>NZ_BHZC01000001.1 GCF_003865135.1 Streptomyces chrestomyceticus JCM 4735 | reverse complement strand
CTCGCGGCGACCAAGGTGCCGAGGAGCTGTACCTCGTCCCCGAGGTGCCGCGTACCGCCGCGTCGGGCAAGGTCATGCGGCACCGGCTGCAGAACTGCCCGGCCCGGCTGTGGGCCGTCAACGCAGTGAGTCACCGCCGGGTGTCCGGCGTGGGCGGCGGACGCTGCGCGGGCGGAGGGCGAGCGGTCGGGCGGGCTGCGGTGGGCCGTGGTGGCGGGGCGGCGACGGGCGCGTACGAGGACTTCCCGCGGGCCGCGGTGGAGCGGTTCGGTGGAGAGGTGCGCTGCTACCCGGACCTGGCGGCGGTGGCCGAGGGCTGCAGCGACTACGTACCGGAGGGCGTCGTGCTCTTCCCCGAGCCTGTCCCCGTCAGCAGGCCGGAGAGCGGCGCGGATCACCTCGCTGCTGCCGTACGGGAGGTCGCGGCGCTCGGTGCACAGGTACGGGAGTGGCTGGCCGGTCAACGCGACGACAGGGCACGGTTGTTGGTGGTGGTCCGGGAGCCGGAAGCGGCAGCGGCGGAGGGCTCGGTTGTGGCCGGGGCGGCGCTCGTACGGGCTGCCGTGCGCGGGCTGATGCAGGCGTGCCGGGAGAGCGGGTCACCGTCCTCGCGCTGCCCCGGGCGCGCCCGCCTGCTCCCGGGTCTGCTGGCGGCGGCCTTGTATTCGGGCGAGCCGGAGGTGACGTGGCACGACGGCGCGCTGACGGTCCCTGTAGCGGCGCCCGTCGCCGCCCGGCCCGGCGCGGCCTTCGGCCCGCACGACGCCCTGCTGCTGACGGGCACCGACTCGCCGCTGACAGCCACGCTCGCCCGCCACCTGGTCACGGCCCATCGGGTCCGCCGTCTCGTACTCGTCGGGGCGAAGAACCGGGTGGGGACGAAGGGCCCGGCGGGTGCGAAGAGCCCGGCGGGAGCCGCAGGAACGGACCTCGCCGCGCTGCGTACGGAACTGGAACGCCTCGGGACGCACGTGACGCTGATCCTTCGCGACGCGTCGGCGGACGCGGAGAGCGGGGCCCTCAACGCCGCGTTGAAGCGCCTGGAGCGACAGGTGACCGGCGTGCTCCACATCCTTCCGGACACCACCGCCGCCGACGCTTCGTGCGCCCCGGACGGCGACGAGGCCGACGAACTGGCCGCAGAAATCGGTATGTTGCTGGCGCTGGACCGCTTCGCCGCGACGCGCACGTGCAGACGTTCGTGACCGTCGACCCGACGGAAGACGGCGCCGGCCCCGTACCGGTGGCTGCCGCCGCCCTGGCCCGGCACCGGCAGGCGCTCGGGGCTGCCCGCACTCGCCCGCCCTGCCGGCCGGCGGCCTGTCGAAGCGCGGGCTCACCGCGGCGTTCGACCTGGCCCTCGGCCGTACGGAAGCAGTCCTGGCCGCCCGTCCGCCCGCCGAAGAGCCGTCGGGCGGGGGCGGGGACGCGGCGGCGCCGCGCCATGCGAGCGGCCTGCTGAATCTCGTGGTGGAGACGTGCGCGGAGGTGCTGGACGGCCCCGGCGCCACGGCATTCGACCCGCAGCGGGCCTTCCGCGACGCCGGACTGACGTCGCGGGGCGCCGTCGAACTGCGCAACCGCCTGGCCACCGCCACCGGACTCAGCCTGGCCTCGTCGCTGGCCTTCGACCACCCGACCCCGTACGCCGTGGCCGCACACCTCGAAGCGCGCCTCTCCGGCCGCGCCGCCCCCGAGGACTCGCCGCACGGAGCGAATGCCTCGGCGACGGAGCCGGTCGCCATCGTCGGGATGAGCTGCCGCCTCCCGGGCGGGGTGACCTCGCCCGAGGACCTGTGGCAGCTCGTACGGGACGGGCGGGACGCCATCTCCGGGTTCCCGACCGACCGTGGCTCGGGTTCCGACGACGTGGCTGGGACTGGCGACTGTACGACCGGACCCGACCACCCCGGCACGTCGTACGTCGGGAGGGCGGGTTCCTGCACGACGCGGGCTGTTCGACGCGGACTTCTTCGGCATCGGCCCGGGAAGCCTCGCCATGGATCCGCAGCAGCGCCTGTTGTTGGAAGTGTCGTGGGAAGCCGTGGACGTGCCGGGCTGGACCCGAGTCGCTGCGCGGCAGCCGCACGGCGTCTTCACCGGCCTGATGTACACGACTACGGGAGCCGCGCACGGACGTGTATCCAAGACGAAGGCGCGTGAATTCGAGGGCCTGCTCGGCATCGGTGCTTCGGGCAGTGTGGCGTCCGGGCGGATCGCGTACACGCTCGGCTGGAGGGACCGGCGTTGACCGTCGATACGGCGTGCTCGTCGTCGCTGGTCGCCCTGCATCTGGCGTACGGTCTACGACTGGGCGAGTGCGACTCGCCTGGGGGGCGCCACCGTCATGGCAACTCGGCAACCTTCGTCGGAGTTCAGCGCCAGGCGGGCTGGCGCCTGACGGACGCTGCAAGGCATTCGGCGCGGAGGCCGAGCGGGACCGCGTTCTCCGAAGGAGTCGCCGTCCTCGCGGTCGAGCGCTGACGACGCCGAACGCAACGGCACGCGTCCTGGCGTCATCCGCGGCTCGCGTAACCAGGAGGCGCTCCAACGGCTCACGCCCCCAGCGGACCCGCCAGCAGAAGTCTCCGTGAGGCGCTGCGCGATGCGGGCTGGCCGCGTTCGGACGTCGAGCCGTCGAAACCCACGGCACGGGACGGTCTCGGCGACCCGATCGAGGCGAACGCGCTGCTGGCACGTACGGGCGCGACGCGCAGGCGAGCGGCACTGTGGTTGGGCTCGGTGAAATCCACATCGGACACACTCAGCCGCCGCGGAGCCACCGGCGTGCTGAAGATGGTGCTGGCGCTCCAGCAGAGGAACTGCGCGCACCTGTACGCGGAGGAGCGTCCCCGACATCGATGGGCGTCCGGGGCGTGCGCCTGCTCGGCGAGAACACCCCTGGTCTGTTCCGGGGAGGACGTCGGCGCGCCGCCGTTCTCCTTCGGGTCAGCGGGACGAATGCGCATCTCATCCTCGAAGCGCGTCTCGGGATCAGGTGGCGGAACCGGGCGGCGACGACGAAGGCCGGGACACTCCGCAGACGTTCCTCGGGCCTCCCTCGGACATGCTTCGGACATGCCGTGGGTGCTGTCGGCCAAGTCGGAACGGCTCTGGCGCTAGGCCCAACGTCTGCTCACCCACATCGCGGCACCCGGCGTTCCCCGCAGGCCATGGCCACGCCTGGCACACCCGTACATCACCTTCCCCACCGCGCCGTCTGACGCCACCAGTCTGACGAACGGGAGCCGCCTCACCGCGCTGGCGACACCAGCAGCATCCGGCCTCGTCGGGGCACCGTACGGCCACCGGGGCCGGGCCGGTCTTCGTCTTTCCAGGTCAGGGCAGCCAGTACCCGGGCATGACCGCCGAACTCCTGGACAGCAACCTCACATACGCCCACTGGATCGGCCAGTGCGAGGACGCCCTCGCTCCTGGGTCGGCTGGTCGCTGACGGATGTCCTACGAGGTGCCCGGTTCCCGCCTCGACGCGTCGACGTGGTGCAGCCGCCCTGTTCGCGTGTACGTCGCCTCGCCGTACTGGCAGACCTCGGCATCCACCCCACCGCCGTCACCGGCCTCCCAGGGCGAGATCGCGCGCCACATCGCCGGCGCCTCACCCTCGCCGATGCGGCCCGTATCAGCGCTCTCCGAGCCAAGCCTCCTTCCCTGACTGGCAGGGCGCCATGGCTCCTCAACCTCCGGCGGAAGTTGTCCAGGGCCTGCTCCGAGCAGACACCATCGCGGCGTCAACAGCCCTGCACACTGTCATTTCCGGCCCCCCGACCAGGTCAGCAAGCCTCGCCGCGCGCGAATCCCACGGCGCCGCACCGACTCCTCCGGTCGACTACGCGTCCACTCCCCCAGATCGAGACATCAGGGAGAAGCTGGTCGCTGCCTGGCACGGTCGGCCCGGGAAGCACGGATTCCTTCTTCTCGACGCTGCTCGGGCGTTGGGCGGAGCCCAAGGAGCTGGACGCGGAGTACTGGTTCGCAACCTCCGCGAACCGTACAGTTCCACACCGCATCACCACTCCTCAAGCAGGCCACACACTACATCGAAACCAGCCCCCACCGTCCTCACCCCCGCCATCGAAGAAACGCCACACCAGAAACACCGCATCCACACCACGGAACCCTCACCGCACCACCCGACACCCACCACTCCACACCACAGCCGCCCACCTCCACACCCACGGCCACACATCACCTGGCCACCACACAACCAACCGACCACCAACCTCCACCTACCCTTCCAACACAACACACTGGCTGGACATCACGGAAGAGGGCGGAGAAGGGGCTGCCGAGGACGAGCGGTTCTGGGAGCGGCTGGAACGGGCGCGCGATGCCAAGGAAAGCGGCGGCGACGGCTTGCGGAGGACGAACGGCAGGCGCTCGGGCTGGTTCTGCCAGGCTGCTCGCCTGGCGCGACGAACTGCGGACCGAAGCCGCGCTGGACGCATGGCGCTACAGGTTGAGTGGGCCCCGTCACGTCCGGCGCCGGACCGGAGCGGGTGACTGGCTGGTGCTGGTGCCGACGGGCTCCGGCGCTCGGTGCTCGACGGCCTTGTCGCGTCGCTGATCGACGCGTTCAGCGCCGTGCCGGGCATGCACGGTCGTACGGATCGACCGGAGGCCCGGATTACGTGTGCTGACCGAGGCATTGGCGCACCGGTACGTGGCGTGTTGTCCTGCTGGCGCTCGCCGACGACCGCTGCTCACGTCCGCGTCGGAGGCCCGGCGGGCTTCGCCTGCACCGTCGAAGTCCTCCAGGCCGTACAGGCAGCACAAGCGGTCACGACGACGCTCCGGCACAGTGCCCCAACTATGGTCGTCACCACCGGATCGGTCACCGTCGACCGAACGACACGTCACCCACCCGGCAGGTGCACTCGTCTGGGGCCTAGGCCGGGTCGCCGACCAGGAGTGCGGCGGGGTGTGGGGCGGCGTCGTGGATCTGCCGCCGGAGCCACGGAGGCGGACGTACTGCGTCTGGTGGACGTCTCGTGGGGGCCCGGGGCGAGGAGAACGAATGGCGTACGGCCTGCCGGCGTGCTCGCGCGGCGGTTGCGCGGGGCACCGCTGGCGCACGCGCCGTACTCCGTGACTGGCGTCGGAGACGGGGACGTCGTGGTGACCGGTGGCACGGGGTCGCTCGGCGCCATGTGGCGCGGTGGCTCGCCGGGCGCGGCGCGGAGCATCTGCTGCTGCTCGGGCGGCGTGGGCGGGCGGCGCCCGGCGCCGACGACTGGTCGCCGAGCTGACCGCGCCGGTACGCGGGTGACCGTCGCCGCCTGTGACGTCGGCGACCGGGACGAGCTGGCCGTCGTCTGGCGGGGCACCGTATCGACGCGGTCGTGCACGCTGCCGCGGAGCTGGACGACGCGCTGCTCGGCGATCTCACCGGGAGCAGATCGCGCGGGCGCTGCGGGCCAAGGCGGTCGGGGCGGTCAATCTGCACGAGCTGACGCGGGACGCGGAGCTGTCGGCGTTCGTCATGTTCTCGTCCATCGCGGGTGTCTGCGCGCTCTCCGGCAGTCCAACTACGCGCCGGGCAATGCTTTCTCGACGCACTCGCCGAGCACCGCGTGCGTTGGGTCTTCCGGCGACGGCGATCGCGTGGGGCACTGGGAGGGCGGCGGGATCGCCGCGCCGGAGGTGGAGGAGCAGTTGCGCCGCGGGGCACGGCCTCGCTCGCGCCGGAGCCCGCCCTGCGCGCGTTGCAGGCCGCGCTGGACCGCGACGAGACCGTGTCGCGTGGTCAACGCGGACTGGAGCACCATGGCCCGTCGCGCTCTCCGGGACCTGTTGCCCCCGGAGAGCCGGCGCGACCGCCGAGCCGTCGGGCGGTCCGCTCCAAGGGCTGGCCACCGCCACGGTCAAGGAGCAGGAGAAAGCGGTACGGAGGCTGGTGCGCGAGAGCGCGGCGGCCGCGCAGGGCCGGGCTTCCGCACCGAGGTCGAGGACGGCCGCAGTTTCCGGGACCAGGGCTTCGACTCGCTCGCCGCGGTCGAGCTGCGCAATCGCCTCAACCGCGCCACCGGGCTGCGGCTGCCGACACCGTCGTCTTCGAGCAGCGGGACCCGCGTCGCTGGCGGCCCATGTACGTACGCAGTTGTTCGGGCCGGTACGGAAGTGGAAGCAGGACCGGCGGCTGCGGAGTCGCCGCCGCGCGTGCCCTGACGCACCTGGAAGCGATCGGAGCGCTGCTGCGGGAGGCGGGGACACGGGGAAGGGTTCGACGAAGTGCGCGCCCGGCTACGGACGCTGGCCACCAGGAACCGGCCGACCGGACGGCTCTCCGGCAACGGTTCGCACACCGCCCGCCGGACATCAGCCAGGGCACGACCCGGAAACCAACCAGGACATCGACCGGACATCGACTGGGAGACGGCCACCGACGACGAGGTCGCCGGTCTCATCCACCGTGAATTCGGCATCTCGTGAGGAACCGGACGGGGGCACCGATGAACGACGACCACCAGTTGCGCCGCCTGCTCAAGCAGGTCACCGGGGAACTGCGGCACACCGGAACGCGCTGAGCAGGACCGGGAGCCGGTCGCGATCGTGGGGATCGGCTGCCGCTTCCCCGGGGCGTCGACTCCCCGAGGCGCTGTGGGACGTCGTCGCGTCCGGCGGTGAGACGACCGGGGACTTCCGGCGGACCGGGCTGGGACCTCGGCGGCTGCGCCGCGCGGACGCCGGAACGGGCGGTCCGCCTTCACCGAACGCGGTGGGTTCTGGCGGACGCGACGCTTTCGACGCCGGATTCTTCGGCATCTCGGACGCGAGGCGCTGGCGATGGACCGCAGCAGCGGCTGTTGCTGGAGGTGGCCTGGGAAGCGGTGGAGCGTACGGGCATCGATCGCATGCCTGGCGGGCCGCAAGGTCGGCGTGTTCACCGGCATCACGCACGACCACGGCGAGGGGGTGCTGGACGCGCCTGGCGAGTTGGAGGGCTTTCTGGGGATCGGTGCTTCGGGGAGCGTGGCGTCGGGGCGGATCGCGTACACGCTCGGACTGGAGGGCCGGCGCTGACGGTCGACACGGCGTGCTCGTCGTCGCTGGTCGCCCTGCACCTGGCGTACGGTCCCTGCGACTGGGCGAATGCGACCTCGCCTGGCCGGCGGCGCCACGTCATGTCCACCCCATGACTTCATCGAGTTCAGCGCCAACGCGGACTGGCGCGGACGGACGCTGCAAAGCCTTCAGCGCACGGCGACGGAACCGCCTTCGCCGAAGGCGCCGCGGTCCTCGCGGTCGAGCGGCTCTCCGACGCCGAACGCAACGGCACACGTCTGGCCGTCATCCGCGGCTCCGCCGTCAACCAGGACGGCGCTCCAACGGCTCACGCCCAGCGGACCCGCCAGCAGAAGGTCATCGTGAAGCGCTGCGCGATGCGGGCTGACCGCTTCGGACGTCGACGCCGTCGAAGCCCACGGCACCGGCACACCTCGGCGACCCATCGAAGCAACGCCTGCTCGCGCCTACGGCCCGGCGCGAACGCCCCTGTGGCTGGGCACGGTCAAGTCCAACATCGGGCACCCAGGCGCGCGGGGCCGCCGGGGTCATCAAGATGGTCATGGCCTGCGCACGAGGAATTGCCGCGCACCCTGCACGCGGACGAACCCTCCCGCACATCGACTGGACGCGGGCCGTACAACTGCTGACAACGGCGACACCTGGGAAGCACCGGCACCCGCGCCGCGCCGCGTCTCCTCTTCGGCGTCAGCGGCACAAGCCACTCGTCTCGAAGCCGCCGCCGTACTCCCGTAGCACATTGGTCGAGGAGCCGCCGTCGTCCCTGGCTCCTGTCGCAAAGGAGAACGGCCCTGCGCGCGCAGGCGGAATCGTTGGCGGCATGGCTGCCCGGGCGGCAGGAGACGCCGTGGGTGTGGCGCGGGCGCTGGCCGTGAGCCGGGCGGCGCTCCGGGACGCGCGGTGGTGCTCGGCCGTCCATGGCGGGACTTCTGGACGGAACCGGGCTCTGGCGAAGGCGTGTCTCCGACCAGGCGAGGTGGTCACCGGCCGCCGGTGCAGGGTGACACTGCTTCTCTTCACCGGCCAGGGGTCGCAGCGGCCGGGCGCCGGGGCTGAACTGGCGCCGTCTTCCCGGCGTTCGACGTCGCGCTCCGCGACGTCTGCGCGGCGCTCGCGCCCACTTGGACCAGGATCGTACGAGGTGCTACGGGCGGAGGACGGTTCGCCGTCGGCTGCCCTGCTGCGCCGTACGGAATACGCCAGCCGGCGATCTTCGCGCTACAGGTCGCCTGTTCCGGCTGCTGGAGTCCTGGGGCGTGGTGCCCGACGTGCTCGCCGGGCATTCCATCGGCGAGTTCGCGGTGGCCCATGTGTCCGGTGTGCTGACACTGCCGGACGCCGCGCGGCTGATCGCGGCCAGGGCGGCGCTGATGCAGGCGCTGCCGGAGTGCGGGGCGATGGTCGCGGTGCAGGCGCCCGAGGCCGAGGTCCGCGCGCGGCTGACCGCGTACGAAGGACGGGTCGCGCTCGCCGCGGTGAACGGGCCGGAGGCCGTGGTGCTCTCCGGCGACGAGCACGACGTACTGGAGCTCGCGGCCGGCTTCGCGGCAGCCGGGCACGGACCCGCCGGCTCCGGGTGAGCCATGCTTCCACTCGCCGCTGATGCGGCCGGTGCTCGAACCGTTCCGGTCCGCGCTGGCGCGGGCCTCCTTCGGGACGCCGCCGTGCCGGTGGTGTCACGCTGACGGCGGGCGGTCGATCCGGCGTACTTCGGATCGGCGGAGTACTGGGTGCGGCACATCGTCTCACCGGTGCGTTTCCTGGACGCCGTACGGGAGCTGGAGCGCGACGAGGCCGTACGTTCCTGGAGCTGGGCCGGACAGTGTGCTGTCGGCGATGGCCAGGAATGCTGACGGACGGCGACTCGCTCGCCGTACGCTGATGCGCCGGGACCGGCCGAAGTGGCCACCCTGCTCGCGGCGGTGGCACGGACGCATGTACGCGGCGGTCGGGTCGACTGGCGGCGGTACTGCCAAAGCGCGACGTCGACCTGCCGACGTACGCTTCCAGCGCGGCGGTACTGGCTCGCCGACGTGCGGGAGCGGTCCGCGAGACACGAACGCCGGAGCGGATGCCGTACCGGCGGGCCGGGGACACGCCCGACGTGGCACCGCGCCACCGTCACCACGACGACGAGGTGCTGCGCCTGGTGACGGACGCCTGCGCCCAGGTGCTGGGCGGCCCGGTGCGGTACGGCGGTGGCGACGCGGCCGACGACGGTACGCGGGCGGCGGCCTTCGACCCTCGGCGGGCGTTCCGCGACGCCGGGCTGACCTCGATGGGCGCGGTCGAACTGCGCAACCGGCTCGCCACCGCACCGGGCTCACCTCTCCGCGTCCTGGCTTCGATCACCCCACGCCCCTGGCCTGGCCGCACATCTGGTGGACCGGCTGACCGGCGCCCGGAACCCTCGGCGGCCCGGCCTCGGGACCGCGCCACGGTGGACGGCCCGGGGGACGACCGGTGGTGATCGTCGGCATGGGCTGCCGTTTCCCGGCGCCGTCGCCTCGCCCGAAGACTGTGGGAGCTGGTGCGCGACGGACGCGACGCGGTTTCCGCGTTCCCGCGACCGCGGCTGGGACCTGGCGGGCTGCACATCCGACCGGACCACCCCGGCACGACGTACGCAGGGAAGGCGGTTTCCTCGCGGACGCGCCGGGTTCGACCCGCGTTCTTCGGCATCGGCCCCGGGAAGCCTCGCCATGGACCCGCAGCAGCGGCTGTTGCTGGAGGTCTCCTGGGAAGCGGTGGAACGGGCCGGTATCGATCCGACCCGGCTGCGCGGTACCGTACGGGCGTCTTCACCGGCCTCGCGTTGCAGGACTACGCCAATCGCCCGCAGGACGTGCCGGGTGACCTGGAGGGGTACGCACCACCGGTGGGGCGGCCAGTGTGGCGTCCGGCCGGGTGGCGTACGCCTTCGGCCTGGAGGGCCGGCCTGACCGTGGACACGGCCTGCTCGTCCTCCCTGGTGGCCTCCACCTGGCGGTGCGCGCGCTGCGTCAGGGCGAGTGCGATCTGGCGCTCGCCGGTGGTGCGACGGTCATGTGCAGTCCGACGGCGTTCGTGGAGTTCAGCCGTCAGCGTGGGCTGGCGCCCGACGGGCGTTGCAAGGCTTTCGGTGCCACGGCGGACGGCGTGGGGTGGGGCGAGGGCGTCGGTGTCCTGGTCGTGGAAAGGCTGTCGGACGCCGAACGCAACGGCCACCAGGTCTGGCCGTCGTGCGCGGATCGGCCGTCAACCAGGACGGCGCCTCCAACGGCCTCACGCCCCAGCGGACCCGCCCAGCAACGCGTGATCCGGGACGCCCTGCACGACGCCGGGCTCGGCCTCGGACATCGACGCCGTCGAAGCCCACGGCACCGGCACCACCCTCGGCGACCCCATCGAAGCCAACGCCCTGCTCGCCGCCTACGGCCCGGCCGCGAACGCCCCTGTGGCTGGGCACGGTCAAGTCCAACATCGGGCACACCCAGGCCGCCGCCGGGGCCGCCGGGGTCATCAAGATGGTCATGGCCCTGCGCCACGAGCAGTTGCCGCGCACCCTGCACGCGGACGAACCCTCCCGCACATCGACTGGACCGCCGGGCCCGTACAGCTACTGACGACGGCAACGCCCTGGGAAGCCACCGGCACCCGCGCCGCGCCGCCGTCTCCTCCTTCGGCGTCAGCGGCACCAACGCGCATGTCGTGATCGAAGCCGCTCCGGTCCCGGCGGACCCGTCCCTGCCGACCAGGGGCCGGGCCGGCGAGCCGGCTCCGCTCCCCTCGTCCTCTCCGCCGTACGCCCACGGCTCTCGCCGCGCGGGCCCGGCAGCTCGCCGACCGGTGGCGGACCGCGCCCGCAGGACATCGCCGCTCCTGGCCACGACCGCTCGACGTTCGAACACGCGCCGTGGTCGTCAGCGGCACCCGCGAAGCACTGGCCGCGCTGGCGGACGGCAGGCCGACTCCCGATGTCGTCAGCGGCACGGCGACCGCGCGCGGAGGTCATGCTTCCTCTTCACCGGCCAGGGGGCGCAGCGGATCGGCATGGCGCGGGAGTGGTACGCGGCGTTCCCGGAGTTCGCCCGTGCCCTGGACGAGGTCTGCGCCCACTTCGAGGAGCGCTCCGGCGGACCGTTCGGGAGCTGCTGCTGGCCGAAGAGCCGTGGAGCCCGTAGCCGTGGAGCCGTAGCCGTCGAGCCCGAGAAGCACGCGGCGGGGCCGGGCCCGGTGTCCGTCACCGACACCGCCTTCGCCCAGCCGGCCTCTTCGCCGTCGAGGTGGCGCTGTTCCGGCTGCTGGCGGCGTGGGACATCCGTCCACTCACTGGTGGGGCACTCGATCGGCGAGCTGACGGCGGGCACGTCGCGGGCGTACTGTCGCTGCGCGACGCCTGCCGGCTGGTCGCGGCCCGGGGGCGGCTGCTCGGTGCGCTGCCGGCGGCGGTGCGATGGTCTCCGTACAGGCTTCCGAGGAGACGGTGCTGCGCTGCTGGCCGGGCACGAGGACCGGGTGGCGGTCGCGGCCGTCAACGGCCGGCGTCCGTCGTGCTGTCCGGGGCCGCGGACGCCCTCACGCCGGTCGTCGCCGCCTGCGGGACCGCGGCCACCGGACGCGCCCGCTGCGGGTCAGTCACGCCTTCCACTCCCCGCTGGTGGACCCGGTGCTGGACGCGTTCCGAGCGTGGCCGAAGAGATCGACTACCAGGTGCCACACTGCCGGTCGTCTCCGGCGTCACCGGGCGGCTCGCCGATCCGGCCGACCTCTGCTCCGCCGGGTACTGGGTACGACAGGTGCGCGACGCCGTACGGTTCCACGACGCCGTGAGCACCTTGCGGGCCGCCGGTGTCACCGACTTCTGCGAGCTGGGGCGGACACGGTCCTCGCCACCTCGGCCGCCGAATGCCTGGCGGCCGGCGGTGCGGAGCAGGAGGCCGGGACGCTGACGGTGAGCGTGGCCCGCAGGGGCGCCCGGCGGTACGTACCTGCTGACCGCCCTCGCCGAACTGCACGTCCGGGGGCGCGACGTGGAATGGGCCGCATGGTGGCGGGCGGACTGTCGGTCGACCTGCCGACGTACCCGTTCGAACACCGCAGGCTCTGGCTGGAGCCGGGCCGGGGCAGGTCCGCCGCGGCGCCGGGGCAGCGGACGCTGGACACCCGCTGCTCGGCGCCGGCGTCGAACTGCCCGGTGGCCAGGGCATGGTCTGCACCGGCCAGGTGTCGGCAGCGGGCGCCACCGGCTGGCTGGGCGATCACGCCGTGCTGGGCACCGTCCTGCTGCGGGTGCCGCGCTGCTCGACATGGCGCTGCGGGCGGGCCGGGAGGTGGACAGCCGCGCGTCGAGGAACTGACGGTCGAGGTGCCGCTGGTCGTGCCGCGCGACGCGGCGGTGCCGCTGCGCGTCGTCGTGAGCGGGCCGGAGCCGGGGACCGGGCAGCGGTCCGTCGAGATGTACGCCCGACAGCCGGGGACGGGGGCGAGGGCCGGGAGCCTTCGTGGACGCGGCACGCCACCGGTGTGCTCGGCGCCGCCGACGGCCCGCTGCCCGAGGGCCGGGCGTATGGCCGCCCGCGGGTGCGACCGCGCTCGACGCCGGCGACCTGTACGCGCGGATGGCGGAGCACGGCTTCGACTACGGGCCCGCGTTCCGTGGGCTGGTGCGGGCCTGGCGCCGGGCGGACGAGGTGTTCGCCGAGCTGGCCCTGCCCGAGGCGGCCGGACCGCTCACCGCGGGCACGGTGCACCCGCGCTGCTGGACGCGGCCAGCACGCCGCCCAGCTCCTCGACACGTCCGACGAGCCGGGCCGGGTGCCGTTCTCCTGGTCGGGAGTACGCGGCGGTGACCGCGCGGTGGCCCGGGCGCGGGTCCGGATGGCGGCCCGGCCGGAGGCTCCGGACACCGTCGAGCTGCTGGTCTGGGATGAGCACGGCCGCCCGTACTCGGCGTGGACGCGCTGACGCTGCGCGCGGTGCCCAGGGACCGGCTTCCCGCACCGGGTGACCGGACGGCGGGTGACCGGCTCGCCGGAGAGCTGTTCGCGGTGCGCTGGACGCCGTGGACGCCGTCGCCTCCGAGGACGACGGCGCCGCCTCCGCGCCGGAGGCCGTGGCGGACTTCGTGATCCCCCGCCGCTCCCGGCGACCGTACGTCCGTCGTCGACCGGATGCACACCTGGACCGATCGGGTGCTGGCGGAACTGCAAGCCAGCACGGATGCGGAGGCGGACGAGGACGCCGGCCCCTGCTGATCGTCACCCACGGCGCGGTCCGGGTCGCCGACGAGGAGGTCACGGACCCGGCGGCAGCCGCCGTGTGGGGCCTGGTCCGGTCCGCGCAGACCGAACGCCCCGGCCGTGTCGTCCTGTTGGACCTGGACGAACCCGGGTCGCTCGCCGACCTCGCGGGCAAGGTGCTGGCCGGTGGCGAACCGCAGACGGCGGTGCGGGCGGGCACGATGTTCGTACCCCGGCTGACGACCGTGCCGAGGGAGCCCACCGAGTCGGGCACCGCCCACCGGTGACCGGCCACGGTGTGCTCCCGGACCTGTCCCCGAGGGAACCGTCCTGGTGACCGGCGGCACGGGCGGCGTGGGCTCGGTGACCGTACGGCACCTCCTCGACCTCGGCGCGCCGCACGTCACCGTGCTCAGCCGCCGCCCGGCGCCCGCCGCTTCCCCGGAGGCCGGCGACGGGCCGGACGGCCGGGTCCGCCATGTGACGTGCGATGTGGGCGATCGGGCCCAACTGGCCCACGCCATAGCCTCCTTGGACCGTCCGCTGACAGGTGTGGTGCACGCGGCCGGTGTCGCCGACGACGGTGTGATCGGCTCCCTGACGCCCGACCGGCTGCGCGGTGTGCTGCGCCCAAGGCGGACCCGGCCTGGTGGCTGCACGAACTGACCCGGGAGGCGAATCCGGCGCTGTTCGTCCTGTTCTCCTCCAGCGCCGCCACCTTCGGCGCTCCTGGGCAGGGCAACTACGCCGCCGCCAACGCCTTCCTCGACGCGGTCGCCGAGCACCGTGCGCCTCGGCTGCCCGCCGCCTCGCTGGCCTGGGGCATGTGGGAACAGCGCACCGGCGTCACGGCCCATGTGACCGACAAGGACCTGGCCCGTATGGCCCGGGCCGGGATGCTCACCCTCCCTACGGAGGAGGCGCTACGGCTGTTCGACGTCGCGGTGGCGTCCGGGCGTCCCACGCTCGTACCGATGCGCTTCGACGCCGGTGCGGTGGCACGCTCCGGCTCCGTACCTCCGCTGCTGCGCGAACTCGCGCCTCGTGGCCCCGTTTCGCGCTCGAAGGGCCCTCCACGGCGAACGGCACTGCCGCCGCCGGGGCTTCGCTCACGGACGGGCAGGAGCTGCGCCGTACGCTCGCGGCCGCGTCCCCGGCGGACCGGCGCCGTCTGCTGTTCGACCGGGTCAGCCGGCAGGTCGCCGTCGTCCTGGGGTACGAGGAACTGGCCGGTACCGGCGAACGGGAACTGCGCGACCTGGGCCTGGACTCCCTCACCGCGGTGGAGCTGCGCAACGGTCTGATGGCCGCCACCGGCGTGCGCCTGCCCGCCACCGTCGCCTTCGACCACCCAGCGTCGCCAAGCTCACCGACTTCCTGCTCACCGAACTGGAGCCGGACGACGACGCCGCGGAGGCCGCCGTCCTGGCGGGCATCGACGACCTGGCCGGGGCGCTGGCGGCCATGGACACGGGCGCCGCCGCACGCACCCGGGTCGCCGTCCGCCTCCAGGCACTGCTCTCGCAGTGGCAGGACGCCGGTAGCGCGGGCGGGGCCGGCCCGACGACGTACGCCAGGACATCGAGGACGCCGGCGAACAGGAGCTGTTCGCCTTCATCGACGCCGAGTTCGGCACGCCCTGACCGAGCGCAGAACCGCGGAGGAACTGGTCCCATGACCGACGACAAGACCCTTCGGTACCTCAAGAAGGTCACGGCAGAACTGCACAGCACCCGGCAGCGGCTGGTCGAGGCGGAGACCGCGCGGCACGAGCCGGTCGCCGTCGTCGGCATGGGCTGCCGCTATCCCGGCGGCGTGACCACGCCGGAGGAACTGTGGCAGCTCGTACGGGACGGGCGGGACGCCGTGTCCGGGTTCCCGACGAACCGCGGCTGGGACCTCGCCGGGCTGTTCGACCCGGACCCGGACCGGCGCGGCAGGTCCTACGCCAGGGAGGGCGGGTTCCTGCACGACGCTGGGCTGTTCGACGCGGACTTCTTCGGCATCGGCCCGAGGGAGGCACTGGCGATGGACCCGCAGCAGCGCCTGTTGTTGGAAGTGTCGTGGGAGGCCGTGGAACGTGCCGGGCTGGACCCGGAGTCGCTGCGCGGCAGCCGCACCGGCGTCTTCACCGGGCTGATGTACCAGGACCACGTCACCCGGCTCTTCCCCACGCCGGAAGAGATCGAAGGGCTGCTCGGCGCGGGCGGCGCGGGGAGTGTGGCGTCGGGGCGGATCGCGTACACGCTGGGGCTGGAGGGGCCAGCGCTGACGGTCGACACGGCGTGCTCGTCGTCGCTGGTCGCCCTGCACCTGGCTGTACGGTCCCTGCGACTGGGTGAGTGCGACCTCGCGCTGGCCGGCGGCGCCACCGTCATGTCGACCCCATGACCTTCATCGAGTTCAGCCGCCAACGCGGACTGGCCCCGACGGGCGTTGCAAGGCATTCGGCGCTGCGGCGGACGGCGTGGGCTGGGGCGAGGGCGTCGGCATCCTTGTCGTGGAACGGCTGTCGGACGCCGAGCGCAACGGGCACCGCGTCCTGGCCGTCATCCGTGGCTCCGCCGTCAACCAGGACGGCGCCTCCAACGGCCTCACCGCCCTAGCGGGCCCGCCCAACAGCGTGTGATCTGGGACGCGTTGCGGGACGCCGGGTCCTCCCCCGCCGACGTCGACGTCGTCGAGGCGCACGGCACGGGAACGAACCTGGGCGACCCCATCGAGGCGAACGCGCTGCTGGCGACGTACGGACGGGAACGCGAACGGCCGCTGTGGCTGGGCTCGGTGAAATCCAACATCGGACACACCCAGGCCGCCGCCGGAGCCGCCGGCGTGCTGAAGATGGTCATGGCACTCCAGCACGGAGAACTGCCCCGTACCCTGCACGTCGACGAGCCGTCCCCGCACGTCGACTGGTCCGCCGGACCCGTACGTCTGCTGACCGAAGCCAGGGACTGGGAAGAGGCCGAGGGCCCGCGCCGGGCCGCCATCTCCTCCTTCGGCGTCAGCGGTACGAACGCCCACCTCATCCTCGAAGCGCCCCGCGGGACGTACGCGGCGGAACCGGCCGGCGACGAAGGTCGGGACGCTGCCTGGGGCAGCCCTTGGGACGTCGCCTGGGTGCTGTCGGCCAAGTCGGAACCGGCTCTGGCCGCTCAGGCCCGACGTCTGCTGACCCACGTCACCGAGCACCCCGAAGACTCCCCACAGGCCATCTCCCACGCCCTGACGACCACCCGCACCACCACCTTCCCCCACCGCGCCGTCCTGACCGCCGCCACCGCACCGGACCAGCTCCACAACGCTCTCAGCGCGCTGGCCACCGGGCAGGACGACCCGTCAGTGATCCGGGGCACCGCCCGGCCCACCGGAGCCGGACCGGTCTTCGTCTTCCCAGGTCAAGGCAGCCAGTACCCCGGTATGACGGCCGAACTGCTGGAGACCAACGCCACCTACGCGCACGCCATCACCGCCTGCGAGGACGCCCTCGCTCCCTGGGTCGACTGGTCGCTGACCGATGTCCTACGGGGTGCCCCGGACGCCCCCGCACTCGACCGCGTCGACGTGGTCCAGCCCGCCCTCTTCGCGGTCCTCGTCGCGCTCGCCCGTACCTGGCAGCACCTGGGCATCCACCCCACCGCCGTCACCGGCCACTCCCAGGGCGAGATCGCCGCCGCCCACATCGCCGGCGCCCTCACTCTCCCCGACGCCGCCCGCATCAGCGCTCTCCGCGCCCGAGCTCTCCTCCCCCTCACCGGCCACGGCGCCATGGCTTCCATCAACCTTACGCCGCACACCGTGCAGGAACTCCTGCCGCTCGACACCACCATCGCCGCCGTCAACAGCCCCACCACAACCGTCATCTCCGGACCCGCCGACCAGATCCAGCAAGCCCTCACCCGCGCCACCGAAACCCACAACGCCCGCACCCGCCTCCTCCCGGTCGACTACGCCTCCCACTCCCCCAGATCGAACAGATCCGGGACCGCCTGCGCTCCGAACTCGACGGCATCACCCCCCGCGACACCGGCGTTCCCATGTTCTCCACGCTCCTCGGCCGCTTCGTCGAGGGTGCGGAACTCACCCCCGACTACTGGTTCCGCAACCTCCGCGAACCCGTACAGTTCCACACCGCCATCACCCACCTCCTCCAAGCAGGCCACCACACCTACATCGAAACCAGCCCCACCCCGTCCTCACCCCCGCCATCGAAGAAACCGCCACCACCCACGAAAACACCCGCATCCACACCACCGGAACCCTCCACCGCAACCACCCCGACACCCACCACCTCCACACCACAGCCGCCCACCTCCACACCCACGGCCACACCATCACCTGGCCCACCCACACCAACCAACCGACCACCAACCTCCCCACCTACCCCTTCCAACACCAACACCACTGGCTGGACGCCGCACCACCCGTCGGCAGCTCAGATGTACGGGACGAGCTGTTCACCATCCGGTGGGAACCGGCGGGAGACCATGCCCCGGCCGTCGACCGGCCCGGACGCAACCTCTCGCCGGGCGACCTGGTGGTGCTGAGCGGACCGTACGCCGCCACCGAAGACGGAGAACCGCACCCCGACGCCGCCACAGCCGTGCTGCCCTCTGGCTCCTCCCGGACGCCGACGAAGACGCCGACGAGGCCGGGTCCGCCCTCGACCGCGCCCGTACCGGTGTGACACACGCGGTGACCGTGATGCAGCAGTGGCTGGGTGACGCGCGCTGGGCTGACGGACCGCTGGTCGTCGCCACGTCGGGTGCGGTCGCCGTGCGGGATGAGCGTACGGACGGCTTCGGGGACGCGGCGGTATGGGGAGCGGTGCGTGCGGCGCAGGCCGAGAATCCCGGCCGTATCGTGCTGGTGGACGTCGAGGACCGTGACGCGCTCACCGATGCGGTCGCTGCGGTGCTCGCGAGTGGCGAGCCCGAAGCCGCCGTACGCGATGGGCAGTTGCTCGTACCCCAACTGTCGGCGGTGGCCCCGGCGTCCGCCGCGGGGCCGGCTCCGGACCCGGCGGGCACCGTCCTGGTGACCGGCCGGCCCGACCCTCGGCCGTGCGGCATCTGGTGGCCCGTGGCGTACGTCATTTCACGGTGCTCACCGGCCCGGACGGCGAAGCCACAAAGATCACCGAGGCCATGACCGACTCCGCCTTCCCGTGCGAGGTCCACGCCGTCCCCTGGGACAGCACCGACCCACCGCAACTCACCGCCATCCTGGCCGAGCTGTCGCGGCCGCTGGCCGGTGTCCTGCACGGCGTACCGGCCACGGACGACGGCGTACTCGGCTCCCTTGCGCCGGACGGGCTCGACGCCGCCCTGCTCCAGGTGGCCGCACCGGTGTGGTGGCTGCACGAAGCGACTCTCGGCCTCGCGCCGGCCTTCTTCCTCGTGACCTCCCCAACGGCGGGCCTGCTGCCCAGGATCGGCGAAGTGGCCCAGGCGAGCGGCACCGCCTTCGTGACCGCTCTCGTCCAGCACCGGGCCGCCCTGGGGCTGCCGGGCCAGGTGATCGCCTGGGAGCGCGACGCGGACGGCGGACGGCACGGCACGTCGCCCCTGTCCGACGACCGGGCCGCCGACCTGCTCGGTGCGGCGGACGGCGGGCCGTCGGTACTCGTACCGCTGGGCCTCGTTGCCGGAGAACTGGCGGACCGGGAGCAGTACGGGGGCCTGCCGCCGCTGCTGGCCGCGCTGGCCCGTACCCGTATCCGCGACGGCGGCCGTACAGACCCGCAGGACGGACGGCCCGGCGGCGGCGCTTCGGACGCGGAGCGCCTGCGGGAGCGGCTGACCGGGCTCCCGGCGGACGAAGCGGACGAGGTGCTGACCGAGTTGGTGCGGCGCCAGGTGGCCGCCGCGCTCGGTCACGCCTCTGCTGCCGACATCGATCCGGACCGGGCCTTCCGCGATCTGGGGCTCGACTCGCTGCTCGCCGTCGAGCTGCGCAACCGGATCGGCGCCGCGACGGACCTGCGGCTGCCCGCGGGGCTGCTCTTCGACCAGCCGAACGCCGCGGCGCTGGCCGTGCACCTGCGGACGCTGCTGGCGCCGCCCGAGAAGGCGCCCTCGGCCGCCGTCTTCGCCGAGCTCGACCGCGTCGAGGCGCTGGTGGGCGAGGCGGCCACGCACGACGAGGACGTGCGCGCCGGTGTCGTGGCGCGCCTGCGGGAGATGGCGGACCGGCTGACGGGCCGGGCGGCGGACGGCGCGGCGGCGGACCGCGACCGCGTACGGACGGCAACCGACGAGGAGCTGTTCAGCCTCATCGACGGACTCGACTCGACCATCTGACGACGGAACGGAACGCGGGGTGGACACCGTGCACAGCAACGAAGAACGGCTCCGGGACTATCTCAAGCGGGTGACGGGCGACCTCCAGGCGGCCCGCGCCCGGGTGCGGGAACTGGAGGAGGACACCCGGGACGCCGTCGCCGTCATCGGCATGGGCTGCCGCTGGCCCGGGGGCGTCTCCTCCCCCGACGACCTGTGGCGGTTGCTGACCGGCGACGCCGACGGCATCACCGCGTTCCCGGACAACCGTGGCTGGGACGTGGCGGGGCTGTACGACCCCACGCCCGGCACACCGGGCCGTACCCATGTCCGTACCGGCGGGTTCCTGCACGACGCGGACCTGTTCGACGCGGAGTTCTTCGGCATCGACGACGCCGAGGCGACCATGATGGACCCGCAGCAGCGGCTGCTGCTGGAGACCGGCTGGGAGGCGGTGGAGGACGCCCGGATCGACCCGCGCACCCTGCGCGGCAGCGACACCGGCGTGTTCCTCGGCATGGCGCGGCAGCCGTACGGGGACACGGTCGACGCCTTTCCCGAAGACGGCATCGGCCACCGGATGACCGGCTCGATCACGAGCGTGGCCGCCGGCCGGCTCTCCTACACCTTCGGCTTCGAAGGGCCGAGTACGACCCTGGACGCGGCCTGCGCCTCGGGGCTCGTCGCCCTGCACCTGGCCGGCAGTCGCTGCGCAACCGGGACTGTTCGCTGGCGCTCGTCGGCGCCGCCACGGTCATGGCGGACGCGGAGATCTTCCTGGAGTACAGCAGGCAGGACGCGATGGCGCCGGACGGCCGCTGCAAGTCGTTCTCCGCGGCGGCCGACGGCGCCGGGTGGGCGGACGGTGTGGGGGTCGTCCTGCTGGAACGGCTCTCGGACGCGGTACGCAACGGCCGCCGCATCCTGGCCGTCGTCCGCGGCAGCGCCGTCAACCACGACGGTGCGAGCAATGGTCTGACCGCGCCCAACGGCCCGTCGCAGCAGCGGATGATCCGCAAGGCACTGGCCGACGCCCGGCTGTCGCCGACACAGATCGACCTGGTCGAGGGGCACGGTACGGGTACGCCGCTCGGCGACGCCATCGAGGCCAACGCGCTGCTCGCCGCGTACGGGGCGGAGCGCGACCGGCCGCTGTGGCTGGGCTCGGTCAAGTCCCACCTCGGGCATCCCCAGGCAGCGGCGGGGATGGCCGGGCTGATGAAGGTGGTACTGGCGCTGCGCCACGGCACGCTGCCGCCGTCCCGGTACGCGGACCGGCCGGCCGAGACGGTGGAACGGTCCCCCGGCGCCCTCCGTCTGGTGGCGCGGGCGGCGCCGTGGCCGGAGACCGGGCAGCCGCGCCGGGCGGCGGTGTCGGCCTTCGGCGTCAGCGGCACCAACGTCCACACGATCCTGGAACAGGCACCGGAACCGACCGGTACGACGCCCGCTGCGGAGCCTGGCGACCGTGCGGTGCCGTGGGTGCTCTCGGGCCGTACGCCCGATGCCCTGCGTGACCAGGCGCGGCGGCTGCTGGCCGATCTGGCGGCGCGGCCCGGCCGGTCCGTACGGGACATCGGCTGGTCACTGGCGCTGACCAGGGCGTCCTTCGCACACCGCGCCGCGCTGCTCGGCGGCGACCGGGACGCGTTGACGGCGGGGCTGCGCGCGGTGGCGGACGGACGGGCCGCAGCGGAGGTCGTCCGGAGCGGCACCAGCGGCCGTCGGCAGATCGTCTTCGCTTTCCCGGAGTACGGCGGAGCAGCCGACCGGGACGCCTGGGCAGAGCTGGTGGCCACCCTGCGCGACCGGTCGCCCGGCTTCTCCGCCCTGTACGAGCGCTGCCGTACGGCTGCGGAGGCGTCGCTCGCCGACGCGGCGGACACCGAGGTCGACGCCCAGGTGACGGCGTACGCCGCGATGGCGGCCCTCGCCAACCTGTGGCGGTCCTGCGGCGTGCGCCCGGCCGCCGTCGTCGGTGACGGGCTCGGCGAGATCGCCGCGGCCTGTGCCGTGGGGGCGGTACGGCCGGAGGACGGCGCGCGGATGGCCGCGCTGCGCGGCAGCGGCGGCGATCCCGGCGCTGCGGCACCGGCCGTCGCGGAGACGGACGCCGCTTCCTGGTACTCCGCCGGGCAGGCCACCGAACTCGTCCTCGGTACGGTGCCGGCCGGGCACTGGCGGTCCGCCCCGGCGGGCTCCGAAGCGCTGGAGAAGGCGTTCGCGCAGTGGGACGGCCCGCTCGTGATCTGGTTCGGGGCGCCTGGTGGTACGGGGTTCGGGGTGCCTGGTGGCAAGGAGATCGGGCTGTCTGGTGGTACGGAGGCAGGCGCGTCGGCCGAGGTTCCGGACCGGCCGGGGGCAGCGGTCGTGATTCCCGGCGCCCGCTGCGGGGACGCGGGCGACCCGCTGCTGCCGGGGCTGGCGATGGCGTTCGCGTACGGCGCGTCCCCGGACTGGCGGGCGGCGTACGACGGCATCGGCGGCCGGGCGGTCTCCCTGCCCACGTACGCCTTCCAGCGCCGCAGCTACTGGCTCGGCCGCGACGACCGCGAGGGCCCTGACGCCCCCGAGGGCCACGACGACCGCGACCATCACGACAACCAGCACGCCGCCGCTGCGGCCCCCGGCCCGGTGAGCGCCTCATGACCGGCACGCCGTCC
Source organism: Streptomyces chrestomyceticus JCM 4735 (assembly GCF_003865135.1). Classification (NCBI taxonomy): domain Bacteria; kingdom Bacillati; phylum Actinomycetota; class Actinomycetes; order Kitasatosporales; family Streptomycetaceae; genus Streptomyces; species Streptomyces chrestomyceticus. Next base: position 9,355,209 of record NZ_BHZC01000001.1, on the reverse strand, counting down.
ACCACGACCGACACGCCGTTCACCGGCGCCTTCTGGGCCGCCCGGGCCGCCGAACAGGAAGAGGTCTTCCACGAACTGCGGCAACGACCGCCCTCCTGGCACCCACTCGTCCCCGAGGCCGGTGTGCTGTCGGCCAAGGAGGGGGACGGGTTCTGGGCGGTCGTCCGGCACGCGGACATCCTCGAAGTGAGCCGCGCCCCCGCGGCCTTCTGTTCCGGTCGCGGCATGCTGCTCGACGACTTCCCGCCGGAGATCCTCCAGGCGACCCAGTCCTTCATCGCCATGGACGACCCGCGTCACGCTCAGTTGCGTCGGCTGGTGGTCGCCGCCTTCACGCCCCGGCGCCTGGCGGCCATCAGGGAGCAGATCGCCGCCCAGGCCCGGCAGATCGTGGACGGCCTTCTCGCCGCCGGTGACTGCGACTTCGTGGCTCAGGTGTCCCGCCGCCTGCCGGTGTGGACCATCGCCGAGATGATGGGGGTACCGGCGTCGCTCCACGACGAGCTGGCCACGGCGGCCGACGTCCCGCTGTCCGTCCACGAGGAGTCCGTGCACCGGGGCCGCGATCCGATGCGTGTGGTCGCCGAGGCCGTCGAGTTCGTCACCGGCATCGGCACCGACCTGGCCCGGGCCCGCCGCCGCCGGCCGGCCGACGACCTGATGACCAGTCTGGTGCAGACGGAGATCGACGGTGCCAGGCTGACCGACCAGGAGATCGGCGCCTTCTTCAACCTCCTGGTCACCGCGGGCTTCGACACGACGCGCAACACCATCAGCCATACGGCGCTGGCGCTCACCGCCCACCCCCGGCAACGGGAGCTGCTCCGCGCGGACTTCCCGGGGCTGGCGAAGACTGCGGTCGAGGAGTTCGTCCGCTGGTCCACCCCGGTACTGACGTTCCGGCGCACCGCCACGCGGGACGTGGAGCTGGGCGGCGCGCGCATCGCCGAAGGGGACAAGGTCGTCCTGTTCTACCTGTCGGGCAACCGGGACGAGCGGGTGTTCACCGACCCCCTCGCCTTCGACGTCCGGCGCTCACCCAACCCGCACGTGAGTTTCGGTGGCGGCGGGCCGCACCACTGTCTCGGCGCCGTCGTGGCGCGTACGCAACTGACCGAACTCTTCGGTGAACTGCTGCGCCGGGCGCCGGATTTCGAGGTGGGAGACGCCTCCTACCTGCACAGCAATTTCGTCCACGGCATCACGCGCCTGCCGTGCGCGCTGCCGCGTGGACACCGGAACCGAACTGGAGCAGAGCGTTGAGCGACACAGCAAGCCGTACGGACGAGAGCGCCGGGCCGCGGCACACCGGCGACAGCACGGTGGTCAAGCCGGGCGACCCCCGGTACGTGGACCTGATCTCCGGCACCAACCAGCGGTTCATCGGCAGCCCGGAACGCATCAGGCTGATCACCTCCACGGCCGACGCGGTGCACGCCGTCCAGGAGGCCGTGCGCGAGGGCAAGCGCATCGCGGTGCGCAGCGGAGGGCACTGCGTCGAGGACTTCGTGTGCAACCCGGACGTGGAAGTCGTGCTCGACATGACGCGGATGTCGCGCATCGAGTTCGACCACGCGCGTCAGGCATTCGCCGTGGAGAGCGGCGCGCTGCTGTTCAACGTCTACGAGCAGCTCTACCGGCGCTGGGGCGTCGTCATTCCGGGCGGCATCTGCTATTCGGTCGCCGTCGGCGGGCATGTCTGCGGTGGTGGGTACGGCATGCTGTCGCGCACCCTCGGGCTGACGGTGGACCACCTGGAGGCCGTCGAGGTGGTGTGCGTCGACGCCCAAGGCAAGGCGTACAGCGTGGTGGCGAGCCGGGACCCGGACGATCCGAACCATGATCTGTGGTGGGCCCACACCGGTGGTGGGGGCGGCAACTTCGGGCTGGTGACGCGTTACTGGTTCCGTACGCCCGGCCGTACCGGTACCGACCCGTCGCAACTGCTGGTCGCCCCGCCCGCCAAGGTCCTGTTCGGCCAGACGGCCGTCCCCTGGGACCGGCTGCCGGAGGCGGACTTCCGCCGGCTGCTCCTGAACTACGGTGCCTGGAGCGAGCAGAACAGCGCGCCGGGCTCGCCGGGCGCGGAAGTCTCCAGTGTCCTGGTGCTCAACCACCGCGCCGGCGGCCCGGTGGCACTGGTCAGCCAGATCGACGCGGAGCGGCCCGGTGCGCGGGACCGGCTGCGCGGCTTCCTCACCGCACTGGTCGAGGGCACTTCCGTCCAAGGCGATCCCACCGTCACCGAAGCCGTCCAGGAACTGACCTGGCTGCAGGCCAACCGGCACCTGGTCACCATCATCGGCAACCAGCCGATCCCCTCGGTCCGCGGCGCCACCAAGTCCGCGTACCTGCGCACCAACTACTCCACCGACCAGGCCGCCACGATGTACCGGCATCTGAACCGTCCCGACGTGCACAGCCCCGGCGCGATCGTGATGCTGATGCCCTTCGGCGGGCAGATCAACGCGGTGGCCCCGGACGCCACCGCCTCCGCGCAGCGCGACTCGGTCATCAAGATGCGGATCGAGAACTGGTGGGTGAACCCGGCGGACGACGCGTCGAACATCGGCTGGACGCGGGAGATCTTCCAGGACCTGTTCGCGGAGACCGGCGGCGTGCCCGTACCGGACTCCGCCACCGACGGCTGCTACATCAACTACGCGGACGCCGACATGACCGACCCGGAGTTCAACCGGTCCGGCATCCCCTGGCCGGCTCTCTACTACAAGGACAACTATCCGCGTCTGCGCAGGGTGAAGGGACGCTGGGACCCGCGCAACGTGTTCCGGCACCGGATGAGCGTCGAACCGCCGGCCGCGGAGAGCTGAAGTCCGTCTTCGAAGACCGTCGGGTGACGGTGCATGGCGGGGTGATGGTGCATGGCGGGGTGATACGCCGCCGTCACCTTCCTGTTCCGTCATGATCGCGAGCCTCGGTTATGCAGTTGTGCAGCCGCCTGCGCTTGTCCCGCAGGTCCGTCATCTGCTGATCGAGGCGGTCGCGTTCGGCCGCGAGCAGTGCGAGCAGTTCCGGTGGCGTGGCACCGGCGTCGGCGAACGGCAGCACCTCGCGAATGGTTCTGCTGGTCAGGCCCACGGAGTAGAGCTGCTGGATCAACCTGACCCGTTCGACGGCACCGTCCGCGTACCGGCGCTGGCCACCCGGATTCCGGGAGGAGTGGAGCAGGTCCTGCTGCTCGTAATAGCGCAACGCCCGGACGCTGACGCCCGCCTTGGCGGCGACCTCTCCGATCCGCATCCCGACCTCCTGACGCGACTCCACGTCGCGCTTGCACCTGACGTTGGCGTCAGGTTTTAGCGTAGCGGACACCGGTGACAACCACCCCGTCCGAACCCTGGAGCTCGCCTGTGACCAGCACGTCTTCGACTCACTCCACCAGACCGCACAAAACCGTCGTCGTCCTGGGCGCCACGGGGCAGCAGGGCGGAGCGGTCGCCGCGGCGCTGCGGGACGACGGCTGGGCGGTGCGCGCGGTGGTGAGGGACCCGTCCGGCCACCGGGCCCGGGCGCTGTCGGCCCTCGGCGTCGAGACCGTCCGCGGCGACCTCGGCGATCCGGACTCGCTCCGCGCGGCCTTCACCGGCGCCCACGGCGTCTTCAGCGTCCAGCCGAACTCCGGCCAGTCCGGCGCCGAGGTGACCGACGAGGACGAGATCCGCTTCGGCGCGGCGGTGGCCGAGATCGCCGAGCACCGCGGCGTCGCCCACCTCGTCTACAGTTCGGCGGTCACCGCGGGTTCGACAACGGGCGTGCACCACCTCGACACCAAGAACCGTATCGAGGCCCATGTCCGGAACCTGGGCATCGCCGGAACCATCATCCGGCCGGCCACCTTCATGGAGCTCCTGGTGACCCCCGCGACGGGGCTCGACCGGGGACAATTGTCCTTCCTGATGCGCCCGGACCAAGCCATGCAGTTCATCGCGGTGCGCGACATCGGCCGTATCGTCGCCAAGGTCTTCGGCTCCCCCGATCGCTACGCCGGTCGCACCATGGAGATCGCCGGAGACGCCCTCACCGGCAACGCCCTGGCCGAGCATCTGACCCGGGCCGCCGGCCGGAAGATCAACTACAGCCGCCTGCCGACGACACCGCTCGCACAGGACGAGATCCTTCGCAAGCTGGAAGCACTGGTGGACGACGGCAGGCTGACGGGAAACGCGGACCTCGACGCGTTGCGTGCGGAGTTTCCCTTCCTGTTGCGCTTCGACCGCTGGCTGTCAGGCCCTGGGGCGGGCCTCCTCGCCGAGGCGCTGCATGCCCCCTCACCCGCTGGTCCTTGACGACGGCCCCTGGCCGGCTCCCGCCCGCTCCGTCCCCGAGTGCCAGGCACTGGCATCCGGGGACGGAGCTTCACGCGAAGTCGGTCAACAGGGGCCGGTCGGCAGGAAGCCGGTCAGCAGGAGCCGAGGTCCTGCCAGACACCCCACTCGCCTGTGGTGCCGGGTTCTTCGCCCGTCGTCCACCACTTGGCCTTCCAGGTGTGCCCGCGGTGCGCGACCTGCTGGCCCGCGGTGTACACCGTGCCGACGGCCCAGGGTGCGGCCGTGCACTGGCCGCCGCTGCCGCCGGTGACGGTCAGGGCGTAGGTCGCCGTGTGGCTGCCGGAGGGGCCGGTGCCGGTGACGGTGATGCGGTGGGTGCCGGACGGCGTGGCGGCGGTCGTGGTGAGGGTCAGGGTGGCCGAGCCGCCCGCCGTGACGGAGTCGGGGCTGAGCGCGGCGGTGACGCCCGCGGGGGCGCCGCTGACCTTCAGGTCCACCTTCTGGGCCGCGCCGGCGGTCACCGCGGTGCGCACCGTGGTGGTGGCCGTACCACCGGCCGTCACCGATCCGGCGGCGGGTGCGGCGGTGACCGAGAAGTCGTTCTGCGGGGTGCTGGAGCCGCTGGTGAAGGGCGCGAAGATCCGGGTGAAGTCCCAGGTCTGCTGCTCGATGCCGGAGCAGTTGTCCCGGGCCGGGCCTCCGGGGCAACTGCCGTTGTCCCGTTGCAGCGCCCAGAACGACAGGGTGTTGATCTTCTTGGCCTTGGCCCAGTCGTAGACCTGCCGGGCGTTGGCCAGGGTGAAGGTCTCGGCCGGGCCGAAGTCGTCGACGCCGGGCATCTCGGTGACGCCGATCATGCTCCAGAGCTGGGCGTCGCTCTTGTCCGGGTAGAGCCGCGCGAGCTGGTCGCGCAGGCCCTGGGCGGCGGTCTCGGTGTCGCGTGCCATGTCATGGGCGGCGTTGTCGTAGTAGTCGAACGTCATCAGGTTGACCACGTCGACCCGGGCGCCGTTCTGCACCGCGTTCTTCAGCAGGGCGACGCCGTTGGCGGCGGGGCCGCGGGTGGTCGTGGGCAGGGTGTAGGAGATTTCGAGCTTCCGGCCGTTGGCCGCCGCCCAGTCCTGTACGAGTTTGATCGCCTTGTTCCGCCGGTCGATGCCCGCGGTGTTGTCCAGCGCGTCGACTTCGATGTCCATGTCGAGCCGGCTGATGTCGTAGGTCGTGACGACCTTCTGGTACGCGGCGGCGATCTGCTGGACGTCGGTGCAACTGTCGGCGATCTCGGTGCCGGTGGTGTCGGCGGTGTAGCCGCCGAACGAGGGGATGGCGTCACCACCCCTGGCCTGCAGGGTCTTGATGTCGTCGCCGAAGGTGGCCGGGGAGATCGGCATGCTGGTGCTGCCGTTCCACAGGGGCGTGCAGGAGCCCTTGGCGGCCGTCTGGATGAACGCCATCGTCAGGTGCTTGGCGCCCGACTCGGCGGACATCGCGGCGGGGCTCTGGCCGGTCCAGGATTCGAAGTAGGGGGCCAAGACCTGGGCCGGGAGGGGGGTGGCCGCCGCCGCGGTGCCGGTGCCGGTTCCGGCGAGGCCGAGCGCGGTGGCGGCGGTGACCGCGGCGGCGAGGGCCGCCCGTAAGGGGTGCTTGGGTCTCATGTCTGTTCCGTCCAGCCGAAGGGGGTGTCCAGCTCGCCCCGTGCGGTACACGGGACGGGGAAGAAAGTCCCCCCGAGAGCACGAACATGTCAATGGTCTGGACCAAACTAGGACTAGACCAATCGGCGCCGAGGGGCGGATGAACGCCCGCCGCCTCCGTGCACGGTGAGGAGTGATCATGGCCGGTGCGGACGAACCCGGTACGGCCCGGCGTGAGGTGTTCGCGCTGCTGGAGCGCGTGGACACGGTCGACGAGTTCTTCGGGCGGCTCGCCGACGACGTGCGGTGGACACTGTTCGGCAAGCACCCGCTGGCCGGGTCCTACCGGGGGCGGGAGGAGTTCGTCCCCGCCACGATCGGCAAGGTGCGGCCGCTGCTCGACGGCGGGCTGCGCTTCCGTATCCGGGGGCTGTACGGCGGCGGGGCGGTGACCGTGGCCGAGATGGACGGGGTCGCCACGGCGAAGGACGGAGTCCCGTACGACCCGTTCTACGTCTGGGTGTGCCGCTTCGAGGGCGAGACCATCGTCGAGGTGAACGCGTACATCGACTCCGCGGCGGTCAACGACATCCTGGAGCGGCTGTCTCCCGAATGACCGGCCGGCACGACCGGTCAACAGGACCGGTCGGCGCGACACGTCAGCGGCGTACCGCCCCGGCGATCAGGCGCACGGTGTCGTGCGGCCGGGTGAAGCAGGCGAAGTGGTCGCCGGGCACCGTGGCCTGGGTGATGTCGTCCGCCGCGTAGTCCTGCCACGCCGCGGCGGCCGCCGCGTCGAGGTCCGGGTCGTGGGCGGCGCGGATCACGGTGACGGGCCAAGGGGCCCGCCAGGCGGGGCCGGGACGGTACCCGGCGAGCATGCGCAGGTCGGCTTCCAGGGTCCTGGCCGTCAGGTCGTCGTACTGCTCGTCGTCCGGACCGGCTTCGCTCCCGGCCCCGTGCTCGTACCCGTGCATCCAGCGCGGCCCGTCGCCGGTGTGCGACGGAGCCCCAGCGACCCGGTGCGGCGGCGGGCTGCCGGAGACGAAGAGACGATCCGGCGCCGGGATGCCGAGGCGTTCGAGTCGGCGGCAGGTCTCGTAGGCGAGCAGGGCTCCCATGCTGTGGCCGAACACGAGGTACGGGCGGTCCGCCAGCCACTGCGCCGCGATGGCGGCCTGCCGTGCCGTACGAGTGAGGTCGCTCGCGGGCCGTTCGCCGATCCGGTCCTCGTGGCCGGGGTACTGGACGGCCCACAGTTCACACTCGGGTGGCAGGAGGTCCCGCCACGGGCGGAAGGCGCTGGCGCCGCCCGCCGCGTGGGGGAAGCACAGGAGCCGGACGGCGGGTTCACCCGTTCTGCGGGCCGGGGCGGTGAGGTTCCTGAGCCACTGGCCCGCCGGGCCCGGCGCGGGGACACCGGCGGGGTACGTACCGGTCATCCGTCCGCCGTCCCGTCGTCCGCTGCCGTCCGCCCCGGTTGCTGTGGCCGGCCGAGCAACTCCGCCATCGCGGCCACCGTGGATGCCTCCAGGAGCGTGCGCAGAGGGACGCGCCGGCCGAAGCGGGCGCGGAGGGCGGAGGCGAGCCGCATGGCGCGCAGGCTGTCGCCGCCCAGGTCGACGAAGCGCTCGTGCCGGGAGGAGACCTCGCGGCCGAGGACGGCCGACCACTCCTCCGCGACGGCCTGTTCACCCGCGCCGCGCGGTGGCTCGTCGGGGACGGGGGCGGGTTCCGGGGCGGCCCAGGCAGCGAGGCGTCCGCGGTCCACCTTGCCATTGCCGCTGAGCGGGAGTTCGTCCAGCAGCAAGTAGTGCTCGGGCCGGGCGTAGGAGGGCAGCCGGGTGCGGGCGTGTTCCCGTACGGACGCCTGGTCGAGGGTGTCGGCGACGGGCAGGAGGTACGCGATCAGCCGGCGGGCCGGGCCCTGGCCGGTGACCACGGCGACGACGCGGGCGACCTGATGGTGGGAGGCGAGGGCGGCCTCGATCTCGCCGAGTTCGATGCGATACCCGTTGATCTTGACCTGGTGGTCGGTGCGGCCCAGGAACTCCAGGACGGCGCCCGGCCGATAGCGTCCCAGGTCCCCGGTGCGGTACCAGCGGGCCCCGGCGTGGTGGACGAAGCGCCGGGCGGTCTGTTCGGGGGCGGCCCGGTAGCCGCGGGCGACTCCCACGCCGCCGATCCACAGTTCGCCGGTCACCCAGTCCGGGCAGTCGCGCCCCTGGCCGTCCACGACACGGTAGCGCTGGTTGCCCAGCGGGCGCCCGTAGGGCAGCGAGGGCCAGTCGTCCTCGGCACCGTCCGCCTCGAAGTAGTTGGAGTAGACGCTGGCTTCGGTGGCGCCGCCGCAGGCGACGAAGCGGCAGCCGGGCACCAGGGCGCGCAGCCGCGCGGGCAGATCGGTGCCGATCCAGTCCCCGCCGGTGAGCACCAGCCGCAGCGTGTCCGGCGGCGGACCGTCCTCAGCGGCGGTGATCAGCGCGTCCAGGAGGACCGGCACCGAGTCCCAGACCGTGACGCGGTGGTCGCGGACCAGGCGCAGCCACGCCTGTGGGTCGCGGGCCTCCCCGGGGGCGGGTACGACGACGGCTCCCCCGGCCGCCAGCGGCCCGAAGATCTCGTAGACGGAGAGGTCGAAGTCGAGTGCGGAGATGGCGATGCCGCGGTCGTGGTGGCCGACGGCCCAGCGGTGGTTGATGTCGTCGACGGTGTTGACCGCCGAGCGGTGGGTGATCTCGACGCCCTTGGGGCGGCCGGTGGAGCCGGAGGTGAAGATGATGTAGGCAGGGGCGGAGACACTGGTGGTCACGGGGCGGCGCAACGGTGTCGTCTCTTGGGTGTCCTGCCAGGTCAGTTGCTCGACAGGGGGCAGCCGGCCGGCGGAGGGCTGCGGCTCGGCGGGAAGCCGCGGCTCGGCGGACCGCTGCGGGGCGGGCGGCGGCGGCCCCGGCGCGTCGGTGATCTCCTTGCGCACCCCGGCCATACGGAGGATGTCCGTACGGCGTCGCTCGGGCTGGTCGGTGCCGATGGGTACGTAGCAGCCTCCCGCGGCGAGGACGGCGAGTGCCGCGCGGATCTGGTCGGGCACGCTCTCCAGGGAGACGGCGACCGGCTCGCCGGGGCGGAGGCCGCGGTGCCGCAGCAGGGCGGCCATGCGCAGGGCGTCGTCGGCGAGGGCGGCGCGGGTGACGGGGCCCTCGGCGCAGAGCAGGGCGGGGCGTCCGGGGTCGGTGGCGGCCAGTTCGAAGAAGCGCTGGTGCAGCAGGTGGCCGCTCTCCGCCCGGTAGGTGGCGTTGGCCAGGTTGCGGGTCTGCTGTTGGGCGGCCGGCAGGTGGGCCGGGGGCAGCTGGTTCCAGTCCTGGTCGCACAGGGCGGTCAGCAGGTCGCCACCCAACTCGGTCATCGCCTCCGGGAGTTCGTCGGGGAAGAGGCCGTCGGCCAGGTCCCAGGCGAGGCAGACACCGCCGAAGTGCTTGACGGCCAGACAGTCCAGCCATACCTGCGGGGTCTGGGTGATCATCCATACGGGCGGACCGAAGCAGCGCTCGAAGCACGCCGGGACCAGGTCCACGTCCAGCAGGTTGGTGTAGACGGCCCCGGTGGGCGGGAGCCCTTCGCCGCGTGCGCGGGCCAGTTCCCTGAGTCCGGCCGGCCCGGCGGCGAACCGCTGTCGGCGGGCCGTACGCCGTTCCTGGTCGACGGTGTGCACCAGCTCCCGGAGCGTGGCGGCCCCGGAGACGTCGATACTGACCGGCCGCAGGCGGGTGAAGTCGCCGGCCACGGGCGCGGCACCGGAGCGGGACGCCGGGGACGGGAACTCCGGCAGACTGACGATGAAGTTGTCGTGGGTACTGAAGCGGCCCAGAGTGTGCGCGAAGGCGGCCAAGAGGACGGAGTCCGGTTCAAGGCCCTCGGCGCGCGCTCTGGCGCTCATCCGCCGCCATCGCGGGGCCGGGACGGTCAGCACCCGCCGGCTGAAGCGCGCGCCGGTCACCGTCTCCGGATCGGCGGTCAGGGGCAGCGCGGGGGGGAGCCAGGCTGCGGCCGTCCAGCCGCCGTCGCCAGGCGCCCAGATGTATGTCTGGCGGGGTGTTGGTTTCATGGCGCTGCCGGGCGGAGACGTCGTAGCGCGGCACCGGCGGGGCGGCTCCCCCGTAGAGGCGGGCGAGGTCGGTCAGCAGGACGCCGATGCTGGGCGGGTCGGCGGCCAGCAGGTCCACGTCGATGTGCAGGCGGCTGTCCGTGCCGGACAGCAGCGTCAGCCGCACGTCGAGCACCTGCCCGCGTGCCACGTCCAGCCGCTGACCCGACATCTGTGCACGGATGGCGGCCAGTGTCCGGGCCTGCTCCTCGGCGTCCATGGCGGTGAGGTCCCGGACGAGGAGACGGGCGGTGGGGGCACCGAGCACGGTGGCGGTCCCGTCGTAGCCGGGGAAGGCGGTACGCAGCGGCGGATGCCGCTCCTGGAGGCGGGTGACGGCGTCGCGCAGCCGTGCCGGGTCCACCGCCGTACCGTCGAACTCGAAGTACATGTGGCAGGCCACGCCGCCCAGCGGCGCCGTGTCCTCGCGGCCGAGGCGGTAGGCGGACTGGACGGGGGTCAGCGGGACCTTCCGGCCCGGCCCCGGACCGGGTTCCTTCCTTCCCCGCGGCGCGTTGTTCCTGTTGCCGGTTGCCATCGGTGGCCTTCTCCTTTCGTACGGCTCGCTCGCGTACCGCGGTGGGTGTCCGGGGGCCGTGCCGGGGTCAGCCGCGGGCTTCCCGGGTCGCGGCCGTGATGATCTGTGTGGCCTGTACGGCCTGCTCGTCCGAGATGGTCAGCGGCGGCATGATGCGCAGGCAGTTGCCGAAGCTGCCGCCCAGGCCGACCAGCAGCGCCAGCACCCGGCACTCTTCTTGTACCTTCGCGGCCATCTCCGGGGCAGGGTCGAGCGTGCCGGGGTGGGTGTACTCCACGGCCAGCAGCAGGCCCTGCCCGCGTACCTCGCACACCCATGGCTCGTCCGCCAGGGACTTGCGCAGGCCGTCCAGCAGCAGAGCGCCCACCTGTCCGGCGCGTGCGGGCAGGTCGCAGGCGTCGATGTGGTTGAGCGTGGCCAGGGCGGCGGTCAGCGACAGCGGGTTCCCGCCGAAGGAGGAGATGGAAGGCGCGGTGAGCGCGGACATGATGGCGCGGCGGCCCACCAGTCCTCCCATGGCGAAGCCGTTGCCGACGCCCTTGGCGAAGACCAGCACATCGGGTGCGACATCGTGCCACTGGTGGCCCCAGTACCGGCCCGTGCGCCCCCACCCGGTCTGGACCTCGTCGACGATCAGCGGGATGTCGTACCGTCGCAGCACCTCCTGGTAGGCGGCCAGTTGGCCGGGGGCCGAGGGGACGGCGCCCGCGATGCCCTGCACCGGTTCGGCGATCATGGCTGCCGTGCGTTCGGGGGTGCAGGTCTGGATGGTCTCCTCCAGGTCCCTGGCACAGGCCCGTACGTAGTCCTCGTCCCCCAGGCCCGCAAGGGCGCCGCGTCGGCGCTCGCCCCCGTGCACGTACGCGACCCGCAGCGGGGACAGCCCCCGGCCCTGCCAGGTCCGGTCGCCGGTCACGGCGAGGGAGCCGAAGGACCGGCCGTGGTAGCCGTAGCGCAGTGCGATGACCTGATGGCTGCCGCGGTACTGGGTCGCCAGCAGCAGCGCGGTCTCCACGGCCTCGGTTCCCGAGGAGGTGAAGAACACGACGGGGTCGGGGATGCCGGACGCGTCGGCGATGCGCTCCGCCAGTTCCACCTGTTCGCGGATCAGGTAGAAGGTCGAGGTGTGCACGACGCCGGTGCGCAGCCTTTCCCGCACCGCTTCCTCGATGCCGGGGACGCCGTAGCCCACGGTGTTCGTCGCGATGCCGGAGTAGAACTCCATGTACGTCTTGTTGCGGGAGTCGGTGACCATGCAGCCGTCCCCGCGCACGATCTCCAGGGGCTCTTCGTAGAAGAGCGGCATCCACGGGGGCATGATCTTCCGGTGGCGGCTGAGCAGGGTCCCGTTCCGGGCGCCGTCGTGTGTCACGGTTACTGGAGCTTGGCCAGGCTCGGCCACTCGTCCAGCGATCCGGGGCCGCGCACGACGGTGTCCTGGTGCGGCTCACCGTCGGCGATGTGGATGCGGACGTAGCGGTCACCGGACAGGAACCAGAACTGACTGTGCTGGTCCGGGACCGGCACCACCGCGTCGATACGGTCGAAGCCCGCCAGACTCGGCCAGTCCTCGAACGTCCCCGGCCCACGTACCACCGTGTCCTCGTGCGGCTCACCGCCGGCGAAATGGATCCGTACGTACTTGTTGCCGTACAGCAGCCAGAACTGACCGTGCTGGTCCGGGACCGGGACCGCCGCGTCGATGCGGACGGACATGAGGGTCTCCTTTCTGAGAGGGGTGCGCCCGCGCTCCAACTCTCCGCCGGGCGTGCACCACGTTGGCGAGCAGACGTCTCCCGATTCGCCCGGTGCGGCACTGTTGCCGGCACACCGGGCGACCGCGTCGACAGGAAGAAAGGCACGGTCGACCGCGCGCCGCGGCGTTGTTCGCCACGCCGGTCACGGCTCGCGGTTTCTCGGCGCCACTGCCGCCGCTGCCCGAAGACCGCGGACGGTGCGAGCGATCCGGAGGAGTGGGAAGAGGAGACTCCGGCTCTGCTCCGCCATCATCTTCAGCCGTTTCGGGAGTTGTCCAGGCGGGACGGAGGGCCTTCCATGCAACGCGTCTTTCACACACCTGAAACCTGGCCAATCCCTGCCGCCCCCTCAGGGAGAACCCGGACCCCGCAGCACCCGGCGGACTCAGTTCTTCGCCCGTACGCCGACCGTTGCGCGGGTATCTTTCAGCCGCCATACTCCGGCGGCAGTTACCAGAGAGCGGAATTGGCCGGTATTCCACCTCGGCCGCCCCGTTGAGCAGCCCGGCAGATCACTTTCGTCACCCGGCGAACGCGTCCGGCGCCGCTCGGTGCACTGACTCGTTTTCGACATCAGACATCCCGTGCACCACAGCGGCAGAAATCCGGGGGCTTCCTGTGCAGGGGTTCATTCCGCGTGCACGCTGTTGCGTTCCTTTAAGGACAAGGAGACATCAGATGCAGTGTTCAAGGTTTTCAGGGGTACGCCACCCCTAGCCCCCGACAGAACAAAGGGGCATGACCCCGGTGTCCGACATTTCTTCGGCACCGGCGACCGTCACCCGCACAAATCTCCGATCTTCGCGCGCCGTAAATCCGTGCGGCGCGAAACATCCGATGTCACGAAGGGAAATTACCGGCCATGGTCGATTCATCACCCGTCACGTCCCGGGACCTCGCCGACGAACTCACCGCACGACGTGAGAAGGAACCGGTGGGCAACGCCCTGCTCGACGCCGCCGCCGACGGACGCCTGTCCGGCGACGCGCTGCGCCGCCTGGTCAGCACGGAAGCCCAGTGCCACCTGGCCGAACTCGGCGCGTACGGAACGGCGCTGGCCCGGTTCCCGCGCCGCCCGGCGGCGGACCTGTGCATCCAGCTCGCCAGGCTGGTGTACGACGCCCAGCCCAAACTCCAGGACTGTGCGCAGGCACTCGGCCTCCACGACCTGTACGGCAGCGACCGGCCGGCGGACCTCACCGGCTACACGTTCAACGGCACCCTGAGCTGGCTGGCGGCCCAGGGCAGCCAGGCAGCGTTCGCGCTGGCCTCCGCCACCGACATGCAGGTGTACTTCTCCGGCTGCGCCGAACTGGTCCGGTACATCAGGCGGTCCGGCTTCGAAGCCCCGCGGTCCTTCCTCACCTACTACGAGGACGAAGCGTCGCAGGACCTAGAACAACTGGCCCTGGACGTGGTGCAGGACGGGCTCGACCGGGGTGACGACCCGCAGGACGCCGTGTTCTGCGCCCGGCTGCTGGAGGAGTCCATCGGCGACTTCTGGCGTGCCGCCGCCGGGCCCGCCTGAGCGGCCGAACCAACCAGTCCCCCACCCAAGAACCGAGGAGGCAGGATGCGGGTCGGCATCGCCGGAGCGGGAGCCGCTGGACTGGCCACCGCCTGGCTGTTGGACGGTGTCCACGACACGCTGGTGCTCGAAGCGCGTAAGGACGTCGGGGGCAACCTGCGGTCGGTCCACCCGCCCGGCGTCGCCGGGACCCCCAGCGCCCTGGACCTCGGCGTGCAGGAGGTACCCGGCGACGGGGTGACCGCACGCCTGGCCGAAGCTCTCGGCCTGGACGGCACGCAGTGGGACGAGGTGCCCGCCGGCCGCACCGTCATCCGCGACGGCACCCGCGCGAAGGGGCCGCCCGACGGCCGCCCGCCCGCACCGTGCCGCGCCACCGAGGACGCGACGGGCGAGGCCGCGGAACTGCTGGCCGCGCACGCCGCCGCCTGGCAACGGGACGAGCTTGCCTGGACCGTCCCGCTGGAGACGATGGTGGAGCCCTGGGACCTGCCGCGACACGTCAAGGACGCGGGGGTCTACGCCCTTCCCGCCTCGGTGTTCGGCTGCACGCTCCAGGACGCCAGGCGCCTGTCGGCCCGCGCCGTGGGAATGTTCTACGCCGACCCCGGCGACGGTGCCGATGCCCGTACGTACCGGCTACGCGGCGGAATGCAGGCACTCGCCTGGCAGTTGGCCCGCCGCTGCCGGTCGGTCCAACTGCTGCCCGGAACCTCGTTGCGGCGCATCCGCCGTACGGCGGGCCGCCTGGAAATGATCGACGCGCGCGGCGCCCGGCACGCGGTGGACGCCGTGGTGCTGACCCTGCCCGCCGAAGGGGCGCGGTGCGTGCTCGGCTCCCTCGGGGGCGCCGGCCGGGTCCGGGCGCTGCTGACCTCGTACACGTACAACGACCTGGTCTACGGCGTGCACGGCGACCCCTGCTACCTGCCCGCCGGGCGGGAGCACTGGTCCCCGTCGACCGTCACCGTGCACGGCCCGTGGGCGGAGACCACCGCGTGGCAGCGGCGCCCGGAAGGCGACCTGTTCGTCAGTCAGCTCACGCACCGCGACACGCTCCCCCGCTCCGTCCTGGCCTCCACCGCCTTCCGGACGCTGCAACCCACCCCGGAGATGCTTTCCGCCCAGGCCGAGCTGCTGTCCCTGCAAGGCGACGGCGGCGTGTACTTCGCCGGCCATGTCGCCACCCGGTCCGACGACCTGGACAGCGTCCTGGCGTCCGCGGCCGAAGTGGCCGGCCGGCTGGCGCCCCGCAGTCCCCGCCCGGCGCACCTGCTGCGCCCCACCGGAAAGGAAACCCCGTGAACCAGCCCGTCTTCCGTGACCAGCGCGCCCATGTCGCCGACCTCGTGATCCCGTGCGTGGACGTGGCCGCCGGACGGACCACCGAACCGAGCCGTATCGCCGGTCTCGACGACCCGGGCGACGTCGCGTCCGTCGTCGCGGCGTACGCCGCGGGCAACGCCCGGAAGGTGTTCCTGGACGTCTTCGACCCGTGGGACGCCGTCGACTACCTCCCGTCGCTGCTGCGTGAGCTGAAACAGACCGGCGTCAGCCTGCTGGTGTCCGTGGGGCACGGGCAGTTGCCCTCCCTCCTGCACACCGGCGGCCTCTTCGAGGCCGGCGCGGACGTGCTGTCCGTGAGCACCGGCCTGATCGAGAAGCCGGAGACCGTCCAGGCAGCCGTCCGGGAGTTCGGGGCCGAACGGCTGATGGGCGTCATCAACTGCCGCCGGACCGCGCCCGGCCGGTGGCGTGTCTACACCCACGACGGCGAGCAGGACGCCGGCACCGGCGCCGTCGACGTGGCCAGGCAACTGGCCGGCCTGGACGTCGGAGCCATCCTCGCCAACAGCGTCGACCGCGAGGGCACCGGCCAGGGCTTCGACCTCGACCTGTGCCACGCCGTCGCCACCGCCTCGGGCCTGCCCGTCATCGCCTCCGGCGGCTGCGGCAGCCTGGACCACCTGCACGAGGCCCTCGACGCGGGCGACACGACGTACGTCCTGGTCAACAACATGCTGCACAAGGGGCAGCACAGCATGGCGGAGATCCGCGACCACCTGCTGGCCCACTCCTCGTTCCGCGCGACCGGCACATGAGCGCCGCGACCATGCGCCAACTGGTCTTCGGCCGGTACGGCGACCCCGCCGAGGTGCTGCTCCTGCACCGCCGTCCGGTGCCCGAGCCGGGGCCGGGCGAGGTCCGGGTACGGATGCGGGTCAGCCCCGTCAACCCCTCCGACGTGCTCCTGGTGCAGGGGCGTTACGGGCGGCCCGCCGCCTTCTCCCCCGGACTGCGGCCGGACGGGAACGGCCCGGCGTCCCCCGTGGGGTTCGAGGGCGTCGGTGTCGTCGACGCCGCGGGCCCCGGCGTGCCGTACGCGACGGGTACGCGCGTGGCGGTGTCGGCGCTGGGCACCTGGGCCGAGTACCTCGTCACGGACGCGGACGCCGTCCTGCCCGTACCACCGGAACTTTCCGACGAGGCGGCCTGCCAGCTCACGATCAACCCGGTCACCGCCCACCTCCTCCTCGACGACCTCGGTCTGGAGGAGGGCGAGCTGCTCCTGCTGACCGCCGCCGCGTCCGCCGTCGGCCGGATGGTGCTCCAGCTCGCCGGCGGGCGGGGGCTGCGCTGTCTGTGTCTGGTGCGCGACAAGCGGCACCGCGCGGCGCTGATGGCAGCGGGCGCCGAAGCGGTCCTGGTCCAGGGGGAGGAACGTCTCTCCGAGCAGTTGGCGGCCCTCGCCGAAGGGCGCGGCATCGCCGCCGTACTGGACGCCGTGGGCGGCCCGACCGGTACGCTCGCGCTGCAATCCCTATGCGAGGGAGGGCAGTTCGTCAGTTACGGCCTGCTGTCCGGTGAGCCCCTCACCGTAGCGCCGGAGGAACTGATCTTCCGTGGCATCGCGCTGACCGGCTTCTGGCTGCCCGAACGCCTCGGCCGGCGGGACGCCCACCGCACCGACCGGCTGATGCGCCAGGTCACCGGGCAGTTGCTGGACGGGCGCCTCAGCGTCCCCGCGGTCGAACCCTACGACCTGGCCGACGCGGCCCGCGCCGTACGCCACTCACAGAGCTCCGGCCGTACGGGCAAAGCCGTACTGACGAGCTGACCGGCCCCTCCCCCGCACCCTTCGCTCTCTCCTCCGCAGCCCCGCGCCCCCTCATCTCCGCACCCCTTCACTCCCGTACTGGACGAGCCATGAGCCGCGACCTCGACCACACCCCCGACTCCGCCCCCGAACCCGTCCCCGACACCGTCCGCGCCTGGAACGACACCGCAACCGACTACCCCCGCGACGCCACCGTCCCCCAACTCTTCGCCGAACAGGCCCGCGCGCACCCCGACCGAGCAGCCGTGGAGTGGAACGGCGGCTGCTGGAACTACCGAGAGCTGTTCGCACGCGTCCGCCGCGCCGCCGCCCACCTGCGCTCCCGGGGCGTAGCGGACGGCGACACCGTGGCCGTCCTGCTGCGCCGCTCACCGGAGGCCGTCGTCGCGATCCTCGCCGTACTGGAAGCCGGCTGCGCCTACCTCCCCCTGGACCCCGGCGACCCGGCGGACCGGCTGGAGACGGTGCTGACCGGCGCCGGAGTACGGCACTGCGTCACCGCACCGGGAACCGCTCCGGAACCGGTACGCGACCACTGCGCGCAGATCACCACCGACGACCTGAGCGGCCACCCGCTGCCGGACCCCGGCGACCGCTGGGGGCAGGATCGGCGCGCCACCGACCCCGCGTACGTGATCTACACCTCCGGCTCCACCGGAACGCCCAAGGGCGTCGTCTGCCCGCACCGCGGACCGGTCCGCCTGGTGAAGAACACCGACTGGCTCCAACTGGAACCCACCGACCGGCTGCTGGCCACCACGGCGCTGACCTTCGACATCTCCTGTCTGGAGCTGTTCGGCCCGCTGCTGAACGGTGCCTGTCTGGTCCTGCCCGAACCCGAGACCCTGCTGTCCGCCGACGCGCTGGGAACGGTGCTGCGGGAGCGGCGCATCAGTGTGCTGTGGCTCAGCGCGGGCCTGTTCCACCAGCACGCGGAGGACAACCCGCGGATGTTCGGCTCGCTGCGCGCCCTGATCGCCGGGGGCGACGCGCTCAACCCCTCCGCGGTACGCGCCGTCCTGCGCCACGGCCGCCCCGAACTGCTGATCAACGGCTACGGGCCGACCGAGGCGTCCTCCCTCGTCACCGCCTACCACGTCGAGGAGCTGGCCCCGCACGCCGAGACCGTGCCGATCGGCCGGCCGATCGCCAACGCCACCGCCTACGTCGTACGGGAGGACGGCCGCCTGGCCGCCCCCTGCGAGGACGGGGAGCTGTGGGTGGGCGGTGACGGTATCGCCTGCGGCTACCTGGGCGACGCCGACCGGACCGCCGAGGTGTTCGTGCCCGACCGGTTCGGCGGTGACCCGGACGCCCGGCTCTACCGCACCGGCGATGTCGCCCGCCGACGCCGCGACGGGGTACTGGAGTACCGCGGGCGCCGCGACCGGCAGGTCAAGCTCCGCGGCTACCGGGTGGAACTGGACGAGATCGAGCTGACGCTGGCCCGCCATCGGGAGGTCCGCGAGGCGGCCGTGGACGTCCTGGGCGACGGGCCGGGCCAGCACCTGGCCGCGGCCGCCGTGCCCGCCCCGGACATACCGGCCGAGGGACTGTCCCGGCGGCTCACCGCCTACGCCCGCGACCGGCTGCCCCCGTACATGGTCCCCACCCGGATCGCCACCGTCACGGAGATTCCCCTCAAGCCGAGCGGAAAGATCGACCGCGACCGGTTCCTGGAACTGGTGGCGCAGCAGAGCGGCCGGCCACACACCGGTGGCGAGCCGCCCCGAGGCGCCGCCGAAGAAGCCGTCGCCGGCATCTGGACGCGGCTGCTCGGCCTCGACCAGGTAGGGCGGGAGGACGAGTTCTTCGCCGTGGGCGGTACGTCGCTGCACGCCACCCAGGTCGTCACCGCCGTACGGGACCGTCTGGACCTGCCCCCGGGCTCCGGCCGCGCACTCATCAGGGAGCTGCTGGACGGCCCTTCCCTGTCCGCATTCACCGCCCGCGCCACGGCACTGCGCGACGGCGCCGGGACGGAGGACACCGTGGATTTCGCCGCGGAGTCCCGCCTCGACGCCCGGCTGCGCTTCGACGCCCGGCCCGCCGCGACAGCCACCCCGCCCCGCTCGGTCCTGCTGACCGGCGGAACCGGCTTCCTCGGCGTCCACCTGATCGACCAGCTCGTCGACGCCGGAGTGCGGCGGGTGCACTGCCTGACCCGCGCCGACGACCGGGACACCGCCCGTGCGCGCCTCGCCGCCCGGATGCGCCTCTACGGCCTCGACCCCTCCTGCTGCGACGACCGCCTGGTGCCCGTGCCAGGCAGCCTGGAGGCGCCCCGCTTCGGCCTCTCCCCCGCGGCCTGGGACGAACTGGCCCGCGAGACGGACCTCGTCGTGCACGCCGGAGCCCAGGTCAACTTCGCCTACCCCTACGAGGCCCTGGCACCGGTCAATGTCACCGGCACCCGTACCGTCCTCGAACTGGCCGCCGCCCACCACCTCAAACCGGTCCACCACATCTCCACCGTCGCCGTCCTCGCCGGGTCCGGCGCCGCGGGCGTACGGCACCTCGGCGAAGACGCTCCCCTCGCCCACCCCGACAAGATCTCCCAGGGCTACCCGGAGACCAAGTGGGTCGCCGAACGCCTCCTGGCCCGGGCCGCCGAACGCGGACTGCCGGTCGCCGTGCACCGGCCCCACGAGGTCACCGGCACCCGGCGGCGCGGGGTGTGGAACACCGACACCCTGATGTGCGCCCTGTTCCGCACCATCGCCGAGACCGGCATCGCCCCGGACCTCCCTCTGCCGCTGGACTTCGTACCGGTCGACTACACCGCCCAGGCCGTCGTCCACATCCTCACCCACGAGAAGCCGGACGGCCGGACCTACCACCTGACCAACCCCCGCCCCGCGCGGCTGCCGCTCCTCACCAGCCGGCTGCGCGCCATGGGATACCCGGTGGAAACCCTGAGTCATGACACCTGGCTGAACCGCATCCGCGCACTGGTGGCCCGCCACCCCGACCACCCCATCGCCCCCTACCTGCCGATGTCCGCAGACACCCCAGAGGAGCCGGAGCAGGCGGTCAGGGACCTGTACCTCACAGGCGCCGTCCCCGCGCTCGACCGCACCAACACCGCCCGCGCCGTGGACGACAGCGGCATCGACTGCCCACCGGTGGACGCCGCCCTGATCGATCTCTACCTGGGCTACTTCCGCGACAGCGGCTTCCTCGAACCGCCGCGCCGGAAGGAGTGAAACCGGGG
This sequence comes from Streptomyces chrestomyceticus JCM 4735, assembly GCF_003865135.1. Lineage (NCBI taxonomy): Bacteria > Bacillati > Actinomycetota > Actinomycetes > Kitasatosporales > Streptomycetaceae > Streptomyces > Streptomyces chrestomyceticus. Next base: position 9,334,987 of record NZ_BHZC01000001.1, on the reverse strand, counting down.
ACACCAGCAACTCCCGCAACACTCGCGCACCGGCCGACGGCCTCCAGGCCGGCTTCCTGCCCGCGCACACCGCAGCCGCGCACACCGCACTCCGAGCACACCGCACTCCGATCACCGCCGCCCACCGGGGTCACCGGCAGGCTGACATGCTCACGTGCGAGACTGGAGCGGACAGACACCCGGACGGGCCGAACCGGAGGCCGGCTGCGGTCGAAGGCCCTCCGGTCGGCACCGTCCCGTCCGGCGACCTGCCGTTCCCGCCCCGGCGACCCCGCGTCGCCGGGGCGCGCTGGCGTCGGCATCCGCCCGCACCGGCGGTCCGGTGGGCAGTGCGGCGCGCCGCACCGGCCGGCGCCGTGACGAGCGTCACGTCACTTCCTCGTCCTGTGTGTCGACCGAACAGCGCCCGCGGGGCGTATGGCAGGTGAAGCGAGAGATCCGGGAGTGGCTGTTGACCGTCGAGGAGTTCGAAGAGTTCTACGCCCAGACGGTCGCGCGGCTCACGGGTCAGCTCTACGTGATGCTCGGCGACCTGCACGAGGCGCAGGACGTGGTGCAGGAGGCGTTCGTCAGAGGCTGGAGCCGGCGCCGGCAGCTCGACCGGAACGGGCAGCCGGAGGCATGGATCCGTACGGTCGCCTGGCGGCTGGCGGTCAGCCGGTGGCGGCGCCTGCGCCGGAGCGCCGACGCGTGGCGGCGCAGCGGCGCCCCGCCCCATGTCGAGGGGCCGGGACCGGCGCAGGTCGCGCTGGTCGGCGCGCTGCGGGAACTGCCTGCGCAGCAGCGTCGCACGCTCACCCTGCACTACCTGTGCGATCTCTCCGTCGAACAGATCACGAGTGAGACGGGACTGTCGGCGAGCACCGTCAAGACCCATCTGAGCCGCGGCCGCAAGGCACTCGCCGGCCGTCTGCACGACCCGCGCATCGAGGAGGCGCCCGGTGTCTGAGCCCCAGGACCCGCTGCGGTCCCTGTTCCAGGAAGCGGCCGAGGCCGGACGGGACGGCAGCGTCACCGCGTCGGCGGGCGAGATCGCCGCGCGCGGGCGGCGGGCGCGGCGGCGACGCGTCGTCGCGGTGGTGAGCGTGGTGTGCCTGGCCTTCGGTGGCGGCGCCGCCACCACGGTCGCGCTGCTCTCCCGTACTCCGGCCCCGGTGGGTCCGGCCGGCCCGCCGCCGCCCGCTCGGCCGTCTCCAGACCGGCAGCCGGCGCCCGGTTCCACGCCTCCGCCGACTCCGGAGTCCACGGTCAGCGCCTCCGCGCCCCCGGGGTCCACAGACACGCCTTCCGCTCCCCCGGAAACCACGGCCACCACTTCGTCCTCGGACGCCCCTCGGGAGACGGCCACCGAACCGCCCTGATCCGGCCCGCTCCGTCGTCCGGCACCCGGCGGACCGCCGCCGGGCGTCCAGGTCTGCCTGTCCACACCCTCAAGGAAACGTTTATGCCCCCTTCGTCGATCGACGCGCGCGAGCCCTCCCATCCGCCGGCCACGCCGCCCGGGCGCCTTCCGCGTCCGCCCGGCCCCGCCGTGCGGACCGGCCGTGCGCTCTGGGGCAAGCGCGGTCCCGCGGCCTGGCGCCCCAGCGCCGCGGACCGGGACATCCTGTGGCTGTACCTGTCGACGCGCGTGGGGATCTGGCTGACGGCCTACTGCGCCCGGTGGCTGTTCCCCTCCGACCCGGGCACCCACGATCCCGGCCCACTCCTCGCCCCGTTCCAGCACTGGGACTGGGACCACTTCCTGCACATCGCCCAGCAGGGCTACTTTCCCGGGCAGGCCGGGCCCTGGCAGGCCGACTGGGACAACCGGGAAGCCTTCTTCCCCGGCTTCCCCCTCGTGCTGCGGGCGGTCCACGTCGTCGTGCCGGACTGGGGGCTGGCCGGACTGGCGGTCTCCTTCGTCTCCGGTGCCGTCGCCGTCCTGGCGCTGGCCCGTATCACCCGGCACCACCTGTACGACAGGGAGGCGGGCTGGCGCAGCGTCCTGTTCTTCCTGATATCCCCGTGCGCCGTCTTCCTGGCCGTCGGCTACACCGAGGCCCTCTTCCTGGCCCTGGCCCTGCCCGCCTGGCTGGCGGCCCGACGCCACAACTGGCCCCTGGCCATGGCGCTGACCGCCGCGGCCACCGCCGTACGCGTCAGCGGCCTCTTCCTGGCCGCGGCCCTGGCCACCCACTTCCTGCTCAGCCTCCGCAGCACCCGCAACCTGCGCCCGCTCCCCTGGCTGGCCCTCCCCGCGCTGCCCCTGTTCCTCTTCAGTTGGTTCCTGCAGTCCCGCACCGGTGACTGGATGGCCTGGAAGCACGCCCAGGAACGCGGCTGGTACCGCGTCTTCCACACGCCCTGGGAAGCCTGGATCACCACCTGGAACAACGCCTTCGACCGGTCCCAGAGCACCGGTTACGCCTTCATGTTCCAGGCCGAACTCGTGGTCATGGCCGTCGGCCTGGCGCTGCTCGTCGTCCTGGCGCGCAAGCGCCGCTGGCCCGAGACCGTCTACGTCGCCCTCAGCCTGTGTGCCCTGGGCACCTCGTACTGGTACGTCTCCATCCCCCGAGCCGCCCTCCTGTGGTGGCCCCTGTGGATCGGCCTGGCCGCCTGGAGTCTGCGCAGCCCCCGGTTCAAGACCGCGTACCTCTGCCTGGCGGCCCCCGTAAGCACGGTGTTCGCCCTGACCTTCTTCACCGGACGCTGGACCGGCTGACCGGGCCCGTCCGTACCGCCCGTACCCCCTCGCCCCCGGCCGAACAGGCCGGGGGCGAGGGCGTGTTACCGCTGATAGGCCGGTGCCGTCACCCGCCGCCCGTCGGTTCCAGCGCGGCGAAGGACCAGTCCGCCCAGATCCGGCGTGAGGTCTCCTCCGGGTACGGCACCGTGGCGGATTCCGCGTTGAACACACGGGTCAGCCGGTCCTCGGGCCGGTACGGGGGCCAGCCGGGCGCGCCGGTCCCGGCGAAGGCGGTCCAGGCCGCCATCATCGACTCCGAGACTGCCGTGGCCTCGGGAGAGGGGTCCTTCCCCAGGAGCATTTCCCCGATCTCTCCGCCGTGGTTGCCGAAGACCAGCGGGACGTCGAGCCCGTGGCAGGCGCCGAGCGCGCCGCCCATCGCCGGGCTCGGCCAGGCCATTTCGTACAGGTAGGCGGTGCCGCCGCCGGCGGTGTGGGCGTCGGCCAGGTGGAGGCTGGGCATCCGGAACAGCCAGTCGGACAGCACCAGGTCCTGCAGGTCGGTGGGGTTCGCGTCCGGGTGGCCCGCCCGGTAGGCGCGGGCTCCGGCGGCATCGGGCGCGCACCACTCAAGGAGGGCGGCGGCCTCTTCCTCGGTGACCTTTCCGCGCCGCCCCGAGAGCGCGGTGAATCCCCGGCATTCGTCCCGGGTGTGTCCCACCACGAGTTCGACACCGGCGCTCTGGCCCGCGCGCAGCGCTTCCCAGGGAGTCCGCGGCAGGAGGTCGCCGTCGACGACGGGGGCGAACGGCATCCGGACCCGGGCTGCCCGGCCCCACCGCTTCCCGTGGTCGGCCATGGAGTTCAGTACGGTGTCCGCCGCGTCCCGCAGGGCGTCGGGGGCCACCGGCGCCAGAGCGGCGCGTGTCGGGGCCAGGCCCAGTTCGGCGGCGACGGCCGTACCGATGTCCGCGGCCAGCGGCAGGCTGTAGAAGGTGCCCGGCACGCTCTGCGCCACGGCTCGGTGGAAGAGTCCGGCCGCGCGGGGCGTCGCCATCAGCGCGGCCACCGCCCCCGCGCCCGCGGACTCGCCGAAGACGGTCACCCGGTCCGGGTCGCCGCCGAAAGCCGCGATGTTCTCGCGGACCCATTCCAGCGCGGCGAGCTGGTCCAGCAGGGCCCGGTTGGGCGGCGCGTCCGCGAACTGTCCGTAGCCTTCCGCGCCCACCCGGTGGTTGAACGTCACCAGGACGGTGTCCCGGCGTGCCAGGGCCGCACCGTCGTAGCCGGGCCCGTCGGCCGACCCGATCATGTACATGCCGCCGTAGATCCAGACCATGACCGCCAGCCCCGCCGCGCCGGGATCGGGGCTGAAGACGTTGACCGTCAGCCAGTCGTCCGCGCCGGCCACGCTCTGCCGTCCGGTGCCGTAACCGACCGCGAGGGACTGCGGCGGCGCCGGCCCGAAGGCGTCGGCGTCCCGTACGCCGTCCCAGGGCGACGCGGGCACCGGCCCGGCCAGGTGCAGGTCACCGACGGGCGGCCGGGCGTACGGAATACCCAGGAAAACAGCCACACCGTCCCGCCACCGGCCCCGGACGACGCCGGACGCGGTACGGATCTCGGGTGCTCGGTCGGATCGGGTCATACGGTCCCCTTCCCCTGAAGCGACGCACGCCACATTACTGAGTTCCGCCCGGCGCCGGGCGTCAACTGTCGGCCGTCACGCCTTGGTCCTGCTGCCTGCGGACCGCGAGAACCCGCGTGAACTCCTCGGCCAGCCGGCGGGTGTCGATGCTCTCCACGCCGCGCCCGGACAGGATGTGGAAGAAGGGCGGGCCGACGAGGAGTGCCGTCGCCTGCTCCACGGAGAGGTCGCTGCCGCTCGCGTCGAGCGCCGGTTCCACGACCTTCGCGGCGCTCTCGCCGATGATGTCCCCGGAGGAGAGCAGCGACGCGACGGCCGGGTCGTGCTGGGCTTCCCCGATGAGCGCCCGGTAGGCGGCTCCGGCGTCGGAGTGCGCGAGGAACTTCACGAGCGCGTCCAGGTAGGCCGTGAAGTCTTGTGCCGGGTCGCCGCTCAAGGGGACCGAGAGTTCCTTCCGCGCGTCGATGGCGCTGGCCTCGTAGAGGACTTCCGCCTTGTTGGACCACCACCGGTACACGGTCTGCCGCCCCACGCCCGCGCGTTCCGCGATGCCTTTCATGGTCAGCGCCGCGTAGCCGACCTCGACGAGCAGGTCGTCGACCGCGTTCAGGACGGCCGTCCGGGCGCGTTCACTGCGGGGCCGCCCACTGCGGCCGTGTTCCTCAACCATGCCCCCCACTATAACGAGTCACCATGCCTCGTATCTGTGCTACGTTTACGAGGCACGGTGACTCGTAAGTGCCGCCGCCCGCGGCTGCCCGGCCCGCCGCCCTGTCCTGTGTGCGGCAGACCGTCCGAAGCCAGCTCCCCGCCCCGGGCTCCGCCGTGCCGTCGAGGAGCATCCGAAAAGGACCTGTGAACTATGACCTCCACGCTGGAACGCCCCGTGCGCCAGGCCCAACGGCCCGGCCTGGTGCTCGCCGGCATGAGTGTGTGCACCGCCCTGGTCGTCGGTTTCGTCGCCGCGATCAACCTGGCCGTACCGAAGCTCGCGGCGAGCTCGCTGCATCCGACGTCGGCCGAGCTGCTGTGGATCGTCGACGCCTACGTCGTCGTCTTCGCCTGCCTGGTCATCCCCGCCGGTGCCGCCGGTGACAAGTTCGGCCGCAAGGGCACGCTCCTGACCGGACTGGGCGTCTTCGCGGCCGGGGCCGTCCTCTCGTCCGTGGCGCCGAACGTGCCCGTCATGCTGGCCGGACGTGCCGTCACCGGCCTCGGCGCGGCCTGCGTGCTGCCCAACTGCGTCGGCATCCTCATCCACGCCACAGCGCCCCGACGGCGCGGCCACGCGCTGGCGGTGTGGGCGGCGGCGACCGGTATCGGCGGTGTCGTCGGCAACGTCGGCGGCGGGACGCTGCTGAGCGTCGCCTCTTGGCGCATGCTGTTCGTCGCGGTCGCACTGGTCGCGGTCTGCTGCCTGGTGTGGGTGGCGACCTGCGCACCGGTCAGCACACGCCACGCCCGCAGCCTCGACCTGCCCGGTGCGGTGCTGTTCGTGGCCGCCGTCGTCGCCTTGCTGACCGGCATCATCGAGGGGCCCGAACAGGGGTGGGGCAGCACGGTCGTCCTCGTCGCGTTCGCCTGCAGCCTCGCACTCGGCCTCGTCTGGGTCCTGGTGGAACTGCGCACACCCCACCCCATGCTCGACCCCCGCCTGTTCCGCAACCCCCTGCTGAGCAGCGCCGCCATCGGCATGACCGTCCTGTTCTTCGGGAACTTCGGCCTCTTCTACGTCAACGCCTCGCTGCTCCAGTACGGCCGCGGCTTCTCCGTCCTGCAGGCGGGTCTCGGGATCATCCCGCTGACCCTGCCGCTCCTGGTGGGCACCCGTTACGTACCGGGCCTCATCCACCGCGTCGGTCTGCCCGTGACCCTCGCGGCAGCCTTCCTCCTCACCAGCACCGGCCTGTTCGGGCTGTCCTACGCCACGGCCCTGCCGTACCCCGTCTACGCCGTGGCACTGTTCGTCATCGGCCTCGGCATCATGCTCGCCGGGCCGTGCCTGACCGCGGAGATCGCCTCGGGACTCCCCGTGGAACAGGCCGGAATCGCCGGCGGACGCCAGTCCGCGACCCGGGAACTGGGCAGCGCACTGGGAGTCGCCGTCGTGGGCACCATTCTCACCGCGGGGTTCACCAGTCACCTGCCGGACAGCCTCAGCCGTCACACCCCGGTTCCGCGCACCGTGGCGGAGGCCCTGGCGCTGGAGCCGGCCCAGCACCGCGCCATCACCGAGGCGTTCACCGACGGCGCGGACACCGCCTTGCGCGCGGCCGCCCTGCTGACCCTGCTCGCGGGAGCACTCGTCGTCGCCGGGGCGGCGCGCGCCCACCGAAGCGCCGCGAGCAGGTGAGCGGGCGGCCCCGCGCCCCAACGCCCCCTTCTCACAGGGGCATCCCCTACAGACCTCCCATACGGACATCCCGTACGGGCATCTTCTACAGAAAACAGGAGGCCACGCAGATGCGTGCTTTCGTAACCGGAGCAACCGGCTGGATCGGCTCCGCCATCGTGGACGAGCTGACCGCCACCGGACACCAGGTCGTCGGGCTCGCCCGGTCGGACCAGGCCGAACAGACCTTGAAGGCCAAGGGCGTCGACGTCCTCCGCGGTGACCTGGACGACCTGGAGTCCTTGCGCCGCGGTGCCGCGGAGGCCGACGCGGTCATTCACATGGCCAACAAGCACGACTGGGGCAACCCGGCCGAGACCGACCGCTCCGAGCGGGCCTCGGTGCACATCCTCGCCGAGACGCTGGTGGGCACCGACCGCCCGTTCATCGTCGCCGCACCCCTCTCCGGTCTCGTCCAGGGCCGGCCGGCCACGGAGACCGACGTCTCCCCCGCCGTCGGCCTGGAGTCGAACCGGGGCGGCAGCGAGAATCTCGCCCTGGACTACGTCCCCCACGGCGTACGCACCGTGATCACCCGGTTCTCGCCGAGCGTCCACGGCAACGGTGACTGGGGATTCGTCAACTTCCTCACGGGCGCCGCCCGCAAGCAGGGCGTCTCCGGCTACATCGGTGACGGCTCCACCACCTGGTCGGCGGTGCACCGGGGCGACGCCGCCCGGCTCATCCGTCTCGGCATGGAGAAGGCCCCGGCCGGGTCGCGGCTGCACGCCGTCGCCGAGGAGGCCGTGACCACCAAGGCGATCGCCGAAGCCATCGGCCGGAGCCTCGGCCTCCCGGTCGTCTCGATCGACCCGCAGGACGCCGACGCGCACTTCGGATTCGTCGGCAGCTTCTTCACCAAGACCATGACCGCGTCCAGCGAGCTGACCCGCGCCATGCTCTCCTGGACCCCCACCGGGCCGACCCTGGTCGAGGACATCGAAGCCGGTGCCTACACCACTGCCTGATACGGCGCCCTCAGGCCGGCCCGGTCGTGCGGGAATCGTCCCGCACGACCGGGCCGGCCCCGGCCGTGCGACCTCGGCCGTAGGTACTGACACCACTGGTTAATGGTGTTAGCTTTCTGGTTATGAGCATTAACCGAGCAGCGCCCGCGACGGAATTCCTGCCGGTCGACGGCCGGCACCTGGCGTACGACGTGACCGGCAAGGGACCGCTGATCGTCCTCGCGCACGGCATGGGCGAGAACAGGACGGCCTACCGCGAGATGGCCGCCCGGCTCTCGACGGCCGGCTTCCGCGTCGCGCGGATGGACCTGCGGGGCCACGGGGAGTCCAGCACCGGCTGGGACTCGTACACCCGTACCGACGTGGCCGGCGACCTCCTCGCCCTGATCAGGCACCTGGGCGGCCCCGCCGTCATCGTCGGCCACTCCTTCAGCGGGGGCGCCGCCACCATCGCCGCGGCCGAGGCGCCGGACCTGGTCCGGGCCATCGTCGAGATCAGCCCGTTCACCCGCGCGCAGCAGGTCAACCTGGGCGATCTGCTGACCCATGCCCGCTACCGCACGGGCGCCACCCTGCTCATGGGCGCCGCCCTGCTACGCAGCGTCCCGTTGTGGCTGCGCTACCTCGACCACGCCTGCCCGGGTGCCCGGCCCTCCGGTTTCGGCGACCACCTCGCCGCTGTCGAGGCGGACTTGCGCCGTCCGGGCCGGATGGCCGTCGTCGGCAAGCTGGGCCGGTCCGCACCGACCGATGCCGGTGCCCGGCTCGCCGATGTCCGCTGCCCGGTGCTCGTCCTCATGGGCACGCTCGATCCCGACTGGCCCGATCCCGAAGCCGAAGGCGAAGGCATCGTGGCGGAACTGCCTGCCGGACTCGGCCGGCTCGAACTGATCGAGGGCGCGGGGCACTACGCACACGTCCAGTTCCCCGCCGAAGTCGCCACCGCTGTGGTGAAGTTCGTCAAGGGTGGCGGTGCGCGTGGCTAGAGCGGCGCTGTCCACGAGCGCGGTGGTCGGCCTCGCGATAGAGGTGGTGGACGAGGGGGCCCCGAGGCCCTGACCCTGTCGGCGGTGTCCGGCCGGGCGGGCGTCACCACCCCGTCCCTGTACAAGCACGTGCGCTCCCTCGCCGAACTGCGGGCCCTCGTATCGGCCCGCGTCATGAACGACATCGCGGACCGGGCCGGGCGCGCCGTGCTCGGCCGCTCCGCCGACGAGGCGATCCGCGCGTTCATGACGGCGTGGCGGCACTACGCGCGGCAACACCCGCACCGCTATTCGGCCGTGCTCCAGAGCCCCGACCCGCGGACGGCCGAGGCCGGGACGCGCCTGGTCGACATCATCACCGCCGCCCTGCGCGCTTACGGGTTGGAGGACTCCGCCGCGATCCATGCCGCGCGATGTCTGCGTGCGGCCGTCCACGGCTTCGCGGTCCTGGAAGCTCAGGACGCCTTCGGCCTGCCCGAGAACCTGGACGACAGCTACGAGCTGCTGATCCGCATGACGGTCGCCGGCCTGCGGGCGCCGCACTGACCGGCGGGCCGTCGGCCACCGCGTCGGCGGGGCGTCATTCCCCGGCCCCGGCCGGCGATGCCCCGGCCGCCGCCCGCTCGGTATCCGTATCACCGGAGCGCCCGCGCAGGGTGGCGGTGGCGATGTCCAGGAAGTCCCGTACGAGATCCGTGCAGCCGCTCTCCGGTACGGCCAGGCAGGTACCGACCGGCGAGGAGTCGGTGACGTGCAGATAGACCAGGTCGGGGCGGGAGTACGAGCCCGCGACGCTGAGCGGGACGAGCGCGATGCCCTGCCCGGAGGCGATGAGTTCGAACTTCTCCTCCAGTGAGGACGTCCGCCGCGTCCGGACGTCGAGGATCGGCTCACCGGCGAGATCGGCCGCCGTGAGGGTGCGGCGGTCCGCCAGCGGATGGGTCACGGGCAGGCACGCGACCTTGGTCTCCTGGCCGATGGGGACGGTGCGCAGCCCCGTGTCGTCGAAGGGGCGCCGGAGGTATCCGATGTGCGCCCGGCCGTCGCGGAGCGGCGCGTCCTGCTCCCACCAGCGCAGCGGGAAGACATCGATCTCGACCTCCGGATGGCGCGCCGTGAACGTCCGGATCGCCTCGGACACGTGGAGGCCGGGCGAGAAGGCGACGATCAGCCGCTGTTCGTCCCGCGCGGCCTCGTGCACGCGCCGCAGCGCCGCGTGCACCGCCGTGGTGATGGTGCGCGCCTCTTCGTACAGCCGCCGTCCCGCCGAGGTCAGTTCGACACTGCGGGTGGTCCGTGTGAGCAGCCGGCAGCCCAGCTCCTGCTCGAACGCGCGGATCTGCCGGCTGAGCACCGGCTGAGCGATGAACAGTGCCTGGGCCGCCCGGCCGAAGTGCCGGTGCTCGGCCACCGCGACGAAGTAGCGGAGCTTCCGCAGATCCAGGTCCAGATCCATGTCGTAACGGTATCAATGTGGCCGCAAGAGTATTGGACGCCCCAACGGACCGCTCGGAGAATGGGACCGTGATCGTCACCACCGTCGCGGTGGACGGCGTCGGCAGCCAGGCCCCGCGCATCCCGCTGGAGACCGCCACCGCCGATCGCCGCCAGAACATCGGGACTTCGCGGCGCCCGGCCTGAAACCCGCCCGCTCCGCGTCCGTACGGAGCGGACACGGCCGCTTTCGCCTGCCCGCTGCCGCAGTTGCCTCCCGATGCGAACGCACGTCGGCGAACGACCGCCGGCCGGCGACGGCCGCGTACGACGATCCCTCACTACGACGTGCACCACCCGACCTCAGCGCACCGACCCGCTGACCCACGACAGGATTCACATGACCGACACCCGCAAAACCGCTCTCATCGTCGGGGCCTCCCGGACACTGGGCCTCGGGCTCGCCGCCGAGTTCCTCCGCCGTGACTGGAACGTCATCGGTACGGTGCGCGGCTCCGGGCGTACCGGCCTGCACGAACTGGCCGAGGCGTCCGAGGGGCGGCTGACCATCGAGTCGCTGGAGATGACCGACCCCGACCAGATAACGGCACTGCGCGACCGGCTGGCGGGACGCCCCCTCGACCTGCTCTTCGTCAACGCCGCCATCACCCGCGGCGACCTCCCGATCGGCGAGGTGCCGACGGACATGTTCACCGAGGTCATGGCCACCAACGCGCTCGGCCCGATGCGTGTCGTGGAGTTCCTGCGCCCACTGGTCGTCCCGAACGGGACCATCGGCGTCATGTCCTCCGACCAGGGGAGCATCACGCTGAACACCGACGGCGGCCAGGACCTGTACCGAGCGAGCAAGTCCGCGCTGAACCAACTGATGCGCTGCTACGCCGCCCGTTACGCCGGGGACCCGCGCACCCTGCTCCTGATGGACCCGGGCTGGGTGCGTACCGAACTCGGCGGCATGGAAGCCGAACTCAGCGTGGAGGAGAGCGTTCCGGGGGTGGCGGAGACGATCGAGAACCACCGGGGGAAGCCCGGCCTCCACTTCGTCGACCACCTGGGGCAGACCGTGCTCTGGTAGCGCCGCCCCGTAGCCCTTCCCCCACTACCCCCGTCGACCCGTACGTGGTGGGTCACGAACGTCCACCCGCTGTACGGCTCCGGCACGTCATTCATGCGCCGATTCCACCGACGGAAGATTCGCGCACCCTGATGCACGTAATTTTCTTCGTGTATCGGTTGACGTGTATCGCCGGAGGGGCGAGCCTGGGGTGCGGAGGCAGGTGAGCCGACGAGGAAGAGGAAGGCCATGCCGGAGCCTGCGCGCTGCGCATCCCCCTTCACCCAGCAGGACACCGAACGCGCCCTCGCCCGCAGCACCGCGCCACCCGTGGTCCCCGAACCGTGTCTCCTGGCCCTGGAGGTCACCGCGGACGGCGACCGCACACGCGTCACGATCCGGGGCGACCTGGACCTGGACACCGGCCGGCGCATCGAACCCGGCCTGCACGCGGCCCTCGGCCACTCCACCCGCGGCCTAGACCTCCACCTCCACGCCCTGCACTTCTGCGACTGCGCGGGCCTCACCACACTGCTGCGCCTGCGCAGCCGGGCGCAGCACCTGAACAAGACCGTCACCATCCGCACCAGCAACAGCGCCATCAACCAGCTCCTGGAACTGACCGGCACGCGGGCCCTGTTCGTCGCCCCCGAGAAGCACTGAGGGACGCCGCGGGCGTGGCGGGCCGACGGACCGTCCGGACAGCCGTCGGCCGCACTGGAGTCCGGCCCCGCTGCGCCTCCCGGGCCCCTTTGGGCAGCTCAGCTTCCGCGCCACGGCCACGGCCGCTACCGTGGCCTCAATGCTCCGGAGGGCGCAGGGTGTGCCGGGAAGTCTGGTCGGCGTTCGAAGGGCCATGCCTTGGCCCCGCCCGACGGCCTTCTGGAGGGACCGATGCGCAGCGGCTCGCCCCTCATGGCCTCGCTTCTCCGCATCCCGCTGATCGAGCCACCCGATCTCCGGCTGACCGTCAGCACCCGCCGCGAGGCCGGCGGCGCCACGGAACTGGGGGTCGTCGGCGAGCTCGACGTCCGTACGGTGCGCCTGCTGTGCGACGCCACCGTCGCCCACCTGAAGTCCGGCCACCGTCGGCTGCGGCTCGATCTGTCCGGCATCACCTGGTGCGACAACGCCAGCCTCTACACGCTCCTGGGCATAAGCGGCGCCGTGCACGCCGCACAGGGGAGCCTGGAACTTGTGGTGGCCAGCGAAACGGTTGAGCGGGCTCTGGTCCGTACCGGTGTGGGCCCCCGGCTGGCCCCCTGCCCCGGCACGTCGACGTGCTCCCGCATGACGGCGCACCACACCGCGGGGAAGCAGCTCCCGCGTCCTGCCGAGACCCGCCCGCACCGGACGTTCTGGCGGGGCTCGTGCGGTGACCTGCTGTGCTGGGAGCCGAAGGGGCCCGGTCCTGGCGCCCCTTCGACGGCCTGACCCGGGGCTCCGGTCCCGCCCGGGGGACCGGACGAGCACGGCCTGGGCCCCCGCTCCCACTCGGCAATCAGTTGACCGCGGCAGCGAACATGCCCGGCTCGTACGTACCTCCCTGCTGGTGGGTGATGATGGCGAGCCGGTTGGCCGCGTTGATCAGGGCGACCACGGCGATCAGCGCGGCGGTCTGGTCGTCGTCGTAGTGCTTGCGCACCTCGGCCCAGGTCTCGTCGGAGACGCCCTCGTAAGCGTCGGCGAGCCGGGTGCCTTCCTCGGTGAACGCCAGCGCCGCCCGCTCGGCCTCGGTGAACACGGTGGACTCGCGCCAGGCGACGACCAAGTTGAGCCGGACCGCGGTCTCACCGGAAGCCGCGGCGTCCTTGGTGTGCATGTCGATGCACCAGCCGCAGCCGTTGATCTGGCTGGCGCGCAGTGCCATCAGCTCCTGCGTCGCCTTCGGCAGCGACGACTGCTGGACGAGCAGACCGGCGTTGGCGAACCGCTTGGCGAACTTGGCACCGAACTCGTTCTCGAACAGGTTGAACCGGGTTCCGTTCATGGCTTCGTCCTCACTCGTGGTGTGCGTTGAACGACCACAAGACGCCGCTGCCCCGCTCCCTGTGACGGCTCGGCCATGTGACGTACAACACCGCCCCTGGATGTCACAACGCGGCGGTGTCCGGCGTCTTGTGCGCATATCACGGTCGGAAGCGAAAAGGCAGGAGCAACCTGTGAACCCGGTGAACAATGAACGCAGTGAGCGCACGGAGGGCGCGGCTGACCGGCTCGCCGACGGCGGGGGCACGGACCTCGCCACCGAGGTGTTCGTCACCCATCGCAACCTGCTGTTCACCGTCGCCTACGAGTTGCTCGGCTCGGCCGCCGACGCGGAGGACGTCCTGCAGGAGACCTGGCTGCGGTGGGTGGGCGTCGATCTCACCACCGTACGGGAGCACCGCGCGTACCTGGTCCGGATCACCACACGCCAGGCGCTGGGCCGACTGCGTACGCTCGGCCGCCGCAAGGAGTCCTACGTCGGCTCCTGGCTGCCCGAACCGCTGCTCACCACGCCCGACGTGGCCGAGGACGTCGAACTGGCCGACAGCGTCTCGACGGCGATGCTGCTGGTGCTGGAGACGCTCACGCCGACCGAGCGGGCGGTGTTCGTGCTGCGTGAGGTGTTCGACCTCGGGTACGACGAGATCGCCGCGTCCGTCGACAAGAGCCCGGACGCGGTCCGCCAGATCGCGCACCGGGCGCGGGCCCACGTCGCGGCGCGCCGGCCGCGCGGGACCGTTTCCCCCGCCGAGACACGCGACGCGCTCGACGCCTTCCGGCGGGCGGTCGAAACGGGAGACCTGCAGACCCTGGTCGACATCCTCGCGCCGGACGTCGTCCTCCTGGGTGACGGCGGCGGGGTCAAACAGGCCGTCCTGCGGCCGATCGTCGGGGCCGACAAGGTGTCCCGCCTGCTGGTCGGCGGCCTGCGCAAGACGGGGGCGATCTCGCTGCGGCCGGCCCAGGTCAATGCCGGTCCGGCGCTGATCATCCACCTGGACGGCGAGCTGGACACCGTCGTGACGGCGCACGTCGAGAACGGGCTCATCACCGGGCTCTACGCCGTACGCAACCCCGAGAAGCTGTCGCACCTGGAGCGGGAGACCGCCCTGCGCCGCTGAGGCGGAACCTGTCCGCGAGCCCCGGCCCGTACGGTCGTTACCTCCGGAGTAATCGACGGTGTGATCGCACTGGACGAGAGTTGCCGCAGCACAGCGACCAGCGACAGCTCATCGTCCAGAGAGGGACACCTCGGCCACCACGCTCCTCGACTTCGTCGCCGACACTCCAGACACCGCCGGCACAACTATTCGCCCAGCTCAGGGGTCATAGGACCGTCAATGGGCGCGATGTCGCGCCCATACGGAAGTTGTACGGAAGAGGAACCCGATGAACCTTCGTCGTACCGTGGCTTCGGCCGCCATAGCGGCCTCGGTGCTCCCGGCCGCCGTGCTGACGGCCACCGCCGCGCACGCCACGGAGCCCGAGCGGCCCTGGCACGGCCTGTCGTCCTGTCATGACGTCGCCGACGCGGTCGGCGGTTACCAGCAGAAGACCCTCAAGCTCGTGCGGACCGACGTCGACAGCCCGGTCGTACGGGGCGGGGACTGGCGGTCGTTCCGGGCGACGGTGACCAACGTCAGCGACAAGGACGTGTCGCCGGTCCGGGTTTCGGTCGCTGTCTACCGGGAGTCGGAACGCGAGGCACCGTTCGTGAGCGAGTTCATCGACTTCGAGTACAAGTCCGGCCGGGACGGCAAGTGGACGCCGGTGGACAGAAACGCGTCCAGCTTCGTCACCGGCGGTGCCCTGAAGGCCGGGGCGTCGGTGACCTACGACCTACGACTGCGCGCCGCGGCGGAACTGCCCTGGTACCTGTCCTCAAGCACGGTCGACGTCAGCGCCACGTTCCTGGACCACTTCCGCATGCCCGACGGCAGGGTGGAGCCCTGCACGGCAGGCGCCGACGAACGCAAGACGCTCAATGTCGTGGAACCGGCCGCCGAGCCCACTCCCGGCACGCCGAAGCCCGGTACCTCTCCGGACGGGGGCGCGAAGCCCGAGCCCGCGAAGCCGCGGCCCACCCCGACCGCCTCCCGGCCCACCGGCTCCGCCACGCCGACGGCCGCACCGGCCACGCCCGGCGCCGAAACCTCGGCGACCGCCGCGGCCGTGCCGGCCCGTAACCCCTCCGGCACGAGCGGCAACCTCGCGGAGACCGGCTCGTCCGACGCCCTGCCCACCGTGGCGCTGATCGGCGGAGCGGCCGTCGTCGCGGGCGGCGCGGCCGTCCTGATCACGCGCCGGCGCCGCACCGACTGACGGGTGACGGGCGGGCGGCAGCCTCCCGTACGGTGGCGGGCGCGGGTTGTCGAACACACCGCGTCCGCCGCCATCCTGACTGCGGAGGGTCAGCCGACCCCAGGCTGGGCCCACGCCGCATCCGGACGGGACGCAGGCGTGACGCAGAATGGAACCCGCACGGAAGAGCGGAGTGGTTCGTGGAACGCATACTGGTCATCGGTGGCGGGATCGCCGGCACGGCAACCGCGCTGGCGCTGCACAAGGCGGGATTCGACGTCGTCGTGCACGAGGCGCATCCCGACACGGCCGAGGACATCGGGGCCTTCCTGACCCTGGCCAGCAACGGTATGCGCGCGTTGGCGCAGCTCGGTGCTTCGGACGCGGTCACCTCGATCGGCTTTCCGCTGCGTTCCCTGCGGCTTCTCGACGACCGGGGCAGCGAGGTGGCGCACGCGCCGATGGGAGAGGCCGACGACGCCCTCCTGCGCTACCGGTGCCTGCGTCGTGGCGAGTTGAACGCCGCCCTGCAGGCCGAGGCCGTCCGCCGGCGTATCCGGATCGTGCACGGAGCACGGCTGGTGTCCTTCGAGAACGGGCCGCACCAGGTGTCCGCGCGGTTCGCGGACGGCAGCGTCGCCACCGGTGACCTGCTCATCGGCGCGGACGGGGTGAATTCGACCCTTCGACGGTCGATCGCCCCTGGCGTGGAACCCGTCTCCGCGGGGCAGCGCGTCTTCTACGGGTACACCCGCAGCGCACCGGTGGCGGAAGAGACCGGCCACATCACCATGGTGCGGGGCAGCAACGTGTCCTTCGGCTACGCGGTCTCGCCGGACCGGGAGACGTACTGGTTCGCCCGGGTCGCCACCGAGGCCCTTCCCGCCGAGGAACTCTCAGACCCCGATCCGTCCCGCCGACGTGAACTACTGGTCGCCCTGCTGCGTGCGGACGCCACACCCGCCGCGGACATCGTCGCCGCCTCCACGGACGGCATCATGGCCACGAACGCCACCGAGATCCCGCCCGGCACTCCCTGGCACTCCGGCCGGACGCTGATCATCGGTGATGCCGCGCACGCGGCGTCGCCGGCGACGGGCCAAGGCGCGTCCATGGCCTTGGAGGACGCCGTCGTCCTGGCCAAGTCCCTGCGGGACGCACCCGACGCGGAGCGTGCGTTCGCCCTGTACGAGGCGTGCCGCCGCCCTCGTGTCGAGCACAACATCACCGTCAGCGGGCAGATTTCACGCGGCACCCGCACTCCTCCGCGTACCGGATCGGCACCGACACCGACACCGCAGCGTCCTGGCGACGATGCCTTGATCGCCCAACTGGACTGGGACACCGATCTGCGCACGGTCTCCGGCGAAGACGGCTCCGGGGCGACGGCGGACCGTTCGGCATCGTAGCCGTAGCGGACAGAATCTCGATCGGTCCGGGCGGTCCGAACAGTTCAGGCAGTTCAGGCAGTTCAGGCAGGCCAGGCAGTTCGCGGTCCGGCCGTCGGTCCTGCCCGGCCGTTCACCCGCGTTCGCGCAGGTACGCCTCCAACTCCGCAGCCCCGGTCAGCATCGCGCGGGCCCGGGCGGACAGGCGCCTCTGCCAGTCACTCAGGGCGCCTTCCAACGGCTCCAGCCCGCCTGCCGCCCGTACCTGGTCCATCAGCGGGGCGATCTGTTCCAGCAGGTATCCGCCGCGCCTGAGCTGGTGGACCAGGCGGGCGTCCCGTACGTCGGAGGCGTCGTAGACGCGGTAGCCGGTGAGCTGGTCGCGGCGCGGGCGTACCAGTCCGGCGTTCTCCCACTTGCGGAGCGTCGCGGGCCGGATCCCCAGCTTCTCTGCCAACGGCCCGATGAAGATACTGCCGGTCTCCGACGCCGCGTCGGGTGTGGACATCGGGCCCACCTCGGCTGCCGTGTCCGCCTCGGGTGTCGAGTTGCGCGTCAGGTCGCGGATGGCGCTCTCGACGGCCTGGAGGGTGCGCCGGTCTTCGAGGAGCTGGGCGTGGCTCTCGTCGATGAGGCGGAACGCCTCGTCGGCTTCGCCCTGGTTCACCGCCCGCAGGATCGACGCCGCCACTTGGTGGCCGTGGCCGGGCATCAGGGTGAGGAAGGCGCGGAGGGCCTGCGCGTGCAGGGGTGTGTAGGTGCGGTAGCCGTGCGGTGTGCGGTCCGCGGCCGGGAGGATGCCGTCCTCCTCGTAATTCCTGACGGCCTGCGTGGAGAGGCCGTGCCCGCGGGCCAGGTCGATCGGCCTGAGCCGCTCCTTGTTTTGAAGGTTCTTACCCATTTTCCCGCCGTGAGAGAGCAAAAGTTTCCACCGAAGGTTCAACGATACCGTTGAAGGCATGGCAACCGACATCAAGGACACCGTCCACGCCGTCGAAGCCGCCGCCGTCCTGCGGCTGCTCCCGGCCCGGCCGCGGCTGCTCGCCCTGGGCGAGCCCACCCACGGGAGGACACCCTGCTCGACCTGCGCAATGACCTCTTCCAGCAGCTCGTGGAAGAGGAGGGGTACCGCACCGTCGCGATCGAGAGCGACTGCCTGGCGGGCCTGATCGTGGACGATTACGTCACCACGGGCACCGGCACGCTCGACGACGTCATGGAACGCGGCTTCAGCCACGGGTTCGGCGCGTCCGCGGCCAACCGTGAACTCGTACGGTGGGCACGGGCGTACAACGACGGCCGGCCGGTGTCCGGGCAGGTGCGCTTCGCCGGTTTCGACGGTCCGCTGGAGATCACCCACGCCGCGAGCCCCCGGCAGGTCCTCACCGCCCTCCACGGCTACCTCGCCACCTGGGTGGACCCGGGCCTGCTCCCCTGCACCGCGGACACCCTCGACCGCCTGATCGGCACCGACGAACGGTGGACCGATCCCGCTGTGATGACGGACCCCTCGCAGTCCGTGGGCCGGTCGGCCGAGGCCAGGGAACTGCGGCTGCTCGCCGACGACCTGGAGACGCTGCTGCACGCCCACACACCACACCTGATCGCGGCCACCTCACGGGACGCCTGGGACCGGGCGTGCCTGTACGCGCGGACCGCCACCGGCCTGCTCCGCTACCACTTCTGGATGGCCGACACGTCACCGAGTCGTATGACACACCTGTTGGGCATACGGGACCAGATGATGGCCGACAACCTCCTCGCCCTCGCCGACCGGGGCCCGACCCTGGTCCACGCCCAGAACGCCCATCTCCAGCGGCGCAAGAGCTCGATGCGCATGTGGGACCACCCCCTGCTGGAGTGGTGGGGCGCCGGTGCGATCGTGAACGCCCGCCTGGGCGAGGAGTACGCCGTCCTGGCCACGGCTCTCGGCACGATCTGGCACCGTGGGGTGGACGCACCGCCAGTGGACACCGTCGAAGGGCTTCTGTACGCGCTCCCGGAGGACCGCTTCGTCGTAGACGCTCCCCGGCTGGCCACCGCCCTCGGTGACACACCGCCCGCGGCCCGCGTCTCTCCCTGGTTCGGCTACGCCCCGCTCGATCCGGCCCACCTGACAGACATCGACGGGCTCGTGTTCATCAAGGACGTTCCGCAGACATAAGGGATCCGCCGCCCATCCCACCAACGTCACAACGGCCCGGCCGGGGCGCCTGCCTTGCACAGGCACACCCCGGCCGGGCCGGTCCGCTGTTCTCAGTGCCTGGCGGGGGCCTGCGGATCGCGTCGGACGCCGACTGCGGCAAGCACCGCGCCGATCACGCACAGCACTCCGGTGACGAGGGCCGCGGCATGCACACCGTTGATGAATGCCTGGCCACTCCCCTCGACGACCGCGGACTTCAACTGCTGCGGCATACCGTCACCGACCGGCGACACACCCATCGCGACCGCGTCCTTGGCCTCGTGCATCCGCGCGGCGACGGAAGCGGGAACACCGGCCGAGGTCAGCTCGTCCGTCAGGGTGGCACCGACCCTGCCGCTGATCAGGGACATCAGCACGGACGTGCCCAGCGCGCCGCCGACCTGCAGCGCGGTGGCCTGCAGCCCCCCGGCCACCCCCGCGTCACTGACCGGCGCGTTGCCGACGATCGCGTCGGAGGAGGCGGCCATCACTATGCCCACACCGAGACCGAGCGCGATGAACGGCGGCCACATGGCGGTGTACGAGGAGTGCACCCCCCAGCCGAGGATGCCGAAGGAGGCGCCCGCTTGCAGCACCATGCCCAACGGCAAGGACAGCCGGGCGGTGAACCGCTCGGTGAGCTTCGCCCCCAGCGGCGAGGCGACCACGGAGGCCAGGCTCAGCGGGAGAGTACGGACACCGGCTTCGACGGGCGTGAAGCCGCGTACGTTCTGCAGGTAGAGCATGACGAAGAAGATCACGCCGAGCAGGACGAAGAAGTTGACGGCGGTGATGATCGTACCGATGGTCAGCGCCGGGCTGCGGAACAGCCGCATCGGCAGGATGGGGTGCCCGCGCTGCTCCGCGGCCGGGCCGTTCCCGGAGTCCGGGGCGGTCGAGGAGGCCGGGGCCGGGCGCCCGAGGCGCGTCTCGTACCAGCCGAACCCCAGCAGGACGACCACGCCCGCCGCGAGCACGCCGAGGGTGGAGCCGGCGCCCCACCCCCACGTCTCCCCCTTGACGACGCCGAAGACGACGAGGAGCAGACCGAGCGCGAGGAGGATAACTCCCGGGATGTCGAAGCGCTGCCGGCCGGTTGTGCTCTTGCTCTGCGGCAGGACGAACACGCTGAACACCAGGGCCACGACGCCGATGGGGGCGTTGATGTAGAAGACGGACTCCCAGTTGACGTGCTCGACGAGCAGACCGCCGACGATCGGACCGAGCGCCGTGGAAACGGACGACACCATCGCCCAAATACCCACCGCCATACCGAACTTCTTCGGCGGGAAGACCGCGCGCAGCAGGCCCAGCGTGTTGGGCATCAGCAGCGCGCCGAAGAAGCCCTGCACCGCGCGGAAGGCGATGACGCCCTCGATCGAGCCGGCCAGGCCGATGGCGACGGACGCCAGGGCGAAACCGGCCACACCGATCAGGTAGTAGGTCCGCCGGCCGAACCGGTCACCGAGCTTGCCGCCGAGGATCAGCGCCGCGGCCAGGGCCAACAGGTAGGAGTTGGTGACCCATTGCAGGTCGGCGGTGGAGGCGTGCAGGTCCCGGCCGATCTCCGGATTCGCGATCGAGACGACCGAACCGTCCAGACCGACCATGAACAGGCCGAAGGCGACCGCGACGAGCGTCAGCCAGGGGTGACCGCGGCGGCCCCGGGCCGGTTCCGGCGAAGCGTGGGTGGGCAGGGGTGAGTGGCCCATGACGGAAGAGGACATGGAGGTGCCTTGCTTCTTCGAAGGGGGAATTTCGGAAAGGTAGTTGTACGGGAGTGCAGGCGCGTACGGGTGACGGGTGCGGACTGTCGACGGCGCGTGGGACACGGCACGGCCGGAGCCACGGCAGGACCGGCAGCACGGCATCGCCGCCGGCCGCCGACGGGCCGTCAGCCCGGACAGCCGACCCGGACCAACCCGGGTTGCCGGCCCGGATCAGCCCGCGGCTTGCCAGTCCGGTCAGCCCGGGTTGTCAGTCCGGACAGTCAGTCCGCGGCAGGGTGAATCCCCTGCGCCAGCCCCTGGAGGGCGCCGAGAGCGGACCCGATGGCGTCGAGATCCCCGTCGGTGAGGGCGTGCAGCGCCTCGACGAGATAGCCGTCCACCAGTTGGTCGACCTCGGCGACCTGGCGCCGGGCCTTTGCCGTCAGATGCAGGTGCGCGACCCGCTTGTCGGCCGCGTCCTGCCTGCGCTCCAGGAGCCCCTGGGCAGCCAACTGGGTGACCAGGGCGCTCACGTTGTTGGGCTTGACGAGCAGCGCGTCGGCTGCCGCGCGCACGGTGACACCGTCGTGTTCGGCGACGTGCCGCAGCAGCGCGATCTGGCTCTCGGGAAGCCTGGGGAACGGGAGGTCCTGGACGATCCGCCGGTCGAGAGCCCGGTGCAGTGCGGGCAGGACGGCCGCGAGCCCGGAGGCGATGCGGTGGGTGTCCTGGCCGGACGCACGGGAGGCGGTCATACGGATCACTTTAGGTATGACTTCATACCTAAGTCAAACCGCACTCCCGCGACGGACCGAGGACCCCGGACGCAACGACGGACACCCCGAGGCCCGCGACCCACGGCTCACGGCTCACGGCCCGCAGGCTCAGACGTACGGACTCCACCGGCCGAAGCGGGCCAGCAGGCTCGCGGCCTGGCGGGTGCTCAGCCCGAGAGCCGTGCCCACCTCCTCCGGGGACATCGCGCCACGGGCCTTGCGGGCCGCCCAGTAGCCCAGGTTGGCCGCCGAGATCTCCATCCGGCGGGCGATCTTGACGGCCCCCACCGGGGACTCCTCGGTGTACCGCTCGACCTCCGCCTCCAGCGTCTCCAGCAGCTCGGCGATCCGTTCGGGCACCGGGACGGTCGACTCGCCCACCTCCATGATGTGCCGGTCCCAGTCCGTCATGCACCGGTCCGCGTCCGCCGCGGCGGCCGTGTGGAACGGCTGGTCGCCGACCTTGCCCCAGTCCAGGACATGACTGGCCCCCACCCAGCCACAGGCACACGCGGCACGGAACGCGGACGCGCGCGGCGTCCTCGCGCTCCGGCCGTCGTAGATGCTCCAGTGACTGGAGCTCGGTACGTAGCCTCCGGAACCCACGTCGAAGTACACGGGTTCGGCGGTACTGCCGTCGTCCAGGAGTACCTTGACCGTCCCCTCGTGCGATGCCCCGTACTCGTCGGCCGTCCAGCTCTCTTCCACCGCGCGCTCCTCACCCTCGTCCACCCCGGCCCGCCCTGCCGCAGGGCCGGGGCGGTGGTACGACCTTGCCGTACCGGGCACTCCGGGGGCAGCGAAACGGGCGGACTGCACTCTCCGGCGCGGACTCCAAGAGAGCACCAGCATCGCACCACCCCTTCGTCCGCCTCCCCCTCCCCGCCACGCCCCGGCCTACGCGCTACCCCATCACCTACGCCGTTTCCGCGTGGACGCCGAGCCGCCGGGCCGCCCGCTCCGCGACCTGCGCGTAGACGGCGCCCATGCCGTCACTCCTGGCGAGGACCTGTTCGGTGAGTTCGGGTCCGGCCAGCTCCGGGGTGCCCACGCCGAACAGCGGCCGGGGCGCGTACTCCATCATGAGTTCCGACTTCCGTGCGACGTCGTCGCCGAAGAATGCCTGGAGGAGCCGCAGCCCGATCTCGAAGCTTCCGGTCGCAGGGCCGGCCGTGATCCGGTTGCGGTCCTCCACGACGTTGCCGCGCGCCGGTACGGCGCCGTAGTGCGCGAGGTTGTCGTGCAACTGGAAGTTGGTCGTCGCTCGGTACCCGAGCAGCAGGCCCGCCGCGCCCAGCAGCAGCGACCCGGCACACACTCCGGCCACCCAGGTGGCTCGGCTGCCCCGGTCGGCGAGGAAGGCGAGCACGTCCTCGTCCTCGAAGATCTCCGGCGGCACGGCACCGGCGTACAGGACGTCGAGGTCCGCGGGGCAGTCCTCGAAGGTGGTTGTCGCGCGGGTGGGGAAGTACGGCATGCCGGCGATCTCGTCCAGGTTCTTCCAGACGAGGTGCAGGTTCACGTCCGGCAGCAGGCCGAAGGCGGTGTGGAACCCGATGATGTCGACCGGCATGTAACCGGGGCACACCAGGATGGCGATCTCAAGAGCACGACGTTCGGATGTCATGGCCGACCCTCCTCGAAGAACTTGCAGCCAGGCTAACAGCTTGGCTGCAAGTTGGGAACGGTCGGGCGTGACACCCCCTCAACGCGTCAGCGGCACCGTGATCTCCTTCAGCCAGGTCCGGCGGGCGAAGTCGCGGGCCTTGATGACGACCGCGTCGCGGCGCACCTCGACCTGGAGTCCCTGGTTGAAGGTCCCTCCGACGGAGACTTCGCCGCCCTTGCCGTCGTCCCGGTAACCGGTCTGAATGGCGCCGGTGTTGACCACCGTGAACCCGCTCAGGTTCGCCGTACCGGGGACGACCCGGCGCACCACCCAGTCGGACAGCTCCAGGTCCCAGTGGGTGTGGCCGCTGAAGAGGAAGACGTCCGGGTGGCGGCCGAGCAGGCCCAGGAGGCGGTCGGCCTGGAGGTAGTCGCTCGCGTAGAGCTTGTTGCGGGTGCCGGAGACCGTGTTGGGCAGGGGGTGGTGGGTGATCACCATGACCGGCTTGCGGCGGCGCGACCAGTGCCACAGGCGCTCCTCCAGCCAGGTGAACTGCGCGTCGCTGATCCAGACCTCGTCCCAGAGCTTCGGGTCGTGGTAGTGCGCGTACCGCTCGGTGCCGAGGGTCAGCACGGGAATGCCGCCGAAGGAGGTTTCCGCGTGGACCGTGCCGCGCCGGGCGAAGCGGTGAAAGCTGCGGAAGAGGGAGTCCTCGGTGGTGTTGTTGGGCCAGGTGTCCTGGGACAAGGTGCCGGGGTCGCGCCACTTCGGCACGTAGAATTCGTGGTTGCCGATCGCCCAGGCCACCTCGCGCGGGTGCGAGTGGCGCGCCAGTTCGGCGCTGACCTGCGCGTACTCGGCGTCGTAACCGCGCGGCGTGATGTCGCCCGCGACGGCGAGACCGGCGCTGTGCGGGTTGACGGCCGCCATGTCGTCCAGGGCCCGGCCGAAGTCGCGCAGGTCCCCCTGGATGTCACTGATGACGTTGAACCGTACGGCGGTGCCCCGGCCGGGACCTCCGAGCGGAGTGGCGTATGCCTGCGGAACACTGGCGGCGGCCGCCAGGGCGGCACCACCGCCCACGGCGAGAAGGGCTCTGCGGTCCATGTGCGGCTCCGAATGCGCGAGTTGTACGGGGTGTCCCCTGTCGTTGGTGAAGATCACGGCAAGGGGTGCACTCCGGCCTACGGGCATCGGACCTTCAGGTGTGCGGGGCATGAACTTGTGCCGCCTGCCCTGACTGGCGCCTGTCCCAACGTGCGCCGGCCCTTCACAAGCACTGCCGCATCTCCTGCCTCTGCCTCCGGTCAGATCGGCGTACGACCGGCGTCACGGGCCGCCCACCAGGCCAGGCAGGCCAGCCCCAGGACCACGAGCGCGGCCACCGCGGTCCCCGCAGACACCGCCACCCGAGCCCAGCGTCCACCCCGGCCACCCATCGCCGCCCGGACCAACGCCCAGCTCACAAGCGTGAGCGCCGGGACACCGAGCACCATCACCGGCAGCTCGACATACAACAGGCTCCAGTCCCGCTCCCCCTCGAACCCTCCACCGAGACCGGCGCGGGCCCCGGGCAGCCACACGCCGAATCCCACACAGGCCCCCAGAAAGGCCAACAGGCAGCCGGCCCCGGCCCCATCCCCGGTTCCGGCCGCAGTTGCACCCACACTTCTTCGCATGCTGACATCGACGTCACACACCTGACCGCAGTTCCCCTTGCACCGCAGCTCCTCACACCCACCACAGCTCAGCCGCCGGTCAAGGCAACCCCGCTCAGGTGGAGCGGACCAGCTCCCAGGTGTCGACGGCGAAGTCGAGAACCATGCCGTGCCGTTCGTAGAGGGCGAGCGCACCGCTGCTGTTGTCGGTGTCGACGCCGAGACCTATGAGGTGCCGGCCCAGCTCCGCGTAGTGACCGAAGGCGTGGCGGAGAAGATGGCTGCCGAGTCCCTGGCCACGGGCCCGCTCCAGGACACCGAGGTGTGCGATCCAGGCCATCGAAGCGCGGGCGTCATGGGTGCGTAGCACCGCGGCGTCGCCGAGGCCGTCCACCCGCGCGATCCATATCAGTGACCAGTCCGCGCGATCGGCGTCGATGTCGTCCAGCCACTGCGCGTACGTCCGGGGCTGGAAGTCGAAGTGGCCGGCGAACGTCTCCTGGAGCAGCGCGTGGGCGCACCGGCGGTCGGTCTCGGTGCGGCAGGGGCGCAAGGTCACGCCGGGCGGCGGGTCCGGAGGCCGGTCGGTGGCGGTGGACAGGGCCCGGGTCAGTACGTTGTAGCGGCGCACCGTACGCCAGCCCCGTCGACGGAGCGCGTCGAGGTCCATGGTGGGCGCGGTGTTGAGGTGCAGGTGGATGACCGCGCGCGCCGCTCCGTTGGCGGCCGCCCGCTGTACGGCCCGCGCCTCCATCAGGTCGTACAGGTGCAGGGCGCCCGGCAGCCTGCCGGGCAGGACGTAGTGGTCCATGTCGATGCGCTCGCCGCCGGACTCGTCCCACAGCAGGCCGTACGCGATCAGCCGCCCGGCGTCGTACATCAGCCAGGAGTCGTGCTCCAGGTCCGCTTCGGGGTGCTTGAGATCTGCCTGCACCTCACTCAGGTCGGTGTCGGCGCGGCCGATCTCCAGCAGGTCGATCTCGTTGAGCAGCGCGCACACCGCCGCCGCGTCGTCGAGCGTCGCCGGGCGTACGGTCAGGCCGGGCGGCGGGGTGAGGGACGAGGCCATGCGCCGATTCTCCGACGCCGGGCGAACGGCCGCCATGGATTTACGCGTTGCCGCCCGGCGTCCACGCCAGGACGGCAATGCCGACCAGGAGGCGCGAGAACGAGCCAAGGTGTCCCGGCGCCTGGCGTACCCCCTCCGCACCCGCAATGGTTGAACCAACAACCAAAACGCGCCTTACCCTCGGCGAGCCGACCGTCCCCCGAGGACCGCCGCTCGCCGGCAGGAGGACATGATGAGCATTGCCCTCGTACGCAATCCAGGCGACGGCGAGAATTTCCGCTACTACAAGAGCGTGATCGAGCAGGTCGTGTCCAACGCCGAGACGGGCGGCGCGGTCACCGTCATGAGGCTGACCGTGCACCCCGAAGACGCACCACCCCTGCACTCCCACAGCCGGGAGGACGAGAGCTTCGTCGTCCTGTCCGGCCGCGTGCGGTACTGGGTCGGCTCCCCTTCACTCGCCGAGTGCGACGTGCACGAGGCCGAGCCGGGCGCCTACATCTTCGTCCCCCGATTCACCCCGCACACGTTCCAGACCATCACACCGGCCGCCGACGTCCTCGTCATCAACAATCCCGGTGCCATCGAGGGATACTTCCACGCGATCGGTCCCGCCGCCGCGCGCAGCGACACCGAGCACACCGACCTCCTCGGGCACTACGGAACGGCGCTTCTCGACAACCCGCCACCCTCCTGAACGCATCAGTAGGCGTTCTTCCATTCATTGCAATCCTTGGTGTCCTTCGTGCCACGGCATATCGCGACATAGGCAACGGTCGTAGGCATGTACGCCGCGCTGATTTTCACCTTGGCAGCACCGCTGCCGCACTGGGAGACATGCTTACGGGGCGGACCGACGACCAGGTCGGTGTTCCACCGCACCCACAGCGAGTAGCAGTCGGAGCCGGTGTTCTTCAGGTCACCTTCGACGTGCACCGTACCGAAGGGAGCGCTGGTGGATCCGGTGCTGTCCACCCAGTGCTGCCCGGCAGCGGTTGCCGTGCCGTACGCGGTGGACCACGGAACCTTGTGGGGCTCCGTCGCGGCGCTCGCGGCGGCGGGAGTGGCGAGAAGGAGCGCTGCGGCACCAACGAAAGGGGTACTGGCTGCGATCTTACGGAGACGTGCCACGACGACTGCCCTCACTTCTACGAAGAAACCTGATCGACGCCGGGTTCCCTACCCGGGCCGGATCGCAGCATAGACAGACTCCCGCAGCTAAATTAACGCGTTACTTTCCCTCCCCCACCGAGGAGTTGAGGAAGCTACCCCCGCCGGCCGAGCAGACCGCATTCGCCCCTCCCGGGACCAGCCACCACCCGGAAACAAGCGAGGAGTTCCCCCGGCCCCGCGCGCCATCGACGCCACGCACCGCTAAAGAAACAAGCTTCATTCTTTATGGTTGCGCGCACCACTACCCGCGCCCCGAAGCGCCGCACGGATCCCCAGCAAAAGCGTCGCCGATGGGTACCTTAGAGTCCCAGACATGACGACTCTCATGATCGAAGCCGGCTCTTCCGCACCGGATGCACTGCTGTCCCGTACGGGCGGAGTGCCCCTGGCCCCGGTCGGCACCGCATGGCCACTTTGCGCATCATGTGGCGGCCCGATGCAGTTCCTGGCCCAGATCCTGTACGACCGCGAGGCAGGGGACGAGGAAGGCGGGAGAAAAGTCCTTGCCTTGTTCGCGTGCCAGAACGACCCGGGCATGTGCGACGACTGGGACCCGGAGTCCGGAGGGAACCGGGCCCTGCTCTTCCCGCCGGACGGCCTTGAGCCCCTGGCCCGGCCCGAGGGCGTCGAGGAAGCACTGCTCACGCTTGGCGAGGTCCGGGCCATCGCGCTGGAGCGCCGGCCCGAGGATGACTACGAAATGGCCCTCGACGCATGGGCAGCGGAGGCTGAACGTTCCGAGTCGTCCGTACTGGGGCAACTGGGAGGGCAGCCCTCCTGGATTCAGTCGGACGAGACTCCGTCCTGCCCCTCCTGCGCCCGCACGATGCCGTTCCTGGTCCAGTTGGAGGAAGGCCCGGATCACAACACGGCCATGAACTTCGGTGGCGTCGGCCGTGCCTATGCGTTCGTCTGCGAGCCGTGCAACCAGGCGTCGTTCCTGTGGCAGTGCTGAGTCGCGACGTTGCCGGCGGCGGTCAGCCGATGGGGTTGACGAAGGTGGCCGGGTGAGTGGCGCCGTCCTGGTGGACGAGCGGGCCCCAGGGCCACTTCAGGGTCAACGCGGTGGTCTCGTTGGGCGGGGTGACGGCCACGGTGGCGGGCTTCCAGGAGCCTTCCGCGTTCTCCTTGGCCATTCCGAGGTTGATCGTGAAGTCGGTGCTGTCGCCAGGTCCCAGGACGATCGAACCGTGCTTGGCGGACGAGCGGGCCAGGGACCAGCCCCGACCGCCCGCGTCCGGCTTGAGGTCCACCCCGGCGAAGCCGCCGATCTTGCAGGTGCGGCCGCTGGTGTTGGTCAGCACGATGCTGGTGGTCGTGCCCCCGTCCGCGTTCGGGTCCGGGGCCGCGTCCTCGCCGGTGGCGAAGGCCGCCTTGAGGCCGGAGGTGCGGCAGCGCTGGACACCCGAGCCGCCCGCCTTGCCGCCCCGGTCGGTGTTCTCACTGCCCGGCTGCTTGCCCGCGCCTTCCGTCTTGCCGCCGACGCCCTGCTCACCGGTGGCAGAACCGGAACGGCCGGACCCTGCGGCGGCCGTACCCCTATCCGTACCCGCCTGCCCCGATGCCTTGGTCCCGGTGGCGTCCGCCCCCGAGCAGGCCGTCAAGGTCAGACCCGCTGCCGCGGTCAGGGCGGCGGCAGCAACGCGCAGCGTGCGACGACGGGCGGTGCGGACCGCGCTCGCGCTTGTCTCCGTGCTCGGCTTCGTGCTCATTTCGGGTCCCCCAGGTCAGTCGATGCCGTTGACTCCTCGGTACGTCACCCACTCTGTCCAGGCCCCCTGGCGTGAAGCTGCCACTCCGCTAACACGTGACTAACGCCCTCTGTACCGCGTCGAGTTGGCGTGCCCGGAGTCACAACAACGTCCGCGAGCAGGGCTCACGACAGGCGGCCGCGTGGAAACCCGCAACGGAAAGCCCTCCCGACGGGAGGAATTCCCGATCTGCGTCCGTCGCCGTACAGCAGCTCGGAGCCACGCTCGGGGTGGCGGTCCTGGGAAGCGTGTCCCTCGGCAACGCCGCGTACGGCGGCCCTTCCGCCGCCCCGCATGCGGTCCCGGTCGCCTTCCGGGTCACTGTCCCGCTGGTGGCGGTGAGCTTCGGCGCCACCAGGCTGATGGTGGCGCCGTGGGACCTTTCGGGCGGTCGGGCAGGGACACGAGTGGGGTCGGAACCGGACATGTCGGCTGAGCGTCTCGACAGGGGTGAAGATGTCCCGAAGATTGACTCTCGTCCCTGCCGCCACACTGGCGGCGCTCCTCAGCCTCACCGCATGCAGCAGCGGGGTGGAGGGTGACGGCGCCCCGGGGGACCTCACGGCGCCCGCGTTCCCCGCGTCGCAGCGACCGGCCGGCGCGGACGGGCTCCTGGCGGAAGGCGTCTGGCGGTTTCGGGGGGTCAGGTTCGGCGGCCAGGAAGTGTACCTGCCGTCCGAGGCGCGTGCGTGGATCGCGCTGCACGGCGACGGTACCGCCTCGGGTGACTACGGATGTACGCCGTTCCGCCTGAAGGCCGAGGTGTCGGCCACCCGGCTCACGCTGGGTCAGAAGCTGGCCCTCCGGCCCGCTCCCTCCGTGACGCCGGCCCCTCCGTCGGCCGGTTCCGGACCGTGCGCTCCGCACAGCGGATCCGACCGGCTGAATCTGACGCACTTCGAGAAGGAGGTGCAAAGGGTGCTCCGCGGAAATCTCTCGCTGTCTTCGGAGCGGCACACCGGGCAAGGCGAGGTGCAACTGCACCTCAAGAACGAGCAGGGTGACGACATCACGCTCGTGCAGGCCAGGAGCGACGCCTTCTTCACGACCCGGTGGCAACTCGGCGTCGCCACGGTTTACGACAGTCAAGGCCCGGAGTTCGCCGCCGGCGACCGGCTGTACTTCGATTTCCACAAGAACGGCGAGGTGAGCGGCAAACTCGGCTGCAACGACTTCACCGCCCGGGCGACGTTCTCCGGTGTGCATGTCTTCTTCCACGACGTGGCCCTCACCTCGCACCGCGGCTGCGACAAGAAAATCATGGAGGAGGAAGGGAGCGTACTGGCAACGTTGCGGAAGTCACTGAATTACACATACTGGGCGGAACCGGGAATGCCCAGTTTTTCCTTGACCGACGACCTGGCGTTCCCCGCGATGGAAACCGGCTTCCGCTTCCATGCCCTCCCCCGCAAATAGCGGCGGCCGACGACCGACGGACCGGAAGCGCAACCGGAACCGGAATCACCGCGAGCGTGCGCCGCCACGCCGCGTTAGCCGTCCGTTAGCGGAACGCCAGCGTGCTCTTCAAAGCTGACGTTCGTCCGGTGCTCAGCACTCCGCTGCCTCGTCCGGGCGGACGGGTGAGGAAGAACAGCCGGGCGGAACCGGCCGGAACGAGATTCGGGGAACACCGCATGAAACGCATCATCATCGCCTTGGCCGTGATCGTCGTACTGGCGGCAGGTGGCGGCATCGCCCTGAGTCTGAACACGAGCAACGGCGGGGCGGTCCTCACCGCAAGCGGGGACGGGCACGAGGTGTCGCGCGCGGACGTGGAGGAGAACGCCAAGGGCCACCCCTTCCGCGACGAGAAGCCGGATTCGGTGAGCTGCCCGGGCGGACTGCGGGCGAAGGAGGCGGCGAGCGTGCAGTGCACCGCCGTTTACAAGGGCCGGCCGAAGTCGATGACGATTTCCGTCACCGAGGTGAAGGATGACCAGGTGACGGTCGACTTCGCCATCCTCGACAAGAGCCCGAAGGGCGAGGCGGGCGAGAAGAAGTAACGGCCCGTCGGTCACAGAGCTGGGGCAGCGGGCGACAGGCGGCAGGACGCGGCGGCCGGCTCATCCGCCGCGGACCGCACCGCGGCGCGCTGCCTCGAAAGCCGGATGGCCCGGAGGTATGACACCTCCGGGCCATCCGGGCTTTCCAGGTGCTCCTGCGGCGCCCAGGGATCTACGGCGTCCCGAGGGCTCGGACGAGGTGGGGCAGGGCCCGGCGGGCCAAGGGGGTGGGGTCGGCGTCGGCGATCGTGTGGGTGACGCGCATGGCGGTGAGGCCCTCGTAGAGCGCCACGACCAGGCGGGCGAGGGCGGTGGCGGACACGTCGGGGGCGTGCCCGGAGGATGCGAGGCAGCGGCCCAGGATCTCGGCCAGGCCGGTGTTGAGGCGCTCTTCATGGTCGGCGAGGGTCCGCGCGATGTCCGGGTGGCGCGCCGCGTGCAGCGTGAATTCCATGGAGACCAGGAACCAGGAGCGCTCCTGCGCGTCGTGCGTGGCCAGGAGGTCGAAGACGCGCGCCACCGGGTCGGCGTCGTCCGCGAAGGTCTCGACCTGGTCACGTAGTTGGGACAGGAGCCGGTCGGTGTGCGTGTCGTACAGGGCCAGGAAGAGTTCTTCCTTGTCCCGGAAGTTCGAGTAGAAGGCGCCTCGGGTCAGTCCGGCCTGCTGGACGATGTCACTGATCGACGTGGCGTGGAAGCCGCGCTCGGCGAAGAGCGCGAGCGCGCTGTCGGTGAGTGCGGCGACCGTGGCCGGCCGGCGTTTGGTGGGTGACTTGGGCACGTACCGCTCCCTGCAGGTGATGGTTCCTCCCGAAGGGTACGTGCCCGCCCGTTCCGGGCCTGCCGTCAGCCCTGCCGCTGGTAGTCGTCGTAGAAGCCGGCACCGGTCTTGACGCCGAGGCGGTTGGCGTCCACGTACTTCCGCAGCAGCTCACGGGGGCCTTCGGGCAGCCCGGGGCGTTCGGCGGCGTAGTGGTTCTCGATGTCCAGGACGACGTCCAGGCCGATGGCGTCCATCAGGCGGAACGGTCCGGCCGCGGCGCCCGTGTTGACCTGCCACATGCGGTCGATGTCCGCCGGGGTGGAGACGCCTTCGGCGACCACCGCGAGGCTTTCCCGCTTCATGGCGGCCCAGACACGGTTGAAGATGAAGCCGGTGCTCTCCCGGCGGGCCTCGAACGGGTGAATGCCGTAGTCGGGCAGCACCTTCAGCAGCAGCGCGATGGCGGCGGGATCGGTGCGGCCGCAAGACATCACGTCGGCGGCGTTCTGCCGGGGCGGCATGTAGAAGTGCAGGTTCAGCAGGCGCTCGGGGGTGCGCACGCTGTCGACGAGGTGGCTCGTCGCGTAGGACGAGGAATTGCTGGCCAGGACGGCGTCCGGCTCGGCGAGCGCGTCCAGGTCGGCGAAGATGCGCCGCTTCAGGTCCAGGCGCTCCGGTACGGCCTCGATGACCAGCCAGGCGTCCGCGAGGGCGGGTGCCAGGTCGGTCACGGCCTCGACGGTGCCGGGACGGCCGCCGTCGATCGTCTTCACCACCTCGGGCAGTTCGCGGGCCACATAGGCGCGGGCCGCTTCGCCCGCTTCGGCGGCGGGGTCGTAGATCCGGACCAGGCCGCCCCGGGTGGCGAACATCAAGGCGATACGGCGGCCGAGCGTGCCCGCGCCGATGACGGCGACCGGCCGGTCCTGGTGGCGGGCGGGAGGGGTGAAGCTCATGACTGCTCCTGTCTCGTGGCCCCGGCGCGCGAGAGCGGCGGGGCCGGACGCGGGTGGATGCACCACCCAACTTCTCGATACAGTGTGTATCCGATACACCGTGTATGCAACTGAGAGGGCGCCCGCCGCGCCCTCACGAAGGAGCACCCGATGCGCGCCGACCAGGTGACCGCCGCCGTGACCACCCCCCTGACCGTCCCGCTCTACCCCCCGCGCCCCACCCGCTTCACCGACCGCGAGTACTTCAACGTCGTCTACCGCACCGACCCGGACGCCCTGCGCGCAGTGGTCCCGGAACCGCTGGAGATCATCGAGCCCCTCGTGCGCTTCGAGGTCATGCGCATGGGCGAGGTGGACGGCTACGGGCCGTACACGGAGTGCGGTCAGGTCATCCCGGTACGTCACGGAGCCGAGCAGGGCGAGTACCTGCACGCCATGTACCTGGACTCCTTCGGCGCCACAGCCGCCGGCCGCGAACTGAGCGCCTACCCGAAGGTCGCGGGCGAGCCCGCACTGCGGCACGAGCGCGGCGCCCTCGTCGGAACCCTCGACTACGGCAGCGAGCGCGTCGCCACCGCCACCATGGCCTACAAGTGGCAGCCGCTCGACCCGGAGGAGGCCCGCAGCCAGATCACCGTGCCCACCTTCGCCGTCAAGACGGTCCCGGGCTACGACTTCCGGCCCCGCGTCTGCGACCTGGTCCGTATGCAGATCACCGACGTCACCGTGAAGGAAGCCTGGCACGGCCCGGCCCGTCTCCAGCTCTTCGAGCACGTCATGGCGCCCCTGGCCGATCTGCCCGTACGCGAGGTCGTCGACGCCAGCCACATCCTGACCGACCTCACCCTCGCCCCCGCCGAGCCGGTCCACGACTACCTCGCCGCCTGACCGCCGGTCGGTCCCCTCGGGCCGTTGGCGCGATTCCACCCGCGCCCCACCCGTGTCGTTGACCAGCCGGGCCTTCCGCCGGTTGGCTCACTCTGGCCGACCGGGCGGGGCCCAGGGGGACGCCTGCCCGGCCAGGCCCGACCCCAGGGGAGGACTGATGCAGGTGAGACGGACGCATGCGGGACGGCCGGACGTAAGACGGATGCTCGTGAAGCGAACGTCTGGCGGCGCGAGAAGACGGCGGCAAGCGCGCCGGAGCTGCGCGTTCGTGGCTGCCGCCCTGCTGTCCGGGCTCGTCCCACCGGCTCAGGCCGCCCCGCAGGGGGACGACATCGTCCACGTGGACCTCGGCCTCGGCGGCGCCCAGCCCGACAACTGGTCGCAAGCCCGCGGGGTGAGCGCGGACGGCCGGTACGCCCTCTTCACCTCCATGGCGTCCAACCTGGTGCCGGGCGACACCAACCGCCTGTACGACATCTTCGTGCGGGACCTGCTCACCGGGCTCACCGAGCGGGTCAGCGTCGCCGACGACGGATCGCAGGTGGACGGGTCCACGAGTCAGGCGGCCATCAGTGCCGACGGCCGGTACGTGGCGTTCAGCACCGATGCACCCGGCGTCGTGCCGGGGCAGCCTGCGGACGGCGGCTGGAAGATCTTCGTACGGGACCGCCGGACCGGACACACCGAGCTGGTCACCACCGCCGGGAGCGCCGAGAGCCCGGCCATCAGCGGGGACGGCCGGTATGTGGCGTACACTGCGAACCGGCGCGACATCCACGTCACCGACCGCCGGCAGGGCACCACCCGGCTGGTCACGGCCGGCGCGGACGGCCGCCCGGCCGACCAGGCGTCCGCCGACCCGGTGATCAGCGCGGACGGCACCACCATCGGCTTCCGCTCCAAGGCCACCAACCTCCTCCCCCGCGGCCAGGCCCCTGCCGTACGACCGCGCAAGGCAGACACCGCACCGCCGACGGAGCCAGGCACTTCACCGGTCCCCGCCGCCTCCGTCTCCAAGCCCCCTCCCGCGCGCCACACCTTCCCGTTCTTCACGTACGACGCGCGCACCGGCCGCATCCAGGGTGCCTCCCTCGACCTCAACGGGGCACTGCGCGACGCGCACCCGTACGCGACCCTGAGCCCCGGCGGACGGTACGCCCTGTTCAGGGCCTTCGAGTCCAACGGCCCCGACGTGGACGGCTCGCACGTCGAGCTCTACGTCCGCGACCTCCAACAGGGGACGACCACGAAAGCCGGCCCTCCCCTGCCAGGCACCCAGACGGTCCACGACGCGTACCGCGGCACCGTGACGGCCGACAGCCGCTGGCTGTACTTCGCCTCGGGCGCCGACAACCTGGTCCCCGGCGACACCAACCAGGCCGTCGACATCTTCCGACGGGAACTGCGGACCGGCCACATCGAACGCATCAGCATGACCGGAGGCGGCACAGACATCTCCTGGACGCCGAATAGCCTCTCCGTGGACGGGCTGGGCACCACCGCGGTCTTCGACGGAGGCGGCAAGGTCTATGCCCGACGGCTTCCGGCGGTCTGACGGTGCGTACTCCCGCTCATGCACGAAGCCGGCAACCGGAACCCCCGCACGACAGCGGGGAGGACGCGCGCACGCTCCAATCGCTGGGCTACACCCAGCAGTTGCAGCGTCGTCTGGGCGCGTTCGGGAATTTCTCCGCGTCCCTGTCGGTCATTTCCATCATGTCGGGGACCTTGCTGCTGTTCGGCTACGGCCTGAACTCCGGCGGTCCCGCCGTGATCATGTGGGGATGGCTCGCTGTCGGGCCGCTGGTGCTGTGCCTGGCGGCGGCCCTGGCGGAGATCACCTCTCGCTACCCCACCAGCGGTGGTCTGTACTACATGGCGCGCCAGCTCGGCGGCGAGCGGTGGAGCTGGTACACCGGCTGGCTCAACCTCCTGGGCCTGCTGGGCGGGATCGCCGCCCAGGACTACGGCATCGCGACATTCACCGCCGCCTGGGCCAACCTGCAGTTCGGTTACGCGCCGGCCCCGGGTTCCCTGCTGATCCTGTACGCGGTCGTCCTCGCGCTGCACGCGATCCTGAACCTTTTCGGCACTCGGCTGATGAATGTCCTGACGTCCCTGAGTGCCTGGTGGCACCTGGTGGGGGCCGTGGTCATCATCGGCGCTCTGACCTTTCTCCCTTCTCACCACCAGTCCGCCGGGTTCGTGTTCTCCGAATTCACCAACAACACCGGCTGGAGTTCCCCCGTCTACGTGATCCTGCTGGGCATGCTGCTCCCGGTGTTCGCCTTGGCCGGCTACGACACCTCGGCGCACCTGAGCGAGGAGACCAGCCGGGCCGCTGTCGCCGCGGCCCGTGGGATCGTCCGCTCGGTGGCGGTGTCCTGGCTGGCCGGCGGCGTCCTGCTGGCCGCGTTGCTGTTCGCCGTGCAGGACTACGCCACGACTCTGGCCGGGCCGACCGGCGTACCGGTCGCCCAGATCTTGCTGGACGCCCTCGGGGTGGCCGTGGCCAAGGTGCTGCTGTTGGTGATCATCGTGGCGCAGTTCCTGTGCGGCTACGCCGTGACCGCCTCCGCCAGCCGCATGATCTACGCCTTCGCCCGGGACGGTGCCCTGCCGGGTTCGGCGCGGTGGCAGCAGGTCAGTCGGCGTACGGCCGTCCCGTCCCATGCCGTCTGGCTCGCGGTCGGTGCCGCCTTCGTACTCGCGCTGCCGTCCTTGTACTCCGCCACGGCGTTCTCGGCGGTGACCGCGATCTCCGTCGTGGGCTTCACGCCGGCGTACGCCATCCCGGTACTGCTACGGCTGCGCCACCGCGACCGGTTCACCCCGGGGCCCTGGCACTTGGGCCGCTGGAGCCGGCCGGTCGGCTGGGTGGCGGTGGTGTGGGCCGGCGCGGCCACGGTGCTGTTCCTGTTGCCGCAGACCAGCCCGGTCACCGGCACGAGCTTCAACTACACCCCCGTCGCCGTGGCGGTGGCCCTCGTCATGGCTGCCCTGTGGTGGCGCGTCGGGCGCCGGTCGTACCACGTACCCCATTCCGACTCCCCCGCCGAAACCGACCAGTTCGGCGGCAGTGGCCGATGATCCCACGCCGTCCAGCCTCCGTGTCGTCGTGCCGTCGCGTCGCCAGTAGAGTCCCCTCTGACCGACCGGCACCGGAGTCGTCCACCACCTGCTCAGGTGCCTGCATGAACTCGACGCATCAGGGGGTACGGTGACCGACCATCTCACGGAGTCCGTCGAATCGGCGCGCCAGCTCACCGTGGTCTGGCGCTCCATGGTGCTCGACCGCGACGCGCATGCGGACGTACGTGATCTCCCGGGGATCGCCGTCCGTTGGGCGGATTGCCCCTTCGCATTCTGGAACTGCGTCACCCTGACCGATGTGGGCGTGGACGCGGAGGCTCTCGGACACCGTCTGGGCCAGGCAGCGGACATCATGCGTACGAAGAAGTACCCGGGCTTCCTGTGGCTCTTCGAGGACCTTCTCGACGGCGAGGCCCGTTCCGCGATGGACACGGCGGCTGAGCAGGCGGGGCTGCAGTACGCCTTCCCCGGTACGGGCATGGCCGGGGACCTGCTTCCCATACCGGAACCGGCCCACCCCGAGCTGACGTTCACGCGCGTGCGCACCGAGGAGCAGGTGCGGGCTTACGCGGACATCAACTCCCGCGCTTACGGCTTCCCCTTGGAGGCGGGCCGCGACGGCCTCGCCGGATCCGCGCTCTGGAAGAACGACGTGTACGCCTACCTGGGCATGCGAGGTGACGTGCCGGTCGCGTGCGCCGCCACGGTCGAAGCGGAGGGCCGCCTGTTCGTCGTTCTCGTCGCCACCGACCCGCAGTGGCAGCGCAGGGGTTACGGCGAGGCGGTCACCCGCAAGGCGCTGTACGAAGGCGCCCGGGCCACCGGCCTGACCCGCGCTGTTCTGCACGCGACCGCCGCCGGGGCCCCGGTGTATCCGCGTATCGGTTTCCAGCCGAACTCGCCGATTCGCTTCTACGGCCTGAAGGACTGAGCCGACAGGGCGGAACACGGGGCGAGGTGGTCACGCAGCGGGTCCGTCGTCGCTCGTGAGCGAAGCCAGCAGTGCCTGTGCCTCCCTGGTGCGCTCGCCGGTGGCGAGCGCCCGCTCGAACCAGTAGTGGGCCTCGTCCGGCAGCCCCTCCCCCTCGGCGATCCGGCCGAAGACGAGGAGGAGGCCGGTCGGCAGGCTTGCTGCGTGGAACGACGGCTCGGGTGGGTCGTCACCGGCAGGTGAGCGTGCCTGGCCTGGGGACAGGGTGGGCTCTACGGGGGCTGCGGCCGGAGGTACTACGCCGGCGGGCTCCGGCCCTGTGATCCCTGGCGGCGGACCGGTACCCAGGGACGGGACGGGCGTGGCCCCGACCTCGTCGAGTGCCTGGCGGGCGCGGCTGCGAGCCTCGGGGTCGTCCGACGCCGCTGCTTGGGTGAGCCAGTCATGTGCCTGGTCGGTGTGTC
Organism: Streptomyces chrestomyceticus JCM 4735; assembly: GCF_003865135.1. Lineage (NCBI taxonomy): Bacteria > Bacillati > Actinomycetota > Actinomycetes > Kitasatosporales > Streptomycetaceae > Streptomyces > Streptomyces chrestomyceticus. The sequence continues at coordinate 9,297,107 of NZ_BHZC01000001.1, read as the reverse complement.
CGTCGAGCATGGCCAGTTGCCCGAGGATGACCAGACCCTGGGGCCGGTGGACGGAGTCGTCCGAGCGGGCCAGCGGGAGGAGGGTGTCCCGGGCCTCCGCGAGGTGCCCCAGCCTGGCCAGGGCACTGCCGAGGTAGCGGCGGGTGAGCGGTTCGATCGCTGGGGTGCCGGTGGCCAGCGCCTCCGTCAGGGCCGTCCTGGCCCCGTCGAGGTCGCCTTCCGCTAGCTGGGCCACGCCGAGCAGCGCGAGGGCCTTCGGGACGGTGTCCGGCACTTCCAGGCCGAGTGCCGTGTTCAGGTACTCCTGGGCGGCCGTGGTGTCGCCCACCTCGATCAGGTACTCGCCGTAGCTCAGCAGTGCCACCGCCGCGGCGCCCGGGTGGTCGAAGTCCGTCTCGTCGAGCCGTTCCAGTGCCTCGTCCACGTGGCCTTGCTGGAGCAGGATCGCGCCCAGGTGGGCGCGGGCGAGTGGGATCACCGAGACGGCGACCTCGCTGGTGGAGTCCAGCAGCGCTTCGAAGAGCGCGGTCGCCTCCTCCGTGCGGCCTTCGTCCACCGCCAGCTTGCCCAACTGCACCCGGCAGAGGTCCGCGGCCGTGTCGGAGTCGGACGTCACGAGCCGCTCCAGCAGCGGACGTCCCTCCGCCGCACGCCCTGGCTGCTGCACCAGCAGGATGCCCAGGAATGCCTCGGCGACCTCCGCCAGTGCCGAGCCGGACGTGGATTCCGCCCTGAACAGGGCCTCCGAGCGGGCCAGTTCGCTCCGGTCCGCCAGCATCATCGCCAGGTCCAGCCGGGCGACGGCCGACCAGTGCGGGTGCGCGGCATCGATGGCACGCCGATACGCGGCCTCGGCTTCCGCCCAGTCACCCCGTGCGGCCAGTACGTCCCCGAGCAGGTCCGCGGCGCGCGGTGCCAGATCGGGCTCCCGGGACGCCGCGACCTCGGCGAGCAGGTCCTGGTCCCGCCGGTCACCGAGCCGGTTGAACATCACGGCGAGGTCGAATCCGGCCATGGGTGACCAGAGCGGGTGTTGGCTGTCGATCGCCGTACGGTATGCGGCCTCTGCCTGTGCCCAGTTCTCCTGCGCCGCTTCCAGGTCCCCGAGGAGATCGGCGGCGCGCGGCGACTGTTCCGGGTGACCGGCCCCCGCCATCTCGCTCAGCGCGGTACGGGCCCGCTCGTACTGCCCTGCCTGGCACCAGTACAGACCTTGGTCCGTACGGGCGAGCAGCGGCCAGTCGGAGTCGGCGGAGTCGACCACCGGCTGCAGTTCCTCGGCAGCGGCCGCGTAGTCCCCGCGTGCCGCGTGCACCGTGCTGAGCAGGCACCGTGCCCGCAGCACCTGTTCCGGGTTGGTGAAGCCGACGGCGCGCCGCAGGATCTCGGTCGCCTCGTCGTACCGCTCCGTCAGACAGAACAGCCAGGCAAGGGTCACCTGCGCGTGTTCGGCGGCGAAGACGTGCCGCGAGGCCGCCGCGGCGTCCAGGAGTTCACGGGCTTCTTCCAGCTCGCCCCGCTGAATGTGCAGGCCCCCCAGGTTCGCCTGGGCCAGCGGCACCACCATCGGGTTTCCGGACCGCAGGGCCGAGTGGAGCAGTTCGTCGGCCTGTTCCAGTTCGCCTTCGCCCACCAGGGCCGCGCTCAGGTTGAGCTGGGCCAGTGGCACCGCCGAGGAGATGGCGGACTGCCGTACGGCCCGTGGCAGGTTCAGCGGGCCCGCAGTGCCGAAGCGGGAGGGCGGTTCCGGAGAGGCGGGCCCGGACGGCTCCCGTTTGACCGTGGTGGCCGCTCCGGTCATCTCGCCGCGCTGCACGATCAGGCCGCCGAAGCCGATCTGGACCAGCGGCACGACCTGTGAGTCCCCGGACCGCAGGGCCGTTTCGAGGAGTTCCCTGGCCCGGTCGGTCGCGCCCTGCCCGAGCAGCAGTCCGCCGAGACTTGCCTGCGCCAGGGGCACTGCGAGCGGGTCACCGGAGGCGATCACCGTCTCCAGCACCGCGCACGCGGCGTCCAGGTCGCCGGAGAGCTGCAGTACGGCGGCCAGGTCGACCTGGGCGAAGGACACGACGTCCGGTGAATCGCAGTCGGTCGCTCGTTCCAACAGGCTTTTGGCTCTGGCCAAGTCACTGCGGTACATCGCCAGTTCGCCGAGCATCAGGGCCGCCCAGGCGACGACGTCGCGGTCCGTGGCCTCGGCGAGGGCGCGCTCCAGTGCGCTCTGGGCCGCCTCACCCTCTTCCCGGGTGAACGCGGCGAAGGCGACACCGAGCAGTTGGTCGGCGGGGGTGCCGCGGACCGCCCAGTCCCAGGCGAAGCGAGGGACGCGGGCGGTGTCCGGGTCGTCGCGACTGTCCAGGTACCCGGGCAGGTAGGCGAACGCCTCATAACGGCGGCCGTCGGCCTCGCCGCCCGGCCCCGGTGCACCCGTCCGGCTGTACTCGGTCAGCAGCGCGATGCTGCCCGCCACCGGCTCGGTCGCCCAGGCGATCCCGGAGTGCAGGGCGGCGTCGGTGGCGGCGCGGTGGCTCGGCCCGGCCTCCAGGTAGTGCGTGAAGAGCCCCGCCAGCGCCGCACCGGTGAGTTCCCCCTCGCAGCCCATACGGTGCCAGTCCGCCGCGGCCAGGACCACCGCCCACCCCTCGGGACAGCCGGCGCGGCCGCCGTTGAAGCGCGCTTCCACCAGAGGCGCGGCGACCATCAGCTCGCCGATCCCGCGGTCGGTGAAGTCCTCGTCCGGGTACAGGCGACGGGCGTCCGCGAGATCCTCCTGACGGAGCAGCCGCGGCAGCACGACCGGCTGCGGCGCTCTGTCCAGCACCCTCCGGGCCGCGCGGTTCACCTCACCCTTGGGGGTGAGGATGCGGCCCAGCCACTCGGAGGTGATGGTGGCGACCACCAGGACCGAGGGCCGCATGGACCGGTAGGCGTCGAGCACCTTGGTATCCATGCCGCCGGGCCGGAGATATTCGTCGATGTCGTCCAGCCACAGCACCGCGCCGTCGCCTCCGGTAGGCAGCGGCAGAGCGGCGATACCGCCAGGGGCCGAGGGGGCAGGTCCGGGCACGATGAGGCGTGTGCCGTGCGGCAGTACGCGGCGCAGGCTCTCGACAAGAGTGCGGGACTTCCCGGCCTTGGCGTCCCCCGCCAGCAGGACGAACGGCCTGGTGCGCAGCGCCTCGTCCAGTGCTCGGTCCTCCTGGAGCCGGGGAACGTAGGGCGGGTCCGGGTGGTCCTGGAGGTCCTTGGACGAGGTGACGCCCATGTCGTAGATGCGGACGTCGTGCAGCCTGGGCAGTTCGCCCGCGGCGTCCAGTGGCAGGGCGAGCAGCTCTTCGAGTGCGGCCCGCTGTGCCTCGCTGACCGGGTCGCGGACGAGGTCGCGCAGTGGCGGCCAGTACCTGGCCAGGGTCTCGACCGGGATCGCGTACGACGTCCGCGTGTCCTGGCCCTGCGACGGCCTGTCCCGGGTGGTGACGATGCCGATCACGCCCCCCAGGGTGCGGTCCCACACCGGGGAGCCGGAGAAGCCGGGGGCGAGGGCGTGGCCGAGGGCGGACTCCGACTCCAGCCCGATCCACTCGTGTTCCGCGGCGCCGCGGACGGTTCCGTAGGCCGGGACGCCGCCGGTTTCGTGGTTCTGGGGATAGCCGTACACGTGGAAGCCGTGGCCGGCCGTGCCGTTCTGGGTGCTGATCAGGGGTGCGGGGGCGGCCGACGGTGGCAACGGGCCCCGCAGTTCGAGCACGGCCAGGTCGCCCCGGCGCCCCTTGGCGTCCTGCGGGTGCCAGCCCCCGGCCACCACAGCCGCAGGTATCGGATCGTGCGGCCCGGCCCACTGGAACCGCACGGACACGGGGGTGTCGGGCGGCTCGGCCCGGTCTGCGGCCGCGGCGGCAACATGGGCGCAGGTGAGTACGTGCCGGTCGGTGACCAGTACGCCGGCGCCACTGGGCGGCCGGCCTTCGGCACGGGCGACGGTCACCAGCCACGCTGCCCGTTCCCAGTGGGAGGACACCGCGGGCTGCCTAGCCGGTCGGAGCGGCGGGCTCGTCCCCGCGCCAGCCCAGCCGTACGGTGAAGTGCCCCTCGGCGGAGGTCTTGGCGACGACCACCCCGGCCTCGGCGTTCAGTTTGATGCCGAACCCGACCTCGTACTCGTCGGGCGCCAGGCGACGGAGCCAGTCCAGTACCGCGTCGATCGTGGGCCGGGCTCCGGTGAGCATCTCGTCGAGGCTCCGGGCCGCTTCCAGGATGCCGTTGTCGCCGCGCGCCACGTTCTCCAGGCCGGGCGAGGCGCTGTCGACCTCGACGAGCATGTCCTCGCCACCCGCCGTCCTGAACCGCACCAGATCACTCATGTGCCGCCCCCCCCATTGACCAGCCCGGCCCGACCGAAGTGCGCTTCGAGTCTAGTCCCGCTCTCCGGGGCCGAGTCCGCGACGACGTCATTTTTCCGGTGGACGGACGGGCGTCCGCCGGGAGGGCTACTCTGGGGCGTGCGGAGTGCGCACGGGTGTGGTGGGCGCGGGCGGGTGGTGGCCGTGTTCGTGGGTATCGATGTCGCGGCGGGTGTCGCCGTGACCGGCGCGGCGGACGGTGTCCGGCCGCCGGAGCCCTTCGTCTCCGGGCCCGGGGCATATCTGCGGGGTCTCACGGAGCCGGTGGACGGTCTGGTACTCGCCGTGCCGGAGCAGTGGTTCGACACGCCCGGAGCGGCCCGCCGGGAGGCACTGTACGGCGAACTCGCCGGGGACCTGGGGATGCCACTGCGCCAGTTCGTACCCAGAGCGGTGGCGGCCGCTGCCTCACTGGATCAGTCCTCCGGGAGGCACCTGGTGTGCCGGCTGGAGGCGGACGGAGTCGTAGCTGCCGTGTGTGGTGTGCGCTGGCAGTCCGTGACGCTGTCGTCCGGTGTCGAGTGGCGGACGGTGGGCGCCGGGTCGCCCGTCACGTCGCCGCGAGAGCCGGAGAATCCGCAGGAGGCCAGGCGTGCCGCGCTGTTGCTGTCCCGGGCGCGGGTACAGGCCCGGTACCGGGCGGCGCCGCTGTGGCTGCCGCAGGAGATGACGGCCGGAGCCGTACTGGACGCCTTCGCACCCGTCGAACAGGCCCTGCGGTCGGCGCTCTCCCCGATCCTGGCCGGGCCGACAGCCTCGGAGGGCGTATCGCAGATCCTTCTCGGCGGCGGCCTTCGCCGGCATCCGCTCGCCGGGTCCGCCGTCCAGGAGGCCGCGACCGGCGCGCCGGTCCGTGTGCTGGAGGAGCACGCGGCCGCGCTGGGAGCGCTGCGCGTCGCGCGCGGTTCCGTCCAGGCTCCCGAGACGGCCCGCCACCGGCTGAGTCTGCGCGTCCACCGCGTCCATCAGGGCCTGCTCACCGAGGCAGACCTTCCGCTGGCTCTTCCTGGCGGGCCTGTTGCCCTGGCCGTACGGGAGTCCGGCGAGGAGGCTTCAAGCACGTCCGTACGAGACGACGCTCACGACGTGACCGTAGACGTGCCCGACGGGCACCGCCCCGACGTCCGGATCCGGCTGGGCGACACGGAGATCCGCGTGCCCTGTCCTGCTCTGCGCCCGGGACGGTACCGCCTGGGCCTGCACTCGGCGGGGAGCGGGCCCGGTGTGCTGGCCTTGCGTCCGAAGGACGGCGGGGAGACGGTACTACTGCCGCTGAACGGCCCGGCCGGAGCGAGGACGGGGGACACGGGATGAACGACGGGACGAGAGGGCGCGTCACCGAGGCGGCGGCGCGCGGCACGGACCAGGACGCATTGCACGCTCTGCGCTGGTCGCTGGAGTGGGCGGCGCAGGCCGTCGCCCGGCTGGCCGCTGAGGCGCCGGAGGACGTGACCACCGAAGCGGTCTTCCTGCTGGACGATGCCATCGGCTCGGTGTCCGGGCTCGCCGGGGCGGTGCCGTCGTTGCTGCGGGCGGCTCGCCCCGGCCCGGACGTGGAGTCCTACCTTCGGGAACGACAACAGGAACTCACCGAACTGGGCGCACAAATACGTGAGTTGCGCCACCAGCGTGACGAGTTGGCCGGGGCCCGGAGCGACCTCGACGCACGCCTGGCGGAGTTGGCGGACCTCCGGGCCCAGGTCGCCGAGGTCCGCCGCCTGGAACGGCTGGTGGAGGCCCTGGAAGACGTACGGGAGCAGCGCGATGTGCTCGACGCCCGCCTGACGCTGCTGCGCGAACACGCCGACGGCACCGAGGAAGCCGTCCGGCTGGGCAGCGGTGAGCTGCTGCGACTGTCCGAGGAGCGGCTGACGCGGCTGGCCACGCCGGTGCGCCAGGCACTGGAGCGAGCCGCCGAAGCGCAACACGATCTCGCCGAGGCCGAGAGCGAGCTGGCCGGTGCGGAGGAAGCCGCGACCGAGGCCGAGCAGCGGAGGGACCAGGTGCGCGCCGAGCGCGAACGGCTGGCGCAGCTCGCCACCTGGGCCCAGGTCAACCACCGCATCGTCGAGTCGCTGGCCGAGTCCGCGCAGCCGGGAAGCGGTGACGACGCACTGGACCGGATCGCGGGTGCCCTCGGCACCGTCGAGAGCAGGCTCGGCGAACTGGACGCAGCCCTGGCACGCGCCGTGGACACCCGCGACCAGGAGATCTCCGCAAGCCGGTCCCTCGTCGCCTGGAGCGACGAAGGGCCGGCCACCCCTTCCTCACGCTGATCCGCGGGCCCTCGCCGTCGGATCAGGAGATGAACAACTCCGCGTCACGTGCGAGAACTTCGAGATCCGCAGCGATACTCTTACTGATCTCGCTGACCAGCCGCTGGCCACCGTCCTCGATGAACTGTGCGCTGAACGCGGCAGCGAGCTGCGCCTCCTGTGCCTCGGCTCCCTGCCGCAGCTTCGACACCAGCCGGTTCTCTCCGCCGAACTTGCGCAGCATCACCGGGATGTTCGCCTGCCGGGCCTTCGCCATGGCGGCCTCTCGCCCCTCGTTGATCCCGATGTAGAGCACGACGGCGGCGATGATGACGGCGAACGGCCCGGTCGTCGCGATGATCGCGGTACCGGCGCCGAACAGGGTCATGGCGACGACGCCGGCCACCACCACGTTCACCACCTTGGCGATGTTGTCGAGCACCTCGGTCGCCGCCTCCGAGTCGAACGGTACCGTCAGCTCCCCGCCGCTGACCTGCACCGAGGGAAGCTCCATCGCGGACGGCGGAATGTGCCACCGGTGACAGATGGGGCGGGTCAGCTCCTCGATCTCCGGCCGCAGTTCGTTCTGCCATGCGATGTTCGCCTCGGTCAGCCGCGTATTGTCCGACGCGGCCAGCTCGGCCTGCAGCGCCCGGGATATCCCTTCCGCCATGGCGTCGAGGGTGGCGATCTCGCCGTTGCGCCAGCGGCGGAACGCGGGAATGACATGGCGTTCGGTGATGCCTTCGGCGACCGCTGCACCCAGCCGTTCGCCCAGTGCCGGCAGCCTGTCCTGCACCAGCGAACCGACCCGGTCCCCCTTGATGAGTTTGCGGACGTCGGCCCGGAACCCGGCGGCATGCAGGCCCATCCGGCCCGCCAGGGTCAGGCCGCGGGCGATGGCGAGTTCGGGCTCCAGGCCGAGCAGCACCCGGTCCGCGCCGAATGCCTCCCGCGCCTCCTCCTGCACGAAGTGCATACGGGAGGCTCCGCCGGTGAGCACCACCAGCTCCGGATCCCGCCCGAGGCGGCCGGCCGCCTCGTGGAGCGCGTCCCGGAATGCCTGGCGCCACGGGCGGTTACCGAGGGAGGGCTGGGGTGTGTCCAGGACCGCTTCCATCTCGGCGGCCGTCAGCTCGACCTCGAAGTAGGCGTTCCCGGCCCGGGTGACCACTTTACGAGTGCCGCCGACCGTGGCCTCGGGATCGTCCACGAACCGGCTCGGATCGGTACGGAAGAAGGTCTCCTTTGCCTCGCGGCACAGCAGCTCCAGCCGCAGCCGTTCGAAGCGCGAGTCCTGGAGCGTCTCGCGGAGCGCGTCGGCCATCGGGTGCCTGCTGAGCTGGCGTTCCAGGATGGTGCGGTCGATCAGTCCGGCACCCAGTTGCACCCCGGCGTCGATGGGCGGGCCGGGCTGGTAACCGAGGACGCCGGTGAAGTCGGTGGTCAACGAGCCGATGTCGGCGATGAGCACACAGCCGCCCAACTGGTCGCGGTCGATCTGCACCTCGCCCGAGTCCCGGGCGTACAGCATGGCGGCCCGCGATTCCCGCACCACCTCCACATCCGTCAGCCCGGCCTGCGTGAGCAACTCACCGTACACGCCGATCAGTTCGTCGCCCCAGCCCGAAGGCGCTCCGAACACCCAGCGGACCGGGCGGGCCCCGCTCAGGTCGTGGTCCCGCTCCCGGGCGTCCCGGCCCACCTTCTCCACGAAGAGACGGATGGGGATACGGACCTCGTCGCGTTCGATCTCGGGCGACTTGAACGCCAGGTACAGCGAGGTCACACCGCGCGCTTCGGTGGCCTCGCGCCCCACCAGCACCCCGCGACCGGGGTGCTCGGCGACCGCGGTCACATGCTGGCGGCCCGCGCCGGTGGACCCGATGTCCAGGACCACCGGCGGTGCGGTCTTGTCGGTGTACGTCTTGGCGAGTGCGGACTCGCCGTGCCCGAGGTCGAATCCGACGATCACTGTGCTGCCGGACGTCTTAGCCATTGTGGTGCTCCTTGCCCCCGTTGTTCTTGCTGTCGTGGTCGGCCGCGGGCGCCTTCTCGTCGGTGGTCTCCGCATGCGGAGCCGACGGGGCCGGTGCGGGCTGCGGTTCTCCGGAGCCGGTGGTGTGCGGTACGTCGGGGCCGACCTGCGCGGAAGGCGCCGGAGGTGCCGCGACAGACATGGTCGCCTCGCCCCGGCACAGTGTCCGGCCGCCCTTCAGCACCAGCGCCGGCTGCACCGTGCGGCAGTCACCGGCTGCCGGGCCGCCGCCCGGTTGCCTGTCCAGGGTGAACAGTCGTTCGTTGGTGCCGTCGAAGTCCACCACGTCGATGTCGTGACGCAGCGACAGTTCCTGACGCAGCCCGGCGATCCGGCGCAACGCCAACTCACCGTCGTTCTCGCTGTGCGCGGCCATCAGGTCGCGGAGCAGGTTGACGAGTTCGCCGTCCTCGTGCCAGGCGATCGGCACCTTCTCCGGCGGGGGCGGCTCCGCTTCGGCGAGCAGGCGGTCGGCCGACTCCAGCGCGGCGTGCAACTGTTCGAGCAGCGAGGCGGTGTGGGCCACCGGTCGCCGCACGCGCAGCAGTTCCTCCTCGCGTTCCCGCTCCCGGCGCCGGTCTTCCTCCTCGCTGCCGAATCCGGTCAGTAACGCGTGGAACGGTGACCGGCGCGGCGGCGAGGGCCGGGGCTGCGGGAGCGCCGGTGCCCGTACGGCGGCCAAGGTACCGACGACTGCCGCCCGGACCAGTTCCACCGCGGCGGCGGCCTGCCGCCGTTCGCTCGCGCCCAGCTCGGGATGCGTTTCCGCGTCGCGCGCCAGCCGGGTCAGCGCGGCGCGGATCGCGTGCGTCGCCTGTTCGGTGGCGGGCTGGTCGTCGAGGGTCAGCTCCAGTTGGGTGCGTGCCGACTGGAACGCCGCACCGAGATATCCCTCGCTCATGGTCCCCCCTTGTCGCTGTCGGTTCGGTGGATGCCCGCGAGGGGCCAGGTGCGGACCAGGCCGCCGGCGCCCGCGCCGATCAGCCGGCCGTCCGGGGTGAAGGCCAGACCGCGTACGCGGTCCGGGTGGGTCCCCACCGTCCGGGCCGTCCCGTCCCGCTCCCGGACCCGGACGGTGCCCGTGTCGTCCGCCGTGGCCAGTACTCCCCCGGGGCCGAAGGCGACCTGGCGCACGGGGCCGGTGTGTCCGCCCAACTCGGCCTCCGCGGTCCGCGCGGCCCCCAGGGTGAAGATTCGTGCCACGCCGTCGGCGCAGCCGAGTGCCACCAGCCGGTCCGCGCGGTCCAGTGCCAGGCAGGCGACCTCGTGTTCCGCTGTGAGGCGTCCGGTGCGCGCACCGTTCCTGCCGTCCCACAGGCTCGCCCCGTCGGAGCCCGCGACGATCACGACGCGACCGTCCCCGGTGACCTCCAGCGCGGTGGCGGAGGCCCAGCCCACCCGGGCGAGCACGTCACCGGCGGATCCGGCCGCGCCCAGCACGGTCCGCTGCACGCAGGCGTCGTCGCCGAGGCTGAACACCACGCCGCCCCGCTGCCGCAGCGCGTTGACCCAACCGTCGTGCCAGGCGAGCACCCGGACCCTGCCGGAGGCGGCGAACGACCAGAGCCGCACCGCTCCGTCCTGGCCGCCCGTCACGACGGACAGGCCGTCCTCGGTGAGGTCGGCGCAGGTGACCCTTCGGTCGTGGAGCTTCCGGGAGGCGAGTGGCGCACGCTGCCACAGCTTCCAGACGGTGACGGAACCGTCCTGGCCACCACCCACGAGGAGTACGTCGTCCGAGTCGGGTGCGCCGCGGCAGACAGCGGTGGTGAACCCGCCCGCATGCCGGAGCGGGCCGGGCTCCGGGCGTTCCGGCGGCAGGTACAGCGTCCGGGCCTGCGGGAACCGCCGGGTGAGCCTGGCCAGCAGGCGCTCCGGCACCGCCCAGCCGCGCAGTCGGCTGGCCAGCACGTCCACCGTCGCGGGGAGGGCTGCGGGCTCCCGTGCCTCGGATGCGCTGGTGGTACGGTCGCCGACTCCGCCTGCCAGGCAGAACAGCGTCTCGTCCGCACTGCCAGGCAACCCCGGCAGCAGCTCGGCCCAGGGCCATTCGATGGCCTCCGCCTGCTCGGCGCCGTTCCGGACCGTGACGGCCCGCAGTCCCCGGGGGCCGAGCTCGATGACGACGCCGTCGGGCAGCAGCTCGGGGAGGTCCGTCACCGTAAGCTCGTCGGCCAGCTCGGCCAGCACCTGGTCGCGCTCGGCGGACCGTGGCGGGCCACCGCACAGCAGCGCTCCCAACCGTTTCAGCCGCTCGGGATCGCCGCGACCGGGATAGCCCGCCGCCCGCGCCGCGGCCGTCAGGTCCAGCCGGCGGCGCGCGCTGGCGAGCCGTTCGTCGAAAGCACGCCGGATCTCCGACGTGAGGGCACCGAGTACTACGGGACCTTCAAGGGTCCAGCGGCAGTTCGTGCACTCCGATCGACCTTCGGAAGTCGCAAGACACACCGGGCAGCAGAACTCCGACTCCTCGGTCGCATGCCTGGCGGCGGCCTTTTCACCAGTCACCATCGGGCACGTCCTCCGGCACGAACTCCAGTGGCCGCCCGGCCGGTGTGTCCGCGCTGATGCGACGCGCCATGCGGGCCTCCATCCGTTCCAGCAGCACCCGTACGGTCCTGGCGTTGGCGAAGTGCTCGGGGTGGGCGCGGCGCTGCCTGTCCAGCCATCTCCGTACCCTCGGCACGGTGGCGTCCGGCAGCACATAGGGCGGCTCGTGGTCGTGGGCCATCCGGCGTAGGATCTCCACGAGTTCGGTGCCCGAGTAGTCCGGAAAGGCCACGCGTTCGGCGAAGCGGAAGCGCAGGCCCGGGTTGGCCGCCAGGAACGTCTCCATCGGAGCGGGATAGCCGGCGGCCACGACGACCAGTCGGCCGCGCAGGTCCTCCATCTCGCGGGTCAGGGTGTCCAGCGCCTCCTTGCCGTAGTCCGTTCCGGCCTCGCTGCCACGCGACAGGCTGTACGCCTCGTCGATGAACAGCACGCCGTCCACCGCCGACCGCACCGCTTCCTTGGTCTTCAGCGCCGTCTGGCCGACGTAGCCCGCGACGAGTTCGGGCCGGGTCACCTCGACCACGTGCCCGCGCAGCAGCAGGCCGAGGGAGCGGAGCAGCTTGCCGAGCAGTCGGGCCACGGTGGTCTTGCCGGTGCCGGGCGGGCCCACGAACAGCAGATGGGGCGGCGGGAACGGCTCGCCGCCGTGCGACTGGCGTAGCCGCAGCCGGTACACGAGGTCGCGGATCATCTCCTTGACCGGTTCGAGCCCCACCAACGCGTCCAGTTCGGCAAGGAGTTCGTCGACCGGCGGTACCGGACCCCTGATGTGTGCCCGGTAGCGTTCCGGAAGGTCTTCGGCTTCCAGTGGTTCACTCACCACCGCGCGGACGCGCTGCGCCCAGGCGTCCTTGAGTTCGTCGGCGAGGTCGCGCATGGCGCGGGCGTTGCCGAACTGCCGGTCCCGCGTGGCGTGCAGGCCCCGCGTCACCTCGCCCAGCAGCTCTTCGAGTGCCGGTGTCCAGCTCAGCCCGAGGGCGCGCAGCCGGCCGAGGAGGATGGCGTGCAGTTCCGTCGGTTCGTAGTCGGGGAAATGAATGACGTTGGCGACGGGTATGCGGCTGCGCAAGCCGACGTTGGCGGAGAGGAATTCCTCGACCTTGTCCGGGTAGCCGGCCGCGATCAGCACGAATCTGCCGCGGTCGTTCTCCATGCGCGTGAGCAGGGTGTCGATGGCCTCGGAGCCGAAACCGCCGCGCCCCGGCTCGGTCAGCCGGTAGATCTCGTCGATCAGCAGCACCCCGTCGAGGGCCCGGTCCACGGTCCGGTCGGTACGGATCGCCGTGCCGCCGACCACGCCCGCCACCAGGTCGGGGACCTCCGCCTCCACCAGGTGGCCGCGGCGCAGCAGACCGAGGTCCCGGTAGATCTCGCCCACCAGCCGGGCGACCGTGGTCTTGCCGGTGCCGGGGTTGCCGGTGAACACCAGGTGGGGAGAGCCCGTCTCGACCTCGCGGCCGAGGCCCTGGGCGCGCAGTGCGGCGTCCGCGGCCGCCCGCCAGCGCAGCCGCTGCAGATGCTCCTTGACGGTCCCGAGGCCCACCATGGCCTCAATGCGTTCGGTGACGCTCCGGTCGTCCTGGGGACTGCCGCCCGCCCACTGGCGCCGCCGCAGTTCGGCGACGTCGAGCGACCGCTTCTCCCGGGCCAGCAGACGCAGCCGGGCCCGCCAGTTCCTGGCCCGCTCGGGAGCGGCAGCCATGGTCCGGACGACCAGCGGCAGGTCGTTCCACTCCTCGACCCGCAGCCCTTCCCGCAGGCGCACGTCGTGGACCAGGCGCTCCAGCTCTTCCGCCGACGGCAGGCCGATCGCGGCGGTGGCGCCGCCTCCGGACCGGACGCGCTGGTCGGCGAGGTAGGTCTCCAGGCGCGGGACGCGGCGCAGTTCGCGGACGAACTCCCCCACGTCGTCGAGCGTGTCGCGGCGGAACAGCAGGACACACAGGTTGCGGTCCCCGGCGTGCTCCACCCACTCCGCCAGTGCGCCCGCGAGCGTACGGCCGGCCTGCTCGTAGCGCAGCGACTCCTCGGCGTGCGTGAAGACCACCGCCGTACGGTGCTCGGCCTGTCTCATGAGGTGGTCGAGGAGCATGACCCGGTGCTGATCGGTGAGCGTCGGTACGGGGGGCTCGCCCGGCAGGGGGCCGGCCGCCGCGGAGTCGGCCGCCGCGCCGCCCCCCAGGATGCGCCGGCCCAGCGGACCGGAGAACTCGGCTCGCATCAGGTTGCCCCCTCCCCGGTTCGCGGCCGGGCGGCGGCGTCGCGTGAGGTCGCGGGAGCGCTGGTCGCGGAAGTACACGGGGCGCGACAGGGACGAGTACACGATGCGCGTGAATCCTGCGTCGTGCAGGGTGTCCCACAACAGTTCCTCGATGCCGCGCACACCGTGGTCCCGGCAGACGAAGATGTCGTCGACACCCTGGCCATGCACGACCAGCAAGGCATCGCCGGTCGGCAGCCGGAACCCGTCCAGCCGCTCGACGAGGGGGCGGCTCATCCGGGTTCGGCTTCCGTGGCAGCCTGGGGCAGGGCCCGCGGCTCAGTGTGCGACAGGGTTGGCGGCTCACTCTCCGGCAAGGCTCGCGGCTCACTGCCCGACAGGGCCTTCGGCTCGCTCAGAGCGGTGAAATCGGCGTACTTGGGGTCCGGCGTCCCCGCCTCCTCCTGGGGCACCGCGGCCGGAAAACCCTGCCCCCGTAGCGCGCGCATCAGCCCGGCTCCCCGTTCCTCCAGTTCGGTACGGGCAGCCGTGTCGTGGTCGTAGGACAGCACGCGCAGGACGGACGCACCCGAGTCGGGGCCGGCGGGGGCGACCTCCACGACGATCGCGTTGCGGTTGCCGTGCACGAGCCGGGCGAAGAAGGCGTCCCGCTGGTCCCCGCCCAGGTAGGTGGTCGCGTCGAGTTCGTACGCCGTCATGCTCTCCAGGGTCCGTACGACCGTCTCGGCGAGGTTGACCCGCTGCTGGGAGGCGAGCTGCCGTCCGCCCGCCCGCTCGACGAGACGGGTGAGACGCTCCTGGAGTGCGGGCGCCCGGTGTTCGAGGAGTTCCCGCAGTTCGTCGGCGGACAGCGGCCGCTCGTCGTCCTCGATGCGGAGCTGAAGCTCCTCGGTCTCCTGGCGCAGGGCGGTGAATTCGCCGTGCGTCCAGTAGTCGACGTCGAGGTCGTACCCGTCGAGCACCTCACCGTGTTCGTCGCGCACGTTCTGCATGGCACTGTCCTCGATCAGCAGGTGGACCAGGAGCAGCTCGCCGCGTGCCTGGGCGCGCAGCACCTCCCGCTCCCGCTCGCGATGCTCCAACTCCAGCCGCAGTTCGCTGAGTTCTTGGTACGCAGCCTGCGCGGTGGCCAGCGCAGCGTCGAACCGGCCCTGGGTGATGTTGTCCCCGGCCCGGTCGAGTGTCGCCTCCAGGCTCCGCAGCCGCCCGGGCGCATACCGTTCGTGCGGCAGCGTGCCGAGGATCAGGCCGTGCATGGCGCGCGCGTCGGAGAGGGCGGCGCGGGCGACAACCGCGGCGTGCTCCCGGTCCTGCACCAGTTCACCCAGCTCCGTATTGATGCGCCGGATGTCCGCACGCCGCTGTTCCCGCTCGGCCGCGATCTCGCTCCGTAACCTGCTTTGCTGCTCGTCGAGTTGCCGGCGCATGTCGCCACGCAGCTCTTCCGCGGTGGCCCGCAGGTCCTCCGCCATCCGCCGCGCCTGCGCCCGCAGCCGCTGCTGGGTCTCCGTCTCCAGCCGACGGGTCTGTTCGCTCAGCCCTTCGACCACCTGTTCCACCGAGCGCTGGCGGTCCTCCATGACGCCGAAGACCCGCTCCAGATCGTCGTGTGTCTGCCGGCGTATCTCCCGGATCATCGACGGGACCTTACGGAGAACGTCCTTCTGGCGTGAAGCCTCCCGCTGGATGCGGAACCACTCGGACTCGTCCACCTGGATGCGTTTCCTGCCACTCATGCTCTTCCCCCGATATGTGACGTCCGTACCTGGTCGACCGCCGAGTCGAACGCGGCGAGCAGGAGCGGCGGCGGCACGCCGATCAGCAGGGCCGCGGGCCCGTCGACGGCGATCTCCGCACTGCGGTCACGGCCCCTGAAGTCGTACCCGCAGTCCGCGAGACGGTCGGTGAGGTGATGCACACGCTGGTTGCTGCTGCCGCGCAGTCCCCGGCCGTCGTCCAGCTCGGCGACGTACCGGCCGTCGATGAGGACGTCGACCAGCCCCAGCAGATCCCGCACGCCGGGCCCCGGCGGCCGCTCCCGCAGGCCCTCCAAGCGGTGACCGGTGAAACAGACAACGCTGACCTCCCGCACCTCGCGGGCCGCACGCGCCAGTTCGGCGAGCCCCGCGGCCTGCTGCATCGGCTCACCGCCGGAGAAGGTCAGACCGTCGACGGCGGGGTCCGCGAGGAGTTCGGCAGCCAGCCCGGCCGGCTGGACCGCGCGGGCGGGCACGTCCGGTAACCAGTCCGGGGACATACAGCCCCGGCAGCGGAACGGACACCCCTGCACCCAGACCACCGAGCGCCACCCCGGCCCCAGCGCGCCGGTGCCCACCCATGTCGCCGCAACGTTGAGTCCCGCCATAGCGTCCCCCGACCCGTGCCCGGACCGACGTATTCCCCCGCGGCGGCCCGCGCCCCTCAGAATCCTCCGCTCCCGGGAGGCGGTCAAGGGACGCGCACACCGGTCCGAGGCGATCCGACGCCATCAGCCAATCCCCTGCTGACCTCGTCCTTCTCTCCACGCTGGAGGAGCATGCACGCTGCCTTACGAACGGTTCGACAAGGCGGACGAGAATGTCCGCACGGCGTCCGAGTGGGACCGCTTCCCTACCGAAAGAGCCCACTCGGACGACAAAACATGCCTCCGCCGCCGCTTCGGCAACCGTCGCGCGCTCAGCCGCAGACCGCGTCGTCCAGCACCTTGTCGATGGGGTCACCGATGCTCGGGTCGGCAGGCCAGTCGGCGAGGTTCGCGGACAGTACGACCCGGCACGACCGGTCAGGTGTCGTGAAGGCAAGCGTCGCGTAGCCCGGTATGCCGCCGGTCTGGCCGACGGCCAGGCGCCCGCAGCTCAACCGCTCCTGCTTGAGGCCGAGTCCGTAGCGGCTATCGGGACCGAGCATCCGCACCGTGATGCGCTCCGCCGCGGGAACCAATTCCGTGGAAACGTAGCGTTCCAGCGGAGTATCCAGCAACACCTTGCCCTCCCCGACCAATTGCATCAGAACGACGGCGGTGAACATCTTGGTGGCACTCCCGGCCCGGAACAGCCCCGCCTGCGGCACCGGGGCACTCCCGTCCGCCCGAGCTGTGCCAGCCCGGGCGGTCCAGGTGCCGTTCGCGTCCGTCACCTGGATCTGGGCGCCGACAGCACGGAAGATTCGAGAGGCAGTAGGTGCGCGCCTTTCCACAGCACACGGCTTCCCGCAGCACTGGGGCAGTCCCCCGACATCACATCTGGAAATCCGGCCCCGTCGGCGGGGGGTTGCCCCCCTCCTCTCCCCCACCGCAACGGCCCGGCTAGGTGGGGTTTACGTAAAGCGCTACGTAGATCACATCTGAACGGCCCGAAGCTCCCGTACCCGGACGTAGCGTCGACGGCATCAGGCAGAAGGGCTTGCAGCCCGAGCGCAAGAGATACGCATGAGCGAAGGAAGTCCATGACCAGGACGAAGAAGATCGGGATGACGGCGCGGAGCGGCCGGGCGGCTGTGATCGGTGCGCTGGGTCTGGCCTCGGTGGCGCTGGCCGCCGGGCCGGCGTTCGCCAAGGGGGATGTGACGATCGCGGCGCCGCCCACGGCGCAGGTCGGCAAGACCTTCACGGTCACGGCACACGGCGACGACGACGCCTCCAGTTACCTGCAGGTGTGCCTGGAGAACCGCAGCGGCGGGCAGGCGTGGCACCGGCTGAGCTGCGGCGCCGTGGTCGAGAGGGGCGGCGACGCGCAGGTCACCGCACACGTCAAGGCCACGCACGCCGGCGCCCAGCAGTACCGCGCTGTGGTGTACGGCCTGCTCAGCCCGACCGACGGCCACCCCGTACGCCAGCGGACCTCCGGCCCCACCACGGTGAACGTCCGCTAAGGCCGGCAGCCCGGCCGCGGACAACCTGCGGGGCCACGACCACAGTCGGGCTTGGGCCTCGGGGACGCTACGACTGGTCTCCGGGGCCCACGCCGTGTCCGGACGGGGTGGCACCGTGCAGCACCATCAGCACGCCCGGTCCGGCGGATGGGGATGAGCCCGGCTCCCCCGCTCGGGGGAGCGACGCGTTGCCGCGACCACCTCGGAAGATGAGGACTCGTCAACCCCGGGTTGGATGACCCGGGCCGCCCGTCATGGAACCGTTCCTCCTGATCACCTCTACCATCGCATTCCGTCACATCAGGAGACCGATCCATGTCCGCATTCATCACTTCCCACCCAGGGGACACAGCCGCCGAGATTCCACCTCCGCCCCGCTGGGCCGTCCGAGCCGCTTACGCTTCAGCGCTCTCCGCCACCGTCGGGTTCATCCCGATACACGCGATCTGGGCGCTCGGCATTCCCCTCTGGGCGGACGAGCGGACATTCCCGGATTGGTACGCGGCCGGCGGTGGTCCCTATCTCTTCGTACTCAGCGGTCTGGCCCTGCTGGCCGGTCTCCTGGCGTTGAGTCTGGTCCGGCCGTGGGGCCTGACGTTCCCGAATTGGTCCCTGTTCCTGGCCGGGCGCAGCGTTCCGCGCCGAACGCTGACCGGCACGGCCTTCGCCGTCTCGGCCTTCCTCCTCGGGTACACCGTCTGGGCCGCTGCCCGGACCATCAGCGACTTCGACAACGACGGCATTTTCAGCCCGTGGATAGTCGTCTACGGAATTCCGCAGTTCCTGGTGTGGGGCATCGGCCTGTCCATCGCCGCGCATTCCTACCATCACCGCACATCACTCGGGTACCGCATTCCGCCCGAAGGTACAGAAGCGTCGCCGCAGGCGAAGGGCTGCCACGGTCACCGGCCCACGGACGGTGCCTGACCGTGCAGGAAAAATGCGTTGCCCCTCTCCGTCCGTACGTCTTAGGTGGCCCCATCGGCCGACGGAAGGGCAGGGCGGGAACCATGGGGCAGCAGCCGCAGCAGATGGAACAGCGTTTTCTGGGCGGGACGGGGTTGCGCGTCAGCGAACTGTGTCTGGGCACGATGACGTTCGGCAGCAGTGCCGACGAGGTGGCGTCGCACCGCATGCTGGACGCGTTCGTGGCGGCGGGCGGCACCTTCATCGACACGGCGGACATCTACGGGCAGGGCGCTTCCGAGGAGGTCCTGGGCCGCTGGCTCAAGGCCCGCGGCAACCGCGACGACCTCGTCATCGCCACCAAGGTGTTCGGTTCGATGGGCGACGGCGGCGGGAACGCGTCGGGCCTGAGCCGCAAGCACATCCTGACGGCTGTCGAGGGCAGCCTGCGGCGTCTCGGTACGGACTACATCGACCTGTACCAGACACACATGTGGGACGTGGAGACGCCGGTCGAGGAGACCCTGTCGACGTTGGACAGGCTCGTACGGGATGGCAAGGTGCGCTACCTGGGCGCGAGCAGCGTGTCGCCGTCGCAGTTGCAGAAGGCGCTGGACGTGGCACGGTTCCATGGCTGGGAGCCCTTCGTCTGTCTGCAGCCGCTCTACAACCTCCTGGCGCGCGAACTGGAGTGGGAACTGCTGCCGTTGAGCGAGGCGGAGGGCGTCGGGGTCATCCCGTTCAGCCCGCTGCAGGGAGGCTGGCTCTCGGGCAAGTACCGGCGCGGCATGACGTCCGCCCCGACGGGCTCTCGGGAGGCGGCCGCGCAGGAGCAGCAGGGCCGGGAGAGCTGGCGGGACCGGGACACCGAGGAGACCTGGCGCGTCGTGGACGCGGTGCTCGCGGTCGCCGACGAGACGGGGCGCACCCCGGCCCAGGTGGCACTGCGCTGGCTGCTGCAGCGCCCGGGCGTGACGGCACCGATCATCGGGGCGCGTACCCTGGAGCAACTGACAGACAACCTCGGCGCTTACGGCTGGGAGCTGACGCCGGAGCAGGACGCACGCCTGACCGCGGCGAGCGAACGACCGCTGCCGTACCCGTACGACGTACTGGCCCGCCCCAGGGAGCGCTCGCGTCCTGTCCGCCGGTTGTAGGGCGTGTATCGAAAGTATTTCCGGAGCGCTCGTCGGGCCGCTCCGCTACGGTGCGGCCATGGCGAACTTCGTGCTGGTTGCAGGTGCGCGACTCGGATCGTGGGCGTGGGACGATGTGGTGCCGCACCTGCGTACGGCCGGCCATGGCGTTTATCCGCTGACGCTGTCCGGTCTCGCTGAGAAGCAAGGCGTGCCGGCCGGGCAGCAGACCCACGTCCAGGACATCGTTGATGAGGTCGAGCGCCGGGACCTGCGCGATGTCGTCCTGGTAGGTCACAGCTACTCGGGTGTCCCAAGCGGTCAGGCCGCCGGACGGATCGGCGACCGGCTGGCGCACCTGGTCTTCCTCGACTCCAGCATTCCGGCCGATGGTGAACCTTTCGTCTCCGCCTGGCCGGACGGCGGGGCGACGGTGCGAGCATCGATCGCCGAGAACGGCGGATTCTGGCCGGTCGCGCCCGCGGCCCACTTCGAGGGCCACGGTCTCACCGATGAGCAGATCGCGCGGATCGTGGGCCGTTCGACGCCGCACCCGGGTACCACGCTGACCGAACCCGCCATGTTGGAAAGGCCGCTCGGCGACCTCCCAGCGACTTACGTCAAGTGCACCCTCGGTGACCCCGAGCCGAGCGACGACGTGGCCAAGCTGCTGACCAGCGAGTGCTGGCGGTTGATGGAGATGGACACCGGCCACTGGCCGATGTTCTCCCAGCCACGCGAACTGGCGCGGATCCTCCTCGACGCAGCCGGGGCTGGCCCGCAGGACCGTGCTTGCTGATGTCTCGCCAGTGCTGTATCAACAGCGCCGATCACAGCCACTCGTTGATGGCCACCACGGGGGCTCCGGGGCACGCTGCCAGTCGGCGGTTCCGCGAGCTGTTGCCCGGTAGCTGCCGGGTGTCTGGCCGACCGTGCGGGTGAAGGTGTCGATGAATGCGCTGGTGGTCGCCCACCCGCAGCTCCGGCCGGACTCGGTGACCGAGCGTCCTTCAGCGAGCAGGATCATGGCGTGGAAGACGCGGGTGATGGTTCTCCACTGCGGGTACGTCATGCCGAACTCGTTGCGGAACAACCGCGACAAGGTGCGTTCACTCACGCCGGAACGCCGGGCCAGCCACTTCACGGTGCGCGGCCGTGCCAGGTTCTCCGCGACCAGCGAGCACGCGCGGACCAGTCTGGGGTCCTGCGCAGTGGGCAGGGTGAGCGGCTGTACGTGCGAGCGTCTGAGCCTGTCGTGCACGACGGCCAGCAGTCGTTGGGCTTCGGGCGGGGCCAGGCCGGGTTCGCTGCCCGCGATGAGGAGTTCGCGCAGCAGCGGGTCGACGGAGACGACCATGGGTGTCGAGGCGGGGAGCGGTGCGTCGTCCGGAGGGAAGCCGTAGGTGTGCACCCGGCTGATGCCGTACACCCGATGTTCGTGCCAGGTGTCTGCCGGGGTCCACATCGCCCGGGCGCTGGAGGTGACCCAGGACGCTGCCTCGGTCCGCACGGCCAGGACGCCGGTGCTGACGTAAATCAACTGGTGGAACGGGTGGCGGTGGCGGCCGATCGTCTGCCCGGCGACGTGGTCGTTCCGTGTGATGGCCTGCCGCGTTCCTGAAGGGGTGTTCTCCGACATCTTTCGAGAGCGTACAGACAGCACCGGGAGGAAGTCGGTTCGCCGGTCCCGGTGAGCAGTGCAGCGCCGCGCTGTCGTGCCTGACGGGGCCTGGGGGGAAGGCAGGGGCTTCCGTCACCGGCGTGGCCGTTCTACGAAAGTCAACGGCGGAATTACGGAAGCCCGCCAACGCCCGGACGCGTCAGGCTGTGGGGCATGCCCACGGAGACACCCAGTTCAGCGCATGTGCCCCGCCCTGCAACCGCGCCAAGCGCTGCAAAGACGCCCGGTCCGGCAAGCGCGCAGCGCGGTAAGCCCGCCGCGAGGCGGTTGTCCGCACGGCTGCGTGGCGCCGCTCTCGACACCCGCCCCCTGAGCGTTCCTGCTTTCCGGCGGCTGCTGGCGGGGCAGGGTCTCTCGTACATCGGCACCATGATCACCGAGGTGGCGGTCCCGCTTCAGGTGTACCGCCTGACGCACTCGTCGCTGTACGTCGGCCTGACCGGTCTCGTCGGTCTCGCTCCGCTCGTCGTCTTCGGGCTGTACGGCGGTGCCATCGCCGACCGGGTCGACCGTCGCCGGCTGTATCTGGTCTCCGCGACCGTGACCTGGGCCGTCACCCTGGCCCTGTTCGTACAGGCACTGGTGGGCGCCGGGTCGGTGGGGCTGCTGCTCGGCCTGGTGGCGCTGCAGGCCGCCGCCTTCGCCGTGTCCTCCGCCGCGCGCGGAGCGATCATCCCCCGTGTCGTACCCGCCGCGCTGGTGCCCGCCGCGAACACCCTGAATTACACCGCCGGGAATCTGGGCCAGGTCGCCGGTCCGCTGGTGGCCGGGGTGCTCGTCGGTCTGCCGCACGGATTCGCCTGGGCCTACGGAGCCGACGCCGTCCTGTTCACGGCCCTGTTGTATTCCACCGTGCGCCTGCCGCCCCTGCGCATGAAGAGGGAACTCCCGCAGCGCGGGGGCATGCGGATGGTGTGGGACGGCCTGCGCTTCATCGGCTCGCACCCGGTTCTGTGGATGTCGTTCGCGGCCGATATCGCCGCCATGGTGCTGGCCATGCCCACGGCGCTGTTCCCGGAGGCCGCCTCGACGCGGTTCCACGGAGGTGCGGGACTGCTCTACTCGGCCGTCGCCGTGGGCTCCCTCGTGGCCGCCGCCTTCAGCGGCTGGATCGGCAAGGTGAGCCGTCAGGGGCGTGCCCTGACCGTTGCCGTGGCTGCCTGGGCGGTGGCCATCGCGGCGGCCGGGGCGACGGACAGTCTGACGCTCACGGTGGGGCTGCTGATCTGCGCGGGCGCCGCCGACCTGGTCAGCGCCGTCTACCGGCAGACCATCCTGCAGACCTACGCACCGGACGAGATGCGGGGCCGCCTCCAGGGAGTCTTCACCGTCGTCGTCGCCGGCGGGCCGCGCCTGGGCGATCTGCGAGCCGGGGCCATGGCTTCCGCGACCGGCATCACGCTCGCGTGGTCGGGCGCGGCCGTCGCCTGTCTGATCCTGGTCGTGGGAGCGGCACTGGCCGTACGGCCGTTCTGGCGCTATGCGGCCCCGTCGGCCTCACAGACATCGGCGGTCCCTCCGGCGTCTGCGTCGTCGGCCCCGTCGCCCTCATCGGACGATGCGCTCCCCCAACCACAGGCCGTGCACGAAGCCGGCCGATGAGACGCGGGCGGCCACGCCTCAGAGGCCCGAAATCAGTCCGGGCCTGACACCGATCTCCGCCACCTCCTCGCGGACGGCAGCCGCAAAGCGTCCGACCTCCGCCGCGAGGACGTCCCAAGTGACCGGCGAGGTCCAGGCATCCGGCGCGAAGACGGAGCCGACCCGCCACCCCTCGGCCGACTCCACCATCCGCACAGCCCCCGGTTCCGCGCAGGACATCGAGTCGAACACGAAGTCACCGCGCTCACCGTCCGGCCGGTGAAGCCAGCCCACCAGCGCATGCGCCAACTCAGCAACGGGAAACAGCTTCTCCGCGAGCACCACGCGGTCGCCGTCCCGGATGACCAGGTCGGCCTCGATGTCCACGAGCAGATGCCCGTCGTGCGCCGTCGCAGGCCGAAGGCCACGCCGGTACAGGTCCGGCGCCCCCACCTTCCCGTACACGAATTCCACCGACATCTGGCCCTCCCGAGCGTTCACGGGCCACACATCCACCGGCCACCCAAGCCGCAAACCCTACCAAGCACCTCTATATCGCCCGCTGCACGGGTGCGGCCCTCCGGCCCCACGCCCTACTCCCAGGCCGCGGTCTCGGGATCGATGCCGTGGGTGCGGGCACTGGCGTCGACGATGCGACGGAACCATGCGGCGAGGCCGGTGCGGATGCCGTCGTAGTGGGCGGCGAATCCCGGATCACTCTCGAACGTACGGGCCAGGCAGACCTGCATCTGCCTGGTGAGCGGGAAGTACGAAGCGAAGACTTCGCGGTGCCGCTCGACAAGTTGGTTCGCCTCCGGACTGCCAGGTGTGACGCCGGCGTCCATCGCGTCCCCGAGGGCGCGGTCGAGGTCGGCCATGGCGTCGGTGACGGCCTGCCATTCCTCCGGGCCGCGCGAGGCCGAGCGTTCGGCGTACTGCTGCCATTGCGTGGTGTCTCCGTAGCGCCGGCGGGCCTGGGCCGGCCAGTCCGGGTTCCACTGCGGCCCGAAGATCGCGGCCTGCTGCTCGACGGTCAGCAGCAGACCGCGCTCGTGGGCCTCGATCATCCGGTCCAGTCCGGCGCTGAGCTGCTGGAGGCGCTCGATCCGTTCGGCGACCTGGGTGCGCTGCGCGCGCAACGCACCGGACACATCCGCGGTCGAGTCGTCCAGGACAGCCTGGATTCTGTCCAGGCCGAGACCGATCTCGCGGTAGACGACGATGCGGTGCAGACGTTCCAGATCACCGGCGGTGTAGAGCCGGTATCCGGCGGGCGTACGCAACGATGGGCGCGCCAGGCCGATCTCGTCCCAGTGGTGCAGCGCGCGGACAGTGACACCCAGCCGCGCCGAGACCTGACCGACGGTCAGGCCCTCGACGTCACCGGCGTCAGGCATGCTCCTCATGGTCGCCGCGGCCGGCGTCCGGTGGGGTGATTCCGATGGCTGCAAGGTTCTGCGCCTCCTGACTGGCTGGATCGAACGGCTTCGCCGCAGTAAAGACGATCCGCGCGTTTTCGGGCGTGGTCACCGTCACGTCGCGGGTGTTCCAGGGAGTGTCCCGCGGCCCCTCGACCGAGTCAGGACGCACCGCGCGACAGGCTTCGACGAGAGAGTCGAGCTGACTGAGCACACACGCGAAACTGCAGCTCATCGCCGGTGGCTGCGCCGGAACGCGCTCCGCCGAGACGAGGAGTACGTCCTGGAACGCCCACCGCCGCAGGTGCACCAGCGTGCCAGGAATGCCGAACAGCTCGAAGAATCCCAGCCCACGGGTCCAGAAGTCCACCGAAGCCGCCAAGTCGCTCGTGGGGATCGTCACGAACGCGGGCATCCCGTAGATGCCACGGAACAGCTCCGGCGGAGCGGCGTCCGGGCCGGGAGCGGGTACGGGACTCATCTCGAACGCGTTGTAGTAGTCGCTCATGCACGCCACACAACAGCCTCACGCAACGTGAGGGTCAAGCGCGATCGGGGGCGCGCGTAAAGATGCGATGTTCAAATGTCTGACGTTTGCCTGTATGCTGCCACCATGAAACGCATCAGTACACCGCGGCGGACGGCCAGCCTCTCCGCGCAGCTCGTCGACAGTCTCCGCTCGCACATCGAGGCAGGCGGCTGGCCGGTAGGCACGCGCATCCCATCGGAGCAGGCGCTCATCGAAGAGCTCGGGGTCGGGCGCAGCACGCTGCGGGAGGCGCTCGGTGCGCTCGTGCACCTGGGCCTGCTGGAAGCCCGGGTCGGGGACGGCACGTACGTCCGCGCGTCGAGTGAGCTCCAGTCGGTGATGGTGCGGCGAGCGAGTTCCGCACAACGGAACAACGTGCTCGAACTCCGTACCGTCCTCGAAGAGTACGCCTCAGGAGCCGCCGCCCTGCGCCGCAGCGAAGGCCAACTGCGCCAACTGAGAGAGCTGTTGGCCGACGCCGACGCGGCCTGTGCGGGTGCGGACAGGTCCGCGGCCGAGAGTGTCGACGCGCTGTTCCACCGGGCCGTCGTCCGGGCGAGCGGCAACGACCTCCTGGTCGAGATGTACGACCACCTCGGTACGGCTCTCACCTCCTCCCTGGGCGGTCTGCCCTGGGACGCCGCCGGTGCCGAGGAGCACGCCGCCCTGCACCGGCGCCTCGTCGACGCGATCGAGGACCGGGACGAGAGCGGCGCCCGCGCCGCGGCGGCCGCGATCGTCCAGCTCACCCGCGAGCACGAGGCCGGGGCAGCGCACGTGACGGAGGGTGAGTGAGTCCGCGGTTAGCGTCGCTGTCCCACCGGCGCTCCCCCTCTGAGTCGCCGGCCGCCGACCACACCCGGCCTGCTGTATCCGTCGGGCTGGTCTTCGCGATCTGCCTCGTAGCGGCGAACCTGCGTACCAGCCTCACCGGTGTCGGAACGCTGCTACCGGCGATCGAGCGCGGCAGCGGCCTGACATCGAGCTGGGGCGGACTGCTGAGTACGCTCCCTCTGCTGACGTTCGCCGCGACATCACCCCTGGTGGCCCGGGCCTCCCACCGGTTCGGCACCGCACGCCTGCTGGTGGCCGCCCTCGGCGCACTGACGGTCGGCACCGTGGTCCGCTCACTTCCCTCGGTGCTCTGCCTGTTCACCGGAACGGTGATCCTTTCCGCCGCCATCGCGTTCGGCAATGTGCTGCTGCCCGCGCTGATCCGGCGGAGCATGCCCGCACACCGCATCCAGGGCATCAGCGCTCTCTACGTCACGGTCATGGGTGTCACCGCCGCGGTCTCCTCCGGGATCTCCGCGCCGCTCTCCCACACCTTGCCTGCTTCCTGGCACACCGCTCTCGCCTGGGGTGTCGCCTTCACCGTCGCGGCGTTCCTCGCCTGGCTG
Source organism: Streptomyces chrestomyceticus JCM 4735 (assembly GCF_003865135.1). Classification (NCBI taxonomy): domain Bacteria; kingdom Bacillati; phylum Actinomycetota; class Actinomycetes; order Kitasatosporales; family Streptomycetaceae; genus Streptomyces; species Streptomyces chrestomyceticus. Next base: position 9,271,119 of record NZ_BHZC01000001.1, on the reverse strand, counting down.
CCCCGGATGCGGGACGACCGGCCCCATTCCGACCGGCCTCGATCCGATCGGCCCCACTCCAACCAACTCCAATCCAACCAACCCCACTCTTCCACCGGCGTGGCCCGCAGCCCGGCCCCCTGGCGGTCCCGGCTGGCCTGGCAGGTCAGCATGTTCATGGGCCTACAATCCCTGGCCTTCTACACCGCCGTCGCATGGCTGCCCAGCATTCTGATGCACCGCGGCTCGACCAGCACCACGGCCGGATGGATGCTGTTCTACTACCAGTTGGTCTCCCTGACAGCCAGCAGTCTCCTGCCCCTGCTCACCCGGGGCCGTCACGACCAACGGTGGACTGCGGTCGGCGCCTCGGTCGCCGTGGCCGGTGGCTTCGCCGTACTGGCGTCGGCCCCCGCGCTGTCCGTCCTGGCGTGCACCTTGCTCGGGCTGGGCGGCGGCGCGTGCCTCGTCCTCGCGCTGACCTTCCAGAGCGAACGCGCAGGTAGCTCCGGCGAGGCTGCCGCGCTGGCAGGCATGGCGCAGTCCGTCGGCTACCTCGTGGCGGCGGCCGGCCCCCTCCTCCTCGGCATCCTGCACGACAGCACGGGTAGCTGGACGCTTCCGCTCGTGGTGCTGGTCGTCCTCAGCGCGGCCATGGCAGGTGCCGGGTACGGCGCAGGGCGCAACCGCCTGGTGCGCTGTTCGGCACGCTGACGAGGCGGTCCGCTCCGCTCTTCCCCGCAACATGACGATTCCCCCACCTGAACGGGCCTGCCAGGCCCAGGCCAAAGAGGAGAGCACTCATGTCTGACTCGCAGCCCCCGGCTGACGATTTCACCGCGCATACCGCTCAGCCCCCGACCGACGAGTTCACCGCACGTATCGCGCAGCGCGCCGCTCACCTGTACGCGACAGACCCGCAGTTCCGCGACGCCGCACCCCTGGACGACGTGACCGAGGCGATCCGGCGGCCGGGCCTCCCGCTCGCCAACCTCGTGGCCACGGTGATGGAGGGCTACGCGGACCGCCCCGCCCTGGGCGAGCGTGCCACGGAGCCGGTCACCGATCCGGATACGGGCCGCACCACGCTGCGCCTCCTGGAGCGCTTCGACACGATCACCTACGGCGAACTGTGGGAACGTGTCGGCGCGGTGGCCTCCGAGTGGCGGCACCACCCCGGCCACGCCGTGGACCGCGGCGATTTCGTAGCGCTGCTCGGTCCCACGAGCGCCGAGTACACCATGGTGGACCTGGCATGCGTCCGTTCCGGTGCGGTGAGCGTTCCTCTCCAGGCCGGCGCCTCGGCGGAGCACCTGTCTCCCATCGTCGCGCAGACCGGGCCGCGTCTGCTCGCGGTGGACATGGCCCACCTCGACGTCGCGCTCCAGCTCGCGGCGGACGCACCGTCGCTGGACAGGATCGTCGTTCTCGGCCACCGTTCCGAGATCACCACTCACCAGGAATGGCTGGACTCCGCGCGCGACCGGCTCGCCGCGCAGGGCCGAGGCGTCACCGTTGACACGTTGGCGTCAGTCGTCGAGCGAGGGCGGGCCCTGCCACCACTCCCCCGGTACCCCGAGGGGACGACGCCCGATACGCTCAGCTCGCTGATCTACACCTCGGGAAGCACCGGCACCCCCAAGGGCGCCATGTACACCGAGCGTCTGGTCCGGCAGTTCTGGGTCGACTTCGTGCCTGGCCAAGAGGTACGGCCGTCCATCGTGCTCAACTACATGCCGCTGAGCCACATGATGGGAAGGGGCGTACTGTTCGGCACGCTCGCCAAGGGGGGCATCGCCTACTTCGTGGCGTCGAGCGACCTGTCGACGCTCTTCGAAGACCTCTCCCTGACCCGCCCCACCGAGTTCATGATGGTGCCCCGCATCAGCGACATGCTTTTCCAGCGCTACCAGGACGGGTTGGCCCGCCGTAGCGATACGGGGGCGGAGACGGCAGGGGCCACGGCCGATCGGACGGAGCATGAACAGGGGGACTTGCGAGCGGAGTTGCGGAAGGAGTTGCGGGAGAAGACCCTGGGCGGCCGCCTTCTGTGGGCCGTCAGCGCCTCGGCTCCGCTGAGCGCCGAGATGACGGCGTTCGTCGAGAATTGCTTGCACGTCAGGCTGCTCAATGGTTACGGGTCGACGGAAGCCGGAATCGTCTCGCTCGACGGCCGGGTGCTGCGCCCGCCGGTGACCGACCACAAATTGGCGGACGTGCCCGAGTTGGGATACTTCCAGACCGACTCGCCGCACCCCAGGGGCGAACTTCTGATCAAGTCAGACCGGCTCTTCTCCGGCTACTTCCGGCGGCCGGACGCCACCGCCCAGGTCTTCGACGAGGACGGCTTCTACCGTACGGGCGACATCATGGCCCGCACCGGTCCCGACACGCTGGTGTACGTCGACCGCCGTTCCAACGTCCTCAAGCTGTCGCAGGGTGAGTTCGTGGCCACGTCCCGACTGGAAGCCCTCTTCATCGGCAGTCCGTTCGTCCGGCAGGTCTTCGTGTACGGCAACAGCACCCGTGCCTACCTGCTCGCGGTCATCGTGCCCACTCAGGACGCGCTCGACCGCGCCGGAGAGGACACCCAGCGCCTCAGGTCGATGCTGCGCGAGTCCCTGCAACGCCTCGCCACCGAGGCGGGCCTCAACGCGTACGAGATTCCACGGGACTTCCTCATCGAGACCGAGCCGTTCAGTCAACAGAACGGGCTGCTCTCCGGAGTGCGCAAGCTGCTGCGGCCCGCGTTGACGAAACGCTACGGCGAGCGCCTCGAAGCGCTGTACACCGAGCTGGCCGAGCGCGGGACCGACGAACTTCAGGCACTGCGCCAGGCAGGCCCGTCCCAGCCGGTGCAGGAGACCTTGCTCCGGGCCCCCCGCGCCCTCCTCGGACACCGACAAGGTGACGTCAAGCCCGGCATGCACTTCCTGGAACTCGGCGGTGACAGCCTCTCCGCGCTGTCGTTCTCACAGTTGCTGAAGGAGATTTTCCACGTCGACGTGCCGGTCGACGTCCTCATCAACCCGGTCAACACACTTCGGCAGGTGGCTCATCACATCGAGAATGCCCTTGCGGGGCACCAGCGTCCGACTGCCGACAGTGTCCACGGGCCAGGCGCGTCGCGAATCCTGGCGAGCGACCTGAAGCTGGACGCGTTCCTCGACACAGGCACCATCGGCACCCTCGCCAAGACTGGCAGGCCGGCCGGTCCGCTGCCCGAAGCGAAGACCGTCCTGCTGACCGGCGCCAACGGTTACCTGGGCCGCTTCCTGTGCCTCGAATGGCTGGAGCGGGTCGCCGAGCGCGGCGGCACCCTGGTGTGTGTGGTCCGTGGCAGCACCGACGAGACGGCCAGGGCACGGCTCGACTCGGCCTTCGACAGCGGCGACCCGAACCTTCTCCAGCACTACCGCGATCTGGCCGCCGAACACCTGGAGGTGGTCGCCGGCGACATCGGGGAAGCCGATCTCGGGCTCGGCAAGGAGACCTGGCAGCGGCTGGCCGACACCGTGGACCTGATCGTCCACCCGGCGGCTCTCGTCAACCATGTCCTGCCGTACGACCAGCAGTTCGGCCCCAACGTCCTGGGTACGGCCGAACTGATCAGGCTCGCGCTCACCTCCCGTGTCAAGCAGCTCACCTACCTGTCGACGGTCGCCGTCGTCTTCGGGGCCGAAGCCGCGGCCGACGAGACGGCAGACATCCGCACAGCCTGCGGAGCGCGCGACCTCGACGGCGGTTACGCGGACGGTTACGCGGCCAGTAAATGGGCGGGCGAGGTGCTGCTCCGCGAGGCGCACGAGACGTACGGTCTGCCGGTCGCCGTGTTCCGCTCGAACATGATCCTCGCGCACCGGCGCTACCGGGGCCAACTGAACATCCCGGACGTGTTCACCCGCCTCCTGCTGAGCCTGCTGGCGACAGGCATCGCGCCAGGCAGCTTCTACGCCCGAGGCGCCGGCACCGACACGGGCAGCGGGCACTACGACGGGCTCCCCGTGGACTTCACAGCACGGGCCATCGCCGCGCTGGGCGACGGCACTCGGGAGGGTTACCGGACCTTCAACGTCGTGAACCCGCACGAGGACGGCATCTCACTCGACACGTTCGTCGACTGGCTGACGGCAGCCGGGCACCCCTTGACGCGCATCCACGACTACGGCGAATGGCTCGACCGCTTCGCAACCGCCCTGCGCGGCCTGCCCGACCGCCAGAGGCAGCATTCGCTGCTCCCCCTGCTGCACGCCTTCACGAAGCCGGAGCAGCCCCTGCCTGGATCGGCCCTGCCTGCACAACAATTCCGCGCGGCCGTGCGGGCCGCCATCCTCGGCGGGGAGGCGGACATCCCCCATCTGTCGCAGGACCTGATCACCAAGTATGTGGCGGACCTTCGGGCACAGCACCTGCTGTGACCGGTCGAGCCGGTGACCGGGCTGGATCCGGGGCTCGGGCTGCGGCTAGGAGTGGCCGGGAGTCGACCGGTCGGTGTCGGTGCGTACGTGCGCCCGCAGCCCTTGCAGCCCGAACAGGATGAGGAGTTCGACCGCGCCGCCGTCGGCGCTGCCCAGCCAGTGCGGCAGGGACGTGTCGAACTCGGCCGCCTCGCCGGGCGGCAGCGTCAGATCACGGTCACCGGTCACGAGCCGCAGGTGACCGGTGAGCACGTAGAGCCATTCATGACCCTCATGTGTCTGCGGGGCGGGTTCGAGCGGTTCCGGCCGGGCGGGGATAATCATTTTGAAGGCGTGCACCCCGCCCGGCCGCCGGGACAGGGGCACGAAGGTCATACCGTGCCGTCTGATCGGTTTCAGGTGGATCCGGGGATCGCCGGTGCGCGGAGCACCGACGAGGTCGTCCAGCGGGACGTCGTAGATACGGGCCAGCGGCAGCAGCAACTCCAGGGTCGGCCGACGCTGCCCGCTCTCCAGCCGGGACAGGGTGCTCTCCGATACGCCGGTCGTCACCGCGAGGCCGGCGAGCGTGATGCCGTGGTGACGGCGCAGCGCACGGAGCCGCGGGCCCACCGCGTCGAGCACGTCGTCGTCCGTATTGGGGTCCATGAGGCCCATCTTGCCGTTACCGCAAGTTTTCGTGCCAGGCCGTGCGGTGCCTGGCAACACTGGGCGCTCACCGGCAGAAGGAGTCTTGATGAGCGCCACCGATGCGGTCACGTTCTGGGACGGCGTCCACGCGGCCCGGTCGGCAGCCGGCGACCCGCGGCCCAACGCTCGCCTAACCGAAACGGTGACGGGCCTGCCGCCCGGCGACGCGCTGGACCTCGGATCCGGGGCTGGCGGCGACGCGCTGTGGCTCGCCAGTCAGGGGTGGCAGGTCACCGCCGTCGACATCTCGGCCGTGGCGGTCGAACGGCTCGCCGCCCTCGCCCGCTCGCACGGTCTGGGCGAACGCGTCACCGCCATGACGTACGACCTGCACCAGTCCTTCCCGCCCGGCACGTTCGACCTGATCAGCGCCCATTACCTGCAGACACCGTGCGACCTGGACCGGGCGGCCGCCCTGCGTTCGGCGGCGCACGCCCTGCGCCCGGGCGGGCGTCTGCTGGTCGTCGACCACGGCTCGGCCGCGCCGTGGTCGTGGCAGCAGGACCCCGACACGCGGTACCCGAGCCCGCAGGAGGTCGCCGCCGATATCGGCCTGGCCCCGGAGACATGGACGGTCGAACGGGCCGACGCGCCCCGCCGGATCGCGACCGGGCCGGACGGGCGCACCGCCGAAGTCACCGACCACGTCCTTCTCGTCCGCCGCACCGCGTGACACGGCGGCCAGCTCCGTCTTCGACAAACCGCGACGAAGACCTGACACAGACTCGACGAAGAAAGGCAGCCCCCTGTTGCCCAGCACCACGCGCCCCACTCACCGCGGCGACACCCCGCCGCCCCGGACCGGAAGCAGCGAGGCCGAGGTCCTGCGCGGGTTCCTCGACTACCTCCGTACGTCGATCGCCGCGAAGGTCGACGGTGCCCCCGAGCCGCAGGTCCGGACAGCCGCCGTGCCGTCGGGCACCAACCTGCTCGGCCTGCTCAACCACCTGCCGGCGGTCGAACGCTGGATGTTCCTCGGCGACGACGTCACCGACTGGCCGGCGACGTTCCAGGCCACACCGGCAGACAACGTGGCCGACATCGTGGCCCGCTACCGCGAGACGGTCGAGCGCGCCAACGTCGTGCTCGACGTGTGCACCGATCTCGACGCGCCGGTCCCCCGACCGCGGCCGGGCCGCGCCGGTCCCAGCGTCCGCTGGGCACTGACGCACATGATCGAGGAAACCGGCCGTCACGCGGGCCACGCCGACATCCTCCGCGAACTGATCGACGGCTCGACCGGTCGCTGATCCGGGCAGGCGCACCCGTACCTGGCGCGACCACGGCCCACCTCTGGACGAGAGCCACCGGCCCCCGGCTCGGCGTCCAAGGTCGATTGTCAGTGGTGGGTGAGAAGGTGAGAGCACCAAGACGGAAGAGGGGGAGCATTTATGTCCGGGAACCAGAACTACATCAATCACGTTGCTCTTGTGCTGGATGCCAGTTCGTCCATGTCACACCTGAGCCGTAAGGTCGTCGACGTCGCCGACCAGCAGATTGCGTATCTGGCTCGCCGCTCGAAGGAACTGGGCCAGGAGACCCGCGTCACGGTGTACGCCTTCGCGGACACGGTGGAATGCGTCATTTACGACAAGGACGTGCTGCGGATGCCGTCCCTGAAGCAGCTTTACCGGGTCGGCGGAATGACGGCTCTGCTGGCGGCCACGCTGAAGTCGCAGCGGGAACTGGCGCAGACGGCGCAACTGTACGGCGACCACAGCTTCCTGACGTTCGTGCTGACCGACGGGCAGGAGAATGCGAGCCACCGCTGCCCGGACACGCCCGGCAAGAGCACGCGCGAACTGATCAACGCGGTGGACGAATTGATCAGGACGCAGGAGGACAACTGGACGCTTGCCGTCCTCGTACCGGACCAGATGGGCAAGCGCGAGGCCATGCAGTGCGGCTTCCCGAAGGACAACATCGCCATCTGGGACGCCACCAGCACCCGGGGCCTGGAAGAGGCGGGGCAGGTCATCCAGCAGGCCACCGAGAATTTCATGGTGGGCCGGGCCCAGGGCATCCGGGGTTCCCGGGCGGTCTTCTCCACCGGCGCGGAGGCGGTCAACAAGGACACCATCGAGGCAGCCGGTCTCACCCCGGTGGACCCGTCGAAATACCAGCTCATTCCGGTGGCTCGCGCGGCGGCGATACGGGAATGGGTCGTCGAGTGCGGGCACACGTACCGTACCGGTTGCGCCTTCTATCAGCTTAGCAAGTCGGAGAAGATTCAGGCGCGGAAGCAGATCGCCGTACTGGAGAAGAAGACGGACCGGGTGTACACGGGGCCGGAGGCCCGGTCCTTGCTGGGTCTGCCGGACGAGGAAGTGCGTATCAGTCCCGACCGCAATGACGACTTCACCATATTCGTGCAGAGCACCAGCGTGAATCGGAAGCTGGTTCCGCACACGCGGCTGCTGCTGATGCTCTGATCTCTCGGAAGGCTCCGCCGACCCGGTCGGCGGAGCCCCGTGGGGCACACTCAGCATGCGGAGTTCTCACCTGGTGCCGGACGAGCTTCCGGAGTCGGTTGCCGTACACCCCCGCGGCCGGCCGTATGCGTCAACCATCTCCTCAGACACGAAATCTGGATGACGAGGAAAGAGCCCGCCTCTACGATGGCCCGATGGCATCGATCAAGCAGTTCCAAGTCACCTTCGACTGCGCGGACCCCGAGCGCGTCGCTCGCTTCTGGTGCGAGGTGTTGGGGTACGTCGTACCGCCGCCACCGGAGGGGTTCGCCACTTGGGACGAGTTCGATCGTTCGCAACCGCCTGAGCGTCGAGGTTCAGCGTTCGTCTGCCAGGATCCCTCAGGGGTGGGCCCGCGCATGTACTTCCAACGCGTTCCCGAGGGGAAGGTTGTCAAGAACCGGGTGCATCTCGACGTGCGGGCCGGCACCGGGCTCGTAGGGGAAGAGCGGGTGGCCGCGCTCGAGGCCGAAGGCGCACGCTTGGTCGCGCTCGGCGCGGTACGCGTGCGGCTGCTGCCCGCTGATGACGAAAACGAGTCGTGTCTCTGTATGCAGGACGTCGAGGGCAACGAGTTCTGCCTCGACTGAGTGCCGGGCAACCAGGCACACCACGTCACGTCACACGCGGGCGGTCCGGACTGACCGGGCCGCCCGCTCCGCCCGCACCGCGTGAAAGACCCCAGCCGCTACTCTCGGCCGTATGGTGTTCGATTCGGTTCATTTCGATCTCCAGCCCTACGCGGGTTTCGCCATGGATTCCTACGTGCGGCGGACGCATTGCAGTTGGGAGGACACCGGCTGGCAGTCGTTGCTCGTCCAGCGGTTCCATCACGTCCCGGTGGTCGAGAGCATGGAGTTGCCGGCCGCGGCGGACCTGCACCTGATCCTGCCCGTGGCGGGACGGGCCGTGCTGGAGACGCGTGCCGATGGCCGGTGGCAGCGCCGCACCTGGGCGCCCGGCCAACTCGAACTGGCCGTTCCCGACCGGTCCGTCCTCCGCCGCTATCGCGGGGACGGACCGTTGGGCAGCGTGCAGGTGCACATTCCGCGCGGCACCGTCGAACGTACCGCGGCGCAGTTGGGGAGCCGCGAGGTCGACTACGAAAGCATGGCGGCGTCCGTGGCCACCGGGGACCCGCTCCTCGTGGAGGCGGTCCGTGCCGTCGGTTCGGCGGAGGAGACCGGGGACCTGTACGCCGAGGCGTCGGCCACCTTCCTGGCCGTACACCTGCTCACTCGTCACTCCCGGAACCCGGGCCGGCGAGCGCCCGAGCGGGAGGACGCGCGCGTCCGCGTGGCGATCGCGTTCATGCGTGACCGGCTGGCTGAACCGCTCACGCTGGCCGATGTCGCGGACGAAGTGCACCTGAGCGTTTTCCACCTCGTCCGCGTGTTCCGCCGGGCGACGGGGCAGACACCCCACCGGTACCTCACCCAACTCCGTGTCGAAGAAGCGAAACGTCTGCTGCGGGAGACCGGCTTCACGGTCGCCCGGATCGCGCCGCTCTGCGGATTCGCCGACTCCGGCGCCCTGTCGACGGCGTTCCTGCGCCACACCGGCGTCCGCCCCTCGGCGTACCGCAATTCCTGACCTCTTCGCGGCAATCTCGCGCATGGGCCTGGGCGGCGACCGCATCTAGTGACCTGAGTCAGAGATCCGGTGGCAGTAGGCGGCGACTTTGTCGAGGATCTCGTCGGCGGATTTGGTCCAGAGGAAGGGCGTGGGTGCTCGTTCCAGTCGGCCAGCCAGGCCCGGATGTCGCGTTCGAGGGCCTGGACGGAGCGGTGGACGCCGCGCTTGAGCTTCTTCTGTGTCAGTTCGGCGAACCAGCGCTCGACCAGGTTGAGCCAGGACGCGCTGGTGGGGGTGAAGTGCAGGTGGAAGCGCGGGTGCGCCAGCAGCCACGTCTTGACCGCGGGCGTCTTGTGCGTCGCGTAGTTGTCGAGGATCAGATGCACGCCGAGGCCGGCCGGGACCTCCTTGTCCAGCCTGGCCAGGAACTTCTTGAACTCCACGGCCCGGTGCCGGCGGTGCAGCGAGCCGAAGACCTTCCCGCTCGCCACCTCCAGGGCGGCGAACAACGTCGTGGTGCCGGCCCGGACATAGTCGTGACTGCGCCGCTCGGGCACCCCGGGCATCATCGGCAGGACCGGCTGGGACCGGTCCAGCGCCTGGATCTGCGACTTCTCGTCCACACACAGCACCAGGGCCTTCTCCGGCGGATCGAGGTAGAGCCCCACTACATCGCGGACCTTGTCGATGAACAACGGATCGGTGGACAGCTTGAACGTCTGCGTGCGGTGCGGGGCCAGGGCGAACGCCCGCCAGATCCGCGAAACGGCCGACTGCGACATGCCCGTGGCCGCCGCCATCGACCTCGTCGACCAGTGGGTGGCGTTCTTCGGCCTCTCCTCCAGCGTCTTGACGATCACCCGCTCGACATCCGCGTCGGTGATTTTGCGCGGGACACCCGGCCGCGGCTCGTCGCACAAGCCGTCCAGCCCGCGCTCCAGAAAACGGCGCCGCCAGGTGCGGACCGTGTCCGGGGCGATCCGCAGCCGGCGCGACACTTCCAGGATCGAGCGCCCCTCGGCACACTCCAGCACGATCCGCGACCGCTGAGCCAGCGCCTGAGCCGTCGTACGCCGACGCACCCAGCCTTCCAGCACAGCCCGCTGGGCATCAGTGACCGACAACGGCGCAATCTTCGGACCCGGACGACTCATACCCAACCAACGACGAATCTCCGACTCAGGTCACTAGGGTTTCGTCCATGGCTGGAAACACGACGACAACGCCGAAGAGCGAGCAGGACGGGCAGACCGAGCAGACCGAAGGCACAGGGCGGGCCGAGCGGAGCGAAGGGATCGAGCAGATCGAGCCCTTCCCCATTCACATCCCCGACCGCGAGCTGACACTTCTGCGGGCTCGCCTCGACGAGGCACGGCTCCCCGAACCCGAAACGGTGCCGGACGCTTCACAGGGCATCGGACTCACCCGGCTGAGGACGTTGCTGGACGCCTGGCGACAGCATGACTGGCGGGCCACGGAAGACCGCTGGAACGCGATTCCGCACTACCGCGTCCGTATCGACGGGCTGAACATCGCGTTCTGGCACGTGCGTTCGCCCGAGCCGACGGCGTTTCCCCTGATACTCACTCACGGCTGGCCGGGCTCCGTACTCGAATTCGAAAACGTTCTCGGGCCGCTCACCGACCCCGTCGCGTATGGCGGTTCCGCCGCCGACGCGTTCCACGTGGTCGTACCGTCGCTGCCCGGGTTCGGGTTCAGTGAGCGTCCGCGCGAGCGCGGCTGGCAACCGGCCCGTACGGCGCGGGCGTGGGCCGAGTTGATGTCCGCGCTCGGGTACGAGCGGTTCGGCGCGCACGGCGGGGACTGGGGCGCGTACGTCAGTACCGAGCTGGCGCGCCAGGTGCCCGAGCGTGTCGCCGGTCTGCACCTCACGATGCCGCTCGCCTCTCCCCTGCCGGAGGACAGGCACGCGCCCGACCTGGCGGAACGACGCATGCTGGAGCGACGCGACACCCATCTCGCGGACGGCTACGGCTTCGGGATGATCATGGCCACGCGTCCGCAGACACTCGGCTACTCCCTGCTCGACTCCCCCGCCGGCCTGGCGGCGTGGCTCGGCGAGAAGTTCGACGCCTACGCCGACACACGGCCGGAGGCCGGTGGCGGGGTGAGCCTGACGCAGCAGGTGGAGAACATCGCCCTGTACTGGCTGACCGGAACCGGCGCCTCCAGCGCCCGCTGGTACTGGGAGGCGATGCGGTGGGTACCGCGCAGCGCCGAGGAGGAGATCGCGCAACCGGTGACGACACCCACCGCCTGCTCACTGTTCCCGGCCGAGCCGTGGCCGACCGCGCGGCGCTGGGCCGAGCGCCGTTACCACGACCTCCGCTCGTGGCACGAGATGGATCGCGGCGGCCACTTCCCCGGCCTGGAACAGCCGGACCTGCTGGTCGCCGAACTCCGGGCCGCGTTCCGGCACGCGCGTCAGCACACCGACGACCGGACGCGATGAGGGCTTTCGTGCCAGGTACGTGCCTTCTCAGCCCGCGTCGGCCCTCTGCCCGGTGAAGGTGCACCCTGCATACGTGGCTGCGCGTCATCCCGCACAGCGCGTCGGCACGCCTGCGGGACGCCATCGTTGCCCGGGCGGCCCCGAGCCCGGAAGCGACCGCAGAGGTGCTCCCTCGTGGCGAGCCTCCTTCCCTCCAGGGGACAGGCGATGTGGCAGCGCTGGTGGCCAAGGGCCGTGGTGTCGACGACGGATCGTGCTTCCGCGCCGCCCTCGGGCCCGAACTGCGCTGGGCCGTGAGCCATTTCCGCCAGTACGCCGTTCCCCTGGCCGTCCTCACCGAACAGCGCAGCAATGTTGCGCAGACTGCTCGCTCCTCAATGCCCTGCCTGACCCCGCCGGCCCTGGCACCACCCAACGGGCCGCTCTGGTCAGGCTGCACCGCAAGTTGCCCGTGCCCTTGCCTGAATGGCCGGCGGTAAGGCGCGAGCGAGCACGGCGTCGAGTTGTCCATGACGCCTCGTGGCAGACTGCCCCTGACCGGAGTGGCCGACGAGGCCGTGGCAGAGTCGGCCCCGGGGCCCCGGCTGCCCCGCAGTTCAAGGAGCGATGAACATGGCACTCGACGCATTCGGCTTCCTCTTCACCGGACGCGGGCTCGACCCCGACCGGGACCGGTCCGTGATCGAACGTGACGGGTTCCGCGCCGTCATGGTGGGTATGGCGGACCCGTCCCAGGCACCCGAGGTGGCGGCGGCCCTGGTGGACGAGGGCATCCAGCTCATCGAACTGTGCGGCGGCTTCGGCCCCGTGTGGACCGCCAAGGTCATCGAGGCCACCAAGTCCCGTGTTCCGGTCGGGTCGGTGGGGTACGGGCCCGAGTCGATCGACGGCGTGGCGGCACTCTTCCCGCCGCAGGCGGACTGAGCCGGCTCTTCGGCTTCCGGCGCCGCGTTCAGGTTCGCCAGGCCGACGCGAATCAGCGCAGGTCAGCGGAGGTCACTGTGGCGGGTGCACACCCACAGTACGAGCCCGAGGAAGCTGAACGCGGCGCCCAGCGCGCATACGGCGCCCCAGCCGGCCACCGTGTAGAGCGAGGTTGCGGCGATGGCGCCGGTAGCGCTGCCGACCGAGTAGAAGACCATATATCCGCCGATCAGCCGACTGCCCGCGTCCGGGTGCAGCGCGTGGATCAGGGTTTGATTGGTGACGTGGACCGCCTGCACGGCGAGGTCTAGAAGGATCACCCCGACGGCCAGGGCCCAGAGCGAACTGCGGGTGAAGGCCAACGGCAGCCATGAGGCGGCGAGCAGTGCCAGGACGATGCCGGTGGTCCGCCGGGAGAGTCCGCGGTCATTCAGGCGGCCCGCCACCGTCGCGGCCAGGGCGCCGACGACGCCGATCAGGCCCAGCGCTCCGATCGCACCGTGGGGCAGGAAGTACGGGGCCTCGCTGAGCGGCAGCGCGACACTGCTCCACAGAGTGCTGAAGGCAGCGAAGATCAGCAGACCGAACAGGGCCCGGATTCGCAGCAGTCGTTCCCGTACGAACAGGGTGACCGTGGAGCGCAGGAGCTGTCCGTAGCGCAGGGCGGTCGGCGAGACGCCGGTGGGGCGCGGCAGCACCCGGTACAGGATCAGGGCGAGGAGAGCGGTGAGCGACGCCGAGGCGAGGTAGACGGAGCGCCAGCCCGCGAGGTCGGCCATCAGGCCGGAGACGGTGCGGGCGAGCAGGATTCCGATGACCACGCCGCTGGTGACCAGGCCGACGACCCGCCCGCGTGCGGCGGGAGGGGCCAGAGATGCGGCGAAGGCGACCAATGTCTGTGTGACGACCGCGAGAAGTCCGGTGGCGGCCATGCCCACGAGCAGGACCGCCGCCGTGCGGGCGGCCGCAACGACGGCCAGGGCCAGCACCAGGAGCAGTAACTGGGCCACGACGAGCCGTCTGCGGTCGGCCATGTCGCCCAGCGGAACGAGGAAGAAGAGCCCGAGCCCGTATCCGATGTGCGTGAGGGTGACCACGCTGCCGACGAACGCCGGGCTCATGCCGAGGTCGTGCCCGATCGTCACCAGGAGCGGCTGGGAGAAGTAGACGTTGGCCACCGCGGCCGCGCAGGCGACGGCGAACAGGACGATGACGCCACGGGACAGGGTGGACGCGGGACTTTCGTCGTTCTGGGCCGCGGTCTGAGTCTCGGTCGCGACTTCGCCCCCTGCCTCTGCACCTGCCGCGGCTTCGGCCTCTGCCTCGGTCCCTCGCGTCACAGCCTCACCCTTGCCAGGCATCGGCATCCCTCCGACCATCATCTGGTTTCATCTTGCCACCACCAACGACGGAGACCGTAGCCGCCTTGGTAGCATGTTGCAACCACTCAGAGAGCGAGGGCGCCATGGTGACCAGGACACGCTTCGACGACAGCGCATGCCCCGTCGCCCGGTCGGTGGACGCGATCGGCGACTGGTGGTCACTGCTGATCGTGCGGGACGCCTTCGACGGGAGTCGGCGCTTCGGAGAGTTCCAGCGCAGCCTCGGCGTGGCGAAGAACATCCTCACCGCACGCCTGCGCACCCTGGTCGCGGGCGGAATCCTCGAATCCGTCCCCGCCTCGGACGGCAGCGCCTACCGCGAGTACGTACTGACCCCGAAGGGCAAGGCACTCTTCCCCGTCATCGTGGCGCTCCGGCAGTGGGGCGAACAGCATTTCTTCACTCCCGGCGAAGCACACTCACAACTGGTCGACCGCCGACAGGGAGAACATCTCCGCACCTTGGAAGTGCTGTCTGCGGACGGGCGCCGACTGGGCCCTGATGACACCACCGTCCACAAGGTCTCCGACCACTGATCCGCCCCGAAGTCCGAAAGACCGGAAAGCCGCAGGTCCGTAGGTCCGCAGGCTCGCAGCCGACGCGTCGCACGAAGACATCACAAAGTCGCCGGGACCTCCGCAGGCAAAGCACTCATCGTCCGGAGCCGACGGACTGACTGCCGTAGCGCCCCCCACGCCCGCAGTCAGGACCGGCCCCCGGAGTCAGACATGAAGCCGCACGGATACATGGCGATAGGATCCCGAATAAGCACCCAGTCCACGCAGTGTCGGAAAAGTCGGCCTTTGAACGTGAGTACGGTGTGATGCCGCGCCTGGCGGTGACTGTCGATCGCGCGAAGGGGACCGCGAAGAGGCCATGAACAGACTTTTCTCACGCATACCTGGACCGGCCGCCCGCGCACTGGTCGCAGCCATGAGCGCTGCCGCTCTCCCCATAGCCTTCGCCCCCTTGGCCGTGGCAGCTCCAGCAGCCGGCCCGACAACCTCCACCGGGCCTGCACAGCCTGAGATACGGGTCGTGTCATGGAACATCTGCGGCGAAGCGGGCGGCCGGCGCGGCGAGCCGGGATACTGCCCGCACCGCAACGAGCCGGAGCAGAAGGCCGCGCAGATCAAGAAGCTCGTCGACGAGCGCCAGGCCAACGTGGTGATGCTGCAGGAGGTGTGCGGCGTCGCCCCGGGCAGTCATCTGGAGCTGCTGCGCGCCCAGTTGGGCGAGGGCTGGGACGTACGGCATGCCTCCGGGGCCCGGCCCGACGGCCGCACCGACTGCCGTGGGGCACTCTCGGGTGAGCTGGGGGTAGCCCTGGCGGTCAAGGGAACCATCACCGGAAGCTCGTCGGCCAACATGCTGCCTGCGGACCCGTCGGGCCAGGACAAGCAGACACTGCCGATCCTGTGCGCGTCCGTCCAGGGCTGGACGACCAGGGTCTGCACCACGCACATCGCGGTCGGCGAATCCGAGCGCGTCGCCCAGCAGATCAAGAACGTCAAGGCGTATCTCGGTACGGCGGCGAATACCGGCTTCATCCTGGGCGGGGACTTCAACCGCAACGCGGGCGCGGACTCCATGAAGCCGCTGACCGATTCCTTCGACCGCTGCATCGACGGCTTCACTTACCACGGTTGGAACCGCGCGACGCAGCGGCATTCACTCCACAAGCTGGATCACTTCTTCACCAACCGGACTCCCGGCGGCAACCGGTTCGCGGCCTGCGCCATCGACACGTCCCGGATGGACCAGTCGGAGAACGAACCCACCAGCGGCCCGCCCACCGGCTACTCCGACCACGCGCCGATCTTCGCCCGGCTGCCTGGGACCCCCGTACCCACCCCCGGTGACATGAGTGGCGACGGCAAGCCGGATCTCGTGGCGGTGGACGACGCGGGCAAGCTGCGGCTCTACCCCGGACTGGGCGACGGCGGCGTCACCGGCGGCCACCGCGTCATCGGCACGGGCGGCTGGTCCGGCGCCTCCGTCACCCACCGCGGTGACTTCACCGGGGACGGCCGCGAGGACCTGCTCGCGCGCATCGGCACCGATCTGTGGCTCTACCCCAACACCGGCGACGGCTCGCTCGGTGACCGCATCCGGATCGGCCGTGACTGGCCCGCCGACGCCCGGATCGTCGCCGCCGGCGATGTCACCGGTGACGGCCACCCCGATCTCGTGGCGCGTTACGGGGACAAGCTGTGGCTGTACGCGGGTGATCCGGCGGCCCGGCCGCAGCTCAAGCCCAGGGTTCAGTTGAGTGGCGAGGGCTGGGCACCGATGACGCTGTCCGCGGCCGGCGACGCCACCGGCGACGGGCGCCCCGATCTGTTCGTCCGGGACACCCGTGACGGCAAGCTGTGGCTCTACCGGGGCCGTTCCGACAACACCTTCGGCGACCGCACCCTCTACGGGACGCGTGGCTGGGACACCCGCAACCGTCCGCTGATCACCGGGGCGGCGGATGCCGACGGCGACGGGGTGGCGGACCTGTGGGCCACGACGGCGGACGGCAGCGGCACGCTGCTGTACTACAAGGGCGGCACCAACTCCGCGGGTGACCCGGCGGACGGCGATGCCCGCATCATCGGCCCGACCGGCTGGAAGCGGATCCAGGCCATCGGCTGAGGCCGGCCGGTTTCCGGCACGCTGCCGCCTCCGAAGACCATTCCATCCCCGCACACAGCAATACCGAACCGAACTGAACCGAAAGAACGTGATGTCTTCCAGACGCTCCTCCCGCGCCGGTCTCACCGCCGGGATATCCGCTGCCGCCATGGCCGCGGTCCTGCTGACCGCGGGACCCGCCGACGCGGTCGTGGGACCGGCCGCCCAGGACGGCTCCTACCCGTCCACCGTGAAGCTGGACATCGGCGACGGCAAGCGCAGTTGCACGGCCACACTCGTCGACGAACTGTGGCTGGTCACCGCCGCCAGTTGCTTCACCGACGACCCCGCCCAGTACGCACAGCTCACGGCCGGGGCGCCGAAGCTGAAGACCACCGCGACCGTGGGGCGCGCCGACCTCTCCCGGACGGACGGCGGCACGGTCACGACGGTCGAACAGCTCGTCCCGCGCGGCGACCGTGACCTGGTCATGGCCAGGCTCGCGCAGCCGGTCACCGGTGTCGCGCCGGCCGGCGTCCCGGCCAAGAAGCTGTCGCAGAACGAGGACGTCTCCGTCAGCGGTTTCGGCCGTACCAAGGACGAATGGGTGCCCGACCGCCTGCACTACGGGCGCTTCACCGCGCGCAGCGTGGCGGACACCACCATCGACCTCGCCGGCAAGGACGACGCGGCGGCCGTCTGTGAGGGGGACGCCGGTGCCCCCGTATGGCGCGAGAGCGGCGGCCGGTACGAGCTCGTCGGGGTCAACAACCGGTCGTGGTTCAAGGGCTGCTTCGGTCATGAGGACGAGGCCCGCGACGGTGCCGTCGCGTCCCGTGCGGACGACATCGCCGACTGGATCCAGACGGTACGGCTGACCACGAAGGTCCCGGACGTCAGCGACGTCATCGCGTCCGCCGACTTCGACGGCGACGGCCGCACCGACATCGCCGCCGTCCTGAACGACGGAAACCTGCACGCCTTCTACGCCAAGCCGGACGGCACCCTGCGGTACGGCCGCGAGCTGTGGGCCCACGACGGCACCTGGAAGAACTATACGCAGATCATCGGAGGTGACTTCAACGGCGACGGCAAGGCCGACCTGATCGCCCTCCGCGGCGACGGGCAGCTCTTCCTGCACACCGGCTCCGGCGACGGTCTCCTGAACCCGCGCCGCCCCCTGTGGCACGACACCTCCTGGGGCACGATGAAGCAGATCGTGCGCTACCGCTCCGACTCCTCCGGCCGCGACGGCCTGGCCGCCGTGTGGGGCGACGGCTCGCTGCACGCCTACATCACCAACCCCGACGGCACCCTCGTCAACGCCAAGCGCGACCTGTGGCCCGACAAGACCTGGGACGGCATGAAGCGCATGGCCTCCGGCGACTTCAACGGTGACGGCCGGGACGACATCGCCGCGATCGCCTACGACGGCGCGCTCCGCCTCTACACCGGCAACGCCCAGGGCACCGTCACCCGTGCCGCCGACCTCTGGCACGACAAGACGTGGGGCTACATGCGTTCCGTCCTCGGCGGCGACTTCAACGGCGACGGCAAGACCGACATCGCCGCCCACCGCGCCAACGGCGACCTGCGCCTCTACACCGGCAACGGCACGGGCCCCCTGACCAGCGGCCCGCTCATGTGGTCGGCCACCACTTCCTGACCGGCTCTCCCCCGGTCATACGGCCAGCGGCCCGCACGGCGACACGTCATGTCCGCCGTGCGGGCCGCTGGATCGTTCCTGGGCCGCTGGCAGGCTGCTACGTTCCGCTGGGCAGACCCACACCGCAGGACGGGGACCGTCATGACGTACACATCGCCGCTGTGGCCCGTTTCCGTGAAAAGGTGTCGCGTTTGACGCGCACGTGGTCGGGCGCCGCGTGCTGATCGTGACGTACGGCTGCACCGTGCTGACTCCCGAACGGCCGCCCGTCGTCAGTCACGAGCACGAGCGGCTGGGCCTGTTCTCCATGGGCGCGGTGCCGGGGCTGACCATGCCGGACGGGTACAAGCGGGCCGTCGCCGCCTGGTACGGCCGGGGCATACGGCTTGTCTGACGTGCAGGCCGGTGGAGTTGGTCCGGGCGGGTGCCGGGTGTCGCATTGGCCGTATTCGAGGGTGGGGTCTAGAGGTCTCCTGACTGCGCGCCGGGGTGGCTGATCAGTACTGTCGGGTTCGGGCCTGGGGCAGTGGTGGGCGGGCGGGGGCTGCCTGGTGGGTGGCGCCGCTGTGGCCGGCCGGTGCGGCTCGGGCCGGAGGGCTTCGTTCGCCGGTGGGTGCCGGGGCGGAGCGGCACCGATGAATCTGGAGTCAGTTGTGCGCATCAGCGTCTGTATCCTGCCCGACCGTCCGTTCCGGGAGGCGGCCGCGACCTGGAGGCACGCCGAGGAGCTGGGCTTTCACGCCGCCTACAGCTATGACCACATCACCTGGGCGGGGTTGCCGGACAGTGCCTGGTACGGCGCGATGCCGACGTTGGCGGCCGCTGCCGGAGTCACCTCGCGGATCAGGATCGGTACGTTGGTGACGTCGCCGAACTACCGGCACCCGGTGCCGCTCGCGCACGATGTCATCACGCTGGACGCCATCAGTGAGGGCCGGTTCGTGCTCGGTTTCGGTGCGGGTTCGCCCGATGCCGATGCCTGTGTGCTCGGCCAGGGTGAGCGGGGCAAGGGCTGGTCGGTGCAGGAACGCGGGGGCCGTTACCGCGAGTCGGTCGAGTTGCTGGACCGGCTGCTGACGGGGGCGCCCGACGGGCGCAAGCACACCACCTACCTCGGCCGCTATTACGAGGCGGTCGACGCGCGGCTGGAGCCGGGGTGCGTACAGCGGCCCCGGGTGCCTTTCGCGCTGGCGGCGAACGGTCCGCTGGGCATGCGGACCGTCGCGCGCCACGGCGCGTCGTGGGTCGTCACCGACCAGGGAGACGTGCCGCGGCAGGAGCGGACCGCTGCCTGGACGTGGTCGGTGCTGGCCCGTCGGATGGAGCAGCTCGAAGCGGCGTGCGAGCGCGAGGGGCGTGATCCGAAGACCTTGGGGCGGACGCTGCTGACCGGGTTCTCGCTGCTGCCGACGATGGAGTCGGCACAGGCTTTCGAGGACATCGCGGGTCGGTGTGCCGAGCTGGGTTTCACCGAGGTCGTGGTGCATTACCCGCGTGAGTCCGGGTTCTTCGCCACCGGGCGGCATGTCATCGAGGAGATTGCGCCCGCGCGCAATGCACGCAATGCGTGCGATCCGTGCGATTCGCGCAGTTGAGAGCCTGACCTGCCATACGGCTTCCGGAGCCTGTTCGGCCCCGCCCACGGTTGGCTGTGGACGGGGCCAAACAGGTGCGGCAGTTCCCCGGGGTCAGAGAAGGTCATGCAGCTTCAGGTCGGCTACGCACTTGGTGATGAATTCGGGCGAGAGCGACGGTACGGCTCCCCCGCCCACGCCCAGCCTGGCGACCGCCGCGGTGAACCGTGCGGCCGGTACCGCCGAGCCCGGTCGCGACTCCCCCGGCCGGGCGTACGCCTGCATCAACGGGAGCAGTGACAGGCGCCGTTGGTGTTCGGGCAGGCCGCGCAGGGCCGCCTCGGTGCGCTGGTGCCACTGGCGGTGGTCGTCGAACCGGGTGATCGGGTGGCCCGCGGCGATCAGCCAGTCCACGAACTCGTCCAGGGAAATGCCGTCGTCGTGGGTGTTGACCGTGTTGTAGGTGACGTGGTCGTGCGTGTTGTCGGCGGTGAGGGAGGTGATCGCGGCGGCGGTGAAGTCGACCGGCAGGCCGCTGTAGTGCGCCCGTCCGCGGCGGCCGTCCGGGCCGAGCCGGTAGAAGGAGTACGGCGCCATGCCGGTGGTGATGACGCTGAGGAGCAGCCGGGTGAAGCGGTCGGTCAGGTTCAACTGGCCGGGCAGGCGGCTGTGGGCCAGGATCATGTCCGGCCGCAGGACGGTGACCGGCAGGCCCGTCGCCTCGTGTGCCTGGCGCAGCAGGACTTCGCCGGCCCACTTGCTGGTGGCGTAGCCGTTCGCGTCGGAGTCGTCCAGTTGCCGGACGGGGCACGCCGTACGGACGTCGGCGGTCTCGTCGAGGAACGAGCCGTCCGGCAGCATCGCGGCGGCCACCGTCGAGACGTAGGCGAACCGTTTGACGCGGCGGGTGAGCGCCAGCTCGATGAGCTGCGCCGTGGCGGTGACGTTGGGGGTGAACAGCCGGTGGTACGGCAGGACATGGTTGACCAGTGCGGCGGCGTGCACGATCTGGTCGGTCTCGTCGGCCAGTGTCTGCCGGACCGGCTCCGCCAGTCCCAGTCGCGGTGCCGACACGTCGGCGGCCAGGACCGTCAGATGCTGTACGGCGACGTCGTCGAACCAGTCGGGCTGGTCGGCCGCCGCAGCGCGCAGGCATTCCCGTACGCGCTGGTGTGCGGCCTCGTCGTCGGCGGCCCGGACGAGGCAGGTCAGGCGCCCGCCCGTCGCGGCGACACGCCGCAGCCATTCGACGGCCAGGAAGCGTCCCAGGTAGCCGGTGGCTCCGGTGAGCAGGACGTTGTGGGCGGGGCCGGCGGTGGGAAGTGGCGCCTGGGCCGGTGGCCGGGTCAGGAGCCGTTCGTCCATGAAGCGGTCGAGTGTCAGGTCGCGGGCCGCGACCTCGCGGGCGTCGCGGCCGTGCACCGAGGCGAAGGTGGGGCGGGGCTCCTGGGCGAGGTGCGCCCCGTCGAGGTGGTCGGCGATGCGGGCCAGTGTCGAGGAGGGCTGGAGGATGACCTGGATGGGCACCTCCACGTCGGCTATCTGTTCGAGGACGGTCGAGAAGGTGTGGGCCGACAGGGAGTCACCGCCCAGGTCGGTGAAGGCGGTCTCGGCCCGGATCAGCGAGGACGGGCAGCCGAGGGTGATCTGGGCCGCGGTGAGCACCGCCTGGAGGGGTGTGACCTCTGAGCCGGCCGCTCTGAGCGCCGCGACCTGGCCTGCCCGGCCGGTCGCGATGTCCGCGTACAACTGCTCCAGCCGGGGCCCGTAGTGCTCCTTGAGGGCGGGACGCAGGTGTTTGCCGGCTCCCGACAGCAGACCGTTGGCGACGGTGAACGGCTCCCGTTCCACGATGACGTCGTGCGGGATCTCCCAGGCGTGCAGGCCCGCGCCGTGCGCGAGTTCACGCATCGAGTCCAGGACGCGCCCGCGTACGGTGGCGTCGTCCGCCTCGTTCAGGCGCTGCGCGTCGGGGACCACCACGGCCAGCAGGAACGCCTGCTCGCTGCTGCCGTACACGTAGATCTGCGCGATGTCCGGGCTGGTCGCGTACAGCGCCTCCAGCGCGGCGACGGTGACGAACTCGCCCTGGGAGAGCTTGACGACGTTGTTGATGCGGTCGACGTAGACCAGGCGGCCGGGCGCGGTCTCGGCGAAGACGTCGCCCGTGCGGTAGAAACCGTCCTCGTCGAAGGCGCGGGCGGTGACCTCGGGCTGTTTGTAGTACCCGGGGAACAGTCCGATCGACTTGACCCGCAGCTCGCCTCGGGGGTGCGGCTTGTCGGTGGTGAAGTATCCCAGTTCGGGTACGTCGGCCAGCCGGTAGTCGGTCACCGGCGGGCGGCGCAGTTGCTGGTCCACGACGATGGCCCGGGTCGTCTCCGTCGATCCGTAGCAGTCGACGATCGGTGTGCCGAGGAGGGCGGCGGTGAAGGTGTGCATCGCCTCGGACAGCGGGGCGCTGCCGCACAGTGCAGTGACGATACGGCCGCCGAGCATGCCGTCGCGGACCTGGACGGACGCGGCGGCCTCCGCCTCGGGGCGCGGGACGCCGGTCCGGCCGATGCGGTCGGCTTCGAGCAGATGGCGCTGGTGCACCATGTCGCAGATTCTCGGTACGAGGCTCAGTGCCGTGGGCCGGGCCAGGCGGATGTCGTCGAACAGGGTCGACATGTCGCCGCGGGCGGTGAAGTAGCCGGTGCCGCCGCAGGCGAGGCCGTTGATCAGCCAGGCGCGGCCGTTGACGTGGCTCATCGGCATGTAGTGCACCACGAACACCGGATTGCCGCCGGCGCCACCGGCGTTGAGGCCGCCGCGCGCGTTGTGCCACATCCTCGTGAGCATGGCGGCGGTGTAGATCGCGCCCTTGGGGGTGCCCGTGCTTCCGGAGGTGTAGATCAGGCTGACCAGCCGGTCCGGGTCGTCGTCCTCGTACGGCTGCGCGGGCGGAAGCTGAGCGCCCCGGTCCAAGTCGTCCTGGAGCAGAGCCACCTCGGCCCGGCCGCTCAGCGCGGCGCCGGCCGCCTCGAAGGCTTCCCGGTGGTCCTCCACCCGCGGATCGCAGTCGAAGACCACCAGCCGCTCGATGGAGTCGCAGGCCAGGACGGCGTCGACGGCGGCCTCGATCGAGCCGATGTCCGCGGCGAGGACGCGGGGCAGGGTCTCGGCGAGGACCGGCGCCAGCCGTACGGCGGGCGCGCCGGTGGGCAGCGGCACCGACACCGCTCCCAGGTGCATGCAGGCCAGGTCGATGGTGGTGTAGTCCAGGCCGGTGAAGCCCAGGGTGGCGACGAAGTCTCCGGGGCGCAGGGCGCTGGTGCCTGAGGCGTTGCCGTCGGTCCAGGCTGTCGCGAGGTGGCCGACCCGCTGCCACAGTCCGGCGTAGGACACCGTCTCGAAGGCGGGCAGCAGTTCGCGGGTACGGCGGCCGGTGACGGGGTCGCGGACGAGGTGTTCGGCCCGGCGGGCGAGGGCCGGGCGGTCCGCGTATCCGTGCATGGCGGCCGCGATGGCGCCGGTGAGGCTGTCGTGTCGGCTGATGGCGTCGGCGACGTCGGGGTCGGGGGCGGCCCGGGCGAACTGCGGGTCGCTCGCGTACAGCGCCGCGATCCTGGACGCGACGTCGTGGTCTGCCTGAGGCTCCGGCATGAGTACTCCGATGTGGGAAGAGTGCGCAGAAGCGGGAGAGCGGAGGAACGGGGCAAAGGAAGGAATGCGGGAAGCGATTGGGAACGAGGGGTGGTTGAGGAGCGGGGACGCGCCGAAGCGCTGCCTGATGGCGAGGACCCGTCAGGCAGCGCCGACGGCCGCGGCCCGACCACCGCCCTGTCAACCGATGTCGGCAGGCGCAGACCGGCCAGCGCCCCCGTCAACCGATGCCGACAGGCGCAGTCCGGCCGCCGCCTCCGTCACCCGGTCTCGGCGGGCAATGCCCGGCCGCCGACAACCGCCGCCAGCGCCATCAGTACGTAGACGGCGACCAGTGCGACCGCCGGGGCGGTGATGCTGGTCGCGGCCGGGAGGCCGGCGAGCAGGGCGACGCCGATCAGGGAGCCGGTGGAGCGGCCCGCCGACATCAGGCCGGAGGCGATGGCCGAGTGGTGCGCCGGCGCCGCCGCCATGGTCAGGGTGATCTGCGGGACGGTCATCAGGCCGAAGCCCAGGCCGATGAAGACCAGTCCGGCGCACGTGCCGAGGGGGGCGTGGCTGCCGATGACGGCCAGCAGTACGCCGCCGAGCAGGGACAGGGCGATTCCGGCGCCCAGTACCGTCCGGGGGCCGAGCTTGGTGCCGAAGCGTCCGGCGAGCAGGGGCATGAAGGTGATGGGCAGGGCGGAGGCCAGGAAGCACAGCCCCACGGTGACCGGGTCGTATCCGCGCGCCTGCTGGAGGAAGACGCTCAGGGTGAACATCAGGCCGTTGTAGCCGACGAAGAGCAGCAGACCGACCGTCACATAGCTGCGGAATCCCGGCGCCCGGAACAGCTCTCCCGGGATCATGGGGTGGGCGTAACTGCGCTGCCGGGCGACGAAGACGGCGAAGGCGATCAGCGCGATCACCGCGGCCGCCACCGGCAGCGGCCGGGTCCAGCCCAGGTCCTGGCCTTCGGCGAGCGCCAGTGCCAGGCCGCCGAGGAAGACGACGGACAGCAGTTGGCCCGGGATGTCCTGCGGCTCCCTGTGCGCGGGCTGTTCGTGCCGGGGCATGTGCCGTGCCGAGAGCCACAGGACGGTCAGGGCGATGGGTACGTTGATCAGGAAGATGCTGCGCCAGCCCACCGACTCCACCAGGGCGCCGCCGAGGGTGGGCCCGAAGGCGACCGGGCTGCCCGCGACCATCGACCAGATGGAGACCGCTTTGGCGCGTTGGCCGGGGTCGCGGTAGGTGTCGGTGAGCATCACCAGGGTGGCGGGCATGACCAGTACCGCGCCCAGTCCTTGCGCGGCCCGCATGGCGACGAGTACGGCGCCGTTGGGGGCCAGGCCGCACAGCGCGGACGTCGCCCCGAACAGCACGACGCCGAGCCGGAACATGGGCACCGCGCCGTACCGTTTCACCGCGGCGGAGCCGGCCAGCATCAGGCCGGCGATGACGACCACGTAGGACGTGACGACGAACTGCATCGTCGGCAGGCTCGCACGGAGGCTGTCGCGGATCGCCGGGACGGCGACGTGCACGATGCTGGTGTCGATGACGATCATGCCGTGTGCCAGGCAGGCCAGTGTCAGGACGCGGCCGGGCCGCAGGGTCGCCCCGCCCCCGTCCGACGTGCGGTGGTCGAGACTGGTGGATTCGGCCATGGCCTGCCATTTCACATGTGGGCGGAGAATTGTTTCCGGGCAATACAGCGGAATTCTAGTGCCAAAACGCGCAGCGTCAACAGGTAAGTGCGCCGGGCCGGCCGAGTGTCCGAATTATCCGATTCCAGGGTCAGGTATAGAGGACGGTCTACTTCCCTGCGGCTCCTGACGCTCCGTAGTCTTCGGGGCGCTGAGAAACGCGATAGAGCGCAGCCTGGAAGTGCAAGGGGGATTACCATTGAC
The DNA here is from genome assembly GCF_003865135.1 of Streptomyces chrestomyceticus JCM 4735. NCBI lineage: Bacteria > Bacillati > Actinomycetota > Actinomycetes > Kitasatosporales > Streptomycetaceae > Streptomyces > Streptomyces chrestomyceticus. The sequence continues at coordinate 9,245,805 of NZ_BHZC01000001.1, read as the reverse complement.
TTTTTCCCGAGAGTCTTGGGAAACATTGCAACGCCCGTCGTCCATGCCGTTCCACCGTTATGCACGAAACGCTGCGGCTCCCACTTCAGGCTGGTCACGGCGGTGGCCGGACGGTACGCTCGATCGTAGCCCGATCTGGGCCTCGGTTGATCTGCGCGACGGCAACCAGGCGCTGGCCGACCCCATGGACACCCGCCGCAAGCAGCGGATGTTCGATCTGCTGGTGGCCACCGGTTTCAAGGACATAGAAATCGGCTATCCGGCGGCCAGTGCGCACGACTTCGATTTCGTACGGAAACTGGTCGTCAAGGAAGGAATTCCGGACGATGTGACGGTGTCGGTTTTCACGCCGGCCCGTGCCGATCTCATCGAGCGGACCTTCGAGGCGATTCGCGGAGCCGAACGCGCCGTGGTGCATTTGTGTCACGCGACGGCGTGCCTGTGGCGCGAGGTCGTGTTCGGCATGTCGGCGCGTGAGGTGGTGGGCATGGCCGTCGAGGGTGCCCAGCACCTGGTGCGGCTGGCGGAGCGCGAGCCCGGGAGCGACATCCGCTTCGAGTACTCGCCGGAGACCTTCAACCTGACCGAGCCGGAACTGGCGCTGGAGATCGCCAACCGGGTCGCGGAGGTCGTCGGCGCCACCGCCGAGCGGCCGCTGACGCTGAACCTGCCGACGACCGTGGAGACCCACTCGCCGCACGTCTTCGCCGACCAGGTCGAGTGGATGCACCGCAACCTGGACCGGCGTGAGGCCGTCATCCTGTCCGTGCATCCGCACAACGACCGGGGCACCGCCGTAGCGTCGGCGGAGCTGGCCCTGCTCGCCGGCGCCGACCGGGTCGAGGGCACCTTGTTCGGCAACGGGGAACGCACCGGCAACGTCTGCCTGGTGACGCTGGCGCTGAACATGTTCAGCAGCGGCGTCGACCCCCAACTGGACCTGTCCGACATCGACACCGTCCGCGAGATCGTCGAGGACTGCAACCGGCTGCCGGTGCACCCCCGCCACCCGTACGCCGGTGACCTGGTGTACACCGCCTTCTCCGGCACCCACCAGGACGCCATCGCCAAGGGCCTGGCGGCGCTGGCCGACCGGGCCGAACGCGAGGGCAAGGACGTCGGTGAGCTGCCCTGGCAGGTTCCGTACCTGCCCATCGACCCGAAGGACGTGGGCCGCGACTACCAGGCGATCATCCGGGTCAACGGCCAGTCCGGCAAGGGCGGCATCAACTACGTGCTCAAGGCCGGCTGGGGCGTCGACCTGCCGGTGGAGCTGCGGCGGGACTTCGCGGCAGTGGTCCAGGCGTCCGCCGACGCCCTGGGGCGGGAGCTGGAGCCGCCGGAGATCTGGCAGTTGCTGCGGGAGACCTACGGCCTCGACGACTCACCGGCGCTGCCCGCCGGCACCGACGAGCACGAGGTCCTCGGGCAGCTCGGCGCCGAGCACGGCGTGGCGTTCACCCGGGTGCACTTCACGGGCACGCCCGCGGCGACCGGCGCGCCGGCGACCTGCCTGGTGGCACTGGAGGCGGGCGGCCGGACGCTCTGGGGGCTCGGCCAGGCGGCCACCACCACCGACGCGGCACACCGATCGGCCCGTTCCGCCCTGCGCAGGGCGGGCCTGCACGAAGGAGCACGGTGAAGAACAACTCTTTTCTCGCGGTCAGTCCCGGTATCTACCGGGAGGACAGCGGCATGGTCTACGAGGACTACGTCCCCGGCGAGGTCGTCGAGCACCGTCCGGGCCGCACCATCACCATGACCGACAACGTGTGGAGCTCGCTGCTCTGCCTGAACCAGCATCCGCTGCACATCGACGCGGTCTACGCCGAGCAGACCCCGTTCGGCAAGATCGTCGTCTCCAGCCTGGTCACCTTCGGGATCGTCAACGGGATGACCGTCTCCACCATCAGCGCCAAGTGCGTCGCCAACCTCGGCTGGGACAAGGTGCGGCTGACCGCCCCGGTGTTCGTGGGCGACACGCTCTACGCGCAGACCCGCATCGTCTCCCGGCGGGAGTCCGAGACGCGGCCCGAGCAGGGCATCGTGACCGTCCACACCACCGGCCGCAATCAGGACGACGTACCGGTCATCGAATTCGAGCGGACGATTCTCGTCCCCAAGCAGGGAGCAGAGCAATGATTCCGGTCATCGACCTGGAGCCGGGCCGCCCCGACCTGGAGCGCAAGATCGCCGAGGAGATCTCCGAGGCGTGCCGGAACACCGGTTTCTTCGTCGTGCGCGGACACGGCATCGCCTCCGAGGTCTTCGACGACGCCTACGCCGCCTCGCTGCGCTTCTTCGCCCTCCCGCCGGAGACCAAGGACGCGTTCGCGATGCGCACCTCCAATGCGCGGGGCGAGAGCGACTACAGCCCGTACGGGTACAGCGCCCTGCTGTCCGAGAACGCCTTCGCCTACACCGGCAAGCCGGGCATGCCCTCGGACTACGTCGAGAAGTTCAGCGTCGGGCGGCTGATCCTGCACGACGACGAGGAGCTGCCGTTCCCGGCGGACGAGCTGGGGGCGCAGTTGCGCGCGGCGCTGAAGCGGTACTTCGCCGCCTGCGAGACGGTGGCGGGCCAGATCGCCGAACTCCTGGCGCTGGCCCTGGACCTGCCCCGGGACTTCTTCGCCACCCGCACGGACACCTCCAACGACTCGCTGCGCTCGCACCTGTACCCCGGCGTCGACCCGCAGTTCCTCAACGACCAGGGCATGGGGCAGCACACCGACGGCACGCTGATCACGCTGCTCACCCAGGACGGCCCTGGCCTGCAGTTGCAGGACCGTTCCGGGCGCTGGCTGGACATCGACGTGCAGGAGCGCGACAGCTTCATCGTCAACATCGGCGACCTGATGGCCCGCTGGTCGAACGACGAGTACGTCTCGACGCCGCACCGGGTGCGCCTCGCCGACCGGCGGCGCCAGTCCATCGTCTTCTTCAAGCTGGCGAACGACGACACCGTCATCGAGTGCTTCCCCAAGTTCGCCGCCGACCGCCCCGCGAAGTACGCACCGATCCGCTACGAGGACTTCTCGCTGCAGAAGATGAACCTGCTGTTCGGGAGGGAAGAGGCGCGATGAAAGCCTACGCGAGCCTGCTCTACACCCCGGCGCTGCTGCTGGCGTCGGTCGCCCGGCCGGGCAAGGTCAAGGCCGACATGCTGGTCCTGGACCTGGAGGACTCCACCCACCCGGCCCGGAAGGCCGAGGCCCGCGCCCTGCTGGCGCAGACCGACCTCACCGGGGCCGGCCTGCCCGCCCTGGGCCTGCGGGTGAACACGATCGCCACGCCCGACGGTCTGAAGGACCTTCAGGCGCTGATCGAGATGGACGCCGCCATCGGCGGTGTCCCGCTCGACGTGATCTTCATCCCCAAGATCTCCGGCCCCGGTGACGTGGCGGTCTACCGGTCGCTGCTGTCGCACACGTCCAGACCGCCGCAGATCTGCAGCTTCATCGAGACCGTCGACTCGGTGGAGAACGCCGCGGACATCGCCGCGGTCAGCGACGGTCTGTGCTTCGGCCAGGCCGACCTGACGGCCGAGCTGTACGCCGAGAACGCGTTCTACCTCGATCACGCGCGGGCCCGGCTGTGCGCCGCGGCGGCCAAGTACCGGGTGCCCGCCATCGACACCAACTCCTTCGAGCTGCACGACCTCGACGTGGTCGCGGCGCAGTGCCGGGCCGCCCGCGACGCCGGGTTCACCGGCAAGGCGGCCATCCACCCGCGTCAGGTGGAGGTCATCGCCGAGACGTTCACCGTCGGGCCGGAGGAGATCGCCGACTACCGCAGCGTGGTCGAGGACTACCACTCCACGCCGTACGGCTTCGCGGTCGAGGAGGGCCGGGTGCTCGCCCCGCCGTTCGTGCTGCGGGCCCAGCGCATGCTCCAGCTCCACGCGCCCGAAGCCGCGGCAGCGGCCGCGGCCGCCGTCGTCCACGCCACCGCCCCCGCCGAGTAACCGGGAGTTTTTCTCGTGAAGACCCTTCCGCAGCACGTGATGATCGATGTCTCCGCCTACGACAGCGAGCTGGTCGACGGCCGACTGCAGGCCACCGACGGCCGGCTGGTGTCCGAACTGGTCCGTCTGGTCACCGAAGGCGACGGTGTCGCCGTCTGCCACGGTGTCGCCAAGACGCTGACGCGGCACGGGCTGGACGTGGGCAAGGAGCAGGACGCCGCCGTCGCCCGCGACTACCTCGAATCGCTGTTCCGCGCCTTCGGCGAGCGGGTGGACGTCGACCGGTTCAGCCCGGTGGCGATGGACTACGACCGTATCGCCGGCATGGACGTCGACGGCTACAACAAGAACACCCACTTCACCCCGAACGGGGACCACACCACCGAGCGCGAGTTCCTGACGACGAAGTGCGTGCACTTCGACGCCGCCACGCCGTTCATCGGCAACATCTACGGCCCCAACACCAACATCGCGGGCGGCACCCCGATGGTCTGCGACACCCGCGCCTACTGCCAGGAGCGCGGCGTGACCCCGGCCGACCTGCTCGAACTGATGCCGCACAGCTTCAACGTCGCGGTCAAGGAGGAGCACGCCGAGCCGGTGCTGTCCGGTTACGCGGCCGCGGTCGACGCCGACCTGTCCGCCGACCTGGTCATGGTCGTCCTGCTGAACGAGGTGGACGGCGGGCTCGCGCACGCCGGTTCCGAGCCTCGTCCGGCCGACCCCGCGCGGCCCGCCCGCCGCCCGATCCGGCACCTGGAGTACCAGTTCGCCGAGGACGTCGAGCTGGCCAAGTGGTACCGCCACTACCAGTTGGCGATCCCCCAGCCCAGCCTCCAGGTGCCGGACGAGGCCGCGCGCGAGCGCTACCACCGCGGCATCGACCCGGTCGGGGCGGGCCAGTGACGACCTCCGCACAGCACGACGTGCCGCTGATGTCCGACGACGACCGTGCGGAGCTCGACCGGCTGCTCACGGCCCTCGCCGCGGACGAGTGGCCGGAAGACATCGGCGAGGCCCGGAAGTTCTACGACGCGTGGGGCGTGCCGGTCGCCGACGACATCAAGGTCGAAGAGCGGCCCGGCGGCCATCTGCTCACCCCGCCGGAGACCGACGGCTCGCTGACCGGGCTCTACCTGCACGGCGGCGGATATGTCTACGGTTCGCTGCGCAGCCACGGCCACATGGTCGGGGAGCTCGCCCGGGCGGCCCGCTGCCGGATGTTCTTCGTCGACTACCGGCGGGCCCCCGAGCACCCCTATCCCGCGGCGCTCGACGACGCGGTGGCGGCCTACGGCAGCCTGCTCGCCGAAGGGCTGTCCGCCCGTGAGGTGGTCCTCGTCGGCGACTCGGCGGGCGGCGGCCTGGTGCTCGCGACGCTGCTGAAGCTGCGGAACGCGGGGACGGCGTTGCCGGCCGCCGCGGCCTGCATCTCGCCGTGGACGGACCTGACGGGCAGCGGGGAGACGTACCGCACCCTGGAGCACGAGGACCCCATGCTCACCAAGCCGGTCGTGGAACTGGTGTCCGCCTCCTACCGGGCGGGCACCCCGCCGACGGACCCCTACGTCTCCCCGCTGTTCGGTGACCTCGCGGGTCTGCCGCCGGTGTTCATGCAGGTCGGCAGCCGCGAGATCCTGCTCAGCGACGCCCAGCGGTTCATCGACGGCGTGCGGGGCGCCGGGGGCACCGGGGTGCTGGAGGTCTGGCCCGGCATGGTGCACGTGTGGCACTTGCACCACTCGCGCCTGGCCAAGGCCCGCGAGGCCGTGACCCGGCTCGGCGGCTGGCTGCACGGCCAGGCGGCGGGTGCGCGATGACCGAGGACATCACAGGACCCCACCGCTACCGCAACAACCGCAAGATGGTGCCGGCCAGCGAGGCTGCCTGGGGCCTGTCCGTCAAACACGGCATGCTCGGCCTGGTGGTCGAGGCCGTCGACGGCCAGAACCGGCTGCGCGACGTACGGACGGGGCACGAGTTCACCAACCTCTCCTCCTGTTCGTACCTGGGCCTCAACAGCCACCCCACGGTGGTCGAGGCCGGTCGGGCCGCCCTGGAGCAGGAGCAGATCACCGGGCTGTCCATGGGCGAGTTCCGCATCCGGCTGGGCATCATGGAGCAGTTGGAGCAGGAGCTCTCGGACCACTTCGGCGCCCATGTGCTGCCGTCGGTGTCCTGCGGAGTGCTCAGCGCGGCGATCCTGCCGCTGCTGGCCTCCGGGCACCTGACGGACGGCGAGCCGCTGGTCGTGGTCTTCGACCGGTTCGCGCACTTCTCCATGAACTTCCTCAAGCCCGTCCTGGCCGACGAGACGCTGGTGCTGACCTGTCCGCACAACGACATGGAGTACCTGGAGGACATCTGCAAGCGGTATCCGCGGGTGGCCTACGTCGGTGAGGGTGTCTACTCCACCGGCGGGCAGGCGGACCTGGAGGGGATCAAGGCCCTGCAGGACCGTTACGGGATGTTCGTCTACCTCGACGACTCGCACGCCCTGTCGGCCGTCGGCGCACGCGGCGAGGGTTACGCGCGCACCGTCTTCGACACCCTCGACGCCCGGACGATCGTCGTCGCCTCGACCGCCAAGGCGTTCGGCGCCACCGGCGGCATCGCCATGGTCGGTGACCGCGGCGTGTTCGACTTCCTCTACCGGTCCGGGCCGCTGGCCTGGTCCCAGGGGCTGCGGACGGCCGCCATCGGGACCGCGCTGGGCGCCCTGGAGGTCCACCGCGGCCCGGAGCTGGGTCGGCGTCAGCAACAGCTCGCCCGCAACATCGAGCTGTTCGACGAGCGGCTGAGGGGACACGGCCTGCGCGGGGAAGGGTCGCACATCAAGTTCGTCACGGTCGGCGACAACGACCGGGCGGTCCGCCTGTCGACCGAGCTGTACCGGCGCGGCTACTACTGCTCCGCGATGTTCTTCCCGATCGTGGCGCAGGGCCAGGCGGGCGTACGGATGATGCTGCGCGGCGACATGCCCACGGAGCTGACCGAACGCTTCGCGGCGGACCTGCTCGACGTCCTGGCGGACCTCGGATGACGGTCGTCGGCAGGGAGCACGGGGTGGCCGACGTGACGGCCGTGGCCGCGCTGATGCGCAAGAGCCTGCGCAGCGGCGCGGTGGGCCGGATGAGCGTGCCGCTGCGGGAGGTCGTCGACGAGGGCCGCGGCACCAGGTTCCTGTCCATGCCGGCCGTCAGCAGCGATCTCGGACTGTGCGTCAACAAGACGGGCACCATCACGGACGGCCCCGGGCCGACCGTGACCTCCGTGGTCACGGTGTTCTCGGCCGACACCGGAGACCTGGTGGGGGTGCTGGACGGCGCGGCCGTCACCAACCTGAAGTGCGCGGCCGTCACGGCGCTGGTCACCGACCGCTGCGCGGCCCGGGACGCCGGTGTCCTGGCGATCGTCGGTTCGGGTGTCCAGGCGTGGCAGCAGTACCTGGGGGTCTCGGCGGTGCGCGACATCACCGAGGTACGGGTGCACTCCCGTTCCCGGGAGCACGCCGAGGCGCTGTGCAAACGCATCCGCCGCGCGGACGGAAACGTACGTACCAAGGTCAGCGCGTCGGCCCGGGAGGCCACCGACGCGGCGGACGTGATCTCCACGGCGACCACGTCCGTACAGCCGCTGCCCATCGCGCCGGAGCTTCCCGAGCACGTGCACATCAACTGCATGGGGGCGCACACCACCGAGTCGCGGGAACTGTCCCGCTCGCTGCTCACCGCCGCCACGCTCGTCGTCGAGGACATCGGGATCGCCGTGGCCGAGGCGGGCGAGATCCACCGGAAGGCGATCGACCTGGAGGCGCTGGAGAACGGCCGGCATACCGGCCTCGGAGGCCGCCCGACCGTCTTCAGCTCCACCGGGCACGCCTCGCTGGACCTCATCACCTGTGCCCATCTGGTGGCGCAGGAGCACCACTGACCGCAGGGGAAGGAACGACCGTACGTGGCACACGCCGGCACGGAGGAGACAACCGGGCCCCGGGACACCGGGGACCCACAACACGCGGACGCGGACCGGGAGTTCGCCGCCGCGCTGGCGGCCCGGGGCATCGAGATGCCGCCGGACCTGGCGCCCGGCGTCCTGGCCGGGCACCGCTCGCTGCGCAGGATGGGCCGGCTGCTGCGGGAGGTGAAGATCAGCGATGACTGACCTCGATCTCGCCGGCCCCGGCGCCCTGACCGAGCTGTCCGTCGCCCAGGCCGGAGCGCTGCTGCGCACCGGAGCGCTGACGTCGGTGGAGCTGGTGGAGCACGCGCTGCGGCTGATCGACGCACACGACGCCGACCTGCACGCGTTCGTGCTCGTCACCCGCGAGGACGCGCTGCGGCGGGCCGTGCGGGCGGACCGGGAGCTGCGTGCGGGCGTCGACCGCGGTCCGCTGCACGGCATCCCCTACGCGCTCAAGGACATCCTGGACGCCGAGGGCCTGCCCACCACCAACCACTCGCGGCTGACGCTGGACGCCGTCGCCACCGAGGACAGCGCCGTCGAGGCCCGGCTGCGGGCCGGGGGCGGCGTACTGCTGGGCAAGCTGGCCACCTACGAGTTCGCCTTCGGCGGGCCGAGCACGGACCTGCCGTTCCCGCCCGCCGAGAACCCCTGGCACCGGGAGCACATTCCCAGCGGGTCCTCCTCGGGAGCGGGGGCCGCCGTGGCGGCCGGGTTCCTGCGCGTCGCCTTCGGCTCCGACACCGCCGGCTCGCTGCGCGGCCCGGCCTTCCACTGCGGGGCCGTCGGACTGAAGCCGACGTACGGCAGTGTCTCCGGCCACGGGGCCACCCCGCTGGCGCCCACCATGGACCACTTCGGGCCGCTCGCCTGGACGGTGGGCGACGCCGCCGCCGGGCTCCAGGTCATCGCGGGGCCCGACCCCCGCGACGCCCGTACCCGTGAGGCCCCGGTGCCCGACTTCCTCAGCCTGCTGACCGGGGACGTGCGGGGGCTGCGGGTGGGCTACTCGCGGTCCTGGTACGCCGCGGACCCGGGCACCCTCCCGGAGATCACCGAGGCCATCGACCGGGCCCTGGTCCATCTGGAGGAGCGCGGCGCGGTCGTCGAGGAGTGCGCGCTGCCGCCGTACGAGGTCTTCGACGCCTGCGGCCGGATCATCCTGATCGCGGAGGGCTTCGCGGTCCACGAGGAGAACCTGCGCCGCGCGCCCCGGTCGTTCGGCCGCTTCACCTACCAGAAGCTGATGCCTGGCGCGGGGGTCGCCCCGGACGACCTGGAGCATGCGTACCAGGTGCGCAAGGAGCTCGCCGCCGCGCTGGACCGGCGGGTCTTCGCCGACCACGACGTGCTGATCACGGCGTGCGGCCAGACCACCGCCGCCCGCGTCGACGCCTTCGGTACGGACTGGCCGCCGCCGCGGCTGGCCAACGACATGCAGACCATCCCGTTCGCCGTCACCGGGCACCCGGCCATGTCCCTGCCCCTGGGGTTCGCCGGGAACGGGCTGCCCATCGGGGTGCAACTGGTGGGGCGCAAGTTCGGCGAGGCGAGCCTGTTCCGGGCCGGACTGGCCCTGGAGTCCGCGTTCGGCCGACGGGAGACGCGGCCCGTACTGCCGTGAGACGAAGCACCAGTCCCGGGCCCGTGGTATCGGACACGCAGGCCCGGGGCCATGCACGGCGCCTTCACGCCGCCGCAGCAAGCGGGCGGCGGCTGCCGTCCGCACCAGCCTCTAGCAGGAGTGAAAGACCATGGAACAGACCTCGACGGCGGCGCCGGTGACGGCCGCACGCGGGCCGTACGCGACGGACTCGCGTCGGCTGCTCAACGCCTTCGACCATCAGTTCAGGGGCTTCCGGACCTTCTGGTTCGACCGGATCGCCCCCGCCGGGCCGGTCGTGCGGCCCGCGGCCGAGGGCGCCGACCTGGAGCAGGCCAGCGTCCGCCTGGCCGGACTGCTGCGGCGGGCGGTGCAGGAACTGGGCGGGGACTGCCTGAGCAGGCACCGCGCCCTGGGACTCGACGAGCGGCTGACGGAGTTCTACGGGGACGAGGAGTCCGAGAACGCCTACGCGACGGTGATGGGCCGGCCGGACGTCATCCGGACCGCGTCCGGGTGGAAGTTCATCGAGTTCAACTTCTGCTCGTCCACGGGCGGCCAGGTCTACGCCCACCTGCTCAACGAGCTGTGGCGGCAACTGCTGCCGGGCCCGGCCCTGGACACCCTCACGCTCGCCGACCCCCTCAGGGACCGCAACGACGTCCTGCGCGCCGTCCTCGACGACCTCGGCCTGGACCCCCGCGTGGCGCTCGTCGGCTATCTCCCGGACGTCTTCCTGTCCGACACAGGGGGCAGCCGCCGGTATTACGAGATCGAGGTCGAGGCCCTGCGGAAGGCCGGTATCGAAGCGCAGTACTTCGACACGGACGAATTCCTCGCCTCGCTCGACTCCCGCGGAAACACCTTCCCGATGGTGCTGGAGCGGACCGTGCCGCAGGAATGGATCGACGCGGGGAGGGACATCGCCCCGCTGCTGCGCATCAGGAAATGCGGCGCGGCCGTGCTGACGCCGCAGAGTTCCTACCAGGCGGCCAACAAACAGCTCTTCGCGCTGCTGTCCGCCGGACAGGACTGGATGACCGAGGACGACCGGAATTTCGTGGAGCGCTACCTGCCCTGGTCACGCGGGATGTGGGAGGAGGACGTCGAGTTCCAGGGCGAGCAATGGAAACTGCCGGAACTGCTGTCGGAGCGGCGCGCGGATTTCGTCGTGAAGCGGTCCGACGGCGACCAGAATTTCGACGTGCACATCGGCGCCCGGACCGAGGCGTCGGCGTGGGAGGACGTCATCGCCAAGGCGGGCCGGGCCGGGACCTGGATAGCGCAGGAGGCCGTCCACAGCGCCGAGTTCGGCGCCGAGGTCTTCGACTGCGACCTGGGCGCGTACCGGAGCATCTCGACGCGTGGGGTGTTCGGTCCGCTGTTCATGGGCGGGCGGATGACCGGCTGTGTGGTCCGTCACGACGTTCCGGCCCCCGGTGACGCGGCCGGGCAGGCCCCCGGATCGAGCATCCTGGGTACCGTCGGCTGGCGGACGGACTGACCGGCCGGCCAGGCACGGCCGCGCTTCGTTTTCCGACCGGGCCGGGTGGTTGGCCGGCGGGGCGGTGGGCGGCCGCCGTCACCGGCGCGCCAGGTGGCCGTCCTTCTGGACGAGCGCCATCAACTGGACGCGGGAACGCACTTCGAGCTTGCGGTAGATGCGGGTCAGGGCCGCCTCCACGGTCTTCACGCTGACGTACAGGGCGGCCGCGATATCTCGGTTGCCGCGCCCCTGGGTGACCAGTTCGGCGACCAGTTGCTCGGCGTCGGTCAGCCCGGCCAGCCAGGGCTGTGCCTGGTCCCCCTGCGGCCGGGCCGGCTCCCACAGCGGCGCGCCCGACTTACGGAAGACCGCCTCGGCCGCGGCCTGCGCCTCGTTGGCGCGGGCCGGGCGCCTGCGGCGCTGTTCCAGGCTGGAGCGGGCCAGCAGCACCCGGCCGCGCTGCAACGGGTAACCGAGCCGTTCGAAGGCCCGCGCGGCCCGGTTGAGCAGTTCCTCGGCCGGGCCGAACTCGCCGGCTGCCGCGTGGCACAGTGCCTGGGCCCGGTCGAGCGAGGCCAGGACGCCGCGCCGCCCCAGGTCCTGGGCCCGGCGCCGCGCCCCGGCGAGCGTGTGCCGGGCGGCCGGCAGGTCTCCGGCGGCGACCAGCGCCTCGGCGAGGTCGGCGTCGTACCGGATCTGCGCGGGGTCCGCGATGCCCAGCTCCTGCACCAGGTCCTGGACCCTGAGCAGGTCCGCCAGGGCCGCGCCGGTGTCGCGCAGCAGCAGGCGCGTCATGCCCGACACGTGCAGGCAGTGGGCGGCGTACACGGTGTCCGCGTCCTCCTGGGAGGCCGTCAGGCCCAGGTCCGCGTACATCAGGGCCTGTTCGAGGGTGCCGCCGGCCAGTTCGGCGGCGGCCGCCGCGTACCACGGCGGTCCGGGCGAGGCCCCCAGGTCGCGGGTGAGGTCCAGCAGGAGGTGGGCCTTTTCGCGGGCGACCGCCCCTCGCCGCGATGGGCGTGAAGGTGGACGGAGTCGGCGAGCAGCCAGAGCCGGTCAGCGGGGCAGGGCGCCGGACCCAGCTCGTCCAGCAGCCGCTCGGCCTGCTCCAGGCCGTCCTCCAGCAGGGCGAAGTGCACGGCGGTACGGCCAGGGTGGCCGGGCATCCGGGCCGTACCACCATCGGCCGTGCCCGTCGCCAGCGCGCGCCGGAGCAGCGCGGTGCGGCCCGGGGAGCCCTGGCCCTGCTCGATCTCCGCGGTCAGGGCGAGGGCCGCCGCGTGGGTCGTGGCGTCGCCCGCGCGCTCGGCCCATTCCTCGGCCGCCTGGGCGTGTGCCAGGGCCTCGGTGTGGCATCCCCGGCTGACCCGCAGGCCGTGGGCGAGCCGCAGATGCGCCGCCGAGATCAGGGCCGGCTCGTCGGCGGCGGTGGCCTCGGCCAGGGCATGCGCCGCCACGTCCGCGACCAGGGCGGCGCCCCGCCCGGCGGCGTCGACGACGGCGAGCCGTGCCTGGGCGCGGGCGGCGGGCACCGCCCGGCTGCGGTCCAACTGGTCCAGGGCCGTGCAGGCCAGGTCGAAGCGCCCGGCCGCCTCGGCGTCCCGGGCCGCCGCGACCAGCAGGTCGTGGCGGGGGCCGCCGGTCCGGCCGCCCGCCAGCAGGGCGAACTCGGCGGCCCGGGTGTGCTCGCCCCGCTCGCGCGCGGTGGTGGCGGCGTCGGCCAGCGCCGGAATGAGCTGGGCGGGCAGCTCGGCCGGGGCGAGGGCGCACGCCTCGTGCCACAGGCGGTCGTCGGCGCCGTGCGCCGCCGTGGCCAGGGTCAGGTGGGCCTGGCGCACCGCCTCGCCGCTGGCCTGGGCGAGGATGCCCTCCTGGATGACCGGGGCCGCGAAGGCCACGGTGGCGGCCACCTTGACGAGTCCGGCGGCTTCGGCGTCGGCCAGGGCCGCGTCGGCGGACGGACCCGCCGCGCGGCGTACGACGTCGAGCGACGGGTCGGCCGTGAGCGCGGCCAGCAGCAGCACCCAGTGCACCGGTGCGGCCAGTCCGGCGAGCCACGTGCGCAGGGCCTTGCGCGCATACGGGGCCAGCGGCTGGGCGTCCAGAACCGCCGGCGGCCCGGAACGGGCCAGTGCGGCGGCGATGTCCCAGACCAGCCGGGGGTTGCCGCCGGTGGCCGTGTGGATGCGCGCGGCGGTGCGCTGCGGGATGTTGAAGGTGCGCACCACGGCGGCCGACTCCTGCGCGCTGAGCGTGGGGAGCGCGATCTCCACGGCGTCGCCGCCCAGGACGTCGTGTGCCAGGGGGCCGTCGGGCCGCAGCGCCGCCAACAGCGACACACTGCCGCGGCTGCGGCGTGCGGCGAAACCGAACACGTCCAGGCTGTCCGGCCCCCACCAGTGCATGTCGTCGGCGGCCAGCAGCAGCCGGGCCCGGCGCCCCCACGCCTGGAGGCAGGAGAGGACCGTCACGCGCAGGAGGGCCGGGTCGGGTTCGGGTCCGGTGACGCGGCGCAGCACCCAGTCGATCGTCGCGCGCTGGGTGTCGGAGAGCTCGCCGCTGACGTCCGCCGGGCACACGGTGAACAGGTCCACGAGCGGGACGTAGGGCAGGTGGGCGTCGGCAGGGGTCGAGCTGAGCCTGACCACGGGGTCCCCGCCGGACTGCCACTGCGTGCACACCGCGTCCAGCACCGCGGTCTTGCCGAACCCGGTGGGACCGACCACCGCCACCGCGCGGGCCTGTTGGAGCTGTCCGTGGACCTGGTCGACCAGCAGGCTGCGCGCTCTCACAGCAACGCTTCCATCCACGCCTCGACCTCGTCGGCGCCGCGCGGCAGGCCGGCCGACAGACACTCGGCGCCGTCCGCGGTGATGACGAAGTCGTCCTCGATGCGCACGCCTATGCCGCGCAGCTCCTGCGGGATCGTCAGGTCGTCGGGCTGGAAGTACAGGCCGGGCTCGACGGTGAGCACATGGCCGGGCTTCAGGATGCCGTCGGTGTACTGCTCGTTGCGGGCGGCGGCGCAGTCGTGGCAGTCCAGGCCGAGCATGTGGCCCGTACCGCAGACGGTGTACCGGCGGTACAGGTCGGCGCTGTGCTCCATGCCCGGGGCGGCGGGCCGCAGGCCCCAGGAGTCGAGACCTTCGGCGATGACACGCGTCGCGGCCTCGTGGAAGTCGCTGTAGCGCGCGCCGGGCCGCAGCGCGGCGATGCCCGCAGCCTGGGCGGCGTGGACCAGGTCGTACACGCGGCGCTGGACGTCGCTGAAGCGTCCGTTGACCGGCAGGGTACGGGTGATGTCGGAGGTGTAGAAGGAGTCGGCCTCGATGCCCGCGTCCAGCAGGAGCAGGTCGCCGTCGCGGACCGGGCCGTCGTTCCGCATCCAGTGCAGCACACACGCGTGGGCGCCAGCCGCGGCGATGGTCTCGAAGCCCAGGCCGTTCCCTGCCAGCCGGGCGCGCCGGTTGAAGGTGCCCTCGATCCAGCGTTCGCCGCGCTCCAGGCGGGTGGCGTACGGCAGTTCGCCGACGACGTCGCCGAACGCGGCGACGGTGTGGTCCACGGCGGCGCGCAACTGGTCGACCTCCCACTCGTCCTTGACCAGCCGCAGCTCCGAGAGGAAGGCGAGGAGTTCGGCGTCGGCCGGCTCCGACGGGGCCACCAGCGCGTCGACGAGGGTGTCCTGGCCACGTACCGAACGGGTGGGTACGCCGGTGGTCAGGGCGCCTTCGAGGCGGTCGCGGGCGGCCGTCTGGACGCCGAGGGCGTCGGCGGTCTCGGTGAGCGTACGGCGCCGGCCGACCCAGAACTCGCCGTGCCGGCGGTCGCTGTAGAAGTGCGCGCCGTCCGGCCCGGCGTCGCGCGGCGAGCGCGGCCGGGTGAACAGGGTGACCTCGTGCCCGCTGCCGGTGGGTTCAAAGACCAGCACACTGTCCGGTACCGCCTGGGTGCCCTGCTCGGCGGTGAGGTGGACGAAGGCGGAGTGCGGGCGGAAGAGGTAGTCGAAGTCGTTGCTGCGGACCTTGAACCCGCCCGACGGGACGACGATCCGTTCGCCCGGGAACCGCTCGGAGAGCGCCGCGCGCCGCTTGGCCGCGCACGCGGCTCCCGAGACGGGCGGCAGTTGGCGGGTCGTGTCGGCCCATCCGTGCCGGAAGGCCTCGGCCACCGCGGCCGGCACCTGACGGTCGTGGCTCTGCATTCCGCGCGAGCCGTCTGATCGTTCCATCGCACGTTCCCCCTTCGCGTGATGGCCCGCCCTCACCGGGAACGGACCTGGTGTACGCCACGGCCGGCCGACGGCGCTGTCGGCCGGCCGGTGGTGCGGCCGGCGGCGCGAGGCGGCCGGCCGCGGCGGGCGCGGTCAGCCCCGCAGACGGGCCATCCAGGCTTCCACCTCGTCGGCGGCCCGGGGCAGGGCGGCCGAGAGGTTCTCGTTGCCGTCCTCGGTGACCAGGATGTCGTCCTCGATGCGGATGCCGATGCCGCGCAGCTCCTCGGGGACGGTCAGGTCGTCCGACTGGAAGTACAGGCCCGGCTCGACGGTGAGCACCATGCCCGCCTCCAGGGTGCCGTCCACGTACAGCTCGGTACGGGCCTTGGCGCAGTCGTGCACGTCCAGGCCGATCATGTGGCCGGTGCCGGTCAGCGTCCAGCGGCGGTACAGCCCGAGCTCGTACGCCTCGTCCACCGACCGGTCTCCGAACAGGCCCCAGGCGGCCAGGTGCTCGGTCAGCACCCGCTGGGCGGCGTGGTGGAAGTCGCGGTACTTGGCGCCGGGGCGGACCGCGGCGATACCGGCCGACTGTGCCGCGTACACCGCGTCGTAGACCTTGCGCTGGACCGGGGTGAAGCGGCCGTCGACCGGCAGGGTGCGGGTGACGTCGGCGGTGTAGAGGTTGCGGCTCTCCACGCCGGCGTCGAGCAGCAGCAGGTCGCCGGGGCGGGCCTCGCCGTCGTTGCGGACCCAGTGCAGGGTCGTGGAGTGCGCGCCGGCGGCACAGACCGACGAGTAGCCGACGTCGTTGCCCTCGATGCGCGCCCGCATGAAGAACGTGCCCTCGATGGCCCGCTCCAGGGTCGGCTCGTCGGTGCCCAGCACGCGGACGACGTCCTCGAAGCCCCGGATGGTGGCCTGGCAGGCGTGCCGCAGGTCGGCGATCTCGAAGTCGTCCTTGACCAGGCGCATTTCGGAGAGGGCGACACGGAACTCGATGTCGCGCTCGGCGGTGACCTTGTCGTGCAGCGCGGCGTCGACCTGGGCGTCGTAGCCGCGCAGCAGGCGGATCGGCCCGCCGGCCGCGGCGAGCCGCTCGTCCAGCGTCCGCACGTCGCGGCAGTCCAGGCCGAGCAGCTTCGCGTTCTCGGCGAGGCCGTTGCGGCGGCCGTCCCACAGCTCACCGTGGTAGTCCAGCCAGAACTCTCCGGAGGCGCGGTCGGAGCCGGGCAGCAGGTAGGCGGCCGCGTGGTGCGTGCCGTCCTGGCCGGGCTCCAGGACCAGTACGCCGTTGGGCGACTGGTCACCCGTCAGGTAGACGTAGTCCGAGGACGCCCGGAACGGGTAGTCCGTGTCGTTGGCGCGGACCTTCGGGGTACCGGAGGGGATGACGAGCAGCTCACCCGGAAACAGGGCGGAGAGCGCCTCCCGGCGGCGCGCGGTGTGCGCGGCCTGCGGGATGGGCTCGGGATCGCGCTGCTCGCGGTCCGCCCAGCCCTGCAGCATGTTCTCGGCGAGCTCGCTGCTCACGCCTGCATACAGGCCATTCTTGCGGGTCTTGTTCTCGTCTGACTCTTCAGCCACCACAGCCTCCTGAAGTGAATCGCTCACGCACGTTCCTCCTCCACCGCGGACAGCCGACACCCCGCAGGGCCGACCGGCCGGAAATCTTTCCAAGAAAGCTGCCGCACCGCCCCGGCAGTCCCCCTTTTCGCAGGTGAACGCCTTGCACCGGGCCGGCGGCAGCGGCGTGCGGTGAGCCGGGGCGCCGCGCCGCCGCGCGCAGGCCCGCACGGGCCGGTACCGCACCTGACGGGCCCTCACCCCCGAGCGGCACGCCTTCTTGCCGCGAACGGCACTCTCGCAGACCCCCACCCCTCTTACGTCATACACGTGTCTGAAAGATCATGGACGGTTTTGTGCCATCTGTCGATGGGCCGACCGTCCCCGGCCCGGCTAGGTTCTCCCCGCCGCCCGACACCGCAATCCCTCCCGGGAAGTCTCGGGACCCTCCCGGGGAACGGAGCCCGCACACCGGCAGGCCCCGGGCCGGCCCGCACCCCCGCGGGCGCGGCTCAGCGCTCGGCGGCCAGGATGCGGCGGGCGCGTTCCAACACCGGTTTGTCGACCATGTGCCCGTCCACCACGGTCACGGACTCCCCCGCGGCGACCACGGACCGGGCCCACTCCCGCTCCGCCGCGGTCGGCGCGAACCCCTCCGCCACGACGGCGACCTGCGCGGGATGCACGCACAGCTTCCCGGCGAAACCGAACCGGCGCGCGCGGACGACGTCCGCGGCGATGGCGTCGACGTCCCGCACGCTGGTGGTGACCCCGTCGACCGGAGCGCTCAGGCCCGTCGCCGCCGACGCCGAGACCAGCCGGGAACGGGAGTACGCGAGCGCCTCGTGATCGTCATGGGCGACCCCGAGCTGCCCGGCGAGATCGACATTGCCCAGCGCGACCCGCACCACACCGGGCGCCGCGCACACCTCTACTGCCCGCTCGATGCCGGCCGCCGTCTCCACCAGCGGCACCACCGGACATTTCCCGCCCGTACGGCGGGCGAAGTCCGCCAGCACCGCGGGGTCCGCTGCCTTGGGCACCATCACCGGCGCGCCGCAGGCGGCCGCCATCGCACTGTCCTCGTCGCTCCAGGACGTACCGGGCGCGTTGATCCGGACCATGGCGCTGTTGCCCGCGGCGAGCCAGGCGGCGACCTGGGCGCGGGCCCGCTCCTTGTCCGCCGCCGCGACCGCGTCCTCCAGATCGACGATGACCACGTCCGCACCACTGGCAACGGCCTTGTCGAACCGCTCCGGCCGGTCGCCCGGCACGAACAACAGACTGCGGGCCGCCTCCAGGCGACTCACGGACAGGCTCATCCCCGAGCCACCCCCGCCGCTCCGTCACACCACTCCCGGTACCCGCCCGGTCCGACGCACGCAGTCCGCACAGCCCCTCCTCCAGGACGGGATCCGACGCCCGCCCCACCGCACGACACAAGATCACGCACACGGCCGCGCCACAAGCCCCCACTTCGCCTCTCGGGGCGGAGGGGGTTCAGGTGGGGGGCGACGGGCACGGTTGGCGTCGACCTCGACAGCTCCACGCTGGTCAACCTGACCTCGGAGGGAAAGCCCTCAAGTGCGCCTGCCCGTCACCGTTCCCGGTGACGGGCAGGCCGCATCGCTGCGGGAGACATCAGGTCACGGTGATGTTCGAGCTTCCGCTGCTCCGGTATCCCTCCGTCGCCATGATCATGTGACGGAAGGTGCCGAGGCGCATCCCGTGGCGCGCCCAGGCGTCGAAGTGGTTGCCGGTGGTGATGGTGCCGCCTGTGCGCTTCGACCGCCGGACGCTCCAGTACTGGTCGAACGTGGTCTTCGCCCCTTCGATGGAGGGTGCGTCGACGCGGGTCGTCCGATAGATGTCGTAGGTGCCGCCGTCGCTGGTCACCGTGCCCTTGTAAGTGCCCGTGGGCCGGTAGGTGCCCCAGTTGTCGACGATGTAGTACTCGACGAGGGGATGGGTGCTCCACCCGTAGAGCGCCAGATAGGCGTTGCCGGACGGATGGAAACTGCCGGAGTAGGTGACGCTCTTGCGTCCTCCGGTTTCCCAGCCCTTGCCGGCGACGAAATTGCCGGTGTTTCTCCAAGCCGTGCTGTAACTGCCGCCCGGCGCCAGGTTCATGGAGACCGATCCCGGGCTGTCGGTCCAGAACGAATAGTAGAAGCCGCCGTCCATACCGGTCCGGTTCGTCGTGACGGTGTCGGCGCTGGCGGTGCCGGGCAGAAGCAGGCACAACAGAGTCGCCAGCACCGGCAGGCAGGTGCCTTTGACCAGCAGGCCGAAGCGGCGG
Organism: Streptomyces chrestomyceticus JCM 4735; assembly: GCF_003865135.1. NCBI lineage: Bacteria > Bacillati > Actinomycetota > Actinomycetes > Kitasatosporales > Streptomycetaceae > Streptomyces > Streptomyces chrestomyceticus. Next base: position 9,226,705 of record NZ_BHZC01000001.1, on the reverse strand, counting down.
CTTTCACGTTTTCGGGAGGGGGTGCTTGTGTCCACGTCCGAAGTTTCTCCTTTTCGATGAGAGTGCAAGACGGGTCCGGCTCAGCAGGTGGAGTTGGCCTGGGTGAGCAGCCCCATGCGATAGGGGAGCTGTGAGTACTCGCCGTCGGAATTCGGGGAGCGTCCTTGGTGGACGTATTGCAGGTGGCAGGGGTCGACGGTCAGGTTCTGGTCGTTGTCCGAGCGGACCAGCTCGCCGTGGCTGACGTCATTGGTCCAGGCGGGCCCGTTGAAGGAGACATTGGCCTTGCCCGCGAACGGGGCGCTCTCGGTGGACGCGAGCGGGGTCCAGGCCCCGGTCAGGCTGGTGGACGTCCAGGAGCGGAAGTAACGGCCGCCCGCTCCCATGGCCTCGACCAGCAGCAGGTACTGGTTGGTGCCGGACACCTTGTAGATGTTCGACGCCTCGAAGAGCTTGGGCGGGGAGTCGGAGAGCACGATGGTGGTGTCGCCGAAGCCGTTGGGGAAATGCGCGAGCGTGGTCCGGGCGCGGTAGAGGTGCCCGTTATCGTCACTGAAGAACAGGTAGCAGTTCGCGGTGTCGCAGATGGTCCAGAAGTCGATCCATTGCCCCTTGCCCTTGTTCCGCGTCACCACGTCGGGTTCCGAGGCGATGAATGGCTTGGGTGCGGACCAGGAGGAGGGGTTGGCGGGGTCGGTCGTCGTGGAATACGTGGGCGGGCCGGTCTGGTAGACCATGTACCAGAGCTTCTGCGGGGCAAAGTAGAACACCTGGGGCGCGGCCGCGTAACGGTTACCGATGGCCGAGGAGTCCAGGTAATGCTGGGTGGCGGAGGCGGCGTTCGCCCACTTGTCGAAGCTGAAGTACGCCAGGCTCCACTTCCCGGACGTGTTCGCCGTCGTGGCGTAGACGTGGTACTTCCCCTTGTACCGGATGACCGAGAAGTCCTTGATCGACACGAGCCGGTGCGACGCGTCCGACCGCGGCCCCGCCAGCACACCGGTCGACACCCATGAGAAGGAGGAGGGCAGGGAGTTCGCGGTGGCCCCGGCCTTCACGAGCTGCCACTGCTGGCCGGCCCCGCCCCGGTCGGTGTACTGGTTGACGGCGGCCCCGTCGGCCGTGGAGGCGCCTGCGGCCTCGACGGCCTTTCCGCTGTTGCGGTTGATCAGGCGCTGGTATCCGCCCGCGGAGTCCGCCAGGCGGAATTGCTGGCTGGACGCCTTCATGTCGTCCCACTGCTGTATCCGGGCACCGTCGGCCGTCGACCGGCCCGCCACGTCGAGGACTTTCCCGGTGAAACGGGACCGCAGCCGGTAGTAGCCGTTCCCGGAGTCGACGAAGCGCCACTGCTGCCAGGCCCCGTCATTACGGGTGTACTGCTGGAGTCCGACTCCGTTGTCGGTGTTCCGGTCGGTGACATCCAGCGCCTTACCGCTGTTGCGGTTCACCAGGACGTACCAGGCGTTGGTGTCCACCGAGGCAGCAGACGCCGGTGTCGTGGTCAAGGCGATGCACAGACCGGCGAGCAGCGCCGTCACCACGGTCCCGATGACACTTCGTCGCCGACGCCACAGTGTGCGCCGGGGTGTTCTGTGACCTGTGACCACATTCTCTCCTCAAGTCGTGGTGCTGCCTATCCGCGAGGATCAGTTGTCACTCTCTTTCTGGCGACGGATATCGGCGGGAGACATTCGATACCACCGCCGAGCAGCGTCCACCGGATTCCGTCAATGTCGCGGAGCACGGCAACCTTTCAGCAATCGGTGGCCGAGCGGCAGGTCTTCTGGGAGAGCTCGTCTGCCAGGTGTGATGCACAGTCCGTCCGCAGTCAGGTGAAGGGGAGCCGAATCGGGTATCGGGCACTTTCTGACCGCTTGGCGGAGTGATGAATGGCGCGATATCGAGGGGCAGCCGGCTGCCGGTCGGTGCGGTCACGGTGATGGCGGCGGTGATCGGTATACCACGTCGCACAGGAACTCCTGGGTACGGGTTCCCGGTTCGCCCCTGAAGAGGGCCGATGAGAGCTGCAAGCTCTTACCGAGCGTCTGCCTGGTGATCGGCGAACGGGGGGGCAGCCGGTTGGGCGTCGGTCAGCCAGGTGGGGATCAGGCGCACGGCGGCCTACGGGCGCTCCACACCGCTCGACGCGAAAGCATACGAGCATCTCTTCGAGGCCGCCTATGCGCCGGCCGACTTCGCCGCGGCGCCCGTACCGCGCGTGAGGCAGGCCAGGAAGGCTGGGCGGCACGGGTGCGCGGAGGCTACGAGGTGCGTTCCGGTCCTGCGGGCCACTGGCACGTGACGGGCCCGGATCCTGGGCGGCTCCTCGTGCGTCACGGCGCCTGGAACACCTGGGGTTCGCACGCCGACCACGCCGAGTGGACGCGGGCGGGCGGCGAACGGTGGTCGTCCACGGTGCTCGAACCGTACCGGCTCCGGGCCATGGAACGCATGGGGTTGGCCCCGGCGACTCGGTCCCGGCCGAACCTGACGATCCTCGGCGACGCCCTGGTGGACCGCCTCGACATACGGTCGGGCCGGGCGCACGGCGTGCGCGTAGTCCTTGGCAGACGACAGGTGACGCTGACGGCCGACATGCACGTGCTGGCCTGCGGAACCTTCGGCACCTCCACCGTACTGATGCGCAGCGGCATCAGACCGGCCGCGCACCTGAAGGAGCACGGCATCCGGTGCGAGGTGAACCTGCCGGGCGTCGGCGCCAACCTGTCCGACCAGCCCGGCGTCTTCGTCCCCCTCTCCCCCACCCGGGAACTGAACGCGGCCCTCGCGGCCAAGGAGGCCGCCGGGAAGCTGTACGTCAACCGGATGCTGGTCCGGGCTGCCAGCGCCTACTGCCCGGACGGCGCGTGGGACCTGCGCCACGGGCCCGGCGGGCGACCCGCGGGCCGTGGTCGACGGGCAGGGCGCCGTCCACGGTGTGGCGGGCCTGCGCGTCGCCGACGCCTCCGTCCTGCCGACCGCGCCCGCCGCCAACACGCAACTGCCGGTCCTGGCCGCCGCCGAGCTGCTCGCCGAAGCCCTGGTCACCTGACCGCCGCGCCACTCCTCGTACCCAGCACTCCTCGTACTCAGCACCCCTCGTATCCGGTACTCCTCATACCCAGCGCTCCTCATATCCGGTACTCCTCATACACAACACCTCCCGCACGCACCTCGGAGACCACATGGCCGCACAAACCGACATCCGTACCCACAAGCTCGCTTACGGCTGTATGGGACTCGGCGGCGACTGGGACACCCAGCCGTACACACCCCGGGACATCCAGCACGCCGAGACCGCGATCGAGGCGGCCCTGGCCGCCGGAATCACGGCGTTCGACCACGCCGACATCTACCGGTACGGCAAGGCGGAAGCCGTCTTCGGCGAGGTCCTCGCCCGTACACCCGGGCTGCGGGAGCGCGTCGTCCTGCAGACCAAGTGCGGCATCCGGCTGCCCGACGGCGACCGGCCCGGCTACTACGACCTGCGGGGCGCCGGCATCCTGCGACGCGTCGAGGAGAGCCTGACCCGGCTGCGTACGGACGTCCTCGATGTCCTCCTCCTGCACCGCCCCGACCCCCTCGCCGACCCGCAGGACATCGCCAAGGCACTGTCCTCCCTCCACGCCCAGGGACTGGTCCGGCAATTCGGCGTTTCCAACGTGAGCGGCCCGCAGATCGCCGCCCTCCAGGCCCATGTGGACGTCCCCCTGGTCGTCAACCAACTCGAAATGAGCCTGGCCCGGCGCGACTGGGTGGAAGCGGGGGTCCTCGTCAACACACCTGCTGCCACCGGGATCGGCCTCGCCCCCGGCACGCTGGAACACTGCACGGCCAACGGCATCCGGCTCCAGGCTTGGGGTGCGCTCGCCCGGGGCCGCCTGACCTCCACTGACACGCCGGTGAGCCGTCTCGTCACCGACCTCGCCCGGCGCAAGGACACCACACCCGAAACCATTCTCCTGTGGTGGCTCCAGCGTCACCCGGCGGGGATCACCCCCGTCGTGGGCACCACCCGCCCTGAGCGCATCGGCGCCTGCGCGGACGCGGTACGCCGCAAGCCGGAACTCACTCACGAGGAGTGGTACGAGCTGTGGATCGCCGCCCGGGACGCCCCGCTTCCCTGAAAGCCTTTCCCGCCGACCGGCGCTTGCCGCAAGACCTCGCGACGAACCTCAGGGGCCGCTCTACGGCCAGTCAGCCCTCTCGATCCAGCCACTTTCCCTGGCCCACACCTCCCTCGGCAACCTAAAGCCTTCCCCCGGCAACCTTCGTCTGAGAGCGCTCCGGACGCCATCAACAGCCCAGAGAAGGAGACGACGTGACGCAAGGCACGCACGAGCCCGGGAGCGGCGAGCGGAGGCCGCCGAGCCGGAGAACCGTCCTGGCCGCGATGGGGGCCCTGCCGGTCCTCACGGCCACGACCTCGGCATCGGCATCGGCCAGGGGCGCTTCGGGCACCGCGGCCGCCGCCACGGCGGTCGTCGACCCCTCGGCGCGGCGGCAGACGATCCGGGGCTTCGGCGGCATGACGCACGCGGCCTGGGCCGGCGACCTGACAGTCGCTCAACGGGACAAAGCATTCGGCACCGGCGAGGGCCGGCTGGGGCTGTCCGTCCTGAGGATTCCCGTACCGGAGAACCGGGCGGACTGGAGCCGTGATCTGGCGACGGCGAAACGCGCGGCCGAGCTGGGAGCGACCGTGTTCGCGTCCCCGTGGAATCCGCCCGCCCACATGGTCGAGACCTTCGTCCACGGCAGCCAGACCAACGCACGGCGCCTCCGCCACGACATGTACGGCGCATACGCCAGGCACCTGAACGACTTCAACGGATTCCTGCGCAACAACGGAGTCAACCTGTACGGCATATCCGTGCAGAACGAGCCCGACTACGCACACGACTGGACGTGGTGGACCCCCGGCGAGCTGGTCCGGTTCCTGCGGGAGCACGCCGACTCCCTCAACACCCGGGTCATCACACCCGAATCCTTCAACTACACCAAGACCGTCTCGGACCCGATCCTCAACGACCCCGCGGCGCTCGCCAACGTCGACATCATCGCCACCCACCTCTACGGCACGCCGTTCACGAACTTCCCCTACCCCCTCTTCAAACAGAAGGGGGCAGGCAAGGAACTCTGGATGACCGAGGTCTACCACCCGGACAGCACCAGTTCGGCGGACCTCTGGCCGCAGGCCCTCGACGTGGCCGAACACCTCCACCACGCCATGGTGGGCGCCGAATTCCAGGCATACGTCTGGTGGTACATCCGCCGCAGCTACGGCCTCCTGCGCGAAGACGGCCACCTCAGCAAGCGCGGCGCCTGCATGGCGCACTTCGCCAGATTCGTCCGCCCCGGACACGTACGGATCGAGGCGACGGCGACCCCGGCGCCGAATGTCCACGTCTCGGCGTACCAGGGCGGCAGCTCCATCGTCGTCATCGCCATCAACAAGACCACATCTCCGGTGAGCCAACAGTTCGCGCTGAGGCACAGCACCGCGTCCCGCGTCTCGTCCTGGCTGACCGACGCGAGCCGCACCGTCGCCCGCCAAGGCACCACCGGCATGTCGAACGGCTCCTTCACCGTCACGCTCCCCGCGCGAAGCGTGACCACCCTCGTCACAGCATGACCGGGAAACCAGGCGAAGGACGACGGCCCGCCCCAACGCACCGCTCTACTGACTCGCTCTGACCAGGGACGGCGCATTTGCTGGACGAGCGTCCCGGGTCGCTTACCCCGCTGTCCGGTTGCCTGGTTCTGCCGGAGCAGCGCGTGCACGTGGGCCAGCTCGCCGGCCCATCGCGAAGGGTCACGGCGCAGCGGCACCAGGGGGCACACGGGGAGGCCGCCGAGCAGACACGCCCAGAGGGCGGGGAGAAATTCCGCCGGGCACTCCAGCAGGAGCGGCGCCACCGCCCGGCCGGGGGTCACTTAACTACCATAAGCGGCAGCTTTATGACGCTGTGTAAACACCCCTCTTGAGGCGCCCTTCCGACCTCATCCAAAAGCGAGGTCCAGATGTGAATGAAACCCCGTCGAAGGGGGTGCCCCAGGACGGCGCCCGTGAGTGACGCCAGTTCCTCGTCGGTCAGCACTGCGCGATTCGGATGCCTGGCCTCAAGCCTGAAACGCGTGAGCCCCGTCAGCCGGCGAGAGGGCCCCGCACGAACCCGGAAAGCCGGGTTCGTGCGGGGCCGCTCACCGGGTGCGGGCCGTCAGACTCCGACCAGGGTGTACGTACCCGTGCCGTCCTGCCTGCCGCTGGAGTACTGGCGTATGAACTCCCCGTCCGCGTACCGGTCGTGGCCCATCATGGAGCCGGTGTACTTGTTCTGCACACCGATCTTCGAGCTGCCGGGTACGTCGCGGTAGATGTAGAACCGCTGGAGGTCGTCCTCCGCGCAGGTGACCGACTGCAGGACCGCCCGTTCGGTGGCCGCGTTCGGCGCGGCGACGGTCGCGCACGCGCCGTTGCCCCAGTTCCACAGGGACGCCTCAAGGACCCCGTTGCGCTCCGTCACGTTGCACAGGCGCCAGTTGTCCAGGTGGGCGCTGAAGATCGACGAGGGCCGCAGGCGGACACCGTCGGCCGCCAGGACCGGTGCGCCCCAGGACAGGGGCTTGCCAGGTACGGCGATCTTGTAGACCTCGGGCTGGCAGTCGAGAGCGACCCGCGCGCTGCGCCCGGTGGCCTTGGGCTGTGCGGCGGCCGTGCCGCTGGCGAGTGCCGGGCGCTGCGCGAGGCGGTCCTGTGTCTGCTTCGCCGTCGGCGCCACCGCGCCCGCCGGGTGCTCGGCCTTCGCGGCGGCCGAGCCGCAGTCGAGCAGGGTCTGCGCCTTGGCCATGATGCTGCCTGCGGGCACCTTGTCCTGGCAGCGCACCGCGCCTTCCTCAAGGGCGGTGTAGGTGGTGAAGTTGCCGCCGTCGGGCCCCTCGACCCACTTCAACGCCCAGCCGCCGTCGCCCTTTTGGACGCGGTTGCAGTTGAGGCTTGCGTACGTACCGGTGACCTTCTTGGTGCCCTTGTAGGCGCCGTAGTAGCCGGGCTGGTTGAAGTTCCACGTGACCGCGTTCGTCTCGGAGCTGGTCGAGGTGTACTCGGCCTTCACGTCCAGGCCCAGGCTCGCGGCGACCTTGCCGAGGGCCTCGGTGCCGAAACCGCCCTCGATTTTGCCGCTGAGACCGACGGAGACCGTGATGGTCGTCTGGGTGGTGGTGGTGACGGTCTGGGTGCCGGTGGTGCCCTCGGTGACGTACCAGCCCTTGAAGTGGGTGATCGTCGGGATCACTTCGGTGGACTTGATGTACGGGTGGCGTGTGCCGAGGTCGGCCGCCGTACAGGCGTCACCGGGCGCGGGCGTCTGCGCCGTCGTGGTGGTGGGCGCTGCGGCAGCCGGTGAGGCCGCGAGGCCCATGGCGGTGACCGCCCAGGCGGCCGCCGTAGCGGTCACCGCCATGAGTGATCTGCCGGTGCGGCTGACGGGTCCTATGGGGCGCATTGTTGCCCTTTCCCCCTGGTTTTGTGTGTTCGGTCAGGGGTGAACGTAGCGGCCACAGGGGTGGGGGCGAGAGCCCGTAACTGGCCAAAAATGATCCTAGGGGGACTTATTCTGCCCCTCGCCGCCCACGAACTCATCCTGGAGACGGCCCCGGCCCGGCTCGTGCACGCTGGTGCTCGACGGCCTCCTGATGAGTGGTGACTGCGAAGCCGCGATCCGGACCGCTTCAGCCTCCCTGAGGCGTCCGCTCCCGCTACTCCTGCTACGACCCGCCGGCGAGCCTGCCCATCACTTCGTACGTCTGCTGCGGGGTCGGCGGGGCGACGGAAAGCGACCCTTGCGCTGCCCCCGTACTCAGTCCGTCGAGCAAGAAGGCGACTTGGCGGCGCCAGGCGTCGGGCGCGGTGTCCGCGACGGCGCGGGCGAGCAGAGCGCTGGTGCCGAAGAACAGCAGGAGGTCCTCGGCGGTGAAGTCCGGGCGGACGGCGCCGGCCAGCCGGGCTCGTTCGATGATCCGTGTGGCGGCGTCCTGCGCCCGGCCGCAGATGGCCATCAGGCACTCGGCAGCCGGAAAGCGTCCGCTGACGACATCGGCGACCGCGGGATCGGTGGCCTGCAGTTCACAGACCTTCTCGACGTAGTAGGCGAATCCCTCCCCGGCATCCTCGAAGGACAGGGCGCGCTCGGCGGCTTCGCCGAGCCGGTCCGCGGCAAGGCCGGCCACGACTTCGTCGATGAGCGCCTCGCGGGTGCCGAAGAGGTTGTAGAGCGTGCCGTGACTGACACCGGCCCGGCGGGCGATTTCTTTCAGGGGCACCTTGAGGCCGCGCTCCTGGAAGAGCTCGGCGGCGGCTGCCCGCAGTTTCTCCGCGTTCCGTTGCGCGTCGGCCCGCATCAGGTCCTTCCTCCCGGCTCCGGCGTGGCGTGCCTCCATGATCGCATGCACCCGGAAGCCACTTGACCCTCGGGTCAACTTACCTGCTACCGTCGGCCAACAAGTTGACCCGAGGGTCAAGAACGTTGCCACGGCAAGGAGCAGTCCTGTGTCCAAGGTGATCGCCGTTTTCGGTGCCGGTACCGGTCTGGGGGTGTCCGTGGCCCGCCGCTTCGGGCGTGAAGGTTTCCGGGTCGCGTTGGTGGCCCGCCGCAAGGACCGGCTGGACGCCCTCGTCGAGGTGCTCGCCGAGGAAGGCATCGAGGCCGTGGCGTTCCCCGCCGACCTTTCCCAGCCCGCCGAGGTACCCGCGCTCGTCGAGGCGATCCGTGACCGCTTCGGCCGGATCGACGTGGTCGAGTACGGGCCGATCAGCGGCGACCAGGGCTTCACCCCGGCCGCCGAGCTGGACGCGGCCACTCTGGAGGGCCTGACCCCGCTGCTGCTGTTCACCCCGGTCGAGGTGGTCCGGGCCGTGCTGCCGGAGTGGACCGAGCGTGGCGAGGGTGCCTTCCTGCTGGCTCAGGGCTACTCGGCGGCGCAGCCGATGCCCCACCTCAGCGGCCTGGGCCCGGTGATGTCCGCCACCCGCAACTACATGTACTCCCTCAACGCCGAACTGGCTGACACAGGCATCTACGCCGGAGCCCTGACCATCGCGTCCCTGATCGCCCGCAGCGAGGTGTCCGCCGCGGCCCAGGCCGCCTTCGACTCGGCCGACGGTCCGCACTTCCCGGTCGCCGACCCGGACGACCTCGCGGAGCACTACTGGAACATGTACACCAGGCGCGACCGCGTCGAGCAGTTCCACCCCGAGTCGATGACTCCACAGGCCGCTGCGTAGCGCCTGCGACGCAGCGCGGGACGTCGGCGGTCATTCGGTCCAGCACCAGTCGGCGACCTCCGGCAGATCCGTGCCGTGTTCGCAGATCCAGGCGTGGTGGCGGGTGCGGGCGTCCTCCATCGTCTGCCGGACGGCGGCGGCCCGGACGGCCAGTCCGGGGACCCGGTCGATGACGTCCATGACCAGGCGGTAGCGGTCGAGATCGTTGCTCACGACCATGTCGAAGGGCGTCGTGGTCGTGCCGATCTCCTTGTAGCCGCGTACGTGGAGATGGGCGTGCCCGGCGCGGCGATAGGCCAAGCGGTGGATGAGCCAGGGGTAGCCGTGGTAGGCGAAGATGACCGGCCGGTCGGTGGTGAACAGGGCGTCATACTCCGCGTCGGACATGCCGTGCGGGTGTTCCTCCTTCGGCAGCAGCCGCGCCAGGTCGACGACGTTGACGACGCGTACGGACAGGTCCGGCAGATGCCGGCGCAGCAGTCCGGCGGCGGCCAGGACTTCCTGAGTGGGGACGTCGCCCGCGCAGGCCAGTACGACGTCCGGCTCGCGGGTGCCGTCGTCGGTGCCCGCCCATTCCCACATCCCGGCTCCGCGGGCGCAGTGGGCGCGGGCCGCGTCCAGGTCCAGCCAGTCGAAGCAGGGCTGTTTGCCGGCGACCACGACGTTGACGTAGTCACGGCTGTGCAGGACGTGTTCGGCCACCGTGAGCAGGGTGTTGGTGTCCGGCGGCAGGTAAACGCGGACGACTTCGGGGCTCTTGTTGAGGACGTGGTCGATGAAGCCGGGGTCCTGGTGGGAGAAGCCGTTGTGGTCCTGGCGCCAGACATGGGAGGTGAGGAGGTAGTTGAAGGAGGCGATGGCGCGGCGCCAGGGCAGGCGGCGGGTCACCCGCAGCCATTTGATGTGCTGGTTGACCATGGAGTCGACGATGTGGACGAACGCCTCGTAGCAGGAGAACAGGCCGTGGCGCCCGGTGAGGAGGTAGCCCTCCAGCCAGCCCTGGCACGTGTGCTCGGAAAGGATCTCGAGCACGCGGCCGTGCCGGTCCAGGTGCTCGTCGGTGTCGGCCGTCGCCGCCTGCCACGCCTTGCCACTCGCTTCGAACACCGCTTGCAGCCGGTTGGAGGCGGTCTCGTCGGGGCCGACGATACGGAAGTCACGGCGGTCGGCGGTGTCCGCCATGACTTTCTGCAGCAGGCTCCCCAGGACGCGGGTGGGTTCGTGGAGGGTCGCGCCGGGCTTGTCGACGGGCACCGCGAAGCGCTCCAGGGCCGGCAGCGGGAGGGTGCGCAGGAGCAGGCCGCCGTTGGCGTGCGGGGTGGCGCCGAGCCTGCGCTGCCCTTCGGGGACGCATCCCAGGACTTGCGGCCGGGGGTGTCCGTCCGTGTCGAACAGTTCCTCCGGGCGGTACGAGCGCAGCCACTCCTCCAGTTGCCGCAGGTGGTCGGGGTTGTCGCGGACGGCGGCGAGCGGGACCTGGTGGGCGCGCCAGGTGCCTTCGACGGGCAGGCCGTCGACTTCGGCGGGGCCGGTCCAGCCTTTGGGGGTGCGCAGCACGATCATGGGCCAGGCCACTCGTTCGGAGGTGTCTCCGTTGCGCGCCGCGCGCTGGATCGCGGTGATGCGGTCCACGGCGGCGTCCATGGCGGCCGCCATGGCACGGTGGACGGGCAGCGGCTCGTCACCGGTGACGAAGATCGGCTCGTGACCGTATCCCCGTAGCAGCGCGGCGAGTTCCGGTTCGGGCAGCCGGGACAGCACGGTCGGGTTGGCGATCTTGTAGCCGTTCAGGTGCAGGACCGGCAGGACGGCGCCGTCGTGCACCGGGTCGAGGAACGTGGTGGAGTGCCAGGAGGCCGCGAGCGGGCCGGTCTCGGCCTCGCCGTCGCCGATGACGCAGGTGACGAGGAGGCCGGGGTTGTCGAAGGCGGCACCGTAGGCGTGCGCGAGGGAGTAGCCCAGTTCGCCGCCCTCGTGGATCGAGCCGGGCGTCTCGGGCGCGACGTGGCTGGGCACACCGCCGGGGAAGGAGAACTGCCGGAACAGCCGGGCCATGCCGGCGCTGTCCCGGCCGATGTCCGGATACGTGTCGGTGTAGCTGCCCTCCAGCCAGGAGTTCGCCAGCACCGCCGGACCGCCGTGGCCCGGGCCCCAGACACACAGTGCGTCCAGGTCTCGGCTCTTGATGATCCGGTTGAGGTGGGTGTGGACGAGGTTCAGGCCGGGTGAGGTGCCCCAGTGGCCGAGCAGCCGGGGTTTGACGTGTTCGGGGCGTAAGGGTTCGGTGAGCAGGGGGTTGCCCATCAGGTAGATCTGTCCGACGGCGAGGTAGTTGGCGGCGCGCCAGTGGGCGTCGAGCGCGTGGAGTTCGTCGTCGGTGAGGTCGGGCGCGGGGGACATGTGGGCCTCCGGAACTGAGGGTGGGCCTTCTCGTGTCGCGCACAGCCTGGCCCCGTCCGGCTTGCGCCACCAGGGCCGTACGGGCCGAGCTCCGCAGCGTCGGAGGGGCCGGGGAGCTGAGCGCTTGCGCGGGGAGGGTAGGGACGGGAGCGAAGTGCGGCGCGGTGTTCCCGGTCTCCGGGTCGTGGCTGAACGCGATGCGCGCGCCTTGCCTGTCTCGAATCGCAACAGGTCGATGCGGATCGCGTAGGGATCGTGCTCGTCGTCGTCAGAGTGAAGCGGGATGCCACGCAGCGTCGTGGGGCGCGGGAGTCAGACTGCGCAGCATGAGCCGACCGCCGGCGCCTCGGGACGGGCGGCGCCTGCCAGGGCCGTTCGGCCCCCTCCCGGCCGGAGTCCTCCGGCCGACGATGAGGACACGGCCCCACGGGACGCTGCCGAGGAGGCGCCGATGTCCCACAGCGCAGCGGTACCAGAAGCGGTGATCTCCGTGCCGGAGGGACCGGCAACGCTGGTCGACGTCCTCGCCGAGGGCCGTCCGGACGCGTTCCTCCCGCTGGACAGCCGCATCCGGCCGCTGCCGTCCGGCCCTGCCGTACGGGCCCTCGACCGTGCGGCGGCCAGGGCCGCCCGCCGTCTGATCGACACCGTCACCGGCCGCGTGCGGGCACGTGGCCGTCAGCGGGTCGCTGACCACCATCGACAAGCCCGCCGCCCGGGACAAGCCTCGAAAGCCGGAAGGAAGCCCCGAAGATGAAGCACCGGCTGATCGACCAGATCGTGAACCGCGATGTCGTCAAGACGCTCCCTGAAGCACCGTTCAAGGAGGTCACCGACCTGCCGGCCCGGCACGCCGTCAGCGGAGTGCCCGTCGTGGACCGGGACGACAAGGTGCTGGGCGTCGTCTCCGAAACCGACCTGATGTACCGCCAGGCCGTCAGGACGACGCACCACGCCCGGGTACGTACCGGCCCGGCGCTCCGAGAGCGCCCGCACCGTACGTGCCAAGTCAGGCGCCTGAACGGCCCGTGACCTGATGTCCTCCCCCGAGACGACGTCCTCGTCCGCACTCTGTGGCTCGCCCCGCACGGCATCACCGAGGAATGGCTGCGCAAGACCTGACCCCTCCGGACGGAGCTGAACACCCATGACCGACAAACGAGTTCTCGTCGCCTACGGCACCCAGAACGGCGGGACTGCCGGCATCGCCGAGGAGATCGCGGCGACACTGGAGAAGGACGGCGTGCCGGCGGAGGCCCGCTCGGCGGCGGATGTCACCGACGTGACCTCGTACGACGCGATCGTGCTGGGCGGCGGCCTGTACGCCGGCCGCTGGCACCGCGACGCCCGCCGCTTCGCCCGCAGGCTCAAGGACCCGCTGCTGGAGCGCCCGGTGTGGTGCTTCAGCAGCGGCCCCCTCGACGCCACCGCGACCCAGAAGGACGTCCCGCCCACCCGCGCGGTGCTGCGCGACATGTCCCGCATCGAGGCACGTGGCCACACGACCTTCGGCGGCCGGCTCGATCCCCGGCCCCAAGGCTGGCTGGCCCGCTCCATGGCCAAACGGGGCATGGCCCACGACTGGCGCGACTTCGAGCAGATCCGCGCGTGGGCGCACAGTATCGCCACCGATCTGAGCAAACAGTGATTCGAACCGGACAGACGGGCGGGGCCGGGCAGGGCCCGGTCCTCGCTCCTCCCCCACGTACGGTCCACTCAGTCGCGCGACACGGCGACGGTCGGGCAACCCACGTAATAAAGCAATGCTCCGGCTTTCCGAACCAGAGGTGTCCTGGTCGTGCGCAGACCGGCACGATGGGGGACGCCATGTTTCCGGCCCGCTGACCCGGGAGCGAAGAATGCTGGAGAAGTTCAGGGCGCAGGCCCGGGTGCGGAGAGGCGAGCGCCGTGCCCATGCCGACTACACCGGCGGGGTCTACGGTTCGCTGCTCGCCGCCTCCGTCGTGGTCGGAGCCACCACGCTCGGAACCTTCCCGAGGCTGGAGCTGGCGTTGCTGCTGCTGGCAACCGGGGTCGTCTTCTGGCTCGCGCACGTCCATGCCCAGCTCTTCGGGGCACGCTTGGCGCAGCGCTCCCTGAGCAGAGGAACCGTGCTCCATGTGTGCCGTGAGGAGTGGCCCATCGTGGAGGCCGCCGTGCCTTCCGCGGTCGCCGTGCTGGTCAGTCCCCTGCTGGGCCTCGACGTCCAGGGGGCGGCCTGGCTCGCCCTCGCCGTCGCCCTGATCAGCCAGATGGGCTGGGCGACCGCTGCCGCGCGACGCGCAGGCGCCGTCTGGCACCAAGTGGTCCTCACCGATGCGGTCAACCTCGTGATCGGGCTGCTGATCGTCGCCCTCAAGTTCGCGCTGAAGCACTGATCTGGGGGGCGGCAAGCCACACAGCTGGCCCGCTTAAGCGGCCCCCGCGATACGGACGGCCGGCCCTCATGCCGATCAACGGGACAGTAACCCAGAGGACTTGACGCCCGCCCGGCTGTCAGTGGCGGGCTGTAGCGTCGGTATGCGCCCTGGTTTGGGCGTGATCTTCACCTCTCGCCCCACTCCTCCCGAGGAACCCTGATGGCATACGTTCGTGGGCACTACCGCAACGGCTCCTGGGTCCGGCCGCACTACCGCCGCACCAAAGGGTCGTCCGGCACCGCATCGTCCTCCCGTTCGTCGGCCTCCCGCCGAATCCGTACGTCTTCACCCACCCCTCCGGGGGCAACGACATACGTGCGCAGCCACTACCGCAACGGCTCCCCCGTCCGGGCGCACCGTCGGCGCCTTACCCCACGGGCCGCAGCAGCGGGTGGCGGCACCGGACTGCTGCTGCTCCTCCTGGCCGCGATGCTGGTCATGGGCCTGGGTGGCGGGGGAACGGGCACCGGGGAGGCGCCGGGTCAGCACCCGACACCGGCCGTCAGCGCTCAGAACGGCAAGCCCGCCCGGTAGGGGACCGATGTCCGGCCCGGTAGCGAAGCGGGACCTGTGAGAAAGCCAGTCCCGCTTCCCGCTTCCCGAGCGGAACCGGGCTTGAGGCCCCCATGACACATAGCACCCGCCGCCCACCCCCTCACCGAACACCCCCGCGCCCACGGGCGACGAGCTTGCCGAGTTCCCACAGGACCAGCAGCGCCGCGGCGGGTACGAGGGCCCACGCGAAGTGCCTCAGGTCGAGTTCGGTGGTGCCCAGCAGACGGTGGAAGAGGTCCATCTGTGTGACCGCGACGGCGAGGACGACCTCGATGAGCAGCGCCCGGTTCATCTGTTTGCTGTCGAAGCTGGCGGTCGTCAGTACGGTGCCGGTCTCGCTGCGGCATTCGAGTGCGGCCACGATCAGGCACAGGGCGAAGGCCGTGAACGCGATGGAGTTGCCGATGGGAAGGCTGTCGTAGAGCGACCGACCGAGCTGGATCATGCAGAGCAGGCCGATGCTGATGGCGAGTCCGGCCGCTCCGACGGTGATCATCACGCCCGTGGTGAGCACCGGTTCGCCGCGGGGCCGTGGGCTGCGGGCCATGAGGCCCGGGCTCTCCCGGTCGAAGCCGAGGGCGAATCCGAAGGCGGCGTTGACGAAGAAGTGGATCCACAGGACCTGCGCGGCGGTGAACGGTTCACCGGCGGCGATGTTGAACAGGGCGGCGCCGAGGAACGTCAGGACGAAGACCACCAGCAGGACCAGGACGAAGCGGATGTACTTGGTGAGGTTGTCGTAGATCTTCCGGCCCTGCTCGACCGCGGAGACGATGGTGGCGAAGTTGTCGTCGGAGAGGATCATTTGACTGGCGTTCTTGGCTACTTCCGTACCGGAGCCCATGGCGATGCCGACGTCGGCCGCTTTGATCGCCGGGGCGTCGTTGACGCCGTCCCCCGTCATGGCCACCACGTCGCCCTTCTTCTTCAAGGTGTCCGCGAGCAGCACCTTGTGTTCGGGGGCGACCCGGCCGAGAACCCCGATGTTCTCGATGGCGACCAGCCGTTCGGGCTCGGACAGGGCGGCGAAGTCCGCGCCGAGGACGGCGTCGCCCTCGATGCCGAGTTGTTCGGCGATGGCGGCGCCGGTGGTGACGTCGTCCCCGGTGACCATGCGGACGCGGATGCGGGCCGCCTGCGCGGCGGCGACCGCGGCCCGGGACTGGGCCCGTGGCGGATCGACCATCCCCACCAGGCTTGTCATCTGCAGTTCGGTGACGTGACTGAGAAGGTCACCGGCGGGGTCGAACCGTTCCGGGTCCAGATCGCGGACCGCGGCGGCCATCACCCGCTTGCCCTGCCGCGCCATCCGGTCCTCGTGCACCTGGGCCCGCTGGCGCAGGCCCGCGTCCCACGGGAAACTCCTGCCGTCGGAGAGCGCCGTCGCCGCTCGGGCCGTCACCGCCGGTGCCGCGCCCTTCACGAAGCACCGTACGACCGGCCGACCGGCCGCATCGCTCGCCGCGTTGAACGTGGCCATCAGCTTGTAGGTCGGATCGAACGGCAGAGTGGCCATCCGGGGCAGGCGCTCACGGGTGCCGTCGATGTCCAGGCCGGCCTTGTGGCAGAGGACGACCAGTGCGCCCTCCGTAGGATCTCCGACCACCTTGCCGTCGACGAGTACGGCGTCGGAGGCGACCAGATAAGGCAGCACCGCCTGCTCGATGGAGTCCGAACTGCCCGCGGCGTGGTGCACCTTGCCTTCCAGGCCGTACCCGCTGCCGGAGACGGTGTAGCGGTCCGTCGGCGTCAGCACTTCCACGGCCGTCACCTGGTTCATCGTCAGGGTGCCGGTCTTGTCGGAGTTGAGGGCCGAGGTGAAGCCCAGGGTTTCCACCGACGGCAGGCCCTTCACGATCGCGTGCCCCTTGGCGAGGTTGACGGCCCCGATGGAGAGGATGGTCTGCGCCACCGTGGGCAGTGCCTCCGGGATGGCCGCGATGGCCAGGGCGACGGCGCTCACGAAGAGCACGTCCCAGGCTTCGCCGCGGCTGCGCCCCAGGGCGAACATCGCGATCATCGTCAGGCCGGCCGCCGCCGCGATCCACAGGGTGAGCCGGTCCAGCTCCTTGGTCAGCGGCGACGCCTCTTCGGGCGTGGCGGAGAGCATGCCGGAGATGGTGCCGAGTTCGGTGTCGGCCCCGGTGGCCGTGATGATGACGGTGCCGCTGCCGTGCGTGACAGGGGTGTTCATGAACGCCATGTTCGACTGATCCGCCGGTCCCAGCCGGTCACCGGGCAAGGTCCGCGCTTCCTTGGCGACGGGCGCGCTCTCGCCTGTCAGTGTCGCCTCGTCGATCTGCAGCGCGCTGGCCGCGATGATGCGACCGTCCGCCGGTACCTCGTTTCCGGCCGTGAGGAGCACGACATCGCCGACCACCACCTGTTCGGCGGGGATCTCGGCTTCCTTGCCGTCCCGGCGTACCCGGGCGGTCGCCTTCATCATCGACTTGAGGGCGTTCATGGCGCTCTCGGCCTTGCCGGCCTGCCGCATGCCGATCACCGCGTTGAGCACCGTCAGGGCCAGCAGGATCCCGGCGGTCCCCCACTCCGTGATCAGCAGGGACACCACCGCGGCGACGACCAGGATGATCTGCATGTAGCTGCGGTACTGGGCCAGGAACCGCCGCCAGCCCGGCTCGGGCTCCTCCGCCGGCAACGCGTTCGGGCCGTTCCGGTCCAGCAGCTCCGCGGCGCGCGCCGCGGAGACTCCCACCGCCGGGTCCACCCCCATGGCCGCCGCGACCTCCTCCGGCGAACGCGCGTACCACCGCTCGGGCTGGACTGCTCGATGGTTCCGGGCCCCTGTTTCCACAGCCATCGTGACTGCCTCCGCTCCGGTCGTCCCCGGCTGCGCCCTGTCCCTGTCCCTGCCCCTATCCCTGTTCCTGTTTCTTCCGTTCGCCTGTCGTGCCGTTCTTCCTGCGGACCGTCCTGTCCTCGCCGCCGGCGTCCAGCGCCTGCAGACACACCAGTACGTCCCAGTCCCGCTCCAGGCCCACCTCCATGCCGAAAGGAATCCGCAGCCGTTCGATGAACGCCTCGATGCGTTCCGCTGTCGTGTCGGTCATCAGCGGTCGGCCCTTTCGGTGCGAGCGGGCCTACGGGTACGGGTACCGGTTCCCCGTCCCGCGCCGGTGCGCGCCGTCGGACACGGCGGAGCGGTCTCGTACCGAAACAGTCCTGTACCGGAGCAGTCCTTACCGAAGCAGTCGGCGAGCTGCGCTTCGCGATCGGTGACCCGATCCGCCGAGGGCCAGGGCGGCAACTGTAGGACGAGAGTACGGCGGACCATCCGCTTGAGGAACACCGTCCGGCTCCCCTCGCCGTCGGACGGCGATTGCCGGTCACGAAGGCCCTGGCCGGGCTCCCCGGGCGACGGCCAGCCCGGTCAGCAGCGCCGTACGGGCGTCGAGCTCGTCCCACGTACCGCGCCAGGCCAGCAGGGCGACCGCGGCGGTCGGGAACTTCTCCCGGACCTGCCGGACCCGCCGGCCGACTCCGTCGCCGGCCGCCATCAGGATCGTGTCCCGCAGGCTCGGGTTGTGGCCGATCACCAGTAACGTCGTTACGTGGGCGGGCACTTCGTGCACGACGGCCAGGAGCTGCGGCACCGGCGGGTGGTACAGCCGTGGCTCGAAGCGCACCTCAGGCAGCCCCGCCAGTTCCGCCGCGGCCAGCTCCCACGTCTCCCGCGTACGGTGCGCCGTGGAGCAGAGCACCAGGTCGGGCAGCCAGTCCTCCTTCGCCAGCAGTTGTCCCGCGGCCCGCGCGTCCCGGCGGCCACGCCCGGACAACGGCCGCTCGTGGTCTGCCGTCCCCGGGGGGCGGGCGGCTTTGGCGTGGCGCAACAACAGCAGGCGCCGCAGAGGCGAGATCGTCACACCGGGACACCTCACACCTCACGTAGAGAGTGCCGTGGTCCTGAGGGGACGCGCCCTGGCTTCGGGCCTGTACACGACGGCGTGGACCACGGCCGTCAAGAGCGTCCGAGTTCGGCAGGCGAAGCACACAGTACTCGGTGCCTGAGCGTGTCGATCCCCCTCAGCGGCGCTGCCTCGCGTCTTTCGGACAGCGACGGAGCCGCCGCGCGCCGTGTACTCACCTCCTACGGGGGATGCCGCCCCACCGTGCCCGTTGCTGAATGGCGGGGAGCCTCTACAGAGGGAGACCGCATGACGACCGAGACCGGCCCCATACAACTGTTGACGATCGCGTTCGGCCCGGACACGACGTTCGAGGGGCGGATCGCCGAGGAGCTGGACGACCTCACGGCCGCCGGCCAGATCCTCGTGCTGGACCTGCTGATCGTACAGAAGCAGCCCGACGGTGACCTCGTCTCCGTCGGCTATCAGGCGGAGGGCATGGGCGACACGGTCAGCGCGCTGCTCGGGCTGAGTCCGGGCAGCTTGCGGGGAGCGGAAGCCGCGTGCCCCTCCCTGGCACCGGGGCGCCCCTTCGGCCTCACCACGGACGAGGTCCGGGAACTCGCCGACGCACTGGAACCAGGCACCACCGCAGGCTTCCTGCTGCTCGAACACCGCTGGGCGCGGAAGCTGCGGCGCGCGGTCCGCGAGCAGGGCGGCGTGCCCGTCGCCGAGGGCTTCCTCACCGAAGAGGCCCTCGCCCCCATCGCCGCGGAGCTGCTCGCCACCGCCGCGCGGCTCGAAGACAAGCCTGAGGACAAGGCATCGGAAGGGACTGATTCGCGAAAGAACCTGTCGTGACGACGGAGGACTTCACGAGGAGCCGCACACCTCCGTCTTTCGGCCCGTCCCGCTATTGGCCCGTCCTGCTATGGCTCCCGCCGCGCGGCCGCTCTAGTGTCGGCAGCCGTCGGACCCAGGGCCGCGTCGATGAAGATGCGTACGCCGGTGACCCGCCTCGGCGGGGCGAGCCCGCGCATGCTCTTCCGCACCGCATGTCCCGCTCGGGACACCATCGCCGCTTTGCTCGGCCGCCCCGTTCCGGCGGAACGGCGTACGCAGGGCAGAACGAGCGAGGCAAGGAAGGAGAGGACGATGAGCGGTTCCGTCACGCTCGCGTACGACTATCCGCTGCTCGGCGTTTTCTGGACCACGTTCTGGCTCTTCATGTGGGTGTTGTGGTTCTTCCTGCTCTTCCGCGTCATCGGTGACGTCTTCCGCGACGACGGGCTGAACGGATGGGCCAAGACGGGCTGGATCATCTCCGTGCTCGTGGTGCCTTTCCTCGGTGTCTTCGTCTACGTCCTCGTCCGGGGACGCGGCATGGGCCGGCGCGAAGTGAGCAGGGCGCAGGCCCAGCAGGAGGCTTTCGACACGTACGTACGCCGGACCGCGGCGGAGACCGCGCCCCGCGCCACCCAGGCCGACGAGCTGACGAAGCTGTCCCGGCTCAGGGAGCGCGGCGACATCTCGGACGCCGAGTTCCAGCAGGCGAAGAGCAAGGTCCTGCACTGACGTCCCGGGTGGGAAACGGCCGTTGTGCTGTCCCAGTGGGGCCTTACCGACGGAGGTAGCCATGGCGGGAGACGCGTCGGAGTCACCGGGCGGCCCGCCCCCTCCTCCGGAC
The DNA here is from genome assembly GCF_003865135.1 of Streptomyces chrestomyceticus JCM 4735. Taxonomy (NCBI): domain Bacteria; kingdom Bacillati; phylum Actinomycetota; class Actinomycetes; order Kitasatosporales; family Streptomycetaceae; genus Streptomyces; species Streptomyces chrestomyceticus. The sequence continues at coordinate 9,206,491 of NZ_BHZC01000001.1, read as the reverse complement.
ACCGCGGCAGCGGCGGAAAGCCCCGGCCCGGCGGTACGGCGATCCCGTGGTCGCCGGAGACTGTGGTCCGTCACCCTCACCGGCTGCTGGGGAGCGCTCCTGTTCGCCTGCCTGTCGTTCACCCCGTCACTGCTCCCGCGCGGCGGCATCCTGCAAGGTCTGATCTGCGGTATCACCGCGGCCCTCGGCTATGCGGCCGGGGTGCTCGTCGCGCGGATGGGGCGCGCGTTCGCCGACCGGGAACCGCGGCCCCCGCGGCGCAGGTCCTGGACCGGCTTCCTCATCGGCGCCGTCATCCTCTTCGGGCTCTTCTTCGGCTTCGGGCAGTACTGGCAGTACGAGATCCGCCGGCTGATGGGGGTGACCGACTACAACGTCCCGCTCGCCGTGGCCTCTCCCCTCGTCGCGGCGCTGGTCTTCTGGCTCCTGCTCCTGGCCGCGCGCGGCATCCGCGGCCTGTACCGCCGGCTCGTGCGCCTGCTCAGGCACTGGATCGGGCCACGCGCCGCGTCCGCCGTCGGCTGGACCGCGGTCGCTGCCCTTGTCTGGGCGATCGTCACCGGAGTGCTGCTCGACGGCCTGGTCGGTCTCGCCAACCAGAGCTTCTCGCTCCGCGACACGACGACCGAGGAAGGGGCGCACCGGCCCACGACGACCCTGCGTTCTGGCGGGCCCGGCTCGCTCGTACCGTGGGACTCGCTGGGCCTGCAGGGGCGCAACTTCACCGGCACCGGCCCGTCGGTGTCCGCCATCGGAAAGTTCACCGGCCGTCCCGCGAAGGAACCGATCCGGTCCTACGCCGGACTGGCGTCGTCCGACGACGCCGAGTCCCGTGCCGCCCAGGCGGTCGCCGACCTGACCCGGCAGGGCGGCTTCCAGCGCAAGAACCTGCTCGTGGTGACGACGACCGGCAGCGGCTGGGTCGACCCCGCCGCGGTGGACTCCTTCGAGTACCTCAGCGGCGGCGACTCCGCCACGATCGCGACCCAGTACTCCTACCTCCCGTCGTGGCTCTCCTACCTGGTCGACCAGTCCAAGGCCCGTGAGGCGGGCCGCGCCCTCTTCGACGCCGTGTACGACAGTTGGTCGAAACTGCCGCCCGACCGGCGCCCCCGGCTGTTCGTCGCCGGGGAGAGCCTGGGGTCCTTCGGCGGCGAGACCGCTTTCAGCGGGGAGTACGACCTGCGCAACCGCACCGCGGGCACCCTGTTCGCCGGCCCGCCGGCCTTCAACACGCTGTTCCGGGAGTTCAGCGACCACCGTGACGCCGGCAGCCCCGAGGTACAGCCCGTCTACAAGGACGGGCGGACCGTCCGGTTCGCCAACGATCCGGCCGTGGAGATCCCGCCGGCGGACCGGCCCTGGAACGGCAGCCGTGTCCTGTACCTCATGCATCCGTCCGACCCGATCGTCTGGTGGAGCCCGCACCTCGTCTACAGCGAACCTGACTGGATCGGCCAGCACCCTGGCAGCGACGTGCTGGAACAGATGGTGTGGCTGCCGCTCGTGACGTTCTGGCAGGTCACCGCGGACCTTCCGTTCGCCGCCGACGTCCCGAGAGGCCACGGCCACACCTACACGACCGAGTACGTGGACGCGTGGAACGCCGTCATGCGGCCCTCGGACGTCACCGCGCAGGATCTCAGCCGCCTGAAAGACATCATCGCGGCCGAGAAGTGACCGCGTACGTCACGCGTCTCCGACCGGTACGTCCTTCACCCCCGCCCCACCTGGTCACCGCAGCAGAAAGCCCACCAGGTAGCCGAACGCGTTGACCGCCCAATGCAGGCCCATGGGCGCCAGCAGACTCCCGCTACGGCGGCGCAGCTCGCAGAAGAGCACGCCGGCCGCCCCGGTGAACAGCACCGCCGCCACCACGGCGGCCGCCGCACCGAGCGCGGAACGGCCGAACAGCGGCGTCAGGGCAGGCTTGTCAGCCGCCAGCCCCAGCGACGGCAGGACGTGCCACAACCCGAACAACATGCTCGACACGACCGTCGCCCACACCGCACCCCGTGCCCGGCGCACCAGGCCGTACAGCACACCCCGGAAGGCGACCTCCTCCAGCAGCACCGTACCGACCGGCACCGTGACCAGGACGCGCAACGCCACCTGACCGCCGGACAGCGCGCCGTACCGCTCGTCCGCGAACAGCCCCCGGGTGACCGGCAGCAGCGCCGCCACCGCATACCCCACGCCGACCAGCCCGATCAGCACCATCGCCCAGCATGCGCCGCGCTTGAGCGTCGCGGCATCCAGCCCCGCATCCGCCCACGTGCCACCGGCCCGGAACAGCACCCCCAGCAGCAGCGCACTGACCACGACGGCCGTCAGTACCCCGAACGACGGCGCCCATCGGCCGTTGACCAGGTTGGCAAGCACCAGCAGGGCGACCGTGATGCCCACAGCCACACCCGTGCCCATCGGCCGCGACGCGCGCGTGGCGCCGTCGGCAGAACCGTTCTCTCGACTCACGGCATGGCCCCTGAGGAGACTGCCGACCGAGGCCGCTGATGGTGTATCGGTCGCTGGGGCCATGATGTACCTGACAGCCGCCATGGCCAAGAGCCCTGGCATCACGCCGTGCGAGCCACTTTCCCACCGGTGGTCCCGTACCGCCAGCACAGGAGCGCAGCGGCAGTACGCCTTTCCCGAGCGGGGGCCAGCTGTGGGCAAGCTGATTGTGGAAGGCGTCCGGCCGCCCGGGGATGCGGGCGGCCGGACCGACGTCACACCGGAATCGCCACGCACTGGCGCAAGAGAGGTTCCAGGCGCATTTGAAGGCCCACCCGATCGAACACCTGGAGAGCGTCGAGGCAGTTGACGATCCACCGCGCCTCGTCCTCATCCTCGATCTTGAGCGCCACGGCGGTCACCGCGCCCTCCAGGTCGAACGGGTCGTCCTTAAACCCGTCGTCAAGGGCCCGGTATCCAGCGGCAAGCAGCGGGGCCGCGTACACACCGGTCGCCTCGACGAAGGCGCGGGCTTCGGCCGGATTCACGCGAAGGTCTGCCAAGCGGCGCAGTACTTCGCCGGGGTCGCCCAGTTCGCGGTGCAGTCGATAGGCCCGTTCGACCAGGAGCGGCCAGCCGCCGGTCAGCTCGTGGAGGCGGTGCAGGCGGTCTTCCGTGTGGAACATGCCGGCACGCTGAGCCCAGCCGCGCAGGCTGCGACGGTCGTGGCGGCGCAGCACCACCGGGGCGGCCGAAGTGGGTTCGGTGCCCGTCAGCAGGGGACGCCACAGGGCCAGCTGGGTGGTGTCGGTGACGAGGACGACCGCGCGGGTCACCCCAGGAGTGGCGGGCAGCAGCGTCTCGGCCAGGTCGACGGCCTCCCGGCAGGTCTCAGGCCGCACCGGGTCCCGGTAGTTGACGAAGTCACTGATGACGACACGTCGTTCGCGGGGGCGTCCTCCGGTGAGCTCCTGCTTGTAGACGCTGGGCTTTCCGACGGGCGGCAGCGTCCAGCCATCGATCGGCCCGGCGATCGTCCGCAGGGTCCGGGCGACGTCGGTGACTCCGGTGGCGGGTGTGCCGAGAACGACCCTGATGCGGTTGGACCGCTCACCGAGAAGATCGTCGAGCTGGGTGTTGGTCAACGGAGCCGGCTGATCTTCCGGCAGCTCCGGGCGGCCCTCCTGCACGATGCTCTCCTGAAGGGCACAGTCCTGTTCGGCCCTGAGCAGGCGGGCCTCCACCTCGTGGGAGGTACCGATCATGCGCAAGGCGTTGGGGCCGCGCAGATGCCAGCCCAGTCCGTCGTGGTTGGGCGCGAGGATGCCGAGGCCCACCATTTCGGAGAGGTAGGCACGAAAACCCTCGGTGTCGAGCTGTTCGAATCCCTTGCGCCAGTACGTCTCGCACTCCTCGCGCAGCTCGGTGTCGCTCAGCCGCACCTCCAGACCATGATGGCGGGCGTGGTACGCCAGTACGTTGGCTATCACGTCGTAGCGGTGGTCCAGGTTCAGCGTGTCCTTGAAGGCCGCCGAGATGCTGCTTCTGAGGGAGGCATCCGACTCCACGACCTCGATATCGGTCACTTCCACCTCGTAAGGGGGCCCCTCGGCACCGCGCCGTGCCCGCTTGCGGTGCATCAGTTCGACCAGCCGGTGCCCGAACATCTGCAGCAGAAAGGGCTGGTAGGAGCAGTAGCCGAGCACCCGGTTGACGAGGTCGAGGTCCTTGAACTCGAACCCGAGGGCCCGCATCGGCTCGACCAGGAGCTCGGCCGCGGACTGGGGAGCCAACGGACCGATCACCTTCGGGGTCTGCGCGAGATGGCCGAACGGCCCGTTGCTCGCGAGCTTGGAGAAGCGCTGTACGGAGTGCAGTCCGGCGAAGACGACCTTGGCGCGGTCCTTGGTGTCGGACCCGAGGCTCTTGAGCTTCTTGGTCTGGTCGAAGCGTGGGGCGTCCGCCTCGAAGAACTGGTCGCACTCGTCGAGCAGGATCAGCAGACGGCGGCGCGAGTCCCCGTCCAGCCAGGTCCGGATGCCGGTGCGTACCCGCTCGGAGATCTCCTGCCGCTTGTTCCGGCCCCCCTGCGGCCGGCCGTCGGACACTCGGGCTTCGGTCAGTTCCCGTTCCAGGACGCTCCACAGCGTCTCCGGGCCGAACGAGCTGCCCTTGCCGATGTTCTCCTGATCGAGGTTGACGTACACCGCCTGGTGGTAGCCGGGGCGTGCCTCCGTGAACCGTTCTCCGGCATCGGCAAGCAGTGCCGACTTGCCGAGCCCCCGGCCACCGTAGATCACCTGGGTGCCGCGCGGGTCGAGGATGCTCTTGCGTTCGGCGTCACGGCCGTAGAACATCTCGCCGCCGATCCGGCCGCGCTTCTCCCTAATGTACGGGTTGACGCCGGAGAAGGGCAGCAGGGTCTGCGTGGCGGTGCTGACCTGGCGATTGCCGCGGGCAGCGAGATAGGCGAGGGCCGCGTCGTCCACTACCAGCAGCGGCTGCAACCGGGCAGAGCCGACGGCGAGTTCGGTGCGCGCCTCGCGGCTCAGCGTACCGAAGTAGATGACGAGGAGGCTCGCGTCGCTGGTGTCCCGTTCCGCCCAGCTCATGACGACCTTGGCGGGTGGCCTGCCCCAGACCATCATCACCCGCAGGTTGCCTCCCTGCTCCGTGATCTGCGAGCCGAAGGCAGGTGCCTTCGCCCTGCCGTTGATCTCTACCCCGGTCGCTTCGAAGAGACGGTATTCCCGCCGGTGCTGGGACCGGTCGTCGAGTGGCCTGGCACTCTTGGCGTCGTAGCCGAGGAGCTTGAGGAGCGGCGGTACCTGTCTCGTCGGGGCCACTTGGAGCCGGTCGTTCCGCTCGGCGGAGGCCAGCGCGCGCCACTCGTCCAGGACGTCGGCCGCCAGTGCCGCCTCGTCGGTGGAGAGACCTCCGTAGTCCAGGACGGGAAGCATCGGATGCTTGCCGCCGGATCGGACCACGTCTACGAGATCGCGGTCGATGCCTCCCGGCAGGCCGTGGGGCACGGCCGGGAAGAAGTCGGGCAGGTGGGACTCGCCTCCCTCGATCTCCGGGACCGGTTCGCCGATCTCCAGGAAGTAGACGAGGTCGGCGGCGGTGGCCAGGTCGTTCGTTTCCAGGCGTCGCAGGACCTGGGTCCGCTCCTCCACGCTGGGATCCAGGGCGTCGAGGCGGGCGCGGATGCGGTCGGCCGCCTGCTGCCGGAAAGCGGGCAGGTCGCTCCGTACCATGTCGAGCGCCCGACGCACGTCCAGCAGGTCGTGCCGGTCGGCGTCCTCAAGGCGGTCATGGGCGTCGGCGAGCAGCTCCTGGAGGCCCAGGTCCTGGTCCTCGGTCACGGCGCCATCGGCCTGCGCGCGGTGCAACTCGGCGACGAGTTCCCCATGTGTCGTGCGCAGCTGGGTGCGCCGGTCGGCTTCCCGGGCGTCGATCTCGGCGGCTGCGGGCGGGACGAACTCCCCGGCTCCGGCCGCGGGAAGCAGCCCCTGTCCGGCCAGCTCGGCGAGGGTACGTGCCGCGGTGAAGGCATCGTGGGTGAGCCGCTCCTCGAAGGCGTCCTGCCAGCTCCGGTCGACCGCGGTGAGAAGCTTGTCGAGCGACGGACGCTCGTCGGGGGTCTCGCAGACCTTAAGCAACTCCGCGTCCAGCGCGAGTTCCAGGTCGACCGGACCGCCGGAACGCATGGTCCCGGTGTCGCCGGCCAGCAGAGCGAACAGGTCCTCCATCGAGGCGCGTGCCGCCCAGGCCGCCGCGGCCGATACGGCGTCCGCCCTCCGGGCCAGTCGCTCCAGCTCGTCCAGTACCGCCTCTCGGCCGTCCAGCAGTGACTGGCGCAGCGAGGCCATCTCCTTGGCAGCCCGATTGCCGTCGGAGCGGTCCCCGCGGCGAACACCGTCGACCGCCAGGCACCACTCCTTGACGCAGCCGACGACTCGCTCCACGAGGTGCACCAGGTCCTGACGCCCGGAGCCTTGCAGCGGCTTACCGCTGGACGAGCGGTGCTTGTGGTCCATGCGCTGGATCTCATTGTTGACCTCGGCCAGTTTCGACAGCCGCTCGGCCTGCTCGCGCACCTGCCGCATTGCGTCGCGGTGGTCGCCGGCGACGGCTTCGAGCAGCGATCCCAGCATCCCGTCGGGGGCCAGCCAGCGCTTGGCGATCTCTGTGGCCCGCGCGAACCGCAACCTCTGCGGTGCGAGCAGGGCACGGCTCTGCTCACGCAACTCCCGCAGCCGGGACTCGCTCTCCGAGGCGTCGGCAACCAGCGGGGAGGCGATCAGCAGGGCCCCGCTGAGGGCCCGGTCGGCGACGACGGTCGCCACCTCCCCGAGTCGGTCCGGGAGCCGGGGCACCAGCGCTTTGAGCTGAGCGCCTGCCGAGTGGTCGCCGGTGATCAGTGCTATACGCAGCAGGGCGGGCAGCAGGAGATGTTGACTGCCCTCGGTTTCCTGGCCCGCGTATCCGCCGAATTCCTGGAGCAGGTCCGCCGTCAGCCGGGCGCCCTGGCTGTCACCGGAGGTGAGCAGTACGGCGGCACCGGCCAGGCGGAGCGCCGCCACCTGTGACTCGGGGTGGCCGGCGGCCCTCGCCAGATGGTGGGCGAGGCCGAAGCGCCGATTCACGATCAGCTGTGCCAGGGCCCGCTCGGCCGCGATCTCGTCGGTGCCGTCGCCTGCGGACGGGACTGCTTCTGTGACGGGTGCGTCCTCGGTGGGACGGTCCGAAGGTGCGGCGAGCACCGGAAGGGGTGTGTCCGAGTCCGTGCGGGGTGCCGGGACGCTGCCGGCAGGGGGCACGGCCTGTACGTCGGTGGCGCGGACCGGCTCGGGGGTCGTCGTCCGGGCGGGCGGAGCCGCCTCCGGTTGGAAGGCAGGGTGCGGTGCGGCCTCCTCGGTGGAGCGGTCGGCGGTCTCTTCCTCCTGGTTGACCGACTGTACGTCCCCGTCCTCCACGGTTGTCTCGGCAGCGGCGGGCTCGGTGACATCGTCGGCCGCGGCCCCAACGGGTTCGCGACCGGTGTCGTCCGGCTGGGCCAACGTCAGTTCGGAGGCCATGAGCACCGCCATGGCGCATGCGGGCAGCACCCGCACCACCCGCTCCTGGAGAGCCAGGATCTCCGCTGCCGCATCTGCCTGCCGCCCCAGCCTGATGAGCCGGGCCAAAGCGGCCAGCGCAGCACTTTCCTCCCGCTGCGGCTCCTCCCACACCGGGGCGCCCAACAGACAGCCGGCCGCGCCGCGCACAGCTTCGACGGCAGCGGCGGCAGCGGCGGAGCTGTCCGGGCGGGAAGCGACAGTCAGCAGTTCCCGCAGCGGTTCCCGTGCCTGGAGGTCACGTTCGTGCATCGCCCGGTGCTCGCGTGCGGCGCGCTTCAACTGCTCCAGGCGGCGAGGCACCCCCTCGATGCCCGCCGTGCGGAACACTGCGTCGACGCTGTCGAAGACGGCCCCCAGCGCGGCCAGCGGAGCCAGATCCTCATCCAGCGGAGGGCGGCCGTCCACCACCGCAGCTGTCACCTTATCCGCGGCTTGCCGAGCGTGCGCGAGGGCCGGCTCCAGCTGGCGGCAGGCTGCCTCCGGGTCCGTTCCCTCGTCGGCCCGGGCGCTGTCGGTCGCCGCAGCGGTCATCTCGTGAGAGGTGCCGGGGCCGGGAACCACGGTCCCGGGAGCCTGGGCTTCTGTGCCCGGCCGGTCAGCGACGGCAGCGCGTCGCTGACCGTCGCCCGTGACCGGCGGCTCGTCCTCTTCCACCGCTCCGAGGGCGAAATCCTGATGTGCCTCCACGAGGGACCGCGCCGCGGCGCCGACAGCGGCGAGCTGAGTCGTTTCCTTGTCGTCGGCCGCTGCTCCGAGCCAGTCCTGGTCCGCGGCCCAGGCAAGGATGTGGGCATCGGCAACGGAGGCGTTGCACCAGGCGAACACCGTGGCCCGGACGAGCGTCGCGCCCCACCGGGTCACGGGGTCGGGAACCACCTCGCCGTCCTGCGGGAAGACGAAGGCGCCCACCTGATTCATCACGGTGATGGTCAGATCTTTGATCCCGCACGTGCAGATGTGCTGCCGCGACTCACGCCGCAGCCTGGCGAGAACATCCTGGCACAGGGCCCTGCTCACCCGTCGTGGGGCCGCCATGCGGATGCCCAGGCTGCCGAGCAGCTTCTGCCGGTCCCTCGGCCGCAGCGAATTGAAGGCCAGATCCACCATGTCGACCGTGAGGTCGTTCAGAGCGGTGACGGCCGGATGCTCCAAGGCGTTGAGCGCGGCGGCCAGGCCCTCAAGGTCTCGGGCCAGGACGCCCGGCGGGGACCACGGCGGCCCCGTGACGACGTGGTAGCGGTCCTGCATGTACGCGTACTCCGTTTCTGTAGTCACCAAGAAAGAAGTGAGGGGCCGGACGGCCCAGGGAAATACCGAAAAGCTGTGGCGGATCAGCGGCCGCGCGTGTGCTGGGTGACGAACGTGTAGCCATAGGGCAGATCCCAGCCGTCCGCCTTGCCGAGCCTGCGGCAGTGCTCCCGAAAGGCCGCGCGCTGAACGTCGCTGGGCGAGCACCCCGGTCGCAGGCGGCGCAGGTGGCCAGGGACGAACTGGATCCCCCGCAGCTCTTCACCAGCCGGCTCGATCCCGCCCCAGAGCCGTATCACCCGCGCCCGAATGGGGCGGTAGCCGATGAGAGGGATGGTCCGCTGTCCGTAGCGCGGCGGGAAATGCGGCTGGCCCCAGGCATCTCGGCTGCCGAGAGCCGGTTCCAGGAGCCGTTCCGCGAGCAGTTCGGCGACGGCCGATTCCAGGGCGGCAGCCTGTGACCGCGCCGGCGGTCGCCCGTAGACCGCGCTCGGCAGGACCGAACGGTCCATCAGGGCATGGCCGTCCAGGGTGAGCAGGCCGCAGCGGCGCACGGTGCGCATCACCAGCTGCCGGGGGCCGAGTCCGACCGCGCTGTCACCGTGGCGATCGCTTCCTGGAGCGTCCTCCCTGGTGAGCACACGAGGGTCGTAGCAGTGCCCAGTCTCACGGTCGCCGACCCGTACCCGTTCCGTGAGCCGCTCGGTAGCCAGGCGGATTACCGAGCCGTCACGGCGCCAGCGCAGCTCCAGCATCAGGCCGGGGAAGAAGTCGCGGGGCCAGGCGATTCTGGTCAACCTGCTTGATTCGTCGCCGAGTTCACCGCTGACGCTCTGCCTTGCCTCGTTCTCGCCCACCACCTCGCCCGCATGGACGAGTTCGAGGCGCAGTGCGGGACGCACACCGTGAGTCCGGCGCAGTTCCTCCACGACGCGCGGGTGCAAGGGGAACCAGCCGTCGATCAGCTGAACCAGCCGCAGGGGTGCCCGCCAGACGATCTCCTGCGCGCCGCTCCGCAGGAGTTCGCCGGTGCCGAGAGAGTCGTCGTCGGCCAGGGGTAGATCGATCGGCTCCAAGTCTGGCTCCGGCTCCGATGACGCGAGAAACGTAGACTTCCAGCCGTGCCCGGCCGGGGCCAGCGGGTCTCCGGGCGCTTCCGCGCCACCGGGGTGATGGGACCGCCACACGCCTCCGCCCTCGAAGGCGTCATCGAGCGTGATCCGGGAGCCGTTCGCGAACAGGCCTTGCACACTGTCCTTTCGGAGGACGTCGGCGAGCGCCATGTTCGCCCGGCACACCGCTGCGGCGTACCCCACTCCCCTGAGCGTTTCCGTCGCCCCCGGAAATCCGCGTAGCCGCGGCCCGATCGCCGTGTACACGGAGACCGGCGTGGTGAGACCGTAACGCCGCCTCCCCGGGGTGGCGGCGCGTTCGACCGACGCCGCAAGCGATCTCAGGTCGTCACGGCCCAGCGGTCCGGTGTCCTGCCGGCAGTCCGCGAGCGAAGTCCGGGGCATGGTGTAGTCACCCCACGTACGTAAGACCGCGCTGGAATGGAGCACGCCTCGGACCGTGTCGAGGATACCGAGCAAGCCCGCCCGCAAATCGTCGTCGTGCGTGCTGCCCACCAGTGCGGCCAGGGACACCGGCACGAAAGGGCTGAGCAGCTGCTCGCGTGCCGTCGTCAGGAGGTGGTCCGCGTAGGATGCCAGGTCGTCGCGCCGGGCCGCCTCCGGGGACGGGTAGCGGACGTCGACGACGACGTGTCCGTCCTCGTTGATCCAGCGCCGACGCGTGCGTAAGCGGTGGAGCTGCGCCGCTGACAGGCTCAGAGCCGGGCCGAAGGCATGGAGGTCCGGGACCAGCAACTCCCTGCGCCGTGGTGTGGCTCCGCTTCCCGGGCGCCCAGGGCCCTCGGCGCCTGCAGGCGCCCCCGACACCCAGGCCGGTACGTCTCCGAGGGCGCCTACTTCGGGGTGTGCGCCCTCCCGATAGACGATCTCGGCGTACAACGGATCCGACCCGGTGGCGACACACACCATCGCGCCGACCGGGAGCACGGGGGCACACTCACCAAAGGTGATCACAGGGAAAGCGTCGAGGCAGAGCGGGCTGCCGCCGTAACCGTCGCCGCCGAGGTCGTACCCGAAGTACACGGCGTTGAAGGCGACGGTAGTGTGCACGGGCGCCGGGCGGGCAGCGGCAACCGCTTCGAGATAGTCCCGCAGCCGATCCCGTTCTTCGTCGGGTACGGCGTCATGGCCTTGCGTCATGGCAGAAGTCAGCAGAGCCCGGTCGCCGTACGGATCAGGCACCTGCGCCCTGTCGGGGGGCGTCGATGACGCGTCCGGTCCCCCACGTTCGTCAAACTGTTGCTGATACATACGGGTCCCCACCCATGGTGCTTCCGCCACGCTTCAGGCCGCTCCGGCCTGACGTGCGGTTATTCCTGCAGGGTATGCCGATCCGGCCCGATCCGGAAGCGCTTTCGTCACATACGTGACCGCATGGTTCGACACCGCAGGGAGCATGAGGCAGTGAGCCGGCGTTGGCCCGGCCCCGGCGATGCCGCGGGCATCGTCACACCCGTAGAGCATGGCGGCCGTCTCCGTGCTGGCGTGGAAGCGGGCTTCCCCATGGAACTGCACCGCACGGCATCCACAGCGTCATCACGCGAAGCGCCGAACAGTGAGATGTGAATGCCTCGGCAGCATGACCGCCCGAATTGCTGAATCACGAGAAATTTCGAAGAGAGCGCACACGACAGCCTGTGAATAAAATTTCCCCGCCTCCCATTGACTACCTGCACCCACTTTCCTGAAGTTTCGCGAGGAATTTCGAGGTGTGCAGGTGACAGGAGAGGTGAAATGGGAGTTCAGGTGAACGCGGTATGGCGCGAACTGAATGGCGGTGCAGAGAGGAATGAGCCGATGCGCGGGGGCGGCGTGACACGACCGTAGTGGGCTGGCAGGGTGACAGGCACGAGCTCGAACAGCCGCCGGCCGGCAGGCGTCAACCAGACCCGACGACTGCAAGAGGGTGTGGAACGTGGCAGAGCAGACCGCTGCACCGGGTTCCTTCTACCGGCGCGTCGACGCCGTGGTGAGGGCCAAGGGCAACGACCCCATCACGTGGGTCCTCAAGGACAACTCCTACGTGCGCTACGACATGAAGGAGAACCACGGGTTCGAGGGGTACCCCAAGCTCATCGAGGGCAACTGGCCCGGTCTGGTGGACAGCTTCGGGCGCAGCATCGACGCCGCGCTCAACCGCCGGGACCAGCCGAACGTCGTGTACCTCTTCAAGGACAGCCAGTACGTCCGCTACGACCTGGACTCCGACAAGGTCGAACCGGGCTACCCGATCAGCATCGCGGAGGGCTGGAAGGGGCTGCCGCCGGACTTCCAGCTCGGCGTCGACGCGGCCGTCAACCACCAGAGCAGCCCGAACGTGAGCTGGTTCTTCAAGGACGACCTGTACATCCGCTACGACGTCGTGAACGACAAGCTGCTGGGCGGCCCGACGCCCATCCTGCGCGGCTGGCGCGGGCTGCCGGAGAACTTCCAGCGGGGCATCGACGCGGCCGTCAACTCCGTGCTCGACACGGACAAGGTGTACCTGTTCAAGGACGACCAGTACGTCCGCTACGACCTGGTCAGCGACAAGACCGACAACGGTTACCCGCTGCCGATCGAGGGCAACTGGAACTTCTTCGCGTGAGCCACGCGGCCTGAGGTCCACGGCGGTTCGGCGTCCCGTCCGGCTGGTTCGGGCGGGGCGCTGTTGCGGGCACCGACGGTGACGTCGGTGCCCGCAGCGGTTCACGCGCCGCGGCCCGGTGGTGGCCGGGCCGCGGCGCAGGCAGGGCCGGCCGGGTCAGGTGCCGGTGAGGGAGACGGCCAGGTCCGTGATGTTCAGCGGGAACTGCCTGATGGGTGTGGCCTGGCCGGTGAGGACGTTCACGCTGTAGAGCGACGGGTTGGCGGCGCCGTTCGGGGTGAGGGAGGCGAAGGCGGCGTTGTCGACCGTCTGCCCGTCGGACAGCGTGCTGTAGATGTCCAGGCCGGCCTTGAGCCCGGCGTTGACGCCGAGCTTGCCGGTCGGGGCGAGCGTGCCGCTGTTGGCCGGGGACTGGAGGACGATCTGGTCGTTGGTCGTGTCGACGTCGGCCAGGGTGGTCGCGGTGGCCGCACTGCGGTCGTTGTTCGTGTACGCGGCGGCGGTGACGCCCTTGGCCGCGCCCTCCTCCCCCGGGAAGTTGAGGTTCTGGTCCTGGACGGTCGTGTGGTTGTTGAGGTTGTGCCGCAGGTTCTGCCCGTTGTCGCTGATCACCCGGAGCCGGTCGGCCGCCGGGTTGAAGTCGACGCCGAACGCCGTGCCGCGCAGGTCGTACTGAAGCTGGGACACCTTGGTGACCTGGACGTCCTCGTCGCCCGTCGGGATCTTGATCGTGTAGATGCCGCCCTTGTTGCCGACCCCGTACAGCAGGCCGTCCTGCACCCGGAAGTCGATGCCGATCAGGCTCGTGTCGCCGACGAGGCCGTCGACGGCCCTGACCCAGTCGAGGACCTGCGGCCGGTCGGTCTTGAACCCGGCCATCAGGGTGCCGTCGCCGGTGATTCCGTACGCACGCAGGCTGGGGACGGCGGGCGCCGCCGTACCGGTGCCCGACGTGCCGAGCATGAGCGTCACCGAGGTGCCCATGGCAACCATGGTCGCCACTATTTTCTTGCGCGTGCTTGCCTTCATCGGAGCATCCCTCCAGATTGAGCGAGCGTCATGGTGAGGCGCTGGCTGGGAATTCTCGTGCGCCCGCCCGTACTCCCGTACTGATGACCGGAATCATTCCTGGGTGGCGCCCGGAATGACTGTCGCGGTGTTCCCCCACGGGCGTACATGCGGTTCTCATTAAGACGGCTTCACTGCTCCTCCACAAGCGGAAGAGGTGATGAGAACGTCCCGGTCCGGGAATTTTGCGCGCTGTGACAAAGCCTGGTCGCGTACTTGCCGCCGTTTTGTGCGCACTGCTGAACACCGTCCGGATCCCGCCTGTCGGCCGGTTCGCCCGGAAGGGCATGCTCGTGCCCGTGGGGAGCCTCTTCGTCGGACTCGCCCGGCAGGCTTCGGCCAACGCCCGCCGGGAGGTCGAGGCGTACACGCGCGAGATCCCGGAGTTCGGGTTCCTGGAGAAGGACTCCCGGGCCCGGGCCCGGACGCTGGAGCACGCACTGTGGCTCCGGCGGCGGACCGTCGAACTGTCGCCGGACAACAGCGAGTTGTCCGTACGTGACCTCGGCTACATCGCGTCGATGGGGGAGCTGCGGGCCGAGGCGGGGATGTCGCTCGACGCACGACAGCGGGTCCTGGGGCTGCACGCCGCTCTCATGCTGCGCGAGATCAACGAGGTGACCGAGGCCCAGCGCGGCGACGGTGTCGAAGAAATCATGCGCCTGATGACCTGGTTCGCCCCGCAGGGCGATCGCGGCATCGGCGCCTACTGCCAGGGATTCGTACGGGTACTGCGCCGCCGGAGGCAGTACGTCGAGCAGGTCGCCCTGCTGACCCGGTCCCTGCTGAACGGAGATCCCATAGCGGCGGAACTCGCCGCGGCCGTCGACGTGGAGCTGCCGGACCACTGGGTGGTCACGGTGTTCCGGATGCCGGTCCGCCCCGCCGCGGACCGTTTCCTGGAAAACGAGATCGAGACTTTGGTGAAGAGCCACCGGACGCCTGTCATGTGGGGCCGGGAGTACAGCGACGGAAGCGGTGAGCTGATCGCTCTGGTTCCGCTGACTTCCCGTACGGCGCGAAACGAGGACGTACCGTCGCGCACCGTTTCCGACCTCCTGCCCGAACTCGCCCCCGACCACCTGTCCGAGCTCGTACAGGACTTCGCCCTGGCCCTCGGCCGGCCCTGTGCCGTCGGCACCGCCACCGCACCGCTGCCCGAACTGGCCGACGCCCTCGACCGGGCCCGCCGGATCAGCCGGGCGGCCCCGCTGCGCCGGGCCTCCGCCCGGCTCCGGGCGCACACCCTGGCCGACGTGTTCATCGAAGTCACCGTCGTGGACGTGCCCTTCGTCGACGCCTGGCTACGTGACGTAGCGCGGCAACTGGACTCCGGCCCGGACCTGCTCGTCACCCTCGACGCGTACTACCGCCACGACATGCACCGCGGCGCCACGGCGACCGCCCTCAACGTCCACACCCGCACCCTGGACTACCGCCTCCGCCGGGTACGGGAACTCACCGGCATCGACCCCGGCTCGACACGGGGCGTCCGCACACTCAGCGCGGTCGTCACCAGGCGCCTGTCGGGGGCGTGGCGCTGAACCCGTCGGGGCCCGTACGGGCTTGTGGGAACGGGTGGGGACTTGTGGGGCCCGTCAGGCACGCCGGGCCGGGTGGCCGCCGTAGCTGTAGCTGCCCCGGAGCAACCACTTCGCGAGGACGGCGGCTGACGCGCGCCGAAAGAACAAGACTGCCGTCGGGATGCCGACTGCGGGAACCTGGCTGCCGCGCCCAACGGCAGAAGCACCCCACGGCAGGAGACCGCAGATGACGACGCCAACGGGTTCCCCCACACCCACATCCACGACCACCCCCCTACACCTCTCGGGCAACAACGCGCCGGTCGCGGCCGAGGTCACCCACCGGCCCAGCGAGGTGACTGGCACCGTGCCCAAGGAACTGTGCGGCCAGTACTTCCGCAACGGGCCCAACCCGCGCAGCGGCTGGTCGCCCCACTTCTTCGCCGGCGACGGCATGCTCCACACCGTCGCGCTGGCGGACGGCCACGCCACCTGGTACCGCAACCGCTACGTACGCACCCCGCTGTACGCACAGCCGGGCGCCTCCCGCCTCGCCCTCGCCTTCGACCCGGCCACCTCACGGATCGACTACCGCGTCACCACGGCCAACACCCACCTGATCGCCCATGCCGGCCGGCTCTTCGCCCTCGAAGAAGGCGGCTTCCCCTACGAGGTCACCCCCGACCTGGCGACCCTCGGGGTCTTCACCTTCGACGGGGCGCTGACCACGCCCATGACCGCTCACCCCAAGACCTGCCCCCTCACCGGGGAGCTGCACTTCTTCGGCTATCGCCTCAGGCCGCCGTACCTGACCTACTACCGGGCCTCCGCGGCGGGCGAAGTGCTCCAGAAGCAGACCGTGGACCTGCCGCGGGCGGTCATGATGCACGACTTCGCCCTCACCGCCCACCACGTCGTCTTCATGGACCTGCCGGTCGTCTTCGACGCCGACCGCGCAGCCGCGGGCGGCCCGCCCTGGCGGTGGGACGACGGACACCACGCTCGTTTCGGCATTCTGCCCCGGACCGGGGAAGCTGCCCGCGTACGGTGGTTCGACGTCGCTCCCTGCTACGTATGGCACACGATGAACGCCTTCGAGACCGACGGGACGATCACCCTCACCGGCACCCGCGTCCCGACCCTGTGGCGTCAGGGGCCGCAGGACCTCAGCGGCGGTCTGCCCACTCTGCACCAGTGGGTGCTCCACCTGGCCACCGGCAAGGTCACCGAGACCCCGCTGGACGACACTCCCAGCGAATACCCCCGCATCGCCGACACCGCCATCGGCCTGCCCCACCGCTACGGCTACACCGCAGGCTTCACCCTCGACGCCGAGCCCCGGCACACCGAGGTCCACAAATACGACCTGGCCCACGGCGCCCGGCGCAGCACCCACCGCTTCCCCACCGGCCACATCTGCGGCGAGCCCGTCTTCGTCCCCCGCTCCCCCACCGGCCATGGATCCAACCAGGGATCCGTTCAGGAAGACGACGGATACCTGCTGACCTTCGCCCACGACCGCTCCCGCGGCACCAGCTACCTGGCCGTCCTGGACGCCGCCGACCTCGGCGCGGCCCCGGTCGCCGAGGTCCATGTGCCGGTCCGTATACCGGCAGGTTTCCACGGCAACTGGGTCCCCGGCACCTCAGGTGTCGCGCCTGGGCTTCCGGCAGCGGCCGGCGCTCCGAACGGGCCTTGATCCCCTCCCCACGCCCCTTACCCAGCGGCAGATCACCTGCTGTAATCGGCGGTGAGCGCAACAGCGCGCGAACGGGGGTTCGCGATGAGTTCCGACTGGCCCGGCCCTTCCCCCGGGCCGCCGATACCTGCCGTACCGCCCCGGCCCCGTCGGCCGCCCGAGCCGCCGGCTCCCTCACGGCAACTGATCGAGCACCACGCCGGACCCCCGCGCGGAACCGCGACCCGCTACCTGTGCGCAGCCGGCTATCTGGACCGTACGTTTCGCGATGCCGTCATCGCGGAGCTGGTCGAGCACCCCTACCGTGTACCCGCGCCGTCGCCCGGCACCGAGCTGGTACGGGTGCTCCACGAGTGTCTGCGGGCCCGGCGTGCGCCGTTCCTGGCGGGGCTGGCGATGCTGGGCGTGCTGGCGTTCGGCGTACTCTCCGGGCACTGGAGTGCCACGCTGCCGGCCCTCCTCACGGTGGCCTTGCTGCGGCTCATCGGGGCAGGCGCCAGTGCGGCGACCGTCGTCCCGCCCGACGAGACGGTACGGGCCCGCTCGTCCGCGCGGCGCACGCTGAGTGCTGCCGGCCAGTTGGCCGCCGCCGTGGTACTGGCCGGGATGCTGGTGTCCGTCTGGGTGCCTACGCAGAACGGACGCACACTCTTCGAGCGCGAAGTGCTTCCGCGCCTGCCCGCAGACACGCCCTTCACCGTGACGGCGCCGGGGCTGGCGGCGTACGTCCTGGAGCTCGGCCGGGGCCGCGAGTACCCAGGAGATGTGCTGCACCGGCTGACCGTCGGTGACCGTGTGTTCCGCCCCGGTCTGCGCCGGGGGCCTGCCACGGACTGGCTCGGTGGCATGTCGGCACCGGTGCCTGGCACGGGCGGCGCGGTGAAGCTGGACCACCGCTGGGCCACCGCACTGGATCTGTTCGGGCACGAACGTCTGCGGCGCTTTCTGACGATCCGGGCCGGCAGTTGGCAGGAGGAGGTCGTCACCACCGTCCTTGTACGGGCCATCACTCAGGGCAAGGTGCTGCACCTGGAGTGGCAGCCTTACCTGCTCCCACCGACCGCCACCGCCTACCGGGTCGTGGACTCGTTCGCGCCCCTCGATCTCCTGGCCGACGGGCCGACGGTGATGGGACAGGCTGCCTGGGGGCTGGGCCGGGACATGGGCGCCGCCATCGGCCAGATCTTCCGTACGTGGGCGTCCGCCGCCCGGGCCATGCGCCATCGCGGCCGCTACCGCCGGCTGGTCCGCAACGGCTATGCCGTCAACCACGCTCCGGCCATCAGCGTGCGCGAGTTCGGTGCGGAGGAGAAGTTCCAGAACGTCTTCCAGGAAGCCGATGTGCAGCGCTTCTTGAGCACGGTCTGGGTGCGCACCCAGACCGCGGTGCTCACCCTGCTCAAGGAGCGCGGCTACGACGTCAGCGCGTTCGAACAGCAGGCACAGAACATCGTCAACAACAACATCAACAACGGAACGCAGATCAACGGCGGCACCCAGCACGGCCCCGTCGCGGGCGGCCCGGGCGCCAGGGCACGGGTCACTCCGCCGCAGCCCCGCGTGGGGGCTCGGTCCGGGTCCCGGGCCACCTGACCATGGAAACCGCAGACAGCTCGCCGAGGAGACCATCATGACGCCGGACGGGCCACGTGCCCACCGCAATGAAGGCGTTCAGATCAGCGGCGGTACGCAGTACGGCCCCATCGCCGGCGGCCCCGAGGCGCAGGCGACCGTCTACCAGGCATACTCCGTAGACCCGTCGTCCGCCGGACCGCTCCCCGCCCAACAGGAATTGCTCCAGGCAGTGGCAGCCCTACGTCGCGACCTCGCCGCGCTGGTTGCCGAGCGGCCCGGGGCGCTGGAGCCGGATGCGGCACAGGACGCCGAGCAGAGCCTGGCCCAGGCCGACTCGGAGGCCGGCCAGGCACAGCCCCGGCAGGGCCGGCTGCGGCGCCGCGTTCAGGCCGTCGCCGACGCGCTGGGAGACGTCGGCGCGCTGGCGGCTGGTGTCACCGCCGTCCAGGTGGCCTTCGACAGGCTCTTCGCCTCCGGGTAGCCGGTACGAGCCGCCCGGCGGCCGAAGCTTCGAGTGGGTACGGGGAGTAAGGCCCTGCGTGAGTTCGGCGGGGACAACGGGACGCCGCAAGGCGGCCGTTCGCGGACCGGCAACTCACGACAGCACTGGCCCACACCGCTTACCGTCCGCTGCCGTCCTGACGGCCCGGCCTCACCTCAGGTGCCGGTCGAAGAACCGTCCCCCGTCCTCCAACTCGAACCACGGCGTGCCGGTGTGCCCGCCCATATTGGCGTGCAGCGTCTTCTCCTTGCTGCCGAAAGCGTCGAACAGATCCAGCGCCCGCTGCCGGGGGTTCCCTTCGTCGTCCCACTGCAGCAGCAACAACAGCGGAATGGTGATCTGCCGGGCCTCCTCGCGCTGGGCGCGAGGCACGTAACCCCCGGCGAAGAAACCGGCGGCCGCGATACGCGGCTCGACCGCCGCCAGCCGAATACCGACGGCGGTCCACCCCGAGTACCCGACCGGGCCGCCGATCTCGGGCAGCGCAAGGAGGGCGTCCAGGGTGCTCCGCCATTCCGGAACCGCCTTTTCGACCAACGGACCGACAAAGGACTCGAAGATGTCGTCAACCGGCTCGCCCGCCTGCATAGCCCGGCGGAGGTCGGCGCGAGCCTGCTCGTCGGCGGCGGAACGGGGCCGGTCACCGCACCCGGGGGCATCGATGGCGGCCACCGCGTAGCCGTACGCCGCGGTGTGCCGGGCCCGGGCCACCAGCCGCGCTGCCGCCTTGGGCAGGCCGTTGTTGTGAGCCATCAGGATCAGCGGAGCCGGTGCGGCGGACTCAGGGGTCCACAGGGTGCCGGGGGTCTCTCCGAGGGTGAATTCGCGTTCCAGGGTGCCGTCGTCGAGACGTTGTGCGGAAGTGAAGTGCATGGCCGTACCTTTCGGGAGGCTCGTGAACGGCGCTCCCGGACGACCTATCGCCCGACCGCGACCCCAGAGGGGAGCACCCATGTCGATACTGCGTTCACGGGTACCACCTCCTCGTTCTCTCGCACGGTCGCCGGAAACGTAGCAGTGGCCGTGGTGGTCCGGCCAACGGTTTTCGCGGAGGCTCCGTGGCCGGACACCACGGAGGCGGGGCACCATGCCGCGTTACTGGAGTTACTTGGGCCTTCATCGTGGCTCTCCGCGGCGAGGCCCTTAGCATCCATGCTTCATGGTCCGGCTGAGCGGCTTTTTCCTACTGTGCGAGGTACTTGATGGGCAGATTGCTGGATTCCTGCGATACGACGGTGTCGGCGAGCTACCGGCTGTTCGGGCTGGTCGACACGACCATGGGAGCGGAGACGTTCGATGATGACGCGGACAGAGCGAAGTGGCTGCTTCCGGGGCCGGGCCTGGTGTATCTGCAGGTGCCCTCGGAGGTGGTCACGACGGTGATACGGCTGGAGTCGTGGACCACTGCACCGGCGCTGCCGCCCGGTCCGTGGGCGGGGCGTGAGGAGGTCGAGGTGGACCTTCCCGAGGGCGAGCTCGGTCTGCAGACCGTCGACGGCGGGCTGACGGAGATCCCGCTGGTGTTGCCGTCGCCCGGAACCTACCGGATGCGGTGGCAGTGGGTGTTCAACCCGGACGCGGGTCCTTTCACCTCGCCTCTGCGGGGTTGTTCCGACGTGCTGGCCACGCCGAGCGGCCATGAAGCCGCTCTGAACGGGGAGGATCAGTATTGCCTGGTACAGATCTGGCGGACCGCCGCCGCCTGAACCGCGTCGAAGGGATCGCAGGGCAACGCCTCGTGTCGTAGGCAGCCAGGTGCGGTAGCGGCGTAGTGCTCGTCGCTGTCGGAGTTGTTCGGTGATCAGGGCGTAGGCCGGGTGGGTGCCGGGGGTGGGGTGGGTTCCGCGGGCCAGGTGGCGTCGTTGGTGGCGGAGCTGAGTTCCACCGCGACGGCGAAGGACGGTGAGACGGCGGCGCGGACGACGTCCAGCAGCGTCCGGGCCCGGTTTTCGAGCGGTCCGCCCCACGCGTCGGTGCGCCGGTTGACCAGGGGGACAGGAACTGCGACAGCAGATAGCCGTGCGCGGCGTGGATCTCCACGCCGTCGAACCCCGCCGCTTCGGCCCGTGCGGCCGTGACCGCGAACCGGGCCACGGTGGCCTCGATCTGTTCGGGCGTCATGGCGATGGGACGTCCGAACCGGCTGTTGTGCTTGCCCAGGTCGACGCCCACGGCGGACGGGCCCCACACCACACCGGGCATGTCCGCCTGGAGCTGGCGGCCGGGGTGGTTGATCTGCATACACACGGCTCCGCCGCCGGACTTGGCGGCCGTGGCCCACTGGGTGAACGGCTCCAGCGGCGCGGCGGCCTCGACGCCTCCACCCCCGAGGCGGTCGCCGGGCAGGTCCGCGGCGCCGTCCATGCGCTGTGCGCCGCCTCATCGGCGATCCCGTAGGCGGCAACCGAGCGAGCAGGCGGCATCTGGGCGGGCCCGCTCCTCAGGCGCCCGCCACGAGCAGGGGCACCAGCGTAGTGCCGGGCCGTGCGATCCAGTACGCCTCGCGCCGTGCGGCGTGCACCGCGCGGCGGAGCGTGCACCGTTCGCCCGCCGGGACATGGCAGGTCGGACACTGCACGGAGTAGACGCCGTGACGGAATCGGCGATGCGTCTCGTGCGCCGCCTCGTAGGCGGCGTCCGAAGCCGGGGAGGGGATGGTGGAGGACAGCGTGGACGGCACGCGGCGGCTTCCCCCGGCGGTCGCGGGGAGAAACGGTGCGGCGGCTTGCGCGGTGGCCGCGGGTACGGTGAAAGTGGCGCTCATGGAGGGGCGTCTCCTGGGTACGTGGGCGAAGGCCGAAGCCCTCACCGTCTCTTACGTCTGCTCGCCGAATCCGTTACACCTCTCCGTTTGCCCAGGTCAGGCAGGAAGATGTGCGGTGAACTCCACCATGGCCGGGGACCGGCGGGTGGCAACAATCAGATGAGGGGAAAGGGCAGGGCGTGCCCTGTCCGATTCGGGTCGGGTTCTGGCCGGTTTCGCGTCGGGGTGGTCCCGCCGACGACTCTGGCGTATATCCAGCAATGACCGTATAACGGTTCAAGAGCTCCTACGAAGCGTCACGCCTCTCATGAGGTGCGGTCGGTGGAGTGTGTGCGCAACGCGCGGATGACGGATTGCCGGGCATCGTGCGCGTTCGGGTCGCACCTCGCACCCTGGTCCGTCCACGGCTCCCGATGTTCCCCTTTCCCGGTGCCGGAGTCCCGTAGTGCCGGGGTGTCGGACCGATCGCGCCGCACGGCCCCTTTCGCACTCTGCGCAAGCGCCCGTCACGGACCTGGAGTCGCTTATATGAGCGGAACCATCCTCTCGCAGTTCTTTCTGGCCCTGGCACTCGTTCTGGGCTGTGCGAAGCTCTTCGGCTGGCTGGCGCGTCTGGTCGGGCAGCCGCGGGTGGTCGGGGAGATTTGCGCGGGCCTCTTGGCCAGTCCCATGGTCCTCTCCCCCGACCTGGTCGCGGTCGTTCTGCCCGGCGAAGTGAAGCCGCTGCTCAGTGCGGTGGCCGATATCGGGCTGGCGGCTTTCATGTTCGCCGCCGGTTACGAACTGGACCTGTCGATGCTCTACCGCCGGGCGACCGGGTCACGGGGGCTGCTCATCGGGTCGATCCTGTGTCCACTCGCTCTGGGCGCGGCGGTGGCGCTGTTTCTCGCCGACCAGTACGCCCCTGCGAACCGTACGGCATTCGTCCTCTTCGTCGCCCTCGCCATGTCCGTGACGGCGCTCCCCGTACTCGTCAGGATTCTTTCGGACCGCGGGCTGAACGGCCGGCCCGTCGGCAATCTCGCCCTGGGCGCGGCGGCGGTCGGTGATCTGACCGCCTGGGTCTGCCTCGCGGGAGTGGTGGCTTACGCGGGGGGATCGGGACAGGTGCGGGTATTACTGCTGCCGCTCTACCTCGTTCTGCTCGTCGTGGCCCGGCCGTTGCTGAGGTCGGCGGTACGTGCGAGCCTGCGGCGGAACCGGGCGGGTGCCGGACTCGTCTCCGCCGTGTTTCTGGGGCTCATGCTGTCGTGCGCGGTCACGGAATGGCTCGGCATCCACTTCATCTTCGGCGCCTTGGCGTTCGGCGCCGTCATGCCGCGCAAGGAGATGGCGGAACTGCGGGGGTCGGTGCCCCGCAGCATGCATCAGATCGGGCAGCTCATGCTGCCGCCGTACTTCGTCCTGGCCGGCATGAATGTCGACCTTTCGGCGGTCGGCGTGTCGGCCGTGGCCGTCATCGCGCTGGTCATCTGCACGGCGATGGTGTCCAAGATCGGCGGGGCGTACGCGGGCGCCCGGCTCTCCGGTATCGGGCATGCGGAGGCGCTGCCGACGGCGCTGCTGATGAATACGCGGGGACTGACCGAGATCGTGATCGTGGCGGTCGCTCTGGACGCCGGCATCATCGACCGGTCCTTCTATTCCGTGATGGTCATCATGGCGATCGCGACCACGGCCATGACCGGACCGCTGTTGACGTTGTTCGCCAAGGCTCCGGAGGACAGTGCCCCGGCCCCGGTGGTCGGCGAGCGCGCGAAGAAGCATTGAGTACGGAGTGCATGGACTGCGGGGAAGCTTTGAGCGTGGGGAAGTCTTCGGCCGAATGGGACGTCCCGGTCGATGGCGGCAGCGTGCCGTCGTCGACCGGGAGTTTTCGGTGAAGGTGACCGCTCGTCGGCGGTGGACGTCGCGCGCGGGTGTCAGAGCGGATAGCCGAGACTGCGCAGGCCCTCCCGTACCGATTCGGGCGGGGCGTTGTCGCGGGCCGGGCCCAGGGAGCGGTTGTAGTCGTCCAGGACGGCGAGCAGTTTGGGGTCGGGGGCGCCTTCCTGGATGTGGGGGATGGTGTTTTCGTCGAAACGTTCCGTGCGTACCCGCTCGTCGGGAGTCAGGCGGCTCATCTGGTCGGTGTAGCGGTAGTTCAGCCGGACCAGCCTGGTGCGGTCCAGGTAAGCGCTCTCGCCCAGAAGTACGTGCGGCAGCGCCCCTGGGTCCTCGCCGGCGCGCTGGCGTTTCTGGTAATGCACGAATTGCCGCGCGTCGGAGGTGTACGCCTGGGCCAGTGCCGGTGCGTCCTCGGTGAGCGCGGTCCGTCCCCGAACCACGTCGGCGCGGGATTCCCCGTCGAAGAGCCCGCGCCAGGGGACGTCGATTCCGGCCAGTTCCATGACCGTGGGCGCTATGTCGGCGGAGCGAATGCGCCGGAGATGCCGGCCCTGGGCGACACCGTCTCCCGCGATGATCAACGGTATCCGGAGGACGCCTTCCTCCAGCGAGTTGAAGTTGCCGTACGAGTCGTCCTCGAACTGCTGGCCGTGGTCCCCGAACAGGACCAGCAGCAGCGTCTTGCCCGCTTGGCGTACCCGGTCGACGAGCTGGGTGAGGAACGGCTCGAAGCGGCTCTTGAGGAAGAACTCGATTCCGTCCAGGTACATCTGGAAGAGGGTGTCGTACTTGCCCGCGGCGTAGAGGTAGTTGACGGCCCGCTTATACCGCAGGAACAGCGCCATGTCCGCCGGGGTGCGATAGGTCTCGTTCAGTTCGTCGACCTGGTGGGGAACCTCTTCGGGCAGCAGGCTCTCCATCCAGGCGATCTTCTCCTGGTAGGCCGAGCCGCCGAAGCGGAGGTTGTGGAAGCCGTACGGCATGTGCATTCCGGCGAAGTGGGCCAGCGACAGGGACGTCTCCGTGGCGAGCACGGCGTCGATGAACTTCTGGTCCTCCTCTACGAGGTAGGTGTCGATGTCCGCGGTGAATCCCAGTTGGTCGCCGAGGATGACGGGGAAGTCGACCTTCATGAGGGTCTGCCGGCCGGCACGGCGGGCGTGGGTGAACACCGACGGGCTGCGCAGGAATCCTTCGTAGAAGGCGTGCAGGCCGTGGCGGGCCGGGTACTGTCCGGTGAATACCGTGGCGTGGGCGGCGGAGGTGTACGGCGCGGAGGCGATGACGTTGGTGAAGAAGGCGCCGGAATTCGCCAGGTCGTCCAGTACGGGGGTAGCGGGTGCCCGCAGGTCGGGATAGCGGAGTGGCCAGAGTTTGTGCGGGTTGGCTCCGACGCCGTCGCTCCGCAGGCAGTCCAGGGATATGAACACGACATGGTCGTACGGCTGGGGAGCGCTCATGGGCGTGATTCCTCTCGCTCAGGCGTGGTCGGACCACTCGTCACGACGCTGTCGGTGATGCGGAGAGTCCCGCCCCCTGAGCGGGGGCGGGAGGGGTGGCGGACGGCGCGCTCCGGCCGCAAGCCGTGCGCCGTCAGCGGCCCGCGGGCCGGGCTCCGTCGGCGGCGGCGGTCATCCGGGGCCGGGGCGGGCCGAGATCGCCCGCAGCCCCAGTTCGGCCGCGGCACTGAGGCTGGCGG
This sequence comes from Streptomyces chrestomyceticus JCM 4735, assembly GCF_003865135.1. Lineage (NCBI taxonomy): Bacteria > Bacillati > Actinomycetota > Actinomycetes > Kitasatosporales > Streptomycetaceae > Streptomyces > Streptomyces chrestomyceticus. The sequence goes on along the minus strand of NZ_BHZC01000001.1, from coordinate 9,181,229 downwards.
CGACGGGTACGGCGACGGCCGCCGCCTTCTCCGGGTCGTACGAGCCGTCGGCGAGCAGCACGCACGAGGCACCGACCGCGACGGCCGCTTCGTTGTCGTCCAGGGTGTCACCGATGAGCAGCACCCGGTCCACGCTCAGCTCGTCCGGATGCCGCTCCCGTACGGCGTCCAGATGCCGGGCCAGTGCGGCCTGTTTGCTCTCGGTGCGTTGCTGCCGGGTCATCCCCTCGGCGACCAGGAAGCGGGACAGCAGGCCCTCTCGTTCGAGCAGGGCGACCACCTCGTCGTGCTCCCCCATCGACAGCAGGGAATGGGTGACGCCGGCACCCGCCAGGCTGTCCAGGATTTCGGCGACGCCTTCCCGCAGCCGGGCCCGGTCCAGCAGATCCCGGTACGTCCGGTGATAGCACTCCGCGATGGCTTTCCACTGGAGGTCGGTGAAAGGCCGTTCCAGCAGGCTCGCGTAGAAACTGCGGACCGGGCGGGTGAAGGCCCTGCGGTATGCCTCGTGCGTGATGTCCCCGCCGCCGACGGTCCGGCAGGCGGCGCTGGCCGCGGCGACGCTGATGTCGATGTCGTCGAAGAGCGTGCCGTTCCAGTCCCAGACGATATGGGCCGTCACACCCGTACTTTGCCGGAGGTCAGCAGGTGAATGCGCTTCTCCGGCGGCACCGGCGGGACCGGCCGGTGGCTCAGCCACATCGTCTCCTGCCGGTCCAGGATGTCCAGGTACTCGGCCCGGACCTCCTGGTAACGCTGAGCCGTCTCCGGGAACACCGACTCGTAGATCATGTCGCACAGGTGGAGATTCCTTTTCCAGTGATCTTCGTCTTGGGCCGTCACCGGCATCACGCCCCAGAAGCGGAACGGTATGTCCAGCAGCCGGTCGCGTGCGTCCGGGATGTACGGCGTGTAGATGTTCGACTGAATGTGGTAGTTGGGGACGAGACCCCGGCTGATGATGCTGCGGATGTAGTCGATCTGTCCGAGGTCGGCCTCGTAGTCGATGTCGAGCAGACCGGAGATGAAGCTGGGCTTGATGGAGATGCCGCGCGCTGCGGCGTACTGGAGACGGTCCTCGAAACTCTCCACCTCCACCGGCTTGTTGATCTCCTTGCTGGTGAAGTTCTCGATACCCACGAGGACGGAGTGGCATCCCGTCTCGGCCATCCGGTCCAGGTTCTCGTCGGTGAGCGTCACCAGACACGTCTGCTGCGACCAGGCGATACCGGCCTCCGACAGCACGTCCATCATTTCGTCGGCGTGCTGCTGGCGCATGAAGAAGAACGGGTCGGCCACGGACACCGCGTCGGCGCCGTACTCCGTCTGGAGGTAGCGGACCTCGTCCCGCAGGATCTCCGGATCCTTGTAATTGATCTTGTAGACCATGGGGTTCAGACAGAAGGTGCACTTGTACGTGCAGCCGATGCTGGTGACGACCGTGTAGCGGATCTTGTCCCGTACCTCGGGCGCGTAGGTCTCGCCGATCCAGGAGTTGTCCGGCCGGAAGGTACGGAACTTCAGGTCGTCCGCCCGGCCGAACACCTGCTTCGCCCACGCGAAGATGTCGCGGTTGGTCACCACGAACTCGCAGTCGGCTTCCAGCTTGAGCAGGTCGGGCCGGAGGAAGTGGTTGGAGCTGACGGCCGGCCCGCCGACGAAGAGTTTCGCGGGCGAGCGCCGGGACATGTCGAGGGCGATCTGGCGCGTGCTGTCGTACGAGTTGACCGTCGAGGAGATCAGCACCGCGTCCGGACGGTGGTCCAGGACCCGCCGCATGTTCTCCTCGTACGTACCGAAGTTGAAGTCGACGACCCAGGCGTCCGGTGTGTAGTGCCGCGCGATGCTGTAGAGATACGTCAGCGCCTGCGCGATGTGGTAGGTCGAACCGTTCTTGACTTCCGTCGCCAAGTGCGGGCGCCATCCCGTGCAGTACCCAACGTGCGGAAAGATGATGACAACCCGCATGGTTACCCTCTCTGTCGTCACCGCACCGATCACGCCCGGCCGGACGCGTGTCCGGCCGGAATCGGCGGCAGCGGTGCTGAAGAACAGAATTCGCCGGATCGACGGGCGAGCAGACGGGCAGGTCCTCCGACCGTCGTGCGACGGGAATGGCCGCGCGCTTCCCGCGCGTGCACCGAAGGGGGTCCCTGCTCGATTTCCCAGCAGGCTAACGACGCGCCTCTCGGAGCGTCAAGCGTCATACGCACCGGCCGTCAGCACCTATTCCGCCGAGGGGCCGCACGGGAAATCACGGGCCCCTCGGCGGTGGCGGTCGTTCCTTCAGGACGGCGTGGGCAGCCCCAGAGCCCGGGCCGCCCAGGGCAGCGCCACTTCGAGCTGACGACGCTGAATGTCACGCACCATCGGCGCCTGCGGAATCACCGGCAGGCCGGCCCGCGCGGCGAAGAAGCCGGCCACCAACGCGGCCAGTTCGGGCGTCACGTCGGCCACTTCCTCCGGTTCCGGCCCGCCCTCCAGGCGGAGGCTCGGCAGCCAGAAGGCGACGTCGAACTGTGCGTTTCCGATCGCGGCGTGATTCCAGTCGAACAGGAACGCCCGTCCCGCCCGGAAGCACAGGTTGTCGCTGCGGACGTCCAGGTGCAGCAGGCTGTCACCGTCCAACTGCTCCGGGCGCGCCGCTTCGAGCAGAACGGGGAGCGCGCGGTCCAGCCAGTCGGCGGAACACAGTCCCAGGGAGAGGAACGGCTTCGGATCAGCCGCCACCTCGGGCCAGTTGTCCTCGCCCATGTGTGTGGAGCGGGCCGTCGGCAGCCCGGGAGGCGGCGCGTGTCCGGCGACCGCCCGGAGCGTCGCGAGCACCGCGTCGATCTTCTCCCGCGACCAGGGAGGGCTCCAGTCGCCGTCGGAGAGGTCTTCCAGGACGAGCACCGGAAGCTCCCCGTCGTCGTACCACCCGAGCACGCGCGGCACCACGTCGAGACGGAGCGCGTCATAGACTTCGTACTCCCTGCGCAGCCACTCGGCGGTGATGGCGTCGTCGGCGTGTTTGACGAACGCGGTCCGGTCGTGGGCCAGACGGACGAGCCAGCGGCGATTGTTCGTGTAGCCCCGCCCCTGGATTCGCTCCGCCGATTTTACTGCCTGCCCCAGCGCCCGCTCGATGCGCATGGTCTCATCTTCGTGCAAATACATCGGCACACATTAGCATTTTCGCTTCTGCCGCATTCCCCGCATCGCCGGGTACGGTGAATTCTCGCCACCCCGCTGTCCGGCAATCGCCGATGCGTCACCGAAGCTCCTTTTATCGGACACTCCGGCGATACCACTCAGTACCTCCGATTCCACCGGCGAAGGGCGGCCAGCGTGGTGTCACATCAGAAGTAGCCCTCGCGCTTGCGGTCCTCCATCGCGGCCTCGGACATCCGGTCGTCGGCCCGGGTGGCACCCCGCTCGGTCAGCCGTGACGCCGCGATCTCGGCGATGACCTGCTCCACCGTCCGGGCGTCGGAGTCCACCGCCCCGGTGCACGACATGTCGCCGACCGTCCGGAACCGTACCGTCCGCCGTTCCACGGTCTCGCCTTTCCTCGGCCCGCCCCACTCCCCCGGTGACAGCCACATGCCGTCGCGGCGGAACACCGTGCGTTCGTGGGCGAAATAGATGTCCGGAAGCTCGACCTTCTCCCGGGCGATGTAGTGCCACACGTCCAGTTCGGTCCAGTTGGACAGCGGGAAGACGCGCACATGTTCGCCGGGGGCGTGCCGCCCGTTGTACAGCTCCCAGAGTTCCGGCCGTTGCCGGCGGGGGTCCCACGCGCCGAAGTCGTCCCGCAGCGAGAACACCCGCTCCTTGGCGCGCGCCTTCTCCTCGTCCCGCCGGGCGCCGCCGAGCACCGCGTCGTGCCGGCCGGCCGCGATGGCGTCCAGCAGCGGCACCGTCTGCAGCGGGTTGCGGGTACCGTCCGGGCGCTCGCGCAGCTTCCCCTCGTCGATGTACCGCTGTACGGAGGCGACCCGCAGCCGGAGTCTGTGCACGGCCACGGTACGGTCCCGGTGGTCCATGACTTCCGGGAAATTGTGGCCGGTGTCCACGTGCAGCAGCTCGAAAGGCAAGGGAGCCGGCGCAAAAGCCTTCAGCGCCAGATGGAGCACAACAATCGAGTCTTTGCCGCCGGAAAAGAGGATGACCGGCCGCTCGAATTCTCCGGCCACCTCGCGAAGAATGTGCACCGACTCGGATTCCAGCACGTCGAGGTAGGCCAGAGAACGGACCGAAGGGCCGCCGGTGCCGTCCGGACCGGCTGCCCCGGTGGCCGTGGAGGCCCCTTCTTCGCCCACTGCCCGCATCGGCTCCGCCCCTCACGCGTCGATCACGGCGTCCACGGGCACCCCGTCGAGGTCGCGTGCCAGCCGGCGGCGTCCCGACAGTGCCACCAGTTCCAGCATGAAAGCCACGCCGACGACGTCCGCCCCCGCCTCCGCCACCAAGGACGCGGCCGCCAGGGCGGTGCCCCCCGTCGCCAGTACGTCGTCGACCACGACCACCCGGTCCTTCGGCCCCAGGGCGTCACACTGGAGCTCGAACTCGTCCGTCCCGTATTCCAGTTCGTAGACCCGGCGGAATGTCTTGCCCGGCAGTTTGCCGCTCTTGCGGATGACCGCGAGTCCCAGTCCGGACCGTACGGCCACCGGCGCGCCCAGCAGGAATCCGCGGGCCTCAAGACCGACGACCATGGTGGCTTCGCGGCGGCAGCACACGTCGGCCAGGGCGTCCACGAGTGCGGTGAACGCTCTCGGATCGGCCAGTAGAGAGGCGTAGTCCTTGAACAGCACACCGGGATACGGGTGGTCCGGCACATCGCGGATATAGCCTGCCAGCCACGTGGCCAGCGGCGTCATCTCCATTCCGACCGGTCCCCGTAGCCGAGGCGCTCGGCCGTGTCGGCGGTTTTCCGGTCGATGGCCGGCTCGATCAACGCCGCACGCTCCTTCCAGCGCCACTCCCGCGGCCGTGCGGTCGCCACGACCGGCCGGATGCCGTGGTGCACCGCCCGCCGGAAGTCACCGGTCAGGGAAATGCCGAGCCATTCGCTCAGCTTCTCGAAGGAGGCGATCCGACTGGCCGGGCTCGCGGTCAGGTCCTCGAACCGGACGGTCATGCGGTCGACCGACGCGTCGGCGAGATGGCCGAGTACCGCCTCGTGGGTACTGCGCCATTGGAACGCGCAGACCTCGGCCAGTGGCGCGCCGGTGTACTCCTCCCAGCCGGGTGGCAGGTCGAACTTCCACCACCACTGGTTGTCCTCGTGCTGCTCGACGTACCCGTGAATACCCAGGGGTTTCTCCATCCGGTGCGCGTGGAAACCGTGATGGCGCCACCCGTCGTAGAGGCCGTTGACGGCCGCGGCCGGATTGCGGGTCAGGTGCAGCACCCGGAAGCGCGCCTGCGGGAAGAGCGACCGCAGGAAATGCAGGCGGTACGCGTTGCTCGGTGTCTTGACGACCAGGGGCTTGTCGCGCAGGTCGGCGAGGTCCGCGCGGCGCCAGGGACGTGCCACGACGAACGGCGGCTCCTCCACGAGAAAGTCTCCCGGCGCCCGCAGTCCGGTGGCCGGCGACGGGTATCCGCGCCTGGCTTCTTTCGGCAGGTCGTAGTACCGCGGATCGACCGGCAGACCCCGCCCGGACAATTCCTCCAGTACGGCCAGCAGGCACCATGCCTCGTCGGACTCCCCCGGCGCGCCCGTGGAGCAGCGGTACGGACGTGCCCGCCACGCGCGGCGGACCGTCTCGACGAGTTCCAGGGGCTCCAGCGGCAGTTCCGGCCATTGCACGATCAGCCGCCAGGCCATGTCGGCACAGAGCTGGTTCTCGTCGCACTCCAGGGCCGCGCTTCCCGCGTCCCGCGCCATTTCCTCGGCAAGTATCGAGCGGGCCCAGGGCTCCAACGCGGCCGCGTGCTCGGAGCCCAGCGCGTCGGAGCCGGTACGGCTTTCGGGGTGGCCGAGCCCGGCCAGGCGGAGAAAAGGATTGGTCTCCGCCTGGAAATGCAGCAGTTCGCGGGAGTACCGCAGCAGCTCGGCCACCATGCTGGAGCCGCCGCGGGAACTACACGCGAGCACCACGACCTCGCCGACCCGGCCGAGGAAATCCGGCACGGCAGGGCCGCGCAGGGGCCGCAGCACGTCCAGGCGCCGGTGCAGCGTACCGAGCCCCTGCGGTGCACTGACTGAATGCGTGGTCATCCGGCCATCACCGCGGTTTCCGCAGCGAATAGACACACCAGCGCCACTGGTCGTTGATGGAACCGTCGGCCAGCACCTCGAACGGGTGGACTTCCCGCACTTCACGCGGCGCTTCGTAGAACAGCCGCTGGATCTCCCGCCGGTGCGCCGGGGTGGTCTCGTGCGTGTCGATCCACTGGTCGATGGACTCCCACAGCAGGTATTCGGTCATCCGGACGTCCTGGAATCCGGCGCCGAGGAGCAGGGAACGGAAATCCTGCTCGCGGAACATCTGGTGCAGCAGCGGCTGTTTCTTCTTGAAGACGCGGTACATCCAGAAGGCGTCCTCGTCCGCGTACGGGACGATCTGCCCCACGATGAACTGCCCGCCGGGCCGCAGCACCCGGAAGATCTCCGACACCGGGCGCTCGGGCTGCGGGAGCAGGTGCAGCACCTCCCGGGTGACGACCAGGTCGAAGGAGTCGTCCGGATAGGGCAGGTCGTAGACCGTGCCCTGGTCCACGCGGTCGAGCCGGGTGGAGGCCAGGGCGACCATCTCGGGGGTGATGTCCAGTCCGACCGTCTCCCCGACCCGGTCCTTGAAGGAGGCGCCCACCACACCGCTGCCGCAGCACACGTCGAGCATCCGGGCGTCGGCGGGCACCTCGCACAGTGCGGCGTGCCGGGCGAGCAGGTCGCCGTCGGTCAGCCAGGCGCAGGAGTCGTGCCAGTTGCGGGAGCGGATACCGAACTGCCGCTGGTAGACGGTGTAGTCGATGGCGAGGTCGCGGCGCTGCACACGGGCGGTACGGCCGGCCAGCCGCGCGGCGAGCCGGGCGCGGGTGGCGTCCAGGACCCGGGCCACGATCCGCCGCCCCAGCTCCTCGTCCTTCTCCATCCGACGGCTGAACTCGCTGTCGACGGCCTCCTGGACGATCTGGCCCACCTCGGGGTTCTGCAGCCGCTTCTTGGTCTGCCCGTCGAAGCGCGGGTCGTCCATGCGCAGGGAGACGACGGCGGTGAGCCCTTCGAGGACGTCGACGGTGGTGATGCGCTCCCCGAGGTGCGCGTCCAGCATGCCGCGCGCGGTGGCGTACCGGTTGATGGCCTGGGCCAGCGCCGAGCGGACCGCGTCGACGTGGGCGCCGCCCTGGTCGGTGCGGACGCCGTTGACGAAGCTGCGGATCTCCTCCGTGTACCCCTCCGTCCACTGGAAGGCCAGTTCCAGGGTGCTGTGGTCCCCGGTGGCGTCGACCACGATCGGCTCGGGGTGGACCACCGAGGCACCCCGGTTGAGGTGGGCGAGGAAGCCGCGTACCCCTCCGCGAACGAGAAACGGGCCCGGGTGCCGGTGTTCCGGTCCGTCAGCCCGACCGTGAGTCCGGGGTGCAGGAAGGCGATCTCCTGCAACCGTTCGGTCAGGGTCCGTACGGAGAAGGCGCGGGTGTCGAAGATCTGCGCGTCCGGCCGGAACGTGACGCGGGTGCCGCTGCCGTCCGCCGCCCCGGCCGTCGTCAGCTCCATCAGCGGTTCGCCGCAGGAGTACTCCTGGTAGTGGTGGACCCCGTCCCGCCGGATGTCCACCCGGAGCCACTCGGCCAGGGCGTTGACGCAGGAGACGCCGACGCCGTGCAGCCCGGCGGAACGGCTGTAGGCCGAGCCGCCGAACTTGCCGCCCGCGTGGAGGGTGGTGAGGACGACCTCGCAGGCCGGGCGGCCGGTGTCCTGGTGGACGTCGACCGGGATGCCGCGTCCGTCGTCCTCCACCGTGCAGGAGCCGTCCGTGTGCAGGGTGACCGTCAGCTCGTGGGCGTGGCCCGCCTCGTGTTCGTCGACGGCGTTGTCGAGCAGTTCGAAGACCAGGTGGTGCAGGCCGTCGGGGCCGGTGGAGCCGATGTACATCGACGGGTTGCGGCGTACCGCTTCGAGCCCGGAGAAGACCATGATCGCCGATGCGTCGTAGGTGGCGGCCGCGGCCGCCCGCAGATCATCCGTCATTGCGGACTCCCGTGAGTGCGGGGTCACCGGCGGGTTCGTCCGAGTGACGGGCCATCTCCTGCAGTGCGGCGTCGAGCCGGGCCGTGTGCTTCTTCTTCAGCGCCATGAGCGTGGTGAGCCAGCTCGCCAGGTCCGCGCCGCCCTCGTCGAGTGCGGCGGCGGTCAGCCTCGGGTAGGTCTCACCGGACTGCTCCAGGGCGGCCGTCACGGACGAGGCCAGGTTCAGCGGTGTGTCCCCCACGTCCCGGAAGCCCGTGGCGGGGGTGGCGTCGCGCAGTACGTCGAGGTGGCCGTGCGCGGCACAGGTGATGCTGTCGGCCAGGTCGGTGAACAGCTCCGCGATCTGGGTGTGGCCTTCGGTCTCGGCTATCTGCGCGAAGTACGCGTAGCGCAGCGCGGTGGTGGCCTCCGCGGCGAACACCGCGCGCAGTTCGGCCGCCAGGCTCTCACTTGGCTGTGGCATGGGGCTCCTCACCGGCTCCGCCGCCCGATGCGGCCGGCTTGGTCCCCGCCGCCACGACGAACAGCATGTGGTCGACGATCCGGCCGGCCGCCTCCCGGACGGCGTGCAGGGACCTGAATTCCTCGGTGGCGTCCCGGTAGGCGGCCCGGATCGCCTCGCGCCGCTCCTGGCCGATGGCGCCGTTGTCGGACCAGACGTCCACGTCCTCGGCGGAGATGTGGCGGCGGGTGTGCACCGGATCGCAGCCCGCCGCGCGGAGGAGTTCCGCCGGCTCCTCCGGGAGGAAGAAGTGGCGGCGTACGGGATTGCGCAGCCGGAGGATCTCGAAGTACGTGTCGCGGTCGTGCGGCCCGTACGCGCACAGGTTCACCAGGACCACCCGGCCGCCGGGGCGTACGACCCGCACCATCTCCTCGACGGCGTCGGGCAGGTCCATGAACTGCATGCCCTGCCGGCACACCACGAGGTCGAACTCGCCGTCGTCGAAGGGCAGTTTCTCGGCCGGTGCCACCACCAGCCGGTCCAGGAACGGCGCGGCCTGCTCCGCCATCTCCGCCGTAAGGTCCAGGCCGACCACCTCGGCCACCCGCCCGGCGAAGAGGCGGGAGACCAGGCCGGTACCGCAGGCGACGTCCAGGACCCGGGCGTCGGGTGCCGGGGCGCCCAGGTCGAGGACGATCTCGCCGAGTCCCTGGTCGGTGCACCAGGAACTGGACCGGTCGTAAGTGGCGGCACGCATTCTGAAGTGCTCGGTCACGTCATCCCGCGTGATCGGCAAGGAAGGACCTCCCTCTCGTGTGCTCCGGTTCCGTCACAGCCGCCCGCGCTCGGGGCCGGCCGGGTGGGTGTCAGGCGGCGCTGCGCCGGGCGGCGACCGGTGCGGTCATGGCGTGCCCGCGCCGGAGGTGGACCCGGGCGTGCGCCCTGACCCGCAGCCACCGCACGTAGACGTCCCTGCCGAGCCGCAGGGCGTAGTTCCGGTCCTGCTTCAGCGACCGGAACTCCACCCGCAGCCGCAGCGCCGCCGACCGCACGGCCAGCTCCACCGGGGAGGGGGTGGGGCAGGCGTGCGCGTCGGGATGGACCGGGTAGCCGAGGCCGCTCTTCAGCGGCCCCGTCACCTTGTCCACCAGCAGGCGCTCGCCCGGGGTCAGGCCGGACCGGTGGGCGCCGATCCGGTCGGTGGTGACCGGTGTCCCGGCGTTCCGCCAGGCTTCGGCCCACCCTGCCGTGTGACGGGCGGCCGGCGACCGGTGGTGTTCCAGCATGGCCGGGTGGGGTTCCTCGGCGAGGAAGGAGCAGAGCCGCTCGATCTCCTCCCTCGGGCGCGAGACCAGGTCCTCGTAGCGCAGCAGATGGACCGAGTCCGGCCCCCACTTGGACAGCGCGGCCCGGGCCTGCTCCTGCTGCCGCCGCCACAGGTGGGCCATGCGGTAGGGATGGCTGTAGCCGAAGATGGACCGCTTGGCCGAGGAACCGACGTCGCAGGGGTCTCTGACCAGCCATATGAAGCGTGCCTCGGGGAAGTGGGCCAGCGCCTCGTCCACGTGGTCGACCATGAAGGTGCTCTTGCACCCCCAGCGCGCGGCGCCCTCGGCCTGCCGGTACTGGTCGTACACGGCGGCCACCACTCCGAACAGGGTGGGGGCCGCCTCCTCCACCACGCGCTGCGGGTCGATCGTGTGCTGCCAGGGGTGGATGTGCCGTCGCAGCAGCCCTACGGCGTCCTCGGCGGCCTTCCGGCGGTTGGCCTCGACGCTCAGGTCGCCGTAGGAGCCGGCGGGCGTCGCGAGGTAGCGCATGAAATGCGGCGGATGCGGGACGCAGATCCGTGGATGCGCGTCCAGGATCAGGCGCAGCAGGTTCGACCCGGACCGTTCGGTGCCGATGATGAAGATCGGGCTCTCCGGCCCCGGTGTCGCGTTCATGCGCCACCGAGGGCCGCGGCGCGGCGCATCATCTCGGCCCCGCTCGGCACGAGGCGGCTGCCGAGCGCGGCGACCTCCGGGGAGGCGCACTGGTCGAGGGTGAAGCGGCCGGAGCCGGGGGCGAGCGCGCCGGCCGCCGAGCTCCACTTCTCGCGCCAGCCGGTTCCGGCGTAGGACGTCGAGCGTTCCAGGCCGTCGTGCGGCTGCGGGTGGAAGTACCAGAAGTTCTCCGGGTAGTGCTTGAAGTCCATGACCGGGCCGGGCTGGTAGGCGTCGTAGATGCGCTGGTAGGCATCGCGGCAGGCACCTTCGGACAGGCCGCTGATGTTGAGGAACTCGTCCTCGTGCAGGGCCTGTTCGATCGACAGCCAGTTGAGGTGGTCGATCTCGGAGCGGATCAGCCCGGAGGCGATGGCCTGTTTGTAGACCGTGGTGCCCGGCATGGCCGACAGGTACTTGACACGGGTCACATGGTTGTACGTCTCGGCGAACTGGACCATGTGGTTGAGGGACTCGTTGCTCTCGTTCGGCAGGCCGACGATGAGCAGGGAGCCGAACCGCACATCGTTCTCGAAGGTGGTCCGCATCGCCCGTACGGTCAGGTTCTCGCTGCTGCCCTTGCGGGCCTCCCGGAGCACTTCCGTGCCCAGCGACTCCACTCCGTAGAGGATGATGTCGCAGCCGGAGTCCCGCATGGCGGTGACGCGCGGGGTGTCCATGTCGGCGCACCGGGTCAGGCACGTCCAGCGGATGTCGTGGTCCTTGATGGCGTCGCAGATCTCTATCGTCTGCCGGCGGTGGGAGCTGAAGGTGAGGTCGACGAAGAAGCAGAAGTCGACACCGTACTGCTCCTTCAGCCAGGCCATGTCCCGGTCCATCTTCTCCTGGGACTTGGCCCTGACCTGGGGCGTCGTGCGGTAGCAGAAGGAGCAGTCCATCTTGCAGCCGCGGCTGTACGAGGAGATGATCTGCGGCTGCATCCCCATGGGGCTGTGGTACTGGGGCCACAGGTCGAGCCGCATCCTGGGCAGCGAGTCCAGGTCCATCATCTGGCCGCGGGCCCGGGTACGCTTGGGCTCCCCCTCGGGGGTGCGGTAGCAGATGCCCCGGACGTTGGGCAGGTCCTGCTCCCACTTGCCGGCGGCGAAGCTCTCCATGAGTTCGAGGATCGTGATCTCGCCCTCGCTGATCACGGCGACGTCGCACGCCGTGCTCTCCATGAACACATGGGGCACCGAGGTGACCAGCGATCCGCCGCAGATGATGGGGACGTCCGGTTCCGCGTCGCGCACCATCTGCATCAGTTCCCGGCAGAACGGGAAATTGTCCTCGAAGGTGCACACGCCCAGGACGTCGGTCTGGCCGACGATCTGGTCGAATGCGGTCTTGAGCGGGTTCAGCGCGTACCGCACGTCGACGATCCGGACCGGGAAGCCGGCGTTGTGAAGCACGGTCGAGATGTAGGAGGCGCCCTCGTACGGAGAGGTCAGGAAGAATTCCCAGCCGCGCGGCATGCTGAACGGTGACGGGCCGACGACCAGGGTGAAGCTGGGGAGGGAGGGATCCGTGGGCACGGGCTCGTCGTCCTGCTCGCGCATCTGCCGCATATAGCGCTGGTCGACAGCCTCGTCGGCATTCGAGTACAACTCCAGCGCCAGCGATTTCTGTGCCATGAGTCCTCCCTAGTTGCCAGGTGATGTGTCCTTATCCGCTGGCCTGCCGGTCGTCCGGCACCACGATCCGGCGCACCTGGTCGGCGAATTCACGCCATGAATCCGCACAGCCGTCGGCGAGTTCGGCCACCATTTCCGCCCAGTGCGGCGGAACACCGTCCACGAGGTGGCCACCTGCCTCCATGAGCAGCTCTTGCGCGTCGAACAGCCGTAAGAGCGTCCGACCCATTTCGGTGAAACGGATCGAAGGGTCTTTCTTGAGGGTGCGGTGCAGCTCCGAGATATCCGGTACGGGCTGCCCGCCGGTGGTCTTCCCCGCCGGCTTCCGGTCTCCCGACTGCGGCGTGGGGCGCCCGGCCGCGTTCTTGCGCTTGCTCGCCGGAGCGGAGACTTCACGATAGCGCACCGGCACCGGATCCCGGCCCGAACGCAGCCGTTCACGCACATCGTGTGCCGTCCCCAGGGAAATCCCGACGGTGGTGGCCACTTCTCGCAGCGGCATGCCAGGGTGGTCCCTCATCACCCGGGCCGCCGACTTCCGTAACTCCGCCATGTCCAGTGGCCGGGTCCGGCCGTCATTGCCCACGCGCGTGTTCGAGTGGGGAATTTCCTCACTCGAACGCCGCCGGACGGCCGCCACGGTCTTGGGGGACAGACCGCTCACCCGGGCCACGGACCGGTCGGAAAGATGGGGGTGGGACCGTACTATGCGTGTCGCCGCGGCAGTGCGTTCCTCCAGGGAAAGCGGCAGTCCGTGCCGCACATTGCTCTCCACCGCCAGGACAAAGGCATCCGCCTCGGAGCCGTCGAAGAACATGCAGCGGATGGTCCGGTCGCCGCGCTGGACCGCCACTTGGAGCCGGTGCATTCCGTCCAGCACCCGCATGGTGGGACGGTGTACGAGAATGGGAGGAAGGCTCGCTCCGGAGGCGAGCAGCAGTTCCACGTGCTCACGGTTGAGTCCGCCGGAGCGGGGGGAATCGGTCGAGCTGCGCAGTTCCTTCAAGGACACCAGGTGCAGGGATTCTTCGGCCGGTCCGGGTTCACGCACATTGCCGAGGTCTTGCAACAGCGACCTCCTCAGAAGTACTCCTCCAAGGTCGTCCACCAGTCTAGGCACGTTCAGTCAATAGCCGATCAACAGCGGATCTACGTGTAAGCGGAAGGATGCCGACCGTGACGAGTCTCGTGCTCATCTCCCTCGACACCGTTCGGGCGGACGTGGCCTACTCCGGGAAGATGCCCGGGATCGAAGCACTGCGCCGACGGGGTACGACCTTCCGGCAGGCCATCTCGTCCGCCCCCTTGACCCCGATCAGCCATGCCAGTGTGTTCACCGGCCTGCAGCCGGCCCGGCACGGCATCCGTCATCTACTGCGCGAGCAACTGCGGCCGGACACCACGACGTTGGCGGAACGTCTGCGAGCGGCGGGGTACGCCACCGGCGCGGTGGTGTCCTGCCCGGGGCTCAACCGGTGGTACGGCATGGACCGCGGCTTCGACCACTACGACGACGAGATCCCCCGGCTGCCCGACGGCAGCGACCCCCTCACCGTCAACGACGTCAAGCTGCGCGGCCTGGCGCTCAAGCGCGCGCCGTTGGTGGCGGACCGCGCGGCGGCCTGGGCGGCACGCCAGGAGGGCCCCTTCTTTCTGTTCGCGCACTTCTTCGACGCCCACTGGCCGTACGAGCCCCCGGAGGACTTCTGCCCCGATGCCGCCAACCCCTACGAGGGCGAGGTGGCGTACAGCGACCACTACCTCCAACTGCTTTTCCGCAGGCTGGAGGAGGCCGGGCACCCGCTCGACGACCTGCTGGTCGTGTGTTTCTCCGACCACGGGGAGGACCTGGCCGGCTGGTATCCCAACGACCACTCCGGCGATCTCGGTCACCCTTACGAGGAGGGGCACGGGTGCCTGCTGTTCGACACGACGCAGCACGTTCCGCTCATCGTCGGCGGACCTGGCGTACCCCGGGGCCGTGAGATCACCGAACAGGTCCGGCTGGTGGACATCGCCCCCACCGTCCTGGAGCTGCTGGGGCTGGACCCGTACAAGGACGGTCCCGACGGCCGCTCGCTCACCGAGTTCTTCGGTGAGCGGACGCCTGCGGCCCGGCCGGCCTACTCCGAGACGTACCACCCGGAGGAGCGGCGGTCGGACGGGCGCTTCCCCGGTCTGCTGCCCCTGGCGTCGGTCCGGCTGTGCGAGGGCGAGAGCCGCCAGAAGGTCATCTGGCAGATCGGCGGCGACCGGGTCGAACAGTACGACCTGGCCGCCGACCCCGACGAGCTGCGCGGCCGGACCGTGTCCTCCCGTCAGAACGACGAGACCGGTCCCCCTTGGTGAAGGAGTTCCGCCGGCCCGGAGACCGGTGAGCCGAGGATGTCGTCCGCGAGCTGAGCGGCCTGCGCGCGGATCTCCGGTATGGCGGTGGTCTCCCACTGCGAGCCCCGCCGCAGCGGCCCGATGGCCAGCAGGGCCGGATCGGGCCGCCCCGCGTGGTCCAGCAGCCGTCCGCGGCGGTCCGTGGCCATGCCCAGCCGCAGGGAGTCGGGTACGGCCAGCCCGTCCCGCAGCAGCCAGGACAGCAGCGGGTCGGCCGAACCGGTGATGTCCCGCCCGAAGCCGGTGCAGTTGATCACCCAGTCGTAGCGCACGGGCACCGGCCCGGCACCGACGTCGAGCCCGGCGATGACCCCGCGCGGGCATGCGCGCAGATAGGCCGCCCGCCCCTTACGGGCCTTCAGGCGTCCCGAGCCCAGCGCGCGGCCGAGCCGGTGGGCGGTGGCGGGCGGCAGCCGGTGGCGGTGCACGTCCCAGTACGTACCGAAGCGTCCCAGGAAGTCCCGCTGGTCGTCGGCGTCGAGCCGGCCCCACAACTCGCCGGCGCAGGGCCGCAGCGCGTCGATGATCTCCCGCCAGCATTCCGGGCTCCGCCGCATCTCGGAGCGGACCGTGCTCACGAGCCGCCCCAAGGTGAGCCGGTCGTCCGCCAGCAGGGTGCCCGCGACGTTCGGATGCCCGCCGTGCGAGCATCCGGCGCCGTGCGGCCGGGGCAGCAGCCCGTGCCGGGACACGGCGTCGACGCGTACGCCCGAGCCGCCGAGCAGGCTGAGCCCGATGTCCACAGCGGTCAGTCCGTTCCCCAGCAGCAGCACCGAGGAATGGTCCGCCACCGCCGGGAGGCCACTGTGCCAGGGAGAGCGTACGTACCGCGCTCCGGCCTGCGCCGAAGGGAACGGGTCGCGCCAGGTGGCCGCGTTCCCCATGGCGAACACGACACGGTCCGCCGCCACACACCGGCCGTCGGACAATGCCACCACCGGCCGCGGAAGGCCGGGAAGCACCCGGCGCGCGCGGCGGCGCACATGCCACAGCTCCCCGGTCTCCGCCGTGCGCTCCCGGGTCTCGCGCAGCGTGTCGGCCAGGTAGGCGCCGTACGTACCGCGAGGCGGGTAGTGGCCGGAGGGCGTGTCCGGGTCCCGGCGCCGCAGCCAGGCGGCGAGGTGTCCGGGGTCATGGGCCCAGGCGCCGGAGCGCTCCATCGGCGTGTTCATCAGGTGCCGGGGGTCGGGCGACGCGTAGGCCGTGCCGCGGCCCAGCTCGTCGGACGGCTCGATCAGCGAGATCCGTACCGGGCGGCGCGACGCCGCGCTCGCCTCCAGCAGGTGGGCGCAGGCCAGGGTTCCGCTGGCCCCGCCGCCGATGACGGCCACCGACACCGCGTTCCGGTTCACGGCTTCCTCCCGGCCGGCGCGCCGGCGTCGTCCCGCAGCAGGATGCCGGTGAGACAGCCGAGCGCCCCCGCGGCCTTCACGTACTCCCCCACGTCAACGGTGTCCACGTGCAGGCCGGCCGCCTCCAGACGCCGCCGGGTGTCCGGACAGCCCGCGGGCATCAGCACGACCCCCGGCGCGAGCGTGACCAGGTTCATCGCCCGCCTGCGCACCACCTCGTCCTCCGCCGGCAGTTCGATCACCTCGTATCCGTGCTGGTGCAGAAGGGCGCGCAGTTCGGTGGTGGCCGCCGCCGCGTGCAGCAGTACGCGCCGGTGGTCGACGAAGACCAGCGAACCGAGGAGGTGCTGCACCCCGGGGCCGAGCGGTACGACGACGGTCCGCACGCCCTGGCGTGCCAGTTCGTCACCGACGACCGCCGCGCCCTCCGGGTTGGTGCGGAAGCCGCAGCCCACCACGACCGTGTCCGCCCCCAGCCACAGGGCGTCCGCGCCCTCGAAGGTGGCGGTGCCGGCCGGGGTTCTCAGCAGGGGGACGCCGAGGGCGGCCAGGGCGACGGCCGCGAAGCGCTCCTCGCCCGCCCGCTGCGCGGAGGCGGGACGGCCCAGCACCACGCCCTGCGGTGTCGCGAGAAAGAGGTCCCGCATGAAGATCAGGTTGGGCCCCGCGTGCGCGGGCGGCCGGACGAGGTGGACGGTCACACCGTGCCGGAGGTACGCCTCGGCCACCGCGTCCGCCTGCTCCCGTATCCGCCCCAGGTCCACCCTGGCGGACATCAGGTGGCCGCCGGGCGCGTCACCGGCCCGCTCCAGGCTGTCCGGCGGACGGGCGAGCACCACCTCCCGCAGCGGGGCCACCTCCGACCGGTAACCGCACCGGTGCCACAGCGTTCCCGCCGCCACTTCCTCGTGATGCGCCGCGGTGCGCGGCACCCAGCCGGCACCGCCCAAGTCGCTCGGCGTGGCCTGGCGCGTGGCCTGGCGCAGCGCGGTCGTGCCACCGTATCGACCGGTCCGTTCCACTCAGCCCTCCAACCTTCGTCGGCCCTGAAAACGCGGGGGTGATACGGCGCTCGGACCCCTCCGGGGCCGCCGCTGTCAGTCGCGTTGCGGCGGATACACCGTGGGGTCGTCCAGCGGGACCTTCAACCACGAGATCATCTGGCGCAGTTGGTGGTACGCCTGGAGGCGTGCCTCGTCGTCGTCCTTCTCCTCCGCCGCCGCGATCGGCTCCCACAACCGGGGCACCATCACCGGTCCGATCTCCAGCAGGCCGCCGCTGCCTCCCGTGGCCCATTTGGCGAGCACGTAGCGCACGATGGCGCCGACGGGGATGTCCAGGTTGCGGGACATGCCGCGCACCGTCACCAGCGGGTCGAGCAGTCCGTAGGCGACGACGTCCGACTTGAAGTTCGCATGCCGGTCGTCCGGGTCCCAGGTGCCTTTCCAACGACGCAGACATATTACTTCCGAACCGTCGTCCACGGTCCAGACGTCAGGCGTTTCCGGATCAGCGTTCACGTAACTCTCCCTGGCCCGTGGACATTTCCTGGATTAAGCCACGGCCGGACGGCCGTCGGCAAGGGCGCCCGGGGCTCTCTGGACAGTCGTCCGGAAACCGGAGTAAAACCGGTAGCACGCGCCGCGACAGCTCCGTCATCCGAATGAACAGGCGCCCTCGACAGCCGTCCCCGGGTTTTCCCCGGGCTCCGGCTTTCCGGCCGGCGACCGCACCCGCACGCCGTATTGTTCCCGGAAGGAGTTCCCTTGAATGCTTCGCCGGCCACCACCGGGCCGAAGTACGCAGTCGCCCGCGGAAGCGGCTCCACGACCCGGCAGGTCCTCCTGGCGAGCGCCGTCGGAAGCGCCATCGAATGGTACGACTTCTACCTCTACTCGACGGCCTCCGTGCTGATCATCGGGCCGTTGTTCTTCCCCGGGAGTTCCACGACGGCGACCGTGCTGGCCACGTTCGCGACCTACGCGGCCGGGTTCGTGGCCCGGCCGCTGGGCGGCGTGATCATCGGCCACTTCGGAGACCGCGTCGGCCGCAAGAACATGCTGGCCCTCACCCTTCTCGTGATGGGCCTCGCCACGTTTCTGGTCGGCGTTCTGCCGACGTACGAGCAGGCCGGAATCCTGGCGCCCGCGTTACTGGTCACGCTGCGGATTCTGCAAGGCATCGGCATCGGCGGGGAGTGGGGCGGAGCCGTACTCATGAGCGCGGAGTACGCCCCGCCGGGACGCAAAGGGCTGTGGACCGCCTTTCCCGCGGCCGGTTTTCCGCTGGGGCTGCTGGGCAGTACCGCCGTGATCGAGCTGGTGCTCCGGATGCCGGAGCCACAGCTCCACGCCTGGGGCTGGCGCCTGCCGTTCCTCGCCTCGATCGCCCTGGTGATCCTGGGCGTGGTCGTACGGCGGAAGGTGGCGGAGTCCCCGGAGTACGTACGGGCGAAAAGGACGACGGCCGCGTCGGCACTGCCGGTACGGGACGTACTGCGGTACACCCCCGGAAAGGTGGTGCGCGGCGCCTTGGCCGCACTCGGTCTCGCCGTGATCGTCAGCACCTTCACGGTCCAGCTCTTCACCGCCGCCTCCGCCGGACAACAGCACACCGCCCGCTCGGTATTGCTGCTGGGGCTCGCGGCCGGCGCGTTGGCCGAAGCGCTGATGCTGCCGGTTTTCGGGGCGCTGTCCGACCGGTGGGGCCGTCGCCCGGTCATTCTGTCCGGATACACCGTCTGCGCACTCGTGGCGGTTCCCGCGCCCTACTGGCTGGCTTCGGGAGAACCGTGGCTGGTCATCATGACCTTCGTCCTCGCGATGGGGGCCGGCCATGCCGCGGTGTACGGTGCCTTCGCCTCCTTCCTGGTCGAGATGTTCCCCGTCCAGCAGCGCTATTCGGCACTGGCCGTGACCTATCAGCTCGGCGCGACGATTGCCAGCTTCAGCCCGCTCGTGGCCACCGCCGTCGCCGGATCGGAAAGGGCCACTCTTCCCGGAATACTCATCATGATCGGCTGTTTGGCTCTCGCGTCGGCCGCGGTGGCCAGTTCCCGCCCGGAAACCTGAGCCGGAATACTTGCTTCAGCAGTACGGCGTCGGCGCCTTCCGTTCTCGTGCTACGGCTCAGCACAAACCACAGGCGTGCCAGGGAACATTCTCCACGGCGTGCCATCGTTCCGGTGTCTCGTCCTGGTCGGACGGCACCTCGTCCGCCCATCCGGCCAGGGCCCGGCACAGCGCCGCATTGATGGCGGACGTCGCCTCCCCGGAAAGGTGACCCCACCGCTTGGCCATGGCCGCGGCTTTCTCGTAGTGCGTCACGGCCTCGTCGAAACGCCGCTGGGCGCGCGCCAGCATGCCGAGTCCGTGCAATGCCTGCCGCACGATGAACGGGTCCTGTCCCTGACGGGCGGAGCTGATCGCCAGGCCCGCGTACTTCCGCGCCTCGGCCAGCCACCCCGTCTGGTACGCGGTGACCGCGTACAGGAACTGGGCCCGCCCCAGCGTTCGCGGCTCATTGCGCTTCGCGGCCGCGCGCACCAGCGGAGGCACCGCGGCCCGCAGCCGCTCGTCCCCCACGGCCCCGGCGAACGGCGACACGGCGATCAGCAGATCCACGGCGCGCGGCAGCAGATCCTCCTCCGCCCCCGCCGGGCGGCGTGCCGCCTGCAGAGCCGCGCCGGAGATCGTGGGAACCTCGCTCCGGACCCACTCCCGTGCCTGCCGGAAATCGGGAAAGGACGTCCCCAGGGTGGCCCGCAGGCGAAAGGCGTCCTGCACCGGATCGCCGGGCGCGGCCAGGGCGAACGCGTTGCACGCCGTGGCCAGCAGGTGTTCCAGCAGCCCCCGGAGGGCACGGTCCGACTCGGCCTGGCCGGGCCGGCCGAGCCGCGCGGTGGCCACGGAGCGGGCCACGTACCGTACCCGGTACCGTCCGGGCCCGGACGACCCCAGCAGCGAGTCCGCCCTGAGGGCCTCCAGGACGCGCTCCGCCGTGGGTTCGTCCACCATCAGCACCGCCGCGGCGCTGCGCACCGTGAAGTCCGGGACGCCCGTGGCCGTCAGCCGGCCCAGCCGTGCGAGCTGATCGGGCATCAGGTGCCGGTGGCCATGGCCGGCCGGCCCGTCCAGCGCAGCGGTGCCGGTGCCGGTGCCGTCGATACGGCCGTGATCCTGTGTCAGCGAAGTGAGCAGTACCTTGACGCTCCACTCGGGGTGGGCGGCGAGCCGCCCGGCCGCGACGCGCAGCGGGAGAGGCAGCCGATCGCACGCCTCGGCCAGGCGCCGCACATCCTCAGGCTCCGTGGCTGTCCGGCCACGCCCCAGCGCCTTCTCCAACAGCGCGACCGCCTCGTCAAGGCTGAGCCTCCCCAGACACACCTGAGCCGACAAGGGAAGGCCGGGCAGGCTCGACCGCGCGCTGACGATGACGCCGCACCGGGCGCTCCCCGGCATCAGGTCCCGCAGTTGCTCCGCGTCCCGCGCGTCGTCCAGCACCAGCAGGACCCGTCGCTCGTCCAGCATCGAACGGAAGAGGTCGCGACGCTCGTCCCGGCCGTCGGGTACGACCTGTGAAGGCACTCCCATGGACAGCAGGAATCCGGCCAGGACGGCGGACGGGTCGGCGGGCACCTTGGCGGCACCGCGGAGATCGGCGTAGAGCTGGCCGTCCGGAAAAGCGTACTTCACCTGGTGGGCAGCGTGCAGGGCCAGCGCGGTCTTGCCGACGCCCGCCACCCCCGAGATGCCCACGGCGGCGGGTGCGGTCCGCGCCGGGTCCGTCAGCGCCGCACACAGGTGGGACACCTCTGCCTCCCTGCCGACGAACCCGGCATCGGACGAGGGGAGTTGAGCGGGCGGCGGGACATGGAATCTCCTCGACCCGACCGGGACCGTGAGATCTGCCCGACGGTCCTGCTTCCCGTCCGGGCCACCGTGCGGCAACTCCGCAGGAGGAGTGCCGCTGAGAATGTGCTGCTGCAATGACGTGAGTTCAGAACCGGGATCGATCCCCTGCTCTTCCAGCAGGAGCTTGCGCACGTCCTGGTAGACGTCCAAGGCCTCGGTCTGCCGCCCCACTCCGTACAACGCTCGCATGAGCAAACATCGGAACCGTTCGTTCAGCGGGTAGGCCCCCACCAGTTCGGTCAGCTCCGGTACGACGAGCCGGTCCCGTCCGGACGCCAGCGCCAGGTCGTAGTGCTCCTCCAACGTAGCGATCCGCAGTTCTTCGAGCCGGGCCCGCTGCCGCGCGGCGAACGGTCCCGGCACACCGCTCAGCGGCTCGCCCCGCCAGAGGTCCAGGGACGCCGACAGCAGTCGTCCGGCCTCCTGCGCACGGCCCGCCCTGCGCTGCCCGACGGCCCGCTTCGTCAGGGACTGGGAGCTTCCGGCGTCCACCGCGGACGGCGCCGTGGGCAGCCGGTAGCCGTCACCGACCGATTGCAGCACGGACGAGTCCGCGGCCTCCTGCGGATCGAGGAGCTTGCGGAGCCGCCAGACGTAGGTACGGATCGTCGTCACGGCCCGCTTCGGTGGCTCAAAACCCCACACGGCTTCGATCAGCCCGCTCATCGGCACGGCCTTACCGCCACTCAGCAACAGGGCCACAAGAACCGCCTGTTGCTGGGGTGGCCCTACCGGCACCTCGACACCGTCCCGGTAGGCACAGAGAGGCCCGAGAACTTTGAACCGTAACTCATCCGCCATGGTTCGTCCTGTGGTGTCGGTACCGGAGGGGGAGCACATCGTCACCGCAACAAGAAGAGTTAAAGGTAATGCGAAAGTGTTTGCCCCACCAGAACGAAAGCTTCAAACCCCACAGATCCAGCCGTATCCGCACCCGTCGGCCCCCGCCCCCTCCCTGGCCGCAGAACGCGCACGGCCAGCACCGGGACGCGCCCGTCCCGCCCGTTCCCGCGTCCTGCCGGGCGGTTCACCGACACTCCTCGGCCACCCCGGACGGCCACCGTCACCGCGACACGCCGGGGGCCTCCCCGCCCCCGACGTCCGGTTGTGATCCTCGGGTGTGTCGGCGGGCGGGGCGACGGGAACGCTTTCAGGTCAGGGCTTCAAAGGATTCTCATCGCGCCCTTCTCACTCCGCGCCCACCGAGGTCGGAGCGGGCGGCACCCAGCGCTGGTTACGTGCCTGCTGCGACCGCAGACCGTAGTCGGGCTTGAGCTCCTCGGGAATGGCGTACTGCATCACCCGGCCGCGGGTCAACGAGGCGAGTTCGAAGCCGGAGACCAGGCTGCCCGCCTTGTCCAGGGCCCACTCCCCCAGCGGGCTGCTGTCCTCTACGGCCTCCAGCATGCCGAGGATCACGGGCACGGCCTTGGCCGCCGTGTCCCACGGGCTGCGGGGGATCTGCAGCCAGTCGGCGATGGTGTCGCCCACGAGGAAGCGGACCGTGGCGGGGACGATCGGGTCGAACAGGGTGCCCGGGACCACGTCCTCGTACATCCGCACCAGTTGGTTGTTCAGCCGTACACCCTCCTCCGAAGGCCCAAGGTTGCGCAGGAGGTAGAGGTCGGCGTAGGCCCGTGCTTCGGTGAGGTTGTCCGGCGCCGCCGCCATGTCGCAGCCCAGCATGGAGCCGACGACGCGCCAGGCGTAGTAGTACGCCTCCGCGCCCTCCTGGCTCATGTGGATGCCGAGGCGGTGCATCGCGTCCAGGACGAGGATCGAGAAGCAGATCTGCCCGCCGATCATGTCTTCCTGGCAGAGCGGCATCCCGTCCCGCTCGCTGTCCCAGCGCCCGGACCTGGTCAGGTGGTGGCGCACCGCGGCGTGCAGCAGGCGCACCTTCTGGGCGGCCGGGATGAACTTGCTGCCCTCCTCGAACGCGTTGGTCTGCATCAGGTACGTGACGAACTGCCCGGTGTTCGCCATCCGGCGCGACGGGTAGTCCATGGAGTGCGTGGAGGCCAGCAGCTTGGCCACGCGCGGGACGGCGTACGTGGTCGGCATGGCGGCGAAGGACAGGCCGGTGTTGATGTGCGCGGCGTTGTCCATGAAGAACAGCCGTGCCCGTTCCATGATGTCCCAGTCGATCCACGCCGGGGGCATGCCGGTCGCTTCCAGGTAGGACGCCGCCGACGTCGGCAGGCCGTCCGGCAGTTTGTGTCCGGCGGTGGTGAAGAAGCGCATGAGGGTGTTGAAGTCCGACACCTCTCCCTGTTCGAACATGGTCGCCACGACCTCGTCGGCGAGCGGGTCGCCTTGGGTACGCAGTTGATCCAGCGTCGCTTCGGTGTAGCGCGGGGTGGTCCCGGTGGTCCCGGTGGTCTTAGCAGTACCGGCTGTCCCGGCGGTCCCGGAGATGCCATTGCTCTCAGCGGTCACGATTTCCTCATCTCTCTCGTTGCCCTCACAGGGACCGGTCGGCCGCCGAAGCCGCCAGGGCGCTGAGCACCGAGCGCGCGTCCGCCGGCAGCGCCACGGAGTCCAGCGCGGCACGGGCCCACGCGATCCGTTCATCGATCATGTCCTCGACGCGCTGCCGCGCACCGCAGTGCTCCATCAGCTCCCGTACGAGCGTCGCCCCGGCCTCGTCCAGGCCCGGACCGGCCGCCAAGGTCTCGGCCAGCAGCTTCCCGTCGCCCGGGGAGAGCAGCGAGCTGGTCAGTGCGAGCAGCGCGGTGGGCTTCCTGTCCCGCAGGTCGTCCAGGCGGGACTTCCCCGTCCGGCCCGGGTCACCGAAGGTGCCCAGCAGGTCGTCGCGGAGCTGGAACGCTTCGCCCAGCGGCAGCCCGTATCCGGTGAAAGCGGCGAGTACGTCCCGGGAGGCGCCGCCGAGCGTGGCGCCCATGTGCAGCGGCCGCTCCACGGTGTACTTGGCCGTCTTGTACCGGGCGATCTCCAAGGATTCGGCGACACCGGACGGGCCGTCGCCGGTACGCAGGACTTCCAGGCACTCCCCCGCGACGGTCTCCCGCAGCAGCGTGGACCACAGGGGTACTGTCCGTGCCACATAGGCGCCGGGGAGGCCGCAGGTCGCGAAGACCTTGCCGGCATAGCCCATGAGCAGGTCGCCGAGCATCATGGCGAGTGCGGCGGAACGGCCCTGACGGTGTCCGCCGGGCTGCTCGTGCGCGTCCCCCCAGGTACGGACACCGCCGGCGGCGAAGGCGACATGCGCCGTCGGCAGGCCGTGGCGCAGCCGGCTGTCGTCGATGATGTCGTCGTGGGTGCACGCGGCCGCGTGCACCAGCTCCATGGCGGCCGCGGCCCTGATCACGCCGTCGCAGTCCGGTTGCCCGGAAGCCCGCCAGCCCCAGTAGAGGAAGGCGGCGCGCAGCCGCTTCCCGCTCGTCAGCGCGTTGCGCAACTGGGCACAGAGCGGGGCGAGTTCGCCGGACAGGCGCAGCAGCTCGGCTTCCTCCTCGTCGGCCAGCCGGCACAGGTGCGCGTCGATACGCTGCTTGAACCCCGTCGCGTCATGCATGGGCCGGCCCGGACGTCTCGGCCTCCCCGGCCCGCTTCACCGCGCGGCTCGCCATCACCTCCAGATAGTTCTCGGTGTCCGGCGCGGCACGCCGGGACGCCAGTTCGCCGCGGGCACACAGGTCGTTCACCCCGTCGGCGAAGAGCTCCCGCAGATCGGAACGGCGCAGCAACTGCTGCCCCTGTTCCGCGGCGTGACGCAGCCGTTCGAGCACGACATCCGCGAGGCCCACGGCGAGCAGGGCCACGTTCTCCAGCCCGGCGGTGGAATGCCGGCCGAACGGACCGGCCCCCGGGGGATCGTCGGTACTGACGGACCCGGTGCCCGCGGACTCGGTGCCTCGGGGCGCTGCACCTGCGGAATCGGTTCCCTTTTCCTGCTCCGGCATCTCCGGTACTCCCTTGCTCCCGTTCCGGTGCGATCTTCCGATCACCCAGGAGCTTCCAGTG
This sequence comes from Streptomyces chrestomyceticus JCM 4735, assembly GCF_003865135.1. Classification (NCBI taxonomy): domain Bacteria; kingdom Bacillati; phylum Actinomycetota; class Actinomycetes; order Kitasatosporales; family Streptomycetaceae; genus Streptomyces; species Streptomyces chrestomyceticus. The sequence continues at coordinate 9,156,334 of NZ_BHZC01000001.1, read as the reverse complement.
AACCGATCCGCCCGGCCGAAGACCGCCGTTCCCGCTCCCCACCCCTCGCCAGTGGTCCACAATTCCTACGATGGAGTGACGATCACCCCATCATGGGGGCGGTGACGGCCTTGATCCCGTACAGCGCGTCCGGCTCGCCCACCCCTCACCCACCCGTGACCGCCTCCGCCGCCGTACGCCCCAGCAGAGTGTGGAGGAGCCTGGTGGCCGGCAGGGAGGAGTGGAGGTAGACGTGTTCGTTGCGGTGTTCCACGGCGGTCAGGAGGGCTCGGAAGGTGGCTTCCGCTTCCTCCGTGCGGCCGGCGTGTTGTTGGGCCTGGCCGAGTAGGCCCAGGTGGAGTGGGTGGCGCAAGTACGTTTTGCTGATGCGTAGTTCGGTGAGGGAGGTGTGCATGAGGGTGAGGCCGTCGCTCTCCTGGCCCGAGTGGGTCAGGCCCCAGCCCTTCAGTACGCCCAGTTGTGCTTTCCAGTAGAGCAGGCCGTGTTCGTCTGCCAGCCGTACGCCCTCCGCGCCCGAGGAGCGGGCCGTTGCCGCGTCGCCTTCCCAGGCGGCCACCACCGCGTCCACGTACAGGGCGAAGCAGCGGTCCGAGGGGCGGCTCTCGAACTTGGTCAGGCGCAGCAGCTCCCGTCGGCGTGTTCCGGCGGTGCGGCGGTTGCCCAGCAGCCAGTGGGTGAAGGCGTTGTAGGAGCGGCAGGAGATGCGCGGGTCGTGCTGGAAGGTGCGGGCCAGGGCGTGGCCCTCTCTGGCGAAACGGTCCGCCATGGCGACCGCGTACTCCAGCTCGCTCAGCGCCTCGGACAGCCGGCCCCGTACGTGCAGCACGATTCCCTCGCCGTACGCCGCGCCCAGGCAGCCCACCGGCGCACCGGTGGTCTCGCGCATTTCCCGTAGCAGGCCGGAGAACTGCCGCGATTCCTCGTAGCGGCCGGTGACCAGGTACGCCGCGCACAGCGCCCACAGGACCGAGGGGTCCTCCGGGGCGTGGGTGACCGCGCTCAGCGCCCGGCCGTGGGTCAGTTCCGACTCGGCCTCCGGGTGGCCGTAGCCGCGTGTGGTCGCCAGTACCTGGCCCAACTGGATGCGCAGTTGCTGCTCCAGACGTACTGCCGACGGGTCGTCGGGGCAGAGCATCCCCACCAGGTGCAGTGCCCGGCGCAGCCACATCTCCACCTGCTCGTAGGCCCATTGCTGTTCGGCCTGTTCGGCGGCGCGCAGCAGTCTGGGGAGGGCGCGTTCGACGGGGACGGCGTCCTTGGCCTGCCACGAGTGGTCGGCGACCCGTTCGATCTCCTCCCGCCCGGCCCGTCCCCGCGCGCACAGCGCCTCGGCGACCCGGGCGTGCAGCCGCTGCCGGTCCTCGCAGGGAAGCTCCTCGATGAGGGTCTCCCGTACCAGGGCGTGGGCGAAGTGCAGCCGGCCCGGGTGGTGCGGGTCCTCGGCGAGCAGGCCGGCGCGGATCGCCGTCTCCAGCGCGGCGGGCACTGGTTCGTCGGCCGGTACGGAGCGTCTGAGCAGGTCGGTGTCGACCTCGGTGCCGATGACGGCACACACCCGCAGGACGCGCAGCACCGGCTCGGCCAGGGCGTCGAACCGCTGGTGCAGCGCGTCCCGCACCCCGGTCGGTACGCGGGCCAGGAGGACGGCGACCGCGTCGGACCGGTGCAGGCTGCGCGCGTCCCCGAGGAGCGAGAGCAGTTGCATGACGAAGTACGGGTTGCCCTCGCTCCGCCGGTGCAGCACCTCCACGACCTCCGGGTCCACGCCGGGACCGGCCTGGGCGTCCACGAGCGCGGCGACGGCCCGTCGGGACAGTCCGCCCAGGCGCAGGGTCTCCGTCCGCGGTCCGCGCAGGACTTCGGACAGAGTGCGGCGGAGCGCGTCGTCCGACTCGGCCTCGAACTCCCGGGCGGTCAGCACGATGCCGAGCGGCTGGCCCTGCCGGCGGGTGCTCAGCAGTCTGAGGAGTTCCAGCGAGGCGGTGTCGGCCCACTGCAGGTCTTCCAGGAACAGGACGAACGGGCGCTGCCGGGCCAGCGTGAGCAGGACCTCGGACACCGCGTCGTGGGTGAGGAAACGTGCCTGGCCCCAGTCGGATTCCGCGCCGGACCGGTCCGGGTCGGCGCCCGTCGGGCGTTCGGGCAGGAGCGGGGTGAGCAGGGCGCCGAACGGCTGGGCGACCCGGAAGAACGCGTCGGCGCGGGTGAGGGCGAGCCGCCGCAGGACCTGGGTCCACAGCCAGTAGGGCGGGACCCCCTCGCCGGGGAAGCAGTGTCCCCACACCACTTCGGGGCCGCCGTCCGCTTCTAGGCGCGCGGCGAGTTCGAGGAGCAGCCGGGTCTTGCCGACGCCGGCCGGACCGAGGACGGCGGCCACCGGGCCGTGGCCGACCAGTGCGCTCGACGCGGTGGTCGTGAGGCGGTGCAGTTCCTGGCTGCGTCCGGTGAACGGGCACGGGGCGGGGGTGCCGCCGACGGGCTCCTCGCGCCGTTCCGGCGCCTGGGGTGTGCCGGTGTGGCCGTCGGCCGTCGCGCCGTGCCCGCGTCCTTCGGTCTCCGTGTGTCCGGCCGGGTACGCCGGCAGCTCCGCCTGCGCGGGCTCCGCCCCGGGACCGCGGAGCGTACTGGCCGTTTCGGGGCTGCGGAGCGAACTCCCCGACTCCGGGCTGCCGAGCGCACCCGCCGCCTCGTGCGGCGGCGGTGCCTTTCCCACCCAGTCCGGGTGGCCCTCCAGTCCGGTGCCGTGGGCCTCCGGGTCCTGGCGGAGGATCGCCGTCCGCACCCGGCGGAGTTCGGACGTGGTGCCGACCCCGAAGTCCTCGGCGAGGTGGTGGCGGGTCCGTTCGTACACCTCCAGCGCCTCCGCCTGTCGTCCCAGCCGCGACAGCGCCGTCATCAGATGGCCGACCAGGCGCTCCCGCGCGGGGTGGCGGCGGGCCTCGGCTTCGAGGCCCGCCGCCACTTCCTCGGCCGCCCCCAGCGCCAACTGGGCCTCCGCGCAGGACTCCACCGCGGTGAGCCGGAGCTGTTCCAGCCGGTTCGTCTCGTCGTTGAGTGAGGGGTGCGCGTCGAACTCCGCGTACGGCGAGCCGTGCCACAGGCCGAGTGCGGTGGTGAGCCGGTCGCGGGCGCCGCCCGGGTCACCGGCTTCGAGCAGGCGCCGTCCGTCGGTGACCAGGTGCTCGAAGCGGAAGACGTCGATCTCCTGCGGGTCCAGCTCCAGTACGTACCCCGGCGAGCGGTGGCGCAGGAGCGGTACGCGCTCGGGGGCGGCCGCGGGATCGAGGGCGCGGCGCAGGTGCGAGACGTAACTCTGCAGTGTGGCGACCGCGTGGCGCGGCGGCTCCTGGCCCCACAGCTCCTCGACGAGGAGTTCGGTGGGCACCACCCGGCCCAGGCGGACGAGCAGCAGCGCGAGAAGTGCCCGCTGGCGCGGCGGGCCGAGCGGCCGGTCGCGCCCCTCGTGCCGTACGGACATGGTGCCCAGAACGCTCAGCCGGGGAACGTCGGCACCATCGCTCCGTAAAGGACTCGCTATGGGGGGTTCGGGCATCTCGTTCTCAATCGTTCGCGCACCGGGCGGCGCTTGCAAAGAGGGCCGGCACCTCGCGGCCGGCCTCAAATCGGATCTTGGCACAGATAAAGACATCCTCCAAGATCGACGACGGGCCTCCGGCAAGTGAATGACAAGCGAACAGCAAGGAACGCGCAGGGATTCCGGCAGCGACACGGTGCCCGCCTCAAGATGCCGCCAAGGAACCGCCAACATCCCGACCAGTCTGTCGCAAGGAACGTGCCGCACGATGACCGGCGCAGAAACCGTGGGTGAGCAAGCGGAGGAGTGCCTTCCTCCGGCCGGCTCCTGACGGAACTTCCACGGACCGCAGTCGGCACGAGGGGAAGGCGAGCCATGCAGCAGACAACAGCCGGGGCAGCCCCGACGTGAGAGCTCACGCGGCGGCCCACCGGCCTCCGCGTACGCCATGCGGCGGGCCCACCGGCCTCCGCGTACGCCACGCCGCGGTGCGCCGCGTCGCATTCCTCCCGGGACACGACGTCCCGCCCATGAGCAGCTCGACAAGGAACGGAGTCCGTCCGGGGTGTCACCGCACCGTCCGGACGGCCCTCGCCAGGGCCCGCCCACGGCGCGGCCGTGCAAGGTACGGAAGGCAAGACAAGATGCAACAAACGCTCCCATCGGGCTCGCCGGCACCGTCACGCAGCGGTGCCCGGCCAGACCCGGAATCGCCCACCCGCCGGCCGGCCCGCCCGATGGCGGTTCCGCCGCCCGACGGCCGGTCCCCCCGGGTCGCCGGTGCGACCCACCTCGCGGCGCTGCGGCCCCCCGCCGACCGGGGCGGCCGGTCCGCCGACACGGAGCGGAGCGCGGACCCGGTGAGCGTGGCCGTGCTGGCGGACGACCCGATCACCCTCGACGGCACGGTCGCCTTCCTGCGGAGCAAGCCGCTGATCTCGGTCCTCGGCGACGACCGGCTGACGGAGGCGGACGTCGTCCTGATCCTGGTGTCGCCCGAGGGGACCGACGAGGCGCTCGCCCGGCTGGAGCGGCGGGACGCCTGGCAACGGCCTGCGCAGCGACTGATCATGGTCACGGACTCCATGTCGGAGTACCAGTTGATGCGCGCCGTGGCCCACGGTCTGACGGACGTACTGCCGCGCGCGCAGAGCGATCTGGGCGCGATCGCGGACGCCGTCTGCGACCGCCGGCAGCGCACCGGGGTGGCGGATTCGCTGGTCACGCTGCTGCACCACCTACAGCGCGACATCCTGGAGCCGCACCAGCTCAACGCGGCCGGCTTCGACACGCGGGAGATGAACATCCTGCGGATGCTCGCCGACGGCTGGAGCACCGGCGAGGTCGCCAAGGAACTCGGGTACTCCGAGCGCACCATCAAGAACGTGATCCATACGATGCTGGCCAGGCTGGGACTGCGCAACCGCACACACGCCGTTGCCCATGCCATCCGTTCCGGCACGGTCTGAGAGGAAGCTGAACCGAGTGGTGGAAGAAATCGTGGCCCTTTACGCCGAGGGTGATCTGAGCGGACGGGTCGTCGGCTCGGCTCCCCGGAGCAGGATGCGCGCCGAGAACCTGCCGCACTGTGCGACGCAGGTGCTGCTGCGCGACCCGGAGGGCCGGGTGTACGTGCACCGCCGTACCGACACCAAGGACGTCTACCCGGGCATGCACGACGCCTGGGCCGGTGGTGTGGTGGCTGCGGGGGAGGACCCGGACGAGACCGCCGAGCGGGAGGTGACGGAGGAACTCGGCGTCCGCGGCTGCCCGGTGCGCCCCTGCTTCCGTTACTGGTTCGCCGACGACCACGCCAACTACCTGGCCTGCGTCTACGTGGCCGAGTACGACCCGGACCTGCACGGCCCGGTGGTGCACCAGGCGAGCGAGGTCGCCGAGGGCTGGTGGATGACCTGGAAAGAGTTGACGGCGCGCCTGGCCGACCCGGAGTGGCCGTTCGTGCCGGACGGCCGGGCCGGGCTGGAGCGGTACGCCCAATACCTGGAGGAGCAGTCGGCGGCGCGCGGCTGACGGGAACCGGCCGGCCTGGCGCGGTGCCACTGCGGCACCGCGCCGGGCCGTGCGGCCCGCCGGCGTGAGCGACCGGCGGGTGTATACGGTCGCGCCGCGCTCGTCTCCGAGGGCGTCGGTGCGGTCCCCTACGCCGATTCCGGGACCGTGGGAATGCTGATGCGCTCGGCCAGTGCCGCGAGTCTGGACATGACCTGTTCCTCGGTGTCGCCGCGTACCGAGACGATGGCCGCCGCGTCGCTGTACCGGGTCGGCGGATCAATCAGATCACCCTCTCCCACCAGGATCTGCGCTTCGGTGATCCACGGTTCGTCGGGCACCGCCGGGGTGCGCAGGACCCGGCCGGGCTCGGCGTACAGGGCCGTGAAGCCGGTCAGATGGGGGGCGGGGGCCGGTACGTGCGGCACGCTGCCGTCCAACTGGGCCCGCAGCATGACCTCGTCGAGGTTGGCCCCGGTACGCGACCGGAAGCCGGCGAGGATGCCCCCTCCCCCGGCCCGCGCCGCGATCTCGCAGAACACGGGGCCCGAGGGGGACATGAAGACCTCGTGATGCGCCACTCCGGTGAAGCCCGGGTACGCGGCGAGTACGGCCTGGTCGAACGCGAGCAGCGCGTCGAGCAGCGGGCCGTCCGGCACGGCGATGTCACGGCAGGGCTCCAGCCGCCGGTACGACATGGTGCTGTCCACGTACCGGCCGGCCACCGCCGCCGTGACGTGCGAGTCCTGCACCACGCTGTCGACGTGGTAGAGCTGCCCGTCGACGAACTCCTCGACCTCGAACTCCGCCAGCCGGCCGGCGTGTTCCCGTACGAACCGGTCGAGTCCGGCGATGTCGTCCAGTACGTGGATCTCGCTGGAACCGGCGCCGAGCCGCGGCTTGACGACCACGCGGTGGTACTTGTCCAGCAGCGTCAGCGCGGCCTCCCGGGAGAACGGGGCGAAGTCCGGTACCGCGATGCCGTGGTCGCGCAGGTGCTCCTTCATCAGCACCTTGTCGCGGAAGAGCAGCGCCTGCTCGACGCGCTGACCGGGGATGCCCAGCTCTTCCCGCAGTTCGGCGGCGGGCAGCAGGAAGCGTTCGGTGACCGCCACCAGGCGGGCCGCCGGCCGGCCGCCCCAGCGGTGCTGGAAGCGGACCGCGTCGGCGAACGGCGCGGTCTCGACACCGGGCACCCCGACGACGGACGCCAGCTCGTCACCCACGGCCTCACCGGTCCGCTCCAGTGCGGTGACCAGCCGTACCTCCCAGCGGTCCGTGGGCAGGAAGGGGCGGCCGTCCGGGCCTCGGTACGAGGAATAGCCGAGGCGGTCGAGCAGAATGACCGGCTGCTTTTCCTGCTGCGGCACCGGCGCATTCCCGATGATTTGCGATGTCATTGCACAACCTTTTTCGGCTCGCTGCCCTGTCGTGTGGACCGGTTGCCCGGAAGCCGTTTGCCCGCGGCGGGAACAACGCTGTCGGTACGACGCGGCGCGGGTTATGTCCCGGGGGCTCGGCGGGCTCTCGTCGTTGTCCGGTACCGGCGTCGGCCGGGGTTCGTCGGCTGCTGTGCGGATGAGCCAAAACCCTAGTCACGATGGCGCTGGTGAAAAGGGCCGGCGGCCGATCCGGGACCAACGGGCAGCGTGCGTTGCCCTTGTGTACCCGAGCCGCGAGCGCCCCGCAGCGGCCCGGCGCCGCTGGTCATGGCCGTGCCGACGATCAGTACCGTACGCGTGCGCGCGAGGGGCGGGATATTCGCGGTGGTGCCGGCTTTCCCTAACGGCCCGCGGGTCTTCCCTCCCGCAAATCCTTTGGGGCAGTGAAGCCTTGACAGTGCCGAGTGAGCGCTGTTGTGATTGTTCTGCGCGGCGAGCCCCGCCCCAGCACATCTCTTCCGTCCTTCGGGCGGCGCGGCTCGCAGTATTCTCCAACGACCCTTTCGGAGCGTTCTTTGGAAAGCTATCTATGGAGGGACTCCGAGGTGTCGCGCTCCGGTTCCGGCGACGAGCCTTTCGGCTGGGTCCCGGAAGCGCACAGCGTCTTCACCGAGCGGATTCTCGCCGAAGAGCCGTCCTATCCCTGTTACTTCGGGACGCAGGGCCAGCAGCGCGGCAACAACTCCTTCAGCGCCGTCGACACCCGCTACCCGGACACCCACGGTCCGGCCGCGCTCGCCCGGTCCCTGCGGGCCTACCGGCAGCGGGCCTGGCAGGGACCCAAGCGGCAGACCCTGATCGTCTTCGTCGGTCCGGCCGTGCCCGGCGCGGAACTCGCGGACGACCACCGGCGGTTCTGGACGCTGCTGGACGAACTGCGGGCGTACGACACCGAGCCCTGGCCGGCCGAGGTGCCCACCGACCCCGCCGACCCCCGCTGGCAGTGGTGCTTCGACGGCGAGCCGTGGTTCATCTTCGCCGCTAGCCCCGCCTACCGGGACCGCCGCAGCCGTGACCTCGGGCCGTGCCTGACCCTGGTCTTCCAGGTCCGGCGGGTCTTCGAGGGCATCGGCGGCAGCACGGTGGCCGGCAAGGCCGCCAAACGCCGGGTCCGGGAGGGGCTGGCGCGCTACGACCGGATCGGGCCGCACCCCACCCTCGGCGACGGCGACACCTCCACCGACTTCAAGTGGCGGCAGTACGCACTCCCGGACGACGCGAGCGTCGCCGCCCCCGACGCCTGTCCGGTGCGGCACCACGCCGCCGTCCCCGTCCTGCCGGAGCGGAACGCCGTCGACGGCTCCGCCTTACCGCAATCACACGAAAGGCAGCGTCCGTGACTGCTGAAGACTTCTGGTCCCGACACGTGTTCGTCCTGCTGAGCTCCGACATCGTCTACCGGGGCCGGCACGGCGATCTGGTGCGGAGGCTGCGGGACGAGGGCTTCCCGCCGGTGGCCGCGCGGGCCCTGCAGGCCGATCCGGAGCTGATCGACGACCTGTACTCGGACCTCATCGCGGGCCAGTGGCAGACCTGGCGCTACCGCCTGGTGGACGCCGTCCTCGGCCTCGGTCCCACCGTCGCCCTGATCTGCCGCTGCGACGGCCGGCACGCCGAACTCGCCAAGCTCAAGGGCTACCAGCACCCGACCGACGCCGACCTGGGCACGCTGCGGCGGGACTTCGACGCCATCAACAGCGCCATGAGCGTGATGCACAGCTCCGACGGCCCGGAGGACTCCGAGCGGGAGGCCGCCGTCTTCGGTCTGACTCCGGAGCACGCGGGCGACCCGGAGGAGGTCGCCGCCGAGATCGACCAGTTGTGCCGGCTGAACACGCCGGGCAACCCGGAGACCCGCGACTTCGAGCAGGTACTGGCCTCGGTGCGCACCCGGCTGGTGGGCGCGCTGTGGGAGGAACTGCCTGCCGCCGTACGGCAGCGGTTCACCACCGAGTTCGCCGACACCGGCCAACTGGGCCTGCCCGGCGCCGGCGACCGGCTGGCCGACCTCCTCGGCGACCGGCTCACCGCCGGCTTGGCCGACGTGGTGCGCTGCGACTTCACCCCGAAGTGGCGCGACGAGCTGCGGATGGCCTGGGCGGAGGAGCGGCTGCGCCGGGCGGGCGTGGTCCTGGACGAGTGGGAGCGTGTGGTGCTCGGCTCGTCGCTGCACTTCCCGCCCCTGCGGGCGAGCGTGGAAGCGGCCAGGTGATCGGCACCCGTACCGCCTCCTGCACCGTGTCGGTCGCCGACTCGGTGGAGGAGGTGGGCCGCCGAGCCTGGACCTCGCTGGTGGAGGCGTGCGGGGCGCCCGTCTTCTACAGCTACGACTTCCTGTGCAGCGTGGAGAAGCTGCCGCTCACCTCGCCGTCCCGCGCCCGCTACCTGGTGGCGCGGGAGGAGCCGGCCGGTGAACCGGTCGCCGTCCTGCCGGTGTACCTCCAGCACACCCGTGACCCGTTCGCCACGGGCCCTGGGGCCGACGCGCTGCTCACGGTGCTGATGGGACACGTGTGGCACTGTTACGACACCGTGCTGCCCAGTCGCGTACCGCTGACCGCTCCCCTGGTGGAGACGTTCTGGAACGCGCTGGGTGAGCTGGCCGACAGCTCCGACGTGGATCTCTGGGGACTGGCCAACGTGGCCGCCGACGGCGAACTCGCCCGCCTCCTCACGGAGATCGGCGTGGCGACCGAGTCCACCGTGCCGCGTTACCGCCTGCCCCTCGCAGGCGGTCCCGCCACCCTGGACGAGCACCTCACCACCGTAAGCCGCCCCTCCCGGCGCACCCTGCGCCAGTTCGCGCGGCGGGCCCGCGACGCCGGCGCCGAGATCACCCTGCGCCAGGGCTCCGAAGCGCTCGACCAGGACGTACTGGACCTGTGCGAGGCCACCGCGGACAAGCACGCCCCCGGCTACTACCCGCCGGACCGGCTCGCCGCCCTGGTGAACGCCCTCGGCCCCGACTGCGGCATCCTGCGCGTGGATCTGGACGGCGTGCTGCTCGCGGTCTCCCTGTGCCTGTACGACCGCACCCGGATGCACGCCTGGGCGGGCGGCTGTCTCTACCCGCAGGAACTCAACTGGAGTCCCCAGTACGTGCTGTTCGCGGCCGAACTGGAGGCCGGCATGGCCTCCGGGCGGCAGGTCCTCGAATGCGGCCGCCGCAACGACGAGTTCAAGACCCGTTACGGCCTGCACGCCCAGCCGCTGGTCCGTGCCGCCGTGCGGCGCTGAGCCTCCGCACCGTACGGCCCCGCCGCGGGGCTCCCCTCCCCCGCGCACGCAAACGTCAGAGGAAAGGCCCCCACCATGTCCCTACCGGACCCTGCCTTCGACCGGCGGGCGGCAGCGCTGCTGCGCGCCGCCGCCAACGATCTCAAGCGCGACGACACCACCGCCGAGGCCGACCTCGGCCTCGCCCCCGGCACCTTCGCCGGTCTCACCAGCGGCGAACAGCCCGTGGACCTGGCCCTGCTGGGCCGGGCCGCCGAAGTGTGGCCGCTCAACGAGCGCGATCTGCTGCCCGGCCACGACGACACCTCCCGACGGGTCCGCATCATGCGGGCCAAGGAGTCGGAGGCGTCCTCCCGGGTGCTGGCCCGCGGCGGTGACGACTACTACGAGTACCGCGACACCGCGATGTCCCGCGTGGCCTCGTACCGCCCCGAGTGGATCCGCATGCTCCAGCCGGTGGACGACAACGATGCCGACAACCCGGCCGTCCGCTGGAACCGCGGCCATCTGCTCTACCAGTTCACCTACTTCGTCGGCCCGGTCAACTACTACTACCGGTGGCAGGACCGCAGCGTCTGCGTCCCGATGGAGACCGGCGACTCGGTGTGGGGGCTGCCGTTCGCCCCGCACTCCTTCACCGCGCGGTCCACCGACGAACCGGCGTACATCCTGGCCCTCACCTACGGCGGTGACCTGGTCGGGGACGCCCAGCGTGAGCTGGCCATCCTCGGCAACGCCGCCGCCCACCAGGCCAAGCTGACCCCCGACGGCGGACCGGCCGCCCTGCTGCGCTCGTTCCTCCAGGCCAGGGCGGTCACCGTCGAGGAGCTGGCCCGCCGCACCGGGCTGTCCGCCGGGCACCTGGCGGTACTGGTCGACGGGGACCGGCAGCCGACCGGCGCCGAGCGGGCCCAACTGGCCGAGGCGCTCGGCATCTCCGAGCGCGACCTGCTGCCGCCGAGCACCCGCACGGACGGCGGTGTGGTCGTCCAGCGGTCCGCGACCGCCCACCGCTGGCACTACCCGGCGGACTCTCCCGCCTACCGCTTCACCCAGCTCGCCGGCGACGCCTCGCACCCGCACACCACCGCGCTGGAGACCGAGGTGCTGGCCCGCTCCGCCGAGGACACCGCCTGGCTCTCCACCTACCAGCACAGCTACCTCTACGTGCTCGGTGACCAGCCCGTGCGGCTGCTCTGGGAGGCCGACGGGGAGCGGTACGAGGAGGAGCTGCAGCCCGGCGACTCCGCCTACCTCATGCCCGAGGTCCCGCTCTCCTTCGTCCGCACGGACCCCGAGGCGCCCCCCGCCCAGGTCCTGCTGCTGCGCATCGCGGGTGCGGTGCTGCCCGAGGTGCGGCACGCCCTCGGCGCCATGCCCGAGGGCGGGATCGAGCGCTATGTCAACGAAGACCGGCTCTGGTACAGCAAGGAAGGTAACTGACATGTCCGAGAACGCCACCACCACGAACAAGTCCGCACGGCTGCGTGAGCTGCTCGCCGGTCCCCGGCCGGTGGCCGCGGTCGGCGCGCACGACGGCCTCAGCGCCAAGCTGGTGGAGCAGGCGGGCTTCGACGCCGTCTGGTGCTCCAGCTTCGAGGTGTCCGCCAGTTACGGTCTGCCGGACGCCAGCCTGGTGACGATGACGCAGTTCCTGGCGGCCGCCGAGGCGATGGACGCGATCATCGACATCCCGGTGATCGCCGACTGCGACACCGGGTTCGGCGGGCCGCTCAACGTGGCGTTCGCCGTGGAGCGGTACGAGCGGGCCGGCATCGCCGCGATGTGCATCGAGGACAAGCTGTTCCCGAAGATCAACAGCTTCGCGGACGCCGGCCAGGACCTGCTGCCCACCAAGGAGTTCGCCCTCAAGATCGAGGCCGGCAAGCAGACGCAGAAGGACGAGCGCTTCCTGCTGATCGCCCGTACCGAGGCGCTCATCTCCGGCCAGGGCGTACCCGAGGCGCTGGAGCGCGCCCACGCGTACGCGGACGCCGGGGCGGACGCCGTACTGGTCCACAGCAAGAGCCGCCGCCCGGACGACATCCTGGAGCTCGGCGACGCCTGGGACCGCGACGTACCGCTGGTGGCGGTGCCCACCACCTACGCCTCGGTGGAGGAGAAGGCGCTGTTCGACGCCGGTTACCGCCTGGTCATCTACGCGAACCAGGGCATGCGGGCGGCCGTGAAGAACATGCGCGAGGTGCTCGGCAAGCTGCGCGTCGAGGGCCGCGCCGAGTCCGTGGACGCCGACATCGCCACCATGCCGGAGATCTTCGCGCTGCAGGGCATGACCGCGGCCTTCCGGACCGCCCCGTGAGCACGACCTCCAAGGCGTTCGTCACCGCGCTCGACAACCACGGCATCGGCCTGGTCTCCGGAGTGCCCTGCTCGTACTTCGGCGGCCCCATCGGCGAACTGGCCCACTGGCCGGACATCCCCTACGTGCCGGCCGCCAACGAGGGCACCGCGCTGGCCACCGCGGCCGGCAGCCGGCTGGCCGGACGGCCGGCCGCGGTCATCGCCCAGAACTCCGGCTTCGGCAACCTCATCAACCCGCTGACCTCGCTGGTCCTGCCCTATCAGATCCCGGTGCTGGTGTTCGTCAGCATGCGCGGCTGGCCCAAGGCGTCCAGCGGCGAGCCCCAGCACCACTGGATGGGCCGCGTCGTGCCGGACTGGCTCGACTCGCTCGACGTACCGCACCGGATGCTCCTGCCGGACGGGCCGGGCCTCGACGAGGTCCTGGAGGAGACCCGGCCGGTGCTCGCCTCGGGACGGCCGGCGTTCGTCCTGGTCGCCAAGGGCGCGGTGGAGGACGAGAAGGCGGTCGGCGCGCCGGACGCGGAGACGCGGCCGGCCGACGGCGATCTGCCCGACCGCGACGACCTGGTGAAGGCCGTGCTCGCCGAGGTCGGACCGGAGTTCGTCTTCTCCACCACCGGCTATCTGTCCCGCTCGCTGTTCAACCGGGGCGACCGGCCGCGCAACTTCTACATGCAGGGCTCGATGGGCCATGTGGCCTCCCTGGCCCTGGGGTCCGCCCTGGCCCGCCCGTCGGAACGGTTCGTGGTGCTCGACGGTGACGGCTCGGTGCTGATGCACATGGGAGCGCTCACCACGGTGGGGCACTTCGCGCCGCCGAACCTGGTGCACGTGCTGTTCGACAACCAGGTCTACGACTCCACCGGCGGGCAGGCCACCACCGCGAGCACCACGGAGTTCGACACCATCGCCCGGGGCAGCGGCTACCGGCGGGTGCAGTACGTGGCCTCCACCGCGGCGGTGCGGCCCGCGATCCAGGACGCCTTCCGCGCCGAAGGGCCCACGCTCCTCGTGGTCCGCGGCCGGGCGGGCGGCGCGGCGGGCGAACGGGCCTCCGGGGCCGTCACCGTCCCCGAGATCGCGCGCCGGTTCAGCGCCGAACTGACCGCGGGGCAGGTGCCGCTGTCGTGACCGGTACGGTTCCCCCGCGGCCGTCGCCGGACTGCGACGACTGCCAGGACACCCCGCCGCGTTCTTCGGGACCGGCGCCGCCGCACGGCTCAACGCCGTGCTGGCGGGCGCCGGCGCCCGGCGTGTGCTGCTGGTGCACGGGCCGTCGTACGCCACCGGCGCGGCGGCCCGCCTCACCCGAGCCGGCCGGGCCGGGTTCGAGGTGCACCACTTCGGCGACGTACGGCCCAACCCGGAGCTGGGCCACATCGAGGAGGCGGTACGGGTCATCCGCCGGCTCCGTCCCGACGCCGTCGTCGGCATCGGCGGCGGCAGCAGCATGGACGTGGCCAAGGCCGCCTCCGTGCTCGCCGCCCAGGACGCGGACCCGGCGGACTGTCTCGGCTCGCCGGACCTGGTCGGCCGGAAGCGCCCGGGGCGGCTGGTCCTGGTGCCCACCACCGCCGGTTCGGGCAGCGAACTCACCCGGTTCGCCACCCTGTACCGGGACGGCCGCAAGGTGTCCCTGGACACGGACGCGGCCCGGGCCGACGTGGTCCTGGTCGATCCCGAACTGACCGCGACCGTGCCGGTGCCGACGACGGTGGCCGGCGCGCTCGACGCCTTCAGCCAGGCCGTGGAGTCCTCCTGGGCCCGCACCGCCACCCCGCAGTCCCTGGAGTGGGCCGAGGAGGCGCTGCACGCCCTCCTCCCCGCGCTGGGGCAGCTCGCCGACACGGGACGGCCGGCCGAGGTACGGCACGACCTGTCCCTGGGCGCGGCCCTCGCCGGGGCGGCCATCGACGTCACCCGTACGACCGCGGCCCACGCCCTGTCGTACGCGCTGACCAGCCGGCTCGGCCTGCCGCACGGCGTGGCCGTGGCCCTGCACCTGCGCTGGCTCATCGGCCGGCACGCCGCGGCGACCTCCCGGGAGTGCCCGCCGCCCGGTGTCCGCGTCCTGCACGGGCGGGTCGCCGAGATCCGCCGGACGGTACGGGCGCACACCGGCCGGGAGCCGGAGGAGCTGCTCGCGGACCTCCTCCAGGCCGGCGGCTACCCCGCCGACCTCGCCGACCTCGCCCTGCCGGCCGACGAGTGGGCCGGCGTGGTGGCCGAGGCGCTGCACTCCGGCCGGGCCATGAACAACCCCTGCACGCTCACCCCCGAAGACGTCCTCGGCCGGTTCGTCCGGCCCTCACTGACGGAAGGCGCCGCGCGATGAACGCACAGCGTGTCCTGTACACCGACCCCGCCTGGCTGGTCGCCGACGGCCGGCAGGACCTCTCCCTGGCCACCGTCGAGCGCGACGTCCTGGGCGACGACGTAGAGCTGCTCACCGCTCCGCACGAGGACGGCCGCTACGTCCTGACCGACGACCGGCTGCTGGAACGTGCCGCCGGAGCCGACGCCCTGGTGGTGTACCGCTGCCAGGTCACCGACGCCCTGCTCGACGCGGCGGGCGACGGGCTGCGGGTCGTGGTCCGGCAGGGCGTGGGCGTGGACAACCTCAACGCCGACCTGCTCGCGGAGCGCGGCCTCCCCGGCTTCAACGTGCCGGACTACTGCGTGGACGAGGTCGCCGTACACACCTCGGCGCTCGCCCTCGCCCTGGAACGGCACGTGGTGCCGCAGCACGTGACCCTGACCGGCGGCACCTTCGACATCTACGCCGGTGGCGCGCCGCGCCGCGTCAGCCGCCGCACCCTGGGCATCGTCGGCTTCGGCCGGATCGGCCGGGCCGTCGCCCGCAAGCTCGGCACCTTCTACGGCCAGGTGCTCGTGTACGACCCCTACATCGGCCGGGACCTCGCCGAGGGCTACGGCGCCCGTACCGTCGACACGCTGGAGGAACTCCTCGCCGAGTCCGACCTGGTGACGCTGCACTGCCCGCTCACCCCCGGTACCGAAGGACTGATCGGGGAGGCCGAGCTGCGGGCCATGAAGTCCGACGCCTTCCTGGTCAACGCGGCCCGCGGCAAGCTCATCGACCCGGAGGCGCTCGGCAAGGCGCTGGACGAGGGCACGATCGCGGGAGCCGGACTGGACGTCTTCGCTCCCGAGAACCCGCACCAGGACCCGCGCTGGAAGCCGGTGCTCGACCACCCGCACTCCGTGTTCACCAGCCACCGGGCCTTCCTGTCGGAGGAGGCGGAGGCCAGCAGCCGCCGGCGGGTCGCCGAACTCGTCCGGGACGCCCTCGCCGGCGACCCGGCCCTGCTCGCCGGCCGGGTGGGCCGCGTACTGCCCGACGGAGCCGCCCGATGACCAAGCTCGCTCCCACCGCCGTCACCGAGCAGAACGGCGACGTGGTGGTCCTCTCCACCGGCGACATCCGCGTCGCCCAGCACGACCCGGGCGCCGTCCCCGCCGCCCGCCGCGCGGACCAGCCCTACCGCTCCCCCGCCGGTGACCGGGCGCTCCGCGAGGCCATCACCGCCTACGCGGCGGACGGCGGCACCCCGACGTTCGCCCCGGACCAGGTGGTGGTCACCCCCGGCGCCCGGCAGGCGATCTTCACCGCCCTGCTGTCCGTCCTGCGCGGCGACCGGCGGGAGGTGCTGCTCCCGACGCCGTACTGGGCCAGCTTCCCCCGGCTCGTCGAGATGGCCGGCGGGACGCCGGTGCCCGTCCCCACGGAGCCCGGCCAGGGCGCGCCGTCCCTGGAGGCGCTGGCGGGGCTGACGACCGAGCGCACCGCCATGCTGATCCTCAACTCCCCCCGCAACCCCGACGGCGCGGTGGTCTCCGCCGAGGAGCTGCGCGGCATCACCGAGTGGACGGCGGAGCGCGGGCTGACGCTGCTGTTCGACCAGGTGTACCGGGGTGTCGCGCTGTACGAGGAGCCGGCGCCGTCCGTGACCCAGCTCTACCCGGAGCTGCCCGGCCACGTGGTGCTCACCGACGGGCTCACCAAGAGCCACGCGCTGGCGGGCCTGCGGCTCGGCTGGGCCGTGGCCGGGCCCGAGACCGCCACCCGGATCACCGCCACCGCCTCCCACCTCATCGGCGGCGCCAGCGGAGTGGTCCAGGACATCGCGCAGCAGGTGCTGACCACCGGGGAGCCCGGGCGCCGGGAGCTCGGCGCCCGGCTCGCGACCCACCTCGACCTGGCCCTCGACGCCTTCGCCGGCATCCCCGGAGTGCACTGCGCCCGTCCGGCGGGCGGCATCTTCCTCTTCCCCGACCTGCGCGGCTGGCTGGCCGACAGCGCTCCGCCGCAGGCGCGGGAGGACCTCGTCGGCTGGCTGCGCACCCGGCACGAGGTGGCGGTGGTCGACGGCGCGGCCTTCGGCGCACCCGGCCATCTGCGGCTCTCCTTCGCGCTGCCCGCCGACCAGCTCAAGGACGGCCTGCACCGGCTGCGTACGGCCCTCACCCGCCCCTGACCTCCGAGCAGAAGAAGAGAGCGACCACCATGGACCCTGCCCTTCTGGATGCCCTCCCGCACGCGGTACAGGCCGCGCTCGCCGGGCAAGGCGCCACCCCGAGCGCATCGCCGCTCTGGTGGACGACCGGCCCGGCGACGTGGTCATGCTGGCCGGTTCCTACGCGACCGGCGAGGCCAACCCGACCTCGGACCTGGACATCCTCGTCCTGATGCCCGGACCGGGCACGCGCGGGGTACCCGGCACCACCAACCACCCCTCGATCTTCGGGGACAGCTTCGACGGCATGGCGGGCGACTTGATGGTCAACATCGAGTACGTCAGCGAGGAGGCGATCGCCCTGGTGCAGCAGGCCGTACGGCCGGCCACCGGTGACGGACCGCCCGACCTGGCCAACCTCCAGGGCCTGGAACTGCGGCTCATCCAGCGGGTCAGCACGGGCTGGCCGCTGTCCAACGCCGACCGCCTGGACGAGATCAAGAAGGGCATCGACGCGGACCTCGTCCGCGCGTCGGCGGCGGCGCTGTCCTTCGTCGACACGATGAGCCTCCTGGCCGACACCACGGTGCTCGGCTCTCCCGCCCGGGAACTGATGTGCCGCGGCGCCGCCGAAGCGCTCCTCACCTCCGGCCTCAACGCCTTCGGCCGGATCACCTACGGCACCAAGCACCTGCTGTCCAGGTCGGCCGCCGCAGCCCGACTCCCGGGCGCACCCGCCCTGTTCGCCCAGTGCGACAAGGTGCTCTTCGCCGACCGGCTGCCGCAGGAAGAGGCACTGCCCTGGCTGCTCGACCTCACCGAGGAGCTGTTCCGCGCGTTCGCCGACGAGCGGTGCGCGCCCGGCATCCAGGCGCTCCTCGAACCGTTCCGGCCCCAGTGGGCCTGGTCGGGCCGGGCCTTCTAGTGCCGGTCGGCCCTCTGTCCCGTTCCGTTTCTACCTAGGGAGTCCCCCGTGAGCTCCGCTCCCCAGTCACACCGGGGAATCATGGCCCAGCCGGCGTTCCGCCGCTTCTGGGCGGCCCGCACGCTGTCCCTGGTCGGCGACTACGCCTTCCGCATCGCCTTCGCCACCCACCTCATCACCGTGAC
This sequence comes from Streptomyces chrestomyceticus JCM 4735, assembly GCF_003865135.1. Taxonomy (NCBI): domain Bacteria; kingdom Bacillati; phylum Actinomycetota; class Actinomycetes; order Kitasatosporales; family Streptomycetaceae; genus Streptomyces; species Streptomyces chrestomyceticus. The sequence goes on along the minus strand of NZ_BHZC01000001.1, from coordinate 9,138,197 downwards.
CGGATCGGCGTCGGTGCTCGCCGCCGCCACCGCCGCGCTGCTGGTGCCCTCGCTGCTGTTCTACCTGGTCGGTGGGGCGGTGGGAGACCGGACCAAGGCGCGGCGGCGGGTCCTGGTGGTGTGCGACGTGGCGCGGGTGGTCGTCCTGCTGCTGATCGCCGCCGCCACCTACTGGACGACCAGCGCGCTGCTCCTGGTGGCGCTCTCGCTGCTCATCGGGATCGCCGACGGCTTCTTCATGCCGGTCTCGTTCTCGTACATGCTGGAGATCACGTCGCGGGACAAGCTGGTCTCCGCGAACTCCGCGCTGTCGGTCAGCATGCAGTTCGGACTGATCGGCGGCCCGCTGATCGGCGGTCTGCTGGTGGGGTTCATCGGGGCGCCCGCCACGTTCGCCTTCGACGCGCTGACCTTCCTGCTCTCCGGAATCCTGCTGATGGTACGGCCGAAGGGCGTGACCGGCGCCCGGCCGGTGACCACCGGCGAATCGGCCGACGAGCCGCGCCAGCCGATGGGCGAGCAACTGCGCCGCTTCGGCAGGGACATCGTGGAGGCGCTGCACTACGTGCGGGGCGTGCCCTGGCTGCTGATCTTCCTGGGCGTCGGCGCGCTGGTGAACGCCGTCTTCGCCGGGGTGCTCGACGTACCGATTCCGCTGATCATGTCCCCGGAGGGCACCAGCCAGGCCCAGTCGCTCGGCGTCTTCTACGCGCTGGAGGGTGTCGGCGCGCTGATCGGTGCCGTGATCCTCATGCGGCTCACCGTCAAACGGCTGGGCACCAGCATGTTCGCCATGCTGCTGATGATGGCGGCGGCACTGACCGCCGTCGGATTCTTCGGCGGAGGCATACCGGCGCTGGCCCTCGCCCTGCTGTACGGCATCGGGCTGCACGTCTTCAACTCCCTCTACCCGAGCCTGCTCCAGGACCGGGTGCCGGAGAACCTGACCAGCCGGGTGGGCAGCCTGTCGTTCCTGGGGTTCGACGGTCTGATCCCGTTGGGCACGCTGCTGATGGGCCCGCTGGTGACCACCATGGACGCCCGGGGCGCGGCCGTCGTGGCCGGCGCGGCGGCCGTCCTGCTCAGCCTCGCGGCGCTGCTCGCCCCCAGCATCCGGGGCCTGAAGGCCGAGCCGCCGGCCGACGTGCCCGCAGCCGAGCCCGACCTGGCCCCCCGCTGACCCGTCCACGAGAACCGGCCCACGACAGAACGAAGGAGAGGAATGCCCCGCACCGAGATCTCCGCGCACTTCGACGCCGCACGCTGGGGCCGGCTGTACCCCGGCTCCGCGGTGCAGAGCGCCTGCTGGATCGACATCATGCTCAGTCGGCTGCCCGGAAAGCCCCTGACGGTGCTGCACGAGGACGACGACGGTGCCGCGCTCGGCTTCGTGGGCGCGGTGGTCACGGAGCCGGGCGCCTACGAGGCGTACAACCCGTGGACGATCCTGCGCGCCGACCCCGAGGTCTTCCCCGCCGCGCACGCCGACGGGCCGGTGGCCCCGCAGCTCGGCGGCGCGGCGGAGGACATGCTGCCCAGCGTGGTCCTGTCCGCCCCCGGCTACCTCGGTGACCCGGTCGGACCGGCCGCCCACCGCCCTGGGGCGGTACGCGACTGCCTGTCCGCGGTGCTGGACCACGCGCGGGACGCCGGGCTGGCGACGGTGTGCGTCCTCTACTCCACCCCCGAAGGCGCCGCCGTCCTCGACCCGGTGACCACGGAGCTCGGCGGCGCGAGCTTCGACCTGACCTCCCGGTCGGTGCTGGAGATCGGCTGGACGGACTGGGACGACTACCACTCGGGACCGCGCAACCGGCGGCGGGCCGAGATCCTGCGCCAGTTGCGCCGGCTGGCCGAAGCCGGCGGCGAGGTGGTCCGCGAGGACCCGCGGCCCCGGTTCGACGAGGTGGTGGCCGCACGCTGCTGCCTGCTGCGCCACTACGGCCAGCCCGCCGACGAGGACAGCGAACGGCGCAGACTGCACGCCCTGATCGAGGCGTTCGGCGACGACCTCGTGCTGTACTCGGTCGTCCGCGAGGGCCGCCTCCTGGCCCACGCGCTGTTCGTCGCCCAGGACCGCGTCCTGCAGAACATCTACGCGGGCACCACCGAGGAGGGCCGCGCCACACCGTACGCCCACCTGGCGGCCACGTATTACGCGCCGCTGATGTACGTCACCGGCAAGGAGTTCGACCGCATCGACTACGGCGTGGGCCACGAGACGACCAAGCGCCTGCGCGGCTGCCTGGTCGTGCCCTTGCGGGGGCATCTGCTGCCGGTGGGAGGGCGGTGACCGGAGGGTGATCGGGCGGGTTCCCGGGCCGGCCCCATGCGGCCCGGGGGCCCGCCGGCATCACTCGGTCGGTAGTGGCGACCACGGGTACACCGGGGCTGGTACCCCCAAGGGGCCCAGCAGCATGCCTCGTACGGGTGAACGGGTGGGCGAGCCCGTATGCCGGTCTCCGCCGTCAGGCAAAGGCAGTGGGGTACGAGACCGCCGCGTCGTCGAGCCCTGACCCCGCTCCTGGAGACCCGCTGACATGACCGTCACCATCGTTGTGGCCGTGGTCGCCCTGATCCTCGGCCTGATCGCCCACCACTTCCTGCGCCGTCACGACACCGACGCCGACGACGCAGGTCTGTCGGTGAAAGACCTGCTCAGCCCGGTGCAGACCCTCACCGTACTGATTCTCGCCTTCGTCCTGGCCACCGCCGCCGGCTCCTACAACCGGGCCGAGGAAGCCGCCCACAACGAGGCCAACGCGGCCGACCACCTGGCGGAGACAGCGGACTACCTCCCCAACGCCGCGCAGCGCCACCGGGTACAGGCCGACGTCGTCTGCTACACCCGCGCGGTACGCCACTACGAATGGCCGACCATGGCCCACGGCCAGGGCTCCCCGGAGCCCAGCGTCTGGACCGCCGACCTGCGCAGCGCCTTCAAGGACATCGGTCCGGACCAGAGCGCCTTCGGCATGCTCGTGTCGGCGGACGACACCCGGGCCAAGGCCCGCCAGGCGCGGCTGACGGAGTCGACCGCGGCGGTCCCCGCGGCGGTCTACTGGTTCATGCTCGTCCTGCTCTCCATCACCGTCATCTCCCTGTGCCTGTGCATTCCCCGCCGCCACAATCGGCCCCAGCTCGCCACCCTGGCCATGGCCACCGCCCTGCTCACCGCCACCCTGCTGCTCGTCCACGACGCCGAACGGCCCTTCGGCGGAGCCATCTCGGTCGGCCCCACCGCGATCAGCGATGTCGAGCAGCAGGCCGCCCGTGACTTCCGCGCCGACGCCCCCGGCGCAGACCTGCCCTGCGACGCTGACGGGCGCAAGGCGAGCGGGCGCGCCTGAGGGAGCGGGAGCAGTCGGAAGCGCAGGCGCGCCTACGGGAGCAGCGCCAGGACGCGGGCCGGGAATGCGGTGCCGTGGCGGGCCTTGCCGACGCCGACGACGATGTGGGCGCCGGTGGGTGGCAGGGTGTGCAGGTTGGTGAGGAGTTCGACCTGGTAGCGGGCGTGGTCGAGTACGTACGCCTCGCAGGCGTAGCGGCGGCGGGCGCTCTCGGGCGATGACGCGTTGTCGGGGCCGGCCGCGGTGGTCCACATGCCGGGGTCGGCGTCGATGGTCTCGTGGCCGATGGCTGTGACGGAGCGTTCGACCAGGAGATGGCGGAGCGCGTCCAGGGTCCAGCCAGGGGTGTGGGAGATGCCGTCCGCGTCGAGGTTGCGCATGGCGTCGATGTCGGGCCATCTGCGGGACCAGTCGGTGCGCAGGGCGGCGAAACAGCCCGCGGGCACCGGGCCGTGGCGCTGCTCCCACTCGCGTACGTCGTCCCGGCCGAGGCAGCGGTCGGAGTCGGCGGCGACGGCCTGGGAGATGTCCAAGACGACCAGCGGAAGGACCAGTTCCTCGGCGGGCAGGGCGTCGATGGTGCGGCCGCCGGCCACCATTTCGGCGGGGGCGTCGACGTGCGTGCCCCACGAGCCCGCGATGCGGTGGTAGAACGCGTCGAATCCGTCGTGCGCGATCGTCATTTCCTGGTGTCGCTGTTCGTCGTCGAATTCCGGATCGCGCGGCTGTCCGGGGCCGAATGCGTGCGTCAGGTCCAGCACTCGGAGGAAGGTCATGGGGCCCATCATGCCGGGGCCGGTGTCCCCTCGGTGGTGAGCGACGGCCGGCGGCGGAACACATTGCTTCCTTCGGCGGATGCCATGGGGCGGCACCGGTGTTTCAGGGAGCGCCGAGGCCGCGGAGTTCCTGTACGCAGCATTTCGCGCCGCCGCCGCTTTTGGCGAGTTCGCTCAGGTCGATGCCGACCGGTTCGAATCCGCGGGTGCGCAGGGCGGGGAACAGGTCCCTGGCGGCTTCGGGCAGCAGGACGTGTCGTCCGTCGGAGACCGCGTTCAGGCCCAGGGCCGCGGCGTGCGCGGAGTCCGCGAGCACGGCGTCGGGAAAGCGCTGCCGCAATACGGCGCGACTGGCCGCGGAAAAGGCTTCCGGGTGGTACATGACGGCGTCCGTCGCGGGGTCCAGGACGGCCAGCGCCGTGTCGAGGTGGTAATAGCGCGGGTCGACGAGTTCGAGGGCGAGGACGGGGCGGCCGAAGAAATGCCGGGCTTCGGCGTGCGAGGACGGGGTGGTGCGGAAACCGTGGCCGGCGAGCAGGCAGGAGGCGGTGAGCGCGTAATCGCCCTCGCCTTCGTTGGCGTGTTCCGGCTCCCGGTACGCGGTGACGCCGTGGGCGATCAGCCATGCGCGGTGGGCGGCCGCTTCCGGGACGCGTTCGGGATGGGCGAAACGTGCGCCCATCGCACGCCCGTCGATGACGGTGGCACCATTGGCCGCGAAGACCATTTCCGGAGCCCCGGGGAGGGGCGTCAATTCCTCTACGGTGTGCCCGAAAGCGCGAAGCCGGTCCCGCAGGTGTTCCCATTGCCGGCAGGCCGCCTCGGTGTCCACCGGGTCGTCGGGATCCATCCACGGGGTGCGGGCTTCGGTGACCTCGAAATACGTGGGCCTGCACATCAGGTAGCGGCGCGGGGTGGCGTGACGTGACACGGCGGCTCCTCGGAGAACTGGTCCGGCATCTTTCGCCCCCGTAGCGAGCATCCCCCATCTGCCGCGTTTTTCATCCGGCTCCGGCCCGGCTCCTGGCGCGCGCCCGGTCGTAAGCCCAGGCCCCCAGCCCCACCAGCACGGCCACTCCGGCCGCGTACACCGGCAGCCACCGGGTCGTGGTGGCGGACAGGCAGTCGGCCACGGCGGTCTGGCGGTGGACGTCCTGCGCGTGGGCGAGGGCGGCGCCGTCGCGGCCGGTCAGGCCGGCCAGTGCCGCCTCGGTGCGGATGCTCTCGTAGGTGCCCAGTTCGGGGCACCGGTCGCGGGTGCCCGGCATCGGGAACAGCCAGGCCCAGCGCTGCATCATGGGGGCCAGGGTGATCGCCGTGCACAGGCCGACGACCAGCGAGAACGCCGTCAGGTTCGCGAGATACGCGGGTCGGAGGCCGGGGGCCCACGGCGGCAGCCGGTAGAAGGAGAGGATCACCGCGAGCAGCGTCACGCCGACGTACGTGGCGAACCACTGCCACGAGCCCTGCGCGAGTGCGGCCGTCAGTACGGCGGCGAGCCCGATACCGATGACTCCCGACCCGCCGGGGACGGTGTGGACCGCACCGGCGGGCGCCGGGCTCCGGGCTCCCCGGCCGCTGGGATCGTCCACGGCTCCTCCTGCCTGCTCCGGGCACCGGACCAGCATCCCGGCGCACCGCACCGGCACGCCGCCGCCATGCCGGGCCGGTCCGGAAGCCTGGCCCGGATGGCGGCACGCCGCGTGCGGCCCCGCGGGGCTCCCCCGCCTCCGCCCGGCGCAGGATTACGTAAGGGCCGGGCTACGTAGTTCTCGCCGACGCGGCGATTCCCCTTCCGGCGGCATGCTCGGTACAGCAGTCACGTACCGGCTCCGGACGGATGGGGACCGCCGGTGAACAGGACAGGGGATTCACGTGCTCAGCTCGCACCCGGCCGCCACGGCTTCCGTACCCACCGCGCGCCGGGTGCGGGTGGCCGTCACCGCGCCCGACCCGATCAGCCGTGAGGGGGTCCTCAGCCAGTTACGCCGCCACCCGGAGGTCGACCTCGGGGAGGACGCCGCTTCCGCCGCCGTGGCCGTGCTCGTCGAGGACGTGCTCGACGAGGCGGCGCTCGCCCGGCTGCGGCGGCTCGTCCGCAGCGAGGGAGCGCGGGTGGTGCTCGTCGTGGGCACCATCCGGGAGAACGAACTGCTGGACGTCATCGAGTGCGGCGCGGGAGCCATCGTCTGGCGCCGCGAGGCCACCGCGCACCGACTGCTGCAGGCCGTACTGACCGCGGCCGAGGGCGGCGGCGATCTGCCCGCCGACCTGCTGGGCCGGCTCATCAGCCAGGTGGGGCGCCTGCACCGGGGCGGCGCCGACCAGCCGGGGTCCTTCCTGGGCCTCACCTCCCGCGAGGTGGACGTCGTGCGGCTGGTCGCCGAGGGGTTCGACACCTCGGAGATCGCCACCAAGCTGTCGTACTCCGAACGCACCGTCAAGAACGTCATGCACGGGCTCACCACCCGCCTGCATCTGCGCAACCGCTCGCACGCGGTGGCGTACGCCCTCCGCGAGGGCTACATCTGACCGGCCGTACGGCGGGGGCGGCCCCTTGGGGCACCAGCGCTGCCCCGCCGCCGTCCGCCGCGCTGGTTCCAGCTCTCCTACCTGGTGACGGCCTGGACGAAGACGCCGCAGGACGAACACCGGCTGCTGTCCGCAGTGCTGGCCACGCTGCTGCCGCACGAACTGCTCGCCACCCGGTCCGGTGGGGACCAGTCCTGAACCGGCCGTGGTACGTCACCCCGTCGGAGCCGCCTTGGCGGCTGACGTACGCGGTGACGTGCCGCGACGCCGGGTCGTCACAGCGACAGCTCGCGGAGCTGGCGGCGCGAGGAGATGCCCAGTTTGCGGTACACGTTGCGCAGGTGGGTGTCGATGGTGCGCGGGCTGAGGAACAGCATCACGCCCACTTCCTTGGACGTGGCCCCGGCGGCGACCTTTCCGGCGATCAGCCGTTCCTGCGCGGTGAGCAGGCCCAGTGGGTCCTCGCCGTGCCGGCGCGGCTGTTCGCCGGTGGCGCGCAGTTCGCGGGCCGCGCGCTCGGCGAAGCCGCGGGCGCCGATGCACGACAGCGTGTCGTGTGCTGCCCGCAGTTCGTCACGGGCCTCGGCCCGCCGGTTCTCCCGGCGCAGCCATTCCCCGTACGTCAGGCGGGCGCGCGCGTGGAGCACCCGTACCCGCGTCCGGGCGAACTGGTCGATGGCCTGCCGGTACAACGCATCGCAGTCGCCCCGTTCGAGGAGGGCCTGGGCCCGGAGGCTTTCGGCGAAGGCCCACGGGACGGGGTTGGCGCGGGCCAGCGCCTCCAGGTGGTCCATGGCATCGGCTGCGTCCTCGCCGCGTCCGGCGCGCGCCGCGGCTTCGACCAGTTCGGAGTAGACGGCCCAGATCGAGTACGAGCCTGCCTGGTTCCGGCGCTGGGCCGTCAGCGCGGCGTCCAGTGCCGCTTCGTAGTTGCCGAGCCCGTTGTGCAGGACCGCCCTGGCGTAGTGCTCTCCGGCGGCTTCGAACGGCCGGCCCTCGCGTCCCACCAGTTCCCGCAGCTCGGCGAAGCGTTCCTCGTCGCCGCGGAAGCCGGTGAGGACGAGTTCGGGCCCCAGCAGGGGCACCGTGCCGGCCGCCTCGTCGACGGCCCGGGCCTCGCCGAGGCTGGCGGCCGCCTCGTCGAACCGGCCGACCGACACTCTGGCGACCGCCTGGTACCGCAGGGCCTGCGGCAGCGAGGCGAGGGAGCCCTGCCGCCGCGCCTCGTCCACCTGCCGGTCAGCGATCTCCTCCGCCGCCTCGTCGTCCCGCAGGTCGATGGCGACCTGGCAGAGCAGGTTCATCCGCCACGGGCCCGGCGAGGAGTCGGCCGCACGGTACGCCGCCACCGCGTCGCGCATGGCCGGCACCGCCCGCTCCACGGGCAGCATGGCCTGGTCCAGCAGCGCGTCGAGCAGCAGATCGGCCGGCCCGGCGGTCTCCCGCTGCGGCGCCCGCTCCCGGATCCGGGCACCGAGGTCCCTGAGCAGACCCGGGTGTATGTCGTTGTACATGAACGACGCGAACGCTTCCAGGTAGGTGTCCCGCGCCTGCTCGGGAGGCGCCAACTCGGTTACGGCGTCGACAAGTCGGGCCGTCGCCCGCGGCGCGTGGGAACGCTGGTACTCGATCCGGGCCCGCAGCAGGCGCGCCTTGGCGCGGCCCTCGTCGTCCATCCGGCGCCGCTCCGCGCGGGTGACCAGGGCGCGGGCGGCGTCGGGCGCCCCCGCCCGCAGCCGCAGGGTCGCCGCGACGAGCAGCCGCGTGGCCTGGCGGTCGGGGGCGGGGGTCAGTTGGCCCGCCCGCTCCATGAACGCGGCGGCCGCGGCGAAGCCGCCGCGCAGGCGGGCCCGGTCGGCGGACCGTTCCAGCTCCGCCGCGATGTCCTCGTCGGCGTCGATGACCGCGTGGGCCCGGTGCCACGCCTGACGGTCGAGGTCGGTCTCCGGATCGGTCACCGCCGCGAGGGCGCCGTGCATACCCCGGCGTTTCTCCGGGGTGGCCGAGGCGTAGACCGCGGAGCGCACCAGTGGGTGCCGGAAGCGCAACAGCGGTCCCAGGACCAGCAGTCCGGCGTTCTCCGCGTGGGTGAACCCCGCGGCGTCCAGCCCGAGGCGCCGTGCCGCGCTGCGCAGCAGGTCGAGGTCGCCGACCGGCTCGGCCGCTGCGAGCACGACCAGCGACCGGGTGGCGTCCGGCAGCCGCTCGAAGCGGTGGACGAACTGCTCCTCCAGCGTGTCCACCACACTGGCCCGGAAGCGCCGGGGGCCGGGGACACCGAACGGTTCCGCGTGGTGGGCGAACACCAGCAGCGCCAGCGGGTTTCCGTGCGCCTCGGCCAGGATGCGGTCGATGACCTCGGCGTCCGGTCCGATGTGCGTCGCGGCGCCCAAGAGGGCCCGGGCGTCCTCGTCGTCCAGGCCGGTGAGGGGCAGCCGCGGCAGTTCGGCGAAGCCGGACGACGCGCCGGCGTCGCGGGTGGCGAAGACCATCGCGATCCGTTCGGCGGACACCCGCCGGGCCACGAACACCAGCACGCGCCGCGAGGCGTCGTCGATCCACTGGGCGTCGTCCACCACACAGCAGACCGGCGTGTCCTTCGCCACCTCGTGCAGCAGCCCCAGGACGGCGAGGCCGACCGTCAGCGGGTCGGGCGAGGTCTGCGCGCCGAGGCCGAACACCGCCTCCAGGGACCTGCGTTGCACCACGGGCAGCCTGCGCCGGTAGTCCAGGACCGGGGCGCACAACTGGTGCAGCGTCGCGTAGAGCAGGTCGTGCTCGAACTCCGTACCGGCGGCCCGCAGCACCTGGAACCCGTCCAGCGCCTCCACCACGGCGTCGACCAGCGCCGACTTCCCGATGCCCGCCTCCCCGGCCACCACGACGGCCCCACCCCGCCCGACGGCGGCCGAAGTCACCAATCCATCGAACTCACGCCGCTCCGCGTGTCTGGCCACGAGCTGCACCGGGATCTTCCTCCGAGTCGACAATGCTAGAGGTTCCTGCACGTTTTCCTTCAGCCAGGCAGCGGCCGGACCGCTCCCCACGGCACGGCGCACCGGTGCGTTCCCGCGACCGGTGCCCTCCTGACTGATCTCACGCTGGGAGACGACAGTCACGGCCGACAGGTTCTTGATCGGTGGCGTCATTTGACCAACACCGGCGACGACCAGGGACGTTCTCCGGGATGACGGAGAGCACCGGGCCCGGCCCCACCCGTGACGAACAAACCTGACCTACCGCCATCTACCGGAGCACGGCGCGCCGGACAGTTCACCCGTGCCCCGGACGAGCCGTCCCCAACTCCCGGCGCAGCCGGCCCGGGTCGACCTCGGTCGCGGCCGTCTTCCCGTCCAGCTCCCAGCCCGTACCGTACGCCGCGGCGAAGGCGTCCTCGCCCAGCGCGGCCCGCCCCCGGCGGGTGAGGTCGCGCACCTGCCGGTCGGTACGGTCGTGAGCGCCGCGCAGCCGGGAGGCGGCGCCGAGCAGGACGGCGGCCCGGTGGTGCCGCCCGTGTGCCTCGGCGAACGCGGCCGCCTGCACCGCCACCACCGACAGGATCGGCAGATCACGGGCCGCCGGCGCCGCCGCGTACGCCGTCCCGAGCGCCCGCTCCGCGCCGGCCAGGTCCCCCGTCTCCAGGCAGTACGCGGCCCGTACGCCGCCGGCCAGCGTCCGCGCGTGGTCGCCGGGGAACAGGGTGCCGCCGCGCAGCCCCCGTTCGGCGTCGTCCAGCAGGTCGCGCGCCCGGTCCAGGTCGCCGCGCCCCACCCGGGAGGCGGCCTCCCACGCGTCGACCAGGAACAGCATCTCGGGCGCGCTCATGCGCCGCGCCCGTTCCCGTGCCGAGCCGATCGTCGCGATCACCCGGTCGGTGTCGCCGCGCCGCAGGTACAGGTCGATCCAGCGCAGATCGCCGAAGACCTCGTCGCCGACGCTGAGCGAGCCGAACGGCGGGCAGGGACTCAACCTCGGCCTCGGTGACGCCATGAACCTGGGGTGGAAACTCGCGGCGACCGTGCACGGGCACGCGCCGGACGGCCTGCTCGACACCTATACCCGCGAACGGCACCCGATCGGCGCGGGGGTGCTCGACTGGACGCGCGCCCAGGCAGCGGTGATGCGGCCGGGCCCCCACGGCCAGGCGATCCAGTCGGTGATGCGCGACCTGCTCGGGACGCGGGACGGAACGACCCACGTGTCTGCGAAGGTGTCCGGCTCGTCGATCCGCTACGACCTCGGCGGCGGCCACCCGCTGACCGGCCGCAGCGCCCCGGACCTCCAGCTCGAAGACGGCACCCGTCTCGGTGAACTGTTGCGGGGCGGGCGCGGCCTCGCACTCGACCTCACCGCCGACCGCCGCCTGCCCGATGCGGCGACGGCCCGGCCGGGCCGCCTGCGTCACACGGCCGGGACGGCGAAGAACGACCTCGGCCCGGGTGCCGTCCTCGTCCGCCCGGACGGCTTCGTCGCCTGGGCGGGCGACCGCGACTTCGACCCGTCGCGGGCCACAAGGTGCGGGACCTCGAACCCCGCTGGCAGACGGACATGCTCGGTGCGCGCCCTGACGGGGTGTCGATCCTCGTCGGGGTCAACGACATGGGCCGGCACACGCTGGCCCCGGAGGGACACGTGCTTCCCGTGGAGGAATTCGCGGCGGGTTACGGGCCGGCTGCTCGCGCCCCTCGCCGAGGCCGGTACGGAGCTGATTCTCATCGAACCGTTCCTCCTGCCGGTCCACGGCGTCGTCGAGGCCGGGGCCGCGCGTGTCGGCCCGGAAGAACGCACGCAATGGCGCGCCGACCTGAACCCGAAGATCCAGGCCGTACGTGAACTCGCCCGTCCTTATGGCGCGCAACTTCTCCCGGCCGACAGCATGTTCACGGAACTCTCCACGGCGACCGGCCCCGAATACTGGGCCGAGGACGGCGTCCACCCGACCCCGGCCGGCCACGCCGCACTCGCGGCGGCGTGGCTGCGATTGGTCGCCTGCCCCCGGAAGACAAGCCCTCGGCGCATCACCGGTGCCTTGCGTCCCGGCGTCGGGAATGCACCGTCCTTTCCGCTCCGCCGTTCCAGGGAATCGGGGTGTGCGCCCTTCCCCCGCCGGAGTTCCCCCCTTCGGGACGAAGGGCTCCTGTCTGCGGCCTGTGCAGCCAGGCCCTGGAAATGCAAACCTTCATATAAAGGGCTTGCGTGAGGCCGCACCATGGGACAGCGAAAGTTCCGAAGGCCCCGACGGGAAAGCGTGCCGTGTATTTCCGTTCACCCGGCTCACAACGCACAGGCACGTGTCGCGGGCGGGGTTGGGTCGTTGTTCCGCGTGCGGGCCGGGAAAGGAAGTGGCGGCGGTGAAAGTGGCGGCGGGCACGTGGCTGCAAGACCAGGCGGTGACCGAGCTGCTGGCCCTGAGCGGGCAGGCGCTGCCCCTGCTGCGGCGGTGGGCGGCCGAGGACCCGGGCAGCGGGACGGCGCGGGCGCTGCTGACGCTGGCGACCTCCGACAGCCTGAGCGACGCGGCGCTCAAGGACCAGTTGGTGGTGGCGCACCGGGACGCGCAGGCGGCGGGCGAGCGTGCGGCGAGCCTGGTGTACGGGGTGTACCTGCACACGCACCGGCAGTTCCGGCTGACCGCCGACCACCTGGTCGCGCACTTCGCCCGGTGGCCCGCCGACGAGGTGGCCGGGCTGATGATCGGCGCGTTCTCCGCCTGCGGGGAGACCGCCTACCGCGTTCACGGTGACGCGCTGGTCGAGGAGCAGTCGGCGCTGGCCGGCCCGGACAGTTGGGCCTGGACGGGCTGGCTGGCCGTGACGCGGGCGGAGCAGGGGCGCGTACGGGAGGCGCACCGGCTGGCCCGGCAGGCGCTGGAGATCCACCCCCGCTCGGGCGTGGCCGTGCACGCCCTCGCGCACGCGGAGCACGAACTGGGCGCCGGCCGGGCCGGCGTCGAGTACCTGGACGGGTGGCTCGCGGCGGACCCGCACGCCGTACAGGCCCGGCACCTGAACTGGCACGCCGCGCTGCACTCGATCGCCTGCGGCGACTTCCCCGACGCACGCCGGCGGGCCGACACGGCGCTGGAGCGCGGGGACGTGGGGATGCGGGCCGCGGTGAACTGGCGGCTCCTGCTGGCAGGACAGACACCGGCAGGCCGTAGCGACGTGGCGCAGGTGCGGGACCTGCTCGCCGGGCCGGGCGGGACGGCGGAGGTCTTCCACACCTTCAACCTCGCCCTGGCGCTGGCCGTCGAAGCGGCCACCGACGACCTGCACGCCCTGGCCTACCGTACGGCCACCGACCAGCGGCCCGACTTCCGCGACGTCCTGACGCCGGTGGTCCAGGCCCTGGCGCAGATCACCGAGGGCCGCCCCGCGGCGGCGGCCGCCCTGCTCAGCGCGCTGGGCGAGCGGACGCGGCGGATCGGCGGGGTGCGGGTGGAACGCGAGATCATCCAGGACACCCTCGCCCGTGCCCTGGCCGGAGCCGGAGCGTACGAGCACGCTGCCCGGCTGCTGCGCCACCGTACGGCCGGCCGTCGGCACCACGTCTACGAGGACCTGCTGCTCACCGCCCGCGCCCCCGTCGCGGCGCCCGGCCCGCTGTGATCACCCGGTGCGGTGGACCGTCCGCCCGGTCCGCCCGCCCACCCGGGGCAGCCGGTCGCCCGACCGGCCGCCCCGCCTTCCTTCGGACGGAGTTGTGCCATGGCCGTGCCCCAGATGATCGTCGTGTCGCTGCCCGGCAGCGGCACCCCGCTGCTGGCCGACATCACCACCGCCCTCGGCTTCACCCCCTACGGCACGATGAGCGGCGACCCGCGCATCCCGGCCGGGCAGCCGGGCCCCGGTGAGGTCTACCCGCTGTTGCGCGCCGCCTACGGTGCCGACCGCGCCGGGCTCCTGCTCAACCCAGCCGACCGGATCCGGAGTTCCGCGCTGCAGGACGCCTTCCAGGTCGCGGTCAGCGCCCTGTGGCGGGTGTGGTGGACGCGTCTGGGCCAGCCGACGACGCTCGCCTCCCCGGCCGCCCCGGACACCGAGGCCCGCCTGGCGCGCCTGCCGGAAGCCGAACTGCTCGGGCTGCTGCCGGGCCGGGGCTGCTGGTATCTCACCGGCCTGGACCTGCACACGGCCGACGCGGGGTTCCTGCGCGCCTGGCACGCCGACGGCCGGCCGCCCATCGTCTTCCACCACCGCGACCTCCGCGACCGCATCGTCAGCCAGATCCACGCCCTCTCCCAGCCCTTGGACCGGGCCGGCTCACTGCCGGGACACCTCGTCTACCACGACATCCTCGCCGCGCAGCCCACCCTGGACGCCAAGATCACTCTGGCCCTCAGCGACCCCGGCTTCCCCGGTATGCGCGAAGCGCGCCGCAGCCGGTGGCTGCTGCACCACCCCGCCGTCTGCGTGATCAGCCACGAAGAACTCGCCGGCCCCGCGCACGGCGGCACCACGTACGCTCGTGAACAGGCCCTCGCCCGGCTCATCCACGCCATCGGCCACCCCGGCCCCGTACAGGCCCTCGCCTCGGCGCTGCCCCCGCCTGCCTGGGACACCGACGACCTCGCGACGGGCGCCGGACGGCAGCACTTCACCGCGGCGCACGAGCGGCTGCTGTCCCGCCTCCACGGCGCCTGCTGATCCCCGGGGCCGCCCGGCGGCTCCATCGGCCGCCTTCCGGCCGCACGGAAACGGGCCCAGGGGTGCTCCGGTAGCCCCTGGGCCCCGTGATCCGTCCGCTCCTTGACGGATCAGGCCGTCCCGTCCGCTACTTCAGGCCGGCCCGGCGGCATCCGTCGAAGGCGATCTTCGCGGGGATGTAGGACCGCCGCAGCTCGGTGTAGCAGGCACGATGGCTCTCCTTGGTTCCCTTGGCGCCGAGGAGACAGCCTCGTTCGACCACTTCGGGGTCGGCGTCGGGGTGCTGTTCCATCACGTAGTAGAAGCAGTTCTGCGGGGTCGCGTGGACGGCCGGGGCGGCGACGACGACTCCGCCGAGGACGAGGGCGAGACCGCCGAGGGCGGCGGTGAGGCGCGGGACAAGACGCACGGTGGACAGGTCCTTTCGGGCGATGCACCGAGACGGTTACTCGGTGCGAGTGATCCACTGCGGACAGTGCCCAAAGCGGGGACCGGTGACGCCATGGAGCGCGGGGCGCGAAAGGTGAACCACAGGCGCGCGGGGAGCGAAACCGGAGGGCTGGGCGCGCCCCGGCGCGCGTTCGCCCTTCCGCTGTGTACGGGGGCGCCCGGTGGGTCACAGCACCCGGACCGCGTGGACGGGGAGATGCTTGCTCTCGTCGTCCAGGCAGGTGCCGGTGCGCAGGTCGAAGCGCTGTTTGTACATGGGCGAGGTCACGACCGGGGCGCCGTCGACCGCCCCGTAGATGCCGCGGGAGATGACTCCGGCCCGGGAGACGGGGTCGATGTCGGAGACGGCGAAGACCTCGCCGTCCGGTGAGCGGAAGAGCGCGACCGGGGCCGCTTCTTCGCCGACGCTGACCGGTATTCCGCGCCCCGGCTCCAGGTCGTCCAGCAGGCAGACGGACTGCCACTCGCCCTCGGGCGTACGGACCTGGACGTGTCCGGGCGCGGCCGGGCCGGCCGGGGCGGGGAAGGAGCTGGTGAAGCGGCGCAGTTTCGCCGGGTCTTCGAGGACGGCCCGCCATTCGTCGCGGTAGGCGTCGACGTGCCGCTGCATCTGCGCTTCCAGTTCCTCGGCCAGCCCGAGGGAGTCGTGCAGGACGACGTCGCGTACGTGGGCGATGCCGCCGTCGATCCGCTCCAGCCAGGCCGCGGTGCGTTCCAGGCGGTCCGCGGTGCGGATGTAGAACATCAGGAAGCGGTCGACGACCCGGATCAGTTCCTCGTCGCCCAAGTCCTGTGCGAGGAGGTCCGCGTGGCGGGGCTTGACGCCGCCGTTGCCGCCCACGTAGAGGTTCCAGCCCTTGGCCGTGGCGATGACGCCGACGTCCTTGCTCTGTGCCTCGGCGCACTCGCGGACACAGCCGGAGGCCGCCAGCTTCAGCTTGTGCGGGGACCGCAGTCCGCGGTACCGCAGTTCCAGCTCCACGGCCATGCCGACGGAGTCGCGCTGCCCGAAGCGGCACCAGCGGGAACCGGCGCAGGACTTCGCGGTGCGCAGGGATTTGCCGTACGCGTGGCCCGATTCGAGCCCGGCGTCGACCAGCCGGCGCCAGATGTGCGGGAGCTGGTCGACGGTGGCGCCGAACAGGTCGATGCGCTGGCCGCCGGTGAGCTTGGTGTAGAGGCCGAACTCGCGGGCGACCTCGCCGAGCACGACGAGGTGGTCCGGGCTGATCTCCCCGGCCGGCAGGCGGGGCACCACCGAGTAGGTGCCGTCCTTCTGGAGGTTGGCGAGGAAGAGGTCGTTGGTGTCCTGGAGCGCGGCCTGCTCGCCGTCCAGGATGTGGTGCAGGCCCAGTTCCGGGCCGAGGGTGGCGAGCAGCGAGGCGACGGTCGGGCGGCAGACCGCGCAGCCGTGCGGCGGCTTGCCGTCCGGGCCGGGTACGCCGTACTCCCGCGCCAGCCGGGAGAAGCTGTCGGTGCCGGTCACCCGGATGATCTCGTAGAGTTCCCGGCGGGTCTGGGTGAAGTCCGGGCACAGGCCGCCGGGGCCCGTCTCGACGCCTTCGGCCGCCAGTTGCGCTTCCATGATCGAGGTCACCGCGCCGACGCAGCCGCCGCACTGGGTGCCGGCGCCGGTGCACTTCTTCACCGCGGCCAGGTCGTGCGCGCCGTCCTTCACGGCCTCGCGCAGCGTCTTCTTGGTGACGCCGTTGCACGAGCAAATCACCGCGTCGTCGGGGAGCACCGCGGTGGTGTCCACCGGGCCGGACTCGTCGGCGGGCAGCAGGAATGAGGCGGCCGGGCCGGGCAGTTGGGCGCCCACGAGCGGCCGCAGGGTGCCGTACGCGTCCGCGTCGCCGACCAGGATGCCGCCCATGAGCTGCCCGTCCGGGCCGAGCACCAGCTTCTTGTAGACACCCGAACCGGAGTCGGCCCAGAGCACCGAGCCGCCGGCGTCCGGGGCGAAGGGGTCGCCGAAGGAGGCGACGTCCGCGCCCAGCAGCTTGAGCTTGGTGGAGGTGTCGGCGCCGGTGAAGCTGCCCTCCTTGCCGGTCAGGGTGTCCGCCAGGGCTTCCGCCATCCGGTAGCCGGGTGCGACCAGCCCGTAGACGTTGCCGTCGGCGGCGCGGGCGCACTCGCCGAGCGCGTAGACCTCCGGCGCGGAGGTGCGGCACCGGGTGTCGATCACGATGCCGCCGCGGTCCGCGACGTCGAGGCCGGCCGTCCTGGCGAGTTCGTCGCGGGGCCGTACGCCGACGGAGAAGACGATGATGTCGGCCTGGACGCCGGTGCCGTCCGACAGGGACAGGCCGCGCACCCGCCCGTCCGCACCGGTCCACACCTCGGTGATCGCCGCGTCCGTGTGCACGTGGACTCCCATCGCCTCGACGGTGTGGGCCAGGACGTCGGCACCGCCGGTGTCCACCTGACCGGGCATCAGCCGGGGCGCGGCCTCGACCACGCTGGTCTCCAGGCCGAGCGAGCGCAGGGCACCGACCGCCTCCAGGCCGAGCAGCCCGCCGCCGACGACGGCCGCGGTGCGGGCGCCGCGCGCCGCCTCCTGGATGTCGCGGACGTCCTCCACGGTGCGGTAGACGAAGCAGCCGGGCGCGTCCCGGTTGGGGACCGGTGGGACGAAGGCGTACGAGCCGGTGGCCAGCACCAGCGCGTCGTAGTGCCACTGGGCGCCCCTGCGCGTGGTCACCGTGCGGGTGGCGGTGTCGACGGCGGTGGCGGGGTCGCCGAGGCGCAGCGTGATGTCGTGCCGTTCGAAGAAGTCGGGGTCGGCGAGGTTCAGTTCCTCCGGGGTGGTCCCGGTGAACAGGGAGGAGAGGTGGACGCGGTCGTAGGCGCGGCGCTCTTCCTCGGCGAGGACCACGACGCGCCATCGCGCGCTGCCGCCCGGGCTGCCAGGTCCGTCCGGCCCGCCCGATCCGGCGAGCGCGTCCCGCGCGGCGAGTTCTTCCAGCAGCCGTTGGCCGACCATTCCGTGACCGACGAGAACAAGGGTGGGCCGGTCGGTGGATGACACCATGAGAGCACTCCTGCCAGCTGCTTGGCGACGGGACGCGTTCTTCCGTTTTCCACGACTGCCGCCCGAGCCCGCCGCCTCCCGGGCCGCCGCGCATTCAGGCTATGCCCGCCCCGCACCCGTACCCCGCGCCGAACGGCCTTTTGACCAAGGCCGGTCGTCCCTGCGCAGCCGGGACCAGCAGTGCCTTATCGCCGCGCGCGTACGCCTTTAGCGTGACCGCATGGCCTCCTTTTCCCCTGTACTGATTGCCGCCGCTCACGGTAGTCGCGAGGTCCGGGCGCAAACGGAAACACACCGGTTGCTGGCGTACGTGCGCGCACTGCGTCCGGCGCTGCGGGTGGAAATGGCGTTCTTCGACATTCACCGCCCCACGGTCGACGAAGCCGTGGCCGCCCTGCACGGCGCGCCCGCGATAGTGGTGCCTTTGCTGCTGGGGACGGGATTTCATTTCTCCGTGGATCTGCCCGCGCTGCTCGGGCACGCACACGCCGCGCGACCGCTGGCGCCGCACCCGCTGCTCGTCGAGGCGCTCCTGCACCGCCTCCAGGAGGCCGAGTGGCACGCCGGTCTCCCGGCGGACGCCGTGGTCCTGGCCGCCGCGGGTTCGCGCCGGCCGGGTGGCAACGACAGTGCCCGCGCCACTGCCCGGGATCTGGGCGCGGAGCTGAGCGCCCGGCGGGGCGCCCCCGTTCCGGTGCGGCCGGCCGTCCTGTGCGACGGTGCCGCGGACGGTCTGTCGTTGGCCCGTACGGTGGCTGACCTGCGCGCCGAAGGCCGTACCCGTATCGCGGTGCTGCCGTATCTGATGGCCTCCGGACGGTTCTCCGACCGCCTTACCGCGGAGGCCGGGCGCGCGGAGTGCGTGATCATCGCCCGCCCGCTCGGCGCCCAGGACGCCATGGCCCGTCTCGTCCTCGCCCGCTTCGACGCCTGCGCCCGCCGTGCGGCGACGGAGGGCGGCGTGCGGGCCCGGGTGGCCCGATGGGGCGTACCAGGCGTGTCGGACACCGCTGGGCGTCGTTGACCGGACACCGGCCGCTCCGGCCGGACAGTCGTTTCCGGAAACCGTTCCAGAAAGAGGATGAATGATGCGTGTCCTGCGTCCGGTCGCCGTTGCTCTCGCGGCGCTCACTTTCGCCGCGACCCTCTCCACGGGCGAGGCGTCCGCCGCGAAAGGGTCGTTCATCTGGCTGGGGCCGGACGGCAGGTCGTACGTGGTGGAGAATCCGCCGAACGGCCGGTGCCTGACGATGCAGCAGCGGGCGCACGGTGCCCGCAACTCCACGAAGACACCGGCCGTCCTTTTCCCGGGCAAGAAGTGCAAGGGGCGGGCCGTGCCGCTCGCTCCCGGTCAGCAGGCGCCGCGCGACGCGGCCTTTGCCAGCGTACGGTTCGGCTGACGAAGGAGGGCCCCGCACCTTTCACACTGCCGACAGGCCGTATTCCGCGAAGATTCCGCGCGCCGCCGCCACTTCCGGCGCGGTGGGAATCGGAGTGTCCCGCAGCGTGAAGTCCAGGCCGAGCCGTTCCCATTTGGCGGCGCCGAGTCTGTGGAAGGGCAGCACGTCGACCCGGGTCACATTGCCGAGCGAGGCGGCGAAGGAGGCCACGCCCCCGATGTTCGCCGGGTCGTCGGTCAGCCCCGGGACGAGCACGAAGCGTACCCATACCTCCTTGTCCAGCTGGGCCAGCCGCCGGGCGAAGTCCAGGGTCGGGCGCAGGGGCCGGCCCGTGAGCCTCTTGTAGAGCGCGGGGTCCCAGGACTTGATGTCCAGCAGCACGAGGTCCGTGTCGCGCAACAGCGCGTCGGTGGCGCGGACGCCGAGGTAGCCGGAGGTGTCCAGGGCGGTGTGCAGGCCGAGTTCGTGCTTGAAGCGGTGCAGGAGTTCGCCGGTGAAGACGGGCTGGAGGAGCGGTTCGCCGCCGCTGAGCGTGGCGCCGCCGCCCGCGGCCCGGATGAACGCCTGGTACTTGGCCGCCTCCGCCACCAGGTCACCGGCCAGGACCCGCTTGCCGTCGCGCATCTTCCAGGTGTCCGGGTTGTGGCAGTACAGGCAGGCCAGGGGGCAGCCCGCCAGGAACGGCACGAAGCGGATGCCGGGCCCGTCGACGCCGGTGGACAGGTCCCAGGAGTACACCGACCCGGCGACCGGCCGGTGCCCCACCGCACCGGCCGGCGTCGCGGCTTCCAGGACCGGCCTCGCTCCGGCGAGGGGCACCGCGGTCTCTGGGGACATCACAGGGCTCCGTGGAAGGTGCGGTTGATGACGTCGAGCTGCTGCTCGCGCGTCAGCCGTACGAAGTTCACCGCGTAGCCGGACACCCGGATCGTCAACTGCGGGTGCTTCTCGGGGTGCTCCATGGCGTCCTCCAGGGTCGCCCGGTCCAGCACGTTGACGTTCATGTGGAATCCGCCGCCGGCCGTGTAGCCGTCCAGCACGCCCGTCAGGTTCGCGATCCGCTCCTGTTCGGTGCGGCCCAGCGCGTCCGGGGTGATGGTGTTGGTCAGCGAGATGCCGTCCTCGGCGTCGTCGTACGGCAGCTTGGCGACCGACAGGGCGGAGGCGAGGTAGCCGTGCTCGTCGCGGCCGTTCATCGGGTTGGCGCCGGGCGCGAAGGGCGCGCCCGCCGGGCGGCCGTCCGGTGTGGCGCCGGTCTTCCTCCCGTAGACGACGTTGGAGGTGATGGTCAGCACCGACTGGGTGTGCACGGCGCCCCGGTAGGTGGGGTGCTTGCGCACCTTCTGCATGAAGGTGCGGACGATATCCCGGGCGATGGTGTCGGCCCGGTCGTCGTTGTTGCCGTACGCCGGGTACGTGCCCTCGGTCTCGTAGCCCGTGACCAGCCCGGTCTCGTCCCGGACGGCCCGCACCCGGGCGTACTTGAGCGCCGACAGCGAGTCCGCGGCGACCGACAGCCCGGCGATGCCGCAGGCCATGGTGCGCAGCACGGTGCGGTCGTGCAGGGCCATTTCGATGCGTTCGTACGCGTACTTGTCGTGCATGTAGTGGATGACGTTCAGGGCGTGGACGTAGGTCTCGGCCAGCCACTCCAGCATCGCGTCGTAGCGCTCGGCGACGGTGGCGTAGTCCAGGTATTCGCCCTCGACCGGCTCGAAACCCGCCACGACGGTCTTGCCGCTGATCTCGTCCCGGCCGCCGTTGATGGCGTACAGCAGGGCCTTGGCGACGTTGACGCGGGCGCCGAAGAACTGCATCTGCTTGCCGACCGCCATGGCCGACACGCAGCAGGCGATGGCCGTGTCGTCCCCGTACTTCGGCCGCATCAGGTCGTCGGACTCGAACTGGAGGGCGGAGGTGTCGACGGCGGTCTTCGCGGCGAACTCCTTGAAGCCGCGCGGCAGGCGCGGTGACCAGAAGACGGTCAGGTTGGGTTCGGGCGCCGGGCCCAGGTTGTAGAGCGTCTGGAGGGCGCGGAAGGTCGTACGGGAGACGAGCGGGCGGCCGTCCTCGCCGATGCCGGCCAGCGACCAGGTGACCCAGGTGGGGTCGCCGGAGTACAGCTCGTTGTACTCCGGGGTGCGCAGGAACCGTACGATGCGCAGCTTGATGACGAAGTCGTCGATCAGCTCCTGTGCCCCCTCCTCGTCGAGGAGGCCGCGTTCGATGTCGCGGCGGAGGTAGATGTCGAGGAAGGTGTCGATGCGGCCGATCGACATGGCCGCGCCGTTCTGCTCCTTCACGGCGGCCAGGTAGCCGAAGTAGAGCCACTGCACGGCCTCCCGGCCGGTGGCGGCGGGCCGGGAGATGTCGTACCCGTACGAGGCGGCCATGGCCTTCAGCTCGTGCAGCGCCTTGATCTGCTCGGCGATCTCCTCACGCTCGCGGATCACGTCCTCGGTCGGCCACTGCGCGTCCGCCTCGGCCTTGGCGGCCTGCTTGTCCTCGATGAGCCGGTCGACGCCGTAGAGCGCGACGCGGCGGTAGTCGCCGATGATGCGGCCCCGGCCGTAGGCGTCGGGCAGGCCGGTGATGATGCCTGCGGAGCGGCAGGCGCGGATCTCGGGGGTGTACGCGTCGAAGACACCGTCGTTGTGGGTCTTGCGCAGCCGGGTGTAGATCTCCTTGACCGCCGGGTCGGCCTCGTACCCGTACGCCGCGAGGGCGCCCTCGACCATCCGCCAGCCGCCGTTGGGCATGATGGCGCGCTTGAGCGGGGCGTCGGTCTGGAGGCCGACGATGAGGTCGCGTTCCTCGTCGATGTAGCCGGGCGCGAACGCGTCGATCCGGGACGGGGTACGGGTGTCCACGTCGTGCACACCCCGGGCCCGCTCCTGCGGGAACATGCCGAGCAGCTTGCGCCACACCGCGGTGGTGCGCTCGGTCGGGCCCGCGAGGAAGGAGCCGTCGCCCTCGTACGGTACGTGGTTGCGCTGGACGAAGTCGCGGACGTCGACGGTGTCCCGCCACAGGCCGCCGCCGAATCCCTCCCAAGCCGTACCGCCGGTCGTCTTCTCCACGGGTGTCGCGGTCATGGTGCGTGCCTTCCGAAGTGCTGTGAGCGCTGTGCCCGCGCTCACCCCCATTGCACTGCCGCGGCATGTCCACCGAGGTCGGCGTTGGT
Source organism: Streptomyces chrestomyceticus JCM 4735 (assembly GCF_003865135.1). Taxonomy (NCBI): domain Bacteria; kingdom Bacillati; phylum Actinomycetota; class Actinomycetes; order Kitasatosporales; family Streptomycetaceae; genus Streptomyces; species Streptomyces chrestomyceticus. The sequence goes on along the minus strand of NZ_BHZC01000001.1, from coordinate 9,115,825 downwards.
CCCGATCCGGAGGCCGAAGGGCCCTCGGCGGGCCAGGGGCCGCGGGCGGGAAGGCCGTTGGTCCCCGGGCGCGGGACCTTGGGGCCGTCCCCGCGATGCCCGTCGAGCCCCGAGAGTGGGGGCGGACGTACTTCCGTTCCTTCCTCAGGAGGCCCGTATGCCCGGCACCGTCACCGTCGGCCTGGACGGAACCGACCACAGCCTCGCCGCCGCCGATTGGGCCGCCGCCGAAGCCGCACGCCGCGGAGCACGGCTGCGGCTGGTGCACGCGTGGATCTGGCGCCCCCTGGACGTGCCGGTCGCGGCGGACGAGGAGGTGCAGCGCCGCTGGGCCGCCGAGGTGCTGCAGGAGGCCGCGGCCCGGGTGGCGAAGGACTTTCCCGACCTGCCCGTCACCCGGGAGATCCTGGCGGCCGAGACGGTGCCGGCCCTGGTCGCCGAGGCTGCCGCGGCGGACCTGCTGGTGCTGGGCTCGCGCGGCCACGGCACGCTGGTCGGCTATCTGCTCGGCTCGGTGGGTCTGCACGTACTGCGGCAGACGTCCTCGCCCGTGGTCCTCGTACGCAGCCCGCGGCCTGAGGAGGCGGAGGAGTCGCGGGACGAAGTGGTGGTGGGGGTGCAGGACGAGCGGGAGAGCGGGCCGGTGCTGGAGTTCGCCTTCGCGGCCGCCGCGGCCCAGGGGGCGACCCTGCGGGCGGTACGGGCCTGGAACATCCCGCCGGTCCTGGTGTGGGGCGGCGAAGCCATGCGGGCGGCCGACGACGCCGGTGGCCTGGAACCGCTGGAGCGCAAGCGGCTGGCCGACGCCGTACGGCCGTGGCGGGAGCGCTTCCCCCAGGTGGAGGTCGTCGAACACGTCGAGATGGGCGGCGCGGGGCAGGTCCTGCTGGCCGGCTGCGCACGGGCCCGGCTCCTGGTGGTGGGGCGGCGCAGCCCGGGCCGTCATGACCTGCGGAAGATCGGCGCGGCCGCGCACGCGGCGCTGCACCACGCGCCGTGTCCGGTGGCGGTGGTGCCGCACCCGTAAGAGCCCCGGCCGGACACCCGGGGAACCCGCACCGGCGCTGCCGAAATGACCCGCACCGGGGTCCGTTCGGCCCTGTCGCCGGGAGTCCCCTCCGGCGAGGCTGGTCGGCAGGCAACGAGTGCCCGGACGAGCGCCGCCGGAGCAGAGAGTGTGCAGCATGAACGACGAAGACGCACAGCATGTCGAGGTACGCCGTGAGCCGGCGGCCCGGGGAATGCAGCAACTGCCCCGGGAGGAATCGCTGCGGCTGCTGGGCAGTGTCCCGCTCGGCCGGCTCGTGTTCACCCAGAACGCCCTGCCGGCCATCCGCCCGGTCAACCACGTCCTCGACGGGGAGGACATCGTCGTCCGGCTCAACGACGGGGCGACCCTCACCTCGATCGCGCCGCCCGCGGGCGAGGCGGGCCTCGTGGTCGCGTACGAGGCCGATGCCATCGATCCGCACACCCGCCTGGGCTGGAGCGTCATCGTCACCGGGTACGCCCGGCTGGTGGCCGATCCCTCGCAGGTGGCCCGCTACGAGGAGCTGCTGCGGCCCTGGGTGGCGCAGACCATGAACGGTGTGCTGCGCATCCAGCCGGATCTGGTCACCGGTTTCCGGCTGGTGGCGCAGCCCGCGGTCGCGGTGTGCGCCGCGGGCGGCGACAGGCGGTGAGGTGACGGCTCCCGGCGTCGGGGGCCCGTACCCGGCTCCGCTGCCGCTCAGCGGTCGTCGGCCGGTGCTCCGTCGGCGGTGCCCATGAGCCGGTCGCCGAGCGCGCTCCTCCGGTACAGCACATGCCGTCCGTCACGGGTCCGGTTGACCAGTCCGGTGGCGTGCAGGACGCGCAGGTGCTGGGAGACGGCGCTCGGAGTGACCCTCAGGCGGCGGGCCAACTCGACGGTCGGCAGCGGTTCTTCGAGGAGGCTGAGCAGCCTTGCCCTGGCGGCGCCGAGCAGGGAGGTCAGCGCCTCCGGGCTGACGACCGGCACCTCCGGACCCCACAACGTGGCCACTCCCCTGCTGGGATAGACAAGACTCGGCGCCTCGTCCGGGCTGACCGGGGGCGCGGGCTTGTGCGCGAACACGGACGGGAGGAGCAGCAGCCCCCGGCCGGACGCCGCGACCCGGTGCCTGCTGATCATCTGGTGGATCTGCAGCTCGCCGTCCTGCCAGCGCAGATTCGGGTGCATGTCCGCGAAGAGCAGCCGGGCGCCGCCCAGGGCGAGCCGCCGGGCGCGGTAGGTCATGTCGGCTTCCAGCACCAGCCGGATCTGCGGCCACAGTGGCTCGACGGCCACCTGCCAATACTGCCGCAGGAGGTCGCAGAGGGCGTCGCGGAGTCCGGCGACCGACGCGTCGTCGGCGAAGGGGACGTCGCCAAGGGCCTCGGGAAGGGGGTCGGGTGCGTGCGCGAGCAGCAGGTCGTGGCGGACCCGGGCGGCGGACACCCGGCGGACGAGGGCGAGTTCTCCCTCGAAGGCCGGGGCGAAGCTCGTGGGGTTCGGCGTCAGGAAGTCGGGGAGCGTGCGCCGCTGCGCGACCAAGGACATCAGCAGACCGGTGTCGAGCGCGCCCAGCTTGCCGAGTACGGATCTGCGCCAGGGCAGGTGCAGCGCGGACAGGCCCGGGTCCTGGAGCACGCGCAGGCTGAGCAGGGTCTCGTGCAGGGGCGACAGGGCGAAGCGGGTGTCCGCGAGGTCCTCGACGCCGAGCACGAAGCTGATCATTAAGCCGTACGCTACATCGATTGGCGGCGCACCGTCGATGCCGTGGACTTCCGGCCATGACCTACTCGATTGACGGGCGGTGCCCGGCGTTTGCCACCGGGACGGCGGAGGACGGGACCTGTGCAGCGGCGGCCGGTCGTCCCCCGGGGGCCGGCGCATGAACCGCCGAACCGTGCTGCTCCTGGCCGTGACCTGCGCCGTCGCGGTCGGCAACATCTACTTCCCGCAGGCCGTCGGCCCGCTGGTCGCCAACGGGCTGCACGTGTCGCCCGACGCGGCGTCCGCACTGGTCACCGCCACACAGATCGGTTACACCGCCGGGACGGTCCTGCTCGTACCGCTCGGTGACCGGCTGCCGCACCGCCCGTTCCTCGTCACCCTGCTCGGCCTGACGGGCCTGGCACTGCTCGCCGCGGGCTGTGCGCCGGCGCTGCCGCCCCTCCTCGCCGCCGGCGCCGTGGTCGGTCTGACCACGGTGGGCGCGCAGATCGCCGGCCCTCTGGCGGCCGGTCTCGTGGGCGCCGACCGTCAGGGAGCGGTGCTCGGCACCCTGCTGAGCGGATCGACCGGCGGCATGCTGCTGGCCCGGACCTTCAGCGGCACGCTCGGCGAATGGCTGGGCTGGCGGGCCCCCTACCTGGTCGCCGCGGTCCTGGCCCTGCTCCTCGCCACCGTGCTGGCGTTCGCGGTGCCGACCACGGTCCCGTCCTCCCGCCAGCGGTACGCGGCCCTCCTGGCCGAGCCGCTGCGCCTGCTGCGCACCGAGCCGGACCTGCGCCGCTCGTGCTTCTACCAGGCAACCGTCTTCGCCGGGTTCTCCGCGGTCTGGACCTGCCTGGCACTGCTGCTCGCCGGCCCGGCCTACGGACTGGACACCCGCGCGGTGGGCACGATCGCCCTGGTCGGCGCGGCGACCATGCTCTGCACCCCGCTCGCCGGCCGCCTGGTGGACCGTCACGGCCCCGACCCGGTGAACCTCGTCTGCCTGCTCGGCGTTCTCGTCTCGGCCGCCGTCCTCACCGCCGGCGCCCGGGGCGGCGTCCCGGGGCTGGCCGCGCTGGTCCTGGGCACGCTGCTCCTCGACGTCACGATGCAGTCCGGCATGGTCGCCAACCAAGTACGCATCTACGCGCTGCGCGCCGACGCCCGCAGCAGGCTCAGCACCGCCTACATGACCTGCGCCTATCTGGGCGGCAGCGCGGGTTCCTGGCTCGGTGTACGCATCTGGAGCCGGGCCGGCTGGCACGGGGTGTGCGCCCTCGTCGCACTGCTCGCCATACTCGCCCTGACCCGCCACCTGCTGGCGCTGCACACGGCGAAGAACGGCGGACGACGACGCCGTACCCGGCGCGTGCTTCAGCGGGTGCCCTCCACGGCCTCGGACCGCAACGAGTGAAAAGATCGGATGTCCGGGTTCCCGCCGCCGCGTACCGGCTCCGCCACGCACATGCACCACGCTGTGCTGGTGGGAACACGACTTCACCCGGGCCGGGGTGCCGGACCGTCAGCATGAGCAGGTCTTCCTCGCCCGCGGCCCCCGCCGGGACCCGGTCGGCGACCTCGCGGCCGCGCACGCGGCGGACCGGATTCTCCGGTGGCGCTGGTGGTCACCGGACGAGCTGTCCGCCGCCACCGAGCCGCTGTGGCCGCCGCAGTTGCCCGAACTGCTCGCCGCCGTACGGGAGAACGGGGCCCCGACGACGCCCGTCGACCTCGGGTACGTCCCCAACGGGGCAGCGGTCGGCGGGCCTTGACCCGGGCCAGAGCACCGGGCAAGCCGCAAGGGCAAGGACGCCGACAACCCGTCAGGCGCCCCCGGACAGCGGAGCGCGCCACACCACCTGGCTCCCGCCACCCTCGGGCGTACGGATCTCCATCGTCCCGTCCACCCGGTCCGCCCGCTCGGCCAGGTTGGTCAGTCCGCTGCGCCGGCCGCCCTCCGGGACGCCCCTGCCGTTGTCCGTCACGGTCAGCACGACCTCGTCGCCGGCGGCCTGCAGCGCCACCTCGACGCGGGTCGCGTGCGCGTGCCGGGCCGCGTTGCTCAGCAGTTCGGTGAGGGCCGCCACGACGTGGTCGGCGACCTGGGCCGGTACGTCGGTGTCCAGCAGGCCCTCCATGCTCAGCCGGGGCGGGAAGCCCAGCGCCGTGCCGGCCTCCCCCACGGCGCGCGCCACCCGGGCCCGCAGGCTCGGTCCGGCGTCCTCCTCCCTGACCCGCAGACCGAAGATCGTCGAACGGATGATCTTGATGGTCTCGTCCAGGTCGCCGACCGCCCGGGTGACCCGCTCCGCCGCACCGGCGTGCTCGACCAGCCGGGCGGCGCTCTGCAGCGTCATACCGGTGGCGAACAGCCGCTGGATGGCCAGGTCGTGCAGGTCGCGGGCGATCCGGTCGCGGTCCTCCAGGAGGGCGAGCTGTTCGGCGTCGCGCCGGCGCTCGGCCAGTTCCAGGGCGAGGGCCGCCTGCCCGGCGAACGCGTGCAGCGGGTCCAGCTCCCCTTCGGTGAACACCGCCTCGCCCTCGGCGCGCGCCAGCAGCAGCACGCCCCGGGCGCTGCCGCCCTCGCTGTCCAACGGCACGGCCACCGCCGGTCCCAGGCCGTCGAACCGCCGGGGCCCGGCGGCGTACCGCTCGTCGCCCGCCAGCGCGGACGTGGTGACGGGCTTGCCCGCGACGAGGGCGGCGCCGGACAGCGTGCCGTCGACCGGCACCACCAGACCGCGGCGCTTCTCGCCGTGCCCGCCGAGCGCCAGCTCGACGACCAGGTCACCGGTGTCGTGCATGGGGACGCAGACGTCGGCGAGCTGGGCCCGGGTGATCTCCTGGGCCCGGCGGGCGATCAGCTCCAGCACCTCCAGGCGCGGGATGCCGGAGAACAGGCTGTTGGTGATCTCCGCGCCCGCCTTCAGCCAGCGCTGCTGGCGCTGCGCGCCCTCGTAGAGCCGGGCGTTGTCGATCGCCACACCGGCGGCGACCGACAGCGTGGAGATCACCGACTCGTCCTCCGCGTCGAAGTCGTGCCCGCCGCGCTTGTCGGTCAGGTACAGATTGCCGAAGACCTCGTCCCGTACCCGGATCGGCACGCCCAGGAACGTGCGCATCGGCGGGTGGTGGGCGGGGAACCCGTAGGACGACGGGTGGGAACCGAGGTCGGCGAGCCGCAACGGCTCGGGGTGCCGGATCAGTTCGCCCAGCAGGCCGTGGCCGGCCGGCAGCGGTCCGATCGCGGCGACCTCCTCGGGGGCCAGGCCGACGGTGAGGAACTGCGACAGCAGCCTGCCGTCCGGGCCGATCACGCCGAGCGCCGCGTACTGCGCGTCGACCAGCAGCGCCGCCGCTTCGACGATGCGCCGGAGCACTTGCGGCAGGTCCAGTTCCCGCCCCACCGAGACCACGGCCTCCAGCAGGCTGTGCACCCGGTCCCGGGTGCCGCGCGCGGCGTCGATGCGTGCCTGCAGTTCTTCCAGCAACTCGTCCAGTCGCATCTGCGGCATCCGCGACAACGGCTCCTGCGTGCCCACCGGCCCTCCTTCTTCGGTCGCCCGCCGTACCCGGCCAGCGTATCCCTGTTCGAACACCGCCATCGGACTCGGTGGCCGCCCGGTCCCGCGCGAGCCGAGCGCAGGGTGTTTCGGGAGTGACGGATGACGTGCTGGAGGCGACGGGTGACGTATCGGGGGCGAGTGGCCCTCGGACGGAGGCGGATGGACCCTCCTCCCGGGCCGCGGCCTCGGCGAGACTCGGTCGGCGGGGGAACAGCGGCCGGCCCGGAGGCCGGTTCCGTGAGGCACCGAAGGAGGGGAGGTACCGCCGTGCAGAACCGCACCGTGGCCGAGGTGATGACGTGGGAGGTCGTACAGGCCCGCCCGGACACCCCGGCCGAGGAGCTGGCCCGGCTGCTCGACGTCCACCGGATCAGCGGCCTGCCGGTGGTGGACGGCGACGGCAAGGTCATGGGGGTGGTGTCCCGCACGGACCTGCCCGCGCTCTCCGGTGACCGGCCCCGGAGCCCGGCCGGGCGGCTGCCGCACCCGGCGCCACGCCGCCCGCCCGGCACTCGTGCGCCCGGCGGCGCGACCGCGGGCGAAGTGATGACGACACCGGCGGTCACCGTGCACCCGGAACACCGCGTCGCGGACGCCGCGCGCCTCATGCAACGTCGGCACGTCGACCGGCTGCCCGTCGTCGACGAGGAGGACCGTCTCATCGGCATCACCACCCGCCGGGACCTGCTGCGGGTCTTCCTGCGGCCGGACGAGCAGATCCTGGTGGAAGTGGCCGGCGAGGTGCTGGGCCGCACCCTGGGCGTGCCGCCGGACGCCGTGCGGGTGTCGGTACGGGACGGCCTGGTGACCCTGCGGGGGACGCTCGCGCACGAGGACGACATCCCGGCCGCGATCGGCCTGACCTGGCGGGTGGACGGGGTGGTGGGTGTGGTCAGCCGCCTCGTCCCGCGCGCGGGTGACGACGGCAGCCCGTACGGAGACCCGTTACCACCTGCGCCCTGTCCCCCAGGTGAGGGCCGTGACCGGACCGGCTCGTAGCGGATACGCCAGGACTCAGCCGGCCCGGGGCGGCACCGGACGTCACGGACACCGCCGGGCAGCTCCCGGGCTCCCCGGAACGCAAGCTGCCCGGCGGATCGGCCGCTTACCGCTGCCGGCGGATCAGCAGGCCCTGACGTACCAGACCGGGGTCCAGTTGACCGTACGGGAGTCGTACGCCGTGGAGGTGAAGAGCAGCCGGCGGTTCTTGTCGTAGAACCTCGCCACGGTTCCCGCGGTCTGGTTGTTGACGAGGGGGCCCGAGCCGACCAGGTTGGGGAGCTGGAACTCGAAGTTACAGGTCGTGTACCGGAACGAACTGCCGTTGGCGGCCTGGCCGCACACGGAGTAGTACGGGCAGTCGAGCTGAGGCTTCGGCGGGACCGTCCGCTCGGCGGCGGAGGAGCCCGAGGCTCCGATCATCGAGCCGCCCACCAGCGTCGCGGCGGCGAGCAGGGGCATGACGAGTTTGCGCAGGCTCATGGGAAACTCCCTGAGTTCGCGGTTCTCGAAGGGGGGCCGGTGAGTCGGCCCGGCATCAGTGTGGGCGGCGGGCCGTGAGTGGGCCAGCGGTTTCGGTGCGGCCCGAAAAACGCAGGCCGGGTGCCCTGCCGGGTGTGCAGCCACGGAGCCGCGCACGGGTCGGCCGGCCGAGCGCACGGCAGTGACCGGCCCCCGGCCGCGTACGGCAGCACGCCGTCCGGCCGGGGAGCGGCCACGAAGGCCCTATCGGTGTCCCATCAGACTCGTCGGCCCCATGAGCCCCGTCGGCGCCGGGAACCGTCGCGTCCTCAGGCCCTCGGGCCGCCCGCGCGCGGCGTCGCGGAGGCCGCACCCGAGCGGGGCTCCGGGGCGGCGGCGAGCGCCTGGGTGGCGATGACCGCGGCCTGGACCCGGCGTTCCACGCCGAGCTTGGCCAGCAGGCGGGAGATGTTGTTCTTGACCGTCTTCTCCGCGAGGTAGAGCCGCTTGCCGATCTCCCGGTTGGTCAGCCCCTCGCCCACCAGCGCGAGAATCTCCCGCTCCCGGTCGCTCAGCCCCGGCAGACCCGGCTTCGGTTCTTCCTGCCGGGTCTCGCCGCGCAGCCGGGCCATGACGCGTGCGGTGGCACCGGCGTCGAGCAGCGACTGGCCCGAGGCCACCGTCCGTACGGCGTTGACCAGGTCGGTGCCGGTGATCTGCTTGAGCACGTACCCGGCGGCCCCCGCCATGATCGCGTCCAGCAGGGCCTCCTCGTCGTCGAACGAGGTCAGCATCAGGCACACCAGGTCAGGCATGCGGGAGCGCAGTTCGCGGCAGACACTCACGCCGTCGCCGTCGGGCAGCCGGACGTCCAGGACCGCCACCTGCGGACGCAGGGCGGGGATGCGCACCAGCGCCTGTTCGGCGGTGTTCGCCTCTCCCACCACGGTCAGATCCGGCTCGGCGTCCAGCAGGTCGTGCACGCCGCGGCGCACCACCTCGTGGTCGTCGAGCAGGAAGACGCTGACCGGTGCCTTCGTCCGGGCGTCGGCAGGGTTCTCCGTCATCACACAGCTCCGATGTTCCTGGTGCGGCCCGCCCCCGCGGGCGGCGCCATGTGCAGCCTGCCGCACGCCAGGGCCGAAGAGCCAGGGCCGGACGGCCCTTCTTCCCGGTCCTACGTCCCGGCGCCGGGTTGCCCGCCCCCGGTAGGGCCGAAGGTCCCGCCGTTCATCGGACGCGTTCCCAGCCGCGCCGGGGAGGGCGTGCGCCGAGCTGCGCGTCGCGGCTGCGGTAGACGATGTACGGGCGGGTGAGGTGGCCCAGGGGCGCGGTGAGCATGTGGACGAGGCGGGTGAACGGCCGGATCTCCTCACCCCCGGCGGCGGGCGCCGAGCGACGCCGTGATCGCCTCAGCCGCCCGCCCGGCGCCCTCGACGCAACTGGTGATGCCGACGCCGTCGTACGCGGCCCCGCACACCGCCAGCGTGCCGAGCTGCGCCACATGCTCCCGTACGCGGCCCATCCGGGCGACATGGCCGACGGTGTACTGCGGCAGGCCGGTGGCCCAGCGGGTGACGGCGGTGGCGTTCGGGACGGCCGTCAGGCCGGTCGCGGCGGACAGCTCGGTACGTGAACGGGCCACCAGTTCCTTGTCGTCGAGGCGCAGGGCGGTGTCCTCCCCGTGCCGGCCGATTGACGTGCGCACCACGACCTTGTCGGGCGCGCACCGGCCCGGCCACGCCCATTTGCCGGTCGGGAACGTGGCCGCCTTGATGAGGTGCCCGTCCACCGGCGGGACCAGGAAGCCGCTGCCCGGCAGGCCGCCGGGCAGGTCGGCGCGGTCGAAGACCAGGGTGACCAGGGCCATGTCCGCGTACTCGACGCCGCGCAGCGCGGCGGCCGCGGCCGGTACCTCGTCGGCCAGCAGCCGGGCAGCGGCGGGCGCGGGTACGGCGAGTACCACGGCGTCCGCTTCGAGCCGCTGTTCGCCGCTCGCGTTCCGTACCGTCAGCCGCCACCCGTGTCCCGTACGGCGGAGCGTGCGGGCGGCGGTGGCGGTGCGGATGTCCACGCCCGCGGCCCGGCACGCCTGGGCGACGGCCAAGGGCAGTCGGCCCAGTCCGCCCCGTACGCTCCGGAACGGGGACGCGGCCGCCCCGGGCTTCGGCGCGGCGGGCGCCGGCGTCCGCATGGCACGGATGCCTTCGAGCAGGGACCGCTCCTCGCGGGCGACGGGGAGCAGGTGCGGCAGGGCGGCGCGCAGGGAGATGCGGTCGGCGTGCCCGGCGTACACGCCGCCGAGGAGGGGTTCGACGAGCCGGTCGACCACTTCCTGCCCCAACCGGGCGGCCACGTACCGGCCGACGGCGATGTCGTCGCCCACGTCCGTACGCGGGAGCGTCAGGTCCTGGCGGGCGCGCGCGAGGCCGTCGGCGGACAGCACCCCGCAAGCGGCAAGGGAGTCGAGGTCGGCGGGTATGCCCATCAGGTGGCCCCGGGGCAGGGGGCGGAGCGCGCCGCGAGTCCACAGTGAAGCCTCCACCGTGGCCGGAGCCTCCAGCTCCTCCCCCAGACCGACCTCCCGGGCCAGGTCCACGGCGGACGGCTGCCGGGTGAACAGCGCCTCGGCCCCCAGGTCCACGGGCACGCCGCCGACCTCTCCGCACAGGAGCTTGCCGCCGAGCCGCCCGGCGGACTCCAGCAGCGTCACCCGGGCCCCGGAACCGCTGCCGCCCGCCGCGCCACTGAGGCGGGCGGCAGCGGTGAGCCCGGCGATACCGCCGCCCACGACCACGATGTGCGGCCGTGTCTCCTCCGGCTCCGGGAGGGAGGGAGTGAGGGGTGAGGTGGTGGATGCGTTCATCGGGCTGCGCTGCCTTTCTGAGGGCACCTCAGGGGCGCCCTTCCTGGAACCTGCTGCGATTCACCGGGCCGGCTGCGCCGTCACGGTGACGTGCCCTCGGAAGCGGCGGCCCGCCGGACCCGGGTGACGGTGAAGGCCAGGGCGGCGGCCGAGACCAGGACCAGCAGGAGCAGGCCGAGGGCGTAGCTCCCCGAGGCGCTGTAGATCGCACCCATGACCAGCGGAGGGATGAAGCCGCCCAGGCCGCCCGCCGCGCCGACCACGCCGGTGACCGACCCGACCTTGTTCGCCGGGGCCAGCAGAGCCACCAGCGCGAAGGTGGCGCCACTGCCCGCGCCGAGGGCGGCGGCCATGGCCAGGAAGGCGATGGTGCCCAGCGGGGCGAGCGGCGGGGTGGCCGACTGCACGGCGGCTCCCACCACGACGACCGCCAGGGACGCGGCGAGCACGCGGACCGAGCCCGCCTTGTCCGACAGCCAGCCGCCGACCGGGCGCATGGCCACCGCCAGCAGGACGAAGCCGGCCATCCGGTTGGCGGCGTCGGCCTGGCCCAGTCCGTAACCGGTCTTCAGGTAGGTCGGCAGGTAGACCGAGAAGGCGACATAGCCGCCGAACGCCACGGCGTACAGGGCGGATGCCTGCCAGGTGACGGGCAGGCGGGCGGTGTCGGCGAGACGGCGGGCCAGCGGCTCGGTCGGTACGGTACGGCCGGGCGCGTCCCGCAGCAGTACGGCGGCCAGTACGGCGTAGGCGGCCAGGGCCGCTGCGGTGATCAGGAAGGGGTTGGCCATGCCGTGCGCGTCGACCAGATTGACGGTGGTCAGCGCGCTGATGGCGGTGCCGCCCATGCCCGCGCCGAAGACGCCGATCGCCATCCCGCGCCGTTCCGGCGGGAACCAGCGGTTGACGAACGGCACGCCGACGGCGAAGGCCGTGCCCCCGATGCCCAGGAAGAACCCGCCGATCAGCAGCGCGATCAGCGAGGAGTGACCGAACAGGCCCAGGTAGAGCACCGGCACGATCGTCGCGGCGGACACCAGGGGGAACATCGCCCGGCCGCCGAACCGGTCGGTCAGCGCGCCGACCGGGATGCGTCCCAGCGACCCCACGACGACGGGCACCGCCACCAGCAGGGACTGCTCGAACGAGCTGAGGTCCAGGGTCTCCTTGAAGCGCGGTCCCAGCGGGCTGAGCAGCGCCCACGCCCAGAAGTTGACGGCGAAGCCCAGCGTGGCCAGCGTGAGCATCGTCCACGGGTGGCCGGCCGGGGAGAGGTGGCCCGCTGCTCTCGGTGACGTGGCGGTGGTGGTGTCCGGGCGCATGGTGTGCCTCTCGGTCGTGTCGTTCCGCGAGCCGCCCGGTGCGGAACCCGGGGTCCCGGCACCGCCCTGCGGCTCCCGTCGTTCAGCTTCATCGAACCCGCCCGCCAGGAGGCGGGCCATTTTTCGCCGCGTCCCGCCGGAGCGGCGCCCGGGGTGTGCGGCGGCCGGCTTCACCGGGACGCCTTGGCCCCGGCCGCGCCACCCCGGGCGGGGGCGGCCGGTGACCGGTCGTACCCCGGAGCGGCCTGCTTCCGCCGGTAGACCAGGTACGGGCGGCGCAGGTAACCGACGGGCGCGCTCCACACGTGGACGAGCCGGGTGAAGGGCCAGGCCGCGAACAGCAGGCACGCGGTCAGGGCGTGCAACTGGAACAGCAGGGGCGCGCCGGAGATCGCCCCGGGCTGCGGTTGCAGCAGGAACAGTCCGCGGAACCAGACGGAGACGGTGGAGCGGTAGTCGTAGCCGCCACCCGCGACGTTGTGCACGACGGTGGCGGCGATGCCCAGCAGCACCGTGACGGCCAGCAGCGGGAAGAGCAGCTTGTCGCTGGAGCTGGTCCGGGTGCGGATGCGCGGGGCGAGCAGGCGGCGGGCGCTGAGCATGCCCAGGCCCACGACCATGGCCGCACCGGCCACGGAGCCGAGGGCCACCGCCACGGTGTGGTAGGTGTGCTCGCCGATGCCCACCGCCTCCGTCCAGGACGCGGGGACGGCCAGGCCCACGACGTGTCCGGCGATCACGGCGAACGCACCGAGGTGGAACAGCGGGCTGCCCCAGCGCAGCCAGCGGTGTTCCAGCAGTTGGCTGGTGCGGCTGGTCCAGCCGAACTGGTCCTTGCGGAACCGCCAGACGTGTCCGACGACGAAGACGGCCAGGCAGATGTAGGGGACGGCGACCCACAGCAGCAGGTCGGTGCCGTTCGTCGCGGTGAGGGGGCTGCTGGAGGCGCTCATCGGCGGGGCTCCGAATCCATGGGGCCGGTCAGAGGGGGCATCAGGGTCGGCCGGGCCGGGGCGGGCGGTACGAAGGTGCCGGGCGGGGCGAAGCCGGTGCCGCTGTACGGGTCGAGGCCGACGTCCTCGGCGGGCGGCCCTTCGGCGGCCAGCTTCGCCACCGCCGCCAGCTCCGCGTCACTGGCCGGGGGCAGCAGGGACAGCAGCGCCGTCAGCAGTCCGGCGTAGGGGGATTTCACGTCGGACAGGGCGTGGTGGATGAGTTCCAGGCCGCGCCGGTGGCGGCGCAGCGGCGCTTCTCCGGCGCGCGGGCCGGCCAGCGCGGCGAATTCCAGGACGACGGGCAGGTGGTCGGGGAGTTCGCCGCTGTCGGCGCTCCACCCGGCGGCCCGGTAGGTCTGGGCGAGGGTGAGCAGGGCCATGCCCCGGCGGCGGGTGTCGCCGTGCAGGTAGTAGGTGAGGTAGAGGCTGCTCTTGCGGCGCAGGTCGAAGATTTCTACGTAGTGGCTTTCCAGCGTGTCAGCGGGCTGGGCCGTGAACCAGGTGGTGAAGGCGGCCAGTTCGTCGGCGGCGGGCGAGGGCGGCAGTGCGTTCACGGCCGCGGCCAGTGCGGGCCGCTCAGCAGTCAGTTCGGCGTCCGGGTACTGCAACAGGAGCGACAGCAGCCGCAGCAGGAGCGCGCGCTGAGCGGTCTCTTCGGGGCCGAGGCGGGCTGCGCGCCCGGCTGCCGGGCGGATGCGTGTGCGCAGGGTGCTCATGCGGTGTCTCCCGCGAGGCTGTCGGTGGTGGTGCGTCGCCGCAGGGCGGGGATGCCGAGCATGACCTTGCGATCGGTGCCGGACGGGGCGTCCGCGCTCTCTACAGGGCAGCGGTTCTCCATCGCGCTGAGCGCGGCGGCGTCCTCCCGGTGGGCGGCGGGGACCACGTACCGGTCGGCGTACTTGGCGACGGCCAGCAGCCGGTGCAGATCCTCGGCCTGCGCGGACGTGAGACCGACGGCCTTGAGGGCGCTCTCATCGCCCCGCTCGCCGAGGCTGCGCTGCCGCATGTGGCTGCGCAACGCGGTCAGCTTCATCAGCACCCCGGCGACGACGTCGGTGTCTCCGGCGGCGAAGAGGTTGGCCAGGTAGTCCAGCGGGATGCGCAGCCGGGTGACGGCGGCGAAGACGTGGTCGGGGTCCTCGGCGTTGCCGCCCGCCTCGCCGACGGCGTCCAGGACCGGGGACAGCGGCGGCACGTACCAGACCATGGGCAGCGTGCGGTACTCCGGGTGCAGCGGCAGGGCCACCTTGTACTCGCTGATCAGGGCGCGTACGGGAGAGCGGCGGGCGGCGTCGAGCCAGTCCTCGGGGATGCCGGACCGCCGGGCGGCGGCGCGGACCTCGGGGTCGGCCGGGTCGAGGAAGACGTTCCGCTGGGCGTCCAGCAGGTCCTGCTCGTCGGCCACGGCGGCGGCCTCGCCCACCCGGTCGGCGTCGTAGAGCACCAGCCCGAGGTAGCGCAGGCGTCCCACGCAGGTCTCGGAGCAGACGGTGGGCTGTCCGGCCTCGATGCGCGGGAAGCAGAAGGTGCACTTCTCGGCCTTGCCGGTGGCGTGGTTGACGTAGACCTTCTTGTACGGGCAGGCGGTCACGCACATCCGCCAGCCGCGGCAGCGGTCCTGGTCGACGAGGACGATGCCGTCCTCGGCCCGCTTGTACATCGCCCCCGACGGACAGGCCGAGACGCAGGCCGGGTTCAGGCAGTGCTCGCACAGCCGCGGCAGGTGGAACAGGAAGGTCTGCTCGAACTCGAACTTCACCTTCTCGGCCAGTCCCCCGCTGAGGTTGGGGTCACCGGCCGCCGTCTCGCCCGCGCCGCCGAGGCCGTCCTCCCAGTTGGCGCCCCAGGTGATGGAGGTCGGCTTCCCGGTGAGCACCGAGCGGGGGCGGGCTACGGGTACGTCCTGGCCTGCCGGGGCGCTGACGAGGTTGTCGTAGTCGTAGGTGACCGGCTCGTAGTAGTCCTCGATGGCCGGCAGGTCGGGGTTGGAGAACAGCGAGGCCAGGCGCTTGAGGCGGCCGCCGGAGCGCAGCACCAGGCGCCCGCGCCGGTCCAGCTCCCAGCCGCCCTTCCACTGCCGCTGGTCCTCGTAACGGCGGGGGTAGCCGACACCGGGCTTGGTCTCGACGTTGTTGAACCAGGCGTACTCCACGCCGGTGCGGTTGGTCCAGGTCTGCTTGCAGGTGACGGAGCAGGTGTGGCAGCCGATGCACTTGTCGAGGTTCATCACCATCGCCACTTGGGCCATGACGCGCATGTCAGTACTCCACATCCTGGCCGCGGCGGCGGATGACGGTGACCTCGTCGCGCTGGTTGCCGGTGGGGCCGTAGTAGTTGAAGGCGTAGGTGAACTGGGCGTAGCCGCCGGCCAGATGTGTCGGTTTGAGCAGCAGCCGGGTCAGGGAGTTGTGCATGCCGCCGCGCTTGCCGCTGACCTCCGTCTTCGGCACGTTCACCGTGCGGTCCTTGGCGTGGTACATGTACACCGTGCCCTCCGGCATCCGGTGGGTGACCACCGCGCGGGCCGCCACGACGCCGTTGCGGTTGTACGCCTCGATCCACTCGTTGTCCTTGACGCCGATCTTCTCGGCGTCGGCGGTGCTCATCCAGATCACCGGCCCGCCCCGGGACAGGGCGAGCATGTAGGCGTTGTCCTGGTACTCGGAGTGGATGGACCACTTGGAGTGCGGGGTGAGGTAGCGGACCGTCACCTCGGCCCGGCCGTCCTCGCCCAGGTGCTCGTCGCCGTAGTGCCGGGTGGTGTTCAACGGAGGCCGGTAGACCGGCAGTTGCTCACCCAGCTCGGTCATCCAGTCATGGTCGACGAAGAAGTGCTGGCGGCCGGTGAGGGTGTGCCAGGGCTTGCGGTGCTCGACGTTGATGACGAACGGGGAGTAGCGGCGCCCGCCGGTCTCGCTGCCGGACCACTCGTAGGACGTGATCACCGAGCGGGGCTGGACGCGGGTGTCGGCGAAGGTGATGCGTTCCGCCTCCCGCTCGGCGGAGAGGTGCGCCATGGCCGTACCGGTGCGTTCCTCCAGCGCCTTGAAGCCCTCGGTGGCCAGCCGTCCGTTGGTGGTGCCGGACAGCGCGAGGATCGCCTCGCACATGTCGGTGGCGGTGGCCAGCGACGGCCGTCCGTCCGCGGCGCCGCCGCGCCGGACGCCGTTGGTCCGCCGCAGCCGCTCCAGTTCCTCGTCCGGCCGGACGGTGACGCCCTTCGTGGTGGTCCCGAGCCGGTCGAGGAGCGGGCCGACGGCGCGCATCTTGTCCGCCACCGCCGCGTAGTCCCGTTCGACGGTCACCAGCTTGGGCATGGTGCGCCCGGGGACCGGCGCGCACTCGCCGGCCTTCCAGTCGGCGACGATGCCGCCGGGCTGGGCCAGCTCGTCGGGGGTGTCGTGCTGGAGGGGCACGGCCAGGACGTCGGTACGGGTGCCGAGGTGGTCGGCGGCCAGTTCGCTGAAGCGGTCGGCGATGGTCAGGAAGGTGTCGTAGTCGGTCCGTGCCTGCCAGGGCGGCGCGATGGCCGGGGCGAAGGCGTGCACGAAGGGGTGCATGTCGGTGCTGGACAGGTCGTCCTTCTCGTACCAGGTGGCGGCCGGCAGCACCACGTCGGAGAACAGTCCGGTGGAGGTCATCCGGAAATCCATGCTGACCAGCAGGTCGAGCTTGCCCTCGGGCGCCTCCTCGTGCCAGACGACGTCCCGGGGCCGCTTGTCGGGCGGTGTCTCCTCGGAGCGGACCGCCGCGTCCGTGCCCAGCAGGTGCCGCAGGAAGTACTCGTTGCCCTTGCCGGAGGAGCCCAGCAGGTTGGCCCGCCACACGGTCAGTACGCGCGGGAAGTTGGCCGGGTCGTCCGGGTCCTCGGCGGCGAAGCGCAGGGTGCCGGACGTCAGCCCCTCGACGATGTGCTCGGCCACCGGACGGCCCGCGGCGGCCGCCTCGTCGGCCAGGTCCAGCGGGTTGCGGTCGAAGCCGGGGTGGCCGGGGGTCCAGCCCATGCGGACGGCCTGGGCCAGACAGTCGGCGGTGGCGCGCCCGGCGAACCGCCCCTCGCCCAGCGGGGAGGCCAGCTCGTCCGGGCCGAAGGCCTCGTAACGCCACTGGTCGGTGGCCAGGTACCAGTAGGACGTACCGGCCATGTGGCGGGTGGGCCGCTGCCAGTCGAAGGCGAACGCGAGGTGTTGCAGGCCGGTGACGGGGCGGATCTTCTCCTGGCCGACGTAGTGGGCCCAGCCGCCTCCGTTGACGCCCTGGCAGCCCGTCATGGTGGTCAGGGCCAGGAAGGCGCGGTAGATGGTGTCCGAGTGGAACCAGTGGTTGGTGCCGGCGCCCATGGCGATCATGGAGCGGCCTTCGGTGCGTTCGGCGTTGCGGGCGAACTCCCGGGCGATACGGGCCGCCTGCGCCGCGGGGACCGAGGTGACGGTCTCCTGCCAGGCAGGCGTGTACGGCTGGGAGGCGTCCTCGTACGAGGCCGGCCACGTACCGGGCAGTCCGGGGCGGCGCACCCCGTACTGCGCCAGCATCAGGTCGAAGACGGTGGTCACCCGCCGCCCGCCGATCGTACGGACCGGAACGCCGCGCACCATCACGCCGCCGCCCTCGGTGGGGCCTTCGTCGAAGCGCGGCAGCGCCACGGTGGCCGTCGACTCGGCCCCTTCCAGCAGGCTCAACTCCGGCTCAGTGTCCCCCAATTCCAGGTTCCAGAGCCCCTTCCCCTCCTCCCCCCAGCGGAAGCCGAGCGACCCGTTGGGGACCACCGGCTCGCCGCTGCGGCGGTCCACCAGGACGGTCTTGAAGCGCGCGTGCTCGTCGCTCTCGCCGAGGTCGGCGGCGGTCAGGAAGCGGTCCGGCACCAGGTCGCCGTCCCGCTCGCGCAGTGTGACCAGGAACGGGGCGTCGGTGAACCGGCGCAGATAGTCCTCGAAGTAGGGCGTGGCGCGGTCGACCAGGAATTCGCGCAGGATGACGTGGCCCATCGCCATCGCCAGGGCACCGTCCGTACCCGGGTGCGGGGCCAGCCACTCGTCGGCGTGCTTGACGTTGTCGGCGTAGTCGGGGCTGACGGCGACGACCTTGGTGCCGTTGTACCGGGTCTCGGTCAGGAAGTGGGCGTCCGGGGTCCGGGTGACGGGGATGTTGGAACCCCACATGACCAGGTACCCGGCGTTCCACCAGTCGGCGGCCTCCGGCACGTCGGTCTGGTCGCCGAAGACCTGCGGCGAGGCGACGGGCAGGTCCGCGTACCAGTCGTAGAACGACAGCAGGGTGCCGCCGATCAGCGAGTGGAACCGCGCCCCCGCGGCGAAGGACGCCATCGACATCGCGGGGATCGGCGAGAACCCGGCCACCCGGTCCGGGCCGTACGTCTTGACGGTGTGCACCTGGGCGGCGGCGACCAGCTCGGCCACCTCGTCCCAGTCGGCGCGCACCAGTCCGCCCTTGCCCCGGGCCTTCTTGTAGGCGCGGGCCCTGGCCGGGTCCCCGGTGATCTCCGCCCAGGCGGCCACCGGGTCGCCGAGCCTGCGGCGCGCCTCCCGCCACATCTTCAGCAGCGCGCCGCGTACGTACGGGTAGCGGACCCGGCTGGGCGAGTAGGTGTACCAGGAGAACGACGCGCCGCGCGGGCAGCCGCGCGGCTCGTACTCGGGGCAGTCGGCACCGATCGACGGGTAGTCGGTGGCCTGGTGCTCCCAGGTGATGATCCCGTCCTTGACGTAGACCATCCAGGAGCAGGACCCGGTGCAGTTGACGCCGTGGGTGGAGCGGACGACCTTGTCGTGGGCCCAGCGGTCGCGGTAGAAGCCCTCCCACCGCGGGTCCGCCGGGCCGAACACGGCGCGCCCGTCCTCGCTCACCTCGCGGCGGTTCAGCAGCCGCCGGCCGGCCAGCGGCCAGCCGCGTGCTTCATCGGCCGCCGACGGGCTGCTGATCTTCTTGTTCTCCATGCGACCGAACCTAGATCCGGGTCATGCGGGGCACGGTGGGCGAAGCGTCCCGCGCCGCAGGGCCACAGGACCTCGAATGTTTTCGGCCACGCGGGACCAACGACCCTGCTCGGGGGCCGCCCCGCCCCCGGCGGCGGGCGCCTCCCCGGCCGCATGCTGGGGGTGATCGCATCGGAGGTACCGCTCATGTACGACCACGCCCGGCGGCCGGCCGCCCGCCCCGTTCCGTGTCCGCCCCGGTGACCGGCGCCCGGCCGGTCCGCCGGCAGCACCAGGCGGTGGCGGACAAGCCGTTCATCGTCATCTGGGAGTCGACCCGCGCCTGCCCGCTGGCCTGCCTGCACTGCCGGGCGACCGCGACGCCCGCCCGCGACCCCCGCGAGCTGGACACCCGGGCCGCCCAGGGCCTGATCGACCAGGTCGCCGCCTTCGGCCGGCCCGCTCCCCTGTTCGTCGTCACCGGCGGTGACCCCTTCCAGCGCCCGGATCTGCTGGAACTGATCGTTTACGGCACGCAGGCCGGGGTAAAGGTCGCCGTCTCCCCCTCGGGCACTCCGACCCTGACCGCCCCGAACCTCCGCGCCGTCCACGAGGCCGGGGCGGCGGGCCTGTCCCTGAGCCTGGACGGCTCCACCGCCGCACGCCACGACGGCTTCCGCGGCGTCCCCGGCGTCTACCGCTGGACCCTGGACGCCTGGGACACCGCCCGCCGCCTGGGCATGAAGGTCCAGATCAACACCACGGTCGGCCGGCACAACCTGCACGACCTGCCGGAGATCGCGGCGCTGGTCCGCGAGCACGGGGTGATGCTGTGGAGCGCCTTCTTCCTCGTACCGACCGGGCGCGGCAGCCAACTGGCCGCGCTCAGCCCGGCGGAGGCCGAGGACGTCCTCAACTTCCTCTACGACGTCGGGCTGTCGGTGCCGGTCAAGACCACCGAAGCCCACCACTTCCGCCGCGTCGCCCTGCAACGCGCGATCCTGTCAGCGAAGGGCGCCGACCACGTCCAGGCCCTCGGCCTCGGCCCCCTGTACCGCCAACTCCACCACCGCGCCGAAGAACTGGACCTCTGCACCGGCCCCCGCCGGACCCGCCGCCCACCCCTGGACGTCAACGCCGGCCGGGGCTTCGTCTTCGTCTCCCACACCGGCACCGTGCACCCCAGCGGCTTCCTCCCCCTCGCGGCGGGCAACGTACGTACCCGCCCGCTGACGGAGATCTACCGCGACTCGGACCTCTTCACCGCCCTGCGCGACGCCGGCCAACTGCTCGGCCGCTGCGGCCGCTGCGAGTTCCGCCATGTCTGCGGCGGCTCCCGCTCCCGCGCCCACGCCGTCACCGGCAACCCGCACGCCGAGGAACCGTGGTGCGGCTACGAGCCCGGGTCGTTCCCCTATCAGCGGGAACTGGCGGACTTGGTGGCCGGGACCGGCACCGACGGCGTACGGCCAGGTCAGAGCCGGTCGTAGATGACCGACAGCCGGCGCAGCATCTCCGCCGCCGAGTGGATCGAACGCGCCCTGAACGGAGAGCTGCGGGAGGCCGGACGGGACGTACGGCGCTACGTGCGCCGACCTCAGTAAGACTTCGTCACGGGCTGTCACCGGTCTTCCCGGGCCGAGAAGATCGACGCATGGGCTGTGCCGACTGGGATGGCGTGGCTGCCCAAATGGCGAGGAGTTTGAGCCGGTCCTCGGACGCGGTGCCGGGTTCGGCCGTGTAGATGATCAGGTCGTGCACGGCTCGGCCCGGCAGGGGCAGGTCGAGGGACTGGAAGGTCAGGTCCAGGTGGCCGACGGCGGGGCGCTGGAGCCGTTTGACGCCGTCGTGGCGCATCAGGACGTCGTGCGCGGCCCATCGACTGCGGAACTCCGGGCTGGTGGTGGACAGTTCGCCGACGAGTGCGCGCAGTGCCCGGTCACGGGGCTCGCGTCCGGCCTCGGCGCGCAGCAGGGCGGCGGTGGCGGCGCCGGCGGCGTCCCAGTCGACGAAGAAGTCATGGGCGCCAGGGTCGAGGACCTCTTCGGACACGCCGCCGATGTGGCCCTTCTTCAACCGCGTGTACCACTCCGTGCTCGCGCCGGCGAGGACGGCGACCTCCTCGCGCCGCAGTCCGGCGACCCGGCGGCGGGTGCTGGTCGGCAGTCCGACCTGCGCGGGGGGTGATCCTGGCGCGCCGGCCGGCAAGGAAGTCCCGGATTTCGCCGCGGTTTCCGGGCTGTTGGTCCATGCCATTCATCGTAGCCACCGGTCACCGCACAAAGGAGGTTGAGGTTGTACCCCCCCATAGACGCGACCTTCTCCGGTGGCGGCGACCGCGGTCTCCTGGGGTCCGATCGTTCCGACACGATCCCGAGATCCCAAGAACGGACAACGGAGTAAGACATGACGAGCAAGGCGCTGGCGGTGCCGGCGGTGGCGTTGGGCACCTGGGCCTGGGGAGACAGCGGCGAGACGGGCGACGGCTACATCGGCAGTCGGCTCAGCGCGGGTACAGCCCGGCGCATCCGTTGCCGGAGGGGAGCAACCGGGCGACCGTGTACAACGGCATCCTGCCCCGGTTGCAGGCGCTGACGGACCGGATGGGGGCGATCGGCAAGGACCGGGGCGCGTCCGCCGCCGATGTCGCCATCGCCTGGGCCGTCGCCAAGGGGACCACCCCGATCGTCGGGGTCACGAAGACGGATCACATCGACGGGGTGGTCCGGGCCCGCGGCATGGAGCTCGCCGACGAGGAGATCGCGGAACTGGAGGCGCTGGCGGACGCCGCGGACGTCGACACGCGCGGCTGGTGGGAGAACGAGATGTAGCGGTGGCCGGAAACCGGATAAGGGGCCGCGTCCGTTCCGGGCGCGGCCCGCGAATTCGGCCCTGCAGGAAAACAGGCCCTGGACCGGCGCCTTCAGCGGTCCTTTGGCCGGACGCACAAAACCTGTGCGCCATCTCTGTACGGCCGTCGCATGCCGCCGGCCGGGGCAACGGTAACGCTGTCCGCACGCACATTCAGCGAGTTACGACGAGTTCCGGCGCGTTCTGACGAACGAGCGACACGCGGGGCGGAACCGACCGAGCGCTGCGCGCATCAGTATGACTGAAGGAGACGTTCAACGTTATGCGATACGGGACCAGCGCCGTGGCTTTGGCATTCACCGCTTCTCTGATCACAGCGGCACCTGCCGCGTCGGCCGCGGCACCGCGGTGCGACACCCGGCCCGTCCAGACCGCGCTCAAGGCGCTGGAAAAGGTCGGCGCCTCGGGGATCAGCGTCACGGTGAAAAGCCCCCGCTGCGGCGTATGGCACGGCGGTGTCGGCCTCGCCGACCTGAGGACGGGCCGTAAGGCCGTCGGCAATGAGCACGGCCGTATTGCCAGCAACACCAAGACCTGGACGGCCACGGTCGTGCTCCAGCTCGTCGGTGAGGGCAAGCTGAAGCTGGACGACACCGTGGACCGGCATCTGCCCGGCCTGGTCCGCACCGAGCACTACGACGGGCGCAAGATCACGATCCGGCAGCTACTGCAGCACACCAGCGGTCTGCCCGACTACCTGGACGCGTGGGACGACCTGGAGGCGCACCGCTGGGAGCACATGGAGCCGCTGGAGACGGTCGAGCAGGCCCTGACGCTGCCCCCGCCCGACGACCGGACCCCCGGCGGCTTCGCCTACTCCAACACCAATTACAACCTGGTCGGCCTGATCGTCGAGAAGGTCACCGGCCGCGACATCGGCACCGAGATAGAACAGCGGCTCATCGAGCCGCTCGGGCTGCGGCACACCTTCTGGCCCGGTGACCGGACCACGCTGCCCAAGCCGGACATGCGCGGTTATGTGGACCGGGACGGGAAACTGGCGGACCGGACGGAATGGAACGTCTCCGGGGCCGACGCGTCGGGTGCGCTGGTGTCCACCAGCGCCGACGCGACCACGTTCTGGACCGCGCTGCTCTCCGGAAAGCTGCTGGCGCCGGCCCAGCTCGCCGAAATGAAGAAGACCGTCGCGGACAGCTTCCCGAGTGAGCGGTACGGTCTGGGAGTGGAGCGCTACGAAACCACTCCGGGCTTTGTCACCTGGGGTCACAGCGGCCATATGGAGTCCGGCCACAAATTCCGTAACGCCGTCACCGACGACGGCCGACGGGCCGTGACGCTGCTGATCGGCTCGGAGTCGTTCGACTCGGACAAGGTGGACGCGATCATCGGCAAGCTCATCCACGACCTCCGCTGACCGGGCCCCTCCCCCGCTCCCCGGCGCGCCTCAGGGCGTCCGGGGAGTGTCCGCGTTTCCGGCTCCGGCAGCGCCGCCGAGCCCCGCCAGCGTCCGCAACTGCAGCCAGAGCACGAGCCGTTCGTCGGGGTCCTCGAAGTCGATCCCGAGTTGCCGGCCGGCCTGCTTCAGGCGGTAACGGCAGGTGTTGGGGTGGACCGAGAGCAGCTTCGCCGCGCCCGCCACGTCGCAGCCCGCGTCGAACCAGGACACCAGGGTGCGGGCGTAGTCGGTGCCGTGCCCGGCGTCCGCCGCGAGCACCCGCTGCCAGGCACCCGCCCGCAGCCCCCGCTGTTTCTGCATGACGTCGGAGAGCCGCAGCAGTGTCACCCGGGGCCGCACCTCGTCGATCGTGGCCACCGGCAGGCCGTCGTGCAACAGCCGTAGGACCAGGTCCGCGTCCGCGCGCGAGTCCGCCACGCCGCCGAGGTCCGGTGCCACCTCGCCGAGCGCCGCCCGTACCGGAACGCGCAGCGACCGCCCGGCCCGGCGCACGATGTCCTCCGCCAACTGCCGGTGCCGCTGGTGGGTGGTCTTGTGGTCCTGCGGCGTGCGCGCTCCGGCACTCTCCTTGGGCGCCGGCAACAACGCGTACACCACCCCGTCCAGGAGGACGCACGCGTGCCGCCCGTAGCGCGCTTCGCACTGCAGGCGTACGACGTCCAGCAGTCTGAGCGAGGTCCGCTCGGCGTCGGGGACGCTCGCCGTGAAGTCCAGCTCGAACGCGGCCACGCGCACCGCGTCCCATCCCAGGCGGTGTGCTGCCGTCGAGGCGTCCGCCGAGCCGTCCAGCAGCCGGCGCAGCAGGTCGGTGTTCTGGTGGCGGGCCAGTTCCTGGGCCGCGCGGGCACGCAGCAGGAGCAGTGCCGCCGTGGACGCGCCCTGGACCAGGGTCTCCTCGGCGTCCGGGGCGAGGGCGCCGCCGTCGATCACCCAGATCGAGCCGAGGGTCTCGCCGCTGGCCCGCACCGTGACGGCCAGCCGCGGCAGGTCCCCCGGTTTGAGCGAGGGGAGCCACACCGGCCCGTCGGCCGAGAACACCTTTCTGACCTGCTCGGAGTTGTCCACGCTGCCCGGGACCTGGAGGCCGAGGATGCCCTGGCGGCGGTCCTCGTCGACCGGCTGTCCCGGCACGGTGGAGTAGGCCAGGATGCGCTGGCGCGGGTCCTCCACGGCCGTCGCTCCGCCGGTCGCCGCCGCGATCGCGTCGGCCAGCGCGAACAGGTCGCCCAGCCCGGCGGCACTGTGGGCCGACCGTGCGCCGATCGCCGACGCCAGCATCAGGTGGACGTGGTGCCAGGCAGCGTCCTCGTCGACGGCCAGCAGCGCCATGCCGTGTGCCTCGGCCTCGCCGACCGGCGGCCCGGCCGTGCCCCGCACCACCACGCCGGTCATCCCGGCCTCCGCCGCGGCCCGCATCAGCGGCCCGGCCGCGGCCGCCCGTACGCCGACCGCGAGCAGCAGGGCGCCGGGCGCATGGGGCAGTGGGGCGTGGGCGTCGTACAGCAGCGCTTCGGTGACCGGGGCGGCGAAACCGGCCGGAGCGGTGTGCAGCCGCAGGGGCGGGCTGCCGACGATGTCGATCAGGTCGCCGAGCGTACAGGCGTCCATAGGTGCTCCTCACCGCATGGTCCCGGATCCGACCAGGCTGTTGTCCCGACTGCCCAGGTTGCTTCCTGGACGCGCCCGGGTGACTGGCCGATCACAACAGGAACGTACGTTCCTGTTGTCCTTTTCCACAACGTGCGGGGCGAGGTCGGCGAGATCAGCCCGCTTCGGCGGGGTGTGCCGTGCGGAACCGGGGAGCGAACTCGTCCGCCACGAACCGTTCGACGGAGGTGGGGGTGGAGGTGCGGGCGGTACGCGGCTGCCGCATCCGTATGTGCCGGGCATTGATGGCCTCGCCGGCCTCGGCCATCATGGCCGCGACATCGGCGGACACGCCTGCGGCCAGGAGCCCCGCGTGGAAGTCGGCGAGACTGGTCCGCTCGTACGTGAAGCCGTCCGCGCCCACCGCCTCGGCGATCACATGCACGGCTTCCCGCATGCTCACGTCGCGTTCGCCCTGGAGCTCCAGGATCTCCGTACCGTGCCAGCCCCCGGTGGCCAGCAGCTCCCCGGCCCGCGCCCCGACATCGCGCGTGCACACGAACGGCAGGGGAAGGCCGGGCTCGAAGGGGGCGCTGATGCGGTGGTGGGTCCTGGCGGTGCCGAGATGGTCCAGCAGGTTCTCCATGAAGTAGCCCGCCCGCAGCCACAGCGTGTCCACCCCCGGGACGGCCGAGAGGCGCTGCTCGAAGCGGTGGAGCCCCTTGACCGGTCCGGTGCCGCCCGCGTGCTCGGCGCCCCAACTGCTGAGTCCGACGACGCGGGTCACACCGGACTCGGCGACCGCCTCGGTCAGGGAGGCCGCGACCTGGTCCTGGAAGGCGCCGAAATCGGGGTGGTCGGGGAGATAGTTGGGCTGGATCACCGCGTACACACCGTCCGCGCCACGGAAGGCGTCCGTCAGCGCGACGGGGTCGGCCGGGTCGGCCTCGCACACCTCGGCGCCCCGCGCGGCGAGGCCGGCGAGCCGCTGGGCGGAACGCCCGACAGCCCGTACGCGGTGCCCGGCGGCGAGAAGGTGTTCGGCGGCAGCCCGTCCGGTGCGGCCACTGGCGCCGGTGATGACGAACATCGACGTAACTCTTTTCCTTGGCGGTCTCGGTGTCTGCCTGCCTGAGCCCCAGGCCCTTCGGCAGGCGTTCGACACGCTAGGCACCCGGCGATCCGTACGGGTAGGAGTGCCGCACCCACCCCGGGGCGGCAGCACCTCGTCCTTACGCTGGTGGGATGGACGTTTCAACGGGGCCCGGCGGAGGCGCACCACTGGCTGCCTTCCTGCGCGCACGACGGGACCGGGTGCGGCCCGAACAGCACCGGCTGGCCGCTGGGGCGCAGCGCCAGGTGCCGGGGCTGCGGCGGGACGAAGTGGCGCTCCTGGCCGGGATCAGCACCGACTACTACGTACGCCTGGAGCAGGGGCGGGAACGGCGGCCGTCGCCCACCGTGGTGGAGGGCCTGAGCAGGGCCCTGCTGCTGGATGCTGTGGCGGCGCGCTACCTGCGTGAACTGGCCGTCGCGGACTCTGTTGCGGATCCCGTCGCGGGCGAGGAGGCGCTCCGAATGAGTACGGAGCGCCTGGCGGCCGTACACCAACTGCTCGGCTCCCTACCGGTGCCTGCCTTGCTGGTGAACCGATGGCTCGACATCGTGGGGAGCAACCCGCTCGGCGACCGTCTGCACGAGGGGTTGGAGCCCCGGGACAACTACGCCCGCCTGGTGTTTCTCGCCCCCGGCGCACCGTCGTTCTTCACCGAGTGGCCCGAACTCGCCCGCTGCATGGTGGCCGCCCTGCGCGCCCAGACCGGCTCCGGGACGGCCTCGCCGCGCCTGACGCGCCTGACACGCCTGGTGGCAGAGCTGTCCGCGAAGAGCGACGTCTTCCGCACCGTCTGGCGCGAGCACCACCTCTACGAGAAGGCGATGGACCACAAACGGCTCCGGCACCCGAGGATCGGAACACTCGCCCTCGACCAGCATGTCCTGGAGCTGCCTGGCAGCGGAGGCCATCGGATCTGGGCCTTCCACCCGGCGGACGAGGCGACCTCGGACGCCCTGCTCGGCCTGACTGGGACGGTCAGTCGATGACAGCCCGCCGGTGACAGTCAGTCGATGACAGCCCGCCGACGCTCGCCCGCCCCGCGCCCGATCAGGCCCCGGGTCAGGTCCCGGATCGGGCCCCGTGCCGGTCCACGATCCCCTCGACGATCTTCATCAGCCGGTCCCCCACCTGGTCGATGCTCCCGTTCTGCATGCTGACCTGCGCCCCTTCCAGTACGAAAGTGATCTCGGCGGCGGCCTGCTCGGGGTCGGGCAGCCCGGCCTCGGCGCACATGCCGACCAGTCTGCGGGTCTGGCGGGCCTTGTGCTGCTCGATCACCTGCCGTGCGGGATCGGAACGGTCGGGCAGTTCGGCGAGGGAGTTGACGAACGGGCAGCCCCGGTACGAGAGCGTCGGCAGCCCCTCGGCGATGAAGCGGGCCAGGCCCAGGATCTGCTCCCTGGGACGGCCGGGGTGTTCGGCCTCGACCCGGTCGAAGGCCGCCTGGTAGTCGGCGGCGACGATCCGCAGCCACTCCGCGACCAGGGCGTCCTTGGTCTCGAAGTGCCGGTAGATCGCCATCTTGGTGGTCTCGGCCCGCTCGGCGATCGCCTGCACGCCCACCCGCCGGATGCCCTCGCACTGGAAGAGCTCTTCCGCCGCGTCGAGGATGCGCTCACGGGGCGGCAGTTTGGCCACCCTGCCCGGCCTTCTCGTGGTCGCTGTCATGACTGCTCCGTGACTCCGGTCGATCGTGGGCTCGTCGCACCTGTCGGGCCTGTCGAACCTTGGGCCGGTGGGCCCCCTCAACTCCTGCTACGGTACCAGCCGGACCCACACGATACCGCCCGGTATCGTTCGGAACCCATCGGTATCCTTCATTCTGCTGGGAGTGACTGTGAAAATTCCCGAGTACGTACGCTTCGACGCTGTAGGGCTCGCGGAGCTGGTGGCCAGGGGTGAGGTGTCCCCCGCCGAACTGGAGGCAGCCGCACGCGAGGCCGTACAGGCGGTCAATCCGCGGATCAACGCCGTCGTGGAGACCTGGCCCACCGACGACGAGCCCGGCCCCGACGCCCGTCCCGGCCCCCGCCGCCACCCCGGCAGCACACCGCTGGCGGGCGTTCCCTTCCTGATCAAGGACATCGGAGTCGCGATGGCCGGGAGGCGGACGGAGCTGGGAAGCCGTCTCGCGGCCGGCCTTGTCGCCGGGGCCGACTCCGCCCTGATGCGGCGCTTCCGTGACGCCGGTCTCGTGACGTTCGGCCGGACCGCGACACCGGAGCTGGCCTACAGCATCACGACGGAACCCGTGCTGTACGGCGCGACCCGCAACCCGTGGAGCCCGGAGCTGAGCGCGGGCGGATCCAGCGGGGGCTCGGCCGCGGCGGTCGCGGCCGGGGTGGTCCCGATCGCGCACGCCACCGACGCCGCCGGCTCGCTGCGCATCCCCGCCGCCTGTACCGGCCTCTTCGGGCTGAAGCCCACCCGTGGCCGGGTGTCCATGGGCCCCGACGCCGACGAGACGTTCAGCGGCCTGGCCGTGCAGGGCAGCGTCAGCCGCACCGTACGGGACAGCGCGGTGCTGCTCGACCGGATGCGCGGCCCGGAACCGGGCGACCCCTACTTCGCCCAGCAGCCGTCCCGGCCCTACGCGGAGGAGGTCACCCGCGACCCGGGCCCGCTGCGTATCGGTGTCCTCCCCCAGGCATGGGGCGGACGCCGCACCACCGCACCCGTGGCCGACGCGCTGGCCCGTACCGTACGGCTGCTCGAAGCCCTCGGCCACCGGGTGGAGGAGGTCACGGTCGATCTCGGGGTCGGCTGGGAGGAGTTCGTCCTGGCCACCGCCCGGCTGTTCACGGTGCACCTCGCGGCCTCGGTCGACGCGGTGGCCGCCGCCTTCGGCCGGCCCGTCGACTCCTCGACGCTCGAACCGGCGACGCTCGCCGGCTGTCAGTACGGGCAGCAGGTCAGCGGCGCCCGGTTCGTCGACGCGCTCGCGGTACGCAACCGGGTCGCCCGGAGCCTGGCGCGGTACTTCGACGCCCACGACATCCTGCTCACCCCGACCTTGCCGGAGCTCCCCATGCCGCTGGGCACCTATGCGGAGGGCGCGGCGGCGCTGGACGGCCTCGGCTGGATCGACCGCCTCAACGACCGCTCACCGTTCACCATGGCGTTCAACGTGGCGGGCACGCCGGCCATGTCCGTGCCGGTGACGGCCGACACCGCGACGGGGCTCCCGATCGGTATGCAGTTCGCCGCCGGGTACGGCCTGGAAGGCCGCCTCTTCCGCCTGGCCGGCCAACTCGAACAGGCAAGCCCGTGGTCGGACCGTACCCCGGTGGTGTGGGCGGGAGATCACACCGGCACTGTCACACCCACCGAGTAGTGTCCGGGAGCCGTTTCCCTGGCGGCACCCTCACAACGCCACCCATTCACTGAAGCTCGTGACCTCGTCGAGAAGGTGGGGCAGCGGCTCGACGCCGAGGCCGGGGCCGGTGGGGACGTCGAGGTGACCGTCGGCCAGGACGAACGGTTCCGTGATGTCGGTGGCGAAGTAGCGGCTGGAGCCGGAGGTGTCGCCGGGGAGGGTGAAGCCGGGCAGGGCGGCCAGGGCCACGTTGGCGGCGCGGCCGATGCCGGTCTCCAGCATGCCGCCGCACCAGACGGGTATGCCGTGGGCGCGGGCCAGGTCGTGGATGCGCCGGGCTTCGAGGTAGCCGCCGACCCTGGCCGGCTTGATGTTGATGACGGAGCAGGCGCCGAGGGAGATGGCCGCCGCGGCGTCGGCGGCGGACTCGATGGACTCGTCCAGGCAGACCGGGGTACGCAGCAGCTTGGCCAGTTCGGCGTGCTGGACCATGTCGTCGTTGGCCAGCGGCTGTTCGATCAGCAACAGGTCGAAGGCGTCCAGCCGGGCCAGTTGCCGGGCGTCCACCAGGGTGTAGGCGGCGTTGGCGTCGACCTGGAGGAGCAGGTCGTCACCGAAGCGCTCGCGTACGGCGCGTACCGGCTCGACGTCCCAGCCGGGCTCGATCTTCAGCTTGATCCGGACGTAGCCCTCGTCGACGTACCCCGCCACGGCGTCGAGGAGTTCGGGTACGGAGTCCATGATCCCGACCGAGACGCCGCAGGGCACCCGGTCCCGGGCGGCCCCCAGGTAGGAGCCGAAGGACTCGCCGGCGGCGCGGAGCTGGGCGTCCAGCACCGCGGTCTCCAGCGCGGCCTTCGCCATGCGGTGGCCGGTGAAGGGCCGCAGGACCCGTCCCACCCCGTGTGCGTCCGTGCCGTCCTTCGGCAGGGCGGGGATCAGGAACTTGCGCAGGACCTCCTGGGCGCTGTCGACGTACTCGGAGCAGTAGCGGGGTTCGGACATCGCGGCGCACTCGGCCCACCCCTCGCCCTCGGCGGTGACCACGCGGACCAGCAGCACGTCGCGGCTGGTCTCCACGCCGAAGGAGGTACGGAACGGGGCGACGAGCGGCATCGCGATGCGGCGCAGCTCGACGCCGGTGATCTTCGTCTGCACGACTGGTGACTCCTTGAGGGGTAGGGCGGTCAGGGGCGGGCGTGGGGGCGTTGGACCACGTAACGGCGGCGTTCGTGGAAGCCGACGACGCGGGCACCCTCGGCGAGCAGGCCGCCCAGGGTGTCCCGTACCGCCAGCCGCCAGGCCCGGGCGGCGCCGGGGTCCGTACCGCGCAGGGCCTCGATGTCGTCGGGCAGGTCGACGAGGACGGTGGCGGCGTCGGTCGGCACGGTCTGCGGGCGGCCCTCGTCGTTACGGAGGACGTGCGCAGTGCCGGCGGGCAGTTCGGTCGTCCCGGGCGGTGGGGTGGGCGTGGTGAGGTTCCAGGCGACCACGACCCGGTCGGATTCGTCGCCGCCGTTGATGACGTCGTCCATCGCGCCGTAGAAGGAGGTCAGGTACTCCTCCGGCCGGGCGCCGAGTTTGACGAGGTTGAAGTAGGCGTTGCGGCGGATGAGCGGGTCGTAGGTCCAGGTGATGCGCTCCAGGCGGCGGGCCATCGCCCACTGCCGCTGGTGCAGTTTGAGGGCGAGGCCCACGCCACGGCCCATTTCGGCGCCGGTGATGTGCGAGTGCAGGCTGGTGCCCACGGGTTCGCCGAAGAAGCCGACGGAGGCGCCGACCAGCCGGCCGTCCTCGTACGCTCCGGCCACATAGTTGCCGGCGTGCGAGAGGGCGCGCATGACCTCGGCGGACATGGGCGAGTGGGCGGGCGGGGTCCCCCAGATGCCGGCGTAGAGCAGGCTGACGGCGTCGAAGTCCGCCATGAGGTGCAGCTCCCGTACGGTGGCCCCCTTCACCGCAGTGCTCCGACCAGGCGGGCCAGGAGGCGGGCGCGGTCCGGCATGGTGGCGGCCACGACGTGTTCGTGGTCGGCGTGCGCGCCGTCGCCCACCGCGCCGAGGCCGTCGAGCGTGGGGCACCCGACCCCGGCGGTGTAGTTGCCGTCGGAGGCCCCGCCCACGGCCGCTTGGCGCAGCGGGTCGAGGCCGAGCCGTACGGCCTCCTCGGTGGCCAGGGCGAACAGCTCGCCGGAGGCATCGGGGGCCAGGGGCGGCCGGTTGGGGCCGCCGTCGATCTGCAGGCGGGCGCCGGGGGTCCGCGGGTGCAGGGACCGGATGAGCCGGTCGACCGCGTCCTGGGCCGTGGCGTTCGGCACGCGGACGTCCACGCTCAGCTCCGCCCGTGCGGGCACGGTGTTGTTCGAGGTGCCGGCCCGCATCACGGTGGGGGTGACGCTCGTCCCGGGCCCGGTGGAGGCGTTGACGGTGCTCGCTATGCCGCCCAGGGCGAGCAGTTGGTGGGCGAGTTCGGTGGCCGCGTTGACGCCTTTCTCCGGCTCCAGTCCGGAGTGGGCGGCCCGGCCGTGGACGGTGATGTCGTAGAGGGACACGCCCTTGCGGCCGGTCTTCAGCGCTCCGCCGGGCGCCGACGGCTCCAGGACGAACGTGGCCGAGCACCGGCGCGCGATGTCCTCGATCAGTGCGCGGGAGGTGGCCGAGCCGGTCTCCTCGTCCCCGGTGACGAGCACACAGAGGCCGTCCAGAGAGGGCAGCGACTCCAGGGCGTGGAACATCTGCACCAGTCCTGCCTTCATGTCGAAGACGCCGGGTCCGCGGACGATGCCCTCCTCCACGGACCAGGGGTGCGTCTTGAGGGAGCCGGTCGGCCAGACGGTGTCGTGATGGCCCAGCAGCAGGACGCGCGGCGTTCCGAACGTCCACTGCACATGGGTGATGCCGTCCAGGGTGAGTGTCTGGGGCGGGACACCGAGCAGCCGGCGGCCCTGCGCGGCGACCACCTGAGCACTGCGGGCCACGGCGGCGTGGTCGTCGGAGAAGGACTCACAGGTGACCAGTTCTTCGAGGTCGGCGAGCATGGCGTCCAGGGATGGCGCTGCCGGTGTTCCCAGCATTTCCGGTGATCCCGGTGTTCCCAGGACTTCTGGTGTGTCGTCCGCCGGCGCGAAACGGCGTGCGGAGTCGTGCGGCACGGGGTGTCCTCCGTGAGGTGTCGGGTGAATGGCAGGGCCGGGATGACTGGTGCTGAGCCGCCACTGCCCCGGCGGGGAGCATCGGGCCGGGCGTCAGCCCATGTTCTTGCTCATGAGCCGTCGCATGTTGCCGCCGAGGATCTTGCGGACGTCCTCCTCGGGCAGCCCCCGGCGGAGCATCGCCTCGGTGACCCGGGGCAGGTCGGCCGGGCCCGCCAGGTCGGGGAAGTCGAACCGCGGATCTTCCTCGTCGAGGTTCTCGCAGCAGGGCGGGGTCAGGTCCGCCACCACCTCGCGCAGGAAGTCCGACCCGAGGCCGACGTGATCGATCCCGGCCACGGAGACGACGTGTTCGATGTGGTCGACGACCCGGTCGACGCTCACCTTCGACTCGTCGTCGGTGAGGAAGTCCGGAACGAAGTTCACGCACACCACGCCGCCGGTGCCGGCCACACCGCGCAGTTGGTCGTCGGTGAGGTTGCGGTGGTGGTCGCGTAGGGCGCGGGCGCAGGAGTGGGTGGCGATGAGCGGGCGGGTGGCGAGCTCCAGTACGTGCGAGACGCCGCTCGCCCCCAGGTGGGAGATGTCGAAGAGCATGCCCAGGCGTTCCATCTCCCGCAGCGCCCGCACGCCGGGGGCGGTCAGCCGGCTGCCGGTGGCGTCCTCCCGGCTGCCGTCCGCGAGCGGGGTGCGTCCCCAGTGGGCGATCGAGGCGATCCGTACGCCGAGCCGGAACAGGGTGGCGAACAGTTCGACGGAGGCGTCGATGCCCGGCGCGCTCTCCAGCGCGAGCACCAGAGCGATCTTCCGCTCGGCGAGGGCCTCGTCGATGCCGGCTCCGTCGGTGCACAGCGCGACGTCTCCGGCGTTGGCCTCGGCGAGGACATGGGCGCACTCGATCATGCGGAGGGTCTGCCGGAGCGCGCCCTCGGGGCGGTACTGGTCGTCGATGAACACCGGCAGGACCTGGATGTCGATGCCACCCTCGCGCAGTTGCGGCAGCCACCGGTCCCGGAAGAAGCTGCCCCAGCGGTGCGGGGGACGCGCGGCCACGGCCATGAGGAGGTCGTTGTGGGCATCGGCGACGACGGCGCGGTGGTGCAGGTCCAAGGACACGACGGGGCCTTTCGCGTGGTGGGGAGCGGAGGCGGCACGGCGCCGGGTGGTTCGGTCGACTGGGCCGCAGCGTACGCACGGCGGCCTGCCGGGTTCTTGGTCCAAGAGGACGAACCAGCAGGTCATGTGTTGTGCGTAGGGACAAAGGCAGGGCGGGGTGGAGGTTTTTGCGGTACGGGGACGGGCCTCCCCGTAGCCCGTCGCCCGCCGGTGCGCGCAGCCCCCGCGCATTCCCGTACCCCTGTACCTCTCCCCCCACCGGGCACAGTCCCTTCCGGGAATTGCACCGGACGCATCCGCACCACGCTTCGCGGCGTCGTCCCGGAATGGCGCCATTTCCCGCGCACTCTTCCGGCCGGTCCGGCACTGGCCGATTTCCCTGATTGACGCAGGCAGGTGCCGTGCCTAGGTTCCCTGTCGCAACGGGATCGCAACGAGGCAGCAGGTTCACAACGGGGTCGCGACGGGGGGAGGAACGTCCGGGAACCGGACGTCGGAAACGAGGGGTGTGGACATGGCAAAGCAGTACGTCACGCCGGAATGGGAATCCCCTGGCGAGTGGTACGGCACCATGAAGGCCACGGTCTGGAATTTCGAAAGCGAACCACTGGTCGACCCGGAAATCTCGTTCCGCGTGCAGTCGGACCAGAACGTCACCGATGTCTACGGGCTCGTCTGGCAGCGGTCGGGCAACGTCATCACCGGGCGTCTGGTGCCCGAGCGCAAGACCGTCGCGCCGCACCGCGGCACCCAGGCGTTCCGGCTCGGCTTCTCCCGGTCCATGCCGGGCCCCGGCCCGCTGCCGGCCGAGTTCAAGATCAACGGGCAGTCCGCCGACGTACCCGACGACACGACGCCGCCGAGCGTGCCGACCAACCTTCAGGTGGAGACCGTCGGCCCGACCCAGGCCACGCTGTCCTGGGCCCCCGCCACCGACAACATCGGTGTGCGGGGCTACGAGGTGGCCTACGGCGGCGCCCAGCCGCTGCGGGTCAAGGACGAAACGGCGGTGCTCTCCGGTCTGACCCCGACGACCGCGTACACGGTACGGGTCACCGCCGTCGACCTCGCGGGCAACCGCTCCGACCAGTCCCAGCCGCTGGAGTTCAGCACCACCGACAAGCTCCCGGACGGCGGCCCCTGGGACATGCCGCGCGCTCCGTACGTGGACTACATGGCCTGGCCGAACCCCAGCCTCCCCCAGTACGCCCAGGAATCCGGCGTGGACGGCTTCATGCTGGGCTTCATCGTCGCCAACAACAACAAGAAGCTGGCGTGGGCCGGTCAGGACGGCCCGGACTGGGAGGTGGACCAGAGCTCGTACGGGAAGAAGGACATCCAGCAGCTCGCCGCTACTGGCGGCAAGGTCGCCTTCTCCTGCGGCGGAGCCTCCGGAAGGCCCCTCGAAGCCGTCGAGACGAGCGTCCCGAGGATCGTCGAGCAGTACGAGGCGTTCCTGCGCAACTACGGCGTCGCGCGCATCGACTTCGACTTCGAGGGCGACTTCCTGGCCGACGAGCCCGCGCACCTGCGGCACACGGCGGCGATCTCCCAGATCCTCGTCAAGCACCCCGGCCTCAAGATCTCCTACACCCTGCCCGCCGACGCACAGCCCGGTGAGGGGTCGGCCGGCTTCAGCCCGGTCGGCGTCCGGTTCCTGGCCAAGGTGGCCGCCGCCGGGATCGAGCCGGGCCTGGTCAACGGCATGCTGATGGAGTTCGGCCAGAGCGCGCCGCCCGACATGTACGAGTGCTGCGTCATCGGCCTCAAGGCCATGCACGGCCAGATCGGTTCGCTGTGGCCCGCCTGGGACGCGACGAAGACCTGGAACCGTACGGGCGCGACCCCGATGTTCGGCTGCAACATCAACAAGCGGGTCTTCACCCTCGACAACCAGCGCAGCCTGGTCGAGTTCGCCCACGAGAACCAGCTCGGCGCGCTCTCCGGGTGGGACGCCACCCGCGACCACAACCAGGGCAACCCCGACGTCCAGCCGCCGTGCACCGTCGGCTGCGACCAGTGCGACACCTACCGCTGTACCTGTGTGGACCAGCGGCCGTTCGACTTCAGCAAGCTCATCGCCCTCTACAAGAACGGCGCCAGCCCCACCATCGGGGCACAGTCCCGAGTGTGACGATCCCCGTACGGCGAACGGCCGCTTCTTGAGCGGCCGTTCAGCCGTACGGAACTATCGCCGACACCGACGCGTTACTGCTCCTGAAACGCTTCGCGGTTACTCCTGACCGCGCACCATCGTCATCAGCAGCCGGTGGGTCTCGGCGTCGGCGGCCGCGACGAGCCCCCGGCCGCCCTGGCCGACCGGGGCGCCATCAATGCCGGTGACGACGCAACCGGCGGCCCGGCACAGGGCGATGCCGGCCGCGAAGTGCACGCTGCCGGACAGGTCGCCGCCGTCCGTGACGTACGCGGCGCGCTTGCCTGCCGCGACCCAGGCCAGCGCGAGCGTCGTGGACACCACGCGGGGCCGGAAGTGCTCAGCGAAGGCGGGCCGGGCCAGCAGGTCCACCGCCCGGAAAGCGGGGGCGCCGGGGAACGGCGGGTCGAGGTTGACGTCCACGAGCCGGGAGGCGGACGTGGGTATCAGCCGCTGATCGGCGCCGTCGCCCCGCTGATCGGCGCCGTCGCCCCGCTGGCCGGCGCCTTCGCCCCGTACCCACGCGCTCTCCCCGTCTGTATGGAAGACGTCACCGCTGAACGGGTCGGCCACCGCCGCCGCGCCCTCGCGCAGTGCCACGTTGACGGCGACCAGCATGCTGCCGACGGCGTAGTCCAGCGTGCCACACAGGGGATCCACCAGCCACTGCCGCGCAGCCTCCGCCGCACCCTGCCGCCCGCCTTCTTCGCCGAGCACCGCGTCGTCGGGCCGGGCGGCACGGAGGACACCGAGGATCGCCTTCTCGGCCGCCACATCGGCCTCGGTGGCGAAGTCCCCGCCTCCCTTGTCGATACGGGCGAGCCGCCGTCCGTACAGGTCGCGCACCACGTCCGCACCGGCACGCGCCGCGGCGGCCGCGACTCCGGCGTCGTCAAGATCCGTAAGTGAGTTCATCATGCCGAGGAGACTACGGACGGTGGCGCCCGGCCCGGCCGGGCGCCCTTCATGCTGCTCGCCCGCTACGGCTCGACGCTGGTCGGCCTCTCGGCGCGCAGATCGCTGACGAAACCGTCCTTCACGACCCGCATCCAGTAGGAGTGCGACCGGATTCCGGCGGGGACGCCGGGGTCACGCTGGAGCTTCCGGTCCATCGAGGTGGCGCCATCCGGAGCGTTCCACCGGAACGTGTACGGGTGCCACAGGCCCAGCTCACTGCTGTAGAACGGCTTGCGCTCCAGCACGATCACCTGGTCCGGGCTGCCTTGTGCGGCTTCCCAGTTGACGCGGACGGTGGCCGCGTCGACACGGTCGACGGAGGTCAGCCGCGGGGCCTTCGGGATCACCGACGAGGAGGCGGGCCGGAGGGCGCCGCTGCGGATGGTCCGCGGCACGGACGGGTCGTAGTGCTCCGGACGGTCCAGCTTGCCCGTGACGCGGAGTGTGACGGGGGCCTGGCTCTGCCCGCCCGCACAAACGTCGACCTGGGCGACCTTGAACCACGTGTCGGAGATCCGCACGAAGTCCTCCTCCTGCACGGGGAACTCGCGCGTGCTGCCGCCGACGACTCCGCTCACGGAGTAGACGTAACGGGAGTCGTCGGAGCGGACCACCTGGTAGCTGCACCGGTCGACGGCCGCGGCGCGCGCGTCGACCGCCGCCCTCGAAGTCGACGCGTCCGCACCTGCGGCGGGAGCGGTGGCGGACGATGCCGCCGCGGCTGCGCCCCCGCCCGCGGCGAGGGCACCAAGACTCAGCGCACAGGTAGCCATGGCGGCGGCGATACGGGTGATACGAGAGGTCATACATCCTCCGATGACATCCAACGGCTCACGGTACGGCCTTGATCGGTTCGCCGATCAGGACGGGACGCTACCGGCAACGAACGACCAAGAAACAGTCAACAACCGGCAAAGTGGTGATGTGATGGCGACTTTTCGCAGTCAGCGGGTCGCGGGCCCGGCCTCTGTTCTTCGGCGGAGGCCGCGCGTAGATTCCGTTCCCGGCACCGTGATCACCGCAGGGGGAGGACCCACGTGGACTGGGGAACGCTCGTCGCGACGGTCTGCGGTGGCTCACTCGCCGTCTCCGGTACCGTCCTGGCCGACCACCTGCGCCGCCGCCACGAGAACGACCGCGGCTCGGGGGAACGGCGGCGGGCCGTGTACATCGAGTTCATCACCGCCGCCGAGACCGGCCACGCCCGGCTGCGCCAGATCGCCCAGTCCCCCGTGGCCGACGCCGACCTGGGTGCCGCCACCCGGGCGGTGCTGAGCGATGCCGCGATCTACGAAGCGCGCGAACGACTGTTCATCGACGCGACCACCGCGGTCGCCAGCGCCGGACAGGCCCTGTTCGAACAGCTCCGCGCCCTGCAACGGGCCGTCGCGACAGGCGCCGAACCGGCCTCACACGCCTTTCACGACGCCTACCACCCGTACATCGGCACGGTCTGGGCCTACCGGGTCGCGGTGCGCGAGGAGTTGGAGGGCCAGTCCCTCTCCCCCACGGCTTTCGGCTGGGACCGCTGGGACGGCCGTGACCGGTGCCCACTGTGCCGGGAGACGACCGACAGCGGGACGTGATCGCACCCACCGCGTCCGAAACAGATCAAGGTAAGACGTCCCACAGACGGTCGGAGAACAGACCCACCGGCGGATCGTCGTGCGCCAGCGTTTTCAGGGGAATTCACCGGCCCGCGCAGGCCTGATTCCACACTTCGCCCGGCGGCGTTCCGTCCGCGGGTGTCATAGAGGCGCGCCGCGCCCCGCATCCGCGAATGCCTCGATGCATTGCCACATCGTCATCCGCCCGGATATCGCGGTACTCAATGCCGGGGCCGGAGTTTGCCTGTCAACCCCCACCGATCCTAGGTGTTCAGAAAATCAACAATCGCTCCGCGATACCTGTACGTCGGCACGGCGGAGTTCGCCTTCGGCGAGAGATGGTGCCGGAGTCTTGTGCGGGCCTCCGACCAGACCTCCTGGGCCAGGGTGTCGGCGGGCTGTGTCGCGTCGAGGATCAGGTCGCTGGCGTCGCGGGCCGGTTCGACGTGTTGTTCGTGGGCGTCGCGGCGGTGGTGGAGGTAGTTGTGCAGGAGGACGTCCAGGGGGAAGCCGTGGTGCAGGCACTTGCGCTGGATCTTGCGTACCAGCCGGAGGTCGGCCGGCAGGTCGACGAAGACGTCGAGGCGTGGGCAGCGTGCCGATGGTGCGGTGTGGTGGGCGAACAGGCCCTCGACGATGACGACGGAGGCCGTGGCCAGTGCGGCGTCGGCGTCATGGGTGAGGCGGTCGAAGTCCATCGACCGGGGAGATCCGTAGTCCAGGTGCGGTACCCCGGCGTCGTCGTACCTCCACACGCCGCCGTGTTCCGGAGTGCCGAAGTAGTAGTCGTCGCCGTGCAGGACGCGGGTGGAAACCCGGGGCGCGGTGGCCGTCAGCGCGTCCGCCAGTGTGGTTTTGCCCGCGCCGGAGCCTCCGGTCAGCGTCAGCAGCATGTGGTTCCCCCGTCCACTCGGCCCACTGGTGGTGCCGGTCGCGCCGTACGGCCGGATCGCTGTCCGCCGGCTCCCTGTCTTGTCTTCGGAGCCGGCGAACGTACGGATCGGGTGGAGCGGGACGGCAGGGGCCGGGGCCTCAGGCGTTCTTGCGGGCGACGGCGCCGTACATCGCGATGTCCCGGTCGTCGACCTGCTCCTGGTCGGCGTCGGGGCGCCAGCGGTGGACCTGCGTCAGCCCGGGGCCGACCAGGTCCAGGCCCTCGAAGAGCGCCTCGGCCTCGGCCTTGGTGCGCAGCTTCATGGGCATGCCCCGGCGCGCGTACTCGTCGGCGACCCGGTTGACCTCGCGCGGCGCGAAGTCGGCGGTCCCGATGGTCATGGCCAGGAAACTGCCGGCGGGCAGCGGCTCCAGGAGGCGCCGCACCAGGCTGTGGTCGTCGGGCGGGAGGATGAAGTGCAGAATGCCGATGATCATCAGGCCGACCGGCTGCCGCAGGTCCAGCAGTTCCTGGAACTGCGCGGAGCCGATGATGGCCTCCGGGTCGCGCATGTCGGCGTCGACGTACGCGGTCCGGCCCTCGGCGGAGCCGGTGAGCAGCGCCCGCGCGTGGGTCAGCACGATCGGGTCGTTGTCTACGTACACGGCGCGGGCGTCGGGCCGCACCTGCTGCACCACTTCGTGCAGGTTCGGGGAGGTGGGCAGGCCGGTGCCGATGTCGAGGAACTGCCCGATGCCTTCCTCACGGGCCAGATAGCGGGCCGCGCGGTGCATGAACTTCCGGTTGGCCCGCATGTGGACGGGCAGTGCCGGCCACTCCTCGCACATCACGTCACCGGCTTCGCGGTCCACGGCGTAATGGTCCTTCCCGCCGAGGATGTAGTCGTACACGCGCGCCGAGTGAGCCGTACCGGTATCGATCCGGTCCACCGGGTAGCCCTGCTCCAACACCCTTGCTCCTTACGGTTGTACCTGCGCCACGACGGTCCGGCGCCACGGTGAGTGTATGCGGTACCCGATACGGCCCTGTCGGTGCGGTATGCCTGTTCAGGGCCGTGGCACCGCCACGGACGCCCGACCGGTCAGGAACGGTCACTCCCCGTTCACCGTG
This sequence comes from Streptomyces chrestomyceticus JCM 4735, assembly GCF_003865135.1. NCBI lineage: Bacteria > Bacillati > Actinomycetota > Actinomycetes > Kitasatosporales > Streptomycetaceae > Streptomyces > Streptomyces chrestomyceticus. The sequence goes on along the minus strand of NZ_BHZC01000001.1, from coordinate 9,075,664 downwards.
CCGCTTCGTCACTCAACCTGTCGGCGATCGCCTCGAATTGCTCGATCTCGTCCTGATCCAGGTCGAGGAGCGGGAAGTCGGAGGGTGTGTGTCCTCCGGCCGCGGGGCTGTCCGTGTGGGCGGCCAGGCCGTCCAGCAGGTCCAGCCAGGCGCCGCCGATCCGGGCCGCCACCGTCGCGTCCAGCAGCCGGTCCGGCCAGGTGAGGGTGAGGCCGATGGCCGGCCCGTCCGCCGTGTCCCGGATGACCGCGCTCGCTTCCAGTACGTGCGGGGCGGGCATATCGGGGTCGGAGGAGGAGCCGATGGCCGGTTCGCCGGTCAGTTGCCAGGGTTCGGGCGCTCCCGCCCGGGTGGGGGCGGCGAGGAAGCGGCCCATGTAGTTGAAGCTGATGCGGGCGGAGGGGAGGTGCGCCCGCCCGGTGGGTGCGTCGGTGCTCCCCGCGAGGTGGTCCGGTCCGTCTTCAGTTGCCGCCCGGGACTGTTGCTTGACGGCTTTGAGCAGTCGGCCGGCCGCGGGGCCGCCCGCCGACGCCTCGGCCAGGTCGATGCCGGTGAGGTCCAGCCGCTGCGCGCGTACGGTGGTGAACCAGCCCACCGTACGGGAGAGGTCGGTTCCGTCGGCCGCCGCACGGCCGTGCCCTTCGACGTCCACGAGGACGGAGCTGCCGTACGGCCGCCCGTCCATGACAGCCCCTGCCAGTGCCGCGAGCAGCACCTCGTGCACGCCGCAGTGGTACGCCGCCGGGGTACGGGACGTCAGGATCTCCGCCTGCCCGGCCGGCACCGCCCAGGTCCGTTCGCGCAGGGTTGCCGCGGTGTCGACGGCCGGATCGAGGTCTTGGCCGACCGGCAGCGGGTCGGGTGCTTGCGCGGCGGCCGACAGTGGTGAGGACGGTCGCGCGTCGAGTGGCGATGCGGTGGGCGGCAGCGCGTCGAGCCGCAGTGCATCGCCGGTCCCGGGACCGTCGGTGTCCGGCCCGGCCGCGGCCGCCCAGGTACGGAACGACGTGCCCACCGCGTCGAGGTGCGGTACGCCGCCCTCCGCCGCCGCCTCGCAAGCGGCCCGCAGATCCGCGAGCAGGATGCGCCACGACACCCCGTCGACCGACAGGTGGTGGACGACCAACGCCAGACGCCCCGCCCGCCCAGGCCCGGCGTCCAGCCACACCGCCTGCACCATGCGGCCCGACGCCGGGTCGAGCCGTCCCACGGCATCCCGCGCTGCCCGTCCGGCAGCCTCGTCGAGATCGTCCGCGACCGGCAGGCAGGTGATCAGCGCCTCGGCATCCACCGAGCCCAGCTCCCCCGTCTCCAGCGCCCACCCGTCCGCGTCCGGCACCACGCGGGCCCGGAGCATGGCGTGCGTGTCCAGTACGGCGCGCAGCCCGGCCGTCAGGGCGTCCCTGGTGAGTGCGGCGGGGGTGGCGACGATCGCCCACTGCGCGAACCCGCCGCCGGTGACCCGCTCGCCCAGCCTCCGCATGAGCGGCGTCCGGGGAATCCGGCCGACGCCCGTGTCCACGGAGGTCTGCGGGCCGGTCGCGTCGTCCGCCGTACGGGCCAGCCGGGCGAGCCGTTCGGGCGTCTTCGCCTCGAACACCTGCGGTGAGGTCAGCACCAGTCCGGCGCGGCGGGCCCGGGCCACCAGTTGGAGCGAGATGATGGAGTCACCGCCCAGCTCGAAGAAGCTGTCCTCGACGCCGGCCCGTTCCAGCCCCAGTACCTCGGCGAACAGGGCGCACAGGAGCTCTTCGGCCGGGGTGCGCGGGGCCCGGCCCGCGGCCCGCGCGGTGAAGTCGGGGGCGGGCAGGGCCGCGCGGTCCACCTTTCCGTTCGGGGTGCGCGGCAGCGCGTCGAGCACCACGACCGCAGCGGGCACCATGAACTCGGGCAGCGCCCCGGCGACGTGCTCCCGCACCGACCGGCCGTCCACCGGGCGCCCGTTCACCGAACGGACATCGACCGGGTGACCGTTCACCGGCCGCCCGCCCGCCGGCCCCCTGGGCACCACATACCCGATCAGCCGCCGCTCCCCCGGCCGGTCCTCGCGGACCGCGGCCGTCGCCTCGCCCACCCCGGGGTGGGCGCCCAGCGCGGCCTCCACCTCGCCGAGTTCGACACGGTAGCCGCGTATCTTGATCTGGCTGTCGGCCCGCCCGGCGAAGACCAGTTCGCCGTCGCCGGTCCAGCGCACGATGTCCCCGGTGCGGTACATCCTCCTCCAGCCTTCAGCCGGGGGGACCCCCATGCCGGGCGTGAACGGGCAGGCCACGAACCGCTGCGCGGTCAGTGCCGGCCGTCCCTGGTAGCCGCGCGCCAGGCTCTCCCCCGCCACGTACAGTTCCCCGGGCACGCCGGGCGGCACCGGCTGGAGGAACGCGTCCAGGACGTACAGCCGGGTGTTGGCGACGGGACGGCCCACGGTGGGCGGCTCGCCGCCGGTCAGCGGGGCGGTGGACGTCTGCACGACGGTGGCCTCGGTGACGCCGTACTCCTCGTGGACCTGCCGTCCCGGGGCCCAGCGCCGGCGCAGCTCCTCGGTCAGCGGCTCGCCGCCGGTCACTATGACGCGCAGGTCCGGCAGGTCCTCCGGCGGCAGGTGCAGCAGGAAGGACGGGGTGCCGCCGAGCTGGGTGATCCGGTGGGCGCGCAGCAGGCGGGCCAGGTCGGCGCCCAGGGACGGCGGGCCCGGCGGGGCCAGGACGAGGCGTCCGCCCGCGCACAGTACGGGCCAGGTGTCGGCGATCGACACGTCGAAGGTGGGGGCGGCGAGCTGGAGGACGCGGCTGTGCGGGCCGATGCCGAACCGGGCCACCCGGTCGGCGACGAGGTTGCGCAGGCCGCGGTGGGTGACCGTGACGCCTTTCGGTACGCCGGTGGTCCCCGAGGTGTAGATGAGGTACGCCGCGTTGTCCGCTCCCAGCGGCGTACGGCGTTCGGCCTGGGTCACGAAGCCGCCTTGGTGACGTGCCAGGGCCTCGGACACGGCCGGGTCGTCCAGATCGGCCACGTGCGCGGCGCAGTCGCCGGGCACCGCGTGCCGGGTGTCGGCGGCGCACAGCACCACGGCCGGGTCCGCGTCCCGCAGCAGGAAGGCCCGGCGCTCGGGCGGGTAGTCCGGGTCGACGGGTACGAGGACGCCGCCCGCCATGAGCACGGCCAGTGCGGCGGTCAGGGACTCCGCCGAGCGCCGCAGCACCACCGCGACGCGGCGCTCCGGGCCGACGCCGAGGTCGATCAGGTGGCGGGCCAGACGGCCGGCCGCGGTCGTGAGTTCCCCGTAGGTCACGGTCCTGCGGGCGTCCTCGACGGCCACGGCGTCGGCCGACCGCGCCGCGCGACGGCGGAGCAGTTCCGGTACCAGTACGGCGGGCAGCGGCGCCTCCGTACGGTTCCACTCCGTCACCACCTGCCGGTGTTCTTCCGCGTCCAGCACGCCGACGCGCCCCACGGCGGGCGCCGGGCCGTCGGCTGCCAGTTGTTCGAGGACCAGGGCCAGCCGGGCGGGCAGGGCTTCGACGACGTCGGCGGGGAGCAGTCCGCGCTGGTGGATGAGGTGGATGCGGAGCTGTTCGCCGGGGGTGATGTTCAGGCCCAGCGGGTAGTGGACGACGTCGGTCACGTCCGAGAGGCGGATCGTGAGCGCGCCGGGCCGGTCCGGGGCGGCCGGTGGCCGGGGCAGGTTCTGGTAGACCACGATGCTGTCGAAGAGCGCGCCGGGGCCGCCCAGTTTCTGCGCCTCGGACAGGCCGAGGTGCCGGTGGGGCAGGAGGGCCGACTGGCGTTCCTGTACGTCCTTGAGCAGGGCGGGCACCGGCTGCGCGGCGTCCAGCGGTACCCGTACCGGCAGCGTGTTGATCAGGAGGCCCACCATCGTCTCGACGCCCGGCAGTTCGGGCGGGCGGTCGGCCATGGTGACGCCGAAGACCACGTCCGTACGGCCGGCCAGCCGGGCCAGGACCAGGGCCCAGGCGCCGAGTACCACGGTGCTCGCGGTCAGGCCGTGGGTACGGGCCAGTTCCTCCACCCGGCGGGACAGCTCGGCGGGGAGGTCGGCGTGCAGGTGGACGGGGTCGGTCGCGCCGTGCTTCGGTGCCGTCGGCGCCACCAGGGTGGGTTCGCCCGCGCCGTGGAACGCGGTGCGCCAGGCGTCCCGTGCGGCGTCCTTGTCCTGCCGCGCCAGCCAGGCCAGGTACTCCCGGTACGAGGTGACGGGGGCCGGCCGCGGGTCGTCGCCGCCCGCCGCGTACGCCGCGGACAGCTCCGTGACCAGCACCGGCAGCGACCAGCCGTCCATCAGGATGTGGTGGGTGAGGACGACCAGGTGGTGGCGGTCCGCGCCGAGGCGGATCAGCAGGAGCCGCCACAGCGGCGCCGTCGCCAGGTCGATCCGCCCGCGCTGTGCCCGTGCGGCCAGCTCCGCGGCCGCGGCCTGCGCCGCGTCCTCCGGGAGGTGCGACACGTCCGCCTCGTGCCAGGGCAGCGGCACGTCACGCGCGACGACTTGCACGGCCGCGCCGGACGCGCTCCGGCGGAAGCTCGCCCGCAGGGCGGCGTGCCGGTCCACCAGGGCCCGCCAGGAGGCCCGCAGCCGGCCGGTGTCCAGCGGCCCGTCGAGCTCCAGTGTCCACCGGCTCTTGTAGACGTCCGGCGCCAGCTCGTCGTAGACGGACTGGAACAGCAGCCCTTCCTGCAAGGGTGAGAGCGGCCAGACGTCGGCGAGCTGCGGTACCGCCTGCTCCAGCTCGGTCACGTCCTGCTGGGTGAGGGTGAGCAGCGGGAAGTCGGAGGGCGTGTGCCCGCCCGCTCCGGTGGTGCGGGTGTGCGCGGCCAGGCCGCCGAGCAGGTCGAGCCAGAGCTGTCCCAGGGCCCGTACGGCGGCCTCGTCCAGGAGGTGGTCGGACCAGCTCAGGGCGAGGGTCAGTTCGGGTCCGTCGGGGGTGTCCCGTACGGCGGCCTCGGCTTCCAGGGCGTGCAGTACGGGCATGGCGGGGTCGGCGGACTCGCCGATCGTGGCGTGACCGGTGAGCTGCCAGGGTTCGGCCGGGCCGGTGGGTGTCCCGGCGGTGAGGAACCGGCCCAGGTAGTTGAACGAGACCTGCGGGGCCGGAAGCGCGGCCAGCGCCGGTCCCGTTTCCGGGTCGAGGTGGCGCAGCAGGCCGTGGCCGAGTCCGTCGCCGGGCACCGCCCTGGCCTGTTCCTTGACCGCCTTCAGCAGCGCGCCGGCCGCCGGGCCGCCCGCCAGGGCTTCGCCGAGGTCGACACCGGCGGCGTTCAGACGGACCGGGTGCACGTCGGTGAACCACCCCACCGTACGGACCAGTTCCACTCCTTCGGCCACCGGCTCGCGGCCGTGACCCTCCACGTCCACCAGCAGCCCGGCGGCCGGGACGGTGTCCGGCCGCCAGTGGGTGAGCGCTCCGGCGAGCGTGGACAGCAGGACTTCGTGCACGCCGCAGTGGAATGCGGCGGGGGTGCGGCCCGTCAGGGTTGCCGCATGGCCGGCCGGAACAATCCATTCCGTACGGCGCACGGTCGCGGCGGTGTCCCGCAGCGGATCGGGCGTCCGCATCCCCACGGTCAGGTCGCCGCCGTCCAGCAGTGCCTTCCAGCCGTCCAGTTCCGCGGTGCGGCGCCCGTCCGTCGCCTGTGCCGCCAGCAGCCCGGCCCACTGCCGGAAGGACGTTCCGACGGGGTCGAGCACCGGCGTCCGTCCCGCGGCGACCGCCTCGCAGGCGGCCCGGAGGTCGGGGATCAGGATGCGCCAGGAGACCCCGTCCACCACCATGTGGTGCACGACCAGCACCAGCCTGCCGTTCCGCTCGGGCCCCGCGTCCAGCCAGACCGCTTGGACGAGCGTCCCGGCGGCGGGGTCGAGCCGCCGCAGCGCGTCCCGTACGGCCTGCTCGGCGGCCTCGTCCAGACTGCGGCCGTCCTCGGGGACGACGCGGGTGACCAGCGAGGCCGCGTCCACCGTGCCGCGCCCGGCCACCGTCAGGACCGGCTCCGGACCGTCCGTCACGATCCGGGCGCGCAGCATGGCGTGGGTGTCCAGTACGGCGGCCAGCCCGCCCGCCAGCACGTCCCGCGTCAGCCCGGCCGGCGCGCCGACGGTCACCCACTGTGCGAACCCGCGGCCGGCCCCCCGCTTCCCCAGCGCCCGCATCACCGGGGTCCAGGGCACGTCCCCGGTCCCCTCGTCGTCCTCCGTGGCGCCTTCCGGCCGGCCCGACACGGTCTCGGCCACCGCTGCCAGCCGTTCGGGCGTCAAGAGGCCGAAGACCTGACCGGACGTCAGGACCAGCCCGGCCCGCCGGGCCCGCGACACCAGTTGCATCGAGCTGATCGAGTCACCGCCCAGCGCGAAGAAGCCGTCCCGCGCCCCCACCCGGTCCAGCCCCAGCACCTCGGCGAACAAGCCGCACAGGGTCGCCTCGGCCGCCGTCCGCGGCTGTTCCGGCGCGGCCGTGCCGAAGCCGGGCGCCGGGAGGGCCTTGCGGTCGACCTTGCCGTGCGGGGTGAGCGGGAGCCGGTCCAGCGGTACGAGGGCGGCCGGGATCAGGTAGTCGGGGAGCGTGGCGGTGAGGTGGTCCCGTAGGGCGGTGAGGAGCGTGTCGGGGTGTTCGTGGCCGGGGTCGCCGGTGGGGTCAGTGGGGCCGGTCGGCCCTGCGGGGCCGACGTGACCGTCGAACCCGTCCGGATCCGTCGCCGCCTCAGGGCCGGCGGCAGGCACGACGTAACCGACCAACCGCCGCTCGCCCGGGTGATCTTCCCGGGCCACCACCACGGCCTGCCCGACCGCCGGATGCGCGGCGAGGGCCGCTTCCACCTCGCCCGGTTCCACCCGGTACCCACGAATCTTGACCTGCTCGTCGGACCGCCCGACGAAGACCGGTTCGCCGTCAGCGGTCCACCGCACCAGGTCCCCGGTACGGTACATCCGCTCACCGGGCGCGAACGGGCAGGCCACGAAGCGCTCCGCAGTGAACCCCGGGCGCCCCAGGTACCCGCGGGCCAGCCCGTCCCCGGCGAGGTACAGCTCGCCGTCCGTACCCGGTGCGACCGGCCGCAGCCACGGATCGAGCACGTGCAGGCGGCGGCCGGACAGCGGCCGCCCGAGGGGCAGGACGTCCGGCACCTCGTCGCCCGGCCGGACCGGACGCGTCGTCGCACACAGCGTGGCCTCCGTCGGCCCGTACAGATGCTGCACGGTCACCTCCGGGCACGCCTCCCGTACGCGGGCCACCGCCGCGGCCGGTACCACGTCGCCGCCGCACATGACCTGCCGGAAACCCCGGAAGCACTCCGGCGACTCCTCCGCGATCACCCGGAACAGCCCGGCCGTGAGCTGCACCGCCGTCACACCGTCGGCCGCCGCCCGGCCGAGTCGCCGCGCGTCCGGCGCGCCCGGCTCCGCCATGACCACCGTGCCGCCGACCGCCAGCGGCAGCCACAGGTCGAAGAGCGACGCGTCGAAGGCGTACGGCGCGTGGGCCAGCACCGCGTCGTCCGGGCCCGCTCCCCACCTCGGGTCGCTCACCAGGCCCGCCACACTGCCGTGCGGGACCAGGACGCCTTTCGGCAGCCCCGTCGAGCCGGAGGTGTACATGATGTACGCGGCGTCCTCCGCGCCCACCGTCACCCCGGTAGTGCCGGGCGGGCAGGCGGCCACCGCCGCCATCACCTGTGGGTCGTCCAGCACCACGGTGCGCGCGTTGTCCGGAACCAGAGGCCGTGTCACGGTGCGGGTCGCCTGCGAGCACAGCACCACCACCGGGGCCGAGTCCGTCAGCAGGAACGCCACCCGGTCCGCCGGATACCCGCAGTCCACCGGAACGTACGCGGCTCCCGCCTGCCATACCCCCAGCAGCGCCGTCAGCAGGTCCGCCGACCGCTCCAGCGCCACCGCGACCCGGTCGCCGCGCCGCACGCCCCGGGCGGTCAGGTACGCGGCCAGCCGGTTCGACGCCGCTGCCAATTCCTCGTACGTGTCCTTGCGTTCGGTGTCCGCCACGGCCACCGCGTCCGGTGTGCGGGCCGCCTGGCGGCGGATCAGTTCGGGCACCGAAACGGCCGGCGCTCCGGCGGACACGCGCTCCCGGCCGGTCATCGTCCGGTCCCCGTGCCGGGCCGACAGCATGTCCCGCGAGAAGGACGTTCGGAGGGGGCCGTTGCCCTGCTTCCTTTCCGGTGGAAGAGAAGCGACGGGCTCAGGAACAGGGGCAGGTCCGAGTACGCCAGGCCGTTCATGGTTCCCCCTTGGATGGCAACGACCGAAATAACCGGCGACCCCATGGCCGTAGGCGCGGCGCATTTCCGCAACTCCGCGCGTTCCGCGTCGGTCGAGACCGATCGGCGTACCGTGATTCGAGGGTCGGCAGCCCTCACTTTGCGGTCCGTGAAGTAGGGGGTCAACTGCACCCAGTTGGACGAGCACTTGGTCCGTACGCGTCCAACTGGTTGTTTTCCGCACTCCGGACACCGGGCCGGGACGGACCGCCGTCAGGGATTCCCGCCGAAGAAGGCGACGCGCTTCTCCCCAGCCTGACCGAGGATTTCACACCCGTCCCGGTACGAGCCGAAACCGCTGGCGACACTGCCGACGACCTGCAACGACCGGGTCGGCAGCAGCTCCACCGAGCGAAGAACGCGCCGAAAGCGAATGCGGCTCCGTGGCCGAAGAGGCGGAGCCGGTACGGGGAGTTGGGTGCGGGCTCCACGGAATTCGCCGGACGAGGGGGTGCCCGCCTGCCGGGGAACTGCGCCCCGGCGCCCCGTCATCGACCGTCACTCCCGCCACTTCCTCGTACGAGGGGGCGCTTCCGCCCCGGACCGCGCTCTCCAGGGGCACCTGCGGCCCACCTTCCCGGCACGCCGTTCCTGCGAAACTCGCGCCATGGCCAGCGCCCCGCACAGCAACGAGCTGAGTGAATGCGGCGGGAGGAAACCACTCTGCTCACGGATTTCCCCGGATTCCCGAGGAGCACCGGAACTATATGCGGCCGGCCCTTTTCGACCCGGCCGTGCGGGCGGCGCCGACCGGTCAGCGGCCGAGGGCCGCGAGGGTGGCTTCGAGGTCGGTGGCGCGGGGCCGGTTGTGCGGCAGCCTGGACAGCACGGCCGCCATGCCGCAGGTGTCGGTCGCGGCGGAGAAGACCAGGCCGCAGCCGATCGCCGCGGACAGCCAGCGGGCGTGCCGGTAGCGGGTGCCGAGGGCGAGTCCGGCCACGACGAGGGAGCCGGCGGCGAGGCGGACCTGGCGTTCCATGGGCCAGGCGGCCTTGGCGCCGGTGTCGTCCTCGCGCTCCATCGGATGGCCCTGTGCGGCCCAGGCGGCGGTGCCGCCGGTGAGCGTGGCGGCGGGGATGCCCGCGGCGGCGAGCTGTTCGCAGGCGGTGGCGGAGCGGTTGCCGGAAGCGCAGACCATCAGCAGTTCGCCGCGGGCGGCTGCCGCCTCGACGGCGGGGAGGGCCTTCGCGAGGTGGTCGAGGGGGATGTTGTGGGCACCGGGCAGGTGGCCCGCGGCGTATTCGCCGGGGGTGCGGACGTCGACGACGGTGTAGGCGCTCAGCCGGCCGGCCACCTCGGCGGGACGGACGGCGGTCTGGGTGATCATGTGCATGGGGTTCCTTTTCGTTGCGTCCCCGGGCCCCGGGGAAGCGGGCTCCGACGGACTAGAATACCCGCGGGGGTATCCGGAGGGCCCGGAACCACACCCGGGACGCCCGGGGTGTCCCCGGGGCGCGGGTCTGCCGCGGAGGAGGAAATGTGGAGCTGGAGATGGCGGCCGAGGAGCTGAAGAGCGTGCTCAACCGGTTGCGGCGGGCACAGGGACAGATCGCCGGGATCATCAAGATGATCGAGGACGGCCGGGACTGCGAGGACGTCATCACGCAGCTCGCCGCGGTCTCCCGCGCGCTGGACCGGGCCGGGTTCGCGATCATCGCGACGGGGCTGCAGCACTGCATGGCCGACGGGGAGCAGGCCGGCGGCGACCGGGAGCAGATGCGGGCGCGGCTGGAGAAACTGTTCCTCTCGCTGGCCTGAGAGGTCCGGACGCCCGCTCGCCCGAGGCGGCCTGGGACGTCCGTCCGCCCACCGGACCGAGACGTCCGTCGCCGCTCCGCCGGACCCGTCACGTCACGGCCTCGACGAGCATGAAGGCCGCCACCGCCAGCAGGGCGAACGCGAACACGCGTTGCAGTCGGGGCCCCGAGACCTTCCCGGCGAGGCGCTTGCCGTCCCAGGCCCGAGGACGGCGGCCGCGGTGAACGGGCCGACGACCGCCCAGTCCAAGGCACCGGCCGCCCCGAAGCGGGTGGCCAGTGAGGCCAGCGAGTTGACGGAGATGACCAGCAGGCTGGTGCCGACGGCCGCCCGCATCTCGAAGGCCAGCACCGTGACCAGGGCCGGTACGGCGAGGAAGCCGCCTCCCACGCCGAGCAGCCCGGTCAGGGCACCGAGCCCCGCACCGGCCCCCGCGGCCCGTCCCCTCCGTACCTCGCGGTCCCCCTCCACCGCGGCCGCGGGGCGCAGCATCTTGATCGCGGCGAGGGCGGCGACGCCCGCGAAGGCGAGGGTGAGGGCCGCCTGCGGAAGGCGGGCGGCGGCCGCTCCGGCGAGGGCCGCGGGCAGCACACCGGCGGCGGCGAAGGCCGCGCCCGCCTTCCACCGCACGTGTCCGGCCCGCGCATGTGCGTACAGCGCGGTCAGGGAGGTGGCGGTGACGATGAGCAGGCTCGCCGTGGTGGCCTCGGCGGGGGTGAAACCGAGGAGGTAGATCAGCGCCGGGACGGCCAGGACGCTGCCACCGCCGCCGAGCGCGCCGAGCGCCAGGCCGACCACGCCGCCCGCCACCAGGGCCAGGATCAGTGCACTCATGCTGCCGGACCGTCCTGCCCGCTCACGCCGGTGACCTGCGGGGCGGGAGCGACGGGATCGGGAACGGGCATCAGGAGCCGGCCACGGTCAGGCCGGCGTCGATCGCGGCGTCGAAACCGTCGTCGACGGCGACGACCTGCCGTCCCACCGCGTCCAGGAGGGAGGCGGCGATCGCCGCGCGCATGCCCCCGGCGCAGTGCACCCACACGACGCCCGGCGGTATCTCGCCGGTCCTGCCGTGCAGCTCGTGGACGGGGATGTGCACCGAGCCTTCGACGTATCCGCCGGCGCGTTCGGAGGCGCGGCGGACGTCGAGCACCACGATCTCCGTGCCACGCTCACGGACGGCGGCGAGGTCGGCGAAGGCAGCGCGCGGGAACGAGGCGAGTTCCTCGCCGTCGCGTATCCAGCCGGCCGGGTCACCGGTGGCGGCGGCGGCCGGGCGGTCGATGCCGACCCGGGTCAGCTCCCGCTGGGCGGCGGCGATCTGCTCCGGCGTCGTGGCGAGCAGGGTGACCGGCTTGCCCCACGGGATCAACCAGGCCAGGTAGGTCGCGAGCTTGCCGTCCCCTTCGAAGTTGAACGATCCGGCGACATGTCCGGCGGCGAAGGCGACGCGGCTGCGCAGGTCCACCACCCACTCCCCGGCGGCCAGCCGCTCGGCGATGCGCCGCGCGTCGGCGGGCTCGGGCGGGGTCAGGTCGACGGGGGCGGGGCCCGCGGCGTTGGCGGGGCCCATGTGGGCGTAGTACGCAGGTACGTCCTCCAAGCCGGCGAGGGTGCGGGCGACGAAGGTGTCCACGTCCAGGGTGAGCGCGTCGTTGGCCGTGCGCTCCTTGCCGATCGTGGTGCTGTCGCCCTCGGCCTGGGACGAGGAACAGAAGCTGCCGAATCCGTGGGTGGGCAGCACCGGGACCTCGTCGTCGAGCTCGTCGGCGAGGCGGCGGGCGGAGGCGTGCTGGGCGCGGGCCAGCCGCTCGGTCAGCCGCGGCTCGACCAGGTCCGGACGGCCGACCGTGCCGATCAGCAGCGATCCGCCGGTGAAGGCCGCCACCGCCCGGCCGTCGTCCTCCAGCGCGTACGAGGTGTGGTGCGGCGTGTGGCCGGGGGTGGCGATCGCGCGCAGCACCAGGCCCTCGTCCACCGTGACCGTGTCGCCGTCGGCGACGGGCGTGCGGGCGAAGGAGACGCTCGCCGCGGCCGGGACCAGGTAGGCGGCGCCGGTGACGCGGGCCAGCTCCAGGCCGCCGGTGACGTAGTCGTTGTGGATGTGGGTCTCCGCGACGTACGCGATCCGCACCCCGCGCCGCGCCGCGGCGGCGATCACCTGGTCGATGTCGCGCGGCGGGTCGATCACGACCGCGGCACCGTCGCCACCGGCCAGGTAGCTGCGGTTGCCCAGGCCCTCGAACGTCAGGGTGTCGACGAAGAACACGGTGATGCCTCCTCCATGGAACGGGAGTGACGGGGGTGGAGCTGTGTACCCCCGGGGGTATCTGTCACCCACCTTAACAGGCATACCCAGGGGGGTATTCCGGAGTGCCGGGACACCCGGGAATTCCGGCGGCTCCCGGGGATCGGAACGTGTGCGTCCGACAGCGCCCCACTGCGACGGGTACCCGGTGGGGTATCGGGGAATCCGGCCGGGCCCGAGGCGGTGGCGCGCGCCGAGCCGTCGCTGGAGCACGGACCGGGCTACAGTCGGAGCCGGTCAACTCCGCGCGGTACACCGCCCGTTGTCGTCCGTGGTTCCCACTCCGCCCCTCCCCGCCCCCGGCCACTCACCGCCGTACCGCCGCGGGTCCCCCTGACACGGAGCCTTCGTCATGACCACACCGCGGGACCTCCAGATCGTCGCCGTGCTCGCCTCCAAGGACGCGGCTGAACCCCGCCCGGTGGACCCGGGCGATCTCTCCCTCGCCCTGGCGGGAGCCGAGGTGATCGACCTCCTGCGCGCCGGGGCCCTCACCCTGGACGGCGACCGCATCGTTCCCGACGACCGCGACCGGAGAGCGCCGGCCGACCGCCTGCTGGACGCGGCGGCGTCGGCGCTCGTCCGGCAGGCGCCCCACGAGTCGGTCGAGGACTGGCTGTGGCGCCGGGGCCGCGGCCTGTCGGCGGTCTACCGGGCCGCCCTGACACAAGAGGGAACCCTGACCCGCGAGCGCCGTCGGCTTCCGTTCCTCAAGGGCCGGACGACGGTGGCCGCCTCGGCCGCCCGCAGCCACGCGGCCGACCGCTGGGCCTCGGGCGAACCCGTCCTCGCCGCTCTCGCGGCGGCGGCCGGAATGCGCGAAGCGCCGGCCGACGACGCCCTGAGCGGGACCGACGACGCGGTCGTGACCGTCCTCGCCGCCGTCAACGAGGCAGTGGTGGAGCTGGAGGGCGTACGGCAACGACGCTCCGTCGAGCAGGCGGCCTTCGACAACATCTGGCGAGGCGTGTGACGGGAGGGGACGGCGCGGCGTGGGCCCGGCGGGCGGAGGCGGACGGCCCGGTTCCGTACACCGCCCGCCCCCTCAGCGCAGGCGCCGTACGAAGAGGTCCGTCGCGCCGTTGGTGTCGCCCGGCACCAGGTCGTCACCGGCACCGGCGAAGGCGACCAGCCGGCCCCCGCGGTCGGAGGACACCCCGAAGGAGGCTCCGGCGGACGGCCCGCCGTCGGGCGTCGAGCTGAGGCGGGTGACCCGCCCGGTCCGCAGGTCGCGTGCGAAGACGTCCCAGGTGCCGTTGGTGTCGTCCGGGACCAGGTCGGGGGCGTTGGTGGTGAAGTAGGTGGTCCGGTTGTCCGCGCTGAGCCCGCCGCCGGTCACGCTGCCCGTCGGGGGACCGCCGTCGGGACGGGCCGCCAGCCGCGCGTACGCGCCGGTGCGCAGGTCACGGGAGTACGAGCCCCACATGCCCGGCCGGTCCCCGGGCAGTACCGCGTCGCTGGTGTCGAACTGGAGGTACCGGCCGTCCGGGGAGAACCGCAGCCCGTACTGGACTTTCGCCGGGATGCCGGACCGGTTGTACGCGCCCGCCCGGGTCTCACCGGTGCGCCGGTCGTGCACCCCGAAGGAGACGTAAGGAGGCTGCGGCCTGGCGATGCCGGGCGCGCCCTGGGGCCAGGGGAAGAGGTTCTTCGCTTCGGTGGTGAAGGCGACCTGCCGTCCGTCGGCGCTGATGACCGGGTCGGAGGAGGGCGCGGTGCCCTGCGTACCGTCACTGGCCACACTGACCAGTTCGGTGCTGCCCTTCCGGAGGTCCCGGACGAAGACGTCCGCCTGTGCGTTGATGTCCCCTGGCACGAGGTCGGCGCGCAGCGAGGTGAAGGCGAGGTGGCGCCCGTCGGCGCTGATGGAGGGCGAGAAGCTGCGTTCGGCGGCCGGATCGCCGTCGTGCCGGGTGACCAGTGCGGTGGTGCCCGTCCAGCGGTCGCGGACGAAGACGTCCATGCCGTCACCGCGGTCCTGCGGGTCGAGTGTCTGCGACGGCGAGTCGAAGGCGACGAACCGGCCGTCGGCGCTCACGGAGTGGGTGTAGCCGGGCTCGTACCCCGGCGAGCCGTCCGGATTCGCGCTGACGAGATCGACGCGCCCGGTACGGAGGTCCTTGGCGTACAACTGGATACCGGTGCCCTCGGGGAGGCCCGGTACGAGATTGCGCGCCTCACTGGAGAAGACGAGGACGTGGCCGTCGGCGCTCAGTACCGGGCCGGAGGAGTCGCCGTCGGCCTGTTCCCCGGTGGCGCTGACGCTGACCCGGCGCAGGTCCCCGTACGGACCGGCCGGTGCGGGGCCCGCGCCGTGCGCGGACACCGCGGGCAACGTTGCGGCGCAGGCTCCTGCCAGCACCACCAGAACTGCGGTCCATCGACGCACGGTTCCTCCCTACCCCACGGGCACCGAACGGAGCCGGAGCAAGCCAACCGGTACGGCGTCACACCGGCAACGGGGGAACCGGCCATCCGCAGGCCCGCGACGGCGCCCGGGGGTTGCGGACCGCCGCCCGGGTCACTTCCCCGTCAGTCCGGTGGGCCCGCTCCAGTAGGTCCGCTCCCACCGCTTCGCGTCCGGAGTGAACTCGACCTCCATACGGTCGGCGGCGTCCGGCGGCAGCGAGAACGCGTACGTGCCGACGACCTCCCGGCCGGGCAGGACGTACCCCTTGAGGACCTTCTGCCGCCCGCTGCCGTCGATCACCAGCTCCGTCGAGGCGCCGTCGGCGTCGTTGACCGAGGGCAGTCCCGTCTCGATCTCGACCCGCTCGGTCCCGGTGTTGACCACCTTGATCGTCACCTGGACGGCCTTGTTGCCCTTGGCGTGCCCCAGGACGTAGCCGTCCGGGACGAACGGCCGCGGCTCGGCGACCGTCACCTTCAGCCCGTTCCCGAAGGTGTAGGAGTCACCGAACGACGGGTGCCGCGCCTTCTTCTCGGCCTCGGCGGACTTCTTCGCCTTCTCGATCCAGGCGCTCGCGTCGTCGTTCGCCTTGTGCACCACGGTGGCGAAGACGACTCCGCCGACGATCGCGCCCAGCAGTCCACCCACGCCCAGCAGCACACCGGCCAGCGCCATGCCCTTGCCCCGCGCCCGGCCCTTGCGTGCCAGGCCGAGCCCGACGGACCCGAAGATCACAGCCAGCAGCGCCGGCAGCCAGGACATCCAGAACAGGACGACGGGCAGGGCGAGTACGACGCCGAGGACACCGAGGACCAGCGCCGTGACGGCCATGCCGTTGCCGGGCCGCGGCGCGAGCGGCAACCCCGCCGGGGGCAGCCCCGTCGGAGGCGGGCCCCAGGGGGCGGGAGCCGGCCCGTGGTCGGGGGACGGCGGGCGCCACGGGTCGCGGTCGTCCGGCGGCGGGGCGACGGGCTGCTCACCGTCGGGCGGAGTGGATACGGTCACGCACAGTCCTCGTAAGGGGTCGAAACGGGCAAGCTGTTGACCTTATCAGTCAGGCAGACAGCATCAGTCAGGCAGGCGGACGGCAGTCGGCCACCCCCTGCTCAGCGGTCGAGGGCCTACCGCTCCCCGCCGTGCCGCTCACGACCCGTTCACGGCACCCCGCAGCGCCTTGGTCCGGTAGCGGCAGTAGGTCTTGGCCGGGGAGGGGCGGTAGCTCCACGGCAGCGCGCCCACGTATCCGTCCACCGCGCGGAACTGTTCCAGGGCCGCTTCGTGACGGTCCTGCTTCGTCAGGAAGTACGCCAGCAGGTGCCTGACCTCCGCCACCCGGCGGTCGTCCGGCCGCGCCGCGGCGACGTCCCGCAGCGCGTCGTCGGTCATCCCCAGGACATCGGGCCAGCCGTACGCCTCCGACGGCGTCTCGTCTTCGTGTTCGAACCAGGCGATGAGGCGCAGCACCGTCAGCAGGCTGCCGGGCGGGGCGGTCGCCGCGGCCTGTCCCGCGAAGTCGCGGGCGATCTCGGCGGAACCGCGCCACTTCGCGCACCAGTACTGGAGTGCGCGCACATGCCCTTCGAAGTGGTGCGGGGCGCGGGAGGTGACCTCGCTCCACAGGTCGAGCATCATCGCGTGCGAAGCGCCCAGACCCATGTACAGGGGGATCTTCTTGACGTACGGGGTGGGGTCGCCGGGCAGCGCCAGGGCCTCCGCCCGTTCGAACGCCTCCCTGGCCTCCCCAGCACCCGGTGGAATCCGGCGAACTGCTCGGCGGTGGTGTGCTCGGCGGTGTACGCGCCCCGGATCTCCCAGGCCAGCGTCACCTGCGCGGAGGCCCGGACCACGGCCGCGTCCGGGTCGTCGGGGCGCGCCGCCTCCCAGGCCCGCAGCCAGGTGTCGTCCTCGGCCGCCCGCTCGGCGACGACGTCGACCAGGTGGGAGCGGTGTTCCCAGTCGGTGCCCGCCGCGCTGATCACCTTGGCGGCGGTCTGCCACTCGCCCCGGACGAGGGCCTCCGTCACGGCGTCCGCCTCGGGGTCGGCGCACGGCCGTTTCGTGTCCTGGCGGTTCGGCGGCAGCAGGTCCGTACCCGCCGCCGCGGCGCGCTTGGTGGTACGCCGTCTCTTCCACAGCCAGGTGCAGACGGTGACGGTGAGGATGATGAGGGGAAGAATCCCGTGCATGGGTGCGATTGATCCGATCGGAGGTGTGCTCGCCGGGCGGCGTCGGTGGCTGCCGGCGTGGTGAGTGGTCGATGATGGGTGTTACGTGATCCGTGGCTGGTGCTGCGGGGTGGGTGCTGCGGGGCGTCGGCGGGGCCCGGAGTCGCCCGCGTCCGGTCAGCCGGCGAGGAGGCCGCGCAGCGGTCCGGTGTCGGGGTCGTCCGCGACGGCCGCCCGTACCGCCGCCGCCAGTTCGTCCTCGACGTCCCGCTCCCCCGGCAGCCGGAGCCGGGGCCCGGCGACCCAGGACGGTTCCCAGCGCGCCCCGGCCGCCTCCACGAGGGCGAGTTCCGCGAGGTTCCGCACCCCCTCCTCCAGGTCCGGGCGCAGGAACTCGCGTGCTGCCCGGCCGCTGGCACGGGCCGCCTCCGGTGACTTGGGCAGGTGCCGGGCGACCCACCACAGCCGTCCCGCGTCGACGGCGTCCAGCAGGGCCGCCAGATCCTCCGCCGCGCTGCCCGGCGTGATGCCGAAGGCCGCCATCGCCCTCCGCAACGGCTGCGCGTCCGCTTCCGTCAGCGTGTGCACGGCCCGGTGCGTCAGGTCCGGCCAGTCGGTGCGCTCCATGACCAGCGCCTCGGGCGTGAGGACGGTGCCCTCCACCTCGACCAGCACCCGCTCCGCATCGCGCAACAGGGCCAGCGCGGGCCGTGCCGGGGACGTGGCCGGGCCGTCGTCGGGCAGTGCCTCGATCAGCCGGACCCGTTCGGCCACCGGCGGGTGCGAGTCGTACGGGGTGGGGTCGCCGGACGGCGGTTCCCCGCGCAACTCCGCCAAGTCGGCCCGCAGCTCGGGGTCGTCGAGCAACTGCCGTACGCCGCCGACGACCTCGCCGTGCGGCGGGAGCAGGCCCGCCCGGGCGCCCAGGCCGACGTACCGGCCCACGTAGACGTCGTGGACGACGTCCAGGACGGCGATCTCCCGCAGCGCCGAGGCCGTGGCGTCCCGGCCTGCGACCCGGGCCGCCACCCGGTCCGCGGCGAGTTCCTGCTGCCGGCCCACGCTCTGCGTGGCCCGCAGGTAGAACCGCGCGTACGCCTGGAAGGGCCTGGACACCACGCCGTACAGCAACGGCCCGGCGATTCTCCCGAGTCCGGTCCGGACCGCCCGGACGGCGACCGTGACCGTACTCCCGCGCCGCTCGGCCCCTGCCTCGGCGGCGCTTGTCCGGCCCCCGTCCTGACCGGGCTTCCTCCGGTCGCTCCGCGTCCGTCCGGGCGCCTGGAATCCCGCCACCGTCCGCAGCACGCTGTCACGGCCGCGCAGGGTGATACCGGCGAGCCGGGTGTCCGCGTTGCCGTAGTGGCCGAGTTCGTGGGCGATGACCGAGTGCAGTTGGGGTTCGCTGAGGCCGATCAGCAGCGGTACACCCAGGTACAGGCTGCGCCGGCCGGGCAGCAGGCCCAGCAGCCGGGTGCGTTCATGGACGGCCGCGTTCACCTCTTCGGTGAGGAGCAGCCTGTCGGGCGCCCGGGTGCCGGTGCGCTCGGCCAGCGAGCGGACGGCGTGCCACAGCTCGGCCTGTCCGGCCTCGGTGACCGCGAGCCCGTGCTTGCCGTCGTCGCCCGTACCGAGCGTGCAGACGCCCCGCAGAATCGGCAGGCCCACCAGGACGGCGAGCACGGTCGCCGTGACGGCGCCGCCGGTCGGCGCCCAGGCCCAGGCCGCCAGTGCGGCGCCGGTGAGCGCGCAGAGTACGGCGAGGGCGAGGACGTAGAAGCCGGCCAGCAGGAACAGTGCACGCAGAGCGCGCAGAGTGGTGCCCACAGGGCAGAGTCCCCCCACAAACAGAAAAACGGAGCGAGAGGATCATAAGTGCGACATGGTCATGGCCCGAACCGATTTCGCGGTCACCGAACGTGCACCGGCTACTGCGGTGCCGGACTCGGGGCGGTGCCGGACTCGGGGCGGTGCCGACCTCGGGGCGGTGCCGACCTCGGGCGAGGGCCGCCGTCGCACGACCGGGATCAAGTGGGCGCGACGCCTTCCGGGCAAGGGCCGTCCGGCTTTCGGCGGGCCCCTGCGCCGGGGCGCCTGAGCAGCGGAGCGCATCGTGGCGCGGCACCGGGCGCACGCTCAGCGACCTGGCCGCCCAGGTCGCCCGGGGCCGGATGCCCGCGGAGTTCGTCGCCGCGCGGTGACGCGGCCGTCGGCGGCGGGCCGGCGGTCTCACTCGACCGACGGACTCACTCGGCCGGCGCGTCCTCGGCCGGGTGGTGAGGACCGGCCGGCGGCCCGGGCAGGTCGCCGGCGTCGATGGCGCTCTGCGCGACGGTGGACAGCAGCAGGCTGTGCCGGCGGGCGTGGTCGCGCATGAGGTCGAAGGCGTCTCCGAGGGAGACCTCACGGTGCGCGGCGAGGTAGCCCTTGGCCTGTTCGATGAGGATGCGGCCGTGCAGGGCGCCGTGCAGTTGTTCGTCGATGATGCCCGTGTCGGTGTGCCGGAGGGTACGGGCGTGGATCAGACCGATGGTGGCCGCGTCGGCGAACGCCTGCGCCATGGCGAGGTCGTCCAGCGGCACCGGACTGTCGGTGGCCCGCAGGAGCAGCAGGCTGCCGAGGGTCTCCCGGCGCAGCCGCAGCGGGACGGCGCAGACATAGGTGTAACCGGCTGCCCGGGCCTGCGTGGTGAAGTCGGCCCACGTGGCGGGAGCTTGGGAGAGGTCGCCGGGGCGACGGGCTCGGCGGTGCGGTAGGCGTCCAGGGCAGGGCCTTCGCGCAGCGCCACGTCCAGCACCCTGGACAGGGCCGGGCTGGGGTCGCAGGGGGCGGGGCTGTACATCTGCGGGCCCGGGTAGGCCAGTACGACCGCGGCGTCGGTGACGGCGAAGATGTCCCGGCAGCGGGCGGTCAGTTGCTGCAGGAAGTCGATGACGTCGAAGTCCGCGACAAGGGTGTCGGCGAGTTCGACGAAGGTCTGGGCGATCTTGCCTTCCCTGCTCATGTCCCTACTCCTCGGTAAGCGGGTGCGGGCACGGCAGGCCCGTGCCGGGCGGCGGTGTCACGGCGGCAGGTCCCGGAGGATGCCGTGGACAGTTCTGGCGGCAGTTCCTGAACGATGTCGCGGAGTGGTCACGGCGACTGTTCCTCATAGACGTCATGGGGTGGTGGTCATGGCGGCAGATCCTGAAGGATGTCGCGGGCGGTCTCGGTGAGGGGTCGGCCGGAGGCGAACGCCCGGGCCCGCAGCCGGACCAGCGCCTCCTCCAGCGGTACGCCGAGCCGGCAGCTCAGCACGCCGGTGGCCTGGTGCACCTCGACCCAGTGCAGGTCGACCGCGCCCGCGGAACCCGGCCCGTCGTGGGGCGTGGACTCCCCGGTGTCCGGCCGCCAGGTCAGCAGCCGGCCGGCCAGCGCGTCGGCCACCCGCAGCCCGTCCGCCGCCTGCCGCGCGGACAGCGGCCCCGGCGTCCTGCGGTATCCGGTCAGCGCACCGAACCGGGCGCCTCCGGTCCGTACCGGCCACACGAACACCGCCCGTACGCCCAGCGACTGGGCCTCGACCACGAACTGCGGCCACCGTTCGCCCGTGCCCGAGTCCAGATCCGGCACCTGGTAGGGCACTCCGCTGAAGTCCGTCGTCACCCCGGGGCCCCCCAGGGTGAACTGCGCGTCCTCCAGCCGCGCGCTGATGTCGTCGCTGAACCACACCAGTTCCGCACCCCACCGCAAGGAGACCGCGATACCCTCCAGCCCCAGCGCGTGCGCGCACCGTACCGCCCACTCCCGGTGTTCCCCGGAGTCGACGGCCCGCTCCAGACCGACGAGCAGTTCCTGCACAGACACCCGGTGCTCCATCGCTGAGCCTTCCGCGCCGAAGGCGGACGGACCGGCACCGAAGAGGGCCGCGTTCCGTATCTGAAGGCTACTCTCCACGGGCCCCTAGGGAGCCGGTACGGGAGGAGCGCTTCCCCCTTGCCGAGGCATTACTTCCAGGCGGTGGTGTCCGTCGCGACGATGCAGTACTTGCGCCAACTCCCGGTACGGGAGACGGCGATGGTCGGCTCCGCGCAAGCGGTGACCCGAAACGTTTCGCCCACCGACACCATCGGCGTGTACTGGTCCTTGCCGTACTCGACGACGGCGCTGCGGGCCGAGCCGCCCTCCACCCGGACGGTCACCACGTCCCCCACTTCCGCGTTGATGATCCGCCCCCACACGGCCCCGCAGCGCTTGCTGCGCCGCACCTGCAGCGCGACCGGATTGTCCGCCCGCGGGAGCCAGGTGACCGCATCGGCGGAGCACCCCTCCTTCTGCGGGTCCTTCCCGTCGCATCCGGCTCCTGGGCAGGTGGCCGGTGCCGGTGCCGGCGGGGAGAGCCAGTCCTGCAACGCCCCGGTCAGCAGGACCGGCACCACCCCGCCCACGACGGCCGCCGCGACCGCCACCAGGAGGGCGTGCGTACTGTGTTCACGCAGCCGGCGCCACACCCGGCGCAGCGGCGACCGGTTCTCCGAGCCGTCCCCCTCGGCCTCACCCTCGACCTCGGAATTGCCCTCTTCCTCGCCCTCGGAATCACTCACCCTGCCTCCCGGAGCCCTCCGCTGCCTCACCAGCGTCGGCGGCCCCGCGGCGCACGGTAAGAATGATTCACGCCTCGTCCGAAGTCCGGTGCGGTGCCCGGCACATGACATCGTCGGCGCGACATTAGAGTGAGACGGTGACACCACCATCGGAACATTCGCACCGGCCGCTCGACGAGGACGACCGCGAGAGGGCCCTGCAACGCCTGCGGGATGCGTATGCCGACGGGCTCGTCCCGCACGAGGAGATGGACGAACGTCTCGACCAGGTGCTCACCGCCGAGACGCACGATGAACTGGCATCGCTCCTGGCCTCGCTGCCCCCGGAGCGTCCGGGCACCACGTCGACGATCGCGGCCGCCGGCGGACGGATCCGGCGGCGGGGCGCGTGGCGGGTGCCCCGGGTCCTGAAGGTCGGGTCCGCGTTCGGGAAGGTACGGCTGGATCTGTCCCGGGCGGTCATCGAGCATCCGGTCGTCGACATCGAGCTGCAACTCGGTACCGGCGGGGCGAAGATCACGGTGCCGCGCGAGGCGGTCGTCGACGTCGAGGGTCTGCACACCGGGTGGAAGGACCTGCGCTACCAGGCCCCGAAGCGGTCCGGCGACGGACCGAAGATCCGCATTTCCGGGGCCGTGGGCTTCGGACGGCTGAAGATCCGCCACGCGCGGCGCTGAGATTCGGTGGGGACGTTCACCTCCGGCGCGCGCCGGAGGCGCTCTGTTTCCGGTGTGCGCCAAGCCGGGGTCGGTGCGGACCTCGGCGACCGCGTCGGAGGGGCCCGAAGGCGAGTCCGGCCAGTAGGTACAGGGGAACGGAGGACAGTCCGACGCGGCCCGCGAAGCGTCCGGTGAGGGGGTCGCCGATGGCGAGCCGGAAGTCGGGGCCGGGGGCGGGGTGGGCGCTGGTGCGGCGCAGGACGGTGACGGTCGAGGCTCCGGTGCGGGTGCGGGCCAAGGTGTCTCCCAGGGGCCGTCCGCCGCACGGGAGCGGGCGCCGAGCGGGAGGTGTCCGGTGATCAGGTCGAGTCCGCCGGTGGGCACCGCTTCCAGTGAGGAGGGAGTGACAAGGCGGGCCAGTTCGGTGGCTTCGTCCGGTTCGAGGGAGACGGATTTCTGGCAGGCGTACGGGTCGTCCGCCGAGTGGAGCCCCAGGGAGCGGCGCCCGTCCTGGTGGACGACGACGGACAGGCGCCGCCCGCCGCGTGTGGCGAAGTCGTACCGAGTGCTGACTCTCGGCAGTGCGGTACGTCGGGGGCCCACGGCCGCCTCCCACGTGCGTGCCCCGGCGCGGCCAGAGGCGGCAGCACGCCCAGGGGCACCGTCGGGCCCGGTCGCGCCCGCCCGCGCCCACCCGCGACCGGGCCCGAGCAGCGTACGGGACGTAAGGTAAGGGTGACCTTACCCGTCGGCATGGAGATCGCCCGATGACCGTCACCGCCCCGCCCTCCGACACGCCCCGGCACCCGCCCCGCGTGCCGCGGCCCTCCCCCGTGCCGCGCGTCACGGACGAGCGTGTCGTCCGCCGGGCGGCCGCGTTGTCCGGGGCGGAGTTCTGGCGGGCGGTGGAGCGCGAGGGTACGCCGCTGACCGGCCCGGACCCGTACGGTGCGGCGGACCACGCGCTGGTGACGTTCCTGTGGCGCGGCTCCCCCGCCACCCGCGCGGTCCTGGTGTCGCCCAACAAGCTCGCCGATCCGCGCGACCCGTCCGGGAATCTCATGGAACGCGTCCCGGGTACGGACGTGTGGCACTGGTCGGTGCGGATGCGCCGGGACTGGCACGCCACGTACACGCTGTGTGTGGACGAGGGTGACGGCCCGGCCGACGCCGCCGCGTACTGGCCCTGGCTGCGCACGCAGCAGCGCCCCGACCCGTACAACCAGCGCGCTATCGCGAGCCGCTGGGGCGACACCCCGGTGTCCTGCGTCGCGCTGTCCGGTGCGCCGCAGGATGAGATGTGGCGGGAGCGGCCCGGCGTACCCCGCGGCACGGTCTCCGTCCACACCGTACGCAGCGCGCTGCTCGGCAACGAGCGCCGGGTGTGGCGGTACGCGCCCCCGGGCGGCGCGGAACCGGGTGCGGAACTCCCCGTCCTCGTCCTCCTGGACGGAGAGATGTGGCAGCCGGGACTGGGGGTGGCCACGCTCCTGGACAACCTCATCGCGGACGGCCGCATCCCCCCGCTGGCCGCGCTGCTGCCGGAGTCGCTGGGCGCGGACACCCGCTGGACCGAGATGACGTGCGACCCGCGGTTCACCGGCTTTCTCGCGGACGAGTTGCTGCCCTGGGCGAGCGCGGACCTGCCGCTGACCGCCGACCCGGCCCGTACCGTCGTGGCGGGCCAGAGCCTGGGCGGCCTGACCGCCGCGTACGCCGCGGTGTCCGTGCCCGGCCGGTTCGGCTGCGTGCTGGCGCAGTCCGGCTCCTTCTGGTGGCCGAACGGTCCGGGCGCGCAGTGGCTGACCGAACGGATCGCGGAGTCCCCTCGGCTGCC
Source organism: Streptomyces chrestomyceticus JCM 4735 (assembly GCF_003865135.1). Lineage (NCBI taxonomy): Bacteria > Bacillati > Actinomycetota > Actinomycetes > Kitasatosporales > Streptomycetaceae > Streptomyces > Streptomyces chrestomyceticus. The sequence goes on along the minus strand of NZ_BHZC01000001.1, from coordinate 9,051,655 downwards.
GGTGCGGTTCCGGCTGTCGGCGGGCGAGCAGGAGTGGGTCGCGCTGCCCGCGAACCGCCGGCTGCGTGACACCCTGGCGGCGAAGGGGTACGACGACGCGGTGTACCGCGAGTTCAACGGCGGCCACGACTACCTGTGCTGGCGTACGGAGTTGGCCGACGGGCTGTGCGACCTGCTCGGCCCGGGGCGCTGAGTCACCGTCGAACGCCGCCGAGTCCGGCTCCGCCACGCCGGGAGCGTGCGCGACGGAGCCGGACTCGGTGGGAGCGTGTGCGGCGTACCGGTCAGTGGGAGCGTGTGAGGCTGATGCGGTGCACCGAGTCGATCCGGTCGGCACCGGCGGCGGACTTGTCGACGACGTAGGCCGTGCCGCGGCGGACCGTGACGTGGTTCGGGTTGGGGCCGGTGGCCAGGTCGGCCAGGACGGTGCCCTTCTCCGGGTCCACGACGGTGGTGGTGCCGCTGCCCCGGTTGGCGACGAAGACCCGGCCGGAGCGGTGGTCGGCGGCGACGGAGATCGCGCCCGCGCCGGTGGTGACGGTCCGGGTGACGGTGCCCTTGCGCAGGTCGACGACCGAGAGGGTGCCCGCGGCCTGGTTGGCGGTGTAGGCGGTGCGGCCGTCGGCGGACAGCTCGATGCCGATGGGGGCGTCGCCGGTGGGGATGAAGCGCGGCTCGGCCTTGTACGGGCTGACCGCGATGATCCGGTCGTTGGTCAGGTCGGTGGCGTAGGCGGTGCCGGTGCGGGTGTCCACGGCGAGTCCGGCGGTGCCGGCGCCCTCGACCTTGACGCGCTTCTTCTCCTTGAAGGTGCGGGTGTCGAAGGCGACGACCGAGCCGTCGCCGAAGCCGCTGGCCCAGGCGAGATCGTGGCGCTTGTCGACGACGATCTCGCGGGCGTGGGCGACATTGGGCAGGGTGGCGAGGTGCTTGCCGGTGCGCTGGTTGTAGACGGCCACCGAGTTGTCGCGGGTGTTGGTGGTCCAGACGGTGTCGTGCTCGTCGTCCACGGCGACGCCGTAGACCGCCTCGACGGCGCCGGTCGCCTGGTCGGTGACCGGCGGGGTGTACGCGGCCTTGGCCTTGAGCGTCTTCGGGTCGACCTTCAGCAGTCTGGACTGGGTGACCGGGGGCCGGCCGACGGCCGTCGTGGTCCACAGGACGTGGTGGCGCTCGGAGTAGGCGGACTGGTAGAGGCCGGTGGCCAGTTGCGCGGTGTCCACCTGGTACGACGCCCGGTGCGCGGGCCGGTCGTGGGCGACGGCGGTGCCGCTCACCGCCAGGACGCTGCCCGCGGCGACGGCCAGGGCGGTGGCGTTGCGGACGAGGCGGCGGGCGGTGACGCGGGGCTGCGTCTTGAGGGCGCTCATGATCCGGCTCCTCCTGAAGGGGCGGGCGGGGCAGGGCAGTCGGGTGAGATCCACCCGACACGGTCAAAGGTTAGCTTAGCCTTACCTAAGTTGCACTCCCTCGGCGGCCTCGAGGGCGAGCCGGGCACCCCACGGCGGCACACCCGACTCACCCGTCCGAACGGCCCGTTCAGGCGTCCAGCTCGTACCGAACGACCCGTTCAGGCGTCCAGCTCGTGACCAACGGCCCATTCAGGCATCCAGCCCGTCCGCACGCCCCCTTCAGCCGTCCAACTCCGCCAGCCGCCCCGCCACCACCCCCGCGATCCCGTCCATCCAACGCGGCTGCGTCATCTGCGGATGCAGACAGTCCACGTCGTGATTGGCCAGCCCGCCCCGGATGTACGGCGTCCAGGTGTCCCGCGTCAGCCAGTCCTCGGCGCGCGGGCGGCGGCGGTGAAGAACAGCGCGTCGCCGGTGAACACCCGGTGCTGGTGTTCCCGCATGAGACGGGCGTTGTTGACGACGATGTCCACGACGGCGGACAGTGTCCGGTCGGACAGCCCGGCCAGCGCGCTGCCTTCGCGGCGCAGCGTCTCCAGGACGTCCTCGCGGGTCAGCTCGTCCGTACGCTCGAACCCCGCCATCCGCAGCAGCGCGGTCAGCGCGTCGGTCTCCTTGGGGACGGCCTGGTCGCGCCACTGGTCGGAGGGGTAGGCGTCCAGCAGGGCGAGGAACTCGACCCGCTCCCCCGCCTCCTGGAGCTGTACGGCCACGGTGTGGGCGAGGACGCCGCCCACGGACCAGCCGAGCAGCCGGTACGGGCCGTGCGGCCGCACGGTACGCATCTGCCGTACGTAGTCCGCGGCCATCTCCTCCATCGTCGCCGGGAGCGGCTCGTCCTGGGCCAGCCCGCGCGCCTGGAGGCCGTACACCGGTTGCGCGGGGTCGAGCCGGGAGAACAGGCCGGAGTAGCACCAACTGATGCCGCCCGCCGGGTGCAGGACGAACAGCGGTACGCGGTCGCCGGCCGGGCGCAGCGGCAGCAGGACGTCCAGCGCGTCGCCGCCCGCCCCGTCGCCGTCCAGGCGGGCGGCGAGCGCGGCCGGGGTGCGGTCCTGGAAGAGGGCGCCGATGGCCAGGCTGGTGCCGAGCGTGTCCCGTACCCGTGCCATCAGGCGGGCGGCCAGCAGGGAGGTGCCGCCCAGGTCGAAGAACGCGTCGTCCACGCCGACCCGGGGCAGGCCCAGCACTTCGGCGAACAGCCGGGTGAGGGTCTCCTCCCGGTGGGTGCGCGGGGCGCGCCCGGGACCCGCCTCGAAGAAGGGGGCCGGGAGCTGTTTGCGGTCCAGCTTGCCGTTGGGGCTGAGCGGGAACGCGTCCAGGGCGACCACGCTGGTGGGCACCATGTGCTCCGGGAGGGTGCGGGCGAGCGCGGCGCGCAGTTCCTCCGGGTCGGGCGGGGTCTCGCCGTCGCGGTGCTCGTACGTGACGTAGCCGGTCAGCCGCTGGTCGCCGGGCCGGTCCTCGCGTACCACCGCGCAGGCGGCGGCGACGGCGGGGAGGGCGGCCAGGGCCTCCTCGATCTCGCCGAGTTCGACGCGCTGGCCGCGCAGTTTGACCTGGTGGTCGGTGCGGCCGAGGTAGAGCAGTTCGCCGTGGTCGGTCCAGCGGGCGAGGTCACCGGTGCGGTACATCCGGCCGCCGTCGGGCCCGTAGGGATCGTCGATGAAGCGGGTCGCCGTCAGGCCGGGCCGTCCCAGGTACCCGTCGGCGAGCTGGGTGCCCGCGAGGTACAGCTCGCCGGGGATGCCGGGCGGGCAGGGTTGCAGGGCCGCGTCCAGGACGTACAGACGGGTGTTCCAGACGGGCGCTCCGATGGGCACCGGGCCTTCGCCGTCGGGCGCGCAGGCGTGGTACGTGACGTCGACGGCCGCCTCGGTGGGGCCGTACAGGTTGTGCAGTTCCACGCCCGGCAGGGCCCGCGCGAACTCCCGTGCCGTCTCGCGCGGCAGTGCCTCGCCGCTGCAGAACACCCGGCGCAGCCCGGCGCAGTTCACCGTGTCCGGCTCGGCCAGGAACATCTGGAGCATGGAGGGCACGAAGTGGCAGGTGGTGACGGCCTGTTCGCGGATGACGCGGGCCAGGTACGCGGGGTCCCGGTGACCGCCGGCCTCGGCGACCACCAGCGTGGCGCCCTGGCGCAGCGGCCAGAAGAACTCCCACACGGACACGTCGAAGCCGGAGGGCGTCTTCTGGAGCACCCGGTCGCCCGGTTCCAGGCCGTACTCGCCCTGCATCCAGCGCAGCCGGTTGTCGATGGCCCGGTGGCTGACCACGACACCCTTGGGGCGGCCGGTGGAGCCGGAGGTGTAGATGACGTACGCGGGGTGGTCCGGGGTGAGCGGGCGCGGCGGAACGGTGCCGGAGTACGCGCCCAGGTCGAGGCCGTCCAGGGCGACCACCGGCGGCTGCCCGTCGCCGGGTACGCGGTCGTCCCGGTCGGTGATCACGCACACGGGCCGCGCGTCGTCGAGCATGTACGCGAGCCGGTCGGCGGGGTAGTCGGGGTCCAGCGGCAGGTAGGCGCCGCCCGCCTTGAGCACGGCCAGCAGGGTGAGGACGAGGTCGGCGGAGCGCGGTACGGCGACGGCGGCCAGGGTGCCGGGCCGGACGCCCAGAGAGGCCAGGTGCCGGGCCAGCCGGTTGGCGCGGGCGTCGAGTTCGGCGTACGTCCAAGTGGTGTCCCCGAAGACCAGCGCGGTGGCGCCGGGGGTGCGGGCGGCCTGTGCCTCGATGGGCCCGATGAGCGTGGTGGGCGGCAGCTCGCGGGCCGTGGCGTTGAACTGCTCCAGCACCAGGGAACGTTCGGCCGCCGTGGCGATGCCGTGCTCGCCCTGGGGGACGTGCGGGTCGGCGTGCGCGAGGCGGGACAGCAGGTCCAGGAACCGCTCCTGGTGGTGGCCGACCTCCGGGCCCTCGTACAGCGCGGGGTTGGCGTCGTAGTCGAGGCGGAGGCCGCGGCCGTCGGCGCGGTCGTAGACGTTGACGGTCAGCTCGTCGACCGGGCCGGTGGAGAGGTTGTGCGCGGTGGCCGGGGCGCCGGCGAAGTCCAGGCCGTAGTCGAAGGGCATGACGTTGACCAGCGGGCCGACCAGCGCCCGGTCGGCGCCGAGCAGGCCCAGGTCGCGGCGGACGTCCTCGTAGCGGTAGCGCTGGTGGCGGCGGGCCGCGCGGATGCCGAGGACGACCTGGCGGGTCAGTTCGGCGAAGGTGGCGCGCGGGCCGGCGGTCAGCCGCAGCGGCAGGACGTTCATGACCATGCCGGGGACGCGCAGCGCCACCGAGCCCATCCGGCCCATCATCGGCAGCCCGAGGACGACCTCTTCGGCGCCGGTGGCCCGGGACAGGTACAGCGCCTGGGCGGCGATCAGCACGTCGGGCCAGGTGGCGCGGACCGAGGAGGCCAGTCCCTTGAGCCGTTCGGTGACCTCGGGCCCCAGGTACGCGGTGCGGCGCAGATGCGTACGGGAGGGCAGGGCGGTGCGCCCGGCCAGGTTGACGGCCTCGGGCCGGTCCGCGAACGCCTCGTTCCAGTGCCGCCGGTCGGTCTCGTACGTGTCCGAGGCGCGGTACGCGGCGTCGTCGTCGACCAGGTCGGTGAGGCGCCCGAAGGGGTCGGGCCCGACGGGCTCGCCGGTCGCGAGCGCCGTGTAGACCTCGGCGGTGCGGCGGGCCAGCAGTGAGTAGCCGAAGCCGTCCATGACGACGTGGTGGACGCGCTGGTACCACAGCCAGCGGGTGTCGCCGACCCGGAACAGCGCGTGCGCGAACAGCGGTCCGGCGGCCAGGTCGAACGGTTCGGCCAGGTCGGCGCGCATCCAGGCGAGCGCCGCGCCGTCCGGGTCGGCCTCCGCGCGCAGGTCCGCCAGATGCAGGGGCAGCGGCGCCGGGCCGGTGGTCAGCGGGAGCTGGCGGGGCCCCTCGGGAGTCTCGACGATCCGGACCCGCAGCGCGTCGGCCTCGGCGACCACGTGGTGCAGCGCGTCGGAGAACAGCGCCGGGTCCACCGGCCCGTGGATCTCCAGGTACTCGGCGGTGTTCTGCGCGGGGCTCGCCGGGTCCAGGGCCTGCGCGTACCAGAGGCCGGTCTGGGCGGCCGTCAGCGGCAGGCCCTCGGCGGCGACGGGCCGGCCGGCCGCGGCGGTGTCGAGCAGCGCCGTCATGAGTCCGCGCCCAGGATGCGGGCCCATGCCTCGATGGCGGGCTGCTCGGCGAGGTCCACGAAGCCGGCCCGGGTGCCGTGGTCGCGCCGCCATCGTTCCAGGAGCGCCATGATGCGGACCGAGTCCATGCCGTAGTCGACGAGGTTCTCGTCGACGGGGATGTCGGCCGGGTCCTCGCCCAGCACGTCGGCGACGTCCGCGCGCAGGTGGTCGATGGTCAGAGCCATGACAGGTGGTTCTCCTTGAGGGGTGGGGCCGGTGGTAGTTGAGGGCGTGCTGCCGGAGTTCCGGCGGACGGCCGGGACGTGCGCGTACGTGCGGGGTGCTGCCGGTGCGTACGGCCGCGGGCGGGCGCCGGGCCGGGCGGAGTGTGCCCGTCCGGCCGGGCGCCGTGCGTCACTTGGCCATGGCTTTCTCGATGTCGTCCAGGACGGACAGGGCCGCCAGGCCGCCGCCCAGGCTCGTCCACTTGGAGCCGTCGATCTCGGTGGCGTGGCCCTCGCGGACCGCGCCGAGCTGACGGTAGGCGGGCTTGGCCTTCAGCTCCGTGAACAGGTCGGCGTCCTTGCCCTTGGCGGCGAGGGTGCCGATGAACAGCCAGTCGCCGTCGATCTGCTGGATGTCCTCGTCACTGATCGGGGTGGAGTGGCCCTGGCCGCGCTCGTTCTGGATGCCGGGCCGCTTGAAGCCGAGGTTCTTCAGGACGTCGCTGATGAACACGCCCTGCTGCATCACGGCGGTGCCCTTGGCGGAGTAGCGGGCGACGGAGACGGTGGCGCCGGCGCGCGGGCCGAGCTTCTTCTTCAGGGCCGCGGCCTTGTTCTCGTAGCCGGTGAGGAAGGTCTTGGCCTCGTTCTGCCTGCCGAGGACCCGGCCGGTGAGGTCGAGCGCCTTCTTCCAGTCCTTGTCCTTGCCGATGGTGACGACGGTCGGCGCGACGGCCTTCAGTTGCTGGAGCACCTTCGGGTCGGCGAGCTGCCCGGCGAGGATGACGTCGGGCTTGGCGCGCAGCACCTTCTCGACGTCGGGGCCGGTGACCGCGCCGACGACCGGTATGTCCCCGGCCCGGCCGGCGAGGTAGCCGGGGGCGCCTTTCTGGCCGCGGCCGGCGGTCAGACCGATCGGCTTCACCCCGAGGGCCAGCGCGGAGTCGAGGTCCATTTCGCTGAGCGCGACCACCTTGGCGGGCTTGGCGGGCACCTCGACCTCGGTGCCGGTGGCGTCGGTGACGGTGACCTTGCCGCCGCCGGTCTTCGCCTGCCCGGAACCGGACGCGTCCCCTCCGCAGGCGGTGAGGGCCAGCGCCAGGGCGGCGGTGACGGCGGCCGCCGCGGTCCGGCGGACGCGCGGCAGGGTGTGGGTGGACATGTCTGTGCTCTCCGAGTGGTGAAGTCCGGTGCCAGGACGGTGTTTGACGGAACAACTGGTGCCGGGCATGCCGGGGAAACCCCGGTATCCGGGCCTGTCGGGCGACGAAAGCCCCGGTCAAGCCTTAGGTTAGGCTAACCTTATGTTGGTTGCGCAAGAGGCCGGGCCCCCCGTGGGCGACACCCAGCCCCCTCCGTCACGGGCGTCCGGCCACCGCCGGCGCATCCTGACCGTTGCGGTCGCCCTGACCGTGCTGCTGGCCGTCCTGGTGCTGCTGTCCCTGCTCATCGGCACCGGATCCAGCCCCGTCGCGCGCGCGTGGGACTTCCTCCTGGGCGATCCGGCGGCCCGCGCCGACGCCCAACTCCGGCTCGCCGTCCTGGACGTACGGCTGCCGCGCACCCTCGCCGCCGTCCTCGTCGGTATTTCCCTCGGCGCCGCAGGCTGCCTCCTCCAGGCCGTCACCCGCAACCCTTTGGCCGAAACCGGACTGCTCGGCGTGAACTCCGGCGCCGCACTCGGCGTCGTCATCGGTCTCACCTACTTCGGGGCGAACTCCTCCTACGCCCTGCTCGGCTGGGCCCTCGCCGGCGGCATGGCCGCCAGCGCGGTGGTCCTGCTGCTGGCCGCCTCCGGCCGGGCCGCGGCGTCACCCCTGCGGCTGGTGCTCGCCGGCTCCGCGCTCGGCGCCACCTTCCACGGCATGACCTCGTACGTCCTGCTCAGCACCCAGTCCACCTTCGACACGTTCCGCTACTGGACCATCGGCTCCCTGGCGGGCATCAAGACCTCGGACACCTACCCGCTGATCCCGCTCGTCGCGACCGGCCTGCTGATCGCCTTCGGCGCCGCCCGCCCGCTGGCCGCCCTCGCGCTCGGCGACGACAGCGCGCGATCCCTGGGGCACCGCCCCGGGCTGGTCCGCGTCGTCGTCGCCGGGGCGGTGACCCTGCTGGCCGGGTCGGCGGTGGCGATCGCCGGTCCCATCGCCTTCCTCGGCCTGCTGGCCCCGCACGCCGCCCGCTCCGTCACCGGCCCGCGGATCGCCGCGCAGCTCGCCCTGTCGGCACTGATCGCCGCCGATGTGATGATCGCGGCGGACATTTTCGCCCGGATCGCCATCCGCCCCTGGGAGACCCCCGTGAGCGTGCTCCTCGCCTTCGTCGGCGGGCCGTTGCTGATCTGGATCGCCCGCTCGCGGCGGATGTCCACGGCGGGAGGGACGGCATGACGAAACCGACGACGGGCGCCGTCTCTCCCGGAGGGACCGCTCCGGACGTCACGCCGCCCGACAGCCTCGTCCTGCGGACCGGCGCCTTCTCCTGGCTCTTCCCCCGCCGGGGCTCGCTGGTCGCCGTCGCGCTCGGCGCGCTGATCCTGGTCATCGTCGCGCTGGGTACGTTCGCCAGCTCCACCGGCATGAGCCTCACCGAGACGCTCTCCGGCCTGTTCGGCACCGGCGACCCCGCGACGGTGATGCTGGTCCAGGACTTCCGGCTGCCCCGGATCGCCGTCGGCGTCCTGGTCGGCGCGGCCCTGGGCATCGCCGGCTGCCTCACCCAGACCCTCGCCGGCAACCGCCTCGCCACTCCCGACCTCATCGGCGTGAACGAGGGCGCCACCGCGGCCGTCGTCGCCTCCGTCGTCGGCTCGTCCACCGGCATGATCGGCGAGTGGTGGCTCGGCCCGGTCGGCGCGGTGCTGGCCGCCGCGCTGGTGGTGCTGTGCGCGGGCGGCGCGGGTCACCGGGGACACCGTGTCCTCGTCGTCGGCATCGGTGTCTCGACCGTCGTCGGTGCCGTCACCGACCTCGTCATGTCCCGTCAGAACGACAACACGGCCGGCGGCGTCTTCCTGTGGACGGTCGGCAGCCTCAGCGGGCGCGACTGGTCGGTGGGGACGCCGCTGCTGCTGATCCTGCTCGCGCTGCTCCCGTTCGCCCTCGCCGCCGGGAACCGGCTCCAGTTGCTGCGCTTCGACGACGACACCGCCGCCGGGCTCGGCGTGCCCGTACGGCGAATCCGGGCGCTCGCCCTGGCCCTCGCGGTGGTCCTCTCCGGCGTCGCCGCGGGCATCGGCGGCCCCATCGCCTTCGTCGCCCTCGCGGCTCCCGTACTGGCCGACCGCCTCGGCGGCCGGGCACGCGTACCGGTACTTGCCTCCAGCCTGGTGGGCGGCGCGCTGATCGCCGGCGCCGACGCGCTGGGCCGGGTGATCGCCCCCGTCGAGATCCCGGTGGGCGTGGTCACCAGCGTGCTCGGCGGCCCCTTCCTGCTGTGGGTCCTCTTCCGCCCGGACCGGGGCGCGGGCCGGCCCTAGGAAGCCGTGCGCGGTGCCGGACCCGTACGGCGGCAAGCGCGGGGAGGGCCGGCACCCCGTGGCGTCAACGGCTCGCGGAAGCACCGGCTTTCCCTGTGCGCGCTCTTGCCGGAGCGCTACCGTGAGAAGTGCACCGTGAGGCCGTCCAGAGCCGGGTGGAACCGGCAGCCGCGGCGGCCCCGGATGGGCCAGGTGAGAGTCGAGGCGGCCGGCAATTCCTGTCAGCGGGCATCAGCGGTCCCTGGGACCGGACTTCCTTCTCCCACCGCCGCGGACGCGCGCCGAGACCCCGCCTCCACGTCGTGGAGGCGGGAGCCTGCCGATCGGCGGCCATTCATGCCTGCGACCGAACGTGAGGCGCGTATCGCCGAAGCGGTACGCGACCTGGTGCACCGCAGCGCGGACTTCGATCCGCTGGAGCTGCTGCACGACCTGACCGAACACGCCACGGCCCTGCTGCCGGTGGCCGGAGCCGGCGTCACCGTCCTCGACGACCTGGGGCGGGTGGAGTACGCCACCGCCTCCGACGAACGCTGCCGCCGGCTGGAAGAAGTCCAGATCGAACTGGACGAGGGGCCCTGTCTCGACGCCACCCGCGACGGCACCGCCATGGCTCCGGCCTCGCTGTCCGGCCCGGCGGCGATGCGCTGGCCCCGCTTCGCCCGCCGCGCCCGGCGCGCCGGGGTCACCGCGGTCGCCGCGGTCCCGCTGCGCACCCCCGGCTTCACCGCCGGTGCCCTCAACCTGATGAGCGGCCAGGAGACCGAGATACCCACCGCCAACGACCTGCGCATCGCCCAGGCCCTGGCCGACGCCACCGCGGCCTGCTTCGGCCATCAGCACGATCTGCACGACCAGGCCGTCCTCATCCAGCAGCTCTCCACCGCGCTGGAGAGCCGCCTGGTGATCGAGCAGGCCAAGGGGGTGCTGTCCGAACGGCTGGGGGTGAGTCTGGACGACGCCTTCGGGCGGCTGCGCGCGCACGCCCGCGCCCGGCAGCTCAAGCTCACCGACCTGGCGGCGGATGTCGCCCAGGGCACGGTGCCCTCCGAACTGTCCGAGCCGTGACGTCCCGGCCGGACGGACCGCGCGCCGCCGGCACCGACCGCGTCGGCCGCGCCCGCCACGAAAGGTAGACCATGCCACACGCCGAGTGGGAGATGCTCCTCGACCGGCTGCGCCATGCCGCGCGCACCGGCCAGGGCCTTAACGGCGTGAGCCCGGGAACCGCCGCGCGACTGCTCGGCCACGACGCCCTGACCCTGTGCCTCGCCACTCCCCGTGGCCACCTGGAACTCCTGTGGGCCGACGATGCCGCCGACCGGCTCGGCCCGGCCATGGACGACCTGCAGTACGTCCTCGGTGAAGGGCCCACCCTGGAGGCGCTCCACACCGGCCGTACCGTCGTCGAACCCGACCTGCGGAACACGCCCGTCGACCGCTGGCCCCAGTTCCTGCCCGCCGCCGCCCGTACCGACGTCCGTACGGTGGTGGCCGTCCCGCTGCTCCTGGGTGTCGTGTCCGTCGGTGTCCTGACCGCCTACCGCGTCCGGCCCGGTGCCCCGAGCGCCCAGCAGATAGCGGCGACCGACCGGTTCGCGCGGGCCGCGCTGAACCTGCTGCTGTACACCTCCCCCGCGCGGCTGCTCACCGGTGAGCACGGCGCCGGGCTGGCCCTGCACCGTGCCGAGGTCCACCAGGCCACCGGCGTCCTCGCCGTCCAGCTCCGGGTCGCCCTCGACCAGGCCCTCCTGCGGCTGCGGGCCCACGCGTACTCCCAGGACCGCGCTCTCCTCGACGTGGCCCGCGACGTCATCGCGCACCGCCTCCGCCTCGACAACGGCTCGTCGTGACGGTTCCGGCGCGGACCGCCTCCGGGCGGAGGTGCCGGCCGCCTCGGAGGTAACGGCCGGTCCGCAGAGGTCAGTCGGTCCGCGGAGCTCAGTCGGCCCGCAGGCGGAAGACCATGTCCGGGGCGTCCCCCTCCACGGCGCTGCCGTCCCCGTCCGTCACCGACACCGTACGCAGCCCGGCCTCGGCGGCGAGCTTCTCGAAGCCGGAGCGGGTGTACCAGTGCAGCAGCCACGGACGCTCGACCACGGTGGGCCCGCCGGGTCCGTGGCGTTCGTAGCGCAGCACGGTGGTCCTGGTGCGCGCGGCCTCGTCGCGCTGTTCCGACACCACGGAGAACCGCAGCTCGGCGCCGTCGTCGGCGGGAGCGGTGCGGACCTGCCCGATCCGGTCGGCGGGGGTCGGGCCCGGGACGTGCAGCGGGATCAGCGCGGTGCCGCCGTCGGCCAGGTGGCGGCGGACGCGGTGGAGAGCGGCCGCGGCGACGCTGTCGTCCGGCAGCAGGTTGAAGGTGGGCCCGGCCAGGAAGACCGCCTGGAACCGGCGTGACAGGCTGAGCGCTTCCATCCGCTGGTGGTGGACGGTGACGGTGACGCCCGCCTCGTCGGCCCGGCGGCGGCAGCGTTCCAGCATGTCGGCGGAGGAGTCGACGCCCTCGACATCCAGGCCGCTGCGACGCAGGGCGAGCAGCGGGTCACCGTCCCCGCAGCCCAGTTCCAGGGCCGGGCCGCCCACTTCGCGGAGGAAGGCCGCATAGACCTCGGGGTCCGGGGAGAAGGACCGCAACGGGGCGAAGGACTCGGCGACGAGGCCGGTGTAGAAGTCGGCTGGGTCCACGGACGTTTGCCGGGCCTTTCTGTGGGAGGCCGGCTTCGCGGGCCGAAGCCGGGGGCCGCCGACCTGAGTTGAGAGCAGCGACCGCCGACGCAGGGTAAGTTCCACGAGATCGGCACCGCCAGCGGTTTTCGCGCTACTTGGCCAGGTACCCGCCGTCCACCACATGGTCGCTGCCGGTCATGTACGAGGCGTCGTCGGACACCAGGAACGCGATGAGGGCGGCGACTTCGGCCGGTTGCGCGGTGCGCTGCAACGGGACGGAGGCGATGAGGTTGTCGGTGCTGCCGGGCGGCAGCGAGGTGACCATCGGGGTGCCGACGACGCCCGGTGACACGGACAGGACCCGGATGCCGTGGCTCGCGTACTCGCGGGCCGCGGTCCGGGTCAGGGCGAGGACGCCCTGCTTGGCCGCCGCGTAGGCGGCGTGGCCGCGGAAGGCCGAGTGGGCGGCTATGGAGGAGAGGTTGACGATGACGCCGCCCGTCGCGGCCATCACGGGGAGCTGGCAGCGCATCGCGTGGTAGACGCCGTAGAGGTTCACCTTCGTCACGGCGTCGAAGTCGGCGGGTGACAGCTCCGCCAGCGGGGTGAGGGGGCCGCTGATCCCGGCGTTGTTGACCGCGATCCGCAGGCCGTCGCCCATGGTGGCGGCCTCCTTGACGACGCTGGTGACGCTGTCCAGGTCGGTGACGTCCACCCGGCGGGCCAGGGCGGTGCCCCCGGCCTCGGTGATCTGCCCGGCCACCCGGGCGGCACCGTCCTCGTCGAGGTCGGCGGCCACCACCACGGCGCCCTCCGCCGCCAGCCGCTCCGCGCACACCGCGCCTATTCCGGAGGCGGCACCGGTCACCAGGGCGACCCGGTCCCGCAGCCGACCGGGCCGGGTTCCGTCGCCGGACGGGGGGAGGTGCGTGGACATGTGCGGCTCCTAGGGAGAGGCGGAAGGGGTCAGGGAGTGCGGGGGTGCGCCGTGAGCGGCAGCCGGTCCGGGCGCAGGACGGTGCCGACCAGGGGCCGTACGGGCGCGGCGGCGACCGGCTCCAGGCGGCGGTGGGCGGTGAACGCGGCCACCGCCAGCGTCAGTTCCGTCCAGGCGAAGTCCTCGCCGATGCACAGCCGGCTGCCCGCGCCGAACGGCAGGTAGGTGTGCCGAGGCGGCTTCGCGGCGGCGTCCGGCGGCCAGCGGTCGGGGCGGAACTGCTCGGGGTCCTCGTACAGGTGCGGGTCGTGGTGCAGGGCGTACGGGCTGAAGAACACCTCGGCGCCCGGGGCGAGCCGTACGCCGCCGAGCGTGACCGGCCGTACGGCACGGCGCATCAGCAGCCACGACGGCGGGTGCAGCCGCAGGGTCTCGGCCAGCACCTGCCGGGTGAAGACCAGCGCGGGTACGTCCTCGAAGCGGGGCGGGCGTCCCGCTTCGAGGACGGTGTCGAACTCGTCGTGCAGGCGCCGTTGGACGTCGGGGCGGCGGGAGATCTCGTACAGCGCCCAGGCCAGCGACGCGCTGACGGTGCCGGTGCCGGCCAGGAAGAGGGTGATCAGCTCGTCGGTCACCTCGGTGTCGGTCAGGGCGCCGTCCGGGCCGCCCGCCGGCAGGAGCATCGAGAGCAGGTCGCCGCGGTCCCGGCCGTCGGCGCGGTAGCCGTCGACGATCCGCTGCTGAACGGCCACCAGCCTGCGCAGCGGGCCGTCGTCCGGCGGCCGCCAGCCCGGCAGCAGCGGGAGGCGTTCCGCCCAGGCGTGCAGGGGCGACAGGGCGAGGCGCATTGAGTGGTACTTGACGGTCAGCCAGTCCTTGACGGCGGTGCGCAGCTCGGGGTCCTGGGGGTCCGCGAAGAGGGTGCGGAGCAGGATGTCGAGGGTGAGGCGGTGGATGTCCGGCACCAGGTCGCGGGTGGTGCCGGGTTCCCAGGCGGCGGAGCATGCCAGGGAGCGTTCGGACATGATGCGGGCGTAACCGGCGATCCGGTCGTGGTGGAAGGCGGGCTGCATCGTGCGGCGGTGGCGGAGGTGGCGGTCCCCGGCAGCGGTGATCAGCCCGTCGCCCAGTGGGACGCGGAGGGCGTCGAACATCGCGCCCTTGTCGAAGGAACGGGCCTGGGCGGTCAGGAGTTCCCGTACCAGTTCGCCGGAGTTGACGACGTGGACCGGCCGCGGGCCGATGTAGACCTTCGTCACCGGTCCGTGGTGCCGCTGCTCGCGGACGAAGCGCAGGGCGTCCCGCCGGAAGCGCGGGGCGTGCCCGGCCAGTGGTACGCGGCCGGGGGCGACGGGCGCCTCGGCGGGAGCATCGGCGGGGGCGTGCCCGGGGCGTGCGGCCGACCGTGCACCGCTGTTCACGCCGGTCCCCCTTCCGCCCGGCCGTAGGACAGCTCCTCCCCGTGCGGCTGGAGGCAGCCGCCTCGCGCGGCGGCGCGGAGCCTGCGCTGACCGGCGAAGAGGCCCTCCACGGTGAACGCGTGGGTGTGCGTGGGGAAGTGGGTGAGGAGCGGCCGCGGGCCGTACATGAGCGGTACGCCCGGCCAGGTGCCGTCATCGCGCTGGGTCTCCACAAGATACGTCAGCCCCGGCGCCCAGAGGTCTTCGTCGCGGAGTCCGCCGCGCTCCAGAGCTGCCAGCGCCAGGCCGGTGGCGGCAGGGGTGCTCGGGCCGCCTGCCTCGACCGGCCAGCCGCCGTCCGGGTTACGGGTTTCGGCCAGCACGCGGGCGGCGGCATGGCCGTCCGGCGGTGCGGGGGCGTCGAGGGCGGGGAGGACTTCGGCCGCGGCGTACGCCAGGCCCCGGTACCAGCCGGCGTACCAGCGTCCCTGGCCGTCGAGGCGTCCGGTGAGCCAGGCGCGCGCCGGGGCCAGGTCCACGCGGTGGCGGCCGGAGTGGCGGGCCAGCGCGGTGACCACATGGGCGATCACGTCGTCCACCGGCGGATCTCCGGCGGACTGCCAGGTGCGCCAGAGCCCGTCGTCCCGCTGCTGCCGGGCCAGGTGCCGCACCCCGGCCCGGATCACCCCGCCAGGAGCGTGGCTCCCGCCGTCCAGGGCGATCAGGGCGGCCCCGGTGGTGTCGTTGTCGGACTCGACGCCCAGGCGGAACGGCCAGCCGCCGTCCGGGTTCTGCGCCGCGACCAGGTAGGCGACGGCGGCGGGCAGCGCGTGGCGGTCGAAGTCCGGCTGCCCCCGGAAGGCCCGTACGGCCAGCGCGGTGTCCCAGACGTCGCTGGTGGTGAAGCGCCAGGTGCCATCGGCGTGCTGGCTGGTGAGCAGGTATTCCGTGCAGCGGCGGGCGGCGGCGGTGCCCGGCGCGGCGGCCTGGAGGGCGAGCGCCGCGAGAGCCGTGGTGACCGGGTTGGCGAAGAAGTCGCCCGCCGGGGACTGCTGGTCGGCGATCGTACGGGCGGCCAGCAGGGCGGCCTTACGGTCGCCGAAGTGGGCCGCCACGAGGGCGTGCGCCGACCAGAGTTCCACGCGCGACCAGCGCTTGAGCCGTCCCGGGGCGGCCACCGCGGCGGCCAGTTGCGTGCGCAGCACGTCAGGCCCGGCGCCGCCGCGGACCGTCCGGCCCGTGTGCAGGGCGAGGGCCTGGAGGAGCCGGGCCCGGGCCGACAGCGCGGGGTCCTCGAAGGCGGGGTGGCTCACGTCGATGGAGCCGTCGGCGCCCAAGGCCAGGGACAGCAGCGCGCTTTCCACAGCCCGGGCCACCGGGTGGTGGTCCTGCGGGGCGGCTCCGGCGGCGAGCCAGGCCCGGCCCCGGGCGGCGGCGTGGCCTGCGCCGGGTTGCGGTGAACACGCCAGGGCCAGCGTGCACAGCGCGGTCTCGGTGATCCGGGGGTCGGGGACGGCGAGCCAGGAGCCGTTTGCCCGTTGGGTGGTGAGGGCGTGCCGGGTGGCGAGGGTGAGGGAACGATTCACCCGTGGCGCGAGCGTGGGTGACAAGCGGGCGGCCGAGAGCTGCGGTAACGCGCGTCCTGCTGACATCTTGCCTCGATTTCTGCTGGTCCCGCCGGTACTTCGGGCTTACGCGCCGTCCCGCGTACTGCCGGGCGGCCGGGGGACGACCGGGCGGCCCGGCCGCGCGCGGCGGCTTCCGGGCACACCGGGGTACGGGGCGGCGGACCGCGCCCGGATTCCCGGGACGTAGCCTGACGGCGTGCACACCTCACCGCCGGCCGGCCACCTTCCCTCGGAGATCGTCTCCATGGCGGACACATGCTCCGCCGCCCTGCAAAACATGCCCAGGCTCGAAAACTGGCTCGAAAAGCTCGGTTTACCCGTGGACACCGCGCTGGTCCCCCTCATGTGTCTGCAGACGGCGTTCTTCACCCCGTGGCTCCCGCCGGACACCTGTCTGCGGCTGTCCCGGCTCACGGTCTGGCTGATGGCCATCGACAACGTCCTGGACGCGCCCGAAGCGCCCGGCTCGCCGGGCGCGGACTGGCCCACGGCCCGCGTCGAGGACTGGCACCGGATTCTCGACGGGCACGACGGCGGCAGCGACGATCCCGTGGCGCGCGCTCTGGCCGAGATCATCCGGGACGTGGACGGAGACGGACGGCCCGAACTATTCGCCGTATGGCGCGAAAGCATGCATCAGACGCTGACCGGCATGCGGTACGAACACGAGACTTCCCGGACGGCCGCCACCGGCGGCACGGCGCCCCCGCTGGCCGACTATCTGCGGCACGGCGCCTGGAGCATCGGCGTCGAACAGCAGGTCACCGCCCTGTGGGCGCTCCTGGACGAGCCCGGCCTGGCCGACCGCCTGCCCGTACTGCGCACCGCGCTGCACGACGCCGCGACCGCGATCCGTCTGCTCAACGACCTGCGCGGCCACCACCGGGAGCAGGCCGAGGGCAAGCCCGACGCCCTGACCCTCGGCCTGACCGAGCGGGAGGCGTACGAACGCGCCGACGCGGGGCTGGAAAGCTGCCTGCGGACCCTGGCTCCGCTCACCGCCGCCGGGTACGGTTCCGCGGTGGCGCTGCAGCGGGTGGTGATCTGGCACGCCCGGATGTACCACCGCTTCGACCCCGTACGGCCCGGCCGGACCGCCGCCCCTCCCCTGCCGGGCAGTACCGTGCCCGCCCCATCCGTCCCGCCCCGGCCGAAGGAGGCCCCGCCCATGGGTACCGAGCAGGAAGTCCTGGACGCCGTCGCGTCCGGAGCCACGTACGACACCGCGGAACTCGCGGCCCTCTTCGACCGGCTGGCCCCCGTCGACACCGCTTTCCTGATCGGGACGTGGCGAGGCGGCGCCTTCGAGCACACCGGCGAGAACGCCGAGCTGCTCACGAAGATGCGGTGGTACGGCAAACGGTTCGTCGACGCCGACCACGTGGAGCCGCTGCTCTGCCGCGACGAGGACGGGGCGGTCTACTCGTACACGGAATCGGGCCTGGCCTCGCTGCGCGAGGTCGTCCACCGCGGCAAGCAGTCCACGGCGATGGTCTACGACCAACTGCCGGTCATCGACCACTTCCGCCGTCTCACCGACGACGTCCTGCTGTGCGTGATGGACAAGAAGGGCGACCCGGAGGACTTCTACTTCCACCTCACCCGCGTACCGGAACCAGACATACGGGCTTGACGTCGGACGGCCGGTGACCGGGGCGCCGGGGCGCCCGCACCGCGGCCGGCATGGTGATCACGCCAGGCGGCCGCCAGCCGGCGTACCGCCTCGGTCAGCCTGTCGGCGCCGGCGAGGAAATGGATACGGAGGAATTCCCCGCTGCCTCCCGAGGCGTCCAGTCCCCGGCCGGGCAGCACGACGACGCCATGGCGGAAGGCCGTCTGCACGAAGGAGTCCCCGTCGCCGTGCGGCAGACGCACCCACAGGGTGGTTCCGCCGGTCACGGGCGGGACATCCCAGTCCGGCAGGTGTCGCGCCAGTTGCGCCCGTAGCTGGTCGTGACGGGCCCGGCGGTCGGCGGCCGTTTCCTGGCAGTGGTCTTCGATCCCCGGGAGCAGCTCGGCGGCGGCCAGTTGGGCGGGAAGGTTTCCGCCCAGGTCGTGCACCGCGCGCAGCCGGGCGAGGCGGTCGACGACGGGCCGGGCCGCCCGGACCCAGCCGACGCGCAGCCCGCCCCAGACGCTCTTGCTGAGCGAGCCCACGGAGATGACCGACGTACCGAAGGCGGCGAGCGGCGAGGGCGTCCGGTGTCCGGGGAAGGCGAGGTCGGCCAGGACTTCGTCGTCGATGAGCGGGACATCCGCGTCGGCGGCGGCCACCGCGAGGCGCCGGCGCGCCAGTTGTGACAGCACCGCTCCGGTCGGGTTGTGGTGAGTGGACACGAGATAGGCGAGGTCCGGGCGGCGCGACGGGCCGCGTACCACCGCTTCGAAGCCGTCCAGGCCGACGGGAAGCGTCCGCAGGCGCACGGCGTGTTCGCGGAACGCCTCCAAGGCGCCCGGGTAGGTGGGCGCCTCGATCAGTGCTGTGCCGCCGGGCTGGAGGAAGGCGCGGGCCAGCAGCGAGAGGGCTTGCTGCCCGCCGTTGGTGATCAGGATGTTCTCGGGCTCGGTCGGCACCCCGCGCCGCCCGTAGTGCCGGGCGACGGCGCGGCGCAGCAGCGGGTGGCCCGACGGGTGGTACCCGATGTCGTCCTCGACCGTGGCCAGCCGGGACAGGGCCCGTTCGTACGCGGCCAGCAGGACCGGCGGTGGCGCGGTGGGGGCGGCGCACGCCAGCAGGATCGTGTCGTCGTCGCGGGGCTCCAGGAGGTGGAGGAAGACCGGAGCCCTGGTGCTCTCCTGCGGTGCGGTACGCGCCGGCCCCGCGACCCGGGTGCCGCTCCCCTGGCGCCGGGTGATCCGGCCTTCTCGGCGCAGCTCTTCGTACGCGGCGACGACCGTGCCGCGCCCTACGGCGAGCGCGGACGCCAGCGTCCGGTCGGGCGGCAGCGCCGTACCGGTCGGCAGCTCGCCCTCGTCCACGAGGTGCCGCAGGCGGGCGGCGAGCAGGAGGTACAGCGGACCACGGCCGGCCGACCAGCGGCCCAGGCGGTCGGCCAGTGCGGCTGGGTCCGTGGGCATGGCGGGGTTCTTCTCTTCCGTCGTCGTGGCGGGCCGGTGTTCGCGCCGCCGAGGCGGGGCGATGCTTGCGTCCCTGCAGCGGGCGGGACCGTGATTGGTCCAAGAGCCGGACCAATTATGGGTCATTGGATCTGGGAACCCACCGCACCGGCAGCAAAGATCACGTCATGACCACACACCACGAAGTCCAGCACCACGCCCCCGCACCGGTATCGGTCACCGACGCCATCGCCGCCCTCCCCGGCCCCTACCAGCAGCACACCCTGGCGGGGGTGAACGACACCACCGCCGTCCGTCTCGCACGGTTCGAAGGCGCCTTCCCCTGGCACCACCACGACGAGGACGAACTGTTCCTGTGCTGGGACGGCACCTTCCGGATCGAGCTGGAGGGCCGGGACCCGGTGGAGCTGAAGGCGGGCGAACTGTTCGTCGTCCCCCGGGGGACACGGCACCGCCCCGTGGCGGAGGAGACCGCGCACGTCCTGCTCATCGAGCACCCCGACACGAAGCAGTACGGAAGCTGACACGTGCGGGCGCCGCCGCTCCGTGGGCAGCGGCGCACGGCCCTACTTCGGGTCGCCGAAGGTCCACACACGGACAGTGCAGGGCCGCCTTCTTGTCGTACGCCCGTCACTCCTGCCCGTCCCCCGCCACCTGCCGGGCGGCCCGCTTGTTGCGTGCGCCCACGACCAGTGCCGTGGCCGCTCCGGTCACCGCGAGGGCCGCCGGGACCATCCAGCCGCGGTTGACGGAGTGGCCGAGGGCGTGGTCGAGGGAGATCCGGCCAGGGCCGGTGATGCTCAGTCCAGTGGCCGTCAGCCCGAGGAAGGCCGGGTGCTCGTAGCCGCCGCTCTGCGCGAAGAAGCCGTTCGGGGTGTGCACGGCGGCGGCGCCCGCCATCGCGCCTGCCGCGGCGGCGCCGGCGGCGGGGGTAGCCAGTCCTAGCGCCAGCAGTATGCCGCCGCCGGCCTCGGTGAGTCCGGCGATCGTGGCGTTGGCCTTGCCCGGCGCGTAGCCGACGGACTCCATGAACTGGCCGGTGCCCTCAAGGCCGCCACCGCCGAACCAGCCGAAGAGCTTCTGCGCGCCGTGCGCGGCCAGCACGCCGCCAGTACCCACGCGCAGGATCAGCAGGCCGAGGTCACGTCGGTCGAAACAGGTCACGATGGGCTCCCGGGGCAGCCGGACAAGGACGGTCCCCTCCCGCGTGCCCATCGTCCCTCCCCGGCACGCCACGGGCTTGTCCACTCGGCCGTTCGGGTGACGGGCCGCGAGGGCGCAAGGCCGCGAGGAGAGCCCGTGCCCCCGTAGGGCCTACTTGACTGCTCGCAGCGCGCGCTCCGGTGTCCGGGTGCCGTCGTCGAGTTCGCGCAGGAACCAGGTGAGGACGAAACCGGCCAGCAGCACGGCTCCGGCCGCGAGGAACACGACGTGGAAGCCGTGGGCGAAGGACTCGGTGACCGACTGCGCCAGCCTGCTGTCGATGCCCTGGAGCAGGGACGTGTCGTCCAGGTCGATGCCCGTACCGCGCCCCGGATCGACCATGGCCAGAAAGCGGTGGTTGGCGGGGTCCCCGGTGACCGACGGGTCCGTGAGGAGGGCCTTGAAGCGGCCGGAGTGCAGCAGGTCGGCCAGGCGGCCGAGCGCCACCGAGAACAGGACGGAGAACAGGACCGCGATGCCGGTGGAGCCGCCGATCTGCCGGCACAGGCCGGACGCGCCGTTCGCCACCCCGAGCTGGCTCTTGGGCGCCGCGTTCTGCATGGCCAGGGTGATGACGGTCTGGGACAGTCCGATGCCGATGCCCAGCCAGCCGACGGTCAGCGTGATACCCCACATCGGGGTCGCGGGGCCGGCCGCGGCGAGCGTCAGCAGCGCTCCGGCCATGGAACCCAGGCCCACGACGGCGAGCTTCTTGAACCGGCCCGAGTCCGCGATCAGTTTGCCGGACACCACCTGGGAGGCGATGGTGCCCACCATGAACGGGATGACCACCAGCCCCGCCTCGGTCGGCGTCCGCCCCTGCACCAGTTGGAGGAAGAGCGGCAGGGTGGTGACCGTACCGAAGATGCCGACGCCGATCGTGAAGTTGACCGCCGAGCACAGGGCGATGCCGCCCCGCCGGAACAGCCGCAGCGGCAGTACGGCCTCGTCGCCGCGCCGCAGCTCGACGGGGATGAACAGCGCCAGTCCGGCCGCGCCCAGCGCGAAGAGGACGAGGGAGACCGGCGCGGTCCAGCCCCAGGAGCGGCCTTGTTCGGCCACGATCAGCAGCGGCACCAGGAACAGGGCCAGCGCCGCGGCCCCCAGTACGTCCATCCGGTGTTCGCGCCGCTCGTGCGGCAGGTCGAGGGCCCGGCGTACGGTGACCAGGGCCAGCAGCCCCAGCGGCACGTTCAGCAGGAACACCCACCGCCAGCCGTCCACGCCGAACACCTCACCGGCCTCCGCGAAGGTCCCGCCCGCCAGCGGCCCGACGACACTGGCCGCCACCCAGGCCATCTGCAGGAAGGCGAAGTAGCGCCCCCGCTCCCGTACCGGCGCGAGATCGGCGACCACCGCGGTGGGCAGGGACATCAGCCCGCCGCCGCCCAGCCCCTGGACCGCCCGGTAGAGGGCGAGTTCGGTCATCGACCCGGCCGTACCGCACAGGACCGATCCGGCGACGAACACGGCGATCGCGATGAGGTACATCGGCTTGCGCCCGTGGATGTCGGAGAGCTTGCCGTAGAAGGGCATCGCCAGCACGGAGGCGATGAGGTACGCGGTCGTCGCCCACGCCTGTTCCGTCTGGCCGTGGAGATCGTCCGCGACGGTGCGCATCGCGGTGGCGACGACCGTCTGGTCCAGGGCCGCGAGGAAGACGGCCAGCAGCAGTCCCGACATGGCCGTCAGGATCTGCCGGTGGGTGAACGTCCCGCCTGTCTGGGCGGCCTCGTCGGCGGTGCCCGGATGCGCGGATGACACGGTGCCTCACTCTCCAGGCCGGGGGTCTCGGCGCCGTCCGCGCAGCGTGCCCTCTGCCTTCTGCACACGGCCTGCTGTTCGCGGCCTGCTGCTCGCTGTCTGCCCGCGGTCGGCGCCCCGGCCGGACGCCGAGCGTAATCACCGGAGCGGATTTCGACAAGTTCTTGTCGTCCTCTCCGGAGGGACGCCCTCCGGCAGGCCGTTCCCGGAGGCGCGGAACGGTCCGTGGGACCGGGGATCTACGCTGTGGCCATGGATTCCTCACCCCCGGACGCGGACATCGACGCCCTGGTCGAGGTGACCGCCGAGGTCTTCGCGGTCAACGGCCGCCTGCTGCGCGAAGGGGACTGGCTCTCCGCCCACGCGGGGCTGACCTCGGCGCGCTGGCAGGTGGCGGGACTGCTGCTGGACGGGCCGTCGACGGTGGCCCGCCTGGCCCGGGAGCGAGGACTGCGGCGGCAGGCGGTCCAGCAGACCGTCGACCGCCTACGGGCCGAAGGCGTCGTGACGACCCGCCCCAACCCGCAGGACCAGCGCAGCCCGCTGGTCGAACTCACCCCGGGCGGCCGGCAGGCCCTGGACGATCTCCGCCCCCTGGAACAGCGCTGGCTGGAGCACCTGGCCGGGGACATCCCGTCCGAGGACCTGCACGTCGCCCTCTCGGTGCTGCGTCGGCTGCGGGAGAACTTGGACGTTCGGCCGGTGCTGGATGGTCGTACGGCGGGGGATGTCCGTGCGGCAGGGGATGCCCATGAGACGGCGGATGGTCGTACGTCGGTGGACGCCCGTACGGCGGTGGAGCCCGGCGCGGGGCAGCAGACGTCCTGATCCCTGGAGCGTCCCCCTGCCCTCCGGGACGGCCGCCCGCCCCCCCGGGCGACGCCCCCAGCCCCCGTCCTTGCCCCTCCCCCCCCCGCAGTCAGCCCCGAGCACCGCACCAGGAGCCCCCACATGATCCCCCGCCGCACCCTGCTCATCGCCTCCACCGGCATCACCACACCGGCCGCCGCGAGCGCCCCCTCCTCCCCTCGGCCCGGGCCCCGGCCCGGCTTCCGGAAGGCCGACGCCGAGGCGCTCCACCTGGCGCCCGCGCGCGTTCAGGTCGCCGCACTGTGCCGACGCGAGATCAGCAGCCGTGACCTCCTGGAGCAGTACCTCCGGCACATCGCGCAAGCCAACCCGCACGTCAGCGCCATCGTGACCCTCGACGCCGACGCCGCACGCGCCGCCGCGGACCGGGCGGACCGGCACCTCGCCGAGACCGGCCGGCCCCTCGGCCCCCTGCACGGGCTCCCGATGACGGTCAAGGACGCCCTGGAGACGAAGGGCATGCGCACCACCAGCGGTTCCCCCGACCTCTCCAGCCACATACCGGACCGGGACGCCGACGCCGTCGCCCTGCTGCGCGCCGCCGGTGCCGTCCTCATCGGCAAGACGAACGTGCCGGTCATGTGCCAGGACATCCAGACGTCGAACCCCCTCTTCGGGACGACGGACAACCCGTACGACAGCACCAGGACCGCGGGCGGCTCCTCCGGTGGCGCGGCCGCCGCCGTCGCCACCGGCCTCACCAGTCTTGAAGTCGGCTCCGACCTCGCCGGTTCGCTGCGCCTGCCGGCCGCGTACTGCGGTGTGCACGCGTTGCGGACCTCCCGCGGCACCGCGCCCGTCGTGCCCGTACGCGGCCACATCCCCCGCCTGCCCGGCTGGGCCACCAGCAGCGACATGGTCACCCTCGGCCCGATGGCCCGTACGGCCGACGACCTCGACCTCCTCCTGGACGTGCTGGTCGCGCCCGCCCTCGCCGACCGGGGCGGATGGACGATCACGCTCCCGGCCCCCACGAGGGCCGAACTGTCCCAGTACCGCGTCGGCGTCTGGGCGGACGACGCCTACTGCCGCGTCGACGCCGAGACCCGTGCGCTGCTCGATCAGGTCACCACGCTGCTGCGCTCCGTCGGTGCGAGCGTCGACGACACCACCCGGCCCGTCGACTTCGCCGAGAGCAACACCCTGTTCCAGCGGCTCCTGTTCGCCACGGGCTCCGCCACCGCCACGGACAGCGCGTTCGCCGCCGACGTGGCGGCGGCGGAGAAGATCCCCGCCGACGACCCGGCCGGTCTGTTCCTGCACTCCCGGACGATGCGGCACCGGGACTGGTGCGTCGCCGACGAGGCGCGGCAGCAGCTACGGGCCGCGTGGGACCGCTACTTCGCCGGCCATGACGTCCTGATCACCCCGGCGGCGCCGACGGCGGCCGTGCCCGACCAGACCGGCACCCCGCCGCCGCAGCGGTTCATCACGGTGGACGGTGTGAAGCGCCCGTTCTTCGACCAGACGAGCTGGGTCAACCTGGCGAGCCTGGTGGGCCTGCCGTCCGTGGTCGTGCCGGCCGGCCGGACCGCCGACGGGCTGCCGCTGGCCGTTCAGATCATCGGCCCCTACCTGGCGGACCGCACACTCGTCGCCATGGCGAAGCACCTCGCGCCGCATCTGCCCGGGCCCGGCCGGCCGCCCGCCGCCCGGACGGCCTGAGCCGGTGCGCCCCTCCCGCCCTTATGGGAATTTCACCCTGAACAAGCATTAATGTTGCCCGGCACGGCAAGATTTGCCGTTTGTCTTGTTCGACCGAAGAAGGCGTGGCGAGAAGTGGTTGCACCGTCGAAGAAGGCCCTCATCACGGGCGGGGCCGTGGGCGGAACCGCCCTCGTCGCGGCCGGGGTACTCGCCTTTTCGCTCCTTCCCTCCCCACCGGAAATCGAGAGCGCACCGAACGCGGGTCATCCGCTCTGCGCTGACATCGCCCGGAACTACCCGCGCCAACTCCTGGGCGAGGACCGAACCGAGGCGAACGGGGAGGGAGTTGCGGTCTGGGGAGATTCGGCGGTCGTCCTCCGCTGCGGCATGAAGCCGCCCAAGCCGACCACCGACTTGTGCCTCAACGTGAACGGAGTCGACTGGGTATTGCGCAGCGACGCGTCAAGCGAGGGCGAGGGCGGCAGCAAGAGCAAGAAGACCCTTCTCACCTACGGGCGTGATCCTGCCGTCGAAGTGACGGTGACGGCGGAGGCGATGACTGCTGCCGGCGACACGCTGGTCGACCTCGGCGACACGGTGCGGGCGATCCCGCAGAAGGCCAAATGCATTTAGCGCGGGCATTTCCTGGAGAAAAATCGGCGCATTCGCTTTCTGCGGCAGGTGCGGTCAGCCGGCTCCCCAGCCGCCGTCCAGCGGGACGGAAGCACCGTTGATGTACGCGGTGTGCGGTGAGCACAGCCACAGCACGGCCGCGGCGACCTCCTCGGGTTCCAGCAACCGCTTGATCGGCGACCGGGCCAGCAGGATGTCGGTGAGCACGTCCGACGCGTCGATCCCGTGAGCCGCGGCCTGGTCGCCGACCTGTTTCTCGACCAGGGGCGTCCGCACGTAACCGGGGTTGACGCAGTTGCTCGTCACGCCGTGCTCCGCCCCTTCGATGGCGGTGACCTTGCTCAGCCCCTCCAGAGCGTGCTTCGCGGCGACATAGGCGCTCTTGTAGGCGCTCGCCCGCAGCCCGTGGACGCTGGAGATGTTGACGACGCGGCCCCAGCCGTTCGCGTACATGTGCGGCAGTGTGCGGCGCAGCAGCAGGAACGGCGCGGTCACCATCACCTGCTGCATGAGCGCGAACCGCTCCGGAGGGAACTCGGTGAGCGGAGCCACATGCTGGAACCCGGCGTTGTTGACGAGAATGTCGACCTCGGCCGGCAAGGACTCGATCGCGGCGGGATCGGCCAGGTCGACGACGTGCGCCCGGCCGCCGGTCTCGGCGGCCACGGCCTTGGCCGACTCGCCGTCCTTGTCGACCACGTGCACCGTGGCGTGCGCCGCCGCCAGCGCCACCGCGCACGCCTTGCCGATGCCGCTGCCGCCACCGGTCACCAGGGCGGTACGTCCGCCGAGGTGCACGTCGGCGGAGGGCATGGGCACGGAGGCGGGAAAGACGTTCGTCATGGGTGGCAACGCTAAGGGGTCTACCGGAGGGGTGCCACCCTGCCCCGGCGCGGCAGGCCCCACAGTGCCGCGCAGGCGCGCGCGATCTGCAAGAGGGGCAAGTCCCTGCCAGCCGGGGCCTGGAGGTCGATGCCGAAGGGGAGCCCATGTGCGTCGCGGACGGCGGGCAGGGTGATGGCGGGCCAGCCGACGATGCTCGACGGGTCGGTGTTGCGCAGGAGGGCGGGGAACGCCGGTACCGGACGGCCTGCGAGCAGGATGTGTTCGCCGGGGAGCAGGCGTGGCGCGGTCACGGGGGCGGTGGGCAGCAGGAGTACGTCGAGCCCGCGGTCGGCGAGGTGGGCGTGCAACAGGGCGTCGAGTGCGGGACGGTGGACCGTCAGCGCCTGCTCGTACGCGTCTTCGGTCGGTCCGTGACCGGGCAGCGGGCGCAGGAGCCGGGCCACGTCCGGGCTCGCGATCCGGGCGGCGACATCGGCGAAGCGCAGGGGCAGATCGTGCTCGCGGAGATACCCGTCGAGGGCGCGGGACGTCTCGTACAGGGCGATGGGCAGTCCGGCGGCCGCCACGTGGGACGCTGTCCCGGCGGGCAGTTCGTCTTCGACGATGGTGGCCCCGGCGGCGGCGAGTTCGGCGAGCCTGGCGTCCAGTGCCGCGAGCAGCGGCGGGGCGATGCCGTCCCGGAAGGGGTGCCGTGGAGCGCCGAACCGCAGGCCGCGCAGTACGGTACGGGGGTCGGGCGGCGACGCCGAGCGCGCGGGGTGGGCGGGGTGCGTGCCGGTGATGACGGCGTCCAGGAGGCAGACGTCCTCGACGGTGTGCGCCAGGACGCCGATGGTGTCCCGGGTCCACGACAGGGGCAGCACGCCCTGCGCGGGATAACGGCCGGTCGTCGGGCGGAAACCCACCACCCCGCACAGGGCGGCCGGGAGGCGTACGGAACATCCCGTCTCGGTGCCGAGCCCGGCCGTGACCAGGCCGGCCGCCACGGCAGCGGCGGTACCGCCGCTGCTGCCGCCCGCCAGGCGGTCGGGCCGCCAGGGGTTGCGCACCCGGCCGTACGCGTGATTGTCGCTGGTCGCGCCGAAGGCCAGCTCGTGCATGTTGGCCTTGCCCAGGACGACCGCGCCCGCGTCGCGCAGTGCCCGCACCGCGGCGGCGTCACGCGCCGGGCGGTGCCGGCGCAGTGCCGGTGTTCCGCCGGTGGTGGGCAGCCCGGCCACGTCGATGTTGTCCTTGACCGCCAGAAGTACGCCGCGCAGAGGGAGTTGCGCGCCGACGTCCGTACGGGCACGGTCGGCGCGTTCCGCGTCGGCGAGCACGCCGGGCGGCTCCACGCTGATGAAGGCACGCAGGTCACGGGCGTGGGACAGGCGATGGGGCTGCAACGCCCGGGCCGCGTGTCCGCGCGCCGTGAGCCGTCCCGCCGCCACCTCGGCGGCCACCTCGTACGCCGTCCGTGGGGCGGGGTCCTCGTCAGTGGCAGCGGTCATCGTCCCGTCCCCTTTCGAGGCGTGCCGGCCAGTATGGCAGCGCAGCGGGGCGCGATCCGCGTTCGACTCCCCGGGCCCGGCGGGTACGGAAGTCAGGCCGTCCGACGGCTCACCCGCTCGTCGCGGCCAGCGACGTGACGAGGTCGGAGGCGGCCAGCAGCACGGTCGTACCCGCGTCCAGGGAGCGCGCTCGATTCGTTTCAGGAAGGAGAAGGAAGCACGCTGCGGAGCCGCCCCGCGTCGCACGCGTTATCAAGCGGCGGGGCGGCGTCCTATCGGTTTTCCGGGGGCCCGAAGGGGCGGCCGGTGCAGGTGGTGGCCGGTGCGGACGGCGTACCTGGCGCTCGCTCTCCTTCCGCATCCACTGCCTACTCCTCACGCCAACTTGCCTAATACCTTTAGGCAGGTCCATACTCGATAAGGCAGATGCTTGCCATCATTAGCTACAAGCGAGACAGAAGGAAGACCATGGCCCCACGCGTAGGGCTCACCCCGGACCGGTTGACCCGGGCGGGAGCGGAGCTGGCCGACGAGGCCGGGTTCGAGGAAGTGACCGTCTCGGCGCTGGCCAGGCGGTTCGGCGTCAAGGTCGCGAGCCTGTACTCCCACGTGAAGAACTCGCACGACCTCAAGACCCGGATCGCCCTGCTCGCCCTGGAAGAACTCGCCGACCGGGGCGACGCCGCACTGGCCGGCCGGGCGGGCAAGGACGCCCTGGCCGCGCTGGCCAATGTCTACCGCGACTACGCGCGGGAGCACCCCGGCCGGTACGCGGCGGCGCAACTGCGACTCGACCCGGAGACGGCCGCCGCCAGTGCCGGTGTCCGGCACGCCCGGATGACGCGGGCGATCCTGCGCGGCTACGACCTGACGGAGCCGGACCAGACGCACGCGGTCCGGCTGCTGGGCAGCGTCTTCCACGGCTACGTCAGCCTGGAGCTGGGAGGCGGGTTCAGCCACAGCGCCCCCGACTCGGACGAGACCTGGTCCCGGGTCCTGGACGCCCTCGACGCCCTGCTGCGGAACTGGCCGGCGCCGCAACTGCCCTGAAAGCCGTACGGGCCGCCCGAAACACCCACGCCACACGGGCCGTACGGACCACCCGCACCCCCCTCGCACCACCCGAACACTTCGATCAACAGGTTGAGGCCATGCACGACAACAACTGGACCACCACCCCCATCACCGACGACCTCCTCCGCGGCGCCCTCGACGTGGAGCGCACCGAGGAGGGCGTGCTGCCGCACCGGCTGCCCGCCTGGGCCCGCGCCCAGAACACCGACGGACAACTGGCCATGGCCGAGTCCCAACCCTCCGGCGTACGGCTGGCCTTCCGCACCCGGGCGACCGCCCTCGAACTGGACACCCGGCCCACCAAGCGGGTCTACACGGGCGTCCCGCCCCGTCCGGACGGCGTGTACGAGCTGCTCGTCGACGGCCGTCCGGCCGGGCGGACGAGTGTCACGGGCGGCAACACGCTGACCATCGACATGTCCGCCGGAACCGCCGAACACCGGCCCGGTCCGGCCGGCACCCTGCGCTTCGACGGCCTGTCCGGCGAGCTCAAGGACGTCGAGATCTGGCTGCCGCACAACGAGACGACCGAACTCCTCGCCCTGCGCACCGACGCTCCCGTCGAGCCCGCGCCGGACCGGGGCCGCGCGGTGTGGCTGCACCACGGCAGTTCGATCAGCCACGGTTCCGACGCCGCCGGCCCGACCACGATCTGGCCCGCGCTGGCCGCCTCCCTGGGCGGCGTGGACCTCGTCAACCTGGGGCTGGCCGGCAGCGCGCTGCTCGACCCGTTCACCGCCCGGACGATGCGGGACACGCCCGCCGACCTGATCAGCGTCAAGATCGGCATCAATGTGGTCAACGCCGACCTGATGCGGCTGCGCGCCTTCGGGCCCGCCGTCCACGGGTTCCTCGACACCATCCGCGAGGGCCACCCCACCACCCCGCTGCTGGTCGTCTCCCCCATCCTGTGCCCGATCCACGAGGACACCCCGGGGCCCAGCGCCCCGGACTTCTCCGAGATCAGCACCGGGCAGCTCCGCTTCCGGGCCGCGGGCGACCCGGCGGAACGCGCGGCCGGGAAGCTGACCCTGAACGTCATCCGGGAGGAACTGGCCCGGATCGTGGCGCAGCGGGCGGCCGAGGACCCGCATCTGCACCACCTCGACGGCCGCGAGCTGTACGGCGAGGCGGACTTCGCCGAGCTGCCGCTGCCCGACGGCCTGCACCCGGACGCCGCCGCCCACCGCCGGATCGGCGAACGTTTCGCCAAGCTCGCCTTCGCCGACGGCGGCGCCTTCGCGAACCGGAACGGCGGCGCCTGACGCCCGGACCTACTGCCCGTGGGCGGCGAACATGTCGAGCAGCCGCTCCAGGCCCCGGTCGCCGAACATCAGGTCCAGGCTCCCGGCGGAATCCACGGCCGATGCCTCGCCGCGGGGGAACAGGGCCGCCTCGTACGCGGCGAGGGCGGCCTCGGTGTCGCCGGGGTGGGCGGCGACCGCCCGGCCGAGTTCGGCACCGTCGAACATGGCCAGGTTGGCGCCCTCACCGGCGAACGGGGACATGAGGTGGGCGGCGTCCCCGAGCAGGGTGACACCGGGGACGCGGTCCCAGCGGTGGCCGACGGGCAGGGCGTGGATGTGCCGCGGGACGAGCGCGCCGTCGGCGTCGGCGATCAGCGCCCGCAGGCTGTCGGCCCAGCCCTCGAAGGGGGCGAGCACGGCCTTCTTGGCGGTGTCGGTGTCGGTGTCGGTGAAGTCGATGCTGTCGAGCCAGTCCGGGCCGGTCTTGAGCGCCGTATAGATGTGCAGACTGCCGTCGGATTCGCGGTGGGCGAGGATGCCCTTACCGTCCCCGAGGCAGAAGAAGGAGCCGCCGCCGATGAGCGCGGCGCTCTCCGGGTGGCGGGTATCGGCGTCCAGCAGGTCGGATTCGATGAAGGAGATGCCGGTGTAGGCGGGGGTGGCCGGCGAGACCAGCGGCCGGATCCTCGACCAGGCGCCGTCGCCGCCGACGAGCAGGCCGGTGGTGAAGGCGGTGCCGTCCGCGAGGGTCACCTCGTGGCGTCCGCCGCCCAGCGCCCGGGCGCCGGTGACCTTGCTCCCCCAGCGGACGGTGCCCTCGGGCAGGGAGTCCAGCAGCAGGTCGCGCAGTTGTCCGCGGTCCACCTCGGGGCGGGTGCCGTCGCCCGCGTCCCCTTCCTCCAGGCGGACGGTGCCCTGGGGGTCGACGACGCGCGTGGCCTCGCCGCCCGGGTGGACGAGGGTGCGAAAACGATCGTGCAGGCCCGCGGCGCGCAGGGCCTCCTGGCCGCTGTCCTCGTGGATGTCGAGCATGCCGCCCTGGGTACGGGCGTCCCGGCCGGCTTCGAGCTCGTAGATCACCGCCTCGATGCCGTGTACGTGCAGGACGCGGGCGAGCGTCAGGCCGCCGAGGCCCGCTCCGACGATCGCGATGGGGTGATGGGTGGGAGTGCTGGTCATGGCGGTCTCTCCGTTCCGTGGGGGCGCGGCCGGTGCGGCGCGCGCGAGGCGGCTCAGTGCGTGCGGGGAGTGGTCTCCGTGCCGTTGATGACGGCGCGGAAGATCCAGGCAAGCCGCTGTTCGGGGCTGCCGGAGAACAGGTCGTCGCCGAGGGCGGCGATCCTCGGGTGGCCGGCGGAAGTGGCCTGCCGCAGTGCTCGTACGAGCGCCTCGTGCTCGTCCTCGGCGGCGGCGTCACGGTCGCGGGTGGACTGTTCGGCGGCGGTGGCCGTGGCCACCTGGAGCAGGACGTCCACGCCCCAGGCGGCTTGCGCGTCGGGGACCCCGCCCTCGTGCAGCAGGGCGAGGACCGACTCGACCAGGGCCAGGTAGTTCGGCCCGGAAGGGCGGGCCACCAGCGCGGAGTGCGCCAGGCCCGGGTACTGGAAGAGGGTGCGCGTACAGGAGCCGAGGAGGGTCACCAGCCGTTCCCGCCAGTCGCCGGGCGCCCGGACCGGCGAGAGGTCGACCTCGCCGAGGAGATTCTCCAGGATCGCGGCGTGCAGCTCGGCCGTGTTGGCCACGTACACGTACAGCGAGGCGGGGCCGGTGTCGAGCTGCTGGGCCAGGCGGCGCATCGTCACCCGCTGCAGCCCTTCGGACCGCATCAGGGCGACGGCGGTCCCGACGATGCCCTCGTAGGTGAGGGCGGGTTTCGCGGGGCGCTCCCGGCGGCTGCGGGAGGCGGGGGTGGCTGCCGGGGTCTGCTCAGGGGGTTTCGGGGTCACCCGGCCACCGTAACGAACATGTTCGTTACGAACAAGTTCGTTACGCCGCATCACAGCGGAAACGGCGGGATCAGTACGTCACGGTGCGGCCGGCGCACTCCGGCCGCACCGGACGCTCAGAGAGTTTCCAGGAAGCTGCCGACGATCTCGTTGAACTCGTCCGGGCGCTCCATGTTGGGATAGTGGGCCGCCCCGTCGACGGAGACCGCACGGCCGTTCTTGACGGTTCGGACGAGGCGCTCGGCCATGCCGATGTTGTCGGGCGAGTCGATGCCGCCGTTGACGGCGAGCACGGGGACCTCGATACCGGCGGCCCGCTCCCAGGTGTCAGGGACCGGGACGATCGGATTGGCTTCGCCGCTGGTGTGCTTGGCCATGGTGCCGCGCTTCATGTCGCGGAGTTCCTTGACGACCTCGGCGTCGACGTCGTCGAGGTCGCGGTGCGGGCCCACCGCCAAGAGGGTGAACGCCTCCACGCACGCGTCCAGGTCGCCCGACGCCATCGCCGCGTGCCACGCACCCATGGTCCGGACGGTCCAGGGGTCGGAGTAGTACGGCTCGCTGGTGCCCGCGCCGCTGACGACCAGGCCGCCGACCAGCTCCGGATACTCCAGCGCGATGTCGACGGCGGTGGCCGCCCCCATGGAGAGGCCCACCAGGATCACCGGGCCGGTGCCCAGGTGGCGCAGCAGCCCGGCGACGTCGTCGGCAGGCCGGAACGGCCCGGTCGCGTTGGCGGAGCGGCCGTGGCCGCGGGCGTCCGGGGCGATGACGCGGTACTTCGTGGCGAAGGCGGGGATCTGACGGTCCCACATGCGGTGATCGAGGAAGCCGCCGTGCAGAAGGACGAGCGGGCGGCCACTGCCGGTGTCGAGCCAGAACAGGTCATTCATGACAACCAAGGTGTCACAGCCTCGACCTTATGACAACCGGGTTGTCATATTCGCATGCGGGGTGTGCGGCCGGGGAGTTGGGCGGCCGCCTCAGTTCACGTCCACGTCGTCGAGGGAGTGCAGCAGGCGGGAGAGGACCCGGATACAGGCGGCGATCTCGTCCTCCGTGAGGTCGGCGCCCGCCTGACGCAGCGCGGCCCGTTCCCGGTCGATCACGGCGGTGATGGCGGCGCGGCCCTTACCGGTGAGGGCGATGAGCGAGGACTTCTTGTGCGCCGGGTTGGGGTGGAACTCGACCAGTCCGAGTCCCGCCGCGTCATTGGTCATCCGCTGCACGAACTGACGGCTCAGCGCCTGGGCCCGGCCCATCTGCGGCACGGTCATCGGCCCGTCCTCGCGGAGCATGTTGAGGACCGCCCGCACCCCCACCGACAGCCCTTCGAGAGGCGCGTCCTGCTCCACCTTGCGCTGGGCACGCCGGTACAGCGGCCCCACCAGGTTGAAGATCTCCACGAACCGGTCGCCCGGATCCCCGTACGCCCGGGTGCCGTTCTCCTCGCTCACTCCCCCATCATGACACCGTGGTTGCCATGTCGGGAATTGCGGTGCGGCCGGTCGGCTCCGCCGGTTAGGTTGACGGATGTGAGCGATGTGTCCTCCGCATTCCGTACGCTGCTGCCCGCCGACGGTGACGGGTGGGAACCCGTCACGGACGGGGAGTCCGCGGCCAGTGTCTTCCGTTCCGCCGACGGCAAGCGGTACGCCAAGTGCGTCCCCGCCGGCCACACGGCCTCGTTGGAGACGGAACGGGACCGCGCCGACTGGCTCGGCACGCAGGACGTGCCCGGCCCGCGCGTCCTCGACTGGCGCGTGAACCCCGCCGGTGCCGCCCTGGTCACCAGCGCCGTCGAAGGCGTGCCCGCCGACCGGGTACCGGCCGCGGCGCTCCGTACGGCGTGGGGGCCGATCGCCGACGCCGTACGTCACCTGCACGGCCTGTCCGCGTCGCAGTGCCCGTACACGCGCGACCTCACCCTGATGTTCGCGACGGCCCGCGATGTCGTGGCCCGGGGAGCGGTCGACTCGGAATTCCTCCCCGTCGAACAGCAGGGGACGGATCCCGACGAGCTGCTCGCGCGCCTCACTCCGCAGCTCGCGCAGCGGCTGGCGCAGGAGGCCGCGGAGACCGTCGTCTGCCACGGGGACCTGTGCCTGCCCAACATCGTGCTCGATCCGGACACGCTGACCGTGTCGGGCTTCATCGACCTGGGCCGCCTCGGCCGGGCCGATCCGTACGCCGATCTCGCGCTCCTCTTCGCCACCGCCCGGGAGACGTGGGACGACGAGGCACAGGCGGCCGCCGCGGAGGACGCGTTCGCCGTGCGGTACGGGATCACGCTCGACCGCGGCCGGGAGCGCTTCTACCTGCATCTCGATCCTCTCACCTGGGGATGACGGGCGCACCACTGTGATGCACACCCGTAACTGGCGGCACAGCACAACCATTTGCCTCGCCAGGAGTCACCTAGGCGTACGTGCCTGACACCTCAGGTGACATCTCAGGAAGGTCTCGTTGATGAAGTTCCGCCAGACCCTGACGGCTGCCGCGGCCGCGGCCGTGCTCGCACCCGGCGCCGTACTGGCCACGCCCGCCGCCGCGTTCGCGACCGCCACGGAGGCTCCGGACCGGCCGGCCGACACCGCCGCGTCGCAGCAGACAGGAAACCCGGAGGACGGCGGCAAGACCGGACAGCCGGGCGGGGCGACGGAATCGGGCGGGTCGTCCGGGGCCGGGGAGCCGGCCACCGGAACCGAAGGAAACCAGAAGCCCGGTACGGGGAACGGCACTGGCCCCGCAACCGGCACCGAGTCCGGTACGGGGACCGGCACCGGTAAGGACACCACGACCCAGCCCGGCAAGGGAACCGGAACGCAGCCGGGTCAGGACCCGAAGACCGAGCCGGGCACCACGACCGGCGGTTCGAAGTCCGAGGACGACGAGCCGAGCGGGGAATGCGACGTCGAGGCGGGGCGCCTGCAGATGTCCATCGAGGGGTGGCAGGGTGACTTCGTCGCCGGCGCCGGCTGGAGCCGTTCCTCCATCAAGATCTCCAACACCACCGGCAAGACGATGGAGAGGATCAGACTGGAGCCGCTCGCCTACTCCTTCGAAATCGTCGACTACCCGTACTGGGAACTGCAGGGGGAGATCCAGGACCCCCGTACGGGCAGGTGGGTGAGTTTCGACGACGCCAGCAACGACAACGAGTTCGTCGGGCTCTCCGTCGCTCCGCACAGCTCGGTCAGCCTGCCGCTGCGCCTCCACGCCATCCCCACAGCCACACCTGGCCGCGGTTGGGTGATCATGGAAGGAACGTTCTCCAACAAGGACGGTTCCTGCGGCAACTCCAACCACGGGGAGTACTACTTCAACATCCTCCCGGCGCACGACAAGCCCGGGAAGCCGGGTAAGCCGGGTAAGCCCGGGAAGCCGAGCAAGCCGGGCAAGCCCGACGAGAGCGCCCAGCCCGGCACCGGCAGCACGGGCGGCAACACGCCGCAGGTCGGCCTGAAGACGCAGGGCGGCGCCCAGGAGACCGCCGGCACCGGCGAACTGGCCGCCACCGGCTCGTCCTCGGCACTGCCGACGATCGCCCTGGTGGGCGGCGTAGCCATGGCCGTGGGAGCGGGCGCGGTCGTCACCGTACGCCGTCGCAAGGCCGGTGTCGGTTCCGGCGGTGGCACCGGAGCCGCGGTGTAAGTACCGGAGGCCGGGCCCGGCATCGGTCCGGGCCCGGCTCACCGACCCCGCCGGGCGGCCGGCGCCATCGGCCGCCCGGTACCGTCAAGTGCCCCGCCCGGGCAGGCCCGTCAGGCGTCCGCCGCCCGCACGGCCCGGCGCAGCGCCAGTTCCGCCAGGGCCTCCGGGGCGCCGGCCTGTCCCCGGATGCCGGGAAAGGCGTTGATGTCCACGATGAGCGGCGCGCCGTCGCCCGCGTCGATGACGTCCACGCCGTAGACGTCCAGCGCGAAGACTTCGCCGACCCGGCGCGCCAGGTCCGGCCAGCCGGCCGGCAGGGCGCCGAGGGCGAGCGGCCGGTCGGGGCCCCGGTCTCCGGGCGAGAGTTCGGAGCGGCGCAGGGCGGCGAAGAGCCGGCCGTCGACCGCCCAGAGCTTGTGGTCCCACCCGCTGTTCGGGACGAACTTCTGGACCACGACCGGCTCCTGCGGCCGGGTGGCGGCGAGTTCGCGCAGTTGCGTGCCGTCGTCCAGGCGGGCCACCAGGTCCTGCTTACGGCTGTGCCGGCTCTTGACCACGACCGGGCCGGGCAGTCCCGGCCCGTCGGCCAGCTCCGCGAGGGTCGCGAAGGTACGGGTGGGCGCGAACGGAAGACCGGCTCGCCGGGCGTGCTCCGCCATCGCCGTACGGTCCTGGCACAGCGTGGTCGCCGCGGCGGTGTTGACCACGGGGACACCACGCCCCTCCAGGGCGCGGGCGAGGGCGAGGGCCCGTGGCGTACGGGACTTCAACAGGTAGACGTCGGCAGGCCGCTCGGGAGCACCGTCCACCGCGTCCGGGTCCAGCGTCTCCACCCGGTGCTCGGAGGCGAGCAGGGCGGTGGTGGCGGCCAGCACGGGATGGCCTGGATCGCCTGAAACAAGGCCGATTCTCATGCGCTCTCCCCGGCCGTCGCGGGCACGTGCACCGGGGCCGGGACCGGCGCCCGGCCACCACCGGCCAGCCCGAGTACGGCACGCGCCACCCGCGCCACCGCGTCCGGCACCTGCCGGAAGCTGGGGAAGTCGTTCACGTCGACCACCACCGGGCCGTCTGGCCCCAGCAGGACGTCCACGCCGTACAGGTCGAGGCCGTAGACCGCTCCGACCTGCCCGGCGATCGCGGCCACCTCCGCGGGCAGCGGCACGCGGCGCTCGCGTACGCCGAGTTCGGGGTGCAGGGGGGAGCAGCGCTCGGTGGCGTAGAACTCGCCGCCGACGCAGTACACCTTCAGGTCGATGCCGGAGTTGGCGACGTACGGCTGGGCGATGAGCAGTCCCTCCCGCGCCAGTTCGGGGGCCATGGCGGCCAGCCGGTCCGGGGACGCCACCAGGTGCACGGCCCGCCCCGAGCTGCCGTCGGCGGGCTTGACCACCAGCGGGTACTCCGACTCCGGCAGCTCCGCCAGCAGTTCGGGGCGGGCCGCGGCGTAGGTCGGCGGTACGGGGAGCCCTCGGCTGCGGCCGATCGCCGCGGCCAGCGCCTTGTCCCGTACGCGCCGTATCGACCGGGCGTCGTTGACCGTCGTCAGCCCGGCCGAGGCCGCCGCTTCGAGCAGGGTGAGCCCCGGACCGCCGGAGACCGTCTTGAGCACCCAGGCGTCGTGCGATCCCGCCCGTACCGCCTCCGTCATGCGCAGCAAGGAGCCGCCGGGCCGCAGTACGTCCACCTGGTGCCCCCAGGATTGCAACTGACGGATCACCTCGTTCGGCATTCCGTCGCGCCGGTAGTGTTCCTCCACCAGGAAGCAGAGCTTCATCGATCTTCCTTGTAATCCGCCGCGCCGGCCCGGCGCGCGTAGCGAGATCACAGGATGTCATGGCCGGCCGGCGGTGCTCTCCCCGGCGCCGGACCGGTCCGCTTCGCGAGCTTCGTGGTGATGGGTGGCCGTAGGGGCCGCGGTACGACGGCGCCTCCGGCCGACCCTGGCAAGTCGGGGGCCGCGGGGACTTCAGGAGGAAGCCGGGCGGGCGGGTTCAGAGCCCGGCATCGGCGCCTCCCCCGCGCCCCCGGCGGCGTACTCGGAGCACAGGCAGCCCACCCCCTTGCCGATCCACTCCCGTCCGGCCCACTGCGGGTACCGCCGGATCATCAGCTCCGCCACCTCGTCGGCGATCGTCTGCTCGCCGACCTCCGCGTCGCGGCGTGTCCACGTCTCGTGCCGGAGCAGTTCGAGGTAGTCGCCCACGTCGGTGAGCAACTGCGGGCCGCCGACCGGGCCGTGGCCGGGCACCACGATCTGCGGGGCGCGGGCCGCCAGCCGCCGCATGACGGTGAGCCAGCGGGTGCCGGAGACGTCGGTGTCGTGCGGCGGAAACCACGGGAAGATGGCGAACTGTCCCGCTTCCACCAGGTCTCCGGTGAACAGCACGCCCGCATCGGGCACCTCGATCACCTGGTCGCCGCGGCTGTGCGCCCGGCCGGTGGCCCGGAGGCGCACCACCCGGCCGCCCAGGTCGAGGTCGTGGGCGTGGCCGTAGACGTGGTCGGGCCGCGCCGGGACGACGCCTGCGAGCCGGCGCGCGACCGGCTCGCCCAACTGCCGGAACATCTCCAGATAGCCGGGCCCCCGCTCCCGCAGGTCCTCGGCCTGGTCCCGGTTGACCAGATAGGTCGCCGCGTCGGCGAAGACCTGCGCCCCGAAGGCGTGCTCGGGGTGGAAGTGCGTCGTCGTCAGGTACAGCCTGCGTCCCCGCGCGTAGTCGGTCGCGAACTCCCGTACCGCTTCGGCGTTCCGCGGGCCCATCCCGGTGTCGACGACCAGGACCGCGTCCCGGCCGCCGACGACCCCGATGTTCGGTACGAGCGGCACCCCCTGGTCCGGGACGACCAGCACGTCCCGGGCGATCTCCTGGGCGCCCGCGACGCGCACGGCGGGGTCCGGGAGCGCCTGCTCGACCATGTCGGCCACCTCGGGCATCTCGGTCATCTCGGCCACGTCAACTCCTCGACAAGTACGGTATATACGCAAAAATAGGGTGGGTGGAGGCGCAGTACGTCCGTCCGTACGGCTGTACGCCTGCGCGGCTCCGCCACGACGTCGAGTCCACCGCCCGGCCCACCGCGGCGTCCAACACCGATCCCGTCACCCCGATACCGTCCGGGTATCGTGGCTGGATGGAGCTACGCGTGCTGCGCTACTTCGTGGCCGTCGCCGAAGAACTCCACTTCGGCAGGGCCGCGGTACGGCTGCAGATGACCCAGCCGCCGCTGAGCCGGGCGATCCGGCAGTTGGAGGCCGATCTGGGCTGCGTCCTGCTGGACCGCTCCCCCGCCGGAGTCGCCCTGACGCCCGCCGGAGCCGTACTCCTCGACGAAGCCCGGACACTGCTGGAGCGGGCCGACCAGGCACGCGTCAGAGTGGCCGCCGCGGCGGGTACGGCCACCCTCACCGTCGGCACCCTGGCCGACAGCGCCGGGGAAGCCGGTACCCGGCTCGCCGCCGCCTACCGGGCCCGGCACCCCCATGTGGAGGTCCGCATCCGCGAGGCCGATCTGACCGATCCGACCACCGGGCTGCGTGCCGGTCTGGTCGATGTGGCCCTGACCCGCGCGCCGTTCGACACCACCGGCCTCACCACCCACGTCCTGCGGTCGGACGCGGTCGGCGCCGTGCTGCGCGCCGACGACCCGCTCGCCGGGCGCGGCAGTCTGCGGCTCGACGACCTCGCCGGCCGGCCGTGGTTCCGCTTCCCGGACGGCACCGATCCCGTGTGGGCCGCGTTCTGGGGCGGCCGGCACACCGCCCGCCGGAGCGGGCCCGTCGTACGGACCGCCCATGAATGCCTCCAGTCCGTCCTGTGGAGCGGGACGGTGGGACTGATACCGCTGGGCCACCCCCTTCCCGAAGGGCTCACCGCCGTCCCGCTGGCCGACATGCCGCCCAGCCACCTGGTCATCGCCTGGCACGGCACCGACCCCGGACCGCTCGTCCGCTCCTTCGTGCGCATCGCGACGGCGGCGTGGAACCGCGGTGGCGCCGCTGCGGCCTGACGCCCGGACCCGTCTGCGCAGATCCGTCTATCCAGCTACGTCTGCCCAGGTCCGCTGTGCGGGCCCGCCGCCCGGGTCCGCCGCACCCCATGGTCCATTTCCGGCCCCGGTGCCCCTTCTGGTACGCCCTCGACTCTTTGACCTCGTAAGATTCCCGCCGTAACGACTCGGCCAAGGGGAGAAGACGCTGATGGACTTCCGGCTGCTCGGGCCGGTGTCGGCCTTCTCGGGGGACGTGCCGGTGCCGATCGGCCCTCCCAAGCGCCGGGCCGTACTGGCGCTGCTGGTGCTGGCCGAGGGCACGCCGGTGGGCGCCGAGCGCATCATCGAGGCGTTGTGGGACACCCGCCCGCCGACCCACGCGCGGACCATCGTCTACGGCCATGTGTCGGCCCTGCGGGGGCTCCTGCACGCGGACCCCTCGGCCTGTGTCGCCACCGGGAGCGGCGGCTACGCGCTGCAGGCCGCGCCGGAGGCGGTGGACGTGTGGCGCTTCCGTGAACTGGTGCGCCGGGCCACGGCCGGTTCCCCCGGCGAGGAGGCGGCCGCCCTGCTGCGGGAGGCTCTCGGGCTGTGGCGGGGCCGGGTGCTCGGCGGAACCGGTGACACGCGGCTGATGGCCGCGGCGGCCGACCGGCTGGTGGAGGAACGGCTCGCCGCGCTGGAGCACTTCGCCGGTGCCCTGCACGCCTGCGGCCGGGGCCCGGAGGCCCTCGTACCGCTCCGGACGGCCCTCGAACGCCACCCGCTGCGCGAGTCGTTGGTCGCGGTCACCGTCCGCGCCCTGCACGACGCGGACCGCCAGGCCGACGCCATCGACCTCTACCACCGTACGCAGCGCCTGCTCGCCCAGGAGCTGGGCGTCGACCCCGGGGCCGCGCTGTCCGAGGCGTACCTCGCCATCCTGCGCTCCCGGCCGCCCGTCGGCCGGCAGCCGAAGACGGAGCGGGACGCGCCGACGCTGGTGCCGGCACCCGCCCCCGCCCCGTCGACGCCCGACCAGCCCGCCACTCCTGCCACACTCACCGCCCCCGCCCCCACGGACACTCCCCCACCCCCTTCTTGCTTCCCCGCGCCCCGGCCGGCTTCGTGGGCCGTGCCGACGAACTGGCGCGCCTCTCCGAAGCCGCGCGGTCGGGCACCCCGGCCCTGTGCGTGGTCACCGGCCCGGCCGGAGTCGGCAAGACCTCGCTGGCGGTCCACTGGGCGTACACGTATGCCGGTGACTTCCCCGGCGGCATCCTCTACGCCGACCTGCACGCCATGGAGCCGGACGGCACCGGCCCGCAGCCGGCCGGTGTCCTGCACGACTTCCTCCAGGCACTGGGTATCCCGGAGGAACGGCTGCCCGCCGACGCCCGAGGCGCGGAGCAGTTGTACCGCTCGCTGCTCACCGGCCGCCGTGTCCTCGTCCTGCTCGACAACGCGCGCGACTCGGCGCAGGTGCGTCCCCTGCTGCCCGGTACGCCGGGGTCCACCGTGCTGGTCACCAGCCGCAACCGGCTGGAAGGACTGGCCGCCACCGACTGCGCCCGGCTGCTCCCCCTGGAACGGCTGGCGCCACCGGACGGTGTACAGGTCCTGCGCACCGTGATCGGTGAGGCCCGGGTGACCGCCGAGCCGGTCGCCGCGGCGGAACTGGCCGCCCTGTGCGACGGCCTGCCGCTGGCGCTGCGGCTGGCCGCGGCCCGTCTCGCCGCCCGGCCCCGGCTGTCCCTGCGCGCGATGGCGGACGATCTGGTCGACGAGCACCGGCGGCTGTCCCTGCTGTCCAACGAGGATCTCGGGGTCGAGGCGACGCTGCGTCTGAGCGTGCAGCAACTGCCGCCGTCCGGCGCGCTGCTCTTCCGTCAACTGGCCCTGCACGTCGGGTCCGAACTCGACTGCGGTGCCGCGGCGGCGCTCAGCGGCCTGCCGCCCGCCGAGGCCCGCGCCGCCCTGGACGAGCTGGCCGCCGCCCACCTCGTCGAGGAGTGGACCGGTGACCGGTATCTGATGCACGACCTGACCAGGCTGTACGCGCGTTCCGCCGCGGCGCGGGCCGACACGGCGGGGCTGCACCGGCTGCTGGTGCACTACCTGTCCGCCGCCCAGGCCGCGGCGGCCGCGGCCGAGCCCGGCAGCCAGCCCTGCTGCACGTTGCCCCCAGGTGTGACGCCGCCCGCCGCGCCGCCGGTCTTCGCCGACCGTGCCGACGCGATGGCCTGGTACGTCACCGAGCGCGCCAACCTCACCTCGGCGGTGGCCGCCGCGGCCGACG
This sequence comes from Streptomyces chrestomyceticus JCM 4735, assembly GCF_003865135.1. Lineage (NCBI taxonomy): Bacteria > Bacillati > Actinomycetota > Actinomycetes > Kitasatosporales > Streptomycetaceae > Streptomyces > Streptomyces chrestomyceticus. The sequence goes on along the minus strand of NZ_BHZC01000001.1, from coordinate 9,010,035 downwards.
CCGGGCACCCCGAACTGGCCTGGCGGATCGCCGTCCAGTTGTGGCCGCTGGTCGTGCGCCAGGTGCACGACGGCTGGGAACCGGCCCTCGAACGCGCCCTGGCCGCCGCCACCGCGCTGGACGACCCGGACGCCGAGTCCCGGCTGTGCTCGCTGCTCGGCTGGGTCCTCACCGAGAACGGGCAGCACACCGCGGCGCTGGAACACCTGTGCCGCGCCCCGGACCTGGCCGTACGGGCCGGGGACCCGCGCGGCCAGGTGATCGCGCTGATCAACTGGGCCGCCGCGCTGGAGCACGTCGGCGATCTGTCCGGGGCCGGAACCCGGCGGGAGATGGCCGCCCGGATGGCGCACGCCCTCGACCACCCGCACACCGAGTCCCTGTCCCTCTACCACCTGGCGGCCCACTGCCTCACCGTCGGCCGGCCCGACGAGGCGATCAGCCACTGCCGTCAGGCCCTCGCGCTGGCCCCTGAAGAGCAGTCGGACGAGCGCCGGGCGCTGCTCCTCGACACCTGCGGCAAGGCGTTGCAGGCCCTGGGGCGCGACGGCGAGGCCCGGCGCTGCTTCAGCGAGGCCGCGGCCCTCGCCGGACCGCCGCAACCGGTGGAAGGGGCGGCTGCCGGACAGGGCGGCGTCGCCCTGGGCGGCGGGCGCGCCCCCGGCGGGAATCTCCGCGTCGTCGCGGGCTGACCGACCGGTTCAGGCAGGACCAGGGGGCACCCGCCACCTCTCCGCACTCACCTGTCCAACCGTCAAAACGGAACCTTGGATTACCACAGGGCGCACCGTAGGTTTCTTGTGCCTTTCGATGCGCGGCGGCTGCTGACATCACCTGCGGCTTCCGCTTCGGGCCGATGATTCCGACGGTTCCGTGCCGCGGCACGGCAGGGGGAATGCTCATGTCTTCCGGATCGAGACGTCCGGACGTCTGTGTCGTGGGAGCGGGGCCGGTCGGTCTCACCACCGCTCTGGGACTGGCGGCCGCGAGGGTCGGCGTCACCGTCCTGGAAAGCGCTCCGGACATCGCCGCGTCCTCCCGCGCCCTGGTCCACCAGAGCCACACGCTGGAGGGCTTCGCGCGCCTCCAGGTGCTCGACGCCGTCCTGCGTGCGGGAACGCCGCTGCGCGCCCGGGATTTCGTGGTGCGCCGCACAGGCGAGCGCATCCGTCATCCCACGCCGGATCTCCGTACCGGCTCCGCTCCGGCGTACAACCTGATCCTGCGGCAGGACGAGCTCAGCCGCATCCTCCTCCGGCAGTTGGTCCGCTCTCCGGCCGCCGAGGTGAAATTCGGCTGCGCGGTGGACACGGTGCGCCAGAACAGCACCTCGGTACGCGTCGGCTACACGCACAAAGAGGGCCGTGGGCAGCTCGAAGCGCGCTGGGCCGTCGGCGCGGACGGCGCGCGCAGCACCGTACGGAAAGCCCTCGGTGTGGAATTCGAGGGATTCACCTGGCCGGAACGCTTCGTCGCCACGGACATCCGCTACGACTTCGCGGCGCACGATTACGCCGACGCGAATTTCGTCATCGATCCGGACGACGGGGCGATCATCGTGCGTATCGATGCCGGAAATCTCTGGCGGGTGGCCTGGACGGAATCCGCGGCCCTCCCGGAGAAAACCCTCCCGCGACGGCTGGCGGAATTCTTCGCACGTAACCTTCCCGGGCCCCGGCCGCGGGATTACGAACTGGTCGCGCACGCCCCGTACCGCGCGCACCAGCGGACCGCCGAACGGTTCCGCGTGGGCCGGGTCCTGCTGGCGGGCGACGCCGCGCACGTCACCAACCCGACCGGCGGCATGGGCCTGACGGCCGGGCTGCACGACGCCTTCCCGCTGGGCGAGGCGCTGGCCGCCGTCCTTCTCGGGCGGTGCGGTGAGGACGTGCTGGACCGTTACGCCGAGGCCGGCCGGGCCGCGTTCCTGACCCGGTTCTCGCCGCTCGCGACCGATCTGAAGCGCCTCGTCTTCGACACCCGTGACCCCGCACGGCTCGCCGAAGCCCTCGCCCCGCTCCGCCGGCTGGCGGCCGACGAGGAGCTACGGCGCTCCCGGGCCGCCGCGCTCCGCTCGGTCCTGCCGCTCTCGCTGCTGGACGACGGGCAGGCCGCCGGCCGGCTCCGCCCGGACCTCGGCGCGGCAGCCGCCGGCCCCCTTGAGCCGCAGGGACACGCGGGCCACCACTCAGGACCACAGGAGAGGCAGACAGCACCATGACACCGACGCAACCGGTCGCAGCCCGGCGGTGGAACGGCTTCGAGGAGCTTCACGCGCTCCAGCGGGAACGTATCGGCACGGCTCTGTGCCAGGCCGCGCACTCCCCCTTCTACCGGGACAGGTTCCGCCTGCGCCAGGGCGGGACGATGCCCGGCAGCCTCGCCGACGTCCCGGTGACCACCAAGGACGATCTGCGCGCTGCCTACCCGTTCGGCATGCTGGCGGTGCCGCGGGAGCGGGTCGCCACCTACCACGAGTCCAGCGGGAGTTCGGGCCGGGCGACGTCCTCGTTCTGCACCGAGGACGACTGGGTGGACATCGGTGAGCGCTTCAACCGGATGCCGGCCGGTATCGGGCCCGCCGACACCCTGCTGGTGCGCATTCCGTACGCGATGGTGCTGGCCGGGCACATCGGTCACTTCGGCGCCCGGGCGAGGGGCGCGACCGTGGTGCCCGCCGACAGCCGCAGCTTCGCCACCCCGTACGGCCGCGTCGTCCGGCTGCTGCACGACCTCGGTGTCACCCTGACCTGGTCCAACCCGACCGAGCCGCTCATCTGGGCCGCGGCGGCCCGCGCCGCCGGGCTGGACCCCCGCACCGACTTCCCGCGCCTGCGCGCGCTCCTGGTCTGCGGCGAGCCGCTGAGCGAAGCGCGCCGCGAGCGGCTGGGCGAACTGTGGGACGCGGCCGTGATCGAGGACTACGGCGCCACCGAGGTCGGACCGCTCGCCTCCGCCTGCCGCCACGGGCGGCGGCACTTCTACGCCGACCGTGTGGTGCCCGAGGTCCTCGATCCCGCCACCGGGGAGATCACCTCGGACGGTACCGGCGACCTCGTCATCACCCCGCTGTACCGCGAGGCCATGCCGCTGCTCCGGTACAACCTGGAGGACACCGTCCGGCTGAGCCACGAGCCGTGCCCCTGCGGCAGTTGGCTCCCCGTCATCCGGCTCGCGGGCCGCGCGACGCAGACCTTCGACGTCGCGGGGCGGCAGGTCTCCCAGTTGCAGTTGGAGGAGCTGGTGTTCCGCCTGCCTGCCGCGTACGGCGTGCTGTTCTGGCGGGCGCGGGCCGAGGCGCGGCGGCTCGTCGCCGAGGTGGAGGTGGCGGACGCGTACGCCGCTGACGCCTGCGCCGAGCTGGCCGCTGCCGTACGGACCCGGCTGGGCGTGGACTGCGAGGTTTCGCCCGTGCCGCCGGGCACCCTGATGCCCGACGAGGTGCTGTCCGCGCCCGGTGACGTGCTCAAGCCCCGCAGCCTGTTCGGCCCCGACGAGGACTGGTCCCGTGGTCTCCTCTACTACTGATTCCGCCCCGGCCCCGGTGTACGGCCTGGCCGCGCTGCCCTCCTCCACCCGCATCCTCCTCACCGGGGACGGCGCGACGACGGTCATGCTGGAAGCGCTGCTCGAAGTGCCGCTGCGGGTGCGGGTCGTCGCCCAGCGGGTGGTGGACACGACGGCGGTGCCGCCCGCGGTCCGCCGGGCCCTCGCGGCCGAGCGGATGCCCCGGCTCCTGGAGCGGCTGTCCGAACTGGTCGACCCCGCCGGACGGCCGGTCAGCCGCAACCGTGTCGTCTCCGCGGTGGCCGCGACCGGCCAGCTCCCGCCGCCGACGGACCCCACACCGCTCGGTGTGCGGCTGCGCGAGGAACGCCGCGCACAGCACCGCGAATTGCTGCGGTGCGGTGTCGGTCACGCGCCCGAGGCGCCGCAATTCGGCCGGTGCGCCTTCAAGGAATACGTGATCAGAAGCCCGGACCGATATCCGGTCTATGTCGCGGAGCGGTTCAATCCGGCCGTGGTGGGCGTGGCCTGACCGGCGGTCGTCTCGGGACGGGGCGGCTCGGCCCGCATTCCCGGAGCGCCGCGGTGGTGGGTGCGGCAATACGTGTCGCGCACGGCGCGGTATCCGGGTACGTGCACGGTGTTCAGCAGCAGCGCCCAGCGGGCCGCATTCGCCTCGATCCGCCGTTCGACGGTGCGCCGGGCGGCGGGCGTGGTGGCCGCGGTGAGCTGCTGCGCGTAAATCCACGCCTGCTCCCGCCACATGCGGAAGAGCCGGCCGGCGGTGTATCCGGCGATGGGGTTCCACCGGTCGTCGGCCAGGGCCAGCACCGGGTCGTAATAGCGGGCGATTTCTTGGACCGCGGGCGCGTACGCACGGTCCAGCACCGTCTGGAATCGCCGGTAGTCGGCCTTGTGTGACGCGCCGCCGGGACGGGTGAGTCCGACGGCGGCCAGTACGTAGGGCATGTCCCGCTGGATGTGCGCGTTGGCGCCGAGCAGGACATCCTGGCCCGCGTTCACGTCACCGGTGCGCGCGGCCTCGAAGGCCGTCTTCCACGCCTGCGGAACCGGCCGTCCTTGCCGGTCCGCGTGGTAGGCGTCCAGATACAGGCCGACGAAGCCGGTGTTGAGGTCTCCGGCCAGCCAGTCCGGGTCGTCGAAGGAGCCCGGCTTCGCCGCGGCCGCTTCCAGAGCGCGTTCGAGCTGGACGTAGATCACGGGGAAGGGCGCCCGGTGGTCACACCCCAGCCGGTCGCGGAGCCGGGTCAGGGTCCGGCGGGCTGCCTGGACGCATCCGACCACCGGCCCGTCGCAGGAAGGGTGCCGGGCGGCGTCACGCGGTGGTGGTGCGGCGAGGGCCGGGCCGCCGGCCAGAAGCGCCGCCCCCGCCACTGCCGCCGTGGTCAGCTTGAAGAATGCGCCACGCGTACCGGCCATGCTCCCCCGCCTCCTTGTCACCCGTCCGATGCATCTCCCCCTCTACCGAACGACCCGGCGCGACAAAGGTCACGGCGAGGGGCTGCCGGGGGGCCGGCCTGGCGGGCGGAACGGGTCAGACGCCGGAACGGCTCACGAGGCGCCGGCTTCGCCGTCGCGGTGGTGCGCGGCGAGGGCCGCGGCGGCGGTGGGATAGGCCGGCAACAGGGTGTCAAGACCGGTGATGTTCAGCAGGCGGGCGAGCCGGCCGGAGACGGCGGCCAGGCTGAGGGTGCCTTCCGCCTCCTGCGCGCAGCGCCAGATCGCCACCAGCGCGTTGAAGCCGGAGGAGTCGCAGAAGGAGACGGCCTCCAGGTCCAGGACCAGGTGCCGGTGGCCCCGTCCGATGAGGTCCAGGGCTTCGGCGCGCAGGGTGGGCGCGGTGGTCAGGTCGAGATCGCCGGCGAGGGCGGCCAGGGCGAGGTCGCCTTCGGCGCGCCGGGTGGTCAGGCGGAAGGTGTCGTTCACGGTCGGTTCTCCGGCTGCCGCCCGGAGGGGCGGGGCGGGGCGGGACAGGGACGCCGTCCACGGTGGCACCGGCCTCGGGAGCGGGCCGGCGGGTGCGGGCGGCGAGGAAGCCGATCAGCCCCTCGTCGCCGAGCATAACGCCGCCTCGGGCGCAGGCCGTGGCGGGCCGGCTCGTCCGAAGACGCGGTCAGCGGCTCATTTTGGTCATCTCGAATGGCTGGTTCTGCTCCGGATGACCAAAAGTGGTGTGCTGCCGGTGGCGTGAACCGGGGGTCGTAACTCGGCCGCGTCGCCGGTGTCCAGTGGGTGAGACGGCGCCGCCCGGCGCCCCTCCGGACGCCCTCACCCCAGTTCCGGCGCCGTCACAGGATCATCACACGTCCTCTACAACCTCTGCATCGAACGAACCCGGCGTACCGTCCCAACCACGCCATGTACGGGCAAATACGGTCGACCGGCGCCGGCCCGGCAGCATTTCCCGATGACCGGAACCTTTCGTTGACAGTCCGGAAATGCGGTCTCTACTGTTACGTGCAAATTCCGGCTCTACCCCTCCTTTCAGCTCATAGTGAGCGGACACCAACCGTTCACCATTTGCACGTGCGCATGTTTTCTGTCGTTTGCCGAACAGGTTCGCGCCTTTTCGCGGCCTGAAGAGGCAGCTCGAACGCAGCAATCAAGTACAAGGAGAAACGGTGACCACCGCACTCGCCGCACAGCAGACCTACCACCTGTCCGAGGCCGAAACACATAAGCTCTGGCGGCTCTCCCAGCTCGCCGCCGGCGCCTCGGAGGCATCTGCGCTGGCGCTTTCCGGTCTACTTCTCGATCTGCCGAAATCCGTGCGCACCCCCCTGCTCGAATTCGCCGAGGCCGGTGCGGACTCGGGATTCCTCCTGCTGCGCGGAGTCACCGTCGGGGATCTTCCCGACACCCCCACCGTCCACCACTCCGGCGCCCTCCAGGGACACCCCACCGACGGCACCCTGACCCTCGTGGCGGACCTGCTCGGCTCGCTCGTCGGCTACCTGGACGAGAAGGACGGCGCGCTCATCCACGACGTGCACGCCGTGCCCGGGGAGGAGAAGCGCATCGAGAACAGCGGCTCGGTGGCCTTCGACTTCCACACCGAGAACGTCCACCACCCGCTGCGCCCCGACTACTTGGGCCTGCTGTGCCTGCGCCAGGACCACGAGGGTGTCGCCGCCACCCGCGTCGCCTCGGTGCGCGAGGCCGTCCGGCTGCTGACCGAGGAGCAGGTGGCGATCCTGCGCACGCCACAGTTCTACAGCTCCTACCCGGCGTCCTTCACCCGGGGCAGGACCGGCCCGGTGCCGCGCTCCGGCCCGCACCCCGCCGTCTTCGGGCCGTACGACCGGCCGTTCATGCGCTTCAACTCGCACACCACGCACGCTGCCGGCGCCGAGGCGACCGCGGCGCTGAAGGCGCTGTCCGAGGCCCTGGAAGCGGTCTGCCACAACGTCGTGCTGGAGCCCGGCGACCTCGTCGTGGTCGACAACCACGTGGCGGCGCACGGCCGCAGCGCGTTCATCCCCCGGTACGACGGCCGGGACCGCTGGCTGCGCCGCTTCTACTCCGTACGCTCCCTCCCCGGCTGGACGCAGCACATGATGCCCCGTCAGCGCGTCGTCCCGACGCTGGAGGACATCCAGGGCGTGCTCTGAGCCGCGCCCCGGGATGCGTGTGATTCGCCCTGCCCGCGCAGTCGTCGCCCAGGACTGCGCACCCTTGCACTGAGGACCGGAATACCTTGGATTTCATAGACGTCATAGGGCTGCTCACCGCCGCGGTGGCCGCCGGGTGGGTGGACGCGGTGGTCGGCGGGGGCGGGGTGCTGCTCATCCCCGTTCTGCTGCTCAGTTTTCCGCACCTGCCGCCGGCCACCGCCCTGGGCACCAACAAGATCGCCGCGATCACCGGCACGGCGACCGCCGCCTACATGTACGCGCGGCGTACGGCCCTGGACCGGAAGATCCTCGTACCGGCCGCCGCCTGCGCGGTACCGGCCGGCGCGCTCGGCGCGCTGTCGGCGGCCACCGTCCCCACGACGTACTTCCGCCCGGTCATCATGGTTCTGCTGATCTCGGTCGCCCTGTTCGTGGCGTTCAAACCGAGCTTCGGCACCCAGCCGCTGGCCCGTGAGGTGACCCGGCGGCGACGCGTCGTCGCGGTGCTCCTCGGCGGCTGTGTGGTCGGTTTCTACGACGGGCTCTTCGGGCCCGGCGTGGGCACCTTCCTCATCATCTCCTTCACCACGCTGCTCGCCACCCAGTTCCTGGAGAGCGCGGCGATGTCGAAGGTCATCAACGCCTCGTCCAACCTCGGTGCCCTGCTGGTCTTCGCGCTCCAGGGCAATGTGCTCTGGGCGCTGGGGCTCGGGATGGCCGTGGGCAATGTGACCGGCGCGCTGATCGGTTCGCGCATGGCCCTGAAGAAGGGGTCCGGATTCGTCCGTACCGTGCTGGTGCTCGTGGTGGTCGGCATGGTGACGAAGATGGCGTTCGACCAGTTCGCCTGAGGCGACGGCGGCCGGCCCGGCTCCGGCCGGGTCCGGCCGGTCCGGGATCGGCCGGGGCGGGCCCGACCGGCTCAGCCGGTACGTCCGGGTCCGCCAGTACATCCGATTCAGTCAGTACACCCGGTTCAGTCAGCACCGCCTGTACATCAGCACGTCTGCACCGCCTGCACGTCAGCACTTGATGGGAACCACGCGAGAACGCACTCATAAACCACGCTACGAGAGCCCGGAGGCCACCATGGACCCCGTACGGAATCTCGCTGAACTACTGACCCTGCCGGACTTCGAGGCCGCCAGTGACGCGGTGCTCGACCAGGGCTGCCGCGCCTATGTCGCCGGCGGCGCCGGTACCGATCGCACCGTACGCGCCAACATCGCGGCGTTCGACGACATCTGGCTGAGACCACGGGTCCTGGCCAGTACGACGACCGAACCCCGCACGGACGTGACGGTCCTCGGCCATCACCTGTCCATGCCCGTCCTGCTCGCGCCGACGAGCCCGCAGCGGCTGCTGCACGAGGACGCGGAGATCGCCACCTCGCTCGCCGCCGAGGCGGCCGGCATCGTCCCCGTCGTCAGCACGGACAGCCACGTCCCGTTCCCGGAGATCGCCAAGGCGTCGGGCCGGGCCGGCTGGTTCCAGCTCTACGCCTACCGGTCGCGCGACGACATCGCCGCGACCATCGACATGGCCGAGACCGCCGGTGCGACGGCCCTGGTGGTCACCGTGGACGCCAGTCACGCCGCACTGCGGGTGCACGCCCAGCGCGCCGGGTTCTCCACACCCGGGCACGTGGACTTCGGGACGCTGCGCGCGCTCGGCATCCTGGAGGGCGAGGTACCGGCCGGCGCCCGCATCGACCGGTTGTCGCTGAGCTGGGAGGATTTGCTGTGGATCCGGGCCAGGACCCGGCTCCCCCTCCTGGTCAAGGGCGTCCTGCGGGCCGACGACGCCCGCCGCTGCCTGGACAGCGGCGCGGACGGCGTCATCGTCTCCAACCACGGCGGACGGCAACTGGACGGGGCGGTGCCCAGTGTTGTCGCGCTCAGTGAGGTCGCGGCCGAGGTCGACGGCCGGTGCGCCGTCCTGATGGACAGCGGCATCCGCTCCGGCGTGCACGTCGTCAAGGCCCTCGCGCTCGGCGCCGACGCGGTCTGCCTGGGGCGCCCCTACCTGTGGGGGCTGAGCGTCGCCGGGCGCGAAGGGGTCGAAGCGGTGCTGCGGCTGCTGCGCCGGGAGATCGAGGACACCCTCCGGCAGCTCGGCGCGGCCGATGTCAACGAGCTGGGGCCGCACTTCGTGGCCAAGGCCGGCGCCGGGGCGGCGGCCGGGGCGGCCTGACGGCCCCGCACCACCGCCCGCTCCACACCCGTATCCGTACCCGTACCTGCAGCTCCACCCGTATCGCACGCCGTACCCGCACCACGACTTTCCGAGATCGGAGAACCACGCATGTTCCACTTCTCGCGCGGCATCCCCCCGCAGGAAGCGATCCCCTCGCGGCAGCTCGCCGAGCACACCGCCGCCGTCCTGCGGGACAGCGAGGACCGGGTGTTCCAGTACGCGCCGATCGGCAACCACACGGGGGACGCGGCCCTGCGCGAGCAGCTCGCGGCCTTCCACTCGGTCAGCGCCGAGCAGATCTTCGTGACCAACGGTTCCCTCCAGGCGCTGGACCTGCTCGCCGCGCACCTCCTGGCGGGCGACCGCAAGGACGTGTACGTGGAGGCCCCCACGTACGACCGCGCGGTGCAGATCTTCGAGCGGCACGGCGGCCGGGTCTCCGGCATCACCCTCCAGCACGACGGCCTCGACCTGGACGCCCTCGAAGCCCGGCTGGCGACGCGCGTCCCGGCGCTCGTCTACGTCATCCCGGACTTCCAGAACCCGAGCGGCGTCACCATGAGCGAGGACAAGCGCCGCCGCCTGGTGCAGCTCGCCGAGACCCACGACTTCCTCATCCTGGAGGACATCCCCTACCGGGAGCTGCGGTACGGCGGCCAGGCTCCGGCCGGCTTCTTCGAGCTCGCGCCGGCCGGGCGAGTGCTCACGATGGGCTCGCTGAGCAAGATCCTCAGCCCCGGTCTGCGCGTCGGGTACGTCATCGGCGCACCCGAGACGCTCGGCGCCCTGGCCGCGCTCGCCGAGGGCACGTACCTCTCCCCCGCCCCGCTGCTCCAGGCGGTCGCCGCGCAGGCCCTGGCGGCGGGCCTGGCCCAGGAGAACGTGGCGGGTATCCGGGAACTGCTCGGCCCCCGGCACGACGGCGCGGTCAAGGCCGTACGCGAACTGCTGGGCGAGGACGCGCTGCTCGCCGTACCGCACGGCGGCTACTACGTGAGCGTGCACCTGCCCGTCGCCACGGACGAGGCCACGTTCCTCAAGGCCGCGGCCGCCGACGGCCTGAAGCTGACCCGGGGCTCGGGCTTCTACCCGGGCGACGCCGCGCCGCCGGAGGGCAAGGTCTTCCTCCGCCTGCCGTTCCAGTCCTTCGAGCCGGACGAGTTCGCCGCCGGCATCGAGCGGCTGGCCGCCGTGGCGTCCAAGGGCTGACCTGCGGACACCACCCCAGGGCCGCGGACGGGACACTCCCGCCCGCGGCCCTGGCCGTTTGCGGCTTCCCCTTCCTGCGCCCCAGCGGCGGTCGTCACCACGGTCGCGGCAGCCCCGCCCGTTGCCCCGGGTCTCGGGAGGGCGCCCCGCGTGGACGCAGCGCTGCGCCTCAAGGCGGAGGACGCCGTCACGGCCACCGAGTACGTACCCGGCCAGGAGCCGCCCGCTGCCTGGTGACCCGGCGCACGCGCTCCATAGCCCTGGTGATCTCCGAGCGCGCACGGTGTTCTGCGGCGCGCCTTCGGGGGCGGGCATCGACGCCCCCTAAGCGGAGGGGAACTTCACGCGCGCGGGCGGTGCCAAGGCGATGCGCGACCTGCTGCACCGGTGCCCCGAGGTGGACGGTTGTTCGTCGCCTCGGACCTGATGGCGCTCAGCGCCGTCCTGGTGTCAGCTTCCATCTCTTGAACGCAATGAGCTTGCAGGGGCGATGCGTTGCCCCGCCGAACTCATCACCTTCGGGCCGCAAACCCTGACACAGCCGGACCAACAGCCGTCCTTCCGCCCCCTGTTGCGCGCACTCCCTTGACGCCTGTCCGCATCGGCGCCACCATCCCCAACACGCAAGAGAGCGCTCTCTCCCCTCCGAGCGTTCGTACCTTGAAGCCCGGACGGGCCGGACCGGCCGGGCACCGCACCCCTGCCCCCCACCTCACGGCACCCTGACGCCTCCCGCTCCACGAGCCGACAATTCAGGAGAGTCCCCCCATGCCCACCCCACCCGCACCCCAGCCCTCCCGCCGGAGAGTCCTCGCGGCGGCGGCCGTCGCGCTCCCCGCCGCCGGTCTGCTCGCCCGGTCCGGAACCGCGGCCGCGGCCCAGACGCCGGCCGCCCCGGACCGGGCGGCCGACGCACCGCTGGCAGGCGGCGGCGACCTCGGTCCGAACGTCATCGTCTTCGACCCCGGTACGCGCGGCATCCAGGCCAAGCTGGACGAGATCTTCGCGCGGCAGGAAAGGGCCCAGTTCGGCAGCGGCCGGTACGCCGTGCTCTTCAAACCGGGCACCTACCACGGGCTCAACGCCCAACTGGGCTTCTACACCTCGATCATGGGCCTGGGTCTGTCGCCCGACGACACGCTCATCAACGGGGATGTGACGGTCGACGCGGGCTGGTTCGGCGGCAACGCCACCCAGAACTTCTGGCGGTCGGCGGAGAACCTCGCCCTGAAACCGGTCAGCGGCACGAACCGTTTCGCCGTCTCCCAGGCAGCGCCCTTCCGCCGTATGCACGTCAAGGGCAACCTCAACCTCGCCCCCGACGGCTACGGATGGGCCAGCGGCGGCTACATCGCCGACAGCCGGATCGACGGCACCGTGCAGCCGTACTCCCAGCAGCAGTGGTACACCCGCGACAGCTCCGTCGGCGGCTGGCTCAACGGCGTGTGGAACATGGTCTTCTCCGGTGTCGAGGGCGCGCCCGCGCAGTCGTTCCCCGACCCGGCGTACACGACGCTCCGGACCACGCCGGTCTCCCGCGAAAAACCGTTCCTCTACCTGGACGGCGCGGAGTACAAGGTGTTCCTGCCCGCACTGCGCACCGATGCCCGAGGCACCACCTGGGGCAGCGGCACCCCGAAGGGAACCTCCCTGCCGCTGAGCCGGTTCTACGTGGTCAAGCCGGGTGCCACCGCCGCGGTCATCAACGCGGCGGCCGACCAGGGGCTGCATCTGCTGTTCACCCCGGGCGTCTACCACGTGGACCGGCCGGTCGAGATCAAGCGGGCGGGCACCGTGGTCCTCGGCCTCGGGTACGCCACGATCGTCCCGGACGGCGGGGTGAGCGCGCTGAAGGTCGCCGACGTGGGCGGCGTACGGATCGCCGGGCTTCTCGTCGACGCCGGGCCGCGGAACTCCGAGGTGCTGATAGAGATCGGCCCCGCCGGCGCGTCCGCCGGCCACGCGGCCGACCCGGTCACCGTGCAGGACGTGTTCGTCCGCATCGGCGGCGCGGGGGCGGGGAGGGCGACCACGAGCCTGGTGGTCAACAGCCACCACACGATCATCGACCACACCTGGATCTGGCGCGCCGACCACGGCGACGGAGTGGGCTGGGAGACCAACCGGGCCGACTACGGTGTCGTCGTCAACGGCGACGACGTCCTGGCCACCGGGCTGTTCGTGGAACATTTCAACAAGTACGACGTGCAGTGGAACGGTGAGCGCGGCCGCACCGTTTTCTTCCAGAACGAGAAGGCGTACGACGCGCCGAACCAGGCAGCCGTCCAGGACGGCGCCACCCGGGGCTTCGCCGCCTACAAGGTCGCCGGTTCCGTCACCGCGCACGAGGGCTGGGGCCTGGGCAGCTACTGCTTCTACAAGGACGATCCGACGATCGTCCAGGACCACGGTTTCGCGGCGCCGCGCAGGCCCGGGGTGAAGTTCCACGATCTGCTCGTGGTCTCCCTCGGGGGCAAGGGCCAGTACGCCCACGTGCTCAACGACACCGGCGCTCCCACCTCCGGCACGAACACCGTTCCGTCGAAGGTGGTCTCGTACCCTTGATCCGGAGTGAGCCGACCGACCCTGGTCCGGGAGGAGACGAGAGCTGACGGTGCCCGGTACCGGCGCCGCGCCGGGTCCGTACCCGCCGCCGCCCTGGCGCATGAGAGGCCACCTGTGGGGTGGCCTCTTCGCCACGGACGCGGCCCCGCCCCTCCCCCCGGACCTCTCTCCCCTGACGGCCCGTTCGCTGGCCGTGTTCGTGCTCCGGTACCGCGCGGGGACCCTCCGCTACGACGAGCTGATCGTGGGGACACCCGCTCGCCACGGCCGGCGGGCCGGTCTGTACGTGCACTGGATCTGGGTCGACGACGAGCGGTCACTGCGGGGCGGGCGCCGCATCTGGGGAGTGCCCAAACACCTGGCGGAGTTCCGCTGGGAGGGGCCACGGGTCCGGGTGACCGACGGCCAAGGGCTCGTCGCCGCTCTGCGCCTGTCGGCCAAGGGCCCGTCGTTCCCCAGGCTCCCCCTGCCGATGACGGGCTTCGGCACCCTCGACGGGGCGCGGACGGTGTTCACCGCACGGTTCACCGCCCGCCCGGGGGCCGCTTCGGTACGCGTGGAGGAGTGGCCGGCAAGGCTGCCCGCACTCCGCCATGCCGGCGCCCGCCCCGGTTTCCGCGCGGCATCCTTCACCATGGCCCTGCCCGCCCCCACACTCCACCTCGCTCCGCCGGCCGGCTGATTCACCGAATTCACCCGCCGGCCCGCCCCGGCGGAGGACGACTCCAGGCGGGGCGCGGTAGGAATTTACAGTGATCGGCAGCCAGCCTCATCAGACATTCGTTCGAGGAATGGGGCCGCGAATCGGCTGCCGTGGAAGAGGAAAGGGCGGCTCTGCATCGACCATCCTTTACGTAGCCGTACGGGCTACCGGGCTGCGGAAGCTACGCGGAATGCACTCCCGGAAAGGTCACTCGCCACGGCACCGACGACCGAACCATCACATGACACCCCTGGACAACGGCGACATGATTCATACGGCTCCGACGGGCGAGCAGCCCGAAAAGCAGCCGGGACCAGCGCCCGCAACCGGCCCCCGCACACCCTTCGCTCCTTTTTTCGAACACGAGAACGTGTCCTTCGGGTATCCCCGCGGCAACCACGGCAAAGCGCGGGGAAAATAACTTCCAGACCTGGCCAACTGGCGAAAAAGCGTCCCTGTTTCCGCCGGACGCGGGGGAATCTGGGGGCGTTTCGTAAAGTGGCGTGCCCAGCGAGTCCGCCACACGGCCCAGGAGGAGCCCTCGTATGTGGCGTGGCAGGGCAAAGGCGGAACGTGCCGCGGCGGAGGCGGCCGAACGGCTCCTGGCGGTCGGCCGGCTGCTGAGCCGGGCGCCGGTTTCGGAGGACGGGCGGGCGGTTTTCCGTACGGATCAGGGCGTGAATGACGCGCCTTACCGGGAACGGTGGGCGCACGACAAGGTGGTGCGTTCCACCCATGGGGTGAATTGCACGGGCTCCTGTTCCTGGCAGGTGTTCGTCAAGGACGGGCTCATCACCTGGGAGACGCAGGCGACGGACTATCCGACGACGGGTCCGGACCGGCCGGAGTACGAGCCCCGGGGCTGCCCGCGCGGCGCGTCCTTCTCCTGGTACACGTACTCCCCCACCCGGGTGCGCCACCCGTACGCGCGCGGCGTGCTGGTGGAGATGTACCGGGAGGCGCGGGACCGGCTCGGCGACCCGGTGGCTGCCTGGGCGGAGATCACCGGCGACCCGGAGCGGCGCCGGCGCTACCAGCGGGCGCGCGGCAAGGGCGGGCTGGTGCGGGTCGGCTGGGACGAGGCGCTGGAGATCGCGGCCGCCGCCCATGTGCACACCTTGCGGGAGCACGGGCCCGACCGGATCGCCGGGTTCTCCCCGATCCCGGCGATGTCGATGGCCTCGCACGCGGTCGGCGCCCGGTTCATGTCGCTGATCGGCGCGCCGATGCTCTCGTTCTACGACTGGTACGCGGACCTGCCGATCGCCTCGCCGCAGGTCTTCGGCGACCAGACCGACGTTCCGGAGTCGGGCGACTGGTGGGACGCGGCCTACCTGATGCTGTGGGGTTCCAATGTGCCGGTGACCCGCACGCCGGACGCCCACTGGATGGCCGAGGCCCGCTACCGCGGCCAGAAGGTGGTGGTGGTCTCCCCCGACTACTCGGACGCGACCAAGTTCGCCGACGAGTGGCTGCACCCGCATCCGGGCACGGACGGCGCCCTGGCGATGGCGATGGGCCACGTGATCCTGCGCGAGTGTTTCGTGGACCGGGAGGTGCCGTACTTCACCGACTATGTGAAGCGGTTCACGGACCTGCCGTTCCTCGTGGAACTGGAGGAGCACGGGACCGGCGAGGCGGGCGCGGAAGGAGCAGCGGCCAAGGCGGGCGAGTCAGGTGCGGACGGGACGGCGGGCGGCGCCCCCCGGGTGGTTCCGGGCCCGTTCCTCACGGCCCAGCACGCCGGACTGGCCACGGACATCGACGCGGAGCCCCGGCGCTGGATGCCCGTCCTCGTCGACGCGGTCACCGGCGCCCCCGTGGTACCGGCCGGAACGCTGGGCGACCGCTGGCGCGCGGGCGGCGAAGGGCGCTGGAACCTGGACCTGGGCGAGGTCGATCCGCAGTTGAGTCTGTACGGGCGGCCGGACGCGACCGTCGCGCGGGTGCTGTTGCCGCGCTTCGACCAGGAGCGGGGCACGCTGGAACGGGAGGTCCCGGCCCTCCGGGTCGGCGGGCGGCTGGTGACCACGGTCTTCGATCTGCTGCTGGCGCAGTACGGGGTGGGGCGCCCCGGTCTGGGCGGGCAGTGGCCCGCTTCGTACGAGGACGCGGACGTGCCGTGCACTCCGGCGTGGCAGGAGACCCTCACGTCGGTGCCGGCGCGGGCCGCGGTGCGGGCGGCGCGGGAGTTCGCGCGCACGGCGGAGCAGACCCGGGGCCGCTGCATGATCGTGATGGGCGCGGGCACCAACCACTGGTTCCACTCGGACACCATCTACCGGTCGTTCCTGTCCCTGCTGCTGCTCACCGGGTGTCAGGGCGTCAACGGCGGCGGCTGGGCCCACTACGTGGGCCAGGAGAAGGTGCGCCCCTACGCGGGCTGGCAGCAGTTGTCCACGGCCGCCGACTGGGTACGCCCGTCCCGGCAGATGGCCGGTACGCCGTACTGGTATCTGCACACGGGCCAGTGGCGGCACGACCGGGCCCCGGCCGACGCGCTCACGTCCCCGGCCGGCCGGGGCCTGTTCGCCGGGCAGCACACCGCCGACCTGGTGGCCCGCTCGGCCCGCCGGGGGTGGATGCCGTCGTACCCCACCTTCGACGCCAATCCGCTGGACCTCGGGCGGCGGGTCCGCGAGTCCGGCGCCGATCCCGGCCGGTGGGTCGCGGACGAGCTGGACGCCGGCCGGCTCTCCTTCGCCTGCGAGGACCCGGACCGGCCGGCCAACTGGCCGCGCGTGCTGACGGTGTGGCGGGCCAATCTGATCGGTTCCTCGGCGAAGGGCAACGAGTACTTCCTGGGCCATCTGCTGGGCGCCGACGACAACGCGAGCGCGCAGGAGGTGCCGCCTGAGTTGCGCCCGAGGGATGTCACCTGGCGCGAGGAGGCGCCGCGCGGCAAGCTCGACCTGCTGCTGGCGCTGGACTTCCGTATGACGTCCACGACCCTGTTCGCCGATCTGGTGCTGCCGGCCGCGACCTGGTACGAGAAGCACGACCTGTCCAGCACGGACATGCATCCGTACGTGCACGCCTTCTCGCCCGCGATCAGCCCGCCCTGGCAGGCCCGTACCGACTTCGAGATCTTCCACGGACTCGCCCGGGAGGTGAGCCGGCTGGCCGCCGGGCGCCTGGACACGGCCTGCGACCTGGTGGCCACGGCGCTCCAGCACGACACGGCGGCCGGTGAGGCACCGCCCGCGGGGCCGACGGCGCCGCGCTACACGCTCGTGGAGCGGGACTACACCGCGCTGGCCGACCAGTTGGCGGCCCTCGGACCGCTGCCTCGGGAACAGGGCATGACCGTCAAGGGCGTCACCGTACAGGCCGGTCCGGAGACGGACTGGCTCGCCAAGCGCTGCGGTACGGCGGCCGACGGCACGGCGCGCGGCCGGCCGCTGCTCGACACCGACGTGAAGCTGTGCGAGGCGATCCTCGCCCTGTCCGGCACCACCAACGGCCGGCTGGCCGCCGAGGGCTTCCGCGCGCTGGCCGGGCGCTGCGGCACCGGCCGCGGCCTGGAGGAGCTGGCCGCCTCGGTCGCCGAGCGGCGCATCGTCTTCGCCGACACCCAGGCCCGTCCGGTGCAGGTGTCGGCGAGCTTCGAGTGGTCGGGCAAGGAGGGCCCGGAGCGCCGGTACGCGCCGTTCACGGTCAACACCGAACACCGCAAGCCCTGGCACACCCTCACCGGCCGTCAGCACTTCTACCTCGACCACGAGTGGATCGCCGAGTTCGGCGAACAACTGCCTGTCTACCGGCCGCCGCTGGACCTGGCCGCGCTCGGCGAACAGCCGCGCGCCGGCGCGTCCGCCGAGCGGTCGGTGACGGTGCGCTACGTCACGCCGCACTCCAAGTGGTCCATCCACTCCGAGTTCCAGGAGAACCTGCTCATGCAGACCCTGGCGCGCGGCGGCCCGGTGATCTGGATGAGCGTGGCGGACGCCGAGGCCGTCGGTGTGGCGGACAACGACTGGATCGAGGCGGTCAACGCCAACGGCGTGGTCGTCGCCCGCGCGGTCGTCTCGCACCGGATGCCGCCCGGCACGGTGTTCATGTACCACGTGCAGGAGCGCCTGGTGAACGTGCCGCTGTCGCAGACCACCGGGCGGCGCGGCGGTGTCCACAACGCGCTGACCCGGCTGCTGATCAAGCCCACCCACCTCATCGGCGGCCACGCCCAACTGTCCTTCGCCCCCAATTACTACGGTCCCACCGGCAACCAGCGCGACGCGGTCACCACCATCCGCCGCCGCTCCCAGGAGGTCAGCTACTGATGCGCGTCATGGCGCAGATCGCGATGGTCATGAACCTCGACAAGTGCATCGGCTGCCACACCTGCTCGGTCACCTGCAAACAGACCTGGACGAACCGTTCCGGCACCGAGTACGTCTGGTTCAACAACGTCGAGACCCGGCCCGGCCAGGGCTATCCGCGCGCCTACGAGGACCAGGACGTCTGGCAGGGCGGCTGGCAGCGCAAGCACGGCCGGCTGGTGCCGCGCAGCGGCGGCCGGGCCCGCCTGGCCCGGCTGTTCGCCAACCCCCGGCTGCCCACGCTGGACGCCTACTACCAGCCGTGGACGTACGACTACGGCGTTCTGACCGACGCGCCGCTCGGCGACGACGTGCCCACCGCGCCGCCCCGCTCCCTGACCGACGGACGGCCCACCGCCGTCACCGGCGGCCCGAACTGGGACGACGACCTCGGGGGCGGGCCGGAGCACCTCGCCGGCGACCCCGTGCTGAAGAAGATGAGCGAGCGGGTGCGGCTGGAGTACGAGCAGGCGTTCATGTTCTACCTGCCGCGGATCTGCGAGCACTGCCTCAATCCGTCGTGCGTGGCCGTGTGCCCGTCCGGCGCCCTCTACAAGCGCATCGAGGACGGCATCGTCCTGGTGGACCAGGACCGCTGCCGGGGCTGGCGTATGTGTGTGACCGGCTGCCCGTACAAGAAGGTCTACTTCAACCACCGCACCGGCAAGGCCGAGAAGTGCACCCTGTGCTACCCGCGGCTGGAGGCGGGCGAGCCCACCGTGTGCTCCGAGACGTGCGTGGGGCGGCTGCGCTACCTCGGCGTCGTCCTCTACGACGCCGACCGGGTCGGCGAGGCCGCCGCCACCCCCGACGAGCGGGACCTGTACGAGGCCCAGCTCTCCTGCTTCCTCGACCCGTCCGACCCCGGGGTCGCCCGCGCCGCCGAAGCCGCCGGCATCCCGCACGACTGGGTCACCGCGGCCCGCAACTCGCCGGTGTACGCGCTGATCAGCACCTACCGGGTGGCGTTGCCGCTGCACCCGGAGTACCGCACCATGCCCATGGTCTGGTACGTGCCGCCGCTGTCCCCGGTGGTGGAGTCGCTGACCGCCACCGGGCACGACGGTGAGGATCCGGCCAAACTGTTCGCCGCCATCGACGCGCTGCGGATTCCGCAGGAGTACCTGGCCCACCTGTTCACGGCGGGCGACACGGCGCCGGTGGAGGCGGCCCTGTGCCGGCTGGCCGCGATGCGTGCCCATATGCGGCGCGCCAACCTCGGGGAGGAGCAGGACCCGGCGATCGCCGCCTCGGCGGGCATGACCACCGCGTCGCTGGAGGCCATGTACCGGCTGCTGGCCGTGGCCAAGTACGAGGAGCGCTACGTGATCCCCACCAGTTACGCCGTCACCGGTCCCGAAGCCGCGGACTCCGGGTGCAGCCTGGAGGGCGCGGGGGCACCGGGCATGTACGACCCGGAAGGCTTCCACGCCCCGCCCGCCGCGCCGCCCCGGGCGGAACACGCGGGCACCTCGCTGCGGGACCGGGTGAACCTCCTGAACTGGAACGGCCGCGGACGCCCCGCCGGCCTCTTCCCCCGCCGGGGAGGAGAGTCGTGAACGCCCCACTGGTCCACCAGGCCGCGTCCCTCCTCCTGTCCTACCCCGGGTCCGACTGGCCCGCCCGGCACCAGAGCGTCCGCGCGGCCCTGCGGACGGAGACGGACGGACCGGCCGCTCTCCTCCTGCGGTTCTGCACCCGCGTCCAGGACGTGCCCACGCTGACCCTCGCCGCGCAGTACGTCACCGCCTTCGACCGCAGCCCCCGCCGGACCCAGCACCTGACGTACTACACCGACGGCGACACCCGGCGGCGCGGCGCCACCCTCGCCCGGATCAAGGCGCGCTACCGCGCCGAGGGCTGGCAGCCGGCCCCGGACGAACTGCCCGACCACCTTCCCCTGATGCTGGAATTCGCCGCCCGCGTCCCGGCGGCCGGCCGCGCCCTGCTGCACGAGCACCGGGCCGCACTGGAACTGCTGCGCCTCGCCCTGGCGGGCCACCGAAGCCCGTACGGCGACGTCCTCGACGCCGTCTGCCGCACGCTGCCCGGGCCGCGCCCCGCCGACCGGGCCGCCGCCCGCCGCCTGGCCCGTACCGGGCCACCGCCCATGGAGACCGTGGGCCTGGACCCGTTCCCCGGCCCCGCACCTCGAGGAGCCCGCCGGTGAACCCCCTGCACACCGCGCTGTGGGGCGTGCTGCCCTACCTCGTCACGACCCTGCTCGTCGCGGGTACCGCCTGGCGCTACCGCTACGACCGTTTCGGCTTCACCAGCCGCTCCAGCCAGTTGCACGAGAGCACGCTGCTGCGCCTCGGCTCGCCGCTGTTCCACTATGGGCTGCTGTTCGTCTTCGTGGGTCATCTCACCGGTCTGCTGATCCCCGAGACGTTCACCGAGCGCGTCCACGTCCACGAGTGGCTCTACCACGCCAACGCCCTCGCGGTCGGCGGCGTGGCCGGGCTGGTCACGACGGCCGGGCTGGCCGTGCTGATCTACCGGCGGCTCCGCGTCCCCGCGGTGCGGGCCGCCAGTCTGCGCAGCGACCGCCTGGTGCACCCGCTGCTCGTCGCGACCCTGGTCGCCGGGCTGGCCGCCACCGCCACGACCACGAGCGACCATCCGTACGACTACCGGCAGGGCGTCTCGGTCTGGTTCCGCTCGCTGTTCACCTTCAGCCCCGACGTGCCGGTCATGGCGCACGCGCCGCTGGTCTACCAGCTCCACACCCTGCTGGGCATGGCGCTGTTCGCGCTGTGGCCGTTCAGCCGTCTCGTGCACGCCTTCACCGCGCCGGTCGGCCATCTGTTCCGCCCGTACGTCGTCTACCGGTCGCGCGGGACGCGGGGGCAGGGCGTCGGGCGCGTCCGTCGGTGAGGGGGCGGACATCTGTCCGAAGCGCACCGGGACGAAAACACCGGTTCGGTGGGGACGAAGTGGGTACACCGTTCACAATGAGGCTTTTCACCCCCATTGCCGCGCGACCCACCTGCCGGTACCGCGCTCCGGACGCGGGACGCCAGGCGGCGCCACCGGCCCGCCGGCGTACGGCTACTGGTCCAGCATCCCCTTGCGCAGTTGGTCCAGGGTCCGGGAGAGCAGCCGCGAGACGTGCATCTGCGAGATGCCCAGCTCGGCGCCGATCTGAGCCTGCGTCATCTCCTGGACGAAGCGCATCTCGATGATGCGGCGCCGCCGGTCGTCCAGCTCGTGCAGGAGCGGGGCGAGCGCGTTCAGGTTCTCGACCAGCTCCATCGCCGGGTCGTCGTCACCCATGACGTCGGCGATGGCGCGGCTCTCACCGGCCGCGCCGGAGCCGTCGCCGGTGCCGTCCAGCGAGCCCGCCGTGTAGCCGTTGCTGGCGGCGATCGCGTCGACGACCTCGTCCTCGCCGATCTTCAGGCGGGCGGCCAGTTCGGCGACGGTGGGTTCGCGGCCCAGGTCGGCGGCGAGCTGCTCACCCGCCCTGGACAGCTCGACCCGCAGCTCCTGGACCCGGCGGGGGACGTGCACGGCCCAGGTGGAGTCACGGAAGAAACGCTTGATCTCACCCACGATGTACGGAACGGCGAAGGTGGAGAACTCGACCTCGCGCGAGAGGTCGAACCGGTCGATCGCCTTGATCAGGCCGATGGTCCCGACCTGGATGATGTCCTCCGCGTGCCCGAGGTCCTGGCGGCCGCGGAAGCGGGCGGCGGCGAACCGCACCAGTGAGAGATTCATCTCGATGAGGGTGTTGCGCGCGTACTGGTACTCGGCCGTCCCCTCCTCCAGCTCGGCCAGCCGGGTGAGGAACAGCTTCGACAGGGCCCGGGCGTCCCGGGGCGCCACCTTGGTCGCGTCCGTGACGCGGGGCAGCTCGGGCGCCTGCGGCACCGCCCCCGCCGGCTCCGCTGTCGTCGTCCCCGCTGCACGGTCCTGCACGGCAAGCATGGTCACGTCTTCACCCTTCACAGTACGTACGGTCAGGTGCACCTGCCCTAGTCTTAGGTGTTCAACCCTTGCCAGTGGGAAACAGTTGCCCATGAGGGCGGCGAACCACCCTCCGGGGCGGTCCAGGGGGTGCGGCAGCGGTGGTCCGGCCTTCGGTCCCTTGTCCGCCCTCGGTAACATTTGCCGGACGGCAATCGAAGATCGCGTGCGGTTGAATACGCACCGCACGGGCAGCACACGATGCGCGCTTGTGCTCCCGCCAACCACCGAGAAAGGACCATGGGTTGAGTTTCACCGAGGCCGCGGCACGTGAGCGTGTCATCGGCACGCTGCGCGCAGAGTCCGACACCGTCTCCGACCGCTGGGTACAGCTTCAGCTCGCGCAGGAAGAGATGCGCGACATCGCCAGCGAGAGCGAACTGCGGGAGGAAGCGGACGCCTTGCTGGGCGCCCTCCTGCGGAGCCTGGAGAGCGACATCCCGGCCAACCGGGTGGTGGCCACCGACCGGCCGCTGCGCCAGGCTGTGATCGATCTCTCCATGCGCAGGGCCCGCAACGGCGCCATGCCGACCGTCACGTCGCTGGCCGTCCTCTCGCTCAAGGAGGCACTCCTGGAGGCGGTGCAGCGGCAGACCCGGGACACCGAGGAACTGTTCGTCATCGCCGTCCTGATAAACCGGCTGCTGGACAGCGCCGGCGCGCTCTCCTTCGAGACGTACGTGGAGGGCCGCGAAGAGATCATCCGACGGCAGAGCCGCCAGCTCCTGGAGGTGTCCACACCGGTCGTCCGGCTGTGGCGCCAGGTCCTGGCCGTACCGCTGATCGGCACGCTCGACACGACCCGCACCCAGGTGGTGATGGAGAACCTCCTGGAGGCCATCCAGGAGCACGAGGCGCTGGTCGCCATCATCGACATCACCGGTGTGCCGACCGTGGACACCGCGGTCGCCCAGCACCTGATGCAGACCGTCAACGCGGTACGGCTGATGGGCGCGGACTGTGTGATCAGCGGCATCCGGCCGTCCATCGCGCAGACCATCGCCCAGCTCGGCATCGACCTGTCCACCATCCTGACCCGCACCACCCTCGCCGACGCGCTGGCCGCCGCCGTCAAGCTCACCGACGAGGCGTCCGCCCATACGTCCACGGGCGCGCGGGAGAACCGGTGAACGCGCGGCCCTCGGCCGGCGTGCCCATCCTCCGACTGGGCGACGTCCTGGTCACCGGGCTGCTCAACGAGCTGGACGACGCCACGGTGGTCGCCTTCACCGAGGAGCTGACCACCCGCATCACGGCCGACCGGGCCCGCGGTGTGCTCATCGACATCTCCCGGCTGGAGATCATCGACTCGTTCGTGGCGCGGACGCTGATGGAACTCACCACCATGGCGCGGCTGCTGGGTGCCCGGGTGATCGTCGCCGGTATGCGTCCCCCGGTGGCCATGACCCTGGCCGAACTGGGACTGCGGCTGACCGGCGTGGAGACCGCCCTGAACACGGAACACGGCATGGCGGCCCTGGGCTGGCATCAGAGTCCCCGTCCCTCAGGAGAGGTTCTGCATGACGGGACCCGGTGAATTCGCCCGTACCGGCGCCGCCGGTACCACAACGCTGAGCGGTGACAGTGCCGGGCAGGCCGGTCTTCCGGCCGAGCCCACGGTGCTGCACGTGCGCAGCGAACAGGACCTGCTCGCGATCCGGCACGCGGTGCGCGACGCCACCCTCACGGTGGGCTTCAGCATCGTCGACCAGACGCGGGTGGTCACCGCCGCCAGCGAGCTGGCCCGCAACGCCTACATCCACGGAGGTGGCGGCACGATACGGATCGAGTACCCGACCCGGCCCGGCGCGGTGGGCCTGCGGCTGACCGTCGCCGACACCGGTCCCGGTATCGCCGACATCGACGCGGCGCTCACCGACGGCTACACCACCGGCGCGGGTCTCGGGCACGGGCTGGGCGGCGCGCAGCGCCTGATGGACGAGTTCGAGATCCGTACCCGGGAGGGTGGCGGTACGACCGTGACCGCGACGCGGTGGGCCGACCGTTGACCCTCTCCCCTGCTGTACACCCGACCGCGTACATCCCGGTCGACCACTACAGCGCCGTGCACCTGGCCGCCCAGGCCGCACGGTCGGTGGCGCAGCGCTGCGGGCTCCAGGGGGCGCTGCCCGACCAGGCCGCGGTGATCGCGTCCGAACTGGGCAGCAACCTCGCCAAGCACGCGGTGGACGGGGCGCTGTACGTCCAGGCCCTGCCGCTGGGCAACGGTGTGGAGATCCTCGCCGCCGACCGGGGCCCCGGCATGCGGGAGTTCCAGCGCTGTCTGGCCGACGGGTACACGACGACGGAGACGCTCGGCGCCGGCATAGGCGGCGTCAACCGCATAGCGACCAGTTTCACCGTCCGTACCCACGAGCCCGGCGGCACCGTGGCCTGTGCGCGGCTGACGCCGCCCGAGGACGCGGACACCGGCCGCCGGGCGATCGGCGCCGTCTGCCTGCCCGCCGAGCGCGAGGAGGTCAGCGGCGACGCGTGCACGGTCGCGGAGACCGAGCAGGGGCTGACCGCGATCGTGGTCGACGGCCTCGGGCACGGCCCGGAGGCGTCCGAGGCGGCGCAGCTCGCGCTGCGCACCTTCGCCAGGGCGCCGGACCAGCCGCTGCCCGGTCTGCTGACCACCGTCCACCGCGCGCTGCGACGCAGCCGGGGCGCGGCCGTCGGGCTGCTGCGGCTGCACGCCGGGCGCGCCCAGTACTGCGGCATCGGCAACGTACGGTGCCTGACGCTCTCGCAGCAGGACATCCGGAACCGCCACACCGGGCAGCCCGGCGTGGCGGGACTGGAGATGCCGCAGCCGCTGGTCCGCGAGATCCCGTGGGAGCCGCGGCTGACCGCCCTGATGCACACCGACGGCATCGACCACCGCTGGGCGTACAGCCCGGACCCCTTCGTCCTCCGGCTCCCCGCGCCGCTGCTGGCCACGGCCCTCGTGCACGGCCACCGCCGCAGCCGGGACGACGCGACCGTATTGACCGCCAACCTCCACCAGAGACTCTCGTGAGCCGTCACACCTTCCATGCGCTGCCGCCGCTGCGCCACGCCGTACGCCGGCTGGGCGCGGCCAACGCCCTGCCCGTCGAGACCCGGGCGCGCCTCGTCCTGTCCGTGAGCGCGCTGGCGGACACGGTGATACAGGCCGGTTACGGGGTGACGCTGGAGTCGTCCCGTACGTGTGCGACGGATCGTTCCTCCTCGGGCGGTTCTCCGGGCGCGGGCTCCCGCTGCGGCGCTTCCCGCGGCCGCGCTTCCGGCGACGGGGCTTCCAAGAACGGCCACGGGGCCGATGCCGGGGCCGGGAACAGAGCTGACGACGGGGCCGAGGCCGGAGCCGCCGCCGGGGTTCCCCGGGCCCGCTCGGGTGACGGGGAGACCGCGCCGGCAGCCGCCCAAGGCACCTCAGGCACCTCGGACGCCTCAGGCGTCCCGGAAGCCGCCGAGAGTGCCGCCGCCCCGGCCGCGGACGCACCGGCCGACTCCACCGCCGCTGCCGACTCCGGCTTCCTCGCGGTCACCCTGCGCACCCCCGCCCCCGTGCTCACCCCGCCCGCCGGAGCCACCCTGCTGCTCCCCGCCGAGGTGTCACCCGACGCGGCCACCTGGCACGTACCGCTGCCGGCCGGGACACCGGAGGTCCGTATCCCCTGGGGACGCGGGACGGACGGCTCGACGACGGGCGGCAACGGCCGGCTGCGCGGCAGCGGTCCCGCTCCCCTGGCTCCCCTCCCGGCAGGCGCCCCGGACGGCAACGGGGACGGTACGGCGACCGATCCGGCCACCGAGAACCGCCTCCTGGAGGAGGAGCTGCGGGTCGCGCTGGCCCGGGTGGACACCCTCGCCGCCGACCAGCGCCGGCTGACGCACGAGCTGGCCGAGACGAACAGCGGGGTGCTGGCCCTCTACGTGCAGTTGGAGGAGCGCGACGAACAGCTCCGCTCGGCCCACGGCCACATCCTGCGCGAGCTGGAGGACGCGCTGCGTCCGCCGCCGATCGCGGTGGACGGGCTGGAGCTCGCCGTCCACTACGCGCCGGCCGGTACCGACGCGCCCACCGGCGGAGACTTCTACGACTGGTTCACGCTGCCGGACGGGACGGTGCACATCACCGTCGTCGACGCGCTCGGGCACGGCGTACGCAGTACGCGCAGTGCGCTGAACGTCACGCACGCGGTACGGACGCTCGCGCTGGAAGGGCACCCGCTGAAGTCCATCGTGGCCCGGACGGACGAGATCCTCGCGCCGCTCGACCCGGAGCTGATGGCCACGGTGCTGCTGGCCCGGATCGACCCGGCCAGCGGGGACCTGGTGCTCGCCAACGGCAGCCATCCGCCGGCGCTGGTCGTACGGGCCGCCGGCGGGGAGGAGTATCTGGAGGTCCGGGGGCGCGGGGTGGGCTATCCGTTCCCGGGCAGCGAGCGGCTGCTGCACGCGAAGCTGGACGAGGGGGACCTGCTCGTCCTGTACACCGACGGGCTGACCGAGAGCCGCCGGGACCCCAGGGAGGGCGAGCAGCGGCTGGCCGAGAGTGCCCGGCGGCACCGCGACCGGCCGGTCCGGGAGATTCCCGGCGCCATCGCCGAGGACATGCACACCGTCATCCTGCACTCCGACGACACGCTCGCCCTGGCCGTCCGGCCGACGCCGCGCTCACGCTGAGCGCCGGCCCTCCCGGGCGACGACGGCGGTGACCGTCTTGCCCTGGGCGGAGGTCTCCACCGAGGTGGAGACGGCGAGGCGGCGGACCATCGGCCACCCGAAGCCGCCGCCCTCGCCGCGTACGTCCGGGTTGCGCTCGCACGGCGGCCGGGGGCTGGCGTCGGACACGGCCACCGTGACGGTGCCGGGGGCGGCCGCCAGGCTCAGCGTGCAGGTGCGGGTGAGGGTGTGCCGGACCGCGTTGGTGACCAGCTCGGAGACGATCAGCACGACGGCGTCGGAGGCGTCCCGGTCCGGCGGCGGTCCCAGACCTTTCAGGAAGTCGCCGGCGACGTCCCGTGCGACGGCTGCCGCTTCGGGCGTGTTCTCCAGCGTCACCGCCAGTGAGGGCGCAGCGGAAACCCTGTGCGGGGCCGTGGCGCTGCTCATCGGGCTCACCTCGTTTCCCGTTGGACCGTAAGGCGTACAAGTAGGCAGCTTTCCCGCCGGAGAACGACGCAATCCACCCCAATGCACAGGGAACCGTACGTTCCCCTTGGGTGTTTCACCGCCCCGGCGGGCCGCTCGTAAGCACTGCCCCACAGACCGGGTACCCCGTCCGTCCCCGGGTACAAGGGCAACCTCGGACCGGCTCACGACAGGGCCGGCCGGGAGCACCGGAACCCCGCGGACACGGCCGTGCGCGGCCGTGGGGGCGGGGGCCCGTCCCTGACCGCTCATGAGATCAAGGAGGAATTCGCCATGTCGTCCTCGCTGCTGGAGAGTGTGGACATCGAGGCTCCCGTCGCGGTGAGCTGGGCGCTGTGGGCGGACGTCACGCACTGGCCGAAGTTCCTGAGCCATGTGCGGACGGTCGAGCGCCTGGACGACACGCATTTCGCCTGGCAGCTCTCGCTGCCGGGCGCGGACAAGAATTTCGTGGCGGAACTCACAGAAGTGAAACCACAGGACCGTATCGCCTGGAAAACCACGGAGGGCGTCCATCACGCGGGCGTCGTCACCTTCCACCGGCTCAGTGACACATCAAGCCGTGTCACGCTGCAAATAGAGTACTCACCGGAAGGTTTTGTGGAGCATCTGGGGGCCCTGACCAACCTGGATTCCGCCCTCGCCAACTACGACCTCGGGGAATTCCGGAAACTCGCGGAGACCGCCGCGGCGGGCTGAGCCGGGCGGACCGGCCGGCCGGAGACAGGCCCGGCAGCCGTTCGACGGCACGTACGGCTACGCCCCCGGGCGGGCCACGCCGTCGGCGGCCGCCGCCTCCCGCACCGTCTCGTACAGCGGCAGCACCCCGTCGAGGCCGGTCATCTCGAAGAGGCGGCGCAGCCCGGGTGACGGGGCGGCCAGGCGCAGCCGGGTGCCGAGGGCGGCGTGCTGCTGCAACAGCACGTTGACGGTCGTGGAGTCCGCGAAGTCCACCTGGGACAGGTCGACGACGACCGGCCGCGGATCACCTCCGGCCGGCCCGGCCCCGTCCGTGTCGCCGCCCGTCGCGCGGAGGGCGTCTTCCAGTGGTGCGACGGTGTCGATGTCGAGCGGTCCGGTGACGGCGACGACCACCGCGTCCTCGGCACGGTGGCCCTCCCGCACCACGACCTGCGTCGGCCGGTCTGGGCTGGACTGTGACTGCACGGTCATCCTCGGCGGTTACGGGATCGGTGGCCGGATCCGGACTGCTGTCCGGCCGGATCGGATGATCAACAATAGAAGCGATTGTTGCCGTTTGACAATATTCCAGAAAGGCAACAATCTTGTCCCCGTCACTGAGTAACACGGCTCTGCCCGGAGTGACTTCGGATCGAGAAGCGGGGCCTGAATGACTTCACGCGGTGTCCGCGCTGTCCGCACCGAACGTGCGGCGCCCGGCGACCGGGCGGCCTCCCTTGGCCTCCTTCGCCTCCTTGGCCGTACGGTGCAAGGCCGCCGCCCTGCGGAACGCGGCCAGCCCCGACGCCAGATCGGCGACCTGCGCCGGATCCATCCGCGCCACGATGGCCGCGACCTCGCCGGTACGCGCCGCCCGGTACTCCTCCAGGAAGGCCCGCCCGCGCAGGCTCAGCCGCAGCTCCACCTCCCGTCGGCTCGTCGCGCTCTGACACCGCTCGGCCAGCCCCATGGCCTCCAGACGGTCGCAGAGGCGACTCACCGCGGGCGGTCGCGAGCCAAGTTCGTCGGCGAGAGCGCGCAGGTTAGTACCCTCGTGTTCCTCGATCACCAGAAGAGCCCGCAACTGGGACGGCGAGACCTGCGCCGAGCGAGCCGTCTCCTGACCGCGGCCCCACAGCACCTCCAGCAACTCGGAGGCGGCAAGGGTGGCCTCGGTCACCTGCTCGCGTGGGTACGACTGACCGGGGAAACGGGACACACGACCACTCTGTCACCCTCCGGCCGCCCGCGTCAGCCCGGCCATGTCGAAATCCACCGAAATAAGAATGTTTGAGAGACCGTGACCCTGAGCTGTGATGTCGAAAGAGCGGTTCGCGCGGCGGCGCCGCACGCCTTGGTGGACGCGCTGCGCGCAGCGCTCGCCGCGGCCTACGGAGCCACGGCCGTGCATCTGTTCCTCGCGGACTACGGCGGTACGGTGCTCAGGCCGTTCTCCTCGCTCGGCGAGGACCCCGCGGCCGCGCTGTCCATCTCCAACACACCGGAGGGACGCGCCTACGGCAGCCAGGAACGGCACGAACGGCAGGCCGGACAGGACGGCGCCGTCGACCACCACCTGCCGGTGACGGTCCGCGGCGAACGCCTCGGCATCCTGACCGTCCGGCTGCCCGCCGACCGCAACCAGCCCGGGGTCGCCGACGACCTGGCGCACGCGGCGGACCTGCTCGGCCACGAGATCTTCGTCGCCGAGCGCGACACCGACGTCTACCAGCGGGCCCGCCGTACGACCCGGCTCACCCTGGCCGCCGAGATGCAGTGGCAGCTTCTGCCCGCACGCGCCTGTGTGGCCGAGGAGTACGCCATCGGCGCCCAACTGGAGCCGGCCTACGCGATCCACGGCGACAACTACGACTGGGCCGCCGACGCGGACGAGCTGACGCTCGCCGTCACCAACGGCATGGGCACCGGCATCGAGGCGTCCCTGCTCTCCCACCTCGCGGTGAACGCGCTGCGCAACGCCCGCCGCGCCGGCATCGGCATCGCGGACCAGGCGGCCCTCGCCGACCAGGCCCTCTACGCGCAGTACCGCGGCTCCGCCTACGTCTCGACGCTGCTGCTCCGCTTCCGGCTCGCGACCGGCCGGGTGGAGGTCGTGGACGCCGGCTCGCCGCAACTGTGGCGGCGCCGGGGCCGGACCATCGACCGCGTCCCCCTCGAACCGCAGCTCCCGCTCGGCATGTTCGAGGAGACGCAGTACGTGGCCCAGGAGTTCGAGGTGCTCCCCGGCGACCGGCTCCTCTTCGTCAGCGACGGCGTGTACGCGGCGGTCTCACCGCCCGGCGAGGAGTACGGCGAGCACGCTCTCGCCCGCGCGATCCACGCCACCAGCCTGCTCCCCGCGGCCGGCGTCCCCCGGGCCGTCCTGCGCGACCTGGCCGAACACCGCGACGCCGAGTCGATGGACGACGCGCTGGTGCTCTGCCTCGACTGGTTCGGCAAGGCGGGGCACCGGGAGGGGTGAGACGGGGCCGGGCGTAGGGGCCGGCCGTACCGGCCGATTTTCGGGCCGCTTTTCCGGCGGCGCACCGGGGCGCGGCTCGCACAGCGCGCGTCCCGGTGCCCGCGGCCCGGCCTCCCCGGTCTGTCGCTACTTCTTGATCCAGCCCTTCTTCACCAGGGCGTCGCAGGTGGCCACCGGGTCCTTCTTCCCCTTGTACTGCTTCTTCACTTCCTTGAGGCAGTCGGCGTACGGGAACGGAGGACCGCTCTCCGCCGCCCGCGGGTGCACCGTCGCGGCCGCCTCGACGGCCGTCCCGGCGAACAGCACACCGCTCGTCGCAACCGCCGCGGCCAGGGCGAAGCTCATCCGTCGCATGGTCGTCATCTCTCCTCGGGTCTCTTCGGGTCTCCTCGCGCCGGAATCCAGCGCTCCGGACGCGCGTGAGCCTTCCGGCAGCTCGTCGGGGACCAGCGGCACGAAAGGACTCGACCCCGCCCAACGAGCCGGTCCGCCGCGGGAAACGCCGTCCGGCCCGTGGTCGCACCGTTGCCACGGACACGGAATCCGTACGGGTGCACTTGCGGACGTGCCATGGAACGCGGCGCCCCCTGCGCGGCGGGCCGGTTCCGGCCGTTCACGTCCCGGAGGGGTGACGGTCACGTTACCCACTGGTAAGTGGTCACCCACGGGCTCCAGACTCCCCGTGCTTCCCCGTCCTCCCGACACCAAGGAGCTTCCACGTGGCCACCTCCCGCAGCGCCCGTACGGCAAGCTGCCTGCTCGCCACGGCACTCGCGGCGCTCGCCGTCACGGCCGTGCCCTCCCCCGCCGGGGCCACCCCGTCCGCCACGCTGCCCGCCGTCGCCCCGAAGGCCGAGACCCCGGCCCTGCACGACGACGCGGCCGGCGGCAACGCCGACGCGGACGACCCGGCGATCTGGCGCGACTCCGCCGACCCGGGCCGCAGTCTGGTGATCGCCACCGCCAAACAGGGCGGCCTGCGGGTCTACGACCTCGACGCACACGAGGTGCAGTCCCTGCCCGCGCCCGCCGCGCCCGGTCCGGGCCACGCGCCGGGCCGCTTCAACAACGTCGACCTGATATCCGGCCTGCGGCTGTCCACGGGCCGCGCCGACCTCGCGGTGACCAGCGACCGCGGCAACGACCGGCTGCGCTTCTACCGGATCGACCGTGACCGGGCCGGCGGCCCGCTCACCGACGTGACGGACCCCGTGGCGCCGCCCGTCTTCTCCGCCTCGCAGCAGGAGATCGACGGGCAGCGGACCGCGTACGGCCTCGCCACCTGGACCGACAAGGCCAGTGGCCGCTCGTACGCGCTGGTCAGCCGCCGCGAGCGGACGACCCTCGCGCTCCTGGAGCTCACTCCCGGCGCCGGCGGCACGGTCGGCTACCGCAAGGTCCGCACCCTGGACCTGCCCGCCGCCTTCCGCCTCCCGAACGGCACGTCGTGGTCCCCCTGCGCCGAGCCCGGTGAACTGCCGCAGGTCGAGGGCATGGTGGTCGATCCGGACAACGGCACGCTGTACGCGGGCCAGGAGGACGTCGGCATCTGGCGGCTGCGCGCCGACCTGACCGGCGCGCCGAAGCTCGTCGACAAGGTCCGCGAGTACGGCGTCCCGGCCACGTACGACGAGGCGACCGAGAAGTGCGTCGCGGGCGCCGACCCGGGCTACGGCGGCAAGCGGCTGACGGCCGACGTGGAGGGCCTGACGCTGGTCACCGAGCCCGGCGGCGACGGCTACCTGCTGGCGTCCAGTCAGGGGGACAACACCTTCGTGGCCTACGACCGCGAGGTGTCCGACCACAACGAGTACGAGGGCGGTTTCCGCGTCACCGCGGCCTCGGCGGCCCTCGACGGCTCGGAGGAGTGCGACGGAGCCGCCGCGCTGGCGGCGCCGCTGGGCGCCAAGTACCCGAAGGGCCTGCTCGTCGTGCAGGACGGCCACGACACTCCCGAGGACGCCGAACGCCCCTCGACCGGCTTCAAGTTCGTCGACCTCGGGGACGTGCTGAAGGCCGTGGACGGCTGATCCACGGCGGGGCCGGGCAGCGGGCTCCGGCGATAGGGGTCACCCGCGGCGGATGAAGCGGGGTCCGCCGTGCGGCGTTGCCATGCGGCCATGGGTGCACACCACGGCGTCGGCGGCGCGCCGGGAGCTGTCCTGTTGCTCGGTCCACGGCTGGCCCTGGGGGCGGTGGTCGCCGTGGGTACGGCGGTGGGCACGGCGGCCGTCCGGATCGGTGACGGGATCGACCGCGCCCGGCGGGCCGCGCTGCGGCGGGCCGTCGCCGCGGTCGTCGCCCAGCTCGACCTGGACGCCCTGGTGGCGCGGGTGGACGTGAACAAGGTGGCCGACCGGGTGGAGGTGAACCGCGTCGCCGACCGGGTGGACGTCGACCGGGTCGCGCGCCGGGTCGACATCGACGCCCTGCTGGTGCGGGCCGATCCGGTCGGTCTCGCCCGGCAGGTGCTCGAAGAGATCGACATCGGCAGGATCGTCCGGGAGACGGGCGGCAGCATGACCGGCGACGCGCTGGACGCCGTACGGCTGCGGAGCGCTCGGGCCGACCGACTGGTGGATGCCTTCACCGACCGGCTGTTGCGACGGAACGGTAGCGTTCCGTCGTCGCCACCGTCCCGGAACGGCGGCACCGTCGAGGACTCCGGGTCCGGCGCGCCGGCCCGCCGGACCGCCCCGTGACGCCACCCTCGCCCGCCATCAGCCCCTCCCACCTGCAAGGCCGCACCGCGGGGCCGGTCTCCCGCGCCCTGGCGGCCGTCGCGGACGCCCTGGTCGTGCTGGGCATCGCCGTGCTGACCGGACTGGCCCTCGGAGCCGTCCGGTTCCTCGTGTCCGGGCCGCCGTTCGCGGTACCGAGGCCGTCGGACCAGGTCACCGGAGTCTTCGGGGGCTGTCTCGCCGTCGGGTACCTGGCGGTGGGCTGGTCGGTGACGGGCCGGACCGTGGGCGGCCTGCTGATGGGGCTGCGGGTGGTGCGCCGCTCGGGCCGGCGGCTCCGGGCGGGCCGTGCCCTGCTCCGGGCCGTCCTGTGTGTCGCGCTGCCGCTGGGGCTGCTCTGGGCGTTGCCGAGCAGGCGGAACGCGTCCGTGGCCGATCTCGTCGTACGCAGCGCGGTCGTGTACGACTGGCACGGCCGGTACGGCGGACGGGCCGTCCGGCGGACGGGAGTCGCCGGGTCAGCGCGGCGCCCGCTGCCGAGGGAGCAGCGTGGCGGCGACGAAGCCACCGCACCCGACGGCGGCCAGCACGATCAGCGCGGCGGCGTAGGAGCCGAAGGCCAGGTCGGCGACGAGGATGGTGCCGGCGACCGCGGTGCCCAGTGAGGAGCCGAGGTTGGACACGCTGCGCGACAGGCCGGAGATCTCGCCCTGCTGGTCCTCGGGGAAGCTGGACTGCACGACGTTCACCGACGGGGTCAGCATCACCCCGAGCCCCAGGCCGATCATGAGCAGTCCGGGGGTGGTGGCCCAGGCGCTCGGGGAGCCGCCCGCCATGGCGAGGAGCGTGCCGATGCCGGCGACCGTCACGGCGAAGCCGGTCATGACCAGGGTCCGCGGGGTGCGCCGCTTCGCGAAGCGCTCGGCGGCCAGCGAGGCCGCGAGGATGCCCGCGGTGGCCGCCGTGAAGATCACTCCGGTGCGGACGGCGTCGTAGCCGCGGACGACCTGGAGGTAGGCGGCCACCACGAACGACACCCCCATGAGGATCAGCCACTGGAGGTTCTGCGTGAGCAGGCCGAGGTTGGACGTGCGGTCCCGGAACAGGCCGGTGGACAGCAGCGGTTCGCGGCCCGCGCGCTCCCGCGCCCGTATCCACCGGAAGAACCCGGCCAGGACGAGGGCGCCGAGCAGGAGCAGTCCCGTCATCAGCCAGCCGTTGTCGTCGGCGGCGAGGATGCCGGTGACGACGAGGACCAGGCCGACGGCGGACAGGACCGCCCCGCCGGTGTCGAAGGGCCGGGTGGGCTCCGGGGGCAGCGGGTCCGCGATCCGGCGGCTCAGTACGACGATCACCGCGACCACCAGCGCCTGGAAGAGGAAGGCCGCCCGCCAGCTCAGCCCCGTGGTGATGAGCCCGCCGATCAGCGGTCCGGCGGCGGCGCCGACGCCGCCCATCGCCATGATCACGCCGAACGCGCGGGCGCGGGCGGTGATGTCCGTGAAGAGGAGCGTGGTGAGGACGTAGACCGGCGGGATGAGCAGGGCCGTACCCACGCCTTCGAGGATGGAGTTGCCGAGGATCAGTACGCCGAGGCCGGGCGCGGCCGCGCTGAGCAGGGCGCCGACGCCGTAGACGGTCAGTCCGGCCACCAGGCACCGTTTGCGGCCGAACCGGTCGGTCAGCTTGCCGCCGGGGATCATCAGTGCCGCCATGACCAGCAGGAAGATGGTGATCGCGAGTTGTACTCCCTGCACGGTGGTGTCGAGGTCCTTGCTGATGTCGTTGATCATCACGTTCATGTTGGAGCCGGCGAAGCTGCAGATGAACTGGGCGAGCGCGAGCGGTACCAGCACCTGGCGCGGTGGGCTCGGCGCGGGTCCGCGGGTCCCCGTGCCGGGTCCGGTGGGGCCGGTCGGTACGGTCATCGTCTGGCCTCCGATCGCTGCTGCCCGGCGGGCGGCACGGGCCGTCCGCCGGGCGCCGTTCATCGTCCCGGCCGGGTGATCGCGCGTCGTCACCCGCCGGGGGTGACGACGCGCCCCCGGCCTCCGGGGCACCCTCGGCGCCGACGCGGGGCAATCCGCACCCGCCTCGGAGACGGAGGGCCTGTCATGGCCACCACGACCAGCCCGCACCACCGCTCGGCAGGAGTCACGGCCGCCGCGAGCGGCCTGACCATCTTCGCTGCCGTGATGCTGTTCATCTCCGGTGTGCTCGACCTCTTCCGGGGCATCATGGGCATCGCCGAGAACGAGGTCTTCCTCAACACCCCCAACTATGTGTTCAAGTTCGACCTGACCAGTTGGGGATGGATCCACCTGGCCTTCGGGGCGGTCGCCGTCGTCGTGAGCCTCGGTCTGTTCACGGCGGCCACCTGGGCCCGGGTCCTCGCGATCGGCATCGCGGCGCTGCTGATCATCATAAACTTCCTCACCATTCCCTACTATCCGGTCTGGTCGATCACCCTGATCGCGCTCTACGGGGCCACCATCTGGGCCCTGTGCGTGGTCCGCCGGGACA
This sequence comes from Streptomyces chrestomyceticus JCM 4735, assembly GCF_003865135.1. Classification (NCBI taxonomy): domain Bacteria; kingdom Bacillati; phylum Actinomycetota; class Actinomycetes; order Kitasatosporales; family Streptomycetaceae; genus Streptomyces; species Streptomyces chrestomyceticus. The sequence goes on along the minus strand of NZ_BHZC01000001.1, from coordinate 8,974,420 downwards.
CCTTCAACGATTAGCCGGAGCGGTTCCGTGCCGGGCCGGGCGGTGCGCACGGCGGACGAGTGGGCCGGGCGGATCGCGCAATTCATCGCGCCCCTGCGGGTGGAGCCGGGGTCGGAGGTCGATCTGGGCAAGGACTTCGACCCCGGTCACAAGGCGGGTATCAGGCGCAAGCGCGACGGTGAGGAACTGCTGCGGACCGGTGTCGCCCTGCTGGCCGACCAGCAGCGGCGGCTGGCCGCGCAGGGCACCCACGGGGTGCTGGTGTACCTCCAGGCGCTGGACGCGGGCGGCAAGGACGGCACGATCCGGCACGTGATGACGGGCGTGAACCCGCAGGGCGTGCACGTGGTCGGCTTCAAACAGCCGTCCGCGGAGGAACTCGACCACGACTACCTGTGGCGCTACGCCTGCCATCTGCCCCGGCGCGGGGAGATCGGGATCTTCAACCGGTCGCACTACGAGGAGGTCCTGGTGGTGCGGGTGCACCCGGAACTCCTCGACCGGCAGCGGCTGCCGGGCCGGGGCCGGCGGCAGGACCTCTGGCGCCGGCGCTTCCGGGAGATCAACGACTGGGAGCGGTACCTGAGCGACAACGGCTTCCGGCTCGTGAAGCTGTTCTTGAACCTGTCCAAGGAGGAACAGCGGCGCCGGTTCCTGCAGCGGATCGACGTCCCCGAGCGCAACTGGAAGTTCTCGGCGGCCGACACCCGCGAACGCGCCCGGTGGGACGACTACCAGCGGGCGTTCTCCGCCATGCTCTCCGCCACCAGCACCCGCTGGGCGCCGTGGTACGTCGTGCCCGCCGACCACAAGTGGTTCGCGCGCATCTGCGCGGCCGCGGTGCTCGCCCACGTCCTGGCCGGTATCGATCCGCAGTACCCGGACGTCGGCGAGCAGGCACGGCGCGAACTGGCCGAGGCCCGGAAGGCATTGGAGGCGGAACGCGGGCGGCCGCGATGACCGGTGCCGACGGCGGAGGGGGCCGCCGGACGACGGTGGGCCGGGGGTCCCGGGCCCTGGCGAAGGCCCGCGGAGCGGCACCCGGCCTCCGTACGTTCTCGGGCTACCGGCGGCAGTGGCTCGTCAAGGACCTCGTCGCCGGTGTCGTGCTGACCACGCTGCTGGTGCCGCAGGGCATGGCGTACGCGGAACTGGCGGGGCTGCCCGCGATCAACGGCCTGTACACGTCCGTCCTGTGCCTGCTGGCGTATGCGGTCTTCGGCCCGTCCCGGATCCTGGTGCTGGGCCCGGACTCCTCCCTCGGCCCGATGATCGCGGCGACGGTGCTGCCGCTGGCCGCCGCCGGGGGTGACAGCGGGCGGGCGGTGGCGCTGGCCTCGGTGCTGGCGCTGCTGGTCGGTGCGGTCATGGTCCTGGCGAGCGTGGCGAAGCTGGGCTTCATCGCCGATCTGATCTCCAAGCCCACCATGATCGGCTACATGAACGGGCTGGCGCTGACCATTCTGATCGGTCAGTTGCCGAAGCTGTGCGGCTTCTCCACGGACGCCGACGGGCTGCTCGGCGAGACGTCGGGTTTCGTCCGTGGCCTGGCCGACGGGAAGGCGGTGCCCGCCGCCGTGGCGGTCGGCGTGGGCGGGGTCGTACTGATCCTGGTGCTCCAGCGGTGGCTGCCGAAGGTGCCCGCGGTGCTCGTCATGGTGCTGCTGGCGATGGCCGCGACGCCCCTGTTCGACCTGGCCGCACGCGGCGTCGGTCTGGTGGGCACGCTGCCCACGGGCTTCCCGCCCCTGACCGTCCCGCACCTCGCGTGGGACGACCTCGCTCCCCTGTGCGCCGGGGCGGTGGGCATCGCCCTGGTGTCCCTGGCCGACACCATCTCCAACGCGTCGGCGTTCGCGGCCCGTACCGGGCAGGAGGTCCAGGGCGACCAGGAGATGCGCGCGATCGGGGCCGCGAACCTGGCCGCCGGGCTGTTCCAGGGCTTCCCCGTCAGCACGAGCGGCTCGCGGACCGCGGTGGCCGAGCGCGCGGGCGCCCGGACCCAGCTCACCGGAGTCGTCGGAGCGGTACTGATCATCGTGATGCTGGTGCTGTTCCCCGGCCTGTTCCGGAGCCTGCCCCAGCCCGCGCTGGCCGCGGTGGTCATCACGGCGGCGCTGTCCCTGGCCGATCTCACCGGAGCGGCGCGGCTGTGGCGGCGGCGCAAGACGGAGTTCCTGCTGTCGGTCGCGGCCTTCCTCGGGGTGGCACTGCTCGGTGTGCTGCCCGGCATCGCGGTCGCGGTCGGCCTGTCGATCCTCAACGTCTTCCGGCGCGCGTGGTGGCCGTACAACACGGTGCTGGGGCGGGTGCCGGGGCTGGAGGGCTACCACGACGTCCGCTCCTACCCGGAGGCCGAACGCCTGCCCGGCCTGGTGATCCACCGCTTCGACGCGCCGTTGTTCTTCGCCAACGCCAAGGCCTTCCGCGACGAGGTGCTGCGCCTGACCCACGGCGATCCGCCGCCCCGGTGGGTCCTGGTCGCCGCCGAGCCGGTGACCGACGTGGACACCACCGCGGCCGACGTGCTGGAGGAACTCCGCAAGGGGCTCGAAGCGCGACACATCCGCCTGGTGTTCGCCGAGCTGAAGGACCCGGTGCTGGCCAGCCTCAGGCGTTACGGGCTGACCCGCTCCTTCGGCGGCGACCGCTTCTTTCCCACCGTCGAGTCCGCCGTCACCGCGTTCCGCGCCGGGAGCGACGCGGTGTGGACGGCGGCCGGGCCGCCTTCCGGGCCCGGTACGGACGGCGGCCCGCCGCGGGCGGACTGAGCCCGCGGCGGGCCGGTGGCAGGCGTACGGTGCTCAGACGTGCGGCGCGACAGCCCCGTTCAGTCCCGGTCCCGGCCGACGGCCAGGACGTGCGTGCCCCAGGCGTCCAGACCGACGAACAGGCCGGGGCCGGTCAGCTCGGTCCCGGAGCGGGTGTACCGCTCGCCGTCCAGCAGCCCGGTCAGCACCCATGCGCCGGGGTCCAGCTCCGGCCACGGCAGCCGGACGCGTCCCTGGGCCGGCTGGTCCGAGAGGTTCAGCACCGTCAGGAAGCGTCCGGCGGGGCCTGTCCAGCACCAGGCGAGCAGGTTGGCGGCGGACGCGTTGTCGGGCCAGCCCGCGCACTCCAGGAGCTGCCAGCGGCCGGTCCGCATCCCGCTGCGGTGCACGCCGGCCAGCAGCCTCTCGTGGAAGGCCCGCAGCGCGGTGTCAGCGGGCTCGTCCGGGCGCCGGTCCAGGAAGACCGGCAGATGGGTGCGGCGCCCGGTGAACTGGCCTTCGTGCCACAGCGTCGCGCCCGGCAGCGTGGCGATCAGGACCGCCGCCGCGCGCTCCTTGGCCGGGTGCAGGGTCTCCGCGGCCCGGGGCTCGTCGTGGTTCTCCAGGAACCGTACGAGCTTGCGCTGGTACGTCTCGTCGGCCGTCAGGTGCTGCCGCACCGACTCGGGGCCCTCGTTCAGGACCCGGTCGTAGAGACGCTTGTCGTAGCAGAAGTCGAACCCCTGCTGCTGCAGGTCCCATTCGAGGTCCCAGTACGCCTCGGCGACGAACGTCATGCCGGGGTGCCGCTCCCGTACTCCGCCGATGACCGTGGGCCAGAAGTCGTCCGGTGGCGGGCTTCCCGCGCGCTGCCCCCAGGTGCGGGCGAAGATGTCGTTCATCAGCAGCATCGCCATGTCGCAGCGCACGCCGTCGCAGACCTGCCCGATGCGGCCGAGCACGTCCGTCGTCGCCCGGCGCACAGCCGGTTCAAAGGCGTTGAGCTGCACCACGTCCGGCCAGGGCGGGAAGAAGGGGTCACGGCCGCGGGCGAGGACCGCGGTCCCGGTGTCGAGGTAGGCGGCCGGATCGCGCCGTACCTCGTCGACGGTGCCCCGTACGAAGTACTCGGGGTGCTCGGTCACCCAGGGGCTGTCCGGGGCGACGTGGTTGGGGACGTAGTCGAGCAGCAGCCCGATGCCGCGGCTGTCGAGTTCGGCGCGCGCGGCGGCCAGCCCTTCGGCACCGCCGAGCGCCGCGTCGACCTCGTAGCGCCGGATGCAGTACGGCGAACCGGCGATGTCGCCCTCCTCGACGCCCGGTACGGCCCGGTCGAACGCGGTACGCAGGGACGGGTCCCACAGGGCGATGCCGCGGCCCCGCGGGCTGCGCTCCCACACCCCCATGAGCCAGACGGCGTCGATGCCGTGCGGGGTGATCTCGTCCCACGCGTCCTTGGGCACGTCGCCGAGCCCGGCCGGGCCGCCGGTGCGGCGCCCCACCTCGCGCAGCCACACCCGGGTGTTGACCTCGTACACGACGGGCTGTGCCGGCAGCTCGGTCATGGCCTCTCCTTCCGGGCCGGCTCCGCCAGGAAGTCGCCGGGCGTGAGCGTGCCGAAGATCTTCATCAGGGTGATCAGCAGGCCCGTCCAGCCGGTCTGGTGGGCCGCGCCGATCCCGGCGCCGTTGTCGCCGTGGAAGTACTCGTGGAAGAGGATCAGGTCGCGCCAGTGCGGGTCGTCGCGGAACTTCTCCTGCCCACCGTAGACCGGCCGCCGGCCGTCCTCACCGCGCAGGAAGATGCGGGTGAGCCGGCGGGAGATCTCCTCGGCGGCCTCGAACAGGGTCATCCGCACGCCCGAGCCGGTCGGGCACTCGACGGTGAACCCGTCGCCGTAGAAGCCGTACAGATTGAGCAGCCCGCGGACGACCAGGGCGTTCATCGGGAACCACACCGGGCCGCGCCAGTTGGAGTTGCCGCCGAACATGCCTGTGTCGGACTCGGCGGGCAGGTAGGACACCCGGTATTCCTCCCCGTGCACCCAGAAGGTGTACGGGTGCTCGGCGTGGTGGCGGGAGAGGGACCGGATGCCGTACGGGCCGAGGAACTCGTCCTCGGACAGGAGGTGGCCGAGGACCCGTACCAGCTTCTTCTCGTCCACGACGGACAGCAGCCGGGCCCCGCCGGTCTCCCCCGCCCCGGCCGACGCCAGGGTGACGGACAGGGAGGGGTGGCGGTCGGCGAAGCGGCGCAGCCGCTCGCCCAGGCCCGGTATCCGCTCGAGCTGCCGCGGGCGGAAGACGGTCGACGCGCACAGCGGCAGCAGTCCCACCATCGACCGGACCTTGAGCCGTACGGCCTGTCCGTCGGGCAGGCGCAGCACGTCGTAGTAGAACCCGTCCTCCTCGTCCCACAGGCCGTCCCCGAGGTCGCCGACGCGGTCCATGGAGCCGGCGATCCACAGGTAGTGCTCGACGAATTTCAGCACCAGTTCCTGGTAGGAGGGGTTGTGCTCGACCAGTTCCAGGGCGATCTGGAGCATGGACTGGCAGTACAGGGCCATCCAGGCGGTGCCGTCGGCCTGTTCGAGCCGGCCGCCGGTGGGCAGTGGCGCGCTGCGGTCGAAGACGCCGATGTTGTCCAGGCCGAGGAAGCCGCCCTGGAAGAGGTTGCGGCCCTCGGGGTCCTTGCGGTTGACCCACCAGGTGAAGTTCGTCAGGAGCTTGTGGAAGGTGCGCTCCAGGAACGCGGGGTCGGCGGTGCCGGTGGTGCGTTCCTCCATCAGGTGGACGAAGTACGCGGCCCAGGCGTGCACCGGCGGGTTGACGTCGCCGAAGTTCCACTCGTAGGCAGGGACCTGGCCGTTGGGGTGCAGGTAGGCGTCCTGGAGCAGCAGTTCGAGCTGCTGCTTCGCGAAGCGGCTGTCCACGGCCGACAGGGCCACGGCGTGGAACGCCAGGTCCCAGGCGGCGAACCACGGGTACTCCCACTTGTCGGGCATGGAGATGATGTCGTCGCTAACCATGTGGAACCACTCGCGGTTGCGGACGCCGGGCCGCGGCAGGCTCCACGGGTCCAGGCCGTGCTCGGACAGCCAGGTCTCCAGGTCGAAGCCGTAGTACTGCTTGGTCCACAGCATTCCGGCGACGGCCTGGCGCAGCACCCGGGCCTCGTCCTCACTGGCGCCGGGCGGGGCCAGTTCGCGGTAGAAGGCGTCGGCTTCGGTGATCCGCTCCCGGAACACGGTGTCGAAGCCGCCGGCCAGTGACAGGGAGGAGCCGGTGGGCGCGAGGCGCAGCCGCAGGGTCTCCTCGCCGCCGGCGGGGACGGTCAGGGTGTAGTGCGCGGCGGCCTTGGTGCCCTCCGCGGCCGGATTGACGGCCTCCTTCTCCCCGTCGACGACGGCGCGGCCGATGCCGTCCTTGACGTACGGCGAGGCGTTGGGCGTGCCGAACAGCCGCTCGTTGTCGCTCTCGTTCTCGGTGAACAGCAGCGGGACCGCTTCGGCGCAGCGCAGGTCGTAGCTGCCCAGCTCGGGGTGGACGGCCCGGACGGTCGCCGTCCGGCTCGGTCCGGCGGCCGCGGCCAGCCGTGGCGCGGCGACGGCGCCTCCGTACCAGGACCAGGTGTTGCGGAACCACAGGGTGGGCAGGACGTGCGCGGTCGCCTCGTCGGGGCCGCGGTTGGCGACGGTGATGCGGATCAGGATGTCGTCGTCGTCGGCCTTGGCGTACTCGACGGTGACGTCGAAGTACCGGTCGTCGTCGAAGACCCCGGTGTCGAGCAGCTCGTACTCGAACTCCTGGCGGGTGCGGGCCTGGTTGGTGGCCACCAGGTCGTGGTAGGGGAACTCGGCCTGCGGGTACTTGTACAGGTAGCGCATGTAGGAGTGGGTGGGCGTGCTGTCGAGGTAGAAGTAGTACTCCTTCACGTCCTCGCCGTGGTTGCCCTCCCCGTTGGTCAGGCCGAAGGCGCGCTCCTTGAGGATGGGGTCGCGCCCGTTCCACAGTGCGAGGGCGAAGCAGAGGCGCTGCTTCGCGTCGGAGATGCCGCCGAGGCCGTCCTCGCCCCAGCGGTAGGCCCGGGAGCGGGCGTGCTCGTGCGGGAAGTACGACCAGGCGTCACCGCCCGCGCTGTAGTCCTCGCGGACCGTGCCCCACTGGCGTTCGCTCAGGTAGGGACCCCACAACTGCCGGCGGTCGCCGTCGCCGGCCGGTCCGGATGCTTCCTCGTTTGCCTGCGTGTTCATGCCTGCCTCCCTGCCTCGCGGGCTCCCCCGGCACCAGGCTCGGCGGCCACCCCGGGGGCCGCCTCACCTGACCGGGGTGAGGAACTGTCGCGCAGCGCGAGCGTTACCGCGGCCTCGTACGCCGCCAGCACCACCGCGATGACGAAGAGGCTCGCCCAGGACGACAGCAGCAGGGCGACCAGGGCGGCGACGACCACGCCGGCGACCCGGAGCACGTCGGCGTGGTCGCGTACCCACGCGTGTGCTCCGCTCCCCGTGGACACCTTCCGACCGGCGCGCACGGCGAACCGGCCGGTGGCCCGAGCGCCCCGGGACGTCTGGTGGCGCAGGCCGACGGGCAGCCGTCCGGGGCCTACCAGGTACATCACGACGGCCAGGAGGACACCGAGCCACAGCAGCAGGTCGCCTCGGTCACGCAGCGTCGTGAAGACCGTCCACAGCGCGTTCCGCACCCCGTCCCGGTAGACGCCGGACGGCACCTGGGCGAGGAGCTGGTCCCGTACCGCCCGCAGGACGGCGGAGAGCGCGGTGACGCTGACCACCAGCCACAGGCCCAACTGGAGCAGGGTGCGCCGGCGGTTCGGGGAGACCCACAGGGCGAGGCCGAGCAGGAGCGGCACGGCGAGCACCAGGCCCACCAGCCCGCGCTTGCACAGCACCACGGCCTGCTGCACCTGCCCCAGCGTCTCGCGGTCGTAGAGCTTGATCTGCGCGAAGTCGGCGGGCAGGGACACACCGAGTGCCTTCCCGATCCGGTCGCGCAGCCCGGGCGGGACCTCTCCGGACGACAGGGTGGGCAGGTCGAGCCGCTTGCCGAACAGGGTGGGGAGCCGGTCCTCCAGGGCGTTGAGGAGGTTGTTGACCAGCGGCAGCAGATTGAGGGTGACCGTGTCGCCCTGCACCCGCACGCCCTCGCTGCGCCCCTCCAGCACGGCGGTGATCCGGTCGTGCGCGAAGCGGTTGGCGGAGCGCCACAGGTCCTGGAACTGTTCCGTGCCGAGCAGCTTGGTGACGGTGTCGCGCAGGTAGCCGTGCACCGCGCCGGTGACCGGTCCCGCGACGAACGACGCCCGGGGCGGCAGCGCCTCGGACAGCCGCCGCTCGACGTCCAACTGGTCGAAGATCTCGTCCGTCAGGTAGGCGGAGACGGCCTTTTTCACGGCCGGGTCCTCGGGCAGCCGTCCCACCGTGGCCACCCAGCGGTCCGTGTCGAGCGCGGTGCGCGCGCCCCACACCCCGACGACCGAGGTGACCGTGAGGACGGCCACCAGCGCGATCGCCACCGCCGCGACGAGGCGCCGGAGGGCCAGCAGCCTGGCCCGCCGCCGCTCCCGCGTTCCGGCGCGGGCCCGCAGCTCCCGGACCTCCGCCCGCAGCCGCTCCAGTTCGCCGGCGGGCGCGGAGCCCGCGCCGGCCGGGCCGTCGTCCGCCGTTCCCTCGTGGGTCATGGCACCGCACCTCCGCCGCCCACCGTCCCGGAGCCCGTGCCGCCGGGCCCTCACCTGTCGTGGGTGACGCGGCGGACGGCGGGCTCCGGCTGGATGGTGGCGGCCCCGGCGCACGGACCGGCCGGCGGCTGTCCCGTCCCACATCAGGCCGGACGACCGGCCGTTCACCAGGAGGCAACGATGGCCGATCTCGTCGTACTCGGGTTCTCGGACCGGGAGAAGGCGGACGCGGTGCTGCGGCTCGCCAAGGACCTGTCCCACCAGGAACTGCTCGACCTGGAGGACGCGGCCCTGGCCTGGCGCACCATGGACGGCAAGATCCATGTCCGGCAGTCCTACAACCCCACCGCGAGCGGTGCGGCCGGCGGCGCCCTGTGGGGCACCCTGCTCGGGATGCTGTTCCTGATGCCGGTGTTCGGCGCCGCGGTGGGCGCGGCCACCGGCGCGGTCGCCGGCAAGCTCAGCGACGTGGGCATCAACGACGCCTTCGTCAAGGAGATCGCGGGCACCCTGGAGCCGGGCAGCGCCGCGGTGTTCGCCCTGGTGCGCCGCTCCACGCCGGACCGGGTGCGCGAGGCGCTGCGCCCCTTCTCCCCGCACGTGCTCCGTACGTCGCTGACGAAGGACCGCGAGGAAGAGCTGATCGCGGCGCTGCACTCCGTCTGAGTGTGGCGTCCGGGCGGCAAACCTCACCCGGGTGAAACGGCGTCCGTCGCGCTGCCCGTACCGCCGGGCCCGTCCCACACTTGCCTGAGCAGCACCCTCCCGCTCCGAGAGCGAGGTGCCGCCCATGGACACGGGTCCGAGGGAGCAGCGCGACGGGCCCCCGGCCACCGTGCCCGCGCTGCCTCGGTGGCTGGTCCCCAGACCTCGGCTGACGGACCGGCTCTCCTGGGGCACCTGCGGGCCGCTGACCGTGATCGTCGGCCCGGTGGGCGCCGGGAAGACGGCGCTCGCCGTGGAGTGGGCGCACACCGGCCGGCCGCCGGGCCCGGTGGCCTGGGTGACCTGTGACGGCCGGGACGAGCAGCCGGACATGTTCTGGTCACGGGTGGCCGGCGCGCTGCACGCGGTCGGCGCGGACGTACCGCCGTTCGTGGCGGCCGACGGCGGCCCGCCGTCCGTGGCCGGCCCGGTGTCCGGGCCGGCCGCACGGCGTGCCCCGGTGGTCCTCGTCCTGGACGACTTCCGTACGGAGCCCGGCTCGCCGACCGCCGAGGGCATACTGGGGCTGCTGAAGCAGTCGGCTCCCGCGCTGCGCCTGGTGGTGCTCGCGCGCCGCGACCCGCCGCTGCATCTGCACCGGTTCCGGCTGTCCGGCGAACTCACCGAGCTGCGCACCCGCGATCTCGCGTTCGACGACCGGGAGACGGCCGCGCTGCTCGCCCAGCACGGCGTCGAGCTGGCCAAGCCGGTGGTGGGCGCCCTGCGGGAACGTGCGGACGGGTGGGCGGCCGGCCTGCGCCTGGCCGCCATGTCCATGGAGAAGCAGCCCTCCCCGGAGAAGTTCGTGGCGCAGTTCGCCGGGGACGACGAGGCGGTGGTCAGCTACCTCGTGGAGGAAGTCCTGGACGTACAGCCCCCGGGAATGCGGCGGTTGCTGCTGACGACGAGCGTCCTGGAGCAGATGAACGCCGAACTGGCCACCGAACTCGCCGGCGAGGAGGCGGGCAGCCACTTCGCGGCACTGGTACGGGAGAACTCCTTCCTCCAGCCCACCGGGCACGGCTGGTACCGCTGCCACCGGATGTTCGCCGACGTGCTGCGGATGCGCCTGCGGCACGAGACGCCGGCGCTGGTGCCCGAACTGCACCGCCGGGCCGCCGCCTGGCTGGGCGACCACGGGCTGCTCGCCGACGCGGTACGGCACTGGTCGGCGGCCGGCGACCACCGGCGCGCCGACCGGCTGATCGTCCACCGGCTGGCGATCGGCCAGATCCTGGGGCTGACCGGGGACCGCCTGCCGGACGACCTGGTCCGCCGGCCCGAGGCCGGGGCGGCGGACGGGCCCGAGTCCACGCTCGTCACCGCCGCCGCGGCCCTGGCCCAGGGCGACGAACGGGTCTGCGCGGACTCGCTGGCCGGCGCCGGACGGCTCGTCGGGGAACTGCCCGCGGACCAGGAGGACCGCATCACCCGCTGCCGACTGACGCACGCCGTGATCCGCATGGCCCGGGACCGCTCCCGGGCTCCGGAGGCCGCCCGGTCCGCGGCGGCCGAGACGGAGTCGTTGTGCCCACGGCTGACGCGGGCGACGCTGGCCGCGCACCCGGAGATCCCGGCGCTCGCCCTGGCGATCCGCGGGCACGGCCAGTTGCGCGACGGCAGCCTGCGGGCCGCCTCGGTCTCCCTGACCGCCGGCCTCAAAGCCGCGTGCGCCGCCGGGAACGGCGTACTGCGCCGGGACTGTCTCGTCGATCTCGCCCTGCTGGAGACGTTGCGCGGCCGCTTCCGCGCCGCCGGCGAATTCGTCACCCACGCCTGTCAGCCGCCCCTGCCGACCTGGACCCCGACGGACCGCTCCCGGTCCTCGCTGCACGTCGTACGCGCCTGGACCGGCCTCGCGCGCGGCGAACCCGCGCAGGCCCGCCGGGAGATCGGGCACGCGCGTGCCGTACTGCGCCACGCACCCGACCCGTTCGTCACGGAGATCTGCTCCCTGGTGGCGGGGCTCACCGAGGCGGCGGAGCAGGGCGGGCCGTCCGCCGCCCGCATCGGCGACGTCCTGGCCGGCTGCCGGCTGCCCGCGGAACTGCTGCGGACGATGGAGCCGGGGTGTACCGCCGTGCTCGGCCCGCCCGGCGGTCCGCGTACCCGCGTCCTGGCCCGGCCCGAGCCGCCCCTCGTGGCTCCGCACCCGGTCGAGCGGCTCAGCACGCGGGAGCGGGAGGTGCTCGGCCGCCTCGCGCAGATGATGACCACCGAGGAGATCGCCGCGGACCTGTACCTGTCGGTCAACACCGTCAAGACGCATCTGAAGAGCGTCTACCGCAAGCTCGCGGTGACCCGGCGGTCGGCGGCGGTGCGGCGGGCCCGTGAACTGGACTTGCTGTGACGCCTCCCGATCTGCCGGCTACGGCTTACTGGATGAGCCCTCGCTCCCGGGCCCGGTGCAGCGCCTCGGTCCGGGAGTGGGCGCCGAGTTTGCGGTACACCGCGCGCGCGTGAGTCTTTACGGTGTTGTGCGACACGAAGAGATCCTCGGCGATGCAGCGCAGCGACACCTCCTCCCGCAGCGCGCGCAGCACGGTCAGTTCACGCGCCGTCAGCGGCTCGGGCAGCGCCACCGGGGGCCGGGCGCCCCGGTCCGGCCGGGGCGTCGAGGCCAGCACGGCCGCCGCCTCGTCCACCAGCGCCGCCGCGCTCCGCTGATCGTCCAGCCCTTCCCCGATCTCCACGAGGAGGTCGGCCAGCCACACCAGGCAGGCCGTCACGGCCCGGTCCGCCGTCCCGGCGTCCTGGCCCAGGTCCCGTAATCGTCCGCGCAGGGCAGCCGCCCGGCCGCCGTCTCCCGGCCCGGCAGTCCTGCGGACTCTTCGCGCGGTACGGAGCGTGGCGGGCATGCCCTCACCTCCCGGCGGCAGGCGGTACCCACCCAGCGTCGCGTGGCACCCGGCGGTGCCGGAAGAGGGCTTACGGCCCTTCGGCGCGCGTGTCCGGCCCGCCGGCCCCGGCCGTTCCGGGCAGCCGGCGCACCTCCAGCAGCTCCAGTCCCAGTGCCTGGATACGGTCGAGGATGCCGTACAGCGCGGCCTGGTCGAGCTCCGCCCCGTACAGCACCGTCTCGGCCGGACGCAGCCGGACCGTCAGCTCGCCGAAGGCAGAGGTGAGGGAAGCACCGACCCTGCCTCGGACCCGGATCTCGAAAGCACCGCCGCCGGACGGCACGCCCGCTCGTTCGGGCCCCGCACCCGCCTGTGCGCCCATGGAGTCACCTCCGCTGCGGCGGCTTGGCCTCCCTGCCATTCTCGCCGGTCCGCGCGGGACGGCCTCACCTCGGGAGGGTGACGGCGCGCCGGTGTCCGCCCGGTCTCATCCGCCGCGGGTGATCCGGGTGCGGGGCCGCTCGGGCATGCTCCGGCCCACCGAGGAGGAGGTCCCCATGACTGAGCAGACTTCGGCAGAGCAGAGCCGGCCGGGCACACCGGCCCAGGAACCCCGGATCCGCCCGGTCGCGCTGGGCGGCGTCGTGTTCGCCGTGTGCATCCTGGCCGTCATCGGGCCTACCACGCGATCGCGGGACTCGCCGCGATCATCGACCACAACTTCTACCGGGCCCAGCAGAACTACGCGTACGACTTCAGCATCAACGGGTGGGGCTGGCTCCAGTTGCTCTCCGGCATCATCGTCTTCGCGGCCGCGTTCAACCTCTTCAAGGGCCGCACCTGGGCGCGTGCCGTCGGCATCGGGGTCGCGGTGTTCAGCGCGCTGGAGAACTTCTTCTTCACGCCGTACTACCCCGTGTGGTCGGCGATCATCATCGCGCTCGACGTCCTGGTCATCTGGTCCCTGGCCACGTACGGCCACCGGGAGGCGCACAAGGTCTACAACGCGCCGCTGTAGTCCTGTTCAGCCGGTAGCTCAGCGCGGCAGCGTTTCGCGCGAGTTCCGCGCCGGCCCCCGTCCCAGCCCCAGCCTCGCGAGCAGGCGCCAGTCCAGCGGCGGCCGGGCCAGGCGCACGCCCGGCCGCCGCCGGGGCACGACCACCCGCAGGGCCAGCGGCCGGATGTCGCAGTGCACCGGTACGCGCAGCCGCAGCGCCTCTCCGTCGACGCCGACCGCGATCCGCTCCTGATCGGCGTCGACGACGACGTGCGTGGCCGTCACCCGCGTCAGACCGGCGGCCCACCTCCCCCGTACCAGGCCGGCGGCGTGTGCGGCGCCGCTCACCTCGACGCCGACGCAGCCCAGCACGCCGCCGTCCAGGCGCGCCCGGCGCCCCAGCCCCGCGATGTCGCCCGTGCCGTACGGGTTGTTGCTCACCAGCAGAGCCTGCGGCCCGCGGAAGGTGTGCTCCCCGGCCTGTGCGGTGAGCCGGCCGCCCCGGTGGCCCACGAGCAGGTCGGGCAGCAGGTCCAGCGTGGTCCGGGTCTTGCCGTCGCGGTACGCGGGGCTCTGCACCACCTCGGCGTAGGCGCCGAACGACACGTTGTTGACGAAGGGCCGGCCCGCGGCCCGGCCGAGGTCGACACGGAGTTCCACGCCGTCGTGCAGGGCGTCCAGGGCCTTCGACGGGTCCTCCCGGTCCAGGCCCAGGTCCAGCGCGAAGTGGTTGCGCGTACCGGCCGGGATCACCAGGAAGGGCAGGTCGAGAGCGGCCGCGACATCGGCGACCAGGGCCTGTGTGCCGTCCCCGCCCGCGACGCCGAGCAGGTCGGCGCCCCCGGCCGCCGCCTTGCGGGCGAGCTCGGCCACGTCGGTCTCCCCCGGCCCTTCCAGGAGCAGCACCTCCGCCCCCAGGGCCGCGGCCTTCTCGCCCAGCCCGAACCGGTCCACCTTGCCGCCGCCCGAGCGCGGATTCATGATCAGTACGGGGTGGCGGGTCTCCGGCGCCGGCCGTTCGGGCATCGGGACCGGCCTGGTGTGCAGGACGAGGGCGGCCCGGCCCGCGCCGACGGCGGCCAGCCACAGCCCCACGGACAGGGCGGCGACCCAGGCCAGGTGGGCGCCGGTGTACTCCAGGAGGACCCAGGCCGGAGCGGCCAGGGCCAGCAGGAAGGCGAGGACGCGCAGAACGCCTCGCCGGCTCAGGGTCCACCAGACCGCGGCGGCGGTGACCGCCAGCCCGAGGAGTCCGACGCCCACCAGGGCGAAGGTGCGCACCCCCGCGAACACGCCCAGTACCAGCACCGCCGCCACGGCGGCCGCCAGGGACGCGCGCGCCAGCCACCGCTGTTTCCGCATGGTCGCTTCCATGCCGCCACCGTGCGCCGGCCCGGCCGTACGGGCATCACCCGGGCCAGGGGACCCGCACCGGCCGGGCCGGACAACCGTCGGACCAACACCGCCCCAACCACCACGAACCTCCCCCCTGCCCCACCCCCTCCCCGTCCCCTCTCCCCCCGCCTCACACCGCCGGGGTGATGACGAACCGGCCGCGCGGGCCGACATTCGTGCCTCGTGTCCGGCAGGAAGGAGGCGCCATGCCCGGCGCCGAGCGCACTTACGCCACCGCCCAGGAACGGGCCGCCCGCGGCCGCGCGGCCCGCACCCGCGTACCGCGGTCCGGCCACGCGGAGTTCACTCCCGCGCCGGACCGGCCGGACCCGGTCGCCGTGATCGAGCGGCAGTCGGCGAGCAGGCTCCCGGAACTGGTGCCGATCCGGTACGGACGGATGCTGGAATCCCCGTTCCGCTTCTTCCGCGGAGCCGCCGCCGTCATGGCGGGCGACCTGGCGGGCACACCGTCCACCGGACTGCGGGCCCAACTGTGCGGCGACGCGCACATGCTGAACTTCCGGCTGCTCGCCTCCCCGGAGCGGCACCTGATGTTCGATGTCAACGACTTCGACGAGACGCTGCCGGGCCCTTGGGAGTGGGACGTCAAACGGCTGTCGGCCAGCCTCGTCATCGCCGGCCGCGCCAACGGTTTCAGCGAGCCGGAGCGGGCCCGCGTGGTCCGGGAGGCGGTACGCGCGTACCGCGAGGCGATGGGCGAGTACGCCGCGATGCGCCACCTCGACGTGTGGTACACGCGTATCGACGCGGACGAGCTGTACGGCGCGCTGGCCGGGGAGCTGGACCAGCAGGCTCAGCGGCGGATCTCCCGTGCCCTCACCAAGGCCCGGACCCGCGACCACCTCCAGGCCCTGGAGCGGCTGGTGCACGTCGTCGACGGCGAGCTGCGGATCACTCCCGACCCGCCCCTCGTCGTACCGCTCGGCGACCTCCTCCCCGATGTCGAACGCGCGCATCTGGAGGGGCAGTTACGGGACCTGGTCGACCGCTACGCGAGGACCCTGCAAGCCGACCGCCAGGCACTCCTCGCGCAGTACCGCGTGGTCGACATGGCCCGCAAGGTGGTCGGGGTCGGCAGCGTGGGCACCCGCTGCTGGGTCCTGCTGCTGCTCGGACGGGACGACAAGGACCCCCTCTTCCTCCAGGCCAAGGAGGCGCAGGAATCGGTACTCGCGCCGTTCGCGGGCCCGGCCCCCGGCGCGAACCAAGGGGAACGGGTCGTCACCGGGCAGCGGTTGATGCAGGCGGCCGGCGACATGTTCCTGGGCTGGGAACGCGTCGAGGGACTGGACGGGCGGCAGCGCGACTTCTACCTGCGCCAACTGCGCGACTGGAAGGCCGTCCCCCGCGCCGACACGATGTCGCCCGGCATCATGCGGCTCTTCGGCCGGCTGTGCGGTACGACCCTGGCCCGCGCCCACGCCCGGTCCGGCGACCGCATCGCCATCGCCGCCTACCTGGGCCGCTCCGACACCTTCGACCGCGCGCTGGCACGGTTCGCCGAGCGCTACGCCGACCAGAACGAACGCGACCACCGGGCGTTGGCCGAGGCCGCGCGCGACGGCCGGGTGGCGGTGGCGAAGTCAGTCTGACGGGACGTCCGGCAGCCTCAGCCGGCGCCGGACGGCCTCGGTGCGGGCGAGCACCTGTCCGACGGCGATGCCGAGCACGACGGTGGCGAAGAAGAGGATCAGCCAGGACAGCAGCGTGAAGACGGTGCCGAGCGGCCCGTACCGCTCGACGCTCCGGGTCAGCGTCCGCGGCAGCCAGAGCCCCGAGAGCAGGGAGAACGTCACCACTCCCGCACCGGTCAGCAACGCCCCCGGCAGCAGCGGCATCCAGGGCAGCCGCCCGGCGAGCAGCAGATGCTGGGTCCACCACCACATCAGCACGGAGCACACGAGTTGCAAGGACACGCCGAGAACGGGCCCCGCGCCGAAGGCACGATGGATCATCCCCTGGAACACCAGCATCACCACCCAGACCACGAGCCACAACGCCCAGCGCCACGCCACGATCCGCGCCCCCGAATGCGGCAGGCGCCAGGACCGTTCGCACACCCGCTGGAGCACCCGGGTGAAGGCCGTGGCGGACACCAGGGCGACCAGCACACCGACCGCGCCCCAACTGTGCGACACCTGCTCCCGGTACCCGTAAGCCGCCTCGACCTGACCGCGCAGCGGGTTGTCCGCCCCGAACACGGAACGCAGCGAACTCAGCAGCTCCTGCCGTACCGCATGCGGGCAGAAGGACGAGACGGCGATGAGCATCGGCAACGCGGCCAGAAACGCCTGCGCCGCCAGCCGGGTGGCGAGATCCAGCACATTGACCCGCACCACCTGCCGCACGACCCGCCCCACCAGCGGCCGGACACCACAGAGTCGCACCATGCCACCGCCCCCTCCCGCAACAGTCCCTCCCCGGCCCACCCAGCCTCACAGCCACCCGCCCGCGGGGAGTCGCCCGTGGAGGGTGGCGCGGCGCCAGGTGTGGCCGTCCGCCGCGTCCTCGTCCGGCACCCACCGCAGTACGGCGATGTGGGCGGGCGTGATGCCCACGGTGTCGGCGAATCCGCCGACGGGCAGGTCGCGTTGGGCGAGCTGGACGTCGAGGCCGACGATGATCGCCATCAGACCACTGCGGCCATCTCCGTCTGCAGGTCGGCCGCCTTGCGCAGCAGGCTCCGCATGACGACGACGAGCATGGCGAACGCCGCTCCCACGCCGACGGCCACGGTCGCGGCGGCCAGCGCGCCGACGACGTCCATGCCGTCGTCGGGCGAGGGGATCTCGGCGAGTCCCAGATGCACGGTGACGCCTGCCGCCAGCAGCGTCGCCGCGACCGAGGCGCCGATGATGGTGTCGACCCAGCGGAAGGCCCGCGAGGTGAAGATGGCGTCACGCTCGACCATGGTCAGCAGCATCCAGACGGCGACGAGCGCCACTTGCACACAGGCGACACCGGCGATCGCCACCAGCACGTAGGGCGTGGCGAACGCGGCGTACGGCGGGAAGCGGTCGACCTCTTCGGCTGCCGTCGAGGGGATGACCACGGCCTGACCGAAGAGGCCGAACAGGACGGCTGCGGCGATGCCCGCACGGAGTATGGCGATGAAGTAACGGTGCATTTATCGATTATCGATGTGCACCTGTCGAAAATCAATCAATGACGCCGTCGTCCAGCAGGACGGCCGGCGGCCGCTTCCCGTCCCGGGCCGTGGCCCGCAGCGTCTCGGCGATCCGGGAGTAGAGAACGCTCGCCAGCGCCCAGGTGCCGTCCAGATGGCTGGCGTCGCGGGTACGGCGCAAGGCGGTCAGCGCGCCGATGACGGAGCGGCCGGACAGCATGGCCCGTACCCGGCCGTCGCCCTCGTCCGTCAGCTCGTACGCGAAGCAGAAGTGCTCTTCGCCGGCGGCGCAGGCGGCGAGGAACTCCCACACCTCCCGGTGACAGATCAGGGCGACCGGCCCGGCCTGAGCCGCCTTCAGGAGCAGCACGCCGTGATCGACGTCCTCCTGCGTCTCATGGCGGCCAGGGGCGGCGTCGATCTTCTCGATGAAGGCGTTCTCCGTGTCCGCGCCCACGTCCGCCGCTTCCTCGTCCTCGTCCGTGAGAGGGGGGAAGGGGGGCTCTTGGCCGGTGTCGGCCAGGTCCGGGTCAGGCCACTCGGGCTGCGTGGCCTCAGCGGGGTCCGCGCTGTCGGCCCGCCCCGCGCTGTCGGCGAATTCCGTGGCTTCGGGCGGCTCCGTACTCCCGAGCGGCTCCACTCCCACGGCGGCCAACTGCCGTACGTCGGCGACCTCCTGCCGCAGCAGCGCCACCTCGCACCGCACGTCGTCCAGACGCCGGCTCAGCCCCGCGACCCCCTTGGAGAGTGCCTTGCGGGCCATGAGCAGAGCCGTCATGAAGTCCTTGTTGCGCCCCACCGGTACCCCCGTACTGCACGTGTTCGGAAGGTGTAGGCGGGGAGTCTGCCCGGCCTGCCCGTGCGTCGACGCATCCGGGGCGCGGCCGGTACGCGGCTGCTGCGCACCCGGCCGAAAAGGCACGGTCGGAGCGTCAACTACGCGCCATTCGGCCGTGCTTGCGAGCGAACGGCGTACACGCGGACGAGATCGCGGGGCGCCCGGGACGACTGACCCCCGAACGGGAAGGGGACCCGACGGGGGTCAGCCGGACGGCGGCACTCAGGCGTCGTCGCGCAGAGCGATGGCTTCATATTAGCCGCGCGGTGCGTCAAACAGGCTCGCTGGTAGCGGAGTTCACGGTCAGCGGCCGAGGACCATCCACTGGGCCGGCAGGTCGATGCGTACACCGTCCGCGCGGTGTTCGGTCATCACCAGGTCGATCTCGCCGCGGTCCAGCACCGGCAGGCCCAGGTCGCGGAAGAAGCCGGGGACGGCGGCGTCCTCCGCGGCGGCGGGGGTCAGGCCGTGCGCGAAGATGCTGGCCAGCTTCGGGGGCGGGCCGTCGGCACCCTGGGCCGCGTGGGCCAGGACGTCCTTGGCGCCGGCCAGCAGTTCGACGACGAAGGCGCGTCCTCGGTCGCCGATCAGGGTGGCGACCGCGGCGGCGATCGCGGGGCGGGCGTCGGGTTCGCTCTGGTGGATCACCGCGCGCAGGTAGACGTTGACGTCGCCGAGGCGCTGGTGCAGCCGCCGGACGGCGTCCTGGTCGGTGGCGTCCAACTGCTCGAACCGGGCAGTGCCCTCGGTGTCGGCCCGCCGTGCGTGGGCGACGGCGGCCTCGGCGAGGTCCACACCGACGGCCAGCGGGAAGTGCCGGGCCAGGTAGCGGGTCTGGGTGCCGGTGCCGCAGCCCAGGTCGACGACGGGGAGTGCGGCGTCGGCGAAGGGGGCCAGCAGCGGCAGGTGGTGTCCGGCGGCCAGTTCGGCGGCGCAGTCGAAGATGGCCGCGCCCGGCGCGTCCGAGGTGTCGCGCCAGTAGCTCTCCCACGCCTCGCGGTACCGCTCCGACACGTCCATGCGCCCTCCCGGGTCCGGGGATACGTTCTTGTCTCCGGATATCTCCGGCGCTCCGGGACGACAAGCACCGCACATCCGTTCCTGTCCGATCCGGATCAGGAGTCACCGTACGCCGTGGCGAGGGTGGGTGCGGGGCACCCGGGCACGGTCCGTCCTGGTGGCCTTGTGCGCTGCGGGCCAGCCTCTTGAGGGCGGACGAACGAGCCGCAGGCGAACGCACCGCAGGCATCGAGCCTCGGAACAGCACCTTCGAAAGGCAGTACACGGCATGAACGCGAAGACCTCCGCGCCCACGAGCCCCGCCCCGGCCCCCGGCACCGGCGGCCCGGAGGGCGCGGACGGCAAGGTCGTCCTGATCACCGGCGCGAGCAGCGGCATCGGCGAGGCCACCGCGCGGCGGCTGGCCGCCGACGGGCACCACGTCTTCCTCGGCGCCCGCCGCACCGACCGGCTGGCGGAGCTGACCGGGCGGCTCGGCGACGGGGGCGGCTCGGCGGCGTACCGGCGTCTGGACGTCACCGACGCCGCCGACGTACGGTCCTTCGTCGACGCGGCGCGGGCCACGTTCGGGCGGGTGGACGTCCTGGTCAACAACGCGGGCGTGATGCCGCTGTCGCCCCTGGAGGCGTTGCGGACCGAGGAGTGGGACCGGATGCTCGACGTGAACGTCCGCGGTGTGGTGCACGGGATCGCCGCCGCGCTGCCCGTGATGCGGGCGCAGGGCGGCGGGCACTTCGTCAACATCGCCTCGGTCGGCGCGTACGAGGTGTCGCCGACCGCCGCGGTCTACTGCGCCACGAAGTTCGCGGTGCGCGCCCTGTCCGAGGGGCTGCGCCAGGAGTCCGGGGGTGACATCCGGGTCACCGTCGTCTCCCCCGGCGTCACCGAGTCCGAACTCGCGGACGGCATCGGCGATCCGCTGGCCCGGGAGGCGATGCGGACCTACCGCGCGGTGGCCCTGCCCGCCGCCGCGGTCGCGGACGCCATCGCCTTCGCGATCGGCCAACCTACGGACGTCGACGTGAACGAACTGGTCGTACGGCCGGCGGCGAGCGCCCAGTAGCGCTCCGGCGGTGCGGTCGCCGCCGGACCGTCAGGCGCGGTACGGGGGCGCCGCCCCGGGTGTGCGGCGCCCCCGTACCGTACGGTCAACGGCCCGACCCTGCCGCCTCGGGCTCCGTGGCCGCATCCGCCAGGGACCGCAGCGCCGTCGGCAGCGTCCCGGTGTGCACCACGCCCAGCCGCTGGGTCGCCCTGGTGAGGGCGACGTACAGGTCGCTGGTCCCGAACCCGGCCGGTTCGACCACGAGCACGGTGTCGAACTCCAGGCCCTTGGCCTGCCGGGGGTCGAGCAGCACGACCGGACGGGTCAGGTCGAGGTCCGCGCCGGTGGACACGTCCGGCAGGGCGGCGGAGAGCGCGGCGGCCAGGGCCGGGTGGTGGGCCTTCGGGGCGATGACCGCGAGCCGGCCCTCCCCCGGACCGCCGTCGCCGCTCTCCCCCGCCTCCGCCGGGCGAGACCGGGAGCCGCCGGCCGTCTCCCGTACGACCGCGTCGGCGACCGCCCGCGGCAGGTCGTCGGCGGCGGCGCCGAGGGCCCAGGGCCGTACGCCGGTGGAGCGGATGGAACGCGGCGGCTCGAAGGAGGCGTCCACGGCGCGGGGCACCTCGGCCGCGATCTCCATGATCTCGCTGGGGGTGCGGTAGTTGACGCCCAGCCGGACCAGTTCCCAGCGGTCGGCCACGTACGGGGCGAGGATCGACTCCCAGCTACCGCAGCCGCCCGGTTCCGCGGTCTGCGCCGGGTCGCCGACCAGCGTCATGGAGCGGGTCGGGCAGCGGCGCATCAGCAGCCGCCACATCATCGCGGACAGCTCCTGCGCCTCGTCCACGATGATGTGGCCGAAGGCCCAGGTGCGGTCGGCGGCGGCCCGTTCGGCGGCGCTGCGGTGGTCGGCCTCCTCGTGCCGGTCCGCGAGCCGGTCCGCGTCGATGAGGTCGTGCGCGGCCAGCACCTCGGAGTCCTCGTCGTCCTTGTCCTCGAACTCCTGGGTACGGGAGCCGTAGGAGAGGTCGAGCACGCCCTGGGCGTACTTGATCCGCTCCTGGCGTTCCGCCTCCTGGGCGGCGCGGGCCGCGGAGTCGTCCTCGCCGAGGAGTTCGGCGGCCTCGTCCAGCAGCGGGATGTCCGCGGGCGTCCAGGCGTCCTCCTCCGGCCAGGGGCCGTGGTGGCTGTTGGTCCGGCGGATGGCGTCCGCGTCGGCGTCCGGGAGGTGGACGGGGTCGGCGAGGAAGTCGGCGACCAGTTGCTGCGGGGTGAGTTCGGGCCACAGCTCCTGGATGGCGGCGTGCACGTCGGGGCTGACGGCGACCGCCTTGCCGAGCTGGGCGACGTCGTCCGGGCCGAGGAGGTTGGGCCCGCCGTACGGGTCGGCGCCGATCCGGTCGGCCAGTTGCGCGGTGAGCGCGTCGATGACGTGGAAGGCGAAGTACGGGCGGGCGAGGTTGTGCGGCAGCCGGGTGGTGCGCGCGTGTTCCCGGGCGGCGGCCGCGATGTCCGCATCCAGCACCAGTTCGCCGTCCTCGTGGTCGATGACCAGGGCGGGGTCGGGCAGGGCCTGCCGGTCGCGGACGAACCGTGCCAGCGCGTCCGCCATGGCGGCACCGCCCTTGACCTCGGCGGCCCGCGCGGTGTCGGTGCCGGTCGCGGTCACACCGGGGAACAGTTCGGCGGGTGTGGCGAGCAGGACGCCCGTCTCGCCGAGCGAGGGCAGCACCTCCTCGATGTAGCCGAGGAAGGCCGGGTTGGGGCCGACGATCAGCACGGCGCGGCGGGCGAGCTGCTCGCGGTGCGCGTACAGCAGGTACGCGGCGCGGTGCAGGGCGACGGCGGTCTTGCCGGTGCCGGGGCCGCCTTCCACGACCATGACGCCGTGGTGCGGGGCGCGGATGATCCGGTCCTGTTCGGCCTGGATGGTCTGCACGATGTCGTGCATCCGGCCGGTGCGGGCGGCGTCGAGGGCGGCGAGCAGCACGGCGTCCGCGTCGGAGCCCTCGTGGCCGGTGCGTTCGGCGTCGGTGAGGTCCAGGATCTCGTCGTGCAGGGCGGTGACCCGCCGGCCCTGGGTGGTGATGTGGCGCCGGCGGCGCAGGCCCATGGGGGTGTGGCCGGTGGCGAGGTAGAAGGGGCGGGCGACGTCGGCCCGCCAGTCGATGACCATCGGCGTACGGTCGGCGTCGTCGCGGCGGATGCCGATCCGGCCGATGTGGTGGTCGGCGCCGTCACGGAACGCGAGGCGGCCGAAGCACAGGCCGTTCTCCCCCGCGTCGAGGGCGGCCAGCAGCCCGGACTGTTCGGCGACCGTCACATCGCGTTCCAGCCGTGCCTGGAAGTTGTTCCCCTCCAGCGGCAGCGCGCGCTGGACGGCGGACTCGGCCCCGGCCCGCAGTTCGGCGAGGCGTCCGTAGAGCAGGTCGGTGAATTCCTGCTCCTGCCGCAATTCCTCGTTTGACAATTCAGCTCCGCTCCGATACCGTGTTCTCTAGTGGCAAGTCATGTATTGAAGAATTACCAAGACATGCAAACGCCTAATATACGCAGAGATTCACCCCGGCCGTCAATACGGACCGGGGTTTTTGTATGGGCGCGACACCCCGCGCGGCCGTACGGCGCGCACCCCGCAGCGCTCTGAGGACCCGTCCCAAAACATGCAGAGAGTTCTCTGCAACCTCTGTGCAGAGGACTCTCTGCAACCTATGCTGCTGCCATGTCCGCCCAGCCCGAACCCGCCCCGGAGCACGGCGCCGCCACCGGCCCCGCGCACTCCCGCCCCGCCCGCCGCCTGGACGCCCGCAGTCTGCGCGGGCTCGCCCACCCGCTGCGGATGCGTATCTTCGAACTGCTCACCCTCGACGGCCCGGCCACCTCCGCCCGGCTCTCCGAACGCCTCGGGGAGAACACCGGCACCGTGAGCTGGCACCTGCGCCACCTCGCCGAACACGGCTTCATCGAGGAGGAGACCGGACGCGGTACCAAACGCGAACGCTGGTGGAAACGGGTCGATGTCACCAACGATCCGCATACCGCCGACTTCCACGACGATCCCGATTCCCGGGGCGCCCTCTCCGTCTATCTGCATGAACTCGTGCAGCAGTACTTCAACCGGGTCACGGACTATGTCGCCGAGGACTGGGACCAGACCTGGCGGCAGGCGGGCACCGTCGCGGACTGGCACGATCTGCGGCTGTCCCCCGCACAGCTCAAGGCGCTGAACGCCGAACTGTTCGAGGTCGTCGCGCGCCACACCCCCGCCCCGGACGCCGAGGCCGCGCCGGACGCGCTCCCCGTCGTCGTACAGCTCCAGTCCTTCCCGCGCAGAGAGCGGGGCGACGCGTGAAGCGGAGCACCGAGCGGCGCGGCGGTCTGCTGCGGCGCCATCGCGACTTCCGGCTGCTGTGGTGCGGCGAGACCGCCGGCAAGTTCGGCGCCTCGGTGACCGGGGTGGCGATGCCGCTGGTCGCCGTGTCCGTCCTGCACGCCGGGGCCTTCGAGGTGGGGATGCTGAGCGCCGCCGCCTGGCTGCCGTGGCTGGTCATCGGCCTGCCGGTGGGCGCCTGGGTGGACCGGCTGCGGCGCCGGCCGGTCATGATGACCGCCGCCGCGGTCTCCTGCGTGCTGTTCGCCGGTGTCCCGGTGGCCGCGTGGTGCGGATTGCTGAGTACGGGCCTGCTGCTGGCCGTCGCCCTTCTGACGGGTACGGCGACGGTGTTCTTCCAGACCGCCTACACCGCCTACCTGCCCAGCATCCTGGCCCCCGAGGACCAGGCCGAGGGCAATGCCAAGCTGCACGGCAGCGCGTCCGCCGCGCAGGTCGCCGGGCAGGGCTCCGGCGGCCTGATCACGCAGGCGGCGGGGGCGGTGAACGGGATGTTCGCCCAAGCCGCGACCTTCCTCGTCGCGCTGCTGTGCCTGTCGGGCATCCGGCACCGCGAGCCCCGTGCCGAGCGGACGGAGCGGCGCCCGGGAGCGCTCGCCGGAGAGGTCGGCGAAGGGCTGCGGCTGATCGCCGGTGATCCCTGGCTCCGTACGCTGACCCTGTTCGGCGCCGCCTCCAACCTGGCCCTGATGGGGTACCAGGCCGTCCTGGTGATCTTCCTCGTGCAGACCGTGGGCCTGTCCCCCGCGGTGGTCGGCGGTCTGGTCGCGGCGACCGGGGCCGGGGGCGTGGTGGGCGCCTTCCTCGCCCGCCGGGCCGCCGTGCGGGTGGGGACGGCCCGCGCGACGCTGCTGTTCGAGTTCGGTCTGGCGCTGTTCGCGCTGCTGATCCCGCTGACCACGGACGGCGCCGGGGTCGTGTTCTTCATCGCGGGCGGCTGCTGCGTCTCGGCCGGAGTGGTGGCCGGGAACGTGATCAAGGCGGGGTTCCAGCAGCGGTACTGCCCGCCGCGGCTGCTCGGCCGGGTCACCGCCGGTTCGACCTTCCTGGGGTACGGCACGATTCCGCTCGGCGCGCTGCTCGGCGGCGCGCTCGGCTCGGCGCTCGGCCTGCGCGCGGCCATCTGGATCACCACCGCGGGGATTCCGCTGGCCGCCGTGTTCCTGCTCTTCTCGCCGCTCCGGCGGGTCCGTGACCTGCCGACGTCCCGTCAGGAGTTGCGGGCCGAGGACGGCGGGTTGTCGGCCGCGGGCGAGGGGGAGCCGGCGCTGCCCCGGTCGTGACGTACGGGGTGATGCGCCCGCTCCGTACGGGCTCCGTACCGCCGCCGCCTCCGTCCCGCCTGCACCCCCGCACCGAGTTGGTCCAGACCTATTGACGGTCTCCATGGGTGACCCTACGGTTCGGGCAACGCACCGTGCACCGCCCCATTCACCCCCCGCGCACCACCAGCACCACGCGTTCCTCCCCCGCGCTCCACCGTTCCCCCTCCTCAGTCCCCCCGGCCACGCCACGGCCGGAAAGGAGCACACCATGTTCGGTCGGGCGTCCCGCCTGCTCGGCATCGGCCTGGCGTCGGCCTGTGCCGTCTCACTGCTGACCGCCGCGGCGCCGAGCGCCGCCCCCCGGGAGACCACCTGTCCGGTCAAGTCCAAGCCCGCGGGCAAGGTGCTCCAGGGCTACTGGGAGAACTGGGACGGCGCCGCCAACGGCGTCCACCCGCCGTTCGGCTGGACCCCGATCACCGACTCCCGGATCGGCGCGCACGGCTACAACGTGCTCAACGCCGCCTTCCCCGTCATCCGCTCGGACGGCACGGTCCTGTGGGAGGACGGCATGGACGCGACCGTGAAGGTCGCGACGCCCGCCGAGATGTGCGAGGCCAAGGCGGCGGGCCAGACGATCCTGATGTCCATCGGCGGCGCCGCGGCCGGCATCGACCTCAGCTCCAGCAAGGTCGCCGACCGGTTCGTGGAGACGGTGGTGCCGATCCTGAAGAAGTACAACTTCGACGGCATCGACATCGACATCGAGACCGGCCTCACCGGCAGCGGCAACATCAACACGCTCTCGGCCTCGCAGGCCAACCTGATCCGCATCATCGACGGCGTGCTCGACCGGATGCCGTCGAACTTCGGCCTGACGATGGCCCCGGAGACCGCCTACGTCACCGGCGGCAGCGTGACGTACGGCTCGATCTGGGGCGCGTACCTGCCCATCGTGAAGAAGTACGCGGACAACGGCCGCCTCTGGTGGCTCAACATGCAGTACTACAACGGCAGCATGTACGGCTGCTCCGGCGACGCGTACTCCGCCGGTACCGTCCAGGGCTTCACGAAGCAGACGGACTGCCTGAACAAGGGGCTGGTCATCCAGGGCACCACCATCAAGGTCCCGTACGACAAGCAGGTACCCGGCCTGCCGGCGCAGCCCGGAGCGGGCGGCGGGTACATGTCGCCGGGGCTGGTGAGCCAGGCATGGAACACCTACCGGGGCGGGCTGAAGGGCCTGATGACCTGGTCGCTGAACTGGGACGGCTCGAAGGCGTGGTCGTTCGGCAACAACGTCAAGGCGCTGCAGGGGCGCTGATCCCGACCGGTACGGGAGCGGGTCCGGCCAGGCTGCCGGGCCCGCTCCCGTTTTCGCTCAGCTCTCGCCCTCCCGGGACGCTCAGCTCTCGCCCTCCTGGGAGGGGTGCAGGCCCAGCATCTCCAGGAGCATCTTCAGCTCCTCGGCGTCACGGGCCTGGCCCGCCAGGGTCAGCCGGGCCTGCCGCCGTACGGTGTCCGCCTCGGTGTCCTCGGAGGCGGCCGGGTCGGTCTGGTTCTCGCTGCGGTGGTCTTCCTTAATCATCACCGCCATTGTCCCATCACCCGGAGGGTCGCCGGTGCCCCGGGGGCCGGTCCGGGCCGGGCCCGGTTCCGCACCGGCCCCGGCTCGGTCTCCGTACGGCGGCGCGGGCCCTGCGCGGGTGAATTCTGAACGCGTCTTCAGAACTCCCCGAACCCGCTGCGAGGTGAATCCTGAACACGTTCTCAGAAATTACGGAATCCTTTCGCCGGACCCTTCCCGAGGCCGTCGGACGCCGATTTCCTGAAGAGGCTTTCAGCTTTACGGAAATCTAGCGCGAGTTTTTGACCATGCCGCACATTGCGTGCCATCATTCTTTCCGGCGCCGGCCGTCCGAGGCCGTGCCGCCCCGTGCCGAAGAATTCGAGGAGGTGGTCGTTGTGCAGTACGGCGATCCTCCCAGTCCCGCTGGCCGCCCTCCCCGCTGACCGGGCCGTACGGCCCGCGGCGTCCGTCTGCCGGGCAGCGCGCCCGCCCCGCGGCGACCGCTTCGCCGCCGCGCCGGCCTGCCCGCACGAATTCTCTCGGGTACCTCCATGACGAAACTCCGCCAGTTCCCGTCCGGCGGCGCGATACGCGCTGCCCGAATGCGCCCCGTCGACCTCTTCATCATCTGCGGTGTCGTCGCGCTCTTTTACCTCGTGGCCCGCGTCGGGGCCACCACCGACCAGCCTTTCCGGCCCGGAAATCCGCCGGCCGTCTCCACCGATCCCGGAAATCTGCCGTACTACGCGGCGCGTTCCGTCCTGCGGATGTTCGCCGGACTGGTGCCCGCGGTGCTCTTCACCTTCGTGTTCGGCACCTGGGCCGCGCGGTCCCGGCGGGCCGCCAAGGTGATCGTCCCGGCGATCGACATCCTGCAGTCCGTACCGGTCCTGGCCTTCCTCAGCATCACCGTCACCGGCTTCGTCGCCCTGTTCCCGCACTCCACGCTGGGCCTGGAGTGCGCCTCGGTCTTCGCCGTCTTCACCGCGCTGGTGTGGAACATGGCCCTGGCCTTCTACCAGTCGCTCGCCACCCAGCCACGGGAGCTGGACGAGGCGGCCCGGCTGATGGGGCTCACCCGGTGGCAGCGGTTCTGGAAGCTGGACGTGCCCAGCGGCATGATCTCCCAGGTCTGGAACGGCATGATCAGCTTCGGTGCCGCCTGGTTCGCGCTCAGCGCCTCCGAGACGATCAGCGTCAACCACCGTGACAACGCCCTGCCGGGCATCGGCTCGTACGCGGCCCAGGCCCTGGACGACGGGGAAGGCGCCCGGGTCGCGCTGGCCGTCGGCGTGATGATCGTGACAGTGGTGTCGGTCAACTTCTTCTTCTGGCGGCCGCTGACGGCCTGGGCCGAGCGCTTCCGCACCGAGGAGTGCGAGATCGCCGAGCAGCCGCGCAGTTGGTTCCTGCAGTTGCTGCGCCGCTCCACCCTGCCCGGTCATCTGGCGCGCGCCCTGCGCCCGGTCGGTGAGCGGCTCGACCGTGCCATGCGGGTGCTGGGCACCGGCCGCGGGCGACTGCGGCACGACGCCGCGCGCCGCAGGGCGGCGGACATCGCCTTCACCGTGCTCTACGCCGCGGCCGTCGTGGCCATCGTGTGGAAAGCGTTCTCCTACGTCCTGGCCCACGTGCCCCTGCCGGAGATCGGCCACGACGCGCTGCTGGCGCTGGTCACCTACGGCCGGGTGCTGCTGCTGGTCGCCTTCTCGACCCTGGTGTGGGTGCCCATCGGCGCGTGGATCGGGATGAACCCCAAGGTCAACCGGATCGCCCAGCCGGTCGTGCAGGTCCTGGCCTCCTTCCCTACGAACTTCGTCTTCCCGCTCGCGGTGGTGGTGCTGGGCGCCTCCGGCATCTCGCTGAACTGGGGCTGCATCGTGCTGATGGCGCTGGGCGCCCAGTGGTACGTGCTGTTCAACGTCATCGCGGGGGCCGGGGCCATCCCCGGCGACCTGCGCGAGGCCGCCGCCGACCTGGGGCTGCGCGGGTGGCTGCGCTGGCGGAAGCTGATCCTGCCGGCGGTCTTTCCGTCCTACGTCACCGGGGCGCTGACCGCGTCGGGCGGCGCCTGGAACGCCTCGATCCAGGCGGAGACCGTCAGTTACGGCACCACCACGCTCACCGCGTTCGGCATCGGCGCGTACATCCAGCAGGCCACCACCGACGGCGACTTCGCCCGCAACTTCCTCGGCGCCGTCCTGATGAGCGTCTACGTCGTCGTCATCAACCGGCTGTTCTGGCGGCGGCTGTACCGCTTCGCGATCAGGCGCTGCGCGTTGTAACGGCGCCCGCGGCCCTGCTGCCCGCGGCCCCGCCGCACCCGGCCACCGGCCCGCGCCGCCCCGCCGCCTGCCACCTCACCACTTCACACCACCTCGGAGCACCACCATGAACACCTCCGTCATCAGCGTCCGCGACCTCCGCAAGACCTTCCCCGCCCCCTCCGGCGGCGTCCTGCCGGTCCTCGACGACGTGACCTTCGACCTGTACGAGGGCGAGGTCATCGCCCTGCTCGGCAAATCCGGCTCGGGCAAGTCGACGCTGCTGCGCCACGTCGCCGGCCTGCTCGCGCCCTCCGGCGGCACCGTCCACTACCGAGGGAAGCCGGTCACCGGCCCCAACCCGGGTACGGCGATGCTGTTCCAGTCCTTCGCCCTGATGCCGTGGCTGACGGTGCAGCAGAACGTCGAACTCGGCCTCCAGGCCCGAGGCGTGCACGCCGTCGAACGGCGGGGCCGGGCGCTGCGCGCCATCGACATGGTCGGCCTGGACGGCTTCGAGAACGCCTACCCCAAGGAGCTGTCCGGCGGGATGCGGCAGCGGGTCGGCTTCGCCCGCGCCCTGGTCGTCGAGCCGGACGTGCTGCTGATGGACGAGCCGTTCTCGGCCCTGGACGTCCTGACCGCGCAGACCCTCCGCAACGAGCTGCTGGACCTGCTCGCCCACCCCGACTCCCCCACCCGCACCGCCCTGCTGGTCACCCACTCCATCGAGGAGGCCGTCCAGCTCGCCGATCGGATTCTCGTGCTCGACACCGATCCGGGCCGGGTCAAGACCGAGCTGCGCGTCGCCCTCCCGCGCCCCCGCGACCGCCGCGACCCCGGCTTCGAGGCGCTGGTCGAGGACGCGTACGAGGCGCTGACCGGCCAGCGCACCGCGGCGGCGCCCGACGCCGCGGTCGCCCAGGACCCGCTGCGTGCCGCCGGGCCGCTGCCGGACGTCTCTGTGGAGGCCCTGACCGGTCTGCTGGAGTTCCTGGACACCCGAGGCGGTTCGATGGACCTGGCGGCGCTGGCCGACGCGCTGTCGTACGCGGTCGACGACCTGATGCCGCTGGTCGAGGCGGCGCAGTTGCTCGGCTACGCCAAGCTCACCGCCAACCGGCTGCACCTCACGGTGACCGGCCGCGGCTTCGCGCGCGCCGACATCCTTCCCCGCAAGCACCTGTTCGCGGCCGCCGCCCTCGCCAACGTCCCGCTCATCGCCACCATCCGCACCCTCCTGCTGGCCTCGGCGAGCGGGCGGCTGCGCGAGCCGTACCTGGTCGGCCGGCTCTGCGGCCACGTCCCCGAGCACGCCGCGCGCCGGCAACTGGCCACGGCCGTCACCTGGGGCCGCTACGCCGAGCTGTACGAGTACGACGCCGACGACCGCGTCCTGCTGCTGCCCGCCGAGCACCGTCCCGCGAACGCCGCCTAGACGCCTGGCCACCCGGGCGCCCGAGAAGACCTCCGGCCCGTACCCGAGGAGAAGCACCATGCATCAGCCCCAGCGCAAGACCGCACCCGGCTCGTCCGGACACCCCACCGGCGTCGCGGAGGGCCTCCGCGCCCTGTTCGCCGTGGCCGTCCTCCCGGCGGTGGTGGTGACCGCCGTCGCCCTGTCGCCGCCGACCGCCACCCGGCTGATCTGCGCGGGGCTCCTGGGGGCCGGCTGCACCGCGGTCGGGTTCGCCGTCGCGGGCCGGCGCTGCCTCTCGCGCCGTACGGACGGACGGCGTTGGTGAACGGGCGGGGGCCAGCCCGAGGCGCCACCGAGGACCGGCGGCCCGGCCTCCTCACGGCCGTACCGGCCCTGCTCCTCGCCGCCCTGCTGGCCTTCCCCGGCCTGCTGCCCAACACGCCGGGCCACCTGGGCAGCCTGGTCGAGACCGCGCTGCCCTGGTTCGGCGCCGCGGTCCCGGTCCTGCTCGGGTGGGCGGCGCTGCGGCGCTCCGTGGCCGGGGTGGCCGCGGCGCTGGTGCCCGCGGTGGTGTGGGCCTGTCAGTTCCTGCCGGGCTACCTTCCGGGCGGGGACGGCGCGCGGGCCGACTTCCACGTCCTGACGTACAACGTCGGCGGCGACCGCACCTCCCCGGCCGACATCGCCCGGCAGGTGACCGGCACGGGCGCCGACGTGGTGGCGCTGGAGAAGGTCCCGGCGTCCGCCCTGCCCGCGTACGAGAAGGCGCTCGGCGCGGCCTACCCCCACCACACCACGGCGAACACCCTGGGTCTGTGGTCGCGTTACCCGGTGAGTGAGGTGGCGCCCCTGGACCTGGGCGGCGCCTGGCCGCACGCCATACGGGCCCTGGTCCGCACCCCCGGAGGCGACACCGCCTTCTACGCCGTTCGCCTGCCGTCGGTACGGGTCCGTGCCGACGCGGGCTTCACCATAGAGGCGCGGGACCGCAGCGCGGCCGAGCTGGCGTCCCGGATCGGCGCGGACCGGGCCGCGCGCGTGGTGCTGCTGGGCGACCTCAACGGCAGTCTGCGCGACCGGGGCCTGGCGCCGCTGGCCCGGCAGCTCGCCTCGGCCCAGCGCGACGCCGGGCGGGGCCCCGGTTTCACCTGGCCCGCGGCGTTCCCGCTGGTCCGCATCGACCACGTCCTGGTCCGCGGGCTGCACGCCACCGGGGCCACCGTGCTCCCGGACCGCCTCGGCAGCGACCACCGGCCGGTGCTGGTGGGGCTGCGCGGGTGAGCGGCGGGTTTGTCCGGGCGGGCCACCGGACACCCAGTGTGCGTACGTTCGAAACGATCTCCAGGAGGCGTCCATGACAGCGCAGATCGACGACGGGCTGTGGGACGAGTTCCACAAGGCCGTCAACATGACCTCGCGTGAGCTGCGGGAATGGCTGAGCGTCGAGGCCGCGGGCGAGAACAGCGAGGAGGTGCCCGACCGGGCCGGGCGGCCCCTGGGACGGCAGGTGCTGGAGATCCTGGGCAAGCGCCGCACGGACCTCACCGAGAGCGACGCCGAGGCGATGCGGCGCGTCGTGGAGATCGTCGGCAGCCAGCACCCGGAAGGTACGGACCCGAAGGCCGGCGGCGCGGACTGGCGCCACGGCCTGATGGACATCGGCCACGACCCGCTGAAGGAGTGAGCGCCGGGCCGTCCCGTCCGCACGGCCCGCACGGCTCAGCCCCGTAGCGCCCGGGTGCGCAGCGCCAGCAGCGCCTCGAAGCGGAATCCGGGGTCGGCGAGCCGGCCGTCGAAGAGCACGTCCAAGTGGCGCAGGCGCTTGCGTGCCGTCTGCGGGTGGATGCCGAGGGCCCGGGCGACCTCGGGGGCGGTACGGCCCCAGGACATCAGGAGCGCTTCGAGCGTCTCCGCCAGCCGTGCCGCCCGGCCCGCGGGCAGCCCGTCGAGGACACCCAGCGTCCGGTCCCCCAGCAGGCGCCCGATGGGCGCGCCGCCGAGCAGGTGGACGTCGGCCAGCCGGTCGCCGACGACCAGGAACTCGCCGTCCGGCGCTCCCGTGTCCCGGTGGTGGTTGAGCGCGAGCCGTACGCAGACGAGGGACACCCAGGCGTCGTGCGGCGCGACGGCCGGTCCGAGCGCCGCGGTGCGCCCGCGGACCGCGGCGCGTACGTCCGCGGTCCCGGCGGGGCCGCCGCCGGCCGGCTCCGGGAGGACCGCCACGAGGTCGGCGCCGCGCGGCAGCACCAGCGCGTCCGGCCACGGCACGGTGCGGCGGCTGCCCGCCGCACCGCGGACGACGAGGCAGGCGACCTGGGCGGGCAGCGGCCAGCGGGCCCGCGCCGCCAGGGGTTCGAGCGGTTCGCGGGCCGCGCCGTGCGGCTGTTCCAGCAGCGCCTGCGCCAGGGCCCGCCGGCTGCGCTGCACCTCGTCCTCCGCGTGGGCCTGGGCGGCGACGAAACCCTTGACCGCCTCGTTGGACAGGGCGTTGATGTGGGTCAGTACGGCTTCGTGCAGCGGCAGGACGATCTCGGCGGGCAGCGAGGCCGTACGGGCGATCTCGGCGTACCGGCGGCCGCCCACCCGCGCGCCGACCCGGAAGGCGGCCTGGAGCCCGTCCGTGGTGCGCCCGTTGAGGAACTCCACGCGCCCCAGACGGCGGAAATGCCGTACATGGTGGTCCTGTGCGCTCTCCGGGGCCTCCGTCAGCTCCGCGAACTGGCGCATCGCGCGGCACACCGAAGCGACCAGGTCCCGGCCCACGGAGGAGTCGAGCGGGCGCCGGTAGGCGGGCACCTCCTGGCGGATGGCCTCGACCATCCCGGAGGCGATGGCGTCGATCCGGGGCCGCAGCAACGCGCCGAACGCCGCGGGCAGTTCGTGCCAGGGGCCGCGCGCGAACGTGTCACCCGGCGGACTGAGCATCGCGGGCCTCCTCCGGACGTGGGCGGCGGGACACGCATGTCCCCGGGCCGGGATCGTGCCCCCTCCCGGCCCCGCCGGTCCAGCCTCGTGCAGGCGGTCGCGCGCCGTACCGCCGCCGGACCGCTGTATGCGCGCTGCGGCGGCTGACCCGGCGATGTACGGAAGTGTCACGCAGGTGACACCTTTCCCCTCTCCTCGCCGTTTTCCCTGGTGCCGCGGGCCGTACGGCGCGAACGTGGTCCCGACGTTACGCGCCGGTAGCTTCTCGGAGCCGCCCGCACGCACCACGTGGCCCCGGTACGCAGGTCCGGCGCCGTGGCGTCCGCCCTTGTGGCGCCCGTACCGAACCACGGCATGAGGAGAACAACTGATGCGCAGCAACGGGACCATGCGCGCAAGACACCGGAGACGGCCGACCGCCGCGCTGACCGGGCTCGCGGTGGCGGCCGGCCTGCTACTGGCCGGCGCGACCGCGGCACCCGCGACGGCACGGACGACGGCCGAGGCACCGGGCGGCCGGGCCGCGCCGTCCGCGCCGACCACACCGACCGCTCAAGCTCCGGCAGGCCGAGCCGCGCCCGCCGCGTCCGGGACCGCCGCCCCGGGCACCTCCACGACCGCCGACCCCATCGGCCCGCCGCAAGGCAACTTCCTGTCCGCCTTCCTCTACTCCACGACCCGCCCGACCGTCCTCCCCACCGGCGCCAACGACTGGACGTGCAAGCCGGGCCCGGCGCACCCCCGCCCGGTCGTCCTCGTCCACGGCACCTTCGAGAACCGGTACGCCAACTGGGCCGCCCTCTCCCCCAAGCTCAAGGACGACGGGTACTGCGTCTTCGCCCTCAACTACGGCGGGTCCCAGGGCCCGGTCCTGGCCACCGGCGACATCGCCGCCTCGGCGGGGCAGCTCGCCGCGTTCGTCGACCGGGTGCGGGCGGCGACCGGCGCGGACAAGGTCGACATCGTCGGGCACTCGCAGGGCGGCATGATGCCGCGGCACTACATCAAGAACCTGGGCGGGGCGGCGAAGGTCGGCCGCCTGGTGGCCCTCGTCCCGTCCAACCACGGCACCTTGCTGCTCGGCCTCGGCCTGCTGGCCCGCCTGGTCCCCGGCGCGGACGCCGTCGTCGGCGCGGCCTGTCCCGCCTGCGAGCAGCAGATCGTCGGCTCGCGCTTCCTGAAGGAGCTGAACGCGGGCGGCGAGACCGATCCGGCCGTCGACTACACCGTGATCGCCACCTGGTACGACGAGGTGGTGACCCCGTACACCTCGGCGTTCCTGGCCCCGGCGCGCAACGTCAGCAACCAGACGATCCAGAGCCACTGTCTCGTCAACACCACCGCCCACATCAACATCACCTACGACCGGACGGCGACCCGCCTCGTCCAGAACGCCCTCGACCCGGCCCACGCGCAGCGCCCCACCTGCTGAGCCGGTACGGCCCCGGTGGGCAGGCGCCCGGCCGTCTGCCCACCGGGGCTCCGGGTGCCCGACGGGCCGGTGGTCAGCGCGGGCCGCGAAGGCTGGCAGTATCGAGGGATGGCAGAACAGATCACAGCCGCGTGCGACGGGGCGTCGAAAGGGAACCCCGGGCCCGCGGCCTGGGCATGGGTCGTCGGGGACGGCGCGGGAACGGTGGAGCGCTGGGCGGCCGGCCCGCTGGGAACCGCGACCAACAACGTGGCGGAACTGACCGCGCTGCGGGAGCTGTTGGCGGCCACCGACCCCGCCGTACCGCTCCAGGTGCGGATGGACTCGCAGTACGCGATGAAGGCGGTCACCACCTGGCTGCCGGGCTGGCGGAAGAAGGGCTGGAAGACCGCGGCGGGCAAGCCGGTGGCCAACCGTGACCTGATCGTCGGCATCGACGAGCTGCTCACCGGGCGGTCGGTGGAGTTCGTCTACGTACCGGCCCACCAGGTCGACGGCGACCCGCTGAACGCGGCGGCGGACGGCGCGGCCAGCGAGACCGCGCGTACCCAGCAGGCCATCAGCAGCGCCCTCGGCTCCGCGCTCCCCGCGCCGGAACCGGCCGGCGCGGCGTCCGGCGGGCGGTCCCGGCAGCCGTCGGCCGCCCGTGTCCCGTCCGCGCGGGCGGGCAAGAGCCCGCGGCCGCGGGGCGGTTCCGTCAAGGCGCGGTTCCCCGGCCAGTGCCGGTGCGGACAGGCGTACGGCAAGGGCGAGACGATCGCGAAGAATCCGGACGGGTGGGGGCACCCCGCGTGCGCCGGAGCGGCCGGATAGCACCGTACGCGCCGCCCCGTGGAATGCCCGCGGGGCGGCGGCGCATTCCGGCGGCGTACCCAGCCCGGATATGCGGGGGAACAACAGCGCGCCGGAGAATGCCGAGCGCTCCCATTACCTTTTCAAAAGCTCATCCTATTTTCCGACGAAAACGTTTCAGCACCAGCACCGTCCTCGCCACCCCTACCTCGTACGGGTGAAGTACGCGCCTGTTGACGCCGACCTACTCCACCAAGGCGCCCCATCAGTGGAATCCTTTCTGCCGTGATCAGGGAGCTGCCATTCGGGGAGCCCCATGACGCTGCAACCACCTCCCCCCGCCCCGCATCCGCACCGTGCCGCGCCTTCGCGCCGCCGTGCGTGCGGTCCGGGGACGGAATTGCGGAAAGAGTGGCTGGTAGAATTGAAGTTTTCTCGGTGTACAGCCCTGGTGGCCGCCGTAGGGTCGTTGGCGGCCGCCCTCACGGTCGGCGCCCCGGCGGCGACGTCCCAGGAGCCGCCGCCGGCCGCCGCGGACTCGTCGCGCTTCTCCCACGAGGGCGAGCAGCGGGCCTTCCAGCACGAGCAGGTCCCGCAGCGGGCCATGCCCGGCGGCAGGTCCAGGGGCGTCATCACCCCCATCGGCCACCAGGGCTTCCAGCTCCGGTACGACGGCTCGGACCGCGGGCGCGTGCTGGCGCTCGAACGGCGCCACCGTCAGCTCCGCCCGGCTGCCCTCACGTCCTGGCTGAACTCCCGCTCCCAGGCGGCGGTGCACCTGTCGCGCTGCCCCACCAAGGTGCCGCTGTCCGGCGCCGACGGCTTCTGCTGGCAGCGCGGGTCGGGGGACGACCTGGGCTGGGCGTACGTTCCGCAGGGGCTCACCGGGTCCGGTGAGGCCGAGCCGCGCTCGGGCCGCTGGCAGGGCCGCAGCATCGTCGCCGCGAGCTGGGCGTCCAGCTACGACCACCCCAGCGCCCCGCGCAACCCCGCGAACCGGCCCTGGCGCGGCGCCAAGCAGGTCGACCACTTCATGAAGGTGTCCTTCACGGACGTCACCGACCGAGGACGGCCGCGGTACCGCAGTGCCCTGCTCGTCGCCCCGCACGGCCAGAGCGGATTCACCGCCCTGAAGGGCCACGGCGACACCCTCTCCTGGTACGGCCCCTACCTCTTCCTCTACAGCAGCGAGCGGCTGCGCGTCTTCGACGTACGCCACCTGTGGGCCACCACCACGTCCTCCGGGCGCGTGGGGGTGCGCCGCGGCTCGGTGAGCGCCAACTGGCAGGCGGCGGCGCTGCCGCAGGTCGGGCAGTACTCCTTCATCGGCCGCAACGGGTGCGGGAGCAGGCCGAGCGAGACGCCGTGCTTCAGCGGCGCCTCCATCGACCACAGTTCGTCGTTGGCGCCGTCGCTGGTGACCGTCGAGACCAGCTCGCCGACCTCCCGTGTGGTGCGCTGGCCGCTGAGCCCGTCGTCCCACCTCCTGCGCTCCGACGAGCGCGGCCTGGTGCGGGCCGGTGCCGGGTACCGGGTCCCGCTGGCGGGCCCGCAGGGCGTCGTCCAGCAGGACGAACGGTTCTACTTCACCGCCATGTGCCCGGACGCCCGCCGGGTGTTCGGTGAGCCCTACTGCCTGTACCGGGGCGACTCCGGCGGTGCCGTGCGCGTGTGGAGCCGTACCCCGGCGGCGGCCGAGAACCTGTCGTACTGGCCCGCCACCGAACAGCTCTGGGTCTCCAACGAGTCCCCGTACCGCAAGTACGTACGCCCCCACCCCGAGCTGAACGGCCGCGTCGTCTACAACGTCCCGCTGTCGGACGACTGACCCCGTACGTCTGATCGCGTACACCTGACCCCGTACGGGCCCGCTGCCCTCCGCGCACTCAGCTCCCCGCGCGGAGGGCTCCCTCTCGCCCGTCGCCCCGGCCCCGGCGCTGCGGGCGGAGTTCGCCCGGTGTCCGGCCGAAGTGCTCGCGGAAGACCCGGGTGAAGTGCGGCTGGCTGGCGAATCCCCAGCGGTGGGCGATGTCCGCGACCGTCAGCCGGGCCGACGCCGGGTCGCGGAGCTGCTGCCGGGCCCGTTCCAGGCGGCGTTCGAGGATGTGGCGGGACGGACTCAGGCCGGCCTGCCGGAAGTCCCG
This sequence comes from Streptomyces chrestomyceticus JCM 4735, assembly GCF_003865135.1. NCBI lineage: Bacteria > Bacillati > Actinomycetota > Actinomycetes > Kitasatosporales > Streptomycetaceae > Streptomyces > Streptomyces chrestomyceticus. The sequence goes on along the minus strand of NZ_BHZC01000001.1, from coordinate 8,936,779 downwards.
GCTCAACTGGCGCGTGGAGATGCCGAGCGCGGCCGCCACGTGCGCGGCGCACAGCCGGGGATCGGCGAGGTGCCGGTCGATGTGGTCCCGGGCGAGCAGCAGCCGGACGCCCCGGTCCGTGCCGTCCAGGCCGCCGCGTACGGCCAGGCAGTGCACCAGCTCCAGCACGCGGCGCTCGGCCGCCACCGGGTCACCGGGGTCCTGGCGGCCGAAACGGGCGGCCAGTACGGCTTCGAGGCGGCGCAGGAGCGGCGCCTCGGCCGCCGTACCGCTGCTGAAGACCAGCGGTACGGGCACTCCGCCGGGCAGGCACCGCTCGGTGAACACCTCGCGGGGGATGTCCATGAGGAGCTGGCGCATCGTGGTGGGGAAGCCGAGCAGGTACGAGCGGCGGGTGTCGTAGAGGACCAGGTCGCCCGCGCCGAGGGTGAAGCAGCCGCCGCTGTGCAGGAAGACCGCCTGGCCGGAGACGAGCAGTGAGGCGAAGACCGAGTCCTTGGGGGACGTCCGGCAGGTCTGCGGGCTGCGTTCGACGACGTGCTCGTTGCCCGCGATGTCGGCGAGCCGCAGGCTGCCGAGCCCGGTGTTGGTCTGGGTGGCCAGCAGGCCGTCCTCGGAGTGCGGGGAGCAGCGCAGGCCGACCAGGGCCTGCCGGTTGTAGTCCTCCCACAGGTCCACCCGGTCCGCCGGGGCGACGGACCGGGTCGACATACGGGTGTAGCGGGCGGCGGGATGTCCGGGCAACTCCGCCTCCTTGCCGTGAGCGAGTGTCCGTTGGCGCGGCTCCGGCCGGTCGGGGCCGGGCCGGGAGGCGCAGCCTACTCCCGGGCACCGTGCCCGGACACGGCTCGGGAGGGGCGGCGTCCGCTCAGCGGAACAGGCCGTCGACGTAGTCGGCGCCGAGGCCCACCCGCTCGTAGTGGGCGCGGCACATCGCGATGTAGTCGTGCACGTCGAAGTAGCCGGTCGGCTCGCCGTTCTCGTCGAGCCAGACGAGCGGCCCCTTGACGATGAACAGCGTCTTCATGGGCGCGTCGCTCTCGTACGCGACGAGGGTGTGGCCCTCGCCCGGCGCCTCGTACACGAAGTCCCCGGCCGTCGCGGTCCAGGGCCGCTCCAGGTAGCCCCACTTGCCGGAGATCGTGTAGGCGAACACCTCGTGCGGGTGGTAGTGCCGGTTGACCAGCCCCGCCTCCCTGGCGCACAGGATGTCGGACCAGGTGTTGTCCTTGACGTTGATCCACAGCGGGCGGGAGCCGACGGTCTCGGTGAAGGGGGCGTAGTAGCGGTCGTCGTCGGTGGCCGCGTCCGGGATGTACACCTCGGGCAGGGCGTCCGGCTTGAAGGAGTCCTTGATCGGCTGGAGGTTCTTCCAGAACTCGCCGCCTGGCTGCTCGGGCATGGTGTGCTCCGCGTTCCGTCCGGTCGGGTGGGTCGGTGGCCGGAAGTCAACCGGTCCGGGACCGCCCTGTCTTTCCCGGGACGGACACCGCGCTTGCCTGTTGCCGCCGTAGCCGCGGCCGGCGCCGGTGAGGCTGAAGGACGGACCCGGTCACAGCGAACGGGTGGTTGTGGGGCCTTCCCCGCCTTCCGCGGGCAGACGCTTACGGAGGGGGACGGAAGGCCGGCGACGACGATGGGTTTGGCATGAGCGAATACGAGCGTTCCCGTACGATGCCCGCACCGCCTGAGCATGTGTTCGACCAGGCCAGTGTCGTGGGACAACTCGACAGTTGGCTGCCGCAGGGACTGCACGTGGAGGCGGCGGACCTGCCGGCCGTGACGGTGCACGAGGACCGTACGGGCGAGGACGAGGCCGGACTCTTCCGCGCCGAGCGGGACCAGATGCGGCTGGAGTGGGGCACCAGGGACAGCGGCAGCTACGCCGGCTGGCTCCAGGTCGCCGGCATCGGCAGCGGCGCCAGCGAGGTGACGGTCCATCTGTCCTTCTTCGACGAGCAGCACGACCCCGGCGCCGACGCGGTCACCGACGAGCTGGACCGCAGTCTGGAGCGCCTGGACGAGCTGGTACGGCTGCGCGTGGACGACGGCGGCGCCGGCTGAGGCGCGTACGCAGGCGTGCGGTCGGGCCCGTCGGCCGCCGCTGCGGGCGCGGTCATCCCTGCGGCCAGGCCCGCAACGTCCCTGTCGGTCTGGCTCCACGGCGCCGCCGGTCCGCTCTCACCGGCCGGGTCTCCAGCCGCAGCCGACCGGGACTTCGGACGCAGGCCCAACGGCCGATCACACGGCCGGGCGCGCCCGCTATCGTCCACAACGGCCCGCCGACCAGCGGCGGACCGCACCGTACGAGCCCCTTCGCTCTCCAGGAGACGGACGAACCCCATGCGCGTCATCGCCTTCGACCACCTCGTCCTCAACGTCGCGGACGCCGAACGCGCCCTCGGCTTCTACTGCGGCCCGCTCGGGCTCGAACCGGTACGCGTCGAGGAGTGGCGCGCGGGCAAGGTTCCGTTCCCCTCCGTCCGCGTGAGCCCGACGACCATCATCGACCTCGTCGAAGGGGAGCGCGGCGAGTCCAACGTCGACCACATCTGCCTGGTCGTCGAGCCGCTGGACTGGCAGCAGGTCATCGACTCGGGCGTGTTCACGGTCGTGGACGGCCCCGGCCGGCGGTACGGCGCCCGGGGCGACGCGCAGTCCGTGTACGTCCTGGACCCGGACGGCAACACGGTCGAACTGCGCTGGTATCCGCAGGACGCCGGGGCGTAGTGGCAATGGCGGTCACGATGTATATGTATGAAACTCAGCGGGTCGTCCACACCCGCTGAGTTCCGTGAAAAGATCCCGGGACCGGTCCCGGAAAATAGTCCGGGCGATGGTCCGGCGGGAATTCCGCCGAGCCACCGCCCGGAACTCTGAGGTGTACGCGCGTCACCGCTTACGTGCTTCAGAGGGTCGCGCAGAAGTCTGCGCAGGGGGCACAAAGGGTCACGTCAGGGCGCTGCGCCTGGAAGGGGCACGTCACACCGGGAACGTCACCTCTTGAAGGCGTCCTTGGCCTTCTCGCCCGCCTCGCGTATGTCGCCCTTGGCGCGTTCCGCGCGGCCTTCCGCCGTCATGCGTTCATTGCCTACCGCACGGCCGACGTTCTCCTTCACCGCGCCCTTGGCGCGCTCGGCCTTCGTGGAAGTCTTCTTCTCGGCGGTCATGGTCGCGCTCCTTTTCGGTCGAGCCGTTTCCTTGACAGTCAGTCGCGTGCCCGTAGGCCCGGCCGGTAAACAGCCCGATGGCGAACGAGCCAAAATCTTCGCGTCGGCCGGGGCGGTATGGGGATTCCGGTACGGGATTCGGCCGGTCCGCGCAGGGCACCCGCTCCGGGGCGCGCCAGTGGTCGGCGTAATGAATCCGGACGCGTGGAAAGCAGGGGTGTACTCGAACGATGAACTGGTATCCGATGCGGCTGACCACACCGGTCAAGCAGCACGTCTTCGGCGGCCGGGCCGTTCCCGAACGGCTCGGCCGGACCGGGCTGCCCGCCGGGCCGGTGGCGGAGACGTGGGAGGTCAGTGATGTCGAGGGAGAACACTCGCACGTCCTGAACGGCGCGCTGGCCGGTCACACCCTGCGGGAGCTGGCCCTGAGCCACCCCGACGAACTGGTCGGGCGCGGCTGGCGCGGCCCCCGGTTCCCGCTGCTGACGAAGTTCATCGACGCGCACCGGCCGCTGCCGGTCCATCTCCACCCGGACGACACGGCGGCCCGTGAGCGGGAGGGCGAGCCGAACGGCAAGACGGAAGCCTGGCACATCCTGTACGCGCCGCCCGGCAGCACGGCTCTGGCCGGCGTACGGCCGGGCGTGGACCACGGGCGGCTGCGGCAGGCGCTGCTCGACCAGGACTTCGACGCGGTCCTGCGGCGCCTGCCCGTACGCGCGGGCCAGACCCTGTACGTCCCGGGCGGCACCCCGCACAGCTTTGGCCCCGACACCCTCGTCTACGAGATCGAGCAGACCTCCGACCTGCAACAGCACGCGATGCGCCACCGGATGGAGGACGGCGCGCCGATCGACGACGCGCAGTGGCGGGCCAATGTCGAGGCACTGCTGTGCGAGTGGAAGCCGGAGCACCGGCCGGACTTCCACGGCGGGCTGCGACTGCCGACGGAGGGCGGGGTGGAGCGCCGGATGCTCTGCGCCGGGCCGTACTTCGCGCTGGAGAACTGGCGGGTGCGGGCGCCGGGGGACGCCGTGCCGGCGTTCGACACGTGCGTGGTGCTCAGCAACATCGGTGCCGCGACGGAGGTGACCTGCGGGGCGGCACGGGAGACCCTCGGCCCGGCCGAGACGCTTCTGCTGCCCGCGGCCGCGGTCTCCGGGGTCCGTATCCATGGTCCGGCCGACGTGCTCCTCGGCTACCTCCCCGACCTGGAACGCGACGTCCGGGCCCCGCTCCGCGCCGCGGGCCACGCCCCCGAAGCGATCGCCGCGCTGGGCGAGGGTCTCGGTGCGGCGGCGTGCCCCCTCCCTCCGCCCGACTCGCTTACTACAAATAGGTAAAAAACTCCTGTATCGGCATGTTTTCCTCGGACTTCGGTGTACATCAACTAGGCCCACCCTTCGTTCGGAAGCACGGGCAGAAGTTGACCGAAGGATTGGATGAATGAACAAAAAGCGCGTTCGGCCGGCCCAGACCTCGCCGGCATCGGCCCAGTCGGGCCGTGCTCACCACAGCTCCGCGGTTCCGGGGGGCCGGCGGCCCGACGGCCCGGCCGGCCGCGGTCCGCACCTCGTCGGGCACACGCCCGAGCCGGCTCTCGGAGCGGGGACGCCCCTTTCCGATGCGTACTGAGACGCTTCCGGTCGAGTCCGAGTTCTTCGCCCCCCGCGCCGCCATCGACGACCTGCTGTGTTCGTTCCTGACGGAAAGAGCGCAGACCTCCGAGGTACCCGGTCAATCGGCGCTCGTCCTCCTGCTGCGCGACTTCATCGACGGGGGCAAGCGGGTCCGCCCGCTGCTGTGCGTGGCCGGATGGCGTGCCGCGGGCGGCGAGGGAGACCCCGCGCAGGCCGTCAGACTGGCCGCCTCCATCGAATTGGCGCACGCCTGCGCCCTCGTGCACGACGACATCATGGACGCGGCCGACAGCCGTCGCGGACGCCCCTCGGTCCACCGGCAACTGGCCGACCGGCATCCCCTGCCGGAGATGGCGGACCGTTTCGGCACCAGCGGCGCCATCCTGGTGGGCGACCTCGCCCTCGTCTGGTCCGACGAACTGCTGCACACCACGGTCATGCCGGACGCCCACCGCGTCGCCGTCCTGCGCGTCGTCGACCTCGCGCGCGCCGAACTGATCGCCGGTCAGCACCTGGACCTGCTGACCACCGGCGATCTCGACGTGAGCATGGAGACGGCGCTGACCGTCGTCCGCTACAAGACGGCCAAGTACACCATCGAACGGCCCTTGCAGGTCGGTGCCGCCCTCGCGGGCGCGGACCAGCGGGTCCTGGACGCCTGCAGCGCCTACGGTGTGCCCCTCGGCGAGGCGTTCCAGCTCCGGGACGACGTGCTCGGGGTGTTCGGCGACCCGGACCGGATGGGCAAGTCGCACCTGGACGACCTGCGTGAGGGCAAGTGCACCAGCCTCGTCGTCCGCGCGCTGCGGGCCGCCGCTCCCGCGCAGGCCGACCGGCTGCGCGCGCTGATCGGCGACCCCGAGCTGGACGACCCGGGCGCCGCGGAGGTCCGCGAGATCCTCACGAGCACCGGGGCCCGGGCCGACGTCGAGCGGATGATCGAGGAGCGGTACCGGCAGGCGCTGGACGTCCTGGACGGGGCGCCCTTCACGGACAGCGCGGTGCGCACGCTCAGGGCCGTCGCGGAGGCGGCCGTCCACCGCACGGCATGAGCGCGGCGGCCGCGTCCGCCGACGGCACCGCGAGCCGAGCGGACCGGGACCCGCTGCCCGACCAGTACGGAGCCGCCCCATGACGACCCCGACGACGAGCGCCTCCACGACGGTGGCGCAGACCGTCTGGCGGGAGATCCGCCTGAGCTGGCTGTTCATCCGCGTCGACCGCTGGACCACGGTCTTCCCCGCCACCTGCTTCGTCGTGGCGGCCACCGTCCACGCGCGGCTGCCGCTGGGCGAGGCCGCGGTCGCCGCGGGCCTGGGGGCGGTGTACTTCTGGCTGTTCATCTACGAACACACCCTGGCCAACCAACTGGTCGGCGTCGAGGAGGACCGCCTCAACAAACCCTTCCGGCCGCTGGTCACCGGGGAGAGCACCGTCCGGGGCGCCCGGCTGCGCCTGGTCGCCGTCCGGATCGCCTTCCCCGTGTACGGCTACTGCCTGGGCGTGCTGAAGTGGGCGCTGATGTGGCAGATCCTCTCCCTGCTCCAGCACGAGTACGGTTGGGGCCGCCACTGGCTGGGCAGGAACCTGTACGCCGGGATCGGGGTCATCGCCCAGTTGATGGCCGCGTGGGAGATCGTCACCGTTCTCACACCGGACGCCTGGCGCTGGATCGTGACACTGACGATCACCGTGACCTTCCTGATGTCCGTCCAGGACCTGCGGGACCTGCACGGCGACCGCGCGGTCCGCCGCTCCACCATGCCGCTGGTCTTCGGCGAACTGCCCACCCGGATCTTCCTGTGCGCCGGTTTCGCCGTCGGCCCCGTGTTCATCCACCACTTCCTGATGGCACCCGCCGGACCGCACTGGTGGGCCGTCGCCACCGATGTCTTCCTGTGCGGCCTGAGCCTGCTGCTGGCGGTCCGGGTGCTGCTCCTGCGCGGCCCGGAGCACGATCAGCGCAGCTACCGCCTGGTGGAGCAGTGGTACACCTTCGCCCTCGCCGCCTCCATCTACACACTTCGCTGACGAAAGGGCCCATGTGCCGTCAGAGGTCACGCAACGGCAGTCACGGCTGCGTATCGAGGGCGTCTGGAAGGCGTACGGCCGCAGGCAGGTCCTGCGCGGCGCCGACCTCGACGTACCGCCCGGGGCGCTGGTCGGTGTGGTCGGCGAGAACGGCGCGGGCAAGAGCACGCTGCTGCGCATCGCGGTGGGGCAGTTGACACCCGACCGGGGCACGGTGATACGCGCCGGGGCGGTGGGGTACTGCCCGCAGCAGGCCGTGCTGAACGACTCGTTCACCGTCCTGCAGCATCTGCGGCTGTTCCAGGTAGCCTACCGGCTGCCGTCGCTGGCGCGGGCCCACGAGCTGATGGACGTCCTGGGATTCGCCGGCTGCGGGCGGCGGCGGACCGGGGAGCTCAGCGGAGGGACGCGGCAGAAGCTGAACCTGCTGATCGCCCTGATGCACGACCCGCAGTTGCTGGTGCTGGACGAGCCCTACCAGGGCTTCGACTGGGACACCCACCAGCGCTTCTGGGCGCTGGCGGCCCGTCTGCGCGACGCGGGCCGATCGATCGTCGTGGTCTCGCACCTGCTGCACGACCTGCACCACTTCGACGCGGTCCGCCAACTGCGCCAGGGCCGCCTGGAGACCGAGGAGACCGCCCGATGAGGCCGTACCCGGCGGCGTTCGCCGAGATGCTGCACTGCACGCTCCTCGGCCAGTTGCGCAACCGCATGGCCCTGCTCCTGGCGGTCGCCTTCATTCCCGCGTGGATCGCCGTGGCCCGCCTGTGCGCCTCGGACCGGGAGGTACGTTTTTCCCTGGGTTCCCTCGGCACCCAGGCCGTCTCGCAGGCGAGCCACGTCAGCCAGGTCGTCAACGCGCTCGCCGCCGTCACCCTGGTCACCGGCTTCGTGACGTTCATGGAGACGTTCAAGGCCGGGGAGATGGACCGCCGGCTGCTGCTGGCCGGCTACCCCCGCGTCCCCATGCTGCTGGCGAAGGTCACCGCCGTCGCCCTCATCGCCGCTCTCCTGGCCCTGTACACCGTGGCCGTGCTGGGGGCCTCGGTGTCCGTACGGCAGTTGGGCCCGCTGGCGCTCGGCCTGTTCGGCGCCGGTCTCGCGTACGGCGGCATCGGTCTGCTGCTGGGGTCGCTGGTCCGGGGTGAGCTGGAGGGATTCTTCCTCGTCATCATGCTCAGCCTGGTCGACACCGGCCTGCAGAACCCGGTCTTCACCGTGGTCGACCTGTCCGGCCTCGAAGTGCTACCCCTGTACGGCGCGAACCAGTTGACGCTGGCCGCCGCGTTCACCTCCGGCACCCCCTGGTCGCACAGCCTGCTCTCGCTCGCCTGGGCCGCCGCGACCAGCGCCGCGGCCCTGTTCGTCTTCCACGTCCGCACGCGCTCCCACTGCGCGGTGGGCGCCGCGGCCACCGGGGTTCCCGCACCGGTGACCGCGGCCGGTCCGCCGGAGGCGGCCGTGCGGACCTCCCTGCGGCGGTCCCGTTAGGCCCTGTCGTCCTCCGGGCCGGGCCGGTGGGCGTAACGGGCCAGGGCCATGAGGGGGAAGACGTGCCGGTAGTACCCGTAGCGACAGGCCACGGCCCGGGGGACGAGTACGCCGGTGAACTGCGGTTCCTCCCAGGTCCCGGCGTCCGTCTGCCGGTCGGTCAGCCGGCGCACCCCGGCGCGCACCGCGTCGCTGTCGTGTTCCCCCGCGGCGAGCAGCCCCAGCAGCGCCCAGGCGGTCTGCGACGGGGTGGAGGGACCACGGCCGAGGCGCTCCGGATCGGCGTACGACTCCCAGTCCTCACCCCACCCGCCGTCCTCGTTCTGCACCGACGTCAGCCAGCCGACCGCACGCCGGACGGCGGGATGGTCACCGGGCGTCCCGGCGGCGGCGAGGGCCTGCAGCACGCTGCCGGTGCCGTAGACGTGGTTGACTCCCCAGCGGCCGGACCACGCGCCGCTGTCCTCCTGCTGCCCGAGCAGCCGGCGCACGGCGCGCCGGGTGGCGGGGTCGCGCTCCATGCCGAGGGCCGCCAGCATCTCCACCACGTGGGCCGTGACATCGGCGGTCGGCTGGTCGGCGCAGTACTCGCCGAAGTCGAAGAAGGGGAGCTTGCTGGGCAGGGAGCTGGTGTTGTCGGCGTCGAAGGCCCCCCATCCCCCGTTCGCGCTCTGCATGCCCAGGCACCACCGCGCCGCCCTGCGCACGGCCCCGTCGACGTGTGCCGGTTCGGGGTGGTCGACGCGGAGCAGTGCGAGGACCACCTCGGAGGTGTCGTCGAGGTCGGGGTAGTTCTGGTTGTGGAACTGGAAGGACCACCCTCCGGGAGCGAGGCGGGGCCGCCGTACGGCCCAGTCGCCGGGCCGGTCGGTCTGCCGGGTCAGCAGCCAGTCCGCGGCCTTGACCAGCGCGGGGTGGCTGGCGGGCAGGCCGGCGTCGCGCAGTGCCGTGATCGACAGGCAGGTGTCCCAGACCGGACTGTGCACGGTCTGCAGTTTCCGTACACCGTCCGCGGGCCAGGAGGCGCAGTCGTCCAGGAAGCCGAAGGCGGCCTGGAGCACCGGGTGATCCGTGGAGTACCCCTGCAGATACAGGGCGATGACCACCCAGGTGGTGATGGGGGTGCACGCCCCGAAGCTGCCGTCCGCCTCCTGCCGTTCGAGCAGCCAGCGGGCCCCCGCGCGCGTCGCGGTCCTGCGCACCGGGCGGGGCGTGACTCTGCGATAGGCGCGCAACGCGGTGTTCGCACGCCGGAAGACGCCCTCCCAGCCGAAGACCGGGGCCGGCGTACGGAGCGCGGCGTCGGTGCCGTCGGACGTGGCGAAGAGCTCGTCGATGCCGAAGGGGACCGGCCGTACGAACCGGTGCGCGCTGATGATGCTGAGGGAGACGAGCGCCTGGCGCATCACGAAGCCGAAGGAATAGATGTTCAGCGGTGCCCACTTGGGCAGGGCGATGATCTCCGGCGGGACCTCGGGCAGGTCGTCCCAGCTCCACAGGCCCAGCATGGCGAGCCACATACGGGCCTCCAGCGGGGCGGCCGCGACCCCGCCCAGCTCGCGTACCCGTGCCGCGCTCCGGAGCATGTGCTCCTCGTCCGGACGGTGCCCGGCGAGCCGGAGCGCCACGTACGCCTGGACGGTGGTCCCGAGGTGGCCGGCGCCGTCGAAGACGAGCGGCCAGGAGCCGTCCGCGCTCCGCTGCGACCGGATCCACCGGCCGCTCGCGACGGCCACCCGCTCGTCCAGGACGCCCAGCAGGTGCCGGAGGAACAGGTCGTGGGCGTCGTAGCTCACGTCCGTGCCGAAGTTCTCCTCCCACCAGCCCCCGGTGTGCTGCCGGGCCAGCAGGTGGTCCGTGGCCCGCAGCACCGCGCTCCGAGCCGCTTCCTCCGTACCGTCGGACGGGGGGCGGGCGAAACTGATGCCCGTCGGCCCCGCCGGGAGCGGGCTCTGCTCCCTCGCCGCGTCGTCGGCCGTCGTCGTCATGGAACTCCTGCACCTCGCTGGTGGTCCGGACACCAGGAAGCTGCCCGCATCTCCCGGGCGGGCGCACCGGGCGCGCGGGATATCACCTGTCTGCCGCTGTCCGCCCCGCGAAAAGGTGCCGCAGCCGGGCAGAGGAGGCCGGGCGCGGCGCGGGCCCGTTCAGTAGCCGCCGCCCGCGGCGTTGGTCAGGATGATGAGGAGGCCGGCCAAGAGGCCGATCCCGAGACTGATGAACGTCCACAGCTTCGCCTTGCCCGACGCCGCCTCGGCACCGGCCCAGTCACCGGCGCCGGCCTTGGCGTTGACCTGGGTGGCGAAGACGATGGCGGCGACACCGGTGGGCAGGAAGCAGAAGAGCGTCACCAGGATCGCCGGGATCAGGTAGGTCTGGGGCGGCCTGGCGTACTGCTGGTACCCAGGGCCGTACTGCGGCTGCTGGGGCGGATGCGGGGGCCCGGTGGGCGGTGGCTGGGACTGTCCGGTCCAGGGGGCGTGGCCGCCCCAGTCCTCGCCGGGCGGGCCTGGCGGATAGGCCATGACGGCCTCCTTGTCCAGTCGGTGGGCGGCCCGTGGGGGCTGTCGGTGGTTGCGGTGGTGCGGGTGGTTTCGGTCATGCCAGGACCACGCGCGGATCCGGCCGTCGGCGTCGCACACCTGGATCCGGTCGCCGCCACCCGTGGCCGGCCAGCGGCCGTCGCCGCTGAAGGCCAGCGCGGTGGCCTGCCCGGCGGGGCCCGGGGGAAGACCGGGGGCGTGGGGTGGGTGTGACGGGCGCGCCTTGGCGCCGGCCCGGTGCAACGGCACTCCCCCCATGCTGCCCACCTCCCCCGCATGCCGTCACGCGTCTCTGGTCAGCGCCTCCAGGACGCGCCGGGTCTTGCTCTCGTGGTCGAGGTCCGGCTCCAGCCCCAACTGCCGCAGCAGGGCCAGCAGGGACGCCCGGACGACCTCGGAGCCCTCCGGCTCCACCCGCTCGGAGACTTCCAGCCAGTCCAGCGGTGGTCCGGTGCGCGGAGTCACCGACCAGCGTTCGACGGTCAGTTCGTGGTGCCGGCGGCGGACGTCGTGCCAGCGCTGGGCGCGCACCGGCCCGTACACGGTCAGCTCCCGGAAGTCGACGGCGAGGTCGGCGCAGTCGGCGAGGAAGCGTTCCTGGGCGGTGGAGAAGGCGGTGTGCAGCGGGTGGTGCCCGGAGGTCACCGCGTCGATGTCCTGGCGGTCCCGGGTGCGGGTGAGGGAGGCCGCGAGGACCTGGCGCTCGCCCGCCCAGTCGCTCTCCAGGCGGAGTTCGTCGTCACCGTGCCGGTGGAAGTCGAGCCAGTGGGCGGGGACCCGGGCCCGGCGGCAGGGCCGGAGTTTGGCCGTGGTGTCGCCCTTCTTCCCCTGGCGGGACCGCAGGCGCAGGATCACGCCGGCCTCCAGCAGCGGCAGTTCGCCCGGATGGCGGTGCCGGGGTCCTTCGCAGAAGAAGACCTGGCACCAGACGCCCCCGTCGTCCGGTGCCAGAGCCTTGGCGGCCACCTCCGCCCGCGCGCCGGAGAACGTGGCCTTGAGCTCGACCGCGTCCAGCCGAGGAACGGGCCCTGCGGAGCCTGTCATGACGCGCCCCCCGTGTTCTCCGTGTCCGCGCGTGCTGCCACTCAACTCCTCGTGCGGCTCCGGCGCTTCGGGGAGGTCCCCACATGTGCCCGCAGAATGTGCGAGGCCCTTCAGGGGCGCTCCCCCGGAAGGCATGATGGTCCCGGGGCCGGAGTACGGGCCGCACAGGGCACCTGCGAGCGCCCGGGGGGCGACATGGACGGCAGGCGACGGACTTCCGGCTGGTCCCCGCTCTCCCGCCCGGCGGGGCCGGGCCTGGTGGGCCGCGGGCGCGAACGCCGTCTGATCGACGATCTCCTGGCCGCCGGGGCGGACGGGGGCGCGGCGCTGCTGTTGTGGGGTGAGCCCGGGGTGGGCAAGACGGCACTGCTGGAGTACGCCGCCGAGCAGGCCGGGGAGGCCGCCCTGTGGGCGCGGGGCATCGAGTCGGAGACGGTCCTGCCGTTCGCGGCGCTGGCCGACCTGTTGCTCCCGTTCGGTGCGGAATTCAGGGAACTCCCCGGGGTGCAGCGCGCGGCGCTGGAGTCCTGCCTCGCCCTGTCGGGAGAGCCGCTGGCCAATCCGTACGCGGCCTGCATGGGCGCGCTGAACGTGCTGGCCGCGCTCGGCGAGAAGAAGCCGGTGGCGGTGCTCGTGGACGATCTGCAGTGGGTCGACCCGTCCTCCCAGCGGGTGCTGCTGTTCGTCGCGCGGCGGGTGGCGGGCGAGCGGGTGGCGCTCGCGTTCACCTCGCGCGAGGAGCCCGGCGAGCCGGGCGCGCCGCACAGCCTGCCGTCCGTCGAGGTCACCGGGCTGTCGCGGAACGAGTGCGGGCAGTTGCTGCGACGGTCGGGCGTGGTGACGGCGCCGACGGTGGAGGCGGACCTGGTGAAGATCAGTGGCGGCAATCCGCTGGCCCTGCTGGAGGCCGCCCGCTCCCTCACCCCGGAGCAGGCGCGCGGCGAGGAGCCGATGCAGAACCCGCCGTCCCTGGGGCGGCACCTGGAGCGTGCCTGGTCGGCGCGGATCAACGCGCTTCCCGAGGCCACCCGGCAGGCCCTCACCGTACTGGCCGCGCACCGGTCGACCGCGCTGGCCGGGCTGTGCGAGGCGCTCGGGGTGCTCGGTCTGTCGCTGTCGGCCCTGTGCCCGGCCGAGGAGGACGGCCTGGTGACGTCGACCGGTGACGGGCTGGACTTCCGGCATCCCGTCCTGCGCCCGCTGGTGCTCGGACGGGCGCCGCTGGCCCACCGGCTCGCCGCGTTCGGCGCCCTCGCGCAGGTCAGCCGCGGTCCGCTGCACGCGTGGTACCGGGCGGCGGCCGCCACCGGCCCGGACGCACCGGCCGCCGCCGCCCTGGCGGAGGCGGCGGAAGAGGCCCGCAGACGCAGCGCGTTCGAGGAGTCCGCGCTGGCCTGGCGGCGGGCCGCGGAGCTGACCGAGGACCGCGTGGCGCGCGCGGACCTGCTGCACCGCGCCGCGTCCGACGCCTTCCTGGGCGGCTCGGCGTCCAGTTCCCAGTGGTGCGAGGAAGCGCTGCGTACGACGACGGAGCCCTTCGTACGCGCCGACATCGAGCTGCTGCTGGGGCGTATCCACACCTGGAACGGCGAGCCCGCGCGCGCCTACGAACTCCTCGCCGAGGCCGCGCGCGCCATCCGCCGCACCGATGCCGTACGGGCATGCGTCCTGCTCGCCGAGGCGGTGGTGCCCGCCAGCATGGACGGCCGGGTGGCCGCCGCCGTGCGGACCGCCGAGGATTCGTTCCGCCTGGCCTCCGAGTCGGGGCCGGACCGCTGGCTGAGCATGGCCCTGCTCGGTTCGGCGCTGGCGGTCTCCGGGCAGATCGGCCGGGGCGTGGCCATGCTGGGCGCCGCCGACGGGCACTGCACCGGCGACCCCGTACGCAACCAGCAGTTGTACGCGCTGGCCGGGCAGGCGTGGAACTGGGTCGAGGACCGGGACCGCAGCCGCCGGCTGCTCAACTCCGCCGTGGAGTCGGCCCGCCGGCACAGCGCGCCCGGCGTCCTGCCGTTCACCCTGGCCGTACGCAGCGATCTGGAGGCCCGGGTCGGCCACTGGAACGCCGGGTACGGCGACGCCACCGAGGCCCTGCACTGGTCGGAGGAGCTGGGCCAGATCTCCTGCGTCGGCTACAGCCTGGCCTGTCTGGCCCGGCTGGACGCGCTGCGCGGCGACCGGGTGCGGTGCGAGGAGCAGGTCGGCCGGGCCCGGCGGGAGATCGGCGGGTACGGCATCGGCTGCCTGGAGCGGCATCTGACCGCCGCGCTGGGGCTGGCCGCCCTCGCCCAGGGTGACCACTGCGCCGCCGCCGACCAACTGGAGCAGAGCTTCGCGCTGGTCACGGCGCAGGGGGTGGGCAACCCGTTGGTCGTGCCGTGCGCCGCCGATCTCGTCGAGGCGCAATTGCGGACGGGCAACACCGCCCGCGCCGGGGAGGTCGCGGACTGGCTGGAGGAGCGGGCGCGGGCCACCGGGCTGGCGGCCGCGGAGGCCGCCGCCGCCCGCTGCCGGGGCCTGCTGGCCGCGTCGTACGAGGCCGCGCGGACCGCGTTCGCCGCCGCGCTCGCGGCGCACGAGCGCATCCGGGAGCCGTTCGAGCAGGCCCGTACGCTGCTGTGCGAGGCGGAACTGCTGCGCCGCTACCGCCACCCCGCCGCCGCCCGGGCCCCGCTCGCCTCGGCGCTGGCGCGCTTCGAGAGCCTGGGCGCGGTGCCGTGGGCGCGGCGGGCCGCCGGGGAGCTGGCGGCCACCGGCGCCCCGCCGACGGCACCGGCCGCGCCGGACGGCGTGTGGGAGCTGCTGACGCCCCAGGAGTTCCAGGTGGCCCGCGCGGTGGCCCGCGGCCTGAACAACACCGAGGCGGCGGTCTCCCTCTTCGTCTCCCGCAAGACGGTCGAGGCGCACCTCACCCGCGTCTACCGGAAACTGGGCGTCCGCTCCCGGACCGAGCTGACGCGGCTGATGGCGTCCGGCGAACTGGTCGACTGAAGCCCGTCGCACCCTGAGTGAGCCCTGCCACAAGGCGCCCGGAATGTCCGCTTCCCGCAGGCCGCCACCGGTGGATGGGTTAGGTTCACAGAGGTCGAGGTGCCGCCCGAGCAGCCGGCCGCTGACTGCTCGCGGCGCCCTGGGAACGGCCCTATCAGGGAGAGTGTCGCCATGCAAGAACCAGTGGATCCACCGTCAGCGGCGCACGGCCCCGACCCGGCCGCCGTACCGACGGACGCCGACGGTACGCAGAACGGTGAGTCGCGGGAGATCGACCGGCTCCGCCGGGAAGTACGGGACCTGCGGGGCAAATTGCGCGCGCATCCGCTGATCTCCCACGCCCAGGGCCTGCTCCAGGAGCGCTACCGGCTGCCGGACGCGGAGGCCGCGTTCGAGCTGATGAAGCGCTGTTCGCAGCAGCACAACCTGAAACTGCGCAACCTCGCGTCCGCCGTGGTCTCCGTCCCCCGCCCCGACGACGAGCGGGGCCTGTGGTTTCCCGGCCGGTCCGGCCGGACGCCTCCCCCGCTGAAGTTCCTGCCCGGTCACCGGCCGGACAAGGTCAACCGCAGCACCGTCCTGAAGCAGGTGCTGCACCAGGCGCTGGCGTTCACCGAGGCGCCCATGGGTGATCTGCAGACGATGGAGCCCGCGGTCGGTCTCCAGATGGAGCACCACCGTGGGCTCAGCGAGGAGTTCCTCGACTTCTTCGCCGTGGTCGAGGAGGGCACGTCCTGCTCCCTCGCCGCCCGGCGCCGGGTCCGCGTCGTCTCGGACGTCGCCACCGATCCGGCGGTCAGCGAACCGGCCCGCGAGATGATCCTGGCGGTCGGCAGCCGCACCACACACAGCGTGCCGATGCTCTCGCCCGCCGGCCGTGCCGTCGGAGTGTTCTCCCTGCACCTCCCGCAGCCGCGACGAGACCTCACACGGGTGCAGGCCACCGCCATGGACGGGATGGCCGCGCAGGCGGGCCGGTGGCTGGAGTGGCACCAGCAGACGATCCTGCTGAACGCCCTGGAAGACCTGCACCGGCGCGGCAGGGACCTGCGGTCCGGGCCGGGCCGGCGGCACAAGGAGTAATAGAGGGTCCCGGGTGGCCGGCGCGGGCTCGCCCGCTCCGTCCGCGTCCGCCCCGCGCCGTCGGCCGTTTGCCATGCTGTGGCTGACGGTCAGCGCGTCGAGACGGCTGGAGGGCGCCATCGTGGCACTGGGTGCGGCGGACGACGGCGTGCGGCCGGCGGACGAGGCGGCCGCGTTCCGGGAACTGCGGGAGCGGCTGCGCGGTCCGTTCGGGAGTGACGGGGTGGGTGGGAGCGACGGGCCGCCCGGGGTCGTCGTGGTCGTGCCGAGCTTCACGCTCGACCAGGCCGGGATGGACAAGATCCCCGGGATCCTCCACTACGAGGAACGTCTCCTCGCCTTTCTGCACCTGCTCCGCGACCCGCGCCGCCGTCTCGTGTACGTCACCAGCCTGCCGCTGCCCGAACCGCTGGTCGCCTACGCTCTCGGCCTGGTCCGTTCGCTGTCCGTCCCGGACGCCCGGCGCCGGCTCGTCCTGCTGGACTGCGGGGACGACCGCCCCGCCCCGCTCACCCAGAAGCTTCTCCGGCGCCCGGACCTGCTGGAGCGCATCAAAAGCCTGGTGCGCGAGCCGGAGGACGCCTGTCTGCTCGCCTTCAACGGGTCGCCGTACGAGCGGTCGCTGGCCGTACGGCTCGGCGTGCCGCTGTACGCGTGCGACCCGGGCCTGTCGCACCTGGGGACCAAGAGCGGCGCGCGTGCCCTGTTCAAGTCCGCCGGCGTGCCCGTGCCCCGCGGTGTCGAGGGGGTACGGGACCGGGACGACCTGGTCGCCGCGCTCGCCGAGCTGCGGGCGGCACATCCCGACGTGGACCGCGCCATGATCAAACTGAATGACGGTTTCGGCGCCGGCGGCAACGCGATGTTCGCCTTTCACGGGGCGCCCCGGGGCAGTGGTGCCGGGCGCTGGATCCGGCGCGTGCTGCCGGACCGTATCGAGTTCGCCACGCCGCCCGACGACTGGGCCGGCTATGCCGGGAAACTGGACGTCATGGGCGGGGTCGTCGAAGAGTTCCTGGCCGGGGCCGAGGTCGCCTCCCCGTCCGTCCAGGTGCACGTGTCCCCCTCGGGCGACGTGCGGGTGATCTCCACCCAGGACCAGCTCTTCGACGCCGCCCTGCGCCAGACGTACACCGGCTGCTCCTCCCCCGCCCGGGCGGAGTACCGTCCGGCGCTGCGGGAGTCGGCCCACCGGGCGGGCCGTGCCCTCGCCGCCGCGGGGATGGTCGGTATCGCCAGCGTCGACTTCGTCTCGGTGCGCGGGACGTCCGGTTTCCGGCAGTACGCCGTGGAGATCAATCTGCGGATGGGCGGCGGCACGGCGCCCCTGATGTTCCTGCACGGCGCGACCGGCGGCAGCCACGACCCCCGGACCGGGGAGTTCCTGACCCCGGAGGGGGAACCGTGCTGTTACGTCGCCTCCGACCGCCTGCACCGGGACTCCTACCGCTCGCTCACCCCGGAGCGGGTCCTCGACGCCGCCTCCCGCGCAGGACTGCTCTACCGGCACGCGGACCGCCGGGGCGTCATCCTGCACATGCTGGGCGCGCTGCCCGCCTTCGGGAAGCTCGGTGCCGTCACTGTCGACCGTACGGCCGAGGCGGCGCACGGGCAGTTCCGCCGGTTCGTCGCCCTGCTGGACGCCCTGGGGACGCCGGGCACCGGGTGATCCGTACGCCCGTCAGCCGTGCGGGGCGGCCGCCCGGAGCCGGGCGGGGCGGAGTCCGCAGCCGTGCGCCTCACCGGGCTCGCGCGGGTGCCACGGTGACACCGTAGAGGCGGATCTTGCGGTAGATGGTGGCCCGGGAGATGCCCAGTTGACGGGCCGCCGCGTCGCGGTTGCCCGCGGCGTCGTGCAACGCCCGGACGATCGCGTCGCGTTCGGCGGCCTCCCAGGGGGTGAGGGTGCGGCGGCAGGAGCTGTGGCACTCCGGCGCGAGGTCGTGCGGTTGCAGGTCGGCCTGCCGTCGTCCGCGCGCCGCCTGCTGGAGCACCCGGCTCAAGTGCCGTACGTTGCCCGGCCAGTCGCAGCGGGTGAGAACCTGCATCGCCGCCGGGGTGCAGGAGACGGTGCCGCCGCGGCCGTGCCGGGCCAGCAGCGCGGGGACGAGGTCGCGGATGTCCTCGGGACGGTAGCGCAGCGGTGCCACCGCGACCGTGCACGGGAAGACGGCGCTGTCCAGGGCCGGGGGCGCGGCACCTGTCGGGGCGGGCCCCTGCCCGGGGACCGTGTACAGGCCGGCGACCCACGGGCCGGTGCCAGGGTTGTGCCGCGCCTCGGCGAGCAGCGTCTCCAGACAGGACATCAGATCCCGGTTCGCCGCTTCCAGATGCTGGAGCACCACCGTGCCGTCCTCGTCCCGTAATGCCTCTTCGGCGCGGGCCAGGAGGTCGGTGGTGTCCTGATGGGACGTCAGGTCGAGGACGTGCAGCCGGTTCCGGGGCCGTACCCAGTGGTGGGCGGCGCGCACCAGGGCCAGCTTGCCCACCCCGGCCTCGCCCACCACACGGGTCGGCAGCCGCTGCCGGCAGGCGGAGGCGACGTCGCGGCTCGCCGAGCGCCAGGACGGCGAGCGTCCGGCCAGGCCCGGCAGGAGTGCCGGGAGCGGCGGAGGCGGCGGCGTCCCGGTGCAGGTGCCGGGTGTCCGGTCCGGCGTGTCGGGAGCCTCCCGGCCCTCCGGCGTCGTCATACCGACGACACAGCCGATCGGTTGGCCGGGCGGGCCGACCAGGGTGCAGCGGACCCGTACGTCGGCGCCCGAAGCCAGGCGCAGCGTCACGTCGACGCGCTGCCTGCGGCTGCCCGCCGGTACGGCCAGCAGGTCGGCGGCGAGCGCGCCCGCCTGGCGCAGGTCCTGCGGCTCCAGGAGGCGTACCGCCTCGCTGTTGGCGGTCCGCAGGGTGGGCGTCACCAGGAGCACCGGGCCGCTGGTGCGCCGGCCCGCGGCAAGGAACGCGTCCAGGGCCGCGCGCTCCTTGCCGGAGTACCGGTCCAGCAGCCGCTCCTCGATGTCGGCGGCGGCCTGCCGTACCACCGCGGCCATCAGCGGGGAGGCGTCCTGCCGCAGGCACGTCAGGTTGACGACGCCTTCCTGCCGTCCGGTGAGCGGATTGCGTACGGGGATGCCGGCGCACGCGGCGCGCTGCAGCGGCCCGGCGAAGTGCTCGGCGCCGAAGACGGTGCTCAGACGCCGTTCGGCGAGCGCGGTGCCGACCCCGTTGGTGCCGACGGCCTCCTCCGCGTAACTGAAGCCGGGGACGAGGTGCACCCGGTCCATCAGGCGCACGACCGCCGTGTCACCGCCCCGGCGGGACAGGATCCGGGCCTCGGAGTCCGCGAGGACCACGCCGGCCGTGCAGTCGGCGAGGAGCTGCTCGACGCGGTCGAGGACCGGCGCGGCCGCGGTCAGGAAGCGACTGTCCCAGTCGATGTGCTGCTCCACGTGCGGGACGTGCAGTCGGTCGGCGTCCACCGCGTGCAGACGGCAGCGTCTCCAGGAGGTGAGGACCGCTTCCCGGACCCGGGGGTACGGCACACCGGGAGTGGCCGGGGCGGGGGAACCGGCGGCGGTGGCGGGGCCGGCCGGGCCGCGCCCGTCCGGGCCGCGCGCCGCCGTCGATGTCTCCAAGGCGCCGCTGAGCATCCGCTCGCGTGCCCGCATGGCCGCCTGTTCGGGGAACTGCCGGAAATCCATGGTTGCAGACATGCCCCGGGGGCCGAACCGCGATCCCCGCGAGCGGGCTCGTTCGCACCACCGTGTACGGGGCTTCCCCTCCCCGGCCGGAAAGCCCGCCGGGATCAGGGGCGTTGCCGCCGCACCGTCTCAGAGTGAGACAGTCCGCGCCACCGGCGGCGTGCTGTAATTCCCCGTGCGGCCACCCGACTCCGAGCGCCGTACGAGGGCGGGCACGCTACGCCCGGCGCGCGGCCCCGGCACCGGCCCGGCGCGAACGGCCGGGCCGACCGGGGTGGCCGCGGCAGCCCCGGCCGTACCCCGACAGACACCCGAGGACCGCCCATGCCGAGCACGCCGCAGGAGCCGACCGTGACGCCGCGCTGGAACGGACGCCCCCCGCTGTCTGACACGAGCCGGTACCCGGACCCGTACACGCTGCGGCTGACCGAGGCGAACCGGTCCGCGCTCGCCGATCTCTTCGCGGCGCTGGACATGCTGGAGAACCTGATCGGCCAGATCCGGGACCACGCGCACGACACGGTCGCGGGCGCCCACACCTGTCTCGCCCAGTCCCTGCACCAGGTGCAGACCAGCCTGGCGACCGTGGAAGCACTCGACCAACTGAGCCGCCGTCTGCTGCCCCGGCCGGCGCCGCCGCGCGAGAGCGGCAGGGCCTGAGCGGAGCCGCGCCGGAGGCGGGCCGTTCACCGGCCGGCGGTCAGTCCCGGCCCGCGCGGAGCTCGCTCCAGTCCAGGAGTTCGTCGGCCTCGCGCTCCGTCTCCTTGGCCAACTGGCGCACCTGCGCCAGTACGTCGCCGTGCTCCTCGATGAGGCTCTCGTAGATCGGTGGGCCGGCGGGCAGGCGGGCAGCGGTCATGTGGGGTCAGTCCTCGAACCATTCAGCCGCACCGTCCCCCGCCCGCGGCGGGAGTGCGCATGCGGAAACTACAACGACGCCGGAACGGCGGGCGGCGCGCGTGTCGGGCGGCGAGGGGAGGGTCCTCCCGTACGCCTGTGCCGGGCAGCCGGTGCCCGGCCGCGACCAGTGCCGCATCGACATCCTTCGTTCCGGTGGAAAGGCACTGCGAGCGAGCGAGGCCGCACCTCGTCCCACGCGGCTCAGGACTACCGTCCTCAGCGCGCGGCACCCGCGGTGTCCAGTACTGCTCGACGCAGGTTACCCAACACCACCGGGCGCGCCAACAACATCCTTTTTCCCTTTCATCACATGATCGCCTTCATGCATCGCCGCAGCTACCCGCCCTGCGGGACTTCATGCCACTCGGAGGGGGAGATACATCACACGCCTCATGACACACCCCATGTCCCGCGCGCCCCGCACACCGGACGCGCCGCACCCGCGATGCTGGCAGCGGACGTACACGACAGCGACGCACCAGCGAAGGGAGCCCGGACATGCACATCGACCTCTCCGGCCGGACGGCCGTGGTGACGGGATCGTCCCAGGGCATCGGCCACGCCATCGCGACCGGTCTCGCACAGGCGGGCGCGGACGTGGTGCTGACGGGGCGCCACTCCGGGCGGCTCGACGAGGCCGCCGGGCAACTGCGCGACACGGTGCCCGGCGCCACGGTGACCGGTGTCGCGGCCGACCTCACCACCGAGGCCGGCGCGCGGGAACTCCACTCGGCCGTACCGCACACCGACATCCTCGTGAACAACCTCGGCATCTTCGGCGCGCGCCCGGCCCTGGAGATCACGGACGACGAGTGGCGCACCTACTTCGAGACCAATGTGCTCAGTGCCGTCCGGCTGATCCGGCGGTATCTGCCGGGCATGACGGAACGCGGCTGGGGGCGCGTACAGAACATCGCCAGCGACTCCGCGGTCGTGGTGCCCGCCGAGATGATTCATTACGGGATGTCCAAGACGTCGTTGCTGGCCGTCTCGCGGGGCTTCGCCAAGGAGGCCGCCGGGACGGGCGTCACCGTCAACTCGGTCATCGCCGGGCCGACGCACACCGGTGGCGTCGAGGACTTCGTATACCAGTTGGTCGACCGTGATCTTCCGTGGGACGCTGCGCAGCGCGAGTTCATGCGGACGCACCGCCCGCAGTCGCTGCTGCAACGGCTCATCGAGCCCGAGGAGATCGCCAACATGGTCGTGTACCTCAGCTCCCCGCAGGCGTCGGCGACCACGGGCGGCGCGCTGCGCGTCGACGGCGGTTACGTGGACTCGATCCTGCCCTGAGAGCCTGTGTCATACCCCCGGCCGGGCGCCCGCCGCCTGGCACGCACGCTCGCTGTGTTGCCGAAACGCCCACGTAGCTCCGCTACGAAGACGCTCCGGCGCCTTGCGATCGCACGCACCAGACGACGGGCGCTGATCCGACCGGGGTTATGACACAGGCTCTGACCCCGCCGACCGCCGAGGAATGAGCGCCCGAGATGCCCGACACCCACCACGACCGGCAGCAGGCCGCCGACGGCGGAAGCCGGTTCGCCGGCCGGCTCCGCGAGCGGACCGCCGTGCTCCGCACCCTCGACCCCGAGGAGCCGCTGGACGATCTGGAGCCGCTGCGGGCGCTCATCGGTGACGCCCGGGTCGTAGCGCTCGGCGAGAACTCCCATTTCGTCGAGGAGTTCGGCCTGGCCCGCGAACGCGTGCTGCGCTTCCTCGTCCAGCGCTGCGGTTTCACCGCCCTGGCCTTCGAGTTCGGCTTCAGCGAAGGCTTCGCGCTGGACGCGTGGGTCCAAGGGGAAGGCACCGAGGAGGACTTCGCGCGGCAGACCGAGGCGACGATTCCCA
Source organism: Streptomyces chrestomyceticus JCM 4735 (assembly GCF_003865135.1). NCBI lineage: Bacteria > Bacillati > Actinomycetota > Actinomycetes > Kitasatosporales > Streptomycetaceae > Streptomyces > Streptomyces chrestomyceticus. The sequence continues at coordinate 8,914,334 of NZ_BHZC01000001.1, read as the reverse complement.
TCGGGCTGTCGGGGCCGCTGCACTGGCTGCGCCGTTACAACCGGACCGCGACCCTGCCCGTACGGTTCGCCGGTGTCGACGTGCCCGCGGCCGGGGGCTCCCTGCTCCCGGCCCTGGCGCCGGTCGCCGAGTACCTCCGCGAGGTCGATCCGGACGGCCTGCCGCTCGTGCAGGACGCCATGAAGACCGCCGAGCGGTTCGGCGCCGCCTCCATGGCGCTCGCCGCACCCGCCTGGTCCCGGCTGGGCACCGACGAGCAGGACGCCCTGAGCGCGGCGCTGGTGCGGCTGCGTATCCGGCTGCGGGCCATGGAACCGCTGTACGTCGAGCGCGGCGGCCGTCGCGCGTACGACATCGCGCTGCGCCGTGCCGAGGCGGCGTGCCACACCGACCACCAGTTCCGCGCCATGGCCGCGCTGTACGCGGGCGGCGGCTCACCGGCCGACACCTCGTCCCGTGAGGTGTTCATGGCCGACTCGGTCCGGTGGCTCCTGGACCGCGCCGCGCCCGGCACCCGTGTCGTGCTCCCCGCGCACAACGCCCACATCCAGCGGACCCCCGTCTCGTTCGACGGGCGCCTCACGGGGCTCCCCATGGGCCTGCATCTGAGCCACGCACTGGGCGAGGACTACTTCGCCCTCGGTATGACCAGTGTGCGCGGCCGGACCGCCGAGATGCACCTGGACGAGAACACCGCCTTCGGCTTCCGCGTCGAGGACACCGCGCTCGGCACCCCGGAACCCGGCAGCGTCGAGGCCGCCTTCGAGGAGGCCGGGCTCGGGTCCGGCATCGGCCTCGCCGGGCTGCGGGACCTGCGGGGCGCGGACGGCTCCGGCGGTCCCGACCGCATCCGTATGCAGAGCGGCTATCTGCACACCCCCGTGACCGAAGCCTTCGACGGCATCCTGAGCGTCCCGTCCTCCACCGTGGTCGACGACCTCGGCCTCTGAGCGACGCCCTGCCCCGATGCCGGGACAGCGGCCGGGCGCTGGCGGCACAGTGGAAGCCGGTGGCCCATGCGGGGCTCGCCGGGGCGGAGGCCGTCATGACGTACCGGCTGGTGGTGGCACGGGAGGCGCGGAGCCGGCTCAATGCCCTGCGCCGCGACGACGCCCGGGCGGCCCGGCTCGTCGGGGAGGCGGTCACCGCGCTCCTGGAGCAGGGGCCGCGGCTGGGGCCTCCTCTAGTGGTCCCGGTCGGGGCCGACCTGCGGGCGGGCGAGCCGCGGGAGGCCCTGGACTACTGGTACCAGCGCCAGCTCACCCTGCTGACGAAGGTGCGGCGGGCGGTGGCCGAGGCGGCCGCGTGCCGACGTCAACTCGACCACCACACTACCGAGTTGACGAAGCAGGCCCGACGGCTGGCCGACCTGGGAGCGCAGGCCGCCGCGTCGGGCCGGGGAGACCTCGCGCGGGAGGCGAAGGACCACTGGTCGGCGGTGCGGCACCAGCAGGTGCTGCTGGGAGAAGCGCGCGCCGACGTCCGCGAGCGGGAGGCGGCCCTCCTCGGGATCAGCCGGCGGGTGCAGAACCAGGTCGACCTCTTCCGGTCCCGCAGAGCAGGGGTAGAGGCGGTCCAGCGGGCCGGGCGCGCCCAGCAGGGCGCCCACGAGGCGTGCTGTGAAGCGGACGGGGCGGCCGACGCGGACGCGGCTCCGTGCGCCGCCGCGGACGGCGCGGTCGCCAAGGCCCGGGCGGTTGCCTGCGACATGGTCACCGAGGCCGAGCGGCTGGAGCGTGCGGTCGAGGAGCCGCTGGGGGCCCGGCCGTCGGAGACGGAGCTGTACGAGCTGCGGCTCCGCGCGCTGACGGGGCGGGACCTGCGGGTGCTGTGCACCGTCGAGACCGGGAAAGCCGCCGGGGGCACCGGAGCCGCCGAGGCCGTGGCACTGCTCGCCGTGGCCGCGGACCGTACGCAGTGGTGGGAGTGGTACGAGTACGCCCTGCCGCTGGCCCGCAAGCGCCTGGCCAGGCGGGAATCGGCGGGCCGGGGGCCCGGCGCGGAGGACGAGAACTTCTGCGGCGGCGGGAACCTCCTCCGCGACTGGTACCCCGGCCGGGACGAGGACCGGCACCGCGGCGCGGCGTCGCTCATGGCGCGGAACCGGGGGCAGCGGCTGGCGTCGGTGCGCCGCCACCGGGGGCTGACGCAGGAGCAGGTCGCCGCACGGATGGGCGTTCCGGCCGCCCGGGTGGCGGCGGTCGAGGAGGGCGAACCGGGCGCCGTGGAGGTGTGCACCCTGGCGGCCTATGTGGCGGCGCTGAGCGGCCGGCTGGAGATCGTCGCGGAATTCGACACGGAGCGGCTGGTCTTGGGCTGAGGCCCCGGGCGGCCGTGGGTGGTGTTGGGCGGTCTTGGGTGGCCTGGGCGGTCGTGGGTGGTGCTGGACGGTCCTGGACCGTTCTTGGCGGTACGTCGTGGACCGGATCCGGTGCGTCCGCTCACCGGGGCCGGTGGCCGCGTACCGGAGAACGGGCGCGCGGAGGAGGCGAACGGGCCGGTCCGGGGTGCCGTGGCCCGTGACAGCGGAGTCGAAGCGGGCCGAAGCGGGCGGGTTTTGCGCCATGACGGGCATCGGAATGCGCCCTTCTGCTTGCTATAAACCTGGTGCCGGGCAGAAACGGGCAGGACGATGACCGAACGGAACGCCGTGGAACCGAGGGAACCGAGCAGGAGTGCGCCGTGAGAGCCGAGGAACGCCAGCACCGCATCCTCGTGCTGGCCCGCCAGGCCGGCCGGGTGGACGTCACGGACGTCGCCGGGGAGTTCGGGGTGGCGCGCGAGACCGTCCGGCGGGACCTGAGCGAACTGGAGCGGCGCGGCCTGGTCCGGCGGACCCACGGGGCCGCGTACCCGGTGGAGAGCGCGGGGTTCGAGACGACGCTGGCCCGGCGGGAGACCCAGCAGGTGGCGGAGAAGCGGCGGATCGCGGCGGCCGCCGCGCAGCTCGTCGGCGAGGCCGAGACCGTGTTCGTCGACGAGGGGTACACGCCGGAGCTGCTGGCGATGCTGCTGCCCACCGACCGGCCGCTGACGGTGGTGACCTCCTCGCTGCGCACCGCGTCGCTGGTCTCCGCGTCCGACACGACCACCGTGCTGCTGCTCGGCGGCCGGGTGCGGTCCGGCACGCAGGCCGCGGTGGGTTCCTGGGCGCGGGACATGCTCGCCGGGTTCGTCATCGACCTGGCGTTCCTCGGCGCGAACGGGGTGTCGCGGGAACACGGCCTGACCACCCCCGACCCGGCCGTCGCCGATGTGAAGGCGCAGGCCGTGCGGTCGTCGCGGCGGCGGGTGCTGATCGGGGTGCACAGCAAGTTCGGGGCGAGCAGTTTCTGCCGGTTCGCGGCCGTACGGGATCTGGACACGATCGTCACGGACACCGGGCTCTCCGCCCCTGAGGCCCACCGCTACACCCTGCTGGGCCCGCAGGTCCTGCGGGTCTGACGACAGCACGCGCACACACATCACCCACACCACGCGCGAGGAGCACGTGCCGTCCCGTACAGGCGTGCGCTCCGGGCGCGCGGTCCGCCGTGCGCGCGGACCCGCGCTGCCGCGCGTCCCGGGCCGCACCGTCCGGTGCGTTCCCGGCCTTTCCCCACAGCCCCCAGCAGAGAGGTGTCGAGCCGTGCGAGCACGATCTCCCGGAAGGACCGGCCGGCCACGGCGGTCCTTCCCACCGGCCGGACGGCGTGGCCCGCTGGGCCTGGCGGCCGTCGTGGTGGCCGTCTCCCTGGCCCTCGGGGGCTGTTACCGGGGCGCCGGTGCCCTCGGCAACGAGGGCCGCGACACGATCAACGTCCTGATGGTGAACAACCCGCAGATGGCGGACCTGCAACGGCTGACCGCCGAGCACTTCACCAAGAGCACCGGCATCAAGGTCAACTACACCGTGCTGCCCGAGGACGACCTGCGCGACAAGATGAGCCAGGACTTCTCCAGCCAGGCCGGCCAGTACGACGTGGCCAGCCTCAGCAACTACGAGACGCCCATCTACGCCCGCAACGGCTGGCTGACCCCGCTCGGCGACCGGGCCGCGCGGGACACCCGGTACGACCAGGCGGACCTGCTCGCCCCCGTACGGAAGTCGCTGACCGCCGCCGACGGGAAGATCTACGCGCAGCCGTTCTACGGGGAGTCGTCGTTCCTGATGTACCGCAAGGACGTGCTGCGGAACCTGGGGCTGACGATGCCCGAGAAGCCGACCTGGAAGCAGGTCGCGGCGCTCGCCGCGAAGCTCGACGGCGCGCGCCCGGGTATGAAGGGCATCTGCCTGCGCGGGCAGCCCGGCTGGGGCCAGCTCGCGGCGCCGCTGACCTCGGTGGTGAACACCTTCGGCGGCACCTGGTTCACCAAGGACTGGCAGGCCCGGGTGAACAGCCCGGAGTTCACGGCCGCCACCCGTTTCTACGTTGGGCTGCTGCGCACGCACGGGCAGGCGGGCGCCCCGCAGGCCGGGTACACCGAGTGCCTGAACGACATGCAGCAGGGCAAGGTCGCCATGTGGTACGACGCGACCGCCGGCGCCGGTTCGCTGGAGAGCGGCGAGTCCAAGGTCGCCGGGAAGGTCGGCTACGCGCCCGCGCCGGTCGAGCGGACGGCGAGTTCGGGCTGGCTCTACACCTGGGCGTGGGGCGTGCAGAAGGCGAGCACCCACCAGGACGCGGCCTGGAAGTTCATCTCCTGGGCCTCCGGGAAGGACTACGAGCGGCTGGTGGGCGAGCAGTTGGGCTGGTCGAAGGTACCGGCCGGCAAGCGCGCCTCCACGTACCGCGACCCCGAGTACCTGCGGCACAGCGGGGCGTTCGCCGCCGCGACGAAGAACGCGATCAGCTCGGCCCGGCCCGACGATCCCGGGGTGCAGCCGCGGCCCGCGCCCGGCATCCAGTTCGTCGGCATCCCCGAGTTCTCCGACCTGGGCACCAAGGTCTCGCACGAGGTCAGTTCGGCGATCGCGGGACGGCAGAGCGTGTCCGAGGCGCTCGACAAGGGCCAGCGGCTGGCAGAGGAGGTGGCCCGTGCCTACCAAGAGCGCTGAGACGCACAACGAGCCGGACGGCCGGGGCGGCACCCGGCGGCCGAGCAGTGCGGAGCACCCTCGCCGGGACGCGGGAACCGCCCGGCGTGCCGCGGGCTGGGCCCGCCGCGCCCCGCTGCTGCCCGCCCTGGTCTTCCTGGTCGTGGTGACCCAGCTCCCCTTCGTCGCCACCGTCGTCATCTCCTTCACCCGGTGGAACGCGCTGGCCCCCGACAACAAGGGCTTCGCGGCCTTCGACAACTACAAGGCCGTCTTCACCGATCCCGCGATGCGCTCGGCCATCTGGACGACGGTCCTGCTGACCGTGACCGTCGTCCTGGTCAGCCTCGTCCTGGGTCTCGGCCTCGCCCTGCTGCTGGACCGCGAGTTCTGGGGACGCGGCGTCGTCCGTACGATGCTGATCACCCCGTTCCTGGTGGTGCCGGTCGCCGCCGCGCTGCTGTGGAAGCACGCGCTCTACAACGCCTCGTACGGGCTGATCAACGGCACGCTGACCTGGATATGGAAGCTGTTCGGCAGCGCCGACCCACCGCAGCCGGACTGGATGACCGCCTCGCCGCTGGCGGCGGTCGAGGTGGCGCTGATCTGGCAGTGGACGCCGTTCATGATGCTGATCCTGCTGGCCGGACTGCAGAGCCGGCCCGCCGACGCGGTCGAGGCGGCCCGGGTCGACGGCGCCTCCGCCTTCGACGTGTTCCGCTACCTCACCCTCCCCCACCTGCGCCGCTATCTGGAGCTGGCCGCGCTGCTGGGCACCATCTACGTGGTGCAGAACTTCGACGCGGTGTTCACCATCACCTCGGGCGGCCTGGGCACCGCCAACCTCCCGTACACCATCTACCAGACCTTCTACCAGGCCCACGACTACGGACGGGCCTCCGCGCAAGGCGTCGTGGTCGTCGTCTGCTCCCTGCTGGTGGCGACCTTCGCGCTGCGCACCGTCTCGTCCCTGCTCCGTGAGGAGGTCACCCGATGAGCGCGAGTACGGTACGGGGCGTCGCGCCCGCCGAACGGCGACGGCGGCGCACCGGAAGCCTGCTGGGCCTGGCGGCCTGGCTCTGCGGCATCGCCTTCTTCCTGCCGGTGGCGTGGATGGTGCTCACCTCCTTCCACAGCGAGACGGACGCGGCCACCAACCCGCCGAGCGTCGGCGCCGGGCTGACGCTGCACGGCTACCGCGAGTTCTTCGGCGCCGGCACCGGCGTCAGCCCCTGGCCGCCGCTGCTCAACTCGCTGACGGCGTCGGTGGCCTCCACCCTGCTGGTGCTGGTGCTCGCCGTCCCGGCGGCGTACGCGCTCTCCATCAAGCCGGTGCGCAAGTGGAGCGACGTCCTGTTCTTCTTCCTGTCCACCAAGATGCTGCCGCTGGTGGCCGGGCTGCTGCCGGTCTACCTGATCGCGCAGAACACCCGGATGCTCGACAACATCTGGCTGCTCGTCATCCTCTACACCTCGATGAACCTGCCGATCGCGGTGTGGATGATGCGGTCGTTCCTGGCCGAGGTGCCGGTGGAGATGCTGGAGGCGGCCTCCATCGACGGCGCCGGGCTGCCGACGACGCTGGTGCGCATCGTCGCGCCGGTCGCGCTGCCCGGCATCGCGGCCACCGCGCTGATCTCGTTCATCTTCAGTTGGAACGAGTTGCTGTTCGCCCGGGTGCTCACCGGCATCGTCGCCGGGACCTCACCGGTCTTCCTGACCGGGTTCGTGACCAGCCAGGGCCTGTTCCTGGCGAAGGTGTGCGCCGCCGCCACCGTGATCTCCCTGCCGGTGCTCGCCGCCGGGTTCGCCGCCCAGGACAAGCTCGTCCAGGGCCTCTCGCTAGGAGCCGTGAAATGAAGGCCGCAGTCATCAGCGCCCCGGGCCGCGTCGAGGTCACCACCGTGGATGATCCGGCGCCCGGGCCGCGGGAGGTCGTCGTGGACGTCGCGGGCTGCGGGCTGTGCGGTACCGATCTGCACATCCTCCAGGGCGAGTTCGCGCCGACGCTGCCCGTGGTGCCCGGACACGAGTTCGCCGGTACGGTCGTCGCCGCCGGCGGCGAGGTCACCGGGCTGGCCGAGGGCGACCGGGTCGCCGTGGACCCCTCCCTGTACTGCTACGCGTGCCACTACTGCCGCATCGGCCGCAACAACCTGTGCGAACGGTGGGCCGCCATCGGGGTGACCACGGCGGGCGGCGCCGCCGAGTTCGCCGTCGCACCGGCCGCCAACTGCGTCAAGCTGCCGGAGCACGTACGGACCGAGGACGCGGCGCTCATCGAGCCGCTCTCCTGCGCCGTACGGGGCTACGACATCCTGCGCTCCCAGCAGTTCGGCACCCATGTGCTGATCTACGGCTCCGGCACGATGGGGCTGATGATGCTCGAACTCGCCAAGCACACCGGGGCGGCGGGCGTCGACATCGTCGACGTCAATCCGCAGCGGCTGGCCACCGCGCGGCAACTGGGGTGCAGCAACGCGGCGGGCTCGGCCGACGAGCTGGACCGGCCGCGCGGCTGGGACGTGGTCATCGACGCCACCGGCAACGAGCGCGCCATCCAGGACGCACTGGGCCGCGTCGGCAAGGGCGGCACGTTCCTGCAGTTCGGCGTCTCCGACTACGCGGCGCGCGCCGTGATCGAGCCGTACCGGATCTACAACCAGGAGATCACCATCACCGGCTCGATGGCCGTCCTGCACAGCTACGAACGGGCCGCCGAGCTCTTCGCCGCGGGCGTCCTGGACCCGGAGGTCTTCATCAGCGACCGTCTGCCGCTGGACCGGTACGCGGAGGCGCTGGACCGCTTCAAGGCGGGCCAGGGCCGGAAGATCCTGGTCACGCCCTGACCGGAGGGCCCGGGGCACGCCCCGGAGCCGGCGTCGCCGTCCCGGCGCCGGGCCGTTGTCAGACCCCTGCGGCATGATGCGGTGGTGGGCCCGGAACGCCGTCGGGGCGGGCCGGCCCACCGCGCTCAAGGGGGATGAGCATGGCGAGCGAGAAGTGTTACGTCCTGATCCCGGGGGCCGGGGGCGTTCCCTGGCACTGGCACCGGGTGGCGGCCGAACTGCGACGCCACGGCCATGACGTGGTCGCGGTGGACCTGCCGAACGACGATCCGGCGGCGGGTCTGGCGGAGTACGCCGACGCGGTGGTCCGGGCCGCCCGCGGCCGTACGGGGGTCGTCCTCGTCGCCCATTCGCTCGGCGGGTTCACCGCGCCGCTGGTGTGCGGGCGGATACCGGTGGAGCGGATGGTGCTGGTGGCGGCGATGCCGCCGGCGCCCGGCGAGGCACCGGGCGAGTGGTGGGAGAACACCGGCCACGGCGCGGCGCTGGCCGAGCGGGAGCGGCTGGACGGCGGCCCGCCGGACGAGGACGCGCTCTTCTACCACGACGTACCGCCGGAGCTGGCGGCCGAGGCGCGGTCCCGGGAGCGCGCGCAGTCCGGCGGACCCTTCGGCCGTCCGTGGCCGCTCGCCCGCTGGCCGGAGACCCCGACCTCCTTCCTGCTCTGCCGCGACGACCGGTTCCTGCCCGCGGCGTGGCTGCGGGGCCTGGTGCGGGAGCGGCTGGGCATCGAGCCGGAGGAGATGGACGGCGGCCACGTCCCGCTCCTCAGTCGTCCTCGGGAGCTGGCGGAGCGGGTGATGCGGTTGAGCGGAGGCTGAACCGGGGCCGGGGCCGGGGTTGAGATCTGGCCGGGGTCGAGGCAGGGGTCGGGGCTGGGGCTGGGGCCGGTCCGAGGCCGAAGGGGCGGGAGGTCGGGAGATCGGAGGCGCAGTGGTGCGGTCCGGCCCGGGGCGGGGTGGCCTGCCTGGCCGGGAGCGGGCCAACCGGGGGATTGACGGGGGCTGATCGCCGTCGGTGCGCACGTCCTGGAGGCGGTGGTGCGCGAGGTGTTGGAGCCTGGGCGGAAGGCGGGGACCATGGCCCTGCCGGCTCGTACGGGATCTGCATGAGAGGACGCCGATGGACGACGCGACGCGGCCCGGGTCCGGTGGCGGGCTCGCGCGCGGTGGCCGGGCCGGAGTGCGGGAGCGGACGCGGGTGCGGGACTTCGCGCCCGGGGACGGGGCGCCCCTCGTCGCGGCGTGGGCCCGCAGCATGCCGTACGACCCCGTGTCGCGGGAGCGCTTCCGGCGCCAGGTGCTGCTGGACCCGAATTTCGATCCGGCGGGCCTGCGCGTGGCCGTGCGAGACGGTGAGCTGGTCGGGGCCGCGTACGGGGTGCGTCGGACGGTCACCCTGGCCGGGGACGACTTGGAGCCGGAGCAGGGCTGGATCCCGTTCTTCTTCGTGGACCCGGCCGTCCGCCGCGCCGGGCTCGGGCGCCGGCTGCTCACCGACGTGCTCGACTGGCTCGCCGCGCACGGCCGCACCCGGGTGGACTTCGCCTCGTACACACCGCACTACTTCCTGCCCGGCCTGGACCGTGCCGCCTACCCGGACGCCGCCCGGCTGCTGGCGGAGCTGGACTTCCGGCCCCGGGGCGAAGCCGTCGCGATGGACCGCTCGCTGGTCGGCCACCGGGTGCCCGACGCGGTGCGCGAGCGGGCCGCCGCCCTGGCCGCCGAGGGCTACCGCTTCGGCACGCCGCGGGACGACGACCTGGTGGGGCTGCTGCGGCTGGCGGGGGACGAGTTCGGCCCCGACTGGCCGTGGGCGATCCGCCGGGCGCTGGACGGCGGATCGCCACTGGACCGCATCGTGACGGCTCATGATCCGTCGGGCCGGGTCGTGGGCTGGGCGATGCACGGGGCGTACGAGGGGCTGGTGGAGCGGTTCGGGCCGTTCGGGGTACGGGCGGACCAGCGCGGCACCGGTCTGGGCAAGGTACTGCTGCACCTGACCCTGGAACGGATGCGGGCGGCGGGCGCGCACGGGGCGTGGTTCCTGTGGACGGGCGAGCGGAGCCCGGCCGGGCAGTTGTACAGATCGGCGGGGTTCGGCACGACCCGTACGTTCGAGATCCTTCGGCGGGAGGTACGGCCATGAGGCGGCGCCGGGTGCTGGCGGGGCTGGCGGGAGCGGCGGTGACCGCGGCGGGCTGCGGCGCCCCGGGCCGGAGCGGGAGCGGCCGCCCCGGCGACCCCGTCGTGCTGACGCTGCTGTCGCACTATGCGACGGAGCCGCTGAAGTCGGCGCTCCAGCGGGCGGTCGACACCTGGAACGCCGGGCACGACCGGGTGCACGTCCGGACCACGGCGGTCCGCTTCCAGGATCTGCTGACCACCTTGATGGTCCGGCAGGCCGCGGGGCAGGGCGCGGACATCATCCACCCGTACAGCCTGTGGGCCGGTCAACTGGCGCAGGCCGGGGTGGTGCGGCCCGCCCCGCCGGAGGACGCCGCCCGGATCACGCGTGGCTTCGCGGACGCCGCGGTCCGGGCGGCTTCGGTGCGCGGCCGGATCATCGGCTATCCCACGGAGGTGCAGTCCTACGCGCTGTACTGCAACAAGCGGCTGCTGCGCGCGGCCGGGGTGGCCGGGCCGCCGCGCACCTGGCGGGAGCTGGAGGAGACCGCGTACCGGACGGCGCGGCGCGACCGGCACGGCAACACGCTGGTCCAGGGCTTCGGGCTGTCGCGGACCGACGACGCGACCGTGGTGAACCAGACGCTGGCGCTGCTGGCCTCCCGTGGCGGATCGTTCCTCCAGGCGGACGGCTCCCGCAGTGCCCTCGGCTCCCCCGCCGGCCGGGCCGTCTTCGCGCTGGAGCGCCGGCTGATCGACCGGGGCGCGAGCGACCCCGGCATCGACCTGATGAAAGCTTTCCCCGCGGGGCGGGTGGCGATGGCGGTCAGCGGCGCCTGGTGGACCGGCAGCCTGCGGCAGACGATGGGCCGGGACTACCGCGATGTCACGGTGGCGCCGGTCCCGGGGCCCGCGCCCGGCAACCGGGGCACCGTCACCACCGGCTTCCTGCTGGGCGTCAACGCCAAGAGCCGGCATCCTCGGGAGGCCTGGGAGTTCCTGCGCTGGCTGAACGACGAGGTGGTGCCGGCCGGCCCGCAGGCGGGCCCGGCCGCCTCGGTGCGCGCCACCCGGATGAGTGTCCTGCAGATGTCGGTCGGCACGATGACCGGCCGCACCCGCGACATGCGGGGCCTGCTGGCCGCCGGCGGCGATCCGAACCTGGGCCCGTTCGTCGACGCGCTGGACTATGCCACCCCGGAGCCGAACGGGCCGCGCGCGCAGAAGGCGAAGGCGCTGCTGCGCAAGAACATCGAGGAGATGTGGACCGGCCGCCTGTCACCGGACGGCGCGGTCCGCAATGCCGTACGCCAGGTCGACCAGGAACTCTCCCGCTGACCGCGTGCCCCGCCCCTCGGGCCCTCACCCGTCGGCCCGCCCGTCCCGAAAGGCTGGTGCTGCATGGCGACAACGGTCGGAAGCGCGGACGAGGACGGGGGCGGCGGAAGAGGCAGCACGGACGCCGCGCTCTGCGGTGACGAGGACGGCGGACGGGAGGGCGTACGGGCGGCCGGCAGCCGCGCCCGCGCCGCCGCCCACCGGCGGCGCCGTCGGCAGACCGTCGTCGCCTACCTCTTCCTCACCCCCAGCCTGTTCTTCTTCGCGGTCTTCCTCGTCCTGCCGCTGCTGTTCGCGGTGCTGCTGTCCCTGTCCCGCTGGGCGGGCTTCGACCTCGCCGACATACGGCCGGTGGGCACGGACAACTTCGCCGCCCTCTTCGCCCGCGGCTCGTCCTTCCTGACGCCGGTCCTGAGCAACACCCTGCTGTACGCGCTGGGCACCGTGGTCCTGGCGCTGAGCGGCGCCGTACTGGTCGCCCACTGCATCACCAACCTGCGCTTCCAGGGCCTGTGGCGGACGCTGTACTTCCTGCCGATCGTCACCACCGTGGTCGCGGTCGGCAACGTGTGGAAGTACATGTACGAGCCGGGCGGCCTGGTCAACGGGGTGCTCAACGCGCTCGGCCTGCGTTCCGCGGCCTTCCTCCAGGACCCGGCGACGGCGCTGCCCTCGATCGTGGTGGTCCAGGCGTGGGCCTCCCTCGGCTCCGCGATCCTCGTCCTCACCGCGGGCCTGAAGGCGATCCCCCGCTCCTACTACGAGGCGGCGGAGCTGGACGGGGCCGGGCAGTTCACCGTCTTCGCGCGCATCACGCTGCCGCTGCTGCGGCCGTCGCTGCTGTTCGTGTGCGTGACCCAGTTCATCACCGGGCTCCAGTCGTTCGCGCTGATCATCGTGATGACCGGCGAGGGCGGGCCGGGCGACGCGACCAATGTCGCCGCTTTGGAGATGTACCAGCGGGCGTTCAAGTACGGGGACTGGGGCTCGGCGAGCGCGGCGGCCCTGGTGCTGTTCGTCCTGATCCTGGTGATCACCTTGGTGCAGTTGTGGCTGTTCCGGCGGAAGGGAGAGGACGCGTGAGACGGCGCAGGCGCTTCCCGTGGCTGTCGTACCTGCTGGTGGGGGTGGGGGCGGTGGTGACGGTCGTACCGTTCCTGGACATGCTGCTGACCTCGTTCAAGGGCGCGGGCGAGTACGGCAGGCTCCCGTACCGCTTCCTGCCGGAAGCCTTCGAGCTGTCCAACTACCGGGAGGCGTTCGTCCGGCTCGACCTGCCGCTGCTGTTCCGCAACAGCGTCGTCGCCACCGCCGTGATCACCGGCTCGGTGCTGCTGACGTCCTCCCTGGCGGGGTACGCCCTGGCCAAGCTGCGCTTCCCCGGCCGCGACCTGATCTTCCGGCTGGTGCTCGCGACGATGATGTTCCCGCCGTTCGTCTTCTTCATCCCGCACTTCCTGATCCTCGTGCACTGGCCGCTGGCGGGCGGCAACGGGCTGCTCGGCGACGGCGGCGCGGGGCTGACGGTCAGCCTCGCCGCGCTGGTCATGCCGTTCCTGGTGTCCGGGTTCGGGATCTTCCTGATGCGGCAGTTCATCGTCTCGGTGCCGGACGAGATGCTGGAGGCGGCCCGGATCGACGGCGCCGGGGAGTTCACGGTGTGGTGGCGCATCGTCGTACCGCAGACCAAGCCGGTGGCCGTGACCCTCGCGCTGCTCACCTTCGTGAGCGCCTGGAACGAGTACATCTGGGCGCTGCTGGTGTCGACCGCGAATCCCCGCCTGATGACGCTGCCCGTGGGCATCCAGACCCTGCAGAGCTACCTGGACCCCAACCGCATGGTGCCCGTCATGATGGCCGGGCTCATGCTGAGTGTGCTGCCCGTGCTGCTCCTGTTCCTCCTGCTGCAGAAGTACTACATCAGGGGTGTCATGCTCAGCGGCCTCAAATAGGTCGGCGGCCGCACGGCCGCGGTGTCAGGCGACCGTGCCGTCCTGCTGCTCCTCGAAGGTGAGCAGCGGCCGGAGGGCGGGGACGGCGATCCCCGGCAGCAGGTACCGCCACAGGGTGGTGATCCGCTGGTGCAGGTCGGCCCGGCCGGTCGAGATCTGCGACAGCAACTGGGTGCCGGAGTAGGAGCTGACCAGCACCCAGGCCAGCTCGTCCACGTCCACCTCCGGCAGCAGCTCCCCCTTGTCCCGGGCGGCGCGCAGTTGACCGGCGAACTCCTGCACCCAGTACTGGTACGGGGCGTCGTCCTGGACGCCGAACTCACCCTGTTCGATCGCCAGCCGCACCCCGGCCCGCAGCGCCGGATTGGTCTGGAGCTGCCCGGCGAGGTACAGCGTGGTGTCGATCAGCCGTTGCAGCCCGTCCTCCCCGGACGGCAGCTCCAGTCCGTCACCCTGCTCGACCATCACGGCGTGCGCGAGGGCCATCTTGGACGGGAAGTGGAAGTACATGCCGCCCTGGGTGACCCCCGCCCGCTTCATGATCTTGCTGACACTCGCGCCGCTGAATCCGAACTCGTCGAACACCTCGGAAGCCGCCCGGAGAATAGCCTCTCGGGTCTTGACCGCCCGTTCCTGCACTGACCGCACCATTTCCCTCGGCAAACACGTGAATGGTACGAAGAAAACGCGATCCCTGCCGCATCGGTACCGGCCCCGCCCCGGAGAGTGATCATTACGGGGGATCCCGGCCGAAGGCGAGGGCGCCGCGGTCCAACTGTGCAGGGCGCGCAGACGGCCACCACCACGGCGGCCGTCACCGCCGCCGCCATCGTCACCGTCAGTCACCCGGGTCGCCGCACAGGTGATCCAACGCGAAGGCCCCGGCTCGCGCCTGCAACAGCCGTTCGGCATCCAGTTGCTCCAGCAGCTTCTCCAGGAGAGCGGGGTCCCGCGGGTCCTGCAAGAACTCCAGTACGGCCCGCTGGAACGCGCCCCGCAAGGTCGACGGCATGGCGTCGGACGCGTCGAAGCAGATCTCGTCCGCCGAGCTGAAGAGTTTCTGCACGGCGGCGGTGCTCGCCGAGAGCCGGCCCTCGCCCGTGCTCCGGTCGGGGAACAGTGGGCGCTCCTGCGGTTTCGCCGTCCGGGCCCACACGTCGCGGGCCGGCTGCGAGGTCAGTTCCCGCACCAGGTCCCAGGCGGCGTCGCTCGGCCGGAAGACGGCCGCCATGTCGCCGGAGACCTCGAACGCCCGGGGGCCGGCCGGCAGCCCGGGGACGAACATGCGGGTCGGGGCGGGCAGCACGTCGTCGCCGTAGTGCCGGCGGATGAAGGAACCCTGGTGCTCCAGGGTGCACCTGCCGCTGTTCAGCAGGCCGTACCGGCCGCCGCCCAGATTCTCGAATTCGGTCGATATCGCCTTTTCGGCCGCTTTGGGACCATCCTTGGCGAGCACGTCCCGCCACGCCTGCCACGCCCACCTCACCTGCGGACTGGTCCAGCGCAGCTTGCCGGTGGCCCAGTCCTCGTACACGTTCGCACCGTACTTCTGGAGCAGCAGGTCCTCGATCCAGTCCGTACCCGGCCAGCCGGACGTGGCGCCCGACGCCATGCCCAGGCACCAGCGGGGTTCTCGGCCGCCTTGAGATCGCCGGGGCGGCTCCAGACGATGCTCTTGAGGTCCACCCGCACCGGCACCCAGTACGAGTGCCGACGCCGCTCCCCCGTCGCGTCCTCCAGCGTGATCTGCTGCGCCCACGGCCCCAGCGCCGATCCCGCGACGTCCTCCGTCAGCGCCTTGGCGTCGCCGTCGCGCGCGTACTCGGCCAGCTCGCCCAGGCCGTTGAGGATCGCCACGTCGGGCGGTGTCTCCGTGCGAAGCTGGGCCGACAGGGTCTCCCGGAGGGAGCGGGTGCCCTCGTACTCGTACGACTGTCCCGTACGCCTGCCGATCTCCTTCAGCATCCGGACGAACGGGATCTCCTCGCCGTCCGTCCACGGCCCCAGGACCACCACCGTCCGGTCCTGCCCGGTGGAGCAGCCCGCCGACACCAGGGCGGTCGTGACCAGCAGGCAGCAGGCCAGGGCCGGGCGCAGCAGCCGGCGCGCGCTTCTCATGCCTTCCCCCAGTCGATCTTCCAGTGTTCCCGGCCGTACCGGCGGAGCGTGAGGCCGCAGCCCACGGCGCCCGCCGCGCCGGCAGCCAGGGCCAGTGCGGAAGTTCTCGCCCACCCGTCCGGGTGGGTGTCCCGCAGCCGCTCTGCGAGGGCGGCGTCCGCCCGCTCGATCGCGGCGTCCGGCCCGCGCGGTGTGTCGGCCCGCTGGGTGTCGTCCGCGGGCGGGCGGGGCACGGTGATCTCCCCGATCCGGGACACCGAGCGCTGCACGTCCCGCTGGGCCCGCTGCTGCGCGGCGACACCGCACGACAGCACCGCGAGCACCAGCAGGACGGGCAGTGCGGACAGCATCAGCAGCGGGCTGCGGACCCGCAGGCCGGCCCGTACGAAGTCCAGCAGGCCGGCGAAGACGAAGAGGAGGACCAGCGTGGCGGGCAGCGCGACCGAGGCCGCGACGGTGAGCACCATGTGGCGGTCCGCCCGGTCGGCCACGGCGGCGCGCAGGTCCGCCTCCAGAGCGCCGATGCGCCGGAGCACGGAGGTCGGGCCGGTGCGCAGCAGATCTGCCGCGTAGTCCATGCCCGCCCGGCGCAGCGGCGCGCTGTCGTGGTGGCTGCCGGCCCAGTCGATCCAGCCGTCATAGGCGCTCACCAGGCCCGCCACCACGCGGACCACCTGCTCCTGCGCCCGGCTCAGCGCTCCGGTCTGCACGGCGTTGTTCAGGCTCTGCGACGCCTTGGTCACCAGGGCCGGATACCGCTCGCCGAGCCCGACGAGGGCGGTCTGCGGCAGGGGTGCCTCATCGCCGGTCCCGAGCCGCTGTTCGGCCTCCTGTTGTGCGAGGACCAGCGACACCCGGGCGTGCGCGAGGTCGACCAGCGCGGGGGCGTAGCGGTCGCGCAGCTCCTCGGTACGGCGATGGACGTCGAAGTACGCCGTCCCCGCCAGGGCGAGCACCGTGACCATCAGGGCGGGCAGCATCACCATGCGGCTGAACAGGAATCTCCCGGTGGGCCGCAGCCCGCCCGCCGCGTCCCGGCCGGCCGACCAGTGCCACAGCGCACGGCCCGGTCTCCGCCACTTCCCGCGGACCCCGGAACCCTTCCTGCCAAGGGCCGGCTGTCCGGGGCCCGAGCTGGAGCGTCGGCCGTCGTTCATCCTCCCCCCTCGGTCACGGTGTCCTCGTACGTCCGGAGCCCCCCGCCGTCGCCCCGGGAACGCTTCCAGCGGTCCCGCCAGCGTGGGGAGCGGTAACCACGCCGATGCCACGTACCGATGGGGCGGGTGTGGTAGGAGTTGTCGAGCAGCGCCTTGGCCAGGTCCGGGTCACGGCCCCGTTCGGCGCGCGGCATCTGGTCGAAGAGCCGCCGGTAGCAGGCGGCGAGCTGGTCCCGCAGCACGTCCTCGGTCGGCGGGACGGGGATCTTCTCGGCCTGGATGTCGGGTTCGGCACACAAGGCTTCCAGCGGGCCGGGCCGGGCACCGGCGGGCGCGGACGTCGCGAGCAGGAGCAGCAGCTCCTGGAGGTCGGCGCGGAGCCGGTCCTGGGCGTGCCGGTCGGTCAGGCCCTCCTTCCGCGTGAGCCGGTGCAGGGCCACCCATGCCTGCCGGGCCGCGGCGACGGCCGGCGGACCGCCGTCGGCGGGCGGGTCGGCGAGGATGCGGACCATGGCCGTACGGGCGGCGGTGCGGTGCCGCGAGTCGGCGGGCACGGCTTCCAGGCAGTCGAGGGCGAGCTGGGGCTTGCCGGTGGCGAGATGGATGCGGGCCAGGCCGAAGGCGGCGCCGCCGAGGGCGTGGTTGCGGTGCCACACCGCTCCGTACAGGGCCACGGCCTCCTTCTGGTTGCCCCGGAACTCGTGGCAGTAGCCGAGGGCCAGCTTGGGCGCGTACTCCCCCGGGATCGCCTCGTTGACCAGGTCGAAGCAGGTCCGCGCGGCGTCCACCCGGTCGTGCACGAGGTGCAGCAGCCCCTCGTGCCAGTACAGCCGCCAGTCGACGTCGGCCAGTTCGCCGACGGCGGTACGGGCCCGGGCCAGCTCCGCCTCGGCGGCGGCCCGCTCCGCGGCGGCCTCCTCCGGATGGTCGCGGGCGATCTCCAGATGGAGCCGGCAGTGCAGGAGTGCCTTCTCCGGGGACTCCTTCCAGGCGTCGCTGAGCTGGAGCAGGCCGACCGGGTCGTCGTAGGAGGTGCGGTGCAGCTCCGTCCAGTTGCCGTCGGCCGGGCTCGGCTTGGGCACCGGCAGGCCGAGGGCGACCTCGGCGGGGGACGGGGGCTCCGCCGTCAGCCTCCGCTTGACGTTGCCGCCGGCCCGCCACTGGCCGAGCGGCGGGGCCTTGCCCAGTTCACCGTCGAGGGCCGCGGGCACCGGGGCGAAGAGCGTCGACGGCTCGAAGGCCGCCTCCTCGCCGAGCCGCAGCGACCGCAGTTCCCGCAGGACGCCGCGGAGCTGGACGGACATCTCCCGGGCCGTGGCGAAGCGCTCCTCCGGGAGCAGGGCCGTGGCGCGGCTCAGCACCCGGCGCAGCGACTGGGTGCCGAGCCCCGGGGGCGCCTCGGGCACCCTGGCGACCAGCTCCTCCAGCACGGCGCCGGCCGCGAACAGGTCGCCCGCTACGGTCAGACCGGCGGACCCGTGCACCTCGGGCGCCGGGTACGTGACGGGTCCCGAGGTGCCGATCGGCCGGACGCCGGCCACGTCGACGAGCTTGATGCCGGCACCGCAGTGGATCACGTTGGTGAGCGAGAGGTCGCCGTAGACGAGCCCGCGCTCCTCGTGGAGGTAGGTGAGCGCGTCCAGGACGAGCAGCCCGTAAGCCGCGATGAACTCGTACACCCGGTGGTCGTGGAAGGGCTCGGCGCGCTGCTCGATCTGTTCGGCGACCCAGCGCAGCGGCGCCCCGTCGGCGAACTCCATCACGATGAAGCTGAGCTGGTCCGCCGAGGCCCCCGGGCCCTTCGCGTAGTTGAAGACCTTGATGATCGACGGGTGGTTGAGGCCGACCAGCCGCAGCCGCTCCTGCACGGCGTTCTTCACCGCCTGCTCGTCGTCGGGGTCGTGCACCCCTTTGAGCGCGACGGGCCGGCCGGCCAGCATCCGGTCGCGGGCGAGGTGGACCTGCCCGTAGCTGCCCTGCCCGAGACGGCCGACGACCTGGTACTGCTGGTGCAGCAACTGGCCGCGGACGAGAGCGTTCCGCCGGGCGGGGGCGGCCACCGGGGCGGGAGCGGCCTCCGGATCCCGTACGGCGTCCGGCGGACGGTCCGTGCCGGGCGCCACCGGCGGGGCGGGACCGGCACCGGCGAGGCCGGATCCGGCGGAGGTTCCGGTTCGACGAGGGCGTCCGGATCGCCGACGGTGACATGCGGCAGGTCGGTCAGCCCGTCACCCGGCGGGAGGACGACATAGCCCCGCGGCGCGCGGGGCCGGTCGAGGCGCTGCACGGCCTCCTCGACGTCGATGCCGATACGGAACAGGTCGTACGCGGCGTCCACGCTGTTGCGCAGGGTGCCGCCCTGGCGCAGCGCCGCCAGCCGGCGGGCGAGCCGGGGCTGGACCGGTACGTGTCCGTCGTCGGCCGCCGGCTGCCCGCTCCGCGACCACCGGCTCCGGTTCTCCAGGCCGGCCAGGACCTGCAGCCGCGCGGCGACGGCCTTCTCGTGGCGGTCGGCCCACCCCTCGTCGAGGAGTTCGCCGACGACCCGGGTCAGCAGCGACGAGCGCGGGCCGCGGAAGACGAGCAGCAGCCGGCTGTGGCCGCGCGCCAGCAGCGCCTGCAGCAGCGCCATGATCTCGCTGTCGGACGCCCGGACCCGGTCGACGGAGAGGAAGGCGGCGGACAGGGGCGGGGCCTGCTCGGCGATCCGCGCGGTCATGACGTCGACGGTGTCGGCCGGCTCCGTCCTCTCGGGCACCCCCGCCCGCGCCGCGGTACGGCTGACCAGCTTCTCGGCCGTCCAGCCCGTCGCGTCCAGGGCCAGGTCGATCGAGCCCGCCCGTGGCCGCTCCGCCGCGCGGCCGCGCCGCAGCGACCACGGGCCGCGCTCCCGGTCGGCCAGGACGAGCGCCGAGTGCAGGACGGACCGGGCCGCCGTGTCGTCGTCGGCGACGAAGGCCAGCTCCACGGGCTCCGCGGCCCCGTCCTGACAGCCGCGCCCCTGAACGGGCGCGCCACGGTTCCCGTCCGGCGACACCGACGTCCCCCACCGCGCTCCGGCGTACGGATCCGTGCCCTTTCCCGCCCGTGCGCCGGGACCGGTGCCCTTGCCCCGTCCCGACCCGCTCTCCCGATACGTGCCCCGGACCGTGCCGATGCCGGTGGCCGGGCCGCCGGCCGGACCGCCGTCGCCGAGCCAGCGGGCGATCCAGCGGCGCAGCCCGAGCGCCTGGTCCCGGTCGGCCGCGCCGGGGACGAGCCGGATGGAGCCCGACACGGCACGGGCTCCGGTGACGTGCAGCTTGATCTTCTCGTCGGCCAGGTGCCCCAGGACCGTCTCGGTCGGGATCATGTACGCGTGGCTGGAGGGCACCGGGTACTGCGCCGTGCCGTGCTGGTGCACCAGGATGCCGATGACGGCGCGGGTACGGGCGTGCACCACCCCGCTGCCGCTGAAGCCGTGCCGGACCACGTAGGGCGCCGTCTCCGGGTCGAGCTGCACCCACTCGGGACAGCGGCCCGGCCCGCCGCGCCCCATGAGACGGGCGGTGATGTGCTCGCCGCCCGGCAGGTCCTTCGGATATCCGACGGTGTGCACCTGCTCACCCAGCGCCGGGACCTGCCGGTGCAGCACGGCGGGCTCCACCGGCGGCTCCTCGGCCAGCCGCAGCAGGGCGATGTCGGCGCTGAACTGCCCGGTGGACGGCCGCAGATGGCGGGTGAGCACCTCTGCGGGCACCGGCCGGTGCCCCGCCGGCAGGGCACCGGGAAATTCCGCGTGGACATCGGTCAGCGGCACCGGACGGCCCGGCGGCCGGCCGTCGGCCGCGGCGGTCCGGCGGGCGGCCAGCACGACATGCGCGCAGGTGAGCACCAGCCCGCCGGGCAGCAGCACACCCGCGCCGAGCGGCGGGGCGTCCCGGCGTCCCCCCTGGAACAGCCGGACCCGCCAACATCCGTCGCCTGAGTAGTGGTTGGAAGTTCCCCCGAGCTCCCTCATACTCCGAAACGATAGCCGCGGGCAGTGACAACCGCTCCCCGCCGTGCGACGGAAGGGCCGTGATGGGTGAGAACGGCGGGCGGGGCGGGGACGAAGGCGCGGAGACCGCCGGCCTGGCCGACGTCATCGGCCGCATCCGGGAGGAGCTGGAAACGGCGCAGCACGAGGGGGAGCGCAGCCGGCTCCGGTTCCTGGTGGACCGGGTCTCCGTGGAGTTCGCCGTGCAGGTCCGGCGCGAGGGTTCCGGCCGGGGCGGCCTGCGGATCGGCGTGGTCACCGCCGAGGCCGGCGGTTCGCTGTCCCGCGAGAGCACCCATCGCATCGAGATCGAACTCAAACCGCACGACCGGGACGCCCCTCCCGAGGGCCCGGGCATCAGTGTGGGCGGGCCCTCGTAGCGGCACCTCCGACGGACACCGGGCGGCAGGCGGCGACCCGGCCGCCGGGCCGCGGTGCCGGCCGTCACCGTACGCAGCGGTAGCCCCGCCCGGGCAACCCGTTCGCCAGCCCCCGCGTGCGGCGCCTCCCGGACCGGGTGAGAGTCGACTCAAACATCCCCCCTCTTTGAGGAGAGACCATGCGTCGCACTGCGATAACCGCCGTCGGCATCATCGCTGCCGGATTCCTCGCCGCCACTCCCGCGGCAGCCGCCACCGCCGGTGGCGGGGGCAAGCACCTGCACCACCACACCGCCAGCCACTACCAGGCCGCCTATCAGGAGGTCGTGAACGCCGGCGGCCCGGACGGCGTGACCATCGGCGAGTCCGGTGCCGTCTCGCACGCGAAGGTCAGTGACCTGGTGAAGCACAAGCACTTCTACCACCACTGGGTGCGCTGACCACTCGCCACCCGGCTCCCACCACGGTCCCCCCGCCGCACCGGCCCGCAGCCCTTCGTCGCCCGCCTGGCGCGAAGGGCTGCGCCGTGCGGCCGGCCGCGCGTCCGCGTTGCCGTGCGGCCGGGCGCCTCCGCGTTCACCAGTCCACCGGCAGGGATTCCACCCCGTACGCGGCGTTCAGCGGGGTGAAGCGCAGTTCCTCCAGGGGGACGCGCAGCCGGAGGCCCGGCAGCCGTCGCAGGACGCGGGGGATGCAGACCCGCAGCTCCATACGGGCCAGTTCGGCACCCAGGCAGTGGTGCGCGCCGTGGCCGAGGGCCAGATGGTGCGGTGGTTGGCGGGTGACGTCGAGGCGGTCCAGGCCGTCGGCCAGTTCCTTGTCGCGGTTGGCCGAGGGCAGGGAGCACAGGACGTACTCGCCCGCCGCGATGTCCTGGCCGGCGATCGTGACGTCCTGCGTCGTCTGGAAGACCTTCCCGAAGGCCACCACCGACAGGTGGCGGATCAGCTCCTCGGCCACTCCGGCGGGCCGGGCCCGGCCGTCGCGCACCAGCGCCGCCTGGCCGGGGTCGCGGATGAGTGCGAGCAGGGACAGCCCCAGGGTGCCGCTGATCGTCGCGTATCCGGCCAGCAGCAACTGGCAGGCTATACCGGACAGTTCGTCGTCGCTCAGGTCGGTGCCGTGGGCGGTGACCAGGTGGCCGAGGACGTTGTCGCCGGGTGTGGCGCGGGCCGCTCGGACCAGCGCCCGCAGGTAGACGTCGAGGCGCCGGAACGCGCCTGCCTGCGCCTCGTGGACGGGGTGGAAGTCGTGCAGCAGCGCGAGGTCGTGGTGGAGCCGCCCGGAGTCCTCGACGGGCACCCCCAGCAACTCCAGGAACAGCAGCCGGGGTACCGGCAGGGCGAAGTCGGCGATGAGGTCGGCGGGCGGGCCGGCGCGCTCGATGGCGTCGAGATGCCGGTCGGCCAGGGTCTCGGCGCGCGGTTCCAAAGCTCGGGCACGCTGGGCGCTGAATTCCGGGGTGAGCATCCTGCGGATGCGCGCGTGTTCCTCGGGCTCGTAGGTGTAGAAGACACCGGGCCGCGGCGGCGGGAATCCTTCGGGCGGTTCCGGGGGCGGCACCGGCCCGTTCACGGCGGCGCGGGAGCTGAAGCGCCGCTGGTCGGCGATGACGCGGCGGGCGTCGGCATAGCGGGTGACCAGCCAGGCGCGGGCGCCGGTCGGCAGCGTCGTACGGACCACCGGCCGTTCCTCCCGGAGCCGGGCGAACTCCTCCGCCGGGTCGAAGGGGCAGGACGGGGAGCGGCGGACGAACAGCGGCACGTCCCTGTCCGCGGCTTCCCGGCCCTCCGCCATCCCGCCGTCGCAGGCGTCCACGACGTCGGCCACCAGTCCGGCTTCCTGTGCCGTCAGGTAGAAGTGGTCGCCGGGCAGCGTCCGGTACCGGAAGGCGGAGCGGGTCATCGCCTGCCAGGACCGCATGTCGTCCTCGGTGGCCCGGGTGTCGTCGGCGCCCCGGTAGGCGACGACCGGTGCCGTCAGCCGTGGGGTGCGGGCGGGGCGGTAGGCACGGAGCAGGGCATGGTCGGCGCGCAGGACCGGCATGACGAGGTCCAGCAGTTCGGGTGAATGGCGCAGGGCCGGATCGGCGGCGGCTGCCAGGGCGGCGATCTCCCGGTCGTCCGCGGCGGTGTCCGACGGCGCGGTCCCCGCGCACAGGTACGGGGCGCCGTGCCCGGACACCAGCAGGGCCGCCGGGGCCACGCCGTCGCGTTCGGCCAGCCGTACCGCCACCTCGTAGGCGACGACGGCCCCCATGCTGTGCCCGAAGAGCGCCAGCGGACGGTCGAGCAGCCCGCGCAGCGCCGCGTGCGCCTGGTCGGCCAGCTCGGCCATGGAGGTGAGCGGCGGCTCGGCGATACGGTTCTGCCGCCCCGGATAGCAGATGGCACTCACCTCGGTACCGTGCGGCACCCGGTCCTGCCACCCGTGGAAGAAGGTCGCGGCGCCGCCCGCGTGCGGGAAGCAGACCAGCCGCAGCGCGGGGTCCGGCAGCACCCGCCGGCGCAGCAGCCACCGGGAGGCGTCCGTACGGCCCGGAGCGGGTTCGCGGGCGGATACGCCGGTCATACGGGGTCCTTCCGCTCGGGGCGGGACCGCCCGGCCCGGCGGGCGCGGAGGTGCCGCGCAGCGCGGCCACTTCGGCCGCCAGACGCGCGACGGTCGGGGCGAGAAACACGGTCTTGACGGACAGGTCCACGCCGAAGCTGTCCTGACAGCGCTGTACGACCTGGAGCGCGGCCAGGGAGTGCCCGCCCAGGGCGAAGAAGTCGTCGTGCAGGCCGATGCCTTCATCGTTGCCGAGTACGTCCTGCCAGATGCGCTGGACTTCGCGTTCCAGGGGGCTCCAGGCGGCGGCGACACCGGATTCCTCTCCGGAGAGCGCGCTTCCCGACCCGTCGCTCTGGTCGTTCTGTCGGTCCCCGGGGCCGGGCTGCCCCTCGATGCTGTCCGTACCGGGCGGCACTGCGGAGATGTCATGAGGCTGGACTACGGTGTCCGGTGGCAGGGCCGATACCACGACTTGGCCGAGGGAGAGCGCACCGAGACAGGACTCGAACGCGGCAACCGCGTCGGCCGGTTCCAGTCCGCCCTGCGACGTCCGTCCGGTGAGCGCGCGCTGCCGCCGTTCGCCCTCCCGTCCCATGCCGACACCGTTCCAGCGGTCCCAGTTCACGGCGAGGACCGCGGAGCCCGGCGTACGGGCGGCGGCGTGCGCGTAGGTGTCCAGGAAGGCGTTGGCCGCGCCGTAACAGGCCAGTCCAGGTGCCTGCGAGAACGCGGCCAGGGACGAGAAGAGCAGCACGAAGCCGGGCTCCGCGCCGGTCTCCCGGAGGGCGTCGAACAGGGTTACCGTGCCGATGGTCTTGGCCGCGATCGCCTCCGACACCACGTCGGGCGTGAGCAGTTGGGCCAGGCCGCCGGCCGGCACACCGGCCGCGTGCACGACGCCGTCCAGGCCGCCGAACCGGCGGAGCACCTCGCGCAGTACGTCCCGGGTCCGCGCGGCGTCGGTGATGTCGGCGCTGCGGGCGAGGAGTTCGCCGGGCAGCCCGGACAGTTCGGCCTCGGCGGCGCGGACCGTGGCCGGGTCGCGTCCGAGCAGGACGACCCGGGCGTGGTACCGGCTCAGCAGGTGAGCCGCGAGCAGCCGCCCGATGCCGCCCGTACCGCCGGTGACCAGGTACCGCCCGCCCTCCCGCAGGGCCGTCGAACGGGGGGCGGGCGGCGTTCGCAGGGGCTGGAAGCGGCGCACCCAGCGCCGTCCGGCCCGCAGGCCCACAGGGCCGGTGGCAGCGGGCCGGGCGAGTTCCCGCAAGAGGGCGCGGGCCTGCGGCCCGTCGGGATGACCGGATGCCGGCCCATCGGTGTCCACCACCCGCACGGTCACGGCCTCTCCCAGTTCGGCGCGCAGCGCGCCCGCCGCGCCCACCGGGAGCGCCGCCCAGGGGTCAAGGTCCTCGCTGCCGGTGATCTCCAAGGCGCCCCGGGTGACCAGGCACAGTTCGACGGCGCCGGCCGGGGCCGTGAGCGCGCGGGCCAGCCCGGCAAGGTCGCTCAGCGGCGGGCAGGCCGGGTGCGACGGCGCGCCGTTCCAGGTGCTGACGATGCGCAGCGGCAGGTCCGGGTCCCCCTCGGCCGTCTCGACGAGCTTGGCGTACTGGTCAGCGGCGCCCGGGTCGAGCGGGACGGTCCGGCCGCCGTCCCGGTCGTGGCCGTGCCGTGGGGCGCCGGTGTCCGGCACGACGGTGGTCAGCGCCGCGCCGCGGTCGGTCAGTTCGCGATACAGGGCGTCGGCGGTCGGGCCGCCGTCGTGGAGCAGCACCCACCGGTGTCCGGTGACGTCCGCACCGGGGCCGGGGGTTGCCGGTTCCGGTTCCAGGTCGCGCTGCCAGGCGACTCCGTACCACGGGCCGGTTCCGGCCGTCCGGTCCGGCGCGGCGGCCGGTGGTGGACGGTGGCGGGTGGGCGCGAAGGGGTACGGCGCGGCGGGCACCCGGGGGCCGGGCGCCGGCCACAGCGCGGCCGGTTCGAGGTCGGTCCCCGCTTCCCAGGCGCGGGCGAGCGCCGTGAGCAGCACTTCGCGGTCGTCGCGTTCCTCCAGCGGGTGCCGCATGACGGGCACGCCCCGGTCCAGGCCCTGGGTGCGGGCCAGGGTGGTCAGCGTGGTGCCGGGCCCCACTTCGAGCAGGATGCGGGGGTCGTGGTCGCGCAGGCAGGCCAGGCCCAGGTCGAAGCGGACGGTGTTCCTCAGGTGGTCGACCCAGTACTCGGGGTCGGTGAGGTCCGCGTCGGCGGTGCCGGTGAGGTTGGAGATCAGCGGCACGCCGGGCGGCGCCAGGGCGATGCCCCGCACCACGTCGCGGAAGGTGCCGAGCACCGGCTCGACGAGGGTGGAGTGCGCGGCGGTGGCCAGCGGCAGGACGTTGCAGGCGATGCCGTCCGCGGTCAGGCGGCGGCAGGCCGCCTCGATGCCGGGTGCGGGCCCGGACAGGACGCATGCGTCGGGCCCGTTGACCACCGCCAGGCAGACGCCGTCGCGGAGCGAGGACTGGAGGCGGAGAGCGCTGGCGCGGACCACCAGCATGGCGCCGTTGTCGATGCCGGAGAGCAGTTCTCCCCTGCTGCTGACGAGGGTGAGCGCGTCCGGCAGGGACAGGACACCCGCGAGGTGGGCGGCGGCGTACTCGCCGAGACTGTGGCCCGTCAGTACGGAAGGTGTCACTCCGAAGGAGACGAGCAGCCGGGCGAGGGCGACTTCGGTGATGAAGACGGCGGGCATCGCGACGCGCGGGTCCGGGTCGGCGTCCGGTGCGGCGTCCTCGCCGGGGCCGGACGGCCACCACGCGCGCAGGCTCCGGGCCGTCTCCCGGTCGGGCAGCAGACGCAGGCATGCGTCCACGGCCTGCCGGAAGACGGGTTCGTCGCGGTAGAGTTCACGGCCCATGCCCGGGTACTGCGAGCCGCCGCCCGGGAAGACGAAGGCCACCTCGCCCGCGCGCCCTTCGCCGGTCCGCGGCGCCGCGTCCGTACGGAAGGCGGCTTCGGTGAGGGCGTGGGCGCGGTCGCGCAGGACCACGGCGCGGCGGCGTGCGAAGCGGCGTCGGCCGACGGCCAGCGTACGGGCGTAGTCGGCGAATTCGTCGTCGCGCAGGCCGCGCAGCGTACGGGCGTGCCCGGCGGCCATCTCGTCGAGAGCCCGTTCGTCGCGCGCCGACCAGGCCAGCAGTTGCCACGGCCGGGCCGGTGCGGACGGCGCGGGCGGTGGCGGTTCCTGGAGGATGACGTGCGCGTTCGTGCCGCCGACCCCGAAGGCGCTGACGGCGGCGCGGCGCGGGACGGCGGTGAGCGGCCAGTCCTCGCCCGCCTCGGCGGGTACGAACGGGCTGCTCGCGAAGTCGATGTCGGGGTTCGGGCGGAACGGCCCGTTCGGTGACGGCGGGATGCGCCCGTACCGGACCATCAGGGCGGCCTTGATGAAGCCGGCCACTCCGGCGGCGGCGTCGGCATGGCCGATGTTCGCCTTCACCGACCCCAGTCGGCCGCGGCCGCGTCCGGTGGCGCCCGCCGCGCGGTAGGCACGGGTCAGGGCGGTGACCTCGATGGCATCGCCCAGCGCCGTGGCCGTGCCGTGCGTCTCGACGTAGCCGACGGTGTCCGGGTCGACGGCGGCGTCCCGCAGCGCCGCCTCGATGACGGCCTGCTGGCCGGCGACGCCGGGCGCGGCGTAACTGAGCTTGTCGTTGCCGTCGTTGGTGACGGCGCTGCCCTTGACGACGGCATGGATCCGGTCGCCGTCGGCCAGGGCGTCGGCGAGCCTGCGCAGGGCCACGATGCCCAGTCCGTCGCCGGACACGAAGCCGGAGGCGTCCCGGTCGAAGCAGCGTACGTACCCGTCGGCCGACCAGACGCCGCCCGCGCGGCGCAGATAGCCCTGGCGCCGCCACGGCGACCAGGACACGCCCCCGGCCAGCGCCATGTCGCAGTCGCCGGCGGCCAGCGCCCGGCAGGCGACGTGGACGGCGACCAGCGAGGTGGAACAGGCCGACTGCACGGCGAAGGCGGGCCCCGTAAGGCCGAGTTGATAGGCGGCCCGGGTCGGCAGGAAGTCCTTGTCGTCCGCGGCCATCAGCAGGTCGGCGGAGGTGCCGAGGAAGACCGAGCTGTCCGGGACGCGGTGGGTGCCCACGGTCTGGCCCGCGTAGATGCCGACGGTCCCGGGGAACCGTTCGGGGTCGTGGCCGGTGTCGTCGAGCGCGTGCCAGGCGGCTTCCAGGAACATCCGCTGCTGGGGGTCCATGACGGCGGCCTCGCGGGCGGAGTAGCCGAAGAAGGCGGCGTCGAACCGGTCGGCGTCCCACAGGATGCCCGCGGCGGGCATCAGCGCGGGGTCGGCCAGACGCGCACGGTCGGCGCCCGCCTCGGTGAGCTGTTCCGCCGTCAGTTCCTGGATGCCGCGCCGCCCTTCGGACACCAGGCGCCAGAACTCCTCCGGCCCGGTGGCCCCGGGGAAGCGGCAGGCGATACCGACGACCGCGAAGCCGGTCTCCGGCGCGGGGTCCGTAGGCGCTGCGGTCACTGGAGTCCGCCTTTCACCGTGCGTACGGCAGGTAGGGGGTGGCCGGCGGCCCGTCCGGCGCCGGGCGGTGCGGTGCCGACGGCCCGGGTGCCGTTGCGGGTGCGGTCGAGGAGGGCGGTGAGCAGCCGTACGGTGCGGGCGTCCATGAGGTCGGCGGCGCCGAGCCGCGTTCCCCAGCGCGTGCGGACGGCCGCCTGGATGCGGATCATGTCGAGCGAGGTGGCGCCCAGGTCGGCGAAGTCGTCGTCGGGGGCGATGTCGTCCAGCCCCAGTACCGCGGCCACCAGCTCCGCCACGTCCCGCTCCCGCCCGGACGCCGTGCCCCGCCTGCGGAGCGGGACGTCCCTCCCGTCGGTGCGCGGCGCGGCGGGCGGGGCCAGAGCCATGCGGTCGATCTTCCCGTGCGCGGTCAGCGGCAGCCGTTCCACGAGGACGAAGGAGGACGGGACGAGGTGGGCGGGCAGCAGCGCGGCCAGGTGACGGCGCAGTACGGCGGCGGTGACGGTACCGCCGGGTGCGGCCTGCACGTACGCCGTGAGCCGGTCCGTCCCGCCGTCCTGCGGCGGACGGCCGGGGCCCGGCGGCGGTACGGAGGTGCCGGGCGCCCCGCGCGTCGCCGTCACGGCTGCCGCGCTGACGTCCGGGTGGCGCAGCAGCGCCGCTTCCACCTCGCCGGGCTCGATGCGGTAGCCGCGTACGTTGAGCTGTCCGTCGATCCGCCCGAGGAAGAGGTAGGAGCCGTCCGGGAGGCGGCGGGCCAGGTCGCCGGTGCGGTAGAGCAGGCGTCCGGAGAACGGGCCGAAGCGGTCGGGCACGAACTGGCGCCGGGTGTCGGCCGGGCGGTCGAGGTAGCCGAGGCCGACGCCGGGGCCGCCGATGTGGATCTCGCCGGGCTCCCCGTCCGGCACGGCCGCTCCCCGCTCGTCCAGGAGGTGCACGGCGACACCGGGCAGCGGGTGCCCGATGCCGGGAGTGCCCTGTCCGGGGCGGCAGCGGCCCATGGTGGCGCAGACGCCGGCCTCGGTGGGCCCGTACGCGTTGAACAGCCGGACGCGGCTGCCCCAGCGCCGTACGAGGTACTCGGGCAGCGGCTCGCCGCCGGAGGTGAGCGTGGTGACCGGTATCGGCTCGTCCTGCGGCAGGGTGGCCAGCAGGGAGGCGGCGCCGGAGAGGTGGCTGATGTCCAGCTCGCGCAGGGTGCGGCTCAGTTCGGGGCCGTGCAGGGGGACGCCGGGGCGCGGGACGACGAGGGTGCCGCCGCTGAGCAGGCTCATGGCGAGTTCCCAGATCCACACGTCGAAGGTGAACGGCGCGAACTGCAGGACGCGCGCCCCTTCGAGGTCGCCGTAGACCTGGTGCAGTCCGCGCGCGAGGTTGACGACCGCGCGGTGCGGTATCCGTACGCCCTTGGGGGCCCCGGACGAACCGGAGGTGTGCAGGACGTAGGCGAGATCCTCGGGACCGGCGGCGTCTTCCTCCGGGGCGGGCCGCCCGGGTGCGGCCGGACCGTTCAGGGTCCGGGCCGTCAGCCGTACACAGGTCACCTCGCCGCCCGCGGCCCCGGACAGCACGGCGGGGTCCGGCTCCCGGTCGGTGATCACCGTACGGACGCCGGCTTCCTGGAGCACCGCCCGGTTGCGGGGCGCCGGATGCGACGCGGGCAGTGGTACGTACGCGGCGCCCGCCGTCCAGAGGGCGAGCACCGCCACGGGCAGCAGGGGTGAGCGCTCCGTTGTCACGCCGACCGTGTCCCCCGGCCGGACACCGACGCGGGTCAGCCGGGCGGCCAGGTCCCCGGCCAGGCGGGTCAGTTCCGCGTAGGTCGTGCGGCCGCCGGGGTGGACCAGCGCGTCGCGCCCGGGAACCGCGCGCACCCACTGCCGGAAGAGCGCGACCGCACCGGCGCCGGGCCCCTCCCCCGCGCGGCTCCCGCCCGTCATGCGCCCTCCACCGGGTGCGGTGCGGCGCTCCGGCGGGCGCGGAACTGCTCGGTGAGGATGGCGATGTGCTCCCGCCGGTGGCCCTGTTCCAGCGCGGTGCGCACCCGGTCCCGCAGGGCCGTGAGGTACGACGCGTCGACACCGGCGTCCTCGGCCGCGCGGGCGAGGTTCTGCAGGACGTCGATGTGGGTGGTCAGCGGCGCCTGTTCGTACGCGTAGTCGCGGCGCTCGATCAGGTCGAGGCCGACCCGTACGGTGTTCTCGAAGCCCGGGTCGTACAGGGGCACCGAGTCGGCGAACGCGTTCAGGGGCACGCCGATGTGCTCGGCGATCGCCGCACACTCCAGGAAGCCGCTGACGAAGGCGTAGTAGAAGGCGCTGGCGACGACGTGGTACGCCTTCGCGTAGCGCGGTTCGTCGTGCAGGTGCACCTGGTGGCCGGCCATCGCCTTGGTCACCGGGCCCAGTTCGGCGAAGTCCTCCGGCGCGCCGCCGTAGACGGTGAAGCAGGCGTCGGTGCCGATGGCGTCCGGGTAGTTGAGGATGGCCGCCTCCATGAAGCGGCCCCCGGCGCCGGTGATCCGCTCCTGGAGCGGCCCGACGCTCTCGGGCACACCGCTGGAGTGCTGGACGAACAGCCGCCCGGACAGGCCGGCGCCGGCCTGCTCCAGGACACGGTGCGTGACGGGGTAGTTGAGCAGACACAGCAGGGTGATGCGGGAGGCCCGGATCGCCTCGGCCGCGGTGGCGTGGACCTGGACGCGCGGGTTCACCTTCGCCACCTCCTCGGCACGCGACTCGGTACGGTTCCACACCGCCACTTCCAGGCCGGCCGCGGCGCAGGCCCGGACCACTCCCGAACCGATCACACCGGTTCCGATCACGGTCACGTCCGCCATGTCAGTGCTCCGTCCTGGTGAAGGTCATGAGGATGCCGCCGACCTCGGGGGCCTCGGCCCAGCCGGCGAAGGCCGCGAGGAGGCGGCCGGCCTGTTCGTCCCCCAGCGTGTCCGCCAGGCGGGTACCGGCCTTCTCCAGCCGGGCCAGCAGCCTGCCGAAGGAGCCCCGTACGCTCTCGGTGAGGTCCGAGAGTTCGGTGATGTGCAGCCCGGCCTGCCGGGCCGCCGCCAGGTGCACGTGCGGCGGGTCCAGCGAGACCGCGTTCAGCAGGCTGAGGTACGGGCCGATGCGGTCCAGCAGTTCCCGGGTCGTCCGGCCGCGTACGTACGGGGTCTCGACGACGAGCCGGCCGCCCGGCCGGAGCACCCGGGCGAGCGCCCCGTACAGCTCCGCGACGTCGAAGTGCGGCGTGCTCTCGAAGGCCAGCGCCGCGTCGAAGGACGCGTCCTCGAACGGCGGCCGCAGCGCGTCCGCGTGCTGGAAGCGCACCGCGTGGCCCAGCCCGAGCTGCTGGGCGTACGCGGACGCGGCGCGCAGCGCCCGCTCGTCGATGTCGATGCCGACGACGCTCGCGCCCGAGGTCTGGGCGAGCCGGACCGCCGGACGCCCGTTGCCGCACCCCACGTCCAGGATCCTGCTGCCTCTCTCGGCCCCGAGCTGGGACAGGACCCGTTCGGTCAGCCGCCCGGTGGCCTCCTCGACGGAGGCCGGGTCGTCGGTGCCGTGCCACAGACCGAAATGCCGGTCGGGTCCGGCGGCGTCCTCTTCGAGGGCGGTGAGCATGGCGTAGGTGCGCTCGATCTCCCGGTGGGAAAAGGCTCCGGTCCAACTCGGTTCGGCGGACATGCGAAACACCCTCCGTCGCGGTCTGTACCGAATACGGACCGGCGGGACCGGACCTGCTGCCGTCCCCCTTCTGTCACCCGGTGCCGGCACATGGACGTGAAAAGGAAGTACGAGCGGCCGCGAGGGCATTGCGGTCCCCGCGGCGACAGGAAGTGCGGCGGTACGGAATCCACGCGATGCCGCGAGCACCCCCGGAGATCCGGCATCCGGCTGCAAGAGTTGCCGAGGGCCGGGCAGCCGTCAAGCAACGGTTTTGGCCACCCGGCGGACGCCGGACGCATGCCCCGGCGGGCCACCGCGGACGCACCCGGCGGAACAATTCGATCGAGCCCCACCCTCCTCTTGGACACCTTGTGATCCGGCGGAATCGGCCACCTTGCGGATACCGCCCGGGAAATGACTAATAGGGGACGCCCCTCGGCGGCACCGCGGCACTACCGTCTTTCCGGTGAGTCGCCGCGCCGGGCCGGACCGGCGCGGCACAGGCACGGAAAGCACCGCACGCCCGGGGCGCCGACACCGGGGAAGAACGGTCGTGGGCAGGGCTCCGACTTCCGTACTGGAGATTCCGTGGACACACACCCCGAACCCATCGATTACCCTTTTTCCGAACCGTCCGGGCTCACCGTCGACCCGGAATACGAACAGTGCCGCAGCCGCCCCGGCCTGACGTGGGTCCGCCCGCCGTACGGTGACAACGCCTGGCTGGTGACGCGTTACGCGGACATCCGCTTCGTGCTGCGGGACCGGCGGTTCGTCCGTACGCCCCCGCCGGGCAGCGACGAGGCGCGGCTGACCCCGCTCCCGCTGCGGGACAGCATCCTGAACACCGATCCGCCCCAGCAGCCGCGCCTGCGCAAGGCCCTCGCCCAGGGGCTGATGTTCAACGCCGAACACGTCCGGGACCTGGAGGAACTGGCCCAGCGTGAGGCGCGGCGGCTGCTGGCGCGTTGTACGGCGCAGCCGCCCCCGGCCGACCTCGCCGCCGCGTACACCAAACCGCTCACCGTCGCCATCCTCTGCCCGCTGATCGGCATCCCCGAGGAGGACCTGGCGGTCTTCCTCGACTGGTTCGAAGGGTTCGCCGGGACCGGCCTGCCCGCCGACGTGGTGGCGGAGCGGATCGAGGAGATCTCCGGCTACACCGCCCGGCTCATCGCCGACCGCCGGGAACGGCCGCGGGACGACCTGGTCAGCCGCCTGGTGGCGCGGCTCGGCCAGGACGACGGGCTGTCCATGGAGGAGCTCGGCGAGCTGGTCAACGACATCCTGCTGGCCGTCGACAACGTCACCACCCAGCTCACCAACGCCTGTTACGTGCTGCTGTCCTCCCCCTCCCACTTCCGGGAGCTGACGGCCGATCCGGAGCTGCTGCCGCGGGCCGCCGACGAGCTGCTGCGCTACGCGCCGTTCCCCTCGCACGTCACCTTCGCCCGGTACGCCACCGAGAACGTCGAGGTCGGCGGCACGCTCGTGCGCGCCGGCGAACAGGTGCTGCCCGCGCTGCCGGCCGGCAACCACGACCCGCGGATGTTCGCCGACCCGGAGCGGCTGGACTTCCACCGCGGCGGCAACCCGCATCTGTCCTTCGGCCACGGCACACACCACTGCATGGGCCCGCCGCTGGTGCGGATGCTGGTGAAGGTGGCGGTGGCGGCCCTGCTCGACCACCCCGGCCTGCGGCCGGCCGCGGCGTCGGAGGAGCTGCCGTGGCGCGCCGACCTGATCATCCGGCGCATCGAGTCGCTGCCGGTCACCTGGTGAACGCCGGGCCCCCGGGGGCGGGCACGAAGAAGGCGGAGACCGGGCCCGGCCCGGTCTCCGCCACGGTGCTCCGCGTCAGCCGCGGATTCCGCTCTCCGTGTCCCGCGAATTTCCGCGTCCCGCGGGATTTCAGGTACGGGTCAGCGGCCCGAACACCTGGCTGCTGCGGTCGTCGGCGGCCTCCCTGGAATACAGGTCGCGACAGGCCACGAAATACTCCTCGGAGCTGATGCGGCCGTCATTGTCCGTGTCGATGCTCCGGGCACCGACCCGGGCGTCGCGGATGGAGAGACCGAACGCGCGGAGCAGTTCGGCGTACTCGTCCGGAGACAGGTACCCGTCGTCGTTCGTGTCGGCCACCTGGAACTCCGCATCCGTGATCGGACGCAGCAGACCGTCGGCCGTCGAGGGCTTGGCGTGGCGGTCCATGTAGGTCTGGAACTCGGACCGCGAAATGCGGTTGTCCTTGTCCGTGTCCGTCAATTCGTACATGATCTGCCAGGCCTTGGCGTACGCCTCGTGCACGCGCGCCCACTTGGGGCTCTCCTTGGTGTACCCGAAGTGCGTCAGCGTCCGCTCGGCCAGCCGCTGGAGGTCGACTTCCTCTATGTAGCCGTTACCGTCGACGTCCGCCAGGTTGAACCACTGATCCGATTTCTGCGCTATGACACCGGCGACCATTCCGCTCTCCGTTCTTGTAGACGGCTAGCTGCGATTCGCGCATCTCGCACTCTACAGAGACGGAAGAATCGGTCCACCTCGAAAACGCGACATTCGGCTGCCCGCACGGGAGTTCCCGGCGGGATGCGCGGGGCCGGAGATGGCGGGGGCCCGCAGCGGTACCGGTGAGAGGGAATTCCCGCGACGGGCCCCCGGGGCGGACCGGCCCAGCGGACCGTCCACGCCGTCTGCCGCGTCCCCGCGCTCAAGCGGCAACCGGGCCGTCCGCCTCCGTGGTCCGGTCGATCTCCGCCCGGACGCGGGCCAGCGCCCGGCTGATCAGCCGGGAGACGTGCATCTGGGAGAGGCCCAGTTCGGCGGCGATGGCGCTCTGCGTCATGTCCTTGAAGAACCGCAGGTAGAGAATGCGGCGTTCGCGTTCGGGCAGCCGGGCCAGGGCGGGCTTGACCGTTTCGCGGTCCTCGATGAGACCGAAGCGGCCGTCGGCCGCGCCCAGGGTGTCCATGAGCGTGTAGTCGTCGTTGTCGCCGCTGCGGTCCAGGGCCACGTCCAGCGACAGGGACCGGTAGGTCTCCAGCGCCTCCAGCCCGAGCACCACATCGTCCTCCGGGAGCCGGGCGTGCTCGGCGATCTGCGCCACGGTCGGCGACCGGCCGTCCAGGGTGGTGCTCAGCTCCCGTACGGCCTTGCGGACCTTGTTGCGCAGTTCCTGGGTGCGCCGGGGCACGTGCACGTCCCAGGTGTGGTCGCGGAAGTGCCGCTTGAGCTCGCCCGTGATGGTGGGTATGGCGAACTGCTCGAAGGCGTCGGCCCGCTCGGGGTCGAAGCGGTCGACCGCCTTGACCAGGCCGAGGGCGGCGACCTGCTTGAGGTCGTCGAGCTGCTCGCCGCGCTCGCGCAGCCGCACGGCCTGCCGGTGGGCCAGCGGCAGCCAGGCGGTGATCACGCGCTGGCGCAGCCGCTCCTTCTTGGGCCCGTCCGGCAGCGTGACGAGCAGCCGGAGTTCCTCGCTGGTGTCGGGGTCGTCGTGACGGCGCCCGTGGCGGCGCGCGATCATGGTGGTGGCCATCGCCGGCTCTCCTTAGACGCTGGTGGGCGGTTTCGCAGGCAGATGAGTGGCCACTCACCGGAAAACGGCAGACTGGCCCCTCTGGGACGGGGTGCCTGCGGTTCCGAAGCACTGACGCTCTTGTGTCCCGGCGTCCGTGCCTCACACTCCGGGGCCGGAATTTTTTCCCACCGCTTCTTGCCTGGGGGGCAAGAGGCCTGGCCAGCGCCCTTGTTGCCCCGGATCGGGCACCGGAAGGCGGGGCTATTCCGCCGGTCGGCGCTCTCGCCGCCGGGCCGCCATCCGCCGCGGCTCTCGT
Source organism: Streptomyces chrestomyceticus JCM 4735 (assembly GCF_003865135.1). Taxonomy (NCBI): domain Bacteria; kingdom Bacillati; phylum Actinomycetota; class Actinomycetes; order Kitasatosporales; family Streptomycetaceae; genus Streptomyces; species Streptomyces chrestomyceticus. The sequence goes on along the minus strand of NZ_BHZC01000001.1, from coordinate 8,878,800 downwards.
GGCGTTCTACACGTCGATCGGGGAGGTCACGCTCGGCGATGTGGGCAGCGGTTGCTTCGTCCACCCCGCGCACGAGGTCGTGCGCCGCCTCACCGAAGAGGGAACGGTCCGCCTGCCCGGCGCCGGTGGCCCGCTCGGGGTGGTGTTCGCCTCGGACGGTGGCGGGCGGCTGTTCGCCGTCGGCGAGGACGGCGCGGTGTACCGGTCGTCCACAGCGTCCTCGGGGCCGGACACGGCGGAGTTCGACCGGGTGACCGACGGCCTGCCGCAGTTTCTCGACCTCCTGCACCGGTCCGTTCTGCGCTTTCTGCGGACCGGCGAACTCGGGTACCCGTAGAACCGGGCGGCCGCCGCACTCCCAGAGCCAGGCGGCCCCCCAGGTCCGGACCGCTCCCCTACTCCTCCAGCACCACCTTCCCGAACACCGTCGTCGTCAGCCCGAAGAAGTCCGCGTGGACGAGCCGCCGGGACACCGGGCGGGTGACGCCGTTCGCGGTGAGGGTGCCGGTGGCCGTCGTACGGTCGGTGAAGTAGGTCTCGTACTCCTCGACGAGGAGCCGGTACAGGCTGGGGGAAGGGAACCGGGAAGGTGGCGGGGCCAGTTCGCCGGTCCAGGTGAAGCCGGTGCCTTCGGGGGTGCAGGTCAGTTCGGCGGTGGCGTCGGTCGCCGTCCAGTCCAGGTCGCCGCCGGAGCGGGCCCGCTGCTGGACGGTGACGGTGACGCGGCGGCTCGCCGCCATGCCGTCGCGTCCCGGGCCGGTGAACTCGCCCGTGTCGTTGGCGGCGGCCGGGCCGCTCAGTGCGACGCGGATCCGGCCGTCGGCCGTCATCGCGGCGGTGACCTTACGGTCGGGCAGCAGTTGGACGAACTCCCCGGTGACCACTTTCGACAGGTGCAGGGGATCGACGGCGTACGGCTGGTAGCGGGCGAAGACCGGCCGCAGGTAGGGGAAGTAGGCGGGGCTGTCGGCGAGGTCGCCGAGGTTCACGTCGATGTCGCAGGTCCAGAGGCCCAGCTCCGCGTCGTACACCGGCGCGTACGCGGCGACCGTGACGGCCGCGGGCGTGCCGCCGACGGTCTCCGCGAGGAGCCGGTCCGTGGCGGTCACCGCGGCGTTCGGGAAGTTGGCGGGGCGCAGGCGCGGCAGGACCGAGTCGTCCGCCCAGACGGGGTCGGTGCCGCAGCGGGTGACGAGTTCGGCCGGGAGCCGGCTGCCGGGGTCGAGGACGACGGCGAGGAGTTCGTCGTCCCCGGAACTGAACCAGGGGCGGCGGAGGTGGACGCGTACGCCCGCGCACCTGCGGGTCCGGGTCACCCGGTGTGCCGCGGTGTCCACCGTGCGTTCCCAGGTGAAGGTGGGGACGGTGTGGCTCACTTCGGGCGGCTCGGGGCGGCGGGTGGCCGGCACCGGCCAGCCCCGGCCGGTGGGTCCGGCGGCGGCCGGGCCCCGGCTGGTGATCAGCTCGGGCCGGTCGGTGATCGCCGGGTGGAAGTACTCGCGGAAGCGGGTGGTCGCGGTCGGCGTGTAGGTGACGTTGCGGTGCCGGGTGTCGCGGAACTCGTGCCGTACGTCGGAGAAGCTGCGGGTGTCCCGGAAACGGTCCGTGGTGAGGTCGCCGACGTGGTCGCGGCCGGTCACCCGGCGCGGCGCGGACTCCTTGACGTCGTCGAGCCACTCCTCCCAGGTCGCGTCCAGGTCGATCCGGCCGGTGCTCCTGGCGTGCAGGGTCAGCGTGCCGGAGACCAGCGCGAAGGTCTCCCCGGCCGTGCGGTCGAAGCGCAGACCGGCCAGGGACGGCGGGGCCAGCGGCTTCTCGACGGCGTGCACGAGGGTGAGTTCCGTCCACGGGGTGATCATCCAGTTCTCGCCGGCCGCCGACGCGGCCGTGAGCTCCCGCTGCTTCTCCGGGGTCAGCCGCAGCGGGTCGTTCCACAGGGGCGAGGCGGTCAGCAGCCGCCAGACACGGAACAGCGGGAGGTCCGCCTCCGCGACCCGGCAGCTCATGCGGACGGTCACCACCTCCGCCTTCGGTACGTACACGGTCAGGACGCCGCCCACCGGCGGGTCCGGCGGACGGTCCCCCTCGACGATCCGCAGCCGCAGCGGCCGTGCCTGGGGCCAGGTGCCGGTGAAGTCGTAGGTGCGGTGGGGCTGGTCGCCCGTGCCCGGCAGTCCGCGCAGGGCGACGCCGCGGGCGGGGACGTCGGGCAGGTACGGGAGCAGGAGCTGGGCGGCGTCGTGGACGACGTACTCGCCGGTGCGCAGGCCCTCGCCCCGGGCCACCGGCAGTTCGGTCAGGGGTGAGGTGTCGTGCGGGCTGTGCTTGGCGACGTGGATCTCCTCCGCGGCCTTCAGGTCGCGGGTGACGCGGGGGTCCTCGGGGAGGCTGACCACCGTGTCGAGGTAGCTGCCCGCCTCCCGGGACGCCGCCGCGAAGTACTGGCGGCGCACGGCCTCCGATACGCCGGGGCCGAAGGCCGCGTCGTACATGCCGTGCTGCTCGGCCATCTGGAGTGCGCTCTTGGGCGGGCTGATGTGCCGTTCGTCGAAGGCGCGGTAGCGGCGGTCGAGGCCGTCGGCGGGTGAGTTCTTCCCGTGGTCGGGGACCTGCGGGTTGCGGAGGTCGGCCCATTCCCTGGGCGTCAGCGGCCGTCCGTCCGCGTCGACGGTGCTGCGGATGACCAGGTGCGGTTCCGACTCGCCCTCCAGGAACGGCCACCTCGGCACGATCACGGGCGGCGGTACGGGTTCCCAGCGGCCGTACGTGACGGGCTCGGTGGCGGTGCCCTCCACGGCGGGCGCCCCGGGGGCGAGGCTGTTGCCCGCGAGATCGACCAGGCGGGCCCGCAGCCGGTACGTACGGCCGTAGCGCAGGGCGGGCAGCGTGCCGGGGGTGGGCCGGAACGTGGCGGCGAGCGGGAAGCGGTCGGAGATTTCGGGGGCGGGCACCTGCGGCCGGTTGTCGGCGCCGAGGGTCCGGCCGGGCGGCGGGGCGGCCAGGCTCCAGCCGTGCCAGCCGAACAGCGCCTGGTGGACGTAGAGCTGGTGGTCGGCGGCGCGGTCGCGGGTGACGGCGGACGCCTTGACGTGCCCTTCGTCGGGTGCGGCGGCGATCGGTACGGCCGGCGCGCCGGGCCGCCTGATCGCGTACTCCCCGGTCCGCGCGCACAGCGGGTACCAGGTGGTGACGCGCCCGGTCCGCTCGTCCGCCACGCCGACGTCGACGCGCAGCCCGCGGACGAGGTGGGCGGCGTCCAAGACCGCGGCGGCGACGGGCTGCCCGTCGGGGCCGACGCCCGCCGTGTGCCGGGCGTCGGCCTCCATCTGGTCGGCGAGGGTCCGGTCGCGGTCGTCGTGGACGACGGTCAGGCCCGCGCCGTGCAGGGCGGGTACGGCGGTGGGGTCGGCGGCGACGGCCGTGCCCGGTTCGCCCGTACCGCTCAGGTACTGGTCGATGACGCGGGAGAACTCGACGAACTTCATCGCGGCGCCGTCGAGGTCCAGGTCGGTGGTGCGCACCGCGTCGGCGCCCAGCTTGAGCATCCGGTGGCCGTGGAAGCCGTCGTCGGCGGCGTACGGTTCGAAGCGCCGTCCGGGGACGTGCCGCAGCGCCGTCCAGGGGCGCAGTGTCTCGTCGGCGTTCAGGTGCTCCTGGGCGGCCGTGAAGGTCACCCGGGCCTGCCAGCGGTCGGCGAGACCGGCCGGGGGTGTGACGACCAGGTCGAGGGCGAGGCCGAAGCGCCGCAGGAGTTCGGGGTAGTCGGCGAGGAGGGCGCACGCGGTGTGGAAGTCGAAGTCCGGTTTCTGCGGAGGCGGTTCGGCTTCGGGTGCGGCCCGGGGCGGTACGGCGGCGGAGCCCGCCGGGCGCGCGGCCCGGTCGTAGAAGCGGTACATCTCGGCGAGTCCGAGCAGCGCGCTGTCCTGCGTGTAGTCGCGCGCGGCGCGGTCCATGTGCCGGGGGCGGTAGAGGTTCGGCTCGGCGGTGGCGTCCCGCCGTCCGGCGGGCGACGCGCCGATGAGGCTGTCCAGCCGGGGGTAGGTGGTGCCGACCTGGCCGGAGAAGGCCCGGATGGTGCGGGTCAGTACGTCGGTGAGGTCGCTGCCGTGGGGGTGGTCCCAGTCGGCGGCGGGCAGCGGCGTCTCCAGGGGGCGCGCGGCGGCGAGGTCCAGTTCGCCGCCGCTGGTCGGCGGGTTCGCCCGGCGTCCGGCCGTCGCGCTCACCGCTGCCTCGTACAGTGCCGTGACCTGGTCGTGCACCGCCCCGGCAGGGAACGAGCGCAGCACCGGAAGCTTTTCCGCCGTCGCGGCGAAGGCCCCGGAGGGCGCGCGGACGACCGTGTCGGGCTTGAACAGCTCGGTCCACAGCGCGCTGTCGGCCGGCGGGAAGCGCCCCGTCTGGGCCGTGGTGGGGACGAAGACACCCGGCCCGGTGGTGCCGGGCGCGCGGAAGGCGACCTGGAGCGCAGGCGCGTACCTGCGCAGGGTGTCCGGCCAGTCACGGAAGCCTTGGAAGGCGTCGAGGCGGTTGCCGCCGGTGAGGCGGGGGCTGACCAGCACCGTCAGCCGCAGGGTGCCGTCGGCGGCCGGGCCGTCGGGCAGTACGGTCCACCGGATCGTCTCGGGCATGGCTCAGCTCACTTCCGCGAAGGCGGTGCAGTACTCGGTGACGGGGTCGCGCCGGGCGCCGGTGACCGGGTCGGTGTAGGGCGCCATCATCTCGGCGAAGGTGGGCGGCCGGGGCGGCTCCTCCGCCGCCGTCGCGCCGCCGAGCGGGGCGGGGGGCGGACCGCTGCCCACGAAACGTTTCTCGCACTCGATCGTGACCGACTGCGACCAGAAGCCGATGTGCACGCTGACGGAGATCCTGGCCCGCCCGTAGACGGTTCCGGTCGCGGTCTCGAAGGTGAGGTCGAGGTAGATCTCGATGGAGGCGGAGACGATGCCGAGCACGTCGACCTCGCCCCGGGCCCGGAAGTAGCCGGTCAGCCGGGACTCCCCGGTCCGCAGTTCCAGGCGGAAGTAGATGCCCGCCATGACGGACAGGCTGCCGCTGGCGACACCGAAGTTGAGGGAGACGGCGGCGCCGAATTCGAGGCCCGCCTCCAGGACGGCCACCCGCTGGGGCGTGAGGACGATGCCGAAGAACCCGCCGCCGCCGAGCAGCGAGACGGTGAGCCGGAAGGGGGCCTGCCGGCTGCAGAAGGAGAAGCCGATCTCCAGTGACCGGCCGAGGAACGGCAGGTCGAGGTAGGCGTCCAGGCGCAGGTTCTCCAGGCTGAACACGCCGATGGCCAGGTTCGGCAGCGGCAGTCCGTACCGGGCGACGATGCCGGAGGGCGTGACCTGGATGCCCGGCGGGTCGCTGAAGCCGTCCACCGGGATGAGCTTGCGCAGCGTCTGGACGAAGGCGAGCGGGCCGATGAAGTCGACGCTCTTGAGGACGACGTCGATGTCGGGCTTGCGGCCGGCCCGGGCGACGAAGCGGACGTGTTTGAAGCGCAGCCGCAGCGCGTTGAACTTCGGCACGAGGATCAGGGCGAAGTTCTCCAGGCTGCAGCTCACGTCGGCGCCGACGCTCAGGTCCTGGCGCAGCGAGCCGCGCAGGTCGACGACGAGGGACAGCCGTCCGTCGGCGTCCGGCAGGAAGACCGGCGAGCCGTCCAGGAGGACGGGCTGAATGTCCGGGTTCCACTCCAGGCGCGCGTTGACGGTCTCCGGCAGCCGGAATCCATTGGCGGCCTGCTGTACGGCGTCGCGCAGCGCGACGACCTCCCCGGCGGCCCTGGTCCAGGTCGCGATCTGCTGCTGGACGCGGGTGAGCAGGGTCCGTACGCCCGGGTCGGCGCCGGCGGGCAGGGTGTTCAGCAGGTTGGTCAGGGCGGCGGCGAAGGCGGTGAAGGCGGCGTCGACCTGCTGCATCGTGATCGGCCCGGTACGGCCGGCGAGCCCCTGGGCCACGAAGTCCCCGACGACGGTGACGAACTTCTCCGCCGTGTCGGCGACCTGGCGGGCGGCGGCCGGATAGCGGTCGAGTTCGTGGGTGAGAAGTTGCCGGACGCGGCCGAGGTCGGAGAGGAAGCCGGTGACCGCGCTGACGGTCTCGGTGAAGAAGTTGGGCACCTTCAGGGCCTTGCCGAGCCCGTCCACCCCCTTGATCACCTCGGCGAGCGGCACCACGCCCAGCAGGCTCGGGCCGACCGCGTCGAGGACGTCCAGCGGGCGGAAGAACTCCTCCGGGCGGAAGGTTCCGTCGGCGATGAGCTGGAGCGGGTCCTGGCCGCCGACGGCCGGGACGCCCGAGACCGGTCCGGTCAGCCGGGACAGTCCGGACACGATCATGCTGGGCGCGGTGAGGCCGCCGGAGCGGTCGCTCTGCCGGCCGAAGTCCATCCGCAGCGGCTGGCCGGCGGGGGTGAGCAGGCTGAGGAAGACCTGCCCCGCGTTGGCCTTGCGTACCGGTCCGCCGACGGTGTCGAAGCCGGACAGGGCGTACCGCTTCGCGTAGGCGACGGGCACCGTGGCGTCCCTGCCGCTGAGCCGTCCGACAGCGGGCACGGCGGCCTCTGCCCAGCGCAGTTGCGGCAGGAACTGGGCGTTCTTCGACACGGCCGGGTCGCCGGGCGCCGGGGCGGCCAGCGCGGGCGGCGCCGCCATGCCCCACACCATCCGGGTCACGTCGAGCCGGGTGTCGTCGGGCCGGAGGACGGGCGCGAGCGCCACCGACTGGCCGAGGAGGTCGGCGCTGGCCTCCACCGGGTGCTCCACCGCCGTGGCACCGGGCCCGGCGGCGGCGGTCGGCGGGTTGCGGTCCAGGGCGTTGTACTCGGCGACGGCCGCGGCGAGTCCGGCGCCGGTGGCCAGCGTCTCGTCGAGGAAGAGCAGCGGCGTACGGAACTCGACGGTGTTCCCGCCGTGGTCGACCGCAGTGACCTTGAAGTGGAACGGCCGCTCCGCGGGCGTGGCGGGGAAGAACTTGCGCCGGTCGGCGGGCGGTACGAGGTTCGGTGTCTCCACGGTGTCCAGGCGCACGCTGGTGAAGGGGAACAGCACGTTCGCCAGGTCGCTCGTGGGTTCGGGGCCGGTGGGCAGCGCGGTCTTCGGGTCGTACGTGCGCAGCGGCTGCCGTACGACGACGAACTCCCGCTGGATCAGGTAGGCGGCCTGGGAGGCGTCGAACTTCCGCTCGGTGACGCGGACATACACCGCCTTGTGCCCGAAGGGGCACAGGAATCCCTCACGCATCACGCGGACGTAATGGTCGCGTCCCATGGCGGCCCGATGGCGCCACTCGGAGAGCGAGACGCCGCGCGGCCGTCGCGGCCAGGAGCCGAGGCCGTCCAGCCAGCCGCCGGCCGTGGAGAGCATCAGCAGCCGTACGGCCACGGGCTGCGGCACGTACGGGCTGCCGTCCGGCTCGATCAGGCCCGCGCCGGTGGTGAGGTCGACGATGTCCCGCCGGTCGTCCGGCTCCAGCGCCTGCCGGAAGGCGTACGGGGCGCCCGGGTCGCCGCCGCGTTCGCGGTTCCACACCGCGCGGACCGTCCCGGCGTCGAGCCGGGTGTGCCAGAGGGGGACGCGGGCGCCGGGCTCGGGCGCCGGAATCCGGCCCCGGTGGATCCACCTGCCCTTCTGCGAGGGCGACAGGTACAGCCGGTAGGGAAGTTCGATGCCGGTGCGGGGGCGGGCCGGGTCGGCGAGCGGGTCCTGCGGCCCGGCCGCCACGGCCGGGATCGCGGCTTCTGTGCCCTCCGCCACCGCGCCCGCCGCTTCCGCGAGGGCGCGCGCGGTCTCGGGGCCGAAGCGGGCGGTGAGTTCGGTCGTGGTCCGCAGCAGCCGTACCAGCGCCATGGCGCGGGCCGCGGCGTCCTGCCCGTCCGGTGCCGCGGGCGGCGGGTGGAACGCCGGTGCCGCGGGAGCCGGCGGGTCCGGTTCGCGTGCCGCGTCCACGACGCGCAGCGGAAGCCTGCGCAGGGCGTCGAGCAGCCCGTCCTCGGTGAACGGCACCGCGTCCCGCGGGCCCACCTCGAAGACGAGGACGCTCCGGCCGCTGATGAGGGAGCCCACCGGCAGATCGCGGGACTCCCCCAGCACTTCGTCACTGAACGCCTGCTCCACCGTGTGCTGCGGTCCGAAGGTGACCGCGATCCAGCCGTCCGCCTGTGCGTTCGCGCGGACCAGTCGCCGGTCCCCGCCGGTCCCCTCCACCGTCAGCCCGGTGAAGCCGAACGACAGGTCCAGCAGGTCGGTGCCGCGCAGCAGGCGCAGCGCTGCCGGAGTGCTCATGAGACGCCCCCTAGCTCTGCGCGCCGGGCGGGGCCTGGTCTCCCGTCCCTCGCGCGCAGCCCCGCCTACCTCCTATCGCCGACGGCGCCCCCGCACCAGACGGTGCGCAGGACTCCACCGGTGCTAAATGTGTTCGAGTTGCCTCAGGACGTCCCGCAGGCCTTACGGGGCGCCTCGTCCTGCAGGTACGCGGCGTGTTCCGCCGGCGTCAGCTCGCGGTTGACGGCCCGGCAGATTCTCTTGACGGACTCGTCAGGGCCCGGCAGGGCCACCTCCCGCAGCCGTACCACTCCGTCGCTGCTGCCGGTGGCCAGTGAGCGGCCGTCGGGGCTGAACGCCACCGACCGCACCAGACCGGTCTGGCCCGCGTAGGTGGCCCGCGCCTGGCCGGTGGCCACGTCCCACAGCCGTACGCTGCCGGTGTCACGCCCGCTGGCGGCCAGGGTCCGGCCGTCGGGGGTGAAGGCCACCGCGCCCAGCGCGCCGATGGTCTGCCCGGTGATGGTGGTACGGGCCCGGCCGGTGATCATGTCCCACAGCCGTACCGATCCGTCGGCGCCGCCGCCGGCCAGGGTGCGTCCGTCCGGACTGAACGCGACCGCCCCGGCGTCGCCGCGGGGACCGGTGAGGACTTTCCGGGCACGCCCGGTGGCCACGTCCCACAGCCGTACGGGGCCGTGCCGGCTGCCGCTCGCCAGGGTCCGGCCGTCCCGGCTGAAGGCGACCGACGTGGCCGGATCGGCACGGGAGGCGGACAGGGTCCGGGTGCGGTGGCCGCGAGTGTCCCACAGCAGCAGCGCTCCGGTCCCGCCGGTACCGGCCAGGGTCCGGCCGTCCGGACTGAAGGCCACCGCTTCCCCCGTGAACCGCGGCAGTGTGACGAGGAGTCTGCCGGTGGCCACGTCCCAGATGCGCAGGCCGGTGCGTCTTCCGGTGGTGGCGAGGGTGCGGCCGTCGGGGCTGAACGCCACCGCGCGGACGCGGTCGCTCGCGCCGCTGCCGGACCGGCGGCCGAGCGTCCGGCTCCCGCGCGTGCCCAGGTCCCAGACGCGTACGGTGCCGTCGTCACTGCCGCTGGCCAGCGTACGGCCGCCCCGGCCGTACGCCACGGCGCCCACCGGCCCGGAGTGGCCGGTCAGGGTGGTGAGCACATCGCCGAGGGCGGTGTTCCACAGCCGGACCGTGCCGTCGTCGCTGCCGCTGGCCATCGTGTGCCCGTCCGGGCTGAACGCCACCGAGTTGACGCGGCGCGCATGCCCCGGGAGCGTGCCGAGGTTCGCTCCGGTGGCCACGTCCCACAGCCGTACGGTGCCGTCGTCGCTGCCGCCGCCCAGGAAGCGGCCGGAGGGGCCGAAGACCATCGCGATCACGTAGCCGGCGGGTCCGGCGAGGGTGGTACGGGCCTTGCCGGCGGTCACGTCCCACAGCTTGATGGACGCCTCGTTGCCGCCGTAGATGGCCAGGGTGCGCCCGTCCGGGCCGAACGCCACCGCCCGGTTGCTGCCCGCGGGCGATTCGAGCCGGGCGCGGGCGGCGCCGGTGGCCGCGTCCCACAGGCGTACGGTGCCGTCCAAGCTGCCGGTGGCCACCGAGCGTCCGTCGGGCGCGAAGGCCACCGAGACGACCTTCCCGGTGTGACCGCGCAGCGTCGCGGACAGCTCGCCGGTGGCCGTGTCCCACAGGCGCACGGTGCCGTCGGTGCCGCCGGTGGCCAGGATGCGGCCGTCCCGGCTGAAGGCCGTGGTCGCCACCGGGCCGCCGTGCCCGCCGAACGTGGCGCGGGTACGGCCGGTGGCCACGTCCCACAGCCGCCAGGCTCCCCCACCGGTGCTGCCCGCCAGCGTGCGTCCGTCGGCGCTGAAGGCCAGGGCGGCGAGCGTCTTCGCGGGTGCGGGGAGGGTGGCGCGGGCCGTTCCGGCGGGCACGTTCCACAGGCGCACGGTGGCGTCCCGCGCGCCGCCGGTGGCGAGGGTGCGCCCGTCGGGGCTGAACGCGACCGCCCGCACCCCGCCGGAGTGCGCGTCGAGCCGGCGCCGCAGCGGGACGTCCACCGCGCTGAACAGACTCGCGACGGCTTCCTTGGTGGGGGCGGTCCGGTAGGCGTGGACCGCCAGGAGGGAGGACAGGTCCGGCCAGTCCCCCATGAGGGCGGTGGACTGGGCGGCGAGCTGCCGCGACAGGGAGAGACGCTGGGCGGTCACGGCCGCGTCGCGCTGCCGTTCACTCGTACGGAACTGGTCCCAGGCGACCAGGCCGGCGGCGAGGGCGAGGGCGAGCAGGACGGACAGGGTCGCGGCGGACTGGCGCAGCCGGCGGGTGGTCCGGGCGGCGGCGCGCCGCTCGCGGTCGCGCGCCGCGATGCTGGCGGTGAGGAAGGCGCGTTCCAGAGGGGTGAGTTCGTCGGGGGTGCCGACGGACGACGGTTGAGAACCGCCGCCCTCCTCCGGAACGCTCCCCTCCTCGGGGGCGAACGCCTCCTCGGCGGCATCCAGCCGGGTGCCCCGGTACAACGCCCCGGGATCGCGATCGAGTTCGTCCCACAGTCCGGCCGCCTCCGTCAGCCGGCGGTGCACGATCAGGCGTCCGCGGTCCTCCTCGATCCAGCCGCGCAGCCGGGGCCAGGAGGTGATCAGCGCCTCGTGGGCCAGGTCCACGGTGTCCTGGTCCACCGTGATCAGACGGGCCCTGGCCAACTGTTCGACGAGCTGGGCGGCGGCCGGGTCACCGGCGTCCAGCTCGCCCCTGGCCGCGGGCCGGCGGGTGTCCGCCGAGCCTTCGCCCGGGGTGATCAGGCGCAGCAGCATCCGGCGCGCCGTCGCGGCCTGCTGCGGCGAGAGCCGGCCGTAGAGCTGTTCGGCGGTCTGGGCGACCGCGCCGTGGACGCCGCCCGCCGCCTCGTACGCCTGGAGCGTCAGGGTACGGCCGCGGCGCCGCCGCCAGGTCTCCAGCAGGACGTGCGAGAGCAGGGGCAGGCTGCCGGGCTCCTCGGCCATCTCCTCGACGAGGCGGGCGGTCAGCGACCGCTCCACGATCAGGCCCTCGGCGGCCGCGGGCTTGACGATCGCCTCCCGCAGTTCCTGCGGCGTCATCGGGCCGATGGGCAGGCTCGCCTCGTGGATCACGTCGGCCAGTTCCCGGTGCGCCAGGCACCGGCCGTAGAAGTCCGCCCGTACGCCCAGCACCACCCGCAGCCGGCTCGCGGGGTCGTGGGCCGTCAGGACGCGGCGGACGAACGCGTTCCGTTCGTCGGGGTCGGCGCAGAGGGTGAAGACCTCCTCGAACTGGTCCACCACGAGCCAGGTGTCCCCCGTCGTCCCGGCCGGGGTGAACAGCCGCCCGGCGTCGCGCTCGGGGTGGGCGCCGGGGGTGAGGACGCGGATCGCGGCGGGCGGGGGCAGGCCGGGCGGCGGGTCGTCGGCGGGCTGCCGCAGGCGGGCGATGAGCCCGGCGCGCAGCAGGGACGACTTTCCGCTGCCGGACGGGCCGAACACCGCGACGACCCGGCGTTCGCGCACCCGCCGCAGCAGTTCCCCGGTGAGCCGCCGGCGGCCGAAGTAGCGCGCATGGTCGTCCGGTTCGAAACGGGCCAGGCCGCGGTAGGGCGCGGCGGCACCGTCCTCCTCCGCTTCGAGTACCCGGGCCGCGTCCTCCCGTACGGCTTCGTGCCAGCGCCGCTGCCAGTGCCCGGTGTCCCCGCCGCACGCCGTCACGTACGCCAGCGTCACCGGGAGGGACGGCAGCTTCTCCCCCGCCGCCGCCTGGGAGAGCACGGCGGCCGAGTAGGCCGCCCGTTCCGCCATGGCCCGGTAGGTCGGACTGCCCGCCTCCAGGCGCAGCTTGCGCAGTTCGTACGCGAACCGCTGTACCGGACCCGCCCCGGGGTCCACGGGCTTTTCGCGACGCCCCATGCGGCCTCCGCGCCGAGCTGACCGGGAAACGCCACGGTACGGAGGCCGGTGGGACCCCACAAGGCCGGTTTCCGGCCGTGCGGGCCATTGATTGGCCGCACGGAAAGGGGCTGCCAATCAATGGCCGGTGCGGTGAAGTGGGCCGTACCTGCGCCGGTCACGGTGCCCGCGTCCGCACCCTCCGGCGTCGACGGGACCGGGCCGGCGCAGCACCGCACCACGTGCGGCCGGTGGGTGGACGGGCATCCTCACGGGGGTGGGATGCCCGGCACCCGGATCACGTCGGGCGCATACCGTTGCCGGGAACCGGATCAGGTCAGACGCATACCGTTGGCGGTGACGATCGCGTCGTAGTCGCCCTTGAGGCCGCCCTCGCCCACGTAGCAGCGGTACCCGCTGGGCTTGTCGATCGGCACCAGTTGCACCTCGGGAGCCTTGTCGCAGCGCAACGACCTGGCCGCCTTCCCTCCGTACATCCCGTACTGCTTCCACGCCCGGGCCCGCATCCCCTCGGCGGTCAGCACGCCGCCCTTGGTCGGCGTGGCCGTGTACTGCATGAGGATGAAGCCGCCCTTGGTCTCGACGCGGAAGGGCACGTCGACGCCCATGTACTTCACGGTGCAGGTGAAGGTCTGGGGCTTCTCGCCGCCGACCTCCTTGGTGTCACAGGTGCTGCTGGTCGGCTTGGGCACCGCGCCGCCCATGTAGAGCACCCGGGTCTCCAGGTCGTACTTGATCTGCTCCAGCACCGGCGCCTTCTTGCCGGGCGCCGGGTGCTGCGGGGCGACCTTCTCGGGCGGCGCGGCCGTCGGGCTCGGCACCGGCGTGCCCTTGGCGGACGCCGGTTCCCCGGACGCTCCGCAGGCGCTGGCCGCCGAGACCACCAGGGCCACCGTCGCCGCCGTACGTATCCATTTGTTGCGCTGCACTGCTGCTTCCCCGTTTTCCCCGTTGCGCGCGGGCCGCCGATGCGGCCTGCGCATCTTGTTGCCGGACCGCCCGATCTTAGGACGGGCGCGGCGCGGCGGAGGAAGGGGGTCCGGATCCGGCTACGGCTACGGCTACGGCTCAGCCGAAGTCGTAATCGAAGGTGTACGGAACGGACGGGTTGCCGTGCTCGGCCGTGAACTCCCCGGTACCGCCCAGCCCGGCCAGCTCCCCGGTGGCCGAGCCCGGCACGACCTCGAACGTGCAGTGCACACTCCCCCGCTCGTCGAACGTGCCGCGCTCCTCCACGACGAAGGTGCCCCGCCGCCCGTCGACGCTGCCCGCCAGCAGCTCCATCCCGGTGAACGTACCGGTCTTCTCCGTCATGTAGACGATGGTGTACTCGCACGTCGTCTCGGCTGCCTCCACGCCCCCGGCGAAGGTGTTGGTGACGGCGGCGTGGGCCAGGCGCGGGAAGGTGCCGTCCTCGCCGAGGGCGCGTTCCTCCCAGTTGGCGTACGTGAAGTGTCCGGTGGTGCGGAGGCGTTCGGCGCCGGCCGGTGCGGGCATGGTGATCCTTTCGTCCGGCCGCGCGGTACGGTCCGCGCGGCGTGCTCGAAGTCTCGCCGCCGTACCTGACACCTTCTGTCAGGTACGGCGCGACAATGGCCCCATGCGCGCCGACCGTCTGCTCTCCCTCCTCCTGCTGCTCCAGAACCGCGGCCGGATGACCGCCGCCGAACTGGCCGCCGAACTGGAGGTGTCCCCGCGCACGGTCTACCGGGACGTCGAGGCGCTGGGTGCCGCGGGCGTCCCGGTCCGCTCCGAACGCGGCCCGGACGGCGGCTACTCGCTCATGGACGGCTACCGCACCCGCCTGACCGGGCTGAACGACGCCGAGGCGGAGTCACTCTTCCTGGCCGGCGTGCCGGGGGCCGCGCGGGAACTGGGTCTGGGCGCGGTCCTGGCGACGGCCCAGTTGAAACTCCAGGCCGCACTGCCACCCGGCCTGGCGGACCGGACCCGCCGCCTCCAGGACCGCTTCCACCTGGACGCCGCCGCCTGGTTCCGGCACACCGACCCGGTACCCCACCTGGCGTCCGTGGCCCGCGCCGTCTGGGAACAGCGGACGCTGCGCGTCCACTACCGGACGTGGAACGGCACCGCGGCGCACCGGGAGCTGCTCCCGCTCGGCCTCGTCCTGAAAAGCGGCATCTGGTACGTGGTGGCCTGGACGGACGGCCCGCCACCGGCCGACGCTGCCCGGCCGGGCGACACCACCTCACCGGGCGACGGCACCGTACGGACCCGGACCTACCGCATCTCCCGCCTCGTGCACGCCGAGACGACGGACACGTCCTTCGAGCGACCGGCCGGCTTCGACCTGGCCGCCTGCTGGGAGGAGTCCTCGCGGCGCCTGGAGGCACGACTGCACCACACGACGGCACGGCTGCGGATCTCCCCGCGCGCCCAACGGCTGCTCCCCATGCAGTTCGGCGCGGCCGGCAGCCAGGCCCTGGAAGGCGCCGGGCCGCCGGACCACGAGGGCTGGGTGCTGGTGGACCTCCCGGTCGAGGCCCCGGCCGTCGCGGTCGGCGACCTCCTCCGGCTGGGTACGGAGGCCGAGGTGCTGGGCCCGCCCGGCCTCCGCTCCGCCGTCGCCCGCACGGCGTCCGAACTGGCGGAGCGGTACGCGGCGGCCTGAGCCCGTCACCGGAACGCGGCTTTCCGCCGCTACCCCCGCGCCCCCGGACCGGGCACCGCCACCGTCGCTTCCAGATGTGCGGCCACCTCCCGGCCGATCCGGGCCAGGGGTTCCGCCTGGGTCATGGCGTGGTGGGTGCAGGCGATGTCGTGGTTCTCGATGTGGCCGGTGACCAGGTGGCGCCAGGTCTCGGCGGTCGGTGCGTGGGCGGGCTTGCCCTCGGTGGCGCGGAAGTACAGCAGGTCGCCGTCGAAGATGCCCTCGGAGAAGGTCGGCAGCAGCTTCACCGAGTTGGTGAACACCTCGGTGACGGCGGTGAGCCGGTCCTCGCCGAGCGCCGGGTGCTGCTTGAGGGAGTCGAGCAGCTCGTCACCGCCGCCCGGCCCACGCAGCACCGCCGCCACACCCGGGACGGTCAACGGCCGCGCGAACCGGTCCGGATCGTGTCCGGCCGCTTCCAGGAGCAGGGCGAGGATGTCGTGCTCCGGGACGGCGGAGTCCGTCATTCCGTGCGGGTCGATGGGGCGTGAGTCGAGCATGGCCAGCAGCGCCACCCGCTCGCCCCTGGCCTGGAGCCGGACCGCGATGGCGTGGGCGAGCGCGCCGCCGAGCGACCAGCCGAGCAGGTGGTACGGCCCGGTGGGCTGTACGGCCCGGATCTGCCCGACGTAGTCGGCGACCATCTCCTCGAAGGTGGCGGGCAGCGCCGCGCGCCCCGCCAGTCCGCCGGCCTGGAGCCCGTACACCGGGACGTCCGGGTCCAGGTGGCGCAGCAGCCCGGCGTAGCACCAGCTCAGGCCGCCGGAGGGGTGGACGCAGAAGAGCGGGGGGCGGCTTCCCCGGGTGCGCAGCGGCAGCAGGGCCTCGAAGCCGTCCGATCCGCCGCCGGTGCGCAGCACCTTGACGAGTTCGGCGACGGTGGGCGCGTCGAACAGCGCGCGGATGGACAGCTCGGTGCCCAGCGCGGAGCGGATGCGGCTGATCAGCTTGGCCGCCAGCAGGGAGTGCCCGCCGAGGGCGAAGAAGTCGTCGTCGACGTCGACCTGCCGTACGCCGAGCACCTCGGCGAACAGCGTGCACAGCACCTTCTCCTGGGGGCTGCGCGGCTGGCGCCCGGTGCAGACGGCAGGGGTCTCCGGCGCGGGCAGGGCGGCGCGGTCCAGCTTGCCGTTGGCGGTCAGCGGCAGGTGGTCCAGGAGGACGAAGGCGCCGGGGACCATGTACTCGGGCAGGCGGGCGGTCGCCCAGGCGCGCAGGACGTCCGCGTCGACCGGTGCGGGCGCGGCGGTGCCGGAACCGGAGCGGCGGGAGGCGGGGATACGGCCGGGCACCGCGCGGTCGGCCGGGCGCTGGGGTGCGGGGATACGGGCGGCCGGGCGTTGGGGGTGGACGGGCACGACGTACGCGGCCAGGCGCCGGTCGCCGGGGGTGTCCTCCCGTACGGTGACCACCGCGTGGGCCACGCCCGGGTGGCGGGCCAGCGCCGTCTCGACCTCGCCGGGCTCGATGCGGAAGCCGCGCACCTTGACCTGTCCGTCGGCACGGCCGAGGTATTCGAGGATGCCGTCGGGCGTCCAGCGCGCCCGGTCGCCGGTCCGGTACATGCGCGAGCCCGGCGCGCCGCAGGTGCAGGGCACCCCGGGGTCGCCGCAGGTGCCGGCGGCCGATCCGCTGCCCGCGTGGGCGAAGGGGTTGGCGACGAACCGCTCCGCGGTGAGCGCGGGCCGGCGGAGGTAGCCGCGGGCGATCTGGTCACCGGCCAGGTACAGCTCGCCCGGTACCCCGGCCGGCACGGGGTTGAGCGCGGCGTCGAGCACGTACGCCTGCACGTTGCGGCCCGGCCGTCCGATGACGGGCTGTTCCCCCTGGCCGGCGATGCGGCAGTACACGGCGTCGACGGTGCACTCGGTCGGCCCGTAGTAGTTGTACGCGGTGGTGCCGGGCAGGGTGCGCAGCGTCTCCCAGAGGG
Organism: Streptomyces chrestomyceticus JCM 4735; assembly: GCF_003865135.1. NCBI lineage: Bacteria > Bacillati > Actinomycetota > Actinomycetes > Kitasatosporales > Streptomycetaceae > Streptomyces > Streptomyces chrestomyceticus. Next base: position 8,862,006 of record NZ_BHZC01000001.1, on the reverse strand, counting down.
CGGCGTCGACGGCTTCGCCGCCCACCATGAGGATGCGGGGCCGGTGCCGTTCGCCGGTGAACAGTCCGGCGGCGATCAACTGGTGCAGGTAGGTGGGGGTGAGGTCGAGGAAGTCGACGCGGTGGTCGGCGATGTAGTCGACGAGGGCGGGCGGGTCGAGGCGTACGGCGTCCTCGACGAGGTGGAGTTCGTGGCCGGCGGCCAGGAACAGCGGGCCCTCCCAGGCGGTGTCGAAGGAGAACGCGGCGGTCAGCGCGGCCCGCAGGCGGCGCCGGGCGGTGGCCGTCTCCGGGTCGATCAGCTCGGCCCGGTGGTCGAAGAACAGGTTCGTCAACTGGCGGTGTTCCACGACGACGCCCTTGGGCTGCCCGGTGGAGCCGGAGGTGTAGCTGACGTACGCCGGGTGGCCCGGTGCCAGCGGGGCCACCCGGTCGGCGTCCGTGGGGTCGGTGTCCGGACGGAGGTCCAGTTCCCGTGCGGCGGCCGGGGTGTCCAGGCACAGGGTGGTGACGGTACCGGGCAGGTTCCCGGCGGCCGCCGCCGAGGTGAGGACGCAGACCGGGCGGGTGTCGGCGAGCAGGAAGCGGATGCGCTCGGCGGGCAGCTCCGGGTCGACCGGTACGGACGCGGCGCCCGTCTTGAGGACGGCCAGCAGCCCGGCGAGGTGGTCGGCGGTGCGCGGCAGGGCCAGCGCCACGAACGTCTCGGGCCCGGCGCCGCGTTCGATCAGCGCGTGTGCCAGCCGGTTGGCGCGGGCGTTCAGCGCGGCGTACGAGAGGGTGGTGGCGCCGCACACGAGGGCGGTGGCCGCGGGCGTGCGGCGGGCCTGCTCCTCGAAGAGCGCGGGCAGCGTGGTGACCGGCACCGTACGGGCGGTGTCGTTCCATCCGGTGGTCACCCGGCGGCGCTCGGCGGCGGGCAGCAGGTCGATGCCGCCGACGGGCTGTTCGGGGTCGACGCCGGCCAGGGTGTCCAGCAGGGCCAGGAAGCGGCGCTGGTGGGCGGCGGTGACGTCGGCGTCGTACAGGTCCGGGTCGGCCTGGAAGTCGATGCGCAGACAGCCGTCGTCGGTCCGCTCGTAGACGTTGACGCCGAGGCCGGTGACCGGGCCGTTGGAGAGGTTGTGCAGGGTGGCCGGGTGCCGTCCGAAGGCCAGCTCCGGGTCGTAGCTCATGATGTTGATGCCCCAGTCGCCGAGATGCCCGCCGGTGTGCGCGGCGCCCAGCTCCTGGACGAGGTACGGCGACGGGTAGCGCTGGTGGCGCAGTAGGCCGCGGGCCCGCTCGGAGGTGTGCCGCAGCAGTTCGCGCACGGTCGTGTACGGCTCCAGCCCGACCTGGAGCGGCAGCACGTTGGCGACCATGCACGGCGTGCTGCGCGGTACGGCGCCGACGCGGCCGGTCACGGTCAGGTCCAGCGTCACGTCGGTCGATCCGCTCATGCGGTGCACGTACAGCGCGAGCGCGGCCATCGCCACCACGGGCAGCCCCGACCGGGTCTGCCGGGCCAGGGCGCGCAGCCCGTCGGCGGCGGGTGCGGGGAGGTGGCCGGTCTCGCGCACGAAGCGGTGCGGGACGGTGGCCAGTCGGCCGGCGAGACCCGTTCCGGCGGCGCGGCCGGCGAAGCGCTCGGCCCAGAACGCGCGGTCCTTGGCGCACCGTTCGGAGGCGTGGTACGCGGCCTCGTCGGCCAGCAGTTGCTCCAGGGTGCCCAGGTCGCTGGGCGGGCACTCCTCGCCCGCCTCCAGGGCGCTGTAGATTTCGGCGATCCGCCGGATCATGAGCGAGAAGCCGTAGCCGTCCAGGACGATGTGGTGCAGCGCCATGTACAGCACGCAGTGGTCGCCGGGCAGCAGCAGCACGGCGAAGCTGAACAGCGGGGCGCGGCGCAGGTCGGTGGGCTTGCGCAGGTCGGCCCACATCCACTCCTTCGCGCGGGCCCACGGGTCGGCCGGCGGGACCACCAGGGCCGGTCCCGGCGGCGGTCCGGCGGGGCGGTCCGCCGCCTCCCGCAGGTCGACGACGGGCAGCGGCCAGTCGTCCGCGAGGTCGGGGACCTGCCAGACGCCGCCGTCCTCGTCGGTCTCGAACCGGACCCGTACGGCGTCGATGCCGGCCACGGCGCGGCGCACCGCGGTGTCCAGCACGGCCAGGTCGACCGGGCCGTGGATGTCCACGTACTCCGCGGCACGGTAGATCGGGTTCTCCGCGTCAAGCTGCTGGGAGAACCACATCCCCGTCTGCGCGACGGTCAGCGGCAATCGGCGACCGCGGTGGCCTGGCTTCCTGTTCATGCTTGCCGTCTCCTGACGAAGGTGCTGGTGTACAACGGCGACCGGGCCGTGGCGGGGCCGGGCGACCGGTCGCGGCTCACGCGCCGTAAAGGGCCAACGAGCACCACACGACGGGTGTATCGGTTCGTCGGCAAATCTCTTTGGACAGGTGTGCGGAGACGGGTGCGCCGCATGCGCCGCGGGCCGTCCGGAGAACCGCGGACGCGCAGCTCACAGGCGGAACGGCGAGGGTGGGGCCGGGCGGTCCCGGGAGCCGGACGGCTTCCCGGCGACCGGCCCGGCAGTCATGCGTACGTCGAATACGTGCGCCAGAACAGGCCGCCGGGGTCACTCACCGGGGCGTACGGGCTCGGTACGTACCAGGTCCGACGGGTCGGTGTTCGCGCCGCACACGACGACGCACACCCGCTCCCCCGGCGCGGGCCGGTACGCCCCGGACCGGAGGGCGGCGAAGGCGGCCGCCGTGCCGTGCTCGACCGCCAGCCTGCGGTCGTCCCACAGGCTCCGGCGCGCGGCCACGATCGCCTCGTCCGGGACCAGCAGCGAGACCGCCTCGGCCCGCAGGGCCCAGTCCAGCGCCATCCGGCTGGCGCGGCGCGCGCCCAGCGAGTCGGCGGCGACGGAGTCCACCGGGACGTCGACGACCCGGCCCGCCTCGATCGCCGCGTTCAGCGCCCGGCAGTTCTCCGGCTCGACGGCCACGACCTGGACGCCGTGGTGGTGCGCGGCCGCGGTGACCCCGCTGAACAGGCCACCGCCGCCGACCGCGACGACGACCGTGTCCAGGCCGGGCAGCGCGGCCCGGATCTCCTCCAGCAGGGTACCGGCCCCGGCGGCGATCAGCGGGTGGTCGTACGCGTGCGCCTCCAACGCGCCGGTCCGTCCGGCGTGTTCCCGGGACGCCTCCAGCGCGGCGGCGTACTCGGTGCCCACCTGGCGTACGTCGGCGCCGAGCAGGCGCAGCCGGGCGACCTTGACCGGCGGCGCGGTCTCGGGCAGGAAGACCGTCGCCCGGACGCCGTGGCGGCCCGCCGCCCAGGCGCAGGCCAGTCCGGCGTTGCCCCCGGAGGCGATGACCACCCCGGCTTCGGGCAGGGTGCCGGCCTCGCGGTGCGCGGCGATGAAGTTGGCCGCGCCGCGAGCCTTGAAGGACCCGGTGTGCTGGGTGAACTCGTAGGCGAGCCAGCCCTCGCCGGGCCCGAACCCGCCCGGGTCGACCGGTGCGACGGTGACCGGGCGCACGTCCCCGGCGATCCGGCCGGCCGCCGCCTGCACGTCGTCGTAGCTGATGCTGCTCATCGCGGACCACTCTCCCGGGGGTCGGAACGTCGGACGCCGTGTCACGGTGCCGTCCGGCGCGGCGGGCGGGCCACCCGGCCGGACCGGACCAGTTGATCACGCGCCACGTCCCGGGCGCCCGGCCGCCCCGGTCCCGGCTCCGGCCACCTCTCCCCCGGCCCGGCCGTACAAGCCCCGGCACCGCCCTCGCCCCCGTAAGGGCGAAAGTCCCGCCCCGCCAGGACTTTCCGCCCTTGGCGCACGGGACCACCGACCGAAATGATCTTGGTACGCCGAGCCGGCGGCGCGTCCGAGCCGCCGGCCGACCGAAGGAAAGTACCCGCACGTCATGACATTACGTACGCCGGCCGTGCTCACGTCGAGCGCCGCGGCGGCCCTCCTCCTGGCCCTGCTCCAGGCGCCCGCCGTACACGCCGCCGACCGGCCCCGGCCGACCGGTGCCCGCTCACTGGACAATGTGCTCTGCATCTACAGCACCGAGATCACCGACCGCACCACCGGCGGCTACGTCTGGGACATCGGCAAGCGGGCCCACGCGCTGTGGAAGAGCGACGGCTTCCAGAAGAAGTACGGCGAGCTGTCCTACGCCGAGCAGACGAACAAGCTGCTCTACGAACTGAACGTGAGCCAGCACGTGTTCGGTCATAGCTGGCTCGTGCACTTCAACAGCGGCGGCAAGCTGCACCGGAAGCTGGACAGCGGCGAAGAGGCCCGCTACGACACGTATTCCTTCCAGCCGAACGATCCGGACGGCACCAACGGTGACGGTTCCCCGGTCGACGGCATGTCCGTCAACTACACCGGTTACGACATCAACGTACCCGGCAAGCCGCTGGTCGAATGGGACCGGCCGAGCCGCAAGCAGGACCAGGGCCAGGCGCACTCCGCACGCGCCGCGCGCTGTACGGCGCTGACCGGCGCCCAGCAGAGCGCCTTCAAGCAGGAGATCCAGCGGCGTGGCGAACTCAACGAGAAGTACACGCTGCTGCCCAGTTGGAACTTCCTCCTGACCGGCGGCTGGGCGGGTACGTCCGCCAGGAACTGCACCACGTTCGCCCTCCAGGTCTGGGACGCGACGATGAAGGACACCCCGGCCGAACGCATCGACGCGCCCGGCGGCTACCCCGCCGCGGACATCAACAAGCTGGGCGGCAAGGTCCCCGCCGACCTGACGCAGAGCGAGTTCTCGGCCTGGATCCCCGCCCTGGCCGGCAAGTGGATCCGCGAGAAGAACGGCGGCCACGACGAGAACGCGGAGGTGCCGCGCTTCGCCGACGACGCGCTCGCACCGGCCGGCGCACGGTAGACGCCCCGCACGCTCCCGGCACCGGCCGGTGCCGGGAGTCGCGTTCCGTCACGGGCCACGCGGGAGCGGCGGGAGCCGTCCCCGCCGCCCCCACCCTGTCGTCACTTTCCCGCTTGCCCCGGCCCGGACGTGTCGGGGGGCGTCCTGCGCCACATGGGCGTCGCCATGCGCCTGGCGTTCCGAGTCCGCCACTTCCTGGTCGACGGCCCGCTGCTCGAACTCTTCGCGTGCTTCCGCGCGGCGCAAGGCCGCTTCGACTCGCTGGAGCTGTTCCTGACTGGCCGTGATCAGGTCCTGGGCCCGCTCGATGGCCTCGGCGGAGCGCTGCCGACGGCTGACGCTGTCCTCGCCGGCGGCGCGGGACCGGCGGTCCGCCCGCTCTTCCCGCGCATCGAGAACGGTCTGGCGCCGGTCGGCGGCCGCCTCCCGTGCGTCCGCGCGGGTTTCCCGCGCGTCGGCCGTGTTCTCCCGGGTTTCCGCGAGGCGCTCCCGCCGGTCGGCGGCCTCGTCACGCCGGATTGCCAGCCGTTCCCGCTCGTCGGCATGGCGTTCACGCCGGTCCACGGTCTTCTCGCGCCCTTGGATCCACTGCTCCCGGTCAGCGGGCGACGGGGCGTCAAGGTCCGGGGCGCCGTTCGGTCGCTCATTGCTCACGCTGGCAGTATGCGCCGTCACGCCTCCCTCGTGAAAGGTGGTGGGCCGTCCGGCGACGCCGCGTCAGCCTCCCGTGGCGTCCAGGTAGGCACCCAGCGCCTGGAGGGGCGTCCACAGTTGTTCGAAGTAGGCGGCGAAGTAGGACATGTACGTCGGGTCCTGGACGCTGAAGCCGTTCAGCTTCTGACGGGCGCCCCCGGAGAAGGCCAGGAAGACGGTGCTGTCGTCGATCAGCGCCATGTTCAGGCCGTCGGCCGCCGCCGTCCACCGCAGTACGTTCGCCTCGTAGTTGAGGAGGTGCCCGGTCTCCTCCCGGTGCCGCCGGGCCCAGGCCAGGACGTCCCGGTCGGGTACGCCGTCGGTCTCGGGGACGCCGATGATCCGGCGGACGCTGCGCTGGTCCTCGGTGTCCTCGCGCGCCCAGGCCAGGATGTCCGCGAAGTAGTCCGCCGAGGCTTTCGTCGTGTACTGGTCGGGCGGGTAGCGGCGGGTGTACGTCACCCTGATCTCCGTCCGGGCGGCCCGGACGCACCGGGCCGCCGCGGTGTAGAACTCGGGGTTGCTGCGGTACCAGGTCGCGGCGAGGAGCGCGTCACCGCCGGCGTCCGGCAGCGCCACCGGGCGCGCGGCCCCGTCCTGGCCGGCCGGTCCCCGGCGCAGCGCGTCGAGGCGGCGCTTCGCGTCCCGCCAGCGGTCCAGCCAGTCCGCCGGTTCCGCGCCGCACGCGGCGACGAAGGCCGAGGTCAGTTCCCAGCTCGGGAAGCGGCGCCCGTTGAGCATCGCGGACACCGAGCTGCGCCCGCACTTCATCTGGAGGGCGAGGCGGGCCTCGGTCGGTTCGAAGCACCGCAGCCGCAGTTCGCGCAGTTGCTCCGCGAACGCCTCCACGGGCTCCGGTACAGGTGGGGACGCTGGCCGTTCGGTCAATGGATCATCATCCCCCGGGTGCGCGGCGGCGGCGCCACAGAAGTTCCGTGCCTGTCCGTCATTGTCCGCCTGTGCCACCGGTGTTCGCCAGTGTCCCGGCGCGCTGTCGCGGTGCTCAGAAATGCCTGCGCCCGTCGCTCCGCCATAGGCGCAGGTGAGCGCGGGGCCGACACTTCCGGTGTACGGGCCGCACGGCTCAGCGCGGCCGGCCAGCGGGAAGGAGGACGTCATGTGACCTGACAGCCGATCGCGACCGGCCGGCACGAACCGGCGGGCGGGCGGCGCCCGTACCGCCACCGGCACACGAAGAGGCCGCTCCCTGGAGCTTCTGGCGGGAAGCAGGGAACGGCCTTCTGCCGAACTCGGAAAACCTCGTGTTCTTCACCCACAAGGAGACCTCATGTCCGTCGACTGCAGGATAGCCCTTCGCTGTACGGGCATCGCCTTCGTGGCGGTGCTCATCGTCGGCGTCACCCTGGTGACGCCCTCCCCCACCGGATTCCCCGTGTCGCAGGACTCCCTCTGGGTCCTGCTCCTGGGCTCGGCGCTCACGCCGGCCGCCGTGCGGGGCGGGACGGGGCGGGAACGGTGAGCGCGGCGCCGACGGCGGCGTGCCGTCGGTGCGGGGCCGCGGAGCCGCGCACCTTCACCACCCCGGTCGTCGACTGCTCCGGCCGGCTGCTCGTCGCCACATCCGTGATCTGCGCGTGCGGCGGCACCACTCTGGTCGGGCTGCGGCCGGTCCGTGCGGCTGACGGTCAGGGCGCGCAGGCGGACGCGCCCGGGCGGCTGTTCCCCTTCGCGGTGTACTGACGGGGCCGCCGTGTACTGAGGGGCCCGTCGCGCGCCGACGGGCTCCCCCGGTACGGGGGCGGGGCCGGTGACCGGCCGCGGACGGGTGCGCCCGGCCGCGGCCGGACACGCGTCCGCGTGCGACGCGGCGGTGCCGGTCTGGGTATCGTCGGCCGTCGGACCGGTGGACCACCGGGGACCGCACGACACGACGAGACACGACGAGAAAGGTGCAGGCGCTGTGCCACGCCCTCAAGGCCGGGACCACGACCGCGGACGCGCACACGGCCGGGACCGCGGGCCGACCCGTGCCCACGGCCGTCCACAGGACCGGCCGCGGGCCGACCGCCCGCAAGGGGTCAGGGACGGACTGGCCGGGGAGCTGCGCCGGATGGACGGCGCCTCGTACGGCAGGTACAAGTCGCTCCTCGGCAGTTGGTCCATGCCCGGCTTCACCCTGGAGGTGATCCGCGGGCAGTCCGACCCGTACGCGCCGCCCGCGCGGGTCGCCCTGCGCGTACCGGCCGAGGAGGCCGGGTTCCCCGCCGACCTGTGGGAGTCGCCGGTCCGGCGGCGGGCGCTGGCGAGCTATCTGGCGCGGCGGGCCGCCGAGGCGGCGGACCACCGGGCGCTGCGGGTGGACGCCGGCGGCCAGGAGGTGCTGGAGCGCAGTTCCTGCCTGGTCGACGCGCGGGACGGCTCGGTGACGCTACGGCTGGGTGTCGACCTGCCGGGGCACGGCCGCCGCATCGACGGGCACGCGGCGGAGCACGTGCTGTGCGGCCTGCTGCCGAAGGTCGCCGAGCGCGCGCTGCGGTACGCGGCACTGGACGCCGACGACGTACGGGCCTTCGCGGACACCGTCGAGGACTCCGCCGCACTGCGCGCCGCGCTGCCCGGCCTCGGCCTGGTCGCGTTCGTCGCCGACGGCGCTGTGCTGCCGCGGCGCAGCGGCGTGGACGACCGTCCGGCGACCGGTGACGGAGTCGTCCCGTTCGCCTCTCCGGAGGAACTGCGGGTCTCGGTCGACCTGCCGCACGCGGGGACCGTCACCGGCATGGGCGTACGCGAAGGCGTCACCCTGATCGTCGGTGGCGGCTTCCACGGCAAGTCGACGCTGCTGCGGGCCCTGGAGACGGGCGTGTGGGACCACGTCCCGGGGGACGGCCGCGAGCGGGTGGCGGCCCGGCCCGACACCGTCAAGATCCGCTCCGAGGACGGCCGCCGGGTCGAGCGGGTGGACGTGCACGCCTTCGTGGACCACCTGCCGAGCGGCGCGGACACCACCGACTTCTGTACGGACAACGCCTCCGGCTCCACGTCGCAGGCCGCCTCCCTGTGCGAGGCCGTCGAGGCGGGCGCGCGGGCCCTGCTCATCGACGAGGACACCGCGGCCACCAACCTGATGATCCGTGACGCGCGGATGCAGGCGCTGGTCGCCAAGGAGCGGGAGCCGCTCACGCCGTTCGTGGACCTCGTCCGCTCCCTGCACCGGGACCACGGGGTCTCGACCGTGCTGGTGATGGGCGGGTCCGGCGACTACATGGAGGTCGCCGACCAGGTGGTCATGATGGACGCGTACCGACCGTCCGACGTCACCGAACGGGCGCGCCGGCTGGCGGCGGTGCCGACCGGCCGGACCGCCGAGGCGGACGCCTTCCCCGGCGTCGCCCACCGCCGCCCGGACCCCGGCTCCCTCGACACGTCCGTACGCGGCCGCTCCCGCATCCGGGCGCGCGGCGACGACGGGCTGACCTTCGGCGAGCACGACATCGACCTGCGGGCCGTCGAACAGATCGCGGACGCGCGCCAGGTGGCGGGCATCGGCCTGGCCCTCGAACTGATGGTGCGGCGCGGGTACGTGGACGGGAAGCGCACCCTGGCCGAGGCGCTCGACCTGCTCGACGGCGACCTGGAGGACGGCGCGCACCGCCTCCTCGCCGTCCGCGACGAGGACTTCGCGCTGCCGCGCCGCCACGAGGTCGCCGCGGCCCTGAACCGCCTGCGCGGCCTGCGGGTGCTGGGGCGGCCGACGGGGGAGGCGGAGGGCTGAGAGTCGGGGGATGAAAGCTGAGGGCTGAGAGCTGAGGGCTCGTCCGCGTACGGGATGCGTCGCGAGGGGGCGCAGGTGGGTACGCGGGCGAGCCGGCAGCGTTACGACGGGACTCGGCCGTTGCGACGACCCTCGACCGTTACGACGTAACCCGGCCGTTGCGACGCACCCCTACCGTTACGACGAAACGCCACCGGTTCGACGAGGCGCAACCGGTACGACGCGACGTAGCCGGTTCGACGGGACACACCCGGTACGACGAAACGCACCCGGTACGACGAAACGTAGTCGGCACGACGAAACGCAACCGGCGCGACGGGACGTAGCCGGTTCGACGAGACATAGCCGGCGGTTCGACGCGTCGGGACCAGGCCGCATGCTCCGGCAGCTCGCGTCACAAACCGGACGGCACCGGTTCGACGCGGCGGATGCCCGCCCGGCGCACGACCTCGCGCCCCGCCGCCGCGGCCCGCCGTAGCAGCGCGGGGCCGTCCCAGTGGAGCGGCCTGCCCTCCCAGAGCCGCAGGCCGCCGCCGACCACGACCGCGCGAATCTGGTCGCGGTTGGCGAGCCGTACCAGTTCCCAGGACAGGTCCCACGACGGCGTCAGCTCCGGTACGTCGAGGTCCACGACGAGGAAGTCCGCCGCCTTGCCGGGCGCGATCTCGCCGGTGACCCGGCCCAGGCCGAGCGCGTCGGCGCTGCGCGAGGTCGCGTGCTCCAGCCACACCCGGCCGGCGCCGCACACCGAGTCGCCGCTCGACAGGCCGAACGCCAGCCGCTGCGCGGTCTCCGCGGCGTCCACCAGGCGGAAGCCGTCGCCGCGGGTGCCGTCCGTGCCGGTACCGAAGCGCACGCCCATGGCGGCCATCGTCCCGGCCTGCGCGACGCCGTTGCCCTTCCATGCGCTGGCGACGGGGTTGTAGCTGACGGCGGTGCCCGTGTCGGCCAGCAGAAGGAGTTCGCCGGGCGTGAGCAGGGTGGCGTGCGCGCCGAGCGTGTGCGGGCCGAGGGCGCCGACATGGTGGAGGTGTTCCACCGGGCGCCGGCCGACGCTCTTGAGGGAGCGTTCGACGGAGGCGAGGTGCTCGTTGGCGTGCACCTGGAAGACAGCACCCGCTTCGGCGCACAGCCGTGCCGTGCGCCGCAGCACCCCGGCGTCGGCGGCGTCCTCCTGCACGGGAATCGCCAGGGACGGGTGGACCAGCCGGGACCCGTCCCAGCGGGCGAGGTGCCGTTCGCCGCCCTTGCCGTCCGAGCACACCTGCCCCAGCACGCAGCGGATACCGGCCTCCTGGGTGGCCTGCGCCAGGACCGCGACGTCGACGGGCGCGCGGGTCCCGGCGTCGGCGACGGAGGTGAATCCGCCGCGCAGCGCTTCCAGCGCGGCCAGTTTCGCCGCCAGGTAGGCGCTCTCCTCGTCGAGCGCGCATGCGGACCCTAGGTTGGGCAGGCGCCCGGCCCCGAGTCGCCCGGCGCGCCCCGAGCCGAGCTGCGGAGAGCCCATGACCGCGTCGCCGTCCGACCCGACCACCGCCCCGGCAGGCCCCCGCCCTCGGTCCCGCGCGGACCGGGCCCGGCAGGTCGCGGAGGTACTCCGCCGGCAGATCGCCTCCGGAGCCTTCCCCTCCGGCGTCCTGCCGGACGAGCGGAGCCTGATCGCCGACCACGGCGCCTCACGGAACACCGTCCGCGAGGCGCTGGGCGTCCTGCGCGACGAGGGCGTGGTGGAACGGCGGCAGGGCGTGGGCACGGTGATCCGGCGCCGTACGTACGAGCACACGCTGGAGCGGCTGACCGGACTGGCCGAGACCCTGTCGGCGTACGGGCGGGTCAGCAACGAGGTGCGGGTCGCCGACGTGATCCGGCCGCCCCGGGAAGTGGCACGCAAGCTGTGCGTCCCCGACGACGGGCAGGTCGTCTACATCGAACGGCTGCGCCGCCTCGGCGACGACCCGCTGTCCCTGGACCTGACCTACCTCACCACCGACATCGGAAGGCCGCTGCTGGACGCGGACCTGGCGGGCCGGGACCTGTTCAGCCTGATCGAGGAGTCGGTCGGCGGCCCGCTGGGTTCGGCGAGCGTGACCGTGCACGCGGTCAACGCGGACCCCGGCACCTCGGCCCTGCTCGGAACCCCGCCGGGACAGGCGGTGTTCACCGTCGAACGGCTGACCCGGCTGCCGGACGGGCGCCCCGTGGACCTGGAGTTCCTGCGCGTCCGGGGCGACCGGCTGGCGTTCCGCGCGGAACTGGACCGGGGCACCGGCGCACCCGACAGCCCGACAGGTGACAACCGATGACCCGCACCACACCCACCTCTTTCACCACACCCACCCCCTCCTGCGAAACCGCCCCTCCCCACCGTCCGGCCCGCCTCACCCTCGCCGTGATGTGCCTGTGCGTCACCCTCGTCGTCGGCATGGTCTCCGCCGTCAATCTCGCCATCCCGTCGCTGTCCCGCAGCGCGCTGCACCCCTCCGCCGAAGCGGTGGTGTGGGTCGTGGACGGGTACGTGGTGTTCTTCGCCTGCCTGCTCGTCCCGGCGGGCGCGCTCGCGGACCGGCTGGGCCGCAAGGGCACCCTGCTGGGCGGGATGGCGCTGTTCACGGCGGGTTCCGCGCTGTGCGCCGCCGCGCCCGGCATCGCGGTGGTGATCGCCGGCCGGATGCTCAGCGGGGTCGGCGCCGCCGCCGTACTGCCGACGACGCTGGCCCTGCTGGTCGCGGACGCGGCGCCGGAGCGGCGGCCCCGGCTGGTCGCGGTGTGGGCGTCGATGACGGGCCTGGCGGCGGTCCTGGGCAACGTCGGGGGCGGCGCGGCCCTGCAGACCGGTTCCTGGCGGGCCCTGTTCCTGTGCGTCGTCCCGCCGGCTCTCGTGGCCCTCGTCCTGATCGCCGCCTGCGCCCCGGCCGCCGTACGTCACGACCGCCCGGTCTCCCCGCTCTCGGCGAGCTTGCTGACCGCCGGGTTCCTGGCCCTGCTGACGGGCATCGTCTCCGGGCCGGAGTCGGGCTGGCTCAGCGTACGGGCCGTGGGCGGCTTCGCCCTCGCCGCCGTACTGCTGACCTGCTGGGTACGGTACGAACTCCGGCGGCCGCACCCGATGCTGGACCCGCGGCTCTTCGCCCTGCCCGTCGTGCGGGCGGGAGCGCTGGGCCTGGCGCTGGCCTTCGTCGGCATGTTCGGCCTGTTCTACATCAACGGCCAGTACCTCCAGTACGCGCAAGGCCATTCGCCACTGGAGGCAGGTATACGTCTGCTGCCGATGGCGGCCGCGCTGCTGCTGGCCCCGCGCTGCGCGACCGTACTGGAGCGGTGGCTGGGCGGCCGGGCCACCGTGGGTACAGGGCTGCTGGTACTGGCGGCGGGCCTGGCCACCGTATCGACGGTGAGCGCGCGCACCCCGTACGTCCTCTACGCCGCCGGTGCCACACTGACGGCGGCCGGCTGCGGCCTGGCCACCCCCCTGCTCTCGCACGGCATGATGTCGGCACTGCCGCCGGACCGGGCGGGAACCGGCTCCGGACTGCAAAGCCTCGCCCGCGAGTTGGGCAGCGCGCTGGGCATCGCGATCAGCGGCAGCATCGTCACCGCCCTTTTCACCGCCCACCTGCCCGCCGTACTGAACGGCCCGCCCCCGCCGACAACCGTGGCCGCGGCGGAACGACGACTGAGCGACGTGTCCGGTTCGGCGGACAGCGCCCTACGGGACGCGGTGCTCGACGCCTTCACCGGCTCGCTCGACGTCGCGATGCTCGTCCTGGCCGCGGTGGTCGTGGCGGGTGGGGCGTTGGTGGTCGCGTGGTATCCGGGGCGCCGTACGCGCACCTGATGGCAACTCGGGCGTACAGCCAGGTACGTTCACCGGGCCGCCACCCCGTACGACCCCACGGCCCCAACCGCCCCACGGCCCGCTGGCATGATCCACACATGTCTTCCACCACGCCACCCGCCACATCCTCCCCCGCCCCGCACCCAATACCCCCCGTCGTCCCCGCCGGCCGTATGCGCGACAGCGAGCAGCCGACCCTCCCCCTCCCCGCGAACGCCGCATTACGCCCCTGGCGCCCCACCGACGCCCCCACGCTGGTCGCCGCCTGCCAGGACCCGGACATCCAGCAGTGGAACCGGCCCGCACAGGTCTCTACGGAGGGCGCGCGGGCCAAGATCGCATCCTGGCAGCAGCGGTGGCAGGACGAGCAGGCCGCCATCTGGGCCATCGTGGACGGGAAAGACGGTGGGCAGGACGGTGCGGCGGTGGGATTGGCCGGACTCGCGGACCTGGATCTCAGAGGCGGCAGCGCGGAATTCCTCTACTGGCTGCTCCCCGCCGGACGCGGGCGCGGGCTCGCGGTGTCGGCGACCGTACGGATCAGCCGATGGGCCCTGGAGGAACTCGGTCTGCACCGGCTGCGGCTCACCCACTCCGTGGCCAACCCGGCGTCCTGCCGGGTGGCGGCCAGGGCAGGTTTCCCGCTGGAAGGCACCCTGCGCAGCGCGCTGCTGCACGCCGACGGCTGGCACGACGAGCACCTGCACGCCCGTATAGCGGGCGACGACTGGCCCGCAGACGCCTGAACCACCGCCACCCGGGGCACGAAGGCCGAGCACCCGCCCGCCCCGGCCCGGCTCACCTCATCGGCACGACGGCGGTCGGCGCATGGCCGGGCTCGGTGGCCAGGTCCTCGAACTCGTTGACGCTACCGATGTCGGTGCCGCTCATCGCGATGTTGGTGACCCGCTCCAGGATCGCCTCGACGACCACCGGGACCCGGTGCTCGGCGGCCAGCTTCTTGGCCTCCTCGAAGGCGGGCAGCAGTTGGTCCGGTTCGGTGACACGGATCGCCTTGCAGCCCAGCCCCTCGGCGACCTTGACGTGGTCCACGCCGTACACGCCGAGCTCGGGGGTGTTGATGTTCTCGAACTCCAGGGTGACCTGGTAGTCCATGTCGAAGTTGCGCTGTGCCTGGCGGATCAGGCCCAGGTAGGAGTTGTTCACCAGCACATGCACGTACGGGATGCGGTGCTGCGCGCCGACCGCCAGCTCCTCCAGCATGAACTGGAAGTCGTAGTCGCCGGACAGCGCGACGACGCTGCCGTCGGGGTCGGCGGTGGCGACGCCCAGCGCGGCCGGGATGGTCCAGCCCAGCGGCCCGGCCTGGCCGCAGTTGATCCAGTGGCGCGGCTTGTAGACGTGCAGCATCTGGGCGCCGGCGATCTGCGAGAGGCCGATGGTGGTGACGTACCGGGTCTCGGGCCCGAAGGCGCGGTTCATCTCCTCGTACACACGCTGCGGCTTGAGCGGCACGTTGTCGAAGTGCGTACGGCGCTGGAGCGTGGCCTTGCGCTGCTGGGCGGAGGCGGCCCACGCGCCGCGGTCGGGCAGCTCGCCCGCGGCCTTCTGCTCCTTGGCGACCTGGACGAACAGTTCCAGGGCCGCCTTGGCGTCGGAGGCGATGCCGTAGTCCGGGGCGAAGATCTTGCCGATCTGGGTGGGCTCGATGTCGACGTGCACGAAGGTGCGGCCCTGGGTGTAGACGTCCAGCTTGCCGGTGTGCCGGTTGGCCCAGCGGTTGCCGATGCCGAGGACGAAGTCGGACTCCAGGAAGGTCGCGTTGCCGTAGCGGTGCGAGGTCTGGAGGCCCACCATGCCGGCGTTCAGGCGGTGGTCGTCGGGGAGGGTGCCCCAGCCCATCAGGGTGGGGATCACGGGCACGCCGGTCAGCTCGGCGAACTCGACGAGCAGGTCCGAGGCGTCGGCGTTGATGATGCCGCCACCCGCGACGAGCAGCGGGCGCTCGGCGGCGTTCAGCATGGCGAGGGCCTTCTCGACCTGCTTGCGCGTCGCCTTCGGCCGGTGCACCGGCAGCGGCTCGTACGTCTCCGGGTCGAACTCGATCTCCGTGAGCTGCACGTCGATCGGCAGGTCGATCAGGACCGGCCCCGGCCGTCCGGAGCGCATCAGGTGGAATGCCTGCTGGAAGACGCCGGGGACCTGGGCGGCCTCCAGGACGGTGGTCGCGGCCTTGGTGACGGGGGCGGCGATCGCGGCGATGTCGACGGCCTGGAAGTCCTCCTTGTGGATCACCGCGGTCGGTGCCTGGCCGGTGATGCACAGGATCGGGATCGAGTCACCGGTCGCGGAGTACAGACCGGTGATCATGTCGGTGCCGGCGGGTCCGGACGTACCGATGCAGACGCCGATGTTGCCGGGGTGGGCGCGGGTGTAGCCCTCGGCCATGTGGGAGGCGCCCTCGACGTGGCGGGCGAGCGTGTGGTGGATGCCGCCACCGGCACGCAGCGCCGCGTAGAACGGGTTGATCGCCGCGCCCGGCACACCGAACGCGTTGGTCACGCCCTCGCGCTTGAGGATCTCCACAGCCGCACGGGCGGCGGTCATTCGAGGCATCGAGTACTCCTGCGTCGGCCGGTCGGGATGGCGCTCCGGCCCGGGGGCGGAAGCGCGAGGTGCACTGTTTCCGCATCATGGAATCTATGTTTTACTCTGCGGAAGTACGGAAGAAAGTAGAGCGCGTCCTGCCAGCCGTCAAGGGATCGCCGTACGGAGAAAGGCCCGGCAGGCCGATACGTCAGAGAAGGGAAAGGCGCGGCCGGGACGGCCCCGAAGGCGTCGGCCATCGCGCCGCGAAACGGCCGCGACCAGGCACGTTAGGCTGCCCATCGCCCTGTTGTCGCCGTGCCGCCCGCCGAGGAGACCGCTCCATGCCCCCGCGCACCGTCCTGATACTCCAGCACGTAGAGGCCGAGAAGCCCGGCCTGATCCTGGACGCCCTGGACGGCAGCGGCCTGCACGTCGACATCCGCAACCTGATCGACACGCCGGGCGCCTCGGCGGACGACCTGCCGCCGCTGTCCGACCTGGCCGGGCTGGTCGTCATGGGTGGCCCCATGAACGCCGACGCCACGACGGAGCACCCGGCGCTGAAGGTGGAGCGGGACCTGCTGGCCGACGCGCTGCGGGCCGGCGTCCCGACGCTGGGCGTGTGCCTCGGCGCCCAACTCCTCGCCCGCGCCCAGGGCCTGGCCGTACGGCCCGCCGCGGAACTCGGCCGGGGCAGCGAGATCGGCTGGTCCGCGCTGGACGACGTGGACCGCGCCGACCCGTTCGTCGGCCCGCTGGCCGACGCCCCGGCCGTACTCCACTGGCACGGTGACCGCATCGTGCCCGCTCCCGGCACCCGCGTCCTGGCCCGCACCGGCACCACGGAGTGCCAGGCGTTCCGCGCCGGTCCGGTCGCCTGGGGCATCCAGTTCCACCTGGAGGTCACGCCCGGCCTCCTGGACGAGTGGCTCGCCGAGCCCTCCTTCACCGCCGAGGCCACGGCCGCCCTCGGCCCCGACGCCACGGCCCGGCTGCGCGCCGACGCCCTGGCCGCGGCCCCAGCCCTGCGCCCCCTGGCCGAGCGGAGCCTGGCGTACCTGCGGGCCCTGTTCATGGAGCGCGCGGGACTCTGAACTCTGCGGCCTTACGAGGGCCTACGGTCCACGCCGAGCCACACCCCGATCACCTCGCACGCCACCGAGACCACGGAACGCCCGGTCGTGTCGATCACCGTCGTGCCCGGCGGCTCCGGCCGGGCGAGGGCCGCGTGCTGACGGGCCGTACGGGCGAGCTGGTCCGCTGCCCCGGAACCGATCTCACGGCGGCGGACCCGCCGCTCCAGGGTGGGCGCGTCGGCGGTCAGCCGTACGGGCGTGAGGCCGGCGTCCGGTACGGCGTCGGCGATCCACGCCAGCTCCCGTTCCAGCGTGACGAACACGCCCGTCAGGATCAGCCGGGTGTGGCCGACCCCCGCCAGATTGGCCCAGACCGCGGCGAGGTTGCGGCGGGACAGCTCGCTCGGCGCGAGGCCGGGCGGCGGCCAGGGGTGCACCTGGTCCAGTTGGTCGGTGTCGAGCAGGGCGTGCGGGACGTCGGCGCGGCCGAGCTGGTGGGACACCTCGTACGCCGTCGTGGACTTGCCGACCCCGGCGGCGCCGCACAGGACCAGGATTTCCGTCGTGGGCTGCATCGTCCCCCATGGTGGGCCGACGGCACCCGCCTCGCCAGCGAATTCGCGGGCCTGAGAAGGTGTGCCCGAGCCCCGGGCACACCGCAACACACCCTGTCCGGGCTCGTGTCCGTAACCTTCCCGGGTCCGCCGCCCGGGTCCGACGAGCTGGAGAGACGACCGTGCGCAACGCCGTGGTGACGCCCGAGGGCGACCGTATCCGCTGGGCCGAACTGCCGGGCGCGGAACCGGCCCGCGTCTACCTGCACGGCCTCGGCGCCACCTCGCCCGCCTACTTCGCCGAGACCGCCGCGCACCCGCTCCTGGCCGGCCGCCGTTCGCTGCTCCTGGACCTGCTCGGCTTCGGCATCAGCGACCGGCCCACCGGCTTCCCGTACACCCTGGAGGCGCACGCCGACGCGGTCGCCGAGGCGCTGCGCGCCGCCGGTGTGAGCGCGGCGGACGTGGTCGCCCACAGCATGGGCGGCTCGGTCGCGATCGTGCTCGCCGCCCGGCACCCGGACCTGGTGGCGCGGCTCGTCCTCGTCGACGCCAACCTCGACCCGATCGAGCCGCGGCGCGGGGCGCCGGGCAGCGGTGGCATCGCCGCGCTCTCCGAGGAGGAGTTCCTCGCGGGCGGCTGGGAGCGGATACGGGACGCCGCGGGCGCGCACTGGTGGTCCACGATGCGGCTGGCCGGCCTGGAGGCGCTGCACCGCAGCGCGGTCCACCTCACCCGGGGCAGCGAGCCGGTCATGCGGGAGCTGCTGACGAAGCTGCCGATGCCGCGTACGTTCCTGCTGCCCGCGGCCGACGGCCCGCTGCCCGGCGCGGACGCGCTCGTGGCGGCCGGTGTACGAGTGATGGCGGTGCCGGACTGCGGGCACAACATCATGCTGGACAACCCGGAGGCGTACGTACGCGCGGTCGCGGCGGCCCTGGCGCCGGAGGCGGGCGCGGCGCCCAGCGCGTAGCCGTCCGGGCGGCGGCCGGGAAATGCGGGTGCCCGGCCGCCGCCACCGTGCGAAGATCCCGCCATGCACACCACGCACGTACCCGCCGGCCGGGACCCGCGTCCGGCGCGGAAGGCCCATGACGCGTAGGCGCCCCGCCCAGGTCCGGGGCGGCCTGGCAGCACGGCGGTCCGCCGCTTTCACGGTGGTGGACGGCCTCGACGCCGCCGCCCAGCTCGATGTCCGCGCCCTGGAACGGTCACGTCTGACGCCCGGAGCCGTGGCCAAGGCCCTGGAGAGCTGGCGGCAGCAGGTCCGGCTGCCCCGCCGTTATGCGGCCGATACGGCGTATTACGGCTGCCCCTGCTGCGACGGCGGGTACGGGCGCGCAGAGCTGGACATCGCACTGCACGCCCTGCCCCGCCGCAGCGCTCGCCAACTCCGCGCCCTCGTCGAGCCCGTGGACCGCGCCTTCCTCGCCCGCACGCTGCCCGACCCGCACGCACCGGACGACCGCCCCTGGTGGGAGCGCCGCTGCTGAGGGGAGCGCGTACGACCGTGTCGGCCCCGATTGACGCCGCTGAACGAGCCGTTGAGCTTCTGTTCATCGCCGTGTCGCAAGCTGGCTGAGCCGGCGGCGCGGTGGTGCCGACGGGGGATGTTCCGTGCCGAGATGGGGCTGATGTCATGAACGTCGTTCAGGAACCGCTTCGCGTGCCCGCCGTGTCGTTACCGCGCCAGTTGCCCGCGGGCAGCGCGCGGTCGCTGCCGATGCTGGACGCGGTGGTGGAGGTGTTGCGCGCCGCCGGTGAGGACGTGCACGTGGTGTACTCCGCGCACGGCGACGTGTTCAAGGTGGTGCCGCGACAGGACGCCGCCGCCTGACCGGGCGGGAGCGCAGCGGCTCAGCCGTCGCCGTCGCGCAGCAAGACGTTGCCGCAGGCGGCAGAGTAGCCGCCGGGACGGGCATGCACGTCCGCCCTACTGTCGGCGAGGCGCCCCCGTACCGCGTCGAGCGCCGCCGGTCCGGGGGGCCGACGCTCCGCGAGTTCGCGGTACGCCGCCACAGACAGTTGGAGCCGGCGCTCCTCCACCCGTTCGACCGGCTCCTGCACAGGCCCTCGGTCGGCCAACGCGCCGGGCAGCGCGGCGAGGGCGGCGGCCAGGGCAGCGGGCCCGCGCTAGTGCTCGCGCACGGCGCGGGCGCAGGGGTGCTCGGCGACTACGGCCTCGTCCTCGACGATCTGGCGCGGGACCGTACGGTCATCGGCCCGCACTACCCCGGCGCGAGCGGCACGCCCGAAGCCGGCCGACCGCTCCGGCTCGACGATCTGGCGGACCAGTTGGCCGCCGCCGCGACGGCCGCCGGGCAACCACCCGCCGCCTGGCGGACGGCATCCCCGGCGCCGCGTTCACCGAACTGCCCGGCGCGGGCCACCTCATGAGCGCCGCCCACCGGGCGGACTGGCTCGTCCGGGTCCGCGCCTTCCTCGGCGGGGCCGCGGGCGGCGTCCGCTAGCGGATCGGCACCCCCGCCACCGTCCGGGCGATGACCAG
The DNA here is from genome assembly GCF_003865135.1 of Streptomyces chrestomyceticus JCM 4735. NCBI lineage: Bacteria > Bacillati > Actinomycetota > Actinomycetes > Kitasatosporales > Streptomycetaceae > Streptomyces > Streptomyces chrestomyceticus. The sequence continues at coordinate 8,842,157 of NZ_BHZC01000001.1, read as the reverse complement.
GCGCTGGATCTCGCTGGTCCCTTCGAAGATGGTGTAGATGGAACTGTCGCGGTGCATCCGCTCGACGGGGTACTCCCGCGTGTAGCCGTTGCCGCCGAGGATCTGCATGGCCTGGGCGGTCACCTTCTTGGCGGTCTCGCCGGCGAACAGCTTGGACATGGAGCCCTCGGCCGAGGTGAACGGCTTGCCGGCGGTGGCCATCCAGGAGGCGCGCCAGACCAGGAGGCGGGCGGCGTCGATCTGGGTGCGCATGTCGGCGAGCTGGAAGGCGACGCCCTGGTTGTCGATGATCGGGCGGCCGAACTGGACGCGTTCCTTCGCGTAGTCGAGGGCGACCTCGTAGGCGGCGCGGGCGATGCCGACGGCCTGGGCTCCGACGGCCGGGCGGGACGCCTCGAAGGTGGCCATGGCGGCGTTCTTGACGCGTTCACCGCCAGGGTTCTTCGCGCGCTCGCGGGCCCGGGCCAGGCGCTCGTCCAGTTTCTCCTTGCCGCCGAGCAGGCAGTGGCCGGGGACGCGTACGTCCTCCAGCACGACCTCGGCGGTGTGCGAGGCGCGGATGCCGTGCTTCTTGAACTTCTGGCCCTGGGACAGGCCGGGGGTCTGCGGCGGGACGATGAAGGAGGCGTGTCCCTTGGGGCCGAGGTCCGGGTCGACGACCGCGACGACGACGTGGACGTTGGCGATGCCGCCGTTGGTCGCCCAGGTCTTGGTGCCGTTGAGCACCCACTCGTCCTTGGCCTCGTCGTAGACGGCGCGGGTGCGCATCGCAGAGACGTCGGAGCCCGCGTCGGGCTCGGAGGAGCAGAAGGCGGCCACCTTCACGTCGGCGGCGTCGCCGTACATCTGCGGTATCCAGGTGCCGATCTGCTCCTCGGTGCCGTTGGCCAGGACGCCGACGGCGGCCAGGCCGGTGCCGACGATGGACAGGCCGATGCCGGCGTCGCCCCAGAACAGTTCCTCCATGGCCATGGGGATGCCGAGGCCGGTCGGGTCGAAGAACTGCTGGGCGTAGAAGTCGAGCGAGTACAGGCCGATCTTGGCGGCTTCCTGGATCACCGGCCAGGGGGTCTCCTCGCGCTCGTCCCACTCGGCGGCCGCGGGGCGCATCACGTCGGCGGCGAAGCCGTGGATCCAGTCCCTGACCTCCTTCTGCTCGTCGCTCAGCTCCATGGTGAACTCGGCCATGACCCCTCCAGCGGTGCGGTCCCGGGCGGCTGCCGGGCAGTGACGCCTACCTCATGTTACTTACGGTAACCCGAGTGTGTTACCCGTGAGTAAGGGATGTCAACTCCCCCGGCCCCCCAATCACCCCGCAGTGGGAGTGTTACGTTGCGCGAGCGTCACGGATACACAAGGGCGGGGAGTGGGACATGGAGAACACCCAGCACGACAGCAGGCAGCAGACCACCGCGGTGGAGCAGCCTGCCGCTGGGCACGGCGCCGCGGCGGGCCCGCCGGACACGGGACGGCGGCAGCAGACGGCCACCGAGCGGCGGCGCCGCGAACTGCTGGAGGCCGCGGACCGGGTGGTGCTGCGCGACGGCCCGGACGCCTCGATGAACGCCATCGCGGCGGAGGCCGGCATCACCAAGCCGATCCTCTACCGGCACTTCGGCGACAAGGGCGGGCTCTACCGGGCCCTGGCCGTACGGCACACCGACGCCCTGCTGGACGGGCTGCGGGCGGCGCTGGACTCCCCCGTACCGCGCCGGGACCGCGTCGAGGCGACGCTCGACACCTACCTGGCCGCGATCGAGACCCGCCCGCAGGTCTACCGGTTCCTGATGCACCCCTCCGACGAGGCGCCTGGCGCCGACAAGGACACCGGCTTCGACGTCGGCCGGCACTCCGCGCCGCTGCTGCGCCGGCTCGGCGAGGAACTGGCCCAGGTGATAGGCGAGCGCCTGGACCTGGGGCCGGGCGGCGAGGAGCTGGCCCGGGTGTGGGGCCACGGGATCGTCGGCATGATGCACGCGGCCGGCGACTGGTGGCTGCGCGAACGTCCCTGCTCGCGGGCGCAATTGGTGCAGCACCTGGCGGACCTGCTGTGGGGGCGGCTGGCGGCGGCCGGGGACCGGCTGGGCGGGCCCGGGTTCTGAGGGGCCGGGCCCCGTCAGGAGCCCGTCGGCTGCTCCCGTCCCGCCCACGGTGCGCGGGACGCGGCCCGCAGGGCCCGGCGGCGGCGCAGGCCGGTGAGACGGTCGAGGTAGAGGCCGCCCTCCAGGTGGTCGCACTCGTGCTGGAGGCAGCGGGCGAAGAAGCCGGTGCCGGACACGGTGCGCGGCTCGCCCGTCACGCTGAACCCCTCCACCACCGCGTGGTCGTACCGCGGCGTGCCGGCCTCGATGCCGGGCACCGACAGACAGCCCTCGGGGCCGCGCACCAGGACGCCGTCGGCCTCCACCAGGCGCGGGTTGACGAGGTGTCCGAGGTGGCGCCGGTCGTCGTCGTCCGGGCAGTCGTAGACGAACACCCGCAGCGGGACGCCGACCTGGTTGGCCGCCAGCCCGACGCCCTGGGCCGCGTACATCGTCGCGAACATGTCCTCGACGAGCGCGGCGAGCCCGGCGTCGAAGTCGGTGACGTCCCGGCAGGCCGCGGCCAGGGCCGGGTCGCCGAGCAGGCGCAGGGGACGCGGGTGGCCGGAGCTGCCGGGGATCGAGCGGGAACGCATGGGGGCAAGCGTACGTTCTGGAACGTGTGACGGCGCAGGTCGTCGCGGGTCGCGGAGGCCGCGGCACGGGTAGCGGGATTCGGGGCCGCCGCCGGATCTCGATAGGCTGATCCCCGACCGAAGCCTCCGGCCGGTCATCGGCTCCGGAGGAGGCGTTCCACCGGCAGCCCCAAGGGCGGGAGGGCGCCGGATGCAAGGAGGATCAAAGACGATGGCAGGCAACACGGAGCCGCTGTCGCCGCGGGCCAAGCTGGCCGTGACGGCGGGCAAGGCCGCGGCGGCGGTGTCGCGCGCGGCGGGCCGCGGCAGCGGATCGGTGATCGGCGGCAAGGTGGCGCTCCGGCTCGACCCGGACCTGCTGGCCCGGCTCGCCCGGCACCTGGACGTGGTGCTGGTGTCGGCGACCAACGGGAAGACGACCACGACGCGGCTGATCGCGGAGGCGCTGCGGGCCAGCGGCCCGGTCGTCTCGAACGCGCTCGGCGCCAACATGCCGGCGGGCATCACCTCCGCGCTGGCCGGCGGCTCCGACGCCCGCTTCGGCGTCATCGAGGTGGACGAGAAGTACCTGGCGGGCGTGGCGCGGGACGTGACGCCCAAGGCCATAGCGCTGCTGAACCTCTCGCGCGACCAGCTCGACCGGGCCGCGGAGACCCGGATGCTGGCCGAGCACTGGCGCGAGGGGCTGGCCGGCTCCAAGGCGCTGATCATCGCCAACTGCGACGACCCGCTGATCGTGTGGGCGGCCTCGTCGTCGGCGAACGTGGTGTGGGTCGCGGCGGGCCAGGAATGGAAGGACGACGCCTGGTCCTGCCCGTCCTGCGGCGGTGTGATGCAGCGCCCCGGCGACGACTGGTTCTGCGGCGAGTGCGGCTTCCGCCGCCCGACGCCGAGCTGGGCGCTCTCCGGCGACCACGTGCTCGACCCGCACGGCAGCGCCTGGCCGATCCGGCTCCAGTTGCCGGGCCGGGCGAACAAGGCCAACGCCACGACGTCGGCGGCGGTCGCCGCGGCGTTCGGCGTGCCGCCGCAGGTCGCCCTGGAGCGGATGTACTCCGTCCAGGCCGTCGCGGGCCGCTACGACGTGGTCTCGTTCATGCAGCGCGACCTGCGTCTGCTGCTGGCGAAGAACCCGGCGGGCTGGCTGGAGACGTTCTCGCTGATCGACCCGCCGCCGACCCCGGTGATCCTGTCGGTGAACGCGCGCGGCGCGGACGGTACGGACACCTCCTGGCTGTGGGACGTCGACTACACCCGGCTGGCCGGTCACCCGATCTTCGTGATCGGCGACCGCAAGCTGGACCTGGCGGTCCGCCTGGAGGTCGCGGGCCTGGACTTCCGGGTGTGTGACACGGTGGACGAGGCGGTGCAGGCGGCTCCTCCGGGCCGTATCGAGGTCATCGCCAACTACACCGCCTTCCAGGACCTCCGCCGGCGAGTGGGGAACTGACGTGAACCAGCGACCTTCCCGACAAGGACGAGCGAGCATGAGTGACAACAGCCTGCGGCTGGTCTGGATCTACCCGGACCTGCTGAGCACGTACGGGGACCAGGGCAACGCCCTGGTGGTGGAGCGCCGGGCCCGCCAGCGCGGCCTGGACGTCCAGCGCCTCGACGTCCGCTCCGACCAGCAGATCCCCACCTCCGGCGACATCTACCTGATCGGCGGCGGCGAGGACCGGCCACAGCGGCTGGCGGCCGAGCGGCTGCGCCGCGACGGCGGGCTGAACCGCGCGGTCTCCAACGGCGCGATCGTCTTCTCGGTGTGCGCCGGCTACCAGATCCTGGGCCACGAGTTCATCAACGACCTCGGGGAGCGGGAGCAGGGCCTGGGCCTGCTGGACGTGGTGAGCACCCGAGGCGAGGGCGAGCGGTGCGTCGGCGACGTGCTGGCCGACATCGACCCGCAGCTCAACCTGCCGCCGCTGACCGGCTTCGAGAACCACCAGGGCGTGACCCACCTGGGGCAGACGGCCCGCCCGTTCGCCCGGGTCCGCTTCGGCAAGGGCAACGGCGTCGGCGACGGCTACGAGGGCGCGTACAACGACACCGTCTTCGGTACGTACATGCACGGCCCGGTCATGGCGCGCAACCCGCACATCGCCGACCTGCTGATCAAGCTGGCGCTGGACGTCAACGCGCTGCCGCCGGCCGACGACCGCTGGTACGAGGCCCTGCGGCAGGAACGCATCGCCGCGGCCACGCAGCCCGCGTAACGATTCGCCGCACACCGTACGACCGGGTACGCCCGCAGTGTCCGCACTGCGGGCGTACGTGTACCGCAGGGCCCTTGCGCTTGTAGGGTGAGCGCCATCCAGCCGGACGACGGAGTCCGGGCGTCCGGTCGAGAGCCCGCGCCCGTGCCCGGCCGTGGTCCGGAGAGCGGGCTCCGATGTGCAGAGGGTCTGCGAAACATGCGTATTGGTGTACTCACCTCCGGCGGCGACTGCCCCGGCCTGAACGCCGTCATCCGCTCCGTCGTCCACCGCGCCACCGCCGACCACGGCGACGAGGTGATCGGTTTCCGGGACGGCTGGAAGGGCCTGCTGGAGTGCGACTACCGCAAGCTGGACCTGGACGCCGTGAACGGCATCCTGGCGCGCGGCGGCACCATCCTGGGCTCTTCCCGGGTGCAGCCCGCGCACCTGCGGGACGGCGTGGAGCGGGCCCGCGGGCACGTCGCCGAGCTGGGGCTGGACGCGATCATCCCGATCGGCGGCGAGGGGACGCTGAAGGCGGCCCGGCTGCTGTCCGACGCCGGACTGCCGATCGTCGGCGTGCCCAAGACCATCGACAACGACATCGCCGCGACCGATGTGACCTTCGGCTTCGACACGGCGGTGGGCGTCGCCACCGAAGCCCTGGACCGCCTGAAGACCACCGCCGAGTCGCACCAGCGGGTGCTGATCGTCGAGGTCATGGGCCGGCACACGGGCTGGATCGCGCTGCACTCCGGGATGGCGGCGGGCGCGCACGCCATCGTCGTCCCGGAGCGTCCCTTCGACGTGGCGGAGCTGACCCGCAAGGTCGGTGAGCGTTTCGAGGCGGGCAAGAAGTTCGCGATCGTGGTGGTCGCCGAGGGCGCCAAGCCGCGCGAGGGGACGATGGCCTTCGACGCCGGCGGCACCGACATGTACGGGCACGAGCGGTTCGCCGGGGTCGCCCGGCAACTGTCGCTGGAGCTGGAGCGGCGGCTCGGCAAGGAGGCCCGCGCGGTGATCCTGGGCCATGTGCAGCGGGGCGGCACGCCGACCGCGTACGACCGGGTGCTGGCGACCCGCTTCGGCCGGCACGCGGTGGAGGCGGCGCACCGCGGCGCGTTCGGGATGATGACGGCGCTGCGCGGCACGGACATCACGCTGGTGCCGCTGGCCGAGGCGGTGGAGACACTGAAGACGGTGCCCGGGGACCGGTACGCCGAGACGGAGTGCGTCCTGTAGCCGGAACCGGTACCGCACGGCGCCTCCGACGGCGCGTACGGGTGCGACGCGCCCCCGCAACCGCCCCCGGCCGATGCCCCGGCCGGGGGCGGTTCTAGTCTGGTCGCGGAGTATCGGTACGAATCAGGAGCGAGCGGATGGATCACGGCGGGCACGGCATGGACATGGATCTGCCGCCGTTCACGCTGGGGCGCGGCATGGAGTTCGGCGGAGACCCGTTCTTCCTGGTCGGTTGCCTGGTGGGGCTGATTCTGTACGGGTGGGCGGTGGTGCGGCTGCGGCGGCGCGGTGATCACTGGCCGGTGGGCCGGACGGTCGCCTGGGTCATCGGCGTACTGACCGTGGCACTGGTGATGTGCACCAAGCTCAACGACTACGGCATGGTCATGTTCAGCGTGCACATGGTGCAGCACATGGTGATCAGCATGCTGTCGCCGATCCTGCTGCTGCTCGGCGCGCCGGTGACGCTGACGCTGCGCGCGCTGCCGGCGGCCGGGCGGGGCCGCAAGGGGCCGCGTGAGCTGCTGGTGGCGCTGCTGCACAGCCGGTACATGCGGGTGATCACCCATGCGGCGTTCACCATCCCGATGTTCATCGCGAGCCTGTACGCGCTGTACTTCACGCCGCTCTTCGACTACCTGATGCAGTACCGGGTCGGGCACATCGCGATGATGGTGCACTTCCTGGTGGTGGGGCTGGTCTTCTTCTGGCCGATCATGGGCGTGGACCCCGGGCCGCACCGGCCCGGCTACGTCATGCGGATGCTGGAGCTGTTCGCGGGGATGCCCTTCCACGCGTTCTTCGGCATCGCCCTGATGATGGGCACCGAGACGATGATCAAGACGTTCGAGAACCCGCCGGCCTCGCTGGGGATCGACGCGCTCAGTGACCAGAGCGCGGCGGGCGGCATCGCCTGGGCCTTCAGCGAGATCCCGTCCGTGCTGGTGCTCGTCGCGCTCCTCTACCAGTGGTACAAGTCCGAGGAGCGGCAGAACCAGCGCAAGGACCGCGCGGCGGCCCGGGACGGCGACCAGGAGCTGGCGGCCTACAACGCGTACCTGGCCTCCCTCCAGGCCCGTGGCCAGGGCGGCGGCGCGGGGTGACCGATTACTGACCGGAGGTCACGCACGACAGGTAGCGGTACGGGCCGCGGCCGGGGACGATGTCCTTGAGGCCGCGGCCCGTGGCGTTGGGCCGCCGGCCGCCGTGAGGAGGTTGCGGGGATGCCCGGATCTGCTAAGGCGATGGCGGCGATCACGGTGGGCGGGCTGGTCGTGGCTACGGCCTACACCGCCGCGCTGGGCGGCAGCGGCTGGCTCTGGTTCTCCTGGGTGGTGCTGGCCCTGGTCACGATCGGGATCGTGACGGCACGGCCGTCCTGAGACCGGTGGACGTCTGTCCGCGCACGGGCTCGCCCCTGTTCCCGGCACGGTCCGCCCCTACGAGCTGCCCGCTCCCCCGCCGTCCGCGTCGGCCAGGACGCGGCGGGCGGCCGTCAGCCAGCGGTCCTTGCGGTCCTTCGCCTGCTTCAGGGGGCCCGCGTGCTGCCGGATCAACTGTTGCTGGATGCGGGCCTCGGCCTGGGCCCACACCGTCACCGGGCGGGTCGCCTTCTTGCAGGCCACATCGGTACGGGCGGCGGCGCGCTCGGCGTCCGTTGGCTCGTCGGTGTCCCAGCGCTTGCTTCCGCCCGCGGCCAGCGCGTCCTTGAAGCGCAGGCCGGACTGCGCCATGCAGGCGCTCCACTTGCGCATGGCGTCACCGACTTCCGGAGCGCGCTGGGAGGCTTCCAGCGAGGCGAGGGTCAGCCGGTTGAACACTTCGTAGTCCAGCGGGGCGGTGCCGCCGCCGAGCTGTTGGCGGACGGTCCGGTAGCAGCCGCCCTCGCCGGTGCTCCCGTAAGCGGCGATCCGCTCGGCGTCGGGGAGCGAGTCGCGGGCGTCCCAGACGCTGTCGCGGCGCACCACCGACGGCGGGACAGGGGGCGCGTGATAGCCGTAGCGGCCGGCGGTCTCCGCGTCGGCGACTCCGTACCGGCGGAGATTCTCCGGTTCGAGGTCCTGGGCGCCCACCCGCGGCAGCGGCCGCCAGGGCAGGCCCCGGCTGCTCATGCAGCGGCCCATCAGGACGTCCTTGGCATCGTCCACGGCCTGGGTGTCGGCCTCCTTGGGCCCGTACGCGTCCAGGGGCAGCCGTACGGCGTCGGCCTGCCGGTTCACCGGCGGCCGGGCGGCGGGGGGCCGGGCGGACGGGGGCTCCTCGGGCGTGGCCGTGCAGGCAGCGGTGGCCAGGAGCAGCGCGAGCGCGGCGGCGGCCCGCGGGCGGGAGAACGGCATGGGTGCCCCTCGGTGTGCGGCAACTGGTGTGCGGGGTCGGCGGGGCGGGGTACGGCCGGTGGCCGCACCCCGCCCGTTCAGTGGATCGGTCAGCCGAACTTGATGGAGCTGACGATGTCGCCCACGCCGCGGTTACCGAAGTGGGCTTCCGACTGGCCCTCGGCCAGGGCGATGTGGGCACCCTGGTACTTGGCCGTGATGTAGAAGCTGACCGTGCGCTTGCCCAGGTTCTTGGCGGAGCTGATGGTGTCGTTCCACCCGCCCAGGTGCGGCGCGTTCTTCGTGAAGTACTTGTCCTTGCCCTTGTACTTGGCGTCCTCCCAGACGTGCACCTTCTGCTTCGGCTTGGCCTGGAGCGCGGGAGCCCCCGCGGCCACGGGCTGGGCGTCGGCCGCGAAGGCCGGGAGCGCCGCTCCGAGCATCAGCGCGGTGGCGGCGGCGCCGGCGGCGGTGATCTGACGTATACGCATGGTTTCTCGTCCTGTTTCTCTCGGTTCGCTGTGGACCTGCCTGCGCCCGGACATCGGGTGGACGCAGGCCCCGAACCGCCCCCGTGAGAGCAGCGGTTCCGGCCGTGCAACAGCGATTTCAGTGGCTGGAGAGTTGTCTAGCGACCCCTGTTTCTGCAGGTAGACAAAACATCGGTGGATTCGTAAGAGGCTGCAGACACTCACGAGTTGCTTGTTGCGGGAGTGGCGGATGTGCTGAGGTGAGCGGGAGCACGTTCAGGGGGAGGCGAGCTGCGGTGGGACGCCGTGAGAAACCGATCGATCCTGGGGCGGGGCCGGTACAGCGGTTCGCCTTCGAGTTGCGCAAGCTGCGCGTGGAGGCGGACAGCCCCACGTACCGGGAGATGGCCCGGAAGGCGGGGTACTCGACCGCCGCGCTGGCCCGCGCCGCGGCGGGAGAGACGCTGCCGTCCCTGCCCCTGGCGCTGGCCTATGTGACGGCGTGCGGCGGGGACCCGCAGGAGTGGGAACGGCGCTGGCACGCCGTCCGTGACGAGGAGGCCGCACAGCCCCGCGACCCGGACGAGGAGCCGGCGGAGCCGCCCTATCGCGGCCTGGGCCGGTTCGAACCCGGCGACCACGCCCGGTTCTTCGGCCGCACCCGCCTCACGGACGACCTCGCCGCCCTGACCCGCGACCACCGGTGCGTCCTGGTGGTCGGCCCCTCGGGCAGCGGGAAGTCCTCCCTCCTGCGCGCCGGGCTCATCCCCCGCTTGCAGCAGACCGAGGACCCGGCTCGTCGCCCGGCGGCGATCCGCATCCTCACCCCGGGCCCGCGGCCCGTGCACGAGCACCGCGAGCGGTTCACCCCGGCGGACGGGCCGGGCGACACCTGGCTGGTGGTGGACCAGTTCGAAGAGGTCTTCACCCTCTGCCAGGACCTGGCGGAGCGGCGGGAGTTCATCAGCCTGCTGCTGTTGGCCCGGGCCCCCGGCAGCCGGCTGCGGGTGGTGGCCGGCGTACGGGCGGATTTCTACGCGCACTGCCTGCAGCACGAGGGCCTGGCCGCAGTCGTCCGGGAGGCGAGTCTGCCCGTCGGCCCGATGAGACCGGACGAGCTGCGCGCGGTCATCGTCAAGCCCGCGGCGTCCGCGGGGCTGATCGTGGAACGGACACTGACCGACCGCCTCATCGAGGAGGCCGGCGAGGAGCCGGGCGGTCTGCCGCTCCTGTCGCACACCCTGCTGGAGACCTGGCGCCGCCGTCGCGGCCGGACCCTCACCCTGGACGGCTACGAGGCGTCGGGCGGCATCCACGGCGCCGTCGCCCAGACCGCCGAAGCGGTGTACGCGGCCGAGCCGCCCGCCCGGCAGGCCCTGATGCACGCGATCTTCCTACGCCTGACCGCGCTGGGCGACGGCTTCGAGGACACCCGCCGCCCCGTACCCCGTACCGAACTCGTCGGCCTGACCGGCAGCGGCGGGGCCGGCGCACCGCCGGCCGGCGCGGACGACGATGCGGTGGCCACGCTGCTGCACCGCCTGGCCGCCGCCCGTCTCCTCGTCCTCACCGACGGTACGGTCGAGGTCGCCCACGAAGCGGTCATCCGTGCCTGGCCACGGCTGCGCCACTGGCTCGACGACGACCGCGACGCGCTACGCACCCACCACCGGCTCACCGCCGCCGCACGGACCTGGCAGGAACTGCACCGGGACCGCGCCGCGCTGTACCGGGGCAGCCAGCTCGATGCCGCCCGTACCTGGGCCGAGGAACACGGCCACACCCTCAACTCCGTGGAACGCGAGTTCCTCCACCAGGCCGACCTCGCCGGCCGGCGCCGCGCCCGCCGCGCCCGCTCGGTCACCACGGCCCTCGCCCTCCTCCTCGTCCTCACGCTCATCGCCGCCGTCACCGCGTACCGGCAGCGCGACGAAGCGGAGACCGCCCGGCAACAGGCCCAGTCCCGTCAACTCGCCACCCAGTCCGACACCCTCCTCGACTCCCACCCCGACCTGGCCGCCCTCCTCGCCGTCCAGGCGTACCGCACCCACCCCACCGCCGAAGCCACGAACAGCCTCTACAAGGCGGCGGACCTCCCGCTCCGGCACCGACTCACCGCCACCCGCGGCGAGCCGGGGGACGACGACACGGGGGTCGCCGTGGCGTTCCGTCCGGACGGACACGCCCTGGCCACGGGCAGCGAGGACGGCACGGTACGGGTGTGGGACCCGGCCACCGTCCGCCCGCGCACAACGCTCACCGGCCACCGGGGGAAGGTCGCCTCGCTAGTGTTCCGCCCGGACGGACGTACCCTCCTCATCGCCACCGACGAGGGCACGGTGTGGCTGGGTGACACCCGGACCGGCCAGGTACGGCCCACCCCTGTCCGCCACCAGGACCAGGGCGCGCCGGTCCTGAGCCCGGACGGGCGCACCGTGGCCTCGGCCGACGCCCAGGACACGGTGCGGCTGTACGACATCGCCACCGGCCGCGTCCGCGCCACCCTCCCCGGCAGCCATGCGGCGAAGGCGTTCAGCCCGGACGGCAAGACCCTGGTCACCAGCGCACTCGACAACTCGGTACGGCTGTGGGACACGACGACCGCCCGCGCCGGAACCGCCCTCGCCCATCACGGGGAGGAAATGGCGTCGCTGGCCTTCAGCCGCGACGGGCGCACCCTGGCCACCGGCGGCGCCGACGGCGGCGTACGCCTGTGGGACCCGGCCACCGGCCGTTTGCGCGGCACCGCCACCGGCCGCTTCGACACCGGCGCGGTGCTCGCCCTGGCCTTCAGCCCGGACGGCCGCGCCGTGGCCGCCGGTGGCTGGGGCGCGGTGCGGGTGTGGGACACCGCCACCGGCGAGGTCCGTGCGACGCTCACCGGCCACGAGGGCAGTGTCGGCTCGGTGGCGTTCAGCCCGGACGGGCGCACGCTGGTGACCGGCGGGGACGGTACGGCACGGCTGTGGGACACCGGGACCGGCGCCACGCTCACCGGTCACCGGGATCTCGTGAACGCGGTGGTGTTCAGCCCGGACGGGCGCACCCTCGCCACCGGCAGTGCCGACGGCACCGTACGGCTGTGGGACGTCCCGGCCCGCCGCCTGCGCACCGTCCTCACCGGCCGCACCAGCCAGGACCTGCTGGTCTTCGGCCGGGACGGGCGCACCCTGACCACGGTCGACGACGACCTCACGGTACGGGTGTGGGACACCGGGTCCGGGCACGTCCGCAGCACCCGGACCGCCCCGGAGCACGCGTACTCCGACGCCCTGGCACTCAGCCCGGACACGCACACCCTGGTCGCCCGCCGGGCCTGTCGGTGCGGCTGTGGAACCACCGGACCGGACACACCCGCGTCACCCGCACCAGCCTCGACGACCGGGTGGGTTCGGCGGTGTTCGGTCCGGACGGGCGCACCCTGGCCACCGCCGCCGGTAACAGCGGCTCGCTGCGGCTGTGGGACACCGTCACCGGCCGCCTCCGGTCCGTCGTCCTCGGCGAGAACAGCTCACTGCTGGCCTTCGGTCCGGACGGGCGCACGCTGGTCACCTCGGACGAGAGCGGCACGGTACGGCTCCGGGACCCGGCCACCGGCCGGGCCCGGGCCACGCTGGCCGGGCACAAGGGGCAGGTGTACGCGGCGGCGTTCGGACCGGGCGGGCGCACCCTGGCCACCGGCAGCCATGACGGCACGGTGCGGCTGTGGGACATCGCGACCGGCCGCACACGCGCCGTCCTCACCGGCTTCGAGGGCATGTACGGACAGTCCGCCGCGCTGGCGTTCGGCCCGGACGGTCACACCCTGGCCGGCGTCGCGGGCAACGCGGTGCGCCTGTGGGACGTCCACCTGCCCGGCCCGGCTGCCGCGCTGCGCAAGATCTGCGCGGCCGTCGGCCCCGACCTCACGGTGGAGGAGCGGACGGCCTACCTGGCGGGCCTGGAGACCGGCCCGGTGTGCCCGTCCTGAGAACGCGACGGGTGCGGCGGCTCAGCGCCTGCGGCTGTACTTCCGTACGAGGACGCCGTTGTCGAAGGTGCGGACGGAGTCCAGGGTGAAGTCGGTGACCGCGAAGTCCGTGCCGAACATGGGCATTCCCTTGCCGTACACCTGCGGGTAGGTCTTGATCACCAGTTCGTCGACCTCGTCGAGCAGCTCGCCCGCGAGCTGCGAGCCGCCGCAGAGCCAGATGCCCAGGTCGCCGTCCTCGGCCTTGAGGGCGCGGACGGCGCCGACGAGGTCGTCGGTGATCAGGTGCACGTTCGGGTCGGGCGACGTGCCGAGGCTGCGGGAGGCCACGTACTCGCGGAGGTGGCCGTACGGGCTGGTGGTGCCGGCGTCCAGGCCCACCTGGTAGCTGCCGCGCCCCTGGATCACCGTGTCGAACTGCTGGTTCTCGGCGTCGTGGAAGTTCAGGACGGCGCGGCCCTCGGCGGAGACGGTCTCCGGGTACTCCGTCTTGAGGAACTCCAGGAACTCCTCGTTCACGTACTGCATCATCGACGACGCGTCACCGTTCGGGTCGCCGATGAAGCCGTCGATCGAGCAGGCCACGAAGTAAGTGAGCTTGCGCAAAGGGGTCCTCGTTTCCGCTGGCGATGCGGCGGGCGCATCGCGGCCAGGGTGGGGTGGTGGCGGCGCGGGCAGGCTCCCCCGGCGCGCGCAACCACTTCACCTATAGTGCTTCAGGTGCAGTGGTTACGCAAGCCCGTTCCAGGCCGGCAGCCGCATCCACGGACGGATGACACCCGACCCGCGAGGAGGCGGCGGCCCGCGCCCGCCTCCCGCGGACCGAAGGAGCCCGCCGTCCCGGAACCGGGGGCGGCGGGCCCGTACCGCGCGTCGGTCACCGCTCAGGAGTGGGCGACATCCACGATGAGCTGGTTCTTCTGCTGGATGACACGGAACGGGAGCCGCTTGGCGACTCCCAGGCCTATCTGTGTGTCGCCCTCGAAGCTGGCCCCGAACCGGGTGTCCTTGAAGGTGCGGTAACCCTTGACGTCCACCCCCGGGAGCGGCTGGCCGGCCTTGCCCGGGTACGTCGGCTTGCCCGTTTCCGGGTCGTAGCTCGGGGCCGCCACCCGGATCTCCAGGATGGCCCCGCCGCCGACCTTGATCAGATCGCCGGAACCGTCCTGGTGCAGCTCCTTCACATAGCCGATCCGGTAGCCGACCGGCTTGCCGCCCGCGGTCGGCACCTCGAAGACCAGCCGGTCGTAGCAGGCGTGCCGGCCGGCCCTGATCTGCTTCAGCGGCTGGTGGTCGCGCGCGTCGGCGGACTTCAGGGCGCTCCCCCAGCCGCCGGTGTCGCACGCCGCCGTCGGCGCGGCGGCCGGTGCGGCCCCCGACGCCGGAGCGGCCGTCGCCGACACCGCCGTCGCCGACACCGCCGCGCCCGCCAGCACGACCGCCGTCAGCACAGTGCCCAAACGTCGCATCAATGACCCCGTATCTCGTTGCCCGTACGGCAACCGCCGGATTTCGGCGGCCCGTTCACTGCGCGGTCCGGCCGGTCGGATCCGGCCGGTCCGTACCCGCGATCATCGCGTACGGGTCCGACAATCGGACATCCGGTCGGCGACTTCCGGCCACCGCCCGGCCGTCCGGGGCCGGTGTGCCCTTGGCGGCGCGCAGGGCCTGTGCAAGGCTCGCTGCCATCGCGGAGCCGGGTCCGGGCGTGCCCTCCCGCCGGCGCCGCATCGTTCCCATGCCGATACGGCCGCCTGTTACGGACAGTCCGGCGCGGTGTGCGGCCCGGTCGGCAGGCAGGGCCGCGAAACCGGCCACGGAGCCGAGGAGAGCCACAAGATGACCACTTCCGATCACGCCGGTCGAACCTCCCCCAGCACCCACCCCGACGGTACCGACCACCCGCGTCACACCGCCGAGGCGCACCCCTCGGGCCACCCCGACCCCACCCTCTACCGCACGCCCTCCGAGGCCGTCGCCGCTCCCCCGGAGAAGCTCGCCTACCTCGTCGGCTTCGACCGCTCCGCCCGGCGCCCGGACGCCCTGATCGTCGTGGACACCGACCCCGCGTCGAGTTCGTACGGACGGGTGCTGCACCTCGCCGACGTACCCGGACTCGGCGACGAACTCCACCACTTCGGCTGGAACGCGTGCTCCAGCGCCCTCGCCCACGAGGGACATCACCAGCCCGAACGGCGTTACTTACTGGTGCCGGGCCTCCGCTCCTCCCGGCTGCACGTGTTCGACACCCGCCCGGACCCTGCCCGCCCCCGCCTCGTGAAGGTGATCGAAGCCGCCGAACTGGCCGACGCGGCGGGCTACTCCCGGCCGCACACCCTCCACTGCGGGCCCGGCGGCGTCCTGCTCTCCTGCCTCGGCGGCGCGCACGGCAACGACGGTCCCGGCGGCGTCGCGCTGCTCGACCACGAGACCTTCGAGGTGCTGCGCGCCTGGGAGACGGACCGCGGCCCGCAGCGCCTGGCCTACGACGTGTGGTGGCACCTCCAGCACAACATCGCGGTGACCAGCGAGTGGGGCACCCCGTCGATGGTCGAGAACGGCGTCGACCCCGAGCTGCTGCTCGGCCGCGCGTACGGCCACGCGCTGCACTTCTGGGAGCTGGACTCCGGCCGCCACCTGCAACGCCTCGACCTGGGCGACGAACACCAGATGGTGCTGGAACTGCGGCCCGCGCACGACCCGGCGGCGACGTGGGGCTTCGCGGGCGTCGTGGTGAGCGTGGCGGACCTGTCGGCGTCCGTGTGGAGGTGGCAGCGCGAGGACGACGGCCGGTTCACGGCGCACAAGGTCATCACGATCCCGGCGGAGCCCGCCAAGGAGGAGGAGTTGCCGCCGGCCCTCAAGCCGTTCGGCGCGGTGCCGCCGCTGGTCACCGACATCAACCTGTCGGTGGACGACCGCTGGCTGTACGTGTCGGCGTGGGGCACCGGCGAACTCCACCAGTACGACGTGCGCGACCCCGCCCACCCCCGCAAGACCGCGTCCGTACGGCTCGGCGGCATCACCGCCCGGCAGCCGCACCCGGCCGCGCCGGGCCTGCCGCTGACCGGCGACCCGCAGATGGTCGAACTCAGCCGCGACGGACGCCGCGTCTACCTCACCAACAGCCTGTACGGGTCGTGGGACGACCAGTTCTACCCCGACGGCATCCACCCCTGGCTCGCCAAGCTCGACGCCGACCCGGAGCACGGCGGCCTCACCCCCGACCTCCGCTTCTTCCCGCACGGCGAGGACTTCCGGGGGCTGCGCGTCCACCAGACGCGCTTGCAGGGCGGTGACGCGTCGTCCGACTCGTACTGCTACCGCTGACCGCGGCCGTCCGGCGGGCGGGCGTACGGATTCCGCACCGGAACCGTTCGCCCGCCCCACGCGTGACACGGGACACGGGGCACTCGACCGGAACCACCGCCGCGGCCCGCGGACGGGAGGACACAGGACCATGCACGGTGAATCGGGCAGCGCGCGGAGACGTGTGGCGCATCCTTCGGTGGAAGCCGTGGTGCGTGCCTTCCTGGCTAGCGTGGACCGGTCGCGTCCCGGCCTCGTCGAAGGGCTGTATCTGACCGGGTCGCTCGCCCTGGGCGATTTCCGGCCGGGGCGCAGCGACGTCGACTTCGTGGCCGTCACCGCACAGCGCCTCTCGGCGACGGACGTCACGGCGCTCGAACAGGCGCACGCCGTACCGGCACGCGGTCCGGTGCCCGGCGGCTTCGAGGTCGGCGTGGACCGGGCCGCCCTGCACGACTGGATCCTGGGGAACCTCGACGGCTACTGGCGGCGCTGGCACACCACGCACCGCGCACCGCTGTCCTTGGCGAGTCTGGCCGCGCTGGGCGGTTGGGCGACGGCCTGGGGAGTGCTCGGCGTCAGCCGTCTCCACCACACGGCGGCCACCGGGGAGATCGTCTCGAAGAGTGCCGCGGGCCGCTACGCCCTGGAGACGTTCGCTCCCGAGTGGCACCCGGTGATCGAGGAGGCCCTCCGTCTGCACGGCTCCGTCACCGCGCCCCCGGCCGCTCCCTCCCGTCCGCTGCGCAACCCGTTCGCCCGTCGCAGGGCCGCCACGGACTTCGTCGCGATGGTGGTCGAGGACGCGACGTCGGCCGGCTGAACCGACGGCTCCGAAGGGGTCGGAACACGCTGCCAGAGCCTGCGCGATGTCGGATCCGCGCAGGCCGAATGCGCTGGCGCAGGGCTCCGTACGTCGTGTTGCATGCTGCTTCGGAAACCGTCGAGGAGCCTTCCCGACCGACCGTCAGGAGTCGCACCGTCATGTCCACCGCCGCAGTCCGCCCGTCCTTCCTGCTCGTCCACGGCGCCTGGCACCGGCCCACGTGCTGGTCCGCCTTGCAGGACGCCCTCGCCACCGACGGCATGCCGTCCCACACCGTCGACCTGCCCAGCTCCGGCCCGCAGGGCACGCCCGCCGCCGGTGTGTACGACGACGCCGAAGCGATAGCGGCACGGCTGCGCGAGATCGAGGGCCCGGTGGTCGTCGTCGGCCACTCCTACGGCGGCATCCCCGTCACCGAGGCCGCCGTCGGCCATGCGCACGTCGCCCACCTCGTCTACCTCACGGCGTACATGCCGTCGGAGGGCGAGTCGCTCGGCAGCCTGCACGGCCGCGACGCGTCCAAGGGCGTGGACCTCCATGGCGTCCAGCCGTCCATCTTCGAGGACCCGCGTGCGTCGCTGTACGGGGACGTGCCGGACGACGTCGCCGAGCGGGCCGTGGGCCAACTTGTCGAGCAGAGCCGGCGGTCCTTCCAGGAGCCGGTGACCCGTGCGGCGTGGCGCACCGTGCCTTCCACGTACGTGATCTGCGAAGGCGACCAGGCGCTCCAGCCCGCGATGCAGACGAAGATGGCCGCGAACGCCACCCGCGTCGAACGGCTCGGCACCGGCCACTCCCCCTTCCTGGCGGCGCCCGCCGAACTGGCCGCCCTGCTCGGGCGGATCGCCACCGCTCTCCCAGGTCAGCGCGCCTGAAGTCCGTAGAACGGTGCGCAGGGGGCCGCGTCAGGGACACCGCGCTCTGGGCCCGGAGGCACGGCGTCCCTACGATGTGCCCCGTGGACTGGGGGACTCTCGCGGGCACCGCGCTCGGCGCCCTTCTCGGCGTCAGTACGACCCTTCTCGGCGAACGGTCGCGATGGCATCGGGAGCATGCCTCCCGCGAGCGGGCCGCGAAGCAACGGCTGTACAGCGAATACCTCGCGGCACTCTGGCTCACGAGGCACCGGCTCCGGGATCTGCGGCGCAGCGCGGAGCTCACCAGGGAGGAGCGCCGCGAGCGGTCCGGGGAAATCCTCGGGGCCGCCGACGCCTTCCAGCTTCTCTATCAGATGCGCATCATGGCACCCGATTCTCTCGATGCCGCAGCCGTGCACGCCTTCCGGCGGCTGCTGCGCCTGCGGGAACGCTTCGACGAGCCTGACGTGAGCACAGATCCGGAGTGGTCGGCGACTCAAGCGGCACTCCGCGAGGCGCTGGAGGCCCTTCGGCAAGCCATGCGCTCGGACCTCGGCTCACCGTAGGAGCACCGAGCCGCCCTCCACATCGCGCGCATGTCCCTGGTCACATACGACGGCCCGGCCCCTCCTCGCGTTTTCGGGCGAGGAGAGGCCGGGCCGTGCGGTGCCGCTCAGCGGCGGTCACTCATGTGCTTCGGCTTCCACCGGCTTCGGGATCAGGAACGACGCCACGAGGGCGACGGCCATGATGACGACTCCCGCGATCATTCCGGCCGTGTAGCCGGAGGCGGACGACGGGTCGTCGGCCGGTACGGCGGTCTTGACCGCGTACAGGGCCGCGAAGCTGAGGCCGGAGCCGAGGTTGAAGGCACCGGCGTTCAGGCCCGGCAGGAAGCCCGGGTTCTCCTTGGGCGACAGCACGATGCCGAGCCCGTTGAGCACGATGTTCGCCACACCCGCGTAGGTGATGCCCACCAGGATGGAGGCGGCCAGCAGCAGCCCCTTGGAGTGGGCGGAGAGCGTGACGATCATCAGGACGACGGTCGCCGCCGCGCCGACGAGGCCCAGTCGCAGGATGCGCCCGTACCCGAACGTCGCGGCGAGCCGGCCGGCGATCGGGCCCATGGCGAGTCCCGCGATGGCGTACGGCGTGAGCGTCCACCAGGCGGACTGCTCGGCCGACATGCCGAGTCCGGCCTGCGCGTCCTGCGCGAAGGCGGGGATGAGCCCGTTCATGACGGCGAAGACGCCCGTCATCGTCAGCATCGTGGTCAGCAGCGTCGCCCAGGTCGAGCGCTGCCGCAGGTGCCGGGTGGCGACCAGGGGGTGCCCGGAACGGTCCTCGGTGCGCCAGAACAGCCAGAACGCGACCGCCGCCACGACCACCAGGACCGCGATCAGCGGCCAGTTCGCGGCGGCCAGCTTGCCCGCCTCGTTGAGCGCGACGAGCAGCGAACCGACCGACACGACGAGCAGCAGGACGCCCGGCCAGTCCATCCGGTGGCTGTCGGGGACCTTCGACTCCGGCGCCATGACGGCGACCAGGGCGGCGGCGATCGCGGCGACGACGGCCATGGCCCAGAAGACCGCGGCGAAGCCGTGCCGGTCCGCGAGGTAGCCGCCGGCGAGCGAGTCGATGCCGGCGATGCCGCCGTTGACCGCGGTGATCACGCCGAGCAGCGTGCCGTACCGCTTGGGCTCGGTGACCTCGACCCGCAGCATGATCAGACACAGCGGGACGGTCGGCCCGGACACGCCCTGGATGACGCGGCCGACGAACAGCATCGGCACGCTCTGCGCCAGCGCCGCCACGATGCAGCCGACGACCATCAGGGCCATCATCCCGGCGAGCACCTTGCGGCGGCCGACGATGTCACCGAGCCGCGGCAGGAACAGCGAGAACAGCGCCGCGGAGGTGAAGAACGCGGTCTGGGTGAGCCCGATCTCGGCCGAGGTGGCGCCGAGGCTGTCCTCGATGCTCTTCAGCGCGGGGCTGAGCATGCTGGCGTTGAGCTGGAAGGCGACACAGGCCGTCAGCAGCGCCGTGACCAGCACGCCGACCCGTACGGAACGCCCCGGGCCCGTCGATGCGGCGGGCCGGGCGAGGTGCGGCGCGCTCATGCCTCGACGTCGCCGATGCGCTGGAGGGCGTCCACCACCAGGTTCCAGAACCGCTCGTGGTCGAGCTCGACCGCGACCTGGGTACGGCAGTCCTCGGGGATGGGCCAGCGGAAGTCGGTGACGGTCATGCCCATGGTGAGGCCGCCGGTCAGCTCGATGTCCACCGGGGCCTTGCGTACGGTCATCACGTCCGGGTCGATGACGTAGGCCACCGCGCACGGGTCGTGCACCGGCGGGTACTCGAAGCCCTGGTTCTCCCGGTAGGCGTCGCGGAAGAAGTCCAGCAGTTCCAGGACGAACCGGGCGGGCTTGGTGCCGACGTCGGCGATCTTCTTGGTGACCTCGGGGGTCGCCAGCGCCTGGTGGGTGAGGTCCAGGCCGACCATGGTCACCGGCCAGCGCTCGTTGAAGACGATGTGCGCGGCGTGCGGGTCGATGACGATGTTGAACTCGGCGACCGCGCTCCAGTTGCCCTCGTGGAAGCCGCCGCCCATCAGGACGACCTCGCGGACGCGCTCGGCGATCCGGGGCTCCTTGCGCACGGCGAGCGCGATGTTGGTCAGTCCGGCGGTCGGGACGATAGTGATTTCGCCCGGTTCGTGCGACATGACCGTGTCGATGATGAGGTCGACGGCGTGCCGGCGGTCGAGCTCGATGTTCGGCTCGGGCAGGTCCGGGCCGTCCAGTCCGGTGTCGCCGTGGATCTCGGGCGCGTTCTCGATGGTCCGGACGAGGGGCCGCGGGCTGCCGGCCGCGAAGGGCACGCCGGTGATACCGGCGATGCGGGCCACGGACAGCGCGTTGCGGGTGACCTTCTCCAGGGTCTGGTTGCCGACCACGGTGGTCACGGCGACCAGGTCGATGTCGGGATTGCCGTACGCCAGGAGCATGGCGATGGCGTCGTCGTGCCCGGGGTCGCAGTCGAGAATGATCTTTCTGGCCAACGGAAGAGCCCCTTTGCTCAGCTGAAGGTGTTGAAGTGGATCTTGGGGTGCACAGCAGAAGGGCTGTTACCGGAGAGCACGGACGGACGACGGCGCGCCGACCGGGCGGGCGAGGCCGACCGCGGCTGGTGCCACCGGACACCTCCCCTTCGACACGGATCGGGAAATCGATTTCATGAAGGCGCTGCCTCCATGCGGGGCCCTGACCAGCAGTCGAGGCCCTGTCCTGTCATAGTGCCAGAGCAAGCGGGCGGTGCGGGCATCCGGGGCGCGTGCGGGCCCGGACGGGCCCCGGGACGTGTGGATCAGCCGTCGCGCCCCGGCTCCGCGGAGGCTTCGCGGCCGTCGGGCCCGCCCGGCCCGTCGGCCGCGTCCGGCCCCGGCCGCTCGTGCGCGGCCAGGACCGTCTCCACCGTGTCCGCCTCGTCGGCCGTCTTGTCTTCGCGATAGCGCAGCACCCGGGCAAAGCGCAGGGTCACGCCCGCCGGGTAGCGGGTCGAGGTCTGCAGCCCGTCGTACGCGATCTCGACGACCAGTTCGGGGCGGACCGTCACGACGTACCCGCTCTCGTCCACCGCCAGCTCGCGCAGACGTTCCGTCTGCCAGGCCAGCATGACGTCGGTGAGGCCCTTGAAGGTCTTGCCGAGCATGACGAACGTGCCGTCCGGGCCGCGCGCGCCGAGGTGGAGGTTGGAGAGCTTGCCGGTACGGCGGCCGTGCCCCCATTCGGCGGCCAGCACCACCAGGTCGAGCGTGTGCACCGGCTTGACCTTCAGCCAGGCGGCGCCCCGACGGCCCGCGCTGTACGGCGCGTCCAGCGCCTTGACCATGACTCCTTCGTGGCCGCGGCGCAGCGTCTCGGCCCAGAATTCCTCGGCGGCCCGGCGCGCCGCGGTGTCGGCCGGGTCCTCGATCACCGTCCGGCGCACCCGGCGCTCCTCGGGGACCAGCCGGACCAGTTCCGCGTGCCGCCGGTCGCCGGGCAGGTCCAGGAGGTCGTGGCCGTCCACGGCGAGGACGTCGAAGAAGACCGGGGACAGCGGCAGCGCGGCCCGTGCGGCGGCCACGTCCACCCGCGAGCCGAAGCGGCCCGCGATCTGCTGGAACGGCAGCGGGCGGCCGTCGTCGCCGAGCGCGATCACCTCGCCGTCCAGGACGAAGCAGGGCGCGTCCAGGGCGAGCGCGGCTTCGGTGATCTCGGGCAGCCGGTCGGTGACGTCGTCGAGGGTGCGGGTGTAGATCCGTACGTCCGTGCCGTCGCGGTGCACCTGCACCCGGATGCCGTCCAGTTTCTCCTCGACGGCGCACCGTCCGGCCTTGTCGACCGCCTCGGCCAGGGACTTCGCGCCGTGCGCCAGCATCGGCCCGACAGGGCGGCCCACGGTCAGCCGGAACTCGGCCAGCGCCGAGGGCCCCTCGGCGAGCAGGCCGCGGGCGACCTCCTCCAGGGAGCCGGCCAGCATCACGGCCCGCCGTACGTCCGCGACGGGCACCTCGGCCGCCGCAGCGATCGCCTCGGCGGCGACGGCGTCCAGCGCGCCCTGCCGTACCTCACCGGTCAGCAGCCCGATGAGGAAACGTTGCTCCTCCGCGGTCGCCGCCTCCAGCAGCTCCTGTACGAGACGCCGCCGCTCGGCCTGGGAACCGGGCCCCGCGACGGCGGCCAGCGCGGTCAGTGCCGCGTCGGTGCCGAGCACGGTCAGCGTGGCGGTGTCCGCGGCGGGCACCGGGTCCCGCAGGACGCTCCAGCCGACCCCGATCCGGCCCTGCGGCAGCCGCCCGGCCAGGTAGGCGATGGCCACCGGCGCGTCGTCGGGCTCGGCCTGGCGGAACAGTTCGGCCAGCAGTTTGATCTTCTGGGAACGCGCCGAGGTGGCGGCGACCTCCCCGGACACATGGGCGAGACGAGCCAGCAGCATGCAGCCATCCTGCAACGCCACCGCCTCCGCCGCACGATCACCGGCGCCGGCGCCCGGCCGCTCCCCCGCTCACTTCCCGATCCCCTCGGACAGCCCGCGCACGAAGTGCCGCTGGGCGACCAGGAAGATCACGATCATCGGCAGCGCGGCGATGGTCAGGCCCGCGAAGAGCACCGGCCAGTCGGAGTTGAGGCGCCCGGCCATGTCGGCGAGCCCCACGGGCAGCGTCTTCAGGTGGCCGTCGGTGATGAAGACGAGCGCGAAGGCGTACTCGTTCCAGGAGAAGAGCGCCTGGAGGAGCGCCGCGGAGACCAGGATCGGCCGGGCCATCGGGACGACGACCCGCCAGAAGATCTGCCGGCGGCCCGCCCCGTCGATCAGCGCCGCTTCCTCCACCTCCACCGGCTGGCCCAGCAGGTAGGCGCGGATCAGGAAGGTGGTGAAGGGCACCTTGAACGCGGTGTAGAGGACGATCAGCGCCCAGTAGGTGTCGTAGATGTGCAGTGCCTGGAGGAGTTGCGTCAGCGGGACCAGCGCCACGGTCGGCGAAAGCATCATGGCACCGAGGACGAGCAGCAGCGCGGGCTGGGAGAACGGCATGGCGAGCCGGGTCAGGCCGTACGCCGCCCAGGCGCTGATCAGGACGACGGCCAGGACGCTGGCGGCGGTGACCAGCACGCTGTTGAGCAGATAGCCCAGCACCCCCTGGTGCCACGCGTCGGCGTACGTCCCCCAGTCGGGGTGCGCGGGCAGCCCCCACGGGTCGGAGAAGATCTCCCCGTTCGTCTTGAGGCCGGACAGGGCCATCCAGCACAGCGGGTAGACGACCGCGACGGCGAGCGCGGCGAGTCCGCAGTACGTGAGGACCCGCAGCACGACCGAACCGGAACGGGCGGGCCGGTCGCGGCGTCCACCGGGCGAGGCCGGCGGGACGTCCGCCGGTGCCGGCCTGTGCAGGGTCAGGGTCATGCCGCTACCGCCTTCCGGCGCGAGTGGAGGAGCTGGACGGCACCGGCCACGAAGGTGATGGCGAACATGACGGTGCCGACGGCCGCGGCGTACCCCATGTCGTCCCCGGTGAAGGCACTGGCGTACAGCCAGGTGCCCAGTGTCTGGCTGGAGTTGGAGGGCCCGCCCGTACAGCAGCCGGGTCTGCGCGGACTCGTGGCTCATGCTCGTACCGGACGGTCCCATGCAGTGTTTCCTGAGCTGGGCGAGGTCGTCGAAGGCGCGCTCGTAGCCGGGGTGGCTGAAAGCCTCCGTACCCCCCTCGCCGTCGTAGTCCCTGGCCAGGACGGCGGGCGGTACCTCCATCGCGTTGAACTGGGTGAGCAGGTGGCCGGCGGGCCAGCCGTACTGGTTGCCGAAGGCGAGCGGCGTGCGGCCCGCCGCGGCGATGCGGTCGCAGGCCGTCAGCAGTTCGGGAAAGGTCCGCGGCTCCCGAGTGACGCCGGCCTGCGCGAAGATCTCCTTGCTGTACGCGAAGACCTTGGCGTCCATGTCCAGCGGCACCCCGTACCGGCGCCCGCCGAAGGTGAACGCGTTCAGCGCGTCCGCCTCGAACGACCGGCCCCACGCGGTGCCGTCGAGGGGTTCCGACAGGTCGGCGGCGAGCCGGCCGTCGGCGAACTTCCGCGCGTACCGGCCGGGCCAGGCGAAGTAGATGTCGGGCATCTGCCGGGACGCGGCCAATACCGCGATGCGGTCCTTGTACGGCTGGTCGCCGACGGCCTGGAGGTCGATGCTCACGCCCGGGTTCCGGCGCTCGTACGCACGGGCCGCCGCCTCGAAGTACGGGGCGTACTCCGGATCGGCCCACTTCTCCAGGACGGTGAGGTGCCCGCGCGGCGGCCCGTCGAGGGCGAAGTCGTTCGGGGTGACGCGGACGGGGGCCTGTCCGCACCCGCTGACCAGGAGGGTCAGCAGGAGGACGAGCAGGCGGCCGGCCGCGGTGGCGGGAGTGCGGCGCATCGGCTCTCTCCTGGAGGGGAGTTCTGGCGAGGCGGTCAGGGACATCGGGACGGGTCGCGGGGGTGCGAGCCGTCCAGGGCGAGGGGCCGGCCGAAGGCGCCGGGCAGGGTGCAGACGGCCGCCGCGTACGTGGCGGCGTACCCGGCCGCGTCGGCGAGGGTGCGGCCCCGGTGGAGGGCGAGGTGCAGGGCGGCGATGAAGGAGTCGCCGGCGCCGAGGGTGTCGGTGGCGCGGACGGGCACCACCGGCTGGTGGTGCGTGGTGCCCTCGTACGACAGGTACGCGCCCCGGGCACCGCGCGTCACCACGGCCAGCTTCGCGCCGAGGCGGTGCGCGGCGGCCAGCAGCCCGACGGCCTCCGCGGCGTCCGCGCCGGGCCGCGAGAGGACGGCACTGCGCACGAAGGGCAGCAGCGGTTCGGCGTAACTCCACTCCCGGTCCGAGAAGTCGAAGCTCACCGGGCAGGCGGCGGCCAGCCGCGGCAACTGCTCCTCCATGCCGCTGCAGTCGCCGGTGTGCACCAGGTCGAAGCCGCGCAGCCAGCGCAGGTCGGCGTCGTCCGGGGTGAAGAGGGAGACCGTCGCGTCGCAGTCGCCGAAGGTGCGGTTGCCGTCGCGGTCGAGGTGGACGGTGGCGTACGCGTTGGGCCCGTCGGCGATACGGGACCGTTCCGTCGATACGCCCTCGGCCGCCAGCGCCGCCCGTACGTGCCGGCCGGCCGCGTCGCTGCCGGTGACGCCGAGATACGCGGCCTCCGCGCCGCAACGTGCCGCGTGCACCGCGACGTTGAGGGCGTTGCCGCCCGGGTACATCAGGCCGCGCCGGGGGTAGCGATCGACGACGTTGTCGCCGAGTCCGCAGATGCGCATACCGCTCTTTCCTCCAGTTGGCTCCGGTGGGGCCCGGTCCGGCGCGCCGACGCGCACCGGGCCGGGCGGCCGCGGCGGCGCGGGCTCAGTACTCGACCTGGAACATGTAGCGGCGCTTGTCGAGGTCGTGGCCGCGCACGGACTCGTAGTGCCGGGCCAGCCGGGTGCCGAAGACGTCCAGCGCGATGGGCGTGATGTCGCCGCGCACCGCCTCCGGCACGCCGGGCAGCGAGAAGAGCCGGGAGTCGACGTAGTGGGCTTTGCTGGTGTACTTGTCGAGAAACGCCTTGGCGCGTTCGGCCATCGGGCGGGTGGCGTCCTCGCCGAGGAAGAGGATCACCGGCTGGTCCTCGGTGACGACCTCGAAGGCGCCGTGGAAGAACTCACCGGCGTGGTAGCTGCCGCCGTGCTTCCACTGCATCTCCATCAGGTAGCACATGGTGAAGCCGTAGCCCGCGCCGTAATTGGGGCCTGCGGAGAGCACGTACGTCACCGGCTCGTCGGCCAGCGCGGTGGCGATGGAGTGGGCGAGCGCCTCGCCCTCCTCCTGGGCGGTGTAGAGGGCGTCGGGCAGCGCTTCGTACGCCTTGCGGACGGCCGCGTAGTCGCCCTCCACACCCGTACTTTCCAACAGCGCGTACGCGAGCTGGCCGAAGAGGACGCCCTTGGGGGCGACGACGGTGTCCTCGCTGCGGTACGTGAAGGCGATGTCGGCGGCCTGCGCCAGGGGGCTGTCGTCGTCGCGGGTGAGCGCGGCGACCCTGGCGCCGGTGGAGCGGGCGTAGTGGGCCGCGGCGACGGTCTCCTTGGTGGTGCCGGTGTGCGAGGAGACCAGGACGAGGGAGCCTTCGCCGAGCAGTGCGGGCTTGCGCAGGTTGAACTCGTCGCTGTTCATGTGGAAGACGGGGAATCCGGCGCGGGTCTCCAGGAGGAAGTGCACCGGGTAGGAGGCGGTGAGCGAGCCTCCGCAGCCGACCAGGAAGACGTTGCGCAGACCGGCTGCGACGACGTCGGCCACGAAGGCGCGGGCCGTCTCGTGCTGACCGAGGGCGAAGGCCACGGCCTCCTTGAAGTCCTCGGTGATGGGCTTGAGGGGCAGGGTTGCGGTGGTCACGCGGGTCCTCTCCGAGCAGGTTGGGAACGTTCCCACAACACGCCGGGAACGCCCCGCGACGTCGTTTTGGGAACGTTCCCATCGGGAATGCTGGGAACCTTCCCACCGCTCTCCGCAGAGCGTCAATACCCCTGCACAGCCGATAGCCTGGCGAGGCCATGACGACGAACCGACGCAGCGGCCCGCACCGGCCCGCCACGATCCCCGACGTCGCCCGCGAGGCGGGCGTCTCCCGGTCCACCGCCTCCCGGGCCCTCGCCGACTACGGCTCCGTCAGCCCCGAGGCCCGCGAACGCGTACGGGCCGCCGCGGAAAAACTCGGCTACCGCCCCAACCAGCTCGCCCGTTCCATGATCACGGGCCGTACGCACACGCTGGGCGCGGTCGTCGCCGACATCCAGAACCCGTTCTTCGCGGGCGTCACCCGCGGCATCACCGACGCCGCCCGCGCCGCCGGCTACCAGGTCCTCCTGGCCAACACCGACGAGGACCCGGCCGCCGAACGGGCCGCCGTGAAGACCCTGCGCGACCGGCACGTCGACGGCCTGATCGTCTCCCCCGCCTCCACCACGGACACCGCCCACCTCACGGCCGCGCACACCGGCGGCTGCCCCGTCGTCCTCCTCGACCGGCGGGTCCCCCGCCTCGACCTGGACTCCGTCACCGTCGACAACCACGGCGCGGCCCAGGACGCCGTACGCCGTCTGCTCGCCGTGGGACACCGGCGGATCGCCCTGGTCAGCCTGGTCGGCAACGACGCCACCGACGACCCGGTGGACCCCGGCTCCACCGGCCTCGCACGCATGGCGGGCTACCGCGCCGCCCTCCGCGAAGCAGGCATCGAGGACACCGGAACGTATCTGCGCACCGGCGCCTTCCACGGCCAGGACCCGGCCCTCCTCGCCCGCGACCTGCTGGACTCCCCCGAACCGCCCACCGCGGTCTTCGCCACCGACAGCCTGGTCGCGCTCGGCGTGCTGTCCGCCGCACGCGAACTGCGCCTGCGCGTCCCCGAAGACCTCTCCGTGATCACCTTCGACGACACCGACTGGGCCCGCGCCGTACGCCCCCGCATCAGCGTCGTCGCCCAGCCCGTCCAGGAACTCGGCGCCCAGGCCGTACGCGCCCTGATCGCCCGCGTCGAGGGCGGCACGCACCACCCCGAACACACCACGCTGCCGACGGAGTTCATCGAGCGGGAGTCGGTCGCGCGGGCGAGGACGAGACCGTGAGGCGGGACAAGTGCGGCGGCCGGCCCATGGCCGAGGTACGCCCCTGACCCGCGCGCTCTCGGCCACTTCCGATCTCTCAAGACCGGGTGTGACCGCCCACCTCGGCGCGGTAACCGGCACCGGCGTCGCGTCGAGTGGCATGGAGGGTGCCAAGGAGGTTGAGGGCCTCGGCGCTCGGGGTGTGTGGTTCGGCGTGGTAGATGACGAGTTGCTGCCCGGGGGCGTCGCGGACGTCGAAAGCCTGGTAGGTGAGGGCGAGCGGGCCGACGTCCGGGTGCACGAGGTGCTTGGCGTCCTGGGTCTTGCCGCGTACGGCGTGGGCGCTCCACAGGCGGGCGAAGTCCGGGCTGCGCCCGGTGAGGGTACGGACGAGTGCGCGCAGCCGGGGGTGGTCGGGATCGTGGCCGTACGCCTGGCGCAGGTTGGCGACGGTGGCCTCGGCCGCCGCGTTCCAGTCCGCGTAGAAGCTCCGGCCCGCGGGGTCGGCGAAGACCATACGGGCCAGGTTGTCCGCCGGCCGGAACGGGGTGAAGAGGGCCTCGGCCAGGGCGTTGGCGGCGAGGAGGTCCAGGGCCGGACTGAGCACGAAGGCCGGGGTGCCGGGGAATCCGTCCATCAACTGCCGCAGCGCGGGGGCGACCGTCCGGTCGGCGTACGGAGAAGGCCGGTCGGCCGGGGCCGCCCCGGCCAGCCTGTACAGGTGCGTCCGGGCGTCGGCTTCGAGGCGCAGCGCGCGGCTGAGGGCGTCGAGCACCTGCGGTGAGGGGTTGCGCTCACGGCCTTGTTCCAGGCGGGTGTAGTAGTCGGCGTTCATCCCTGACAGGACGGCGACCTCTTCGCGGCGCAGTCCGGGGACTCTGCGGGGCCCGTAACTCGCCATGCCGACGTCCTCCGGCCGCAGCCCGGCGCGGCGTGCGCGCAGGAAGTCCCCCAGGTGGTTGTCGTCCATGGGGGCAAGGTTAGGCGGGGGTTCGGTGCGCTGCCTGGGTGTGCCGCACCCAGGCAACGGGCGTCCTGGCCGGTGACGCCGTACGGGCGGGACTCGGTGAAGCCCGATGCGCCGGGCGTGCGGGCCGCTGCTCGCCGTACCTCAGGCTTCCGCCTCCACCTCCGCCGCCGAGGCCCGCTTCCCCTTGCCCACTCCCGAGGCTTCGGCCGCCGCCTGCAACGACCGGAGGGCCAGCAGGAGCACGCCGATGTCGTCGAGCAGGACCGGGTCCGGCAGCAGGTCGACCGGGGAGATCACGTAGAGCAGCGCACCCCAGTACGCGAGCTTGTTCTCCAGGGGGACGCCCGCGTCACGCAGGGCGTGGCGCGCGCGGACCACCTTGACCAGGAGCACGATCGCCGCGCCGACCATCGCCGCGAGCAGGACCGCCAGGATCACCACGATTGCCCACATCTCACCGCTCATCCCTGACGTCTTCCCTCCGTCGCGTGGGGAATGCCGGTCGGCACCGGCATTCTTCGTCCGGCGCCTCGGCACCCGCTTCAACGAGCGGCGGGAGGAAAGGAAACGAAAGGCTGCACGGTAAACGGTGCAGGGGAAGCGGGGTGGGTGAAAAGGTACAGGGGAGGACGTACGGGGTGGCCGGGGCGGAAGTTCTTCGCGGGTCGGCGCGATCGCCCCGGACCGTCAGCGCAGCAATTCCGCGTCCGGTTTCCGTTCCTCGCGCACGATTTCCCTGCTTTTCTCCACAGGTGGCACGGGAGCGCGGATCGCTTTCGCCCGGGAGTGGAATCGCATTTCCTCCACGCTTTTCTGCATGGACGTCCGGAGTTTCCGGCCCAGCGGCCGTTCCACGAAGCGGTGCACCAGCCAGGAAAGGGCCAGCATGAGGAGGACGATGCCCGGCAGCAGGACCAGGGCGGGAACACGGTCGCGCAGCAGGTCGATCAGGGTGAAACCCACGTACATGTGGAGCAGGTAGAGCGGATACGTGAGCGATCCGGCCGTGGACAGCCAGCGCCACTGGAGTTTGTCGAACCACCCGAGCGCAATGGCGGCCATCAGCGCGAAGGCCGCCAGGACGGCCAGCCGCACCGGCCATCCCTGCGCCAGGTCCGCCTTCGCACCGAGATTCATCACCAGCCGACCGCGCAGATAGTGCTGGGCCAGCAGGAAGGAGACCGCCACGATCGCCCACAGCAGGACGGTGGGCCGGAACCGGTACATGAGGTAGAAGGCGATGCCCGCGATGAAGTACGGGGAGTACGGCGCGATCGCCCACACCGAGAGCAGGTCACTGTTGGACTTCAGCGCCACCACCCCGGCCACGGTCCACAGGCCGCAGAAGAGCACACAACGGCGGTACGTGACCCCGCGGAAGACCACGACCGCGAAGAGCAGGTAGAACTTCAGCTCGATGAACAGCGTCCAGTACGCGTCGTCCACGTCGGGCACGCCGAGTCCCTGCTGGAGCATGGTGAGGTTGGTCAGCACCGTCTCCCAGTTGTCCGCGCTGCGGACGTTCGGCCACACCGTCAGGACCGCCGCCGTCAGCAGCACGGCGACCCAGTAGGCCGGATAGAGGCGGGAGACGCGGGAGGTCACGAAATCGCCGAGCGAACGCCCCCAGGCGCTCATACAGATGACGAACCCGCTGATCAGAAAGAAGACTTCGACGCCCAGCCACCCGTACTCCGACAGGTGGTGGACGAGCGGGGAGAAGGCCTGCGGATCGTCGCCCCAGCCGTCGCGCAGGGTGATGTAGTGATACGCCAGGACCATCAGGGCGGCCAGCAGCCGCAGTCCGTCGAGGACACGCAGTCTGGGCCGCCGCACCTCTCCCTGCGGGCCGGGAGGGTGCGGGGGCGCGGCGTAAAGCATCCGGGTCCTTAACGACGGTGCGGCGGCAACCTGTCCGAGTTTTACGGTAAACAGCGGAAAATGCGCGAACGGATCGCGGAGTTTAGCGTACGACACCTCACCTGCCTCATGTCCACAACGCCCGCGAACTTCCTGAACTTCGGCCGCGGTGCAGGTCAACGGGGTATCGCCACGGTAACGCCGGATGACGCGCGCCGTGTTTGTGAGAAACGCATGAGAAAACGCGGCGGCAGCCAACCGTTCGGATTCGGGAGGTGTCGGGTTCGGGGGTTCGGTCCGGATTGGGCCGGGTCCGGTCCGGGTTCGGTCCGGGTTCGGGGGTTCGGTCCGGCTTCGAGGTTCCTGCCGAGCCCGACCCGGGGAAGCGGCGCGCGCGGGCAGCGCGCAAGCCGGTCACAGCCCACCAGCCCCAGCCCTCGCCCCTGCTCCCATCCCTCCCACCCCGCACAAATCCGAACAACTTTCCGCCGGTTACGGCGAACTTGTTGCCAGCAGCCCCCGTTGCCCCAACAATGCGCACGTCAAAGCCGAAGGAACTTCGGCCACATATTCTGAGAGGACCCCCACATGAGAAGCCCTCTCGTCGGTGCCCTGGCCACGGCCGTCCTGGGTACCGCCGCCCTCGTGGGCACCGCCGGAACCGCCGGTGCTGCCACACCCTCGGGCGCCGCCGGGCACACGGCGGCGCCCTCGCTCCAGCGCACGACGGACGTCACGCTCACCGGAGCCGATGCGGCGGCTCCCCGGGCGGTGTCCTTCGCCGGCACGGTGGCCCTCAGCAACTGTTCCGGAGCGATCGTCCGGATGCCCACCTCGACCGACAACGACCCGGCCCTGGTCATGTCCAACGGCCACTGCCTGGAGAGCGGGATGCCCGGTGCGGGCGAGGTCGTCGTCGACCGGCCGTCCAGCCGCAGCTTCACCGTGCTCAGCGCCTCGGCCGGCAACCTCGGCACGGTACGCGCCACCAAGATCACCTACGGCACGATGACCGACACCGACGTCTCGATCTACGAACTCTCCTCCACCTACGCCCAGATACAGCAGCGCTACGGCATCAAGGCGCTGGACGTGGCCACCACGCACCCCGTGAAGGGCGCCGCGATCAGCGTCGTCTCCGGTTACTGGAAGAAGACCTACAACTGCAACGTGGACGGCTTCGCGTACCGGCTGAAGGAGGGCGACTGGACCTGGAAGGACTCGGTCCGCTACACCGCCCCGTGCAAGGTCATCGGCGGCACCTCGGGGTCGCCGGTCGTC
Organism: Streptomyces chrestomyceticus JCM 4735; assembly: GCF_003865135.1. NCBI lineage: Bacteria > Bacillati > Actinomycetota > Actinomycetes > Kitasatosporales > Streptomycetaceae > Streptomyces > Streptomyces chrestomyceticus. The sequence continues at coordinate 8,810,031 of NZ_BHZC01000001.1, read as the reverse complement.
GACGTCGCCTCCGGCAAGGTGGCGGCCGTCAACAACACGATCAACGAGAGCGGCCAGCGCTGCACGATGAACAACCCGTGCGAGGTGGACGCCAACGGCCAGGTGAGCGTCCGCCGGGGCATCGGCTACGCCCAGGAGACGTACGAGATACCCAAGTGCTTCGGCACCGGCAACAAGCTCGACCTCGGGCGGCCGGGCTGCGTCCTGCCCAAGCCGTGACCCCTGACCGGCGGGCGCCCCGGGTGCCCGCCGGTCCGGTCAGCCGCCGGGCGGCCTGATGGCGTGCCGCAGCCAGACCTCGCAGGCCAGGGTGTTGTCGAGGGCGCGCATCACGTCCGGCGGCAGGTGCGGCCGGGCCAGGCCGTCCGCGAGGGCCGCGGTGTCCAGGAGCCCGGCGCGGGCCAGCCGCGACTCGTTGAACAGCTCGGCGAGCGCGGCGCGGTTGCGGCGCAGGGCGAAGTAGAAGTCGGCGGTGTACTCGCCCTTCGTGGACCGCGCCAGCAGGTCGTCGGGGACGACGCCCCGCATGGCGGCGGCGAGGACCGGCTTGTAGCGGTCGGGGGCGCCGCGGTCGGCGACCCGTACGGACAGCGCGGCCTCGATCACGCTGTCGTCCAGGAAGGGCGCGGCGTACGGGAGTCCCAGCCCGGTCGCGGCCTGGTCGACCTGCCGGAACGCGCGGCCGCACATCTGCACCCCGGCCAGCGCGGCGTGCTGGCCACGCTGGGCCGCGAGTGCCTCGGGGGTGTCGGCCGCCGCTTCGCGCAGGACGGACCGGACCGCGCCGACCGCCGCCGGAGTGGCCCACGGCGGCATGGCCGAGAACGCCCCCCAGGCCGTGCCGGACATGAAGCGCGCGGGAGGCGGCTTCGCCGGGTCCGGGACGAGGTGATCGGCCCAGGAGGACAGCCATCGGCTGAAGGTACTGCGGTCCGCCAGTCCGCGCAGCAGCGGCAGCAGGGGCTGGGGGCGGGCCGCCCGCTGTCTGCGTATGCGGCCGGGCACGGACCGCGGGTCGCTGCGCAGGACGTCGTGCAGGTACGGCGGAAGGGCGGCGAACAGTTCGTCCCCGCCGCCGCCCGAGAGGTGCAGCACCGACCCGCGCGCGGTCATCAGTCCGGCCAGTGTGGTGAGTTTGGCGCTGTCCCGGACCCAGACGCCCGGCTCGTCCCCAGCCCCGTCCAGGCTGTCCATACCGCTGAACCACAAGGGCGCGCCGGCGCGGCCGGGCAGTACGTGCTCGGCCGCGGGGAGCCGGGCGGTCGCCCGCGCGGCCCAGGCGGCGTCGTCGTTCGCCGGATCGACGCTCTCCCAGCGGAAGGTGACCAGACGGGCCGGGCCGCGCGCGGCGAGGAAGCACAGGCTCGTGGAGTCCATCCCGCCGGAGAGGTCCGAGCTGACGGTCTTGCGTTCGGCGGTGCAGGAGTCCACCGCGGCGGTCAGTGCCCGCCGTACCGCGTCTGCCCCCTGGGCGAGCGGGAGTTCGGGGCCCGGTGGGGTCCACCACCGCCGGGTGGTGGCCCGGCCGTCCGCCTCCAGCAGCAGGCCGTGGCCATCGGGTACGGCGTGGACTCCGCGCCACAGGCAGCCGCCGTCGGCGAGCGGGTACGGAGGCGGTGACGCCAGCAGGCGGAGTGCCAACTGCCGTTCGTCCACGGGCGCGCCGCAAGCCGACGCCAGGACGTCGGCCCGGCTCGCCGCCACCGTCGCACCGCCGATCCGGGCGTGGAAGACCCGGCGTACGGCCGAGGCACTGCCGCGTACCCGGACCCGGCCGCCCGCGGAGAGCACCGCGTGGAAGCTTCCCGCGAGCCCGGCGAGCGCGCTCTCGGCGCCGGTGATGTCCCGGACCCGGCGCAGCCGGTCCGTCAGCGCGTCGACGGTGACCGGGCAGCGCCCGATCACCGCCAGCCGCGCCGCCCCCACCGCGGCGGTCACCATCTGGCCGGCGGGCCAGTTGCCCACCAGCCACGGGCGGCCGGAGTGGTGGGAGACCGTCTCGGTCGCGCCGGAGCGCAGCACGCTCGCCGCGGCCGGTCCGCTCTCGCCGTCGGGGAGGACCGCGAACCACATGTCGGCGGTCAAGTCCGGTCAGCCCGTCGGCGGGATCTGCCAGTACCAGGGGGCGTAGCCGCCCTCGAAGAACGTGCCGACGCTGGTACCGAGCGTCAGCTCGGCGAAGCCGCCGAGCTCCTCCACCACGGGCGGTTCGTACATCATGTCCGCTTCCACCGTGCTCCCCTCTCCGCGCGGCGCCCCGGCTTCCCGACCGCTTCGGGACCGCCGGGCCCTGCGCGCCCAGGGCCTGCCCAACGCCGCACCGCCGTACGCCGGACGGCGGCCGTCTTCACCCGGCGGAGTGACGCGTCCGGGGGCGCAGGCGAAACGCGCGCCGGGGCCCGGTGGCGCCCCCGCCGGAAGCGGGGTGCGGTGTGGCACCGTCGGACCATGAACGCGGCATCCGACATCCGGTCCCAGGCCACCACCCTCACCCGCGACCTCGGCGGGCCGTGGCAGCCGGACGACGCGGACCGCAATCTGGCCCTGGCCCTGGTGCTCGCCCGTGACGACAACGGCGGCCGGCTCACCGCCCCCGTCATCACCCACATCCTGCTCAGCGCTTCCTGGGGCCTGAAGCCCATCGGCGCGATGTACCAACTGCTGGCCTGTACCGCCGACGTCCTGGACGACCCCGGCCAGCGCGACTCCGAGACCGGCCGGGAAGCACTGGCCGAGGTCAACCGCCTTCTCGACACGGTCGCCGCCCTCCCCCCGGACGGCATCTGAACCCGAGGAAGACGGCGCTTCCGGCACCATCCAGCGCATCTGGCGCATCCGACCGGGCCCGGTCTCACCCCGCGCCCGGCTCCACGACCTGAACGGCGGCGCCGGTGGCCCGCAAGGCCGCGAGTTCCTCGGCGGGAGCCGCCCTGTCGGTGACGACCGTTCCGTAACGGGCCGCGGTGCCGTACGCGTACGTGGCCCGCCTGCCCATCTTCGAACTGTCCACCACCAGGGCGGCCCGGCCGGCGGCGGCCAGCATGGCTTCCTTGACCTCGACGTACTCCCGCAGCGGATGGAAGAGGCACCCGTCGAGGACGGCGGTGGCGGACATCAGCACCAGGTCGGCGTGGCACCGGGCGAGAGCACGGGTGACCTCCGGGCCGGTACAGGAGTTGAACTCGCTCTGGTACCGGCCGCCGAGCAGCGTGACGTCGACTCCGAGTGCCCCGCCCAGGCGCTGCGCCAGGCCGACGGAGTTGGTGACCACGGTGAGCCGCGCGTCCCGGTCCCGCCGGGCCAGCATCCCGGCCAGCGGGTAGAGCGTGGTGGAGTCGTCCATCAGCAGGGTGCTGCCCGGCGTGATCAGGCCGTCCACCGCCGCGCACAGCGCCGTCTTGGCCGCCAGGCCGGCGCTCTCCCGGAAGCGGGTGGCGGTCTCCATGGTCAGCGCGGGGAAGGCGACCGCCCGCCCCCGCTCCTTGCGGAGCAGCCGACGTGCGGCGAGGTCGTCCAGGTCGCGGTGCATCGTCATCAGGCTGACGCCGAAGCGGTCGGCGAGCGCGTCGATGCGCAAGGCGCCATGGTCGGCGACGTACCGCAGGACGTCCTGCCGCCGCTGTTCGACGGCGGCCTGTGACAGCCGTGCCTTGGCGGGCATCCGGCGTTCCTTCCCTCCTCCCCCGTGGCGGTCAGCCGGACAGCGGGCACACCAGGGGCTTGATCGTCGTACGGTCGCGGGCGGCCGCGGTGAGGGCCTGTTCCGCCTGTTCCAGGCCGTACCGGTGGGAGACCAGCCGGTCCAGCCGTACGTCGCCCGAGGCGGCCAGGGCGATGGCGGCGGGCCAGGTGTTGGCGTACCGGAAGGTGCCGGTGACCTCGATCTCGAAGTTCTGCACATGGGCGAGCGGCAGCGGCACGGTGTCCCCGCCCATTCCCACCAGCACCGCGCGGCCGGCCCGGCCGACGGCCCGGATCGCCTCGTCGGCGACGGCCGGGACGCCGGAGCACTCCAGGAGCACGTCGGGGACGTACCCGGTGTCGGCGAGCCGGGCGGTCCGTACGTCGACGGCGTCGGTGGCGCCCAGCTCGCGGGCCAGCGCGAGCCGTTCGGGTGCGATGTCGGTGACGACGACCTCGGTGGCGCCGAAGGCACGGGCCGTCTGGACGGCGACCAGGCCGATCGGTCCGGCGCCGGTGACCAGCACCCGCGAACCGGTGCCGACCCGCCCCTTGCGCGCCGCCCACACACCGACGGACAGCGGTTCCAGCAGGGCAGCGGTCTCGGCCGTCAGCGTGTCGGGGACGGGGCGGGCGAAGTGCTCGTCGATGACGACGTACTCGCACAGGGCGCCGTCGACCGGCGGTGTCGCGAAGAAGGACACGTCGGGGCACAGGTTGTAGCGGCCGTGGCGGCACTGCGTACAGGTGCCGCACGGGATGCCGGGTTCGAGCGACACCAGTTGCCCCGGCTGGTGCAGGGAGGCGCCGGGGCCGAGGGCGGCGACGGTGCCGCCGGGTTCGTGGCCGAGCACCATCGGGGCGCGGACGACGAAGTCGCCGATCCGTCCGTGCTCGTAGTAGTGCACGTCGGAGCCGCAGATGCCGACGGCTTCGACGCGGACCAGCACCTGCCCCGGCCCGGGGACCGGCACGGGCCGCTCCTCGATCCGCAGGTCCTTCGGCGCGTGGAGTACGGCGGCGCGCATGGTCGCGGGTACGTGGGCGGGCAGCGGTGCGGGCATGGGCGGGCGTCCCTCGGGAGTCGGCGGGCGGCATCGCGCGGATGACGGTGGACGGCGTGTTCGGCGGAGGTCTGCTGCATTGTTAACACATTTTGCGTGAAGTCGCTGGGGGCTGGAGCCGCGCGGGTCGGCCCGTCCCGGCGCCTTGTCCCCGGCGTCCCCGCCGCCGGTCCCCCGTTCCCGGCGCCCCGGTCTCCGCTGCCGGCACCGCGGCGGACCGATCGATTCCGGTCAGTGGCCGCTCGCCTCCTTGCTCTTGGAGGCAGTAGGACAAAGGCATGGGTCATTACCGGCCACTTCTCACGGTGATCGGATGGGCGCTGTTGAATATCAGCCGTCATGAGGCAGGCTCCCCCGACCGGTCGCGTGCGGGTGCCTTCCGTACGCCGTCCGCAGCGACCGCGGGACGGGCGCGGGTGCCTTCGAAGAGGCGACGAGGTGCCATGGTCCGGTGCGACAACGGCGTTGCCGGTTCCCGGCCGGAGGAGGGCGGTCCCCCACGGGGGAGCGAGCCGATGACCGGGGCCGTGCCGAGTGCCGCGCGTGTCGCGGAACTCCTCGTCAGGCATCTCGGGTGCGACGCGGCGCAGGCCCGTGCCTGTGCGAGCGGGCTGCTCGGACTGCTGGAGGCTCCCTCGGCGGCCGGCGAGGCGAGCATGCGGGGAGGGGGCATACGGCTCGAAGGCGTCGCCGATACGAACCTCCCGGGCCAGGCGGTGCCCGTCCCGGCGCGTTCCGGTGCCGGAGCCGTTCCCGGTGTCCCGGGGAACGGCTCGGCCGCCTCCGCCGGAACGGTGCGCGGCACCGGAAGCCTGACCGGCGACGCGGAACACCACGCCCTGCGGACCTCCCTGGCCGACGGCCGTGCCGGAACGGTCCCGCACGGCTGCGACCCCAGCCCCTCCCACGCCCCCGGCATCAGCCCCGGCCCGACCGACGACGCCGTGGACCTGGCCACCGCCCCCGGCCCGGTCGAACTGGCACAGCGGCTCTACGAACGGGTCAAACCCTCGGGCGCCACGGCGGTGCTGCTGGCCGTCCTCGACATGGAAGGCGTACTCCGGATGACCGGAGCCGCCGGCCCCGCCGCGCGGGCGGACGGCGACTGGTCGCAGGTGCCCCTGCACCGCGTCCTCCCGCTGGCCCGTAAGGCCGCAACGGACCACCAGGTGTGGCTCGACGACGAGTCCGGCGGCCGGACGCTGACCTGGATCTCGGCCAGGAGCGACGCGCCGGACACTCCCTGCCACCCCACCGGAGCCCGGGAATCCGCCATCGGCACGGGAGCGAGGACGGCCACCGGCACCAACGCCCTGGTCTGCGTCGTCAGGCCGGGCTCCGCGCCCCCGTCCCCCGCGGCCCGGGCGCGGCTGGAGGCGCTGACCGACTGTGCCGGGCGGCGGCTGCGCGGACTGGCCGCACTGGGGCTGCCGGACGACGGCGTGCGGGCGGCCTGGCTGGGCGCGGCCCTCGACGCCGTCCCCGTACCGGCGGCGCTGCTCTTCCCGGTACGCGGCCCGCTCGGCCGGGTGGTCGAGTTCACCGTCGACCGCTGCAACGCGCACGCCACCGGCCTCCTGGGCCGTACGCCCGAGCAGATCACCGGCAGCCGCCTGCTCGACGTCTTCCCCGGCATGCTCCTCTCGGGGATCTTCGACGCCTGTGTGACGGTCCTGGAGACCGGCGAGCCGCTGGACCTGGACCCGTTCCCGTACGAGGAGCCGCGGCGGGGCGTCCTGCATCCGGCCCTGCTGAGCGTGCGTGCCCGGCGGGTCGGCGGCGGGCTGCTGGTGAGCTGGCAGTTCCACGACGAGCAGGCGCGGCTGACGGCCCGTATCGACGACGCCGAGCGGCTGGCCGATCTCGGCTGGGCGGAGTGGAACCTGGCCACCGGCGAGGCCACCTGGTCGCGGCGGATGTACGACATCTTCGGCCTGGCCCCGGGCAGCGGCCCGTTGTCGCTCGGCGCGCTCTCCGGGTACGTGGTCGAGGACGACCTGCCCGCCGTCGTCCGGGCCGTGCAGTCGCTCTCCCGCAACCACGGCCCGGTGTGGTTCGAGGTCCGTACGCGTGCCGCCGGCCGGCTGCGCCACGTGAGCGTCAACGCCGAGCTGGTCCGCGACAGTCTCGGCAACCCGGTGGCGCTGCGCGGGGTCGTCCAGGACGTCTCCCGCGTCCGGCGGGTGGAGGCGGCGCTGGACGCCTCCCGGCGGGAGGCCGAACGCCGGCAGCTCCGGATGGCCGAGGAACTGCAACTGGCGCTGCTGCCGCGGGCCCACACCGCCCTGCCCGGCCTGCGGGCGGCCATCCGCTACCAGCCCGCCGAGAACTGCGCCCGCGTGGGCGGTGACTGGTTCGAGGCCACGCCGCTGCCCGACGGCCGGGTGCTGATCGCCATCGGCGACGTACTCGGGCACGGTCTCCAGGCCGCCGCCGGGATGGCGCAGTTGCGCAACGCGCTGCTCGGGATCGCGTACACGGGTGCCGACGCGGCGCACGTCCTCGAATGCCTCAACCTAGTCGCCTTCCATGGCCACGACGAGTCGCTGACGGCGACCGCCGCCGTCGGTCACTTCGACCCGGTACGGCGCACGCTGTCCTGGGCCCGCGCCGGTCACCCGCCGCCCGTGCTCGTACGCGGCGGACGGGCCACCGAACTGGTCAACGACGACGGAACCACCCTCGGCGCCAGCCTCGATCCCGGCTACGTCTGCAAGACGCTTTCCCTGACTCCCGGCGACCGTCTGATCCTCTACACCGACGGCCTGGTGGAGCGCCGCGCCGACCGGGCCGGCGACCGCGAGGACCTGCTGCTGGCCGCTGCCCGCCGAGGTGCCGCCGGCAGCCCCGAGGAACACTTGGAGACCCTGCTGTCCGTCCTGCACACCAATCCGGAGGACGACACCTGCGTCATCGTCCTCCACGTGGGGAGTTGAGCGACGATGCCCGTCACCACCCGCCGTGCCCCGGCCCGGGCGCGGCGCCCCGCGGCCCGTACGGCAGGTTCCGGCAGGCAGGAAGGGGACGCCCGTGGCTGACCTCGTCGTCGCCTGTTCCGGTGTCCGCCCCGAGCCGTGCGCGGCGGCTCCCACCCTGCTCTTCCGGTTGCGCGTCGAGGAACGCAGCGGCCTGGACGTACGGGCCGTGGCCCTCCGGTGCCAGCTTCGTGTCCAGCCGCACCGGCGGGTGTACAGCCGGCTGGAACAGGCGCGGCTGGCCGTCCTGTTCGGCACTCCGGACCGCTGGGCCGCCACGCAGCGGCCCTTGCAACTGGCCACCGTGACGGTGATGGTGCCGGGCTTCCGGGACAGTACGGAGATCGACGTGCCGGTGCCGTGCTCGTACGACCTGGAGGTGTCCTGCGGCCAGTACTTCCATGCCCTGGAGGGTGGCCAGGTGCCGGTGCTGATGCTGTTCAGCGGGACGGTCTTCTCGGCGGGGCAGGTCGAGATGGTGCCGTGGGACCAGGAGTGCACGACGGAGCTGCCGGCGGCCGTGTGGCGCGAGGTGATGGACCTGTACTTCCCCGGCAGCGGCTGGCTGCGGCTGCGCCGGGAAACCCTCGACGCGCTCCAGAAGTTCAAGCACGAGCGGCAGCTCACCACGTGGGAGGAGACGGTCAAGACGCTGCTCGACCGGGTGGGGACGAGTCCGGTGGACGGGGGCGGCTCCGAGGGCGGAGAGGGCCGAGGGGGCGGGGACGGCTGCGGCACTGAGGACGGAGAGGGCCAAGGGAACGGGGGCGGAACGCGGGACAGCCGCGGGGAAGGCCGGTAACCGCCGGGAACCCGCCCCTGGCCGGAAGGCGACGCGCCCATGACACCTGTCGAGACGGTACGTCTACTCTGCGGACCGTCCTGATGGATCTTCAGCGCGCGAAGGAACCCCCGCATGAACCCGAACCGCATACGCACCATATGCGCCGCTCTCGGCCTCGCCGCCGGCCTGCTGGCGGCGCCCGCGGCGAGCGCCGCGCCGCAGCCGGAGGACCGGGCCGCCACCGCACCGGCCGCGGCGTCGCGGCACCAGCCCGAGCCCTGCACGGGCGCGTACCACGGGGACGCCCGGCTCGGGCCGAAGTGGCTGCCCGGGAAGCAGCAGGCGCCCGTGGGCCCGCTGCTCAAGGGCTACCAGAGGACCGGGAAGCTGTCGGACCCGGCCTTCCTGAAGAAGTACTGGGAGGGGCCGGCGGACACGGGCGGCTGGAAGTACCCGCCCAACGACGGTTTCGGCGAGGTCAACGGCACGGTCGACAAGGAACCCGCGAAGCTGCGCCCGGGCCAGCGGCTGGACCGCTTCGGCTCGGAGTTCGGCGGCTTCCTGGCCCCGGCGGGCGACGCGTACGCCGAGCGCTCGCTGCCGCCGCAGAATCTCAACACACGCGAACCCGCGGCGCCTTGCGACTACCACGTCTACAAGGTCGCGAAGCCGTTCTGGGTGTGGCAGGGCAGCATCGCTCCGTGGTTCGAGCAGCCCGGCGGCGGACAGCAGATCAAACTGGACGCGGTGTTCCTCGACCCGGGCCAGGGGCAGCGGCTGAACGTGAAGTGGCTCGTCGAGCACGGCTTCCTCACCCGGGTGGCCACCTGAACGCCGGGGCGACAGGCCGCCGTGGTGAAGTGACCACCGTGGCTTCCTCCATGGACCGGGACGCCCCCCTCGACCGGCACGCGGTGCGCACAGCGCTGCGCGCGGCAGGGGTCGCCGACGGCCACTACCGCATCGAAGGCGTGCACGAACCGGTCCCCACGCCCCCGGACTTCCTGTTCCTGCGACAGGCACCGGACGGCGCGTGGGAGACCGGCGCGTACGAACGCGGCGCCCATCACGTCATCGGCCGCCACCCGGACGAAGCGGCGGCCTGCGCCCATCTGTTCCGTCTGCTCACCTGACCACCCCACCGGGTCGGGCGTCCGTCCTGCCCGTTTCGCCCGAACCGGTGACCGCTTGTTGTCCGATCCGGAATCTGGACCTCTGCCATCTTGACTGGTACAGACCAAGCGAGTTGAGTACCACCCAACCTGTGATCGCGCTTGCGAACCGGAGCGCGGTCCGTGGCCCTCGTCGTGCGCCGGACCGTCCGTCGCCGACCGAACGCGGCCCTGCCGCACTGAGGAGTGATCACATGTTGCTCAAGCAGCGTATAGCCGCCGTGCTCTCCGCCGCCGCCTGTGCCGCGACCCTCACCGTCGCTGCGCCCTCCGCCACGGCAGCACCCTCCTCCGGCTCCGCGGCACCCGCCGCGAGCTGCAACTTCTCCATCTGGACCGCCGGCAAGGCGTACCGCACCGGAGACATCGTCAAGTACACGAACGGTCAGTACTACCGCGCCACGCACGACAACCCGGGGTACGACCCGGTCATCAGCACCTGGTACTGGGAGCCGTACAACTGCGGTGGCGGCACCAACCCGTCCGGCTTCGTGGTGAGCGAGGCGCAGTTCAACCAGATGTTCCCGAACAGAAACCCGTTCTACACGTACAACGGTCTGAAGGCCGCCCTGAGCGCTTACCCCGGGTTCGCCAACACGGGCAGTGACACCATCAAGAAGCGCGAGGCCGCCGCCTTCCTCGCCAACGTCGGCCACGAGACGGGCGGCCTGGTCCACGTCGTGGAGCAGAACACCGCCAACTACCCGCACTACTGCGACCGCAACCAGCCGTACGGCTGTCCGGCAGGCCAGGCGGCCTACTACGGCCGCGGGCCGATCCAGCTCAGTTGGAACTTCAACTACAAGGCGGCGGGCGACGCGCTCGGCATCGACCTGCTGCGCAACCCGAACCTGGTCCAGACGGACGCGGCCGTCGCCTGGAAGACCGGCCTCTGGTACTGGAACACCCAGCGCGGCCCGGGCACGATGACGCCGCACGACGCGATCGTCAACGACCGCGGCTTCGGCGAGACCATCCGCAGCATCAACGGCAGCCTGGAATGCAACGGCGCCAACCCCGGCCAGGTCCAGAGCCGGGTCGACAACTTCAAGAAGTTCACCCAGATCCTGGGCACGTCCACGGGGGGCAACCTGACCTGCTGACCCCGCGCCGCGGCGGACTGAGCAGGTGAGCCCGCACACGGGAGCCGGCCCCGGATCGCGCACCTCGGCGGTGTGACGGCGATCCGGGGCCGGCCTCAGCGGCGCTCGTCCGGCGACCGGGCGTCGGAGTCCTGACCGCGCCGGCCGTCCTCGTCGCCCCCGTCGTCCACGTCCATCAAGGCGACCAGCGGGCTCAAGCGGCCGATCTCCACCAGGAGATCGCCCATCGCCGCCCGCGCCCCTTCGACGGCAAGGGCACCCTTCTGGGCCCACTCCTCGCCCTGCTCCCGGATACGGGCTTCGCCGACCGGGGACAGCGGCTCGTCGGAGCCGGGCAACGGCCCGCCGTACCAAGGCGTACCACGCCGTTCGGTCATGCCGCATTGTCCTCCCGGGATGCGGGAGATCGCCATGGTGAGCCGTGGCGGGCCAACGTGAGCCTTGGCCGTCCTCAACGGCTGCCCCGTACCGCACCGGGCTGCGGCCGTGCCCCCACGCTGCTCACCCCTCCCCCAGCACCGCCCGGATCACATGCCGGGCGTTGCACGCCATCGCCGGGTTCGTGCGCCGGTAGTACGGCAGCGCGATCAGCGCCTGCGAGAGGGTGCGGCCCCGGCCCCGGCGCCAGGTCGCCTCGTCCACGCCGAGCGCCTCGCGGAAGACCTTCCTGGCGTCGGGCGGCAGCAGGTTCCACGCCGGGAAGAGGTCGCAGGCCGGATCGCCCGCTCCCGCGCACCCGAAGTCGATCACTCCCGTCAGTCTGCCGCCGTCCACCAGCAGGTTGCCCGGCATCAGGTCGGCGTGCAGCCAGACCGGCGGCCCGTCCCACTCCGGGGCCCGCAACGCGTCCTCCCATACGGCGGTCACCGCGTCGCAGTCGACGTCCTCCTCCGGGACGCCGCGCAGTTCCTCGATCGCCGCCCTGGTCCCCGCGTCGAGCGCGGCGAACGGCCCGCCCCGGTGGGCCGTCGGCGCCCCCGGTAGGGTGACGCTCCGCATCGCCGCCACGAACCCGGCCAGGTCCCCGGCCAGCAGCACGGGGGCGCTCAGCGCCCCCGCCTCGGGGTTCGCGCCCGGGAGCCATCGGTACACCGACCACGGCCACGGGTATTCCCCGGCGGGCTCCCCGGCCCCCAGCACCTCGGGGACGGCCACGGGCAGCCGGGGTGCGAGGCGCGGCAGCCACTCCCGTTCCATCAGCACGTCCCCGGCCCCGCCCGCGATGAGCGGCAGCCGTACGACCATGCCGTCGCCGAGCCGGTACATGGCGTTGACCGTGCCGCCCGACGGGAACCGCCGCACGGCAAGCCCCGCCCATCGGGGGAACTGCCCGGCGACCAGCCGCCGTACGAGGTCCTCGTCGACGGGCTGCTGGGAGTGATGCATCTGCTGCCTTTGCTCGGCGCTCATGGGGCGCCATCCGACCGCCCCGCGTCGACCGGCGTCAAACGGTTTCCGGGGCCGTCGGACGATGAGCGTCAAAGAGATGTCCTGCGCACTGGGAGCCGCTGCGCGGGGACGCTCTGGCCGCCGGTGAGACCGCCCGTGAGGTGCTACCGGCCGGTGCCGAGTGGGTCAACAACACCGGTGGCCCGAACCTGCCGGACTTCCGCTTCGCGGCCGGGCCGTACGACGCCGAAATGGCGCGGCTCGCGCGGGGCTGAGGCGCTTCCGGCCGGGTTCCTCCCGGTCGACGCCCTGGCCCGGCCGTCCGCCGAACCGATCTTCACTCGCGGGAGTGGAGCTGTGCCCGGCTCCCGGCACCGGTTCCGCTTGCGCGGGACACTCGACGGGCCGGAGGGACGGGTCGGAGTGTCGGGGCGGAAGGTGGCGGCGGTGACGACGGAGGAACAGAACAGCCAGGGCCGCGAGCTGCCCGGAGCGGACGTACGCAACGAGGTGTCCGCGCCGGTCGGGGGCCATGTGGTGCAGGCCGGGGTGGTGCACGGCGGGGTGCACCTGCATCCGGGGCGGGAGCGCCCGGTGGTGCCGCACCAGTTGCCCGCCGCGCCGCGGGTGTTCACCGGCCGGGCCGGGGAACTGGCCGCGCTCACGGCCGCGCTGGACGACGCGGCGGACACCGGCGCCACGGTCACGATCTCGGCGCTCGGCGGCGCCGGAGGCATCGGCAAGACCTGGTTGGCGCTGCACTGGGCACACCGCCACCTCGACCGGTTCCCCGACGGCCAGCTCTTCGTCGACCTGCGGGGTTTCACCCCCGTCGGCGAGCCGGTGACGGCGACCGAGGCCGTACGCGGATTCCTCGGTGCCCTCGGCGTGGACCCGGCCGGCATGCCGACGGACCTCGACGCGCAGGTGGGGCTGTACCGGAGCCTGGTCGCCGGCCGGCGGCTGCTGATCGTGCTGGACAACGCCCGTGACACCTCGCACGTGGCCCCGCTGCTGCCGGGGAATTCGGCCAGTACGGTGCTGGTGACCAGCCGCCGTCAACTGGCCGGCCTGGTCACCACCCACGGCGCCCGGCCGCTGGACCTGGACGTGCTCCCCGAAGCCGAGGCCCGCCAGTTGCTGGCCGGTCACCTGGGCGACGCGCGGGTCGCCGCGGAGCCGGCGGCGGTGGACGCGTTCCTGGAGTGCTGTGGCGGACTGCCGCTGGCGCTGAGCATCGTGGCCGCCCGCGCCACCGCCCACCCCGGCTTCCCCCTGCGACTGCTCGCCGAGGAACTACGGGACCACACCACCCGGCTCGACGAGCTGGACGCCGGTGAGATTCCGCTGAACCTGCGGGCGGCGTTCTCGTCCTCGTACGCCGCGCTGACGGCCGAGGCGGCCGTCCTGCTCGGGCTGGTGGGGCTGGCGCCGGGGCCGGACATCGGCCTCCCGGCCGCGGCCTCGCTCGCCGGGCTGTCCGTGCCCCGGGCCCGCGCGCTGCTGCGGGAGCTGGAGACCGCGCACCTGGTGTCGCAGCCGTCCCCGGCCGCTACCGGATGCACGACCTGATCCGCCTCTACGCGTCCGAACAGGCCCACGCCCACCAGGCGGCGGACAGCCGTGACGAGGCGTTGCGGCGGCTGGTGGACTTCTACCTGCACACGGCCTACGCCGGTGACCAGGCGCTCGATCCGCACCGTGAGTCGGTGGCCCCGGCCCCGCCCCGGCCGGGCTGCCGCCCTCTGCCGCTGCCGGACGAGACAAGGGCGCTGGAGTGGCTGGACGCCGAACACCCCTGCCTGATGGCGGCGCAGCGGCTGGCCGTCGAGCGGCGGTGGCACCGGGCCGTGTGGCAGTTGGCGCCGACGCTGCACACCTATCACTGGCGGCGCGGGCTGCTCGCCGATCAGGCCGCCGTCGCGAGCGACGGGCTGGCCGCCGCGCGGCATCTGGGGGACGAGGCCGCCCAGGCTCCGGCGCACCGCCTGCTCGCCGAAGTGTGCGCCCTGATGGGCCGGCACGCCGAGGCGCTGGAGCGCCTGCACCAGGCGCTGGCCCTCGCCGAACGTACCGACGACGTGCCGAGCCAGGCACACACCCACCGCGTCCTCGCGTGGGCCTGGGGACAACAGGGGGAAGCCCGGTCTGCGCTGGATCACGCGACCCGTTCCCTCGCGCTGTTCCAGGCGCTGGAGGACCAGGAGTGGGAGGCGCGCGGCTTCAACCAGTCGGCGTGGTACTCCGCGCAGTTGGGCCACTTCGAGCAGGCGCGGGCGTACTGCGAGAAGGGCCTGCTGCTGCACCGCGGCCACGGCAACCGCAACGGTGAGGCGCTGTCGCTGGGCGTCTACGCCTACCTGGGGCTGTGCACGGGCCGGTACGCCGACGTCCTGGAGCACGGCCGGCAGGCCCTCGGTCTGCTGCGCGACATCGGCAACACCTACCACGAAGCCGTGTTGCTGCACGGCCTCGGCCAGGCGTACGCCGCCCTGGGCCGGCCCGGCGAGGCCCGTGAGGCGTGGGAGCAGGCGCTGGAGCTGTACCGGAGCCAGCACCGGTCGGGCGAGGCCAAGCGCCTGCAACTCCAGTTGTCCGAGCTGATCGAGCGGGAGCGGGAGGGCGAGCGGGACCCGGGCGAGGCGCGTCCGCCGGACACCCCTCCGCCTCCTCCCGACGGCCTTCCGCGCGAATAGGGCGGACGGGGGTGGCGCTGGTCGGCACGGCCGGCCGGTTCGCCGCCCTCACCCGGTGCGGCGGGGACGGGAACGGCACGGCGGCCGAGGCAAGGTGCCATGGGAGCGGATACGGCAGATATCGGCCACGGCTCAGGCGCCGGCCGCGCGCTTCGCCGATCATCCGCACGTCAGCCGGGTCGCGTGCCCGGAGGCCGCCGATCGATCCCGGCCACATGATCGCGTCCCGGCAGCCGCGCGACGGCTTCAGTGGCATGCTGTCCCTGCACGTCAACGGCGACTGGCAGCGTTCCCTGCGTACGGCAGAGAACGGCGAACTCTTCACCCGGGCCACGTCCTTGGGCGGGGTGGAGAGCCTGGTGGAACACCGCCGCGCCTTCGAGGGGCCGGACAGCACGTCCCCAAGGACATGATCCGTCGGTCCGGAGGACCCGGCCGACCCGGAACAGGCACCGGAACGCGCCGCAAAGGAAGACCGTTGAGTTCGGACACCACCAGCGACATACCGCCGACCGGCACCCCTGCCCCACCGACGGCCCCGGCCCCCGGTGGCGCCACGGAAGGCTCACCACCGGACGGCTCGCCCCGGATACGCCCGTCCCTGTTCCGCGACGCCTCGTTGTCGGCCGTGCTGGCCGGCTTCGTCGCCGTCGTCGTGTCGTACTCCGGGCCGCTGGTCATCGTGCTGGCGGCCGCCCACGCCGGGCATCTGGACCAGGGCCAGACCAGCTCCTGGGTGTGGGCCATCTCCATCGGCAGCGGCGTCACCTGCATCGCGCTCAGCCTGCGCACCCGGATGCCGGTCATCACGGCCTTCTCGACCCCGGGCGCGGCGCTCCTGGTCACCAGCCTGGGCGCGTACTCGTACGCCGAAGCCGTCGGCGCCTTCCTCGTCACCGGGGCCGTCATCACGCTCGTCGGGCTGACGGGGGTGTTCGGGCGGCTGATGCGGCAGATTCCGACGGCCGTGGTCTCGGCGATGCTCGCGGGCATCCTGTTCTCCTTCGGCACCGGGGTGTTCACGTCGCTGCGGACCGCGCCGTGGATCGCCGGCGCGGTCCTGGTGGCGTATCTGCTGGGCAAGCGCTTCGTCGCGCGGTACGCGGTGCTGCTGGCGCTGGCCGCCGGTGTGCTGTTCAGCGCGGTCACCTCGCGGCTGGACATCCACATCGACCATGTCGAGCTGGCCAAGCCGGTGTTCACCGCCCCGTCGTTCTCGGCCGGTTCGCTCATCGGCATCGCCGTACCGCTGATCCTGGCCACCCTGGCGTCGCAGAACGCGCCCGGTATGGCCGTACTCAGCGCGTCCGGCTACCGGCCCGACGACCGGCTGCTCATCGGCTCGACCGGGCTGGCCTCCACGGCCCTGGCGCCGTTCGGGTCGCACGCGATCAACCTCGCCGCGATCACCGCGGCGATCTGCACCGGCCCCGAGGCGCACCGCGACCCGCGCCGCCGGTACGTGGCCGGTGTCTCCTGCGGCTTCTTCTATCTCCTGGTCGGCGCGTTCGGGTCGACGCTCGTCGTGCTGTTCGCCGGGCTGCCCAAGGAGTTGGTCGCCGCGGTGGCCGGTGTCGCGCTCTTCGGTGCCCTGGCCGGCGGCCTGACCGCCGCGGTCAAGGAGGAGAAGGACCGCGAGGCGGCCCTGATCACGTTCCTCGCCACGGCGTCCGGGGTGACCATCGCGGGCATCGGTTCGGCGTTCTGGGGGCTGGTGTTCGGCGTCGTGGCGCACCTGGTGCTGACGCGGCTGCGTTCCCGGAAGGCCACGGCGGTCTGATCTCCGGAGCGGTGCCCGAGCCGTACGGGCGGCTTGCGCACCGCCGCCGGAGGCCGCTGCCCCTGCGGCGTTTCGGCCGGAACCGGGGCGTGCCCTCTGGCCGTACGGGCGCCGCGATCTCATCATGGGCGCATGGGAGACGACAGCGGGCCTGCGGGAGACGGCAGCGGCTACGGGGGCGGCCGCATCGAACCTCAGGGAGACAGCGGCTACGGTGTGCTCCTCCGGGACGCCCGGCGGCTGCTGCCGCGCATCACCGCCGTACGCCGTGAGATCCACCGCGCACCGGAACTGGGGACCGCCCTGCCCCGTACCCAGCAGACCGTGCTGCGCGAGCTGTCCGGCCTGCCGCTGACCGTCACCACGGGCGACCGGCTCACCTCCGTCACCGCCACGCTGACCGGCGCCCGGCCGGGGCGGACGCTCCTGCTCCGCGCCGACATGGACGCCCTGCCGCAGACCGAGGAGACCGGGCTCGACTTCGCCTCCGGCACGCCGGGCGTCATGCACGCCTGCGGGCACGACACCCACACCGCGATGCTGCTCGGCGCCGCCCGCCTGCTCGCCGCCCGCAGGGAACGGCTGGCGGGGCGGGTGGTGTTCATGTTCCAGCCCGCGGAGGAGATCTGCGGGGGCGCGCAGCCGATGATCGAGGAAGGCGTGCTGGAGACGCCGGACGGCGGGACGGTGGACGCGGCGTTCGCCCTGCACATCACCACCCGGCACCCGTCCGGCACCGTCCACCTGCGGCCCGGCCCGCAGTCCGCCGCCGCCGACATGCTGGTCATCACCGTCCACGGCCGGGGCGCGCACGCCGCCGCGCCGCAGCGGGGCCTCGATCCGGTGCCGGTGGCCTGCGAGATCGTCCAGGCGCTGCAGACGATGGTGACCCGTACGGTCAATGTCTTCGAACCGGCGGTCCTCACCGTCACCCGTGTCACCGCCGGTACGGCGACCAACATCATCCCCGACACGGCGGAGATCGCCGGCACCTTCCGCACCCTGTCCGACGCCACTCGCAAGAAGGTCCGTGACGGCATCGTCCGGGTGGCCGACGGTGTGGCGGCGGCGCACGGGCTGACCGCCGACGTGGAACTGCCGGACGTCACGCCGGTGGTGGCCAACGACCCCGGCTTCACCGACCTGGTCACCCGGGCGGCGACGGAACTCCTCGGAGCCGGGCAGGTCCGGCTGCTGCCCCACCCGATCATGGCCGCCGAGGACTTCGCCTTCGTCCTGGAACGGGTGCCCGGAGCCATGGCGTTCCTCGGCGCCTGCCCGCCGGGACAGACCGCGGGCCAGGTGCCCGACAACCACTCCAGCCGGGTCGTGCACGACGAACAGGCCCTCGCCTCTGGCGCCGCCGTGCACGGCGCGGTGGCCCTGGCCTATCTGAGTCCGGTCTGAGGGCGTAGGCGGCGTACGGCTGCGGGGCACGCGGACCGGCGGCCCCCTACCGGCCGAGTACCTGCTTCGCGTACGCCGCGACGCGTGCCCGCATCCGTTCGGCCGCCATGCCTTCCGTACCGGCCAGGTGCTCCACGAGGTCGGCGCGGGTGGCGGCCAGCAGGGCGTGCGCGGTGAAGCTGCTGTCGGCGGAGCCGCTCACGGCGAATTCGGGGAGGCCGTCCAGTGTTTGCCGGAGGGTGGTGTGCCACCACTGGTAGTGCTCCGCCTGGTACGGGCTGCCGCTGCCCGCTTCCTCCAGGGCGAGGGCCAGATGCCGGTTGGCCAGCTTGAAGCCGACGACGGCGTCGAGCAGGGCCGGTACCCGTTCGTGCGGCGGGGTGGCGGGGCCGAGCGGTGCCGGCCCGCTCTCGACGGCCTGGCGCAGCGGCGCGATCCGTGCCTCGACCAGGGCGCGGATCAGCCCGGTGCGGTCGCCGAAGCGGCGGAAGAGGGTGCCCTTGCCGACTCCGGCGGCGGCCGCGACGTCGTCCATGGACACGCCGCGCGGGCTGTCGCTGCGGGCGAAGAGGCCGTCGGCGGCGGCGAGTACGGCCTCCCGGTTGCGTGCGGCGTCCACGCGCTCCTTGCGTGCGGTCACGGCTCCTCCTTCGGTCGTCAGGGCACCCGTTCACAAAGCGGACCGCCGGTCCGTATGATGCTTCCGTCCAGCTAAGCGGACCTACGGTCCACATCATAGAGGGAGAGCCCGCCCATGCCCGTTTCCGTTTCCCGGGTCCGCCGGCCATGACGGCTCAGCGGAGCACCCGCCACCACCCCGCCGTCCTGGTCACCGGAGCCACCGGCACCACCGGCAGCCGCCTCGTGGCCCGGCTGGCCGCGCTCGGCTGCGAGGTCCGGGCCGCGAGCCGCCGTGCGACACCGGTGGCCGGCGCCCGCCCCGTCCGGTTCGACTGGTACGACCCGGCCACGCACGCCGAAGCCCTGCGCGACGTGGACCGGATCTACCTCGTACCGCCCGTCGGCGACCGCGACCCGGCCGCCGTCGTACTGCCCTTCCTCGACCGGGCCCGCGCGGCCGGGGTACGGCGCGTGGTGCTGCTCAGCTCCTCGGCCATCGCCCGGGGCGGCCCTGCCGTCGGCCGGGTGCACGACGCGCTGCCCGGGCTGTTCGGCGAATGGGCTGTCCTGCGGCCTTCGTGGTTCATGCAGAACTTCGGGGGCGAGCATGTGCACGCGCGCAGCATCCGCGAGGACGGCGTGATCGCGACCGCGACCGGCGACGGCCGCGTCGGGTTCGTCGACGCGGCCGACATCGCGGCGGTCGCCGCCCATGCCCTCACCGACCGGAGCGCCCCCTGCACCGACCTGGTCGTCACCGGCCCCGAGGCGCTCAGTTACGACACGGTCGCCACCGTCCTCACGCGCGTGACGGGGCGGACGGTGATCCACCAGCGCCTGAGCCACGAGCAGTTCCGCGACCGCCTGGCCGCCACCGGTGTCCCCGGAGAATTCGCCACACTGCTGGCCGACTTGGACCGGTCCGTCGCCGACGGCTCGGAGGACCGCACCACCGACACCGTCGAGCGCCTCACCGGCCGCCCGCCGCGCAGCTTCCTCACGTACGCGCGGGAGGAGCTGGCATAGACCGGTGCGGTGGGTGGAGCGCCTTCCCACGCGCGGAGCCGCGGGTCTGGAACCGGTACCCGCAGTACGCCTCGGCGTCGGTGAGGACCTGCGCGGTACTCAGGTCGTTGTCGCCCAGCAGGCTCTCCCGCCCGGCCACGGCGAGGGCCACCAAGCCGGGGTCGTCACTCGATCCGAGCAGGGTCACGGTTCCCGCCCACCAGAACTGCAGGCCCTGGTCGGTGGCCACGTTCAGGTCGACCTGAAGGTTCCGGCGTACCCCTGCCGCGCACGCCCGGTCCCACGGCACGGCACCCGGACGCAGGACCAGGTACGGCTCCAGCGCGGACCGGACGGCCGGCTGCCGCGCCGCGTCGACCTGCGCCGGCGTCAGCCCGACGCTCACCGCGGCGCAGGTGGCGGCGGTGAGCACCGCGCCGCAGCCGGCGAGGAAGCCCCGGATGCAGCGCGCAGCCGTTGACCGCGTGCGGCTTCGGGCGCGTGGTGCCGGTTGCGGTGCTGGTGCGGTCTGTCGCCGAGGGAGCAAGCGTACGGAAAGCAGGGAACGTACGGAGAGGACGGCGACGAAGATCACCATGATCGCCAGAGCGGCACAGACACCGCACAGCAGCATCCAGCGGCCGAAGACGACGGCTTCCCGCAAGGGCAGCCGCGCGCTGAAGCACGCTTCGATGTCGCTCCAGCCGCAGATCGCCAACTGCACGTGGAACAGCACCAGCGGAGCCGCACCCGGCGCCGCGGCGGCCGCGCCGAGCAGCAGCAAGGGAAAGGACCCGCGCATTCGGCGGCCGGGAGCCGGAGTGCCACGCCCCGTCAGCGCCACCACCAGCCCGGACAGCGCGATGCAGCCGGCGCCCACCAGTGCGGTGGGGAGAAACGCGGCATAGCCGGATTGCAGGGTGGCCGGATTGGCGCCGCTGCGGGCCTGTGCGTCCGCGCGTTGCAGCCCGGACAGCAGGTCCGCGTGCAACGGGCTGCCCAACAGCAGGAACACGGGGATCACGGCCAGCGCGCACAGCCCCACCACCCACCACCGCGGGCCCGGCACCGGCACGTCAGGACGGTGGGCCGCCCGCCACCCCGCTCCCCGGCGCAGCCCGCGCAGCAACCAGGGAGCGGCGGCGAACGCGACGGCCGCGCCCAGGGCGCCGACGGTGAGGTTGTCGATGACCCGGCTCAGGAGGCCCGCCGCCAGATAGCTGCCCGACGTCTGCGCGAACAGCAGTCCCGACAGGTCGAAGAACCAGCGCCCGAGCAGATAGCCGAGCAGCGGCGGGCCCACCAGCAGCGCCGCGATCACGGCACCCGGGCGCGGCCGCACCTCGCTCGCCAGCCACCACTCGGCGGTCAGCGCCTGCCAGGCGGTGAAGCCCCACACCATGGCCAGCAGCACCGCGCCCCAGGCCACCCCGACCGCCGGAGCGTGCTGCACCACGGACCGCCACACCGCGACGGGCGGTGTCAGCGGCAGCAGGACCTGCCCCGCCAGGATGCCCGCGGTGGCGGCCGCCGCCAAGGGGAAGGTACGGGCGGGCGGCCCGCCCTCCACCACGGACCGCCATACGGCACGCCACACCGCGAGCCCGAGCACACCGGAGAGCAGCACGGCGTAACACGTACCGATCAGCCAGGGTTGCAGCCGCGGGCCCGGCGCCCACAGCGAGTCCACGACCGACGACAGCGGCTGGTAGCCGAAGCCGACCAGGATTCCCGCCGCCCCGCTTCGAACAGGGAAGGAACCAGCAGGCTGGTGGGGTGGGTGACGCGGTGTTCCCGCAGGGCCCAGTCCGGGTGGTACGAGAACCAGCGCCGGAGGCGCGACAGGGCGCGCGTGCGTGCCGTGCCGGTGACGCCCTTGCGGAGGGTGCCTTCGACGGTGGCGTTCCCGGTGGCGGTGGGCAAGGCCGCCGCGGTCCGTAGGACCTGCGGGTAGTCCGGGTGCTGTACGGCCGCGTCCGCCAGCAGTTCCCGCGCCCGTAGGACGGCTGCCCGCTCGAACCAGAGGAGCAGCAGTGCCACCGCGGTCTCGGCCACCGCGTACCGGATGTCGAGCGGTCCCAGCAGGAGGGAGGCCAGGAGCGCGGGCAGGGCCACGGTCGCCAGGAAGGCCCACCACAGGGCGATGGTGAGCTGCGTGATGCCGATGTCCCGGTTGCGGACATGCGCCAACTCGTGGCGCAGGACGCCGGGCAGCAGATGGGGGTGGTGTGCGTGGTGCACGGCGAGCGCCAGGGACAGCACGATGCGGTAGCGGCCCGGGAAGCCCACGCAGCGGCCCGTACGGCCGGGCTGGAGCGGGGCGAAGACCACGGTGACGGAGGCGGGCGCCGCCTCCTCGGCCAGCACCTGCCGTACGGCGTCGACGGCTTCCGTACGCCGTGGGTCCGCCGCCAGTCGGTCGAGGCCGAGGGCGGGGCCGGTACGGGCGCGCCGCGCGTGGCCGAGGTAGAGCACGAGCGCCACCGCGCAGGTGAGGAGGACCAGGGCGGCGGTCCTCAGGACGACGGACGCGGCGATTCCGTGGACGCAGCCTTCGAAGTCGCGGGTGAGGACTGCCGCGTCGGAGGTCTCCGTCGCGCCCGCGGCCGTGCTCCTGAGCGTGTCGGCGCAGGCGGTCTGCTGTGCCTGCCGGGAACGGCCGAGGGCTTCCTCGACCATGAACAGCGTGCCGGCGTGCAGCATGGTCGAGGCCGCGACGACGGTGACGGCCAGCAGGGCGAAGCGGGTCGCGGTCGCGGACGGCGGTGGCGGCGTACCCGGCCGCGGCCTTCCGCCGTGCGGGCCCGGTACGGCGGCGGTGCCGGTCACGGCCGGTCATTCCGCCGGCGCGGGGGCGGGCGCGGGGACGGCCGGGGGCGGCCCGGTGGCGGCGGGCGGCTCCAGCTCCGCGCGGACGGCCGCGGCGATGGCAGCGGCCTGCCGGGGTGTGGCCGCCTCGCGGAGGGCGGCTGCCGCGATCTGCCGTTCCAGTGCGTCCCAGTCGGCGCCGGGCGGTGCCGTGAGCCGGGCCCGGTCGGGTGCCGGGCGTTCCCGCCGCCACCGTCCCGGCCACCACCACCGCCGCTGTCGCTGTCCGGTGGTGGTGCGCAGCCAGCCGGCGAGCAGGTCCGAGGCCGTGCCGGTGAGCACCGCCAGGACGACGGGGGTGACCAGGGCGGCCGCCTCCGGGACGCCGAAGCCCGTGGGGATCCGGCGGCGGTACGGCCGCTTCGGCCAGTACGGCCACCGGCCGGGCCGTCGCACCGCGGTACTCGCGAAGTACGCGTCGGCGGTCAGGCCGAAGTACGCGGACTCCTCCGGGGCGCAGCTCGCCACCACCCGTTCGGCGAGGTCACGGACGGTCGGTGCGGGCGGGATGCCGCCGTCGGCCGATACGGGCTTTTCGTCCATGAGGTCCCCGAGGCTCGGACGGACGAGCCGAGGTTCCAGACTAGGCATCCCGCACCGGGTGGCCAAGGCGAACGGTGAACTACCGTCCTGCCGGACGCTCCACCCCGTCACCGCCCGCGCCGCTTCCGCCGTCGCCTGCTCCTATCTGGGCGCCGGTCGCTTCGAGCGCCGTGGTGACCGGCTGGAAGAAGGTCTCGCCGCCCTGTGTGCAGTCGCCGCTGCCGCCGGAGGTCAGCCCCACGGCCGCGTCGCCGGAGAACATCGGCCCGCCGCTGTCTCCCGGCTCGGCGCACACGTCCGTCTGGATCAGCCCGTCGACGATGTCGCCGTTGCCGTAGTTCACCGTGGCGTCCAGGCCGGTGACGGTCCCGTCCGAGAGTCCCGTCGTGCTGCCGGACCGCTGTACGCGCATCCCCACCGCGGCCTCCGCCGCCCGGGTAATCCGCTGGGTGCCGCCGTTCCGCAGGTCGACCGCGCTGTCCGGCCTGGCGGCCGGGTCGTCGTAGGTCACCAGGGCGAAGTCGCTCGCGGGGAACCGGGCGTCGGCCACCGTACCCAGCGGCTGTGCGCCTGCCTGGTCGGCCGTCCAGTTCGCGCCGGCTTTGCCGCAGTGCCCTGCGGTCAGGAAGGCCGGGGCGCCCTGGACGGTGACGTTGAATCCCAGCGAACAGCGCACGTTGCCACCAAAGATGGCGCTTCCTCCTACGGGCAGCGCTCCCGTACTTCCGTCACCTTGTCCGGCCGAGCCGCCGCCGGAGCCACCGGAGGCGCCGGGATCTCCCGTACCACCCGAGCCACCAGAACCTTCCGAGCCGCCGGAGCCCTCCGAGCCGCCGGCATCGGTCGCCGCTCCCCCGACGCCGCCCCCGCCGTGATACCGCCGGAACTCTCCCGCCGACCGCTTGATACTCGCCATGCCACCACCGCCCACCCTTTCGACCGCTGCGGTGAGAGCGGCGAGTTCCGCACCGGTGACCGTGCGGTCGGCGACGACCGAGACCTGGTTGGTCCTGGGGTCGATGGACCACGCGGTCCCGGGGATGGCCGCGGTCTCACGCAAGGCGCGCGTGGCCGCCTGTAATTCGCTCATGCTGTTGCGTACGACGCGCGCCACGGCGCCCGCCGCCTCGACCTTTCCGACGTCGTCCGTCGACAGCACGTTCATCACGAGCCGTCCCTTCCCGGCGTCGAGGTACCAGCCCGCCGTCCGGTCGGCGCCGAGTTCCGCTTTCAGGGACGAGGCGGCCAGCGCGGCCGACGCGGCGGAGAAGGTCCGCTCCGGCTCTGGCCGTTCCGGGCTCGCGTTGGCCTGCGGCAGTACGATCGCCGCCGCCACGAGGGCTGTCGCCGCGCCGCCGACGAGGACGCCGGTCCGCTTGTTCACCTGTCGACGGCTCTCGCTCGCGTATCGGTGGCTCACTTCTCTGACCTCCAACTGGGCCACAGGGGAGCACACGGGGACGTACGCCGTGGTGGCGCAGTGGCCCCCGTGCACGGTGGGCACCCAGTTCTACGGAGGACACAGAGGTACCGACTCAGTGCTCCGCGCAACGCGATGAATTCCGCCCGCCCGGTGCGCCGCCCCCTTACACTGCCCCGCTCGCGCGCCGTACCGGCGGACGGGCCGGGTTCAGAGGTTGTCGCCCCAGCCGCCCTGGATCATGGTCTGGAACGCCCACTTCCCGTCCCGCCGGATCAGGATGTCGGCGTACCGAAGCTGCTGGCTCCGGCCCTCCTGGGTCATGGTCGAGTCCGTGAAGACCACGGCCATCGAGGGTGAGAGGAAGACCGGCGTCCGGGTGGAGGTGAAGGTGATGTCCTCGCTCCCCTCGCCCATCACGTGGGTCATCGTCGCGACGTACTGCTCCCGGCTCCACTGCGCCGAACGTCCGTCGCCCGCCGAGTCGTCGCTCACCAGGTTGAGCGGGAACACCGCCATCTCGGCCATGCGCTCGACGTCGCGCTTCGCGCTCCGCGCGTCGTACTCCGCGAACCAGGCGTCCAGGCTCGCGCGGTCCTCGTCGGTCGGTACGTAGCCGGTATCGGGCAGAAAGGTCACGCGTGGTTCCCCTCGTTCGGTCTCGGGCGCGCACCCGTCACACGTGGCTGCGCAGAAGGAAAGTACGCCCGGCGGGTCGGCTAGTCAAGCTTGATTAGCTGAGGGAGGAGAGAGCACCTTGAGCCGCCGACCTCCGCTCCCGTCGAACGCGCGTGATCCGCCTCAGCACTCGAACCGGTGGTTTCCGATCCCCGTACGAGTGAGACGGCCTGCCGGTCCCGGGTGGCCGCAGCGACGCTCTCCACGTGCCGGGGCGGCCCTCGCCCGGCACCGGAAGGTCGACATCTCCCTATCTCGACAAGGAGTCATGCATATGAGCCTTCGCCGTTCCCTGCTGGCGATTCTCGGCGCCACGGCCCTCGCCCTCGGCATGTCCGTCGCGGGCGCGCCCGGCGCGTCCGCCAACCCCTGCGGCTTCTACGAGACTTCGAGTGACGCGTACTACAACCACTGCACGAGCGACGGCTCACGCGTGATCATCGAGGTGGAGGTGTTCGGTCCCAACTACGAGCGCTGCGTGGGCCCGGGGGTCACCTGGCTCGGCTCCGCCGGCAAGATCGACGGCGCGCATTACGTGGGGCGCACCTGCTGACCCATTCGTAGCGGCCGCCCGCACGGGCCGATGAGCTGATGAAGCCCCTGGCAGCGTCCGCCGCGCAGACAAGCCGGTGGACGCTGCCAGGAGGGACTTCAGCGTTGGAGGAAGGTGAAGAGGTTCTCCCAGCGCTGGACGATCTCGTCGGTGGCGTAGCGCTGGATGTTGGTGCGGGCGGTCTCGCCCATGCGGTCGCGCAGGGCCTGGTCGCTGATGAGCGTGTCCAGGTGGCGGGCGAGTTCGCTGGTGTTGCCGGGCGGGGCGAGCAGGCCGTCCTCGCCGTGCCGGATGATCTCGCGCACCCCGGGGGCGACGTCGAAGGCCACGCACGGCACGGCGGTGGCCATCGCCTCCATCGGCGCCAGCGGGAAGCCCTCGCCGCGGGAGCTGAGCACGAACACCGACGCCTCGCGCAGCGCGCCGGGCACGTCGCTGGTGCGGCCCATGAAGGCGACGCTGTCGGCGATGCCCAGCTGCGCGCTCTGCTTGCGCAGCGCCGCCTCCTCCTCCCCCGCCCCGTACAGGCGCAGGGTCCACTCGCGGTGGCGGGCGGCGATCAGGGCCCAGGCCTCCAGCAGCAGGTCGACGCCCTTCTCCTCGTGCAGCCGCCCGATGCTGGCCACCACCTTCGCCGTGCGCGCCGACGGCGTCTCGGGGAAGAAGGGCAGGGGGTTGGGCATGAAGCCGACGTTGTCCAGGCGCTGGCGGATCCAGGCGTCCGCGTCCTCGCGGGTCAGCGCCAGCATCCGGTCGACGTCCTTGTAGAAGGTCTTCACGCGCGTGAAGCGCGAGGACTTGCGGCAGGTCTCGAAGGACTCGTGGCTCATGCCGATCACCGTGTGCCCGCACGTGTCGGCCAGCGCCACCCACTCCATCGCCCAGACCTGGGTGACGATGACGACCGCGCCCGGCCGGGCCGCGGCGAACAGCGCGGAGAGTTTGGCGGCCTGGGCGCGCATGCCCGCCTCGCGGGCCGCCCGGCGCCGGTGCTCGGCGAGGTTGGCCCGGTCCTTGAGCGTGCGCACCGGCCGCACCTGCGGCGGGTGCTGGTCATAGAGCGTCGTGGTCGCATACGGCAGACCGTCGGCCAGGGGGCGGGCGCGGCCGGGCGGCGGCGGGGTGATGCCCACCAGGTGCACCCGGTGGCCGCGGGCCGCGAACAGCTCCGCCATCTGGTGCGACCAGCTGGTGATGCCGCCCAGTTCGTTGACGCTGTTGGAGACGAAGAAGATGTCCCGCACCGGCACAGCCGGGGCGGCGCCGCCGGCGTCGGGGGCCGGGTGCGGGTCGGCGGGTATGGGGGTGGTGGTCATCAACGGCTCCAGTGGGAGAAGAACTGCTCGACGAGGGTGCGGGCGGCGTCCCCGCGCTCGTACTCGCCGAAGTGGGCAACGAAACGCTTGCGGGCCGCGGCGTACTCCGGCCCGCCCGCCCCCAGGCCCTGAAGCGCGGCGAAGAAGGCCTCCTCGGTCTCCACCAGCGGGCCCGGCGCGTGCTCGCGCAGATCGAAGTAGGTGCCGCGCTGCTCGTGCACATACGCCTCGTAGTCGTAGGTGAAGAACACCATCGGCCGGTCCAGCAGCGCATAGTCGAACATCACCGACGAGTAGTCGGTCACCAGCACATCCGCCAGCTCCAAAAACGGCGCCACATCATGATGCGCCGAGACATCGAGGACCGAGCCGGCCACCGTCGGCGGCAGCGTGACATGGTTGAGATAGTGCGAGCGCACCAGCAGCACATACCGGTGTCCGAACCGCTCCGCGAACCGCTCCACATCGAACGGCAGCTCAAAGCGGTGCGAGCGCCCCCCGCTGGTGCGGAACGTCGGCGCATACAAAATGACCTGCTTGTCCGCCGGGATGCCCAGCTCCGCCGCCAGCGGGCCGCGCACCCGCGCCCCGCCGACCTCCTCGGCCTTGCGGGCCTGGACCAGGGCGTCGTTGCGGGGATAGCCCACCCGCAGCAGCGCCCGCTCCGGCAGCCGGAACGCCTTGGCCAGGGTGCGCACATCATGCTCCGAGCGCACCAAGAACCGGTCGAAGCGGTCCAGCGCCCGCTGCTGCTCCGCCTGCTGCGCCCGCGTCAGGGTCTTCTGGGCGGGCTGGTCGAAGCCCATCTTCTTCAGCGCCGACCCGTGCCAGGTCTGCAGATACGTCGTCTCCGGGCGCTTGGCCAGCTTCAGCGGGAAGGACTGGTTGTCCACCCAGAACTCCGCCTGCGCCAGCGCCTTGAGATACGGCAGCGACCACCGCCGCACCAGCGTCGCATCCGCCGGGAAGGCCCCCGGATCCCCCGAGTAGGCCCAGTACGCCTCGAAATCCAGACCCTGGCGGCGCATCTCCTCATACAGCGCCCGCGGACTGTCGCTGTACTGCCGGCCCAGGTGGCTTTCGAAGACCACCGTGCGCTTTTTGACCGGCAGCCGCGAAAACACCTCGTGATACGCCCGCAGCTTGGCCTCCCCCGAGGTCAGCTGCTTACGCAGCGCCCGGGCCCGGCGGTAGCCGGACTTCGCCAGCGCCCCCGGCCGGCCCTGGACCGACTTGGTGATCAGCTCCCGGGCCCGCTCCCGGCCCGGGTCCTCGCCCACCAGCTCGAACGCCAGATGCCCCTTGGCCGAGACGTGCGGGCGCACATGGTCGGCGACCATCCGCGTCAGCCGCGGCCGCACCGGCAGCGGCCGCCCCGACAGGTCGGTGTCCGCCACACTCAGCCGCGTCGTGGTCCGCACCCCGTCCGCCTCAAGCACCAGGCGCACGTCCCACACCGCGTCGATGATGCCCAGCGGCCGCAGCCGCCCACTGACATCGGCCACCGCCTCCCACTCGATGACCTCCCCCGCATGCCGCACCGCGGCCACCGGGAAGGTGAACGCCTGCAGCCCCCGGCGCCGCGCCGAAAACTGCAGCTCCGCCCGCAACTGCGCCCCCTCGCCGATACGGCCCAGGGCGTTGGTGATACGCCCGGCCAGCCGCACCCCGCCGCCGGCCGCCGCCTCGAAGGCGGTCAGCTGGTTGCGCAGGAACATCTTCTCCAGCGGCCGCGTGTGATACCCCAGCTCCGTGACATCCAGCACCTGGCGGCCCAGCGGATCGTCCAGGTGCTCGGCGCACCAGAACACCCGCCCGTCCCGCTCGGCCAGCGGCACCGCCACCTTGCCCGGATTCAGCAGCGCGTCCACCGCCGGAATCAGATTCGCCCAGTCCCCCCGCCCCAGCAGATACCCGCAGACCGCCTGCAGCGGCTGCGCCCGCCCATAGGCCTCGGGATCCAGCGTCGCCAGATACTGCGCCGACAGCCGCGCGAACTCCGCCCGGTACTCCGCATCCCGAAACGGCAGATCCCGCAGGTGCAGCACCAGATCGTGCTTGAGGAACTTCACATCCTTCGCCACCCGCATCTCGGCCATGCCCCGCTCCGCGAGCATCGCATCGATCCGCCGGTGCACCTCCAGCCGGTGCGCGTAATTGGTCATCTCATGACGCCGGTTGGTCACCGACTTGACCGCCGCCGCCTGATGCACATGCCAGAAATACACCTGATTCGGAATCAGCGTAATCCGCGACGCCGCCAGATACGCCTGCGCGATGAACTGCAGATCCTCATAGAACATGCCCTTGGGAAACCGCAGATCATGCTCCAGCAGAAAATCCCGCCGGTAACACTTGTTCGTCGACAGCGTGTCCCACACGAACAGATCCGGCAGCTCCGCCACCGACTCCAGCGTCCGCGTCTGCCGGTACAGCCACGCATACCACTCATTACGCTTCTCCACCGGCGCGTCCTTGTGCAGCCGCACACACAGACCCGACACCAGATCCGCCCCCGTCGCCTCCG
Source organism: Streptomyces chrestomyceticus JCM 4735 (assembly GCF_003865135.1). Classification (NCBI taxonomy): domain Bacteria; kingdom Bacillati; phylum Actinomycetota; class Actinomycetes; order Kitasatosporales; family Streptomycetaceae; genus Streptomyces; species Streptomyces chrestomyceticus. Next base: position 8,780,449 of record NZ_BHZC01000001.1, on the reverse strand, counting down.
CGGCCTCCACCAGATTCCGGCAGGCATTCCGCTCCAGCACATCATCACTGTCCAGGAACATCACATAACGCCCCACCGCCTCCCGGACACCCCGGTTACGCGGCTCACCCCCCGCCCCACTGTTCTCCTCCAGCCGAAACGCCCGCACCCGCCCCGGCCACCGCCGCGCCAGACCCTGCGCCACCGCAAAAGAACCATCCGTACTGCAGTCGTCGACAATCACCACCTCGACATCACCGAACGACTGCCCCAGCACCGACTGCACCGCAGCAGGCAACCGCTCGGCATCGTTGTAGACGATTACGACGACAGATATCTCAGTCACAGAACACCATCTCTGAAGTAAACAGATTCCCGGGGCGGCGCGGTCGCCTCGCGGAAGGGGCGGACCCGACGGCCGCGCCGAAAGGGCGCTGCGCACGAACGCGGGCGGTCCGTGCGCAGGCCGACCGTCGCGTCGGGGGCACCCGGTCAAACGGTCACAGGGTCAGCACAACTGGTCGCGGGTGGGCCGGCTCCCTCCGGACGGTACGGAGCCGCCGAGTGGAACGGCGTCCCGGGCGCGCCCGCCCGCGCGGCACCGCGGCGCTCCGCAGCGGCCCGCCGGGCGCCCTGTGGCGGTCGGCGTGCGAGGTGCGTGACGACGTGTGCGCTGCGCTGGCAACCCGGTTCCCCCCTGTGAAGAGCGCCACCCGCCCCGCATGTCCGGAAGACGGACGGCATCAGCCGCTTTCCGGGACGATACCGCCAGTCGACTGATTGCCGGGTATGAGGTGAATACCTGTGACGGAACGATCGGATAACAGGACCGTCCGTCACCGCGCGGCCACGCAGTGCGTGCGGGCGGCCAAGCGGCGGATATCGGCCAGAAGATCATCGATCATCCGACTGTCCGCCAAAATGATCTTCTTCGGTCACATCCGGACTCCGTCGGGTGGTTACGGATTACCCGTGTCCGCACCTACACTATTTCTTCTCGCACCTCGCCTGACCTGCGAAAACAAAGCACCGTCCGACACCGACGGGCCGGTTCCGGAGCGTGAGGGGGAAGCCCTGTGTTCTATCAGGTTCTCAAGTATGTGTTTCTGGGGCCGTTGCTGAGGCTGATTTTCCGGCCGCATGTGGAAGGGCTGGAACATGTGCCGCCGACCGGGGCGGCCATCATCGCGGGAAATCATCTCTCGTTCTCGGACCATTTCGTGATGCCGGTGATCGTGCCACGCCGGGTCACCTTTCTGGCGAAGGCCGAGTATTTCACCGGCCAGGGAATCCGGGGCCGGTTGACCGCCGCGTTCTTCCGGGGCATCGGGCAGATTCCGGTGGACCGGTCCGGCGGAAAGGCGGCGCAGGCCGCCCTGAAATCCGGGCTGGCGGTGCTGCGGAAAGGGCGGGTGCTGGGAATCTATCCGGAGGGCACCCGGTCGCACGACGGCCGGCTGTACAAGGGCCGTACGGGCGTGGCGGCGATGGCGATCAAGGCCCAGGTGCCGGTGGTGCCGTGCGCGATGATCGGTACGTTCGAGGCGCAGCCCACCGGTCGGCGGCTGCCGCGCGCCATGCGGATCACGATCCGTTTCGGCAAGCCGCTGGAATTCGAGCGGTTCGCCGGGCTGGACGGCGAGCACGCCGCGCTGCGCGCCGTCACCGACGAAATCATGTACGAGATCCTGCGGCTCTCCGGGCAGGAGTACGTGGACATGTACGCGAACGAGGCGAAGGCGCAGCAGCAGGCGCCGCGCGGCCTGACCCGGCGCCTGCGCCCCGAGCGCGGTGTCAGGTCTTCGGATTGAGCTTCAGGCCGAAGTGGTTGAGGATGTCCGTCGCCTCGGTCCAGTACAGATAGTTGCCCGCATTGGTCTGGTACGGGCCCGCCAGCGCCGAGACGATTCCGCGCGCCTGGCGTACGGAGCCTTTCGGGGTGAACACCAGGGCGCCACTGTCCCCGTGTGCGGCGGCCCACGGTTTGCCGGGCAGTCTGGTGCCTTCGACGCCCCGGACCTTCCAACCGGTGTCCAGCTTGTAGGTGATGTCGTCGTTGGTGACCTTGATGCCGCAGACGGTTTCCCGCTTCATGAAGAACGAGGCGGCGCCGTTGTGGCAGACGAAGTCACCGTTGTGCGAATAGGCGACGCTGGTGAGGGGCCGGTAACTGGTCGTCTCGCTCACAGCGGCGTTGTTGCCGGCCCCGATGAGCAGTTCGGCGTCCCAGCCGGTCGCCACGCCGTTCACCGTACCGGTGTAATTCCCCGTCAGTCCGTTGAGGCCGTCGTAGAACTTGCCGAAGGCGGGAGTGGCGCCGGAACCGGTGTATATCTTGGTGCCGTTGGCGAAACAATGGGCGGCCGTCACCATGACGGGCTTGTTGTCCTTCTTGCGTACGGTCGGCAGCCCCGCCGAGCAGTACTGCCCGCCGTCGGTCAGCACATCACCCGCGATGAATGGCGTGGCGTCCTTCCACTTCACGTCGGCCCAGGTTCTGGCGGCGGAGGATATCCGCCGCCCCTGCTTGAAGACGAGCGGCACCTCGTGCGCCGGTGCGGCGCTGCGCGCGCTCGGCTGCCGTCGCGCCTTCGCCTCCGCCTTGGCCGCCCTGGCCGCCGCATCCGGGTTGTCCACGGCTATTTCCAGGGACGAAGCATCGGCCGCGACGGCCACCGTGTGGATGGTGTACGGCAGTTCTCCGGCCTTTTCCCGGGCGAACAGCCGGTCGCGCTCCGCGTGCAGCGCCCGGCGAGTCTGTCCCGCCTGCACCGGAACGAGTCTTCGGGTGTCGGCGCGGTGGTCCGCCGCCGATACGGCGGTGCGGAATGCGGCGGCCCGGGAAAGGTCGGTCAGTTGGACCTGCACGGTGCCGCGAGGCGCGTCGATGCGTACTCCCGCGTAAATGTCCGCCGCCTTACCGCCCGAACCCACGCGTGCCACGGCGTCCGCCAGGGTACGCAGCGGCGCGAGCAGTTTCTCCTGTTTCTCCGGTGCCATGGCCGCTATCTCGGCTTCGGTGACCGGCGGGTGCGACGTGGCCGGCCGGGCCTGGGCACCGGGCGTCATGGTGGTGAGCAGCGCGAGTCCGGCCGCGCCCAGCGCCGTTGCGGTCTTCGCGGTGGTCTGCACGGGTATCTTCACTGGCCCCCCAGCTCGTCGGCATGCCTGACCGGCACACCGCGCGGCCCGGCGTCAGCGATGTCACGGACGGGGCCGAAGCGGTGGCGTGCGGCAGCGGGAGCATATAGCAGCGATCAGAACGCATGTCCGGCGCCATGGGGCCGACAGTCGAACAGCCGCCCGGGAGGGGCGGCTGTTCAACGGAATCGATGAGCGGAGGGCCCGGCCCGGCCGTCTGTGCCGGTCAGCGGACCCAGCCCGTGTAACTCTGCCGGCCCCCGTGCCGCTGGTGGCCGGACGGGCGGCCACGCTCGCCGGGTTCCAGTGCCGAGGCGACGGCCCGTACGAGCCAGGCGTTGACGGACAACCCCTCCTGGCCCGCCGCGTCCTCGACCCGGGTCTTCAGGTGGGCGGGCAGTCGGAAGTTGATCCGCGCCGTGCCACCCTCACCCCCGTCGGCGGGGGCGGGGGCGGGAGCAGGCGCGGCGGCCCAGGCGCCGCCCGGTGCGCTCTCGGGCTCGTCCCGCTCGTACGGCTGCGGGGCCGGCGGCGCCGTCACCACGAACTCGGGGTCGAGCCCGCGCAGCCGTACGTCGACGGACCCCGGCGCCAGGTCCCGGGTGACCTCCCCCATCGCGGCGGACAGCGCGTTCAGCAGGGTGAGGCGGGCGGCCGACTCCAGCGGCGCGGTGAGCCGCTCGGCGAGGGCACGCGCTTCGTCTCCCCCCGCGTCCGCGGCCACCGCGAGCTCGTGCCGGAGGTTGTCGACGTAGGGCGTGAGATCCATAACGCCATGGTGGCACACCTATGGCGCCATATTTCCCCGGGCGGCACCACATGAGCCCTGTCCGTCCGTTATGCCTTGCCCGGCTCCGGGGTGGCGTGCGGGGCGCACGTCACGTCCTTGGCGTCGGTCTTCCCGGTCAGGAAGTAGGTGTCGACCCGGTCGTTGATGCAGGGGTTGACCAGACCGGCGACGCCGTGCGAGCCGGCGCCCTGCTCGGTGATCAGGCGCGAGCCCTTGAGGCGCCGGTGCAGCTCGACGGCACCGCCGTACGGAGTCGCCGCGTCCCGGGTGCTCTGCACGATCAGGACGCTGGGCAGGCCCTTGCCGGTCCGCACCTTGACCGGAGTCCGCTGCTTCTCCGGCCAGGTGGCGCAGGGCAGGTTCATCCAGGCGTTGGCCCAGGTCATGAAGGGGGCCTTCGCGTGGGTACGGGTGTTGTCCCGGTCCCACTTGCGCCAGTTGGTTGGCCACTTGGCGTCGTTGCACTCGACGGCCGTGTAGACCGCGTTGCTGTTCTCGGCGGCGGCGTTACCCGCCTTGTCGCCCAGGTCCGGGCCCGCGTTCTGGATCAACGGCTTCGCGTCGCCCGACAGGTACGCGCTCCACACCTGGGCGGTCGAGGCCCACGCGGAGTCGTAGTAGGGCGCGTTCTGGAAGAAGCTGGTCAGCTCGGCCGGTCCGACGACGCCACCGATCGGGTTCTTCTTGGCGGTGGCGCGCAGTTGCTCCCACTTCGCCTGGACCTCGGCCTCGGTGGTGCCGATGTGGTAGACGGCGTCGTGCTGGGCGACCCACTTCTTCCAGTCGCTCCAGCGCGTCTCGAAGGCGAGGTCCTGGTCGAGGTTGGCCTGGTACCAGACCTTCTCGCGCGACGGGTCGACGACCGAGTCGACGAGCATCCGGCGGACGTGGTCCGGGAAGAGCGTGGCGTACACGGCACCGAGGTAGGTGCCGTAGGAGACGCCCAGGTAGTTGAGCTTCTTCTCGCCGAGAGCGGCCCGGACGACATCCATGTCCCGGGCCGTGTTCGGCGTCGTCAGGTGCGGCAGCAGGGCGCCACCGCGCTCCTTGCAGCCCTGTGCGTACTCCTCGGCCAGCTTGCGCTGGGCACGCTTGTCGGCCTCGCTGTCCGGCACCGGGTCGGCCTTGGGCGCCTTGACGAACTCCTGCGAGTCGGCGCAGGAGACCGGGGCGGAGTGGCCGACGCCGCGCGGGTCGAAGCCGACGAAGTCGTACGCCTTCGCGGTCTTCGCCCACACCGCGTTCTTGCCGGTGACGCGGGTCGGGAACTTCATGCCCGAGCCGCCGGGCCCGCCGGGGTTGTAGAGGAGGGAGCCCTGGCGCTCGCTCTTGCCGCCGGTGTTGCCGATCCGGTCCACGGCGATCTTGATGGTGCGGCCGTCGGGCTCGGCGTAGTCGACCGGGACGGTCACGTAGCCGCACTGGATGGGGGCCTTCAGGCCCCAGTCGGCCGGGCATGCCTGCCAGTCGATACCCTGTGCGGCCGCGCGGGCGGCGGCGGCCCGCACGCCGCGGTCCTCGGCCGAGCCGCGGTGGTGCCGCTGGTCCGCGCCGGCGGGCGTGGCGGATATCGCTCCGGCTATGAGCGTGCCGGTCACCAGGGCTCCGGCGGCGCCGAGCGCCGTTGTTCGTCTCATGTGGGGGTCCCCCTGTACAAAGCGCCGCGCGAGCGACGGTGATTCACAGAGCTGCACGGGGATCCTGTCTCCTGCCACCCCTCTGTGAACAGGGCTCACTTCCATTTCTTTACCAAACCGCAGGATTCGCTCGGCGATCTGTGATATTGACGGGCGCACCATGGCTTACGACCTGGTTTGTGGCCGGATGTACGGCTTGACATCCGTCCCGGCCCTGAGGCCGTCCGGCTCGGGCGGCGCGTCGGCGAAGGGAAGATGCGGTGCACGTCTGGTACGTGTCGTACGGCTCCAACATGCACGGCGCACGGCTGCGCCACTACCTGACGGGCGGCCGCCCGCCGGGCGGTCTGCGGACGTGTCCGGGATGCCGTGATCCCCGGCCGCCCGCCCGTTCCGTGCCGGTCGTGCTGCCGGGCACCATGTACTTCGCGCTGGAGTCACTGAACTGGACGGGCGGCGTGGCGTTCTACGACCCGGACGGGCCGGGCGAGGTGTGGGCCCGTGCCCACCTGGTGACGCGGGGCCAGTTCTCCGACATCGCCGCACAGGAGATGCACCGGGTCCCGGCGGCGGACCTGGACCTGGCGGAAGTACTGGACCGGGGACGGGCGCAGTTCGGCCCCGGCCGTTACGAGACGCTGGTGCATCCCGGCGCGCTGGACGGGCTGCCGCTGCTCACCTTCACGGCGCCGTGGGGCGCGGGCGAGGTCCCGCGCACGCAGCCGACCGACGCCTATCTGGCGCATCTGTCGTCGGGGCTGCGGGAGGCGGGCGGGTGGGACGACGAGCAGATCACGGAGTACTTGGACCGGTGCCGGCTGGGCCTGACCGTACGGCCCGGGACGGGCAGGCGGCGGGGGCGTTCCGGGCACGGCACGGGACCTGTCTGCCGGGCCCTGGAGGTGGACCGCCGGGTGCCGGAGCCGGAGGCCGAGAGCCAGCGACCACGCTGGGTTCACGGCTCGTAACACATTTCGCCCGGCCCGTCAGCAGTCCATACGAATCCTGAACACACCCAGCCGCACTAACCGGACATTCGCTCGACGGCCGAAAAAATGGTCGCCGGGTGAACGTTTGGTGAGGATGTAGCAGGTCACCTCAGGGCAGGGTGGACCGGAGAGAACGGACGGTTTACGACAAAACATTCGCACAGCGTCCGGAATGCGGATCAAGCTGTCCGGAAACCCTACGGTCGTTTTGACCCGCCCCCTCTTCATCACCAAATGTCAGCCATGTGACCACCTCACGAGCCTCCGGCAGCCGCGCCGGTGACGGGCTCCTCCGCCATCGCGACTTCCGGCTGCTGCTCGCCGGAGCCGCGGCCAGCCAGGCAGGCACCCAAGTGGCCCTCGTGGCCCTGCCCCTGGTGGCCGTCGTCGGGCTGCACGCCTCGGCTTTCGAAGTGGGCCTGCTCACCGCGGCCGAGACCGCCGCGTTCCTGCTCATCGGGCTGCCGGCGGGCGCCTGGGTGGACCGGGTCCGGCGGCTGCCGCTGCTGATCCGTACGGATGTGGTGCGCGCGATGGCGATGGGCAGTGTGCCGCTCGCCGCGGCGTGCGGCGCCCTGACGATGGCCCAGTTGTACGTGGTGGCCTTCGTCACCGGCGTCGCCACCGTGTTCTTCGACGTCGCCCACCAGAGCTACCTGCCGAGGGTACTGCCCGGTCCGCAACTGGTGGCCGGCAACGGGGCGCTGGAGACCGCGCGTTCAGCGGCGCAGGTGGCCGGGCCCGGACTAGGTGGCGGCATCGTCCAACTGCTCGGGCCGCCGGTGGCCGTACTGGCCAACGCGGCCGGATACCTCGCGTCCGCGCTGTTCCTGCGCGGCATCCGCGTCCGGGAGCCGGAGCCCGAGGTCACGCCGGGTGTGTCGCTGTCGGCGCAGGTCAAGGAGGGCCTGGCCTTCGTGCTGCGGCACCCCGTGCTGCGCATGATCGCGCTGACGACCGGGGTGGCGAACTTCTTCTCGGCGATGCTCGTCGCCGTACAGACCGTGTTCCTGACCCGCGAACTGGGCCTGCCGCCCGGCGTGCTGGGGCTGATGCTGTCCGCCTCCGCCGTCGGCGGTCTGACCGGGGCACTGTGCGCCGGGACGGTCGCCCGGCGGCTGGGGCAGGCCCGCATCATCTGGCTCGCGCCCCTGGTCACCGGGCCGTTCGCCCTGCTGTGGCCACTGTCCGGGCACGGCGCCGCCGCCGGATGGTTCGCGCTCGGCTCGGGCGCCGTCTTCTTCGGCGCGGTCGTCTACAACGTGGCCCAGGTGAGCTTCCGGCAACTGCTCTGCCCCGACGCGCTGCTGGGCCGGATGAACGCCACGCTGCGGTTCATGGTCTGGGGGACCATGCCGCTCGGCGCGCTGGCCGGTGGTTCCATCGCCGGAGCGGCCGGGCCCCGGGCCGCCGTATGGGTGTGCGCGATCGGCTTCCTGCTCGTACCGATCCCCCTGCTGCTCTCCCCCCTGCGCAAGCTGAGGGACCTGCCGGCCGCCGGAGAGGCGGCACACGGAACGGGAACCGGAGCGGCCTCCGAGGCAGTTGATGCGCCCGGAGCGGCCGGCTGACCCACCCGCCGACGTGGGTCAGCCGGCCGGTGGGCCGGAGCCTGTGGTCCGGCCGCCGTGCCCCGCGTGGTTCCCGCGTGCGCGGCTGCGCCCGCACGCCGCACACCGCTCGTTCATCTCGTACGTCACACGCGGCCCATACGTCTCGTACGTGTCCGCTCTGTCTCGTACGCCTTACACGTCTCGTACGCAACGCCCCGTCCGCGGCGGCGCGAAGGAGGTCATCGTGGACCCCAGCACGACAGCCGGTATCAGCACCGGCCAGCCGGCCGGCACCGGCGTCCGTACCCGCTTCACCACCGGCGCCGGTGTCCGCCGGGTCACCGGCAACATCACGGAGCAGTACCTCGCCCGCTACGAGAAGGCCGCCGCCGGGGTGAGCGACCCGGCGGCGCTGCTGCCCGTCACCGGTGCGCAGCGCCGGTTCCTGCTCGCCCGGCGGCTGGCGCCCGGCGGCCGGCCCGATGTCGTACCGCTGTTCTTCGCCTTCCCGCGCGGCACCATCGACCTGGAGCGGCTGCGCGCGGCCGCGGGCTATGTGACCGCGGCGCACCCCGCGCTGCGTACCCGGCCCGACGTCCTGCGCGGTGCGCCCGTCCAGCGGCTCGGTGCGCCTGAGGCTCAGGTGAACAGGGTGACTCCGCGGCCCGGCGAGAGCGCGGCGGCGGCCCTGCGCCGGACGCTGCTGGCCTGGTCGGCCGAAGGGCCGCCGCTGCGGCTGTTCCTGGCCGATGCCCACGCGGACGCCGGTGCTTACGCCGACGCCGACGGCGCCACGGGCCCCGTGGAGATCCTCGCCCTCGCCCTGGACCACGCCGTGTGCGACGAGCAGTCGCTCGGCCGGATCTCCGCCGATCTCGGCGAGGCGTACGGGCACGGGCTGGGTCCCGGCGATGTGCCGCAGGACCGTGCCGCGGTGGAAGTGGCCGGGTACCGGGAGGCCGTACGCCTGCAACTCGACGCGGAGCAACGGGCGTCGGGGCCGGACGCGCTCGCGTACTGGGCGCGCAGGATCGCCCCGGCGCTCGCGGGCGGTGACGCGAGTGCGGGTCCCGGCCAGCCCGCGACGCAGCAGACACAGCAGGCCCAGCAGAGCCAACAGTCCCAGCAGGCGTCCGCACCGGCTGCGCCCCGGCCCACCGGCTCACTCCAGGCGCGCCTGCCGGTCCGTGACGGTGACGGGCGGGCCACGGCCTTCCCCGTACTGCTCGGGGCGTGCGGCAGTGTCGCGCGCGCCCTGGCCGAGGCGGGCGCGCCCGGCCGTACGCCGCTGCTCGGTTACCCCTGGGGCGGCCGCCCCGCCGCGGCGCCGCCCGTCCTCGGCTGCTTCCTCAACACCGTCGTGCACCCGGCCTTCGCCTGCGGCCCGGACGACCTGACCACCACCTGGTGGGACGACCTCGACCACGCCGACACCCCGTTCGACGAGGTGGTCCGGGCCGCCCGGACGGCCACCGTCCCCTGGACGGGGCAACTGGACGGCCTGCTGACCTTCGAGGACCTGCACCGCCGTCCGCCGCTGGAGCTGGACGGCGTCGCGGGCCGGGAGGTGCACATCGACGGGCGGCCGCTCCAGGCGCCGTTCGCGGTCTCCGTCTCGTACGGGACCGATCTGCTCGTCCGGCTGGCCTGGGACCGGGACGCCTTCCCGGACGGGCTCGTCCACGACGCCTTCGCCGCCCTGACCGCCGAGTTGTCCGGGGAGCCGACCGAATCGTCCGGTGAACCCACCGAACCGTCCGGGCGGCCCGCCGAGTCGTCCGGCCAGCCCCGTACCCCTTCCGCCACCCCGGTGGCCTGACCCGCACGCCGGCACCCCGGCCCCCACCCAGGGCCGGCCCGGCTCCGCCGTACCGCACCACCCCGCCCGTCCCCGCGTCCGACCGACAGCGGGCGCCGGGCCGTGCTCACCCTCATCCACCACCCGAAGGATGGACCATGTTCGGACTCTCACCGTCCCAGGACGTCGTCTGGCTGCACGAGCAGATGCTGCCGGGCAGCCGTGCCTACAACTTCACGGCGTCGATCGACCTCTGGGGCCGGCTCGACGAGGCGGCCCTGCGCACCGCGCTCGGCGCCACCCTGGACCGGCACGCCGGCCTGCGCCTCGAACTCGTCGAGCGGCCGGGCGAGGTACCCGAACAGCGGGTACGCGAACGATGTACGCCGCGGATGCGCACCGTGGACCTGTCCCAGGAGGCCGACCCGGAGGCCGCGTTCCAGGAGCTGCTGCGGGCCGAGGCCGAGACGCCGCTCGACACCACCGAGGCGCCGCTGCTGCGCTGGTGCCTGGCCCGGCTGGGCGAGCGGCACCACCGTGTCGTGCACGTCGAGCACCACCTGATCCACGACGGTCACTCCTTCGCGATCCTGCTGGACGACGTGTTCACCGTGTACCGGGGTCAGGTGCTGGGCGAGCCGGTGGAGCTGTCGGCGGCACGCTCGTACGAGGAGCACGCGCGCGCCGCGGCCGTCGCCGACCGGCAGGCGAGCCTGGCGCACTGGACGGCCGAGCTGTCGGACGCCACCTTCGACCTGCCGCTGCCCGGTCTCGCCCGGCCCGGTGCGCAGCGCCGCCACGCGGGCGGGCAGCTCCGCCAGGCCATCGGTGCCGACCTGGCCGAGCGGCTGCGGGAGAGCAGCCGCGCCCAGGGGCACACGCCGTTCTCCACGCTGCTGAGCCTGTTCGCGGAGCTGTTGCGCCGGCACAGCGGACGGACCGACATCGTTGTCGGTACGGCGGTGGGCAACCGTCCGGTGGGCTTCGAGGGCACCGTCGGCATGTTCGTCAACACCATCCCGCTGCGCCTGCGGCCGGACCCGGCCGCCGCGGCGCTGGAGACGGTGGACGAGGTCACCGACACGCTGATCCGGGCGCTGCCGCACCAGGAGGTGCCGGTGCAGGAGCTGACCCGGGCGCTCGGGCGGCACACCTCCGGCGCGGACAACCCGCTGTTCAGCGTGATGTTCAGCGCGCACGACGCGGCGCTGCCGGAGATCGAGGTGCCGGAGCTGGAGGTGGCGCTCTACGAGGGCTTCAACACCGGTACCACGCGCTTCGACCTGGACCTGGTGCTGATGCCGGACGACCGGCGGACGGTCGGCCCACGGCAGGGCGCCGCGGGGATGACGCTGGTGTGGGACTACGACCGTGACCTGTTCGGCGAGGACGTGGTCCGGCTCCTGTCGGAACGTTTCCTCGACGTCCTGCGCGCCTACCTGGCGACGCCGGACGCGCCGCTGGCCTCCCTGGGGGCCTCGCTGGGAGCCGACCGGCAGGAGGCCGGTGCCGGTGACGCGGAGAGCGGTGCGGCCCTCCCCACCGACGAGGTGCTCGACCCGGTCGCCCGCCAGGACCCCGCCCGCCCGGCCCTCGTCGGCGGCGCCCAGAGCCTGACGTACGGTCAGCTCGGTGCCCAGGTCGACGACCTGGCGCGCCGGCTCCGCGCGGCCGGAGTGACCGAGGGCCGTCCGGTGGCCGCCGTCCTCCCGCGCGGCACGGACTCCGTCGTCACGCTGCTCGCCTGCCTGCGGACCGGCGCCGTGTACTGCCCCCTCTCCCCCAACGACCCGGCCACCCGCCTGAAGACGCTGGTGGAACGGCTGAACCCGGCGCTGGTGCTGGCCACCCGGGAGAGCGCGCTGTCCCTCCCGGCCGAAGGGCTGCCGGTGGCGCTGCTGGACGGCCCCGCGTTCCCCGAAGCTGCGGCCCCGGCTCAGGACGCGGGCCCGGACGCCTTCAAGGACGCCGCCTACGTGATCCACACCTCCGGCTCCACCGGCCTGCCCAAGCCGGTCGTAGTGAGCCGGGCGGCGCTGGCGCAGCACGCCCGCGCCACGGCGGACCGGTACGGCCTGACGGAGCGGGACCGGGTACTGCTCTTCGCCCAGCCGTCCTTCGACGTGGCGCTGGAGGAGGTGCTGCCGTCGCTGCTGGCCGGTGCCTGCCTGGTGCTGCCGCAGCGCGAGGTGCCCACCCCGGACGAGCTGACCGCGGTCCTCGCGGCCCGTCGCGTCACCGTCGCCAACCTGCCGACCAGCTACTTCCTCGCCGTACGGCAGGAGCTGGGCGAGGCGCTGCGGGACGGCCGCTGGGCGCCGCGCACGATCGTCCTGGGCGGTGAGCGGCTGCCGGTCGGTGCGCTGCGCGAGCTGTTCGACGCCGTGGACGCCGCCGCCGGGTCGCCGTCGGTCGCCGTCCTCAACGCGTACGGCGTGACCGAGGCGGCGATCACCAGCACCGTCCACGAGGTGACCCGCGCGGACCTGCGGGACGGTGCCGAGGTGCCGCTCGGCGTGGAACTGCCGGGCACCCGGGTGCATGTGCTCGACACCGGGCTGCGGCCGCTGCCCGCGGGCGCGGTCGGTGAACTGGCCGTCGCGGGCGCCGGGCTGGCCGACGGGTACTTCGGCAACGCGCAGGCCACCGCCGAGCGCTTCGTGACGCCGGACGCCCTGGGCGGCGAGCGGGTGTACCGCACCGGCGACCTCGGCTACCGGGACCTGGCCGGGCGGCTCTGCTTCCTGGGCCGCCGCGACAACCAGGTCAAGCTGCGCGGCTACCGCATCGAGCTGGAGGAGGTGGAGGCCGCCGCCTCCGCCGAGCTGGGCGGCCGGTCGTCCGCCGTCGTGCTGGACCCGGGCGGGCCCGCCGGGCCGCGGCTGATCGGCTTCCTGGAGTCCCGCGCCGGGGACGGTGCCGGCCTGGACGAGCAGGAGCTGCACGCCGCGCTGTCCCGCCGGCTGCCCACCGCGCTCGTTCCGTCCCGCTGGATACGGCTGGACGCCATGCCGACGCTGCAGGGCGGCAAGCCCGACCGCGCGGCCCTGACCCGCCGGGTGGCCGAACTGCCGCCCGAGGAGGCGGCCGGGAGCACCGCGGCCGAGGGGTCCGGTGAGCCCGCCGACCCGGAGGTGGCGCTGCTCGCCGAGGCGTGGCGTGAGGTGCTGGGCCACGACGACTTCACCCCGGCGTCGCACTTCTTCCAGATCGGCGGCCACTCCCTGCTGGCCGCGCAGCTCGCCGCCTGGCTGGAGCCCCGGCTCGGCAGCCGGCCGCCGCTGCGGCTGTTCTTCCAGAACCCGGTGCTGGCCGACCAGGCCCGTGCGGTGCGGGAGGTGGCGGCGTGAGCAGCTCCCCCTCGTCGGTCCTGGAGGCCGGCCACCGGGAACTGGTGGCGTCCTTCGAGACGTTCATACGCAAGGAGCTGGTGCCGCTGGCGGCGGACCTGCCGGAGGACGCCGACCTGCCCCCGGCCGAGCTGCGGGACTATGTGCGCCGTCGCTCGGCGGCCCTCGGCTTCTACGCGGGCGACTATCCCGAGGAGCTGGGCGGCTCCGGTATGCCGTTCACCGCCGTGGTGCTGCTGCACCACGCGGCGGGCCGCAGCGGCTGCCCCCTCGCGCCGTACGCCCTCGCCGGTTCCGACGGCCCGAGCCCGCTGCTGCGGCACGGTACCGCGGAGCAGATCGAGCGCTATCTCAAGCCGCTGGTGCGCGGCGAGGCGGTGCGCTGCCTGGCGCTGACCGAACCGCACGCGGGCTCGGACGCGTTCCAGCTCACCACCACGGCCGTGCGGGACGAGGCGACCGGCGAGTGGGTGCTCAAGGGCCGCAAGACCTTCGTGAGCAACGCGGACCGGGCGGACTTCACCCTGGTCATAGCCTCGGCCGGAGGTGAGCCGACGGCCTTCGTCGTGGAGGCGGGCAATCCGGGGCTGCGGATCGGGCAGCGGTACGACGGCATGTCGGGCGAGCCTCTGTACGAGCTGCTGCTGGAGGACGCGCGGGTGCCGGAGGACGCGGTGATCGGCGGCCCCGACGGGGTCGGTTCGGCGCTCGGCAACGGCATGGACAGCCTGTCCCGGGGCCGCCTGGTGGTGGCCGCGATGTGCGACGGCATCGCCGAGTACGCGCTGGAGCAGGGCATCGCGTACGCCCGTGAGCGGCGGGCCTTCGGCGAGCGCATCGGCGCGTACCAGCACGTGCAGGAGCACCTGGTGACCAGCCGCGCGGAGATCGAGGCGGCCAAGCTGCTGACGCTGGCCTGCGCGCGGCTGGTGGACGACGGCACGGAGGCGCCGGAGAACGCCGCGCTGGCCAAGCTGACCTCGTCGGAGACCGCGGTGCGGGTGGTGGACCGGGCCCTTCAGGTGCACGGCGCCACGGGGTGGGTGCGCGGGCACCCGCTGGAGTTCCTGTACCGCTATGTCCGGTCGATGACGATCATCGAGGGCACCTCGGAGATCCAGAAGGTGATCGTCGCCCGGTCCATGGGTCTCGGCTGAGCCGTCCGCCCCCTGGGGCCCCGGGGCCGGACCACCGCCCCCGGCCCCGCCCCTTTCGAATGCGTGAACTTGCGAACCGCAGAGGAATCATGAGTACTTCAGCGCACGAGCGTCCCGGCAGCAGTCCGCAGGACGACCTGCTCAGCATCGCGTACGGCGCCGCACCCGGTACGCCGGCGGGGGCCGCCGACCGGTCCGACATCCTCGCCCGGTACGAGCACTGGGTGCGCGGCACCCCCGACGCGCCTGCCGTCGAGGACGGCGAACTGTCCTGGAGCTACGCCGAGGTGGACGCCCTGGCGCACGTCGTGGCCGAGTCGCTGCGCGGCCGGGTGTCCCCCGGTGACCTGGTCGGTGTGTGCCTCGACCGCTCGGCCGCGCTGGTCGCGGTGGCGGTCGGGCTCGCCCGGCTCGGTGCCGTCTACCTGCCGCTGGGGCCGCGCCCCGGCGAGCACCGGCTGACGGCGGTGACCGAGCGGCTGGGCGTGGCCTGCCTCGTCGGCGACCCCGCGCTGCTGCCGACGGCGTACCGTACGGGGGCCGGGACGAGCACCCTGTCCCTGCCGCTGCCTTCCGAGGGCGCCAACGCGGCCGGCAGCGTCGTGGCCGCGTTCCGCGCCGGGCCCGTCACCGCCACCGCGCCGACCGCTCCGCCCGGCACCTTCTACGCCGTACTGACCTCGGGTTCCACCGGCACCCCGAAGGCCGTCGCGGTGGGCCGTCCGTCGCTCGGCTCGCTGCTGGACTGGTACCACGCGTACACCGGGGCCCGGCCCGGGGATCGGCACAGCCTGCTGATCGGGGTCTCCTTCGACCCGCACCTCAAGGAGCTGTGGGCGGCGCTCACCTCCGGTGGCACGCTGAGCGTGCCGCCCGAGGAGGTGCGCTGGGACCCGGACGCCCTCACCGGCTGGTGGCGGCGCGCCAGGGTGTCCGTCGCCATCCTGCCCACGCCGCTCGCCGAGACCGTCCTCGAACGGCCCTGGCCCGAACTCCCCGACCTGCGCCACCTGGTGGTGGGCGGCGACCGGCTGCGCCGCCGTCCCGCGCCGCAGGTCACGGCCCGGGTGCACAACGCCTACGGGCCCGCCGAGGCCACCGTCGTCACCACGGTGCACCACGTCGGGGCCGACGAGGGCGACACCGCTCCCCCGCCGATCGGCACACCTGTCGACGGCGCCGTCGTCTGCGTCACCGACGAGGCGGGCCGGGTGGTCCCGCGCGGCGAGGCCGGTGAACTGCGCATCGGCGGCGATGTGCTGTCGCTCGGCTACCTGGACGCGGACCTGACGGCGGCCCGTTTCGTGGCCCCGCCGGACGGCGTCACCGGGACCGCCCGGGTCTACCGCACCGGCGACCGGGTACGGATGCGGCCCGACGGGGTGCTGGACTTCCTCGGGCGGCTGGACGACCAGGTCAAGGTGAGCGGCGTACGCGTCGAACTCGCCGAGGTGGAGGCCGCGTTCGAGCACCACCCGGGCGTACGGCGGTCCGCGGTCGCCGTGCGGACCGCCACGGGCGGGGTCACCCGGCTCGTCGCCTTCGTCCTGCCCGTCCCCGGCGCGCCGGTGCCGACCGCGGACGAGCTGATCCGCGAGGCCCGCGGCTGGCTGCCCGAACAGGCCGTACCGGCCGTCGTACGGTTCCTCGACAGCTTCCCGCTGGACGCCAACGGCAAGGTCGACCGGGCCGCACTCCTGGCGGCCGAAGAGGCGGCGGCCGACGGAGCCGCGGCTCCGGAGGGTGACGGCACACCGCAGTCGCCGACCGAAGAACTGGTCCTGCGGCTCTGCCGCGACCTGCTCGGCAACCAGGTCCTCGGCACGGGCGACAACTTCGCCGCGGCCGGCGGCAACTCCCTGTCCACCGCCCGGCTGCTCACCGGCATCGAGGAGCACTGCGGCGTACGGCTGCGGGCGCCCGAGGTGCTGCGGCAGCCCGACCTGCGGGCGCTGGCGGCGCTGGTGGACACCCGGCGTGCCGCCGCCGACCTGGCGGGGGTGTGAGATGACGGCCCTCACGACCGGCCTGCCCGGACTCGTCGCGCACTTCGCCCGCACCACCCCCGACGCGCTCGCGGTGACCGACGGGGAAACGTTCCTGACGTACGCGGAACTCGCCGCGGAGGCCCGTGCCTTCGCCCGGGTGCTGCGGGACCGCGGCGTGCGCCCCGGCGCCGCCGTCGGCGTCCTGCTGCCGCACTCGGTGCCCCTCGTGGTCACCCAGCTCGCCGTCTGGTGGGCGGGCGGGCACTACGTACCGCTGGACGCCGACTACCCCGCGCCGCGCATCGCGACCATGCTGGAGACGGCCGGAGCGGCACTGACGGTCGGTGACAAGGACCTGGTGGAGGCGGCGGGCATCCCCGGTGACCGGGCGCTGCCGCCGCCCGCCCGCACGGCGGAACACACCGGGGACGACGCGCCCGCGCCCGCCGAAGACGCCTACGACCCGGACGCCGTCGCCTACGTGATGTTCACCTCCGGCTCGACCGGGCAGCCCAAGGGCGTGGCCGTCACCCACCAGGGCATCGCGCGCCTGGCGCACCGGCCGGAGTACGTGACCGTCACGCCCCGCGACCGGGTGCTGTTCCACTCCCCCGTCACGTTCGACGCCGCCGCCTTCGAGGTGTGGGCTCCGCTGGCCAACGGCGCCGCGGTCGCGGTCTCGACCGCCGACCGGCTCTCGCCGACCGGCCTGGCGCGGGACGCGGAGCGCCTCGGTGCGACCGTCACCGTGCTGACCACCGCTCTCTTCCACCACCTGGCCGCCCGCCGGTCCCCGCTCTTCGGGGTGCTGCGCGGCGTGCTGGTGGGCGGCGAGGCACTGTCCGCGCAGCACTCGCGCTCCGTACTGCGCGCCCACCCGTGGCTGGAACTGGTCAACGGGTACGGGCCGACCGAGGCGACCACCTTCGCCACGGCGCACCGCGTGACGGACGCCGACTGCGACGCCCCGCCGCCCATCGGCCGCCCGATCGCCGGGACGACCGCGTACGTCATGGACGAACACGGCCGACCGGTGGCGCCGGGCGTACGCGGCGAACTGTGGCTCGGCGGCCCGCGGCTGGCACTCGGCTACGTCGGACAGCCGGACCGTACGGCGGAAGCCTTCGTCGGCCACCCGACGGCCGGGCGGCTCTATCGCACCGGCGACGTGGTATCGGCGCGCCCCGACGGCACGCTGGACTTCCACGGCCGGACCGACGACCAGATCAAGGTCCGCGGCTTCCGGATCGAGCCGGGCGAGATCGAGCACGCGCTGCGCGAGCACACCGGGGTCGCCGACGCGGCCGTGGTCGTCCAGCGTCCGGCGCCGGACGACGCGCGGCTGGTGGCCTTCGTCGTACGGGAGGACGGTGCGGCCGCCGGAGCGGCGGCACTGCGCGCCCACCTGGAGGGCCGCCTGCCGGCCCATCTCGTGCCCAACGCGTGGGCGTTCGTGGACGCGCTCCCGATGACCGGCGTCGGCAAGGTGGACCGGCGGGCGCTGGCCGGCCGGACGGTGGAGGGGGGCGGGGAACCGGACGGTGGCGCGGAGGCCGGGAGCCCCCCGGCCGCTGTCGACGGCCTCTCGCCCCTCCAGCAGGTCGTCGCCGACCTGTGGAGCCAGGCCCTGGGCCACCCGGTGGACGACCCCGAGGCGGACTTCATCGCGCTCGGCGGGCACTCGCTGCTGGCGCTGTGCGTCGTGGAGGACCTCCGCGAGGACCTCGGCGTGGAGCTGTCGCTCGCCGACTTCTTCGCCGCCCCCACCGTCGCCGCCCAGGCGGCACACGTCGAACGGGCGCTGCTGCACCTGCACGAGGGCCCGGGCGCGCCCGGCGACGGGCCGACCGCCTCAACCGCTTCGGAGGACCTGCGATGACCACCGCTCCGGACACTGCCCGCGAGGCGGCGCTGCTGCGGATCGCCCGTCAGCGACAGGCCGCCAAGCGCGGAAGCGTGGCGCCTACGGACGCCACCGACACGCAAGACACAAAAGGCACAGAAGGTCCCGCACCGCTCTCCGCGGCCCAGCGCCGCATGTGGCTGATGGACCGTCTCGGCGGCAGCGGCGCCGCGTACCACGTACCGTTCGCGGCCCGGGTGCGCGGGCCGTTCGACCCGCAAGCCCTGGGGCGGGCGCTGACCGCTCTCGTACGCCGTCACGCGGTGCTGCGTATGCGGTACGGGCAGCGTGACGGCGAGCCGTACCAGGAGGCGCTGGACGCTGGTCCGGTGCCGGTCGAGGTGGTGACGGCGGACGGTGACGTGGCGGAGCTGCTGCGGGAGGCCGCAGAGCGGCCCTTCGACCTGGCGAGCGGTCCGGTGCTGCGCGCGCTGGCCGTACGGCATGCCGCCGAGGACCACACCGTGCTGCTGACGCTGCATCACATCGCCATCGACGGTGGCTCGCTGGCCATTGTCGCGCGCGAGCTGGGCGCGCTGTACGAGGCGGCGCTCGACGGTGACGACGCGCTGACCGGGGAGCTGCCCGGCACGCTCGCCACCCCGGCGCCGCAGTACGCGGACTACGCGCGCCGCGAGCACGCCGCTGTGGACGCCTTGGAGAACGGCCTGGAGTTCTGGCTAGGGCGACTCGCGGGCGCCCGGCCAGTGCCGCTGCCCGCCCCGGCCGCGGACTCCGGCGCCCCGGCCCGGCGCGGACAGGCCGCACTGCTCGCCGAGCCGCTGCCGCCCGCCGTCCTCGAAGGGCTGCGCGCGGTGGGCCGGGAGCACCGGAGCACGCTGTTCACCGTCGTCCTGGCCGCCGCGTACGCCGCCCTCTTGGAGCAGACGGGCCGTACGGACCTGGTGCTCGGCTGCGCGGGCAGCCACCGCGACCGGGCGGAGATCCGGGAGCTGGTCGGCCTGTGCGTGAACACCCTGCCCGTCCGGGTGGACGCGCGGAGCACCGGCACCTTCGGCGAGCTGCTGGACCGGGTACGGGACGCGCTGATGGAGGCGCAGCAGCACCGGGACGTGCCGTTCGACCTGATCGTCGAGCGGCTCGGCGCGGCGGCCCGCGGGGCGGACGGCCATCCGCTGGTGGACGTCACGGCCGATGTGCTGCGGGCGCCTGCCGCCCTGGAGCTGCCGGGTCTGGTGAGCGAACCGGTCGAGGTCGACCTGGAGACGGCCAAGTTCGGTCTCGGCTTCTACGTGGAGGAGGACCGCAGCGACGGCGCGCCGCCGCGCTGCCTGGTGCAGTACGACCGGGCGCGGCTCGACGAGCGGACGGCCCACCGGCTGCTGCGCGGCTTCGCCGACCTGCTGGCGGCGGTGGCCGCCGACCCCGGCCACCCGCTCGCCAGGCCGCAGTGCGCATCCGGCGCCCCGGACGGCGCGGCGACGGCCCACCCGGCAGAGCGGTGCCTCCGCGACCGGCCGGAAGTGGCCGAAGCCTTCCTGCTGGAGATCGACGGCCGCCCGCCGCTCGCGTACGTCGTGCCGAGCCGCACGGGCTCCCTCGACCCCATGGGCCTGCGGGCCGCGTTGCGTACACGGTTGGCTCCCGAGCTGGTCCCGGCCGCGGTGACGGTCCTGGACGTACTGCCGCGTACGGCCGACGGTGGCGTGGACCGCGGCCGTCTGCCGGGCGCACCGGCGACGGCCGCGCCCTCCGCAACCGTGGGAGTGCGCGGACAGGCCGTACTGGACGCGTTCGCCGAGCTGTTGGGGCGGCGGCCCGCGCTGGACGACGACTTCTTCCTGCTCGGCGGGCACTCGCTGCTGGCGGTGCAACTGGCCGACCGGCTGCGCGAACGGCTGGGCCTGCCGCTGACCGGCCTCGACGTGATGGAGCACCGGAGCCCGCGCGCCATCGCGGCCCTGCTGGACGAGCGGAGCGAGGAACGCGCGACGGCACTGGCCGCCGTACAGAGCGCGGCCCGGCCCGCGGACGCGCCTGCTCGTGCCGCGCGGCCTGCGGCGGCCCGCACCGGGACGGTCCTGGTCACCGGCGCCACCGGCGGCGTGGGCGCCTTCGTCCTGCGGGAGCTGGCGGCACGCGGCCGTCCCGTACGGGCGCTGGTACGGCCCGAGTCGGCGCACCTGCTCGCGGCGGACGGCATCGAGGTGTGCGAAGGGGACCTCGGCGACCCGGACAGCCTGCGGTCGGCCGCCGCCGGCGCGGACGCGGTGATCCACGCCGCCTGCACCTTCACCTCCCCCGAGGTGGACCTGGCGGCCATGCGCGCCGCGCTGGACGGGTGGCGGCGGGGCACCTTCGTCTTCGTCAGCAGCGTGGACGCGTACGGGCAGCCGCCGGTCACCGAGGTGACCGAGGAGACCGCGCCCACCGGGCCGTTCACCGCGTACGGCCGGGCCAAGCTCGACTGCGAACGGATGCTGCTGGAGGCCGCCGGGACCGGCGGGCGGGGCGCGGCCGCCGTGGTGCGGGTGCCCATCGTGTGGGGCCCGCACGCCAGGCTGCGCGACCAACTGCGCTGGGGCGCCACCGGCCAGTTCTTCCAGGCCGCGCGGAACGGCGAGCCGATCGAGCTGCCCGCACGGGAGCGCGGCTGGTACGGCGCGCCCTGGGTGCACGGCGCGGCGCTGGCCCGTGCGCTGGTGAGCTGCGTGGAGCGGCCGGGCGGCGGCGTGGTCAACGCGGTCGGCGGCCACGTCGACTGGCGCGACTTCGCCGCCGAGCTGATCCGGCTGCTCGGCAGCTCCAGCGAGATCCACGCCACGCATGCGGGCGCGGACGGCGCGGCGGAGCACGGCACCGGCGCGGCGGCCGGGCCGGACTTCCTGCTGCACCACCGCCGCCGCTACCGTCCCGCCCGCACGCTCGCGGACGAACTGACGGAGCGTCCGGGCGAGGACTGGCGGTCGGTGCTCGCCGCGATGCTGGAGGTCTGACCGGCTGTCGGAGCCGTCGGCCGGACGGGCTTTTCCTGCTTTTCGCAGATTCCTGTCTCCCCGACGGCACCGATGCCGCGCATCGGCCGTCTTCTTGGGTGCGGCGCTGCTCTCTCCCCCAGGAGCAGTGCCGCTTCGCGCCCAGAAGGCGTCCGTCCCCGCCCCCACCTGAGGAGACACCGTCCGATGCGCGTCGCTCCGGCCCTCCCCCGTACGCTCGCCGCCCTGGCCCTGGTCGTCGTGCCGGCCCTCGGTACGGCGCTCCCCGCGACGGCCGCCGCACCCGACGTCACCGACACGGTCACCTACACCCCGCAGGAGCGCCGAGCGGCCCTGGCTCACTGGACCCCGGCCCGTATGAAGGAGGTCGGCAGCGCCGTCGATCTCGGGCCGACCGGCCCGCTGACCAAGAAGTGGACCGGCGCGCCGGTGAAGACCGTCGGCCGGCTCTTCTTCGTCAACCAGAAGGGCGAGGACACGTACTGCACCGCCACCGCGGTCAAGAGCGGCAACCGCTCGGTGGTCATGGCCGCCGGGCACTGCGCGCGGCTGCCCGCCTCCCCCGACAACACCTACTCCGACCTGGTGTTCGTCCCGGGGTACGACAAGGGCGCGCGCCCGTACGGCGTCTTTCCGGTGCGCGCTTCCGTCACGCCGCGCTCGTGGGCGCAGGACGGGGAGAACGACATCGCCGCATTCACCGTGGACCCGGTGGGCGGCCGTACGCTCACCGCCACGGTCGGCGGCCAGCCGGTGGCCTTCGGCCGTCCGGCGGGCGGCCGGATCACCGCGTTCGGCTACCCGGCCACCCGTCCGCAGCGCGGCGAGGAACTGCTGTACTGCGCGGGCCCGTCGAAGGCCGCGCCGCGCCAGGAACTGAGCGTTCCCTGCGACATGAGCGGCGGTGCGAGCGGCGGCCCCTGGCTCGCCGACTTCGACCCGCGCACTGGCCTGGGCACGCTCGTCTCGGTCAACAGCCACGGCGACGCGCTGGACCACAGCACCGCGATGTACGGTCCCGTGCTCGGCGCCACCGCGCGGCAGGTCCACGAACGGGCCGAGCGCGCCTGAGGCGACGAGGGGCGGCCCGCAGGGCGCCTCACTCCGAAGCCGTTGGGAGGGCTACCCCGCAGCCTCCAGGAGGCGCCGCACCCGCAGCCCGTCCGGTGCGACAGCGGTCGTCAGCACGGCAGGCCCGGCCAGCGGGCTGCGGATGCCCTGCCCTTCCCCGGGTCCCGTGCCGAGCAGCAGCACCTCGGCCGGCCGGTCGTCGTACGCCGGGTCCACGACCAGCAACTGGCCCGTGGCCCGGTTGCCGGCGAGGACCGCGGCGGTGTCCCAGCCCGGGGCGCCGGGCCCGTACGCCGTCTCCTGGTCGAGCAGCGTACGTCCGGCCCGGCGGACCGTGAGGCGGCTGCTCAGCCGTCCGGTCCGTTCCCCGCTGCGCCCCAGCACCTGCTCCTCCCGCAGCACGAGCCGCGCGGTCGGCGCGAGGTGCACGGTCGTCGTCATCCGCAGGTCGCTGCCCTCGGCGGAGATGAGCGGTTCCGGCAGCCACTCCAGCCGGGCCCCTTCGCCGACGGTCAGCTCCACGTCGTACGTGGCGTGTCCGCCGGTACGGCCCGGCAGCGCGACGGTCGCCGCGGCCGCCGTGACGCACAGGTCGGCGCCGTCCTCGGCGGTCACCTCGACGCGCAGCCGGTCGCCGCCGAGCGGGGCGCTCATGGCGCCGACGACGCACACCCGGGCCTGCTTCCCGTACGCACGGACGCGGCGCAGCGCGAGCGGCCCCTCGCTGTCCAGTACGGGCAGGCAGGTCGTGCCGTCGGTGCCGGCCCGCGCGGTGATGCGGGCCGTGGCGCGCAGCCCGTGCGCCACCGGAGCGGGGTCGGGCACGCGTACCGGCCCGGGGTCCCGGGGCCGGGTCCGCTCGGGAGGCGCGAGGGTCATGCGGGGCCCGCGGTCCAGTCGGCGAGGCGTGCGCGGACCCAGTCCGTCACCGGCTGGACGCCGTTCTCGCCCTTGAGCGAGGTGAAGGTGACGGGCAGGTCGCCGCGCTGGGCCTTGGCGTCGCGGGCCATGCCCTCCAGGTCGACGCCGACGTACGGGGCGAGGTCGGTCTTGTTGATCACGAGGAGGTCGGCGGTGGTGACGCCCGGGCCGCCCTTGCGCGGGATGTCGTCGCCGCCCGCCACGTCGATAACGAAGATCTGCGCGTCCACCAGGCCCTTGGAGAAGGTGGCGGTGAGGTTGTCGCCGCCGGACTCCACCAGGATCAGGTCCAGCGGTCCGACCGCGTCCTCCAGGTCCTCGACGGCTTCGAGGTTGGCGGAGATGTCGTCGCGGATGGCGGTGTGCGGGCAGGCGCCGGTCTCCACGGCCGTGATGCGCTCGGCCGGCAGCACCGCCTCGCGCAGCAGGAACTCGGCGTCCTCCCGGGTGTAGATGTCGTTGGTCACCACCGCCAGGGACAGCTCGTCGCGCAGTGCGCGGCACAGCGCGGCGACGGTGGCCGTCTTGCCGGTGCCCACCGGACCGCCCAGCCCGATCCGCAGCGCACGCCGGGTGCCGTCGGAACGCACGGGGGACGCGGCGCTGTAGCTGTGCCGGTGCGGGAAGCGTTCGTCGAGGTCGTGGTCGAGATGCATGTCGGCTCCGTGAATCGTTTCGGTACGGGTAGCGGTGGGGTTGCGGGGGCGGACGGTGTCAGGGACGGAGCAGGGCTACGAGGCGAAGAGCCGTACCGGCCAGGCCGCGTGCTGCTCGGCGGTGATGTCGAGCAGCGGCGCGGACGCCGCCGGCAGCGCGCCGATGCCTTCCAGGGGCACCCGGCGTGCCGCTTCGACGGCCTGCTCGGCGACCCGGTCGAGCGGTGCCGCCAGCCGGGCCAGGACCGCGGTCGCGTCGAACGGGTCCAGGCTCAGCAGGCGTACGGCGGCGGTGGCCGGGCCGCTGACGTTCTCGTAGGCGGCGGCACCGGCCGCGTCCAGCGGGTCCAGCCCGGCCGACCGGGCCGCCAGCCCCAGTACCACGGGCTGATGCGCGCCGCGCGGCCGGGCGGCGGCCAGCGCGTCCAGCTCGGCCGAGGGCCAGGTGGCCCGGGCCGCTCGCATCATCTGCCGCCCGAGCCGGCGCGCCGTGTGCCGCAACGCCGGTACGGGCGTGCGGGCGTCGGCCGCCTCGTCCAGCGCGAGCGGGTCGCACCCGGCCGCCGCCGCGGCTGCCAGCGCGGCCGCGACCAGTCCCGCGGTGTGCAGCCGCCCCCGGCAGAACTCCTCCAGACTCGCCGCGTCCCGGATGCGTCCCGCCTCGACGGCCGCCTCGGCACCGCCGGAGTGCGCGTGCCCGCCCGCCGGGAACCGGCCGTCCGCCAGGACCAGCAGCGCTGCCCTGCTCATCGCCGTACCTCCTGCTCCGGCCGCTCGTTCATGCCCGGCCCGTTCAGAAGAGGAAGTAACGCTGGGCCATGGGCAGTTCGGCGGCCGGAGCGGGCTCGACCACGTCGCCGTCGATGGCGACCGTGAAGGTGTCGGGATCGACGTGGACGCGGGGCAGCGCGTCGTTGTTGCGCATGTCCGCCTTGGTCACGCCGCGGGTGCTGCGGATGGCGTGGAAGGACTTGGCCAGTCCGAGCCGTTCCGGCAGTCCGTCCGCGACGGCCTGCTCGGACACGAAGTTGACGGAGTTGCTGCCCGGCGCCCGGCCGATGGCCCCGAACATCGGGCGGGGCAGCACCGGCTGCGGGGTGGGGATGGAGGCGTTGGCGTCGCCCATCTGCGCGTACGCGATCTGACCGCCCTTGAGGACGAGCTGCGGCTTGACGCCGAAGAACGCCGGGTCCCAGAGCACCAGGTCGGCCAGCTTGCCCTCCTCGACCGAGCCGACCTCGTGGTCGATGCCCTGGGCGACGGCCGGATTGATGGTGTACTTCGCGACGTAACGGCGGGCACGGGCGTTGTCCGCGTGCAGGTCGCCGGGCAGGGTGCCGCGCCGCTTCTTCATCACGTGCGCGGTCTGCCAGGTCCGCAGCACGACCTCGCCGATGCGGCCCATCGCCTGGGCGTCGGACGACATGATCGAGATGGCGCCGAGGTCGTGCAGGATGTCCTCGGCCGCAATGGTGGAGGGCCGGATACGGGACTCGGCGAACGCCAGGTCCTCCGGGACGGCCGGGTTGAGGTGGTGGCAGACCATCAGCATGTCGAGGTGCTCCTCGACGGTGTTGACGGTGTGCGGCCGGGTCGGGTTGGTGGAGGCGGGCAGCACGTTCGGCTCGGAGACCATGGCGATCATGTCGGGCGCGTGCCCGCCGCCGGCGCCCTCGACGTGGTACGCGTGGATGCCGCGGCCCCCGATGGCGGCCAGGGTGTCCTGGAGGAATCCGGCCTCGTTCAGGGTGTCGGTGTGGATGGCCAGTTGCGCGCCGCTCTCCTCGCAGACCCGCAGACAGGCGTCGAGCACGGCGGGGGTGGCGCCCCAGTCCTCGTGGATCTTGAACCCGAGGACGCCGGCCCGCAGTTGGTCCCGCATCGAGGCGGCGGACATGGTGTTGCCCTTGCCCAGCAGCCCCACGTTGACGGGCAGTCCGTCCATCGACTCGAACATCCGGGCCACGTGCCAGGCGCCGGGGGTGATGGTGGTGGCCTTGCTGCCCTCGGCCGGGCCGGTGCCGCCGCCGACCAGGGTGGTCACGCCGGACGCGAGCGCCTCGTCCACCTGCTGGGGGCAGATGAAGTGCACATGGGTGTCGACGGCACCGGCGGTGAGGATCTTGCCGTTGCCCGCGATGACCTCGGTCTCCGGGCCGATCACCAGATCGGGGTGGACGCCGTCCATGGTGTCCGGGTTGCCGGCCTTGCCCAGCGCGGTGATCCGGCCGTCCCGGATGCCGACGTCCGCCTTGACCACACCCCAGTGGTCCAGCACGACCGCGCCGGTGATCACGGTGTCGGGCGCGCCCTCGGCGCGGGTGGCGCGGGACTGGCCCATGGACTCGCGGATCACCTTGCCGCCGCCGAAGACCGCCTCGTCACCGGCCCGGCCGGGGCCGCCCGCCCGGTCCTCGGTGATCTCGACGAGCAGGTCGGTGTCGGCCAGCCGCACCCGGTCGCCCACGGTCGGGCCGTACAGATCGGTGTAGGCGGGGCGGGTCAGGTCAGCCATCGAGCGAGCCTCCGGTCTCGCCGCGCAGGCCCGCGACGATCCGCTTGCCCCCGACGGGGACGAGTTCGATCTCGGTGGGGATACCGGGCTCGAAGCGCACGGCGGAGCCGGCGGGGACGTTCAGCCGCTTGCCGTGCGCGGCCGCACGGTCGAAGTCGAGGCCCGGGTTGGCCTCGGCAAAGTGGTAGTGGGAGCCGACCTGGACGGGGCGGTCGGCGGCGTTCAGGACGGTCAGCCGGGTGACGGGGAGCCCGGGGTTCAGGCGTACCGGGTCGTCGGCGTGCAGGATCTGGCCGGGAATCATGGTCGCTGCTCCCGCGCTCAGTTGATGGGCTCGTGGACGGTGACCAGCTTGGTCCCGTCGGGGAAGGTGGCCTCGACCTGTACGTCGTGGATCATCTCCGGGACGCCCTCCATGACCTCTTCCCGGGTGAGCACCTTGCGCCCGGTCGACATCAGCTCGGCGACCGTACGGCCATCCCGCGCGCCTTCGAGGATGTGGACGGTCAGCAGCGCGACGGCCTCCGGGTGGTTGAGCCGTACCCCGCGGGAGCGCCGCTTCTCGGCCACGTCGGCCGCCACATGGATCATCAGGCGTTCCTGCTCGTGCGGGGTCAGTTGCATACCTTCACCTCACCGTCTTCGAGCTGGGCGCATCCGCCCAGGTCACGGGTGGCGATACACCCGCAAAAGCAGATGTATCACACAGTAATTAAAGGCGGAGCAAACTGCTCACCAGCTCCGCTCCATCAATGACCCGTCGGCCGCAGGTTAGTTCGGCGCCGTTTCACCGGCGTTAACGCGGCGGGTCGGCGGCGGAACTTCACCGGCCGGACCCCACAGGCGGCACGAGGCGGTCCACACACCCCTCGGATTTATCATGCTCATGTCAAACACTGGAGCCGCACCGCCGCCCCGATCGCCCGCAGCGGCGGACAGCCCGCGTCCAGCCGTCCGCGCCGCCCGGTCAGTGCTCCGCGGCCCCCGAGCCGCTGTGCTCCCCCGCCGCACCGCGGTGTTCCGCCGCGATGCCGAAGCGCCCCCACTCGGCGGGCGGAGCCGGAAACGGCCGCACCGAGGAAACCGTGCTGATCACCTGCTCCTCCGCCGCTGCCTCCTCCGCTTCCCGGCACGCGTCGAGGCGCTCCAGGTCGGCGGCGGACACCAGCCCCACCAGGGGCTTGCCGTGGCGCGTGACGACCACCCGCTCGCCGCCGTAGACGACGCGGTTGATCAGGTCCGCCAACTCCGCCCGGGCCTGCGTCACCGGAATCTCATAAGCCATGCTCCTAGCTTAGGTCGCGTCCACGACATCCCGGCCAGGGCCGTGACCGGCCGGATACGGCGGACGGCTCCGGCG
Organism: Streptomyces chrestomyceticus JCM 4735; assembly: GCF_003865135.1. NCBI lineage: Bacteria > Bacillati > Actinomycetota > Actinomycetes > Kitasatosporales > Streptomycetaceae > Streptomyces > Streptomyces chrestomyceticus. The sequence goes on along the minus strand of NZ_BHZC01000001.1, from coordinate 8,752,684 downwards.
CGCCACAGGGCCGACGGGCCCGGTGACCCGATGGCCCGGCAGCACTGCCGGGCCATCGGTACGCGCTCGGACACTCAGGTGGCGGTGGTGTGGTCGGTGGATTCGCGGCTGCCGCACTTGGCCAGGCCGCGACTGATCATGTAGCCGACGGTCAGCAACGTGATGTAGAACCACGCCTGGTCGGCGGGGAAGCGGTCCACACGGGAAGCGTCGCTGCCGACGACGGCGGAGGCGACCAGGACCGCCACGACGGCGGCGACGTAGACGAAGAACTCGGTGCTCTTGAACGCGGGCTTGGTCTCCGTGCTCGCGTGCCGCTCGGCGCGGGCGGCCCGGGAGCGGCCGGATTCCGGATAGCCGGCGGATGAAGCGGTAGCCATCGCGTCCTCCTGGACTCGATTCGGCCCGAGGAGCTCGGGTCCGCCCGGCGGGTACCCGGGCGGTCCGGTGCGGAACGGCGCTTTCCGTACGGGCGGATTCCGCAGGGACCCCTTTGGCCAGGGGCCCGTGGGCCAGGTGTCGCCTCGTGCTGCCCGGCGGGGCTCCGGCGGCGGACGCGTGGGGCGGCGGAGGAGGACCGGCACGCCGTGACGCCGGGCCGGTGCCGGAGCGCCCGGGGACTTCGGCCGGAACGCGGCACCGGCGGCGTGCTCCGGCCGGGCCCCGGAGACACGACCTCACGGGCCGTCACGTCATGCGGCCCGAGCCCCACCTGACGCCCCATGGGTTTTTCGCTCTCAGCGAGCGTCCGGAGCCGCACCCGCCGAAGGCATTGCTTTCGCCCGGCGGGACGTGCTCCCATCTAGCCCACGTACATCCTGTACATTTTTTACAGACGCTCAGGGAAGAGGAGCTCCCCATGAACGGCCCCCAGGCCCGATACGTCCTCCCGGAGTTCACCGAACGCACCTCCTACGGGGCCCGGACCCTGGACCCGTACTCCAAGCTGCTCGGCGAGCGGATCGTCTTCCTGGGCACCCCGGTCGACGACGCCGCGGCCAACGACGTGATCGCCCAGCTCATGCACCTGGACTACGACGCCCCCGACCGGGACATCTCGCTCTACATCAACTCCCCCGGCGGCTCGTTCACCGCGATGTCCGCGATCTACGACACGATGCAGTTCGTCGGCTGCGACATCGAGACGGTCTGCCTCGGGCAGGCCGCCTCCGTCGCCGCGGTGCTGCTGGCGGCCGGCGCGCCCGGCAAGCGCCTCGCGCTGCCGGGCGCCCGCGTCCTCGTCCACCAGCCTTCGTTCGAGGAGCCGGTGCAGGGGCAGGCCGACGACCTCCGCATTCAGGCGGACGAACTGCTGCGCACCCGGGCACTGCTGGAGGAACTGCTCGTACGGCACACCGGCCAGCCCCCCGAGCGGATCACCGAAGACCTCGAACGCGAGAAGGTCTTCAGCGCCGAGGCCGCCATGGAGTACGGCCTCATCGACGGGCTCACCCGCAGCCGCAAGCAGCACCCCGCGACACCGGGCGCGAGGTGAGCCCGGAATGTGGCCGCCCGAACTGCCGCCGCTGCCCGCGCTGACGCGCGCCGAGGGCGAGGTCATCGACAGCTACCTGGCGGTCCTGGACCTGCTGGGCCGCATCAACCCCGCCCGCGGCACGGACACGTACGGCGGCCTCCGTGCCGCGCAGGCCCTGGTCGGCAAGACCACCGCGCTACGGGACGCGCTGGCGCTCATGCACGACCGGGGCGAGAGCGAGCTGCACGCGGCAACGCTGGCGCAGGCCCTGCGCGTACTGGACGGTGAGCGCCGCGCGCGGCTGATCTCCGTACCGCCGCCGCAGAGTTGACGCGCCGCGTCCCCGTGCGGACGGGGACGCGGGCGCTTTCCCTTCTCGCCCCTGGCGCACCAGAGGCCCACCCCGACCCGCGCGGCACACGCCGGACAGAGGAGACAGAGGCGGCCAGGAGGTGCCGGAGCACCGCAAGGGCCCCACCCGTTCGACGACACGACGCCCGATCGGGCTCGCCCGAACGGCGTAGCCGCTGGGTCGCGTGCGGTGCCACACGGCTTGCGCGGCGTACGTACGTGTCGCCCGGAACGTGACGTTCCGGGGCTGGTACACGGATCCTCACCCGTCGCGGGCCTCCCCCGGGACGGCGTCCGTCCACCCGAACGGCGCAAGCGTGACCAAGCTCACATACAGCCGTTTCTGCTCGGAATCCGGGCGCGAGATGCGCAACGATCGCTTCGACGACAAGCCCCCGCCACAGCGGTGGGGCGGTCCGGGCGGACGCCCAATCCTGCCGCCGTACCGGATGTCTGGCCGATGCGCCTGGACCGGCAGGAGCGGAGGACCCGAGCACGACGGGACCGCCGGCCACCGCGGCCGGACGGCCTCTTGGGGTGAAGTCGTCACCACGACCGGGCATCTTCGCCTGCCCGAACCCGACAGGTACTCCTTCGCAGGCGGCTGACGAAGGGTTGCGCATGACTGCGCGTACCAGCACTTCCCCTCTGCTGGCGCGGGCCGGAGTGATCTCCTTCCTCGCCCTCGCCACGGTCGGCGGGACACTGGTCGTACCAGGGGCCACCGAGGACGCGACAGCCGCGTCCACCTCGGCCTCGGCACTGCGGATCGCCGCTTCCAAGAAGGGAGCGCCCTACAAGTACGGAGCCAGCGGGCCCTACCGATTCGACTGCTCAGGGCTGACGCTGTACTCGTTCAAACGGGCCGGGAAGCGGCTGCCGCGCACCGCTGCGGCCCAGTACAACCGCACCCGGCACCTGTCGGCGTCCGCGCGCCGCGCCGGTGACCTGGTCTTCTTCCACTCCCGCCGCGGCATCTACCACGTGGGGATCTACGCGGGGGCGGGCAAGATCTGGCACGCGCCCAAGCCCGGCACCGTGGTGCGGCTGGAGCGCATCTGGTCACGCAGCGTCTCGTACGGGCGGGTGGGCTGACCGCGCCGTCCCGCCAGGGCGGGTGTGGGGAACCGTACGGCTACGAGCCCCACACCGCCCGCACGCGGGGCGTACGCGGGCGCACCTCCCGCACGCCCGTGCGCGTCCGAGGAGTGATCAACGCGTCGGCGGATACCCGCACGCAATGACCCCCCTCACCGACGAGCACCGGAACGAACTGCCCGCACACCCCGAACCGCCGGGAACGAGTGAAGCGTCCGAGCCGCACCGGCCGCCCGGCTCCGCCCGGTACACCGTGTGCGCGGACCGCAACGAGACGCCCCTGGAGCGCTACGACCGCAACTTCGGCGAACTGCTCCAGGAGCTGCGCGTCCTGCAGACCGGCGTGCAGATCCTGTTCGCCTTCCTGCTGACGCTGGCGTTCACCCCGCGTTTCGTGTCCCTGGACGCAACGCAACGCGCGTTCTACGTGGGCACGTTACTGCTGGCCGTACTGGCGACGCTGCTGCTCACCGCGCCTGCCGCGGTGCACCGGGTGCTGTTCCGGCGGCGCGCGAAGGGGCTGATCGTGGAGGTCTCCGCGCGGCTGACGGCAGCCGGGATGGCGGTCCTCGCACTGGCGCTGGCCGGTGCCGTGCTCCTCGTCGTCGACGTCGTACTGGGGCGCGGGGCGGGAGTGGTGGCGGGTTCGGTGACGCTGGTGACGTGCGGCGGCCTGTGGGCGCTGCTGCCCCGCGTACTCGGCCACCGGAACGGGCACCTCAAGCCGCCGGCGCGCGACTCGTCCTCCTGAACGCCAGGGGGCCCGGGGGTGGCCTCCTGGTGCGGCGCTCCGGGCGCGGTGCCGTCGAAATCTTTTGTGACCTGGTCGTCCTTGCTTTGATGACGGAGAACCGATGGAGTCTCCTCAGCACGTGAGGAGACCCATGCACAGGCACCTGCCCCAGTACACGCACACCAGGACCGACTCGTGAACCTGCGCGGACTTCTGCGCCGCCGCTCCCCCGCCACGCCCTGCCCGGCCTGCGGCAGCACGGACGTGCTGTGGGAGGACGAGGGGGTCTACGGCGCCGGCGAACTGCTGTGGTGGTGCGCCTCCTGCCTGCATCAGTGGCACCCGGGCGACCTCGGCACCGGCGCGGACGGGGGCCCGGCGGCTCCCGCGAACGGCGCAGTATCGGTACCTCCCGCACAGCCCGCCACCACGATCACCCCACCGAAGCCCGCAGTACCGGCTCCTGCCACGCCTCCCGCGCCGTCCGTGCCCCCTGCCGCCCCTCCGCCTCCACCCCCGCTCCAGCCGCCGAACGCCCCCGCCACCGTCGCCGAACGGGTGATGCACGCCGCCGGGCTGATCCCGCTGGGCCCCTGCCCCGGCGCCTACGAGCCGTGGCCGTGCCGCTGTGCCCGCTGCGGCCGCGCGACCAGCCCCACCTACCGGCAGGTGCGGGACGAGGGCACGGGCTGTGCCTGCAGTACGGGCCGCCGCCGCAAACCGCGCTTCCTCACCAAACCCTGAGGAACCACCCGGAATCGCCTGGACCCCGCCGCCGGCCGATTTCCGCCGTTACGGCAGGAACAGCTTCCACGGCAAGGTGATCCAGACGGTCTTGCCCCCGGCCGCGGTGGGTTCGACCGTCACCTGCCCGCCCGACTCGGCGGCGAGGAAGCGGACGATCACCATGCCCCGGCCGTTGTCCTGCTGCACGGCGGCCGGCAGCCGCTTCGGCCAGCGCGGATGGTCGTCGGTGACACCGATCCACAGCCGTTCGTCGCGGTCCAGCCGGACATCGACGGTGAAGGCCGGTGACTGCCCGAACGTGTGCTGCACGGCGTTGGTGGCGAGTTCGGAGACGATCAGCCGTACGGCGTCGGCCGTCTCCGTCCCGTCCGGCAGGCCCCATTCGGCCAGTACGTCCATGACGTACCTGCGGGCCTCCGCCACCGAAACCGGTGCGCTGGGCAGAGTGAGTGAGGATTCCTGGTGGTCTGCCATCGCGACGCCGTCCCTTTCCCACCGAGGCTCGACTCCGGCCCGCCGCCGAAGGAAGCCGCCATCGCGTGCGGCCTCCCGGGCCCTTTCCGGTCCCTTCGGCTCCGGCCTCGGACTGCTCATGTGCGCCAGCCTGCCACTCATGCTGCGGCGGTGACGTGTCATCCACCAAGAAGTGCATATATCTGTCGCCCGAAGCGGTGAACTCTGCTACGCGAGACCGGATTTGCGCGGCACACTGTCGGATCGGAACCGGCCATCAGGGAGCGGGCGCATCCGCGGCGCACCCGTGGAGAAGTACGGAGGGAGCGGTATGCGGTACGGGCCCGCGGTGCGTCGCCGCAAGCTGGGCGCGGAATTGCGGCGGCAGCGGACACTGGCCGGATTGACCAGTGGTGAGGCGGCCCGGCTGGTCGGCTGGCACCAGTCCAAGGTCAGCCGCATCGAGACCGGACGCAGCGGCGCCCGGCCGGCCGACGTCGAACTGCTGCTGGACGCGTACGGCGTGCGGGACGCGGAGCTGCGCGCGCTGCTGGCGGCGCTGTGCGGGGGCGACACGCAGGACGGTGACGGCGGCAGCGGACGGCACGGCTGGTGGCACACGTACCGTGACCTGTTGCCGCCGGAGTACCGGGACTTCATCAGCCTGGAGTACGGAGCCTCCCGGGCGCGCACGCTGGAGACGACGGTGGTGCCGGGCCTGCTGCAGACGCCGGACTACGCGCGGGCGGTGACCCGCGCCACGCTGTCGGACCTGCCGGCGAAGCAGGTCGAGGAGCTGGTGGAGGTGCGCATCGCCCGCCAGGAGGTGCTGCGGGGCGAGCGGCCGCTGGAGTTGTGCGCGGTGCTGGACGAGGCGGTGCTGCGCCGGGAGGTCGGCCCGCCCGGGGTGATGGCCGCCCAGCTTCGGCACATTCTGGACGTGGGGCAATTGCCGCATGTGCGACTCCAGGTACTGCCCTTCGCGTCCGGTGTGCACATCGGCATCACCGGCCCTTTCGTTATCTTCTCATTTCCGCTCACTTCTGACTTGGATGTGGTTGTTCTCGACCACTTGACGAGTAGCCTCTACTTGGAGCAGAAAGCAGACCTCAGGGCGTACAGCGATGCGTTCGACATGCTGCGGGGGCGCGCCCTCTCGTGCGACAAGTCAGCGCAATTCATCGCCCGGATCGCCGAGACCTCGTGGGCCGGCTCCGGCGTCTGAGGAGGCACCCATGTCACTCCCGCCCGGGCACGACCCGGCCCGCACCGTGCCGCACGGCGTGCGCTGGCGGCGCAGCAGCCACAGCACCGCGATGAACAACTGCGTCGAGACGGCACGCGTCGGCTCCGGCCTGCTCGCGGTACGCGACTCCAAGAACACCGCGGGCCCGGCACTGCTGTTCACCACGGCGGCCTGGCGGTCCTTCGTCGACGGACTGGCCGACAGCCGCTTCGCCGAGGCCGGCTAAGCCGGCCCGCGCGGACGGCCGGCCCTGTCAGGTGACCGGTCCTAGCAGGCGGCCGGCGCCGTCCGTACGACGGTCCGGACCGCTTCCCTCGCCTGCCGGGGGGACAGGTCGGCGCGGGCCGTCAGGCGCAGCCGGGAGATGCCGTCGGGTACGGACGGCGGCCGGAAGCAGCCGACCACGAGGCCCGCGTCCCGGCAGTCGGCGGCCCACCGGACGGCCAGTTCCGGCGAGGGCGCCCGTACGGACACCACCGCGGCGTCCGGGCGGACGACCGTCAGCCCGGCGGCACTGAGCCGCTGGTGCAGTTCCGCCGCCACCGCGCGGACCTGGGTGGCGCGTTCCGGCTCGCGCCGCAGCAGGCGCAGCGCCGTGCGGGCGCCGCCGGCCGCCGCCGGGGCGAGGCCGGTGTCGAAGATGAACGTCCGTGCCGTGTTGACCAGGTGCTCGATCACCCGGGCCGGGCCGAGGACCACGCCTCCCTGGCTGCCGAGCGACTTCGACAGGGTGGCGGTGGCGACCACGTCCGGGTCCCCGGCGAGCCCGGCCGCGTGCACCGCGCCCCGCCCTCCGTCACCGAGGACGCCCAGGCCGTGCGCGTCGTCGACGAGCAGGGCCGCGCCGTGCGCCCGGCAGGCGTCGGCGAGGGACCGCAGCGGCGCGGCGTCGCCGTCCACGGAGAAGACGGAGTCGGTGACGGCGAGCGCCGGGCCGGCGTGGCCGTCCAGGGACTTGCCCACCGCGTCCGGTTCGGCGTGCGGGACCACGACGGTCCTCGCCCTGGCGAGCCGGCAGCCGTCGATGAGCGACGCGTGGTTGCCCGCGTCCGAGACGATCAGGCCGCCCGGGCCGCCGAGCGCGGTGACGGCGGCGAGATTGGCCGCGTAGCCGGAGGACAGCACCAGGGCGGCCTCGAAGCCGCAGAACTCGGCGAGTTCGGCCTCCAGACGGGCGTGCAGCTCGGTGCTGCCGGACACCAGCCGCGACCCGGTGGCCCCGGCACCCCAGCGGTGCGCGGCCTGCGCGGCGCCACGGGTGACCTCGGGGTGCCGGGCCAGGCCGAGGTAGTCGTTGCTCGCCAGGTCCAGCAGCGGCGAATCGACCGGCCGCGGCCGCAGCGTACGGACGAGTCCGGCCCGGCGGCGCTGTTCGCGGGCCGCATCGATCCAGCCGAAAGCGGCGGTGCGCGCGTCGGCACCCGGCCCGGTGCCGCGGCCCGGCGCGGACGTCCCGGCGGGCCCGTCGTGCGGCGGCGCCGGTACGTCGCGGAGCAGGGGCGAAGCGGCGTCGTCCTGATGCATCAGCTTCCTTCGTGTTTGTGGGCTGTCGATAGACGTTAGCGGTCGTTACACCGTCCTACGGTGTGGCCATGCACACACCCCGGATCGGCGCCCTTGTTGGGTTCCTCCATGGTCGCGGGCCATGGCCGTACGCCAGGATCGTCGCCATGGATCTGCTGACAACGCTGGTGGACAAGGGGCTGCGGCGCGAACTGCCGACCCGCGAAGAGGCGCTCGCCGTACTGGCGACGTCCGACGACGACCTGCTCGACGTGGTGGCCGCGGCCGGAAAGGTACGCCGCCGGTGGTTCGGGCGACGGGTGAAGCTGAACTATCTGGTCAACCTGAAGTCGGGGCTGTGCCCCGAGGACTGCTCGTACTGTTCCCAGCGGCTCGGGTCCAAGGCCGAGATCCTCAAGTACACCTGGCTCAAGCCGGAGCAGGCGTCCGAGGCGGCCGCGGCCGGGGTGGCCGGCGGCGCCAAGCGGGTCTGCATCGTGGCCAGCGGCCGCGGGCCGACGGACCGGGACGTGGACCGGGTGTCGCAGACCATCGCCGCCATCAAGGAGCAGAACGAGGGCGTCGAGGTGTGCGCGTGCCTCGGCCTGCTCTCGGACGGCCAGGCCGCCCGGCTGCGGGCGGCGGGCGCGGACGCCTACAACCACAACCTCAACACCTCCGAGGCCACCTACGGGGACATCACCACCACCCACACCTACGCCGACCGGGTCGAAACGGTCCAACAGGCGCAGGCGGCGGGGCTGTCCGCCTGCTCCGGTCTGATCGCGGGCATGGGCGAGAGCGACGCGGACCTGGTCGACGTGGTCTTCGCGCTGCGCGCCCTGGACCCCGACTCGGTGCCGGTGAACTTCCTGATCCCCTTCGAGGGCACCCCGCTGGCCAAGGAGTGGAACCTCACGCCCCAGCGCGCGCTGCGCATCCTGGCGATGGTCCGCTTCGTCTGCCCGGACGTGGAGGTCCGGCTGGCCGGCGGGCGCGAGGTGCACCTGCGGTCGATGCAGCCGCTGGCGCTGCACCTGGCCAACTCCATCTTCCTCGGTGACTATCTGACCAGCGAGGGCCAGGCGGGCAAGGACGACCTGGCGATGATCGCCGACGCGGGTTTCGAGGTGGAGGGCACGGACACCTCCACGCTGCCGGAGCACCGTGCGGACGCGCTCGCGGGCGGCGGCTGCGGTGGTCACGGGGGTGGCGGCTGCGGGCCGTGCGGGGACGGTGAGGCGGCGGCGGAACCGGCCGTACGGGCCGAGGCCGTTCCGGCACCTGCCGAAGAGGTGCGGACCGAAGAGGCACCGGCCGCCGCCCCGTCCGGTGAAGCCCGTACCGACCTCGTCTCCGTACGCCGCCGCGGCGCCGGTACGGAGCTGCCGCCGAATGCCTGAGGCCGCGCAGCTCTCCGTCCCCGAACTGCTGGCCCTGGACCGGCAGCACGTCTGGCACCCGTACGGCCCGATGCCCGGCCGGGACGATCCGCTGGTCGTCGCGTCGGCGTCCGGCGTACGACTGCGGCTGGCCGAACCGGTCGAAGGCCGGACCGAACTGGTCGACGGAATGTCGTCCTGGTGGTCGGCGGTGCACGGTTACAACCACCCCGTGCTCAACGAGGCCGCCTGCGGCCAGTTGGACCGGATGAGCCATGTGATGTTCGGCGGGCTCACCCACGAGCCCGCCGTCCGGCTCGCCGCCCGACTGGCGGAGATCGCCCCGGACGGCCTGGAGCACGTCTTCCTCGCCGACTCCGGTTCGGTGTCGGTCGAGGTCGCCGTGAAGATGTGCCTCCAGTACTGGCGCTCGGTCGGAAAGCCGCGCAAACAGCGGCTGATGACCTGGCGCGGCGGCTACCACGGCGACACCTGGCAGCCGATGTCGGTGTGCGACCCGGACGGCGGGATGCACGAGCTCTGGCAGGGCGCGCTGCCCCGGCAACTGTTCGCGGACGCGCCGCCTCCGGGGTTCGACGCGCCGCCGGACCCCGCGTACGAGGCGCACTTGCGCGAGCTGGTCGCGCGGCACGCCGGTGAACTGGCCGCGGTCATCGTGGAGCCGGTGGTCCAGGGGGCGGGCGGCATGGTCTTCCACTCCCCCGGCTACCTGCGGGTGCTCCGCGAGGCGTGCGACGAGCACGGCGTTCTGCTGGTCTTCGACGAGATCGCCACCGGTTTCGGCCGTACGGGATCGCTGTTCGCCGCCGGGCACGCGGGCGTCACTCCGGATGTGATGTGTGTCGGCAAGGCGCTGACCGGCGGGTATCTGACCATGGCGGCGACCTTGTGCACGCCGGCCGTGGCGGACGGGATCTCCCGGGGCGAGGTGCCGGTGCTCGCGCACGGGCCGACCTTCATGGGCAACCCGCTGGCCGCCTCGGTGGCCAACGCGTCGCTGGACCTGCTGCTGTCCCAGGACTGGGCACGGGAGGTCAAGCGGATCGAGGCCGGACTGCGGGACGGCCTCGCCGACGCCACCACTGTCGAAGGCGTGCGGAACGTACGGGTCCTGGGCGCGATCGGTGTGCTCCAGCTCGACCACGAGGTGGACATGGCGGCCGCCACGAGGGCCGCCGTACGGGAGGGCGTGTGGCTGCGCCCGTTCCGCGACCTCGTGTACGCGATGCCGCCGTACATCACCGGGGACGAGGACGTGGCACGGATCTGCGCCGCGATGCGCGCGGTGGCGCGCGAGGGCTGAGAGGGCCCGGCCCACCCCCCGTATTCATCAGACCCCGGGGGCTCCGTCGCGGAGCCCCCGGGGTGACCACCCTGCTCGACGACAGGAGAACGACGTGTCGGTGCTGTTCGTGACCGGAACGTGCACAGAGATCGGCAAGACCGTGACCACCGCGGCCCTGGCCGCGACGGCGCTCGCCCAAGGCCGTTCCGTCGCGGTGCTCAAACCGGCGCAGACCGGAGTCACCGCGAACGAACCGGGCGACGCTGCGGAAGTCGCCCGGCTCGCGGGCCCCCGCGTCACCACCGCCGAACTGGCCCGCTATCCCGAGCCGCTGGCCCCCGAGACGGCCGCGCGCCGCGCCGGCCTGCCGCCCGTACACCCCGAGGAGATCGCGGAGGCGGCGGCCAAACTGGCGGCCTCGCACGACCTCGTCCTGGTCGAGGGCGCGGGCGGCCTGCTCGTACGCTTCGACGAGCAGGGCGCGACGCTCGCCGACGCGGCGCGCCTGGCCGGAGCGCCCGTACTGGTGGTGGCCCAGGCGGGCCTGGGGGCGCTCAACGCGGTGGCGCTCACCGCGCTGGCCCTGCGCACCCACGGGATCGACTCCCCCGGAGTGGTGGTGGGGAGCTGGCCCGAGGCCCCTGGCCTCGCCGCCCGCTGCAACCTCGACGACTTCCCCCGGGCGGCCGGCGCTCCGCTGCTGGGCCGCGTGCCGGAGGGCGCCGGGAGCCTGCCGCCGGAGCGGTTCCGCGCGCAGGCTCCCGACTGGTTGGCCCCCGCTCTGGGCGGCACCGCCGCGCTTTGACAGTGGTGTCCCGGCGCGGCACGGCGGACACTCGAACCGGTGGACGTCGTACGGCGAAGGGATCCGGCCATGTCGCAGCGCACGCGGGTCGAGCGAGGAGTCGTGCACCATCCGGTCTTCGCCCGGTGGTACGCGCGGCTCGCGGACCATCGCGCCGGACTCACGGAGCTGCGGCGCGACATGCTGGCCGGGCTCTCGGGCCGGGTGATCGAGATCGGTGCCGGTACGGGCGCGAACTTCGCCCACTACCCCCGGACCGTCGCGGAGGTCGTGGCCGTCGAACCCGAACGCACCCTGCGGCAGCGGGCCTTGACCGAGGCGGCTCGGGCCGGCATCCCGGTGGACGTCGTACCGGCCACGGCGGAAGCCCTGCCGGTCAAGAGCGAAGCCTTCGACGCCGCGGTGGTGTCGCTGGTGCTCTGCTCGGTACGTGACGTGCAGCGTTCCCTGTCGGAGCTGCGGCGGGTCCTGCGGCCGGACGGCGAACTGCGCTTCTTCGAACACGGACGCTCCCTGCGCCACGGCCCCGCCACCGTGCAGCGCGCCCTGGACCGCACGGTGTGGCCCCTGCTGATGGGCAACTGCCACCTGGCCCGCGACCCGCTGGCCGAACTGCGCACCGCCGGCTTCACCGTCAGCACCTACCGCCGCAGCAGCATCCTGGGCCCCGGCCCCGCCCTGCCGTGGACGGTACTGGGCGTGGCGCGACCAACCGAAGAGGGCCGACGGGAGGATGAGGACCGGCGGGAGAAAGAGGGCCGACAGGATGAGGCCGGCGGCTGACGACCAGACCTGAGGTTGACGCGCCGGGCCGGTGCCCCGCCCTAACGTCTGGCACATGATCAGATTCTTCCGGGCGGCCGGAACCGCCGCCCTGTCCCTGATGCTCGGTCTTCCCCTGCTCCCCCAGCCGCTCGCTGCGGCAGCGGACACCGCGTCCCCGTCCGCCACGCACAGTACGGACCGTACGGACCCGAAGGCCACCGCGCGGCTGCGCCTGCCCGCCCCCACCGGCCCGTACGCGGTCGGCCGTTCCACACTCCCGCTCACCGACCACAGCCGCCGCGACCCCTGGGTGCCCACGGCGACGTCCCGCGAGCTGATGGTCGGCCTCTACTACCCGGCGCGGCGCGGTACGGGCACGTCCGCGCGGTACGCCACCGTCGAGGAGAGCCGGTACCTGATCAAGGCCCAGGGCTGGGAGAACGCGATCACTCCCGAGGACTTGAGCGCCACGGCCGTACACAGCCGCACGGACGCCCGCCCCGCGTCCGGCACGTACCCGCTGCTGATCGTCTCGCCCGGCTTCTCCGCGCCCGGCTACTCCCTCACCAGCCTCGCCGAGGACCTGGCCTCCCGGGGCTATGTCGTCGCGACGGTCGACCACGCCTACGAGAGCACCGGCACGGCCTTCCCCGGCGGCCGGATCCTGACCTGCGCCGCCTGTGAGCAGGTGTACGGCACCGAGGACGGCTTCCGGCGCGCGGCCGTCGGCCGGGGCCAGGACGTCTCGTTCGTCCTGGACCGGCTCACCGGGCCCGGGTCCGCCTGGCGCTACTCCCACCTGATCGACGAGAAGCGCATCGGCATGGCCGGACACTCGCTCGGCGGCGCGAGCGCCGTCTCCGCCATGGCGCACGACAGCCGCATACGGGCCGGCGTCAACATGGACGGCGCGTTCCAGGACCCCGTACCCACCACCGGTCTCGGCTCCCGCCCCTTCCTGATGCTCGGTACCGACAACGAGGTGCACCGGCCGGGCGGCCGGGACCGTACCTGGGACCTGGCCTGGAGCCGGCTGAACGGGTGGAAGCGCTGGCTGACCGTGGCCGGGGCCGACCATTTCACCTTCAGTGACGCCCCCGTCATCGCCGACGCGCTCACCCCGCCTTCCGCTCCCCAGCAGCCCCCGCTGTCCGGGCAGCGCTCGGTCGCCCTCACCCGTGCCTACGTGGCGGCGTTCTTCGACCAGCACCTGCGGCACCTGCCGCAACGTCTCCTCCAGGGCCCCACGAAGGACAACCCGGAGGTGATGTTCCACAGTCCGGCACCGGCCTCCCCGGCTGCCGGCTGACGACCGGGCCGTCCGCCGGTCCCCGGGCCGGGCCACGGCGTCCGGAAGCGGGCCCGTGGGGGATGCCAGGACGACGGATGCTGTCCTACTGTCGTGGCCCATGCGGGAGTTGCCGCCCCGTAAGGCACGGGGCCGACGTCGGGAGGCTGACGTGTCCACACCGGTCCCGGGTACGGCGGAGGGTGCCGCGGACGGCGGCGGGGCGGCCGCGCGAGCGGTGTCGCTGGTCAAGACGTACGGGACGGGCGAGGCCCAGGTCGTGGCGCTGGACGGCGTCGACGTGTCGATCGGGCGGGGGCGGTTCACCGCGGTGATGGGGCCCTCCGGTTCGGGCAAGTCCACCCTGATGCACTGCCTGGCGGGGCTGGACACGGTGTCGGCGGGCCGGGTGTGGCTGGGCGGCCGGGAGATCACCGGCCTGGACGACCGGCAGTTGACCCGGCTGCGCAGGGACCAGGTCGGCTTCGTGTTCCAGTCGTTCAACCTGCTGCCCACCCTGACGGCCGAGGAGAACATCACCCTGCCCATGGACATCGCGGGCCGCAAGCCGGACCGGGAGTGGCTGCGCGAGGTGATCAGCACCCTCCGGCTCGGTGACCGGCTGCGGCACCGGCCCTCCCAGCTCTCCGGCGGGCAGCAGCAGCGGGTGGCGTGCGCCAGGGCCCTGGCCGCCCGCCCCGCGCTGATCTTCGCGGACGAGCCGACCGGCAACCTGGACTCCCGCTCGGGTCTGGAGGTGCTCCAGACCCTGCGGGAGGCGGTGGACGGCCTCGGGCAGACGGTCGTGATGGTGACCCATGACCCGAACGCGGCGGCCCACGCCGACCTCGCGCTCTATCTGGCGGACGGCCGGATCGTGGACGAGATGACGCGGCCCACCGCGGAGTCCGTACTGGCGCGGATGCAGGTCTTCGCGGCGGGCCCGAGGCCGTCCCCGCCTCCCGGGCCGGCCCCTGATTCCGGCCCGCTCCCGAACGGCTGACCGGCCGTGCTGCGGGCCACGCTCCGGAGCTTCTTCGCGCACAAGGGCCGGCTGCTGCTCTCCGCCCTCGCCGTGGTGCTCTCGGTGGCGTTCGTGGTGGGCAGCCTGATCTTCTCGGACACCACCGGCGCCACCTTCGACCGGCTCTTCGCCTCGACCGCTTCGGACGTCCAGATCACGCCACGGCAGGACTTCGACGCGCCGGGCGGCATCGGTTCGGCCGTGACCCCGACCGTGCCGGCCGCCCTGCGGGACCGGGTCGCCGGGGTACGGGGCGTGGCGGACGCCCGGCTCGACGTACAGGTGGAGCGGGTGACCGTCACCGACGCCCGCAACACGCCGGTGGGACCGACCCGGAACGCGCCGTCCATCGCCACCAACTGGGCCCCGGGCGAGCGCAGCCCGGTCCGGGTGACCGAGGGCCGCCCGCCGCGCGGACCGGACGAAGCGATGGTCGACCGGGACACCGCGGACCGGGCCGGCGTACGGATCGGTGACACGCTGCACGTCATCGCCCCGCCGGGCACCTTCCCCGTACGGGTCGTCGGCATCGCCGCCTTCACCACCACCAACCCGGGCTCCTCCTTGGTCTTCCTGGAGACCCGGGCGGCCCAGCGCGGCCTGCTGGGCAGTACGGACCGGGCGACAGGAGTGTCCGTGGACGCCGCGCCCGGTGTGCCGGACCGCGTGCTCGAACGGCGGATCAGCGCCGCGCTGGGGGCCGGCGCCGCCGCGTACGACATCCGGACGCGGGCCGAGCAGAAGAAGACGCAGGCCGAGCAGTTGGGCGACTTCCTGCGCGTGCTGAAGTACATGATGGTGGGCTTCGCGGGGGTCGCCGTCCTGGTCGGCGTCTTCCTGATCGTCAACACCTTCTCGATGCTGATCGCGCAGCGCACCCGGGAGCTTGGTCTGCTGCGGGCACTCGGCGCCGACCGCCGCCAGGTGCGCCGTTCGGTGCTGCTGGAGGCGTTGCTGCTGGGCGTCGCCGGTGCCACGGCCGGGCTCGCGGCGGGCGTCGGGCTCGCGGTGCTGCTGGTCGTCGCGATGGGCTGGTTCGGGCTGCGGCTGGACGCGGCCGATCTGGTGCTGAACTGGCCGACGGTGGTCGTCGCGTACGTCGTCGGGGTGGGCGTGACCTTCGTCGCCGCGCTGCTCCCCGCGCTGCGGGCGAGCCGGGTCTCCCCGATGGCCGCCCTCGCCGACCTGGAACTCCCGGGTTCCGGGCGCCCGCTGCGTCTGCGCGCCGCCGCCGGGTCACTGGTGGGCGCCGCGGGGCTGGCCGCACTGGCGGGCTGTGCGCTGAGTGACCGTACGGCGGTCGCCGGGTCGCTGCTGGCGCTCGGGGTGGTGCTGACGCTGGTGGCCGGGGTGATCACGGGGCCGCTGCTGGTGCGTCCGGTGATCCGGTTGCTCGGGCGGGGCCTGGAGCCGGCGTTCGGCGTGGTGGGGCGGCTGAGCCGCCGCAACGCGCTGCGCAATCCCCGCCGTACGGGGGCGACGGCGGCGGCCCTGATGATCGGGCTGGCGCTGGTGGCCGGCCTGTCGGTCGCCGGGGCGTCGGCGGCCGCCTCCATCGCCCAGCAGATCGACCGGACGCTGGGCGCCGACTTCGTCGTGCAGAACGCGTCGCTCGCGCCGTTCTCCGACGAGGTCACCGACCGGGTGCGCGCGACCCCGGGGGCCGGCACGGTCGTACGCCAGCGGATCGTCCCGCTGAAGCTGCGGCTGTCGGGCGGCCGGTCGGTCACGACGGTGGCCGGGGCCTTCGACCGGGACTTCGACGCCGTGGCGAAGGTGACGTACGCGGCGGGGAACACCGAGGCGGCGCTGGCGCCCGGACACGTCGGCATCCAGGCGGAGTTCGCGCGGGAGTACGGCCTGCGGGTGGGCAGCCGGCTGGACGCGGTGCTGCCGTCCGGGAAGCCCGCCCGGTTCACGGTCGGCGCGCTGACCGAGAACGCCGGTTCCGGGCCAGGCACCCGGGGCGGTGTCTTCATGGGGATGGCCACCCTGGAGAAGTACGCGCCGGGCGGGCAGAATTCCGTGCTGTACGTGAACGCCGCGGACGGCACCGACCCGGCGCGGTTGCGGGCCGGACTGGAGCGGACGCTGAAGCCGTTCCCGCAGGTCCAGGTGCACGACCGGGCCGACTACAAGGAGCTGGTCAGTGGTCAGATCCAGGGACTGCTCAACCTGCTGTACGGGCTGCTGGGGCTGGCCGTCGTGATCGCGGTGCTGGGCGTCGTCAACACGCTGGCGCTGGCGGTCGTGGAGCGCACCCGTGAGATCGGGCTGCTGCGCGCCGTCGGCCTGTCGCGGAAGCAACTGCGCCGGACGATCCGGCTGGAGTCGGTGGTGATCGCCCTGTTCGGCGCGGTCCTCGGGCTCGGCCTGGGACTGGTCTGGGGTGCCGCCACACAGCGGGTGCTGGCGCTGGAGGGGCTGACGGCGTTCGCGGTGCCGTGGCCCACGGTGGCCGCGGTGGTGGTCGGGTCGGTCCTGGTCGGGCTGCTGGCGGCCCTGCTGCCCGCGCTGCGCGCGTCCCGGCTCGACGTGCTGGCCGCCATAGCCCATGAGTGACGGACGCGCCCGCATCCCGTCCGGCTCCGACCCACATCCCGTTTCCCGAGGGGGCCCCATGCCACGCCCGTTCCGCTTCGGCGTCAACATGATCACCATCGAGTCGGGGCCCGCCTGGCGGCAGAAGTGCCGCCGGGCCGAAGCCCTCGGGTACGACGTGCTGCTCGTCCCGGACCACCTGGGCCGGCCCGCGCCCTTTCCCGCCCTGGTCGCCGCCGCCGAGGCCACCGAGCGCCCGCGCCTGGGCACCTTCGTCCTCAACGCGGGCTTCTGGAACCCTGCCCTGCTCGCCCGCGAGGTGGCCACCACCGATCTGCTCACCGACGGCAGACTCGAACTGGGCCTGGGCACCGGCTACGTACGCGCCGAGCACGACCGGGCGGGCCTGCCCTGGGGCACCCCCGGCGAGCGGGTGGACCATCTCGCCCGTACGGTCGAGGAGCTGGAGCGGCTGCTGGGCGACCCGGAGCACGCGCCGAAGGCGGCCCAGCAGCCCCGGCCGCCCCTGCTGATCGGCGGCAACGGTCCGCGCATGCTGCGCCTCGCCGCCCGGCACGCCGACATCGCGGCCTTCACCGGCGGCCGGGCCGCGCCCGGCAAACCGGAGGGCACCCTCGCACTCCTGACGCCGGACGAGCTCGACGCCGCACTCACCGTCTACCACCGGGCCGCCGCCGACCGCCCGGCACCGGCCGAACTGAACATCCTGGTCCAGCGGGTCACGGTCACCGGCGACCGGCGCGCCCTCGCCCGCGAGATCGCCGCGCACGGCCTCGGCGTGGACGAGGAACAGGCCCTGCGGATCCCGACGTTCCTGTTCGGCACGGTCGCGCAGATGGCCGAACAGCTCCGCGAGCACCGCGAGCGCTACGGCTTCTCGTACATCACCGTGCTGGACCCCTCCCTGGAGGCGTTCGCGCCGGTCATCGAGGAGCTGAAGGGCAGTTAGCGCGGCCGCGGCCCGCCGTACGGACCGGGACGCGCGGCCTTCGTTCCGTACGGGTACGGCGTCTCGTCATACGAAAGCTGATGGCGGCGCTCCGCCGTTCCGTGCTTGGCTCACCCACATGATCGATCTGCAGATACGGACGGCCGTACCGGACGACGCGGAGGCGGTGCTCGCCTTCTGGCGCGAGGCCGCGGAGGGCACCTCCATCACGGACGACGCGGACGGGGTGACCCGGCTGATCGGGCGGGACCCGCAGGCCCTGATCCTCGCGGAGTCCGGCGGCACCCTGGTGGGGACCGTCATCGCCGGGTACGACGGCTGGCGGTGTTCGCTGTACCGGCTCGCGGTACTGCCCGCGTACCGTCGGCAGGGGGTCGCGACGGCGCTGCTCGAAGCGGCCGAGCGGCGTTTCCTGGCCGTGCGGGGCCGGCGCGGGGACGCCATGGTCCTGGAATCGAACGAGCGGGCCCAGCGAGCGTGGTCGGCCGCCGGCTACCGGCGCGAGGACCACTGGCGACGCTGGGTGAAGCCGCTGGCGGGGGCCTGATCCGGCCCGTCTCCCCCGGCCCTGCCCCCTCCGTGCCGGAGCCCGCCACCTGTTTTGCTCATCCTTTACCATGGATACTTCTCTGTCTCCCGATGAAAGGAGTGAGCGTCCAGCCATGGGCGAGCCTCCCAGTTGTCCTTCCGTCCTCCCCCGGGGCGCGAACCTCCCGGTCCTGTTCGATCATGGGACGGAGGTGACCCGATGACCGAGCTGCTCCTCCTGGCCGTGGCCCTGCTCCTGACCCTGGCCTGCGGCGTCTTCGTCGCGGCCGAGTTCTCGCTGACGACCGTCGAGCGCAGCGACCTCGAACGTGCCGCGGAGCGCGGTGAACGCGGCGCGGACAGCGCCCTCACGGCCGTCCGCAGCCTGACGTTCCAGTTGTCCGGCGCCCAGCTCGGCATCACCGTGACCGGCCTGGTCATCGGCATGCTCGCCAAACCGTCGATCGCCGCCCTGCTGGCCGGCCCCCTCGACGCCCTCGGCCTGCCGCCCGCCGCCGGCGACTCCGTGGCCCTGGTCCTCGGTACGGCCGTCTCCACGGTCGTCCTGATGGTCATCGGCGAGCTGGTGCCCAAGAACTGGGCCATCTCCAGCCCGCTGCCCGTGGCCCGCCGGGTCGCCACCGCGCAGCGCGGCTTCAGCGCCGCCTTCAAGCCGCTCATCGGGCATCTGAACAACACCGCGAACCGGATGATCCGCCGGATGGGCATGGAGCCCGCCGAGGAACTGGCCTCCGCCCGCGGCCCGCAGGAACTGGTCGCGCTGGCCCGGCACTCCGCCAAGGAAGGCGCCCTGGAACCGGACACCGCCGAGCTGTTCGTCCGCACCCTCGCCCTGGCCGACCTGACCGCGGAGAACGTGATGACACCGCGCGTGCAGGTCACCGCCCTGGACGTGCAGTCCACGGCGGAGGACGTGGCCGTCGCGACGCGCGCCACCGGCCTGTCCCGCTTCCCCGTCTACCGAGGCAGCCTGGACACCGTGGTGGGCGTCGCGCACATCAAGGACGTGCTGGCCCTGCCCGCCGAGCGGCGCTTCCGCCACCCGGTCGCCGAGCTGCTGCGCGAGCCGCTGCTCGTACCGGAGACGCTGACCGTCGACCGGCTCCTGGACCGGCTGTCCGGCCGGCAGACGATGGCCGTGGTGATCGACGAGTACGGCGGTACGGCGGGCGTCGTCACGCTGGAGGACATCGTCGAGGAGGTCGTCGGCGAGGTACGCGACGAGCACGACCCGATGGAGACGCCGGACCTGGCCCCGGCGGGCGAGGACGCGGACGGCCGCGCCCGCTACGAGGCGGACGGCGCGGTCCGCCTCGACCAACTGGAACAGATCGGCCTGAAGCTGCCGGAGGGCCCGTACGAGACCCTGGCCGGCCTGATTGCCACCGAGCTGGGCCGTATCCCGGCCGCCGGGGACAGCCTGGAGGCCGCGGGCTGGCGGATGGACGTCCTGGACGCCTCCGGCCACCGCGCGGCGCTGGTGCTGCTGCACGCGCCGCCGCCGGACAGCGCTGCCGACGAGACCGGGGAGGAGACCCGATGACCGCGCTCCAGTTGTTCATCGGCCTGCTCACGCTGGTCGTCAACGCGTTCTTCGTGGGCGCCGAGTTCGCGATGATCTCGGTGCGCCGCAGCCAGATCGAGCCGTACGCCGAGGACGGCGACCGCCGTGCGGACCGGGTCCTGTGGGGGCTCCAGCACGTCTCCGGCGTGATGGCGGCCGCGCAGCTCGGCATCACCCTGTGCACCCTGGTGCTCGGCGCCGTCGCCGAACCTGCCATCGCCCACCTCCTGGAGCCGGCCTTCGACGCGGTCGGCATGCCGGACGCCCTGGTGCACCCCATCTCCTTCGTGCTCGCGCTGGCCGTGGCGACGTACCTGCACATGCTCTTCGGCGAGATGGTGCCGAAGAACGTGGCGCTGGCCGAGCCGGTGCGTACCGCGCTGCTGCTGGGGCCGCCGCTGGTCGCGCTGACCCGCGCGCTGCGGCCGGTGATCTTCGCGATCAACGCGTTCGCCAACACGCTGCTGCGCCTGCTGCGGGTGGAGGCGAAGGACGAGGTGGCCGCGACGTTCTCGGACGACCAGCTCGCGAAGATGGTCGAGGACTCGCAGGCCGCCGGGCTACTGGACGACCGGGCGAAGGAGCGTCTGCGGGACGCCCTGGAGCTGGGCCGCCGTCCGGTCGCCGACGTGGTGGTGCCGGTCGAGAAGGTCGTCACGGCCCGGCTGGGCATCACGCCGGAAGGCGTGGAGGAGCTGACCGCGACATCCGGTTTCTCGCGCTTCCCGGTCGTCGACAGCACCGGGCGCATCCTGGGGTACCTGCACGTCAAGGACGCGCTGGACGCCTCGCCGCGGGATCTGCCGTTCCCGCTCTCCGCGCTGCGGCCGATCGCCCGGGTACGGGCCGGGACACCGCTGGACGACGTCCTGTCGGCGATGCGCGCCTCCCGTACGCATCTGGCGGCGGTCATCGGCAACGACGGGCGCCTGGCGGGGCTGGTCACGATGGAGGACGTGCTGCGCGAGCTGGTGCTCCAGCAGCAGCCCACGAAGGCCGCACCGGCCGCGGGGGCGTCCCGGAGGTAGGATTCCTCCGCCATGGAGATCAATGCCACCTACACCAGTTTCGTCGCGGTGGGCGACAGCTTCACCGAAGGCATGTCCGACGCGCTGCCGGACGGCTCGTACCGGGGCTGGGCGGATCTGCTGGCCGCCCGGCTCGCGGCCCGTACCCCCGGCTTCCGCTACGCCAATCTCGCGGTGCGCGGCAAGCTGATCGGGCAGATCCTCGACGAGCAGACCGGTCCGGCGGCCGCGACCGGCGCCGACCTGGTCACACTGGTGGGCGGGCTGAACGACGTCCTGCGGCCCAAGTGCGACGTGGACCGGGTCTGCGCCCTCCTGGAGGAGGCCGCGGGCCGGCTGGCCAAGGACTGCGGCCGGCTCGTCCTGATGCGCAGCCCCGGCCGGCAGGGGCCGGTCCTGGAGCGGTTCCGGCCCCGTATGGAACAGCTCTTCGCCCACATCGACGCGCTGGCCGTACAGCACGGCGCGATCGTGGTGGACCTCTTCTCCTCCCGCGCACTGGCCGACCCCCGGATGTGGGCCGAGGACCGGCTCCACCTGAACACGGCGGGGCACGAGCGGGTGGCCGAGGCCGTCTGGCAGGCCCTCGGCTTCCCCGCCGAGTCCGACTGGGACGCGCCGCTGCCCGCCTTCGTCCCACCGGGATGGGCGGCCCGGCGCACGTCGGACGTGCGCTTCGCGCGGCAGCACCTCGTACCGTGGATCGGCCGGCGCCTGACCGGCCGGTCCAGCGGGGACGGCCGCGCGCCTAAGCGTCCTGAGCTGCTGCCGTACGAGGACGTGCGGCAGCGGGAGGACTGAGGGGGACGGAGCCTGTCCGGCCCGTGCGCCCTCACTCCCCCGAGCGGGCCGTCGTCCGTGCGTAGTGCTCGGCGATCTCGTCGCTGGTCGTCAGCCACACGCCGGGGTGATTCGCGATGTGCTCCAGCGCCTGGTCCAGGTACTTGTGCCGGAACGGCTGGTTGATCACGAACGGGTGCAGGACCAGGGACATCACCCGGCCGCTCGTCGCGGAGTCGGCGTAGAGCTGGTCGAGCTGGTCCTCGACGATCCGGACGAAGTCCGGCCCGCTGAGGCTCTTGCCGACGAACAGGCTGATGTCGTTGACCTCGATGGAGTACGGCACGCTCAGCATGCCCGGGACGTTCAGCCGGTACGGCTGGTCGTCGTTGGCCCAGTCGAGCACGTAGTCCAGGCCGAGTCCGGCGAGCAGCTCCGGCGTACGGAAGGTCTCGGTGAGCGCCGGGCCGAGCCAGCCGCGGGGACGCCGGCCGGTGGCCGCCTCGATGGTGCCGACGACCTCCGTCAGGTAGGCGCGCTCGTCCTCGACGCTCATGTCCGCCTGGAAGGTGGAGTTGTCCCGGCCGTGCGCGACCCACGCCCAGCCGCGCGCGCGGCC
Organism: Streptomyces chrestomyceticus JCM 4735; assembly: GCF_003865135.1. Taxonomy (NCBI): domain Bacteria; kingdom Bacillati; phylum Actinomycetota; class Actinomycetes; order Kitasatosporales; family Streptomycetaceae; genus Streptomyces; species Streptomyces chrestomyceticus. Next base: position 8,730,455 of record NZ_BHZC01000001.1, on the reverse strand, counting down.
CGCCTCGATGATCTGCGGGTAATGGCGGGTGACGTCGGAGTTGAGCATCACGCTGGCGCGCAGGCCGTGCCGGTCGAGGCTCTCGATGAGCCGCCAGATGCCCACCCGGGGACCGTAGTCGCGCCAGCCGTAGTTCAGCGGGTCGGGCGCCAGACCCGCGGTGCCCGGGAAGATGCTGGTCGAGGGACGGTCGACCTGGTAGTGCTCGACGTTCAGCCCCACGTAGAAGGCGACGCGGGCGCCGCCCGGCCAGCGGATCGGCTCCCGGTCGACGATCGGGCTGTAGTCGAAGAGTGCGTTGTCCATCGTCCCCCGCCTCGGGCCGGTCCGGTGTCCGCGCGGGGCGCCCGTACGGGGCACCCGCGCTCGATGTTCACGCTATCGCGAACATGATCGGATCACGTCGTGACTCCCGTCACACCCGCGCCTCCGGCGGCAGTTCCAGCCGGCCGGCGAGCCGCCCTCCCCCGCGCTCATGACGCGTAGCAGGAAGTCCCCGCGCCCACCGCCGCGGTGGCGGTGGCGATCAGGCCGTCGAGCCGTTCCCGGGCCTGCACCAAGTCGTCGATCTGCCGGTCGATGCGGTCCCGCTCACCGGAGAACCACGTGAGCAGTTCCGGGGTGGCGACGCTGCTCTCGCACGCCAGCAGCGTTCGGATCGACTTGCTGGGCAGCCCGGCGGCGTAGAGCTGCCGGATCAGCCGGACGCGGTCCACCGCGGCGTCCTGGTAGAGCCGCTGGCCACTGGGACTGCGTTCCGAGGAGAGCAGTTGCTGCTCCTCGTAGTAGCGCAGAGCGCGCACGCTCACGCCCGTCCTCGTGGCGAGTTCACCGATCCGCATCGCGCCCCCTGGGATGTCCCGCCCCATGTGCTCCGCCTCACAGGGCTTGCCTCTGACGTCAACGTCAGCTTTTAGCGTAGCGAACGCACCACCGACCCCTTCCCGTACGCCTTAAGGACACCCCTGTGACCAGCCTCTTCGACAGTTTTTCGCTCAGCGGCCTGCGGCTGCCCAACCGCCTGGTGATGGCCCCGATGACCCGGTCCCGCGCCTTCGCCGACGGCATACCGAACGCCTCGGCGGCGGCCTACTACGCACAGCGGGCCACCGCCGGACTGATCGTCAGCGAGGGCGTGCAGCCGAGCGCGCAGAGCCAGTCGAACCCCCGCACACCCGGCCTGCACAACGACGCGCAGGTCGCCGCCTGGCGGCCGGTGACCCACGCGGTGCACGCCAACGGCGGCCGGATCTTCGCCCAGCTCATGCACGCCGGCCGGGTCGGCCACCCGGCGGTCGCCGGCCACCACCCCGTGGCGCCGTCCGCGGTGGCCCTGCGGGGCACGGTGTTCGGCCCCGAGGGGCGGCTGCCCGCCCCCGTCCCCCGCGCCCTGTCCACCGGCGAAGTGCCGGGTGAGGTACGGGCCTTCGCCGACGCGGCGCGGCGGGCGGTCGACGCCGGGTTCGACGGCGTCGAGCTGCACGGGGCGAACGGCTACCTCATCCAGCAGTTCCTCTCCTCGAACGCGAACCTGCGCACCGATGCCTACGGCGGCTCCGTCACCGGTCGCATCCGTTTCGCCGTCGAGGCCGCGGAGGCCGCCGCCGACGCCATCGGCGCCGACCGCGTCGGCATCCGCCTCTCACCCGGCGGCACCATCTGGGACATCACCGAGGACGACGTGCCCCGACTGTACGGCGCCCTGTTCGACGCGCTCTCCCCGCTCGGTCTCGCCTATGTCCACGTCATGGCCACCGCGGAGGAAGACCTGCTCGTCTCCCTGCGCAAGGCATGGCCGAACGCCTTCATCCTCAACCCCGGGGGCCAGATCGCACCGCGACCGGGCAACCGGGAACTCGGCGAGCACTGGCTCGGCCTCGGGGCGGACCTCATCAGCTACGGACGCTCCTACCTCACCAACCCTGACTTGGTCGAACGTTTCCGGGCCGGGCTGCCACTGCGCGACACCGATCCGGAGACATGGCAGAAGGGCGGCGACACCGGATACCTCGACTTCACGAGCCACCAGTACTGATCCGGGGCCGGAGCAACCGGCCCACGCGGCCCCGGGCTTCGGACCCGGGGCCGCTGATCAGTACGACACCCGACAGTCACCCCACCCTTCCAAGGGGGCGCGCGTCAGCACCACCGCGCCCCTTTTAGCAACCATCAGATGTTTACGCCTCGCGAACGCAAAGGCGCCCCCTTTCACGCCGTACCGGCGGCACACTTCCACCTGTTTCGCTTATTGCCGCACACGGCCCCCTTGTTCACCAACGGCCGTTCGCCTCACTCCTGTTCACCTCCGGAGGAAATGTGCCCGTACCGGACCGCGTCCCCGACCGTGTCCCCGGTTCCGCAGCCGAAGAGAGCGCCCCCGACCCGTCCGATCCGTCCGGCCCGTCCCCGGACAGCGTGCTCACCAGTCTCAGCACCCGGGCCGCGCGCCAACTGGCGACCACCACCAAGACACCGCCCCAGATGCAGGCCATCACGTCCCGATGGCTGCTGAAGATGCTGCCGTGGGTGGACGTCAAGGGTGGCACCTACCGGGTCAACCGGCGCCTGCAGCTCCGTACCGGCCGTGGCCGCGTCCAGTTCGAGCACAACGGCGCGGACGACATCAAGGTGATCCCGCGGACCCTCACCGAGCTGCCGGTCCTGCGCGGCTACTGCGACACCGAGGTGCTCAAGGACCTCGCCGGACGCTTCCGGGTCCGGGAGGTCCGGCCCGGTCAGGTCCTCTTCGAGGCGGGGCAGCCCGCCACCGAGGCGTACCTCGTCGTCCACGGCCGGTTCCTCCGCTACGCGCCCGGCAAGTACGGCGAGGAGGAGGTCGTCGGCGTCGTCACGGACGGCGACCAGATCGGGGACGAGGCGATCGGCCGCCCCGACCCACGGTGGCTGACGTCGGTACGGGCCGAGACCGCAGGCGTCCTGCTGGCGCTGCCCTGGGACACGGTCCGGGAGGTCACCGACCGCGCGCCCTCCCTGGCCGCGCACCTGGCCGCGTACGCGGAGCGGCAGCGGAGGCCGATGAACCGCCGGGGCGAGGCGGACGTACCGGTGCAGGCCGGACACGTCGGAGAACCGTCACTGCCCGGCGGCTACGTCGACTACGACCTCACCCCTCGGGAGTACGAACTCTCGCTGACCCAGAGCGTGCTGCGCGTGCACTCCCGGGTCGCCGATCTCTACAACGAGCCGATGGACCAGACGCAGCAGCAACTCCGGCTCACGGTCGAGGAGATCCGCGAACGCCAGGAGTGGGAGCTGGTGAACAACCGGGAGTTCGGGCTGCTGCACAACACCGACTACGGGCAGCGCATCAGTACCCGCACCGGCCCGCCCACCCCCGACGACATGGACGAGCTGCTGTCCATGCGCCGTAAGACCCGGCTCTTCCTGGCCCATCCGAAGGCGATCGCCGCCTTCTTCCGGCAGTGCAACAAGCGCGGCCTGGTGCCGGGCTCGGCGGACGTCAACGGGCACCAGGTCCCGGCCTGGCGCGGCGTCCCGATCTTCCCGTGCGGCAAGATCCCCGTCGGCGAGACGCACACCAGCAGCATCATCGCGCTGCGGACCGGCGAGGACGACCAGGGCGTCGTCGGCCTGTACCGGACGGGTCTCCCCGAGGAGCACCAGCCCGGCCTGAACGTCCGCTTCATGGGCATCGACCAGTCCGCCGTCATCAACTACCTCGTCACCGCCTACTACTCGCTGGCCATCCTCGTGCCGGACGCGGCCGGTGTCCTGGAGAACGTCCAGCTCGGCCGGACCGCCGACTGACCAGTGGAGTACGGACCATGAGCACATCCAGTACCACCGCCACCAACGCCGCGTTCAGGATGCCCGGCCCGCCGAGCCTCGCCCCGGCCCGGCCGACCCGGCGCGGCGGCGCCGTCCCCGGGCTGCGGTACCGGCCGGCCGCCCCGGCCGACCCGGAGAAGGCCGCGGAGATCGACCGCAGACTGGAGGAGTGGGCCCGCGCGCTGGACCTGTTCCCCGCGCAGTGGACCGGCGACTTCACCGGCTTCCAGTTCGGCCGGGCCGTCGTCCTGCAGCACCCCGCCGCGGCCGACCTCGAACGCCTCACCGCCGCGGGCAAGCTGCTGCTGGCTGAGAACATCGTCGACACCTGCTACTGCGAGGAGGACGAGGGCAAGGGCGGCGCGCGCCGCGGCCTGGGCGGCCGGCTGATCATCGCCCAGTCGGCCCTGGACCCGTTCCACGGCACTCCGGAGACGGAGCAGGAGTGGCGCCAGGGCGTGCAGGCCGACGGGCCCCTGCGCTCGTACTACTGGGCCCTGAAGGACTACGCGGCCCTGGCGACCCCCAGCCAGGCCGGCCGGTTCGTCCACGACATGGCCCGGCTGCACCTCGGCTATCTCGCCGAGGCGTCCTGGGCGGAGGCACGGCACATGCCGCGTGTCTGGGAGTACCTGGTCATGCGGCAGTTCAACAACTTCCGCCCCTGCCTGTCGATCGTCGACGCCGTGGACGGCTACGAGCTGCCCGAGGCCGTGTACGCCCGCCCGGAGATCCAGCGGATCACCGCCCTGGCCTGCAACGCCACCACCATCGTCAACGACCTGTACTCCTTCACCAAGGAGCTGGCGAGCGACCCGGACCATCTGAACCTGCCCCAGGTGGTGGCCGCCAACGACCGGCGCGGCCTGAAGGCCGCCTACCTGAAGAGCGTCGACATCCACAACCAGATCATGGAGGCGTACGAGACGGAGGCGGCCGAGCTGGCCGAAACCTCCCCGCTCGTGGAGCGCTACACCCGGAGCCTGTCCGACTGGGTGGCCGGCAACCACGAATGGCACGCCACCAACAGCGACCGCTACCACCTGCCCAACTACTGGTAGACCGATCCAGCGCACCACGGCAAGGAGTCACCGTTGACCACTGCGCACGTCCCCACCGCACGCCCGCTCATGCCGACCCACTCCACGTACCAGGCCCGCGTCGCGGACTACTGGAACACCGAGGAGAACCCGGTCAACCTGGAGCTCGGCAAGATCGACGACCTGTACCACCACCACTACGGCATCGGCGAGGCCGACCGGTCCGTACTGGACGAGCCGGACCCCGTCCGGCGCCGCGAACGCCTCACCGGTGAACTGCACCGCCTCGAACACGCCCAGGCCGAACTGCTCGCCTCCCACCTCGGTGCGCTGACGCCCGGCGACCGCGTCTTCGACGCCGGGTGCGGGCGCGGCGGCGGCAGCGTGGTCGCGCACCTGCGCCACGGCTGCCACACCGACGGGGCCACCATCTCCGCCAAGCAGGCCGACTTCGCCAACGAGCAGGCCCGCAAGCGCGGTATCGCCGACAAGGTGCGCTACCACCACCGCAACATGCTCGACACCGGCTTCGCGACCGGCGCGTACGCGGCGTCCTGGAACAACGAGTCGACCATGTACGTCGAGCTCGACCTGCTGTTCGCCGAACACGCGCGGCTGCTGCGGCGCGGCGGTCGCTATGTGACGATCACCGGCTGTTACAACGACGCCTACGGGCGCGCCTCCCGCGAGGTGTCCCTCATCAACGCCCACTACATCTGCGACATCCACCCACGGTCGGCGTACTTCCGCGCGATGGCCCGCCACCGGCTGGTCCCCGTACACGTCCAGGACCTCACCGAGGCCACCCTGCCGTACTGGGAACTGCGCAGCCAGGCCGACCACCTGGTCACGGGCATTGAGGAAACCTTTCTGACCGCGTACCGCAACGGCAGCTTCCAATACCTGCTGATCGCCGCCGACCGGATCTGAGGAACACTCCGGAACCCCGCCGGGCCGGCCACGGGCCGCCCGGCGGGGCCGCCGCGTTTTCCGGGGCTCTCTTCAGCACCTTCCACGGCGACTTGAGCGGCGGCAGCACCAGCCCAGCGCTGGCTGCGCAGCTCATCCAGCGGATCGAGTTGTCTGGTGTCGTGCGCGAGTGGCAGCGGCTCGCAGTACGGCCCATGCATTCATCCACTGCGAGGGCTACGACCATGACCGCTGGTGGTATGCCTCGGCGAAGGTCGCGGAACTGCCCGAAGGCTACCGCAAGTTCATCGCGTAGCCGCCAGCGCGCGAAGGTGCAACCTTTCGCGGGGCGTCAGGCCACAGCACGCGTCATGGGCGAACGGCTACCAGCAGATCGACAACATAGGTCTCATCCACCACTTCCTGAGGGAAATCCGCACGCAGTCGTTCGCGCTCCTCGGTGAGGAAGGCACGGTTTGCGCTCTGGTCGAGGATGAGGAAGGCGGAGTGGCTGCTGATGTTGGCGAGGTGGGTGTCGAGGGAGACGGTGCGCTGCCAGCGGATGTGCCGGCGCGTGACCTGTAGGCCGGTCAGACCGGCGAGCCGGACGGCTTCATGGTCATCGGGACGCGCCGCAGAGCGCGGGGGCACCCCGCAGTGCTGCGCGATGCGCTGGTGCTGGGCGTGGATCCACGGCACGTCGAAGGCTGTGGTGTTCCACCAGACGGCGAGCACACCGCCCGGTCGCAGGACCCGCAGTGCCTCTGGGACCGAGCGGCTGGTGTCGGTCCACTGCCAGGACTGCGCGTAGGTGATGAGGTCGTGCGAGGAACCCGCGAGGGGCAGACGGTTGCCGTCACCGCGGACGATCGGTACGTCCGGCAGACCCCGGCGGAACTCGGCAGCCATCGCCTCCCCGGGTTCCACGCCGATCACCTCGGCGCCCCGCTCGCGCAGGAGCGCGGTCGCAAGGCCCGTGCCCGCACCGACATCGGCGGCGCGCACCTCGGCCCAAGGACGCTGCAGGAACTCCTCGACCGCGTCGAAGAGCGCCGGAGGATACGAAGGACGGCTCGCCCCGTACTGGGCGGCAGCGGAATTGAACGCATGAGCACGTGAGCTGACAGCCATCTGCTCATTATCGCCCCCGGACCCCGGTTCCGGTGATCGTTTTTGGCCGTGGACGTCAATGACGGACCTACGACGAGCGCGCGGTGCACCAGATGCTGGACGTACGGGAACTGCGCGAAGCAGGGCTGCCGGGGGGGAGGACATCCGCCAGGTAGCACCCTGTCTTCAGACTTCGGTGCTGATACAGGCTGAGCGGTTTTGGTGTGAAACTGGCGACCTCGCATATTCGGGAGTCGCGTATACCTAAGCCGCTGAGCGTTCACGGTCACCATGAGTGACCGCCAAGTGCGCGATGCTTTGGTGACGATGCGGGGTTTGCTGGAACGACAGCGAAGGTTTCCAAGGGCGCTTGGAGCTCCCGCCTGATATCAGGTCAGCCAGCCTGTAGATCGTTTCAGTCTCCGTTGCGGAATCGAGGGCGCGAAGGAATTCGTTACCTCCATTTCGCGATACTTGCCACATCTCCAAACCGGCAGCGCGAGCTTCGCTGGCGCCGAAGAGCGCCACTTGGTTGTAGCTCTTCCTGAGCTCGGTTCGCAGTTCGCACCACCGAGATTCTGTATCAGCTCGCCTGGAGGCATCGTCAGATCCGAGCCGGCCATCGAAGGTCCCACGTATGCCTTCAGGCGCTGATGACTCCGCTGAGTGTGACTTGTGACTGCAACGGTGATCCGTTGCGTCTCGGTCTCCATCGCTCCTTGCATTGCTGTTCCGATGAACCATGCCTGCGACAACGGGACCGCAAGCGAGCCACAGCCGGCAAGAGTGCTGCGTTCTTGAGTGGATGGGATGGTGTCGACCTGGCGGCTTGCCGCGGTGCGTCCCCGCTGGGTGAGAAAGCGCAGTTGGCGGAGCCGGAGTTCCAGCGCTTCCGGGGGCATGGGCTGTCCGGGGCCCGGCGGCCCAGGTAGTCCAGCATCATCCCGACGAAGGGGGCCGGACGGGCGACGTAGGGGCACCGAGCGCAGGAGCGGGCCGATATACGCCAGAATCCTGCCGCGAGGGTCAGCCTCCAACACCTTAGGCCCGGGCAGGTGATCCGACAGCGCTGCCGTGAGAACGGGGGCTGGTTCCGGTTCTTGCGAGCCCTCGCCGAATTTCAGAGGGACACCCGCGCCGTGCTGTTCTGCCAGCGGCAGAACAGCGGCCGGAATGGGCTCGACGATCACTACAGTCCAGTCTCATGACGAAGATTACGACGCGGACGGTCGAATACCCGGCCGACGGTTTGACGATGATCGGGCACCTCGCCCTCCCGGCCGGTGTCGACCGCCGGCCCGCAGTGCTGCTCGGACCAGAGGGCATGGGGCTCAGCGACGTCGAGCGCCGCCGGGCCGATGCTCTCGCCGAGCTGGGATACGTAGCGCTGGCCTTCGACCTCCACGGCGGGCGCTATTTGGATGACCCCGAGGAGATGCTGGCCCGTTGCATGCCACTGCTCGCTGATCCCGACCGGATGCGGGGCATCGGCCATGCGGCGCTCGACGTGTTACGCACCGAACCGCGGACCGACCCCGACCGGATCGCCGCCGTCGGCTACGGCACTGGGGGCGCCGTCGGGCTCGAACTCGGTCGCGATGGTGTCGATCTGCGCGCGATCGGCACAGTCAACGCACTGACCACGGGCCGACCGGGCGAGGCGGCGCACATTCGCTGCCCGGTGTGGGCCGGGGTCGGGTCGGAAGACCCGATCATGCCGCCCGCGCAACGGAACGCGTTCACCGCCGAGATGCAGGCCGCGGGCGTCGACTGGCGCCTCACGGTTTACGGCGGCGCCTTGCACGCCTTCCACCACCCGCCGGTCGACCATCCTGCGGTCCCCGGCGTCGGCTACCACGCACGGCACGCGCAGCGAGCCTGGCGCGATGTCGTCGCCCTGCTCGCCGAGTGCCTGCCAGTGATGGAGGAGCTAGGGGCGTGCCCCAGGTAAGCATGCTGGCGTCGGGCCTGGTCGGCGTCAGGCACTGACAGCCCCCTCCCCTCAAGCCCACACAGCAGAAGCGCATTCGGGCGGATGCTCGATCGCGAAGACGCGTCCGCAAGGGCCTCTACGGTGATCACCGCGACCTGCGGCGGCAATGGAGGGGTGAGACGGACGTAATGATCGAACCAGTGACCGAGTCCGGTAACGGGGCGCGCTTCGGCTCCCGCGCGCCCGGACGGTGCCATTATCCGCCCCGCCGTCGTCGTACATCGCGACTGTCGAGCCGTACCTCACCGGCGCCGACATCGCGAAATCCTTCGCGCAGCCCTGCCGAACTCGCTGACGACCAGGGGGTGGATGCTCACCGGCGAACCGGCGCCGACCGGCCCCGCACGCCGCGGCGCGAAGCCGCCCACCTTCCCCGTCACCGCGATCGACAACTGGGCGCAGCCGGAAAGGTACGGGCCGAACTGGCGGCGGCGCGAGCGGACGAGATGGACACCGACACCGTCAACCGCGAACTGTCCGTCGCCGACCAGGCGATCGGCCGGGAGCAGTGCCAGGGCTGGATCACCGGGGATCCGACGGTCGGCATCGAGCGGCGGCCGGCGCCGCCGGACCGCACCAAGGCCCTCGCGGAAAACCAGATCGCCGCCTTGTGGCGCCTCGACATCGCGCTACGGGAGAAGACGCAGTGCTGGCCACCCCCCTCGCCTCACCCGACGACTTCGAGAGCCTGGACGGCTGAACACTCCATCGGCTCCGCCACAGCGCCCTGACCCACGACGCGGAGGACGGCACTTCCAACCCGATACCGCTGGCCCGCTCCCGCCACGCCTCCGTCCGCTCCGTGGAGCGGTACGCCCGCCCCGAGCATGAGAACCGCGTCAGCCCCCTCGGAGCCCCGGCGGACGTTCGCGGTAAGACTGCTCTACCCCCAGGGACTGACGTCCCAGCCGCGCGGGGCGAGTCCGCGCGTGACGTGTTCGCCGATGGCCTTCCGCCGCTGTTGGCTCGCCACGCCTGGATCGTGGCGCACTCGCCCGAGCAGTGCGCGGGCCGCGGATGCACCTCGGCCAAACGCGCTGCACCTGCCACTCGTCCAGGAGCGGGTGCGTTGGTGCTCACCGGCATCCAACTGCTGCGCCTTACGGGCCGTCTGCGCTGAACTGATCGGCGCGCGTTATCCCATGGAGGTACTTGCACGGACACGGAGCCGTCGCCTCACATCACGGCCAGCGGAACCTCAGCCGGCCAGCAACCTGGCAGCCCCTCCGTACAGCCGTCACCCTGGCATTTCGGGACGCTGCATGGCACGTGCTGGGCCGTCGCCGAAGCCGAGACCGACCACGGGCAGGGCCCAGGACGAAGGCGCCGACGCACGACACAGGCCGAGCACTGGTCACCGAGACGCCCCCCCCGCACGCTTTCAGGGCGTCGCCGGACGAGCGCTGCGCCCTGTCAACCACTCGGCCGACAGGGCGCAGACATGGTTACCTCCACGCCACACATGAAAGCCATCTTGGCAAGATCGTCCCCATAATCAAGAATGGCTCATTCGGTCGCGCCAAGAAAACCAATTTAGAGAAATCAGAACCCCTGACACATTAACCACCATCAACGGGTTAATGCGAAGGCATATCAGACACCACTAGCTCTTGGTGCAGTCCTTGTCCTCCTCGGTCCCGTCACTCTGAACTGCCCACCCGTTCGTGGCCGACGACCACTTCCAGTACACCGCGTGCAGCCGCTCCCCCTGCTGCGTGTTCGTCAGAAGCGAGCTTCCGTTACGCGCGTACTTCCAGCCGACCCCCTCGACCGTGCTGACGATGTTCTTCTTCCAGTCGTTCTTGTCCGCCTGGCCGTTGTACAGGCCATACCAGTCCTGGTATCCCCTGCGCTGGCCGTCGTAGCCGATTTCTACCTTCCGGTCAGTGCAGGTGAGCGCACGGACGACGGGGTCGGCTCCGCCCCCGGGTCCGCCGTCGCCGTCCTCTGCCACCGCGGTGACAGCAGTGCCCGCGAGAAGAGCGCCCGCGAACGCGAACATCAGAACCTTTCGCACATTTCCTCCTGTGGCCTATCGATGATGCATTGGACGAGCAGGTTCAATTAAGAAACTACTCTCCAGGAGGTAATGCGAAAATCCCTCGCACGAGCGGTTTGAGGAATACCAATCATATGAGAGCACTATCACTTGAGAGCGGCAGAGCGGCCGACTACAGCGCATACCGCTGCTCACCCGCCACGCGGCACTTGATCGCATCGGACGCCTTCTCGGGCCCCTGCGCCGTGGCCTCTGCGTGTTGCCCCGAGGCTAAGTTTTTCTCTGGCGCCGCACTCCCAAGCGTCAGCGACGCCTCGTACTGCAGCACCGTGCAACCGTACGAACCGGACACACACTCTTGAGGGAGGAGTGGCACCTGCCAGGGGGTACCGTTCCCCTGGCGCACTTCTCCACCTGGGAGGCCGCCGTGACATCGCCACTGAACACCGGGAAGCGGCCCGACTACCCGCCGAAAACGCCTCCGCCACCGAAGCGCCCGGTCGAACCCCCGCGGCCCAACCAACCCAAGCACGTCCCGGCGCCCGCGAACCGGCACCGGGTCAGCATGGCCAACCGGCGCGGCGCGAACTGGCCGCTGGAATCCCAGCCGTGGGCACCCGCCGGGGCCCGCAAACGCGTCGTGAAGCAGTTGCAGAAGTGGGGGTACCGGCCCGACGGCGAGGCCGTGGGCGCCATGGTCGTCCTCATGGTGGAGGCCGCGGTCGGTGACGGCGGCCGGCGCGTCAGCCTCCATCTCGCCGACCAGGATCAGCAGGCCCTCGTCCTGGTGCTCAGCCACCAGCCCGGCCCCGCACCCGACGACACCGTCCTGCCCCGCCTCGCCGCACTCGGCGCCACCAGTTGCGGCACCGACAGCGCGCCCGACGGACGCCGTCTGTGGGCCCTGCTGGACCTGTAGACACGACGCGGCTCCCGCCGTGACGGGGGCCTCATCACGCCGCCGCCCGCATCGCGGGATAGCGGCGGTCATGAATGGCGTAACGGGGCGGCAGGGTCGTGGACAGATCGCATTTCCCCAGGTCAAACGGCCTTTTGACCTCGCGGGCGGCCGACCCGGCCGCCCGCCGAAGCCCCCGCCGCCGGCCGGCCACGAGGTGCGCTTTCCGTCGGTGCCCAACGCCATCGACTACCTGCGGTCGGTCTCGAAGAACCTCCGCCGCGCCCCGCCGAGCCCGCGAAAGCTGGAGTACGTGGTGCTGAACCTGCACGCCGACACCGAGGTCCTGCTCAAGGCTCTCCTCGCCCGGGTGCACTGGACCCAGGTCTTCCGAGACCTCGGCACCGCCAGCCACCGCCGCTATGGGTCCGGCGGCTTCGAGAGCTGCACCCTCACCCATACTCTTGAGCGCCTGAAGAAGATCGCCGACGTCACCGTCGGCGCCCGGGCGGCCAAGAGTCTGAGCATCCTCGCCGCCTGGACAACGCACTTCTGCACCACGGCCTGCACTCGATCTCGACCCGGGAGATCGAAACCCGCGTGGGCCAGGTTCTCGATTTCCTCATCGACTTCATCCTGGCCGAGCTTTTGCCCGCCATTCCCGAGCGCGAGGTGGACCTCGCAAACTGCCGGCTGCGGCTGACCTCGTACACGGCCCTGCAGGTGCCCGTCTGCCCCGCGACCCGCCTCGCCCGTCTGCAGGGCGAACTGGCCCTTGTCACGGACCGCACCCTCGCCTGCCCCATCTGTAGCGAGTGGGCCCTGGTCACCGGCGGCGGCAAGGGCGGGTCTGCCGTTTCTGCCACGCCCGGTGGTCCCGCCCGACGACCGCCCTCGTCTCCTGGAGGAAGGCCAACTGGGGCGATGCCGATCAGCGCCCCCAGATCACCTGTCCGCAGTGCGGCACCGACGATGCGCTGCTGGAGGTCTGGGTGCTGCTGGCCGATGCGCCGAGCTTGTCCCGGTCGCTGTTCGGGAGCTGCGTCATCGCGGAAAGAACGGACCCGCACGAGGCCCCCGGGCAGCGACTTGGCCGAAGCCCCGGCGCTGCAAGCAGACGGGCAGGTGTTGGGTGGGGCCCCGCCGCTCCCGCCAGACGCTGAGAGAGCGACCGGAACTCCGATCGTCGCGCCTGGCTCAGACCGTCGAGGACCGCTCCTCGGGGAGGAACCCCAGCTCCATCCGCTCGCGCGGCGGACGCCTCGCACGCGGCGCCCGCCGGAGCTACGCTGCAGACCCGCATCGGCACGGACGGTGACGCGGCTCCGCTTCCGTGCGGCGAGCAGCCGGTCCGACTCACATGCGTCTCGTATGCGTGAGCCGAGGGGTCGGTGGCCGTGCGCTGACCTGGCCCGTAGGTGCCCCGCCTGGGCGTCATGGGTACCAGGGACGGCAGGTAAGCTCTCGTTACGTGACTGCCAAGCCCCGCATTCCGAATGTCCTGGCCGGCCGCTACGCCTCCGCGGAGCTCGCCGTCCTGTGGTCCCCCGAGTACAAGGTCAAGCTGGAGCGCAAGCTGTGGCTGGCGGTGCTCCGCGCGCAGAAGGACCTCGGGGTGGAGGTGCCGGAGCAGGCGCTCGCCGACTACGAGCGGGTGCTGGACGACGTCGACCTGGCCTCGATCGCCGAGCGGGAGAAGGTCACCCGGCACGACGTGAAGGCCCGTATCGAGGAGTTCAACGCCCTCGCCGGGCACGAGCAGGTCCACAAGGGCATGACCTCCCGCGACCTGACCGAGAACGTCGAGCAGTTGCAGATCCGGCTGTCGCTGGAGCTGATGCGCGACCGTACGGTCGCCGTCCTGGCACGGCTGGGGCGACTCGCCGGTGAGCATGCCGAGCTGGTCATGGCGGGGCGTTCGCACAACGTCGCGGCGCAGGCCACCACGCTGGGCAAGCGCTTCGCGACCGCCGCCGACGAGCTGCTGGTGGCCTACGGGCGGCTGACCGACCTGCTGACCCGCTACCCGCTGCGCGGCATCAAGGGCCCGGTCGGCACCGCGCAGGACATGCTGGACCTGCTGGGCGGCGACGCCGCGAAGCTGGCCGAGCTGGAGCAGCGGATCGCCGGGCACCTCGGCTTCGGCCAGGCGTTCACCTCCGTCGGGCAGGTCTACCCGCGCTCGCTGGACTACGACGTGGTCACCGCGCTGGTGCAGCTCGCCGCGGCGCCGTCCTCGATCGCCAAGACGATCCGGCTGATGGCCGGCCACGAGCTGGTGACCGAGGGCTTCAAGCCCGGTCAGGTGGGCTCGTCCGCGATGCCGCACAAGATGAACACCCGCTCCTGCGAGCGCGTCAACGGCCTGATGGTCATCCTGCGCGGTTACGCCTCGATGGCCGCCGAGCTGTCCGGCGACCAGTGGAACGAGGGCGACGTGTCCTGCTCGGTGGTGCGCCGGGTCGCGCTGCCGGACTCCTTCTTCGCCCTGGACGGTCTGCTGGAGACGTTCCTGACCGTGCTGGACGAGTTCGGCGCCTTCCCCGCCGTCGTCGCGCGCGAGCTGGACCGCTATCTGCCCTTCCTCGCCACGACCAAGGTGCTCATGGGTGCCGTACGGGCCGGGGTGGGCCGTGAGGTGGCGCACGAGGCGATCAAGGAGAACGCGGTCGCCGCGGCGCTCGCCATGCGCGAACAGGGTGCGGAGCGCAACGAACTGCTCGACAAGCTGGCGGCGGACGACCGGATTCCGCTGGACCGTGCGCAGTTGGACGCGCTGATGGCGGACAAGCTGTCCTTCACCGGCGCCGCCGCCGACCAGGTGGCCGCCGTCGTGTCGCGGATCGAGGAGATCACCAAGCAGTACCCCGAGGCCGCGGCGTACGCGCCGGGCTCGATCCTGTGAGGCTCTGCTGAGATGGGATTCACTCCCGAGGAACTGCAGGCCGCGCGCGGCCGCCTCGTCCCCGACGTGGCGGCGCCCGGCCTGCGGGTGCTTTTCTGCGGTATCAATCCCGGGTTGCTGTCGGCCGCGACCGGTCATCACTTCGCCCGGCCCGGCAACCGCTTCTGGCCCACCCTGCACGCGTCCGGCTTCACCCCGCGGGTCCTCAAGCCCGCCGAGGAGCAGGAGCTGCTCGACTACGGCCTGGGCATCACCAATGTCGTGAAGCGGGCCAGCGCCCGGGCCGACGAGCTGACCACGGAGGAGTTCCGCGAGGGCGGGCAGGAGCTGGCCGAGAAGGTGCGGCGGCTGCGGCCGGAGTGGCTCGCGGTGGCCGGGGTGACGGCCTATCGGGTGGCTTTCGACGACAAGCACGCCAAGGTCGGGCCGCAGGAGCGGACGATCGGCGACACCCGCGTCTGGGTGCTGCCCAACCCCAGTGGGCTCAACGCGCACTATCCGCCGGCCGCGCTGGCGGAGGAGTATGCCCGGCTGCGTGTGGCGGCTTTCGCCGACGAAGCCGAGGAAGGTGACGCGCGGGACGTGTGAGGCGCGCGTTACGGGTAAGGCGTGCGTTATGTGTAGGGCGCACGGGATAGTGGGGCCGTGCCGAGCGTTTAGCCCGTTCGGGAACGTTGCGCCGGGTGGATACGGCCAGTGAGCCGACAGTCCGCCCGGCGTTCCGTTAGCCCCATTCGTGCCGCTCCTATGCTGGTTATGCCGATTTCGACCTTTACGTTGATACTCGGAGTTACCGATGTGCCGCTCAGCCCCTAGCGACAGGACGAGATGACTACCGGTCAGCCTCAGCCGCCGCGCGTCCGGCGGAACAAGCGGTCGGACGGAGGAAGAAACTCCGACACCGACCGGCTGCTGCGCACCCTGCTGCGCCGACGCAAACACCAGCTCAGTGTCGAGGAAGTCACCGTCACCCCCGGACCGCAGGTACGCCGCGCGGTCACGGCGGCCGCCCTCGGCAACATGATGGAGTGGTTCGACTTCGGGGTCTACGCCTATCTGGCGGCCACGATGGGCAAGGTCTTCTTCCCGTCCAGCTCCCCCGGCGCCCAGCTCGTCTCCACTTTCGCCACCTTCGCCGCCGCCTTCCTCGTGCGGCCGCTCGGCGGTCTGGTCTTCGGACCGCTGGGCGACCGCATCGGACGGCAGCGGGTGCTGGCCGCCACCATGATCATGATGGCGATCAGCACCTTCGCGGTCGGCTTCCTGCCCGGCTACGACTCCATCGGCTTCGCGGCGCCGCTGCTGCTGCTCCTGTGCCGACTGGTGCAGGGCTTCTCGACCGGTGGTGAGTACGCCGGTGCCACGACCTACATCGCCGAATACGCCCCGGACAAGCGCCGCGGCTTCCTCGGTAGCTGGCTCGACTTCGGCACCTTCGTCGGCTACGCCCTCGGCTCGGGCCTGGTCACCGTGCTCACCGCCGTACTGGGCACGGACGGATTGGAGAGCTGGGGCTGGCGCATTCCCTTCATGGTGGCCGGGCCGCTCGGTCTGATCGGCCTCTACATGCGCATGAAGCTGGAGGAGACCCCGGCCTTCAAGCAGGAGGCGGAAGCCGCGCGGCAGCAGGCCGAGAACGCGAGCTCCGGCGACACGCCCGTCGAGGAGGCCCGGCAGTCCGGCAAGGGCCGGCTGAAGGAGATCTTCGCCGGGCACTGGGAAGCCGTGCTGATCTGCATGGGACTGGTACTGCTGTACAACGTCACCAACTACATGGTGACGTCCTACCTCCCGACCTTCATGACCGAGACGCTCGGCGAGGACGCCACGACCGCCCAGCTCATGGTCCTGGGCACCATGGTCGTCGTCGCCCTGACGATCACGACCGTGGGCCGTACCTCGGACCGGTGGGGCCGCCGGCCGGTGTTCATGGCGTCCAGCATCGCGCTCGTCGCGCTGGCCTATCCGGCGTTCCTGCTGATCCGCGAAGGCGGCATCCTGATGCCGGCCTTCGGGTGCCTCATCCTGGGTCTGCTGCTGGTGTGCTTCGCGGGCACCTCCGCCTCGACGCTGCCGGCGCTCTTCCCCACCCATCTGCGTTACGGGGCGCTGTCCATCGCGTTCAACATCTCCGTCTCGCTCTTCGGCGGTACCACCCCGCTGGTCGCCTCCGCGCTGGTGGAGTCCACGGGCAGTCACATGATTCCCGCGTACTACCTGATGATCGCGGGTGTCATCGGCTTCATCGCCGCCTTCTTCCTGCACGAGACGGCGGGCAAGCCGCTGCGGGGCTCCGGCCCGATGGTCGAGACCCCGGAACAGGCCCGCGAGCTGGTGGCGCACAGCCGGACCGAGGCGGGACGCCAGGCCCGGGACATCTGGATCCGGCTGCGGCACCCCTGGGCGCACCACCGCGACAAGCAGCACGACCAGGACAAGTAGGCCGAGCCGGGCGGACAGCCCGCAGAACGAGGCAGGGACGGCCGCGCCGGTACGGTCCGCGCGCGGCCCCCGCATCCCACGGGCCCCGAACGGGTGGCGGTGGCGGTGCAACTGGTCCACACCGGGCCGGCGGCACCGCCGCCGCCACCCGTTTCCCGTGGTCAGCGCACCGCATCCGCCCGGCCCACCGCCGCCAGCAGTTGGAAGACCGGCATCTCCGGCCCGCCCTCCCCCAGGCCGACCGCGATCCAGCGCCCTTCGGCACGCCAGGCGTGCACCCGCGGGACCTGGCCGCACAGGACGTCGAGCGGCGGCCGGACCGGCATCCCCATGGCCACCCGCTCCAGATGGCCCGCGAGGTCGAGCAGCTCGGGCTCGCCCCAGCGTAAACAGAGAGCCGATATGAGTCCCTCCAGCTCGGCGCGGTACTCCTGCGCGGTCTCCTCGACGTCCGCCGGGTCGGCGTCCCAGAGCTGCTCGTCGCCGCGCAACTGGGCGACGTGGAATCCCGGGCCGCTCTGGACCATGGCGGAGCGGACCGGCTCGTCGGGGAAGTCGCGGCGGAGGAGGAGGTCGATGGCGGTGAGATGCTGTGCGGTGGTGGTCGTGTGCGTCATGCCGTCAGTAAACAGCCAGGGTCTGACAATTGGCTCCGCGTCAGGCTCCGGGGGATCTCGGCGGCTCCCGCCGAGTTCCGAAAATCGGCGGAACGCGCACCGGCCCACGGCCACCGTGCAGCCGCCCGTACAGCCCGCCGGGAAGCCCCGGCGCGGTGCCCGGGACTCGCCGCACACCGGCTGACCGGCTACGATCCGCCACACACGCAATGCGAGGGAGACGGACGTTGGGGCGGCTAACCGGCGGGGACCCCTCCCTGCTGCGACGGATCAACTCCGCGGTGGTACTGCACGCGCTGCGCGCCGCAGACTCCCCGACGCTCACCCACCTCGTGGAAGTGACCGGCCTGTCCCGGCCCACCGTCGAGGGCGTGGTCGAGGGCCTCATCGAGGCCGGCCTGGTGGCCGAGGCGCCCGCCGACGAAGGCACCGCCCGCCGCCAGGGCCGCCCGGCTCGCCGCTTCCGCTTCCGTACGGAGGCCGGGCATCTGCTCGGCATCGAGATCGGCCCGCACCGGGTGGCCGCCCTGCTGTCGGACCTCGGCGGGCGGGTGCTCGGCTCCGCGCAGCGGGCGGTCGAGGAGTCGGCGTCCGCCGACGACCGGCTGGAGAAGGTACGGGCCGCGGTGGCCGAGCTGCTGCGGCGGGCGGGCGTGGCCCGCAGTTCGCTGCGGGCGGTCGGGGTGGGCAGTCCCGGCATCGTGGAGGCGGACGGCACCGTACGGCTGGGCACGGCGCTCCCGGGCTGGACCGGCCTGCCGCTGGGCGACCGGCTGCGCCGCTCCTTCCGGTGCCCCGTCCTGGTGGAGAACGACGCGAACGCCGCCGCCGTGGCCGAGCACTGGAAGGGCGCGGCCGCCGCTTCGGACGACATCGTGTTCGTCCTCGCCGGGCTGAGCCCGGGGGCGGGCGCGCTGATCGGCGGGCGGCTGCACCGGGGCTTCGGCGGCGCCGCCGGGGAGATCGGCGCACTGCACCTACTGGGGCGCGAGGCCACCCCGGAGAAGCTGCTGTCCACGACCGGGCAGCCGCTGCACCCGTTGGACGAGGCACAGGTGGCGCGGGTGTTCGCCCTCGCGCGTGACGGGGACGCGCGGGCCCGGGACGCGATGGACCGTTTCCTCCAGCGGCTGGTGCACGACGTCGCGGCGCTGGTGCTGGCCCTCGACCCGGAACTGGTGATCGTCGGTGGCTGGGCCGCCGGCCTGGACGACGTACTGGAACCCCTCCGCGCCGAACTGGCCCGCTACTGCCTGCGGCCGCCCCGGGTGGCCCTGTCCGTACTCGGCGAAGCGGCGGTGGCCACGGGCGCGCTGCGGCTCGCGCTGGACCATGTGGAGGGTGAACTGTTCGCGGTGGACGGAGCGGTCACGGCGCGGGGGTGAGGGGCGCAGGTGAGGCGGGGCCCAGGTGAATAGGGTGCGCCGGGTGCGCCGTAATGGTCGTCGCCCTGGCGGCCCCGCGGTATGGGCCGCCGCCGTAGCGCTGGGCCTCTGATGGGGAGCGGACAATCCGTGATCCTGGGGGGCGCCGCTCGTACTGATCTGCGGGGGCACGCTCGCCCTGCCCCCGCCCCATCTGCCGAGCTGTCCGCTTCCTCGACGCGCAAGGGACGGACACCGCCTTGCCCACCGCACGCGGCAAGACGCCCTCATAGGCCAGCGGCGACGCACCCGCTGGAACGATCCTGCGACCCGTGCTTCGCGGTCCTCGCACCGTTCACCACGGGTGTCGTCTCGGCCACCCCGCCGACCGGGGTCGCGACCGCGGTGCTCGGGTTCGGCCGGCCGTAGCTCGTCGCGCGCCTGGCCAGGGTGGCTGGCTCCGCCGTGGCCGTCGTGAGCGCTCCGTACACCTGGCGTTCCGTAGGTCCGGTGACTCTCCGCCTCCTGGGCCCTTCGCGGGCGATGGTGCCAGCGAACCGGATAGACGAGCTGCCTGCCCGGCGCGCGGACACGACGGTCGCGCAGGCTGCCGAGATCCGACGGAACGAACGGCACCTGCACGGCGGGGCCAAGGCCCGGCTGGTACCACTCGGGCTGTCCCTGGCGACCGCGGATAGGCCGGCGGCGACCGCCCCGACCAGGCCAAGGCGCCCGCCGGCCCTGTCCCCAAACCGGCGTCTCGCGAGCCTGACCGAACGTGAGCTCTCCGTGCCCGGCCTCATAGTCGAGGCACTGTCCAACCAGACCATCGGGCAGCGACTCTTCCTCAGTGAGAGCTCCATCAGCAAGCGCGCCGCCTCCAGGCCCGGCGAACTGGGCATCACCGATGACGACAGCAACAACCGCCGCGCCCACGCTGTCCTCAACCCGCCCCGGCGTGACGCGGAGGCGTTGTCAGACCCCCGGCTAGTGTGCTGACAGTTACCTCGGAGACCGGCCACGCAGGCGTCACAGGGCCGGTCACGGGGCCGAGCCGGGGAGAGCGCGATGAGTGAGGGACAGGAGTCGGCCACGTATCCGTCGTCCGCCGGATATGCGCGGGTCAACGGGCTGGAGCTGTACTACGAGGCCCACGGCACGGGGCAGCCGCTGGTCCTGCTGCACGGCGGGCTGCTCACCATCGACCTCACCTTCGGCGGCATACTGCCCGCGCTCGCCGCGACGCGGCAGGTCGTCGCCGTCGAGCTGCAAGGGCACGGGCACACCGGTGACATCGACCGGGACCCGACGCTCGCGTATCTGGCCGACGACGTGGTGGGGCTGCTGGACCACCTCGGGATCGACCGGGCGGATTTTTTCGGATTCAGCCTCGGCGGACTGACCGCCCTTCAGCTTGCGGTCACCTGTCCCGCTCGGGTGAACCGGCTGGTGCTCGCCTCCACCCACTACCGGCCCGACGGCTACCACCCGGACATTCTCGACCCGCGGGCCCAGTTGGGCTCCCGGCGGATGCCCACCGAGAGCGACTTCCAGGAGATGTACGAGGCGTACGCGAAGGTCGCCCCCGACCCCGGACGCTTCGAGGCGTTCGCCGAGAAGCTGCAACCGACGGTGCATGCCTTCGAGGGCTGGCCCGCCCGGGACCTGGCCGGCCTGGAAGCGTCCGTCCTGCTGCTGGTGGGGGACACCGACTTCGTCCGGCTGGAACACGCCGTCGAGATGCATGAGCTGATCCCCGGCTCACAGCTCGGGGTGCTCCCGGGGACGACCCACAGCAATCTGCCGCGGCGCGCCGACCTCGTCGTGCCGATGGTGCGGGCCTTCCTGGCACCGTCGGCCGACGCGTCGCCGACCGGTACGGCGGAGGGGAGCCGGTGACCGATGAGCCCCCGCGCCGCCCCCGCTTCCCGCACTCCCCCGCTCAGCCGCGTCCGGTGTCGATCACGCAGAAGCGGTTGCCCTCGGGGTCCGCCAGGACGACGAAGTCGGCGTCGTCCGGGTAGCGGTCCCAGTCGACCCGCCGGGCACCCAGGGACACCAGGCGCTCGACCTCGGCGGCCTGGTCGGCGGCGTCGCCGGCGTACAGGTCCAGGTGGACCCGTGGATGCTCCTGGACGGGCGTCTCGCTCCGGCCGATCGACACCTGGACCCCGGCCCCCTGCGCGGGCTTCAGGACCACCCAGTCGTCTTCCGTCTCCTCGCGTGGCTCGTACCCCAGGGCGTCCGCCCAGAAGGCGGCCGCACGCCGCACGTCCGAAGCACCCAGCACGACCGATCCGATCTTCAGCATGGGGCGATTGTCGCGCAGCGGCGCTCCGGTGGCGGCAGGGATGCTCCAGTATGTCCTAGCTCGCGAGGACAGTGACTCCCGCGTCCGTCTCGTTGTCGCCGAAGGTGAGCCGGCAGGTGTCGGCGCGGTAGGTGGACAGGGCGACGGCTGCGGTGCGGCCGCCCGCGAAGTAGCGGGTGGTGACGACGAGGACGGGGGCGCCGGGCAGGCGGTCCAGTTCCTTGGCGTCGTCCGCGCGGGCCGAGCCGAGTTCCACGGACCGGTCCTGGCCTTCCAGTTCGAGCTGCTGGAGCTCACGCAGGACGGTACGGGCCCGCGCCGGGGCGTCCACGGCGGCGCCGGCGGCCGTTTCGGCCTCCGGTACGGAGCGGGCGGGTACGTAGAGCTGCTCGGCGGCGACCGGCTGGCCGTGGGTGACGCGGCTGCGGTGCACGACGTGCACCTGCTCGCCGGGCGCCAGTTCCAGATGGCGCGCCACGGCCGCGGGCACGTTCTGCGACTCGACGGCGTCGACGGGCTGCCAGTCGTCACCGGGCGTGCCCGGCCAGGTGTGGCGCGCGGGGTCGACGGCCACGCCCACGCGGGGCGGCGCGACGGTCGTACCCACACCGCGACGGCGCTGCAGCCGGCCTTCCAGCTCCAACTGTTCCAGCGCCTGCCGCAGGGTGGCGCGCGCGACGCCGAACCGCGCCGCCAGCTCGCGCTCGTTGGGCAGGATCTCACCGACCGAGAACTCCGAGTCCAGCGCCTCGCTGAGCACGGTCTTGAGGTGCCAGTACTTCGGCTCCGGCGCCGTTTCGAGCTGCGTGGTCCCCACCCTGTCCTCCGCCATGGCCGTCTTCCCGGCGGAGGTGGTCCCCACCGGAGTGCGGGCCCGTCCCGAGCCCGTACGTGCGCCCGGATATGAGCGCTTCTTTATTAAAGGTTGTTGCAGTATCCCTGTGACGATATGGCCGCCCCCACCCTTGGTCAAGACCAATCGACCGATCCGTTCACGGCCGGTGACCGCGACCGCGGCCGGTCGGCCTGCCGATCATGCTCACGCCGCTGCACATCTGGTCCGTTCACGTTCCGGCCGCCGACGCGCTGCGTGACGAGGACTCCCCGGTCGGGACAGCGGTACGGGACGGGCTGGTGAAAGCCCCGGGGCGGGGGCCGGGCCGAGGCCAGGGCGGCGGAAGGCTCACACCGGCTCGGCGAGTGACCCCAGCTTGTCCGGGTTACGGATGATGTACACGGTCTGGATCCGACCGTCCACCACATCGACCTGGAAGACCGCATCGGCCTTGCCCCCGGAGAGCACCAGCAGCGCGACTCCACCATTCAGCTCCCGGAAGACGAACTCGGCCGACGGGATGCCGGCCCGGGCCACGCCGAGCAGGAAGCGGCCGACCTTGTCGGCGGTCTCGATGATCCGCAGCGGCGCCTTGGCCTTGCCACCGCTGTCGCCGACCAGCCGTACGTCCTCGGCCAGCAGACTCAGCAGCCCTTGCAGGTCGTCACCCGCCGCTGCCGCGAGGAAGCGCTCGGTCAGGTCGCGCTGCCGGGCCGGGTCGACCTCGAAGCGCGGGCGGCGCTCTTCGACGTGGCGCCGGGCGCGGCCCGCCAGTTGGCGCACCGCCGCCTCGCCGCGCTCCAGGATGGCGGCGATCTCGGCGTACGGGTAGCCGAATGCCTCGCGCAGCACGAACACCGCGCGCTCCAGCGGCGACAGCGACTCCAGCACCACCAGGATGGCGAGGGTGACGGACTCGGCGAGAACGGCGCGTTCCGCGGTGTCGGCGGCCGTGTCGCCGAAGTCGGTGGCCAGCGGCTCGGGCAGCCAGGGGCCTACGTACGCCTCGCGGCGCGCTTGGACCTGCCGCAGCCGGTCGATGGCCAGCCGGGTCGTGACACGCACCAGATAGGCACGCGGTTCGCGGACCTGCTGCCGGTCGGCGGACGACCAGCGCAGCCATGCCTCCTGCACCACGTCCTCGGCGTCGGCCGCCCGGCCGAGCATCCGGTAGGCCACGCCCAGCAGTACGGGTCGGTGCTCCTGGAAGACGTCGGTCGCGGAGTCGGTGCGCACGCCTTCATCCCAACGGGCCGGCCGGGCGTTGTCCAGCGGGGACACCCGTGAGGTGGCCGGTTCGGGCGTGGTGTGCGGGCACCGGCCGGAAGAACCGGGACCGGTGCGGCCGCCGTGGCGCCCGTTCCGCCGTACTCTGCAAGCCTCCCGGAGTTCACCGTCCGTTCGGCGGCGGGGCACCGGGTGCCGGTACGAACGGGAACGTCACCAAGATCGGTCGTATTACGGGAGGTTTCACATGGCGCAGGGATCCGGCAGAGCCGTCAACCGGCGGTCGGTGCTGCACGGCGCGGCGCTCGGC
Organism: Streptomyces chrestomyceticus JCM 4735; assembly: GCF_003865135.1. Classification (NCBI taxonomy): domain Bacteria; kingdom Bacillati; phylum Actinomycetota; class Actinomycetes; order Kitasatosporales; family Streptomycetaceae; genus Streptomyces; species Streptomyces chrestomyceticus. Next base: position 8,706,685 of record NZ_BHZC01000001.1, on the reverse strand, counting down.
ACCGCGGCACTGGCCCTTCCCGCCGCCGCGAACGCCGCGGGCGCGGGCGGTTCGGCAGCGGGCGCCGTGCCCCGTACAGCAGTGGCGCAGGCGCGGGCCGGGCGGCCGAGTGCTCCGTGGGGTGTGCAGACCGGGGATGTGACGACCTCCTCCGGGCTGGTGTGGGTGCGGTCCGACCGGCCGGCCCGGATGGTGGTGCAGACGGCGGCGACCGAGTCGTTCCGCAACGCCCGTACCTGGCACGGCCCGGTGCTCGGCCCCGGTACGGACTTCACCGGCACCACCGCGCTGCACGGTCTGCCGTCCGGCGAGCAGATCCACTACCGGGTGCTGCTGGCCGACCCGTACGACTACCGGCGTACGGGCGAGCCGGTCACCGGAACGTTCCGTACCGCCTCGGACCGGCGCCGCGACGGTGTGCGCTTCACCTGGTCGGGCGACCTCGCCGGGCAGGGCTGGGGCATCAACCCGGAGCTGGGCGGCTACCGGATCTACGAGGAGATGCGCCGCCGCGATCCGGACTTCTTCCTGTGCAGCGGCGACAACATTTACGCCGACGGTCCGATCGAGGCCAGTGTGCGACTGCCCGACGGCAGGATCTGGCGCAATGTGACCACCGAGGAGAAGTCGAAGGTCGCCGAGACGCTGGCGGAGTACCGCGGCGCGTTCCGCTACAACCTGCTGGACGCGAACCTGCGCCGCTTCAACGCGCAGGTCCCCACCATCATCCAGTGGGACGACCACGAGGTGCGCAACAACTGGTACCCGGGCCAGATCCTGGACGACGCCCGGTACACGGAGAAGGACGTGGACGTGCTCGCGGCCCGGTCGCTGCGGGCGTTCCGGGAGTACTTCCCCATCCGTACGCTCCGGTCGGACCGGGGCGGCCGGGTCTACCGGGTGATCAATCACGGTCCGTTGCTGGACGTTTTCGTACTCGACATGCGCACGTACCGGAACGCCAACTCCCCCAACCGGCAGACCGACGACCGGCAGGGCATCCTCGGCGCCGAGCAGTTGGCCTGGCTCAAGCGCGCGCTGTCGCGGTCGCGCGCCGTGTGGAAGGTGATCGCCTCCGACCTGCCGCTGGGACTCGTGGTGGCGGACGGCAAGACGGACTTCGAGGCGGTGGCGCAGGGGGACCCGGGCGCGCCGCTGGGCCGGGAGCTGCAGATCGCCGAGCTGCTGCGGCACATCAAGCACCACCGCGTCACCGGTACGGTCTGGCTGACCACCGACGTGCATTACACCTCCGCCCAGCACTACGACCCGTCGCGCGCCGCCTTCAAGGACTTCGCGCCGTTCTGGGAGTTCGTCTCGGGCCCACTGAACGCGGGCGGCTTCCCGGCCGTGCCGCTGGACGGCACGTTCGGCCCCGCCCAGCCCTTCGTCAAGGCGCCGCAGCGGGCGAACGTCTCCCCCGCCGAGAGTCCGCAGTACTTCGGCGAGGTGGACATCGACGGGGACAGCGGCGAGCTGACCGTACGGCTGCGCCAGGACAGCGGGCAGGTTCTGTTCAGCCGGTCGCTGCAGCCGGGGCGGGTGGGGCAGCCGGGACGGTAGGGAGCGGTGTACGGGGTGGGAGAGGCGTACCGGGTGGGAGAAGCGCACCGTGCCGGCCGGGCCGCAAGCGGGCAGGTGGCAAGCACCGCGCCCGACGAGGTGACCGGCGCGCCCCGCCGCCTTTGCCGCGATTGTGTCCTTTACCCATCGGTCACAGAGCGTTCTCGATCAGGCAACACCCGTCGGCGACGCTGGTCTGCATGACTGACGCGACATCTGCCAAGAGCGCCCGCCGCCACCACTGGCGGCGGGACCTGGTCGAGCTGGCGGCCCTGTTCACCGCGGTGTCGGTGGCGGACGCCGTCGCCAACACCATCGTGCACGGCCCGTCGGGGCCGGTGCTGCTGTGCTGCTCGGCCGTCGTCCTGCTCGCCACGGCCGGGTTCCACACCTGGTGGTCACGGCGCCACGACCACGCTCCGCCGCCGACCGATACGGGCGCCGCAGCGCCCACCGCTCCGGCCGTTCCCGAGGGGCAGCGGCAGGAGACGGCGCTGTGGCGGATGCGTACGACCGTACGGGACCAGCCGGGCAGTCTCGCCGCGCTGTGCACGGCCCTGGCCGGGCACCAGGTGGACATCCTCAGCCTGCAGACCCATCCGCTGTCGGAAGGGACGGTGGACGAGTTCCTGCTGCGCGCCCCCGTCCCGCTGCCCGCCACCGAACTGACCCGGACGGTCGCCGCGGCGGGCGGCTCCCACACCTGGCTGGAGCGCGCGGACGCCCACGACCTGGTGGACGCCCCCACCCGGATGCTGGGGCTGGCCACCCGTACGGCGCTGGACTCCGCCGAGCTGCCGCTCGCGCTACGCCAGTTGCTGGGCCGCTGCACCATCCGTTCGGTGCCCGCGGCGGCCCTGAAAGGCCGCCCGCCCGCCGAACAGGTGCCGGACGCGGGCATCCTCGAAGAGCACCGCATGACATTCCGTGACCCGTCCGGGGGAACCGTCACCATCGAACGCCCGCATCTGCCCTTCACGCCCACCGAGTTCGCGCGGGTACGGGCGCTCGTCGAGCTGGACGCCCGGCTCGGCCAGCGGGTGCCGCCGCGCCGCGACGTGCTGACCCTGCCCGAGGGCAACGCCATCACGGTCCGCCGCGCCGACACCTCGGACCTGGCCGCCGCCCGTGAGATGCACGACCGCTGCTCGGCCCGGACGCTGGCACTGCGCTACCAGGGCCCGGTCGCCGACGCCGAGCGCTACCTGAACCATCTGCTCACCCCCCGCTTCGGCCGCACCCTCGCGGTCGAGACGGCGTCCGGCCGGCTGGTGGCCCTCGGCCACCTGCTGTGGGACGGCGAGGAGACGGAGGTCGCGCTGCTGGTGGAGGACGCGTGGCAGCGGCGCGGCATCGGCTCGGAACTGCTGCGCCGGCTGGTCGGCATGGCGGCCGACGCGGGCTGCGCGAGCGTGTACGTGATCACGCAGGCGTCGAACACCGGCATGGTGGCGGCGATGCGGGGCCTGGGGCTGCCGCTGGACTACCAGATCGAGGAAGGGACGCTGGTGATCAGCGCCCGGCCGAAGGGGCTGCCTGCCCGGCGGGAGCCCGTACGGCCGGAGGCGGCGGCCCGCGTCGTGCCGGGGGCCGGGCCGCAGGCGCCGTGACGGCGTGACCGCGCGGCGCCCGGGTGCGCGAAGGAAAGTGGGGCCGGCCGGTACGCGAGCGCTCGTACCAGCCGGCCCCGGCGGTACGGAAACCGGTGCGGATCGGTGCCGTACCTCGGTGGTTCTGGGCCGTTCTGCGGTTCCGGGCCATTCTGTGATCCCGGGCCATTCTGTGATTCCGGGCCGTCCTGTCGGTGCCGTCCCGCTCAGCCCGTCCCGCGGTCCTCAGCGGCTCGTCGAGGACCCGGCGTGCTGCTCAGACCTGCTCCCACAGCGACGGTGTGTTCGCGGGCTCCCAGCCGGACTGCGCCTGGTGGCCCTGGAGGCAGCGGTAGGTGGTGCCGTCGTACGTGACCTCGGTGCCCGCCTCGTAGACGGTGCCGGCGGCCCAGGTGGTCTCGCCCGGCTGGCCGGGGCCGGGGTTCTCGGAGCCGCTGGTGCCGGTCTTCAGGGTCAGGCCGTAACCCTGGAGCAGCGGGTTGATGGGCTGGTAGTAGGTCGTGCCGCCGGAGCGGCAGTTGCCGGACCCGCCGGAGGTGACACCCTGCGCCTGGCTGCCGGAGATGAAGGAGCCGCCGGAGTCGCCCGGCTCGGCGCAGACCGAGGTCTTGGTCACGCCGCTGACGGTGCCCTGCGGGTAGGTGACGCTGGTGTTGTGCTGCTGGACCGTGCCGCAGTGCCAGCCGGTGGTGGAGCCGGAGCGGCAGATCGAGGCGCCGACCGCCGCCTGGGTGGAGCCGGCGACCCGTACGTTCTGGCCGCCCTGTCCCTTGACGTACGGCGTCGAGGTCCAACTGCTGTTGGCGGCGACCCAGGCGGTGTCCCGGCCCGGGAAGGTGGACGCCTGGAAGCTGCCCTGAGCGGCCTGGTTGTAGCCGGTGGTGGAGGTCCCGGCGCGGCCGCAGTGGCCGGCGGTGGCGAAGCCCTGCTGGGTGCCGCGGGTGATCGCGAAGCCGACGGAGCAGCGTCCGCCGCCCATGTAGTACGCGTCGCCGCCGCGGATGTCGTAGAGCGGGCGCGGGCGTTCGGCGGTCGCGCCGACGCTGACGAGGCCGCGGTCCGCTCCGCTGGCCGCGACGAACGACCGGGCGGCGGCCGGGTCGGCGGCGCGCAGTTGCACGGTGTTCGTCCGGACGTCGACGGCCCAGGAGGACGCTTCGGGAGCGGCCCGGCGCGCCGACGCGCGGTCCAGCTTGTCCTTCGCGGCGTCGAGTTGGGCGAGGCTGTGCGGTACGTGGACGGCGCGCGCACCCGCCGCCCGTACGGCCGCCAGGCGTGCGGCGTCGGTGGTGGCCACGGTGAGGGTGGCGGACTCGGTGCCGCTGACCCAGGCGCCGGCGAAGGACGCGCCCAGCGCGTTGTGCAGGCGTCCGGCGACCGCGCCGGCTTCCGCCTCGTTCGCCAGGCGTCGTTCGGCCTGTGCCCGGTCGAGGCCGAGGTCGCGCTTCATCGCCTGGAACACGGCGTCGGACGTGGCGCTGACGGACAGGGTCTCGGCGGCCGAGCGGTGGGGGGCCTGCGGGGACGTCGAGTCCGCCCGTACGGTCTGGGCCGTCGCCGAGCCGGGCAGCGCGGTCAGGACGAGCGCTCCGACGGCGGCGATGACGGCACACGCGCTGGTTCGGGCGTGTCTGTGGCGCATGGGGGAGGTCTCCTCGGTCTCGGGGGGGTGGAGGTGCCGAAAAAGTAGGTGCCGTGTGCCGGCCCGGAGAAGATGTCAGTTGTCCTTCTGCCAGGTGTTATGGATGGCGGGTGGGACTCACGGGTAGTCGATGGGGCTTACAGGTGGTCGGTGGGCCTTACGGGTGGTCGGTGGCTCTCGGCGGCCACGGGCGGCCGGGAGCCGCCGACCGCCCCTCCGCGCTCCACGGTGGCCCGGGATCGGCCGCGTCCCGGTGATCGGCCGGGTCGCCGTGGTCGGCGAGCCACTGCGTGTAGCTGTCGCTGCGCGCGGCGGCGTCGGCGTGCGCGGCGCGTGCCTGGGCGACGACCTCGGCGGCCGAGTCGGCGGCGGGAGTGCCCGGGTGCCAGCCGACGAGATGGCGCCAGGTCAGGGGCGTGCCGGCCAGCGGTCTGGTCACCATGCCGGGAGTGGGGGGCAGCGTCGCGCGGCACAGGCCGGCGGCCCGGCCGACCTGGACGAGGTGGATGCAGGACGCGGTGTCGGTCTCGTAGACGCGGGTGGGGGTGAAGCCGGCGCGGGCGCAGGCGAGCGTGAAGCAGTCCGCGAAGCAGCCGTCACCCGGTACGTCCGCCCAGGCTTCCGCCGCCAGTTCCGCCAAACCGATCTCCCGCTTGCCGGCCAGCGGGTGGCGCTCGGCGAGCATGACGAAGACCGGGTCCACCGCGACCTCCCGCCAGGTGAGCCGTTCGGGCTCGGGGGCCGGGCTCTCCCCGCACGCCCCGATCAGGGCGAAGTCCAGCCGTCCGGCGGTGACGGACGCGGCGATCTCACGCTCGGACCAGGTGGTGAACGTGGTCACCGGCACGCCCGGGCGGACGGTGGCAAGCCGGTCCACCAGCCCGCCGAGCAGCGGTCCGTGGGTGCCGCCGAGCCGGAGGCCCGTCACGGCGCGGCCGGCGCTGGTGAACCGTACGGCCTCCTGCTGGAGTTCGCTGATCGCGGGCAGCACCACGCGGGCGCGTTCGAGCACGAACTCCCCCAGGGCGGTGGGCCGCACGCCGAAGCGGCCGCGCTCGAAGAGCCGGCCGCCCAGGGTGCGCTCGATGCGTTTGAGCTGGGCGCTCAGGGCGGGCTGGGCGAGACCGAGCCGGGCGGCGGCCTTGGTCAGGCTGCCCGCGTCGGCAATAGTCCGGATCGTCTTCAAATGCCGCAATTCCAGGTCCATTCTGTGAGCTTGGTGGTCCGCTCCGGGCGGGAGCAAGAGTCCGGTACGGACCAATGACGGCCGTGTCACCAGGCGCGGCGGCCGGTGCCGCGGCCCTCCGCTCCCGTTCGCCCTGCGCGGACGCGGCGCCCCGGCGGGAACGTACGGCGCGCTGATGATGACGTACCGGGGGCATCCGTACGAGGATGGGGCGCATGTCCCACACCACTGCTTCCGACAACGCGCCCCTCCCCCGCCAGGTCGCCGACGCCTACGTCGACGCCCTGGTCGACCTGGACCCCATCACCGGTACCTTCCTCGGCGTCCCGGAGAGTTCGAGCCGGCTGCCCGACTTCTCACCCGCCGGCCAGGAAGCCGTGGCCCAACTGGCCCGTACGACGCTGGACCGGCTCGCCGAGGCCGAGCGGCGGCCGGGCGGGGACAGCGAGATCGAACGACGTTGCGCCCGGCTGCTGCGGGAGCGGCTGACCGCGGAACTCGCGGTGCACGAGTCGGGCGAAGGGCTGCGCACGGTGAGCAACCTGCACACGCCGCTGCACTCGGCACGCGAGGTCCTGATGATCACGCCGGTCGAGACGGACGACGACTGGGCGGCGCTCGCCCAGCGGCTGCGGGCGATGCCCGCCGCGCTGGCGGGCTACCGCGCCTCGCTGGAGGCCGGCCTGCAGCGGAACCTGCTCGGCGGGCCGCGGCAAGTCGAGACCGTCATCGGCCAGTTGGACACATGGATCGGTACGGACCGCAGTTGGTTCGCCGACCTGACCGAGCCGGGCCCCGCGGCGCTGCGCGCCGAGCTGGACGCGGCGGCGGCGCTGGCGACCGGCGCGCTGGTGGAGCTGCGCGACTGGTTCCGCGACCGGTACGCCCCGGCGGTCGAGGGTGCGCCGGACGTGGTGGGCCGCGAGCGCTACGCCCTCCTCGCCCGCTTCTTCAACGGCGCCGACCTGGACCTGGACGAGGCCTACACGTACGGCTGGTCGGAGTTCCACCGGCTGCACGCCGAGATGGTCAAGGAGGCCGAGAAGGTCCTGCCCGGCGCGAAGACCCCGTGGGATGCGCTGGCCTGGCTGGACGAGAACGGTGAGGCCGTGGTGGGCGTCGAGGAGACCCGCCAGTGGCTCCAGGCGCTGATGGACCAGGCCATCGAGGCGCTGGACGGCACCCACTTCGACCTGGCGGAACGGGTCAAGCACGTCGAGTCGCGGATCGCGCCGCCCGGCGGCGCCGCGGCCCCGTACTACACCGGCCCGTCACTGGACTTCTCCCGCCCCGGCCGCACCTGGCTGCCGACGATGGGCAAGACCCGCTTCCCGGCGTACGACCTGGTCTCGACCTGGTACCACGAGGGCGTGCCGGGCCACCACCTCCAGTTGGCGCAGTGGGCGCACGTCGCCGAGGACCTCTCGCGCTACCAGACGACGGTGGGCATGGTCAGCGCCAACGCCGAGGGCTGGGCACTGTACGCCGAGCGGCTGATGGACGAACTGGGCTTCCTGACCAGCGCCGAACGCCGGCTCGGCTACCTGGACGCGCAGATGATGCGGGCGGTCCGCGTCATCATCGACATCGGTATGCACCTGGAACTGACCATTCCGGCGGACTCGCCGTTCCACCCGGGTGAGCGCTGGACGCCGGAGCTGGCCCACCAGTTCCTCGCCCGGCACTGCAGCCGCCCCGCGGACTTCGTCGAGAGCGAGATCATCCGCTACCAGGGCATGCCGGGCCAGGCCATCGGCTACAAGCTGGGCGAGCGGACGTGGCTCGCCGGGCGCGAGGCGGCGCGGCAGCGGCACGGCGCGGACTTCGACCTCAAGGCGTGGCACATGGCGGCGCTGTCGCAGGGGTCGCTGGGTCTGGACGATCTGCTGGCCGAGCTGTCACGGATCTGAGGGGCCGCGTTCGCGGGGGCCGCGGGTTTCCGCTGCCCCCGCGCGCATCCGTACCGCATTCCGGTCGTCCGGCTCAGGTGCCGGCGGTACGGACTTTGTCGGCGGTATGGATCTCGTACCGCCAGAAAGCGCGGTGCCGCCAGAATTCCACGGCCGACAGGGTGTTCACGGAATGCCGGCGCAGCCGCGCGGCCCGGAATCCCGCACCGGGCAGCGTTCCGATCACGGCGAAGCACCGGAGCATCGGCCACATACCGCGGGAGATGTCCTCCACGCCGCGCACCGAGAATCCGGCTTCGGCGGTCAGGCGTTCCAGCGTGCCGTAGGTGAAACGCTGGAACGACGGCATCGCGGCCCAGTCGTTCAGCTCCCGGAACATGTCGGCCGCCGGTGCCGGCATCCGGGCGGCGGCCTCCCGGGCGTACTCGAACATGACGAGCCGACCACCGGGTTTGAGCACCCGGTGGAACTGCTCCAGCACCGCCTCGGCGTCCGCCGCGTGCACCAGTGTCTCCATGGTGTAGACGGCGTCGAAGCTCTCGTCGGGGAAGTCCAGGGTCGCGTAGTCGCTCTGCGAGAAGGTGAGCAGATGGTCGAGGTTGCGGCGGCGTGCCCGGCGCCGGGCCTGGCCGACATGGGCGTCGAGCAGGTCCACCCCGTGAATGCGCAGTCCGAAACGGCCCGCCAGCCGGCCAGCCACGTCGCCCACGCCGCATCCGGCGTCCAGCACGCGCGCGCCCGCCGGCTGTGCGAGCGTCTCCCCCATTCTGTCTTCCATTCGGCGCAGCGCTTTCGACCAGGCCCACGGGGAATCCGTCGAGCGGTAGAAGCCGAAATGCTTGGTGCCGTTCAGAAAGAGCCGGTATCCCAGCCGAGAACCCGGCTGACGGTAATATCGGATGACTTCGCGTACGTTGCTCGCATTGCTCACCTTCAGCACCATGCCAGCCCGTTCGCGGCCGGTACATCGCTTGCGTACCAGAACCCCCTTCTGGGGTAGCGAAGACGGAGCCCGGAAGTGACGATCACCGGCAAAAGCCTTGATCCACAGGGGATTCCACTGCTAGACACCTCCCATGACCGGCTATTCCCCTGACGCCACCGACTGGCGCATCCTCGACGTCCTGCAGCGCAACGGCCGCGCGGGGTACGCCGAACTGGCCCGCGCCGTGAACATGTCCGCGAGCGCGGTGACCGAGCGGGTACGGCGGCTGGAGGAGGCCGGGGTGATATCCGGGTACGCCGCGGTGGTCGACCCGGCGCGCGTCGGGCTGTCGGTCCTGGCCTTCGTCCGGCTGCGCTATCCGAACGGCAGCGACGCCGCCTTCCACGGCCTGCTGGAGAGCACGCCCGAGATTCTGGAGGCGCACCACGTCACGGGCGACGACTGCTTCGTCCTGAAGGTCGCCGCCCGCTCGATGAAGCACCTGGAGGAGGTGTCGGGCCGGATCGGGGGGCTGGGCGCGGTGACGACCAGCGTCGTGTACTCCTCGCCGCTCCCCCGGCGTCCGATCAGCGCCTGAGGCGCTCGCCCACGTCCGGTCGCCCCACGTCTGGCCGCCCCACCGTCCGGCCGTCCCGCTGTTCCGGTCAGCCCGGCACCCGGTGGCGTATGGACGACCCCGCGCGGTCCTTGACGACCTCCAACTGGGCCGGGATGCGCTGCCGGAGGTCGGCGACGTGGCTGACGATGCCGACGCTGCGGTCCCGTTCGCGCAGTGAGTCCAGGACGTCCAGCACCTCGTCCAGGGTCTGTTCGTCCAGGCTGCCGAAGCCCTCGTCGATGAAGAGGGTGTCCAGGCGGGTGCCGCCCGCCTCGTCGGTGACGACGTCGGCGAGGCCGAGTGCCAGGGCCAGTGACGCGAAGAACGTCTCGCCGCCGGAGAGGCTGGCGGTGTCGCGTTCGTGGCCGGTCCAGGCGTCGATGACGTGCAGTCCCAGGCCGGAGCGGCGCGCGCCGCCGGCCCGTTCGTCGGAGTGCACGAGTGTGTAGCGGCCGGAGGACATGCGGTGCAGGCGCGCGCTGGCGGCGGCCGCGACCTGTTCGAGGCGGGCGGCCAGGACGTAGGACTCCAGGCGCATCCGCCGTTCGTTCTCCGCCGACGTACCGGCGGCAAGGGCGGCGAGGCGGGCAATGCGCTCGTACTCGGTACGCAGGGGGGCCAACTGCCGGGCATCGGAGTGGGCCCGCGCGCTGAGACGGTCGAGTTCGGTGCAGCGTTCCTCGGCGGCGGCACAAGCCGTACTGGCAGTACGCAGTCTGCGGCCGGCGTGCTCCAGTTCGGCCTGCGCGCGGCCCGGGTCCGCCGGCGGAAGGCTTGCTGCGGCGACCGCCTCGGGGTCGGCCAGCTCGGCTTCCACCGCGGCCGTCTCGGCTTGGTGGCGGTCGAGGCGCTGCTGCAGGGCGTTCCAGTCGGCGTCGCTCAGCAGCGCGGCGGACGCGTCCTGCGGGGTGTCGAATCCGGCGCGGTAGGCGGCGTCGGAGAGCTGGGCGTCGGTCTCCTTAAGGCGCTGGGCGCACGCCTCGGCCGTACGGGCTGCGCCTGCGGCCTCGGCCAGCAACGCGACCTGCCGCTCCAGGCGGCGGGCACGCTCGGCGACGCTCGCGAAGCCGCCGCGCGCCTCCTCCAGCGCGCTGTCGAGCGAGGCAAGTTCACGGTCCAGGGCTTCACGGTGGGAGGTACGTGCGGCAGCGCGGCGCTCGGCCTCCTGCTGCTCGGTGCGGCGGCGCTCGTACTCGCGGTCGGCGCGCGCGGACGCTTCGCGGGCGGCATGCAGGTCGGCTCCCGCGGCCCGCTCGCGCGCGTACGTCTCGCGCAACTCTTCTTCGGCGCGCGAGAGTTCGGCGACGGGAGTGTCCCCGGCGGTCGCCGCAGCGGCGGCCCGTTCCTCCTTCAGGGACTGCTGGGCGCGCTCGGCGTCCTGACGCGCGGACTCGGCCTGCCGGTAGGCGTCCAGCGCCGCTTCCTCGGCCGTACGGTCCACGTGTCCGGCTCCGGTACGGGCCGGGGCGGGGTGCTCGGTGGCGCCGCACACGGCGCAGGCGGTGCCGTCCTCCAGTCCGGCGGCGAGTTCGGCCGCGATGCCGCGCAGGCGGCGGTCCTTGAGGTCGAGCCAGTGTTCGTGGGCCGCCGCCGCACGCTCCCGGGCGCGCAGCACGTCTTCGTCGGCGGCCCGCAGGCTCTCCGTGAGGTGGTCGCGCCGCCGCGCGGCCGCCAGCCGCTGCCGGGCCGGGTCGAGCTGCGCGTGCAGTTGTTCGGCACGCGCCGCGGCTTCCTGGGCGGCCTCGATGCGCCGCTGGTTCTCCTGGTGCGCCGACTCCCGGTTCGCGAGCCACGCGGCGGCGTCCACCAGCGTCTGCTCGTCGGCCCGCGCCTCCCGCTCGATCCCGGCGCGTTCCGCGGCGATCTCGGCGGCGCGGTTCTCGGCCCGGCGGGCCGCCGTCAGCGAACCGAGGTCCTGCCGTAGTTCGCGTTCGAGAGCGGCGAGCCGTTCGGCGTCCGCGCCGGCCAGATCGGGCGGCAGCTTGGCGCGTCCGCGCCGCTCCTCGGCCTGTGCCGTCCCGTGCTCGCGCCAGGCCGCGTCGCGCAGCGCCAGGGCAGGGGCGACCTCGGCGGCCGCGCGGGCCCGCGCCAGCCGGTCCCGGGCCCGGTCCCGCTCACCGGACTGCGCCGCCAGCTCCGCCGCGCGCCGCTGCGCCTCGGCGTACCGGCGCTGGAGGCGGTCCCGCTCACGCTCCTCGTCCGCCCGCGCGCGGGCGGCGGCCTCCGCCGCCTCGGCAGAGCGTACGGCGAGCCGGGCGATGTCGTACCGCTCGCGCGCGTTGGCCCTGGCGACGGCCGCCCGTACCAGTACGGCTTCGGCGAAGCCCGGCTCGCCGGGGCTCGGCGCCTCGGCGGCCTGAGCGGTGGCGGTCTTAGCGGAGTCCGGCCCGTGCTCCGACCCGTACTGCCCCGGCCCGTACTGCCCTGGTACGAGCGCGGTGGCGGTCGCCGTACCTCGGGAAGACGCGGCCGTACCGGCAGCGCGCGCCGCCCGGCCCGTACCCCTGCCCGTGCTGCCCCGGCGGCCCGGGGCCGGGGCCGCTTCCGGGGCGCGCCCCGGCGCGGGGACCGAGGGGTCGACGAGATCGGCCGACTCGCCCGCCGCCTGGTCCATCCGGTGGGCGAGCCCCAGCAGCCGGTCGTCCCCGGCGGACACCTGGTCGGCCGCGGCCTTGCGACGGGTGGCCAGTTGCTCTTCGAGGGCGGCGAACCGACGGGTGTCGAAGAGCCGTCCCAGCAACCGGGCGCGGGCCTCGGCGTCCGCGCGCAGGAAACGCGCGAAGTCCCCCTGGGGCAGCAGGGCGACCTGGCAGAACTGCTCCTTGTTCATGCCGAGCAACTGGCCGATCTCCTCGCCGATCTCCTGGTGGGAGCGGCTGAGCGCCTTCCAGTGCCCGCCCTGGGCGGGGCCTGTGCCTGTTCCGCCGTCGCCGGTCACGTACTCGCGCAGCCGGCTCTGCGCCTTCTCGCGGGTCGTGCCGGTCCCGCGCTTCTTCGGGCGGGGCTGCTCCGGCAGCCGGGTGATCTCCAGCCGCCGTCCGCCGACGGTCAGTTCGAGGACCACCTCGGTCGGCGTCGACGGGTCGGCGAGGTCGCTGCGCAGCGCCTGGCCGCTCTGCCGCGTCCCCGGCACGGTCCCGTACAGGGCGAAGCAGACAGCGTCCAGGATGGAGGTCTTGCCCGCGCCGGTCGGCCCGTGGAGCAGGAAGAGACCGGCCCGCGCGAGCCGGTCGAAGTCGATGGTCTGGGTCCGTCCGAACGGCCCGAAGGCCGTGACCGACAGCCGGTGCAGCCTCATCCCGCCGCCTCCCGCAGCACGTCGTCGGCGCGTACCTCGTCGAGCGCCGAGCGCAGTACGTCCCGCTCCTCGTCGTCCACGCCGCGCCCCGGCCGTACGTGGGCGACGAAGTCCTCGGCGATCTCCTGGTCGCTGCGGCCGCGCAGCCGCTGCGCGTACGAGGCGAGGGCGCGGGCGGCTCCCTCCTCCGGTTCGAAGGCGAGGCTGAGGATGTGCGGGAAGCGGGCGGCGAGCCGGGCCATGGGTTCGTGCGGGCGGGCGGAGTCGGTCAGCGTCGCCTCCACCCACGCCTCCTCGTGGACGTCGTGCGCCGGGTCGGCCAGCAGCTCCTCCAGCTTGCCGCGGAGGCGGGCCAGCGGGCGGGGCACCGGGCAGTCCAGGCGCTCGGCGGTCACCGTGCCCGCGGCGTCCAGGTCGACCAGCCACATGGACTTGCGGTGCCGTTCCTCGGAGAAGGAGTAGGCGAGCGGGGAGCCGGAGTAACGGACCCGGTCGGTGATCGTCTGGCAGCCGTGCAGGTGCCCGAGGGCCGCGTAGTCGACGCCCTCGAAGACGGCGGCGGGCACCGACTCCACGCCACCGACCGTGATGTCCCGCTCACTGTCACTGGGCGCGCCACCGGTGACGAAGGCGTGCGCGAGCACCACCGACCGGGTGCCCGCGGGCCGGGCCGCCAGGTCGTCGCGCACCCGGTCCATGGCGGCGCCCAGTACGTGCGCGTGGTCGGCCCGCTCGGCGCCGAACTCGTCCTTGACCAGGGCCGGTTCCAGGTACGGCAGTCCGTACAGGGCGACCTCGCCGTACGCGTCGCGCAGCACGACCGGGGTGGCGCAGGCCGCCGGGTCGGTCCGCAGGTGGATGCCGGCCTGCCCCATCAGCCCGGAGCCGACCCCGAGGCGGCGGGCGGAGTCGTGGTTACCGGAGATCATGACGGTGGGCACGCCCAGCCCGGCGAGCCGGTGCAGGGCGTCGTCGAAGAGCTCTACGGCGGCCAGCGGCGGTACGGCGCGGTCGTAGACGTCGCCCGCGACGAGGACCGCGTCGACCCGCTGTGTACGGACCGTCTCGACGAGATGATCGAGAAAGGCGCGCTGCGCGGTGAGCAGGTTCACCCGGTGGAACGAGCGCCCGAGGTGCCAGTCGGAGGTGTGCAGAAATCTCACAGCGACACTCCGGCCTGCATCTTCGTCCTTCCCCGGGCACCGGCTCGGCACCGGGTCGGCACGAGCCTGCATATCAGCACGACCGACTTTAGTCTCTGCGGGTCTCTTGTCCCTCACTGGCCTCGGCGGAGGGCTACTGCGGGCTCGGCGGGGGAAGGGCTATTCGCTCTCGGGCATGGGGCGGGTTCGGCCGCTTCCCTACGTTCGGGCGTCCAATAGCGCCGCACCGCTTCAGGGTCCTGTGACGTCTCCGAGGTGATCGTTTCCCCTTCTTCGCCCGACACACCGCCGCCGGCCTCCGGCGACTCGGCCGAGAGCAACCTCCGAACGGCCAAGGCCGCGATCCCCGTCACCACTGCCCCTGCCCCTGCCCCGCACACGCGCCGGAATGTAGGCTTCCGCACAGCCCGCCACCTCCTGAAGGTCTGACAGCGCCCGGTCACTGGACGTGATAGCCGCAGTTCGCAGCGTCACGCGTCGACCGCCGGACACTCGCCGCGGTGGGGCTCACGTTAGGGCCGCGAAATGCGCCCTGCCCAGGATGGACACCTTCAGCGGCCTGGCCGTCCGGAAGCCGCTGGACCGGGTGCCGCCTCCTCGCGCACCGCCAGCCGGCGCCTCCGCCCCGGACGCACCGAAGGCGCCGGTCCACCCACCGGCGCCTTCGGGGTACATCGGCGGGCCGTCAGGACTGTGTCGCCTGCTGCCCCTGCTTCGCCGCCTTGTCGGTGATGTCGACCGTGTCCTTCGCCGGGGGCGCGGTCACGTTCACGTCCGTACCGAAGTCGCTGAACTTGAGCGTGGTGCTGACGCTGGTCCGTGCGCCGCTGCTGCCCTGTTTGCCGCCCTGCGGCTTGACCTCGATCTTCTCCTGGCGGACCCGGCCCTGCGCGTCCAGCCAGATGTCGAGCGGCAGCCGGTCGCCGAGCTGCGCGCGGAGCTGCTTGGCCTGCTGGGTGTTGTCCTTGGCCAGCTCCGCCACGTCGACGGACACCTTGTAGTGGGTCGTGGCCGTACCGTCGACGGTCTCGGTGCCGACCTTGGTGACGTCCTTGTCGCTGATGCCCTTGGTGTAGTTGAAGGAGGACGTCGGGTCCGCGTACTGCGAGCTGCCGCCGGACTGCTGCGTCAGCTTCTTCAGATCGACCTTGAGCCACGACTTGCCCTGCGGTAGCTGCTGCCGCTGGGCGGCGGGCGGCTGCTGGTAGAGGACGCCGTCCACCGTCCGCTGATGGATCTGCTGGTTGCCGGTCAGCAGCACCATTTCACTGCTGCCGTTGCCGAGGTCCACGACCCCGGACCCGCGGACCTCCGCGTTGTTGCCGCCACTCTGGGCCCGCGTGAGGAGCGTCATCTTGGCGGTCTTGGCGGCGGTGGTCTTCTGGTGCGCGGCCCGTACCGCCTGCGGCCCGTCCGCCGCGCCGCCCTGCGAGGCCGATGCTCCGCCCTGCTTCCCGGGGTCCTTGTCCGATGCCTGGTCGTTCCCTCCGCCGCAGCCGGTGACAAAGGCCAGGGACAGCGTCCCGGTTGCCGCCACCGCTAAGAGACGCGGACGTTTGCTCACTGTTCTCATCGAGACCTCCTGGTCGCAAACCCGTACCGGGTGACGTGCCGTTGCGGGTGCCCCGTGGTGCGCCGATGAATCACGGGATCGCGGCGTCCCGCGGACCGCTGGATGCCGGTGGCGGGTGACCGGTTACGGGCTACCGGTGGCGGGTTGCCGGTGGCCGACCGTCCCCTCCTGCCGTGTACTGCCGCGTGCCGAATGAGTCGGCAGCGACGGAATAAACGTTATTTCCCGGCCCCGTACCGTTCGGAATCGAGCCAGCTCCGCATATGGCCTGAACACGGTCGAACAAGCCTTCCGTAATTGACGGCGCCACATGCCGCGGGCAGCCTTGCATTCACCGCCACAGCGACGAGATGGGGACGCGAGTGACCGCCGAAGGAAATGGCAAGAACGCCGACGAACCGTACGTCATCACCGGCCGGGGGCAGGACGCCGCCCCCAAGAACGCCTTCTCCCTGTTTGCCGACGTCAACTACAACGTGGGAGGACCCCGCACCAAAATCCTCGTCATCCCGGCCAACGGTACGGCGAACAACTTCAGCGATTACGGCTTCGACCAGAGCGACGACGGTGTGAGCAGCGTCGTCAACAACACCGACCGGGACAACATCCTCTTCACGCGGACCAACCAGGGCGGTTCGCAGTTACCCGTCCCGCCAACTCCTCGATCACCGACCTGACGCGCATTCCCCTCTCCGGGAGCCCCACCAGCACCTGGAACGACCAGGCCCAGTCCGCCCTCGCCTTCAACAAGCCGGTGCCGCTGCCGGTCTTCACCGCGCCGAAGCCCAGCGCGCAGACCCAGGAGCGCCGGCAGGCGGTCCAGGGCAACGCGGCCCCCGACGTCCAGCAGGTGCTGCTCTACGAAGGGACCACGCTGCTGGGCACCTGCCCGGTCAAGGACAGCACGTGGGAGTACACCCCGGACACCGACTGGCCGCTCGGCCAGCACGACCTCTCCGCCATCGCGGTGCGCGACGACGTCCTGTCCGGCAAGGCACCGCTGCGGTTCTACGTCATCCTCCCGACGCCCGTCGTGGACATCCGGTCGCCCAAGGAAGGCACCGAGGTGGACAGCGGCGCCACCGTCGACGGTGTCGCGTTCAACGCCGACTCGGTGACGCTCACCGAGGGCGCGAGCCCGCTCGGCACCGCCAAGGTGACCAGCAACCTGTGGAGTTTCGCCCGCGAAGGCGGCTGGTCGCCCGGGAAGCACAGCGTGACGGCGAAGGCCGTGCGCGGCGGCCAGGAATCCGCGCCGGAAACCGTGAATTTCACGGCGGCCAACAAGAATCTCACGGTGGAAAGCACCTTCAACTCCTCCTGGCAGGACTGGCAGACCCACAAGTACATCCACTCCTACGACGTCACTTTGTATGCCGGTGACACCGATGTGAAGCACTGGCACGTCGGCTTCGGCCAGCTCCCGGACGGCTCGGTACTGGCACCGGAATTCGAGGCGAGTTTCTGGGGAATGGTCATCAGTGACGGCTCCGACGGAAACGTCGTCCTCGGCTCGCCTCCGGAGGGCGTCCACATCGTCCCGGCCAAGGGCCATCTGACCCTTCGCGTCCTGGTGCTCATTCCGACGCAGGACGAGGCGTACAAGAAGCTGTACGGCCTGTTCGCCAAGTCACTGACCGAATAGCGGCACCGCCGTGTCGGCAGACGCGGCAGGCACACCAGGCACGGATATCGCGGGGCCCTGGACGTACATCCCGGGCCCCGCGGTCGCGTACTTGAAGCACCTCGCAGGACGCGCCCGCCCGGCGGGCTCATCCCCCCTCCCCCGCGCCACGCCCCTTGGAATCGGGGACGGCACTCGCGTACTGAGCGGCCTGAATCTCGTAGAGCGACCGGTAATGACCGCCGTCGAGAGCCATCAGTTGAGCATGAGTGCCCTGCTCGATGAGGCGGCCTTCGTCGAGGACGTAGATGAGGTCGGCGGTCGCGGTGGCGGCGAGCCGGTGGGTGATCAGCAGGACGGTGGTGCCGTCGTCCGTGAGGGCACGCAGGGCCTGGAACGCCTCGACCTCGGCCCGTGGGTCGAGCGCGGACGTCGGCTCGTCCACGACCAGCAGCGGGGCTTCGCGGTAGTGGGCACGGGCGGTGCCGATGCGCTGCCACTGCCCGCCGGAGAGCTGGGTGCCGCGCTCGAAGCCCTTGACGACCAGGCTGTCCCAGCCGTGCGGCAGGGAGGTGACGACATCGGTCGCGTCCGCGCTGTCGGCCGCCCGCTCGACGCGCCACTGTTCGAGCCGCTGGTCGCTGCGCCCGATGTGGATGTTGGCGCGGGCGGTCATCGGCCAGTGCGGGAAGTCCTGGGCCAGCAGGGCCACCTGGTCGAAGACGTCCGCACGGTCGGCGTCCCGGGTGTCGGTGCCGTTCCAGAGCAGGCGTCCGTCACTGGGCAGGTACAGGCCCGCCACCAGTTTGGCGAGGGTGGACTTGCCCGAACCGTTCGCCCCGACCAGCGCCACCACCGTGGCGCGGGCAATCGTCAGGTCCACCTTGTCCAGGGCGGGCGAGGTGGCGCCGGGATACGTGAACGACACGTTCTCCAGGCGGACTTCCTCCAGCGGCCCGGTCAACGGGGCGCCCCCGCCGGGAATGGCGTGCCGCTTGGCGGTGCTGCACGCGTCCTCCCAGTCCTTGAGGTACATGGCCTCCTCGTAGAGGCGGTTGAACTGCATGACCAGCGACATCAGGCCGGCGCTGGACGTCCGTACGGCGATCACGGCGGTACCGGCCACGGCCAGCGGCATACCGCCGCCAATCAGCAGCAGCCACAGCACGCCGTAGGCGCCCAGGGACGCCAGGCCCGAGGCCGCCGAGGCGACGGTCTGGGTGCGGGCCTCGGCGCGGGCCAGCCGCTGCTGCTCCCGCTCCACCGTCTTCGACATGTCCGCGTACGCGTCCACCAGCATCCGCCCCGCTCCGTGCACCCGGATCTCGGCGGCGCACGCCTGGTCGGTGAGCTTCTGGGTGATGACGGAGATGGCCCGGCGGTGCTCGATCCACGTGTGCCGGGACTCGTACTGCCTACGGGCCGAGAGCACCGCGCCCCACCCCTTGGGGGCGGCCACCAGGAACAGCATCAGCACGAGCAGCGGGTGCAGCATGAGCAGCACACCGGCCGCGGCGAGCAGACCGATCAGCGCGTTGAGGACCAGGATCGAGGATCCGAGCATCATCCGGATGGAGTCGGTGCCGAACCGGCCCGCGTCGAGCGTGCGGTGGACCTGCTGGTCCTCCAGGGCGGCGAGTTCGACGTGGATCACACCGTGGTAGAAGCGGGCCGTGCAGACGCGCTCGATCTTGGGCTCCAGTTGCCCGGACGCCGCAGTGGACACCGCCGCCAGGAGAGCCGAGAGCACCGCGACGACAGCCACGGCCACCAGGGCGGGCAGCGCCTGCCGCAGCCGCTCGGGCGTGGGCCCGGCCGCGAACAGCGCCACGAGCGCCTGATTGGTGGCCACCAGGGTGAAGGCCCGCAGGACGCCCTGGCCGGCCTCCGCGCCGAGCAGCACCGACAGCGCGGCGCGGTCCTCACGCCAGGCCGCCTTCGCGACGGCGCCCATCATGGCGGGGAACTGGCGGGCCATCGACCACAGTCCCATCCGCAGGATCGGCATCTCGTGCCGCGTGAACGACAGGTCGTAGCGCAGCGCACCGCCGAACAGCACCCGCTCGCTCTCGGAGACGGGCAGCCGGCTCCGGGGGCGGACGCCGCGGCGCCTCACCGCGTCTCCGGCCACGCGGCATACGCGGTACGGCTGCGGGGCACGCGGGCGATACGGGTGGGCGGGCAGGCCTGCCCGGGGCGGGCCTGGGCTCCGGCTGGTCCGGTCGGCACCGTCGCGGTGTCCCTCATGGCGTCTCCTCCGGCTTGTGTCGTCGTGCCTCCTGCTATGCCCCGTCCTGCCCACCCCGGCACGCCCGCCGCCCGATCCGGTCGAACCCCGCGGCCACCTCCGCCGCGCGGGCCACCACCGCCGTCACCCGCCCCCGCCGGGTCATACGATGTCCAGCCACGACCGCTCTTCATCGACGTCCAACGGGGGATCTCGTCACGTGTTCGGAATCGTCAGGCCCTGCACCCATCGCCTGTCCAACGGGCTCAAGGCCGAGTGGATGGCCCATCTGTGCGGGCTGTGCCTCGCCCTGCGCGGTGATCACGGGCAGTTCGCCCGGGTGGTCACCAATTACGATGGCTTGATCGTGTCCGTCCTGACGGACGCCCAGTCCGGCCGGGCGGCAGCACAGCGCCGTACCGCCGGGCCCTGCCCGCTGCGCGGCATGCGGACCGCCTCGGTGGCGAACGGCGAGGGCGCCCGGCTGGCCGCTTCGGTCTCGCTGGTGCTCGCCTCGGCGAAGATACGCGACCACGTCGCCGACCGGAACGGGCTGCTGCGCCGCCGCCCGGTGGCCGCCGCGGCACGCAAGGTCGCCGCCGGCTGGGACCGGGCGGGCGCCCGTACCGGCGCGACCCTCGGCTTCGACACGTCCGTCCTCGTCGACGTCGTCGACCGGCAGGTGGGCATCGAACAACTCGCGGGTCCCGGCACCCCGTTGACCGTCATCACCGAACCCACCGAGACGGCGACCGCCGCCGCCTTCGCGCACACCGCGGTCCTCGCGGGCCGCCCCGGGAACGCCGCACCGCTGGCCGAGGCCGGCCGGCTCTTCGGACGCCTGGCCCACCTCCTCGACGCCGTGGAGGACCGCGCGGCGGACGCCGCCGAGGGCGCCTGGAACCCGCTGACCGCCACCGGTGCCTCCCCCGCACAGGCCCGCCGGCTGTGCGACGACGCGCTGCACGGCATCCGCCTCGCGCTGCGCGACGTGGAGTTCACCGACTCCGCGCTGGTGCACGCGCTGCTCGTGCACGAGCTGCGGCGGTCCGTGGACCGCGCCTTCGGTACGGCGTCGTGCTCGCACCAGGGGCACGGGGCGGGCCCGTACGACGGCGGGACCGGCAATCCGTACGGGCAGCCGCAGCCTCAACCGCAGCCGTACCCCGCGCCACCTTCGTACGGCCAGGCGCCGCCCAGCGGCCCGTACGCCCACGGCCCACAGCACCTGAACGGGCCGCAGAACCCGTACGCGGGCGGAGCGGTGCCGCAGGGCGGGCAGGGTGGTTTCGGGGGAGTGGGGGCTATGGGGGTTACGGGGGCCATGGGGGCCACGGTGATTCCGGCGGGCATGGGGGCCACGGAAGCGACGGTGGACATGGCTGGCATGGCGGCTTCGGCGGCCACGGCGGCTCTGGCGGGCCTGGCATCCCCCACCCGCCGAAAAAGCCCCGCGGCCTCCTGACCGGCTGCGCGGTCGCCGTCGGACTCTGCTGCACCTGCCAGCTCTGCTGCGCCGAGGAGTACGAGGGCCCGTGGTCGCGCAAGAAGCACGAGGGCTGCTGCCGGGACTGCGACTGCTGTGACAGTTGCGAATGCTGCAACTGCTGCCCGGACTCCTGCTGTTGTGACGGCTGCTGCTGCGACTGCTGACCCGCACGGCCGCCACTCCCCAACCCGCCTTCCCCATCCGCCCCCGTTACGTCGTTACGTCGACACGCCCACGTAACGACGTAACGGGGACGGCCCGTCGTACCGATACAGATGCCGCCCCACTGATCCGGCCACTCGACCGGAAAAGCCTCGACACACCCACCTCCCGGGTCCTTTCCTTGCGCCAACGGCTCATCCACCCCGTACTGGAGGCTGCATCCGTGACGCGCGCAAGGCGACCCGACCCGGCCAGGCGGCCCGCCCCCGCCAGGCAATCGCAATCCACCCCTGACAGCCAGGCCCCCGCCAACCCCTGCTCCGACCACGACTTCCTCCGCAAGCTGGGCTACACCCCCGTACTGAAACGGCGGATGGGCCCGTTCGCGAACTTCGCCATCTCCTTCTCCGTGATCTCCGTCCTCTCCGGCTGTCTGACGCTGTACGGATTCGGCCTGGTCACCGGCGGCCCCGCGGTGATGATGTGGGGCTGGATCGTCGTCGGCATCATGGTCATGTTCGTCGGCGCCGGACTGGCCGAAGTCACCAGCGCCTACCCGACGTCCGGCGCCCTGTACTTCATGGCCGACCGGCTCGGCGGCAAGCGCTGGGGCTGGTACACCGGCTGGCTGAACCTCCTCGGCCTGCTCGGCGCGATCGCCGGCATCGACTACGGCTGCGCCCTGTTCGCGGGCGCGTTCGCCGGGCTGCAGTGGGGCTTCGAGCCCACCCCCGGCTCACTCATGGTCATCTACGTCTGCATCCTGGCGCTGCACGCGACGCTGAACCTCTTCGGCGTACGCCTGGTCAGCATCCTCAACACCGTCTCCGTGTGGTGGCACCTGGCCGGGGTCGCGCTCATCGTCGGCGTCCTGTGGCTGGTGCCCGCCCACCACCAGTCCCCCTCCTTCGTCTTCACCACCTTCGTCAACGGCACCGGCTGGAACAGCACGCTGTACGTGGCGCTGATCGGCCTGCTGCTGGCCCAGTACACCTTCAGCGGCTATGACGCGTCGGCGCACCTGAGCGAGGAGACCACCGGTGCGCAGGTGAACGCGGCCCGCGGGATCGTACGGGCCATCCGCTGGTCCTGGGTCGCGGGCTTCTTCCTGCTGGCCGGGCTGACGTTCGCCATCCAGGACTACGCCGGCGTGCAGAACACCCCGACCGGCGTGCCGCCCGCGCAGATCTTCCTCGACGCGCTCGGCGTCAGCGGGGCGAAGGCGCTGCTGCTGGTGGTGATCGTCGCGCAGTTGTTCTGCGGCAACGCGGAGGTGGCGGCCACCTCCCGCATGGTGTTCGCGTTCTCCCGCGACGGCGCGCTGCCCGGTTCCGTATGGTGGCGGCACGTCTCTCCGCGTACCGGCACACCGACCCGGGCCGTCCTGCTCTCCGTGGCCGTGGCCGCCGTCCTCGCCCTCCCCTCCCTCTACTCCTCGGCGGCGTACGCGGCCGTGACCTCCATCAACATCATCGGCATCACCCCGGCGTACGCGATCCCCATCTACCTGCGCCTCCGCCACCGCCGCACGTTCCGTCCCGGCCCGTGGAACCTGGGCCGCTGGGGTGTCCCGGTCGGCCGGGTAGCCGTCCTCTGGGTCGCCTTCGTCACCATCCTCTTCTGCCTCCCCCAGACCCACCCCGTCGCCCTGGCCACCTTCAACTACGCCCCCGTGGCCCTGTTCCTCGTCCTCACCCTGGCCACCGTCTGGTGGGCCGTCGCGGGCCGCCGTACCTACCGCCTCCCCGAGCCCGGCCCCAACCCGGATAGCGACACCCCCACGCAGCACAGTCCACACCAAGCCACCAAATAACCGGCCAACCTCCGCCCCCTGCCCCTCCCCCTGGTAGAGGGCCCCGGCGCCGGGTAGTCAGCAGGTCATGGCCAACGCTTACGACAAGACCAGCCGGATGACGGAGCCCCTGCCCCCGCTGCGGACGGTACCGCTCGACGGAAGAGGTCCGGAGGACGTGGTGGTGGACTCGGCCGGGCGGGTGCTCACCGGCCTGGAGGACGGCAGGGTACTGCGCCTGAACCCCTTCTCGAAGGGCCCCGGCAACGACCCGACCGGTACGCCGACGCCGGCCCCCGACCACACACCCGCCGGCCCACCCCGCGCCGAAGTCATCGCCCGTACCGGCGGCCGCCCGCTCGGGCTGGAACCGCTGCCGGACGGCAAAGTCCTGGTGTGCGACGCGCGCCGGGGACTGCTGCGCGTGGACCCGTCCGACGGTACGGTACGGACGCTCGCCGACACCGTCGACGGCGCCCCGCTGCGCTTCTGCAGCAACGCCGCGGCAGCCACCGACGGCACGATCTACTTCAGCGTCTCCAGCCGCCGCTACCCCCTGGAGGACTGGCTCGGCGACATCCTGGAGCACACCGGCACCGGACACCTGGTCCGGCTGCGCCCCGGCGGCGAGCCCGAAGTCGTCCTGGACGGCCTCCAGTTCGCCAACGGCGTCGCCCTGGCGCCGGACGAGTCCTACGTCACCGTGGCGGAGACCGGCGCACGCCGGCTGACCAGGCTCTGGCTGACCGGACCGCAGGCAGGGCAGCACGACATACTCGCCGCCGACCTGCCGGGCTACCCCGACAACATGTCCCGCGGCCCCGGCGGCCTGTTCTGGGTGGCCCTGGCCGGGCCACGCTCCACCGGCCTGGACCGCCTGCACCGCGCAAAACCGGCACTTCGCCACGCCGCGTGGAGCGTGGCCCGGCGCGTCCGCCCCCGCCCCGGCCCCCTCACGGGCGTCCTGGCCGTCGACACCTCCGGCCGCATCGTCCACGACCTGCGGCGCCGCAGCCCGGACTACCGCATGCTGACCAGCGTCTGCGAACACGACGGCCACCTGGTCCTGGGCAGCATCCACGAACACGCACTGGCCGTCTGCGAACTCCCCTCCGCCACTCGCGATTGAACCCAGCCCGCACGGGAACCCGGGACATCCAGGTTCCCACGTGCGGACCAGGACAACAGGGGGCCACCAGAGCCGCCCTGCCACAGCCCGCCGCCCCAGGCGTCCGGGCCGTCCGACGTGCCGTCATGACGTATGGGCACTGCCCCCGTACGCGCCTCCGTGGAACCTGCGACGACAACACACAACCCCCTGAAAGATCTCCACGAGGGAAGGCAGCCATGGAGTGGTGGGAAAAAGCAGCGTGCCTGGACGAGGACCCGGAACTCTTCTTCCCCGTAGGAGTAACGGGCCCGGCCGCCCAGCAGCAGGCCGACGCGAAGGCGGTGTGCCGGCGATGCCCGGTGGCCGGCGAATGCCTCGAATGGGCACTCCAGACAGGCCAGAACTACGGAATCTGGGGCGGCACGGACGAGGAGGAACGGCGCAGGCTGACCATACGGCGTCAACGTAAGCGCCGGGTGGCCTGAAGGGCTACGGCCCTGTCAGCTTCTCGGGGACTTCTCCGGGACTTTGCGTGCCGGCGGGGACAAGGCGGGTAGCACCGGTTCCGGTTCAGGCCCGGTGCTACCCGATTCCGGCACTGGGCGGAACACGACCTCCCGGACGGCGCCGACGCCCTTCTTCAGCGCGATCGGCCCACCTTCTTCAATGAGTACAAATACGGATGACCTAGCTCCCCGTGACCACCAAGATCAAGCCGTGCCCCTCGATGAACAATTCTCCCCGGCCCCCGTCCCTCCCCACCGGAAAGCGACAGAGAAGGCGATAAAGGGCGTGCTCCTCGTGGCCGCCGTCGTGGGCGGGATTCCGTTGCTCCTCTTCGCCTTCATCATCGCGGCCGTCGCCATGTCTGGCTGACCGTCACGCCGCCCGCCGGACGTGGCGCCCGGAATCCGTCACGAAACCGGAACCAGGCGCCCGCCCGGCCTTCTCAACCGCCCCGCGGAAAACACTCCACGAAATACACGGCGTGCTGGCTGCGCATCTCCACCCGGACCCACGATGCGTCCGTGAAGCCGATTTCGTAGGTGTCCGCGTCGATGTCCGTACGGTGCCGGATCCACGCCACCCGGGACGCGGGCGTGCTCCAGCCCGCCTCGACCGCGCCGAGTTCGCCGCGGCGGCGGCCGCGCTGCACATAGGTGACGTGCAGGTGGCGGTCGGTGAGCTGGAGTACGGGCAGCGCGTCGGTGGTCGGTACGCGCGGCCACAGGGCGGTGGCCAGTTGGCCCGCCAGGCTTCCCCAGCCGCCCTCCAGGGGCTTGCCCTTCTTACGTCGGGCGCCGAAGAGATCGGGGATCGGCTGGACGATGGCGTCGACCAGCCAGAAGACCCGTTTGGCGCCCTCCCAGCGGTCGCCCGGCAGTCGGCGGCCCGCCAGGACGCGAGGGCGGTTCCACCGGCGCGGCTTGGGCAGCCGGTGCCCGGGGAAGGCCACTTCGTTCTGTACGAGCCGCTCGTCACCCGGCAGCGCTTCGCCGGCCCGCTCCCTGGCTTCCTTGTACGGCACCCTGCCCAGCGCGACGCGCAGACTCATCCGAACACCTCGCGTACAGGCTTGGCCGCGCGCGGAGCCGCCTCGGCCAGCCGCTCGTCGAAGCTCTTGGGGTCGGGGCGGTCGGCGTACTGCTTCTGCTGCTCCGTGAGCGGCGGCGGCTTGCCCGCGTCCTGGTGCTCCACGTCCCACCGGTGGTCGCCGACGTGGACCCCCTTGAGGCCGGTCGCGTCATGGAGCGCGGCCTCGCCCTTGTCGGCCCACTGGCCGACCTTCTCGCCGACATCCACGCCGGTGTGGTGCTCGATGACGCTGTTGGCGAGCGGCGCCGCGCCGATGACGGCCCCGGCGGCCTTGGCTCCCGCGGCCCGCTTGACGACCTGCTTGACCCCCCTGCCGATCTTCTTGCGGGCGTTCTTGTTGCGCCACAGCGCCTTGGCCTTGATACGTGCCCTCCGCAACTTCTGCAGGGCGCGCATCCGGTCGGCGAGATCCTTGAGCTTGTCCGCGAGCTTGGCGGTGATCCGTACGGCCTTCAGAGCCCGGTGCGTGGCCCCCGCGGCCCCGATCAGCGGGCCGATGGCCGCGCCGACGCCGGCCGTGAGGATCGCGACGATCGCCGCCGTCGCGGCGGCCACCAGCAGCGCCTCGACGATCTCGGTGATCAGCTCGATCATCGTCTCCTCGGCCTCGGTGCAGGCCTCCGCCGCCGTCTCCAGGAGTTCGGCGACCGTGATCATGTCCTCGGCCTCGCCCTTCAGGGCCTGCTCGAACTCGGTCATGGTCGTGCCGAAGGCGGTGGACGCCTCCCCCGTCCAGGACGCCTGCAGCGTTCGGCGCTCGGCCTGGAGGTCGTCGACGACGCCCTGCATCTCGGAGGCGGCGGTCCGCCACTCGCGGGCGGTGGCGATCAGCTTCTCGTTGTCGCCGCTGACCTTCTCCAGGTACTCGTCGAGTCCGAGGCTCTTGACCGCGCCGCGGATCGTGGAGTCGAGCGCGCCCGCCAGCGGGTTGCTCCAGTCGACGTCGAACCCGATACGTTCCAGTGCCTGGCTCACGCCTGGCCTCCGCCCATGAGCCGGACCTGGTCGTCCTCGTTGGTGTCGTAGCCGTCGGCCGCCAGCCGCATGCCGTCGGCGATGGCCCCCAGGGACTCCTTGACGTCATGGAGATCGCTGACGGCTTCCTCGGACTGCTTGTCGTAGTCCGCCTTGAGGCCGTCGGACTCGGAGAGCATCCCGAACACCCCGCCGGACAGTTCCAGCCCACGGACCCGGTTACGAATCTTCTCGACCCGTCCCGCGGACTCGTCCACCGCGCTCGCATACCGGCGCAGAGCAGCGCTCTCGACGTCGTAGCCGTTACCCATTAGGCCCTCCCGTGACCCCGTTGTCCGTATAGGGGCGCACTGCGATCACTTGACGCCCCATATACGAATTACTGCCATCTCCATTCCGAGTCTTTACGGAAATGGGGTGGCTGATTGTGCGAGATCACTGTAGCCACAGTCGGCGATCGAGGTCGCATGGGTATGTCTGCACCGGGCATGCCGACTGCGAGTACGCCAACAGGGGTTGCCGGCATCCGGGGCGCGACCATCACCACCGTCAACCGGCAGGCCGTACCGAAGAGCGGAGCGAAACGTGCATCGCGTACGGGTCATCGGCGGCGGGATCGCGGCACGGCAACCGCCCTGGCGCAGCCCGGCCCTTCGGACACAGTCACCGTTCCCGGCACTCCGCCGCGTTCGACGCGGCTTCTCGACGCCCGAGGAGGCGAGGTGGCGCACGCACGGACGGGAGAGGCCAAGGACGCGATCCGTGGGCCAGGAAGGTCTATCCTGCTCCACCGACCACAAGTCCAAGCCGCGAAACACCTCACCTTCGAATCAACGGCTTCTCCATCGAGGAAGAGCAGCGACTCAATGACCGAGAAAAGGACGTTTTCGCAGCGTTTGCCGGGATCTCCAGAAGTAAGGAAAAACCACCACCGCGCCTGACAAATCCGCTGGTCGAGGCCTGTGGTCCCCGCGCGTGCGGGGGTGGTCCCGCGAGTTGGGCATCGGCGACTGACCTGGATTGGTGGTCCCCGCGCGTGCGGGGGTGGTCCCCCGGAGGGGAACTGGGAGGGGTCGCCGGCGCCGTGGTCCCCGCGCGTGCGGGGATGGTCCCATCCCGCGGCGTCGATCAGGTCGCCCGAATCCGTGGTCCCCGCGCGTGCGGGGGTGGTCCCACGTCGGCGACGCCGTTGATGGCCGCCGCCAGGTGGTCCCCGCGCGTGCGGGGGTGGTCCCGTGGCCGACCGGTGGTCCGTGCCCGTAGTGATGTGGTCCCCGCGCGTGCGGAGGGGGAGGCCCCACGCCCCTTGCCTGCCCGGTAGTGGCGCCACCGTCGCCAAACCGGTGCCGTGACGCAGACGGGCGGCCCCCACACACAACGGCCGCCCGCCCCCCTAGAGCTCCCGCCGAAACGTCACCCGATCCAACGCGGGACCGTCGTAATCCGTGATCGGATCCGACGGGATGAAGCCCAAGGCGCGGTGGAAGGCGATGGAGCGGGTGTTTTGCGGGGACGTGATGGCCTTGACCACGGTTCGGTGGTGGGCGCGGGCCATGGCGAAGAAGCGTTCGTACAGGAAGCTGCCCAGGCCGGTGCGGCGCCAAGTGGGGGCTACTCCCGTGAAGTGGATGTACGCCTCTTGCGGGTTGGACGGGGAGAGGAAGCCGATGACGAAGCCTGCCAGTTCGCCGTCGCGTTCGGCGATCAGGCTGGTTTCGTAAAAGTGGTTCACGAAGACTCGCGTCAGGTCGCGGGAGGCGGCGCGGCCCCACCAGTCGTCGACCACACCCACGATGGCGTCGAAGTCCTGCGGCGTCGCCGCGCGCGTCGTGAAGGGGGCCAGGGTGCGCATCTCCGGCGCGCCGAGTTTGCGGCGGAAGGCCACTCGGTCCTGGCCCGGACCGTCGTAGTCGCTGTGGACCGGGATGCCGTCCGCCTCCCGGTCGCCTGCTTCCGGCTCGAAGCCCATGGCTTGGTGGAAGGCGATGGAGCCGGTGTTCTGCGGCGAGGTGATGGCGCGCACCTCGGTGCGGCCGGCTGCTGCCGCGCGTTCGAAGAAGGTGGTGTAGAGGCGGCGGGCCACGCCCTGCTTGCGCAACTCGGGGTCCACTCCAACGAAGTGGATGTACGCCTCGTCCGCACGGTCGGCGGAGTAGAAGCCGACGAGGAACGCCCGGATTCCCTGCTCGTCCTCCAGCACCAGGCTGGTGTCCGCGAAGTGCTGGAGGAACAACCGGGGCAGCAGCAGGGAGAGTTCCCTTGACTGTTCCGGGGTGCGTGAGTCGCCCCACCAGCGCTGGACGCACTCCACGAGTGTGGTGTGGTCGGTCGTACGGGCCCGGCGTACGTCTTGCATGTCCTGCCTTTCGGGGGGGGACGGAGATGGGTGGGTGAGTGAGTTGAGGGTACTGCGGGGGAGGGGGTGTTGGTGGTTTGGGTTCGGTCACCAACGGGAGTCAGCGGGGGGCCCACCGGGCCGGTTGAAGGCGCCGCTCCGTACGAGAGTTGGGGACTGCTGGAGGTACCCCTGTCGATGACTGTCTCCCGCCCGCGCCGCCTTCAAGAAGAAGTACGCAACCAGTCGTCGAACCGGATGGTGGCCAGCCGGGCGCTGCCCTCGTCCGGTACGAGGCTGCGCTCTGTCAGCTCGGAGCCGAAGTAGCGGGCATGCGCGTCGGGGACGACCGTGCGGGGGTCGTGCCAGGCGTGCAGGGCTCGGGTGATGAGTTCGTCGAAGCGGAAGACTTCGGGGCCGGCCACTTCGGTGGTGGCCTTCTGCGGGGATTCCACGGCGGCCTTGGTCACCGCTTCGGCTACGTCCTCGGCAGCCATGGGCTGGAAGAGCACGGGTGGTACGCGTACGGTCTCACCGTCCGTGGCAGTGTCGGCGATGCCTTTGACGAACTCGAAGAACTGGGTCGCCCGGAGGATCGAGTAGGGAACCGGCCCCTGTTTGATCAGCCGCTCCTGGGCCGCCTTCGCCCGGAAGTAGCCATTGTCGGGCAGGCCGTCGATGCCGACGATCGACAGCGCCAGATGGTGCGTGACGCCCGCCTTCGCCTCGGCGGCCAGCAGGTTGCGGGTGGAGGTGGTGAAGAATTCCAGGACCGCCGACTCCTCGAAGGTGGGCGAGTTGGCCACGTCCACGACCACCTGGGCTCCGGCCAGCACGGTGTCGAGGCCCTCGCCGGTGAGGGTGTTGACGCCCGTACTGGGCGCGGCGGGCACGGCCTCGTGACCGCGCTCGGTGAGTTTGCCGACCACTTTGCCCCCGATGAGGCCGGTGCCTCCGATGACCACGATCTTCACTTCGTGAACTCCTCGCGCTGTGGGCGCCCGCTGGGGCGGAGAGGCGTCAGGACTGCCGGGGTGCGCGCAGGTGGGCGCGCTGTTTGAGTTCTTCGTCGTCGACCAGGACCAACATCGGCTGCCCCGGCTCGCAGAGCATGGTGACGACGAAGCGCAGGCGCGTGTCGGTGCGGGCGTTGCCGTCCTGGTAGTGGATGACGTCGCCGCCGGGCTCCCAGAACGCTTCCCCGGCGCGGACGATCCGCTCCGGCTCGCCTTCCAACTCGAAGCGCATCTCGCCCTCCACCACGTAGCCGAAGGCCGGACCGGGGTGGCGGTGCGGCGGGGCGCCCTGGTCGCCGGGCGGATACTCGATCTGGACGGTCGACACGTGCGCGCTCTCCGGGATCGCGGGCGGGGCGACCTCTTGCAGCACGGTGAGCGCGGTCTTCCATGCCTCCGAGTGCGGGTGCTGGTGCTCGTGGGTGCCGGGCATGCCGGGTCCTCCTTCTTCGGCTCCGGAGCCAGGGCCGGTTGGGACGGCAGTGCCGCCCCGGCGTGCGATGCCGGTGTCCGTACCCGTGCTTCCTGCTTCCGACGTACAGCACCAGAGCTCGGCGGACGGCCCGCCGATGCACGGCCCAACCGAGAGATGTTCCATTGTTCAGACCCCCGGCATGCCCGGTGAGCACCGATCCAGACACATCCGGGGCACCGTACGCATCCGGGAGGCGTACGCATCCAGGGCACCGTACGGAACCTCAACCTCGGCCCCGCCGCACCCGCCCGTTCCCACCCCTGCCCACCCCTCCCCCGTGTCTCACCTCACATACCACCATGTGAACAGGGGTGTCGGCACCAGGCGCAGCCGATCTACGCTGTCCGGTGCAACTGGTTCGCCCTGCCCGCCAGGCAGGCGCGTCGTAAGAGGGAACCCGGTGGGAATCCGGGACTGCCCCGCAGCGGTGAGCGGGAACGACCGCCGTCATACGCACTGGATCCGGGCCGCGGATCCGGGAAGCGACGGCCAGTAGGTGCCCGCCGGACGACGTGACGTTCCGGCAGGCGTGCCCGCGAGTCCGAAGACCTGCCCGTTGCCCGCGCGCGTCCGTACGTGCGCGGACCTTCCGGTGACCTTCGAGGGCGGGTCGGCGTGTCATGGCAGGCGGGCACGGGTGTCGTCGGACGCTCCGTGGCTCGCCCGGCGCGTCATTCCTTCGCGTTCTCGTCCGGTCACCGGGCTCGGAGAAGATCACGCTCGCGAAGGAGAGTTCCGTGACAGCGAAGCCCGCAGCCGCGGCAGCACGGGCCACCGTGTACGGCTACCCCCGCCAGGGACAGCACCGGGAACTGAAGAAGGCCGTCGAGGGGTACTGGAAGGGCCGCGTCACCGCGGACGCCCTCCGGGAGACCGCGCGCGACCTGCGCCGCTCCAACTGGCAGCAGTTGGCCGACGCCGGCATCCACGAGGTGCCGACCGGTGACTTCTCGTACTACGACCATGTGCTGGACACCAGCGTCATGGTCGGAGCCGTCCCGGAACGGCACCGCGCCGCCGTCGACGCCGACGCCCTGGACGGCTACTTCGCCATGGCGCGCGGCACGCAGGACGTGGCGCCGCTGGAGATGACCAAGTGGTTCGACACGAACTACCACTACCTGGTTCCCGAGTTGGGTCCCGACACGGTCTTCGCCACCGACTCCGCCAAACAGGTAGGCGAGGTGCGGGAGGCGCTCGCGCTCGGCCACACGCCGCGCCCGGTCCTCGTCGGCCCGGTCACCTACCTCCTGCTGGCCAAGCCGGCCCCCGGTGTCGCCGCCGACTTCGACCCGCTGACCCTGCTCGACCGGCTCCTGCCCGTCTACGCGGAAGTGCTGGCGGACCTGCGTGCGGCCGGCGCCGAGTGGGCACAGCTCGACGAGCCCGCCCTGGTGCAGGACCACACCCCGGCCGACCTCAACGCCACCGAGCGCGCCTACCGCGTCCTCGGCGCGCTCACCGACCGTCCGAAGCTGCTGGTCGCCTCGTACTTCGACCAGCTCGGCGAAGCGCTGCCGGTGCTCGCCAAGGCGCCTGTCGACGGTCTCGCACTGGACTTCACCGAGGCCGCGGCGGGCAACCTGGACGCGCTCGCCGCCGTCGGCGGGCTGCCCGGCAAGCGGCTGGTCGCCGGTGTCGTCAACGGCCGCAACATCTGGATCAACGACTACGAGAAGTCGCTGGCCACGCTCGGTACGCTGTTGGGCCTGGCCGGCCGGGTCGACGTGGCCGCCTCCTGCTCCCTGCTGCACGTACCGCTGGACGCCACCGCCGAGCGGGACATCGACCCGCAGGTCCTGCGCTGGCTGGCGTTCGCCCGGCAGAAGACCGCCGAGATCGCCACGCTCGCCCGCGGCCTCGCGCACGGCACCCACGCGATCGCCGCCGAACTGGCCGCCAACCGCGCGGACCTGGCGTCCCGCGCCGGTTCCGCGATCACCCACGACCCCGCCGTACGGGCCCGTACCGCCGCCGTCACCGACGCCGACGGCCGCCGCTCCGCGCCGTACGGGGAACGGACCGCCGCCCAGCGGGCCCACCTCGGCCTGCCGCTGCTCCCGACGACCACCATCGGTTCCTTCCCGCAGACCGCCGAACTGCGCACCGCGCGCGCCGACCTGCGGGCGGGGCGCCTCGACACCGCCGGGTACGAGGAGCGCATCGCGAACGAGATCCGTGAGGTGCTCGCCTTCCAGGAGGAGGCGGGCATCGACGTCCTCGTGCACGGCGAGCCCGAACGCAACGACATGGTCCAGTACTTCGCCGAGCAACTGACGGGGTACCTCGCCACGCAGCACGGCTGGGTCCAGTCGTACGGCACGCGGTACGTCCGTCCGCCGGTCCTCGCGGGCGACATCTCGCGGCCCGAGCCGATGACGGTGCGGTGGACGCGGTACGCGCAGTCGCTCACCGACCGTCCGGTCAAGGGCATGCTGACCGGCCCGGTCACCATGCTCGCCTGGTCGTTCGTCCGGGACGACCAGCCGCTCGGCGACACCGCCCGGCAGGTGGCGCTGGCCCTGCGCGACGAGGTGGGCGACCTGGAGGCGGCCGGCACCTCGGTCATCCAGGTCGACGAACCGGCGCTGCGCGAGACGCTGCCGCTGCGCGCCGCCGGCCGTCCCGCGTACCTCGCCTGGGCCACCGAGGCGTTCCGGCTCACCACCAGTGGTGTGCGGGACCGGACACAGATCCATACCCACATGTGCTACGCCGAATTCGGTGACATCGTGCAGGCCATCGACGATCTCGACGCCGACGTGATCAGCCTGGAGGCCGCGCGCTCGCACATGCAGGTGGCCCGTGAACTGGCCGAACACGGTTATCCGCGGGAGGCCGGGCCGGGCGTGTACGACATCCACTCGCCCCGCGTGCCGAGCGCCGAGGAGGCGGCGAGCCTGCTGCGCAAGGGCCTCGGCGCCATCCCGGCCGAGCGGCTGTGGGTCAACCCCGACTGCGGTCTGAAGACCCGGGGCTGGCCCGAGACGCGGGCTTCGCTGAAGAACCTGGTCACGGCGGCGCGGACGGTGCGCGGGGAGTTGCCGGTGTCGTGATCCGGTGAACCCGGTGACGGCCGGGAGGTGCGTCCGCGCGCCTTCCCGGCCGTTTTTCCCGCCGATTTCCGGGGGCTTCCAAGGCGCGCACGACTCCGGCCGACAGCGCCTGACCGCCGAGGACCGTAAACTGCTCCTCTTCACGCGACTTGCCGAGGAACAGCAATTGACCCCGTATTCCCTGGCGTTCTACATGGACGTCGTCACCACCGGCACCGTGCTCGGCCTGCGGTACACGGATTCTCCCGAACGCGTCGCCGAGGTGCTCGGGCCGGACTTCGGCGAGAACAGATTCGGTGAGCAGAGCCTGGGATATTCCTATGCCCTGCCCGAATTCTTCTGGGATCGCGATTCCGTCGGCTCCCCCTGGGCGGGACACCACTTCACCTTGCAAGTGCACAGGCTGGCCCACCGCAAGCACAAGGTCGTCGACGAGGCGATACGGGCCCGGTACGGGCGCTTTGCTCCCAGGCTGCGGTTCGAGAAGCTGCGGCGTCTGCTGGAGCGGCGCGGTGTTCCGCTGCTGGAGATTCCGGAGGATCCGGCGAACGCGCCGTACTACCGGACGTTCTGGCAGCCGGATTCCCAGGTCGCCGTCTCCGTCATCGGCTGCCACGGCGAATACAGCACGCCGGACAACCTGCGGGTCGGCGATGTCTACACCATCCAGGCACCGCTGACCGCCGACGCGGTGGCGTGGCGGAGGGAGCGGGCCGCGTAGACGGCTTGCTTGGCAGTCTTCGCAAGGGCTGGCGGGAAGATTGGCAGAAGTTGGCATCCGTCCACGCTTGATGGCATTCAGTGCCACTGCCAGAGTCTCCGTACGTGACGTTCGCACCCTTCACACGAACACGAACGACACCCCGCACGCTGATCCGGGAGACGCCCATGCCCACCACCGAACCGGCCCGCCCCGCCCAGGTGCTCGGCATACCGGGCCCCGGCCGCCGAAGCCCGTGCGCTCCTCGAACGTACGACGCTGACGCGCGAACCGCCGGCGTCCTTCACCGCCGACGCGTATGCGGAGCACCTGGTACGGGGCGCACAGACGCCGGGGTGAGGGCCCCGGTCGCCCGTGGGCGGGCGCGGAGCAGAACTGAGGCTGCTCCGCACCCGCCCGCGGCACACATACTTCGCCGGAAGAGGGTCAGCTCTGCCCCGTACTCTCCAGGACGATCTGGAGCTCGACCTCCTGGTCGCCCGACACCGTGCCTTCCGTACGGACGGAGAACGCGCGCGTCAGCACGTCCCGCAGCCGGTCCACCGCCAAGTGGCTGCCCTGGAGGTCGGCGGTGACGGCGGCGGACAGGTCCGCGTTCGGCCGGACGTCGCCGCGGACTTCCGAGGTCTCGAAGGTCTCGGTCCAGACGACCGGGTGACCGGGCCGGTGCGGCTGGTCGTGCGCGGTGTCGCCGTCGGCGCGGTCGGAGTCGAAGCAACTGCGCAGCGTGCTGAACACGGCCTCGGCGTCGGCCGAGGACTGAGCACTGAGCA
This sequence comes from Streptomyces chrestomyceticus JCM 4735, assembly GCF_003865135.1. NCBI lineage: Bacteria > Bacillati > Actinomycetota > Actinomycetes > Kitasatosporales > Streptomycetaceae > Streptomyces > Streptomyces chrestomyceticus. The sequence goes on along the minus strand of NZ_BHZC01000001.1, from coordinate 8,671,844 downwards.
CGACCTGGGCCGGCTCGTCGGTGTGGGGTGTGCGGGTCATGTGGGCTGTGTCCTCTCCGCGCTGTGCGTCGGTGTGGTGCGGCGGGCTTCCTTGGCCGCCCGTTGGGGTACGACGGTGTACTTCGGGTCCTCGGCGGAGGCGATACCGGCCGCGAAGACCCCGAAGCGGGTGCACGCGGAACCGGCGAGCAGGGCCAGCCCGCCCGCGGCGGCCAGCGTGCGGGACCGGCCTCCGAAGGCGGCGCCGACGGCGGCTCCGGCCGCGGTGAGGGTCCGCGCCGTGCGGAGCAGTGTGCCGGCCCGCCCCTGGTGCCAGGTCTCCGCGACCATGCCGAGACGCCGCTCGACGGCCTTGGTGACCGCTTCGTCGGCGACCGCGGCCAGTACCGCGGCGCACCGGGCGGGCCCTGTCTCCCGTACGGGACCGACGACGAGGGCCATCCCGGAGGCGGCGGCCGTCGCCGATGCCGCGAACAGGTACGGGAGTTCGCGGTGCGCGCCGTGCCACGCGGGGACGGCGGTGTCCGCCGCGAGGACCGCGGTGTAGGTGGCGACGGCCGGTCCGAGGAGCGCCGCGGTACCGGTCGCCAGGGCGCCCGCCCGGGGCAGCTTCCCGGTGACCGCCGAGGCGGCCGCGGCGCCCGCGGCGGGCCCGTACGCGGCCAGCAGCCAGGAGCCGACGCTCATCGGAGAGGTCGGCTTGACCACCCGGAGCATGTTCGCGAACCGGCCGGGCCTGCCGAGGTCGTTGACGAGTGCGGCGGTGGACAGGGAGACCCCCACCAGGGAGGAGACCTTCATCGCGGTGGCGGTGGTGGTACGGCCGGTCGCGTGGGCTCCGGCGGCCAGTACCGATCCGGCGCCGGCCAGACCGCCGAGGAAGAAGTACCCGGCGATGTCCCGGGCGCGCCAGGCCGGAGCCTTGATGACCGGCCGGCCGTAGTACGACTGGAAGTCGGCCGGAGGCGCCATGAGCTGCTCACCGCGCCCGCCACGACCACGCTTGCCGCCCTTGCGCCGCCCTCTCCCGTCGGCGCCCGGCCCGCCACGCAGCATCTCCGGCGCGGCGGCACGGCCCGGCAGCCCGCCCTCGGAGCCCTCGCGCGTGACATCGGAGCCGTTCATCGCTTCCTCTTCCGTCTTCGCTCCCTCTTCCCTCATCGCCGTCCCTTCCGTCCGGTGGCTCCGGCGGCACGGCCGAACTGCTTCAGCGCGGGCCCGGCGAAAGCCAGCGCGATACCGCCCGCCAGCGAGAGCGCCGCGGCGCCCGCGTGTTTCCACATGGCGGGCAGGTCGCGGGTGGTGACGACGGGGTCCGGCGGCAGTCCGTAGACCTCGGGTTCGTCGAGGAGCAGGAAGAACGCGCCGTCCCCGCCGACACCGTCGTCCGGCTCGTGCCCGTACAGCCGCGCGTCGGTGACGCCTGCCGCGTGCAGTTGGTCGACGCGGAGCGCGGCCCGTTCGCGGAGTTCGTCCAGCGGCCCGTACTGGATGGATTCGGTCGGGCACGCCTTGGCGCAGGCGGGTTCCTGCCCGGCGCCGAGCCGGTCGTAGCACATCGTGCACTTGAAGGCGCGGCCGTCGGAGGGGCGTTGCTCGATGACGCCGTACGGGCAGGCGGGGACGCAGTAGCCGCAGCCGTTGCAGATGTCCTCCTGGACGACGACCGTGCCGAACTCGGTACGGAAGAGCGAGCCGGTGGGGCAGACGTCCAGGCACGCGGCGTGGGTGCAGTGTTTGCAGACGTCGGAGGCCATCAGCCAGCGCAGCTCACCACCGGTACCGCCGCCGGTAGCTCCACCGCTCCCGTCATCCGTGTCGGCCAGCGGCAGTCGCGTACGCCCTTCAGCGGTGGGCGGCCCGCCACCCACCGGCGCCTCCGCCCCGTCACGCGCCGGCACCTCCTGCTCGATGAAGGCCACATGCCGCCACGTAGAGGCCCCGAGCCCCAGCGTGTTGTCGTAACTCATGCCCGAGAGGGACAGTCCGTCCTCGGGCAGGGCGTTCCACTCCTTGCAGGCGACCTCGCACGCCTTGCAGCCGATGCACACGGACGTGTCGGTGAAGAAGCCGGTACGGGGCGGTGCTCCGGAGTGGCCGGCGTCCCCGGCCGGGTCCGGTTCGACACCGCTGAGCAAGCGGTCGCCGGGCAGGTGGTCGCCGAGCAGGTGGTCGGTCACGGGCGGGGCTCCGTTCCGGTGGTCTCGTCGATGCCGGCGCGCTGCCGGTAGGCCGCGACCAGTTCCGGCAGGCCGGGCCCGCGGGGGCGGCGGCCCGGCCGGATGTCGGCGGTGAGCGCCTTGTCCTCCTGGATGTGGGCGTTGGGGTCGAGGGCGATGGCCACCAGTTCGTTGGCGGCGTCGCCGGTGACCACGCCGTTGGGTCCCCAGTGGAAGGGCAGCCCGATCTGGTGGACGGTGCGGCCCTGCACGGTCAGGGCGGAGATCCGCCGGGTGACCAGGACACGCGCCTCGATGGCGTTGCGCGCGGTGATGATGGTGGCCCAGCCCAGGTGCTCCAGGCCGCGTTCGGCGGCGAGCTGCGGGGAGATCTCGCAGAACATCTCCGGCTGGAGTTCGGCGAGGTAGGGCGACCAGCGGCTCATGCCGCCCGCGGTGAAGTGCTCGGTGAGCCGGTGGGTGGTGACGATGTACGGGTAGACGTCGGCGCCCGGTTCGTCGCCGCTGGGGTGGTAGCGGTTGCCCTCGTGGGGTGCAGGCGGCGGACCGGCGAGCGCGGTGTCGACGGGTACAGGGCGTTGCCGAACGGGGAGTCCTGCGGCTCGTAGTGGGTGGGCAGCGGCCCGTCCACCAGGCCGGCCGGCACGTACAGCCAGCCCTTGCCGTCCGCCTGCATGATGAACGGGTCGTCGCCGCGCAAGGCGTCGGGCCCGGTCGCGTCGTCCGGCGGCTCGTAGTCGGGCGCGCGGTCGGGAATGAAGTCCGGCACGTCGTGCCCGGTCCACTTCCCCTCCTCCGCGTCCCACCACACGTACGCCTTGCGTTCGCTCCAGGGGGTGCCGTCCGGGGCGGCCGAGGCGCGGTTGTAGAGGATGCGGCGGTTGGCGGGCCAGGCCCAGGCCCACTCCTCGGCCACCCAGTCCTGTTCGGTGTGCGGCTTCTTGCGGGCCGCCTGGTTGACGCCGTCCGCGTAGACGCCGCAGTAGATCCAGCAGCCGCACTTCGTCGAGCCGTCGTCCTTCAGCTCCGTGTACGCGCTCAGCGGTCCACCGTCCGGGCCGAACCCGTTGATCTCGGCGAGGACGGCCGCGGCAACCGGCTCCTCCAACGGCCCTTGCACCGGATAGTCCCAGGTCAGGTCCTGTACGGGCCGGTCCATGGGGTCGGTGGAGGCGGCCAGCTTCGCCTTGATGCGCCGGCCGAGGTGGTACATGAACCACAGGTCGCTGCGGGCATCGCCCTCGGGCTCGACGGCCGTGTGGTGCCACTGCACCCAGCGGTTGGTGTTGGTGAAGGAGCCGGACTTCTCGGTGTGCGCGGCGGCAGGGAAGAAGAACACCTCGGTACCGATGTCCTCGGTACGCAGCTCGCCGGTCTCGATCTCCGGGCCGTCCTGCCACCAGGTCGCCGATTCGATGAGCGAGAAGTCCCGGACGACCAGCCATTCCAAGTTGGCCATGCCCAGGCGTTGCAGGCGGGTGTTGGCGGAGCCGACGGCGGGGTTCTCCCCCATCAGGAAGTAGCCCTTGCAGGTGCCGTCGAGCTGCGCCATGACGGTTTCGTACGTGGAGTGGGCGCCGGTCAGGCGCGGCAGGTGGCCGAAGCAGTAGTCGTTGTCGGCGGTGGCCGCGTCACCGTAGTACGCCTTGAGCAGGCTGACGAAGTAGGCCCGCATGTTGCCCCAGAAGCCCTTCACGGTACGGCTCGACCGGACGAAGGTGTCCAGGTCCTCGTGCGCGTGGGCGTGCGGCATCGGCAGGTAGCCGGGCAGCAGGTTGAAGAGGGTGGGAATGTCGCTGGAGCCCTGGATGGAGGCGTGGCCGCGCAGGGCCTGGATGCCGCCGCCGGGGCGGCCGATGTTGCCGAGGAGCAGTTGCAGGACGCTGGCGGCCCGGATGTACTGCGCGCCGACCGAGTGCTGGGTCCAGCCGACCGCGTAGACGAAGGCGCTGGTGCGGTCGCGGCCCGAGTTGGCGGTCAGCTCCTCGCACACCCGCAGGAACGTCTCCTGCGGCACTCCGCAGATCCGCTCGACCATCTCGGGGGTGTAGCGGGCGTAGTGGCGCTTCAGCACCTGGTAGACGCAGCGCGGATGCTGGAGCGTCTCGTCCCGCGGCGGCTGCCCTCCGGTCCGCGCCCCGCCGGAACCGTGCTGCTCCGCCCCACCGGCCTCCTGCACACGGGCCTCGTACAGCTCGTCCACCTCACCCGACGGCGCCTGGACGTCGACGCCCTCGTACTGCCAGGTCAGGGTGTCGTAATGCGAACCGTCCTCCCCCAGGCCGGAGAAGACACCGTCCAGGTCCTCGGTGTCCCGGAAGTCCTCGCCGACCAGAGTGGCGGCGTTGGTGTAGTTCAGGACGTACTCACGGAAGTCCTTCTCCTCCGTCAGGACGTGATGGATGATTCCGCCGAGGAAGGCGATGTCGCTGCCCGCCCGCAGTGGTACATGCAAGTCGGCCAGAGCACTGGTACGCGTGTACCGCGGATCGACATGGATGACACGGGCGCCACGCGCCTTGGCCTCCATCACCCACTGAAAGCCGACGGGATGCGCCTCGGCGAAATTCGATCCCTGGATGACGATGCAGTCCGCGTGCTGGAGATCCTGCATGAACGTGGTCGCGCCACCGCGCCCGAAGGAGGTGCCGAGGCCCGCGACGGTGGAGCTGTGGCAGACCCGGGCCTGGTTCTCCACCTGAACCACGCCGAGGCCGGTCAGCAGCTTCTTGATGAGGTAGTTCTCCTCGTTGTCCAGCGTGGCGCCGCCCAGACTGGCGATGCCCAGGGTCCGCGCCGTGTGGAGCCCCTCGTCGGACTCCCACTCCCAGGTACGGCGGCGCGTCTCGACGACCCGGTCGGCGACCATGTCCATGGCCGTCTCCAGATCCAGCGGCTCCCAGTCCGTCCCGTACGGACGCCGGTAGAGCACCTGGTGACGCCGGGACGACCCGGTGGTGAGCTGGAGCGTCGCCGAACCCTTGGGACACAGCCGGCCACGGCTGACCGGCGAGTCCGGATCACCCTCGATCTGGACGACCTTCTCGTCCTTGACGTACACCTGCTGGCCGCAGCCGACCGCACAGTACGGGCAGACGGAGCGCACCATCCGATCGGCGGAGTCCGTGCGCGGGCGCAGCCGCTCCGTGTACGGCGACATCGCGGCGCGCCCCCGGCCCAGCGGGTCGCCCCCGGTAAGCTGCCGGTACACGGGCCACTCGCGAACCCGTTTGCGCACGCCCATCGCTCCTCCTCCAGCGGGTCAGCGGTCTGCCACGGCGGCCGCCTCCTCAAAGGCTCACCCGCCGGAGCCCCCGCGGCGAGCGGGGCGGCAAGCGGCCCCCGACGCGGCAGGCCCGCGCCACCGGAGCCCAACCGGCGGCCGCGAGGGCGGGTTCCCCGCACTGGCCAGGGAAAACCCGTAGGGAACGGCAAAGATCGACGGGTCCCGGGAGAGGACTGGGCGGAAGCCGCAGCGGACACGCCGGAGCCGCGCTCTCCCCGTACGGGTGAGCACCGCTCTTCCGCCACCACCCCGTGAGCCTCACCGCAAGGAGAGGCGCCCCCCGTGTCATCGAAAACTTCTCCCTCCACCGACCTCGACTCGCCAAACCGGCCCGAGGGGGCGTGTAGGGGGCCATCCCCGCAGGCAGCCGGGCCTCTGCGTTGCCGAATGAAGTCACGTTGAGGTCCACGGTGCCGAGGAGTTGGCCCCCTGCGCGCCCCCGCCCCCACAACGCACGCAATGCGAGCCGAACGTCAACCCCCACAACCCGCGCGAAGCGCCCCCCACACGCAACGTGAACCAGTCAACAGACCCCCGCGCGCAAAGCGCGCCCCGTGATTGGCGACCCGCCCCCCGGGGAACCCCTGCCGCATGGCTGTCGATCACACACAGGCACCGGTACTGGAGGCGCTGTCCCGCTACCGACAGGCCGGAGAGGTCTCCTTCACCCCACCGGGCCACAAGCAGGCCCGCGGCGCCGACCCCGAGGTACGGGAGGTCCTGGGCGACGCCGTCTTCCACGGCGACCTACTCGCTTCCGGCGGCCTCGACGACCGCCTCGGCACGGGCCAGGTGCTGGACCGCGCCGAAGCGCTCATGGCGGACGCGGTGCACGCCTCGCACACGTTCTTCTCGACCTGCGGCAGCTCCCTGTCCGTCAAGGCGGCGATGCTGTCCGTCGCGGGCCCGCACGAGAAGCTGCTGGTCGGGCGGGACGCGCACAAGTCGGTGGTGTCGGGCCTGATCCTGTCCGGTGTCCGGCCGATCTGGGTGGACCCGCAGTGGGACGAGGAGCGCCGGCTCGCCCACCCGCCGTCGGTCGAGGCGTTCGAGCGGGCCTTCGAGGAGCACCCCGACGCCCGCGGCGCGCTGGTGACCAGCCCGACACCGTACGGCGCCTGCGCGGACCTGGACGCGCTGGCGCAGGTGTGCCACCGGCGGGGGCGCCCGCTGGTGGTGGACGAGGCGTGGGGGGCACATCTGCCGTTCCATCCGGACCTGCCGTCCTGGGCGATGGACGCCGGCGCCGACATCTGCGTGACGAGCATCCACAAGACGGGCAGCGGCCTGGAGCAGGGCTCGGTGTTCCACCTTAGGGGCGACCTGGTCCAGCCGACCGTACTGAAGTCACGGGCGGACCTCTTCGGCACGACCAGCCCTTCGGTGCTGCTGTACGCGGGCCTGGACGGCTGGCGGCGGCAGATGGCCCTGCGGGGCCGTGACCTCCTGGGCCGGGCCCTGGACCTGGCCGCGCGGGTACGGGCCGCCATCGAGGAGATCGACGGGCTGCACGTCAACGACCGGGCCGACTTCTGCGGCCCGGGGCTGGCCGACGACTTCGACCCGCTGCCCGTGGTGATCGACGTGAGCGGCCTCGGCACGTCCGGCTACCGCGCCGCCGACTGGCTGCGCGAACACCGTTCCGTCGACGCCCACCTCGCCGACCACCGGCGGATCAGCGCCCAGCTCACCCACGCCGACGACGACGCGACCGCCGGGATACTGCTCGACGCCCTGCGCGACCTGTCGCGGCACGCGGCGGACCTGCGCCCGGCCCCGGAGGTCGAGGTGCCGACGCCGGGCGAGCTGCGGCTGGAGCAGGTGTGCCTGCCGCGCGACGCCTACTTCGGCGAGGTCGAGGACGTACCGGTGCACGCGGCGGCGGGCCGCATCGTGGCCGAGATGCTGACCCCCTACCCGCCGGGCATCCCGGCCGCGCTGCCCGGCGAACGGCTCGACGGGCCCGTGGTGCGCTATCTGACGAGCGGGGTGCGGGCCGGGATGAACGTACCCGACGCGGCCGATCCCGAGCTGAAGACGGTACGGGTGCTCGTCGAAGGGAGCGGCTGACATGCGGACGGCACTCGTCGTGATCGACATGATCAACACCTATGAGCACGAGGACGCCGAGCGCCTGCTGCCGTCGGTGCGCGACGCCCTGCCCGGCATGCTGCGCGTCCTGGACCGGGCCCGCGCGAAGGACTCGGACGTCGAAGTCATCTACGTCAACGACAACTTCGGCCGGTGGCGCTCGAACCACGACGAACTCCTCCGTACGGCGCTGGACGGACCGCACTCCGACCTGGTGGAACCCCTCCGCCCCGACGACGACTCGCTGTTCGTGGTCAAGGCCCGGCACTCGATCTTCTACGAGACGCCGCTGGAGTACCTGCTCGGCCAGCACGGCATCGGACGGATAGTGCTCTGCGGCCAGGTGACCGAACAGTGCGTCCTGTACTCGGCCCTCGACGCGCACATCCGTCACCTGGACGTCACGGTCCCGCGCGACGCGGTGGCCCACATCCACGCCGACCTGGCGGACGCCGCGCTGCGGATGATGGAGCGCAACATGGGCGCGGACGTGACGGACTCCTCGGCGGAGGGACTGTTCGGGTGACACCGGACGCGAGTCGCCACTGATCCGTCACCGCTCGGCGTGCGGCGGGTACGAAAAGGCCCGTCCCGCACCGGAGTTGATGAACACGGCGACGACCACGAGCCCGGTTGCGCGTCGGGGAGTTCGGACGTGAGGGCGGGCCCTTTCGTCGCGTCGGCGCGGCGGTACTACCGATGCGCGACGCGAGGGGCACGCAACGGGCCCGTACAGATCCGCTCCACCCAGACCCATACAGCCCGCTCGCCGCCCCGCGGAAATTACCCCCGCACACAGCCGTCTCCACCACCCGACAAGCTTTCTGTCCACCAATGGTCGATATGTCGATTTGGGAGTACTTTGGGAGGTGGCATCGGGGCATCACCGACCTTGGTGATGACATCTCTTCGAGGGAGCGAATGATGCTTGCCCAGACCCTTCAGCCCACTGGCCTCACACTCGACAAGGAAGCACTGGGGTGGGTGGCGACCCAGCCAGAAGCCCCGCTGAGCGACGCGCCGGTCCCCGCGCCGCACGGCGCCGCATGGGGAGTCCTGCTCCTGGGCCTCCTGATCTCGCCCAAGGAGCCGAAGGAAACGAAGCGCCGGTGATCTCCGAGCGTTCCCGGACCGCCCACAGCGAATCGGCCGACCAGTTGGCCCGTCGTGCCCTCGATGCCCTCCGGGGCACCGGGGGCGCCGCCGTGGCCGCGATCCACGTGGAGGCCGCGGCGGCGGAGACCGGAGGCGACCCGGGGGTGGCGCTGGGTGCCGTCCGCATTCTGGGGGCGGACGTCCTCGCCCCGTACGTACTGACCGGTCAGGTCCCTCCCGCGGGCGACACGGCCGCCATCGCCCTGTCACTCAGTGCCCTGCCACCCGACGAGACGCCACCGCCGGCACCGCCCGAGGGCACCGAGGAAACGTGGGTCATGGCCTGGATCGACTGGGGCCTCGCCACCGTGCTGGCCCGCCTCGACCCCGCCAACTCGCCGGTACACTCAGCGCCCCTCCCTCAGGGCCCTCCGCGGTGCGACGATGCCGCGCCCCGCAACCTCCCGCCGACCACCGACGCGGCCGACGGCGACCGCCCAGGCGGCCCCGGCACCCCCGTACAGGAAGGCACGGTGCCCGGCACCCCCGCGCAGGAGGGCTGGGTCTCCTGGTCCGTACGCATGGGAAAGCTGGCCTCCCTCGCCCTGCCGGGCCTGGACGGACCGGTGCACGACGCCGCCCGCGCCGGAGCCCTGGGCCTGGCCCGCGGCGCCACCCGCGCCACCCTGCGACGGGACCACCCCACCGCCGCCCGGATCACCCGCTGGCTGGCCTGGCTCCACGCCGACGGAACGCGGCTGCCCCTGGACCCAGCACCCCTGACCGAGAACATCGGGCTGCTCGGCGGCGGCGACCGCCTCGCACTGGACACCGCCATCGCGCGCCGGCTGCTCGGCCTGGAGGACATATGAGCCCGGCCACGGCACAGACCGCGCACACCATCGGCTCCCGTGCCCTGGCCTGGCTGCACGCCAACCGCGAGCACGGCAAGCTCTCCGACTGCCCCCGGGCGGACCTCGTCGACGACGCCGACACCTACAAGGGCCTGGGCGAATCGGCGCTCGCCGCCTCCCTGGTCCTGCGCAGCGGTGTCGCGGGAACGGCGGAACTCGCCCTGGCCCGTGAGCTGCTGGAGTTCTGCTGGCAGCAGGTGGACAACGGTGCGCTGCTGTACGAGCGGCTGCTGCGGCACCCGCTCAAGACGGACCCGATGGAGACCTACGCCCACTTCGTCCGCGGCGGTTACCGCCACCCGCAGTTCGAGCGGCTGGCCGCCCACACGTTCACGCTGCGTTCGACGCACGCCGTGGAACACGTACCGAACCGGCGGCTCGCGGTCGCCAACTCCGCGCGCGTCATCGGCCTCGACCACGGCCCCGCCGCCTACGACTGGGCCACGCTGACCCGGGCGACCTGGCTCGGCGCCACGCCCGAACCCTGGCACATCGACTGGCTGACCGGCTACGGCGTCACCCACGTCGCCTTCCACCTCACCGACTGGGGCCGGCTCCCCGACCGGCTCCCCGCCGAGCTCGCGGAGTACCTCACCCGGTGGCTCCCGGTGTGGACCGAGATCTGGGCGGAGTGCGGTCAGTGGGACCTGATGGCCGAGCTGATGATCGTCGGCGCCTGTCTGCCGGAGCCCTGGACGGAGACCGACGACTGGCAGCGGCTGATCGGCCTCCAGCGCGAGGACGGACTGGTCCCCCGCGACGACCAGCCCGTCGAAGGCGACCCGGCCGAACTCTTCGACGCCCACCAGCACCCCACCGTCGTGGCCGTCGTCGCGGGCACCGTAGCCCTCACCCGCGCGCTGGGCGGCGCAGGGCAACCAGGCGCAGCCGGCCCATGATCCAGCCGGAGGCACCGGTCGCGACGGCGCCCGGCCTGCCCGAAGGGCTGCCGTGGGAGACGGCGGACGCGCTGCTGTCGGCCGCCCCGGGCGCGAGTGCCGTCGCCGTCGGCCTGTACCGGCGCGGGCAGCGGTCCTTCCTCGTCCGGGGCAGCACCGCACGCGAGGGCGGGGTGCCGGTGGAGCCGTCCACCCGTTTCGAAATCGGTTCACTCAGCAAGACGTTCACCGCGCTGCTCTTCGCCGAGCAGGCCGCCCGGGGCGAGGTGGGCCATCATGATCCGGTCGCCCGTCATCTGCCCGCGGGGACGTGCGTACCCGTACGAGGTACGGACATCACCCTCACCCACCTGGCCACCCATACCTCGGGGCTGCCCCGCCTGCCTCCGGGGCTGCTGCGCTCCGACATCCGCCGTCTCCCGACCAACCCCTACGCGAGCTTCACGCGCGCGGACGTGCTGCGCGCCCTGGCCCGTACCCGGTTGCGATCCCGGCCCGGCACCCGCGTGCGGTACTCCAACTTCGGTGTCGGCCTCCTGGGGCACGCCCTGTGCGGGGCGGCCGGCGGGCTCCCGTACGAGGACCTGCTCGCGGCCCGGGTCCTGCGCCCCCTCGGCCTGCACGACACCAGCGCCACCGCCGACCCGCCTCCCGACGGCACGCAGGTCACCGGCTACGGGCACGGCCGCTCCCGCCCGCCGTTCGGCATCCCGGGCCTGCCCGCTGCCGGCGCCGTCCGCTCCAGCGCCCGCGACCTGCTGACGGTCGCCGAGGCGCTGATCCGCCCGGGGGACGCGGACGTCATGGGCGCGGACGTCGTGGGCGCGGACGTCATGGGCGCGGACGTCATGGGCATGGGCGTCCCGGGCGCGGACGTCATGGGTGCAGACGTCCCGGGCGTGGGCGCCCCGAGCGACTTCGGCCTGCGGCACGCAGCCGTCACCGGCGCACCCCCGGCACCCCTGCGTACCGCCCTGAAGGACGTCACCCGCCCCCGTCTCGCCCTGCCCCGCACCACATCCCGGCTGGCTCTGATCTGGAACATCCGCCTCCGGGCCGACGGCTCCGGCCTCTACCACCACTCGGGCGGCACCCGCGGCTGCACGAGCTTCGTCGCCTTCAGCCCCCGGCACGACACGGCGCTGGTCGCCCTGGCCAACTGCGCGCCGGGCCTCCGCTCCCCGTTCGTCCAGCAGGCGTACGACACCGTGTCAGATCTGCTCCGCACCCCGACCTGACCCCGGTACGCCCCCGCCCCCTACCCGTACGCCTCGCCGCCCAGCTCCAGACCCGCCGTGCCCGCGGTCGCATCGGCCAGCCAGGCGCGAAAGGCGTCCAGGTCCGATTCCGGCAGCCCGACCTCGATCCGTACGTCGGACCCGTACGTCACCTCGCGCACCGCCCGGCCCGTGGTGCGCAGGTCGTTCTCCACCCGCCCCGCGCGCTGGTGGTCGACGGTGACCGTGACCAGACGGAAGCGCTGCCGGGTGACCGTACCGAGAGCGTCCAGGGCCTCCCCCACGACACCCCCGTACGCGCGGATCAGACCGCCCGCCCCGAGCTTGATGCCGCCGAAGTAGCGGGTGACGACGGCGACGACGTACCTGACCTCGCGGCGCACCAGCATCTGCAGCATCGGCACCCCCGCGGTCCCGCCCGGTTCGCCGTCGTCGCTGGCCCTCTGCACCCCGCCGTCGGCCCCCAGGACGTACGCGAAGCAGTTGTGCCGCGCCGTGGGGTGCTCCTTGCGGATACGCGCGATGAAGTCCTGGGCCTCGGTCTCGGTCGCGACGGGGGCGAGCGCGCAGATGAAGCGGGACTTGTTGATCTCGATCTCGTGAACACCCTCGCGCGCGAGAGTCCGGTACTGCTCCTGCATCAGGCCACCCTATGCGCCACCGGAAGCGCCCGGCGCACCCCGTACGCGCCCCGGGAATCTTCGCCCCCTCGCCCACGTTGTCGAAACCAGACGGCCGCCGCCGCGCGGTCGCATCCGACGGGCCCCGGTCCGACCCACGGGAGGCAGTTGTGTACGGCGATCCGGCGACGATCCGCAGGATCCTTCGGGACTCCGGCGACACCTGGGCCGTCGTGGGCCTGTCCACCAACCGGAACCGCGCCGCGTACGGCGTCGCCGGTGTCCTCCAGCGGTACGGCAAGCGCATCGTCCCGGTCCACCCGAAAGCCGAAGCGGTCCACGGCGAGCAGGGCTATCCGAGCCTGGCCGCCGTACCGTTCCCCGTCGACGTCGTGGACGTCTTCGTCAACAGCGATGCCGCAGGCGGTATCGCCGATGAAGCGGTCGAAATCGGCGCCAAGGCGGTCTGGTTCCAGCTCGGCGTGGTCGACGAAGCGGCCTACGAGAAGGTCAGGTCCGCCGGACTGGACATGGTGATGGACCGCTGCCCGGCCATCGAGATACCCAGGCTGGGCTGAGCCCCTACCCCCTTACCTCGTTACTCCCTTCTCCCTACTCCTTCACGAGCCGGCATCCGCCTTGACCACGTACACCTCCCAGGGCTCCTTGCCCGGACCGGTCACCCAGACCTTGTCCTGGAGGGCGTAGCAGCAGGTGGTGTCGTTCTCCTCGAAGGTGGCCAGGCCCGCTTCCTTGAGCCGCGTGGTGGCCGCGGTGACCTGGTCGGTGCTCTCGACTTCGACGCCGAGGTGGTCGAGCCGGGTCCCGGCGGCCCCTGTGGAGTCCTGGCCTTCGAGCAGTACGAGCTTCAGTGGCGGCTCGGCGATGGCGAAGTTGGCGTAGCCGGGGCGGCGCTTGGCCGGTTCGGTGCCGAAGAGCTTCGTGTAGAAGGCGACGGACGCCTCAAGGTCGGGGACGCGCAGGGCGAGTTGGACTCGCGACATGACGGAACCTCCAACAGCCTGAATCGATATCTGTCGATACAAGGTTGCGCCCTGGATCGAAGTTCGTCAATATAGAAGTATGTCGAATCAAGAGCTCGGACTTCTCGGCGAGGACGGCCTCGCGGTCTACTGCCCGGACCTGCTGACCTCGCCGCTGGACGACGAGCAGGCGGTGGAGCTGGCGAAGGTGTTCAAGGCACTGGGAGACCCGGTGCGGCTGCGCCTGCTGTCGCTGATCGCCTCCCGCGCCGGGGGCGAGGTGTGCGTCTGCGACCTGACCCCGGCCTTCGACCTGTCCCAGCCGACGATCTCCCACCATCTGAAGCTGCTGCGGCAGGCCGGGCTGATCGACTGCGAACGCCGGGGCACCTGGGTCCACTACCGGCTCGTACCGGAGATGACCGACCGCCTCGCGGGCGTCCTCACCCGCCCCGCCGGCGCCCCGCTGCCCGCCTCCGCCTGCCGGGCCGACGCATGAGCGCCCCAGCCCCCGCCTCCCCCACCACCTCCGCCGCCGCCGACACGGCGCCGGTGGCGACCCGGCTGCCGTTCACCGACCGCTGGCTGGCGGTGTGGATCCTCGCCGCGATGGCCGTCGGCCTCGGCCTGGGCCGCCTGGTGCCCGGCCTGGGGGACGTCCTGGCGAAAGTCACCGTCACCGGAGTCTCGCTGCCCATCGCGCTGGGGCTGCTGGTGATGATGTACCCGGTGCTGGCCAAGGTCCGCTACGACCGCCTGGGTGCGGTCACCCGCGACCGCCGCCTGCTCGTCCCGTCCCTGGTGCTGAACTGGCTGGCCGGCCCGGCCCTGATGTTCGCCCTGGCCTGGCTCTTCCTGCCGGACCTGCCCGCCTACCGCACCGGTCTGATCATCGTCGGGCTGGCCCGCTGCATCGCCATGGTCGTCATCTGGAACGACCTGGCCTGCGGCGACCGCGAGGCCGCCGCCGTCCTGGTCGCCCTCAACTCCGTCTTCCAGGTCCTGGCGTTCAGCCTGCTCGGCTGGTTCTACCTGTCCGTCCTGCCCGGCCGGCTCGGCCTGGAACAGACCTCGCTGGACGTGTCGGTGTGGGAGATCGCCCGCTCCGTGCTGACCTTCCTGGGCATCCCGCTCGCCGCCGGGTTCCTCACCCGCCGCCTGGGCGAGCGGGCCAAGGGCCGCACCTGGTACGAGACGAAGCTGGTCCCCCGGATCGGACCGTTCGCCCTGTACGGCCTGCTGTTCACCATCGTGGTGCTCTTCGCCCTCCAAGGCGACGCCATCACCTCCCAGCCCCTGGACGTCGCCCGCATCGCCCTGCCTCTGCTGGTGTACTTCGCCGTCATGTGGGCTGGTTCCATGGTTCTGGGCCGGGCGGTCGGACTGGACTACCCGCGCGCCACCACCCTCGCCTTCACCGCGGCGGGCAACAACTTCGAACTGGCCATCGCGGTCGCCATCGCCACCTTCGGCGCCACCAGTGGCCAGGCCCTGGCCGGTGTCGTCGGCCCCCTCATCGAAGTCCCCGTCCTGATCGGCCTGGTCCACGTCGCCCTCGCCACCCGCCGCCGCTTCCCCGCCACTGACTCCATACCCGACGCCACCGTTCCCCGGGCCGCCCCTTGAGGCGGTCCCGGCTCAGGCCGGCGCGCCGTATGCGGGTAGCGTCCGGGCATGATCGCGATACGTGCTGCGGGTCCCGGGGACGCCGAAGAGATCGTCCGGCTGCGCCGGTTGATGTTCCGGGCCATGAACGGACGGGACGAGGGCGGGGTGTGGGAGCGGAACGCGGTCGAGAGTGCGCGGCGACAGCTTTCGGAGGCGGTGCCGTGTCTGGTCGGGTTCGTCGTGGAGGCCGATGACGGCGCCGGGCTGGCGGCGTGTGCGGTGGGGCGGGTCGAGGAGCGGCTGCCGGCTCCGGGGCATCCTTCGGGACTGTTCGGCTTCGTGTTCACCGTCTGCACCGATCCGGCGTACCAGGGGCGCGGTTACGCGAGGGCCACGACCGAGGCGCTGCTGGAGTGTTTCGCGGAGCGGGGTGTCTCGCGGGTGGACCTGCACGCCACACCCGACGCCGAACGGCTGTACCGAAGCCTCGGGTTCGCGGAGCACTCCACGCCGTTGTCCCTGGATGTGCGTTCCGGGTGGCCCGGGGTCAGGGGGCGGGGTCGATGAGGAAGGTCTGATTCTCGCGGCCGGTGCACCGTTGCAGGGTCACCTCGGCCCCGGTGGTCGTACGGGCATCGCGTACACCGAGACACTGCTCGCCGTCGGTGCGGAAGATGTAGCGGGCGGGCTTCCCGCCGTTCGCCTGCCGGGTCGATCCGGAGGGTCCGGAACCGGGACCGGAGTCGGAGCGGGGGCCGGAGCCGCGGTCGGGTTCGACTCGGAAACTGCTGGCCTGGGCGCAGGACTCCCACGGTTCGAGCAGGCCGTCCGCCGTGCCGCCCGACAGGGCCTTCAGGCAGCCCTTTCCGTGCTCGGGGTGCACCCACGCGATGCGGTAGGTGTCGGTACCCACCGGTTCGAGTTCGGTGCGCTGCGGTGCGACGCCCCCGCACGGCCGCTGGACCGCCACCAATGAGCTGTAACGGCCGTCCTGGACGCGGCCGTCGGTCACGCACAGGGTGGGCGCCCCGGCCGGTCGGATCCGTATCCAGCCTGCGGGAATCGCGGCGTTCCGTGACGGGGCTCTGGACTGCGGAGCCGCATCGGAGGGCGGGCTGCCGGAAGGCGGGTTGCCGGAGGACGTACCGCCGGAAGTCGCCATCCAGGCGGTGACAGCGGCGGTGGCCAGGACGAGAACGACCCCCGATGCGATCAGGAGAGGCGCGCGGCGGGCGCTGCGGGGCCTGGCTGCGGCGTCCTCGGGCGCCACAGCGGCCTGGGGCGGCGCCGGTTCCGTCACGTCCGCCGGGGCCGGTCCCGTTTTCGCCGTGCGTGACCTGGCAGCGACGTCCGCGCGGGCGTCGAGCCAGGCCGAGGCCCGTTCGCTGCTTTCGCCGCAGGCGCGTACGAAGACGGACAGGACTTCCGGGCGGGGCAGGCGTCTGCCGCTCAGGACGTCCGCGAGGGTGCTGCGGGCCAGTACTTCGCCCTGTTCGGCGGCGCGCTGTTCGAGCTGCCGGTACGTCAGCCCCCGGCGCTCCTTGAGCTCCCGCAGCATCGCGAGGAATTCGGCCACGTCACGGGCCTCGGCCGGGTCCGTGTTCCCCCTGGTGTCCATGGCGCGAATGATCGGGGTACGGCCTCTCGTACGGCTATTGGAGATTCCGCCAAGACTGCGCGCTTCCGGGCGGCGACAGGGCAGGAGCCGGACAGCGAGCAGCCGCCCTACTACTCCCCCGGCACCGTCCCCAGCCCGTCGAGAACGGTCACCCCGGGCAGTTCGGCCAGGGCCTTGCCCGGCACGATGAGCTTGCCGCGCCGGCTGCCGCTGCCGATCAGCGTGTACGGGGTGTCCACCACGGCCGCGTCCAGGAGCAGCGGCCAGCTCTCGGGGAGCCCGATCGGGGTGATGCCGCCGTACTCCATGCCGCTCTCGCCGACCGCGGTGTCCATGGGGGCGAAGGACGCCTTGCGGGCGCCCAGCTCGCGCCGTACGGCTCCGTTCACGTCGACCCGGGTGTGCGAGAGGACCACGCAGGCGGCGAGCGTGACGGCACCGCCGCGCTTGCCCGCCACGACGACGCAGTTCGCCGACTGCTCCAGGAGCCAGGAGCCGTGCTGCCCGACCAGGACGGCGGTGTCGGCGATCGCGGGGTCGGTGTCCACGTAGTGGAACTGTTCGACGGGCACGGTCCCCCGCCAGTCGCGGATCGCGGCGGCGACCGGGCCGGGCAGCAGGTCCAGGCAGTCGAGGGCGGGGCGTACGTCGTCGAAGGCGTCCATGGGCTCGGGCATGGCGCCAAGCTAACAGCCCGGCCGGACCGTACGGCGTGCCGTCTCAGCGGGCGGTCGGGGGCGGACCGGGATGCACGGGCCCGCCGTCGTCACGGGCAGCCGGGTCGCCGCCTCAGACGGTCGGGCCGTCGTCACAGGCAGCCGGGCCGCCATCACCCGCAACCGGGACATCCTCACCGTCAGCCGGACGAGGCTGTTCAACCGGACGATGCCGTTCGATGAGCATACGAGCCATTTCCTGAGCCCGCCGGGCGGCCTCCTTGTCGCCCTCGGCCGCCGAGATGATCGACCCCTTCATGAGGATGTGCCAGGACCGGGCGAAGTTCTCGGTGTCCCGGAGTCCGGCCTCCTCGGCCAGGGACCGCAGGATGGCGCGGATGTTCTCCAGGTGGGCGATGCTCGCCTTGCCCAGCGGGTGCTCCCAGCCCATCTCCAGCAGGACGTTCACGAACGTACAGGCGTCGAAGTCGGGCCGGCGGAACCACTCGTCGAACACGTCGAAGACGGCCAGGAGCCGCTCCTCCGGGTCCGCGCCCAGCCGCCGTGCCCCGGCCTCCACGTAGCCGCGGGTCCAGCGCTCCTCGCGGCGTTCGAGGAACGCCAGGACCAGGGTGTCCTTGGAGGGGAAGTTGCGGTAGAGCGTGGCCTTGGCCACACGGGAGCGGGCGATCACCTCGTCGACGCCGACCGCGCGGATTCCGCGCCGGGAGAACAGCTCGTAGGCCGTCTCCAGGATGCGCTCGCGCGCCTGGGCGGGCGGACGGACTGGCACCGCCGTTCCCACGGCCGTCGCGTCCCCTGGAGCCATCGTGTCCCCCTGACAACGTGGTGATGATTGTGGACAGGCTCGTCCGACCCTGACACGGTAAGGGCATGGCCCCTGAGACAGAACTGTCTGGCCCGGACTTCCTGAACATCTTGACGGTCCGCACCCGGCTGCACGGCGACCGGGCCGTCCTCAGCCCGAGAGGAGAGATCGACTGCGTTTCCGTACGCCTTCTCGACCAGGCTCTGGCCGGTCTGCCGTCCATGACCAGCAGTGTCACCCTGGACATCGCGGAGGTCACCTTCATGGACTCGGCGGGTCTGCACTTCGTGGAGCGCCTGCACGCCTTCGGCCACCGGCGCCGCATCCTGGCCCGCACCCGTAACTGGGGCAGCCAGCCGAGCAGGCTGCGCGAAGCCGCCCGCCACCGCTGACCCACCACTCCTGGACCCCGGTCCCCGACGTTCCCGCCATCGGCCTGCCCGCCGGGTGGACTTCCACGCCCGGCAGCCGGCTCCGTACGGCGCCGGGGTGGCCACAGCGGGCTCCGGCGGTTAGCGTCCGCGCATGGCAGGAGCCCAGGCAGTCTTCGATCCCTGGTCGCCGGATTTCGTCGCCGACCCGTACCCCGCCTACGCCGAACTGCGTGCCCGTGGCCGGGTGCGGCACTTCGAGCCCTCCGACCAGTGGCTCGTCCCGCACCATGCGGACGTCTCGGCCCTGCTCCGCGACCGTCGGCTGGGCCGTACCTACCGGCACCGTTTCACCCACGAGGAGTTCGGGCGCGCCGCGCCGCCGCCGGAGCACGAGCCGTTCCATGTCCTGAACGACAACGGGATGCTCGACCTGGAGGCGCCCGCCCACACCCGTATCCGCCGCCTGGTCGCGAAGGCGTTCACGCCCCGTACGGTCGAGCGGCTGCGGCCGTACGTCGAGGATCTGGCGGACCGGCTGGTCCGGGACCTGGTCGCGGACGGCGGCGGGGATCTCGCGGCGCGGATCGCGGAGCCGCTGCCGGTCGCGGTCATCGCCGAGATGCTCGGGGTTCCGGAAGCGGACCGGCATCTGCTGCGGCCGTGGTCGGCCGCGATCTGCGGCATGTACGAGCTGAACCCGTCCGCCGGTACGGCACGGCGGGCGGTCGACGCGTCCCGTGAGTTCTCCGGCTATCTGCGGGAGTTGATCGCCGCGCGGCGGGCGGTGCCGGGGGACGACCTGGTCTCCGGGCTGATCGCCGCGTACGACGAGGGCCAGTCGCTCAGCGAGCAGGAGATGGTCTCCACCTGCGCCCTGCTGCTGAACGCCGGTCACGAGGCGAGCGTCAACGCCACGGTCAACGGCTGGTACGCGCTCTTCCGCCACCCGGCGCAACTGGCGGCGCTGCGCGCGGACCCGGCCGGGCTGCTGCCCACGGCCGTGGAGGAACTGCTGCGCTACGACACGCCGCTTCAGCTCTTCGAGCGCTGGGTGCTGGACGACATCGAGATCGACGGCACGGTCGTCCCGCGCGGCAGCGAGGTGGCGCTGCTCTTCGGGTCGGCCAACCGCGATCCGGCGGTCTTCGACCGGCCGGACGAGCTGGACCTCACCCGTAAGGACAACCCGCACATCTCCTTCAGCGCCGGTATCCACTACTGCATCGGCGCTCCCCTGGCCCGCCTCGAACTGACCGCCTCGCTCGCGGCGTTGCTGCGCAGGGCTCCGTCGCTACGGCTGGCCGCCGTCCCGGAACGCAAGCCGAACTTCGTGATCCGGGGGCTGCGCGGCCTGCTGGTCGAGGTGTGACCGGACGCGTGGGCGCGCGCCGGCCTCGCCCCCGGGGCGCCGCCGTCGAGGTCTACCCGGATCCGCCGCCCACCGCCTCCTCCGGTACGTACACCACCCACACCTGGCCCGCCGCGAAGTTGAGCGGTGTGCCGGCCGACGCCGTGGTGAAGTCCGTGCCGCCGTCGGGGGATGGCCGCGTCCAGTGGGCCTCGTACGCCTTGCCGTCCCGCAGCACCCGCGCGGGCCCGGAACCGGTGGTCTCGGTGTACGGGGAGTAGGCGCCCCAGCGGTCGTGGTAGCGCGAGGGACGGATGCGTACGCCCTGGACGACGACCGTGGGGGCCACGAGGCGCTGCCCGGAAGCGGTCTTGGCCGGTGCGCCGTCCATGGACACCAGCCAGCCGCGCCGCTCCGCCGACCAGTCGAAGGTGAAGCGGGCGGCCGGGTAACGGGCGGTGTACGAGGACGTGTTGCGTCCGCCCGACGGCGCGGCGCCGAAGCGGAAGCCGATGTCGTGGGCGGTGCTCGCGCCGGAAGCCGCCTTGAGGGCGCGTTCGGGGCGCAGGTAGAGGTTGTGCGGCGCCGCGCGGTCGCGGCCACGGAAGTACGCGTCGGGGGTCTTCCCCGGCGGCTGCGGGTACAGCGGGGCCGCCTCGACGGCGGGCTCCAGCTTCGCCTGCGTGCCGGAGTAGGCGAAGGCGGGGCTGCCGAACTGGCGCAGCAGTTCCAGGTCCGACTCGCGAGCGCTGCGTACGGGGCCGACGGCCTGCGGCAGCCGGGAGGAGTAGACGGCCAGCAGCCGCGACAGTCCCGACTCGACCCGTTCCACGTAGACGATGTCGGCGGCGTCGAGGCCCGTCTGGGGGCGCGCGGCGCGTACGTTGTCGATCTTCACGGCGAGCACCGGGGCGGCCCGCGCGGCCTTCCCCGTGAACGGCGAATGCCCGTCGGGCGCCCCGCTCTGCTGGCAGCCGCTCGTCACACCAGCCAGCAGGAGGCAGGCCAGCGCCGCTCCCACCGGCGCCGCACGTCTACCCGTCAGCGCCGTGCGTCGGCCCGTCAGGGCCGTACGTCTTCCCGACGGCGCCGTACGTCCTCCCGTCGGCACCGTACGTTTTCTCGCTCGCACCGCCGTCCTCCCGTCAGTGCCACCCCGCCCGTCGAGGACACCACAGGAACGGCCGCATGGCGAGAGGGCGCAAGTGGCCCCGCAGGGGGCGGCGGGGTCCCGGGTGGCCCGGTACGCACCGCTGCGTGGCGCGATGGCATCCTGACGGCGTGAACCGACCAGAAATCCACTGCACTGTCGCCCCTGAGCTGCGGCTCTTCGTCCCCGCCGACCGGCGCCAGGGCCGTACCGCCCTGCGCACCGACGGGACCTCCGCCCTCGGACACGTCGTGGAATCGCTCGGTGTTCCGCTCACCGAGGTGGGCCGCCTGCTGGTGGACGGGCGGGAGGTGCCGGTGTCGCACGTCCCGCGGGACGGCGAGTCGGTCGAGGTGTGCGCGGTCGGACGGCCGCAGGAGGTGCCGGGCGCGCCGCTGCGGTTCCTGCTCGACGTGCATCTGGGCACCCTCGCGCGGCGGCTGCGGCTGCTGGGTGTGGACGCGGCGTACGAGAGCGAGGACATCGGCGACCCGGCCCTGGCCGCGCGGTCGGCCGCCGAGCGGCGGGTGCTGCTGTCCCGGGACCGCGGTCTGCTGCGGCGGCGCGAGAACTGGGCGGGGGCGTACGTCTACAGCGACCGCCCCGACGAACAACTGCGCGACGTGCTCGGCCGGTTCGCGCCGGAGCTCGCGCCGTGGACCCGGTGCACCGCTTGCAACGGTCTGCTGAAGGAGGCCGAGAAGGGCACCGTCGAGGAGCGGCTGGAGGGCGGTACGCGGCGTACGTACGACGTGTTCGCCCAGTGCACCGTCTGCGACCGGGTGTACTGGCACGGCGCGCACCACGCGCGCCTGGAGGCCGTCGTCGACGCGGCGGTGCGCGAGTTCGGCGGCGCTGCGGCCAAGACGGGTACCGGTACCGTCGTACCCCGGGACGGCTCTGCCGCGCAGGGGTGAGGCAGAGGGGCGCGAACCGCCCCCGCGTCCCTCAGGAAGCGTCGGCGGCCGCCCCCGGCACCACCATGCCGCGCCCGGCTACCGCCGCCGTGCCGTGCTCCGGCTCCCCGGGCAGCGCACCGTCCGCCCCGGCCTCCAGCGCGGCCAGGGCCATCAGCTCCCTGGACGTCACCCCCTCGGGCACCGGCACCGGCGCCGGAGTGCGCAGCGGCGGCTGCCACCCCGCCTCCGGGTCCCAGGAGCGGACCACCTTGGCGGGCGCGCCGGCCACCACCGCGTGGTCGGGCACCTCGCCCCGTACGACCGCTCCGGCCGCGACCACCACGTTGCGGCCCAGCCGGGCGCCCGGCAGTATCACCGCCCCGGTCCCCACCCAACTGCCCGGCCCGATCGAGACCGGCTCGCTGCGCGGCCACTGCTTGCCGACCGGCAGTTCGGGGTCGTCGTAGCTGTGGTTGGTGGTCGTGACGTACACGCCGGGGCCGAAGAAGCAGTCGTCACCGATGGTCAGCCGGACGTCGGCGATCACATGGCTGCCGCGGCCCAGGACGACGCCGTTGCCGAGGGTGAGGATCGGGTCGGCGCCGAGGTCGAGGTCGGGCATCATCCCGGCGGTCAGCGTCACGTCCTGGGCGATGATGCAGTACGCACCGATCTCGATCCACGGGTCGCCGAAGACGGTGCCCTGCGGGAAGGCCAGCCGGGTGCCCGCCCCCAGCCGGCGGAACCGGTACGGTCCCGGGCGTTCGGCGGTGACGGCGCCCGCCTCCCGTACCCAGCGCGCTCCGCGGTGCACCGCGCGGGACACCGTACGGCGGCGCCACGCCGCCACGGATGAGAACACGTTCTTCTTCGGCACCCGCTCACCGTACTCAGGCCGGTGTGCCGACCGCCCCGCCACCCCCTGTGATCTTCACCCCACCGGCTGCCGGGCTCGGTCCCGCCGACGCCCGGGCACCGACGGGACAGCGCCCGGCGGCCCGCCTATCGTTGGGACATGGAACCCGCCGAGCAGGCCGTCGACGGTCGTCGCGAGTCCGCCGAGGAACGGGCCGACCGGCGGTGGAACGAACTGCTGCAAGAGGTCCGGGTCGCCCAGACCGGCGTACAGATCCTCTTCGGCTTCCTGCTCACCGTCGTCTTCACCCCCCGCTTCGCCTCCCTCGAACCGGTCGACCGGGCGATCTACGTGGTGACGCTGTGCCTGGGCGCGGCCGCCAACGGCGCCCTCATCGGGCCGGTCGCCTTCCACCGGCTCGTCACCGGACTGCACCTGAAGGCGCAGACGGTCGTCTGGGCGTCCCGGCTGACCATCGTCGGCATCGTGCTGCTGCTCGCCACGGTCATCTCGGCGTTCCTGCTCATCCTGCGCGTCGCGCTGCACGACAGCGCCGTCCCGTGGATCGTCTCGGCGCTGGTCGCGTGGTTCCTGCTGTGCTGGTTCGCGCTGCCCGCCTGGGCACGACGCCGGTACGCGCGCGGCAGGTGAACGCCGCCTTGCCGCGCCGTACGTCCGCTCCGTGTCGAGCGGCGGGGCGCGGGCACCCGGGGTACGGTCCACACCACAGGTGACCCGAGCACCACGGTGTGCTCACACCCTGTCGATCCCCGAGGAGCTGCCATGATCCGCGCCCTGGCGTTCGTCTGCACCCTGAACCCCTCCCCCACCGCCTCCAGCAGCCAGTTGCTGGCGGACCAGGTGCTGGCCGAACTGGACGACCTCGGGGTGCAGTGCGAGTCGGTACGCGTCGCCGACCACGACATCCGCCCCGGCGTCGCCACCGACATGGGCGACGGCGACGCCTGGCCGGGCCTGCGCGAGAAGCTGCTGGCGGCCGACATCGTGCTGCTGGCCACCCCGATCTGGCTCGGCCACCCGTCCAGCCTGTGCCAGCGGGTGCTGGAGCGGATGAACGCCGACATCTCCGAGACGGACGAGCAGGGACGGCAACTGATGTACGGCAAGGTCGGCGCCGTGGCCGTCGTCGGCAACGAGGACGGCGCGCACAAGGTGAGCGCCGACCTCTTCCAGGGCCTCAACGACCTCGGCGTCTCCCTCGCGCCCAACGCCGTCACGTACTGGGTCGGCGAGGCGCAGCACGGCACGGACTACCAGGACCTGGACGAGCGGCCGAAGAACGTGGCCGCCACGACGCGCACGCTCGCCGTGAACGCCGTACACCTGGTGCGGCTGCTGCGCCAGTACTCCTACCCGCCGTCGTCCTGAGGGGCCGGCCGGCGCCCCGCCTGTGCCTTATCTGCCGCGCCTGCCGCGGCGTACGGACCCCAGTACGGCGCCCACCGCCGCTCCCGCCGCGGCCGAGGCGGCCGCCACGAGTACGGGGTGACGCGCGAGGGCCGCCTGGGGCGAGTGCGGGTGGGAGCTGTCGTCGAAGACCCCGTGCGCGCCGTGATCTACGCCGTCCGGGCCGTCCGCCGGCTGCCACAGGTTCTCCGGCCGGTGTGCTTCCGCCCGCTGGTCCGTCTGCTGCGAGGCGTACCCCGTACGGGCGAGATAGCGGTCCAGGAGCGCGGGCGCGACCCGGTTGCCCAGGATGGTCGCCACCGTGGAGAGGCCGACGTAATACTGCTTGCGCCGTGGATGGTCCGCCGCGTGCAGCACGGCCCGAGCGGCGACCTCCGGCTGGTAGACCGGGGCGACCGGCCGGGGGGTCTTCGGCAGCCGGGACAGCACCCAGTCGAACTGCGGCGTGTTGACGGCCGGCATCTGGACGACGGTGACCGCCACCCGGCTGCCCTGGTGCAGCAGTTCGGTGCGGACGCTGGACGTGAAGCCGTTGATGGCGTGCTTGGCGCCGCAGTACACCGACTGCAGGGGTACGGAGCGGAAGCCGAGGGCGGAGCCGACCTGCACGATCGCGCCCGCGTCCCGCGGCAGCATCCGCCGCAGGGCGGCCCGGGTGCCGTTGACGAACCCCAGGTACGTCACCTCGGTGGCGCGCCGGTACTCGTCCGCGTCGACCTCCGTGAACGGCGCGAACACCGTGCTGAAGGCGTCGTTGACCCAGACGTCGATCGGCCCGAAGGCGTCCTCCGTCTCCTGGGCCGCCGCTTCCACCTGCTCCGCGTCGGCCACGTCGGTGGGCAGCACCAGCGCCCGGCCGCCCCGCTCCTCGACCTCGGCGGCCGCGGCGTCGAGTCCGGTACGGCCGCGGGCGAGCAGCGCGACGTTCGCGCCCTGCGCGGCGAAGAGCCGGGCGGTCGCGCGGCCGATCCCGGCGCTGGCGCCGGTGATGACGACGGTGCGCGGTCCGGGCCGGTGCCGGCGGCTCACCGGGCACCGCGCGAGGCACCGCCGAAGAGGCGGGCGAGGGCGCGGAAGGGCAGGGTGACGACGGAGGCGAGCGTGCTCCCGATGGCGCGGAACACGTCGGCGATGGCACTGAGCATGGGGACCTCCCTGGTCGCCGGCTACGGCAGCGGGGTGCCGCCGGTGGCGTTGACGATCTCCGAAGTGATGTAACTGGCCTGCTGGGACGCGAGGAAGACATAGGCGGGCGCCATCTCCACGGGTTGCGCCGCCCGTCCCAGCGGGCTCTGCTTGCCGAATTCGGTGGTGTCCGGCAGCGTCGCGGGGATCAGCGGGGTCCACACCGGCCCCGGGGCCACCGCGTTGACGCGGATGCCGCGCTCGGCGAGGTCACTGGCCAGCGCGTGGGTGAAGGTGACGATGGCGCCCTTGGTGGTCGCGTAGTCGAGCAACTGCGGGCTCGGCTGATACGCCTGCACGGACGTCGTGTTGATGATGCTGCCGCCCTCGGGAATGTGCGGCAGCGACATCTTGGAAAGCCAGAACATGCCGTAGACATTCGTGCGCAGCACCCGGTCGAACTGCTCGGTGGAAATGCCCTCGATTCCCTCGGGCTGCGCCATCTGGTAAGCCGCGTTGTTGACCAGGACGTCGATACGGCCGAATTCCCGCACCACCCGGTCGACCAGGGCGCGGCACTGCTCCTCCGTACGGATGTCGCACGACACCGCGAGGGCCCGCTGGCCCGCTTCCTCGACCAGCCGGACGGTTTCCTTCGCCTCCTTCTCCTCTTCCTCCAGATACGTGAAGGCGACGTCCGCCCCTTCCCGGGCGAAGGCGAGCGCGACCGCACGTCCGATGCCCGAGTCACCGCCGGTGATCAGCGTCCGGCGGTCCCGCAGCCGTCCGGCGCCCTCGTACGACGTCTCGCCGTGGTCGGGCCGCGGGGTCATGTCGTCCGTCGCGCCGGGATGCGGCTGGTCCTGCTGGGGGAATTCCGGCTTCGGGTGCTCGTCCACGGGATTTCGCTGGTCGTTCCCGGTCATTGTCGATACCTCCACATTCTGATGTGTCTACGCCGGTACCCGCCCTGCCGAGGCGAACACGTGACGTTTTCTGTCCTTTCCGGCCCGGGTGCTGGAGCGGGTCCCGTGCGTTTCCACCAGGTCTCAAGGGGTCCACACGAGAAGGGGAAGGGGAAGGGGAAGGGGAAGGGGAAAAGGCGACGGCGAAACGCGGTACCGGCGGACGCCGTTTCCGGGGCGGGGGGGGGGACAGCGGCCGGACATTCACCGCCGGCCTGTCACAGCTCAGCAAGGCCGAACCGCACGAACGCGCCACCGAGGCCGACCTCCCGGGCCGGTCCTCGATGACGCGTGCCGATCTCATCGCGGGCCCTGTCCGGCAGAGGCGCCGACCGGAGCCACGCAAGGTGTCCTGACCTGCGGCGAGCCGCGCGGCACAGCCCGTCGACGCGCCGGACCGTCAACGCGTCAGGCCGTCAGCGCGACAGGTCGGGATCGTCGACGATGTGCACCGCGGCCTCCTCCGCCGACGCCGCCCCGCCGTCGATCCCGACGTCACGGCCGATCTCGTCGTTGCGCAGCCGCAGCGCGTCGCCCTCGTCGGTGCCGGTCATCCGGCCGGCGCGCTCGTCGCCCACCTGGCGGTCCACCGGTTCGCCCTCGGCGTCCTGCTGGTCGCCGATGCCGTCGCCGTCCGGCGGCTGGACGTCCGGCAGTTCCTTGGCGAGCCGTTCGTCGAGGCTCTCGCCCTCGCGCTGCTCGTTCGCGGTGGTGCCCTTCTGATTCACGGCCAGCGGCTTTTCGGGGGGCGAATATCCCTGGTCCAGCATGTCGTCGTAGTCCGGCTCGTCGAGAGCGTCTTCCATGTCGAGTTCGTCGGACGTTCCCTGGTTGTCGGACGCGGTCGGCTGATACACCTCGTCGCCCATGGCTTCATCGGACATGACAGCTCTCTTTCCGGCGCGGTGCCGGTCTCCCGCCCGCGACGGGCCTTTCGGCACGGCCCGCCGTGCCGGGCGTTCTCCGGCGACATCGGTAACCGTCGGTGACGGTTGTTCGGGTTCTCTTATGGTCGCGGTGACCCGCTACCTGCTGAGTCCCAGTGATTCCACGATGCGCTGTGCGTTCTCGTACCGCTCGTTCTCCGGAAGGCGCTGCGCCAGGGCGACCAGCCGGTCCGGGGCGTTGTTCTCCCGCAGCGTGCTGACGATGGTGTCGCGGTCGGCCGGATACAGACTCCGGCGCAGATGCTGGGCCATTTCGGTACGGATTTCCACGGCCTCCGGGGTCATGCCGTCCGGCACGCTGCCCGGCGCGGTGCCACCGGCGGTCCGGCTCACCTCGGGCTGGTCCTCGCCGGAGGGTTCCAGTTCGTGGTCCTCTTCGGCGCGCAGTGCGCGGTCGGCCTTCAATTCGCCCTGGAGCTCTTTCTTCATCATGTCGTCCCGGGCCGGGCCGGCCTTGTTCGTACCGTGATCCATTGCTTCTCTGCCTCCAGGACTCACCGATTTCTTTCCGTTCCCGCCCCGCACGTTCCACCCCTCCCGTGCCATGCGTTACGGAGTGCCCGTTGGCCCTGCCGCGAAACAGCCCGAAGCCGAGAGCGAACGCGGGAACGGCCGGCACCCGGACGACCGGCACCCCGGCGGCCGGACCGGCACGAACACGCCGGTCAGCGGGGCGCGGGCCGGGCGAACGGGCCGGATTCGGCCGGTCCGTCGAGGACCTGCCGGGCCACCTCGGTCAGCTTGCGCTGGTGGGCGCGGGCGTAGCCGCGCATCACCTGGAACGCTTCGTCGGGGGTACGGTCCTGGCGCTCGGCGAGCGCGCCCTTGGCCTGCTCGATGATCACCCTGCTGTCCAGAGCGGCCTGTAGCTGCCCGGACCGGACCCTGAGTTCGCGCAGGTCCCTGCGGTACGCCAGTCCGATGGCCACCGCGTCGGCCAGCGCCTGCCCCGTCGTGACCTCCCTGCGCGCCAGCGCCCGGTGCTGGTGGAAGAAGTTGAGGGACCCCAGCCGCCGGCTCCGGTAACGCACCGGCAGGGCGGTGGCCGCGCTGAACCCCTCGTCCAGCGCCTGAGTGGTGAAGCGCGGCCAGCGGGCCCGGCAGTCCGGGTGGCTCAGCGGTACGTCGGTGAGCCTCCGCCCCGTACGCCAGGCGTCCCGGCAGGGCCCCTCGTCGAGCGCGGCCTCGACGCGCTCCAGCCGCGCGGCCGCGTCCCCGAAGCCCACCGTCAGAGCGGGCTGCCGGTCGCGCGCCATCAGCACACCGCCCGCCTGCACCCCCGGGAGCCGTACGCAGTACTCGGCGAGCCGCTCCACGGGGTTGGTCGCGCCCGGTCCCGTGGCCGGGTCGGCCAGTTCCAGCAAGGCGGCGATC
The DNA here is from genome assembly GCF_003865135.1 of Streptomyces chrestomyceticus JCM 4735. Taxonomy (NCBI): domain Bacteria; kingdom Bacillati; phylum Actinomycetota; class Actinomycetes; order Kitasatosporales; family Streptomycetaceae; genus Streptomyces; species Streptomyces chrestomyceticus. Next base: position 8,643,361 of record NZ_BHZC01000001.1, on the reverse strand, counting down.
AGCGATTCTTCCCGGTCGGACGCTGACATGGCGGGCTCTCCCTTCGACAGGCCGCTCCAGCGGCTGTCGCTCTTGGGGCGAAGGCACCACCCCGGACATGCCCCCGGGTATCCCGGAACCGCTCGGACAAGCTCCCGGCAGGAGCTCGGGCGTGCACCGGGGCGCGGAGCCCGTACTCCACGCCGGGTCCCGTACCCCGCGCCGGGGCGCTGCGCCGACGGCGGGGGCTCCCCGGAACCACCGCGCCCGGAACCGCCTCCCCCGGAACCACCGCCTCCGGCATCTGACACGTCCCTCCGGCAGCGAACGCAGCGGTCTGGCTGATACCAGGGCGCTAAAACAGGCCGGAAGGGGTACCCGCACAGACATGCGTTTAGCCGTCCTCGACGCCGGGTCGAACTCCGTACACCTGCTCATCAGCGAGGTCGTCGGCGGCGTGCCGTTGCCCGCGCACTCCCTGAAGGGCCCCGTCCACCTGGCCGATCAGGTGGCCGTGGACGGAACGGTGCCCCCGAAGGCGGCACGGCGGCTGGCGGAGGCGGTGGCGCAGGCCCGTGAGCAGGCAGGCCGGTGGCGCTGCGACCGGCTGTTCGCGTACGCCACGGCGGTGGTCCGGGACGCCGCCAACCGCGACGAGGTGCTGGAGACGGTGCGTGCCGAGAGCGGGATGCGGCTGGCGGTGCTGCCCGGTGAGGTGGAGGCGGAGCTGACGTTCCGGGCGGCGCGGCGCTGGGTCGGGCTGCAGGCCGGTCCGATGGCGCTGCTGGACATCGGCGGGGGTTCGCTGGAGGTCGCCTTCGGCCGCGGTGCCCTGCCGGACTTCGCGTTCTCCCTGCCCCTGGGGGCGGGACGGTTGACCCGCGAGTTCCTGCCGGGCAAGGGCAGACCCGGCCGCGAGGGGCTGCGCGAGCTGCGCCGGTACGTGCGCGCCACGCTCAAGGACGTGGCGGCCCGGGTGCGCTGGGAGGAGCCGCACACCGTGGTGGCCACGTCCCGGATGTTCCAGCAGTTGGCCCGGCTGTGCGGGGCCGCGCCCGGCCGCGACGGCCCGTTCGTCACGCGCCGGCTGGCCCGTACCGACCTGCGGGAGGCGGTGCAGCGGCTGTCCCGGCTGACCGCGGCCGAGCGCGCTGAACTGCCGGGCATCTCGGCCGCCCGCTGCCGCCAGGCACCGGCCGGGGCCGTCGTCGCCCACCAGGCGATGAAGAGCATGGGGATCGACCAGGTCACCATCTGCCCGTGGGCGCTGCGCGAGGGCGTACTGCTGCGCCACCTGGAACAGGGCGCTCAGGACTGGTGGCCGAGCCCGGTGCTGCGGAAGGAAGACGCCAGGTCCGGCCCACTGTCCGGCGGCCCGGCGACCGGCCCTCGCTCCGGCCCGTCACCCAGCCCGCCGACCAATTCGTCGACCAGCAGCGGAACCTCGCCAAGCGTGCCGAGCCGACTGCCGCTCGGCCGGGCGCCGGCCGACTGACCGCATCCGTACGTACGGGCCGGTGCCACGGCCGTGAGCGCGCCGCCCGCGAAGCCGGGCCCCGCTCAGGGACCGGCACCGGCCTTGCCACTTCCGGAACCGCCCTGAACCGTCCATGCCGAACCACACCGGGCGTTCCGCGCCCCGTGCCGGAGACATCATGTACTTGTCGAACTACCACATCGCCGACCGCCTCGTGATCGAGGTTCCCGAGATCATCGACATAGCCAACACCGGCCAGGTCGCCGCCGGCCTCCAGGGCCTGCTGCGCGAACCGCGGGCCAACGGGGTCGTCATCGACCTGCGCGCCCCCATCATCACCGTGGCCGGGCTGCAGACCCTGCTGCGCTGCCAGCGGACCGCGCGGGAGCACGGTGTGACGCTGAGCGTGGCCGCGGACCGCCCCATGGTCCGCAAGGCGTTCCGGCTCACCGGGGTGCACCGCACCATCCCGCTGCACAGCTCGCTGGCGGACGCCCTGGCCGCGGCGTAGCTGCTGCGGGGCGCACCCGCCCTCGCCGAAGTACGCCGTTCCTCCCCCTTTTGCCCCGACCGTCACGCAAACCATCACTCAAAAGGGGTGTTTACCGATTGGTGCGGTGAGTTACTCGTCCCCCAGCCTTCCGCAAGCGGCCGCCGGAAGGCAGGCGCCGGGCCGGTTGAGACCACAGCCGCCGGCGCCGCTCCCGGCCACCTGTTGGGACACCCCCGGCCCACTCATCGGCCAGGAGGGGTCAGGAGGACGGCCGGTGCCCGTGGCGCCGAGGAAGCCGCTGGGGCGCACCGGTCCGGAGGACCAGCGGGTGGGCGGGCAGCCTTGTCAGGGGCGAGGAGTGCCGGTAACGGTCGATGGAAGCGGCCCGGCCGTACGGGCCCGTCCTGCGGTGCCGGCCGCGGGCGGCCGCGTCCGATGTCTCGGCCTGGGGCGGCTGATGCGGTTTACGGGGGCGGAGCAGGGCGTCTTCGTACCGGCCCAGGGCAATCACGAGTCCGAGCATCGCCAGAGGCCAGAGGGCGGCGAGCAAGGGCATGGCCGCTCCCTTCCTTGCCGGTCGTACACGCTGGCTGGAGCTTCACGTCGTCTGTCGGGTCACCCCACGGCGACACGGCAAACCACCGGGCGGGGCCGACCACTCCACCGGTCCCGCGCGCCGTACTTTTCCCGTCCGTCGCCCTCGGCGCCCGCCGCACGGTAAAGCGGCAGGCCGGCGAGGTGCGCCCGGCCACCACCCCGCTCCCGGCCCGCCCAGGAGCCCGCCGGACGACTTGCGCGACCGCGCCCCTCATGCCAGGCGCACCCCCACCAGTCCCTCACCAGCCCCCACCACCCCTTCACCCTTCCTCCACCAGCCTCTCCCCCGCCCCCGTCAGTCCAGCCGGGTGAGATCAGGACGCAACCGATGCCAGGTCGGCTGCCGGAGGCGGTCGGCCGAGGTCCAGCCGGAGAAGGTCACCTCGGCGACGAGCCGCGGTTCCGCCCAGTGGGCCCCCGGCACGTCGACCGCGTTCCTGAAGGGTGAGGTGTCCCGTCGTACGACCTCCAGATACCCGGCGAGTTCGCGGCGTTCGCGGCCGGAGAGCCCCGATCCCACGGAACCGACATACCGCAGCCCGTCCGGCTCGTCCAGCCCCGCCAGTACGGCGCCGGGCAGCCCGGCGAGGCCGCCGCGGCCCTCCGTCCAGCCGCCGATGACCACGTCAAGGGTCACCAGGTGTTTCGTCTTGCGCCACTCGGACGACCGGACGCCGGGCGCGTAGCGGGACGTCAGCCGTTTCGCGACGACCCCCTCGAAGCCGGCGTCCAGGGTCGCCTCCCAGGTCGCCTGCGCGTGGCCCGTCACGTACGAGGGGACCGACCAGTGCGGCCCGTCGTCGAGCCCGAGCCCGGACAGGACGGCGCGGCGGTCCACGTACGGGAGCTCCAGCAGCGGCCGCCCGTCGAGCCGCAGGACGTCGAACAGGACGAGGTGGACCGGGTGGTCCCCGGCCAGTACGGCCGCGCGGCGCCGGCTCGTGACGCCCATCCGGCGCTGGAGCAGCCCGAAGTCCGGCCGCCCTCCGGCGTCCAGGACCACCACCTCGCCGTCGAGGACCGCGGACCGGCCCCGCAGCCGTTCACCGAGCGGCGCCAACTCGGGGTACGTCGCCGTCGCGTCGTTGCCCGCCCGGGTGACCAGCCGCAACGTCCCGTCGCCCGGCGCGTCGGCCAGGCACCGCGCCCCGTCCCACTTCGCCTCGAACGCCCACTCCCGCTCCTCCCCGGGAGCAGGCAGCGGTCCGGGGGTGGCCAGCATGGGCCGCAGGACGGGCGGCGCGGAGGACGGAACCATGCTCCCGATGATCGGCGGCGCCCCCGCACCCGGCCACCGGACGCAAGGGCTTCCCGTCCCCCTCCGTGGCCGCTACCGGCCCTCCGCCACCGCCCCATGGCTCTTCGCCAGCTCGACATACATCGTGGCGTTGAGCCGGATGTCGTCCCGCTCCTCCTCGGTCAGCTCCCGCCTGACCTTGGCGGGCACTCCGGCGACCAGCGACCCCGGCGGCACCCGCATCCCCTGCGGCACCAGCGCCTGCGCCGCGACCAGCGACCCCGCACCGATGTGCGCGCCATTGAGGACGGTGGCGCCCATACCGATCAGTACGTCGTCCTCGACCGTGCAGCCGTGCAGCACGGCGTTGTGCCCCACCGAGACCCGCTCACCGACCGTCACGGGAAAGCCCGGGTCGACATGCACGGTGCAGTTGTCCTGAATGTTGCTGTCCGCACCCAGCACGATCGGACCGCAGTCGGCCCGCAGCACCGCGTGGTACCAGACCCCGGCACCGGGCCCGAGCGTGACCTCACCGACCACGACCGAGGTCGGCGCCGTGAACGCCGTCGGATCGACCAGCGGCTCCTTGCCGCCCACCCCCGCGATCAGTGCTCGCTGCTCCATACCCGTACTCCTCGTCACCGGACCGTACGTTCGCGTTCCCGTCCGGGCTCGCGCCTGGGGGCACAGTAGGCGACGGGGCTGCGGGCCTCGCGGGCGGGACCGGGGATCATGGGGCGGCGCAGGGATCATCTGCCACCGGTTCGCATCAGCACACCCCGGCGTGACCTACCCCCGGATCAGGACTTCGACCGCGTCTCCATCGGGACCGGCCCGAGCATCTGCTCGCTGATCCAGTGCAGCGACTCCGGCATCCGCTGGATGTACGTGTGGCCGCTGTGCTTGCCGTCGGGGATTTCGAACAGGGTGTGGTGGATGGGGCCGCCGGTGTGCTCCCGGATGAACTTCTTCACGTACGGCACCGCCTCCTCCTTCGAGCCCAGTTCGAAGGCGAGGTAGACGTCCGGGCCGCCGCGGGTCTTGAGCTGCTCGGCCAGCCAGCGCGGGTCGTTGGAGCGCTTCTCGGCGGGGTGGCCGTTCCACATCGGCGAGTCCGGCACGGTGTCGGGGCCGTTCGCGATGGCCGCCTTGAACTTCTTCGGGTGCTTCAGTACGGCCTTGAGGCCCGCGAAACCGCCCGAGGAGGAGCCCATGAACGCCCATCCGTCGCGGCTGTCGTACGTGCGGTAGTTGGCGCGGGCGAAGGCCGGGACGTCCTCGGTCAGCCAGGTGCCCATCTTCGGCTGCCCGGGTATGTCACTGCCGTCGTGGTACTTCTTCTTCGGGTTCAGGACCGGCATCACCAGGATGAACGGCAGCGTCTTGCCGGACTGCGACCATTCGGCGATCTTCTCCTCCAGCTTGAAGTCACCGCCGATCCAGTAGTTGTCCGGATATCCGTACGAGCCGGGCAGCGCTATCAGGACCGGGAAGGCGCTCTTGGCGTACTGGGGCTGGTCGTACTGCGGCGGGACCCAGGACCATATGTCACCGGTGAAGCCGGATTTTTTCCCGTGCCACCGGGTCTTGACTATCTTCGTCCCGTCGTCGCCCGTGGTGCGCTGCGTCACGAAGTGCGAACGCGGCCCGGTGGGCTGGACGACCTTGGCGGTCCCGCTGCTCGCCTCGCGCGCCTGCTGCCGCAGTTGCGGCACGTGGGAGGCGTCCACCTCGTCCCGGTCCTTGCTGCCGCAGCCGGCCACGAGCCCCATCGCCAACAGGCTCACCGCGGCGACGGCCGCGGTACTGGTACGCAGGCGCTTCATCGGGACGAACTCCTTGCAGACTTGTGTCCGGCGGGGGCAGCGGTCTCCACCTCCACCGCTTCAGGCGAAAGACACCAGAATAAGATCAGCCGGCCGGCCGTCCGCGGCTCCCCCAGGGGTGCCGGTCCGGCCGCCCGCCGTACATGGGCGGCACGGTCGCGCACACCGTCGTGCGTCTCCAGGGGTATGGATGTCGAACAGGCGGGTTCAGGTTCCCTCGATCGGTATGCCGGGTTGTGGTTGATTCGCGCACCGGCTCTGGGCATCGTATTTTTCCGACTGGCGACGGTGCGGCACGAGGCGGTGCCGCGGACGGGGTGACCGATGAGCGCAGGGGCCGAGGAGCCGCCCCCGCCTGGGATCGCGGGGCGCACGGCGGAGCGCAGCGCCCTGCGCGGGCTGCTCGCCCGTAGGCCGCTGGTGACCGTGACCGGCCCCGCGAACGTGGGCAAGAGCACACTCGCCCGCGCCGTCCTGGAAGGGGCCGCGCGGGACGCCGGCCGCTCCGGCGGCCTCCCCGACGGCGGCTTCGTGCGGGTCGGCTGCCGGGAGGACGTGGACGCTGCGGGCGTCGTGGCGGCCCTCAACCGGGCGGCGGGCCTGCCGTACGACACTCCGCCGCAGACGCTGGCCGTCCACTGCGCCCGGCGGGGCCTGACCGTCCTGCTGGACGACTGTGATCCGGTGGCGGGGGCGTGCGGGTGGTTGGTGCGGCAGTTGTTGCGGGTGGGGGCTGGGGGTGCCATTCGGCCGGAGGCCGGTGCCGGGGCTGTCGTAGCGGCCGGGCTGCGGATCGTGGTCACCGCGCGGCAGCCGCTGGGGCTCGGTGCGGAGCGTGTCTTCGCGGTGCGGCCGCTGCCGGTGGCGTGGGGCGGCAGTACGGCGCTGTCCGCGCCCTCCGCTCCGTGCGTTCCGTACGCTCCGTCCGACATGCCCTGCGGATCGGGTGACGGTCCGCTGCCCGCGTCCTACGACCTGGCAGTCCGCGCCCCGGCCGCCGCGCTCGGTGCCTGCTCGCCCGCGGACCGGCTGGTGTGGGCGCGGCTGTCCGTCCTCCCCGGGGACTTCGACGGGTGGCTGGCGGGGTGCGTGGCTGGTCGCAGTGACGTTTCTGCGCAGGAGGTCGCGGCAGCGCTCGGCCGCCTGCTCAGGGCTTCCGTACTCGCCCTGGTACGGGTAGGGGGAGTCGGCCGCGACCCCGCCGACACCGCCGTCACCCCGTTCCCGTCTCCGCACCCGCCCCGCTACCGCCTGCCCGCCGCCGCCCGCGCCGTGGGCCTCGCGCATCTCCGGGCGGCGGGCGAGGAGACCGCGACGCTGCGTGCCTTCCGGACGGCCTGCGCGGCGCTCGCCGCCGAGGCGCAGATCGCCTGGCAGGGCCCCGACCGCCGGGTGGCCGTCCACCTGGCGGAGACCGAGCGGCACCATCTGCGCGCGTCACTGACCCTGCCCCCGCAGGACGCGGAGGACGCCCTCACCGCGCTGGACATCGCCGTCTCCCTGTGGTTCCGGTGGGCCGCCTGCGGCCGCCGGGACGAGGGGCGCGCCCACCTGGCCCGGCTGCTGCGGCAGTCCCGGGACGACACCGCCGTACGGGCCCGGGCCCTGTGGCTGGCGGGCTGGCTCGCCGCACAGGACCACGCCCACCGCACCGCCGAAGCACTGCTGGACCGGGCCGACCGGGCAGCCACCCGGCACGCCGACCCGGACACGCTGGCCCGCGTCGCGCACGCCCGCGGCCTCCTCGCGCTCCGTCGCGCGGACCCCCGAACCGCCGCGGCCTACCTACGGCGGGCGGCGGAGCACACGTATCAGGACGCCTGGTACGGGCCCGGGCCGGCCCACAGCCAGGTTCTGCTCGCCGTCACTCTGGCCGCACAGGAGCCGACAAAGGCGTCCGCGCCCGCTCTCCCTCCCACCTTCGACCTGACATCCATTGCCGCGACGGGCGCCACCACCACAGGCCACGGCACCGTAACGCCCTCATCCGCACACGACGAAGCCCGCGGCAGCCCCTTCTCAGGGACCCGCCGCGGGCTCCACCTCAACTGACTCAAGTGACGGAACGTCCGCCCGTCACTCCGCCATCGCATCGGCCGGCCGGTCCGCGGCCACCTCGCGCCGGGCCGCCGCCTTCGCCGCGCGCCGCTTCATCACGAGGAACGAACCGACACCGAACAGCACCGCGGCCACCAGACCCACCCAGGAGAACCGCTTGAGCCAGGACTCGGCGACGACACCGACGTAGTAGATCAGCGCGGTCGTGCCGCCGGCCCAGACGACGCCACCGAGCACGTTGGCGATGAGGAACTTCCAGTACGGCATCTTCAGCACACCCGAGAGCGGGCCGGCGAAGATGCGCAGCAGGGCGATGAAGCGGCCGAAGAAGACCGCCCACATGCCCCACTTGTCGAACTTCTCCTCGGCCATCGCCACCTGGTCGGGCCCGAAGTGCTTCGGGAACTTCCGTCCGGCCCAGTTGACCAGCGGCTGTCCGCCCTTGCGGCCGATCAGATAGCCGATGGAATCCCCGATGATCGCGCCGGCCGAGGCGCAGGCACCCAGCACCAGCGGATCGATGTGGTCCGTCGTCGCGGCCAGCAGCGCCGAGCTCACCAGGACGATCTCACCGGGCAGCGGAATGCCGAGGCTCTCCAGGCCGATGACCAACCCCACCAGGAGGTACACGCTCACGGCCGGTACCGTCTCCAGCCATTCCATCTGCAACGCCGCATCCTCCACTAGGTGTAGGGCCCCCGTGGGCCGCCGCCCGGCGTCCGACGACGCCGTCGATGATCGCGATTCCTCCGCGTCCGCGCGCCACGGCGCGCCCGGGAAGCCTACTCGATCTCTTCGGGCCGCCCCGCTGTCCGGCGTCGCGGCCCCGGCCCGTCGCGGCGGGCGCGACGGGCCGGGGTGAGGCATCGGACGGCGGGCCGGTGACCGGGCCATTTCTCCGTACGAGACGCGCCTCGGGGGCGTGGAGTTGCCTCGGGCCCGGAGGAACTTGCGGCGGGACTCGCGGACCCTACGCGGCGGGAGCGTTCGGACGCAGCGTCCACACGATGGTCATCTCGCCGGTGACCGCGCCGTCCTCCCTGGTGATGGCGACGTTCACCGGGAACTCCGGCCGCTCCCCCGCGTCCAACTGGGCGACGATCTCGGCAACCGGCCGGCCGAGCTCGGCGGTGGCGGTGACCGGGCCCATCGCGAGCTTCTTGTAGCCGATCTCGGCCCGTACGGCGAGCGGCACGGCCCGGGAGAGCTGGTCGCCGAAGGCCGCGAGCACGATCGCGCCGCTGGCGGACTCGGCGAGCGTGAACATCGCGCCGGCGTGCGGGCCGCCGACGTGGTTGTGGTAATCCGCCTGGTCGGGCAGCCGGACCACGGCCCGTTCGGGGCTGGTCTCGGTGAACTCCAGGTTGAGCGTACGGGCCATCGGCACGGTGGCCGCCATCATTTCGCCGATCGACGGCTTGGTCTCGGAGGACATGGCGGCATGTTACCTACGAGTAGCTTGCTGGGGGAAGCCCCGCCCGGCGTTCCGCCCCGCCACCCCGGACGCTTATCGTGGTGGCTCATGTGGCCAGGTCAGCAGCCGCCCGGAGGCGAGCAGAACCCGAATCCCGCGCGGCACGCGGTCCCGTGGCGGACCCAGGGGCGGCCGTGCTGACCCCCCGTACGGACGGCCGCGACGGCTCGCCCCGCCGCTTCCGCCGCCCCGCCTGGGCCGGACGCAACTACACCCTGCTGACCACCGCCGCCGTGGTCGCCAACCTCGGCAGCGCCGGTTCGCTGATCGCGGCGGCGTTCGCGGTGCTCGGCACGGGCGGTTCGGCCACCGACGTCGGCCTGGTGGCCACGGCCCGTACGATTCCGCTCGTCGTCTTCCTGCTGATCGGCGGCGCGGTCGCCGACCGGCTGCCGCGGCACCGCGTCATGGTCGCCGCGAACGCGCTCAACTGCGTCTCGCAGGGCCTCTTCGCCGTCCTCGTCCTGACCGGGGAGGCAAAGCTCTGGCAGATGGCCGTGCTGGCCGCCCTCGGCGGCACCGGCCAGGCGTTCTTCGCGCCGGCCTCCGAGGGCATGGTCCTCTCCACCGTCACCGGCGAGCACGCGAGCCGGGCCTTCGCCTTCTTCCGGATGAGCATGAACGGCGCGAACATCGGCGGCGCCGCACTCGGCGGCGCCCTGGTCGCCGCCGTCGGGCCCGGCTGGGTACTGGCCGTCGACGCCGCCGCCTTCGCCGTCGCGGGGGCACTGCGCGCCTTCCTGGACGTCCACCACATCCCCGGGCGCGCGCCCACCGCCGGACTCCTCAAGGATCTGCGGGACGGCTGGCGCGAGGTGGTCTCCCGGCCCTGGCTGTGGGCCGTCATCGGCCAGTTCGCGGTCGTCAACGCCGTCGTGGTGGCGGCCGAGGCGGTGTACGGCCCGATGGTCGCCGAGGAGCACCTGGGCGGCCCCCGCCCGTGGGGCCTGGCGCTGGCCGCCTTCGGCGCGGGCACGGTCGGCGGCGCGCTGCTCATGATGCGGCTCAAGCCCCGCCGCATCCTGCTCACCGGCATCCTGTGCGTCTTCCCGCTCGCCCTCCCCTCGGCCGCGCTCGCCGTGCCGGTGCCGGTGCCCGTCCTCCTCCTGGTCATGTTCGGCACGGGGATCGCGCTCGAAGTGTTCGGCGTGATGTGGATGGTGGCGCTGCACCAGGAGATACCGGAGGAGAAGTTCTCCCGGGTCTCGTCGTACGACTGGTTCGGCTCGCTGGCGATCACTCCGGTGGCCACCGCGCTGGCCGGGCCCGTGCAGGACCTCATCGGGCGGACCGCCGCACTGTGGGGCTGCTCCGCGCTGATCGCACTGCTGACGGCGGCCGTGCTGTGCGTACCGGACGTCCGGCGGCTCAGGCGCCGCCCTGCCTCGGGCTCCCGGCTGTCCGGGGCGTCGGCCATGGCGCCGGAGGGGGCCGCCGGGTCGGCGGCGTCGGTCGGCGATGCGGATGATGCGGGCCGTGCCGGCGCTGCGGGTACGTCGGCTGCTGGGAGCGGGAGCGCCGTCTCGGCTCCGTAGCGGCACCGTGGACCGGCCGACGCCGACCCCTCTCGTATGGACTCAGCCGATACTGAAGGCGCCGTCCGGCGGGCGGGGCGACGGCACGGCCTGGGCATCGTGTACGGGCGCGGCGTCGCCGATCAGCCGCCGTAGCGCGGCGCCGTGCTCGACCCGCGCGGGGAACACGTCGGCGGCCGCACGCCGGGCCACCTGCGCGAGCGGCAGCTCGACGCGGGAAGCGGCCACCACGATGTTGCCGAAGCGGCGGCCGCGCAGCACGGCCGGTTCCGCGATCACACAGAGGTGGCCGAAGACGGACGCGTAGTTCACCAACTGGGACCGCAGGAAGTCGAAGGGCGCGCTGTCGGCGAGGTTCGCCGCGTAGATCCCGTCCGGACGCAGCACGCGGGCGGCAGCGCGCGCGTACTCGACCGAGGCCAGGTGCGCGGGCACCCGTGAGCCGCCGAAGACGTCCGCCACGATCACGTCCGCGCTGTGCTCAGGCACCGCTTCCAGTGCCGTACGGGCGTCCTCGGCCCGCACCGTGATCCCGCAGTCCGGAGGCAGCGGCAGCTCTTCGGCGACCAGCGCGAGCAGCCCCCGGTCGGCCTCGACGACGTCCTGGCGGGAGCCGGGGCGGGTCGCGGCGAGATAGCGCGGCAGGGTCAGCGCTCCGCCGCCGAGGTGCAGTACGTCGAGCGGCTCGGCCGGGGCAGCAGCCGCGTCCAGTACGGCCGCGAGCCGACGGGCGTACTCGAATTCCAGGTCGGTCGGCGCGTCGAGGTCGACGTACGACTGCGGAGCCCCGTCCACGGTCAGCAGCCAGGCACGCGGCCGGTCCACGTCCGGCATCAGCTTGGCTGTGCCGCAGTCGACGGCGCGGGTGACGGGGATGGGATCGGTACCGGCATCGGTACCGGTATCGGCGTCAGTCTCCACCGTGGACTGGTCACCGGTGCGGGGAGCGACCACCCCAGGAACCGGCCCGACCGGCCCGACCGGTTCAACCGGACCGACCTGTTCGACCGGCTCCACCGCCCCGCCCTCGACCGGCGTCCCCGCTATCTGCTCGGCTGCTTCGTCCACCGTCCCATTGTGCCGGTACGAAGGCGCGCGGCGACCCTCCTCGAACCGGCCGCCCTCCGCCTTCCCCGCCCCTTTCGCCTCCTCCCCCTCACTCCCCCCACACCGCCATCACCTCCTTCAGGTGTGCCGCTGCCTGGCGGCGTCCGGCGTGGGCCGCGGCGGCGCGTTTCGACGGGTCCAGGACGTTGCGGCCGAAGGCGGCGCGGGCCGCGCGGTCGGGCACCAGTACGCACACCCGTGCGCCCCGCCGTGCCAGCGCCGCGCCCTGCGACCGCGCGGTGGCGAGGGGCCCGCCGCCGGCCGCCACGGGTGCCAGGACGACGACCCGCCCGTATCCGGCGGCGAGGTCCGCGTTGGCGCTGGAGTGCACCCCGCCGTCGATCCACCACTTCTCGCCGATCCGCACCGGCGGCCACACCCCGGGCACGGCGCAGCTCGCGCTCACCGCGTCGACCAGGTCCACCCCGCTCGTGTCGTCGAAGGCCGTCCGCCGCCCGGTCGTCGCGTCCACCGCGGTGATCATCAGTCGGCGCGCGGGCCAGTCGTGGCTGACCAGGCGCCGGGCGACGGCGTCGCGACGGCTGGGGCCCGCGGCCGCGCGGGAGCCCAGCGCGAGGCGCCCCATCCGCGCGCCGAAGTCCACGGCGTCGCGCGAGCGCAGCGCCAGGTACGCGAAGCGCGCCAGCTCCCGCGCCCCCATGCGCGCCGCGGTCTCCCCCGTGACCGGGGCCAGTTGCCGCGTGAAGAGCTCGTCCGGTGCCGGCCGACCCGACGTGAGCTGGGCGCCCACGATCGAACCGGCCGAGGTGCCGATGACCGCATCGGCCGTCGCGAGGTCGACGCCGGCCTCGGCGAACCCCGCGAGCATGCCGATCTCCCATCCGATGCCGGTGTAGCCCCCGCCGCCCAGTACCAGCGCCGTGCCCGTCATCGCGGTCCCCTCTCCGGTTGCGTCCGGGTCGCCGCGGTACAGCGGCTTCGTACGGCAGTGTGGCAGCCGTACTGTTCCGGTACCCGGCGCACCGGCGGGCCCGGAGCGGGTACGGGCGCGACCTCCTATCGCACCCGCACCCGCACCCACATCCGCGCCCGCCTACCGCCATGTCCCGGCCAGACGGTTCCGGCTAGACCTCGACGACCGTCCGAACCGTCCCCGCCGCCACCGTCCTGCCGCCCTCACGGACGGCGAAGCCCAGTCCGGGCTCCAGCGGGGTGTCGCGCCCCAGCTCGACGGTCATCGTCACCGTCTCGCCGGGCCGGGCGACGCCGCGCTCACCGAGGTCGATGTCGCCGACCACGTCCGCCGTACGGATGTAGAACTGCGGGCGGTAGCCCGTGGACAGCGGCGTGCGGCGGCCGCCCTCCTCCGTGGACAGGACGTACACCTCGGCGGTGAAGCGCCGTCGTGGCGTCACGCTGCCCGGCGCCGCGACGACGTGGCCCCGGCGCACCTCGTCCCGGTGCAGACCGCGCAGCAGCAGCGCGACGTTGTCACCGGCCTGGGCCGACTCCATCGGTTTGCCGAAGGTCTCCACGCCGGTCACGGTCGTCTCCGTGTCGGCGCCCAGAACCGCCACCCGGTCACCGACGCGCACCGTGCCGCGCTCGACGGCGCCGGTGACGACCGTGCCGCGGCCGGTGATGGTCAGGACGTTCTCCACCGGCAGCAGGAACGGGGCGTCGAGGTACCGCTCCGGCGTCGGCACATACGTGTCCACCGCGTCGAGCAGGGCCTCGATGGCCTGGCTCCAGCGCGGGTCGCCCTCCAGGGCGCGCAGCCCGGAGACGCGTACGACGGGTACGTGGTCCCCGTCGTAACCGTGCGCCGTCAGCAACTCGCGGACCTCCAGCTCCACCAGGTCGGTCAGCTCGGGGTCGCCCGCGTCCGCCTTGTTCAGCGCGACGACGATGTACCGGACGCCGACCTGCTTGGCGAGCAGGACGTGCTCGGCGGTCTGCGGCATGATCCCGTCGAGCGCGGAGACGACGAGGATCGCGCCGTCGAGCTGCGCCGCGCCGGTGACCATGTTCTTGATGAAGTCGGCGTGGCCCGGCATGTCGACGTGGGCGTAGTGCCGGGTGTCCGTCTCGTACTCGACGTGCGAGATGTTGATGGTGATGCCGCGCGCGGCCTCCTCCGGGGCCCGGTCGATCCGGTCGAAGGGCACGAAGGTACCGCTCCCGCGCTCGCTGAGCACCTTGGTGATCGCGGCGGTCAGGGTGGTCTTGCCGTGGTCGACGTGGCCCATGGTGCCGATGTTCAGGTGCGGCTTGGTCCGCACGTATGCCGTCTTGGGCATGGCTGTTCTTCCTCGCGAAGCAATGCGGTGAATACGGCGGTGCCGGCGTGACATGCCGCCGTGGGAACCCCTGAGCCCCACCGACCCTCCCCCTGCGGGGTCCGCCGGTCGATCCGGAGAGGGTCAGCTTCGCGCGCCGCCGGAGGCAGTGGCGGCAGTGTCCGCCGCGGGTGCTGCGGGGACGGTGGCCACTGCCACAGCGGTCGCGGCGTCGGGAGACTGCACCGCGCCGGCCTCGGCCTTGAGCGCGGCGATCAGAGCCGCGAGCGAGTCGACGGCAGCCTTCGGCGCGTCCGCGACTGCGGACGTGAGCGCGAGATACGGCTGCCGGAACATGCGCCAAGGATCTCGTGCGGGGCGCGCCACGTCGAACGATTTATCAGCGCCCCGAAACCGCCTTCATCCCCCGCCCCAGCTCTCCCCCGCCCCAGCTCTCCCCCGCCCCCTACGCCCGTGGCACCCCCTCCCCACCTCCCCCTCCACCCCACTTCACCCCACAGCGATCGCGAATACACCTCCCCGCCACGCTTGTCGGTTACGCTCCCGGGATGCTCGAACCCGCCGCAACGCCCGACGGCCTCGCCGCGCGCTGCACGCGTGTGCTCTTCTCCCCTGGGCCCGCCTCGCCGTACTCCTCGTCCTGCTCGCCGGCGCCGCGGTCGCGATGATCGTCTGGCAGCCGCAGCGGCTGCTGGCGCACGGCTGGCCGCCCGAGTGGGCCGGCGGCGGCGCCGTGGTGATCTTCGGCCTCGCGTACGGGGTGTGCACCACCGCCTTCGTCCCCCGGCCGGTCCTGAACCTCGCGGCCGGCGCCATCTTCGGCAGCCTGTCCGGCTTCCTGTCGGCCCTGGCCGGTACGGTCCTCGGCGCGGGCCTGGCCTTCGCCCTGGGCCGGCTGCTGGGACAGGACGCCCTACGCCCCTTCCTGCGCGCCCGCTGGCTGGCCGCCGCCGACCGGCAGCTCAGCGAACACGGGTTCCGTTCCATGCTGGCGATCCGGCTCTTCCCCGGCCTGCCGTTCTGCGCCACGAACTACTGCGCGGCGGTCTCCCGCATGGGGTGGGGCGCGTTCCTGCTGGCCACCTTGCTCGGCAGCGTGCCGAACACGGCCGCGTACGTCATCGCCGGCGCCCAGGCCTCGACGCCCACCTCGCCCGCCTTCCTGATCTCCACGGCCTTCATCGCGGTGTCCGGTCTGGCCGCGGTGCTCGTGGCGTGGCGCAAGCGCGCGTCACTCCGGGGGCGTTGACCCGCAGGCGTCCGGAAAGGGCCCTTTGAGCACTCGGACACTTTCGGGCGCTACGCTGCCCCTCGACCGGTCACCGATCCCGCCGACCGCACGCACGCATTCCCGTCCCTTCCGTCCTCGTGTCGCCTGACCCGGGTCTCTGCTGGGTAAGCGCTTGATCACCCTCTGGATAGCGTAGCTTCGATGCATTGGTTTGAATCCTTCATCCTCGGCCTGGTCCAAGGGTTGACCGAGTTCCTGCCCATCTCCTCCAGCGCACACCTGCGGCTGACCGCGGCGTTCGCCGGCTGGCACGATCCCGGCGCCGCCTTCACCGCGATCACGCAGATCGGTACCGAGGCCGCCGTACTGATCTACTTCCGCAAGGACATCGCGCGGATCGTCTCGACCTGGGCGCGCTCCCTCGTCAACCGCGGCCTGCGACACGACCACGACGCCCAGATGGGGTGGCTGGTCATCGTCGGCTCCATCCCGATCGGCGTCCTGGGCATCACCCTCAAGGACGCCATCGAGGGCCCCTTCCGCGACCTGCGCCTGATCGCGACGACCCTCATCGTCATGGGCGTCGTCCTGGGCATCGCGGACCGCCTGGCCGCACGCGACGAGTCCGGCGGCCGGCACCGCGCCGTCAAACAGCGCAAGACCCTCACCGACCTGAACGTCAAGGACGGCCTGATCTACGGCGTCTGCCAGGCCATGGCCCTGATCCCCGGCGTCTCCCGCTCCGGCGCCACCATCAGCGGCGGCCTGCTGATGGGCTACACCCGCGAAGCGGCGGCCCGCTACTCCTTCCTCCTCGCCATCCCCGCCGTACTGGCCTCCGGCGTCTACGAACTCAAGGACGCCTTCGGCGACGAAGCCACCGCGAGCCACGTCTCCTGGGGGCCGACCATCTTCGCCACGGTCATCGCGTTCGTGGTCGGTTACGCCGTCATCGCATGGTTCATGAAGTTCATCACGACGAAGAGCTTCATGCCGTTCGTCATCTACCGCATCCTGCTCGGCATCGCCCTCTTCGCCCTGGTCAGCGCGGGCGTCCTGAGCCCCCACGCGGGCGAATCGGCGGGCTGAGGGGGCAGTTCCGGGCCCCTGGAACTACCGGTTCCTGCACGCCCCCACCCGCAGGAACCGGCAGATTCCCGCTGCTCCACGCGGGCGATGTCCATGGTCGACTCCCATTCCGCTCCCAGTCGACCTTGCCCGCCGGCGGCCCGGAACGTCTCCGGACCACTGCTCCGGGGTGACCAGTCTCCCCTGAAAGCGGCTACCCCACCTCAACGGCTCACCTGGGACTCCTGATGCCCGACGCGACGAGGGCGCCGGAAGGAGGCGGCGCATCGTTCTCGTCCAGGCCCAGCGAGTCGATCCGTCCACCGTGCACCGGCCCGGTGCCGTACTCGCTCGCCAGGAACCGCACGCCCAGCATCGTCTGCATGTTCGCCTCGGCGTTACAGCGGAGTTTCCGCGGGAGGCGCCAGCCCTTCAGGGCGGCCATGGTCACCGGCAGCACCCGTGTCGTGGCGAGCGCCGGGAACGGTGGATGAGGCGACAGCAACCGGCCTGCCGCATCGGCGACGGCCTGCCACGCCGGGCTCGTCGGACATGGCGGCACCGACCGGGTTGGGAGCTACGGGGGAGCTGCGCACCGGCCGGTGAGCGGTCGGTGCGGGCTCGGTCTACCGGTTCGCGGGTTCGCGGGAGGCGATCCGGTGCGTGCGGCCGACCGCGCGGCCCACCGTGTTGCGCACCGCGAGGCCCGGCCGGGTGCGGGGCACCATGAGCCTGGAGAGCAGGCCGACGCGTCGCTGCCGCGGGCCTACCTCGCGGCGGAGCCGCGACTCGTAGGCGGCGAAGGCGCGGGCGTGGTCACCGGGATGGGCGGCGAGCTCTTGTGCGAGGGCGTACGCGCCCACCATCGCCATGCTGGAGCCGTCACCCAGCAGGGCTGTCGCCGCCGCCGCGTCCCCGAGCAGTACGACCCGTCCGCGGGACCACGAGGGCACCCGGACGGTGGTCAGCGGGTCGAAGAACGGAGCCGGGTGGTCGAGGAACGCCGCCACGAGTTCCGGCGCCCGCCACCGCACGTCGGCGTAGGCGTCGGCGACGGTCTGCTTGTGCAGGGCGGTGTTCTTGCGGTCGTGGGGCGCCGGCGGTGCGGCCCGGAAGGTGAAGATCGCGAGCGGGGTGGTCCGCGAGGGGTGGAGGACCAGCATCCGGTTCGGCACGGTCAGCATCGTCATCTCGGTGGGGTCCTCGACGGCGTCGGGTTCCAGCGGGACGGTCGCGCCGTACAGGCCCAGGTCGCCCGCGAACTGCCGCTCGGGTCCGAAGACCAGGCGCCGTACGGTGGAGTGCATCCCGTCGGCACCGACCACCAGGTCGAAGCGCCGTGGCGCGGACCGCCGGAAGGTGACGTCGACCCCGCCGGCGTCCTGGTCGAGAGCGGTGACCGTGTCGTCGAACAAGAACTCGGCCTCGGTCTGCGCCGACCGGTGGAGCACCTCGGACAGGTCGGCTCGGGTCACTTCGACCGTCGGCGCCTGGTCCGAGGTGAGCGGGAGGTGCAGGATTCGCCTGCCGTCGGGGTCGAGCAGGGTCAGCGACCGGTTGCGGGTGGCGAGCCCGCGGAGCTGCGGGAGGATGCCCATGCGCTCGGCGACCGGGATCGCGGGCCCCTTGACGACGATCGCACTGCCGCCGGAGCGCAGCTCCCGGGCGTGTTCGACGACGGTTGGCCGGTAGCCGTTGCGGGAGAGCCAGTAGGCGAGTGCGGGCCCTGCGATTCCGGCACCGACTATCAGCACCTCGGGCTTCTTCATGACGATGACCTCTCGGAGTGTCGATGACCAGGCCCCAGGTGAATGCCGGGGACTCAGGGCGCGGCGGCACGGGGCAGCACACCCCGGGGCAAGGTACGAAAGATTTCGTACCTCAGTGGAGCACGCCCTTCAGGTACGATGCAAGTCGTACTTGAAGGAGGTGCGGCGTGGCCGGGAAGAACCTGGTCGGCCCGGAGGCCGATGCGCTCGATCTGGGTGCGGTGTTCCGCGCCCTCGCCGACGAGCACCGTCGTTCGGTGATGACGGAGCTGGCGGCCGACCGCAGCGACAGCGAGCGGGGCTGCAACTCGTTCGATCTTCCGATCTCGAAGCAGACCCAGACCCACCACTTCCGGGTCCTGCGCGAGGCAGGTCTCATCGACGAGATCGACTACGGCAACCGCAAGGGCATCCGACTGCGACGCGCGGACCTCGACAAGAGATTCCCCGGGCTGCTCGCGCTCCTGGGGGCGGAGTCCCCGGGCGGTACTGCTCCTCGCTGAGCACGGCTGAACACACCGGAAGGGGCGTCCGAGCCGGCCCTGAGCCGCGAGCTCGGCCGGATCCAGCTCGCGCCGCTCGCAGGGACCCGAGCACGACACGGGCACGAAGGGGATCGGTGTCGCTTCGACCACCGCCCCGCGCTCGTGATCGACGCCGAACTCTTCCGCACACTCCCGCACGCCCCCACCCACCAAGGTTTCCTCAACCTGCGTGCGGAGCAGGGCCACTGGGGTGAGGGCGGGACCGGGCGTGGAGACGCTCCCGGTACACGGGTGCGTGTCAAGTCCAAGCCGTCCTGCTAGAGCCTGTTGCGAAAGTGGAGTTATCGGACTGGAAGTGCCCTGCGGCAGGTACCGCTTCTTGTCAGGCTCGTGGGGCGCTGCCCCTGGGGGCCGTCAGTTGCCATCGGGAGGCTGCGCAGTGTCAGCGCAGCCGGCGGGGGCAGCGGTTTGTTGGCCGGGCCGGTGCGGAACGACTGGAGCAGATAGGCCACCAGGCGCTGGGACGCTGCACCGTCTTCCGGTAGAGCGGTCATCAGACCGCAGTGTGCCAACAGGACCACGGCGAGGTCGGAAGGGTGAAAATCGGCCCGCAGCGCGCCCGATGCCTGGGCCCTGCGTACCAGGGTCATGAAGTCCCGCTCGGCTTGCTGCCGGGACTGCGCGTGTTCCGACGCGGTTTCCGGGAAGGCCGCGACGAACGCGGCCGGGAACCCGCGTTCCTCCCGTTGCAGAGCGCAGACCGTCTCGACCAGTTGCTGGAAGCCTTGCCACGGGTCAGGGGCGGCCAGAGCCTCGGTGAGTGCCCGCGCGCAGGTCTCCATCTGCTGCGCGAACGCGCCCCTCACCAGGGCGTCCCGGGTCGGGAAATGCCGGTACAGCGTCGCCACGCCGACCCCGGCCCGTCGCGCCACGGTCGCCATCGGGGCCTCGATCCCGTGCTCCGCGAAGACCGCACGGGCGGCGACGAGGAGGCGCTCCCGGTTGCGCCGGGCATCCGCCCGCGCCCCGTCCCGGGCTGTGATCCGAGAGGATTCCGCCATCACTGTCTCTCACTTCCGGTCCAAACGGACGATCGCGTCCACTTAAGAGCCTACGGTCGATGCCAGATCCCTGTACGGCACCCGGTGGCAAAGGCAGAACGATGAACGACCGCATGATGAAGGCCGTGCTCTACGACCGCTACGGCGGCCCCGATGTGCTCTACACGGGCCGCGTGCCACGCCCCGAGCCGGCCCCCGGCGAGGTCCTGGTGAAGGTGCGCGCGTTCAGCGTCAACGGCGGCGAACTGGCAGTCCGTGCCGGCCGTCTCCGCCTGCTGAGCGGCCGGAAATTCCCCAAGCGCGCCGGCTTGGACTTCACCGGCGAGGTCGCCGCACTGGGGGCCGGAGTCACACGGTTCGCGGCCGGCGACCGCGTATGGGGGGTCTTGGGCCGCACCTCCGGGTTCGGCAGCGCCGCCGAATACGTGACCGTGCCCGCCGAGCGGGTCGGCCGGTTCCCCGACGGCCTTGACCTGGTGGACGCCGCCGCGCTGCCGGTGGCCACCACGGCCATCACCGCGCTGCGGGACAAAGCCGGGCTGCGCCCCGGCGAACGACTGCTCGTCCGGGGCGCGGCGGGCGGTGTCGGCAACGCCGCCGTCCAGCTCGGACGGGCGTACGGCGCCGAGGTCACGGCCCTGGCCCGTGCAGCCAACCTCGACTTCGTCCGCGGGCTCGGCGCGCACAAGGCCGTCGACCACCGGACCGTGCGGCCGGCGGAACTGGGCCGCTTCGACGTGGTCCTGGACACCGCGGGGACCGACCTGCGGGCCTTCCGGCGCCTGCTGAATCCCGGCGGGCGCATGGTCACCATCGCCTTCGACCTGGAACGGCCCGCGGCGTCGCTCGGCTACCTCGCGGCCAGCACGGTCCACGGACACGGCCGGGTGCGTTTCTTCAGCGGCAACCCCACGCGGGCGGACTTCGACGACCTCGCCCGCCACGTGGTCGAGGGCAAGCTGAGCCCTGCGGTGGACACGGTCTTCCCCCTGGAGGAGACAGCAGCGGCACACCGGGCACTGGAGGCGGGCGGCGTCCAGGGCAAGTACGTGGTCAGGGTCGCGTAAGACGTCTGTGGAGGTGCGCATCACAGCCACTCGTCGACGGCAGCAATGAGGACGGTCGCCTCGTAGCGGACCGCCAGCCTGTCGTACCGCGTGGCGACGGCGCGGTGCCCCTTGAGGCGGTCGATCCCGCACTTGACCGCATGCCGCCGTTTGTAGCCGTCCTCGTCGAACTTCGGCAGCCGTCCGCCACGCGATCCACGCTTGAGGCGGTTGCGCGCCTGGACGGCTTTGTCGGGGAGGGTGCAGCGGATTCCACGGCGGCGCAGGCAGGCGCGGTTTCAGCGGGCGCACTACCGCAGCAGGCGTATCCGCAAGGATGTCGCTCCCACCCATCTGGGCGGCGTCGGCCTTGACGCCGTAGGCCCCCAGGGCTCTTTGCCAGGGCGGTGTACCCAGACCTTGCCCTGGAGGGCGTAGCGGCAGGAGGTGCTCTTCTCCTCGAATCTCGCCATGTGCGAGCCCTCTTGCCTCGGGCGGTCTGCGGCGGCAGTGACCGTCTTGGTGGAGCCGGCTTCGACGCCGAGGTGGTCCAGGCGGGGGTCCTGAACGGGCTCGTCCTCTTTGAGGGCGACCCGGGGGGGGCGGTTCGGCGACCGGTACTGCATCCGGGACCCCGCCGCGGCCGACCGCTTCGCCGGAGCGGCCGCGATCAGGGCTGGCCGGCCGATCCGGGCTACGGCATGGATTCGCCGATCGGTACGACGTTGAAGTACTCCTCGATGCGGTCGATGAGGCCACCGTCGAACCGGAAGTACATCGCCGCGTGTACCTCACTGCGGGAGCCGTCGGTCATGGTCAGGTGGAGTACCTGCTGCTGGAGTACTTCGTCGCCGTCCTGGAACTGCCGCACGATGTCGTACCGGAGTGTGCCGACGTCTGCTGCGAGTCGCTTGAGCAGTTCCATGTTCTCGTCGATCGGCTGGTCGCCGCTTCCGTCGTTGTGCCACACGGTGGCGGTGCCGGTGCACAGGGATCGCATCGTGGCGTAGTCCCCCGCCTCCCACTGCCGGAGGTAGTGCACCGCTGCTGCGCGAAGGTCCTGGTCGCTTGTCAACGTCTTCTTCCTTTCGGAGTGCGCCGGTTGCGGCGGATGTCAGGCGGCGGGGCCGGCCGCGGTACCGGCGGCCGTTTCTTCGTCGAAGACGGGGGCCCGTTCCCCTGCCTCGACGCGTAGGGAGAGGTGGTTCTCCCGGGGCGGCAGCGGGCAAGGGAAGGCCGCCGAGAACATGTGGTGGGGAACAACGGCCCGGTTGAGGTCGATTCGGACCGTACCCATGCCGTCCTTGGGCCGGGTCAGGATCAGCCAACGGCCCATGCCGGGCGTGTCCGTGCCGCTGGTGCCGTCAGTGAACGTGACCAGCAGGGTGTCGCCGCCCACGCCGAACGCCCGGAGCGTGTGGCGCTCGCCTCGCAGATCGAAGACGAAGTCACCAGGGGCCGGGAGGGTGTCCCGCATCCTCGGGCTGGTCAGCCGGGTCACTTCCTGGTGACGCCCGGCATCCGCCGGACGGTATTGCGCATCGACGATCCAGGCCGGGTCCCACGGCCACGCCTCGATCCCACGCAGGCCGACGAGGGTGGGCGCGGCCGGATCCCACACGACCAGGACATGGGCTCCCCGCAGTTCCTCGATGGTGCCGCGCCGCCCGCCGGGGAGGGCCAGGCGGCTGGCGCCGTTCAGTTCCACCGTGCCGTCCACGTCCTGGCCGTCGACGGAGACACCCTCCGCAGGGGCCGCGGTCAGCGTCAGACTCCCCGCGAAGCCGGTGGACGTCCACCGACCCGGGACCCCGGGGACTTCCTGCCCCGGTTCCGTGATCAGCCGGTAAGCAATGCAGCCCGCCTTCCCGTCGGGGCCCGCCATCTCCTCCCACCGGCTTCGACG
The DNA here is from genome assembly GCF_003865135.1 of Streptomyces chrestomyceticus JCM 4735. NCBI lineage: Bacteria > Bacillati > Actinomycetota > Actinomycetes > Kitasatosporales > Streptomycetaceae > Streptomyces > Streptomyces chrestomyceticus. The sequence continues at coordinate 8,620,748 of NZ_BHZC01000001.1, read as the reverse complement.
CCATCTGCCGTACCCGGCCAACGTGTTGTCGTCAGCGAAGCATTCGCTGGTCACAGCGTTCTCCTCTCCAAGGCGGCGGACACCCGCGACCGCCATCAGGACCCACCCGCCGTCAGGACTCCCCCGGCCGGAAACCCCGACCGGTTCGACGGCCGGTCGACGGCCGCCTCAGCACAGCCACGGACGACCTGCCGCCGTGCGGCGCGCGTCACCACGCCCGCCCGACCGTCACGGACCGACCGTTGGGGCCGGTGCTCTGGATGGTGCACTCAGGCCGACGCATCAGCAATGCTGATTGCCGTTACAGCAAATGCGGAAAGCGGCGACACGCTGGTTGTCGCGCTCCTGGTACTCCAGTGCGGTTTCGTCATCCATCCAGCCGGCTCGCCGGTGGCCCGTCGTCGGTAGTGGCTGCGGCGGGCTGTTGCCTGGTGGTGTCCGCGCCAGGTGGACCAGTGCAGCAACTTGGCCACTGACAGGGCCGGTTGGTGGAAGGCGACGGCAAGCAAGTGGCGGATTTCCGGGACGGTCAGCGCAATGGGGTCCCGGCTGCGGGCGGGATGGTGCGGTTTGGCAGGACGGTCGGCGGCTGCGTCGGCGGCGTGGGCGGTCAGGAAGGCCAGGGCGAGCATGGCGAGGGTGACGTGCCGGTGCCAGGAGGTCCAGTTGCGGACCTGGTAGTGGTCGAGTCCGGCCCCCTGGGCGGCCTGGAAGCATTCCTCCACGCTCCAGCGGATGCCGGCGACGCGAACCAGTTCGGCCGGGGGCACCTGGGCGGGTGACCAGCACAGGTAGAAGGCGAGTTCGCCGGTGGTCCGGTTGCGGCGGATGAGCAGGTGGCGGTGGCTGCCGGCGCCGATGTGGATCCAGGCCCAGTCGTAGTAGCGCGGGCCTTTCGCTCCGTTGCCGGCGCTGTGGCGGTGCCAGGCCGTGGCGGGCAGACGGCCAGCGATGGTGTCCGCGCGGACGGGAGTACGGCCGTGGTTGAGGCGGACCCGAATCGAGCAGGCGATGGCCATGACGTAGCCGATGCCGCGTTTTTCCAGGGTTGTTCGCAGCTACGGGTCCTGGCCGTATGCCTCGTCGCCGGTCACCCAGGAGACGGTGCTACCGCCGTCGAGCGCGGCAGCGATCATCTCACCGGCCAGGCGGGGCTTGGTGGGGAAGGCCACCTCGTCGGGTATCCCGGCGGCCCGGCGGCGCTCGGGATCGGTGCACCAGGAGTGCTCGGGCAGGTAGGGCCGGCGGTCGATCAACGCCCGTCCCCGGCGGGTGGCGTGAGCGAGGAGCACACCGACCTGGCCGTTCTCGATGCGTCCGGCGGTGCCGGTGTACTGCCGTGGCACGCCCGCCGAGGCGGACCCCTTCGTCACGAAGCCGGTCTCGTCCGCGACCAGGACACCGCCGTCGGTGCCAAGGTGTTCGGCGGCGTAGGCTCGCAGGTCGTCGCGGACGGCATCGGCGTCCCAGCGGGCGTAGCGCAGCGGGCGCTGCATCGGCCCGGGCCGGGCGTGACCGGCTTGTTCGGCCAGCTACCAGCAGTTCTTCCGCTCAACGCCCGACAGCAGCCCGAGCAGAGGGGCGCGGGCGGTCCTCCGTGGCGCAACCCGCCCGAACCGGCCCGCGATCCGGACCGTGCCCGGTCGAACCTCGCCCACCAGCGGGCAGGGTCTGCGCTGTGGCTCGCGGCCATCGCACGATCTTCAAGAGTCCACACGACCCCCGATGATCAGGCGGTGGCCGTACCCGTTCCCGGCCGGGTCCGCGACAAGATCGCGAAGTCGGACCGGCGTCCTAACCCCGGGCGACCTCAGCGGTGTGTGCGGGGGTGTAGCGCTCGCCCGTCACCTGATCGCTCAGCGGGCCCAGCGCGGCCAGTGCCTCGGCGTCCAGGGTGAGCTCCAGCGCGGCCGCGTTCTGCTCCAGCCGGGCCGGGCTGCGGGTGCCCGGAATAGTCGCCACCGCCACCCCGAGCCGCTCGGTCTGGGCGTACACCCAGGCCAGCGCCACCTGGGCGGGGGTGGCGCCCAGCCGGTCGGCCACCTCGCGCACGGTCTGCGTGATCTTCTCGTTGGCCTCGCCCGCCTCGCCGGTGAAGCGGGGGTTGGTGCGCCGGAAGTCCTTCTCGCCCAGTGTGGAGCGGTCCAGGGTGCCGGTCAGGAACCCCCGGCCCAGCGGCGAGTACGGCACCAGCCCGACCCCCAGCTCGGCCATCACCGGGGTGATGGCCTCGACGTCGCGGGTCCACAGCGAGTACTCGCTCTGCACCGCGGTGATCGGGTGCACCGCGTGCGCCCGGCGCAGCAGCTCGCCGTCGACCTCGGACAGGCCCAGATGGCGGACCTTGCCCGCCTCGACCAGCTCGGCCATTGCCCCAACGGTCTCCTCGATCTCCACGTCCTGGGGCGGACGGTGGGCGTAGTACAGGTCGATCACCTCGACGCCCAGCCGCAACAGCGAGGCGTCGCAGGAGCGCAGCACGTAGTCCCGGGCACCGCGGATGCGGCGTGCCCGGTCGCCGGCGCTGCGGTCGATGCCGAACTTGGTGGCCAGCTGCACCTGGTCTCGGCGGCCGTGGACGGCCCGGCCCACCAGCACCTCGTTGTGCCCGGTGCCGTAGGAGTCGGAGGTGTCCAGGAAGGTGATGCCCAGCTCCAGGGCCCGGTCGATGGTGGCCATGCCGCCGTCCCAGTCGGAGGCGCCGTAGCTCTCACTCATCCCCATGCACCCCAGGCCCATCGCGCTGACGGGGAGACCGGGTGAGCCGAGCGTGGTTCGGGTGATCATGCGCGGATACTCCTCCTGCCCGGCGGAGCGGGCGGTACCTCGAAGGCTGACGAACGCCTGTGACGCTAGGACTTGGAGCGCCCTCGAAGTCAAGCCGGAGGACCGGCCCCCGCCGGCGGGACAGGCGCGGCGGGAGCGGGTGAGGGTGAAGCAGTCCACCGACAGCAGGTCGCCACAGGGCCCGGACACCGCGTATTTCCCGGCCGTCTTCACCAGCGGGTGCAGCGGCCCAGCGACCGTACCCGTTCCCAGCAGGATCAGCGACAAGATCGCGAAGTCGGACTGGAGTACTCGGCTCCGAAACATGAGCACGTTCGATCAGCACCACCGGGTTCGTATGCCCGCCGCTCCTGAGCAGCCCGCCGTCATCGAGGTCGACGGCCACGATGACGCCTCGTCGGTGGAGGCATATCGGATCACCCAAATCGTGGACGAAGGGCCCGAAGTGACGCTGTACGTGGCCAAGGGCTGGAACGGCGTGCGGTTCGAGGGCCTGGCGGACGCGAGGGTCGAGCCGGCGGATGTACGGCGCGTCGTGGCCGGGTTCCTGGACGCGGTGGACTGGCGCCGGCTCGACGAAGCCGTACTCGCCCGCGGTGATCTCGACGGGGCGCCCGGCGAGCTGACGCGCGGGGTGCCGGCACAGCTTCGGGAGTGGGCGCTGAGTGCGTGATCAGCGCGGTGCGCACGGTTCGCCGAGCGACACCTGCTGCCAGGCCGAGGGCGCGCCAGGTGTATTGACCACGAGCGTTGTCGACGGTGGGCGGCGGAGAGGTGATCAAGGCGCGTCACCGTCCGCCGCCAGGCGGGTGAGCCACTCGCGCAGCAGGCGCTGCTCGGCGTCGCTCAGGACATCGGCGTTGTCGGGGAGGGCGGCGCGCAGGGCGCGGGCCGCTGCGGCGGGACCGGACTCCGCGGCGGGGAGTGTCGGTGCGGCGCGGGTGATGGCCGCGACCATGGATTCACGCAGGACGGTCAACAGTGCCGGATCGCGGCGCTCCGCGGGGGTGGAGTGCCAGGTGGTGACCGCGCCTTGGCCGGTTGCCTGGATGATCTGGGCGGCCAGCTCCTCGTCGCCCCGCAGCCACCCGCCGGCCGCCAGCCGGCGCACCCGCCCACGGAGGATCTCCAGGCCCGCGCGGTGTGCCGCGTCCGATCCCCGGCCGGTGGCCCGGTTCATCACCGCGAACAGCTCGGGGCGGGAGATGCCGAATTCCACCACCGTGTCCCAGCCGCGGCGCAGCTCCTGCACCGGGTCCTGCGGGTCGGGGTCGAGCTGGTCGCGTTTGCTCTGGAGGAACTGGGTGTAGCCGTGCTCGGCGACGGCCTCGAGGAGTCCCTCCTTGTCGCCGAAGAGGCGGTAGATCGCCGGCGGTTGCATGCCGGCCGCGGCGGCGACCGCGCGGGTGCTCACCGCGTCCGGCCCGCCCTTTTCCAGGAGGTCGACAGCCGCTTCGACGATGCGGTCGCGGGGGCTGCCGGTGGTGTCGCGCATAGCCATGAACCAATGGTATCGAAGATTTGATTCCAACGATATTTCCAGTGTTATCGTTACGGTGATTCCACTGGAAACGGCATTGGGAGGCCCCATGATCATCGTGACCGGAGCCACCGGCAGGCTCGGCCGCCGCACCGTCGAGCGCCTGCTGGAGCGCGTCCCCGCCGACCGCGTCGGCGTCAGCGTCCGCGACCCCCGCACGGCGAAGGACCTCGCCGACCGCGGCGTCCGCGTCCGCCAGGGCAGCTTCGACGACCCCGCCTCGCTCGTGCACGCCTTCGAGGGGGCCGGGCAACTGCTCCTCGTCTCGCTCGACCGCACGGGCGAGGAGTGCGTCAGCGGCCACCGCGCGGCCATCGACGCCGCCGTGCAGGCCGGCGCCGGCCGCATCCTCTACACCAGCCAGACGGGCGCCGCCCACGACTCCCGCTTCCCGCCGTGCCGCGACCACGCGGCAACCGAGGACCTGCTGCGCGCCACCGGCCTGCCCTGGACCGCGCTGCGCAACGGCTTCTACGCGGCCAGCGCCCTGCAGTTCCTCGAGTCCGCCCGGCACACCGGCGACATCGCCCTGCCCGCCGACGGCCCGGTCGCCTGGACCGGCCACGACGACCTCGCCGAGGCCGCCGCAGTGATCCTCGCCGACGAGGGCCGCTTCGAGGGGCCCACTCCGCCGCTCACCGGTCCGGCGGCACTCGACTTCGACACCGTCGCCGAACTCGCGTCCCAGGTCACCGGGCGGCCCATCACCCGCACCGTCGTCCCCGGCGACGTCTTCCGTGAGCAGGCTCTGGCGCACGGCGCCCCGGCTCCGGTCGCCGACCTGATGCTGAGCATCTTCGCCGCGGCGCGCAATGGCGAGTTCACCGCTGTCGACCCGACGATGGCCGAGCTGATCGGGCGAGAGCCCGCCGCCTTCGGCTCCCTACTGGAGCGGGCCTGGGCCGAATAGATCCAGTGGGCCCGGAGACGGCCCCGGCCTGGCCCGCCGCCCACGAAGGCTCGTCCTTTGTCGCCCGAGCCGCCTTCCACCAGATCGGCGGCCCCGGGCGCGAACCCAGGCGCCGCATCAGATTCCGCACCGCCCCAGCTCCGTCGACGATCACTCCCGCCGCGCGTACAGCGAGGTTCTGACCGACGAACGCAAAGAGACCGCGGCCTCCTTCCAACAGCGCGCGAATACCTTCTTCGAGCACGGCATCACCGTCGAGCGCGTCCTTACGGACAACGGCTCCTGCTACAGACCCCGCCTGTTCGGCCAGACTCTCAGCGCCGCCGGCATCGTCCATAAGCGCGCGCCCCTCTCGCCCGCAGACGAACGGCAAGGTCGCGTGCTTGAATCGCGCTCTGCTCGACGAATGGGCGTACGTGCGCCCGTACTCCAGCAACGCCGAACGCACCGAAGCCCTGACGGACTTCCTCCACACCCACAACTACCACCGGTGCCACACCGCACTCGACGGCCAACCACCCATCAGCCGCGTCAACAACCCAGCGGGCCAATACACGTGGTGTCCAGCTTCGTCACCTCCGGCGGCACCGCGAAGGTCACCCTGCGCTACGGCGACCTGAAGGCGAACACCACCTACGCCTTCCGCACCTCTGCCTATAACGGCAGCCTGTACGAGACGGACTGGTCGACGTGGGAAAAGTTCACAACCCGCGACCGGGCCGTGGACATCAAACTCCCGCGCCGAACAAGAGCGCCCCGGCGGCGGACCTGGACAAGTATCAGGAGCCGCAGGTCGGAACCCGTAAGCGGCCTGAGGTGGTCACCCGCGTCACGAAGGACGCCGGCAAGGGCAGCGAGCCCTGCACCGACCACGGCCAGAAGATCACCTGCATCGACCGGCGGACGCACACTTCGCCTCGGCCATCGAGATCAAGCTCGACCCGGTGTCCCGGAAGTTCACCCAGCGGCTCGCGGCGGTGCCGACGGCCCCCTTCATCGTGCAGCACGGCACCGTCGGCATGCCGGGACCATTCACCATAAATCCCACGTTCAAGTGCTCCCCGGAGTGCACCATCGCCGCCCCAGTGTGGGATGGCTCCCCCACGTGGCAGCCGAAGGGCGGCATCCACACCGCGTACGCCACCTTCAACCACGAGTGGACCAGCGGCACCGCCACCACCGCGCCGGCCGGACCAGGTGCGCCCGCCCTCGGGCAGCAGCGGGTCGTCGTTGTAGTGCCGACGGACAGATCACGGGTAAAGGTCAGGCGCCAGGCGGGGAGGATCTCCTCACCTGGCCGCGGCGGATGCACGGTCAGGGGCCGCATGTCCCGGGCCCGCTCACGCATGTCCACGTCGTACCACTCGGCTGACGGGCCCCGGGGGGGTAGTTGGGGCTGCAGCCCCACCCCTGCGGAACGCCTCAAGCAACTTCCGCTGACAAGGCTGCCCGGAGGGCGCGGCGCGGTGCGCGAGAGCGAGGTCAAGGGGACCGAGCCCAACTGCCTGACGCCCGCGCAAAGGAGCCGATGACTACGAGCCGGCCGCGTCGGCTGCCTGCTGCCGGAGGCGGCCCCGGGTATCGCGCCCGAGGGGCCGGCGGGCCGAGCGCCCGGGACGGCGAGCTGTAGAGGGGGTGCCGGCCCTCCGGGGAGGGGGGTCGGCCCGACCCCCCTCCCCCCTTTCGAGACACCGTGCACCGTTTTTATGGTACCGTTTCGGTACACGGTGAATCGAAAGTGTCCCGGGGGTCATGCGTTGCGACGTCCCCGGACGGAAATGGATGGTCATCATGCGCGTCTTCGTCACTGGTGCGACGGGCTGGATCGGGTCGGCGGCGGTCGACGAGCTGCTCGCTGCCGGTCACGGCGTCGTCGGTCTGGCCCGGTCGGACGCCTCGGCGGCGACTCTTGAGGCGAAGGGCGCGACGCCGCTGCCCGGCGGCCTCGACGACCTCGACGTGCTGCGCCGCGGCGCAGCCGAGGCGGACGCGGTCGTGCACCTCGCCAACAAGCACGACTGGGGCAACCCCGCAGAGTCCGACCGCGCCGAGCGCGCCGCGGTCGAGACCATGGCCGAGGCCCTGACAGGCACCCACAAGCCCTTCGTGGTCGCCAACGGACTCTCCGGCATCGTGGAGGGGCGCGCCGCCCTGGAGACGGACTCCTCGCCGGACGTCGGCCCCGGCGCGTCGCGCGGAGGCAGTGAGAATCTCGCGCTCGACTACATCCGCCGGGGTGTGAACAGCGTCATCGTGCGCTTCGCGCCCTCGGTGCACGGCGCGGGAGACTGGGGTTTCGTGGCCTTCCTCGCCAAGGCCGCCCGTGACAGAGGTGTGTCCGGCTACATCGGTGACGGCTCGGTGGAGTGGTCGGCGGTGCACCGCTCGGACGCCGCGCGGTTGATCCGGCTGGGCGTCGAGCGCGCCCCGGCGGGGACGCGGATGCACGCGGTGGCCGAGGAGTCGGTCACCACCCGTGCCATCGCGGAGGCGCTGGGCGAGGCGCTCGGTCTTCCCGTGGCTTCCATCGCGCCCGAGGACGCGGGCGAGCACTTCGGCTTCGTCGGCGGCTTCTTCGCCACGCCGATGGCGGCCTCCAGCGCTCGCACACGCGAACTGCTGGGCTGGAAGCCGACCGGGCCGACGCTGGTCGAGGACATCCTCGACGGTGCCTACGGCGGCTGAGGCGCCGGTCGCCGACGACGGGCCGCTGGCGGGTCGCGACAGTCCGCGGCGTCCACGGCCCGTCAGCCGACGCGGCGGGGCAGGCAGTGCCGACACCCCGGACGCCTGTGCCGTCAGTCGGCGCTGCCGCCGCCCCCGGACGTCCCGGACCGCCGCGCGAGCTGCCGGCCGCAGGTCTCGGCGAGGGCGGCCGTGTCCAAAAGTGCCGGATCGCGGCCGGTGAAGTGCCAGAAGAACACCGGCCCGATGAGGGACGCCGTCGCCTGGTCGAGCGTACGGCGGCAGGTGTCCGCGCCCAGGGCGCGGCTGAGGATGACGCGCGCACTGTCGCCGATGACGTCGTGGTCGGCCAGAAGGGCGGCGACGGCCGGGTCGTGCTGCGCCTCGCCGATCAGCGCGCGGTAGGCCGCCCCCGCGTGTGAACGTGTGAGGAAGACCGTCAACGCGTCGAGATAGGCGGCGAGTTCGGCCACGAGATCGCCCGTCGGCTCCACTGCGAGCTCCTGCCGGGCGTCGTCGGCACTGGCCTCCAGGAGGATCTCCGCCTTCGTCGACCACCATCGGTACACGGTCTGCCGGCCCACGCCCGCGCGGTCGGCGATGCCCTTCACGGTCATCGCCGCATAACCGACCTCTACGAGGAGATCGTCGGCGGCGTGGAGAACGGCGGCGCGTGCCCGCTCGCTCCGGGGCCGGCCGAGACGGGCACTCTGCTGCTCCATGCCTCGAAGCGTACCCGCGCAAACACATAGGAGACAAACTGTCTCGTATATGTGGTGTCGCGCCCCCGGAAACCGCGGGAATCCAAGATGCCCAGGAAGCTCAAGGAAGAAGAATGCTGCGCACCGACATCGACGCCTCTCCCGAGGACCGCAGGGCGGCTGCGCGCCGCGCCGTCGTCGTCCTCGCCTGCGTGAGCGCGTGCACCACGCTCGTGATCGGTTTCGTGGCCGCGATCAACCTCGCGGTCCCCCTGCTCGCGGCCGGCGACCTGCACCCCACCTCGTCCGAACTGCTCTGGATCGTGGACGGCTACGTCGTCGTCTTCGCCTGCCTCGTCATCCCCGGCGGCGCGGCCGGGGACCGTTTCGGACGCAAGGGCGCCCTGCTCACGGGGCTGTTCACGGTCGCCGCCGGAGCGGCGCTGTCGGCCCTGGCGCCGACCGTCGCGATCCTGCTCGCCGGCCGGGTGCTCACCGGGATCGGCGCCGCACTCGTACTGCCGAACTGCGTCGGCATCCTCATCCACGCCACACCGGCCGAGCGACGCGGTCGCGCACTCGCGGTGTGGGCGGGTGTGAGCGGCATCGGCGGCCTGGTCGGCAACGTCGGGGGAGGAGCGTTCCTGACCGGCGGGTCGTGGCGGACACTGTTCCTCGCCGTCGTGCTCGTCGCGCTCGCCTGCGCGCTCTGGGCGGCGGCCGCCGTGCCGCGCAGCAGCCGTCACGAGCGTGGGCTCGACCCGGTCGGCGCGCTTCTCTTCGTCGCGGCGGCCGTCGCCCTCCTCCTCGGCATCATCGAGGGCCCCGAACTCGGATGGACGAGCGCATTCGTGGTCACCGCCTTCACACTCTGCGCCGCCCTGACCGCCGTGTGGCTCGCCGTCGAACTGAGGGTGCGCCACCCCATGCTCGACCCGCGGCTCTTCCGCAACCCCCTCCTGGCCACGGCGAGCATCGGCATGGTGGTCGCGTTCTTCGCCAACTTCGGCCTGTTCTACGTCAACGCCTCGCTGCTGCAGTACGGCCGCGGCTTCAGCGTGCTCGGCGCCGGACTCGGCATCCTGCCGATGACGCTGCCCCTGCTGCTCGGCACCCGGTACGTGCGGCACCTCGTGGCCCGCGCCGGGCACGCCGTGACCCTCGCCGCCGCGTTCCTCGCCACCACGGGCGGCCTGTTCGGCCTCTCGACCGCCTCGGAACAGCCCTACGCCGTGTACGCGTGCTGGCTGGTGCTCGTCGGCATCGGCATCACCCTGGCACTGCCCTGCCTCACCCAGGAGATCACGGCGGGACTGCCGCCCCAGCAGGCGGGCGTCGCCGGCGGACTGCAGTCCGCCACCCGCGAACTCGGCAGCGCCCTCGGCGTCGCCGTCGTGGGCACGGCACTCACCGCCGGATTCACACGAAACCTGCCCGCCGCGGTGACCGGCGCGGACAGTGCACCGCGCACGGTCGCCGAGGCACTGGCCCAGGCGCCGGCCCGGCACACGCACATCGTCGCCGCCTACGTCGACGGCGCGGACGCGGCGCTCCGGGTCGCCGCCGTCAGCGCCTTCTGCGCCGGCGTCCTCGTGGTCGCCGGGGCCACTTGGGCCGCCCGCCGCACACGGCAGCACACCGCGTGAACCGTGCCGGCGCAGCCACGCCACCGACACGACTGTTCCAGCGAAAGGAAAGCACCATGACGACAATGCCGGCCTCCGACGACCCGTACCCCGAAGTCCTCGAAGCGGCCAAAAGCTTTCAAGCCTCCCTCGGCCGGACACAACGCGCCGACCTGCTGCACCCGCACACCTTCGCCAACGCGCGCCGCTGGCACACCTACCCGCAGTGGTCGCTCGGCCGCTCCGGACGGCTCGGCGTGAACCTCGCCTCCCTCTCCGGCATCCAGTGGGAGGCCCTGACGCGCCTCCTGGAAGCCGCGCTCGGCACCGGACCCGACCGGGGCGCCGACAGCGTCAGGCAGCACATCATCGCCGACGAGTATCTCCGCTCGACCGGCATGGGCGATGGCTACGGCCGGACCGGTTTCCGTATCGCCTTCCTCGGCGAGCCGACCGCTGAGGGCCGGTGGCAACTGCAGTGCGGAGGCCACCACCTCGCCGTCGCGAACACCTACGAGGGCGGCCGGCTCACCGGAGCCACCCCGTCGTTCCGCGCCGTCGAACCGTGCCGCCCCTTCTCGTACCAGGGACACACGTATGACCCGATGGGCCGCAAGCGCCAGGCCCTGCGCGCCCTGCTGGCCTCGCTCGACCCCGCGCAGCGGCGCGCGGCCGAACTGCCGGACCGCCTCGACGACCTGCTGCTCCGCCCCGGCCGTGACTGGACGTTCCCCACCCGCCAGGAAGGCACCGCCGTCGCGGACTTCTCCGCCGGCCAACGCGCCCTCGCACTCGATGCGATCCGGGCCTGGGTGGAGGACGTGGACGACACGAACGCCGCCCGTATCCTCGCTCGCTACGAAGCGGAGCTCGACGAGACGACGGTCGCCTACGCCGGCTCCGCCCGCCTCACCGGCACAGGCGACTCGGTCCGCATCGACGGACCGTCCGTCTGGATCGAACTGCGCATGGACGAGCCGTACTCCACCACCGAGCCCCACCCGCACTCCGTCTGGCGCGACCGTCATACGGACTACGGCGGCCTGCGGCCCTGAGGCCGACTCTGCCGGGGACCCCGGAGTCTCGTGGTGCGGCAGCATGGTCAACGGGCGTGCTCGGGTGGCTCCGGTGACCGATGCAACTGCCGAGGAGCCCCATACCCCCGCCCGTACTCAGGCAACGCCGAACGCACCGCAGACCTGGTCGACTTCCTGCCCACCCACGATCAACACCGGTGCCACACCGCACTCGACGGCAAGCCGCCCATCAGCCGCGTCAACAACCCTGCGGGTCAATACATCCAGGCGACATCAGATGCGGGGAAACCCTCGGCCCCGCTCAGCCGCTCACCACACCGAGCAGGACCCGGACCGTCTCCGCCATCGCCTCCCGGCCCCGGGCGACGTAGGGGCGGGGGTCGGTCAGGTCGGGGCGCTCCGTCAGCGTCCCGCGGACCGCGCCGGTGAACGCGACGTTGAGAGCGGTACCGATGTTGATCTTCACGATGCCCGCCTGAACGGCTTGTCGCAGATCGTCGTCGCCGACGCCCGACGAACCGTGCAGCACCAGAGGTACGGGCACGGCCTCCCGCAGGCGTGCGATGAGCGCGTGGTCCAGGACCGCGGAGCGTTCGGTCATCGCGTGGCTGCTGCCGACGGCGACGGCCAGGGCATCCACGCCGGTGTCCGCGACATAGCGCGCCGCCTCCTGCGGGTCGGTGCGCACCCCGGCTGCGTGGGCGCTCGCGGGAGCGTCGGGCTTGCCGCCCACATAGCCGAGTTCGGCCTCCAGCCACAGGCCCGCGCCGTGGGCCCACCGGGCCGCGGCGCGGGTGGCGGCGAGGTTCTCGGCGTACGGCTGCGCCCCGGCATCGAACATCGCGGAGGAGAACCCCGCGTCGGCCGCCGTGCGCAGCAGCCGCATGTCCGTCACGTGGTCCATGTGCAGTGCGACGTCGACGTCACAGACCTTGCCGACCTCGGCCGCGGCCCGCGCGATCGGCTCGACCCGGCCGCCGTGGAACCGTACGGCGTTCTCGCTGATCTGCAGGATCACCCCCGGGGTGCCCGCGGCGGCCGCGCCGGCGGTGATCGCCTCGGCGTGCTCCAGCGTGATCACGTTGAACGCCGCGACGGCCCGGCCTGCGGCGGCGGCCTTCGAGACGAGTTCGCGCGTGGGAACCAGGGGCATGGAGGTGTCCCCTCGCTTTCCTGTCGGTTCGGTGGGTACGGGCCGGTGTCAGCCCGTACCGCTACGTGGTTCGGCCGGGTACGGATATGTGGGCGATCAGGACTTCGGCAGGGCCGGACTCAGGTCCGCGCCCTCGTCCGCCGCGCCCGGGGCCACGGAGTTCTCGCCGCTCTTCTCGTCGCTGTAGACCATCAGGGTCGAGCCCGCGAGGGCCAGCACGATACCGAGGGTGCCCCACACGTTCGGGAGCGTCCGGTAGACCGCCAGGGACAGCACGATGGTCAGCACCGGGGCCAGCGCGTTGGTGACGGGGGCGACGACCGTGGCCTTGCCCCGGCTGAACGCCATGACCAGGAACAACGCGCCGACCGCGTTGAGGACCTGCGTCACCGCGGTGAGTGCCGGCGCCTGCCACGGAGCGCCGGACGGGAAATCGCCCATCATCACGAACGCCACCGGAACCAGCAGCAGTCCGCTGATGGTCATCCAGCCGAAGGTCGTCGCGTCGTTGACCCCGACCACCGCGGCCTTGCGCATGCAGAACGCCTGCACGCCCCAGGCGACACAGACCAGGACGGCCATCAGCAGCCACGGGCCGTGCGCGTTCGAGTCGTCCGTACCGCTGGGAATGCTGAGCAGCACGATCGCCGCCAGCGCCGCGACGACACCCACCAGGGCGAGCCGGTTGATCCGTTCCCGCAGCAGCGCCATCGCCAGGACGACGGTGACCACCGGGGAGAGCGACACCAGGGGGAAGATCAGGTACGCCGGGCCGTTGGCGAGCGCGTGGAACAGCAGGAGTTGGCCGCCGGCGCCGGTCAGTCCCGCGATCAGTCCGTACACGGCGGCGATCGGCCGGCGGTCGAAGGTGTTGCCGCGCAGCGCGAAGTACGCGGGTATGAGCATCGTGAAGGCCCAGATGATGTAGATCATCTCGTTGGGGTAGTCGTACCTGCTGTTGGGCTCGCTGGAGAAGGCGCCCCACACACCCCAGAACAGGACCAGCAGCGACGCGTACAGGATCCAGCTCTTCGTGCCTCTGTTCATCGGTCTTCCCCTCTTGAGGCAGAGATCCCGGAGGCCATGCGCAGCGCTTCGAGCGCGGGCTGGTCGAGCGGGGTTCCGGCGATTTTCGCCGCGTACAGGGCGGCACCTACGACGGGCTCGTACAGAGGTTGTCGCAGTTCGTAGTGGGTGGAACGATTCTTCAGTCCGGTGGCGAACGCCTCCAGAACCACGTCGGCGCCGAAGGTGCCGCCCGAGTAGGAGACCGGTACGGTCTCGTCCGGGCCGAACTCCAGCCGCTCGCGGGTGACGTCGACGATCAGGGCGAGTTCCCGGCCGGCCTCGGCGAGGATCGCCGAGGCGGCCTCGTCTCCCAGACCGGCCGCCTCGGCCACCGAGCGGCTGAGCGCGGCGATCCGGCTGCGGTCGCCCTGCCACTGGTTGTGGACCACGTCGATCACGTCGAGGTCGGACGCGAGATCCAGGTGGCGCCGGAACACCTGGGCCAGGGGGCCCTCGGGGAGCCGTCCGTCGCTCATCCGCGAGAAGGCGTTGAGGCCGCGGACCGCGATCCAGTGCGCCGATCCCTCATCGCCGAACATCTCGCTCCAGCCACCGACGCGCACGCCCAGGCCCAGCCGCTCGCCGTAGGTCATGGAGCCGGTGCCGCTGACGACGTTGATGCCGTCGGCCGCGCCCAGTGAACCGGCCCAGCCGCAGACCATGTCGTTGTCGCAGGCGTAGCGGTCGTGTCCGAGCACGGCTCGCGGGGTCGCGTGCAGGACGGGCAGATCGCGGGCCGCCTCTCCGTAACCGGGCAGGCCGAAAAAGGCGTACTCGATGTCGGCGGGGGTCAGCTCGGCCGCCGCACAGACGGCGTCGACGCCTTCCCCCAGCACACGCCCGACGAGTTCGATGCCGTGGGAGAAGTAGTACGAGCTTGCCGCCTGCGCTCGTGCCACGACTTGTCCGCCGCGGTCGACCAGGCAGAAGGCGGTTTTCGTACCGCCACCGTCGACACCTAGGAACATCGTTGTACCTCCGTCCGGCGCCCTGGAGCCGCGCCGTTGATGCCTTTGATCAGTTGTGCAAGGAGTGCAGGGTCACGCCCTGCACTACGCGGTTGACCTCACCCGAGGGGAACGGGTTGTCGGCCCGCAGGCCCCGGGCCTGGGAGGCGCGCAGGGCGATGAGCTGGGCGTACACCACAGCGGACAGCGCCAGGGCAACGTCCTCGACGCCGTCGAGGCCCGGCAGCGGCCAGGCGTCGTTGCCTTCCGCTTCCGCGTCGGGGCCCGCGGAGACCGTGACGACGCTGCCGGCGGGAAGATTTCCGCGCAGCTCCGCGGCGATGTCCTGGTCGTACTTGCGGGTGTAGGGGTCGTTCGACATGTACACCACGACGACCGAACGGTCGTTGAGCACCGCCTTGGGGCCGTGCCGGAATCCCAGCGAGGTCTCCGAGACGGCCATGAGCCTCCCACCGGTGAGTTCGAGCACCTTCAGCGCCGACTCCTCGGCGAGGCCCTTCAGCGGGCCGCTGCCCAGGAAGACGATGCGCTCGGGTGCGCGGGCCACGAGGGCGCCGACGGTACGGTCCACGGCGTCGCTCTCGCAGATCGACTCGACCGCCTCGGCCAGGCGTTCGGCGACCCCGTCGTAGGCGCTGCCGCCGAGAGCGAGCAGTGCCGCGAGCGTCATGCACGTGAAGCTCGACGTCATGGCGAAACCGCGGTCGTTGGACGCGGCCGGCATCAGCAGCACGTGGGACTTCGGCAGCTTCGCGTGCTCGCGGGCCAGGCGGCCCTGCTCGTTGCAGGTGACCACGAGATGGTGCACCTCGGAGAGGACCTGGTCGGCCAGGGCGGTGGCGGCCACGGACTCCGGGCTGTCGCCCGAGCGCGCGAAGGAGACCAGCAGCGTGGGAACGTCCTCGGCGAGACAGCCGCGGGGGTCGGCGACGAGGTCCGTGGTGGGGACCGCGTCGACGCGGCGTCCCAGGCGCCGGGCCAGGGCGGGCTGGAGCACCTGGCCGGCGAACGCGGAGGTCCCGGCACCGGTGAGTACGACGCGCAGGTCACCGCGGGCGACGAGCGGACGCACGAAGGCATCCAGCGACTCCCGCGAGGCCGCGACGATCCGATCGACCTCCCGCCACAGGGCGGGCTGCTGGGTGATCTCGCGGACGGTGTGGGCGGCGCCGTCGTCCAGGGACAGCGGGCCGGAAGGCGTGGTCACACGTGCTCCATCAGGCGGGGGTCGGAGGCGCGGTCGTAGCCACGCAGAACGTCGCGGACGTGGTCCACGACCAGGTCGCGCGGCCGGGCGGCGAGCTCGCCGTGGCGGACACGGGCGTACTGGAGGGGGAGGTGGGCGCTGAGCAGCGGCAGGGGGATGTCCATGGCCGAGAGGTTGTCCATCAGCCGGGCCTGGGCCTTTTCGATCTCAGGGTCGGGCCAGTAGTAGCGCATCCGGTCGCTGTAGCTGTAGCGGCGTGCGAGGCCCTGCTCGGCAGCGCTGCCCGGGTAGTAGCCCTCCCACTTGGCGGGCTCGGCGAGCATCCGCTCCTCGACGACCTCGGGAAGGCGTGACCGCGCGGCGGCCGGGACCAGCTCGTCCTCGATCGCGGCGAGGGCGAACAGCGCCTCGCGCAGGGCGAAGGTCAGCCCGGGGCCCACCTTGAGGACCGCCCAGTGGTCCTCGACCAGCGCGGTGAGCGCCTCGACGGTCTGGTAGTCGGTCGAGTGGGCCTCGTAGACCATGGTGGGCTCGTCGTCGAGGACCTTGCGCAGTTCCTCGGTCAGCTCGCGCCGGTAGTCGACGACCTGCACATGGTCGAACTCGACGGCCGGCTGGACCACGAGGGCCATGACGCGCGGCCAGACCTCGTCGATGCCGTGCTGGGCGAACGCCTTGCGGTGCTGCTCCAGAGTGGTGCGCGCCGCCTCGGGCGTGGTCGGGGCGAGCGCGTGGAGCGTCTCGTGCGCGCCGCCGGGTGTGGGCACCTCGGTACCGATCACGTACCGGATCTGCTCGGCCCGTTCGGGGCCGGCCGTCTCCTCGGCCACCCGGATCAGCCGCGCGGCGCGTTCGGCGACCACGTCGTCGGTCAGCGGTACGGGGTCACCGGCGCAGGCGAAGCTGCAGTCCAGGTGAATCTTGGTGAAGTCCGCCGCCACATAGGCGGCGACCAGGGCGTCGGCCCGCTCCATCGCCTCGTCGGGCGTCAGGGACCGCCACCGGTTCGGTCCGAGGTGGTCGCCGCCGAGAATCACGCGGTCCAGTGGCAGACCACTTTCGGCGGCGATGCCGTACACGAGGTCGCGGAAGTCCGCGGGCCGCATGCCCGTGTAACCGCCGTACTGGTCGACCTGGTTCGAGGTCGCCTCCACCAGTGCCTGACCGCCGGTCTCCCGTGCTTGTACCACGGCTGCTTCGATGACCAGCGGATGAGCCGAACACACCGAGGTGATGCCCTGCGGCTGTCCGGCCTTCTGACGCCGGACCACCTCGCTCAACGGGCTCTGCATTGCCAACCCCTTACTCGACGAGTATCTCAAGCCGATCCGTCGTCATGGCCTGCGGCTCACGCCGGACAGTACTGGTCTTATTTTGGGGTCGTCAATAGTCTTATTCTGGTATGCGACTGGTATTGCACAGCCGACGGCAGACCCGCGGCGATCGTCCAAGTCCGGTTGGTGATCGGTTAAGACTGGTTGGTGATGGAGGCCCGGAACCGGTAGCGGTCCCCCCGGTAGACCTGGACGGTCAGCTCGATCGGGCGTGATTCCTGGTTGGACGTGAGCTGGGTCGCGACGAGCATCGGCATGGTCTCCTCGATCTCGAACAGCTCGATCTCCCGTGGCGTCGGGTGGCGGGCCTCGACCGAATAGTCGGCGACGCGGGGCAGTTGCGGCGGGTCGGCGGCGCGCAGGGTGGCGTAGAGCGAGGCCGTGGTGAAGTCGGTCTCGGCCAGGGCAGGACAGGCCGCCAACGGAAGCCGGTTGTGCTCCAGCACGACGAGCAGACCGTCGAGGAAGCGGAGTCGGTGGAGGTCGAAGAGATCGGCGCCCGGAGCGATCCGGAGCTGCTCTGCCTCGGACACCGTGGCCGGGCGAACGGTGGCGGAGAGCACCTTGCCGGCCGTCGTCAAGCCGTTGGCCTGCGCGTAGTCGGCGAACCCCTGGACCTGCGGGGCCGCCGAGGCGGACGTCGGCGTCGCCTCGGGGAGCAGACCGAGCTCGGCGACGAACCACCCGCGCGACGACGACGGCCGCACGATGCCCCGCGACTCCAATTGCGCGAGGGCCGCTCGCAGCGTCACACGCGACACGGCGTACCGGTCGACCAGAGCCCGCTCGGAGGGCAGCCGGTCACCGGGGCGGGCGGCAGCGGCGCGCAGGTCGTCGAGCAACCGCGCGGCTGTGCGCTCGTACAACGGGAGGACATCGTCACCGAACAGACCTTTGGGCATCGACGTTCGCGCATCTGTCATACCAGAAGCATACCAATTTGCTCGACGACGCGAACCACCGTTCAGAAGGCACCCGTTGACATGACACTCGCATACCGCTTACGTTCCCGAAGCAGGCCACCCGATGCTGAAGAAGTCGCCGGTGAGCGACTTTCCGTTGCGCCGCGCCTCGGGCACCCGCCGGTGATCGAGGCACCGTTGTCGCAGCTCACCGAGGATGTCTGCCTGCTACTGCCGACGACGACCTCGCACTGGGGCACCCGTTCGGACGGTACGCCGTCCCCGACCCAGCCGCCCTACTGCGAAAACCGGTAGCAGACCAGATATCGACCAGCTCTACGGACGGTCGCTTCGTCGCGAACGTGCGGCTCGACGTTGACGATCCCCAACGACGGACACAAGGCGGCTGCCCCAGTCGGGCACGCACGACCGAAAGAGAGTTCGACATGACGGACATGAACCGGCGAAGCGTACTGAAGGTGGCGCTGGGAGGTGCCGGCCTGGCCGCCTTCCCCGCCGTGGTCATGGGCGTCTCACCCGCGGCCGCCGCACCGAAGTCGGAGCCTGACCTCGTCGGAGTCGGCGACACCTCCATCACCCTGGAGTTCGACGACCAACTGCGCAGCCGGGTGGCGCTCAAGGGCGTCGGCCTCACCCGCTTCGACGCCGGCGAGGCCCTGCTGGTGGGCGGTAAGGCCATCGAGGCGTTCACCTACCGAGGGCACCGGACCCGCGCCACCCGGCACCCCCGCCACGGCGCCGGTGTCCGGGTGACGATCGAGGGCACGTCCGAGGAAGGCGTACGGAAGACGGTCGTGCTGACCTCCTTCGAGCGTCTGACCGGCATGATCGTGATGCAGGTGACCTACACCAACAGGTCCTCCACGGCGCTGAAGGTGACCGGGTGGCGCAACGGAGCCCACGAACTCCTGGAGACTCCCGGCGGCTTCTACACCTTCTCCGGCACCACGTACACGGACCGCCGCGACTGGGTGATGCCGGTGAAAGACGGCTATGTCCAGGAGAACTCGTTGGGGATGGACTCCTCCGACTACGGCGGCGGCACCCCGCTGGCGACCGTCTGGCGCCGCGGCGCGGGCCTCTCCGTCGGACATGTCGAGCCCGTGGCGACGGTCCTGCGCATGCCGGTCCGCAAGACCGACGCCGGAGCGAGCATCGCCATCCAGGACGACACCGCCCGCACCCTGAGGCCGGGCCGTCGGCTCAGCACCGACACCACGTTCCTGACCGCCCTCCCGGGCGACCACTTCGTGCCGCTCCAGCGGTACCGCGACTACATGAGCGACATTGGCCGGCGCGCCCCCGAGGTCCCTGCCTCGGCCTTCGAGCCCATCTGGTGTGCCTGGGGCTACGAGCGCAACTTCGCCACCGAGCAGGTCACCAAAACGCTGCCGAAGGCGCACGAGGTCGGTCTGCGCTGGGCCGCGCTCGACGACGGCTGGCAGACCAACGAGGGCGACTGGGACATCGACACGGCGAAGTTCCCGCGCGGCGAAGCGGACATGCGGGCCTTCACCAAAGAGATACGGGACGCCGGCCTGCGGCCGCGCCTGTGGTGGGCCCCGCTGGCGGCGGACCCCGACAGCAACCTGTTCCGGGACCGGCCCGACATGCTGCTGCTGGACCGCGACGGCAACAAGCAGGACGTCACCTGGTGGGACGCCTACACCCTCTGTCCGGCCTACCAGCCGACGGTGGACTACTTCGTCGAGCAGGCGAAGAGGTTCATCGGCGACTGGGGTTACGAGGGGCTCAAGATCGACGGCCAGCACCTCAACAGCGTCGCGCCCTGCTACAACCCGAAGCACCGGCACGCCCGCCCCGAGGAATCCACCGAGGGCGTGGCCCTGTTCTGGAAGGCGATCCACGAAGCCGCGCACGAGGCGAACCCCGACGCCCTCGTCGAGCTCTGCCCCTGCGGCACCGCCTTCGCCTTCCACAACCTGCCCTACGTCGACCAGTACCCCAGCTCGGACCCGGAGTCCTCCTACCAGGTCCGCAGCAAGGGCAAGTCGATGAAGGCGCTGATGGGCGCGGGCAGCAGCTACGCCGGCGACCACGTCGAACTGAGCGACGGCGGGAACGACTTCGCGTCCTCTTACGGGGTCGGAGCCGTCCTGTCGACCAAGTTCACCCTCCCCGGAGCCGGAGCCCCGGACAAGGCGACCGACCTCACCCCGGAGAAGGAGGTCCTCTGGCGCAAGTGGGTGTCCCTGTACGAGAAGAACATGCTGCCCACCGGCGAGTACCGCGGTGAGCTGTACGACATCGGTTTCGACAAGCCCGAGGCGCATGTCGTGGCCAAGAAGCGGACCCTCCACTACGCCTTCTACGCCGACCAGTGGGACGGGACGGTCGAGCTGCGCGGTCTGGGCCGCAGGCGGTACCGCCTGACCGACCCGTTCACCGGCAAGTCACTCGGAACCGCCACTGCTCAGCACAACACCGTCAAGCTGTCCTTCGAGCGGTTCCAGCTCGTCGTGGCCGAGCCCATCGGCTGATCAGGCGGGGGCCCGGGCAGCCGGGGCAACACTCTTGATAGTGCGAGTGACGTGCCAAAGGCTTGCCGGGCCCCCGCTTCTTCACCTGGGACGTGGAGTCCCGCGCGCCCCGCCTGATACCGGACACCACACTCCGCCGCAGCGCGTCCTCGCGGCCACGCACTCGCCTACACCATGGGCTACAGCCTGGCCTCTATCTGACGGCCGGAGTGCTCCACTTCCCCGATGCGGTCCGCCTTCCGGCAGGTCAGGTGGGGCTCGGACTCGTCATGGCCGGTGTGGTCGCGCTGTCCTGGGCGTCACCGTCGGTCATCTGGCGGGCCGGCACGGCGCGCGGCGTCTGCGCGGTGGCGCTCACTGTCCAGGCGCTGGCCACCAGCGGCTTCGTACTGGCGGACGCCTTCTCGCTTTTCGTGGTCGCGGCCTGCGCGGCCGCCGGGCGAGGACGGCCGGGACAGCCGCCCGCTCCCCGCTCATCGCCCTCTTCAAGGCCGTCGACCTGGTCTACCGATGCCTCGGCCAACTGCTGACCGCCGCGTGCGTGGTAATCCTCGTCCGGCGCCGGCGCACGAGCTCGAAGGCCCGCCGTCGTGTCCACTGCCGGTCGGGATCGTCGTGGCCCTGCCCCTGGCCTTTTTCGGCTGGGACGTGCTGTACGCCCTCTTCCCGCGGCAGCCGTCACAGGGGGCCGCGACCCCGATGATGACAGTCACGCTGCTGTCCGACCTGACGGAGATCGCGCTGCTGGGGCTGTGGAACGAGCAGGTCAGCGCCTACCTCTCCCCGGGCGGCGAGTTACTGCGCCTGCCCCCCGGGACCGGGTCCGACACCACCCCCGTGGCCGAACGCAACGGCAAGCCCACCACCGTACTCGTCCACGACGTCGCACTCGACGACGACCGGGAACTGCTCGCCGCCGTGGGTGCCGCGATCCGGCTGTGCCTGGAGAACACCTGGCTGCGCGCGGAGATCACCGAGCAGGTGGCCTCAGCGCGCGCAGTCAACTCGCGCATCATCCAGGCCGCCGACCGGGCGTCCTGCTCACCCACCTCGGCGACACGCTGACCACCTGGGGGCCCACTGTCGCCATCAGCCTGGCCATCAGCGTCCTCCTCCTGTACCTCGGCCGCACGTAGCAGCAGCATCGCACCAACCGGATCCTCGCCCGAGGTGCACAGTTCATCACCGTCCTGCCGCCACCCGACGCGAGCCCAGAGGACGCCTCGGTTCTGTGGGCACACCTGGCCGGCCTGCTCCTGCCCGCCCCGCCACTACCGCCTGTTCCCCGGCCCGCACCTGTCCTGGGAATACCTCCTTGACCGCGACACCGTCCGCATCCGCCTCTGAGTTCCCGGCACCGCCCCGCCCCGGCCGGATACCGTCGCTACACCGCCGGGGGCGAGCTGCGGCCGGCCCGGCACGACGCCCTGCCGCTGCGCACCCCGGCCATGGAACGCGCCATCATGGAGTCACTCCAAGAGCGCTGGATGAGGTTCCTGGCAACGCTTGGGGCGGATTGGACGGCCGCTTCTCCCATCCCCCTCCCATTCGGTCTCGCGGAGTGGATGAATGCGCAGGTCAGGCAGGCGAAGGAGTTGTACTCGTAGCCTTGTTCATGACGTTCATCACGACGAAGAGCTTCATGCCGTTCGTCATCTACCGCATCCTCCTCGGCATCGCCCTCTTCGCCCTGGTCAGCGCGGGCGTCCCTAGCCCGCACGCGGGCGAATCCGCAGGCTGAGGGGGCGGTTCCGGACCCCTGGAACTACCCCCGCCTGCGCCTGAAGTCTTCGCTTTTTCTGGAGGCTGCACTCCGGGTCGACCAATATCTGCGCCCGCGAAGTGAGAGTTTGACGGGCCGCGTAGTGAAAGTTCTTGCCGCAGTGAGCGGAGTGGAATTAATCAAGCGGCAGGGCCCGGCGCGGCGTGCTACTGTCGATCTCAGTTGCAGTTGTGGTTCCCGAACTTCAAGTGCCCCCGCTCGGCTCCGGCCGACGGGAGCGTTTTTGTATTTCCGGTCATTTTCCGGGCGGGGTAATCATTACGGCGACACGGCGTCCGCGCAGTGCGGATGCCGATGTACTGCCCCGAAGGAGATATGGCATGGCTACTGGCACCGTGAAGTGGTTCAACTCGGAAAAGGGCTTCGGCTTCATCGAGCAGGACGGTGGCGGCCCCGACGTGTTCGCCCACTACTCGAACATCGCCGCCCAGGGCTTCCGTGAGCTGCTCGAAGGCCAGAAGGTGAACTTCGACATCGCGCAGGGCCAGAAGGGCCCGACGGCCGAGAACATCGTTCCGGCCTGACACTGACGCACATTGTGAAGCTGGGGCCCGCATCCTTCGGGGTGCGGGCCCCAGTCGCACGTTATTCCCTCAGCGGTATCACCGGCGAGGCGAGGTGACGCGGAGGAATCCGTAACCCTGCCACGCACGAGTCCCCTAGAGAGGTGCAGAGGCACCCTCAGGGACCATACCGAAGTCGGCGCCCGGTTTTTACGCATCCCGGCGCGCCACCTGTTTCAGCATCTGCGCCCGCGCGTCCCTTATCGGCCAGATGTGTTTTTTACTATCGGTCCATACTTGAAATTCCATGGCGCTCATCGCTGCGGGGATTCCTTGATATGCGCCGTATCGAGGAAGGTTCCGCATGAACCGCACACGCACGAACGACCGTTTCGACCGCACCCGCAGTGCCGGTACCGCCGCCGGAAAGGGCGCCGGCCGCTCCGGCTCGACGCCGCGCCGTTCCGGTGGGTCGAACCGTTCCGGCGGTCATGGCCGCCGCCCGGCCGCGGCGCAGGGTGAGTTCGCGCTCCCCAAGACGATCACCGCCGCACTGCCCGCCGTCGACGACTTCGCCGATCTCGGCATGCCCGAGCAGCTCCTGGCCGAACTCGGCAGGCAGGGCGTGAGCACCCCGTTCCCGATCCAGGGCGCGACGCTGCCGAACTCTCTGGCGGGCCGTGACGTCCTGGGCCGCGGGCGCACCGGTTCCGGCAAGACCCTCGCCTTCGGCCTCGCGCTGCTCGCCCGCACCGCCGGCCGGCGTGCCGAGCCCCGACAGCCGCTGGGGCTGATCCTCGTACCGACCCGCGAGCTGGCGCAGCAGGTGACGGACGCGCTCACTCCGTACGCCCGCTCCGTCCGGCTGCGGACGGCCACGGTGGTGGGCGGCATGTCGATCGGCAGGCAGGCCGGCGTGCTGCGGGACGGGGCCGAGATCGTCGTCGCGACCCCGGGCCGGCTCAAGGACCTCATCGACCGTGGCGACTGCCGGCTGGACCAGGTGGGCATCACGGTGCTGGACGAGGCCGACCAGATGGCTGACATGGGGTTCATGCCGCAGGTCACCGCGCTGCTCGACCAGGTGCGTCCGGAGGGGCAGCGGATGCTGTTCTCCGCCACCTTGGACCGTAACGTCGACCTGCTGGTGCGCCGCTATCTCACCGACCCGGTCGTGCATTCGGTCGACCCGTCGGCCGGTGCGGTCACGACGATGGAGCATCACGTCCTGCACGTCCACGGCGCCGACAAGCACGCCACCACCACGGAGATCGCCGCCCGCGACGGCCGCGTGATCATGTTCCTGGACACCAAGCACGCCGTCGACCGGCTCACCCGGGATCTGCTCCGCAGCGGGGTACGGGCCGCCGCGCTGCACGGCGGAAAGTCGCAGCCGCAGCGCACCCGCACGCTGGCGCAGTTCAAGACGGGGCACGTCAGCGTGCTGGTGGCGACCAATGTCGCGGCGCGCGGCATCCACGTCGACAACCTCGACCTCGTCGTCAATGTCGACCCGCCGACCGATCACAAGGACTACCTCCACCGCGGTGGCCGGACCGCCCGCGCCGGTGAGTCCGGCAGTGTCGTCACCCTCGTCACACCGGGCCAGCGCCGCGGCATGGTCCGGCTGATGTCGGACGCCGGGATCCAGCCGCAGACCACCCAGGTCCGCTCGGGTGAGGAGGCGTTGAGCCGGATCACCGGCGCCCAGGCCCCGTCCGGCATCCCGGTCGTCATCACCGCACCGGCGGCCGAACGTCCGCGGCGCGGCGCTTCCTCCCGGGGCCGACGCCGCTCCGACCGGCGTGCGCCCGTACGCAAGTCTGTCGTCCATGCGGCGGCCTAGAACCTTCACGTTCAGGAAGCTGACCCATAACTGCAGGAGGCACCTTTTGACGCTGGTTCAGATGCAGACCCGCCCGGCGGACGCCGACCCCGCGCACAGGACGGCGGCCGAGGCCATGGACGCGGCCGGACCGCAGGTCTGGGACGACATGAGCGTCGAGGTGGCGCTGTCCGTCATGGCCGCAGCCCGCACGGGCCGGCTGGTCGTCTGTGATCAGGACAGCCAGTGCACCGCTCGGGTCACCCATAGGGAACTCACTGCCGTCCGCAACAGCTCCGCCTACACGGACCGCATCCGCCTGCGCGACGTCCTCGGTGCCCACGCGCCGTTCGCCGCACCCTGACCACGATGGCCGAAGCCGAGCACGCGAGGTGCACCCGTCGGCCCGGTGGCCTGCCGGTGGTCGATGAGCAAGACGAAGCTCCGGGCCTCCTCGCCCCCTCCCGCTGAACGGCCTCGCCCCGGCCAGGCCGTTCTTCCCCTCTCCCTGTGAGGTCACATGCGCTGTGTCATCGCCCGCTTCCCCTTCGAGCTCACCAAGAGCGGCGTCCTGGAGTCGATGAAAGGCGTCAAGCCCGAAGCCGGCACCGGTGAATCCGTGACGATCGGCCGCCGCCGCTATCCCGTCAAGCAAGTCGGCCAGATCATCACACGCCAGGACCGCCGTGATTTCACCGCCGGCGAAGTCGTCCGGGCCATGACGCGGCTCGGCTTCACCTGCCACCCCGTCTCCGAGGCCGCACCCGTACCCGTCCTCAGCCCGCTCCAGCACGCTTCCGCGATGCTCGGCACTCCCCTGCCTGCCTGACCGGGGAAAACAGGGGCATGTCAGCCGTGGCTCAAGGCGGCTCCCGGCCCGGGCGAAGGAGCGCCGCCGGCAGCATCAGCGGCGCGGCAATCACGAACCTTCTGAAGATTCACCGGTCCCAGGCGTCGCCGGCGGGTCCGGCCGTTCGGCGGCACGGCGGTATTCGGCGTTGATCCGCTGGGCTTCTTCGAGCTGGTCTTCGAGGATGATGATGCGGCAAGCGGCCTCGATGGGGGTGCCCTGGTCGACGAGCTCGCGGGCACGCGCGGCGATGCGCAACTGGTAACGGGAGTAGCGGCGGTGGCCGCCGGCGGAACGGAGCGGAGTGACCAGGCGCGCCTCGCCGATGGCGCGGAGGAATCCCTGGGTGGTGCCGAGCATTTCGGCGGCCCGCCCTATGGTGTAGGCGGGGTAGTCCTCGTCGTCGATCCGGTCGTACGAGTCGTCTGCTGTCATTGAACCTCTCTCATGGCACGCGTCGAGGGGCCCGGATGCCGTCCTGGCACCCGGGCCCCGAAGGAACTACTACACCATCTGCCGGCCTGGATAATGCGCCGGCCTTCTGTGTCCGCCGACCCGGCCGAAAGGCTGCCGGGGCTGCGGGGATCGCGGTTGCTTGACCGGAGACCACCTCACTATCGATGTCCTGCGGTACCCGGGCCTCTCACGTGCGCCCGGGCGATCCTGATGGCGATCGCTCCTCCGTCCTTCCCTCGTGATCAACTACTCTGCTGCGTACTACTCGTGTTGCGAACTGCTCTGCGGCCTGTGACAGCGCCGCACTCCGGCAGCCGACCCCGTTGCCCGTCCTGCGGCGTGAGGCTCACTGCCGTACGTCCCGGTGCGCGCGCCTGCAGCCGACGCCTTCACCGGAGTCCTGCTCACGGCGGCCCCTGATCACTGCGGGCCACCCGGTGCGGCCGTCAGCCCCGTCGCCATCCTGCAACCGTGGCTTCGGGACTCCACCGCCGCACCGTCCTGCATGCTGCATCTGCGGGTCCTGCTGCCCAGCAGTTCGTCTCTGCCGGGCCCTGCGGTCTCTCTGGGTTACGAAAGAAACCATACCCATGCCACCACCCGATGTCTACTACGGCCGACATAGATTTTTGCGTGTCCGGCGGAAAGGTAATCGGCTTCGAACGGTGCGGGCGAGACACACCGCCCGCACCGCCGGAATACCGGGCCGCAAGCCGGGCACACGCACCACACAGGCAGGACCGGGACATCGTCGATGCAAGGACCAGGTGAGCTGATGGACACGGCGAGCGTCTGCGTCGCCCCCGCTCGCTCCGGGAGCACCGCCGCCGACGCGCGCCGGGACACTCGGGCCTTCCTGGACGGCCTTCTTCCGCCGGTCACGTCCGAGGCCGCCGGCACCGTGCTCCTGGTGGTCTCCGAACTCGTCACCAACGCCCTGCGCCACGCGGGCGGCACCTGGACTCTGGAGCTGACCGCGCACCCGGACGGCATCGAGGTGGCCGTGCACGACCCCAGCCCGCAGGCACCGCGCCTGCGCACCCCCGACCTGAGCGGCGGCACCGGAGGCTTCGGCTGGCCCCTGGTCAACCGCCTCGCCCGCACCACCGCGGTCACCCCCGAACCGTCCGGCGGCAAGAAGGTCAGCGCGCTCCTCCCCCGGTAGCGCCACCGCGGGCGGCCCCGCCGGCCCCTTGAGACCACTGAGCCGAAAGCCTGCATACCGAGGCCGACGTGGGAGACGGCCGGTCCGGTAGTGAAGGGGTGGGGCACATGGGGCTCTGACGCCACGCGCTCATAAATGTGAGTGTTCTCGTGGGCACCCCTCACTCGGCGGCCGCCGTCGCCTGCCACGCGCCCGGACGCTTGCCGGTGGCCTTGCGGAAGAACACCGAGAAGTTGGATGCGTCGGGGAAGCCGAGTACGTCGGCGCAGCGGGCGGCGGTGAGGCGGTCGTGCGCGAGGAGCCGTTTGGCTTCCAGGGTGATCCGTTCGACGATGTACGCCTTCGCGGTGCGGCCGGTGGCCTGTTGCACCGCTCGTGAGAGGGTGCGGGGCGCGTACCCCAGCGTACGGGCGTAGTAGCCGGCGTCGTGGTGTTGGCGGAAGTGTGCTTCGACGCTGGAGCGGAACAGCCGGAACGCCGGGTGGGTGGGACGTGCTTCGGCGTGCGGTGGGTGCAGTCGGGTGATCAGCGCGGAGAGCAGGATGGCGGGCAGATCCGTCCGGGAGTCGCTGGGTGGGGCGGATGCTTCAAGGAGGAGATGGCTGCGCGCCGCGTCGACGAAGGGCCAGTCGGCGTCGGGGATGCTCCAGTGCGCGGCCGGGTCCGGGAAGGCGACGAGTTCGCGGGTGGCGTGGGTGACCGGCGCGGTCGGCACGAACAGCACGAGGTGCCCTGCCACGTCGGCGATGTCGTCCCATCGGTGCACCGCGCCGGGTGGAATCCACACCGCGGACCGGTCCTGGAGCGGGTGGCGGTGGAAGTCCACCGTGACCGAGCCGGGTCCGGCGTCGATGACGGCAAGGACGTGGAAGTCGGCGCGCTGTGTGCCGCCGTCGTTCAGCTCGCGGAGGCGGCCGAACGTCATCGTCTCGACCGAGGCGGCACGGCGTCCCGCGGGCTGGTAGGTCATGTGCCGGATCACGCTCACGTGTCCAGTTTCCACCATCGGGCGACCAGTCGTACCGATGCCCTGACCGGGTGCAGAAGTTTCAATGAATACACAGGGCAACTGCCCAGAGCACCGACCGGAAGGGCCACCATGACCGCCACGCAGCAGACACTTCTGCCCACTTACGACCATCAGCCGGGGACCGGGCCGACCCTGGTGTTCCTGCACTATTGGGGCGGTTCCGCCCGCACCTGGGACCTCGTAGTCAACCGTCTGGCGGGCCGTGACATGCTCACGGTCGACTTCCGCGGATGGAGCCGGTCGAGCACCCTGCCCGGTCCCTATACGCTCGGTCAGCTCGCCGACGACACGCTCGCCGTGCTCGCGGATGCGGGGGTCACCGACTACGTCCTGGTGGGGCATTCGATGGGAGGCAAGGTCGCTCAGTTGGTCGCGGCCACCCGGCCGGCCGGCCTGCGCGGTGTCGTCCTCGTCGGCTCCGGCCCGGCGAAGCCCGCCGCACAGGTCACTCCCCAGTACCAGGAAGCCCTGTCGCACGCCTACGACTCCGCCGAGTCCGTGGCCGGGGCACGGGATCACGTCCTCACCGCTACCGATCTGCCCGCGTCGGTCAAGGCGCAGATCGTGACCGATTCGCGGACCGCCACCGACGCCGCCCGTACCGAGTGGCCGCTACGCGGCATCGCGCAGGACATCACCGAGCACACGCGCAGGGTCGACGTGCCCGCTCTCGTCGTCGCCGGAGAACACGACCAGGTGGAGCCCGTCGGCGTACTCCGCGACAACCTGGTGCCCTACCTCTCCCACGCCGAGTTCGTGGTGCTCCCCCACACCGGTCACCTGATCCCGCTGGAAGCCCCGGCCGGCCTCGTCGAGGCCATCACCGCGTTCGCGCCGGCCACCTGACCGTTCTCGCGGCCCGACGACGGGCTGCGCCCCTGATCATCCGCCCACGGAGCCGGGGCAGGCCGCTTGTGCACCGGCCACACAACGGCTGGCGCCGCATCGTGACCGACCCGAGCCGGCCACCCGGGGTTCCGGGGCAACGCCTGTTCGGACGTCTCCTCGTCCACTCCGCGGTGCGCGAGACCACCGAGCCTTTCGAGCCGGACCTCCTCATCAAGGCGAAGCTCCTGATGTGCGACGACCTCGACGCCACGGTCGCGGGCCTGGAAGCCAAGGGCGTCGAGTTCACCACGGCTATCGCCGAGCAGCGTTGGGGACGAGTCACCACCTTGGCAGTTCCAGGAGCGGGCACGATCGGGCTGTACCAGACGAAGCACGAGACCGCCTACGACCTGGACTGACCCTCTCTTCAGGCGAGAAAGCCAGTGCGTGACTCCGTCGAGGGTCTTGGGGGGCGTTGTTCGGCTCCCGCTGGTCGAGACACGCCTCCTCGGGCAGTGGTGCGGCCGCCGCGCGGTAAGCGACGCTGAGCAGTCGCAGCCGGACCAGCAGGAGGTTGAGCGGGTGGCGGTGGCACCCATTCCGTGTGGCCCTGAATGTGCGGTGCGCTGCTGTTGGTTGCGGGCATGGGCGTTCGCCTCCCGTTGCGTGGGCACGGGGAGAGGTTGGGGAGCCTAAGTTGGCTGGGTGGAATGGGGACGGTGGTCGCTTCAAGGGCGTGCCGAGTCCCGGGGAGGGCCTTGGTGGTCAGGCGCGTGATGCGTCCGGTCGTCGATACGACGATGTCGATACGCATGGGGGCCATGACGCCGTGGTCGTAGTGGCGGTAGCTGAGCAGGCGAGTGTCCGGGGCGTTTCTCGGGTGCTCGAATCTGGCGGCGGCGTCAGCCGTTTCCGTGGGGAACCAGGTGCGGGCGAATCGTTCCGCCGACTTTCGTAGCTCCGCGTCGGGGAGGGGCGCGGTGGGAAGGGGGCGCCTGCTTCGGGCTGGTGGCTGGCTGTGCTGAGTTCCATGAGCTTGCGGTCCGGCCATGTGGCCACGACGGATCCGCGGTCGGTGTCGGCTCGCAGGAGCCACTGTTGCCGGCTGTTCTCCGGTTTGTGGATCGCTGTACTGCCGTTGGCCTGCGCGCCCAGCAGTTGCGTCACGGTGCCGGCGAACCACTGCCGCATCTCGTCGGTGTTGCCGAATGCGGATCTCGAACGGTAGGTCGTCGCCTCGTAGTCCTCGATGGTGAGGGTGGCGGGAAACGCCGTCGCGACGGCGCAGGCGCTTGCGACGACCGTGCCGAGGCCCCACAGCGTGTCTCGCCGGGTGAAGGGGGATCGGCGTCGGCCGTCCCGTGGGAGGAGGTAGCGGCAGAGGCAGCCCAGGGTCAGGCCGATGATGCCGCCCAGGGCATTCGCCTTGACGTCGTCGTAGCTGCACGCGCGGCCCAGGGGCAGATGCCCTGGGCGAGTTCTATCCCGCTGGTCAATAGCACTGTCCCGGCGAGTACGAGTACCGGGCGCCGGAAGAGAAGTACCGCCAGAAAGCACAGCGGGACGAACAGCAGGACGTTCAACTGGGCTGATTCGGAGGCCAGGAAGGCAGTTCCGGGAAGACCACGGTCGCAGGCGCCGGACGCTTCGGCGCCGCGGAACCCCGGCATCAACGTCACGGTGAGTACGCCGGCCAGTGCTGTGGTGAACAGCATCGGCTGAACGACGGAATGGCCACGTGACTTGGTGACGAGTCCGACCGGAACGGCCAGTAAGAGGGTGGTGATGACGAATGCCGGAACGAGGCCGGGCACCGCACCGACCGATGCTTCAATCACCGATGACGTCTTTCGTCGAGACGAGGTGACGCTTCATCACCCCGTGAGCCTGCACCGGAATCGGTGGGAAGGGACGCCGAGTGACGTTACCGGAAGACGCTTTCGGTGGTGCGGCGAGGGATCATCGAGCCAGGAGTTGGTACAAGGCCATGGGGGTCACATAGCCCGACCAGCGGCCGTCGTCGAAGAGCCGGACTCCGGCGTTCTGGTAGCTCTGGTCGACGAGTTGGGAGCAGATCATGTGGCCGGTGGACGCGACGTAGCGCCGAAGTCCAGGGAAGGGCAGGTGCAGCCGGTGCACGGCGATGGCGAGGTAGTCGAGGAAGCTGTACGGGACACCCTCGTAACCGCGGCCCACGGCGCATATCGCGTTGCGCCGGGCGTCGGTGAGCCCTTCCGGGCGCACATAGAGGACATCCACACCGTCGTAGGCCGACAGGGAACGGATGGTCGCGCCGCCGGGTTCGGCTTCGATCAGCATTTCGCCGGGCAGTACGAGGAAGGCGTGCTGGTAATCGCCGAATCCGTTTCCGTTCAGCCACTGGCCGATACGGATCAAGCGTCCCACATCGCCGTTGATTCGGGTGAGACCTATGTCTCCGGGCATGGGCAGGTCATGCTGCATCCGCGGCTCCGAGGCACACAGTGGGGTGGGTTTTCTGTGTGATACCCATTTCGGAGCCGTTGAAAGGAGACGGGGCAGGAGAATACGTGAACCGGCGTCCGCGGAACCGGGGACGGGGTCGGTTCAGCGCAGTTCGTAGTGCCAACTGCCGTCGGAGGGTTCCTGCCGTACGTGTACGCGGGCGACGGCGCGCAGGCGGTCGCGGTCCTGCCGGGTGACGGTCACGGTGCCGCCCGCCTTGTCGAGCACGTACTTCAGCGCGGATTCGAGCTCGTCCCGCCGGTGGGCGAGTTGCGCGAGCTCGGACTGCGCGTGCTGCAGCCGCGCTTGCAGCAGCACGATCTGCTGCTCGGGAGTTTCGGCGTCATTCGCCATGGGGCCGACGTCCTCGGGATCGGACGGGCACGGGTGGGCACGAAGGGTACGGGCGGGCACAACGGCGCGCGGCCGGACACGGATCGGCGGGCGAGGCGGGAGAGGCGCCTCGCCCGGACCTTCCGCGTGCCGGCAGGCACACCCGGTGGGATGCCGGATGTGCCCGCCATCAAGGCGCTGGAGCCATCAGTCCTGGTCCAGGTCCCCGAATCGGGCTGCCGAGTTCCAGTTGCCGCTGCCCCAGTTGTGCGAGGCGAAGCTCGGCGCGTTGGTGTACTTGCTGATGTTGACGTAGTCGTCGTCGTGACCGTGGGCCTGGGCCGCAACGACGCCGGCGGCGGACAGGCCCACCACCGCGAGGCCGACGAAGAGCGGACGCATGACAGAACGCATACCAACATCCTCCTTTGAGGCGTGCTGAGAGTGACTGACGCTTCGATTCAACCCTCGGCGATCGGTCATATGAAAGGAGAAACGCGCCTTTTCTCCCGATTTACCCGGTTGGCCTAACAGAGGAAGGGAGGGGACGGGGCGGGCAGGGAAGAGAGAGGGGAGCGTGCGGAGGGGTGGTTGGGGCGGGGCAGACGGTGGCTGGGGAAAGGGTGCTGGCGGTTGATGGGGCGCCAGGGGCCGGTGGGGGCTTCGGCGGGGACGGAAAGGGACGGGAGCGAGGGGACGTTGGGGTCACCCGTTCGGCTCATGGGTGTGGCGGAACGTGGACGGAGCGTGGGCAGAGGGTGTGGGTCTGGACACATATGGAGAATCCCGCACGCCGGGCATGTAACGGTCATGGCAGGTCAGCCGCCTGCGTACGGTGCACGTGCCGTTGCCGGTGCAGCGATGCGGCGGGCGGGGGGACTTCGGGGAGGGGACGTTGTCAGTGGCCGCCCCTAGCATGTACGGCATGTCCCCAACTCCTCCCCCATGCACGGGCGCGCCCGTAGCTGCGGCCGACGCGAACGAAGCGATCCGGCGGTTCGTGCGTGCCCGCCGCGGCCGGTCGTGGACGGCCGAGGACCGTGCGGAGTATGCGCGGCTGCTGGAGATATGGACGCTGGCGGCCCGCAGAGGTGTCGTCGAGGCTGCCGTCTGAGCCGACCGCAGGCCGCCGACGCGAGGTCGGCGGAAGGGAAAGCCGCGACGGCGCGTGATCGGAAACCATTGGCGGTGCGGGGCGTACCGCTGCTTGGATGCGGGCGTGAACGCTGCCGAGATGGACGAGAACCGCGACGCCGACCTGCTGCTGGAGCAGTTGCTCGGCCGGATCGAGGAGTACTACGACGCCGTTCCGCGCAGCGCCGCCCGCGCCGAGGACTTCGGGACGCTGACCCTCTTCGTACGCGACGGCCGGGGCTGGCCGTACTACGCGCGGCCCGCTCTCGGACGCACGGGGGACGCGGTGACCACCGCCGAGGTGGAGCGGGTCCGGGACCGGCAGCGGGAGCTGGGCGTGCCGGAGAACTTCGAGTGGGTGGCCGAGAACTCGCCGCACCTGCGCGCCGCGGTGGAGGAATCGGGGCTGGTGGTGCATGAGCACCCGCTGCTCGCCCTGGATCTGAGCAGGGGCGGGCAGCGGAAGAGGAGGGGACGGGGGCGGCATCGGGGGCTGCGGGTGCAGTTGGGGCGGGAGCTGCTGGTGGGGCCGGGGAGGCGGTGTGCGTCCGGGTGATCGAGGACGGTGACCCGGCGCTGCCGTACGCCCTCGCCGTACCGTACGTCGCCTTCGCGCAGCCCGACACCCAGGTGGGCGCGGCGGGCACCCGCGAGCTGGCGGAGGCGGCCCGGCAGCTCGCCGAGGACGGGTCGGTGGACGTCGTGGCGGAGCGCATACGGGACGGGTACACCGCCGTGGCGGTGGCGGAGGAGGACGGCGTCGCCCTGTGCGCCGGCCAGCATCAGCCGGTCGGCGCGGTCAGCGAGATCGTCGGCGTGGGGACGCTTCCCAGCGCCCGCCGTCGCGGTCTGGGCCTCGCGGTGACCGCCGCGCTGGTGGCCGACGCCCGTGAGCGGGGGGTCCGTACGGTGTTCCTGGCGGCGAACAACGACGATGTGGCACGGATCTACGAGCGGCTCGGTTTCCGGCGAATCGCCACCGCGCTGATCGCGGAGCCGGTGGAGGCGGCGGGGGCTGGGGAGACCGGAGAGGCTGCAGAGGCTGTGGAGCCCGCGGAGTAGCCGATGGTGCCGGTGAGGGAAAATGGGGCGTGCGGGGCGGGGCCAGGACCAGGACCGAGGTCAGGGTCGGTACCGAGCCAGGACCGGGAGTGAGGTTGTTGTGGACATGCCCTTGCCCGGCTTCGGCGGTCCGGAACGGGTACGGTCCCGGCCCGCGCCGGGCGCGGTGCACGTGCCGGGCTGGCTGTCCCTGGAGCGCCAGCGGGAGCTGGTCGCCGCCTGCCGTGACTGGGCACGGGGGCCGGTTCCGCTCCGGCACACCCGGCTGCCGCGCGGCGGCGTCATGTCCGTACAGACGGTGTGCCTCGGCTGGCACTGGCAGCCGTACACGTACCGGCGCACCGCCGACGACGTCAACGGCGCCCGCGTCGCCGCGTTCCCGGACTGGCTGGTGGAGCTGGGGCGGGCGGCGCTGGCCGACGCGTACGAGGACACGGCCGCCGGGGACGGCTACACGCCGGACACCGCTCTGATCAACTTCTACGACGACCGGGCCACGATGGGGATGCACCAGGACAAGGACGAGCGGTCCGGCGACCCGGTCGTCTCGCTCAGCATCGGCGACACCTGCGTCTTCCGCTTCGGCAACACCGAGTCCCGCGGGCGTCCCTACACCGACATCGA
Source organism: Streptomyces chrestomyceticus JCM 4735 (assembly GCF_003865135.1). Lineage (NCBI taxonomy): Bacteria > Bacillati > Actinomycetota > Actinomycetes > Kitasatosporales > Streptomycetaceae > Streptomyces > Streptomyces chrestomyceticus. The sequence goes on along the minus strand of NZ_BHZC01000001.1, from coordinate 8,586,232 downwards.
GCTGGCTTCCGGCGATCTGTTCGTGTTCGGCGGACCGTCGCGGTTCGCCTACCACGGGGTGACGAAGGTACGTCCGGGGACCGGCGACCCCGCGACGGGGCTGGCGAGCGGGCGCCTCAACATCACGCTCCGGGTCACCGGGCTGGAGTAGGAGGAGAGCGTCCTCTGCCGGGCCCACCGGCCGCTACTGGGCCGTTCCGGCCAGCAGCCAGCGGTCGACCGGCACCTCGAAGAGCACCCGGCCCGAGCGTCCCGAGGCCGACGGGGGTGTGGCGGTCACGTCCCAGTCGTACTTCGCGAGGAAGGCGGTGACGACGTCGGAGGGTACGGGTACGGGCGCGGCGGGGTCGGACGGCGCGGCGGCTGTGGCGGACGGTGTGGGTGCGGCCTCGGGGGCCGGTTCGGCGTCCGGAGCGGCCGCGGCGCCTGGCGTCACGTGCCATATCCGGGCGCGCCCCTCCGCCACGACCGGGGCCTCGCCGCCCTCCAGGGCCAGCGAGATCCGCGGGTCGTTCTCGATGTTGCGCAGCTTCACCGAGGCGCGGTCCGCGCCGATCCACCACGTGCCGCGTACGAAGACGAACCAGACGGGCGTGACGTGCGGCGAACCGTTCCGGCGCAGTGTGCACAGCCAGACGATCCGCTCGGTGGCCAGGCGGCTGCGGACAGCCGGGTCGAGGTCCTGAAGATTCTGAAGGCCCGGTGAGCGCTCGGAGTCGGAGGAGGGGGCGGAGGGCAGCCGTGCGTGATCCTGATCGTTCATGTCGGCATTCCAGCAGAGGAAGGAAGGGACGAGAACGGCGGGACGCTATTTCGAGCACATGTTTGATTGAGTGGGGTGAAACGCCTGCCCCGGCCGGGCCGGGGAGGCACACTGGAGACATGTGCCGAAGCATCAAGACGCTCAGGCCCCCGGCCACGCCCGACGTCACCGAGGACGACATACGGGCCGCGGCCCTCCAGTACGTACGCAAGGTCTCCGGGTTCCGCGCGCCGGCCGCGCACAACCGGGAGGTGTTCGAGCAGGCCGTGGACGCGGTGACGGCCGCGACGCACGACCTGCTGGCCGGACTTCACATACGGGGCCGCAGCGGCGGCAACGGGAATGGCGGCGGCGGTGACGAGGCCGGTCAGCCCTTGGGGGCCTCGGGCAACTCCAGCAGCGCGCGCACCGGCAAGTGATCGCTGGGGAACTGACCGCCCTCGGAGAACGTGTCGATCACGGCGCGGTGGGTGCGGACCGACGGTGACGTGAGGATCCAGTCGATCCGTTCGCCGTCCCGTACCAGCGGCCGGTAGCCGTGGTAAGTGGCGTACAGGGTGCTGCGCGAATCGGCCGTGTCCCAGGTGTCCACGAGTGAGCCCCGGCCGAGCATCGTGTCGTACACCGGGTTGTTGTGGGCGGGGACGTTGAAGTCGCCGGTGACGATGCGCGGGATCGCCGGGTCCAGCGCGCGCAGCCGGTCGGTGATCAGGGCAGCGGAGCGCTCGCGGGAGTACTGGTTGAGGTGGTCGAGGTGGGTGTTGAGGGCGTAGAACTCACCGCCGGTACGCAGGTCCCGGAACCGCACCCAGGTCGCCATCCGGATGACTGTGTTGCCCCACGTCGCCGAACCGATCAGGTACGGGGTGTCGGAGAGCCAGAAATGGTCGTACTCGACCGGGGTCAGCCGGTGGACGTCGTAGAAGAGGGTGGCGAACTCGTCGCGGCTGCCGCCGCCCCGGCCCGTGCCCAGCCAGGCGTAGTCGTCGCCGAGGTCTTCCGCGATGTCCTGCAACTGGTGGTAGAGGCCCTCCTGCATACCGAGCAGGTGCGGCGCGACCCGGTGCAGCAACTCCCGCATGACCGGGCGGCGTTCGGGCCAGGAGTTGGGGCGCTGGTCCGAGGCGTACCGGAGATTGAACGTCATGGCGCGCAGCCGCCGGTCGCCTCGGGCGGCGTGCGCGGTGCCGCCTCCGTAGGCGAGGGCCGGCGTACCGACCGCGGTCGCCGCGACGGCGCGCAGTGCCGTACGGCGGCTGAAGGGCCCCACGGAGGCGCGAGCGGCGCCCGCGGGCTCCGGTGCCGCGTCCGTCGGGAATTCCGGCACCGCGGCGGGGCAGCCCGTCGATCTGGTCATCGCATCTCCAGTGGCCGGTGGCCCGCCACGTCTGCGGGCCGGGTCACTGAAGAGTCTCGGAGACCAGGGTGATGCGGAAGTGGACAGAAGGGGGAGGGGGTCGAAACGCGCTACTCGCAACGCGCCACTCCCCCGGCGTCTGCTGGATCCGACGGGGGCGCGGAGCCGGGCGCACGAAGCCGGGGGCCTGCACCTGTCGGGTCCGGGCGCTCGGTACTGGGCCCTCCGTGCCCGCTCCCGAGCGCCCGGTTCGAGCGTGCCTCCGGTCGCCGGTCTCCGGCCTCTGACCGCCGGTCTCCGCCCCCTGGCCTCCGGCTCCGGCCCCTGGCCTCCGGCCCCGGCTCCGGCCAGGCTCAGTCTCCCGCTCCCGTCAGGCCCCCGCTGCCGGCCCCTGCCAATCCGCGTACCGGATACGGGAGATCTCCCGTACGTCGCCGATCGTCCCCCACTCGTCCTTGCCGAGCCGGGACAGCGGCCGCATCTTCCGGACCTCCGGGTGACCGTCGGCCATGACCTCTTCCGCCACAGCGGCGTGCACCACCCGGCCGAAGACGACGGTCGAGTCACCAAGACGCAGTGTGCTGTGCAGTTCGCACTCGAAGGCCACCGGCGAGGCGGCGACCCGCGGCGGCTTGACCCGCAGACTCGGTTCGGGAGCCACCCCCACCGCGTCGAACTCGCTCACCCCGTGCGGGAAGTCGGTCGCCGTCTCGTTGATCTGACCGGCGAGTTCCTCCGGCGCGAGGTTCACGACGAACTGGCCGGTCTCCTCGATGTTGCGGAGGGAGTCCTTCCGTCCGACGGCCGAGAACTGCAGGACGGGCGGCGCCACGCAGGCGATGTTGAAGAAGGAGTGCGGGGCCAGATTGGCCACGCCCTCGCCGGAGACGGTGGACACCCAGGCGATGGGCCGCGGCACCACGGTCGCCGTGAGCAGCCGGTAGAAGCCTTGCCGGTCGAACTGTGCGGGGTCGAAGTCGATACGCATGAAGATCAGTATCCATCCCTGCCGATCCGCGGCCCAGCGCCGCCGTGCCGCCGTTCCGCCGCGAGGAAGTCCGGGTACGGGGGCGGACACGGACGCCAGGGACGGGCGACGGACACCGGCCGGCGAAGCTACGGGCCTGCACCGGCTCAATCCCACTGTCTCAAGGTGAGACGACGGCAAGCGCAAGCGCCGCACGCGTCCCATACGCGGCCCCAGCCCCGCACACGCCCCTCCCCCAAACGGCAACCTTTTCCTCCCCGGCGGCGACAAGGACATGCGCGGCCCGGGGCGACGAGCCCGGCCGGCCGCCGCTCCCGTCCCCCACGAGAGGAACAACTGCCGTGCGCAGCAACACCGGTCGCCACCGCAGGACCCGCACCCTGACCGTCGCCACCGCCGTCGCCGTGACCGCCGGTGCGGGAGGCGCCTGGCTCGCGCTCGCCCCCGGTACGGCCGGAGCGGCCCCCCAGGCCGTCGTCGTCTCGACCACCGCGGCCCTCCAGGACGCCGTCGCGCATGCCGCCGCAGGCACCACCATTCAGGTGCGCGGCGGTACGTACTACCCGACGAGCAGCCTCAAGAGCTCCGCCGACGGCACGCCCACGGCCCGTATCACCCTCGCCGCGTACGGCAGCGAGAAGGTGCGGATCGACGGGTCGAAACTGCCCGCCGGGTCCTGGCTGGCCGGGATATCCGGCGACTACTGGACCGTACGGAACCTCACCTTCCAGAAGTCGCCCGCGCACGGCTTCGTCGCCACGTCCTCCACCGGCGGCGTCTTCGAGAACCTGGTGACCGCCGACAACGGCAACTCGGGCTTCACCCTGCGCGGCGAAGGCACCAACGACAATCTCGTACAGAACCTGGACAGTCACGGCAACTACGACCGGGCCACGCACGGCCAGAACGCGGACGGCATCGCCGTGAAGTTCGGTTCGGGCCACGGCAACCGGATCACGGGGGCGCGGCTGTACGAGAACGCCGATGACGGGCTGGACCTGTGGAAGTTCGCCGGTCCGGTCACCATCGAGCACACCTGGGCCTACGGCAACGGCAAGAACCGCTGGCAGGACCCCGCCTTCGAGGGCAACGGCAACGGATTCAAGCTGGGGGGCGGCGGTACGGTCGCCGCGCACACGGTGATCAACAACGCGGCCTGGGACAACACGCTCCACGGCTTCACCGAGAACAGCAACCCCGGCGCCACCACCCTCCAGCGCAACACCGCCTACGCCAACCGGAAGGCGGGCTTCTACTTCGCCACGGGCACGGCGCGGCTGGCGAAGAACCTGGCCGCCGCCAACGGCGACCGGCCCGCCAAGGTGGGCCCCTCCGCCGTGTCGGCCGGGAACAACTGGGACCGCGGCGTGGCGACGCCCGCGTTCCGGTCCACCGACGCACGTACCGCGTACGGACCCCGCCGCGCGGACGGCTCACTCCCGGTGACCACCTTCCTGACCACCGGGAACGCTCCCATCGGGTCGACCATGAACTGATCGGGACGGCACCCGTCCGGCATTGCGAGGCTGCCCCGCGACGTTAGCCGAGTGTTAGCCGTTCATCAGCGGCCGCACGCAAGGTGGAGTGCACGGGGACAAGGAAGGCCGTACCGGCCCGCCACCTTGTCGGGGCACGTGTCGAATTGCGTGTATGGGGCAGGCGGGTGGGTGCATCACGAGCGTTTTCCCCGGAATGCCGGGGAAGAGGGAGATGATCAGACATGCGTGGTCTGCGTACCGCAGCCGCCGTTGCCGCTGCCGCCGCCCTGGCCGCCGGAGCGAGCGCGGGCGTCGCCTCCGCCGCCGGCCCGGAGGCGCCCCGCGCCGAAGCCTGCCAGCCGGGGACGCTGAAGGTCACCACGACGGACGCGGGCGGGAGCCAGGCCGGAATGAACCACGCGGGCACCTACCTGCGGATGGAGAACGTCGGCAAGAGCACCTGCACGATATCCGGCTACCCGGGTCTGGCACTGGAGGGCGCCGGACATACGGCGATCAAGACCACGGCGCGGCACGGTGACACGTACTTCGCCAAGGACCCGGGCGTGCACCCGGTCACGCTGAAGCCGGGCAAGAGCGCCTACGCCGACCTCGTGTGGACGCACACCGGCGCGAACACCGCGCACGCCAAGTACCTGCAGGTCTCGCCGCGAGGCGGAAACGGACACAGTGTGATCCCGTTCGACCAGGAAGTGGACAACGGCACGCTGTCCGTGACCGCTTGGTCGGCGAAGCTGCCCACCTCCTGAGGCAGCGTTCCGTAGCGGTACGGAGGCCCGGCGTCCGATGGCGGCGCCGGGCCTCCGGCATGCGGCAGGGCGGCGACGTACACCACGTCAGGCCGGTCGGCAGCCCCGCGGACTCACGGAGCAGCCAACCGGCAGACCCGCGGACCCGCCACCCGACAGCCCCCGACCTCCACCCCGCACGCCACGAACCGTTCACAAAAGCGGTCCGTAACCGACCAGAAATCGGTGACAAACAACCGCATTTCGGCAAACCCCCTGTGAAATCCTTGTTGAAGACCTGACAAGGACGGTCAGGTGATGGCACTCTCCTCTCGATTCACTCCTGCACCACCGGGCGGCCCGACAGGGCCCGCCCTCCCCCTCATTCGGGCCGCACCCATGCGGCTCGCGCTAGGAGACTGAGTTGAGACGCATGACCTCCACCCCCGCAAGTACACCCTCCGTGCCGCCGCGCTGGTCGCCTCCGCCGCGATGGTCGCGGTCACCGTCCAGACCGGGTCGGCGACCGCGCAGCCCGACGCCGCGACCGGCGCGTCCGCCGTCGCGCTGTCCGCCCAGCAGCGAGTGACCGCGATCAAGAGCGCGCAGGCCGAAGCCGCCGGCACCGCGCAGAAGATCGGCCTCGGCGGTCAGGAGAAGCTCGTCGCCCGCGACGTCATCAAGGACGCGGACGGCACGGTGCACACGCGCTACGAGCGCACGTACGAGGGCCTGCCGGTCCTCGGCGGGGACCTGGTCGTCCACGAGAAGAAGAACGGCACCCGCACGGTCGACAAGGCGACGCAGGCCAAGATAGCCGTGTCCACCACGGACGCCGCCCAGCCGGCCGCCAGCGCCAAGAAGAGCGCGCTGTCCGCTTCCGCCGCCGAGAAGAACACCAAGGCCGAGGCCAAGGACGCGCCGCGCAAGGTGATCTGGGCCGCCTCCGGCAAGCCCGTCCTGGCGTACGAGACCGTGGTGACCGGCGTCCAGAAGGACGGCACGCCCAGCGAGCTGCACGTCATCACCGACGCGAAGACCGGGGCCAAGCTCTTCCAGGACGAGGCGATCGAGACCGGTACGGGTACCAGCTCGTACAGCGGCACCGTTCCGCTCACCACCACCAAGAGCGGCAGCACCTACAACCTCACCGACGGCGCCCGCGGCGGCCACAAGACGTACGACCTCAAGCAGGGCACGTCCGGCACCGGCACACTCTTCACCGACGCCGACGACAAGTGGGGCGGCGGCCGCCAGACCGCGGCCGTGGACGCGCACTACGGCGCGGCGGTCACCTGGGACTTCTACAAGAACGTCCTCGGCCGCAACGGCATCCGCAACGACGGCAAGGGCGCCTACTCCCGCGTCCACTACGGCAACAGCTACGTCAACGCCTTCTGGCAGGACTCCTGCTTCTGCATGACGTACGGCGACGGCCAGAACAACGCCAACCCGCTGACCGCGCTGGACGTGGCCGCGCACGAGATGAGCCACGGCGTCACCGCCGCCACCGCCAAGCTCAACTACAGCGGCGAGTCCGGCGGCCTGAACGAGGCCACGTCCGACATCTTCGGCACGGCGACCGAGTTCTACGCCAACAACGCGGTCGACAAGGGTGACTACCTCATCGGCGAGAAGATCGACATCAACGGTGACGGCACGCCGCTGCGCTACATGGACAAGCCCTCCAAGGACGGCGCGTCCAAGGACTACTGGTCCTCGTCGCTGGGCGGCATCGACGTGCACTACTCCTCGGGTCCGGCCAACCACTTCTTCTACCTGCTGTCCGAGGGCAGCGGCACGAAGACGATCAACGGCGTGACCTACAACAGCCCGACCTACGACAACTCGAAGGTCACCGGCATCGGCCGCGACAAGGCCGAGAAGATCTGGTACCGCGCGCTGACCACGTACTTCACCTCCACCACGAAGTACGCGGGCGCCCGCACCGGCACGCTGAAGGCCGCCGCCGACCTGTACGGCGCCACCAGCACCGAGTACAAGACGGTCGCGGCCGCGTGGACCGCGATCAACGTGAAGTGAGCACGGTGAGCACCGTGTGACGCCGGTCCCGGCGCGCCCGTCGTCGTCAACGGCGCGCCGGACCACCGCACGGCTCCGCCCCGCCGGGACTCCCGGCGGGGCGGAGTGCGTCACGGCGCCAGGACCGCGCGGCTCAAGGTCATCGGCCCGAGGTCAGGTCACCGGACCGGGATGAGGCTCCGGTCCTCCTCGGCCGGCCGCGGGCCGAAGATCCGCCGCTCCGCCTCGCTGATCCGTACGTCGTTGATGCTCGCCTCGCGGCGCCGCATCAGCCCCTCGCCGGTGAACTCCCACAGCTCGTTGCCGTAGCCGCGCCACCACTGGCCGGTGGCGTCGTGGAACTCGTACTGGAACCGCACCGCGATCCGGTCGTCCTGGAAGGACCACAGTTCCTTGCGCAGGGCGTAGTCCAGCTCCCGCGACCACTTCTCGCGGAGGAAGGCCGTGACCTCGGCGCGGCCGGTGAGGAACGTGTCCCGGTTCCGCCAGACCGTGTCCTCGGTGTAGGCGAGGGCCACGTGTTCGGGGTCGCGGGTGTTCCAGGCGTCCTCGGCGGCCCGGACCTTCTTGAGCGCGCTCTCCCGGTCGAACGGCGGGAGCGGGGGGCGTGACGTCATGACGGACTCCTTGCAGGAGGAACCACACGGAGAACGGGCGTTCTCCGCGTCGTCCGCTACTCTAGAGAACGAGCGTTCTCGGCGACAACAGGAGGGCCTTGTGCATCAGGAAGAAGCCCGGGTACGGCTGCTCGACGCCGCCGAGGAACTGTTCTACGCCCGCGGCGTCCAGGCCGTGGGCATGGACGAGATCCGCGCCGCGTCCGGAGTGTCGCTGAAGCGGCTGTACCAGTCCTTCCCCTCCAAGCACGAGCTGGTGGAGTCCTACCTGCGGCACCGCGACGAGCGCTGGCGCGCGGCCCTGGCCGACTACGTGACGGAGCACGCCGCAACGCCCGAGGACGCGCCGGCGGCCGTCTTCGACTGGCTGCACACCTGGTTCACCGCGCCGGGCTTCCGGGGCTGCGCGTTCATCAACGCGTTCGGCGAGCTGGGCGCCGTCTCCGAAGGTGTGGCCCGCGCCGCGCGCGACCACAAGGACGCCGTGCACGCGTACGTCTCCGGCCTCGTACGGGAACTGCCGGCCGACGATCCGGCCGCGCTGGCCGAGCAGTTGGCGCTGCTGATCGACGGCGCCATCACGACGGCCACCATCAGCGGCACCCCGGACGCGGCCCTGCGCGCCCGTGACGCCGCCGTGACGCTGGTGAGGGCGGCGATGCCGGCCGGGACGCGAACGCGCGCCTGAGCCCCCGGGAATCCAGGAATCCGAGAATCCGGGAGCCTGGGACACCGCTTCTCTGGGCAATGCTCTGGGGAAAGCCTTTGCGCGCCGCGCTTATCCGGAATCGGAACACGGCATTTCCCGACGTCCGCCGCACTCCGGCATCCATCACACCCCGTACTGCGTCACGCGCGGCAGCGGCGGATTCCTTCGTCGGGCGTAGCCGGACAGCCCGTCGCATTCGCCGCGTCCACGCGGCTGCGCCAATTCTCCGGTGAAGTGCGCGATGAATTCACCCCTCCTCTTGCCCGGCCGCCGGGCACCCGTGACGCTGGCCGTCCCGCCCCGCCCGCAGGGTTCTTCCCCGTGCGTACGGGCCGGGAAGTCCGAGCACGAGTTCTACGAAACGAGGAGCACGGCATGGCGTGGACCGCCGGAGGTGGCACCATCGCACCGGGTGCCACACAGGAATGGACGTTCGACTGGGGCGGCAACGGGGACGTCGGCCCGCAATTGATTCAGGCTCGCCCGCTCAACCCCAACGGACTCTTGTTCACCACCGAGATCGGTGAAGTACTGGACGGCAACAACCACCTTTCCTACCGGGCCCGGGTCCGTAATGCCGGGCCCCTGACCGTCACCTTCCAATGGCGCGGCGGGAGCGTGTAGCCATGGCCACGATTCAGGTACTGCTCGACGAATCGGGCGCGATTCTGGGCACCACGCAGGGCCCCGACTCCGCATCCGGCGAATCCGCCCCGGCCCAGGTGGGCCTGGTGGCCGGGCCGGGCCAGCAAGTGGTCGAGGTCGAGGTCGCCGACGCGGTGCTGGAAGGCGCTCCGGCGGAGCTGCACACCTACCTCAGGACCAACCTGCTCGGCTGAGACACGGAACACGCGAGCCGAACAGGCGCGGAAAGCAGGACAGGCGCGGCCCCCGGTTCCGACCGGGGGCCGCGTCCCGCTGCTGCCCGCCGACCGGGCCGGTCCGCCCAGGCAGCCGGCCGCCGTCACCACGGGCAGTGACGAAACCGTTCACCCGCTTATGAGCATTCGTTACGCAATCGCCGGATTGCCGCAACGGAGGGGAGCCAACATCATGCGACGTAGGGTTTCCCTCTGGCCCGCGTCCCCGTAACCACCGACTGGAACCACTGTGCCCCTCCCCCGCTCCCCCGCAGGCCGCACGGTGAGCGCCGGTACACCGAGGGCCGGCACACACCGGTGGCGGCGGCTGCCTTCCTGGACGGCGACGCTGCGGTGGAAGGCCGCGCTGTTCATCATGGTGATGTGCTGCTTCCTGGCCGCGGTCCTCGGCGTGCTGGTCCACGTCCTGGTCAGCCGGCAGAGCGAGGAGCAGGCCCGGAACGCGGCCCTGGACCGGCTGGAGTCGGTGGTCGAGACGTACGTCGCCGGGGAGCCGCTCAGCCGTGACGCGGGCCTGGACCCGCCGGGCCTGCCGTCCGCGCTGCGCGACATGGCGCGGCGGGGCGAGCGCGGTACCCAGCTCGGCGAGCGTGACGGCCGCCCGACGATGTGGGCGGTGACCCCCGCCGACGGCCGGGTGCTGGCCGTCGGCCAGGACTACAGCCAGCGGGCGGTGGTCATCAGCGGGCTGGACCAGGCCATCATCGGGTCGTCGGCCGTCGCCATCACCCTGACGCTCATCGTCGGCATCTACGCCACCAGGAGCGTCACCCGGCGGCTGCACCGGACCGCGCAGGTGGCGCGCCGGATCAGCGACGGCGACCTCGACGCGCGGGTGGACGACCCCCGCGCCCAGTGCCCGGGGTACGCGCGGGACGAGACCGCCGCCGTGGCCGCCGCGCTCGACGCGATGGCCGCGAGCCTGCAGAGCAAGCTGCACAGCGAGCAGCGGTTCACCGCCGATGTCGCCCATGAGCTGCGCACCCCGCTCACCGGTCTGCACGCGGCCGCCGAGCTGCTGCCCGCCGGGCGGCCCACCGAGATGGTGCAGGAGCGCGTCCAGGCCATGCGGCGGCTGACCGAGGACCTGCTGGAGATCTCCCGGCTGGACGCGGAGGTGGAGCGCGCCGATCTCGACGTGCACCGACTGGGGCCGCTGGCCGAGCGCGCGGTACGGGCCACCGGGCTCACGGCGGAGGTCCGGGTGGTACGGGACTGCCGGGTGGAGACCGACCAGCGGCGGCTGGAGCGCGTCCTGGGCAATCTCGTCGCCAACGCGCACAAGCACGGCCGTCCGCCGGTGGTCCTGACCGTCGACGGGCCGGTCGTCACGGTACGCGACCACGGCGACGGCTACCCCGACGAGCTGCTCGCCGAGGGCCCGCAGCGCTTCCGTACGCAGCCCGGGAAGGGCCGGAAGGGCGGCGGGCACGGCCTCGGGCTGACGATCGCGGTCGGGCAGGCGCGCGTCCTCGGTACGACCCTGCGCTTCTCCAACGCTCCCGACGGCGGCGCGGTCGCCGAACTCACCGTCCGCCGGGCGGACACGGACCGGCGGTCCGCGACGGAGGGCAGCCCGTCGGAGGAGGCGGAAGCGAAGGAGGAGGGCCCTCGGGAGCCCTGAGGGCGCTGAGGGCGCCGAGGCCGTCGGGCAAACCGAGAGCACTGAGGGCATCCCATCCCAACGCCCCTTGTACAGCTCACCGTTGACGTGAACCCTGTGTACGCTGGCCTCCTGTCCACGCCGGTACGGCGCCCCGTCAGGGGCCCACCCAGGGGGCGATGTGAAGCACCTCGGACCGATCACCGGCCAGGAGCGGTTGCGGGACCGCGCGGCGCACGCCCTGCGCGCCGCGCTGATCGCCGGCGAACTGCGCCCCGGCACCGTGCACTCCGCCCCGGCGCTGGCCGCCGGGTTCGGCATCTCGGCGACGCCCGTACGGGAAGCGATGCTCGACCTGGCGCGCGAGGGGCTGGTGGAGCCGGTGCGCAACAAGGGGTTCCGGGTCACCGAGGTGAGCGAGCGCGATCTGGACCAGTTCGCGGAGATCCGTGCCCTGATCGAGGTGCCGACGGTGGGCCGGGTGGTCCGGCTGGCCACCAGCGAGCAGTTGGCCGCGCTGCGCCCGTTGGCCGAGGAAATCGTCCGTGCCGCGCGCGACCACGACCTCATCGGCTATCTGGAGGCCGACCGCCGCTTCCACCTGGGTTTCCTGGCCCTCTCGGGCAACGCGCGGCTCGTGGAGACCGTCGGTGACCTGCGCAAACGCTCCCGCCTGTACGGGCTGACCGGGCTCGACGAGCGCGGCGAGCTGCTGCCGTCAGCGGAGGAGCACCTGGAACTGCTGGAGCTGGCCCTGGCGGGCGACGCCACGGGGGCGGAGGCGTGCATGGCGCGCCACCTGGGGCACGTGCGGTCGCTGTGGGCACGGTCCGGGGACGAGCCCGCCGGGCGGCGTGCCGTGCGGGGTGGCCGGAGGACGGCCCGTGCGCCCCGGGCCCGTACGGCTTCGGGGTCCCGAAAACAGCCCTGAAAGCGGTGGCGGGGAGCGGCGGACCCGGGGGAAGCAGAACCGAAAGACGCATCCGACGGGTTGTCAGTGCAATGTCACATTACTAGGTTACGGGGCGCACAGCGGCCCCGCGTGGCGCCAACTACCGCCCACAGCACGCCTGTTGAGCGGCCGCACGTGCGCGTACGTGCCGTACACCCCTCTACACAGGAGCAGCCGGTGTTTCCGTTACGCACTGTGCGCAAGGGCCTGCTCAGCGCCGTCCTGTCGGTGGGACTCGCCCTCCCCGCGGCCCAGGCCGCCCAAGGCGCGGCACCCGCCCGGCCACCGGTCGCCCCAGCGACGGCCGTGGCGCCCTCCCCCCACAAGGCGGACGGCAGCGGCACCGAGCGGGCCGACCGGTTCGCCGACGCCCCCGACCCGGCCGCACGGGACCTGCCGCCCGGCAACGGCCGCGTCCCCCGGGGCCGTACCCCCGGCGACCTGGTGCGGGACGCTTCCGACGCGCCCCACCGCCCGGGTACCACGGCCCCCTGCACCCTGGACGCGCTGACCCGCCTCACCCCGGACGCCCTCACGGACTTCCTCACCGACCCGGCCGTCACCGCCGAGGGCTGTCTGCGCGGCCTGATCTGGACCTGGGACGCGCGGCTCGCCCCCGTGATGTCGCGGGCGCACGTACAGGCCGTGTCCCGCCGGATCAGCGCGCTCGCGCCGGGGCACGACGCGACGGACGCCACCCACCTCTACGAGCTGTTCACCTACCTGCACTCCGTCGTCTACCACGACTTCTCGCGCGGCGAGATCGATGTGACGGACGCGCCCACGGTCGGGGCGATGCGGGCGGCCGTCGCCGCGTACGGGACCGCGGCCCGCACCTTCGAGCCCACCCGGCACAACGCCGAGACGCTGCGCGAAGCCCTCACCACGGCCAGCGCGCCAGGGCTGCGCCAGCACCAACTCCCGCTGATAGTCCGGACTCTCGGCACCATGGGGCCCGGCAAGCCGACCGCCACGGACCCGACGTGGGGCGGTGCCGCCCTCGCCGCCCTCACCGTCAACTACCTCGGCGTGTACCCCGGAAACAACGACACCGCCTTCCGGGCGGCCGTCACCGCCGACGCCGCGTACCGCGCCGCCTTCCGCGCCTTCGCCGGGCACACGCACCTGAAGGGGACGGTGAACGCCTGGGCGGTGCGCGACGCCCTGGGCGAGTACGGCCGCTTCGGGCAGATCGATTCCCTCAAGCCCGCCGTCGTCGGCGACCTCGGCGCATTGCTGACCGTCGCGGAGAGCAACTTCGGCCGGCGGAGCGCCCCGTGGGCCGGTGTGGCGGGCTGGCTGAACTACTACGGCGTCTGCGCGCGGTACGGCGTCTGCCTCCCGCAGATCGAGAACGAGATCTTCCCGCACACGTACACCTACGACCGGGGCGCCCTCGAAGTCCGTACGGCACTCGACCGGACCACCGTCGACCAGCTCTACTACGCGAGCAAGAAGGTCCGGGCCCAGTTCTTCCGGGTGCTCGGCGCGGACACGCCGCTGGCCGGTGACACCAACGCCACGCTGCACGTCCACCTGTACGCGTCCCGTGCCGAGTACGAGATCATGCACCCGCTGCTGACCGGTATGGGCACCGACAACGGCGGCGTCTACATCGAGAACGGGGCGACGTTCTACACGTACCAGCGGCGCGTGCCGCAGGACTCCACCCTCACCCTCGAAGAGCTGTTCCGGCACGAGTACACCCACTACCTCAACGGCCGCTGGGCCGTTCCCGGCAGCTTCGGTGACGCGCCCTGGTATACCGGCGACCTCACCACGGCCATGGACGAGGGCACCGCCGAGTTCTTCGCCGGGGGCACCCGCGACGACGGAATCCGGGTACGCAAAGCGCTGGTCGAGGGCGTCATCGCGGACACGGCGGGCGGCGGCCCCCGAATGAGCGTCGACCGGCTGCCGCACGCCACGTACGCCGGTGACGGCTTCCGCTTCTACCACTACGCCGGGACCTTCTTCGAGTTCTTGTGGCAGCAGCGCCCGTCGCTGATCCGGGAGATGTACGGCTACCAGCGCGCCGACGACCCGAAGGGGTTCGACGCCTGGCGGAGCAGGCTGGGGGCGGACGGCGCGCTCCAGCGGGCGTACGACGCGTTCCTCGACGCGCGGATCGCCGAGGTGGGCGACCTGTACGTGCCCCGCACCACCTTCCACCCGGTCGCCTCGCTGCGCTTCGCCGAGGCGTCCGAGGTCCGGGCCGCCTTCGCCGGCGCCACTTCCGTCACCCCCGCCTGCACGGGCAGCGGCGAGACGGGCGGCCGGGCCCGCTTCACCTGCACCGGCCGGATCACCGCCAATCTCTCCGACGCCCGGAACCCCGACCGGGTCTTCACCGACATGTCGGAGACCGTCGACTACTTCCTGCTGGACCGGGCCGGCGCCGCGGCCGACAACCTCGCCGACATGGACTGCTTCTTCGGGGCCGTGGACGTCTGGTCCGACGGCCGGGCCGGGAGCGCGCCCTTCACGTGCGAGGGGCCGCTGCGTAGCTGACCGGCGGGCGACGGGGCGCGGGGCGGTGGTCCGCGCCCCGTCCCGCGCCCCCCGATCGGGGACGTTTCGAACAACAGCACGTAGATTTCACACAGCCGTAATCTCCCTCCCTCCCGGCAGGCGTGCCACCGAGGTTGCCGCCGGAGCCCTGCCCGCCCGACCGGGCATTTCGGACACCCGAGGCCGCGTCGTGCGTGGTGACGTGCGTCCGCACCGCGTCGGAACGGCAGAATCCGCAGGGGCACGCATCCGCCGGCGCACACCGCGTCCGGGCCGCGCGCGCCGTCGGTAGGGACGTCAGGGAGGAAGTTCGGTGTCGGAACGTCAGGTGACGGGTGAGGTCGACGAGGCCGGTGCGCCCGTGGTGGCGCAGGAGCGCCGATTGCGCCGCGACCTGGGGTTCTGGGGGCTCACCGCGATCGGATTCTCGAACATCGTGGGGTCCGGCTGGCTGTTCGCCGCCCTGTACGCGGCCCAGACGGCGGGCCCCGCGTCCCTGCTGTCCTGGATCGGCGCGGGTCTGCTGTGCGGCCTGGTGGCCCTGGTCATGATCGAGCTGGGCGCGTCGCGGCCCGAGGGCGGCGGTACGGTCCGCTGGCCGCTGTTCGCCAGCGGCCGGCTGGTCGGCACCCTGGTGGGCTGGTCGGTGCTGCTCTCGGTGGGCGGCACCGCGGCCGAGATCAGCGCGATCATGCAGTACGCCGCGCACTACGTGCCCGGTCTCTACAGCGGCCACACCCTGACCCTGACCGGGGTGGGCGTCGCCGCCGCGCTGAGCGTGGTCCTGACGGCGCTGAACTGGTACGCGGTACGGATGTTCGCGCGGCTGAACAACCTGGTCTCGGTGTTCAAGATCGCGGTGCCGGTGGTGACCGTGATCGCGCTCATCGCCTCCGGCTGGCACGAGGGGCGGCTGACCGACCACGGCGGGTTCGCGCCGTACGGGTACGCGGCCTGCCTGACCGCGCTGGCCGGCGGTGGCATCGTCTACTCCGTCAACGGCTTCCAGGCGCCGCTGGACTTCTCCGGCGAGGCCCGCAACCCCCGCAAGACCATCCCCGCCGCCGTCCTCACCGGCATCGCGCTGGCCGTCGCCATGTATCTGGCGCTGCAGGTGGCGTTCCTGTTCACGGTTCCCGAGAGTGTGCTCGGCGGCGGCTGGAAGGGCGTCTCCTTCGAGTCCCCGTTCGGGCAGCTCGCGTTGATCCTCAACCTGCACTGGCTGTCCAGCCTGCTGTACGCGGACGCGGTGATCTCCCCCGGCGGCTCGGCGTACGTGGGCGTGGCCATCAACGCCCGGCACACCTACGCGCTCGCCAAGAACCGCACGATCCCGAGGTTCTTCATGAAGGTCAACGAGCGGTTCGGGGTGCCGCGCCGGGCGCTGGCGATCAACCTCGCGGTGATCGTGATCTTCCTGCTGCCGTTCGGCGGCTGGCAGGACATCGTGAGCGTGATGGGCAACATGTACCTGCTGATCTACGGCGCTTCGGCGGTCGCCGCCGCCGTGTTCCTCGCCGATCCGGGGAGCAGCACCACCGGCTGGGTGCCGGGGCTGCGCTGGATCGCGCCCGTCAGCTTCGTGGTGGCCAGCGAGTTCGTCTACTGGTCGGGCTGGCACACCCTGCGCCTGGCGCTGCCGCTGGTCCTCGCCGGGCTGCTGATCTTCCTGGCCATGCGGCGCTCCGGGAACGGCGCGGCGGACGCCGTCGGCGACCGGGACGGTGCCGGGCGGCGCCTGCCGCTGCTCGCCGAACTGCGGACCGGTGCCTGGCTGGTGACGTACCTGGCGGTGCTGACCGTGCTGTCGTGGCTGGGCAGCTTCGGGGGCGCCACGCGGCTGCCGGCCCCCTACGACTCGCTGGTGGTGGCGGTCTTCGCGGTCGCGGTCTTCTTCTGGGCCGTACGGTCCGGCGTCCGGCATCTGACGGAGTCGCGTACCGCCACCGGGTGACCGGTCGGCGGGGAGACGGCGGGCCGGCGACGGAAAGATGGCGGTGAGGCGGCGGGGAGGCGGTGCCCGCGGCCGGTCCGCCCCGGCCGGTTCCGCGGATGAGGTGGCCTGGGGTCCGTACCGGGGGAAGTATTGCGTATGGACGTTCCCTTGTACCTCGAACCGCGGTTGGAGTCCCGGCTGGCGTCCCTGCTGCGCGCAAGGACGTTTCTCCATACGCTCGCGGGCGGGCTCGGGTCGCCGCTGAACGTGGTGCTGCCGGACCGCATAGCCGAGAACCTGGCCGCCTTCCGGGCCGTCTACCGCCGGCACCACCTCAGCGGCGGCATCTTCTTCGCGCACAAGGCGAACCGCTCCAGCGCCCTGGTACGGCGGCTCGCCGCCACGGAAGCCGCCGTGGACGTCGCCTCCCTCGGCGAACTCCAGCACGCCCTGGGCTCCGGGTTCGTACCGGACCGCATCATGGCGACCGGGCCGAAGAACCCGGAGTTCCTGTGGCTGGCGGCCCGCTCCGGCACCACCGTGAACATCGACAGCCCGGCGGAACTGGGCCAACTCGCCGCCCTGGTGCGGGATTACGGTCTCCCCCGCCTCCGCATCCTGCTGCGGCTCTCCGGCTTCTGCGCCCCCGGTGTCCGGCTGCTGACCCGGCAGAGCCGTTTCGGCACGGCGGAGGCGGAGCTGGACGGCCTGCTGAAGTCGGTGGAACGGCACCGCGACGCGGTGGAGCTGACCGGCGTGGGCTACCACCTCGACACGACCAGCCCGGCCGAGAAGGCGGTGGCGCTCGAAGGGTGCGTCAAGGCCCTGGACACGTGCCGGGCCCGGGGCTTCACCCCGCGCGCCGTCGACATCGGCGGCGGCTTCGGCACCGACTACCTCGCCGACGGCGCCCAGTGGCAGCGGTACACGACCGAGCTGACCAACGCCGCGCTGGGCACCCGCCCGCCCATGACCTGGCGCCGCCACACCTACGGGCTGCGCAACGAGAACGGCACACTGCGCGGCGCCCTCGCGCTGTACCCGGCCCACCGGCCGACCGCCGGCGCCCAGTACCTGGACACGCTCCTCTCGCTCCCCGCCCCTTCCCTGGGCCGCCCGCTGGCCACCCTGCTGCTGGAGAACCTGTACGAGCTGCACACGGAACCCGGGCGCGCGCTGGTGGACCAGTGCGGGGTCACGCTGGCGCGGGTGCTGGAGGTGCGCCGTACGGAAGCCACGGACCGTACGGAAGCCACGGACCATACGGAACCCTCGGACCGTAGGGAAGCCACGGACGACCGTCCGGAGCCCTCGGACCGTACGGACAACGCCGACCGGGCGGGCACCGCCGGCCGCACAGGCCCCGGCCACCTCCTCGTGCGCCTGGACGCGAACGCCGACGACATCGGCCTGGAGGAGCACGGCGTCCTGGTCGACCCGGTCCTCGTCCCGCGCACCGCGCCGGGCGGCGCCCCGGACACCGGGCCGGTGACCTGCTACCTCGCGGGCAACCTCTGCCTGGAGGCCGACATGATCACGCGGCGCGCGGTCCACCTGCCGAGCGCACCGCGCCCCGGAGACCTGCTGGCATTCGCCAACACCGCCGGGTACTGCATGGACTTCAGCGCCGACGAGGCGCAGCAGCAGCCCGTCGCCCGCAAGGTCGCCGTATGGCAGGACGGGCCGGCCGACGACACCGGCCGGGAGGACGCCTCCTGGCACTGGTGCCTGGACGAACAGTACTGGCCGCACGTGAACCGCCGGACGAAAGGGTCTGCATGAGGTTCGAGCGCATCACCGACGCCATCGGCAACACCCCGCTCGTACGCATCGATCCGTCCGTGCACGGCCTGCGCACCATCGATCTGTACGCGAAGCTGGAGATGCTCAACCCGTTCGGCTCGGTCAAGGACCGGGCGGCCTGGAACATGGTGCGCCCGGGGCTCTCCGCCGCCGCTGACGAGGACCGCACCGTCATCGAACTGTCCAGCGGCAACACGGCCAAGGCGCTGGCCGTGCTCGCCGGTATGCACGGGGTGCCGTTCAAGACCGTCACGAACCGGATGCGCATACCGGAGATCAAGGATCTGCTCCTGCTGCTGGGCGCGGAGGTCGAGGAGCTGCCAGGGCAGACGGAGTGCCTCGACCCGACCAATACCGACGACCCGCTGACCGCCTTCCACCAGACCCTCACCGAGCCGGGCAGCGCCTACCTCTACACGGACCAGTACTACAACGACCGCAACACCCAGGCCCATGTGGAGGGCACCGGCCCGGAGATCGTCAAGGATCTGGACGGCCGGGCACCGGATTGGTTCATCGCCTGTGTGGGCACGGCCGGCTCGTCCACCGGGGTGGCCCGGGTGCTGCGGGAGCACGACCCCCGGGTGGAGGTGGTCGGGCTGGTCTCGCACAAGGCGGACTTCGTGCCGGGCATCCGCACCATCGACGAGGTGCAGGAGGTCGGCCTGTTCGACCCGGGCACGTACGGCACGATCGCCTCCGTCACCGCCGACGAGGCGATCGACGGGATGCTGACGCTGGCCCGGCGGTGCGGCATCCTGGCCGGGCCGACCAGCGGGGCCGCGTACTTCGGTGCCGTGCGGCATCTGCGGGAGCTGGACGACGGCCCGGCGCCGGGCCCCGACTCCGACCCGGACCGCCCGGCCGGGCGCCGGACCGCCGTGTTCATCGTGTGCGACCGCATCGAGAGCTATCTCGGGTACGTACGGCAGCGGCGGCCCGAGCTGCTGGGCCGGCCGCCGCAGCCGAACTCCGTGGCCACTGTCTCCGACGCCGAGGTGCGCGGGGCGCCGGACATCGGCGTCGAGGACGCCCGCCGGTGGATCGAGCACGACCGGCCGCTCGTCGTGGACCTGCGCAGCCCGTTCGCCTACACCGCGCTGCACATCGCCGGGTCGGTCAACATCGTCGACGAGCTCTTCGGTGAACTGGTGCGCGGCGGGCTGCCGTTCAGCAAGAGCCGGCCCGTGCTGCTGGCCTGTCCGGTCGGCGAGCAGTCCGCGAAGTACGCCGCGCTGCTGGCCCGCATGGGCCACCCCGATGTCCGCAGTCTGCGCGGCGGGATCATCGCCTGGCGCGACGCGGGCGCTCCGCTGGTACGGGAGTGACGGCCGATGACCACGACGAACGTGCCCGCCACCGCGGCGCTGGACGAACTGCACGCCTGGCACACCGGCGTACGCGCCCAGTTCCCCATCATCACGGGCGCCCCGCAGCTCGCCTACCTGGACAACGCCGCCACGACGCAGAAGCCGCAGGCCGTGCTGGACGCCGTGCAGCACTACCTCACCACCGGCAACGCCAACGCCGGGCGGGGCACCTACACCTGGGCCAACCGGACCACGGCACTGGTCGAGGAGACCCGGCAGCGGATCAAGGAATTCCTCGGCGATCCGGACCCGGAGCGGTCCGGGGTCCACTTCGTCAGCGGGGCGACGGCGGGACTGCGTGCCGTCGCCCACGACTGGCTGGCCGGCCACCTGTCCGACGGCGACGAGATCGTGGTCCCGCTCGCCGACCACCAGGCGAACATCGTCCCGTGGCTCGAGGTGCGGGACCTGCTGGCCCGGCAGGGTCTGCGGATACGGGTCCGCCCGATGCCGTACCAGGCGGGGTCCGGCGACTACGACCCGGCGGCCTTGGCCTCGCTGGCCGGTCCGCGGACCCGTTTCGTGGCAGTCACCCATGTCCATCACGTCTACGGCGGGGACATGAACGTGCACCGCATCCGGCAGGCGGTCGGCCCGGACGTGCCGATCTGCCTGGACGCGGCGCAGAGCGTGGGCCATATCCCGGTGTCGCTGGCCGACCTGGACGTGGACTTCGCCGTCTTCTCCGGGCACAAGGCCCTGGCGCTGCCCGGTTCCGGCGCCGTGTGGGCCCGTAACGCGCGGGGCCCGGCCTTCGTGCCCGGTGGGTGGGACGGCAGCCCCAACACCACCGGCATCCGGAGCCTGCTGGCCGCGTTCGACTGGCTGGACTCGGTGGGGACCGGCCGCGTCGAGCGGTGGGCGGCGGCGCTGGCCGCCCGCCTGACCGAGGGGCTGCGTCACCTGCCCGCGTACGAGGTCGTGGGCTGCCGACGCAGTCTGGCGGCGGACGCGGACGTCCAGCGGCGGCAGGGGATCGTGACCTTCCGGCATCGCGGCATCGACTCGGGCGATCTCGGCTTCGCCCTGTTCGACCACGGGTTCATGGTCCGTTCCGACAGTCTGTGCCAGGGCAGCGGGGGCGAGCGGCAGCACTCGGTCCGGGTGAGCCTGCACGCGTACAACTCTCCGGCGGAGATCGACCGGCTGCTGGACGTGCTGGAAGCGTGCGCCTGACCTGGGGAGTGACCCCTTTGGAGTGACAGCACGCCATTGGAAACCGTTTTCACCTGTAGGTTGAGGGCCACCGGCGGACAGGTGCGAGACGGCTGAGGTGGCGCGACCGGATGGGACTGAGCACGGCTACGGCCGCCCTGTGGGTGCGGCGGTGGGAACGACAGCAGCAGCGGTACGCGATCGACCGTGAGGAGCGCTTCACGGTCGTCGCGGACGCCGTCGAGAAGGTCACCGCGCAGCAGGAGCGGTCCCTGGTCCTGGACCTGGGGTGCGGGCCCGGATCGCTGGCCGCGCGACTGGCCCGGCGGCTGCCCGGCGCCGATGTCGTGGCGGTGGACAAGGACCCCGTCCTGCTGGCGCTGGGCCGGGCCCACCACGGCGACGCGGTGCGGTTCGTCGAGGCGCCGGTCGGCGCGGCCGGCTGGACCGGCGCCCTGGGCCTGGACCGGCCGCTGGACGCGGCGGTCTCGTCGACGGCCCTGCACTGCCTGGCGCCGGACGCGCTGCGCCGGGCGTACGAGGACCTCGCCGGCCTCGTCCGGCCCGGCGGTGTGCTCGTCAACAGCGACCGGTTCCGCAGCCCGCGGGGCGACCGGGCGGCGGAGGTGGCGGCACAGGTGGGGCTGCGGCGGGCCGAACGGCAGCGGCCGCCCGGCCGCGAGGACTGGGCGGCCTGGTGGGCCGCTGCCGCCGCCGACCCGGAGCTGGCCGGCCCGTTCACCGCCCGCCGCGCCCGGCACACGGCGCACAGCGTGCACAACGGGCTGCCGCTGTCCCACCACGTACGGCTGCTGCGCCGGGCCGGTTTCCGGCACGCCGCGCCGGTCTGGCAGTTCGGCGAGGACGCGGTGCTGGTGGCGGTGCGGTAGCCCGGGGCGTGGCTTGCTGTGGTTCCGGCGGGCTCGGGGCGCGGCCGTGCCGTGGCCCGGCGGGTCGGCTCAGGTGACGGCGCCGATGATGTGGAAGAGGGTGCCCTCCGGGTCGCGCAATTCGGCGACGGGGCCGTGCGCGGTACGTTCGGCCTGGGACTCCACCTGGCCGCCCAGCTTCTTCGCGGTCTCCACGGCCTCCTCGACGCTCGGCACCTGGAAGTGGACGTTCCAGCGCGGCCGCACCTGCGGGTCGGCCGCCGCCTCGATCGCGCCGCCGTAGAGGCCCACCGCGTCCCGCTCGTCGACGCTGAGCACCACCCGCTCGTCCTCCCAGCGCACGTCGTAGGGGCTGCCGTCCGCCTCGCTGTACCAGCCGAAGAGGTCGCCGTAGAACCGCGCGGCGTCGAACGCGTCCCGGGTGCGCAGCTCCACCCAGACCGGCGCGCCGGTGCCGACCGGCTGCCGGCTGGCCGCGACGGTGCTCTCTCGGCACTCCCACAGGCCGAAGTTGGCCCCGGCCGGGTCGGCGGCCAGCGCCAGCCGTCCCGCGTCGAAGTCCAGCGGGCCGATGGCGACCGTGCCGCCGCGCTCCCGGACCCCGTTCGCCGTCTCGTCCGCGTTGCGCGTACCGAAGTACGTGGTCCACGCGTTGGGCAGTTCGGTGTGGCGGGCGGCCGCGCTCAGCCCCGCCACCGCCGTGTCCCCGGCCATCGCCCGTACGTACGGTCCCCACCGGTCCGGTCCGGCCTCGAACCGCCAGCCGAGCAGCGGTCCGTAGAAACGCGTCGCGACGTCGAGGTCCCCCGTCAGGAGGGTGGCCCACGACGGCACCCCGGGAACGAACGTCATCTGGCACTCGCCCATGTAAAGCCGGCCCTTCTCCACCATTGTGTCCAGCACTGCTACTGCGGTCCTACCAGGAAAGGCGGGACCGCATGTCATTTCACCGGGTCATGCCGCAACCGAACTGGCGGGCGCCTCGGGGCCGGTCCCGTCGGCCTGCTCGCGAATGCGGGCGCAGGTCCGCTTGATGAGACGGCACACATGCATCTGGGACAGCCCCAGTTCCTCGCCGATACGGCTCTGTGTCATATCGCAGAAGAACCGCATGTACAGGATGCGGCGCTCGCGTTCCGGAAGGCCGCGCAGGCCGTCGCGCACCGTTTCCCGGGCAAGCACCAGCTCGTACTGCGACTCGGTGAAG
This sequence comes from Streptomyces chrestomyceticus JCM 4735, assembly GCF_003865135.1. Taxonomy (NCBI): domain Bacteria; kingdom Bacillati; phylum Actinomycetota; class Actinomycetes; order Kitasatosporales; family Streptomycetaceae; genus Streptomyces; species Streptomyces chrestomyceticus. Next base: position 8,563,220 of record NZ_BHZC01000001.1, on the reverse strand, counting down.
CCGATACTGTCACGGAGGGCGAAATCGTCGTCGGCGCCCGGCCGCTCGGCGTCCAGCGAAAGGGTTTTGTAGCTTTCGATGGCTTCCAGGCCGAGGATGACGTCGTCGGCGGAGAGCCGGGTGCGTTCGGCGATCTCCGAGACGGTCGGGAAACGGCTGTCGGAGGCCGCGGCCAGTTCGCGTACGGCGAGCCGTACGGTGTTGCGGAGTTCCTGGACGCGACGGGGTACGTGCACGCCCCAGGTGCAGTCCCGGAAATGCCGCTTGACCTCGCCGACGATGGTGGGGATCGCGTAACTCTCGAATGCGCTGCCACGCTCCGGCCGGTACCCGCCGATGGCCTTCACCAAGCCCAGCGCGGCCACCTGTTTCAGATCGTCCATGTTTTCGCCGCGGTCCCGGAAACGCAGCGCGAGGCGTACGGCCATGGGCAGCCAGGCGCGAGTCAGTTCATCGCGCAGCCGCCTCTTCTCGGGACCTTCGGGCAGTTCTGCCAGGCGTGTGAAAACGGCATTCGTCTCGGCCGCGTCCGGGGTGTCCGGAAAAGCTCGTCGGCGGCGTGACGGAGCCGTGGCGGCTGTGCTCACGGGACCACTCTCCCAACGGACGCGGGGTCTGGGCGTCGTCTCCGAGACGGCGGAGGCACACCTTCCGGACAGCCTCCGGCTGCCCGCGCACCCGGTCCGACCAGGTGCGCGGTATACGCCCAACGTCTGCACCCCCGAGCATAGGACGATCAGCGGCGGCTCGCCTGCGGAGCGCTCACGCGCCGCTGCACCCCGTCATCCGACCGGTCCGGAATACATGTTTGGGTTCCCGTTCCACCGGATACCCAGCCCGGCGGAGTGCCGTCGCGGCGGACCGCCGGACGCGGCGCGCATTCGTCGTGCGGACGCCCGTACCCAGGTGGACAGGGCAGACAAGGAGCGAGAATCCGATGGCCGACCCGAAGCAAGAACAGCGTGACCGCTTCCGCGCCGAAGACCCGGCCTCCGGGCCCATGACAACCGACCAGGGCGTGCCGGTCGACCACACCGACGATTCCCTCCAGGCCGGTGAGCGCGGGCCCACCTTGATGGAGGACTTCCACTTCCGGGAGAAAATCACCCGCTTCGACCACGAGCGGATTCCGGAGCGGGTGGTGCACGCGCGCGGAGCGGGTGCGTACGGGTATTTCCAGCCGTACCGGTCGTGTGCCGAATTCACCCGGGCCGCCTTCCTCCAGGACCCGTCCGTGAAGACCCCGGTATTCGTACGGTTCTCCACCGTGCAGGGCCCGCGCGGCTCCGCCGACACCGTGCGTGACGTCCGGGGTTTCGCGACGAAGTTCTACACCTCGGAGGGCAATTACGACCTGGTGGGGAACAACTTCCCGGTCTTCTTCATCCAGGACGGCATCAAGTTCCCGGACTTCGTGCACGCGGTGAAACCGGAGCCGCACAACGACATCCCGACGGGTGCCTCCGCGCACGACACCCTGTGGGACTTCGTCTCGCTGCAGCCCGAGACGCTGCACACGATCATGTGGCTGATGTCCGACCGGGCCATCCCGCGCAGCTACCGGATGATGCAGGGCTTCGGCGTGCACACCTTCCGGTTCGTCAACGCGCAGGGTCAAGGCACCTTCGTGAAATTCCACTGGAAGCCGAAGCTGGGCGTGCACTCCCTGGTGTGGGACGAGGCCCAGGAGGCCCAGGGCCGGGACCCCGACTTCAACCGCCGGGACCTGTGGGACACCATCGAGGCCGGCGCCTACCCCGAGTGGGAGCTGGGCGTGCAACTGGTGCCGGAGTCGGACGAGCACGAGTTCGACTTCGACCTGCTGGACGCCACCAAGATCATCCCGGAGGAGCAGGTCCCGGTGGAGCCCATCGGCCGGATGGTGCTCAACCGCAACCCCGACAACTTCTTCGCCGAGACCGAGCAGGTCGCGTTCCACACGGCGAACGTCGTACCGGGCATCGACTTCACCAACGACCCGCTGCTCCAGGCCCGCAACTTCTCCTACCTGGACACCCAGCTCATCCGGCTCGGCGGGCCGAACTTCGCGCAGATCCCGGTGAACCGGCCGGTCGCCCCGGTCCGCAACCACCAGCGCGACGGTTACCACCAGGGCGAGATCCACCGGGGCGCCAACTACCACCCGAACTCGCTCGGCGGCGGCTGCCCCGCGCTGGCCGACCCGGACGACCCGGCCTTCCGGCACTACACCGAGCGCGTGGACGGCCGGAAGATCCGGCGCCGCAGCCCCAGCTTCGAGGACCACTACACGCAGGCGGCCCTGTTCTGGCACAGCATGGCCGGCTGGGAGCAGAAGCACATCGTCGAGGCGTTCCGCTTCGAGCTGGGCAAGGTGGGCGCCAAGGAGGTCCGCGCCCGTACGGTCGAGCAGCTCTCGTACGTGGACCACGCGCTGGCCGTCGCGGTCGCCGAGGGCATCGGCGTCCCGGCGCCGCAGGAGCGCCCGAACACGCCGCAGCCGACCCCCTCCCCCGCGCTGAGCCTGGAGAACAACCGCGGGGACGGCTCGATCAGCACCCGGCAGATCGCCGTGCTGGTCTCCGACGGCGTGGACGCGGCGCAGACCATCGCCGTCCGCGACGCGCTGACCGAACAGGGCGCGATCGTGGAGCTGCTCGCCCCGCAGGACGGCACCGTGCAGGACAAGGACGGCAGCACCCTCGCCGTGGACCGGGCGCTGCCCACCGTGGCCTCGGTGCTCTACGACGCGGTGCTGCTGCCCCCGGGCGGCCTGGACTCCGGCAACGCGGCCGCCGACGACGCCGCCCTGCGGTTCGTCCGCAGCGCCTACCGGCACGGCAAGCCGATCGGTGCCCTGGGGGCGAGCGTGGACAAGCTGGCGGACCAGTTGCCGGGCGAGCTGCGTACGGCGGCCGACGGTGACGCGACCGTCTCCGAGGCGGGCATCGTCACCGACCGGCTCTCGGCCGGGACGACGGCCCAGGACTTCACGGGCGCGTTCGCCGAGGCGGTCGCGGCGCACCGGCACTGGAACCGCCCGGCGCTGCCCGGCTGACCCCTGACCGCGCACACGGAGGCGGACGGCCGCGAAACGGCCGTCCGCCTTCGTCCTGCCTGCCTCCGTGTTCCGCCTCCGTACCGCCCGGCGCCCGCCGTCGGCCCGGCTCCCGCGCCGGTCCGGCGGGGGTCAGCGGGCCGAGCGTGAAGCGCCGCCGAACAGCCGGGCCAGTGCCCGGAACGGCAGGGTGACGACTGCCGCGAGCGTGCTGCCCACAGCTCTCAGTACGTCCGCGATCGCTCGGAACATCCCACGTACCTCCTGGTCCCGGTGGTCGCGGCGGAACCGGGACCGGCCGGACGCCCGTCCCCGGTCCGCCGCGAGCGGCCGCCGCACCGGGTAGCCCCCGTACGGCGCGGGAAACCCGTACGGGCGAACGGGCCGCCGGCTCCCGGCGCATGATCACGGCACGGCAGGGAACCCGCTGGTGCGTGGGGCGTCCGGTACGTACCGGACGCCCCACGACCGCACCGCACCGCGAGGCCCGGGCCGCAGCGCGGGCCGGACACCGGTCCGCCGTACCGCACGGCCGACGGGCCCAGGAAGGACCGCTCCATGGATTCGACGGGAAACGACCGCAAGCACACCGACTCCGCCGCCGACGAGGTGCTCAAGGAGTTCGAGGACGCGGAGCTGGACGTCACGGACGACGAGGACGAGGACGAGCGGGTCGGCAAGGAGGGGGACACCTTCTCCACCAACCTGGAGGAGCAGCAGAACGCGGCGGGTCACCCGAGAGGCGAACCGGCCGACGAGCGCCGCTGACCCGCTTCGGCGCGACGGGCCCGGGCACGGTGCGCCGCCGTGACCCGGGCCCGCTGCTCGGGGTCGGCGGCCAGGTCAGCGGCTGTCAGGGCCATGGCCAGGGCGCCGTCCAGCACCGCGCGGTCGGCGTGCTCCCCGATGGTCGCCTCGGCGAACTCGGCCGTGTGCGGCCGGGCCTGGCAGGACAGGCCGATGGTGGGATGGACGACGGGCAGGGCCTGGCTGATGTTGCCCATGTCGGTGGAGGCCCCGATGAAGACCGCGGGCTCGGGGTCGCGGCCGAGGGCCCGCACGTGCCGTGCGTAGGCGTCGCCGAGCCACCCGTCCTGCCGCAGGTCGGCGTAGGCGGGGGACGGTTCGGTCAGCGTCAGCTCGCAGCCGGTGGCCACCGCGCCCGCCTCGAAGCAGGCCCGTATGCGGGGCCACAGGGTCTCCAGTTCGTCCAGGGTGTCGGCGCGGAGCTGCCACTTCATCCGGGCCCGCGCCGGGATGATGTTGGTGCGGTCGCCGCCGTGCGTGACGATGCCGTGCATCCGTACGCCGTCGGGCAGTTGCTGGCGCAGCAGGGCCAGCGCGGTCTGCGCGACCACGCACGCGTCGGCGGCGTTCAGGCCGTCGTGCGGGGCGATGGCCGCGTGCGCGGCGCGGCCCTCGTACTCCGCCACCACTCCGCGTGAGGCCCGGGAGGAGCCGCCGAAGTCGTCCGCCGGCCCCGGATGGACCATCAGCGCGCACGACACGTCGTCGAAGGCCCCCGCGTCCAGCATGAGGGTCTTGCCGCCGCCGCCCTCCTCCGCGGGCGTGCCCAGCGCCTTCACCCGCAGCCCGAGGTCGCCGGCGGCCGCCGCGAGCGCGATGGCGGCGCCCGCTCCGGCGGCGGCGATCAGGTTGTGCCCGCAGGCGTGGCCGAGGTCCGGCAGCGCGTCGTACTCCAGGCACAGCCCCACGGTCAGGTCGGCGTCGGCCGGTCCCGCGGTGGCGGTGAAGGCGGTGGGCAGCCCGGCCGTACCGCGTTCGACGGCGAAGCCCGCGTCCGCCAGCAGGCGGGTGAGGGCGTCGGCCGCGTGGTGTTCGGCGAACGCCGTCTCGGGGTGCGCGTGGAGGTCGCGGGCGAGCGACAGCAGCAGGTCCCGCACGGTGTCGAGCCGGGCGCGGATCGCGGCATCGGGGGCGGGGGCGGTACGGGCCAAGGTCGGCCTCCTCGTCGGTGCGCGTCCCCGGCGGCCGGTGCGGCCGGGACGCGCCTGGTGGGTGTGCGGATCAGCGGTCCGTGGTCTGGACCGTAACGCGGAGGTCTCCGCCAGGCCCAGAGTGCGGTGAGGCCCGCGCGCCTTGTGGGACGGACGCGCCGTCCGGCCCGGTGTGCGCCCGGATTCCGCGACCGGGCGCGGAACGTGCGCCCTGTCCGGCCGGCGCGCCCGCTCCTAGCCTGCGAGCGTGGGCCACAGGAGGAAGAGCGAAAGGAAGGTCGAGTTGACGGTGACGGTCTTCACCAAGGCCGGAAGCAAGCAGGTCACGGCACCTTCAGCCGGTTCCTACGGCTCCGCCTGACCAGCTCGGCCCTGTCTGCCGGGGCGGCCCTGGACCCGATGGCCGGCCCCGGCGGAAGGAGCCCGCCGCGCGGGCCTGGTCGGCTCGGAGTTTGCGTCATGACCCCGGCCCGGCGCCCGCCCGCAGGCTTTCAGCTCCTGCGGCGGCGCAGCCACCAGGCGCAGAATCCGCCCGTCAGCCCGGCGAGGGCGAGGCAGATCGCGGTCTCGGACCACTGGAAGGCCCAGTAGCGTTCGGCGGGCTGGTAGGCGATCCGCGTGTGCAGGTCTGTCGGGACGGTGCAGCCGGCGGCCTCCGCGCAGGCCAGGCTGCGGCCGGTGTCCCGCCCCGACCGGTCGAGGACCGGGCTCGCCCCGGACACGACCCAGTCACCGGGCCTGGACACCTCCACGTCCACGCGGGCCTCGGCGCCGGAGCCCGACCTGAGGAGCGTGTAGCGGCCCGATGTGCTCTCCGAGAGGTCCAGCGCGACATCGGTGTGCACCGGTTTCTGGAGGTACGGGCGGACCGCGACCGGCAGCAGGACCTGGACGGCGGCGAAGACCGCGAGCGTGACGGCCATGGCGGGTACGGTCCGCCGGATCAGCAGCCCGGCACAGGCGCCGACGGTGAAGGCGAACGCCGCGTAGCCGAGGGGCACGATGCCGCGGGCGCTGAACAGCAGGGGCGAGAACCGGTCCATGGCGACCTGGTCGAGCGGACCCGCCCACCACGTCACCAGGAGGCTGAGCAGGCCGGTGACGGCGACGGCGGCCAGGCCGACGGTGGCGAGCTTGACCGCGAGCCAGCGGGTGCGGGTCACGCTCTGGTTCCAGACCAGCCGGTGGGTGCCCGCCTCCACTTCGCGGGCGATCAGCGGCGCGCCCCAGAAGACCCCGAGGAGGCCGGGCACGGCGATCACGAGGCCCGTGGCGAGATAGGACAGGCCGGCGTACCGGGAGAGGAAGGCCGCCTCGGCCGCGCCGCAGCCGGTCGCGCAGCCGGCGAGGTCGGTGTCGTAGGAGTGCCGCAGTTGCAGGCCGGTGACCAGGAGGAGAAGGGCGGTCGCGGCCAGGGCGGCGAGGGCGACAAGGACGTGGACGCGTAACTGGCGCCAGGTCAGCCAGATCATCTCAGCGTCTCCGGTACGGGGCGGGCGCCGGGGGCGGCTCCGGCCGGGTCCAGGTAGGTGAGCACGAGATCCTCCAGGTCGAGCGGTTCCATGACCCAGGCCGGGTCGTGGACGGCGGACTCGGCACGGACGACGAAGGTGCTCTGCCGGCCGGTGTGGACGGCCCGGACGACCTCCAGGCCGTCCGGCAGGCTGTCGGCGTCGCGGCGTGCCGTGGTGAGGCGGAAGTGGGTGGCGAGCAGTTCCTCGACGTCGCCCGCGAGCCGGACGCGGGAGGCGACGAGGGTGATCAGGTGGTCGCAGACCCGTTCCAGGTCGGAGACGAGGTGCGAGGAGAGGACGACGGTGGCCTCGTGCTCCGCGACGAACTCCATCAGGCCGCGCAGGAACTCGCGTCGCGCCAGCGGGTCGAGGGCGGCCACCGGCTCAGTTCGGGCCGCTTGGCGACCCCGAGGGTCAGGGCGAGCTGGGCGCGCTGCCCGCCGGAGAGCGCACCGGCGCGCTGGGCAAGGTCGATGCCGAGCCGGCGGATGCGGTCGTCCGCGAGCCGGGCGTCCCAGCCCGGGTTGAGGCGGGCGCCCAGACGCAGGTGGTCGGCGACGGTCAGGGTGGCGTAGGTGGGTGCGTCCTGGGCGACGAAGCCGACCTTCGCCAGTTGTTCCGGGCCGGACGCGGGCGGCTCGCCGAGGACCGTGACGGTGCCGGAGGTCGGCGAGATCAGCCCGCAGCCAGTTGCAACAGGGTTGATTTCCCGGCGCCGTTGGGGCCGACCAGCCCGACCACCCGCCCGCCCGGGACGCTCAGGGTGCAGTCGGCGCCTGGTGGCGCTCGTACCGTTCTCGTCCGGCCCGCCAACCCGCACCCTGCCGAGCGAGCACAGCAACTCCCGCCGCATCGGCTCGTATTCGGCGGGCTCGGAGTCGCCGAGGGTGCACGACGCGAAGGTGCCGACGCCCGGCTCGGGCGCGGCGAGGCCCTGGTGTTCGAGCTCCCGGTACGCCTTGAGGACGGTGTTGGGGGTTGACCACCACCTGGGCCACGATGTCCATAGCCGTGGGCAGGCGGGCTCCTCGAAGAACAGGCCCAGGCGCAGGGCCTGGTGTACCCAACCACCGGCTACCGGCTACCGGCTACCGGCTACCGGCCCATGCGAACCGCTGCCGGGGCCGATCCGGCAGTACCCCCGTTTCCTCCCGCGCCGAACGGTTCCGTACCGCTTCCGCGCACGAAAAGACCGGTGCCCGGACAGTGCGCAGACTGCCCGAGCACCGGTCCGGTGCCGACGCGCCCCTACTCGTGCTGGGTCGGCGTGCTCCAGCGGAGGATGGCGCCGAGGCCGCCCGTCGGGGCTTCGGCGGGGTCGCGGACGACCACGGCCTCGGCACCGTTCGCGGCGGCCGAGCGGAGCAGGGCGTCGTCCGCGCGGGCCGCGGACGGGTTGGTCTCGCCCAGGTACTGCAGTTCGGAGTTGCGGATCGCCAGTTGGTCGGCGCCGGGGCCCACCCAGACCTCGCGGCCGGCGTCGGCGCCGCCGGGGGTGATGATCAGGGTGTCGATGCGGTGTTCGCGGGCCGCCTCGACGAGGGCCGGTACGCCGGTCGCGGCGTACGCGGGGTCCGTGCCGCCCACTCCGGCGCCCGCCCGGAAGCGGTCGAGGACGTCGGCCACGTGGTCGCGTTCATGGGCGGCCCGTACGTGGGCGATGTCGCGTGCCAGCGCGGTGCTGTCGGAACCCGCGGCCCGGCCGCCGTGGTCGCTCTCGTAGGTCACCGAGCGCAGTTGCTCGGGGAGCTTCTCGTGGACCGAGCGGCGTTCGCGGGGGTCGCCCGCCAGCAGCATGACCTTGGCGCCGCTGCTGGCGAAGACGCGCTGCGCGGCCTCGGCGATCTCGCCGGCGTTCTGTTCCCAGGTGTTCTCGACCGCGGTCTGGAAGTGCCGTTCGGACCAGTCCGCCGTGGCGGTGCGGTGGATCGGCCAGTCAACGCCGTCGACCTGGCCGGCTTCCGTGCCGCCCCGGTCGTCGTGCAGCTCGAAGTTGGCGCCCATGCGGTCCACGTACACGACGAGGCAGCCCGCGTTGTCCGCCGCGGCCTCGGCCCACGGGGTGATCCTGGGCAGCGGTGACCAGTCCGCGAACGGCTGGGCGGGGCGCCCGGCGAGCGGCGTGTCCAGGACGACCTCGCCGTCCGTGGCGAAGACCGCCCGCCCGGCGGGGGCCGCGGTGTCGCCGTCGGCGCGGAATCCGGCCAGGGCCTCGCGCACGGCGTCGCACGTGGCCCGGTCCGCCCCTTGCTCCGCGAGCTGCCGGGCCGCCGCGTCCGCCGACAGCTCGCGCTGCTTGGCCGCGTCCTCGGTGCTGTGCGGCACCTCGGCGTACACGGAGGCCCAGGGGCCCGGCCGGTCGATGATCGGTTGAAGGAGCGAGAGGTGCATGGCGCTTCCTCCTCAGGTGCGCGGGTCACCGACTGACAGGCGTGACAGCCTTGACGGTGATGTCTTGACGGTGTTCCGGGTGCCCGGATTTTGACGGTTACAACGTGTGCGGACGGTTTCTGTGTGGCGTGTGCGACCGGTGGGTCTCTCGTGCGCCGCACACGTTCCCGTGTGCCGGGCATCGTCCCCTCGGCCGTACGCCGCCGTCCGGCGTGTCCGCACGCGTGCCCGTTCACCGCGCCGTCATGCCCCTCCGCCACCGGACAGGTTGTCGCTCCACCCTTTCCTCGCGGGCTCCTCCTCCACTCTCGGCCCTCGGCACGGCGGGCGCACCCGGAGCGCGCCCGCCGCCCGTCCGCTCAGCGGCTCCCCGCGAGACGCTCCCGCTCGCACACCGCCCGGCCTCCGTCGAGCTCCAGCTCACGCCCGCGGAACCCGCTGCGGAAGCGCCGGTCGTGGGAGACCACGACCACCGCGCCGCGGTAGGCGGACAGCGCCTCCTCCAGCTCCTCGACCAGGGCGAGGGAGACATGGTTGGTCGGCTCGTCCAGGACGAGCAGGTCGGCGGGGCGCGTCACCAGGCGTGCCAGCTCCAGCCGGCGCCGCTGGCCGACGGACAGGGCCGCCACCGGGACCGTCAGGTCCTCCTCCCGGAAGAGACCGAGGGCCAGCAGTCCGGACGCGTGCTCCTCGGGCGGGCCGGGGAGACCGGCTGCGAAGGCAGCCAGCAGGGACTGCCTGGGAGGTACGGCCGTGGACAGTTCCTGCGCCAGGTAACCGGTACGGGCCGGCCGGCGCACGGTGCCCGTGTCGGGGCGCAGGTCACCGGCCAGGACGCGCAGCAGCGTCGTCTTGCCCGCGCCGTTGGGGCCGGTCACGAGCAGGCGGTCGCCCGGCTGCACGGTCAGCTCGGCGATGCGCAGCCGGTCGCCGACCGTGATGCCGGTCAGTCGGGCGAGGGGGCCGCGTGTGGTGGCAGGCGTACCGAGCCCGTCCACCGCCTCAGCCGCTGTCGGGGCAGCCGTGGCCAGTTCGGCCGTGAACCGGAGCGGTACGGGAGGCTCCGGCACGGGATGCCGCCGGAGCCGGTCCAGCCGCTGCCGGGCCGCCCTGACCTGGCCGGACAGTTTCGCCTCGTGCGAGCGGCGGTGCTTGCCGAAGCCCTGGTGCGGGTCCTTGCCGGTCCCGGCCAGCCGTCGGCCGGCCGACTCCGCCAGGTCGGCGGTCCGGGCGACCTCCGCCAGCCACTCCTCGCGGTCCTGCGCCCAGCGGCGGCGGGCCGCGGCCTTCGCCGTCCGGTAGCCCTGCCAGCCGTCGCCGTACCGCGTGACGGTCCGCAGGTCGCGGTCGACCTCAAGGACGGCCGAGGTGACCGCTTCGAGCAGGTCACGGTCGTGAGTGACGACGAGCAGCGTGCCGCGGTGCGCCGCGAGGTGCGCCTCCAGCCAGGCGGTGGCCTGCCGGTCGAGGTGGTTGGTGGGCTCGTCGAGCAGGAGGAGTTCGGGCGCGGCGGCCAGTACGCAGGCGAGCGACAGGCGCGACCGCTCGCCGCCGGAGAGCGAGCCGAGCACCCGGTCGCGGGTGAGGTGGCCCAGGCCGAGGCCGTGCAGGGCGGCGTCCACGCGGGCGTCCGCCTGGTAGCCGCCGCGCTCCTCGTACGTGGTCAACAGCTCGCCGTACGCGTCGAGTTCGTGCGGTGTCGCGGTGGCCAGCGCGGCTTCCGCTGCGCGTATCCGGGCTTCCAGGTCACGGAGTTCGGCGAGGGCCGCGTCGACGGCGTCCTGGACGGTGCCGCACGGGTCGAGTGCGCATGTCTGGCCGAGGTGGCCGGTGCCGCCGGGGAAGGACACGGTGATCTCGCCCGTGTCCGGCGCCTCGGCCCCGGCCAGCAGCCGGAGCAGCGTGGACTTGCCGGAGCCGTTCTCTCCGATGACGCCGGCCTTCTCGCCGGGGCGCACGGTCAGCGACACCTGCTCCAGCACGGTGCGGTCGCCGTAGCCGCGGGAGACGTCTTTCATGGTCAATTGGGCGCGATGGCGCACGGGAATTCCCTGGGTACGTCGTGGCCGCGCCGTGCGCCCTGCGCACGGGGGCCGGATTCCGATGGAGGCCGGGAGGGCAGCGCGCAGCAGAATGCGGAATACGGCTGGCTGCGGCTGCAGAAAGAGGTGACCGCGGAATCGGCGCGGCGGTCCGCAGGCAGATGCTCCTGCGCGGACGGCGGCGCTGCCGGTCGTACGGCGGGGCGGCGAGGAATCAGCCGACCGCGGTCACGCCCGGTCTCAGATGTAGTAGTACCAGGAAGCCATGTCCTCCACTGTAGCCGACGGGCGCGGCGGACGAACGGGAATTCCGGCGCGGCGGCACAGCCGCACCGGTTCGCGCGGGTCCGGCTCTTTCGCGCGGGCGGTCCGCCACGTCCCGGCTCCGGTCCCAGTATTTGAGATGCCGGAGCGTTACGTTGCGAGGACGCGGACGCCTGACGGAGACTCCGACCGGGAACGCGTCCGTCCGTTTCCCGTACCCCTGAGAGAGTTCGGAACACCCACCGTGAGTCTGCTGCGCAAAAAGCCTTTGGAGCGAGCCGTCAAGGAGGCTCGTGGAGAGGGCGAACAACAACTTCGCCGGGATCTTTCCGCGCTCGATCTGACCATCCTCGGGGTCGGTGTCATTCTCGGCACCGGAATCTTCGTGCTGACCGGTACGGTGGCCCGGAACATGGCCGGTCCGGCGGTGGCGCTCTCCTTCGTCGTCGCCGCCGCGGTCTGCGCCTGCGCCGCGCTGTGCTACGCCGAATTCGCGTCCTCGGTCCCGGTGGCGGGCTCCGCGTACTCGTATTCGTACACCTCGCTCGGCGAACTGCCCGCCTGGATCATCGGCTGGGCTCTGAGCCTCGAACTGACCCTGGCCACCGCGGTGGTGGCGGTCGGCTGGTCCGGTTATCTGCAATCGATGCTGAACAGCCTCGGGCTGCATCTGCCCGCCGCGCTGAGCGGGGGCGACGACGCTGTGGTGAATCTTCCCGCGGCGCTTCTCGTGCTCGTGCTGGGCGTGGTGCTCGTCGTCGGCGGAAAGCTGTCCAAGGGCGTCACCAATGTGCTGGTCGGCATCAAGCTGGCGATTGTGCTGCTGGTCATCGTCGCCGGGCTGTTCTTCATCGACACCGCGAATTACAGCCCCTTCGTGCCCGAGGCGCAGCACACCGCCAAGGTGTCCGGACTCCAGGCGCCGCTGTTGCAGCTACTGACGGGCATCACCCCGACGGCTTTCGGTGTCGCGGGAATTCTCAGCGCCGCCGCCATGGTCTTCTTCGCCTACATCGGTTTCGACATGGTGGCGACCTCCGCCGAGGAGACCCGCCGGCCGCAGCGCGATCTGCCCATCGGCATCATCGCCTCGCTGGTCGTCGTCACCGTGCTGTACGTGGCGGTGTGCCTGGTGGTCACCGGAATGCAGCACTATTCGCAGTTGTCGGTCAAGGCTCCGCTGGCCGACGCCTTCACCGCGAAGGGCCATCCCTTCTTCGCCACGGTCATCAGCCTCGGCGCGGTGGTCGGCCTCGCGGCGGTGAGCCTGATCTGCTTCCGGTCGCAGAGCCGCGTCGTCTTCGCGATGGCCCGGGACGGGCTGCTGCCGAAGGCGCTGTGCAAGGTGGACCCGCGGCACGGCACCCCGAAGGCCAATCTGGTCGTGCTCGCCGTGATCATGGCCGCGCTGGCGGCGTTCCTGAAGTTCGACCTGCTCGCCGAAATGGTCAACATCGGCACGCTGTTCGCCTTCGCGGCGGTGTCCGCCAGTGTGCTGATCATGCGGCGCACGGCCCCCGACCTGCCCCGCGCCTTCCGTACGCCGTGGGTGCCGTTCATCCCGCTGGTCTCGCTGCTGTGCTGCCTGTACCTGATGCTCAACCTCCAGTTGATCACCTGGGTCGGCTTCCTGGTGTGGCTCGCGGTCGGCCTCGCGCTGTACTTCGGCTACGGCCGGCGGCACAGCAAGCTCAACGAGCGCGCACGGGACACGGCGGAGGAGGCCGACGCCACGGTGTAGCGGTACAGCGGGCTCACCCCCCACAGCCGTATTCCCGTACAACGGGCCGGCGCACCCGGGAAGAGGGTGCGCCGGCCCGCTCCGTTTTCACTTCGCCGCGGGCAGCTCCGCCAGGAACTCCAGCAGCGCGGCGGTGACCTCGTCCGGCCGCTCCTGCTGTGTCCAGTGGCCGCAGCCGGGCAGGGCCGGGGCCTGCCGCAGGTTCGGCATCGCCCGTTCCAGGGCGGGCAGTAGCTGATCGATGCCCGGGAAGGCCCGGACCAGGTCGCGGTCGCCCGCCATGTACAGCGCCGGTACGTCGATGCCGCGGCCCTGGAACGGCGCGAGCAGTTCCCAGCTACGGTCGATGTTGCGGTACCAGTTCAGACCGCCGGTGAAGGCGCGGTCCCCGTGCCGGGCGAACTCGCCGACGAAGGTCTCGATGTCCTCCTCGGTCAGCCAGCCGGGCAGTTCCGCCGGCTCCTCCATCGTGTCCAGCAGCTTGGCGCCCTCCGGGACGACCCACGGGCGCGGCGGGTCGGTGAACGGGCTGTCGCCGGAGCCGTTGGACAGGATGGCGCGGAAGGTGGCGGTGGGGTTCTGGGCCAGCTCGGCGTCGGCGACGCCCGGCTCCTGGAAGTAGACCTGGTAGAAGCCGTCCCCGAGCAGCTCCCGCAGGCGCACCAGGGGCGGTTCGGGAGAGCGCGGCGCGGGCGGCACGCTCAGCCCGACGACCCCGCGCACCACGTCCGGACGCAACTGCGCCGTAGTCCAGGCCACCGGGGCGCCCCAGTCGTGCCCGACGACGACCGCCTGCTCCTCCCCCAGCGCGTGGATCAGGCCGATCACGTCACCGGTCAGGTGCAGCATGGTGTACGAGGCGATGTCGGCCGGCTGGTCGCTGCGCGCATAGCCGCGCTGGTCCGGCGCCACGACCCGGTACCCGGCCGCCGCCAGCGGCGCGAACTGGTGGCGCCAGGAGTACCAGCACTCCGGGAAGCCGTGCAGGAGCAGGACCAGCGGCCCTTCCCCCTGTTCGGCGATGTGCAGCCGGACGCCGTTCACCTCGACGGAGCTGTGCTCGACTGCGCTGGTCACATGTCCTCCTGCGATCGTCTGCCGGACGCACCGTCCGGTGCGGGTTCTCTCGTGACGCACCGAACGCTACGGGCAACGGCCGCGCCGCGGAACGCCTTCGGCCGGGCTTCACTCCCGCTCGTCCGGCGGCGTCCCGGGCGCGCCCACGACCACCTGGGTGGTGTGGCGGACGGTGGGCGCGTCGGCGCTGGTCACGGTGGTCGTCATGGCCCCGACCGGCCCCGGGGCGGCCCCCTGCCGCGGGGTGAGGGTGAACGGGGTGAAGGTCATGCCCTGTTCCACGTCCCCCAGCACACAGGTCATGATCCGGCCCGCCAGAGCGCACCGGTGCCCCTCGTCGACCCAGGCGACGTCCGCCCGGCCCGCGAGGGCGGACAGGTCGATCCGTACGGTGACGTCCTTGACGACGCGCGGCTCCCTGGCCTGCAAGGTGATCCGGTACGCCGCCGGGCCGTCGTCCCGGCGGATGGAGTACGTGCCCGCCATACCGACGAGCCTCAGCTCCGGCTCCCCGGCGGGCTCTCCGGCGACGGCGGCCACCGGCGCGTTGCCGCCGGCCCTCACCGTCACGGCCAGCGTCACCAGCACCGCGGCCGCGGCGGCCCCCGCCACGCGCTGCGACCGTGTCCCCGTCATCGATCCGTTCATACGAGGCCAGACCGGCTCGCATGCAAGATGGTTGCACGCTGGACCAAAATCCGGTGGCTCGGCGGGGCACTTGCCCCTCACCGCGGGTCCGTCCCGTCCTGGGGCTGGGTGCCCGGCATGAGCTGGACCAGGATCGTGTCGTCGTCCTCGATGACGAAGGCGGGGTCGGTACGGGCGCGCCAGCCGACGGGGAGGACGTAGTAGCGGCGGTCGCGTTCGAGGATCAGGCGCAGCCCCGTGTAGCGGTAGCGGTAGTGCATGCCCGGGAGGGTCTCGGTCACCAGGCCGGGGCCGGTCAGGCTGAGGCGTTCGACGCTCAGCACGACGACGGCGGGGCGGCGCACGAGGTGGGCGGCGGCCGAGCGGGCGTCCTGCGTACCGAGGCGGCCCGCGACCAGGGCGATCATCCATACGAGGAACAGTGCCGCCGCCGCGACGGGGAAACCTCTGCGCCACAGGCCGCGCGGCGGGCGGGCCGGGTTCGCCGCGTCGCTCTGGCCCAGCACGAGGCCGGCGGCCACCAGCAGCGGCGCCGCCCATCCGTACGGCTGGATGTGCTGCCACAGCAGCATCAGCACGACACCGGCGGCCACGAACAGGACGTACTGGCGGGCGACGGCCCGGACCGCGCGGCGCACCCCGAGGGTGACACGGTGCGGGACGTGGAGCGCGACGAGCAGCTCCGGCAGGCGCGGTGTCACGGCCAAGAGGGCGAGGCCGATGAGGACGGGCAGGGTCACCAGGCGCAGGCTCCAGATGATCATCTGTGGGAAGCCGAAGCCGAGGATCGACGCGCGGACGTGGAAGTAGGCGAAGTAGGCGCTGCTGTGCATGACGCCCGCGTAGAACATCAGGCCGCCGACGAGCGATCCGGCGCCCAGGACGGTGTTGGCCCACTCGAACCGCTGACCGGACGGCGGCGGCGTGCCGGAGGCGGGCGGCGGCGGGGCGGTACGGCGGAGCTGTCTGCGCCGCCGGGCACGGGCGCGGGCACGGGCCGCGACGACGGCCGGATCGTCCGGTACCGCAGGTGGGGCGCCCATCGCCGGTCAGGGCACGTCGCCGGCGGCCGGGCTGGGGCCGGGCCGGGTGTTCCCGGTGTCCGACCGCGCGGACTGCCGGCCCTGCTCGGTCGGGCCGCCGCCCCCGTTCCGTTCGGACCGCCCGGTGTCCGTCCGCGAAGGGCCGGGGGAAACCTCGTCCGTCGGCGGAGAGTCCTTCACGCGGCACGAGACCCGCTGCCCCGCGGCGTCGGTGCACGAGGGCGGGGGCGACTCGTGGCCCTGGCTGGGCGTGTCGCCGACGCCGATCGTCTCCGGGTTGCCGGTGTCCTCCGGCGGCTGCGACACCGGTGTGATCGGGTCGCCGCCCTGGCTGTACGCGGCCGAGCCGCCGCCGGCGCCGTGCGAACCGTCACCGGCGCCCCCCGAGCCGTCTCCGGCTCCGGGCCCACCGGCGCTCGGCCCACCCGCGCTCGACCCGTGCGCGCCGGGCCCGCCGCCCTCGGTACCGCTCCCGGACACCGTCGATGCGACACCGCCGGACCCCGCGCCGGGCGGGACGCCGCCGGGACCGGGCCCGCCGGACCGGCCACACGCTGTGGTGGTGGCGAGAAGCACCAGCACCACCGTTGCGGTGGCACGACCGGCTTTCGCTGCTGCGGACCTCATCCCGGACCCCCGTCCCCCGCGAGCCGCTGCTGCGAGGCTAGCAGCGGCCCGGCGACGGGTCACCGGGCTGCGGAGGGCGCATCGCGCGGGGCGCGCGCCCCCCGGCGCCGCTCCCCCGCGAGCCGTCCGGCGCTCCTCCCCCGCAAGCCCTCCGGCTCCCGGGCTTGCGTCCCTAGTCCAGGTAGTCGCGCAGCAACTGGGACCGCGACGGGTGGCGGAGCTTCGACATGGTCTTGTTCTCGATCTGGCGGATCCGCTCGCGCGTCACGCCGTAGACCTTGCCGATCTCGTCGAGCGTCTTGGGCTGTCCGTCCTTGAGGCCGTAGCGCATGGAGACGACGCCGGCCTCGCGGTCGGCCAGGGTCTCCAGGATGGAGCGCAGTTGCTGCTGGAGGAAGGAGAAGCCGACGGCCTCCGCCGGGACGACCGCTTCGGTGTCCTCGATCAGGTCGCCGAACTCGCTGTCGCCCTCCTCGCCCAGCGGGGTGTGCAGGGATATCGGTTCACGGCCGTATTTCTGTACTTCGATGACCTTTTCCGGGGCCATGTCGAGTTCCTTGGCCAGTTCTTCCGGAGTGGGTTCGCGGCCGGTGTCCTGGAGCAGTTGGCGCTGAATCCGCGCCACCTTGTTGATGATCTCCACCATGTGGACGGGAATACGGATCGTCCGGGCCTGGTCGGCCATCGCCCGGGTGATGGCCTGGCGAATCCACCAGGTCGCGTACGTCGAGAATTTGAAGCCCTTGACGTAGTCGAACTTCTCGACCGCGCGGATCAGACCGAGGTTGCCCTCCTGGATCAGGTCCAGGAAGAGCATGCCGCGGCCGGTGTAGCGCTTGGCGAGCGAGACGACAAGCCGGAGGTTGGCCTCGACCAGGTGCTCCTTGGCGCGGGCACCGTCCGCGACCAGGATCTCCAGCTCGCGCCGGAGCTTCCCGGCGGGCTCGCCGGTGTCCAGCTTCTCCTGGGCGAACAGCCCGGCCTCGACGCGCTTGGCCAGCTCCACCTCCTGCTCGGCGTTGAGCAGCGGCACCTTGCCGATCAGCTTCAGATAGTCCTTGACCGGGTCGGCGGAGGCTCCGGCGCCGGCGACCTGCTGCGCCGGCGCGTCCCCCTCGTCACCGTGGGACAGGGTGAATCCGCCGGCCGCCTCGATGGCCGTACCGTCGGACGGTACGGCTTCCGGGGCCGGGGATTCGGTTGTCTCCTGCGGTCGCATGACGGGCGAGGTGAGTGACACGAGGAACCTCTCGATACACATAGGCACGGTGCACGGCGAGCACCTCTTTATTCATCGCGCACTTACCGGTGGTTTGTTACACCCCCTTTCCCGTGATCTGAATCACGGTGGTCCGGCGGGGTGTCCGCGGCCGGCTCGTCCGGCGGCCTCAGCATGATCACTTGGGTGGTGTTCCGTTCGACCGCGGCGCGGCCGTACAGGAGCGGAAAGGCGCCGTCCGCCGCCCAGTCCGCGAACAGGTCACGGTAGTGCGGGCTGCGCGGGTCGCCGGACTGGCCCGGCGCGTTCATGGCCACCGAGGCGTCCCAGTCACCGACGTCGATCACCAGCCGGAAGGTCGCCCCGGCAGTCTGCCGGAAGTCCGGGCCGTACGCGGTGGCATCGACCGTGTCGCCGCTGCCGCCGCGCGGCGCGGGCCCGGCCCGGGTCCAGTCCGGCGCCTGCCCGCCCAGCCACCCGGTGAGCGGATGTCGAGGTTCCGCCTGGTGCAGCGCTCCCCAGGTCCAGCGGGCGCGGTCCGGTCCGAGCAGCCGCCCGAGGTCGGCGAGCGCGGGGGGAAGGGTGTCCAGGACGGCCGTACGCAGGGTGCCGTCCGGGTCGGGGCCGAGCCGGTCGCCCGGTGTGAGCAGCAGGTCCAGGTCCACCCGGGGGTCGGTGGTGGCGGCGTCACCGACGGGCAGGACACGGGCCAGCGCGGCGGCCAGCCGGTCCAGGGGCACCAGGCGGGCCAACGCCCGTTCCCTTACGGCCGGACGCAGGTGCCGCCGGAACCAGACCTCGAAGAGCGCCGCGGGGAGGGAGCCGGGCGCCAGCTCACCGTCCCAGGCGCGGAGCTGCTCCAGCGCCCATGCCACGTCCGGGTCGTCGCTGCTGACGCCGGCCAGCAGCGGCTGGAGGCGGCGTGCGGTCAGGCTGGTGTGGTCGGTCTGCAGGCGCACGCAGTCCGCGACGGTCCAGCCGGTGCGCGCGGCGAGTTCCGCGGCGATCCGGTCGTGACGGACGGGCGCGTGCCAGTCGTAGGTGACGGTCCGGTCGGCGTTCGGGTAGCCGGGCGGGAGGTTCATCTGATTGGCCGTGGCGAACCAGCCCTGCGCGGGGTCGCGTACGGACGGCAGCGAACTTACGGGATGGAAGCCCGCCCACTCGTAGCGGCCGTCGCCGGGCACCGGCAGCGTGCCGTCCCAGTTCGGACGGTCGGGGACCCGGCCGCCCGGCTGCCAGCCGATGGTCCCGTCGGGAGCGGCGTACACCTGGTTCTCACCGGGGGCGCCCCACCGGTCCATCGCGGTGACGAAGGCGTCCGGGCCGTCCGCCGTCAGGTACCCGGTACTGCCCAGGTACGGGGCCATGCCGGGGCCGAGCCAGGCCGCCCGTACCGCGAACGCGGTGCCGCGCTCCGGGTCGTCGTGGATCACCGGGCCGTGCCGGGTGAACCACAGGTCCACGGTGGCCGGCTGCCCGGCGTCGCGCACCGGGACCGTCTCGGTGACGCGGCGCATCGGCTCCCAGCGGCCGTCGTACCAGTACTCCCGCGGGTCGGCGGGGTTGGTGCGGTAGACGTACAGGTCCTCCTGGTCGATCGGGAAGATCGTCAGCCCGAAGGCGATCCGGCCGTTGTGGCCGATGGAGATGCCGGGCAGCGCGGGCTCCCCCGCGCCGACGGCGTCGATGCCGGGGGCCGACAGGTGCGCGAGGTAGCGCAGCGCGGGCAGGGTGACGGCGCGGTGCGGGTCGTTGGCGAGCAGCGGGCGGCCGGTGGCGGTACGGGACGGGGCGATCACCCAGTTGTTGCTGCCGTCCGGCCCCTGGGACGGCCCGCCGTTCTCCCACGGCGGGGTGGTGGCCAGCCGGTAGACGCGCAGCACGTCGTCCGGGATGACGGACAGGTCCAGGCCCTCCGGTACACGGAGGTCGTGCGCCGGCTCCCGTACCCGCCGCAGCTCCTCGGCCTCGGGGCCGTGATCGCGCAGGGTCAGCGCGCGGGCGACCTCCTGCTCCAGGTTGTAGAAGAGGCCGTGGCTGCGGATGCGGGCGATGTCGGCGGGCTCCCAGTAGGCGGGCCGGTGGCCGAGCAGCTCGAACTCGGGCGGGAGGTGCGCGGGATCGGCCCGGCAGAGCGCGACGTACGCGTTGACACCGCGCACGAAGGCGTCGGCGATGCGCTCCGTACCGGGCCCGTAGGCGGACCATTCGGCGGCCATGTCGCCGCGGTACAGGAAGAGCCGGGCCGCCCGGTCGTGTTCGAGGCAGCTCTCCCCGAACACCTCGGAGAGCAGTCCGAGTCCCCGGCGCCGCCACAGGTCGATCTGGAAGAGCCGGTCCCGGGCGGCGTTGAAGCCCTGGGCGAGGAAGAGGTCGTCCTGGGAGGCGGCGTAGAGGTGGGGGACGCCCCAGCGGTCGATGCGGATCTCGACGGGGGCGGTGAGGCCGGGGAGGGGGAAGGTGGTGGGGGGCGGGGGCATGTGTCTCCGTGGTGGGTCCGGGGTCTGATGTCCGAGTTCCGGGTTCCGGTACTTCGGTGTGCCGGTGCGGGTGGGCGGCCGGGCAGGCGCCGGGCGGGCAGGCGAGTGGCCGGCCGGGCTGGCGGGCTCAGAGCGACGGCTCGTACCGGCCGTCGACCGCCGTCCACCCGCCGTCGACCGCCAGGACGCTGCCGGTGACGAACGTGGACGCGTCCGAGACGAGGTAGGCGACGGCGCCCGCGATCTCGTCGGCGCGGGCCCAGCGCCGCAGCGCGGACGCCTGCGCGTAGGCGTCGTACCACTGCGGGTCGGCGGCGATCTGGTCGGTGAGCGGTGTACGGACCACTCCGGGCGCCACCGCGTTGAACCGGACGCCGCGCGGCCCCCACTCCGCCGCGGCCGTCCGCAGGAACTGCACCAGCCCGGCCTTGGACGCCGCGTAGACGCTCTGCCCCGGCTCGACCTGGAAGGCGCGCATGGAGGCCAGGCCGACCACGCTCCCCCGGCCGCGCTCCGCCATACCGGGTGCCACGGCCTGGACGAGGGTGAAGACCGCCCGCAGGTTGAGGGCGACGACCCGGTCGAACTCGGCGGCGGTGTAGTCGGTGATCCGCTTGCGTACGTTGACGCCGACGGTGACGACCAGCCCGTCCAGGGCGCCCCACCGCGCGGCCGCGTCCCGTACCGCGTCGCCGTCCAGCACGTCGAGGGGGAACGCGGTCGCCGTACCGGTCCGGCTGCCGGGGGCCGGGGTCTCGGCAGCGGCCGCCTCCGCCGCCGAGAACGCGCCGGCCGCGTCCACATCGGCGACGATCACCTCGGCACCGTGGGCGGCCAGGGCACGTACCGCCTCCCGCCCGATCCCGCCGGCCCCGCCGACGACCGCGACCCGCCGACCGTCCAGGCGGAACAGCTTCGCGTACTCGGTCACCTGGTCCATGGGGTGCTCCGGGGTTGTGGAGTGCGGGGCGGGGGGGGCTCCAGGGGGGGTACGGGAACGGGCTTCTGAGCCGTGGGGAGTACGGCCCGTACCGTCGCCGTCGCCGTCCCCGGCGCTCACGGGCGGATCACCGCCATCCGCGTCACCGTCAGTTCCTCGATCGCGAACCGCGGGCCCTCGCGGCCCAGCCCCGAGTCCTTGACGCCGCCGTACGGAGCCACGTCGCTGCGGTAGCCCGGCACCTCGTTGATCACCACGCCGCCGACGTCGAGCACGTCCAGCGCCCGGAAGGCGGCGTCCAGGCCGCGGGTGAAGACCGCCGCGTGCAGCCCGTACCGCCCGGCGTTCACCAGGTCGTACGCCGCGTCCAGGTCCGGGACCGTACGCAGGGCGACGACCGGCCCGAAGATCTCCTCGTCCCAGGCGGGCTGGCCGTCCGGCACCTCCGCCAGCAGGGTCGGCGCCACGCACCGGCCGACGCGGGTGCCGCCCGCCACCAGCCGCGCCCCGGCGGCGCGGGCCCGGTCGATCCAGCTCAGCACGCGTTCGGTGGCGGCCTCGTCGATGAGGGCGGCGACCCGGGTGCGCTCCTCGCGCGGGTCGCCGACGACGACGTTGGGCAGCCGTTCGGCGATCCGCCGCTCCAGCTCGCCGGCGATCTCCGCCACGGCGATCACGCGTTGCACGGCGATGCACGCCTGGCCGGAGGCGTAGTAGCCGCCGCGGGCCACCGCGTCCGCGGCGGCGTCCAGGTCGGCGTCGGCGGCGACCACGAGCGCCGCGTTGGAACCGAGTTCGAGCACCACCTTGCGGGGCGCGGCGTCCCGGGCGATGCGGTGGCCGACGGCGGCGGAGCCGGTGAAGGAGACCGCGGCGACCTCCGGGTGGGTGGTCAGGGCGCGGCCGACCTCGGTGTCGCCGGTGACCAGTTGGACGGCGCCGGCGGGCGCGCCGGCCGCGGTGAGGCGTTCCCGTACGAGGTGGACCAGCCACAGGGTGGCCAGCGGGGTGGCCGGGGCGGGTTTGACGATCACCGAGCAGCCGGCCGCGAGCGCTGGGGCGATCTTGTGGGAAGCCAGCATCATCGGGTAGTTGAAGCCCGCGATGCCGACCACGACACCGACCGGGCGCCGGGTCCAGAACCCGAACATGCCGTCCCCCGAGGGCAGCAGGTCCAGCGGCACCGTCTCCCCGTGGATGTGCACCACCTCGTCGGCCGCGGCCTGCCAGGTGGCCACGGCCCGCCGGACTTCGGTACGGCAGTCGATGCGCGGCTTGCCGGTCTCCCGTACGAGCAGATCCTCCATCGGACCGGCCACGTCCGCCAGGTCCGCCGCCACGCCGCCCAGCACCTGACGCCGTACGCGCGAGGCCAGCTTCGCCACCCGGGGGCGGACGGCCACGGCGTGTGCGACGGCGCGGCGGGCGAGGTCCGGGTCCCCCACCGGCGCCGTGGCGAACTCCTCGCCGTCGTACGGGAAGATCACCGGACCGGTACGCGGGGCGGGCACCCAGCCGTCGCCCACGGGGAGGCGGCCAGGGGGTACGGGCGGGGCGGGCGACGCGTCCACGGGCGGAGCGGGAGGCGCGCCTACGGACGGGGCCGGAGGCACGTCCGGGGTGTCGTCGCGGCTGCCGCGAGGGCCGACCGGAGGCGTCATGCCGCGTCGCCGCCTTCCTGAGTCCCGGGATCGGGCGGCCCGGTGCGGCTCTCGCTCCCGTCGAGAAAGTGCCGGGCCGCGACCGCGTACACCCGCGCGTATTCGGCGATCTCCCGCACCTCCACGTACTCGTCCTTCTGGTGGGCGATCCACTTGCCGCCCGGCCCGTAGACGACGGTCGGCAGGCCCGCGTCACGGGTGAGGATCGTCCCGTCGGTCGTGCCGGGGACCGCGCCGAACGGCGGCTCGACGCCGTGCACCTGCCGGTGACCGGCCACCAGGGCCCGGACGAGCGGATGGCCGGCGGCGATCTCCACGGCCGGACGGTCGTCGACGACGGTCAGCTCGACCGTGACCCCCACGTCGGCCGCGGCGGCCACGGCGGACTGCCACAGCCGCTCGACGACCTCGGCGTGGTCCGTACCGGGCACGGTCCGTACGTCGATGCCGAGCACGCCGTGGCCGGGGATGACGTTGAGCTGGTCGGGGTCGCCGGCGCGCAGCACCGTCGGAGTGACGGTCACCGTCCCGGCGTGCGGGTGGGTCCCGTACCGCCCGGCCGCCCACTTCTCGGCCTCCGCGAACGCGGCGACGGTGCGCGCGCCCGCGACCAGGGGATTACGTCCCTCCTGCGGCATCGCGCCGTGCGCCATCACCCCGCGCAGGTCCAGCCGGAGGCGGATGCCGCCGCGGGCCGAGGTGCACACCTCGTACCCCTCCGGCTCGCAGACGACGACGCCGTCCACCTCGGCGGCCATCGGCGAGGCGGCGAACGCCTTGGCGCCGAGCATCAGCCCCTCCTCGTCGCACAGCACGCCGACGACGATCCGGCCGGGGAAGGGCCCGGCCTGCTGGAGCGCCCGCGCCCCGTAGATCATGGCCGCCACCCCGGACTTCATGTCCGCGGCGCCGCGCCCCCACAGCCGCCCGTCGCGGATCTCCGCGCCGTACGGGTCGACGCTCCACGCGGCGGCGTCGCCTTCCGTCACGACGTCCGTGTGCCCCTCGAACATCAGCGTGCGGCCCGGCCCGCCGCCGCCCTCGACGATCGCGACGACGTTGGGCCGTCCGGGGGCGACCTCGACGACGTCGTACGGCCAGCCGAACTCGGTGAAGAGCCGGCAGAGGAGGTCGACGGCAGGCTGCTCGACGGTTTTGGCGCCCGCGGCGTTGACGGTCCGCAGCCGGACCAGATCCTGCGTGAGGGCCACGGCGGCCGCTTCGTCGACGGGCGGCAGGGCGTACGAGGGCAGGGCGTCCGAGGTCAGGGCGTCCGGCGAGGGGGCGTCTGACGGCGCGGCGTTCGACGGCGCAGGCGCGGCGTCCGACGGCAGGGCGTTCGACGGCTCGTCCGCCGCCGGTACGCCGGCGTCCGGGCCGGGCGGCACGACGCTCGGGCTGCTGTGCACGGCACCCTCCAACTCCCCTGACGCGAGGTCAGGAGACCGGTCGGACTGCGGACCAGACGGTTCCCCGTACTGTGCTGGCCCGCTCGCTCACGGGTCAAGAGGGGCACGACGGGCCAAGAGGGTCATAGCCGGCGAGGGGCGGAAGAGGGGACGTGGTGGGGCTCCGCCGCTTCCTCGCCGGGAGGCGTGGTGGGTGCGGGCGTCGTCAGGCGGGTGCGTCGGCGCGTACGGCGTCAGGCGCTCGTGCTCGCGGGGGAGCAGCGGTAGAGGCTCTGGGCGACGCCAGGTCCGGCACCAGCTCCAGCTTGGGCCGTCCCCGCCCCAGCTTTGACTCCGGCCCCGGCTTGCTGCCCGCCCCCGCTGCCGCTCCCATTGCCCTTTTCGCTACCGCTGCCGCTCCCACTCCCACTGCCGGCGCCCGTCTCACCGCCGTACGCCGACGGGTCGACCTTCTCGCACGCCGACCGCACCCACCGGCTGATCCGCGCCGTCTCCGAATTCCCCACGCCGTCCCCCGCGCCGACGAGCGCGAAGCGCAGTTTCCCGGCCGCCACCAGGCGCTGGTACTCGCTGAGGGTGACCGGTTCGGTCCCCGCCGCGAAGCCCCCGAGCGGCAGGACCGCGGAGCCGCCGAGGCGGATGTACGGCTCCGCGGTGAACAGCCCGGCGGAGAAGGCGTAGTCGGCGGAGCCACGGCGCCGCTCGACGTAATCGAGGATCTTGCGCTGGGTGTCCGTCAGCCGGGTGGGCGTGCCGAGCGTGGAGTCCTGCGGGCCCGCGGACGCCGAGTGCGCGGAACCGGTGTAGCGCGGGTCCAGCACGGACAGCGACCAGGTGGCGGGTGCCGCCGTCATCGTGACACAGCCGACGATCAGCCCGGCGATGGCGATGCGCCCCGCGCGGGCGCGCTGACGGGCGCGGGCGTACTGCTGCGCGCGGGCATGCGCCGGAGCGCGAGAGGCGTCCGATCCACTCCGGGCATCCGGTCCACTCGGAACGTCCGGTCCATCCTCGCCGCGCCGGGCGCGAAGGACGCCGTGGGCGAGCAGGCCGACGGCGACGAGCGCCGTCACGACGACGACGGGGATCAGCCATGGCACCCAACCGGAGTGACCGGAGGCAAGATAAACCGCCCAGGCCGCCTGCGCCGCGATGACGGCCGGAAGCAGCCACGTACGCAAGACCGCCCAGACACCGTATCCGGCACGGCTCCCCTTCCCCTGAGGTGCAGTCACCTCCCGCCCCTCGACCTGACGGCGCATCAAAGGCTCACCCTCATGCCTCCGATGAACGCGCCAGAGCGTGACAACCCCGGCGGCGGAGAGCGCGGCGAGGCCGGGCGCGAGGGCGGCCATGTACGTGGCGTGCGGGACGTTGATGGCGCTCATGACCGCCATCGCCGTCAGCAGCCATCCGCCCCACAGCAGGTAGCCGCCGCGCACCGGGTCCGTACGGGGTTGTTTGCGGCGGGTGACGAACCCGAGGACGAGGGCGGACAGCGCCAGCGGGAACAGCCAGCCGATCTGCTGCGCCAGGGGCGCGCGGAAGAGCTTGAGCCAGCCGCTGGTCGGGGCGCCCACCGCCACGTGCGCCCCACCGCCTTGGGCCTGTTGCCCTCCCTGGGCCAGACCGGTGCCGGGCGCGGCTTTCACGCCCGAACCGACCTGCCCGGGAACATGCCGCCCGGAACCCGTCTTGGCAGAAGCCGCGGCCCCGCCACCCGCTCCGGACGCCCCCTTGGCCGTCCCTGCCCCTGCCCTCGGAGTCGTACTGTTTGCGGCATCGATGTTCCACCCGGACTTCAGCCGGTCGAAGCCGTTGTAGCCGAACACCATCGACAGGGCGCTGTTGTCGCGCGACCCGTCCACGTACGGCCGTGCGTCCTTCGGTACGACGGTCATCAGCAGGACCCAGGAGAACGAGACGGCGAACAGCACCGCGCCCGCGGTCAGCAGATGGCCGAGCCGTTTGCGCAGCGCGGCCGGTGACACGACGAAGTACGCGACGGCGAGCGCCGGCACGATGATCCACGCCTGCATCATCGCCGCCTGAAAGGCCAGTCCCACCCAGACCGCCGCCAGCAGCAGGGGGCGCAGGCGCCCGGTGCCCATCGCCTTCGCGCACTGGTCGGCGGCCAGCACCAGGCACATGGTCAGCGGCGCCTCCAGCAGCGCGTGCCCGAACATCGACGCCGCCACCGGCGTGAGGGTCAGCACTCCGGCGGCGAGCAGACCGGCCGCCGGGCCGCGCCAGCGGCGCACCGTGCGGTGGATCACCAGGACGCAGACGACACCCTCGACGCACTGCGGGAGCGTCAGGGCCCAGTTGCTGAACCCGAAGATCCGCGCGGACAGCGCCTGCGGCCACAGAAAGCCGCCGATCTTGTCCAGGGTGACGGTGGACGCCGGGTCGAAGGCCGTGAAGAGGAACGCCTTCCAGCTCTCCGACATGCTGCGGACGGCGGCGGCGTAATACCCCGCGTAGTCGCTGCTGGTGATGTTCCAGGCGTACAGCACCGCGGCGAGCGCGGCGATACCCAGGAGGGCGGGCCGGTCCCAGCGCGGCCGGCCCACCGGGGTGTGCCAGAACTGCCAGCGGCCGTGCGGCCGTTCGGTGAGGACGGGCCGGTCCACGAAGGTGGTGGCGGACATGGTGGTCTCTCCCGGAAGCGGAGGGGTCGGGGCACCGCAGGGCGACGGTGGTGTCTCCGGCGCGGGCACGACCGCGCGGGGCGCCGCCGCGGACGGCGCCTTCGGAGGTCGGCGGCCTTGCGCCGAGGCCGGTTTTCAGGGGAAGTGCATTACCGGCGGCGACGGCACCGGAATAGCGGGATGTCCCGCCACAGGAAAAGGGCACGGCCGTACGTGGGTTCCGGTGCCGCCTCGAACACGCCACCTCACCGTGCCACGTGAACATGAGAGAAACATGAGCCACGGAAGCGGAATGACGAATCCTGCTGCGTCCAGCATGTTTCCGGTCAATCCCCCGGAGCGTCCCCTCCGGTTGCCACCACCAAAAATTCCAACCCCACAGAAACGCTTCCCCTAGCCCGCCAGGCACCCAACACCACCCACCCGACCAGCACTTCCGCCCACCCTTCAGCCACCTACCCGCCGCCACCCTCCTCACTCGATCAACCTTCAACCAGCCACTTTCCGACCCCCTCCCCACACTCCCCTCCATAAACGACGGCACAAAGCATGGCCGATACCACCCCCTCACAGAAAGGGGATAGCCCGCACACAGCAATTACACAGCCGAGTTATTACCGACAACCTGACACTCCACCAAGACCACCCCCACCGCGAAGCCCGCCCCCTACCCGTCCTGCCCGAGACGCGCCCGAAGCCCGCGGGAACGTATCTTCTGCCCATCACCGACGCGAGGGCTTCTCCCCCCGCCCCCCGTGGCGAACCGCACCCCAGACCACCACCTCCGTGTTGACTCCGAACATGCACGACACACAGAACCCCCCACACCCACAACCACACCACCCCCACCAACCAACCCACCACTCACACCAACCGTTCCACCCCCACCAACCCCGGGACGGCAACACCCCGATCTTCGACCAACTACTCAGAGAATGGCACACCGGCGCGCTACGACCACGACCGTCCTGGCCGCTGGAGAGCGACGAGAGGTGAACAGCAGCACGCTTGCGAATGCGGCACTGTCAGTGGCTCGCGATAGGTTGTAGGTACACCCGAAAGCACAGTTCCAGGGGGGACCTATGGCCGGCGGCGGCTTCGACATCGACACGGACCAACTCAAGTCCGCAGCGCCGCGTTTCCATCGGGAAGCGGACGCACTGGCGAAGGCGGCGAGCAAACTCAAAGGCTCGCTGGACGGGCTCGGCTCACCGTGGGGAGACGACGAGCAAGGGCAGAAGTTCCAGCACGTGTATGCCCCGCATCGCGAACAAATCGAAAAGGCTACCCAAGCCTTGGTCAAGGGACTGGAAAGTATCTCCAAGGCCATGAAGGACATGGCGGACAACCACGAGGAAGCAGACCGTTCCTCGTCTTCCGGCTTCGGCAAGGGCGGTGGCCAGTGAGCGCCGCCGACAAGGCGAAGGAGATCGTCCAGGACCTGACCGGCATGTGGTGGCCGGAAGGCGACGAGGACGAGCTGCGGGAGGCTGCCCGCGCGTGGCGGACCTTCGCCGACGACGTGGAGGACGTCACCGCCGCCGCGCACAAGCCCGCCCAGGACGTCATCGACAACAACAAGGGTCCGGGCATCGAGGCGTTCGGCGACTTCTGGCGCAAGTACCACCACGGCGGCAAGGGCTACCTGGACGATGTGGCGTCCGCCGCCCGGGACATGGCCAAGGCCCTGGACAAGTTCGCCGACGAGATCGCCGCGGCCAAGAAGAAGATCGAGCACGAGCTGGAGATCGCGGGGGCCGTGCTGGTGGCCGGTACGGCGCTGGCCCTGTTCACCGGCGGCATCAGCGAGATAGCCGCGGCAGGCGCCACCGAGGCGATCGTCGCCGCGGCGGGCACCGCGGGCGTGGCCGTGTCCGCCACGGTCGCCGAAATCGCCGGAACGGTCCTGGCCACCGCAGCGATCGGCAGCGTCGAAGCCATCACCGTGGACGTGGTCGTGGCCCAGGGCGGCCGCAACCTGCTCGGCGACCAGAAGGGCATCGACCTCGCCGAAATGAAGGACGCCGGCACCTCCGGCCTCCTTCTGGGCGGCGCCTTCGGCGGAGCCGTCCGCGGCGCCCGGGCCATCGGAGAAGCCGGGGGCGTCAAGAACGTCCTCGGCAACATGAAGCTCGACGGCCTGCGCAACATCAATGTCCCACTGCGCAACTTCAGCAAGCGGTGGCACACATTCGACAATCCGCTGCGCAACCTTAACCTGTCGCTGCCTGATCTGGGCGGCCGCCGCTTGGCCATGGCCGGTGGCGGACCTGTCGGTCCCATAGGTCGCCCCCTGCTGCGCAATGCTCAGGGCAACGTCGGCGGGCTTGCCCGCGCCAAGCCGAGCGGCAAGTTCCCCGACTCCGCCCGGCATCACGTGCTCAAGGGAGAAATCAAATACGGCGCGAACGGCCAGGCGCGGGTCACGGGGTACCACGTACGCCCCGGAGGGCGGGACAGGCCGGGCGTGAAGGTGCCGAAGATCACCGACCGCGATCACGCGTCCGGGCTCACACGGGGGCATGTGTGGATGAAGAATCCCCGTGACGGAGAGTGGATCAAGAAGCGTGCACAGAGCACCTTTTTCCCTGAGAGCTGGACTCCCGCACAGTGCGACCGGGCCATCCGCAAAGCGTTTATGAATGCGGAAGTCGTCGACCCCATCAGCAACATGTGGGAGAGCACATACAAGGGAATCCGGATCCAGGGGTACTACGACCCGGTCACCGGTCACGCCCTGACCGGATACCCTGTCTTCCCACCGTCATAAGAGAGGTTTCCTACCAATGGAGCGAGTCACCGAGTACTTCGCCAGCGATGGCGGCTACCCGAGGTATGCGGGTCCCAACGACCTGCGCGTACTGGGGCAATGGGTGACGACGGACATCCAGCTCGCCCCCAACAGCCTGCTGGAAGTTGCCGCCTTGGTCGCAGCGGCCCGACGTAATCCCAAGGCTCAGGTCGAAGAATTCGGCGGCAATGCACACTATGCGGAGATTTCCCCTGACGGCGTACGCATCCAGAACGAGCACGTTGACCATGTGCAGGGCAACTTCACCGTCGACCAGGCCGCCGCTGTCCTGTCGGACTTCTGGAACTACTGCATGGCCGTGATTCCGCAGAGGGCGCAAGAGGCCCGGAACGCGTTCATGGCCGAGCACGGCCACGACCCCGTCCCGGAATTGGCCTGAGCACAGGGCTCGGCCGGTCGACGAGCGTCCTTCAGTCACCCGGTTCGGCATGTGACGCCGCGCCGGGTCATGCACGGCACCGGCCGTTCGGATTCCACCAGGTACACCGCCCCGCCCACTCACCCCAACAGGAGCGGCGGACGGGGAAGAACGCGCGGGCAGGCGCTGTTGTTCCCCACGAAGTCCGTCCGCGACAGCGGTCCCATAGCGAGGAGCCTGAACGTGAGCCTGTACGACATCCCCCTGCGCACCCTGAACGGTGAGCCCGCCTCGCTGGCCGACTACCGGGGCCGCGTCCTGCTGGTGGTCAATGTGGCGTCCAAGTGCGGTCTGACGCCGCAGTACTCGGGGCTGGAGCGGCTCCAGCAGCAGTACGGTGACCGTGGCTTCAGCGTCCTCGGCTTCCCCAGCAACCAGTTCGCCGGTCAGGAGCCGGGCAGCGCCGAGGAGATCGCCACGTTCTGCTCGACCACCTACGGGGTCAGCTTCCCGCTGTTCGAGAAGACGGACGTCAACGGTCCGGACCGGCACCCGTTGTACGCGGAACTCGCCCGCACCGAGGACGGCGCGGGCGAGGCCGGTGACGTGCAGTGGAACTTCGAGAAGTTCCTCATCGACGCGGAAGGGAAGGTCGTGGGGCGGTTCCGGCCCCGGGCCGAGCCCGAGGCGGCGGAGCTGACGGCGGCGATCGAGGCGCACCTGCCGGCCTGACGTCCGCTCAGGCGACGGCCGTGTCCGAGGGAGTGTCCGGGGCGGCCGGGTGGCCTCCGTTCTCGGGGTGTGTACAGGTGCAGCCGTCGTCCGGACGGGGCTCGGCTGTGAGTCCGGGTATGGCGTCGGGGTCCGGGTCGAGGCAGAGGTCGAAGGCGGGGAGCAGGCCGGTCAGGCGCAGCAGCCGCAGGACGCTCGGGCTGTCGGCTACTCCGGCCAGGCGCAGACGGCCCGCCTTGGCCTCGACCCGGCGCCGGGTGCGGCACAGCATCGACATGCCGCAGCAGTCGATGAAGGTCACTTCCCGCACGTCCAGGACCAGATCGGGGCGGCGCGCTCCGGTGATCTCGTCGAGACGCGCGGTCAACGCGGTCGCCGCCAGGATGTCCACTTCTCCACTCAGGACCACCACCGTGGTCGCGCCCACCACGTGTTCCCTGCTCGCGTAGCTCCGCCCCTGCTCCACCATGTTTGTCCCCACCTCCGTGCCTGTGCGTGTGATGCCGCCGCACGCTGGCGGTGGGGACGTACGGAAGATTGGGGACTCGCCCGTTGCGGCCCGGGCGGAGATGACCACCGTCGGCGTTCGGCATCCGCGCGGTGCCAGCCTCCGGCGGGGTCCGGGTCGTCGGCTGCGCCCTACGTGTCTACGGCTTACCCGCTGGCCCCACCGTCAGTCCGGACGGCACATACGTAATGAAGTTGTCTCAAACTCATGCCATGGGCCTGTTCGGTGGACGTTCGCCCACCGGAGGGCGCAAGTGTGACGGCGGTCACGGCGGGCCGTGTCGGTCCGATGGGGCGGTTGCCGGGCGGGATGGGGTGGGGAGGAGCGGCGGCTGGGGCAGGAATGGTGCGATATGCCCGCCTCTCGGTGCCGTGCTTCGGCTGAAGGACCGAGCTGTTTCCGGTCAGCGCTTATCTCTTGCCCACACTTGCCTTACGTGGCGTCTGCGCGCCCTTCTCGCCAATCGGTCACAAGTTCACTCGGTTCACTCAGTCGGGCGAAGCGTCAGCATGTTCGCCGAGCCAGAGCCCTCGGGGGGGCGGGCCGTCATGTGCCGATGAGCTGCAAGGCTCCCCACAGGGCCAGTGTCGACAGGGCCAGGCCCCCGGGGACGGTCAGCAGCCCGAGCCGGGTGAAGGTGCCCAGGTCCGGCGCGTCGCCCCGGTCCTGGAGGATGCGCCGCCACAGGAGCGTGGCCAGCGAGCCCACGTACGTCAGGTTCGGGCCGAGGTTTACGCCGATCAGTACCGCGAGGACGGGCCCGGCGCCGCCGTGTGCCGCGACCGGGAGCAGCGTCAGCACGGCCGGCAGGTTGTTGATGACGTTGGCGAGGAGGGCGGCGAACACGGCTACGCCGAGGAGGGCGGGCAGCGAAGCACCCTCGGGCAGCAGCCGGTCGACGGCACCGCCGAGACCGTTGGCGACGACCGCCTCGACCACGACGCCCAGGGCCAGCACGAAGAGGCAGAAGAAGGGGTTGGCCGCCTTCACGATGCCGGCTGCGGTGCCGGTCAGGGAGCTGGTCGGGGAGTCGGTTGCGGCATCAGCCACGGTGGCGGTGGAGGCAGTGCCGGTCACAGCCGTGTCCCGGCGCGCCATCGCGCGTATTCCGAGGACGAGCACACCGCCCAGTGCCGCCCAGACCGGGGCGACCCCGGCGAAGGAGGTCACGACGAAGCCGGCGAGCGTCAGCGAGAGGACCACGAGCGCGAAGACCGGGAGCGGTGGCGTAGCGGCCCGCTGCTCGCGCGCCTCCCCCGCACCGGGCTCCCCCACGCTGGAGCCCCCCGCGTCCGCGCGCCGTTCGTCCTCCGCCAGTTCCCGGCCGAAGAACCGCCGGAACACCACGTACTCGAAGGCCACCGCGACCACCCACGGGAGCGCCATCAGGGCGGCGAACCGCGTGAAGGACAGCCCGGCCGCGCCGAGAGCCAGCAGGTTGGTGAGGTTGGAGACGGGCAGCAGCAGCGAGGCGGAGTTCGAGAGGTGGGCGCAGGCGTAGAGGTGCGGCCGGGCGCGTGCGCCGGCGTGCGCGGCGGTGGCCACGATCACCGGCGTGAGCAGAACCACCGTCGCGTCCAGGCTGAGCACCGCCGTGACCGCTGCGGCGAGTACGAAGACTCCGGCCAGCAGGAGCCGCGGCCGTCCCGCGCAGCGCCGCGCCAGCGCCGCGCCCGCCGCCTCGAACAGCCCCTCCTGGGCGCACAGGTACGCCAGCACCAGCACGGCGGCCAGAAAGCCGACGACCGGCAGCAGCTTGTGCACCTGCTCCCACGCGGCGTCCGGCGACACCGCGCCGACCAGTACGAGCAGGCCCGCCGCCGGTACGGCCGCCACCGCCTCGGGGGCGCCGCCCGGCCTCCGTACGGCAAAGACCAGGACGCAGACCAGCAGCAGGAGGGAGAGGATCTCGGCGACAGCGGTACTCACCCCCGCAAACTACAGGGGCGGATCCGCGGGGAGATATTGAGCCGATTAGGGTGGATTTGCGGATGCTCTCTGCCTCAGCAGTCCGCCAGCAGTCCGCCGCCGCTCCACAGCCCCACCGTTCCACCGTTCCACCGAAAGGAGCGCCGGTCATGCCGACACCGGACGCGTACGACGAGATCGCCCTGCACCCGCTGCGGCCCGAGCACCTCCCGGCCGTCCTGGAGCTGGGCGAACGGGTCTACGACACCGACGCCATGCCGTACACCGGATGGTCGCTGACCGCCGTCGCCACGCACCTCGACGCCTCCGTGCCCGCCTGCCGGGTCGCAATGGCCGGTGACCGGCTCGCCGGGTTCGTGCTCGGCTCGATGACCTTCGAGCAGCGGGAGGACTGGGGCTATCTGGAGTGGATCGCGGTGGATCCGGACTTTCAGGGGCGCGGGGTGGCCGGGCGGCTGGTGCAGGACTGCTGCGCCGCGCTGACGGAGGCCGGCGCCTCGTCCGTGGTGACCGACGTCGAGGTGAACAACACGGCGTCGGCGGCGCTGATGCGCCGCAACGGCTTCACCGAAGGCGTCACCGTCACCCTCTTCGTCCGGCCCGGCACCGGCGAGGCGGCGCACCGCGGCGGCATCTCCCTGCCGCACTTCGCCCGTACCGGACGCCCCCGGCCCACCCGTCGCGACGGCCGCTGAACCCGCGGCGGCCGGACCGTGACACACACGGCAGCCGACCCGTGACGCACGTGGCAGCCGGGGTACCTGTTTCTCACCCGGTCGCAGGAGGTACCCGGTGGGCGCGGTGGCGAGGGCCGCCGCCCCGTGCCAGCGTGGCCGGGAGCCGACACAGCTGCCGAACAGAGGCGAGGACGCGTCATGGAACGACCCAGAGTCCTGATCGTGGGCGGCGGCTTCGCCGGGGTGGAGTGCGCCCGGGGCCTGGAGCACGGGCTGTCCGCCGAGACGGCCGAGATCGTGCTGGTCACACCCAACAACTACGAGCTGTATCTGCCGCTGCTGCCGCATGTCGCCGCCGGAGTGGTCACCCCGCAGTCGATCGCGCCCTCCTTGCGGCGGATCCTGCGCCGGACGCGCCTGGTGCCCGGCGGGGTGATCGGCATCGACACCGCGGCGAAGGTCTGCGTCGTACGGCTGATCACGGGTGAGACGACCGACATCCGGTACGACCGGCTGGTGCTGACGCCCGGCAGCATCACCCGTACGTTCGACATCCCTGGCCTGACGACGTACGCGCGAGGCATGAAGACGCTGGCCGAAGCCGCGTACATCCGGGATCACGTGATCGCGCAGCTCGACATCGCCGCGGCCTCGACCGACCCGGAAGAGCGCGCGGCGCGGCTCCAGTTCGTCGTCGTCGGCGGCGGCTACGCGGGCACGGAGACGGTCGCCTACCTCCAGCGGCTCACCAACGCGGCCGCCCGGCGCTACCCGCGGCTGGACCCGACCCAGATCAAGTGGCACCTCATCGATATCGCCCCGAAGCTGATGCCCGAGCTGGGCGACCGGCTGGGTCAGAAGGCGCTGGAGCTGATGCGGCAGCGCGGTACGGAAGTGTCGCTCGGCGTCTCGGTCGCCGAAGTGACCGAGGACTGCGTGGAGTTCACGGACGGGCGGGTACTGCCGTGCCGGACGCTGATCTGGACGGCGGGCGTGGCGGCCAGCCCGCTCATCGGCACCCTCGGGGCGGAGACCGTACGGGGCCGGCTCGTCGTCGACGCCGATCTGACCGTGCCGGGCA
This sequence comes from Streptomyces chrestomyceticus JCM 4735, assembly GCF_003865135.1. Lineage (NCBI taxonomy): Bacteria > Bacillati > Actinomycetota > Actinomycetes > Kitasatosporales > Streptomycetaceae > Streptomyces > Streptomyces chrestomyceticus. The sequence continues at coordinate 8,528,418 of NZ_BHZC01000001.1, read as the reverse complement.
CGCCGGACGTGCTGGCCTGCGGTGATGCCGCGGCCGTACCGGACCTGACGAAGGGCGCCGGTGCGGTCTGCCCGCCCACCGCGCAGCACGCCCAGCGGCAGGGCAAGCACGCCGCGCGCAACATCATCGCCGGGCTGCGCGGGGCGCCGCGGACCCCGTACCGGCACAAGGACCTCGGACTGGTCGTGGACCTCGGCGGCATCGACGCGGTGTCCAAACCGCTGGGGTACGAGCTGACGGGGCTGCCCGCCCAGGTGGCGGCGCGCGGCTACCACCTGCTGGCGCTGCGTACCGGTGTCGCCAGATTCCGTACGGTGGCGAACTGGCTGATCAACGCCACAGCCGGGGACGATTTCGTACGGACCGGTTTCCAGGCCGAGAAGCCCGCGACGCTGCGTGACTTCGAGCGGACCGATGTCTATCTCTCGGCGGAGGACGTACGAGAGCGGCTGGCGGCGCACAGGGCCGGGTGAGCGCGGGAGTGCGCGGGGGGAGCGTGCATGCGAGTGCGCGGGGGTGCACGCCGGGCCGCGGGCGGAGTCGGTGACTTGGTCAGCGGCCGAGTCGGTGGCTCGGTCAGCGGCTGACGCGCTTCCTCGCGGCTCCGGTCCTGGCTTCGGCTTCGGTCCCCACCTCGGCCTCGGGGCTGTCGGTGTCCTCGGCTTCTGCCGTGTCGGGCAGGTCCCGCGCGCCGAGCCGCAGGTGCTCGATGTGGTAGACGGCCTCGTCGAGAAGCTGGGCGACGTGTGTGTCGTACAGGCTGTAGACGATCCGGCGGCCCTGCCGCGACCCGGTGACCAGGCCGAGCGCCCGGAGCAGCCGTAGCTGGTGGGAGACCGCCGACTGCTCCATGCCGACCGCCTCGGCCAGCTCGCCCACCGGGCAGGGGCCCTGGCGGAGGCGGGTGAGGATCATCAGCCGCGAGGGGGTGGCCAGCGCCTGGAGCGTGGCGGCGATGGTCGCGGCCGCATCAGCGTCCAGGTGTGCTGCCGGTGTGGTCCTGCCGTCGACTCCGTGTCCCATATGCCTCATCGTATCTTCGGTAATACTTGAAGACATCTTCATGTGTTCGGTTATGGTGTCCGGGTTCCGTCCCCGCACCCTCCCCGCACCGAGGTACCGATGACGCCCACGTCCCGTCCCGGCCGTACGCAGCAGCCGCCGGCCACCACCGCAACCGCGCCGCCGACCGGCCGACCGTCTCCCGCCTCGCCTCCGGCCGCACCACCTGCCGCGCCCCCGACGGTCCCCACTCCCCCGCCCCGCCCACGCCGCACCCGCCTCTCCGCGCTCCCGGAGGTGCGCTGGGCGGCCCTCTCCGCCCTCGCGTTCCTGCTCGCCTTCCCCCTCGACCTGGCGGGCGCCCCGGCGTGGGCGTGGGGGCCGCTCTACGCGGTGTGTTACGCGGCCGGCGGCTGGGAACCCGGTCTCGCGGGCCTCCAGGCGCTGCGCGAACGCACCCTCGACGTCGATCTGCTGATGGTCGTCGCGGCGGTCGGCGCCGCGGGGATCGGTCAGTTCCTCGACGGCGGCCTGCTGATCGTGATCTTCGCGGTCTCCGGCGCTCTGGAGGCCCTGGCCACCCGGCGCACGGAGGACTCCGTGCGCGGCCTGCTCGACCTCGCGCCCTCCACCGCCGTACGGCTGACGGCCGACGGCCGGGAAGAGACCGTCGAGGCGGCCGCACTGCGGGTGGGTGACACGGTCCTCGTACGCCCCGGAGAGCGGCTGCCCGCCGACGGTACGGTGCTGGTCGGGGCGAGCGAGGTGGACCAGGCCACCATCACCGGCGAGCCGCTGCCGGTGGACAAGGGCCCGGACGACGAGGTGTTCGCGGGGACGCTGAACGGCACCGGCGCGCTGCGGGTACGGGTCGGCAAGGACGCCACCGAGTGGGCGATCGCCCGCATCGTGGCCATGGTCGAGGAAGCCGGCCGGACGAAGGCGCCCACCCAGGTGTTCATCGAGAAGGTGGAACAGCGGTACTCCGCCGCGGTGGTCGCTGTGACCCTCACCCTGTTCGCGGTGCCGCTGTTCTTCGGCGCGGACTTCACCACCACCCTGCTGCGGGCCATGACCTTCATGATCGTGGCGTCGCCGTGCGCGGTCGTGCTGGCCACCATGCCCCCGCTGCTGTCCGCGATCGCCACCGCGGGGCGGCACGGCGTCCTGGTCAAGTCGGCTGCGGCGATGGAGGGCCTGGGGGCGGTGACACGGGTCGCGTTGGACAAGACCGGCACGCTCACCGAGGGCGCGCCGCGCGTCGCCGGGATGCGTCGGCTGGACGGCAGCGGTACGGACGAGGCGCGCGCCCTCACGCTCGCCGCGGCGGCGGAGCAGTCCAGCGAACACCCGATCGCCCGAGCGGTGGTCGGGGCCGCGCGAGAGCGGGGGCTGCGCATGCCCAGCGCGTACGAGTTCTCGTCCACGCCGGGGCGGGGCGTGCGCGCCGTCGTCGAGGGGCGCACCGTACGGGTCGGCAGCCCGACCGCGCTTCTGAGCGCGGGGGTGTCGGGGAGCGAGGAAGGGCTCGCGGAGGAACAGTTGCGCGGGGCGCGCGCCGTCGCGTCGGAGATCGAGGCTGCCGGGCAGACAGCGGTGGCTGTTCTCGTGAACGGCCGGCCCGTCGCCGTACTGGCCCTCACCGACCGGCTGCGCCCCGGCGCCCCCGAAGCCGTGGCCCGGCTCCACCGCCTGACGGGAGCTGAAACGAGCCTCGGACAGGGAGCTGAAGCCGGAACCGGCGTCGAAACCGGAACCGGCGCTGAAGCCGGACCGGCACCCGAAGCCGGCGTCACCCTGCTGACCGGAGACAACGTCCGCGCCGCCCGCCGTACGGCCGAGGAGTGCGGCATCACGGACGTACGGGCCGGACTGCTGCCGCAGGACAAGGTGGCCGCGGTCCGTGCCTGGCAGGACGCCGGGGCGAAGGTGCTCATGATCGGCGACGGGGTGAACGACGCGCCCGCACTGGCCGCCGCGCACAGCGGCGTCGCCATGGGCCGGGTGGGTTCCGACCTGGCGCTGGAGACGGCCGACGCGGTGGTGGTGCGCGACGAGACCGGGGCGGTGCCGACGGTCGTCGCTCTCTCCCGCCGGGCGCGCCGGCTGGTGGTGCAGAACCTCGTCATCGCGTCCGTGTGCATCGGCGCGCTGGTCACCTGGGACCTCGCCGGGCACCTGCCGCTGCCGCTGGGCGTGCTCGGGCACGAGGGATCGACCGTCCTGGTCGGCCTCAACGGGCTACGGCTGCTGCGCGCGGCGGCATGGCGGCGCGCAGCGGACGCCTGAGGCGGGCGGCGAGCGTTGGGCGACGGGCGCCTGAGGCGGGCGGCGGACATGGGGGCCTTAAGGCAGGTGGCAGACACCTGAGGCGGGCGGCAGGCGCAGAAGCCCGCCGCCCGCCGCCCGCCGCCCGAAACCCACACCCCCACCCCACGCCCGCGCACCCCCAGCGCGCACCCCCTCCCGCACGCCGCCCCGCACCCCACCTCCCCCGACTCCCGGCGCGCCGACAAGGGAATCCCTTGACCTCAACATTGGTTGAGGTCATAGCTTCGGGCATGTCGCCGGTCACCACGGCCCGCGATCGACCACGTGCCGACCACGCCGCCCCGGAGGACCGCGATGGACATGGAAGTCACCGCCTGGCACTCACTGCACAGTGCCTCTTACGCGCAGCAGGGCAAGCGGGCCTTCTCCCGCGCCACCCTGCGGCGCGTCGTCGCCTTCGCCCGGCCGCACCGGCGCCCGCTGACCTGGTTCCTGCTGCTGAGCACGGTGACCGCCGTACTGGCGGTGGCCACCCCGCTGCTCGCCGGCCGGGTGGTCGACGCCATCGTCGGCGGCGAGGCGGCCGCCACGGTACTCGGCCTCTCCGGGCTGATCGCCGCCATCGCGCTGGCGGAGGCGGGGCTCGGCCTGCTGACCCGGTGGCTGTCGGCGAGCCTGGGCGAAGGGCTGATCCTCGATCTGCGCACCACCGTCTACGACCACGTGCAGCGGATGCCGGTCGCCTTCTTCACCCGTACGCGGACGGGTGCCCTGGTCAGCCGTCTGAACAACGATGTGATCGGCGCGCAGCGGGCGTTCAGCGACACGCTGTCCAGTGTGGTCGGCAACATCGTGACGCTGCTGCTGACGCTCGCGGTGATGCTGAGCCTGTCGTGGCAGATCACGCTGATCGCGCTGGTGCTGCTGCCGGTGTTCGTGCTGCCCGCGCGCCGCGTCGGCCGCCGACTGGCCGGGCTGCGCCGGGAGGCGTCCGACCACAACGCCGCGATGGGTACGCAGATGACCGAGCGGTTCTCCGCGCCGGGCGCCACCCTCGTCAAGCTGTTCGGCCGCCCGGCCCGGGAGTCCGCCGAGTTCGCCGCGCGGGCCCGGCGGGTGCGGGACATCGGGGTCCGTACCGCGATGGTCCAGACGTACTTCGTCACCGCGCTCACCCTGGTCTCCGCCCTCGCCCTGGCCGTCGTCTACGGCCTCGGCGGCTTCCTGGCGCTGCGCGGCCACCTGGAAACCGGCGCGATCGTCTCGCTGGCCCTGCTGCTGACCCGGCTGTACGCGCCGCTGACGGCCCTGTCCGGCGCGCACACCGAGGTGATGAGCGCGCTGGTCAGCTTCGAGCGGGTCTTCGAGGTGCTCGACCTGAAGCCGCTGATCGAGCAGAAGCCGGACGCCCGCGCGGTGCCGGACGGGCCGGTCTCGGTGGAGTTCGACTCCGTACGCTTCGGCTACCCGGCGGCCGACAAGGTCTCCCTCGCCTCCCTCGAAGAGGTGGCGACCCTCGACACGCGGGGCGGCGCCGAGGTGCTGCACGACATCTCCTTCCGCGCGGAACCGGGCCAGATGGTCGCCCTGGTCGGCTCCTCGGGCGCGGGCAAGTCGACGATCGCGCAGTTGCTGCCGCGGCTGTACGACGTGGACACCGGCGCGGTGCGGCTCGCCGGCGTGGACGTACGCGACCTGACGGCCGACTCGATCCGCGACACCCTCGGCATGGTGACCCAGGACGGGCACCTCTTCCACGACACGATCCGCGAGAACCTGCTGCTGGCCAGGCCCTCGGCGGCCGAGGACGAACTGTGGGACGCGCTGCGCCGGGCCCGCCTGGACGGTCTGATCGCCTCGCTGCCCGACGGCCTGGACACGGTGGTCGGCGAGCGCGGCTACCGGCTCTCCGGCGGAGAACGGCAGCGCCTGACCATCGCCCGTCTGCTGCTGGCCCGGCCGCGTGTGGTGATCCTGGACGAGGCCACCGCCCATCTGGACAACACCTCCGAGGCCGCGGTGCAGGAGGCCCTGGCCGAGGCGCTGGAAGGCCGTACGTCCGTGGTCATCGCGCACCGCCTGTCGACCGTACGGGCCGCCGACCTGATCCTGGTGGTCGAGGACGGCCGGATCGTGCAGCGCGGTACCCACGAGGCGCTGCTCGCGGCGGGCGGGCGCTACGAGGAGCTGTACCGCACCCAGTTCGAGCAGGCGCAGACCTCGGCCGAACGGGCGGCGAACGGAGCGGCGGCACCGGCCTCGGCCCACTGACCGGCAGACCACCCGCCCGCGTGGGCCCCGCCTCCGGGTGGGGCCCACGGCCGTACGCGCCCCGGTCTTGGCGGGGACGCACGCATGCCGAACACTGAGGCGATGACCCAGCGTGCGGAACACACCACTGTCATGGACCGCCTCGCCATCGACGACCTGGTCACCGGCTACGCGATCGCCGTGGACGACGGCGACTGGACCGCCTACCGGGCGCTGTTCGTCCCCGAGGGGCGCGTCGACTACCGCTCGGCGGGCGGCATCGCGGGCAGCGTCACCGATGTCGCGGACTGGCTGGCCGAGATGCTGCGGCGCTTCCCGGTACGCCAGCATCTGATCGTCAACCGGCGGATCGGCATCGAACTGCGCGACGGCGGCGCGCCCGGCGACACGGCCACCGTGCAGGCGGACTACCTCAACCCGATGCATCTCGCGGGCCCGCACGACGCGCCGCCCGGCACGGCCGCCGGCCCGCACGGCGCGCACGCCGGCGCGTCGGCCGCCCCGAACTACACCTGCGCGGGCCGCTACGCCTTCGCCGCCCGCCGTGCCACCGAGGGCTGGCGGCTGAGTGAGGTCGTCGTCCACGAGAAGTGGCGGCAGTTGGTCCCGGCGCGGGGCTGACGGACCGCGCCCGCCTGCTGTCCATGATCGGCCGACGCGCGCACACTGGGTGCTGCGGTCCGACGTCCGACGGAGGGAGCGGTATGCGGGAGGCGGCCGGCTGGTGGGAGAAGGCGCTCGCGTCGCCTTGGGGGCGCGGTGCCGCCGCAGTCGCGGCCGGGGCACTGCCCGCGTTGGCGTTTCCGGCGCCGGCCCTGTGGTGGCTGGCGTACGTCGCCCTCGCCCCATGGCTCCTGCTGGCGCGCTCGGCCCGTACGAACCGCCGGGCGACGCTGGACGGCTGGCTCGGCGGCGCCGGATTCATGCTGGCGGTGCACCACTGGCTGCTGCCGAGTCTGCACGTCTTCATCCTCGTCCTGGCGGCGCTGCTCGGGCTGTTGTGGGCGCCCTGGGGCGTACTCGTACGGCACTTGCTGCACGGCGCGCCGGGCGTGCGCCGGTGTGCGGCAGCCCTCGTTCTCGTACCGTCCGGCTGGCTGATGGTCGAACTGGTCAGGTCCTGGGAGTACTTGGGTGGGCCTTGGGGGCTGCTGGGAGCCAGCCAGTGGCAGGTGCCGCCCGCCCTGCGGCTCGCGTCCATCGGCGGGGTGTGGCTGCTGAGCCTGGTCATCGTGGCCGTCAACACCGCGCTCGCCGTGCTCGTCGCCCTGCCGCGCGCCCGCGTACCGGCCGTGGCGGGCCTCCTCGTCTGCGCGGTCGGCGGCGGCGCGGCATGGCTGTGGGCGCCGGTGCCACGGGGCGCGGGCAGCGTCCGTATCGGCGTCGTCCAGCCGGGCGAAGTCGTGGGCGCCGAAGCGCGGATAGCGCGCGGCGAGGCGCTGACCCGTTCGCTCGCCGGGCGTGGCGTCCAGCTCGTGGTCTGGGGCGAGAGCAGCGTCAACCGCGACCTGACCCGCAGCCCGGCCATGGCGGCCCGGCTCGCCGCGCTCTCCCAGGACGTGGGCGCCGACCTCCTGGTGAACGTCGACGGGCGGCACGCCGGCCAACCCGGCATCTACAAGAGTTCCGTCCTGGTCGGCCCGCACGGCGCGACCGGCCACCGCTACGACAAGATGCGGCTGGTCCCCTTCGGCGAGTACATCCCGCTCCGCTCCGTACTGGGGTGGGCGACGCACGTCGGCAAGGCCGCCGATCAGAACCGTATGCGCGGCACCCGGCAGGTACTGATGCCCGTCGGCTCGGCGGGCGAACTGCGGGTGGGGCCGCTGGTGTGCTTCGAGTCGGCGTTCCCGGACATGAGCCGCCAACTGGTGCGCGACGGCGCAAAGCTGCTGGTCGCACAGTCCTCCACGTCGACCTTCCAGGAGAGCTGGGCGCCCGCGCAGCACGCCTCGCTGGCCGCGCTGCGCGCCGCCGAGACCTGGCGGCCGATGGCGCACGCCACCTTGACCGGCGTCAGCGCGGTGTACGGGCCGCGTGGGGAGCCGGTGGGCGACCGGCTCGGCACCGAGCGCGGCGCGGCAGCCGTGTACGACGTCCCCCTGGCCGAGGGCACCAGCCCGTACGTGCGTCTCGGTGACTGGGCGTTGTACGGAGCGATGGTGGCGCTCGGCGTGTACGCGGTGGCGAAGGGGCCACGCGCGCTCGTTTCACGCCGGGGCGCGCGCCGGGACGGGACAGCCGATGACTGCCGCCGGGAAAAGAAGCGTCAGATCTGATTCTCCCCACCGTCGACATAGAGGTTGGCGCCGAGGACGTAGCTGCTCTGCCCGGAGGCGAGGAAGGCGACCGCCGCGGCGACCTCCTCCGGGCGCCCCATCCGGCCCATCGCGACGCCTGCGGCGAGGTTCGCCCGGACGCCGGGTGCGTGCTCCTCGCCGAACAGGTCCGTGATACCGGTGGTGTCGATCGGGCCCGGCGAGACGGCGTTGACCCGGATGCCGCGGCCCTTCAGTTCGTTGGCCCAGGTGCGGGCGAAGGACCGGACGGCAGCCTTGGAGGCCGCGAACACACCGAACGCCTCCGTGCCGTTGCCGGCCGCGGTGGAGGCGTTCAGGATCACCGAGGCGCCGTCGTTGAGCAGCGGCAGCGCCTTCTGCACGGTGAACAGGGTGCCCCGCACGTTGACCGCGAAGGTCCGCTCGATCTGTTCCTCGGTGACCTGCTCCAGTGTCGCGAGCGAGGCGGTCGCCGCGTTCGCGAAGACCACGTCCAGTCCCTGGCCCCGGGCGCGGACCGCGTCGTAGAGGCGGTCCAGGTCGGCCAGGTTCGTGATGTCACCCGCCACGGCGGTGACCCGTGTCGCGCCGATGGTCTGCACGGCCGCGTCCAGTTCGACCTTGCGCCGGCCGATGATGAACACGTGCGCACCCTCGTCCGCCAGCCGTACGGCGCCGGCCAGGCCGATCCCTGTGTGCCCGCCGGTGATCACGGCGGTCTTACCTTCGAGCTGTCCCATGGGGATGACCTCCACAGAGTTCCGTACCGATCGATACGGAACGGGAAGGTAACACATCTGCACCGCCCGGTACGGAAGAGGTAGGATCGCCTGCATGGAGACGCGACAGAAAGGGCAGATCGGCCGGCCGAGGGGCTTCGACGCCGACGCGGCGCTCGAACAGGCCATGCGGGTCTTCTGGGAACAGGGCTACGAGGGCGCCAGCCTCACCGACCTCACCAACGCCATGGGCATCACCCGTACCAGCATGTACGCGGCCTTCGGCAACAAGGAGGATCTGTTCCACAAGGCGCTGGAGCGCTACTCCGAAGGCCCCGCCTCGTACGGAGCCCGGGCACTGCAAGAGCCGACCGCCCGGCAGGTGGCCACCGCGTTCCTCAACGGCTCCGTCCGGACCACCACCCAGCCCGATTGCCCCTCCGGATGCCTGGGCGTGCAAGCGTCCCTTGCCGCCGGCGCCCCGGGACGCAACGCCCGTGACGCCCTCGTCGCCTGGCGCGAAGAGGGTATTGCCCAGCTCCGCGACCGGTTCCGGCAGGCCGTGGCCGAAGGCGACCTGCCGCCCGACGCCGATCCCGGGCTGCTCGCCCGCTACATCATGACCGTCGCCAACGGCATCGCCGTCCAGGCCGCCGGCGGCGCCACCCGCGACGATCTCCAACAGGTGGCCGACATGGCGCTGCGCGCCTGGCCGCCTGCCTGACGGCGCGGACGGCGCGGACGGCGCGGACGGCGCGGACGGCGCGGACGGCGCGGACGGCGCGGACGGCCTGACAGTACGTGGCGCAATCGGCCACCAACGCCACAAAAGCGCTGGTCACAGCCTCCAGGCGCGCGGCCTCACGCCGCCTGCGCCAGCGCCTCGCGGATCACCCGCTCGCACAGCTCATGCGTACGCAGCGCGTCCTCGGCCGAGACGAACCGGCCCGCCCGCACATCGTCCAGGAACGCGAGCGCGATCTGCTCGATGCCGCGCTGCCGGGCCACCGGCACCCAGTCGCCGCGCCGCCGCACGCTCGGCTGCCCCTTGTGGTCGATGATTTCGGCGAGGTTGACGACCTGGCGCTTGGTGTCCTGGCCCGACACGTCGAGGATCTCCTCGGCGGACCCGCTGAGGCGGTTCATGCTGCCGATGGCGCTGAAGCCGTCGCCGGAGAGGTGCAGCACCACGTGGTGCATCAGCCCGTCCTGGATCTTCGCCCGCACGTCGACGTGATCTATGGTGCCGGGCGCCAGGAACCGCAGCGTGTCGACCACATGGATGAAGTCGTCCAGCACCAGCGACCGCGGGTCCTCCGGCAGGCCGACCCGGTTCTTCTGCATCAGGATCAGGTCACGGGGGTGCTCCAGGCACTGCGCGTAGCCCGGCGCGAAGCGGCGGTTGAAGCCCACCGCCAGGCTGACGCCGCGCTCCTCGGCGAGCCGCACGATGCGCTCGGTCTCGGCCAGCTCGTAGGCGATCGGCTTGTCGACATAGGTCGGCACCCCGGCCTCGACGAGGCGGCCGACGATCTCCGGGTGCGCGGTGGTGGGCGCGTGCACGAACGCCGCGTCCAGACCGGCGGCGAGCAGCCCGTCCAGGTCGGTGTGGCACTGGCCGGCCGGCAGGCGATACGTTCCGGCGACCCGTTCCAGGGTGGCCGGGGTACGGGTCTGGAGGTGCAGCTCGACACCGGGCTGCGCGCCGAGCACCGGCAGATACGCCTTCTGTGCGATGTCGCCGAGTCCGATGCAGCCGACCTTCACGCGTACTCCCTGGGTTGCGCCGCCGCGGGCCGCCTGCGCGGACCGGCGCGCCGGACGTGCCGATGATGCCGCCCGCCCCGATGCCGTACGGTCATCGCGCCGGGCCCGCCGGTGGTGTGCCCGGCGCCCCGGAAGCATACGTGCCGTCCGGCGCACGGCGGCCTCCCCGGTCCCCGCCGTCGGACACCCGGCGCCCGGCGCAGTCCGTACGCATGCCCGGCTGGTGGCCCGCCCGGCCGCTCGCCCGCAGCCGACGCGAGGTCAACACCGTCCGTCACGTTCACCCCTGCGGGGCCTTCCCAACGGCGGCCGGGGTAGGCAGAGTTGGCCGGTGTTCCGTATTCCCGCAGCGGCGCTCCTCATGCTGACGACGGCGGCGACGGCGGCCGTCACCACCGGCTGTGTCACCGTCGCCCACCGGCCGGCCCCCGAGAGTCTCCAGCCGCGCCCCGCGCTGCCCGCCCCTTCCGTCGAGCCCAACGGGCCGGAGGTCAGCCGGCCCCCGGCGCGCGAGCGGCCGAGGACGCCGCCCGGAACCGCCGCGCAGCGCTCCGCGCCCGCCCTGCCTCCCGCGCCAGGAGCCCAGCGGCCGCAACGGTCGGAATCCGCGGCAACGGACAAGAGGAAGAAGAAGGGCGTCGGCCGGGGTGCCCGGGCCAAGCCCAAGGCTCCCGGTTCCCGCCGCTACGGTCCACCGTGGCCGCGCGCCGAGCACCGCCGCCCGGCCGCCCCGGCTCCCGGCCTGTGCAAGCTGGCGCGTGAATTCGGACGCTGGCAGGACGACGACCGGGCCGACACCGTCTGCCGCGACGTCTACGGCGACTGATCTCCCCCACCGCCCGCACCACCCGTCCCCCCTACGCCTCCCGAGCCCTCTGCATCTCCCGTACCGTCCGCCCCCTCACCGCCCGGCCCGTCGGCCTCCCCTCCCCCACCGTCCCCGCCCGAACCGGCGATCCGGTCCCCCAGCCGTTCGATCGCCTGGCGCACGCCGCGGCCGTACTCGTCGTCGGCCAGCGGAGCCGCCGTCCGCCGGGCCCGGTCCAGTTCGGCGCGGGCCTCGCCGGGGCGGTGCAGGGCGGCGTAGTCGGCGGCGAGGCTCAGATGGAGGGAGGGCAGCAGCGCCGCCACCGCCGGAACGGACCGCGACGGCGGCGCCCGCCGCTCCCCGTCCCGGCCCGTCGGCCCTGCCTTCGCCTGCCGCGCCGATTCGAGCGCGGTGAGGTCCCAGTCCAGCTCGTCGGCCGGATCGTCCTGCGTGTCGGCGAGGTAGTGGGCGAGCGTGCAGCGGTGGAACGGGTCGCCGTCCGGACCGATCTCGGCCCAGAGCCGGGCCAGGCGGTTGCGGGCCTCTTCCCGGTCGCCGCCCCGGTGCAGCATGACCGCCTGCCCGATGCGGGTCAGGACGACATCGCCGCCGGCCCTCGCACGCTGATCGTCCACCACCGCACTCTCCCGCCCTCGTCCGCGCCATGTCCGGCCTGCCTGTCCCGACGCTAACCGGCGCCCGGCCGTACCGCGCGGTGTGCGCGGCACGCCGCGGCCGCCCGGCTCAGCCCAGGTCGGGGATCCGCCAGTCGATCGGGGTGTGGCCCTGCGCGGCGACGGCCTCGTTTATCCGGGTGAAGGGCCGGGAGCCGAAGAACTTCTTCGCGGACAGCGGAGAGGGGTGCGCGCCCTCCACCACCGCGTGCCGCGCCGTGTCGATCAGCGGCAGCTTCTTCTTGGCGTAGTTGCCCCAGAGCACGAACACCACCGGGTCGGGTCGGGCGACGACCGCCTTGATCACCGCGTCGGTGAACTTCTCCCAACCCTTGCCCTTGTGGGAGTTGGCCTCGCCCGCCCGGACCGTCAGCACCGCGTTCAGCAGGAGCACACCCTGGCGGGCCCAGGGCATCAAGTACCCGTTGTCCGGGACCGGGTGGCCCAGCTCCTCCTTCATCTCCTTGTAGATGTTGCGCAGCGACGGCGGCGTCTTGACGCCGGGCCGCACGGAGAAGCACAGCCCGTGCCCCTGCCCCTCGCCGTGGTACGGGTCCTGCCCCAGGATCATCACCTTGACCTGGTCGTACGGGGTGGCGTCGAGGGCCGCGAAGACCTCCTCGCGGGGCGGGTAGACCGGCCCCTTCGCCCGCTCCCGCTCGACGAACTCGGTGAGCTCCTTGAAGTAGGGCTTCTCCAACTCCTCGCCGAGGACGCCGCGCCAGGACTCGGGCAGCATGTCGGTCATCACTGAGCAACCTCCGGTGTGCGATCCGTTCTCGGCAATGAACTTACCGGCGACCACTGACAACGCCCGCGCGCCCGCCCTCCGCCCGCCCCGCGCCCGGCTCCCGCCCTGGCCCCGTCCGGCTCCTGCCCGCCCCGCGTCCGCTCACGCCGTGTCGAGCCGCGCCCGCTGCGCCGCGTCCAGTCGCAGATCCAGCGCCGCCAGGCACTCGTCCAACTGTGTCACCGAACTCACACCGAGGACGGGTACGACCGGCACCCGGCCACCCGTCAGCCAGGCCAGCACCACCTGGTTCACGGTGGCCCCGGCCTCCGCCGCGACCTCCTGGGCGACCCGCAGCCGCGCCACCGACCCGGGGTGGTCGTACCGTTCGGGCAGCGGCTTCTCCGGCCGCGCGTACCCGCCGTGCATCAGCGTCGAGTAGCCGAGCAGCGTCAGGTCGTCGTGCGCGGCGGCGTAGTCGAGCAGTTCCTCATCAGTTTCCCGCTGGAGGCCGGACTCTGCCTCATACCGGGGCCGCAGATAGGTGTGCCGCTGCTGTACGGCGCGGAAGCCGGGCAGGTTCCGCGCACCCGCGATGTGGCGGGCCTCGGCGAGCCGCCATGTGGCGTGGTTGCTGGCCCCGAGGACGCCCACGACGCCGTCCCGCACCAGGCCGGCGAGCGCCCCGACGGTCTCCTCCAGGGCTACGGTCCGGTCTTCGACGTGGGCGTAGTACAGGTCCACGCGGTCGGTGCCGAGCCGCCGCAGACTGCCGTCGACGGCGTTCCGTACGGTCTTCTCGCCCAGCCCTTCCCGGTTGGCGGGCCACTCGGGGCCGCGGGACGGGTCGGGGCGGGCACCGGCCTTGGTGGCCAGCACCGTACGGTCCCTGGCGCCCCGGCTGCGCAGCCAGCGCCCGAGCAGCAGCTCGCTCTCGTCGCCGGTCGCGCCAGGCACCCAGCAGGCGTAGTTGTTGGCGGTGTCCAGGAAGGTGCCGCCCGCCTCGGCGAAGCGGTCGAGGATGGCGAACGAGGTGGGTTCGTCCACGGTGGTGCCGAACGGCAGGGTGCCCAGGCACAGGGTGCTGATCGTGGGCCCGGTACTGCCGCCGAGGGTGCGGTAGCGCATGTGGGTCTCCTTCGGGAGGCGCGTCGCGGGTCCGTACACGTACGCCCCGTATGCGTACGCACGGCCCGGAACGGCTGCGATGCCGGTCCCCAACCGGACCGGCACCGCAGACCCTGCCTCTTGGAGTGCACATCAACGCAAGCGCCGTCGGAGCTTCCGCGCGCAGGCGCGCACCCCCGCACGCGCTTGCCGCTCGCGCGCCCCGACCGCCTACCCTTGCGCCGCCCTCACACGCCCGCGTTGAGGAACAGCCCGCCGTCGACCTGGAGCGTCTGCCCCGTGACCCAACCGGCGGCGTCGGACAGCAGGAACGCCGCCGCGCCCCCGATGTCCTCCGGGACGCCGAGGCGCCCCATCGGGTAGCCCGCCGCCGCCTCCTCCTCGCGGTTCTCGTACAGCGCGGCCGCGAACTTGGTCTTGACCACCGCGGGGGCGATGGAGTTGACCCGTACCGCCGGCGCGAACTCGTGCGCGAGCTGGAACGTCAGGTTGATCATCGCGGCCTTGCTCATGCCGTACGCGCCGATGAAGGGCGAGGCGGAGACACCGGCGATGGAGGCGATGTTGACGATCGCGCCGCCGTTGTCCTTCTGCCACGCGTGCCAGGTGCGCTGTGCGAAGCCCAGCGCGGAGACGACGTTGGTCTCGAACACCTTGCGGGCCACGTTCAGGTCGAGGTCCGCGATCGGGCCGAAGACCGGATTCGTACCGGCGTTGTTGACGAGGTAGTCGACGCGGCCGAACGCCTCCATGGCGCGCTCGACGGCGACGCCCTGGTGGGCCTCGTCGTGCGCCTTGCCCGCGACGCCGATGACGCGGTCGGCGCCCAGCGACTCGACGGCCTCCTTGAGGGCGTCCTCGTTGCGGCCGGTGATGCAGACCTTGTCGCCGCGCGCCACGAGCGCCCGCGCGATGCCGTACCCGATGCCCCGGCTGGCGCCGGTGACCAGCGCCGCCTTGCCGGAGAGCGGGGGCAGCGGCTTGTCCTGTGCGGTCATGTCCGTCGCCTCCGGCGTCAGTTGAGCGGTCCGCCGGCGACGTACAGGACCTGGCCGGAGACAAAGCCGGCCGCCTCGCCCGTGAAGAAGGCGATGGCGTTGGCGATGTCCTCGGGCCGGCCGACGCGCTGGACGGGGATCTGGGTGGCGGCCGCGGCCTGGAAGTCCTCGAAGCCCATGCCGACGCGCTCGGCGGTGGCGGCGGTCATGTCGGTGACGATGAATCCAGGGGCGACTGCGTTGGCGGTGACGCCGAACTTGCCCAGTTCGAAGGCGAGGGTCTTGGTGAAGCCCTGCAGGCCGGCCTTGGCGGCCGAGTAGTTGGCCTGGCCGCGGTTGCCGAGCGCCGAGCTGGAGGAGAGGTTGACGATCCGGCCGAACTTGGCGTCGACCATGTACTTCTGGCAGGCGCGCGACATCAGGAACGCGCCCCGCAGATGCACGTTCATGACGGTGTCCCAGTCGCTGTCGCTCATCTTGTACAGCAGGTTGTCACGGAGGACGCCCGCGTTGTTGACCAGCACGGTCGGCGCGCCCAGTTCCGCCGCGACCCGCGCGACCGCCGCCTCCACCTGCTCCGCGTCCGAGACGTCGCAGCCCACGGCGAGCGCCCTGCCACCGGCCGCGGTGATCTTCTCGACGGTGTCCTTGCAGGCCGCCTCGTCCAGGTCGAGGACGGCGACGGCGCGGCCCTCGGCGGCCAGGCGTACGGCGGTGGCCGCGCCGATGCCGCGGGCCGCGCCCGTCACGACGGCTACGCGCTGCTCGGTGGTGGACATGCGGGGTTCTCCTCACCCTCGAAACCTCGACAAGCGGTCCGCCGCACCGCAACCGCAGGTGAGCAACCGCTTAGTAGCTTCAGCAGGGGTGACGCTAGAAGCCCGGCCACCCCCTGTCAACGCCTCCCCGGCGCGCCCGCGCGCTTCAGGGCGGCCGCCGGGCCCCTTACGGGCCGGCGGCCGTCCCGCTCACCTCACCAACAGGTCGAGCAGCCGCTCCGCCTCCCCGGACGGGTCCACGGTCAGCCCGGTGTGCACCGGGCCGGGCTGGACGACGGTGCTGCGCGGTGCGATCAGCCACCGGAAGCGCCGCCCCGCGTCGTCACCCGCAGCCTGCCCGGCCCGCTCGCCGCCCAAGCAGATCCCCTCGACGGCACGCAGCGCCGCTTTGACGCCCTCGACGTCTGCCGTCGCGTCGAGCGCCCGCAGCCGTCCCTCGTCCAGATGCGTACGCGCCTCGACGAAGCGCCAGGCGCGGCAGTACACGACCACCCCCGCATTGATCATTTCGCCGCGCTCGACCCTCGGTACGACCTTGAGCAGGGCGTACTCGAACACGTCGCGTCCGTTGTGCAGGCCGCTCACTTCACTGCCCTCCGCGGCAACTCGGTCGCCAGCCAGCCCGGCACCCGGGAGGGCCCGTCCTTGGTGGGTTCCCCGATGCTGATCCGCTCACCGATCACCGGCGCGCGGCCCAGCAGGGCTCGTACGTACGCGGCGCGCAGCGCGTCGGGCGAGTCGAAACCGGGCTCGCCCGCCAGCCACTCGTCCGGCACCGCGGCCGTCACCTCGGTCAGCAGCTCCTCGGTGACCAGCGGCGCGAACTCGGCCGCCGCGGCCTCGATGTCCGGCCCGAAGCTCGCCAGCACGTGGTCGGAGGCGTCGTACGGCTTGGCCGCCGACTTCTCGGCGGTGGGCCAGTTGTGCTGCCAGATCATCGTGGCGCCGTGGTCGATCAGCCACAGCTCACCGTGCCAGACCAGCAGATTCGGGTTGCGCCACGACCGGTCCACGTTGTTGATCAGCGCGTCGAACCACACCACCCGGCCCGCCTCACGCGCGGACACCTCGAAGGCCAGCGGGTCGAACCCGAGCGCCCCCGGCAGATAGTCCATCCCCAGGTTCAGCCCGCCACTGGCCTTCAGCAGCTCCTGCACCTCCTGGTCGGGCTCGCCCATCCCGATCACCGGATCGAGCTGCATCCGCACCAGCTCCGGCACCCGCAGCCCGAGCCGGCGCCCCAGCTCCCCGCAGACGACCTCGGCGACCAGGGTCTTGCGCCCCTGCCCCGCCCCGGTGAACTTCATGACATACGTACCGAGATCGTCGGCCTCGACGATCCCCGGAAGCGACCCGCCTTCACGCAAGGGCGTGACATAGCGGGTCGCGATGACTTCGGACAACATGCGGATCAGGCTACTTCCTGGGCTTCGTCGCAGGTCAGCGACGTGCGGGTGAGGTCGCACGCCGGTTTCGATGCAATCATATCGGTGCGGGCGCATCGAATCCTCTCCGGTCGCCGCCTTCACCCAAGGAGGCCCGCGAAGGGGCGTGGGGAGAATTTGGGGAGTTTCAATCGTCAACCACAGCTTCCGCCGGGGCACCGAGCAGCCCGTCGATAGCCCTACGCCCCCGCCCGCCGGCCTCCGGCATGAAGTGAGCATAGTGACTCAGCGTGATCACCGAGGACGAGTGGCCCAGCCACCTGGCCAAGGTCACCACCGACTCGCCGGCCTCAAGCACGACCGACGCGTAGGTATGCCTCAGCACATGAAAGCCGTCCCGGTGCGCAGCCTTCCACTGCCACGGCTTCGCACCCGCAGGCCGCGGAGGGATGATCCCGACGCGCGCCAGCGCGGGCTTCCACACGTAGGTGTTGTACGTGTTCACCGCGATGGCATTGCCGAACCTGGTCGTGAGCAGCAGCGAAACCGTCCTCGTCGGCTTACCAGGTTCACCCCATGGCAGCTCCACCTCCACCGCTGGATACTTCCTCGAATGTTCCCTCAGCTCACAGGCGACAGAGGAAGGCATGTCCGCAACACGCGTCTTACCGCCCTTCGGGAGGGCGAAGTAGAGGCGCCCGCAAAACGTCTGAACTTGCCTCCTCACATAGAGGACGCCTTTTTCATAGTCGATGTCATCGGGACTCAGCCCGAACACCTCGCCCTGCCGCAGACCGCACCCTACGCCGAGAACCACCGTTATCCGGTAACGGTCGCTTATGGTGTCCCGCATCTGGCGAGCCGTTTCCATGGGCCATGCTTCGCGTCTCACATCGTCAGCTTTGGGCCAGCGAACCGATTTTGCCCGCATGGGGTTGCGGATCAATCGCTTGTCGTCGATGGCCGTCTCGAAGATGTTGGACAGGGCGCCGAGGATCCCTCGCGCGTACTGCGGCGAACAGGCTTTCTCGAGATCGGCGATGTAGGCGCGAAGCCGAGCAGCGGTCACATCCCTCAGCGGAACTTCACCCAGGTACGGGAGGACATGAAGCAACACCTTCCTGCTCTGGTTCTGCCGGGTCTTGACAGAGCCAGACATGCCGGGGAACCAGAAGCGCTGCACGTAGTCCGCAAGCAGAATCGATCCGTCACGGGGGTCAACGAACTCCCCACGCTCTTGATCGGTGCTGGATCGCCGAAGCCACGCCTTCGCGTCCTCCAGCGTTTCGAACGACCTGTCCCGCACTCCCGGAATCCCCGAGACCCTGTAACGGGAGCCCTTGCCGTAACGGCTGGTGCGCTCCCTCTTCCCGGTGACAGGGTCCTTCTTTTTCTTGATCCAGCGGTCTTCTACGTACCCAGCCAAAAAATTCCTCGATGCAACCAAAGAAGAGGGTGTACATGTGTCATGTTCCGGTTGCGCCGCTGGGACGCGACGCTGGCGGTGCACTCACGGGGCTCAGTGAAGTGTTGGAGCGCGAGTCGGCCAGCTCTTGTTCTCTGACCCAGGCGTCAAGCGCTTCCAATCGATACATCACACGACCACGGGCGCCCATACGAAAGCTCGGCGGCCCTTGCCGACGGTGTCGCCACACATAGAGCGTGTTCGGCGACAGACCGAGGTACTCTGCCGCTTCCTTGAGGTTCAGGAACGCTCTTTGTGCGGCACCTGTCGGACCGAGGACGGAAACGGCAGCGGGCGGGGAAGACAATGAGTTTGCAGTCACAGAGGCTTTCAAGCGCTGGGAGGACGGCGGGCAGCGACGCCGAGGCTTTGGGACTCGACGTTGTTCGCGTCCGTCTGGCTCCACTGCTAAGCGCAGCCAGTTGCGGACTGCTTTGAGTGTCCGGACGATCCCCGGCTTCCCTAACCGGGGATCGTCGGCTATGTTGCATTCCTTCGCCGCCGAGAGGCGCTCTCACCCACCGTCGGCGGCTACACCCAGCAGGTTTCTCAAGTGCCGGATTTCCGCCTTCTCTTCGACCAGCGGACCCGTCTTGCGACGGCATCCGAGGCCCATAGTGTCGTTGCCCCGTCCGGCCAACCCAGTCGTGGTCCTCGCGTCACTTGCCTTCAGAGCGCAGGCAGCTGGGAGAGTCATCCGAACAGGTCGGAGAGTGCCAGGTCGACAGAACAGACTCCTCACTTGTCGCCCGGCGAGCTGTTGTTGAGCCCTGTTCCTCCGGGGGTGTTATACGTTCACATAGCCCTGGAGCAGGTTCCAGTCCTTTGCAGTTCTTTCTCGTCTGCCGTGGGCGAATAGGCTGGCCGATAGCCCGCGCGGTGCGAGCGGAAAGCACAAAGGCGCGGCACCTACGCCCTCACAGACGTGCGGGCGCTGATCAGCACCGCGTTGCGGGCGAGACCAGCACAGCGATGCCTCCTCGGTGGCACACGTGCAGCAGTCCGTCTCACTCAGCTTCCAGTGCTTCGTTCACCGTGCGGTGGTGACCGCGTTTTCCAGGCGCTCGCGAAGGGCGCTGATGTCGCTGCTGCTCGCGTGCGGCTCGGTCTCCTCATGGAGTTCGCTGAGCCGGTCGGCGATGCGGGTGCTGTGCAGGCCCTCGGCGATGGTGAGGGCAGTGGTGGCCTCCTGGCAGGCCCCGGCCAGTTCTCCGACGGCCAGGTGGGTGCGGGCGAGGCCGATGTGGTCGAACGCGCGGGAGCGTACGCGGCCGCCGGGCCGCAGCCGCAGGGCGTTCGTCAGCAGCGTCAGAGACTGCTCGGCGCGGCGGGCGCGCTGGTGACCGGGGGTCTGCTTGGCAGCGATCTGGTGGGCGACGCCGAGCGTGGCCGACAGTTCCGCCTCATCGAAGAACGCGGTGTGCGGCGGCTCGTCACCGGGACGGATGCGGGTGAAGGCGTCTTCGGCTTCCTGGGCCGCCCGCTGGCTCTCCTCCAAGTCGCCGCACTGGCACTGAACCGCGAGTGCAGCGCGGCGAGGACCGCGCGGGTGCCGGGGCTGACGTGCCGGCGTGCCCCGTACTGGGCCAGGGCGATGAGTTCGAGGGCGTCCTCGACATGCCCCAGGTGGGACATCTGCCGGGCCATGCACTGGAGGATGTGCGCGCCGAGCTGCCGGTCTCCGCCTTCGCTGGCGGCGTGCACCGCGGTGACGAACAGGCGCTGTGCGCTGACGTGTGCTCCGGCGTCGAAGCTCATCCAGCTGGCGACGCTGCCCAGGTCGGCGACGGCGCGGAAGAGGCGGCGCCCGGTGGCTTCGGTGTAGGAGGCGGTGGCGAGCAGGTCGTTGATCTCGCTCATCTGGGCCACGACCGCCCGGCGGGAGAGCACGCCGCCGTGCCGGTTGTCCGCGTCCCGGAAGGCGGCGGTCAGTGTCTCGATCGATTCGACCTGTGCGGTGCCCAGCCGGCCGGTGCGCGGCGCGTTCGGCAGGCTGGTGGGTTTGGCGGACGGCCAGCGGCGCAGCGGCTCCAGGAGGGCGTCGGCGGCGCGGATCTGAGCGGCGTCGTCGCTGGTGCGGGTGTGCGGCAGCATCAGGTCACTCCGGGTCAGGTGGGCGATGGCGGCGATGGTGGCGGTGTGCTGCCACGGCAGGTCGGCGCCGCAGCTGGGCGGCTGCAGCGGTCCCGGCAGGCCCACGTCCGCCGGGGTCAGGGGCAGGGCCAGCCGGGCACCGAGCACCGAGCACCGGGCACCGAGCACCGAGCACCGAGCACCGAGCACCGAGCACCGAGCACCGAGCACCGAGCACCTGGGCGATGATCTGCGGCACGGGCTGTCGCGGGCACTCCCCGCCGCGCCAGCGCCGTACCCGGCTCTCGTCCGGATTGATGTCCCGGTGCCCTGCGGCCCGCGCCCCCGCGGTCACCGCCTGGGCGAGCTGGGCGTTGGAGAGCTGGGCCCGTTCCATGAAGTGGCTCAGGAATGCGTTGGGCAACCGTTTCCCGGCCTGTCCCATCCTCGGGCCCTTCCGTCGCATTACCGACCGAACCTTCCGAGCGTACGCAGACCGCCGCCCGGCCGGAACAACGCAAGCCGGTTCGCCGGTGTTTCGCCGGTCGGCACGCCGGGACACGCCGCGGCGTCAGCCTCCGTTCGCCGCGCTTCACCGGCTTCGCCCGGTCAGGTGGCTGTGGTGCCGTGGTGATGACGCCCCGGGGCTGCGGTTCCGGAGCCTGGCGTTCGGATCACAGCGAGAGGCCCCCATGGAACTTCCGTTCATCGTGGTCGATCAGCTCACCCCGCAGCAGGAACGCGACCGGCACTCCTACTTCGGCACCGGCCCGCCGGTTGCCGTCGTCGAAGCGGCGTCCGGCACGGCCCTTGGTGATGGTGGTGAACACCAGCGCGTCCCGGTCGAGGCGGTGGATGAAGCGGGCGAGGACCTCCAGGACATGGGGCGGCAGCGGGACTTCCCGTCGGCTCCTGGAGCTCTTGGGGTACTCCTTGATGCCGCTTTTGGTATTGGCCTCCACCACGAACAGGCGTGAGCGGCGCTGGTCGATGCGGTGGCGGTGCAGCCCGGAGAGTTCGCCCCAGCGCAGGCCGGTGTAGAAGCCGAGCAGGCACATCATTTTCCAGGGGGCAGGAAGTTCGTCGAGGATGCTCTGCGCCTGGTCGAGGGTGAACCACTGGGGCGGCTTGACCGCGATCTGGGGCAGATCGATTCTGCGGCACGGGCTCACTGCTATCGCGTCGTCGTCGACAGCTGCACGCATGATGGACGACATCAGGTTGTAGGCCCGCTGGATCGCGGCCGCCCCCGTGCTGTTCTCGGCCAGGGTACGGATCCAGCTTTGGATGTCCATGCGGGTGATGGCCCGCATCTCCCAGTCGGCCCAGTAGGGCAGAACGTGGTTCTTGATACTGGAGGCGTCACCGCGCAGGGTGTATGGCTCGACGATGCGGGCGTTCCACCAGCGGTCGTGCCATTCGCGGAATGACATTTCACCGACCCGAGGATCTCGAAGAGCCCCGCGGGTGAACTGCGTCTCCATCTCGGTGCCCCAAGCGCGCCTGCGCCTTGAGGGGAAAGGTTTCACTGAACCGGTCCCCGGCCCGGTTGCGTACGGTCGCCTGTCACTTGCCGGACTTCAGCTTTCGGAGATACAGGCTCTACTCCATGTTCGATGTTGACGCAGACGGCGAGGACTGGGGTCAGTGGTGGGCTGCTGGCTTTGCGACGGTGCGGCGGCTGATGAACTCATCGAGGCTGGCTGCTGGGATCCGTACGCGGGACGGGCCTGGTCCGGTACGGAGGTCGATGACAGGCAGGTCGCCGGCCGCGATGAAGCGATAGACGGTGCGGCGGTCGACGTCCAGGGCGGCGGCGACGGCGGGGACGGACAGCAAGCGTGCAGGCATGAAGGAGACCTTGCGGTGAAGTGGATTGGCGCCCAGCGAGTCGGCAGCCGGGTCACCGGCGGGCCAAGGCGGGCAACCAGCCCCGTCAAGGGCAGCGGGACCGCCTCTCCGCGCGACTTCGACCAGGCGGACACTGGTCACATGACGTCGTATCGGAGTGAGAACCACCGACGCGGAAAAGGATGAGCTGAGTGGCGCCTGGGCTCTGGCCGTCAGCCAGAGCCCAGGCCGGGGATCACAAGTGGAGCGAGCCCGGGAGCGCTGTCACCTGCGTCAGGTGCTCCGAGCCGACTTCGGCCTCCTCCGTGCGGAAGCAGTACGGATAACGCAGCGCAAGCCACTTCGGGCTCACGCCACCCCACTCGGCAACCGTGACCGGTGAGGTGCCCATCTTCAGCCACATCACCAGGCGCGACTCGCGAAGAATGGCGATGGGCTCCCCCAGGCGCCACCAGTACCGCTCGTCCCGCGGCAGAGCGGCTTCCTGAGCCTGCTCCCAGATCCGCATGTACACGGAAGCCGTGAGCGGGCGGTCATGCTTGCCCGGAAACAGCAGTTCGTCTTCCTGAAGGCCGCCCTCGTCTATCCACTCGCGCAGGAACCCAACGAACTGCGGCCGAAGGGGAACCTTCCGCTCAGCCCCCTTATGGCGGGCCGTCAAGCTTGTCTCGCCACCCTCCGAGAGAACCACGTCACTCACCCGCAAAGCGCGAGCCTCACTCGGACGCAGAGCCTGCTCGGCGACGGTGCGTATGAAAGGGTACACCGAGTGATGGCCACCCGTTTTTCCACGGATCGCCTTGAGCAACGAACGAATCTGCTCTGCGGAAAGCAGCCATTCTTCGTCCATGACGTCGACAGGCACAGGTATGAACTCCGAACTCCTCGGGGAAGTATCTCAATGAGCCACACGGAGAACCGCGCGACAGATTCAATGATCCGCGGAATCACCGGTTTGGCTAACCGGCGATCGTCGGCTATGTTGCCCCGCCTACCCAACGTATAGGTGCTCGCAGAAACAGCAGGGCATCACCGCGCTTCTCCGGGCTGTTCTAGGTTTGCTTGCTTCGCCGCCCTGTTCCAGTCCGTTGCCGACTCGATGCGTCTGCCGTCGGCGAACCGCCACGGCTGCAGCGTCACAAAGGAGCTCCCTGTCGGCAGGTTCACCCGTTGACACCGAGGAATAGAGCAGGTGCCTTCTAAGCACCTAGCCGTTTCGGCCTAGCCGACGGTAGGGCATTGTCGGTGCAGGCTGACCCAACCCCCGGGATGACACGCTTTCAGCGGATATCACGTCCGCGGATGTCCCGCGTCGCGCATCTCGTCGCCCAGGACGAGGCAGAACGTCTCCTGCTGATCCACAGGCCGGCGAGACATCATGGGACCTTCCCGATCTCTGGCTGAACAGCAGCGATTCCTATACAACTACAACCGCTGCCAGGCGTCTGCTGTACACGACCGCGATGGCGCCCGTGTGCGTCGGGGCGACCGACGGGCGTCGCTGGTCCCCCCGACCTAGCGCCCGTATCGAGCAGCGCTTTCAGCTACCACGAGTACGCGTTGACACACCCAAGAACTGTTCGAACACAGCCCGGGATGTGAACGCGTTGCTCGTGAGAAACAGGCCCATGACCGCCTCTCCTGTCCCACGTGGAGCCCATCGGCTTCCTCGGCACTGGCGGCCTTGATCGCATTTCTTCTCTCTGACGCCGCCGGCAACATCACAGGTGCGGATTACGTCATCGACGGTGGCACGGTGAAGACAGTCTGAATCTGGCGGCAACGCCAGTGCCGCGCCCCAGGCCGACCCACCATCCGCCTGTTTTCGCCGTACCCGGTCACGGGGCCGTACCGCGGCTCTGACCGGTCGTTCGGAAGCTGCCTGCCGCCGCCGCCGGGAACGCGGCGGCGGAGGGCAGCAGTTCACGCAAGCTGACGCAGCTGGTGGGCAAGAGCCCCGACGCGAGCTGAAACGCCGGCCGGTGTACCGGAGCCGCTCCGAGGCCCGGCAGGGCGCCCATCACGAAGCCGATGCTGCCCTGCCGGGCCTCGCTGCGGTTGCTCCTGCAGGCCGCTGAGTGGCGTGGGGCGATCTTCGGTACGCTGCCCGGTGAAGACCCTGGAATCGTCCCCGGTAGCCCGCCAGGCCGGCCACACACCCAGGATTCAGACCTCACAACGAAGGCCGCCCAGAGCCGAAGGTTGAGCAACCAGCCAGACGGTTCTGTGTCGGATACCCGGCACTGCTGCACCAGTACACCGCACGGTGGCAGGCGCTGTAGGACCGCGCCCGGGAATCCGGGACGTCCATGGATACCACAGGCGCGCCGATCGGCTTTCGTTCAGCCCTCGTCCTCGGGTGCCTTTGCGGTGGGCGGCGGCGGGACGGCTCTGCGGCCGGGCAGCCACCAGTTGAGTGGCCCGAGGGCGGCCATGACGGCCGGCACCAGGACTCCGCGCACCAGCACGGCGTCCATGAGGGCGCCGAAGGCGAGTCCGATGCCGATGAGTTTGAGCACGGCGACGTCGGACGTGCCCATGGCGGCGGTGGAGATCGCCACCGCCGTCGCGGCGGCCGTCATCAGCCGGCCGGTACGGCCGATCCCGTCGGTGATCGCCGTGCGGTTGTCACCGTGGCGCAGGTATTCCTCCCGGATCCGGCCCAGCAGGAACACCTCGTAGTCGACCGACAGGCCGAGCGTGATGAAGAGGGCGAACAGCAGCCCGGAGACGTCCAGAGCTCCCGTCGCCGTCATGCCGCCCAGCAGCGCGGCGCCGTGGCCGTCCTGGAAAACGAGGACGATGACGCCGAAGCTCGCCCCCAGGCTGATGGCCGCCACGGCCAGTGCCTTCAGAGGGGCGACCACGGTGCGGGTGTAGAAGCCCAGAAGGAGCATGAGCGCTGCGGCCATGATCAGCAGGCTGGCGGGCAGCGCCTCGGCGACGGCGTTCGTCGTGTCGGTGATCTGCGCCGCCTGCCCGCCTACCGATGCCCGGCCCGGCGCGGGAGTGTCGCGGATTGTCCGCACCAGGTCGTCCGCCGCTTGCGAGTCGGGGGCGGGGGAGGCGGCCACCGTCACGACGGCTGCCTGGTCCCGAGGGTCCGCGCGCACCACGCGGACGCCGGTCACATCGGGGAGGCCGGCGAGCCGGTCGCCGTACGCCCGGGCGCCGTCCGCCGCGCGGGGTCCGGTGACGACGGCGGTGAGGACCCGGTCGGGCGGTACGGCGAACTCGGCGCGCACGCGGGCCGCGATGGCGGCCGCCTGGGCGGAGGCGGGCAGGGCGCGTTCGTCGACCTGGCCGAGCCGGACGTGGACGACCGGCGTCGCCATCAGGACCAGCAGCAGCGTCACCAGCGCGCCGGAGAGTAGGGGCCGTGCGGTCACCGCCTGTGCCATCCCCTGCCAAAAGGGGCTCTTGTCGCCCGTACGGGTGCGCCGCCACCGCGCCAGTGGATCCCAGGCATGGGCGCGGGGGCCGAGCAGCCGCAGGCAGGCGGGTACGACCGTCAAGGCGGCCACCGCGGCCATGACGGGAACGACCATGGCCGCCACGCACAGTCCGCGCAGCAGGGGGACGGGCACCACCATGGCGGCGGCGGCGCAGGCGGTGATGGCGGCGGCCGAGACCGCCACCGAGTGCCCGGCCGAGCGCAGCGCGCCCGACAGCGCCGCCTCGGGAGTGGCGCCCCGCGCCGTCTCCTCCCGCACCCGCGCCAGGAGGAAGAGGCTGTAGTCCACGGCCAGGCCCAGACCGATCGCCGAAGCGGCGCTGACCGCGGTCCGGGACACGTCGATCACCTGGGTGAGCGCGCCCAGCACCGGCAGCGAGCACCCGACGGCCAGGGCGGCCACTACGACCGGGAGCACAGCGGACACCACGGAGCCGTAGGCGAACACCAGGACGGCGAAGATTACGGGTGCCGCCAGCAGTTCGGCGCGGCGCGCGTCCTGCTCGATCGCCTCGTCGATCTCCCGGTTGGCCCACACTTCGCCGCTGGGCTCCACGCGGCTGCTCGGGACGGCGGAGCGGGCGTCGGCCACCACGCGGGGAGCTGTGTCCGAGCGTTCCTTGGCCGTGCCCTTCAGCTGTACGGCCACCAGTAGTGTCCGGCCGTCCTTGGACCGCAGCCAGGGATCGTCGGCCGTCGCCGCGGACCATGCCGTACGCACGTCGGGGCGCCGGGAGAGTTTCTCCACCACCACACGGGCGGCGTCCTGCGCCGGTATCGACGAGTTGTCCGTGGCCCGCGTTGACAGGGCGAGCAGCAGATCAGGGCAGGGCACGCCCAGCCGTTCCGCCTCCCGCCGGGCTGTGTGTGCCTCACTGCCGGTGTACGCCGCACCGCCCGTGCTCAGCGCCTCGAACGCCGCCGGGGCCAGCACACCGGCGCACACCATCGCCACAACGGCGCCGGTGACGACCAGCCAGGCTCTTCGCACCCTGCCCACCTCCTGATCCAGCTCGCTGTCTTCGCGGCGACGGGCCGGTGAGCCGCGTGCGCGGTCCCTCGAACGCCCGCCGATGAGGGAGCGGCGGCGTTGTCGCGATGAGGAGGAAGCGCTTCCGGCGCGCCGCACGCGACGGCGACTCACCAGCGGATGAGAGCCAGCTCGATGGCGAATCCGGGCCCCATCGCCACGACGAGACCGGGCGTACCCCCAGGCGGCGGAGCTTTTGCCGCCGTACACAGCACGTCCAGAACGGACACGGAGGAGAGATTGCCCTTGGCGGACACCGACCGGCGGGTGAGTTCGAGAGCCTGGCGAGGCAGGGCGAAGGCCCGCTCCACGGCAGTGAAGACCTTCGGTCCCGCGCCGTGCACGATCCAGCTCCCCACATCCCGCGTCGCCAGTCCGTGCCGGCTGAGCAACTCCCCCACGGCATAGGGCAGGTGCTTCTCCACGAGGGCCGGGATCTGGGGAGACAGGACGATCCGGAAGCCGTGGGAGCCGATGTCCCAGCCGAGTACCTCCGCGCTGTCCGGAAGGAGCAGGCTGGAGGTGTCGACCAGCTCCGGCCCGGTTGCGGTACCGGACCGGCTTCCTCCCACGGCCACGACGGCGGCTGCGCCGTCCCCGAAGATGCTGCCGGCGACGAGGTCCGCGGCACCGCAACCAGCGCGGTAGTGCAGGGAGCACACCTCCACCGCGAGCAGCACGGCCACCTGGCCGGGACGGGCCAGCAGGCAGTCGTGGAGCCGCGCCAGCCCGGCGGCTCCTCCCGCGCAGCCGTTGCCGAACAGCGGAACGCGCCGCACATCCGGACGCAGCCCCACCCGGTAGGCCAGCCGGGCCTCCAGCGAGGGCACGGCCAGCCCGGTGACGGTGGTGCTGATGATGGTGTCGACCTGGTCCGGCCGTATGCCGGCTGAGTGCAGGGCCTTGGTCAGTGCCTGCTCTGCCAGCTCCAGGGCGGTGGTCAGGTACACGCCGTTGGTCTCGGTGAAGTCCCCGCACCGCAGGAGCTTTTCGAGGTCCGGTAGCGGGAGCGCCACATGCCGTGTGGCGATGCCCGTACTGCTACGGACCTTGCGCAGAATCTGCAGTGCCGCCGGGCGCTGCCCTTGCATGCGCTCCTGGGCGTCCACGAGTTCTTCCTGCGGGTAGCGGTGCGGGGTGAAGGCCACCTCGACCGCCGCCACTCGAGGCGCAGGCCCGCCCGGCTCCCGCATGGGGGGATCGGTCGTCCCTTCCATCGGTCGTCCCTTCCATCGGTCTGTCCCCTCCCTCCTCTCGCCCCGGGCATCAGCCGGCCGTGAACAGCAGCACCGCGTTTTGTCCGCCGAACCCGAAGGAGAAGCTCAGGGCCGTGCCCGCGGATACCGGGCGCGGGTGCCCCGCCACGATGTCGAGCTTGTGGTCACCGTCCTGGTCCCTGAAGTTCGCCACCGGCGGCACGCATCCATGGCGGAGCGCGAGAACGGTATAGGCCGCCTCGATCGCTCCGGCCGCGCCCAGGGCATGCCCGACGACGCCTTTGGGAGCGGTGACCGGTGGGGCATGGTCTCCGAAGATCCGCGAGATGGCAGCCGCCTCCAGGGCGTCGTTCCTTGGGGTGGAGGTGCCGTGCGCGTTGATGTGGCCGATGTCGCCGGGTCGGCATCCGGCGTCCTGGAGCGTGGTGGTGATGGCGTGGAGCACGCCACGGCCCTCGGGGTGCGGGGAGATGGGGTGGTACGCGTCGGTGTTGGCCGCGAAGCCGCGCAGCAGAGCATGAACCGGCACTCCCCGGGCGCGTGCGGCGGACGGACGCTCCAGCACCAGGACGGCGGCTCCTTCCCCGAGGACGAAACCGTCGCGTTCCGCGTCGAACGGCCGGCTGGCGGCGTGCGGCTCATCCCGGCGGCGGGACAGGGCCCGCATCCGTGCGAAGGCCGCGGAGTTCATACGGGTGCGCGCCGACTCGGAACCGCCGGTCAGCACGATGTCGCACGCGCCGGAGTACAGGAGTTCCCGCGCGGTCCCGATCGCGGTCGCACCCGAGGCACAGGCCGTGGAGACGATGAAGTTCGGGCCACGCGCGTCGAGGTCGATCGCGACCTCGCCCGCCGCCATGTTGGGAATGCTGCGCGGCACCGCGAGCGGGGAGACGCGATCCGGCCGGCCCCCGTTGAGGTGACCGTACTCGGTGTCATAGGTGCTCAGGCTGCTGCCCGTGACGCCGAGGACGACACCGACCCGTTCCTTGGGCCAGGTGAGCGGATCGAGGCCCGCATCGGCGACCGCCTTCCTCGCCGCGATGACGGCGAACCGGGCGAAGGGGTCCAGCCGCTTCGCCGACCGGCCGAACTCGGCCGTGGCGTCCAGGCCCACGACCCGGCAGGAGAAGTCGACGGGCAGACCTTCCAGCACCGGGTCGGCAGCGGCCGTCGACCGGCCCCGGCACAGGGTCGCCCAGTTCTCCTGCGCGGTGTGCCCGGCCGGGGTCACCAGGCCCAGCCCGGTGACCGCGATCTCAGCTCGCCGCATCGAACAGCCTCGCCGCTTCTTCGAGGGTGGAGGCAGGAGAGAGGTCCAGAAGATCGTCGGGCAGGGAGAGCCCGTACGTCTCCTCCGCCGCCACCACGAGTTCCATCAGCGCCAGCGAGTCGAAGTCGAGGCTCTCCAGCGTCATCGCGGGAGAGAGCCGTTCAGGTGGTAGCGCCACCTTCAGATGGTCGGTCAGCAAGGTGACGAGTCGCTCGGGCAGTACAAAGTCTTCCACCGGTTCGGTCATGCTCATGGCTCCTATCCCTCTGTGCAGGCAGCCTGGGAGATGAGCGGCGCTCACCTCCCTGCGCGCGTCCTCTCGTAGAGGTCGCGGGCCCGGGCCGCCCGCGACTTCAGCTGCTCCTCGTGCAGGCCGATGCGCTCCTGCGCCTGTCGGCCGACGGGGCCGAGCCCGGTCGCCGCCGGCACCGAGAGGGTGCGCAGCAGTGGCGCGACGACATGCTCGTGGTGGACAGCCGGGTTGTAGATGCCCGCCGCCGCGACGCGGGCGGCCCGCGATCCGAATCCCGGGATGCCCACCCCCGGCATCCGGAAGTCGCCGAGGACGTCTGCCAGGGCCGTCATCGCGTCGTCGGGAAACGCCTGGAACGCGTCGGCCAGCAGCTCTCGGTAGAAGAGCATGTGCAGGTTCTCGTCCGCGGCGATCCTGGTCATCAGCCTCTCGCCCAGCCGGTCACCGCACAGGACACCGGTATTGCGGTGAGCGTGCCGGGTGGCGAGTTCCTGCACGGTGGCGTACGCCAGGGTGTGCAGCGGGGTGAACCAGTTGCGGGAAAACCATCCGCTCGCCATGTTCCGCAGCCGCAGATCCTCCAGGACGACCGGGTCCACCGCCCGCCGGGCGTGGAGGAAGGCACGCAGAACGAAGGAGTGCCGGTCCTCCTCGGCCGTCCACCGGTGGACCCAGGCACCCCAGGCCCCGTCCCGCCCGAGCCGGATCGCGATCTCGAAGTGGTAGCTGGGCAGGTTGTCCTCGGTGAGCACGTTGATGATCAGTGAGTCCTGTACGGCGCGCGGCAGCGCCGACTGCTCCGGCTCCCAGGCGTCACCGCCCCAAGGCCCGTCGAAGTCCCGGGCTTCGCCCCACGGCACGTACTGGTGGGGGAGCCAGTCCTGGGCCACGTTCAGATGCCGGTTCAGCAACCGCTCCACGGACGGCTCCAGTTCGCGCAGCATGCTGTCCGCCGAGGTGGCAGTCATATGGTCCGCCTCTTCCTCTCCCGGGGTTCCGACGAGCCGCCGGCAAAGGCCGATGGATAAACTTATCGGCTTGCGGGTGACATCTTTCGGCTGATCGTACTTACGGTGAGTATGTCGCGGGTGTGACGCCTGTATGCAGGGTGTGGGTAGAAGGATTTACGAGAGATAGCGGAAAGAGGGGGAACAGCCACAAAAAGGCTCGCACGCGCTCGGGGGGACCGCTGAGATATTCGAAGAATTCGTACGATAAGCAGCGTACGGAAACCATCCGCCGGGCCGTCGTCGAGCCACCGTCTCCCCGCACAACGAAGGCGGAACGTGATGTCTTACGTGAACCTGGCGGCCCTCCCCATGGGCCTGCAGCTCCTTTTGCCGGCAGTGGCCTGCGAGCGGCTGCTCGAACTGCGGCTGTCCCGTCGCCACGCCCGGTGGGCGATGGCGCGCGGCGGAGTGGAGTACGGGCGGCGGCACTTCCCCTTCATGGCCGCCGCGCACGTCGGCCTGTTCCTCGGCATTCCGCTGGAAGTGATCCTCCTGCACCGCAGTTTCGTTCCGGTCCTCGGCTGGCCGGTCCTGTGCGTCCAGGTCCTCGTGCACGGCGGCCGCTGGTGGTGCGTGCGCTCCCTGGGGCCGCGCTGGAACACCCGTGTCATCGTGGTTCCCGGCATGCCGCTGGTCGACCGGGGCCCGTACCGCTGGATGCGGCACCCCAACTACCTCATCGTGGCCGTCGAGGGTCTCTCTCTTCCTCTGGTTCACCGCCCTGTCGTTCACCGCCGCCAACGCGGCCGTCCTCAGCGTCCGACTGCGGGTGGAGAACTCCGCCCTGTCCCTGCCAGCACGGACCTCCTGAGCCGCCGCCGGAAGACGGGCGCCAGGCACCAGAACCGGCAAGCGCACCACCATTCCGAAGACGCGAGAGGAAACCTCCCGACGTCTGGGGCCCAGGCAGCCGGCCACCGTCTACAGCCTTCTCGGCGGCGATGACCTTGGCTGTCGCGGTGACCGCTGTATTGCACCAGTGGTGCCGGAAAGCCCTGTACACGTCCAGCGGACGGGGCGCAGGGCTTCTTCATCGAAAGGGTCCTACCGGCTGCTCGGCCACTCTCCAAACGGGATGGACGTTCGTCCCGTGGCCTGGCGTACGGCTTCGTCCTGGCCGCAGGCCGTGCACACCAGGACTTCGCGGTCGACGGCGAGGCGTGAGCGTGCCGGCCGGTCGCCGAGCGACCCGCCGCAGCGGGGACAGCGTGCCTCGGACATGGTCAGTCCTCGGGGTGCTCGCGGGCGGACTTCAGGATCAGGTTCCAGACGGGGCACGAGTATGTCCGCTCCTTCTGCCCCTGGAGCTGTGTGATCAGCTCGGCGTTCGTCACCCCGGGGTTCCCCTTCAGGGCCTGCCGGGCGAGGGTCAGCCGTTCGTCTCCCTGATACGGGTACGTCAGCCCGCGCCGGCCCTTCGGGCGACCGCCGACGTGACCGCGGCCCTTGCGCTCCACGACCTAGCACCACAGCTCCCACCTCTTCCACTTGGGCCGCTGGCGTCCGCTGGGCAGCAGGTCGTAGCTGGACGGCGCCGGCCAGCCTTCGGGCGGGTTCTTCACGTTGTGGGAAACGGTGGAGGTGTCGGCGTAGCCGCAGATGCGGGCGGCCCCGGCCGGGCCAACTTCCTCTTCCGGGTCACCGGCGAGGTCCGGAGTGTTCTTGGTGACGGCGGCGGCGCGCTGCCGCTGGAGCTCCCGGTACCAGGGAGCCACTCGGCGTCGTCCCAGTGCATGACGCCGTCGATGATCTCGGCGTCCGGGTGGCCGTTGTTCTCCCGGTCGGTCCAGAGGTTCTGAAGGGTCGATTCGCTGAGTTGGTAAGCCTCCTGGAGATCGGCGCGCGAGTAGAGCGTGCGGCCGTCATCGCGGTGCAAGGCGTTCTCCTGTCCGTGCTCGGGGTCGTCAGGGGCCTGCGGGGTCATGAGCTGGCCTCGGGGTCGTGGGCCGGCACCCAGATCCGGGTGCCTTCGGGAGTTATCCGGATGAGGGTGGCGACGTCGGCCAGGATGAGGGCTGCGGCCCAGTCGTCTCGGTCCGGATGGCCGCCCGAGCGGTTGAGTACGAGACGTTCCCCGCGGGGCGGTACGTCGTCAACGATGACGAAGAGGTCGTACGGTCCGGTGCCGATGCGGTTACCCACCTTGAGGTGGGCGAGGTCGCCGGGCTGGGGACGAGCGGCGTCGCGGTCGCTTAGCATGGAGGGGTTCTTTCTGGTGAGAGAACACGACGGCCAGCGCCTTGTTGCCCTTGTGCGCTGGCCGTCACTTCTGTCTGGGGTCCATCCGCCAAGCGGGCCGGGGTGCCGGCCGGAGGTTGCCCGCTCCGACCGCGACGAGGAAATAAACCACCTTCTTCCTGGGCTGGCGGGGACCACTGAGTTCCGGGCCGTGGCCGTTCAGAAGAGCGTCTTCTGTTCCGTGGGGGCGGCCGTTGCCTGCTGGGTCTACTGGCTCACGCACAGCTCGTACCGGAGACGCTTGTCCTGAGACGGCGAACCTTGATCGCGTGTCGTCGAGGGCTGACCGCCAGCAGTTCGTGACACCGGCCTCTGAGCGCCGCAGCATGTGTGCCGGTCACAGACCCGCATGCCCAGCGGGTGGCATGGGTGACGATCGTACGATCCGGTCGTTACACAGGCCATGAAGATCACCTCTTGCATCCTCGCCGGGGCCGCCGCGAGCGGCGCCCTACTGGCCGCCACCGCGCCGACGCACGCCACCGACGTTCTCAATCTGGTCAACGCCAAGCGCATCCCGGTCTCCGTCGTCTCGGCTGGCAATACCAGCGCGGACAACGTCCAGATCACCAGCATCAAGCAGAGCGGCGGCGAGTAGCCGCGACGGTGGTCGTGGACTGCGCCCTGGGGCATCGCCGCGTGCGGCGGTGCCCCAGGGCAGTTGTGCCATGGCACGCGTGGCTGCTCAAGCCTTGTTCGCGGCATACCCCGACTCCAGCGACTCATCCGCCGCGAACAGATGCCGGGGCACCGTCGCGACTGCCCTCTCGACCGCCTCGGGCTGGAACAGACCCATTGCGTACAGGTCGCTCACCATCTCGACTTTCGCTGATTCCGTAGGTCATCCGGTGTCGTTGGTGCCGGCTGCGGCCCAGGCGTGTTGGACGGCTCGGATTTCGTCGTCGGTGGGTTGAGCGGGGTCGAGGGCGGAAATCCTGGCGGCGACGATCACGCGGCGGAGCTTGGCGGTCATGTCCGCGAAGGGCGGCTGGGTCTTGGTGACGTACCAGGGTGAACGACGCCGGGACTCGGCGGCGGCGTCGGGGTGGTGGCCGTGCAGGACGTACCAGAGGACGGTGATCGTGTAGGAGTACATCGCGAAGGGTAAGGTCCGCTCGACCGCGTGGCGGACGCGGCCCTGGGCCTGGCCCGCACCGAGGTGTTCGCGTGCTACGGCAAAGGTGACCTCGATGGACCACCGCCACGCGTACCGGGTGACGAGTTGCTCGGCCGGGGTGGTCAAGTCGGTGGTGACCAGGGACAACAGCGGCTTGTTCGTGTCCGGGTCGCTGCCGCGGATGAGCAGGACACGGACGGGCCGGGTGTGGAAGGAGCCGTACCACAGGCAGTGGATCTCGGCGAGAAGGACCTGCTCGCGGCGCTGGTAGCGGTCCGCCCTCGCGGTGCGGAAGACCGCTTGTGCAGCCATGTCGGCCACGCCCCCGAGCCGCTCGCCCTTCAGCCGGGGCCGCCCGGGCGGCCCGTGGGAGGTGGGGCGGGTCATACAGGACGGCGCTCTTGGGCAGCCGGGTGGTGAAAGTGACGCGATCGGGCAGGTCGCGCAGCGAATGACCGTGATACGCGGCATCGGCGACCACGTGTACACGTCGGCGCCAGTGGCAGGCCGCCAGCTTCCGGATCATCGCGGCGGCGAGCTCGACCTTGGTCGTGGTCCCGCCCGGCCGCCACAGCCGGCACATCACCGGCAGGCACACCGGCCGGGCCATCAACGGCAGCGTCACGATCAGTCCGAGGATGACGAAGCACGTCCCGCGGCCGACGGGCTTGGGGCCCTTGGCGGCACCGTCGTGCTGCCAGCCGGTGCCGAACACCTTCTTCCCCGACCGTTTGAACAGCGTGTCGTCCACCGCCGCCACCAGCGGCTCGCCGGGTGCCAACAGGCAGCGGGCGATCAGGTGGGAGCAGGAGATGCCCAGCAGGTCGGGGTCCCGGGCAGCGCGGGAGAAGGACGTGTGCGCCCGGTCATGCGGCCACAGCCGGGACAGCGCCACACCGAGGAGCATCCCGGTGACCGTCCGGCGGCCGGTCTGCGCGATCAACCCGGTGACCAGCGCGGTGAATGTGACGAACGACGGAGCGGTGAAACAGCCCCGCAACTGGGACAGCCCGGCGAGCAGTGAGGCCGGTACGGTCGGATCGGGAAGCATCGACGGCCCCCTCCTTCGGAGGCGGTGTAAGCACCGTCGATGCTTCTCTCATCTCCCCGGCCACGCAGCCGCCTTTGCCGAACACACCCCGCCAACAGCCCTCACCCACGGTCTGCGAAAGCCGCGCCCCCGTACACGCTCACGGAGGAAATCGGCTCGGTGGATCCAGGCTGAGTGCATAGGCGATGCCGGTCTCCGCGTCGTTGTCGTATCCGGCCTGGAAGGCGGTCTTGTAGGCGTCGTCGCCGAGTTGGCGGCGGATATGTTCCTCGCAGGCGGTGCGGGCGGCGATGAGTTCGGGCGAGCCGATCTGGGGGGTGCCGACGGTGTTCCAGATCTGCTGGGCGAGGCCGAGGAGCCGGGCGGCGCGCTCGGCGCGCCCGCAGGCGACGGACGCGGAGGCGAGCAGGTCGACGGTGACGGCGGTGCCGAGGCTGTCGTGGAGGCGGCGTTTGCCGTCGAGGGCGGTGCGGGCGTGGGCCGCGGCTTCCTCCGCCTGCCGCAGCCCGAGGGCGGCGAGGGCGCGTAGGTAGTCGCCGTAGGCGCGGAGCCAGGTCTCGCCCTGCCGGGCGCACGTGGCCCGTACGTCCTCGGCGACCGCGGCGGCGTCGGCGAACTGCCCGAGGCTGAAGTGGGCGAAGGCCCGGGCGCCCCGGGCCAGGAGCCACGCCGCAGGATAACGCCCACCGGTCGGCCGGGTGCCCGGCACCGTGTCAAGCACCTCGGCGGCCCGCGTCTGCCGACCGCTCAGGGTCAGGCTGGTTCCCTCCAGGAAGGCGGCGGCGACAGGGACGGACTCGTCGGTCTCGCCGGCTGCGGCCTCCCGGAGAGCGGCGGCGAGGCGGAGGCCGGTCTTTGTGTCGCCCTGGGCGAAGGCGGCGATGCCGCGGGACCACAGGGCCTTGGCGCGCACCGGTCCGGGGCCGGAGTCGAGGGCCAAGGCCCGGTCCAGATAGTGCTCTCCTTCTTTGGCGAAGCCGCAGGCATACCAGAGGAACCACAGTGCCCCGCCCATCTCCTGCGCGGCCCGTGCGTCCCCGTCGGCGAGGCAGAAGTCCAGCGTGGCACGGATGTTGGCGTGCTCGACCGTCATCCGCTCGTACCAGGAGAGCTGTTCTGGCCCGATCCAGGCGGCGTCCGCGCGCAGCGCGAGGGCCAGGAAGTAGTCCCGGTGCCGGTACCTCAGGGTGCGTTTCTCGCCCAGGCCGCGCAGCCAGTCGGCGCCGAACTCGCGGACGGTGTCCAGGACTCCGTACCGCTCGCCGTCACCCTCGCTGTTGCCGTTGCTGACCCGGCCGCAGGACAGGATCGACTTCTCCGCAAGGCCGCGCAGCAGGCCAGGAAGGGCCTGCTCGGGCAGCCGGTCATCCGCGCAGACCGCCCGGACCGCCGCGGCGTCGAAGCCGCCCGCGAACACCGAGAGGCGGGCCCAGAGCAGCCGTTCGGCCGGAGTGCACAGCTCGTGGCTCCAGCCGATGGCGGTGCGCAGGGCCTGGTGCCAGGGAGGGTCGGCGTCGTACACCGCCTTCTCGGTCTCGCCGAGGACGGAGAAGCGGTCCTCCAGACGGTTGGTCAGCTCGGTCAGGGACAGGTCACGCAGCCGGGCGGCGGCCAGTTCGAGGGCGAGCGGCAGGCCGTCCAGACGGTGGCACAGGCGGACCAGGTCGGACCGGTTGGCGTCGGTGACGGTGAAACCCGGCGCCGCCTCAGCTGCCCGCGCCACCAGCAGGCTGACTGCGTCCCCCGCCCCCGCGGCCCCCGACCGGGCCACCGCGTCCCCAGGGCCGGGAACGGGCAACGGCGCGACGGTCAGCTGCCGTTCGGGAACGATGCTCAGCGGGCGTCGGCTCGTCACCAGGATCCGCAGTCCCGGCGCCGCCCGCAGCAGTACCTCGGCGGTCAGGGCGCACGCATCGACCAGATGCTCACAGGTGTCCCACACCATCAACAGCTCGCGGCCCGCCAGATACTCGGCCAGTACGTCGATCACGGGCCGGGTCGACTGGCCGGCCAGCGGCAGCACCTCGGCGACGGAGAGCGGGAGCAGGGTGCCCCTGCGGAGATCAGACAGGCCCACCCACCACACTCCGTCCGGGTGGACCGGCTGCGCCTCGGAGGCAGCCCGCAGCGCTAGGCGGGTCTTGCCCACCCCGCCGACCCCCGTCAGCGTCACCAGGCGGGACTCTGCGAGCAGCCCCCGGACCTGGGCCAGCTCTGTCTGCCGCCCGACCAACTCGGTCGCCTCCGCGGGCAGATTCCCCTCTTGCCACTGCCGCTGTGTGCGCGTGCCCACAAGTCTCCCCATCCGGGCCGCTGCGGCCCACGTCCCCATGCCCGTACGGCGCCAGCCTGCCAAGGCTCGCCACTCGCCATACCGGTCAGCAAGAAAGTGACCGCCCGCGACAACAGCGGACCGTGACGGTGCGGGAAATGGCCGGACCTCACTCCCTGAATCCGACGCCGTCGCCCCTCGCCTCCCCGTGGACACTTCCACACGGAATCACGCCACTTCCGACCACTTCCCGACCGCCTTCCAGTCACCTGCCACGCTCTGTGACCGATCGGGTGAATGCCGCCCCCGCCCTGGCGAGATCTGGGAACGTTCAGGGCTTGGTGCGGGGCCGGAATTACATGCCGCGGAGGCGCGTGATGCGTTCCGAGTTTGGATGGCTGCTGCGGGCGGCGGTGTTCGAGACCGGCGTCGCGGCGGCGGCCGTCGCCTGCCCCGAGGTGCCGCTCTCCACCCTGCTGGTCGTCGGGCCGTTGCTCGCCGCCCAGCGGCTGCCCACCCGCGCCACCGCGGCGTTCGCCGCCGTGGCGACGCTCCTCGTACTCGCGATCCCGACCGTGTTCCGCGACACAGTCCCGCCGCCCACCGTCCAGGATCACGCGGTGCGCGTCGCACTCATCGCCTTCTGCAGCCTGTGGGCGGTGCTTACGGCGCACGACCGTACGCTCAGCAAGGCCGCCCTGGAGCACATGACCCACCTCGCCGAAGTCTCCCAACAGGCCCTGGCGCGCCCCCTGCCGGCCGAACTCGGCGGCCTGGCCATGGCCGTCCGGTCCCGCTCAGCGAGCGAGGGCGCACTGGTCGGCGGCGACCTCCACGACGCCGTGCTCATGCCGTCCGGGCCCCGCCTGATCATCGGTGACGTCACCGGCCACGGCCTGGGCGCGGTACGCCTCAGCTCGGCCGTCCTGTGCGCCTTCCGGCACACCGCGGCCACCGAACCCGATCTGGTCCGCCTCGCCCACACCCTCGACGACCGCGTACGGACCGAACTGGGTGACGAGGACTTCGTCACCCTGCTGCTCGCGGACTTCGTTCCCGGCGGAGTCCACCTGGTCAACTGCGGCCATCCTCCGCCGCTGCGGGTGGGCGGGCGCCTGGACCTCCTGGAATCGCCGGACCCCTCCCCGCCGTTGGGCCTCTCGCCCACACCGAGGCTGCACACCATCAGGCTCTCCCCGAGCAGCGCATACTCCTGTACACCGACGGCCTCACCGAGGCCCGCAACGCGAAGGGCGCCGCGCTCACCTTCGACCGCGCGGTCCGGGCCGCACTGTCCGCCCCCGCCCTAGACGAGGCCCTCACGACCCTGGTCGATCTCGTCGACCGCCACACGGCCGACAGCAACGCCGACGACCTCACCCTGCTGCTCGTCCAGCCCGACCCCGAGTCCCTGACGGAGCCACGTCCCCACGCACCTAAGCAGCCGATCGCCACCGACACCGACGATGTGGCCGCCAAGTAGCCGCGGCACGCCTCACCAACACCCCTCACCGCCGGTCTGCGAAAACCGCGAAAGTCGAGTCACCATGGCCGCGCGGAGCAAAGACTCAGCGCCATCCGCCTTTTGGACCGTAGTCATGGCAAGCGTCTTTCTGATCGTGATGCGGGACCGGTTGCAACAGTCAAAGGCCGACCCGTGTGGACCTGCGCGGCGGGCAGACCGGGGGCCGTGAAGTCGGTGGCTGGCACGAGTCCCGGGTAGACGCGGTCTTCCAAGGAGGCCGCGCGCCGCCCAGGAACACTGGCCGCTGTGCTGTGCGGTATTCGGCCGATCAAGGCTTCGAGGACCGTGTCGAACTGGAGCGTCGTAGGCGAACAGAGGAATGTCCTGCGAGAGTCGGTCCCGGCGACTGGTACCTGTCGGGGCCGGGGCAGGCTGGTCGATTGCTGGGTTCACAGTCGTTCCAGTCATCCAGCGTAGGGCAGGAACATGGCATCGTAGAACGGCAATTCTGGGGCGTGCCTGATCTGCCCCACTACTGTGTACCCCCCCCCCACCGCAGGTAGGCATCGTGGGCGGGCCGGTTGTCGATTCCCTGTCAAGTCCTTGTGTTCGGCTGTGCAGGCTGCATCTGGTGCGTTGCGCACTGCCCGGCGGCGGCGATGCGTGTGTACCAGCCAAGGGTGACTCGTGGACCGAGGAAGGTTCGAGGAGGTCAAGGTTGGACAGTCCCTTGACATGACATTTGAATTCAACGGAATGCTGCTTCGCGCTGCCGACAACCAGCGGACGGTCAGTGTCCAAGCCGCCAACCTTTCGGATGCTTTGGCGGAGCTGACGGCGAAATACCCTCAGCTGGGGCGCCTCCTGCTCGACAGTTCCGGGCAGCTGCGTCAGACCCATAGGGTGATTCTCAACGGTGAAAGGATCCCCAGCCCTGACCCGGCCATGCCGCTCTCCGACGACGACCGAATCGAGTTCCTCACCGCCATCGCCGGCGGCTGAGGTCGTCGCCTCGTCCATGCCTTCACCGTGCTGACCATGTGATGAGCGACGCCTTCTTCGCGACGCCGTACTTCAGGCTGGCAGCCGTGCCGGCCAGATGGGTTCCCTGCCCGACCGTGTCCCGGTCGTTCCTGTCGCCCGTCACGTTGGCACCCCACCGGGCACGTCCCTGGAACGACACGTGGGCAGTGTTGATGCCGGTGTCCAGGACGTAGATGTCCACCCCCTCGCCGGCCCGACTGTCGAACTTGTACTTGTCGAACGTGCTGGACGTCAGCTTCGGACGCTGGGAGATCCGGGCGAGCCCCCACGGCGCGCCTGTCTGAGTATCGATGGGCACCTGTTCGCTCCTGGGGGGCGCTCGAAACGACGGGCAAGACACTCACAATGTCGTCACAACGGTGACCATTCGCGCGACTGGTCGCTGCCCCCTGCCGCGGTAACCCAAACAGCTCAGGCACGCAACTTGCGGCACTTCGGCCAGCCTTCCCGCCCGCGGGCGGGAAGACCCGGCTGCCGGCCTGGGCGCACGACCCGACGGGCAGTGCCTTCGGCCGACGGGAGCCAGATGCCGCCCCCGTGGCCGGCCAGGCCGCGTAGCGTCCCGGGCCGTCGGCCGCCACAGGCCCAGCGAGGTTCGCTGGCCGGGGTACGGGACGAAGGTGCGCATGCCAGACGTGTTCACCCGCCTGCCGCTTCTGAGCGGCTGGGCGCAAGATGGTGTTTCCGGTCGTTTCTGACGGCTTGGGCGTTTGGGTGGGGCCGGGCGGGGCGGGAACCCTACCGTGTGCCTGTCCGTGACCGGCTGGTTGCGGACAGGTGGCGGTTGTGAGGAGTTCGCGATGGCCGATGAAGTGCAGTCGACGGAGCAGGACCGCCTGGAGCGGCTGCGGCAGCTGCTGTCGGGACAGCGTGCGCAGCAGCGTGCGGGGCGGGCGCTGGCGCTGGCGCTGGGGCAGGGTGCGTACGCCAATGTGCTGCTGGGAGCGATGCTGCACGGCGCGGACCGGATGCGGCAGAACAAGACACTTACCGATCTGGAGCGGATCCTGCTGGAGGCGGTGGGGGCGCAGCTGTCGGCCGCGGAGACCAAGGCGTGGGGTGGTGTGTACCGGGAGGTGGTCACCGCGCAGGGCGGGAAGGTGGCGGTGCTGCCGGAGAGGATCACGCGGCTGCCGGTGACACAGGGCTATGCGATGGCGGACTTGCGCCAGGATTTCGCCAGGCTGCAGGCCGAGGCCCTGGCATGTGCGAACGTGCAGATCGTCTCCCCCGCCGTGGTCGCCGAAGGGGGGCCGGAGGACCCGGCGTTCATCGCAGCGATGCGCGAGACCGGGTTCGCCGTCACCGGCTTCGATGACGGCACCGCCCCCCTCACCTCCGCCGGCTGTATCACGACCGCCGGCGCCGGGCAGGATGAGCAGGCACCCGCCGACAGCGCCCAGAGCCCGGACGGCGCCGAGGCAGCCTCGGCATTCCGGGTCAAGCTGGAACTGGAGAATTTCTACGTCCACCGGGTGGTCGGGGACCAGGGCGGCGGCCGGGACGAGATCTACTGGACCACGGCCACCAGCGTCGGGGACAGCGGCAAGGGCAGCCCCTTCACCTCGGAGGAGTTCGGAGCCGTCCAGAAGAACCAGACCCGGTCCTTCGCCGCCAACAAGAAAATCTTCTTCGACGGGTCTTCCAGCGGTTTCGTCGGGACGACGATCTGCTGCTGGGAAGCCGACCACAGCAACGCAGCATGGTTCAGCGAGCTCCAGAAGGCCCTGCTCCAGGCCATCGCCGTCATGGACCGCACCCTGAACTGCGCCAACTTCACGCCCGCCGTGATCTACATCCCCACGTGGGCGACGATGGCGTGGGAGCTCGGCAAGTTCTTCGTCACCTTCATGGAGTGCTTCCGCAACTACGACGACCTCTCCTGCCAGCGCACCATCGGGATGGACCGCCAGGACCTGGCCGTCCTGTCCCACCGCGGCCATACCGACTGGCACTTCAACGGCGACGGCCACCACGAACTGCGCATCAGGTACACCGGCGACCCGGTGCCCTTCCCCGCCGGAACCCTCGATACGCCGTACGCACCGGCAGCCACTTCGGCTGGAGCGCGCCGATCGCGCTGCCGTGGAAGAGCATCACCCCGCCCGCCCTCGCCGCCTACAACGGCAAGCTCTACGCCGCGTTCGTCCGCGAGGACAAGGCGGTGATGTGGAGCCGCCTGGACAACGGAGTGTGGCGCAGGCCCGAGCGGATCGGCCAGGACCAGAGCATCTACGCCCCCGCCCTGTGCGCGGCCCACGGCAAGCTGTTCTATGCCGTCAGCGGCACCAGCCGCGGCCTGTACTGGCGCACCTACACCGAGTCCGGCGGCTGGAGCAGTGTCGGCGAGTGGGATGACTACGGGCCGGGCTTCGCCCCTTCCATGGCCGCGGTCCCCAGCAGGCTGTGGCTGACACACGTCGGCACCGACGGCCTGCTCTACCACAACACCCACGACGGCAGCGGCTGGAGCCGTGCCTACCAGTCCGACGTCGACTGGCGGGTCAAGGGCGCTGCCGCGATGGTCCCCCACGGAACCGGGCAGGTGTGGCGGCTGGCCTGCGGACTGGACGACAAGGTCCA
Source organism: Streptomyces chrestomyceticus JCM 4735 (assembly GCF_003865135.1). Lineage (NCBI taxonomy): Bacteria > Bacillati > Actinomycetota > Actinomycetes > Kitasatosporales > Streptomycetaceae > Streptomyces > Streptomyces chrestomyceticus. Next base: position 8,486,211 of record NZ_BHZC01000001.1, on the reverse strand, counting down.
CTTCATGATCTCCGGCTCGGCCACCGGCTGGCGCACCGATGTCTCCAAGGCCAACTGGAGCACCAGGCGCGGGCTCGCCCTCACCGTCCACGAGTCCAAGATCTGGGCCATCCGTCAGGACCTGGACGGCACCCTGCGGGCCGCCACCTACACCGACGCCGTCCCATGGCTCGACGACGGCTACGTCGGCGGAAAGCGCATCACCTCCCTGGACGAGCCGGCCGTGGCCTCCAACGCGGACAAGCTGTATGTGATGTACCGGCGCCGCTGAGCCCACCGCCGCCCGCACGCACCGCACCCGCCGGGACGCCTCGGCATCCGGCGGGTGCCAGCGGTCCACCACGCCGGATCCCCGGCACCGGTCCCTGGCCGGGAAGGCGCGGTGTGTCGGCAGGCAGGCGGGGCCGACGGCGGTGTGACCCTGTACGCATGACGATTCAGCCCGACCAGCTCACTCACCCGGCGGTACGCGCCTTCGTCGCCGCCGTCAACGCCAACGACCAGGCCTCTTTCCGCGACGTGCTCACGCCCGGCGCGACCATGTCCGACGACGGCACGGAATGCGACATCAGCCAATGGAGCCAAAGGGAGATCTTCAGCTCGAACGGCCACATGGACGTCACATCGGAGGCGGACGAGGGACTGTCGCTCGTCGTCGACTACCGCAACGACACCTGGGGGACGATGCGCACCAAGTGGCACTTCACAGTGGACGGCGAGCAGGTAGCGCGGTTCGAGACCGGGCAGGCGTGACCTGACCGGAGGTTAGCCGCCCTGCGCCCGCTGCGGGCCGCAGGGCGTTATGCCGTCTGGGCGCAGGCCGCTCGCGGTAACGCTCTCACAGGTGCTCGCAGCGCCGACGCGACAAGACTTACGAGCTCGGCCCCATGGGCATCGACAAGCCCCAAACGAAGAACACGAGGCCGCAGCAGCGCAACACCGAACGAGGTGGCCAGGCCGGAGGAGATCAAGCCCTCTCTCGTACTGGCGTCGGGTTACGTGACGGCCCCGGCGACAGATCGTTGTGTCCCGCGCTGGATCGGGGTGGTGTTTGTCGGACGGGCGTCACCATGCCCGGGCAAGGTCGTTATCAGCATATGAACACCACCACGCGTGCCCTTACCACCCTCGCCCTCGCCGGGGCTGCACTGGCCGTCACCGGCACGGCCCAGGCTTCCGGCATCCTGGGCCTCGGAAACAATGGAGGGCAAAACCGCGATGAGTCCTTCAATCAAAACCTGGCAGTGTTCGGGGACTCGCTCATGAGCGGCCAAGGCAACGCCTTGGCCCCCAGCGTCAACGTGCACGGCATCGACGGCATCGGCACACCGTACGCTCGGTAGTCAGGGACAGGCGGGCGGATCACTGATGGATCCACAACCGGATTGCAGCGAAGCTGGCCGTGCCGCGACCGACAAACACTCCTCGTTCCTACCGTAATTCCACGGCCCGGAAGCCGTCGAGTGCGTCGATAGCCCCCTAGGCACTGTTTCTCGGATCATGTGCGGAGCCAGATGATGAGGGCTGCGAGGGTGACGGTGCCGAAGTAGATGTAGGCGCGTTTCTCGTAGCGGGTGGCGACACCGCGGAAGCCTTTCAGGCGGTTGACGGCGCGTTCGACGGTGTTGCGTTTCTTGTAGCGCTCTGCGTCGAAGCCGGTGGGCCGGCCGCCTCGGGAGCCTCGGTTGAGGCGGTGTCTGCGCTGTTCGGCCCGTTCGGGGATGGTGTGCCGGATGCCACGTCGCCGCAGGTAGCTCCGGTTTCTTCGAGAGGTGTAGGCCTTGTCGGCCAGGACGTGGTCAGGCCGGGTGCGGGGGTGCCCCACTGTGGTGCGGGGCACGGACACCTGTTCCAGTACCCGCTCGAGCTGGGGGCCGTCACCGTGGTGTCCGGGGGTCAGGACGAGGGCGAGCGGCCGGCATCGTCCGTCGGCGGCGAGGTGGATTTTGGTGGTGAAGCCACCTCGGGAGCGTCCCAGGCACTCGCCGAGCTGACCACCTCCACCAGCCGGACGGCCAGCTTCGACAGGACCGGATCGGCCTGGTTCGTCCCCCGCCCGTCCCCCTTTTGACCATCCACGGCGGGCGGAGCCTTCCTCGCGCCGGCGGCGTGCTGGTGCGCTCGCACCGCGGTGGAGTCCACCGGCACGTCCCAGTCGATCCGGCCGGCCGCGTCCTCGGCGGCCTGGACCTTCGACAGCAGCATCTTCCACGTCCCGTCCGCCGACCAGCGGCGATGACGCTTGTAGACCGTCTCCCACGGCCCGAACCGCTCCGGCAGATCCCGCCACTGCACCCCCGTACGCACCCGGTACAGCACCCCGTTGATCACCCGCCGGTGATCACTCCACCGGCCTCCGCGCGCACCGCCACGAGGCAGGAACGCTTCCAGCCGGTCCCACTCCGCGTTCGTCAGGTCTCCGCGTCCCATGCATACAGCCTGGCCCCAACGCCTCACTCCCGTAAGGAGATCCGAGAAACAGTGCCTAGTGACCTGAGTCAGAGATCCGGTGGCAGTAGGCGGCGACTTTGTCGAGGATCTCGTCGGCGGATTTGGTCCAGAGGAAGGGGCGTGGGTGCTCGTTCCAGTCGGCCAGCCAGGCCCGGATGTCGCGTTCGAGGGCCTGGACGGAGCGGTGGACGCCGCGCTTGAGCTTCTTCTGTGTCAGTTCGGCGAACCAGCGCTCGACCAGGTTGAGCCAGGACGCGCTGGTGGGGGTGAAGTGCAGGTGGAAGCGCGGGTGCGCCAGCAGCCACGTCTTGACCGCGGGCGTCTTGTGCGTCGCGTAGTTGTCGAGGATCAGATGCACGCCGAGGCCGGCCGGGACCTCCTTGTCCAGCCTGGCCAGGAACTTCTTGAACTCCACGGCCCGGTGCCGGCGGTGCAGCGAGCCGAAGACCTTCCCGCTCGCCACCTCCAGGGCGGCGAACAACGTCGTGGTGCCGGCCCGGACATAGTCGTGACTGCGCCGCTCGGGCACCCCGGGCATCATCGGCAGGACCGGCTGGGACCGGTCCAGCGCCTGGATCTGCGACTTCTCGTCCACACACAGCACCAGGGCCTTCTCCGGCGGATCGAGGTAGAGCCCCACTACATCGCGGACCTTGTCGATGAACAACGGATCGGTGGACAGCTTGAACGTCTGCGTGCGGTGCGGGGCCAGGGCGAACGCCCGCCAGATCCGCGAAACGGCCGACTGCGACATGCCCGTGGCCGCCGCCATCGACCTCGTCGACCAGTGGGTGGCGTTCTTCGGCCTCTCCTCCAGCGTCTTGACGATCACCCGCTCGACATCCGCGTCGGTGATTTTGCGCGGGACACCCGGCCGCGGCTCGTCGCACAAGCCGTCCAGCCCGCGCTCCAGAAAACGGCGCCGCCAGGTGCGGACCGTGTCCGGGGCGATCCGCAGCCGGCGCGACACTTCCAGGATCGAGCGCCCCTCGGCACACTCCAGCACGATCCGCGACCGCTGAGCCAGCGCCTGAGCCGTCGTACGCCGACGCACCCAGCCTTCCAGCACAGCCCGCTGGGCATCAGTGACCGACAACGGCGCAATCTTCGGACCCGGACGACTCATACCCAACCAACGACGAATCTCCGACTCAGGTCACTAGTACTGCAACGGTGCTTGCCCGCGTCCGGACCGTCGTGTGCCCAGGAAGCCGTGCGGCATGGCCATCGGCCCAGGAGCGCGCCTGCACGGAGACCGAAAGGGTCCACCGCGATGTCAAGGTTGAGGTCCGGCAGCCGCTGTACGCGCGCGACGCGCTGCTTCTCAAGTGGGTACTGGCCCCCGGAGCACGGGCCCTCCGCGCAGGCGACCGACAGCTCCGGTGCCGGGCCGCCACCAGGCTCCTGCAGGTTCGAAGAAGCAGCCGCAGGAGCCGCCGCTGACGGTGACGCTGGTGGCGTACCGGGGCGCGCGGCCAGGGCAGAGCCGGGGCCGAGGGCAGCCAGTGCTCAGGTGGACGGGTTCCGCTCACGCTACGGCAGCGCAGACCGCGGGATGGTCATCGCATCACCGCTGTCGAGATCGCCGGAAACGCTTTGCAGGGCGCCCATGACGGAGGGGCGCCTACCGTGTTGGTGGGCGCTACCGTGGTCGACGGAGGGCGGGTGCCGGAATCCGCAGTAGCCCGACACGCCCGGCACCGGTTGCCGACAGCCTCCGGCCGAGTTCCCGTGTGCGCAGCGCAGAGGAGAAACAGGTATGCCGCAGAGGAAGACTGCCGTCCTGGTGGGGCTGCTCTTCATCTCCTCGACGGTCACTTTTGCCGCTGGCAGTTCCCTCGTGCAAGCTTACTTCTCCGAGGGGGAGTCAAGCAGCGGGACGCTGTTTGTCGGAGTGTTTTTGCAGTGGTACACGGCCCTAGCGGTCGCCTCGATCGGCATCGCACTGTTCCCCGTTCTTAAGCCACACGGGAAGTACCTGTCTGCGGGCTATCTCCTCCTCAGAGTGGTGGAGGGCATGGCGATCATCGCCATCGGAGCTTACTTCCTGACGAGCCGCAGCCAGTTCGAGAAATACGACCTGCTTGTGTACACCTTGTCCGGCACCGGCGGACTCATCCTGTCCCACCTTTTGCTGCGCTCCGGGTTGGTTGCCAAGTGGCTGTCGCTGCTGGGAGTCGCGGGCTACGCCGCTCTGCTGGCAGGGGTACTGGCCGATGCGCTGGGAGCGATCAATCTCGATTCCGGTGCCGGTGCCGTGTTCCTCGTACCTGGCGGCCTGTTCGAAGTGCTGCTCCCGTTGCTGCTGATCTTCAGGGGTTTCCGCTCCGTCGAACAGTGCGCCCGTCCGCAGGGGAATCGTCCGGGTGTGGCGTCCGACAGCCCTGGCGGGTGACGTCTCTTGCCGAAATGCAGCAGCCAGAGACCGCCCGGTCGAGGCATCCGCATGAGAGGGGATCATGGCGACCGTGGTGCCGGCGAACACAGAGATGCGCAAGGCAGCCCTGACTGCGGGGGTCGGGTTGGTGACGATGTCAGCTCTGGCCGTCTTTGCCAATTTCGCCGTAGTGGAAGGACTCGTCACTGAAGGCGATGCCGAGAAGACAGCACACGACATACATGGTTCTGTGGTGATGTTCCGTTACGGTGTCGCCGCTCTGGCGTTGGTGGCTGTTCTCGATGTCATAGTGGCCTGGGCACTACTGGCCTTCTTCACGCCGGCCCACAAGGGTTTGTCCGCGCTTGCCGCGTGGTTCAGGCTCGCATACGCAGCGGTGCTCATGGTTGCTGTAGGTCAACTGGCAGGAGTTCCTTCGCTCGTCGGCGATGACGTGGGCAGAGGGCTTCACGGCGTGAGTCGCTCGCATGCGGAAGCCCTGGTCAAGATAGACGCTTTTCACGACACCTGGAATTCCGGTCTCATTCTGTTTGCCTTCCACCTGCTGACGCTCGGGTTTCTTGCATACAGGTCAGAGTATGTACCCAAGGTCCTGGGGGCGCTGCTGGTGATCGCTGGGCTCGGCTACCTGGTGGACAGCTTCGGCATACTGTTGTCTGCCGACTATTCGGCCGAGGTCGCGATGTTCGCCTTTATCGGTGAGTTCCTGCTGATGCTCTGGCTTTTGACCAAAGGCAGGAACGTCACTTTGAAAGAGCTCCGGGCCTGACGGGCAGGACTGGGGGCACTTCACGGCGCGCCAGGGTGGTGCGGGTGCGTGTCCCAGGCGCTCGCATCCAGTCCGGGACGTGCGAAGCAACCCAGCCGCTCGGTCAGCACGCGCATCGAGCCGGGCGGCTCGGTCTCGAGATCCCGCAACCTCGGCCACTACGTGCCGTCGAAGGTACCGTCGTGGCGAGGAGTCGTCTCCCTCCTCACTACGGCTACCCCTGGGCCCGCCTGATGGGCTCGGGCACCGTCCGGCAGCATCACGGGCAGCAGAGGATCAACGGTCAAGGCGCACCGTCCGCACCCGAGTGCGGCAGCTGTTGCTGGGACGTCCGGGGCCGGAAGGCCCGTTTGCCGATTACCGGCGGACCGAGTGTGTTCGTGGTCATCACGCGACCTCGCCCGGGGCGGCCCCGGTGTGGTGCTTCGCCGAGAACGGCACGGGCAACGGAGCCCGCGTACGAGGAGCCCTCGAGGTGACCAGCCCACTCTTGGACCACCGCTCCCCTGGTCAGCTCTCTGCCCAGAGCTCCAGCCGTCGACAGTCGTGGTCAGCGCTGCCGACGGAGTACGCTCGATGATACCGAGAGCATTTCCTGACCGGCTTCCTTGCCGGTATCTCTCTCGGTTCCAAGCACCGGGCCGGGCACGCCGGGCCCGGGGACGGGTCGACACCATGACGGTGATCACCGAACGCCCCCCGCCGGCCGCGCCGGCCGTCAGCCCCTCCGGCCACCCGCCGGTCCGCCTCTCCCTCAAGCCCTCGGGCCCGCAGACCGGGCTGCTCGACGGCGCCTGGTGGCCACGCTCGCGTGACCTCGCACATGAGCTTCCCGCCCTCGCCGAACAGCTGGACCCGCTGTGGGGCCGCATCACGCGCATCACGGTCAACCCGACGCACTGGCCGGTCGTGCCACGCACGATCCCCGCCAACGGCCGTGTGATCAAGGTGGGCTGGTTCACCGACGAACAGGACCCGCATCAGCTCCTGTTGCTCTCCTACCGCGTCGGGCGCTGGGACCTGTTGATCGTCCCTCCGGAGACCTGCGCGGCCGCCGCCGCACGGCTCATGGACGCCGCTTCGGATCCGCGCACCGCCCGAACGGGCAGCGAACTCATGGCGGCCGAGTCGGCCCGTCACCCCTCGGCCCCTGCCGAGTCGGCCCCGCCGGGCCGCACCGAGACATGGGAAGCGGAGGGCGGCGCCATGGCCGCGCGCGATTCCACGGCCGACAGGAGGTGACGCGGCCATGGGCAACGGCATCACCGTCACCGTCATACTCGCGATGATCGCTCTGGGAGTATTCGTGATCCATCTTCTGAACGCCCAGCACAACGACCGGATCGCGCTGCACCGGTACAGCCGCCGCCTTCCGGACCGCCGCGGCTCCCACGAGCCCACCCGGTCGCAGCCGGTCACCACCACCCCTCCCGCCGTGCACACGCGCCGGGACCACAGGGACGGAGGCCGCGGGCGCCTGCGCCCGCGGCGCAGGGTCACCGGCTCCTTCAAGGGCCGGAGGTCCTGACAGGAGAACAGCGCAACGCGGCGGGCCTGTGACCGGGCCTGCCGTGCCGTTCGGGCGCGGCCCGGCCGGACCCCCGGCTGGTGCGCTGTCGCGCCCCCGAGCGCCCCGTTACCGCCATACCCGGACTCCTCTCGGCCGTACGGGTTTTGATGCCCCTCGCAGCTCCCGGACCGCTGAGCCCGGGGTTACCCTCACATCAAGACGTCGACGTTCCAGACCCCGACGGCGCGTTGCTGCTGAGCGCACATCCCTGCCGGGATCTCGGCCCGAACCGCCCCCGTCCCGGCCCGGTCGCCCGGAACCGGAGGCGCCATGTCCCTGCCCGATCTGAACGTCTACCGGCACGACAAGCGAAACCGTGCACTGATCACTCTGTCCGGTGAGATCGACCTGTCGACGGCGCCTTTGGTCACCGCGTCCCTGCGGGAGTGCCTGTACGGCGGTATCCGCACCATCGACGTCGACCTGACTGCCGTCACCTTCTGCGACGTGAGCGGGCTCAACGCCTTCCTGCACGCTGCCGCGCAGGCCACGCGGAGAGGCGGAACCCTGCGACTGCATCATCCGCCGCTCGCGCTGCGACGCATTCTCTCGCACAGTGACTTCACCCTGCTGCTGAGCGGCGTTCCTGCGAGTCACCGCGAGAGCACGCCGGCACCGTGGCCCGCTCCCCTTTCGGCAGGTGCACCGTGACGGGCACCGGCCCCGGGCCGGGCCAGGAGCGGTCCGCCCCGGAAGCGGTGCGCATGCGCCGCCTGAGCCGCTGGCAGGCCGAGGCGCTCCGGGAGGACTTGGCGGACCTGTACGTGGAGTCTGCGGAGGCCGCGTTCGGCGAGACCTACCACCGTAGAGAGGATTTCCTTCGCCGCCTCGCGGACTCCGTGCGGCGCCCGGGCTTTTCCCTTCTCGTCGCCGAGACGCCCACCCTGGCAGGCTGCGCCTTCGGCTTCCCCGTCGCACGCGACGGGGCTTGGTGGATCGGCTTCGAGGGCGGCCTTCCCCGGTCCGTCGAGCAGCTGACCTCCTCCGGGCACACCTTCGCCGTGACGGAGACCGTGGTGCACCCGCACGAACACGCCTCCGGCCTCGCCCGGCGGCTGCAGACACGGTTGCTCGCAGACAACCACGCCTCGCTCGGCGCCACTTTGGTGGATCAGGCCGACCACGCCGCCCACAGTGCCTTTCGGGCGTGGGGGTGGCAGGACATCGGGCAGGTCCGCAGGCCGTCCGGCCCCGCGGCGCTGCGGGCACTGGTGCTGCCCCTGGGGGAACGCCACGGCCTCGCGCACGAGGCCCGTACGCAGCGTCCCGAGTGACCCGAAGCGAGGTGGGCGCATGCCGGTCGGCGAACAGGACGGGGGCCCGGAGCCGTCTCCGAGGGCAGCCGGGAACGGGAAGCGCGGCGTATCGCGGCGGTACGCCGTTACGACATCCTGGGGATCCCGCCGGACGGGGCGTTCGACCGGATCGCCGCGCTGGCCGGACGGCTCTTCGACGTCCCGATGGCGACGGTGACGATCGTCGACTCCGACCGGGTCTGGTTCAAGGCTGCCTACGGGCTGGAAGGCGCTGCCCAGACCGGCCGGGAGGCCAGTCTGAGCACCTCGGCGATCCTCTCCGACACTCCCCTGGTCATCCCCGACACCCGTCACGATGCCCTGACCCGCGCACACCCGATGGTGGCCGGCCCTGCCGGTATCCGCTTTTATGCCGCCGCACCGATCACCACTCCCGACGGCCACCGGCTCGGCGCCGTCGACGTCCTGGACACCCGGCCCCACCGGATCGGGCCCGAGCAGTCCGCCGCGCTGACCGACCTGGCCACGCTGGTCATGGACCAACTGGAACTGCGGCTGTCCGCGCTGCGCTTGCTGCGCAGGGAACGCGAACTGCTGGAGGTCGCACGCGCGGCACGCGACCGGGCCGAGCAGGACCGGGCCCGGACCGCCGCATTCGCCGCGGCCCTGCAGAGTTCCCTGCTGCCACCGGTCCTCCCCCATGTGCCGGGCCTCCAGGCAGCCTGCCACTACACGACTGCCTCCCTCCACGACATCGGCGGCGACTTCTACGACATCTTCCCCCTCGGCGCCGACCGGTGGGCCTTCTGCCTCGGTGACGTGAGCGGCAGAGGTGCGACGGCGGCCGCGCTCACCTCCATGATCCGCCACACCCTTCGCTCCACGGCACTCCTGGAGCCCGACCCTCGCACCGTTCTGGAGACGCTCAACACGGCCCTGCTGGCAGACCCGGCCGCCGACGTCCGCCTGTGCACCCTGATCCTCGGCACCTTGGCTCCCCACCCCGCGGGCGGCTTCACCATCACCCTGACCGGAGGCGGCCACCCTCCCGCATACCACCTGCGTCCGGCCCGCCAGGGGCTACGCCCCCGCGCCGAACCGGTGCAGTTGCCCGGCGGCATGCTCCTCGGTGCCCTCGCCGACGCCCCGACCGCCTCCCGCACGTTGCACCTGGCACCGGGCGAGGCGCTTGTGCTGCACAGCGATGGCCTCACCGCCTCACGCACCTCACACGGCGCCCGATTCGACGAGGAAAGCCTGGCCGCACACCTCACCCACCACGCAGCCACGAGCACCGCACCCCGCGCAGCCGCCGTCATCGACGACCTCACCGCCCTGCTGGCGACATTCCCCGTCGGCCCGGCCGACGACGTGGCCCTCCTCGCGCTCAGTGCCACCCTCCTGGAAGCCGACGGCACCCCCGTCGGCGCGTCGGGCACCACCCACACCAGCAGCCCCCGTCCACAACAGCACGCATGATCTCGCCACCGAACGAGGCCGCGGACCACCTTCCGCAACACCCAACCCGCCCCCGAAGCGACAGCCGCCACACCACGAGACGAGGACCACCATGAACATGGGACAAGCCATCAGGAACACAGCACAGACAGCCAAAGGCAGGATCAAGGAAACCCTCGGCCGAACCACCCACAACGGGCAGACTCAGCGCGAAGGCAGGACGGACCGCTCGATGGGTCACCTGAAGCAGGCCGCCGCCAAGGCCAGGAAGGCATTCAAGCGCTGACGGCGCGCACCTGCCGCGGATCCGGCCCGTCCGGCCTCTGACACCGCGACCCCGGTGGCGCGGGACCGGACGGGCCCATGCCACCGGGCCCGACAGGCGCCGTCGGAGACGCTGATGAGAGGTCCGGCCACCGCCTGGCCCGGTGCAACGACCGGCCGCTCACGGGCGGCAGATCTGCATGACGTGGATGCGCTCACGACGCCAACGCCAAGGCCGCCACACACGACATGCCTCGGGACGTGCCCCGGCCGGCCGGTCCGCGCGTTCTGGCGTCACCGGCCCGGGTCTTCCGTACCGCCGGGTTGCGCCAGGGTGAGGCGGCCGTGGAAATGCTGGGGCACGGGGGCGAAGCGGCAGGCCATGGTGACGGTGCTGGCATCCGGCACGGTGAGGCGGTAGCGGGTGCACATCAGGTGGCACAGGGCCATCAGCTGGGTGGTGGCGATGTCGGCGCCGATGCATTTCTTCGGGGCCCAGCCGAACGGCACGTAGTGCGTTCGATCGGCCGGTCCGTGCGGTGCGCCGGGCAGGAAGCGGTCGGGGTCGAAGGTGTCGGGCCGCTGCCAGCAGCGGGGATCACGGTGGATCATGTGCGGGCTGACCAGATAACCGCATCCCGTCTCCAGCCGGGTGGTGGCGAGGTCGAACGTGGCCCGTGCCCGCCGCATGAGCAGCAGGGGCGGGCTCCACATGCGCAGGACTTCTTTGACGAAGCGGTGGGTGAGCGGTGCCGCCTTCGACGGTGCTGCGCAGAATGCAGCCGTATCGACGGTGCGCAGTTCGCCGGCGAGGCGTCGTGCCCAGTGCGGGTTGCGGACGAGTTCGTAGAGCACGCTGGCGGCCGCGGAACCGGGCGGGCCGCCGATGGCGGTGAGCACGGTGGTGACCACGTCCAGGGCGCGGTCCATGCCGAGTTCGGGGAGCAGGTCGACGATGGGGTCGGTGAGGTCCGGCCGGCGGGGGCGGCGTCCTGCGGCGCGTTCACGCAGGACACGCCGTACGACGAGGCCGGCCCGGACCTGGACGGCGGCGAAGTGGGCGTGGTGGCGCAGCCCGCGTTCGGGAGAGCGGTCGATCAGGCGCAGCAGTTTCTGATTGAGGTCCTGGACGATCCGGGCGGTCTCTCGTGGGGTGAGGCCGGTCAGGGCGATGGGCAGCATCGCCTGCACGGCGGTGTCCTGGGCCAGCAGAACGAGGTCGACGTCGTCGCCGAGCCGGGAGTCGATGAGCTGCCGCATCCGCGTGACCATGGCGGTGTGGTGTGCTTCGGTGGCCAGGGTGTGCAGTTGGGTGAGCCAGGCGGTGCGGATGCGCTTCCACGATACCGGCGCGCTGTGGCGCCGCCGGAGGGTGTCCAGGAAGCGGTCGTGCATCATCAGGCCGTCCCAGTTCGCCCGGCTGACCAGCTGGGCCGCGCTCGGCTCGAAGACGGCGAGCGGCCCGTCCTCCAGCCAGAAGACACCGCCTTCGGCCGCGCTGCGCAGCCGCAGGCCGTGCAGGAAGTCGTCGCCATGGTCGGGTGTGGTCACGGGCACGGCCTCTCGCGGTGCGGGTGAAAGCCGTCGGGGCGGCTTTCACCCACGTTCCGGTCAGATGTGGTGGTAGAGGTACCAGAAGTGGTACGTGCTGTAGCCGGAGCGGATGTTCAGGGCCGACTTGGCCGAGCGGAAGAGCTTCCTCATGTCGTTCACCTCCTCCCCGGGGCGACGCGGTCGCGCAGCTCCGCGAGGAAAGGCGGCGGAGCCAGCGCAGGACCCGGACGGGGGCCGTCGCCGCCCGCGGTGACCGACAGGCGCCAGTCGCGGGTGATGATGCCGATCAGGTCTGCCAGGAGTCTCATCGTCACGGCGGCTCCGGTGCAGGCGTGCGGCCCGGCCCCGAACGGCAGGAACGCCGGATCGGGCCCGGCGGCCGCCCAGCGGCGCGGTGCGAACTCGTGCGGGTGCTCCCAGTGGTGCGGGTGGCGGTGCACCAGGTACAGGCACACGTTCACCTCGTCGTGCGGCCCGGTGGGCACGCCGGCCAGGTGGTGCGCGCGGCTGGGCGTGCGGGCGAACAGCCAGGCCACCGGCCACAGCCGCAGCGCCTCCCGGACGATCCACACCGGTTCCTCCTCCCAGACGCGAGGGTGCCGGCCCGCGAGGTAGACCGACCAGCCGAGGGCGAAGCCGACCGAGCCGACCGTGGCGAACAACAACGAGAGGTAGACCTCGGCCACGTCGACGGGGTCCGCCGACCATCCGGCTCCGGCGACGGTCACACCGAGCAGATCGGCCGGCCCGCCCCGGCGGCTGCCCCGGCGTGCTTCGATCTCCTGAACCAGAGCCCCCATGGCCCGACGGCGAAACGCCCGGCGCGAGAAGGCCGGCTGCTGTTCCCGTGCACCGGCCAGCACGGCCCGGGCGATGACGTGCTGGAGGGTTTCGTGCAGTTCGGCGGGTGCGTCCGGGCGCAGCAGGATGTCTCGCAGATGCTCGCGGACCAGCAGGTTGCCCGCGTCGGGCCAGTAACTGGCGGGCACGAGCCGCTCGCCGACCAAACGCGGTAGGTCGGCTCTGCGCTCATCGAGGTGGCCGCGTATCAGGTCGCGTGCCGCATGGCCGATCTGGATCTGCGCGGGCCGGGGCCCGAAGACGCCGGTGCGGGTGTGAAAGAAGTCGGAGGTCTCCACGAACGTGCCGCGCCGGTTGCCCAGCACCTCGCGGGCGGCCGCCGGACCGGCCACGCACACCCGGCCCGCGGTCGAGCGCCACACATCGTGGACGCCATCGAACTCCGCGGCCCAGAACGCCAGGGGATCACGCCGGTAGGAGACCGCGTCACGGCGCCGCCGGACGCCCCCTTCGCGTGCCGACCACGCCATGGCTCCCCCTTGAGGACGGTCGGGTTCTCGGGTGTCTCGGCCCACGCGGACAAGGCGGGTCCGGCTTCCCCCGGGGCTACCCCGGCCGTCACTGCACAGCCTGCTCCGCCGCCGGCGGTCTGTCACCCCCTGCGGGCCCCGGCCGGACGCCGCCTGGGGACACCCGGACAACTGGGAAGAGGAGTTCCGACCGTCGCCGTGACGCACGACGCCGGACCATTGCGAGCCCCCTCGCCGGAGCCGGAGTGAGGCGCTCGAGGAGTCTGACCGTCATTCCGAAAACTGTTGGTCTTCTTTAGTCTGTTCTGCATACGAGGACCGGAGTGACACGGCGCGGACTTTTCGGCCATGAACTCCTGGCGACAGGTTGGCACCGAAAGCTCAAATCCCCATCAACAAGGAAACTTCATACCCCCGCCAGAAGTTTCTATTTGATCCCCGCTGCGATCACTGCTTTGGTTGAGTTGCTGAGACCGCCGTCCGGTCCGTGCACGGACCATCGGCAATCGGCTACATGCAAACGGGGGAAAAGGGAAAATGGCAATCACGCCTACAACGACACAGGAACCGACCACGACCGACGACGGCCCGTCCCATCTCGTCCGTCTGGACACGGGACCGGCGGACATCGCCGAACTCAAGCGGCTGCTGCGACGCGGGGCCCGCGTCGGTAATGAGCAGTTCGACGAGGACTCACACCTCGACGAGGTGATCCCGAAGCCCTGGGGGTACGAGTACCGGGCCTACGTGGACGAGTTCTTCGACTTCTGGGCGCTGCACATCGACGCCCCGCACAGCACATCCGTCCATGTACACCCGCGTAAGCTCACGTACCTGCTCTGCCTGGGCGGTCGAGGCGTGACGGCCGGACTGGACGGCACGTCCGTACCGATCCGGCAGGGCAGCGTCGTGCGGATCGCGCCCGGGGCGTTCCACGGAACGCGGAATGCGGGAGACGAACCGCTGGAACTGATCGAGGTCGAGTCGCCGCGGAACAAGTTCGATCTGATGCGGCTCAAGGATGACTACAACCGGGCAGGGACAGCGTACGAGTCGGGCTCTCTCGATGCCCCGCAGCACCCGATGCGGAAGGTGCCGGCGTTTCCTCACACGCGGATGCGGGCACGGACCCCGGACGGGCGATTCCGGTTCGAACTGCGCACCGGAATGGACGTGTTCTACCGGCGGCGGGCGCAGGATCTGTTCCATGTCCCGCTCTGCGTATCCGGTGCCGTCTACTCGGACCTGGAGATTCTGACCGCCCACCGGCAAGACAGCCGGCGGCCGCACACCGAAATGCAGTATCTGTGCGTCAGCACCGCCTGACGGATCCGAACCGCCTGACGGAGCTGTGCGGTGGATCAGGCGGAGAGTCAGCAAACAGCGTCAACGAAAGATTCACGGGGGAAAAGGTCATGTCTCACAGTGCTGTCATCGTCACCGGCCAGGGGTTCCAGGACCACGACGTCGTCTTCACCTACTACCGCCTCCTCGAAGAGGGATGGCACGTCGACATCGCCACGAAGAACGGCGATGCGACCATCGGCAAGTACGGCGTCCCGCTCCCGATGGACAAGACGGCTCGGCCGCTGATCGCCTACGAGGACCTGGCGGTGGAGATGTACGACGCCGTGATTCTCACCGGCGGTCACGAGGCCCCGGACCGGGTGCGGCAGGTCCGCGGCGTACTGGACTTCGTGGCGGGGATGGCCGAGGCGGGCAAAGTGGTCGCCGGGCTGTGCCACGGGCCGTGGATCATGGTGAGCGCCGGGGTGCTGCGGGGCCGGAAAGCCTGCGCGTACATCGGACTGCGCGACGACGTGGTCAACGCGGGCGCGGAGGTGGTCGAGAGCGACGTCGTCGTGGACGGCAACATCATCACGTGCTCGTACTACGGCTACATGGGGACGTTCATGCGTGCCGTCTTCGAGACCGCGCAGAAGATCGCGGAGAAGGACGGTTCCTGATGGGCCGCCACGCCGGCGCCCGGGCCGACACCCGGGTCCCCGACCGGATCAGCGCCCACAAGGGCATGCTGGCGCTCGACTTCGACGGGGTCATCTGTGACGCCCTCGACGAATGCGCCCTCGTCACCTGGCTCGGGGAGCGTCCGCACGACCGGACGGTCGCCGGCCCCGGGCAGCTGGAGCGGCTGCCCGGGACGTTCACCGAGCGGTTCCGGAAGGTGCGGGACTACGCACGGCTGCTGGATCACTTCCTGGTGGCCCATCTGACCGAGGCCGGCAGCATCACGTCACAGGCGGACTTCGACCGGCTCTTCAGCTCGCTTCCGCGGGAGCGTGTAGCGCGGTTCACGACGGCGGCGTCCGAGGCCCGGGAGTGGTTCCGGGCGGTGGAGCCGGACTTCTGGCTCGGTCTGCACACCCTCTATCCCGGCGTGCCGGAGCTGCTCCGGCACGCCGGGGCGGTGGTGATCGTGACGGCGAAGGACGAATCCTCGGTGCGTTCCATCCTCAGGCGGAACGGCCTGGAATGGACCGTGGCCGAGGTCTACGGAGAGTGCGCCCACAAAGCAGCGGCCGTGCAGGACGCCTGCGCGCGACGGGGTGTGCCGCTGGACGCCGTGACGTTCGTGGACGACAACCTGCCCAACGTACGGAACGTAGCGGCGGTGGGCGTACGGGCCCGGTGGGCGCAGTGGGGCTACCAGACACCCGAACACCGGGCGGAAGCCGCACTGTCCGGGATCGAGGGGCTGGAGCTGGCCGGGCTCGCCGGCCTGTCGGCTGCCTTGTGAGCGTCCGCACCCCGACGGGGCAGTCTCCTCGCGGCCGGTGCGGCACGGGCAAGCGTGCATGCCGGTGCGCCCCGGCCTTCTCACCGGTACCGCACCGGGCCCTTCACATGGCCCTCTTGTCGCGGGTGTGCACGAGACATCTGCCTGGCCTGTGGGGGCGCGGCGGGTACCCCGCCGCGCCCCGTTTCCTCTACGGCTCCCGGCCCCGGCACTTGTGACCTGACCACTCGACAGCCCGGCTCTTCCCGGAGGACGTGCATGCTCACCGTCACCGCCGCTCGCCCCACCCTCACTCACCGGCCACGGCCCGGGTTCTCCGTTCAGCTCACGCTGCTGGTGGCCATGGCCTTCGCCATCCCCGCACAGCTCTACCTCGCGATCCCGATCGCCGGCCGCGTCCAGGCCGCCTACGGTATCGACGCCGCGTCCGCCGCCTGGACCGGCGCCGCGTTCTCCTTCGCCTATGCCATCGGTTTCCTGGTCTTCGGCCCCTTGTCCGACCGGGTCGGGCGGCGCCCCGTACTCGCGAGCGGCGCCCTGGCGACGGCCGTGACCACCGCGCTGACTGCCGCCGCCCCGGACTTCGGCTGGTTCCTGACCTGCCGCGTCCTCCAAGGACTCGCAGCCGCGACCTTCGCGCCCGCCGCGCTCGCCTACGTGACCGAACGGGCGCCAGCCGCCCGACGGCCGGTCGCACTCTCTCTTCTCACGACCGGTTTGCTGGGGGCGGGCATCGCCGGACAGGTATTCGGCCAGCTGGTGGCGGAGTACGCCGACTGGCGAGCTGCGTTCTGGCCCGCGGCGGTCGTGTACGCGATGGCCGCCGTGGCCTTGTGGCGGCTGCTGGCACCAGGTGCGGCCGGCTCGGCGGCTTCGGTCCGCGAGGTCGCCGGGGCGGTGTCGGCGCTCCTGCGCACCAGAGGGCCGGCAGCGGTATTCGGATCCGCTCTGACCGTGTTCGCAAGCTTCGTCGCCTTCTACGCGGTTCTGGGCCGGGAGTTGCGAGAGGTGTCCGGATTCGACGCGAACCAGTTGCTGCTGGTTCAAGCCGTCGGGGCGGCCGGGCTGCTGGCGGGGCCACTGGTGAACCGGCGGTTCGGCGCCGAGGGGCCGCGCACGCTCGCTGTCGCCGGGTATCTGACGGCGGCCGCCGGACTGCTGCTGGCATTGCTGGCGCAAGCCACTGCCATGACAGGGGCGCTGGTCGGCGCCGGCGTGATTTTCGTGGCCGGGACCAGTCTGATCGTGCCAGGGCTCGTCGGGCTGCTGCACGAACTCGCGCCGAGGGCACGCGGGGCGGCGGGCGCGGTCAACACCTTCGCCCTGTTCGTCGGCGCCTCGGCCGGACAGCTCACCGCCGCGCAACTCGGCTACCGGCCCATGCTGGCCGTCCTCGTCATCGCCACGCTCATCGCCGCCCTCGCCGTGGCCGTCTTCACCCGGAGCCCGAAAGGCACACAATGAACGCAGTGAACGTCGCAAAACACGTACTGTTCGTGCTGACCAGCCATGCCGTCCTCGGCCGTACGGGCTCGCCCACCGGTTTCCACCTGGCCGAGACCGCCATTCCCTGGCAACGGCTGCGTGCCGACGGCCATACCGTGGACTTCGCCTCCGTACGGGGCGGCCGGCCGCCGGTCGTCGGCCACGATTCCGCCGACCCCGCACAGCGGGCGTTCCTGGCCGATCCGGACGGCGGCGGACGGCTCTCCCGAACGCTGCGGCCGGAGGAGGTGGAAGCGGGCGATTACGCAGGTGTGTTCTTCGTCGGCGGCCACGGGACGATGTGGGACTTCCGGGGGCACCCGGCACTGCACGCCATCGGCCGGCAGGTGTACGAGTCCGGTGGGGTCCTCGCGGCGATCTGCCACGGCCCGGCAGCATTCGTCGATCTGACCCTCTCGGACGGCAGCCGCCTGGTGAACGGCCGCGAACTGACCGCGTTCTCGCATGCGTCGGAGGCCATGCGCGGGCTGGCCGACGTCGTACCGTTCCCGCTGCAGACCACGTTGGAAGCTGCCGGTGCGAAATTCTCCGCCGCCCCCGACCGGTCGCCGCATGTGGTGGTCAGCGGGCGATTGGTCACCGGGCAGAACCCACAGTCGTCCGCCGGGCTCGGGGAGCGGATGGCCGAGTTGCTCCTGAGGCACCCGAGCGGCGGCCTTGACCAACACACAGACACTCTCGCCACACCCGGAATTTCCCGGGCCGAAAAACACTCATACGAATCCCTATAAGGGATATTGGCCACGCTATTGGCGGCAGGAACGCCCGGCGCCTAGATTCGATGAACACGGGAAAAACTTGCCCGGCAGCTCACCCACAACATCTCGCCAACCGGAGAGAACTCCATGCCGAAGAAAATTCTGTTCGCGCTCACCAGCCAGGGCGACCTCGGTGATACCGGCCGGAAGACCGGTTTCTACGTCCCTGAGGTGGCCCATCCCGCCGCTGTTTTCCGCAAGGCGGGCTACGACCTCGACTTCGTGTCCGTACAGGGCGGCGCCCCGCCGCAGGACGGTTTCGACCCCGAGGACAGGGTGCAGGCCGACTTCCTCGCCGACCCGGAGACCCGCACCGCCCTGTCCAGTACCGCCGCTCCGCGTGATCTGCAGGCTGCCGACTACGACGCCATCTTCTACGCGGGCGGCCACGGCGCCATGTGGGACCTGGCGGAGTCGGCAGAGCTGGCTGCGCTGGCCGCCGGAATCTATGAGCGGGGCGGCGTCGTCGCCGCCGTCTGCCACGGCCCGGCCGGACTGGTCAACGTCAAGCTCGGCGACGGCTCGTACCTGGTGGACGGCAAACAGGTCTCGACCTTCACCAACGAGGAGGAGGCCGCCGCCGGGATGACCGATGTGGTGCCCTACCTGCTGGAGAGCAAGCTCGCCGAACGCGGCGCGAAGGTCACCAAGACCGCGAACTTCGCCGAACACGCAGTCGCCGACCAGCGACTCGTCACCGGCCAGAACCCGGCTTCGGCCGTGCGGGTCGCCGAGCTGGTGATCGAGCAGGTGGAGGCCGCCTGACCTCGCCGCCCGTTGCCCCGCCGTCGTCACCGTGCCCCGTACCGAGGTGACCGCTTCTCGTGCTTCCAGGCACGAGAAGTAGTCCCGTATACGTATTTTCGTCGCCCTACGCACCGTCATCTCGTCCGCCGCCCCCTCGGTCGCTCCCTGTGCCGCACCATTGCCGCAGGACTCCCGACCGCCCCCGAAATGCCCGGCCCGGCGTCTTCACACACCACCCGGCGAAGCCACCCGGTCAGGCGCCGAGTCCGCTCCGGGGAGCGAAGGCAACAGCAGGGCGAGCGCGGGAGCGCTGACTATGGTCGTTCAACTGAGCTGGCTCAGGACGTTCGTGACCGTCTACCGTCTCGGCTCATTGACCAAGGCGGCTCAGCGTCTGGAGCTTTCGCAACCGACCGTCACCCACCAGATCCGCAATCTTGAGCGCACGTTCGGCAAGGAGCTCTTCGAACGCGTTCCGCAGGGTGTCGTCCCCACCTGTGCCGCCGACTCCCTCATCCGCGACGTACAGGGTCCGGTCGACGCCCTCGGCATCGTGGTCGAACGTCACTTCGGCACCGGCCCCGGCGGCCGTCCGCTGTGCGTAGGCGGGCCGGTGGAGCTGATCAGCTCCCGTGTCGTACCAGCGGTCAGCGACCTCGTCGCAGACGGCCTGCGGATCAACTTCAGCTTCGGCCTCGCCGACGACCTCCTGGAGCGCCTGGCGAGCGGCCACTACGACCTCGTCCTGTCGACCGTCCGGCCCCGGCTGCGCGGAATCAGCGCCGTCACGCTGGTCGACGAGGAGTTCGCGATCCTCGCCTCCCCCGAACTGGCCAGCGGCATCCCCACCGGACGGATCATGAAGGAGGGACCGGCGGCCGTCCTCGACAAATACCCGTTGATCGCCTACGCCGAGTCGCTTCCGATCATCCGCCGTTACTGGCTCACCGTCTTCGGGATACGCCCCACGTCGGCCCCCTCCCTCGTCATCCCGGACCTGCGCGGGGTACTGGCAGCAGTCAAGTCCTCCGCCGGAATCTCGGTGCTGCCCACCTACCTCGCAGCCGACGCTCTCCTTCGCGGCGAGGCCGTCAAGCTGCTGGAGCCCGAGATCCCGCCCATCAACACCTTCTACCTCGCCACCCGGGACGGAGGCATGTGCCACCCCGACCTGACCCTGCTCCACAGCCACCTTCTGATGAAGGCCCGGCTGTGGGTGTGACCGCCGGGCTGACACCATCGCGGCTCGTCGAGGAGTGGAACGGCCTCAGCGTGCACGAGTCCACCGAGGCACTGCTGACGAAGCCGAACGCAAGCGTCCCGGTCTCCCAGCCGGCCGGTGCGAGACAGCTGGTGCGCGGGTAGAACCCGACATATAGGCGGCACGTCCGCCCCTGACGGCAGGAGCCCGGGCAGACTTCAGTAGTTTCCTCGCTCCGCTTTGCGCGCCTTGCGGGGAGCGCCCAGCCGTACAGAACACCGGCGTCCCCGCTGCCGCCTGAGAGAGAATCTGCGAGGCCGACCATCGAACCGGCTTCATCGAGCAGCTTCATTCCCGTCCCCGGGCGCACGGGGTCGAGCTTCTGGCGGCGACGCAGGCCCGGCCGACCTGGACCACGATTTTCTGGCCGTGGTCGGTACCGATGGTCACGGCCGAGGTGCCAGGCCGAAGCTGATGCGACTGTTGTTCCGAAAGAGCACTTGACGGGCCCGTGATGTCCTCGGCAGACGGCCCACGGTACGGCTCGACGGGGTGAGAACCGGCCATGTAGTGCCTCATCTTGAGGCCCCATTGACGGCCGAATTCGGAAAGTACATCCTGATGCGACGGGACGACCGCTGCATGAAACGGCAATTCCCGCTCGGTTGGCATACCGCGAACATGTCCGCCGGAATCGCTCCCCGCTGAACACTCGGCCGCTTGCCATTCTTCCACCTGGCAACCAGGTGAATGCGTACTGACGTCCGCATCCTGTCGCACATTCTTCCGGAAAAAGGAGCACTTTGCCATGACCGAGCGCACCATCTGGGCCCGACGGCTCTCAGAAGACCCGGCAGGGCTCCTGGCACTCAACGCCCCGCCCGGGGAGACCGGCCAGGTGCAGCCGACCGGTCAGGCGAGCACCTTGCAGGTCCCGCCCATGGCCGGCCTGTACATCGCACCCGAGGAAACCGATCTCCCCGTCGTCGCCCGCGCCCTGGAGACCGGCGACACCTCCGGTCTGCCTCCGGCCCTCGCCTCCGAGGTGGACGAGGCCCGCAGAGTGACCCGCTTCAGCAAGGTGCGGGTACCCGGAGCCGGAGGGGACGCGCTCGACGCCGTCCAGTGGATCCACGGCGACGGCACGCCGCGGCCGGCCATCATCATGCCCTCTCCGTGGGCGGACATGGGCTGGCTCGCGTACGCGGTCCAGGGCATGCGGTTCGCCACCAAGGGTTACGACGTGCTCGCCTACAGCGCCCGCGGGTTCGGCCAGTCCGAGGGTGAGGTGGAGGTGGCCGGCGAGGCCGACATCCAAGACGGCGTCGAGGCACTGAACTACTTCACCGGCGCCCTGGGGCAGGAGCCCACCAAGGTGGGTTTCCTCGGGGACTCCTACGGTTCCGGCATCAGCCAGATCGTCGCCGCACAGGACTCCCGGGTCGATGCCGTCGTGGCGATGAGCACCTGGGGCGACCTGGCCACAGCGTTCTACGAGAACCGCACCCGGCACCTGGCCTCCGTCGCCGCGCTGCTGGGCGCCGCCAAGAACGCCCGGCTCAGCAAGCGCACCCAGGAGATCTTCGACCTCGTTCTGGCCGGTGCGGACATCGACGACATCCTGCTGTGGGCCGAGGACCGCTCCCCCCTGACGCACATCGACGCCCTCAACGCGCGGCGGGTACCCATCCTGTTCGCGCAGGCATGGCACGAGACGCTCTTCCCGTCCAACCAGACACTGGAGATGTTCAACAGGCTCGAAGGACCCAAACGGCTGCTCTTCTCGGTCGGCGACCATTCAGGGCCGGAGATGTCCGGCATGATCGGCCTGCCCAACCGGATCTGGTCCGCCGCCAACCGGTGGTTCGACCACTTCCTCAGGGAAGAGGACAACGGCACCGGGAACGACAGCGAGGTCGTCAGCCAGATCATGTGGTCCCGTGCCCTGGAGACCCACCCGGACTGGGCAGCGGTCACCCAGGACACCCGGAAGCTGTACCTCTCCAGCCCCGCAGAGGGCGGCGGCGACGGGCAACTGACCGAAGCCGAGTCGGCCGGCTGGGAGCGGGCGTTCCAGGTCGGCACCCACACCCTGGCCGAGGTCGCCGACACCGTCATCTGGACCGGCTTGGCCGAGATGCTGGGCCGTCCCAAGGTCTACGCGACACCGGACATCCCCCGTTCCGACGCGCTTGTCTGGTCAGCACCGGCGACCTCCGAGCGCCTGCGCCTGCACGGCATCCCGAAGCTGCACCTGACCGTGACCAGCAGCACACGCGAGGCCACCTTCATCGCCTACCTGCTGGACGCGGGCGCCGACGGCAACGCGCACATCATCACCCACGCGCCGTTCACCGCGCCGGCCGCTACGATCGGCGGCTCCGGCACCGTCGACCTCGAACTCCAGGCCACCGGCTACGACATCCGCGCAGGGCGCCGCCTGATGCTGGTCATCGACAGCAAGGACGCGTTCTACAGCGACACCAACGAGGCACCCCACACCCTCACCGTCAGCTCCCCCGCCGGCGACGCCTCCTACCTCGAACTCCCCCTGGGCTGAGATCCTCCGCCGGTCCCGCCCGGGAGCGGCTGTACCCGGCGGGTCCGACTCCCCTTGGCGGCAGCGCCGGCGGGCAGCCGTACCGATGTCCGCTCCATGCCGGAGCGGGCATCGGCTGCGTCCCTTGAACGGAGCGACAGGGCCCGGGCGGTCCGGTCAGGACGCCAGGCGTGGGAATGATTGACACCGCGGAAGACGAAGTCGGTGCCGTTCTTCTCGACGAACCGGCCGTCCGGCCGTTTTTCACATGGAAGCCGTTGGCGGCGTGCGCGTGGGGCTGGGTGTCCGCGGCCAGTCCGCGGCCGGGCGGCAGATCGCCTGAGCCGCGTTCCCAGTCATGACCCTCAAACCGACGCCGAGTTCGAAAAGTCGGCCGACCGAGGTGCGGTGTATCGCCGCCGCCTTTGCCCGACGGCGGCGACCGTGCACCACGGTCCGCCGGCCGACGGCGATGAACATGCCTTGACCGCGACGCTCGAAAACATGCGATCGAGGTACCGGGCGGGTAACCCCGCGCTGGGAGCGTAAACGCCGGACACAGGGTCAGTTCGGTTCCGGGAGCACGGGCCGGCCCGCGCCGCTCGATTCCTCCCGCTGCTGGTCCGCGCTTCCCGATGCGGAGATCCGAGCCTCTGGTGGACATTGAGCGTAGAAAATCTCATGGCAAGTGGGCGGGGTGCCGCGGGGGGTGAGGGGGTATGCCAGCGGCACGGTAAGCGCGTCGGGCCGTGGGGCCGCGACACCTCTGGGGCCCGAAGCGTCCGCTCTGCGCGCGGAAGGCCCCGATTTCGTTGTCTCGACCTGCCCAGTATCACCTGCTCCCCTTGCCCGACGGTTCCTGGGAGACGATCAGCTGCCTGGCTTCCGTCATCCGGTGCCGCGCCGCAGTACCTACCGTGATCCTCGATGTGACGGCAGTGGAGCGTCTGACCATCGACGCCCTCGCGGTCCTGGTCCGCAAGGCGATGCGCCTGCACTCGGTCGGCGGCGAACTGCTGCTCGCGGGCCCCTGCCTCGCCGTACGCAAGGTCATCGAGCGCACGGGCACCGTGTCTCTGCTGCCCGTGTTCGCCGACGGTGCCGCCGCGGTGAACGCGCTGGCCGAAGACGGCCGCGCCTGGCGCCGGGCGGAGCTGACAGCCGGGCACAGCACCCTCTTCACCGATCCGCCGCCACCGTCGGATCCACCGCCACCGTCACTCGGACGTCCGCGGCCATGACCACGGCGGGGCGGAATCGCGACGATCCCGACCGGTGGCTGCGGCTTCGCTGTCCCACCAAGCGGCTCCCTCGGCCGGGAGAGAACGCAGAGGGACCGTGGCACGCTGTCGGGGGTACGGGTGTGCGGCCGGAATCGCGGGAGGCGCTGACAGCGGCCTGTCACACCGGCGGCTCTGCTGCACGTCCGGTCCCGTCGTTGTGTACCAGTTGCGGCGGGCCGCGCTCCCACGGCGGCGAGCAGCCCTAGGGTGAGGGAGGAGCCCTCGGTCGTCGGTGCCGGGCCCGGGGGTACGTGCCGCAGATGAGCGAGCCTGCGGTGCACACTCACGAGACGCCGGACCCGCCTCTGCTCTCCCGGCGGCGGATCCGGATCGTCCCTCGGGCGTTCATGAGCCAGATCCTCACGCTACTGGCTGCCGATGAGGGAGTGTCACGTGAGACGGCGGGCGCGGCATACGCCGCACCGCACGGGGCACGCGGCCGTCGCCCGAAACGGCGGTCGCCGCCCGGCGTGCGGCCGAGCGCGCGGCGGCGCCGTACCAGGACCATCACGGAACATGCCTTGCCGAGTCACGGCGATACCGGTGAGCACGGCAGCCTGCGTAGCAGGCCACCGGAGTCGGCCGGCGGCGAGAGGCGAACGGTGTACGCCGGGCCCGGGCGGCATCGACGGCCGGCGTCGGACCGACCGCACACGGGCCGGTCAGGACGGTACGGCAGGCGGTGGTCAGGGCGGCTGCCGGGTCGAGGTCGGCGGCGAAGCTGACGATGAGCCGTGCGACGGCCGGCCGGCCCCGGGGGCGCCGCAGGCTTCCCCCTGGTCTCACCGGCCCTTGTGCCGGACGCCGCGGCGCGTCGCGTCGGCCCGGTGGACCGGTTCACCCTCGCATCAGGACGTCGATGTTCCAGCCCCCGACGGCGCGTCGCTGCTGAGCGCACACTCCTGCCGGGCGCCCGGCCCGCACCGCCGGCTCCCGGCCCGGTGGTCCGCGTCCCTTCGAGCAGCCCCACAGTGACCGGCTCCCGACACGAACCGCAGGGCCATTTACGGACATCTTGTGCCCGGCGGCGGATCGGGCGCCCCGCTTACACAGGGTGCGACGACGTACCTGCCGCGTTGTGCCCGAACCGGCTGCCCGCGTTGCCGACCGGTCGCGCCGCCGGCATCGGGCGCACGAGTACCGGCTGTCGGAACCGGGACCCTGTCGAGCCGTCCCATCCCGACATGCCCGGTGCGCTCCGGTGTCAGGGCCCCCGTACCGGACGCGCGGTCCGTGGAGGTGACCCGTGGACGGCGGACGTCCACCACGGCCGCGAACAGGAGCCGGGGACCCCGTGCCCACTGGCGGGATTCCCTCCACGCGGCCGGGCGCCTGTGCTTGTCTGGCGGTGGTCACCGCCAGACAAGCATGTACGTGTGTGCAACGTTCTGACTGCTCGCGTCACCGCACAGGGCACGAGAAGAGGAACCCGCAGATGTCTTGGTCCGCGCCTTCGCTCTTCACCGGTCGGTTCACCGACCGGATCCTGTCGGCCGCGGCCCTGCTGACCACCCCGCTGGCGCCGGACGACTACCTCGGTCTGATCGATCCGCTGCTGTCGGCGCGCCACCCGGCGGGCCGGGTCGTCGCCGTACGGCCGGAAGGACCCGGCGCCGCCACCCTGGTGATCAGGGCAGGCCGCGGCTGGGCGGGGCACCGGGCCGGACAGTACCTGCCCGTCGGTGTCGAACTGGACGGCGTGCGGCACTGGCGCACCTACTCGCTGACCTCCCCGCCCGGCGGGGCCGGTACGGCGCTGGCCATCACGGTCAAGGCGGACCGGCGGGGCCGGGTCTCCCCCCGTCTGGTCCACCACACCCCGCCCGGCACCGTGCTGCGGCTCGGCCCCGCCCAGGGCGAGTTCGTGCTCCCCGACCCGCCGCCATGCCGGATGCTGATGGTGTCAGCGGGCAGTGGCATCACACCGGTCATGGGAATGCTGCGTACGCTGGCGAAGCGTCGCCCCCGACGGCCCGGCCCCCCGGACGTCGTACTTCTGCACAGCGCTCCCACACAGCGGGAGGTCCTGTTCCGCGCCGAGCTGCGGGACATGGCAGCCCGGTTGCCGTGGTTCCGCTTCCATGAACGGCACACCCGCTCCCAGGCTTCCCACGCCTTTCCGGCGGGAAAGGCCCCGCCACCGGGCCGGCTGACCCCCACGGACATCACCGGCACCTGTCCGGACTGGCGGATTCGCGAGACCTGGGCCTGTGGACCACCCGGCCTGCTGGCCGCGATCGAGGAGCACTGGGCGGCAGCCGGCCTCACCGGACGGCTGCACACCGAGCGCTTCGCCCCCGCCCCGCCGCGCCCACCGGAGCCCGGCGCTCGTGGAGGCAGGGTCAGGTTCGCCAGAAGCGGCGTCGAGACGGAGTCCGCCCCGGCCGTCCCACTGCTGGTGACCGGGGAGCAGGCCGGCGTGCCCATGCCGTACGGCTGCCGGCGCGGCATCTGCTTCGGCTGTCTCGTACCGCTGCTCCACGGCCGGGTGCGCGATCTGCGGACCGGCGAGGTGCACGGCGAGCCGGGGAAGCTGATCCAGAGCTGCGTGAACGCCGCGGCGAATCCGCTCGCCCTCGACATCTAGGCATGTGAAGGAGCCACACCATGGCGACCGCCGTCCCCGGCCTGACTCCCGACCGGATCGAGGCAATCGGACAGGAGCTGGACCGAATCCGCGCCGATGTCGTCACCGGCCGCGGCGCCTCCGACGCCCGCTACATCCACACCGTGGTCGCCGTGCAGCGCGCGCTGGAGGCAGGGGGCCGCGCCGCCCTCGCCGTCTCCCTGCTGCCGCCCGCCTGGTTCGCGGGCACCGGAATGCTGACCACCGCCAAGATCCTGGAGAACATGGAGCTGGGCCACAACATCCTGCATGGGCAGTGGGACTGGATGGGCGACCCGGCCATCCACTCCACGACCTGGGAATGGGACTTTCCCTCCCCCGCCGACGCCTGGAAGCACACCCACAACCACCTCCACCACACCTACACCAACGTGGTCGGACGCGACCGCGACCTCGGATACACCATCCTGCGCATGAGCGCGGATCAGCGCTGGCATCCGGCTCACCTCCTCCAGCCGCTCTACGCCGCCCTCCTCGCGCCGGTCTTCGAGTGGGGCATCGCGCTGTACGACCTGGAGACGGACGCCGTCATCTCCGGTCGCAAGAGCGTCCGCCGGCTCGTCACCGACACCGCGGGGCTGGCCCGCAAGGCCCTGCGGCAATTCACCAAGGACTACCTCCTGTTCCCCTTGCTCGCGGGTCCGTCCGCGGTGCCGTGCCTTCTCGGCAACCTCACCGCCAACACCCTGCGCAACATCTGGGCGCACACCATCATCTTCTGCGGCCACTTCCCCGGCGAAGTGCGCACCTTCACCGAAGAGGAGGTCGAAGGCGAGAGCCGGGGCGAGTGGTACCTCCGGCAGATCCGGGGCTCGGCGAACCTCCAAGGCAGCCCGCTCTTCCACGTCCTCAGCGGCAACCTCGGCCACCAGATCGAGCACCACCTCTTCCCCGACCTGCCCAGCAATCGCTACGCCGAGATCGCCCACCGGGTGCGCAAGACCTGCGAGGCGTACGGGATCCCGTACGTGACCGGCCCGCTGCGCAGGCAGTACGCCTCCACCTGGAGCCGCATCCTCCGTTACGCGCTCCCGGGTACGACAGCGACACGGCGTCCCGACGGCTCCTGACGCCCCGCCCGCGTGCTTTGCGGGCCGTCCTCCGCTCGGGCCGCGCGCCTCCCGGGCGCGGTAGGCTGGCACTACCGGGAGCATTCCGCACACCGGCTCAGATGCCGGTGTCGTTCCCGGAGAGCGACGACCCCAGGCAGCCGACCCCGCCCGTCGTGGTGCCTCTCAGGTGGGAGCGAGCCATGACGGTGCTCGCCGAACCGACGCCCCTCTCTTCCGCCCGGCGAACGGCTGGGCTTTCCCTGGTGCCGGCGAGCCGGTCGGGTGGCCCGCTGGACGGCGACCGGTGGCCCTGTTCCCGCGACTTGGGGCGTGAACTACCTGCTCTCACCGCGACACTGGACGCGCTGTGGGACCGGATCACCCACATCACGGTGAATCCCAGCCACCGGCCGGTGATTCCGCGCAAGACGCCCGTGCACGATCATGTGGTGCGGGTGGGCGCATTCAGGGACGAACAGGACCCGCACGAGCTGTTCCTCGCCTCGTACACCGTCGGGCGCTGGGATCGGCTGATCCTGGCGCCCGAAACCGCCCCCGGCCGTGCCGCCGCGCTGACGCACGCCGCGGCCGATCCGCACGACGTCCGTACCGCCCGCGACTGGGGGAGGCGACCAGGGCACCGACGGTCCCGGTTGCCCAGGGGACGACGGACAGCCTGCACACGCTGCCCGGAAGCCCGGCATCCGCCCGGGGGCCGCACGCTCAGCGCACCGCCACGCCCCCGACGGCGACCGTGACCGACCACCACCCGCGGCCGCCCCCGCGCCGCCCTCAAGGAGTCTCAATGTTGAAGTCAAGCCGCTTGCGTGGCCGGTGGAACGGAGGTGAAGACCCGTCCGTCACGCAGCAGCGCCCACAGCACCCCGGCTCGTCGGCGGGCCAGGGCGATGACGGCCTGAACGTGCTTGCAGCCCTCGCCGCGCTTCTTGAGGTAGAAGTCCCGGTTCGGTCCCTTGCGCATCATGCTGGTCTGCGCGGACATGTAGAACACCCTGCGCAGGCGGCGACTGTAGCGCTTGGGCCGGTGCAGGTTGCCGGTGCGCCGGCCCGAGTCACGCGGGACCGGTACGAGTCCGGCCGCCGAGGCCAGGTGGCCTGCGTCTGCGTAGGCCGACAGGTCGCCGGCCGCGACGGCGAACTCCGCCCCGAGTATCGGTCCCATGCCGGGCAGCGACTCGATGATCTCGGCCTGCGGGTGATCACGGAACGCCTCTCGGATCTGCTTGTCGATCCGCTTCAGACGATCATCCAGGGCCAGGATCTGCGTGGCCAGCTCGGCCACGATCTGCGCGGCGACGTCCTCGCCGGGCAGGGCGGTCTGCTGGGCTTGAGCAGCCTCCAGGGCGGTTGCCGCGACGGCGTCGGCGCCGCGGACGCTCCGGTTGGCCAGCCAGGCAGTCAGTCTTGCCCGGCCGCGGCGGCGGATGGCAGCCGGGGTCTGGTAGCCCGTCAGCAGGATCAACGCGCCTTTGTGCGAGCTGTAGTCGAAGGCACGCTCCAGGGCGGGGAAGACGCCAGTCAGCACATCGCGCAGACGGTTGATCATCCGCACCCGATCGGCCACGAGGTCCGTGCGGTGGGCAGTCAGCAGGGCCAGATCGGCAGCCAGCTGGGCGGGCACGTCGATGGTGGCGAAGTCCCTGCGGTGGCGGGCGGTCTCAGCGATCACGTAGGCGTCACGGGCGTCGGTCTTGGCCTCGCCCCGGTAGGCGCCGGACATGCGGTTGACCGTGCGGCCGGGCACGTAGACAGCCTGTTGGCCGTGCGCTGCGAGCAGGGCCAACAGCAAGGCGGAGGACGTGCCGCAGATGTCCACCGCCCAGGACACCTTGTCCGCCAGGTCCAGGATCTCGCCGAGCGCGGTCAGGATCGCCGACTCGTCGTTGTCGATCTTCTTCGACCACAGGGTCGCGCCGGTCTCGTCGACCACCGCCGCCCAGTGGTGGCTCTTGCCTGCGTCGATACCGGCCCAGACCCGGGCCCGTCGCTCGCTCACTCGCCCCTCCTCGCGTCGCACGGCACGCCGTCGGCCCGAGGAACACCCCGCTGTCATCTCCGTAATCAGCGACCGCACGAAGCGCGCACATCTCAATCAGCAGCCGGGGCGCCCCGGAGGACCGGGCGGCCACTCCTCGGAAGCCACTGATGGCAAGAACGCATAAGCCACACCCGGCCCTCCCGGGCCGCCTAACAACTTACGGAGAACGCATGACACACCGTCGCCCACTGAGCAACCGCCCCGAACGCGCCACCCCTCGCCCGGGGGCCACTACGGCGGCCGAGGAGTCGTCGCCGGCGCCCGGACACGCCGATGTCCGCATCGTGGCGGCGTCGCCCGAAGCGGCCCGGCTGGTCGCCCAGACGCTGCGCGACCGCTATGCCGCCACCGAGCAGCGCAGCTACCCCACCGACGGGCCCGACGGCGGTACCAGGCTCCACTTCACGGTCGACACCGCCCGCACCCCCGGTACCGAAGGAACGTCCCCGCCGTGGCCGGTCACCGGCCCGCCCCACCACGACGAACTCACGAACGCCGCCCCCCGGCGGCCCCTACCTCCCACACCCGGCGAACCATCTGGAGACAGGCGGACACGATGACCAGCACCGACGCGCCAACGGCCGCCGCATACCAGGCCGTTCCCCTCCGCCTGGCGCTGCTCCCGCAGGGGAACGGACCGCACCGGATCGACGGTGCGTGGTGGCCGCACACCCGCGATCTCGCCACCGAACTGCCAGCCCTGCTGGATGCGTTGACGCCGCGCTGGGGCCGTATCACGCGGGTCACCGTGGACGACGCCATGTGGAACGCCGGCCCCCGCCGTCTGGTGCTCGGCCGTCGGGTGATCCGCGTCAGCCGGTCCGGCGGAACGGGCCACCGGCACACCGTGTGCCTGCTCGCCCTCGGCACCGGCCGGTGCGACCTGCTCGTCGTGGCGCCCGGCACCCCACCGGGGCGGGCCGACCGCATGATGACCAGCGCGTCCCGCACGGACGGCGACACGGGGCCGCGGTTGCGTCATGGGCACCACGCCCCGCACGCGGCCCCGTCCCACAGCACCTGACGACCGGCAGGAGCCACGCCGCACCGCTCCGGCATCCCGCCTTTCACCGGCCCGAGCCCCCGGCCGCACCGGACCCCTGCGACCAGGCCGAGGAGCCAGGCATGACCACGACCACCGCACCCCAGGCATCATCCGAACGGCCCGGGAGCCCACCCGCCTATGACGGGACCTCCCCCTTCCCGTGCCCCGGGCATCCCGCTGCCCGTACCGGCGCCCAGCGCCTCCAGTTGGTCCTGGCCGGGACCATCGTGGCGTTTCCCCTGTTGGCCGTGGTCCTGGCCGGGTGGGGGCTGTGGGGGCGCCTGCTCGCCCCGGCCGACATCGTCATCGCCCTCGTCTTCTACGTCGTCACCGGACTGGGCGTGACCGCCGGGTTCCACCGGGGCCTGACCCACCGCAGCTTCACCGCCGCCCGGCCGCTGCGCCTGGCTCTGGGGGTGGCCGGCTCGATGAGCTTCCAGGGGGATGTGATCGGCTGGGTCGCCACCCACCGGCGCCACCACGCCTTCACCGACCGCCCCGGTGACCCCCACTCACCGTTCCGCTACGGCACCAGCCTGCGCGGACAGCTCCGCGGCCTGGCCCACGCCCACGCCGGATGGCTCTTCCACCGCGAAACCAGCCTCCCGGCCCCTGCCGAACGCTACGCTCCCGACCTGCTCGCCGACCGCGGGCTGCGCGCCGTCTCCCGCGCCTTCCCCGCCCTGTGCGCCCTCAGCCTCGCCCTGCCCTTCGCCATCGGCTGGGGCGTCGGCGGCACCCTGCACGACGCGCTGACGGCACTGCTGTGGGCCGGCCTGGTACGCGTCGCCCTGCTCCAGCACGTGACATGGAGCGTGAACTCGCTGTGCCACATGGCCGGCAGGCGCCCCTTCCGCACCCGCCGTCACGACCGCGCCACCAACCTGTGGCCGCTGGCCCTGCTCTCCTTCGGTGAAAGCTGGCACAACCTCCACCACGCCGACCCCACCTGCGCCCGCCACGGCGTCGACCGCGGCCAGCTCGACCCCACCGCCGCCGTCATCCGCCTCTTCGAACTCCTCGGCTGGGCCACCGACATCCGCTGGCCCAGCCCCGCCCGCCTCGACCACTACCGCAAGTGACCCGACCGGAATGCTGAGTGGTCCCGCACCTCGCGTGGGCTGAACGGCACGGTGGCGTGGTATGCGTGGTGGGGGCCCTCGCGGCCCTCGCGTGCAACTTTCAGCTCGGGCAAGTGGCGAAAGCGGCACGGTGCCCTCGCTGGCCTGTGTGTGCTCGTCGAGACGACGCGGGGCCGGTGCCGGGCGGCGAGGGAGCAGGACGTGTCCTCCTCCGCCGCGGCGCCACTCCCGGCAGTTCCTCACCCGGCGGCCCCGGAATGCCGCGGCGCTGCACGGAGCGGATTCGAGGCCGGCCGTCGAGCTTCGTCAGGCCGTGGGTCCGGGTGGTTCGGGGGTGACGGGGAGGGTGTGGTGTTCGTGGACGATTGCGTGGGCGAGGACGACCAGGTCGGTGTCCTGGGTGTGGGCATGCGCGCGCAGCAGGGCCAGGGCCTGGCCGGTGGTGGCGGCGTGGCGGTAGCTGATCATGCCGATGGCCTGGTGGACGACGGCGTCGGTGGGCAGAAGCCAGGCGTGGGCGAGGTCGTCCTCGGCCGGCACCGGGGCAGTCAGGAGCAGGAGCTCGGCGGCATCGGCGTGATCACGGGCAATGTGCAGGTCGGCTGCGGTGAGCGGGCCGGGCCGGTCGCTGTAGAGAGTCAGGACGAGCCCGGCCTCCTGCGCGGGACCGGGGCCGGCCAGAACGGGCAGTGCGAACGCCGCCCGAATGTGGTCTTCCTGTGCGTGCCGGGCGTAGACGGGCCACTGGCGGGTGGCGTCGGAATCCCGGAGGTCGTCGGCGAGGACTGGTGCGCGTTGGCGCAGAGCCTGGACGCAGGGGCCTTCGCCGAGATTGATCTGCAATGCTTCACCCCGCTCGGCCAGGGGGCCGACGGCGCACAGCGAGACCCGCTGGGCCAAGGCGGCGTCGGCCGCGAGGGTCACTCCCACCGAGTAGGCGCCGTGCAGGGCCGTCCAGCAGGCTTCGCCGATCTGCCGGGCCGGGTGGTCCTGGCCTACGTAGCGGGCGGCGAGCGCCACGGCCTGCGGCCGGGGCCCGGTCACGGGGAGCTCGACGCGGCAGAGGGCGTACGTACACCCCAAAAGCGAGTCTCCATGGGAACGCGACCGATCTCCGGCATTCACCGCCGACGCTGCCCCGATCGGAAGCCAATGTCAGGGTTCGTTGGCGGTCAGTATCGCCTGCGGGCAGCCTGCTTCCTCACCCTACGCCTCCATCGGGCCCTGCACAGGGTTCGCGGGAAGAGAGGCGCCGTGGCCCGCTTGTTCGGGGGCCGCGTCCGGGCCTGGGCACCGCTTTTCCGAGTTCCACGGTCAGGTGTCCGCGCGACGTGAAGTTACCTAGACTGGTGGTCGTCGGGCCGTCCCTGTGCCGAAGAGGATTTCCCGAAGATCACGCAGGGAGGTGAAGGTGGGCACTGGCAGTGACTTGGCGGCCGTACTGGGGAGCCTGCGCCCCTCGCGCGGCACCACGGGCCTGATCGGCGCCGACCCGCACCTTTGTGCGCAGGTCCTGCGGGTGGACGGTCTCGCCGCTTCCGCGACGACCGACGGTGGCCTGGCTGAAGTGCTGTGGTCCACCCCGGGCGCCAGCACGCGGCTGGAGGACTGGCAGTACACCCTGGGCCAGGGGCCGGGCCCCGAGACGACCGCCTGCTGCGCGCCGGTGCTCGTGCCGGATCTGTCACGCGTGCCGACCGGCCGGTGGCCCGCCCTGCTGCCCCAGCTCACGGAGCTGGGCATCGGCGCCGTCTTCTGCCTCCCGCTGCACGTCGGCTCCGCCTGCCTGGGCACCCTGACCCTGCAGCGGGCGGCCCCCGGCCCGCTGTCGGACACCGCGATGACCGACGCCTGGATCGTGGCCAACGCCCTGACCGCCATCCTCCTGCAGGGTGGTCCGCAGCGGGACGCCTTCGCCGCCGCGGAGAACGAATCGGACTTCTACCGGGCCGCTGTCCACCAGGCCAGCGGCATGGTCAGCGTGCAGGCCGGAGTCTCACTGGCGCAGGCGCTGCTACGGCTGCGGGCCTACGCCTTCCGCCACGGGCGCACGGTGACCGAAGTCGCCGAGGACGTGGTGGCCAGACGACTGAGCTTCCGAGATGATGAAAACGGGCCGGGCACCGCTGCCGGCGAAGGGACTGAAGGGCCATGACACGTGAAGAGCAGCTGCTGGCGGCCATGGTCGAGGCAGTCGACACCCTTGTCGACGACTTCGACCTGATCGACTTCCTGCACCAGTTGTGCGACCGCTGCAACGAGTTGCTGGACGTGACGGCCGTGGGAGTCATGCTCGCCGACCCGAACGGCAGGCTCCACCTGATCGCCGCCTCCGACGAGCACACCCGGCTGCTGGAATTGTTCGCCCTGCAGACCGACCAGGGCCCCTGCGTGGAATGCCACCGCAGCGGCGTCGCCCGCCTCAACATCGATCTGCGCGTCTCCGCCCAGGTGGCCGCCTTCCCGCTCTTCGCCGAACGCGCCTGCCAGACCGGCTTCACCACCACCCACGCCCTGCCCATGCGGCTGCGGCAGCAGATCGTGGGCGCCATGAACCTCTTCGACGTGCGCGAGCAGAAACTCAGTGATCCTGACGCGCGGGTGGCACAGGCGCTC
Organism: Streptomyces chrestomyceticus JCM 4735; assembly: GCF_003865135.1. Taxonomy (NCBI): domain Bacteria; kingdom Bacillati; phylum Actinomycetota; class Actinomycetes; order Kitasatosporales; family Streptomycetaceae; genus Streptomyces; species Streptomyces chrestomyceticus. The sequence continues at coordinate 8,451,888 of NZ_BHZC01000001.1, read as the reverse complement.
GCGGACGTGGCGACCATCGCCATCCTGCAGCACCGCACCATCGTGCACGGCAACGTCGAGCGGGCCCAGCTCAAAGCCGCCCTGTCCAGCCGCATCGTCATCGAACAGGCCAAGGGCATCCTGACCGAACGCTGGGACACCGACCTCGACACCGCCTTCAACGCCCTGCGTCAACACGCCCGCAGGCATCAACTTCGACTGACCACCATGTGCCGGCAGCTCATCGACGGCTCCCTGGACACCGGCGCCATACAACGCCCCGGTTGCTCCGCCTGATCGCATCGCCCGGCCCGCACCGATCCCGGCCCGGCACCCGCCCCAGCCCCCGGCGGAAGGACGGTCCTCCCGCCATACCGCCTCCGCCGTGCAGGGATCCCATGGACCATGATCATCGCGCCACAGCCTGGCAGCGCATCAGCGCCGCCGTTCTGAACGGCGGCCTCAGCCTCACCACCGGCTGCCGCGCCTGCGCCGACGACCTCGACGCCGACTTCGCCGGAATCACCTTGGTCGTCGCCGGTGAGCTGCGACTTTTGGCCGCGGCCACCGACGAACGCGCCCGGGCGGTGGAAGACGCGCAGTTGGTCACCGGGGAAGGCCCCTGCACCGACGCCTACACCCACCGCACCCTCATCGAAGCAGCCGACCTGCACCACACCGAACGATGGCCCGCCTATGTCCCCATTGCCTGCGAACAAGGAGCCCGCAGCGTCCTGGCCCTGCCTCTGACCTTCGACGACTTCCCCGTCGGCGCCCTGGACTTCTACCGCCGGGACCCCGTCCGCTTCACCCCCGCGCAGAAAGACCGCGCCGGCGCCTACGCCCGTATCCTTGCCCTCCTCGCCCTGGACGAGCATCCCCACCTGCTCACCGCCCCCGCCCGCCCCGCCCAGCGCGGGCCTCAGGGCTACCCACCCACCGTCCACATGGCCGCCGGCGTCCTCGCCGCCAAATACGGCCTCACCCCCGACGACGCCCTCGCCCGCCTGCGCGCCCACTCCTTCCGCCACAGCCAGCCCCTGCTCCACACCGCCCAACATGTCCTCGACACCCACGAACTCGACTGACACCCATCTGTCGGCCCCGCGGCCGTCACGGTCCTAGGGCGCGGACGAGGGAAGACCGGAGTGGCGCACGGCCGGATGAGCCGTCCGGCGAGGGCGGAGGCCGCGTCGGTGGTACCGCTGTGGGCCGGATACGGAGACAGTCGGGTGATCAGGTCGCGGCCGGTGTCTTCAGCGGCGCGCAACCGGGCACCGGCCTCGGACAGCACCGCGCTTCACTCGGCTCTCGACCGAAGCGTCCTCCGGCATCTGCGAGCGCTTCCTTCGGCGTCCGTGCGAGCCGGAAGGTCGGCAGGCGGCCGGTGATCACGAGTGCTCTCAGGGTGCGCTGATCATCGCGGACCAGGTAGAACCGTCCGACCGTGCCCGTACCTGCTGTCGGGCACGCAGGAGTTCCCGCGCTTCACAGCAGTCGATGAACATCGTCGAGCGCAGGTCGACGGACACAGCGGGTGCGTCACGGGCGATGGCACGCGTCATGCCGAAACGCATACGGGGTGCTGTGCACAAGGGGGCCGGATCGCGCCGACGCTACAGGGGCACGTCACCGCGTTCCCTGCCCAGGTGGTTCGGGGGCCCCGGCGGCAGGGTGAGGCGGGATAACAGTAGTTCCGTTGACGATGTCGCGGGCGAGGTCGACCAGGCGCAGGTGGTGGTGGCGGGCGTGGGCGCGCATGTGGTGGAAGGCGGTGTCGGGGTCGGTTTCGTGGCGGGCGGTCAGGAAGCCTTTGGCCTGTTCGATGATGGTGCGGGTGTCCAGGGCTTTTTCGAGCTGGGCGCGGACGGTGCGGTGCTGGTCGAGGGTGGTCTGCTGGAGCAGGGAGATGGCGGTGGCGTCGGCCAGGGCGCGGGCCAGGTGCCGGTCGGTTTGCAGCAGCGGCCCGGGGACACGGCGGAAGAGGTTGAGCACGCCGATGGTGTCGGCGCGAAGCCGGATGGGAGTGGCGTGCACAGAGGTGTAGCCGGCGGAGTGGGCGCGGGTGCTGAAGCGCGGCCAGCGCGGTGAGGGTGTGGCGTTGAGGGTGTGGTCGACGGAGGTGGCCTGGTGGAAGGCGGTGCAGCAGGGGCCTTCGCTGGCGTCGAGTTCGAAGAGTTCGACCAGGCGTACGCGTTCGGAGGAGGCGGCGACCAGGCGTAGCGGTCCGCCGGGCAGGGCGAGCATGACACCGGCGTCGCCGATGTCGAGCAGGTCCATGCAGTGTTCGGCGACGCGGTAGAGGAATTCGGCGGGGTCGAAGTCATCGACCAGGGTGTCGGCGAGGTCGATCAGCGCGGCGGTGATCCGCGCCTCGCGCGGCAGCCGGGAAGGACCGTTCTTCGCGGACGGATCCGGCGGCGGAATGGGTGAGCTGGACATGGGCGGCCTCCGGTCAGGACGGTGCCAGCAACCGTGGCCGGAAGCACACTACGGGGTCTGGGTGGAATACCACCCGGGCGGGGACTGGCTTATCACTAAACTACTCTTCCCCGGGGGGGGACCTCTACGTCTTTCGTCAAGCGAAGCGAGGTGTTTTCCGGATTCGTGGAAGGTGCCGCCGCCGACGGTGACCAGCAGGACGGCGGCGGTCCTGACCGCGAGCCCCGGCATTGAGGTCAGGACCTGGTGCAGAGGGTGTGCCTCCAACAGTTCGCTGATCTGGGCTTCCAAGGATCGTCGTTGTTCGTGGACGGCCGCCAGGGAGCGGGCCGGCGACGGAATGACGATGTCGGGGGGCCGGTGCCGGGAACGACGACGGTCCGCTCGTCGAGCGCGTCGAGTGAACATCGAGGGTTGCGTCAGGGGCGAGTTCGGCCCTCCAAGTGGAGCAGGGCCGCCGCGATTGCCTGATCGACCGTGGGCCGCGGGCAGAGAACTTCGCTCAGCCCGGCCAGGCACAGGATGCGCAGGTGCCAGGGACGAACGCAAACCAGCCCCAGGTAGCCGCCGTGTGCCACGGCGCGTCGGCGGGCCCGGCACAGCAGGGACAGGGCTGAGCCGTCGAAGAAGTCCACCGGTCGGAGGTCCGCCAGCATCCGGGGGCCGGGGAGAGTGAAGGCGGCCTCCAGCAAAGTACTGGCGTGATCGGAGGTGAACAGGTCGAGGTCGCCGCGCAGCTCGATCACGGTGAACCCCTGCACGGCATAAGGGGGTTTGTGGTCGCCTGGTCCGTAAACATTCCCAGAGCCGGATGAAGCCTGGGATCCGGCTATGCGGCGTGTGGTCTTCGCCATGGCGTAGTCCTGGATCGGCACGCCCCGCGCCCGGATGGTGACGAGATCGTGTGCTGAACAGACAGCACCCGGGGTCCAGGGGCGACGGGTCGAAGATAGCCAGGTGTGCCGGGTGCATCTGCTCAGACCCTCGCCGGTTACCCCGTACGAATGAACGCCGACCAGTTCCGTACTACATCGAGCGGGCTCCTCACCCTCGACCGGCACAGACTGCCCGCTCATAGCGCCTTCCACGGCGGGCAGCGTCTCGATGAAGCGCGGATGACAGGCGTCGGTTCGGAGCCAGTTGAGGCCATGGGCGAGCCGGCGACCGGACGCCTCGTTCTCCGTCCGGGGCACGCGCCGGTTCAGCAGCCGCGCCGGCCGGTCCGGCTGCCGCCTGTCCCGCCCCGCGCCCGAGTTCGCCTGCCCCTGGGAGGTGGCTTCAGGGTGCGGCGAGGGCGGCGCGGACGGTCTTCCCACGGATCATCGACGATCTCCAGGTGCTGGGTGAGGGCGTGCACGATGACCAGACCCCGGCCGCTCTCGGTGTGCACGGTGAGCGGGAATATCCAGGGCCGGCACACAGACTCAGACGGCAACGGCTCTCGGTGTGCCGGATGACATTGGCGACCAGTTCGGTGACGATCAGCGCGGCATCGCCGGAGTCGGCTGACGGCGGGTCGGCGCGGGCCAGGAAAGCGGTGGTCAGCCAGCGGGCCCAGAAGACGGTCTCATGGCGATGCGGCAGGAGGTACTCGGCCCGGGCATGCGGGTGGATTCGTGCGGCGATCGTCGATCCCCCCAAGGAACAGCTCATCGCGGTCCGGGCGGCGGGCCGCCGCCCGGTGACCGGTGCGCCTTTCGTGTACCCCGTCCGGGCAACGCGGACGCGGAATAGCGGCGGCGCCCTTGTCCACGGACGCACGCCGTCGTCTGTACGCCCCGGTGACCACCCTCCGGTATCACCGCGTACTTGCCCCGGCCCGACGATTCACCGTGCGCTGTCTCCTTGTACGCGATGCCCGGGCGTACTCACTCGTTTTGGATCATGCTTCTACGCCATGTGCCATGTGGTACCGCTCAACGCGTCCCGCATTGGTGCCGGGCTGCCCGGAAACGCCTGCGCCGGCCCCGCCCGTTCCGTGCGCGCCATGATGAGTGGAGAGACAGCATTTCCCCGAGTCCCTCTGTTCGGCGACTGCCCGATCAGCACGACGTCACCGGCCTCGTGTCACCACCCCGCCCCTCTCCAGCACCGCACCGAGCGGCCCATCACCAGCTCCGGTGCTGGTACCAAGATCCGGACCATACGCGGACCAACACTCCCCGAGCGCCCGTGGCATGTGCCGACGCAACAGGTCAGCACCACAATGAGTCCTGTACCACCAGCAGACGAAGAAACTGCGGGCCGTTTCGCCGTCCCACACCCAGCCCTCCCGGGTCACGCAGCGTACTCACCAAAAGTCTCCGTAAGGACTGATTGCCCGCGTCCCCGCCCCTCACGGCCAGTCCTCTCTGGGGAGAATCCGGGGAGTATGGAGGCCGCTGGGGAGCGGCTGGGGAGAATCGGCTGCGTAACGCGGCACGACGCCGAAAGACGCCGAAGGATCGTTCTGCGCAGGTCAGAGGCCCGAAGGGCCACATACCCGCAGGTCAGCCCGGTCTGGTAGACGACTTCATGACGTACGTACCGAGATCGTCGGCCTCGACGATCCCCGGAAGCGACCCGCCTTCACGCAAGGGCGTGACGTAGCGGGTCGCGATGACTTCGGACAACATGCGGATCAGGCTACTTCCTGGGCTTCGTCGCAGGTCAGGGGCGTACGGGTGAGACAGCACGATGGTTTCGATGCAATCATATCGGTGCGGGCGCATCGAATACACTCCGGTCGCCGCCCTCATTCGAGGAAGCCCGCGAAGGGACTTGGGGAGAACGCGGGGAGTTTCAATCTTCAACCACGGCTCCCGCTGGATGGCCAGGCCGCCCAAATATGAGCAAGTCAGGCTCATCTGTCCCTATTTGACCGACGATATGGACCGTCGAGCACCTCGGGCCGGCCCGCAACCATCCGCCCAGGAGTGAAGCGTGACACCCAAAGGCTCGTGACCGGATCACGGCTGGTGCGTTCATGCTGATGTTCGCCGAGATCGCGGCGGCGGCGCTCGGAGGCTGAGCAAGTTGCGTGCGTCGCACCGACCAGCCTCGGACATGCGCGCTGCGCACCGCCGGCCGACGATGAGTGGGCGGCGTCGGACCCGTTGCCACCGGCAGGCGGCATCCGGTGCGGGAGGTGCGTCCGCAAGTGACGCACGCGGCGTCCGGCCGACGTGACCGGGAGGGGGCGCCACAGTGTAAACTCGAACCAGATTCGAGATTGACATTTGACGACTTGCTCTCCGCCGCGCACGGAGGGCGGGAGGCGAGGGACACCGTGGCGAAGAACGCGTCCACCGACGGTTTGACCTACTCGGCGTTCACCGGGTGGACCGATCGGCCCACCGATTTCGCGCCGGCGCTGGAAGGCGAGGTCCGGTGCGATGTCGCAGTCGTCGGCGGTGGTCTTGTCGGGATGGCGGCGGCGCTCCGGCTCGCGGAGCGCGGAGTCGATGTGGTTCTGCTCGAGGCCGGGTATTGCGGCTGGGGTGCGAGTTCACGCAACGCGGGCTACTTGTCGAATGCCTTGGCCGGAGACCCCCAACTGTTGCGCCTGCTGTACCGAAGCCGGCTGCGCGACCTCGTCCGGTATGGCGAGAGTGCGGCGAAGTTCACCGAAGGACTGATCGGGCGCCTCGCCATTGACTGCGAGTACGACCCCACGGGCAACGTCATCGCCGCTGTCTCCACCGGACAACTCCGGCACTTGAGGAAGAACATGCAGATCCTCCGCGACGCGGGGGCGGACGTGGAATTCGTCGACGGCCGTGACTTCGGCCTGCCGGGAACGTTCCTGGGCGGCATCTTCGAGCGGGGCGGTGGCCTGCTGAACCCCGGGAAGCTCGCATTCGGACTCAGGGCCGCACTGCTGGCGTCGAGTGCGAAGGTGTTCGAGCGGACGGCCGTGCAAGCCGTCGAGCCGGACAGCACAAGCGTCGTGCTCAGCGTGCCGGGCGGGCGCGTCCACGCCGAGCGGGTCGTGCTCGCGACCAACGCCCACTCCCGCGACCTGGAGATCGCCCCGAGCGGTATCACGCCCGTCTGGACCAGCTTGGTGGAGACCGAGCCGGTCGATCCCGACCGGCTGGCGGCGATCGGCTGGACAAGCCGTACCGGCATCATCACCCCGCACACGATTCTCGAGAACTACCGGCGCACCGCTCGCGGCACGATCATGTTCGGTACCCGTCGGCTCCAGGCGGCGCCGCCGGCGCTGGGTGCCCACGAGCCGGATCGCGCGGTGGTGGCGGATCTCGTCCAGGGCTTCCACGAGCGGTTCCCGTCGCTCGGCTACGTCGCGCCTCGTCGGGCGTGGGGCGGGTGGGTGGCCATGACGTCCTTCCTCCCGGTCGCTGGAGAGGCCGCGAAGAACGTCTTCTACGCCGTCAGCTGCAACGGTCACGGGCTGTCTCAGTCGCCCTACGTCGGCACGCTGCTGGCCGACCGGCTCGCCGGTGACGAGATCCACGACGACCTGCGCGCGATCTGGCGGCCGCGACCGCCGTACATGCCCTCGCTCGCACTCGGCGCGACGGCGCTGAAGGCCGGGTGGGTGGTCGACCGCGTTTCGGACCGCCTGGGTCGCCGGCGCTGAGGAGCCAGGCTCGCCACGGTGACGGTGTCGAAGACGAATGCGACGCAGGAGTCGACCGTCACGGTACGGCGCATCTCTCGGGAGGTGAGCGCGACGTCGGTGATGCCGAACGTCGTCATGACGGAGAAGGCGAAGTAGAGGCAGTCGCTCCAGAACGCGGGTTCTCGGCCCGGAATTCAAGCGCTCCCTCGTCTTCCACGAGACTGTCCGCCTGGAACGCGACCGCGAAGGACACGGCCACGCAGATCCAGGCGTTGGCGACCAGGACGAGCGCCGCTGCCGGGCGGGGCGCCGGTTCGAGCACGGAACCGACGTGGCCCGGCAGCCACACCATCGCTACGACCGGCGCGCCTGTCGCGATGAAGAGCGAGACTCCCGGCCCGGGTGCCGTCCCGTACACGTACCGCTGGAGCGTCGTGCCTCGCGTCTCGCGCCGCGCCCAGGTTCCTAAGCGATCCGGGGACGCGGTCGAGAAGGCGACCGTGGTGAGCATGAGGTAGAGGAAGAGATGTGCGAGCAGGATCAGCCTGCACGGCGCTCGGACAGCCAGTGGTTGTGTCGGCGCTGAGCTGGCGGCCGACGCAAGGGCGTGCCAGCGGCGGGCACTCCTGCGGGTGACGCCGTAGAACGTGTCGTCCTGCAGGCCGGGCCTGCCTCTCACAACTGCCTGCGACGGCGGAAGCGAGGAACGCACTTTCCTGCGAACCCTGTCAGGAGTACGACTCCAGATACGCGGTGATGAGGCGCCGCGCTTCGCCGATCGTTGCGCCGTCGCCCTGTGGTGTGCGGCGGAAAGCCACGTCGAAGAGGCGATTGCCCACCTCGAAGGAGAGCTGTACGGCGAGCCGCGGAGTGTCGGCGGAGGCGAGGCCGCGGTTGACCAGATGGCGCCACAGGCGCTCCGCCTGTACGTCGTCGAAGGACCGCACCAGCTCGACGAGCATCTGGTGGCGGCCCGTGAACCACAGCTCGGTGCAGCTCCGATGCGCACGGTAGTAGTCGCACAGGACGTCGATCATCGCGTCGACCGCCTCGCGCAGCGTCTGAGCCTCGGGCTTCTCCAGCATGGCCGTGATGCGCGTGTCGAGCTCGGTCATGTGCCGCCGAAGGAGCTCGGCCTCGACCTGGTGCCGGTCGGGGAAGTAGTGGTACATCGACGCGGTCGGGATGCCCGCGCGCTCACCGATCGCCTTGAGCGTGGCGGCCTCGTAGCCCTGCTCGGCGAGCAAGGCCTCGGCTGCGTCGAGGATCGCGCGCCGTCGCTCCTGGCCACGGCGCTGGACGCCGGACGTACGCTTCTGCCCCCGGTTTGCCGCGCTGCTCTCGAACACGATTCGACATCGTATCAATCGCTTCCCCAGCCCGCCCGACGCCTCCGAACTGGGGCAGTGCGCCGGTGCCACTCCGCGGCGTGCGGTTCGCAGGCCCAGAAGAGCCGTCATCAGGGCTCCTTACCTCGGGCGACGAGCTCGTCCTCGGTGATTCAGGCTCGCGAGAACCGCCCTCGCCGCGTTCTCGCCCGACGTTGCCGCATCAGCGAGGGAAGGCATGTCGAGCTGGTAGTCGCCGACCAGAGGAATCGCCCCGAGAGGAATCGCAAGGTCGGCGAGGCCTCCCGTTCTCCCGGCGCCCAGAACGGCACCACACGGTGGTGGCGGCGCACGATCTCCTCCCCGAGCCTGTCTTCGAGCTAACAAGTCCGCGCCGTCCCAGGCGGGCGGGGCGTGGTTCTCCCGGGCGGCGTCGATCAGGCCGGGGAACCGGCCCTCCCGGCGGGCCTTGGCCAGCGCGCGGACAGACGGCGGTGCATCGGCGCAGAGCGCGGCAGCGTGCCTTCGGAAACCAGGTGATACGTGACCTGGCGCAGCGTAACGCCGCCCTTGTCGGCCGGGGGCCGTGTGGGGATCTTCGAGCCCTTCCCCCAGGGCTCGTTGGACATATGCCGTTCCGCCGGGGACCGGGGTGCGTGCCGCGGTACCCCGCCGTCAGCCCCGTAAGAACTTTACCTTCCGGATGGTAAAGTTCCGGCATGGTGAGTACCACGAAGGACCGGATTCTGGACGGCGCCCTTGAGCTGCTCCGGGCCGAGGGAGGCACGATCACCCTGGACGCCACTGCCAAGCAGGTGGGGCTGACCAAACCGGGGCTGATGTACCACTTTCCGACCAAGGAAGCCTTGATGCTGGGCGTCGTCGATCACGTCGCCGGGCGCTGGGAGGCGTTGTTGCGAGGCCGTCTCGGACAGTCGCCCGAAGCGGCCTCGCCGCATCAGCGGATCCGCGCCTACGTCGAGGTGGCGCTGAACGGGCGGTTCGATCGCGCGGACTATGCGATCTACACCAACGCCCTGTACCGCCAGGCCCTGACCGCGACCTGGGTCCGGCGTCTGGAGCCCTGGCTCACGCTGCCCGGCTCCCTCCCGGGACCGGTCCGCGCCCGGCTCACCGCCGCGCGGTTGCTGGCCGACGCGTACTGGGCCGCCGCGGCCACCGGCGTCTTCCCCGTCCCGGACCGCGACCGCGCCGAACTGCTGACCGTTGCCGAAACGCTCCTGAAGGACAAGATGCCCCGATGAAGAAATGGCTGTTGCTCGCCGCGGCGATCCTGCTGGAAGTCACCGCCACGCTGTCCTTGCGGGCCGCCATGGACCACCCCGCCTGGTACCCCCTCGTCATCGCCGGATACGTCGGCTCCTTCTCATCCCTTTCCGGTGTCCTGCGGGCAGGCATGGAACTGGGGGTCGCTTACGGGCTCTGGGGCGCCTGCGGCGTCGCCCTGACCGCCCTGCTCGCCGGCGTCGTCTTCGGCGACGCGCTGACCGTGCCGATGGGTGTGGGGATCGTCCTGGTCATCGCCGGTGTGCTGTGCGTGGAGCTCGGGCTCCAAGCCGCCCGGGCCCGCCGGCTCCGCACGGAAGGAGCGACACGATGAGCTGGATCTTCCTCGCCTGCGGGATCCTGTCCGGGCTCTCCGGCACACTGTCGCTGCGGATGGCCTCACACGGCGGCACCAAGAAGTGGTACATCGCCGTCTGCACCGGCTACGTGCTCGCCTTCTCCTTCCTGACGCTGGCCCTCCAGCACGGCATGCCCCTCGGGGCCGCTTACGGCATCTGGGCTGCCAGCGGCATCGCCCTGGCAGCCCTCGCTGCCCGCGTCCTGTTCCGCGAACCCCTCACCAAGGTCATGGGGTTGGGTATCGGCCTGATCGTCGCCGGCGTCCTGTGCATCGAAAACGGCGCCGTCCATTGACCAGCCCGCCCAAGGGGGCGGTGCGGCGCTGCGCCGCCCCTTCCTCGGGTGAGTGCACGGCCGGGCGGCACCAGCCGCCACCGCCGCCGGTCTCAGCCGGCGTCTCCTGCCAGCGCGGATCGAACGAACACCCGGTATCCGCATTCCGGGTCGAACCCATGGATCTCCTTGGTGTCCAAGGCGTCCATGAAGTCGAGGATGTCCTCGCTGAATTCCTGACCCGGTACCAGGATCGGAAAGCCGGGCGGATACGGCGTGACGAAGATCGCCGATACGACCGGCTGCCCGGCGTCTACCCGGCGCCGTGCCTCTTCGGAGGACACAAACTCGCACAGTTCTTCCCGATACGCCATGTAGTACGCCTTGCGCATGTCCCCGTCCGCCGCTTCGCCGGCGGACTCGGCGCGGAACGTATCGTGGAACCGCGAGAAATTCGGCAGCGGCGGATGATCGTGACTGAGCGCATCGATCCGCCGGTCGCGCGCCCGTTTCTTCTCCGGCGCCAACTGCCCGGCCTCGGCCTCCAATTCCTCCGCGATGCCGATGAGCGCTCGGAGCAGGTGTGCGGCGGCAGTTCGGGGCGTACCGATGTTCGTCATCGCCAGTACCGTATTGCGCGTGGTCTTGTTGACCTGGATGCCCCAGCGGTCCATCAGCTCAACGTGTTTGAACGTGTCGCCGTCGATGCCCGTCGCGGAGATCTCAAGGGTCAGCCGGCAGGGGTCGAGGACGAACTCGTCCGTGCTCCAGGCCTTTTCCATGGCCGCCGGCCCGGCATGCAACGGGCACGGTCCGCCCTCTTGGCGGTACTGGTCCGGGATCAGTTCGCCGCTGTCGAGCACCCGGAAGTACTTCGACAGCAGCGGGTGCCCGGCAATCTGGTCGCGCAGCGACATCGCCAGTTCGACCTGGCGCGACACCAGCTCGAACCCCTCCAGCTCGACCTGCCGCCGGCCGACGTCGAGGGACGCCAGCACCTGGTAATTCGGAGAAGTCGAGGTATGCGTCATATAGGCCTCGTGAAATGCCTCCTCGTTCCGCCTGCTGAAGTCGTCGTCATGTACGTGGATCATCGACCCCTGACGCAACGAGGTCAGGGTCTTGTGCGTCGACTGTGTGGCGTACGCGCGGATCCTGGTCTTGTCCGGGTCCGGAAGCAGCCGCTCACGTACCAGCTCGTCGTCGGACATGCCTCGAATGTGCTGGAGATGCCGCCGGTACTCGGCCCGGTATGCAGCCGTGCCGATACGTTCGGCCAGCCGGGCCGCAGCGGCCATCGCGGTCCGCCGCCGGTACACGGGGTGGAAGCGTGCGAAGGCGAACCACGCCTCATCCCACAGGAACACCAGGTCGGGCTTGATCGCGAGGCACTCGGCCATCACCCGTTCCACGTCGTACACGACGCCGTCGAAGGTGCAATTGGTGAGCGAGATCAGTGAGACCTGGTCAAGCCTGCCTTCTCGCCGGTATGTCAGCAGCGTCCGTTTGATGTCGGCCAGCGGAATCGCGCCGTACATGGAGAACGCGTCGATCGAATAGCTGTCGAGGTAGGCGACGTGGGAACCGGCGAGCACCTGCGCGTAGTGATGCGACTTATGGCAGTTGCGATCGACCATCACGACGTCGCCCGGCGCCACCAACGACTGCGTGACGATTTTGTTCGCGGTGGACGTCCCGTTGGTCACGAAGTAGGTCCGTCGCGCGCCGAAGGCTCGGGCGGCCAGATCCTGCGCCTCCTTGATCGCACCATGCGGTTCCAGCAGCGAGTCCAGCCCGCCCGCCGTCGCCGACGTCTCCGCCAGGAAGATGTTCAGCCCGTAGAAGTCGCACATGTCGTGGATCCACTGCGAGCGGACCACCGAGTTCCCACGGGAGACCGGCAGCGCGTGGAACACCCCGCTCGGCTTGCGCGCGTACTCCACCAGGGCCGAATAGAACGGCGTCCGATAGCGCCGGGCGACACCGCGCAGAATCGTCAGATGCAGGTCCAGGGCGTCTTCCTGCTGGAGGAACACCGAGTCGAACTCGCGCCCGATCTGCGTCGCGAGCTGCTCGATCGAGGCCTGCTCGACCAGATAGAGGTCCAGCTCGGGCCGTTCCTCGCGGACCCGGCGTGCGAGCGCGCCGGCCCGGTCCGCCACAGTGAGGCAGTCGAGATCCGGCGGCCCGGCCGGAGGCAGCAGTTCCCGCAACAGCGCCAGATCGAAGTCCGACCGGGTGTGAAAGTCGGGCCGGGCCACGACCGCCTGAATCCATGGGTTGACCAGGATCGCCACCATCGCGTCGACGAAACTCGACACCGCGATCACGTCGTACACGAACGCGTCCGCACGGCGGCGCGACGCGCGCAGCCCGCCGAGGATCTGCTCCTCCTCCGCCTCCGAAAGATCGGCGACCACCAACACGTCGAACCGCGGACGGCGATCGGCATCGGCGCCCGACTCCTGCGAATCCGGCGCCGCGACCGTCGAGACCGCCACATCGGCGATCAGCCCCCGACCGATCCGCGCCGCCGTCCGGCTCAGCTCGGCGTACGACTCCTCCGACGCCAGCGCTCGCAGCGTCTGCGCCACTTCCGGCCCCGGGTAGCTGTAGTAGTGCGTGAGCACATCGACATCCGCCAGAGTCTCGTCGAGGACGCCCACTGCCTCGGCGCGCCCGGCGGAGTCGGGCTCAGCCAGCGACAGCCTGCGTGCGACATCCGAAATCGACCACCAGAGATCGGTCTGCAACTGGGCCACGCTGTTGTAGGCGGACACCCGCCGCCCGGCCCCGGCCCGACCGGTTGTCCGCGCCGCGGATTCACCGGGCTCCGTGGACGGTTCCATGATCGACTCCGCATCCGGGACATTTACCGTCAGGCTAGGACCAAGCCCGTACGCCCGCACCCGGAGCCCGCCGACCACCGTTCACCCGAGCCGCCACGGGCGAGCACCCTGACAGAGCCAGGCGCGCAACTGACTCACTTCGCCCTGCCGGGGGCACTCCGGAAATCACTCCCGGCCAGCGGATACGCGGGGCGGGAGTCTTTGCGTGCGCGCCATGAGGTCCCGGGCCCCGTCGCGGCGGGGCCGGCGATGTTCCGGTCAGGCGCGGTGCCTCCCTCTGGGGGCTCGCGTCGTGCGGTTGAGTGCGAGGTCGATGAGGCGGCGCACGGTTACGGGCGGCACGGGGGCGGTGTCGGTGGGGCGGTCGCGCGGGAGGAGGATTCGCAGGGCGGCCGCGCGCAGGGAGCAGGTCACCGGTGGGGGCAGGCGCAGGGATTCGCCGTCCACGGCTACGGAGATTTCGGGCGCGTCGGAGGTCACCTCGACCTGGTGGGCGGTGGTGACGGTGAGGCCCGTGGACTGGGAGCCGCGTACGGCCAGGTCGGCGGCGTGGGCGGCGTCTTCTACGCGGATTCCGAGTACGCCCAGTTCGCCGGTGTCGAGGCGGGGGCGGCGGTCACCGCCGGTGAGGCCGTCGGGGGAGGCGTACGGGTTGTTGCTGATCAGCAATGCCTGCTGAGGGGCGAGGGGAGTGCCGTCGATGCGGGCCTCGATCCGCCGGGTCTCCTCGCGGGCCAGCAGGCCCGGCATGAGGTCCAGCGCCGTGCCGGCCTTGGCGTCGCGGTACTCGGGCCGTTGGACGATATCGGCGTACACGCCGAATGACACGGTGTTGACGAAGGCCCGGCCGCTGACATCGCCGAGGTCGACCCGGATTTCCTCGCCGCCGGTGAGCGCGTCGAGGCAGCGGGACGGGTCGGAACGGTCCAGGCCGAGGTCCATGGCGAAGTGGTTGCGGGTGCCGGCGCAGACCACGAGGAAGGGCAGGTCGTGTTCGGCGGCCACCGCCGCGACCAGCGCCTGTGTGCCGTCGCCGCCCGCGACGCCGAGCAGGTCGGCGCCTTCGGCCACGGCTTGGCGGGCCAGCTCGGCGGCATCGCTGTGAACGGCGGGGTCGAGCAGGATGACCTGGGCGCCGAGTTCCTCGGCGCGTTCCACGAGCGTGAAGCGGCCGACCTTTCCGCCGCCGGATTTCGGGTTCATGATGAGCACCGGCCGCCGCGGCCGGTGGGCGGGAGCCGCACGCCCCGATGACCGCGGCAGCGAGCGGCGCAACGCCGCCCGACCGCAGGCCAGGGCCGCGCCCCAGCACACCCCCAGTACCAGCGCCGTCCGCCACAGACCGTCCTGGATGTAGAGCAGTACCACTCCGACGGGCGCGGCGACGGCGACGAGCGCCCCGGCCAGCCGCGCCGTGCCGCGGTGGGCCAGGAACCACCAGACGCCCACGGCACAGACGATCACCCCGAGTAGCTCGGCGCCGACGACCAGCAGCCCGCCTTCCGTGATCGCGAGCAGCACCAGGGTGCCGATCGCCGCCAGCAGCGCGCAACGAGCGAGCAGCCGTGCCATCGCGCCGCCCGCGGGCTCCCTCACCGCGTCCCGGCTGTGTCCTTCTTCCACGTCATGCTCGCCCTCTCGGCCCGGCTCGTGGCACCAGCCTGCACGTTCTCGTGGCGAAGGGCGTCCTGGCCGAGCCGTATGAGGGAGCGCGTAGCCTACGTCGCACGAAACCGCCCCTCCTCCACCTCGGCGACCCGGCCCTCGCTCGTCAACCGGTCCAGGTGCTGCGCCGCCGTCCTGCGCTCTACGGGTCTCACCTGCGGACCTTCGATGTGGGAGCGGTAGACCAGCCGGTGCTCGACGATTTCCTCGACGCTGCGCGGCTCGCGGAGGAACGCGAGGAGTTCCGCTTCCCGCTTCTCCACCACGCCGGCGTACGCGTCGATCCGGCGCCGGAACTCCGCGGTGCCCTCGATCACGCCCTTCTGATGAAACGTTCCGTACCAGCGCGCGTCGATCTCGCGGCACCGGCGCATCGACGCCTCGAAGTCG
This sequence comes from Streptomyces chrestomyceticus JCM 4735, assembly GCF_003865135.1. Taxonomy (NCBI): domain Bacteria; kingdom Bacillati; phylum Actinomycetota; class Actinomycetes; order Kitasatosporales; family Streptomycetaceae; genus Streptomyces; species Streptomyces chrestomyceticus. Next base: position 8,436,748 of record NZ_BHZC01000001.1, on the reverse strand, counting down.
GCGAGACTGCTGCCGACGTCCCCGTAGTACGGGCCGAACGACGTGAGGTCGATGTCCGCGATGAACAGGAACCCGTCCGGTTCGATCAGGAAGCCGCTGTGGCCCGCGGTATGGCCGGGGAGGTGCACGGCGGTCACGGTGCGCCCGCCGAGATCGAACACGGCGCCGTCGTCGAACCCCGTCGCATCCGGACGCCCCCGCACGTGGAAGTGGTCCAGCAGCGCCTGGTCGGCCTCGGCCGCCGCGTCCCGCGGCAGCCCGTACCCGGCGACCATCGCCTCGCGGGAGCGCAGCGCGTCGAGGTCGGCGGTGTGGATATGGACCGGTACGTCGTAGCCGCCGAGGCCGGCGATGTGGTCCTCGTGCGCGTGGCTGACGAGGACCGCGTCGGCCGGCGGCGGCGTCGCTGCTGCGAGCGACAGCGAGGGTCGACGACCAGTGTGGCCTCCGCGCCCCGTACGAGCAGTGAGTTTCCGTACGGGTAGGCGCCGCGTGCCGCGCCGAGGAGCACGCTGACCGCGCCGTATTCGGCTGCCGCGTATCCCGAGGCGGACGTGAGCGGCTCCACCACGTCCCTCGATCCGCTCCCCGCACCCGCGTCGCGTGCGGCACGGGCACGGGGGCGGCGGGGTGCGGAGGCCGGATCAAGCATCACCGCTGCCGGCCATGGCGACGACTCGGATCTCGACCAGCAGTTCAGGGTGGGCCAGTTGGGTGATGCCGACGGCGGTCCAGGCCGGATACCGGTCGGGCAGGTACTCGTCCTTGACCTTGGTGAACTCCCCCATGTCGCCTCGGAGATCGGTGTGGTAAGTCGTCAGCTCGACGATGTCGGCCAGGCCGGCTCCCGCGGCTTCCAGAACGTTCTTCACGCCCTCGAAAGCGAGCCGTGCCTGAGCTTCCATGCCGACGGCGGGCCGCAGGGTGTCCCGGTGGATCCCCACTTGGCCCGATACCCAGATCAGGTCGCCGGCGCGGGCCGCCTGCGAGAAGTGCAGCTGATCGTAGAGCGCCTGCGTGTGCGGCGGGTTGATGAGTTGGCGTTTCATGTCGTGGACCTCTTCGTCGGTGCGGCCGGTGCGGTCACAGGAGTTGGCGGAATACGGGCGAACGGAAGGGAGCCCCTGGGGCCAGCTTCGCCATTTCCTCCACGAAGAGGATGCCGTTGCGGGCGTAGCGCTCGTTCGCGGTCGGCAGGGGACGGAAGGTCGCGTCGTCGCCGAAGAAGCGCAGGACCAGCGTGTGGCGGTCCGGGCATCCGGCGTCGACGCCGGCGCCGCCGTGCAGCGAGCGGGGGTGCAGCACGAGGACGTCGCCGGGGTCGACCGCCCACGAGAGCACGTCATAGGGCACGTCATGGGTGTCGCGTCCGGCCGCGAGTTCGGCGTCGATATCCGGCAGGCGCGGCAGGACGCCGCCGCCGTGCAGCGGCTCGGTCGGGTCGTCGAGGTCGAAGGTGGTCCCGTCGTACTGGACGCCGCGGTGGGAGCCGCGGACGACCTCCAGCGAATTGTGCTTCGGTACGTGCTGGAAACTGATCCACGCGTTGCCCCAGTGCTCGCCCGCCCAGGGCAGATACGCGGTGTCCTGGTGCCAGCAGCTTCGGGCGCCCCGCCCGCCGGACTTGAGGAATATCTCCTCGGCGAAGTACCAGACGTGCTCCGAGCCCCACAGCCCGGCGAACAGTTCACCGAACGGCAGCGACGACACCATCGCGTCCAGCCGTTCCTTGGCGAGCGGGTTGGCGTTGTCCACGTGCGAGCGCCGCTCGGTCCCGTCGAACATCGTTGTCGCGTGCGGGCCGGGGTTCGCCACGGCCCAGTCGAACGCCTGGCGGCACCGCGCCAACTGTCCTTCGTCCAGGCAGTCCTCGATGAGGGCGGTGCCGTCTTCCCTGAACGCTTCCCGAACTGACTCATCCATCGGTGACTCTCCTTCAGGCTTTCAGGCGGGGAGACGCAAGAACGGTAGAAGACGACCGTCTTTTACACAACGGTTGTTACGAAAAAGGTGTGCCAGAATCACGGACAACGGAAGGGGAGGCCCGACGAGTGAGCGGCGACAACGGGACCCAGCAGGTCGTACGGCGCGGACGCCCCACCGGCGACCACGCCGCGAAACGCGCCGCGCTCCTGGAGGCAGCGGCATCGGTCATCGCGCGGGAGGGGTACGCCAACGCCTCACTGCGCAAGGTGGCCCAGCGCGCGGGCTGCACGACCGGAGCGGTGACCTACTACTTCGCAAACAAAGAAGAACTCGTCACCGCGCTGGCCGAGAACCGCTTCGACACGTACGACGCGATGCTCGCCGACGCCCGGGAACGCGCCGACCTCAGAGGACTCCTGGAACGGTGGCTCGAACTGGTCACCAGCGACCCCGACTTCTGGCCCGTCATGTCCCAGTTGCTCGCCCACGCCCGGTACGAACCATCCTTCGCCGCCCTCATCCAGCGGCGCTACGCCCGCTACCGCCAGGCACACGCCGCGGCCCTCGCCGCCGGCCAGGCCCGCGGCACCGTCCGCGACGACATCCCCGCCGACCTGCTCGCCGACCAGCTCAGCGCCATGGGCGACGGCTGGATGATGATGCACCCCTTCGAACCCGAACGGTTCACCGCCGACCGCATCCGGGCCCTCATCGACGCCGCCGTCATCCTGGTCGCTCCGGGGCCGGGCCCGGGGTCCGATCACGCGCGGAACGACTGAGGGAGCAGCACCGTGACCGGCTGCTCGCTGGAGAGCCACCGACACGCACGGACACCCCGTCGTGCCGAATGCGGGCTCCGCACTCGCATGTCTCAGCCCGTCCCGCCGGTCCGCTGACGTACTCCACCCGTACGCTGTCACTCTTCTCCAACACCCACACCGTCCCGTTCTCCGGGCACCAGCGAACCGGCACGACATAGACACGATCCCCGATTCGATGCGGAAGAGGTGCAGCCCCGAGTACCGGAACTTGAAGGCGCTGCCCTTCTGCCGGACGTGGAAGTAACAGCCGCCGCCACCTCGGATCATGAGGTCGTCCTTGCTGAAGACCACCACGGCAGGGTCCTTGGTGCTCATGCTCCGCGCGGTGTCGGCGGCCCGGCCCCGGCCGCCGACGCCGGCGTACATGGCCCAGAACAACAGGAGCATGCTGATCAGAACGGTCAGCGCCCGCAGGCGCTGGTGGTGACGCCGTCGCGACTCGGCGAGTCCGGCGGCACCGCACCCCAGCACCTCGCCGCCAGCTCCCCGTTGTGTTCCTCGCGGTCCTGCAAGAGGGCTGCGAAGAACACAACAGGGAGGGGATATTCATTATTCAACCAAAACTTCCGCCGGATCGCCGAGCGGCCTGTCGACAGCCCCGTTCGCCGCCCCGGAAACGCCCGAAAGTCCGCGGAGTTCTGCGCTTTGCGGGCGGCTCGGCTTCGGCGATTTCCTGCGGACGCCACCAGGCCGGAGCGCGGACCGGCCCGGTTCCCGCCGCCGTACGCGGTGACTTCACGGCCGGGCCAGGTCACGGCGGGGCGAAACCCTCGCATATCTCCCCGCCGGACAAACCTTTGCGCTCGGGAGTTGGACGGTAGGTCACCCCGTGCAGGTCCGTACCAAGAGCGCTGCTTCCCCGCCGGAGCCGGACCTCGTTCCCGGCGCACGGCGTAAATGGGTACGTCGTGCGCTTCCGGTGCGCGGGCCACGCGGTCCGTGCAAGTCGGTCGGCGGCGGCGCACTCCGGACGCAGGCGCACACTCGCCGCGGAAGACTGCATTCGTCCCACGGTGCCGTATTCGGGATCCCTTCCCGCCCGGTGCCGGAAGTACTCGCCGGCTCGCGTAGGATATGAATCCTTTGGCGCGATTCTTTCGGTGCGTGAATATCTGGCCCATGGGACCGGCAATTGAGTGTGGCTGGCCCCACCGGGTACGGGGCATAGTGGGATAGCAGACGCGAGCAGCCGCACCGTACGTTTCCCGTGCCCGGCCGACACCGCCCCACCGCAGGCCGGCGATTGAACGAGCCGCACGAGCCATGCGACATTCCATGAGGGCCGCGAAGGGATACGTCATGTCCGCAGTCATTGAGGTGCAGCATCTCCGCAAGTCCTACGGTGACCTCGTAGCAGTCGACGACGTGTCCTTCAGCGTCGAGGAAGGCGAGGTCTTCGGCATTCTCGGCCCGAGCGGCTCAGGTAAGAGCACGATCGTGGAATGCGTCAAGGGGCTGCGGAGCCGGGACGGCGGCGACATCAACGTGCTCGGCATCGACCCCCACCAGGACCGGGCCGAGGTGACACGGAAGCTGGACGCCCAACTGCGGGCCGGGTGCTCGCCGGAGCAGATGCGCCTCGCCGAGGCGCTGTCGCTCTACAGTTCCTTCTACCGCGATCCGGCGGACTGGGGGCGGTTGCTGGCCGCGCTGGGCCTGGCCCCGGAGGACGGGCCGGACGAGGCGGCCGGCGGGGCGGCGGAGCTCTCCACCGCGCTGCCCCTGATCGGCAACCCGCAGGTGGCCGTCTTCGACGAGCTGACCACCGAACTGGACCCACGGTCCCGGCAGGACACCTGGGAGCTGATCGAGAGCGTACGGGCCAGCGGGCTCACCATCCTGATGGTCACCCGGTTCCTGGAGGAGGCCGTGCGGCTGTGCGACCGGATCGCGGTGATCGACCAGGGCCGTATCCGGGCCTCCGGCACCCCGGCCGGGCTGGCCGATCACCTCAGGGCCGAGCGTTCGGCCGGGCCGGACCTGCGCCTTCTGCCGCGCTGAGCCGGGTGCCGCGAGAAGGCGAGCCGATGATGGTCACTCGCGCCGGCGAGGCGCCCGGGCGGAGTTCGTGTGTCCGTTGCGCCGCGATGGTGCCGAAAATGCCGGGGGGCGGAGCCGGCCGCACGGTGACGATGCGGTCGGCCCCGCCCCCTCCGGCCGGAGTCTGACAGGCCCTCGGGGAGACGGCCCGGTCGGACGCGATCAGTCCCGGAACTGTCGGCCCCGGGCAGCCCGGTTCTGTCGGGCCCGGTCAGTCCGGATTCACGATCCGGGCGCGTCTGTTCAGCTCCTGCGCGAACCCGTCCCAGATCTGCGAGTTGCGCCGGGACAGCTCCACGATCAGCTCGATGCAGTGCGAAGGCACCGAGGCACAGATGTCGTTCATCTCGCTGGCCCCCAGCACGTTTTCCCGGAACATCCGCAACAGCCGTCGGCCCAGCTCGCTCTGACGCAGCGACGGGTCGCGCATGAGTTTGTCGAGCGTGGCGGCGGTGGGCGGGGCGGCGGCGGCCGGTACGGGGGCCGGGTCCACCGGTTCGGGCTTGGCGGGTCCCGCCTCGCCCCTGCTGCGGCTCCGCTGGCTGGGAACGGGCTGGTCGCCGCGTTCCAGCCGGCGGCGTACGTCCAGCGCGGTGGCCGGCGACACCCCTGCCGACCGGGCCACTTGGCGCAGCGAGGCGTCGGGGTTGTCCCGCATCAGTTCCGCCACCCGCAGCCGGCCCTGCGCCCCGTCCAGCGGGCGGACCTTGCCGTCCCGTCCGACGCGGAAGTCCGACTGCGGTACGGAGTCGGACGAACGCCGTAGCTGCGCGACCGTCCGGGCGCCCAGTCCGGTCGACTTGGCGATGGCCCGGTCGGCCATGGTGGGGTGCGACTTGAGTATGCGCAGCGCTGCCGCCGTGCGGTCGGCCTGCGACAGCGGGAGGCCGTGTTCGACGTTTGCCTCGACGCTTTTGAGGAAAGCCTCTTCGCGGCTTCCGTCGAAGAATCTGACATCGATGTCTTTCTGGCCCTTGAGGGAGGCGGCCATCAAACGGTGCAGGCCGTCGATGACGCACATGGTGCGCCGGTCGACCAATATGGGGGCAGCGCGCCCTCTATCGCGGCCAGCCGCAGCACATGCCCTTTGTCCTCACCTGTCAGGCGGGGTGAGTCTCCGGGCAGGACCTGGATGATCGGGACCGAGACAATCTCCGGCTCGCCACCTCCCCGGCCGGCGACTCCGGCCGCTGTTCCGACTGTCTGTGCGAGACTCACCACTGCTCCCCTGACAACTACGTATCATCATCATGTGCAGCCAAACGCCAACAGTGGTCGTGTGTACGGGACTTGAGGCGTACCAAGGTCAGTTGCGGTATGCCCCGAGAGCCGTCCGGACCTCCCCCGAGTTCACGGTTGCTCACGCTGCTTTTTCAGGTCACCTGACACGGGGTTGAACGTTTCGCATGCCATCGAGGAAGCAGAACCGTCATCAACTCGACAACCCTTTCGCCGATTACCACCAGGTACTTGACGACAATGCGCGGTACGCGCGGGCAACGCCGTCGAAATGGCTCGTGACTCCACGATGAACACCGCACGACAGTCATCGCCGCCGTGTGGCGATAACGCCTGCACGTCCAACCGGATGCCGCGATCCTATCCCCTTCCTCCCGCGTAGTGGAGGTCCGGCACAAGCGCGCGGAGCCCGGCGTGACGCGAAGAGCCCTGCCGTCCGCCCTGTTCCGGCCCGGAAGACGGCACCGGCCGCCACTCGGTTCCATGTACGGGGAATCCATCGCGTCACCGCACCACCGGCCGGGCGGACGGACTTTGTGTCCGCGGCCGACGCCGGGGTAACCGGCGCACGGGGCCTAACGCGAATGACCGTACCCGGTGTTCAACTGATCCCACCGTTCAACCGGAACTCGCCGAAACGGACCACGTACGAAGGACGCTCAACCGTGCGGCGGGCATCGGTTGAACAGTCGGCCGAGGTGCGGCGAGCGGCGGGCGCGACCCCGGCGGGCATACGAAAACGCAACGAGGCCGGAACCAGGGCGACACGAGAACTTCGGCCTGGATTCCAGCGCTTCGCTGCGTTCGGGGCAGCCGCCCGGGCGGCTGCGGGCATCCGGGGGCGGAGCTGCGGCCCGTGGGCCGCGCCCGCCCTCATGGGCGCCCTGATCTCTTGAGGAGACCTTTACTTGCCGGCGGTCTCCGCGACCACCTCGCCGACCAGCACGTCCCCGTCCTCGGCGGCGGGGGGCTGCGGAACGGCCGGCACGGTGAGGCCGGGCACGGTGAGGTCAGGGACCTTCTTCACCGTCTCCAGGGCCGTTTCGATCGCCTCGGCCAGCGAGGGCGTAACCGTGTCGTCGAAGTCGACCTTCGTCACGGTGACATCGGCGTCGGTGGGAAGCGTGTCGGTCGCGAAAGTCGCGCCGGAGAAACCCGCTTCCTTCAGAAGTTCCCCCTCCTCGTCCGTGATCTCGCGACTCAGGACCAGGGTGAATTTGTGCCCCATGTACGTCACCTCTCAATGTCGCCACATAATGCGGAACAGTAACCGGGGTCATCGGGACGACACAACAGGCGGCCACGTTCCCTCCTTTATACAAATACCATCGCGGTGCGGCCGCCTTCGCCGTTCAACCGTGCTTTTCCCACAGTTGACCGGGTACCTTCGGTGCCGGGTGCGTGACAGCGATCGGACGCCTTGCAGGTGTTCCGGCAAGTGGTTACGTTTTCCACCCACTTGACGATTCGACATGACTACCTTCAGGAGCGGCATGACCCAGCCTTCGCCCGGAGACGAAGTGTGGTGCAGGCGTTTTCACCCTGCCGACAAGCCGACCGCCCGGCTGGTGTGCCTTCCGCACGCGGGCGGGTCCGCGCCCTTCTTCCTGCCGGTGGCGGCGGAGCTGAGCCCGGACGTCGACGTCGTCGCGATCCAGTACCCCGGCCGGCAGGACCGCCGCGCGGAGGCGCCCGTCGACGACCTGACGGTGCTCGTCGACCGTATCCACCAGGTACTCCGGCGCCAGCCCGACCTCCCGCTCACCCTCTTCGGCCACAGCATGGGCGCCGTCATCGGCTTCGAACTGGCCCGGCGTCTGGAGGCCGACGGCCGGCCTCCGGTGCGGCTGTTCGCCTCCGGGCGGCGCGCGCCCGGCACACACCGGGACGAGACCACCTTCACCAGCGATGCGGCGATCATGGCGGAGGTCCGCCGGCTCAGCGGCACCGCCGCCGCCCTGCTGGACGACGAGGAGATGATGCGGGCCGCGCTGCCCGCGCTGCGCGCCGACTACCGGGCGATCGAGGCGTACCGGTGCGGGCCGGACGCCGTCGTGGACACTCCGATCACCGTGCTGACCGGGGACAACGACCCCAAGACCACGCTGGACGAGGCGAAGGCGTGGGACCGGCACACCCGGGGCGGGTGCGATCTGCGGGTGTTCGCCGGCGGCCACTTCTTCATCAGTGAGCGCAGTGCGGAGGTCATGCAGGTCCTGAAGGAGCACTTCCGGAAGTAAGAAGTAAGAAGTAAGGCGTACACAACGTCGGCTGGCCGGTGCCCCGTGCCCCCGGTGCCGCAGTACGAAGGCCCCGCACCTCCCGTCGAAGCGGGTGGTTGCGGGGCCTTCGTGGTGCGGCGGTCCGCCGCCGTAAGGAAGGGGGCAGGGCCGGATGCACGGGGGACGCATCCGGCCCTGCCTGGTGTGCGGACGCAGTGCCGTCCGCATGCCCGTCCGCTCCTTGTCCCGGGCGGGCCGGGTCCGTCGCGGAGGGCCGGTCGTCAGGCCTTCTTCTTCTTGGCCAGCTTGGGGAAGACGTTGCGCACCTCGGCCTTGCGGGTGAGGACCGCGGCGCCGACCAGGGCCAGGGCGGAGACGCCCTGCATCGCGGCGTACCAGGGCGGGCACAGCCCGGGGATCAGGTCGACGACGATGATGGCGATCGGCAGGATCACGGTCACCGTGGCCAGCCGGTCGTACTGGCGCGCGTCCCCCTGTGCCGAGCGGGTGGCCATCCGGTGGAAGAGCGGCCAGACGAGCAGCAGGATGGATCCCCGGATCCACATGAAGGAGCTGGCCTCGTTCCCGGTGATGGCCATGGCGGCCACCGTGCCGAGCACGATGACGCTGATCACGCCGTACAGCCCGATGAACTTGTGCACCGTCTTGAAGGTGTCCTGGACGCGGGGGTCCTCGTAGGTCTCCGGGGCCGTCGTGGTCGCGGTGGTGTCCGCCATGTCGTTCTCCTCCGTCTCAAGGTGTTCCCCACGCTAGGGAGTTGCCGGAAGAGGCGGTATGGGCCTGAGCGTACGGGTGGGTGGGGCCAGCCCCACCGTCGGGAGGGGCCCAGCCGTACGGCGCTCCGGGACGGGAAGGGCGGCGGCGGTGACGGAGGGGGGTGGTGGCACGGCTGCCGGGTGCGGTGGGGCTAGGCCCACCGGTGGCGGGGCGTAGCGGGATTCCGGCCGCGGTGCGCTCTGCGTACCGTCGGCGGTATCGGTCAGGGGTCCGCTCCTGGCTGAGATTATGATCGCCGTGGTGAAGGGAACGAGACGATGAGGATACCTCCGCGAGGCGGCCCGCTGCGCTGGTGTGCCGAGGTCGGCCTCGGGCTGTACCGGTCCGTGGTGCTGGTCGGGCTCACCTGCGTGGTGCCGCTCGTCGCGGTGCCCGTCGGGATCGGCGGCGCCCGGCTGGCCGGCTCCTGGACCGCCGGTCTGGACGCGCCGCTCGCCGTGCGGATGCTGGCCACCCTCGGGGAGGGACTGGCGGTGGCCTTCTGGATCGCCGCGGCCCTCTTCATCGTCTACCCGCTGACCAGCCGTGCCCTGGCCAGGGCCGCCCGCCGGTGCGCCGCGGAGTGGCTGGAGGTACGGCACGAGGTGCACTACCGCTCGGTGCCGCCGGTGACCCGTATGGCCACCGGGGCCTGGTGGGACGGCGAGGAGTACCACAAGACGGAGCGGGAGGCCCGTCGGCGGGCCGCGGTGCACGCCCGCTTCCATGACCCGCAACTGCACTGGGACGGGCTGTGGGCGGTGGTCGCCTCGGTGACCGTGCTGCCGGTCTCCGCCCTGCCGCTGCTCGCCCTCGGCCTCGGCATCTACCTGGCGGTGACCCCGGCCCTCCTCGGCTACGGCATCGCCCTGATCGTTGCGGGCCTGCTCGCCGCCCCCTTCGCCTGGCGCATCCTGCGGCCGGTGGCGACCCGGCTGTTGGGGCCGGTCCCCCGCACCCGGCTGAGTCGGCGGGTCGAGGAACTGGAGGCCATCCGGGCCGACCTGACGCAGGCGCAGGCCGCGGAGCTGGAGCGGATCGAGCGCGGTCTGCACGACGGGGCGCAGGCCCGGATGGTCGCGATGGGTATGTCGATGGGCGCCGCCGAGCAACTGGTGGACTCCAACCCGGATGCCGCCAAGGCGGTGCTGGCCGAGGCCCGGGCCACCTCCGCCACCGCCCTGGCCGAACTGCGCACCCTGGTCCGCGGGATCAACCCCCCGGTGCTCGCCGAACGCGGTCTGGTGGACGCCGTCCAGGCGCTCGCGCTGGATGCCGCCGTCGTCGTGGACGTGCTCACCCGGGTGCCGTCCCGGCCGGAGCGCCCGGTGGAGTCGGCGGTCTACTTCGCCGTCGCGGAACTGCTGGCGAACGTGGCCAAGCACGCCGAGGCGGAGCGCGTCACGGTGGAACTCAGTTATGCCACGCGGACGCTGACCGCGACCGTGGAGGACGACGGGGTCGGCGGGGCCGATCCCGCCGCCGGCTCCGGGCTGAGCGGCATCGAACGCCGTGTGCACGCGTTCGGCGGCCGTCTGGAGATCGACAGTCCGGCCGGAGGGCCGACCCGTATCACTGTGGCGGTGCCGTGCGAATTGTCGTAGCCGAGGATCTCTTCCTGCTCAGGAACGGGATGGTGCAGCTCGTCGAGGCGTTCGGGCACACCGTGGTCGCCGCCGTCGAGTCCGGGCCCGCCACCTTGGAGGCGCTGCTCGAACACCGGCCGGACGTCGCGATCGTGGACGTCCGGCTGCCGCCGACCTTCTCCGACGAGGGGCTGCAGGCCGCCCTCGCCGCCCGCCGCGCCGTACCCGGGCTGCCGGTGCTGATCCTCTCCCAGCACGTCGAGCAGTTGTACGCGCGGGAGTTGCTGGCCGACGGGCACGGCGGCATCGGCTACCAGCTCAAGGACCGGGTGCTGGACGCGGAGCAGTTCTTGGACGCCCTGACCCGGGTGGCGGGCGGCGGTACCGCGCTGGACCCCACGGTCGTCTCCAAGCTGCTGGCCCGGCCCACCCGGGCCGATCCGCTCGCCGCCCTCACCGAGCGCGAGCGTTCGGTGCTGGAGCTGATGGCCGAGGGGCTGTCCAACGCGGCCATCGCCGGGCGGCTGTTCCTGAGCGAGGGCGCCATCAGCAAGTACACCACCACGATCTTCGCCAAGCTGGGTGTGGTCACCGACGACGACACCAACCGCAGGGTCCGTGCCGTCCTGGCCTACCTGGAGGCGACCGGCCGCAGCGAGCAGTGACCTCGGCGGTGGGCCCGGGTGGGTGGTGCGGCGCCGGCCGCACCACCCACCCGGGCCCTGTCATGACTGCGGCGCCCCCTCGGCTGCCGTGTCCGTCGCGCGGATGCGGGCGGCGAGCTGCCGCGGGGTGGACTGTTCGAAGATCTCGGAGAGGCCCAGCGAGCGGCCGCTGAGGTTCTGGAACTCCTGCATCGCCACGGCGGCCAGCATGGAGTGCCCGCCGGCGGCGAAGAAGTCGGTGTCCGCGTCGGCGTCCTCGCGCCGCAGGACGGTGCGCCACACCTGCACCAGTTGATCCGTGAGGGCGTCCGCTCCGGCCGCCGTTCCCGGTCGGCCGGCGGCGTCCGGAGCGCCGGTGCCGGTGGGGTCCGGTGCCGTGCGGCGGGCGGTGACGATCCGCTCCAGTTCCCGGAGGTCCACCTTGCCGTTGGCGTTGACCGGCAGCGGGTCGACGGTGACGAGGTCGCCGGGGAGCATCGAGCGGGACAGCCGGGCGCGGGCGTGCTCGTGGACGTCGGCGGTGTCCAGTACGTCGCCGGACGGCTCCAGGCAGCCGATGAGCACACCGTCGCCGCTCGGGTCACCCACCATGATCACCGCGGCGGCGGCGACCTGCGGGTGGGCCGTCAGCGTCGCCTCGATCTCGCCCAACTCGATGCGGTTGCCGCGGAGTTTGACCTGCCGGTCGATCCGGCCGAACAGGTCGATCAGGCCGTCCGCCCGCCAGCAGGCCACATCGCCGGTGCGGTAGAAACGGCCGTGCTCGGGGTGGACGCCGAAGCGCTCCGCGTCCAGCTCCGGACGGCCGTGGTAGCCCAGCGCGACGCCGGTTCCGGAGATGCACAGCTCCCCCCGGACACCCACCGGCAGGTCGCGGCCCTGCGCGTCGCTCACGTGGACCCGGGTGTTGCGGATCGGACGGCCCACGTCCAGCCGGGCGCCGGGGTCCTGATCGATCACACGGGAGGTGGACCAGATGGTCGTCTCGGTGGGGCCGTAGGCGTGGTGCAGCTCGCACCCGGCCGCCAGCAGCCGCCGGGCCAGCGGGAGCGGCACCGGCTCCCCGCCGATCAGGACGCTGCGGCCGCGCAGGCAGTCCGCCGCCCGGTCGGCGACCAGCCGCCAGGTCGTCGGGGTCGCCTGGACGAAGCGTACGTCGTGCCGCTCCAGCAGTTCGCGCAGTACCCGGCCGTCGCTCCTGGCCCGGTCCGGGGCCGCCACCAGCCGGCCGCCGGAGACCAGTGGTACGAACAGTTCCACCCCGGACATGTCGAAGGCGAAGGTTGTCGTCCAGAGCATGGTGTCGCCGGGTGCCGCGGCAAGTTGGGCGGCGAAGTGCGCGGCCAGGTTGGCCAGGGCTGCGTGGCCGATCAGCGTCCCCTTCGGGCGCCCGGTCGATCCGGAGGTGTACATCAGGTAGGCGCAGGCGGCGGGGTCCCCGACCGGGGCGTCGGTGGCAGGCACCTGCGGGGCGTGGTCCGCCGGCGGCGCGTGCAGCACCGCCGGGCCGTCGGGGCCGGCCAGGGCGGCGGTGTGCTCGTCGGCCACCAGAACCGTGGCGGCGGAGTCGGAGAGCTGGTAACGGATCCGCTCGCGCGGGTGGGCCGCGTCCACCGGTACGTACGCCGCGCCCGCCAGCCAGGTGCCCAGGACTGCCGCGACCAGTTCGGCGCCGCGCGGCAGGGCGATCGCCACCACGTCCCCCGGCCGTACTCCGGTGTCCTTCAGGCGGGTGGCCATGGCGTGTGCGGCGTTCCACAACTGCTCGTAGTCGACGGTACGTTCACCGTCCACCACGACCACGGCGTCGGGCGCGCGCCGGACCTGCAGGCGGACGGCGTCCAGGACGGTGGCCGGCTCGACGGGGCCCGCGGTGTCGTTGGCCGCGCCGATGATTTCGTGGTCCCGACCGCTCCACCAGGACACGTCGCCGACGGCCCGGTCCGGGTCGGCGGTGAACGCGCGCAGCACCGTCTCGTAGCGGGCCAGCAGGAGTTCGGCCAGCGCGGGGTCGAACAGCTCGGTGCGGTAGCGCAGGCGCAGCGCGGTGGTGCCGTGCGCGTCCTGCGGGGCCGTTGCCGTCAGGTGCAGGTCGAAGCGGGTGGTGCCGCTGGGGACGGGGAAGGTCCGGGCGGCCAGGCCGCCGAAGGTGAAGGTGGCCGGGCAGGTGACCGTACGGTGTTCGAAGGTGTGCCGGAAGGGCAGCGGGGGCCGACCGGGGGTATCCGGGGGCAGCAGGTCAGACAGCTCCGCCTCGGCCGCCGCGGCGTGGGCGGTGGCGGCGGCCAGCCGATCGGCGCTGCGGAGCACCAGGTCGCGGACGCTCTCCTTGTGCTCGGTCCGCAGCCGCAGCGGCACCTCGCCGGTGTGCCGGCCGAGCGCGCGGGCAGCGGGTACGGGGCGGAGGTCGACGGGGAGGCCGACCAGCAGGTCGGGCCCGGCGCCGTGGGTCTCCAGCAGCACGCAGTAGGCGGCCAGCAGGATCGCGGACGGCGGGACGCCGAGGTCGTCGGCGAGCCGGCGGAGGTCGGCCTCGACGGACGCGGGGAGGATGCGGTCGAGCTGTGCGGCGGCCAGGGTCGGCCGGTCCGGGTCAGGGGCGGTGCAGGACAGCTCCTGGGTGCCGGTGCGTGCGCCGGCCAGCTCGGTCCGCCAGAAGGCCAGGCTCGGTGCCTCGGCGGCCGGGCCGGTCTCCGCCGTACCCACCGTTCCGGTGTTCTCCTCGTAGGCGGCGGTCAGGTGGTCGCGCAGCAGCGGGCCGGAGACCTCGTCCAGGACGAGCCGGTGCGCGGTGACGCAGACGACCTCGGTGTCCGGGGAGCGGAACAGCGCCGCCCGTACGGGTGGGGTGCCGTCCAGCGGGAAGGGGGCGGCGGTCACCGGTGCGAGGTCGGCCGGCGTGGGTTCGCCGGGCAGCTCCGTCTCCCCCACCGGCAGCGGGCACTCGCCCGCCGCCAGCACCTGTTTGACCAGCCGGGCGCCTGCGTCGCGGAAGCCGGTGCGCAGCGCCTGGTGACGTTCCGCCACGGCGGCCAGCGCCGCGCGGAGCCGTTCTGCGTCGACGCGCCCGGCGACGGCGAAGGCCACCGAGACGTTATTCACCGAAGTGTCCGGCGCCAGTGACTCCAGCCGCCACAGCGCCTCCTCGGCCGGGGAGACGGCGGTCTCCGCCGTGCCGGGGGCGGGTGCCCCGCCGTCCGCCGCCCCGGGCGTGTGATCCTGCGCAAAATCGTTCACGCCGCTCCTCCGTCGGTGCCCGGCACGATCCCCAGCTCCTTGTCGATGAGGTCGAACATCTCGTCGTCCGTCGCCTCGGTGATGTCCGTGTCGGAGGAGCCCTGGTCCGTCTCGGCGCCGCGGAACTCCTCCATGATGGTCTCGAAACGGCTCATGATCTCCGCCTTGCGGCCGCCCCGCCGGGCGATCCCGGTGAGCAGCGACCTGAGCCGGTCCAGCTCGCCGAGCACCGGCCCGTAGTCGATCTCCTGCTCGGCGATCCGCTCCCGGAGGTACTCCGCCAGCTCCTGCGGCGTGGGGTAGTCGAAGACGACCGCGGCCGGCAGCCGCAGGCCGAGCACGCCGCTGACGCGGTTACGGAACTCGACCGCGGTCAGCGAGTCGAAGCCGAGCTGGCGGAAGTACCGGGCGGGCTCGACGGACTGCGGTCCCGGCCGTCCGAGCACCAGCGCCGCCTGGGTACGCACCAGGTTCAGGACGGCGTGGTGGAACTGCTCGGGCGGCAGCGCCGCCAGCTCGGCGGCCAGCTTCCGGCCGGCGTCCGGCCCCGGTCCTCCCGCGGTGCGCCGGCCGGGCCGGACCAGGCCGGTGACCAGGGCCGGTACGGCGCTCCCGGCGCGGCGCAGCGCGGGCAGGTCCAGCCGGGTCGTGACCAGCAGCGCGTCCGGCCTGCCGAGAGCGGCGTCGAACAGCGCGAGACCGTCGGCCGCGGACAGCGGCCGCAGGCCCTGGCGGGACATCCGCTGCCGTCCGGCGTCGGTGAGCTGTCCGGCCATGCCGTCCTCCCACGGTCCCCACGCCAGCGACACCGCGGGCAGGCCGTGGTGGCGCCGGTGGGCGGCCAGCGCATCCAGGAAGGCATTGCCGGCCGCGTAGTTGGCCTGGCCCGGAGTGCCCAGCACACCGGCCACGGAGGAGAACAGGACGAAGGTGTCCAGGTCGAGATGGCGGGTCAGGTCGTGCAGGTGCCAGGCGGCGTCCACCTTGGGCCGCATCACCTGCTCGACACGCTCCGGGGTGAGCGAGGCGAGCACGCCGTCGTCCAGTACGCCCGCGGTGTGCACCACCCCGGTCAGCGGCGCCGCGGCCGGCACCCCGGCCAGCGCGGCGGAGAGCTGTCGGCGGTCCGCAACATCGCAGGCCAGGACCTGCACCGGGTGTCCGGAGGCGGCCAGTTCGGCAGCCAGGCGCGGCATTCCGGGGGCGCCCGCGCCCCGCCGTGAGGTCAGCAGCAGCCGCTCGGCCCGGCCGGTACGGGCCAGGTGCCGTGCCGTCAGGCCGCCGAGCGCCCCCGAGGCGCCGGTCACCAGCACCGTGCCGGGCCTGTCGACCGGTGCGGGCGGCAGCGTCAGCACCGTCTTGGCCACCGTGGACGCCTCCCGGGCGGGCGTCCGGAAGACCTGCGCGGCCTGCCGTACGTCCCGGCAGGCCACCGGCAGGGGCTGTAGCACCCCCTTCTCGAACAGTCCGGCCAGCTCTGCCAGGTGGGCTTCGAGCTCTTCGGGGTGCTGGTGGTCCGTCCCGGCGGCGGCTGCGGACAGCGAACGGCCGCCGGGGTGGAGCAGGCGTAGTGCTGCGTCTGCCGTTGCTGTGTCTGTCGTTGCTGTGTCTGGGGCCGTCGTCGCTGTGTCCGGGTTCGCGGACGCTGGGAGGAAGGTGAGCACGACGTCCATCCCGTGTCCGTCGGTCGCGGTACGGAAAGCCTCCTCGAAGTGTGCCGTCGTGGACGGCGCCAGGTGCTGTCCGTCCAGGCCGAGCCGGTGCAGCACCGGCGAGGCGGACGGCGGCGCCGTGGCGAACACCTCGGCGCCCAGGTGGCGTGCCAACTGGACGGCGGCCAGGCCCTCGGGGCCGGCGGCGGGGTGGATCAGCACCCGCTCCCCGGGGCGCGGTGCGGCCTGCGCCAGCAGGCGGTACGCGGTCAGGAACGCCACCGGCGCGGCGGCGGCCTGCGCGGCCGACCAGCCGTCCGGCACCGGCACCAGCAGCCGTGCGTCGGCGATGGCGGTAGCCGCGAAGGCGCCCGGGAACAGGCCGGTCACCCGTTCTCCGACGGCCGGCCGGGTGACTCCGGGCCCGGTCTCCAGCACCACCCCGGCGCCCTCCTGCCCGAGCGACCGCTCGGGGGACGCCTCCAGCACGTGCCGTACGTCCTGCCGGTTCACCGCAGCCGCATGCACCGCCAACCGCACCTCACCTGCGGCCAGGGGCCGCTGCCCCACCTCGCAGTCCACCGGCCGCACCGGGGCGGCGGCGTCGGGGCCGCAGGCCGCCAGGCGCCAGTTCCGGCCGCCCGGCACCGGAAGTTCCTCCCCGGCCGCCCGGGCCAGTCGCGGCACCAGCAGCCGGCCGTCGCGCACCGCGAACTGCGGTTCGCCCAGGGCCGCTCCGGCCACCACCAAGGGGCCGGAACCGGCCGGCCGCGCCACGTCAGCCAGCACGATCCGCTCCGGATGCTCGGCAGCCGCCGTCCGCACCAGTCCGGCGACGCCGGCGCCCGCCAGCCGCAGGTCCGTGCCGGCATCCGCGTCCAGCCCGCGCTCGACCACCACGACCAACTGTGATCCGTCCAGCACGCCTGCCGTCAGCAACGCACGGAGGGTCTCCAGGACGTGGACGGTGGCGGTGCGTGCCGTTGCGGGGAGTGTCGCGGAGGTCGGGGCTGTGGCGAGGGCTGGGGCCGTGGTGGGGTCCGGGTCGCTGTCGGATACGCAGCACAACGCCACCGTGTCCGGCACCGGAGCGCCGTCCCGCACCGCGGCGAGCAGCTCGGTGACATCCCGGTACGCTGCCGCGCCGGGCACCTCCAGTCCGCCGTCGTCGCCGAGGACCGCCCACCGGCGGCCCGGCTCACCGGCCTCCGGCACCTCGTCCACCGGGGACCACCGCACCAGGAAGAGCCCGTCCCGGCCCGCCCCGTCGGCCTGTTCCAGCGCGCCGGGGTCCAGTGGCGCCGGGACCACCGCGTCCGCCGAGGCGACCGGACGGCCGACCGGGTCGGCCAGCGTCACCGCCACGCCCTCACCGGACGGGGACGGCACCACCCGTACCCGCGCCGCCGTGGCGCCGGACGCGTACAGCCGCACTCCGCTCCAGGCGAAGGGCAGGAACGGCCCCTCGGCATCCGTCCGGTGATGCTGCTCCGCCTGTTCCAGGCAGGTGAGGTGAAGGGCGGCGTCGAGCAGGGCCGGGTGCACGCCGAACCCGTCCACCGCCACGTCCTGCGGCAGGGCGATCTCAGCGAACAGCTCCTCGCCCCGGCGCCAGGCCGCCTGCACACCTTGGAAGGCCGGACCGTGGCCGAGGCCGGTGGCCGCCAGCCCCTCGTAGAGCCCGGGCACGTCGGCCGGTACGGCGCCGGGCGGCGGCCAGTGCACGCTCCACGCCGCATCCGCGGCGGCCTCGTCGTCCGCTGCGGCCGGGGCGAGCGTGCCGCTGGCGTGCCGCACCCACTCCCCCTCCGGCCGCCGCGCGAACACGGCGACCTCCCGGCGTCCCTCGGCATCGGCCGTGCCGACGGTCACCTGTACCCGGACGCCGCCGCGCTGCGGGAGCACCAGCGGGGCCTCGACAAGCAACTCTTCGATGCGGCCGCTGCCGGCCTCGTCGGCCGCGCGCACCACCATGTCCACCAGCGCCGAGGCGGCGACGACCGGCCGCCCGGCCACCAGCAACTGGCCCAGCCAGGGCTGCGCGGACCGGGTCAACTGTCCGGTCAGCACCACCTCACCGGAGGCCGGCAGCTCGACGGTCGCACCCAACAGGGGGTGCCCCGGTCGTTCCAGGCCGAGGTCCTCGGCGCGGCTCGCGGAGGCCGCGCTCAGCCAGTACCGCTGCCGCTGGAAGGCGTACGTGGGCAGGTCCACGCGCTGGGCGCCGGTGCCGGTGTACAGCGCGTCCCAGGCAACGGGGATTCCGCGGACGAACGCCTTGGCCAGCGCGGTCAGCAGGGCGCGTGGTTCGTCGCGGCCACGGCGCAGCACCGGCAGCCACGCCTCGGAGCCGGTCGTGTCCTGACCCTCGCTGTCGGTGCGGGTCTGCGGGCCCATGCCGGACAGTACGCCGTCCGGGCCGAGTTCGATGAAGGTGCCCACGCCGAGCCCGCGCATCGCTTCTGTGGCGTCTGCGAAGCGGACCGCTTCGCGGACGTGCCGGACCCAGTACGAGGGGTCGGTGACCTCCTCCGTGACGGGACGACCGGTCAGGGCCGAGACCATCGTCACCTGCGGTTTCCGGTACGTGACGTGGGCGATCGTCTCGGCGAACCGGCCCAGCATCGGTTCCATCAGCGGTGAGTGGAAGGCGTGCGAGACCTGAAGGCGACGCGTGCGCGCTCCTGCCTGCGCCAATTCCTCCGCTGCTGCGAGCACGTCGATTTCGGTGCCGGACAGCACGACCGCGCGCG
Organism: Streptomyces chrestomyceticus JCM 4735; assembly: GCF_003865135.1. Taxonomy (NCBI): domain Bacteria; kingdom Bacillati; phylum Actinomycetota; class Actinomycetes; order Kitasatosporales; family Streptomycetaceae; genus Streptomyces; species Streptomyces chrestomyceticus. The sequence goes on along the minus strand of NZ_BHZC01000001.1, from coordinate 8,417,830 downwards.
GTCCGTTCACCGCAGCGATACCGACCCCCGGGCGGCCCGCGATGACTTCGCGGACCCGTTCCTCGGCGACCTCCACCGCCACCATCGCCCCGCCCTGCGGCAGCTCCTGCATCAGACGGCCACGGGCCGCCACCACCGCACAGGCATCCTCCAGCGACCACACCCCCGCCACATGCGCCGCAGCCAGCTCACCGATCGAGTGGCCCGCCACCACCTGCGGTGCTACGCCCCACGACGTCAGCAGGCGGAACAGCGCCACCTCCACCGCGAACAGCGCGGGCTGCGCCCACACCGTCTCATCGATACGGCCCCCGCCCGGCCACGACGGATCGCCCTCACCCCGCACCACCGCAGCCAGCGACCCCTCAAGGTGCGCGTCCAGCCCCGCACACACCTCATCGAACGCCCCCGCGAACACCGGGAACGCCTCGTAAAGCTGACGGCCCATCCCGACCCGCTGAGCGCCCTGACCGGTGAAGACAAAACCCACCTTGCCCGCGCCACCCGCGACACCGCTCACCACACCCGGCAGGTCACGGCCCTCAGCAAGCGCCCCCAGCCCAGCAACCAACTCCTCCCGGCCCGAACCCAGCACCACCGCCCGATGCTCCAGCACCGCACGCGACGACACCAACGACCAGCCCACATCCACCGGCCGCACGCCCGCGCCCTGTCCGACGAACGCGGCCAGCCGCCCAGCCTGCCCGGCCAAACCCGCCTCCGAACGACCGGAGACCACCCACGGCAGCAAGGGCAGCTCCGTACCGGCAACCCCGCCCGTAGCCTCGGGAGCCGCGCCCGGAAGAGACGCGCCCTCCACACTCGGGGCCTGCTCGATGATCACGTGAGCATTGGTCCCGGAGAACCCGAACGAAGACACACCAGCCCGGCGCGGACGCTCACCCGTCTCCGGCCACGGCACCGCCTCAGTGGCCAGCCGCACCGCCCCCGCATCCCAGTCCACCTGCGAAGACGGCCGCTCCGCATGCAGAGTTCCAGGGATCTGGCCGTGTTCCAGTGCCAGCACCATCTTGATGATCCCGGCGACACCGGCGGCCGCCTGGGCGTGCCCGATGTTGGACTTCACCGACCCCAGCCACAGCGGCCGGTCCGCCGGACGGTTCCGGCCGTAGGTGGCCAGCAGGGCCTGTGCCTCGATGGGGTCGCCCAACCGTGTCCCGGTGCCGTGGCCTTCGACCACGTCCACCCCATCGGGCGCGATGCCCGCGTTGGCCAACGCCGCCCGGATGACCCGCTGTTGAGACGGGCCGTTCGGTGCGGTGAGACCGTTGGAAGCGCCGTCCTGGTTGATCGCGCTGCCCCGTACCACCGCCAGTACCTTGTGGCCGTTGCGCCGGGCGTCGGAGAGACGTTCCACGACCAGTACGCCGACGCCCTCACTCCAGGCGGTGCCGTCCGCGTCCTCCGCGTACGCCTTGCAGCGGCCGTCCGCGGCCAGCCCGCGCTGTCGGGAGAAGTCGATGAAGGTGACCGGGGTGGCCATCACGTTGACGCCACTGACCAGGGCGAGTGTGCTCTCCCCAGAGCGCAGGGACTGGGCGGCCAGGTGGAGTGCCACCAGCGAGGAGGAGCAGGCGGTATCCACCGTCACCGCCGGGCCCTCCAGGCCCAGCGCGTAAGCCACCCGTCCGGAGGCCACCGACCCGGTGGCGCCGAGGCCGACGTATCCCTCGGCCTCTTCCGGCAGCGCGGTGGCCGAGAGGTAGTCGTGGTGGAACATGCCGGTGAACACGCCGGACGCGCTGGTCCGCAGCTCGGTCGGGTCGATGCCGGCGTTCTCCAGCGCCTCCCAGGAAGTCTCCAGCAACAACCGCTGCTGCGGATCCATCGCCAGCGCCTCGCGCGGGCTGGTGCCGAAGAACTCCGCGTCGAACTCGGCGGCGTCGTAGAGGAAACCGCCCTCGCCGACCAGGCTCTTGCCCACCGCGTCCGGGTCGGAGTCCACCACGTCGGCGGGCCAGCCACGGTTGTCCGGGAAGGGGCCGATCCCGTCCCCGCCCGAGGCCAGCATCTGCCAGAACTCGGCGGGGTTCGTGGCCCCGCCGGGGAAGCGGCACGCCATTCCGACGATTGCCACCGGGTCGTCGTCCGCGTGTCTGTCGTCGGCCGCTGCCGGGGGTGCCGCGTCCGCCGGTACCGCGCCGGAGCCGATCAGCTCGTCCAGGGCGAATTCTGCCAGGGCGACCGGGGTCGGGTAGTCGAAGACCGCCGTGGCCGGCAGCCGCAGGCCGGTCGCCGTGCTGAGCCGGTTGCGCAGTTCGACGGCGGTCAGCGAATCGAAGCCGACGTCCCGGAACGGACGGTTCCCGTCGAGGGCGCCGGGCCCCGCCATGCCCAGCACCAGGGCGGCCTGGCCGATGACGAGGTCCTGCAGCACCTCCCGGCTCTCCGCGGGGCTCAGCCCGGCCAGGCGGGCTGCCAGCGCGTTCCGGTCCTCGGCGGCCGGCTGTCCGGCCGTCCGGCGAGCGGGCTGCGCGTTCCCGCGCGTCGCGGGGACGAGCGCGGACAGCAACGGCGGCACCTCTGAGGAGCGGCGCAGCGCACCGAGGTGCACCTCTGCTGCCACCAGCAGTGGTCGGGCGCGGTCAGCGGCTGCGTCCAGCGCGGCGAGGCCGCGGACGTCGGAGAGCGGGCGCAGTCCCTGGCGGGCCATTCGCAGCAGGTCGGACTCGGCCAGTTCGCCGGCCATGCCGTTTTCCCAGGGGCCCCAAGCCAGCGATACGGCGGGCAAGCCGTGATGGCGCCGGTGGGCGGCCAACGCGTCCAGGAAGGTGTTGCCCGCCGCGTAGTTGGCCTGACCGGCATTACCGATCACCCCCGCGATGGACGAGAACAGCACAAAGGTGTCCAGCTCCAGCCCCAGGTCACGGGTCAGCTCGTGCAGATTCCAGGCCGCGTCCACCTTCGGCCGCAGCACCGACTCCAGCCGCTCCGCAGTCAGCGAGCCGACCACTCCGTCATCCAGCACACCGGCCGCGTGCACCACCCCCGTCAGGGGCACGCCCTCAAGGACACCGGAAAGCTGATCCCGGTCGGCCGCATCACAGGCAGCCACCGTGACCTTGACACCCATCTCCTGAAGATCAACCACGAGACCAGGCATCCCAGGAGCGTCGCCGCCGCGACGGGAGAGCAGCACCAGATGCTCCGCCCGACCCGACCTCGCCAGATGCCGGGCCACCAACCCGCCCAACACCCCCGAAGCACCAGTCACCAACACCGTACCCGGACGGACCCCGGCACTGGTCTCCGTTGTGGCGCGGGTCAGCCTGGGCACCCGGATCTGTCCGGCCCGGACCGCCCACTGCGGCTCACCCAGCTCCACCCCGGACCGCAGCCAGCCAGCCAGATCCACACCGGGTACCGACACCTCGTCCACGTCCGCCAGCAGCAGCCGCCCCGGATTCTCCGACTGCGCCACCCGCACCAGACCCCACACCGAAGCCGCCGCAACCTCCACCGGCACCCCCGCGCCGGCATCGACCGCACGCTCGGTCAACACCAACAACCGCGCACCGGACAACGCATCGGCAGCCAACCACCGCTGCACCAAACCCAGAACGTCCACGGCGGTACGACGGGCCACATCCGCAGTGCCACCGGGCCCGGCCGTCGGCAACACCGGCGCCACCACCGTCTGCGGAACCTCAGCCCCCGCCTCCACCACCGCCACCAACCCCGCAACATCCGGGAAAACCACAGCCCCAGACAGTTCCGGCACGACCGCCGAATCCCCGAGCACAACCCACCGACCCAACGACTCCGGGGCCGAGTCCGCGTGGGATGTGCCGGGCGTGGCGGGCACCCATTCCACCTCGAACAGGGTGTCGTCCGCCGCCTGACCGCCCGCTGCGAGGTCCTGTGGCGACAGGGTACGCAGGTCCAACCTGTCGACGGAGGCGATCAGTTGGCCGGACCCGTCGGACAGCATGACCGTCAGCCCCTCGCCCGAGGCGGCGGGGGCCACCCGGACCCGTGCCGCCACGGCGTCGGAGGCGTGCACCATGACGTTGTTCCAGGCGAACGGCAGCGCCAGGTCGTCGCCTTCGGTGTTCGCGGCCGCCACATGCAGTGCCGCGTCCAGCAGGGCGGGGTGGAGCCCGAACCCGTTGGCCGTTACGTCCTGCGGCAGGGCGATCTCGGCGAACAGTTCCTCGCCCCGGCGCCAGGCCGCCCGTACGCCCTGGAAGGCCGGTCCGTAGCTCAGTCCGCGAGCCGCCAGCTCCGGGTAGAACAGGTCCGGGTCGAGGGTTTGCGCACCGGACGGCGGCCACTGCCGGAAGCCGTCGGCACTGCCCTCGGCCACCGCCTCGGCCGGGGAAAGCGCACCGGTTGCGTGCCGGGTCCACTCCCCCTCCGGCGGGACGTCCTCGTCCTGCGCATAGACACTGACCACGCGGCGCCCGGACCCGTCCGGCTCCTCCACCATGACCTGCACCCGCACCCCACCCCGTGCAGGCAGCACCAGTGGGGCCTCAATCAGCAACTCCTCGACCCGCGAGCACCCCACCTCATCACCCGCACGGACCACCATCTCCACCAACGCCGCGCCAGGCACCACCACCTGGCCCGCCACCACATGATCCGCCAGCCAGGACTGCCCCGACAGCGAAAGCCGCCCCGTCAACACCACACCACCACTGGCCGGCAACCCCACCGCCGCCCCCAACAGCGGATGACCCGACGGCGCCAGCCCCAGGCCCTCGGCCCGACTGTCAACGGCCACCTTCAACCAGTAGCGGTGACGCTGGAAGGCGTACGTGGGCAGGTCCACGCGCTGGGCGCCGGTACCGGTGTACAGCGCGTCCCAGGCAACCGGGACCCCACGGACGAACACCTTCGCCAACGCGGTCAGCACGGCCCGCGATTCGTCACGGCCACGACGCAGCAACGGCAGCCACGCCTCGGAGCCGGTCGTGTCCTGACCCTCGCTGTCAGTGCGGGTCTGCGGGCCCATGCCGGACAGCACGCCGTCCGGACCGAGTTCGATGAAGGTCCCCACCCGGAGCCCGCGCATCGCCTCCGCCGCGTCCGCGAAGCGGACCGCCTCGCGGACGTGCCGGACCCAGTAGGAGGGGTCGGTGACCTCTTCCGAAACGGGGCCGCCGGTCAAAGCAGAAACCATCGTCACCGTGGGGACGTGGTACGTGACCTGGGTGATCGCCTCGGCGAATCGGTCCAGCATCGGCTCCATCAGCGGTGAGTGGAAGGCGTGCGAGACCTGAAGGCGACGCGTGCGCGCTCCTGCCTGTGCCAACTCCTCCGCCACCGCCAGCACATCGTCCTCGACGCCGGACAGCACGACCGCGCGCGGTCCGTTCACCGCAGCGATACCGACCCCCGGGCGGCCCGCGATGACTTCGCGGACCCGTTCCTCGGCAGCCTCCACCGCCACCATCGCCCCACCAGACGGCAACTCCTGCATCAGACGGCCACGGGCCGCCACCACAGCGCAGGCATCGTCCAGAGACCACACTCCCGCCACGTGTGCGGCCGCCAATTCGCCGATCGAGTGGCCCGCCACGACCTGCGGTGCTACGCCCCACGACGCCAACAGACGAAACAGCGCCACCTCCACCGCGAACAACGCGGGCTGCGCCCACACCGTCTCATCGATACGCCCCCACCCGGCCACGACGAATCGCCCTCACCCCGCACCACCGCAGCCAGCGAACCCTCAAGGTGCGCGTCCAGCCCCGCACAGACCTCATCGAAAGCCGCCGCGAACACCGGGAACGCCTCGTAAAGCTGACGGCCCATCCCGACCCGCTGCGCGCCCTGCCCGGTGAAGACAAAACCCACCTTGCCCGCGCCACCCGCGACACCGCTCACCACACCGGGCAGGTCACGGCCCTCAGCAACGGCGCCCAGCCCAGCAACCAGTTCCTCCCGGCCTGAGCCCAGCACCACGGCCCGATGCTCCAGCACCGCACGCGACGACACGAGCGACCAGCCCACATCCACCGGCCGCACGTCCGGCTCCGACGCCCCGACGAACTCCGCCAGCCGCCCCGCCTGCCCGGCCAGCCCCGCCTCCGAACGGCCGGAAACCACCCACGGCAACAGAGACAGCTCCGTACCGGCAACTCCGTCCGCGGCCTCAGGCGCCGCCCCAGGGGCCGGGGACTCCTCATCAGCGGCCGGGGCCTGCTCGATGATCACGTGAGCGTTGGTCCCGGAGAACCCGAACGAGGAGACGCCGGCCCGGCGCGGGCGCTCGCCCGTCTCCGGCCACGGCACCGCCTCAGTGGCCAGCCGCACCGCCCCCGCGTCCCAGTCCACCTGCGAAGACGGCCGCTCCGCATACAACGTCGCCGGAACTATCCCCCGCTCCATCGCGGCCACCATCTTCACGATGCTCGCCACGCCCGCAGCCGCCTGCGCGTGCCCGATGTTGGACTTCACCGACCCCAGCCACAACGGCCGGTCTTCAGGACGATCCTGCCCGTACGTGGCCAGCAGCGCCTGCGCCTCGATCGGATCACCCAGCCGCGTCCCCGTCCCGTGCCCCTCCACCACATCCACATCAACCGGCTTCAGCCCGGCATCCGCCAACGCCGCCCGGATCACCCGCTGCTGCGCCGGTCCACTCGGCGCCGTCAGACCGTTGGACGCACCGTCCTGGTTGATCGCACTGCCCCGCACCACCGCCAGCACCTTGTGACCGTTGCGCCGGGCATCGGACAGGCGTTCCACGACCAGCACGCCGACGCCCTCACCCCAGGCAGTACCGTCCGCGCCCTCCGCATAGGACTTGCAGCGGCCGTTCAGGGCCACGGCCCGCTGACGGGAGAAGTCGACGAACGTGTTAGGGGTGGCCATCACCTTCACCCCGCCTGCGAGTGCCAGGGTGCTTTCACCGGACCGCAGCGACTGGGCTGCCAGGTGCAGCGCCACCAGCGAGGACGAGCAGGCCGTATCCACCGTCACCGCCGGGCCCTCCAGGCCCAGCACGTACGCCACCCGCCCGGAGGCGACCGACGCCGTGGCCCCGACCCCCACGTACCCTTCGATCTCTTCCGGCATGGGATGGGTCGGCAGATAGTCGTGGTAGAAGAGCCCGGTGAATACGCCGGTCGGGCTGCCGCGCAGTGCCGTGGCATCGATACCGGCGTTCTCCAACGCCTCCCAGGAAGTCTCCAGCAACAGCCGCTGCTGCGGATCCATCGCCAGCGCTTCACGCGGGTTGATCCCGAAGAACTCCGCGTCGAACTCAGCGGCGTCGTAGAGGAAACCGCCCTCGCCGGAAACGCTCTTGCCCACCGCGTCCGGATCGGGATCCACCACGTCCTCCGGCCAGCCACGGTCCGACGGGAAAGGACCGATCCCGTCACCCCGCGACTCCACCAGCTCCCACAGCCCCTCCGCCGAGGACACCCCACCAGGGAACCGGCAGGCCATACCAACGATGGCTATCGGCTCCGGCCGACGGTCCTCGATCTCCCGCAGACGCTCCCGGGTCTGAGCGAGGTCGGTGGTGACCCGCTTGAGATAGTCGCGAAGCTTCTCTTCGTTCGCCATCCGATTGACGCCTTCCTCACTACGCACGGTGGTACGGCGACGTACTCAGAGCCCGAGCTGGTTGTCGATGAAGTCGAACATGTCGTCGTCGCTGGCCGACTGGATCCGGTCGGCGACCGAGTCGCCGTCGTCGTCACCGTCGTCGGTTCCGGCGGTCGCGTTCAGCACGCCGAGCATCTGCTTGAGCCGCTCACTGACCTGCATCCGTACGGATTCGTCGGCCATCAGGCCGGCGAGCGAGGCTTCGACCCGGTCAAGTCCGGAGTGGGCCGCGAGCACGTGCGGTTCCTCGGGAGCCGAGCCGAGCAGTTCCTCCGCGAGGAAGCCGCTCAGCGCCGCCGGGCTCGGATGGTCGAAGACCACGGTGGGTGGCAGCCGCAGCCCGGTGGCCTTGTTCAGCCGGTTGCGCAGTTTGACGGCGGTGAGCGAGTCGAAGCCGACATCGCGGAACGAGCGGTCCGCGTCCAGCCTGTCGGGGCCAGACATGCCCAGTACCAGAGCGGACTCCGCCAGGACGAGTTCCCGCAGGGTGTCCAGGGCCTCTCCCCGGCCCAATCGGCCCAGCCGCTCGGCGAGTGTCTGTTGCTCCTCTGTACGGTCCAGGACGCTGCGCCGGCCGCCTGCTGTCGGACGGGCGGGCTTACCGGTGCGCGGACCGGGCACCAGCCCGGAGAGCACGGACGGCACCTCCCCGGAACGGCGCACCGCCGCCAGGTCCAGCTCGGCGGCCACCAGCAGTGGTTCGGGCCGGTCCACGGCGGCGTCCAGCACCGCGAGGCCGCGCGCGTCGGTGAGCGGCAGCAGTCCCTGCTGGGTCAGTCTTTGACGTTCGGCGACGGTGAGCCGGCCGGCCATTCCGTTCTCCCAGGGGCCCCAGGCCAGTGATACGGCGGGCAAGCCGTGATGGCGCCGGTGGGCGGCCAACGCGTCCAGGAAGGTGTTGCCCGCCGCGTAGTTGGCCTGACCGGCATTACCGATCACCCCCGCGATGGACGAGAACAACACGAACGTGTCCAGCTCCAGGCCCAGGTCACAGGTCAGCTCGTGCAGATTCCAGGCCGCGTCCACCTTCGGCCGCAGCACCGCCTCCAACCGCTCCGCAGTCAGCGAGCCGACCACCCCGTCATCCAGCACACCCGCCGCATGCACCACACCCGTCAGCGCCACGCCCTCAAGGACACCGGCAAGCTGATCCCGATCGGCCGCATCACAGGCAGCCACCGTGACCTTGACACCCATCTCCTGAAGATCAACAACGAGTCCAGCCACCCCGGGGGCGTCGCCGCCGCGACGGGAGAGCAGCACCAGATGCTCCGCCCGACCCGACCTCGCCAGATGCCGGGCCACCAACCCACCCAGCACCCCCGAAGCACCGGTCACCAACACCGTGCCTGGGCGGACCCCGGCACTGGTCTCCGTTGTGGCGCGGGTGAGCCTGGGCACCCGGATCTGCCCGCCCCGAACCGACCACTGCGGCTCCCCCAGCTCCACCCCGGCACGCAGCCATCCGGCCAGATCCACACCGGGTACGGACACCTCGTCCACATCCGCCAGCAGCAACCGACCCGGATTCTCCGACTGCGCCACCCGCACCAGACCCCACACCGAAGCCGCCGCAACCTCCACCGGCACCCCCGGGCCAGCATCGACCGCACGCTCGGTCAACACCAACAGCCGTGCACCGGACAGCACGTCAGCAGCCAACCATCGCTGCACCAACTTCAGTACGTCCACCGTGGTACGACGGGCCGTAGCTGCGACATCCGGCGTGGGCCGCTCAGGCGTAACGCGCACCACAACGGTCCGTGGAGCCTCGGCACCGGCCTCGACCGCCGCCACCAGGGCCGGCAGGTCCGGGTAGCTCGCGGCGCCTGGGACGTCCTCGCCGAGCACGGCCCACGGGCCCTCCGCCGCGCCGGAACCGTCCGCCGTCAGCGCGGCCGGCACCCATTCCACCGTGAACAGGTCCTCGGCGGATTGGGCGGCGGCAGCGTCGAACGGCCGCAGGGTCAGGGAACCGACGGAGGCGATCAGCGCGCCGTCGGCATCCGCCAGGCTGAGCGAAACACCCTCGCCATCGGTCTCCGGCACCACCCGGACCCGGGCCACCTGAGCACCAGTGGCATACAACTCCACATCCCGCCAGGCAAACGGCACCTCCAACCCGCCCGCACGCTCCCCCGCGCCCACAATGACGTGCAACGCCGCATCCAACAACGCCGGATGCAACCCGAACCCGTCCACCACTACGTCCTGCGGCAGGGCGACCTCAGCGAACAGTTCCTCACCCAGACGCCAGGCCGCCCGCACACCCTGGAAGACCGGACCATAGCTCAGTCCGTGCTTCGCCAACCCGGAGTAGAAGTCGTCCAATGCAACAGACACCGCACCGGTCGGCGGCCACTGCGTCACCGCGTCGCCGGTAGCGGCTGCCACTCCGGCCGGGGCGAGAACGCCGGTCGCGTGCCGGGTCCACGCCGCCTCCGGGGGGCTCCCCTCGCTCTGGGCGTGGATGCTGACCGCGCGGCGCCCGGACGCGTCCGGCTCCTCCACCGTGACCTGCACCCGCATCCCACCCCGCGCAGGCAGCACCAGCGGAGCCTCGCTCAGCAACTCCTCGACCCGCGAGCACCCCACCTCATCACCCGCACGGACCGCCATCTCGACCAGCACCGCGCCGGGCACCACCGCCTGGCCCGCCACCACGTGATCCGCAAGCCAGGGCTGCCCCGAAAGGGAAAGCCGCCCCGTCAGTGCCACACCGCCGCTGGCCGGTAGTGCGACCGTCGCCGCCAACAATGGGTGCAGGGTGGCGGATTGCCCCAGGCCGGCCGCGTCCAAGTGGGCGGGCGCGGTCGGCAGCCAGTACCGCTGCCGCTGGAAGGCGTACGTGGGCAGGTCCACGCGCTGGGCGCCGGTGCCCGCATAGACCTCTTCCCAGCGCACCGGGACTCCTCGGACGAATACCTTCGCCAGCGCGGTCAGCAGAGCGAGCGGTTCGTCGCGACCACGGCGCAGCACCGGCAGCCAGGCTTCAGAGCCCGACTCACCCTCGCTGTCGGTACGGCTCTGTGCGGCCATGCCGGACAGTACGCCGTCCGGGCCGAGCTCGATGAAGGTGCGTACGCCGGCCTCTCGCATCGCTTCTGTGGCATCTGCGAAACGGACCGCCTCGCGGACGTGCCGGACCCAGTACGAAGGGTCGGTGACCTCCTCCGTGACGGGGCGGCCGGTCAGGGCCGAGACCATCGTTAGCTGCGGCTTTTGGTACGTGATGTGGGCGATCGATTCCGCGAACCGGTCCAGCATCGGTTCCATCAGCGGTGAGTGGAAGGCGTGCGAGACCTGAAGGCGACGCGTGCGCGCTCCTGCCTGTGACAGCTCCTCCGCCACCGCCAACACGTCGTCCTCGACGCCGGATACCACCACCGCACGCGGCCCGTTCACCGCAGCAATCCCGACCCCGGGGCGACCGGCCAGGGCCTCACGTACCTGTTCCTCGGCGGCCTCCACCGCCACCATCGCCCCGCCGTGCGGCAGCTCCTGCATCAGGCGACCCCGGGCCGCCACCACGGCGCAGGCGTCGTCCAGGGACCACACCCCTGCCACGTGTGCCGCCGCCAGCTCGCCGATCGAGTGGCCCGCCACGACCTGCGGTGCTACGCCCCACGAGGTGAGCAGGCGGAACAGTGCCACCTCCACCGCGAACAGCGCGGGTTGGGCCCACACCGTCTCATCGATACGACCCCCACCCGGCCACGACGGGTCACCCTCACCCCGCACCACCGCCGCCAGCGAACCCTCAAGGTGCGCGTCCAGCCCCGCACACACCTCATCGAAAGCCGCCGCGAACACCGGGAACGCCTCGTAAAGCTGGCGGCCCATGCCAACCCGCTGCGCGCCCTGCCCGGTGAAGACGAAACCGAGACGGCCCGCAACACCTGCAACACCGCTGACCACGCCCGGCAGATCACGGCCCTCCGCGAGGGCCCCTAGAGCAGTGACCAGCTCCTCCCGGTCCGATCCCAGCATCACGGCCCGATGCTCCAGCACCGCACGCGACGACGCCAACGACCAGCCCACATCGACCGGCCGCACACCCGCGTCCTGTCCGACAAACGCGGCCAGCCGCCCCGCCTGCCCGGCCAAACCCGCCTCCGAACGACCGGAAACCACCCACGGCAGCAAGGGCAGCTCCGTACCGGCAACCCCGCCCGTAGCCTCGGGCGCCGCCCCCGGAAGAGACGCGCCCTCCACGCTCGGAGCCTGCTCGATGATCACGTGAGCATTGGTCCCGGAGAACCCGAACGAAGACACACCAGCCCGGCGCGGACGCTCACCCGTCTCCGGCCACGGCACCGCCTCAGTAACCAGTCGCACCGCCCTCGCATCCCAGTCCACCTGCGAAGACGGCTGCTCCGCATACAACGTCGCCGGAACCACCCCTCGCTCCATCGCGGCCACCATCTTCACGATGCCGGCCACGCCCGCAGCCGCCTGCGCATGCCCGATGTTGGACTTCACCGACCCCAGCCACAACGGCCGGTCCTGCGGACGGTCCTGCCCGTAGGTAGCCAGCAACGCCTGCGCCTCGATGGGGTCGCCCAACCGTGTCCCGGTGCCGTGGCCCTCCACCACATCCACATCAACCGGCTTCAGCCCCGCGTCGGCCAACGCCGCCCGGATCACCCGACGCTGCGACAGACCATTCGGCGCCGTCAGACCGTTGGACGCACCGTCCTGATTGACCGCACTGCCCCGCACCACCGCCAGCACCCGATGCCCATTACGCCGGGCATCCGAGAACCGCTCCACGACCAGCACGCCGACGCCCTCACCCCAGGCAGTACCGTCCGCGCCCTCCGCATAGGACTTGCAGCGGCCGTCCGCGGCCAGTCCACGCTGACGGGAAAAGTCGATAAAGGTACCGGGGGTGCCCATCACCGTGACTCCGCCTGCGAGTGCCAGGGTGCTTTCACCGGACCGCAGCGACTGGGCTGCCAGGTGCAGCGCCACCAGCGAGGACGAGCAGGCCGTATCCACCGTCACGGCCGGACCCTCCAGGCCCAGCGCATAAGCCACCCGTCCGGAGGCCACCGAGCCCGTGCTACCGGTGCCGAGGTATCCCTCGGCCTCTTCCGGGACCGCATGCCAGGGCAGGTAGTCGTGGTAGAAGAGCCCGGCGAACACGCCGGTCGGGCTGCCGCGCAGGGCCGTGGCATCGATACCGGCGTTCTCCAGCGCCTCCCAGGAAGTCTCCAGCAACAACCGCTGCTGCGGATCCATCGCGACCGCCTCACGCGGGCTGATCCCGAAGAACTCCGCGTCGAACTCAGCAGCGTCATACAGGAAGCCACCCTCACCGGAGACGCTCTTGCCCACCGCGTCAGGGTCGGGATCCACTACATCCTCCGGCCAGCCACGGTCCGACGGGAAGGCACCGATCCCGTCACCACGCGACTCCACCAGCTCCCACAGCCCCTCCGCCGAGGACACTCCACCAGGGAACCGGCAGGCCATACCGACGATGACGACCGGATCGTCGGCCCCACCCGGGACATTGGTCGTCGGGACGGTGGCATCCATCGGGCCGGCCTCGTCCTCGCCCAGCAGTTCGGCCAGCACATGCGCCGCCAGCGTGGCCGGGGTCGGGTGGTCGAAGACGGTGGTGGCGGGCAGCCGCAGGCCCGTCGCCCTGTTCAGTCGGTTGCGCAGCTCGACGGCGGTCAGCGAGTCGAAGCCGGTGTCCCGGAACGAGCGGGCGGATTCGACGGCCTCCGGCCCGGTCATCCCCAGTACCAGCGCGGCCTCCGTCGCGACCAGTTGGAGAGCAGTCTCGGTCCGCTCGCCCGGTGCGAGCCCGACGAGCCGTGCAGCCAGCGGGCTCCGGTTGTCGGCGGCCGGTTCGGCGACCGTGCGGCGGGCGGGCTGCGAGTGGCCGCCGCGCGTGGCCGACAGCAGGCCGGAGAGCAGCGGCGGCACCTCCCCGGAACGGCGCAGCGCGGCCAGGTCCAGTCCGGTGGTGACCAGCGCGGACCGGTCGGTGCGGAGGGCGGTGTCCAGCAGGGCCAGCCCGTCCGGCGCGGACAGCGGGCGCAGTCCCTGTCGGGACATCCGGCGCTGGTCCACCTCGTTCAGGGCACCGGCCATGCCGTTTTCCCAAGGCCCCCAGGCCAGCGATACGGCGGGCAAGCCGTGGTGGCGCCGGTGGGCGGCCAACGCGTCCAGGAACGTGTTGCCCGCCGCGTAGTTGGCCTGACCGGCATTACCGATCACCCCCGCGATGGACGAGAACAACACGAACATGTCGAGCTCCAGGCCCAGGTCACAGGTCAGCTCATGCAGGTTCCAGGCCGCGTCCACCTTCGGCCGCAGCACCGCCTCCAGCCGCTCCGCAGTCAGCGAGCCGACCACCCCGTCATCCAGCACACCTGCCGCATGCACCACACCCGTCAGCGCCACGCCCTCAAGGACACCGGCAAGCTGATCCCGGTCGGCCGCATCACAGGCAGCCACCGTGACCTTGACACCCATCTCCTGGAGATCGACCACGAGTCCAGGCATCCCGGGGGCGCCGCCGCCGCGACGGGAGAGCAGCACCAGATGCTCCGCCCGACCCGACCTCGCCAGATGCCGGGCCACCAACCCACCCAGCACCCCCGAAGCACCAGTCACCAACACCGTGCCCGGACGGGTGTCCTCCATGAGGGGCCGGGACGGCAGACGCACCAGGCGCGGCACCCGGATCTGCCCGCCCCGAACCGACCACTGCGGCTCCCCCAGCTCCACCCCGGCACGCAGCCATCCGGCCAGATCCACACCGGGTACGGACACCTCGTCCACGTCCGCCAGCAGCAACCGACCCGGATTCTCCGACTGCGCCACCCGCACCAGACCCCACACCGAAGCCGCCGCAACCTCCACCGGCACCCCCGCGCCAGCATCCACCGCACGCTCGGTCAACACCAACAACCGCGCACCAGACAACGCATCAGCAGCCAACCACCGCTGCACCAAACCCAGAACGTCCACCGCCGCACGACGGGCCACATCCGCAGTGCCACCAGGCCCGACTGCCGGCAACACCGGCGCCACCACCATCTGCGGGACCTCAGCCCCCGCCTCCACCGCCGCCACCAACCCCGCAACATCCGGGAAAACCACAGCACCAGGCAGATCCGGCACAACCGCCGGATCCCCGAGCACAGCCCACCGGCCCAACGACTCCGGGCCCGAGCCCGGGTCGGATATAGCGGCCGTAACAGGCACCCAGTCGATCCCGCACAGGCCGTCTCCTGCACCGGTAGCGGCAGCGTCGAACGGCCGCAGGGTCAGGGAGCCGATGGAGGCGATCAGCGCGCCGTCAGCATCCGCCAGGCTGAGCGAAACACCCTCGCCATCGGTCTGCGGCACCACACGGACACGGGCCACCTGAGCACCAGTGGCATACAACTCCACATCCCGCCAGGCAAACGGCACCTCCAACCCACCCGCACGCTCCCCCACACCCACAATGACGTGCAACGCCGCATCCAACAACGCCGGATGCAACCCGAACCCGTCCACCACCACACCCTGCGGCAGGGCGACCTCAGCGAACAGTTCCTCACCCAGACGCCAGGCCGCCCGCACACCCTGGAAGACCGGACCGTAGGAGAGACCACGGGCCGACAATGCGGAATAGAAATCGGTCAGCTCGACGGGCTCGGCTCCGGGAGACGGCCACTGCTGGAGGCGACTGTGTGAACGTCCGTCGCCAGCTTCCCTTGCGGTGGAGAGCGTGCCGGTTGCGTGCCGGGTCCACTCCCCCTCCGGCGGGACATCCTCGTCCTGCGCATAGACACTGACTGCGCGGTGCCCGGACGCGTCCGGCTCCTCCACCGTGACCTGCACCCGCACCCCGCCCTGCGCAGGCAGCACCAGCGGAGCCTCGCTCAGCAACTCCTCGACCCGCGAGCACCCCACCTCATCACCGGCACGGACCACCATCTCCACCAACGCCGCACCAGGCACCACCACCTGACCCGCCACCACGTGATCCGCAAGCCAGGGCTGCCCCGAAAGCGAAAGCCGCCCCGTGAGCACCACGCCACCACTGGCCGGCGACTTCACAGCCGCCCCCAACAACGGGTGACGGGTCGTGTACTGGCCCAAATCCGTCGCGTTCAGAAGGGCGGGCGCGGACGGCAGCCAATAGCGTTGACGCTGGAAGGCGTACGTGGGCAGATCCACGCGCTGGGCACCGGTGCCGGTGTACAGCGCGTCCCAGGCAACCGGGACCCCACGGACGAATACCTTGGCCAGTGCGGTCAGCAGGGCACGCGGTTCATCGCGGCCACGGCGCAACACTGGCAGCCATGCCTCGGAGCCGGTCGTGTCCTGGCCCTCGCTGTCGATGCGGGTCTGCGGGCCCATGCCGGACAACACACCGTCCGGACCGAGCTCGATGAAGGTCCCCACACCGAGCCCACGCATCGCCTCCACGGCATCCGCGAAACGGACCGCCTCACGCACATGCCGCACCCAGTACGAGGGGTCGGTGACCTCCTCCGAAACAGGGCCACCGGTGAGCGCGGAGACCATCGTCACCTGCGGTTTCCGGTACGTGACGTGGGCGATCGCCTCCGTGAACCGGTCCAGCATCGGCTCCATCAACGGCGAATGGAAGGCGTGCGAGACCTGCAGACGACGTGTACGCGACCCCGTCTGCGCCAGTTCCTCCGCCACCGCCAGCACGTCGTCCTCGACGCCGGACACCACCACCGCACGCGGCCCGTTCACCGCAGCAATCCCGACCCCCGGGCGGCCGGCAATGACTTCGCGGACCTGTTCCTCGGCGGCCTCCACCGCCACCATCGCCCCACCCTGCGGCAACTCCTGCATCAGACGGCCACGGGCCGCCACCACCGCGCAGGCATCCTCCAGAGACCACACCCCCGCCACATGGGCCGCAGCCAGCTCACCGATCGAGTGGCCCGCCACCACCTGCGGCACCACACCCCACGACGTCAGCAGGCGGAACAGCGCCACCTCCACCGCGAACAGCGCAGGCTGAGCCCACACCGTCTCATCGATATGGCCCTGCCCCGGCCACGACGGGTCACCCTCACCCCGCACCACCGCGGCCAGCGAACCCCCAAGGTGCGCATCCAGCCCCGCACACACCTCATCGAAAGCCGCCGCGAACACGGGGAACGCCTCGTAGAGCTGGCGGCCCATGCCGACCCGCTGGGCGCCCTGCCCGGTGAAGACAAAACCCATCTTGCCCGCCCCACCCGCAGCGCCGCTCACCACACCGGGCAGGTCACGACCCTCAGCAACGGCACCCAGCCCAGCAACCAACTCCTCCCGGCCTGAGCCCAGCACCACCGCCCGATGCTCCAACACCGCACGCGACGACACCAGCGACCAGCCCACATCCACCGGCCGCAGACCAGACCCCGACGCCTGCACAAACTCCGCCAGCCGCCCAGCCTGACCCGCAAGCCCCGCCTCCGAACGACCGGAAACCACCCACGGCAACAGAGACAACTCCGCACCGGCAACACCGTCCGCACCAACGCCTGGAGCCGCCCCCGAAAGGAGCGCACCCTCGGCACTCGGGGCCTGCTCAATGATCACGTGAGCGTTGGTACCGCTGATGCCGAACGAGGAGACGCCGGCCCGACGCGGGCGCTCGCCCCTCTCCGGCCACGGCACCGCCTCAGTAACCAGCCGCACCGCACCCGCATCCCAGTCCACCTGCGAAGACGGCTGGTCGGCGTGCAGGGTCCTCGGCACTTCTCCGTGTTGAAGGGCGAGGACGAGTTTGAGGACGCCTGCCACGCCCGCGGCGGACTGAGCGTGCCCGATGTTGGACTTCACCGACCCCAGCCACAACGGCCGGCCCTCCGGACGGTCCTGACCGTAGGTGGCCAGCAGCGCCTGCGCCTCGATCGGATCACCCAGCCGCGTCCCCGTACCGTGACCCTCCACCACATCCACATCGGCCGGCTCCAGGTCCGCGTCAGCCAACGCCGCCCGGATCACCCGCTGCTGCGACGGGCCATTCGGCGCCGTAAGGCCGTTGGAAGCACCGTCCTGGTTGACCGCACTGCCCCGCACCACCGCCAGCACCTTGTGACCGTTGCGCTGCGCGTCGGACAAGCGTTCCAGCACCAGGAGGCCGGCGCCTTCGCCCATGCCCATTCCGTCGGCCTGGTCGGCGTATGCCTTGCAGCGACCGTCGGGGGCCAGCCCCCGCTGGCGGTCGAACCAGTTCAGCCAGGACGTGGTGGCGTGTACGGTGACGCCGCCCGCGAGGGCCAGCTCGCACTCGCCGGACCGCAGCGACCGGACGGCCAGGTGCAGTGCCACCAGCGAGGAGGAGCAGGCGGTGTCCACCGTCAGGGCGGGGCCTTCGAGTCCGAGCGTGTAGGCCACCCGGCCGGAGATCACGCTGGGAGTGATGCCGGGCTGCAGGTGGCCCGTGAGTTCTTCGGGCGCGTGACTGCCGTATCCGGACGGGGACGCGCCGGCGAAGACGCCGGTCGCCGAACCCCGCAGGCGCCCTGGGTCGATGCCTGCGCGCTCGAAGGCTTCCCAGGAGAGTTCGAGCAGCAGCCGCTGCTGCGGGTCCATGGCCAGCGCTTCGCGCGGGCTGATTCCGAAGAAGGCGGCGTCGAAGTCGCCTGCGCCGGTGAGGAAGCCACCGCCACGGGTGGACAGCCCGGTTGTGGACGCATCGTGGCTCGCGGAGGCTGCGTCCTGGTCAGCCCCGTCGTGCTGCCGGGAGAGGTCCCAGCCGCGGTCGGCGGGGAGTGGGGCCACTGCCTCACCGCCAGCGGCAAGTAGCTCCCACAGGCGCTCGGGGGTGTCAAGGCCGCCTGGCAGGCGGCAGCTCATCGCCACGATGGCAATGGGCTCGTCACCTCCTGCGGGTGCCTGCGTCCTGGTGGAGCCGACGGCCCCGGCCGAAGGGGCGTGGCCCTGCGCTTCGCCGTGCAGGAAGCCGGCGAGCGCGAGCGGTGTGGGGTGGTCGAAGATCAGCGTGCTGGGCAGTTGGAGGGCGGCCGCGGTGCTCAGCCGGTTGCGCAGGTCGACTCCGGTCACCGAGTCGAAGCCCAGTTCCTTGAAGGTACGCGCGGGGTCCAGGGCTGCCGGTGCCGCATGGCCGAGTACGGCTGCGGCCTGCGTGATGACCAGGTCCAGAACGAGCTGGTGCTGTTCGGGCTCCGGCCGGCCGGCGAGCTGTCCGCGCAGCCCCCACCCTGCGGTCGTGTCGGTGGCAGCGGTGAGGTCCGCGGTCTGCGGCTCCTCGGCCGGCTGCGTGGGAGCGTCGGCGTCGAGCCAGTACCGCTCGTGCTGGAACGCGTACGTCGGCAGCTCCACCCGCTTCCCAGCGGGGAGCACTGCCTGCCAGTCCACCGACGCCCCGTTGACGTACGCCTCGGCCAGCGAGGCCAGCAGACGCTCGGCGCCGCCGTTGTCCCGCCGCAGCGTCCCGCAAACAGCGCCCGGTATCGCGCCAGGACCGGCCCCCCGGGCGAGGTCCTGAAGGGTGTCGTGCATGGCACCGACCAGCACCGGATGCGGTGTCACCTCGACGAACACCTGATGCCCACGACCGGCCAGCACCCGCACCGCACGGTCGTAATGCACCGTCGCTCGCAGGCTGCGGAACCAGTAACCGGCATCCAGCTCCTCGCCGGTCAGCGTCTCGCCGGTCATCGCGGACACCATCGGGACCCTGCCCCGGCGCGGGGAGATTCCGGCCAGGACAGAGGTGATCTCCTCCTCCAGCCGGTCCACCTGAGCGGAGTGGGAGGCGTAGTCCACCGCCACCATGCGGGCCCGGGCGCCCTCCGCCTCGAACTCCGCCCTCAGCTCCTCCAGAGCCTCCGGCTCACCGGACACCACCGTCGCCGACGGACCGTTGACCGCCGCCAGGGACAGCCGGTCGCCGAACCGGGCCAGACGCTCCTCGACCTCCGCCGCCGGACGACTGACCGACAGCATGCCACCGGCACCCGCCAGCACCTTCAGCGCACGCGACCGCAACGCCACCACACGCGCGCCATCCTCAAGCGAGAGCATCCCGGCGACCGTGGCAGCGGCAATCTCGCCTTGCGAGTGACCGACCACCGCCTCCGGGGCGACACCGGCCGCCTCCCAGACAGCGGCCAGCGACACCATCACCGCCCACAGCGCGGGCTGGACGACATCGGCAGCCTCCATCGCAGGAACGCCCTCCGTACCCGCCAGGACGTCGCTGAGCGACCAGTCAACGTACGGCTCCAACGCCGCAGCACACTCCGCCAGCCGCCCCGCGAACACCGGCGAAACCCCCGCCAGCTCCCGCCCCATCCCCACCCACTGCGAACCCTGACCAGCAAAAGCAAACACCGGCCGAACACCCGACCGAGCCACACCGGATACCACGGCCCCACCCGGAACACCCGACGCCAGGCTCCTCACACCCCCGAGCAGCTCAGCACGCCCCGTACCCACCACGACACCCCGGTGCTCGAAGACCGAACGCCCGGCAGCCAGCGACCACGCCACATCGGCCGGTTCCAGCTCCGGACGCGCCCCCGTCCACTCCCCCAGCCGCCCAGCCTGCGCCGCCAACGCCCCAGCAGTCCGCCCAGACAGCACCCACGCACCGGCACCAGCCACCACCGGAACCGCAGGCCCCCCGGCCTCCTCGACGGCTTCAACCTCCTGTGCCGGGGATACAGCCGGCCCCTCCTCCAAAAGAAGGTGCACGTTGGTGCCACCGAGGCCGAAGCCGGAGACCCCGGCGCGGCGGGTGCGGGCACCGGCCGGCCACGGTGCCGGAGTGGTCAGCAGCCGTACCCCGCCGGAGGACCAGTCCACCCTGGGGGTGGGCTCGTGTGCGTGCAAGGTCGCGGGGAGTTCGCCGTGGCACAGGGCGAGCACCATCTTGATGACACCCGCGACACCGGCGGCGGCCTGGGTGTGGCCGATGTTGGACTTCACCGAACCCAGCCACAACGGCCGGCCCTCGGGACGCTCCTGACCGTAAGTGGCCAGCAGCGCCCGCGCCTCGATCGGGTCACCCAGCCGCGTCCCCGTGCCGTGCGCCTCCACCGCGTCCACCTGGTCGGCGGTCAGGTGCGCGTCGGCCAGGGCGCGGCGGATGACGGCCTGCTGGGCGCTGCCGTTCGGCGCGGTCAGGCCCTCGCCGGTGCCGTCGGAGTTGATGGCCGAACCGCGCAGCACGGCCAGCACGGGGTGGCCGTTGCGTACGGCGTCGGACAGGCGCTCCAGGACGATCAGGCCGACGCCTTCGGACCACACGGTGCCGTCGGCGGCGGCCGAGAAGGGCCGGCAGACCCCGTCGGCCGACAGGGCCCGCAGGCCGCTGAAGGCGATGAAGTTCCCCGGGGTGGACATCACGGACACACCGCCGGCCAGCGCCAGCGAGCAGTCGCCGGTCCGCAGCGCCTGCGCCGCGAGGTGGATGGCGACCAGGGAGCTGGAGGCGGAGGTGTCCACGGTGAGCGACGGACCGTGCAGTCCCAGCAGGTAGGAGATCCGGCCGGACATCACGCCGGGCGAGGTGCCGGTGAACAGGTGGCCCTTGGCACTGCCTGGTGCGCTGTGCGGCCGGGGGCCGTACTCCCTGGGTTCGGCGCCCACGAACACGCCGGTGCGGGTGCCGCGGAGGTCTGCGGGGAGGAGGGCGGCGTTCTCCAGCGCCTCCCAGGATGCCTCCAGGAGCAGCCGCTGCTGGGGGTCCATGGCCTGGGCCTCGCGCGGCGGAATGCCGAAGAAGGCGGCGTCGAAACCGGCGGCGTCGTCGAGGAATCCGCCTCGGGTGAGGTACGTGGTTCCGGTGCCGTCCGGGTCCTGGCCGTGCAGCGAGCCGAGGTTCCAGCCGCGGTCCTGCGGGAAGTCGGAGAGCCCCTGGCCGCCTTCGGCCAGCAGCTTCCACAGGTCATCGGGTGAACGGACCCCGCCGGGGTAGCGGCAGCTCATACCGACGATCGCCAAAGGCTGTGCGCCGGCTGCGGCGGTGTCCTTCAGGGCCGGCCCATCGGTGTCGTTCACAAGTCCCTCGGCATTCCGGAAGTTGACTGCGGTACCCGCTCGCCGGTCCTTCGGCCGGGAACGGGGCCGATGGGCCGGACGGCTGCCGCGGGCAGGCTCAGCGAAAGGGGTGGGAGAAAGGCGTCGGGTGCGGTGCACGGCGGGCGCCTGGCCCGTTATGCCCGGCGGACGGGCCGCCGGGCGTCGGCGCGTCAGCCGACGGGGGCCTTCTCCCCAGTGTCAGAGATCGTCTTCCCGGTCTCGGGAGCCATCTCCCCGCCGCCCGGCGCCAGTTCAGGTGCGAGCAGACGCATGGTCGACGGCCCCTCGCGCCGTTCGGCGAGCAGGTGCAGCCTCTGAACGCCCTCCCCGGCGGCGGCTCCGAGCGCGGCAAGGCAGGCGCAGGCATCGTCGCCGAAGCCGGCGAACCGATAGGCGATGTCCATCATGCGGTTGCGTTCGGTGCGCCGGAAGTCGGCGGCGAGGTGCGCGCCGGCCTGTGCCGCCTGGTCGATGAGCCAGTTGAGGATCACCGAGCCGGCGCCGAAGCTGACCACCCGGCAGGAGGTCGCCAGCAGCTTGAGGTGCCACAGCCGCGGGTGGCGCTCCAGGAGGAGGACGCCCACCGCGCCGTGCGGGCCGAAGCGGTCGGTGAGGGTGACGGTCAGCACCTCGTGGTCGGGGTCGGCCAGCAGCGCGCGCAGCGTTGCGTCCGAGTAGTGCACACCGGTCGCGTTCATCTGGCTGGTGCGCAGGGTGAGTTCCTCGACGCGGGAGAGGTCTTCCTCGTCGGCCCGCTTGATGGTCATGACCAGGTCGAGGCTGCGCAGGAAGTCCTCGTCGGGGCCGTTGAAGGTTTCCTTCTCGGCGTCCCGGCGGGCGCCTGCCTGGTACATCTCGCGGCGCCGGCGGGAGTCGACGGTGACGGTCGCCGGGCTGAACTCGGGCAGTCCGGTGAGCGAGGTGGCCTGTTCGGCCGGGTAGCAGCGGACGTCCGGGGCACCGTAGGTGACCTCGGCGCGCTCGGCGGGCTGGTCGTCGATGAACGCGATGGTCTTCTCGGCGAAGTTCAGCCGCTCGGCTATCTCGCGGACCGCGTCGGACTTGCGGCCCCAGCCGATCCGGGGGTGCACGAAGTACTCGGCCAGGCCCAGTTCCTCCAGCCGCTTCCAGGCCAGGTCGTGGTCGTTCTTGCTGGAGACGGAGTGCAGGATGCCGCGGGAGTCCAGCTCCACGAGGGTGTCCAGGATGCCGGGGAACGGTTCGACGTTCGCGTCCTCCAGCAGGGTGCCGTCCCAGATGGTGTTGTCCAGGTCCCAGACCAGGCACTTCACGAGGGTTGTCTTGTCGGCCACGAGTTCTCCTACGGGCTTCGCTCGCGTGGCCCGCGGACGACGCGGGCCGGGGGGAGTCAGAGGGACGGGGACGGCGGGGCGGATCTCCGGCGGGTCAGCCGGTCTTCGTGGTGGACAGCACGTGGTCGGCGAGGATCAGGCGGCAGATCTCGTTGCTGCCCTCGATCAGTTCCATGAGCTTGGCGTCACGGAACGCGCGGGCCACCACATGGCCGTCGGCGGAGCCGGTCGAGCCGAGCAACTGGACCGCGGTGGCGGCGCTGCGGGCGGCCTGCTGGGCGCTGACGTGCTTGGCCAGGACGGCCATGGTGCCCAGGTCAGGGGCGGCGGCGTCCCACTGCCGGCTGGCGTGCTCGCAGGCGCGCAGCGCGACCTGTTCGGCGACCATCAGGTCGGCGAGGTGTCCGCGTACCAGTTGGTGCTCGGCCAGGGCCACTTCGCCCTGGTGGCGCTGTTGCGCGTGCCGGCCGGCCGCGTCCAGGCAGGCCCGCAGGATGCCGACGCAGCCCCATCCGATGGACACCCGCCCGTAGGTCAGGGCGGTGGTGAACAGCATGGACAGGGGCTGTCCGCCGCCGCCGAGCACGTGGGAGGCGGGCAGCCGTACCTGGTCCAGCCGGATGTCGGCGTGTCCGGCGGCCCGGCAGCCCATCGGGTGCGGCACCGGCCGGATGTGCACACCGGGCGCGTCGACGGGGACGATCGCGGCGGCGGCGCCGTCCCCGTCGCCGTACCGGCCGATGATCAGCACGAAGTCGGCGTAGCGGGTGCCGGTGACCCACTTCTTCTCACCGTCGATGACGTAGCCGTTTCCGTCGGCCTTGATGCGGGTGGTCATGGCCGCCAGGTCGCTGCCGGCGCCCGGTTCGCTGAAGCCGACGGCGGTGAGTTTGCCGCCGGTCAGCTCCGCGAGCAGCTCGCGCCGCTGGGTGCGGTCGCCGAAGCGCTGGACGGTCCAGGCCACGATGCCCTGTGAGGTCATCACCGAGCGCAGCGAGCTGCACAGGCTGCCGGCGTGGGCGGTGAGTTCGCCGTTGGCGGCGCTGCTCAGGCCGAGGCCGCCATGGTCGGCGGGGACCTGCGCGCACAGCAGGCCGCGGGCGCCCAGGGTCCGCAGCGTCTCTACGGGCAGTTCGCCGGCCACGTCCCAGTCGCCGGCCCGGTCGCCGACGAGCTCGCTGATCAGGGCGCGCCCGTCGGCCAGGGGGTCTGTCATGTCAGTGCGCCTCCGCCGTGCCCCGCAGCCGCATCACCAGGTCGGTCATGGTCTGCACGGTGCGGAAGTTGTCCAGCTTGAGGTCGCCGCCGACGATGGCGATGTCGTACGCCTCCTCCAGGTGGACGACGAGCTGCATGGCGAACATGGAGGAGACCATGCCGGAGGAGAACAGGTCCTGGTCCGGCTCGACGGTGGTCTGGATCCGCTCGGTGAGGAAGTCGAGCAGTTCCTTGTGCACGGTCTCGGCGGTGAGGGCGGCGTTTTCGCCTTCGACGGTCATGATGCGGCCTTTCCGTAGTCGTAGAAGCCCCGGCCGGTCTTCCGGCCCAGGTGGCCGTCCCGCACCTTGGCGAGCAGCAGGTCGCAGGGGCGGCAGCTCTCGTCCCCGCGGCGTTCGTAGAGCACATTGAGGGAGTCGACCAGGTTCTCCAGGCCGATGAGGTCGCCGGTGCGCAGCGGCCCGGTGGCGTGGCCGAGGCAGCCCTGCAGCAGGTTGTCCACCGTCTCGACGGAGGCCACGCCTTCCTGGACGAGCATGGCCGCGGTGTTGATCAGCGGGTGCAGCAGCCGGTTGATCACGAAGCCCGCGGAGTCCTCGATGACGAGGGATTCCCGGCCCAGGACCGTGAGCAGGTCGGTGGCGCGTTCCAGAGTGGCGGGAGAAGTCTGCGGGCCCCGGATGACCTCGACCATCTTGATCATGTAGGCGGGGTTCATGAAGTGCACACCCAGGAGGTCTTCGGGGCGCGCCGTCCAGGCGGCCATCTCCTCGATCGGGATGCAGGAGGTGTTGGAGATCAGGGTGGTGCCGGGCGCGACGAGCTCGGATGCCGCGCCGAGCACCTCCTTCTTGACCTCGGCGACCTCGGTGACGGCCTCGACGACCGTGCCGGCGTCCGCGATGTCGTCCAGCTTCGCGGTGATCGTCAGCGTGCCCTGCGGGCGGTCCGCGGGCAGTACGTTCATCAACTGGGCGTGCCGCAGCTTGTGCCGCACGGTGCCGTCCGCCCGGTCGCGGGCGCCCTCGTCCGTCTCGACCAGGACGACGTCGACGCCGTGGCCGAGGGCCAGTGCCGAGATGTTCGTGCCCATCACGCCGGCGCCGACGACGGCGAGCCGGTGCTCATCGAAAGCAGTACTCATGGTCTCTTCCCTGGGTTCGGTGGGCCGGTGATGGCGCGGCCGGCGTCGGGCGGGTTCGGGTCATCGGCGCACCCTGGCGGCCAGGGCGGCGGGGGTCGGGTGCTCGAAGACGTCGCGCAGTTGGAGGGCGATGCCGGTGACGTCCTCGACCTGCTGCGTCAGCACGGCGGCGAGCAGCGAGTGGCCGCCCGCGTCGAAGAAGTGGGTCTGCGCGGTGACCTCACAGCTCAGCAGTTGCTGCCAGATCGCGACGAACTCGCCGACGAGGGTGTCGTCGGCCGCGGCGTCCGGGGCGGTGGGCCCGACGGTGTCCGTAGCGGGCTGCTCGCGGGGATGCCAGACGAGGGTGCCGTCCGGCTGCCACTCGGCGAGCCGCCCGGTGCGGTGGTGGCGCCCGTATCCGGGATGGTCCGGCAGGGCCGGGCCGTCCGGTGCGTCCAGCGCCGTACCGGTGCCGGCGAGGCAGAGTTCTCCGCGCACACCGACGGGCAGCTCCCGCCCGTCGGGGGCGGCGACGAACGCCCGGGTGTTGCCGATCGGGCGGCCCCGGCGGGTGTCCTCGGGGGTGGTGACCCGGCCGACGAGGGCCCAGCCGGTGGTCTGCGGGGCGCCGTAGCCGCAGTACAGCCGGCAGTCCGCGGCGAGCAGCGCCTTCGCGGCCGGTGCGGACAGCTCGTCACCGGCGACCAGGACGGTCAGTCCGGACAGTTGGCTGCCCAGCTCCTCCACCACCTGGGGC
This sequence comes from Streptomyces chrestomyceticus JCM 4735, assembly GCF_003865135.1. Lineage (NCBI taxonomy): Bacteria > Bacillati > Actinomycetota > Actinomycetes > Kitasatosporales > Streptomycetaceae > Streptomyces > Streptomyces chrestomyceticus. Next base: position 8,391,798 of record NZ_BHZC01000001.1, on the reverse strand, counting down.
GCGGTGCCCGGCGGTACGGCCAGCACGTCCGCCCCGTGCCGTTCGGCAGCCGCGCGCAGGGCGGCGGCGTCGGTACGGGCCTCCTGGGGAACCGGCACGAGCCGGCCGCCGACGCTCAGCGCCAGGGCGGCGTCGAAGAGCGCCGCGAGGGTGCCGGGCCGGGCCAGGTTCAGCACACCGGTGCCGGGCCCGACGCCGAGCCCCCGGGCGAAGTGGGCGACGGTGTCGGCGATACCGGCGTGGCTCAGCACGACGGCCGACTGCGCCTCGGCCTCCTCGCCTGCGGGCAGTCGGCAGGCGGGCGCGTGCCGTCGGGGTTCGTCGCCGTACGGGGCTGCGGGCGCGCCGGAGCGCTTGGGGCCGGTGCCTGGGCCGGTGCCGGGAAACGCGGGCAGCGGCAGGGCGGGGGGCATGTTCGCCCCGGCGGGCAGGTCCACTCCGGCGGGCACCTGCACTCCCGCTCCGGTGAGTACGGTCTTCGCCTCGGCCTGCGTCAGTCGCCGGGCCTGCAGGAACGATTCCTCGCAGGGGTCGAGCGGGAGGCAGACGGCACCGGCCCGCCAGCAGCCGAGGAGCGCGGCAGCCGTCTCGCCCGGCGCCGCCGCGACCGCGACCACCTCTGCGGGCCGCACCCCGGCGTCCGCCAGCCGCTCGCGGACGACGTCCGCGGCCGCGTCCAGCTCGCCGTAGGTGATGCTCCGGTCGCCGTCCAGCACGGCCACATCGGCGGGACGACTGCGAGCCCAGGAGGTGAATGCCGCCTCTACCGTGGCTGGTTGGCCGTCCAATGCGGTGTCGTTGGCCCGGTCGACCGTCTCGCGGTCTTGCTCGCTCCAGCCCGCCGTCTCGCCGAGCGGCCGGCCCGGGTCCTCGGCGGCCGTGACGAGCAGCGCCTCGAAGCGGGCCAGCAGGGCCGCGGCGTCGGCGGGGGCCAGCGTCCGGGAGTGTCGCAGCATCAGTTCGGCACGGGCCGGGGAGCCGACCAGTTCCAGGTCGAACTTGCTGTGCGGGTTCTCCACCGTCAGCAGCCGGGTCGGCATCCCGTCCACCCGCAGCTCACCGACGGGCGCGTCGGGGAGGAAGTTGAACAGGTGCCGGAAGAGCTGGGTCTGCCAGGACGTGCCGATGCCCGGCAGCTCTCCGGCGAGTTCGTCCACCGAGGTGTGCGCGTGCGCCATCGCGCCGAGGAAGGCGTCCCTGGCCTGGCGGGCGAGCGGGCGGAAGCCCTCGGCGAGGTCCACCCGGATACGGACGGGGACGACGTTGACGTGGTAGCCGATGGCGCCGGCGTCGGCCCCTCGGACGTCCACCGGGGAGCCGATCACCAGATCCGGGCCGGCGCCGTGGGCGGCGAGCAGGGCGGCATAGGCGGCGAGCATCACCGCGCCCATCGGCGCCCGCGCGGCACGCTGCAGCTCGACCGCGGCCTGCTGGGCCCGGGGGCCGAGGGTCCGCACGGCGCTCTCGCCGGCCAGCACCGGCTGCCGCCCGCGCGGGGTGCCGCACCACAGGTCCAGGCCGGTGGGGTCGAAGCCGTCCAGGGTACGGCGCCAGTGGTCGAGGTCGGCGGGGCGCGGCGCGGGCTCGGCGAGGGCCGGAACCGGCGAGACGGCGTGCTCGGGCAGCGGCCGGCCGGCCGCGACGGCGTCGTAGACCGGGACGAGCGCCTGCAGCAGGACGCCGACCGAGACCATGTCGAACACCAGGTGGTGCACGGCCACGCAGAGCACGTCACCGTCGGCGGTGGTGGCGGTGGCGACCCGGATCAAGGGCCGGCCGTCGAGCGGGAAGGGCCGGTCCACGAACGCGGTCAGGTCCTCGGCCAGCGGCCCGCCGGACAGCTCCAGCGGCTCCACCGGGACGGCGAACTCCCCGGCCGGAACGGTCTCCTTGAGCAGCTCCGCGCCGTTCGCACGGAACACGGTGCGCAGCACCTCGAACCGGCCGGCCACCACGGCCAGGGCCGCGCCGAGCACGTCCGGCCGCAGCCGGCCGCTCACCTGGAGCGCCAGCCCCAGGTTGTTCACCCCGGTGTCCGGGACGAGCTGCTCCAGCAGCCAGAGGGCCTTTTCCTTGTTCGTGGTGGCCGTATGCGCGTCCCCCGGCCGGGGTGCGGATTCCGGGGCGCGTGCCGAGAGGTCCGGCTGGTCGTTCATGCCGGTCAGAATTCGGTGTTGGCGAGCAGGGCGCGCACGGTCGACGCATCCCGCAGGAGATCGATGTGGCGGGTCTCGACGGGTATCCGCCGGCCGATCGCCGCGGTGGCGGCGTTCACGACGGTGGTGGCACCGGCCTTCTCCAATTCGCCGTAGTCGGCCGAGGTGAGGCCGATCGCATCGCCCCAGGCACCGGCCGGGTCGATACGGGACGAGGCCGAGAGCCAGGTCATGTACGACTCGAAAAGCAGCACCATCTCTTCGCAGCGGGACTCCGACAGACCGATCCGCCGGAAACCCGAAGCGGCCAGCTCCCGGTACAGCTCGACCATCTGCCCGGCCGCCTCCGCCATGCCGATCGACGGGGTGGCGACGATTTCGACGGCCCGTTTCCGGCCTCCCTCCGCCTCCTGCTCGCTGAGCACCGCGGCGGCCTGCCCGATCATCTTGTGCATCTCCGAGGCCAGCAGCGGCAGATCGGCGAGCTGTGCGTCGAACAGCACCACCTGGGGCATCCTGCCCTGCACCGCCGCCAGCCGCTCGGCGACCCGGCCCGCGTAGACCGCGCCGACGCAGTATCCGAGCACCGCCACGACCTCGTACTTCTCCCAGTCGCCCGACCGCAGCCAGTGGTCGGTGTAGAAGTCGCCGGACGGCCGGTCGGCCAGCCGCACCGGCGGCGGCGAGGTCTGCAGCACCCCGTGCCCGGACCAGGCGGTGCCCATTCCCTTCACCAGGTCGTCGAAGCCCGCCTCGTGACGGCCGGCCGCAGGAAAGTCGACGCCGAGTATCAGGGAATTCGAGGCAGGCTCGGCTATGACGCTCCAGGCGTTCTCGTTCGGCACTTCTCATCCCATCATCGGAGTTGGCTGGCTGGTTTCCCCGCACTGCAGCCTGCGGAACTGAGCAACGAAATCCGGTCGGGCATCGGCGCTTTCCCGGATTTCCGGCGGTCTGCTACCGGTCTTCGGGAGTGCCTTCCCGAAGTGCCACCGTCAGCTCGCCGAGCAGGTACTCCGCGATGGCTTCCGGCATATAGAGGTCATAGACGAAGCCCTCCGGCAGTGTAAGACCAGTCAGCTCGTTCATTCGCAGCCGCAGTTGAACGGCCGACATCGAGGTCATGCCGAGTTCGAAGACGTCGCCGTACTGCGGGACGGAGTCCACGGACCCGTATCCGAGCATCGCCGCGATCTCCTCGCGGACCAGTGCGCTCAACAGCTCCTGCTGCTGCGCCGGGCCGACTTCGGCGAGCCGTTGCCGCCAGTCGGCCCCGGCACCGTGCGCACCTTCCGGTGCGGTGCCCTCGGCCGTGCCCGCGGCATCGGTCTCGGCCGTCCCGTCCGGTGCGGTGCGCTCCCGGCGCCAGGCAGCCACGTACGCCAGTACCTCGCCCAGTGGCATGTCCTCGCGCAACGGCGTGCCGGTGCCCAGCACCTCGCTCAGCGCGCTCATGTCCTGCTCCGCCAACGCGGACCACAACCGCTGCTCGTCCGGGGACAGGGAGCCGGCCGCGGGAGCTTCGGCAGCGGTCCGGGTCGGCGGTTGCGGCCAGTACCGTTCCCGCTGGAAGGCGTAGGTGGGCAGGTCAACCCGGCGTCCGCCGCCCAGCACCGCGGCCCAGTCGACGGTCACGCCCCGCACGTGCAGGGCGGCCAGCGCGGAGGTGAACGCCCGCAGGCCCAACTCCCCACGGCGCAGGGCCGCGGTGACCACGGGCGCACCGTCGCGGTCCGCGCCGCTCCCTTCGGCCTGGAGGGCCTGGGTCAGGGCGGTGGCGAGCACCGGCTCCGGGCCGACCTCGACGTACGCACCGAGCCCGGCTCCGGCCAGGGCCTCGGCCAGCTCCCTTACGGGGACGGGCGGTTCCTGCCCCGGGTACGGCAGCCAGTGCTCGGCCTCCAGCTCCGCGCCGTCCACCCAGTCCATGGACCGGGTGGAGTAGAGCGGCACCGTCCCCGGCCGCGGTTGGACGGCGCCCGGACCGGCCGGTGTCCCGCCGCACAGCACGGCCAGCCGGGCCGCGTCCGCCGTCGTCAGCACACCGGCCACCTGGGCGGCGGCGATCTCGCCCACCCCGTGCCCGGCCACCGCGGCCGGGTGCACACCGGCGGAGCGCCACAGCGCGGCGAGCGCCACCAGCACCGCCCACAGCACCGGGCGGTGGATCTCGGGGGCGGTGAGCACCGGGCTGACCCCGCCGGCCCGCAGCACCTCGGTCACCTTCCAGTCCACGAAGGGCGCCAGGGCCTGCTCGCAGTCGGCGATCCGGTCGGCGAAGACCGGCGACTCCTCCAGCAGCGCGGCCACGGCGTCCAGCCGGACGTCCGCGCCGGGACCTCCGGGTGATGCGGCCGCGCCGGGGAAGACGAAGACCGGTTTGCGGCCCGCCTTAGCGGTTCCGGTCACCACGTCCCGGGTCTGCACCCCCGCGGCGGCCACCGCGAGGCCCGCCAGCAGCCCGTCCCGGTCCGTGCCCTGCACCACCGCCCGGTGGTCGAAGGCGGTACGCGTGGTGGCCAGCGAGAATCCGACGTCCACCAGGTCGAGTTCCGGCCGCTCCAGCAGGAACTGGCGCAGCCGTCCCGCCTGGGCCCGCAGCGCTTCCGGGGTCCGCGCGGACAGCGGCCACGGCACCGCCGACGGTACGGCCGAGCCGGCCGCCGGAGCGGTTGCGGCACCGGGCGGGGGCCCCGCGTGGGTCTCGGGGCCAGCCGGCGGTACGTGGGTCTCGGGGCCAGCCGGCGGTACGTGGCTCTCGGGCCCGGCGGGCGGTACGTGCCTGTCGGACCCGGTGGGCGGTACGTGCCTGTCGGACCCGGCGGGCGGCGCGGGTGCCTCTTCGAGGATGACGTGCGCGTTGGTGCCGCTGATGCCGAAGGAGGAGACGCCGGCCCGGCGGGGCCGGCCGTTCGCCTGCCACGGCACCGGCTCGGTGAGCAGCCGCACCTCGCCACCGGTCCAGTCGATGTGCGGGCTGGGCTCGTCCACGTGCAGGGTGCGCGGCAGCTCTCCGTGTTGGAGGGCCAGCACCATCTTGATGACACCAGCGACACCCGCAGCGGCCTGAGTGTGACCGATGTTGGACTTCACCGAACCGAGCCACAACGGATCGCCCTCGCCGCGATCCTGACCGTAAGTGGCCAGCAGCGCCTGCGCCTCGATGGGGTCGCCGAGTGTGGTGCCGGTGCCGTGCGCCTCCACCACATCCACGTCACCGGGCATCAGACGGGAGTTGGCCAGCGCGGCGCGGATCACCCGCTGCTGCGACGGCCCGTTGGGCGCGGTCAAACCGTTCGACGCACCGTCCTGGTTGGTGGCACTGCCCCGCAGCACCGCCAACACCGGGTGACCGTTGCGCTGCGCGTCCGAAAGCCGCTCGATGACGAGCAGACCGGCCCCCTCGGCGAAGCCGGTGCCGTCGGCCGCGGCGGCGAACGCCTTGCAGCGGCCGTCCGCGGCCAGCCCGCGCTGGCGGGAGAACTCCACGAACGTACCCGGAGTGGCCATGACCGTCACACCGCCCGCCAGCGCCAGCGAGCACTCCCCCGACCGCAGCGACTGCGCGGCCAGGTGCAGCGCCACCAGCGCCGACGAGCAGGCCGTGTCGACCGTCACCGCCGGGCCCTCCAGCCCGAAGGTGTAGGCCAGCCGGCCGGACAGGACGCTGGTGGCGATGCCAGTCATCAGGTGCCCCTGGGACTCGGCGCCGCCCTGCGCCAGCACACTCGTCTCGTAGCCCGAGGTGTAGCCGCCGACGAAGGTGCCGGTCGGGCTGGAGCGCAGGGTGGCCGGGTCGATCCCCGACCGCTCGAACGCCTCCCAGGCAAGCTCCAGCAACAGCCGCTGCTGCGGGTCCATGGCAAGGGCCTCGCGCGGGCTGATCTCGAAGAATCCGGCGTCGAAGGAAGCGGCGTCCTGCACGAACCCGCCGGCCTGTGTACGGGCGGTGCCGCTCCGCGCGGCGTCCGGGTCGTGCAGCCCGTCCAGGTCCCAGCCGCGGTCGGTGGGGAAGGCCGAGATGGCGTCCTCGCCGTCGCGCAGCATCCGCCACAGGTCCTCGGGGTCGGCCGTGCCGCCGGGGAAGCGGCAGCTCATCCCCACGATGGCGATCGGCTCGTCCGGCGCCCCGGCTCCTGACGTCTCCGCTGCCGCCGGGGCGGTGGCGGCCTTCGTGCGCGCCTGCGGCCCGTCGCCGAGCCGTCCGCGCAGGTGGCCGGCGAGCGCGGCCGGGTTGGGGTAGTCGAAGACCAGGGTGGCGGGCAGCCGCAGCCCGGTCGCGGTGTTCAGCCGGTTACGGAGCTGGACGGCGGTGAGCGAGTCGAAGCCCAGGTCTGTGAAGGCCCGGCCCGGCTCGACGGCTTCGGCCGAGGCGTGCCCCAGGACGGCGGCGACGTGGGCCCGTACCAGGTTCAGGAGCATCTCGTCGCGCTCGGCGGCGGGCAGTGCGGCCAGTTGCCGGTGCAGCGAGTCCGCGTTCGCGTCGTCCGTCCCGGCGGCGCTGCGCCGCCCGGTTCCGGCGCTGACCAAGGCCCGCCACAACGGCGGGACCTGCGCACTGCGCGCCGCCTGGGCCCGCAGCCCGGCCAGGTCCAGCCGCGACGGCACGAGCACCGCCTCATCCCGGGCCAGACACAGATCCAACAGCGCCAAGCCCTCGTCGGCACTGAGCGCCAACGCACCACCACGCGACATCCGGGACCGGTCGGAATCGGCCAGTTGCCCGGTCAGCCCGGATACCTCGGCCCACAGCCCCCATCCCAGCGAGACACCCGGAAGGCCCGACGCCCGCCGCTGCGCGGCCAGTGCGTCCAGGAAGGCATTGGCCGCCACGTAATTGCCCTGCCCCGGCACTCCGAACGCCGCCGCCGAGGACGAGAACAGTACGAAGTGGTCCAGGTCCAGTCCCCGGGTCAGCTCGTGGAGGTTCCAGGCACCGTCCGCCTTCGGCCGCAGCACCCCGGCCACCCGCTGCGCGGTCAGGGAACCGACCGTACCGTCGTCCAGCACACCCGCGGTGTGCACCACAGTCCGCAACGGCGCTGGCGCCGGGATTGTTGCTACCACTGCGGTCAGCTTCTGGCGGTCCGCGGCATCACATGCCGTCACCTGCACCGAAGCACCTGCCTGTGCCAACCGCGCGGCCAGCACTGCCGCACCGGCCGCACCGGGCCCCGAACGGCTGGTCAGGACCACGTGCTCGGCCCGCCCCGACACCACCAGGTGCCCGGCCACCAGACCACCCAGCGTGCCCGTACCGCCCGTGATCAGCGCCGAACGGGCACCGGGCGGGTTGGCGGGTCGTTCAACTGCCGCCGTGGAGCCGGATGGACGGGTCAGCCGCCGCCCGTGGACGGCGGTGTCGCGAATGGCCACCTCGGGTTCCCCGGCGGCGAGTGCGGCCGGGAGCGCGTCCGGGAGTACGGCGATCTGGTCGGCGGTGTTGGTGGCCGGGAGGTCGACGAGGAGCAGCCGGTCGGGGTTCTCGGACTGGGCCGAGCGCACCAGGCCGGCCAGGGTTGCTGCCGGCAGATCGGTCACGCCCTCATCGGCCGAGACCGCCACCGCGCCACGCGTGAGGATCACGAGTCGGCTGTCCGCCAACCGTTCCTCGCCCAGCCACTCCTGTGCCAGGAGCAGGGTCTCGCCAGTCATCCGGGCAGCGGCCCGCGCCGGGTCTTCCTCGCTCCGGCCTTCGCCACCGGCGCAGGCCAGGACGAAGGCGGGGTCGATCTTCCGGTCCGCTGTGGCAGCGGCCAGCTCCTTCAGTCCGGGGAAGCACTGCACTGGGATGCCGGTCCGGCCCAGGGTCTCGGCGACAGCGAAGCGGTCGGCGCCGATCAGTGCCCACTCCCCGGCGACGGGGGCTATGGACTCGGTGCCGCTGATGGGCATCCAGGCGACGGTGAACAAGGCATCCGCCACCGGCGACACGGCGCTGCCGAGCTGGCCGGTGTCCACCAGGCGGGTGATCAGCGAGGTTACGGAAATCACCGGCTGACCTGCGGCATCGGCGGCCGTCACCGTCAGCGTGCCTTGCGCATCACGACGCAAGCGGGCGCGCAGCACCGATGCGCCACTGGCGTGCAGCTCCACACCGGTCCAGGCGAACGGCAACCTAACCTCTTCGGTTGCGCTCTCTTCCGCGTCGCCCATCAGGAAGGCAGCCTGCAGTACGGCGTCCAGCAGCGCCGGGTGCAGGCCGAAGGCGGCGGCGTCCTGCGCCACTTCCTCGGGCAGTGCCACCTCGGCGAAGACGTCCTCGCCCCGCCGCCATGCTGCCCGCAGTCCCTGGAACGCCGGACCGTAACCGTAGGGGCCTTCGGCAGCGGACTGGTAGAGGTCGGAGACGTCTACCGTGGTGGCGTTACGGGGCGGCCACACCTCGAAGTCGTCGTCGGCCTCGGCTGCCGGGCCGGCGGGGGCGAGCGTGCCACTGGCGTGCTGCGTCCACCCCTGCGACTGACCAGCGACATCGAGCCGGGAGAAGACCTCGACGCTACGGCGGCCTTCGGCATCCGGCCCGGCCAGCACCACCTGGATCTGGACCGCAGCGCCGTCCTCGGGGAATGCGAGCGGCGCCTGGAGCGTCAGCTCCTCCAGCACACCGCAGCCGGCCTGGTCCCCCGCGCACACGGCCAGCTCCACGAAGCCGGTGCCCGGCAGCAGCACCACACCGCCGACGGCGTGGTCGGCCAGCCAGGGATGCGTACGCACCGACAACCGGCCGGTGCACACCAGACTCTCGCCAGCCGCCAGTTCAACCGCCGCGCCCAACAGCGGATGTCCCACCGCACCCAGGCCCAGCGACACCGGATCACCACCGGAAACCGTGGCTGCCGCCTTCGGCCAGAACCGCTCGTGCTGGAACGCGTACGTCGGCAGCTCCACCCGCTTCCCAGCGGGAAGCACCGCCTGCCAGTCCACCGACGCCCCGTTGACGAACGCCTCGGCGAGCGAGGTGACCAGTTGGGTCGGGCCGCCCTCGTCGCGGCGGAGCGTCCCGCAGACGGCCGCCGGGACGATGCCCGGGCCAGCCTCCTGGGCGACCTCTTCCAAGGTGTCGTTCATCGCCCCCATCAGCACCGGATGCGGCGTCACCTCGACGAACACCTGATGACCACGGCCCGCCAGCACCCGCACCGCACGGTCGTAATGCACCGTCGCCCGCAGGCTGCGGAACCAGTAGCTGGCGTCCAGCTCCTCGCCCGTGAGGGTTTCGCCGGTCATCGCGGAGACCATCGGGACGCGGCCCCGGCGCGGGGACATTCCGGCCAGGACGGTGGTGATCTCCTCTTCCAGCCGGTCCACCTGGGCACAGTGGGAGGCGTAGTCCACCGCGACCATGCGGGCGCGGGCGCCCGCCGCCTCGAACTCGGACTTCAGCTCCTCCAGAGCCGCCGGTTCGCCCGAGATGACGGTGGCCGACGGGCCGTTGACCGCCGCCAGGGACACCCGGTCCCCGAACCGGGCCAGGCGTTCCTCGACCTCAGCCGCCGGACGGCTGACCGACAGCATGCCACCGGCACCCGCAAGAACCTTCAGCGCACGGGACCGCAACGCCACCACGCGGGCGCCGTCCTGAAGCGACAGCATCCCGGCGACCGTGGCAGCGGCGATCTCCCCTTGCGAATGCCCCACCACCGCATCCGGAGCGACACCAGCCGCCTCCCAGACAGCGGCCAGCGAAACCATCACCGCCCACAGTGCGGGCTGGACGACATCGGCCGCCTCCAGCGCCGGAGCGCCCTCCGCGCCCGCCAGGACATCGCTGAGCGACCAGTCAACGTACGGCGCCAACGCCGCAGCACACTCCGCCAGCCGACCCGCGAACACCGGCGAGGTACGCGCCAGCTCCCGGCCCATCCCGACCCACTGCGACCCCTGCCCGGCGAAGGCAAACACCGGGCGGGCGTCCGGGCGGGCCGTGCCCGCGACCAGCGATCCCGAGGGCGTGCCGGATGCCAGGCCCGCGAGCCCCGCCAGCGCCTGATCCCGATCCCAGCCCACAACTACCGCACGGTGCTCGAAGACCGACCGGGTGGCTGCCAGCGACCAGGCCACATCGGCCGATCCCAGCTCCGGGCGAGCCGTCAGCCAGTCCCGCAGCCGGTCCGCCTGCGCGGCCAGACCCGCAGCCGAACGGCCGGACACCAGCCAGGCGCTCACCGTCTCGGCAGCCGCGTCCGCCCCGGCCATGGAGAGCACCGATGCCGAAGTCGCTGTGTCAGCGTCGACGGGGTCCCCGTTACCGTGCGCGGGTTCCTCGGCGGGGGCTTCCTCCAAGAGGACATGGGCGTTGGTGCCGCTGATGCCGAAGGAGGAGATGCCGGCGATGCGCGGCCGGTCGTTCGTCTGCCACGGCACCTGTTCGGTGAGCAGCCGCACCTCTCCCTCGGTCCAGTCGATGTGCGGGGAGGGCTCGTCCGCGTGCAGGGTGCGCGGCAGTTGACCATGCTGGAGGGCGAGCACCATCTTGATGACACCGGCGACACCCGCAGCGGCCTGAGTGTGACCGATGTTGGACTTCACCGAGCCCAGCCACAGCGGCCGTCCCTCGGGGCGCTCCTGACCGTAGGTAGCCAGCAGCGCCTGCGCCTCGATGGGGTCACCCAGCTTCGTACCGGTACCGTGCGCCTCCACCACATCCACGTCGGCCGCCGTCAGATGCGCACCAGCCAGGGCAGCGCGGATCACCCGCTGCTGCGACGGCCCGTTGGGCGCGGTCAGACCGTTCGACGCACCGTCCTGGTTGACCGCACTGCCCCGTACCACCGCCAGCACCGGGTGCCCGTTGCGGCGGGCATCCGAGAGGCGTTCCACGACCAGGACGCCGGTGCCCTCGGCGAAGCCCATGCCGTCCGCGTCGGCCGAGAATGCCTTGCAACGGCCGTCCGCGGCCAGGCCGCGCTGTCGGCTGAAACCGACGATCCCGTCCGGGGTCGAGATGATCGTGGAACCGCCCGCGAGCGCCATCGAGCACTCCCCCGCACGGATCGCCTGGCAAGCCAGGTGCAGCGCGACCAGGGACGAGGAGCACGCCGTGTCCACCGTCACGGCCGGGCCTTCCAGGCCGAGGGCGTAGGACACCCGGCCGGACAGCACGCTGGTGGCAAAGCCGGTGGTCAGATTCCCCTCCGCGCCCTCGTCGCCGGTCGCCACGCCGATACCGTAGGCCGAGGCGAAACCGCCGACGAAGACACCGGTCTGACTGCCGCGCAACGCGGACGGGTCGATGCCGGCCCGCTCCAGCGCCTCCCAGGAAGTCTCCAGGACCTGTCGCTGCTGGGGATCCATGGCCAGCGCCTCACGCGGGCTGATCCCGAAGAAGTCCGCGTCGAACCCGCCGGCGTCGCCGATGAAGCCGCCTTCCCTGGTGTAGGAGGTGCCGACACTGTCGGGGTCCGGGTCGTAGAGCGCCTCCACGTCCCAGCCGCGGTCGTCCGGGAAGCGGGAGACCGCGTCGGTGCCATCGGCGAGCAGCCGCCAGAACCCCTCGGGGTCGTTCACCCCGCCGGGGAACCGGCAGGCCAGGCCGACGATCGCGATCGGCTCCCCGGAGGTCTGCTGCGTCGTACCGGTCGGCAGCGGGCTCACGGCCTGCCCGTCGCCGTCACCGTCGCCGATGATCCGGGCCTTGAGGTGGCCGGCGAGCGCGGCCGGGTTGGGGTAGTCGAAGACCAGGGTGGCGGGCAACCGCAGCCCGGTCGCGGCGCTGAGCCTGTTACGCAGTTCGACGGCGGTGAGCGAGTCGAAGCCCAGGTCGGTGAAGGCCCGGCCCGCCTCGACGGCTTCGGCCGATGCGTGCCCCAGGACAGCCGCCGCATGCGTACGGACCAGATCCGTCAGCAGCCGGGTCCGCTCCTGGCCGGACAGTCCGGACAACCGCTGATGCAGCGAGTCCGCGCCCGCGTCACCGGCCCCGGCAGCGCTGCGCCGCCCGCTACTGGCGCCGACTAGAGCCCGCCACAGCGGCGGGACCTGCGCACTGCGCGCTGCCTGGGCCCGCAGCCCGGCCAGGTCCAGCCGGGACGGCACCAGCAGCGCCTCATCCCGGGCCAGACACAGGTCCAGCAGCGCCAGGCCCTCGTCGGCACTGAGCGCCAACGCACCACCACGCGACATTCGGGACCGGTCGGACTCCGCCAACTGCCCGGTCAGCCCGGACACCTCGGCCCACAGCCCCCATCCCAACGAGACACCCGGAAGCCCCGACGCCCGCCGCTCAGCAGCGAGTGCGTCCAGGAAGGCGTTGGCCGCCACATAATTGCCCTGCCCCGGCACTCCGAACGCCGCCGCCGAGGACGAGAACAGTACAAAGTCCTCCAGCTCCGGAACCAGGTCCCGGGTCAGCTCGTGGAGGTTCCAGGCACCGTCCGCCTTCGGCCGCAGCACCCCGGCCACCCGCTGCGCGGTCAGCGAACCGACCGTACCGTCATCCAGCACACCCGCGGTGTGCACCACGGTCCGCAACGGACACCTGGCCGGGACCGCCGCCACTACAGCAGCCAGCTCCGGGCGGTCCGCGGCATCACATGCCGTCACCTGCACCGAAGTGCCCGCCTGCGCCAACCGCGCGGCCAGCGCCGCGACACCAACCGCACCGGGCCCCGAACGGCTGGTCAGCACCACATGCTGCGCCCGCCCCGACACCACCAGATGCCCGGCCACCAAGCTACCCAGCGTGCCCGTACCACCCGTGATCAACGCCGAACGGGCACCGGACCGGGCCGCTTCCGGCTGCTGCGCTGCGGAGAAATGCGCGGGGATCGTCAGGACAATCTTGCCGGTGTGCCGGGCCTGCTGCATGAACCGGAACGCGTCCCGCGCCCGGCGCACCTCCCAGGCACGCATCGGCAGCCGCTGCAGTTCGCCGGCGGACAGCAGTTCCACGATCCGGCTGAGCATGGTGCCCAACCCCTCAGGGCCTGCCTCGCCGAGGTCGAACGAGCGGTAGGTGACACCGGGGCGGTCCGCAGCCACCGCTTGCGCGTCGCGGACGTCGGTACGGCCCATCTCCACGAACGCCCCGCCTCGCGGCAGCAACCGCAGCGAGGCATCGGTCAGCTCACCCGCCAGGGAGTTCACCACGATGTCCATACCCGCACCATCCGTGGCGGCCAGGAAGTCCCCCTCGAATCCGGCACTACGGGAGGACGAGACGTGCTCCGCATCCAGACCCATCGCCGCCAGCACCGGCCACTTACCCGGACTCGCAGTCGCAAAGACCTCCAGCCCCAGGTAACGGGCGATCTGCACCGCCGCCATACCAACCCCACCGGTAGCGGCATGCACCAACACCCGCTGCCCAGGCTTCGCCCCGGCCAACTCCGCCAACGCGTACCAAGCAGTCATGAACGCCGTCGGCACCGAGGCCGCCTCGGCGAACGACCAGCCGTCCGGAATCCGCACCAACTGCCGGGCGTCGGTGACAACCACCGGGCCGAACCCGCCCTCACCGATTCCGGTCACCCGGTCGCCCGGGACGAGGTGGCCCACCCCTGGCCCGGCTTCGAGCACCGTTCCGGCGATCTCGCTGCCCAGCACACCACCGCCCGGATACATGCCCAGCGCGATCAATACGTCGCGGAAGTTCAGCCCGGCAGCACCGACGGCGATACGGACCTGCCCGACCGCCAGCGGTTCGTCCGCCTCCGGCGCCGGGAGCAACGACAACCCCTCCAGCGAACCGCCCGCGTCCGGCTCCAGCCGCCACCGGCCCTCCGGAACCGACAGCTCCCCAGAGGGACGCACCAGTCGTCGCGCGTGCACCGCGCCATTTCGGAGCGCCAGCTCCGGCGCCCCGGTGGCAACGGCAACCGGCAGCTCGGTGACCTGCTCCGCAGTGCCGGTGGCCGGCAGGTCGATGAGAAGCAGCCGGTCGGGGTTCTCGGACTGGGCCGAGCGCACCAGGCCCGCCAGGGCTGCTGCCGGCAGATCGGCCACCCCCTCACCGGCCGAGACCGCCACCGCACCACGCGTCAGAACCACCAGACGGCTCTCCGCCAGCCGCTCCTCACCCAGCCACTCCTGCACCAGAACCAGGGTCTCGCCAGTCACCCGGGCCGCAGCCCGCGCCGGGTCTTCCCCGCTCCGGCCTTCGCCACCGGCACAGACCAGAACGAAAGCGGGATCGATCTCCCGGCCCGCTGCGGCAGCGGCCAACTCCTCCAGCCCGGGGAAACAGCGCACCGGTGTCCCGGCAGCCGTCAGCCGCCCGGCGACATCGAAGCGGTCAGCGCCGATCAGCGCCCACTCCCCGGCAACCGGGGATACAGACTCGGCGCCGCTGACCGGCATCCAGGCGACGGTGAACAAGGCATCCGCAACCGCCGACCCGGCACTGCCGAGCTGGCCGGTGTCCACCGGACGGGTGATCAGCGAGGCCACGGAAATCACCGGCTGACCTGCGGCATCGGCGGCCGTCACCGTCAGCGTGCCCTGCGCGTCACGGCGCAACCGGGCGCGCAACACCGACGCACCACTGGCGTGCAGCTCCACACCCGTCCAGGCGAACGGCAACCGGATCTCGCCCGGCTCACCCTCACCCTCAGCCTCAAGCAAGGCACTGGCATGCAGTACGGCATCCAGCAACGCCGGATGCAGGCCGAAGGCAGCAGCGTCCTCAGCCACCTCCTCCGGCAGCGCCACCTCAGCGAAGACCTCCTCGCCCCGGCGCCACACCGCCCGCAGCCCCTGGAACGCCGGACCGTAACCGTAGGGGCCTTCGGCAGCGGACTGGTAGAGGCCGGAGACGTTCACCGTGGTGGCGTTACGGGGCGGCCACACCGCGAAGTCATCCTCGGCCGCAGCCGCCGGACCGGCAGGGGCCAACACACCGCTGGCGTGCTGCGTCCATCCTTGCGACTGACCAGCTACATCGGATCGAGAGAAGACCTCCACGGCACGGCGGCCTTCTCCATCCGGCCCCGCCAGCACCACCTGGACCTGGACAGCAGCGCCGTCCTCGGGGAAGACCAGCGGGGCGTGCAGCGTCAGTTCTTCCAGGAGCCCGCAGCCGGCCTGGTCCCCCGCGCGCACCGCCAGCTCCACAAAGCCAGTGCCGGGCAACAACACCACACCGCCCACGGCATGGTCGGCCAGCCAGGGATGCGTACGCACCGACAACCGGCCCGTGCACACCACACCTTCGCCAGCCGCCAGTTCAACCGCCGCGCCCAACAGCGGATGACCCACCGCACCCAGGCCCAGCGACACCGGATCACCACCGGCAGCCATGGCGGTCGCCTTCGGCCAGAACCGCTCGTGCTGGAACGCGTACGTCGGCAGCTCCACCTGCTGCCCAGCGGGAAGCACCGCCTGCCAGTCCACCGACGCCCCATTGACGAACGCCTCCGCCAGCGACGCCACCAGACGATCCGCACCGCCCTCATCGCGGCGAAGCGTTCCGCAGACAGCCGCTGGCATGACTCCCGGGCCCGCTTCCTGAGCGAGGTCCTGAAGGGTGTCGTGCATGGCACCGACCAGCACCGGATGCGGTGTCACCTCGACGAACACCTGATGACCCTGACCGGCCAGCACGCGCACGGCACGGTCGTAATGCACCGTCGCCCGCAGGCTGCGGAACCAGTAACCGGCGTCCAACTCCTCACCCGTCAGCGTCTCGCCAGTCATCGCGGACACCATCGGGACGCGGCCCCGGCGTGGGGAGATCCCGGCCAGGACAGAAGTGATCTCCTCCTCCAACCGGTCCACCTGAGCCGAATGCGAGGCGTAATCCACCGCCACCATACGGGCCCGGGCACCCTCCGCCTCGAACTCCGCCCTCAGCTCCTCCAACGCCTCCGGCTCACCGGACACCACCGTCGCCGACGGCCCGTTGACCGCCGCCAGAGACACCCGCTCCCCGAACCGAACCAGACACTCCTCAACCTCCGACGCCGGACGACTGACCGACAGCATCCCACCCGCACCCGCCAACACCTTCAACGCACGCGACCGCAGCGCAACCACGCACGCGCCGTCTTCAAGCGAGAGCATCCCGGCGACCGTGGCCGCAGCAATCTCCCCCTGCGAGTGACCCACCACCGCCTCCGGGACGACACCCGCCGCCTCCCAGACAGCAGCCAGCGAAACCATCACCGCCCACAACGCAGGCTGGACAACATCCGCCGCCTCCAACGCCGGAGCACCCTCCGCACCCGCCAACACCTCAGTCAGCGACCAGTCAACGTACGGCTCCAACGCCGCAGCACACTCATCGAGTCGCGCCGCGAACACCGGCGAAACCCCCGCCAGCTCCCGCCCCATCCCCACCCACTGCGAACCCTGACCAGCAAAAGCAAACACCGGCCGACCACCCAACCGAGCCACACCGGACACCACCGCCCCACCCGGAACACCCGACGCCAGCCCCCCAAGCCCCGCCAGCACCTGCTCCCGATCCCCGCCAACCACAACCGCACGATGCTCGAAAACCGAACGAGTCGCCGCCAACGACCACGCCACATCAACCGGCCGAAGCGCCGAACGAAGCGAAACCCACTCACCCAGCCGCCCCGCCTGCGCCGCCAACGCCCCAGCAGTCCGCCCAGACAGCACCCACGCACCGGCACCAGCCACCACCGGAAGCACCGGCTCCCCGGACTCCCCAACAGCTTCAACACCCTCCGCCGCAGGAGCCTCCTCCAAGATGACGTGCGCGTTGGTCCCACTGAGGCCGAATGAGGAGACGCCGGCCCGCCGCACCCGGTCCCCGCTGGGCCACGGCACCGGCTCGGTCAGCAGCTTCACCTCGCCGGATGCCCAGTCCACGTGCGGGGAGGGCTCGTCCGCGTGCAGGGTGCGCGGCAGCTCACCGTGCTGGAGCGCCAGCACCATCTTGATCACACCCGCCACACCGGCAGCCTGCTGGGCGTGGCCGATGTTGGACTTCACCGAGCCCAGCCAGAGCGGCCGTCCCTCGGGGCGCTCCTGACCGTAAGTGGCCAGCAGCGCCTGGGCCTCGATCGGGTCACCCAGCTTCGTACCGGTACCGTGTGCCTCCACCACGTCCACCTCGGACGCCGTCAAACGCGCACCGGCCAGAGCAGCGCGGATCACCCGCTGCTGCGACGGCCCGTTGGGCGCGGTCAGACCGTTCGACGCACCGTCCTGGTTGACCGCACTGCCCCGCAGCACCGCCAGCACCTTGTGCCCGTTGCGGCGGGCGTCGGACAGTCGCTCCACCACGACCATGCCGGCGCCCTCGCCCATGCCCATACCGTCCGCGTCGGCGGAAAACGCCTTGCAGCGGCCGTCTGCGGCCAGGCCGTCCTGCCGGGAGAACCCGCGGATCCCGATGGCCGAGGCCATCACCGTGGCCCCGCCGGCCAGCGCCAGCGAGCACTCCCCCGCACGTACGGCCTGCGCCGCCAGGTGGAGCGCCACCAGTGAGGAGGAACAGGCGGTGTCCACCGACACCGCCGGTCCCTGCAGGCCTAGCAGGTAGGAGATGCGCCCGGACATCACGCTGGTTGCGCCACCGGTGATCAGGTGCCACTGCAGGTCGTCGGTGTGCAGGGCGGGGTTGGCGCCGTAGTCGGAGGGACCGACGCCGACGAACACACCGGTCTGTGAGCCGCGGAGGGAGGCGGGTGCCACCCCGGCCCGCTCCAGCGCCTCCCAGGAGGTCTCCAGCAGCAGCCGCTGCTGGGGGTCCATGGCCAGCGCCTCGCGCGGGCTGATCCCGAAGAAGTCCGCGTCGAAGGCGGCCGCGTCCCGCAGGAATCCGCCCTCGGCCGACGAGGAGCTGTCCGGCCGGCCGGGGTCGTGCAGGTCCTCGGTGTCCCAGCCACGGTCCGCGGGGACGCCGGCGATGGCGTCCCCGCCGGTGGAGACCAGCTCCCACAGCTCTTCCGGGGTGGTCACACCCCCCGGGTACCGGCAGCTCATACCGACGATCGCCAGCGGTTCCGAGGCCGCCGAGACGAGCTGCCGGTTCTGCTGCCGCAGCCGCTCGGTCTCCTTCACGGAGGCACGCAGCGCTTCAAGGAGCTTGTCGGCCTGTCCTGTCATCGCTGCCTCCACGCATCGAGCATCACCATCGCCGTTCGCGGCACCGTCAGCACCGTCGTTCCGGGCGTCGTCCGGGGTGTCATTCCGTCTCGCCGCCCAGGGCGAGACGGATCAGGCTGTCGGCGTCCAGTTCGTCGATGTCCTCGCCCTGTTCGCCCTCTTCGGCGAGCAGGGCGTCGTCCTGGACGCCGGCGAGCCGCAGCAGCGCCTCCATCAGCCCGGCCTCCCGGAACCTGGACAGCGGTACGGTCGCGAGTGCCGTCCGGAGTTTCTCCTCCGCAGCGTCCGGCTCGCCATGTTCAACAATCTGAGGCAGCAGCTTTTCCTGCAGGAAAGCGGCCAGTTCGAGGGTGTTGGGGTAGTCGAAGACCAGGGTGGCGGGCAGCCGCAGCCCGGTCGCGGTGCTCAGCCGGTTACGCAGTTCGACGGCGGTGAGGGAGTCGAAGCCCAGGTCGGTGAAGGCCCGGCCCGCCTCGACGGCCTCGGCCGAGGCGTGCCCCAGGACAGCCGCCGCTTGCGAACGGACCAGGTCGGTCAACAACCGGGTCCGCTCCTGGCCGGACAGCCCGGACAACCGCTGATGCAGCGAATCCGCACCCGCGTCACCGGCCCCAGCAGCGCTGCGCCGCCCGCTACCGGCCGAGACCAAGGCCCGGAACAGCGGCGGGACCTCCGTGCTGCCGGCGCTCTGCGCCCGCATCCCGGCAAGGTCGAGCTTGGCCGGCATCAGCAGCGCCTCGTCCCGGGCCAGCGCCAGGTCCAGCAACGCCAGGCCCTCGTCGGCGCTGAGCGCCATGACGCCACCGCGGCTGATGCGAGCCCGTTCGGACTCGCTGAGCTGCCCGGTCAGCGCGCTGGCGTCGGCCCACATGCCCCAGGCCAGCGAGGTGGCAGGCAGTCCGGCCGCCCGCCGCTTCGCGGCCAGTGCGTCCAGGAAGGCGTTGGCCGCCACGTAGTTGCCCTGGCCGGGGCTGGAGAAGGTGGCTGCCGCGGAGGAGAACAGGACGAAGTGGTCCAGGTCCAGTCCCTGGGTCAGCTCGTGGAGGTTCCAGGCACCGTCCGCCTTCGGCCGCAGCACCCCCGCCACCCGCTGCGCGGTCAGCGAACCGACCGTACCGTCGTCCAGGACACCCGCGGTGTGCACCACGGTCCGCAACGGATACCCGGCCGGAACCGCCGCCACTACAGCGGCCAGCTCCGGGCGGTTGGCGGCGTCACACGCAACCACCGTTACCGAAGCACCTGCCTGCGCCAACCGCGCAGCCAGCGCCGCGACACCAGCCGCACCAGGCCCGGAACGGCTGGTCAGCACCACATGCTGCGCCCGCCCCGACACCACCAGATGCCCGGCCACCAAGCTACCCAGCGTGCCCGTACCACCCGTGATCAACGCCGACCCGACGCCGGACGGGCCGGTCGGCCGGGTCTCGGCGAGGTCCGACGGCAGGGTCAGGACGATCTTGCCGGTGTGCCGAGCCTGCTGCATGAACCGGAACGCGTCCCGCGCCTGCCGGACGCCCCAGGCCCGTAGCGGGAGCCGTTGCAGTTCGCCTGCGGACAGCAGCGCGACGACCCGCTCCAGGATCGTGCCCAGTGCTGCCGGCCCCGCCTCACTGAGTTCGAACGGGCGGTAGATGACGCCGGGTTGTTCTGCGGCCACCGCTTGCGCGTCGCGGACGTCGGTACGGCCCATCTCCACGAACGCCCCACCTCGCGGCAGCAACCGCAGCGAAGCATCGGTCAGCTCACCCGCCAGGGAATTGACCACGATGTCCACACCGGCACCATCCGTGGCGGCCAGGAAGTCCGCCTCGAATGCGGCATTACGGGAGGACGAGACGTGCTCCGCATCCAGACCCATCGCCGCCAGCACCGGCCACTTGCCCGGACTCGCGGTCGCAAAGACCTCCAGCCCCAGGTAACGGGCGATCTGCACCGCCGCCATCCCGACACCACCGGTAGCGGCATGCACCAGCACCCGCTGCCCAGGCTTCGCCCCGGCCAACTCCACCAGCGCGTACCAGGCAGTCATGAACGCGCTGGGGACGGAGGCGGCTTCGGCGTAGGACCAGCCGTCCGGTATGCGCACCAATTGCCGGGCGTCGGTGACAACCACCGGGCCGAAGCCGCCTTCGCCGAGCCCCATCACCCGGTCGCCCGGGGCGAAATGGTCCACCTCAGGTCCGGCTTCGAGCACCGTTCCGGCGATCTCACTGCCCAGCACACCACCGCCCGGATACATGCCCAGCGCGATCAGTACGTCGCGGAAGTTCAGGCCGGTCGCCCGGACCGCCACCCGCACCTGTCCGGCCGCGAGGGGCTGGTCCGCCTCCGACGCCGGCAGCAGCGACAGCCCCTCCAGCGAACCGCCCGCGTCCGGCTCCAACCGCCACCGGCCCTCCGGAACCGACAGCTCCCCAGAGGGACGCACCAGCCGTCGCGCATGCACCGCGCCGTTCCGGAGTGCCAGCTCGGGCTCCCCGGTGGCAACGGCAAGGGGGAGAACCTCAGTCTCATCGGCGGTGTCGGTGACCGGCAGGTCGACGAGGAGCAGCCGGTCAGGGTTCTCCGACTGGGCCGAGCGCACCAAGCCCGCCAGGGCTGCTGCCGGCAGATCGGCCACACCCTCACCCGCCGAGACCGCCACCGCACCACGCGTCAGAACCACCAGACGGCTCTCCGCCAGCCGCTCCTCACCCAGCCACTCCTGCACCAGAACCAGGGTCTCGCCAGTCACCCGGGCCGCAGCCCGCGCCGGGTCTTCCCCGTTCCGGCCTTCGCCACCGGCACAGACCAGGACGAAAGCGGGATCGATCTCCCGGCCCGCTGCGGCAGCGGCCAGCTCCTCCAGTCCGGGGAAACAGCGCACCGGTGTCCCGGCAGCCGTCAGTTTCCCGGCGACATCGAAGCGGTCAGCGCCGATCAGCGCCCACTCCCCGGAGGCCGCCTCGGCCGTGGTGACCGCTGCCCATTCCACGCCGAACAGCGCATCGGCCATTCCGGTGTCGGCGGTGCGGAGCTGGCCGGTGTCCACCGGGCGAGTGATCAGCGAGGCCACGGAAATGACCGGCTGACCGGCCGCGTCGGCAGCCGTCACCGTCAACGTGCCCTGCGCATCACGACGCAACCGGGCCCGCAGCATCGACGCGCCACTGGCGTGCAGCTCCACACCCGTCCAGGCAAACGGCAACCGAATCTCGCCCGGCTCACCCTCACCCTCAGCCTCAAGCAAGGCACTGGCATGCAGTACGGCATCCAGCAACGCCGGATGCAGGCCGAAGGCAGCAGCGTCCTCCGCCACCTCCTCCGGCAGCGCCACCTCAGCGAAGACCTCCTCGCCCCGCCGCCACACCGCCCGCAGCCCCTGGAACGCCGGACCGTAACCGTACGAGTTCGCGCCCGCTGCCTGATAGAAGCCAGATACGTCCACCGTCGTGGCGTCACGGGGCGGCCACACCACGAAGTCACCCTCGGCCGCAGCCGCCGGACCGGCAGGGGCCAGCACACCGCTCGCATGCTGCGTCCACCCCTGCGACTGACCAGCCACATCAGACCGGGAGAAGACCTCGACGCTGCGCCGACCCTCCGCATCCGACCCCGCCAGCACCACCTGGATCTGCACCGCAGCGCCGTCCTCGGGGAATGCAAGCGGCGCCTGAAGCGTCAGCTCCTCCAGCACACCACAGCCGACCTGATCCCCCGCGCACACGGCCAGCTCCACGAAGCCGGTACCCGGCAGCAGCACCACACCGCCGACGGCGTGATCGGCCAGCCACGGATGCGTACGCACCGACAACCGACCCGTACACACCAGACCCGCGCCACCCGCCAGCTCAACCGCCGCACCCAACAGCGGATGACCCACCGCACCCAACCCCAGCGACACCGGATCACCACCGAAAGCCGCAGCAGCCACCTTCGGCCAGAACCGCTCATGCTGGAAGGCGTACGTCGGCAGCTCCACCCGACGTCCGGCCGGCAACACCGCCTGCCAGTCCAGCTCGGCTCCGTTGACGAACGCCTCGGCCAACGAAAGCAGCAGGCGCTCGGCACCGCCGTCATCGCGCCGCAGGGTTCCACACACCGCGGCGGGCTCCGCCCCCGGGCCTGCCTCCTGGGCGACCTCTTCCAGGGTGTCGTTCATAGCGCCCATCAGCACCGGATGCGGCGTCACCTCAACGAACACCTGATGCCCACGACCGGCCAGCACCCGCACGGCACGGTCGTAATGCACCGTGGCGCGCAGGCTCCGGTACCAGTAGCCGGCGTCCAGCTCCTCGCCGGTCAGCGTCTCGCCAGTCATCGCGGAGACCATCGGGACGCGGCCCCGGCGCGGGGAGATCCCGGCCAGGACAGAGGTGATCTCCTCCTCCAACCGGTCCACCTGAGCGGAGTGCGAGGCATAGTCGACCGCAACCATGCGGGCCCGGGCACCCTCCGCCTCGAACTCCACCTTCAGCTCTTCAAGGGCCTCCGGCTCACCGGACACCACCGTCGCCGACGGCCCATTGACCGCCGCCAGAGACACCCGCTCCCCGAACCGAACCAGACGCTCCTCGACCTCAGCCGCCGGACGGCTGACCGACAACATCCCGCCCGCACCCGCCAGCACCTTCAGCGCACGCGACCGCAGTGCCACCACACGGGCACCGTCCTGAAGCGACAGCATCCCGGCGACTGTTGCAGCAGCGATCTCACCCTGCGAGTGGCCGACTACGGCCTCCGGGGCGACGCCAGCCGCCTCCCAGACAGCGGCCAGCGACACCATTACCGCCCACAGCGCGGGCTGGACGACATCCGCCGCCTCCAGCGCCGGAGCACCCTCCGCACCCGCCAGAACATCGCTGAGCGACCAGTCCACGTACGGCGCCAATGCCGCCGCACACTCCGCCAACCGTCCCGCGAACACCGGCGAAACCCCCGCCAGCTCCCGCCCCATCCCAACCCACTGCGAACCCTGCCCAGCAAAAGCAAACACCGGCCGAACGTTGGAGCGGGCAACTCCGGACACCACCGACCCAGCCGGAACACCCGACGCCAGGCTCTCCACGCCATCGAGCAGCTCGCCACGGCCCGTACCCACCACGACAGCCCGGTGCTCGAAGACCGAGCGGCCGGCAGCCAGCGACCAGGCCACATCGGCCGGTTCCAGCTCCGGGAGGGCCGTCAGCCAGTCCCGCAGCCGGTCCGCCTGCGCGGTCAGGCCCGCAGCCGAGCGGCCGGACACCAGCCAGGCCGGTGCCACACCGGGAACGAGCACCGTGCCCCCGGTCCCGGGCCCCTCCCCGGAGGTTCCGGCGGGGCTGTCACCGTCCTGTGTGACAGCAGGTGCCGGAGCCTCTTCCAGGATGACGTGCGCGTTGGTGCCGCTGAGGCCGAAGGAGGAGACGCCGGCCCGCCGCACCCGGTCCCCGCTGGGCCACGGCACCGGCTCCGTCAGCACCTCCACCTCGCCTGCGGTCCAGTCCACGTGTGAGGACAGTTCGTCGACGTGCAGGGTGCGCGGTAGTTGCTCGTGCTGGAGTGCCAGCACCATCTTGATGACACCGGCGACACCGGCGGCAGCCTGCGTGTGACCGATGTTGGACTTCACCGACCCCAGCCGCAACGGCCGGCCCTCCGGTCGGTCCTGACCATAAGTGGCCAGCAGCGCCTGGGCCTCGATCGGGTCACCCAGCTTAGTACCAGTACCATGCGCCTCCACCACGTCCACGTCTCCGGGCGCCAGACGGGAGTTGGCCAGTGCAGCCCGGATCACCCGCTGCTGCGACGGCCCGTTGGGCGCGGTCAGACCGTTCGACGTACCGTCCTGGTTGGTGGCACTGCCCCGCAGCACCGCCAACACCGGATGGCCGTTGCGCTGCGCGTCCGTAAGCCGTTCGATGACGAGGACACCGGCGCCCTCGGCCATGCCCATGCCGTCGGCCTGGTCGGAGAACGCCTTGCAGCGGCCGTCCTTGGCGAGGCCGCTCTGCTCGCTGAAGCCGATGAAGCCTTCGGGCGTCACCATCAGGGTGACGCCGCCGGCCAGTGCCATCGAGCACTCTCCGGAACGCAGGGCCTGGGCCGCCATGTGCAGGGCCACCAGCGAGGACGAGCAGGCGGTGTCCACCGTCACGGCCGGGCCTTCCAGGCCGAGGGCGTAGGACACCCGGCCGGAGAGCACACTGGTCGCGGTGCCGGTGATGAGGTGGGCCGCGCCCTCGAAGTCGGCGCCGTAGCCGTAGCCGGACGCGTAGCCGCCGATGAACAGGCCGGTCGCGGTGGAGCGCAGGGAGGTCGGGGCGATGCCGCTGCGTTCCAGTGCCTCCCAGGACGTCTCCAGCAGCAGGCGCTGCTGCGGGTCCATGGCGAGGGCCTCGCGCGGGCTGATGCCGAAGAAGTCGGCGTCGAAGCCGCCGATGTCCTCGATGAAGCCGCCGTGCCGGACGTACGAGGGGCCGTCCAGCGCCTCCAGGTCCCAGCCACGGTCGTCGGGGAACCCGGAGATGCCGTCGCCTCCGGAGGTGAGCAACTGCCACAGGTCGTCGGGGCCGGCCACCCCTCCCGCGTAGCGGCAGGCCATGCCGACGATCGCGATGGGTTCGTCCGCCGCGATGGTGGCCGGCAGCGCGGCCGGTGCCGCGGGTGTCTGCGGCCCGACGCCCAGGAGTTCGGTCTCCAGGTAGCCGGTGAGCGCGGCCGGGGTGGGATGGTCGAACAGCAGGGTCGCGGGGAGCCTGAGTCCCGTTGCGGCGCTGAGGTCGTTACGGAGTTCGACGGAGGTCAGCGAGTCGAAGCCGAGGTCGCTGAAGGCGCTCCGGTCCTCGACCGCGTCGGGCGAGGTGTGGCCGAGCACCCGGGCGGCCCCGGCCCGTACCAGGTCGTTCAGTACCCGGCGCTGTTCGGGGCGGCCCAGTCCGGCCAGTCGTTCCGCCAGGGCCGGCTCGGACGGTGCCTGCGGGGTCTCGGCCAGCAGCGCGGCCAGCCGGTGGACCTCGGGCAGGTCCCGCATCACGGCGGCCTGCAGCAGACCGGCCGAGGACTGCGGCTGGGCGAGGATCGCCGACCAGTCGATGTTCATCACCGTCAGTACGGTGTCGCCGCCGTCCAGCGCCTCGCCCAGGGCCCGTACCGCCAGGTCCGGGTCCATCACCTCTTCCCACTGGTTGCGGGCCAGCCGCTGCCGTGCCGCTGCGGAACCCTGCGCCACGCCGACCGCCCACGGGCCCCAGGCCACGGCGAGTGCGGGCAGGCCGCGACTGCGTCGGTGCTGGGCCAGGGCGTCCAAGTAGGCGTTGGCCGCGCCGTAGTTGGCCTGTCCAGGGGCTCCGGTGGTGGCGACCACGGAGGAGAACAGGACGAAAGCATCCAGGTCCAGGTCGGCGGTCAGCTCGTCCAGATGGGCGGCGCCGGCGGCCTTGGCCGCCAGCGCGGTCTCCAGCCGGGCCGGCGAGAGGGCGTCGACCACACCGTCGTCCAGTACCGCCGCGGTGTGTACGACGGTGGTGAGCCGGGGGCCTTCGGTGCCGATGCGGTTGATCACCGCGGCCAGTTGGGGACGGTCGGCCGTGTCGCAGGCCAGTACGTCCACCTGGGTGCCGCGCGCGGCCAGTGCGACGGCCTGCGCCGCGGCTCCGGCGGCTGCGGGGCCGGAGCGGCTGGTCAGCACCAGCCGCTCGGTGCCGCGTGCGGCCAGCCAGGCGGCCACGTGGCCGCCGAGTGCGCCGGTACCGCCGGTGATCAGCGCGGTTCCCGTCGCTGCCTGCGGGGTCGCGGTCGTCGGGGGCTGCGGGGCGTGGGCGAGTCTGCGGCCCAGCGCCCCGGACGGCCGGAGGGCGACCTGGTTCTCCACGGAGCCGGCCAGTGCGGTCGCCAGTTGCCCGCCGGTACGTTCGTCGAAGACGGCGGGCAGGTCGACCAGCCCGCCCCAGCGATCGGGGTGCTCCAACCCGGCGATCCGGCCGAAGCCCCAGATCTGCGCCTGGAGCGGGCTGGTCAGCGCCTCATCGGGGCCGGTGGCGACGGCGCCGCGGGTAGCCACCCACAGCGGCGCCGCGATGCCGGTGTCGCCGAGCGCCTGCACCAGTGCGAGGGTGGCGGCCAGGCCCGCCGTCACCACCGGGTGGTCCGGCAGCGGCGTCTCGTCCAGCGCCAGCAGCGAGAGCACGCCGGATGCCGGCTCGGCGTCCTGCTGTGTCCGGTCGAGCAGGGCGGCGATCGCGTCCCGCTGAACGGTGCCTGCCGGCACCTGGACCGGCACAGTCGCGGCGCCACGGGCAGTGAGCGCCGTACGGCACTGCCGGGCCGCCTCGCCGTCGGCCTCCTGGGCCGGTACGAGCAGCAGCCAGCGGCCGGTCAGGCGAGCCGGTGCCGGGTCGGCCACCGGTGCCCAGGTGATGCGGTAGCGCCAGCTCTCGGTGGCCGAACGTTCCTGTTCGCGGCGTCGCCAGGACGCCAGCGCGGGCAGCAGGCCGTCGAGTTGGTGCTCGTTCTCGATGGCCAGTGCCTGGGCGAGCCCGGTTCGGTCGCCGTTTTCGACGGCGGCCCAGAACTGCGCCTCGGCGGTCGAGGATCTGTTGGCGGTGGCCGTGGCGGCGGCTGCGGGCTCCAGCCAGTAACGGCGGTGCTGGAAGGCGTAGGTGGGAAGATCCACCACCTCACCGGCCGGCAGAACCTTGCGCCAGTCCACCGGCAGACCGACCACGTGGGCGTGCGCGAAGGCGCGCAGCAGACCGGCCGCGCCCGCGTCGGTCTGCGACAAGGTGCCGATGCTCAGCACGGGGGTGGCGTTCGCGTCCGTGTCCTGGGCGGTTTCGGTCACCGCGGCGGTCAGCACCGGATGCGGCGAGACCTCGATGAACGCTCCGTACCCGGACTCCAGCAGGCTACGGACGGCGTCCTCGAAGCGCACCGTCTGCCGTAGGTTGGCGAACCAGTACGAGGCGTTGACTTCCTCACCGGCCAGCCGCTCCCCCGTAACGGTGGAAACCATCGGGATGCGGCCTGCCTGCGGGGCAATGCCCGACAGTTCGGCTTCGAGCTGGGCGGCAAGCGGCTCCACCGCTGGCGAATGCGCCACAAAATCCGTCGCCGGGATACGCCAGCGCAACACCTTACGCGATGCCAGCTCCCGCTCGAACCCAGCCAGCGCCTCCGCCTCACCAGAGACCACCACCGACGCCGGACCATTGACGGCGGCCACCGACAACCGGCCGTCGAAGTCCGCCACCAGCTCACGTACCGCACCGGCCGGCATCACCACCGACACCATCGCCCCCGCCACATCCAGCGACGACAGGGCACGGGAACGTACCGCCACCACACGGGCGGCATCGTCCAGCGACAGCATCCCGGCCACCGTCGCCGCAGCAATCTCACCCTGCGAGTGGCCCACCACCGCATCCGGCTCGATGCCAGCGGCCTCCCACACCGCAGCGAGGGAGACCATCACCGCCCACAGCGCAGGCTGAACAACCTCAGCCGCCTCCAGCGCAGGGGCATCCCCGGCACCCGTCAGCACCTCAGTCAGCGACCAGTCCACGTACGGCGCCAGGGCCGCCTCACACTCCGCCAGCCGCGCCGCAAACAACGGCGACGAAGCCAACAGCTCCCGGCCCATACCGACCCACTGCGCACCCTGCCCAGCGAACACAAACACCGTACGGCCCGTGGCCCGAGCAACACCCGACACCACACCCGGCGACACCTCACCGGCCGCCAGCCCCCGTACGCCATCCAACAACCCCGCCCGGTCGCCAGCCACGACCACACCACGGTGCTCCAACACCGCCCGCGCAGCCGCCAACGACCACGCCACATCAACCGGCCGCAACGCAGAACGCCCAGCCGCCCACTCCCCAACCGACCCGCCTGCGCAACAAGACCCTCCGCAGACCGACCCGACACCAACCACGCCGTAGGACCATCGTCAGCAAGCAGCGCAGGGGCGGTAGTCACCGGAGCGGGTATCCCGTCGGCGTCCACCTCCTCAGCCGGGGCCTCCTCCAGGATCACGTGCACATTGGTGCCACTCATACCGAACCCGGAGACACCCGCCCGGCGCACCCGCTCACCACCGGGCCACGGCACCGGCTCCGCCAGCAGCCTGACCTCACCCGCCGACCAGTCCACATGCGGCGTCGGCTCATCCACATGCAACGTACGCGGCAACCGCTCATGCTGCAGAGCCAGCACCGTCTTGATGACACCCGCAACACCCGCAGCAGCCTGCGTGTGACCGATGTTGGACTTCACCGACCCCAGCCACAACGGCCGGCCCTCCGGACGGTCCTGACCGTAGGTAGCCAGCAACGCCTGCGCCTCGATCGGATCACCAAGCTTGGTCGCCGAGCCGTGCGCCTCAACTACGTCCACATCACCAGGAGTGAGACGGGCGTTGGCCAGCGCGGCACGGATCACCCGCTGCTGCGCGGGACCATTGGGAGCGGTCAGGCCATTCGACGCACCATCCTGATTGACGGCACTGCCCCGTACGACAGCCAGGACCTTGTGCCCATGGCGCCGCGCGTCGGACAACCGCTCGACCACCAGCAGGCCCACCCCCTCGGCGAAGCCGGAGCCGTCCGCCGAGGCGGCGAAGGACCGGCAGCGGCCGTCCAGCGACACCCCGCCCGCAGTGGCGAAGGTGACGAACACGTCCGGGGTGGCGGTGACCGTGACGCCGCCCGCGAGAGCGAGCGAGCACTCCCCCGCGCGCAGGGCCTGGGCGGCCATGTGCAGCGCCACCAGCGACGAGGAGCACGCGGTGTCGACCGTCACCGCCGGGCCCTCCAGCCCGAAAACGTAGGAGAGCCGGCCGGAGAGCACGCTGGTCGCGTTGCCGGTCGCCAGGTGCGCCTCGGCGACGCCGGTGCCCTCCAGCGACGCGTCGTGGGCGTACCGGGAGGAGTAGCCGCCGATGAAGGCGCCGGTATGGCTGCCGCGCACCGATGCCGGGTCGATGCCCGCGCGCTCGAACGCTTCCCAGGAGGTCTCTAGGAGCAGCCGCTGCTGGGGGTCCATGGCCAGCGCCTCGCGCGGGCTGATCCCGAAGAAGCCGGCGTCGAAGGAGGCGGCGTCCGGTACGAATCCGCCGACCTGCTGGTAGGAGACGCCGGTGCGTTCCGCGTCCGGGTCCTGGAGCCGGTCCAGGTCCCAGCCGCGGTCCCGGGGGAACGGGCCGATCGCGTCCGTACCGGAGTCCAGCAACTGCCAGAGCTGTTCCGGGCCGGCCGCGCCGCCCGGGAAGCGGCAGGCCATGCCGACGATCGCGATGGGCTCGTCGGCGCCCACTGCCATCGTTGCGGTGGGAACGGCGGTGGCGGGCAGGTCCCCGGCCAGTTCGCCGCGGAGGAAGGTGGCGAGCGCGGCAGGGGTGGGGTGGTCGAACACCAGCGTGGCCGGCAGTCGCAGTCCGGTCTGCGCCTTCAGCCGGTTGCGCAGTTCCACCGCGGTCAGCGAGTCGAAGCCGACATCGGTGAAGGCCCGGCCGGCGTCGATCGCGTCCGGGGAGGCGTGCCCCAGCACGGCAGCGGCGTGCGCGAGCACCAGCTCCAGCAGGAGCCGGTCCCGCTCGGTGCCGCCGACCGAGGCCAGCCTGTGGCGCAGTGCCTCGCCGGCCTCCGTACCGGAGCCGGCGGCAGCCCCGGAGGCGGCGGTGCGCCGGGCGGATGTCCCCGCCAGCGCCCGCCACAGCGGCGGCACCTCGCCGCCGGCCACCGTCTGTGCGCGCAGCGCCGCGGTGTCCGGTCTGGCGGGCATCAGCACGGCTTCGTCTCTGGTCAGCGCCGTGTCCAGGACGACCAGTCCCTCGTCGGCGGTCAGCGGTACGAAGCCCCGGTCGATACGGGCGAGGGAGGTGGCGTCCAGGTTGCGGCCGATGCCGGCCTCGTGAGCCCACGGGCCCAGTTGCAGCGACGTGCCTGTCAGGCCGGTGGCCCTGCGGTGCGCGGCCACGGCGTCCAGGAACGCGTTGGCCGCCACGTAGCTGGCCTGGCCGGCCGAGCCGAAGACGGCGGCGGCGGACGAGAACAGTACGAACCGGTCCAGTTGGAGTCCGGCCGTCAGCTCGTGCAGGTGCCAGGCCGCATCGGCCTTCGGCCGCAGCACCGCGGACAGCCGCTCCGGCGTCAGCGACATGATCACACCGTCGTCGACGATGCCCGCGGCGTGCACGACGGAGCCCAGCGGGTTCGCGGCCGGGATCTGCTCCAGCACGGCGGCCAGGGCGTCCCGGTCGGCTGCGTCGCAGGCGACGATGCGGACCCGTACGCCCAGTTGGGCCAGTTCGGCGGCCTGGGCGGCCACACCGGTGGCGGCCGGGCCGGAACGGCTGGTCAGTACCACGCAGCCGGCCCGGCCGGTGGCCGCCAGGTGCCGGGCCACCAGCCCGCCGAGGGTTCCGGTGCCGCCTGTGACCAGCAGCGAGCGGGCGGCCGGGTCGGCCCGGGTGTCGGACGGCCACTGGATCCGCGTCACCTCACCCGTGGGGCGGGCCAGACGCCTGCCGTACCGGATCTGGCCGCGGACCGCCACCTCCGGCTCCCCGCTGCCCAGCGCCGCGGGCAGCAGCGCCGCCTCGTGCGGAATGCCGTCGCGCGCGGGGAGGTCGGCCAGGAGGAACCGGTCCGGGTTCTCCGCCTGCGCCGACCGCAGCAGGCCGCGGACGACCGCCGCGGCCGGGTCGACCACGTCCTCGTCGGTGATCGCGTCCGCTCCCCGGGTGACGACCGTCAACTTGAGGTCTTCCATAGCGGGTTCGGCCAGCCACTGCTGTACGAAGCGGAGCGCGGCGGCACCGGCCCGGTGTGCCGCGCCCGGGAGGTGGCGCGCCGGGTCGGCCGGTTGTGGGGAGCTGGTCGGCGCCTCCTTGCCCGCCGACGTCACCTCGTCCGCCGGGGTCTCGGCGCTCTCGCCGAACACGTCCTCGTCGGACAGGGCATCGGCGCAGACCACAACGGTCCGCGGGGCACCGGTACCGGCCTGCGCCGCGGCGACCAGTTCGGGGAGGCTGAGGAAGGGGCGCAGTTGCACGCCTGCCGCTTCCAGCCCGTCGGCCAGTCCGTAACGGTCGGCGCCGAGCAGCGCCCACTCGTCGGCCGGTGCGTCGCCATCGGGCAGCTCGGCCCATGCCTGGACGAAGAGCGAGTCGGCCAACTCGTCTCGGGCAGCGCGCAGTTGCTCCGCCGACACCGGGCGCCGCACCAGCGATCCCACGGTGACCACCGGGGCTCCGGTGGCGTCGGCGGCCGCCAGCGAGAGTCCGCCCTGTGCGTCCTGGCGCAGCCGCACCCGCAGCACCGAGGCGCCGCCGGCGTGCAGTGCCACGTCGGTCCAGGCGAACGGCATGGTGACCTGCCCGGTCTCCTGCGCGGCGGCCGGCTGGGCCAGGAACGAGGCGTGCAGCGCCGCGTCCAGCAGCGCCGGGTGCAGGCCGAAGGCGCCTGCCTGCTGCGCGGCCTCCTCGGGCAGTGCCACCTCGGCGAAGACGTCCGCGCCGCGCCGCCAGGCCGCACGCAGCCCGTGGAAGGCGGGGCCGTAGACCTCCGCCAGCCGCACCGGGTAGACGTCCGAGACGTCGGCCGGCACCGCGTCCTGCGGGGGCCACACCGCGAAGTCCGGGTCGGCCGGTACGGGCGCGGCGGTGGGGCCGAGCGTGCCGCCGGCGTGCAGCGTCCACGGCTGCCGGTCGGCGGCGTCCTCGGGGCGGGAGAAGACCCGGACTCCGCGACGTCCCTCCGGGTCCGGTGCGGCCACCGCGACCTGGAGCTGTACCCCGCTGCCGTCGGCGGGCAGCACCAGCGGGGCGTGCAGCGTCAGTTCTTCCAGGAGCCCGCAGCCGACCTGGTCGCCGGCGCGTACCGCCAGCTCCACGAAGCCGGTGCCGGGCAACAGCACCACACCACCGACGGCATGGTCGGCCAGCCAGGTGTGGGTACGCAGCGAGAGCCGTCCCAGGCACACCACGCCGTCGCCCCCGGCCAGTTCGACGGCAGCGCCGAACAGTGGGTGGCCGACCGCGCCGAGGCCCAGCGCCAGTGCGTCGCCGCCATCCTGGCGCAGCCCCACCATCGGGCCCTTGGGCCAGTACCGGCGGTGCTGGAAGACGTAGGTGGGCAACTCGACCCGCTCACCGACGGGCAGCACCGACGCCCAGTCCACCGGAGCACCGTTGACGAACGCCTCGGCGAGCGAGGTGACCAGCCGTTCCGCACCGCCGTCGTCCCGGCGGAGCGTCCCGCACAGGGCAGCGGGCACGGCACCCGGACCCGCCTCCAGCGCGGCTTCCTCCAACGAGTCCGTCATCGCGCTCAACAGCACCGGATGCGGCGACACCTCGATGAAGACCCGCTGCCCCTGGCCGGCCAGGGAGCGCACCGCCCGTTCGAAATGTACGGTCGTGCGCAGGCTGCGGTACCAGTAGGCGGCGTCCAGCTCTTCGCCGGTCAGCGTCTCGCCAGTCATCGCGGAGACCATCGGGACCCGGCCCCGGCGCGGGGAGATTCCGGCCAGGACGGTGGTGATCTCCTCCTCCAGCCGGTCCACCTGAGCGGAGTGCGAGGCGTAGTCGACCGCGACCATGCGCGCCCTGGCCCCTTCCGCCTCGAACTCCGCCCTCAGCTCCTCCAGGGCCTCCGGCTCGCCCGAGACGACGGTGGCCGACGGGCCGTTGACCGCCGCCAGGGACAGCCTGTCGCCGAAGCGGACCAGGCGTTCCTCAACCTCCGCCGCCGGACGGCTGACGGACAGCATCCCGCCCGCGCCCGCCAGCACCTTCAGGGCACGCGACCGCAAGGCCACCACACGCGCGCCGTCCTCAAGCGAGAGCATCCCGGCGACCGTGGCCGCCGCGATCTCCCCCTGCGAATGGCCCACCACCGCATCCGGGGCGACACCCGCCGCCTCCCACACCGCAGCCAGCGACACCATCACCGCCCACAACGCGGGCTGGACCACATCCGCCGCCTCCAACGCAGGGGCGTTTCCGGTGCCCGCCAGGACATCGGTCAGCGACCAGTCAACGTACGGCTCCAACGCCGCAGCGCACTCCGCCAGTCGCGCCGCGAATACCGGTGAGGTACGCGCCAGCTCCTGTCCCATCCCCAGCCACTGCGACCCCTGACCAGGGAAGACGAACACCGGCCGGACGCCGGGGCGGGCCGTTCCGGACACCACCGCACCGTTCGGCGTTCCGGCGGCGAGGTTTTCCAGGCTCGTCAGCAGCGCGGCGCGGTCGTCACTGCCGACGATGACGGCACGGTGCTCGAAGGCTGTCCGCACGGTCGCCAGCGACCAGGCGACATCGGCCGGTCGCAGCTCCGGACGGGCCGTCAGCCAGTCGTGCAGCCGGTCCGCCTGCGCCGCCGGCGCTGCCGCCGACCGGCCCGAGACCTGCCAGGCCCGGACCGCACCGGCGCCTTCCCCGGACAGCACCCGGGCAGTCGGCCCGTCCGGTTCCGTCTCCGGTTCCTTGGGCTCCTCGGCGGCTTCGGCGTCCTGCGGTGCGGGGGCTTCCTCCAGGACGAGGTGGGCGTTGGTACCGCTCATCCCGAACGCCGAGACGGCAGCCCGCCGTACCCGGTCCCCGGTAGAGGGCCAGGGCACCGGTTCGGTGAGCAGCCGCACTTCGCCCGCCGACCAGTCCACGTGCGAGGACGGCACCTCGGCGTACAGAGTCTGCGGCAGTTGCTCGTGCTGGAGGGCCAGCACCATCTTGATGACACCCGCCACGCCCGCAGCGGCTTGGGTGTGACCGATGTTGGACTTCACCGACCCCAGCCACAACGGGTCGCCCTCGCCACGATCCCGGCCATAGGTGGCCAGCAGTGCCTGGGCCTCGATGGGGTCACCGAGTGTGGTGCCGGTGCCATGGGCCTCGACCACATCCACGTCCCCCGGCGCCAACCGCGCACTGGCCAGCGCCGCACGGATCACCCGCTGCTG
Source organism: Streptomyces chrestomyceticus JCM 4735 (assembly GCF_003865135.1). Lineage (NCBI taxonomy): Bacteria > Bacillati > Actinomycetota > Actinomycetes > Kitasatosporales > Streptomycetaceae > Streptomyces > Streptomyces chrestomyceticus. Next base: position 8,357,701 of record NZ_BHZC01000001.1, on the reverse strand, counting down.
CGAGGGGCCGTTGGGTGCAGTCAGACCGTTCGACGCACCGTCCTGGTTGACCGCACTGCCCCGCAACAGCGCCAGCACCTTGTGGCCATTGCGGCGAGCGTCCGACAGCCGCTCCACCACCACCATCCCGGCGCCCTCGGCCCAGCCCGTACCATCCGCATCCTCCGAGAACGCCCGGCACCGGCCATCCGCCGACAGCCCCTGCTGCCGGGAGAAGTCGATGAACGTACCCGGCGTCGCCATCACCGTCGCCCCACCGGCCAACGCCAGCGAACACTCACCCGACCGCACCGCCTGCGCCGCCAGATGAAGCGCCACCAACGACGACGAACACGCCGTGTCCACCGTCACAGCCGGGCCCTCCAGACCCAGCACATACGACACCCGACCAGACAGGACACTGGTCGCATTGCCGGTAAGCACGTGCCCCTCAGCGCCGGAGTCGTCCTGGCTCATCGATATGCCGAGCCCGTAGCCGGAGGTGAAGCCACCGGCAAACACACCGGTGGCGCTCTCCTTCAGCGACGTCGGGTCGATGCCGGCGCGCTCCAGCGCCTCCCAGGACGTCTCCAGCAGCAGCCGCTGCTGCGGGTCCATGGCGAGGGCTTCGCGCGGGCTGATCCCGAAGAATTCCGCGTCGAACTCGGCCGCTTCCCGCAGGAACGCGCCCTGGGCGACGTACGAGGTGCCTTCGCGCTCACCGTCCGGATCGTAAACACTTTCCAGGTCCCAGCCACGGTCGGTCGGGAAACCTTCCACGCCGTCGCCACCGGAAGCAAGGAACTCCCAGAACTCCTCCGGACTGCCCACTCCACCCGGGAACCGGCACGCCATCCCGACGATCGCCAGCGGCTCCTGCTCGGCGGCCTCCAGCCGGTGCAGACGCTTACGCGTCTCCTGGAGCTGAGCTGCGGTCTTCTTGAGGTAGTCGAAGAGTTTCTCTTGGTTGTCCACCAGGATCCCTTACCAAAATGTTCCGTCAGTGAGCGCGAAGTACTAGTCGGACAGACCAAGTTCCCTGTCGAGAAACTCGAACATCTCGTCGGGTGTGGCCGACTCGATTTCCACCCCGCCGCTGCCGGAATCCGACCGGCCCTGCTTTTCGATCCAGTTGGAGAGAATGCTTTGCAGCCGCCTTGTGATCCGTTCGTTCGTGTCCTGGTCGGGTGCCGCGCTCAACAGACCGGCTTCGAGCCGGTCGAGGTCGTCGAGCACCGGCAGCGCAGTGGGCTCGTCCGGGGCGAGCTCGGTACGCAACCAGGCGGCCACCGCCACCGGGGTGGGGTGATCGAAAATCAATGTAACCGGGACTCGCAGTCCGGTCGCAGTGTTCAACCGGTTACGCAGTTCGACTGCTGTCAGCGAATCGAACCCGAGGTCCTTGAACGCCTGCTGATCCTGCACCGCCCCGGCCGAGGAATGGCCCAGCACCATGGCTGCCTCGGCCCGCACCAGATCGGTGAGGGTCCGCTCCTGCCCGGCCCGGTCCAGCCCGGCCAGCCGGCGTGCCAGCTCGCCCTCTGCGGAGGCGGGCTGCTCGGCGGCCCGGTTGCCGGTCGTAGCCAGTCGGCGCACCGCCGGCAGGTCCCGCACCAGCGGTACCTCCGTCAGGTTCGCCGCGCTCTGCGCCAGTACGGCCCAGTCGACGTCCATCACCGTCACCACGGGGTCCGGGCCGTGCAGCGACTCGCCCAGTGCCCGGACCGCCGACCGCGGGTCCATCGCGGACAGCGGGAGCTTCTTCATCCGCTCCCGGATCGCCTCCTTGGAGTCGGCCATGCCGCCGCCGCCCCACTGACCCCAGGCCACCGACAGGCCCGTCAGACCGCGGGCCCGCCGGTTCTCCGCCAGTGCGTCAAGGTAGGAGTTGGCGGCCGCGTAGTTGCCCTGGCCTGCGGAGCCGAGGGTGGATGCGGCGGAGGAGAACAGTACGAAGGCGTCCAGGTCCAGTCCGGCCGTCAGCTCGTCCAGGTGAGCCGCGCCCGCGGCCTTGGCCGCCAGCACTGTCTGCAGCCGCTCGGCGGAGAGCCGGTCCACCACGCCGTCGTCCAGCACCGCGGCCGTGTGCAGCACGGTGGACAGCGCCGGTCCGCTCGTTCCGATCCATGTCACCAGCCCGGCCAGCGCGGAACGGTCACTCACGTCGCACGCCACCACGTCCACCCGGGTTCCCTGGGCGGCCAGTTCGGCAGCGGTCGCCGCGACACCGTCGGCGGCGGGTCCGCTGCGTCCGGTCAGCACCACGCGGGGCGCGTCGGCCTCGGCCAGCCAACGGGCCACATGCCCGCCGACGGCGCCGGTGCCACCGGTGATCAGCGCACTGCCACGCGGCGTCCAGTGCCCCTCGCCGGGACCGGCTTCGGCGGCGTGGCGCATCCGGCGGCCGAGTATCCCGGTGGCCCGGACAGCCACCTGGTCCTCGCCGCAGCCACCCAGCACCGCGGCCAGCCGTGCGGCCGCCCGCTGGTCCAGCACCTCGGGCAGGTCCACCAGCCCGCCCCAGCGGTCAGGTTGTTCCATGCCGATGACGCGGCCCAGGCCCCAGACCTGCGCCTGCACCGTGCCGGTCGGCACCTCGCCGGGGACGGCCGCCACGGCACCACAGGTGACCGGCCACAGCGGTGCCTGGATGTCGGCGTCGCCAAGAGCCTGTACGAGGGCCAGGGTGGCGGCCAGTCCGGCGGGCACCGCCGAATGGTCCGGCAGCGGCGTCTCGTCCAGCGCCAGCAGCGACAGCACCCCGGAGACGGCCGTCGGGTCCGCGGCCTTGCCCAGCAACGCAGCCAGCTCGGCCCGGTCCATGGTCCCAGCCGGGACCTCGGCCACCGCGACCTCGGCACCGCGGGCGCTCAGCGCCTCGGTGCAGCCCTGCGCCAGCTTCGCAGCAGCCGGCTGCGCGGGGACGACGACCAACCAGGTGCCGGTCAGCACACCCGGGTCGGGCTCGGCGACCGGCTCCCAGACCAGCCGATAGCGCCAACCGGCAGTCGTCGAACGCTCCAGGTCACGCCGCCGCCACTGGGTCAGTGCGGGCAGCACCTGGTGGAAGGGACGGTCACCGTCCACCGCCAGGGTGTCCGCGAGCTGCTCCAGGTCACCGCTCTCGACGGCCGACCAGAACGCCGACTCCGCCGCGCTGCCCGCCCCGTCTCGGCCGGCGGCCGAGGAACCGGCCGACAGCGCCGCGGGAGCCTCCGGCCAGAACCGCTGGTGCCGGAAGGCGTACGTGGGCAGCTCGACCTGCTCACCGGCAGGCAGGACACGCGTCCAGTCCACCGGGACACCGTGGGTGAAGGCGCGGGCCAGACCGGTCAGCAGGCCCGCGGTGCCTTCGTCATCACGCCGCTGGAGCGGGAGGAAGGCGGGCTCGGTGCCCTCCACCTCTGCGACCGCGTCGGGGCCGAGGGAGGAGAGGGAGCCGTCCGGGCCCACCTCCAGGAAGACGGAGATGCCTTCCGCTGCGAGGGTGGCTACTGCGTCGGCGAAGCGGACGGTCTGGCGGGTCTGCGCGGGCCAGTAGCCGGCCTGCGGCTCGGACACCAGCTCACCGGTGAGGGCACCGGCCCACATCACCTCCGGGCGACGGAACTCCAGCGCCTCGGCAACGGTGCGGAGTTCGTCCAGCACCGGGCCCATGGCCGAAGAGTGGAACGCGTGCGAGACCCGCAGGGGCCGCACACGGCGACCCCGGTCCCGCCACAGCTCCACCACCGCGTCAACCGCATCGACCGCACCGGAGACGACCACGGATTCCGGGCCATTGACCGCCGCGACAGCCACCTCACCCGACACCTCGTCGAACGAGGCGATGACATCTGCCTCGGCAGCGTTGATCGCCGCCATCGCCCCACCAGGCGGCAACTCCTGCATCAACCGGGCACGCGCCGCCACCAGCGCACAGGCATCCGGCAGAGACAGCACCCCAGCCACATGGGCAGCCGCCACCTCACCAACCGAATGCCCCACCACCGCATCCGGCACCACACCGGCAGCCTTGAGAACCTCCGCCAGGGCCACCTCGAAGGCAAACAGACCAGCCTGCGCATACAGCGTCTGATCGGCCAGCCCAGCAGCCGCACCGTCGCCGTCTCCGTCGCCGTCCAGGATCACGTCCCGCAGGCGTACCTCGGTCCCCAGTTCCAGCTCCAACAGCCCACACACCCGGTCGAAGACCTCGGCGAACACCGTGCTGCCCGCATACAGGCCACGGCCCATACCCGCCCACTGCGCACCCTGCCCGGCGAAAATCAGACCCACCCGGACATCAGGCCGGGCCACCCCCGACACCACCACAGGCGAGGACGTACCGGCCGCCAGGCTGTGCACACCATCGAGAAGGGCACCACGCTCCGTACCAAGCACCACCGCGCGGTGCTCGAACGCCGATCGCGTCGCCGCCAACGACCAGCCCACATCAGCCGCACCCAGCTCCGAACGGGCCGACACCCACTCGCGCAACCGCCCAGCCTGCGCCGACAGTGCCTCAGCCGTACGACCCGACACCACCCACGCACCCGCACCCTCAAGAGCAACAACCGGCTCCTGACCACCGCTTTCACTCCGCGCCTCGATCGCGGGAGCTTCCTCCAGAATCACGTGGGCGTTGGTACCGCTGATGCCGAACGCCGAGATCCCCGCCCGACGCGGACGCTCCCCCACCGGCCACGGCACCGACTCCGTCAGCAACCGCACCTCACCCGCCGACCAGTCCACGTGCGACGTCGCCTCATCAGCGTGCAACGTCCGCGGCAACTGACCATGCTGAAGTGCCAGCACCATCTTGATCACACCCGCCACACCCGCGGCAGCCTGAGTGTGACCGATGTTGGACTTCACCGAACCCAGCCACAACGGGTCGCCTTCGCCACGATCACGGCCATACGTCGCCAGCAGCGCCTGCGCCTCGATCGGGTCACCAAGCTTCGTACCGGTCCCGTGCGCCTCCACCACATCCACCTCGGACGCCGAAAGACCCGCACTGGCCAACGCCGCCCGAATGACGCGCTGCTGGGAGGGACCATTGGGTGCGGTCAGGCCGTTGGATGCGCCGTCCTGGTTGACCGCACTGCCCCGCAGCACCGCCAGCACCTTGTGCCCGTTGCGCCGCGCGTCCGACAGCCGCTCCACCACGACCATGCCCGCACCCTCGGCCCAGCCCGTACCGTCCGCATCCTCCGAAAACGCCCGGCACCGGCCGTCCGCCGACAGCCCCTGCTGCCGGGAGAAGTCAATGAACGTACCCGGCGTCGCCATCACCGTGACGCCACCGGCCAGCGCCATCGAGCACTCCCCCGAACGCACCGCCTGCGCGGCCAAATTGAGCGCCACCAGCGAGGACGAACACGCCGTGTCCACCGTCACCGCCGGACCCTCCAGACCCAGCACGTACGACACCCGACCGGACAGGACACTGGTCGCGTTGCCGGTCATCAGGTGGCCCTCGACACCGGAGCCGCCCTCACCAGCCGCTGCGGAGACCCCAAGGCCATATCCAGAGGCGAAACCGCCGGCGAACACACCGGTCGAACTACCGCGCAGGGACCACGGGTCGATACCGGCCCGCTCCAGCGCCTCCCAGGACGTCTCCAACATCAACCGCTGCTGCGGGTCCATCGCCAGCGCCTCACGCGGACTGATTCCGAAGAACCCCGCGTCAAACTCGGCCGCACCCCGCAAGAACGCGCCCTGGGCAACGTACGAGGTGTTCTCGCGCTCACCGTCCGGGTCGTAAATGCCCTCCAGGTCCCAGCCACGGTCGGTCGGGAAACCACCCACCGCGTCACCGCCCGAAGCCAGCAGCTCCCAGAATCCCTCGGGTGTGCTCGCGCCACCGGGGAAACGGCAGGCCATACCGACAATCGCCAACGGCTCGTCCGCAGCGGACATCGCGGAGACCGGCGCCGCAGCTATGGCCTCTGGCGCCTGCCCAGTCAGCTCGCCGCGCAGGAAGGCGGCCAGCGCGGTCGGGGTGGGGTGGTCGAAGACCAGGGTCGCAGGCAGCCGCAGCCCGGTCGCCGCATTGAGACGGTTACGCAACTCCACCGAGGTCAGCGAGTCGAAACCCAGATCCTTGAACGCCTGCCGGGCCTGCACCCCGTCCGAAGAGGCATGTCCCAGTACCGCGGCGGCCTCGGCACGGACCACACCGGTCAGCACCCGGTCCTGCTCCGAGCGGGACAGTCCCGCTACCCGAGCAGCCAGTTCGCCCTCCACTGTCTCCAGGGCCGGAGCACGGCCAGAGGCCGCGGACAGCTCCCGGATCTCGGGCAGGTCCCGCACCAACGGCCGGACCCGCATGTCAGCAGCACCCGCACCGGATGCCAGTTGCGCCCAGTCCACCTCCATCACCGTCACCACGGCATCCGAACCGTCCAACGCCTCACCCAACGCCCGCACAGCCAACTTCGGCTCCATCGGCGGCATCGGCATCCGACGCATCCGAGAGCGGATCACCTCGCTGGACTCGCCGAGGCCACCACCGCCCCACAGTCCCCAGGCCACTGCAAGACCGGACAGCCCACGACCACGCCGATTCTCCGCCAGCGCGTCCAGGAAGGCATTGGCCGCCGCATAGTTACCCTGCCCCGGACCACCAACGGTGGAAGCGGCCGAGGAGAACAGTACGAACGCGTCCAGATCCAGGTCCGCGGTCAACTCGTCCAACAAAACCGCGCCATGCGCCTTCACCCCCAGCACGGTCTCCAGACGCGGGGTGGTGAGACGGTCCACCACACCGTCATCCAGCACACCCGCGGTATGCATCACCGAGGACAGCTCCGGACCGCTGCTGCCGATCCAGCCCAGCAGGCTGGCCAGCGGGCCGCGTTCGCTGACGTCACAGGAGATCACGTCTACGCGAACGCCAGCGGTGGCCAGCTCCGCGGCCCGTGCCGCGACATCGGCTGCTGCCGGGCCGGAACGGCCCGCCAACACCAGACGCTCGGCGCCCCGGTCAACGAGCCACCGCGAGACATGCCCGGCAATGGCACCGGTCCCACCGGTGACCAGCACAGTCCCCCTCGGCGACCAGCTCTCCTGCGCACCACGGCCCGATACGTGCGCGAGCCTGCGGCCCAGGACTCCGGCCGCCCGGATGGCGACCTCGTTCTCCTTGCAGCCGGCCAGCACCGCCACCAACCGCCCGCCGGTCCGCTCGTCGAATGTCTCCGGCAGGTCGACCAGACCACCCCAGCGCTCGGGGTGCTCCAGCGCGACGACCCGGCCCAAGCCCCAGACCTGCGCCTGCACCGGACGGGACAGCACCTCGCCGCGGCCGGCCGCGACCGCACCGCGCGTGGCCACCCACAGCGGCGCCTCAATCCCGGCGTCACCAAGAGCCTGCACCAGGCCCAGGGTGACAGCCAGCCCGGCGTTCACAACCGGACGGTCCGCCAGCGGTGTCTCGTCCAGCGCCAGCAGCGACAGCACACCGGAGATGACTGACGGGTCTGCCGCCGCGCCGGTCAGCAATACCGCAAGCTCGGCTCGGTCCACCGACCCGACCGGTACCTCGACCACTACGGCCTCGGCACCACGGGCCGTCAGCGCCGCCACACACTGGTGCCGCAGCTCCTCCGCACAACCGGCCGGCGCAAGCAGCATCCAAGTTCCGGTCAGCACACGAGTGTCAGGCTCGGCAACAGGCGACCAGACGGTCCGGTAGCGCCAGTCGGCCGTAGCCGAACGATCCAGCTCACGCCGCCGCCAAGACGCCAACGCCGGAAGCACCGCACCCAGTTGGCCCGCGTCCTCCAACGCCAGCGTCTCTGCGACCCGCGTCAGGTCACCGTCCTCCACAGCCGCCCAGAACCCGGCCTCCGCCTCGGTACCAGCCCCGGCACCGGCGGTCGCGGAACCGAGCATGGGCAGCACCAGCATGCCCTCCGGCCAGAAGCGGCGACGCCGGAACGCGTAGGTAGGAAGTTCCACCAGCTCGCCAGCGGGCAGCACTGCCTGCCAGTCAACCGGTGCACCACTGACGAACGCCTCCGCCAGGGAGGTCAGCAGGCGCTCGGCGCCGCCGTCGTCCCGGCGGAGCGTTCCGCACACGGCGGCAGGCTCTCCACCCGTCTCCTGGGCAAGGTCGACCAGGGTGTCGTTCATCGCGCCCATCAGCACCGGATGCGGCGTCACCTCAATGAACACCTGATGACCACGACCGGCCAGCACCCGCACGGCACGGTCGTAATGCACCGTCGCCCGCAGGCTGCGGAACCAGTAGCCGGCGTCCAGCTCCTCGCCCGTGAGGGTTTCGCCGGTCATCGCGGAGACCATCGGGACCCTGCCCCGGCGCGGGGAGGTTCCGGCCAGGACGGTGGTGATCTCCTCCTCCAGCCGGTCCACCTGAGCGGAGTGCGAGGCGTAGTCGACCGCGACCATGCGGGCGCGGGCGCCCGCCGCCTCGAACTCCGCCCTCAGCTCCTCCAGCGCGGCCGGCTCGCCCGAGACGACAGTGGCCGACGGACCGTTGACCGCCGCCAAGGACAGCCGGTCCCCGAACCGGGCCAGGCGTTCCTCGACCTCCGCCGCCGGACGGCTGACCGACAGCATGCCACCGGCGCCCGCCAGCACCTTCAGCGCACGGGACCGCAACGCCACCACGCGGGCGCCGTCCTGAAGCGAAAGCATGCCGGCGACTGTTGCTGCAGCGATCTCTCCTTGCGAGTGGCCGACTACGGCCTCCGGGGCGACACCGGCGGCCTCCCAGACAGCGGCCAGCGACACCATCACCGCCCACAGTGCGGGCTGGACGACGTCGGCCGCCTCCAGCGCCGGGGCATCCTCCGCGCCCGCCAGGAGGTCGTTGAGTGACCAGTCCACGTACGGGGCCAACGCCGCAGCACACTCCGCCAACCGCGCCGCGAACACTGGCGAAACCTCCGCCAGCTCCCGACCCATACCGACCCACTGCGAACCCTGACCGGCGAAGGCAAACACCGGACGGGTATTAGAGCGGGCCACACCGGACACCACCGAACCAGCCGGAACACCCGACGCCAGCCCCCCAAGCCCCGCCAGCACCTGCTCACGGTCCCCGCCCACGACCACCGCTCGGTGCTCGAAGACCGAACGAGTCGCGGCCAGCGACCAGGCCAGATCGACCGGTGCCAGCTCCGGACGCGTCGCCGTCCACTCCCGCAGCCGACCCGCCTGAGCCGCCAGCGCATCAGCAGTCCGCCCAGACAGCACCCAAGCACCGACACCGGCCTCCGCGGCCAGCGCTGCCGCCTCCGGCGTTGCCGCATCCTCAAGGCCGTCGATCACCTCGGCGGGCTCCGGTGCGGGGGCCTCCTCCAGGATGAGGTGGGCGTTGGTGCCGCTCATGCCGAACGCCGAGACAGCGGCCCGCCGCACGCGCTCGCCATCGGACGGCCAGGCCATCTGCTCGTTCAGCAGCCGCACCGCACCGGCCTCCCAGTCCACGTGCGAGGACGGCACCTCGGCATGGAGAGTTCGCGGGAGCTGCCCGTACTGCAACGCCAACACCATCTTGATCACGCCAGCAACACCCGCAGCAGCCTGAGTGTGACCGATGTTGGACTTCACCGACCCCAGCCACAGCGGCCGCTCTTCCGCACGGTCCCGGCCGTAGGTCGCCAGTACCGCCTGGGCCTCGATCGGGTCACCGAGTGTGGTGCCGGTACCGTGCGCCTCCACCACGTCGATGTCGGCGGTGGTCAGGCCGGCGTTGGCCAGCGCGGCACGGATCACCCGCTGCTGCGAGGGGCCGTTGGGCGCGGTCAGGCCGTTGGACGCCCCGTCCTGGTTGACCGCACTGCCCCGCAGCACCGCCAGCACCTTGTGCCCGTTGCGGCGGGCGTCCGACAGTCGCTCCACCACGACCATGCCCGCACCCTCGGCCCAGCCCGTACCATCCGCATCCTCGGAAAACGCCCGGCACCGGCCGTCGGCCGACAGGCCCTGCTGCCGGGAGAAGTCGATGAACGTACCCGGCGTCGCCATCACCGTCGCCCCACCGGCCAACGCCAGCGAGCACTCACCCGACCGCACCGCCTGCGCCGCCAGGTGAAGTGCCACCAACGACGACGAACACGCAGTATCCACCGTCACAGCCGGGCCCTCAAGACCCAGCACATACGACACCCGACCGGACAGAACGCTGGTCGCATTGCCGGTCAGCGAATGGCCCTCGGCACCAGAGTCCCCCTGACTGGAGAGTGACAGCCCAAGCCCATACCCCGAGGTGAAACCGCCGGCGAAGACACCGGTGGCACTCTCCCTCAGCGAGGCCGGATCGATGCCGGCACGCTCCAACGCCTCCCAGGACGTCTCCAGCAACAGCCGCTGCTGCGGATCCATGGCGAGGGCCTCGCGCGGACTGATCCCGAAGAACCCCGCGTCGAACTCGGCCGCATCCCGCAAGAACGCACCCTGGGCGACATACGAGGTGCCCTCGCGCTCACCCTCCGGGTCAATGAGGCCGTCCAAATCCCAGCCGCGGTCGGACGGGAAGTCACCGATCGCGTCGCCGCCGGAGGCCAGCAGCTCCCAGAACTCGCGCGGGCTGCCCACCCCGCCGGGGAATCGGCACGCCATTCCGACGATCGCCAGCGGCTCGTCCGCAGGCGCCGCGACCACAGTGACCGCCGGAGCTCCGGCGGTGTCCGGCTCCCCACCGGTCAGCTCGTCGCGCAGGAAAGCGGACAGTGCCAGCGGAGTGGGGTAATCGAAGACCAGAGTAGACGGCAGCCGCAACCCGGTCGCCGCGTTCAGGCGGTTACGCAGCTCGACGGCGGTGAGGGAGTCAAACCCCAGATCCTTGAAGGCCCGACGGTCCTCCACCGCATCGGCCGAGCCATAGCCCAACACGACAGCGGCCTCCGCCCGCACCACCTCCGTCAGCATCCGCTCCTGCTCCGAGCGGTCCAGCCCGGACATCTGACGGGCCAGCTCACCTTCCGCAGGCGCCACAGTGACCGTGTTCCCGGCCGTCGCGAGCAACTGACGGATCTCAGGCAGGTCCCGCATCAACGGCCGCTTCAGCACCTCAACGGCCCCCGGACCGGAGGCCAACTGCGCCCAGTCCACATCCATCACGGTCACCGCGGCTTCAGGTCCCTGCAGCGCTTCGGCCAGCGCACGGACCGCGAGCCGCGGGTCCATCGGCGGCATCGCACCCCGCTCGACCCGCGCCCGCACCGCACCACTCGACGCAGCCATACCACCACCGGCCCACGGCCCCCACGCCACCGACAGACCAGCCAACCCCCGGGCCCGGCGGTTCTCCGCCAGCGCATCCAGGTAGGCATTGGCCGCCGCGTAGTTGCCCTGCCCCGAACCACCCAGAGTGGCAGCCGCAGCCGAGAACAACACGAACGCGTCCAGGTCCAGGTCCGCGGTCAACTCGTCCAACAAGGCCGCGCCATGCGCCTTCACACCCAGCACAGTCTCCAGCCGCCCAGTTTCGAGGCGGTCCACCACACCGTCATCCAGCACACCCGCGGTATGCATCACCGAGGACAGCTCCGCACCGCTGCGGCCGATCCAATCCAACAAGGCGGACAGCGGAGCCCGTTCACTCACATCACACGCCACCACCCCAACCGCGCTGCCCGCCTCCGCGAGCTCCGCGGCCAGCGCGGCCACACCCTCCGCCGCCGGCCCCGAACGGCTCGTCAGCACCAGCCGCTCAGCGCCCTCACCACAGAGCCAGCGCGCCGCATGCCCCGCGATCGCGCCCGTCCCTCCGGTGATCAGCACACTGCCGCGCGGCGACCAGTTCTCACCGGAACCGTGTCGCGTGACACGCGCAAGTCGACGGCCCAGGATTCCGGACGGCCGCAGAGCCACCTCGTTCTCGCCACAGCCGGCCAGAACCGCCACCAGCCGTGCACCGGAGCGCTCGTCAAGCGTCCCCGGCAGATCGACCAGGCCACCCCAACGCTCGGGGTGCTCCAGCGCGACGACCCGGCCCAGGCCCCAGACTTGCGCCTGCACCGGGCGGGCCAGGGCCTCTTCCGCACCGGCCGCCACCGCACCGGACGTGGCCACCCACAGCGGCGCCTCGATCCCGGCGTCACCGAGAGCCTGGACCAAGCCCAGGGTGGCGGCCAGTCCGGCGGGCACCGCCGGGTAGTCCGGCAGCGGCGTCTCGTCCAGCGCCAGCAGCGACAACACCCCGGACACGGCGGAGGCATCCGCCGTGCCAGTCAGCAACGCGGCCAGTTCGGCCCGGTCCACCGTTCCGGCCGGGATCTCAACCACCACGGCCTCAGCACCACGGGCATGCAGCGCCTCGATACATGCCTGCGCCAGGTCCGCCGCAGCCGTCCCCACGGGAACGGTAACCAGCCACGTACCGGACAGCACACGAACGTCAAGCTCGGCAACGGGCGACCAGACGGTCCGGTAGCGCCAGTCGGCGGTAGCCGAACGGTCCAGCTCGCGACGGTGCCAAGACGCCAGTGCGGGCAGCACCTGGTGGAAGGGACGGTCACCGTCCACCGCCAGGGTGTCCGCGAGCTGCTCCAGGTCACCGCTCTCGACGGCCGACCAGAACGCCGACTCCGCCGCGCTGCCCGCCCCGTCTCGGCCGGCGGCCGAGGAACCGGCCGACAGCGCCGCGGGAGCCTCCGGCCAGAACCGTTGGTGCCGGAAGGCGTACGTGGGCAGCTCGACCTGCTCACCGGCAGGCAGCACACGCGTCCAGTCCACCGGGACACCGTGGGTGAAGGCGCGGGCCAGACCGGTCAGCAGGCCCGCGGTGCCTTCGTCATCACGCCGCTGGAGCGGGAGGAAGACAGGCTCGGTGCCCTCCACCTCTACGACCGCATCCGGGCCGAGGGAGGAGAGGGAGCCGTCCGGGCCCACTTCAAGGAAGACCGAAATGCCTTCCGCCGCGAGGGCAGCTACTGCGTCGGCGAACCGCACGGCCTGGCGGGTCTGCGCGGGCCAGTAGTCGGCCTGCGGGTCGGACACCAGGTCACCGGTGAGGGCACCGGCCCACATCACCTCAGGACGACGGAACTCCACCCCGTCCGCGACGGTACGCAGCTCATCCAGGACCGGGTCCATGGCCGGGGAGTGGAAGGCATGTGAGACGCGCAGGCGCCGCACACGGCAACCCCGGTCCCGCCACAGCTCCACCACCGCATCGACTGCCTCGGCCACACCGGAAATGACTACCGACTCGGGACCGTTGACCGCCGCTACAGCGACTTCACCCGACACTTCGTCGAACGAGGCGATGACGGCCGTTTCAGCGGCGTTGATCGCCGCCATCGCCCCACCCGACGGCAACTCCTGCATCAAACGGGCACGCGCCGCCACCAACGCACAGGCATCCGGCAACGACAACACGCCCGCCACATGGGCAGCCGCCACCTCACCGACCGAGTGGCCCACCACCGCGTCCGGCACCACACCAGCCGCCTTCAGCAGCGCGGCCAGAGCCACCTCGAAGGCAAACAGACCCGCCTGCGCATACAGCGTCTGATCGGCCAGCCCAGCAGCCGCACCGTCGCCGTCCAGGATCACGTCCCGCAGGCGTACCTCGGTCCCCAGTTCCAGCTCCAACAGCCCACACACCCGGTCGAACGCCCCGGCGAACACCGTGCTGCCCGCATACAGGCCACGGCCCATGCCCGCCCACTGCGCACCCTGCCCGGCGAAGATCAGACCCACTCGGACGTCGGGCCGGGCCACGCCCGATACCACCTCAGGCGAGGACGTACCGGCGGCCAGCTTGTGCACACCAGACAGCAGCGTGTCGCGCTCCGCACCAAGCACCACCGCCCGGTGCTCAAAGGCCGACCGCGTCGCGGCCAACGACCAGCCCACATCAGCCGCCCCCAGCTCCGGACGCGCCGACACCCACTCCCGCAGCCGCCCAGCCTGAGCCGACAACGCCTCAGCCGTACGACCCGACACCACCCACGCACCAGCACGCGCCACCACTTCGGCCGTTCCGGAACCGGCCTCGGCAGGCTCGCCGGCCTCGCCGGTCTCCACCGACGGGGCCTCTTCGAGGATCACGTGGGCGTTGGTGCCGCTGATGCCGAACGCCGATATCCCCGCCCGGCGCGGGCGGTCCCCCACCGGCCACGGCACCGGCTCCGTCAGGAGCCGCACCTCTCCGGCCTCCCAGTCCACATGCGACGTCGCCACATCAGCATGCAACGTCCGCGGCAACTGACCATGCTGCAACGCCAGCACCATCTTGATCACACCAGCAACACCGGCCGCCGCCTGGGTGTGACCGATGTTGGACTTCACCGACCCCAGCCACAACGCATCCCGATCACCACGATCACGGCCATACGTCGCCAGCAGCGCCTGCGCCTCAATCGGGTCACCGAGCGTGGTACCGGTGCCATGCGCCTCCACCACATCCACCTCGGCCGGAGACAACCCGGCGTTGGCCAGCGCCGCCCGAATCACCCGCTGCTGAGACGGTCCATTCGGCGCCGAAAGACCATTCGACGCACCATCCTGATTCACCGCCGTACCACGGACAACAGCCAGCACCCGATGCCCGTTACGCCGCGCATCCGAAAGCCGTTCCACCACCAGAACACCAGCGCCCTCAGCCCAACCGGTGCCGTCCGCATCCTCCGAAAACGCCCGGCACCGGCCATCCGCCGACAACCCCTGCTGACGAGAGAACTCCACGAAGGAGGACGGCGTAGCCATCACGGTCACACCGCCGGCCAGCGCCATCGAGCACTCGCCGGACCGCACCGACTGCGCGGCCAGATTGAGCGCGACCAGCGAGGACGAACAGGCGGTGTCCACCGTCACCGCCGGACCCTCCAAACCGAGCACATACGACACGCGTCCGGACAGAACACTGGTCGCATTGCCAGTCATCAGGTGGCCCTCGACACCGGAGCCGCCCTCACCGGCCGCTGCAGAGACCCCAAGGCCGTACCCGGTAGTGAAGCCGCCGGCGAAGACGCCGGTCGAACTGCCGCGCAGGGTCCACGGGTCGATGCCGGCCCGCTCCAGCGCCTCCCAGGACGTCTCCAGCATCAGCCGCTGCTGGGGGTCCATGGCGAGGGCTTCGCGCGGGCTGATCCCGAAGAACCCGGCATCGAACTCGGCTGCCCTCTGCAGGAAGGCGCCCTGCGCGACGTACGAGGTGTTCTCGCGTTCGCCGTCCGGGTCGTAGATGCCCTCCAGGTCCCAACCACGGTCGGTCGGGAAACCACCCACCGCATCACTACCCGAAGCCAGCAGCTCCCAGAACTCCTCGGGGCTGCTCGCGCCACCGGGGAAGCGGCAGGCCATGCCGACGATCGCCAACGGTTCGTCCGCAGCGGCGGTCGTGCCGTCCACTGCGGCCTGAGTAACGGCAGTTCCGCTGTCGGCGGCGGTGTCCGGGTGGTCGCCGATCAGTTCACCGCGCAGGAAGGCGGCCAGCGCGGTCGGGGTGGGGTGGTCGAAGACGAGGGTCGCAGGCAGCCGCAGCCCGGTCGCCGCATTGAGACGGTTACGCAACTCCACCGAGGTCAGCGAATCGAAACCCAGGTCCTTGAACGCCTGCCGGGCCTGCACCCCGTCCGCCGAGTCGTGCCCGAGCACAACAGCAGCCTCGGCACGGACCACACCGGTCAGCACCCGGTCCTGCTCCGAACGGGACAACCCAGCGACCCGAGCAGCCAGTTCGCCCTCCACAGGCGCCAGGACCGGAGCACGGCCGGGGGCCGTAGACAGCTCCCGGACCTCGGGCAGGTCCCGCACCAACGGCCGCTTCAGCATCCCCGCGGCGCCGGCGCCGGATGCCAGTTGCGCCCAATCCACCTCCATCACCGTCACCACGGCATCCGGACCATCCAACGCCTCACCCAACGCCCGCACAGCCAACTGCGGGTCCATCGGCGGCATCGGCATACGACGCATCCGAGACCTGATGACCTCACTGGACTCGCCGAGGCCACCACCGCCCCACAGGCCCCAGGCCACCGCAAGACCGGTCAGCCCACGACCGCGCCGGTTCTCCGCGAGCGCGTCCAGGAAGGCATTGGCCGCCGCGTAGTTGCCCTGGCCCGGGCCACCGAGGGTGGAAGCGGCCGAGGAGAACAGTACGAATGCGTCCAGGTCCAGGTCCGTGGTCAACTCGTCCAGCAGGATCGCGCCGTGCGCCTTCACACCCAGCACGGTCTCCAGTCGCGCAGTGTCGAGGCGGTCCACCACACCGTCGTCCAGCACACCCGCGGTATGCATCACCGAAGAGAGCCGGGGGCCGCTCGTATCGATCCGGCCCAGCAGCCCGGCCAGGCCGGCCCGTTCGCTGACATCGCAAGCAACGATCTCTACAGCGGAACCGGCCGCGGCGAGTTCGGCCGCCAGCGCTGCCGCGCCCACAGCCGCCGGGCCCGAGCGGCTGGTCAGCACCAGACGCTCGGCACCCCGGCCAGCCAGCCACCGCGAGACATGACCGGCGATGGCGCCGGTGCCGCCGGTGACCAGTACAGTCCCCTGCGGCGACCAGCTCTCCCGCACGCCACGGCCCGAGACATGCGCAAGCCGCCGGCCCAAGATCCCGGCCGCCCGGATCGCCACCTCGTTCTCATCGCAGCCGGCCAGGACCGCCACCAGCCGCGCACCGGACCGCTCATCGAGCGTCTCCGGCAGATCGACCAGACCACCCCAACGCTCCGGGTGCTCCAGCGCGACCACCCTGCCCAGACCCCACACCTGCGCCTGCACCGGACGGGCCAGCGCCTCACCCCGGCCGGCCGCAACCGCACCACGCGTGGCCACCCACAGCGGCGCCTCGACCCCGGCATCACCAAGAGCCTGCACCAGGCCCAGAGTGGCAGCCAGCCCGGCGTTCACAACCGGACGGTCCGCCAGCGACGTCTCATCCAGCGCCAGCAACGACAGCACACCGGACACGGACGACGCATCCGCCGCGCCAGTCAACAACGCCGCAAGCTCGGCCCGGTCCACCGTTCCAGCCGGAACCTCGACCACCACGGCCTCAGCACCACGGGCACTCAGCGCCCCGACGCAGTACCTCGCCAGCTCCGCCGCGGCCGACTCCGCGGGGACAGCGACCAACCACGTACCGGACAGCAGCCGGACATCCGGCTCGGCGATGACCGACCAGCCAGTGCGGTAACGCCAACCGGCAGTGGTCGAACGATCGCGTTCGCGGCGCCGCCAGGACGCCAGCGCCGGCAGCACCTCATTGAACGGACGCTCGCCCTCCAGGGCCAGCGTGTCACCCAGTCCGGACAGGTCTCCGTCCTCAACGGCCGCCCAGAACGCCGCCTCCGCGTCAGTGCTGGCCCCGGCGGAACCGGCGATTACGGAACCGGGCATCGGCAGGACCAGCATGCCTTCCGGCCAGAAGCGGCGACGCCGGAACGCGTAGGTGGGAAGCTCGACCTGCTCGCCAGCAGGCAGCACTGCCTGCCAGTCCACCGGCGCGCCACTGACGAACGCCTCCGCCAGCGATGTCAGCAGGCGCTCGGCGCCGCCGTCGTCCCGGCGGAGCGTTCCGCACACGGCGGCAGGCTCTCCACCCGTCTCCTGGGCGAGGTCGACCAGGGTGTCGTTCATCGCGCCCATCAGCACCGGGTGCGGCGTCACCTCAACGAATACCTGATGGCCACGGCTGGCCAGCACCCGCACGGCGCGGTCGTAATGCACCGTGGCGCGCAGGCTGCGGTACCAGTAGCCGGCGTCCAGCTCCTCGCCCGTGAGGGTTTCGCCGGTCATCGCGGAGACCATCGGGACCCTGCCCCGGCGCGGGGAGATTCCGGCCAGGACGGTGGTGATCTCCTCCTCCAGCCGGTCCACCTGGGCACAGTGGGAGGCGTAGTCGACCGCGACCATGCGCGCCCTGGCCCCTTCCGCCTCGAACTCCGCCCTCAGCTCCTCCAGGGCCTCCGACTCGCCCGAGACAACGGTGGCCGACGGGCCGTTGACCGCCGCCAGGGACAGCCTGTCGCCGAAGCGGGCCAGACGTTCCTCGACCTCCGCCGCCGGACGGCTGACGGACAACATCCCACCCGCGCCCGCCAGCACCTTCAGCGCACGCGACCGCAACGCCACCACACGCGCGCCGTCCTCAAGCGACAGCATCCCGGCGACCGTCGCCGCAGCGATCTCCCCCTGCGAATGACCCACCACCGCATCCGGAGCGACACCCGCCGCCTCCCAGACAGCGGCCAGCGACACCATCACCGCCCACAACGCAGGCTGGACCACATCCGCCGCCTCCAGCGCAGGGGTGTCCCCGGCGCCCGCCAGGACATCGGTCAGCGACCAGTCAACGTACGGCTCCAACGCCGCAGCACACTCCGCCAACCGCGCCGCGAACACCGGCGAGGTACGCGCCAGCTCCTGCCCCATACCCAGCCACTGCGACCCCTGACCAGCGAAGGCAAACACCGGACGGGCATGGGAGCGGGCCACGCCCGCAACGAGCGAACCCGAGGACTCAGCGGACGCCAGGCCCCCGAGCCCCGCGAGCACCTGCTCCCGGTCTCCGCCAACCACAACCGCCCGGTGCTCGAAAACCGACCGAGTCGCCGCCAACGACCACGCCACATCAACCGGCCGAAGCGCCGGACGAAGCGAAACCCACTCCCGCAACCGGCCCGCCTGAGCCGCCAGCGCATCGCCAGTCCGCCCAGAGAGCACCCAAGCGCTGGCACCGGTGACCACCGGTACCACCGGCTCTCCGGGCTGCTCGACGGCTTCGGCATCCTGCGCTGCGGGGGCCTCTTCCAGGATGAGGTGGGCGTTGGTGCCGCTCATGCCGAACGCCGACACAGCAGCCCGCCGCACCCGCTCGCCATCGGACGGCCAGGCCATCTGCTCGTTCAGCAGCCGCACCGCACCCGCCGACCAGTCCACATGCGAAGACGGCGCTTCGGCATGGAGAGTTCGCGGCAACTGCTCGTGCTGCAACGCCAGCACCATCTTGATGACACCAGCAACACCGGCCGCCGCCTGGGTGTGACCGATGTTGGACTTCACCGAACCCAGCCACAACGCATCCCGATCACCACGGTCCCGGCCATAGGTCGCCAGCAGCGCCTGGGCCTCGATCGGGTCACCGAGTGTGGTGCCGGTGCCATGGGCCTCGACGACATCCACGTCCCCCGGCGCCAACCGGGCGTTGGCCAGCGCCGCACGGATCACCCGCTGCTGCGACGGCCCGTTAGGGGCAGTCAGGCCGTTGGACGCACCGTCCTGATTGACCGCACTGCCCCGCAACAGCGCCAGCACCTTGTGCCCGTTACGGCGAGCGTCCGACAGCCGCTCCACCACAACCATCCCGGCGCCCTCGGCCCAGCCCGTACCGTCAGCATCCTCCGAGAAGGCCCGGCACCGGCCATCCGCCGACAGCCCCTGCTGCCGGGAGAAGTCAATGAACGTACCCGGCGTCGCCATCACCGTCGCCCCACCCGCCAGGGCCAGCGAACACTCACCCGACCGCACCGCCTGCGCCGCAAGGTGAAGCGCCACCAGCGACGACGAACACGCCGTGTCCACCGTCACCGCCGGGCCCTCCAGACCCAGCACATACGACACCCGCCCAGACAGAACACTGGTCGCATTCCCCGTCAGCGAATGACCCTCGGCACCAGAGTCCCCCTGATTGGCAAGCGACAGTCCAAGCCCATACCCCGAGGTAAAACCGCCGGCGAAGACACCGGTGGCACTCTCCTTCAGCGAGGCCGGGTCGAGGCCAGCCCGCTCCAGCGCCTCCCAGGACGTCTCCAGCAACAGACGCTGCTGCGGGTCCATCGCCAGCGCCTCACGCGGGCTGATCCCGAAGAACCCCGCATCAAATTCAGCCGCATCCCGCAAGAACGCACCCTGCGCGACGTACGAGGTGCCCTCACGCTCACCCTCCGGGTCGTACACACTCTCCAAGTCCCAGCCACGGTCGGCCGGGAAGTCACCCACACCGTCACCGCCGGAAGCAAGGAACTCCCAGAACTCCTCCGGACTGCCCACTCCACCCGGGAACCGGCACGCCATTCCAACGATCGCCAGCGGCTCATCCGCAGGCGCCGCCACCACGGTAATCACCGGAGCGGCCGTGCCCTGTTGCTGCCCGGTCAGCTCGTCGCGCAGGAAGGCAGCCAGTGCCAGCGGGGTGGGGTAATCGAAGACCAGGGTCGACGGCAGCCGCAACCCGGTCGCCGCATTGAGACGGTTACGCAGCTCGACGGCGGTGAGTGAATCGAACCCCAGATCCTTGAACGCCCGACGGTCCTCCACCGCATCGGCCGAGCCGTACCCCAGCACCACCGCAGCCTCACCGCGCACCACATCGGTGAGCATCCGCTCCTGCTCCGAGCGGTCCAGCCCAGCCATCTGGCGGGCCAGCTCACCTTCCGCAGGCGCTACGGTGACCGTGTTTCCCGCCGTCGCGAGCAACTGACGGATCTCGGGCAGATCTCGCATCAACGGCCGCTTCAGCATCCCCGTGGCACCGGCATCGGATGCCAGTTGCGGCCAGTCCACGTCCATGACGGCGACGGCTGCATCCGGGCCCTGCAACGCCTCGGCCAGCGCGCGGACCGCGAGCTGCGGGTCCATCGGCGGCATGGGCATCTTCCGCATCCGGGAGCGGACCGCCTCGTTGGACTCGGCCATACCTCCGCCGGCCCACGGGCCCCAGGCCACCGCCAGCGCGTTCAGCCCGCGGGCGCGCCGGTTCTCCGCCAGCGCGTCCAGGAAGGCATTGGCCGCCGCGTAGTTGCCCTGCCCCGGACCGCCCAGGGTGGCAGCCGCAGCGGAGAACAGTACGAAAGCGTCCAGGTCCAGGTCCGCGGTCAGCTCGTCCAGCAGCACCGCACCGTGCACCTTGACCGCCAGCACCGACTGCAGACGGGAGACCGACAGCCGGTCCAGCACACCATCGTCCAGCGCGCCCGCGGTGTGCATCACCGAGGACAGCTCCGGACCGCTGCGGCCGATCCAGCCCAACAGGGCGGCCAGCGGGCTGCGTTCGCTGACGTCGCAGGAGATCACGTCCACGTGAGCGCCAGCGGTGGCCAGCTCCGCGACCTGTGCCGCGACATCGGCTGCTGCCGGGCCGGAACGGCCCGCCAACACCAGGCGCTCGGCTCCCCGGCCTGCCAGCCACTGCGAGACATGTCCAGCAATGGCACCGGTGCCGCCGGTGACCAGTACGGTCCCCCGCGGCGACCAGCTCTCCCGCGAGCCACGGCCCGATACGTGCGCGAGCCGGCGGCCCAGAATTCCGGACGGCCGCAGAGCCACCTCGTTCTCACCGCAGCCGGCCAGGACCGCCACCAGCCGCGCACCAGCCCGCTCATCGAGCGTCTCCGGCAGATCGACCAGACCACCCCAACGCTCCGGGTGCTCCAGCGCAACCACCCGGCCCAGACCCCACACCTGCGCCTGCACCGGACGGGCCAGCGCCTCACCCCGGCCGGCCGCAACCGCACCGGACGTCGCCACCCACAGCGGTACCTCGATCTCGGCATCACCGAGAGCCTGGACCAAGCCCAGAGTGGCAGCCAGTCCGCCGGGCACCGCCGAATGGTCCGGCAGCGGCGCCTCATCCAGCGCCAGCAGCGACAGCACACCGGACACGGCCGACGCGCCCCCCGCGCCAGTCAGCAACGCGGCCAGTTCAGTCCGGTCCACCGTCCCAGCCGGGATCTCAACCACCACGGCCTCAGCACCACGGGCACTCAGCGCCTCGGTGCAGCCCTGCGCCAGCTCCGTAGCAGCCGCCCCCTCGGGGACGGCAACCAGCCACGTACCGGACAGCACACGAGCGTCAGGCTCGGCAACTACTGCCCAGGTGGTGCGGTAGCGCCAGTCGGCAGTCAGGGAGCGCTCCAGGTCGCGCCGCCGCCAGGAGGCCAGTGCCGGCAGCACCTCGCTGAACGGGCGGTCGCCGTCCACGTCCAGCGTCTCGGCGAGCCGGGTGAGGTCCTCTCCCTCGACGGCTGCCCAGAACTCGGCCTCCGCCTCGGTGCCCGCGGTGATCCGGTTCGCGCCGCCGGCCGTCGGGGGCATCAGCGAGACGATCCCCTCGGGCCAGTAGCGCTGGTGCCGGAAGGCGTACGTGGGCAGCTCGACCTGTTCACCGGCAGGCAGCACACGCGTCCAGTCCACCGGGGCACCGTTGACGAAAGCACGGGCCAGACCGGTCACCAGGTCGGTGGCGCCGTCCTCGGTGCGCCGCTGAAGCGCGACGAACGCCGCCTCCGCACCCTCCACGCCGGCCACCGCATCGGGACCCAGCGAGGAGAGCGAACCATCCGGGCCCACCTCAAGGAAGACCGAAACGCCCTCCCGCGCGAGGGTGGCCACCGCATCCGCGAACCGGACGGCCTGGCGGGTCTGCGCGGGCCAGTACCCGGCCTGCGGGTCGGACACCAGCTCACCCGTGAGCGCACCGGCCCACATCACCTCAGGCCAGTGATACACCAGCCCCTGCGCCACACCGTCGAGCTCGTCCAGGACCGGGTTCATGGCCGAAGAGTGGAAGGCGTGCGAGACCCGCAGGGGCCGCACTCGGCAACCCCGGTCCCGCCACAGCTCCACCACCGCGTCAACCGCATCAACCGCACCGGAGATCACCACGGACTCCGGACCGTTGACCGCAGCGACGGCCACCTCACCCGAAACTTCCGCAAACGAGGCGACGACCGCTGCCTCAGCAGCGTTGACAGCCGCCATCGCCCCACCCGACGGCAACTCCTGCATCAACCGGGCACGCGCCGCCACCAACGCACAGGCATCCGACAGCGACAACACCCCGGCCACATGGGCCGCAGCCACCTCACCGACCGAATGCCCCACCACCGCATCCGGCACCACGCCAGCCGCCTTCAGGACAGCCGCCAGCGCCACCTCGAAGGCGAACAGACCAGCCTGCGCATACAGCGTCTGATCCGCCAGCCCCGCGTCCACCCCCTCCGCACCCAAAACCACATCCCGCAGACGCACCCCGGCCCCGAGCTCCAGCTCCAGCAGCCCGCACACCCGGTCAAAGACCTCGGCGAACACCGTGCTGCCCGCGTACAGGCCACGGCCCATACCCACCCACTGCGCACCCTGACCCGCGAACACCAGGCCCACCCGGACATCAGGCCGGGCCACTCCCGACACCACCACAGGCGAGGACGTACCAGCAGCCAGGCTGTGCGCACCATCAAGAAGGGCACCACGCTCCGTACCAAGCACCACCGCTCGGTGCTCGAACGCCGACCGTGTCGCCGCCAACGACCAGCCCACATCAGCCGCACCCAGCTCCGAACGGCCCGACACCCACTCGCGCAACCGCCCGGCCTGCGCCGACAGCGCCTCAGCCGTACGCCCCGACACCACCCACGCACCAGCATTCGCCAGCACCGGCGCCACATCCGCCACCGACCCAGCCGACCCGGCCGTCCCGGAGCCACCACCCCCGGCAGGCTCATCAGCCTCGCCGGACTCCACCGGCGGAGCCTCCTCCAGAATCACGTGGGCGTTGGTCCCGCTGATACCGAACGCCGACACCCCCGCCCGGCGCGGACGCTCCCCCACCGGCCACGGCACCGACTCCGTCAGCAACCGCACCTCACCCGCCGACCAGTCCACATGCGACGACGCCACATCAGCATGCAACGTCCGCGGCAACTGACCGTGCTGAAGTGCCAGCACCATCTTGATGACACCAGCAACACCTGCGGCAGCCTGGGTGTGACCGATGTTGGACTTCACCGACCCCAGCCACAGCGGCCGCCCCTCCGGACGGTCCTGGCCGTAGGTGGCCAGCAGCGCCTGCGCCTCGATCGGGTCACCCAGCGTCGTACCGGTGCCGTGCGCCTCCACCACGTCCACCTCGGACGCCGACAGGCCCGCGCTGGCCAACGCCGCCCGGATGACGCGCTGCTGGGACGGGCCGTTGGGCGCCGAGAGGCCGTTCGACGCGCCGTCCTGGTTGACCGCACTGCCTCGCAGCACCGCCAGCACCTTGTGGCCATTGCGCCGTGCGTCAGACAGCCGCTCGACCACCAGCATGCCGACGCCCTCGGCCCAGCCCGTACCGTCCGCATCCTCGGAGAACGCCCGGCACCGGCCGTCCGCCGACAGACCCTGCTGACGGGAGAACTCCACGAACGTCCCCGGGGAGACCAGCACCGTGACACCACCGGCCAGGGCCAGCGAGCACTCTCCCAGCCGCAGTGCCTGAACGGCCAGGTGGAGTGCCACCAACGACGACGAGCAGGCGGTGTCCACCGTGACCGCCGGGCCCTCCAAGCCCAGGGCGTACGACAGGCGGCCGGAGAGCACGCTGGTCGCGTTGCCAGTCATCAGGTGGCCCTCGACACCGGAGCCGCCCTCACCGGCTGCCCAGGAGAGCCCGATGCCGTATCCGGAGGCGAATCCGCCGGCGAAGACACCGGTGGCGCTCTCCTTCAGGGACGCCGGGTCGATGCCGGCACGCTCCAGCGCTTCCCAGGCCGACTCCAGCAGCAGGCGCTGCTGCGGGTCCATGGCCAGCGCCTCACGCGGGCTGATCCCGAAGAATCCTGCATCGAACTCGGTTGCCCCTTGCAGGAAGGCGCCCTGGGCTACGTACGAAGTGTTCTCGCGCTCACCGTCCGGGTCGTAAATGCCCTCCAGGTCCCAGCCACGGTCGGTGGGGAAGCCGCCCACCGCGTCACCGCCGGAAGCCAGCAGCTTCCAGAAGTCCTCCGGGCTACCCGCCCCACCGGGAAAGCGGCACCCCATGCCCACGATCGCCACCGGCTCCGCCGCCTGCTCCTGCACCTCACGCAGCCGGGCGCGGGCGTCCTGGGCGTCCGCGATGGCTCGCTTGAGGTAACTACGAAGCTTGTTTTCGTCGGACACGGTCGGCTCCTTGCAATGATGTTTCAGCAGAGTCAGGGGTGGTCCGCCCCGGGTGGGTCGGGGCGGGCCGGTTCGGGCCGGGGGCCGTCAGGGCCGGGCGGGTGTCATTCGAGTCCGTCGACGAGGGCGAACAGCTCTTCGTCGGAGGCGGCGTCGATGTCGGCTGTCTGTCGCTTCCTGCCCTGGTCGGCGGCCTGTTCGCCGATGGTGTCCAGCAGTCGGCGCAGTCGGCCGGCGGCCTCCTCCCGCACCGGGTCGTCCATCGGCCCGGAGCGCAGGGCGGCCTCCAGCCTGTCGAGTTCGGCGAGGAGCGGTACTGCTGCCGTCTCTTCAGGGGCGAGCTCGGTGCGCAGCCAGCCGGCGAGGGCGGTCGGGGTGGGATGGTCGAAGACCAGGGTGGCCGGCAGCCGCAGCCCGGTCGCCGCGTTGAGGCGGTTGCGCAGTTCGACGGCGGTGAGGGAGTCGAAGCCCAGGTCCTTGAACGCCTGGCGGGCCTGCACCCCGTCGGCCGAGTCGTGCCCCAGTACGGCGGCGGCCTCGGCGCGGACCACGTCGGTCAGAATCCGGTCCTGCTCCGAACGGCCCGCCCCGGCCAGCCGGGCGGCGAGTTCGCCCCTGCTGTCGCTGCGGGAGACGCTGCCTGCGGCGGCCCGCTCCGCGGCCAGTCGGCGGATCTCCGGGATGTCCCGGACCAGCGGCAGATCCAGCTCGTCCGCCGAACCCGGTGCCGAGCCCAGTTGCTGCCAGTCGAAGTCCATCACCGTCACCGTCGGCTCCGGGCCGTCCAGCGATTCGCCCAGCGCCCGGACGGCGAGCTGGGGGTCCATCGGCGGCATCGGGAGCCGGCGCATCCGGGAGCGGATGGCCTCGTTGGATTCGCCCAGTCCGCCACCGCCCCACAGGCCCCAGGCCACTGCCAGACCGGCCAGGCCGCGAGCCCGGCGGTTCTCCGCCAGCGCATCCAGGTAGGCGTTGGCGGCTGCGTAGTTGCCCTGGCCCGGGCCGCCGAGGGTGGAGGCAGCCGAGGAGAACAGTACGAATGCGTCCAGGTCCAGGTCCGCGGTCAGCTCGTCCAGGAGCGCCGCGCCATGCGCCTTCACACTCAGCACGCTCTCCAGACGCGGGGTGGTGAGACGGTCCAGCACACCGTCGTCCAGCACGCCCGCGGTGTGCATCACCGAGGACAGCTCCGGGCCGCTGCTGCCGATCCAGCCCAGCAGGCTGGCCAGCGGGCCGCGTTCGCTGACGTCACAGGAGATCACGTCCACGTGGACGCCAGCGGTGGCCAGCTCCGCGGCCCGAGTCGCGACATCGGCTGCTGCCGGGCCGGAACGTCCCGCCAACACCAGACGCTTGGCTCCCCGGTCTGCCAGCCACTGCGAGACATGCCCGGCGATGGCACCGGTGCCGCCGGTGACCAGTACGGTTCCCCGCGGCGACCAGGGTGTACGGGGGCTGCGTCGCGGCACCCGCGACATCCGCCGGCCCAGGGTTCCGGCCGTCCGGATGGCAACCTCGTTCTCCTTGCAGCCGGCCAGTACTGCCACCAACCGCCCGCCGGTCCGCTCGTCGAATGTCTCCGGCAGGTCGACCAGACCACCCCAGCGCTCGGGGTGCTCCAGCGCGACGACCCGGCCCAGGCCCCAGACCTGCGCCTGCACCGGACGGGACAGCACCTCGCCGCGGCCGGCCGCGACCGCACCGCGCGTGGCAACCCACAGCGGCGCCTCGATCTCGGCGTCGCCGAGAGCCTGGACCAGGCTCAGGGTGGCAGCCAGCCCGGCGTTCACGACCGGACGGTCCGGCAGCGGTGTCTCGTCCAGCGCCAGCAGCGACAGCACACCGGAGATGGCTGACGGGTCTGCCGCCGCGCCGGTCAGCGATGCCGCCAGCTCGGACCGGTCGACTGTCTCGGCCGGTACCTCGATCACTACGGCCTCGGCACCGCGGGCGCTCAGCGCGGTCGCGCACTGCTGCGCCGCACCGCCGTCCGCCCCGGCCGCAACCACCATCAGCCACGTACCGGACAGCACACGAGCGTCAGGCTCGGCGATGGCCGACCAACCAGTGCGGTAACGCCAACCGGCAGCGGTCGAACGATCCCGTTCGCGGCGCCGCCAGGACGCCAGCGCCGGCAGCACCTCATTGAACGGACGCTCGCCCTCCAGGGCCAGTGCGTCACCCAGCCCGGACAGGTCTCCGTCCTCAACGGCCGCCCAGAAGGCCGCCTCCGCGTCAGTGCTGGCTCCGGCGGACGTGGAACCGGCGGTCGTGGTACCGGGCATGGGCAGCACCAACATGCCTTCCGGCCAGAAGCGGCGACGCCGGAACGCGTAGGTCGGAAGCTCGACCTGCTCACCAGCGGGCAGCACTGCCTGCCAGTCCACCGGTGCGCCACTGACGAACGCTTCGGCCAGGGAGGTCAGCAGGCGCTCGGCGCCGCCGTCGTCCCGGCGGAGGGTCCCGCACACGTCGGCAGGCTCTCCACCCGTCTCCTGGGCGAGGTCGACCAGGGTGTCGTTCATCGCGCCCATCAGCACCGGGTGCGGCGTCACCTCAACGAACACCTGATGGCCACGGCCGGCCAGCACCCGCACGGCACGGTCGTAGTGCACGGTGGCGCGCAGGCTGCGGTACCAGTATCCGGCGTCCAGCTCTTCGCCGGTGAGGGTTTCGCCGGTCATTGCGGAGACCATCGGGACGCGGCCCCGGCGCGGGGAGATTCCGGCCAGGACGGTGGTGATCTCCTCCTCCAGCCGGTCCACCTGAGCGGAGTGCGAGGCGTAGTCGACCGCGACCATGCGGGCGCGGGCGCCCGCCGCCTCGAACTCCGCCTTCAGCTCCTCCAGGGCCTCGGGTTCACCGGACACCACCGTCGCCGAAGGGCCGTTGACCGCCGCCAGCGCGGCACGGTCCCCGAACCGAACCAGACGCTCCTCAACCTCCGCCGCCGGACGGCTGACCGACAGCATCCCGCCCGCTCCTGCCAGCACCTTCAGGGCACGGGACCGCAACGCCACCACACGCGCGCCATCCTCAAGCGAGAGCATCCCGGCGACCGTGGCCGCGGCAATCTCGCCTTGCGAGTGGCCGACTACGGCCTCCGGGGCGACACCGGCCGCCTCCCAGACAGCGGCGAGGGAGACCATCACCGCCCACAGCGCGGGCTGGACGACGTCGGCCGCCTCCAGCGCGGGAGCGTTTCCGGTGCCCGCCAGGACGTCGCTGAGCGACCAGTCAACGTACGGGGCCAACGCCGCAGCACACTCCGCCAACCGCGCCGCGAACACCGGCGAGGTACTCGCCAGCTCCTGTCCCATGCCCAGCCACTGCGATCCCTGACCGGCGAAAGCGAACACCGGACGGGCATTGGAGCGGGCCATGCCGGACACCACCGACCCAGCCGGAACGCCCGTCGCCAGGCTTTCCACGCCACCGAGCAGCTCGGCACGGCCCGTCCCCACCACGACGGCCCGGTGTTCGAAGACCGACCGAGTCGCCGCCAGCGACCAGGCCACATCGGCCGGTGCCAGCTCCAGACGCGTCGCCGTCCACTCCCGCAGCCGACCCGCCTGCGCCGACAGCGCATCAGCAGTCCGCCCAGAGAGCACCCAAGCGCTGGTACCGGTGACCACCGGTACCACCGGCTCTCCGGGTTGCTCGACGGCTTCGGCATCCTGCGCTGCGGGGGCCTCTTCCAGGATGAGGTGGGCGTTGGTGCCGCTCATGCCGAACGCCGACACAGCGGCCCGCCGCACGCGCTCGCCATCGGACGGCCAGGCCATCTGCTCGTTCAGCAGCCGCACCGCACCCGCCGACCAGTCCACATGCGAAGACGGCGCTTCGGCATGGAGAGTTCGCGGCAACTGCTCATGCTGCAACGCCAGCACCATCTTGATGACACCAGCAACACCCGCCGCGGCCTGGGTGTGGCCGATGTTGGACTTCACCGACCCCAGCCACAACGCATCCCGATCACCACGGTCCCGGCCATAGGTCGCCAGCAGCGCCTGCGCCTCGATCGGGTCACCAAGCTTCGTACCGGTCCCGTGCGCCTCCACCACATCCACCTCGGCAGCGGACAGGCGGGCGTTGGCCAGCGCGGCACGGATCACCCGCTGCTGCGACGGCCCGTTAGGGGCAGTCAGGCCGTTGGACGCACCGTCCTGATTGACCGCACTGCCCCGCAACAGCGCCAGCACCTTGTGCCCGTTACGGCGAGCGTCGGACAGCCGCTCCACCACCACCATGCCGGCACCCTCGGCCCAGCCCGTACCGTCCGCATCCTCCGAGAACGCCCGGCACCGGCCATCCGCCGACAGCCCCTGCTGCCGGGAGAAGTCAATGAACGTACCCGGCGTCGCCATCACCGTCGCCCCACCAGCCAACGCCAGCGAGCACTCCCCCGACCGCACCGCCTGCGCCGCCAGGTGAAGCGCCACCAGCGACGACGAGCAGGCAGTGTCCACCGTCACCGCCGGGCCCTCCAGACCCAGCACGTAGGACACCCGACCGGACAGAACGCTGGTCGCATTGCCGGTGAGCACGTGCCCCTCGGCACCAGAGTCGTCCTGGCTCATGGATACGCCGAGCCCGTAGCCGGAGGTGAAACCGCCGGCGAAGACACCGGTGGCACTCTCCCTCAGCGAGGCCGGGTCGATGCCGGCGCGCTCCAGTGCCTCCCAGGACGTCTCCAGCAACAGCCGCTGCTGCGGGTCCATCGCCAGCGCCTCACGCGGACTGATCCCGAAGAACCCCGCATCGAACTCAGCCGCATCCCGCAAGAACGCACCCTGGGCAACGTACGACGTGCCCTCACGCTCGCCCTCCGGGTCGTACACACTCTCCAGGTCCCAGCCACGGTCGCTCGGGAAGTCGCCAACGCCGTCGCCACCGGAAGCAAGGAACTCCCAGAACTCCTCCGGGTTACCGACCCCGCCGGGGAATCGGCACGCCATTCCGACGATCGCCAGCGGCTCATCCGCAGGCGCCGCCACCACAGTGACCGCCGGAGCACCAGCAGTGCCCGCCTCGCCACCGGTCAACTCACCGCGCAGGAAAGCGGCCAGCGCCAGGGGGGTGGGGTAATCGAAGACCAGGGTCGACGGCAGCCGCAACCCGGTCGCCGCATTGAGACGGTTACGCAGCTCGACGGCGGTGAGGGAGTCAAAGCCCAGATCCTTGAACGCCCGACGGTCCTCCACCGCATCGGCCGAGCCGTACCCCAGCACCGCCGCAGCCTCACCGCGCACCACATCAGTGAGCATCCGCTCCTGCTCCGAGCGGCCCAGTCCAGCCAGTTGGCGGGCCAACTCGCCCTCGACGTGTACGGCGGTGGTCGAACCGTCACCGGCCGCGGCCATGTCTCGGATCTCGGGCAGGTCCCGGACCAACGGCCGCTTCACCAGCTCCACGGCCCCGGGGCCGGAAGCCAACTGCTCCCAGTCCACATCCATGACGGCAACGGCGGCATCCGGGCCCTGCAACGCCTCGGCCAGCGCACGAACTGCGAGCTGCGGGTCCATCGGCGGCATCGCACCCCGCTCGACCCGCGCCCGCACCGCACCACTCGACGCAGCCATACCACCACCGGCCCACGGCCCCCACGCCACCGAAAGACCAGCCAACCCCCGGGCCCGGCGGTTCTCCGCCAGCGCATCCAGGTAGGCATTGGCCGCCGCGTAGTTGCCCTGCCCCGAACCACCCAGAGTGGCAGCCGCAGCCGAGAACAACACAAACGCGTCCAGGTCCAGGTCCGCGGTCAGCTCATCCAGCAGCACCGCACCCTGTGCCTTGACCTCCAGCACAGTCTCCAGCCGCCCAGTGTTCAGGCGATCCACCACACCGTCGTCCAGCACACCCGCGGTATGCATCACCGAAGAGAGCCGGGGGCCACTCGCACTGATCCGGTCCAGCAACCCGGCCAGGCCGGCCCGTTCGCTGACATCGCAAGCAACGATCTCTACAGCGGAACCGGCCGCGGCGAGTTCGGCCGCCAGCGCCGCCGCGCCCTCAGCCGCCGGGCCCGAGCGGCTGGTCAGCACCAGACGCTCGGCACCCCGGCCAGCCAGCCACCGCGAAACATGCCCGGCAATCGCACCGGTCCCACCGGTGACCAGTACGGTCCCCCGCGGCGACCAGCTCTCCCGCACACCACGGCCCGAGACATGCGCAAGCCGCCGGCCCAAGATCCCGGACGGCCGCAGAGCCACCTCGTTCTCGCCACAGCCGGCCAGAACCGCCACCAGCCGTGCACCGGAGCGCTCGTCAAGCGTCCCCGGCAGATCGACCAGGCCACCCCAGCGCTCGGGGTACTCCAGCGCGACCACCCGGCCCAGGCCCCAGACCTGCGCCTGCACCGGACGGGCCAGCACCTCGCCTCGCCCGGCCGCCACCGCACCACGCGTGGCCACCCACAGCGGCGCCTCGACCTCGGCGTCGCCGAGAGCCTGGATCAGGCCCAGGGTGGCAGCCAAGCCGCCGGGCACCACCGGGTAATCCGGCAGCGGCGTCTCGTCCAGCGCCAGCAGCGAGAGCACACCGGACACGGCCGACGCATCCGCCGCGCCAGTCAGCAACGCGGCCAGTTCGGCCCGGTCCACCGTCCCAGCCGGTATCTCAACCACGACGGCCTCGGCGCCACGGGCCGTCACTGCCGCCGCAGACTGGTGCCGCAGTTCCTCCGCGCAACCAACCGGCGTAAGCAGCACCCACACTCCGGTCAGCACACGAGCATCAGGCTCGGCAACAGGCGACCAAACGGTCCGGTAACGCCAGTCGGCCGTAGCCGAACGGTCCAGCTCACGGCGCCGCCAGGACGCCAACGCCGGCAGCACGACACCCAGCGGGCCCGCATCCTCCAAAGCCAGCGTCTCCGCGACCCGCGCCAAGTCACCGTCCTCGACAGCCGCCCAGAACCCGGCCTCCGTCTGCGTGCCAGCCCCGGCCGCAGTCGCGACCGCCGATGGCATGAGCGGGAGAACCCCCTCGGGCCAGTAGCGCTGGTGCCTGAAGGCGTACGTGGGCAGCTCGACCTGCTCACCGGCAGACAGCACCGATGCCCAGTTGACCGGAGCACCGTTGACGAAAGCACGGGCCAGGCCGGACAGCAGGCCCGCGGTGCCTTCGTCATCACGCCGCTGGAGCGCGACGAACGCCGCCTCCGCACCGTCCACGCCAGCCACCGCGTCGGGGCCGAGGGAGGAGAGGGAACCGTCCGGGCCCACCTCAAGGAAGACCGAAACGCCCTCCCGCGCAAGAGTGGCCACCGCATCCGCGAAGCGGACCGTCTGACGGGTCTGCGCAGGCCAGTAGCCGGCCTGCGGGTCGGACACCAGGTCACCGGTGAGGGCACCGGCCCACATCACCTCAGGACGACGGAACTCCAACCCCTCCGCGACGGTACGCAGCTCGTCCAGCACCGGGTCCATCGCCGGGGAGTGGAACGCGTGTGAGACGCGCAGGGGCCGCACACGGCGACCCCGGTCCCGCCACAGCTCCACCACCGCGTCAACCGCATCGACCGCACCGGAGACGACCACGGATTCCGGGCCATTGACCGCCGCTACGGCCACCTCACCCGACACCTCGTCGAACGAGGCAATGACATCTGCCTCGGCGGCGTTGATCGCTGCCATCGCCCCACCAGGTGGCAGCTCCTGCATCAGCCGGGCCCGGGCGGCCACCAGCGCACAGGCATCCGGCAGCGACAGCACCCCAGCCACATGGGCAGCCGCCACCTCACCAACCGAGTGGCCCACCACCGCGTCCGGCACCACACCGGCGGCCCTGAGAACCTCCGCCAGGGCCACCTCGAAGGCGAACAGACCCGCCTGCGCATACAGCGTCTGATCGGCCAGCCCAGCAGCCGCACCGTCGCCGTCGCCGTCCAGGATCACGTCCCGCAGGCGTACCTCGGTCCCCAGTTCCAGCTCCAGCAGCCCGCACACCCGGTCGAACGCCCCGGCGAACACCGCACTGCCCGCATACAGGCCACGGCCCATACCCGCCCACTGCGCACCCTGCCCAGCGAAGACCAGGCCCACCCGGGCATCCGGCCGGGCCACCCCCGACACCACCTCGGCCGAGGAGGCTCCGGCGGCCAGCTTGTGCAGACCGGACAGCAGCACATCACGCTCGGTCCCGAGCACCACCGCGCGGTGCTCGAAAGCCGACCGCGTCGCCGCCAACGACCAGGCCACATCAGCCGGTCGCAGTTCCGGACGGGCCGACACCCACTCCCGCAGCCGCCCAGCCTGCGCCGACAGTGCCTCAGCCGTACGACCGGACACCACCCACGCACCCGCACCCTCAAGAGCAACAACCGGCTCCTGACCACCGCTTTCACTCCGCGCCTCGATCGCGGGGGCTTCCTCCAGGATCACGTGGGCGTTGGTACCGCTGATACCGAACGCCGAGATCCCCGCCCGGCGCGGACGCTCCCCCACCGGCCACGGCACCGACTCCGTCAGCAACCGCACCTCACCCGCCGACCAGTCCACGTGCGACGTCGCCTCATCAGCGTGCAACGTCCGCGGCAACTGACCGTGCTGAAGTGCCAGCACCATCTTGATCACACCCGCCACACCCGCGGCAGCCTGAGTGTGGCCGATGTTGGACTTCACCGAACCCAGCCACAGCGGGTCGCCTTCGCCACGATCACGGCCGTACGTCGCCAGCAGCGCCTGCGCCTCGATCGGGTCACCAAGCTTCGTACCGGTCCCGTGCGCCTCCACCGCGTCCACCTCGGACGGAGACAACCCGGCGTTGGCCAATGCGGCCCGAATCACCCGCTGCTGAGACGGCCCGTTCGGCGCCGAAAGACCATTCGACGCGCCATCCTGATTCACCGCCGTACCACGGACAACAGCCAGTACCCGATGCCCGTTACGCCGCGCATCCGAAAGCCGTTCCACCACCAGAACACCGGCACCCTCGGCCCAGCCTGTACCGTCCGCGTCCTCCGAGAACGCCCGGCACCGGCCATCCGCCGACAACCCCTGCTGACGGGAGAACTCCACGAAGGAGAAGGGGGTGGCCATCACGGTCACACCGCCGGCCAAGGCCATCGAGCACTCCCCGGAGCGCAACGCCTGGGCCGCCAGGTTGAGTGCCACCAGCGAGGACGAACAGGCAGTGTCCACCGTCACCGCCGGGCCCTCCAGGCCCAGGGCGTAGGAGACGCGGCCGGAGAGGACGCTGGTGGAGTTGCCGGTCATCAGGTGGCCCTCGACGCCGGAGCCGTCCTGGCCGGTGAGTGCCATGCCGATGGCGTAGCCGGAGCCGAAGCCGCCGGCGAACACGCCGGTCGGGCTGCCGCGCAGGGACGACGGGTCGATACCGGCGCGTTCCAACGCCTCCCAGGAGGTTTCCAGCATCAGCCGCTGCTGCGGGTCCATCGCCAGCGCCTCACGCGGGCTGATCCCGAAGAACCCCGCGTCGAACTCGGCTGCCCCTCGCAGGAAGGCACCGGAGTCGGTGTAGGAGGTTCCGCTGCCGTGCCGGTCCGGGTCGAAGAAGCCGTCCAGGTCCCAACCACGGTCGGTCGGGAAACCACCCACCGCGTCACCACCGGAAGCCAGCAGCTCCCAGAACTCCTCGGGGCTGCTCGCACCACCGGGGAAGCGGCAGGCCATGCCAACGATCGCCAGCGGCTCGTCCGTAGCAGGGGTTGCGGAGACCGGCGCAGCAACTGCGGTCTGTGTCACCTGCCCGGTCAGTTCGCCGTGCAGAAAGGCGGCCAGCGCGACCGGGGTCGGGTGGTCGAAGACCAGGGTCGCCGGCAGCCGCAGTCCGGTTGCCGCATTTAGCTGGTTGCGCAGCTCGACGGAGGTCAGCGAATCGAAGCCGAGGTCCCTGAAAGCCTGGCGGGCCTGCACCTCGTCCGCAGAGTCGTGCCCCAGTACGGCGGCGGCCTCGGCACGGACCACGTCGGTCAGAATCCGGTCCTGCTCCGAGCGGCTCAGCCCGGCCAGTCGGGTGGCGAGTTCGCCGTCGGCGCGGAAGGCCGGGCCGGTGCTGCCGTTGTCGGCGCGGGCGGCGGCGAGCCGCCGGATCTCCGGCATGTCCCGGACCAGCGGCATCTCCAGGACGTGCGCCGTACCTGGCGCCGCGCCCACCTGCTGCGGGTCGAAGTCCATCACCGTCACCGCGGCGTCCGGGCCGTCCATGGCCTCGATCAGGGCCTCCACCGCGAGCTGGGGGTCCATCGGCGGCATCGCGGTCCGGCGCATCCGGGAGCGGATGGCCTCGTTGGACTGCGCCAGGCCGGCGCCGCCCCACAGGCCCCAGGCCACCGTCAGGCCGGGCAGTCCGCGAGCCCGGCGGTTCTCCGCCAGCGCGTCCAAGTAGGAGTTGGCCGCCGCGTAGCTGCCTTGGCCCGGGCCGCCGAGGGTGGAGGCAGCCGAGGAGAACAGTACGAATGCGTCCAGATCCAGGTCCGCGGTCAGCTCGTCCAGGAGCGCCGCGGCGTGGGCCTTCACCGCCAGAACGGGCGCCAACCGGGCCACCGAGAGTCGGTCCACGACACCGTCGTCCAGGACTGCGGCCGTGTGCAGTACGGAGGAAAGCCCGGGGCCGCTTGCGTCAATCCAGCCCAGCAGCCCGGTCAGGCCGGACCGTTCGCTGACATCGCAGGCGACGATCTCCACTGCGGAACCGGCCGCTGCGAGTTCGGCCGCCAGTGCTGCCGCGCCCTCGGCGGCTGGGCCCGAGCGGCTGGTCAGCACCAGACGTTCGGCACCCCGGCCGGCCAGTCGCCGCGCGACGTGTCCGGCGATCGCCCCGGTTCCACCGGTGATCAGTACGGTGCCACGAGGCGTCCAGCCCTTTTCCGGGCCGCTGCTGTGCGGAACGCTCGACAGCCGACGGCCCAGAATCCCGGCCCGCCGGACGGCGACCTCGTTCTCATCGCAGCCGGCCAGGACCGCCACCAGCCGCGCACCGGACCGCTCATCGAGCGTCTCCGGCAGATCGACCAGACCACCCCAACGCTCCGGGTGCTCCAGCGCGACCACCCTGCCCAGACCCCACACCTGCGCCTGCACCGGACGGGCCAGCGCCTCACCCCGGCCGGCCGCCACCGCACCACGCGTGGCCACCCACAGCGGCGCCTCGACCCCGGCATCACCAAGAGCCTGCACCAGGCCCAGAGTGGCAGCCAGCCCGGCGTTCACAACCGGCCGGTCCGGCAGCGGCGTCTCATCCAGCGCCAGCAGCGACAGCACACCGGACACGGCCGACGCATCCGCCGCGCCGGTCAGCAATACCGCAAGCTCGGCCCGGTCCACCGTTCCGGCCGGAACCTCGACCACCACGGCCTCGGCGCCCCGGGCGCTCAGCGCCTCGATACAGCCCTGCGCCAGGTCCGCCGTCGACTCGGCGGGGACGGCGACCAACCACGTACCGGACAGCAGCCGGACATCCGGCTCGGCGATGACCGACCAACCAATGCGATAACGCCAACCGGCAGTGGTCGAACGATCCCGCTCCCGGCGCCGCCACGACGCCAGCGCCGGCAGCACCTCATTGAACGGACGCCCACCCTCCAAAGCCAGCGCGTCACCCAGCCCAGACAGGTCACCCCCCTCGACGGCCGCCCAGAACGCCGCCTCCGCATCGGTGCTCGCGACTTCCCCGGCAGCGGCAAGCGAACCGCCCGTCGGCAGCGCCAGCATGCCCTCCGGCCAGTACCGGCGACGCCGGAACGCGTAAGTGGGAAGCTCGACCCGCTCACCGACGGGCAGCACCGTTGCCCAGTCCACCGACGCCCCGTTGACGAACGCCTCGGCCAGCGAGGCCACCAGACGATCCGCACCGCCGTCGTCACGCCGCAGCGTCCCGCAGACGGCTCCCGGCTCTGCCCCCGGGCCGGCCTCCTGGGCGAGGTCGACAAGGGTGTCGTTCATCGCGCCCATCAACACCGGATGCGGCGTCACCTCGACAAACACCTGATGCCCACGACCCGCCAGCACCCGCACCGCACGGTCGTAATGCACCGTCGCCCGCAGGCTGCGGAACCAGTACCCGGCGTCCAGCTCCTCACCGGACAGCATCTCGCCAGTCATCGCCGAGACCATCGGGACCCGGCCCCGGCGCGGAGAGATTCCGGCCAGGACGGTGGTGATCTCCTCCTCCAGCCGGTCCACCTGTGCCGAATGCGAGGCATAGTCCACCGCAACCATGCGGGCCCGGGCACCCTCCGCCTCGAACTCCGCCCTCAGCTCCTCCAGCGCGGCCGGCTCACCCGAGACGACGGTGGCCGACGGCCCGTTGACCGCCGCCAGGGACAGCCTGTCGCCGAAGCGGGCCAGGCGTTCCTCGACCTCCGCCGCCGGACGGCTGACCGACAGCATCCCGCCCGCACCCGCCAGCACCTTCAGCGCACGCGACCGCAACGCCACCACACGCGCACCGTCCTCAAGCGACAGCATCCCCGCGACCGTGGCCGCCGCGATCTCCCCCTGCGAGTGACCGACCACCGCCTCCGGAGCGACACCCGCCGCCTCCCAGACAGCGGCCAGCGACACCATCACCGCCCACAACGCAGGCTGGACAACATCCGCCGCCTCCATCGCCGGAGCGCCCTCCGCCCCCGCCAACACCTCAGTCAGCGACCAGTCAACGTACGGCTCCAACGCCGCAGCACACTCCGCCAACCGCCCCGCAAACACCGGCGAAACCCCCGCCAGCTCCCGCCCCATCCCCACCCACTGCGAACCCTGACCGGCAAAGGCAAACACCGGCCGAACATCCGACCGGGCCGTACCCGAGACCAACGCACTCGAGGGCGCACCGGACGCCAGCCCCCCAAGCCCCGCCAGCACCTGCTCCCGATCGCCGCCAACCACAACCGCCCGGTGCTCGAAGACCGACCGAGTCGCCGCCAACGACCACGCCACATCAACCGGCCGAAGCGCCGGACGAAGCGAAATCCACTCCCGCAACCGCCCAGCCTGCGCCGCCAACGCCTCAGCAGTCCGCCCAGACAGCACCCACGCACCGGCACCAGCCACCACCGGAG
Source organism: Streptomyces chrestomyceticus JCM 4735 (assembly GCF_003865135.1). Taxonomy (NCBI): domain Bacteria; kingdom Bacillati; phylum Actinomycetota; class Actinomycetes; order Kitasatosporales; family Streptomycetaceae; genus Streptomyces; species Streptomyces chrestomyceticus. The sequence goes on along the minus strand of NZ_BHZC01000001.1, from coordinate 8,319,870 downwards.
CCACCGGGACCACCGGCTCCCCGGGCTCCCCAGACCCCCCAGACCCCCCAGACCCCTCGACAGCTTCAACGCCCTCCCCCGCAGGCGCCTCCTCCAGAATGACGTGCGCATTGGTCCCGCTGATGCCAAAGGAAGAGACACCTGCACGCCGCACCCGCTCACCACCGGACGGCCAAGGCACCGGCTCAGTGAGCAGCCGCACCTCACCCGCCGACCAGTCCACGTGCGAGGACGGAACCTCGGCGTACAGAGTCTGCGGCAGCCGCTCATGCTGCAGGGCCAGCACCATCTTCATGACACCGGCAACACCGGCAGCCGCCTGTGTGTGACCGATATTGGACTTCACCGACCCCAGCAGCAGCGAGCCGCGGTCGCCGCGGTCCTGGCCGTAGGTGGCCAGCAGCGCCTGGGCCTCGATGGGGTCGCCGAGTGTGGTGCCGGTGCCGTGCGCCTCGACCACGTCGATGTCGGCGGTGGTCAGGCCGGAGTTGGCCAATGCGGCGCGGATGACGCGCTGCTGCGACGGCCCGTTGGGGGCGGTCAGTCCGTTCGACGCACCGTCCTGGTTGATGGCGCTGCCCCGCAGCACCGCCAGTACCGGGTGGCCGTTGCGGCGGGCGTCGCTCAGGCGTTCCACCACGAGCATGCCGGCGCCCTCGGCCATGCCCATGCCGTCGGCCTGGTCGGAGAACGCCTTGGAGCGGCCGTCCGCGGCCAGGCCCCGGGCGTGGGAGAACGCCAGGAAGCCGTCGGGGCTGGCCATGATCGTGACGCCGCCGGCCAGGGCCAGCGAGCATTCCCCGGTGCGCAGGGCCTGGGCGGCCAGGTGGAGCGCGACCAGCGACGACGAGCAGGCGGTGTCCACCGTGACCGCCGGGCCCTCCAGGCCCAGGGTGTAGGAGACCCGGCCGGACAGCACGCTGGCGGCGTTGCCGGTCATCAGGTGGGCGCCGAGGTTCTCCAGTTCTTCCTCGTCGGTGACGCTGACGGCGAGGTAGGAGGAGCCGTAGCCGCCGACGAAGGCGCCGGTGCGGCTGCTGCGCAGGGTCGCCGGGTCGATGCCGGCGCGTTCCAGTGCCTCCCAGGACGTCTCCAGCAACAGCCGCTGCTGCGGGTCCATGGCGAGGGCTTCGCGGGGGCTGATGCCGAAGAAGCCGGCGTCGAAGGCGCCTGCGTCCTGCAGGAATCCGCCCACCTGCGTGTACGAGGTACCGGCGTGCTCGATGTCGGGGTCGTAGAGCGCTTCGAGGTCCCAGCCGCGGTCGGTGGGGAAGGTGGACAGGCCGTCGGTGCCGTCGGCGAGCATCTGCCATAGCTGTTCGGGGCTGGTCACGCCGCCCGGGAAGCGGCAGGCCATGCCGACGATGGCGATCGGCTCGTCCGCGGCGTACGCGAAGGTGGCCTGCGGGGCGGCGGGGGCCGCGCCCTGCGGCAGGTCGTCGGTCAGTTGCTCGTGCAGCAGCCGGGCCAGCGCCGTCGGGTTGGGGTGGTCGAAGACCAGGGTGGACGGCAGCCGCAGCCCGGTCGCCGCGTTGAGGCGGTTACGGAACTCGACGGCGATCAGTGAGTCGAAGCCCAGGTCGGTGAAGGGCCGGCCGGCCTCGATGGCGTCGCCCGAGGGGTGTCCCAGTACGGCGGCCGCGTGACTGCGGACGAGATCGAGCAGGAGCCGGTCGCGCTCCGGGCCCAGTTGCGCGGCCAGGTGTGCGCGCAGTTGGTGGGAAGTGCCGGCGGCGGAGGCGCCGGCGGCCGAGGTGACGGCGGCCCGGCGCGGGGCGAGGTCGTCGGCCAGCTCCGTCCAGAGGGCGGGGATGCCGGTGGCGGCTGCCTGGGCCCGCAGCGCGGCCTTGTTCAGCCGGGCCGGGACGAGGAGCGCCTCGGTCCGTTCGAGGGCCAGGTCCAGCAGGGTCAGGCCCTGGTGCTCGTCGAGGGCGGTGAGGCCGGAGCCGGTCATCCGGCGCAGCATCACCTCGTCGAGGTCGCGGCCGATGCCGGCCTCCGGCATCCACGGGCCCCAGGCCAGTGCGGTACCGGCCAGCCCGGCGGCCCGCCGGTGGCCGGCCAGGGTGTCCAGGAAGGCGTTGGCCGCCGCGTAGTTGCCCTGGCCCGCGCCGCCGAAGGCGGCGGCCACCGAGGAGAACAGGACGAAGTGGTCCAGGTCCAGGTGCCGGGTGAGGTCGTGCAGGTGCCAGGCGGCGTCTGCCTTGGGGCGCAGGACGGCGGCCAACTGCTCGGCGTTCAGGGAGCCGATCAGGCCGTCGTCGATGACACCGGCGGTGTGCACGACGGAGCGCAACGGGCGGTCGGCGGGGATCGTGTCCAGGACACCGGCCAGGGCGTCCCGGTCGGCCGCGTCGCAGGCGATCACCCGGACGTCAGCGCCGTGTGCGGCTATCCGGGCGGCCAGGGCGGCGGCGCCGGGGGCGGCCGGACCGGAACGGCTGAGCAGCAGGGTCTCGCCGGCTCTGCCGGTGGCGGCCAGGTGCCGGGCGACGACTCCGCCCAGGGTTCCGGTGCCGCCGGTCACCAGTACGGTGCGCGGCTGTGCCTCGGCAGATGCGGGGGCCGGTGCGGTGCGGTCGGTGACGGTGGGGCGGACCATGCGCCGGGCGTAGCCGCTCTGCTGCCGTACGGCCACTTCCGGTTCGCCGGTGGCCAGTGCGGCGGGCAGCGCGGCGGTGTCGTCGGCACTGCCGTCCGCGGGGAGGTCGGCCAGTACGAAGCGGTCGGGGTGCTCCATCTGGGCCGAGCGCAGCAGGCCCCAGACAGCGCCCGCAGCCGGGTCCGCCACCTGCTCGCCGGGCTGCACCGGCACGCTGCCCCGGGTCACCAGGACGAGCTTGGCTGCCTCCAGCTCGGGTGCGGCGAGCCAGTCCTGCGCCAAGATCAGGGCTTCGGTGGTGACCTGGCGGGCAGCCTCGGCGATCCCGTAGGCGTCCGTTTCGGCGGGTTCGCTGTGTGTGGTGGTGCCGCTGAGGCAGGCGAGCACGGTGCTCGGTACGGTCTCGCCCGCGCCGACGGCGGCCACGAGTTCGGCAATGCCCTCGTAGCCGCGCACCGGTGTTCCGGCGGCGGTCAGTTGCTCGGCCACGGCGAAGCGGTCGGCGCCGATCAGCGCCCACGGCCCGTCCGGAGCCGGGGCCGGGGCCTGCGAGGAGTTGGGGGAGCCGCTGCGGTGCAGCGGAAGCCATTCCACGGTGAACAGGGCGTCGCGGGTCCACGCGTCGTCGCTCTGGAGCTCGTCGGCGGAGAGCGGCCGGGTCCGCACCGAGTCCACCGAGAGCACCATCGCTCCGGTGGGGTCGGCGGCGGTCAGTGCCAGGGTGTCGTCGGGGTTCCGGCGCAGCCTGACGCGCAGTACGGACGCGCCGGCGGCGTGCAGTTCCACGCCGCTCCAGGCGTGGGGCAGGCGGATACGGTCGGGGCCGTCGTCCGTGTCCCGCCCCTGGGCCTGCCCGGCCACGCGGTCGGCGAGCAGGGCCGCGTCGAGCAGCACCGGGTGCAGGGCGTACGGGTCCGCAGCGCCGGCGTCCGACGGCAGTGCCACCTCGGCGAAGATGTCCGCGCCACGCTGCCAGACAGCTTGCAGGCCCTGCTGGGCGGGGCCGTAGACGTCGGCCATCTGGACGGTGTAGAGGTCGTCGATGTCCAGTGCCCGGGCGTTGCGCGGCGGCCAGGCGGTGAGGTCGGCCGGTGTCCGGACCGCGTCCGGGGCGGGGGTGCGGGCCGGGGCGACGACGGCGGTGGCGTGCCGGACCCAGTTGTGCTCCTCCTCCGAGCGGTCCGGGCGGGCGAAGACATCCACCTGACGGCGGCCGTCCTCGTCACCCTCGCCGACAACCACCTGGATCTGCGTCCCGGGGCCTTCGGCGGGCAGCACCAGCGGCTCGTGCAGGGTGAGTTCGGTCAGCAGCGGGCTGCCTGCCTGGTGGCCGGCGCTGACGACCAGCTCCACGAAGCCGGTGCCTGGCAGCAACGTCACGCCACCGACCATGTGGTCGGCCAGCCAGGTCTGGGTACGCGCGGACAGCCGTCCGGTGCACACCAACTGGTCCTCACCGGCCAGCTCGACAACGGCGCGCAGCATGGGGTGACCCACTGCTTCCAGGCCCAGCTCTGCGGGGTCACCGGCGCCCGGCTTCACCGTGCCGGGCAGCGCCATCATGCCCTTGGGCCAGTACCGCTGGTGCCGGAAAGCGTACGTAGGCAGCTCGACCTGCTCACCGGCGGGCAGCACACGCTTCCAGTCCACCGGGGCACCGTTGACGAAAGCACGGGCCAGGCCGATTTCCAGGTCGGTGGCGCCGTCCTCGGTGCGCCGCTGGAGGGGGACGAAGGCGGGCTCGGCGCCGTCCACCTCTGCGACCGCGTCGGGGCCGAGGGAGGAGAGGGAGCCGTCCGGACCCACTTCGAGGAAGACGGAGATGCCCTCTGTTGCGAGAGTGGCTACTGCGTCGGCGAAGCGAACCGTCTGGCGGGTCTGTGCAGGCCAGTAGCCAGCCTGCGGGTCGGACACCAGGTCCCCGATGAGGGCACCGGCCCACATCACCTCCGGGCGACGGAACTCCAGCCCCTCCGCGACCGTACGGAGCTCGTCCAGGACCGGGTCCATCGCCGGGGAATGGAAGGCGTGCGAGACCCGCAGGCGCCGCACACGGCGACCTCGGTCCCGCCACAGTTCCACCACCGCGTCCACGGCTTCGGCCGCACCGGAAATCACCACCGACTGCGGGCCGTTGACCGCCGCGACAGCCACCCCGCCCGACACCTCGGCGAACGAGGCGATGACATCTGCCTCGGCGGCGTTGATCGCTGCCATCGCCCCACCAGGCGGCAGCTCCTGCATCAACCGAGCACGGGCCGCCACCAGCGCACAGGCATCCGGCAGAGACAGCACCCCAGCCACATGGGCCGCAGCCACCTCACCAACCGAATGACCCACCACCGCGTCCGGCACCACACCAGCCGCCTTCAGAACAGCGGCCAAGGCCACCTCGAAGGCGAACAGACCCGCCTGCGCATACAGCGTCTGATCCGCCAGCCCCGCGTCCACCCCCTCCGCACCCAAAACCACGTCCCGCAGACGCACTGCGGCCCCAAGTTCGCGCTCAAGCAGCTCGCAGACCCGGTCGAACGCCTCGGCGAACACCGCACTGCCCGCATACAGGCCACGGCCCATACCCGCCCACTGCGCACCCTGACCAGCAAAGATCAGACCCACCCGGACATCGGACCGGGCCACGCCCGACACCACCACAGACGACGGGACTCCGGCCGCCAGGTCGGCCACCGCCGCCAGCAGCTCCTCGCGCTCCGCACCAAGCACCACCGCGCGGTGCTCGAACGCCGACCGCGTCGCCGCCAACGACCAGGCCACATCGGCCGCACCCAGTTCCGGACGCGCTGACACCCATTCCCGCAGCCGCCCGGCCTGCGCCGACAGCGCCTCAGCCGTACGGGCCGACACCAGCCAGGCGCCGGAGTCCGGCAGCAGCGGCTCGGCGGTGTGGCTGCCGGTGTCCTGAGGTGCGGTGTCCGTGCCGTCCTCGCCGTCCGTCCCGGCCTGCGCCTCGGCGGGTTCCTCCGCCGGGGCCTCCTCCACGATGACGTGGGCGTTGGTGCCGCTGACGCCGAAGGAGGAGACGCCGCCGCGCCGCACCCGCTCGCCCTGCGGCCAGGGGTGGGCCTGGGTCAGCAGCTCGATGTTTCCGGCCGACCAGTCGATGTGCGGCGAGGGCTGTTCGGCGTGCAGGGTCTGCGGCATCTGCTGGTGCTGCAGCGCCAGCACCAGCTTGATCACGCCCGCGATGCCGGCGCCGGCCTGGGTGTGGCCGATGTTGGACTTCACCGAGCCCAGCCGGACCGGCTGGTCCTCCGCGCGGCCCTGGCCGTAGGTGGCCAGCAGTGCCTGGGCCTCGATGGGGTCACCGAGCGTGGTGCCGGTGCCGTGCGCCTCCACCAGGTCGACATCGGCGGTGGACAGGCGGGCGTTGGCCAGGGCGGCGCGGATGACCCGCTGCTGGGAGGGACCGTTGGGGGCGGCCAGCCCGTTGGAGGCGCCGTCCTGGTTGATGGCCGAGCCGCGGATGACCGCGAGCACCGGGTGCCCGTTGCGGCGGGCGTCGGAGAGCCGCTCCAGTACGACCATGCCGGCGCCCTCGGATATGCCCATGCCGTCGGCGTCGGCGGAGAATGCCTTGCAGCGGCCGTCCCCGGCCAGGCCCAACTGCTTGGAGAACTGGGTGAACATGACCGGGACGGTGGTGACCGTGACGCCGCCGGCCAGCGCCAGCGAGCATTCCCCGGACCGTACCGACTGCGCGGCCAGGTGGAGCGCGACCAGGGAGGAGGAGCAGGCGGTGTCCACGGTGACAGCCGGGCCCTCCAGGCCCAGCGCGTAGGAGACCCGGCCGGAGATGACGCTGGTGGAGGTGCCCGTCATCAGGTGGACGTCCAGGTCCTCGTCCGTGCCGAAGCCGTAGCCGGACAGCGAGGCGCCGGCGAAGACGCCGGTCTGGCTGCCGCGCAGGACGTGCGGGTCGATGCCGGAGCGCTCCAGCGCCTCCCAGGCCACCTCCAGCAGCAGCCGCTGCTGGGGGTCCATCGCCACCGCCTCGCGGGGGCTGGTCCCGAAGAACGCGGCGTCGAACCCGCTGGCGTCCGAGATGAACCCGCCCTCGGGAAGCCGCGTGCTGCCGTCCGGGTCCTGGACCCGCAGTTGCGCGAGGTCCCAGCCGCGGTCGGTGGGGATGTCGGCGATCCCGTCGCGTGCGGTGGCGAGCAGGTTCCAGAAGTCCTCCGGAGTGTCGACGCCGCCGGGGTAGCGGCAGCCGATGCCGACGACCGCAATGGGCTCGTGACTGCGTTCCTCGACCTCACGCAGGCGCTGCCGCGTGTTGTAGAGGTCCGTGGTCACCCACTTGAGGTAGTCGCGGAGGGCCTCTTCATCTGCCATCGGATCTCACCATTCCAGTTCGTGAAACGCGCACGTGCTGTCCGCACCTGAGGGGGGCCGGTTACCGGCCGAGTTCTCGGTGGATGAACTCGAATATCTCGTCGTCCGTTGCGGATCCGATCTTGTCCGCGACTGCTTGACTCTCTTCCGGTGCGCCGCTCTCCTTCCACTGGGCGAGGAGGTGGTGCAGCCGCTCGGTGACCATGTCGTACGTCTTCTCGTCCGGCGCCGCCCCGGTCAGCAGCGACCCGAGCCGGTCGACCTCCTCCACCAGGGACACCGCGCCCGTGCCGTCCTGGAACTGTTCGCTCCACAGGTGGTCGGCCGCCGCTTGCGGGGTGGGGTGGTCGAACAGCAGAGTGGCGGGCAGTTGCAGGCCGGTGGCCCTGCTGAGCCGGTTACGCAGTTCGACCGAGGTCAGCGAGTCGAAGCCGAGGTCGCTGAAGGCGCGGGTGGCCTCGACCTCGCCGGGTGCGGCGTAGTCGAGCACCGCGGCCGCGTGTTCCTGCACCAGCCGGACCAGTGCCCGGTGCTGCTCGGCACTCGGCAGCCCGGCCAGCTCCTCGCGCAGCGAGGCTCCGGCGCCCGGGTCGGTGACCAGGGCGTCCGCCTCTGCCGCCAGGGCCGCGGCGGCCTCGGGCAGGCCGGCGATCAGCGGGCTGGGGCGGCGCAGCGTGAACGGCACGGCGAATCGCGACCAGTCGACGTCGACGATGGTCATCGGCCCCTCCCCGCCGTCCACCAGGTGTGCCAGGGCCTGGACCGCGCGGTCCTTGTCCATCAGCGCCACGCCGCCACGGGCCAGCCGCCCGGCGGTCTCCGCGTCGGTCATACCGCCGCCGCCCCAGGGGCCCCAGGCCACCGAGGTGGCGGGCAGGCCGCGGGCCCGGCGGTGCTCGGCGAGGCCGTCCAGGTAGGTGTTGGCTGCGGCGTAGGCGGGCTGCACGACACTGCCCCAGATCGCGGAGATGGAGGAGAACAGGACGAACGCGTCCAGTTCCAGGCCGAGTTCGCGGGTGAGCTCGTCCAGGTGCCGGGCTCCGGCCGCCTTGGCCGCCAGTACCGCGTCCGTCTCGGCCAGGTCGGCCTCGGCCACCGTCACGGCCTGCCCGATACCGGCAGTATGCAGCACCGAGGTCAGCGAGGGGCCCTGCGCGACGATCCGGCCCAGCGCCCCGGCGACCTGGGCGCGGTCGCTGACGTCGCAGGCCACGATGTCCACCCGGCTGCCCGCGGCGGCCAGTTCGGCGGCCAGGGCGGCCGCTCCGGCAGCGGCGGGCCCGGAGCGACTGGTCAGCACCAGCCGCCGGGCGCCGCGCCCGGCCGCCCAGCGCGCGACGTGTCCGCCGAGGGCACCGGTGCCGCCGGTGACCAGGACGCTGCCGCCGGGAGTCCACGGCTGGTCGGGCAAGACGGGCTGCGGAGCGTGGGTCAGGCGCCGGCCCAGGATGGCGGCCGCGCGGATCGCCACCTGGTCCTCACCACCGCAGCCGGCCAGCACCGCGCACAGACGCGCCGCGATCTGCCCGTCCGGTCCGTCGAAGTCGGTGGGCAGGTCGACCAGCCCGCCCCAGCGCTCGGGGTGCTCCAGGCCGACGACCCGGCCCAGGCCCCAGACCTGTGTCTGCAGCGGGCGGACCGGCGGCTCGCCGGGTGCCGCAGCCACCGCGTGGGACGTGGCCACCCACAGCGGGGCGTCCACGTCGGCGTCGCCGAGGCCCTGCACCAGGGTGAGGGTGGCGGCCAGGCCCACGGTCAGCGACGGGTGGCCCGGCATCGGTGTCTCGTCCAGCGCGAGCAGGGAGAGGATGCCTGCGAACCCGTCCGTCGGCAGTGCCGCGCGGACCTGCTCGGCCACCGTCTCACGCGTGGCGGCCCCGGCCATCTCCAGTACGGCGACGTCCGCTCCACGGGCAGCCAGCGCCGCACGGCACTGGCGCGCCATCGGCCCGTCGGCCTCCGAAGCCGGTACGAGCAGCAGCCAGCGGCCGGTCAGGCGAGCCGGTGCCGCGTCGGCCACCGGTGCCCAGGTGATCCGGTAGCGCCAGCTCTCGGTGGCCGAACGTTCCTGTTCGCGGCGCCGCCAGGACGCCAGCGCGGGCAGTACGCCGCTGAGTTGCTGCTGATCGGTGAGGGCCAGGGTGTCCGCGACGCCCGACAGGTCGCCGCCTTCGACGGCGGCCCAGAACTGCGCCTCGGCGGTCGAGGATCTGTTGGCGGTGGCCGTAGCGGCGGCGGTGGCGGTGGCGGTGGCGGAATTCTCCAGCCAGTAGCGGCGGTGTTGGAAGGCGTACGTGGGGAGATCCACCACCTCGCCAGCCGGTAGGACCTTGCGCCAGTCCACCGGCAGACCGACCACGTGGGCCTGTGCAAAGGCGCGCAGCAGACCGGCCGCGCCCGCGTCGGTCTGCGACAGGGTGCCGATGCTCAGCACCTGAGCGGCACCCGCATCCGTGTCCTCGGCGGTTTCGGTCACCGCAGCCGTCAACACCGGATGCGGCGAGATTTCGACGAACGCTCCGTAACCGGCCTCCAGCAGGCTACGGACGGCGTCGTCGAAGCGCACCGTCTGGCGCAGGTTCGCGAACCAGTAACCGGCGTTGACTTCCTCACCGATCAGCCACTCGCCTGTGACCGTGGAGACCATCGGGATACGGCCTGCCTGCGGGGCAATGCCCGACAGTTCGGCTTCGAGCTGGGCGGCAAGCGGCTCCACCGCTGGCGAATGCGCCACAAAATCTGTCGCCGGGACGCGCCAGCGCAGCACCTTGCGCGCCGCCAGCTCCCGCTCGAACGCCGCCAGCGCCTCCGCCTGACCGGAGACCACCACCGACGCCGGCCCATTGACCGCAGCCACCGACAACCGGCCGTCGAAGCCCGCCACCAGCTCACGCACCGCACCGGCCGGCATCACCACCGACACCATGGCCCCAGCCACATCCAGTGCCGACAGCGCGCGAGACCGCACCGCCACCACCCGCGCGGCGTCCTCCAGCGACAGCATTCCGGCCACCGTCGCCGCAGCAATCTCTCCCTGCGAGTGGCCCACCACCGCATCCGGCACGATGCCAGCGGCCTCCCACAGCGCGGCCAGGGAGACCATCACCGCCCACAGTGCGGGCTGGACAACCTCAGCCGCCTCCAACGCCGGAGCGCCCTCCGCACCCGTCAGGACATCGCTGAGCGACCAGTCCACGTACGGCCCCAGAGCCGCCTCACACTCCGCCAGCCGCGCCGCAAACAACGGCGACGAAGCCAACAGCTCCCGGCCCATACCGACCCACTGCGCACCCTGCCCAGCGAACACAAACACCGTACGGCCCGTGGCCCGAGCAACACCCGACACCACACCCGGCGCCGCCTCACCGGCCGCCAGCCCCCGTACGCCATCCAACAACCCCGCCCGGTCGCCAGCCACGACCACACCACGGTGCTCCAACACCGCCCGCGCAGCCGCCAACGACCACGCCACATCAACCGGCCGCAACGCAGAACGCCCAGCCGCCCACTCCCCCAACCGACCCGCCTGCGCAACAAGACCCTCCGCAGACCGACCCGACACCAACCACGCCGTAGGACCATCGTCAGCAAGCAGCGCAGGCGCGGCCTCAACCGGTTCGGGCGCTTCGCCAGTGTCGGCCGGCTCGGCCGGGGCCTCCTCCAGGATGAGGTGGGCGTTGGTGCCGCTCATGCCGAACGACGAGACGCCGGCGCGACGTACCCGGTCCTTGCCCGGCCACGGGGCCGTTTCGGTCAGCAGTCTGACGTCGCCGGCCGACCAGTCGATGTGCGGGGAGGGTTCGGCTGCGTGCAGGGTGCGCGGCAGCTCGCGGTGCTGGAGGGCCAGGACCATCTTGATGACACCGGCGACGCCGGCCGCGGCCTGCGTGTGACCGATGTTGGACTTCACCGAGCCCAGCCACAGCGGGTCGCCCTCGCCGCGCTCCTGGCCGTAAGTGGCCAGCAGGGCCTGGGCCTCGATCGGGTCACCCAGCGGGGTGCCGGTGCCGTGCGCTTCCACCACGTCCACGTCAGCGGGGGTGAGGCGGGCGTTGGCCAGCGCGGCACGGATCACTCGCTGCTGGGAGGGGCCGTTGGGCGCGGTCAGACCGTTGGACGCGCCGTCCTGGTTGACGGCGCTGCCCCGTACGACGGCCAGAACCTTGTGTCCATGACGCCGCGCGTCGGAGAGCCGCTCGACGACCAGCATGCCGGCGCCCTCGCCCAGTCCCATACCGTCGGCGCCGGCCCCGAACGGCTTGCACCGGCCGTCCGGGGAGAGTCCCATCTGCCGGCTGAACTGGTCGAACAGCAGCGGGTTGGCCGCCACCATGACCCCGCCGGCCAGGGCCAGCGAGCACTCTCCGGAGCGCAGAGCCTGGCAGGCCATGTGCAGCGCGACCAGGGAGGAGGAGCACGCGGTGTCCACGGTGACCGCCGGGCCCTCCAGGCCCAGGACGTAGGAGACGCGGCCGGAGACCACGCTGGTGGAGATGCCGGTCACCAGGTGGCCGTCGAGCTCCTTCTGCACCCCGGAGCTCCAGCCGTAGCCGGAGGCGGAGGCACCGGCGAACACGCCCGTCGGGCTGCCGCGCAGGGACGACGGGTCGATACCGGAGCGTTCCAACGCCTCCCAGGCAACCTCCAGCAGCAACCGCTGCTGCGGATCCATCGACACCGCCTCGCGCGGGCTGATCCCGAAGAAGCCGGCGTCGAAGTGGGTCGCGTCGTAGACGAAGCCGCCGGAGCGGACGGGGCCCTGGGGGTCTCCCTGGCGGTCCTCGATGTCCCAGCCGCGGTCCTCGGGCAGTACGGAGATGGCGTCGGTCCCGGCGGTGACCAGGTTCCACAGCTCCTGCGGGCCGCTCGCGCCGCCCGGGTAGCGGCAGGCCATGCCGACGATCGCCAGCGGTTCGTCCGCGGCTGCCGCCAGGACGGGGGCGGTGCGCGATGCGTCGGCCTGCGTGCCGTCCGGTGTGCCGGTCAGCTCGGCCAGTTCGGCCAGCAGGAATTCGGCGGCGGCGCTGGGCGTGGGGGCGTCGAACAGCAGGGTGGCGGGCAGTTGCAGGCCGGTGGCGCTGCTGAGCCGGTTACGCAGTTCGACCGAGGTCAGCGAGTCGAAACCGAGGTCGCTGAAGGCGCGGGTGGCCTCGACCTCGCCGGGTGCGGCGTAGTCGAGCACCGCGGCTGCCTGGGTCTGGACGAGGGTGAGCAGGGTCCGCTTCTGCTCGGTGCGGGACAGGCCCGCCAGTTGCCGGCGCCAGGAGGCTCCGGCCTGCGGGCCGGCTGCCGTGTCACCGCTGTCCGGGGTGTGCTGCCCGTCGGCGGCCAGCACCTCCTGGACCTCCGGCAGGTTCTCGATCAGCGGGCTGGGGCGGCGCAGCGTGAACGGCGGCGCGAACCGCTGCCAGTCCACGTGGGCGACGGTCAGCTCGGGCTCGTCGCAGTCCAGAACCTGGGCCAGCGCCTGTACGGCGTGGTCCGGGTCCATGACGATCAGGCCGCGCCGGATGCCTTGCGCCGCGCCGGCCTCGTCGGTCATGCCGCCGCCGCCCCAGGAGCCCCAGGCCACCGAGGTGGCGGGCAGGCCGTGGGCGCGGCGGTGCTGGGCGAGGCCGTCCAGGTAGGTGTTGGCGGCGGCGTAGGCGGGCTGCAGGCCGCTGCCCCAGGTGGCCGAGATGGAAGAGAAGAGGACGAACGCGTCCAGGTCGAGACCGAGTTCGCGGGTCAGGTCGTGCAGGTGCTGGGCGCCGGCCGTCTTGGCCGCCAGCACGGCGTCCGTCTCGGCGAGGTCGGTGTCCTGCACCAGGGTGGCCTGGTTGACGCCGGCGGTGTGCAGCACCGTGGTCAGCGAGGGGCCCTGCGCGGCGATCCGGCCGAGCACCGTGGCAACCTGGGCGCGGTCGCTGACGTCACAGGCCACGATGTCCACCCGGCTGCCCGCGGCGGCCAGTTCGGCGGCCAGGGCGGCCGCTCCGGCAGCGGCGGGCCCGGAACGGCTGGTCAGCACCAGCCGGGCGGCGCCGCGGCCGGACAGCCAGCGGGCGACGCGTCCGCCGATGGCGCCGGTGCCGCCGGTGACCAGGGCGCTGCCGCCGGGCGTGTACGCTCCGGCCTCGCCCCGGGGTCGGCCGGCCCTGCTCAGCCGGCGGCCGAAGATTCCAGCCGGTCGGATCGCGGTCTGGTCCTCGCCGCAGCCTGCCAGCACCGCGCACAGGCGCGCCATGATCTGTCCGTCCGCGCCGTCCGGCCCGGCGAAGTCGGCGGGCAGGTCGATCAGTCCGCCCCAGCGGTCAGGGTGTTCCAGGGCGACGACCCGGCCGAAGCCCCAGGTCAGGCTCTGCGCCGGGGTGACGGGCGGCTCCTGGGCGGTGGTGGCGACGGCGCCGCGGGTCAGTACCCACAGCGGGGCGTCCACCCCGATGTCGCCCAGTGCCTGCACCGCGGCCAGTGTGCCTGCCAGGCCGCCCGGTACCGCGGGGTGCCCGGGCACCGGCGTCTCGTCCAGGGCAAGCAGTGAGACGATGCCCGACGGTGCCGTGGGCTCTTGCAGTGCCTGGCCGAGGACGGCCGCCATCGCGGCCCGGTCCACGGTGCCCTCGGGCACCTCCACGATGGTGGTGTCGGCGCCACGGGCGGCAAGTGCCTGGGCGCAGGCTCGGGCCGGGTCTGCGCCCTCGGGGCCGGTGAGCAGCAGCCAGCGGCCGGTGAGGACGGTGGCGGCCGGGTCGGCCACCGGTGCCCAGGTGATGTGGTAGCGCCAGTCGGCGGTGGCCGACCGGTCCTGTTCCTGGCGGCGCCAGGAGGCGAGGGCGGGCAGCACCTCGCCCAGCGCGTGCGCGTCGTCCAGGTTGAGCACCTCGGCCATGTGGGTCAGGTCGCCGCCTTCGACGGCGGCCCAGAACCGTGCCTCGGCGTCCGAGGACCCACCGGCGGCGACCGCGGCGGCGGCTGCGGCGGAGGGCTCCAGCCAGTAGCGGCGGTGCTGGAAGGCGTAGGTGGGCAGATCCACCACCTCACCGGCCGGCAGGACCTTGCGCCAGTCCACCGCCAGCCCCGCCACGTGGGCCTGCGCGAAGGCACGCAGCAGGCCGGCCGCGCCCGCGTCGGTCTGCGACAAGGTGCCAATGCTCAGCACCTGAGCGGCGCCCGCATCCATGTCCTCGGCGGTTTCAGTCACCGCGGCGGTCAGCACCGGATGCGGAGAGACCTCCACGAACGCCCCGTAACCGGATTCCAGCAGCGTGCGCACGGCCTCTTCGAAACGCACCATCTGCCGCAGGTTCGCGAACCAGTACGCGGCGTCCGCATCCTCACCGGACAGCCACTCCCCCGTAACGGTCGAGACCATCGGGATACAGCCTGCCTGCGGGGCAATGCCCGACAGGTCCGCTTCGAGCTGGGCGGCGAGTGGCTCCACCGCTGGCGAATGCGCCACGAAGTCTGTGGCCGGGACGCGCCAGCGCAGCACCTTGCGCGCCGCCAGCTCCCGCTCGAACCCAGCCAGCGCCTCCGCCTGACCGGAGACCACCACCGACGCCGGGCCGTTGACCGCAGCCACCGACAACCGGCCGTCGTAGCCCGCCACCAGCTCACGCACCGCACCGGTCGGCATCACCACCGACACCATCGCCCCAGCCACATCCAGCCCCGACAGCGCGCGCGAACGCACCGCCACCACCCGCGCGGCGTCCTCCAGCGACAGCATCCCAGCCACCGTCGCCGCAGCAATCTCCCCCTGCGAGTGCCCCACCACCGCATCCGGAGTAACCCCGGCCGCCTCCCAGGCAGCGGCCAGGGAGACCATCACCGCCCACAACGCAGGCTGGACGACCTCGGCCGCCTCCAGCGCCGGAGCACCCTCCGCACCCGCCAACACCTCAGTCAGCGACCAGTCCACATACGGCCGCAGCGCCGCTTCGCACTCCGCCAGCCGCGCCGCAAACAACGGCGACGAAGCCAACAGCTCCCGGCCCATACCGACCCACTGCGCACCCTGCCCAGCGAAAACAAACACCGTACGACCCGTGGCCCGAGCAACGCCAACGACCGTACCGCCAGCGTCCGTTGCGGCAGCCAGATCGTCCAGCCCGGACAGAAGTGCGGCGTGCTCGTCGGCCACGACCACACCACGGTGCTCGAAGACCGATCGGGTGGCCGCCAGTGACCAGGCCACGTCGGCCGGACGCAGGGCGGGGCGCTCGGCCGCCCACTCCCGCAGTCGTCCCGCCTGCGCGGCAAGGCCCTCCGCAGACCGGCCCGACACCAGCCAGGCCGTGGGGCCGCCGTCGGCGAGCAGCGCCGGCGCGGGGGCCGACACGGCCTGCTCGTCCGGCCCGTGCTGCGCCGACCCGGCCAGGGCCGCCGCCTCACCCTCGTCCGCGTCCGTGGCCGGCCCGTCCTGTCCGGCCGGGGCCGTGGCCTCTTCGGCCGGGGCCTCCTCCAGGATCACGTGCACATTGGTGCCGCTCATGCCGAAGCCGGAGACACCGGCCCGGCGCACCCGTTCGCCACTGGGCCACGGCACCGGCTCGGTCAGCAGTCTGACCTCGCCCGCCGACCAGTCCACCTCGTCGGTGGGCTTTTCGACGTGGAGGGTGCGCGGGAGGTTCTGGTGCAGGAGGGCCAGGACCATCTTGATGATGCCGGCCATGCCCGCGGCCTGCTGGGCGTGGCCGATGTTGGACTTCACCGAGCCCAGCCACAGCGGGCGGCCCTCGGGGCGCTCCTGGCCGTAGGTGGCCAGCAGGGCCTGGGCCTCGATCGGGTCGCCCAGCGGGGTTCCGGTGCCGTGTGCCTCCACCACGTCCACCTCGGACGCGGTCAGGCGCGCACCGGCCAGGGCGGCGCGGATGACGCGCTGCTGCGCGGGGCCGTTGGGGGCGGTCAGGCCGTTGGAGGCGCCGTCCTGGTTGACGGCGCTGCCCCGTACGACCGCGAGGACGCGGTGGCCGTTGCGCCGGGCGTCGGAGAGCCGTTCGGCGACCACGACGCCGACGCCCTCGGCGACGCCCATGCCGTCGGCGCCGGCGCCGAATGCCTGGCACCGGCCGTCCGGGGAGAGTCCCAGGGAGCGGCTGAAGTCGGTGAACAGTACGGGGGTGGCCGCCACATAGGCACCGCCGACCAGGGCCATGGAGCACTCTCCCGCGCGCAGGGCCTGGCAGGCCAGGTGCAGCGAGACCAGCGCCGAGGAGCAGGCGGTGTCCACGGTGACCGCCGGGCCCTCCAGGCCCAGGGTGTAGGCGAGACGGCCGGAGAGCACGCTCATCGCGTTGCCGGTCATCACGTGCCCGTCCAGGTCGCCCTGGGCGCCGCTGGCCCAGCCGTACCCGGAGGCGGAGGCACCGGCGAACACGCCCGTCGGGCTGCCGCGCAGGGACGACGGGTCGATACCGGAGCGCTCCAGCGCCTCCCAGGCCACCTCCAGCAGCAACCGCTGCTGCGGATCCATCGACACCGCCTCGCGCGGGCTGATCCCGAAGAAGGCGGGGTCGAAGCCGGTGGCGTCGTGCAGGAAGTTGCCCGCCTGGACCTCGGCGGCGTCCTGTCCCGTCCCGTCGTCACCCAGATCCCAGCCACGGTCGCGCGGCAGGGCGGCCACCGACTCGCGGCCCGCGTCCAGCAACTGCCACAGGTCCTGCGGGCTGCGTACCCCGCCGGGGAAGCGGCAGGCCATGCCCACCAGGGCGATGGGCTCGCCGCCGGCCGCCTCCATTTCCTGCAGGCGCTGCCTGGTCTCGTGCAGGTTGGCGGTCACCCGCTTGAGGAAATAGCGAAGCTTCTCCTCGCTCACTTAACTCACCTCGTCGAAGAAGTCGCGGCGCTGGCCGGTTCAGTAGATTCCGAGTTCTTTGCCGATGAAGTCGAAGACTTCGTCGTCGGACGAAGATTCGAGCTTCTCCGCGACTTCGGTCTCGGCGTTCTGGGCCTGGGTCTGCTTCCAGCGGGAGAGGACGATCTCCAGCCGGCTGGTGATCTGGGCGGCGTCGCCGCCGCCGGGCACTCCGGTGAGCATCTCCTCCAGCCGGTCCAGTTCGGCCAGGACGGGTCGGGCGGGGCTGCTCTCCTCGGTGAGGCGGTCCCGCAGGTGGCCGGCGAGTGCGGCCGAGGTCGGGTAGTCGAACAGCAGGGTGCTGGGCAGGCGCAGTCCGGTGGCGCGGCCCAGCCGGTCCCGCAGTTCGACGGCGGTCAGCGAGTCGGCCCCCAGGTCGCTGAAGGCCCGATCGGCCTGTACCGACTCCGGGCTGGGGTGGCCCAGCACGGTGGCGGCCTCGGTCTGCACCAGTGTGATCAGCAGCCGGTCCTGTTCGGCCGGGGACAGGGCGGCGAGCTGTCGGGCCAGCGCGTTGCCTGCGGCCGACACCTCCGGGGCGTCGCCGTCGTCGCCGCGCGCGGCCAGCGCCTGGACCACGTCGGGCAGGCTCTCGATCAGCGGGCTGGGGCGGCGCAGCGTGAACGGCGGCGCGAAGCGTTCCCAGTCCACGTCGGCGACGGTGAGCGTCGGGTCGTCGGCGTCCAGTGCCCGGGCCAGGGCGCCGAGCGCCGCCTGGGGGTCGATCAGGCGGAGGCCGCGCCGTTCCATGTGGCCGGTGGCTTCCTCGTCGGTCATGCCGCCGCCGCCCCACGGGCCCCAGGCCACCGAGGTGGCGGCCAGGCCACGGGCCCGGCGGTCCTCCGCCAGGGCGTCCAGGTAGGCGTTGGCCGCCGCGTAGCCGGCCTGCATCGCGCTGCCCCAGGTGGCGGCGACGGAGGAGAACAGGACGAAGGCGTCCAGTTCCAGGTCGGCGGTGAGCCGGTCCAGGGCGGCCGCGCCGGCGGCCTTGGCCGCGAGGACCGCGGCCAGTTCCGGTACCGATGCCTGGTCCAGCGGGGTCATCTGGCCGAGGCCGGCCGCGTGCAGGACGGCGGTCAGCGGCGGGCCGCCGACGCTGATCCGGTCGAGCACGCCGGCCAACGCGGTCTCCTCTGCGGCGTCGCAGGCCAGGATGTCCACCTGCGTCCCGGCCGCCGCCAGTTCGGCGGCCAGCGCGGCGCCGGCGGCTGCACCGGGGCCGGAGCGGCTGGTGAGCACCAGCCGCTCGATGCCACGGCCGGCCAGCCAACGTGCCACGTGCCCGCCGATGGCGCCCGTACCGCCGGTGATCAGGGCGGTGCCGCGCGGCGCCCACTGCCCGCGTTCGCGCGGCTGCGCGGCGCGGGTCAGCCGGCGTCCGTGGATGCCGGACACTCGGAGGGCGACCTGATCCTCGCCGCAGCCTGCGAGTACGGCGCGCAGGCGCTGTGCGGTGTTCTCGTCCCACTGCTCGGGCAGGTCGATCAGACCACCGCCGTGGTCGGGGTGTTCCAGGACGACAACCCGGCCCAGTCCCCATGCCTGCGCCTGCACCGGGCGGGCCGGCGCCTTCTCGGGCGCCACGGCGACGGCGCCACAGGTGACGCCCCACACCGGGGCGAGCACATGCTCGGCGACCAGAGCCTGCGTCAGGTTCTGGGAACCGGCCAGGCCCTGTGTCAGCGCCGGGTGGCCGGGCAGCGGGGTCTCGTCAAGGGCCAGCAGGGAGACAACGCCGGCGACGCCGTCCGGGGGAAGTACGTCGGCGATCTGTGCTGCCAGCCGCTCGGGGTCGGCTGTCTGTGTGGCTTCCAGGGGCACGACTCGGGCACCCCCGGCGGTCAGTGCCTGCGTGCAGTGTTCGGTCAGCGCCTGCGCTACCGGGCCGGCGGGAGCCACCAGCAGCCAGGTGCCGCTCAGTTCAGCCGGGGCCGGGTCGGTGACCGGCTCCCAGTCCACCCGGTAGAACCAGTCGGCGGTCGCCGACCGGTCCTGTTCGCGGCGCCGCCAGGACGCCAACGCGGGCAGCGCCTGGGCCAGTTGCTGCGCGTCCTCCGCAGGGAGGGTGCCGGCGATGTCGGTGAGGTCGCCGTCCTCGACGGCCGCCCAGAACCGGTCCTGCGCAGTGGCGGACGCGCTGTCGCCCCAGGCGTGCGGGAGGGTCTGTATGCCGTTGGGCCAGTAGCGCTGGTGCCGGAAGGCGTACGTGGGCAGCTCGACCTGCTCCGCGGCGGGCAGCACACGCGTCCAGTCCACCGGGGCACCGTTGACGAAGGCACGGGCCAGACCGGTCAGCAGACCTGCGGTGCCTTCGGTACTGCGCCGCTGGAGGGGGACGAAGGCGGGCTCGGTGCCCTCCATCTCCGCGACCGCGTCGGGGCCGAGGGAGGAGAGGGAGCCGTCCGGACCCACTTCCAGGAAGACGGAGATGCCCTCTGCTGCGAGGGTGGCCACCGCATCCGCGAAGCGGACGGTCTGACGGGTTTGTGCAGGCCAGTAATCGGCCTGCGGGTCGGACACCAGGTCACCGGTGAGGGCCCCGGCCCACATCACCTCGGGGCGACGGAACTCCAGCTTTTCGGCGACGGTGCGGAGCTCGTCCAGAACCGGGTCCATGGCCGGGGAGTGGAACGCGTGCGAGACCCGCAGGGGCCGCACTCGGCGACCCCGGTCCCGCCACAGCTCCACCACCGCGTCCACGGCTTCGGCCGCACCGGAGATCACCACGGATTCCGGGCCGTTGACCGCCGCGACAGCCACCTCACCCGACACCTCCTCGAACGAGGCGATGACATCTGCCTCGGCAGCGTTGATCGCCGCCATCGCCCCACCCGACGGCAGCTCCTGCATCAAACGGGCCCGGGCCGCCACCAGCGCACAGGCATCCGGCAACGACAACACGCCCGCCACATGGGCAGCCGCCACCTCACCCACCGAATGACCCACCACCGCATCCAGCACCACACCAGCCGCCTTCAGCACCGCGGCCAAGGCCACCTCGAAGGCGAACAGACCAGCCTGCGCATACAGCGTCTGATCGGCCAGCTCAGCAGCGTCCCCGTCGCAGTCGCCGTCCAGGATCACGTCCCGCAGACGTACCTCGGTCCCCAGTTCCAGCTCCAGCAGCCCGCACACCCGGTCGAACACCTCGGCGAACACCGTGCTGCCCGCGTACAGGCCACGGCCCATACCAGCCCACTGCGCACCCTGACCAGCGAAGACCAGACCCACCCGGGCATCCGACCGGGCCACGCCCGACACCACCACAGGCGAGGACGTACCGGCCGCCAGGCTGTGCACGCCATCGAGAAGGGCGCCGCGTTCCGTACCGAGCACCACCGCCCGGTGCTCGAACGCCGACCGCGTCGCCGCCAACGACCAGCCCACATCGGCCGGACGCAGCTCCGGACGGGCCGACACCCACTCCCCCAGCCGCCCAGCCTGAGCCGACAACGCCTCAGCCGTACGACCCGACACCACCCACGCACCAGCACCCTCAAGAGCCGCAACCGGCACCTCATCGGCGCTTTCGCTCCGCGCCTCGACCGCAGGAGCCTCCTCCAGAATCACGTGGGCGTTGGTCCCGCTGATCCCGAACGCGGATGTACCGGCCCGCCGCACCCGGTCACCGTCGGAGGGCCACGGCACCGACTCCGTCAGCAACCGCACCTCGCCCGCCGACCAGTCCACATGAGGCGAGGGCTGTTCGGCGTGCAGGGTGCGCGGCAGCTCTTCGTGCCGCAGCGCCAGCAGCATCTTGATCAGGCCCGCCATGCCGGCGGCGGCCTGGGTGTGGCCGATGTTGGACTTCACCGACCCCAGCCACAACGGCCGCCCCTCCGGACGCTCCTGGCCGTAGGTGGCCAGCAGCGCCTGGGCCTCGATCGGGTCGCCCAGCGGAGTGCCGGTGCCGTGTGCCTCCACCGCGTCCACCTCGGCGCAGGTCAGGCCCGCGTTGGCCAGGGCGGCACGGATCACGCGCTGCTGCGAGGGGCCGTTGGGGGCGGTCAGGCCGTTGGAGGCACCGTCCTGGTTGACGGCGGAGCCGCGGATGACGCCCAGGACCCGGTGGCCGTTGCGGCGGGCGTCGGAGAGCCGCTCCAGTACGACCATGCCGGCGCCCTCGCCCATCCCCATGCCGTCGGCGTCGGCGGAGAACGCCTTGGAGCGGCCGTCCGCCGCCAGTCCGCGCTGCCGGGCGAAGCCGACCATCTCCCAGGGAGTGGCCATCACCGCGACCCCGCCGACCAGGGCCAGCGGGCACTCCCCGGAGCGCAGGGCCTGGGCGGCGGTGTGCAGCGCCACCAGGGCCGAGGAGCAGGCGGTGTCCACCGTCAGCGCCGGGCCCTCCAGGCCCAGGACGTAGGAGACGCGGCCGGAGATGATGCTGGTCGCGTTTCCGGTGACCAGGTGGCCCTCCACCTGGGCCGCGCCGTCCTGGCCGCCGAGCTGCATGCTGGCCAGGCTGTAGTGGGAGGAGTAGCCGCCGATGAACACGCCGGTGCGCGAGCCGCGCAGGGTGGCGGGGTCCAGTCCGGCGGACTCCAGTGCCTCCCAGGACAGTTCCAGCATCAGGCGCTGCTGCGGGTCCATGGCCAGCGCCTCGCGCGGGCTGATCCCGAAGAAGCCGGCGTCGAAGTGGGTGGCCTGGTGCAGGAATCCGCCTTCGCGGGTGTACGAGGTGCCGGCGTGCGAGGGGTCGGGGTCGAACAGGGCGTCGGCGTCCCAGCCCCGGTCCTGCGGGTAGCCGGAGATTCCCTCGCCGCCTGCGGCCAGCAGGGCCCAGAGGTCTTCGGGGGTGTTCACGTCGCCGGGGAAGCGGCAGCTCATCGCGACGACGGCGATCGGGTCGCGGTCGGCGTGGCCCGTGGGGTCCGGGGCGGGGGCTGCGGCGGGGCCGGCGTCCGGGGAGCCGAGCAGCGTGGTGCGCAGGTGTGCGGCCAGGACCGTGGGGGTGGGGTGGTCGAACATCAGCGTCGCCGGGAGGCGCAGCGCGGTCCAGGCGGCGATGCGGTTGCGCAGTTCGACCGAGGTCAGCGAGTCGAAGCCCAGCTCGCTGAAGGCACGGCCGGGTTCGACCTCGTCGTAGCCGGCGTGGCCGAGCACGGCGGCGGCCTCGGTGCGGATGCGGTCCACCAGCAGCCGGTCCTGTTCGGCGCGCGACAGGCCGGCCAGTTGCCGGGTCAGTTCGCCTGCGGCCGGCTGGGCGCCGCCGTCGGCGTGCCGGGCCGTCTTGAGCTGCTGGACCTCTGCGAGGTCGCGCAGCAGGGGCGCGTCCAGGGCCTGTTGCTGCCCGGGGGCGGCGGCGAAGGCGGCGAGGTCGAGGTCCATGACGGTCAGTACGGTGTCCGATCCGGCCAGGGCGGTGCCCAGGGCCTGGACGGCCAGCTCGGGGTCCATCAGGACTTCCCAGCGGTTACGGCGCAGCCGCTGCCGGGCCGCCTCGGTTGCCTGGGAGACTCCGTCGCCGGCCCAGGGGCCCCAGGCGATGGACAGGGCCGGCAGGCCGCGGGAGCGCCGGTTGTCGGCCAGGGCGTCCAGGAAGGCGTTGGCCGCCGCGTAGTTGGCCTGCCCGGCACCGCCGAAGGTGGCGGCCGCCGAGGAGAACAGGACGAAGGCGTCCAGGTCGAGGTCGGCGGTCAGGGCGTCCAGGTGGGCGGCGCCGGTGGCCTTGGCGGCCAGGGCGTTGGCCAGCCGGTCGGTGTCCAGCCGGTCCAGCACGCCGTCGTCCAGGACGCCGGCGGTGTGCATGACGGCGGTCAGCGGTGGCCCGTCGGCGGCGATCCGGTCCAGGAGTGCGGCCAGTTGGGTACGGTCCGCGCTGTCGCAGGCACGGATTTCCACGGTGGTACCGGCGGCGGCCACGTGCGCGGCGAGGGCGGCGGCGCCCGGGGCTTCGACGCCGGAGCGGCCGGTCAGCACCAGCCGCTCGGCGCCGCGGCCGGCCAGCCAGCGCGCCACGTGTCCGCCGACGGCACCGGTGCCGCCGGTGATCAGGACCGTACCGCGCGGGGTCCACGGCCGTCCGGTGGTGGGCTGGGGGGCCCGGGCCAGCCTGCGGGCGAGGATGCCGGCGGGCCGGATGGCCACCTCGTCCTCCCCGCAGCCGGCCAGTACCGCGCACAGCCGGGCGGCGGCCCGCTCGTCCAGGGTCGCGGGCAGGTCGATCAGGCCGCCCCAGCGCTCGGGCTGTTCCAGTGCGACGACCCGGCCCAGGCCCCAGGTGGCTGCCTGTACGGGGCGGGTCAGCCGGTCGCCGGGGGCGGTGGCCACCGCGCCGGTGGTCGCCATCCACAGGGGTGCGCTGATGTCGGCGTCGGACAGCGCTTGCACCAGGGTCAATGTGCCGGCCAGGCCGCCAGGCACCGCCGGGTGGTCCGCCAGCGGCATCTCGTCCAGTCCCAGCAACGACAGCACCCCGGCCACCGGCGGAACGGTGGCAGCGTGGCCTGCTTCGGGCGGCGCGATGCCGACGGGGCGCAGGGCCTCGGTCAGGGCATCGGCCAGCGTGGCGCGCTCGGCGCCCGTGGCCACCTGGACCACCTGGGTCCGGGCGCCGCGCGCGGTCAGTGCGTCGGTGCATGCCTGGATGAGGTCCGCGGTGCCGGGGGCCGTTGTGGCAGGGACCGCCACCAGCCAGGTACCGGACGGGCGGGCCGGGGCCGGGTCGTTCAGCGGGCTCCAGCCGACCCGGTAGCGCCAGCCGGCGGTGACGTCACGGTCCCGCTCGCGGCGCCGCCAGGCCGCCAGCGAGGCGAGCACCTCGCCGAAGGGCTGTGCGGTGTCCACGGCCAGCGTGGCGGCGAGGCGGGACGCGTCGCCGTCCTCCACGGCCGCCCAGAAGCGGGACTCGGCCTCGGTGGCCGCACCGGACTGGGCGGGGGCGAGGGCGGCGGGGCCGGCCGGGTGGTCGGCACCGAGCCAGTAACGCTGGTCGGCGAAGGCGTAGGTGGGCAGGTCGATACAGCGGCCGGCGGGCAGCACCCGGCGCCAGTCGACGGCGGTGCCGGCCACGTGCAACTGCGCCAGGGCGGCCAGCAGCCGCTGCGGGCCGCCGTGCTCCCGCTCCAGCGTCGCGACGACCACCGGGGTGCCGGCCGTGGCCAGCTCCTGGAAGGTCTCGTCGATGGCGGCGGTGAGCACCGGCTGCGGGGAGATTTCGACGAAGGTGGCGTGGCCGGCCGCGGCCAGCTCCTGCACTGCCTGCTGGAAGCGCACGGTGTGGCGGAGGTTGGCGAACCAGTAACCGGCGTCCAACTGCGGGCCGTCCGCCCAGCGGCACTCGACGGTGGAGTACATCGGGATGTTGCCGGTCTGCGGCCGGATGCCGGCCAGCCGCTCGGCCAGCGCCCCGGACAACTGGTCCACCGCGGTCGAGTGCGCCACGAAGTCACCGGCCGGGACCGGCCAGCGCATGGCACGCCGGGCAGCCAGGACGGCCCCGAACTCGGCCAGCGCCTCCGGCTGCCCGGAGACCACGGTGGTGGCGGGCCCGTTGACGGCGGCGACGGCCAGCCGGTCGCCCCAGGGCTCCATCAGTTCGCGTACGGCCGCGACGGGCATCACCACCGACAGCATCCCGCCGCTCGTGCCCAGGGCGGACAGCTCCTGGCTGCGTACCGCCACGACGGCGGCCGCGTCCGTGAGGGAGAGGATGCCGGCCACCGTGGCGGCGGCGATCTCCCCCTGGGAGTGGCCGACCACCGCGGCGGGGGTGACACCTGCGGCCTCCCACACCGCGGCCAGCGCCACCATCACCGCCCACAGCAGCGGCTGCGCCACCTCGGCGCGCTCCAGTCCCGGCGCGCCGTCGGCACCGGCCAGCACGTCGGCCGGCGACCAGTGCACGTGCGGGGCCAGCGCCTCGGCGCACTGGGAGAAGCGCTCGGCGAACA
Source organism: Streptomyces chrestomyceticus JCM 4735 (assembly GCF_003865135.1). Lineage (NCBI taxonomy): Bacteria > Bacillati > Actinomycetota > Actinomycetes > Kitasatosporales > Streptomycetaceae > Streptomyces > Streptomyces chrestomyceticus. The sequence goes on along the minus strand of NZ_BHZC01000001.1, from coordinate 8,295,185 downwards.
CCGGGGAGGTGGCCAGCAGTTCGCGGCCCATACCGGCCCACTGGGCGCCCTGCCCGGGGAAGACGAAGACGGGCCCGGCCTCCTCGGCGCCCTCGGCGGCCGCGGTGGTGCCGGCGATCACCTGGGGGCTGCTCAGCCCGGCGGCCAGCGCGTCCAGTCCCTCGGTGAGTTCTGTACGGTCCGCGCCGCTCACCACGGCCCGGTACTCGTGCACCGTACGGGTGGTGGCCAGCGACCAGGCGATGTCCGCCGCCTGCGCCCCGGGGTGGGCCGCCAGGTGCTCCGCCAACTGGGCCGCCTGCCTGCGCAGTCCGTCGGCCGTCCGCCCGGACACCAGCCAGGCGAGGGGGCCGGGTGCCGCCAGCAGCGCGGTGGGTGCCGCGGACTGACCGCCGTCGCCGGGCGCGTCGGCGGGCAGGGCCTGGGCCGCCTCGGGGGTCTGCGGAGTCTCGGGGGTCTGCGGAGTCTCAGGAACCTCAGCGGCCTCAAGGGGCTCGGGAGCCTCTTCGAGAATGAGGTGGGCGTTGGTACCGCTGACACCGAAGGAGGAGATACCGGCCCGGCGCGTCCGTGCGCCGCCCGCCGGCCAGGGCTGCGCCTGGCTCAGCAGCCGTACCGCGCCCGCGGTCCAGTCGACGTGCGGCGAGGGCTGCTCGGCGTGCAGGGTCTTCGGCAACTGCTCGTTCTGGAGTGCCAGCACCATCTTGATCAGGCCGCTGATGCCGGCCGCGCCCTGGGTGTGGCCGATGTTGGACTTCACCGATCCCAGCCACAGCGGGTCGCGTTCGCCGCGGTCCTGGCCGTAGGTGGCCAGCAGTGCCTGGGCCTCGATGGGGTCACCCAGCGGGGTGCCCGAGCCGTGCGCCTCCACCACGTCCACCTCGGCGCAGGTCAGCGAGCAGCCGGCCAGCGCCTCGTGGATGACGCGCTGCTGCGCGGGCCCGTTGGGCGCGGTCAGCCCGTTGGACGCACCGTCCTGGTTGACCGCCGAGCCGCGCACCACCGCGAGCACCGGGTGGCCGTTGCGCCGCGCGTCGGAGAGCCGTTCCAGTACGACCATCCCGGCGCCCTCGGCGATGCCCATGCCGTCCGCGTCGGCGGCGAAGGACTTCGAACGGCCGTCCGGGGCCAGTCCGCGCTGCTTGCTGACCCAGACGAACAGCTCCGGGGTCGAGGCGACGAACACGCCGCCGGCCAGCGCCAGGGTGCACTCCCCCGAGCGCAGCGCCTGCGCGGCCAGGTGGACCGCCACCAGCGCCGAGGAGCAGGCGGTGTCCACGGTCATCGCCGGGCCCTGGAGGCCCAGGGTGTAGGCGAGGCGGCCGGAGAGCACGCTGGTCGTGGTGCCGGTCAGCAGGTGCGCCTCCAGGCCCTGGGCCGCCTCCGGCCGGGCGAGGCCGTAGCCGGAGAAGCTGGCGCCCGCGAACACGCCGGTACGGCTGCCGCGCAGCGAGCCGGGAACGATGCCGCTGCGCTCCAGCGCCTCCCAGGAGGTGCCCAGCAGCAGCCGCTGCTGCGGGTCCATGGCGAGGGCCTCGCGCGGGCTGATCCCGAAGAAGCCGGCGTCGAAGCGGGTGGCGTCGTGGACGAAGCCGCCCTGCCGCACATAGGCGGTGCCCGGCGCGTCCGGGTCCGGGTCGTAGAGGGCGTCCAGGTCCCATCCGCGGTCGGTCGGGAAGGCCCCGATCGCATCGGTGCCGCCGGCCAGCACCTGCCACAGGTCCTCGGGGGTCTTGACCCCGCCGGGGAAACGGCAGCCCATGCCGACGACGACCACCGGGTCGTCCTCATCCGCACCGGTCGGCACCGGGCTCGCCACGACGGCGTCGGCCCCGGCGCCCGGGCTGCCCAGCAGCTCGGCGGCCAGGTAGCCGGCCAGCACCTTGGGGCTGGGGTAGTCGAAGAGCAGCGTGGCGGGCAGCGCCAGGCCGGTGGCGGCGGCCAGCCGGTTGCGCAGCTCCACCGCGGTCAGCGAGTCGAAACCCAGCTCGCTGAAGGCCCGGCCGCTGCCGACGGCCTGGGCGGAGGAGTGTTCCAGTACGGCTGCCGCTTCGCCCCTGACCAGGTCGGTCAGGGTGCGCTGCTGCTCGGCGGCGCTCTGCCCGGCCAGTCGGCGCAGCAGCGAACCGCGCGCCTCGGGGACGGTCTCCGCCTCCTCGGCGGTGCCGGCGGCCAGCGCCGCCGCGACCTCGGGCAGGCCGGCGATCAGCGGGCTGGGACGACGCAGCGTGAACGGCGGTGCAAACTGCGACCAGTTGACGTCCACCACCACCGGTCGGCTCTCGCCGCCGTCCAGGATCTGTGCCAGCGCGCCGGTGGCCGCCCGGGGGGCCAGCAGCCGCAGCCCGCGCCGCTCCAACTGGACGCCGTCGTCGCCGGTGGCGGTGGTACCCGCGTTCCACGGGCCCCAGGCCACCGCGAGCGCGGTCAGGCCCCGGGCGCGCCGGTCCTCGGCCAGCGCCTCCAGATAGGCGTTGGCCGCGCTGAAGCCGGGCTGCCGGCCGCCGCCCCACACGGCGGCGACCGAGGAGAACAGTACGAACGCGTCCAGGTCGCAGTCGGCGGTCAGTTCGTCCAGTACCGCCGCCGAGCCCGCCTTGGCCGCCAGCACCTCGGCCAGTTGCGCCGCGTCCAGGTCGTCCACCGGCACACTGTCGACGATCTCCGCCAGGTGCAGCACCGTGGACAGCTCCGGCCCCCGGGCCCGCATCCACGCCAGTACCCCGGCCGTCTCGGCGCGGTCGCTGACATCGCACGCCACGACGTCCACCCGGCTGCCCGCGGCGGCCAGTCCGGCGGCGAGCGCCGCGACCCCCTCGTGCTCGGGAGCACCGGTCAGCACCAGCCGCTGGGCGCCGCGTTCGGCCGCCCAGCGGGCCACGTGCCCGCCGACCGCCGTGGTGCCGCCGGTGACCAGGACGCTGCCGCCCGGCGTCCACGGCTGGTCGGGCATCACGGGCTGCGGGGCGTGGGTCAGCCGTCGGCCCAGGATGGCGGCCGCGCGGATCGCCACCTGGTCCTCTCCACAGCCGGCCAGCACCGCGCCCAGACGCGCCGCGACCTGCCCGTCCGGTACGTCGAAGTCGGTGGGCAGGTCTACGAGCCCGCCCCAGCGCTCGGGGTGCTCAAGGGCGACGACTCGGCCGAAGCCCCAAATCAGAGCCTGGAGCGGGCTGTTCGGCGCCTCGTCGGATCCGGTGGCGACGGCACCACGGGTGGCTACCCACAGCGGGGCGTCCACCTCGGCGTCACCCAGGCCCTGCACCATGGTGAGGGTGGCGGCCAGACCCACGGTCAGCGACGGGTGGCCCGGCATCGGTGTCTCATCCAGCGCCAGCAAGGACAGGGCACCGGCGAACCCGTCCGACGGCAGCGCCGCGCGGACCTGCTCGGCCACCGCCTCACGCGTGGCGGCCCCGGTTACCTCCAGCACTACGACGTCCGCTCCACGGGCGGACAGCGCCGCACGGCACTGCCGGGCCGCCTCGCCGTCGGCCTCCTGACCCGGTACGAGCAGCAGCCAGCGGCCGGCCAGGCGAGCCGGAGCCGGGTCGGCCACCGGCGCCCAGGTGACCTGGTAGCGCCAGCCCTCGGTGGCCGAACGCTCCCGCTCCCGGCGCCGCCAGGCCGCCAGCACCGGCAGCACCTCAAGAAGCTGCCGACGGTCCTCGACGGCCAACGTGTCCGCGAGATCCGACAGGTCGCCACCTTCGACGGCGGCCCAGAACCGCGCCTCCACCTCGGTGGGTGCCCCGTCCCCACCGCCGACGGCGGTGGAGGTCTCCAGCCAGTAACGGCGGTGCTGGAAGGCGTAGGTGGGCAGTTCCACCACCTCGCCGACCGGCAGGACCTTGCGCCAGTCCACCGGCAGCCCCGCCACGTGGGCGTGCGCGAAGGCGCGCAGCAGACCGGCCGCGCCCGCGTCGGACTGCGACAAGGTGCCGATGCTCAGCACCGGAGCGGCACCCGCATCCGTGTCCTCGGCGGTTTCGGTCACCGCGGCCGTCAGCACCGGATGCGGCGAGATTTCGACGAACGCCCCGTAACCGGCCTCCAGCAGGCCACGGACGGCGTCCTCGAAACGCACCGTCTGCCGCAGGTTGGCGAACCAGTAACCGGCATCCACCTCCTGCCCAGCCAGCCACTCACCCGTGACCGTGGAGACCATCGGAACGCGGCCCACCTGCGGGACTATCTCCGACAGGTCCGCCTGAAGCTGGGCGGCAAGCGGCTCCACCGCCGCGGAATGCGCCACAAAATCCGTCGCCGGAATCCGCCAGCGCAACACCTTACGCGCCGCCAACTCCCGCTCGAACCCAGCCAGCGCCTCCGACTCCCCCGACACCACCACCGACGCCGGACCGTTGACCGCGGCCACCGACAACCGGCCGTCGAAGCCGACCACCAGCTCACGCACCGCACCCGCCGGCATCACCACCGACACCATCGCCCCCGCCACATCCAGCGACGACAACGCGCGAGACCGCACCGCCACCACCCGAGCAGCGTCCTCCAGCGACAGCATCCCGGCCACCGTGGCCGCAGCAATCTCACCCTGAGAGTGGCCCACCACCGCATCCGGGGAGACACCAGCCGCCTCCCACACCGCAGCGAGGGAGACCATCACCGCCCACAACGCAGGCTGAACAACCTCAGCCGCCTCCAACGCCGGAGCGCCCTCCGCACCCGCCAGGACATCGCTGAGCGACCAGTCCACGTACGGCCCCAGAGCCGCCTCACACTCCGCCAGCCGCGCCGCAAACAACGGCGACGAAGCCAACAGCTCCCGGCCCATACCGACCCACTGCGCACCCTGCCCAGCGAACACAAACACCGTACGACCCGTGGCCCGAGCAACACCCGACACCACACCCGGCGACAACTCACCTTCCGTCAGGCCCCGTACGCCGTCCAACAGCTCTTCCCGGCCATCGGCGACAACCACACCACGATGCTCCAACACCGCCCGCGCAGCCGCCAACGACCACGCCACATCAACCGGCCGCAACGCAGAACGCCCAGCCGCCCACTCCCCCAACCGACCCGCCTGCGCAACAAGACCCTCCGCAGACCGACCCGACACCAACCACGCCGTGGGACCACCATCGGCGAGCAGCGCAGGCCCGGGGGCGGTGGTCACCGGGGCCGGGGCGGGGGTCCCGTCGGCGTCCGTCTCCTCGGCCTCCTCGGCCGGGGCTTCCTCGGCCGGGGCCTCCTCCAGGATCACGTGCACATTGGTGCCGCTCATCCCGAACCCGGAGACACCCGCCCGGCGCACCCGCTCACCACCGGGCCACGGCACCGACTCCGCCAGCAGCCTGACCTCACCCGCCGACCAGTCCACATGCGGCGTCGGCTCATCCACATGCAACGTGCGCGGCAACCGCTCATGCTGAAGAGCCAGCACCGTCTTGATGACACCCGCCACACCAGCAGCCGCCTGCGTATGACCGATGTTGGACTTCACCGACCCCAACCACAACGGCCGACCCTCCGGCCGCTCCCGGCCGTAGGTAGCCAGCAACGCCTCAGCCTCGATGGGGTCGCCCAGCTTGGTCGCCGAGCCGTGTGCCTCCACCACGTCCACGTCACCAGGGGTGAGACGGGCGTTGGCCAGCGCGGCACGGATCACCCGCTGCTGCGCGGGACCGTTGGGCGCGGTCAGCCCGTTGGACGCACCATCCTGGTTGACGGCACTGCCCCGCAGCACGGCGAGCACGTGGTGGCCGTTGCGCCGTGCGTCGGAGAGGCGCTCGACCACCAGCAGGCCCACGCCCTCGGCCCAGCCCGAACCGTTCGCGTCCTGGCTGAAGGACTTGCAGCGTCCGTCGTCCGACATGCCCCGCTGCCGGGAGAATCCCACGAACACGGACGGCGCGGAGATCACCGTGGATCCGCCGGCCAGTGCCAGCGAGCACTCCCCCGCGCGCAGGGCCTGGGCGGCCATGTGCAGCGCCACCAGCGAGGACGAGCACGCGGTGTCCACCGTCACCGCCGGGCCCTCCAGGCCGAAGGTGAAGGCCAGGCGGCCCGAGGTGACGCTGGTGGAGACGCCGGTCAGCAGGTGGCCCTCCAGCCCCTGTGTCCGGACCGTGGGGCCGGTGCCGTAGCCCTGGCCGTAGGAGCCGGCGAACACACCGGTGGAGCTGCCGCGCAGCGCGTTCGCGTCGATGCCGGCCTGTTCCAGCGCCTCCCAGGCAACCTCCAGCAGCAGCCGCTGCTGCGGGTCCATGGCCGCCGCCTCGCGCGGGCTGATCCCGAAGAAGTCGGCGTCGAAGTGGGTCGCGTCGTAGACGAATCCGCCGTGCCGCGCGTAGGAGGTGCCCGGGTGGTCCGGGTCGGGGTCGTAGAGGTTTTCCAGGTCCCAGCCTCGGTCGGCCGGGAACGGGCCGATCGCGTCGGTGCCCGAAGCCAGCAGCCGCCACAGGTCCTCGGGGCCGTTCACCCCGCCGGGGAAACGGCAGCCCATACCGACGATCGCGATCGGCTCCTGGCTGCGTTCCTCCACCTCGGTCAGCCGGCGGCGGACCTGGCGCAGATTGGCCGTCACGAGCTTGAGGTAATCGCGGAGCTTGTCTTCGTTGGCCATCAGAAACCCGCCGTCCTGCCTGCCGAGATACGCCGCTCCGATCTCTGTGACCGCGATGCGGACTGCCCAGGAATTACGCCATAGTTCGGTGCGCGGGCAGCACGGGGGAAAACACCCGGGCCCGGCAGTGGAATACCCTCACGCTCTCACTGCGGGAAGGACCCGACGGGCCCCTGCCGCTCAATGCGCCACCTCACGATTACCGTCAATACGTCCGGACGAAGAAACCGGGTGACGCTGAGAATTCCCTGAAGGTCGAGCCCACCGGTGACAGGAACCTATCCAGGCCCCACAGGCGCCGCAACGTGTCAGTTGAACGCCCCGTCAGACGGCGCACCAGCACCGACATCAGCGTCGGCACCAGCACCGGCACGGCACCCGGCCGGGCACGTACAGCCCCTCACATCGCACCGCCACCCCGTCGTAGGGCACCCCACGAAGAGCGCCCCACGAAAGGCACCCCACACAAAAACCCGGCCCGGAACGGCAACGGCAGAACCACGGCCCCGGCCATCACGGGAAAGATCGCCCCACCGAAGGGAACACGACCGGGCGGCAACAGCCACTCCCCCACACAAATACCGGCGCGGGGCGACCCAGCGGCTTTCCGCCGCCCCGCCACCCCGCGCCGGTCTTGCTGCGCGATCCTGCTTCAGCTCTTCTCCGCAGCGCCGTTCTTGGCGTCCTCGCCGCGCAGCCACCGGCCCAGCGTCCGCCTCGGGTGGCGGACCACCACGTCACCGCCCTTGAGGCGCCCGGTGACGTACACCTCGCGTTCGACCGGCGCCTGCGCGTCGGAGGCGGGATTGCGGTACTTGACCTCGCCCACCTTCACGGTCAGGTCGTCGGTGTGCACCACGATGCCCGGCCGGACCACCAGGACCAGATTCCCGCCGACGCTGATCTGTACGTCGAGGTCCAGCCTGGCGTGACTGAACTCGGCCTCGGTGAAGTCGAGTTTCACGTCCCCGCCGTGCATCCGTACCTCCAGGCGGCGCGGGACCTCCCAGGCACCGGAGCGGTGCAGGGTGCCCCACCGCTGGTCGATCTCCACGACATCCTTGCCGCGTCCGGGCTGATCCCGGGATTCGGCCGGCACCGGGGAGACGGGCAGATCACGGGTCAGCCGGGCGAGTTCGCCGACCGTACGGGCGCGCAGCGCGGCCTCCACCCGTTCACCGACTTCCTCCAGGGTCAGCCGTCCGTCCCCGGCGGCGTCCCGCAATATCTCCGCCACCTGCTCCCGGTCCGCGTCCGAAGCCCGCATGGCCGCCTGCTCGTCCTGCGTGCCGTCGTCGGTCGGCACCTTCTCATCGCTCATACCCCCACCCTCTTCCTCCCCCGGCCCAAACTCAAGGCACACCGGCCCGACGCCACTGCCGGCCCGGCCACGACGGCACGCCACCTCGGACGTTCAACTGCCGACCAGGCGCGCGTGAACGCCCCCGGACCAGGCAGGCCGCCCTCGGACCGGGCAGGTCCGTCACAGGTTGAACAGCACGCCCGCAGCGGCGGTCCGTCTAGCGTGTGCCGCACAGACTGCGCCCGCACAGCAGCACCACCGCGCCTGGCCCGTACACCGCCCGGAACATCACCGCCGCCCGCACGGCGGCGCCGCGTGCACCGGCCCCCGCCCCGCCACAGGCCGCCACCGCCCGCCCCGCCCGCCCGCGTGACCGGAACGGCACCGGACGGCCCAGGGGGCGGCCCTTGGCAGGGCGGGGCGGCCGGGACACCGGCCCGGCATCGGCCGCCTGCCGTGACGGCCATGACCGATTGGGGAACCGGAATGTCGTTGATGAACCTGCTCATGGGAGCCATGGCCTCCTCGGCGGTCGGCACCGCCGCCGAACTGGGCATCGCCGACGCCCTGGCCGACGGCCCGGCCACCGCCGCCGAACTGGCCAAGACCGTCGAGGCGGACACCGACTCCCTCGACTCCGTCCTGCAGGCCCTGACCGCACTGGGCGTCTTCACCCGCGAAGCGGACGGCCGTTACGCCAACTCCCCGATGTCCGAACCGCTCAGGAGCGACCACCCCGATTCGGTCCGCCACCTGGCGACCCTGCTGTGCGGCCTGTACGGGCAGGCCGCGACCGGCGGCCTCACCCAGGCCGTACGCGCCGGCACCTCCGTGATGCCCTGCACCTTCGGCGTCGGACTCTACGAGTACCTCGACCGTCACCCGGACACCGCCCGGATCTTCGACCTCGCCATGCAGGACTGGACCCGTCCGATCGCCACCCTGCTGGCCGACAAGCTTCCCCTCGACGACGTGCACACCGTCGTCGATGTGGGCGGTGGCAACGGCACTCTGCTCCAGGCCCTCCTGAGCGCCCACCCGCACCTGAACGGCATCTGCGCCGACCGCCCGGACACCTGTGAGCGCGCCCAGCGCGCCCTGGCCGAATCCCAGCAGGCCGACCTCGCCCGCCGCCTCACCTTCCGGCCCACCGACATCCTCCAGGATGTCCCCACCGGCGGCGACCTCTACGTCATCAAGAACGTCCTGCACGACTGGAACACCACCACCAGCGTGCAGATCCTGCGCAACATCCACACCGCCATGACCGCCACGCCCCGCGCTTCCGCCGGAGCCCCGCCCAAGCTCCTGATCATCGACCCGCTGGCCGAGCACGACTCCGGAGCCGCGTTCCGCAACGTCATCAAGATGGTGGTCGGCGAGCCCCGGACCCGCTCCCGCAGCGAGGCCGACATCCGCCGCGAAGCCACCGAGGCCGGCTTCGAGGTCCTGTCCATCACCCCGTGCCCCGCAGACCTCAGCGTCATCACCTGCGTCCCCGCCTCCTGACCTCCGCTCCAACGCACCAGCCCTGCCGTTCGTCTCACATAGCGAGACGAACGGCAGGGCTGGCTGCTGTCCGCCATGGCCTCTCGCCGTCGCCGGAATGCGTCGACGCGCGTCCGGCGGCTCACTAACTTTGCCGGGGCCGGGTGGTTCACCGGCGCGTTCGTGTGCCGGAGGTTCCCGTGGCTCCCGGTCCCTCCGTCGCCTTCGGCCGCGGCCCGAGCGTCCGTCATCAACGTTGAGCACCGTGCGGCAGCGCCCGTGCGGAGCGTGCGGGAGGAAGCAGTGACAAGCACCCCAGGCGTCGGCACGCTGACCGGGCTCTTCAGCCGCTCGGTGCGGCTCCACCCCGGCCGGATCGCCGTCAGTGACGACCGGCGGTCGCTCACCTACGCGGAGCTGGACCGGGAATCCGACGCCGTCGGCGCACTGCTGCGCAGTCACGGTGTCGGCACCGAGGACCGGGTCGGCCTGTACGTCAACCGGTCCGTCCAGCTTCTTGTCGCGGTGCTCGGGATCCTCAAGGCCGGCGGCGTCTACGTGGCGGTGGACACCCGCTACCCGGAGGCCCGCCGGCACATGATGCTCGGCAAGAGCGGCGCCGAGGTCGTGCTCACCGAGGACGGCTGGGAGGACCGGCTCGACGGGACCGCCGCCAAGATCGTCGCCGTCAGCGACCGGTCGGCGTTCGAGGGCCGGCGCGCCGAAGCCGTCGTCGAGCCGCAGCACGCGGCCAGTGTGCTGTTCACGTCGGGATCGTCCGGGGAACCGAAGGCGATCGTCCTGGAGCACCGCAACCTCGTCTCCTTCGCCGGCAACCCGGGCATGCCCGTGCTCCGGCCGGAGGACCGCACCGGGCAGGTCTCCAGCGTCTCCTTCGACGCCTTCCACTTCGAGATGTGGAGCACCCTGGCGGCCGGCGCGCGGACCGTGATCCTGCCCACGGTGCCGGAGCTGCTCGCCGCCGGCTTCCGGCAGCAGATGGAGCGGTACGGCATCACCGCGATGGTGGTCCCCACCATGGTCGTCAACCACGTCGTGCACGAGGACCAGGACGCCTTCGCGCCCCTGCGGGTCCTGGGCGCGGGCGGTGACGTCCTCCTGCCGTCCGCCTGCCGCTCGCTGCTGAGCGGCAGCTTCACCGGCAGTCTCTACAACTGCTACGGCCCGGCGGAGATCACCACCGGGTGCACCGCGCACCTGGTGACCCGGGAGGACGCCGAGAGCGACGTGGTGCCGATCGGCCGCCCGATCGAGGGTGCGACGGTCCGGGTCCTCGACGCCGGGCTGCGGCCGGTCGCACCGGGCGAGATCGGCGAACTGTTCGTCGGCGGCCCCGGCGTGGCCCGCGGCTACCAGGACCAGGACGACCTCACCCGGGAGCGCTTCCTCGACGTACCCGACGAGGACGGCACCGTCCTGCGGATGTACCGTACCGGCGACCTGGCCCGGCAGCGGGCGGACGGGGTCCTGGTCTTCGTCGGCCGCGCCGACGACCAGGTGAAGATCCGCGGCTACCGGGTGGAGCCCGGCGAGGTCGAACGCGGGTTGCGCCGCTACCCGGAGGTCCTGGAGGCCGTGGTGCTCGCCGACGGCGAGGGCAACGACCGCAGGCTGGTGGCTTTCGTGGTCCTCGACGCCGCGCTGGGCGTCGAGGAGCTGCGCGCCCGCGCCGAACGTGACCTGGCCGACTTCATGGTGCCCAGCCGGTTCGTCGTCCAGGACGAGATCCCGGTGACCGTGAACGGGAAGCGCGACGTGGAAGCGTTGCGCGAGGTGCTCGCCGCGCAGCAGGCGGGCGGGACGGCGTACGCCGAGCCGCGGAGCGAGACCGAGCGGTATCTGACCGGGCTCTGGGCAGAGCTGCTGAATGTCGAGCGGGTCGGCCGGGACGAGGACTTCTTCGGCCTGGGTGGTCACTCCCTGCTGGCGTTCCGCATGCACCACCGCATCAATCGTGAGCTGAACGCGCGGCTGACCTTCCCCACGCTGCTGGACAACACCGTTCTGAAGGATCTGGCGGCGGCTGTCGACGCCACGCGTTAGGCACTGCCGTCACCCTCCCCTCTGCCGTACGGGCCGTCACCGGCCACCGTCCCCCTCCGTCTCCCCTGCCGTACGGGCCCTCACCGGCCACCGTCCCCTCCGCTCCCCCTTCCCGTGGCTCGCTCCGGTCTTCCCGCCCCCACGTCCAGAACACGGTGATCTCCCCATGCCCGCTTCCCCGCCCTCCCGTACAAGTACCGGTCCGAACCCCTATGCGCACGGCGAGCGCATCGAGCAGGTGGTCGCGCACCACGCACGGCTGCGGCCCGCGGACATCGCGGTGCAGCAGGGGGACCGTCTGCTCACCTACGGCGCGTTGGTGCGGCGGGCGGATGCCGTGGCCGCCGCGCTGCACGAGCGGGGCGTCAGGGCCGGCGGGCGGGTCGCCGTGCGGATGAAACGTTCCCCCGAGCTGGTGGTCGCCCTGCTGGGTGTGCTGCGGGCCGGCGCGGCCTATGCCGCCACCGATCCCGAGTGGCCGCGTGCCCGTGTCCTGGACAGCCTGCGGGGCACCGGTCCGGATCTGTTCATCACCGACGATCCCGTTCCCGGGGTGGACGGGGAGATCCCCGTGACGCCCTTCGACGCGCTGCTCACCGGCGATCCGGCCGCGGCGCCCGCGCCGGAGGCCGACGGCACCCGTACCGCCAGCATCTTCTACACCTCGGGCTCCACGGGGAAGCCCAAGGGCGTCCTCTCCCCGCACCGCGGCACGCTGCGCACCCTGGTCGACTGCCCCGCCATACCGCTGGACGGCGGCACGGTCTTCCTCCAGGCGGCGCCGCTTCCCTGGGACGGTATGTCGCTGGAGCTGTGGGCCCCCCTCCTCAACGGCGGCCGCAGTGTCCTGCTGGAAGCGGGGGCGGCGGCGCTGGACGCCGAGCAGTTGGAACACGTCGTGGGCCTCGGGGTCAACAGTCTGTGGCTGACCAGCTCGCTGTTCAGCGTGCTGGCCGAGGAACGGCTGGACCTCTTCGGCGCGTTGCGGCTGCTGCTGGTGGGCGGCGAGCGGGTCTCCGTCGCCAGTGCCCGGCGCGTGCTGCGCCGGTTCCCGGAGCTGCACATGGTCAACGGCTACGGGCCCGCCGAAGCGACCATCTTCGCCACCCATCACGTCATCCGCCCCGCGGACGTGGCCGAGGACAGCACCGAGATCCCCATCGGCACGCCGCTGCCGCGCACCCCGGTCCTGCTGCTGGACCCCGACGGCCGGGCCGTTCCCGACGACGGGCCGGGTGAGGGGGAACTGGCGATCGGCGGTGACGGTGTGGCCCTGGGGTACGCGAACAACCCCGAGGAGACCGAGCGCCGCTTCTTCAGCGCCGACGGCAACCGCTACTACCGCTCCGGCGACATGGTCGTACGCGACGCGGAGGGCCTGCTGCGGTACCGGGGCCGGATCGACCACCAGTTCAAGATCCGCGGGATACGGATCGAAGCGGGCGAGGTCGAGTCCGTACTGGAGACGCACCCGGACCTCACGGCGGCCTGCGTCCTGCCCGTGGAGGCCGTCCCCGGCCGCAGGGAACTGGCCGCGGCGTACGCCACCTCCGACGGGAAGCCACGGGACACGGCGGAGTTACGTGCCTTCGCCGGCCGGCACCTGCTGGACGCCATGGTGCCGACGGTCTTCCACCACGTCGACAGCCTTCCGCTGACGGGCACCGGCAAGACGGACCGTAAGGCGGTGGAGCGTTCGGTGCGGGAGGTGCCCGGCCTGGTTCCGGCATCGGGGCGGGTTCCGCAGGAGAAGGGCGCGCAGGCAGACCCGCTCCTTGGCGAGGTCCGCGACCTGCTCGGCCAGGCCGCCCTCGGCATGGAGGACGATCTCGTGCTCGCCGGGGCGAACTCCCTCGACGTCATCCGGCTGGCGGCCCGGCTCGGCCGCCGTCTGGACGCCAGGCTGACGGCCTCGGACGTCTACCGGCTGCGCACGCTGGAGGACATCCGCGCCCACTGCTCGGCAGCCAGCACCGTGGCCGCCGACGTGCTTCCGCGGCCCACCGGGCAGGAGGTGAGTGACGCGCCGCTCTCGCACGCCCAACTGCGTTTCTGGCTGGGCGAGATGAGCGCGCCGGGCACGGCCGACAACCTGATCGTGCTGGCCTACGCGCTGTCGGGTCCCCTCAAGACGGAGATACTGGCCGAGGCCCTCCAGGACACCGTCCGCCTGCATCCGGCGCTGCGCACCATGTACCCCTGGGTGGACGATGCTCCCGTGCAACGGGTGCTGCCGCCCGACGAGGCGGGCATCACCATGGAGCTGACCGAGCCCCCCGCCGACACGGCCGGGGCCGGGCTCCAGGATTTGGCGGAGGCGGTGACCGCCGACTGGTGGGACCGGCCGTTCTCCCTGGAGGCCGAAGTGCCGCTGCGCGTCCGGCTGTGCCGGCTGGACGCGGACCGGCATCTGCTCTGTGTCCAGGTACACCACATCGCCTTCGACGGCTGGTCGGAATCCGTGCTGGTAGCGGATCTGCGAGCCGCGTACCGGGCCCGGCTGGCCGGACGGTCGGCGGAGCAGCCCGGGGAGCGGCTCCCGTACGGCAGCTACAGCGCCTGGGAGAAGACCCGGATCACCGAGTGGGCCAAGGACGACCTGCCCTTCTGGAAAGGCGAGTTGTGCCCGGCCACACCCCCCTTCCTGCCCGCTCCCACGGGTTCCGGAGAGGCCCGTCGGCTGGAGGCCGTGCTGCCGGTGGACGCCGGGACGGTCGACCGCCTGGTGCGGGTGGCGGCCCGGTACGGCGGCCCGGCCGTCACCGCGCTGGCCGCCGGAGCCGCACAGGCCGTCGCCGTGACCTTCGGGACGGGGTCCTTCACGCTCGGCTCGGTCACGGCGGGCCGCTTCGACCCCGCCCTGGAGACGGTGCTCGGCTACTTCGTCAATCCCTTCGGCATCCGTGTCCGCGACGGAGGGACGGAGGACATCGCCGCGCTGGTGGGCCGGACGGCGGAGGGAATCGTGGCAGCTCTCGCCCACACCCGTACGCCTTTCGACGAGGTGGTGCGCGAGCTGGGCCCGGACCGCACCCGCCACCCATGGTTCCAGGCGTTCGCCGTCCTCCAGGCCGAGCCGCCGAGCGGCCGCCTGGGCGACGAGGTGACGGTGGAACCGGTCCGGGTGCGGCCGCCGCGTACCGCCGTCGAGCTGATCGTGGAAGCCGTTCCGGAACCGGGCGGATCGTGGCGGCTGGTGATCGCGTGGCGCGAGGACGGCGTCGCGGAGAGCAGCGTCCGGCGTCTCGTGGAAGCGCTGCGTACGGCGCTGAACCGGATCGCGGTCCTCGCCGAGCGGCCGTCCCCCACGCGTTCCTGAAAGGTACCCCCATGAGCTCCTCCCCCGCCCCGGCCGCCGTCGAGCGCTGGCTCCGGCGTTTCCACGCCCCGCCCCGCCGCCCGGCCGCCCGCCTCGTCTGCCTGCCCCACGCGGGCGGCTCGGCCGGCTTCTTCTTCCCCTTCTCCCAGGCCCTCGCCGGAGACCTCGACGTGCTGGCCGTGCAGTATCCGGGCCGCCTCGAACGGCACCACGAACCGCCCCTGACCGACATCGCGGAGCTGGCCGGCCAGGTCGTCGCCGCGCTGACGTCACCCACCGCCGGCGGGGACAGCCTCCCGCTGGCCCTGTTCGGACACAGCATGGGCGCCCTGATCGCCTACGAGGTCGCCGCCGAACTCCAGGACCGGGGCACCCCGGTGCAGGCACTGTTCGTCTCCGGGCGGCGCGCGGCCGGCTGCCCCGACGACATCGAGCCGCTGCACACGCTGGACGACGACGCCGTGGTCGCCGAGTTGCGCGCGATGGACGGCACCGAGGACGAGCTGCTCTCCGACCCGGACATGCTGCGGATGATCCTGCCCGCCGTCCGCGCCGACTACCGGGCGGTGGCGAACTACCGCTACCGGCCCCGCCCGCGGCTGACCTCCCCCGTGGTGGCCCTGACCGGGGACAGCGACGCCCGGGTCAGCCTGGAGCAGGCCGCCGCCTGGGCCGACCACACCACGGGCCCGCACGAGCTCCGCATCTTCCCCGGCGGCCACTTCTACCTCGCGTCGCCACCGCAGCAGTCCGCGGTGACGGCTCTGCTGCGGAGCCGTCTGGTCGGCGGACATGCCGACGCGGTACCGCTCTGACCGCCGGCGCCACCCATGCGTCCGGGCCGGACCTGCCCGCGGGGAAACGTCCCCGACACCGCCTGATCCCAGGAGACAGACCATGCCACCCCGTTGGTCAGGAGCACCCTCATATGCCTGAGCCGCGCGCCTCGTCCCTCCGCCTGCTGTGGGGCGAGTCACGGCCCGTCCGCCTGATCGCGGCGGGCGCCCTGTCTGTCCTCATGGTCAGCGTCCTCGCCACCCTGGCCGGCCCCTGGCTGGTCCAGTACTTCGTGAACCAGGCGACCGCGGGCAGCGCCCAGTCCGTGCTGATCACCGCGGCCCTCGGCTACCTGGCTGCCGCGCTCGTCGCCGGCGGGGCCCGGATCTGGGCCAGTTACCTGGCGGTCCAGGCAGGCTGGCGCATCGCCGACGGCCTGCGGGTCCGGCTGCTGCGCCACGCGGCGGTCGAACAGCCCGTGCTGGACGTGGAGAGCCGGCCGGTCGGCGAGATCCTGGAACAGGTCGAGGGCAACGCCAACATCGTCGGCAAGGCCATCGCCGAGTCCGGTTTCCGCATGCTCAGCAACATCGCGCTGGCGGTCGGCACCATCGCCGCGATGTCCGTGGCCGTGCCGGCCGCCGGCCTCGCCATCTCGGTCCTGGTCGTCGCCGTGTGCTTCGTGCTCACCCGGCTGACCCGGCGGTCGATACGCCGCTGGCAGGCCGCGCGGGAGCAGCAGGCGGATCTCTTCGGCTTCGTCGGTGACTCCCTCAGCGCCCGGGACGACCTGCTGCTCGCGCGCGAGTCGGACTGGGCCACCGAGCGGACCCGTACCGATCTCGAAGCGCTGCTGCGCACCGAGGGCCGCGCCTACATCAGCGGCCGCGCCTTCTGGCCGTTGACCCAGTTGTGCTTCGCGGTCGCCTTCGGCCTCGGCTTCGGGTTCGGCCTCCAGCAGTTGCAGGCGGGTGCCATCACCATCGGCACGCTCACCATGATCTACCTCTACGTCGATCTCCTGCAGCGCCCGCTGGAGGAGATGTCCTCCCAGCTCGGCCAGTTGCAGCAGATGATGGCGGTGCTCAAGACATCCGCCCGCCGGCTCGGCCCGGAGGGGCGGGCGAAGTCCACGGCGCCGCCGAGCGGGCAGGTGGCGCTGCCGGAGGGGCCGCTGGAGGTCGCTTTCGAGGGCGTCTGCTTCGGTTACGGCGACACCCAGGTGCTGAGCGACGTGTCCTTCACGGTCGCGCCCGGCAGCAGTCTCGGCATCGTCGGCCCCACGGGCGCGGGCAAGAGCACGGTCGTCAACCTGCTCTGCGCGCTGGCCGAGCCCGGTGCGGGCCGGGTCCTCATCGGCGGTGTCGAGGCCGGGCGCCTCACGCCCGCCCAGTTCGCCGAGCGCGTCACGGTGCTCAGCCAGCGCGCGCACGTCTTCTCCGCCACGGTCCGGGAGAACATCACCCTCTTCGACGATGCGGTGCCTGTCGAGCGTGTCTGGGAGGTGCTGGAGCAGCTCAACGCCGCCGACCGGGTACGTGCCCTGCCCGAGGGTCTGGAGACCCGGGTCGGCGCCGGGGCCCGGGAGCTCTCGGACGGCGAGATGCAGGTTCTGGCGGGCGCCCGCGCGCTGACCCGCCCGTACAGCCTGCTGATCGTGGACGAGGCGGCGTCCCACTTCGACCCGGAGACCGAGAAGGCCTGGGCGGACATGCTGGACACGGTCATGCGGGACCGCACGGTCGTCATGGTCGAGCACCGGACCGGCACCCTGCGCGGCGTGGACCGGATCATGACGATGGAGAGCGGCCGGGTCAAGGAGATCACCGAGGCCGGTGCCACGGTCGGCGGCGCCGGACGCTCCGGCGCGCTCACGCGAGGGGGAACCGGTGACCACCGGACAGGAAGCCCGGTTCGAGACCGTGGCGTTCAGCCGTTTCCTGCACCGCTGCGGGAGCAGGCTGCGGGCGCTGTACTTCACCGCCATGGCGACCTGGAGTGCGATCTACGGCATTCCGCTGCTGATGGGCGCGGTCACCTCGGCCATGCTTGACAGCGCGGCCGGACCGCTGGAGGGCAGCGGCGTGTGGTGGCTGCTGGCCGCCGCCGTCGCGCTGATGGTGCTGCGCGCCGTGGCCTTGTGGGGCGGTCTGCAACTGACGTTCGTGCTGATCTTCCGTACCAGTGCCTGGATCAAGGTGACGGCGCTGGGCCGGCTGCTGCGGCGGCCCGGGTCGCGCGCCGCCGTACGCGGCAACGGCGAGATCCTCAACCGGCTGCGCGACGACAGTGACGAGATCGGCGGTCTGCTGGAGTGGACCACCGACCTGGTCTACCGTTCGGTCCTCCTCGTCGTCGCCGTCGTCGTGCTGGCCGTCACCGACCTCACGATGACGATCCCGCTGCTGTTGCTGCTGCTGGGCCTGTGGGCGTCCGTCGCACTGAAGAACCGCGTCGCCCTGCTCCAGGCGGAGACGCGGGTGCGGCAGGGGGTCATCGGCTCGGAGGTCGCCGACACCCTGACCGGCATCCGCGACCTGCGGCTGTCCGGTGCGATCGAGGGCCGGCTCCAGGGGCTGGAGCGGCGGTTCGCCTGGCGGCGCGGGGTGCAGCTACGTCATCAGGTCTACCTCGACCTGCTGTCGGACCTGTTCCGCAACCTGGTCATGGTGGGCACGGCGGTGGTGCTGCTCACCGTCAGCGTCCGCGTCTCCAACGGCGACTTCTCCGTGGGCAAGCTGGCGCTGTTCGTGACGTACACCGGCTGGCTGGGCCAGCAGATGTACTTCTTCGGCAAGATCCTGGCCCGCTACCAGAGCGGCAAGGTCTCCTACGCACGGCTCGGTGAACTCGCGCCGCCGGACGAGCCGTTGACCACCAGGGACAGCAGCCCCGCCGCGGGACCCCTGCGCGAGCTGACCGTGACCGCGCTGAGCTGCGCCACCCCGGCGGGCGTGACCGCGCCCGAGCCGGTCAGCTTCCGGGTCCGCCCCGGTGAGCTCGTCGCCGTCACGGGCGACATCGGCTCCGGCAAGAGCACGTTCGTCCGCAGCCTGCTGGCGCTCCAGCCCGGGGTGCACGGCCAGGTGTGCTGGAACGGCGTGGACGTGACCGGGAACCAGGACTGGCTGAGCGCGCCCCGCGTGGGACACGCCCGGCAGCAGTCCCTGTTCCTCCGGGGAACGGTCCAGGAGAACCTGCTGCTCGGCGCCACCGGAGTGAGCACCGAGCACCTGGAGCGGGTGATGGCCGCCGTGCATCTGCGGCCCGGCTCGCCCGAACTGCCCGACGGGCTCGGCACCCGGCTCGATTCGGGTGCGGCCAGCCGGCTGTCCGGTGGCCAGCGGCAGCGCCTGGCGCTGGCCCGCATGCTCTGCCGTCCCGCCGAGCTGTACGTCGTCGACGACTGCGACTCGTCCCTGGACGGCGCGACGGCCAGGGCCATCTGGCAGACGCTGCCCAGGCAGTGGCCCGGCGCGTGGGTGGTCGTCTCGCACAACCCGGACCTCCTGAAGGCAGCCGACACCGTGGTGACCCTGCGGGCCGGCACTCATGAGGTCACGTCAGACACCGGAGCAGAGAAGGAGGCCGCGTTGTGAGACCGACGTCCCCCCTGCAGGAACTGTCCGACCCGGACATGTTCATCGACCTGTCCCCCTACCTCGGGCACGCGCTCCAAATGAAGTGCGAGGGCCTGAACCTCGGCGGCTCGATCAAGGTGCGGGCGGCTGCCTCGATGGTCGCCGCAGCCGAGCGCAGCCGCCTCCTCCGCGAGGACTCCGTGCTCATCGAGTCCTCCTCGGGCAATCTGGGCGTCGCGTTGAGTGTGATCGCGGCAGGCAAGGGCCTGCGCTTCACCTGCGTCACCGACGCACGGTGCAACGCGGCCACGGCCGCCACCATGCGGGCCCTCGGCGCCGAGCTGGTGGTGGTCGAAACGCCCGACCCCGAGGGCGGCTACCTCAAGGCCCGGCTGGACCGGGTCCGTGCGCTGTGCGCCGAGGACGACCGGTACTTATGGCTGAACCAGTACACCAACCCCGCCAACTGGGGCGCGCACTACGAGTCCACGGCGCCCGCCATCCTGAAGCACCTGCCCGACGTGGACGTGCTGTTCGTGGGGGTGGGCACCGGCGGGACCGCGATGGGCTGCGCACGCTACTTCCGCGACAGCGGCAGCCACGCCCGGCTGGTGGCCGTGGATGCCGCCGGATCGGTCACCTTCGGACGGGCCCCCGCCCCCCGGCTGATCCCCGGGCTCGGTGCGAGTGTGCCGCCGCCGCTGTTCGCCCCGGAAGTCTTCGACCACCTCGTCCAGGTCAGTGAACTGGACGCCGTACGGCTCTGCCGCACCCTCGCCTCGCACGGCATGCTCTTCGGCGGTTCGACCGGCACGGTGGTCGCGGGCGCGCTCCAGTGGCTGGAGCGGTACGACCCGGACCGGACGCTGAGCTCGGTGTGCATCTCCCCCGACATGGGCGACCGCTACCTCACCACCGTCTACGACGACCGCTGGGTGCTGGACCACTTCGGCCCCGAGGCCCTGCGCCCGCTGCAGCCCCTGCATCCCATCGGCCCGGTGGAACTCGTACGGAGCGAGGTCGGCGCGCCGGACCTCGGCTGAACGACGGGACAACCGACCGCATCAAGGAAGGACACGCATCATGTTCGAATTCACCGTTGTTCCGGGGCCGGCCGTACGCGACGTACTGGACGCGGACCGCCCCGCCGTCATCGACCTGGTACGCCGTACCTACGTGCACCATGAAGCCGGGGACTCGGTCAACCCGGACAGCTATTTCCTGCGGTTCCCCGACAAGCCCGACGCCCGCATCATCGCCCTGCCCGCCTTCCTGGGGCGGACGTCCAGCGCGCCGGCATCAAGTGGATATCCAGCTTCCCGGCCAACACCGTCGCGGGGCGGCCCCGGGCCTCCGCGGTGCTCGTCCTCAACGACTACGAGACCGGCTACCCGACGGCCTGCCTGGAGGCCGCGACCATCAGCTCGGCCCGCACCGCCGCTTCCGCCGCCGTCGCCGCCACGGCGCTGCGCCCCGGCGGGTACGCGGGCAGCACGCTCTCCGTGGTCGGCGCGGGCATCATCGCGCGCAACATCTGCGACTACGTGCATGCCGCCGGTGTGCGCCCCGACACGTACCTGGTGCACGACCTGGACCCGGCGTCCGGGCACGCCCTGGTGAAGCACATCCGGGAGAACCTGGGGGCGTCGGCCGAATTCGTCGCCGGCCTGGATGCCGCACTGGCGGCCGACACCGTGGTGTTCGCCACCACCGTGGCGACCCCGTACGTGCACACGCCCTTCAAGCCGGGCCAGCTCGTGCTCAACATCTCGCTGCGTGACCTCGCCCCCGACGTCATCACCCAGGCGGCCAACCTCTTCGACGACGTCGAGCACTGCATGAAGGCCAACACCTCTCCCCATCTGGCCGAACAGGCCACCGGCGGCCGTGATTTCGTCACCGGCACGCTGGCCGCCGTGCTGAACGGCGAGGTGACGCCGCCCACCGACGTGCCCGTGGTCTTCTCCCCGTTCGGGCTCGGTGTGCTCGACCTCGCGGTCGGTGCCCACGTCCTCGGCCGCGCGCAGGAGGCGGGCACCGCGGTGGAGATCCCCGGCTTCTTCGCGGAGACGCACCGCTGGTGACGGCGCCCCGCGGCCGAGCGGCCGCGCCGACCAACCAGCCGGAACTCTCCCGAGGTGGACCATCAACATGATCACGCACTGGTGGCTCAACGAAATGCCACCGATTCCGGGCGTCCTGAGAGCCGTCTTCTACGCGGGCCTCCTGGTCATCTGTCTCGTCGACCGGCCGTCGCCGCTCGCCACCGCGCAGGTCGTCGGCACGACCCAGCCGGCGTTCTACACGCCGGTCGGCGTGCTGCGGCTGCTCGGCGTCAAGCAGGTCGGTCCCGGGCTGCTCACCTTCGTCACCCGGCTCACGGTGGTGCTGTGGGCCGCCGCCGCGGCCGGACTCCTCCAGCCGGCCACCGGCGCGCTGACGTTCCTGGGCTTCGCCTTCCTCCACGCGGTCAACGCCGGTGCGCTGGGGGCCAATCACTCCACGCACTCGGCGCTCTACGCGCTGCTGTGCATGAGCTTCTCGGTCTCGTACGACTTCTCCCTCGACGGCCTGCTCGCCCAGCACACCGCCTGGCCCCTGCTGGTGCCGGAGGACTCCGTCCTCACTTCCGGCTTCGCCCCGGCGCTGCTGCTGGTCTGCCTCGCGTACACCATGTTCGCCGGCGGCGTGGCCAAGGTCCGCTACGGCTGGTCCGGCTGGCGGGACGGTACCGCGCTCCGCTTCTACCTGGAGCAGTCGGCGCCCGTCGCCCGCTGGCCGTGGCTCTCCCGTCTGATGCTGGACAGCCCGGTCCTGTGCAGGCTCGCCGCCTGGGGCACGCTCGTCATCGAACTGGGCGCCATCGTCGCCGTGTTCAGCAGCGAAGCGCGGATGCCACTGATTCTGAGCTGGGTCTGCCTGCACATCGGAATCCTGTGCATGATGATGCCCGCCTACTGGGTGCAGATGTGGTGTTACCTGCTGCTCCTCGACTGGCCGTGGCTCACGTCCCTCGTCACCGGCGAGGAGCCCGCCCGCCCCGTCTTCCCGGACAGCGGAGCCGGAGCGGTGGTGCTCACCGCCGTCGGCTGCCTCGTCGTCGCGGCCCTGGTGTACGTCCTGCTGTTCGAGTCCGAGCAGTGGCCTTTCACCAGTGTGCCGATGTACTCCAACGGAACGCGGGGCGCCGACCGGATCGTGCTGCCCCGCCGCTCCGAACTGCACGCCCGTGCGCTGCGGGCCGCGCGCGGCCGCCACCGCGCCTGGCAGCGCGCCTGGGTCGACCAGGAGTACATGGAAGACATCTGGGTCCGCCCGGCGGACGACGGGGCCGAGCCCCAGCGCCTGTTCCACCTGATGCACGAACGCGGCGCCGTGCCCCCCGCGCGCTGGTCGCAGTACGCCAAGGTGGTGCGCGAGACCGCCGTCGAGGACATCGTGGCCAAACCGGCCGACCGCCCGGAACACACCGAGGAACAGGAATATCCCGCAGCCCGCTTCCTCCGCGAGGTCGTGCCCCTGGTGCGGAACGCGCTGCCCGGCTGGGAGCAGTACCGGGCCCTGGAACTGATCTGCCGTACCGAGTGCGGAGGCGTGGTCATCGCCCGCGCCGAACTGGCGGACCGGACGGTCGAGGAGCCCGCCCGGTGAAGCCCTCATCCCTCCCCGGACCGCAGCCGACCGTCCCCCGAAGAGTGAGGAAGCCGTGAGCGTGGACAGCAGCCCGAGCCCGCACGAGATCACCCGCGCTCCGACCGCCGACTGGTACCCGCTGTCGTCGGGACAGCTCTCGATCTGGCTGACGACGCAGGCGGGCGGCGCCCACGGCGCCTACACGGTGCCGGCCGTCTACCGGCTGAGCGGCGCTCTCGACGCCGTCGCGCTGCGGCGGGCCTTCGAGGCCCTGCTCGCCCGCCACGAGTCGCTGCGCACGGCGTTCGCGGTGGTGGACGGGATCCCGCGGCAGCGCCCCGTCCCCGACGCCACGCTGGACTGGGCCTACGAGGTCGCCGAAGGTGACGCGGAGCACCGCGTCGAAGCGTTCACCGCCGGGGCGTTCGACCTCGCGGCGGGCCGGCTGATGCGCGTCCTTCTGGTGCGCACGGGCGAGGACGAGCACGTCCTGGCGGTCGCCGCGCACCACATCGCGGTGGACGGCTGGTCGATGACCGTGCTGCTCGAACAGGTCACCTCGGCCTACGACGCGCTCGTCCGCGGCGAGGAACCGGAGGCAGCGACACCCCAGATCCAGTACAAGGACTATGCGAGCTGGCAGCAGGCCCACCTGCACAGCGGGTCGTTCGACGCGTCGCGGACGTACTGGAAGGAGCGGTTCCAGGAAAGCGTCGTCCCGCTGGACCTGCCTGCCGACCGGCCGCGCCCCACCACCCGCACCTACCGGGGAGCCGTCACCGGCCGCGACATCGGGCAGGACACGCTCCAGGCACTCAAGGCACTGTGCCGGCAGGAGCGGGTCACGCTCTTCGCGGGGCTGTCGGCCGCGCTCCGCGTCCAGTTGCTGCGGTACACCGGCCGGCGCGACATCGTGCTGGGCACCCCCGCCGTGACGCGGCCGGTGCCGGAGCTGTACGACCAGATCGGCTGCTACATCAACAGCATCGCGCTGCGCGACACCGTCCAGCCGGGTACCACCTTCCGCGACCTGCTGCGCACCGTCCAGGACACCCTCCAGGGCGCGCTGCGCCACCACGAGTACCCGTTCGACCAGGTCGTACGGGACGCCGGTGGTGTCACCGAAGCCGGCCGCAACCCGCTGTTCGACGTCATGGTCATCTTCGACCACGGCTGGGGACAGCCGGCGGAATCCACGGCCGGGCTGCGCTTCGACGCCCTCAAGGCCGGCAACGGGCACAGCAAGATGGACCTGACGGTCTTCTTCGAGGAGACGTCCACGGGCCTGCGGGTCTCGGCGGAGTACTCCACCGAGCTCTTCGACGCCGATCGCGTCGAGCGGCTGCTGGAGCACTTCGGCGTCCTGCTGGAGGACGCGTCGGCCCGCCCCGACCGGGCCGTGGAAACCGTCAGGCTGATGGGCGAGCAGGAACGTCACCAGGTGGTGCACGGCTTCAACCGCGCCGGGACGCACTACGACCTCGACACTCCCCTCCCACAGCTCTTCGAGCGGCAGGCGGCCCGTACCCCGGACGCCGTCGCGACGGTCGACGCGCACGGGTCACTGACCTTCGCCGAGCTCAACTCCCGTGCCAACCAGCTCGCCTGGACCCTGCGGGAGACGTACGGAGTCGGCGCGGGCACCCTGGTCGCCCTGTACCTGGAACGCTCGGTGGACCTGACCGTCGCCGTGCAGGCCGTACTCAAGGCGGGCGGCGCCTATCTGCCCGTCAACACCGCCGACCCGCTGGACCGGGTGCGGACCGTCCTGGAGGACAGCGGCAGCAGGCTGGTGCTGACCCGCGGCGGCGCCGTGCCCCTGCCCGACGGCCTGCCGGACCTGGACATCACCGGACCGGCCGCCCTGTCACCGCGTACGGACGATCCGCCGCCGCTGGCGGGCCCCGGCGACCTGGCGTACTGCATCTACACCTCCGGCTCGACCGGCCGCCCCAAGGGGGCGCTCATCGAGCACCGCGCGATCGTCAACCGGCTCCGCTGGATGACGGACGACCTCGGGCTGGGCGCGGACGACGTCTTCCTCCAGAAGACCCCCTACTCCTTCGACGTCTCCGTATGGGAACTGCTCCTGCCGGGGCTCCTCGGCGCCACCCAGGTCATGCTGCCGCCGGGCGGTGAGTCCGACCCGCAGCTCATCCGGGCGACCGTCGAGCGGCACGGCGTCACCGTCGTGCACTTCGTTCCCTCGATGCTGAGCCAGTACCTGGCAGCCGTGCCCGACGCCTTCGCCGGTGTGCGTAACTGCGTGTGCAGCGGCGAGGAGCTGGACCGCGACCTCGCCGGCCGCTTCCACTCCGCCACCGGCGGTACGGGTACGCGCCTGTTCAACTACTACGGCCCCACCGAGGCCGCCGTGGACGTCACGACGCTGCACGTCGAGGACGGGGAGCGGCCGGTCACCATCGGCCGCCCCGCTCCCGGCAACCGCCTCTACATCATCGACGACGAGGGGCAGCCCTGCCCCGTCGGCGTCACGGGCGAACTGTGCATCGGCGGCGTACAGCTTGCCCGCGGCTACCTCGGCCGCCCCGAGCTGACCGCCGAGCGGTTCGTCACGGCCGCCTTCCTCCCGGACGAGCGGATCTACCGCACCGGGGACCTGGCGCACTGGCTGCCCGACGGCGAGGTGCGCTACCTGGGACGGCGCGACAACCAGGTGAAGATCCGCGGCCACCGCGTCGAACTGGGCGAGATCGAGCAGGCGCTGCGCGACCAGCCGGCGGTGACACGCGCCGTCGTACTGCCGCGGCGCGACGCCCTCGGCACGGACCTCCTGTACGCGTATGTGGAGGCCGGCCGGGACTGCCCGCCCGCCGACCGGCTGCGGGACGCCCTGGAGCAGCGCCTGCCGCGCTACATGGTGCCCTCGCACTACATCCGCACGGACACCTTCCCCGTCACGCGCAACGGCAAGGTGGACCGCGCGGCGCTCGTCCAGCTTTCCGGCGCGGAAGTCGCGACCACCGAGTACGTCGAGGCGTCCACGCCGACCGAGCGGGCCCTGACCAGTATCTGGCAGTCGTTGCTGTCCGTCGAACGCGTCGGCGTCACGGACGACTTCTTCGTGCTCGGCGGACACTCCCTGAGCGCACTCCAGCTCAACAGCCGGATCAGCGAGCACTTCGGGCTGGACCTGCAAGCGGCGGCGATCTTCACCCACCGGACCGTGGCCGCGCAGGCACGGCTCGTGGACGGTGCGGCCCAGGGCGCGCGGACGGCCCTGGAGCCGGTGGCCCGCGCCGGGCGGCACGTCCTGTCCTACGCCCAGGAGCGCATGTGGTTCCTGTACATGCTCGCCCCGGAGAGCACCGCGTACCACATCCCGACGCTGGCCACGTTCCACGGCCGGCTCGACACCGAGGCGCTCCGGGCGGCGCTGGCCGACCTGTTCGAGCGGCACGAGATCCTGCGCGTCGTCTACGGCTCCGAGGACGGGCAGCCCTTCCAGCGGCCCCACGCCGGCCTGACGCTCCCCTTCTCGGAGACCGATCTGTCCCATCTCGGCCCGCAGGAGGCGGAGGAGGCCGTCGCCCGTGCGGTGCGCGAGGACGGTGCCCGGCCGTTCCGGCTGCGGGAAGAGTCCCCGGTGCGCTTCCAACTGTTCAAGGTGCACGAGACCGAGCACCGGCTGCTGACCACGCTCCACCACATCGCCGGCGACGGCTGGTCGACGCGGCTGATGATGCGGGAGCTGTCGGTCCTCTACACCCGGCGTACGGGCGGAGCCTGCGAACCGCTGCCGGATCTCCGGGTGCAGTACATCGACTACGCCGCGGCCGTACGGGACGAGGGACACCGCCAGGCCGTCGACGCCGATCTCCAGTACTGGACGGAGCGGCTCGCCGGTGCCCCCACCCTGGAGCTCCCGACCGATGTGCCGGGCCCGGAGGCCGCCGAGCGGTCCTGCGGCAGGACCGCGCTGGCCCTCCCCGCCGCCACCGCCGGCAAGCTGCGCGAGCTGGCCGTACGGACCTCGACGACCCCGTTCGAGGTGACCATGGCGGCCGTCAGCCTGCTGCTGTCACGGCTCGGTGACCAGCAGGACGTGAGCGTCGGCTACCCGGTGGCCAACCGGCAGAGCGTCGAGCTGGAAGGGATCATGGGTCTCTTCCTCAACACACTGGTACAGCGCACCGACCTGTCCGGTGAGCCGGTCTTCACCGACCTGCTGAAGCGGGTGAGCAGCGGCGTCCAGGAGGCGTACGCGCATCAGTCGGCGCCCTTCGAGCTGCTGGTCGAGCGGCTCAACCCGGCCCGGCAACTGGACCGCACCCCCGTCTTCGACGTGCTGCTCAACTATCTGGGCAGCCTGCGCGAGGAAGCCCGGATCGAGGGGCTGGAGGTCGAGTTCGACGACCAGCTCTTCGAAGCGGAGGCCAAGTTCCCGCTCACCTTCTACGTGTGGGACGAGGCGGACGACGCGGGCGGCGAGCGCCTGCACATCGAGCTGGTGCACAAGTCCAGCCTGTTCTCCGCGGCCCGCGCCGAGACGATGGTGCACCAGCTCGGCGCCCTGCTGGCGCAGATCGCCGACGCCCCGGAGCGGCCGCTCGCCGCGTACTCGCTGGTCCTGCCCTCGCCCGCCGGTGCGGAAGCGGCCTTGCGCACCGCGATCGAGGAACCCCCGCAGCCGCCGGTCACGGAACTGATCGCGGCGCAGGCCGCGCGCGCCCCCGGCCGCCCGGCGCTCGTCCAGGGAAGCCGCTCCCTGTCCTACGCGGAGCTGGTGCGGCGCTCGGACGACCTGGCCCGGCGTCTGGTCTCCGAAGGCTGCGCGCCCGGCCGGGTGGTGGCGGTGACCGGGCCGCGTGGCCCCGGGTTCTATGTGGCGATGCTGGGCGTGCTGCGCAGTGGCGCCGTCTTCTTCCCGCTGGACCCGGCGTTGCCCGCGGGCCGCCGTGACCATCTGCTGAGCGCCGGCCGGCCCGAGCTCGTGGTACGGGCCACCGACCTGTTCGCCGACGAAGCCGAGGCTGCCGACGGCGCCGACGACAGCGGTCTGCCGGTGGTCCTGGTGGACGCGCACACCGGAACGCTGACGGAGGAGGCCCCGGACGGCGAGCTCCCCGCCGTCGCCCCGGACGCGCCCGCGTATCTCTTCTTCACCTCCGGCACGACCGGCACTCCGCGGGGCGTGCTGGGGCGGCACGCGTCGCTGAGCCACTTCCTGCGGTGGCAGAGCGGCGAGTTCGGCATTGGCGAAGGGGACCGGTGTGCCCAGCTCACCAGCCCCTCCTTCGACGTGATGCTCCGCGACACGCTGCTCGCCCTGGTGTCCGGCGGCACCACCGTCGTGCCCGAGCCCTCGGACCTGCTGGGCGGCAAGGCGGTGTTCGCCTGGCTGGAGCGCGAGCGGATCAGTGTGCTGCACGCCGCGCCCACAGTGCTCCAGTCCTGGCTCCTGGACGTACCGGCCACGACCCGCCTGCCCGGACTGCGGCTGGCCTTCCTCGCGGGTGAACCGCTGAAGGCGGCCCTGGTGGAGCGATTGCGGCAGGTCCTCCCGGAACGCGGGGAGATCGTCAACCTGTACGGCCCCACCGAGACCACGATGGCGAAGTTCGCCCATCGCGTCCCGCCGGGCGGGACGCTGCCGCCGGTCCTGCCGGTCGGTACGCCGCTGCCGCAGTGCCAGGTGTTCGTGATGCGCGGCGACGTCGTCTGCGGCGTCGGCGAACCCGGCGAGATCATCATCCGTACGCCGTACCGGACCCTGGGCTATCTGAACGCCCCCGAATCCGCGGCCTTCTACCCCAACCCGTACCGTGCCGACGCGCAGGACCTCCTGTACCGCACCGGGGACGTGGGGCGGCTGCGTCCCGACGGGCTGCTGGAGATCGTCGGGCGGGCGGACCACCAGATCAAGATCAGTGGTGTCCGTATCCACCCGGCCGAGATCGAAGCGGCGCTGGTGGGCCACCCCCTGGTGTCGGGCTGTGTGGTGACGGCCCACAAGAGCCCGCAGGACGAGTACCACCTGGTGGCCTATGTGGTGCCGGACACCGGTGCCGAGGGCGACGGGCTGGGGGGACGGCTGCGGCAGTACCTCACAGGGCAGCTTCCGCAGGCCATGGTCCCCGGCGAGTTCGTCGTGCTCGACCGCATCCCCACGAACGCGAACGGCAAGCCGGACCGCCGGGCCCTGCCCGCGCCCGCGTTCCTCGACGACTCGCCCGTCGCCGGCAAGGCCCCCCGGACCGCGGCCGAACGGCGCATCCAGGAAGCCTGGCAGTCGGCCCTGGGACGCCGGGTCTCCGGTGTCGACCAGGTCTTCTTCGAGCTCGGCGGCACCTCGCTGAAGCTGCTGAGGCTCCACGCACTGCTGGAGGAGGAGTTTCCCGGCGCCTTCCGGGTCGCGCAGTTGTTCAGCCACCCCACCATCGCCCTCCAGGCGCAGCTCGCCGAACCGGCGGCTGCCCGGGAGGCCCAGGACCCCACGGAAGACGAGGTTTCCGAGCATGACTTCTGATCAGTTCCCGGCGGCCGCCGGTGCCCGGGACATCGCCGTCGTCGGCATGGCCGTACGGCTGCCCGAGGCCGACGACACCCGTCAGTTCCTGGCGAACCTGCGTGACGGGCGGGACAGCGTCCGCGAGATCTCTGCCGAACGCCGCAGCCGCACCTCGATGCCGCTGAACGAGGACTTCCAGCTCAACGGCTACATCGAGGACATCGACTCCTTCGACCACGCCTTCTTCGGTATTTCGCACGGCGAGGCGCAGGTGATGGCCCCGGAGCACCGGCTGCTGCTCCAGACCGCCTACCAGGCGGTGGAGGACGCGGCCCAGCGCCCGGCGGCCCTCAACGGCCGCCGCGTCTCGGTGTACGTGGGTGACACCCGGATCGCGTACCACCAGCTCGTCCGCACCATCGAGGCCCCGATGGTGATGGGCGTGCACGTGGCCGCCACGGCCGGCCGCCTCGCCCGTTTCTTCGGGCTGTCCGGGCCGGCCGCCATGGTCGACTCCTCCTGCTCCTCCGGGCTGCTCGCCGTGCACCACGCGGTCAACGACCTGGTGCTCGGTGACGCCGAGATGGCGCTGGTCGGCGGGGTGAACCTGAACCTGTTCGGCGACCCGGTGCAGGACGACGCCGGTCTGGACCTGGGCATCCGGTCGGCGGACGGCAAGACCCGGGCCTTCTCGGCCGAGGCGGACGGCACCGGGTCCGGCGAGGCCGTGGTCGCCGTCCTGCTCAAGCCGCTGGGCGATGCCCTGCGCGACGGGGACCCCGTGCACGCCGTCATCAAGGGCGTCGCGGCCAACAACGTCGCCGACCGGTCCAGTTCCCTCACCGCTCCGGACAGCGCGGCGCAGGCGGAGGTGATCACGCGGGCCTGGCGGAAGGCCGGCGTCGACCCCGCCACGGTCTCGTACGTCGAGGCCCACGGGACCGCCACCCGGCTCGGCGACCCCATCGAGATCGAAGCCCTCGACCTGGCCTTCGGCCCGACCGCCGCGGCGAAGCACTCCGTCGCGCTCTCCTCGGTGAAGAGCAACATCGGCCACACCTGGAGCGTCTCCGGGCTGGTCGGCCTGGTGAAGGCCGTGCTGGCGCTCCGGTACCGGCAGCTCTTCCCCAGCCTGCACACCGAGGAACTCAGCCCCTTGATCGACTTCTCGGAGTCGGCCGTCTCGGTCACCCGGCAGCTCACGCCCTGGGAGCCCGCGGCCGGGATACGGCGGGCGGGGGTCAGCTCCTTCGGCGTCATGGGCACCAATGTGCACGCGGTCCTGGAAGAGGCACCCGCGCCCACCACGGAGGAGACTCCCGCGGCCACACCGCCCGACGGATACTGGATCCCGCTCTCCGCCAAAACTCCCACCGCGCTGGCCGCCAACATCGCCGCGCTGCGCGCCCGGGTCGAGAGCGATCCGCGGCTGCGGATCGCGGACGTCCAGCGCACCCTGGCGGAGGGACGCGACCACCACCCGTACCGGTACGCGGTGACCGCCGACGACCTCGACGGCCTCTCCCGGGCCCTGGCCGAGCCGCCGACCGGCCCGTCCGCCGTCGGCCCGGTGACCGTCCTGCTGGTCTCCGGGCGCTGCCCCGCCGACCCCGGTCAGGTCTCCGCCTTCCGCGGCGCCCATCCGCGCTTCGACGACCTCTACGCACAGTGCGAGCGGGCCGCGGAAGCCGACGGCACGGAAACCGACGGGCAGTTCGCCTTCCAGTACGCCCTGCACGGGCTGCTGCGCGAGATCGGCTTCGACTTCCGCCACGTGGTGGGAGAGGGTGCGGGCAAGCATGTGATCGACGCCGCGGCCGGCCGGGTGCCGCTGACCGTGGCTCAGCGCCTGGCGCACGCCGAACGCGCCGCGCAACCGGCCGAACCCGCCGATCTGGACGCGCGCGTCGACCGGCTGCTCGGCAAGCTGGTGGGCGCGCAGCCGGTGCTCTTCGTCGAGGCCGGCCCCCTGTCCACCGTCTCCGGCGCACTCGTCGCACGGGGCGGGGCCGGGTACCGGGTCGTGTCCGTGACGGAGGGGCCCGCCGCCCTGCTGCGTGATCTCTACACCGGTGGCGCCGACTGGAACTGGGCGAGCACCGCGGGCGGAGGACGGCGGATCGAGCTGCCCGCCTACCAGTTCGACAAGGTCCGCTGCTGGCTCGACGACGCCGACCTGGCGCCCGCGAGGGGCGCCGCGGTCGCCCCGGCCGAGGAGACCGGAGCATCCGGGCAGCGGTCCGGTCCGCCTCCCGTCGACGTCCTGGAAACAGTGACGGGAGTCTGGCGGGACGTCCTCGGAACGGAGGCCGTCTCCCCCTCGGACTCCTTCTTCGACCTGGGCGGCGACTCCATCAGCGGCCTCCAGGTGGTCAACCGGGTCCAGAAGCTCTTCGGCGTCGAACTCGACGTCCTGACCCTCTTCGACTACGACACGCCCGAGGACCTCACCGGCTATCTCGACA
Source organism: Streptomyces chrestomyceticus JCM 4735 (assembly GCF_003865135.1). Classification (NCBI taxonomy): domain Bacteria; kingdom Bacillati; phylum Actinomycetota; class Actinomycetes; order Kitasatosporales; family Streptomycetaceae; genus Streptomyces; species Streptomyces chrestomyceticus. Next base: position 8,263,494 of record NZ_BHZC01000001.1, on the reverse strand, counting down.
CGCTCCTGGCTCCGGAGCCGAACGCCGCACCGGACGCCGCCGAGGACACCGCCGATGAAGCCGCTGGAGCGGCGGCTGGGGAGGCCGCTTCCCCCGCCGCCCCCGGCTTCTTCCCGGCCTCCGCGGCCCAGTTGAACGTCTGGCTGGCGTCCCAGTTCGAGGGCGGCTCGGTCGCCTTCAACCTCACCCGGAGCTTCGAGCTCACCGGCCCGGTGGACACCGCCGCGCTCCAGAAGGCGGTGGACGGCCTGACCGCCCGCCACGACGGCCTGCGCGCCGCGTTCCGGCTGGAGGGCGAGCAGCTCGTCCAGCAGGTCGCACCGGCCGGCCCCGGGACGGTCACTGTCGAGGTGCGCACTGAGTCCGCCGCCTTTCCGGAGGGTTCCGCGGCCGTCGACGTGGTCCGGGAGTTCGCAGCGCGCCCCTTCGACCTGGAGAACGGCCCGTTGCTGCGCGTGCAGCTCGCCGGCTTCCGGGACGAGCGCCACCTGCTCAGCCTCAGCACCCACCACCTCGTGGCCGACGGCTGGTCCCTGGGCCTGCTGGTACGCGATCTGTCCGAGCTGTACGCCGCCGCCGTCGCGGGTACGGAGGCCGCGCTGCCGCCGGTGGGCGCCGACTACCGTGAGCACCACGAGCGGGAGGCGCGGCGCGCGCAGGACCGGCGTGAGCAGGCCGCCGCGTACTGGCTCGACACCTTCGACTCCGTACCCCCGGCGCTCTCCCTGCCCACCCGGGCCGGCTCCGCGGAAGGCCGCGCGTACACGGGCGCGTACCGTGACTACGCTCTGCCCGCCGCCCTGTGGCAGCGGCTCAAGTCCTTCGCCCGGTCCCGGGGCGGCACCCCCTTCACCTCCGTGGTCAGCGCCTTCGCCGCGGTCCTGGCCCGGTACAGCGAACACGGTGACCTGGTGCTGGGCACCTCGGTGGCGGACCGCGGCGAGGAATCCCTGGAACAGCTCGTCGGCATGCTGGTGCGGACCCTGCCGCTCCGGCTGAGCGTCGATGCCGAAGCGGGCTTCGACGCCCTGTACCGGCAGGTGCGCGGCACCTTCACCGACGGTCTGCGCCATCTGTCCCACCCGTACGAGGAGCTGGTCCGCGACCTCCAGGAGCGGGGGCGGACGCATACGCCGGATCTGTTCGACGTCCTGATCGAGTTCGAGCAGTTCGCCGGTGCCGGTACCGGGCCGCTGGAGGCGATGGCCGCCACCGGACTGGGCGTCGAGCAGGTCGACGTGACCCTGGAGACGAGCGTCTTCCCCCTCAACATCATGCTGGCCGAGCAGCAGGGGACGCTGGGGGCGGCCGTCCGCTTCGACACCCGGCTCTTCGACCCGGCCACCGTCGACGGGCTCTGGGAGGCGTTCGAAGCGCTGCTGGACACGGCGCTGGCCGATCCGGACACTCCCCTCGGCCGGCTCCCCCTGCTGGCCGCCCGTGAAGAGCAGCGGGTGCGCACCCTGGGCCACCGGGAGCTGGAGTTCGACCGCGGTTTCCAGATCCACCGGGCCATCGAGCACTTCGCGCGGACGACGCCCGACCGGCTCGCCCTGTCCAGTGCCACCGATCCGGCCGGCCGGCGCACCTTCGCCGAGCTGAACACCCGGGCCAACCGGCTCGCCCGGTACTTCGCCGACGAGCTGGACGTGACCAGTGGCGAGGTCGTCGCGCTGGTGATGGACCGTTCGGTGCTGATGGTGGAGTCCGTCCTCGCCCTGTGGAAGTGCGGTGCGGCGTACCTCCCGGTCGATCCCGGCTATCCGGCCGCCTTCGTCCGCGGGATGCTGGAGTCCTCGGACGTACGGGTCGTGGCCCTGGATCCCCGGCAGGCGCCGGAGGGGCTGGCGGCGCACATCCCCGAGGGATGCCGCCAGGTCGAGCTGACCGAGGAGACCGGCCGGCACGGTGACGGCAGCGATCCGGGGCTGGACGTCGACGAGTCCGGTCTCGCCTACGTGATCTACACCTCGGGTTCGACCGGGAAGCCCAAGGGCGTGATGGTCGAGCACCTCGGCATGCTGAACCACCTGCACGCCAAGATCGCCGACCTGGGGATCACCGAGGACAGCGTCGTCGTCCAGAACGCCTCCAACAGCTTCGACATCTCGTTGTGGCAGATGTTCGCCGCTCCGTTCGCCGGCGGCCGCACCGTCGTCGCGTCGGAGGCGCTCCAGCTCGACCCGGTCCGCTTCGCCGAGCGCGTCGAGGCCGAGGAGGTCACCGTCCTGGAGGTGGTCCCGTCCTATCTCGAAGCGATGCTCGACGCCTGGGACCGCGCCGACCGGCCGGTCACGCTGGAGCACCTGCGGTACCTGATGGTCACGGGTGAGGCGTGCCTGCCCCGTCAGGTGAACCGGTGGCTGCGGGCCTACCCGAGGATTCCGGTGGTCAACGCCTACGGCCCGACCGAGGCGTCCGACGACATCACCCACCACGTGATGGACCGGCCCGTGACGAGCGAGACCGTGCCCCTGGGCCGCCCCGTGCCCAACACCCTGATCTACGTCCTGGACGAGCATCTGCGGGTCGTCCCGCAGGGTGCGCGGGGCGAGATCTACGTCTCCGGCATCTGCGTGAGCCGTGGATATCTGAACGCCCCCGAGCAGACGGCCCGCGCGTTCCTGACCGACCCGTTCGAGCCGGGGCGGCGGATGTACCGGACCGGTGACAACGGCCGCTGGACGGAAGAGGGGAACCTGGAGTACTTCGGCCGGACCGACAGCCAGGTCAAGGTGCGCGGCTTCCGCGTCGACCTCGGGGAGATCGAGCGGCGGGTGGACGGGGCGCCCGGCGTCAAACAGGCGGCGGTGGTCGTCAAGAAGCTCGCGGGGGCGGGGCAGGACAAGCAGCTCCACGCGTACCTCGTCCTGGAGGACGGCGGCACGGTGGACGGCTGCCGCGACCACGTGCGGCGCGAGCTGCCGCACCACATGGTGCCGAGCGAGTTCATCGTGCTGGACCAACTGCCGCTCACCTCGAACGGCAAGGTCGACCGTCCGACGCTGGCCGGTCTGCGCGCCGAGCGGAGCACCGCGGTCGCGGTCGCTCCCCGTACGGACGCCGAGCGGGTGCTGGCCGAGATCTGGGCGGAGGTGCTGGGGCTGGACTCGGTGGGGGTGACGGACCGCTTCTTCGACATCGGCGGCAACTCGCTCCGCGCCATCCAGGTGCTGGCCAGGGTCCGCGGCCGGCTGGGTGCCGACCCCGGGCTGGAGCGGTTCTTCTCCCATCCGACCGTGGCCGGGCTGGCCGCGCTGCTGGACGGGACCACCGGCACCGGCGATCAGGGGACGATCCGGTCCCTCGGCGGCCCCGGCACCTACGCGTCCGCGCCCACCCAGGGCCTGCTGCTGGCCGTCGAGGAGCGCTACACGCACGCCCAGCGGGCCGCGTTCAACCGCAACGACCTCATCGAGTTGCACGGCCCGGTGGACGAGGCCCTGCTGGAACGTTCCTTCGCGGCCTTGGCGGACCGCCACGAGAGCCTGCGGACCACCTTCGGCACGAGCGTCCAGCCACCGGTCCAGATCGTGCACGCGGCGGGTGCGCTCACCCCGGCGTTCCGGGTGCACGACCTGACGGGCCGTCCCGACCCGGACGATGCCGTACGGGAGTTCGTCGCAGCGCGCGTCCACGTGCCGTTCGACATCACCGCGGAGCCCCTGGTGCGGGCCGATCTGCTGCACACCGGCGAGGACCGGTACGTCCTGCTGACGTCGGTGCACCAACTGGTCTCGGACGGGATCTCGGCCGCCGTGCTCCACCAGGAGTGGCAGGAGCTGTACGACGCGCTGGTCACCGGCCGGCCGGCCGCGCTGCCGGAACTTGCCGTCCAGTACAAGGACATCGCGGCCTGGCGTGACGAGCGGCTGACCGCACAGGCGCGGCGCGAGCACCTTGAGTACTGGAAGCGCGAGCTGGACGGCGCCTCGCCCGAGGTGCCGCTGGTCACCGACTTCCCCCGGCCGCCGGTGAGCGCCCTGTCCGGTGTCCGGCTGCGGCGCCCCCTGGACGCCGGGCTGGCCGAGCGGTTCGCCTCCCTGGCGAGCCGGCAGGACGTCACCGAGTTCGTGGTCGCCCGCGCCGCCGTCGGCCTCCTGCTGCTGGGCGAGACCGGGCAGTCGGACATCACCATGGGCACCTACACCAGCGGCCGCGACCGGCTGGACCTGGAAGGCCAGATCGGGTTCCACGTCAACACCGTCCCGCTGCGGTTCCGGCTGCTGCCCGGCGACGACACGGGCAGCGTACTGAGCCGTACCCAGCAGGACATGCTGCGGGCGTTCGAGCACCAGGAGTACCCGTACGGCTGGATCATGCGCGACCTCGGGTGGGAGCGCGGTCGTGACCGCAGCCCGCTGTTCGACGTGATGGTGGCGATGGACCAGTTGGACGGCGAGGAGGAGCCGCGGCGCAAGGGCGGTGTCCTGTTCCGAGCACGGGACCTGCCGCGCCGCTCGAAGGAGGCGGACCTGCAGTTCGTCTTCATCCGCTCCGCCCGTGGACTCGAACTGGCCCTGACCTACAACAGCGAGCTCTTCACCGAGGAGCGCGCGCAGGGCCTGCTGGACAGGCTCTGCTCTATTCTCGACTCCATGATCGACGAACGGCCGATCGCCGGCATGGTGACGTGCGAAGGGAACGCGACCGCGTGAACAGCGAGAACATTCTGGCGGGACTCGACGAGGAGCGCCGGGCGTTAGGGGAGGGTTCCGGACGGGGCGTCGTCCGTGAGCTCGCGACGGACGGCTCCGAGTGCCGGATCGTGTACGCCGGCTGCGCTCCCGAGGAGCTGGACGACGTCATCCGGGAGGAGACCGCACTGGCACGGTCGCGCAACTACACCCTGGAGTGGAAGTTGTACGGCCACGACACCCCGGCGGACCTGGCCGACCGGCTCACCGCCGCCGGGTTCGAGCCGGACGACCAGGAGAGCGTGCTGGTCCTGCCCCTGGACGGCGCGGACCTGGACTCCTTCGACACGGCGGGCCGGGACATCCGGCCCGTGACGGACGAGCAGGGGCTGGCGGACTACGCGCAGATCGCCCGTGCGCTCGGCCGCAAGAACGCCGAGGAGGAGCGGCAGCGGCTCGCCGCCGAACTGCGCGACGACCCGGAGGCGTTGAGCATCCACATCGCCTACGTCGACGGGCAGCCGGCCTCGTGCGGCCGGGCCTACTTCCGGCGCGGCGGCAGCTACGCGGAGCTGGCGGGCGGCCGGACCGTCCCGGAGCACCGGCGGCAGGGGCTGTTCACCGCACTGGTCGGCAGCAGGCTGCGGCAGGCGCGGGAGCGGGGACGTACCCATGTCTTCGTGGACGCGCTGCCGACCTCCGAACCCACCTTGCGCAAGCTGGGTTTCGAGGTCGTGACCTGGACCAGGCCCTTCGTGTACGAACCCGGCTCCTGAGCCGGCCCGGGGAGCGGGAGAGGCGGGGCGGAGACACATGACAGCGGATGTCGTCGTGGTCGGCAGCGGGCCGAACGGCCTGTCGGCAGCGGTCACCATGGCACGGGCCGGCCTGAGCGTCGAGGTGTACGAGGCGGCGCCGGACGCCGGGGGCGGGCTGCGGACCACCTCCCTCTTCCGGGAGGACGTGGTGCACGACATCTGCTCCGCCGTGCATCCGATGGCCGCCGCCTCCCCGTTCTTCCGGGAATTCGACCTGCGGGCGCGGGGCGTGGAACTGCTCCAGCCGGAGATCAGTTACGCGCACCCGCTCGCGGGCGGGCGGGCGGCGCTCGCCCATCACGACCTGGACGCCGCCTGCGCGGGGCTGGGGCGGGACGGGCGGGCCTGGCGGGCGCTGATGGCACCGCTGCTGGCACACAGCGGGCCGGTGGTGGATTTTGTCCTCAACGGGCAGCGCCGCCTCCCGGAGAACCTGCTGGCGCCGTTGCTGCTGGCACGGGGCATGCTCGCGCACGGCACACCGCTGGCCCGGCGGGCCTTCGCCACGGAAGAGGCGGCGGCGCTGCTGGCCGGCGTCGCGGCCCACGTGGTGGGCCGGATGCCCACCCTCGCGTCGGCCGGGACCGCTCTGCTGCTGGGCCACCTCGCGCACGGCACCGGCTGGCCGGTGCCGCGGGGCGGCAGCGCACGGATCGCCGAGGCGCTGATCGCGGATGTGGCGGCGCACGGCGGCACGGTCACGACCGGGCAGCAGATCACCGATCTGCGCGACCTACGGGGGGCTCGGGCCGTGCTGCTCGACCTCGGCCCCAAGGAGTTCCTGGCGGTGGCGGGTCCGCTGCTGCCGCGCGGCTACCGTGCGGGACTGCGGGCCTTCCGCTACGGCCCCGGCGCGGCCAAGGTGGACTACCTCGTGTCGGGCCCGGTCCCGTGGGCCGACCCGATGGTGGGCCGGGCCGGAACCGTCCACCTCGGCGGACGGCAGCAGGACGTCTTCCGCCAGGAGTCGCTGACCGCGCGGGGCCGGCGCGGCGGGGCTCCGTTCGTCCTCGTGGTGGATCCGGCCGCCACCGACCCCGGCCGTATCGGGGCGAACGGGTACCGGCCCGTGTGGGCCTACGCGCATGTGCCCAACGGTGACCCGACCGACCCCGGCGACCTGGTGACGGCACGGATCGAGCAGTACGCGCCGGGCTTCGCCGACACGGTGGTGGAGCGGCGGTCCATGAGCGCCGCCGCTCTGGAGCGCTACAACCCCAATTACGTGGGCGGTGACATCGCCGCGGGGGCCATGACGCTGAAGCAGACGGTGTTGCGCCCGGTGCCGCGCTGGGATCCGTACCGTACTCCGCTGCGCGGGGTGTATCTGTGCTCCGCGTCCACCCCTCCCGGGCCCGGGGTGCACGGCATGGCCGGTTACCTGGCCGCGCGCTCGGCGCTGCGCAGGGAGTTCGGGTTGCGCGCCGCGCCTCCGCTGTCGCCCGCCGGCCCGCACGGAAGCCGTCGGGCGGGAGCTGCCTGACCGGTCAGGCCGCTCCTTCTTGTGCCAGGTCGTCGTCGCCGAGCCAGCCCCGGCGGCTCAGTTCGAGAGCCGCCTGGAACCGGGTCTGTACGCCCAGCCGGTCGAGCAGGGTGGAGATCAGCCGGCTGAGGGTCCGCGGAGAGACACCCACCCGCCGCGCGATGGTCTCGTCCTTCATGCCTTCGGCGAGCATCCGGATCACCGCTTCCTCCACAGCGCTCAGCCGCTGGGACGAAGCGCCCTCCGCCACGTGTGCGCCGGCGGCGGAAGCGGCCATCCAGCAGTGGTCGTACGCGGCGCGCAGGGCGGGTACCAGCTCGGTCCCGTGCACGGCCCAGAAGCCCTGCGTGCTGTTCTCCGGGTCCACCGGGACGAGCGCGAGATCCCAGTCGATGATCAGCATGCGCTGGGGCAGGTGGGAGGCGACGCGCACCTGGGCACCCGCGTGGGCCAGCTCCTTCACATGGCCCGAGACCAGGCGGTCGCCCGCCTGCTGGTGCAGGAACAGGGCCCGGACGGCGACACCCGAACTCAGCATTCCCAGGCATCGCAGGAGCATTTCGTCCAGGAACTCGGCCGAGGGCGTGGGGCCCCCGTGCATCAGCCAGACCTCCTGCCGCGCCACGTCGGCCGCGCGGTCCAGGAAGGACTCCTCGTGCTCGGCGGTGGGAAGCGCTTCGATGGCCAGCGTACGGCCCGGGGACGATCGCACGCCCAGGTAGTCCCGTGCGATGGAGATCATGGCCTCACGGGTGTGCGCCAGTTGCTCCTGGTGCCGGGCGATCTGGTGGCCCTCCTGCGTGAACAGCCGGCTCAGCGCGACCTCCGGCGCCACGACGGCATACCCGCTGGACTTGCGGGGAGCGGGGCGTAACAGCCCGACGCTCTCCAGACTGTCCGCGGCCTCCTCGATCTCCTCCTCCGCGGCGCCCAGCAGGGCGGCGGCCTGACGTGTCGTCCAGCTTCCCTGCTGCAACGCGAGTTCGTAGAGCCGCTGCTGCAGCCCCTTGGGGGTCGGGTTTCCCCTCACCATCCTCGCTCCGTTCCACAATCACGGCCCACCCCGGACAGTGGGGGACGGACTCAGCAAGCGATCATGACCCGAATGAAACCTTTCATGGCACACACATTCAGACAAGGCAGGATCCGGACACGTTCATGTTGAATCGCAAACAACAATACGTAATACGGTGTTTCGCCTCTATGAATTGCCGTTCGCAACTGTTACCCTGCCCAGCCGCTCCGGATGAGACACCCGGCCTGCCTGGCGGTCTGGCGCCATGGCCGATCCCCGTAGCCGAAAGCCCTGCTCACCTCCCCCGGCAGCCAGAACAATGCGGGGACCCGTCGCCACTCACGGCACCACGGGCGGGCCCGCCCCTGCCGTGGCGCCGGAACAGGAAGTCACCTACGGAAGGGCTGTACCTGTGAACCGAGTCGGTGTTGCACTGGTCGGCCCCGGAGGCTTGAATCAGCGGCACGTCGAAGCCATCGCGCACGTGGACGGCGCGGAGTTCCGCGGTGCCCTGCAACAGAGCCCCGGAACCGGACTCTCCGGCCCCGCCGCCGAATACCTCTCCTGGGAACAACTGCTCCGCGACAGCACCGTGCAGCTCGTGTCCTTCTGCGCCCCGGGAAGCACCCAGCGGCGACTCGCCCGGCAGGCCCTCGAAGCCGGCAAGGCGGTGCTGCTGGAGGGCATCGCGACCCACTCGACCGCCGAACTGGACGACCTCGTGGCACTGTCCGAACAGGCCGGTCAGCCGGCCGGGGCCATGCTCCCCCACCGGTACTGTCTCCCGCCGGACGTGTGGCACGGACGGTGGCGGAGCAGCGCCACGGCCACCGTGACGGTCTCGCGCTACCGTCCCCCCGCACCCCGCGGGCAGTGCCCCCAGTGCGGTACGGCCGAGGCCCTGTCCCGGCTCATCACCCGTCCGGGCACGCACTACCTCGACCTCGTCTGCCAGTTGCTCGGCCCGCCGGCCGACGTACACGTCGAGGGCCTGCAAGGACCGGCGGGGAGCACCGGGGGCCGGGTGGCCGGAGTGGTGCGTTTCGCCTCCGGCGGCGTACTGAGCTTCTCCCTCACCTGCGAGTCCCCCACCCGCATCGAGCGGGTCGCCGTCCTCGACGTGGACCAGAGCCTGATCATCGAGGACGGCCGTCTCGTCACCGACGGGGCCGACGGGCCCGTGGACCGGCCGGCCCTGCACCTCCCGGAACTGCGTACCGAGGTGTACCGCGACATGGCCGAGGCCATCCGCACCGGCCGGCCGCCCCACCGGTGCCGGCTCTCCCGCACCCGGGCGGTGACCACGATCCTGGAACGGATGTACCGGCAGTTCGAGAGCGTGTCAGGCGGTTCCGGCCAAAGTGCGGAAGCGATCCCGCCAGAAGACGTTCACCGTCAGTACGTCGACCGGCGGCCTTTGTGATCACTTGCCCGCCCATTCGTCCCTCTTCGACGACGCGCGTTCCGGGCGGACGCCCGGCCGACTCAGTCAGGTTGCGGCGCGATCGTAGATGGCTGAACAGTTGCTGCAGCACATTCGCCGCCGGGACGAGGGCCGCCGCACCGTAGTCGGCGAGGACGGTGAAAGCCGTCCCGGGTGGGGCCTTCCACTGCCACGGCTGGCTGTTCTCGTTGCAGTCGACCTTGCGGATGTGCCAATGGTGCGGGGTGCCGGCTCCCCTGGCCTCACGATGGCGCGCTGACGAGGATGCCTCGTCCCGCATGGAACCGCTCGAATACGCGCATGGGCAGCGATGCGGAGTCCGCGTTGTGGGAGTAGCCCGACGGATCATGGAACCGCACCATCCCGCCACGGGCCGCGTGAACCAGCACAAGATGCCCTCCCCGTCGCGGTTTATGGGTCCTCGGGTCGCGGATCTCAGGAGACACCGAAGCGATCAGGGCTCGCCCGGGGCGCACCGACCGGGCGGACGCGTGAATCGGTGTGTTCTCGACCAGTTGGCAGGTGAATCCGAAGTGCGAGCTGACCCAGGCCATGAACGGCCGGTAGATCAGCCCTTGGACCTTGCCCCGGGGGTCCACCACGTAGCAGCCCCGGTCGAGGGCCGACGCGAGGAGTTCACGCATCGGCAGACGGATGTCCGTCCAGCCGTGCAGCAGGGACTGAAGGCATGCCAAGCCGCAGACTTTGCGGGACCAGAACAGGTATTCCTCGCGCGAGTGGTATCCGTCGGAGGCCCAGTCGTGCAGATGCGACGGATCGGTGCGCCTCAGGAAGACGTCGAGACCCGACGGGGCGGCGCGCCGCATGACGACCTCGTCGTTCCGGTCCAGGCTTCCCCACTGTGAGACGTAAGGGAGGCTTCCGTCATGTGACGGGAAAGTCGAAATAGACATCTGCGTAAGGCTCGCTTTTCAGCGTGTAGTGCCACCATTCGCAGGCATAGGGAGCAAATCCGCAGTTCTCCATGATGGAGCGGAGGCGCTCGCGGTTTCCCGCTTCGGTGGGCGTCAGTCCGCTTGCCCCGTGATGGGAGACCGGGTCCATGAGGTCGTGGCGGCCGCCCATGCTGGCCTTTTCTCCGGTGGCAAGGCTGTAGAGCGTCAAGTCGACGGCACTGCCGCGACTGTGGCCCGACTTGGCGGCCACGTACCCCCTGCCGACCATCTCGGTCCTGTCGATACGGGGATAGTGGCGCTGCTTCGTCCGGCCGTCCTCCGGCTGTTCCGACCAGCGCAGGAAGCAGTCGACGGCGCGTTGCGGACGGTACCCGTCCCAGACGAGCAAGCCGAAACCGAGGGATGCGGCTTCTTCTTGTGCTCGCCGGAGGGCTGCACATAGAGCCCTGGTGCCGACTATCCGGTTGGCCAGGTACCCGTCCACCGGCTTCCCGGTGAAGTTGTCCCGGGTGGCGTACTTGGCGTCCCAACGGATGCCGGGCACCAGCTCGTCCAGGTACCCGAAGTCGTCGTTCATCGCTTTTTCCGGTGCAGTGTCACGGACACGAGCCGGTCGATCACGTCGGAGAGCGGGAGTCCCGCGGCGGCCATCATCCGGGGGTAGCGGCTGTAGGAGGTCAAGCCGGGCAGTGTGTTGACTTCGTTGAGCACCACCTGGCCGTCCTCCTTGAGGAACATGTCCACGCGGGCCAGCCCCTGGCAGTCCAGGGCGCGGTAGACGGTCTTGGCGCTCTCCCGGACGAGGCGACGCGACGCTTCGGAGATGTCGGCGGGAACGATGAACGTCGAGTTCTCCGAGCCGGTCTCGGGTGAGTCCTCCTGATGGATTCTGAAGAATCCGTGGGAAAGGGCCACGCGGTCCACCTCGCCCGCTGTCAGGGTGGAGGGGCCCTCCAGGATTGCGCAGCCGACCTCACTCCCGTCCACGGCCTCTTCGATCAGGACCTTCGAGTCGTACTGTCGGGCTGCGTCCAGTGCACTCGGCAGGCCCTCTGCTCCGGCGACTTTGCTGACACCGAAGGAGGAGCCCGAACGGGCCGGCTTGACGAAGACTGGATAAGGAAGCCGTCCGGCGTCAGCCTTCCCGTTCCCCGTGACCACCCGGAAATCGGGCGTGGCGATTCCCGCGCTCCTGGCGACGGTGTAGGTCAGGGATTTGTCCATGCAGAGGGCGGAGCTCTGGATGTCGCAGCCGGCATAGGGGATGCCGGAGAGCTCCAGCAGGCCCTGGACCGCACCGTCTTCACCGAGTGTGCCGTGCAGAACGGGCAGGATGAGGTCCAGGCGGATCGTTTCGCATCGTCCCTGCTCCAGGACGAGCAGTCCGTGGACGCTTCGGTCGGGTGACAGCACGACCGGACGGGCCCTGCCGTTCTCCCAGTCTGCGCCGGGGAGGTCACAGAGCTTCCAGGCGCCGGACTGCGTAATACCGATCCAGTACGGCTCGTAGATATCGGTGTTGAGGTTCTTCGCGACCTCTTGTGCGGACTTGACGGACACGAAATGTTCTTCGGAAGAACCCCCGAAGATGACGCCGATCTTCAGCCTGTTCACGTTTTCCCGCTTTCGAAGTCGAGGCAGTTGATGATGCTGTTTCTGACGGTGTCCCGCAGCGCGTGGTCGGTGTAATAGGCCGTGTGCGGGCTGATGAACACGTTCGGCAGCTCTTGCAGTCGCAACAGCGAGCGGTTCTCGATGGGTTTGTTCCGGCAGTCGCTGTAGAAGATGCCCTCCTCACCGTCGAGAACGTCCAGCGCCGCGCCGCCCAACCTGCCGCTCTCCAGCGCCGGAAGGAGGGCATCGGTGTCAATGAGCGGCCCGCGTCCGGTATTGACGAGGAACGCGCCGTGCTTCAGCCGCTCGATACGCCGGCGATTCAGGAGATGGCGGGTTTCCGCGGTAAGCGGGGTGTGGAGCGTGACCACGTCGCTGTGCCGGAGCAGCTCATCGAGCCGCACGTGCTCGGCGGAGGTCTTGGTGCGGCTGTCGTAGGCCAGCACGCGGCAGCCGAAGCCCCGCAGCCGGTCGATGACCGCTGTGCCGATACGCCCCGTGCCGACCACTCCGACCGTGAGGTCGCGCAGTTCTTTTCCGCGTATCCCACTCAGCCGGTAGTCATGGGCATCGGCGCGGCGGATCGTGGCCTTCGCGTGGCGCACGGCCATCAGCATCATCATCAGCGTGTAGTCGGCGACGCTGTCGGGAGAATACTCGACGTTTCCCACGGAGATACCGACGCTCTCCGCACAGCTCACGTCGATGTGGTCGCATCCGACGCTTCGTGTGGAGAGGTACTCCACGCCGACGCGGCTCAGTGCGGTGAGCGTGGCACGGGTGACGCGCGTCTTGTGGCCGACGCTGACGCATCGGTTCCCGGCTGCCAGGCCGACATTGGCCTCGGATACCGCTTCCTTCGTGACGGTTGGCGTCACACCGAAGCGAGGGGCTATTTCCCCGAAGAGAAGAGCCTCGTCCTCATCACACCCATAGACCGTGATTCCCGTTGTCGGGACAGCCCGTGAGGACGACGCCGGCGCTCGGGTGCGGCACACCGCCGCTCGTGTGGGTCCACTGGAACTCATGCCGTCCAGTCAAGGGAGCATGGTGTTGCCGACGCGTACGCGTTTTTCGATACGCCGACGATAATCCGCCGACCACTGCACTCGCAGGATCCGTATCCATGCTCTCGCGGGGCATGGGCGGGCAACATATCGTCGGCGTATCAAAAACTGCATACGCACCGGCAACGCCACACCCTTTTGACTGGACGGCATGAATTCCAGCAAACCAACCCCTGCCGTCCCCTGCTCCGGCCTTTGCGCGGTCGAGGCGTGATCCCGCTCAGCCTCGGCGAGATCGCCGCAGTGGTCGGCGGGAGGGTCGAAGGTGACAGCGCCGTGACGGTGACCGCGCCGGCCGTGCTCGACGGCCGGCAGGCCGAGCCGGGCGCCCTCTTCGTCGCCTTCGCCGGTGAGCACGCCGACGGCCACGACTACGCCGTCCAGGCCGGCCGGGCCGGCGCGGTGGCCGTGCTCGGCTCCCGTCCCACCGCGCTGCCGACCGTCGTCGTCGAGGACGCCAAGGCCGCGTTGCAGGCGCTCGCCGCCCACGTCGTGACACGGCTGCGCGAGGGGCTGACCGTCGTCGGGGTGACCGGCTCCCGCGGCAAGACCAGCGCCAAAGACCTGCTGGCGACCGTGCTGTCGAGCGCCGCGCCGACGATCGCCACGACCGGCTCACTCAACAACGAGCTCGGCGTACCGCTCACCATGCTGCGTTCCGACGCGGCCACCCGGTTCCTCGTCCTGGAGATGGGAATTCGCCGCATCGGCGACCTCGCCAAGCTCACCAACTTGGTCGCGCCCGACATCGGTGTCGTCCTCAACGTCGGCCAGGCCCACCTCAGCCATCTGAAGTCCCGTACGGCGATCGCCCGGGCCAAGAGCGAGCTGGTGCAGGGTCTGGCGCCCGGCGGCACCGCGGTCCTGAACGCCGACGATCACCGGGTGGCCGCGATGCGCTCGCTCACCGACGGCCCGGTGCTGACCTTCGGCCGGTCGGAACACGCCGACGTCCGCGTCCTCGACGTGGCGCTGGACCGGCTCGCCCGGCCGTCCTTCACCCTGCGGACCGCCGCCACCCGGGCTCCGCTCACGCTGCCGCTCGTGGGCGCTCACCAGGCGCTCAACGCCTCGGCTGCCGCGGCGGTCGGGCTGGCTGCCGGCATCTCCCTCGACGCGGCCACGACAGCGCTGCCCACGGTCGCGCTGTCGAAGTGGCGCTTGGAGCTGCGTGACCTCGCCTGCGGCGCCACGCTGCTCGACGACTCCTTCAACGCCGACCCCGATTCGACCCGTGCCGCCCTGGACGCGCTGGCGGCGATCGAGGGCAAGCGCCGCATCGCCGTCCTCGGCGAAATGCTCGAACTCGGCGACGGCAGCGAGGCCGCGCACCGCGCCGTCGGGGAGTACGCCGCCGTCCGGGCCGACGTGGTGGTCGCGGTCGGCAGCCGGCCGCTCGCCGACGGCGCCGGAGAGCGGGCGGTGGCTCTGGCCGACAACGCCGCGGCCGTCCAGTGGCTGCGCGGCCGGCTCGCCGCTGGCGACGTGGTGCTCGTCAAGGCATCCCGAGGCGCGCGCCTCGACGAGGTCGCCGCCGCGCTCGCCTCAGGACCCCGCGATGTGCTGGTGGACCGACCCATGGAAGACAGGTAGGAGCGGCTGTGGCTTTTCGGGTACGGACCATCACGGCCGGCGATCACGCCGCGTTCAACGCCTCCCGGCCTGCGGTGAGTTTCCTCCAGACTCCGGCCTGGGCGTCGGTGAAGCGTGAGTGGGGGTCGGAGTCGCTGGGCTGGTTCGACGGCCGAGGTCACCTGGTCGGTGCGGGCTTGGTGCTGTACCGCCGACTGCCCGGGTTCAAGGCGTCGCTGGCGTACCTGCCCGAAGGGCCGGTGATCGACTGGGCCTCGGACGATCTGGCCGGCTGGCTCGCCCCGTTGGCGGGCCACCTGAAACGCTCCGGCGCCTTCGCCATCCGTATCGGGTCGACGGCGGTGGCCCGCACCTGGAGTGCTGCGACGGTCAAGGCCGCGATCGCCGACCCGGGGATCACCAGGCTCGGCGACGTACCGCCGGACACGGTCGGCGACGCCGCCGATCGGGCCCGCAGCCAGCTCCGGCACCTGGGCTGGCGCCCACCGAAAGAAGACGAAGGATTCTCCGCCGGACAGCCGCGCCGGATCTTCCAGCTCCCGCTGGCCGGCAAGAGCGAGGACCAACTTCTCGCGGGGATGAACCAGCTCTGGCGGCGCAACATCAAGAAGGCCGGCAGAGCGGGCGTCGTCGTGGCCCAGGGCGGTGTCGAGGACCTGCCCGACTTCTACCGGGTCTACCTGGAGACCGCGAAACGTGATCACTTCGTCCCGCGGCCGTTCAGCTACTTCCCTGCCATGTTCGAGGCCCTGCTGGCCGAGGACAAGGACCGGATCCGGCTCTACCTCGCCCATCACGAGGGTGACCTCGTGGCCGCCACCATCTGGGTCCGGGTCGGAGAACAGGCCTGGTACAGCTACGGCGCCTCCGCCACGGCCAAGCGGGAGGTACGCGGGTCGAACGCCGTGCAGTGGAAGATGATCACTGACGCGCTGGCTGCCGGATGTACGGTCTACAACCTGCGCGGCATCACCGACACCGTGGACGGGAACGACCCGCACCTGGGCCTGATCCAGTTCAAGGCCGGCACCGGCGGTGAAGCCGTGGAGTATCTCGGCGAATGGGACCTGCCGCTGAACCGCCTGCTCTACAAGGCATTCGACGTCTACATGTCCCGTCGGAGCTGAGGCCGACTGTCGGTGGCGGAACGCGGCGGGCCGGGCGACTCGTTGGCGTCACACCTGGCGCACGTGCGCTGACGCGGCGGGCAGCCGCACCGTGACACGGAGCCCGCCGGCGGGACGGGGTGTAAGGACGAGGGTTCCGTCGTGTGCGTGGGTGATGCTCTTGACGATCGCCAGGCCGAGGCCGACACCTGCGTGGCCGGTGTGCAGGCGTTCGGTACCGCGCCGGAATGGCTCGGTGAGGGTCGGGACGAGCTGCGAGCTGAGCTTCTCGCCGGTGTTCTCGACTGTGAGCACAACCGTGTCGCCACGGACGCTGGTATGCACCCATACGATGCCCCGTTCGGGCAGGTTGTGGCCGATCGCATTGTGCAGAAGGTTCGTGGTCAGTTGCAGCAGGAGCGACGGTGAGCCGATGGTGGTGCTCGTGTCACCGAAGGTTTCGACGGTGACATCATGCTTTTCCGCCAGGGGGAGCAGCGTTTCGGTGGCTTCTTCCGCCAGGAGGGACAGGTCCACGTGTTCCCTGGTGAATGACCGCTGGTTGGCACGGCTGAGCAGGAGCAATGCTTCCGTGAGGTCGATGGCTCGGCTGTTGACCGCGCGAAGGCGCTCGATGAGCTCGCCGGTGTCGCGGTGCGGATCGCTGCGGGCCACGTCGAGGAGCGCCTGCGTGACCGCCAGCGGGGTGCGCAGTTCGTGAGAGGCATTGGCCGCGAACCGCTGCTGTTCCGCGACGTGGGCTTCGAGCTGCGCGAGCATGGTGTCGAAGGAGTCGGCGAGTTCGCGGAACTCGTCGCGGCGGCCCGGCAGGCGGATCCGGTGGGAGAGCGGCCCGTTCGCCACCTTGCGCGTGGCGTCGGTGATGCGAATCAGCGGGGCGAGCATCCGGCCGGCCAGGATCCACCCGCCCACGAGGCCGAACACCAGCAGGAACGCCAGCACCAGGATGCCCGCCGGGACGAAGACGACCGGGCCGAAGTTGCTCGGGTCGAAGACGCGCAGGAAGTCGGACAGGTCGGTGACGATCAGGCTCTGCGACCTTCCGCGCAGAAGGAACACCCACACGGCGGTGAGCAGCAACGCGCCCGCGATCACCAGGAACCCGGCGTAGCTGAGGGTGAGCTTGAGACGGACGCTCAGCCCTTGCCGCCTATCCACGCTCCGCTTCCCGGTCATCGGCGTCCGGTCCGGTGTCGATGCGGTAACCGACCCCGGGCACGGTGGCGATCAGCCAGGGCTCGCCGAGCCGTTTGCGCAGGGCCGAGACCGTGATGCGCACGGCGTTGGTGAACGGGTCCGCGTTCTCGTCCCACGCCCGCTCCAGCAGCTCTTCCGCGCTGACGACACCGCCTTCGGCAGCGGCCAGGACGTCGAGCACCGCGAACTGCTTCCTGGTGAGCGCGATGTAGCGGCCCTCGCGGTAGACCTCGCGGCGGAACGGATCCACCCGCAGGCCCGCGATCTCCCGTACCGGCGGCCTGCTGTGGGCGCGCCTGCGGTCGAGCGCTCTGAGCCTGAGCACGAGTTCCCGCATGTCGAAGGGCTTGGTGAGGTAGTCGTCGGCGCCGAGCTCGAACCCGCTGGCCTTGTCGTCGAGCCGGTCCGCAGCGGTCAGCATGAGGATCGGCATGCCGCCGCCGGAGGCGACGATGTGCCGGGCGATCTCGTCGCCGGTCGGCCCGGGGACGTCCCGGTCCAGGACGGCGATGGCGTAAGTGTTGGTGCTCAGCAGTTCCAGAGCGGTATCACCGTCACCGGCGATGTCGGCCGCGATCGCTTCCAGGCGCAGCCCGTCGCGGATGGCGTCCGCCATGTAGGGCTCGTCCTCGACGACTAACACACGCATGGCCGGATGCTATGAGCCGACGCGTATCGCCGGTATATCAAAAAACGGATCAGGGCCGGCACCATCGTCGCCTTGACTGAAGGCATGAACGGACCACGCAGGGGTCCGCTTCGGCCCCGCGTCCCTTCGTCCCAGGTCAGCGACTACCACCTCTCGTAGCAGTCGTAGTTCCGCTGGGCGCAGATCCTGCCGTCCCGGAACTCAAGGAAGACCGCGATATGGGCTCGCAGTACATGGCCGGCGGGCAGGGTTCCCATCGGGACGGCGAGGGTTCCGGACCATGTCACCTCCACGGCTACCTGGTCACCGGCCGCGACCGCGTTGTGTACGTCGAACCGCTGGTGGCTGAGCAGTGCCCGGCCCCGCTCCGCGCTCTCCAGTACGTCGGACAGGTCGCGTCGGACGCCGTCGGGGAACAGGGCGTTGGGAAACTCCTCCTGCACCACGTGCTCGTCGAAGTAACGGGCGAGTTCCTCGCCCACGGCCCCTTGGGCGACGGCTTCGTGGTAGCGGACCGCTGTGTCGACATGGGGGTGCTGTGGCAGACCCGGCATGCCAGGAAGGGTAGTTGAGCTCGCCCGGCAAGGCACCGGTCTGTTCAGCCGGTCAGACCGGCGTCGCGCGACGGTGTACAGCGCGATCAACGCCGCTCCGGACGCGGCCACCGAGCAGCGGCTGACAGCGACGGCTATGCGAGGCCACCGTTGCTCATCAGCAACTGCCCGTTGATCCACTCGCCCTCCCTGGAGCACAGGAAGTCCACCAGGTGCGCGGTGTCCTGCGGAGTGCCCAACCGACCGAGCGGGGCACTGCGGACACAGTGCTCCCGGATTTCCCCGGACATCCAGCCGGTGTCGACCGGCCCCGGGTTGATCACGTTGGCGGTCACCCCGAGATGGGCGAGTTCGTGAGCGGCGGCCAGGGTGATGCGGTCCAGGGCTCCCTTGCTCGCCCCGTAGGGCAGGTTGCCGACGGTGTGATCACTGGTGAGGCCGATGATCCGGCCGGTTCCCCGTTCCGCGGCGAAGCGGCGCCCGTACTCGCGGATGAGCAGCCAGGTGGCGCGCGCGTTGACGGCGAAGTGCCGGTCGAAACTCTCGACGGTGGTGTCGAGCAGTCCGGAGTCGACGGATTCGCAGTGGCACATCACCAGCGCGGTGACGTTGCCCATCCGCTGCCCGACCTCGTCGAAAACGCGTGCCGGGGTGTCAGGGTCGGCGAGATCCGCTTCGATCGCGAAGGTGGCCGCGCCCTCTTCGGCGAGCGCCCGGCCGATCGCTTCGGTTGCGCCGGGCTCCCTGCCCCAGCTCATACGATCGTCGTAAGGGTCCCAGTAGGTGAAGGCGATGTCCCAGCCGGAAGCGGCCAACCGGCGGGCGATGCCCGCGCCGATACCGACGGTGCGCCCCACGCCGGTGATCAAGGCGAGTGGACGGCCGGCCGGAGGGCCTTGCCGACTGGCGCGTTCGTCATGGTCGGTACGGGTCGTCACGGACCGGAATCGTCCACGAACGTCCCCGGACCGTCAATCGCTTTCCGCGCCCGCGCACCTCCGCACAGCCGCAACTCCACCCGAAGCGAGGCCGAGGGGCGTTGCGACATGCGTTCTACGAGTGTTGTCCACGGCTTCCGGCGACCGCCCTTGGCATCCTGACGTGGTTGTATCGCCCACCCTGGAGCACGCGTATGCGCCATCTCGTCACTGCGTCAGCCTTCGTCGCAGCTTCGGCCCTGTCCACGCCGTTCGCGGTCGCGGCACCGTCGTCACCGATCCAAGGCGACGGGAAAGTCTGCTTCTACGCGGAGCCCCAGTACCGGGGCACGTCCTGGTGCTACCGCCCGTCGGGCTACGCGGAGGTACCGGATCGGCTCCATGGCCGTGTTCGGTCTTTCAAAGCCACTTCCAGTGTGATCGTGTACGCGATCGACCACGGCCCCGGCGGCCGGTGTTCCGCCCGGCGGATCTGGGTCGACTCCCGGTCCGCCGACTGGGCATGGGGCAGCAGAATGGACGGCGTCAGTACGGACGACCAGGGCTGCAAAACCGGCTGAGGCATCGGCTCCGGCAGCGGGGCCGGCTGCCGGCTGCCGACTGCCGGAAACGACGGCGGGAGGCCCGTCATTCGAGGTCCCGCCTTACGGGTCGGCGGGCTGGATAGACGCCTACCACGTCGTGCTGCGACGCTGCCGGAAGGCGGAGGCAACCGCCCTGTTCGTCCGCTCCGACAGCGAGGCCATCGGCCTGGTGGAGCGGGCACGGGACCGCGGTCTCACCGTGCCCGGCGAAATCCCCCGTGCACCGCCTCCAGGTGCGGCCCCACCCTCATGGTCCGCGCTTCCTGTGGCGGCGAGGACCGGACCTCTGCTTAGAAGAGCATCGTGTACGCGTTCCAGCCGCCGCCCACACGCACCGGGGGCGCGAAGGGGGCGTTCGGGTCGCCCGTGCCCGCGTAGAACCACAGGACGCCCTCGCGGTCGCGGGCCACCAGGTCGTTCTTGCCGTCGTGGTTGGCGTCGGTGGCACCCGCGATGCCGACGTACCGGTCCCAGCCGCCCCCGACCTTGACGCGCCGGGCGAAGGGGAAGGAGGGGTTGCCGGTGCCCTGGTAGAAGTACAGCGTCCCGTCCCGGTCGACGGCCGCCAGATCGCCCTTGCCGTCGGCGGTCGTCCCCGCGAGCGAGGTGACCTGCCGGTAGGTCCAGCCCGGTCCGACCTCCACCGGGGTCTTGAACGGCCTGGCCGAGTAGCCGGTGCCCTCGTACTGCCACAGCACACCGGACTGGTCCCGGGGGTACAGGGCGGGCCGTTCGGAGGCGGGCAGCTCGCCCGCCCGCGCCGCGGGTGCGGTGACGGGCGCGCCGGCCGGAGCGGCCGTGGCGGCGGCCACCGGCAAGAAGGTGGCGACGGCTGTGGCGGCCGCGGCCAGCGCCAGACGGGTACGGCGACGCGCGCGCTGCGTTCTGAACACGGGTTCCCCCAAGGTGAATGTTCCCCTCTGAGTGGTATGTCACCAATAGCGAGGCCATCGGGCGTTTTCCGCGGCAATACCGTCAGTTGTTCAGGTAGTTGGCAAAAAGATTGGTACGTACAGCGATGTAGCCAAGTCGGCAGTTGCCGAGGGGGCAGGAACGGTGTCGGACGTCGTCGGCCACGGCGGCAGGGAGGTGCTGGCCGCCGCGTACGACCGGCGGGTAGCGTCCCGTCGGGGCGGCTCGCCGCCGGGAAGCAGACCATCCGTACGCCTGGAGTACCTGTGACATCAGCGGTGGACCACGTCCGTACGACCCTGACCGCGCACGGCCACGTGGGAGGCATCACCGAACTGCCCGCCCCGGCACCCACCGCGGCCGCCGCGGCGGAGCTGCTGGACTGCCCGGTCGGCGCCATCGCCAACAGCCTGGTCTTCGAGGCCGACGGCGCACCGCTGCTCATCGTGGCCAGCGGCGGCCACCGGGTGGACCTGAAAAAGGCGGCGGCCCACGTCGGCGTACGCAAAGTCCGCCGCGCCACCCCGGAATTCGTCCTGGAGGCCACGGGCCAGCAAGTCGGCGGTGTGGCCCCCGTCGGCCATCCCGCGCCGCTGCGGACCCTGGTGGACACCGCGCTGGCCGACCACGACCAGGTGTGGGCGGGCGGCGGGGTACCGCACGCCATGTTCCGCACCACGTTCGCGGAACTGCTCAGCCTGACGGGCGGCGAGGCCGTCGCCGTCGGTGCCTGACCGGTGCCCGTGCTCGCGGGCCGCTCACCGGTTCTCCGTCGCCAGCCAGCCGGCCAGGCCCCACATCGCGACGGCGGTGACCACATCCAGGCGCCGCCGGGTGCCGCTGCCCATCCCCGCTTTCTTCAGCCGGCCCCGAGGGCGGCATATCCCCAGGCGCAGCAGAATTCCACCGCGATATAGGCGAGACCCAAGGCCAGCAGCGGAGTGGTGACCCGGTGGGCGTCGCGGGACAGGAACTGCGGCAGGAATACGGCGAACAGGATCAGCGCTTTGGGATTCGTCATCGCCACGATGAACTCCTGCCGCGCGAGCCGCCATCCCGGTGCCTTCCGGTTCGCGTTCTGATCCCTTTCAGGGGATTCCGGCTCCTCCTTCCCGGGCTCGGATTCCGGGGTGTTCTTCGCGCGCAGTGCCGTCCGCAAGGTCTGCAGTCCCAGCCACAGCAGGTAGGCCACCCCGCACCACTTGATGACCTGGAAAGCCACCGCTGACCTGGTCAGGACGGCGCCCAGCCCGGCGGCCACGGCGATCACCATCAGGGTGAACGCGGTGAAGCGGCCGAGCGAGGCGCCGAGCGCCGGACGTAACCCGTGCCGGACGCCGTTGCGCAGCGCCAGGAGCTGATTGGCTCCGGGCGTCGCTGCCAGCAGCAACGCGGCGGGAAAGAAAGCCGCCCATGACACGTCGGAAAACATGAAGGACGTATACCCGTACCGGCTCGCGTCTCTCACCCGAGTGTTTTCTTGGTCCCGGACGGACGGCCTGCGGGCGGCCACGCCAGTGGGCCCGCCGGGCTTCTCCGCCCGACGTCGGCGCACCCTGACCAGCACACCACCGCAGCACAGGCAAGGGTGATCCTGACGGACCACGTCAGCGGTGCGGGAAAACGGGTTTTCGGACCGCTTTCCGATATCGCCTGCCGATATCGCCGGCCGTGGCCGCATTTCCTGCCACCGAAATATCAACCGTACGCCGCAGCCTGGTTGAGCGTGCCGCCCAGGTCGCCGCGGCCACGCCCGGCGTCGGCAGGAACGCCCCGGCGGGTGCACAGAATCAGGGTACGGGTCCAGAACCGCGCCGGGACAAAAGTGAGCTTGTCATGTCTTCCGGTGTGTCACCGCGCGGTATTCTTCGGGTACTTGCCGTGCGGCAAGGTCACGAGGTGTCGGCGTGAGGCACAGGTGTGCGCGCCTTTGAGGCAGGGACCACAGCGCCGTCGTGCCCTGCGCAGGGGGTCCGGTAAGTGGAACGAGGTCGGGGCATGGCTGCAGACACGGCGGACGACAACGCACGTCCGGTGTCGCGGACGAGGTCGGGGCGTACGGGAGGCAGGGTCGGGGAGCCGGAGCTGCGGCAGTTGCTCGCGGGGCTGACGGCCGTACGCGACGGGAACTTCGGGACGCGGCTCCCGGAGGAGGACGACGGGCTGCTCGGCGAGATCGCGACCGTCTTCAACGGCATGGTCGACCAGCTCTCCCAGTTCACCTCGGAAGTGACCCGGGTGGCGCGCGAGGTCGGCAGCGAAGGCCGGCTCGGCGGGCAGGCCGAGGTGCCGGGTGTCTCCGGCACCTGGGCCGATCTGACCGACTCGGTGAACGTGATGGCCGGCAACCTGACCACCCAGGTGCGCGACATCGCGCAGGTGGCCACCGCGGTGGCCCGGGGCGATCTGTCGCAGAAGATCGACGTCGACGCGCAGGGCGAGATCCTGGAGCTGAAGAACACCGTCAACACGATGGTCGACCAGCTCTCGGCCTTCGCCGACGAGGTCACCCGGGTCGCCCGCGAGGTCGGCAGCGAGGGGCGGCTCGGCGGGCAGGCCGAGGTGCCCGGTGTCGGCGGCACCTGGCGGGACCTGACCGACTCGGTCAACTTCATGGCCGGAAACCTCACCTCCCAGGTACGCAACATCGCCCAGGTGACCACGGCGGTCGCCCGGGGCGACCTGTCGCAGAAGATCACCGTGGACGCCCGCGGCGAGATCCTGGAACTGAAGACGACCATCAACACGATGGTCGACCAGCTCTCCGCCTTCGCCGACGAAGTCACCCGAGTGGCCCGCGAGGTCGGCACCGAAGGACGGCTCGGCGGCCAGGCGCAGGTGCCCGGCGTCGGCGGCACCTGGCGGGACCTGACCGACTCGGTCAACTTCATGGCCGGAAACCTCACCTCACAGGTGCGCTCGATCGCGGCGGTCGCGACCTCGGTGGCCCAGGGCGACCTGTCGCAGAAGATCACCGTGGACGCCCGCGGCGAGATCCTGAAGCTCAAGAACACCATCAACACGATGGTCGACCAGCTCTCCGCCTTCGCCGACGAAGTCACCCGGGTCGCCCGCGAGGTCGGCACGGAGGGACGGCTCGGCGGCCAGGCCGACGTCAAGGGCGTCTCCGGTACGTGGAAGGACCTGACCGAGTCCGTCAACGTGATGGCGGACAACCTCACGGCGCAGGTGCGGTCCATCGCCGAGGTCACCACCGCCGTGGCGCAGGGCGACCTGTCGCAGAAGATCCGCGTGGACGCCCGCGGCGAGATCCTGGAACTGAAGAGCACCATCAACACGATGGTCGACCAGCTCTCCGCCTTCGCCGACGAGGTCACGCGGGTGGCCCGCGAGGTCGGTACGGAGGGCAATCTCGGTGGCCAGGCCACGGTGCGGGGCGTGTCGGGTACGTGGAAGGACCTCACCGACAACGTCAACGTGATGGCCTCCAACCTGACCGGCCAGGTGCGCTCGATCGCCCAGGTGGCCGCCGCGGTCGCCAAGGGCGATCTGTCGCAGAAGATCATGGTGGAGGCGAAGGGCGAGGTCGCCGCGCTGGCCGGCGTGATCAACACGATGGTCGACACGCTGTCGGCGTTCGCCGACGAGGTGACGCGGGTGGCGCGCGAGGTCGGCACCGAAGGGATGCTCGGCGGCCAGGCCCGCGTTCCGAACGTGGCCGGTACGTGGAAGGACCTGACCGACAACGTCAACTCGATGGCCAACAACCTGACCGGCCAGGTGCGCAACATCGCCCAGGTCACCACGGCCGTGGCCAACGGTGACCTGTCGAAGAAGATCGACGTCGATGCCCGGGGCGAGATCCTGGAGCTGAAGACCACCATCAACACGATGGTCGACCAGTTGTCCTCCTTCGCCTCCGAGGTCACCCGCGTCGCCCGCGAGGTCGGCAGCGAGGGGCGGCTCGGCGGACAGGCCGAGGTCGAGGGCGTGTCCGGCACCTGGAAGCGCCTGACCGAGAACGTCAACGAGCTGGCCGGCAACCTCACCCGGCAGGTACGGGCCATCGCCGAGGTGACCAGCGCGGTCGCCGAGGGCGACCTGACCCGCTCCATCACGGTGGACGCCTCGGGCGAGGTCGCGGAGCTGAAGGACAACATCAACTCCATGGTGCGGTCGCTGCGCGAGACCACCCGTGCCAACCAGGAGCAGGACTGGCTCAAGAGCAACCTGGCCCGCATCTCCGGGCTGATGCAGGGCCACCGGGACCTCTCGGTCGTCGCCGAGCTGGTCATGGACGAGCTGACGCCGCTCGTCTCGGCCCAGTACGGCGCCTTCTACCTGGCGGAGGAGAACGGGCAGGGCACCGTGCTCCGGCTCGTCGGCGCGTACGGCCGGCCCGCCGGCGGCACGGGGCACGACCGCTTCGGGCTGGGCGAGTCCCTGGTCGGCCAGGCCGCCCGCAGCCGCCGGACGATCGTCGCCGACGGCGTGCCGGCCGACTACATCAACATCTCCTGCGGCCTGGGCCAGACGGCGCCGGGCAGCCTGATCGTGCTGCCGATCATCGTCGAGGACCAGATCCTCGGCGTCATCGAGCTGGCGTCCTTCACCCTCTTCACCCCGGTGCACCAGGACTTCCTCGAACAGCTCATGGAGATGGTGGGCGTCAACGTCAACACCATCGTCGCCAACGCGCGCACCGACGAGCTGCTGGACGAGTCGCAGCGGCTGGCCGGGGAGCTGCAGGCCCGCTCCGGGGAGCTGACCCGGCAGCAGGAGGAGCTCCAGCGCTCCAACGCGGAGCTGGAGGAGAAGGCTGAGCTGCTCGCCTCGCAGAACCGCGACATCGAGACCAAGAACCTGGAGATCGAGCAGGCCCGGCAGGAGCTGGAGGACCGGGCGCGGCAACTGACGCTGGCGTCGAAGTACAAGTCGGAGTTCCTGGCCAACATGAGCCACGAGCTGCGGACACCGCTCAACAGCCTGCTCATCCTGGCGCAGTTGCTGGCGCAGAACCCGACGCGCAACCTCACGCCCAAGCAGGTCGAGTACGCGGGCATCATCCACTCGGCGGGCTCGGACCTGCTCCAGCTCATCAACGACATCCTCGACCTGTCGAAGGTCGAGGCGGGCAAGATGGACATCACCCCGGAGCGGGTGGCGCTGCGGCAGCTCCTGGACTACGTCGAGGCGACGTTCCGGCCGCTGACCACGCAGAAGGGTCTCGATTTCAGCATCAGTGCCGCGGCCGGGGTGCCGGTGGACCTGCTGACCGACGACGCGCGGCTGCGCCAGGTCCTGCGCAATCTCCTGTCCAACGCGGTCAAGTTCACCGAACAGGGCGGCGTCGAGCTGCGGATCGAGCCCGCCGTCGACCGGGAACTGCCCGACACCGTCCTGCGCGGCGGCCCGGTGGTCGCCTTCCGCGTTCTGGACACCGGTATCGGTATCGCCGAGCAGCAGCTTGACGTGATCTTCGGGGCGTTCCAGCAGGCGGACGGCACCACCAGCCGCAAGTACGGGGGCACCGGCCTCGGGCTGTCCATCAGCCGCGAGATCGCCCACCTCCTGGGCGGCGCCGTGACCGCCGAGAGCACGCCCGGTCAGGGCAGCGCCTTCACCCTCTATCTGCCGGTCGCGCGCGCCGACTTCCAGGAGCAGACCGGCGCCGGTCCGGTCCCGGAGACGGCGGAGCACGCGCGGGACGAGGAGCGCGAGAGTCAGTCGCGTCCCCCCGTCGCGGCCCCGCGCAGCCCCGCCGGCTGCTGGTGATCGAGGAGCGGGCCCGCGGGCTGCTCTCCCATGTGGCCGACAGCGCGGTCGCCGAGTTCACCGGCGGCCAGGACCTGGGCGACCGCCAGGAGAGCATCGAGGTCGTCTCCGCGGTCGGCGCCCAGGAGGCCGCCGGGGCGCTGGCCGCCGGGCCGTTCCACTGCGTGGTGCTCGACCTGGACATGGCCGACGGCGAAGCCCTGCGGTTCCTGGACGCGATGGACGGTGACGCCGCCGTACGGACCGTCGCCGTCCTCGCGCACAACAGCAGGCGCCTGGAGGCGGAGCAGGAACGCATCCTGCAGGCGCGCGCCGGCACCCAGCCGCTGGAGCTGCTCTCCAGCCTGGACGAGCTGCGTGAGCGCATCGCCCTGCACCTGTCCGCCGAGCAGCCCGGTGACGTCCTGCCGCTGGTGCGGCCGGAGGAGCCCGTACAGCAGGCTCCGCAGCCCGTGGACGACAGCCTCAGCGGCCGTACGGTCCTCGTCGTCGACGACGACGCGCGCAACCTGTACGCGCTCAGCAGCATCCTGGAACTGCACGGCCTGAACGTCCGCCACGCGGAGGACGGGCGCAAGGGGATCGAGACGCTGATCGAGCATCCGGACATCGACCTCATCCTGATGGACGTGATGATGCCCGAGATGGACGGCTACACCGCGACCGCGGAGATCCGGCGGATGCCGGCCCACGCCCGTCTGCCCATCATCGCCGTCACGGCCAAGGCCATGCCCGGGGACCGCGAGAAGAGCCTCGCCTCCGGCGCCACCGACTACGTCACCAAGCCGGTGGACACCGACGACCTGATCGCCTGTGTCCGCCGGTGGCTGACCTCCTGAGGGCGGTGCCCGGCCGCCCGGGCACCGCCTCCGGCCTGCTCACGCATCGCACCTCTCGCCTCGAAGAATCGGCAGCATCATGAGCACTTATGAGCACGTCGGCACCCCGTCCGGGGACGGCGCCCCGCCGGGGCCCGGGCCCGCGGCAGGCGCCCGGCCCGGTCGGATATCCGCTGTCGGCCGCCTGGCCGCCACGGTCGAGCGGCTGCGCAGCGAGGTCCAGGCGGCGCATGCGGCAGCCGACGGGCGGGCGCTGATCGAACTCGCCAAGGGCATCATGATCGAGCGGCTGCACTGCGGGCCGGCCCAGGCGACCCGGCAGCTCGCCGAGCTCGCGGAGCAGGCCGCGGTCTCCCAGCTCGAGCTGGCCGTGGACATCATCAACCAGGCGGCCCGCGACCGCGTGACGGACCTCGCCGACGCCTTCCTGCGGCGCACCCGGGCCGGGCACGACGGGACGGACCCGGACGTCGCGGTGCGGCTGCGTACCGCCGAGAGCGCCGCGCTGGCGGCCGACGACACCCAGGCCGTCGCCGACTCCCTGCTGCAGCACGCGCTGGCTCCGCTGGGCGCGACGGCCGTCGCCATCTGGGCCGCGGGCTCGGACACGTCCCTCACCCTGGCCGGGCACGCGGGGTTCCCCGCCGACGAGGCGGTGCGCTGGCGCTACGTACCCCCCGGCGTGGTCACCGTCGCCCGCCAGGCGCTGACCGAACGGGACACCGTCCGGTTCGTCTCCCTGGCCGAGACGGGCATCCCGTCGATCGGCCGTACGCACCATCCGTACGGCGGCCGGGTGGCGTTGCCGGCCGGTACCGGAGGCCGCATCCACGGTGTCCTGGAGATCTGCTGGCAGCAGCCGCTCCCCCCGCAGCCGCCGGTGATCATGCGTCAGATCGAGGCGCTGGCGCAGTTGTGCGCGCACACCCTCGAAGGCACCCCGGAGACGAGGGGGCACGGCCCGTCCGCCGCCCGGCACTCCCCCGCCGTGGCCGAGCTGGTGGACCTGGCGGACGGGCTGCACGACCCGGCGCTCGTGCTCACCCCCCACCTCGCGGCCGACGGTCACCTGAGCGACTTCCGCATCCACCACGTCAACGGGCGCTTCATGGACCCGGCGGGCCGCCCCCGCAGCTTCGTCAACGGCGCGCTGCTGTTGGAGGCGTACCCGATGGCCGCCGACGAGAGCGAACTTTTCGACAAGGTCCAGCGCGTCTACGCCACGGGAGAGCCCTTCCGCGCCCAGCGGATGACCCTGACCGCGCTGGTGGACCAGGTGCCGCTGGCCGCCGTCGCCGACCTCAGCGTCAGCCGGCACGGGGACAGTGTGCTGCTCATCTGGCGCATCGAGGACGAGACCGCCCGGCTGGCCAGCCTCCTCCAGCACGCCCAGCGCCTCGGCCGGATCGGCGGCTTCGAGGAGAACCTGCTGACCGGCGAGATCACCTGGAACGGGCAGCTCTTCGCCCTGTACGGCCGGCCGGCCACCGACGCCCCCGTGTCCCTGCACGAGCTGGCCGCCCACGCGCACCCGGACGACAGCGTCGCCATCGGCCGCTTCCAGCGCGCCGTTCTGCATCACCGGCGCCCGGCCTCGGCCGCCTTCCGCCTCCGGCGTCCCGACGGCGTCACCCGGCACATCCGGGTGATCGCCGAGCCGGTCCTCGACGCCGACGGCGGGCTGCTCTCCGTACGCGGCGCCTACCAGGACATCTCCTCCCAGCACTGGACCGAGGTGGCGCTCGCCGCCACCCGCGACCAGCTCGCGCACACCGAGCAGCAGTCGGCCGAGCGCAACCGCCTCGCGCTCCAGCTCCAGCAGGCCATCATGCCGCCGAGCCGCGGCCCCATGGACGCCCCGGGCCTGCAGATCGCGGTACGTTACCGGCCCGCGGAGACGGAGTCGCTGGTGGGCGGCGACTGGTACGACGCCGTCGTGCTGCCCTCGCAGCGCGTCCTGCTGTGCGTCGGTGACATCGCGGGGCACGGCATCGAGGCGGCCACCGGCATGGTGGTGCTGCGCAACGCGCTGCGCGGCCTCGCCGTCACCGGGGCCGGCCCGGGCCAGTTGCTGTCCTGGCTGAACATCGTGGCCCACCACCTCACCGACCAGGTGTCCGCCACGGCCGTCTGCGGCGTGTACGACCCCGGGACCCGCACCCTGCGCTGGGCGCGGGCCGGGCACCTGCCGCCCGTGCTGGTCCGCGGTCACGAGGCGAGCAGGCTGCCGCTGGTCCGCGGGCTGCTCCTGGGAGCGCTCCCGGAAGCCATGTACGAGGAGGCGGTGCTCCAGCTCAAGGCGGACGACACCCTCCTGATGTACACCGACGGCCTGGTCGAGCGGCGGGACACCGCCATCCACGAGTCGCTGGCCCAGTTGCTCGCCACCGCGCAGGCTCCGGCGGCCTCTCTGGAGCACCGGCTCGACCGCCTGCTGACCCACAGCAAGTCCGACACCGACGACGACACCTGCCTCATCGGCGTCCAAGTGGTGTGAAACGCCGTGTGGTGGTCCGGACGGCAGGCGCCCGAAGGGGCCGTCCGGTGAGGAGACCGGCGCCGCCCCGCCACCGTCGACCGGGGCGGCGCCGGTCCCCGCCGTCACACCCCCGGGACGGCCGGGAGACCGAACTGCGCCTCCAGGGTCCGGAAGAGGACCTGCCAGGTCTTGAACTCGATGTTGGTGTGCAGGGCGATCGTCTGTTCGCCGTCGGGGGTGCCGACGACGGCGAAGTGCGAGCCCTGCATGCTGCCGCCCAGGCCGCGGAGCGTGTGGCCGCCGGTCACCGCCGGGTCCAGTTCGAAGACGCCCAGGCCGTACGAGGCGTGCGGCATCCAGTGGGCACCCTCGGTGGAGACCAGGGACCACATCGCGCGGTGCTGGGCCGCCGGCAGCAGGCTGCCGGAGACGAAGGCGTCGCACACCTTGATCATCTCGCTGGTGGTGGAGATGACGTTGCCGGCCGACCAGGCCCAGGAGCTGTTGTACTCGGTGGTGTCCAGGAGCGGCAGGCCGGGCTCCTCGAACATCGACTCCCAGTTCTCGGCGGTGACGTCGGCGGGGTTGACGCCGTCCTTCAGGAACAGGCTCGAATACGCCCTCGGGTGCGGCTCCGGGTAGCCGGTCTCGTCGGCGGGGCGCACATAGGTGTGGGTCAGGCCGAGGGGCTCGGCGATGGTGCGGGCGACCTCCTCCGCGTAGGTGTTGCCGGTGACCTTCTCGATGATCATGCCGGCGAGGTAGAAGCCGCCGTTGGAGTAGGCGAAGGCCGTGCCCGGTTCGTGGATGGGCGGTTGGGACACGGTCAGCGCCAGCAGTTCGTCCACGGTCCAGGAGTCGAAGCGGTGCTCGGCGAACGTGGCGCGGGTCGCGTAGCGCTCCGACAGCTCGGGCGCGAGTCCGGTGATGAACAGACCACTGGTGTTGCTGAGCAGTTGCCTGATGGTGATCTTGTTGCCGTCGTAGCCGTTCACGTCCAGCGCGCCGGGCAGCCACTTCTCGACCGTGTCCTCGATGCTCAGCCGGCCCTCGGCCTCCAGTTGGAGCACCGTGGCGGCCGTGAACGCCTTGCCTGCGCTGCCGACGTGCAGGTGCTCGCCTTCCTGGCGCGGGCGGCGGGACTCGATGTCCGCGACTCCGGCCGACCCGAACCAGGTGCCGTCCGCGTCCCGCACCTCGGCGACGATGCCGGGCACGTCCACCTCGGCCACCAGCCGGTCGAGCACCTGCTGGAGCTTCTCGCGCCGGATGGTCACGGAGTTCGTCATGTCGGTTCCTTCCCCTCGGGCGCCGCGGTCCCCTCCTGGGGTCCGGCTGTCCGCCCGCTGCTCGGTACGGAGAAGACGGTGCCGCCCGGCGATGACAGGGTTCTGACCGTCCGCTGACAGCGCGGCCGGGCCGCTGTCAGGGGCCGTCAGCCGCTGTCGGCCACCGCCCGCAGCCGGTCCAGCGCCTCCTGCCGCGGTGTGGCGGCGCCCAGGCCGTACGCCGTGTCGTACGCCGCGCGGCCGAGGCGCCGCACGAGTTCGGCGGTGAGTTCGCGCAGCTCGGGGTCGCCCTCGTCGAAGGCGCCGCGGATGGCCCGGCTCGTGCCGAGCGCGGTGGCCGCGCCCGCCGCGTCCCCTTCCACCAGCAGCAGCTTGGCCAGTTGCTGCGCCGCCGGTGCGACGTCCCGGTGCGCGAAGGCGGCTTGTACGGCCCTGGGCAGCAGTTCCCGTGCCCGTACGGCGTCGCAGGCCGCCAGGAGGTTCGCCATCCGGGCCGGCACGGCCCAGTCCGCCACCGCCTCCTCGGCCAGGCAGGCCGCACGGCCGACCGCCACCATCCGGTTCAGCAGCCGGTCGGCCTCGGGCAGTTCCCCGGTGCGGCGGTGCAGGTCGGCCCGGCAGGCCAGGGCCCCGATGCGCAGGAGGTCGTCGCCGCGGTCGCGGGCCGCCTGTTCGGCGGTGTCGATGTCGTGCCGCGCGCCCGTCAGGTCGCCGCCGCGCATCCGTTCGGCGGCGAGCCCGAGCCGGTACTGGATCTCGTCCTGGGGTACGAGGGCGAGTCCGCGCCGGTAGGCGGCGACCGCCTGGTCGTGGTCGCCGCGGACGGAGTGCACCTGCGCCGTGCCGGCCAGCGCCATCGCCGTACACCAAGGGTCGCCCGCCGCCTCGAACTCGCGCAGGGCGGCGGCCGTGGCGCTCGCCCGGCCCGCCCAGTCGCCGCGGTCGTGCCGGGTGAAGGCTTCCACGAGGTACGTGCACCCGATGGCCCACCGGTCCCGGCGTCCGCGCACCTCCCGGATCAGCTTTCCCACCGGTTCGTCTAGGCCGTACAGAAAGCCCGCCGGCAGGATCACCAGGAGCAGCATCGGGTAGCGCTCCAGCGCGCCGGTGCGCGCGCACTCCTCGATCAGCGCACGCACCCGCTCGGCGTCGGGGGTCGGGCCGCCCGTGCCGGTCAGGAGGCGGATCGCGGTGAAGGCGGTACGGGCGTCCTCGGGCAGCGCGTCGCCCAGTTCGCACACCCCGGCCACGAGGGCTTCGGCCCGTGCGTCGTGGCGCAGCGTGTTCCAGTACCAGTACAGCGGGCCGAGGAGCCGGGCCGCGGCGTCCGCGTCCCCCGCGTCGACGGCTGTCCGCAGCGCGAACACCAGGTTGTCGTACTCGGCGGTGAACAGCGCGAAGGAGTCCTGCTGTCGGGCGGAGCGCAGCAGCGGCTCGTGTTCCCCGGCCACGTCGGCGAAGTGCCGTACGAGGCGGTCCCGGACCGCTTCCCGCTCGCCCGCCCGGACGAGCCGCTCCGCCGCGTACGCCCGTACGGTCTCCAGCATCCGGTAGCCGTCCCCGGCCCGTTCCACCAGGGACTTGTCGACCAGCGAGCCGAGGACGTAGGGGACGTCCCCGGCCGTCAGCGGCCCGCCCGCACAGACCGCCTCGACGGCCTCGGCCCCGGTCGGCGCCGGGAAGACCGCCATCCGCCGGGCCAGCGCCTGTTCCTGCCCGGTCAGCAGCTCCCAGCTCCACTCGATCACCGCGTGCAGGGTGCGCTGGCGCGGCTGGGCCGCCCGGTTGCCCGTGGACAGCAGCCGGAACCGGTCGTCCAGCCGCCGGGCGACCTGTTCCGCACTCATCGACCGCAGCCGGGCCGCGGCCAGTTCGAGGGCGAGTGGCAGGCCGTCCAGCCTGCGGACCACCTCGGTCACCGCGTCCAGGGCGGACGTGTCGGGGGTGAAGTCGGGACGTACGGCCGTGGCCCGGTCAAGGAAGAGCCGTACGGCGGCCGACGCGGCGGCCTCGTCCGGATCCGCGCCTCGGGGCGGCAGGGGCAGCGGGCCGAGGCGGCAGAGCGATTCGCCCATGACGTTTAGGGGTTCCCTGCTGGTGGCCAGGACGGTCAGGCGCGGGCGCCGTTCGAGGATGCCCTGCGCGAACGCGGCGACGGCGTCGACGGCCTGCTCGCAGTTGTCCAGGACGAGTACGGCCTCGCCGCCGCCAAGCAGTTCGGCCACCTGGTCGAGCGGTTCCGTACGGCTGTCACCGGACGGCCGTGGCGCGTTCGGGGTGCTGAGCGTCCCCAGCACCGCGTCGGCCACCTCGTCGGCCCCGCGCGCTCCGGCCAGCGGGACGAGCCACAGCCGGCCCTGCCGGTGGGCCCGGTGCCGGGATGCCGCCTCCACGGCCAGCCGGGTCTTGCCCACACCGCCGGGTCCGACGACCGTGACCAGCCGGGACGTCTCCAACAGCCCGTCGAGCAGCGCCGTCTCACGGTCCCGGCCGACGAACGAGGTGAGCCGGGCCGGCAGCCGACCAGGGGCAGGACCGGAGCGTACGGCGGGCGGCTCCGCGCCGCCGCGCAGTACGGCGAGGTGGGTTTCCCGCAGTTCGGGCGAGGGGTCGACGCCCAGCTCGTCGGCGAGCCTGCCGCGGACGTCCTCGAACACGGCCAGCGCGTCGGACTGCCGGCCTGCGGCGTGCAGGGCGCGCATGCGCAGCGCGGCGAGCCGTTCCCGTAGCGGATGGTCCGCCCAAGCCGCCTCCAGGTCGGCCAGGATCTCGGCGTGGCGGCCGAGCCGCAGCTCGGCCTCGCAGCGGTTCTCGAACGCCGTGTTCCGCAGTTCCTCCAGCCGGTCCCCGGCCGGACCGGCGAACGGAGCCTCCCGTACGTCGGCCAGCGCGGGCCCCCGCCACAGCGCAAGCGCTTCGCCGAGCAGCGAGGCCGCCTCCTCGGGTTCGCCCGCGGCGAGTTCGCGTCCGCCGCGGGCCGCCAGCGCTTCGAAGCGGGCGGCGTCCACGTGCTCTTCCGGTACCGCGAGGCGGTAGCCGGCTCCCGACGATTCCAGCAGCTCGCCGTCGGGGAGGGCTTTGCGCAGCCGGTAGACCAGCGCGTGCAGCGAGTTGAGCGCGTCGGCGGGAGGCCGCGTGCCCCACAGGCCGTCGATGAGCGCGGCGGGTGTCACCAGGTCGCCCGCCGCCAGGGCCAGTCGGCTGAGCAGCATGCGTGGTCTGGCGCCCCCGATGCCGACCGGTGTCCCGTCGCCGTCGAAGACCCGTACCGGCCCGAGCACCGCTATCCGCATTCCCACCGGCCCAGTATCCCGGACCGGTGGGTGCGCGGTACGGCGGGGAGCGCCGCCGACGCGGCGGCCGGTGTGCCGTTCCCGGCGTCCGCCGGGCCGGATTTCCGACGCCACGGCCCTTTGGGGAAACGTTCCCGCACAGCTCCCGCTCTCCGGATTCGCGCGTAACCACTGTTCACCCGGCGGCCTTTCGGCAATGCTGGTCCGGCCGTGTCTTTTCCGGCAGCGAGCCGACTCGGGGAAGCGTGTTCTACAAACGCGAAGTGATCAATGTCCAGGTCAGCCGACGGATCTTGTGGGTCGGTGCCGCGGCCTACCCGCTGCACAACATCGCCTGCGTGACCACCACCGAGCTGAAGCCCAGACTCTGGCTTATCCTCAAGCGCGTCGGGCCCTGGGGATTCGCGGTGTGCGCCGTGTTCATGGGAATGGTGCTGTACAGCACCGGCGGGAGCGTCGCCCTCGTCACGCTCGTCGGACCGCCCGTGCTCGCCGGAGTGGCCGTGCTGGTCATCTCCCTTCTCGTACGGCTGACCATGGCAGTGACCCGGAGCACGCTGCACCGGCTCAACATCGAGACGGCGGGCGCGCCGTACGCCGTACTGACGAGTCCCGACAAGAATCTGGTGGCGCAGATATCACACTCCATCATGGACGCGATCGACAATCCGCAGGCGGAGTTCCAATTCCAGGTGGAGAACTTCCACGTCGGCGACAGCATCAAGCAGTTCGGCAACCAGAACACGGGCAAGGTGACCCGATGAGCGAAACATCGCCGCACTTCGGCGACCGGATATTCCAGGTCGGCGACGGCAATGCGGGCAAGGTGCAGGGGCCGGTGACGTACGGCAATGTCGTGGGGTCGCAACTGGCCTGGGGCGACGGCGCGGAGAACACCGCCCGGAAGGACGGCCGGAAGGTCGCCCCGGAATTCGCGGCCCTGGTCGAAGCCGTCGCCGACACCCTGCGCCTGCTGCCTTCGCTGGCCGTCCCGGAAGAGGCTCTGGACGACGCCGCGGCCATCGAGGCGGCCATCCTCGACGAGGCGAGCCGGGACCAGCCGGACCGCGGCGCCGTACGGCGCGCGGTGGCGGCGCTCA
Organism: Streptomyces chrestomyceticus JCM 4735; assembly: GCF_003865135.1. Classification (NCBI taxonomy): domain Bacteria; kingdom Bacillati; phylum Actinomycetota; class Actinomycetes; order Kitasatosporales; family Streptomycetaceae; genus Streptomyces; species Streptomyces chrestomyceticus. Next base: position 8,228,209 of record NZ_BHZC01000001.1, on the reverse strand, counting down.
AGGGCATCCTGGCGCCGGTCGCCGTCGGCGCGGTCACGGCCGGGGCCGCCGCAGGTGCTGACGAGACGGCGCGAGTGCTGATCGAGCGCCTCGGTGGTGCGTTCTGACCGGAGGACGTCCAGGATCCAGCGCGCGGCGCGGACGACATCACAGCGGTGGCCCGCACGCCATCGGCCATGGCGCGCGGGCCACCGGGACCAGCCGGAACTGTCAGAGCCAGACATCCGGCTCCCAGTAACTGGCGGGCTTGTCCCAGAAGATGCGTCGGATAGCAGCGATCATGTCATTCACCTCCCTTCGTCAGCGCGGGCTGAACGGGGGCCTTGAGGTCGCGGCGCAGGGTGAAGGGGCGGGGCAGGACGGAGCCGGACACCAGGGGCCGGGCATCGCCGCCGCTGACGGTCAGGCGGGCGTCCTGGCCCAGGGCGGCGACCGCCTCGGTGGTCAGGCTGTGGGCGACGGCCGCTCCGGCGCAGGTGAAAGGGCCCGCGCTGAAGGGGAGGTAGGGGCCTTGCCCATCTGGTTCGTCCCAGCGTTCGGGCCGGAAGGCCTCGGGCCGGTCCCAGCGGTGCGGGTCGTGGTGCAGCAGGTAGGGGCTGACCGACAGGATCGTGCCCGCCGCGAAGGGCAGGCCGCCGAATTCGAGGGCGTGGGGGACGGGCCGGCCGACCATCCAGACGAACGGGCGGTGGCGTGCGGCCTCCCGCACCAGCCCTTCGGCGGGCCATGGCCACGGCGGGCCGGGCGGGTGGTGAAGACAGGCCAGCAGCAGCGACCACGCCACCGCGTAGCCGATGTTGCCGACGATCGACTGGAACAGCAGCACGTACAGGTTCGCCACGGTCCGGTCGGTCAGTTCCTCGGGGCCGGCTCCGATCACGGCGTCCAGGACGTCCTGCGGCTCGCCCGCCGCGGGGCCCTGCGCCCGGCGGTCGTGGACATGCTCGATGATCGCGGCCAGCAGCTTGGGGCGGAGCAGTTCCGCCCGCGCCCGTTGACGCATGGACGGCTGGCGGGCGGTGAGGCCGGCCGTCACGGCTTGTTCCAACTGTCGCCGCAGCGCCGACGGGGCGCCGGGATGCAGCAGCACGTCCGCCGTGCACCGGTGGACCAGCAGCGGCCCCGCTCCCGGCCACTGGCTGACCGGGCCCAGCCCGGCCGCCGCCTCGGCCATCCGCTGACGGTAAGCGGGCAGGTGCGCCCGCATCAGGTCCCGGACGGCCCGGCCGAGGGCGATCTGGGCGGTTCGCGAAGGCAGCATATTCCCGAAGAAGGTGGACCTGCCGCTGTGGAAGAGCGGGTCGCGCAGCACGGTGAGCGCCAGCTCGGTGTCCCGCACGCACCAGGCGCCCCAGGGGAGCCGGAACACCGCTGCCGGGGCCCGGCGTGCGCAGTCTTCGATGTATTGCAGCGGATCACGCCGGAACCGGCGCATTTCTCTCACGCTCACCGCACGCCCTTCCGAGGGCCGTCACCGGGGCACCCAAGTCGCCACCGTGCCCAGTGTTTTCCCGGCGACAATCGCCCCCAATGCCACGGGGGCGCCAGTCCACCCGTAAAGGTGAACACACCGGACACCGGTCCTCGCCGCCCGCCGACGCACGTCGGCCCGCACGATCCGGGCGAACTGGCGACGGCGCTCGCGAACTTGCTGTGAGCCAGTCCCCTGTCCCCGACCCGCACTGAACCACCGAGGGCGCCTGATGCCCGCGCAGGGCCAGTTCCCGTACGACTCCCGCCCAGTACGCGGACGAGCCGCTGTCGCCGTGGACCAGCACGAACGTCGGTGAACCGGCGTCTGCGGCATGCCTCCCAGTACGCGGGGCGCCTGCACACGCGGGGCAGGTCGGCCGGCCCCGCTCACCCTACGTTCGCGTGCCCGCACCCGCTTCCGGAGTCCACCTCACGGTGCGGGGCGTCTGCCCGTACGGCAGTTCCTCAGCCGCCGCACACCCCGTCGCAGTTCTGCTGCCACAGCCACCCGCAGCCCGAAGCCTGCGGGGTGCAGGGCACGGAGTTGCCGCAGGAACTGCAGCCACTGGCGCCCTTGTGGCAGTCGCAGTTCATCAGCAGGCGGGGGTTCCCGGAGGCGGCCGGTGCGGGCGACTCGGCCGGGCCGAGCACTCCGAGCGCGGCGAACGACACGTCGGGGCCCAGGACCGCCGCCGACTCCTCCCGCAGCCGGTCGACGTCCGCCGCAGACCAGGCGCCGGTCCCGGCGAAGACGGCCGGTATCGCCGCGGCGACCTTCTCCAGCATCGCCGCCCGCGGCCCGGACAGCTCGGGGTGCGCCGCCCGGTAGCGCTGTACGTGCTCCAGCCACAGGCCGGCCTTCGCGCGGTCCGGGATACGGGCGTACACGGCCCTGCGCTGCGGCATCGGCAGCGCGGTCACCTCGCGGTAGCCGGTGGGGAGCCGTTTCAGCCCAGCGGCCCACTCCTCGGCGGCGGCCGCCGTCATCCGGCGCCCGGGTGAGGCCATGGCCGGAGCGGCCAGCCCGCCGGAGACCAGGAACGCGCCCAGGGCCAGGCCCGGCACGGCCTTGAGCAGTCTGCGCCGGTCGCCGTGCACGAGCACGTCGGTCCGGTTCAGGGCCCGCACCACCCGCAGGGAGCCGGCCGGCCCCAGCAGACGGCACAGCCGTACCGACAGCGCCGGGCCCGTCCACGCCCGTACCCGGCCCCCCTGCACGGCCAGCAGCGTGGGGACGAACGGCGGGTCGTCGCCCAGCGCCTGCCGCCGCAGGCCGCGTACGCGTTCGTCTCCGAGTCCCGCCATCGTCAGCCGGTCGTCCACCACGCTGCCGATCTCCCCGGCCGCCTCACGGCACACGCCACAGCCCGCGTCGAACGCCAATAACCACTCCGTCATGGCCACTCCCCTGCTCGCACCGGCACTGCCGCCCCATGCATACCCGGCTTCCCCGCACACCAGCCCTGGCAGCACGCACCAGGTTCAGGCCCAGGGGTCACGCCCGCGGCGCGGTGTCGCGAGGCGTCAGGAGCATGTGGATGTCGTCGCGCGCCCACAGCACGAAGCGTTCGACCGGTGTCACCCGGTGCCCCGGCGCGGGCCGGAAGCGGAAGCGTTTGAGCAGGACGGCCAGGACCAGTTCGGCCTCGACCATGGCGAGCTGGGCGCCCTCGCAGCTTCGCGGCCCGATGCCGAACGGGATGTAGGCCAGCCTCGGCCGCCCGGCCACCTCCTGCGGGGTGAACCGCTCGGGGACGAACTTCTCGGGCTCGGGCCAGTGGTCGGGGTTCATGTGCACGGCCCAGAACGGGTAGAACACCGTCGTCCCGGCCGGGAGTTCGTAGTCGCCCAGGACGAGCGGCCCGGCCGTCTCCCGCGCGCCGTACGGGCCGGGCGGGTAGAGCCGCATCGCTTCCTTCAGGACCATGTCCAGGTAGCTGAGGTGCCGCAGGTCGGCGTACTCGGGCACGGCACGGTCACCGAGTACGCGGTCCAGTTCGGCGGCGACCCGCTCGGCCGCCTCGGGGTGACGGCCCAGGAGGTACAGGGTCCAGGAGACGGCGACTCCGGTGGTGTGGTGGGCGGCCAGCAGCGTCATCATGACGGTGTCGCGGATGCGCGCGGGCCGCTCACCGGCCTCGACCAGTGCCCCGACGAGATCGCTGCGGTCCGCACGGCCCCCGGAGTGGTGCGCCGCGACCACCCGGTCGACCGTCGCGCGCAGGTAGGCGAGGGCCCGGGCCGCCCGCTCGGCGCGTTCCTCCTTTGTGCCCGGTACCGGCACCTGGTAGAGCCGCCCCAAATACTCGGTGAGCACCTCCTCGAAGGCCGTGACGACGCCCTCCGGGTCCGCGGCCTCGCCCTCCAGCGCGTAAGCACAGATCATCCGGAGCGACAGCTCGGTGAGGCCCTTCTGCAGCGCTACGGGCCCGTGGCCCGCCTGCTCGCCCCAGTGGTCGGCGAGTCCGGCCGCCAGCGCGGTGAACCGCTCGAAGTGCCGCTCGTGGGACGGGCGTCCGGCCAGCACCGACAGCAGGACACGCCGCCAGGGGGTGTGCTCCTCGGCCGGCATCACCTGCAAGTTGCCCGCCTCGCACAGCGGGGCCAGGAACGCGAACAGCCGCTCCGGCCGTTTGTCGATGTGGGCCGTGGCCTCCAGCAGTACGGGGTCGGCGACCGACACGGCCGTCTCCGCGCCCGGCAGTTGGAACCGTACGACGGGCCCGTACTCCGCGTGCAGTCGCAACTGGTAGGTGTGCAGTCCGCCCGCCGCGGCGACCGCCCCCGCCCCGCCGTCCGGCCGGGGCTCGGGTCCAGGGATCCGCATGGCCAACGCCTCCTGACTGACAGCCCGGCCCCGCCGTGCGGAGTGGCCCGCACGGCGGGAGTGAGCTTCCATCATCGTCCGTCACCGGCGGCCGGGGGCCTTCCGGCTCGCCTCGTCCGCGTAGATCTGCTGGTAACTGTCCTGGCCGAAACCGGCGTCGCCCGAGTCCTTGATCTGACGCTCCTCTAGCGTGCCGGGCGGGCCGGCCGATGGTGAGGGGAAGGAGTCCGATCACGGGCCACATCGGCCCCAGGGCTCCCGTGCGGCTCTCCAGCTGAGGGCCCGGAGGCTCAAATCGGCCACCGGGTCCAGCGGGTGGATCTGTTGCGGGACCGTGAGGAGACGTACTGACATGACATGTTTGAGGCGGGGCACGGGCGGTGTGCTGCACCGCAGGATCGCTGGTGACAGGCTCCCGCGGGCCGCGCGCCCGTACTGCACACTTCCCGCGCCTGTCAGCGGCACCAATCGAGACAACCACACAGACCTCTCTGTTGCGGTGGCGGGAACGCCTCTACGCTGATGTGCGCAGTCGGTTCGCGCCACTCTCCGTGGGGCGTCGTAAGAGGGAACCCGGTGGAAATCCGGGACTGTCCCGCAGCGGTGAGTGGGAGCGAAAGCCGCCGATGGAGCACCGGACCCGGTCGAAGGGTGCGGGAAGCGGTGGCCGGTAGCTGTTGCCGGAAGGCCCGGCCGACATGCCCATGAGTCCGGATACCTGCCACTGCGCGCGTACGGGCGAGGACCGGCGTACGCGCTGTCCACGGTGACCTCGAGGGCTGGGTCGGCGGTGCAGGCGGAGCAACGCGCGTCCCGGCGCGGCCGCCCTCTCACTCACCGGCCGAAATCCTCGGGCCGGGTGCGGCGAGAGAGGGCGTGTTCGTGAGCGAGGAATACCGCAGGGAATGTCTCCGGGGCGGCCGACGGCCGGGCCCGGCACGGCCGTTGTACGGTGCCCGATGCTGACCACCCCCGACGGCGCCCCGGCACGGTGGGTCTCCGGCGTCTGCCAGGGGACGCTGGGCGAGCTGTTCCAGGGCCCGCTGCGCCCCGGCGGTGACGCGGACATCGCGATCGTCTCGTTCCCCGTGGACCGGCACTCCTGGGTGTACTTCTCGCCGGACGCCGTCCCCGGCGACGAACCGCACGCCGCAACGCCCGACGCACCGCCCCTCGGCGCGAAGGCGGCCACGGCCGCGCGGCTCTTCCTGGAGCACTTCGGCCGGACGCTGCCGCCGGGCCGCTGGAGTTCCCACTCGGACCTGCACGTCGGGGTGGGCATGGCCAGTTCGACGGCGGACATCGTGGCGACCCTGCGCTGCCTGTTCCGGCTCTTCTCGCTGCCGTACGACACCGGGGCCGTCCTCCGCGTCCTGTCGGCGATAGAGCGCGCCGACAGCGTGTTCCTCGACGAGTTCGCGCTCTACCTGAGCGGACGGCACCGGGTCGTACGGCGGCTGGGCACCGGCATCGGCTTCCACACCGCGTTCGTCATGGAGCCGGGCACGGTGGACACCGCCGCGGTGACACCGGTGCTGCGGCGGCACTACCGGCGCTGCGCCACGGAGTACGAACGGTGCCTGACCGACCTCCTGAAGGGCTTCGCCTCCGGCGACCCGGCAGCCGTGGCCCGGGCCGCGACCTTCAGCAGCGCGCTGTCCCAGGAGGTGCTGCCCAAGCACACCTTCGAGACCGTCCTGGCCCACCGCGAGGAGTTCGGGGCGGACGGCGTCTTCGTCGCCCACACCGGATCGCTCGTCGGTTACCTCTTCAGCGGCCGGCCGGCGCCGTCCCTGAAGGGCGAGCTGTCCGCCTTCTTCCGTTCGCTCGGTCACCAGTGCTCTTTCGCCCAAGGAGGCTACGCGTGACACCTTCCGACACAGTCGGCACCCATCCCCACATAGCCGACGCCCTCAAGAGACCCGACCTCGTCCAACTGACGGACGGCATGGTGCTGCTGCGGTTCGAGTCGATGAAGATCTACTCCGCGCTGGCGGCCGTCCGGCGGCTGCTCGACCGGGGCACCGTCCGTACCGGGCAGACCCTGATAGACAGCTCCAGCGGCATCTACGCCTACGCCCTGGCGCTGGCCTGCCACCGCTACCGCCTGCGCTGCCACATCGTGGCCTCGACCACCGTGGACGCCACCACCCTCGCCCAACTGGAGATCCTCGGCGCGACGGTCGAGCAGGTCAGACCGTCGAAGAACCTCAAGCTCGACCAGGAGCTGCGGGTCCGGCGGGTCCGGGAGATCCTCGCCGAACGGCCCGACGTCCACTGGATGCGGCAGTACCACGACGACATCCACTACCTGGGCTACCAGGAGGTCGCCGACCTGGTGACCAGGGCCCTGCCGGGCCGCACCCCGACGGTCGTCGGCGGCGTCGGGTCGGGAGCCTCGACCGGCGGCCTGGTGCGGCATCTGCGCCGCCGCGATCCCGGTGTCCGGCTGGTCGGGGTGCAGCCGTTCGGCAGCGTCACCTTCGGGAGCCAGGACCACCACGACCCGGAAGCCATCATCGCCGGCATCGGTTCCTCGATCCCCTTCGACAACGTCCGCCACCAGTTGTACGACGCGGTCCACTGGATGGACTTCACCCACGCCATGTCCGGCGCCGTCGCCCTGCTGCGCGAGCACGCCGTCTTCGCCGGGCTGTCCACCGGCGCCGCCTACCTGACCGCCACCTACGAGTCCCGCCGCCACCCCGACCGGCTCCACCTGGTGATCGGTGCCGACACCGGCCACCGCTACGTGGAACGGGTCTACGCCCGCCACCGGGAGGCCGTGGACCTGGCCGCACTGAAGCCGGCCGAGGTCGGCAGCCCCGAGGAGATGTCCATGCCCTGGTCGACGATGGCGTGGAACCGCGCCCCCTGGCCGTCCCGCCGTGCGGAGGCGCGCGCATGACCGTGGTCTGCCTGGAAGCGCTCACCTTCGGGCTGGGCCACCTGACGCGCGCCGCCGCCCAGTTGGGCGAGCCGCTGCGGCTGCTGACCCGCGACCCCGCGTACTACGCGTACGAGCTGGAGCGGCTGCCCGCGGGCGCCCTCGACGTGGTGGAGACCGACACCTTCGACACGGAACTGGTGGCGGAACAACTCGGCCGGATCCCGGACCTGCGGGGGCTGATCAGCTCGACCGACACCTGGATGCTGGTCGGCGCCGAACTCACCGCCCGCTTCGGGCTGCCCGGCCTCGACGCGGCGGTACTGCGGCTGGCCCGGGACAAGGCCGCCGTACGGGACCGGCTGTTCGAGGCCGGGCTGACCCGGGCCCGCGCGGCGGAGGCGGACAGCGGCGACCCGGCGACGGCGGCGCTGCTGGTGAAGGCGGTGGGCCTGCCCGCGATCCTCAAGGACACCGCGGGCACCGGAAGCCAGAACGTCTGGCTGGTACGGGACGAGCGGGAGCTGGACGCGGCGCTGGCCGAGGCCGCCGGACGGCAGCTCAAGGGCCGTCTGTTCGCCGAACCGTACTTCTCCGGACCGGTGTACAGCGCGGAGACCCTCACCTGGGCTGGGCGGACCCGGCTGCTGGGCGTCTCCAGCCGGCTGATGTCGCCCGAGCCGCACTTCCGGGAGGAGATCACCGCGTTCCCCGTCGCCTTCCCGCAGCCGCGCCGGGACGCCCTGGAGCGGTGGCTGGACGACGTGCTGGCCGCCGTCGGCTACACCGACCGGTTCGCCCACGTGGAGTTCGCCCTGACCACCGACGGCCCGGAAGTGGTGGAGATCAACCCGCGGATCGGCGGCGCGCTCGTCGGTGAAGGGCTGTGCCGGGCTCTCGGCGTGAACGTGTACGAGGCGATGGTGGAAGCGGCCCTCGGCAGCCGACCCGGACTCATGGACGCGGAGCTGCCCGGCGGCCCCGCCTCGGCCTTCGTCCTCGGGTACCCGGCGGAACCAGGGGTGTTCACGGGCGTCGACGGACTCGACCGGCTGCCGGACATGCCGGGCTCCCCCACCTGGTACCCGGTCAAGCGGACCGGCGACCCCGTCGAGCACCTGGGCGACAGCCGCGGTTACGCGGGCATCGTCTACGCGGAGGGCGAGACGGCCGAACTGGCCACGCACTGCGCGGTCGCGGCGGCCAATGCCGTACGGGTGCGGACGGAGCCGTTCCGTGCGGCGGGGGCGGCGGACGGGGCAGGCGTGACGGACGCGGCCGCTACAACGGGCGCGACCGGTACGGCGGCTGCGGCGACGGCGAGCCAGGCGGGCCAGGGTTCCGGTGACTGAACGCACGGACGGCGGCCCGAAGTTCCGCACCGCGCTGTCCAGCCTCACCGGGCCGCTGCGCTTCCTGCTGCTCAGCTCCTTCCTCATCCCGCTCGGCAGTTTCATGGTCCTGCCGTTCATGTCGGTCTTCCTTCACGAGCGGCTGGGCATGGGGCTCGGGGCGGTCGGTGTGGTGCTGGCCGCCGCGTCCCTCGTGCAGTTCTCGGGAGGGGTGCTCGGCGGGGCGCTCGCCGACCGGGTGGGGCTGCGGCGCACGATGCTGTGGGCGCTGGTGATCCGTACGGCGGGCTTCGCGGCGTTCCTGGCGGCGCTGCGGTGGCCGCCGGTGGCGGTGGCGGCGCTGATCCTGACCTGCTGCGGCGCCGCGCTGTACCTGCCGGCCAACAAGGCGTACCTGGTGCACGGTGTGGCCGAGGAGCGTCGTCCCGCGTTCCTGTCCGCGGGCAACGCGGCGCTCAACGCGGGGATGGCCGTGGGCCCGCTCGTCGCGGGCCCGTTCGTACTGTCGTCTCCTGCCCCGCTGTTCCTCGTCGTGACGGCGCTGTTCGCCGTGGTGGCCGTGGGGCATGCGCGGCTGCCGGCGGTGGGGCCGGAGAAGGAACGGTCCGGCAGCGCGCCGGCGGCCGGCCAGGGCCTGCTCACCGGTATCGCCGTCCTCCCCTTCGTCGCCAACGGCCTGGCGTTCTACCTCTACTTCCACTTCCAGCACTACCTCGCCGTGTACGCCGTCGAGCGCGCCTCCAGCGAGTTCTACAGCCTGGTGCTGCTGACCTGCTTCCTCCTGGTCATCGTCGTCCAGCCGCTCGCGTCGGGCGCCATCCGGCGGATGCGCTATCCCGTCGCCCTGGCGGTCGGGTTCGCGGGACTGGCCGCCGGGATGGCGGTCCTGGCGGCCGGTACGCGAACCGCCCTGCTGGCGGGCGGTGTCCTCATCACGCTCGGCGACATCGTGCTCTTCCTCAAGAACGACCTGGAGGCCCTGCGCCGCAGCCCCCGCTCGGACGCCGTGGTTTTCGGACAGCAGCGGCTCGCCGCGGGTCTGGGCGCCTGCGCCAGCGGCGTGCTGGGCGGACAGCTCTACGGCTTCGGCGAACGCGCCGGGCACGCCGGCTGGTTCTGGCTGTTCGCCGCGGCCCAGTGCGTCCTGCTGCCGCCGCTCCTGCTCGCCCTGCGGCGCGGGCAGGGCACCGCTCCCGCCGCCCCTGACGACCTCACCCCCGCCACCCCCCTCACGGACCTCATGGAAGGAACACCGGTACCCGATGACGCACACGGGCGGATTCCAGGACGATGACTTCTGGACCGAGTTCTACGACTTCCTCTTCTCCGACAGCCGCTACACCCAGGCCGAGGAGCTGCTCGACACCTCTCCCCTGCTGTCCTTCCCGGCCGGGGCCCGGGTGCTGGACCTGTGCTGCGGTCCAGGGGTGTTCACCGTTCCGCTCGCCCGCCGGGGCTTCGGTGTGACGGGGGTCGACCGCAGCCCGGCGATGCTGGACCGGGCCAGGAAGCGGGCCGCCGACGCCGGAGTCACCGCCCGCTACGTCCAGGCCGACATGCGGGAGTTCTCCGAGCCCGGGGCCTTCGACGTGGTCCTCAACATGTTCACCTCGTTCGGCTATTTCGAGGACCCCGCCGACAACGCCCGGGTGCTGCGCACGATGCACGACTGCCTGGCACCCGGCGGGACCCTGCTGCTGGACATGGCCGGAAAGGAACTGCTGGCCCGTAGGGTCACACCGCCGAAGGTCGTACAGCGCGGCGACGACCTGCTGGTGCAGACCGACACGGTGCTGGACGACTGGGCACGGCTGCGCAGCGACTGGGTGCTCGTACGGGGCGACCGGGTGACGCGGACGAGCCTGGTCTGGTTCGTCTACAGCGCCGTGGAGTTGCGGCGGATGGCCGGGGAGGCGGGCTTCCAGGAGATCGAGGTCTTCGGGGGCTTCGACGGCCGCCCGTACGACCAGGACGCCGAGCGGCTGGTGCTCCGGGCGGTCCGCGCGGCGTGACCGGGGCGCCGGGCCGCACGGCGGGGCCCGGCGCCCGTACACCGCGGACGGCGCGCGGAACCGTACGCGCGCCCTTTGCCCACGGTCCGGCCGACCGTAATATCACCTGGTCATCACCGCGACGGGAGACAGGAAGCCGGTGCGAGTCCGGCGCGGTCCCGCCACTGTGACCGGGGAGTGACCTTTCATCAGGCAGTTCGGGCCACCGCGCGCGGCGCGGGGCGGCCGGGGGAACGTCGATCCGGGAGTCAGAACACTGGCCTGTCGCGGGCCCGTTCCGAGGAGCGCGGACTCCGCAGGAGGCTTTACGTGTACGACGGCACGACCCGTCCCCCTTTTCTCCCCCCGCCGCCCGGCGGCGCCGGTTCCGGCGCGCCGCGGCACCGGCGGTGGCCCTGGCCCTGTCCGCCGTACTGCTGGGCGGCTGCGGCACGGCGCGGGACACCGCGGGTGACGCGGAGCCCGCGGCCACCGCGGCGAAAGGCTTCCCGGTCACCATCGACAACTGCGGCATCCGCACCACCTACCGGAAGCCGCCCTCCCGGGTGCTCACCATCCACCAGCACCCCGCCGAGCTGATGCTGGCGCTGGGCCTCAAGGACCGGATGATCGGCACCGCCTTCCCCGACTCGGCCGTCCTGCCGCACCTGCGCAAGGACTACGAGGCGCTGCCCCAACTGGCGAAGAAGGAACCGTCCTTCGAGACCGTGCTGGAAGCCGGCCCGGACCTCGTCTACGGCGGGTACGCCAGCGCGTTCGCCGAGAACGAGGGCCGCTCGCGCAAGGCGTTCGCCGACGCCGGGATCAACACCTACCTCAACCGCGAGTACTGCGGGAAGAAGCAGGTGTCCATGCAGGACACGTACGACGAGGTCCGCACGGTCGGCAGCATCTTCGGCGTACGGGACCGGGCCGCCGAGCTGGCCGCCGGCCTCAAGGCGCGGGTGGACCGGACCACCGAGGCGGTCAAGGGCGCCCCCGCCGTACCGGTCTTCGTGTACGACAGCGGCGACAAGGCGGCCTTCACCGCCGGCGGCAAGAGTCTCGGCACCGAGATCATCCAGCGCGCGGGCGGCCGGAACGTGTTCGCGGACCTGGACAAGGTCTTCGGAGACGCGTCCTGGGAGCAGGTCGTCGAGCGGAAGCCCGAGGTCATCGCGATCTACGACTACGCGGGGGCCGGGAGCGTCGAGCAGAAGAAGCAGTTCCTGCTGTCGCAGCCCGCGCTCGCCGACGTGCCCGCGGTGAAGAACAAACGGTTCGTCGTACTGCCGCTGACCGCGACCCTGGTGGGGGTGCGGCCGCCGTACGCGGTGGAGGAGCTGGCCCGCGCCCTGCACCCCGAGCGGTTCCGGTGACCGCCGCCGCCGGGACGGCGGCCGTCCCCGAGCACCGGCCCGGGACGCCGCCGCGCCGCCGGTCCTTCGCCGTCACCCTCGTCGTGCTGGGCGTGCTGCTGCTGGTCTCCGCCACGGCGGGGATGGCGATCGGGTCGGTGCACGTGCCGCCCGGTGAGGTGTGGGGCATCGTGACCCACGCGCTGGGCGCCGACCTGCCGGACCCGGGGTGGTCCCGGGCGCGCGAGACCATCGTGCTGGACGTACGGGCGCCGCGGGTGGCGCTCGGCGCGGTGACCGGCGCGGGGCTCGCGGTGATCGGTACGGCCATGCAGGCACTGGTCCGCAACCCGCTGGCGGAGCCGTATCTGCTGGGCGTCTCCTCGGGTGCGTCCCTGGGCGCCGTCCTGGTGATCGTCTTCGGGGTGACCCTGTTCGGTCCGGTGTCGCTGTCGGCCGCCGCCTTCGCCGGCGCGCTGCTGACGCTGCTGCTCGTCTACACGACGGCCCGTACCGGCGGGCGCATCACCTCCGTACGGCTGGTGCTGTCGGGAGTGGCGATGGCGGCGGTCCTCACGGCGGTGATGGACATCCTGCTGCTGACCTCCGACCGGGGCAACGAGGCCCGGGCGGTGCTCGCCTGGACCCTCGGGGGCCTCGGCGGGGTGCAGTGGAGCACGCTGTGGCTGCCGGGCCTGGCGCTGCTGCTGGGCATCGCCGTCCTGCTGGTCCAGGCCCGGTCGCTGAACCTGCTGCTGGCGGGTGAGGAGGCCGCCACGACGATGGGGCTGGACGTGGCCCGGTTCCGGGCCCGGATGTTCGTCCTGCTCTCGCTCGTCACCGGCGTCCTGGTCGCCGCGGCCGGGCCGATCGGCTTCGTGGGCCTGATGCTGCCGCACGTGGTGCGCCTGTTCGTGGGCGGTGACCACCGCCGGGTGCTGCCCGCCGCCGCACTGGCCGGCGCGGTGTTCCTGATCTGGGCCGACATCGCGGCGCGTACCGTCGCCGCGCCCATGGAGATCCCGTCGGGGTGCTGACCGCGCTGTGCGGCGGACCGTTCTTCCTGTGGCTGATGCGCCGGGACGCCCGCCGTACCGTGCACCGAGGAGTGGCATGAGCGCGACCGAACTGACCGTCGACGGTCTCACCCTCACCGCCGGGGCGCACCGCCTGGTGCGCGACGTCTCCCTGACCGCCCGGCCCGGTGAGGTGGTCGGCCTGGTCGGGCCCAACGGCAGCGGCAAGTCCAGCCTGCTGCGCGCCGTCTACCGGGTGCTGCGGCCCGACGCGGGACAGGTCCGGGTGGACGGCACGGACGCCTGGTCGCTGCCGGTACGGCGGCTGGCCCGTACGGTGGCCGCCGTGGTGCAGGAGTCGGCCGCCGACTTCGACCTGACCGTGCGCGAGGTCGTCGCGATGGGGCGCACTCCGCACAAACGGCTGCTCGACGGCGACAGCGCCGAGGACGCCTCGCTGGTGGCGTGGGCCCTGGAGTCGGTGGACGCGGCCGGGCTGGCGGACCGGTCCTTCGACCGGCTCTCCGGCGGCGAGCGCCAGCGGGTACTCATCGCCCGCGCGCTGGCCCAGCGGCCCGCCCTGCTGGTCCTCGACGAGCCGACCAACCACCTGGACGTCAAGCACCAGTTGACGGTGCTCGGCATCCTGCGCAGGCTGCCGACCACAGTTCTGGTGGCGCTGCACGACCTCAACCTCGCCGCGTACTACTGCGACCGCCTGTACGTCCTGTGCAAGGGGCAGGTCACGGCGTCAGGGCCGCCCGCCGAGGTGCTGACCGAGGAGCTGCTGGCCGAGGTGTACGGCGTGACGGCCGAGGTCACCGTCAGCCCGCGTACGGGGGCGCCGCAGGTGTCGTTCCTGCCTGGGGAGCGTGACCGGCCGGCTGTCGCGGTGCCGGGTCAGTCAGGTTTTTGAGGGGCGGGGCGGTGTCGCTCCGGTTGCTGGTGGGGGCCGGGGCGGTCACAGGTCACTCAGGTTCTTGAGGGGCTGGACCAGTCGCAGGTCACTCGGGTTCCTGACCGGCCGGGGCGGTCGCGGGCGGTTCGTCCGGCCGGGGCCGCCCGCCGTCGTGGCCGGAGAGAACCACGGCCAGCAGTCCGACGATCACGGCGGCGGCAGCGGCCCGGCCCGCGGCCCGGGCCGTCCAGCGCAGCGGCGCGGCCTCCCCCTGCCGTCCGGGCGCCCCCAGGCGCTCGGCCCGCCGCGCGGGACGCAGCAGCCGGAGCAGGAGGAGCACCGCGACGGGCAGTTGCAGCAGCCACAGGACGGTACGCGGCCACTCGTCGTACCAGACGTTGGTCCCGTACAGCAGCGTGTGCCAGACACTCAGCACGTACACGACGATGACGAAACGGTGCAGCCGGCGCCAGGCGTTCGCGCCGATACGGTGCCGTACGTAGAAGAGCAGCCCCAGCGGGACGGCGAGATACAGGGCGCCCTGGCCGATGGGGATGGCCAGCTTGCCGGTCCCCGAGTCGTACCAGCCCGGCACGAACGTGTCGGCGAACGCCGACCACAGGCGCGCCAGCCAGGCCGTCCCGCCCGCGTCGCGCACCAGTTCGGCGCCGAACATCAGGGCGTGCGCGAACATCAGCGCCATCGTCGTCAGGCTCGTGGTGCGGTGCCAGCGCTCCAGCACGGCCCGGGAGACCGGCAGCCGGCCGGGCCGGGGGCCGGACAGCAGCAGCCCGAGCATGACCGTCCCCCACGACCAGAGCAGCCCCGACCAGCCGAACGCCTGGCTGAGCAGGTACATCCAGTAGGTGCCGGGGTCGTTCATGAAGGGCATGACCGCGACGGTCGCGGACGCGCCGGACCGCATGCGCAGGTACAGGAAGACGAACACCGCGACGGTGACCACCACCGCGGCACCGGCGTCGGGAAGGGCCGCCTTGAGGTCGGCGCGCAGCGGGACCCGGCCGGCGGGGTGTCTGTCCCGGACCGGCGCCGGCGACGGTGCCGGCGTACTGCCGTGGCCTGTTGTTTCGGAGTGCATCAGGGGCCCTTCGGACAGCGGTCACCAACGCGTTGTACGTACCGTACAAGTGTGGCTGGAGAGGCGGGCGTTGTTGAGGAGCTATCCGGCCAGAGCAGGCGTCATCCGGCCGTCGCTGCCGCCCTTGCCATACGCAGGCCGGGCCGCTTCCCCTGTGGATGGACGGGGAAGCGGCCCGGCTGTCCTCAGGCGTCGTGCGCCGCGCTCACTGCTTGCGGGCCTGGTTGAAGCGCAGCATGTTGCCGGACGGGTCGCGGAAGGCGCAGTCGCGGACGCCGTACGGCTGGTCGACCGGCTCCTGGAGCACCTCGCCGCCCGCGGCGCGGATGCGCTCGAAGGTGGCGTCGCAGTCGTCGGTCGTGAAGATGACGGCCCGCAGCAGGCCCTTGGCCAGGAGTTCCGTCAGGGCCTCGCGGTCGGCGGGCGAGGCGTTCGGGTCCGCGAGGGGCGGTTCGAGAACGATGTTCACGTCGGGCTGCGACGGGGCGCCGACGGTCACCCAGCGCATCCCCTCGAAGCTGACGTCGTTGCGTACTTCCAGGCCGAGCACGTCCCGGTAGAAGGCGAGCGCCTTGTCGTGGTCGTCGACGGCGATGAAGCAGGTGGAAAGGCTGATATCCATGCGGACAACGCTACGGGCGGGGAGCGGGCCGCGCTTCTCCATTCCTGACCGGTCGCGTGTAGATCTTGGCGTAGCAGGCGGGGATGGCGGCGCCCTCGTCGTGGCTGCGGGCCCGGTACGCGCTCGGGCTCTCGCCCACCAGCTCGGTGAACCGCGAGCTGAACGACCCCAGCGAGGTACAGCCGACCTCGAAGCAGACCTCCGTCACCGACAGGTCGCCCCGCCGCAGCAGCGCCTTGGCCCGCTCGATGCGGCGCGTCATCAGGTAGCTGTACGGCGTCTCTCCGAAGGCGGCGCGGAAGCTGCGGGAGAAGTGGCCCGCCGACATGAGCGCGGTGCGGGCCAGCGCGGGGACGTCGAGCGGCTTCGCGTACTCGCGGTCCATCAGGTCACGGGCCCGGCGGAGCCGGACGAGATCCTCCAAGGTCACGGGGCCATCATCCCATGGTGGGGGGTGGGCAGCAGGGCCGATGTCCTCGGGAGCGCCGAGGTAGGCAGAAGAGACATAACACCTGAACACATGTACACTTGTCGAACGAAGCCCCGCGGTTCCCCCGTCCGCGGGGCTTCGTCGCGTTCACAGGTCATATGGCGGTGGAAGCCGGAACCGCCGGGTGCCAGAGTCCCGCCATGACTCCTGCCGATGGCTCCTTCCGTTCCCCCGGCGCCGCCCCCGAGGCCCCCGCAGCCTTTGCCGACCGCAGCTCCGCCGCCTTCCCCGGGCAATACGCCCGGACCCGCCGCTTCTCCCTCGGTGTGCCGCGTCAGTTCGGCGTCTCTCCGGACGGCCGCCGGGTGCTCTTCGTCCGTACGGGCGGGGGCAGCGACCCCGTAGGCCGGCTGTGGGTGTACGAGGGCGGCACGGAGCGGGTGTTGATCGATCCGGTGGCATTGAGAGCCGACCCGGCCGCCGGGACCGCGAAGGCCGCAGAGGGGCGGCTGCCCGAGGCCGAGCGGGTGCGGCGGGAGCGGGCCCGGGAGTATTCCACCGGTGTCGTCGCGTATGCGGCCGACGCGGCGGCGCGCGTGGTGACCTGCGCGCTCTCCGGCGCACTGTGGGTGGTCCGTACGGACGGGGGCGCCCCCGTTCACGTACCGGCCGCCGGGCCGGTCGTCGATCCCCGGCCCTCTCCGGACGGGCGGCTGGTCGCGTACGTGTCCGGTGGATCGCTGCACGTCATCGCCTTGGAGGACGGGAGGGACCGGCCACTGGCGGCTCCCGAAGGACCGGACGTCACCTACGGCCTGCCCGAGTATGTGGCCGCCGAGTCGATGGGCCGCTCGCGCGGCTACTGGTGGGCCCCGGATGGCCGTCATCTCCTGGTGGCCAGGGTGGACACGTCCGGCGTGGAACGGCGCTACCTCAGCGATCCGGCCCACCCCGAGCGGCCGCCGCGCGCGGTCGCCTACCCCTCGGCGGGGACGGCCAACGCGGAGGTGTCGCTGCACATCCTGCCGGTGACCGCCTCCGGGCCGGTGCCTGCTTCCGGACCGGTGGCGCCTTCCGGGCCGGTGGCTGCTTCCGGGGAGCGCCGCGTCGACGTGGCGTGGGACCGGGCCACGTACACCTACCTCGTCAGCGCCGGGTGGGACAACCACGGGCCGCTCATCGGCGTACAGACCCGCGACCAGCGGACGCTGCGCACCCTGGCGGTCGATCCCGGCACCGGCGCGACCCGTACGCTGCACGAACGCACCGACCCCGCCTGGACCGAGATCGTGCCCGGCACCCCGGCCCGTACGGCATCGGGAGCCCTGGTCCTGCCCGAGGACACGCCCGGCACCCGCCACCTGAACGTGGGCGGCACCACCGTGACACCGCCCGGACTACAGGTGCGGGAGGTCGTCGCCGTCGAAGGCGAGCAGGTGTGGTTCACCGCCGGCGAGGAGCCGACGGCGGTGCACGTGTGGCGGTGGGCCCCGGCGGACGGTCTGGCCCGGCTGAGCGAAGGGCCGGGACTCTTCACGGCTGCCGCCGGGGGCGGCACGGTGGTCCTCAGCGGGCTCACACCGGAGGGGCCGGTTGCCGAGGTGCGCTCCTCCGGGCCGGACCGGCCGGTTGCCTGCGTACGCGGTTCCGGACCGGACACAGCCGACGTCACCATCGGAACCGCCCGAACGATCGCCTCGCTCGGCGAGAATCCGGTCGTCACCCCACGCCCGGAACACCTCCTCCTGGGACGGCGGGAATTGCGCGCCGCGCTGTATCTGCCCTCCTGGTACGAACCCGGTAGGGGCACGCTGCCGGTGCTCCTCTCCCCGTACGGAGGCCCGGGCATCCAGCTCGCCGTACGGGCCCGCACCTGGTTCGCGTGTGTGGCGCAGTGGTTCGCCGAGGAGGGCTTCGCCGTACTGGTCGCGGACGGCCGCGGAACCCCCGGCCGGGGCCCGGCCTGGGAGAAGGCCGTCCACGGCGATCAGCTCACGCCCGCCCTGGAGGACCAGACCGACGCGCTGCACGCTGCCGCCGCGCGCTTCGCGTACCTGGATCTGTCCCGGGTGGCGATCCGCGGCTGGTCGTTCGGCGGCTTCCTGGCCGCCGCGGCCGTCCTGCACCGTCCCGACGTCTTCCACGCGGCGGCCGCCGGCGCCGCGCCCACAGACCAGCGGCTGTACGACACCCACTGGAAGGAACGTTACCTCGGCCACCCCCGGGAGACACCGGACCACTACGCCCGTTCCTCCCTGGTGGGCCACGGACATCTGCTGCGCCGTCCGCTGCTGCTCGTCCAAGGGCTGGCGGACGACAACGTGGCCCCTGCCCACACCCTCCGCTTCTCCGCCGAACTGCTGGCCGCCGGTCGGCCGCACAGCGTGCTGCCGCTGCCTGGAGCGGGACACGCCCCCGCCGACCCGGCGGTCAACGAGAACCTGCTGCGCTTCGAACGTGATTTCCTGCGCTCGGCACTCGACAAGAACTGAACACGCGCGCCCGCCCGCCCGTATGGAACTTCCACAACGCCCAGGGGACGCACGCGCCACGTGACACGCACCGCTCACGGCACCCGGCGGCCCCTGGCGCACCGACAGTTGGAGGCACCCCATGACGCAGCAGGCATCGACAGGGCGGCGGACGAGCACACGGACGGGCGCGCGGACGACACGCCGTGCGGTCGTCGCGGCGGCCGGCGCGGCGGGACTGGCCGCCGCGCTCGCGGCCTGCGGGAACGGCTCGGACGGGTACGGCGACAGCGCCTCGTCCGCGCCGCCCGACGCGACGGGGAGCGCCGGGGGCGACGGATCGAAGAACGGCGACACGGAGCCCGGCAGCAAGGACCCCGGGAGCGCGGGCGCCGGTGCCGCCGGGAGCGTGTTGGCCCGGACCACGGACATCCCCGAAGGTGGCGGCAAGGTCTTCAAGGACCGCAAGGTCGTGGTGACCCAGCCCGCCAAGGGCGAGTTCAAGGCGTTCTCGGCGGTCTGCCGGCATCAGGGGTGCCTGGTGAACGAGGTGGCGGACGGCACGATCAACTGTCCTTGCCACGGCAGCCGCTACGCCGTCGCCGACGGCAGCGTACGCAACGGGCCCGCCACTCAGGGGCTCGTCGCGGCGAAGGTGAGCGTGGAGGGCGGCTCGATCAAGCTGGGGTGACCGGGTGGCCCAGGGACGCCGGCCGGGTTCGGTGGGAGGCTGGTGGCGGGCCAGGTGGCCGCGTCCGCCGGCCGGTCACTCGGCCGCGGTCCGGGGGCCGGGCGTCCGGCTCCGCGTCCCGCGCCAGCAGGCGAGCAGGTCGGCGGTGGTGGTGACGGTGGCGACGAGGGCGAGGGTGTGCCGGACCATCGCCGCCGTGTAGTCGGCCGGCACGCCGGCGATGGCGTCGGCGGGCACCACCGCCGTGTACCCGAGGTTGACCGCGTCGAAGACGGCGTTCGGGATCGCCACGTTCGCCGACACCCCGACGATGACGAGGGTGCGGCACCCGAGGTTGCGCAGCAGCGGGTCCACGTCCGTACCGGCGAGCGGCGACAGCCCGTGCAGCCTGCGGACGATCAGGTCGTCCTCGGAGACGGGCACCGGGTCGGCGACCCGTACCGCGGTCGTCCCGACGGTCTGCTGTACGGGCAGCCGCTCGGCGGCGGCGAACAGGCGCGCGTTGCGGTTGGCGCCCCGGCCGTCCGGACGGCGCTCGGCGACGGCGTGCAGCACCTGCACCCCCGCGTCGTGAGCGGCCCCGACCAGCCGCGCCACCCGGGCGAGCGCCCCGGACGCGCGGACCGCCGCGGCCAGTTCCGGCAGCGCGCCGTCCGGCCCGACGACGCCGCGCTGGCACTCGACGGTGAGCAGGGCCGTCGTCGCCGGATCGGTCTGTTCCAGGAGGCGGGCGCCGGATGCCATCGTCTCGTCCCTTCCCGGGGTAGGTGGTCGCGAAGCCGGTTGTCGCACATTGACACCGTGCCGCCGTACCGAGCCGCAGCCGTGCCGCCGTACCAAGGCGTCGCGGTGCCGGCACAGTGCCTGGCCGAGCCGCGCGAGCGTAGCCGCCATTGCGCCGGCACGGAAGAGACCGGATGATGCCTGGCACCTGTTCCTGACTTTCAGTCAGGCCGTACGGCGGAGGTGGACGACGGATGACCGGCACACAGCGGCGCGGGCGCCGCATCATGATGACGCCGCACGAACGGGACGCCTTCCTGACGGAGCAGCGCACCTGCCGGGTGGCCACCGTGGGCACGGACGGCACGCCGCACGTCGGCGCCCTCTGGTTCGCCTGGGACGGCGCCGCCCTCTGGCTGTACTCGATCACCCGCAGCAAGCGCTGGGCCCAGTTGCGCAAGAATCCGCGGATCGCGGTGGTCGTCGACGACGGGCACGACTACGGGCAACTGCGCGGGGTCGAGCTGACCGGCAGCGCGGACTTCGTCGGCGAAGTACCTCGAACAGGTGATGTCTGCGCGGAATTGGACGTGCCCGAGCGGCTGTTCGCCACCAAGTACTTCGGCCTGGAACAGATGCCGCACGACGGCCGACACGCCTGGCTGCGGTTGGTCCCGGAAGCCGCCGTGTCCTGGGACTTCCGCAAGATGCCGGGCTGAGCGGACCGCGCCGGACGCCTGCCGCGTCCCGGTGCGGTCCGGTGCGACGGCCGGGTGCGACGGGCCGGTCGCACTCCCGCGCGGTGCCGCCCGACCGCGTTGTCGGTGGTCTCTGACACAGTGGTGGGGTCGGCCCGTTCCAGCAGGTCCGGGGCGGCACCGACGTGCGACGAACAGAACGAGGGAGACCTGGTGAACGTGCTCTTTCCGGCGCTGAGCGACGCGTCGCCGCAGCCCGCGCTGCGCTTCGGCGAGCGGGCGCTCAGTTACCGCCAGTTGGCCGCGGTGGCGGGCCGGCTCGCCGAGCGGCTCGACGGCGAGATCCGGGTGGCGGTCTGGGCCACGCCCACCCTGGAGACCGCGGTCGCCGTGGTGGCCGCGCTGCTCGCCGGAGTGCCCGCGGTGCCCGTCAACCCGAAGATCGGCGAGAGCGAGCTGGCGCACATCGTGTCGGACAGCGGGCCGACGCTCGTCCTGGCCGAGCCGGACGCCGAGCTGCCCGGCGCGCTGGCGGCCCTGCCCCGCCTCGACGTCGATCCCGCCGCCGCCGACGAGGAGGTGCCGCCCCTCCCGTACGAGCCGGGTCCCGAGACCGCCGCCCTCGTCGTCTACACCTCCGGCACGACGGGCCCGCCCAAGGGCGTCGTGCTCCCCCGCCGGGCGCTCGCGCACACACTGGACGCGCTGGCGGAGGCGTGGCAGTGGACCGCCGACGATGTCCTCGTGCACGGTCTGCCGCTGTTCCACGTGCACGGCCTCGTGCTGGGCGTCCTCGGGCCGCTGCGGCGCGGCGGCAGCGTGCACCACCTGGGCCGGTTCAGCACCGAGGGCGTCGTCCGGGAGCTGACCGCGGACGGCACGATGCTGTTCGGCGTACCGACGATGTACCACCGCCTGGCCGTCGAAGCGGGCGAGAACCCCGCGCTCGCCAAGGCCCTGGGCCGGGCCCGCCTTCTGGTGTCCGGCTCGGCCGCACTGCCGCGCACGGACCACGAGCGGCTCGCCGCGGCCGCCGGATGCCGCGTCATCGAGCGGTACGGCATGACCGAGACGCTGATGAACACGAGCGTGCGGGTGGACGGCGAGCCCGCGCCGGGCAGCGTCGGCGTACCGCTGCCCGGTGTGTACGTCCGACTCGTCGACGAGTCCGGCCAGGCCGTCGAGACGAGCGACGGCGAAACGGTCGGCGAGATCCAGGTCCGCGGCCCCAACCTGTTCGTCGAGTACCTCAACCGCCCGGACGCCACCGCCGCGGCCTTCGACGGCGGCTGGTTCCGTACCGGCGACATGGCCACCCGCGACGCCGCGGGCAACTACCGCATCGTGGGCCGCAAGGCCACCGATCTCATCAAGAGCGGCGGCTACAAGATCGGCGCGGGCGAGATCGAGAACGCCCTGCTGGAGCACCCGGGCGTCGGTGAGGCCGCCGTGACGGGCGAACCGGACGAGGACCTGGGCGAGCGGATCGTCGCCTGGATCGTGCCGGCGCCGGCGGCCGAGGGCGCCGCCGTACCGTCCGACACCGAGCTGATCGACCACGTGGCCCGGCAGTTGGCGCCCCACAAGCGCCCGCGCGTGGTCCATTTCCTCGAAGCCCTTCCCCGCAACGACATGGGCAAGGTGCTGAAACGGGACCTCCGTGCGTAGCGAGGGCCCGGGGAGCGGGCCCGGTGAGGTGGGCGGCGCCGATGCCGGCAGCGGGGACGCGGGCAGGCGGCCCGTCCCCGCCGCGCCGTCGCCGCGCTGGTCCGCGCGCGAGGCGATCGCCGTGGTGACGGACGACTTCGCGGAGTTTCCCGCGCCGGAGGCGGAGCGGGCAGAGCGGGGCGCGGCGTCGGGGCCGGGGTCGGGAGGCGAGTCGGCGGCCATGGTGCCGTACGACGACGGACCGCTCGGCTGGGACGGCTACGGCTCCGCGCGGCAGCGGGCGCGGGAACGGACCGGTGAGAGCGAGTCCGTGGTCTGCGGCACCGCCCGTGTCGCCGGGGTGGAGACCGTTCTGATCTCCTTCGAGTTCGGCTTTCTCGGTGGCTCCCTCGGGGAGCGCACGGGTGATCGGCTGGTGGCCGCCTGGGACCGCGCCCGGGAGCTGCGCCTGCCGGTCGTGACGCTGATCGCCACCGGCGGCAGCCGGATGCAGGAGGGTATGCGGGCCCTGACCCAGCTCCAGCGGGTGGCCGGCCGTTCCGCGCTGAACCGGGCCGCGGGGCTCCCTCAGATCGCCGTACTCCGCGATCCGACGACCGGCGGCGGCTGGGCGACGCTCGGCGCGGGCGCGGATGTCGTGCTCGCCCTGCCGGGCGCACAGGTCGGCTTCGCAGGCTCACGCGTACGACCGGCGGACGCCGACCCGTATGCGTACAGCGCCGAGGGCCAGGTGACGGCCGGACAGGCCGACGCCGTCGTCCCGCTGGACGAGGTGCGCACGGTGCTGGGCCGGTGGCTGCGATTGCTGTCGCCGGGGGGCGATGGGGTAGCGGCGGGGGGCGTGTCGCCGCACGAGGTAGCGGCGGCGGACGTGTCGCCGTACACGGCGCCGGGCGCGACGCCGGGCGCGACAGCAGACCGGGACGTGACTGCCGGAGCGGTCCCTGCCGGAGCGGTACCCGCCGCGACAGAGCCGGCCGGAGCGACCCCGGGCGCAGCGGACCCGAGCGGGGCAGACCCGGCCGCAGCAGTCCCCGCCGCGACAGACCCACCCGGAGTCGCCCCCGCCACGACAGACCTGGCCGGAGTCGTCCCCACCGCGACAAACCCGGCCGGAGCGACCCCGGCCGGGCTCGCCCCCGACGCAGCGCTTCCCGTCACACCGGCCGCCCCGCCTCCCTACGCGCTCGGCGCCGCCGAACTCCCGGCGTCCGGATGGGAGGCCGTGCGTTCGGCTCGCGACGTGCGGCGCCCGCGCGCCGCGGCGTATCTGGACGCGTACTTCGACTGGCGCGAGGAGATCAGCGGCGACCGCTGCGGCGGCACCGACCCGGGCATACGCTGCGGATTCGGCCGGCATGAGGGGCGCACGGTCGCGTTCGCCGCCCAGTGCGGCACGGCCGTGCGCCCCGCGGGATTCCGTACGGCCGCCCGGCTGATCCGGATGGCGGACCGGCTCGGCATACCGGTACTCACCCTCATCGACACCCCGGGCGCGGCCAACGACGCGGCTGCGGAACGCGCCGGCGCGGGCGCCGCCATCGCGGACGTCTTCGCCGCGCTGGCCTCGGTCCGTACGCCCGTCACCTCACTGCTGATCGGAGAGGGTGGTTCCGGCGGGGCGCTGGCGCTGGCCGCGCCGGGCCGGCTGTGGGCGACGCCGGACAGCTACTTCTCCGTCATCGCCCCGGAAGCCGCCGCCGCCATCCTCAAGCGCGACGCGGACGCGGTACGCGACACGGCCGACCAACTCCGGATACGCCCCCAGGACTTGCTGGACCTGGGACTCATCCAGGGCATCGTCCCGCCTCCCGCATCCCGGTGACACGACGGCGGCCCTTGGACCACCATGCCCCCATGGGCACCCACCTCACGAACACCCTCCACATCCGCTCCGCCCGCCCGGACGATCTTGAGGCCGTCGCCGCACTCCGATGGCAGTGGGTGCGGGAGGCCGGCGAGGCGCCGCCCGTCACCACGCGCGATGCGTTCGTGCGCCATTTCGTGGCGTGGTCGCGGGAGAACGCGTCCTCGCACCACTGTCTGGTCATGGTCCGTGGCGACGCCGTCATCGGCATGGCGTGGCTGGCGGTCACCCGGCGTGTACCGAGCCCGCGCGCGCTGGAGCGGGCGTCGGGTGATGTGCAGTGTGTGTACGTCGTACCGCGCGAGCGGGACGGAGGTCTGGGCGGGCGGCTCATCGACGCGGTGCTGGAACTGGCTCACCAGCAGGGACTTGAACGCGTGACAGTGCACTCCAGCGTCCGGGCGGTCCGGGCTTACGCACGGCACGGTTTCGGCACATCACCCCTCCTGTTACAGGCCGATGTGCCACCGCCAACCGATCTGCCGACCGCCGCCCCGCCCCTGCTCCCGGAAGAAGACCTCCGCTAGTCCCCAAGCGACCCCACCACGGTGACCCGGTTCCCGGCCGGGTCAGTCAGCCCGGCCAACCCAACCAGCCCGGCCAACCCAACCAGCCCGGCCAACCCAACCAGGCCAGCCGACCCGCCCAGCCCGTCCACCTCCTTGGTCAGCTCGCCCAGCCCAGCCAACTCCTCGGTCAGTCAAGCCAGCCCAGCCAACTCAGCCAGGCACCCCGATTCCCGAAATTCTCAGAGAGAACTCCGGGTCGGCCGCCCCGAACCCTTCAACCCCCTTCAACGCCCTTCCACCTCCTCGCCCGCCGCGCGCAACGCGGTGACCGCGGCACGGATGGACGGCCT
This sequence comes from Streptomyces chrestomyceticus JCM 4735, assembly GCF_003865135.1. Classification (NCBI taxonomy): domain Bacteria; kingdom Bacillati; phylum Actinomycetota; class Actinomycetes; order Kitasatosporales; family Streptomycetaceae; genus Streptomyces; species Streptomyces chrestomyceticus. The sequence continues at coordinate 8,203,279 of NZ_BHZC01000001.1, read as the reverse complement.
CCGGTCGGCGTCGGCGCGCCAGATCGCGTAGACGTGCCGCTGCATCGTGTGGCGTACGGGCACCACGCGCACCCCCGCCGGCACCGGCCCGCGCCCCAGCCGGGGCGCCACCGCGACCCCCAGTCCGGCTCCGATCAGTGCCAGTTGGGTGTGGTGCTCCTCCACCATGTGCGCGATGCGCGGCTCGATCCCCTGGCTGCGCAGGGTGAACATCAGCCAGTCGTGGCAGAACTCGCCCTGCGGCCAGGAGACCCACTCGTCGTCGGCCAGCTCCGCCAGTTCGACCGAGTCGCGGTGCGCCAGCGGATGATCGGCCGGCATGGCGACGTCGGCCGGGTCGTTCAGGATCGGCACCTTCGCCAGCCCTTCGGGCAGTGACAGCGGCCGATTGTGCCAGTCCAGCACGACACCCAGGTCGATGTCGCCGCGCACCACGCACCGCACCGAGGCTTCGGGCTCCATCTCCCGCAGCAGCGGGCGGAGTTGGGGATGCTCGGCGCGGAGCCCGGCCAGCGCGGCGGGGAACAGTCCGCGCGCCGCGGTGGGGAAGGCACCGAGCCGCAGCTCACCGACGGCCTGACCGCGGTGGGCCTCCAGCTCCGCCTGAGCCAGCTCGACCTGCGAGAGAATCCGTACGGCATGGTCGGCCAGCAGCCGGCCGGCGTCGGTCAGCCGCACACCACGCCCGTTCTTGGCCAGGAGCTGCTGGCCTGTCTCCCGCTCCAGCTTGGCGAGCTGCTGCGAGACGGCGGAGGTCGTCACATGCAGCCCGTCCGCCGCCGCACTCACCGAGCCGTGCCGGGCCACCGCGCTCAGCGTCCGCAAGCGATCAAGGTTCAACATCTAAGCAATGCTAAGCGATATCTCCTACGAAAACTCGCTTGTGCTACGAAATCAGGGAGCCGCATCGTAGTCCTATGAGCACCGCCGCCCCTTCCGAAACATCTGCAACTCCCCCACCGTCACCCCCAACCCGCTCCCGAACCACCCCCGGCACCACCCCGGCCCACCCCATGGATCTGCCCCGAACCGACGCGCACCGGGGCAGCACACGCCGCGCCCTCGACTGGCGCCTGCGGTTCGGCATCCTGAGCCTGGTCTGGGGCTTCAGCTTCCTCTTCATCAAGGTCGGCACACAGGGGTACGCGCCCCTGCACGTCACCTTCGGCCGCCTGGCGTTCGGCTCGGCGGTGCTCGTCGCCGTACTGGTCGCCAAGCGGGAGCGGCTGCCCCGCTCCGCGCGGACCTGGGGTCATCTGGCGGTCGCCGCGTTCTTCCTCAACGCCCTCCCCTTCTCCCTCTTGGCCTACGCCGAGCTGACCATCCCCTCCACCCTGGCCGGCATCTGCAACGCCAGCTCCCCACTGTGGGGCATGGCCCTCTCCCTGGTCGCCCTCTCCGAGGACCGGCCCACCCGCCGCCGCGTCGCGGGCCTGGGCCTCGGCTTCCTGGGCGTACTGACCGTGCTCGGCGCCTGGCAGGGATTCTCCGGAACGGATCCGACGGGCACCGCGATGGCCCTGGGCGCATCACTGAGCTACCCCATCGGCTGGATCTACGTCCGGCGCACCCTGGCCGGCGCCAAGGTCTCCAACGTCGCCCTCTCCGGTACCCAGATGCTCCTCGCCACGGCCCAGGTCGGCCTGGTGACCGCGCTCTTCACCTCCGCCCCGGCCGCCTACCCTGTCGTCCCCCTCCTCGCCGTCGTCGCGCTCGGCGCCCTGGGCACCGGGTTCGCCTTCCTGTTGCAGTACGGGCTGGTGGCCGAGGTGGGCCCCACCACCGCCCAGATGGTCACCTATTTCGTCCCCGTGATCGCCACCACGGCCGGTGTCGCCCTGCTCGGCGAGCAACTCCGCTGGAACACTCCCGTCGGCGCGCTGATCGTCCTGGCAGGAGCCGCACTGACCCAGAGCCGCCCCCGTCGTACCAGCTAGCGAGGGACCGACCCAGCGGCCTGCTCGGTCATCTCGGCAGTCACCGCCCACCGTTCGTGGTCGCGCCACGCGCCGTCCACATACTGGAAGCGCGGGGAGTAGCCCTCCAGCCGGAACCCCAGTCGCTCGACGAGCCGGACGGAGGAGACGTTGCCGGGCTGGATGTTGGCTTCCAGCCGGTGCAGCCCCAGCTCGGTGAAGGCGTACCGGACGACGAGGCGGAGCCCTTCGGTCATATAGCCGTGCCCGGTGGTGGACGCGTAGGCGACGTAGCCGAGGGCTCCGCTCTGGATGCCGCCCCGCACGATGTTGTTGATGTTGACCCCGCCGACGATCGCACCGCTCCCCCGGAGACACACCACGAAGCCCTCATGGGTGGGCTGGTCGAACTTGGCGACGTACGCGCGGAACGCCTCTTCCGTGGTGTCCCGCGCGGGGATCCACGGGTGGTGCAGTGCGGCGCTCTCGCGGGTGAGGGTCGCGATCTCCTCCCGGTCCCGGAAGGAGATCCGCCGGACAGCCACCCGCGGACCACGGACAAGAAAGCTCTGATCAAGCATCGTGCGATCGTAACCAGCACCGTTCCCCCTCATTCAGCCAGTCGGTCGATCAGCCGGTCCGGCAGTCGACCGATCGGCGAAGCAATCAGTCGGCCAGTCCGGCAGTCGGCCGATCGGCGGATCAATCCGTCGGTCAGTGAGTCGGTCCGTGAGCGCCTGCCAGGTTGCGGCGCCCCGTCAGCCGACGCCACGGTCCACCCTGCGGCTGCGGCACCCCGCTCCCGCCTCTCCCCGCTCCCGCGATCAACTCAGTTCAGTCGTAACGGCGCGCCTCCTTCGGTTCGACGGCGGAGGCGACGGCATCCGCCAGTGCCGGCAGTTCCTCCTCCGCGAGGCCCGCGATGGTGATGCGTATGCCGGGCGGCGAGCCCATACGGAAGCGCGCTCCGGGCGCGACGGCCCAGCCCGCGTGCAACAGCCGGGCGACCGCGCCGGTTTCGTCGGGCACCGGAATCCATACGTTCATCCCGCTGCGTCCCCGCGCCCGGACGCCGCGGGCCGCCAAGGCGTCGATCAGCACGTTCCGGCGTCTGCCGTAGGCGTCCGCGACGGCCTTCGGGTCGACCGCTCCCGTACGCCACAGGTGCACCACCGCGTCCTGCAGGAGATGGCTCACCCAGCCGGGTCCGAGCCGCTGGCGCCCACGCACCCGGTCCACCGTCACGGCGTCCCCGGTCAGCACGGCGAGCCGCAGGTCGGGGCCGTACGCCTTGGCCGTGGAACGGACCAGCGCCCAGTGGTCCGTGGCGCCCGCGAGCGGATGCAGCGGGAGGTCGACGATGTCGTGGCCGTGATCGTCCTCCACCAGCAGCAGGTCCCGATGGCCCGCCAGCACCTCGCGCAGCTCCCGGGACCGGGCGGCGCCGAGCACGGCACCCGTCGGGTTCTGTGCCCGGTCCGTGACGACCAGGGCGCGGGCGCCGTCGCGCACCGCCCGGCCGACCTGGTCGGGCAGCGGCCCCTCGTCGTCCACCGCGACCGGAACGGCCCGCAGCCCGAGGCCGGGAATCAGGTCCAGCAGGCTCCCCCAGCCCGGGTCCTCGACCGCGACCGTGTCACCGGGCCGCAGATGCACGTCGAGCACCCGCTCTATCGCGTCCAGCGCCCCGGAGGTGACGGCGATCGAGCCGCTCGGCACCCCGTCGGCCTCGAAGGCGGCGCGGGCCATCCGCTCCAGCTCCGTGGTGACGGCAGGGGCCCCGTACAGCGTCGGGCGCTCCGCGCTGCGGGCGGCGGCCGCGGCCAGCGCCCGCCCGAGGGCGGGCAGCAGCGCGGGGTCCGGATTTCCTGCGGCCGCGTCGCGCACGCCGGGCGGCAGGGGCCCCAGCACCGCCTCGCGGACCGTACTGGCCGGCCGCGGGCGCACCCGGCTGCCGCGGCGGCCCGCGGTCTCGATCACCCCCCGGTCCCGCAGCGTCCGGTACGCGGACGCCACCGTATTGGGATTGACCTCCAGATAGACGGCCAACTCCCGCATTGGTGGCAGGACTTCGCCCGGTTGGAGCTCGCCCGCACCGACGGCTCGCTCGACACTGGCGGCAATTTCCGATGCGCGCCGCCCTTCGATCCGATACTCTCCTAGCACAAAACCAATTATGCACTAGTGCAATGGAGTACGCAATGCCCCAGGCGCCCAAGGAGCTGTCCTTCACCCGGACGGAGCGCACCGTGCCGACCCGCGCCCGCGAGCGCGCCGCCTACGACCACGAGACCGTGCACGCCATCCTCGACGCCGGCTACCTGTGCCACCTCGGTTTCGTCCGCGACGGCGCCCCCGTCGTCCTGCCCACGCTCTACGGCCGGGTCGGCCACCGCCTCTACTTGCACGGATCGACCGGTTCGCGCCCGCTGCGCATGGCCGGTGAGACGGCCGACCCCGGCCTGCCCGTGTGCGTCACCGTCACCCACGTCGACGGCCTGGTCCTGGCCAAGTCGGCCTTCCACCACTCGATCAACTACCGCAGCGTCGTCGTCCACGGCACCGCCTACCAGGTCACCGACCACGACGAGAAGACGGCCGCGCTCGACACGCTGGTCGACCAGGTCGTGCCGGGCCGGGCCGCCGACTCCCGGCCGGCGAACGCCAAGGAGCTGGCCGCCACCGCCGTCATCCGCCTCGACCTGGACGAGGTCTCCGCCAAGATCCGCACCGGCGGCCCGAACGACGAGCCCGCGGACCTCGCGCTCCCCCACTGGAGCGGCGTCCTGCCGGTCGCCCCCCGGTACGGAGCTCCCGTCCCGGCCGACGACCTCGCCCCGGACATCGTCGAACCCGCCTACCTCTCGGCCCGCTGAAGGAGGCGCGCATGCTGATCCACCCCTGGGACGCGCCCACCGACGACACCGAGTGGCAGGACTGGCTGGCCGGCCACGACTTCGGCCAGCTCGCCGTCAACGGACCGCCCGGCTCCCCGCCCCTCGTCCAGCCCCTGCACTTCGCCTACGACCCGGCCCGCCGCGAGGCCGTCACCCACCTCGCCCGCCCCAACCCGATATGGCGCGCGCTGGAGACCGCCCCGGCCGTCCTGCTCAGCGTCGTGGACGACTACGTGTTCATACCGGGGCCGTGGCAGGCCGCCGAGGAGGAACCGCCCGAGCACGGCGTCCCCACCAGCTTCTACGCCGCCGTCCAGCTCACCTGCACGGCCCACGTCGTGGACGACCCGCAGGAGAAGGCCGCGCTGCTGGCGCGGCAGGTCGGGCACTTCCAGCCCGAGGGCGGGTCGGCGCCGGTCACCGCGGACGGCCCGCCCTACGGGCGCCAGCTTCCCGGCATCCGGGGGCTGCGGCTGGAAGTCACGGACGTGCGGGCCAAGTTCAAGTACGCGGGCAAGCGGAGCGAGACCGTACAGCGGCGCATCTCGGAGCGCCTGGCCGAACGGGCGGCACCCCGTGACGCCCAGGCCCGCACCCATCAACTGCGGCGGCTGGCGGCCGATCGCGGCTGACGGTCCGGCGGAGGGGCGGGCCGGGTCGGAGGCCGGGGACGGATCGCCCCTCCGCGAGCCGCCCCCGGCCCGGCCCAGCCTGAGCCGATCAGCGCACCATCGCCGCCCCGACCGGCCCGTACGGGCTGCCACCGCTCCCCGTGCCTCGGCCACGGCCAGTCCCGCGACGGCCGTGAGCAGCACACACGTACCGAGGGCCGTGCCGGCCGTCAGTTCCTCGCCCAGGAGGAGCACCGCGATCGCCGCCGCGGACACCGGTTCGACCAGCGAGATCACCGAGGCCGTGGCCGCGCGTACGGCGGTCAGGCCCGCGAAGTACAGGCCGTAGCCGAGGGCCGTCGGTACGGCGGCGATGTAGCCCATGAGCCAGAGGCTGCGGCCCAGTTCGTGCGCCTGCGGCCACAGCCCTTCGGCCGCGGCGAACGGCAGCAGGCATGCGGCTCCGACGGCGAACGCGCTGATCGTCGAGCCGTACGGATCGGCGGCGTCACCAGCCTGCCCCAAACGGCGGGTCGTCAGCGTCATCACCGCGCAGCCCGCGGCGGACAGCATCGCCAGAGCGACCCCGGAGGGCCGTACCGTACCGGAATCACCGCCTCCGAGGACCAGCACGGCCAGCCCGGACAGCGCGCCCAGGACGGCCAGAACTCCTCCGGCGCCGAGTCGTTCGCCCATGGTCAGCCGCGCGCCCAGCGCGATGAGGACGGGCCCGGCCCCCATGGTCACGACGGTGCCCACAGCCAGCCCGGTGCTCTCCACGGCCGCGAAGTACGCGGCCTGGAAGACCGCCAGCGCGATCCCGGTGGCGGCCATCCGTACGACGCGGCGCCGCAGCGGTTTTTGCGGACGTACGACGGAATCCGGGACACGCACCATCCGGCGGCGCAGTACCGCCCGTACGGCCGACAGCAGCAGAAGGCCGCCGACGGTGCGCCAGAAGGTGAGGGCGAGAGGGCCGAGGCCGCTGCTGCCGTAGAGGAGGGAGGCAGCCGCGCCCGCTGTGCCCCAGGCAGTCGCGGCGACGGTCACGTACAACAGGCCCCTGCCCACGGGCAGGGCATGGGAAGAGACACCATGCATGGCTGTGCTTCTCCGGGAGATCCGGGACGGCGCCGGGCGCCGTGGAATGGTCGCGTGGTCCCGTGTGCGGGCAGCAACGACCGGCCCGGGGCGGGGCGCGTCCTGCGGATCACGCCGGGCCCGGGGCGGGTTCTCGCTCGGTGACCGCCGCCCGCGCTAGGCGGCGGGAGGGGGCAGCACAGTCAAACGCATGATCGGCACCTTAGGAGGCGCATCGGTCGGCCGACAAGTCCCGGCCGTCTTCGAGGCCGTGAGTGCCCGCCCTCGGGGGGGGTCAGCCGTGTCGGTCACGCGATGCGGCATTGCCCGATGCGGCGCTGCCTGATGCGGACTCGCAGGACGCGGACTTGTCAGATGCGGTCCCGTCCGATGCGGTCCCACTCATCGGGGGTCCGCCCGCTCGTACAGGCGCCGCGTCTCCCCCGCCCCCACCCCCGCTCCCCTCGTCCGCCCGCCCCGACCTCGGAGTCGCCGACTGCGCGACGAACGCCCCGGCCAGGACCACCAGTCCCCCCACGACCTGCGGCGCGGTGAGGTGCTCGCCGAGCAGCACCCACGCCAGTACGGTCGCGATCACCGCCTCCAGACACGCCACCACCCCCGCCACCTGCGGGGACAGCCGACGCACCGACAGGACACCGGTGACGTACGCCAGCACGGTGGCGACCAGCACGACCCACACCAGCAGCACTCCGGCGGGCACCCGGGTCCCATCCAGGTAGGCGCTGCCACCGAGCACCGGCCAGTCCATCTCCCAGGGGCGCGCGACCACGGTCAGCACGGCCGCGCCGATCAGCAGCCCGTACGCGATCACGCCCAGCGGGTCCGCCGCGTCCGCACCGTCGCTCCCGTGGTCGGCGAGGACGAAGTATCCGACCTGGCAGCAGGCGGCGCCGAGAGCCAGCGCGAGTCCGACCGGGTCGAGACGGAGACCGGACCACACCTCCACCACACATGCCAGCCCGCCGACCGCCAGGACGACACCGACCGCCGCGGCCCGCGTGACCGGCTTCCGCTGGACGAACCACACCCAGCCGAGCACCAGCGCGGGCGCGAGGTATTCGATGAGCAGCGCGACCCCCACGGGGATGCGCGAGAGCGCCGCGAAGTAGCACGCCTGGACGCCGGCGACGGCGAGCAGACCGAAGCCCGCGAGGAGGGCGGGGCGCCGCAGCGGCAGCCGCCGGTGGCGCCAGGCGACAGGCAGCATGACGAGGGCGGCGCCCGCGGCCCGCAGCCAGGTGACGTGCAGGGGTTCGAGGCCGGCTGTGATCAGGGGTTTGGCGGCCACACCCGAACCGCCGAAGGCGAACGCGGAGATCAGCGCCAGGGTGAGCCCGACGCTCCGGCTCCGGCCGGTCGGACCGCCGTTCGCCGGACGGTCCGCGCCCCGGGACTCCCTCGGGCCGCCCGGAGCCCGCGAAGTCTGCGAGCTCTGCGAGGCTCGCGAAACCCTCAAGCCCCGCGAAACCCCCGTCTGCCCCGGCTCCCCCGGGCTCCCACCGGCCCCCAGGCCCGCTGCACTCCCCGTAGACGCGCGCATCGGCACAGCATGGCAGGAGCCGTCAGCAGCGTCACCCCCATTGTGCCTGTCAGTCCTGGCCGGAGCGGTCCCCGTCCAGCCGGGCCGCCAGTTGTTCCGTGTCGACCGCGGCCCGGCGCAGCACCTCGACCGCGCGCGACTCGGGGTCGTCCACGAGGGCCGCGAGCAGGTCGAGGCAGGCGGCATGGGTCGCGTACCGGGCGTGCGCGCGGTCGAGTGCGCCGTCCAGGGCGGCGGCCGCGGCGGGCGACCAGCCCGGTACGACCTCTTCGGTCACCATCGGGACCGCGCCGGAATCCTCGACGGTGCCGTGCCACTGGAGGCCGTACCCGATGCTGCGCTGGACGAGATAGCCGAGCAGCCGGGCGACCTGCGCCCCACCGTCGAACGCCGCCCGCACCGACGGGTCCGACTCCAGAAGTCCGTGCAGCAGGTGGGCCGTGTCCACCTGCCGGTCACCGTCCCGCGTGGCACGCCTGCGGGCAGTGGAGACCACCGAAGCGAGTTCCACGGTGAGCCGCGTTTCGAGGTCCTCGCGGGGCGAGCCCCCTCCGCTGTTGTACGCAGTACGGTTTTGCACAGTCCCCACCCCACCAGCAGCCGACGCCCGGAACATCCCCGGCGGGAAGCATTTGCGCATCCGCCCGTGGTTGGGCACGTCTTGCCGGAATCTCATCCTTGCGAAGGAGAGACGACGCGCCGCCCCCGAGACCGAGTGGGACACATACCACCACCTCAAACCTCCGGAGCGAGCACCGGCCCGTCCGGACGCGAGAGGGCCGTGACCCGGTTTCCCGGTCACGGCCCTGCCGAACTCACCCGTCATCGTCGCGCCTCAACTCCGCGCGTGCGACGGCGAACGGCTCACTCGTCCTCGGCGAGGATCAGGTACAGCTCCTTGCGGGCCTTGTTGACCACCGAGATGGCCTTCTCCCGCTGCTCCGGCGTACCGGTGGCCCACACCTGCCGGAACGCCTCGACGAGGCCGCCACCCGCCTTGCGGATCTCGTTCATGGCCTCCCAGTCGACGCCTCGGCCGGCTTCCTCCCAGGGCGCGTCGGCGACGCTCTCCGCCTCCGTACGTCCGGCCTCGGTCAGCGAGAAGAGCTTCTTGCCGCCCTCGCTCGCACTGCTGATCAGCCCCTCGTCCTCCAGGAGCTGGAGGGTGGGGTACACCGAGCCGGGGCTCGGCTTCCAGGCTCCGCCACTGCGCTCGGCGATCTCCTGGATCATCTCGTAACCGTGCATCGGCCGGTCCTTCAGCAGGGCCAGGATCGAGGCGCGTACGTCGCCCCGCCGCGCCCGGCCACGCGGCCCGCCGCGGCCCCGGCCGCCGAACGGCGGCCCACCGAAAGGCGGCCCGAACGGCCCGAACGCGGCGCGCCGCTCCTCGAACCGCCCTTCGTAATCTCCGCGGCCGCCGCGGCGGCCGTGTCCGTGGTGCTCGTGTCCGTGGGAACGCATAAGGCGCTCCTTCCTTCTCGTGGTGGCATCTTTGATCACTCGCGACATCACTTTGATCGTTCGCGATGCTTCAACGATATATCGGAACTGTTCGGATGGCAACGCCCGAGGGCAGCGAGTCTCCGACCTGTGTCGATGAATCCGCACCGCGCGATGGCGCGTCTGAGCGGATCTGGGCGCTGACATCCGGGCGCTTGAGCCGATCATTAGGCTCTCGTTCATGACCAGCGCCCTCGGATTCACCTGCTCCTGCTGCGGCCAGTTCCACGCAGAGCTGCCGACGCACTACGCGGCCGCGGCCCCCTACTACTGGGACCCGAGCTTCGCCGACGCCGACGGCAGCCTGCTCTCCGCCGACCAGTGCGTCATCAAGGCTGAGCACTACTTCGTCAAGGGGCTGGTCGAGATACCGGTCATCGGCAGCGACGACGTGTTCTCGTGGGCCGTCTGGACGTCCCTGAGCAGGGACAACTTCGCCCGCTCAGCGGACCTGCGGGACGCCCCCGGACGCGAGGCCGAGGGTCCGTACTTCGGGTGGCTGGCCACTGAGCTTTCCCCGTACTCGCCCAGCACCGTCAACCTGAAGACCCACGTTCACACGCGTCCCGTCGGTCAGCGCCCCTTCATCGAGCTGGAGCCCACCGACCATCCCCTCGCCGTTGAACAGCGCAACGGCATCACACTGGACCGCGTGCGCGACATCGCGGAGGCTGTTCTCCACCCCACCGGCGAGAGCGCCTGAGCCGGACCGTCCCAGAAACAAAGCCGGACCTCAGGCCGGCATCAGCCCTCCCGTGACGCGCGCGCCCTGCTGTCCTTGCGCAGCATCCGATGAGCCAGGAGGAACAGGAGAGGGAAATAGACCGCGCCGATGCCTGTCCACGTCAGGGTCGAGGTGCTCGGCTCTTCCTCTGTCAGGGTCAGCGCGAACAGAGTCGTTTCGAGCAGGAAGCCGACGGCGGAGAGCAGGCGCACCGGCCGGAGTACCCGCACCGTCCGCTCGGGAAGGGGGTATTGCGTACGCCACTGCGTCCGTCTCCGCGTCCGCATCCGTACGACCTCCCGGATTGCCGCAGTTGCCGCGGTTATCGCAGTTGTCGCAGCACCGTGACCGGCCCCGGGCACCCCCGATTTCCAGCAGGCCCCAGGAAACGCCACCCCGCTGGCGCCCCCACGGTTCAGCCCTTCGCCCCCAAGTACCCCACGAGAGCGCTACGGCTGCGCTGAAGGTCGCCGATGCGTTCGTCGGTGTCCGCGAGTACCCGGTTCAGGATGGCCCGAACGTCCGCGCACATCTCGATCTCCGGCTGCTCGCCCCGGGCGCACGGCAGCACGGCGCGGATCACCTCGGTGGTCAGCCCCGCGTCCAGGAGGGCGCGGACCTGGCGCACGGTGACCACTGTGTCGTCGTCGTAGCAGCGGTACCCGTTCGTGCCGCGCTCGGCGTTCAGCAGGCCCTGCGCCTCGTAGTACCGCAGCAGCCGTGTACTGACTCCGGTCCGCCGGGACAACTCCCCGATCAGCATGTGCCCCGCCCCACTGCCCGCCCCATTCGCGATTGACCTTCTCACCGGTGTGAAGCCTTAACGTCCCTCACGGGGCCGGTATTCCGCGCCCGCTGTCCATGATCCGGACGACGGGCCGCTGCCGCCAACCCCTGTTCCCGTACGAGCGCTTCCCCCGCACGAGCTGGAGTGATGTCATGACCTCTTTCATTGTCCAACGTGACGGCCGGGCGGCGACGGCCGGGGACCTGGCGCCACTCGCCTTCGCGGGCTACGCCCACTTCACCGCCATGCAGGTGCGCGGGGCCGGGTCCGGGGCCTCGACCTCCACCTGGAGCGGCTGCGGGTCGCCTCGGAGAAGATGTTCGGCCGGGCGGTGGCCGAGAACCGGATACGGGGCTACCTGAGGACGGCGCTGGAGGCGGGGCCGGCCGACCTTTCGCTGACGGCCACCGTGTACTCGCCGGCGGGCGAATTCACCGTGGCGGGGGCCGAGGTGGAGCCCGAGGTGCTGGTCCGTACGGGCCCGGCCGCTTCCGGGCCGCAAGGGCCGTTGTCGCTCGCGACGGTCGAGCACGAGAGGACCCTCCCGGCCGTGAAGCACGTGGGCGAGGTGGGCAAGACGTACTTCCTCCGGGAGGCCGTGCGGCAGGGTTTCGACGACGCCGCCTTCGTCGACCGCTGCGGCCGACTCAGCGAGGCGACCATCTGGAACCTCGCCTTCTGGGACGGCACTTCCGTGGTGTGGCCCGAGGCCGAGATGCTGGGCGGCACCACGATGGGCATCGTCCGGCGGCAGTTGGACGGCCTCGGCGTCCCCCAGCGCGTCCAGGAGGTCACGCTCGCCGACCTGCCCACGCTGGCCGGCGGGGTGGTCATGAACTCCTGGACGCCGGGCGTGGCCGTACACCGGATCGGCCCGGCGCCCTTGCCGGACGCACCCGACTTCCTGGCGCTGCTGCACCGCGCGTACGAGGCCGAGCCGCTCGTCGCGCCCTGAGCCGGAGAGGGCGCGGGGGAACGGGGACTGGGCCGGCGGGGACGGAGGTATCTTTCGACTGGCTCCTCTCGCTTCCTCCTGCGAGGTGGCCACTTCTTTCGCCATGGACCCGACATGGACCGCAGCGGCGCGAAAATCAGTCCACCCACCTACGATTGGCCTTGGTCGTGCGCGAGGTGGACTTCTAAGCTCCAGGCCATGAGGATTCGTATCGTTGACGCCTTCACCGACCGCCCCTTCGGCGGCAACCCCGCCGGTGTCGTCCTGCTCGACGCAGGCGGCTTTCCCGACGACACCTGGCTCCAGCGGGTCGCCGCCGAGGTCAACCTCTCCGAGACCGCCTTCGCCCACCCGCTGCCCGCGGGTGGCGACGCCGACTGGGCGCTGCGCTGGCTCACCCCGGCCGCCGAGGTGAACATGTGCGGCCACGCCACCCTGGCCACCGCGCACGTCCTGCACACCACCGGGACCGCCACCGGCACGGTCCGCTTCACCACCCGCAGCGGCGTGCTGACCACGACGGCCGACGACAGCGGCGCGATCACCATGGACTTCCCGACGGCCCCGTTGACGGCGGTCGAGGCGCCGCCGTCCGTCACCGCGTCGCTGGGCGTGGAGATCCTCGGTGCGTACGACACCGGCGAGAACCTCGGCGACCTCCTCGTCGAACTGGCCGACGAGAAGGCCGTACGGGCCCTGGACCCGGACCTGCGGACCCTCGCCTCGCCCGGCGGCCGCGGGGTGATCGCCACCGCGGCGGCCGACACCTCCGACAGCGGTTACGACTTCGTCAGCCGCTGCTTCTTCCCGGCCGTGGGCATCGACGAGGACCCGGTGACGGGCAGCGCGCACACCGCGCTGGCGCCGTTCTGGTCGGCCAGGCTGGGCCGCGACGAACTCACCGGCCTCCAGGGCCCCGCCCGCCGCACCGGTCTCGTACGGACCGCGCTGCGTGACGACCGTACGCTGCTCACCGGCTCGGCCGTCACCGTCATCGACGGCGAACTGCTCACCGCGCCCTGAGGCGGGTCAGGGGCGGGTTCGCCCGGCCGCTGCACGGGCCCGACCGGCCGCGGCCCAGGGCGAGCCCGGCCCCCGCCCCGCCCTCACCGCCACTTCCGCCCGGCCCCACCCGTCACACCGTAGGCAGCCACCCCACCTTCCCCGCCAACAGCGCGTACCCGAGGAACGCCACGATGTCGATCAGCGCGTGCGCGGCGACCAGCGGGCCGACGCGCCCCCAGCGCCGGTACAGCAGGACGAAGATCACGCCCATCACCATGTTCCCGACGAACCCGCCGATGCCCTGGTAGAGGTGGTACGAGCCACGCAGCACCGCACTCGCCGCCAGCGCGGCCACCGGGGTCCACCGCAGTTGCCCCAGCCGCCGCAGCAGATAGCCGACGACGATGACCTCCTCGACAACGGCGTTCTGCACCGCCGAGGCGATCAGCACCGGGAACTTCCACCAGACGTCGGGCAGCCCCTCCGGCACCACCGTCAGGTTGAAGCCGGCCGCCCGCGCGCCGAGGTAGAGCAACAGACCGCTGCCGCCGATGACCGCCGCCACGCCGACGCCGCGGCTCATGTCGAATCCGGGCCGACGTCCGTCGAAACCCACCGCCCGGAGGCCGCCGACCCGCTCCCGGATCAGCAGATGCGCCACCAGCGCGACGGGGACGAGCGCGGTGGCGATGCCGAACAACTGCCAGGCGAGGTCGAGCCAGGGGCGGCCCGGCGCGTGCGAGGAGTTCAGCATCGCGGCCTGGTCCTTGAGGCCGCCGGGTTTGGTCAGCGACCCGATGAAGCTGATGAGCGCGGAGACGCCGCTGGCGCCGAGCGAGAGCGCCAGGACCAGCACCGTCTCGCCGCGCAGGATCGGTAGCGGGAGCCCGCCGGCCGGGCCCCCTTCCGGGCCGCCGTCCACGCCGTCGTCCCGCCCGCCGCCCGGGCCCCGCCGCTTCCGGCCAGGGGATTCCGCACCGGTCACGGGACTCGCGTCCGACTGCACAACTGCCTCCAGTTCCGTACCGGGTAAGGCGTCACGACGAAAACGTCACGGCCAGGACGTCATAGCTTGCCCGACGCCGCCCCCGCAGGGCCGTCCGGCCCGCCTGAAGCACGTCGACGGCGGCTCGGCGTGTCCACGGAACGCGCACGGCGCCGAGCCCGCCGGAAGGCGATCGGCCGTCGCGGACCGCGGCACCGTCCCGGACCAGCCCGACGCCATGATGACCGTCGCTGGTTACCGCCCCGACGACGTCGAGGCAGAACGCCCCCGTTCCTTCAGCCCTGCCCCCGCACCCCCGCCACCGGAGCGGCGGTCCACTCGACGGGCCAGGCGTGGACCGGCTCCCCCGAGTGCATCAGTTCGCTGTAGCGCTGGGTCATCGCCGCCAGCGCCGCGCCCCGGTCCAGCCCGCGGCCGAGCGCGTGGTGGTACGCGGCGGCCTGCCAGGACGCTCCGTTGACGCGGCGGCGGCAGCGCGCCTCGATCACGCCGAGGTAGTGGTCGCGGTCGACCGGTTCGACGCCCCAGGCGTCCAGGCCGGCCGCGGCCATGGGCAGCAGTTCCTGGCGTACCAGGCGTACGGCGGCGACCTCGCCGAGGCCGCCGGAGCGGCCGCGGGGCCACTTCAGTACGGCGTCGATGCCGCGGCGGCATGCGGTATCGAAGTTCTCGGCGGCCGCGGCGAACGGCATACGGGCCCACACCGGCCGCGGTTCCTCGGCCAGCGTCCGCACCAGCCCGTAGTAGAAGGCCGTATTGGCGATGACGTCGGTGACGGTGGGGCCCGCGGGCAGGACCCGGTTCTCGACCCTGAGGTGCGGGACGCCGTCCGCGACGCCGTACACCGGGCGGTTCCAGCGGTAGACGGTGCCGTTGTGCAGCACCAGTTCCGCCAGGCTCGGGATGCCGCCGTCGTCCAGGACGGCGAGGGGGTCCTCGTCCGCGTGGATGGGCAGCAGGGGCGGGAAGAACCGCAGGTTCTCTTCGAACAGGTCGTACGGGGCGTCGATCCAGCGTTCCCCGAACCAGGTGCGCGGACGTACGCCCTGGGCCCGCAGCTCAGGCGGACGGACGTCGGTGGCCTGCTGGAAGACCGGCGGGCGCGATTCGCGCCACAGTTCGCGGCCGAAGACGAACGGTGAGTTGGCGCCGACCGCGATCTGGACGGCGGCGATGGCCTGGGCCGCGTTCCAGACGGCGGGGAAACGGTTCGGGGTGACCTGGAGGTGCAGTTGCACCGAGGTGCACGCGGCCTCGGGGGCGATGGAGGCCGAGGAGGAGACCAGCCGCTCGACGCCCTCCAGGTCGATCTGGAAGTCCTCGCCCCGCGCGGCCCGCATCTGGTCGTTGAGCAGGACGTAACGGTCGATCTCCGAGAGGTTGGAGGCGACCAGGTCCTCGGCGGCCAGGGTCGGCAGAATGCCGATCATCACGATACGGGCGGCCACTTCGGCGGCCTTGCGGTCGGCATAGGCCAGACCGGTGCGCAGTTCTTCGGCGAGCTGGTCGAGGACGCGCCCGGAGAGCCGGTGCGGAAGGATATTGACTTCCAGGTTGCACTGGGCCAGTTCGGTCTGGAAATCGCGGCTCGCGATGCGCTCCAGAACCTGTGAGTTCATCATGCGTGGCATACCGTCGGGACCGGCGAGATTCAATTCGATCTCCAGCCCCATCAGGTTCTTGGGGCGGTCGAACCGCTTCTCGTTCAGGAGCCTCTGCAATCCCGTCAGACACTCGTGCAGCTTTCTTCGATAGTGTTGCCGGTCGGTGAGACCGGTGCCGCCCGCCGCAACCTTCTCCCCCATCGGAGCGTCCCTCCTCGTGTCGACGGCCCGGCCCGGCAGGCCGTCCGGGGCCTGCCGGCAACGCCCGGTCGGCCGGGCTCCCCGGCGGGCCCGACGATCGCGCTACGGTCGATGATGCCCGGCAATCCGATCGATAACGCCTCGGACGTGCGCCGGAACCGGTAGGCTCCGGGAGACGGACGGGCTGGCACATTCCGAGGGCATACCGTCGGGACCGGAGGCCGTCTCATGGTGTCGTGGGAAATGCAGTCGAGATCCGCTAAATGACCGTCCGGATCCGGCCTACCGTGTTCACGACGGAATACCAGGCCGTGGCGCCGGGCACCGCACAAAGGCACCGAAAAGGCCGTCCGGAGGGGTCTGGATTCCGCCTTGTCGGCAATCCGCGGAACGGCTAGCCGAAACACCTGGTGAACACACGTCGTATAAACTTCGCTGACGAGGCAGAGAGTTGGCGCCCAGCGTTGCGGTGTTCCACCGGGGCTGCGGCACAGCGGCTGACCCCCGCCGGGCCGGCATCCCCGGTCGGCCAAGTACTGGCGCTCTGACCCCGCACGCTGACGACGTCGTCCGCACCATGCCCAGCACCACCGTGTCTCCCAAGTGAGAGGCGACCCACCATGCCGCTGCATGTCCCCCCTGCCCCCGCGCCTGCCCTCCGCAGCGTCCTCGCCGCCCTCGGTTCCCCCACCGCCGTGCGCGAGGCCCGCACCCCCGCCCTCCGTGCCCACCAGGGCCCGCTGAGTGCCGAACTCCCCCTTCCCGTATACGTGTTGGACGATGTCAGCCACCCCGCCGGGCCGCCCCGTACCCGGCTCACCGGCTGGCGGTTCCTGATCCGCAGCGGCGAGCGGTCGGTGGCGACCGCGGAAGCCATGCTCACGGCCGACGGCTGGACCTTCTCGCATTTCTGCGAGGGCCCCTACGTCACGTCGACCGAACGGGCACTGCGTCAGGCGGAGTCCGTACCGACCCCGTACCAGCCGCGGCTGCTGTCCGTGCCGGAGCTGTACATGCTCACTTTGTGGCTGCACCACGACGTCTCGGCGGACGGCTCCGAGGGGGTGCCCGCCCCGGGTGACGTCCTCGTCCCGCTGGCGCCGGCCCCGCCGGGCATCGCCGCCCACCGGCCGCACCGGGTGGCGGACCTGCTGCCCCGGCTGACCCTGCGCCTCGCGCCGGTGCCCCTGCTGGGGTCGCCGGCCTGAGACCCGGCAGGGGGTCCTCCACGGCGACCGGCCGACGTCGTACGACGCAACCGCGCACCGGAGCACACCGCCTCACAGGAACGCGCCCCGCGCCCTTCCCGGACGCGGGGCGCTCCGCTGCGCTCACCCGCGCGGAGTACGCGGCCGCCCGGCTCCCAACGCCCCGTACCGGGGACGCACTTGAAATGAACCGACCGCACGGGTGATGCGTCATTATCTAGTGAGTGCCGCTGCAGCCAAATCCCTGCGGAATCCGGCCCGTGGGGCAACACTGGTATCGACCTACTGAAACGGGGGAGCGGCCATGAGCATCTCGTCGAGCCGCAGGACGAATCAGACCACATCGCAGCGAAAGACATCATCCATGTGCCAGCACCAACCGCCGTGCCCGACCGCAGACTCCGCCGACCGGGAGGCCGCCCATCTCGTGGCGCACCACCCGGAGCAGGGCTGGAGCCTGCTGTGCAACGGTGTCCTCCTGTTCGAGGACACCGGTGAACTGCTGCCGGACGGCCAGGTCATCGCGCCGCACCGGGTTCTGGGCACGCCGCACGTGGCCACCGCCGCCTGATCACCTCAGCGCACGGAACCACGCGGAACCGCACAGCACGGCACGGCACCGACCGACCGCCGGCTGACAAGAGAGCACAACGGACAACAGGGCCCCCGGCGTCGACGCCGAGGGCCCTTCGCATGCCGCGCGACCGCGAGCGGTGCGCGCCGACGGCGGATCAGCCGTCGTACTCCTCCATGGGCGGGCAGGAGCACACAAGGTTGCGGTCACCGAACGCACCGTCGATCCGGCGCACCGGCGGCCAGTACTTCTCCGCCGCCTCGCCGCCGGCCGGGAAGACCGCCTCCTCGCGGGTGTACGGGTGCGTCCACTCGCCGCCGAGCGCCGCCGCGGTGTGCGGGGCGTTGCGCAGCGGGTTGTCGTCCTTGTCCCACTCCCCCGAACCGACCTTGTCGATCTCCGCGCGGATCGCGATCATCGCGTCGCAGAAACGGTCCAGTTCGTCCAGGTTCTCGCTCTCGGTCGGCTCGATCATCAGCGTGCCGGCCACCGGGAAGGACATCGTCGGCGCGTGGAAGCCGTAGTCGATCAGCCGCTTGGCGACGTCGTCGATGCTCACCCCGGTCGCCTTGGTCAGCGGCCGGACGTCGATGATGCACTCGTGCGCGACCAGGCCGCCGGGGCCGGTGTAGAGCACGGGGTAGTGCGGCTCCAGGCGCTTGGCGATGTAGTTGGCGCCGAGCACCGCGACCTGGGTGGCACGCGTGAGGCCCGCGCCGCCCATCAGCCGGACGTACGCCCAGGAGATGGGCAGGATGCCCGCGGAGCCCCACGGCGCCGCGGAGATGGGGCCCACGCCCGTCTCCGGGCCCGCGGTGGGCTGCAGCGGGTGGTTGGGCAGGTACGGCGCCAGGTGGGCGCGCACGCCGACCGGGCCGACGCCGGGACCGCCGCCGCCGTGCGGGATGCAGAAGGTCTTGTGCAGGTTCAGGTGCGAGACGTCGCCGCCGAACTTGCCGGGCTCGGCGAGGCCGACCAGCGCGTTGAGGTTGGCGCCGTCCACGTACACCTGGCCGCCCGCGTCGTGCACGGCCGCGCAGATCTGCGTGATGTGCTCCTCGAACACGCCGTGCGTGGACGGGTAGGTCACCATCAGCACCGCGAGCTGGTCCCGGTACTGCTCGATCTTGGCGTGCAGGTCGTCGGCGTCCACCTCGCCGTCCTCGCCGGTCTTGACGACGACGACCTTCATGCCGGCCATCACGGCACTGGCGGCGTTGGTGCCGTGCGCCGAGGAGGGGATCAGGCAGACGGTGCGCTGCTCGTCGCCGTTGGCGCGGTGGTACGCCCGTACGGCCAGCAGACCGGCCAGTTCACCCTGCGAACCGGCGTTCGGCTGGATGGAGACCTTGTCGTAGCCGGTGACCGTGGCCAGCCGCTCCTCCAGCTCCGCGATGAGCGTGAGGTAGCCCTGTGCCTGCTCGACCGGCGCGAACGGGTGCAACTGCCCGAACTCGGGCCAGGTGACCGGCTCCATCTCGGTCGTCGCGTTCAGCTTCATGGTGCACGAGCCGAGCGGGATCATGCCGCGGTCCAGCGCGTAGTCCTTGTCCGCCAGGCGGCGCAGGTAGCGCAGCATCGCGGTCTCGGAGCGGTGCTGGTGGAAGACCGGGTGCGTCAGGTAGGCGTCGCCGCGCAGCAGCCCCTCGGGCAGCGCGTCGACCACGGTCGCGTCGAGCTGCTCGATGTCGGCCCGGACACCGAAGGCGCCCCACACCGCGTGCACCTGCGCGCGTCCGGTGGTCTCGTCGCAGGCGACGCCCACCAGGTCGGCGTCGACCAGCCGCAGGTTGACGCCGGCCTCGCGGGCCGCGGCGACGACCTCGGCGGCCCGGCCCGGCACCCGTACGGTCAGCGTGTCGAAGTAGTCGCCGTGCACGACCTCCACCCCGCCGGCCCGCAGGCCCGCCGCGAGTATGGACGCGTAGCGGTGGGTACGGCGCGCGATGGCCGCGAGGCCGTCCGGGCCGTGGTAGACGGCGTACATGCCCGCCATCACCGCGAGCAGCACCTGCGCGGTGCAGATGTTGCTGGTGGCCTTCTCCCGGCGGATGTGCTGCTCACGCGTCTGGAGGGCGAGCCGGTACGCCTTGTTGCCGTCGGCGTCCACCGACACACCCACCAGCCGGCCGGGCAGGCTGCGGGCGAACTTCTCCCGTACGGCCATAAATCCGGCGTGCGGGCCGCCGAAGCCCATCGGGACGCCGAAACGCTGCGTGGTGCCGACGGCGATGTCGGCGCCCAGCTCGCCCGGCGAGGTCAGCAGCGTCAGCGCCAGCAGGTCGGCGGCGACCGTCACGATCGCGCCCAGCTCGTGCGCCTGCTCGATGACGGCCCGCGGGTCCCGTACGGCGCCGGAGGCACCGGGGTACTGGAGCAGCACGCCGAAGACGCCGCGCTCCGCCACCTCCGCCGGGATGCCCTCGGACAGGTCGGCCACCACGACCTCGACGCCGGTCGGCTCGGCGCGCGTCTCGATCACGGCGACGGTCTGCGGCAGGCAGTCGGCGTCGACCAGGAAGACACCCTGCTTGACCTTGCCCACGCGCCGCGAGAGGGCCATCGCCTCGGCCGCGGCCGTGCCCTCGTCCAGCAGCGAGGCACCGGAGGTCGGCAGTCCGGTCAGGTCGGCGACCATGGTCTGGAAATTGAGCAGCGCTTCGAGCCGGCCCTGGGAGATCTCCGGCTGGTACGGGGTGTAGGCCGTGTACCAGGCGGGGTTCTCCATCACGTTGCGCAGGATCACCGGCGGGGTGAACGTGCCGTGGTAACCGAGCCCGATCATCGGGGCGAGCACCTGGTTGCGGTCCGCGAGCGCCCGCAGCTCGGCGAGGACCTCGGCCTCCGTACGGCCCTGGGGCAGGCCCAGCGCCTCCGCGCTCTTGATCACGTCCGGTACGGCGGCCGCGGTCAGTTCGTCCAGCGATCCGAACCCGACCTGCGCCAGCATCTTGGCCTGGTCCTCCGGGCCGGGGCCGATGTGCCGCTGCTCGAACGGGGTGCCTCGTTCCAGCTCGGTCAGGGAGCTGCGGGTGGTGGTCATCTGCGGGGGCCTCCTGGTCGTTTCGACCTGCGCGGGGCACCACGGCGCTGGTGCCCGGACGGCCTCCCCCTCTGTCATCTCAACCTGAGAGCTTCACCGGTCCCGCACGCGGTACCGGCTTTCACCGTCGGTGAGGAAGGGTTCCGGCGCTGTGCCCGCCCGTGGCCCGCCCTGCTTTCCAGAGTGACCTCGTCCATGCGGTACGTGAGCCTGAGAGATTCCGGGGAGGAGTTGCTCCTTCGGCGCCTCCGCCAAGATCGACGAAGGACTCTCCCGCATGGGGTCGACAGCCGCTCGCCAGCCTACCAGCGCGCCGAACGGACGTTCCTTCGAGTGGCCGGGGCATGAATTGTGCCGTTTGGTAGTTGTCACAAGGCAGTTGCGACCACTTGGAGGGACCGTGCAGACCGATATCGATCCCCGCAGCTTGATCGGCCGCAAGGCGTTCGACAAGAACGGAACCAAGATCGGCACCGTCGACGAGGTGTACCTGGACGACGCGACCGGCGAACCGGAATGGGCGGCCGTACGCACCGGGATCTTCAGCCGGGACGCGTTCGTGCCCCTGGAGCCCAGCGATCTGGTCGACGAGGCGCTGCACGTCCCCTACGACCGCAAGCTGATCAGGGACGCGCCGGACTTCGGAGTGGGCCGCCACCTCTCGCCGGAGCAGGAACTACAGCTCTATCACCACTACCGTCTGGACATCCCGGCCTCCGATCCCGTGCCCGGCTCGGACGCCGCGCCGGCCGACACGGAGTTCGGGCGGGTGGCCGGCGCGGAGGACTGAACACCGGGCGGAGGAGCTTCGGGGCCGACGGGCTCCTCCGTCGTGCCGTCGCCGGGATCGCCGGTCTCCTCCGTCATGCCGTCGCCGGGCCCGTCGGGCTCCTTCAGCGCGCCTCCGGGCCCGCTGTCCTTTCCGGACCCGCCGGGTTCGTCGGCCTCCGTGGCCCCGCCGGCCTCCCCCGATCCGCCAGGCCCCTCCGTCTCCCCGGCCCGTGCTCACCACCGCCGGAGCCACCCGCCCCGCCGGGCAGACCGCCGGGCAGACCGCCCGGCAGCCCGTCGCGCCACCCGTCCGGCGGACCGCCCACCAGCGGCAGCGGCTCGCCGGGCCGCAGCGCGGGGTCCTCGACCGGGAACGTGCGCACCCGCCCGGGCCCGGACCACGGCTGCTCGAACCGTACGGTCACCCGGCCCACGCCGCTGCCCTGGACCCAGCCCGCCCGTGCTCGTCATGGATCACGTCGAGCCCAGGGAGCCAGCGCCGGGGCCGCTCGGGCTCGTCGGCGGCCAGCCGCGCGGCCTCGTCGGCCGCCCGGCGCGCCCGCTCGGCCTCCTCCTCGGCCGCCTTCTCCGTCGCCACCTGCGCGAACAGGTCCTCCTGCGTGAAATCCGCGAGGCCGGTCACCCCCACGCCCAGCAGCCGCACGCCGCCCGTCGTGTCGACCAGGTCCAGCAGCCGGGCCGCGGCCTCCCGCACCACGCCCTGGTCGTCCGTGGGCCCACGCAGCGTCTCCGACCTGGTCAGCGTGGAGAAGTCGTAGTTACGCACCTTGATCACGACGGTCCGGCCGGACCGTCCGGCCGCCCGCAGCCGTTGCACGCACCGGTCCGCCAGCCGCATCACCTCGGCCCGCACCCGCGTCCGGTCCGTCAGGTCCACGTCGAAGGTGTCCTCGACCGATATCGACTTCGCGTCCCGCTCGGCCACCACGGGCCGGTCGTCGCGGCCCAGCGCCATCGCGTACAGCCCCGCGCCGTGCGCCCTGCCCAGCAGGCGTACGAGCTCCGCCTCGCCCGCCTCCGCCGTCTCGGCGACCGTGTGGATGCCCGCCCGGCGCAACGTCTCCGCCGTGGCCGGGCCGACGCCGGGCAGCGTCCGCACCGTCATCGGGCCGAGCAGCTCCCGCTCCGTGCCGGGCTCGATGACCACGAGGCCGTCCGGCTTGGCCTGCTCCGAGGCGATCTTGGCCAGCATCTTGGCGCCGGCCAGTCCCACCGACCCGGTCAGCCCCGTCCGGCGCCGGATGTCCCGTCGCAGCCGCTCCCCCACCTCCCGCACCGCCTCGGTGTCCGCCGCGACGCCGCCCGCCTCCAGGTCGACGAACGCCTCGTCCAGGCTGAGCGGCTCCACCAGCGGCGACAGCTCGTGCAGCAGCTCCATCACCACGTCGCTGACCTGGCGGTACAGGGTGAAGCGCGGAGTCAGGTACGCCGCGTTCGGACAGCGGCGGCGGGCTTGCGCGGTGGGCATGGCGGAGTGCACCCCGAAGACCCGGGCCTCGTACGAGGCCGTGGAGACCACACCACGCGGGCCGATCCCGCCGACCACCACGGGTTTTCCGCGCAGGCTCGGTTTGGCCGCCTGCTCGGCGGACGCATAGAACGCATCCATGTCCAGATGCAGGATCGTCGGCGCACGTCTCACATGACCGATGCTGCCCCACACCACTGACAATCGCGCCGACCGGCCTCGCCGGACGGCCTGAAAGCCGCTGTGCGAGGCTGACGGCCCGCTCCGCGTTCTGTGAGACCTCGGGCGCGTCCTGATGCGACAGAGGCGCAGGAGACCGCCGTGACGGGCGCGCGCAGCGGCCGGGCGCCGTCTCCGTACGCCCTGCCGCTGCCGTCGTGCGCCTCCCGCGCCGTACGCCCGGCTCAGCCCGCCCGGTTGCGCCGCCGCGCCAGCTCGTCGTGCGGGTTGTGCCGGACCAGCGTCTCGCCGGTGTCCACCCGCTCGCCGTGGAGCTGCGACAACGCGCCCTCCACATCGCGCCACACCACGCCCACCGCGATGCCGAAGACGCCCTGCCCGCCCTGGAGCAGGTCGACGACCTCGTCGGGCGAGGTGCATTCGTAGACCGTGGCGCCGTCGCTCATCAGGGTCATCCTCGCCAGGTCGGACAGCCCGCGGGAGCGCAGGTGCCGGACGGCGGTGCGGATGTTCTGCAGGGACACGCCGGTGTCCAGCAGCCGCTTGACGATCTTCAGGACGACGACGTCCCGGAAGTTGTAGAGCCGCTGGGTGCCCGACCCGTAGGCGGGCCGTACGCTCGGCTCGACGAGCCCCGTACGGGCCCAGTAGTCGAGCTGGCGGTAGGTGATCCCCGCGGCCGCGCACGCCGTCGGGCCGCGGTAGCCGATGGTTTCCGCCCCGCGGTCCCCCGGTGCCTCGGCGGCCTGTGCCGGGGTGCGGTCAACAGCCCCGGGGTGGAGCGGCAACGCCCCTTCCGCCGCCGTACCGTCGCCGGTGATTGCCACGCCGACCTCCGTCCTCCACGTCCCGGACGGGACCTGCCCTATCGACGGTATGCAGTCACTCGGGGTGCGTCAACGATCGCCGCGCTCGCCACGCCGAGTGATAATCACCCTGCGAGTGGTTTCTCGTGCCCCAGGACGGGGAAAGGCTACTCGAATGCGCGGAAGGCGACCCTCCGCGCACCCGGCTCACTGACTGTTGGTGCCGAAGTCCTCGGGCGAGATCTGGTCGAGGAACTCGCGGAACTTCTCCACCTCGTCCTCCTGCTCGTCCGGGATGGCGATGCCCGCGTCGTCGAGGACCCCGTCGGTCCCGTAGATCGGCGTACCGGTGCGCAGCGCCAGCGCTATGGCGTCGGACGGACGGGCGCTGACCTCGACACCACTGGCGAAGACCAGTTCGGCATAGAAGACCCCCTCGCGCAGGTCCGTGATGCGGACCTGGGTCAGTTCCTGGCCCACCGCTTCCAGCACGTCCTTGAAGAGGTCGTGCGTCAGCGGCCTGGCAGGGGCCATCCCCTGCTGGGCGAAGGCGATGGCGGTGGCCTCCCCCGGCCCGATCCAAATGGGCAGGTAACGGTCGCCTCCTACCTCCCGTAGGAGCACGATCGGTTGGTTGGAAGGCATTTCCACCCGGACACCCACGACATCGAGCTCGTTCACACAGCAACCCTAGGACGTGCCCGGGCGGTTTGGGTAGTCGGGCCACCCATTGCTCACGTCGGCCGGACCCGCAGGGCGGACTGGACCAGCGCCGCGTGCAGCCGTACGGACAGCGTGGCCAGCTCTCTGGCCGTGGCCTCGGCATGCTGCCTGGTCTGCGGATTGCGGTGCCGGCGCAGCGGCGCGACGACCTGCTCGACGAGGTTGGCCTCCCGTTCGGCGGCCGCCTTGACCGCCCGCAGATGGCGGGGTTCCAGGCCGAATCGCCCCAGTTCGGCGACGAGCCTGGCGACCGTCACGGCCTCGATGTCGTACCCGCCGTCGGCGTCCGGGACGATGAGTCCGTACGCCTCCCAGTCGGCCAGCTCGGCCTCCTCGACCTCCGCGGTGGCCAGCAGCTCCGCCCGGCCGATGCGGGCGGCCGTGGGCTGCTCACCGGCCGACTCGCCGAGCCCCTCGAACAGCTCCCCCGCGGGCGCGGCGGGAGCCGGCAGCGGCACCTGTTCGCCGCGCGCGAGCGCGTCGAGGTGCTCGCGGATCACTTTCAGCGGAAGATAGTGGTCACGCTGCATCCGCAGGACGGCCGCCAGCCGGGCGACGTCGTCCGCGCTGAACTTGCGGTATCCGGACGGGGTGCGCCGCGGCTCGACGAGCCCCTCGGCCTCCAAGAAACGGATCTTGGAGATGGTGACCTCGGGGAACTCGTCGCGCAGCGCGTTGAGCACCGTACCGATGCTCATCAGCTTGCCGTCCGAGGTGGTGCCGGCGGACCCGGCACCACCCGGCGCAGTGCGGTGCATATACCTTCCTTGGCCGGTCAGAAGCCGACGCCCCGCTGGCTCGCGTAGAAGACCAGCCGGAACTTGCCGATCTGGACCTCGTCACCGTTGGCGAGCGGCACCGAGTCGATCCGCTCACGGTTGACGTACGTGCCGTTCAGGCTGCCGACGTCGGCGACGGTGAAACCGTCCTGGCCGCGGCGGAACTCCACGTGCCGGCGCGAGACCGTCACGTCGTCCAGGAAGATGTCGCTCTGCGGGTGCCGCCCGGCCGTCGTCAGGTCGCCGTCCAGCAGGAAGCGGCTGCCCGAGTTCGGGCCTCGGCGCACGACCAGCAGGGCCGAGCCCATCGGCAGCGCCTCGACGGCCGCCTGCGCCTCGGGGGACAGCGACGGCACCGCCGTCTGCCCCGTCGTCTCCGCGTCGTACGCCTCCAGCCCCGAGATGGAGATGGTGGAGGTCGTCTCGGACGCGCGCTCGGCCTGCGCCCCGGGGCGCAGCGGGGCTCCGCAGTTGGAGCAGAACCGGCTCGCCTCGGCGTTGCGGTGACCGCACCTCGTACAGACCGGCAAGGCAACCCCTCCACCCGTGTTCGCGGCCGACGATCCCTGGGAACCTATGCGGCCGGGCACGGAGGGGTCAACAGAATGAGCACCCGGCGCTCCGGGGCCACCGACCTGGTCACGGAAGAGCGGACGCTCTCCGCCGGCGCCGCCCTCCTCGGGCTGGCGCGGGGCACGGTGCTTGGCCGAGCCGCTGCCACCCTCCTGGCGTGCGCTCTTGCCGAACAGCTTTGCAAACAACTTCACGGGCGATTCCCCTTGAACGAAACAGACCCGCCCGTGGGGCAGGACGAACCCTCGATGCAGACACCGGCCGATCCGGACATCTTGTTAACGTCCGTGGCCTTCACACAGTTTCCACCACGCACCACCCGTACGGTGCGCCGACCCCCCGCTGCCTCATGCCCGACCCGAAGCGTCCGCATTCGTCGCCGGCTCACCGCGATGACGACCGAGCGTAGTCAGGCCGCTTCGCCTCCCGCAAGGCGTCCACGATGATCTTCTCGTCACGGCTCACCGACACAGTGGCCTGCTCCTTCTCCAAAGTCTGCACCACACCGCCAGGGATGTTCAGCGCCGGTTCCAGGTCCTCGGGCTTGCCGATCACCTTGAAACGGTACGGCTGGGTGACGCGCTTGCCGTCGACCTCCACGCCGCCACGGACGTCCGACAGGTACGAATCGGCCACGATCCTTACCTCGTTGATCTGAATGGCCTCGGCGCCGGCCGCCCGCAGCTCCTGAACGGTGTCCAGGAGTTTGTCCGCCTCGACGGAGTGCGTCGGATCGTTGATGGTGAGGTTGATGCCCGGCCCCTGGGCCGCCACCGTCCCCGCCAGCACGCCGAGCTGCTGCTCCTTCTCCACGGTCTGCTTCCGGGCCTCCTCGGCCTGGTCCGAGCTGTTCTCCAGCTCGGTCTTCTGGCCCTCCAGCCTGCGCTGTTCATCCGTCAGGCGTTGCGAACGGTTGTCCAATTCATCCAGGATGCGCACCAGGTCCTCCTGCCGCGCGCCCCGTAGTGCGCTGTTGTCACTCGTGGAACGTACCTGAATTGCCAGGCCGAGACCGAGAATGAACAGCAGCAGGGCCACGATCAGTTGGGCACGGGTCAGCCGCGGCGGCCACAGACCGGCCACCAGACGCTGCCGTCCGGTCACCTGCGGCTCCGCGGCACCGGGCCCGGCCGTCTGGTCCGTACCAGCCGCCGGCGCCTCGTCAGCGGCGCTCCCAGCGCCGTCCTGCCGCTCCTGGGACCGGCTCTCCGGAGGCATCGGCCGCCGGTCGGCCGGCCGGTCCGCCCCACCGGGGCCGCGGTCCGCACCGCCGGTCCCGCCGGGCGGCTCCCTCCGCGGCTCCCCGCCCGGCTCCGGCGGCGTGCCGTCCTGCCCGGGGGTGTCGTCCGTAGCCATCGGCATCAGGCCCTGAAGACGTGCCGGCGGATGGCCGCGGCGTTGGAGAAGATGCGGATGCCCAGTACGACGACCACACCGGTGGACAGTTGGGCGCCGACGCCGAGCTTGTCGCCGAGGAAGACGATGAGCGCGGCGACCACCACGTTGGACAGGAACGAGACGACGAAGACCTTGTCGTCGAAGATGCCGTCCAGCATCGCGCGCAGACCGCCGAAGACGGCGTCCAGCGCCGCGACGACAGCGATCGGCAGATAGGGCTCGACCACCGTCGGCACCACGGGTCGGACCACAAGCCCGACCACGACTCCCACGATGAGGCCCAGTACGGCGATCACGATGTGCCCTTCCCTGTGTCGGCGCCGCCCGCGGCACCGGCCTTCGGCTGTGCTGTACGTACGATCAAACTGGGCGCGGGCGGCAGCCTGACCTCGTTCTCGGCGGAAATCTTCGTACGAATCCCGTAGTTCTTGCGCAGCACGTCCAAGTACTGGCCGTCCGCACTGTCCTGGAACGCGGTCGCGAGCTTGCGCCCGTCCCCCACCGCCAGCACCGTGTACGGCGGCACCAGCGGTTTGTTGTCGACCAGTATGGCGTCTCCCGCGGCCCGGATCGCCGAGAGGGACGTGAGCCGCTGCTCGTTGACGGCGACCGCCTCGGCACCGGACGCCCAGAGACCGTTGACGACCCGCTGCAGATCGCGGTCGCGCAGCCGCCCGGTGTCCGAGAACCCGGTGCTCTCCCGCGGCCCGCCGCCACTCGACTTGGCCGACTTGGCGTCGTCGACGACGAGTTTCACCCCGGGGCCGGTCACCTGCGTCGAGCCGGCCAGCAGGGCCAGCAGCTCGGCCCGGTCGCCGCCGTGCTTCTTCAGCGCCTCGCGCTGCATCGCCCCCACGTCGTCGCGGAGCGCGTCGACCCGCTTCTGCACCGCGTCGGCGTCGGCCGTACCGTGCTCGATACGGTTGATCAGCTCTTCGCGTTCCTTCGCCAGGGTGGGAGCCGATATCCGCGCCTGGGCGGCACCGACCGTCACCACCACCGCGGCCAGCACCAGGCCCGCCGCCAGCCCCAACTTGGCCCGCAGGGTACGGGGCAGACCCCGCGTCCCCGCCGCCGCCTTCCGCTCCGCCGCTTCCGCGTACCCGTCGTCCAGCGCGTGGTCCATGACGTTGGTCAGCAGCGACATCGAGGCGTCGGGGCGCGATGCCTGGTGAGGGGTGCTCCGATCGGGGCGCTGCTGCGACATGCCGCACATCGTCGCACGTCGGCGCCGCAGTCACCCAATGGCCCCACCGGCGTGCCGAATCACGGCGCGCCGGTGGGGCCATGGAACGGTACGGACGTCCGTACCCCGACGGAGATCAGCGGCCCGCGCTGTCCACCACCGCCGACCACTCGTCCAGCAGTTGCTGGGCCGAGGCGTCGTCCGGGCCTTCGGCCCACAGATGGGTGACGGCCTCCGCCGGGTCCGGCAGCACCAGCACCCAGCGCCCGTCGGCCTCCACCACCCGAACGCCGTCGGTGGTGTCCACCGACCGGTCGCCCGCGGCTTCCACCACATGGCGCATGACCAGGCCCTTGACCGCCCACGGCGTCGCCAGGTCCCGCTTGAGCACATGCGCCCGCGGGATCCGCGCGTCGATCTGGCTGAGCGTGAGCTGCGTACGGGCGACCAGCCCGATCAGCCGTACGAACGCCGCCGCGCCGTCGAAGACGCTGCTGAACTCCGGAACGATGAAGCCGCCGCGGCCGTCACCACCGAAGATCGTGTCGTCCCCGCGGCCCACCCGGGTCAGGTCGTCGGGCGAGGTGGTCGTCCACTCCACCTGCGTGCCGTGGTACGCGGCCACCTGCTCGGCGATACGGGTCGTGGTCACCGGCAGAGCCACCCGGCCGCTGCGCCGCTCGGCGGCCACCAGGTCCAGCATGACCAGCAGCGCCCGGTCGTCCTCGATGATCCGGCCGCGCTCGTCCACCAGCGACAGCCGCTCACCGACGGGGTCGAACCGCACCCCGAAGGCCGCCCGCGCGGAGGCCACGATCTCCCCGAGCCGGACCAGCCCGGCACGCCGGGCGTCGGCGGTCTCCGTCGGCCGGGACTCGTCCAGACCGGGGTTGATGGTCAGCGAGTCGACGCCGAGCCGCCCCAGGAGGCTGGGCAGCACCAGACCGGCGCTGCCGTTGGAGGCGTCGACGACGACCTTCAGACCGGACTCGCCGATGCCCTCGGTGTCCAGCGACCGGAGCAGCGACCCGGTGTACGAGTCGTAGACGCTGGAGGGGAAGTGCAGGTCGCCGATCTCGCCGGGGAAGGCCCTGCGGTACTCCTGGCGCGCGTAGACCCGGTCCAGCTTGCGCTGGCCCGCCAGCGAGAGGTCGGCACCGCGCTCGTCCAGGAACATGATGTCGACGGAATCCGGCACGCCCGGCGTCGTACGGACCATGATGCCGCCGGCACTGCCCCGGGCCGTCTGCTGCCGGGCCACCGGCAGCGGCACGTTCTCCACGTCCCGTACGTCGATGGCGCTGGCCTGGAGCGCGGAGATCATCGCGCGCTTCAGCGCCCGCGCGCCCCGGGAGTGGTCCCGGGCGATGGTGACGGTGGACCCCTTCTTCAGGGTCGTGGCGTACGCGCCGGCGAGCCGTACCGCGACCTCGGGGGTGATCTCGACGTTCAGGATGCCGGAGACGCCGCGGGCGCCGAACAGGTGCGCCTGGCCGCGGGACTCCCAGATCACCGAGGTGTTGACGAAGGCACCGGCCTCGATGGTCTTGAACGGATAGACCCGGACGTTGCCCTGAACAATCGATTCCTCACCGACGAGACACTCGTCGCCGATGACGGCTCCGTCCTCGATCCGGGCCGCCCGCATGATGTCGGTGTTCTTGCCGATCACACAGCCGCGCAGATTGCTCTGCTGCCCGATGTACACGTTGTCGTGCACCACGGCCTTGTGCAGGAAGGCGCCGCTCTTGACGACGACGTTCGACCCGACGATGGTGTGCTCGCGCAGCTCCGCGCCGGCTTCGACCTTGGCGTAGTCGCCGATGTACAGCGGGCCGCGCAGTACGGCGTCCGGGTGCACCTCGGCGCCCTCGGCGACCCAGACGCCCGGCGAGATCTCGAAGCCGTCGATGTCGACGTCGACCTTGCCCTCAAGGACGTCCGCCTGGGCCTTCACATAGCTCTCGTGGGTGCCGACGTCCTCCCAGTAGCCCTCGGCGACATAGCCGTAAACCGGCTTGCCTTCCTTCATGAGCTGGGGGAAGACGTCACCCGACCAGTCCACCGGGACGTCGGGTTCCACGTAGTCGAAAACTTCGGGCTCCATGACGTAGATGCCCGTGTTCACCGTGTCGGAGAAGACCTGGCCCCAGGTCGGCTTCTCCAGGAAGCGCTCGACCTTGCCTTCCTCGTCGACGATCGTGATACCGAATTCCAGAGGATTGGGGACCCTCGTGAGGCAGACGGTGACGAGCGCGCCCTTCTCCTTGTGGAAACGGATCAGGTCGGTGAGATCGAAGTCGGTGAGCGCATCTCCGGAGATCACGAGGAAGGCGTCGTCGCGGAGCGCCTCCTCGGCGTTCTTCACGCTGCCGGCCGTCCCGAGCGGCTTTTCCTCGTTGGCGTAGGTGAGCTCCATGCCGAGCTCTTCCCCGTCACCGAAGTAGTTCCGGACGAGCGACGCCAGGAATTGCACGGTCACTACGGTCTCGCTGAGCCCATGCCGCTTCAACAGCCGCAGCACATGCTCCATGATCGGCCTGTTGGCCACGGGCAGCAGCGGCTTGGGCATACTCGACGTCATGGGGCGAAGGCGAGTGCCTTCACCACCGGCCATCACAACGGCCTTCATGTCGGAAGCGTCCTCCTCGAAACAGACGACGGTCCTGCCGACTTCGCCCGTCCGGGAGAGTTGCTGTTCTCCGTCTTCGCACCCGGTGGGCCGGGTGCGAAGTCTTTCGGCGAGTTCAGTCGGCCTTGGTGTCCACCTTGATGATCCGGCGGACCTGGACCACATAGAGAATCCCTGCCCACCAATACAGTGCTGTACCCCATCCGGCGAACGCCCATCCGAAAATTTCAGCGAGCGTGTGGAGCCAGCCTTCTCCGTCGCTGAGCAGCAGCAACGGGAAGGCATACATCAAGTTGAATGTAGCCGCCTTGCCCAGGAAGTTCACCTGGGGAGGGCCGTACTTGTGGCGGGCGAGGGCCGCGACCGCGATCAGCAGCATCAGTTCGCGCGCCAGGAGGGCCGCGGTGACCCACAGCGGAAGGATTCCGCGCCAGGTCAGGCCCACCAGGGTGGAGAGGATGTACAGCCGGTCGGCGGCCGGGTCGAGGATCCGGCCGAGGCTGCTGATCTGGTTCCAGCGGCGGGCCAGCTTGCCGTCGAGGTAGTCGCTGATGCCGCTCAGTGCCAGGACCAGCAGCGCCCAGTACTTGGTGTCCGGGCCGCCGAACTCCTTCCACAGGATCAACCACAGGAACACCGGCACGCCGACGAGGCGAGCCATGCTCAGAATGTTCGGGATGGTGAGGACACGATCCGTCTGGACGCGCGTCTCCTGGACCTCCACCCGGGGGCCTCCTGTGGGAACGTACCGACGATGCCCCCTGACCTTACCTGGCCGCTCCGGCCCGGCACACCGCGGGTCCCTGTCCGGATACCGCATGACAACACCGCACATAACCGGTGGGCGGTCCGCCGGTGCTGCCGGACGCCTTCCGGGCTCCGGCCGGCGCCGGGGGTACAAACGCAGAAAGCCCCGCACCATACGGTGCGGGGCTTCCCACTATCAAAAATTGTTCGGCGGCGTCCTACTCTCCCACAGGGTCCCCCCTGCAGTACCATCGGCGCTGAAAGGCTTAGCTTCCGGGTTCGAAATGTAACCGGGCGTTTCCCTAACGCTATGACCACCGAAACACTATGAAGATGAACTCCAGCCGACAAGGCGAGTTCGTTACTTCAGAACTAACACAGTGGACGCGAGCAACTGAGGACAAGCCCTCGGCCTATTAGTACCAGTCAACTCCACCCGTTACCAGGCTTCCATATCTGGCCTATCAACCCAGTCGTCTACTGGGAGCCTTACCCTCTCAAGGAGGAGGGAGCCCTCATCTCGAAGCAGGCTTCCCGCTTAGATGCTTTCAGCGGTTATCCTTTCCGAACGTAGCCAACCAGCCATGCCCTTGGCAGGACAACTGGCACACCAGAGGTTCGTCCGTCCCGGTCCTCTCGTACTAGGGACAGCCCTTCTCAAGACTCCTACGCGCACAGCGGATAGGGACCGAACTGTCTCACGACGTTCTAAACCCAGCTCGCGTACCGCTTTAATGGGCGAACAGCCCAACCCTTGGGACCGACTCCAGCCCCAGGATGCGACGAGCCGACATCGAGGTGCCAAACCATCCCGTCGATATGGACTCTTGGGGAAGATCAGCCTGTTATCCCCGGGGTACCTTTTATCCGTTGAGCGACGGCGCTTCCACAAGCCACCGCCGGATCACTAGTCCCTACTTTCGTACCTGCTCGACCCGTCAGTCTCACAGTCAAGCTCCCTTGTGCACTTACACTCAACACCTGATTGCCAACCAGGCTGAGGGAACCTTTGGGCGCCTCCGTTACTCTTTAGGAGGCAACCGCCCCAGTTAAACTACCCACCAGACACTGTCCCTGATCCGGATCACGGACCCAGGTTAGACATCCAGCACGACCAGAGTGGTATTTCAACAACGACTCCCCCGCCACTGGCGTGACGAGTTCACAGTCTCCCACCTATCCTACACAAGCCGAACCGAACACCAATATCAAGCTATAGTAAAGGTCCCGGGGTCTTTCCGTCCTGCTGCGCGAAACGAGCATCTTTACTCGTAGTGCAATTTCACCGGGCCTATGGTTGAGACAGTCGAGAAGTCGTTACGCCATTCGTGCAGGTCGGAACTTACCCGACAAGGAATTTCGCTACCTTAGGATGGTTATAGTTACCACCGCCGTTTACTGGCGCTTAAGTTCTCAGCTTCGCCCCACCGAAATGGAGCTAACCGGTCCCCTTAACGTTCCAGCACCGGGCAGGCGTCAGTCCGTATACATCGCCTTACGGCTTCGCACGGACCTGTGTTTTTAGTAAACAGTCGCTTCTCGCTGGTCTCTGCGGCCACCACCAGCTCAGAGTGCAAGACTCATCACCAGCAATGGCCCCCCTTCTCCCGAAGTTACGGGGGCATTTTGCCGAGTTCCTTAACCATAGTTCACCCGAACGCCTCGGTATTCTCTACCTGACCACCTGAGTCGGTTTAGGGTACGGGCCGCCATGAAACTCGCTAGAGGCTTTTCTCGACAGCATAGGATCATCCACTTCACCACAATCGGCTCGGCATCAGGTCTCACCCTCCATGTCATCCGGATTTGCCTAGATGACGGGCTACACCCTTACCCCGGGACAACCACCGCCCGGGCTGGACTACCTTCCTGCGTCACCCCATCACTCACCTACTACAAGTCTGGATCATCGGCTCCACCACTCCCCTACGCTCCGAAGAGCTCAGGGCGGCTTCACGGACTTAGCATCGCCTGATTCGATGTTTGGCGCTTCAAAGCGGGTACCGGAATATCAACCGGTTGTCCATCGACTACGCCTGTCGGCCTCGCCTTAGGTCCCGACTTACCCTGGGCAGATCAGCTTGACCCAGGAACCCTTAGTCAATCGGCGCACACGTTTCCCACGTGTGTATCGCTACTCATGCCTGCATTCTCACTCGTGAACCGTCCACAACTACCTTCCGGTGCTGCTTCACCCGGCACACGACGCTCCCCTACCCATCACAGCAACCGTTAGGTCTCATGCTGCAATGACACGACTTCGGCGGTGTGCTTGAGCCCCGCTACATTGTCGGCGCGGAATCACTTGACCAGTGAGCTATTACGCACTCTTTCAAGGATGGCTGCTTCTAAGCCAACCTCCTGGTTGTCTCTGCGACTCCACATCCTTTCCCACTTAGCACACGCTTAGGGGCCTTAGTCGATGCTCTGGGCTGTTTCCCTCTCGACCATGGAGCTTATCCCCCACAGTCTCACTGCCGCGCTCTCACTTACCGGCATTCGGAGTTTGGCTAAGGTCAGTAACCCGGTAGGGCCCATCGCCTATCCAGTGCTCTACCTCCGGCAAGAAACACACG
The DNA here is from genome assembly GCF_003865135.1 of Streptomyces chrestomyceticus JCM 4735. Lineage (NCBI taxonomy): Bacteria > Bacillati > Actinomycetota > Actinomycetes > Kitasatosporales > Streptomycetaceae > Streptomyces > Streptomyces chrestomyceticus. Next base: position 8,168,741 of record NZ_BHZC01000001.1, on the reverse strand, counting down.
ACGCTGCACCTAAATGCATTTCGGGGAGAACCAGCTATCACGGAGTTTGATTGGCCTTTCACCCCTAACCACAGGTCATCCCCCAGGTTTTCAACCCTGGTGGGTTCGGTCCTCCACGAAGTCTTACCTCCGCTTCAACCTGCCCATGGCTAGATCACTCCGCTTCGGGTCTTGGGCACGCTACTCAACGCCCTCTTCGGACTCGCTTTCGCTACGGCTTCCCCACACGGGTTAACCTCGCAACATACCGCAAACTCGCAGGCTCATTCTTCAAAAGGCACGCAGTCACGACGCAAGAACAAGTTCTTGCGCGACGCTCCCACGGCTTGTAGGCACACGGTTTCAGGTACTATTTCACTCCGCTCCCGCGGTACTTTTCACCATTCCCTCACGGTACTATCCGCTATCGGTCACCAGGGAATATTTAGGCTTAGCGGGTGGTCCCGCCAGATTCACACGGGATTTCACGGGCCCCGTGCTACTTGGGTGTCTCTTAAACGAGCCGCTGATGTTTCAGCTACGGGGGTCTTACCCTCTACGCCGGACCTTTCGCATGTCCTTCGCCTACATCAACGGTTTCTGACTCGTCCCACAGCCGGCAGACTGCAGAAAAGAGATCCCACAACCCCGCACTGGCAACCCCTGCCGGGTATCACACCAATACGGTTTGGCCTCATCCAGTTTCGCTCGCCACTACTCCCGGAATCACGGTTGTTTTCTCTTCCTGCGGGTACTGAGATGTTTCACTTCCCCGCGTTCCCTCCACATACCCTATGTGTTCAGGTATGGGTGACAGCCCATGACGACTGCCGGGTTTCCCCATTCGGACACCCCCGGATCAAAGCTCGGTTGACAGCTCCCCGGGGCCTATCGTGGCCTCCCACGTCCTTCATCGGTTCCTGGTGCCAAGGCATCCACCGTGCGCCCTTAAAAACTTGGCCACAGATGCTCGCGTCCACTGTGCAGTTCTCAAGCAACGACCAGCCACCCACCACCCAGTCCTGACGGACCGGTTCACTGGGGCCGGCGTTTGAAGGTACAGACTCTCAGTCCGTGCCCTCAGACACCCAACAGCGTGCCCGACACCCTCGCCCCCCTGACACGTTCCACGCCGAAGCAGTACTAGTAACCAGTGAGTCAAGTGTGCCGAGTAGTCAACGTTCCACCCATGAGCAACCAGCACCGGACATTCGCCGATGTTCTGGCCTCTGACCAGCCCGAAGGCCGGTAAGAAGTGCTCCTTAGAAAGGAGGTGATCCAGCCGCACCTTCCGGTACGGCTACCTTGTTACGACTTCGTCCCAATCGCCAGTCCCACCTTCGACGATTCCCTCCCACAAGGGGTTGGGCCACCGGCTTCGGGTGTTACCGACTTTCGTGACGTGACGGGCGGTGTGTACAAGGCCCGGGAACGTATTCACCGCAGCAATGCTGATCTGCGATTACTAGCGACTCCGACTTCATGGGGTCGAGTTGCAGACCCCAATCCGAACTGAGACCGGCTTTTTGAGATTCGCTCCACCTCGCGGTATCGCAGCTCATTGTACCGGCCATTGTAGCACGTGTGCAGCCCAAGACATAAGGGGCATGATGACTTGACGTCGTCCCCACCTTCCTCCGAGTTGACCCCGGCAGTCTCCTGTGAGTCCCCATCACCCCGAAGGGCATGCTGGCAACACAGAACAAGGGTTGCGCTCGTTGCGGGACTTAACCCAACATCTCACGACACGAGCTGACGACAGCCATGCACCACCTGTACACCGACCACAAGGGGGACCCTGTCTCCAGGGTTTTCCGGTGTATGTCAAGCCTTGGTAAGGTTCTTCGCGTTGCGTCGAATTAAGCCACATGCTCCGCCGCTTGTGCGGGCCCCCGTCAATTCCTTTGAGTTTTAGCCTTGCGGCCGTACTCCCCAGGCGGGGAACTTAATGCGTTAGCTGCGGCACGGACGACGTGGAATGTCGCCCACACCTAGTTCCCAACGTTTACGGCGTGGACTACCAGGGTATCTAATCCTGTTCGCTCCCCACGCTTTCGCTCCTCAGCGTCAGTATCGGCCCAGAGATCCGCCTTCGCCACCGGTGTTCCTCCTGATATCTGCGCATTTCACCGCTACACCAGGAATTCCGATCTCCCCTACCGAACTCTAGCCTGCCCGTATCGAATGCAGACCCGGGGTTAAGCCCCGGGCTTTCACATCCGACGTGACAAGCCGCCTACGAGCTCTTTACGCCCAATAATTCCGGACAACGCTTGCGCCCTACGTATTACCGCGGCTGCTGGCACGTAGTTAGCCGGCGCTTCTTCTGCAGGTACCGTCACTTGCGCTTCTTCCCTGCTGAAAGAGGTTTACAACCCGAAGGCCGTCATCCCTCACGCGGCGTCGCTGCATCAGGCTTGCGCCCATTGTGCAATATTCCCCACTGCTGCCTCCCGTAGGAGTCTGGGCCGTGTCTCAGTCCCAGTGTGGCCGGTCGCCCTCTCAGGCCGGCTACCCGTCGTCGCCTTGGTAGGCCATTACCCCACCAACAAGCTGATAGGCCGCGGGCTCATCCTGCACCGCCGGAGCTTTCCACACGGAGATCATGCGATCCCGTGTCGTATCCGGTATTAGACCCCGTTTCCAGGGCTTGTCCCAGAGTGCAGGGCAGATTGCCCACGTGTTACTCACCCGTTCGCCACTAATCCCCTCCCGAAGGAGGTTCATCGTTCGACTTGCATGTGTTAAGCACGCCGCCAGCGTTCGTCCTGAGCCAGGATCAAACTCTCCGTGAATGTTTACCCGTAATCGGGTCAACACACACGAGAGCGGAACAGGAAGCGGAATAGGCTTCCTGTTCACAGCGTCCTCGCTGTGTGTGCCACCCGCACCGCGTGGATGCTGGTGGGCTTTTCAAAGGAACCTCATCCTCCGGCTGCTGCCGGTGGACGGGGTATCAACATATCTGGCGTTGACTTTTGGCACGCTGTTGAGTTCTCAAGGAACGGACGCTTCCTTTGTGCCTGTTTCACCAGGCTCTCCGGGCGCTTCCCTTCGGTGTTCCACCACTCTATCAGGCCGTTTCGGGCTTCCGGACCACCGTGTTTTCCGCAGACATGCAGAAACGAGGTCGAAAATCTCGATCAGTTCTGAAGGAGTGCCGCCCGCCGTCCGTTCCGCGAAGTGATCGCGTTCTGTCGGACCGGGGCAGGTGTCAGACAGTACAGGGCCGCGTCGGGCGGGGCAAATCGATTCCCCGGGGGCGCCGCTCCGGGGGTGGTGTCGCGCGTGCGGAACCCTCACTTCTTATGACTTACGCTCTGATCGGTGCGCCGTCCAGGACAGGTAGTGACGGCGGCCTGAAAGATCTCCACCCCTGGGAGGACTCCCATGACCACCGTGACGTCCCCGCTCGCTGGACGCGCCATCGGACTCGCGGCCGTGCCCGACCCGGTGTTCTCCGGCGCGATGGTGGGTCCCGGCACCGCCATCGACCCGGTGCGTGAGCCGTCCGAGGCCGTTTCGCCCGTCGACGGTGTCGTCGTCTCGCTGCACCCGCACGCGTTCGTCGTCGTCGACAGCGAGGGCCACGGCGTGCTGACGCACCTCGGTATCGACACCGTGCAGCTCAACGGCGAGGGCTTCGAGCTGCTCGTGAACAAGGGCGACACCGTCACCCGTAACCAGGCCGTCGTGCGCTGGAACCCGGCCGCCGTCGAAGAGGCCGGCAAGTCGCCGGTCTGCCCGGTCGTCGCGCTGGAGGCGACCGCCGACTCCCTCGGCGAGGTCGTCGAGGACGGCGGCGTCAAGGCCGGCGAGCCGCTCTTCAGCTGGCAGTAGCCCCTGCTGCCGTTCCGACGGCACGTACGACAACCACCGCGGCGGCAGTGACCGCCGCATCGACCGGAGACGGGTGAGATGGAGACAACGCTGCGAGGCGTCGGCGTGAGCCACGGTGTGGCGATCGGCGAGGTGCGGCACATGGGTACGGCGGTCCTCGAACCGCCGGCCAAGCAGATTCCCGCCGAGGAAGCGGAGCGCGAACAGGGGCGTGCCCGCAAGGCCGTGGAAGCTGTGGCCGCCGACCTCATCGCGCGGGGCAACCTGGCGGGCGGCGAGGCCCAGGCAGTGCTGGAAGCCCAGGCCATGATGGCCCAGGACCCGGAGCTGATGGCCGACGTCGAGCGGCGCATCACCGTGGGCAGCACCGCCGAGCGCGGTGTCTACGACGCCTTCGCCGCCTACCGGGCGCTGTTGGCAGGCGCCGGCGAGTACCTGGCCGGGCGTGTCGCGGACCTCGACGACGTGCGGAACCGTATCGTCGCGCGGCTGCTCGGCGTGCCGATGCCGGGTGTGCCGGACAGCGACGAGCCGTACGTACTGATCGCGCGCGATCTGGCGCCGGCCGACACGGCGCTGCTGGACCCGACGCTGGTGCTCGGCTTCGTGACCGAGGAGGGCGGGCCGACCAGCCACAGCGCGATCCTCGCGCGGGCGCTGGGGGTGCCGGCCGTGGTCGCGCTGCCGGGCGCGGGCGAGCTGGTCGAGGGCACCGTGGTCGCCGTCGACGGCAGCACGGGCGAGATCTTCGTGGACCCGAGCGCCGAGAAGCGCGCGGAGCTGGAGCAGGCCGCCGCGGCCCGCAAGGCCGCGCTGGCGGCTTCGACCGGCCCGGGTGCCACGTCGGACGGGCACAAGGTGCCGCTGCTGGCGAACGTCGGCGGTCCTTCGGACGTGCCGGCGGCCGTGGAGGCGGGCGCCGAGGGTGTCGGGCTGTTCCGTACCGAGTTCCTCTTCCTGGACGACAGCAAGCAGGCGCCGTCGCAGGAGAAGCAGGCCGAGGCGTACCGCAAGGTGCTGGAGGCCTTCCCCGAGGGCCGGGTCGTGGTGCGCGTGCTGGACGCGGGCGCGGACAAGCCGCTGGACTTCCTGACGCCGGGTGACGAGCCGAACCCGGCGCTGGGCGTGCGGGGTCTGCGGACGCTGCTGGACCACCCCGAGGTGCTCCGTACGCAGCTGGCCGCGCTGGCCCAGGCCGCCGAGGGGCTGCCGGTCTACCTTGAGGTCATGGCGCCGATGGTGGCCGACCGGACCGACGCCAAGGCGTTCGCGGACGCGTGCCGCGAGGCCGGGCTGCAGGCCAAGTTCGGCGCGATGGTGGAGATTCCGTCCGCGGCGCTGCGCGCCCGGTCGATCCTCCAGGAGGTCGAGTTCCTCTCGCTGGGCACCAACGACCTGGCGCAGTACACCTTCGCCGCCGACCGTCAGGTCGGTGCGGTCTCGCGGCTGCAGGACCCGTGGCAGCCGGCGCTGCTCGACCTGGTGGCGCTGTCGGCCGAGTCGGCGAAGGCCGAGGGCAAGAGCTGCGGTGTCTGTGGTGAGGCGGCCTCCGATCCGCTGCTGGCGTGTGTGCTGACGGGTCTGGGCGTGACGAGCCTGTCCATGGGCGCGGCGTCGATCCCCTACGTGCGCGCGACGCTGGCGAAGCACACGCTGGCCCAGTGCGAGCGTGCCGCCGCCGCGGCGCGGGCCGCGGACACCGCCGAGGACGCGCGCGCCGCCGCGCAGGCGGTGCTCTCCGGGGAGTGATCCCCGGCGGGGCCCGGACCGGGAGTGACCGGCCGGACCTCGCCGAGGAAGCGGTACAACGCTGGTACGGACGGCCGTCCCGCCCTTGTGGCGGGGCGGCCGTCCGGCGTTTTCGGCCGCGCGGCCGCCCGGCGTTCGTGGCGGGGCGCGGCGCGGCGGCCGCTGTGTCAGTGGTGGCTGTGGTCGTGTCCGTCCGTAGGTGGTGGGTCGGGAAGGGCGAGGCCCGCGTGGTAGTCGACGCCGGGCTCGGGCGGGACGGGTTCGCCGGTGTCGGCGTCCGTGCAGTAGGCCGTGAAGACCTCGGCGGCGCTGAGCGGGTGCAGCCAGGCGTCGCGGAGGACCCAGCCGCGGACCGTGTCGCGCCCGGCGGTCTCGGCCGTACGGGACACGATGCCGCCGGGGCTGCGCAGGGCGACGCCGGCGGCGAGGACCGTGCAGAAGACGAGCGTCGCGGCTTCGGACAGCTCCAGCCGGCCGTCGTCGCGGGAGTCGGCGTGCAGCACGGCGAGGAGCGGGGTGCCGCTCGCGGGGACGCTGCACACCAGGTGGTGGGTGCCGTCGCCGAGGGCGTCCAGCAGGCCGGTGACGGCGCGGGAGGCGCGGGCGAAGGCGGCCCGCGCCAGGTCCTCGCCGCAGTCCGCGCAGGCTCCCGTGCGGGCGAGGAGTGCGGTGGCGCGGTCCCACATCGCCTGGCGTTCCGCTTCGTCGATGAGGACGGGCAGCAGCCGGGACAGGGATTCGCCGGTGTACGGCAGGGTGGCGCCGGTGCAGGCCACTTCGGCCGTGTAGCGGGAGCGGCTGTCGGGGCGGTCGGGGTCCAGGTCCGTGTCCGTGCAGTAGGTCTCGTACGCGACGGGGTCGAAGAGGGCGACGGTGGTGTGGATGCCCTGGGCGGTCAGTGAGCGCAGCAGGGCCTCCATCTGCTGGAGGTAGGCGGTGTGGTCGTCGAACGGGAAGGTGCGGTAGCGGCGCATGGCCGCGAAATCCTGGGCGTCCGCCAGGACGGCGGCGGTGCTCGGGATCTCGCGGCGCAGCATGCGGCGGGCGGCGGGGCCGCTCGAAGCAGTGGGTGCGGTGCGTGCGGTGCGTCGGGATGGTGTGGTCATGACTCCCCCTCGGTCGGTGTGTGCTGCTCGCTCGGCGAGCCTCACTTGTGACTGAGAGTAATCGGAGGGTCTGACAACGGCCGCCCGCGACGGCCCGCCCGCTACCGTCCGCGCCCGGTCACGCGCCCTCGGCGGCCGCGCGCTCGGCGGCGATCCGCTCGTAGAACCGCAGGAGTTCGAGGTTGTCGACCGATCCAGGGTTCACGGCCTGCTCCAGCGGGGTGCCCTGGAGGAGGCGCTTGACGGGGACCTCGATCCGCTTGCCCGTGAGGGTGTGCGGTACGCCGGGGGCCTCGATGATCTCGTCGGGAACGTGGCGCGGGGAGCACTGCGCCCGGATGGTGCGCTTGATCCGGTCGCGCAGGGCGTCGTCGAGCGTGGCGCCGGGCGCGAGGTGGACGAAGAGCGGCATCCAGTAGCCGCCGTCGGGGAGTTCGAGACCGATGACGAGGGATTCGCGGATCTCGGGGAGGCGTTCGACGGCCTCGTAGATGTCCGCCGAGCCCATCCGTACGCCCTGGCGGTTGAGGGTGGAGTCGGAGCGGCCGTGGATGACGACGGTGCCGCGCGCGGTACGGGTGATCCAGTCGCCGTGCCGCCAGACGCCGGGGTAGGTGTCGAAGTAGCTCTCGTGGTACCGGGTGCCCTCGGGGTCGTTCCAGAAGTGGATGGGCATGGACGGCATCGGGTTGGTGACGACCAGCTCGCCGACCTCGTCGGTCAGCGCCTTGCCGTGCGGGTCCCAGGCCTGGAGGTCGGTGCCGAGGCAGGGGGCCTGGAGTTCGCCGATGTGGACGGGCAGGGTGGGCGCGGCGCCCGCGAAGCAGCTGCAGACGTCCGTGCCGCCGCTGACGGAGGCGATCCACAGGTCGGCGGCGACCTCGTCGTGCAGCCAGCGGAAGCCGTCGGGCGGCAGCGGGGAGCCGGTGGTCGCGACGCACTTGACGGTGGTCAGGTCGAAGTCGCGCCCGGGGTGCACGCCGGCTTTGCGGCAGGCCATCACGTACGCGGCGGAGGTGCCGAAGAGGGTGGTGCCGGTGCGTTCGGCGATCCGCCACTGGGCGGCGGTGTCGGGGTGCCCCGGGCTGCCGTCGTAAAGCACGATCGTGGAGCCCGCGAGGAGGCCGGCGACGAGGAAGTTCCACATCATCCAGCCGGTGGAGGTGTACCAGAAGAAACGGTCGTCCGGTCCGAGGTCGCAGTGCAGGCCGGTCTGCTTGAGGTGTTCGAGGAGGATGCCGCCCTGGGACTGCACGATGGCCTTGGGCAGGCCGGTCGTGCCGGAGGAGTACAGGACCCACAGGGGGTGGTCGAAGGGGACCTGCTCGAAGACCGGTTCGGTGGCGACGGAGGTCAGGTCGGACCACTCCAGGGCGCCTTCGGGGGCGGGGGTTCCCAGGAGGGGGATGTGGACGACGGCGCGGAGGGTGGGCAGTTCGCGGCGGAGTTCGGCGACGGTCTCGCGCCGGTCGTGTTCCTTGCCGCCGTAGCGGTAGCCGTCGACCGTGAACAGCACGACGGGCTCGACCTGCTGGAAGCGGTCCAGGACGCTACGGGCGCCGAAGTCGGGGGCGCAGGAGGTCCAGACGGCGCCGACGGCGGCGGTGGCCAGGAGGGCGACGACGGCCTGCGGGACGTTAGGGACGTAGCCGCTGACCCGGTCGCCGGGGCGTACGCCGAGGCGGCGCAGCTCGGCGGCCAGGGCGCCGACCTGGGCGCGCAGCTCGGCCCAGGTGACGGGGGCGGGGTCGTGGGTCTCGTCCACGTGCAGCAGGGCGGGCGCGTCGGCGCGGGCCGGGTCCTCGGCGGCGCGCAGCGCGTGCTCCGCGTAGTTGAGGGTGGCGCCGGGGAACCAGCGGGCGCCGGGCATCGCGGGGTCGGCCAGGACGGTCTCGTACGGCGTGCTGAAGCGGACGTCGTACCAGGCGGCGACGGCCTGCCAGAAGCGGGACAGTTCGGTCACGGACCAGTGGTGCAGCGCGGCGTAGTCCGCCACCGGGTCGCCGGCGGTGCGGGCGGGGGCGCCGTGGTGGGCCGCCGCCCAGTCGTGGAACCGGGTGAGCTGGGCGCCGGCGATGCGGTCCGGGCCGGGCTGCCACAGGGGTTCCGGCTGCGGGTCGGACTGCGGTGCGGTGGTCATGATCGGCTCCCGGCTGTACGCGGCGTTGCGTGGACGCGGTGTGGGCGTGCGGTACGCGGTGTGCGTGGCCCCCGTACGGCCGAGGGGGTCGCCCCGGCGCAGCGCGGGGGCGCGTGCGTGTGACACGGCTGGGCAGGACGATGCCACGTGATCGACTTCTGCGCCAGGGTCGGCCGCACATTCGGGACGTGGGGGCGCGCAGGAAGCGGCCCGGTGGCCGGAACCGGCTGCGTGGCCGTCACCGGTGTGCCGCGAGTGAGGTCCTGGTTCACCCCAGGTGAACGGGGGCTGAACGACGCACCTGTCACGGGCCGTCGATGGCAGGCTGAGCAGCATGGACGGGCGTGATCAAGAGCGGTCGGCGCGGTGGCCGCGGTGGGACGGGACGGCCGGTGCGGTCCGGGCCGTCAGGGCACTGGGATCGGTACGGGGGCTGCGGACGTGGCGGTCGGCGTGGCGGCGGCGCCGTGCGGACGCGCTGGGGCTGCCGCGGGGCGGCCGGGAGCGGGCGCGGGTGCCGGGGACGGCGGTGGGTGCGGAGCCGCAGCCGGGCGGCGGAGTGGTGCATTTCGCGCGTTCGTCGCTGCGGGTGCGGGTGGCGGCGGGCGGCGCGGTCTTCTGCGGCTGGGACGACGCGGCGCCGGAGCCGTCGTACGCGCTGGCCGGGGCGTGCCCGGAGCCGGACGCGCGGGCGGTGCTGGAGCCCGGTACGGAGGGCGGCTGGCGGGTCGTGTCGGAGCGGGTGACGGTGACGGTGTCGCGGCTCGGTGCGGTGGAGGTGCGGACGCCGGGCGGTGTGGTGCTGCGGCGGGAGCTGCCGCCGCGCTGGTGGGACCGGGTGCCCGGGGACGGGAGCGGAGGGACCGGAAGTGAGGAGACCGGAAGCGAAGGGTCCGGAAGTGCGGGGACCGGAAGCGAAGGGTCCGGAAGTGCGGGGACCGGAAGCGAAGGGACCGCCGGGGCCTCCGGGGGCGGCAGCGGCGCGCCCGGCGAGCGGCCCGGCGACTCCCGGTGGGTGCAGCGGTCCGAGGTGGCCGCGGACGCCCGGTTCTTCGGGCTGGGCGGCCGGTCGGCGGGGCCGCGGCTGCGGGCGGGCACGTACCGGCTGTGGAACACCGACCCGGGCGGCGCGTTCGTGCCGGGCGACGATCCGCTGTCCGTGACGATGCCGGTGCAGCTCGTGGTGGCGGACGCCGGTACGCACCTGGTCTTCCACGACAACTCGTGGGACGGCACGGTGACGCTGCGCGAAGGGGCGGAGGGGCGGGCTCCGGACACGACCGGCCGGGCTGCTCGGAACTGCGGATGGACGGCGGCCCGTTGCGGTACTGGGTGCTGGCCGGTACGCCCGCCCGTGTCCTGCTCGGCTGGACGGCGCTGACCGGGGCGCCCGCGCTGCCGCCCCGCTGGGCGCTGGGTCCGCAGCACGCCCGGTGGGGTTTCGGCAGCCAGGCGGAGGTGCGGCGGGTCGTCTCCGGTTACCGGGAGCGCGGGCTGCCGCTGTCCGCCGTACATCTGGACATCGACCACTACGACGGCCATCGCGTCTTCACCGTCGACCGTACGGCCTTTCCCGACCTGCCCGGTCTCGCACGGGAGTTGCGCGAGGAGGGGGTGCGGCTGGTGTCGATCGTCGATCCCGGGGTGAAGGCCGAGCCGGGCAACGCGGTGTACGAGGGCGGGGCCGCGGCGGACGCGTACGTACGGGACGCGCGGGGCCGGGAGGTGCGCGGCGTGGTGTGGCCGGGCGAGGCGGTGTTCCCGGACTTCACGGACGCGCGGGTGCGCAAGTGGTGGGGCGGACTGTACGCGGAGCGGCTGGCCCAGGGGTTCTCCGGGGTGTGGCACGACATGAACGAGCCGGTGTCGTTCGCGGCGTTCGGCGACCCGTCGCTGCCGCGTTCGGCGCGGCACGCGCTGGAGGGCCGGGGCGGCGACCACCGGGAGGCGCACAACGTGTACGGGCTGGCGATGGCGCGCGCCGGGTACGACGGGCTGCTGGAGCTGCGTCCCGAGGAGCGCCCCTTCCTGTTCTCGCGCTCCGGGTGGGCGGGGATGCAGCGGTACGGGGGGACGTGGTCGGGGGATGTGGCCACCGGGTGGCCGGGGCTGCGGGCCTCGTTGTCGCTGGTGCTGGGGATGGGGCTGTGCGGGGTGCCGTACAGCGGGCCGGATGTCGGCGGGTTCTCGGGGGTGCCGTCACCGGAGCTGTATCTGCGGTGGTTCCAGACGGCCGCGTACCTGCCGCTGTTCCGTACCCACTCGGCGATGACCGCGGGGCGGCGGGAGCCGTGGGAGTACGGGCCCGAAGTGCTGGAGCACGCGCGGGCGGCGCTGCTGGAGCGGATGCGGCTGCTGCCGTACTTCGTGACGCTCGCGCAGCTCGCGCGCCTCTCCGGAGCGCCGTACGTACGTCCCGTCTGGTGGAACACCCCCCGCGACCGGAAGCTGCGCGACTGCGAGGACGCCTTCCTGCTGGGGGACGCGTTGCTGGTGGCGCCCGTGCTGGGGCCCGGGGTGACGCAACGGGCGGTGCGGCTGCCGCGCGGGCGCTGGTACGACACGGCGGACGGGCGGGCGTACGAGGGACCCGGGCAGGTGCTGGTGGACGCGCCGCTGTCCCGGATTCCGGTGCTGGCGCGGGCCGGTGCGGTGCTGCCGGTGGCGGACGCGGACGGTGCGACGGAGCTGGAGGTGTGGGCCCCGGAGGAGGGCCGCGAAGGCGGCGGCCTGGTCGTGCCGGACGCCGGTGACGGCTGGCAGCGGCCGGCGGTCGAGCGTTTCGCCACGCGGCTGGAGGACGGGGAGGTGGTCGTCGAGCGCCAAGGCGGTGGCGAGGTCGGTTACCGGGTGCGGGTGCGCGGGTCGGCGGGCGGCCACGGGTAGGCGGCAGGCGGCGGATTGCCTAGGTTGGTCCGTTCGTACAGCGGCAGTGACAGCGCCGGCGAGGGCGACGGCGGCCGTGACCGCGGCGGCCGGGCACGACGCGCAGAGGGGACTCGGGAAGTGACGGATGGGAACGGGCGGGGCATCTGGGACATCGCGGACCTGGTGACGCCGATGGCGGTACGGACCGTGGCGACGCTGCGGGTGGCCGACCATCTGGCGGACGGAGCGCGGACCGCGCGGGAGCTGGCCGCGATCACGGAGGCCGACGCCGGGGTGCTGGACCGGGTGCTGCGGCACCTGGTGACGGTCGAGGTGTTCAGCCGCGACGAGGAGGGCCGCTACGGGCTGCTGCCGCGCGGCGAGGAGTTGCGCGACGACCACCCGTCCGGCGCGCGGCGGATGCTGGACGTGGAGAGTGCCATCGGCCGGGCGGACCTGGCGTTCGTGGCACTTCCCCACTCCGTGCGGACGGGTGAGGCGGCGTTTCCGCGGCAGTTCGGGCGTTCCTTCTGGGACGACCTGAAGACGGACCCGGCGCGGGCCGCCGGTTACGACGCGCAGATGGGCGTCGATGTCACCCGGTGGGCCGAGACCGTCGTACCCGCCTACGACTGGGGTGCGCTGGGGCGGATCGTGGACGTCGGGGGCGGCAACGGCACGTTCCTCGCGGCGGTGCTCGCCGCGCATCCCGGATTGCGGGGCACTGTGTTCGACCAGCCGGAGACCGTACGGGCGGCGCGCGGGACGCTGGCGGCGGCCGGGCTGGACGGACGCGCGGACGCGGTGGCGGGTGACTTCTTCGAGGCGCTGCCCGCCGGGGCGGGCGGCTATGTCCTCTCCGCGGTCCTGCACGACTGGGACGACGACGCGGCGCGGGCGATCCTGCGCCGGTGTGCCGAGGCGGCGGGGACGCGGGGGCGGGTCCTGGTCGTGGAACGGTTCGGCGTGGACGGCGAGTCGGTGCACACGGGTATGGACCTGCGGGTGTGCGTGTACTTCGGGGCGCGGGAGCGTGGGGTGACGGAGTTGACGGCGCTCGCGGAAGAGGCCGGGCTGCGGGTGGCGGGGGTGCATCCGGCGGGCGATCTGGCGGTGGTGGAGATGGTGGCTGCCGGAGAGTGACGGCTGCCGGGGAGCTACCCGCCGCCGGAGTGTGACGGCGCACGGCGGTGTCCCGGGTATTCCGGGTGTCCCGGTCCAGGGCGCCCGGGACACCGTCGGCGGAAGAGTGTGACGGCCTTCTATTCCTGTTCTATTGCCGCCCATTTTCCCGGTACGTTACTTTTACCGGAGAATCCTTCCGTAAAAGCGGACGAGGGGCGACATGAGCGATCCGGCAACGCGGTGGGTGTTGGCCTTCGACGCCTCGTGCGAGCAGTGCAGGAAAGTCTCCGAAGCGGTCGAGCGCGCCTGCGGAGGGAAAGTCGAACTGTTGTCGCTCATGCATCAGGACGTACGCCGCTGGCGCGCGGAGAGTTTCGGCGAACCGGCGCCCTGAAAACCGACGCTGCTACGGGTGGAGCAGGACCGGGTACGCGCCTGGGCCGGTCCGGGAATGGCCGTGGCACTCGTCCGGAGGCTGGGGCTGCGCGCGACCGTCCGTACCGTCGGCGCCCTCAACGACCTGCGCCGGCCGCCCCGTACGGACGGCGGTCACGGGCGCCAGCAGTTCCTCCGGCTCGCCGGTGGCGCCGCGGTCACCGCGGGACTGCTCCTCGGCGCGGGGCGGACGAAGGCGCACGCGGCGCACGCCGCCGCCGGGCACGACGAGGCCGAGCAGTGGGTCGAGGACCACCGCGACAGCCTCCCGCAGGACTACGACGCGCTGACCGCCCATCCCCTGCCCTACCGCCAGGCCATCTGGGCCGCACTGCCGCCCCCGGCCCGCAGCCGGCTCTGGGTGGAACAACTCGCGCGCTACCGCCGGGCCCACCCCGGCCTTTCCCCGGAACAGAGCGACGTACTCGAAAAAGTGCACCGCATCGCCGCGCAGGAGAGCAGTTTCGCTTTCGACCGGGTGGCTGACCCGGGGCCTGCCGAGCGGGCCCTCCGGGAGTCCGCCGACCGGCATTTCGGGCGCGCGGCGGCGAACCTGCTGTTCGCGACACTCGGCCCCGCCGAGACCTCCGGGAAGCGCGGCGCAAAGGCTCTGAACTGCAATTGCAGCGTCGAATCCAACTACTGTTCCAGCAGTGCCTGCCACGACAACCAGTGCATGAAAGGCCGGTGCAACTGCCGCGTGTACCAGCGGTCCTGCGGATATCTCTGGCGCTATCCCTGTGACGGCTTCTGCGCCTGCAGCGCCTGCTGAGCTTCTTCTCCGACAGGCGGTGCCGATCGTCTTCCGTGTGGCGCGGTGCCGGTGGTAGACGGGTGCCATGCCGAGACTCGCTGCCGCGCTGCGCGGCCTCGCCGTGGCCGCCACGGCCCTCGCTCTGACCTCTGCGGCCGTGCCACCAGGAGGGGCCGCCGCCGAGCCGAGCCCTTCGGGCGGCGCCGCACCCTCCACAGCCACGGCCGCGCCCGCGCCCAGGGAATTCGTCGCGCTGCGCGACGTGGACCCGACGATCCGCCAGGAGATGCGGTACTTCACGCCGCACAACTTCATGGGCGTACCGGTCACCGGCTACCGGCAGCCCCTGTGCATCCTGACCCGGGACGCGGCGCGGGCGCTGCACCGGGCCCAGCGCTCCTTCCTGCGGCAGGGCTACACGCTCAAGGTGTACGACTGCTACCGGCCGCAGCGCGCCGTGAACCACTTCGTGGACTGGGCCGAGGATCTGGGCAACCAGCGGATGAAGGGCGAGTTCTATCCACGGATCGACAAGTCGACGCTCTTCCGTGACGGCTACATCGCCGAGAAGTCGGGGCACAGCCGCGGCAGCACCGTCGACCTGACGCTGGTCCGGCTGCCCGGCCTGCCCACCCGGCCGTACATCCCCGGCGAGCCGCTGACGCAGTGCTACGCGCCCAAGAAGGAACGCTTCCCCGACAACTCGCTCGACATGGGGACCGGATTCGACTGCTTCGACACACTCGCGCACACCCTCGACCCTCGGGTGCAGGGACAGCAGCGCGCGAACCGGCTGCTGCTGAAGCAGGGGCTGGAGCGCGCCGGGTTCCGCAACTACGACAAGGAGTGGTGGCACTACACCTTCACGCCGGAGACGTTCCCGGACACGTATTTCGACTTCCCGGTCTCGCGGCGGTCGCTGAGCGGACGTCGCTGAACGGCCATCGCTGAACGGCCGTAACCGAGTACGAGTCGGCCGGGGCGCGGAACCACCCCCGTGGATCCCGCGCCCCGGCCCTGCCTTGGTGGACGCCGTGCGGGGGTATCCGGTTCAGCCGGTTTCGGGAAGAACAGCATGATCCTTTCGTGCGCCGGGGGCGGTGGCGCGGCAGCGGGGTTCCGTCGGCCGTCCGTCACGTGCCAGACTCCTGACGGCCCGTCAGTTTACCCGTCGGGGCGAGCCGTTGCCGGTGTCGGGAGGTTTCGTGGCGCGCTTACGCAAGCCGGTGGTGCCGGGGTGGTTCACCGAGGTGGACACCGGTGCGGGCTTCCGGCTCCTGGGGACCCGGTGCGGTACCTGCGGTGCCGTGTTCTTCCCGCGTGAGGACTTCTTCTGCCGTGCCCCCAGTTGCGACGGGACCGACCTGACCGAGGTGCCGCTGTCGCCGCGCGGCACGGTCTGGTCGTACACGGACGGCCGCTACCGGCCGCCGCCGCCCTACGTCTCGGACCCCGAGGTGCCGTGGCAGCCGCGCACGCTGATCGCGGTGGAGCTGGCGGCGGAGCGGACGGTGGTGCTGGGGCAGGCCGCGCCGGGGGTGTCCGTGGCCGCTCTGCGGGTGGGCATGGAGGCCGAGCTGGTGCCCGGGGTGCTCGGCGAGGACGCGGAGACCGTGTGGACGACGTGGTGGTGGCGGCCGGTGGGGACAGACGGGGCCGACGGGGCGTACGGAGCTGTCGGGGCGGGAGGTCGCCGTGACCGGTGACATCGCCGTCCTCGGGGCGGGCCTGCACCCCTGGGGCAAGTGGGGCCGCGGCTTCGTCGAGTACGGAACGGTGGCGGCGCGGGCGGCGCTGGCCGACGCGGGGCTGGAGTGGGCCGATGTGCAGTCGGTGGTCGGTGCGGACACCGTGCGCGGCGGCTATCCGGGGTACGTGGCGGGCGCGACGTTCGCGCGGGCGCTGGGCTGGCAGGGCGCGCGGGTGACGAGTGTCTACGCGGCGTGTGCCTCCGGGGCGCAGGCGGTCGCCGCCGCGCGGGCGCAGCTTCTCGCGGGGCTGGCGGACGTGGTGCTGGTGGTGGGCGCGGACGCGGCTCCGAAAGGTTTCTTCGCCCCGGCGGGCGGCGACCGGCCCGACGATCCGGACTGGCTGCGCTTCCGGCTGCTGGGCGCGACCAATCCCGCCTACTTCGGGCTGTACGCCCGGCGCCGGATGGCCCTGTACGGGGACACGGCCGACGACTTCGCGCGGGTGAAGGTGAAGAACGCGGCGGCGGGCGCGCTCAACCCGTACGCGCGGTACCGCAAGCCGGTGACGGCGGCGGAGGTCGCCGCGTCGCCCGTGGTCGCCGACCCGCTGCGACTGCTGGACATCTGCGCCACGTCGGACGGTGCGGCGGCGCTGGTCCTGTGCCGCCTGGACTACGCACGGCGGCGGGGTGTGCCGGACCCCGTCCGTATCCGGGCCGTCGCCACGGCGACGCCGCGCTATCCCCGTACGGAGCTGGACCTGCCGGACATCGCGACCGACTCGGCGGCGTCCGTACCGGAACCGCCGGCGGCTTTCCGGCCGTCCCTCGTCGAAGCCGCCTACGAGGAGGCGGGGCTGGGGCCGGACGACCTGTCGCTGGCGGAGGTGTACGACCTGTCCACCGCGCTGGAGCTCCAGTGGTACGAGGATCTCGGCCTGTGTGCCGAGGGCGGGGGCGCGAAGCTGCTGCGCGAGGGGGCGACGGCGCTCGGCGGACGGCTGCCGGTGAATCCCAGTGGCGGTCTGGCGTCGTTCGGGGAGGCGGTGCCCGCGCAGGCGATCGCGCAGGTCTGCGAGCTGACCTGGCAGTTGCGCGGGCGGGCCGGGGCACGGCAGGTGCCGGGCGCGCGGGCCGGGATCACGGCGAACCAGGGGCTGTTCGGGCACGGTTCGGCGGTGGTCGTGGTGCGGTGAGGCGCGCCCGGGGCGCGGGCCACCGGGCCCCGGGCGGCTGGGGCCCGTGCGGCCGCGCGAACCCGTGCGGCAGGGACCCGAGCGGCCACGCGGGCCCGCGAGCCCCCCGAAGACACCCGTTCGAGTGCGCCGGAAGGGTGCGTGAACAGTGCGTGAACCACGCACCGTGCGCGTTCCCGGTGGGCATTCTGCTGCCGTGCCTGCCTGGACGGACCAGCTCCGATTCGCCTTCCAGCCCGTCGTGAACCTGTCGACCGGTTCGGTCGCCGCCCTGGAGATACTCGCCCGCCCCGAGCGCGGCGACGTGCTGACGGCGGCGCGGCGCTCCGCCGACCTGGACGCCGAGCTGGCCGGGCTCGCCGTACGGTCCGCCGCGCGCCAGGAAACCCTGCTGCCGCTGCACGTCAACGTGTTCGCGGCGACCCTCGCCGAGTTGCCGGGGCTGACCGCGCTGCGCAAGGCGGTGCACGACGTGGGCCGCCGCCCGTGGGAGATCACCATCGACGTCGGCGGGCCGTTCACGCACGTACCGCGGCGGGCGCTGCTGGAGGCGGTGGCGGGGCTGCGGCAGGACGGGTACCGCGTCGGCGCCGACGGGGTGGGCGACGGGGACCTGCCGCTGCGGCTGCTCGGCGATCTCGCCCCCGACCTGGTGAAGCTGGACGCGTCGCTCTGCGCTGAGCTGGACGGCGACCGGGGCGGGCGGGCCGCCGTGGCCGCGATGCGGCAGCTCTGCGAAGTGCTGGGCAGTGTGCTGGCGGTGGAGGGGGTGGAGACGGAGCGGCAGTACGCGGCGGTGCGTGCGGCGGGCGCCCAGCTCGCGCAGGGGTTCCTGTTCGCGCCGCCCGCCCGGCGTCCGGCGGCCGACGTGTATGTGCCGGAGCCGCGCGACGGGTACGGGCCGGTGGCGACCGGGTACGCCGGGGGCGTCGCATCCGGCGCGGCCCAGCCGCCGGCCGGGCCGCCGGTGACGCAGTTCCTCCAGCCCGCCGCACTGCTGCCGATGTCCGCCTCGGCGGGCGCGGTGCGCAGTCATCTGACGGGTTTCCCGGGGGTCTCGGGCGTGCTGCTGGTGGACCCGGACGGCGTACCCGTACGGGCCATCGACCGGGACCGCTTCCTGCTGTCGCTGTCCGGGCGCTACGGGCACGCGCTGTACGCCGACCGCCCGGCGCTGCGGCTGGCCGACCGGCCGCGGACGGTCGGCGCCGACGCCACCGCCTGGGAGGTGCTGGACGTGGCGGCGGACGGCGACCGGGACCGGGCCGGTGACGACGTGGCGGTGGTGGACGACCAGGGCCGCTGCATGGGCGTGGTGCATCTGGCCGACATCCTGCGGGCGCTGGCGGAGAGCCGGGTGGAGGAGGCGGCGCGGCTCAATCCGCTGACCCGGCTGCCCGGTTCGGACGCGGTGAACGCGGAGGTGGACCGGCGGATCGCGGACGGCCGGGCGTTCGCGCTGAGCTGGCTGGACGTGGACCGGTTCAAGCAGGTCAACGACGGGGCCGGGTTCGCGGCGGGGGACGCGCTGATCCGGGCCGTGGGGCAGGTGCTGGCCCGTACGGCGGCGGAGCTGCCCTCGGCCCGGGTGGGGCACATCGGCGGGGACGACTTCCTGGTGCTGGCCGCGCCGGACGATCTGGAGCCGTTCGCGGCGGCCGTGCTGGACGTGCCGTGGTCGGCGGGCGGGCTGCCGGTGACGCTGTCGCTGGCGACGGTGGTGTGCCCGCCGGGCAGCGTGACCGGTCACGCGCAGTCCGCGGCGGCGCTGGCGCCGCTGAAGAAGGCCGCGAAGTCCCTCACGGGGGTCGGCAGTTGGGTGCTGGGGCGGCCCGGTGCGCCGGGGCACGAGGTGCGCCGGGGCCGGCGGCGCGGGGACGGGACGCCGCCCCACCCGGTCCCTTGACGCCCCGTCACCTGCGGTGAACACTGCCGGGTGTCCGTCGGCACCGCCACCGCCGGGTGATCCGGCCGCGTGGCAGCGGTGAGCGCTGCCCGACTCCCCAGGGGCGGTTCCGGCGCACCGGCACGCTCGACGCGGACGCCGCGCGGGGCGCGGCGGCCGAGCGCCCGCCGTCCTCCCCGTGGCCCGGGAAGTACGCACCCTGCACGGAGGACCGGGGCCACGGCCCCGGGCCAGGGACTAGGAGCCGCCATGTATGCCAACGGGGACATTTTCATCGGTGAGGTCATCGGTACCGCCCTTCTGATCCTCTTCGGTGCCGGCGTGTGCGCCGCCGTCACCCTGCACCATTCCAAGGCGAAGGCCGCGGGCTGGGTCGTCATCGCGTTCGGCTGGGGTCTCGGCGTGCTCGCCGGGGCCTACAGCGCGGCGCCGCTGTCCGGCGGGCACCTGAATCCGGCGGTGACGCTGGGGTCGGCGGTCGCGGGCGGTACGCCCTGGTCGAAGGTGCCGCTGTACGTCGCCGCCCAGATGGTGGGGGCGCTGCTCGGCGCCGTACTGGCCTGGGCGCTGTACTACGCGCAGTTCGCGGCCAACCGGGAGGCGGACAAGGCCCAGCCGACGCTGGGGATCTTCGCCACCGCCCCCGAGGTCCGCAGTCCGGCCGCCAACCTCGTCACCGAGATCATCGCGACCGTGGCGCTGGTGCTGCCCCTGCTGTTCTTCGGCAAGAACGAGGGCATCGGCATCGGGCGGGTGCCCGGCGCGGACGCCGGTGTCTACGGGTCCGGGATCAACGTCCTGCTCGTCGCCCTGCTGGTGGTGGGCATCGGCCTCTCCCTCGGCGGGCCCACCGGCTACGCCATCAACCCGGCCCGTGACCTGGGGCCGCGGATCGCCCACGCACTGCTTCCCATCCCCAACAAGGGCACCTCGGACTGGTCCTACGCCTGGATTCCGGTGGCCGGTCCGCTGATCGGCGCGGTGCTCTCCGGCCTGGTGTTCACCGCGGTCTTCTGACCGTCCGCGCACGGCGCCCGGCCCGACCCGCTACGAGGAATCAGGAGACGTCATGACGGACGGCAGCACGGACAGGTACGTCGCCGCGATCGACCAGGGCACCACCTCCAGCCGCTGCATCATCTTCAACCAGGACGGCGCGACCGTCGCCGTGGACCAGCGCGAGCACCGGCAAATCTTCCCCAAGCCCGGCTGGGTGGAGCACGACGCCGAGGAGATCTGGGCCAAGGTGCAGGCGGTGGTGGCGGGCGCGCTCGCCAAGGCGGGGCTGCGCGCCGACCAGCTCGCCGCGCTGGGCATCACCAACCAGCGCGAGACCACGGTGCTGTGGGACCGCTCCACGGGCAAGCCGGTGCACAACGCGGTGGTGTGGCAGGACACCCGTACCGCGCAGCTCTGTCACGAGCTGGGCGGCACGGACGGCCAGGACCGCTTCCGCGAGGCCACCGGGCTGCCGCTGGCCAGTTACTTCTCCGGGCCCAAGGTGGCCTGGCTGCTGGACAACGTGCCGGGGCTGCGGGCGCGGGCCGAGGCCGGGGAGATCGCCTTCGGGACCGTCGACTCCTGGCTGATCTGGAAGCTGACGGGCGGTACGGACGGCGGGGTGCACGTCACGGACGTCACCAATGCCGGGCGCACGATGCTGATGAATCTGCACACGCTCCAGTGGGACACCGCGATCCTGTCCGCGATGCGGGTGCCGGAGGCGGTGCTGCCGGAGATCCGGTCGTCGGCGGAGGTGTACGGGACGGCGGTGGGCCAGTTGCGGGGTGTGCCGGTGGCGGCGGCGCTGGGCGACCAGCAGGCAGCGGTGTTCGGGCAGACCTGTTACCGGGTCGGCGAGGCCAAGAACACGTACGGCACGGGCTCGTTCCTGCTGCTGAACACCGGGCAGCGGCCGGTGCCGTCCAAGAGCGGGCTGCTGACGACGCTGGGGTACCAGCTCGGCGGTGAGGCACCGGTCTACTGCCTGGAGGGTTCGATCGCGATCACCGGTGCGCTGGTGCAGTGGTTCCGGGACCAACTGGGGATCATCGACTCGGCCGACGAGATCGAGGATCTGGCGGCGCGGGTGCCGGACAACGGCGGGGCGTACATCGTCCCGGCGTTCTCCGGGCTGTTCGCGCCGTACTGGCGGTCGGACGCGCGCGGTGTGATCACCGGGCTGACGGGTTACGTCACCAAGGCGCATCTGGCGCGTGCGGTGCTGGAGGCCACGAGCTGGCAGACGCGCGAGGTGGTGGACGCCATGTACCAGGACTCCGGCGTGCAGATCACCGCGCTGAAGGTGGACGGCGGCATGACCGTCAACAACCTGCTGATGCAGCACCAGGCGGACGTGCTGGGCGTACCGGTGATCCGGCCGGTGGTCGCGGAGACGACGTGCCTGGGCGCGGCGTACGCGGCCGGGCTGGCGACGGGGGTGTGGGCGGACCTGGACGAGCTGACGGCGCACTGGAAGCGGGACACCGAGTGGACACCGCGGATGGACGGGCCGACGCGGGAGCGTGAGTACGGCAACTGGCGCCGGGCGGTGGAGCGGAGCTTCGGGTGGCACGAGGCGGGCGGCACCGGTTCGTAGCCGTCCCGGCAGGCGTACGGCCCGCACCCCGGACGGCGGGGTGCGGGCCGTGCTTGCGGCGCCTTACGGGCGCGCGGGCCCGGCGTGCCTCAGGGCAGTGCGGGCTCCCGCCGCCGGGCGCTGATGTGCATCGCGTGTTCCACGACCGCGATCAGTACGTCCTTGGCGGAGTCCTTCTCGCGGGCGTCGCAGAGCATCACCGGTACCTCGGGGTCCAGGTCCAGTGCGTCGCGCACCGTTTCCGCGGGATAGCGTTCCGCGCCGTCGAAGCAGTTGACGGCCACCATGAACGGGATGCCGCGGCGCTCGAAGTAGTCGATGGCGGCGAAGGAGTCCTCCAGGCGCCGGGTGTCGGCCAGCACGACCGAGCCGAGCGCGCCGCGGGCCAGCTCGTCCCACAGGAACCAGAAGCGGTCCTGGCCGGGCGTGCCGAAGAGGTAGAGCACCAGGTCCTCGCGGAGCGTGATGCGCCCGAAGTCCATGGCGACGGTGGTGGTCCGCTTGCCCTCCACCCCGGCGAGGTCGTCGACCGGCCGGCCCGCCTCGGTCAGCCGCTCCTCGGTACGCAGCGGCTTGATCTCGCTGACCGCGCCCACCAGGGTCGTCTTGCCCACCCCGAAGCCGCCCGCCACCAGGATCTTGAGGGTGACGGGGTCGGGGGCGTCCTGCTTGCGGCGTCGTTCAGAGCGCCCGAAGACCATGGCCGTCTTCTCCCGGTTCGCCGCTGGTGCTGTTCTCTCGCATTCCTCGGTCCTCGCAGTTCGTGGGGGTGCCGGCCGCGGACGGCACCGCCGTGCGGCGGCGCGCCCGCGCGGTCACAGCGCCCGGAGCCCGTCGATCACCTCGCGGAGGATCTGCTCGTCGGGCAGTTCCGCCGGGGGCACGGGCCGGCTCACATGGACCAGCTCCGCGTCCAGCAGGTCACCGATCAGGACCCGTACGACGCCGAGCGGCAGGTCCAGTTCGGCGGCCAGTTCCGCGACGGACAGCGGGGCGTCGCGGCACAGGCCGACGATGTCCACGTGCTCCGGCGACAGGGTCTGGTCGTCGAACGGTTCGCCCTGCCGGTCCTCGGCGATCACCAGGGCGATCAGGTCGAGCCGCGGTTCGGCCTCGGTGCTGGTCCGGCCGCGGGTCATCGCGTAGGGGCGCACCACGGGGCCCGCCTCGTCGTCGTACCAACTGGCGTCCCCCCGCCCGGGCCTGGCCGTGCCGTCTGTGGTCATGGCGTCACCGTGCCGTCATCCTCCGGTCAGCCGCCGGCGGGCTGCCCGGCCCTGGGCGCGGTGCCCAGGTGGGCGCCCACCCGCTTGACGAGCAGCGTCATCTCGTACGCGACCAGTCCCACGTCGGAGTCGGCGTCGGCGAGGACGGCGAGGCAGCTTCCGTCGCCCGCGGCGCTGACGAAGAGGAAAGCTTCCTCCAGCTCGACCAGGGTCTGCCGGACCCGGCCCGCCTCGAAGTGCCGGCCGACGCCCTTGGCGAGGCTGTGGAAGCCGGAGGCGACCGCCGCGAGGTGCTCGCTGTCCTCCCGTGTGAGGCCGGCGGACGAGCCGATGGCGAGTCCGTCGCTGGAGAGGATGAGCGCCTTGCGGATGCTGCCCACCCGGTCGACCAGCTCGTCGAGGAGCCAGCTCAGCTCGCCCGACCCCTTCGACTCGGCACTGGCCGCTGCTGCCTTCGGTGCGGTCATCGACCGTCCCCTCCCGATGTGGTTCCTGGTGCTGTGTCCGGGCTGCCGTCCCGCCCGGCGTCCTCGCCGTTGTCCCGGCGGCCGCGCTGCCAGCCGCGCTGGAGCGAGGCCATCCGGGCGCGGACCTCCTCGGCGTCGCGGTCGTCCGCCGCGCCGTCGGGCGCGCCGCCCGGCTCGTCCTGTGCGGCGGGCTCCGCCTTGAGCTGAGGGGCGAGGCTGGCCTGCCGTACGCGGCGGGGCAGCCCTCCTGCCGTCGTGGCGGGCCGGCCGGACGGGGCAGGGCCCGTGTCCGTCGTCGTACCGGTGTCCATGTCCGCATCCGTGTCGCCGTCGGTTTCCGCGTCGGAGCGTACGTCGGCGCGGGCCGCCGCGTCGACCGGCCGGCCGTGGTCGGAGACCAGGACGGGCGGCCGGTGACGGCGCGGCAGCGGTGCGGGTCCGTCGCCGGACGGTGCCTGGTCGCGGGTCTGCCGGTGCTGCTCGGAGGTGCCGGCGGGCGGTACGGGGGCGACCGGCGGGGTGCCGTCGCGGCGGGTCCGCGCGCGGTGCAGGGTGCCCGGCTCGCGCTCGGTGCCGCGTGCGGTGTCGCGGGGGGCGCGGTGGGCGGTCCGGCCGCGGAAGAGGCTTCCCTCGTCGTCCGTTTCCGCCCGTTGGGCGAGTTCGGCGCGGGTCAGCGGGGGTTCCAGTTCGACCGGCCCGTCGATGACGTCCGGGGTACGGTCCGGCTGTTCGGGCAGCGGTACGGGGACCTGGGCCAGGGCGGCCAGTTTGCCGCCGGGCGCCGTCCGCTCCCCGGTCCGCGGGCCCTCGATCCGCCGGCTGCCGGTGTCGTCGTCGCGGCCGGTGTCCTCGGTGAGGAGCGCGGCGGGCAGGAAGACGACGGCGGTGGTGCCGCCGTACGGGGACGGCTGGAGCGAGACCCGTACGCCCTGGCGCTGGGCGAGGCGGCTGACCACGAACAGGCCGAGCCGGTCGGTGTCGGACAGCTCGAACTCGGGGGTCTCGGCGAGCCGCAGGTTGGCGTCGAGGAGGACGTCGGGGGCCATGCCCAGGCCCCGGTCGTGGATCTCCAGGGTGAAGCCGTTGGAGACCCGCTCGCCGACCACCTGCACCGCGGTGTGCGGGGGCGAGAAGACGGTGGCGTTCTCCAGGAGTTCGGCGATCAGGTGGGTGAGGTCGGAGACCGCGGGGCCCTGGACGGCCAGCCGCGGCAGGCGGCGTACCTCGATGCGTTCGTAGTCCTCGACCTCGGCGACCGCGGCGCGCACCACGTCCATGAGCTGGATGGGCTTGCGCCACTGCCGGGAGGGGGCGGCGCCGGAGAGGATCACCAGGCCCTCGGCGTGCCGGCGCATGCGGGTGGTGAGGTGGTCCAGGCGGAAGAGGTCGGCGAGTTCGTCGGCGTTCTCCGTGCGCCGTTCCATCGCGTCCAGGAGGGTGAGCTGGCGGTGCAGCAGGACCTGGCTGCGGCGGGCGAGGTTGACGAAGACCTCGGAGACGCCGCGGCGCATGTCGGCCTGTTTGACGGCGGCTTCGACGGCGGCCCGCTGGAGGGTGTTGAGCGCCTGCCCGACCTGCTCGGTCTCGCTCTGGCCGAACTCCAGGCGCGGGGCCTCGGTCTCCACGTCGACCTGTTCGCCCGCGGCCAGGCGCCGCATGACGCTGGGCAGCCGGACGCCGGAGACCTCGTGGGCGTCCTTGCGCAGCCGGATCAGGTCCCGGACGTGCTTGCTGCCGATGCGGACGGAGACGATGACCGAGACCAGCAGCGCGACGAAGCCGAGGACGCCCGCGACGCCGGCCTTGAGGAGGACGGCCATGGCGACCGGCTCGACGCGTTCCTTGTAGCGGTCGCCGGCTTCCCGGCCCATCCGCTGGAGGTCGCCGAGGACCTTGCCGGCGGTGGCGTTCCAGCGTTCGGCGTTGACCGCGCGGGGGGCCGCCGTGGGGCCGCCGTCGATGACGCGGTCCTCGAAGGCGGTCAGTTCGCGGGCGGGTGCGGAGCGCCAGTAGTCGGTGAAGACGGCGCGGTCGTCGCCCGGCAGTACGGGCAGGCTGGTCGCGTACAGGACACGGCGTTCGGCGACGCGGTCGGCGAAGGCGCGCAGGTCGCGCTTGGTCATGGTGCCGGAGACGATCGCCGCGGACATCAGCGCGTCCTCGCGGGAGACGGCTTCGCGGGCGCGGGTGACGTTGACCAGGGCGCGGCCCTGCTTGTCCATCTCGACGTTCTCCAGCGCGTGCAGCGCCGCGAGGAACTCGTAGTTCGGGTCGACGAGGTCGTTGTACGCCTCGAAGGCCGCGTCGCGGGAGATGGTGTTGTCCTCGACCTGGGTGCGCAGCGAGGTCAGCCGCCCGAGGCCCTTGAGGACGTCGTCCATGCGTTCGCCGGCGACGCCGTTGAGGTCGTCGCGGACGGCGGGGTCGGCGGCGTTGTCGCGCAGCTTGTTGACGATTTTGTCCGTCTCGCGGGTGCGGTCGCGCAGCTCGCCCAGCGAGTCGGCGCCGCGCCGGTCGGCCAGGAAGAGCAGACTCTGCCGCCGTTCCTGCTGGAGCGCCTGGACGGCGTCCTCGGCGGGGTAGCCGAGTTTGGCGACGACGTTGCCGACGCCGAGCAACTGGTTGGCCTCGCGCCCGGTGAGGTACGTGGCGAACGCCCACATGGCCGTGAGGGACACCAGTGGCACCAGCAGCAGCGCTGCGATCTTCCGAGTGATCGTCTTCCCTCGAAAGCGCATGGCCTCCCCTACGTCGTCCCCGGCGCACGGGGAGGGTGTTCCGTCAACAAACGGCGCGAGCCTACTACTGACGAGGGACTTGGCCGAAGCCCCGTCCGAACGCTCGATCCGCAGGTCAGGGGCGGATCGTCCGCAGTTGTCGGCTGATTGCCGGACAACCCGCCCACCCATGTGGCCTCGAACACCCCTTCCGCTCCCGCCCGTGCGCCGGAGCGGCTGGCCGAAAATCACGGTGGCCGGGAACCCGTCGGCGGTCCCGTTCGTGACCATGGTGGGCGGTGGTGTGTCCGGGCCGGGACATGCGACGGGGTGAAGCCGGGCAGGGACCCGGGTGGCGGGGCAGGCGGGTACGTGCGGGTACGGGGAGAGTGATGCCGGAGATGGTTCACGACGACGGTGGCATCGGTCCGAGCGGTGACAGGCGCGCCCTGTGGCAGGAGGAGCCGGCGGCCAGGCGGCGGATGGCCGATCCGGTGCGGACGGCCGCGGTGCGCGCGGTCATCATCGCGGCGCTGACGCTCGTTCAGGCCATGGTGGCGTTCTTCTGCACGATGGCGGGCGCCTGGTTCGCCTTCCCCGCGGTGCTCAGTACGGTCGCCAGCACGGTGGTCGCGACGTGGGCGGTGCTGGACGTCTGGGTGACGCGCCAGGTGTGGGTGCAGCGCAACGGGGTCCGCTCGCAGCCGAGCAGTACGGCCAGGCGCCTTCGCCGGGAGCGGCGGCAGGCGCGGCGGGAGGCCCGCAAGGCGCGGCGGCGTCCGCCACGAGTCGGCGGCGCAGCCGCATGAACGGCCGGGGCCGGTCGACGGCGAGCGCCGCGGTGATGCGCCCTTCGCGTTCGTAGACGGCCAGGAAGCCGCGGTCGCCGGGGTCGCCCTCGACGATGCGTACGGTGTCCTGCGGCCCGCGCCGGCCGGCCAACTGGATGCGTGTCCCGTACTGGTCCGACCAGAAGTAGGGCGGCGCGGTGTGCCGTGCGACGGTGGTGCCGGCGAGCAGGTTGCGCACGGCCGTGCCGGGCTGTTCGGTGGCGCTGGTCCAGTGTTCGGTGCGCACGCCCGCGCAGCGGGCCACGTCGCCCGCGGCGACGACCTGCGGCACGGACGTCACGCCGCCCGCGTCGCACACCACTCCGTCGTCCAGGCGCAGTCCGGAGCCGGTCAGCCAGCCGGTGGCGGGGCGCACCCCGATCCCGACGATCACGAGGTCGGCGTCCAGCAGCCGCCCGTCGGCGAGTTCCACCGCCCGTACCCGGCCCGTACCGTCGTCGCGCAGCCCCTTCACGCCCGTGCCGCACAGCAGCCGCACCCCGTGATCCGCGTGCAGTTCCGCGCAGATCCGCGCCAGGTCAGGGCCGAGCTGGGGCACCAGCGGCAGCGGCGCGGCTTCCACGACCGTCACCGGAAGTCCCAGTGCGGCACAGGACGAGGCGGCTTCGGCACCGATGAAGCCGCCGCCGATGACCACCACGCGGGGTGTTCCGTCATGAAGGGCGGCCCGCAGCGCGCAGGCGTCGTCGTAGGTGCGCAGGACGTGCACTCCGGCGAGCGGCGGGCCCGGCAGGGTGCGCGGGGCGGCTCCGGTGGCGATGACGAGGCCGTCGGTGCGCAGGTGGCGGGTGGTACGGCCGTCGTCGAGGGCCACCGTGCGTCCTGCGGTGTCCAGCGCGGTGGCCCGGGTGCCGAGGTGCCACTCGGCGGCCAGTCCGTCCTCCTCTTCCCGGTCGGACAGCCGGAGTTCCGCCAACTCCACGGCGTCCGGGGCGCGTCGGGTGAGGAACGTCTTGGACAACGGCGGCCGGTCGTACGGGCGGTGGGGTTCGGCGCCGACGATCACCAGCCGCCCGTCGAACCCTTCCGCGCGCAGGGCCCGCGCCGCGTACAGTCCTGCCAGTGAGGCGCCGACGACGGTGACGGTCCTCATGCGTAGGCGTCTTCCCGCGCGGCCGGCTCCCGGGCGGCGGGCCGGACATGGATCATGCCGTACGCCTCGGTGACCTCGTGCGTACGGACGGGACGGCGGGCCGGGAGGCAGCTCGGCATCCCGGTGCGCAGGTCGAACAGCGCGGCGTGCAGCGGGCATTCGACCTGGCAGCCCTCCACCCAGCCTTCGGAGAGCGAGGCGTCCTGGTGGCTGCACCGGTCGTCGAGGGCGTAGAGCGCGCCCTCGCTGCGGAAGACGGCGATGGCGGGTGTGGCGGCGTCGATCTCGATCCGTACGGCCCCGCCTTCGGGCAGGTCCTCGGTGCGGCAGACGGGAATCATCTGGCCCCCTCAGCGCTGATCGGTATCATGGCGTTCTGAATAACGCATCGCGTAGCGCATTGCGCAACAGAATCCAGTCCGGTGGGTGTGCCGTCAAGGGGCTGCCGACGCTTCTTCGCCGGGCCCCTTTCGACGTGCCCCGCCGGGGCCGACGGGTGGTGACGTCAGACCCCATGGCGAAGACGACCGATGCGGCCGGTGACCGGTCCGAGGAGAAGCGCGGCGCGGCCGGTTCCGTCCAGTCCGTGGACCGCGCGGTGAGCGTGCTGGAGATCCTGGCCCGGCTCGGCGAGGCCGGGGTCACCGAGATCGCCGAGGAGCTGGGGGTGCACAAGTCCACCGCCTTCCGCATCCTGGGCGTGCTGGAGCACCGCGGCCTCGTGGAGCAGGAGCACGAGCGCGGCAAGTACTACCTGGGCGCGGGGGTGCTGCGGCTGGCCGGGGCCGCCGCCATCCGGCTGGACATCTCGCAGGAGGGCCAGCCGGTGTGCCGGGCGCTCGCCGACGAGACCGGGGAGACCGCCAACATCGCCGTGCTGGACGGGGACGCGGCGGTCAACATCATGCAGGCGCGCGGGGCCGCGGCGGTCACCGCGTACAACTGGCTGGGCCGGCGCACGCCCCTGCACGCGACCGCGAGCGGCAAGGTGCTGCTCGCGCACCTGCCCCGGGAGCGGCGCGAGCGCCTGCTGGAACGCAAACTGGCCCGGTTCACCGCCAACACCCTGACAACGGCAGGCGAGTTGCGGCGACAACTGACCGTTGCGGCAGCCGAGGGATACGCCTGTTCCTGCGAGGAGCTGGAGGTCGGGCTGAACGCGGTGGCGGCGCCGGTGCGGGCCCACGACGGTGCCGTGATCGGCGCGATCGGCGTCTCGGGACCGGCGTACCGGATGGCGGAGCCGCTGCTCGCGGAGCTGGCCGGGCAGGCGGCGCAGGCGGCCGCCGTCCTGTCCCGGCGGATGGGTTTCGCGGGCTGACGGACGGCCACCCGGTCACCCCTTGACGGATCGCTCACGGACTTCCAGCATGTCTCTCATGGCGCAACACTGCGCGCCATGGGCAACACAAGGGATTCCACCGGGCGTTGCTCCGTCTCCACGGTTCCCTGCGCCTCCTCCGGTTCCCCCGATATCCGTGCGGTCGCCCGTGCCCCGTGGGCCCCGTACGCCCCAGCAACCCCCATAACGGCATCCGTGCCAGCTCCACGCACCCGCCCCTGCCCGCGCAGGCGCTGTTTAGGAGTGAGTCATGCCGCACGAAGCCCGCGCCGTCGTCGCCGTCAAGAAGGGCGCCCCCGTCGAGGTGCTGCCGATCCTCGTCCCCGACCCCGGGCCGGGCGAAGTCCTCGTCGGCGTGCAGGCGTGCGGGGTGTGCCACACCGATCTGCACTACCGCGACGGCGCGGTCGGCGACGCCTTCCCCTACCTGCTCGGCCACGAGGCCGCCGGGGTCGTCGAGGCCACCGGCCCGGACGTCACCGGCCTGGCGCCGGGCGACTACGTGGTGCTCGCCTGGCGCGCCCCCTGCGGGCGGTGCCGCTCCTGCCGCCGCGGCCGTCCCTGGTACTGCTTCGACTCGCGTAACGCCGGCCGGCCGATGACCCTGCTGGACGGTACCCCGCTGACCCCGGCCCTGGGCATCGGCGCCTTCACCGAGAAGACGCTGGTCGCCGCCGGACAGGCGGTGCGCGCCGACCCGGCGGCCCGCCCCGAGGCGGCGGGGCTGATCGGCTGCGGGGTGATGGCCGGGTACGGGGCCGCGGTGCACACCGGGGGCGTGGGCAGCGGTGACACGGTGGCGGTGATCGGCTGCGGCGGGGTCGGCAACGCCGCCATCGCCGGGGCCTCCCGGGCCGGTGCGCGCCGGGTCATCGCCGTGGACATCGACGACGGCAAGCTGGACGCCGCCGAGCACTTCGGCGCCACCGACACCGTCAACTCGCGCGGCACCGACCCCGTCGAGGCGGTGCGGGCCCTGACCGGCGGGCACGGCGCCGATGTCGTGATCGACGCGGTGGGCCGTCCGGAAACGTTCCGGCAGGGCTTCTACATGCGGGGCCTGGCGGGCACGCTGGTGCAGGTCGGCGTCCCGGAGCCGGACATGCGCATCGAGCTGCCGCTGCTGGACGTGTTCGCGCGCGGCGGCTCCCTGAAGTCCTCCTGGTACGGCGACTGTCTGCCCAGCCGGGACTTCCCGGTCCTGATCGACCTGCATCTGAGCGGCAAGCTGGACCTGGAGGCGTTCGTCTCGGAGACGGTGGGCCTCGCGGACGTGGAGGCGGCCTTCGCACGGATGCGGCGCGGTGAGGTGCTGCGTTCGGTGGTGGTCCTGTGAACACCCGGCCCGCTGCGGGCGGCGGTCCGGCTCCCGCCCGCATCGTGATCATCGGCGCGGGCATCGTGGGCTGCTCCCTCGCCGACGAGCTGACCGCACGCGGTGCGCATGACGTCACCGTGCTGGAGCAGGGGCCCCTCCACGCGCCCGGCGGCTCCACCTCGCACGCCCCGGGACTCGTCTTCCGTACCAACGTCTCCAAGACGCTGAGCGACTTCGCCAAGTACACCGTCGAGAAGTTCTCCGCCCTGACCGAGGAGGGGCGGCCGTGCTTCGACGCCGTCGGCGGACTGGAGATCGCCACCACCGAGGAGCAGTGGGCCGAGCTGCACCGCAAGGCCGGGCTCGCGGCGTCCTGGGGCATCGAGGGCGAGGTCGTCGATGCCCGGCGGTGCGCCCGGCTCTGGCCGATGCTGGACGCCGCCAAGGTGCTGGGCGGTTTCCACACGCCCGGCGACGGGCTGGCCAGGGCGCTGCCCGCCGCCCGCGCGCAGACCGCACGGGCGCGGGCCCGGGGCGCCCGCTTCCTCGGCCGGCACACCGTCACGGGCATCGAGCGGGACGCGGGCCGGGTCACGGCCGTCGTCACCGACCGGGGTTCCTTCCTCGCGGACGCCGTGGTGTCGGCGGCGGGCTTCTGGGGGCCGGTGATCGGGGCCATGGCGGGCGTGTCCGTACCGCTGCTGCCGCTGGCGCACCAGTACGTGAAGACATCGGCGCTCACCGGGCCGGACGGCCGACGGCCGGTCCTGCGCTTCCAGGAACGGGACCTGTACTTCCGCGAGCACGTCGAAGAGGGCTCCGGTACGGGCCGGATCGGCATCGGCTCGTACGCCCACCGCCCGATGCCCGTCGACCCGGCCGCCGTGCCCGCCTTCGACGACGCCCCCGTGATGCCCTCCTCGCTCCCCTTCACCGACGACGACTTCGCCCCCAGTTGGGACGACAGCCGCTGGCTGCTGCCCGCCCTGGACGGCGCCCGGGTCGAGGAAGGCTTCAACGGCGTCTTCTCCTTCACCCCCGACGGCATGCCGCTGCTCGGCGAGACGCCCGGACTGCGCGGCTTCTGGCTGGCCGAGGCGGTGTGGGTGACCCATGCGGCGGGCGTCGCCAAGGCGGTCGCCGAATGGCTCACCGAGGGCCGCCCCGCCACCGATGTGCACGAGTGCGAGATCTCCCGCTTCGAGGAGGCCCAGCTCTCCCCCGCCTACGTCGCCGAGCGCGGCCGTCAGCAGTTCGCCGAGGTGTACGACGTCATCCACCCGCTCCAGCCGCTGCGCCGCCCGCGCCCGCTGCGCGTCAGCCCCTTCTACGAGCGGCAGCGGGAACTCGGCGCGTACTTCCTCGAAGGCACCGGCTGGGAGCGCCCGCACTGGTACGAGGCCAACGCCCCGCTGGCCGACGGCATCCCGCTGCCGGAGCGGGACACCTGGTCCGCCCGCCACTGGTCGCCGGTCGCCGCGGCCGAGGCGCGCGCCACCCGGGAGCGGGTCGCGCTGTACGACATGACACCGCTCAGGCGCCTGGAGGTCAGCGGGCCGGACGCGTTGAACTTCCTCCAGTACCTGACCACCAACCAGCTCGCCAAGAAGCCGGGCTCGGTGACGTACACGCTGCTGCTGGACGACGCGGGCGGCATCCGCAGCGACCTGACCGTGGCCCGCCTGGCGGCCGACCGCTTCCAGGTCGGCGTCAACAGCGGCATGGACCTCGACCACCTGACCCGGCACGCGCCCGTCGGCGTGCAGGTCCGCGACATCACGCCCGGCACCTGCTGCGTAGGTGTCTGGGGCCCGCGCGCCCGGGACCTCGTACAGCCGCTGACCCGCACCGACTTCGGGCACCGCGCGTTCGGCTACTTCAAGGCGAAGCATGCGTACCTCGGCGAGGTGCCGGTGACCGCGCTGCGGCTGTCGTACGTCGGCGAGCTGGGCTGGGAGCTGTACACCAGCGCCGACCTGGGGCTGCGCCTGTGGGACACGCTCTGGGCGGCGGGACAGCCGTACGGCGTGATCGCGGCCGGGCGCAGCGCGTTCACCAGCCTCCGACTGGAGAAGGGGTACCGCGCCTGGGGCAGGACATGACCACCGAGCACGACCCGTACGAGACGGGCCTGGGCTGGGCGGTCCGGATGGACAAGGGTGACTTCGTGGGGCGCGCGGCCCTGGAGGGGCGGTCGGCCGACAGCGCGCGGCGCAGGCTGGTGTGCCTGACGCTCGACGATCCGGCGGCGGTCGTCCTGGGCAAGGAGCCGGTGTACGTGGACGGCGCGCCCGCGGGCTATGTGACCAGCGCGGCGTACGGATACTCCGTCGGGCGGACGGTCGCGTACGCGTGGCTGCCGTCGCGTGCCGCGGTGCCCGGGACCGCCGTGCACATCGAGTACTTCGGGGAGAAGGCCGCGGCGACGGTCGCGGCCGAGCCGCTGTTCGACCCCGCGATGGAACGTATCCGCAGATAGTCCGCGCAGGCCCGGAGCCCCGGGCCCGTACCTGGCAGCCCGCAGCCCGTCGGGTGTCCCCGCCGAACCGGGAGGTCCGCTTGTCCCCCACCCATGACGTGATCGTGATCGGCCTCGGCGGCATGGGCAGTGCCGCGGCCCACCACCTGGCGGCGCGCGGCGCCCGTGTGCTGGGGCTGGAGAAGTTCGGCCCGGTGCACCGACACGGCTCCAGCCACGGCGGTTCGCGCGTCACCCGCCAGTCGTACTTCGAGGACCCGGCGTACGTACCGCTGCTGCTGCGCGCCTACGAGCTGTACGCGGAGCTGGAACGTTCCACCGGGCGGCGGATCGCCACGCTGTGCGGCGGGGTGATGCTCGGCCGGCCGGAGAGCCGTACCGTCGCCGGGTCGCTGCGCTCGGCCCGTACCTGGGACCTGCCCCACGAGATGCTCGACGCGCGGGAGGTCCGCCGCCGCTTCCCGACGCTCACCCCGGCCCCTGACGAGGTCGCCCTGTACGAGGCCAGGGCCGGGTTCCTGCGCCCGGAGAACACCGTCGCCGCGCAGCTCCAGCTCGCCACCCAGGGCGGCGCCGACCTGCACTTCCAGGAGCCGGTCACCCGGTGGGAAGCGCTGCCCGGCGGCCGCGGTGTGCGGGTCCACACGCCCGAGGACGCCTATACCGCCGGGCAACTGGTGATCTGCCCCGGAGCGTGGGCACCCGCGCTGCTGTCCGACCTGGGGGTGGCGTTCACCGTGGAGCGCCAGATCATGCACTGGTTCGAGCCCACCGGCGGCACCGGCCCGTACGTCCCGGAGCGGCACCCCGTCTACATCTGGGAGGACACCGGCGGCGTCCAGATCTACGGCTTCCCCGCCATCGACGGGCCGGGCGGCGGCGCGAAGGTGGCGTTCTTCCGCCGGGGCACCGTGTGCACGCCGGAGACCGTCGACCGGACCGTGCACGAGGACGAGGTACGGGCCATGGCCGGGCAGGCGGCCCGGCTGCTGCCGTCCCTCCCCGGCCGCCATCTGACGTCCGTCACCTGCATGTACACCAACACCCCCGACGAGCACTTCGTCCTCGCGCGGCATCCGGCGCACCCCGACTCCGTGACCGTGGCCTGCGGGTTCTCCGGGCACGGCTTCAAGTTCGTACCCGTGGTGGGCGAAATCCTCGCCGACCTGGCGCTGACCGGCCGGACCGGGCACCCCGTCGAGCTGTTCGCCCCCGGGCGGCTGCGCACAACCGCTACCTCCCCTGTCCCTTCCGCCCCAGGAGGCGTCCGATGACCCTCGCTCCCGAGACCGCCGGGACCACCACGGGCGGCAGCCTCACCAGCACCCTCCCGGGCGCCCTCTACACCGACCCCGCCGTCTTCCGCCAGGAACAGCGGCACATCTTCGAGTCCCTGTGGTGCTGCGCGGTGCGCGCCGCCGACCTGCCACGGCCGGGCGCCTTCCGTACGGTGCAGATCGGCCGGGAGAGCGTGCTGATCGTCCGCAACCGGCGCGGCGGCTTCGGCGCCTACCTCAACGTGTGCCGCCACCGGGGCGCCCGGCTGTGCACCGACGAGTCCGGCGAGGTGCGGCGCAACCTCCAGTGCCCGTACCACGCCTGGACGTACGACCTGGACGGGCGGCTGGTGGCCGCGCCCAACCTCCAGCGGATGCCGGACGTGGACCGCTCCGAACGCGGGCTGCTGCCCGTCCGGCTGCGCGAGTGGCTGGGCTACGTGTGGGTGTGCCTGGCCGACGAGCCGCCGTCGTTCGAGGAGACGGTGACCGGCACGGTCGCCGAACGGCTGGGCGGCACGGAGGCGATCGAGCGGTACGGGATGGATGGGCTGGACCTCGGGAGGCGCATCACCTACGACGTCCGCGCCAACTGGAAGCTGATCGTCGAGAACTTCATGGAGTGCTACCACTGCGCCACCATCCACCCCGAACTGACCGAGATGCTCCCGGAGTTCGCGGACGGGTACGCCGCGCAGTACTACGTCGGGCACGGCGCGGAGTTCGCGGCGGAGGCCGAGGGGTTCACCGTCGACGGCAGCGGCGGCTTCGCGCGGATCGCGGGCATCGAGGAGAGCCAGGACCGCCGCTACTACGCCATCACCGTCCGCCCGCAGGTCTTCCTCAACCTCGTGCCCGACCACGTCATCGCGCACCGGATGTTCCCGCTGGCCGCGGACCGCACCGTGGTGGAGTGCGACTGGCTGTACGCCCCCGAGGTGGTGGCCTCGGGGGCGGACCTGTCACGGTCGGTGGAGCTGTTCCACCGGGTCAACGCGCAGGACTTCGCCGCCTGCGAGCGGACCCAGCCCGCGATGGACTCGCGGGCCTACCGGGCCGGCGGGGTGCTCGTCCCCAGCGAGCACCACATCGCCGACTTCCACCGGTGGGTCACTCGGCTGCTGCCGGGGAGTCCTGGGGCTCCTGGCCCTGACGCTCACGAGCCCGAGGTTCCTGCGGCTGGGACACCTCAGGCTCCGGCCGCGGCTGCTCGTCCTCCGGACGGCGGTACATCCGCGTCGCCGTGATCTGCCCGTGCACCGGCTCCGACCCGGGGTCCTGCTGCGGCAGACCGGGCCGCAGATGCTCCTCGACGCTGATGTACTTCAGCCCGGCCCGCAGGTCCGCGTCGTTGCGCAGGCGGATGACCAGCGGGAACTCGGCGAGCGCCGTGGTGTCGAAGAGACCGGTGGTGTACAGGAGCTGCACGCCCAGCGCGTCGGCGACGGCGCGCTGGAGCTCCAGCAGGTACGTCGCGTTGGCGCGGCCGATGGGGTTGTCCAGGAACAGCGTGCCCGCGTGCCGCTGCTTGTCGCGGCCCCGGTCGTTGCTGCGCAGCGCGGCCATCGTGCAGTACAGGGCGATGGCCGCGGTGAGCAACTGGCCGCCGGAGAACACATCGCCCATCTGCCCGACCGGGACGCGCTCGGCGCGCAGCACCGCGTCCGGCTTGAGGATCTCCACGGCCACGCCGCGCGGCTGGAGTGCGGCGCTGACGCCGCGCAGCAGCAGGGACATGCCGTCCCGTCGCAGGTCGCTGTTCTTCTTGACCGCCGAGCGCGTCGCCTCGTCGATCACCTCGCCCAGCCGCTCGGTGAGCGTGGCCTGGTCCGGGTCGTCGAAGCGGATGCGCAGGAACTCCTGGCCGGACCACTCCCCCAGGCCCTCCGGGAGCCGGGACAGCCGCTGGGCGGAGCGCAGCGTGGTCAGTGACGAGTCGACCAGGCCGCGCAGCCGGTCCACGATGCTGTCGCGGTTGCGTTCGAGCTGGGCCAGTTCGTCGGTGAGCACCCGCAGCCGGGGCGCGAAGGCGTCGGCCCACTTGGCGGCGTGGTCGGGCAGCGCCGCCGCGGGCAGTTCGCGGATCTGCTGCCGGGCGGGCGTACGGACCTGCTCGTACTTGGTGGAGTTGGCGTGCCGTACGAGGACGTCGCTGGCCTCGCGGACCGCGGACTCGGCCGCCGACAGGTCGCTCGCGCAGCCGCGCAGCGAACGGCGGGACTCGGCGGCGGCCTGCCGTGCGTCCTCCAGGCGGCCCGCGTACGCCTCGGGGCACTCGCCCTCGTCCTCCTGGGTGTCGCGCAGCAGGTCGCGCAGCATGGCGGCGAGCTCGTCGAAGCCCGCCGCGGCGTCCTCGGCGGCGCGGTGGGCGCGCAGCAGCTCGGTGTGGGTGGCGCGGGCCGTCTCCAGCGCGTCGTCGGCGGTGGTCAGTTCGGCGTTGGCGGTGCGCAGCAGCTCCTTCGCGCGCTCCGCGTCGGCGGGGACCATGTCTTCGGGCAGCTCGGTGTGCGCCTCGCCGTCGGCCGGGGCGAGCCGTTCGGCCTCGCCGCGCAGCCGGCCGAGCTGCTCGCTGGCGGCGGAGGCACGCGCCTCAAGCCGGGCGACCAGCGCCTCGGCACGGGCGGACGCGGCCTGCCGGGACGGACCGTCGGCGGCGTCGGGGCTGTCCAGGAGCTGTTCGGCGCGGGTGCGGACCTTGTTGGTGAGGCGGTTCAGCTCGGCGAGCGCGGCGCTCTCGTCGCCTTCGGCGCGGGCCTGTTCGGCGCGCAGGTCGGCGCCGACGCCCACCTTCTCGTAGAGCTGGGAGGCGGCCCGGTACGCCTCGCGCAGGGAGGGCAGCGAGCCGGGTGCGGGCTCGTCGCCGTCCTCGCCCATGTCGTCCGGCACACCGGCGATCTCGGCGCGCTCGGCGCGCAGCGCGTGAGCGGTACGGCGGGCGTCGTCGGCGGCGCGCTGGGCGGTACGGCGGTCCTCGTCGGCGGCGCGCGCACGGTCCACGCACTCCTCGGCGCGGGCCTCCAACTCGGCCACCTCGTCGGCCAGTTCACGCAGCCGGGCCTGCCAGGAGGCGCGCTCGCGCAGCCGGTGGGCGAGCCCGGCGAGGGCGTCGGCGACCCGGCGGGCGCGCTGCGCGGCCTCCTGCCGTTCGTCGCGCACCCGGGCGGTCTCGGCGGCCTCCTCCTCGGCCTCGGCCCGTGCCGTACGGACCTCGGCCAGTTCCCCGGCGGCGGTGTCGGCGGCCGTACGGGCTTCCTCGGCGGCGGTGGCCAGTTCGGCGAGGCGGCCGGCCGGGCAGCCCGTACGCCAGGAGGAGAGACGGGCGGCCAGCGCGCGGTCACCGGCCAGCCGGGCCGCCAGCACGCGGATCTCGTCGTCCCGCTCTATGGCGCGGGCCCGCAGCGCCTGGCGCTCCTCGTCGGCGGCGGACTCGTCGTGCATGGCCGGGTTCGGCGGGACGAGGAAGACGCCGCTGTCCTGGGCATCCGGGGCAGGCGTGGGCGCGAGCAGGGCGGCGGCAGTGCCGACGGCGACGGTGGAGCGCGGCAGCAGCGCGGCCTGGGCGAGCACGTCGCGGGCGCGGGCGTGGGTCTCCGGGTCGGTGATGATGACGCCGTCGACCAGCTCAGGACGGGCGGCCAGGACGCGGGTGTGGTCGGCGGGGTCGACGGACTGGGCGAGGTAGCGCCAGCCGGGCAGCGCGGGCACGCCGTGCTCGCCCAGGTACTCGACGGCGGCGAGCACGTCGGGGCCCGGCGGCAGCAGGCCGCCGTCGCCCAGCGCGCCGAGGATGCGGGCGTCGTCGGCGGCGGCGGTGCGCAGGTCGAAGAGCTGGCGTTCGGCGGAGGCGACGCTCTCGTCGAGGAGTTCCTGGAGGTCGTCCGCGTTGCGGTCGAGTTCTTCGGCGGTCAGGGGGCCTTCGGAGGCAGGGCGCGGGACGCGGCGGGGGCCGTCGCCCTCGCCCGCTCCGTCCCCGGCGCGCTGTCCGGGCACGCCCGCCTTGGGTGCGGCCTGCGGCAGTCCGAGCAGGTCGGCGAGCCGCTGTTCGGCGCCGATCGACTCGGCGGCCTGCCGCTCGGCGTCGTACGCGCGCTCCGCCGCCTGGGCGGCGTCCTCGGCACGGGCCGCGGCCAGCTCGGCGGCGGCCAGCCGGGTGGCGGCCTCGCGGGCGCGGTCGGCGGAGCGGGTGGCGGCCTCGCGGGCCGCGTCCCAGCCCTCGACCGTGGACTTCTCGGCGTCCGAGGCGGCGAGCGCGGCGCGGGCCGGGTCGGCGTTCGGCGCGGAGTCGTCGAGCCAACCGGCCCGTACGGCCTCGGCGGTCTCCTGCTCGACCTCGGCCAGGCGCTGCTTGAGGTGTT
Organism: Streptomyces chrestomyceticus JCM 4735; assembly: GCF_003865135.1. Classification (NCBI taxonomy): domain Bacteria; kingdom Bacillati; phylum Actinomycetota; class Actinomycetes; order Kitasatosporales; family Streptomycetaceae; genus Streptomyces; species Streptomyces chrestomyceticus. Next base: position 8,130,229 of record NZ_BHZC01000001.1, on the reverse strand, counting down.
CGGCCTCGCTGCGGGCGCGCTGGGCGTGGGTGGCGGCGGCGGTGGCGTCGCGGTGCGCGGTGTCGCTGGTGTCCTGGAGGGCTGCGGAACGCTCCTCCTGCTCGTTGGCGATGCCCTCGCTGACGTCGGCGGCGCCCTGGAGGGCGCGCACCAGCTCGGTGGCGGCCTTGGTACGGGCGGCGAGCGCGGGCGCGGCGTCCCGCTCGGCCTCGCGGATCGCGGCGGCGACCCGGGTGGCCCGGTCGGCGGCGGCGCGGTGGCGCAGCACGATCTCGGCGGCCTGCCAGGCGGAGTGCAGCGTACGGGCGTCGTTCAGCTCGCGGCGCTGGGCGGCGGCGCCCTTCTCGGCGGCGGCGAGCGCCAGCGACGCGTGCCGGTAGGCGATCTCGGCGGAGATCAGCGCGCGGCGCTCGCGGACCCGCTCGGCGTCGGTGACCGCGTGCGCGGCGGTGGCGACCTGCTCGGCGAACTCGGCGGCGCGGCCGCGCTCCTCGGTGCCTCGGGCGTGCAGCCGCCGGGCGAGGGTACGGGTGCGGCGTTCGGCGCCGGCGTGCACGTCACGGGCGGTCTCGCGGTGTTCGGCGGCGTCCGCGATACGTGACAGGAGGTCCAGCGAACCGGCGGTGAAGTCGCGCTCGGCGGTCAGTTCGGCGCGGCGGCCGAGCTTGTGGGCGAAGCCGTGCACGAGGTCGGCGAGGCCGTCGGTGTCGCGGGTGTCGGTGACGGCGCGCAGCAGCAGGTCGGTGAAGTCGGAGTCGTTCTTCACCGCGAAGAGGCCGGCCGCCTCGCCCTCGTCGGCGTTCATCTCCCGCTGGTAGCGGAAGAGTTCGGGGTCCAGGCCCAGTTCGCCGAGGTGCTCGTTCCACCGCTCGTGGATCTCGACCCAGGAGACGTCCAGGTTGGGGTAGTTCTTGCCGGCCTCCACCAGGGCGTCGCGGAATCCCTTCATCGTACGGCGGCGGCCCTTGGCCCCGGAGAAGCCCTCGGCCGTCTCGCCGCGCGGCCGGACGACGGTGGCCTCGGCGACCGGCAGCGAGTCCAGGCTCATGCCGGGCCCGGGGCGGAAGCTGTACCAGGCTTCGGCGAACTTGCGGGGGTCGTTGGAGACCTGCCGGCCGCGCCATTCGCTGACCTTGCCGACGACGATGGACTCGCCGGTGAGGGTGTGCTGCCACTCCAGGGCGACGTGGCCGCAGTCGTCGGCCAGCAGGAACTTGCGCAGCACGCCGGAGCTGGCGCCGCCCAGGGTGTTGCGGTGGCCGGGCAGCATCACCGAGAAGATCAGCTTGAGCAGGACGGACTTGCCGCCGCCGTTCTCCAGGAAGAGGACGCCGGCGGGGGCGGGGCGGCGCGGCGGGCCGACCGGTTCGTCCTCGAAGAAGTCCGCCTGCGCCGGCGCCGGGTCGGGCACGGGCGCGCCGACTCCGCGCAGGTCCAGCACGGTGTCGGCGTAGCGCGCACCGGCGGGCCCGATGGAGTAGAGGCGGACCCGGGACAGCTCGTACATGGCGGCGGACTCTCGTTGTGTGGGCGGACGGTGGTCGGTGGACCGGCGGTCGGTGGGTCCGGGGCCGGGTGGTGCCCGGCCCCGGGCGTCAGGAGGAGTGGAAGGGCAGTCCCGCGTCGGACACCAGGTCGAGGTCCTCGGTGTCCTCGGCGGGCAGCAGGCTGGCGCTGCCGTCGCCGACCGGGACGACGCCCAGCTCCAGCAGTTCGGCCATGGCGGCGGTGCCCGCCATGTCGCGCACCTGGAGCTGGTAGCGGGCGGTGGTGCGGTAGGAGCCGCCGGAGTCGTCGCCGGTGCGCTGGAGGAAACCGGAGTCGACGAGGAAGGCGACGGCCTTGGCGATGATGCCGGTGGTCGAACCGGCGAGCCGCCGCGCGTCCTTGGTGGCGCCGGTGGCGCTGCGCCGCGCGTAGGTCCGCCAGGCGGCTTCGAGGCCGGGGGCGTCGGTGGCGGGGTCGGTGTTCTCGCCCTGTTCCTCGGCGCGCTCCTCCAGGCGGCGGCACGCCTGCCGGACGAACGCGTCGACACCGTTGACGGTGATCCGGCCGATGTAGCCGTCGTCGGCGAGGTCCTCGGGGCGCGGGAAGGCCATGGCGGCGACGGCGAGGTGGGCGAGGCCGTGCAGGAAGCGGTCGGCGGAGTCGGCGGAGGCGCGGCGGGCGTAGTCGCCCATCCGTACGGCGAAGACGGAGTCCTCGTCGGCGGTGACGGCCATGCCGGCGCGCGGCGAGACCTCCAGGACGACCAGGCCGAGGCCGGTGGCGACGGCGTCGGCCAGGCGCGCGAAGGCGGGCTCGTCACGGTAGCGGCGGAGCAGTTCGCCGTACTCGGCGTCGCGGGCGGGCAGCAGCTTGGGCTGGAGCCCGAAGGAGACGAGGCGCGCGGCGTCCGCGGCGTCGGCGGGCGTCACGGGCGCCGGGCCCGAAGGCGCGGCGGGGCCGGGCGTGGACCATCCCGGCTGCTCCACGGTGGCGGTCAGGTCCCCCTGCGCCGGTTCCTCGGCGCCGTCCTCGACGGCGGTTCCGTACTCACTCACGCCCGTACCTCCATGCGAACTTCCTGGTGCCGCCGTGCTGTCGGCGTCCTGCGCGCGTCCTGTCCGGCCGCCGGCATCACGCCACCTCCGAGCGGTCGGCCGCCATGCCCGCCGCGTCCAGCAGGGCCTTGCCGACGATGAGGTCGGCGCCGCCGAACTCCTCGTCCTCCAGCACGGTGCCGTCGTCGACGGCGAACAGGAGCTGCTGTTCGCCCTGGCGGTAGGCCGTGCCGACCGGCGGGCTGGCCGCGTGCACCGCCAGCAGGGCGACGAGATACGGCAGGTCGGGGTCGCTGCGGCGGGCCTCGGCGAGCAGTCCGGACAGCCGGCGGGGCGCGTCGGCGGGCAGGTCGAGCAGGGCCTGGGCGGCTTCGAGCTGCTCCTCGGAGAAGCGGCTGTCGTCCGGGGTGGCGATCAGGTCCGGCTCGGGCATCTCGGCGCCCAGGTGCTCGCGCTCGACGGGCGGCTGGAACAGCAGGCCGACCAGGTCGCCGAGCCGTACGGACGTGCCCGTACGGAAGCCCGTGCCGCGCGCGAAGAAGGCGTCGGTGACCCGGATCGCCTGCTCCACGGGCAGCGGCAGGACCGGGGCGACCAGTTGGCCGTACAGGTCGAGGCCGGAGCGACCGGCGGGCGGCGCGAACGCCTGGCGGTCCTGCTCGGCGCGGAAGAGGGGGCCCGCCTCCAGCAGCCGGGACTGGAGCTGGGTGTGGCGGCGGATGCAGTCCTTGACGATGTCGACCAGCTCGGCGGCGCGCCGCTTGTGCTCCTGGTCCTCGGTCTCGTCGCGGGCCTTGCGGATGTTGGTGAGGATCGCGTTCTCGTGGCGGTAGCGCTCGGCGACGTGGTCGAGGGCTTCGGCGATCATGTCGGGGACGGCGCGCAGCCAGTCCACCGCGCGGACGTTGCGGCGGGTGGCGTCCAGGGTGCGGCGCAGCGTCTCGGCGTACTGCACGGTGCGGTAGCGGGCCTGCTCGGCGGCGAGCTGGGCGTCCGCCAGCCGGCCGCGGCTGATGAGCACCTCCAGCTTGACCTCGGCGGCGATCTGGGCGCTCGTCACGTCCGTGTCGAGGGCGCCGACCAGGACGTTGACGGCTTCGTCGGTCGTGCGGAGGTAGATGCCGCCGCCCGGGCCCGGGACCTCCTCGATGAGCTTGAAGTCGTAGTCCCGGCGGACGTACTCGCCCTCGGGGCCGAAGGTGCCGTACACGGCGCGGAAGCCGCGGTCGACGCTGCCGACGTTGATCAGGTTCTCCAGCACCCAGCGGGCGACGCGCTCGTGCTCGGCGGCGGGGCGGCGCGGGGTCTGCGCGGCGATCCTCGGGAGCAGCCTGGCCACTATCTCCTCGTGGTCGGCGCCGGTGTCGAAGTCCATGTGGAGGGTGACCAGGTCGATGGCGGCGAGCGCCACCTCCGCCATCGCGTACACCCCGTACTCACCGGCGAGGTTGGCCTTGCGCGCGTCGAGGTCGTGCAGCGGCGCGGTGCACGCGAGGGCGCGCAGCCGGCGGGCCAGGCCCTCGTCGGCGGCCGGGCCCGGCGCGGGCCGGGCCGGGCCTTCGGGCCGGGCCACGCCGTTGAGCTGGGACGTCGCGGTCCCCGGGGCAGGAAAAGTCACGTCGCACAGCGTAGGCGGTCGCACTGACAACGGACGAAACGGCACGGGCCCCGAGGTCAGTGTGTGGCGCCTCCGACGGCCTTGATGTCCGTATTTGTACGGGCGGCGGTGGCGGCGATCACACGCAGTCCCTCGGCGACGGCGCTCACCGCGAGTGAGGGCAGCGACCGGCCGGCGACCTGTCCGGGAGCGTACGGCACGTGCACGAAGCCGCCGCGCAGCGCGGGCCGCTCGGTCGCGATCAGGTGCATCAGGTCGTAGAAGACGTGGTTGCAGACGAAGGTGCCCGCGGTGTTGGAGACGGAGGCCGGCACCCCCGCCTCCCGTACGGCGGCCACGCACGCCTTGACCGGCAGCGCGGCGAAGTACGCGGCGGGGCCGCCGGGGACGATCGGCTCGTCGATGGGCTGGGCGCCGGAGACGTCGGGGATGCGGGCGTCGTCGATGTTGACGGCGACCCGCTCCACCGTCAGGTCGGGCCGGCCGCCCGCCTGGCCGACGCAGAGCACGACGTCGGGGTCGTGTGCCGCGACGGCCTCGCGGAGCGCGGTGCGCGAGCGCCCGTAGACGCAGGGCAGTTCCACGGCGGTCATCTCCAGCCCGGCGGGCGGCTCGGCGGCCGCGGCCCGTACCGCCTCCCAGGAGGGGTTGGAGCTCTCGCCGTCGAAGGGCTCGAAGCCGGTGAGCAGGATGCGGGTCGTCCGCGTCATGGCGTTCCCTGTGGTTCGTGAGCCGCGCGGTGCCCCCGGTCCGGGTGCGGTTCGTGTCGTGCGGTGGTGAAGGGGACAATCGGGTGCGGTCAGAAGGCGAACAGGGCCATGACCACGATGTTGCAGCCGAGCAGCACGCCGGCCGTGGGCAGTTGGGCCTTGATCGGCCCGTACTGGTCCTTCAGTTCCAGCAGCGCCGACGGGACGATGTTGAAGTTGGCCGCCATCGGGGTCACCAGCGTCCCGCAGAACCCGGCGAGCATGCCGATGGCCAGGACGGCGGGCGCGTCGCCGTGGAAGTGCTCGATGAGCACCGGCCAGCCGACCGCCGCGGTCATCACGGGGAAGGCGGCGAACGCGTTGCCCATGATCACGGTGAAGAGCGCCATGCCGATGCAGTAGACGACGACGGCGACGTACAGGGAGTCCTCCGGCAGGACCGAGGTGGCGAGCTTGCCGACCTGGGTGCCGACGCCGGAGAGCTGGAAGATGGTGCCCAGGGTGGCGAGGAGCTGCGGCAGCAGCATCGCCCAGCCCATCGACTCCAGCATGGAGCGCCCGGCCTGCACGGGGACCGATATCCGCTTCTCGCGCAGCATGATCATGCCGACGACGAGGGCGACGACGGCGCCGATGCCGAGCCCGAGGATGGTCTCGCTGCCCTCCTGGAGGATCGGTTCGCCACCGATCGAGAGCTTCTTGACGAGGACCGCGCACAGCAGCGCGACGACCGGGATGGCCAGCGCGGGCACGAACAGCTTGTTGCCCAGCTTCAGGGCGCTGGCCTCGCGCTGTTCGGGCGTGGTGGTGCGCGGCGTACCGCGTCCGGTGAAGCCGAAGCCGGCCAGCAGGACCATGACCAGGACGGCCGCGCCCAGCGGTTCGGCCGGGGCCTTCTTCTCGACGACCCAACTGCTGTAGATGAAGCCGGCGCCGAGCAGGCCCCAGAAGGCGGTGGTGCCGAAGCGCTTGGGGTTGCTGCGGTCGGTGAGCATCTGGGAGGCCATCACCAGGAAGCTCAGGCCGACGAGCCAGTAGAACCACTCTGCTTTGATCACTTGGCTGCTCCCTCGGCGACGGGCTCGATGTTGGCGGCGACCAGTTCGCGTTCCAGGTACCGGTCCAGGCGCAGCAGCCGCCAGCCGTGCACGGCGAAGGCGCACAGCGCGGAGGGGATCGCCCACAGCGCCAGGTGCAGCGGCTCCAGGTGGGTGTTGTACGTGGTGTTGACGAAGCTGGTGATGAGCAGGATCGAGCCGACCGCGAGGAAGACGTCCTCACCGAAGAACAGCCCCACGTTGTCGGCGCTCGCGGAGAACGAGCGGACCTTCTCCCGGCCCTTGTCGGTCAGCCGCCCGTGCTTGCGCTCGGCGGCGCCCTCGGCCATCGGCACGGCCAGCGGGCGCACGGTCTGCGCGTGCCCGAAGACGTGCGTGAGCCCGACGGCCGCGCCGATCTGCCGCATGCCCAGGTAGAGGGCGAGGAAGCGGCCGGTGGTCAGTTTGGCGAAGCGGGCGATCAGCCGGCGGGCCTGCTCCTGGAGGCCGTAGCGCTCCAGCAGGCCGATCACCGGGAGGGTGATCGCGAAGATCGTCACCGCCCGGCTGCTCGCGAAGCCGGTGCCGAAGGCCGCCAGGACCTCCTGCGGCGACAGACCGCCGAGCAGGCCGGTGACGATGCCCGCAACGCCCACGACCAGCAGGGCATTGCGTTTGGTGGCGAAGCCGACCACGACCACGAGCACGCCGAGAAGCACGATCATGGGTCCGCCTTCCGCATACGGGACCCCACGCGGACCGTGAGGAGGATGCGAGGAGGTTAGGCGATTGTTCAACGATCCGACAAGGGGTTGACAGGAGTGAAACTCCAGCGCCTCTACACGCCCTCCCGCGCCGCTATGCGCTGGGCGTACGCCCCGGAAAGCTGCACCCTGGAGTCCTCCAGATAGGACTCCAGCAGCAGCTCGGCGGCGGCTCCGTCACCGGCCTGGAGCTCCTCCAGGATCTGCCGGTTGCGGGTCAGGTACGGCGCGTGGAACCGGCGTGGATCGTCCATCACGTGAAAGACCAGCCGCAGCTCCGCGAGCACCCCGCGCATCAGCTCGTCGGTGCGCGGACTGCCCGCCAGCCCCGCCACCGCCTGATGGAACCGGAGGTTCGCGGTACCCAGGTCCCGCCAGGCACGCTCCTCGAAGGCCGTCTCACCGGCCACCACGGCCGCCTCCATCGCCCCCACCGGGTGCGGCGGCTCGCCCAGACTGCGAACCGCCGCGCACTCCACGAGCGTACGGACCCGGTAGATGTCGTCCAGGTCCGCCACCGTCACGATGCGCACGAAAACCCCGCGGTTGAGCTGGTGCACCAGCAGGCGCTCGTGCGTGAGCAGGCGGAACGCCTCCCGCAGGGTGTTCCGCGAGACCCCCAGGGCCCCGCCGATGCTCTCCTCGGACAGCCGCGCGCCGGGTGGGAAGTAGCCCTCGGTGATGCGGTCCCGGAGAATGTCGGCGACCCGCTCCGCGGTGCTGGAGCGCCCCAGCAGCACCCGGTCGCCCGCCAGCTCCGAGACCTCGGCGAGCCTGTGCCGGTCGCCCCGTGTCATCCCGCCCGTCATCGTCGTCCCCGCTTTCGCCCCGTACCTGCACCCCTTGTGCTGTGAGCGGCAGTCAATCCCAGATGGCAGAACGAGACAACACACCTCTTGTCGGATCGTTGAACGATCGCTTACGTTGGCCTGACCACCGGCCGGCCCGAGTGCCCCCAGGGGGAGAGCCACTACGGATACGGGCCGGCCGGTCCCCCAACCTCTGCGGCCTGTGCGCCCGCCCGTGTGGCGGCCACCTCCGGAACGGACTTGCGACTTCATGAGCGACCCGGTGACCACCCCCCTCGTCGACCTCAACGCCGACCTCGGGGAAGGCTTCGGACGCTGGGAGCTCACCGACGACGAGGCCCTGCTCTCCGTCGTCACCAGCGCCAACGTGGCCTGCGGTTTCCACGCCGGGGACCCCAGCACCATGCGCCGGGTCTGCGAGCTGGCCGCCGAGCGCGGCGTGGTGGTCGGCGCCCAGGTCTCCTACCGCGACCTCGCGGGCTTCGGGCGCCGGGCCATGGACGTACCGCCGCGCGAGCTGGCCGACGAGATCGCGTACCAGATCGGCGCGTTGGAGGTCTTCGCCCGCGCCGCCGGCACCCGGGTCGGCTACGTCAAGCCGCACGGCGCGCTCTACAACCGCTGTGTCCACGACGAGGCCCAGTCCGCCGCCGTCCTGGAGGGCGTACGGACCGCCGGCACCCCGCTGCCCATCCTCGGCCTGCCCGGCTCCCAGCTCCACGAGGCGGCCCGCCGCGTCGGCCTGCCCGTCGTCGGCGAGGCGTTCGCCGACCGTGCCTACACCCCGAAGGCACCCTGGTCTCCCGCCGCGAGCCGGGCGCCGTCGTCCACGACCCGGACGAGGTCGTCAGGCGCGCGCTGGGCATGGCGACGGAAGGCATCGTCACCGCCGTCGACGGCAGCACCGTGAAGATCGAAGCGCGCTCACTCTGCCTGCACGGCGACACCCCCGGCGCCGCGGACCTGGCACGCCGGGTGCGCGACGAGCTGACCGCGGCCGGCGTGCGGATCGGCAGCTTCGCGTGAGCACCCGTACCCCCGGCGGCCGCGCCCCGGCCGGCCGCTCACCGCTGCCCCTGCGCCCGCTGCCGGTCGGCGACCACGGACTGCTGGTCGAGCTGGAGGACGCCGCGGCCGTCGAGGCGTTCCACGCCGAGCTGCTGCGCCGCGCCGCCGCCGGCACCCTGCCCGCGGTCCGCGAGATCGTCCCGGCCGCCCGTACGGTCCTGCTGGACGGGCTGGCCGACCCGGGACGGCTGGCCGCCGAGCTGCCCGGCTGGGACATTCCCCCGGCCACCGCCGGCGACCGGCCCGCCGTCGAGATCCCGGTGCGCTACGACGGACCCGACCTCGCCGACGTGGCCGCCCTGTGGGACACCACGCCCGAGGACGTGGTCCGTATCCACTCCGGCACCGAATTCCACGTCGCGTTCTGCGGCTTCGCGCCCGGCTTCGGCTACCTGACGGGCCTGCCGGAACGCCACCACGTACCGCGCCGGGCCACACCGCGCACCAAGGTCCCGGTCGGCTCGGTCGCCCTGGCGGGCCCGTACACCGGCGTCTATCCGCGCTCGTCGCCCGGCGGCTGGCAGCTCATCGGTACCAGCGACGTCGACCTGTGGGACCCGGACCGCGACCCGGCGGCCCTGTTCTCCCCCGGCACCCGCGTCCGCTTCATCCCGGTTTCTACGGAATCCCAGGAGGCATGATGACCGACCGCGCCTTCTGTGTCGTCCGCGCCGGAGCCCTGACCACCGTCCAGGACCTCGGCCGCGCGGGCCACGCCCACCTCGGCGTGCCGCGCGCGGGCGCCCTGGACGAGCCCGCCCACCGGCTCGCCAACCGCCTCGTGGGCAATCCGGAGACGTCCGCCACCCTGGAGACGACCCTCACCGGCTGCGCCGTACGGGTCCGCGCGGACACCGTGGCCGCGGTGACCGGCGCGCCCTGCCCGGTCACGGTGGACGGCCGCCCCGCCCCTTGGGGAGCGCCGGTACGCGTCCCGGCGGGCGCGGTGCTGGACGCCGGACCGGCCACCGCCGGGCTCCGCTCGTACCTCGCCTTCGCCGGCGGCGTCGACGCGGAGCCGGTGCTCGGCAGCCGCGCCGCCGACCTGCTCTCCGGCCTCGGGCCCGCGCCGCTGTCCGACGGCGGCGTGCTGCCGCTCGGCACTCCGTACGGCCCGCCCGCCTCCGTGGACGCCGTCCCGCGCTCGGGGCTGCCGGTCGCGGAACTGGTGCTGCCCTGCGTACTGGGGCCGCGCGACGACTGGTTCACCGAAGCGGGCCTGCGCACGCTCGCCACCGGCCGCTTCCGCGTCTCCTCGGCGAGCAACCGCATCGGCCTGCGTACCGAGGGACCGGCCCTGGAACGCCGCAAGGACGGCGAGCTGCCCAGCGAGGGCATGCCGCTGGGAGCGCTCCAGGTCCCCCCGAACGGCCTGCCCGTGCTCTTCCTCAACGACCATCCGACGACGGGCGGCTACCCGGTCGTCGGCGTCGTGCCGGAGCGGTTCCTCGCCGCGGCGGCCCAGGCCGCACCGGGCACACCCGTCCGTTTCGTCCCCCGGCGCTCACGCGCCTCCGGCTGACCCGTCCGGTTTCCCGTAGCCGCCGCCCCCCGGCGTACGGATCACCAGCACGTCTCCCGCGCCGATCTCGGCCACGTCGCAGCCCTCCAGGGCTTCCTCCGTGCCGTCCGCGCGGCGGACCAGGTTGGCGCCGGTCGCGCCGGGGCCGCCGCCCGCCATCCCGTAGGGCGGCACCCGGCGGTGCCCGGTGAGCAGCGCCACCGTCACCGGCTCCAGGAAGCGCAGCCGGCGTTCGGCGCCCCGGCCGCCCCGCCACCGGCCGTCGCCGCCGCTGCCCTCCCGTACGGCGAAGCTCTCCACCCGTACGGGGTAGCGCCACTCCAGGACCTCGGGGTCGGTCAGCCGGGAGTTGGTCATGTGGGTCTGTACGGCGTCCGCGCCGTCGAAGCCGTCGCCCGCGCCCGAGCCGCTGGCGACCGTCTCGTAGTACTGCACCCGGTCGTTGCCGAAGGTGAGGTTGTTCATCGTGCCCGAGCCCTCGGCCTGGACGCCGAGCGCGGCGTAGAGCGCGCCGGTGACGGCCTGCGAGGTCTCCACGTTGCCCGCGACCGTGGCGGCGGGGAACTCGGGCGCCAGCATCGAACCGGGCGGGATACGGACCTCCACCGGCTTGAGGCAGCCGCTGTTGAGGGGGATGTCCTCGGCGACGAGCGTGCGGAAGACGTAGAGCACCGCCGCCATCACCACCGAGCTGGGCGCGTTGGCGTTGCCGGGCAGTTGCCCCGAGGTACCGGCGAAGTCCAGTACGGCGCTGCGGGCCGCGCGGTCCACGGTCAGCGCGACCTGGATCACCGCGCCGCCGTCGGTCTCGTAGCGGTACGAGCCGTCCGCCAGGTCCGCGATGATCCGGCGTACCGATTCCTCGGCGTTGTCCTGGACGTGTCCCATGTAGGCGCGCACCACGTCCAGCCCGAACTGCTCGATCATCTTGCGCAGTTCGCGGATGCCCTTCTCGTTGGCGGCGATCTGTGCCCGCAGGTCCGCGATGTTGGCGTCCGGCGCCCGGGACGGGTACGGCCCGGCGGCGAGCAGGTCGCGTGTCTCGTCCTCGCGCAGCCGGCCGTCCCGTACCAGCAGCCAGTTGTCGAAGAGGACGCCCTCCTCCTGGATGGTGCGGCTGAAGGCGGGCATCGAGCCCGGGGTGATGCCGCCGATCTCGGCGTGGTGGCCGCGCGAGGCCACCAGGAACAGCAGCTCCTCGCCGGCGTCGTCGAAGACGGGGGTGACGACGGTGACGTCCGGCAGGTGCGTACCGCCGTGGTACGGGTCGTTGACCGCGTACACATCGCCCGGCCGCAGCTCCCCGTCCGTGCCGCGCCGCCGCCGGAGCACCTCCTTGATGGACTCCCCATCGACCCGAGATGCACGGGAATGTGCGGGGCGTTGGCGATGAGGCTGCCTTCGTGATCGAAGAGGGCACAGGAAAAGTCCAGCCGCTCCTTGATGTTGACCGAGTGGGCGGTGCTCTCCAGACGGACGCCCATCTGCTCGGCGATCGCCATGAAGAGGCTGTTGAACACCTCCAGCATCACCGGATCGGCGTCCGTGCCGACCGCGGGACCGCCCGAGCGGGGCCGCGCCCGGGTCAGCAGCAGATGGCCGCGCTCCCCCGCGCGGGCCTGCCAGCCCGGGTCCAGGACCGTCGTCGCGTCGTCCTCGGCGACGATCGCGGGGCCGGTGAGGATGTCACCGGGACGCAGGTCGTCCCGGGAGAACAAGTCCGTGTCCTGCCAGCGCCCCTGCGCGAACATCCGTACCGTCGCGACCGGCAGCAGCTTCCCCGCCCGCTCCCCCGTCGGCACCTCGTGCCCGGCCGAGCCGCCCGCCGCGCCCACCGCCTCCACCGACACGGCCTCGGCGATCAGCGGCTTGTCCATCGTGAACCCGTACCGCGCGCGGTGCGCCCGGACGAACGCGGCGGCCATCTCCCGCGGCGTCTCCAGCGCCACCCCGATCGCGGAGTCCGTCCCGGCGTAGCGCAGCATCACCCGCCCCCGGGTGGTGACGCTCCCCTCCGGGACGCCCTCGTCGAGCAGTTCGCGACGGGTACGGGCGGCCAGCCGGTCGCAGACACCGTGCACCCCTTCGAGGTCCGTCGCGTCCGACTCCGGGTCGATCTCCACCTCGACGGCCTGCTCCCGCATCGCCGTCGCGTCGGCGACCCCGATGCCGTACGCGGACAGCACACCGGCCAGCGGCGGTACGACGACCGTGCCGATGCCCAGCGCGTCGGCGACCGCGCAGGCGTGCTGGCCACCCGCGCCGCCGAAGCTGGTGAGCGCGTAGCGCGTGACGTCGTAACCGCGCTGGACGGAGATCTTCTTGACCGCGTTGGCCATGTTCAGCACGGCGATGTCCAGGAACCCGGCCGCGACCTCCTCGGGGCCGCGCCGGTCGCCGGTCGCCTCGGCCGTCTCCTCGGCCAGTCGGACGAAACGCTCCCGTACCGTCGCGTCGTCCAGCGGCTGGTCGCCGTCCGGTCCGAACACCGCGGGGAAGTGCGCCGGCTGGACGCGCCCGAGCATCACGTTGGCGTCCGTGACGGTCAGCGGGCCGCCGCGCCGGTAGCAGGCCGGGCCGGGGACGGCGCCGGCCGAGTCCGGGCCGACGCGGTAGCGCCGCCCGTCGAAGTGCAGCACCGAGCCGCCGCCCGCCGCCACGGTGTGGATGTTCATCATGGGCGCCCGCATCCGTACGCCCGCGACCTCGTTGCCGAAGATCCGCTCGAAGGAGCCCGCGTAGTGCGACACGTCGGTGGAGGTGCCGCCCATGTCGAAGCCGATCACCCGGTCGTAGCCGTCGCCCGCCTCGGCCGAGGAGCGGGCCATCCCGACGACGCCGCCCGCCGGCCCGGAGAGCACCGCGTCCTTGCCGCGGAAGTGCGCGGCCTCCCGCAGCCCGCCGTTGGACTGCATGAACATCAGCCGTACGCCGGGGAGTTGACGGGCCACCTCGGCCACGTACCGGTTGAGGATCGGCGACAGGTAGGCGTCCACGACGGTGGTGTCGCCGCGCGGCACCAGCTTCATCAGCGGGCTGACCTCGTACGAGCAGCTCACCTGCGGGAACCCGGCCTCCTTCGCCAGGGCGGCGACGGCCTTCTCGTGTTCCGCGTAGCGGTAGCCGTGCAGCAGGACGACCGCCGCGCTGCGCAGCCCGTCCTCGTACGCCCGCGCCAGCTCCGCCCGTACCGCGTCCGTCTCCGGCGGCCGCACGACCGTCCCGCGCGCGTCCACCCGTTCCGGGACCTCGATCACCCGCTCGTACAGCGCCTCGGGCAGCACGATCCGCCGGTCGAAGATCCGCGGCCGGTTCTGGTAGGCGATGCGCAGCGCGTCCCGGAAACCCTCGGTGGTGACCAGGACGGTCGGCTCGCCCGTGCGCTCCAGCAGGGCGTTGGTGGCCACGGTCGTGCCCATCTTGACGACGGCGATCCGCTCGGCGGGCACCGGTGCGCCGGGGGCGATCCCCAGCATCGCCCGGATACCGGCGACGGCGGCGTCCTCGGTGCTCCCGGGGCGGTGCGAGAGCAGTTTGCCGGTGACCAGCCGACCGTCCGGCCGCCGTCCCACCACGTCCGTGAACGTGCCGCCGCGGTCGATCCAGAACTCCCAGCGTCCCGTCATGCCGCCATTGTGGCAGCGGGTCCGGCGGTACCGGTGTTTCCGGCCGCCGGTCCGCGCGGACCGGCGGCGCGGGCCGTCCGAAAACGCCCGGGCGGACTCCGGCGCATTTCAGCTCATCGCCTCTGCGCCCCCGCACTCCCCCCGCGGAAACGTCACTTCCGCGATACGTCCATCAGTCCATACTAATTTCTGAACAGCCCCCGTGGCCTGCGGCGTTTCCTCATTCGGGTGTTGCTTCCCGGAATCCTTTTACTAGCTCTTGGTTTCCTGGGACCGTCGGGTCAAGAACAACCCAAGGACCCGCGGCCGGCGGGTCCGGGAGGCAGGAGAAACATGCAGTACGGCAGCGCCCTGCGCGAGGCGGTCCGGTCGCCCCGCACCACACCGCTCATCGGTATCTACGACATGTATTCGGCTTCCATCGCGGCCCAGCACTACGACGGCATGTTCGTCTCCGGATTCGGTTTCGCGGCATCCTATTACGGCCTGCCCGACATCGGTTTCATCGCCTGGCCGGACATGGTGCAGTTCACCGAACGGCTGCGGCTGGCCTTTCCGTCCCACCACCTGCTGGTGGACATCGACGACGGCTACGTGGACCCGGAGGTCGCCTGTCACGTCGTCCAGAGCCTGGAGCGCGCCGGGGCCTCCGGCGTGATCCTGGAGGACCAGAAGAGGCCCCGCCGGTGCGGACACGCGGACGGCAAGCTGATCCTTCCGCTGGAGGAGTACCTGGACAAGCTCAACCTGGTGCTGAGCAGCCGCACGGACCTGGTCGTGGTGGCCCGTACGGACGCCACGGAGGAGGCGGAGATCGTCCGGCGGGCGGCGGCGCTCGCCGAGACGGACGCGGACGTCGTGCTCGTGGACGGGGTGCGCAGTGTGGAGTGGATCGAACGCATCCGGTCCGTCGTGGGCAGCAAACCTCTGCTGTTCAACCAGATCGCGGGCGGCAAATCGCCCCGCCTGTCACTGACCGAACTCACCGACCTCGGTGTGGACGTGGCGATCTACAGCACACCCTGCCTGTTCGCCGCGCACGGCGCCATCGACGGGGCGCTGGCCGATCTGAAGAACGCCGACGGCCGGCTGCCCGTCACGGGCCAGACCGGCAGCGTCGAACTTCGGTGCGCCACCGAGCTGTTGGAGAAGAACATCAGCAGGCACCACGCGCACCGCGCACCGGCCCCCGTCTGAGAAGAGGCTGACCGTATGGCACCGAACCCCTTCCGGGGCGGCGCCGGACGGCTCCGGGACCGCGGCCCGCGGTCCCGGGCCGTGCGCCCGTCCACGCTGTCCCTCGCCGTCGCGACGGTGCTGAGCGTGCTGTGGGGCGGCGGTGCCGCCCAGGCCGCGACACCGACGCCACCGGCCCCGCCGTGCGACGCCCAGGACGACGAGGACGAGACCCCGCCGCCGCCCCGCGCGGGAACCGCCGTCGGCCTGCTGGTCGTCGACAACTCCTCGGCCGACTCCTGGCTGGAGGTCGACCGGACGCTCAACACCCTGCTCGCCGGCAAGGGGACGGCGGGCAGCGACCACGACGGAGGCGGCGGCGCGATCGACGTACGGACCCGGGACGCCAACGGCCCCGGCGCCGACCCGTCGCGCGTCGGCCACCCGCCCTGGCAGACCGGCGACGATGAGTGACCCGGCACCGGCCGTCCGCACGGCGCGCCGGCTGGCCCGGGCGGTCGACCCCTATGTGGCGGCCCTGCTCGGCACCGTCCTGTTCGCCACCCTGCTGCCCGCGACCGGAGCGGGCGCCGTGGCCGCGGACACCGCCGCCGATCTCGCCATCGGCCTGCTCTTCTTCCTCTACGGAGCGCGGCTGTCCACCCGCGAGGCGCTGCACGGGCTACGGCAGTGGAAGCTCCACCTGCTGACCGGGGGCGGCACCTTCGTCCTGTTCCCGCTCCTGGGCCTGGCGGCCGGCGGTCTCGTCCCGTTCCTGCTCTCCGACCGGCTGTACACGGGACTGCTGTTCCTGTGCGTCGTCCCCTCGACCGTCCAGTCCTCGATCGCCCTGACCTCCACGGCCCGCGGCAACGTCCCGGCCGCCATCTGCGCCGGCACGTACTCCAGCCTGTTCGGCATGGCCGCCACCCCGCTCCTCGCGGCCTGGCTGATCGGCTCCGCCCTCAGCTTCTCGGCGGCGGGCCTGCTCTCCATCGCCACCCACCTGCTGCTGCCCTTCCTCGCCGGGCAGGTGCTGCGCCGCTGGCTCGGCGGTTTCCTCGCCCGGCACCGCGGACACCTCGGCCTCCTGGACCGCTGCTCGATCCTGCTCGTCGTCTACACCGCATTCAGCAAGGGCATGGAGCAGGGGATCTGGCACCAGATCACCCCCGCCCGGCTGCTGGCCCTGCTGCTCCTGGCCGCGGGCCTGCTGGCCACCGCCCTGGTCACGATGTCGCTGGCCGCCCGGCGGCTGGGCTTCTGCCGGGCGGACCGCGTCACGATCGTGTTCTGCGGTTCGAACAAGAGCCTCGCCACCGGGCTGCCGATGGCGGCGGTGCTCTTCGGCGGCGCGGCCGGCCTGGTCATCCTGCCGCTGATGCTCTACCACCAGCTCCAGTTGATGGTCTGCGCGGTCGTCGCCGCCCGCTGGGCCCGTCGGCCGGAGGACACCCCGGCCACGCCGGAGCCGTCGCTGCGGGTGGGACCCAGGACGGTCGAGGGGGAACCGTCGGCCTGACCTCTGCCGGTACGGCCGTACAGGCGGCACGGCGGCGTCACAGCGGCGGGACGGCAGCGTCGTGGGCCGCCAGGAACGCCGCCACGGCGGACTGCCAGCCGTAGCCCTCCGCGCGCTGCCGGGCCGCCGCACGGCGCTGCGCCTCGGGGCGCCCGAGGACCCGCAGGACCGCGTCCGCGAAGGAGGGACCGTCGTCGAGGGCGGTGTCTCCGCCGGGGCCGACCAGCCCGGCGAGGGCCGACGCGGCGCTCGCCACGACCGGCGTACCGCAGGCCAGCGCCTCCAGGGCCGCCAGCCCGAACGTCTCCGCCGGGCCCGGCGCCAGGGCCACGTCCGCACCGGCCTGGAGGGCGGCCAGCTCGCCCGGATCGGCGACATGCCCGAGGAATGCCACGGGCAGCCGCTCGGTACGGGCGCGAGCCGTCAGCCGGGACCGCAGCGGCCCCTCCCCCGCGACCACCAGGGCCGCGTCGACACCGCGCCACCGCAGCTCCGCCAGCGCGTCCAGCGCGCGCCCCGGCCGCTTCTCCACCGACAGCCGCGAGCACAGCAGCAGGAGCACGTCGGCGCCGCCCGCGCACCGGCGCCGCAGCGCCGGGCTGTGCAGGGCGGGGTGCCGGGCTGTCAGGTCGACGCCCAGCGGCGCCCGTACGACGTTGCGCGCGCCGACCCGGGTGAACTCCGCCGCCGCCCATTCCGTCGTGCACACCACCCGGCTGTAGGCGTGCGCGGTCCGGGCGTTGATCCGGTCGGCGGCGGCGCGCGCCGGTCCGCGCGGCACGCCCCAGGTACGGAGCACGCCGTCCACACTCTCGTGCGACACCGCCACCGCCGGGACGCGGGCCCGCCGCGCCCATTCGCCGGTCCACCGCAGGGTCGTACGGTCGGAGACCTCCAGGCGGTCGGGGGCCAGCTCGTCCAGAACGCGCCGGACCCGGCGCCGGTCGGCCAGGACCCGGTAGCCGCCGGTGCCGGGCAGGACCGGGCCGGGCAAGGTGATCACCCGCCCCTGGCCGGTGTCCTCGTCGCCCGCGGCCGGTCCGGGCACGATCAGGACCGGGTCGTGCCCGGCGGCGCGGTATCCGGCGCCCAGGGCCTCCAGAGCGGTACGCAGCCCGCCCGACTCCGGTGTCACGAAGTTCGCGAGCCGTACGATGCGCAGCCCGGCTCCGAGGTACCGGGTCTCGTCGAGGACGAACCGCGCGGCCGTGCCCGTCCGCGCCGTCATGCGGCCACCGCCGTCCGGTCGGCGAGCACGTCCTCGTAATGGCCCAGCAGTTCGTCGCCGACCACCTCCCAGGTGCGGTGCTCGACCGCCGCGCGGCCCGCGGCGCCCAGTTTTGCGCGCGCGGCCGGGTCGCCGGCCAGCAGCCGGACCGCGTCACGCAGCGCTTCCCCGTCGCCCGGCGGCACCAGCAGCCCCGTACGGCCGTGCTCCACGAGGTCCAGCGGGCCGCCGGCGGCGGGCGCCACCACGGGGACGCCGCCCGCCATCGCCTCCTGGACGGTCTGGCAGAAGGTGTCGTAGCGGCCGGTGTGCACGAATACGTCCAGGGAGGCGACGAGCCGCGCCAGTTCGTCGCCCGTACGGCAGCCCAGGAAGCGCACCTCGGGCAGCGCGGCGCGCAGCCCGGAGGCGCTCGGCCCGTCCCCGATCACCACGGTCCGTACGCCGGGCAGCCGCGAGACCCGGGCCAGCAGCCGTACCTCCTTCTCGGGCGCGAGCCGCCCGACGTACCCGACCAGCAGATCCCGGCCAGCGGCGAGCGAGCAGCGCAGCACCTTGTCGCGGCGGGCGGGGTGGAACCGCGTGGGGTCCACGCCGCGCGGCCACAGTCGCAGCCGGGGCACGCCGTGCGTGGCCAGGTCGTCCAGGGCGGAGGTGGACGGCGCGAGCGTCCGGTCGGCCGCCGTGTGCACCGCTCGCAGGCGCCGCCAGGCCGCGGCACTCCCGGTCCGGAGATAGGCACGGGCATAACGGCCCATATCGGTCTGATAGACCGCGACGGCGGGCACGCGCCGCCGCGCGGCCACGGCCATCGCGCGGGCACCCAGGACGAAAGGGCCGGCCAGGTGCACCACGTCCGGCTGATGCCCGTCCAGCGCGGCGGCCAGCCGGCGGCCGGGCAGCGCCAGCCGGACCTGCGGGTAGCCCGGGAGCGGCACCGAGGGCACCCGGACGACGGGGCAGGGGGCGCCCGGTCCGCCGTCCGGTGTCCCGTCGGCGCCCGTCGGGGCGACGACGAGCACGTCGTGCCCGCGCCGGACCAGGTGCCGGGCGGTTTCGAGGGCGCAGTGGGCGACGCCGTTGACGTCGGGCGGGAAGGACTCGGTGACGATGACAACACGCATACGGCTGTTGTCGGCCCACCGGGCGTGGCCCCGGCCACGTGGATCTTTCCAGCCGGGGAACGTCCCATGAGCGTTGACGCCCGCGCCGCGGCACGGGCGCCCGGCGCGGACGGCCCGCGCGCCCCGCGGCCCCCGCGCTCCCCCGTGACTCAGAGCGCCGGCGCGTCCGGCCCGAACCGGCTGCGTACCGCCGTCTGCACCTCGGCCTCCTCGGCCGGATCGGCGGCCAGCCTGCGCAACTGCTCCACGACCCGGTCGTCACCGGTCGCCGCGTGCCGGGCGGCCAGCTCGCGGGTGCTCTCCTCGCAGTCCCACAGGCACTCGACGGCGAAGCCCGCCGGGAACCCGGGGTCGGTGACGGCCAGCGCGCCCGCGGCACGGCCTCTGAGGTGGGAGGAGGAGGTCTCGCGGTAGATGTGGCGCAGCACCGGCGCCGCACAGGCCACGCCCAGGCGGCCCACCCCGTCGACCAGCTCCCACAGCCCGCCCGCGTCCGGCCCCTCGGTCCGTACCGTACGGCGCAGGGCCGCCAGCACCAGATCGGCGTCGCCGCGGCTGCCCCGGCGGGCCAGCATCGTGGCACCGGCCGTGCCGAGCGCGTCGGGGCGCGGGGCCCACCGGCGGGCCCGTTCGACGGCGGCCACGGCGCGCATCCGCTCGAAGGCGGCGAGCGCGGCCTCGGCCAGCGGACGGCTGGAGAAGGGGTCGGCGGCCGCGGCCTCGATGAGGTCGAGGGCCTCGGGGTCGCCGCGCTCGGCGAGGTGGCGCAGTGCGGCGGCGCGGGCGGCGTCCGGACCGGTGCGGGCGGCGCGCAGCAGCTCGGGGCGGTCCTCGGGGCCCGCGACGGCCGCCAGGCAGCGCGCGGCCGGAACCTGGCGCCACTCCTCGGGGTGCAGCTCCAGGCCCTGCTGGGCCCAGTCCAGTACTTCGGTGACGCTCCACCCGGGGCGGGGGCCGGTGGGCCGCAGTTGGCGCTGCCAGCGGTCGAAACAGCCCTGTTCCTGGGCGACGCGGATGCGTTCGCCGTAGCGGGGGTCCTCGGCCCACAGCCGCCACGGGCGGGGTTCGAAGGCGTCGCGGACGGCGGCGGCCAGCTCGGCGTCGCCCTCGGCGGTGTGCGGGAAGCGGGCGAGGACCGCGGGGGCGAGGGTCGCCAGTCCCGCGTCGTCGTCCCGCAGCGCGAGCTCGTCCAGGGCCCAGCGCCAGTTCGTGCCGGCGGCGGCGTAGCTGCGGAGCAGGAGGAGGGCGGCGTCCCGGCCGTACGCGGCGAGGTGGCCGAGCACGGCGAGGGCGAGGCCGGTGCGCTCCTCGCCGGGGTCGGTGAGGTCGTCGGGGTGGAAAAGATGCCGTTCGATCTCTTCGAGTCCGCCGTCGAGCTGCATGTAGAGGCGCGCGTAGTACAGGGAGCGGTTCTCTACCTGCCAGTCGCGGCGGGGGTCGCGCAGCACGCTGTCGTTCAGTGCCGCGAGCGCCTCGGCCCGCGGCGCCGCGAGGGCGTGCAGGGTCCCGTCGCCGCGGCCTCGCTGCAGGAGGCCGAGCAGGGTGCCACTGGGCGCTATGTCTGGATCGAACATGAGGTCAGCATCCGGTGCGGGGGGCAGGCTGGCAACGGGATTTCCGCTGACCGGCATTCTTGCCGGTGACCACGGGTCGTATGCGTCGTTCCCACCATGGATCGGTGGGACCGCGCGCGCTACGGCGGCCGAAGCCTAGCCTGGAACGCTCCGTTCCGCTGATTCCGCCGGAGGATGCCCCAGGGAGGCCAGGGGCATATGCCAAATGCACCACCGTATCGGGTAATGCCAAATCCCTTACGGGCGGTCGCAGCCTGTGCAACAGTCGTTACCGGCCCTTCCGTCAGACCAGGCCCCGGCGCCGCCTGATATCGGAGAACGTCATGCCGTCCCATCTGTTCGCGGACCGACCAGCCGCCCAGCCGCCCGAGCGCGACGTGGTCGAGGCCCTGATCACCCAGGCACGCCGGTTGCGGGGCGGCCTGGACGCCGTACGCCGGGAGACCTCGGCGGCCGGTGACGAGCCCGACGACCCCCAGTCGCGCTGGCAGCGGGCGCTGTGCGACCTCGCCGTCCACCACCTCGACGATCTCGGCGGACACCTGGACCAGCTCCGGGAGGGCCTGCCCGCCGACCCCGGGACGGCCCCGGACACGGCGGACGCGGCGGACGGTGACCGGCTGCCGGTGGCGCCGCCCGAGCCCGCGGGGCATCCGCGCGGCTCACTGCTCAGCCGGGTCGGCAGCGCCGAGTGGAACCTCCTCACCGACGAGGTGAGCTGGTCCGAGGAACTGTTCGGGATCTTCGGCCGGGACCCGGCCGAAGGGCCCCTGACCCTGGACGAGCTGCCGTCCCTGGTCTTCTGCGAGGACCAGCAGCTACTGACCACGATGGTCACCGACTGCCTGGTGGACGGCCGCCCGATCGACGACGAGTTCCGCATCGTACGCGGCGACCAGAGCGTCCGTACGGTGCACATGGTGGGCGAGCCGGTGCTCGAAGCCGACGGCAGTACGGCGTGCATGTGGGCCGTGCTGCGCGACGTCAGCGAGCTGCGTCGCAGCCAACGGGCGGTGCGCGAGACCCGTGACTCGCTGCAGCGTCAACGGCACATGGCGCGGACCGAGCACCGGCTTGCGGTCGAACTGCAGGAAGCCGTGCTGCCGCCGTGGCGCGGCTCCCTGCGGTTCCCGCAGGGCGGGCCCGTCGCACTCGACCTCGCCGCCCGCTACCTCCCTTCCGGCACCAGCGCCCTCATCGGCGGCGACTGGTACGACGCGCTCCAGTTGCCGGACGGCCGGACCCTGCTGAGCGTCGGCGACCTGACCGGCCACGGCGCCACCGCCACGTCCGGCATGGCCATGGTGCTCGGCGCGCTGCGCGGCATGGCGGTGTCCGGTCAGGAACCCGGCCCGCTGATGGGCTATCTGAACCAGTTGCTGGACACCTCCGCACAGCCCGCCCTCGGCAGCGCGGTCTGCTGCCGCTTCGACCCCGCCTCCCGTCAGCTCGTCTGGGCCCAGGCCGGCCACCCCGCCCCACTGCTGTTCCGCGACGGCACGGGCAGCCCGCTGAGCCCCCCGGAGGGCGTCCTGCTCGGCGCCACCACCGGAGCCGCCTACACGCAGCGGTGCGAGCAACTGGAGCCCGGCGACCTTCTGGTGCTGCACACGGACGGCTTGGTGCCGCGCCGGGCGCACGGCGCGCTCGCGCCCCACGAGGGTGCCGCGCGCCTCCTGTCGCTGGCACCGCGGTTCGCCGCGGCGCGCAACGCGCAGGACTGTGTCCGCGTCATCGCCGAGGAGTTCGGCAGTGCCGAGCGCGAGGACGACGCGTGTGTGCTGATCGCCAGGGTGAGCGGGTAGCGGAAACCCCTGGCGCGGTGTCCACGTGGCGCGGTGCCCGTACGGCACGGTGACCGCATGACGCGGTGTCCGTACGGCCAGGACCGGGGTCACGGGTCTTGGCGCGCCTCGTTCCGGCCCGGTTCGGCTCGCGCCGGCGTCAGATCCGCAGGTTGCTGCCCACCGGGCCGATCCCCGGCCCCAGCCCCTTGTTCTTGGCCTTCGGCATCACCCGCTGGATCTCCTCCCGCAGGTCCTGGATCGTGGTGTAGTTCGCGTACCGGCCGGTGAGCCGGTACATCTCGCGCAGCCGGTCCCAGGTGCGGTGGGAGGAGTTCTCCTTGATGGACACCAGGGCCAGCCGGGCGTAGCGGTCGGCCTGTTCGGGGTCGTTGCCGATGAAGCAGGCGGAGGCCAGCGAGAGGTAGTCGAAGATCTGCGACCGCTGCCGTCCGTTGTCGCGCAGCCGCAGCGCCTGCTTGGCGTGCGCCTGGGCGATCTTCGCCGCCCGCGGGTCGTGCTCGGCCAGCGTACGGAAGGCCAGCGCCTGCATCCCGTGCAGGTCCGCCTCGTCGAACATCTGCATCCAGCTCGGCGGCGGCACGTCGCCCCGGTCGGCGATGAACAGTTCCTCCGCCTCGCCCAGGGTGCGCCGCATGGCCTGGCCCTGTCCCTTGCTCGCCTGGGCCCACGCCTCGATGGTGCAGAGCATCGCGCGGGTCCGCGGCAGGGTCTCGGCGCCGGAGCCGGACTTGGCCAGCTTCATCAGGTCCAGGGCGTCGTCGGGGCGGCCCAGGTGCACCATCTGGCGGGCCGCCCGGGAGAGCGCCTCGCCGGCCCGCGGCCGGTCGCCGCCCTCGCGCGCCGCGTGGGCGGCGATGACGAAGTACTTCTGGGCGGTGGGCTCCAGCCCCACGTCGTGGGACATCCAGCCCGCCAGGACGGCGAGGTTGGCCGCCACCCCCCACAGCCTGCGCTGCAGATGCTCGGGGTGGTGGTAGGCGAGCATTCCGCCCACCTCGTTGAGCTGGCCCACCACGGCTTTCCGCTGGAGCCCGCCGCCGCGGGCCGCGTCCCAGGCGCGGAAGACCTCGACCGAGCGCTCCAGGGCGTCGATCTCCTGCGACCCCACGGGGGCCGCTTCGTAACGGTCGTAGCCGATCTGGTCGATGGAGTGGTAGTCGAACGGGTCGTCGAATCGGGGGGCGTCGGCTGCCAGCGCCGGGTCGGTGTGCAGCCAGTCGTGCATGGCGCTGCTGAGTGCGGAGCCCGCGGCGAGCGCCGCGCCCGCGCCCACCAAGCCGCGTCGGTTGAGCATGAGGTCCATTCCCGTGAATTCCGTGAGGACCGCCGCCGTTCGCTCGGGCGGCCACGGGAGACCGTCCGTGGCCTGTTTCCTCCCCGCGCGCCCGGAACGACCGAACCCGAGGTCCTCGATGGTTACGACACGGCCGAGACGCTCGGTGAACAGGGCGGCGAGCACCTTGGGCACCGGGTCGCGCGGGGTCTCCCCCGTGTCGATCCAGCGCCGTACCCGCGAGGTGTCGGTCGCCAGTTGCGGATGCCCCATGGCGGCCGCCTGCCGGTTGACCAGTCTCGCCAGTTCGCCCTTGGACCAGCCGGCCAGGCCGAAAAGGTCCGCGAGACGGGTGTTCGGCTCCCTGTCCACGTCAAGCCCCCAGGTTCCTCGACTGACTTGACAGTAACGGCCCGCCGAGGACGCCCGCGAGCATTCGCCAGGGTTCGCCAGGGTCCGCCAGATGGTCTGCCACCCGCGCCCGCGTGTTCTGTAGAAGTGCAGCCCCCGGCCCGGTGTCGGTACCGCATTCCCCAGGGTGCGGACACCGGATCCGGGGCCTTCGGGCCCCGGGTCGCCGGGCCGGGAGCCGCACTGCAACTCGTCGGCGCACGAAGGGATCTGTCTCACCCATGTACGCAGCATCGTCCGCCGTGAGCGCCCCGAACCGGCCGTACCGTCCGCAGCCTCCGGGAAGCGGGCCGTATCTCGACCCCTCCCAGTCTCAGGGGGCGGTTTCCGGCCTCACCGGCGGCCGCAACCGGCGGGTGCAAGGGGGAGGCACCCAACCGCTCAGCGGGAGACTCGACTTGTCCGGCCCCCAGGGTGCTCAACTGCGCGCCGCGGTCGCCTCCGTGCACCGCATCTGTCCCGAGTTCCATCCGGTCCAGGTGCTGCGCCGGAGCGGCAGGTCCGTCCTCCTGGTGGGCACCACCGGCCGTACGACCGCGGTCGCCAAGTGTTTACTGGATCACTCCCCCGCGTGGACCGAGCGGTTCCGGCACGAAATAGCTGCTTATAGGTCCTTCGTACGCCACCGTCCGCCGGTGCGCGTACCGAGGCTGGTCGCCGCGGATCCTGACAACTGCACCCTGGTCGTCGAGCGGATGCCCGGCCGGGTCGCCTCCCTCCAACGGCATCCGACCGAAGCACCGCCGCGCGCCGACGTACGGGCCGCGCTCGGCGCGATCTGCCGGGTCAACCTCTGGCGGCCGCCGGCCGGGATGTTCGAC
Organism: Streptomyces chrestomyceticus JCM 4735; assembly: GCF_003865135.1. NCBI lineage: Bacteria > Bacillati > Actinomycetota > Actinomycetes > Kitasatosporales > Streptomycetaceae > Streptomyces > Streptomyces chrestomyceticus. The sequence continues at coordinate 8,105,595 of NZ_BHZC01000001.1, read as the reverse complement.
GCGCCGCTGGACTACGCGGGCCGCATCGGGCGCTTCCACGACCTCGGCCTGCTGACCGACCGTGACCTGGGTGACCTGCAGAAGCTGCTGCACGGCCTGGCCCACACCCAGGGCCAGTTCTGCCACGGCGACGCGCTGCTGAACAACGTCCTGCTCTCCCCCGCCGGTCCGGTGCTGCTCGACTGGGACCACGCCGGCTGGTACCTGCCGGGCTACGACCTCGCGACCCTGTGGTCGGTGCTCGGTGACGCCCCTGTGGCGCGCCGCCAGATCAGCCAGCTCGCGCAGGCCGCGGGACCGGCCGCGCGGGACGCCTTCCTGGTCAATCTGATGCTGGTGCTCACCCGCGAAATACGGCGTTACGAAACCGCCGTGCAGCGCACCATGCGCGAGCCCACGCCGACGGGCACGCCGGGGCCGGGACACCCCGGTGCGCTTGCGGCGGGCGAGGAGCAGCGGCTGCTGCTGCGCCGGCTGCACGACGACTGCCAGATGGCGCGCCGTGCGGTACGGGCGGCGGTCGGCACCCGCTGATCCGCCACGGGGGCATGTGAGCGGCACGCCGTAGGGGCGTGCCGCTCACCCGTGCGCCGGGGGCTGCAGCCGTTCTCGTACGGGATTCCGGGTTGCGTGCTGACATCCGAAACCCTTGGGGCGCACGGTGATTGACGGATCGTCGGCCAGGCGATAGCTGTAAGGATCCCGTTCCGCGCACGGCCGTATGCACACCATCCGCCAGACGCCCCGGCTCGTCCCGGTCGGCCACAGGAGGCTGCATTGCGAGGATCCGACGAGAAGAGAACCCCCCGCTCCAGAGCGCACAGGGCCGCCACCGCCGTCGCGGCGGCGGCCTTGCTGCTGCCGCTGGTCTCCGCCGCGCCGTCCGGCGCGGACGGGCAGCCCCGCGCCGCGGCGGCACAGCCCGCCGCGGGCTCCCTCCAGCAGGCGTTCGCGGACGCCGCCACGCGCTACGGCGTCCCCCGGGACGTGCTGCTGGCCGTGGCGTACATGGAGTCGCGCTGGGACGGGCACGGCGGCGCGCCCAGCGTGTCCGGCGGCTACGGCCCGATGCACCTGACCGACGCCCGTACGGCGCTGGCCGAGCGACCGCACCACAGCGACGGTGACGAGGACCCGCGCGGCGACGACTCCCGCGCCCGTAAGCGGGCCCCCGCGCGGCTCCCGGCCGTCACGGAGCTGCCCGCCCGGCTGCGCACCCTGGAGCGGGCGGCGCGGCTGACCGGGCTGCCCGCCGAGCGGCTGCGCCGGGACCCGGCCGCCAACATCCGCGGCGGTGCGGCGCTGCTGGCCGAGGAGCAGCGCCGCCTGGGGCTGCGCTCCGCCGACCCGGCCCGCTGGTACGGGGCCGTCGCCCGGTATCCGGGCGCGGACGACGCCCGGACGGCGGCGGGCTTCGCCGACGACGTGTACGACGTCCTGCGGCAGGGCCAGTCCCGTACGACCGACTCCGGCCAGCGGGTGACACTGCCCGCCGCGCCGGGGCTGACGCCGGACCGCACACAGCTCGCACGCCTGGGACTGCGGGCCGCCCCCGCGCCGTCGGGCGGTTCCCGCCTCGAATGCCCGCACACGGTCTCCTGTGTGTCCGTGCCCGCGCCGTACGAGGAGTTCGGCGACGGGGACTACGGCAACCACGACAAGGCCGACCGGCCCGAGGACCAGAGCGTCGACGCCATCGTCGTGCACGACACCGAGGGGTCGTGGGAGACGACGCTGAAGCTCATCAAGGACCCGACGTATGTGTCCTGGCACTACACGATCCGGTCGGCGGACGGGCTGATCGCCCAGCACGTGCCGACGAAGGACGTCGCCTGGCACGCGGGGAACTGGTACGTGAACGCGCACTCCGTAGGGATCGAGCACGAAGGTTTCCTCGCGGCTCCGGACGCCTGGTACACCGAGGCGATGTACCGGGCCTCGGCGCGGCTGGTGCGCTATCTGGCGCACAAGTACGACCTGCCGCTGGACCGGCAGCACATCATCGGCCACGACAACGTGCCCGGCACGACACCGGCCACGATCAAGGGCATGCACACCGACCCCGGCCCGTACTGGGACTGGGCGCATTACTTCCGGCTGCTGGGCGCGCCGTTCGTGCGCACGGCGGGCCCCGGAGGCGGTCTGGTCACCATCCGCCCCGACTACGACCGCCACCGCCCCGTCTACACGGACTGCGTCAAGCCCGGCCAGCCGTGCGCACCGCACGGGTCGGCCGCGGTACGCCTGCACACCGAGCCGAGTGAGAGCGCGCCGCTGGTCCAGGACATCGGGCTGCGGCCGGACGGCAGCCCCTCCACGACCGGGGTGAACGACACCGGCGCCCGCGCCACCACCGGCCAGCGCTACGCGGTCGCGGAGCGCCGGGGCGAGTGGACGGCCATCTGGTACCTGGGCCAGAAGGCGTGGTTCCACAACCCGCCGAAGCAGCCCACCGCGGTCGACGCGAAGGGCCTGGTGATCACGCCGAAGGCGGGCCGGGCGGACATCCCGGTCTACGGGCGGGCGTACCCGGAGGCGGCGGCCTATCCGGCGGGCGTGCCGGTACAGGCCGTCACCCCGCTCCCGTACAAGCTGCTGTCCGGCCAGCGCTACGCCGTCGGCAACCGGGTGCACGGCGAGTACTTCTACGCACCGACGTACGACCTGTCCCGGCACGCGGTCGTGCGCGGCGAGGACGTCTACTACGAGATCCAGGTGGGGCACCGGGTCGGCTACGTACGGGCGGCCGATGTGGACGTGCGGTCTTCGCAGCGGTAGCCCACGGGATACGGCGCCGTGCCGGGCTCTCGGCGGCCTGGCACGGCGTTCGGCCGCCGTCGCCCGTGACCGGGTGTCCCCGGGATCACCCCTGCTGGAACATCTCCGCCGGCAGCGGCTTCAGGAGGGCGTACAGGTCGTCGGTGATTGGGCGGTCCCAGCTCGCGATGGTGACCAGGACGCCGTCGCTGCGGTCGAACTGGGCGCAGGAGATCCGGCCCTCGGAGCACTTGATGCGCTTGACGATCAGCAGGTTGTCGTCGTGCATGACCGGGGTGTCCTCGGTCTCGACGACGGTGACCGGCTCGTCGTTCTCCAGCGCCGCGAGGAGCTGGGCCACCTCGAACGGCACCTGGCCGTCCGCCAGGTCGCGCGCCGGGGAGCCCTCCGGCAGGTTGCCGATGATCATCGCGGGGCCGCGGCCGCCGAACAGGTCGTAGCGGAGGAAGACCCCCTGGCAACTGCCGTCGGGGCGGGCAGCAGTCCCGCGCCGAGATTGCCGGGCCAGTCCCCGGGGTCCATGGCGAGGACGTCGAAGTCAGGCCCGGCGGGCGTGGCTGCGCTGCGGCGGCGGAGGAAGGACATACCGCCATCGTACGTGGCCGCCGGCGGCCGGCGGGCCGGGCGTCAACCCAGCGGCGGCCGGACCGGCGCGACGCCCTGGGCGGCCGTCTCCAGCAGCCTCGGCAGACCGGCGTAGTCCGTGCCCATCTTGCGGCAGACGCTGGACAGCAGGCGGGTGACGACCGTCTCCGGGGTGGCCAGCTCCTCGGCGATGCGGCTGGTGGGCCAGCCCAGGGCGAGCCGTTCGGCGGCCGCCCGCTCCTGGGCGGTGAGGGTCTCGGTGCCGGTGCTGTGCAACTGGAGCGGGCGCAGACCGGCCGCGGACAGCTCGTCGCGGGCGCGTTCCGCCAGGCCGTCGGCTCCGCAGTGGACCGCGCCCTCCAGCCCGCGGTAGAGGCGCTCCGCCGCGTCCTGGGGCAGGCCGGCCCGGCGCAGCGCCGCTCCGTGGTCGACCAGGGCTTCGGCCAGCGCGTAGCCGGCGGGTGAGTGCTCCAGTTCCCGTACGGCCTCGGCGAGCAGTTTGAGGGCCCGGCCGCCGCCGACCACGGTGGCGGCGCAGTGCAGGGCCTCGCCGACGGCCGTCGCGGTGCCGAACCTGCGGGCCCGCCGTACGCCTTCCTCGGCCAGCTCGACGGCGCGCGGGCTGTCGGTGAGCGCCGTGGCGCGGGCGAGGTGAAGCTGCCAGGGGCACCAGGCGGGGTTGCGCATGCCGCGGGCCTCCAGCCGCCTGCCGACCGCCTTGAGCTGGTGTTCGGCGTGCCGGTGCAGGCCGCGGGCGAGCAGCAGTTCGCTGTAGACGGTGCGGGAGTCCGGGTAGACGACGGCGTTGGGCACGACGTCGCCGTAGCTGAAGTGGTCGGCGAGTTCCTGGGCGTCGTCGACACGGCCGCGGGCGAGCAGGATCTCGATGAGGATGCCGATGGCGTACCACTGGGCCGGTACGGCGCCGCCGACCCGTTCGGCGATCCGCAGCCCTTCGCGTACCAGGGTCTCGGCCTCGACCAGCGCGCCGCGGCGGTAGCGGATGTAGCCGAGCAGGGCGTGGCCGAAGGCCAGGTGGGCGCCGCGCCAGCCCTTGCGCTCGCACTCGGCCATGCCGCGGGTGAACAGTTCCTCGGCGCGGCCGGGCTGGTCGCAGTACATGAACGTCATGGCGACGGCGACCGGCACCTCGAAGCCGCGGTTGTCCTCGGTCCAGCTCAGTCCGCCGACCAGGGCCGCCTCGGCGTAGCGCAGGGCGGTGGTGGCGGGCTCGCCGTGCACCACGCAGTCCCAGGCGCGCAGGCCGAGGATGTAGCGCTCGGCGAGGCCGTTGCCGGTGAGGTGGTCGGCGAGCCGGGTCAGCCTGCGGGAGCGGGCCGCGGAGTCCGGTTCGTCGGCGCGGAAGGCGCTCCAGACGAAGTTCTCGGCCTGCATCCGCAGCCGGGTGCCGGGGAGGCTGGTGCGGCGGGCCTCGTCGGCGGCGAGCGCCGCGGCCTCGGCGAGCTGGTCGGTGTGGGCGAGTGCCTGGGCGAGCCGGTAGGTGACGGCTTCGCGCAGCTCGGGGTCGATGTCCGGTTCCTCCAGGGCCTCGCGCAGGTAGTTGACGGTGACCTCGTGGGCGGAGAGGAAGGTGGCGGAGCCCAGTTCGAACAGGACGGCGGCGCGGTTCTCGGGCGAGGGCGGCTCGCGCAGGGCGCGGGCCAGGAAGCGGCGCGCGGCGTCGGGCGCGCCGGCCCGTACGTACTCCCGTGCGGCCTGGCGCAACCGGTGGACGACCCAGTCGTCGCCCTGGCAGGGCACCTCCAGCAGGTGCCGGGCGGCGACCGTCGGGCCCAGTCCGGCTTCCACCACCGCTTCGGCGGCCACGTTGTGCATGCCGACGCGCAGCGCGTCGGGGATCGCCCGGTGGACGGCGGTGGCGATCAGCGGGTGGGCAAACTGCAGGACGCCGTCGGGGGCCTCGGCCCGGGCCAGGATGCGTGCCTCGCGGAGCTGGGCGACGGCCTCGACCGCCGACTCGGAGCCGAGCGCGGCGACACCGGCGGTGATGTCGGGGGTGGCCGAGGTGCCCAGGACGGCGATCGCCCAGGCGAGGCGGACGGCGGCGCCGCCGAGCTTGTCCAGCCGGTCGATCAGTCCCTTGCCCTTGACGGCGGAGGCGATGTCGCGCAGGGCTGGCAGGTCGTCCCGGCTGCCCTTGAGGCCGCGCTCGCGGAGTCCGGCGGCGAGTTCCACGGCTTCGAAGGGGCTGCCGTCGGTGACCGCCCAGCATTCGGTGCAGAACTTGTCCTCGGCCGCCGCGCCGATCGCCTCGCGGACGATGCTGGCGACCGCGTCGCAGGTGAACGGGGTGAGGGAGGGGCGGATGGCGTGGCGTTCGGCGAGCTTGCGGAAGGGGGCGGCGTCGCGGGGCAGTTCCTCGGGCCGGTAGGCGACCACCACGAGCATCGGAAGATCCTCGGCCCGGGGCGCGAATGCGGTGAGCCAGCTCAGGGACTCCTGGTCGGCCCAGTGCGCGTCGTCCAGGACCAGCACGGTGGGGGCCTGCTGCACGGCGACGCGGGTCACCAGCCAGTCCAGGCCGTCGCGTACCCCGGTCGGGTCGGGCACGCTGCCGCCCGCGTCCGCCACCAGGCCGAGGGCCGGGGCGACGATGTCGTACCAGCCGCCCAGGACGGTGCGCGAGGCGGCCTCGTTGTACGCGGCCAGGACGGGCTGCACGAGCTGGCGTACGACGTGGAACGCCATGCCGTGCTCCTGCTCGCCGCCGCGTGCGGAGAGCACGGTGCAGCCGTGCGCGGCGGCGCGGGCGCGGACCTCGCCGAGCAGTGCGGTCTTGCCCATGCCGGCGGGTGCGGCGAAGGAGAGCAGACCGCCGCGCCGGGCGGTGGCGGGGCCGCCGCCCGGGCCGCAGAGCCGGTCCAAGGCCGTCTCCAGGGCTTCGAGTTCGGCGTTCCGTTCGAGCAGGACACGCCGTGCGTTGCGCACCTGCTCCCATCCGTTGGCCATGACTGAATCCGTTCGCCGCGTGGGTGCTCCCGCCCGCCGCGAGTGCGGGCCCGTCCGGCCGCACTCTGCCTGCGATAGCGCAGAGCGTACGCCCATACGGACCCCCGGTAACCAGGATGAGTGACATGCTGCACGCCGAGGGCCGGACCGTGCTATAAGCGCCCGCGTGTAGCACGGTCCGGCCCGATCGATACACCCATAAGCAGCCACTCTTACGGGTGAATCGGTTGTGCGCCGGGGGCAGTTGGGCCGCCCGGTGCGCGGGTCAGCGGCGTTCCGGCGTGAGCGTCCCCTCGGTGCGCAGCCGGGCCACCAGGTTGCGGGCGGCCCGCTCGCCGGACGCCACGCTGCTGTTGGTGGTGGAGTGGCCCAGGATGTCACCGCCGGCCAACTGGACCCGGCCGCGCGGGTCGCATCCGGCCGCGAAGCGGGCGATGGCGCGGTAGTCCCCGGGGCGCCGGCCGATCAGGCACGGCGAGACGCGCCAGATGTGCGTCATCGTGGTGTGGCGCTCCAGTTCGGGCAGGATGCCCATCCGCCGGACGCCCGCCAGGACGTGGTCCACCACCTTGTCGTCCCCCAGGTCCCAGTTGCGGTCCGACCACGCGCCGCGCAGGTGGGTCATGACCAGCCCGGCCCCTTCCGGTACGCGCTGCGGGGAGAGGTTGTGCTCCAGCACGAAGGCGCAGAGGTCCGGGTGTTCGACACGGGACGCCTGCACCAGCATGGCCCGTTCCGCCGTCGGGCGGTCCAGCCCGAAGGCGACGTGGATGCTGCGGGCGTACGGGGCGTCGTCCAGGAACTCGCGCTGGTCGGCCGTGAGTTGTCCGTACAAATGCGGCACCTGCGGCGGCGGAACGGCCAGCACGCAGGCGGCAGCGGTCTCCAGGTGCTCCGCCTCCCCCGGCCGGTGCCAGGTGACCGCCACCTCCTCGCCGCGCTCCTCGACCGAGGTGACCTGGGCGTGGTGTTCGACGGTGAGCTGCCGGGCCAGCCCCTTGGGCAGGAAGCCGACGCCGTCCTTGGAGGTGAAGAAGCCGCCGCCGAACAGGATGACGTCGAGGAAGACGAACGGCATCGCGGCCGACACCTCTTCCGGCTCGCCCAGGCACAGTCCGGAGACGAGCGGGTCGAGCAGGTACTCCAGGGTCTCGGGCCGCAGGCCGCGGCGGGTGGCGTACTGATGGACGGACTCGAAGTCGGCCGCGGCCATCGGGGACATGTCGTGCGGCGTCAGCAGCGGGCGTACGCGGCGGTAGTCGCGCAGCAGCTTGGCGATGTCGCCGAGGGGGAAGCTGGTCAGCAGCCCGCCGGTGGCGAGCTGCCGGCGGGAGCCGAGGCGGACGCGGTCCACCCGGCCGCCGCGGACCAGGCCGAACAGGTCGCCTCCGGGGACGACCTCGCCGGCCAGGCCGGCCGCGGCGATGAGGCGGATCAGTTCACGGTAGCTGTGGATGAGGATGGTCGCCGCCCGGTTGACGGCGAATCCCGAGACGTTGACGGTGGCCATCCGGCCGCCGGTCATCTCCGGTCCGGCGCTCTCCAGGACGACGGTCTCGCAGCCGGCCTGCTGGAGCCGGAAGGCGGCGGACAGGCCGGCGATCCCGCCGCCGACCACGACGACACGGGGTTGTGCGCTCACAACGGTTCACCCTTCCTGCCGGTGCCCGGCCGCGCCCGCCGGGGGCGCGGCCGGGCACCGGGACGTTGCGACAGGGGCGAAAGGTCCGAGGGGGCCGCCGGGAACAGGACGGCCCCGTGGACCGCGGAGCCGGGGGACGGTGCCGTCCCCTGAGCTCACATCGCGGGACTCAACTGGTCCCACCACCACGCGACCGGGCGCAGCGGCAGCGGTTCGAGACTCCCATCACTGGGCGAGTCCGCCCAGACACCGAACGCGGGTGCCGGATCGGGGCGGCACCCGGGTCGGACCGGTAGCGCGGGGTCACGGCGCTGTAGTCCAGGTTGCCCCGGATGAAGTGGTCCAGTTGGCCGAGGTAGCAGCGCACCTCGGGAGTGGCCCGTACGGCGGTCTGGTCCCGCAGGGTGACGTACAGGCACATCAGGCGGTCGTGCAGCGCGGCCGCCCGGGTCATGGCTTCCTGGGGCGGTACGCGCAGCGCGTGCTCCAGGACGCCGACGAGGTTGGACTCCAGGGACTGTTCCTTGACCTCGCGGTGGTACGAGTAGACGTCGTTGGCGAAGGTCACCAGCGCCGAGGCGATCTGGGTCAGGGCTCGTATTCGGGGTGTCTCGGCCGCCTCGTTGGGCAGTGAGGTGCCCTCCGCCATCTCGATGACGGCGATGGACGCCTTGGTGCCGCGGTCCCGGGGGCCGATGACGAGGTACTCCTCCAGGCTCGGTACGGTTCCCGAGGCCCGCTGGCCCATGCCGACGCACGCGGCGAGAAACCATTCGGCAACGCCGTCGACCCAGCGCCGGACGACCGTGCCGGTGGCGTGCCGCCGGTAGCGGTGCGAGACCTCGCCGAAGGCCGCGGTGTAGGGGTCGGCCGTCGGGCCGTCGGTGGTCTCGGGGTGGTCGGCTCCGTGGATGACCTGGACGGCCATCGGGAGGAAACGTTCCGGGTTCCGGCTGAAGAGCCCGCCGTCCAGGTACACGTCGTCCAGCAGCAGGCCCAGGCAGGACCAGTCGGCCCCGATCTGCAGCGGGTCGGTGGCACCGTCGGGCGCGATCCGGCACGCCCACTCGGCGGTGCGGTTGGCCAGTACCTGTGCGTGGTGGAAGTCGTCGTCGCAGAACCCGAACCGCGCCATCCAGTCCACCACGCGCGCTTCGATGCCGGCGGTCTCGTGGTGCGGCGCCGCCGGGATGGGGCAGAAGAGCTGAGGGACGACGACGGCGGCGTGCAGCGCCGCCGCGTCCGGGTCGTGCTCCGGACCGGCCCCCGGTAACGGGACCGCGGCCGGACGTGCGGCGGGAATCTCGTGTTCCGGGGCGCCGTAGCCTGTTGCCTGCATGGTTCTCTCCATGTTCACGGTGCTTGAGACGGCACTGCCTGCGCTGCGCCGCCGTCCGGCCTGCCGCGGAGCTGGCAGACCATGGGCAGCGGGCCCGGGCTCAGCACGGCCGCCGGGACCGGTCGTACGGTCCTGGCGGACGGCGGGCGCAGGCGCCAGCGCGCGGCGATGGCGGCAAGGGCGAGCACGGCTTCGGTCATCGCGAAGTGGTCGCCGATGCACTTGCGGTTGCCGGCGGCGAACGGGAGCATCGCACCGCTCGGAACGCTCCCCGCGCGTTCCGGCAACCATCGGTCGGGGTCGAAACGTCGGGGATCGGGGAAGGCCACCGGGTCCTGGTGCAGCACGTACGCGCTGTACAGGACGGTGCTTCCCGGTGCCAGCCGGTGACCGGCCAGCGTGGTCTCGGTGGTGGTGACGCGGGTCAGCGCCCAGCCGGGCGGATACATGCGCAGGGCTTCGGTGACCACGCGCCGGGCGTGGGCGAGCCGGGGCAGGTCCGCGGGGGCGGGCGGGCGGCCGGCGAGCACGGTGTCGACTTCGTCGTGCAGCCGGCGTTCCTCCTCGGGGTGGGCCGCCAGGAGGTGGAAGGTCCAGGCGAGGGCCAGCGCGGTGGTCTCGATCCCGGCCACCAGGAAGGTCATCAGTTGGTCGTGGGCCTCTTGGTCGGTGAGCGGTTCCTTGGCGTGGGGTGCCTCCCGGGGGGTGGGCGGAGGGGTGGGGCGGCCGGATGCCGGGCAGGGTTCCGGTGCGGAAGTGCTGTCCGGCCCTGAAGTGCCGTACGGGGCCGGGTCGTTGCCGGTGGCGGTGCCGCCGTCGTCCGTGGCTTCGAGGAGTGTGGCCAGCAGGTCGTCGTGCCGGGCGGGACCGGCGCGGCGTTCGGCGATGATCTGGTCGATGATGTGGTGCAGCCGGGCCAGGGCCCGGTCGAAGCGGCGGTTGCCGGGGGTCGGGAGCTTGTAGAGGGGCCCGAGCGGGACGACCGCGCGCAGCAGCACGCCGCGCATGGCGGTCGCCAGGCAGGCGCGTACCTCGGCCGCGAGGCCCGGGTCGAGGGAGGTGGACATCAGCACGCCGGTGGTCACCCGGGCGGAGAGGTCCATCATCGCGTCGGTGACGTCCAGTTCGCGGCCCGGACGCCACTCCTCGACTGCGGCGCCGATCTCGGCGCTCATCACCTCGGCGTAGTCGGCGATCCGGGAGGGCCGGAAGCAGGGCTGGGCCAGCCGGCGCTGCCGGCGGTGCACGTTCTGCGGGCAGGTGACCAGGCCGTTGCCGAGCACCATGCGCATGGTGTCGTACAGCGGCCCGCCTTTGTCGTACGTGCGCGGGTCCATGAGGATCTGCTGCACCAGGTCCGGGTCGCAGGCCAGCCAGACGCGCTGCGGGCCGAGGCGGATGGCGACCAGGTCGCCGTGGGCGGGCATCGAGGCGAGGAATTCGAGCGGGCGCCGCCACAGCCGGAGCGCGTGCCCGAGCAGCGGGACGCCGCCGGGCGCGGTCGAGACGACCCAGGTACCGGGGGCGGCCGCGGGGCCGCGCGGTGCGCGGACGCCCGCCTCTCCACGTATTCCCATCGGGGACCACCTCGTTGTTCGGCCGGTGTCCCGGGCGGCCGTCGAGCGGGCCCGGGAGCGGAAGGGCAGGTAGATGTGACGCACCATTACCTACCCGGGGCGCCTGGCCGGTCCCCTGGTCACACTTTCTCCGGGGGGCGCGTCGGAGTGGGGGTCAGCTCACCGGAGCGGCATACGCTGAAACGGTACGGCGCGCGCCGGAGCCGCTCCTACGTCGGCAAAAACGTTTTACTTCCGAGGTGGGCGCTCTTGGGCGCACAACCGTTCGTCCGGGCGCGGCGGCGCGCCGGGCCCGTCCGCCCGAACACGCCGTTCCAGGCTGTGGTGACGCGCGGCGGGGATCGGTGGTATAGGAGCCCGCGCCGGCGGCCGGTGACCGGTCCGGCGGGCCGCGCGCCGGCGGCGCTCCGGAAGCGAATCATCCACCTTTCAGATCACCTCCTCTTCGTACCCTCCACGTCTGCTTGAGTTCACTTGGGCCGCTCCGGACCGGATACCCGTCCCTTTGTGTCGGCCCTTTTCGTTCCGCATGTATGCCTGACACTCCTGTGGATCAGCCGGCCCGACGTCTCGGCCGGCGCTTCTTCAAGCCCGTTGGCATCTCCGACTCCCCCGCAACCGACCGGCCGCCGGCCGAAGCGGAATGCGAAAGGGAATACTTCCGGCCGGAACTCTCCGCCGATCTGCTGGACCGCCTCGGCGCGGAACTCGACCGGATCAAGGCGATGTGGTCGCAGCCCGCCGAGGCCGAGTACGGCGCCGGGCCCCGGCGGTGCTGAGGGCGGCCAGCGCCGCCTGACAGCCCGGGCCCCGACGCCGCCGCCCAGCCCGCAGGGAAGTTGCCGTGTACGATCCCCCCACCCTCCACCTGCTGATGCCGTCCACCGCCGACGGGTACCGGATCCCCGCCCAAGTCACCTCCGAGCCCGATCTGACGGCCGCCTTCGGTCTCGCCGACGGCCCTCTCTTCCGTGACCAGCCGGCCCACGAGAGCCTGGCCGACGCCTACGACGCGCACGTGTACGACGCGGAGCCGATGGTCGTCCCCGACGACCTCGACGCCGAACTGGCGCAGTTGCTGGACACCGCCGAACAGCCGCCGGTCACGGCCGGCCCGCCGGCGTCCGAGCGGCACAGCCACCGCAAGCCGTCCTTCCTGCGCGCCGCCCGCGGCGCCCGGGAGGGCGGCACGCTGTCGTGGCGGCGCGTCCTGAGCCTGGTCACCGTCACCCTGACGTCCGTGATCGTGATGGCGGTCGCCCTGCTCGCCGCGGTGGCGTCCTACCCGCCGCTGCGGGCCCTGGCGGGCGAGGCCACGACACCGCGCATCGCCCAGTTGTGGCCGCTGCTGGTCTACGGGCCGTGGGTGGCCGCCATCCTGTCCATCCTGCGGGCCCGTACCCACCGGCGCCGCACCGCGCACTCCTGGTGCGTCGTGATCTTCTTCGCGGCCGTGGCCACCGTGCTGTGCATCGCCAAGGCCCCCACCACCCCGGCGGGGATCACCGTGGCGGGGCTCCCGCCGGTGACCGTGCTGCTCTGCTTCCACCAGTTGATCCGTCAGCTCGACCCCGACGCCCCGGCGGCGTCCACCCGGCACGCGTACTCCAACCGCGGCGCCCACCGGCACCGTTCCGCACGCTGAGACCCGGCGGCCGTCCGCGTTCCGGCGCCCTCCGTGCGGAGGGGCGCCGGGGCGCGGACGGCCGCCCTTTTCCGGTTATTGTTTTTCCGGTCATTCTTCTTTTTCTTTTTCCGGGCTGCCGCGTTTCCGGGTGGCGGCCGGAACACCGCCGGTCCGTCGCACGCGGCCGGCCGCGTCCGGGTGCCCCGGAACAACTCCGGTCCCACGCCCCTCGCGCGCCCGGCTGTCCGGAGGAAACTCCGCAGCAGAAACGTTGTTTGACCCGGCCGAGCGTATCCGGGAATTCCGTGATTCGTTGGTCGGGGCGTGAAGCCGTGCGCCAATGCCCGACGAAGGAGTGTGCAGCGATGGCAGTGAGTTGGGCGAAGAGAATCGCTGTCACGGAACCCGCCCCGAAGCCGGTCCGCTACGCCCGCTATCTGGCCCCGCACTGGCAGGGACTGCTCCGGGTGGACAGCGAGAACGGCATCGGCATCGTTCCGGCCGTCGCGTTCTTCGGCGTGCTCGCCTCGGTCCTCTTCGGCGCGGGCGGCGCGGGGGTGGCGCTGCTGGTGGGCATGGCCGTGGACCGCGGCCACATGGCGCGCGTCTGGGTGACGTTCGACCTCCTGGTGGTCGTGGCGCTGTCCCTCTCGTACTGGCTCGTCGGCCGGTACGGCCTGCGGTTCTACGACACCGACCCGGGCACCAACGACCTGTGGCGGCTGATCACCGTCGCCAACACCGCCTGGCGTTCGCTGCCCCGGGCGCACCGTACGGCCCAGAAGCCGCGGCTGCGGGCCGTGAACACCGCCGCCCGCATCCTGCTGGCCGATCCGGAGGACACCCGTACGCACCAGATGCTGCACGCGCACGCCGACGTGCTGCGGCACCTGGCCACCACGGTCCTGGCGGACACCCAGCAGGCCCAGCCGCCGGAGCCGCCCACCGCGTACGCGTCCCGCGCGGCCGACCCGGCTCAGCGCGGCGAGCCCGGCCCGGCCCCCGCCGCCGCGAACTCGCTGGAGCGGGCCCGTTCCATCCCCAACCAGCCCTGACCGGCGGCCCGCTGCCGGGCCGCGCGGACCGCGGTCCGTATTCCTGCGTGCTGTTCCGGTCGTTGCTGGTGTGCCCGCCGGAGCGGCGGAGCGCAGCCGCCGGGAATCGGGCCTTGTGGGCGGTGCGTACCCGGCCGGGGGCCGGGACCTGACCTTGGCCGGGTCTGGTGGCCGTACCGTCGCGTCCCGGGGAGCGGGCTCCTAGGGTGGGACGCCGGAACCGGAACTCTTTCCGTCCGCTCCCAGGAGGTTCCCGTGAGCGTCAGCGCCAAGGGCACGTACCTGATCAAGAACGTGAGCAGCGGCCTGTACCTGACCGTCAAGGGCCACACCAAACAGTCCCCCGCGGACATCGTCCAGGAGCGGCTGTACGACTGGCCGCAGCGGGCCGCCCAGGCGTGGCGGCTGGAGTCCGCGCCGGGCGGCGAGCGCACCTTCCGGCTGCAGAACCAGCACAGCGGCGGCTACCTCCAGGTCCGCAGGTGCGGCAAGGACAAGGGCACGCCCCTGGTCCAGGAGCACCTGGAGGAGAACACCCCGGCGTACCGCAGCCAGTCGTGGCAGCTCGTCGACGAGGACCCGTACCGGGTCGCCAACCTGCACAGCGGGCTGTGGATGAACGTGCGCGACAACGCGGCCGCGGTGGGCGCGGTCGTCGAGCAGTCGACGGAGAACACCGGCGCCTACCGCACCGCCGAGCAGTGGATCTTCGAGCCGGTCCAGGCACGCGGCGGCGACCCGGTCTTCGACGCGCTGTCCGGGCTGCTGGTGGAGCCGGGCGGCGGCATCATCTCCACCGTCACCCATGTCTTCAAGGCGTCGCTGGAGGCCGCCGGGGGCGTCTTCGGGACCGTCGCCAAGTATGTGCCGGGCGACACCACGCCGTACGTACGGTTCGAGGGCTTCCGCGGTGACGAGGTCATCCGGTTCTCCTCGCGCAACCGCGTCGAGGAGGAGCCGCGGAAGATCAGTGCGCGGTTCCCGCACCTGCCCAAGGAGTTCCACGGCGGCTTCGACTTCGTCACCCGGGCGCCGCGGCGCAGCGGCCGGACCCACCTCGGGGTCAAGGGGGACCTGACGGTCGCCTTCTCCGACAAGGACAACGACGGCATCGACCGGACCGAGGAGTACTTCCCGTCCCGGGAGCTGGAGCCGTACGGCCGGGTCCTGGAGGCGACGCCCGCCCGGCCCGACGACTCGCAGTACCTGCTGTTCTGCGAGCAGCAGACCGTGCTGATCGACGGCCGGTTCCGGGCGCCGGACCTGCGCGAGGTGCAGCCGGTGCCGCTGGGCCAACTGCCCAAGGGCTGGACGGCGCCGGACGCGGTGGCCTCCGCGACCGTGGGCGAGGAGGTGCACTTCTTCGCCACCAAGGGCACCGAGTACATCGTCTTCACCCTGCGCGACCTCGTCCAGGGGCCCGCGCCGGTCCTGCACGCGTACCCGTTCCTGCTGGGGCTGTGGGCGTAGCCGCCCGGCCGCGCGCGGCCGGATGACCGGCGGCGGTCTCCGTCCGGTCATCCGGTCCGCGTCAGGTCAGGTGAGGTCGAACTCGCCGTCCCGGGCGCCGAGGACGAAGCCGCGCCACTCGGCCGGTGTGAAGACCAGCGCGGGTACGTCCGGAGTGCGCCGGTTGCGCATCGCGATCCAGCCTTCGACGAAGGCGACCTGCACATCGCCCATCCCCTGGCTGCTGGACTGCCAGGCGGCGCCGGTCAGGTCGAGTTCCGGCCTGGTCCCGTCCGCGAGCCGCTGTTCCATGATGCCCTCGGCCACGTCGCTGCTCCTCCCGGTTCGGCGTCGCCGTCAGCCTAGTCACCGCGCCCGGCGCGGGACAGGGCGCGCTTCAGGTGGCGGGCGGCTCGGCGCCCACGAGCCACATCGAGAAGAACTGCGAGCCGCCCCCGTAGGCGTGGCCCAGGGCCCGGCGCGCGCCGGGGACCTGGTGTTCCCCCGCCTGGCCGCGCACCTGGAGGGCCGCCTCGGCGAAGCGGATCATGCCGGAGGCGCCGATGGGATTGGCGGAGAGCACCCCTCCGGAGGGATTGACGGGCAGGTCCCCGTCGAGTTCCGTCACCCCGGACTCGGTGAGCTTCCAGCCCTCGCCGGGCGCGGCGAAGCCCAGGTTCTCCAGCCACATCGGCTCGTACCAACTGAAGGGTACGTACATCTCCACCGCGTCGATCTCCCGGCGCGGGTCCGTGATCCCGGCCTGCCGGTACACGGCCGCGGCGCAGTCCTTGCCCGCCTGCGGGGAGACGAAGTCCTTGCCCGCGAAGAGGGTCGGTTCGCTGCGCATCGCCCCGCCGTGCATCCAGGCGGCGGGCTTGGGCGCCCGCCGCGCGCCCGCGCGGTCGGTCAGGACCATCGCGCAGGCGCCGTCGGAGGACGGGCAGGTCTCGGAGTAGCGGACCGGGTCCCAGAGCATCGGGGACGCCTGGACCTTCTCCAGCGTGATGTCGTGCTCGTGGAGGTGGGCGTACGGGTTCTTCAGCGCGTTGCGGCGGTCCTTGTACGCGACCAGGGAGCCGACGGTGGCGGGGGCGCCCGTACGCCGCATGTAGGCGCGGACGTGCGGGGCGAAGAAGCCGCCCGCGCCGGCCAGCAGCGGCTGCTGGAAGGGGACCGGGAGCGACAGCCCCCACATGGCGTTGGACTCGGACTGCTTCTCGAAGGCGAGGGTCAGGACGGTGCGGTGCACGCGGGCGGCGACGAGGTCGGCCGCGACCAGGGCGGTGGAACCGCCGACCGAACCGGCGGTGTGCACCCGCAGCATCGGTTTGCCGGCCGCGCCGAGCGCGTCGGCGAGGTACAGCTCGGGCATCATGACGCCCTCGAAGAAGTCGGGGGCCTTGCCGATGACCACGGCGTCGATGGCGTGCCAGGTCAGTTCGGCGTCGTCGAGGGCGCGTCGGGCCGCCTCGCGGACGAGCCCGGCCAGCGAGACGTCGCGGCGCGCGGCGACGTGTCGGGTCTGGCCGATGCCGACGACGGCGACCGGCTCCTTGGACACGGCGGGCTTGGACACTGTGGGCTCGGTCGCTGCGGCCTCGCTCATCGCGGGTCCCCTTCCAGTACGGCGACCAGGTTCTGCTGGAGGCAGGGCCCCGACGTGGCGTGGGCCAGCGCCCGCCGGGACGCGCCACGCCGGACGGCCTCGGCGGCCTCACCGATCCGAATCAGTCCGGTGGCCATCATGGGGTTGGCGGCGAGGGCGCCGCCCGACGGGTTGATCCGTACCCGGTCGTCCAGCCGCAGCGCCTTGCGGAGGACGACCTCCTGCGCGGTGAAGGGGGCGTGCAGTTCGGCGGTGTCCACCGGCTGTCCGAAGGCTCCGGCGCGCTCGGCGGCCAGCCGGGTGGACGGCGAGTCGGTGAGGTCCCGTACGCCGAGTGCGTGGGCCTCGATGCGGTGGTCCATGCCGCGTATCCAGGCGGGCCGGTCGCACAGCCGCCGCGCGGTGTCGCCGGCCGCGAGGACCACGGCGGCGGCGCCGTCGGTGACGGGCGGGCAGTCGGCGGTGCGCAGGGGCCGCACTACGTAGTCGCCGGGCGGCACCGGTCCGCTGTGCCGGGCGTGCGGGTTTTCCGCCGCGTCGGTGCGGGCGCGTGCCGCGATGCCGGCGAGTGCCGCCTCGTCCGTGTCGCCCGCGTCGATGAGGGCCTGTGCCTGGAGGGCGGCGAGGGAGACGGAGTCGGGCCACAGGGGCGCGAGGTAGTACGGGTCGAGCTGGCGGGTGAGCACGTCGCGGACCGCGCCGGACGAGGACTTGCCGTACGCGTAGACGAGCGCGGTCTCGGCGGCCCCGGTCAGCAGCTTGACCCACGCCTCGTACAGTGCCCAGGCGCCGTCCGTCTCGACGTGCGACTCGGCGATGGGCGGCCAGGCGCCGACGCTGTCCAGGGCCATGGTGAAGGAGAAGGCCCGCCCGGCCAGGTAGTCCGAGGATCCCGAGCAGGTGAAGTCGATCTCCCCGGCCCGCAGACCGGCCTGGCCGAGGGCGTCCTGGAGCACCGGCAGCAGCAGTTCGGCCTCGGAGACCTCGGCGGTGTCGCGGGCGTGGTCGCTCTGCGCGAAGGCGACGACCGCGACCTCGCGTCGCTCCGTGGCCGGGCCGGGGGTCGCGGACATCAGACCAGTTCCTTGTAGCTGTCGTAGTCGGCGTCGGGTTCGCCGGTGGGCCGGTAGTGGTCCGGGTAGCGGCCGTCGCCGCGCCACACCGGCTCCACCCGCAGCCCCATGCGCACCTCGTCGTACGGGATGCCACCGATACGGGCGTGCAGGGCGAGGTCGGCGCCGTCCAGGGCGATGTGCGCGTAGACGTACGGCACGTCGATGTCGAGGTTCTTGGCCTTGATGTTCACGATGCAGAAGGTGGTGACGGTGCCCTTGGGACCGACCTCGACCTGGTCCCGGGTGGCCACGCCGCAGGTGGGGCAGGCGCCACGGGGCGGTACGTACACCTTGCGGCAGGACGGGCAGCGCTCCCCGACGGTGCGGTGGCCGGCGAGGGCGGCGAGGTAGCGGGACTGGGCGCGGCCGGGAGAGTAGGTGTAGTCGAGGCGGGCGGGAACGGTGATGCCGGTGACGGGGTCGGTGAACTCGCCGCTGTGCGGGGCGGCTTCCTGCGTCGCACCGTCCTCGTACGGTTCGTACGGTTCGAAGCACGCGATGTCGGTGATGGCGCCGGTGCGTTCCGCCGCCCACCGCACGCGGACCCGCATCCCGGTGCGTACGGCGTCGGGGCCGGGTGCGTCCAGGGCGTGCAGCAGGGCCGTGTCGGCGCCGTCGAGGCGGACGAGCACCCAGGCGAACGGCGTGTCCAGGGGCTGGTGGGGGCGCGGGGCCGGGTTCCAGGCCCAGGTGGTGACGGTCCCCGCGCTGCCGACCTCGACGAGGTCACGTATCTCCTCGGCGGTGGCCGGGTCGTACTCGACGGGCGGCACCAGCACCCGCCCGTCGCCGGTCCGGACGCCCAGGACGACCCGTTCGCGCAGCCCGGTGAGGAAGGCGCTCTGCACGGGCCCGAGGGACCGGGTGAAGGGGAACTCCACGACGAGCGGGGCCGACAGCACTTCCGGGGCGTCGGTACGGGCGTCGGGGGTGCGGGAGGTCGGGGGCATACGGGCTCCTCGCTTCCGTACGGGGGCGGGTGCGCCGGGGGCCGGGTCCGGCAGACGCGGGCGCGGCGGGTGCCGGGCCGGGCGGTCGGCGGGTGTCGGGCACGGCGGTCGCGGGGCACGGCGGTTCAGGCGCGCCGGAAGACGGGCGGGCGTTTCTCGGCGAAGGCCCGGGCGCCCTCCTTCGCGTCGGCCGTGTCGAAGACCGGCCAGCCGCGTGCGAGTTCGGACTTCAGCCCGTCCTCCTCGGTCATCGCGGCGGTCTCGTAGACGGACGCCTTGACCGCCTCGACGGCGAGCGGGCCGCAGTCGTTGATCCGCGCGGCGATCTCCAGGGCCTTGCCGAGCGCGTCGCCGTCCGGTACGACGTGGCCGATGAGCCCGATGCGCGCGGCTTCCTCCGCCGTGTAGGGGCGCCCGGTGAGCAGCATCTCCAGGGCGTGGGTGCGCGGGATCTGGCGGGCGAGGCGGACGGTGGAACCGCCGATGGGGAACAGGCCGCGCCGTACCTCGAAGAGCCCGAACGTGGCGCTCTGCCCGGCCACCCGGATGTCGGTGCCCTGGAGGATCTCCGTGCCGCCGGCGACGCAGGCCCCTTCGACGGCGGCGACGACCGGCTTGCGCGGGCGGTGGTGGCGCAGCATCGCCTTCCAGTGCAGGTCGGGGTCGGCCTGCAGGCGCTCGCGGTACTGCTCGCCGTCCATGCCCCGGCCGGCCAGCGCCTTGAGGTCCATGCCGGCGCAGAAGGCGCCGCCCGCGCCGGTGAGCACCACCGAGCGCACGGAGTCGTCCTCGTCGGCGGCGGTCCAGCCGTCGTGCAGGCCCACCAGCATCGGCAGCGACAGCGCGTTCTTCGCCTCCGGCCGGTCGAGGGTGAGCACCAGGGTCGCGCCCTCGCGCGTCACCGTCAGATGTTCGGTCCCGCCCATGCGTCCTCCTGTCCGTGCGGCCGCGGGCCGTGCCCGCCGCCGCCGAGAGCCGCCCGTCCGCCCCGGAACGTAGAACAGGTTGCAGGAGCCGGGGGCCGACTTCAAGAGTTTTCTGACAGATAGTCAGGTTCTGACGCCGTGCCCCTTCCCCCGTACGGCGTGCGGCGCTCTAATGACCGCGAGCCGACGCCGCCGCCCGTTCTGGAGGAGACGTGGAATACAACCTCGCCGATCTGTTCGAGTCGGTCGTGGACACGGTTCCCGGACGTGAGGCGCTGGTGTTCCTCGACCACCCGGGCACCGGCGCGGAGCGCCGTCTCACGTACGGGCAACTGGACCGCGCCGCCAACCGCCTCGCCCACCACCTGCGCGACCACGGCGTCACCCCCGGCTCGCACGTCGGCCTGCACCTCTACAACGGCGTCGAGTACCTCCAGACCCTCTACGCCTGCCTGAAGATCCGTGCCGTACCGGTCAACGTCAACTACCGCTACGTCGAGGACGAATTGGCCTACCTCTACCAGGACGCCGACCTCGTCGCCCTGGTCTTCGACGCGGAGTTCACCGGCCGGGTCGCGGCGGCCCTGCCGCGCGCTGACCGGCTGCGCCACCTCGTACGGGTGGGCACCCCGCCCGCCGACGCCCCGGAGCCCGCCGTCGCGCCGGTGCCGTTCAGGGACGCCGAGGCGTCCGGCTCGCCCGACCGCGACTTCGCCCCGCGCTCCGGCGGTGACCGGCTCGTCATCTACACCGGCGGCACCACCGGCATGCCCAAGGGCGTGCTGTGGCGGCACGAGGACATCTTCTTCTCCGGCATGGGCGGCGGCGCGCCGACCGGCGAACCGGTGCGGCGCCCCGAGGAGCTGGCCGAACGCGTCGCCGCGGGCGGGGAAGGGCTCGTCTTCTTCCCCACTCCCCCGCTGATGCACGGCACCTCCACCCTCACCGCGTTCATCGCCTTCCACTTCGGCCAGAAGGTGGTGCTGCACCGCAAGTTCGTCCCGGAGGAGGTGCTGCGCAGCGTCGAACGGGAGAAGGTGACCAGCATCTCGCTGGTCGGTGACGCAATGCTGCGCCCGCTCGCGGACGCGCTGGCCGGTCCGCTGAAGGGCACGGACTGTTCCTCGCTGTTCAGCGTCAGCAGCTCCGGGGCGATCCTCTCCGAGACCGTACGGGAGCAGTTCGCCGCGCTGGTGCCGGGCGCGCTGCTGCTCAACAACTTCGGCTCCTCCGAGTCCGGCTTCAACGGCACCGCCACCGAGGACTCGGGCACCGGCCGGGGCTTCCGGCTGCACGTCAACGCGCACACGGCGGTGGTCGACCCGGCCTCCCCGCGCACGCCCGGGTGGCGGCCGGCGAGGTGGGGCGGCTCGCGCTGCGCGGACACGTACCGCTGGGCTACTACAACGACCCGCGCAAGACCGCCGAGACGTTCTTCGAGGCGGACGGCGAGCGGTGGGTCCTGCTCGGCGACATGGCGACCGTCGACGAGGCGGGCATCGTCACCGTCCTCGGCCGGGGCTCGCAGTGCATCAACTCCGGCGGCGAGAAGGTGTACCCGGAGGAGGTCGAGCAGGCGCTGAAGGCGCATCCGGACGTCTACGACACGCTGGTGGCGGGAGTGCCGGACGAGCGGTGGGGCAGCCGGGTGGCCGCGGTGGTGCAGCTCCGCGAGGGTGCGGCGCCGCTGGGCCTGGCCGCGGTGCAGGACCACTGCCGTACGCGGCTGGCCGGTTACAAGATTCCGCGGTCGGTGGTCTTCACCGACCGCATCCAGCGCTCCCCCAGCGGCAAGGCGGACTACCGGTGGGCGAAGGCGGTGGCTTCCGGGGCGGACGCTCCGTAGGGCGCGGCTCCCGCGCCCCACCGGCCGGGCTCCGGCCGCCGCCCCGACGGCGGCCGGAGCCCCTGACCGGCTGGTTCAGACGGTACGGCGGTGGTGGCGGCGCGGCCCACACGACCGGGAACCGGTGTGCGCCGCGCCGGGCCGGGGTATGACGGCGAGAATCTTCGACATGAGGGGGTTCTCCTGAGTGGAAAGAAGGGGACACCCGCACGGTTGCCCGCACCCCGCGCCGGGTCGACAACCGGTCCCCACCCTTCACCCGCTTGGCACACGCCGTGCCCCCGGATGCAGCAGCCCCTGCCCCGCGAATGCAGCAAGCCATGGCCCACACCGAGGGTGGGAAGGGACCCGCGGGCGGTTCTAACCTGAAGCATGGACTTCGACGGCGTGGAACCCGGAGACGCCCTCTCCGGCACGTACGGCATTCCGGTACGGCTCGACCCCGCTGAGCACGATCCCCGCTCCGGCACGGCCTCGCTGTGCGCGGCGGGGCCGGTGGTGCCCGTCCTGCTGCCCGGCGGAGTGTCCGCCTGGCTGGTGACCCACCATCAGGCCGGGCGGGCGGTGCTGGCCGACAGCCGCTTCGTCAAGGACATCGGCGCCTGGCGCGCCTGGCGCAGCGGCGAGGTCCCGCGCTCCTGGCCGCTGGCGCCGCTGCTGACGGTCGCCAACATGACCACCGCGACGGCGGGCGACCACACCCGGCTCCGCGCGCCGCTGGCCCGCGCGTTCACCGTGCGCCGCGTGGAGCGGCTCAGGCCGCGTGTCGAGGAACTGGCCGGAGAGCTGCTGGACGGCCTCACCGACGGCCGGCCCGGGGAACCGGTCGAACTGCGGGCCCGCTACGCCCACCCGCTGCCGATACGGGTCATCTGCGAACTGTTCGGCGTACCCGACGACCGCCGCGATCGGCTCCGGACCCTGTGCGGGGCACTGTTCGACCCCCGCTCGGACCTGTCCGGCGCGCCGGCGGTCCACCGCGAGCTGCGCACCGCGCTCGCCGCTCTCCTGGACGAGAAGCGAGAGCACCCCGGGGACGACCTGACGAGTGCGCTGGTAACTCCCGACCCTCAGCCGCTCAGTGGCGCCGAACTCGTCGACACGCTCCTGCTGATGATCGTGGCCGGGCATGAAACCACCGTGAACCTGCTGGTCAACGCCGTACACGCGCTGCTGACCCACCCCGGGCAGCTCGCCCTCGCGTGCAGCGGGCAGGTGCCCTGGAGCGCCGTGGCCGAGGAGACGCTGCGCTGGGACGCGCCGGTCGCCCACTTCCCGTTCCGCTACGCGCTGTGCGACGTGGACGTGGCCGGCCGGACCGTCCGCGCGGGTGATCCGGTGATGCTCTCGTACACCGCGTTCGGCCGCGACCCACGGCAGCACGGGCCCGAGGCCGGGTGCTTCGACATCACCCGGGCGACCACCCGTCATCTCACCTTCGGGCACGGCATCCACCACTGCCTCGGCGCACCGCTCGCCCGGCTGGAGGCGGCCGTCGCTTTGCCTGCGCTCTTCGCCCGCTTCCCTGACCTGCGTCTGCACGACCCGGAACGGCCGCCCGCCCGTCGTCCGTCGATGGTGTTCAACGGGTTCGCGGAGCTGCCGGTGCTCCTGGCGCCCCGGGGCGGCCGGGCCGGACCGGCACGGCCGCGGCGGCAGCGGGACGATGTGTGACGGCCCCGCCGTCAGGACGCCTGAGCCGGCCATGACACCGGCCCACCGCACACGGACCGTACGGAACGGACCAGCGCCACCGTGTGCAGGGTGTCCAGACGCTTTTCACGGCGTACGTCCGCGGCAGCGCCCACCAGCGACGGAACGCAGCGCGGCGACGTGCGCGCCGCGCCGGACGCGGCGATCGCCCGTACCAGCGCGTCGTTGACGCGGTTGATCTCCTTGCGCACCTCACCGAGGTCCGGCCGCTCGCCCGGCACCTGCGCGGGGTCGGCGGCCCACCGGCGGTGCAGGCCGCGCTGCACGGTCTTGTTCGCCTCGATCTGGTCCCGGAAGATCCGCGCGGTCCACCGGGGATCGGCCCCGAGTTCCGTCGCCTGCCGCGCCACCGCGTCCAGCACCTGCTGCTCGCGCGCCGGGTCGTCGACCGGGCTGCCGGTGCCCCACTTGGCCGCGGCCACCAGGTCGGCGGTGGCGAGGCGCCGGGCGGACAGGGCTGCGAGGGGGCGCAGTGTGTCCGCTTCCCTGGGTGTCGCAGCGGGCAGGGTGACGGCCGGTGCGGGCGCGGCGCTCGCCGACGCCGGAGCCGGTACGGCTGCGAGGAGGGCGGTTGCGGCGGCGCCCGTGATCAGCAGGCGGCGCAGGGACGTTCGCGCGTGGGGTACCACCGTCAGCCCTCCCGGACATGAGCACAGTCATGAGCATGCCCTGACGATCTTACTGACGGCAGCACGGGAGCGAGGAGAAACCCTCGCTCCCGCCGTTCGCCGTTCCGCCCCGTCGATCCCCCGCTCAGCGCCGCGCGTGCAGAACGCGGTGCTCGAAGCGGGCGAAGGCGACCTCCTGCCGCCATTCGAGGGCCGCCTTCAGGTTCTTGGCGAGGAACCGTGTGCAGGCCACGCGGGGCCGGTGACCGCCCGGGCGCTCCATGCGGCACGGGCGCGCCAGTTCGTAAGCGCGCTTCCCGTCGCCCCACAGGCTGCGGCCCGGGAGGAAGGCGTGCTCCATGGAGGCGCGCGCCAGATCCTTCAGTTCGCGGTACCGCAGGCCGTACGTGCCGGACGCGTACCGGTACTCGGCGCTGATGTCGCTGCGCGAGATCCCGGGGTCGTCGGTGGCGAGCACGACCGGCACGCCGTAGCGCCGGTACAGCGGGAACGGGTGGTCGGCACCGGAGACCCCGAGGATCTGCCGGTTGCTGGTGAACGGCACTTCCACCGCGATGCCACGCCGCGCCATGGTGCGCAGGAGGGCGGGCGCGCCGTCCTCGTGCGCCACGTCGACGCCGTGGCCGATGCGCTCCGCGTGGCCGGTGCGGACCGCCTCGTTGATGTGGAAGCGCAGCTCTTCGGGCTTGACCAGGCCGGGGACGAGTTCACCGGCGTGCAGGGTGATGTGGGCGCGCGGGTAGACGCCGTGCAGGTAGTCCAGCATCCGCATGTGGAGCCGGTAGTTGCGCAGCGCGTTCCGCTCGTCCTCCGGCTGTACGAGGTTCACCGCGACGTACCGGTGGTCGCGTTCGGCGAGGCGCATGGCGAGCGCCATTTGGGTGAAGACCCGCTCGGGCGAACTGCCGCGCGACACCTGCGAGATGAAGCGTACGGTCATCCGGCAGCCGGGGGCCGGCCTGGCGGTGTCGCAGCGCGCTGCCTTGCGGAAGTCAGCGGTGCCCTTGTCGACCTCCCGGCCCGCGTCGCGTACGAGCTTGTCCAGCTTGCCGCCCGCCGTCAGCAGTTGGTGCATCCGCCACAGGTCCGCGTGGTAGCCGACCTGTTCGGCCAGCTTCTTGCTGCCGCCGGAGGCGGGCGTCAGCATCGTCTCCAGGTAGAACTGGTTCTGCCGGGCCGCGGTGTTGGCGACGTCGGCCAGCAGTTCGCCGCCGTGGCGCCAGCTCACCTCGCCGAACTTCCCGAAGGCCGCGAAGAAGTGGTCGTGCCCGGACTCGCCGGACGCCGACGAGAAGTCCTGCATCGACCAGGCCCGCAGGATCTGCCGGTGGAAGGAACGGTCCTTCCTGGCCTGCACCGCCGGCCGCGTACCCGGGCCGCACGGGGCCGGTCTGGCGGTCATCGTCTTCGTCTCGATGCACAGGCCGTCGTCCCCGGCCAGCTTGATCAGCAGCTCGGTCGAGGCCGCGCCGGACAGGTGGTTGTGCAGGTCGGCGCCCTTGGGCAGGTCGCGGAAGAAGGCGCGCAGCGCCGCGGGCCGCTTGCGGATTCCGTCGAGGTAGGCGGAGACCCGGCGTTCGGCGCCGGTGGGGGCGGTGGATGCGCCCGGGGCGGCGGCCGCCTCCGGGGCCGGTGGCGCGGCGAGCGCGGAGGACGGCAGCAACGACAGCACGGCCAGGACGCCCGTACCCAGGACGAGCGGGGCGGACCGGCGGCGCCGTCCGCGATGACGAGGGAAAGTGATCACACGCTCATACTGGCGAGTTCGGCCCGCCGGACCGCGACGGCAGGCTGGTGTGCGTCCCCTTGGGTGAACAAGATCCCGCCACCAGGGCCTGTCGTCACCTTCCCGTTGTCCGCCCGAAGGGCGGGCCGCGCGGCGTCTGGTGCACTCCGCTGGGCTCCGCCTCGGCTCTTCGGGCCTTGGGGGGCTACGCGGGCGTTTCGGCGACACAGCGTGGGGTTCCTCCCAGCGGTAGCTGGGGAAGTCGCGCGGCAGACGGGAACTTGACGACAGGCCCTGGGTGCGGATCGGCGGGTCGGATGCGCGACCTGCGACACGGCGGGACCGGGGGGCGGGGGCGGGGGTTCAGGAGTAGCCGGGCCGGGGCCGCGCCGGCGCGGAGGCCGGTACGCCGCCAGGGTCAGGGCAGAGTCGGCCCGGGGACCATGGCCGGGGCCGGGAAGAGGACGAGTCCCCCGGCCCCAGCATCTGCTCAGCCGATCCGGGTCATCGTGGACTCGTAGCCCCCGCCGCCCGGGTAGACCCAAGCGCCCGCGAGGACGTTGCCGTCCGCGGTGAAGGTGCCCCGGAAGTACGCGGGTGAGCCCTTCTCGCCGCCCCAGATGGTCAGGGTGTCGCCCGCCATCTCGTACACGTAGTCGAAGGTGTGCCCTTCGTTGTCGTAGAAGCGCGACACGATGTCCTCCCCCGGTGCCGCGGCGCCGAAGGGCTTCTCCCTGCCGATCACTTCCATGCCGGTGATCCGCCGGCCGTACTGCTCCAGCTCCACCTCCTGCACCAGGAAGAACCCGCCGTCGAGGCGGCGGTAGGTGACCGTACCGGTCGCCCCGCCCTCGACCCGCCAACGGCCCAGGAGCCGCTCCAGTTCCCCGATCCCGTCGTCCGTCCCCGTCCCCGCCACCGCACCGCTGCCGGCCTGCTGCTCCGTCACAACACTTCCCCTTCTCGGCGTCACTGCTCGTACTCGTACTCGTACGACCGGCGGGCCCCCGGAAAGGAATCGGCGGGCGGGAGTGACCTGGGTCACTACCGGGCCGGGGCGTTCTCCACCTCGGCCGGCGTCAGGACGGAGGCGAGGCCGAGGGCGGGCAGCAGGTCCGGCGCGAAGGTGGTGATCTCGGCGATCAGGCCGTCCGCCACGCGCAGCACGTCGATGTTGACCGCGGTGTACGTGGGAGCCCCGGAGCGCCGTACGTAGTTCGCGACGGCGGGCTGCCGGTTCACGGCGAGCGGTACGGCGAACCAGTCGCCCCACGCCTGCTCCCCCTCCAGGGCCGCGCGCCACATGCCGATGACGGCCGCGCGGCCGTCGAACACCAGGTGGGCGGGGGGCATGGTCTGCCGGACGTCCGCACGCAACAGCGCGGCCAGCGCCGTGACATCGGCGGCCCGTGAGGCGTCGACGAACCGCTGGAGAAGTGCGCGCTCGGCCTCGGTGGGGCCGGTGACGCCCCGCCCCCAGTCGGTGCGCCGCTCGGGCAACTGCTCGCGCAACGTGGCGCGGGCGCGTTGCAGCGCGCTCTTGACCGCGGCGACGCTCACTTCGAGCATGCCGGCCGCCTCGGCGGCGGGCAGCCCCACGACGTCGCGCAGGATCAGTACGGCCCGCTGCTGTGGCGGCAGGTGCTGGATCGCCGCCAGGAAGGCCAGTTCGATGGTTTCCCTGGCGATCGCCACGGCTTCCGGGCCACTGCCCTCCGGCGCGGCGAGGTCCAGCAGGGCGTCGGGGTAGGGCTGGAGCCAGGTCACCTCGGCCGGCGCGGAACGTTTCGGCACGCCCGCGCCGTCGACCGCCACCGCGATCTCCCTGTTGCGGGCCGGGCCGGCCAGCGCGTCCAGACAGGCGCGCGTCGCGATCCGGTACAGCCAGGCCCGGAACGTCCCCCGCCCCTCGAAGCCCGCCCTGTTGCGCCAGGCCCGCAGCAGGGCTTCCTGTACGAGATCCTCCGCGTCGGCGAACGACCCGAGCATCCGGTAGCAGTGCACACGCAGTTCGTGCCGGTAGCGCCCGGCGAGATGCGCGAACGCCGCCTCGTCCCCCGCCAGGACCGCGGCCTCCGCCCGCTCGTCCGCCGCCCGCTCGTCCTCCCCGCGCTCTCCCCGGCCCGCACGCCCTTCCGCGCCCATACCCGCCCCCTCCGCGTACCGGGCCACCGCCTGCCCGCCCGGGCGATCATCGTACGACCGGGCGGGCAGGCGGCGTCGGCGCGGAGACCGGCGGCCGGGTCCGCCCTGACCTGACCGGTCCCGGCCAGACCCGACCGTCCCTCGTCAGACCCGACCGGTTCCAGTCAGCCCCGGTCAGCTCCGATCAGCCCCGGTCAGTCACCGTCCGACACGCTGGTGACGCCCACATTGGCGTTCTGGGCGAGGCCGTCGACCGGGAACAGGAACCCGCTCTTCGACGGTGACCCGGAATCTCCGCGACTGCCGACGGCGGGGACGGTGGTGCCCGCCCCGTCGTCCGAGTCGGCGTGCGCCGCGGCGGACAGCACCGCGCCGGACAGGGCCACGACGGCCAGCAGACCGACCGCCGCACGGATGGTCATACGAAGTGATGTACGCATGATGTTCCTTTCGAGGGTTGCGCGGTCAGCGCACCACGGGAGAGGGACACCGTTGCGGCATTGGGCCGACCGTGGGCGCGCCCCCGTCCGCCGTACGACAGTCCGGCGGGTGCGTACGGCGGTCCGACGGGTGCGTACGGCAGTCCGCGCCCGGGAATCCTCAGGGGTTGGGCACCAGAAAGGTCCGGACCGCGTCGAGGTATTCCAACGGGCGCTCCTCGTGCACGAGATGGCCCGCCCCCTCGACCGTCACCAGCCGGCTGTCAGGGATACGTTCGGCCATGTCCCTGAGCTGCTGCTGCGGGATGTGGCTGGTGGAGCCGCCGGCGATCACCAGGGTGGGCGCGATGATCTTCGCCAGGCCGTCCCACCACACCGGGTCCGGCGCGTTGCGCTGGGCCACCACGGCCACCTTGGCCTGCCAGTCGAACGCCGGCGGGCCCGGTGGCGGGTCCGGGATCTCCTGCGGCGGTGACGCCGGGAGGGGCGGGGCGGCTTCCTCCAGCACCAGCCGCTCCACCAGCTCCGGGTGGTCGGCGGCCAGCAGCAGCGCGACGACCGCGCCTACGGAGTGACCGATGAGCGCCACGGGCCCCAGCCGCAGCTCCCGGAGGAACCCGGCCACGTCGTCGCGCCACCGCTCGAAGCCGTACTCCCCCGGCCAGTCACTGTGCCCGTGCCCCCGGAGGTCCAGCGCGTACACCCGGTGGGTGGTCGCGAGCTGGCCGACCACACCGCGCCAGTCCTCACCGTCCTCGCCGAGGCAGTGCAGCAGCACCGCCGGGGGCGCGTCCGCGTCGCCCCAGCACCGGTACGCCAGCCGAACGTCACCGACCTGCACTTTCCGAACGTCACTCATGCGCTCGAAGCTACCCGCGCAGGAGTTCGTCACGCCCCTTGACGGGTTCCGCCGTCCGCTGATTACTTGGAGCGCACTCAGCCACCGACTGATCGGTCGGGACACGGAACGGTGACACACATGCCGGATGCGCGAAGATCGAGTACGGAATGAGTGACGGCACGGGCGCGTTCGGCCCGTATGCGGACGCGGGCGCGGTCGACGCCGTACGGCGGCTGTCCGCCGACGAGCTGCGGGCCCGGCAACTGGAACGGCTGCGCGCCTCGTTGCGGCACGCGTACGAGAACGTCCCCTTCTACCGGCAGTCCTTCGACCGGGCCGGGGTGCGCCCCGAGGACTGCCGGTCGCTCGCGGACCTCTCCCGTTTCCCGTTCACCGTCAAGGACGACCTGCGAGCCAACTACCCCTTCGGCATGTTCGCCGTGCCGCAGGACGAGATCCGCCGTATCCACGCCTCGAGCGGGACGACGGGCCGTCCGACGGTCGTCGGCTACACGGAACAGGACCTGGCCGTCTGGGCCGACGTCGTGGCCCGCTCGATCCACGCGGCGGGCGGCCGGCCCGGCCACACGGTGCACATCGCGTACGGGTACGGCCTGTTCACCGGCGGCCTCGGCGCGCACTACGGCGCCGAACGGCTCGGCTGTACGGTCGTCCCGGCCTCCGGAGGCATGACCGCCCGGCAGGTGCAGATCATCCAGGACTTCCGTCCCGAGATCATCATGGTGACGCCGTCCTACCTGCTCACGCTCCTCGACGAGTTCGAACGGCAGGGCGTCGATCCGCGGACCACCTCCCTCAGGACGGGGCTGTTCGGCGCGGAGCCGTGGACGGAGGAGATGCGCCGCGAGATCGAGGAGCGCTTCGCGATCGACGCGGTCGACATCTACGGCCTCTCGGAGGTGATGGGTCCAGGCGTCGCGCAGGAGTCCGTGGAGACCAAGGACGGGCTGCACATCTGGGAGGACCACTTCTATCCGGAGGTGGTGGATCCGGTCACCGGCGCCCCGCTGCCGGAGGGCGAGCACGGCGAGCTGGTGTTCACCTCGCTGACCAAGGAGGCCCTGCCGGTGGTCCGCTACCGCACCCGTGACCTGACCCGGCTGCTGCCCGGCACCGCCTGGCCCGCCTTCCGCCGGATGGAACGGATCACCGGCCGCTGCGACGACATGGTCATCCTGCGCGGTGTGAACCTCTTCCCCGCCCAGATCGAGGAAATCGTGCTGCGCACGCCGGGCGTCGCGCCGCACTTCCAACTGCGGCTGACCCGGGAAGGCCGGATGGACCACCTGACCGTACGGGCGGAAGCCCGGCCGGACGCGACCCCGGAGGAGCGCACGGCCGCCGTCGGCCGGATCGTCCGCGGCGTCAAGGACGGCATCGGCGTCTCGGTCGCCGTGGAGATCGTCGACCCGGAAACCCTGGAACGCTCCGTCGGCAAACTGAAACGCATCGTGGACGCCCGCGACTGAGGGCAAGGGGCCGTCCCGCTCATTCCGCTGCCCGGCGGCCAGAAGCTACTGCCACACGCCGAGCGGCGCATCGCCCGCGCCGCGGAGCCCAGCCCTGCCGGGGCCGCGGCTGTGGCCGTAGCCGCTCAATGTCAGACCCTTGCGTCACGCTGGCGGCCATGAACGAAGACACCTTTTGGCAGCTCATCGACGCCTGCACACCCACAGGACCGGACCCTGACTCCGAACGCCTGGCAGCCGCACTGACCGAGCACCTAGCCCGGTCCCCGGTGTACATGGTCACCGGCTTCGCCGAGCAGCTTTCCTGGGCCCTCTACCGCCTGGACCGCAAGGAACTCGGCCAGGGCCTCTCCGGTGACTCCTTCCTCTCCACACGCTGCGCGGTCGTCGCCGCCGGCCGCGAGGTGTTCGACGGCGTACTCCGGAACCCGAGCGCCTTCGCCCCGTTCGCCACCGACCTCGTCTGAGCGGAGAGCCTGCTCTACGCACCGGACCACGCCTACGAACGCATCACCGGCGAAGAATGGAACCGCGCCACTCGCTACTCCTACGAGTCGTACGCGAACACCAAGGGCTGGGCCGCCTGACGCGCCCGGTACGGGACCGACCCGGTGACCCACGGCGCCACTGACCGACAGCGCCACTGACCAACGGTGCCACCGGTCGACACCTACGCGGTCGAGGACCCGAGCGACGGGCCCTCGACCGGCCTTCCTGTCGGTCTCCGCCCCTCCGGCCTCCCCTACCTCGGACTCGGCGTGAGCAGCGCGTACGGAGCGCCGAACGGATCCAGCAGCATGGCGAGCCTGCCTATGCCTTCGGCGTCCTCCGGCGGGATGACGACCGTCGCGCCGCGTTCCGTGGACGCGGCGACCGTCGCGTCGCAGTCCTCCACCGCGAAGTACGGGTGCCACTCCGACGTGGCGCCTGCCGCGACGTTCTCGGCCGGCAACTGCATGATGCCGGCGTGGCCCGCTTCACCGTTCGGGTCGGTGCCGGTGGGCGAGGCGACCGTGTAGACCAGGTGCTCGTCCATCACGTTGTCGACCGTCTCCCACCCGAAGACCGTGCGGTAGAAGTCCTTCGCGGCGGCCGCGTCGGTCGTGTGGAGCTCGGTCCAGCAGACCGCGTTCGAGGCGCCGACCAGCTCCAGCCCCTGGACGTCGCCGGGCTGCCAGACCGCGAACTCGGCGCCGGCCGGGTCGGTGAACCCGGCCAGCCGGCCGGCGGTGAAGACGTCGCACGGGCCGAAGCGGACCGTGCCGCCGGCCTGCTCCACGGTCTTGGCCAGGGCGTCCACGTCGGAGCTGTGGAAGTGCACGGTCCAGGCCGGGCTCGCGCCCTCCTCGGTCAGCGGTCCGGCCCCGGCGACGGTCTTCCCGTCGAGCTGGAAGAAGCCGTACCCGCCGACGTCGGGGCCCGCCGAGCTGAAGGTCCAGCCGAAGACGCCGCCGTAGAACGCGACGGCCGCGTCGAGGTCGGGAGCCCCGAGGTCGAGCCAGTTCGGCGCACCTGGGACGTACTGGGTCGTGAGCATGTTGATCTCCTCCGGCATCCGATCGTCACGGCGCGCGACGCGGGCGGCGAGCGAGCACATACGCCCTCGTCACCGGGGAACACGCGGTGTCGTTCGGTGCCTTTCCCCCGGCACTTCTCAGCATGGCAGGGGGGTCTGACAATCGCCCTCGGCGGACGCCCGGACCATGATCGGCCGCTCACGCTCCGCCGGAGCGGAACCGGTCCCGTAGCTCCCGCTTGAGGATCTTGCCACTGGCATTGCGCGGCAGCGCCTCGACGAACAGCACCCGTTTGGGCACCTGGAACCCGGCCAGCCGCTCCCGCGCGACCGCGATCAGCTCCGCCTCCCGCGGCGCCCCGGTCTCCGCCCGCGGTACGACCACGGCGGTCACCGCCTCGATCCAGCGCTCGTCCGGCAGCCCGATCACCGCCACCTCGGCGACCGCGGGATGCGCGTACAGCGCGTCCTCGACCTGCCGCGAGGCGACCAGGACACCGCCCGAGTTGATGACGTCCTTGACCCGGTCGACCACGGTGAAGCAGCCCGCCGCGTCACGCGTCGCCAAGTCCCCCGAGCGGAACCAGCCGTCCCGGAACGCCGCCGCGGTCTCCTCCGGCTTGTCCCAGTAGCCCGAGCACAACTGGGGCGAGCGGTAGACGATCTCCCCGGGGGTGCCGTCCGGCACTTCGGTGCCGTGCTCGTCCACCACCCGGGCCTCCACGAACAGCACCGGACGGCCGCACGAGTCCATCCGGCCCTCATGCTCGTCCGGCCCCAGGACGGTGGCCAGCGGGCCGATCTCGCTCTGTCCGAAGCAGTTGTAGAAGGCGAGATCGGGCAGCCGGGCGCGCAGCCGTTCCAACACGGGCACCGGCATGACGGAGGCGCCGTAGTACGCCTTGCGCAGACCGCTGAGGTCCCGCGTGCCGAAGCCGGGGTGCTGGGAGAGGCCGATCCAGACGGTGGGCGGCGCGAAGAGGCTGTCGGCCCGGCCCGCCTCCACCAGGTCGAAGATCCGCTGCGGGTCCGGGGCGTCGAGGATGACGTTCTCCGCGCCCACGGCCAGGTACGGCATCAGGAAGACGTGCAACTGCGCCGAATGGTAGAGCGGCAGGCAGTGCACGGGCCGGTCGGCGGCCTTGAGGTCCAGGGCGGCGACGGCGGACGCGTACGCGTGCACCAGCGCGCCGTGCGTCATCATCGCGCCCTTGGGCAGCCCGGTCGTGCCGGAGGTGTAGAGGAGCTGGGCCAGGTCGTCGGAGCCTGAGGCGTACGGATCACGCGAATCGCACGGGCCCTGCGCACCACGCGGAACGGGCGGCCCGTACGGCAGCGCCTCCCGCGCGCGCTCCAGCAGCGACCCGGCCGCGTCGCGCAGCGGCATGGTGCGTACTCCGGACGGCAGCCGGTGCTCCAGCGCGGGG
This sequence comes from Streptomyces chrestomyceticus JCM 4735, assembly GCF_003865135.1. Lineage (NCBI taxonomy): Bacteria > Bacillati > Actinomycetota > Actinomycetes > Kitasatosporales > Streptomycetaceae > Streptomyces > Streptomyces chrestomyceticus. The sequence continues at coordinate 8,072,200 of NZ_BHZC01000001.1, read as the reverse complement.
TCGGTGAGGACGAGGGCGCTGCCCGACTGTTCGAGGATGTAGCGCAGTTCGTCGCCGGTGAGGTGGTGGTTGACGGGTACGTGCACCAGGCCCGCGCGGGCGCAGCCCAGGAATCCGATCACGTACGCGTCGGAGTTGTGCCCGTACGCGGCGACCCGGTCGCCGGGCCGGAGCCCGGTGTCCAGCAGGGCGTACGCGGCGGCCGTCACCGCGTCGTCCAGTTCGCGGTAGGTCCAGGACCGGTCGCCGTGGATCACCGCCGTACGCTCGGGCGTCCGGCGCGCGCTGCGCCGCAGGACTCCGTCGACCGTGTTCGTCCGTACTCCCGTCATGGCGCGATCCTGTGCCCCGGCCCGCGACGGGTCAAGGACACCCCGCGACGGGGCGATCACGGACACCGGTGCTCCCGGCTACACGGCGCGCTCCCGTCCCGCCCAATACGGATCGCGGAGCCGCCGCTTGTACAGCTTGCCGTTCGGGTCGCGGGGCAGGGCCGCGACGAAATCAAGCGACCTGGGGCACTTGTACCCCGCGAGCCGCTCCGCGCAGTGGGCCAGGATCGCGTCGGCGAGCGCCGGCTCGGGCGCGTACCCGTCGGCGGGCTCGACAACGGCCTTGACCTGCTCGCCCCAGTCGTCGTGCGGGATGCCGAAGGCGGCCGCGTCGGCGACGGCGGGGTGGGCGAGCAGGGTGGCCTCGATCTCGGCGGGGTAGATGTTGACGCCGCCCGAGATGATCATGTCGATCTTGCGGTCGCGGAGGAAGAGGTAGCCGTCCTCGTCCAGGTACCCGAGGTCGCCGACGGTGAAGAAGTCGCCGATGCGGTTCTCGCGGGTCTTGCCCGCGTCCTTGTGGTAGCTGAAGCCGCCGGTGGTCATCTTCATGTAGACGGTGCCCAGTTCGCCTGGTGGCAGGCGCTCGCCGTCGTCGTTGAAGACCGCCAGTTCGCTGATGGGCCAAGCCCTGCCGACCGTACCGGGCTTCTTGAGCCAGTCCTCGGCCGTGGCGAACGCTCCGCCGCCCTCGCTCGCCGCGTAGTACTCCTCCACACAGCTCCCCCACCAGTCGATCATCGCCCGCTTGACGTGCTCGGGGCAGGGCGCTGCGCCGTGGATCGCGTGCCGCATCGAGGTCACGTCGTAGCGCGCCCGGACCTCCTCCGGGAGGGCGAGCAGGCGGTGGAACTGGGTCGGCACCATGTGCGTGTGGGTGCAGCGGTACGTGTCGATCAGGCGCAGCATCTCCTCCGGCGTCCACTTGTCCATCAGGACGACCTGGTGCCCGATGTGCAGGGAGGCGCCCGCGAATTGGAGTACGGCCGTGTGGTAGAGCGGTGAGCACACCAGGTGCACATTGCCGCCGAAAGGGCGGATGCCGAAGATGCCGAGGAAGCCGCCGAGCGGGGACTCCTCGGGCAGCCTCCCGGGGAGCGGGCGGCGGATGCCGCGGGGGCGGCCGGTGGTGCCGGAGGTGTAGTTCATGACCCAGCCGAGGGTGCGGTCCTCGGGCGGGGTCTCCGGCTGTCCGTCGAGGAGCGCGGAGTACGGGCGGAATCCGGGCACCTCGCCCACGGAGTAGCGGTGTCGCGGCGGCAGTCCGATCTCGTCGGCGGCGGCGCGGGCCGCGTCGGCGAACCGTTCGTGCGCGATCAGCGCCTTGGCTTCCGCGTCACCGGCGATCCAGGCGATCTCCGGGCCGACCGCGTGGTGGTTGACCGGTACGAGGTAGAAGCCCCCCTGGGTGGCGGCGAGATAGGCGGTGAACAGCTCCACACCGTTGGGCAGCACCACCGCGAACGCGTCGCCCCGCTCCAGGCCCGCGGCGCGCAGGCCGTGCACCAGGCGGTTGCAGGCGGCGTGCAGCCGGGCGGCGGTCCACTCCTCGCCGTCCGGGGCGATCAGCACCGTACGCCCCGGGTCGGCGGCGGCCTGCGCCCAGAAGCCGTTCGGGGTGGGTGACGCCATGGATGCCGGCATACGTGTCCTCCTCGGCTCGGTGCCGGTGTCTGGGGCCTTCTAGAGCCCGGCCGCGCGCCCGTCGGTGGGCCCGCCCGCGCGCCCGGCCGTGTGCCCGTCGGTGCGCTGATCCGCGCGCCCGGCCGTGCGCCCGGCGATCCGGTCCATGCGGTCGACGGCCCGCTCGAAGCCGCGGGTCAGCTCGTCGAAGACCGCCTGCACACTGCGTTCGGAGTTCATCTGCCCGACGATCTGGCCGACCGGCGTGCCGAGCAGCGGCTCGACCTCGTACTTCTGTATACGGGAGACGGCCTCGGCGACCAGCAGTCCTTGCAGGGGCATGGGCAGCGGCGCGGGGCTGGACGGGTCGTCCCAGGCGTCCGTCCACGCCGTACGGAGCTGCCGTGCGGGCTTGCCGGTCAGCGCGCGCGAGCGGACGGTGTCGCCGGAGCCCGCCGCGAGCAGTTTCTCGGTGAGCCGCCGGGAGTGCAGCCCGGCCTCCTCGGTGGTCAGCCAGACGGAGCCGAGCCAGACGCCCTGGGCGCCGAGGGCCAGCCCGGCGGCGACCTGTTCACCCGTACCGATGCCACCGGCCGCGAGCACGGGCAGCGGGTCGACGGCGCGGACGACTTCGGGGGTGAGCACCATGGTGGCGATCTCACCGGTATGACCGCCGGCCTCGTAGCCCTGGGCGACGACGATGTCGATACCGGCATCCCGGTGGTGCCGAGCGTGCCGGGGGCTGCCCGCGAGGGCGGCGACGAGGACGCCGTGCGCGTGGGCGCGTTCGACGACGTCGGCGGGTGGTGAGCCGAGCGCGTTGGCCAGCAGTTTGATCGGGTACTCGAAGGCCACGTCGAGCTGGGAGCGGGCCACCTGCTCCAGCCAGCCGGTGATGCGCCAGCCGGACGCCTCGCCCGGGGGCAGTTCGGGCACCTGGTGTGCGGCCAGGGTCCGCGCGACGAAGCGGCGGTGCTCGGGCGGGATCATCGCCTCGATGTCCGCCTCCGTGACGCCCTCGACCTTCTTCGCGGGCATCACGACGTCGAGGCCGTACGGTTTGCCGTCGGTGTGCCGCTCGATCCAGTCCAGGTCGCGGGCCAGTTCGTCGGCGGCCGCGTAGCGGACCGCGCCGAGCACGCCGAAGCCCCCGGCACGGGTGATCGCGGCGGCCACCGCCGGGAACGGGGTGAACCCGAAGACGGCGTGCTCGACTCCCAGCCGGTTGCTCAGCTCCGTCTGCATGGCCGCAGGATGCCGCAGGGACGCGTTCGAGGGAAGAGGATTCCTGATGGCTCGTCAGGAAAGGACGGGCGCGGGCCCCGTGAGGGCGGGACAGCTCCCGTAAGGGCGAAGCGGCTCCCGTAAGGCGGGCGCGGCCCCCGTATGGGCGAGGCGGCTCCCGTAAGGCCGGCGCGCCCCCCATGTCACATCCACCAGGGCGCAACCCGTCCATAGGGACGGTGAACACCTGCACACCAGCCCCAGGAGGCACATCATGCGGACGGACATCACCGTCATCGGGGCGGCGTTCGTGTGGGGGCTGATCCGCCGGGTGTTCGCGCCCGGTGTGCCGACCGTGAGGTGGGTGGCCGGAGGCCGGCAGGCGGTCGTGGACCGGATGACGGGCCGCACCCGGCAGCTCGGCGTACGCGTGGAGCTGGGCTCCCGGATCACCGTGCTCCCGGACCACCCCGCCATCGTCACCACGAAACCTCGCCTTCGATCTCGACGCGGTTACTCGATGCAGGACCCGGCCACCGCGCCGCCCGGCACGTCACTGTTCCAACTGGACATGCCGGTACGCGACGGGGAGCGGCCGGCCGACGCGCGACAGCGGCTGGAACGTTTCGCCGAGCTGACCGTGCCCGGGTGGCAGGACCGCGCGGTATGGCGCCGCCAGGGCACCGCGCGCGCGGCCGCACCGGCGCCCTGGACCTGCCGGGACTGACTTGGCGGGACCGTCCGGCGATCGACCGCGGGGACGGGGTCTTCCTGGCCGGGGACATGGTCACGGCGCCCGGGATGCGCGGCGAGATCGCGATCAACAGCGCCGTACGGGCCGCCGCGCGGGCGGTACGGGCGGCCGGGGTCACCGGCCACGGGACGGCGGGCGCCGCCTGAGCGCCCCGGCCGTCACTCCTGCTCCAGAACGGCCATGGCGGCGTTGTGCCCCGGAATGCCGCTCACCCCGCCGCCCCGGACCGCACCCGCGCCGCACAGCAGCACGTTGGCGTGCGCGGTACGCACACCCCACCGGGCGGCCGCGCTCTCCGCACCGTCCTCCGTGCCGTACGGAAAGGCCAGCTCGCGATGGAAGATGTTGCCGCCCGGCAGGCACAGGTCGCGTTCCAGATCGAGCGGGCTGCGGGCCTCGATGCACGGGCGGCCGTCCGCGTCGGTGGCCAGACAGTCGGCGAGCGGTTCGGCCAGTACGGCGTCGAGCTGGGCGAGGGTCACCGCGAGCAGGCGCTCCCGGGTGGCGTCGTGGTCATCGGTGAAGAGGCGGGCAGGGGTGTGCAGGCCGAAGAGGGTCAGCGTCTGGTAGCCCTGGCGTACCAGGTCGGAGCCGAGGATGGAGGGGTCCGTCAGGGAATGGCAGTAGATCTCCGAGGGCGGCGCGGCGGGGAGTTCGCCGGCGGCCGCCTGCCGGTAGGCGGTCTCCAACTGCCGGTAGCCCTCGGCGACATGGAAGGTCCCGGAGAAGGCCAGCCGCGGGTCGACGCCGGTGTCCCGCAGCCGGGGCAGCCGGGTGAGCAGCATGTTGACCTTGAGCTGGGCGCCCTCGGCGGGTTCCGGGGACGGTTCGCCGAGGAGCCCGGCGAGGACCTGCGGGGCGGCGTTGACCAGGACGTGCCGCGCGCCGACCGTGCCGTGCGCGCCGGTCACCTCGGCCGTGCCGCCGTCGGTGGCGATGCCGGTCACCGGGCAGTTGGTGACGATCTCCGCGCCGGCCCTGCGGGCGGCGTCGGCGAGCGCGTCGGTCAGGGCGCCCATGCCGCCGATCGGCACGTCCCAGTCGCCGGTGCCGCCGCCGATGACGTGGTAGAGGAAGCAGCGGTTCTGCGCCAGCGTCGGGTCATGGGCGTGCGCGAACGTACCGATCAGCCCGTCCGTGAGCACCACACCCCGCACCAGGTCGTCGTCGAACACCGACTCGACCGTCTCGCCGAGCGGTCGCTCGAACAGCGCCTCCCAGGCCGCGTCGTCGCCGATCCGGGCGCGCAGCGCGGCGCGGGCCGGCAGCGGTTCGGTGAGGGTGGGGAAGACCCGTTCCGCGACCCGCCGGGTCATGCCGTAGAACCGCCGCCAGGCCGCGTACTCCCGGTCCGAGCCGGTGATCCGGGCGAACGAGGCGCGGGTCGCGGCCTCGTCGGTGCTCACGTACAGGCCGGTGGGGCGGCCGCCGCGGACCGCGGGGGTGTAGGAGGAGACCGAGCGCCGGCGGACCGCGAAGCGCAGGCCGAGGTCGGCCACGATCTTCGGCGGCAGCAGGCTGACGAGGTAGGAGTAGCGGGACAGCCGCGCGTCCACGCCGCGGAAGGCACGCTCGGAGACCGCGGCGCCGCCGGTGTGGCCGAGCCGCTCCAGGACCAGCACCCGGCGCCCGGCGCGGGCGAGGTAGGCGGCGGCGACCAGGCCGTTGTGCCCGCCGCCGACGATGACCACGTCGTACGAAGTCCGTTCCGGCATGTCTCTTGGTAGCACGCGGTGATCGGTGCCGCCAGGTACGGACGGCTGAATTCCGGGAGCCCCGCAGCGCGGCGCCTTGCCCGCCCTCCTCCTACGTTCCTAACGTCCGACGATGCGTTGTATCGGCCTGCTCCGTCCCCCTGTGAGGCGACCTGTGCACATTTCGTCGGCAACGCGTCCCCCGAGGCGCACCCTGACCCGCCTGAGCGCCGCCGCCCTGAGCGCGGCGGGTGTCCTGTCCGCAGCCGCCGCCTTCCCGGCGGCGGCCACCCCCACCGCTCCCGGCCCGGCCGGGCCCGCGTCCGGCGCGCGGGCCGCGGCGGTCTACCCGAACCTCACCCCCAGACCCCCGATGGGCTGGAACAACTGGTCGTACTACATGTGCGACATCGACGAGAAGGTGATCCTCGGCAACGCGCGGGCCCTGGTGAAGTCCGGCCTCACGGCCAAGGGCTACGACACGGTCACCGTCGACGACTGCTGGATGCTCAAGCAGCGCGACGCCCGGGGCAACCTCGTCCCGGACCCGGCCCGGTTCCCGCGCGGCATGGCGTACGTGGGGCGCGAACTGCACCGGATGGGCCTGAAGTTCGGCATCTACGAGGACGTCGGCACGCTGACCTGCGAGAAGTACCCGGGCAGCTTCGGCCACTACCAGCAGGACGCCGACCTCTTCGCGAAGTGGAAGGTCGACTACCTGAAGATGGACGGGTGCAACCTGCCCACCGCCCGCGGCAAGACGAAGGAGCGGACCTACCAGGACGCCTACCGGGCGGTCAGCCAGGCCCTGCGGAAGACCGGCCGCGACATCGTCTTCTCGGTGTCGGCGCCCGCCTACTTCCAGTACGACGGCGACCGGGTCTGGCACCAGGTCATCCGCTGGTCGTCGCAGGTCGGCAACTTGTGGCGGGAGGGCCGCGACATCGCGGTGGAGAAGCACAACGGCGCCAGGAAGTGGTCGTCGATCAAGTACAACTACGCGTACAACGCCAAGCTGGCGCCCTTTCAGCGCCCGGGCCGCTGGAACGACCCCGACTTCCTGCTGGCCGGTGACTCCGGCCTGTCCACCCGGCAGATCCAGAGCCAGATGGCACTGTGGGCCATGATGGCCGCACCGCTGATCTCCAGCACGGACCTGACGAAGATCTCACCGGCCGCGCTGCGGGTCCTCGGCAACCGGGACGTCATCGCCGTGGACCAGGACCCGAAGGGCGTGCAGGGGCGCGTGGTCCAGCAGGGGCCCGGGTACGACGTGCTGTCCAAGCCGCTGCAGAACGGTGACCGGGCCGTCGCGCTCTTCAACTCGGGTGACACGCCGCGGACCCTGTCCACCACGGCGAAGACGGCCGGTCTGCCGAGGGCGGGGACGGGCCGGTACGAGCTGCGCGACCTGGTCACCCGGCGCACCTCCCGCACCGACGGGAAGATCTCCGTACGGGTACCGGCGCACGCGACGGTGCTCTACCGGGTGCGTCCGGTGCGCTGAGCGGCTGCCGGGGCGCACCTCAGGGCGGTGCCTCAGGGCACCGAGCGGACCGCCGGGCCGGGACCGAAGGCGCAGCCCTCCTTCACCCCCGGCCCGGCGCGCGCCGCTGCCGCAGCGCGGCGACCCGGCGGTACAGCGCCACCGCCTCGGCGGAGCGCCCCAACTGCTCCAGGCACTGCGCCTCGTCGCCGCGGCTCGCCAGGGCGTCGGGGTGGTCGGCGCCCAATACCCGTTCGCGGGCCGCCGCGACCTGCCGGTAGACGGCCAGCGCGTCGGGCCAGCGGCCCAGCCACCCCAGGGCGACGGCGATCTCCCGGCGGCTGACGAGGGTGTCGGGATGGTCGGCGCCCAGCACCTGTTCGCGGAGCGCGGCCACCGAACGGGCCTCGACCAGCGCCTCCTCCCAGCGTCCGAGGCGGCCGAGGTTGACGCCGAGGCCGTGCCGGGCGCGCAGCGTCTCGGGGTCGGCGGGCCCCTGCGCGGTCGTACGGGCGTCGACGAGGTCCCGGTACAGCTCCAGCGCCTCGGCGCTGCGCCCCAGACGTCCCAGACTTATGCCGACCTCGTAACGGGCGGCGAGGGTGTCCGGATGACCGGGCCCCAGCGCCTGCGCCCGGTCGGCGGCCACCTCACGATAGGTCTGCAATGCCTCCGTCCAACGCCCCAACTGTCCGAGCAGGTAAGCCACTTCGTACCGCGTCACCAGCGTGTCCGGATGCTGCGCCCCCAGCACCCGGGCCCGGCCCGACGCCACGTCGCGCGCCATCCGGTACGCGTCCTCCAGCCGGCCCAGACGGCTGAGGTTGAAGGCGAGGTTGTGGCGGCAGCGCAGCGCGTCCGGGTGCCCGGGGCCCATCGTGCGCTCCCGGGCCGCGAGGACGGACACGTACACCTGGTGCGCCTCGAAGTGCCGCCCGAGCCGGCCCAGCGCGTACGCCGTCTCCTGGCGGGCGGCCAGCGTGTCCACGTGATCGGCGCCGAGGCTCCGCTCGCGCCCGGCGGCCACCCGCTCGTACTCGCGCAGCGCGTCGGCGGGCCGGCCGGACCGGGCGAGGGTGAAGGCCACCTCGAACCGGCTGGCGAGGGTGTCCGGGTGGTCGGGCCCGAGCGCGTGCTCCCGTTCGGCGGCGACCGCGCGGTGCACCTCCCCCGCCTCCGCCCACCGGCCGAGCCGCCCGAGGCTGAGCCCGGCGTTGTGGCGGGCGGCCAGCGCGGCGAGGTGTTCGGGCGAGGGCGCGGGGCGCTCGGCGGCGTACGGTGCGGGGGTGTCGCGGCTGAGCGGCGGCAGACCGCTCGTCCACGAGCCGGTCAGCCCGGCGGCACCCTCGGCACCGGACGCCCGCGGCACCCGGGGGCCGGCCTGGGACCCGCCGCGCATCCCCTGCGTCCAGGACGGCAGGCGGTACGCGGCGCGCGTCGGTGTACGCCCGTCCGGCCGCGCCGGGAGCGTCGCCTCCACCGTGGGGTACTCCGGCGGCCTGCGGGCCGAGACGAGTCGTTTCACCAGCTCCGCAGCGTCCCGGGGCCGGTCCTCCGGATCCTTCGCCAGCAGGTCCAGCACGATCCGCTCGTACGCCTCCGGAAGGTCGGGGCGGTGCCCGCGCGGCGGCTCCGGCGGCGTGTCACGGTGCCCGACGAGCACCGCCCAGGCGTCGTCGAGGTCGAACGGCGGCACCCCCGTAGCCAGCTCGTACAGCACACACCCCAGCGAGTACAGGTCGCTGCGGTGATCGACCGTCCCGGCGCCGATCTGCTCCGGCGACATGTAGTGCGGCGTGCCCATCGCTATGCCGGTACCGGTCAGCCGGGCGGTGAACCCGATGTCGTGCCCCAGCCGGGCGATGCCGAAATCGCAGATCTTCACCGTCCCGTCGGCGATCCGCACGATGTTCGCGGGCTTGAGGTCACGGTGCACGATGGACTGCTCGTGGGTGTACGCGAGGGCCGCCGCGACCTGCTCGGCGATGTCGGCGAAGTCCGGCACGGGCAGCGGGTAGTGCCGGTTGTCCTCCAGCAACTGGCTCAGGTTCCGCCCGTCGAGCAGCTCCATCACGAGGAACAGGATCCCGTCGTCCTCACCGAAGTCGTGGACGACCGTGATCCCGCGGTGCTGAAGGGCCGCCGCCACCCGCGCCTCCCGCCGGAAGCGCTCCCGGAGCACCCGCATGAACGACGGATCGTGCTGCGGCCCGAGCGGCTTGAGGCACTTGACCGCGACCTGCCGCCCCAGCGACTCGTCGCGCGCCCGCCACACCTCCCCCATCCCGCCGCGCCCGATCAGGTCGAGCAACCGGTAACGCCCCTGGACCAGCCTGCTCTCCACCATCGCCGCCCGCGCCCCCGTCCCACCGCGTCCGCCGCGATCCCCCTCGGTGCCCCTGGGTGCCCCGCCCGTTCAGTATGGCGGCGCGGGGGCGCGGGGTGTAGGGCGCTGGGGAGGCACCGCGGGGGCGGGCCGGACCGCGCGTCAACGCCGTACCCGAGGCATCCCCAGCCCGATCCACGCGATGATCTCGCGCTGGATCTCGTTGTTGCCGCCGCCGAAGGTGAAGATGACCGCGGAGCGGTAGCCGCGTTCCAGTTCGCCGTGGAGGACGGCGCCGGCCGAGCCGTCCTTCAGGGGGCCTGCGGCGCCGACGACCTCCATCAGCCAGGCGTAGGCGTCGCGACGGGCCTCCGAGCCGTAGACCTTGACGGCGGAGGCGTCCTGTGGGGTGAGGGTGCCTTGCTGGAGGGCGTCGACCATCTGCCAGTTCAGCAGCTTCATGGCGTCCAGCCTGGTGTGGGTACGGGCCAGGCGGCCGCGTACCCAGCCCAGGTCGATGACGCGCCGTCCGTCGGCCAGCTTGGTCTCGCCGGCCCAGCGCTGTACGTCGCGCAGGGCGCGGACGGCCATCGTGCCGTGGGCGGCGAGGGTGACGCGTTCGTGGTTGAGCTGGTTGGTGATGATGCGCCAGCCCTGGTTCTCCTCGCCGACGCGGCGGGTCAGGGGGACGCGGATGTTCTCGTAGTAGCTGGCGGTGGTGTCGTGCGAGGCGAGGGTGTTGATGCGGGTGCAGGAGTAGCCGGGGTCGGAGGTGGGCACGAGGAGCAGGCTGATGCCTTTGTGGGGCGGTACGCCGTCCTCGACGGGAGCGGTGCGGACGGCGAGCCAGACCCAGTCGGCGGTGTCGCCGTTGGTGGTCCAGATCTTCTGCCCGTTGACGAGGTAGCCGTCGCCGTCGCGTACGGCCCGGGTCTTCAGTGACGCCAGGTCCGTACCGGCTTCCGGTTCGCTGTAGCCGATCGCGAAGTCGATCTCCCCGGCCAGGATCTTGGGCAGGAAGTACGCCTTCTGCTCGGCGGTGCCGTACCGCATGATCGTCGGGCCGACGGTGTTCAGCGCCATCAGGGGCAGCGGCACGCCTGCCTGTGCGGCCTCGTCGAAGAAGATGAACTGCTCCATCGGGGTCAGGCCCCGGCCGCCGTACTCCTCGGGCCAGCCGACCCCGAGCCAGCCGTCCGTGCCGAGCTGCCGGACCGTCTCGCGGTAGAACCGTTTCTGCGGGCTGGGGCCCGTGGCGTCCCGCGCACCGGTGCCCTGGAACCGTGCGTACGCGTTGTCGGGGGTCAAGGCGGCGAAGTACTCCCGCAGTTCGGACCGCAGCCGCTGCTGTGCCGGGGTGTATTCGAGGTGCACGGCCCCTCCTGGTCTGACCGGCCCGGATGGTGGTACGGAGACACGTACGCGCTCCGGCGCACGGCGGGCGCGGTACGGCGTGGCACGGCGCGGCGCGGGAGCTGTTTTCTGACGGGCCGTCGGGTTCTGGGTCGTGGGCACAGTAGAACGTGTTCCATTGATGGGGAAGGGGGCGGACGGGACGGAGGGCCGGGGCAGGGGCCGGGCCACGGGTCCGTCCCGGGCGGCTCGGCGGTGGCCGGCCGCGCCTTCGGCAGTGACTACCTGAACAGCTTGAGGAAGTCCGTCTGGCCGGCACCGGGGTATCTGGTGTCGGACGGAGGCTGATTCGCCGCGTATTCGAGCCCGGGGTCGTCGTCCGGCGCTTCGTTGCCCTGCTTGTTGCCGGGCAGGTCGGCGCCGCCGCAGTGGTTGAGCGGGCTGCCGAAAGGAATCTGCCCGAGCAGGCCGGCCGCGTTCCCGGTACCGTGCGTGGCGGCTCCGCGCGCGACCGTGCCCACTCCGTTCCTGCAGGTGTTGTCGTGGGACGGGGACCCGATGACGATGAGGCCGCCGGCCGACGCGGGGGCCGCGCCGACGAGCGACACCGCTGCCGCCGCGGCCGTGACCGCGAGGGTGGTCGTGGCGAGGGAGGCGACTGTGCGACTTGTGACTGTCCTATGACTGGCCATGGCCTGAGAACGACGGTCCGCATCGTAGGTCATCGTCCCTACTCCGACCGGCCCTGCGGGCGCCACCAGGGGCGATGCCCGTCGGCCGGGTCCGTCACCCGGTCAGTCCGACGCCTCGGCCAAGCGTCGCAGCAGCGGTTCGATCTCGGCGAGCCGGCGGACCTCGTCGGGCCGCAGCGAGGCGAGGCGCTTGGCCAGCACCTCGGCCTCGCCGCGGGCGACCTCGGCGAGCGCGGCCGTGCCGCGGTCGGTGGCCAGGACGCGGCTGGCCCGGCCGTCCGTGGGGTCCGGTTCGCGGCGGATCAGGCCGGCGGTCTCCAGTCCCAGCACGGCCGCGGTGGCGGTCGGCTGGGAGCAGGGGACCCAGGTCGCGATCTCACCGATCCGGGAGGGGCCGCGCTGGGTCAGCATCGCGAGGACGGCGAGCTGTGTCGGCTGGATGCCGCCCGCGGCGGCGGCCCTGCGCAGGCTGCGGGTCAGCCGGTTCAGGGAGACCACCAACTGGAGTGCCGCATCGTCACCGATTGTCATCGTTCAGCCCATCGCGCGCCCTGTCCGGGTCAGGAAAGGGTAAGCCGGGGCCGGTAGATGTCCAACCACTGAGCCAGGTCGAGCGTCTTTTCGAGGCCCTTCCGGGACGCCTGGGTGATCTGCGGGGCGGCGTGCTCGGCGGCGCGCTTGAGCCAGTTGCGGTCGACGATCTCGAAGACCGGGTGCGAGGAGCGGGCCAGCAGGTCCTTGGCGTGCTGCTGGAGGGCGACCGCGTACTTGGGGTCCTGCGTCGACGGGTAGGGGCTCTTGACCCGGTCGTACACCGACTTCGGCAGGACATCGGCGGTGGCCTCGCGCAGCAGGCTCTTCTCGCGTCCGTCGAAGGACTTCAGCGCCCACGGCGTGTTGTAGACGTACTCGACCAGCCGGTGGTCGCAGAACGGCACCCGTACCTCCAGGCCCACGGCCATGCTCGCGCGGTCCTTGCGGTCGAGCAGGATGCGGACGAACCGGGTCAGGTGCAGATAGCTCATCTTGCGCATCCGGTACTCGAAGTCGCTCTCGCCGTCGAGCCGCCGGATGTCCTTGACCGCGGTCCGGTAGCCGTCGCGTACGTACGAGGGCAGGTCGAGGGAGTCGGCGAGCGCGGGGACGAGGATGTCGCCGTCGTCGCCGAAGTGCTCGGCGACGCGGACGAGCCAGGGGAAGGTGTCGGCCTGGCGGGCCTCCTCGTCGAAGAACTGCTTGTAGCCGCCGAACACCTCGTCGGCGGACTCCCCGGAGAGGGCGACGGTCGAGTGCTGCCGGATCGCCTTGAAGAGGAGGTAGAGCGAGGAGTCCATGTCGCCGAAACCCACGGGTATGTCGCGCGCCCGTATGACCTTCGCGCGCACCTCGGGGTCGGCCAGCGCGTCCGAGTCCAGGACGATGTCCTGGTGGTCGGTGCCGGAGAGGCGGGCCACGTCGTGGACGTACGGCGTGTCCGGGGTGGCGCGGAGGTCGTCGGCGACGAAGTGTTCGGTCTGGCCGACGAAGTCGACGGCGAAGCTGCGTACGGTCTCCCCCGTCTCCTTCAGTTGCCGGGCCGCCAGCGCGGTCATGGCGGAGGAGTCGAGGCCGCCGGAGAGCAGGGTGCAGCGGGGGACGTCGGAGACGAGCTGACGGCGGACGATGTCGTCGAGCAGGGTACGGACGTGGGCCACGGAGGTGTCGCGGTCGTCCTCGTGGGCGCGGGTCTCCAGCGACCAGTACACGTGGCGGCGCAGGCCGCCGCGGTCGGCGGTGACGACCGTGCCGGGCTCGACCTCGTACATGCCGTCCCACACGGCGTGGCCGGGGGTCTTGACGAAGGCGAACATCTCGCGGACGCCGTCGAGGCCGACGCGGGGCTCGGCGAGCGGGTTGGCGAGGATCGCCTTGGGCTCGGAGCCGAACAGCACGCCGTCGGGGGTCTCGTAGTAGTAGAACGGCTTGATGCCCATGCGGTCGCGCACCATGACGAGCCGCCGGCGCCGCTCGTCCCAGACGGCGAACGCGTACATGCCGTTGAGCCGCTCGGCGACCGCCTCGCCCCATTCGAGGTAGCCGCGCAGCACGACCTCGGTGTCGGACTCGGTGGTGAACCGGTGTCCCCTGCCGACGAGTTCTTCGCGCAGCTCGCGGTAGTTGTACGCCTCGCCCGAGTAGACGATGGCCACCGGGCTGCCGTCCGCCTGCTGCACGGTCATCGGCTGGCGGCCGCCCGGCAGGTCGATGATCGCGAGGCGGCGGTGCCCGAGGGCGGCCGGGCCCTGCACCCACGTTCCGCGGTCGTCGGGCCCGCGGCAGGACATCGTCTCCGTCATCGCGTCGACGGTCTCCTGCTCGGAGCGCAGGTCACGATCGAAGGAAATCCAGCCGGTGATGCCACACATGCCATGTCCTCCTGTGTCCGGTCCGGGGAGGCGGGCCGTCCGGCGGCGGTCCGGCGACGGGCGGTACGCGGGCGCCGTGTGCGGGCAGGGCGCAGCCCGGCGGCCCGGCGCTCCCACGGATCAGTTGTATCGAGCACCTATGTAACGAGGGTGTTCCTCGCGGTGGCGCTCCGTCAACCTGGCCGTAACACGGGGAGAGCCGCCCAACGACCTGCTCTGCGGGCGGGTTTGAGGAGCAGACGATGGGCTTGAGCTGCGGATTCGGCGGGTGGTGGCAGGAGAGGGAGGGTTGGCGGATGGGCCGCCGCTTACGACAATGTGGGCAAGGCTTTACCTGAGGCCGGCCGATGTCACGGCTGCCGGTCCGGTGTCTCCCCGCCCGCCGTATCCGCTTCGCCCGCCGTTGCCACCTCGTTCGCCGAGGGTGTTGCCACCTCATTCGCCGAGGGTGGCGGGCCGATGGTCAGCAGCGGCCGGTAGTGGCCTGCGGGGTACGGCTCCCGATGAGCTGCCCGTCGGCTTCGACCCAGGCGTGGGCGGAGAAGGGGTGGGTGCGCACGCCGGTACGCCAGGTGGGCCAGGTGCCGCGGGCGCGGCAGAGCAGGGCGGTGGCGATGGAACGTTGCAGGCAGCCTTGCCCGGCGCAGCGCAGGGAGACGGCCACCACCTGCTGCCGGGCGGCCCGTGCCTGTGCGGCGGTGGCCGGCGCCGAGCCGCGGCGGGCGAACTCCAGGAACCGGCGCAGGCGGGCCGGGGTGGTCGCGGCCAGCGGGCGGGCGACGGCGACCGCCAGCAACGGCAGGAACCGGCGGTGTACGGGCAGGGCGCGGCGTTCGGCCAGGGCGACGGGCACGCTCACGAGGTGATCACCAGCTTCGCGGCGCGCAGTTGACCGACGACGGCGTGCACGTCGCGGGCGGCGCGGTCCGCTTCGATGCCGTGCCGGGCGGCGAGCGCGGCGGCGACGCGGTCGGGTTCGTCGCCGTCGAGCAGGTGGCGGAGCACGGCGGCGCCGGTGGCGTTGAGCTGCCAGTACCGTCCGGTGCCCAGGTGCAGCAGGACGGTGCCGTCGTCGGTGTCGGCGGAGGTCACGTCAGGGTGCAGGCGTAGCGGCATCGGGCCTCCCGGGGGCAGCGGCGCTGCGTTCGGCGCGCAGCCAGGTCTCGCACCCCAGCAGGGACTCCACGGCGAACACGGTGGTCTCGTCGGCCTGCGGGGCGAGCAGACGGGTGCGCAGGATGTCGGTGTCGATCAGCCCGTGGGCGGCGAGGGCCGAGTCGGCGAAGGTGTCCAGGATGGCGGGCAGGTTGTGGCGGAAGCCGATGCGCAGGTCTTCGCCGTACTCGCCCTTCGTGGACCGGCCCAGCACCTGGTCCGGCACGGTGCCGCGCATGGCGTCGGCCAGCAGCGGCTTGTACCGCCAGGGCGTGGACCGCTCGTGCAGCCGGACGCCGAGCACCGCTTCGACCACGCTGTCGTCGAAGTACGGCAGGTCCAGTTCGACGCCGGCGCCGGCGAGCATCCGGGCCAGCGGCCGGTAGAGGGACGTACTGGAGCGCAGGACGAGCAGGGCCTGGTGCTGGCCGGGGTCGTCCGCCCAGGTCTCGGCCTGGTCGGCGGTGCGCCGCAGGGCCTCCCGGGTCAGCTCGACACCGGCGTCGGTGACCCACGGCGTCACCCGCATCGGCCACAGGCCCCAGCCCAGTACGGGCCGTCGCCGCGGCGGCGGTGGTGCGGTGAGGTGCTCGGCCTGTGCACGCCACCACCCCGCGACGTCCCCGGGGCGGAGCAACCCGGCGAACGTGGCGCTCAACGGCCAGCGCCTGAGCGCCGCATAACCGCGCGTGTGACGGATCGCGGTGACCGGGTGACGCCACAGCAATTGATGCAGATAACCGGGAAGCGCGCTGAACAGTTCGTCACCGCCGTGACCCGCCAGATGCCGCCGGGAACCCGACCGGGCGAGCAGATTTCCCAGGTGCCGGAATCTGGCAGCCGTGCGCGTGAACGGAAAAGGCTGCTCGGTGTCCGCGAGCATCTGCGGATCGTCGAAAATCCTCGGCAATTGCCGCTGCGGTACGAGGAGATGCTCGGCGCGGTCGAGGAGGCGCGTGGCGTGGGCGGCGAAGGCGGGGTCGTCGTTGCCCGCCTCGGCCTCGGCCCAGCGCACGGTGGTCAGGTCGGGGGTGTGGCGGGCGGCGAGGAAGCACAGCGAGGTCGAGTCCATGCCGCCCGACAGGTCGCTGCTCAGCCCCTCTCCGGGGGCGGGCTGTCGGCTCGTCGCGGCCTCCAGCGCGGTACGTACGGCTCGCGCACCGGTCTCCAGCGGCTCTCGCGGTTCCGGTGGACGCCACCATCGCGCCTGCCGGGCTCGGTCCCGGTCCCAGACCAGGCAGTCTCCCGGGGGCAGCGCGACGACCCCGCTCCACATGGTCTGTTCGCTCAGCGGCGACGGCAGGACGCCCCTGCACGACGCCCGTACCGCCAAGGCGTGTTCGTCCACCGAGGCCCTGGTCATCGCCGCGAGCAGGTCGGCCCGGTCGGCGGCCACCGTGGTGCCGTGCAGCCGGGCGTGGACGACCCTGCGCAGGCCGGTGGCGGTGCCTTGCAGACGCATCTGTCCGCCGAAGGAAACCACCAGGTGGCAGGCGCCCGGCAGGTCCGCGGCCAGGCGGTCCACATCGGCCTGCGAGCGCACCTGGGCTGCCAGGCGGGACAGCCGCGCGGCGGTCACCGGACGTACCCCGATGACCGCCACCCGTACCGGCCCGGCCGCGGCCGTGACGCACTGGTCACGGCCCCACCTGCCGACCAGCCAGGGGCGCCCGGACGCGTGTGCCACCACCTGTGGTGCGGCGATCGGGACAGCCGGTCGCGCGGCCGCTCCGGCAGGTGTGTCCGGCAGCACCGCGAATCCCGGCCCCCGCACGGATTCAGACAACGATGTAACCGCCGGCGCCGTCCGAGAAGAAATGACCGATTCCCAGCGTGTCCTCACTGAATTCACCGAGCTCGGCCAGCATCGGCGGTTGGTAGACGGTGTCCGGAGCTTCCTGTTCTTCCATGACGACCTCCCGAAGGCGGAGTGCATCCGATATCACTGCAATCCTTTATCCCCGCGGACTGCTGGACGCGTCAATCAAACCGTCATGATTCACAGGTTGCGCACACCTGTCGCCAAAGGTTCCGGGCGAACAGGGTTTCTAGCGGCGGAAGATGTGCAGCGAGCGGCCCAGCGCGCCGACCATCCGGCGGACGAGGCCGCGCCGGGGCGGGGTGACGGCGCCGGCGGTCCGCCAGTCGGCCGCCTGGGCCACCATCGCGGTCAGGCTCCGGTAGAAGGCCGAGGAGCGGTCGGCCCCGTCCAGGTCGGCCCACGTCAGGAGGTGCGAGAGGACGCCGTCGTACTCGTGGTACGGGCGGGCCCGCATGTGGTCGGTGAGCTTGGTGCGGATCGCCCGCTGCCGCTCGGGCGACAGCCGGGACGAGGGCAGTTCGTCCAGCAGCCGCTGCACATGGCCGACGACCAGGTCCACGAAGGCGTCCCGGCGCCGTGCGTCCACCCGCCCCAGGCGGGCGTTCTGGTGGTCCTCCTCCCGGTCGGGTGTCTCGTTCCGCACCCGGTCCTCCTCGGCCGCGGAGAGCCGGGGTGCCGGGAAGTTCAGCATCCGGGAGTCGTACGCCTGGTTGACCGCGACATGGGTCAGCTCGTGGACCAGCACAGCGAGGTGGTCGGCGCGCGGCATGCCCGGCGTGTAGGCGTAGGAGACGGTGTACCGCCCCTGGCCGAGGTCACGGGTGTTGCCGCCGCCCGCGCCCGCCGTCCGTTCGAACTCCGCCCGGTTGACGTGGCCGAGCAGTTCACCGAGCAGCCGCTGGGCGTACGGGTCGCGGGTCTCCCGGGAGTAGTCGTGCAGCAGTTGCCGGTCCTGTGCCGTCGAGTCGTCCGCCACGATGCCCTCCGCTCGGTGTGACCTGGGGTGCGGTGGGCGGCCGCGCGCCGGCGTGCGGTACCGCTGCCGTCGCACCGCATCGGTGGCGCGGTGTCCCGTGCTCGCGCGCCAGTCTGCTGAGTCCCGGCCGCTGGGCGGTATACGTAATCCCGCCTCACCGCCCGCCCCCGCCCTCACCCTTGGCCCCGAAGCCCCAGCGTCCCGGCGCCCCGGCGTCCCTATCCCCGCCGCCCGGTGCCCCGCGGCGGTCAGACCCCCGTGCTCCCGTCGATGCGCTCCCGTATGAGGTCCGCGTGGCCGCAGTGGCGGGCGTACTCGGCGATCATGTGGGAGTAGATCCAGCGCAGGCTGACCTGGTTGTCCCGCCACAGCCCGGTGTCTTCCAGCGCGTGGGCGGCGCAGTTTTTGCGGGCGTGCTCCACCTCGGTCTGCCAGAGGAGGCGGGACTTCGCGTAGGTGGCGTCCGCCTCCAGGCCGAACCCTCGGTCGGCGGGCCGGACATCGGCGTCGGCACTGCTGACCGTCGGGGCGTCCTCCCCCGTCAGCACCCTGCGGAACCAGGTCCGCTCGACCTCCGTCAGGTGCTGGACGAGACCGAGCAGGGTGAGCGAGGAGGGCTCCGCCGACGCCGTACGGAGCTGCTCCTCCGTCAGGCCGTCGCACTTCTGGGCGAGGGTGGCGCGGTAGAAGTCGAGCCAGGCTTCCAAGGTGGTCCGCTCGTCGGCGGTCATGGGCGGGAAGGTGCGTTCAGGTGTGTTCATGTCCGTCATCGTGACACGAGGGACTGACAACGCCGTTGAGCACGGCGTCTCCGTCCGGTACGGCTCCGCCCGGCTCCGGAACGTGCCGCACTCCGCCGCCCCCGGCGATCGCCCGCAGCGCCGCCAGGTGCCGCTGATACACGGCGCGCCCCTCGGCGGTCAGCGCCAGCCAGGTCAGCGGACGGCGCCCGGCCCGGCCCTTGGACACGGCCAGCCAGCCTGCCGCCTCCAGCGCCGCGACCTGCTTGGAGAGGGCGGAGTCGGTGACCTCGACCAGATCGCGCACCACGGCGAACCCGGCCCGGTCGACCGGCGACAGCGCCGCCACCACGGACAGCCGGACGGGCGAGTTGAGCAGCGGGACGAGGGCGTGGCGGGGGTGGCTGCCGCCCGTACCGGCCCGGGCGCTCCCCTCCGTCACGACGACCGTCGCCTTTCGAGGACGGCACCCACGACGAGCGGCAGGGCACACGCCGACGCCGCCACGGCCGCGAACGGAGGACTGTCCACGAACACCAGTTGCCCGAACAGGATCGAAGCGGAGTAGACCGCGGCCCACAGACCGATCAGCACACCGTGCCGGACCCCGAACCCGCGGCGCACGATCCGCTGCCGGGCGGCGTACAGCGAAATCCCGGACACCAGGGCGGTCATGGTCAGCGTGAAGGTCAGCGCGGCGGCGAACCCGTGCCACAGCAGCGCCATCGGGACGATCACCGACTGTCCCGCAGCGAAGACCCACAGGTAGCGCGCGTACCACCCGCTTCGGGCCCGCGCGGCTCTCTCCATCGCAGTCGCCCGCTCCAAGGCGCCCATGTGGTCACTGGCTCCGTACATGCTTCCCCCTCCGTCGCGCACCGCGTCAGCCGGGCCTGGCGCCCGTACTTGCCATGCCGACAAACACTTTCCATCTCGGCAAGTACAGGGACGACACTGCGCCCCGCCCGCTCGGAAGTACAGACGCTTTTCAGCCGTCCGCAGGCGACGGCAACGGCAGCTCCGTCCACACGGTCTTCCCCTCGCGGGTGTGGCGGGCGCCCCAGCGGTCCGTGAGTTGGGCGACCAGGAGGAGGCCGCGGCCGCCCTCGTCCGTGCTATGGGCGCGTCGCAGGTGCGGGGCGGTGCTGCTGGGGTCGGAGACCTCGCAGATCAGTGAGCGGTCGCGGATGAGCCGCAGGGTGATGGGGGTGCCGCCGTAGCGGTAGGCGTTGGTGACCAGTTCGCTCACCACCAGCTCGGCGGTGAACGCCAGTTCCTCCAGGCCCCACTCGGTCAGCTTGGCGGCCGTCACTTCGCGTGCCTCCGCCGCGGCGGTCGGCTCGGCGGGCAGGTCCCACGAGGCGACGCTCTCCGGGGGCAGCGCACGCGTACGGGCGACGAGCAGTGCGACGTCGTCCCGGGGGTGGTCGGGCAGCAGCGCGTCGACCGCCGCCTTGCAGCAGTCCTCCAGGCCGCGTGCGGGCCGCTCCAGCGCTTCGCGGAGCAGTTCCAGCCCTGCGTCGAGGTCCCGGCCGCGTACTTCCAGCAGCCCGTCGGTGTAGAGGGCCAGCAGGCTGCCCTCGGCGATGTCGATCTCGGCGGACTCGAACGGCAGGCCGCCCAGCCCGAGGGGCGGACCCGCGGGCAGGTCGGGCAGGGTCATCCGGCCGTCGGGGCCGACGACGGCGGGCGGCAGGTGGCCCGCGCGGGCGATGCTGCAGCGGCGGGAGACCGGGTCGTACACCGCGTACAGGCAGGTCGCGCCGATGATCTGCGGGCTCTGCGGGCCGCCGTCGGCCGACTCCTGCTCCTCGGCCAGCCGGTTGACGAGGTCGTCCAGGTGGGAGAGGACTTCGTCGGGCGCGAGGTCGAGGTTGGCCAGGGTGTGCACCGCCGTACGCAGCCGGCCCATCGTGGCCGCGGCGTGCAGCCCGTGCCCGACGACGTCGCCGACGACCAGGGCGACCCGGGCGCTGGAGACCGGGATGACGTCGAACCAGTCGCCGCCGACGCCCGCCGCGGGGTCGGCGGGCAGGTAGCGGTGGGCGACCTCGACGGCCAGTTGTTCGGGCAGTTCGCGCGGCAGCAGGCTGCGTTGCAGGGTCAGTGCCCCGTAGTGCTCCTGGGTGTAGCGGCGGGCGTTGTCGATGCAGATGGCGGCGCGGGAGACGAACTCCTGGGCCAGTACGAGGTCGTCCTGCTCGAACGCCTGCGGCCGTTCCACCCGCCACAGGCTCACCAGGCCCAGCACCAGGCCGCGGGCGGCCAGCGGCACCACGATCAGCGAGTGGGCGCCCAGGCGCAGCGCCCGCTCCGAGCGTTCGGGGTCCTGGATGTACCAGCCGGGGCTGTCGGCCAGTTCCGGTTCGAGGATCGGCTGCCGTGCGGTCAGGCACCGGGCCTGCGGCGTCCCCGGGGCGAAGCGGAACGCCTCGCCCACCGGGTACATCACGTCCAGCCCCGCCGGTACGACGGACCGTACGGCCGTACGGTGCACCGGCACGTACGTCCCCCGGGTGGGGTCCTGGCCGCGGGTGACCGGTTCCAGCAGGTCGACGGAGACCGCGTCGGCGAGGTCGGGGACCGCGACCTCGGCGAGTTCCCGGGCGGTCTGGGACACGTCCAGCGTGGTGCCGATGCGGGCGCTCGCCCGGTTGAGCACGGCGAGCCGGTGCTGGGCCCGGTGCCGGTCGGTGACGTCTTCCACCATCTGGGTGACGCCGAGCACCGCGCCGGAGGTGTCCCGCATCCGGAACGCGGACACCGACACCACCCGTTCCTGACCGGGGTCGGCGCGCAGCCGGCAGGACTGCTCGGTGAAGATCAGCGGCTCGCCCGTCTCCAGCACCCTGCGCAGCCGTTCCTCGATCGTGGCCGCGTCCGGGCCGATCAGGAAGTCCTCCATGCGCAGGCCCCGGTGCGCCGCGGCCGGCCGCCGGCTGATGCCCGCGATGGCCCGGTTGATGCGGAGGATGCTCAGGTCAGGGGCGTGCACGGCCAGGCCGATCGGGGAGCGCCGGAACAGGCCGTCCAGGACCGAGCGGTCGATCTCCCACTGGACGACCTCCGCGGCGGGCGCGGCGACGACGTACCACTCGTGCCGGGAGCCGCCCCGCTCGACGGGGCGGACCCGCAGGCCCAGCTCGACGCGCTGCCCGTCGCGGTGCCGGACGGGCAGGAGGCCGGACCAGCCCGCGTCGCGCCGGGCCGCCGCGGCGGCTTCCGCGCCGGCGGCCCGGCCGTCCGGAGCGAGCAGGAACGTCTCCGCCCGCTGCCCGAGCACCTCGCGCGCCGGATGGCCGAGCAGGGCCTCGGCGCGTCCGCTCCAGCCCACGACGGTGCCCTCGTCGTCGAGCACCGCCGAAGCGGCCCGGCGCAGCGCGAACGGGTCCTCCGGCCGCTCGGTGAACTCCGGCACCGGTGCGTCCATCGCTTCGCCCCTTCGACTCGCCGACCGGGCCCTGCGCCGTCATCATCCCTACGGCGACTCCCCAGGGTGACCCCGAGATCATGGATTGAGCAGCTCTGCCCAGTATCGTTTCGGGCCGCCCGCGCCGCGCCCCGGGCGGGCGGCCGGGCGCCGGTCGGCTGGGCCGAGTGGGTGGCGCGGCGCCGTCAACGTGCCGGGACCCCGCCGTTCGACGGCGGGGCCCCGGTATGCGGCGGGTGGTGGCTCGCAGGGCGGGCGCTCCGGCCCGGCGCTGCGCGCCCGTAGGGCGGTCACGCGGCGGGCAGCGCTTCCTCGCCGCCGGCCTCGGCGGCCCCGATGGGTGCCACCGCGTCCCCCGGGGCCGGTGCCTCGGAGAGCACGGAGTCGTCCTCGACCCGGGCTCCCGGCAGCCGGTGCCGGGCCGCGATCAGGGCCGTGTCGACGTCGCGGGTGCCGGTGGAGACGCACAGGGTGTAGGCGACGTCGTCCATCCGCTGCCGGACTTCCGGGCTCCCGTCCGCCGCGTTCAGAACACGCAGCGTCTCGTACTGCTCGACCAGGTCACGCAGTACAGCAGGGTGAGCCAGCAACATCAGGGGCCTCCTCGTTCGCCACCGTCCAGGAACAACTGCGCTCCGTGTACCCGGCCGCCCCACCCGTACGCCCCTGACTTTTCCGCACGCGCACAGCCGGTCGCACAGCCGCCCCCGGAGCACCCGTGTCACCCCGTGAACTCGGGCTGGGCCAGCCCCCGCCCGGCGTCCGGCACCACCAGCAACGAGCCACCGAGCGGCGACCTGCCCGGTCCGCCGCGCGCCGTGGTGACGTACAGGTCGGTGAGCGCCGTGCCGCCGAACGCGCAGGCCGTGGGGCGGCCGGCCGGCATCGGCAGGACCCGTTGCAGTACGCCGTCGGCGCTGTAATGCCGCACCTGCGCGCCCTTGAACATCGCCACCCACACGCCGCCGTCGGCGTCCACCGTCAGCCCGTCCGGGTAGCCCGCCGTGTCCGCCGGGTCCTCGATCCGGACGAAGGGACGGCGGCCGGTCACCAGCCCGTCGTCCGTGACGTCGAAGACGTCGACCCGCCGGGTGGGCGTGTCGACGTAGTACATCCGCCGGCCGTCCGGGCTCCAGCCGGTGCCGTTGCTCACCGTGACGTCCGACAGGACGCGGGTGGCCCGGCCGTCCGGCGCGATCCGGGTCAGCGTGCCGCGGCCCGGTGCCTGGTCGTACGCCATCGTGCCCGCCCACAGCGCCCCGTCGGGCGCCACGGCCGCGTCGTTGCCCCGGCATCCCGGCACGGGTTCGCGGTGCAGCCACGTGAAGGCGCCCGCCGCGTCGTACGCGCCCACGCCGTCCCGCAGGTTGACGACCAGGCCGCCTCCGGTACGGGGCTTGGCGGCGCCGACGTGCTGCTCGGTGGCCAGCACGGTACGGCGGCCGGTGGCCGGGTCGAAGGTGTGGACGCGGGCGGAGAGGATGTCCACCCAGATCAGCCGCCCGGCACGGGCGTCCCAGGTGGGCCCTTCACCGAGCCGGGCGGGCGCGGCGACGGCCACGTCCCAGGCTCTGGTCACGGCTGCTCCATGCGCTGACGCCCTTCGTTTCTCCGGGCCCCCCGTCCCGCCGGGAGTTCGGCCCGCCGGTCCTTTACGGATATCACGGGCCGGGCCCGGGCGGCAGCCGCAGTTCCGGCAACGGGCGGCACCTGTCGCTCCCCCGCCCCAGAAAGGCTCCAGACAACATGTAGACCCCTTGCAGAACGGCTCCTGCACACTGGCTGCGCGTTCCGGCCGGATACGGCGGTTCCTTTTCCGGCTTCTGGACGCGACCACAAAGCCACTTGGGAGGTCCAGAATGCCGTCCGCTCTTTTCGGGGTTCCTGACGAGTACGACGTGATCGTCATCGGCGGTGGGCCGGCCGGGGCGACCACCGCCGGGCTTCTCGCGCAGCGCGGCCGGCGGGTGCTCGTGCTGGACCGGGAGCGCTTTCCCCGTTATCACGTCGGGGAATCGCTCATCCCGGCCTTCATGCGGCCCATGCAGGAGA
The DNA here is from genome assembly GCF_003865135.1 of Streptomyces chrestomyceticus JCM 4735. Taxonomy (NCBI): domain Bacteria; kingdom Bacillati; phylum Actinomycetota; class Actinomycetes; order Kitasatosporales; family Streptomycetaceae; genus Streptomyces; species Streptomyces chrestomyceticus. The sequence goes on along the minus strand of NZ_BHZC01000001.1, from coordinate 8,048,136 downwards.
TGGGCATCACCGAGCGCATGGACGCCCGGGGATTCGAGCGGAAATACGGCGGCACGCTGGTCTGGGGAAACAAACAGGTGCCGTGGAATTTCTCGTTCATCGAGGGTGGCGGGCACGCGTACGCCTTCCACACCCGCCGGGCCGACCTGGACTCGCTGATCCTGGACCGGGCCAGGGAGCTGGGCGCGGTCGTCATCGAGGACGCCACCGTCAAGGAGCCCGTCATGGTCGACGGCCGGGTCAGCGGGGTGCGCTTCGCGCTGCGCGGGCTGGACGGGCTGCACGAGGTGCGGGCGCGGCTGGTCGTGGACGCCTCGGGGCAGGCGCGGGTGCTCGGGCGCCGGCTCACCGAGGTGGAGTGGCACGACGAGCTGCGCAACGTCGCGGTGTGGACGTACTTCGACAACTGCGAGCGGCTGCCCGGCGACGAGTACACCAACATCCTCATCGAGGGGCTGGACGGCGGCTGGTTCTGGGCCATCCCCATCGACAAGGGCACGATCAGCGTCGGCTACGTGACGCGCTCGGCCACCGCCGGTGAGAACGGCCAGTCGCTGGAGGACCTGTTCCACGCCGAGCGGCAGCGCACCACCAAGCTCGCGAAGATGCTGGCCGGCGCCCAGCAGTCGGCCGGGTTCCGTACGGCGCGCGACTGGTCGTACCACAGCAACCGCTTCTACGGCGACGGCTGGGTGCTGGTCGGGGACTCGGCGGCCTTCGTGGACCCGCTGTTCTCCACCGGGGTCGCGCTCGCCACGCTCGCCGGCAGCACCCTGGCCAAGATCGTGGACCGGATCGTGGAGCACCCGCAGATCGAGGAGAAGGCGCTGGACCGGTACGCCACCGCGTACTCCGGGTTCTTCGACGAGATCCGGACCTTCGTGGAGCGCTTCTACGACCAGTCGAAGTACAAGGAGTTCTACTACAGCCTCGCCCAGGAGATGGTCGACCCCGAGCGCAAGAACGAGCCGTCGGCGGACTTCGTGACCCTGATCTCCGGGCTCAGCGGCCGGCACCCGCTGTTCCAGATCACCCTGGACGACCTGATAGCCGACGCCACGGCGCCCGGCGCCGCCGGCGTCTGAGCAGCGGCCGCGGGCGACGGTGAGTGGGGGAAACCGAAGGTGACCAGCCAACAGGTGCAACTGCTGTTCGTGGATCTCGCCCTGATCCTGTTACTGGCCCGCGGCCTGGGCTGGCTGCTCGCCCGGGTGGGCCAGCCACCGGTCGTCGGCGAGATCCTCGCGGGCATCCTGCTCGGACCCACGCTGTTCGACGGGGCGATCGCCGGAGCCCTGTTCCCCGCCGACGTCCGCGCTCCGCTGACCGGCCTGGCCGACGTGGGGGTCGCCCTCTTCATGTTCATCGTGGGGCTGGAGATCGACACCACGTCCCTGCGGGGCCGGGGACGGGTTACGGCGGTGTCGGCTTTCGGGTCGACGGCCGTGCCGTTCCTGCTGGGCACGGTGCTGGCCCTGTGGCTGCTGCACGAGCATCCGAACGAGGCGCCGATGGCCTTCATCGTGTTCGTCGGGCTGTCGCTGTCGGTGACCGCGTTCCCCGTGCTCGCCCGCATCCTGGCGGACCGGGGGCTGACCACCACGGAGCTGGGCGGGATCGCGCTGGCCACGGCCGCCGTCGTGGACGTGGTGGCCTGGGCCGCGCTGGCCGCGGTGCAGGCCACCGTCGGAGGCGGCGGGAACCACTGGCTGGTGGCGCTGGTCCTGCCGTACGCGGTGCTGATGTTCACGGTGGTGCGGCCCCTGCTGAGCCGGGCGTTGCTGCGCGGCGGGACGGCCGCCCGGCTGACCGCTCCGGCCGCCGCGGTCGTACTGGTCGGGGCGCTGCTGTCGGCGACGGCGACCGAGGCGATGGGGATGCACTTCATCTTCGGCGCCTTCGTGTTCGGCCTGCTGATCCCCCGGCACGGCGCGGCCGAGCTGCGGGCCGACCTGCTCGACCACACGGGGCGGATCACGTCCCTGCTGCTGCCCGTCTACTTCGTGGTGGCCGGGTTGCAGGTCGACCTGGGGCGGCTGCGCGGAGCGGAGCTGTTGCAGCTCGGCGCGATCCTGCTGGTGGCCGTGGCGGGGAAGTTCGGCGGCACCTTCGTGGCCGCCCGTACCCAGGGCCTGCCGGCGCGGCCCGCCACGGCACTCGGCGCGCTGATGAACACCCGCGGCCTGACGGAGCTGGTGATCCTCGGCATCGGGCTGGAGCTGGGGCTGCTGGACGGCACGCTGTACTCCCTCATGGTCGTGATGGCCGTCCTCACCACCGCCATGACGGGCCCACTGCTGTCCCGTGTGTACGCCAGGCCCGTGGACCTGGGGCGGCCTGCGGGCCACCGCGAGCGGGACCCCGTGAAGGCGTCCTCCGTCTGAGGGCCCGTCATCGGGCCGGCCGCGGCGCGCACCGTCGCCCGGGTCCGGCCCCGGTCCCGCGGCCACCGCCGGCGGGAGAAGCGCAGGACGCGCGCATCGCGCAGGAAGTGAGCCGAGAGGGACATGCGGTTGGTGGAGCGGGCGACGGAGCTCGCTCAGATGCTGGAGCTGCTCGGGGAGTGCGCGCCGGACCGCGGCGGGGCCGCCGTGATCAGCGGGGGCATCGGCTGCGGCAAGACCGAGCTGCTGTCGGCCGTACGGGACGTGGCGGCGCGGGAAGGGTTCCTGGTGCTGAGCGCGATCGGCTCGTGGGCCGAGCGTGAGTCGCCCGGCAGCGTCATGTTCCAGTTGCTGCGCGGCGCCGAGGGGCCGCTGGGCGCCTGCGCGGAACTCGCGGTGCTGCTGGACCGCGTCACCCGCAGACACGAGCGGCCCGACACCGTGGACGGCCACGGGGCGTCGGGGTTCGCCCAGCCGACCCTGGACGCGGACACCACGGGTGCGCTGCACCGGCTGTGTCTGGCGGTCATCGGCGCGGCCGAGCGCACGCCGGTGCTGCTGTGCATCGACGACGTACAGTTCACCGACTCCCTTTCGCTGTACTGGCTGCTGCGGCTGCTGCGCCGGGCGCCGTCCGCGCCGATCGTCGTCGTGGTGGCGGAGTGCACGCTGTCCAAGCCCGCGCATCCGCAGTTGCACGCCGCGCTGCTCGCCCGGCCCGGGTACCGCCGCGTCCCGCTGGCCCGGCTGACGGTGGCGGGCGTCGCCGAACTGATCACCGACCACCTGGGGGCCCACGCCGCACGGATGCCGGCCGCCGCCTGCCACGCGGTCAGCGGCGGCAACCCGCTGCTCGTACGGGCCCTGGTGGAGGACTGCCGGCAGGCGGGCGAGCCGACCGCGGGCGCCGTACCGCAGCTCGTCGTCGGTGACGCCTACGCCGAGACCGTGCTGAGCTGCATCCACCGAGGCCGCCCCGTACTGATGCGGCTGGCCCAGGCGCTGGCCGTGCTCGACGCGGACTCCGAGTCCTCCCGGCTGGCCCGGTTGCTGGAGGAGGACGAGGCCACCATGAGCCGGGGCGCCTGTGCCCTGGAGGCCGCCGGGCTGCTGGACTCCGGACGGCTGCACCCGGTCGCGCGTACGGCCGTACTGGAGAGCCTGGCGCCGCAGCAGCGGTCCGCGCTGCACGCGCGGGCCGCCGTACTGCTGTACCAGGAGGGCGCACCGGCGACGACGGTGGCCCGGCTGCTGATCGCCTCGGAGGACCGGGGGCAGCCGTGGGCGATGGACGTGCTGTGCGAGGCGGCCGAACGGCATCTGGCGGGCAACCGCGTGTCGGACGCGCACGCCTGTCTGGAGGCCGCGCTGCGGGTGTGCCAGGACGACGAGGCCCGGGTGGGCATCAAGGCGCTGTACGCCGGTACGGCCTGGATGCTCAACCCGTCCATCAGCGCCCGCCACCTGGGCGAGCTGGCCACCGCGCTGCACGACGGACGGCTGCCGGACCGGCACGCGCTCACGCTGGCCAAGTTCCTGCTGTGGCACGGCCGTTTCGACGAGGCGCTGGAGGCCGTGGACCGTATCGGCGAGGGGCAGCCGGGGTGTGATCCGGCGGCCGCGGCGGAGATCCGGGCGACGCGGGAGCTGCTGGCGACGACCTATCCGGGCTCGGTGCGCCGGCCGCCCGGCGCGCCCGGCGGCCGGCCGTGGGCTGCCGGGCGGGCGCAGGACGACCCCCGGGTGCTGGGTGCGGCGGCCCTGGCGCACGTCCTGGCGCACGGGCCGGACGACGAGGCGGTCGCCGACGCGGAGGCCGCGATGCGGGCGATGCGGCTGAGCAAGAGCACCCAGGAGTGGATCGTGTGCGCCACCTCGGTGCTGGAGTTCGCCGACCGGCTGGAGGCGGTCGCCAACTGGTGCGACCACTGGCTGGAGCAGGCCCGTACCCGGCGGGTGCCGCTGTGGGAGGCGGAGTTCGCGTCCCTGCGCGCGCGGGTGGCGCTGCGGCAGGGCGATCCTTTGCAGGCCCGGCGGCTGGCGCAGGCCGCGCTGGCGCAGGTGCCGGCCGAGAGCTGGGGTGTGTGCATCGGAGGGCCGCTGTCCAATCTGGTGCAGGCGGCCACCCGGACCGGGGACTACGACGCCGCGTCCGAGTACCTGGAGGTCCCGGTGCCCGCGGGGCTGTTCCGCAGCCGATTCGGCCTGTACTTCCTGCACGCGCGGGGCCGCTACCACCTGGAGACCGGGCGCCCGTACGCGGCGCTGGACGACTTCGCCACCTGCGGGGCCCTGATGCATGCCTGGCGGTTCGACCAGCCGACGCTGGTGCCCTGGCGCTCGGAGGCGGCCCGCGCGCACCTGGCCGTGGGTGACCGGGAGCGCGCGTACGAGCTGGCGCGGCAGGAGCTGGCCCTGGCCGGGGAACGGCCGTCGCGGGCGCGCGGGATCGCGCTGCGGACGGTGGCCGCCTGCGGGCCGGACGACGAGCGCCTGGAGCCGCTCACCGAGGCGGTCGCGCTGCTGCGCGGCTGCGGTGACCGGCTCGAACTGGCCGGTGCCCTCGGGGAACTGGCGCACGCGCGCACGGCTGCGGGGAACACCGGGCAGGCCCGGCAGGAACTGCGCAGCGCGCTGCGGCTGGCCGAGGCGGCCGGGGCGGTGCCTCTGGCGCGGTCGCTGGCCGCCCAGGCCGAAGGGGTGCCGCGCGGCGGTTCCGGGGGCCGCGCGCACCCGGCGGACCTGTACCTGCTCAGCGGGGCCGAACGCCGGGTCGCGGTGCTCGCCGCGCTGGGGCAGACCAACCGGGAGATCGCCCGCCGGCTGGCCGTGACCCCCAGCACGGTCGAGCAGCACCTGACGCGCGTGTTCCGCAAGCTCGGGGTGCGGACCCGGCAGGAGCTGCCGACCCACGGCATCCCGCTGGACGGGGCGGACTGACCCCGCCGCCCCTCCGCTCATTTGATCGGCTCACTCATCGGCACAGCAGAAAGGCGAGGGCCATGCAGAACAGTCGCGGCGCGCGAGGACGCGCGGACACCTACGACGTGGCGATACTCGGCGCCGGCATGGCCGGCGGCATGTTGGGCGCGGTGCTCGCCCGCAACGGTGTCCGCGTGCTGCTGCTGGACGCCGGCACCCACCCCCGGTTCGCGGTCGGCGAGTCGACCATCCCGTACACCTCGGGGATGACCCGGCTCATCGCGGACCGCTACCGGGTCCCCGAACTCAAGCCGCTCTCCAGCCACAAGGGCATCAGCCGGCAGGTGTCGCGCTACTGCGGCCAGAAGCAGAACTTCGGCTTCGTCTACCACCGCGAGGGCAGCGCGCAGCACCCGCAGGAGATCAACCAACTGGTGGTCCCCCAGGCCATCCGCACCGAGACCCACCTCTTCCGGCAGGACGTCGACGCGTACCTGTTCCACACGGCGGTCAAGTACGGTGCCGAGCCGCTGCTGAACACCCGGGTCACGGACGTGGACATCGACCCGGAGTCGGGGGCGGTGCTGCGCACCGAGGGCGGCCGGGAGTTCCGGGCGAGCTACATCGTGGACGGCAGCGGGTTCCGGTCGCCGCTGGCGGAGAAGTTCGCGCTGCGGGAGACGCCGACCCGGGCCCGTACGCACTCCCGGTCCCTGTTCACCCACATGATCGGGGTACGGCCCTTCGACCGGGCGCCGGCCGCGGCCCGCCACGACCAGCCCAACCCCTGGCACCACGGCACCCTGCACCATGTCTTCGACGGCGGCTGGCTGTGGGTCATCCCGTTCGACAACCACGCCGATTCCCTCAACCCGCTGTGCAGCGTGGGACTCACCCTGGACCCGCGGGCCTTCCCGAAGGACGACACGCCCCCGCAGGCCGAGTTCGACGCGTTCCTGGGCCGGTTCCCGGAGATCGCCTGGCAGTTCCAGGACGCCCGTACGGTACGGCCCTGGGTGTCCACCGGGCGGCTGCAGTACTCGGCCAAGCAGGTGGTCGGCGACCGGTTCTGCCTCACCTCGCACGCCGCCGGGTTCATCGACGCGCTGTACTCCCGCGGCCTGACCAACACCATGGAGATCGTCAACGCGCTGGCCTGGCGCCTGATCGCGGCCGCCCGCGACGGCGACTGGTCGACCGAGCGCTTCGCGTACCTGGAGACCCTCCAGCAGGGCTTGTTCGACTTCCACGACGACCTCGTCTTCAGCTCGTTCGTGGGCTTCCGCGACTACGAGCTGTGGAACGCGGTGAACCGCACCTGGATGCTCGGCACGATGCTGGGCAACGTCATGCTGGAGGACGCCTACTACCGCTTCACGCGCAGCGGTGACCGGAGCGTCTTCCGGGACCTGGAGGACTCCGCGCACCCGGGGTCCCCGCTCCCGGTGAGTCCGGGATTCAACGCGATGAGCGCGCTCACCCGGGATCTGTGCGTCCAGGTCGACGAGGGCTCGCTCGCCCCCAGGGAAGCGGCCCGGCGCATTCTGGAGTGCGTCCGGCAGGCGGACTTCATCGCCCCGTCGTTCCGGCTCGGGCTGCGCGACACCCGGTGTTTCAACATGTCCCCCGGGAAAATGGCGAAGAACGCGGTGTGGTGCCGCAGGGACGCCCCGGAGGAAATCGGCGGGCGGATGATAAACGCGAGCAAGGGACTGGTCCGGATGCGGCTCATGGGCGGGTAGCAAAACCCTGTCAGGGGGGTGTTCGCAGCGCCTCGGCCGTACTTCGGCCGGCACCCCCCTACTGCGCCCCTAGGGGTTTGTGACACGGCCCGGAGAAGAAAAAAAGGGGGCTGTGGCGGGTGGTCGGGTTCGCCTAGGTTTCCGACGGTGCGGCAGGTAGTTCCGGACTGCAGGAAGTGACTCGGACAATGACTGCGAATATCTCTCGGAATCCCTCTGACTCTCAGGATCCCGCTCATTCCCGGGGCCTCTCCGACTCCCGGGATTCCTTCGGCTCCCAGGACCCCTCCGATCTCGTAGCGGTCGTCGGAATGGCCGGGCGTTTCCCCGGTGCCCCGGACACGGCGGGTCTGTGGGAGCTGCTCCGGTCCGGCGGCCAGGCGATCGGCCCGGTCCCGGCGGACCGCTGGGACGCCGGCGAGCAGCTCGACCCGGAGCGGCGCATCCAGGGGGTCGGCGGGTTCCTGGACGGGGTGGACCGGTTCGACGCCGCGTTCTTCGGCATCTCGCCGCGCGAGGCGGCCGCCATCGACCCGCAGCAGCGCCTGCTGCTGGAGGTCGGCTGGCGGGCCCTGGAGGACGCCGGGCAGCGCGCCTCGCTGCTGGCCGGCTCCCGCACCGGCGTGTACGTCGGCGCCTCCTGGCACGACTACGAGCTGCTGCGCGCGGACCGGGGCGCCCGCCCCACCCCTCACAGCCTGGTGGGCAACGCCCTCGACGTCATCGCCGCCCGCTTCTCCTACGTCTTCGGCCTGCGCGGGCCCAGCATGGCGGTGGAGACCGGTTGCTCGTCCTCGCTGGTCGCGCTGCACCTGGCCGCGCAGGCCCTGCGGCAGGGCGAGATCGACGCCGCCGTGGTCGGGGCGACCAACCTCATGCTGGACCCGCACGTGACGGTGGGGCTGACCCACTTCGGCGCCCTGTCCCCGGACGGCCGCTGCAAGACGTTCTCCGCGTCGGCCGACGGCTTCGTGCGCGGGGAGACGGTCGCCGCGCTGTACGTGAAGACGCTGCGGCGGGCGCTGGCCGACGGCGACCGCATCCACGGTGTCGTGCTCCGCACGGTCGTCAACAACGACGGGGGCGGCGACAGCCTCGTGACGCCCAGCCCCGAGGGCCAGGAGGACCTGCTGCGCCAGGCGTACGGCGGCGGGCTGCTGCCGCCGGGGGCGCCGACGTACGTCGAGGCGCACGGCACCGGCACCGGGCGCGGCGACCCGATCGAGGTGGGCGCGCTCGGTCGGGTCCTGGGCCGCGACCGGGGCGACCAGCCGCTGCTGGTGGGGTCCGTCAAGACCAACATCGGTCACCTGGAGGCGGGTGCCGGCATGGCCGGCCTGTTCAAGCTGCTGCTGGCGCTGCGCCACCGCACCCTGCCGCCGAGCCTGCACGCCGAACAGCTCAACCCGGACATTCCCTTCGAGGAGCTGGGGGTGCGGGTGGTGCGCGAGCCGGTGGCGCTGCCCGCCTCCGGACCGCTGTACATGGGTGTCAACTCCTTCGGCTGGGGCGGCACCAACGCGCATGTCGTGGTGGCGAGCCCGCCCGAGGAGCGGCCGGTGGGCGCGGTGGCCGCGCCTCGGGGGAGCCGTGCCCCGCAGGTCCTGGAACAGGGAGAACCCAGCTATACAGGCGGGAAGTTGGGCGACGACGCGGAACTCCCGGTGTTCGTACCGCTCTCGGCCAAGGACCGCACGGCGTTGGCCGAACGGGCCCGGCAACTGACCGACTGCGTCCCGGAGACCTCCGGCGAAGTCGGGGGCCTGGCCGGGACGCTCGCCTGGCGCCGCGACCACTTCCCGCTGCGCGCCGCGTTCACGGTCACCGAGCCGGAGCGGCTGCGCACCGCCCTGGAAGCCGTCGCGACGGCGGCCGACAGCGGTGAACTCACCGACAAGCAGGACGGGATACCGGACGCCGTCCTAGGACAGGCCCGCCCGCACGGCCGTACCGCCTTCGTCTTCCCCGGACAGGGCTCACAGTGGAAGGGCATGGGCCGCGAACTCTTCCGCGACGTCCCGCTGTTCGCGGACGTGATCCGCCGCTGCGCCAAGGCCCTGTCCCCGCACGTCGACTGGGACCTCACCGCCGTCTTCGAGGACGGCACCGACGACACCTGGACCACCCGCATCGACATGCTCCAGCCCACGCTGTGGGCGATGTCCCTGGGGCTGGCCGAGCTGTGGCGGGCCGCCGGCGTCGAGCCCGACGTCGTCCTCGGCCACAGCCAGGGCGAGATCACCGCCGCCACCCTCGCCGGGATCCTGTCGTACGAGGACGCCGCGCTCGTGATGGCCCGACGCAGCGCGATCGCGCGACGTACCTCGGGCCGGGGCCGGATGCTCGCGGTCGACCTGGACCGGGAAGCCGCGCTGGCGGCGCTGGAGGGCTTCGAGGACAGTGTGGCCCTCGCCGTGCACAACGGCCCCCGGGCCTGTGTGCTCTCCGGGGACGAGGAATCGGTGCTCATGCTCAAGGAGCTGCTGGAGGCCGAGGGCACATACTGCCGCCTCGTCAACGTCGACTACGCCTCGCACAGCCCGCAGATGGACGAGCTGCGCACCGACCTGCTGGCGGCCCTGGAACCCGCCCGGCCGCGCGCCGGGACCGTCGCCCTGATGTCGACGGTGCGCGGCCGGCTGCTCGACGGCCCCGAGCTGGACGCCGCGTACTGGGTCGAGAACCTGCGCCGCCCGGTCCTGTTCGCCGACGCCATGAGCGCCCTGCTCGACGACGGCGTCACCCACGTCGTGGAGATCAGCCCGCACCCGGTGCTGGCCCCGGCCGTCGAACAGCTCGCCGCGTCGCGCCCCGAGCCCCCGGCCGTCCTGACCACGATCCGCCGCGACCAGGGCGACCGGGCGGCCGTCGCGTCGGCCCTCGCCCTCGGTTACGTCGCAGGTCTGGAGCCGTTCGGCGCGCTGCCCCGGCACGCGGACGTTCCCGTGCCGGGCTACCCGCTGCGGCCGGAGATCCACTGGGTGCCGCGCCGCCCGCGCAGCTCCGGCGCCACCCGCGGCTTCGCCGCGCACCTGTCCCCGGCGCCGGGCGCGGCGGGCACCTGGCACGGGCCGCTGGAGCTGTCGCTGACGGACCAGGCGTGGCTGGGCGACCACCGGGTGCACGGCACGGCGGTGCTGCCGGGCACGGCGATGCTGGCCATTGCCGTCAACACGGCGCGCGCCCGCTGCGGTGCGGGGCCGCTGCGGCTGACGGGCATCGCCTTCGTGAAGGAGGTCGCGCTGTCCGAGCAGCCCGCCCGGCTCACCGCCGAGTGGCATGCGGACCTCGCCGACGGCGGACGCTTCCGGCTGCTGGCGCTGCCCGAGGGCGGCGGTCCGTGGCAGGTCACCGCCGAGGCGCGGGCGTACGGGTGGGACGACGCGGCCGATGCGCCCCTGTTCCCCGAGTGGGGGCCGGAGGAGTTGCAAAGGGCAGAGGGGCCGGAGGGCGGGGCCACGGGCGGCGCCGAGGAGTTCTACCGCCGGTGGAGCGCGCGCGGCCTCGATTACGGCCCGGCCTTCCAGGGCGTACGACAACTGTGCCCCGGCCCTGAGGGTGAGGTGCTGGGCGAGGTCGTCCTGGCCGACGCGCTGCGGGAGACCGGCCGGCCGGGCGAACTGCACCCGGCGCTGTGGGACGGTGCGTTGCAGGTGGCTCTCACCCTGTGCGAGGACTTGGGCGGGACGGGCGCGCTGGTGCCCACGGCCGTGCGTCGCGTGCGCCTGCTGCGGGAGCCGGACGTGCCGGTGGCGGCGCTGTGGTCGCACGCGGTGCGCCGTGCGGACGGCAGCGTGGACGTACTTCTCTTCGACGCCGCCCGGACGCCGTTGATGGTGCTCGACGGGCTGCGTCTCGAACCGCTGCCGGGCGCCGACGCCACGGACGCGTCGGCCGGGCGGCTGCATCACCTCGCGTGGCTGGATCTGGCCGGGGACGCCGACGGCTCCGATGCCGGACAGACTGGTGACCAGGGCCCGGTGGCGACCCGGTGGCTCGTGTGCGGTGCCGACGCGGAGGCGCGGGAACTGGGCGACGCGCTGTCCGCGGCGGGGGCTGAGGCCACTGTGGGTGGCGAGGCCGGGGCCTTCGACGGTGCCCAAGTTCCCGACGGGATCGTCTTCCTGGCCCCGCGCGCCGAGGCCGGCCCGCAGGAACAGGAACACGCCCTGGGCCGGCTCGCCGATGTCGTACGGGCCTGCGCCGAGCTGGGCGAACCGCCCCGGCTGGCCGTCGTGACCGCTGGCGCCCAGGCGGTGTCCGACGGCGACCTGCCCGACCCCGGAGGCGCCCTCTTCTGGGGCTGGTCCCGGGTCCTGCGGCGCGAGCACGGCGAACTGACGCCCCGCGTGGTCGATGTCGCCGCCGACGGCACCGCCTGGGCGGAGCGGTGCGCCGCGGAACTGCTCACCGACGACGGCGAGGACCAGGTGGCCCTGCGCCACGGGCGGCGCTTCGGCGCACGGCTGGCGCGCGGCGCGGCGTCGGAGGAACGTCTCGCCGCCCTGCCCGCACAGCACACCCGGCCGCAGCCGTTCCGGCACGGCGGCGTCGGGGCGGACGGCCGCGCCCGGTACGTACCGTTGACGCGGCGCGCTCCAGGAGTCGGCGAGGTGGAGGTCGAGGTGACCGCCGCCTCCGTGGAGCCCGGTGAGGCCACGGCTGTCGCCCAAGGCCGCGGGACCGGCGTCCCCCTGCTCGGCCACGCGTGCGCGGGCCGGGTGGTGGCCGTCGGCCCGGATGTCGCGAGTCCCGTACCGGGAGACCGCGTGGTCGCCGTGGGGACCGGAACAGTGGCGACCCACGTCACCGTACGGGCCGACCACACCCGGCCCATACCGGCCGATTGGACGGACACGGACGCCGCGGCTCTGCCCATGGCCCTGGTCACCGCCTGGTACGGCCTGTCCCACCTGGCGCGCCTCGACGCTGCGGAGACGGTTCTGATCCGGGGCGCGGGCGGCATGTTCGGGCCGGTGGCCGCACAGGTGGCCGGTGCGCTCGGCGCCCGGGTCCTGGCCACCGCACGGGACGCGGACGAGCGGGCGGCCCTGCGCGAACGGGGCGCCGACGCCGTGTACGACGCGCGGGACCTGTCATGGTTCGACGCCGTGCGGGCGGCCACCAGGGGCCGGGGCGTGGATGTCGTCCTGGGCCCGGCGGACGGGCCCGGACTGGAACACGGGCTCGCGGCGCTGGCGGAGGACGGACGGCTGATCGCGGCGGAGATGTCGGCGAACGGCGGGCACACCCCGAGCGACGGCGGGCGGCTCGACGCGGCCGCCCTCGCCCGGGGCGTCACCGTCGCCGGGGTGGACACGGCGGGGCTGCTCGACCGTGCGCCCGACCGCGTGGCCCGGGCCCTGCGAGCGGCCTGGAGCCTGCTGGACACCGGCGGGGTGCGGCCCGTCCCGTACCGTACCGCCGAGTTCGCCGGAGCCGGGGAAGCGCTACAGGAAACGACCACGGACCGCGCTCCGCAGACCTGCGTCCTGACCCGTCCCGAGAGCGTCGAGCGCGTGGAGCCGCTGGTCCTCCCGGACGGCGCCCTGCGGCGTGACGGCACCTACCTGATCAGCGGCGGTCTCGGCGCGCTCGGACTGTCACTGGCGGAGTTCCTCGCCGCGCACGGAGCCGGCGCGCTCGTCCTGCTGGGCCGATCCGCGCCGGGTCCGGAGGCCGTGGAGCGGCTGACCGTACTGCGCGCCGGTGGCACCGTCGTGGAGACCGCCCGCTGCGACGTGGCCGACCTGACCGCGCTGCGCGCCGCCCTGACCGCGCTCCCCGCCCACCTGCCTCCGGTCCGCGGTGTCTTCCACGCGGCCGGTGTGCTCGATGACGCCACGATCCGCACCGTGACACCGGAACAGATCGCGGCCGTCGTACGGCCCAAGGCGGCCGGCGCCCGCAACCTGGAGGCCGTCACCGCGGACCAACCGCTGGACTGTTTCGTACTGTTCTCCTCGGCCGCCGCCCTGTTCGGCAACGCCGGACAGGCGGCGTACGCGGCGGCCAACGCCGCCCTCGACGCCTTCGCCGAGTCCCGGCGGCTGCGCGGCCTGCCCGCACTGAGCGTGCAGTGGGGGCCGTTCACCGACACCGGGCTCGCCGCCGAGGACGCCCGGCGCGGCGCGCGGCTGGCGGAGCGCGGCATGGGCGGCTTCACCACGGCGGAGGCCTGGCCCGCGCTGCTGCGGATGCTTCAGCGGGGCGACGTGGTGACCGGGTACGTACCGCTCGACCTCCGGCAGTGGTTCGACGCGTACCCCGAGACGGCCGCGTGCGGCAGTTGGCAGTGGCTGCGGGAAGCGGCGCGGAAGGGCGACGGGCCGGGCGCGCACGCCGCGGAGTTCCGTGACCTGCTGGAACGCGTACCAGCGGCGGAACGGCCCGGACTTGTCGAGAACCGTGTCCGCGAACTGGCGGGCCGGGTGCTGCGCCTGGAACCGGACGCCATCGGCCACGAGACCCCGTTCAAGACCCTCGGACTGGACTCCCTGATGAGCCTCGAACTCCGCAACCGACTGGAGGGCACGTTCGGCCTCCGGCTCTCCCCCACCCTGCTGTGGGCCTACGGCACGCCCAAGGCGCTGGCCGCGGCCCTGGTCGAGCACCTGTCCACGACCGCCGGGGAGGCGGCCTGAGCCGGGCTGAGCAGCCCCCGACCCCACTCCATCGGCATCCGATCGCAAGGAAACCGGTTCATGGCTCAGAACACCAGCACCAGCACATCCGGCGGGCCGGCGGAGTCCGGCAGCGGAAAGCAGACGCCCCTCACCCGCGCCCTGGGCACCATCAGGACGCTGCGCAGGCGGCTGGCGGAGCAGGAGGGCACCCAGCCGGTCGCCGTGGTCGGCATCGGGCTGCGGCTGCCCGGCGGCATCGGCACCCTCGACAGCTACTGGGAGGCGCTGGCAGCCGGGCGTGACCTCGTCGGCCCGCTGCCCGAGGAGCGCAAGGGCCCGTTCGCCGACGCCTGGAAGGGCCTGCCGCAGCGCGGCGGCTTCCTCGACGGCGACGTACTCGACTTCGACGCCGAGTTCTTCGGCATCAGTCCGCGCGAGGCCCGCCACCTCGACCCCCAGCACCGGCTGCTGCTGGAGGTGACCTGGGAGGCCCTGGAGAACGCGGGCATCCCCGCGACCTCGCTCGGCGGCACCTCGGCCGGGGTGTACCTCGGCATCATGTGGCAGGACTACCGGGAATGGCTGGAGGCGGCCCCCGACGCGTACGCCACCACGGGCAACGGCCACAACTTCGCGGCCGGCCGCATCGCCTACGCCCTCGGCCTCCAGGGCCCCGCCGTCGCGGTGGACACGGCCTGCTCCTCCTCACTGGTCGCGGTGCACCTCGCGGCACAGGCGCTGCGTCGCGGCGAGTGCGAGATCGCCTTCGCCGCGGGCGCCAACCTCATCATGTCCGCGCGGTCGATGCGCCTGGTGCACGAGACCCGTTCGCTCTCCCCCGACGGCCTGTGCAGGACCTTCGACGCCCGCGCCAACGGGTTCGTCCGCGGCGAGGGGTGCGGTGCCCTCGTCCTCAAGCGCCTGGACCACGCGCTGCGGGACGGTGACCGGGTGCACGCCGTCCTGCACGGCACGGCCGTCAACCAGGACGGCCGCTCCGGCGGGTTCACCGCCCCCAACGTGCTCTCGCAGGTCTCGCTGATCGAGACGGCACTCGAACGGTCCGGGCTGGAGCCGCGGGACATCGGGTACGTGGAGGCGCACGGCACCGGCACCTCGCTGGGCGACCCGATCGAGATGGAGGCGCTGGCCACCGCGCTGGGCCGCCGGAACGGCGGTGCTCCGCTGCCGGTGGGCGCGGTCAAGACCACCTTCGGTCACCTGGAGAGCGCCGCCGGGGTGGCGGGCCTGGTGAAGGCCGTCCTGTGCCTGCGCCACCGCCAGGTGCCGCCGCTGGTCCACTTCCGTACCCTCAATCCGCGCATCGACCTGTCGGGGACCGGGATCACGGTGCCCGAGCGGCTGCTGGACTGGCCGGAGCGGGCCGGCCGGTACGCGGCCGTCAGCTCGTTCGGGATGAGCGGCACCAACGCCCAGGTGGTACTGGGCCCGGCGCCGGAGCCGGTGGTGGCGGCGGACGCCGCCCCGGTCACCGGCTTCGGCGTCTCGGCCCGGAACACCACCGCGCTGCGCGAGCTGGCCGCCCGGTACGTCGACCACCTCGCGTCCGACGGCCGGTCCACCGGGCCGGACGCGTACGCGGCGTTCGCCCGGACGGCGACGTACGGACGGGCCGAACTGCCGGTGCGGGCCCGGATCACGGCGGCGGACGCGGATGCCGCGCGGGCCGCCTTGCGGGCGCTTGCCGCCGGGGAGCCGCATCCGGGTGTGGAAGTCGGTGAGGCCGGTGCCAGTCCCGTTGAGGCCGTTGTGCCATCCAGCGAGTGCGGTACGCCGGACGACACCGATACGGCCGTCCCCGCTCCCTCCCGCCAGGTGGTGGACCTGCCGACGTACCCCTGGCAGCGCGAGCGGTACGCGCCGGAGCAGGTGCCCGTGGTGGCTGCTGACGCCCCGGCCGCCGACGGCCGGGAGGAGTCCGGGCTGCCCGTGCGGCACGAGGTCGTCTGGGAGACGGCCGGGCCGGTGGATGCCGTGGATTCACGCCACGGTGCCGGGGTCGTGGTGGCGGGCGACGACGAAGAGCTGCGGAGCCTGCTGGTGGCCGAGGCCGCCGTACGCGGCATGCGGGGTATGGTCCTCGCTCCGGCGCCGGTGGCCGTTCCGGAGGGCTGGACCTGGGCGCGGCTGCCCGACGATGCCGAGGGGTGGGACGGGTTCTGGGCCACGGCGGAGGTGGGCCCGGCGCCCCTCTCCCTGCTCCTGGCGCCGGCCGCTCCCGCCGTGCCGAGGACCCTTGCCGAGGCCACCGACGCTCCCGATCCCGTCGCCGCCACGGCGCGCCTGTGCGCAGGGGTGACCGGTGCGGTCGCCGCGCTCGCGCGGGCGGGCGGAGGGCACCGCGCCTACGTCCTGACCCGAGGCGCGCTGCGTGTCGAAGAGGCGGACCGGACGGCGCTGACCGGCCACGGCCCGCTGCACGGCCTCGCACCGGTCCTCGGGCTGGAGCTGGGCACCGCGTGGGGCGGTGTCGTAGATCTCCCCGCCGGTCCCGCGCCGCAGGACGCCCGGGCGGTACTGGACTTCGCCGTGGCGCAGACCCGTTCGGCCGCGCTCGGCGGTGCTGTCGCCGAGGACACGGCGGCGGTACGCGCGGGTACGGTGCGCGTGGCCCGACTGCGCACCGTTTCCGGCCCGCGGACCCAGCTTCCGGTCCGCGGCGACGCCACCTATCTCGTCACCGGTGGACTCGGTGCCGTAGGGCGGGAGTTGACCACCGAGCTGGCCGACCGCGGCGCACGTCACCTACTGCTCGTCGGCAGGCGGGCGGAGGCCGAACTCCCGGCGGACGCTGTCTCGTTGCTTGCCACGTTGCGCGGCGACGGTGTCGAGGTCGTCTACCGGGGCGGCGGCTGCGACACGCCCGAGGCGCTGGCCGCGATCGATGCGGCCCTCACCGTACTGCCGCCGCTGGCGGGCATCGTCCACGCCGCCGGAACGCTCCACAAGAGCCCGGCCGCTGGACTGACGGCCGAGGACTTCGCCGCCGCGCTGAGCGCGAAGGCCGGAGCCGCCTGGTGGCTGCATCTCGCCTTCGCAGGGCGGCCGTTGGACTTCTTCGTCCTGGTCTCGTCGGTGTCCGCGCTGTGGGGCACCGAGCACTGCGCCGCATACTCCGCGGCCAACGGCGCCCTCGACGCTCTCGCGGCCCACCGCGCCGGGCTCGGCCTGCCCGCGGTGAGTCTGGCGTACGGCCCCTGGGCGCTGGCCGGGGCGGGAATGGCCGACACCGCCTCGCTGGAACGATTCGCCCGCATGGGCGTCGGAGCACTCACGTCCGCGGCCGGCCGTGCCGCGCTGACCGGTGCGGCGACGGGCTCGCCCGCCGCACACGTCGTGGCGTGCCCGCTCGACCTGCCCCGGCTGGCCGGCGTGCTGTCGGGGCTGCGGCCGCGCGGGCTGTTCGCCGGGGCGTCGTCGGCGACGGGCGACACGGCTCAGGGGGCCGAGGGCGACTCGGCACGGGAGGCCGCTCCCGAGAGCGAGCCCTCCGTCGTGGCCGAGCTGGCGGCGCTGCCGCCCAAGGCCCTGCCGGACGCCGTACGCTCCCACGTGCTGCGCCTGCTCGCCGCCCAGTTGGGCCACGCCGACCCCGGCGCGCTCCGCCTCGACGTCGGCTTCCTGGACCTGGGGCTGGACTCGATCATGGCCGTGGACCTGGCCGTCCGGCTCTCCGCCGCCTTCGGCACCCAGGTGCTGGCGGCGGACGTCTTCGACCACCCGACGGCGGCCGAACTCTCCGCACTCCTCCTGGAACGTATCCGGGGGGAACGGCCCGCCGGTCCGGAGATCCCGCATCCCGTACCTTCGGGCACGAGACCGGCCCTCACCACCCCGACCCCGGCCACGGTCCCCGCCATCCCGACCCCGACCACCCCTGACACCACCCCCCACCCCATCGCCATCGTCGGCATGGCGGGCCGCTTCCCGCAGGCCGACTCGGTGGAGGAGCTGTGGGACCTGCTGCGTGAGGGCCGCGACGGCGTCGGTACGGTCCCCGAGGGCCGCTGGGACCGTACCGTCTTCCATACGGACACAGGTGACGAGGCCGATGCGGTCGGCAGCGCCCGGATCACCACGGATCAAGGCGGCTTCCTGCGGGACGTCGACCGGTTCGACGCCTCCTTCTTCGACATCCCGGCCCGCGAGGCGGAACACCTCGACCCCCAGCAGCGGCTGCTGCTGGAGTCGGTCTGGCACGCGCTGGAGGACGCCCGGATCGATCCCCGGGGCCTCAAGGGCTCCCGAACCGGCGTCTTCGTCGGCATCAGTTACGCCGACTACGCCCGTCTGCTGGCGCGCGGCGGGCCCGAGCGGGTCGACGCGTACTACAGCACGGGCACCGCGCTGAACGCGGCCGCCGGGCGCATCGCGTTCACGCTGGGGCTGCGCGGCCCGGCGATGGCGGTGGACACCGCCTGCTCGTCCTCCCTGGTGGCGCTGCACCTGGCGGTCCGCTCGCTGCGCGCGGGCGAGTCCGACGCCGTGCTCGCCGGAGGCGTCAACCTCCTGCTCGACCCGGTCTCGTCGGTGGCGGTCAGCCGCGCCCACATGCTGTCGCCGGACGGCCGCTGCCGCACCTTCGCCGCGGGCGCGAACGGGTTCGTCCGCTCGGAGGGCTGCGGGATGCTGGTCCTGAAACGGCTGGCAGACGCCCGCCGGGACGGGGACCGCGTCCTGGCGCTGATCCGGGGCACCGCCGTCAACCAGGACGGCATGTCCTCGGGGCTGACCGCGCCCAACGGCCGCGCCCAGGAGGAGATGCTCACCGCCGCCCTGGCCGACGCGGGTGTCGCCGGAGCGCACGTGTCCTACCTGGAGGCGCACGGCACCGGCACCGCGTTGGGCGACCCCATCGAACTGCGCGCCGCCTGGCGGGTCCTGGGGCCGGGGCGCCGCCCCGGAGAGCCGCTGCACGTGGGGTCGGTCAAGTCCAACGTCGGACACTGCGAGTCGGCGGCGGGCGTCGTCGGGGTCGTCAAGACGGTGCAGGCGCTGCGGCACGGCGTGCTGCCGGCCAACCTCCACTTCGACACGCCGAACCCGCAGGTGCCGTGGGCCGACATGAACGTACGGGTGGTGGACGCCCCGCTGGCCTGGCGGGCCGGCGACGGGCCCCGGATCGCCGGGATCTCCGGCTTCGGCTTCACCGGGACCAACGCCCACGTCATCCTGTCCGAGGCGCCCGTGGACGACCGGCCCACCCGGGACGTACCCGAGGACGGCCGTCCCGAGCCGCTGCTGGTGCCGCTGTCCGCGCCGGACGCGGCCGGGCTGGAACGCCTCGCCGACTCCTGGGAACGGTGGCTCACCCAGGCACCGCAGCAGGGCGATCCAGCTACCGCGGCGGCCACCGCAGGCGTCGGCCGCGCCCACTTCCCGTACCGCCGGGCGCTGTTCGGACGCGACCGCGAGCAGTTGCTGACCGCGCTGCGCGGCGAACGTCCCCCGGCACGGCCGGTGCGCGCGCCCCGGATCGCCTTCCTCTTCTCCGGCCAGGGCAGCCAGTACTACGGCATGGGCCGTGAGCTGTACGAGACGGAGCCGGTCTTCCGGGACGTCTTCGACGCCTGCGACCGGGACCTGGCCCCGGTGCTCGGCGCCTCGCTGGCGGACCTGACGCTGTACGGCGCGGACCGTGCGGCGATCGGCGAGACCCGGGTGACCCAGCCCGCCCTGGTGACCCTCGGGCTCGCGCTCACCGCCCTGTGGGAGTCCTGGGGCGTGACACCGGCGGTGGTCATGGGCCACAGCGTCGGCGAGATCACCGCGGCCGTGTGCGCCGGGGTGATGGACCGGGCGACCGGGCTGGAACTGATCGCCCACCGCGCCGGGCTGATGCAGGACACCGAGCGTGGCGCCATGCTCGCCGTGGCCGCGCCCGAGGAGCGGGTACGGGAGTGGACCGAGGGCCGGGACCTGGACGTCGCCGCGGTCAACGGCCCGGAGGCGGCCGTGGTGTCGGGTCCGCCCGAGCCGGTCTCGGCGCTCGCCGCCGAGCTGAAGGCGCAGGGGGTGCGGGTACGCGCGCTGACGGTGTCGCACGCGTTCCATTCCCGGCTGCTGGACCCGGCGCTCCCCGTGCTCGAAGAGCGGGTGCGCGCGCTGCGGTTCGGCCCGGCGCAGTTGCCGATCGTGTCGAACGTGACGGGCCGGCTCGCCGAGGCGGACACGTACGGCGCGGAGTACTGGTGCCGGCACGCCCGCAGCGCGGTGCGCTTCCACGACGGCGTACGGGAGGTGGCCCGGCTCGGCGTGGACCTCTGCCTGGAGATCGGGCCGGACCGTACCCTGGTCAACCTGGTCCGGGCGGGCGGTCTGCTGCCGGACGACCGGCTCACGTCGTCGCTGCGGCGCGGCGCGGCCGACCGCGCGTCCCTCCTGACCGCCGCCAAGGTCCTGTACGAGCACGGCCAGGATCTGGCCTGGGACCGGGTGTACCCGCGCGCCACCCGGCCGCGTGGTGACGCGCCCCGCTACCCCTTCGCCCGGGCCCGCCACTGGACACCGCTCGCTGCAGCCCCGGCGGGGCCCGCACAGGCGCCCGCGTCCGTACCGGCGCCAGGGGCCCCCGCCTGGGGCACCGAGCTGCGCTCCCCCGCCCTGCGGGGCCGGGTGTTCAGCACCGAGCGCAGCACGGTGTACCCGCCGCATCTGACCGATCACCGCCTCTTCGGCACGGTCTCGGTGCCCGGCGCTTCCCAGACGGCCACTGTCCTGTCCGCGCTGGGCGCCGGAGGTGTCCCTGTCGCGCTGGAGGATCTGCACTTCCCGCGCGCGCTGGTGCTGCACGACGGTGAGCGCTACGAGCTTCAGATCATCGAGGCCCAGGAGTCGCACGGGACGCGCACGGTGAGCGTCCAGAGCCTGGTCGACCCCGAACAGGGGCGCTGGCAGGAGCATCTGGCGGCGAGGGTCGTACCGGGAATTCAGGGCGGGCGACGGCCGGCACCCGACCGCGACACGTTCACCGCAGCCGCCGAACGGCGGCTGACCGGCGCCGAGTTCTACTCTCACCTGCGCTCCCTCGGCTACCACCTGGGCCCGTCCTTCCGCTGGATCGCGGAAGCCTGGCTGCGCGGCGACGAGGCCCTGGTCCGGTTCGCCGAACCGGCGGAGATGAACGAGGACCCCGCCGGTTACGAGATCCACCCCGGGCTGCTGGACTCCTGCCTGCAGAGCACGGTGGTCTTCGCCGTCGGCGGGGACGCGGCGGAGGCCGCGGAGCTGTCCATCCCGTTCGCCGCCGCCCGGCTGGAATTCCCCGGACGGCCCGGGAGGGCGGCGGAGTTGTGGGGGCACGTACGCGCGGTACGGCGGCGGCGTACCGGTGACTTCCAGCAGGTGGAGTCCGCCGACCTGCACCTGTTCGACGCGGCCGGCTCGACCGTACTGGCCGTGGACGGATTCCGCTTCCGCTCCGCGCCGCGCGCCCTGCTGGAGCGCTCCCTGCGTCAGGGGGTGCGACACGCGTACGAACTCACCTGGGCGGCGGAGGAAGCCGTTCCGGAGGAGGCCGCGGCCGGGCTCACGGTGGGGGTGCTCGGCGCCGAGGAGGACGCCGGGAGCGCACTGTGCGCCGCGCTCACCGGACTGGGGCACCACGTGGTGGCGGTGACCGGGCAGGAACCCGCCGGGCCCGACACCGACCTCCTGGTCGACGCCCGCTTCTGCGCCCCGCCGGACCCGGACGGCGGCTCCGGCGGGTCGCTCGCGGACGCGGCCCTGGCGGCGTCCTGGCGGCTGGCCGCGTCGCTGCGGTCCGCGCCCACCCAGGTCCCGTACGTCGTGCTCGGCACGGAAACGCCGGACGGCACACCGGACGTGGACGCCGCTCCGATGCGCGACGCGCTGTTCGGGCTGGTCGCCTCGCTCGCGGCCGAGCAGCCCGGCCGTCCGCTGCTGCGGATCACCCTCGCCGACGGCTGGACCGGCCCGGAACTGGCCCGCGTCCTCACCCGTGCGACGGTCTCCGGAACGTCCGGCGCCGTACTGCGGGTCGGCGCGGGCACCGTGCACCTCGCCCGGCTCACGCCCTGCCACGCCGACGACGGTGCCACCGGGCCCGAGGGCACGGCGGACGGCGCGGCGCTGATCACCGGCGGGCTCGGCGCGCTCGGCCTGAGCTGCGCCGTCTTCCTGGCCCGTCGCGGGGTGCGGGTGATCACGCTGATGGGCCGGTCAGCGCCGGACACCGCAGCACAGGCCGTCATCGACGAGCTGACCGCCGGCGGCACCCTCGTCGAGGTGGTCAGCGGCGATGTCACCGACCCCGGCGCCTGCCGCGCGGCGGTGGCGGCCGCGTCCCGGCACCTCCCCCTGCGTACCGTGCTGCACCTCGCGGGAACCAACGACGACCATGCCTTCGAACGGCAGACCCCCGCTTCCTTCGAGGCGGTGTTCGCGGCGAAGGCGCGGGGCGCGGTGACGCTGGCCCGGGCGCTGCGCGACCACCGACTGGACGCCTTCCTGCTCGGCTCGTCGGCGTCGGCCGTGCTGGGCTCGGCAGGTCAGGCCAACTACGCGGCGGCCAACGGTTTTCTCGCCGGACTGGCCGAGTGGTTGCGCGCCCGGGGAGTGCCCGCGACGAGCGTCGACTGGGGCCCGTGGGCACCGCGCGCCAAGGGCGGTCTCGCCGCCACCGAAGCGACCGCTCGGGCCATCGACCGGCTGGGTATTCGCCCGCTGTCCGAGGCGGAGGCCGGGGAACTGCTCGGTCTGGCCCTCGGCGGGCGGCGCTCGCGGCTCGTCGCGGTCGCGGTCGCCCCGGACGCCGGTGCCGCCGCGCCTGCGGGCCACCCCATGGCGGCCCTGCTCGCCGCACCGGCCCGACAGCGTACGGCGGCGGAGGAGAAGCAGGGCGGCCGGCGGCGGGGGTGGCTGCGGGAAGCACTCGACGGCCTGGCCGCCGGGGAACGGGAGACGCATCTGCTGCGCACGCTGCGGTCGATGACCGGTGAGGTGCTCGGTGACGCCACTCAGGTGGACGACGACTCCGGCTTCGGCGACATGGGGGTCGACTCGATCATGGCCATCGACCTCAGGGGGCGGCTGGCGGCGGCCCTGGACCACGAGCTGCCCGCCACGGTCGCCTTCGACCATCCCAGCATCGCCCGGCTCGCCGCCCACGTCCTGGGTGTGCTCCACCCGGAGCCCGCGAACACCCCGGCCCCGGCCCCGGCCCCGGCCCCGGCCCCGCGACCGCAGACGCAGCCACACCCGCAGCCCGCTCCCCCGAGCCCGCCGACGCACTGGAGGAGCTGTCGTTCGACGAGCTCCTGGCCGCGGTCCAGGCGGACGTCGCGGACGTGGACGAGGACATCACCGGCATCCGGACGGACCTGCCGGCAGACGCAGCAGCAGAGAAATGAGGCCGGACGCCATGGACCCCGCACAGATCCGCGCACTGATGGCGGACCAGCTCACACTCTCCCGTAAGCTGCGCGCCCGCATCAGCGAGCTGGAGGAGGAGCGGCACGCGCCCGTCGCCGTGGTCGGCATGGGCCTACGGCTGCCTTCCGGCAGGGCCGACGGTGACCTCGACTCGCCCTCGGCGTACTGGGACTTCCTGAACTCCGAGGGCACGGCCCTGTCCGGGCTGCCCGAGGAACGCCCGGGGCTGCGCGCCGTGTACGACCCGACGCCGGGCAGGCCGGGCCGCTCGTACGTCGACCGGGCCGGATTCCTGTCGGACATCGCCGGCTTCGACGCCGAGTTCTTCGGCATCTCCACCCGCGAGGCGCGGCTGCTGGACCCGCAGCAGCGCCTGCTGCTGGAGACGTCCTGGGAGGCGCTGGAGCGCGCGGGCATCGCGGTGCGCCGCTCCGACCGTCTGAACGTCGGCGTGTACCTCGGCATGATGGCGTCCGAGTACACCGAGCGCATGGAGGACCGCGCGGACACCACGCGCATCGATCCCTACTACACGACGGGTGGCGGACTGTGCTTCGGCGCCGGCCGGATCGCGTTCGTGATGGGCTTCTCCGGGCCCGTCGTCAGCATGGACACCGCCTGTTCCTCCTCCCTGTCCGCCCTGCACCTGGCGGTGCGCGGGCTGCGCGCCGGTGAGTGCAGGTACGCCCTGGCGTGCGGCTCCAACCTGCTGCTGTCGGCCAACTTGATGGTGTCGCTGTGCCAGACGCGGGCCCTGTCCCCCGAAGGCCGCTCCAAGTCGTTCCTCGCCTCGGCCGACGGTTACGGGCGCGGCGAGGGCGTGGGCGCGATCGCCCTCATGCGGCTGGACGACGCGCTGCGCGAGCGGCGGCCGGTGCTGGCGGTGATCCGCGGTACGGCCGTCAACCACGACGGTGCCGCGTCCGCGCTGACGGCGCCCAACGGCAGCGCGCAGCAGGAGGTGATCCGGGCCGCGCTGGACGACGCGAGGATCGACCCGGGGGAACTGGGCTGGGTCGAGGCGCACGGCACCGGCACCGTGCTGGGCGATCCGATTGAGATCGGGGCGCTGACCGGTGTCCTGGGCGAGGCGGTGCGCGCACGGGGGGTCCCGCTCGGGCTGGGCAGCGTCAAGTCCCGGCTGGGCCACCTGGAGGCCGCCTCGGGGATCGCCGCGGTCATCAAGACCGTCCTCATGCTGCACCACGGGGAGATCCCGGCCGCGCGCGACGCGTCCGACGGCGAGCTGAACCCCCACATCCCGTGGCAGGAGCTGCCGTCGCGGGTTCCGTCACGAAAAGCTCCGTGGCCTGCGGAGCTGCCCCGCAGGGTGGCGGGGGTCAACTCGTTCGGCATGAGCGGCACCAACGTGCACGTGGTGATCGAGGCGCACGACCACCGGGCGGCCGACGGGTCCGGTCCCGCCGTACCGCCGGTCGGCGGGGCCGAGCTGTTGACCGTGTCGGCCCGGGACGAGCAGGCCCTGGCCGTACTCGCCGAGCGCGTACGGGACCGCCTGCGGCACACACCGGAGGCGGAACTGCCCTCGCTGTGCCACACGCTGCGCAGTGGACGCGTCGCCTTCGCCCGGCGCCTGGCGGTGGTCGGCACGAGCGCGGCCGAACTCGCCGAGGCGCTCGAACGGGCGGAGCGCGCCGTCCCGGAGCCGGGCGGGGCGGGCGACGCGGTCCGCTCGGTCACGGTACGGGTCGCGGACGACGCCAAGGGCCTGGACCAGGCGCTCGCCGCGCTCACCGCCGCCTTCCCACAACTGGCCGACGGCGCGGAGCAGGCGCCGGAAGACCCCGCGGCCCTGCTGTGCGGGCTGCTCGCCCGGCTCGGGCTGCGCGGTTCCCCGGCGGCCGGCGCGCCTGCGGCGGGAGCCCTGGCCTCGGTGCACTGGGGCGACGACGTGTCGTACCCGCTGCTCGTCTCCGGCGCGGCCGAGGTGCCCGCCCGGTTCCTCCAGGCACTGGCCGCCCTCTTCACCGCAGGCGCCGACCTGCGCTTCGACGCCCTGTGCGGGCCGTCGGCACGGCTGCTCGGCGATCTCCCCACCTATCCCTTCCAGCACCGGCGGTACTGGGTGGACGAACCGCTGACGGGCGTGCGCGGCGAGGCCGCGGCGGGCGGCTCCGCCGTCCCCCGCGACGACCTGCCGGAACCGCACGACCGGGCGGCCGTCCACGCCTACCTCCAGACGCTGCTCACCGACGTCCTCCAGTCCCCGGACCCCTCGGACGCCGGGACGTCCTTCCTGGACGCGGGCGGGGACTCCT
Organism: Streptomyces chrestomyceticus JCM 4735; assembly: GCF_003865135.1. Lineage (NCBI taxonomy): Bacteria > Bacillati > Actinomycetota > Actinomycetes > Kitasatosporales > Streptomycetaceae > Streptomyces > Streptomyces chrestomyceticus. The sequence continues at coordinate 8,022,769 of NZ_BHZC01000001.1, read as the reverse complement.
TCACGGCCACGGTGTTCATCACCCAGGTCGAGGAGAACTACCGGGTGAGCCTGTCGCCCGCCGACCTGCCGCTCGACCTGCCGCTCGACGAACTGTGCGCCCGGCTCGCCGACGACATCGCCGCGTCCGCCGACGCCACCGCCACGGCCGGGCCGGTGGAGGTGGTCGGCGCATGACCCCCTTCGTGCGGCCCCGGCGGCCGGCCGACCCCGCCGTACGGCTGGCGGTGTTCCACCACGCCGGGGGTTCGGCCGCCGCGTACCACCCGCTCGGCCGGAAACTCCCGGTGGACTGGGACGTCCTGCTCGCCGACCTCCCGGAGCGGGCGACCGGCGAGGCCGCGCCCCTGCCGTGGGATCTGCCCGGCGCCGTCAAGGAACTGGCGGAAGACCTGCTGCCGTGGGCCGACGGCACACCGCTCGCGCTGTTCGGCCACAGCCTGGGCGCGGTGGTGGCCTTCGAGACCGCCCACGCCCTGCGGGAGCGGGGCGTCCCGGTCGCCTGGCTCGGTGTCTCGGGACGCGTCGCGCCGGGCGGCCGGGTGCCGGTGCCCTGGCTCGACCCGCGCGGCACGGACGAGGAACTGAGCCGCGCCCTGGCCCGGGTGGGCGGCCTGCCGGCGCGGCTGGACGCGTATCCCGCCGTCCGCCGCCGGTTCCTGCGGCTCATCCGCAACGACCTGTGGGCACTGGACGGCTACCGCGCCGACGCCTCCCGGGGGCCGCTGACCGCGCCCCTGACCGCCTTCGGCGGGGCGGCCGATCCGCTCGCTCCCCCGGCGGCCCTCGCCGCCTGGGCGCGGCAGACCACCGGCCGGTCCGGACAGCGCACGCTGACCGGCGGTCACTTCGGACTGTTCGCGGACGGGTTCGAGGAGTTCGCCGCCCTGCTGGTCGACGAGGTGCGCACGCACGTACCGGCACCGCCGTCCGCCGTCCCGGCAACCGCCGTCACTTACGAGAGGGCATGACATGACGACCGAACCGGCCGGCCTCACGGGCGACGACGGCCCGCCCGCCGACCTGCGCACCCTCATGGCGGCCTTCCCCACCGGGGTCTCCATCATCACCACGTCGGCCCGCGACGGCGCCCACTGGGGCATGACCTGCACCTCGCTGTGCAGCGTCTCGCTCGACCCGCCGGTGCTGCTGGTCTGCCTGCGCTGCGGCAGCCCCACGCTGGAGGCGGTGAGCGACAGCGGCCAGTTCGCCGTGAACCTGCTGCACGCGCAGGCCCGGCCGACGGCCGAACTGTTCGCCTCCGGCGCCCCGGACCGGTTCGAACGGGTGGTCTGGCGCGCCCCGGCCGGCGCGGCCGGGCCCCATCTGACGTACGCGTCGCACACCATCGCCGACTGCTCCGTGCTCAGCACCCAGGTGGTCGGCGACCACACCGTGGTGCTCGGCAAGGTCGACGTGGTCACCCCGATCCGGCTCCAGCGGCCGCTGCTGTACGGGCTGCGCGCCTACGCCTCCTGGCCGGAGCCCGCCCCGGTGCCGTCCCCGGTGCCGTCCCGGACGGCGTCCCCGGTGGCGTCCCGGACGGCGTCCCCGGTGGCGTCCTCGGTGCCGTCAAGAATTTCGCCAGAGCGTCCGGCGAAGCTGAGCTCGGCCCCGACCCCGAGGAAGCACAGTGACCGCTGATCAGATGGTGGCCGAACGCGGCCTTGCGACAACCGTCCGGCCGTTGCCGGGCACCACGGTGCCCCGGACCGCCGGCCGGACGACCCTGGACGGCGCTTTCGCCGTGACCGCGCTGCGCCGGCCCGGCGCGGTCGCCGTGCAGGACGCGCACGGCCCGCTCACCTACGGCCGGGCCGACGCACAGGCGGGCCTGCTCGGCTCCCTGCTGGTGCGCGGCGGCGTACAGCTCGGCGACCCGGTGATCGTGCACTGCGACGACCACCGGCAGTCCCTGGTGGCGCAGCTCGCGGTGCTCAAGGCGGGCGGCGTGTGCGTGCCCGTGCCGCCCGGCACGGACGAGCACCGGCTCACGGCGGTGGCCGCGCTCACCGGCGCGTCGGCCGTCGTGTGCAGCGCCGCCACCCGGGACCGGTGGCGTTACCGGCCGGTCCTGGTCCTCGACGACCCGCGGACCCTGCGGCTGACGGCGGCCCGCCGTCTGGAGCGGGCCCTGCCCCGCTCCGCGCCCCACGAGGCCGCCCATCTCCTGGTGTCCGGCACCGGCCGTTCCGTCACCGGCCAACTGGCGGACCACGTCGCCTGGCAACTGGCCCTCACCGGGCGGAGCCGCGCGGCCGGGGTGCCGGTGCGCCAGGTGTCCGTGAGCGGGCCGCCGGGCACACCGCACGCGCTGTCCGCCCTGTGGTGGGCGGTCGCCTGCGGCGGCACGCTGTACGCGCTGCCCGCTCCCGGGGCTACGGTGCCCGTCTCCGCCCGGACGAGCGTCGTGGTGTCGAGCCCCGAGGAGTACGCCGAGCTGACGGCGGGTCTGCCCATACGGCCCCGGCTCGTGCAACTCCTCGGCGGCGCCGTGCCCAGTGGGCTGGCCGCCCGGCACTTCGCGGCGCTGCCCGCGACGCCGTTGCGGGCGGAGTTCGCCCCGGGCGGCGGGGCCTTCCCCTGGACCGTACGGGACATCACGTCCTCGGAAGACGCCCTGGACGAGCGGGTGATCGGACGTCCGGCGCCGGACGTCCGCATCCGGGTGCTGGACGGGAACCACCGCGCACTGCCCGCCCGGCGCGCGGGTGAACTGTGCGCCAAGGGACCGGCGCTGCCCTTCGACACGATCCACCGGCCCGGCCGGGCGGCATCACCCACGGGCCACCCGGGGCTGCCGGGCCATCCGGCGCTGCTGCGGTCCGGGACACCGGTCCTGCGGCGCGCGGACGGCCGGCTGGAGCTGGCCGGTCCGGCCCGCTGACCCGCGCCACCCAGACCCTTCGCGCACCACGAACCGCAAGCCACGCACCACCCCCAGAGAGGAGACCGGTATGCCGACACGGCCCGGCCGGGGTTCAGACACAGTCGGTCAGCACGGCCTCGTCCTCGGCGGCGGGTTCGCCGGCATGCTGACGGCGCAGGTGCTGGCCCAGTACATGGACTCCGTGACCGTCGTGGAGCGCGACGTCCCGCCCGACGGTCCCGAACCCCGCAAGGGGCTGCCCCAGGCGCGCCAGTCGCACCTGCTGATGGGTGCCGGTGCCCGTACGGTCGAAGAGCTGCTGCCGGGCACTCTGGCGGCCTGGGCCGAGGCGGGTGCCCATCTGCTGAGCGCGCCCGGCGACGTGGCCTTCCTGACCAAGTTCGGCTGGCTGCCCCGGGTGTGGCACGAGGAGTTCGTGGTGTCCTGCGGGCGCGACCTGCTCGACTGGGTGGTACGCCGCGAGGTCCTGCGGAACCCGCGGGTCCGCCTGCTGCCGCACACCGAGGTGGAGGGCCTGCTCGGCGACGCGGAGCGGGTGACGGGCGCCCGGGTGCGCGAGCGCGGTACGGGCCGGTCCACGTCGGTCGGGGCGAGCCTCGTGGTGGCGGCCACCGGCCGCTCCTCGCACGTCGAGACCTGGCTGGCGGGCATCGGACTGCCGGCGGTCCCCGACGAGGTGATCGACGCGGGCACCGCCTACGCCACCCGGCTGTTCCGCCCGTCGCCCGAGCGGCATCGCCGTACGCCGGGCATCGTCATGATCGCCAACGTCACCGGGGACGCCACCGGCGGCGTGCTGCTGCCCCTGGAGGACGGCCGGTGGTCGGCGACGGTGATCGGCATGCGCGGCTCCGAACCCCCGGCGGACGACGACGCGTTCCTCGACTTCACCAAGCGGCTGCCCCACCCGGCCCTGGCCGAGCTGCTGGCCGACGCGGCTCCGCTGGGACCTAGCCGGGGCTTCCGCCGCCTGGTCAACCGGCGGCTGCGCTTCGACCGCCTCCCCCGGCACCCGGAAGGGTTCGTGGCGCTGGGCGACGCCGCCTGCGTCCTGAACCCCTCGCACGCGCACGGCATGACGGTGGCGGCGTTCGGCGTGGCGGCGCTGCGGGACCTGCTGCGCCAGTACGGCAACATCCCCGGCGTCGCCGGGCGCGTCCAGCGCGCGGTCACCCGGGCCGCCGAGACGGCCTGGCAGCTCTCCGTCGGCGACGACCTGCGCCACCCCTCCGTGATCGGCCCCCGCCTCTCGGCGGCGGCCCGGGCACAGAACGCGTACGCCGACCGCGTGACGCGCGCCGCCACCACCGACCCGGCCGTGGCGCGCTCGCTGGTCGACGTCATCGCCCTGGCCCGGCCGGCGACATCGCTGGCCGCACCCCGGGTGCTGGTCCCGGCGCTGCTCGGGCGGAGCCGCCGGACCACGGGGCACCCCGGCCCCGCCGACCCGCTGGCCCCTCGGGACGCCTGAACGCCCGCCTACGGACACGCCCCGACGCCACACCCCACCCCTGGAAGGGAGCGACATGCCCCAGCACCGCACGGTCGAAGTCAACGGTCTCCGGCTGCATCTGGCCGAGGAGGGAGAAGGCCCCCTCGTCCTGCTGCTGCACGGCTTTCCGGAGTTCTGGTACGCCTGGCGCCACCAACTGAGCCCCCTGGCCGAGGCCGGGTTCCGGGTCGTCGCGCCCGACCAGCGCGGTTACGGCGACAGTGACCGCCCGGCCGCTCCGGAGGCGTACTCCATCCTGCACCTGGCCGGCGATGTGGTCGGGCTGGTCAAGGCGCTGGGCGAGGAACGGGCGGTCGTGGTCGGGCACGACTGGGGAGCCCTGGTCGCCTGGCAGAGCGCGCTGCTGCGGCCGGACGTGGTACGCGCGGTGGCCGGGCTGAGCATCCTGCCGATGCCCCGCGGCCCGGTGCCCCCGCTGCTCAGTACGCGGGAGAAGACCGGCGGCCGGTTCTACTGGAACTACTTCGAGGAACCCGGCGTCGCGGAGGCCGAGTTCGGCAAGGACCTGGACCGCACGTTCCGGCGCCTGCTCTACGGTGCCTCCGGCGACCGCCCGCAGCCCCCGGCGCCGCCCCTGGTACCGCCGGGCGGCGGTTTCCTGGACCTCGCGGCCGACCCCGACCCGCTGCCCGGCTGGCTGACCGAGGAGGACATCGCCGCGTACGTGACCGCGTTCGGCCGCTCCGGCTTCACCGGGGGCCTCAACTGGTACCGCAACCTCGACCGCAACTGGGAACTCACCGCCGCGTGGGAGGGCGCCCGTATCGAGGTACCGGCCCTGTACGTGGTGGGCGACCGCGACCGGGCCTTCCCCGGCGACGACGGGATCGTGCCCGCGCTGTCCGGCACGGCCCCGCACCACCGCGACCCGGTGGTCGTCCGGGGCGCGGGCCACTGGCTCCAGCAGGAGCGTCCCGACGCCGTCAACGCCGCGCTGCTCGACTTCCTCCGCTCCCTCGCCTGACCGCGGACGTCCCTGCCGCCTGAACCTCAGGCCCCCGCCGCCCGGCCTCCGGCCCCTACCGAGGAGACACCTTGGCCACCGAAGCCCCTCTCGACCTCGCCGCGCTCGGCGACGACTTCGCCCGGGACCCCTACCCGACCTACGAACGGCTGCGGGCCCAGGGCCCGGTGCACCGGGTGTGGATGCCCGAGGGCGCCGAGGTGTGGCTCGTCGTGGGCCACGCCGAGGCCCGTGCCGCGCTCACCGACCCCCGGCTGTCCAAGCAGTGGAAGAACGCCGCGGCGGACTTCCCGATCAGCAGTCCCTCGGGCAGCCACATGATGAACTCCGACCCGCCGCAGCACACCCGGCTGCGCAAGCTGGTGGCGCGGGAGTTCACCCCGCGGCGCATCGAGGCGCTGCGCCCCCGCGTGCAGGAGATCACGGACGAGCTGCTGGACAAGATGCTCGCCGCGCCGGACGGCCGGGCCGACCTGGTGGACGCGTTCTCGTTCCCGCTGCCCATCTCGGTGATCTGCGAACTGATGGGCGTGCCGTTCCTGGACCAGGCGGAGGTACGCCGCTGGGCCGACGCGGCGATCTCCGCACCGGACCCGGCGGTACGGCGCGCGGCGGCCGCCGACGCCGCGAAGTTCATCGCCGCCCTGGTCGCGGAGAAGCGCAGCCGTCCCGGCGAGGACCTGCTGAGCGCCCTCATCCGCACCGTCGACGAGGAGGGCGACCGCCTCTCGCTGGACGAGCTGATGGGTACCGTCTTCCTGGTGATCGTGGCGGGGCACGAGACCACCACCAACCTCATCGGCAACGGGGTCTGCGCCCTGCTGGAGCACCCGGACCAACTGGCGGACCTGCGCGCCGACTTCTCGCTGCTGGACGGCGCGGTGGAGGAGATGCTGCGCTACGACGGGGCGGTCGAGAGCGCGACGTTCCGGTTCGCCGTCGAGCCCATGGAGATGGGCGGCCGCCGCATCGAACGCGGCGAGGCGGTGATGGTGGACCTCAACGCCGCCAACCGGGACGGGGCGCGCTTCACCGACCCGGACCGCTTCGACATCCGCCGCCCCACCGCCGGCCACGTCGCCTTCGGCCACGGTGTCCACCACTGCCTGGGCGCGCCGCTGGCCCGGATGGAGGCCCGGATCGCGATCCGCAGCCTCCTGGAGCGCTGTCCGCGGCTGGCGCTGGACGCGGACCCGCACCAGGTGCCGTGGCGGCACGGCATCCTGGTCCGGGGGCCGCACCACCTGCCGGTCCGCTTCGGCGCCGCCTGACGCGCCGGCGGCCCGGACCGGTCGCGGCCCGGACCGGGCACGGCCGGTGCCGCGGGGAGGGCTCCCCGCGGCACCGCCGGCCCCCGGTCACGCGGGCGCGGCGCCGGCCCAGGCGGTGTCACGGCCGGCGGCCGGCTCCGTCAGCGGCCCGGACACCCACTGCTCCGCCTCCAGCACCCGGGTCAGGGCCGCCTCGCGCAACGGCTGCGACTCCCGCTCGGCGCACTCCGCCGCGAAGATCCGGATCAGGTCGTGGAACCGGTACGTCTGCCGGTGCACCTCCTCCAGCAAGTGGCTGTCGACCAGCAGGTCGAGCAGCCGGCGGGCGGTGTCCCGGCCGGTGCCGGCGAGCGCCGCGGCGCAGCCGACCGTGATCGTGCCGCCCCGGTAGAGGCCCAGGTAGCGGAACATCCGCGCCGCCTCGGCGGGCAGCGCCAGGTACGACGTCTCGAAGACGGTGCGCACGCTGGCTGCGGCGTCGTCCTCCACGGCGAGTCGGTCGAGCCGGCCGCGCTCGGCGCCGTACTGCTCGGCCAGCGAGGCCGGTGACACGTCCGGGCTCGCGGCCAGTTGTTCGGCGGCGATGCGCAGGGCCAGCGGTAACCCGCCGCACAGCCGTACGAGCCGCCGGGCGACCGGGTCGTGGCCGTGCAGCCGGCCGCCGCTGAGGTCGGCCAGCAGCCGTACCGAATCCGCTTCGTCCAGTGCCCGGAGCCGGACCAGGTGCGCGCCGTCGCGTACCGCCAGGCCGGTCAGCCGTTGCCGGCTCGTCGCCAGCAGGCAGGACGGGCCGCGGGGGATGAGCGGGCGCAACTGGTCGGCGTTGAGGACGTCGTCGAGCACCACCAGCATGCGCCGGCCGTGCAGCAGGCTGCGGTACAGGGAGGCCCGCCCGGCCAGGTCGGCGGGGAGGTGGCTGCTGTCGACGCCGAGGCCGTGCAGCAACTGCCCCAGGGCGTCCGCGGCGCTCAGCGGCCGGGCGCGGAGGCTGGTGCCGCACAGGTCGACGTAGAGCTGGCCGTCGGGGAAACGGTCCAGCAGCCGGTGGGCCAGGCGCAGCACGAACGCCGTCTTGCCGACACCGGCCGCCCCGTCCGCGACGACGACGGGGGTGGTGGCGCCCTGCTGGTCGCACGTCTCGTCCAGCAGGTGCTCCATCCGGGCCAGTTCCGTGGTGCGGCCGACGAACCCCCGGGCCAGCGCGGGCAACTGGTTGGGCCGGGGAGGCGCCGTCACGGCCGTCTCGGCGTCGGCGGACGGCGCTTCGGGGGCCGGACGGCCCTCGGCGGGTGCCGTCCGCCCGGTGAGGATCTGCTGGTGCAGGCTGCGCAGCTCGGGGCTGGGCTCGATGCCCAGCTCCCGGTTGAGCAGCCGCCGGGTCTCGGTGTACACCGACAGCGCGTGGGCCTGCCGGTCGCTGCGGTAGAGGGCGAGCATCAGCAGCCAGCGCAGCCGTTCGCGCAGCGGTTCCTCGGCCACGGCGGCGGACAGCTCGGCGACCGCCTCCGCGTACCGTCCGCCGGCCAGCATGCCCGCGGCCCACTCCTCGACGGCCGTGAGCCGGAGGTCGTGCAGCCGGGTGCGTTCCATGGCGGCGAACGGTCCGGGGACTCCGGAGTAGGCGGCGCCGCGCCACCGTGCCAGGGCGTCCGCGTACAGCGTCAGGGCCTTCGCCGTGTCGCCTTCGGCGGCCGCCCGGCGGGCGGCGGTGTGACACCGGGTGAAGAGGGTGGCGTCCACGTCCTCGGCGGCCACACTCAGGCAGTAGCCGCCGGCGGCCGAGGTCAGGACCGAGCTGGTGCCCCGCCTGCCCCGTCCCGGGTCGAGGACGCGGCGCAGACCGGCCACGTAGGTGTGCACGCCGTTGGCGGCGCTCTGCGGGGTGTCGGTCCCCCAGACGGCGTCGATGATGTGCTCCACACACACGACTTCGCCCGCGCGGCTGGCCAGCAGGCCCAGCACGGCGCGTTGCTTGGGCGGTCCGGTGTGCAGCTCCCTGCCGTGCCGCCAGGCCCTTATAGGCCCCAGGAGCTGGATGCGCAGGGTCTCCCCCGTACTGGACATGGGTCAGTCGCCTCCTGAAGTTGCGTCTTGCCTGTCTCTGCCGCCAAGGCCGTTCAGCAGTGCGACCGACCGTCCGCCGCGGCGGCCAGCCGCAGCGGCTCCGCGGGGCTCTCCGCGCGCGCCACGAGCGTGTGGGCCACGCACCGCAGCTTCTCCCTGGTCTCCTCCAGTTCGCGCTCCGGCCGGGAGTGTTCGACGACCCCCGCGCCGGCCCGCAGCCAGGTCCGGCCGCCTTGTGCGTAGACGCTGCGCAGGACCAGGGCGGCGTCCATGCCGCCGTCCTGTGTCACCCTCATGACGGTGCCCGCGTACGGCCCGCGCGGCTCCGGCTCGTACTGCCGGATGGCCTCGTACGCGGGGCGCTTGGGCACTCCGGAGGCGGTGACGGCGGGGAAGACGGCGGCGAACGCGTCCCAGGGGCCGGCCCCCTCGGGCATCCGCCCCACCACCCGGGACGCCAGGTGCTGGACCGAGCCGCGTTCCTTGACCGTCATGTACTCCTCGACCACCACGGTGTCGGGCTTGCAGGGGCCGGCGAGTTCGTCCACCGCCACCTTCACCGAGATGGCGTGCTCGTGCAGTTCCTTGGGGTCGGCGAGCAGGTCCTCGCGCAGCCGGCGGTCGGTGTCGGCGTCCCCGGTCAGCGCGCGGGTGCCGGCCAGCGGCTGGCTGGAGACCCGGCCCGTGGCGTCCACCTCCACCACCGTCTCCGGGCTGAAGCCGAAGCACTGCAGGTCCCCCATGCGCAGCAGGAAGGACCGGGCCGGGGTGTTGGCCCTGCGGCCGGCCGCGTAGCTCGCGGGGAAGTCGAGTTCGGCGTCGACGGGGACGACGCGGGAGAGCACCGCCTTGTGCAGGGCGCCCGCGCGGATGTCGCTCACGACGGACGTCACGGCGCCGCGGTAGGCGCCGGCGTTCGCGTCGAGATCGACTTCGACGGTCCGCCGGGCCGGGCGGGCCGGGGCCTCGGCGCGGGCGATGACGTTCTCGACGGCGGACAGCGTGCCGCTGTGGATGCTGCGCAGCAGGGCACGGCCGCCGTCCAGCACGACTTCGGTCTCGGGCACCACCAGGTGCAGCAGGACACCACCGGCCAGGGGCATGCCCGTGACGGCGTAGGCGAGTTCGAAGGCACACCAGCCGTACGCGGCCCAGCCGGCGACCGGGAGCGCGTCCAGGAACTGCTGCACCTTGGCCAGCGGGTCGCCGTACCAGGGCTCCTCGGTCGTGCTGCCCTGCCAGGTACATCGGACGCTGTCGGCGGTGACGACGACCTCCGCGACGATGCCGCCGGCGACGCACCACCCGCCGGCGTTCTCGAAGACCACGTAGGTGCCGAACAGTCCGGACTCCGCGAGAGCCACCGCGGTGTCCAGCGGTTCGTGGCCGGTTTCCGTCACGGCGGTTCGGTAATGGATCATTTTTCTCATCCCTCTGAGGCAGGGGCGACCGCACGGGACGGCAACCCATGAGTTTCGGCCGATTTCGCTTGATCGAAAAAGCGGATGCGGGCCGAGGAGGAACGCTGCCGAGAATGCCGCGGACGGCAGCACCGAACCGCGGCCAGCAGGCGTAGAACTGCGTGATCCCACCTGCAAAAAGCGCGCACAGTAAAGGAATGACGCAGCGGCCACCTACAGGCAAATGCGCGGCACAAAGAGGGCGACGCAGGGAGACGACTCCCTGCGGTAAAGCAGCCGGAGGCTGCTGGCAATAGGCATCAGTAATCCGGAATACGCAATTCCGGTAAAGCCCTTGAGATACGGGCCATCACACGGACACCTGCCACGACCGACCGTCTGACCTGGGGTCGGGCATCCCTCGTGGTGCACGCACTGGCAACATCGCAAACCTCGGATTTGAAGATGCGCGTATCGGCCTGAATTGTCAGGCCGAGTGACCGAGGCTCAATCTACCCAGTGAATGTGACGGCAGCAATAAGTACAGGAGAAGGCTTCGAAAGAATGGCCGAGCGTAAAGCTCTCCTCACTCTCCGTTCCGGCGGATGCGCCCCGTGAAGATGTTTAGCGTTAATCAATCTGCCGAGAAACCCGGCGGCTGTTCTTGCGTACCGCCGGCATCTTCTTGCAAAGTCTTCCGGCCAACTCGACAGGCGCCCGAAAACTCATGGCGTTCCGGATGAACACGCGGTGGCGGAGGCCGCACGGGGGATTCGAACCCCCGCCACCGCGTCCATCGGCTCCGGCGCGCGGGGCGCTTGCCGGAGCCGACACCCGCTCACCCCTTCGGGGTGATCCCGCCGGCCGCGACGTCCGGGGCCGGGGCACCGGCGTCACCGGCGTCGGCCGGAGTCCCGGCACCGGGCTGCGGTGCCGCCGCGGCCGGCGCGGCAGCCGGCCGGGGGCGGCGCGGGAGCACGAAGACCGCCACCAGGACCGCCAGCACCAGGAACCCGCCCGCCAGTACGAAGCCGAGGGAGTACCCGTCGACCGCCGCCTGGTCCGGGGAGACACCGGCGGCCAGGCGGCTGTCGGTGCGCGTGGTCGCCGCGGTCACCAGCACCGCGAGGCCGAGCGCACTGCCGACCTGCCGCGAGGCGTTCAGCAGGGCCGAGGCCGTACCGGCCTCCTGCGGCGGCAGCCCGACGGTGGCGGCGGCCGTCAGCGGGACGAAGGCGATACCCACTCCGAGACCCGCCAGCAGGGACGGCACGAGCACGTCACCCAGGTAGCTGCCCGAGGCGTCGGCCATGCCGCTCCAGGCGAACCCGGCGGCGGCGATCAGACCGGCCGGGATCAACAGGGTCTTGATTCCGGCCAGTTGCCGACGCAGGACCCGGGTGGTGACCTGGATCGCGACCATCGCGGTCAGGCACAGGGGCAGGAAGGCGGCGCCCGCCTCGGCCGGGCCCAGCTTCAGGACGCGCTGGAGATACAGCGACAGGAAGTAGAACACCGCGAGCTGACCGGCCGCCAGCAGGGCCATGTACAGGTTGGCACCGGCGACGTTGCGCTTGGCCAGCAGCCCGAGCCGGATCAGCGGGTCGGTCATCGGGCCGTACTTCTCCCACAGCACGAAGGCGACGAGCAGGACGACGGCCGCCGCCAGCGTGACGATGGTGGTGGGCGACGTCCACGACAGCTCCTCGGTGCGCACCATGCCGAGGATCAGCAGGCCCACACCGCCGGTGGCGAGGATCGCGCCGAGCACGTCGAGCTTGCCCCGGCGGTTGCCGAAGGTGCCGGCCGGGACGCTGCGCAGGGCCAGCAGGACGACCGCGAGCGCCATCGGCAGGTTCACCAGCATCACCCAGCGCCAGCCGGCGTACTCGGTGAGCAGACCGCCGACCAGCACGCCGGCGCCGCCGCCGACCGCCGCGACGGCCGCGTACACGCCGAGCGCCTTGGTGCGCTCCTCGCCCTCGCGCTGGGTGAGGGTGAGGACGGCCAGCGCGGACGGCGCCATCACCGCGGCGCCCACGCCCTGGACCGCGCGGGCGGCGATCATGTGCCACGGCTCCTGGGCCAGCCCGCCCGCGAGCGAGGCGATGGCGAAGGACCAGGTTCCCCACAGCAGCACCCGCCGCTGACCGAACAGGTCCGCCGCCCGGCCCCCCAGGAGCAGGAAGCCGCCGAAGAAGAGGGCGTAGATGTTGACCACCCAGGGGAGCTGGGCGGGGTCGAACCCCAGACCGGCTCCCATGTCGGGTAACGCCACGTTCACGACCGTCATGTCGAGGGTCACCATGAACTGGGCGAGGGCGACGGCCACCAACGCCTGTCCCCTGTTCAAGGCCGTTTCGGACATCCGCCCCTCCAGAGTTTTCTTACTTGTATTCAATACGCGTAAGATAACTCTAGCCGGGACCCGCTGGGTTGTCACCCGGTACCGGCCGGAGGCGCCGTGCCCCGGCCGCGGGACACCCACGGAAGGCGGGTACTGATGCGGTCGGACGAATCGGTCGGCACGGCCCGGAAGCCGGTCACCCCGGCCCGGAAGAAGGTCGGCCGCCCCTCCCGGCTGTCCCAGCCGGCGATCGTCGAGGCGGCCCAGCGGATCGTGGACACCGAAGGCGACGGCAGCCTCTCCATGCGGCGGCTGGCGCGGGAGCTGTCCATCACGCCGATGGCGCTCTACCACCACGTACGCGACCGCGACCAGTTGCTGCGGCTGCTGCTGGAGACCAAGGCCCGGCACCAGCCACGGCCCACGCTGCCCGACGACCCCCGCGAACGGCTGACGGCCGCGGCCCAGTTGCTCTACGACGTCCTGGCCGAATGCCCGTTCCTCGGCGAGATCCTGACCTCCGAGGAGCTGATGAACGCCTCCAGCCGGTGGGTCACCGAAGCGGTGCTGGAGGCGGCGCTCGGCTGCGGCTTCAGCCTTGAGGAGGCCGCCGCCCTCTACCGCGCCGTCGCCCACTACACCGGCGGCGAACTGCTGATCCGCCTCACCAGGGAGCGGCGCCTCGCCCACCTCGACCACCCGCCCTACCGGTCGCACGCCATGGCCGCGCTCCAGCCGCAGACCCACCCCCGGCTGACCGCCCTCGCCGACCGCTGGCCCGCGCTCACCGCGCGCGACACGCACGAGGCCGGTCTCGAAGCGCTGCTCGACGGGTTCTTCCGCACCCTGGACCGGAGCGGGCCACCGTCCCCGGCGCCCTCCTGACCGGGCCCGCCGACGCCCCCGTACCGGCCAGGAAGGCGTCCAGAAACCGCCCAGACGGGTACGGGACAGTGAACGGGCCGGGCGGGACGACCGCGCGGCCGGTGCGCCGGGCGCCGTGGTGTCCCCGCGTACGCGCTGCGGAGCCCCGTTCGCGCGGACCGGGACGTGACGGAAGATGGACGGATGCAGCACCGAACCCGACGTGCCGGCAGGACCGGCCGCCCGCCCCGGCTGGCGCGCGAAGCGATCCTGTCCGCCGCCCAGCGCATTCTGGACGAGGAGGGCGCGGAGAACCTCTCCATGCGCCGTCTCGCCAAGGAGATGTCCAGCACGCCCATGGCCCTGTACCACTACGTACGGGACAAGGACGAGCTGCTGCTGCTCCTGTTGGAGGAGCACGCCGCGAAGTTCCCCCGGCCCGAGCTGCCGGCCGAGCCCCGCGCCCGGCTCCTCGCCGCCGCCCAGGTTCTGCACGACATCCTGGTGGACTGCCCGTGGATCGTCGAAGTCCTCGCCTCCGACGACCTCTTCGCCGTCTCGGCGATGTGGATCGTCGAGAGCATCCTGGACGCCGCCATCGAGAGCGGGATGACCCCCGAGGACGCCGTCTACGCCTACCGCGTCATCTGGTACTACACCGCCGGTGAACTGACCGTCCGCTTCAACCGCGAGCGCCGCCTGGCGCACCTGGACCGGCCGCCGCACCGCGACCAGATCACCGGCCTGGACCCCGGGGAGTTCCCCCTCATCACCTCGCTGGGCCCGCGATGGAACGAACTGACCGTCCGGGACACCCACCGCCGGGGCCTGGAAGCGGTCGTCGAGGGGCTGCTGGCCCAGGCCACCTGACCCGTCCCACCGCCGTACGCGCACACGGAAAGGGCCCGGAGCGGATGCCCCGGGCCCTTCGTGCCGTACGGCCCTCAGTCCGCCAGGCTCTCCCGCAGCGCCCGCTTGTCGATCTTGCCGACGCCGGTGAGCGGCATCCCCGGCAGCGCGACGAGGCGGTCCGGCAGCTTGTACGCGGCGACTCCGCGCTCCCGCAGGACGGCCTGTACCTGACGCAGCGTCAGTTCAGCTTCGCCGTCACGGAACACCACACAGGCACAGGTCTGCTCCCCCATCAGCGGGTGCGGCAGCGCCACGACCGCGGCGGAGACGATCCGCGGGTCCGCCAGCAGATGCTCCTCCACCTCCTGGCAGGGCACCTTCTCCCCGCCTCGGTTGACCACGTCGTTCGTCCGGCCCACCACCTCGAAATTGCCCGCGGCCGTACGGCGCACGAGGTCACCGCTGCGGTAGTAGCCCTCCTCGGTGAACCGCAGCCGGTTCAGCGCGTCGGCCCGGTAGTAGCCGCGCAGCGTGTACGGGCCCCGGGTGTACAGCTCCCCCGCCTCGCCGGGGGCGGCGTCCGTGCCGTCCTCCCGGACCACCCGCACCTCGTCCGCGGGCGACAGCGGGCGCCCCTGGGTGTGCAGCACCTCCTCCTCCGGGTCGCCGGGCCGGGTGAAGTTGAGCAGGCCCTCGGCCATGCCGTACACCTGCTGGAGGGCGCACCCGAGCCCGTCCGCCACCCGCTCGGCGGTGGCCGGGTCGAGCCGCGAGCCGCCGACCTGGAGGAGGGCGAGGGAGGACAGGTCGCTGTCGGTCCACTCGGCGGCGTCCAGCCACAGCGGCACCAGCGGCGGCACGAGCGAGGTGACGGTCACCCCGGCGCGCTCGATGAGCGGGAAGCACTCCTCCGGGGTGGGCGCCGGGGCGAGCACCGCCGTGCCGCCGGCCCGCAGCGTGCCGAGTACGCCGGGGCAGGCCAGGGCGAAGTTGTGGCCCATGGGCAGCGCGCACAGGTAGCGGCTGTGCGGGCCGACACCGCACAGGGCCGCGCTGGCCCGCAACTGGTAGGTGTAGTCGGCGTGGGTGCGCGGGATCAGCTTGGGCGGCCCCGAGGTGCCCCCGGAGAGCAGGAACAGTGCCACGTCCTCCGGGTCGGGCAGCGGCAGCCGTACCGGGTCCGCGTCGGCGTCCGCCAGCGCGGTGTACGGGCCGGGGTCCCCGGCCACCAGGACGTGCTTGAGGGAGCCGGTACGGGCCAGGACCTGCCGGGCCAGCTCCCGGTGGTCGCAGTCCAGGTCGCGGTCCGCGCAGACGTAGGCCACCGCCTCGGAGGACTCCACGAGATGGGCGATCTCCGCGACACGATGTGCGGGCAGCGCGAAGACGGGCAGCGCGCCGAGCCGGAACAGGGCCAGGCACACCACGACCAGGTCGGCGCCGTTGGGCAACTGGACGACGATCCGGTCGCGAGGGGCGATGCCCAGGGCACCGAGCCCCGCGGCGAGCCGGTCGGCAGCCAGGTCGAGCCGGCCGTACGTCAGGGTGCGGTCCGGGGTGACGACCGCGGTCCGGGCGGCCAGGCCGGGGTCGCCGGACCGGCGGCCCAGCAGTTCGCCGGTCCAGTACCCCTCGGCCCGGTACCGCGCGGCCAGGGTTTCGGGCCAGGGCGTACAGCCGTCGAGCATGGGAGGGCCCCCGTTTCTGTGCGGTTCTCTGAAGCGGACGGTGGGACGGGCTGTGCAGTGGGCGGCAGGGTCAGGGCAGTGACGGCCAGGCCGCGCCCGCGGCGGGCAGTGCCGCGCGGACGCGGGCCACGACGCGGGCGAGGACGGCCTCCCGGTGCTGTTCCAGGTAGAAGTGACCGCCGGTGAACACACCGATGTCGCAGGGACCGTCGGTGACCTCGCGCCATGCCGCCGCCTCGGCGGCGTCGACCTCGGGGTCGTCGTCGGCGTACAGCACGGTCACCGGCGCGCCGAGGCGGCGGCCGGGGCGCGGGCGGTAGGTCTCGATGAGCCGGTAGTCGCTCCGGATCGTCGGCAGCAGCGCCCGCAGCAGGGCGTCGTGGCCCAGCACACCGGCCGACGTGCCGCCCAGCCTCCGTACATCCGCCAGCAGTTCGGCGTCGTCCGCGCGGTGCAGGGCGCCGCCGCGCGTGCGGTGCGGGGCGGGCTGGCCCGAGACGACGAGGGCGGCCGGCGGGTGCCCGGCCGCGGTCAGCCGACGGGCCGTCTCGTACGCCACCGAGGCCCCCATGCTGTGGCCGAACAGGACGGTGGCGCGTTCGGGGCGGGCCGCCGCCTCGCGGAGCAGGTCGGTCCCGATCGCGTCGGCCAGCTCGCTCATGCCGGACACCGGCGGCTCCGCGTACCGGTCCTCGCGGCCCGGGTACTGCACCGCGGCGACCTCGACGTCCCAGGGAGCGTCGAAGCCCCACAGCCGGTAGGCGCCGGCCCCGCCGCCCGCGTGCGGGAAGCACACCAGCCGGGCGCGGGACTGCGCCCGTACGGCGAAGGTCCGCAGGCTGGACCGGGCGGCGGTGGGGTGCACAGCGCTCACAGCGCACCTTCCTCGTACTCCTCGGCGCCCGGTGCCCCGGCGGCCGGGTGCAGTCGCTCGATCAGGGCGCCCATGGCGGCCACCGTCGGCGCCCGCAGCACCTGACGCATCGGCAGTTCCACACCGAGCCGACGGCGGATGCCGGTGACCAGACGCGTCGCCAGGACGCTGTCCCCGCCCTGGACGAAGAAGTTGGCGTCGCGGCCGGCGGCGGGCGCGCCCAGCACCTCGGCCCAGAGCTCCGCCACGGCCTCCTCCACGGCACCGCGCGGCGGGTCGCAGCTCGCGTCGGGCCGCTGGGCGCCGGACGTGAGCAGTTCCTGCGCCCGGCGCCGGTCCACCTTGCCGTTGGCGTTCAGCGGCAGCTCGGGCAGGGCCACCAGCGTGCCGGGGATCATGTGGGCGGGAAGCCGCTCGGCGAGCTGTTCCCGCAGCGTGGCGGCGTCCAGGCGAGGGGCGTCCGGGGAGCGCCGGGCGGTGAGCAGCACGGCGCCGTCCGGTTCGGTGTGCGCCCGGCGGACGTCGGTGAGGTCCTCGCGGGTCAGCAGGTCGGCCCACTGCGCGGCGTCGAGGCGGTCGCCGGTACGGCCCGCAGGCAGACCCAACGGGGAGACGGCGGCGCGGGCGACCAGGAACAGGTGACCGCCCGGGGCCAGCAGCAGCGGTAGGGCGGCCGCGACCGCGTACGGGTCGGGCAGGCCGTGCAGCGCGTCGTTGACGGCCACCGCGTCGAACCGGTTCAGGCGCGCCTCGGGTACCCCCGGCGTGGTCTGGAGCGCCGTGCGTGCCGAGTGGCCCGCCGCGGACAGCCGCGTGTCGGCAGCCGTACGCCGGGCGTCCGACTCCGCCAGCAGGAGGTAGTCGACCGTACCGGGCTTGAGGGCGTCGAGCAGGCGCACGGCGGTGCGGCCGCTGCCGGTGCCCCATTCGGCCACGGCGAGCGGTGCGGGCCGCTCCTCGGCGAGTCCTTGCAGCGCCTGCGCGGTCCGCTCCAGGCAGAGGCGGGCTCCGGGCAGGGCGTCGGCCAGGGATTCGGGGGACAGCTCCGGGTCGTCGAGCAGTACGGTGGCGGACGTTTCGCCGCGCAGTACGGAGAGCAGCACCGGCATGGCCCGGGCCCAGGCGTCGACCACGTTCTCCAGCCGGCCACCGCTGATGTTCGCGCGCAGCCCGGCCGCGCGATCCCCGTCGCGGACCTCGGCCCAGCGCCGGCCGACGGTGAAGGTGCCCGCCGTGCGCGCCAGGACGTCTCGCTCGACCAGTTCGCCGGTCATCTCCTCCAGCAGCCGCCGGTTCGCCTCGGGCAGGCCCGACGCGTCCCGGGTGCCGGGGAGGCCGGGCTGCCCTGCGGTGCCGTCGGACAGGCCCGGGTCCAGGGCGGCGAGGAGCGCGGCGAGCATGGTTTCGGTGAGGGCGCGTTCCAGCTCCACCTCGGCCGGTACGTGAGTTGCCTGGTGGCCGCTCCCCGCGGCGTCCGGCTCCTCCCCGGCCGCCGGCCGCGCCGGTACGACGGCGACGGCGAGTTCCTTGCGCGGCTCGCCCACCACCGCGGCGACCGCGTGGGCCACGGCGGGGAGGCTCTGCAACGCCGCCTCGACCTCGCCCAGCTCCACCCGGAAGCCGTTGATCTTCACCTGCTGGTCGGCGCGCCCGAGGAACTCCAGCGTGCCGTCGGGCCAGTAGCGGCCGAGGTCACCGGTGCGGTACCAGCGTTCGCCCGCCACCGTGGGGAAGCGTTCCGCCGTCAGCGCGGGATCGCCCCGGTAGCCGAGCGCCACCCCCGTACCGCCGATCCACAGCTCGCCGGGCACCCAGTCCGGGCAGTCCCGGCCCTGCGGGTCGACGGCCCGGAACTTCTGGTTGCCCAGCGGGGTGCCGTACGGGATGGACCGCCAGTGCGGCGGCAGCTCGCCGACCTCGTGGACGTTGGACCAGATCGCGGCCTCCGTGGCGCCGCCGAGCGCGACGAACCGGCACCGGCCGGCACCGGCCCGGGCCAGCCGCCCCGGCAGGTCCAGGCCGATCCAGTCACCCGAGAGCAGCGCGAGACGCAGGGACTCCGGAAGCGGCTCGGGCTCGGCCGCGGTCAGCAGCATGTCGAGGAGGGCGGGTACCGAGTTCCACACCGTCACGGCGTGCCGGCGGCACAGGTCGAGCCAGCGCTGGGCGTCGCGCCGGTCCTCCTCGGCCACCAGCACGAGCGCGCCGCCCGCGCCGAGCAGCCCGAAGATGTCCCACACGGACAGGTCGAAGTCCAGGGCGGAGACGGCCAGTACGCGGTCCGCCGGGCCGATGCCGAAGCGCTCGTCGATGTCCTCGACGGTGTTGACCGCGGCCCGGTGGCTGATCTCGACGCCCTTCGGGACGCCGGTGGATCCCGAGGTGAAGATCGTGTACGCGGGGTCGTCCGGGCTCACGGACACCGGCGCGGCCAGCGGGTGGAACCGTAACGCCTCGGCCAGCGGCAGCACTTCGGCCGGGGATTCGGCCGGAGCGGGCGTCCCGGTGCCGTCCAGGACGAGCCGCGCCCCGCTGACCGCGAGAATCCGCGCGCGCCGCTCGGCGGGCTGGTCGACGCCGACGGGTACGTAACTCCCGCCCGCCGCCAGCACGCCCAGGACGGCGGCGATCTGGTCGGGGCCCTTGGGCGCCGTGACGAGCACGGGGGCGCGGTCACGGATGCCCCGGTCGGCGAGGGCACCGGCGATGCGCAGCGCCCGCTCCGCCAACTCACCGTGGGTGAGAATTCCGTCCGCGCTCCACAGCACCGCCGGAGCGTCCGCCCGCGACCCGGCACGGGTGAAGAACTCTTCGTGCAGCGACCGGCCACTCTCCGGACGGTGCGTGGCGTTCACCTCGTGCCGCCGCCGCAGTTGCTCAGCGGGCAGCGGAAGGTCCGGTACCTCGGTCCAGTCGGCCGTGACGAGGTGGTCCAGCAGGGCGGCGCAGGCGGCGGTCAACGCGTCCATCAGCCCGGCCGGGAACAGGTCCTCCACCGCGTCCCAGGCGAGCAGCAGGCCGCCGTCCCGGGTGCGGTAGATCTGGTGGTCCAGCCAGACCTGCGGTGTCTGGGACACCATCCAGGACAGCTCGCCGAAGCGGTCGGCGAAGGCGTCGGGGACCAGCGGGGCGTCGATGTTGCAGGCGAAGACCACCGGCGCGGTGCGCGGGTGGTCGGCGTCGGCCCGTGCCATGTCGCGCAGCACGTCGACGCCGGTGTAGGCGGCGTGGCCCACGTCGTCGTGCAGGCGCTGCTGCACGGCCCGGGCGCGCCCGGCGAAGCCCGTACCCCGGCCGAGGTCGATCTCCAGCAGGACGAGGCTGGTGAAGTCGGCGACGATCCGGTCCAGGTCGGGGTGGGCGTCGTGCTCGCGGTCGAACAGCGGTACGTTGAGCAGGAAGTGCCGTTCGCCGCTGAACCGGGCCAGCACCTCGGCGAAGACGGTGGCGAGCAGCACCGAGGGCGTGACGCCGTGCTCGCCCGCTCGCGCGCACAGCCGCTCCCAGGTGTGCGGGGCCAGCGTGTGCGTACGGCGTACGAAGCGCGGCCGGACGACGTCCTCGGCGTCGGTGGCCAGCGGCAGTCGCGGACCGCCGGGCAGACCGGCCAGGCGGTCGGTCCAGTACTCCTTGGCCCGCTCCCGCTCGTCCGCGCGTGCCGTGGCCCGTGCGGCGAGGTGGCTCGGGAAGTCGTAGGCCAGCTCCCCCAGCGCGTCGGGGTCGTCGTACAGCTCCGCGAGGTCGGCGAGGAGCAGCCGGATGCTGTGCACGTCGGCGACGAGCAGGTCGACGCCGAGGTGGATGCGGTCGACGGGGCGGGAGTCCGCGCCGCCCGGCAGGCGGCTCAACCGGACGTCGAAGACCTCGCCCTCGTCCACCCGCAGCCTGCGGTGGGACAGGCGCTCGCGCAGCTCCGCGACCGCCGCGTCGGCCTCGGTCCGTGTCCCGGCCGTGTGGTCGTGGACGGTCAGGCCCGGCCAGGGCGAGGAGTCCAGGACGCGCTGGCTGCCGTCGTCGTCGCAGCGGGCCCGCAGCATCGGGTGCCGCCGGGTCAGGGCCCGTACGGCTTGTTCGAGGCGGCCGGGGTGCACGTCCACCGCGTCGATCTCCAGGTAGGCATGGCAGCCGACGCCGCCCAGCGACCGGTCGTCACCCCGGCCGATCCAGTACGCCTGCTGGACCGGGGTGAGCGGGAACGGCTCCCGCCCCGCGGCGGCGGACGGCGCCGCGGCGGGCGGGCGCGCCGGTCCGGGCCGCGCGCCGGCCGTCCCCGTACGGCTGCTCAGCAGCCGGTACCAGGAGCCGACCCGTGGGTCCCTGGCCAGTTCCGTGAACCCGGCCCGTCCGCCCGCGCGGTTGACCCGGTTGGTGAACTGCATCAACTGGAGCGACTGCAACCCCAGGGCGAACAGGTCGCCGTCGTCGTCCACCTCGGCCGGCTCGGCGCCGAGCAGCGCGGCGACCTCGGCGCGGAGCGCTTCCAGGGTCCATGCGGGAGCGGCCGTACCGGTACAGCCGGACGGGTCCGTCGACGTGCCCTTGCGTGCCATCCCTACCTCGGTTCCTCTCAGGCCGGCTGGTGCGTGGCGATCTTCCAGAACGCGGCGTACTTCCCGTCGCGTTCGAGGAGTTCCTGGTGGGTGCCGGACTCGACGATGCGGCCGTCCTCCAGGAAGGCGATGGTGTCGGCGTCCCGGACGGTGTGCAGCCGGTGCGCGACCATGACGACGGTGCGGCCGCGCATCAGCCGGTCCAGTCCTTCCTGGACGGCCTGCTCGCTCTCCGGGTCCAGCGCGGAGGTGGCCTCGTCGAGCAGCAGTACGGGGGCGTCCTTCAGCAGGGCGCGGGCGATCGACACCCGCTGGCGCTCACCGCCGGACAGGGCCGCGCCGCCCTCGCCGACCTCGGTGTCCCAGCCCTGCGGCAGCCTGGCGACCACCTCGTCCAGGCGGGCGGCGGTGGCCGCCCGGCGCACTTCCTCCTTGGTGGCGTCGGGGCGGCCGAGCCGTACGTTGTCCTCGATGGTGCCCTCGAACAGGTAGACGTCCTGGAAGACGATGGACAGCCGGGACATCAGCTCGTCGCCGTCGATGTCGCGCACGTCGACCCCCCGAGCCGTACCGCGCCCGCGTCCACGTCGTGGAACCGCGCGGCGAGCTGCAGCAGCGTGGTCTTGCCGGCCCCGGAGGAGCCGACCAGCGCCAGCCGCCGGCCGTCCTCCGCCTTCAGGGTCAGCCCGTCCAGTACGGTGCGCCCGCCGCGGCGGAAGGTGGCGCCCTCCAGTTCGATGCTGTTGTCGGCGGGCTTTTTCGGCCGCTCCGGCAGCGGCAGCGGCTTCTCCCGCAGCACCGCGTCGATGCGTTCCAGCTCGCCGCGCGAGGCCCGCATGACGCCGCCCAGGTCCGCCAGCGACAGCAGCGGGTCGACGCAGCGCGCGCTCAGCACGAGCAGGGCGAGTACGGACGCCGCGTCGGCGGAGCCGTCGAGGACGAGGTAAGCGCCTAATGCGAGGACCAGGGTGAACACGGTCTGCACCGTGAGACTCAGACCGAGGACGCCGGGCAGCCCCTTAACGGCGGCGCGCCGCTCGCTGCGCCACTGCGCGTGCAGCGCCTCGTCCAGTTGCTGGAAGCGCTCGCCGGTACGGCCTCCGGCCCGCAGCACCGGCTGGGCGCGGACGTACTCCACCACCCGGGCGGAGGCGTCGTCACTGCGCCGCGCGCGCTCGGCGTCCTCGCGTGCGGTGGCCCGCGCGGTGGCACGCTGCACCGCGGCGATCAAGGGCGCCGCGAGCAGGGCCGCCAGCGCCAGCCTCCAGTCGAAGAAGAACATGACCATGACGATCGTCAGGGGGACGAAGGTGGCGTCGACGAGCGGGCCGAGCCGGTGCGCGGGCACCGACATCACTTCCATCACGCTGCGGCTGGTCAGGCCGGAGACGTCCCCGATGCGCGAGGACGTGAACCAGCCCAGGGGCAGCCCGGCGAGCTGGTCGCCGAGGCGGTGGTGCAGTCCGCGGGACAGCTCACCGCCCGTACGGAATCCCGTCAGGACGCTGCGGTAGCCGAGGACGGCGCACAGCAGGAACGCGGCGGCGAAGGCGCCGAGCCACGGCCAGGCGTCGGCGGGCCGCGGCCCCAGCAGGGCGCGCAGCAGCGGCACGAGCAGCGCGTAGGACAGGCCCTCCACGACGGTCCGTGCCGCCATCAGGACGAGCGTGCGGCGTACGGGGCGGCCGTGTGTCTCGCCCATGACCCGCAGGAGCAGTCGGATCATCGGCCGGTCCCTTCGTGCGTGCCGTTCGCGTGGCGGTGCTGGGCCCGCCACATCTGGGCGAGCTTGCCGCCGGCGCCCATGAGTTCCTGGTACGTTCCGCTCTCCACGATGCGGCCGTCCTCCATGACGACGATGCGGTCGGCGCGGGTGACGGTCTCCAGCCGGTGCGCGATGACGAGCTGGGTGCGTCCCGCGCACAGCACGTCCAGGGCTTGCCGGAGCTCCGCCTGGGTCTTGGCGTCGGCGAAGGACATGGCCTCGTCGAGGACGAGCACGGGGGCGTCGATGAGCAGCGCGCGGGCGATGCCGAGCCGCTGTGCCTCGCCGCCGGACAGGCCGATGTCCTCGCCGAGCACGGAGTCGTACCCGTGCGGCAGGGCCGCGACACGCTCGTGCAGGCCCGCCGCGCGGGCGGCGGCGACGACCGCGGCGCGATCGGCGTCCGGCACCGCCAGCGCGATGTTCTCGGCGACCGTGGCGCGCAGCACCCGGACGTCCTGGAAGATGAACGCGACCCGCTGGTAGAGCTGTTCGTCGCCGATGTCGCGGACGTCGACCCCGCCGAGCAGGACCGCGCCGCGCGTCGGGTCGAAGAAGCGGGGCAGCATCTGGGCGAGGGTGGACTTGCCCGCGCCGGAGGGGCCGACGAGGGCGGTGGTGGTGCCGGGTTCCAGGACGAGGTCGATGTCGTGCAGCACCGGGTGGCCGTCGTCGTAGGCGAAGCCGACGCCGCGGTACTCCACGCGGTCCCCGTTCGGGAGGGCCGGCCGGGCCGGGACCGGCAGCGGCCGGGCGCTGAGCATCGCGTGGATGCGGTCGGCGGACCGTTCGGCGGCGTGGATGTTGTCCATGCCGTGGCCCAGCGCCGCGACCGGCGCCGTCAGCGCCACGGACAGCAGCAGGAACGGCAGCAGTTCGGCGGGCGGCATGGCGCCCTGGGTGATCAGCAGGGTGCCGCCGGTCAGGATGAGCAGCAGGACGAACGGCGGTGCCAGGACGAGGGCGGACAGCGACGCCAGGCCCGCGCTCCCGGCGACGTAGCCGAGGAAGAAGTCGGCGAAGTCGTCGGCGGCCCGCCGGTAGCGCTGGTGGACCCGGCCCGCGCCGCCGAAGGTCTTCACGACGGAGATGCCCTGGACGAACTCCACGGACGAGGCGCCGATACGGCCCATGGCCTGGCCCACGGCCATGCCCTGGCGGCGCCGTTCCTCGCTCGACAGCAGGCGGTGCACCGCCACGCCGAACAGGACCGGGATCAGCGCGACGAGTGTCAGCCGCCAGTCCACCCAGGCCAGGTAGGCCAGCGAGGCGACGGGGACGACGACGGCGGAGGTGAACTCGCCGGGCGTGTGGGCGATCAGGTGGTGCAGCGTGTCGACGTCGCCCTGCACCACGCCGTTCACCTCGCCCGAGCTGCGGCGCGAGAACCAGCCCAGGGGCACCCGCCCGAGGCGCTGGGCCAGTGACTTGCGCAGCGACAGGTGCAGGTCCCCGTCGACGAGGTGGCCGCACCCGCCGGCGGCCGCGGTGAACAGGACCCGTACCAGCAGGCCCGCGGCGCCTAAGACGACGGCGGTCCACACGGCGGTGCGGTCGGCCGGTCCGGGGGCGAGCAGTTCCCGGCCGATCTCGGCCAGGGCGAGCAGCGGGGCGAGGCCGGCCAGGGCGCCCACCGCCTGCAGCACCAGGACGGCGACGAGCCGTCCCCGGTACGGGCGCAGCAGCCTGACCAGCATCCGGCGGCCCTGCGCCGCCTGTTCCTCCGGGCCGCCGTGTGCCGCGCCGGGCGGCTCACCCGCCGCGGTGGGGTCGTCGGCCGTGCGGCCGCCGGTTCCGTCGGTGAGCGTGCTCACCTGTTCTGTCGTGGCCATAGAAAAGTCCCGCCCTCCAAGGCCGGGTCGGCGGCTCGCGCGGCGTCCGGCCGCGTCGACAACCGCTCATGACTGGGCTCCACCCAGAAACTATACGCGTATAAGAACTGGGGTGGCAACCCGCCCCGGGGCCACCGGCGGCACCTCGGCCCCGGCGCCCGGCCGCCGCCGGGGACCGGGCCCGAGAGCGCCCGTCACAACGGATCGAGGCACAGCTCCCGGCCCTCGGGAGCCGGCTCGATCCCGACCGCACGCAGGTGGTCCAACTGGGTCCGCATGGCGTGCGCCCCCTCGTCCGGATCGGTGAAGTCACGCGGCGTCATGGCCAGCAGCTCCAGGCTCTTCTCGACCGCGAGATTGGTCTTGCGGTCGTGCTGCGGCAGCAGCCAGTGCTGGTAGTTGTGCTGCCAGAACTTCAGCACCGCGCGGTCGTTGGTCCGCCGCACCTTGTCCAGGGTCTCGGTCAGCAACTGGCCCGCCCGGTCGCTGTCCATCCCGATGTGCGACCACGGCGACCCGGGGTCGTTGGGGTCCTCCGCCTCGATCCGGAACTTCTCCCGGTCCTGCCACATCGGCATGTTCTCGTCCGTGATGGTGAAACGCGCCATGGAGAAGTGCCCGATGTACTCCTCCATCAGGAAATCCTGGGTGTCCTGGAACGTCTCGGGGCTCTCCCCCGGATATCCGACGATGAACAGGCCGTAGGTGTTGATCTCACTGCGGCTGAGCAGCTCGTGGGCCGTGAGATTCTGCTTCACCGACACCCGCTTGCTCATGTTCTTCAGCGTCTGGTCGTTCATGGACTCGAAGCCCACATGGATCTGGAAACAGTGCGCCGCTTCCAGTCCCGCCACCACCGCCTCGGAGTTCAGCGTGTTGGCCCGGCTGAACCCCTCCCAGACCGGTATGCCGGAACCCGGCAGGATCTCCAGCAGCTTACGGAAACGGACCGGCGGAATGGTGAACGTGGAGTCCATCGCGTACATCATCTCGGTGCCGTTGTCCGCGGCGTACCCGGCCCAGTCGTCCCGGATCTTCTCCGCCGACTTGTAGCGCCATTTCGGCGAAGCCGCGGGAAAGGAACAGAACTTGCAGTCGAAGGGACAGCCCCGCATCGACTCGTACGGCACCACCGCGGCCCGCCCGGAGACACTGGGCGAGGGGAACCCGTCGAGGTCCACGTACTCCACCGGATTGATCCGGACCCGGCCCCCGTCGCGCCAGACGACGTTGGGCACCGACTCCAGGCTCTTGCCGGCGGCGAGGGTGTCCAGCGTCATGGGCAGCGAGACCTCCCCGTCGCCGCGCACGACCGCGACGATCTCCGGGTGGTCGCGCAGGGCCATCATGAACTTGAGGTTGGTGAACTGCCCGCCGGCCACGATGCCAGTGCCGGGCAGGTTCTCCCGTATCCAGGCGACCGCCTGCCGGAGGATCGGCTCGTTCCAGATGTACGTCGTCGACAGCAGCACCAGATCGAAGTCCCCGGACGGCACCTGCGCCGCACCGGTCCACACATCGGCCAGGTCCACCCGGGCGAAATCGTAGTCGCCGGTCTCCAGGATCGAGTGCAGCGTGACCGTGGTCAGGTGCGGCCCCGCCGCCGCACGCGGGCGCAGCAGGGCGTAAGGGCGACCCGCCGACGCGAAACTCAGCCGGTCGAGCCGCAGTTCCTCGTGTCCGGCGCGGCGCAGCATCTCCCGGCCGAGTTCGCTCGGGTTGTCCCCGAAGAGCGTTCCGGCCATGTACGGGGAGTTGAAATGCGTCGGGCCGAGTTCTCCGGGGCCGAGCCCGCTCAAAAGTAGGAAACGCATGAGATCCCATTCCTGTGACGACACCGGAAGCGAGGACGAGGGGCCGGCCGCACCGTGATCCCCCGCCGGAAAAGAGCGTGGCAGGCTCCTCTGCACGAAATCTGGCCGCCGTCTTCCGCGGCGGGCCGACGCCTTCCGCTCAGTGGCCGTGCCGCTGTTCGATCAACGTCCCCTCGGCCCGCAGCACCACCAGCATCTCGGTGGGCGCCTCCAGTTCCACCCGGTGCCAGGCGTCCGACGGCACGACGAACGCCTCCCCCGCACCGACGCGGACCCGCAGTTCGCCGTCGGTGTCCTCGGGGCCGCCCGTGCGGTAGTAGATCCGCATCGCGCCCGACAGGACGCACATCACCTCGTCGCCGTCCGGGTGCCGCATCCAGTTGGCCGCCGACTTCAGGTCCGCCGTCGTCTCGGCGCGCATGGTCACCGCCGTCCAGCCGTCCAGGTCGGGCCGCATGGTGAACTCCTCGGCGTGGACGGTGCCGTCGTGACGCAGCCGGAACATCGAGGAGAAGAGGTCTACGGCGGACATGGCGAATCCTCTCGGGGCAGTGCGCGGCGGCCGGGCCGCCCGGGCTCACCGGATGATGGCAGGGCCGACTGGACGGAATCTGGAGCCGCCGCACGGCGCCCGCCGCGTCACAGAGCGCCCTCTTCCTCCGCCTCGTCCACCAGGTCCGCACCGGATGCCGCGTCCGCGTCCCGCTCGGCCACCACGAGACCGCCGACGACCGCGCGCAGCCGGTCCACCACACGCCGGGGCGAGAGCACCTCGGCCGCCCGGTGCACCCCGGCGGGCACCCTCCCGTCACCCACCTCGGACACCGCGAACGCGCCGACCTCACCGGTCAGTTCGGCTCCGTCCGCTCCTCGGACCAGTACGGTCCGGCGCACCTCGGCACCCTCGTGCCCGACGCCGTCCAGGCTGCCCCACAGGGCGTGGTACGGCGTCCGCCCGGCCGCGTCCAGAGCGCCCGCCCGCACCAGTTCGGCCGCGCGGGCGTCGAGGCCCGGGCCGTCGCCGATCCGCACGCGGTTCAGCGCGTCGTACAAGAAGCTGCCGTCGAAGGCGTTGTACCAGCGCGCCTCCTCGAGCCCAAGCGCCTCAGCACGCTCCACCACCTCGGCAGTGAGGAAAGGAACCGCCGTAACCGGCCGGGGCAGGCCCGGCACCCGGACACCCTCGTCGGTACGCAACGCCCCGGGTACCGTACGGCCACGCCAAAGCCCCATCGGGACACCGAACCCACGGTCCAGACTCAGCAGGTAGTCGACGGCGCCCGTGTGGGTGAGGGCGCCCAGCCCGGCGTAGCCGCCGGTGAACCGCAGCGGGCGGGCCATCGTCGCGGCGAGCAGGCCGGGCAGCAGCCCGGACAGACCGGGTACGAGGCCCGCCGACAGCACGGCGGTACGGGGCCCGCCCGGCGCGGAGGCCGTGCCGTCGTCCATCACGTCCACGTAGTCGGCACCGGCGGTGAACGCCGCCTGCCGGACCCGGTCCAGCAGCAAGTAGGCCGGGCCTGCACAGTTGAGCACCACCCGACACCCCTCGGCGAACGCCGCCAGGCTCTGCCCGTCCCGGGCATCCACCGCCTGCGCCTCCGCCGACGGCCCCAGCTCGGCCGCGAGCCGCCGGGCGGGCTCCAGGGCACGGCCGCCCAGTCGAAGCCGGCAGCGGCCCTCGGCGGCCAGCCGACGGGCCGCGACCGACCCCACCGCGCCGTACGCACCGAGAATGCCGACCAACGGCGCCGCCATCAGCCCAGGCCCCGCTCACTCCGGGCCGGCTGCGACTCTCCACCGAGCAAGGCCGCCACCGCCTGAGCATGCGGCGGACGCACACACGTGAAGTGGTCCCCCGGCACGTCCACGATCCGCAGGTCACCGGTGCACACCTGCTGCCAGTAGTCGCCCATGTCCCGGTGCATGCCGGGGAAGACCTCGGCCTCACCGACCTGCCGTACCAGCGTGGCGCGCCCCTTGTACGGCGTCGCCTCGTGCAGGGCCACCGTCACCAGGCTGTGCCGGACGGTGCGGTAGAGGCGGGTGAGCCGTTCCAGTGAGCTGAACTCCGCCTCGTCCTGGGACATGTGCGACCCGATGGCCCGCAGCCGTTCTTGCTGCGGCTGCTCGGCCAGCGTCCGCAGGGCGCTGAGAGCCGCCGCCGCGTCCGGCCCCAGCCCGTCGCCGGAGTGTCCCGTCAGGCTGCCGTGCGGCACCCGCCCACCGTGCTCGGCG
This sequence comes from Streptomyces chrestomyceticus JCM 4735, assembly GCF_003865135.1. Lineage (NCBI taxonomy): Bacteria > Bacillati > Actinomycetota > Actinomycetes > Kitasatosporales > Streptomycetaceae > Streptomyces > Streptomyces chrestomyceticus. Next base: position 7,993,844 of record NZ_BHZC01000001.1, on the reverse strand, counting down.
GTGACCGCCTCGACGAGGGCGCGGGTCGTCGTCTCGTCCTCCGGGTAGCCGAGCCGTACGGTGTCGGCGCGCATCATGCGGGCGAAGACGTACTCGGCCAGCAGGTCGTCCTCCACCAGGTAGGGCACCCGGTAACTGCTGATGATCGTCACGTCGGTCACCTCGGTGCCCGCCCCGGCGAGCCGGTCGGCCAGCTCGGTGACCAGCAGACCCCCCATGCAGTAGCCGACGAGATGAACCTTGGCGTACCCCTCCTCCAGCAGCACTCGCGCGTATCGGTCGGCCAGGTCGCCGACCAGCGTGCCGGGCTCGGCAGCCAGATAAGAGTCCAGGTCGTCCACGACGAGCCCCGCCACCGGCAGCCGCCCGGCCAGTTCCTGAACCAGGGCGCGGTACGGCGCCACCGTCCCGGTGCCGTCGTGGACCAGGACGACCACCGGCGCGTCGGCCGCGTCCGCGGGCCGCGGGGCGAGTTCCACCAGGGGCGAGTCCTCGGCGCCTCCGGGGGCCCGGGTGGCGCGCAGCCGGTCGGCGAGCGCCGCCACGCTGGGCCGGTTCAACACCATCCGCAGCAGATCGTCCCAGGTCACCGCAGCCGCCTGCGGCAGCTCCCGGCGCATCCGGCCGACGAGCTGGGCCACCAGCAGCGAGTCGCCGCCCAGGGCGAAGAAGTCGGCGTCCCGGCCGACGGAGGGCACATGCAGCACCTCGGCCCACAGCCCGGCCAGGGCACGCTCCAGCTCGTCCCGCGGTGCCGCCCCGCCGTCGGCGGCGGCGCCGGGCGCGGCCGGTCCGGCCAGGGCGGCCAGCCGGTTGCGGTCCACCTTGCCGTTGCCCGTCAGCGGGATCGCGTCGACCACCTGGAGGTCCGACGGGATCATGTAGGCGGGCAGGCGTTCGGCGAGCCGGGCGTGCAGTTCGGCCGGGGTGACGGCGGCGCGGTCGGCCTTGAAGCGGGCCGCGAGGACCTGCTGGCCGATCTCGGCCAGCGCGCTGTCCGGCGCCGGCAGGCACAGCACATCGGTGGCGCCGGCCGCGTCCAGCAGGTCCAGCCACTGCTCACGGGTGAAGAAGGTGGCACCTGTACGGGCGCGTTCGTCGGTGAAACCGGTCAGCCCGTCGTTGAACTCCATGGACGTCATGCCGCGGCAGGTGTCCCGGGTCGCGTCGATGAACACCAGCCAGCCGCCCGGCGCCACCAGCTCGCGCAGCCGGTCGAACATCTCCCCGCGTGGACGGCGTTGTGCAGCACGTTCGCGGCGACGACAATGTCCGCGCAGTTCGGCCGGAGCCCCTGGGCGTACGGATCCGCGTTGAGGTCGAACAGCCCGTAACGCACCCACGGATACGCGGCGAAGGCTTCCTGCGCCGCGTTGAGGAAGAAGTGCGACACGTCCGTGAAGTGGTAGTCGACGGGCAGGTCCGCCAAGGCGGGGATCAGCTCGGCACTGGTCCCGCCGACCCCGGCCCCGATCTCCAGTACGCGTACGGGCCCCGGGCCGTCGTGCCCGGCCACGACCGCGCGGACCGCGGCGACAGCGGCTGCGTTGTTGTACCGGCTGATCAGATTGTCCCGGTAAGCAGCCGCCGCCGTCTCCAGACCGCCCTCCGGAAAGAGCAGTTCGCGCAGCGGCAGTTCTCCGCTGAGCAGCTCACCCAGCCGCCGCTCGCAGTCCCGATGGAAGCGGACGAGGGCGGCGCCCCAGCCGGTCAGCGGCTCCAGCGCGTCGATGCGCTCATGTACGGCCCGGACGCGCTCCTCGTCGGCCGGTGCCAACCCGTGCCAACGGTCCCCCGACGGGTCGTGCGTCAGGCGCCCGTCGGCGGCCAACGCGGCGAGCCAACGCCGTACGAGGTAGTGGTGGGCCGGGGAGGCACCGGAAGCAGCCACGATCTCGTCCGTGGAGTGCCCGTCGTCCGGAGCGCCGAACAGCCCACGGGCGCGCAGCAGCCGGGCCATGGACAGCAGCGCGGACTCGTCCAAGGCGGCGCACATCGCCCGTACGTCAGCGTCCCGGACGCCCTCCGCGACGCGCGCGGCCTGTTCGCTCACCTTGTCCGGCCAGCCGTCAGGCAACGGACCCGGTTCCGTACGGGCGGTCTCCGTAAAGGCCACCAGCCGACGGCTGCCGCCCTCGTCATGAACAACGGCCGCGGCCAGGTGCACGGCGGGATGCCCCTGGAGCGCCGCCTCCACCTCGGCCAGTTCGACGCGGTGCCCGTTCAGCTTCACCTGGCCGTCCACCCGGCCCAGGAACTCGATCTCACCGTCGGCCAGGCGGCGGCCCATGTCACCGGTGCGGTACAGCCGTTCCCCGTCGTGCGGATGCTTGACGAACCGCTCGGCGGTGCGCTGCTCGTCGCCGAGGTAACCCAGCGCCAGCCCCGCTCCCCCGATGTACAGCTCGCCCGTGACGTGCTCCGGACAGTCCCGCATCAGCGGATCCAGCACCCGGAAGGTCTGGTTGGCCAACGGCCGCCCGTACGGAATGCTGCCCAAGCTGGGATCAACCGCACCCACCGGATGATGGATGGACCAGATCGCAGCCTCGGTCGCCCCACCCAGGCTGACCACCCTCAGCCCCGGCACCCGGGCCCGTACGGCGTCCGGCAGCGTCACCGGGATCCAGTCGCCGGACAGCATCGCGAGCCGCAGCCGGCCCGTATCAGCGGCGGGCTCGGCACGCAGGTACTCATGGAACATCACCAGTTGCGCAGGCACGGAGTTCCACACACTGACCCCGTGCTCGCGCACCAACTCCGCCCAGTGCACGGGATCACCACGGCGCGCGGCATCGGGCAGCACGAGGGCGCCGCCCACCGCCAGGGGGCCGAAGATGTCGTACACCGACAGGTCGAAGCCCAACTGCGCCAGGCCCAGCACCCGGTCGTCCGCGTCCACGCCGAAGCGGGAGTTGATGTCGTCCACGGTGTTGCGCGCGGCACCGTGGCTGATCATCACGCCCTTCGGGGTGCCGGTGGAGCCGGAGGTGTAGATCACGTAAGCGAGGTCGTCCGGATCCGCCGCCACCTCGGCGTCCGCCGGTGCGTCTTCCGAGGCGCCCGGCTCCATCACGTCCACCACGAGGGCCGTCATGCCCGCCGGCAGACCGAGACCAGGCTCCAGCCAGGATTGGGTGAGCACCCGCCGCACCCCGGCGTCGGCCAGCAGGGTGTCGCGGCGCAGCGGCGGCTGGGTGGTGTCGACGGGCAGGTAGGCACCCTGGGCGAGGAGCACGCCGAGGACGGCGACGACCTGCTCCCAGCCCTTGTCCATGACGACCGCCACCCGTTCCCCGCGAACGCTGCCGGAGGCGGTCAGCGCCGCCGCGACGGCTCGGGCCCGGGCGGCCAGTTCCGCGTAGTCCAGGGTGCGTCCGGGCGTGACGACGGCCGGGCGGCCCGGAGCGCGCCGCGCCTGGGCCATGACTTCGGCGTGCAGCGGGTCGGCGGAGCGGGGCGCCTCGGTGGCGTTGATCCGCGCCAGCCGCTCGCGCTGGTGGGCGGGCAGCTCCACCGGGGCGGTCCGCTGCCAGTCACCGTCCCCGTCGGCCAGCCCGGCGACCAGTCCGGCAAAGGCGCCGAACATGTCCTCGACCACCCCGTCCGGGAACAGCCCCTCCCGAACGTCCCAGTGCACCAGGAGGCCGCCCGTGTCCTCCATGATCTGGCAGTCGATCCACACCTGGGGGGTCTGGGTGATCCCGTGCACCAGTTCCGCACCGGGCAGCAGCGCGGCCGGTTCGGAAGCACCGGCCCCGGCGGCTGTCGCTGGCGCTGCCGCAGCCGCGCTACGGGCCCCACTGACCGTACTGGTGAAGGTCACCGGCATCATGGCTTCGGCCCGCCCCCGGCGCCGAGCCAGTTCCCGCAGTACCTCGACCCCGGAACACAGCTTGTGATCCATGTCGTCCCAGAGCCGCGCCTGGGACGCGCGCACCCGGTCCAGCAGCGTGTCACCCTCGGTGAGGTCCACCGCGAGCAGGCTGGTGGAGCTGAAGTCACCGATCACCCGGTCGATCCCCGGGTGCAGCGGCAGCCGGTTCTGCAGCGTCAGACTCAGCGAGAAGCGCGGCTTACGACTCCACCGCCCCACAGTCTCCGCGAACGCCTGAAGCAGCACCACGGAGGCCGTCACGCCCGCATGGGCCGCACGCCGGTCCAGGGCCCGCCACTGCTCGGCCGTCAGCCGGGTACCGTGCCGCCGGAACCTGGGCGGCGCCTCCAGGGAGTCGGTACGCAGGGGCAGTTCGGGCGCCGACGGCAACTCATCGATCCGACTCCACCAGTAATCACGATCCCGCTGATAACGGGTGCCCTCACGCGCGGCCCGCGCGGCCAGCACATAATCCCGAAACGTCGGCGCCTCTCCGCCAACCCCGTCGAAATCCGCGCTCATGGAACCGGACCCGACCCACAACTCCCGCAACTCACCGAGCAACATCCGAATACTGCCGTAGTCGCAAATCAGCAGATCGACCGCGACGTGCAGAAGCAGTCCGTCGGCGGTACGGGTGGTACGCAGCTCGAACAGCGGCCACTGATCGGTCGCCCGCACCTGATGGGACATCTCCCTACGGATCTCGTCAACGACCAGCCGCGCCCGCTCCCCGTCCGCCTGCCGCGTATCCGTACGACGTATCGCATAGCGCGGCACCTCGGCCAGCACCCGCTGGTACCCGTCGGCCGAAACCACCGCCCGCAACATGTCGTGCCGCCGGACCAGGAGGTTCCAAGCATCCTCCAGCCGCCCCTCATCCCCGTCCGGCAACGCCAGTTCCAGATACCCGTGACAGGCCACGCCCCCATAGTCGAACGCCTCGCTGCGCCCGAGCAGGTACGCCGACTGGACATCGGTCAGCGGAAACGGCTCATACCGGGCCGCCGTGTCCACCACCAGCCCCGGCCCGAACTCCCGGGCCCGCAGATACGCCAGTACGGCGTCCTTGCGGTCCTTCAGCTCCCGCAGCCGCTCCTCGGTGAGGATTCCCTTCGGGGCCCGGTACCGCAGCTTGCCGTCCTCCTCGTAGAGCGTGACACCCAGTGCGGTGAGCCCGTCCACGTACTCGCCGGCATTCATACCGCTGCCCCTCCTGCGCCCTTCGTGCCGGGTCCCGGCACCGATGTACGGAGAACGCCCAGCGTGGCAGCACCGGCTGGCGAGAATCTGGATGCCGGGCCGGGCTCGGACGGTGGGCTCGGATTGTCAGTGGCAGGTGGTTTCCTCGGTGACAGGCACCAAGCGATCCAGCACCTGCCGACGCGAGGAGACCTCCATGACATCTGAGCCCGTAACCCCCGGGGCTCGCCCTGCCCTCTGGCGCCCGTTGGCCGGAGCGGCCGGCACCGCAACCGTCCTCGCCCTGACGGCGATAGCCCTCGACACCACCTCCCTACCGCTGTTCCGCGGACTGGCCGCCCTCTCGGCTCTCCTGCTGTTCGGTTCGTACTGGATCGCGGCGCCGTGGTTCGTCGCTCGCTCGGAGACCTGGCACCGAGTGATCACATTCGTACCGATGACGGCGTACGTGACGGCCGTCGGCCTGGTCGTGGCAGCAGCACTCAGCTTCCTGCCGGACGACCCCATGACGGCCGGCTCGGCCTTGCTGATGATCTGGATCTTCCACATAGGCGGCGGGATACGGGAACCCACGTCATTCGCCTACGAGCGTCTACGGGGACGTCTCACGTGGGCAGCGGCCCTCCAGGTGGCCGCGATGTGCTGCGGCACGGTGGGGGCCGTGTGCTTGATACGCACGCTGCCCGTACCCGGGCGTTACGCGCCCGCGGTCTTCGCGGCGTGCCTCAGCGTGGTGATCGGACTCGTAGTCTCGTCAAAGAAGGTATTCGAACGCGTAAGAAAGCTGGCCACACAACTGGACGGCCGCGCCGAGAACTTGGAACGGTGCCTGACCCGCCTGTCCCGCGGCGCGGCAGCAGACCACGACCAGCTCCGAAACGCCGCCGAGGACGCCTGGGACGACCTCCACCGCACCCTCCGCAACAAGGTGGAGACCGGCTTCCACCTGTACGGGACGTTCGTCCTCCCGCCCGCGAGGCTCCGAACGTTGGAGGCGTTGGTGACGGAGGCGATCGCCAACCCCGGCGCGCCGGCGTACCGGGAGGCAATCGCGCGGTTGACCGTGATACGCGCGGCGTGCGCATCCAAGATCGACACTGTGGCATGAGGGATCGGCGAAGCGGCGGAGCTGTCGCCGGGGGTGAGCGCCACCAGCTCACGAAGAGGACGCTCGCACGCCTTGAGCGTGCTGTCGATTCTGCGTTCTGGGGGGAGCGAGACGGGTCAATGCGTGTGCTTTCGCCATTGCCTTGTTGATGCGCCTTAGCCTGTCCCCTGAGATCCCTGACAGTCGCAACTCAAAACCTGCGCGAGCGGAGCAGCCAGTCAACACTGGAAGGAATGCCAGGTATGCCGGATCCCACAGAAGTAAGTAAAAACCACCACCTCCGCTGAAAGATGCGCAGGTCACGGCCTGTGGTCCCCGCGCGTGCGGGGGTGGTCCCGTGCCGTCGGCGAGGATTTCGGCTGCCAGGTCGTGGTCCCCGCGCGTGCGGGGGTGGTCCCGCCACCATCAACGCAGCGGCGGCTGCGGGCCTGTGGTCCCCGCGCGTGCGGGGGTGGTCCCGCGCCGCTCGGCTCGTGGCAGATCGGGGACGAGTGGTCCCCGCGCGTGCGGGGGTGGTCCCGATCCTCTCTGCGCTGCAGGAGGTCATGGGCAGTGGTCCCCGCGCGTGCGGAGGTCCCCTCCCCCGAAAACCGGGGGACCCCGGGGGGAGGTGGTCCCCGCGCGTGCGGGGGTGGTCCCCTCGCTCTGCACCTGGACGACCGGCCCGGCGCGTGGCCCCCGCGCGTGCGGGGTTGGCCCCGCGCCACAGGCGCCCTCCGCCGCACCTCGCGTGGTCCCGCGCGTGCAGGGCTGGTCCCGCGTACATCGTGCGCGCCGCGCGCTGCCAGGCTTGGTCCCCGTGCGTGCGAGGCGCACCCTGGCTGATCAACCCCAGCTCCGCGCCCAGCCATACCTCCGCCCGTACCCCCTCAGGCTGATGAAGGCACGCCTCTAGCGACCGCCTCCACCCCCACCCCCTCCACCTCCCGGCTCGTCTTCGTCCAGCCCGTTTGGCCGCGCAGCATGCGGAAGAGGGCTTTCCAGGCGCAGAGGAAGGACATGTAGTTCATGACTACGAAGGAGTGGCCCAGGAGTAGGGCGCGGGGTAGGCCGACGGTTTTGTCGCGGCGTAGGTAGGTGCAGGAGGTCAGGAGGGCGGGGGCGAAGGCCAGTAGGTACCAGGCCAGGAGGTTGAGAGGGAGGCGTAGGCAGGTTTCGTTTATGGCGGTGGCTGGTTTGCCTCGTAGGACCAGGACGTCTGGGCTGCGGAGGAAGAAGTACAGGCAGTACTGGAAGAGGAGGGACCAGGGCAGGTCCAGCGCCCATGGAACCAGCAGGTAGGCGAACATCTCCAGGGCCGCCAGGTGTCCCATGCGCGGGGCGTGCCAGATCTCGCCCATGCGGCCGATTGCGGTCATATGGCCCTGGTACCAGCGGGTGCGTTGGCGGACCAGGCGGCGCAGGTCGCTGACGCCCTGCTGGTCCACGGAGGCGTGGGCGGTGGTGCGCAGGCGCCAGCCGCGTACGGCGAGGCTGATGGCCAGGTCGAGGTCTTCGGTGAGGGACTGGGACCAGGGGCGTTCGCCCAGGGCGTCGAGGGCGGAGAGGCGGGTGAACTGGCCGTTGCCGCCGAGGCTGACGGTTCTGGTGAGGTTGCGGCCGAACTGGGTGACGGCGGCCATCGCCCAGAACTGGTAGTCCTGGAACCAGGTCAGGAAATTGGCGCGGCGGTTGCGGATGCGGACGCCGAGCTGGACCCCGCCGACCCGTGGGTCGTCGAAGAGCGGCATGACGTGGGACAGCGCCCGGTCGGAGAGGCGTCCGTCGGCGTCCATGACGCACACCACGGTGTGTGAAGGGTCTTGGCCGCGTGCAGTGACGCGTTCGCGCACGACGCGGATGGCGTGGTTGAGGGCTTCGCCCTTGCCCTGCCGGGCGTTGGGCATCTCGCGACGCAGTACGGTCACTTCGCCTTGTTCGCCGGCCGCGCGGGCCGCCGACCCCGCCTGCTCGGCGACTGCCCCTGTGGCGTCGTCCGAGCCGTCGTCGACGACCACGACGGTGGTACGCGGACCGAGGAGGCCGCTGACCGTGGTGCCGATCACCGACTCCTCGTTGAGGCAGGGGACGAGGACGTAGAGGTGGTGGTGGTCGCGGCGGCCGAGGTGCGGTCGGCCGTAGGAGGTGTCGCCCTGGACCCGTAACGCGGCTCTTTGACGGCGTAGTTCGAGGAGGCCCGCGCCCATGGCCAGGGCCAGGTAGCCGGCGGAGAGCCCGATGACGGTGCTGCCGACGGCGTCGACGGTCCTGAGCAGGGCGTGCTTGATCTGGGCATGCTTAATCGCGGCGTGCTTGATCTGGGCATGTTTCATGCGGGCGGGCTTCATGCGGGCGTGTGTCATCTGGGCGCCTCCCCTTGTGGCCCCTTGTAGCGACGGGGCATGGCGGCTCCGGCGAGCGTGGGGAGAGCCGGCCGGGGGCGGATGGGTGTGGTCGGGCGGCCGGGCCGGGACGGCTGCACGGGCGACACACGCCTCGGTTCGGGTACGGGCACAGGTGCGGGCACGGGCACGGGCACGGGTACGGGCCGGGCGCCGCGGCCCAGTCTGCGCTGGAGTTCCCGTCCCAGGACGAAACCCAGCGGTACCACGGCCGCGCCGATGGCGGCGGTGAGGACTCCCCGTCCACCGGACGCTCCGGCGCGTGCCGCTGCCACGCCGCCGGCCAACGGCCAGGTGGGTCCCAGGTACATGGAAGGGCGGCACCTCCGGGCGGCAGGGCAGGACCAGGGCAGGACGGGGCATGACGGGGTGGGCGCGGGCCGGCGGGTGCGCGGGCCGGGCACCAGGGCGAGCGGTGGGGCGGACGGCGGGGGCAGGCAGTGACCACTGTGAATGATCAGGCGGGCGATGGCCAGACCCCTCCGTAGCGTTCCGACGATGCCCGGAGACGGGCAGAGACGGTTTTGCGTCGATGGCAAGGAAGTGAGAAACCACGGGCGGCCTGGGACACCTGGGTTTTTACATTCCCTCAACAGACACATTGTGCCGATCCGGCCAATCACATGACTCCGGAACCATTGCCCACGACATGTTCCTACGCCTAGCGTCAGCGGACGCGAACGATTGCCGGATCACCCCTGCATTCCCTCGCGCCATCACCTGCAACAGGTGTAACACGTCGCTTGTTCAACGTCTGAGGACCGCCTCGCCCTTACGTGAACCTGTCGTATACCGACGCGATGAACGGTGTCTCCATGCGCCTGATCCTTTTTCCTGCCCCTGCCACGGAAACAACCCGGCATTGAGCGGCCGCCAGCGCATCGCCATTGTCGTGGGCACCCGCCCCGAAGCCGTCAAACTCGCCCCGGTCGTCCGGGAATTGCAGCGCACGCGGTGGGCCGAGCCGACCGTGCTCACCACCGGCCAGCACGGCACGGTCGTACGGAACACCCTTGCTTGCTTCGGGCTGCGCCCCGAGGCGGAACTCGCCCCGCCCGCGAATGCGCGCGGCCCGGCCCCGGTCGCCGAGCTGACCGCCGGCCTGCTCAGCAGCCTCGGGAGCCGGCTGCGCGCGACCGACGTGCACGCGGTGCTCGTCCAGGGAGACACCTCGTCCGCCCTGGCCGGGGCGATGGCCGCCTTCTTCGCCAGAATCCCTGTCGTGCACGTGGAAGCGGGGCTGCGCTCCGGCGACGCGCGCAGCCCGTTCCCGGAGGAGGCGCACCGCCGGATGATCGCCGAGCTGAGCGATCTCCACCTGGCGCCCACCCGGGCCGCCCGCCGGAACCTGCGCGCCCAGGGGGTGGCGGCCGACCGGATTGTGGTGACGGGGAACACCGTCATCGACGCCGTCGTCGCCGCGAGCCGGAATCCGTGCCACCGCACCGTACCCGAACTCCGGGAAATCGAACAGGATTCCGCTCCGCTGGTCGTCGTGACCGCGCACCGGCGGGAGAACTGGGGCGAGCCGATCCGGCGGGTGGGCCGGGCGGTGGCAGCACTGAGCCGGCAATATCCCGACGTGACGTTCGTCGTCGCCGCGCACATGAATCCCTCGGTCCGTACCGCGATCGAGGAATCCCTGCGGGACCGGCCCAATGTCCGGCTGCCGGGCCCCATTCCGTACGACGCCTTCGCCCGTCTCCTGTCCCGTTCCGTTCTGGCCATCACCGACTCCGGCGGAATTCAGGAGGAGGCAGCGGCCTTTGGGCTGCCGGTTCTGGTGACGCGGGACAACACCGAGCGAACCGAAGGGGTCGATTCCGGGCTGGCCCGGCTCGTCGGTACGGACGAGACGGAGATCGTGGCGGCGGCGGAAAAGGAATTCGCCCGCGAGGGGGTGCTGGACGTCAGGAAGCCGGATCTGTCTTTCCCCCGGCCCAATCCGTACGGCGACGGACGGGCCGCCCGGCGTTGCGCCGCCGCCTGCGGCTGGCTGCTGGGCCTGGCCCCCAGGCCGTCCGACCTCACTGATCAGGAGACGTGATGACCCCTTCCGCCCACGTGCCCGTCGGCACGATCGTCACGGTCGCCGGCACCGGTGCGGCCGGCTTCGCGGGGGACGGCGGCCCCGCTGTCCGGGCCGAACTCAACGGCCCGCGGATCGCCCTGGACCGGGCCGGGAACCTCTATGTCTCAGAGGTCGACAACCACCGCGTCCGCAAGGTCGGCACCGACGGCGTCATCATCACGCTCGCCGGAACCGGCACGTCCGGATTCAGCGGGGACGGCGGGCCCGCCACCGCCGCCCAGCTCGCCCAGCCCCTGGGCATCGAGGTGGACGACGCCGGCAACGTGTACGTGGCGGAGTGGAGCAACTGCCGGGTGCGCAAGGTGACGCCGCAGGGAGTCATCACCACCGTGGCGGGCGGCGGGTCGGGCGGGGACGGCGGGCGCGCCGTGGACGCCTCGCTCAGCTATCCCTTCGCCGTGGCCGTGGACACGGCCGGGAATGTGTACGTCACCGAGCGGTTCGGCCAGCGGGTCCGGAAGATCACGGCGGACGGCATCATCCACACGGTCGCGGGCTCCGGGACGGCCGGGTTCAGCGGGGACGGCGGGCCGGCCACCGCCGCCCGGCTCAACAGCCCCAAGGGACTGGGCGTGGACAGCGCCGGCAACCTCTACATCGGCGACCAGGACAACCAGCGGCTGCGCAAGGTCGACACACAAGGCGTCATCACCACCATCGCGGGCAACGGGTCACCCGGCTACGTCCGGGACGGCGGCCCGGCCACCGATACGCGGGTGAACGGCGCCGAGGGCTCGGTGGTGGACGGCGACGGCAACCTCTACTTCGCCGACGGCGGCAACCACCGCATCCGCAAGATCCGTACCGACGGCACCATCGTCACCCTCGCGGGCACCGGCACGGGCGGCTACGAGGGGGACGGGGTGCCCGCCGACACCACCACGCTCTACTTCCCCACCACGCTGGCCCTGGACGACGCCGGTGACCTGTACGTGGCCGACGGCGGCAACCAGCGCATCCGCAAGATCGTCGGAGCAACCCGGTACGACCCCGCCGCGCCCGCGGTCGCCGACCTCTTCGGCGAGGTCGTCAGCCCGCACACCGTGCAGCGCGGCCAGCAGTTCGACCTCGGCGCCCGGATCAAGAACCGGGGCCCGTCCACCGTCGACGGGCAGCAGGTCACGGTCGTCCTCACCCTGGCCGACGGGCTGGTGGGCGGCCCCGGCACCACCGGACCGCGCCTGACCCGCACCTTCCCCGGCGCCCGGCTGATCCCGCAGTACGCCTCGCTGGACGGGGTGTTCCGGGTCACCGCGCCCGAGACCACGCCTCCCGGCTCGTACACCTCCACCCTGGAGATCCAGTACGCCGGGGAACTCAACCTCAAGGACAACACCTTCACCCTGCCCGTCGTGGTCGTCGCGCCGGCTCCCGTGACGGACGAGACCGCGCTGGAGATCCGCCAGGAGAGCGTCCCTCGGGCGGCGGCGGGCCAGGCGGCCAAGTTCAACGTCGTCCTCGACTCGCCCATCGGCGAGCCGGTCAACCCCGGGGTCATCGTCCAGCGGTTCTCCGCGCCCACCGGCTTCGTCTTCACCGGCCAGCCGTCGTACGGCTACTACAACACCATCCACGGTGTGATCGCCGGAAACCTGCCGTACGAGATCGAGGACGCCGGCCGAACCCTGCTCATCACGGCCAACCCGCACGTCAACACCACGTCCAGCGACACCGGACCGCTCGTCTACACGCTCGGGGTACGGGCCCTCGCCGACGCCCGGCCCGGTGTCCACCACGACGGCAGCGCCGGCGTCGGCAAGCACGCGCCCGTCCAGCTCTCGGCCGAGGTCACCGGCGACTCCCAGGACGAGCTGGCGCTGCGCCTGGTCCAGGAGAGCGTGCCCGAGGCGAAACCGGGCGACCCCGTCTCGTTCAACGTCGAGATCCGCTCGCTGGACGACCAGCCGGTCAACCCCGGCACCATCGAACAGCGCTTCACCGCCCCCACCGGCTTCGCGTTCACCGGCGGCACCTCGTACGGCTACTACTACGTCCGGCCCGCCGTCACGGGGAATCTCCAGACGCAGCTCGAAGACGGCGGCCGGACGCTGGTCATCACGTCCAACCCGCACGTCAACACCGGCGCCACCGACCGGACCGCGTTGCTCTACACGATCGGCATCCGCGCCCTGCCCGACGCGACACCCGGCGCACGGCCCGCCGACGGCAGCGCCGTCATCGGGCGCCTGGCACCCGTACCGCTGTCCGCCCACGTCCTCTGACCCACCGACAGGAGCAGCGATCATGACCACCGCATCCAGCACCGGTACCGGCCCGCAGCCCGCGGGCCTGCTCGACGGCTCGATAGCCACCGTCGCGGGCAACGGCGTGGCCGGATTCATCTCCGACGGAGGGCACGGCGCGCTGACCCGGCTCCACTACCCCCACGGGGTGATCGTCGACAAGAACGGCAACCTCTTCATCGCCGACCGGTACAACCACCGCATCCGCAAGGTCACCCCGAACGGGACCATCACCACGGTCGCCGGGGACGGCACCGCCGGATACATCTCCGACGGCGGCCCCGCCCTCGCCACCCGGCTCCACTATCCCTCGGACGTGGCGGTGGACGACGCGGGCAACCTCTTCATCGCGGACACCAACAACCACCGGGTCCGCAAGGTCACCCCGAACGGCATCATCACCACCGTCGCGGGCAACGGCGAGGCCGGATACATCTCCGACGGCGGACCGGCCCTGGGCACCCGGCTCTACTATCCCCACGCGCTGACCGTCGACCGCTCGGGCAACCTCTTCATCGCTGACTACGGCAACCACCGGGTCCGCAAGGTCACTCCCAACGGCATCATCACCACCGTCGCGGGCAACGGCGAGGCCGGATACATCTCCGACGGCGGACCGGCGATCTCGACCCGGCTCCACTACCCCATGGGGCTGGTGGTGGACGGCGAGGGAAGCCTGTACATCGCCGACCGGCACAACCACCGCATCCGCAAGGTCACCCCGAACGGCATCATCACGACCGTCGCGGGCAACGGCACCGCCGGGTACGTCTCCGACGGCGGACCCGCCCTCGGCACCCGCCTCCACTACCCGTGGGGCCTGGCGCTGGACGAGGCCGGCAGCCTGTACATCGGCGACGGGCACAACCACCGCGTCCGCAAGGTCACCTCGGACGGCATCATCACCACCGTCGCGGGCAACGGCACCGCCGGGTACGTGGACGACGGCGGACCCGCCGCCGGCACCCGGCTGTTCCACCCCTACGGCATCGCCCTGGACCGGAGCGGCAACCTGTACATCGCGGACAGCCACAACCACCGCGTGCGCGGCGTGACGGCCGTGGCACAGATGACGCCGCCGCCCCCGCCGGCCGCCGACCTGTACGGCGAGGTCGTCAGCCCCTACCGCGTGCAGCGCGACCAGGAGTTCGACCTCGGCGCGCGGATCCGTAACCGCGGCCCCAACCCGGCCGACGGACAGTACGTCACGGTCGTACTGAACCTGGCCGACGGACTCGTCGGCGGCCCCGGCACCAGCGGCCGACGGCTCACCCGCACCTTCTCCGGGCAGCAGTTGCCGCCCCAACAGGGTACGTTCGACGGCGTGTTCCGGGTCAGCGCACCGGCCACCACCCCGCCCGGCACGTACCTCTCCACGCTGGAGATCCAGTACGGCGGCGACCTCAACCTCAAGGACAACGCGTACACCCTGCCGGTCACGGTCGTGGTACCCGACCCCGTGGCGGACGAGACCGCACTGACGATCTTCCAGGACACCGTGCCGCAGGTCGCGCCGGGCCAGCGCAGCGCCTTCAACCTGCGGTACACCGCGCCCGCCGGTCAGCCGGTCAACCCCGGCACGATCGTCCAGCGCTTCACCGCACCGACCGGGTTCGTCTTCACCGGCCAGCCCACGTACGCGTACTACGAGACCATTCACGGCGTCATCTCGGGGAACCTGAGCCACCGCATCCTGGACGAGGGGCGGACGCTGCTCATCACCGCCAACCCGCACGTCAACACCACCACCAGCGACACCGGTTCGGTGATCTACACCATCCCGGTGCAAGCCCGCGCCGACGCCCAGCCCGGACGGTACGACAACGGCTCGGCGAGCGTCGGCCGGCACACCCCGGTCCAGCTCTCCGGCGTCATCGCGGGGACCGCTCAGGACGAGACGGCGCTGCGGGTGGTGCAGGAGTCGGTGCCCGCGGCCGCGCCGGGCCGGCACACCACGTTCAACCTGGAACTGCGGTCGCTGGGCAACCAGCCGGTCAACCCCGGCACCGTCGAGCAGCGCTTCAGCGCCCCCAGCGGCTTCGCGTTCACCGGCAGTGCCTCGTACGGCTACTACTTCGTGACGCCGTACGTGACCGGCAACTTGGACGGCCAGTTGGAGGACGGCGGCAAGACCCTCGTCATCTCCTCCAACCCGCACCTGAACACCGGGACGACCGACAAGACGGCGCTGATCTACACCATCGGCATCCGCGCCCTACCCAACGCGACACCCGGCACCCAGTCCGACGACGGCCAGGCCGTCATCGGCCGCCTCGCGCCCGTACCGCTGTCCGGCCGCGTGCTCTGACCAGGGAAGGAGTTCCCATGACAACCACGAGCAGTCCGGGACGCGGGCCGCAGCCCGCGGGCATCGCGCAAGGCTGCATCGCCACGGTGGCGGGCAACGGCACCGCCGGGTACCTCTCCGACGGCGGGCCCGCGACACTGACCCAGCTCAACTGGCCGCACGGCGTGGCCCTGGACAAGAACGGCAACCTCTACATCGCCGAGCGGGGCAACCACCGGGTCCGCAGGGTGACTCCGCAAGGCATCATCACCACCGTCGCAGGCAACGGCCAGGCCGGATACGTCTCCGACGGCGGACCCGCCACCGCCACCAAGCTCTACAGCCCCGCAGCCGTGGCGGTCGACGGCGCGGGCAACCTGTACATCGCGGATCTCGACAACCACCGCATCCGCAAGGTGGACACGGCCGGCGTCATCACCACCGTCGCGGGCAACGGCACCGCCGGATATATCTCCGACGGCGGGCCCGCCACCGCCACCCCGATCAACACCCCGACCGGAGTGGCGGTCGACCTCCAGGGGAACCTGTACTTCGCCGAGTGGAACAACCACCGGGTCCGCAAGGTGGACACCCGCGGCATCATCACCACCGTCGCCGGGAGCGGCCAGGCCGGATACGTCTCGGACGGCGGGCCCGCCACCGCGACCAAGCTCTACCATCCCGCGGGGCTGAGGGCGGACGCCAACGGAAACCTCTACATTGCGGACAACAGTAACCACCGGGTCCGCAAGGTGGACACCCGCGGCATCATCACCACCGTCGCGGGCAACGGCACCGCGGGTTACGTCTCCGACGGCGGGCCCGCCACCGCCACATCGATCAGCGGCCCCTTGGACGTATGCCTGGACGACGCGGGCCACCTCTATATCGCGGAAAGCGACAACCACCGCATCCGCACGGTCGCTTCGGACGGCACCATCGCCACCGTGGCGGGCAACGGCACCGCCGGATACGTCGACGACGGCGGACCGGCCGCCTCCACCCGTTTGTACTACCCCCGGTCGGTCGCGCTGGACCGTGCCGGGAACCTCTACATCGCCGACGGCAGCAACCACCGGGTCCGCGGCGTCACCTCCGTCGCCACCATGACCCCGCCGCCCCCACCCACCGCCGACCTGTACGGCGAGGTCGTCAGCTCCCCCTCCGTCCAGACCGGCCAGGAGTTCGACCTCGGCGCCCGGATCAAGAACCGCGGCCCCAACCCGGCCGACGGCCAGTACGTCACCGTCGTCCTCAACCTCGCGGACGGGCTGCGCGGCCCCGTGGGCACCACCGGGCAGCGCCTGACCCGCACCTTCCCCGGGCAGGTGCTCCAGCCCCAGCAGGGCTCGCTCGACGGCGTGTTCCGCATCACCGTCCCCGGCGACACGCCCCCCGGCCAGTACACCTCCACCCTGGAGATCCAGTACGGCGGTGACCTCAACCTCAAGGACAACACCTACACGCTGCCGGTGATCGTCGTCGTGCCGCAGCCGCCCACCGACGAGCGGGCGCTGACCATCACCCAGGACACCGTCCCCCAGGCGGCTCCTGGTCAACGCACCGCATTCAATGTGAAGTTCGACGCGGCCGGCAGCCGGCCCGTCAACCCCGGCGACATCGTCCAGCGCTACACCGCGCCGAGCGGCTTCACCTTCCCCGGCCAGCCCACCTACGCCTACTACAACACCGCCCAGGGCGTGGTCTCGGGCAACCTCGACTACCGCATCGAGGACGGCGGCCGGACGCTGATCGTCACCGCGAACCCGCACGTCAACACCACCAGCAGCGACACCGGGCCGCTGTACTACACCATCCCGATCCAGGCCCGGCCGGACGCCGCGGCCGGCACCTTCCAGAACGGCTCGGCCAGCATCGGCAGGCACACGCCCGTCCAGCTCACCGGCACCGTCACCGGCTCCGCGCAGAACGAGACCGCGCTGCGTGCCCACCAGGAGAGCGTGCCGCAGGCCGCCCCCGGCCAGTCCACCACCTTCAACCTGGAGATCCGCTCGCTCAACGACCAGCCGGTCAACCCCGGCACCATCGAGCAGCGTTTCACCGCCCCCACGGGCTTCGCATTCACCGGCGGCGCCTCGTACGGCTACTACTACGTCCAGCCCGCCGTCACCGGGAACCTCGACACCCGCCTGGAGGACGGCGGCCGGACGCTGGTCATCTCCTCCAACCCGCACGTCAACACCGGAAGCACGGACAAGACCGCGCTGATCTACACCATCGGCATCCGCGCGCTGGCCGATGCCGAGCCGGGCACCGAGTCCGACGACGGCTCGGCCGCCATCGGCCGCCTGACGCCCGTGCCGCTGAGCGCCCGCGTCGGCTGACCACGCCCGCACCGCAGGCCAGGGCCCCGACCGCAGCGCGGTCGGGGCCTTCGGGCTGAACCGTCGCCTCGTGTAGAACGGACCGGTCGAGGTACCGAGGAGAGGGTGAGCGTGAACGCGTCGGTGGACCGTGACAATGACCGTGAGCTGAGCGATGAACAGCTCGCAGCACGCCAGGCGGAGCTGCAGGCCGAGGCCGACGCGGTGAGTGCCGACCTGGGGCTGGCGCGGCTGCTGTCGGAGCAGGGCGAGGCCGTCCGGGTGGGGAGCGCGGCACTGGGGCTGATGGTGGTGCCGGATCTCGACATCACGGTGATCTGCCCGGAGCTGACGGACCGCACCAAGCGGGCGGTGGCCGAGGCCGGGGCCCGGTTGGCCGTGCACGACCGGGTGCGGCAGGTGTGCTTCCGCGACGACACCGGGCACTGGAACACCGACCCCGGCTATCCGGACGGGCTGTACCTCAAGGTCGACTACCGCTCCGCCGCCGGGCGGGAGTGGACCCTGGACATCTGGTTCGTGGACGAGCCCGACCGCCAGCCCGACCTGGCACATGTCCGTACGCTGCCACCGAGGCTGACCGACGCCCACCGGGCGCGCATCCTGCGGATCAAACAGGCACTGGCCCTGCGGCCCGACGGCGGCGGGCGGGTGCCCAGTTACGAGGTCTACCGCGCCGTGCTGGACGGCGGGGCCTCGACGGTCGAGGAGTTCGACCGGTGGTACGCCCGCACGTAGGCTGCGGGCGGAGACCGCCGGGGACCGTCCGCGTCAACCGGCCTTCCCGCCACCTCTGACCTGCACCGTCTCAGATCACCGTCGATTCCTTCGAGCAGCCGAGGAGCCCCCGTGAAGATGCTCATGAACGTCCCCGAAACCGTCGTCGCCGACGCGCTGCGCGGGATGGCCGCGGCCCATCCCGAGTTGGTGGTGGACGTCGACAACCGGGTGGTGGTGCGGCGGGACGCGCCGGTGGCCGGGAAGGTGGCGCTGGTGTCGGGCGGGGGCAGTGGGCACGAGCCGCTGCACGGGGGGTATGTCGGGCCGGGGATGCTGGACGCCGCCTGTCCCGGTGAGGTGTTCACCTCGCCCGTGCCCGATCAGATGGTGCGGGCCGCCGCTGCGGTGGACAGTGGCGAGGGCGTGCTGTTCGTCGTGAAGAACTACACCGGTGACGTGCTGAACTTCCAGATGGCCGCCGAGCTGGCGGAGGACGAGGGAGTACGGGTCGCCAGCGTGGTCGTCAACGACGACGTGGCGGTGACGGACTCGCTGCACACGGCCGGGCGCCGGGGCACCGGGGCCACCCTGTTCGTGGAGAAGATCGCGGGGGCGGCGGCCGAGGAGGGCGCGCCGCTGGACCGGGTGGCGGATCTGGCGAACCGGGTCGTCGAGTCGTCGCGCAGCTTCGGCGTCGCGCTCAGCGCGTGTGCGACGCCCGCCAAGGGCGGCCCGATGTTCGACCTGCCCGCCGGTGAGCTGGAGCTGGGCGTGGGGATTCACGGGGAGCCGGGGCGGGAGCGGCGGCCGATGATGACCGCGCGCGAGATCGCGGACTACGCGGTGGACGCGGTGCTGGCCGACCTGAACCCCCGGCAGCCGGTGCTGGCGCTGGTCAACGGGATGGGCGGGACACCGCTGCTGGAGCTGTACGGGTTCGGCGCCGAGGTGCACCGGGTGCTGGGCGAGCGGGGTGTGCCGGTCGCCCGTACGCTGCTCGGCAACTACGTCACCTCGCTGGACATGGCCGGCTGCTCGGTGACGCTGTGCCAGGCCGACGCGGAGATGCTGCGGCTGTGGGACGCGCCGGTGCAGACCGCGGCGCTGCGGTGGGGGCGCTGAGGGCGCGCGGGCGATGCCGATGCGGGGAGACGCTGGTACGGCGGAGAGACTGGTGGGCGTACACACTGGTGGAGACGTTCACCCGCGCAGGTGAGCCTGTGCCGGGACGTCGCACGCGCACGTACGACCAGAGGAGCAGTTCGTGTCCGAAACGGCACTGGATGCCGGGTTCTTCCTGCGCTGGATGACGGCGGCCGCCGCCTCCGTCGACCGGGAAGCGGCCCGCCTCACCGACCTGGATTCCGCCATCGGCGACGCCGACCACGGCAGCAACCTCCAGCGCGGCTTCGCGGCCGTCGTCAAGACCCTCGAAACCGAGCCGCCGCAGACGCCCGGCGCCGTGCTGACGACGGCCGGACGGCAGTTGATCTCCACCGTGGGCGGTGCGTCGGGACCGCTGTACGGGACGCTGCTGCGGCGTACGGGCAAGGCGCTCGGCGAGGCCGGCAGCGTCACCGCCGACGAGCTGCGGACGGCGCTGCGCGCCGGGGTGGACGCCGTCGCCCAGTTGGGCGGGGCCGCGCCCGGTGACGCGACGATGCTCGACGCGCTGAACCCCGCCGTGGAGGCGCTGGCCACGTCCTTCGCGGCGGCCGCCGAGGCGGCCGTACAAGGGGCCGAGGCCACCGTGCCGCTCCAGGCCCGCAAGGGCCGGGCGAGCTATCTCGGGGAGCGCAGCATCGGCCACCAGGACCCGGGGGCGACCTCGTCGGCCCTGCTGTTCACGGCGCTCGCGCAGACCGCGGACGACGGGGAGGGAGCGAAGTGAGCGGCCCGGACACTTCTTACGTGGGCATCGTGCTGGTGTCGCACAGCGGGCCGGTGGCCGAGTCGGTGGCGCGGCTGGCGACCGGGCTGGCGGGCGGTGACGTCAAGGCGCCCGTCGCGGCGGCGGGCGGCACCCCGGACGGCGGCCTCGGGACCAGCGCGGAGCTGATCGCCGAGGCGGCCCGGGAGGTGGACCGGGGCGCGGGCGTCGCGGTCCTGGTGGACCTCGGGAGCGCCGTCCTGACCGTCAAGGCGCTGCTGGCCGAGGGGGACGAGCTGCCCGAAGGCACCCGGCTGGTGGACGCGCCGTTCGTCGAGGGCGCGGTGGCCGCCGTGGTGACCGCGTCGACGGGGGCGGACGTGGACGCGGTCGCGGCGGCTGCCGGGGAGGCGTACGCGTACCGGAAGGATTGAGGGGCGAGTGCTGCTGAGGCTCCGGCAGTCGCTGCCGGAGCCTCAGTGGAGTGACGGCAGCAGGAGGGCCGCCACGAGGGTGATGCCTGCCAGGACGAAGGCGACGTAGTCACCGATGTGGCCGGAGTGCAGGCGGCGCACGGGGGCGGCCCAGCGGGCGGGGTGGGCCGGGCCCGTGCGGCGTACGGCCCACCTGGCGAGGAGGCAGGCCAGGGCGGCGGACAGCAGGCCGAGGCCCACGCCCGCCACGGACCAGTGCGGTCCGGGTGACGGTACGGACGCGGCCGGGGGCGTGTGCAGGACGGCGGCCGCGTAGCCCGCCCGGTCGAGGAAGGCGTCCGTGGCCCGGCCGACCGCCGCGTGCAGCCCCGGCACGACACCGACGGCCAGGGCGGCCGCCAGCAGCACGACCGGGACCGCCAGCATGGTGTCCGGAATGCGGCTCAGCGGGCCGGCGGTCTCGGGCTCCTCGTCCGTGCCGCTGGTCTCGTCCGCGCGGGCCTCCGCCTGACCGGCGGCTTCGGGCCGTACTCCCATTCCCAGGAAGATCCGGGCGACGGCGCGCAGCACCGCTCCCCCGGTGACCGCCGACACCACCACGAACAGGGCCGCCTGCCAGCCGCCCGCCGCTTCCTCGGTAACGGCCTTGCCCAGTCCCGTACCGAAGGGCGGCAGCCCGGCCAGGGCCAGTCCGCCGGCCGCGCAGACCACGCCGACCAGGGGCAGTTCCCGGCCGCGGCCGTGGAGTTCGAGTTCGTCGACGCTGCGGTAGCGGTCGAGGAGGATGCCCATGGCGGCGAACAGCGCGGCCTTCACGCCCGCGTGCGCGAGGACGTAGAGCGCCGTACCGCCCGTGCCCTCCGGGGTCATGACGGCGAGCCCGACCAGGAACAGGCCGGTGTGCGCGACGGTGGAGAACGCCAGCATCCGCTTGAGGTGGCGCTGCTGCCAGCACATGAACGCGCCGACGACGGCGGTGAGCGTGCCGAGGGTGAGCAGCATCCGGTGCGCGTCGGCCGTGGGGATGCCGCCGGGGCCCGCGAAGACCGTCCAGTAGACGCGTGCCGTGCCGTAGACGCCCAGTTCGACCATGACCCCGGACAGCAGCATGCACACCGGGGTGGGGGCCACCGCGTGGGCGTCCGGGAGCCAGAAGTGGAAGGGGACCGCCGCGGCCTTGACGAGCAGGCCGGTCAGGACGAGGACGAAGGCAGTGAGGACGAGGAGGTCGGGGCCGCCGGAGGCGCCGCCGTCGGACCCACCCGGGCGGTCGGCCAGCCGGGCGCCGATCTGGGCGAAGCCGAGTTCGCCGGTCCGTCCGTACAGCAGGCCGACGCCGAGCAGCGTCGCGTAGCCGCCGAGGGAGTTGACGACGCCGAAGGTGAGGGCGCCCTGGACGGCACGTTTCTCCTCGACGCGGTAGCCGGTGAGGGCGTACGCGACGACGCCCATCAGCTCGAAGAAGACGAACGCGTTGAAGAGGTCGCCGGTGAGCGCGAAGCCGCACATGCCCGCCTGGAAGATCAGGACGAGGGCGGGGAAGGTGCCTGCCTGCCGGTTCGGCGGCTCGTCGAAGTAGCGCCAGGAGTAGGCGAGGACGGCGACGACGAGCAGCGAGGTGACGGCGGCCAGGCCGACGCCGGTCCGGTCGCCGACCAGGACGATGCCGACGCCCGCGCCGCCGTGCGGGTGCCAGCCGCCCAGCCATGCGACGGCGCGTGCGCCCGGCGCGTCCGGGGCGGTGCCGCGCAGCAGGACGGAGAGGGCGAGGACGGCGGTGGCCGCGGCGAAGACGGTGCCCGCGGTCTCGGCGGCCCGGCGCGGCATCCGGCGGCCGGCGGCCACCAGGAAGGCGGCGCCGAGCAGCGGGGTGGCCACGATCAGCGGAAGGGTGGCGGCGGGCGTGAGGGTCATGGCGGCGGGGACGAGCGGGCCGGCCGGGGTCACCCGCGCAGCTCCGAGAGTTCGTCCGGGTTCACGGTGCCGTGGCGTTTGCCCACCTGGACGACGAGGGCCAGCAGCAGCGCGGTGACCGTCGCGCCCACCACCACGTCGGTGAGGGTCAGGGCCTGGACGACGGGATCGACGACCGGACGGGCGCCGGGCCGCAGGTCGGAGAAGACCGGCGCGGTACCGCCGTCCCGGTAGCCGACGGCGAGCAGCAGGACGTACGTGGACGCCTGGCAGACGGCGAGGCAGCCGACGGCGTGGATGAGGTTGCGGCTGGTGGCCAGCCCGTAACAGCCGATCAGGAAGATCCAGCCGGCGACGAGATACGGCAGCACGCTCATGTCGGCTTCTCCTCGGACGGGGACGGAGGGGCGGGGTGACGGGTCTCTCCGGGGCCGGTGCGCTCCGCCGCGTCCTCGATCTCCACCGCCTGGTCGAGGAAGGAGGCCAGCAGCACCACGACCCCGCCGGCGACCTCCACCCCGACGGCCGCGTTGAGCAGTGGGACCATGCCGCCGGAGGCGAGCGTGCCGAAGGTGCCGTACGGGAGGAAGTTGGTCAGGTAGGCGGTTCCGGCGACCAGGCCGGCGGCGCCCAGCAGCAGATAGGCGGCCTCCCCGGCCGCGTCCGCCGTCGCGTACAGGCCGACCGGTCTGATCCGCTCCAGCGCGCGGTAGTCCACGGCGATGTAGAGCAGGTGCAGGGCGGTGGCGACGACCACCCCGCCCTGGAAGCCGCCGCCGGGGCTGAGCTGGCCGTGGGCGACGACGTACAGGCCGATGAGCAGGGTGACGGGGAGCGCGACGAGCGCGTACCGGCGTACGGGCGGGGCGACGCGTGCCGGTTCGGGGCGTACCCGGTGCTCGTCGCGGGTCTGGCGGAGCAGGACGACGGTGCCGAGCGCCGCACAGAAGAGGATCGATTCCTCGCCGAGGGTGTCGAACGCCCGCTGGTCGAAGTTGACCGCCGAGACGACGTTGGCGGTGTGCCGGGCGAGGGCGGCCTCGACGGCCCGCGCGCCGTACGGGTGCCGGTCGCCGCCGAACTCCGGCAGGTCCAGGCTCGCGGCGAACAGCAGGGCCGCCACGCCCAGGCCGCCGAGGACCAGCACCCACATCCGGACCCGCCTGCTCACCGCCGTTCCCCCTCCCCCGCGCTTCCGGTCTGCCCCGCGCTTCCGGTGTCCCGCTCACGGCCGTCCGCCCGGCCCTTGCGCCGCACCTTCCGCACCGAGAGCAGCACCATCAGCGGGGTGAGGACGGAGCCGACCGCGAGTTGGGAGAGCGCGACGTCCGGCGCCTGGAGGACGGCGAAGAGGAGCGCGAGGGCGAGGCCGAGCAAGGCCAGTACGGTGGACTGCCGCACCGGGTCGCGGGCCAGTACGGCGGCGGTCGCGGCCGCCGCCACCAGCGACAGGGCCAGCACGATCAGGACGTCATTCATCGGCCGCACCGGCCTTGTGCCCGGGATGCCGGCCGGGTTGCTGCCCGGCTTTCTCCCCGGCCCACCGCCCCGACAGCGCGCGCGAGGACACGACATTCCCGCCGACCAGCAGCACCCCGATGACCAACAGCTTCACCATCGCCCGGCCGGGCCCGGCCGCGACACACAGCGGCAGCACCACCAGGGGTACGGAGAGGGCCGCGAGCGGCGTCATGGCGCGGTCGAGGGCGCGGGCGACCCGGTCGCGCACCGGCTGCCCGGCCAGTTCGTCGGCGAGCAGCCGGGCGTAGACGAGCGTTCCGGCGGGACCGAGGACGGCGAGGACGAGGCCGAGGTCGACGTACGACGGACGTGCGTAGCCCTGGGCGAGCAGCAGCACGGCGAGGCAGGCGACGAGCGTCGCGAGGTTCTGCGCCATGACCCGCCGCCGTACGGGCCCGCTCGCCGCGCCCCACACGGTGGGGGCGAAGCCGACGAGGAGCAGCAGCGCGGCGGCGAGCAGCCAGCCGTTCACCGCTGTCGGCCTTCCGCCGGGCCGGTGTGCGCGGAGCCTTGGGTGGCGGCCCTGCGAGCCGCGCGGGCGGCGCACGCGCCGAGCAGGGCGGCCGCCGCGCCGACCAGGCACTCCAGCAGATCGAGGCTGCTGACCAGCACCAGCCACAGCGCGGCCAGGACGGCCCACCAGACGGCCAGTTCGACGGCCGCAGCCGTCACCCCGGACGGTTTCGCCGCACCGGACATGCGCTCACCTCCGGCCTCGCCGGTACCCGGCCGTCAGGCTCTCATGCGGCGCGCCCCCTACGGACAAACCGCGCCGAACGGACCATCCGGACGAGATGCCGACAACACGGAGCACCCGTCAGGAGCCCAGCGCCCCGGCGGCCTTCTCGCGCTCCCCCATGACCACCTCGGGATCGTCCCCGGCAGCCGCCAGCACCACGTCCAGCAACCCGGGGAAGCGCGCCTCCAAGTCCTCGCGCCGCAGGTGCATCACCAGGCGACGGCCTTCCCGCCGCTGGTGGAGCACGCCGCTCTCGCGCAGCACACGCCAGTGGTGACTGGCGGTGGATTTGGACACTTCGGGCAGCAGCTCGCCGCAGGAGCGCTCGGCACCGTGGGCGAGCCGGTGCACGATGCGCAGCCGGATCGGGTGCGCGAACGCCTCCAGGACGTCCGCGATGCGTAGTTCGGCACGGTCGGGGTGACTCAGTACGGCCATGCCCCGAGCGTACGCGGACGGACCGACACGCGGCCCGCCTGCCTACCCTCCCCGTCACACCTTTCCCTCTCCCACTTTGCTACTGTTCTAGAACATACGAACTGACGGGCAGGCCGACCCACCCGGACCGGCCTGCCCGCACCCTCCCGCGTGAAGGAGCCCTCATGACCGTCTACGAGGACAACTACTCCCTCGGCAAGCAGTTCCACGCCGCGCTCGTCACCGCCGACTGGGACACCATCCGCTCCCTGCTGCACGAGGACGCGACCTGGGAGCTGCCCGGCGACAACACGATCTCCGGGACGGCGCACGGCGCGGACGGCGTCGTCGAACGTGCCCGCAAGATCGCCGGGTACGGCCTGAACTTCACCCTGCTGCACATCCTCGTCAGCCCCCGCAACATGGCGCTGTCCCTGCACAACACCGCGCAGCGCGGCGACCTGGTCCTGGACGAGCACCTGTCCACGGTGTGCACCGTGCGCGACGGGAAGATCGCGGCCATC
Organism: Streptomyces chrestomyceticus JCM 4735; assembly: GCF_003865135.1. NCBI lineage: Bacteria > Bacillati > Actinomycetota > Actinomycetes > Kitasatosporales > Streptomycetaceae > Streptomyces > Streptomyces chrestomyceticus. The sequence goes on along the minus strand of NZ_BHZC01000001.1, from coordinate 7,968,169 downwards.
GAGACCTACCTGTCCGACGTGGACGGCATGAACGCCTTCTTCGTCTGAGAGCGCGCCCGCTCCGTACCGGGATCAGCCTGCGGCAGCACCAGCGCCGACGGGTGGTGCAGCGAGATGACGACAGGCACCAGCCGGGTGGCCGCCGGCAGGGGCTCACCCGTCCCGGTGTTGCGGGCGAAGCGCGGGTGGGCGCCGCCACTGATCTGGAGGCGGACGCGGTGTCCGGCGGCGAAGGAGTGGGCGGTGGGGCTCATCGCCACCGTCACCTCCGCCGGGCCGGACGCGTCTGCGGCCGTGGCGGGCTCCAGGCGCCGTATCCCGTCGCAGACGTTGACCGACCGCCCCCGCTCGTCCACGTCGCAGAGCCGGGCGAAGACATCGGCGTGCCCGGTGTCCGTCGTGACCCGCAGTGCCACGGCGACCGCACCGAGGACGTCGAGCGGCTCGGTGAGCGGCGGGGTGGTGAAGGTCAGGACGTCGTCGCGGGCCTCCAAGGCGGTGTTGTCCCGGGGGCCGACGGCCCGGCTCAACAGGGGGCCGCCTACCGAGGGCGTCGGGTCGGCCGGGTCGTAGCGGAAGGAGAGCGGTGGCGCGCCCTTGGGGGCGCTGGCGGTCAGTGCGCCATCGTCATGCCCGTCGAGATACCAGCGCCGCTCCGTCGCCGCCGGGGGCCAGTCGGACAGGTCCCGCCACTCCTGACGCCCTCCCACATGGACGCGCACCCGGGTGCCGCGTAGGCCGGACGCGTCGTCGCACAGGTGGGCCCGGAGCCAGGCGAGGGTTTCGGCGAAGACTTCCGGCCAGCCCTGCTCCATCGCGGAGTTGTGCGTCCAGGGGCCGATGAGCAGAGAGGTCTCGCACCCGGCGCGGCGCAGCCGGTCGTACTGCTGGAGCGTCTGGCCGAGGCACAGGTCGTGCCAGCCCGTGATCAGGCTGGTCGGTACGGCCACCCGCGCGCCCGCCGCACCGGCGTCCGCACCTTCCCAGCGGGCGTCCTCCGGATCGGGCCGGGCCATCGCCTCGTCCAGGAACGGCACCCGGCCGCCGAAGCCGGGCACATACGCCTCACCGAGCGGCAGCGTCCGGGCGATTCTCCGGAGGTGGCGTTGCAGGCGCAGCCCGGCCCGCACCATGGCCAGGGCACCCCGGCCGTAGTGCAGCCGGCCGACCGCCGAGACGAGGGAGCTCTCCAAGGCGAACGGACCCGGGTGGCCCGAGGGATAGAAGAAGCCGCGCCAATCGTGCACGCCGACCTGGACCACCATCGCCTTCAGCTCCGGCGGCGGGTCGGTGGCGAGCGCCCACTGCGTGTATCCCATGGCGCTGGGCCCCAGCGTGCCGAGGACGCCGGTGAACCAGGGCTGCCGGCGCAGCCACGCGACGGCCGCCCGGCCGTCGGCGGCCTCGTGCTGCCACAGGGCGGGGGTGCCGCCGGACCCTCCGGTGCCGCGGCTGCTCTGCAGGACGACGTGGAAGCCCTGTTCGGCGAAGAGGATGCCGAACATCGGCGCCCACGGGATGCCGCGGCCGTACGGCGAGCGGACCAGCAGGGTGGGGAAGTCACCGGCCGCGCGGGGAAGTAGTGGTCGGTCAGCAGTGGGCTGCCGTCGGCGGCGGGCACCACGAGTCCGGCTTCGAAGGCGACGTCATGGCGCCGGTCGGGCATGCCGCGCAGGGTGCGCCGCAGCGCCCGGGCCGACAGGGGCGGCTTCTTCGCGGTGAGGTGGTGCGTCGTTGTCGTCACGGTGCCTCGATTCCTGGTGCGGACTGCTCGTCCCGGCGCGGATCCATTTCCCGTACTACGTACGAGAATAGCGGATGATTGGATGGCGGCGGACAGCAGAGAGAGGTTGCCGTGACCCGTACAGGCACATCCGGCCGTACCGCCGGAGTGGACCCGGAGGCGCTCTGGGCACCGGCCGAACGCCCCCGGCGCGGCCGTCCCCCGGCGCACAGCCGGGCCGAGATCACCGCCGCGGCCGTCGCCCTCGCCGACGCCGAAGGGCTCGGCGCGGTCACCATGCGCGCGGTCGCGGCCCGGATCGGGGCCGGCACCATGTCGCTCTACAGCTACGTCCCCGACAAGGAGACGCTGCTGGAGCTGATGATCGACCAGGTCGCCGGGGAACACCGGCTGCCGTCCGGACCGTCCGGCGACTGGCGCGCGGACCTGCGGCACTTCTTCCGCGAGCAGCGCGCGCTGATGCGGCGCCACCCGTGGCTGCCCACGGCGCTGCCCGCACAGCGGACGTTCGGCCCGAACACCCTCGCCGCCCTGGAGCACGCCCTCGCCGTCCTCACCCCCACGGGACTCGGCGCCCCGGCGGCACTCGAAATCTTCAGCCTGCTCTCCGGCTTCGTGGCGAGCCATGTCACCCACGAGCACGCCCAGGAAGCGGCGGCCGGCGCCACCGACCGCGCCTTCCACGACGCGCAGGCCCGCTATCTGCGCTCCGCCGCCGTCACGGACGCCTGCCCGAAGGCCGCCGAGGCCCTGACGGCGCCGGGCGGCACGTCCTCCCCCGACGCGACCTTCGACCGGCTCCTCAACCGCATGATCGACGGGCTGACGGCTACGGACTGACCGCGACGACGGACCGACCGTGACGGACGGCGGCGGACGGACCGATACGGGCGGACAGCGCGGGACGGACAGCGGACCCGGCAGGCGTCCGACACGATCGGCACGGGCGTTACGATGCCCCGGCGGGGCGCCCCCGGCGGCCCCGCGACCGGCCGGAACCCCGCGCGGAAAGGCAGCCGACCCCATGACGGCACACTCCACCGACAGCGCGCCCGCCGCGCCCCAGGGACCGTGGCTCGGCCCTGGGGTCGTGGTCCTGACGGGTATTCAGGCCGCCGGGAAGTCGACCGTGGCGCAGGCGCTCGCCGAGCGGCTGGCGCGGTCGGTGCACCTGCGCGGTGACACGTTCCGGCGCATGGTCGTCCGGGGGCGGGAGGAGATGACGCCCGACGCCGGCGCGTCGGCCCTCGCACAGTTGCGGCTGCGGCACCGGCTGACCGCCGTCTGCGCCGACCAGTACGCCCAGGCCGGATTCACCGTGATCGCGCAGGACATCCTGCTCGGCGAGCATCTGACCGAGATGGCCGAGCACATCAGGACCCGCCCGCTGGCGGTGGTGGTGCTGACCCCGGACCCGTCGGTGGTCGAGGAGCGGGAGGCGGCCCGGGCCAAGACGGCGTACGGGCCCGGCTGGAGCGTGCGTGACCTCGACACGGCGCTGCGCGAGCACACCCCGCCGATCGGGCTGTGGCTGGACACCACGCACCAGACCGTCGAGCAGACCGTGGACGAGATCCTCACCCGCGCCTGGACGGAAGGCGCCATCGCCTGAGCCGCCCGCTCCCCACAGCCGCGGGCACCGCTTCAGTACCCCTTCGGCGGCCGGGTCGGGTCGGCCTGCTGCACCCGGTCCGCGAAGTTCGAACCGGACTCGTCGACGCCGTACCGGTCGCGGACGTACCCGATGGTCGCGGTCATGCAGGCCACCACGTCGTACGGCGTACGGGCGGTGCCGCACCGGTGGTACGCGGCGAAGGTCGGCGGAACGCACTGGGTGGCGCCGCGGGAGCAGTTGCGCGGATGCCCGTCGGACATGACCGGGCCCCAGGCGTTGCCGTCGGTGGTGTTCACCCGCCAGCGCGGGTGGTTGTACGAGGACTCCCGCCGCGCGATCGTGACCAGCGCCGGTATGCCGTATCGGGGGTCCATACCGGTCAGTTCGCAGGCCAGCCGGGCGTAGTCGGCCATCGCCGCCGCGCCCGACGCGTCGTCGGGGTCGTGGTACTCCACCTCGGAAAGGTCCATCGGGCCCCACTCCCCTCCGGCTCCGGGTGCCGGCACCGGGCCCCGGCACCAAATTCCGGCACCGGGCCCGCCGGGAGCACCGTGTCCCGTGCCGCTGCCGGGCCTGCCGTCATGGTGCCCGCGCCCGGGACGCGCGAACCGGCCGCCGTCGCCCCCGGGCCGCCCTCCCGGCCGTACGGGCGCCGCTCCCCCGGCCGATGCCACGACGCGCACGTGGCGTACGGACCCCTCGGGGTCGCCGGTACGGGTGACCGTCCGGACCTCGTTCGGCTGGGATGCCGGCGAGGCTCCGCCAACCGGGTGAAGCGCGCGGACGACGGCCTGCGAAGGTCACTAAGGTGCCCGCCATGACCACATCCCAGGCCACCACCGGCAACCCTCCGTACAGCCAGTTGGGCACCCTCATGATGATCGGCTGGAGCGGCGCCCACCCCGAGGACGGTCACGACGTACCCTTCCTGCTCACCTACTCCCTCGGCGACGGCAAGGACGGCCCGGAGACCGGGACCGAGGTCATGGGCACCATGCTCAGCCAGGCCGGGCTGCTGGTCGGCGGCGAGCTCCAGGACGCCTCCCGCACCCCCTCCCTCCCGCTGACGCTGATCGTCGAGGCCGGGCGGGCGGTGCTGACGATGCCGATCTTCAGCGCGCAGTGCCCGGTGCCGCCGGAGTGGCTGGCGGCGGCGGACCACCGGGGGCAGGTGTACGGCATGTTCGCCACCCGGCCGTGGCCGGAGGCGAAGCCGGGCGGGCCGGTCAGCGAGGACACGCTGCGGGCCTTCGCGGGCGACGAGGGTGTGATCAAGAGTTCCGCGCACTGTCTGATCCCCGTGCGCACGCTCCAGGGCCGCTAGTCCCGGCGGCGCTCCCGGCACCTGGGGCCCGCCACACACGGGCGCGCGGCACCCCGGATGCGGATCCGGCCCGACCCGGTGACCCTGGAGAGGTGGGGGCGTCAGTGGCGAGGAGGACGACTCATGTCCGTGTTGGACAAGCTCAAGCAGATGCTGAAGGGCCACGAGGACCAGGCCGGCAAGGGCGTCGACAAGGCCGGCGACTTCGTCGACGACAAGACTCAGGGCAAGTACAGCGGCCAGGTCGACACGGCCCAGGACAAGCTCAAAGGCCAGTTCGACCAGGATCAGGGCCAGGACCAGCCGCCGCAGTCCTGATCACGTGCCGCCCCGGGCCGGGCGCCCCTGTCGAGGCGTCCGGCCCGGGGCGCATGGCCGTCCCGGAGCATCTGTCAAGAGCTAACGCAAGGCTTCACCCGTTCGAGGGATGCAACCTTGCCTGATCGATTCTCCCCATACGCGCCCCGCTACGGTTTTTCTGCACCCCGGCCCCCGGTGCCAACAGCCAGCTGCCGCTCTGCGGCCTGCGCAACCGGTGGGGGGCGCCATGACCGAACGCACCGCCGACGCGGCACTGCTCACGTACGCGGTCGGGGACCAGTTCGTGCTCGCGCTCAAGGGAGAACTCGATCTCGCCTTGGCGCTGACCTTGCAACCCGTCCTCGGTGAGGCGTTGCCGCCCCGGCCCGGCACCGTCGTCGTGAACCTCGGCCAGGTCACGTTCATGGACTGCAGCGGCCTGGCCCTGCTGTGCCGGCTCCGGGAACGGGTGGTCGACCGAGGTGGCCGTCTGGTGCTGCTCGGACCGCGCCCCGTGGTCCGCCGGCTGCTGCGGCTCGCACCGCTCGACGAGCGTTTCGTCGTCATCGAACGGCTGCTGCCCGCCCGGACCCTCAACTGAGGGCCGGACGGGCGCCGCGCCCGGAGGGCCGGACGGACACCCGGCCCACGGGCCCGCGGCGGCTCTAGAGGAAGCTCACGCCCTGCGCCAGCGGCAGGGCGTCCGAGTAGTTGACGGTGGTGGTGACCCGGCGCATGTACGCCCGCCAGGCGTCCGAGCCGGACTCCCGGCCGCCGCCGGTCTCCTTCTCCCCACCGAAGGCGCCGCCGATCTCCGCGCCCGACGTACCGATGTTGACGTTGACGATGCCGCAGTCGGAGCCGTCGGCGGCCAGGAAACGCTCGGCCTCCCGCTGGTCCCGGGTGAAGACGCTGGACGACAGGCCCTGCGGCACGCCGTTGTGCAGGGCGACGGCCTCCTCGAAGGTGCGATAGGTCAGCACGTACAGGACGGGCGCGAAGGTCTCGGTGCGGACGACCTCGGTCTGCGCCGGCATCCGTACGACCGCCGGGCTCACGTAGGCGGCGTCCGGTGCCTGGTCGGTGAGGTGCGGTTCACCGCCGGTGAGGACGGTGCCGCCGTCGTCCCGCGCCGTGTCCAGCGCCTTGGCCATGGCCGCGTGGGCGGCGGGGCTGATCAGCGGTCCGACGAGGGTGCCGGCGTCGAAGGGGTTGCCGACCGGCAGTTGTCCGTAGGCGTGCACGATCTTCTCGGTCAGGCGGTCCGCGACGTCCTCGTGCACGATCAGCCGGCGCAGGGTCGTACAGCGCTGGCCCGCGGTGCCCGCGGCGGAGAAGACGATGCCGCGTACCGCGAGGTCCAGGTCGGCGGACGGGGTGACCACGGCGGCGTTGTTGCCGCCGAGTTCCAGCAGGCAGCGGCCGAAGCGGGCGGCCACCCGCGGCGCCACCGCACGTCCCATCCGCACCGAGCCGGTCGCGCTGAGCAGCGCGACGCGCGGGTCGTCGGCGAGCAGCGCACCGGTCTCCCGGTCGCCGAGGAGCAGCCGGTGCAGCGCGGCCGGCGCGCCCGTGTCGGCGATGGCGCGGGCCAGCAGGGCGTCGCAGGCCAGCGCGGTCAGCGGGGTCAGCTCGGAGGGCTTCCACACGACCGGGTCGCCGCAGACCAGGGCGACGGCGGTGTTCCAGGACCAGACGGCGACCGGGAAGTTGAAGGCGGACAGGACAGCGGTCACGCCGAGCGGGTGCCAGGTCTCCGCGAGGCGGTGGCCGGGGCGTTCGCTGGCCATCGTGCGTCCGTAGAGCTGCCGGGACAGCCCCACCGCGAAGTCGCAGACGTCGGTCATCTCCCGTACCTCGCCGAGCGCTTCGGACCGGATCTTGCCGGCTTCGACGGTGACGAGGTCGGCGAGTGCGTCCTGGTGCTCGGTGAGCAGTTCGCCGAACCGTTTGACCAGGGCGCCCCGCTGCGGAGCGGGGACGGTGCGCCACTCCTGGAACGCCGCTTCGGCGGCGGCGACGGCCGCGTCGGTCTGTTCCGCGGTGGCGGCGGGCAGCCGGTAGAGGACGCCGCCGGTGAGCGGCGTACGGGCGGTGATCCGGGTGCCCTCCGGGACGGTGGCGACGCCGCAACGGCGCAGCCGGTCGGCGGCCAGGTCACGGAGTTCTGCGGTGCTGGGGAGCTGGGTGCGGGTGCTCACGGCGGGTGGCTCCTTCGGCGCGGGGGAGGTGACGGGGCGGGGCGGCTCGGCGGGGCCGGTGCGGGTAGGGAGTCGGCACAGCCGTCAGGTGGGACTCAGCTTGCGGAGGGCGTCGTCCGCGCCCAGCGCCTCCAGTGCCCGCCGCAGGGACGCGTCCTGCTGTGCGGCGTAGATCTGGAAGGGGTCGTGCACGGGACGGCCGAGGGCTTCGGCGAGCCGGTGTTCGTCGTAGGGCGTTCCGGTGCGGGCGGTGTCCCGGGTGCCCTGTCCGGTCAGGTTGGAGGTGAAGATCCCGGCGGCCGAGCGGGGCAGGAAGTCCTCGTAGACGATCGGGCGGGCGGTGAGCCAGCCGTGTTCCAGCAGTCCGGCCAGGTCGGCGGGCGGGTGCTGCCCGTCGCGCGGGCGGCCGGCTGTTGGAGCGTACGTGAAGTAGCCCAGCCCTTCGGCGGCGAGCCGCTGTTCCGAGCGCGGGAAACCGGCCTCCCAGAGAGGGCGGGCCACGTCCTGCCGGGTGGTGGGTCCGCCGCCGTCGCCTTCGTCCGCCGCTGCGGCGAGCCGCCGGTCCGTCTCCGTGACGAGCGCGTCGTAGCGGGCGCGGCCGGTACGGCTCAGGGCGATGCCGCGCGCCTCGACCTCGCCGAACCGCACCCGCAGGGCGCCGGTGGTCACGCTGCCGTCCGGCTCGCGGAAGGCGCGGGGTTCGTCCAGCGCGCGGAAGGAGGTCTGCCGCAGCAGGACGTCGGGGCCGTCCCAGCGGGGCGGCCCCTGGATCTCGTCGATCATGGTGATGCCGCGGTCCGCCATCCGCCGGTAGAGCGCGTCGATGTCCAGGACGCGTGGGGTGAGGTGGTTGACGTGGGTGCTGGTGACGCCGCCGATGTCGGCGGCGACGGCGGAGATCCGGGCCAGTTCGCGGTACCAGGCGCGGTCCACCGGCTCGGGGGACAGTTCGAAGGCGGCGACCGCCAGCGTGAGGAAGCGTTCCGCCGGTTCCGGCGCGAGGCCGTGCTCGCGTTCGGCGCGCTCGGCGAGGGTGAGCAGTTCGGGCGGGAAGAGGGTGCGGCGGTCCAGGAAGGTCTCCAGCCGGGCCTGGAGTCCGGCGTCGAAGAACCGGCGGTCGGCGGTGGTGAGCATCGAGGTGAAGACGCGGAAGGGGTTGCGGTCCAGCTCTTCGGGCTCGACGGGGCGGAAGGCGGTGGAGACCACCGGGACCGCGCTCGTGGTGGCGTCCCGCAGGTCGTAGAAACCCACCGGGCGCATCCCCAGGGCGGCGAACACCTGGGCCGCCTGGCGCAGTTCGCGGGGCGTGCCGACGCGGATGGCGCCGTGCCGCTCCGCGGTGACCCGCTCGATGCCGCCCAGCCGCCCGGCGTCCGGGTCGCGGCGCGCGACCTCGTCGTTCACCTCGCCCGTCACCTCCAGGAGGGTGGTGTACGCGGGGACTTCGGCGCCGTACATGGCGGAGAGCCGGCGGGCGAAGGCGGCGCGCAGCCGCCAGGTGGGGATCATACGGTCCTCCTGAGCGTGTGCCGGGCGTCAGATGATGTGGGCTTCCGGGCGGGCGCCGCCGTGCCGTACGTCCCCCTCCTCCCCCGTACCGGCGGGCCGGGCGTCGAACCGCGTGGCGGCGAGCGGACCGACGTCCAGGAACGGTTCCCTGCCCAGGTAGAGATCGCGGACCAGCTCCCCCACGGCGGGCGCCTGGAGGAAGCCGTGGCCGGAGAACCCGGTGGCGTACAGGAAGCGGGGCACGTCGGCGGCCTCGCCGATGAGGGCGTTGTTGTCGGGGGTGGTCTCGTAGAGCCCCGCCCAGCCGTGGCTGACCGGCATCGCGGCCAGGGCGGGCGCCCGGCGGCCGACGGCCTCACGGAAGGGCGCCAGCCACTCCCGGCTGAACTCCCGTCCGAAGCCCGGCTCCTGGCGCGGGTCCGACATGCCGAGCAGCAGCCCGCCCGCGCCGTCGTTGTGGAAGTAGGCGGTGGAGCCGAAGTCGAGGGTGAACGGGATACGGGGCGGTGGGGCGTCCAGCGGTCCGGTGAAGGCGATCTGGCGGCGCACCGGGGTCACCGGCAGCCGCACCCCGGCCATCGCGCCGACCTCGGCGGACCAGGCGCCCGCACAGCAGATGACCGTGGTGGTGCGGACGGTGCCGCGCGGCGTCCGTACGGCTTCGAGGGCGCCGCCGCGCGTCTCGATCGCGGTGACGGGGCAGTGCGTACGGATCTCCGCGCCGTGCCGGACGGCCGCGCGCAGATAGCCGGTCACCGCCTCCCTCGGCAGCGCGTACCCGTCGGTCGGGCAGTACGCGGCGGCGACGATGCCGTCCGGGTCGAGGTACGGGCACAGCGCGGCGGCCTCGGCCGGGCCGATGATCCGGCTGGGCACCCCGAGCGCGTTCTGTGCCGCCACCCCCTCCTCGAACAGGGCGCGTTCGGTGGCGTCGCCGAGGAGGAAGAGGTAGCCCACGCTCTCGAACCCGATGTCGGCGCCGGGCCGCTCGCCGAACGCCCGCCACGCCTCCAGGCTGCGCCGGCCGATGCGGATGTTGAGCGGGTCGGAGAACTGGGCGCGTACGCCGCCGATGGGCTTGCCCGAGGACCCGGCGGCGGGCCGGTCGCGCTCCAGCAGCAGGACGCCGCCGGCCCCGGCCTCCGCCAGGTGGAACGCGATGCTCGCCCCGAGCACGCCGCCGCCGACGATCACGACGTCGGCGCGTTCGGGGACGGGGCCGGAGGAGGCGCCCGTACTCATGTCGGCGCTGAGGCCCGTGTCGGCGCTGCGGTCCTGGGCCGTACGTCGCTCCATGCGGACGCCTTTCCGTCGGCTCGCTCGGTGCGCTGCGGGGTGCCGCCCTCCGGCGGCGGGCGGACTGCCGGTTCCGGTACGTGTGATGCCGCTGGTACCGATGGTGACGGCCATGGCCCGCCGCGTCCATGCGGCGTCCGCCCGGCCGGTCCTTTCCGGTCGCCGGTGACCGCCGTTCCGGTCCGGTGACCGGACGCTGCCGTGCCTTTCCGGTGATCCGGCGCCCGGTCACTGCCGCAGGTCGTCCACCAGCGTCGGCGACGGGCAGGGGATCTCGCCGAAGTCCTCGTCGTCCGCCGCGACGTCGAGGCGGTCGATGACGCGCTCCAGGGCCGCGGGCAGGGTGGGCGCGAGTCCGCTGTGCCACTGGACGAGCAGGGCGTGCCGGGCGGCGTCCGGCAGCAGCCGCCCGGCGTCGAAGGCGACCGGCGCTGGCAGCTCCTCGTCCGGTTCGTGGGCGGCCTGCGTCCGCCAGTAGGCCGCGTCGCGGAACTCGCCGTACCGGCGGTGGGAGAGGTACAGGCAGTAGGCGGCCGTCCGGCTGCCGCCTCCGGCGCCGAACCGCCACCAGAAGTCGGCGGCCTCCGCGCGTCCGGTGATGTGCAGCAGACAGGCGAAGACCAGGGCGCCTTCGGGGTCGATGCGGTGGTCGTCGACCAGCCGGGCCAGGCTGTCCGCGGCCGCCGCGGCGTTCACCACCAGGGCGCAGGCCAGGTCGAGTTCGTGGGCGGCCTCGTCGTGGGCGCTGGGGTAGGCGGTGGGCGCCGGGGCGTCCGGGCGGGGCCCGGCCGGGTACGCGGCCCCGGTGTCCTCGTAGATGTCGCCGGTGAGCCGGTCACGGGCCGCCACGGTGTCGTAGGCGCCGTAGGAGTCGGCGAGGACGTCGGCGGCCGCCGCCAGCAGCGACTCGATGGTGTCCCGGCCGGCCCGGTGGGTGTGCGGCATGGGTCACTTACCCTTCGTGGGGCCCGGTGCGATGCCCAGCGCGGCGGCGATCCGGCGCTTGCCCCGGCTCGCGTGCGAGCGGACGGTGGCCTCGTCGACGCCGAGCAGGGCGGCGATCTGGGTGTCGGAGTACCCGATGACATGGCGCAGTACGATCACGTCGCACTGCCGCTCGGGCAGCCGCGCGATCGCCTCGTACAGGCCCAACTGGCTCTCCAGCAGCGCGAACTGCTGCTGGCACTCGCGCAGCAGGGCGCGGGTGACGACGGCGAAGGCGGCGCTCTGGGTCAGGGCCGTGGCGCGCCGGTGCCGGCAGAGCCAGTCGACCACGGACTCCTTGAGGACGGCCCAGGCGTAGGAGTCCACCGAGGACTGTTTGAGCGCGTACGGCCAGCACAGCCGTAATCGCTGGTACGCGGAGCCGGTCACCTCCAGGGCGGCGTCCTCGCTGCCGGTGTGCAGGTAGGCGTAGGCCAGCCATTTGCGGTAGTGCGTCTCGTGGAACGCCTCGAAGGCGATGGCCAGCCGCCGGCCGGCCTGGCGCAGCGGGTCGTCGGCCGGGCACCGCGGCCGGTCGCGGGTCACGGCCGCTCCCGCCGGCCGTGGCACCCAGCGCCGGGCCCTGGTGCGGGGGCGCACGGCGGCAGGGGGCTGTCCCGGTACGTGCTCACGTGCGGTCCTCGTTCCGTTCGCCGCGGTCCGGGAGGCCGGCAGGCCCCGGCATCAGCGGGAGGGTGGCGGCCCTCCCTTCCAATGAACCGGAAAACGGGCCCGGTTGTGGCACCGCCCGGAAGAAATCTCCCCGGAAATGATGATGTGATGATTCGGAGCGGGGGCGCCCGGCCCCCGGCGCGCGCCGGTGCAGGAGCGTGGCAGCCGGGGTAGGGCTCCGGCGTCGGCCCGGCAGCCGTACAGGGAGGCGGTCCTCTGATGAGCGAGCAGCACGGTGAACCGGTGGTGGACCTGCAACTCGACCGCGCCCACTCGGCGCGCATCTACGACTACTTCCTCGGCGGCCGGACCAACTTCCTCGCCGACCGCACGGCCGCCGCGAGCGTCCTCTCGGTCTTCCCGTCGGCGGCGGTCGCCGCGCGGGTCAACCGGGAGTTCATGCACCGCGCGACCCGTGCCCTGGCAGGGGCGGGGCTGCGCCAGTTCCTGGACATCGGCACCGGCATCCCCACCTCGCCCAACCTGCACGAGATCGCCCAGGGCGTCGCGCCGGACGCCCGGGTGGTCTACACGGACAACGACCCGATCGTGCTGGCGCACGCCGCCGCCCTGCTGCGCAGCACACCGCAGGGGCGCACCGCCTACCTCCAGGCGGACGTCACCGAGCCGGCTGGCATCCTCACGGCGCCGCAGGTCAGGGAGACCCTCGACCTCGGCCGCCCGGTCGCGCTGAGCCTGATCGCCCTGATGCACTTCGTGCCGGACGGCGGGCAGGACCGGGCGCACCGGGTCGTCGAGCACCTCAAGGCGGCCCTGCCCAGCGGCAGCACACTGGCCATGACCCACGCCACCGCCGACTTCGCCCCGGAGGCGATGGCCCGGATCTCGGACATCTACGCGGCGGCGGGCACATCCGTGACCTACCGTACGGAGGCCGAATTCGCCCGGTTCTTCGACGGCTGGGAGCTGCTGGAGCCCGGCATCACGCTGGCGCACCACTGGCGCCCGGACGACCCGGGCGAGGCGACGCAGGTCACGGACGCGGTGGCCGCCTCCTACGCCGCCGTGGCGCGCCGGCCCTGAGGCGACGGCACCGGCACAGCGTCGCCGGTACGGCGGACCCGACGCGACGGGCCGGAGCGGCCGCGGGGTCCGGCCGCGGTGCGGGGCACCGGCTACCTGCCGCCGCCCTTCTGGGCGGTGAACGCGGGCGGCGGCTGAACGTCGTGGATGCTCGGGACCTGCGAGATCAGTTGCGTCGTCAGGGCGGCTGTCGCGCCGAGGGCCTGGGGCACTTCCACGGCCTGCGCGGTGGTCTGGGCGGTGGCGGTGACCGAGCCCGCCAGCAGGGCGGCGGCGGCAATCTTCTTGATCATGTCGTGCACAACGAGCACCCCGGCGCACGGGTCACCCCGCCGCCCGTACCGGTGTACGGACGGCGGGGTGCGGGCGGGGCCGGTCGGGCCGCCGCCCCGGTCAGGTGCTGCGGTCGCCCTTGTTCTTGAGGGAGTCCCGCACGCCCTGGGCCTGGCCCTTGGCGCCGTCCAGCGCGTCCTTGGCCTTGCCCTTGGCCTGGTCGGCGCGGCCCTCGCCCTTCTTCCGGTCGTCACCGGTGGCCTTGCCCATCATCTCCTTGGCCTTGCCCTTGGCCTTGTCCACGGCGCTGTTGTCGTCGCCCATGCCTGCTCCTCGGTCCGGTTGGTGGGACAGCACCACGCTGCCGCAGCCGGGCACCGGCCGCATCCGGAGGCGGCTACCGGTAGCACGGGCCCGTACCGGCAGGGTTCCCGCCGGCGCCGCCCGTACGGGGAGGCGTCCCGTACCGGCCCTCCCGCGCCGCCTCCATTGACCTCTCCGGCCGCCGGGGCCAAGGTGTCCCCCGCAGTCCCGGACCCGCTTCGACTCCAAGGACGCTCCCATGCGAAGACGCAGCTTCGTCAGCGGCCTCGCGGGCACCGCCGCGGGCCTCGGCCTGGCCGGCGCCGCGGCCCCCGCGACCGCGCTGGCGGCCGCCGCCACAGCCCCCGCGACCGGCTGGTCCGCCTCCCCCGGCTGGTCCGCCGTCCCGGTGCCCGACGCGCGGCCGGGTGCCCGGCTGTACGGCGTGGCCGCCGCCGGGCCCCGTCTCGCCTGGGCCGTCGGCGTGGAGGGCCTGAGCAACGTCGGTGAGGGGACGGCGGTCGCACTCCGCTGGGACGGCGCCGCCTGGTCACGTACGGACCTGGGGCCGCTCGCCTCGTCCGGCCCCCTGACCTCGGTGACGTGCGCCGACTCCCGTACCGCGTGGGCGGTCGGCGCCGGCGGTCTGCTGCTGGCCTGGGACGGCACGACCTGGCGGAAGACGCCGTACCCGGGCCAGGGAGAGAGCGGCACTACGGTCACCGACGTCGCGGCCACCGCCGACGGCCGGGCATGGGCCAGCGGCCGGCACGACGGGCGCGCCAGGGTGCTGCACTGGGACGGCCGCCGGTGGCGCTGGTGCGCCCCGCTGCCGGACGCGGCGGCCCCCACTCCGGGGCACGTCCATGTGACGCCCGGCGGCGAGGTCTGGGTGTACGGCGAGGTCATCGCGCGCTGGGACGGCGCATGGACCGTGATTCCCCGTACCACCGGCATCCGCGCGACCGTCTCCGGGTTGCTCCCGGTCGCCCATGACGACATCTGGCTGACCGGATACGGCTACGGCATCGGCGGCCCGCCCGGAAAGCCGCCCGGCGTCCACTTCGAGCACTGGGACGGTACCCAGTGGTCGCCGGTGAAGGGGCCGTACAGCGTCGGCCTGCTCAGTTCCGTCAGCGGGGACCCGCAGGGCCGCCCCGACCGGATCACCGGCTGGGACTTCTGGGACCAGAAGCGCTCGCACTACCTGCGGTGGGACGGCACCTCCTGGGTGAGCGAGCGCGGCCCCGAGATGCCCGAGACGGCCCTCATGACGGACCTGACGCGCATCCCCGGCACCTTCGCCTACTGGTCGGTCGGCACCACGTCCTTCTACGCGGGCACCACCGCGCGGATGCACATCGAACGCCTCGGGTGAGGGCGACGCGGACGGGCGGGCGGCGGATCCGGCGTTCACCCGTTCGCCCGTTCCGGATCGCAGCCCGCGCGGCAGGCTCCTAGCGTCCGTACGGCGGAGCTTCCCGCCTGCGCCTCCCGCGGCCGAAGGAGTTCGACATGCGCCGGCTCATCGCCGTACCGACCGCCCTGCTGGCCCTCACCGTCGCCGCGTGCGGCGGCAGCGGACCGGACGACACCGCGGCGTCCCCCGCCGCCTCCGGCTCGGGCCCGGGCGCGAGTCCCACGAACAGTCTGAAGGGCGGCCCGGACGGCGGCGGCAGCGCTCACCCGTCGGAGCCGGGCGGCTCCGCCTCCGGCGTGCCCGGCCAGCCACTGGACTGCGGCGCGCTGCCGGACGCCATGGGCGAGGGCCTGACCGCGCGGCTCTTCTCCGGCCCCGGCGCCGGGCCGACCGCGGGCTGCGCCGAGGCCCGGAGCGTGATGGCGGAGTTCTTCCACAAGGCGGACGCGGACCAGCCGTCGCTGACGGTACGGGGCTGGGAGTGCCAGTACGAGGCCGGGCCCACCGGCACCTGGCTGAGCAGTTGCCGCAAGGACGGCGGCCGGCAGCAGATGCACACCGAGGAGGCGGGCCGCTCCTCGTCGCCGGACGTCCCCGGGGAGTCGCCGGGCGATCCGGGACAGTCCGAGGCGCCGGGAGGCCCCGAGGGGCCCGGCCTGCCCGGCGGGGGTGAGGAGTCGCAGACCTCGATCCGCCTGCCCCGGATGCACGTCTGACGGCGGCCGCCGGGCTTCCGGCCCGCTCAGGTCGCGCTTTCCCGGTCCGCCCGCATCGGTGCCGGTGCCGGAACCGGTTCCGGCGGCCGTCCACGTCGATCCGGTGGTGGTGCGTCGTTCCGGGCTCGGCTCGTCGATTCGGTGGCGTTACGTCGCTCCGGGACCGGTGCGTCGATCCGGTTGCGGTACGTCGATCCGGGGCCGGTACGTCGCTCCACCACCGGTACGTCGAGCCGGAGCCGTACCGTCGAGCCAGGGCCGTACCGACGCGTCAGGACCGTACCGACGAGCCGAGGCCGTACCGACGAGCCAGGACCGTACCGTCGCTACCCCTCCTGCCCGATGCCCGCGAACCAGGCGGGCCCGTCGTCCATGGCCATCTTGATCCGCGTCACCGAGAACTCCTCCAACTGCGGCAGGGCGTCCAGTGCGAACCAGCCCACCTCCAGCGACTCGTCGTCGTTGACGGCGGCCGCACCGCCGACGGCGCGGCAGCGCAGCGAGATGTCCATGAACTGGCACGCGTCGCCGTTCGGGTAGCGGACCCGCTGGAGCGCCTCGACGAGGATCACCCGTTCGGGGACCACGTGCACCGCGGTCTCCTCGAACACCTCGCGCACCGCCGTCTCGGCCGGCTGCTCCCCCGGCTCCGGGATGCCGCCGATGATCGACCACATGCCGTTGTCCGCTCTGCGGCCGAGCAGGACCCGGCCGCGGTCGTCGTAGACCACGGCGCTCACGCCGGGGAGCCACAGGAGCTGGTGGCCGATGCCGGCCCGGAGGTCACGGATGAAGTCGGGTGTCGCCATACCGCGCACCCTAACGAGAGCCGGGCGACCGGTGCATCGTCCACGCAATCGGGCGGGCGCTCGTACGGTCCCCGGCGCGGCCCTCAGGCGCCGGTGCCCCGGCCCTTGTCGATCCCGCACCTGCCGCGGATGCAGCGCACCGCGTTCTCCGCGTCGTCCACCGTGATCGTGAAGCTTCGGCCGTCGCCGAGCCGGAGCACCACCGCCTCACCGCGCCGTACGACCACGGCCGTGCCCTGCTCGGGGCGCCAGCGGTAGCCCCAGCCGCCCCAGTGGCGCGGGGTGACGCGGGGCGCGAAGTCGGCGCCGACGACGGTGTCGAGGGGGATGCGGCGGCGGGGCAGCCCCATGTGGCCGCACCGTACCTCCAGGCAGTCCTTGTCGACCCGTACGGCCACATGGACGAAGGCGAGGGTGCCGAAGAGCACCAGCAGTCCGGCCAGGACACAGCCGACCACCGACATCACCAGCGGCGCCAGACCGGTCGTCCAGGCGCTGTCGACGGCCAGCTCGATGCCCAGGGCCAGGCAGGCCGCGCCGATGCCGGCCAGGAGCCACTGCACCCGGTTGGTGGCGCGTCCGTGCCATTCCTCGGGGACGTCCGCGGGGTCTCGGTGGCTGCCGGAGGCACCTTCGTCGCCGAGCGGGCCGCCGTGCTCGCCGGGGGCTGCTGCCCCCTCGTGGGAGTGGTCCCTCATGAGTCGCAGCGTACGCGTGTTTGCCCGCCCTGGCAGCGTGTCGCGCGCCCTGCGGGGACTCAGTGACGGACGGGTTCCCCGCCCTGCGGCGCGCCGGCCAGGAGTCGTCCCTCGTCATAGGCGAGAGCGGCCTCGGGAAGGTGTCCGGGGCGGCCGCTGAGGAGGACGGTGACGGTGCCGGTGGGGGCGGCCGAGGGGGCCGGGTCCGCGCCGATGCGGCGCAGTGCCTGGGCGGCGACCGCCTCGGCGGAGCCGAGCAGGACGAGCGCGGGGGCGCCGGGCTGCTGGAGGGCGGCGCGGATGCGCTCGGCGACCAGTTCGTAGTGGGTGCAGCCGAGGACGACGGTCCGTACGTCGCTGGGCGTGTTCGCGGCGGCGGCCGCCACGGCGGCGTCGATCGCGGCCTCGTCGGCGGTCTCGACGGCGTCGGCGAGCCCGGGGCAGGGCACGCCGGTGACCTCGACGCCGGAGGCGAACTGTGCGATCAGGTCACGCTGGTACGGGCTGCCGGTGGTGGCCGGGGTGGCCCAGATGGCGACCGGGCCGCCGGTGGCCGCGGCGGGTTTGATGGCCGGGACGGTGCCGATGACGGGCAGTCCGGGCTCCAGCTCGGCCCGCAGGGCGGGCAGGGCGTGCACGGAGGCGGTGTTGCAGGCGACGATCAGGGCGTCCGGGCGGTGCGCGGCGGCGGCGCGGGCGACGGCGAGCGCGTGCGCCGCGATGTCGTGCGGCGGGCGTGGCCCCCAGGGCATGCCGTCCGGGTCGGAGGAGATGACCAGGTCGGCGTCGGGCCGCAGCCGCCGTACCGCGGCGGCCGCCGCGAGCAGGCCGGTACCGGAGTCCATGAGCGCGATCTTCACCCAGACACTTTACGCCGGGCCGCCCGGTACTTGTCATACCGGTGGGCCGCGTCCGCCGCGCCCGTAGGGCCGCCCGCCGGGTTCCGGCCACGGCGGGTGCGGGTGCGGCAGACTGCGGGCGTGGGAGCGACGGAGTGGATCGGTGCCGGGTCGCTGGCGGCCTGGGTGTGGCTGGCGCTGGGGCAGGGCTTCTTCTGGCGGACGGACGTACGGCTGCCCGCGCGCGACGATCCGGAGCGGTGGCCGCCGGTCGCCGTCGTGGTCCCGGCCCGGGACGAGGCCGCGGTGCTGCCGGTGAGCCTGCCGTCCCTGCTGGCGCAGAAGTATCCGGGGCGGGCCGAGGTGGTGCTCGTCGACGACGGCAGTACGGACGGGACGGGCGAGCTGGCCCGGGAGCTGGCCGGGCGGGACGGGCTGCCGCTGACCGTCACCGAGCCGGGCGAGCCGGAACCGGGCTGGACGGGCAAGCTGTGGGCGGTCCGGCACGGCATGGCGCTGGTACGGGAGCGCGGCGACGCGGAGTACGTGCTGCTGACGGACGCGGACATCGCGCACGCCCCGGACAGCCTGCGCGAGCTGGTGGCCGCGGCGCGCTCGGCGGAGCTGGACCTGGTGTCGCAGATGGCCCGGCTGCGGGTGGTCTCCTTCTGGGAGCGGCTGATCGTCCCGGCCTTCGTGTACTTCTTCGCGCAGTTGTATCCCTTCCGGTGGGTCAACCGTCCGGGGGCGCGGACCGCCGCGGCGGCGGGCGGCTGTGTGCTGCTGCGGCGTGCGGTGGCCGAGCGGGCCGGGGTGCCCGACAGCATCCGGCATGCGGTGATCGACGATGTGACGCTGGCCAGGGCCGTACGGCGGGCCGGTGGCCGGATCTGGCTGGGGCTGGGCGACCGGGTGGAGAGCGTGCGCCCGTACGCGGGGCTGGGCACGCTGTGGCGGATGGTCTCGCGCAGTGCTTACGCGCAACTGCGGCACAACCCATTGCTGCTGGCAGGGACGGTGGCCGGGCTCGCGCTCGTCTACCTGGCACCGCCCGCCGCGCTGGCCGCCGGTCTCACGGCCGGGAGCGCGACGACCGCGGCGCTGGGCGGCGTGGCGTGGGCCGTGATGGCCGGGACGTACCTGCCGATGCTGCGCTACTACGGGCAGCCGCTCTGGCTCGCGCCGCTGCTACCAGGTACCGCGCTGCTCTACCTCCTGATGACGGTGGACTCCGCCGTCCAGCACTACCGGGGGCGCGGGGCCGCCTGGAAGGGCCGGACGTACGGGGCGCCGGGCGCGTCCTGACCGCGGCTCATCTTTCGGCGGGCCCTCACTTGCTGGCCGGGGACCAGTTCAGCCCCCAGCCGTACGCCTCGTCGACGGTGCGCTGCGGACTGACGCCCGGCGCGGGCACCAGGTAGCGGGCCTCGCGCTGGACGACCAGTTCGCTGCCGGTGTTGGTGATGAGGGCGAGGGCGCAGACGTTCGACGGAACGGTGCACTCGTCGAGCGAGAAGTCCACGGGCGCGCCGTACTGCGGCTGGAGGGTGACCGTGGCGTGCAGTCCGGCGAAGCTGGTGGCGCCCGCGTAGACGGTCACGAAGATGAGGATGCGCCTGATGCGGTCCTGGTGGTCGAGGTTGACCGTCAGGTTCTCGCCGGACGCGACGGCGCCGGTGCGGTCGTCCTGGTCGAGCTGGATGTACGGCGGGGCGTGCAGGCTGCCGAAGTTGCCGCCGATGGGGTGGACCACGCCCGCGCTGCCGTCGGTGAGTTCGTACAGCGCGCACAGGTCGAGGTCCAGGTCGCCGGAGCGCGGCAGCAGCGCGCCTCGGGCGCCCAGTGCCTCCATGGTCTTGCGGCCCAGCTTCTTGCCCAGGCGGGCGGCGGGTTTGCCGGCCTGCTGCCAGTTCAGGTTGACCCGCATCGCGCCCGAGGTGCCGCCCTGCTTCGTCAAGGAGACGGCGGGCGCCTCCTTCGTGAGGGTGACCTTCGACAGGCTCACGGGCGGGGCGGGGGCGGGCACCGGCGGCACGCCGTACGGCTGGGCGGGCGGGGCCGGGGGCGGCGGGTACGCGCCGTACTGCTGGGCGGGCGGGGCGGTGGGGGCCGCCGGGGGTACGGCGGCGGGCGGGGCCGGGGGCTCCTCCTCCACGCTGATGCCGAAGTCCGTGGCCAGCCCCGCCAGCCCGGTGGCGTACCCCTGCCCGACCGCCCGGAACTTCCAGGCGCCCTGCCGCCGGTACAGCTCCCCGAGCACGAAGGCGGTCTCGGCGGTGGCGTCCTGACTGTCGAAGCGGGCCAGCTCGGCGCCGCTGCCCGCGTCGAGCACCCGGATGTGCAGTCCGGCGACCTGGCCGAAGGCGCCCCCGTCGGCCGAGGCGGCGAGCACCACCCGCTCCACGGCGGGCTCCAGCCGGGCCAGGTCGACGGACAGGCTGTCGGCCGCGGTGTCCCCGGCGGACCGTTTGCCCTCGTGGCGGACGGCGCCCGAGGCGTGCGCGGGCTGGTTGTAGAAGACGAAGTCGGCGTCGTCGCGGACCTTTCCCGCGGCGGTCAGCAGCAGCGCGGACGCGTCCACGTCCGGGGTGCCGGGGCCGGTGCGCCACCCCAGTTCCAGCCGTACCGACGTGGCCGGTACCGCGACGTTGCTCCCCTTGGGCATCGGCATCGTGGCACCCTTCCTCTCGCTTCGCTCGCCGGGCCGCTGTGCGGCGCCCCCTTCTGCACGGTGGCAGGTTCCAACCTACTTGCCGAAAAATGTCCGCCGTTCATCTGATGTGAACACGGCCTTTACACGATCCCTACGGGCGTTCGCGACCGATTTTGCCAAGTTCGCTCACATTGTGGATCGCAGGCTTCACACGACACGTGAAACAACCCTCTTTTCAGGCTCCCCAACCGGCACATCGTGGGCTTAACTTAAGAGGTATGACCTCCCCCCGCTCTACCTACGGCAGCGGCTACTACGCTTCGCCGTCCTTCCCGGACACCCCGATCTACGACTCCCTCGTCGCCGAGCGCGGCACCCCGCAGATTGCCCCGATCCGTGTCGAGTTGCCCTACGACTCGGGCTCGTCGTACATGCCGGCCCTGCCGTCGGCGCTGCCCGCGCTCCCCGCCGCGCCCTCCTCCCAGCCGTATTCCGGCCAGGGTTACCAGGGCGCCGCGGCCCAGCCGGTCGCCCCGCTGCAGAGCACCCCGGCGCCGTACATCCCGCAGCAGACGGGCCCCCGCGGCTATCCCGCCCAGCAGCAACAGCCCCAGCGCCCGGCCGGCAACGGCGGCACGGGCTACGACGCGATGCGCCCGGCCGGCCCGGTCGCCCCGCGTCCCGCGCCGTCCCCGTACGACGATCCGTACGGCGGCCGTCAGCAGTATCCGCGCGGGTACTGACCGGAGGGGCCGTACGCGGGCGGAGGGCCGGTCCCGCACGACCGGGCGGCACCGGTGCCGGGGCCGCCGCGGGGGCCTGGCAGGATGAGGGCATGCCGAACCCTTTCCTCCAGGCCATCCACCGGTATCCGGTCAAGTCCGTGGCGGGGTCAGGCCCCGGCGAGGCGGTCGTGGAACCGTGGGGACTCGCCGGGGACCGTCGCTGGATGCTCGTCGACCCCGAGCACCGGTTCGTCACCCAGCGCGCCCGGCCCCGGCTGGCCGCGGCCACCGCGACGGAACTCCCGGACGGCGGCGTGCGCCTGACGGCGCCGGACATGCCGCCGCTGACCGTCGAGGTACCGGAGCCCGGGACGACGGTCACCGTCGAGGTGTGGGGGGACAAGGTCGAGGCGGTGCCCGCGTCCGGCGCCGCCGCCGAGTGGTTCAGCACCTACCTGGACGTACCCGTGCGACTGGTGCACATGGACGAGCCGGGCCGGCGGCGCCCCACCGACCCGGCCTACTCGCGGCCGGGTGACACCGTCAGCTTCGCCGACGGCTTCCCCCTGCTCCTCACCACCACCGCCTCGCTCGACGCCCTCAACGCGCTCGTCGCCGAGGGTGGCCACGCCCACGAGGGCCCCCTGCCGATGAACCGTTTCCGCCCGAACGTCGTGGTGGACGGCACCGCGCCCTGGGACGAGGACGCCTGGCAGCGGATACGTATCGGCGAGATCGTCTTCCGCGTGGTCAAGCCCTGCGGCCGGTGTGTGATGACCACCACCGACCAGCGGACCGGGCAGCGCGGCAAGGAGCCGCTGCGCACCCTGGCCCGCCACCGCCGCGTCGGTGACCAGCTCCTCTTCGGCCAGAACCTGATCCCGGAGAGCACCGGCACCCTCCGCGTCGGCGACCCCTTCGAGGTACTCGACCGGCGTCCGGAAGCCTGACCTCCGCCCCGCCGCACGCCCCCGGGCGCCGTACGGCGGGCACCTGACGCCACGTCGGCCCGCGCGCACGCCCCGGCCATGGAGCGCACGGCCGCATTGCGGGCGCGTGTCCGGCTGCCTACAGTGAGCGCACGGCGATGCCGACAGCGGGAGCCGTGGGGAGTGTCTAGGTGCCGATGCCGACCTGGGAACCGCCCGGAGACCATCTCATTCCGGTGCAGCACATGCGTCCCGGGGACCACGCCTTTGTGAGCTACGACGACGACGAGGTGCGCTGGGAGGTCATGACCGCCTTCGTACGGCTCGGACTCGCCCGCGGCGAGAAGGTCGTGCTCTTCCCGGACCCGTGGCTCCCGGAGGCCGAGGTGCTGGCCCGGCTCGACTTCACCGGCCGCAGCACCGTGACGGCCCGCGAACGGGGGCAGTTGGTGCTGAGCAGCATGCGCGGGCTGATCCGCCCGGACCTCCGGTTCACGCCCGAGCGGCAGCTCGGGCGGCTGCGCTCGGAGACGGCGCGGGCGGCCGCCGAGGGGTTCACCGGCCTGCGGGCCTTCATCGACATGCGGTGGGTGCCCGATTTGAATGCCGACGTGCGGGTGATGATGCACCGGGAGACGCACGCGGACGCGCTGTTCGACGGCCGTCCGTACAGCGAGATCTGCGCCTACGACCGCCGCTGGTTCAGCCGCGAGGTGCTGCACGCGATGGACCGGGCCCATCCGCGCAGCCTCCTGGAACGGCTCGGCAGCCTGCGGTCGGTGCGCGGCGGGGACGGCAGTGTGCACTTCATCGGCGACGCGGACACCACCGCCCGTCGGCCCTTCAGCACCGCGCTGGAGCTGGCGCTGTCCGGCAGCGCCGGCGCCCGCCGGCTCACCGTCGACCTGACCCGGCTGCACCTGCTGTCGGTGGGCTGCGCCACCGCCCTGCTCACGCTGGCCGGCCGGGCCACCGGTCACGACCGGGTCGAGGTCCGCTGCGACCGCGTACAGGCCCGCACGCTGCACCGGCTCGGCGCGGGCTCGGTGCCCCGGCTGGCCATGACGGAGGTGATACGGCCGTGCTGACCCCGGACCCGGCCACGTCCGAGGACGGGCCGGTCGACATGAGGACCGCCACCTGTCTGCTGCGGCGCCGCTTCACCGCGCGGCTGCTGCCGCAGTTGCGGCTGCTGGTGGAGGAGTGTGCCCTGCGGGAGGGCCTGGCGGAGCCGCGGCGCGGGGAGTTCGTGCTGGCCGTGGACGAGATCGCGGGCAACGCCGTGGAACACGCGGGCGGCTCGGGCCGGCTGGTGCTGCGGCGCATCGGTGACGAACTGGAGTGCCGTATCAGCGACTCGGGCCCCGGCTTCAGCGAAACCGTGATTCCGGAGCTGCTGCCGGGGCTCGACGGAGCGCACCACGGGCGCGGGCTGTGGCTCGCGCGCCTGGTGGCGGACCGGTTCGCGGTCCGGCCCGGCGACATGGAGGCGTCCGGTGCGCGGGGGCCGAGGTCACCCTGGCGGTACGGGTGCGGTGAGGCGCGCGGGCGGGCCGGCGAGCAGACCCAGCCGGCCCCGCCCGTACCCCGGTCCCGCCCTTCCTCCCGCCCCGCCGCCTCAGCGCGCCCCTTCCTCCGGGGCCCGCAGCCACTCCTGCGCCCGGTCGCGCACGATCTGCTCACCGTGCTGTTCGGCGGCGTCGTCGTGCTCGTACTCCAGCTCGTCCACCACCGCGACCACCCCGTCGATCCGCCCCGCCAGCCGCAGCGCCACCGGCACCTCGCTGCTGCGCCCCAGCCGCCCCGACAGCGTGACCACACCCGCCCGTACGGTCACCCCGAGCGCACCGGGCTTGAGGCCGAGGGTGCGCACCAGCACCTCGGTGATCAGTTCCTCGCGGATCTCCTCGTCCGGGCGCAGGAAGACCTTCAGCAGGTCGCTGCGGGTCACCAGCCCGCACAGCCGGCCCTCCGCGTCGACGACCGGCAGCCGGTCCAGCTTCCCGGTCACCATCAGCCGGGCGGCCTCGGCGACAGTCTGGTGCGGGCCGATCGTGACCGGCGGCGAGGTCATCAGCTCGCCCGCCCGCAGGCCGCGCTTCCTGGCCCGGGCCGCGCGGGCGCGGCCGGTCAGCCGGCGCCGGTTGTACCAGCGGTTCTGCAGGATGTCCTGGGCGGCCTGGCGGTACATCAGGTCCGTCTCGGAGATGACGCCCACGACCTTGTCGTCGGCGTCGACGACGGGCAGCCCCGTCTTGCGGTGCCGGCTCAGCAGATTGACGACTTCCCGGAACGACGTGGTGCGCCGGGCCCTGACGACCTCGGTGTTCATGAGCCGGCCGACCTGTCGGTGATCCATCGCGGGGCCTCCCTCACGCAGGGATACAGTGTCGGCCGCCGCCGGGTACGGCTGAAGGCCGCGCACGCGGCGATACGGTGCGCGCCCCGCAGGTGAGGGAGCCCCCTGCGGGCCCGGTGCCGTACCCGCTTCGGCGCCCCGTCCGCGCCCGCCCCCGGCACCCGGCCGCCGGTGATTGCGCTCTCCGTTCGCCCCGTCCGTGCATGACGCGCGCCGGACGAGGTACCTGCGGGCAGGGAGAGGGGGCACGACGTGGTACGAGTCATCGCGGGGCTGTGGCGCTGGCGGCGCAACCCGCTGCGCCGGACGACCGACCTCCTGGAGGCGTGGGTGGCGCTGGCCGCCTTCCTGGTCATCGTGCTGGGCGGCGGCTTCGTGGGTCTCACCGCGGACAGCGCCGCCCACGACGCGTTGCAGCGGTCCGTGCGGGCCCAGGCGCAGCAGCGGCACCAGGTCTGGGCGACGCCGAGCCGGGCCGCTTCGCGCGCTTCCGCGGCCGCCGACCCCGAGGCCGTCGCGGGCCGGGAGATGCACCGCCGGGTGGAGGCCCGCTGGACCGCGCCGGACGGCAGCGAGCACAGCGGCCCGGTCGCCGCGCCGGGTGCCGTACGGGCGGGCGAGCGGTTCCGTATCTGGACCGACCCGCGGGGCCGGGTGGTGACGCGGCCGATGGACGCGAGCACGGCGCGGGCCCATGCGGTGCTGGCGGGGCTCGGCGCGGCGGCCTGCACGGGAGCCGTGGCCGCGGGCGGCCGGGGGCTGGTGACACGCCGGATGCTGAACGGCCGTTACCGGCGCTGGGACCGGGAGTG
This sequence comes from Streptomyces chrestomyceticus JCM 4735, assembly GCF_003865135.1. Lineage (NCBI taxonomy): Bacteria > Bacillati > Actinomycetota > Actinomycetes > Kitasatosporales > Streptomycetaceae > Streptomyces > Streptomyces chrestomyceticus. The sequence continues at coordinate 7,942,944 of NZ_BHZC01000001.1, read as the reverse complement.
GGAGCGCGCGGGCCAGGACTGGGGACGGGCCGGAGCGGGAAGCTGACCAGGGGCCGCAGGCCGCGGAAGGGGCCGCGGACCGGTGCCGGAAAAGGCTGCCGGATGCCCGTACGGTGGGGTCGCGGGCCCCGTCGGCGAACTCCCGCACATACAGGCTGACCATGTCATCCGGCGCCCGCCGGGCGCGCTACGGTGGAGCGGCCAGCCTCCCGGCTGGGGTCCCGGGCACACGTACGCGGACATACGCGGACGTACAACTGCCGGGCCGGTAACAGCCGCACGAGGTGGGGGCACGACAGCGCCATGGCACAGGGCTCGGTCCAGGTGACGCACACGGGCACATCGCGGTGGCGGCGCCGCACGGGTGAATACAGCTCGCTGGCCGCGGCCCTGGAAGCCGCGGGGGACGGCGACGTACTGACCGTGGGTGCCGGCACGTACCGCGAGAACCTCGTGCTGCTGCGCGCGGTGACGCTGCGCGGTCCCGAGGGCGCGCGCGGGTCGGTGCGGATCGCGCCCGCCGACGGTGTCGCGCTGACCGTACGGGCCTCGGCGACGGTCCAGGACCTCCAGGTGGAGGGGCAGGACTCGACGGCGCCCGCGATCCTGGTGGAGGACGGCGCGCCGGAGCTGGACGGGCTGCGGGTGGTGACGCGGTCGGCGTCCGGCATCGAGGTGCGCGGCGGTGCGCGTCCGACAGTACGCCGCTGCACGGTCGACAATCCGGGCGGTGTGGGCATCAGCGTGCTGGACGGGGCCGGCGGGATCTTCGAGGAGTGCGAGGTGGTGGCCGCCGGGCAGTCCGGGATCACGGTGCGCGGCGGCGCGCATCCGCGGCTGGAGAACTGCCGGGTGCGGAACGCCTCCGGCGCGGGCCTGTCGGTGGACGGCGAGGGCAGCGGCGTGGAGGCGTTCGGCTGCGAGCTGTACGAGATCAAGGGTGCGGGTGTGCAGGTGGCCTCGCGGGCGAGCGGCCAGTTGACCGACTGCTCGGTGCACCGGACCTCGGCCGACGGCATCACCCTGGACACCGACGCGGTGCTCACGCTCGCCGACTGCGACATCCACGACATCCCGGAGAACGCCGTGGACCTGCGGTCCCGGTCGGTGCTGACGCTGACCCGCAGCATGGTGCGGCGCTTCGGCCGCAACGGGCTGTCCGTGTGGGACCCGGGCACCCGGGTGGACGCCAATCAGTGCGAGATCCACGACAGTACGGGCGACTACCCGGCGGTGTGGGTCAGCGACGGCGCCACCGCCGTCCTGGACTCGACGCGGGTGCACGACGTGCCGGACGCGCTGTTCGTCCTGGACCGGGGCTCGCGCGCGGACGTGGTGGACTCCGACCTGGCCCAGGTGCGCAACACGGCGGTGTCGGTGAGCGACGGCGCGACCGTGCAGCTCGACGACTGCCGCATCCGGGAGGCGGCGACCGGCGCGTGGTTCCGCGACCACGGCAGCGGCGGCACCCTCGCCAACTGCACCATCGACGCGGCGCAGACCGGCGTGATCGTGACCAAGGGCGCCGACCCCACCGTCGAGCGCTGTGTGGTCAGCTCCCCGGCCGAGGCGGGTTTCTACGTGTCGGCGGAGGGCCGCGGTACGTTCAACGGCTGCCGGGTGACCGGAAGTTCCGGGTACGGGTTCCACATCATCGACGGCTGCCGTACGACGCTGACGCACTGCCGCACCGAGCGGTGCGCGCGCGGCGGGTACGAGTTCGCGGACAGCGCCGCCGCGCAGGGCGAGGGGTACACGGGCGGGCCGTCCGTACAGGACTGCACCAGCGACGAGAGCCGGGCGGCCGGGGAAACGGCGGTCCCGGCCCCGGCGTTGCGGGCGCCCGCGGGCGCGCCGGTGACGCGGACGGCCGGGCTGCTCGGCGCCGTACCGGCGCAGACCGTCCTGCCGGCGCCGCCCGCGCCGGAGCCCGCCGGGGCTTCCCCGGGCAGCCGGCCCTCCGAGGAGGTGCTCGGCGAACTGGACAAGCTGGTCGGCCTGGAGAGCGTCAAGCGCGAGGTGCGCAGCCTGATCAACATGATCGAGGTGGGGCGCCGGCGGCAGGAGGCCGGCCTCAAGGCCGCCTCCGTCCGCCGCCATCTGGTCTTCACCGGCTCCCCCGGCACCGGCAAGACCACGGTGGCGCGGCTCTACGGCGAGATCCTGGCCTCGCTGGACGTGCTGGAGCGCGGGCACCTGGTGGAGGTGTCCCGGGTGGACCTGGTCGGCGAGCACATCGGGTCCACGGCGATCCGTACGCAGGAGGCGTTCGACCGGGCGCGCGGCGGGGTGCTCTTCATCGACGAGGCGTACGCGCTCTCGCCGGAGGACTCCGGGCGGGACTTCGGGCGCGAGGCGATCGACACGCTGGTGAAGCTGATGGAGGACCACCGGGAGGCGGTGGTGGTGATCGTGGCCGGGTACACGGCCGAGATGGAGCGCTTCCTCGCCGTCAACCCGGGCGTGGCGTCCCGTTTCTCACGGACCATCACCTTCGGCGACTACGCGCCGGAGGATCTGCTGCGGATCGTCGAGCAGCAGGGCGAGGAGCATGAGTACCGGCTGGCCGAGGGGGCGGGCGAGGCACTGCTGAAGTACTTCACCGCGCTCCCCAAGGGCCCTTCGTTCGGCAACGGGCGGACCGCCCGGCAGACGTTCGAGTCGATGGTCGAGCGGCATGCGGGCCGGGTCGCCCTGCTGACCGACCCGGACACCGACGACCTCACGCTGCTGTACGCGGAGGATCTGCCCGACCTGCCCTGACGGGCCGTCAGCAGCCGCCGCCCGTCCCGTTGGTCTCGCGCTGACGCGGTACCCCCGCTCCGAGTCGGGCGATCAGTACGGCGCGGGTCTCCTCGAACACCGGGTCGGACTGGTAGTCGCCGTGCCCCAGGATCTGCGCGGGCAGCGGATGCTGGAGGGTCCGCCCGAAGGCGAGGGGATCGCGCAGCGGGCCGAGGTCGATGTCCGGGCCGTCCTCGCAGGTGAGCCGCACCGGACCGCCGATGGGGTCGGTCAGCCGCCACAGGTTGCGCCAGTCGTCCATCTCCCGGTGCAGCCCGGTCAGCGCCTCCGGCCCGAAGCAGGCGGGGAACCACCGCCCGTACAGGCGCTCCAGCGGCGACCCGTACGTCAGCAGCGCGACCCGGCTGCGGGTGACCAGGTCGAGCTGCCAGACGGCCGCGGCCGCCAGCACACTGCCCTGGGAGTGGCCGGAGATGACCAGGCGGCCGTCGTTGTTCTCGGTCCAGGTGGCCATCCGCCACGTCAGGTCGGGGACGGCGCGCTCGGCGTAGCAGGGCGGCGCGAAGGGGTGCGCCGCGCGCGGCCAGAACGTGCCGACGTCCCACAGGATGCCGACCGTACGGCGGGTGGAGCGGTCGCGGTAGGCCCGCCAGCCCATGACGGCGAGCAGCAGGACACCGGCGCCCATCAGCCAGGAGCCGAGCGACTCCGCCGTCGCCGCGGCGGTGTGCACCAGCAGTGGCGCCTGCTCCGTGGCGCGTCCCGGCGCCCGGTCGGTGAGCCAGGCGCCGGCCACCGCGCCCGCGCCCAGCACCAGCGTGACCAGGCAGACCGCGCCGAGCAGGACCGGGGCGGAGTCGGTGAGTCCGGCCCGCGCGATGGTTCCCGCGATCCGGCGCACCCGCTGCTCGTCGGGCCGCTCCTGCTTGTCGTACAGGCCCGGGATGTCCGGTTCCACCTTGCGGCGCACCACGAACATCTGGACCCCGGCCAGGACGGCGAAGGCCGCGACGACCACCAGGAGCACCGGCAGCACCGACGCCTGCCAGGACAGGACGACGGCCGGCCCGGCGATCGGGGCGCCCGGCTGCCCGGGGGTCGCGCCGCCGTCCATCCAGTCCGCCAGCCGCTGGGCCGCTCCCCCGGTCAGCACGCCGCCCAGAGCGCAGCCCAGCAGGGCGACGGCCGCGCCGTGGAATCCTTTCAGCGCGGCGCGTCCGTCGCCGTGTCCGTGGCGCCGTGCGGCGTTCTGCAGGAAGCCCGCGGTGACGAGGAGGCCGAGGACCAGCAGGCCCTGGAGGACGGCGATGCCGCCGAAGGCGCCGCTGCCGGGCAGCCGGTCGCCGCTGACCCAGCCGGGCCGGGACCAGGCCGTGTGGACGGCGGACAGGACGAGGGCGACGAGCGCGGCGAACGGCAGCACCTTGACCACGAAGCGGTCGTGGTGCTCGTCCGGTTCGGCCTCGCAGCGCGCGGTGCGGCAGACGATCCAGACGGTGAGCGCCACCAGCAGCAGGACCAGCGCGAGCAGCACCCGGCCGAGGGCGGAGAGCGTCCCGCCGTGCCCCGTACGCCGGTCGAAGTCCAGCCCGGTCACGAGCAGCGCGACGGCGATGGTCAGCAGTCCGGCCGCGGTGTGCGCGGCGCGCAGCCGGGCCACCACCCGGCGGCCGTACCAGAAGCCGCGGCGGGTCAGCGCGGGGCGCTGGGCGGGCGGGACGTCACGGGAGGTGCCGGGGCGGCGCGGCGGCGGCGAGGCGGACTCGTACGCGCTCCACGTACGGCGGGAGAGCCACCACAGGAAGCCGACGAGCAGCAGTGGCATCAGGGCGGCGATCACGACGCGGCGGCCGGGGCCGCTCCAGGTGCCGCCCTGCTCGGGGCTCATGAAGCCCATCCAGGACTTGCCGGCCGCGCAGGCGGCGCTGCCCGCGCACTGCCAGGCCGTCAGGTCCAGGGCCACCTCGCAGGCCGCGGCGACCAGCAGGACGGTGAGGCTGAGGGCGAGGAGGCGGACGAGGATGTCGTACACGCGGTGGCCCCGGTGGTGCGCGGGGGCGGCGGGGCGCATCCAGTGGGCGAGGTTGGCGACCATGAAGGGGAGCAGGATCAGCCACAGGGCGCGGGCTCCGTTGCCGGAGGTGAGGTTGCACCAGCAGTACGCCTCGCGGATCGGTTCGGCGCGGTAGTCGTCAGGGCGCTGTTCGGCGTCGGCGTCGACGGCCCTGCGGTACACGGCGGCCGTGTCGTCGCCGGTGATCAGGACGGTGCGCGGGTCGCCGAGCATCCGCTCCGGGGTCGTGCCGCCGACGCCGTGCACCAGCAGCTCCAGGGCGAGTTGCCGGTCGCCGGGTGGGGCGGTGCCCGGTGTGTGACCGTCCGGGGCCGTGTCCGGACCGTCCCCGTCCGGGCCGGTGCCCGGTCCTTCCGGTGCGGCGTCCGGACGGTCCGGAGCCGTTCGGTGCGTGCTGCTCGCGCTGTCCACTGGTCTGTCCCCCGATGCCGTACGTGCCGGTCGGCGCCGCACGGTACCCGGCGGCGCCTTCCACTGTCATGTCATGCTCAACGAGCGCCCGCGGCTCCGGACACCTGCCTCGCGCCTGCCTTCTTCCCGGTTCCGCGGACGCACACCCCACCCCGGCGGGGCGGATGCCCCAGGTGCCGCGTGCGAGGATGTGTGCGCAACGGCAGCCGGGCGGAAGGGACAGGCCGGGGTGAGCGACAATCAGAACCTGCTCGCGGAGCAGCGGCGCGCTCTGATCCTCGACGAGGTCAGACGGCGCGGCGGCGTCCGCGTGAACGAGCTGACCCGCAGGCTCAACGTGTCGGACATGACGGTCCGGCGCGACCTGGACGCCCTCGCCCGGCAGGGCATGGTGGAGAAGGTGCACGGCGGCGCGGTCCCGGTCAGCGAGCCGAGCAGCCACGAGCCGGGCTTCGAGGCGAAGTCGGGGCTGGAGCTGAGCGCCAAGGAGGACATCGCCAAGGCGGCGGCCCGGATGGCGGCGCCGGGCGGCGCCGTCGCCCTGGCGGGCGGCACCACCGCGTTCGCGCTGGCCCAGCAACTGCTGGAGGTGCCGGACCTGACGGTCGTCACCAACTCGGTACGGGTCGCCGACGTGTTCTACAACGCGCAGCGGGCGGCGGCCGGCGGCAGCCAGTCACCCCGCGCGGGCGCGGCGACCGTGGTGCTGACCGGCGGCGTCCGTACCCCCTCGGACACCCTGGTGGGCCCGGTGGCGGACGCCGCGATCCGCTCCCTCCACTTCGACGTGCTCTTCCTCGGGGTGCACGGCATATCGGTGGAGGCCGGACTGTCCACGCCCAACCTGGCCGAGGCGGAGACCAACCGCCACTTCGTCCGCTCCGCCCGCCGGGTCGTGGTGGTGGCCGACCACACCAAGTGGGGCACGGTGGGCCTCAGTTCCTTCGCCGCGCTGGAGGACGTGGACGTCCTGGTGACCGACCGCGGTCTGTCGGCGCAGGCCCGTACGGAGATCGCGGAACTGCCGCCGGAACTGGTCGTCGCGGGCGAACCGGGCGACGGCACGGACCTCTGAGGGGCCGGGGGCCGGGGCGGTGGCTCAGGCCGGCCAGCTTCCGGTCTCCAGGAAGTTCTCGATCGTCGCCGCGTACGGCGCGATGTCCAGGCCCTGCTCCTCCAGCCAACTGTCCGAGTAGTACTTGTCCAGGTAGCGATCGCCCGGGTCACAGAGCAGGGTGACGACCGAGCCCGTACGCCCCGCGGCGACCATCTCCGCGACGATCTTCAGCGCGCTCCACAGGCCGGTGCCCGTCGAGCCGCCCGCCTTGCGGCCGATGGCCCGCTCCAGGGCCCGTACGGCCGCCACGCTCGCCGCGTCCGGGACCTTCATCATCCGGTCGATGGCGCCGGGCACGAAGCTGGGCTCCATGCGCGGCCGCCCGATGCCCTCGATGCGGGAGGCGGTGGCGCAGTCCGTCTCCGCGTCGCCGGTGCGCCAGCCGTCGAAGAAGCAGGAGTTCTCCGGGTCGGGCACGCAGATGCGGGTGTCGTACTGCATGTAGTGCACGTAGCGGGCGATGGTCGCCGAGGTGCCGCCGGTACCGGCCGTGGCGACGATCCAGGCGGGTTCCGGGTACCGCTCCAGGCGCAACTGCTGGTAGATCGACTCGGCGATGTTGTTGTTGCCCCGCCAGTCCGTCGCCCGTTCGGCGTAGGTGAACTGATCCATGTAGTGGCCGCCGGACTCGGCGGCGAGTTCGGCGGAGACCGCGTAGACGGTCCGCGGGTCGTCCACGAGGTGGCAGGTGCCGCCGTGGAACTCGATCAGCCGGGTCTTCTCCCGGCTGGTGGTGGCGGGCATCACCGCGATGAAAGGCACCCCGATCAGGCTCGCGAAGTACGCCTCGGAGACCGCGGTGGAGCCGCTGGAGGACTCGATGACGGGCTTGCCGGGCCGGATCCAGCCGTTGCAGAGCCCGTAGAGGAACAGCGAACGGGCCAGCCGGTGCTTGAGGCTGCCGGTGGGGTGGGTCGACTCGTCCTTCAGGTACAGGTCGATGCCCCACTGCTCCGGCAGCGGGAAGCGCAGCACATGGGTGTCGGCCGTCCGGTTGGCGTCCGCCTGCACCTTGCGGACGGCCTCCTTGAGCCAGCTCCGGTAGTCCGGATCGCTGCGGTCGACGTCCACGGTCGGCATCGGACAGCCGCCTCCGGGCACCCGGCCGACGGGGTGGTGTGGTGACTGTGCGGTGCTCATGGCGCGCTCCCCGACGTCGTACGGAGCCCGCGCGGAACGCCGGGCCGGTTCCGACTATAACCACCTGCCACACGCTTCTCACCTGCATAAACAACCCTTTGAGCAACCCCAAGCACCACCTGGGACCGGACTGCGGGCGAGCTTTGGCCAAGGGGTACTGGTGCACACGGCACGACGCAGGCAGACTGCGCACCGAGGGGGCGGGTGGAGAGCGCACGCCCGTCGTGCTGAGGAGGTGATCGCCATGGCGGAGCCCGAGTTCAACGCGACCGGGGTACGCATAGAGAAATGGCTGCTCCGGTCGCTCACCCGGGCGGGCCAGGTCGTGATCAAGGACGGCAGGCTGGCCCTGCTGACGAGTTACGGCACCGAGATAGACAGCGCGCCGGTGCAGGCCGTGCAGGCACACAAACCCCTGTTCGCGGCCCGTGACCGGGCACTGGCGACGCTGAACGGACACCGTTACTCGCTGACGCTGGGCACCCCGGACCGCTTCCTGGAGGCCGTACGCGCGGCACGCTCCGCTCGCGCTTGACAGGGTCTCTCGGGGGACGGTGCGGTTGCGGGAGCGCACTGGTGGGACGACCCTGGACTCGTATCACTGAGGGTTCACCAGCGGTGACACTGTGGTGGAAGTGCGGACATCGCTGGATCCGATCTTCGCCCCCGTCGTACGAGGGCGCCCGACCTCATCAGGGAGTCGCGGTCGTGATCAGGCAGCCCAGCAGACACTGCACGGTGGAGCTCCAGGCCCTTCCGGCCCGGATCGGCCAGGTGCGCAGGATCGTATCGGCACAGCTCCGGTACTGGCGTCTCGACGCCTTGATAGACCCGGCGGCGCTCGGCGTGACCGAACTGCTGGCCAATGTGCACCAGCACGCCGTGCCCAGCAAACAGTGCACCGTCGAACTGCTCGTCCTCCTGGACCAGCTCACGGTGTCGGTACGCGATCTGGACCCGCGACTGCCCCGGGTGCGGACGGCCGGGACCCTCGACACCGAGGGCCGCGGACTGTCGCTGATCGACGCGCTGAGCGAGAGCTGGGGAGTGCGCCCGGAGGGCGGCGGCAAGGTCGTCTGGTTCACGCTCCCCGCGCTCTCGCTCGCACCGGAGGAAGCGGTACGCCGTACGTCGGTGGGGCGCTCGTCGTGCGCCCGGGGCACGGCAGCGCGCGAACCGGCGCTCACTCCGGCCGAACCGCCCCTGCGCACCGCGATGGACACCCGCCCACGGGTGCGGGGCGCCGGAGTCGGTTGAAGGGCCGGGCGGGCCGACGGCGTGCACGCCTACGGGCGCGCGGCGTGGAGCGCCGACGGCGCCTGCCCACGGGCGCTCACGCCGCCCCGCCCTTCGGGCCGGTGCCGAACCGCTCGTCCAGGACGGAGAGCCGGCGCCAGTACTCGTCCTCGTCGATCTCCCCGGTCGCGAAGCGCCGGGCGAGCAGGTCGACGGGCGACGGGTCGGTACGGCCTGCCGACGCGGGACCGGCACCGCCCCGGAGGCCGCCGAACGGCTGCCGCCTGCCGCGCCACACGGTGCGCCGCAGCAGGGTGACCACCCCGAACACGACGGCCGCCCAGAACAGCGGGAAGAGCAGGAACCAAGGGCCGGGGCCGCCGCCGGTCCACGGGTGCGCCAGCTCGTACATGACAGATCAGCTCCTTGTCGTCGGGCGCCGCCCCGGCGCGTCTGCGTGCGCCTGCGCGGGCCTGTGGGGTTCGCCCTTCCGAGCCTGGCCCGCCGGGGGCCGCCGGTCGTCGTACGGCTGACGGCACCGTGCGTACGGCTCGGGAAGTACGTGATGCGGAATCAGGTGCTCCGACCGGGAACAACCGCGCCGCACGCCCGGAGTTGATCTCTGTAACTACTGGTATGTACAGTCGCGCCATGACCACTTCCGAACGGCTCGTCGAGAGCACCAGGGAGCTCCTCTGGGAGCGCGGCTTCACCGGCACCAGCCCGAAGGCGATCCTGCGGCGCGCCGGTGTCGGGCAGGGCAGCATGTACCACCACTTCGCGGGCAAGTCCGACCTCGCGCTCGCCGCCATCCGGCGCACCGCCGAGGTCATGCGGGCCACCGCCGACACCGCCCTCTCCGGAGAGGGCAGCGCCTGCGACCGGGTGCGGGCCTACCTGCTGCGCGAGCGCGACGTGCTGCGCGGCTGCCCGGTGGGCCGGCTGACCATGGACCCGGACGTCATCGCCGACCCGGCGCTGCGGCAGCCCGTCTTCGAGACGCTCGACTGGCTGCGCGGCCGGATCGCCGGGATCCTCCGCGAGGGGTGCGAGCGCGGCGAGTTCGACGCGGAGCTGGACCCGGAAGAGACCGCGGCCGCCGTCGTCGCCACCGTGCAGGGCGGCTACGTGCTGGCCCGCGCCGCCGAGTCGCCCGCCCCCTTCGACACCGCCGTGCGCGGCGTACTGTCCCTGCTCACGGCCCGCACCACCGGCGCGGCGCCCACCGCCTGAGACGCCGTCACCGCAGCACCGCGCATCCGTACCGGAAAGGCGTCACCGCCATGGAGATCACCCGCACCCGTCCCGGCAGCCAGGCCGGGCCCGCCGAACATTTCACCGGCACCGTCTGGCTCGACGAACTCGCGGCACCGCCCGCGCCGTCCCGGCTCCGCCTGTTCAGCGTCCACTTCGCACCGGGCGCCCGCACCGCCTGGCACCGCCATCCGCACGGTCAGGTTCTGCACGTCACCGAGGGCGTCGGCCTGGTGCAGCGCAGGGGCGGCCCGGTCGAGGAGATCAGGGCCGGGGACACGGTGTGGACCGCTCCGGGCGAGTGGCACTGGCACGGCGCCACGCCCGGCACGTTCATGACCCATCTCGCCCTGGTCGAGGCGGCGGAGGACGGCACGACCGCCGACTGGGGCTGCCTGACCGACGACCGTACGACCGACGACGCCGAACGGGCCGTGTGAGCCCGCACCCCACCCTTTCACCCACCACTCGGAGCACCCGTGCACGCCATGCAGTACACCGTCACCCTCCCCGCCGACTACGACATGGGAATCGTCCGCGACCGGGTACGGACCCGGGGGCACCTCCTCGACACCTGCGCCGGACTCGGGATCAAGGCGTATGGCATCCGCGAGCGCGGCGTCGACGGTTCGCCCGTCAATCAATATGCGCCGTTCTATCTCTGGGCCGACCCCCTGGCGATGAACCGTTTCCTGCTCGGTGACGGCTTCCGCGGCGTGATCCGCGACTTCGGCCGCCCCGAGGTGCGGCACTGGACGGGCGTCCACCACGAGCGGGGACCGTCCGCCGGAGCGGCGCCGGGCTCCTTCGTCCGCCGCGTCCAGACGCTCACCGAGGCGACGGATCCGGCCACCGCCGTGGCGGAGGCGGTGGCCGGTCAGCGGCGGCTGGCCCGTACCGACGGGGTGCACACCACCGCGCTCGCGCTCGACCCCCGGAACTGGGAACTGGTGCACTTCACCCTCTGGGAAGGCACCGCGCCCGCGTCGGACGGGGAGCACTTCGAGGTGCTGCACCTGTCCGCGCCGGGGGCCGGGCAACTGCCGGCCGGGGCGCACTGGTGAGCGCGCGTCCGGAACCCGCAGTCCGTACGGTGTCGGGAGACGTCTCCCCCGCCTCACTGGGCCTCTGCGACGCCCACGACCACCTGTTCCTGCGTAGCCCGCAGTTGCCCGGCCAGGAACTCGACGACCCCGGCGCGGCGGCGGCCGAGCTGCGGGCCTTCCGGGAGGCGGGCGGCGGCACGGTGATCCAGTGGACGCCGTACGGGATGGGGCGGCGCGCCGGTGAACTTCCGCGGCTCGCCGAGGAGTCGGGAGTGCGGATCGTCGCGGCGACGGGTCTGCACCAGGCGGTGCACTACGCGCCCGAGGTGCTGGAACGGGTAGGGGCGAAGGGTGGTGCGAACGGCTCCGGCGGGGGCTCGGCCGACCTGGCGGCCCTGTTCGTGGCGGAGCTGACGACGGGGATCGGGAGCTGGTCCGGAGGTCGCGGTGACGGCCGTACGGACGCGGCCGGCGCGCACCCCCGGGCCGGGATGATCAAAGTCGCCGGCGGGTTCCACGGCCTGGACGCGCACGCCCGGTACACCATGGCCGCGGCGGCCGAGGCCCACCACGCCACCGGCGCCCCCATCGGCGTCCACCTGGAGCTGGGCACCGGGGCCCAGGACGTCCTCGACCTGCTGTGCGGGACGCTGGCGGTACCGCCGCGGCGGGTCGTCCTGGGCCACCTCAACCGCTCCCCCGACCTGGTGACCCACCGGTCGGCCGCCGCTGCCGGGGCCTATCTGGCGTTCGACGGGCCGTCCCGCGCCCACCACGCCACGGACTGGCGGCTGCCCGACGCGCTGGCCGCGCTCGCCGACGCCGGGTACGGGGACCGGCTGCTCCTCGGCGGCGACACGACGACGGCGGCGGCCCGGTCGGTCAGCGGCGGGCCCGGCATGCCCCATCTGCTGCGCCGCCTGCGGCCGCGGCTCGAACTCGCCCTGGGGGCCGAACTGGTGCGGCACCTCTTCACGACGAATCCGGCCCGCGCGTTCGCGGTGGCGTGGGAGCGGGCGGGAGGCGCCTGAAGCCGGGAGGCGGGCGCCTGGGACCTGCCGACGGACGGCCGTTGTCAGTGGGGCGGGTGACAATGGCGGCAGCGTGAACCGACGGCCACTGGAGGGACCGTGGAACACCTGGGCATCCTCGCGCACAGCGCCGAAGGGGCGGCGCTGTGCTTCCGGGCCTTCTGCCAGGAGGCGTCCGCCGAGCTGGGGCCGTACGACCATCCGGACGTGACGCTGGACTGCATCAGCATGGCGCGGTCCATGCCCGCCTGGGAGTCCGGTGATCACCATTCGATACGGGCGACGCTCGCCGAGAGCGTCGCCCGCCTCGCCCGCGCCGGAGCGGACTGCTTCGTCTGCCCGGACAACACCGCCCACCTGGCCCTCGAACTGCCCGGCGAGGAACTGCCGCTGCCCGGCCTGCACATAGCCGAGGTGGTCGCCGAACGCGCCGCCCGTGACGGGTACCGGCGCGTCGGCGTCCTGGGCACCGCGTACACGATGGACAGCCCGCTCTACGGGCGCGCGCTGGGCTCCCGGGGCATCGCTGCCGACGTACCGGACGCGGACGACCGCCGTACCGTCCACCGGATCATCTTCGACGAGCTGGTGAACGGCGTCTTCTCCGAGACCTCCCGCCAGGAGTATCTACGGATCATCGAGCGGCTGGCCGCCCGCGGCTGCGACGCGGTCGCCCTCGTGTGCACGGAGATTCCGCTCCTGGTGACACCGGAGGTCTCGCCGCTGCCGATGCTGGACTCGACGCGGCTGCTGGCCCACGCGGCCTTCGAGACCGCCGTGGGCCGACGGGCCGCACCGAGGTGGCGGGGAGGAGCGGTGGGGACGGACGTCAGCAGGTGATGCTGCCCTTGCGCAGTGCGTGGCCGTCGTCGTTGCTGTCGTCGGACCAGTAGACGGGCTTCGATCCGGCGACGCACTCGTCGGCGCCTGCCAAGGCGAAGCCCTCGTTGTTGTAGTCGGGCATGCCTGAGGGGCGGTTGTAGACGGCTTTGGGGGTGAAGGTGCCGGTGGATGCGACCTGAAAGGTGCGGTGCTGTCCCTTGCAGGTGTCGTCGCAGACGGCCCACAGGCGGGCGGCTCCGGGCTCCCACTGCAGTTCCATGACGCCGCTCATGCCACTGCTGAAGGACGCGACGCGGGTGAAGGCTCCGGAGTCCTCCAGGACGTAGCCGTAGATCATGCCGGTGCCCTCGACGCCGGTGAAGAACACGCCGCCGCTGTGGGCGCCGTACCGTGTCGGGGCGTAGGCGGCGCCGGTGGAGGCGTCCTTGAAGGCGGCTCCCGTCAGGTAGGCGTCGGGTACCCAGGTGATGCCTTCGAAGCCGAGGTTGGAGCCGACGGGCGGCAGGTCGGAGGTGAGGTTCCACTCCTTGGTGGCGGCCAGGGGGGGAGCCGGTGCCGGAGACGTCGTACTTCAGGACGGACAGCCGGCTGGTGCCGGAGGCGTCGCCGTCACGCTCACTGGCGACGAACACACCGGCGGCGGCTCCGCCGCCGGTCGCGGTCACGCCCTCGCTGTCGGGGCGTCCCGAACCGCCGGGAAAGCGCAGGGCCTTGCCGGAGCCCCAGCCTCGGCCGGTGTCGGGTGTCCAGCCGCCGGAGGCGTTGCGGACCAGGCGCCACAGCTTGCCGCTGTTCTGGGCGGCCCACAGGACGTTGCCGTCCTGGTGGAGGCCGCTGAGGTCCTCGCCGAAGACGCCGGCGGCGTCGGCGTTCGTCACGGCGCCGCTGCCGGGCCACGCCGCCGGCGTGCTGCCGCTGCCACCACAGTTGTTGGCGGCGCCGAGGGTCACCCCGGCCGCCTTGAAGGCGCCGGTGCCGTCGGGGCAGCGTGACCAGGACGGAGCGGAATGTTTGCTCCAGGAGAAGCTGTCCACCAGGGTTCTGCCGTCCGGCAGATACAGGCGGGCCTTGTCGTCCGAGCCCAGCCCGAAGCTGTCGTGGACGTCGAAAGCACGGAAGGCGCCCGGGGCCAGCTCGGTCCCGGCGGCGATCGTGTACGTCGAACCGTCCTTGTCGTCCTTGAGGACCCAGCCCGAGATGTCGACCGTCGCGGTGCCCTTGTTGTACAGCTCGACCGAGTCCTCGACGCTCCCGGTGGTCACCACTTCGTTGATCCGGATGTCACCGGCCGGGGCCGCGTGAGCAGGGGCGACGACGGCCGTACCGGCCAGGACCGTCGCGGTGACGAGGAAAAGGGGGAAGGCACGGCGCCGACGGCGCGTACGTATTGCGGTCACGGAGTCCGTCCAGAGGTCGCGGAGGAAGGGGCGGCACGACGGTCCGACGCGGACCGGACGGGACGCCTCCCGCCAGGCGGACGGCACATGAACGGAAGCTGAAGGGTGGGCGGAAGGCGCGGGCGTTGGGGCGGTACTGACTGCCCGTCAGGCAGGGACGAGGGATGCGAGCCGCCGTGAACGCGGAGACGAACTTTGCAACAGCAATGACCGTTGTGACGGCACTCATCGCCTGCGCGCACCACCGCCCGCACCCATGTGATGTACACAACGGCTAGATCGGGAACTGACACTCGGTGCTACCGCAAAGTAAGTGAAACTCCGCAGGTCCAGGGCCCGGAGGGCGCCTGGGCGATCGACGGCGAGGCGCCGTACGACCCGCAGTGCCCCGCCGAACCACGGCGTCACGGCACTACTGGTGCCCGAGTGGGCCACGAGGACGGTCACACCGAGCTAATCTGATGCCTCACCTCCGGCCCTGCCGGACCGGCTCGCGGCTCACGCGGGGTCGCGACGACCTCGGCCCCGGACCGGAGGTGATACCCGATGGACTCGTGTCCGAAGGGGTGCTGCTGTACTCGCTGTTCGTGGGAGGGCTTTTTTCGGAAGGCGCGCTGGTTCAGCCCGCTGTACGCGGTGGTGAAGTTCCTGCGTGAAACCTTTCAGCACTTCCACTGAGCAGCAGTAAGGCCCCGGCTGAACGCCGGGGCCCCTGCAGCCGGGTCCTGCCTCCGCCTGGTTGACCGCCGTGGGGGCAGGGCCCTTCATGCCTGCGCGCCGCCCGGAGCCGCGGACCGTGGACTTCCCGGCCCCCACCGCCGGACAGGCGGTTGATGCACCTATCTTGCCTTGCCCGGCGGGCCATTTCGAGCGGCGGGCACGCCCCAACTTGCGTGAGCAGCGGCCAACCGAGTGTCATACACACTGTTCAAGCAGCACCATCGGAACCCTTGTGGCTCACATCACGTCCCTCCGGGGTGGCACAGACCACAAGAGGTTTCGAGGAAAACCGTCGAACGCACGCCCGGGCCCAGGCCGTTCAGGCCGGGTCTGCTTCCTGGCCCTCCCCCTCCACGACCACCAGCGGATCGTCCAGCACCGGCTGCCACGCCAGCTCCGCCGCGCCGACCAGGCTGTTGTGGTCGAGCGTGCACGGCAGGATCGGTACGCCGCCGCTGCGCCCCCACAGGCTGCGCTCGGCGACCACGGCCCGCAGCCGTTCCGGGTCGGCGCCCAGCAGTTCGCGGTGCAGGCCGCCGAGGATGATGCGGTCGGGATTGAGGATGTTGACGAGTCCGGCGATGCCGAGGCCCAGCCGGTCGATCAGCAGGTCGGCGGCGGCCCGTACGGACGGGTCCTGATGCTCCTCGCGGAGCAGATCGGTGGCCTGCCGGAGCAGCGAGCCCTCGGGGCCGGGCGTGCGGCCCGCGGCGCCGAGGAAGGCGAGCGGGTCCGCCTCGACGTCCAGGCAGCCGCGGCTGCCGCAGTGGCAGGGCGCGCCCTCCGGGTTGACGGTCAGGTGGCCGACCTCCAGGGCGAGGCCCGAACTGCCGCTGTGCAACCGGCCGTCCAGGACCAGCGCGCCGCCGACGCCCCGGTGCCCGGAGGCGATGCACAGCAGGTCGCGGGCGCCGCGTCCGGCGCCGTGCCGGTGTTCGGCCAGTGCGGCGAGGTTGACATCGTTGCCGGTGAAGCCGACCGCGGCGGTGACCCCGGGAATGCCGGCCTCGGCGAGGGCGCGCCGGAAGAGCCGGCGTACGGGGGCGCCCGAAGGCCAGGCCAGGTGGAGGGGGTTGAGCGCCTCGCCGTCGGGTTCGGCGACGGCCGACGGGATGGCGAGCGCGGCGCCGAGGCAGCGCCGCCCGGTCCGTTCGAGCAGTCCGGAGCCCGCCGCCACCGCTTCGGCCAGTACGTGCGCCGGGTCGGCGGGGATCGTGCCGCAGCCGCTCACGGTGGCCACGATCCGTCCGCCGAGGCCGACCAGCGCGACGCGGTAACCGTCGGCATGGATCTGCCCGGCGAGGACGACGGGGCCGTTCTCGTTCAGGAACAGCCGGTGGGACGGACGGCCTTGGGACCCCGCCGAGGAGGTCGGGCGGGAGTCGACGACGATCAGTCCGAGCGCTTCCAGCTCCGCGGCCACCGCGCCCGCGGTCGCCCGGGTCACGCCGAGTTCCGAGGTCAGGACGGCACGGGTGGGTGCGCGCCCGGTGTGTACGAGCTCCAGTGCGGGCCCGAGGGCGCTGCGGCCCCGCTCCAGCCTGGTTGTCCGAGTGTGGGTCACGTGCCCATTCTTGCTTTGTACCGGCAGTAAACAAAATACGGGCCACCCTTCCGCGTGGGAAGCGGCGGGCCGCCCTCCGGAAGCGCTGCCCGCGTCCCGTCCGGCGGGCGCGGCGCGCGTCCCGTCCGGCGGGCGCGGCGCGCGTCCCGTCCGGCGGGCGCGGCGCGCGTCCCGTCCGGCGGGCTCCGTCCCGTACGGCAGGCCGTGTCCCGTGCGGCTACCGCACGGCGCGTACGGGCACGTACGCGGGAGTCGATACGCGGATGACGGGTACCCGACCTGTCGGAAGGGACCGTATGCGGACCATAATTGACTGCTTGGTCACGGATTCGGCCAGGGCATCCGGCCGGAGGACACCGCTGCGCGGGGGCGCGCACCGGAGCCGCCCGGCCACCCCGACACCTGGGGGGTCTGCATGAACGTCACACCTCGGCTGCGCGGAGCCGCGCGGCTGATGTTCGGCAATCCGGTCTCGCTCGTCTACCTCGCGCTGGTGCTCGCGGCGGCGCTCTTCGCCGTGGTGGACCTGGCCTTCGTGCAGCATGCGGACGCCTCCTTCTCCGGCGTCTGGGTGGCGCTGCTCACCGCTCCCACGGTCTTCCCGCTGTGGCTCGCCGGCGACACGCTGTGGGGCGAAGCCGGCTCGCCGCAGTGGTACCTGGTCCTGACACTGGCCGTCGCCGCGCTGGTCAACGCGTTGCTGCTCGGACTGGTCCACCGGGCGCTGCGCGGGCGGCCGGGCACGCGCGGGGCCGTTGTCAGTGGCGGCTGGCACACTCAGCGGCATGGAGAACACTGACTTCACCGAGTCCCTGGAGCGGGACGGGCAACTCCTCGCGGACGCCGCCGAGAAGGCCGGGGCCGACGCGCCGGTCCCCACCTGCCCGGAGTGGCGCGTGCGCGATCTGCTCTCCCACATGGGCCAGGTGCACCGCTGGGCGACGGGCTTCGTGGCGCAGGGCCTTCAGCAGCCGGTCCCGTTCCCCGAGGCCCCGGGGCTGCCCGACGACCAGCTCGCCGACTGGCTGCGCGACGGCTGCCGGACCCTGGTGCGGGCGCTGCGCTCGGCCCCGGCGGACCTGTCCTGCTGGACCTTCCTGCCCGCGCCGTCCCCGCTGGCCTTCTGGACGCGCCGCCAGGCACACGAGACAGCGGTGCACCGCGCCGACGCCGAGGTGGCGCTCGGCGCGGGCGTCACCGCCGCCACCCCCGCCTTCGCCGTCGACGGCATCGACGAACTGCTCGTCGGCATGCAGGCGCGGGAGCGCAGCACCATGCGCACGGAGTTGCCGAAGACGCTGCTGATACGGGCCGCCGGAGCGGCCGGCACCCCCGCTGCGGCCTGGGCGGTCCGACTGTCGGACGCACCGCCGCGCGCCGAACGCATACCGGGCGCGGCAGCGGGAGACGCCGCGCTGTCCGACGCCGCCACGGCGGACTGCGTGATCGAGGGATCGGCCCCCGACCTGTACCTCGCCCTGTGGAACCGCCGTTCACTGGACGGCATCACCGTCACGGGCGACGCCGGGCTGGCCCGGTTGTGGCAGGAGCGCTCGGGCCTCTGACGGTTGCCGTACGACGGAGCGAGGCGGGGCGGCCGGACGATCGACAAGGAACGGCGCTCTCCTCGCGCAACCCCGAAACGCGGGGCACCACATGACAGACTGTCACCATGTCACCGACCCGCTCCCAGGCCGACCGTGACGCGATGACCGTCGAGATCGGTTTCGCGCTGCTGACCGGCGTGTTCGTGGCCGCCCTCACATTCGGCGTGGCCGTGAGCCCGCTGCTCTTCCTCCAACTGAGCCGGAACGCGACGGGGGCGCTCCTGGCGGGGGCCGCGAGCGTGGCGGGGATCGCGTTCGTCTGGCGAGTGGTGCGCGTCCTGCGCCGTTTCGGCGACCGGCGCTCCGGACCAGGGGCCCTGGCAGAGTGATCTCCGGTCAGGGACCGAGGGCGTACGGATCCGTACTCGGCCGTACTGGCTCCCCCCCGGGCCTCCCCCGGCGCACGGCTACCCGCGCTACCTGTGACGTACCGATCCGGGACAGCTACCCGAGCCACCCAGGCCGCACCAACCCCGACTCATAAGCCAGCACCACGAGTTGGGCCCGGTCGCGGGCGCCCAGTTTGACCATGGTGCGGCTGACGTGGGTCTTGGCGGTCAGTGGGCTGACGACCAGGCGGCGGGCGATCTCCTCGTTCGACATGCCCAGGCCGACCAGCGCCATCACCTCCCGTTCCCGCGCGGTGAGCGGGGCCAGGGTGCCGTTCGCGGCCGGTTCCTTGGAGCGGGCGGCGAATTCGGCGATCAGCCGGCGGGTGACACCCGGTGAGAGCAGCGCGTCGCCCTCGACGACGGCACGCACCGCCCGTACGAGTTCCTCCGGTTCGGTGTCCTTGACCAGGAAGCCGGAGGCGCCGCAGCGGATCGCCTCGAAGACGTACTCGTCCAGCTCGAAGGTGGTGAGCATGACGACCTTCACGGCGGACAGTCGGGGGTCCTCGGTGATCTGGCGGGTGGCGGCCAGCCCGTCCAGCACCGGCATCCGGATGTCCATCAGGACGGCGTCGGGGCACAGGTCGCGCAGGGCGAGCAGCGCCTCCTCGCCGTCCGCCGCCTCTCCGACGACCTCGATGTCGGGCTGGGCGTCCAGCAGCGCCCGGAAGCCGGCGCGGACCAGCAACTGGTCGTCGGCGAGCAGTACCCGGATCACGACTCCTCCTCGGTGGCCTGGCCCCTCACCGTATCCGCAGCGTGCGCGGCGCCGGGTCGCTGCGGCTCCGGCGGTCCGGCGGGTGTCGCGGGTCGGAGCGGAATGCGGGCGTGCACCCGGAAGCCGCCGTCCGGGCGCGGTCCCGCCTCGACGGTGCCGCCGAGCGCGGCGGCGCGTTCGCGCATGCCGACCAGGCCGTTGCCGCCTCCGGTGACGTCTCCGGCGCGCCCGGCGGCGGTCGCCGGGCCGTCGTCGTCCACCGTGATCTCCAGCGCGCCGGGGAGGTGGCCGAGGCGGACGCGGGCCGTGCGGGAACCTGAGTGCCGTACGACGTTGGTGAGTGCCTCCTGGACGATGCGGAAAGCGGCGAGGTCGGTGCCAGGGGCAAGACCGGCGGGCGATCCGTCCACGGTGACCTCGACCGCCAGGCCGGCGCCCTCGGCCTGCTCGCACAGTTCGGGCAGCCGGTCAAGGCCGGGCGCCGGGGCGCGCGGCGCAGCACCCGGTGCTCGCAGGGTGTCCAGGACCTGTCGGACCTCGCCCAGCGCTTCCTTGCTGGCGGCCTTGATGGTGGTCAGGGCGGTACGGGCCTGTTCAGGGTCGTGGTCCAGCAGCGCGAGGCCGACGCCCGCCTGGACGTTGATGACGGAGATGCTGTGGGCCAGTACGTCGTGCAGTTCCCGGGCGATCCGCAGCCGTTCCTCGTCGGTCCGCCGCCGCTCGGCCGCCCGCCGCTCGGCACGTACCCGCGCGAACTGCTCACGGCGTACGCGCGCCAGCTCGGAAACCGCCACCACCGCCACCACCAGGACCGTGACGAACAGTTGCTCCCCCCAGGGCGCGGGCCCGTCACCGCGCGGCGGCAGCCAGCGGTAGAGCCAGTGGCCGACCAGGAGATGGCTCGCCCAGACCAGGCCGACGGCGGCCCAGGCGACCGTACGGTGCCCGGCGACGACGGCCGTGAAGCAGCCGAAGGCGCAGAGGAACAGGACCGGGCCGTACGGGTATCCGGCGGCAAGGTAGACGGCGGTCGTGAGCGCGGTGCCGAGGGCGACGGTGCGCGGGTGGCGGTGCCGCAGGAGCAGCAGGGCCGCGCCCGCGATCACCAGCAGGTACGCCGGCAGGCCGAGGTCGGCGCGGCCCGGCTGGCCCTTCGCGGCGAACCGGGTGCCGACGCACACGAACACGGTGAACCAGGCCGTGGAGACCCAGGGCAGCCTCGCGCCGGGCCCGCCTGTCGGATCACCGTCGTCAGCCGCCTGCCACGGGCCCGCGGGTCCGCCACCTCTCACCGGCCGCCACCGGCCCGGACGCGGCCCCCGGCAGTGCCGCGCCCACCGCGACCGTACGTCGTCCATGCCGTCACGCTAGACCGGCACACCGTACGGGGGCGTCAGCCCGGCGCGGTGATCAGACGTACTCCCCGGGGAGTAGCCGCCGAGCAGCGGCCCTCGCCCCGGCTCCCGGCCCCCCGCTCCCGGCCCCCTACTTGTCCAACGCCCCCATCGCCCGCCGCGCGACCGGATGCGTACGGACGATCTCGGCCAGCGTGGTCGTCCCCCGGACGATCTTCGCGAAAGCCTGCCAGGCCGGGCGGAAGCCGGTCAGGGCCGCGTGGATCAGGCCGGGGCGGCGGGAGAAGAGGGTGAGCATCCGGCGGCCGACGCCCATCTCCACGCCGAGCCCGGCCTTGATCGCGAAGGCGTAGTTCAGGGCCTGGCGGCGGGCGTCCACCGCGTCGTGCGCCTCCGCGACCCGCGCGGCCCACTCCCCCGCGAGCCGCCCGGAGCGCAGCGCGAAGGAGATGCCCTCGCGGGTCCACGGCTCCAGCAGCCCGGCGGCGTCGCCGCACACCAGGACGCGGCCTCGGGAGAGCGGCGAGTCCTCGGCGCGGCAGCGGGTCAGATGGCCGGAGGAGATGCTCGGCTCGAAGCCCGCGAGGCCGAGCCGGCCGATGAAGTCGTCCAGGTAGCGCTTGGTCGCGGCGCCCTCGCCGCGGGCCGAGATCACGCCGACGGTGAGGGTGTCGCCCTTGGGGAAGACCCAGCCGTAGCTGCCGGGGATCGGGCCCCAGTCGACGAGCACCCGCCCGGCCCAGTCCTCGGCGACCGTCGGCGGTACCGGGATCTCGGCCTCCAGGCCCAGGTCCACCTGGTCCATCTTCACGCCGACGTGGGCGCCTATCCGGCTGGCGCTGCCGTCCGCGCCGACCACCGCGCGGGCCAGCACCACCTCGCCGTCCCCCAGCACCACGGCGACGGTCCGCCGGTCCGGCACCGCCGAGCCGTGCTGTTCGACGCGGGAGACGGTGGCGCCGGTGCGCAGCTCGGCGCCGGCGTCCTGGGCGGTCTTGACGAGCTGGGCGTCGAAGTCGGGACGGTTGATGAGCCCGAACAGCATGTTCTTCGAGCGGCGGGTGCGGGTCAGCTTTCCGTTGAGGGAGAACGTCACCGCGTGCACCCGGTCGCGCAGCGGCAGGTCGAAACCGGGCGGCAGCGCGTCGCGGGACGGTCCGATGATGCCGCCGCCGCAGGTCTTGTAACGGGGGAGTTCGGCCTTCTCCAGGAGCAGCACCCGGCGTCCCGTACACGCCGCTGCGTAGGCTGCCGAGGCTCCGGCGGGCCCCGCGCCCACCACCACGACGTCCCACACCTGCTGGTTCCCCTCGGCTGCGCTGTCGCTGCTCACCTGTGCTTCTGCTCCCGTTCGATGCCTTGCTGCGCGTACCGCCCGCATCCTACGGCGCGCCGTCGGACGCCCTTCCTGTGGGAAGATCGGCCCCACCATCGACCGTACGTACGGTTGGTCCGGTGCGGTAGAACCGGACGGACCGGCACGTGACCCCACGTGTACAACGCCGCGCCCACAAGGAGCGTTCCATGCCTGACAGCCCGCTCGCGCACACCGTCGCCGCGCTGCAGCCCCGGGCCAGGACCGAGCTGGCCGAGCTGGTGGCCTTCAAGTCGGTCGCCGACCCGGCGCAGTTCCCCCGCAGCGAGTGCGAGGCCGCCGCCGAGTGGGTGGCGGGCGCGCTGCGGTCCGAGGGCTTCACCGACGTGGCCCTGCTGGACACCCCGGACGGCACCCAGTCCGTGTACGGCTTCCTGCCGGGCCCGGCCGGCGCGCCGACCGTGCTGCTGTACGCGCACTACGACGTGCAGCCGCCGCTGGACGAGGCCGCCTGGATATCGCCGCCGTTCGAGCTGACCGAGCGGGACGGCCGCTGGTACGGGCGCGGGGCCGCGGACTGCAAGGGCGGCCTGATCATGCACCTGACGGCGCTGCGGGCGCTCAAGGAGCACGGCGGCGTCCCGGTCAACGTCAAGGTGATCGTGGAGGGCTCCGAGGAGCAGGGCACCGGCGGGCTGGAGCAGTACGCGGAGGCCCACCCCGAGCTGCTGACCGCCGACACCATCGTGATCGGTGACACCGGCAACTTCCGGGTCGGCCTGCCGACGGTGACCGCGACGCTGCGCGGCATGACGCTGGTCCGGGTCCAGGTGGACACCCTGGAGGGCAACCTCCACTCCGGCCAGTTCGGCGGCGCGGCGCCGGACGCGCTGGCGGCGCTGATCCGCATCCTGGACTCGCTGCGCGCGGAGGACGGCTCGACGGTCGTCGACGGCCTGGAGGCCGACGCGTGCTGGGACGGCCTGCAGTACGCGGAGGAGGAGTTCCGCAAGGACGCCAAGGTGCTGGACGGTGTCGGGCTGACCGGCAGCGGCACGGTCGCCGACCGGATCTGGGCCCGCCCCGCCGTCACCGTCCTCGGCATCGACTGCCCGCCGGTGGTCGGCGCCACGCCGTCCGTGCAGGCGGGCGCGCGGGCGCTGGTGAGCCTGCGGATCCCGCCGGGCACGGACGCCGTGAAGGCGTCCGAGCTGCTCACCGCGCACCTGGAGAAGGCCGCCCCGTGGGGCGCGCGGGTCACCGTCGAGCAGATCGGGCAGGGTCAGGCGTTCCGCGCGGACACCGACAGCCCGGCGTACGCGTCGATGGCGGAGGCGATGCGGGAGGCGTACGACGGCACCGAGATGCAGACGTCCGGCATGGGCGGTTCGATCCCGCTGTGCAACACCCTCGCCGCGCTCTACCCGCAGGCCGAGATCCTGCTCATCGGCCTCAGCGAGCCGGAGGCGCAGATCCACGCGGTCAACGAGAGCGTCTCGCCGGAGGAGCTGGAGCGCCTCTCGCTGGCCGAGGCGCTGTTCCTCCAGCGGTACGCGCGGCAGTACGAGGCCGCCGGTAGCTGAGCGGCCCGTACCTCAGGCCCGGAGCCGAGCCCGTAGGCCGGGAGCCGAGCCGCCCGCCCCGTAGGGCGGCGGCTGGGCCCCGGCCCGTAGGACGGCAGGTCGGCCGCCCGGCCCGTAGGACACCCGTGACGACCGGTCCGGGGGCTCTCCCGCCGCCCCCGGACGGCCGCCCCCGGGCTGCCCTCACCCCACAGGGACGCCCGCCTCAAGATTGAGCGGGCGTCCTTGTTCGCGTGCGCGCAGGGCCCAGCGCAGCCGGTTCCAGCGCACCGGGGGCAGCATGTCCGCCGCCTCGGCCTCGGTGGCGAACCGCCAGTCCCGCAGCTCGGGCCCCGGCAGCAGCAGGTCCCGGATCTGCTCGCCCGCCAGCCGACCGCCGTCGAAGAGCATCCGCAGTCCGCCGAAGCCGGGCGGCTTCGGCGGTTCCCAGTCCAGCACCAGCAGCCGTGGCGCGTTGTCCAGCCGGATGCCCAGTTCCTCGGTGACCTCGCGCAGTCCCGCGCGGGCCGGCGGCTCACCCGGTTCCACGACGCCGCCGGGGAACTCCCAGCCCGGCTTGTACGTCGGGTCCACCAGCAGGACCCGGTCGGCGTCGTCGAAGAGCAGCACACCGGCCGCGAGGGTCTCCGCCGTGGGCTCCGGTGTCTGCACGATGTCGCAGGCCCCGGCACCGGCGTGGACGGCGTCCGCGATCCGTTCGGCGGTCTCCCGCGGTGTCAGCCGGGCCGTGTCGATGACGTGCGCGTCCTGTTTGAGCCAGCCGAGCGCGTCCTCGTACGCCTCCAGGTGCGCCCGGCACCGGCCCTGCGCCGCCGCGTCGGCCGGCGCGCCCCCGGCACGGCCCGCGCGCCGGTCCGCACGCTCGCGGAGGATCGTTTCCTCCGCGTGCAGCAGAACATGGCGTACGGGCACCCGGCGCGAGGCGAGGCCGCCGAATATCTCGTCCCGGTACTCCTGGCGCAGCAGCGGCATCGGGGTGACGAGCGGCCCCGGCACCTCGTTGAGCAGCGCGGCGGCCGTGTCCACGACGAGCCGGCGCCAGGACGGCAGATCCTGGTAGTCGCCGACCTGCTCCAGCCGGGCGGCGGGCAGCATCAGCCGCAGCTCGCTGCCGACCAGCTCGGGGTCGTAGAGCGTGCTGCCGGGAAGCAGGTCCAGCAGGTGCCGGGCCGCGGTGGACTTTCCCGCACCGGACGCGCCGTTCAGCCAGACGATCACATTGCCCCCTTGTCCCTAGACCCCTGTGAGTTGCCCGTAACACCCTGCCACGGAAACTTTTGCGGGGACGGGGCTATCGGCGCGCTGCCACGGACGTGGCCTTTTCCACCTTCGGCGCAATACCGGAAGGTTTGAAGACCCCCTTGTACGCGCTGATCGCGGCCACCGCGGCGACGAGGATGCTGGTCACCACGTCCTTTCCGGCGAAATCCCCGGCGAAGAGCGCACTCCCCAGTCCCACCAGCACCGAGACCACCACCTGCACCAGAGTTCTGGCGGCGGGCGACCACTGCGGCTGATTGATGACGGAGATGAGCACGGGTGACGCGAAACCCACGATCAACGCCCACATCTGTGCGTTCGTCATGACGCTCCCCTTTCACTCGGGCGGTAGCCGGAGCGTCGCCGCCCCGGCCCGCCCCGGCAAGGGTCCGCGCGCCGGAATCCCCCGCGCGGGCGTACGGGAGCGTCACCCGGCCCGTCACCCCTTGTTCGCGCCCAGGGTCAGGCCCGCGATGAAGTGCCGTTGCAGGAGCAGGAAGACCACGATCGTGGGGAGGGCGACGATGACCGAGCCCGCCGCCAGCAGGTTGTAGTCCGTGAAGAACTGACCGCGCAGATTGTTCAGGGCCGAAGTGACCGGGAGTTTGTCGCCGTCGGAGAGGAAGACCAGGCCCCACAGGAAGTCGTTGTACATCCAGGTGAATTGCAGCGTGCCCAGCGCGGCGAGGGCGGGCCGGCACAGCGGCAGCGTCACGTGCCGGTAGCGCGTCCACACCCCGGCGCCGTCGACCACCGCGGCCTCCAGGATTTCCCGTGGCAGGGTCCGCATGAAATTCGCCAGCACGAAGACGCAGAAGCCGAGTTGGAAGGCGATCTGCACCAAGAGCACGGCCCACAGGGAGTCGTAGAGCGTGAGCGAGTCGGACAGCCAGTAGGGCAGCGGCACCTTGGTGAAGAGCACGTAGAGCGGCGTGACGATGACCTGTTGCGGCAGCAGGTTCCCGGCCGTGAAGAACATCAGCAGGAGCAGTGAGCCGCGCAGCCGCAGCCGGGCCACGGCGAAGGCGGTGAAGGACGCGAGGAAGAGCGTGATCAGGACGCCCGGCACCGCGATCAGGAGGGTGTTCAGGAAATACCGGCCCATGCCGGAATCGGTGAACGCCTGCCGGTAATAGTCGAAGGAGAGCCGGCTCGGCAGGGAGAAGTACCCGTCCCTGGCGGTCTCCTCGTACGGGCGCAGCGACGCGTACACGGCCAGCAGCAGCGGCGCGAGGAAGGCGAGCGAGACGGCGAGCAGAAAGGCGTGCACACCCCAGCGGCCGCCCCGGCGGCCGTCTCTGCCGTCTCTGCCGCCCCGGCCACCCCGGCGGCGGCCGGGTGCGCCACCGGACGGCCCGGCGGGGCGTACCGGGTGCGCGGCCCGTACGGCGGGCACGGTCATCGGCGCTCCTCCCCCCTCAGTTCCTGGACGAGATAGGTGACGATGAACCCGAGGGAGACCAGCAGCAGGACGACGGCGATGGCCGACCCGAAGCCGATGCGGCTCGCCTCGCCGACGATGTTGTCGGTCACCAGGACGGACAGCAGTTCCAGGCCGTTCCGGCCCTTGTTGACGGCGTAGACGATGTCGAAGGCGCGCAGTGCCTCGACGACGGTGATGACGCCGACGATGACGTTGACCGGGCGCAGCGCCGGCAGCACGACCCGGAAGAACGTCTGCCGCTCGGTGGCCCCGTCGATGGCCGCGGCCTCCTTGAGCGTCGGGTCCACCGACTTCAGCCCGGCGAGGTACAGGATCATGACGTACCCGGTGTGCCGCCAGCAGGCGGCCAGCAGGATCATCCAGATGTTCAGGTCCGGGTCGCCGAGCCAGTCGACCGGGTCCTTCCCCCCGCCCAGCAGGGCGTTCAGGGCGCCCTGGTCCCGGGAGAGGATGAGCTGGGCGATGAAGCCGACGACGGCGAGCGAGAGCACCACCGGCATGTAGAGGGTGGACTGGTAGAAACGGCTGAACCGCACGCCGCGGTCGATGAGCGCGGCGAGCAGCAGACCGAACGGTGTGGCCAGCAGGCCGAGGGCGGCGAGCCACAGCAGGTTGTTGCGGACCGCCGGCCAGAATTGCGGGTAATCGGTGAAGAGGTGGGCGTAATTGCCGAGGCCGGCCCAGGTGATGTCGCCGACGCCGTCCCAGTCGGTGAAGGACAGGCCGACGGAGGCCATGGTCGGGCCCCACACCAGGACGAGGTCGAGCAGGATCGGCAGGCCCAGCAGGACGCACAGGACGGCGCGGTCGCGGCGGGTGTGGCGCCGCGGGCCCCGGCGCCGGGCGCGGCGCGGCGCGGTCTTCGGCATGGTCCCCGGTCCCCCGTGGTGCGTACGGTCATGGGTCGTACGGTCGGTGGTGGTCACGGCGTCAGTCCGCGGCGAATATCTGTTTCTTCTGCCGTTCGATGCTGTTGACCAGGCCGTCGATGTCGTCCGGGTCGCCGATGAACTGCTGGAGCGCCTGGATCAGTACGGTCGAGGCGAAATCGGGGCGGGTGTCGCGGTCCATGAACTGCGAGATCTGCCGGGCGCCGGCCACCAGCCGGACGGCTTTCTTCTGCAGGGCGTCGTACGACTGCGTGCCGGCCCCGCCGTTGGCCGCGACATTGTTCGGGTCCCGCTTCAGGTAGGCCAGTTCGGCCTGGGGTGTGGCGAGGAAGGCGAGCAGGTCACGGGCGGCTTCCCGGTGTCGCGCCTTCTTCGCCATCAGGAAGCCGTCCATCGGCGCCTCGACCGCCTCTTTCCCGAAGGCCGGGTCGATCTCGGGGAACGGGAAGAGGTCCAGGTCCGCGCGGTTCTCCGAGGTGAACGGCTGGCCGGGGTGCTGCAGTCCGAGGACCGCCATACCGGCTTTCTTCCCCTGGAGGGACTGCGCCGCCTCCTGCCAGGTCCGGCCGTTGGCACCTTTCTGGTGGTACGGCAGCAGGCTCCGCCAGAGGTCGAAGACCTGCCGTACCTGCGGGCTGGTCCAGGATTTCTCGCCGCGCATCAGGGCGATGTGGAAGTCGTACCCGTTGGCCCGCATGTCGAGGTAGTCGAAGGTGCCCATGGCGGGCCAGCCTTCCTTGTCGCCGAAGGCGAACGGGGTGAGGCCGTCCTTCTGCATCTGCCGGGCGAGCGCGCGGTATTGATCGAAGTTCTCCGGGATCTCGTAACCCCGCGTCCGGAAAACGCTCTTCCTGTGGAAGACCGCCCACGGGTAGTAGTAGTACGGCACGAAGTACTGCTTGCCGTCCTCGCCCGTGGACTGTTTCCGCACCGCGTCGGAGAACCCTTCGAACTTCCTCCAGAGATCACTGATGTCGGCGAGCAGGCCCTTTCGCGCGAAGTACTGCATCCGGTATCCGGCGAACCACGTGAAGACGTCATCGGGCGTGCCCTGGAGGTAACGGTTGATGTTCTCCTGGAAGTTCTCGTGGTTGACCGTGTTGACCTTCACCGGCTTCTTCGACTTCTTCTCGTACGCCGCGAAGGCGTCGGCGTACGCGCGTTTGGGCACCGTGTCGGAGGCGTTGGACCCCAGGGTGACGCCGTCGCCTGGACCGTCGCCGCAGGCGGCGAGCAGCGACGGCAGCGCGACCGCCCCCGCACCGGCCGCCATGCCCCGCAGCAGGGACCGCCGGGGCACCCCGGGTACCGCCCGGCGCGTACCCCCGCCGTCCCCCCTTGACCGGACCATGTCTTCTCCCCCTCCTCGGCGATGGAACCGAACAGAACCGAACGCGAGTGCTGGGATCTCACTCCCAACCGGTTCCTCAGTCAAGGCTTTCGGCGGTCCCTTCCCGCATTTTCCCCTTTCGCCCTCCAACACAGTCCAACAAGCCTTACCGTAAACACTCGCAATTGACTGGTACATGACTTACTGCTCTCTCCGCGAACGGAGGACGCGAATCATGCGCCCGCACACCCCCCTCACCACCCGCCGCGCCCGGCGAAGAGTCGTCGCGGCGCTGTCCGCGGCGCTGCTGTGCTCGGCCGGCGTGACGGCCCTGCCCGCCACGGCCCGCCCGGCCGGCGCCGCCGACCGCCCGGCCGACTCCACATCCACCGCTGCCGCCTCCGCCGGAACAGCCGCGTCCGCCGCCCCGCGACTGCCCGACGGCCTGGCCAGGACGCCTCCCATGGGCTTCAACAACTGGAACTCCACCCACTGCGGAGCCGACTTCAACGAGGCGATGATCAAGGGAATCGCCGACATCTTCGTCGCGAAGGGGCTGAAGGCCGCCGGTTACGAGTACGTGAACCTGGACGACTGCTGGGCCAAGAAGGACCGGGACGCGAACGGAAAACTGGTCCCGGACACCACCCGCTTCCCCAACGGCATCAAGGCCGTGGCCGACTACGTCCACTCCAAGGGCCTGAAGTTCGGCATCTACACCAGCGCCGGCACCACGACGTGTGCGCAGGCGATGCCCGGCGCGCTGGGCCATGAGTACTCCGACGCCCAGCAGTTCGCCGACTGGGGAGTGGACTACCTGAAATACGACAACTGCAACAACCAGGGGGTGGACGCGAAGAAGCGCTACATCACCATGCGCGACGCCCTGAAGGCGACGGGCCGCCCCATCGTCTACAGCATTTGCGAGTGGGGCGAGAACAAGCCGTGGGAGTGGGCGGCGGACGTCGGGCACCTGTGGCGCACCACCGGTGACATCAGTGACGTGTGGGACAGCATGGTCTCGATCTTCAAGGCGAACGCGCCGCTGGCGCCGTACGCCGGTCCCGGCCACTGGAACGACCCCGACATGCTGGAGGTCGGCAACGGCGGGATGACGGACACCGAGTACCGCAGCCACTTCTCGCTGTGGTCGATGATGGCCGCGCCGCTGCTGATCGGCGCCGACCTGCGCACGGCGTCGCAGGCGACCTTCGACATCCTCGACAACCGCGAGGTCGTCGCGCTCGACCAGGACCCGCTGGGCAAGCAGGCCCAGGTGCTGAAGTCCGAGGGCGGCCGCTGGGTCCTGAGCAAGCCGCTGGCCAACGGTGACCGGGCGGTGGCCCTGTTCAACGAGACCGACCGGCCGCAGCACATCACCACCACGGCCCAGGAGGCGGGCCTGCCGCAGGCGAGCGGCTACCGGCTGCGCGACCTGTGGAAGGACGAGAACACCCACACCGCCGGTGAGATCGCCGGGACCGTACCGGCGCACGGCACGCTGCTGTACCGCGTCGCCGCCGACCGGCACTGGGCGCAGTACCCGCCGGCCCTCGACACCGCGGCGGACGGCGTCGCGCCGATCGAGGTCGGCAAGGAGGTCCGGACCGCCACCCTCACCCGCAACCTGGGCCGCACCCCCGCGCTGGACGTCAAGGTCGACTTCAAGGGCCCGCAGGGCTGGCGCGTCGAGCCGGTCACGTCCACCAGCGCCCAGGTCCTGCCCCCGGGCAAGGAGCTGGCCACCGCCTGGAAGATCTCGCCCCTCGCGGGGACCAAGCCCGGACCGTACGAGCTGACGCTGACCACCGACTACCACTCGACGCGCGGGCAACGGGTGACCCTGACCCTGCCGTTCGCGGTCACCGCCGTCCAGGCGCCGCCCGCCGGCACCTCGTACGCCAGCGACCTGACCTGGCTCTCCGCCACCAACGGCTACGGGCCGGTGGAGAAGGACATGAGCGTGGGCGGGCAGCGGCCCGGTGACGGGACGCCGATCACCATCGGCGGCGTGCCGTACGCCAAGGGCCTGGGCACCCACGCGCCCAGCCAGATCACGTACTACACCGGCGGGAAGTGCTCGGCGTTCAGCGCGCAGGTCGGCGTGGACGACGAGACCGGCGACCAGGGGACGGTCACCTTCGAGGTGTGGGCCGACGGGCAGAAGGTCGCCGAGAGCGGCAAGCTGGCCGGCACCGACCCGGCGAAGGCGATCAGCGCCGCGGTCACCGGGGCGGGCACCGTACGGCTGGTCGTGCAGGACGCCGGTGACGGCTTCTTCTACGACCACGGTGACTGGGCCGACGCGAAGTTCACCTGCTGACACGGGCGTCGGGCACGCACCGCACACCGGCCGGGCGGGCCGCACGGTCCGCCCGGCTCCCGGTGTCCGGGCCCGCCCCGTTCCCCTTCCGGGTCAGCAGGTCGGCAGGCCGGGGACCGGCGCGTCGTTCCGGCCGCCCTTGAGGTAGACGGCGCTGACGTACACACCGCTGTTGCCGCTGTCGTCGTCCGTCTTCGCCCACCAGGTGTTGGTCCACCGGCCGTACGACTCCCGGCGGCCCAGGTTCGCCTGGCAGTAGAAGTAGTTGGTGCCCGCGTTCAACGTGCCGACCTGCTGGAAGGAGCCGGTGTACGAAGCGGCCGTGCGCCACACCAGGCAGTTGACCTTGCCGCCGCCGATCGGCGCGCACGAGCTGGGCTCCGGTGCGCCACCGGTCCCGCCGGTGGCGCCGCCGCCCGAGGCGGCAGCACCGCCGCCGGACGCGGACCCGCCGCCCGCGCCCGCCCCGCCGTCGCCCCCGCCGCCCGTACCGCCGGGCGCCGCTCCCCCGTCGCCGCCCTTGCCGTCGCCGGGGTCACCGCCGCCACCGGGCTTCGGCTTCCCGGACGCGGCGCTCTTCGACGGCTCGCCCGAGATGGCGGGCGCCGCGCTCCGCCCGCTCCCGCCCTTCCCCGTCGCCTTGCCACCCGGCTCC
This sequence comes from Streptomyces chrestomyceticus JCM 4735, assembly GCF_003865135.1. Classification (NCBI taxonomy): domain Bacteria; kingdom Bacillati; phylum Actinomycetota; class Actinomycetes; order Kitasatosporales; family Streptomycetaceae; genus Streptomyces; species Streptomyces chrestomyceticus. The sequence continues at coordinate 7,911,494 of NZ_BHZC01000001.1, read as the reverse complement.
ACGGCCCCGGTCTCCTCCGGCGTGCCCGACGCGCCCGCCCGCGCGGCCTGCTCCTGCGGAGGCGCACCGGGCCGCCGCTCCGCGACCGTACCGCCGGAGTCCCGGGCCATCAGCCCGTACGTCACTCCCCCGCCCGCCACCAGGACGGCGGCCACGGCGGCGGCGAGCATGCAGGTACGGCGTCCGCGCCCGGAGGCAGGCGAGGCGGTGCCGGTGGCCGCCACGGCGCTGGTCTCCCGCTCTCCCAGGTTCGCGGCGGGGGCCGGGGCCGGTCCGGTGGGTGCTCGGCCGCTGACCGGTCCGGTGGGCGACTGGCCACTGACCGGCCCGGTGGGGGCCTGACTGCCCGACGGCGACGGTGACGGCGAGGGCGCCGATGCCGCCCGGACGTCCGCCGCGGTCGGCGTCCACGACGTACCCGGGCCGGTACCCGGTTCTGTACCCGTACCTGTACCCGGCTCGGTACCCGCACCCGTATCCGTATCCGTACCGGTTCCCGCACCCACCTCCGTCCCCAACCCCAACCGCACCGTGTCACGCCCGTCGGCCACCGCCGTCAGCAGGGCCCGCGCCTCGGCCGCGCTCGGCCGGGCGGCCGGGTCCTTGGCCATCAGCGCGTGCAGTACGGGCGTCAGCGGCCCGGCCCGGCGCGGCTCGGGCAGCGGTTCGGAGACGATCGCCGTCAGGGTCGACCAGACCGACGTCCGGCGGAACGGCGCGCCGCTGCCCTCCACCGCCGCGTACAGCGTCATGCCCAGCGACCAGATGTCCGAGGCGGGCGACGGCGGCTGCCCCTGGGCGCGCTCGGGCGGCAGGTAGTCGAGCGAGCCGACGAGTTCGCCGCTGCGGGTGAGGTGGGTGCTCGCCCCGTCGTCGGGCGCCTCGATGCTGGCGATGCCGAAGTCGGTGAGCACCACGCGGCCCACCCCGGTGTCCGGGCGGCCCGCGCTCCGCGGCCGGCGCTCCAGCAGGACGTTGCCGGGCTTGACGTCCCGGTGCAGGACGCCCACCTGGTGGGCGGCGTCCAGCGCGTCCATCACCTTGGCGCCGATGGCGGCGATCTCGCGCGGGTCCATGGGGCCGCCCCGGTCGAGCGCGTCGTCCAGCGACGGGCCGTCGACCAGTTCCATGACGATGACGGGACGCCCGCCCTCGTCGATCACGTCGTGCACGGTGACCACGCCGGGGTGCCGGACCCGGGCCGCGGCCCGGGCCTCGCGCTGCATCCGGGTCCGCAGGTCGGCCAGTTCCGGCGCGGACGCGTCGGTGTAGGCGCGCAGCACCTTCACGGCGACCTCCCGGCCCAGCACCTCGTCCACCGCCCGGCAGACGACGCCCATGCCGCCGCGCCCGATCTGCCCGGTGACCCGGTACCGCCCGCCGAGCAGCCGCCCGGTCAACTCCCCGGCGCCCCCACGTCCTTCAGGTGTGCTGTCGCCGCCGACGCGGCCCTCGTCCCCCGGCCCGTTCACGCCATCCACGCCATTCGCCCCGTTCGCCCCACTCATCCCCTGTCATGGTCGGCACCAGCCTAGAGGGCCGTGGGGTGCCGCACGCCCCCTCAGACGGTCGGGGCGAAGGCATCGAGACGGGACTGTTGTGCGGCGGCGGACGCGGCGCCCACCACACCGGCGTCCGTCCCCATCTGCGCCGGTACGACCGTGAGGCCGCGGACGAAGGAGAGCGTGGCGTAGTCGCGCAGGGCGCGGCGCAGGGGGACGAAGAGGAGGTCCCCGGCGCCCGCGACGCCGCCGCCGACGACCACGATCTCGATCTCGACGAGCGCGGCGGTGGCCGCGACCCCGGCGGCCAGGGCCTGGGCGGCCCGCTCGAACGAGTGACGGGCCACCGGGTCACCCGCGCGGGCGGCGGCGGCCACGGCGGCGGCGCTGGTGTCGCCGTCGGGGCCCGGCCGCCAGCCGCGTTCGAGGGCGCGGCGGGCGATGTTGGGGCCGCTGGCGATGCGCTCGACGCAGCCGCGGGCGCCGCACGGGCAGGGGTCTCCGTCGAGGTCCACACTGATGTGGCCGATGTGGCCGGCGTTTCCGGTGGGGCCCGGGTGCAGCCGGCCATTCAGGACCAGGCCGCCGCCGACCCCCGTGGACACCACCATGCACAGGGCGTTCGCGTAACCGCGGGCGGCGCCCTGCCAGTGTTCGGCGGCGGTCATGGCCACGCCGTCGCCCACCAGGACGACGGGGCGCGCGCCGACCAGGTCCCGTACTTCGGCGACGACCGGGAAGTCCCGCCAGCCGGGGATGTTGACCGGGCTGACCGTGCCGCGCCGGGCGTCCACCGGGCCCGCGCTGCCGATGCCGACGGCGGCCACCCTGGCCCACTCGGGGTGTGTGGTCAGCTCGCCCACCACCTCGGCCAGCGCGCGCAGGACGGTGGCGCCGTCCCGGTCGGCGGGCGTGGGCCGGGTGGTGCGGACGAGCAGCCTGCCGTGCTCGTCCACCAGCGCGCCGGCGATCTTGGTGCCGCCGATGTCCAGCGCTGCGCTCAGGTCCGTCTGCATCGGTGTCGAATCTCCTGGTGGGGCGCCTGGGCCGGGGTGCGTGACCCGGCACGGGAACGCCAGTCTCGTGCTGATTGACAACGTTGTCCAGAGGTTATGCTCGACGCCGTGCCGCACGTCGTCGTGCGGTGCCGCCGGGCGGTCCCGCCGGTCGGCCGCACGCACCGGCCCTCCGGACACCGCCACAGCCATCATCGGCGTACCGGAGGGGGAACCGCCACACCCGTCCCGCCCGTCTCTCCAGCAACGGCCGGAGCGAGCCGCGCAGCCGCGGCCCTCCCGGCCACCGCTTCCTCCCACCACCTTCTCCCACCCACCGCCGACAGAATCAGGACCGCGCACGTGACCGACACCGCCCGGGGCACCTCCCGCCGCTACGGCAGCCGGCCCACGATGAAGGACGTCGCGGCCCGGGCCGGCGTCGGCCTGAAGACGGTCTCCCGGGTGGTCAACGGCGAGCCCGGCGTCACCCCCGAGACCGAGCGCCGCGTCCAGGACGCCATCACCGCCCTCGGCTTCCGCCGCAACGACTCCGCCCGCATCCTGCGCAAGGGCCGCACCGCCAGCATCGGCCTGGTCCTGGAGGACCTCGCCGACCCGTTCTACGGGCCGCTCAGCCGCGCCGTCGAGGAGGTCGCCCGGGACCACGGCGCGCTGCTGATCAACGGGTCCAGCGCCGAGGACCCGGCCCGCGAGCAGGAGCTGGTCCTGGCCCTGTGCGCGCGCCGGGTGGACGGCCTGGTGATCATCCCGGCCGCCGACGACCACCGTTACCTGGAGCCGGAGATCGCGGCGGGCGTGGCCACCGTCTTCGTGGACCGCCCGGCGGGCCGGATCGAGGCGGACACGGTGCTCTCCGACAGCTTCGGCGGCGCCCGCGACGCGGTCGCCCACCTGATCGCGCACGGCCACCGCCGGATCGGCTTCATCGGCGACCAGCCGCGCATCCACACCGCCGCGGAGCGGCTGCGCGGCTACCGTACGGCGATGGCCGAGGCCGGGCTGACCGCCGACGAGTCGTGGGTCTCCCTCGGGTCGACCGCGCCCGACCGGGTACGGTTCGCGGCCACCGCCATGCTGGACGGGCCGCGCCCGGTCACCGCGCTGTTCGCGGGCAACAACCGGGTCACGGTCACGGCGGTACGGGTGCTCGCCGAACGCCCGCGCCCGGTCGCCCTGGTGGGCTTCGACGACTTCGAGCTGGCCGACCTGGTGTCCCCCGCGATCACGGTCGTGGCACAGGACGCCGCGCGCCTCGGGCGTACCGCCGCCACGATGCTGTTCCGCCGACTGGAGGGCACCGATCTCCCGCCCCAGCGCCAGGAGATCCCCACCCGCCTCGTCCCACGCGGCTCGGGCGAACTGCCCCCGCCCGCCGACGACTGAGCGCCCGCCCCCGGCTGGAGCGCCCGCCGCGTTCGCCCGCCGTGCAGATGCGCACATAGCCGTACGCCCCGGGCGCTCCGACCGGACCGGCGCCCGGCGGACGCGCGCGCTGAACGTCGCGGCACACCCGTTGTCACTCAACTCCCCCAGCCGCAGGGCACGGTCGGCCGTCGGCGTGCCGTCCGGATCCACGTCGGCCTGGTCCCCGGCGCCTCGGAAGTGATCAATTCCGTCCACCCGGTGCCCGGAAGACGACGTACCGGCCACCCGCACCGATCAAGGGGATGTACGACGGCCCGTCCAGTTCACCGTCGTCCGCCGCCGTACCCACTCGGACGGTGCGAAGCGTCCGCGGCCGACGTGCCGGCGGGGGCGCAGTTGGCGAAGTAGCTGACTGTGCAGCGGACCGCGCTGCCGTCGCCCCGCCTTCCGCCACCCACCGGGAGAACATGCCGACGAGGGCGCTGACCAGTGCTTTTGAGGTGCGGGGCGGCGTGCGCAGACGCCTCTGGGAATGCGCTTGGCGACAGATCGCCCACGTACGCCGAAGTCCAGCATAGGTAGCCTTTGCGGCCTCAACTCGGCAGAGTTCGCACGAAGCTCGCACGGCACGTGAACCACTCCTGTCGCGCACCCACCGACCGCCGGATACGCGACCGTTCCCGCTCTCCTCACCAGCGCTACGGCCAGGCTGCCCGGAAGGCGAGAGCCGTGTACCCGGCGCACCTGACGCTGATGAAACATCAAGAAAGGGCTGACCGGGTGAAACGGAGACCGTTTCCGACCAGGACCGCACAACGCCTCAAAGGCAGACCCCGACCCGGGAAGGAGGCGTTCCGGCGGCGTGGCACCTGCGCCACGCTCGTGTCCGCCTCCCTGGTGGCAGGGCTCCTGGGGGCCGGACCAGCCATTGCGGCCGAAGCCGCAGATCCCGGCGACGCGGTCCGCAAACGCGGCATGGTCCTTGACTACTGGATAGCCGGTGGAGCCGGCGTCAAGGCGGCGGCCGAGCTGGCGCTGACGGGCTCGGACGAGGACGTCGACAGGTTCTTCGCCGAGAAGGGCAGCCTGGCGTACGACGACAACTACGTCGTGGCCAGCCGGATGATCGGTGCCGGGGGTCCTGCGGTCCGTGAAGCGGCCAAGACGGCGCTCAAGGCCAGTACGCGGGATGCGCCGGAGCCGCTGAGTACCTTCCTGCAGGACGGTTGGCAGGCGCCGCTGCGGCAGGACAACGAGGTCGAGGTCTCCCGGGTCGTCAACTTCGGCGGCAACGGGGTCAAGGAGGCCGGCAAGGCCGCGCTGAAGGCCGGCCCCGAGGCCGTCAGTGCGTTCCTGGACAAGGGGCAGTACGCGGCGCGCCGTCAGGACAACGAGGTCGAGGTCTCGGCGCTGATCAACTCCGGTGGCCCGGCCGTCAAGGCCGCCGGCAAGGTCGCCTTGCGCGGCACGGCGGAGGACATCGCCGAGTTCCTGGAGATCGGGCAGTTCACCGCGCGGGCCCGCGACCAGGAGCACGCCACCATCGCCGAGCTGGCCGAACAGGCCACCTTGGCCGGCAAACGGGCCGCGAACGAAACGGACAAGGCCAAGGACGCCGCCGACCGCGCCATCAAGGCATCCGAGGCCGCCAAGGAAGCCGCCGCCGAAGCAGCCAAGCAGACCGAGCTGGCCAAGAACGACTCCCAGCGCGCGGCGATCAAGGCCAAGCAGGCCGCCGACGCGGCCCGGGGAGCGGCCGCGGCCGCCCAGCACGCCATCGGCGCGGCCAACGCCGCCAACCGCGCGGCCCGCATCGCCGCCATGGCCGCAGCCCAGACCGCGGCGGCCGCCACCAACGCGGCCAACGCCGCCAACGACGCCCTCAACGCCTCCATCGCCGCCGCCTCCGACGCGGGCAAGGCCGAGCATGCCCGGGACATGGCCGCAAAGGCGCACCAGGCGTCCAAGCTCGCCCGCGACTCGGTCAAGGCCGCCGAGAAGGCCAGTGCGGCCTCCCGGGCCTCCGGCGATGCCGCCAAGGCGGCGCTGAGCGCCAGCGACAACGCCGACTCCGCGGCCGACTCCGCCGAGCGCGCCAACCGCTTCGCCGACGAAGCCGGGGTCCACTCCGGCGAGGCCCGCAACGCCGCGATCGAGGCCCGCCGGCACGCCAACGAGTCTCGGCGGGCGGCCAACGCCGCCCAGGCGCTGGCCTACCGCTCGGCGGATGCCGCCGACCAGGCCCGGGCCGCCGCCAATTCCGCCGCCGACCACGCCGAGAAGGCCGCACTGGCGGCCGACGAGGCCGCCAAGCACGCCGGTGAGGCCGCCGATGCCGCCGCACAGGCCACCAAGCACGCCAAGGCCGCCGAGGAAGCGGCGAAAGCGTCCGACGCCGCCGCCGCGGCTGCCCAGAAGGTCTTCGACATCGCCCGCGCCACCGAGGCCGAAGACCTGGCGACCCGCACCGCCGCCGCCATCGAAGAAGCCCGGACCGACAAGGCACAGGTCGGCGAGCTGACCTCCGCCTCGGCCGCCGCCGCGGTGGATGCCAAGTCGCTGGATTCGACGGCCGCCGAGCTGGCCGCCGAGGCCGCCAAGCCCGACGCCGACACCAAGGCCCTCGCGGCCAAGGGCCGAACGCTGGCAATGAGAGCGCTGAAGGTGCGCGGCCCCTGGAGCCAGGAGGCGGCCAAGCAGGCGCTGGCCGGTTCCGACGAGGACGTACTCGCGTACCTGCGCAGCGGGTGGCAGAAGGCCGGCCTGGACGAGATGCGGGAGAAAGTCTTCCAGCTCAGTACCCAGAGCGAGTACGAGGTGGTGCGCACCGCTGCCGCCGCGGCGCTCAAGGGTTCCGACCAGCAGATTCGGGACTTTTACACCACCGGTCAGTACGAGGTGGCCGTCACCGACCTGACGGTGCGCGTCTCGCAGATCAACAACGCCGGAGGCCCCGGGGTCAAGGAGGCGTCCAAGGCGGCGCTGAAGGACGGGCGCGGCAAGACGCTGGCCGCCTTCATCGCCACCGGCCAGTACACCGCCCAGCACTCCGACGAAGAAGTCACCGCCTCCAAGCTCGTCAACACCGGCGGCCCGGAGGTCAAGGCGGCCGCGAAGGTCGCGCTGGCGGGTGCGGCCGAGGACGTGCACGACTTCGTCCAGCTCGGCCAGTACATGGCCGACCGCAAGGACCAGCTCGCCGCCACCCACATCGCCCAGGTCCAGCACCTGGTCGCCGAAGCGTCCATCGTCGCCGCCGAAGCCCAGCGCAACCGCTGGATCGCCGCCGGCGCCGCCGCCAAGGCCAACAACGCCTCCGACCAGGCCGCCAAGGCCGCCGACGAGGCCAAGAAGAACGCGAAGCTCGCCGACGGGTACCGCATCGACGCCGGCAAGGCCGCCGACAGCGCCGAAGCCAGCGCCGCCCAGGCCGCCCAATCCGCCAAGACCGCCCGCAACGCCGCCGACAACGCCCAACGCGACGCCGCCGACGCCGAGAACTCAGCAGCACAGGCCCGGTTCTCCTTCGAATACGCCCGCGCCTCGGCAAAGATCGCTGACGACGCGGCCGGCGAGGCCCGCGCTTCCGCGCTCAAGGCCGGGAAGAGCAGGGACGAAGCCACTGCCCTTGCCTCCCAGGCGTGGGGCGAAGTGAAGAAGAAGCGCGAGGCCGAGGAGGCCGAGGCGCGCCGCAAGGCCGAAGAGGAGCGCAAGGAGAAGGAACAGTCCGAGCAGAAAATCTGCTACGAACACCCCACCCACGAACTCGCCGTCCTGCCCTGCCTGGCCGCCGGCGGCAAGCTCAAGCAGGTCGAGCCCAACCCCATCGTCTCCGCCATCGCGTGGGAGGTCGCCGACGCCGACACGGCCCTGAAGTGCGTCAAGGATCCCAATCTCCTCGACTGCGGCTCCTTCATCATCGGCCTCACCCCCTGGGGCAAGGGCTTCAAGATCGCCGGTAAGTTCGCCGGCAAGGTCGGCGGCAAGGTCGTCGAGAAGATCGCCAAAACCGTGAAGAAGAGGAAGGCGATCAAGTGCGCCACGTGCTTCCCGGCCGGCACCAAGGTGCTCATGGGCAACGCGGCGACGAAGAACATCGAGTCCGTAAAGGTCGGCGATGAGGTAACCGCCACCGACCCGGTCGGCGGCACGAGCGGAAAACGGACGGTGACCGCCCTCATCGTCACCGAGCACGACAAGCAGTTCAACGAACTGACCGTCGCCACCCGCCGGGGCAGCGAAAGGATCACCGCCACCCACGAGCACCCGTTCTGGTCCCCGTCGCAGAAGTCGTGGGTCAAGGCCGCCGGCCTCCGCCGGGGCATGACGCTCAGGGCCGCCGACGGTACCGACGTGCCGGTGCGGGGAAACCGCCCGTTCACCGAGAACACCCGGACCTATAACCTGACGGTCGGTGGCCTGCACACGTACTATGTACTGGCAGGCCGGACTCCGGTTCTGGTGCACAACGCCAATCCGTGCGATCCTCCGCTGATCCTGCTGCACTCCGATTCTCTCGACAAGAGCTCGCTGGACTTCTGGCACAAGCAGAAGACCGAGGACATCATCGCCTCCTTGCAGCCGAAAGCGAGAGAACCGCTGATCGTGAAGCCGGACGGAACCATCATGAACGGGAACACCAGAATCACGGTTCTCAAGTCGCGCGGATACGACATCGACTCACTGCCGCGAGAATCCTACGGAAAACGCCAACCGACGACGGACGACGAATTCTGGGCCATGGAGCAATGAACATTCAAGACCGGGTCCTGGGGATCCTGAACTCGGACGCCAGAGAGACTTTCCTGCTGGCCCTGGGGCACCGTATGGGGATCTTCACACGTGAAGCTCTCGACGAAGACGCCGCGCACGGGACTCAGCAGGCCCGAGCCTGCAACGAGATGACCATCGCCATCTGGTCACAGGTGTGGGCGACCAGGGATGCCAAGGTGGAAGGCTACCCGGATTCCGAATTTCTCCCGGTACTGCTCGAAAAGGCCGATCGGGGCAACGCGCGGCGCTACCTCCGCCATTCCCTCGAAAGCAGCATGCTCATGCTGGAGACCGATGGCGCGATCGAGCCGGACGCAACAAGTCCGTAGAGCTGGGCGCGCAAGAAGAACCTGAGGTGATGGGGCCCTGTCGGAAGGTGATTCCGACAGGGCCCCTGGCCGTTCAATGGAACGCTAAGCAGCCGAACTCCTCAGAATGACCAGCCGCTGCGTAGCCCGCGACATCGCCACATACCGGTCCACCGCTCCCCGTACCCCTTCGCCGAACTTCTCCGGATCGACCAGGACCACCAGGTCGAACTCCAACCCCTTCGACAGTTCCGGGGTCAGTGACCGGACGCGCGGTGTGGCCGTGAAAGTGGGGTCGCCGATGACGCAGGCGATGCCGTCGTCGTGGGTGGTGAGCCAGGCGTCGAGGATCGCGTCCCGGTCCGTCACGGAGGCGTGGGTGACGGGGATGCCGGTGCTGCGGACGGAAGTGGGGACGTTGGCGTCCGGAAGGGCGGCGCGGATGACGGGTGCGGCCTCCGTCATCACCTCTTCCGGGGTGCGGTAGTTGATGTTCAGGGAGGCCACCTCGATCCGGTCCAGTCCGATGCGGGCGAGGCGGTCGTGCCACGACTCGGTGAAGCCGTGCCGGGCCTGGGCGCGGTCGCCGACGACGGTGAAGCTCCGGGACGGGCAGCGGAGCAGCAGCATCTGCCATTCCGCGTCGGTCAGTTCCTGGGCCTCGTCCACGACGACGTGGGCGAACGGGCCGGCGAGCAGGTCCGGTTCGGCGGTGGGGAGTGCGGTCTCGTCGACCAGGCTGACCTGGGCGTCCTGGCCGCGGAGCATCACCACCAGCCCTTCGCCGTCGTCACCGTCGGCACCGGAGTCGGCCGCGGCCCCGATCAGGTTGTCGACGACCTGGGTCATGCACTCGCGCTGGGCGGCGAGGGCGGCGGCGTGCCGGCGCTTGCGCAGCGACGCTTCCGGGTCGCCGAGCCGCTGCCGTGCCGCGTCCAGGAGGGGCAGGTCGGAGACCGTCCACGCCTGGCCGTCCGCGCGTTGCAGGGTGCGGATCTCGTCGCGGCCGAGCCAGGGAGCGCACCGTCGCAGGTAGGCGGGGACCGTCCACAGGTCCGAGACGAGGTCGGCCGCTTCGAGCAGCGGCCATGCGCGGTAGAGGGCCCTGAGCAGCTCCTTGTCGTGTTGCAGCACCGTGCGGAGCTGGTCGGGCGGGGCCTCGTCGCCGTGCTTGTCCGTCAGGATCGCCAGCAGGGCCTCCCATATCTGCTCGCGTGCTTCGTTGTGCGGGGTGCCCGGTTCCGGTGCTTCGAACGCCTCGGCCCAGTCGTCGGCGGTCAGCCGGACGTCGGCCCAGGGCGTCGAGACCGTCATGCCCTCGGCGGGCGGCTCCTCGTAGAACCTGACGGCCGTCTCGATCGCCTGCACCATCCGGGCGGACGCCTTCAGGGCGGCCGCCTCCGGGTCGGTCTCGGCTGTCGCTGTGGCCCCTTCGGCGACGAGGTCGCGCAGCGTGCAGGTCTGTACGCCTTCCTCGCCGAGGCTGGGGAGGACGTCGGCGACGTAGGACAGGTACGGCTGGTGCGGGCCGACGAACAGGACGCCGCCGCGGCGGTGCCCGAGGCGGGGGTCGGAGTAGAGGAGGTAGGCGGAGCGGTGCAGGGCGACGACGGTCTTGCCGGTGCCCGGGCCGCCGTCGACGACGAGGGCGCCGCGGGAGCTCGCCCGGATGATGGCGTCCTGGTCGGCCTGGATGGTGCCGAGCACGTCGCGCATCCGTGCCGAGCGGTTGCCGCCCAGGCTGGCGATGAAGGCGGAGTGGTCGTCGAGCGCGGCGTGTCCTTCGAGGCCGTCGGCGGTGAAGACCTCGTCCCAGTAGTCGCTGATCCGGCCGCCGGTCCAGCGGTAGCGGCGGCGGCTCGTCAGGCCCATCGGGTCGGCGTGGGTGGCTCCGAAGAACGGTTCGGCCGCCGGGGAGCGCCAGTCGACCAGCAGCCGGCGGCCCGCGCTGTCGGTGAGGCCGAGCCGCCCGACGTACACGGGCTCGGGGCTGTTCTCGCCGACCATGCGGCCGAGGCACAGGTCGAGGCCGAAGCGGCGCAGGGTACGCAGGCGTGCGGTCAGCCGGTGCACCTCCGCGTCGCGCTCCATCGCCTGCCGGCCGGTGCCGCCGGGCGCCTTCAGTTCGGCGTCGAGGCGGTCGGACAGTTCGCGGACGGTCTGTTCCAGGCTCTCCGCGACGGCCGCGAAGTGCCGCTCGTCGGCCGCCGTCAGCCGCGGGTCGGCCTTGGCGGCGAGGCGGGCGGGGAGGGCGAACACGCTGGTGGTGGTCAGGGAATTCATGGTGGTGTCAGCTCCGATCCTGGGCCGCACCCGCGGAGGTCTGCCGGGCGGAGGCTGCGTCTCGCACACCCCGTACACCGGCAAGAACACACGCACTTCGCGTATCCCCCGGATCCGCAGGTTCTGGCCTAGGCCAGAGATTCTGCGGTACGGACGGGGCCTTGCCGCAAGCCCCCCTGTGCGCTATAAGTTGAGAGTGGCAAGGAGTGGCAGACTCCTTGCCTTTGCTGTTTTCGGCCGCGGGCGATCGGGGCCCGGACACGGCTGAGCGGCGTACGACAGGTTCGTACGCCGCTGGTGGGCCCCCGAAAGCCGTCAGGCGTGGGGTACCGCCCGGCCCGCGAGGCCGTCGAGGTCGGCGCGGGTGAGGCCGGTCAGGCGGGCGACCTCGGCGATGTCGACGGCGCCGCAGTCCAGACCGCGCAGCAGGTAGCCGCTGAGCGCCTTGGCGGTCGCGGGCTCGTCCATCACGTCACCGCCCGCCTTGGCCACGTACGCGGCCAGCCGGGCCGCGGCCTGCTCCAGGCCCTCGCGGTAGAAGGTGTAGACGGCGGCGTAACGGGTGGGCAGGTGGGCGGGGTGCATGTCCCAGCCCTGGTAGTACGCGCGGGCCAGCGAGCGGCGCACCAGTCCGTGGTGCAGCCGCCAGGCGTCGTGGACCTGTGTGGTCGCGCCCACAGGGAGGACGTTGGTGGAGCCGTCGGAGAGGCGGACGCCGGTGCCCGCGGCGGCGACCTGCATCACGGCCTTGGCGTGGTCGGCGACCGGATGGTCCAGCGCCTGGTGGGCGGCGCTGACGCCGCAGGAGGCGCTGTAGTCGAAGGTGCCGTAGTGCAGGGAGGTGGCGCGGCCCTCGGCGGCCTCGATCAGGCGGGCGACGGTGGCGCGGCCGTCGGCGCCGAGGATGGACTGGGTGGTCTCGATCTGGATCTCGAAGCCGAGCCGCCCGGCCGGCAGGCCGTGGGTCTTCTCGAACGCCGCCAGCAGCCGCGCCATCGCGGTGACCTGCTCGGGGTAGGTGACCTTGGGCAGGGTCAGCACTAGGCCGTCCGGGAGGCCGCCGGCCGCCATCAGACCGGTGAGGAAGATGTCCAGGGTGCGGATGCCGCGGTCGCGGACGGCGGCCTCCATGCACTTCATGCGGATGCCCGTGCAGGGCGCGGCGGTGCCGTCCCGGTAGGCGGCCGCGACGAGGGCGGCGGCGCGGGTGGCGGCCGCGTCCTCCTCGGCGTCCGGGCGGAGGCCGTAGCCGTCCTCGAAGTCGATGCGCAGGTCCTCGACGGGTTCGCGTTCCAGCTTGGCCCGCACCCGCTCGTACACCGGCTCCGCGAGGCCGTCGGGTATGCCCAGGACGCCGGCGAACGCCGCCGCGTCCGGGGCGTGCTCGTCGAGCGCGGCGAGGGCGGCGTCGCCCCACTCGCGGACGGTGCCCTCGGTGAACACGTCGCCGGGGACGTAGACCGTGTGGACCGGCTGCCGGGTGCCGGGGTCGCCCGGGTAGCGCCGCGCGAGGTCCGCGTCGACGTCCGTGAGGGCGGCTCCGATCTCCTCGCGTACGGTGTCCGCGAGACTTGTCGCCACCGTCTCGTGCTGCCCCATCCGGCACCCTCCCTGTGCTCGCGCCCACCGCGCAGGCGTCACTTCGCTTTTCCGCTGTACGGAATCAACAATCCGTAGAGCGAAGCTATCCGGGCCGAGTTCGCAGGTCAACACCCTCCGGCGACGGGATCGGAGGGGCGCTCCATGGGGAGCGTTCCCCATCGCGTGCGCCGTGCGCCCGCGCGCGAGGCACCCCGTTTCATCCCTTTCGGTGCTTCTTCCGGCTTCCCCGGCCCGGACGGAACGCCCGTGCGTAACATCACCGGCGCGGTGCGGGCGGCCCGGGCGCCCGGCCGCCCGCACGAGGCGTGGGGGCCTGTATGCCGGAGGAGTTCGGGGACGCGCTGCGGCGGCTGCGGCGGGAACGGGAGGTCTCCCTCCGGACCCTGGCGCAGTTGGTGCACTACAGCAAGGGCTATCTCAGCAAGATCGAGAACGGTGAGAAGCCGCCGACCGGCGACGTCGCCCGCCGCTGCGACGCGGCGCTGGCCGCGGACGGCACGCTCGCCCGGCTGCTGTCCGCCCGCACGCCCGGCGACCGCTGCCCGTATCCGGGGCTGGCCGCCTACACCGCCGAGGACGCCCCCTGGTTCTTCGGCCGGGAACGCGCCACCGCCGCCCTGGTCGGCCGTCTCGCCGAACGCCTGGAGGCCGCGGGCCCGCTCGTCGTGGCGGCCCCGTCCGGCGCCGGCAAGTCCTCCCTGCTCCGGGCCGGTCTGCTGCCCGCCCTGCGCGCCGGCGCCCTGCCCGGCTCCCGGCACTGGGCGGTACGTGTCCTGACGCCGGGCGCGCATCCGCTCAGCGGGCTGGCGGCGGCGTTGGCCGGGACGGGGGCCGCGGGCCCGGAAACGGATCCGGATACGGGTGCGGGCACAGGTACGGGTACGGCCGCCGCCACGACGGCCGCCGCCACCGCCGAAGCCCTCGCCGACGCCCCCGACCAGTGCCCCGCCGCCGTCCGCGCCGCCCTCGGCGCCCGCCCGCGCCTGGTCCTCGTCGTCGACCAGTTCGAGGAGGTCTTCACCGCCTGCGAGGACCCCCGTGAGCGGCGGGCGTTCGTCGCGGCGCTCTGCGCGGCCGCGCGGGACGCCCCGTGCGCGGTGGTCCTCTGCGTACGCGCCGACTTCTACGGCCAGTGCCTGGACCACCCCCCGCTCGCCCCGGCCCTGTCCGCCGGGATCTTCGCGCTGCGGCCCATGTCCGTGGCGGAGGTGCGCGCGGCGATCGTCCGGCCCGCCCGGGAGGCCGCGCTGGAGCTGGAACCGGGCCTCGAAGAGCTGCTCCTGGCCGACCTGGGCATCCACGAGGACGACGGCCCGGTGATCGGCGGGGCACTGCCCCTGCTGGCGCACGCCCTGCTCGGCACCTGGCAGCAGCGCACCGGCCGCACCCTCACCGTCGCCGGATACCGCCTGACCGGCGGCCTGCACGGCGCCGTCGCCACCACCGCCGAGCGGGTGCACGCCTCGCTGGACCCGGCCGAGCGGCGGGCGGCGCGGCAGGTGCTGCTGCGGCTGGTACAGGTCGGCGAGATCGCGGGCGAGACCCGCCGCCGGGTGCCGCGCGAGCGCCTGCTGGAGCATCTGCCGGACCCGGAGAAGACCGCCGCCGTGATCGATGTCTTCGTACGCGCCCGGCTGCTGACCCTGGACGCGGACACCGTGGAGATCACCCACGAGGCGCTGCTGCGGGCCTGGCCGCGGCTGCGCGGCTGGATCCGGGCCGACCGGGCCGGGCTCGTCGTCCACCAGCGGCTCTCGGAGGCGGCCGGAGCATGGAAGCGGGAGGGGCGGGAGGCGGCGGGGCTCTACCGGGGCACCCGGCTGGCGGTGGCCCGCGAATGGGCCGGGCAGCAGGGGGAGGACGCCGGACTCAGCCCGCTGGAGGAGGAGTTCCTGGAGGCGTCGCAGGCGCGCGAGGCGGCCGCGGCGCGGGCCGCGCGCCGCCGGGTGCGCCGCCGCCGCAGGCTCGCGGGCACCCTGGCCGTGCTGCTCGTCCTCGCCGTGTGCGCGGGGGTGCTGGCGGTCCAGCAGTGGCGTACGGCGGAGACCGGCCGTCTCGACGCGTACGCCGGTGAACTGGCCGCCCGCTCGGGCCAGGTGGCCGCCGGGCAGCCCGAGGCGGCCATACTGCTGGCCGCCGAGGCGTACCGGCTGCGCCCGTCCCCCGCCTCCCGCAGCGCGCTGCTCAGCACGCAGGCGCGGCCGTTCGCGGGCCGACTGACGGGGCATCAGGGGCCGGTCAACGCCGTCGCGTTCAGCCCGGACGGGGGCCTGCTGGCGGGCGGTGCCTCGGACGGCACGGTACGGCTCTGGGACCCCCGCACCCGCCGCCCGCTGGGCACCGCGATCCGGGCGGGGGCGACGCGGGTCCGCGGTGTGGCCTTCAGCCCGGACGGCGCGCTGCTCGCGGCGGGCGCCGCGGACGGCTCGGTACGGGTACGGGACCCCGGCCGCCGGGGCCCGGTCACCACCGTGCCCGGCACGGGCGCGAGCGGGGGCGCGGCCGGGGAGGTGGCCTTCGCGCCGGCCGGTCCCGGCGCACGGGCCGGGGCGACCGGCGCGACCGGCGCGCCCCGTACACAGGTCCTCGCCGTCACCGGCGCCGGCGGCAGCGTGACCCTGTGGAACGCGCCCGGCATGCGGCGGACGGCCCGCCTGCCCGGCCTGGGCGGCGGCGCGGGCGGCAAGGTGACGTTCAGCCCGGACGGGCGCCTGCTGGCCCGCGGCGACGCCAACGGCCGGGTCCGGGTGTGGCGGCTGCCGCGCTCCCTGACCGCCTCCGCGCCCGGCAGCGCCCTGTCCGACGCCGCCCGCCCCGCCTCCCCCACCGTCCTGGCCGACCGCACCGGGCACGGCAGCGGCGTCGTCGCCGTGGCCTTCAGCCCGGACAGCGCGACGCTCGCCGTCGGCGGCACGGACCGCACGGTGACGCTGTACGACACCCGCGACATGACCGTCACGGGACGGCTCACCGGCCACAACGACGACATCAACGCCCTCGCGTTCAGCCCCGACGGCGACGCCCTCGCGTCCGCCTCCGGTGACGGCTCCGCGCGCCTGTGGGAGGTCGCCACCCGCCGTACCGTCGCCGCCTTCACCGGGCACAGCGACTACGTGCTCGCCGTCGCCTTCGCCCCGGACGGCCGCACCCTGGCCACCGGCAGCTTCGACCGGACCCTCGCCCTGTGGAACCCGTCCGGCGCGGCGCTGACCGCCCGGCCGGTGTCCGGGCGGTCCGCCGTCGCCTTCGCGCCCGGCGGGCGGCAACTGGCCGCCGCGGGCACCGACGGCTCGGTCCAGCGGTGGGACGTACGGTCCCGTACGCAACTGGGGCCGCCGCTGGGCGGCCACCACGGCCCGGTGCGGGGGCTGGCCTACAGCCGGGACGGCCGCACGTTCGCGACCGCCGGGGCCGACGGGACCGTACGGCTGTGGGACGCGGCGAGCGGCAGCCGCAAGGGCGTCCTGACCGGGGCGCGCGGGGCGGTGTTCGCGGTCGCGTTCTCCTTCGACGGGCGGCAACTGGCGGGGGCGAGCGAGGACGGCACGGTCCGGCTGTGGGACCTCGCGCGGGGCGGCTCGGCCGTCCTGACCCAGCACGACGACTTCGTCAACGGCGTGGCGTTCAGCCCGGACGGGCGGCTGCTGGCCAGCGCGAGCGACGACCGTACGGTACGGCTGTGGGACGCCGTCACGCACCGCCCGGTCGCCGTCCTGCGCGGGCACACGGGCGCGGTGTGGGCGGTGGCCTTCAGCGCGGACGGGCGCACGCTCGCCTCGGCGGGCAACGACCGCACGGTGCGCCTGTGGGACCTGCGCCGGTACCGCGCCGCAGGAGTGCTGCGCGGCCACACGGGCTCGGTGCGCGACATCGCGTTCGCGCCGCGCGGGCGGCAGTTGGCCACGGTCGGGTTCGACGGCACCGTACGCGTCTGGGACACCGCCGCCCGTACCCCGACCGCGACGCTCACCGGGCACACCGACGTGGTGTGGTCGGTGGCCTACGCGCCGGACGGCAGGACCCTGGCCAGCACCGGCGCGGACGGCTCCGTACGGCTGTGGGACCTCGACGCGCGCCGGGTGGCCGGGCGCATCTGTCCGCTGGTCGGCAGGACCGGGCCCGCGCGCTGGCGGGAGTTGCTGCCCGATGTCCCGTACGACTCGCTGTGCGACCACTGACGGTATGGTCGCCCGCCCCGGCGCGGCACGGTCGCGAAGTCCCGGGCCCGGCGCGGATTTAACCCATGGCGTTTTCGATCAAGCCGGGCGACACTCTCCCGCATGACATGGATCGCACCGAAGGTTGACCGCCGTACCGAGCCGTACGTGGCGGACGAACGCAGCATGCTCCAGGGCTGGCTGGACCGGCACCGTGACACCCTGCTGGCCAAGTGCGCCGGGCTCACCCCGGAACAGCTCGTCCAGGTGAGCGCCGAGCCGTCGAACCTGACGCTGCTCGGCCTGGTCCGGCACATGACCGAGGTGGAGCGCGCCTGGTTCCGGCAGCGCGTCGCCGGCCAGAAGATCGGGCATCTGTACTTCACCGACGAGCAGCCGGACGGCGACTTCGAGAACCTCGATCCCGCCGGTGCCGAGGAGGCGCTCGCGGCGCTGCGCGCCGAGTGCGACGCCGCCGACCGAGCCGTGGCGCACCGCGGCCTGGACGACACGTTCACGATGGCGGACGGCCGGATCATCAGCCTCCGGTGGGTGTACGTCCACATGATCGAGGAGTACGCGCGGCACAACGGGCACGCGGACCTGCTGAGGGAGCGGATCGACGGGGCGACGGGCGAGTAGGCCGGACCGGTCACCCGGGTACGCGCTCGACGACGAGCAGCGCGGCGTCGTCCCGCAGCTCCCCGCCCGCGTGCCGGACCAGGTCCGCGCGGAGCCCGTCCACCAGGTCGTCCAGCGGCGCGGCGGCCCGCTCGGTGAACGGGTGGAAGCGCCCCGCAGCGTCCCGGGCCTCGGTGAACCCGTCGGTGAGCAGCACCAGCCGCTCCCCCGCCCGGAACGGCAGCGTCTGGACCGCGTGCCCGGCCCCCACCAGATCGGCCATGCCGACGGGGGCGCCGGGCCGCTCCGGCGGGCAGGGGCTGACCCGGCCGCCGGAGACGAGCAGGGGTGCGGGGTGCCCGCAGTGGACCACCCGGGCCACCGGCCCGTCGGGGATCTCCACCAGCAGGGCGGTGGCGAACCGTTCGGGCGTCTCGGCGCCCGGCAGGCGCGCGATGTGCCGCTGTGCGTCGTGCTCCAGCCGCCGGGCCACCTCCGTCAACTGCTCTTCCTCGTACGCCGCTTCGCGGAAGGAGCGCAGCAGCAGCGCCGACGCCTCCACCGCGAGCATCCCCTTGGCCCGCACGTCGCCGATGAGCAGGCGGGTGCCGTAGGGGCTGTGCACCGCGTCGTAGAGGTCGCCGCCGCTGCGGGGCGCGGTCCGGGCCGGAACGTACGTACCGCGCAGGCGCAGGTCTCCGATCCGTCCGGGCAGTGGCCGCAGCAGGACCTGCTGTGCGGTCGCGGCCGAAGTGTCGGCCTGGTCCAGCGCGCGCTGTCGCCGCCGCCGTACCGCGCTGCTGGAGAGGGCCACCAGCGCGGCGGCCAGTGCCGTGCACGTCGCCGCTTCGGACAGTGGACCGGCCGTGAGCCGACGGGGCTCCGGCACGCCGGTCGACACGGTCACGACGGTCAGTACGAACAGCGCGAAGGCGAGGCCGAACAGCGCGCGCGGCAACAGAGCCGTGAACCGGTTCCGCGCGCACCCGGCAGAGCGCTCAGCGGTGCTCGGCGGCTGCTTGCGCATGGGCTTCTTCCCTGGTGGTGATGGGGGTTCCAGCGGTGGCGGGGGCGGGACGTACCGTGCGGCGGCCGCCCGCCACGTCGTGCAGGGCCCGGTCGAGGAGCATCAGGAGGCGGTACTCGGCCACCCGGACGTCCAGGCTGTCGCGCCGGTCGCCGCAGCGCTCGGCCAGCTCCCGCCACACCCGGCGGGTCGCGGGCAGCACGGGGTGCGGGCTGCCGCCCCGGCAGCCGCGTACGCACAGCGCCAGGCAGGTCAGCAGCCGGGCGCAGCCGGCCCGGAACTCCCGGTCCCACACGTCCGCCCGCGCCGTCACGGCCGGTCCGGCCTCCGGCGCGCCCGGTCCGGACACCGCTGCACTCGGCCCCGCCGCCACGGCCGGGCGCTGCGCCGCGAGACCGCCGAACGCGCCGACGCACGCCTCCGCGTCGTGTGCCACCCGCTCCAGGCTTTCCAGGACCTTGCGGTCCAGGTGCCAGACGGCGTTCCGGTTCCGTGCGCGCACGTTCCAGCGCAGGCTCTCGTGCGCCTGGCCGAGGGCGCTGCGGGCCCTGGCGGTGGTCTCCGCGACACGGGCGGGCCACTGTGTGCCGAGGACGTCGTCGGGATGCCGTGCTTCCCGTACGGCGGTCGCCATGCCGTCCAGTACGCCGGCCAGTTCGTCCCGCAGACGGTCGAGGGCGGACTCCGCGGCCCGCAGCCGCAGCGGCGGCGGCAGCAGGGCGTTGAAGAGCACCGCGACGGCGATACCCACCCCGATCTCCAGCAGGTGCGGCAGGATCTGCCCCGCGTGGCTCGGCCCGAGCAGGAGGACGAACACCGCGGTGATCGGTACGTGCAGTCCGTGCGCGCCGAGGCGTTCGTGCCCGGCGGCCAGCAGGGACAGCAGCAGGACGGCGGTCATGCTCAGCCACGTCGGCCCGGCGAGGACCGCGGCGGGCAGGGCGATCAGGGCGCCGAGCGTGCACCCGGCCGCGTACTGGAGCCCCGCCGTGCACGAGCGGAACACCGTCGGGTGGACGACCAGCAGCGCGGCGACGACCGCCGGGCCGGGCTGCGGCGCCTCCCACAGACTGCGGCACAGTTGCCAGGCCAGCGCCGCCGCCACGGCGGCCCGGACGGCGACCAGCCACCGCACCGCCCAGGGCCCGTCACGGATGCGCGCCAGCCCGGCCACCGCGTGCGCGGTGCCCGCCCGGCGCCCGGACTGCGCCGCATTCTCCTCCCGCATGTGCGCCCCTTCCGTCCGCGCATCGAATCGGCAGAAACCAGCCGTCGGCGACGGTTGCCGAAACCATGTCTTGTCCGGTGCGGCCGCCGGTTATGCAGCCCTTGGCGAAGAATTGCGGCCGCGGCGGGAAAAGGTGCCGTCCGGCTGCACCGTACGGGAAAAGGGCCCGTACACCCGGGGACGAAGGTCCCGCCGCTCCCCTTCTCCCCGGGGCACCGGAAAAGCAGCTACCGAACCCCACCGCGCAGATAGGGACGCGCCATGCGACTGATCAATTACCACGTGCTGCGGGACCTCGTCCACGAACACCAGCACCTCACCGAAAACGGCTCCCCCGCCCACGGGAGAAGGGAATCCCGGCTGGCGGACGTCGCCTACACCCTCGGTGTCTACACCGGTCACCGGGACCCCGCCGCCGCCCTCCGCGAGGCCCGCCGCCTGCTGCGCGCGCACGACGCCTAGTACCGTCGGGCGGCCTGAAGAAACGGATCGGCCCGCCTCCTGCTCCCGGCAGGAGGCGGGCCGCCGAACGACCACCGGCCACTGTCGCTCAGTTTTCTTCCAGCATCTTCTCGCGCAGACCCGCGAGAATCCGGGTCAGCAGCCGCGACACCTGCATCTGGGAGATCCCGAGCGCCTTGCCGATCTCCGTCTGGGTGAGTTCGGCGCCGAACCGCAGATACAGAATCCGCCGCTCCCGCTCTTCGAGCCCGTCCAGCAGCGGTTTGAGCGCCTGCACGTTCTCCGCCTTCTCCAGGGCGGGGTCCTCGGCACCCAGGAATGCGGCGAGCGTCCCGCCCGCGGAATGCGCGTCACCGTCCTCCGGCGGGGCGTCCAGGGAATCGGCGGAATACCCGTTCCCGGCGTAGAGTCCCTCGATGACGTCGTCCTGATCGATGTCCAGGTGCCGGGCCAGTTCCGCGGTGGTGGGCGCCCGGTTCAGGTCGTGCGCGAGTTTCTCCCGCGCCCTGGCCAGGTCGATCCGGAGTTCCTGGAGCCGGCGCGGTACGTGCACCGCCCAACTGGTGTCCCGGAAGTACCGTTTGATCTCCCCGACGATGTACGGCACGGCGAAGGCGCTGAACGGCGTCCCGCGCGAGAGGTCGAACCGGTCGATCGCCTTGGTCAGCCCGATGGTCCCCACCTGGACCATGTCCTCGGTCTCCTCGGCACGGCTGCGGAACCTGCGGACCGCGTAGTGCACCAGGGACAGGTTCATCTCGACCAGGCAGTCACGTGCGTACCGGTGGGCGGGGGCATCCTCGGGGAGGTCCGCCAGCCGCTCGAAGAAGAGCTGGGAGACCTCGCGGGCGTCCTGCGGGGTGACGGCTCCGGCGTCGTCCAGCCGGGGCAGCCCGGCCGGTCCGGTCGCGGGTCTGTCCCGTATGGGTGCGAGGTCGCTCATCACGCGCTCACCGGCCCGCCGGACATGGCCGAGCGCGGGTGGCGCACGCGGAACCACACCCACTTCCCGGAGCGCGTCCGGTCGAAGCCCCAGCCGTCCGCGAGGGCGCCCAGGAGTTCCAGGCCCCGGCCGTCCTCGGCCAGCGGCTCGTCCTGGGTGCCGGTGGCCATCGGCACCGTACGGGCGGTGTCCCGGACCGCCGCGAAGAGGCTGCCGTCCGGCTCGCCGATCAGCATCAGCGGGATCTCGGGCGCGGTGGAGTGACGTACGGCGTTGGCGACCACCTCGGACAGGCAGACCTGGCCGTCGCCGAGCGCGTAGCGATCGGGGTCCAGGACGGCGCTGACCGACTCCCGGGCCAGGCGGGGAGCCTGCGGGCCCGTCGGCAGCCGCATCCGCAGGGCGCGGACGCAGGGGTCGGCCGGGGCGCCGGTCGGAGCGCCGCCAGGGGCGTCGGTCGGGGCGTGGGGCAGGGGCATCGTGCGGGTCTTCCCTTCGGTGCCGCGGTCGGGATCCGGCACCCTCGGTGTGCCCGCCCGGCGGCCCGGAACCCGGGCCTAACGTCCCCGCGTGCGGGACGTAGGCCCCGGCACCGCGAAAGGCCCAGGGCCCGTACGCGGAGGCGCGTACGGGCCCTGGGCTCGTCACGGGTGGCACGGCACGGACCCGCCGTGCCCCGCGGGGTCAGCCCTTGCGGGCCTTGACCTCGTCGGTGAGGGCCGGGACGACCTCGAACAGGTCGCCGACCACGCCGTAGTCGACCAGGTCGAAGATCGGCGCCTCGGCGTCCTTGTTGATGGCGACGATGGTCTTCGAGGTCTGCATGCCGGCGCGGTGCTGGATCGCGCCGGAGATGCCCGCCGCGATGTAAAGCTGCGGCGAGACCGACTTGCCGGTCTGGCCGACCTGGTTGGTGTGCGGGTACCAGCCCGCGTCCACCGCGGCGCGCGAGGCGCCGACGGCCGCGCCGAGCGAGTCGGCGAGGGCCTCGATGACCGGGAAGTTCTCGGCGCCGTTGACGCCGCGGCCACCGGAGACCACGATCGCGGCCTCGGTCAGGTCCGGGCGGCCGGTGGACTCGCGCGGGGTGCGCGAGACGACCTTGGTGCCCTTGGAGGCGTCGGCGACGGTCACCGTGAGCTGCTCGACCGTACCGGCGGCCGGCGCGGCCTCCGGGGCGGCGGAGTTGGGCTTGACGGTGATGACCGGGGTGCCCTTGGTGATGCGGGACTTGGTGGTGTACGAGGCCGCGAAGACGGACTGGGTGGCTACCGGGCCCTCGTCGCCGGCCTCCAGGTCGACGGCGTCGGTGATGATGCCGGAGCCGATGCGGACCGCGAGGCGGGCGCCGATCTCCTTGCCCTCGGTGGAGGACGGCAGCAGCACGGCGGCCGGGGAGACGGCCTCGTACGCGGCCTGCAGGGCGTCGACCTTCGGCGCGACCAGGTAGTCGGCGAACTCGGGGGCGTCGGCGGTCAGGACCTTGACCGCGCCGTGCTCGGCGAGCGTCGCGGCGGCGGTGTCGGCGCCGGGGCCGAGGTGCACGGCGACCGGCTCGCCGATGCGGCGGGCGAGGGTGAGCAGTTCGAGGGTGGGCTTGCGGACGGCGCCGTCCACGTGGTCGACGTAGACAAGGACTTCAGCCATGGGATTGCACTCCTGCGGGAAAAGTGAGGGCGGTGGTGCGGACGGGTTTCCGGGGGCTCAGATGAACTTCTGGCCCGCGAGGAACTCGGCGAGCTGCTTGCCGCCCTCGCCCTCGTCCTTGACGATCGTGCCCGCGGTACGGGCGGGACGCTCGGCCGCTTCCTCGACCTTGGTCCAGGCGCCCTCCAGGCCGACCTCGTCCGCCTCGATGTCCAGGTCGTCCAGGTCCAGCGACTCCACCGGCTTCTTCTTGGCGGCCATGATGCCCTTGAAGGAGGGGTAACGGGCCTCGCCGGACTGGTCGGTGACCGACACGACGGCCGGCAGCGACGCCTCCAGGTGCTCGGTGGCGGTGTCACCGTCCCGGCGGCCCTTGACGACGCCGCCGTCCACGGAGACCTCGGAGAGCTGGGTCACCTGCGGCACGCCCAGGCGCTCGGCGAGCAGCGCGGGCAGCACGCCCATGGTGCCGTCGGTGGAGGCCATGCCGCAGACGACCAGGTCGTAGCCGGTCTTCTCGACGGCCTTGGCAAGTACGAGGGAGGTGCCGAGCGCGTCGGTGCCGTGCAGGTCGTCGTCCTCGACGTGCACACCCTTGTCGGCGCCCATCGACAGGGCCTTGCGCAGCGCGTCGTTGGCGTCCTCGGGGCCGACGGTCAGGACCGTGATCTCCGCGTCGCCGTCGGCGGCTTCCTTGATCTGCAGGGCCTGCTCGACCGCGTACTCGTCGAGCTCCGAGAGCAGGCCGTCCACGTCGTCGCGGTCGACGGTCAGGTCCTCGGCGAAGTGCCGGTCGCCGGTGGCGTCGGGCACGTACTTCACACAGACAACGATCCTCAGGCTCACGCCGGCTCTCCTACCTGCTTCGACTCTTCCGAACTGCCTTGTGCTGGCAGCATAGGCGCCTGTTGGGGCGGCTTCCGGTCGGACGGGTCTCCCGCGCCCACCGAAATATTACTCGCCAGTACATCCACCCCATTCCCCGGAAGCAAGGCCGTTGAACTGTGACGTTGCCAACGGACACCGATGGGGTGGAAGAGGCGCGCAGCCGGAACCGGCGGGGTGCGCGGAGCGTTGAGACGGCCGCCCGGCGCACCCCCGCGGCGGGTCAGTCGCGCAGGGCGTTGAAGCGGCCCTCGTGGTAGAGCAGCGGGCGGCTGCGGCCGGCCGTGCCGGCGTACCCCTCCGGGTCGCCCTCGACGACCTGGCCGAGCACGATGCGGTGATCACCGGCGGGCACCCGGGCCACCACCTCGCAGACCAGCCAGGCCAGCACGCCGTCCAGCAGCGGCACGCCGTACGGGCCGGGGCGCCAGGAGGTCGGCGCGGCGAAGCGGTCGGCGCCGCTCCGCGCGAAGGTGGCGGCCAGCTCCCGCTGGTGCTCGCCCAGTATGTGCACGCCGACGTACCCGGCCTCGGAGACCGTGGCCCAACTGGAGGAGCCGGTGCTGATGCCGAAGGACAGCAGCGGCGGGTCGGCGGCCACCGAGGTCAGGGAGGTGGCGGTGAAGCCGACCGGGCGGGCGCCCGGCGCGGTGATCACGGCGACGCCCGCCGCGTGCTGCCGGAAGACGGAGCGCAGCAGGTCGGGAGTGGCGGAACGGGGCGTACCGAGGGCGGCTGGTGCCGTCATGGAGGTGTCCTTCTGCCGTGGTGTACGGGCCGGAGCGGCGCCGTCGCCGGCGCGGCCGAAGTCGTCGCTGCTCACGCGCCGGGACAGCGCGCCCGAACGGTGCGCCGGAGGTCCGCGTACGCGCGTGCGCGAAGGAGGGTGCCTGACCGCATGACGTCACCCTGACGATGCGTGTGCCGGGCAGTCAAGTGACGCCGGGCATCTGGGAGATCAATCACGGACCGCGGCCCCCAGGGCGGCGATGACATCGGCCTTGCGGGGCTGTCCGGCGGCCCGGCGCACCACCGCGCCGTCCCCGTCGAGCACCAGCACCGTGGGCGTGCGCTCGATCCGCAGCGTCCGCACCAGGTCCAGGTGCGCCTCCGCGTCGATCTCGACGTGCGCCACGCCGTCCACCATGCCGGCCACCTCGGCCAGGGTGCGCCGAGTGGCCCGGCAGGGCTGGCAGAAGGCGCTGGAGAACTGCACGAGCGTGGCCCGCTCCCCCAGTCCGGCGCCGACCTCGGCGGCGCCCAGCCGCGTCCCCACGTCCTGCCCTCGCACGCGTCACCCTCTCTCGCGCCGGTGCGCGGCGCGCCGGGGAAGCCCGCTGCCGCGGGGCGGCGCCGCACACCATCGGTCCTGTCGTCGACGGGTGCAGCGTCCGCGGGGCCGCGTTCATTCCCGCCGGGCGCGAGGTGTACCTCCACCCGCACCGGGCAACTGGACGGTGTGACCGCCACGTGACGAGAATCTCCCGGCAGCGGGGTCCCGTACGGTAGCCCCTGGGCCGCCGATCGGGCACGATCTCCCGAAAGCCGCATACTTACGGCTGCGTAACTTCTTCGCCGGGAGAACCCTCCCCAGGCACAGAAAAGGGGTCCCCGACATGGCAGAGCTCGTCTACCCGCCCGTCATCGGCGCCGCTCGCGCGGCGTTCAAGGCGCTCGACCTGAAGTTCGACATCGCGGGGGCCGACAACATCCCCCGGCGCGGCGGCGCGGTCCTGGTGAGCAACCACATCGGATACCTGGATTTCATCTTCTGCGGACTGGCCGCCCGCCCCGCCAAGCGCCTGGTGCGCTTCATGGCCAAGGAGTCGGTCTTCCGGCACAAGGTGTCGGGTCCGCTGATGCGCGCGATGAAGCACATCCCGGTGGACCGCACGCAGGGTGTGCACGCCTACAAGCACGCGCTGAGCGCGCTGAGCGGCGGCGAGATCATCGGGGTCTTCCCGGAAGCGACGATCTCGGAGTCCTTCACCCTGAAGACCTTCAAGTCGGGCGCGGCCCGGCTGGCGCAGGAGGCGGGGGTGCCGCTCCTGCCGATGGCGCTGTGGGGCACCCAGCGGCTGTGGACCAAGGGGCACAAGCGGGACCTGGGCCGTAACCACTTCCCGATCACCATCCGGGTCGGCGAGCCGGTCGAGGCGTCGCCGGACGAGCAGACGGAGAAGATCACCGACCGGCTGCGGTCCCGTGTACAGGACCTCCTGGAAGCGGCACAGCGCGCGTACCCGGTCCGTCCCAAGGGCCCGGAGGACACCTGGTGGGTCCCGGCCCACCTCGGCGGCACGGCTCCCGTACCGGGCGCGACCGCCTGAGACACGGCTGACGCGCCGCGGTCATGCCTGCCGGCACGCCTCGGGCATCTCCAGGGCGGTCGGCAGCAGCTCCCACAGATGAGGGCGGTCGACGGCCTCCTGGAGGCAGCGCAGCACGGCGGGGTGCGGCTCGGCGAAGAGCCACGGACAGTCCGCCTCCCCCAGCTCCGGCCGGACGGGCCAGGCGAGCTGCTCCCGGTCGAGGCGGAACTGCGCGTCGACCCCGGGCTTGTTCCCCGAGGGTCCTGCCGCGCCCAGCGCCGCTCCCCCGGCAGCTTGAGCGCGATCAGCCCGTGCGCGGTGTCCAGCTTCTGGTAGCACAGCGCGGCCGGGATGCCTTCGGCGCGCAGCAGGGCCGCCAGGGCGTGCGCCTTGGCGAAGCAGATGCCGGTGCGCTGCTCCAGGACGTCGGAGGCGCGCCAGGTGACCCGCGGGTCCCCGGAGTCGGCGCTGTGCGGGATCGTGTCGCGGACATACGTGAACGCCGCCTCGGCGTATGAGTATGCGTCGGACGTCGCGGAGCGCAGCCGCCGGGCGATGCCGCGTACGACGGCGTGCTCGTGGTCGACCACCTCGTCAGCGACGAGGTAGGCAGACATCTCGGGCTCGTACTGGATCAGCTCCATGCGCCGTCACCCTAACGATGCGCCCGACCGGAAGCAATTGATTTTCCGGTCGGGCGCATAATCATTCAGTTGACGGCCCCGGGCCGGGTCAGCGGCCCATCTCCTCGCGCAGCGCGGCCAGCATGCCGTCCACGTCCTCCTCCGTCGTGTCGAAGGAGCACATCCAGCGGACGTCGCCCGCGGCCTCGTCCCAGAAGTAGAAGCGGTAGCGCTTCTGCAGCCGCTCGGTGACGTCGTGCGGCAGGCGCGCGAAGACGGCGTTGGCCTGGACGGGATAGAGGATCTCCACGCCGTCCACCTCGCGGACGCCGGCGGCGAGCCGCTGGGCCATGCTGTTGGCGTGCCGGGCGTTGCGCAGCCAGAGGTCGCGCGTGAGCAGCGCCTCCAACTGCACGGATATGAAACGCATCTTGGAGGCGAGCTGCATGGACATCTTGCGTACGTGCTTCATCGCCCGCACCGCGTCCGGGTTGATCACGACCACGGCCTCGCCGAACAGCGCCCCGTTCTTCGTGCCGCCCAGCGAGAGCACGTCCACGCCGACCGCGTTCGTGAACGCCCGCATCGGTACGTCCAGCGACGCCGCCGCGTTGGCGATCCGCGACCCGTCCAGGTGCACCAGCATGTTGCGCTCGTGGGCGTGCTCGCAGATGGCCCGCACCTCGTCGGGGGTGTAGACCGTGCCCAGCTCGGTGTTCTGGGCGATCGAGACGACCTGCGGCATCGCGCGGTGCTCGTCGTCCCAGCCGTACGCCTCGCGGTCGATCAGCTCCGGGGTGAGCTTGCCGTCCTCGGTCGGTACGGTCAGCAGCTTCAGGCCGCCGACCCGCTCGGGGGCGCCGCACTCGTCCACGTGGATGTGCGCGGTGTCGGCGCAGATCACCGCGCCCCAGCGGTCGGTCATCGCCTGGAGGGCGACGACGTTGGCGCCGGTGCCGTTGAAGACCGGGAACGCCTCGGCGGTCTGCCCGAAGTGGCTGCGAACGGTCCGCTGGAGCGCTTCGGTGTACTCGTCCTCGCCGTAGGCGACCTGGTGGCCGCCGTTGGCGAGGGCGAGGGCCGCCAGCACCTCGGGGTGGGCGCCGGCGTAGTTGTCGCTGGCGAAGCCGCGTACCGCCGGGTCGTGGCGCCGCCGGGCGTCGGTCTGCCGTTCGGTCACGCTTCGGGGGTCAGCCACAGACGCTGTCCATTCACTTCCTGGGCGGGCCGCTCCCAGACGCCGCTGACGGCCTGGGCCAGGTCCTTGACGTCCGTGAAGCCCGCGAACTTGGCATTCGGGCGCTCGGCGCGCATCTGGTCGTTGACGAGCGCCTTGACCACCAGGATGGCAGCCGCCGCCTTCGGACCGTCCTCGCCCCCGGCCTTGCGGAAGGCGTCGCCGAGGGCCAGCGTCCACGCCTCGGCGGCCGCCTTGGACGCGGCGTACGCGGCGTTCCCGGCGGTCGGCTTGCTCGCGCCCGCCGCGCTGACCAGCAGGTACCGGCCGTTCCCGGACCGCTCCAGCGGGCCCTGGAAGGCGAGCGAGGTGTGCTGGACCGTACGGATGAGCAGCTTCTCCAGCAGGTCCCAGTCCGCGAGGTCGGTCTCCGCGAAGGAGGCGGAGCCGCGCCAGCCGCCGACCAGGTGCACCAGGCCGTCGATCCGGCCGAACTCCTTCTCCGTACGGTCGGCCCAGCCGCGGGTCGCGTCCAGATCCAGCAGGTCCACGGTGTCGCCGGTGACGGTGGCGCCGCCGTGCGCGTACCGCGCGGCGTCCACGGCCTCCGCCAGCCGCGCGGCGTCCGCGTCGGCGGCGACCACGGTCGCCCCCGCCTCGGCGAGCCGCAGCAGCGTCGCCCGCCCCGCGGGGCCGGCCGCCCCGGCCACCGCGATGACCGCGCCTTCCAGAAGTCCCTGGCCGTTGGTCGCAGTACTCATCTTCCTCGTCTCCTCGTGCTCCGGCGTGCCTTCGGTACCGCCGGCGCTCACACCGCCGCCAGTACGTCGCTTCCGGCCGTGATGCCCTTGGTGGAGGCAATCACGCCGCGCAGTTTCTTGGCGAGAGCCTCGTAGAACATGCTCAGCGGGAACTCGTCCGGCAGGACGTCGTCGACCAGCTTGCGCGGCGGCTTGTCGAGGTCGAGCGCGTCGGGGCCCTTGGCCCAGACGGAGCCGGGGTGCGGGGGGAGGTAGGTGGAGACGAGGTCGTAGGCGGCGAACCAGTGGACCAGCTTGGGGCGGTCGATGCCGTCCCGGTAGAGCTTCTCGATCTCGCCGCACAACTGGTTGGTGACCTGCGGGGCGCGCTCCCAGTCGATGTGGAGGGTGTTGTCCGTCCAGCGTACGACGTCGTGCTGGTGCAGGTACGCGAAGAGGAGCTGACCGCCGAGGCCGTCGTAGTTGCGCACCCGGTCGCCGGTGACCGGGAAGCGGAACATCCGGTCGAAGATCACCGCGTACTGGACGTCGCGGGCCTGGCGGAAGCCCTCGGCCTCCAGCTTGACGGCCTCCCTGAAGGCGGTCAGGTCGCAGCGCAGCTCCTCCAGGCCGTACATCCAGAACGGCTGCCGCTGCTTGATCATGAAGGGGTCGAACGGCAGGTCGCCGTGGCTGTGGGTGCGGTCGTGGACCATGTCCCAGAGCACGAACGCCTGCTGGCAGCGGTCCTGGTCGGCGAGCATCTCGCGAATGTCGGCGGGCAGTTCGACGCCCAGCGTCTCGACGGCGGCCTCGCTGACCCGGCGGAAGCGGGCGGCCTCCCGGTCGCAGAAGATGCCGCCCCAGGTGAAGCGCTCGGGCGCCTCGCGCACGGCGATGGTCTCCGGGAAGAGGACGGCCGAGTTGGTGTCGTACCCGGCGGTGAAGTCCTCGAAGGTGATGCCGCAGAACAGCGGGTTGTCATAACGGGTGCGCTCCAGCTCCGCCAGCCACTCGGGCCACACCATGCGCAGCACGACCGCCTCGAAGTTGCGGTCCGGGTTGCCGTTCTGCGTGTACATGGGGAAGACGACCAGGTGCTGGAGGCCGTCGACGCGCTCCCGCGCGGGCTGGAAGGCGAGCAGCGAGTCGAGGAAGTCGGGCACGGCGAAGCCGCCGTCGGCCCAGCGGCGCAGGTCCGCCACGAGCGCCCGGTGGTAGGCGGCGTCGTGCGGGAGGAGCGGCGCCAGCTCCTCGATGGCCGATATGGCGCGCTCCACCTCGCGCCGGACGTCGGCGGCGGCGGGCGCGCCCTCGGCGTCGAGGTCGATCGAGCCGTCCTTGGACTGCCAGGGGCGGATGGTCTCGATGGCGTCCTTGAGCACCGGCCACGCGGGATGCGCGACCACACGCTCTGCGGTCCCGATGCCCCCGGGGCACCCACAGGCGAAAGAATTTCCGTCATGACTACCCTCCGGCAGGAGATCCTGTTGTGCGGACACGGTATCCAGGGGTCCTCCGCGACCTCAAGAGCCACCGGGAAAAATCTTTCGCTAAACCCCCATGGTCACGAATCTTTTTCCTGTATGGCGAAGAGGGTGCGGGATTTTCTGTCTGCCCGGCCCACCCCTGCCGCGCATCCTCCAGCACGTTCCAACACGTACCGACATCTACCCCGCCATGGTCGCCCCATCCGGTACCGGGCGCCCGCCGGACACCCGGCACGACGGCCGGCCACGAGGACCGGCCTTGGGCGAGCGGGTGGTTCCGGCCGATTCCCGTCCGCCCGTCGAGCCGCTCCCGTACGGCACCGTCCCGTACGGAGCACCGGACGCACGCGGCGGCCGGGCCCGCCAACTGGGACTCGGCGGCGCGCGGCCCCCGTGCGGCGCCTGCGCCACTCCTGGACGCCCACACCGCAGCCTTGACCGGTTCCCGCCATTACCCAACAGTTCCCCTTCCCCCCTCCTCCCCCTGACGTGCCGCCGTGGCCCGTCGCGTCAGCGCGCGGAGGACTCGCCCACGCACGAGTGAGCCGCATTCCGGGCGGAAGCCCCCAGACGGAGGCGCGCGACGCCCCGGCGCACGCCCCCGGCCGCGGCGCCGGCCGCCGCGAGCCCCGACGCCACCCCGGATTTCCCGGCCCCGGCGGGCGCGGCCGCAGACCTGACAAGTCCCCGTTCCGGCCACGTCGGAGCGCTGTCCGACATCGGTTCCGGCGTTCCGGGCGCCCGTTAGGCTGTGCGCCGTTTCGCAAGTGCAGCCGGTGGGCCCGCGCTCGGGACAGGTCCGGCAGCCGTGGCCCGCGGCCGGTACCGGTCTGCCGGCACCCCCGACAGAAACGAGGCAGCCTTGTCCTTTCTCACCATCGGACACCGCGGGATGATGGGCGTCGAGCCGGAGAACACCCTGCGCTCGTTCGCCCGCGCCGAACGCGAAGGTCTCGACGTCATCGAGCTGGACCTGCACCTGAGCAAGGACGGCGCGCTCGTGGTCATGCACGACGCGGACGTGGACCGCACGACCGACGGGACGGGGCCGATCGCCGACCGCACCCTGGCCGAGCTGCGCGAACTGGACGCCGGTGACGGCGAGCGGGTGCCGGTGTTCGAGGAGATCGTGGACGCGGTACGGACCCCGCTGCAGGCGGAGATCAAGGACGCGGCCGCCGCCCGGGCGCTCGCCGACGTCCTGCGCGCCCGCGACCTGACCGCCCGGGTCGAGGTGATCTCCTTCCACGACGAGGCGCTGGCCACCGTCTCCCGGCTGCTGCCCGGCGTACGGACCGCGCTGGTCGCCGAGGACTACGGCATCGACGTGGTGGACCGCGCCCGGGCCGTGGGCGCCTCGGCGCTCTCCCTCGACATCCGCCGGCTCACCCTGGAGCTGGTGGAACGGGCCCACACCGCGGGGCTGCGGGTGCTCGGCTGGACCGTCAACACCCACGACCAGCTCCGGCTCAGCCGCGGCCTGGGGCTGGACGGCGTGGTGACCGACTTCCCCGAGATCCGGCGGGCGGTGCGGTTCACGGCCTGAGGCCGGGCGCGGCGGGCAGTACGGGCGGGCCGCCGCACGACGGACGGTACGGGGGCCCGCCCGGCGCCTCGGTCCGGGTGTCCCCGCGGCCGGACGTCCCGGCCGCCTCAGCCGAGATTCTTGACCAGCAGCTCGAACTCCAGGTCGGCGCGCTGCGGGATGCCGAACCGCTCGTCGCCGTACGGGAACGGGAACATCGTGCCCGTACGCCGGAAACCGCGCCGCTCGTACCAGGCGATCAGCTCGTCCCGCTGCCGGATGACGGTCATCCGCATCTCGGCCGCGTCCCACTCGGCGCGGGCGGTGCGCTCCGCCTCGGCCATGATGACCTTGCCGAAGCCGCCGCCCTGGAGCGTGGGCCGGACCGCGAACATCCCGAAGTACACATGGTCGCCCCGGTGTTCGAGCTGACAGCAGGCGACGATCTCCCCCGCGTTCTCGGCGAGCAGCAGCCGGCTGTCCGCGTCGCGCACGACGGCCGTGACCCCCTCGGGGTCGGTGCGCTGGCCCTCCAGCAGGTCCGCCTCGGTGGTCCAGCCGGCCCGGCTCGCGTCGCCGCGGTAGGCGGACTCGATCAGCTCGACGACCGCCGGCACGTCGGCTTCGGTGGCGGTTCTGTAGGTCAGCTCGACGGTCGGCATCGGCGGTGTCCTCTCGGGGTGGCGTGCGGCGCGGCGTACGGGCGCCGGCGCCGGGGCACCGCGCGGTACGGCCGTACCGGAGGCTAACAAGAGCCACCGCGCCACCGCCCGGCCCGCCCGAAGGCGTAGGGTCCGCAGCATGGTGCATGTACTGAGCAGCAGGGTGCTGGTGCGGCCGTCCGACCCCGAGCGGTCGCGGGAGTTCTACGGCAGCGCGCTGGGCCTGGAGGTCTACCGCGAATTCGGTACCGGCCCGGAACGCGGCACGGTCTTCTTCCTCGGCGGCGGCTTCCTTGAGGTCTCCGGCCGCTCCCCCGAGCCCCCTACGGCCACGCTCCAACTCTGGCTCCAGGTCGCCGACGCCGCCGCGGCACACGAGGAACTGGCGGCCCGCGGGGTGGAGATCCTGCGTCCCCCGGTGAAGGAGCCGTGGGGCCTGATCGAGATGTGGATCGCGGACCCCGACGGCCATCGCATCGTGCTGACCGAGGTCCCGGCGGACCACCCCCTGAGGTACCGGCCCGGCATCTGACCTCTGAGGCTCCCCCCTGCCCGGCCGAACCGCCGCACATGCTCCCCACCGTGCGCCCGTGCGCTCCCGATGCCGGGTTTCCGGCGGGCGTCCGCGGCCCGTCAGCGGGGCACGATGCCGCTGTACCGGGCCGCACGACGCCGCGCCGCGCGCGCCCCGCGTGCGACCGCCGTACGGGCTCTCGGGGAGGACGCCGTGCACGGACCGCCATGGGTCGGCTGGCTGCTGGTGCTGCTGTGTGCCGGAGCGGGCGCGTACTGCCTGTCGAGCGTACGGCGCGGTACGGCCGCGCAGCGGCGGGAAGCGCGCGGCGAGGCGCTGATGGGGCTGGGCATGGCGGCGATGGCCGTACCCGCCACGACCGTGGCGCAGCCGCCCTGGACGCCCTGGGCGTTCGCGGCCGTCTTCGGCGCCGCGGGCCTGTGGGCGCTGCTCCGCAGGCATCCGCACCACGCGGTGGGTGCGGCGGCGATGGTCTACATGTCCCTGGCGATGGTGTCCGTCCCCGGCGGCGGGCCGGGAGGCGGCCACGCGACGCCCACGGGGTCCATGGCGCACGTGGAGTCGACGGGGCCTGGCGGCCTACCGATGTTCACGGTGCTGCTCCTGGCCTACTACGCCGTGTACATCGTCGCCGCGGGCGTACGACTGGCACCGGCAGCCACTCCCGGCGCGGGGGACCGCGCCGCGCAGGCCCCGGCGCGGGCCTCCTGGCCGGAGGTCGTGGGAGCGTGCCGGGTGGCGATGGGCATCGGCATGTTCGCAATGCTGCTGACACTCTGAGCGGAGGTGACCGCCCGCACACGCGCTCCGGAAGCCGTGGTATACGTCACTTCCGACGCGGATCGTACCTCGCGGTAGCCACGCGCTCATAGGCTGCAGCCATGATGGTCCCCCTCGCGCTGATGATGCTCGGCGCGCTGGTCGCGGCGACGGCGCCGCGTCTGATGGCCCGCGCCGAATGGCCCGACCGCGAACCGGTGCTCGCCCTGTGGGTGTGGCAGTGCGTGGTCGCCACCGTACTGCTGTGCTGCGCCCTCGCGATGTCCCTCTTCGGCGCCGCCGCGTGGGAAGCCGTACGCAGTCACCTCTTCGGCCATGCGCCGCGCGTCGTCGTCGAGGCGTACGCCCTCAAGGAGTACGGCCCGTGGTCCGGCGTACTGGCCGCGGTACTGGCGGGCGGCGGCGCGTGGACGGCCGTCATGCTCACCCGCGAGGTGCGCGACGCCCGCGCCCGGCGCCGGAAGCGGCGCGCCGACCTGCTGCGGCGCTCCCCGCTGCTGCCCGGCGAGGAGCCTTCCGGTGACCGGCTCGTGGTCCTCGAAGGCGACCGCCCCGAAGCGTGGTGGCTGCACGGCGCCACCCCTCAACTGGTGGTCACCACCTCCGCGTTGCGCCGCCTGAAAGGCCGTCAGCTCGACGCGCTGATCGCCCACGAGCAGGGCCACGCACGGGCCCGCCACGACGTACTGCTGTACTGCGCCTCGGCACTCGCGGCCGGATTCCCGCAGGTCCCGGTCTTCGCCGCGTTCCGCGACCAGGTGCACCGACTGGTCGAACTGGCCGCCGACGACGTGGCCTCCCGCCGCTTCGGCCGGCTGACGATCGCCCTGGCCCTGGTCGAACTCAACGAGGACCGCGGCGTCTTCGGCCCCTGCCCCGCCCAGTGCGCCCAACTCCCCCACCGCGTACACCGCCTGCTCGCCCCGGCCCCGCGCTTCACCCCCGGCCGCCGCCTGCGCATGACGGCCGTCGCGGCGCTGGTCCCGGCGATCCCGCTGCTGGTGACGTTCATACCGGGGCTGAGCGCGCTGACGTACTGAAGGCCGAGGGGATACGGCCGCCGGGGCGCACTAAGGCGATACGGACGCACACGGCCGGGCACACGCCGACGTACGAGCACGTCCCGCACGAACACACTCCCGTACGGAGACTCCCTGGCCCCACCCGGCGCGCCTCCGCAAGGATTCCCCCATGCCCACGCCCATGCCCCCCACCAGGCCATCCCCCTCCCCCTCCTCCTCCCCCCATCACGCCACCCTCCTTTCCCTCCTCCTGCTCCTCCCCTTCATCGCCCTCCTCGTCCTGGTGGCCGCCCGCTGGAGCCCGTTGCTCGCCTTGGACCAGGGCATCGCCACGTCCCTGCACCGCACGGCCGTCACGGATCCCGGCCTGACCTCCGTCAGCAAGGTTTTCTCGGACTGGGTGTGGGACCCGTGGACCCTGCGGGCCCTCCTGGTTGTCGCGGCCGTCGTACTGCTGCGCCGCAGCCGCTATGTGCTCGGCTGCTGGGTGGTGCTCACGGCGGCCGTGGGGACGGCGTTGCAGCAGGCTCTGAAGGCTCTCGTCGGCCGCCAGCGTCCGGAGTGGCCGGACCCCGTCGACTCCGCGCACTACGCGGCCTTCCCCTCCGGCCACGCCATGACGGCGGCGGTGGCGGGCGGCCTGGCGCTGTGGCTGTTGCGGCTGTCCGGGGCCCGTCGGCGGTGGCTGTGGGCAGCCGCGGTGCTGGTCGGCGTGTCCGTGGCGGGTGTCGGGCTCACCCGCGTCTACCTGGGGGTCCACTGGGCCACGGACGTGCTCGGCGGCTGGCTGCTGGGCGGGGCCCTGGTGGCGGCCGCGGCGGCCGGGTACGCCCACCGGTACGGGCCGCGGCGGTGACGGCGGGCCGCCGACGCGACAGGATGGCGCTATGACGATCAAGGGTGTGCTCTTCGACTTCTCCGGGACGCTGCTGCGCATCGAATCGCCGGAGAGCTGGCTGCGGGCGGTACTGGACGAGACCGGGACGGACCTCGCGGAGGAGGAGGTGGTCCGCCTCGCGGCAGAGCTGGGCCGGGCCGGCGCGCTGCCCGGCGGTTCGTCACCGGAGCACATGCCGCCCGGGCTGGCCGCACTCTGGGAGGTACGCGACCGCAGCGCCGACCGGCACCGCGAGCTGTACACCGGGCTGGCCCGACAAGTACCGCTGCCCGACGAAGCGTTGTACGACGCACTGTACGAACGCCACATGACGCCCTCCGCGTGGTCCCCGTACCCGGACGCCGCCGAGGTCCTGTCCGCGCTGCGCCGGCGCGGCATCCGCACCGGCGTCGTCAGCAACATCGGCTGGGACCTGCGGCCGGTCCTCCGCACACACGGCCTCGACCGCTTCGTCGACAGCTACGTCCTGTCGTACGAACACGGCATCCAGAAGCCCGACCCGCGACTGTTCGAGATCGCCTGCGAGGAACTGGGCCTGGCCCCCACGGACGTCCTGATGGTCGGCGACGACCGCACAGCGGACGGCGGAGCCACAGCCCTCGGCTGCACCTACCTCCCCGTCGACCACATCCCGCCAACCGAACGCCCCGACGGCCTCCGCCCTGTCCTGGCCCTGGTCGGCTGATGCCGCGGACCTGAGCGACAGACATGGGCAGCTCCAAGCAATCCCGCTTTCCCACTTTCCCGCTTCCCCGCTGTGGCATAGACGGCCCACACCACGCCGAAAGGCTCCAGCCGCCCGCCCGGCCTGCACACCGCCAGTTATTTGGTTATTGAACAGCTACGGCCGGGAAATCGACTGAAGCGCTGTCAGTGGCTCGCGATAGGTTGTGAGGACATGCGAAAGCACAGTTCCTGGGGGGACCTATGGCCGGTGACGGCTTCGACATCGACACGGACCAGCTCAAGTCCGCCGCCCCGCGTTTCCATCGGGAAGCGGACGCGCTGGCGAAGGCGACGAGCAAACTCAAAGGCTCGCTGGACGGCCTCGGTTCGCCGTGGGGGAACGACGAACAAGGCCAGAAGTTCCAGCACATGTACGCCCCGCACCGCGAGCAGATAGAAAAAGCAGCCCAAGCCTTGGTCAAGGGACTGGAAAGCATTTCCAAGGCCATGAAGGACATGGCCGACAACCACGAGGAAGCAGACCGTTCCTCCTCTTCCGGCTTCGGCAAGGGCGGTGGCCAGTGAGCGCCGCCGACAAGGCGAAGGAGATCGTCCAGGACCTGACCGGCATGTGGTGGCCGGAAGGCGACGAGGACGAGCTGCGGGAGGCCGCCCGCGCGTGGCGGACCTTCGCCGACGACGTGGAGGACGTCACCGCCGCCGCGCACAAGCCCGCCCAGGACGTCATCGACAACAACAAGGGTCCGGGCATCGAGGCGTTCGGCGACTTCTGGCGCAAGTACCACGGCGGCGGCAAGGGCTACCTGGACGATGTGGCGTCCGCCGCCCGGGACATGGCCAAGGCCCTGGACAAGTTCGCCGACCAGATCGCCGAGGCCAAGAAGCAGATCGAGCACGCGCTGGAGATCGCGGGAGCCGTGCTGGTCGCCGGTACGGCGCTGGCACTGTTCACCGGTGGCATCAGCGAGATAGCCGCGGCAGGCGCCACCGAGGCGATCGTCGCCGCGGCGGGCACCGCGGGCGTGGCCGTGTCCGCCACGGTCGCCGAAATCGCCGGAACGGTCCTGGCCACCGCAGCGATCGGCAGCGTCGAAGCCATCACCGTGGACGTGGTCGTGGCCCAGGGCGGCCGCAACCTGCTCGGCGACCAGAAGGGCATCAACCTCGCCGAAATGAAGGACGCCGGCACCTCCGGCCTCCTTCTGGGCGGCGCCTTCGGCGGAGCCGCCCGCGGCGCCCGGGCCATCGGAGAAGCCGGGGGCGTCAAGAACGCCCTCGGCAACATGAAGCTCGACGGCCTGCGCAACCTCAAGAACCCACTGCGCGACTTCGAGATGACGCTGCCCCACGTGGGCGGCCCGCGTCCGGCAATGGCCGGCATCGGTCCTGTCGGGCCGACTGGACGCCCTCTGATGCGCAATGCCGCCGGATCGGGCGGTTCCGGAGGCCGGCCCACCTGGGAGGCCGGCCAGGGCATCGCGGGAGCCGCCAGGGGCAAGACGCTCAAGGCTCCCCACCCCCGGCACACCTGGAGCGGAATCAAACGAGGTCCGGCCAAGGAAGAGAACACGGTCATCCTGCCGGGGTACAACCAGGCGGTGAAAGACGAGATATCGGAGATAGCAGCCGGAAAAGCCGCTTGGAACGCGGAACGTCAGGTCTACGAAATCAACGGACGCTCCTACGCAGTGGAACCCTCCGGCACCGTCTTCCCCGTCTCAGGTCCCGGACTCACCAATCTGAGCCGCGCCGAATACGGCGCCCTGGGCGCCATCATGCGTGCCAACGGCGACTTGGCTCAGTGTGAGAAGTTCTTCGCCAATGCCAAGCAGTTCCAGAACGAGCCCGACGCCGTTCAGACGGCAATCGACCTGTATAGGATGTACCAGCTATGATGTGCACCCTGCTGACGACCGGAGACGGAGTTCCCGGACGCATCGCCCCGACTCTGGCGGAGATCTTCGGCGTCCCCGTCCCCGAGGTTGACGTCTGTGATGCATGGGACCTCGAAAACCGGAACTGGGAAGCCTCCGTCACCTGTGAATACATGGCACTGGACGGAGACCTGAGCTGGTCGCTGGCCATCACCGCCGGTGATACACCGCATATTTCCGAAGAGGAACTTGCGCTGGCTGTAGCGCGCTCTCTCGGTGTCGATGTCATTTTTCCGTCCGACTACCCTGACATCTCGTGGATCGACCGCGTTGCGACGCCTGCAGGCGAGGTGGGCTACGTCAATACGGTCGAAGAAGAGGGCGAGCCCCCCCGGTGGACCGTTGCCGTCTCCGAGGTCTCCGTCCCCGCGTTCCCCCATGCGGAAGTCCGGCGCATTCCCGAGATCATCAGACCTCTGCAACTGCCGACGCCTCTCACCGACGCCTGTGTCCCCGGTGGGAGCAGGTGGCGAGACACCGTCTGGCCGCTGCTGAACTGGGAACGCCTCACCGCTCGCATGGAAGCGGACTGGCCCCCTTCCGGGTGGTATCCGGTCGGCATGTACATCGAGGACCTGGAACTGCGCGATCAGGTACCTGGGGTGATCGCCCAGTTGCCTGCCGAGCTGCAGCAGCCCGTGCAGGCCGCACTGGAGCAGGTCGACCGGACCTATCACCGACTGACCACCGAAGACGGCGGAGCAAGTCTCGCGGAGGCCGCGGAGTCGTCCTTCGCGGGCCGGGCCTGGTACTGGCACCGGCGCCCGTCCAACCCGCCGTGGGACAAGGCGAACTAGGACGGCCTCCGCCCTGCCCCTGGCCGACCGCCCCCACCCCGGCCACCCCTACGGCCGCAGCACCTCCGTATGAATGGCCAGCTTGAACTGGGCGTGGGTGATTTCGGCGGGGACCTTGGTGTCGCTGGGGCCGCGGGCGGAGATTTTCAGGCCGACGGGTGTGCCCGGGTGGACGAACATCTGCCACAGGTAGGTTTTGTACTGGCCGCCTCCGGTCTTCCACGTGTCCGTGGTGGCCGTCGAGTCGTAGCCGGGGCCGAGTGAGTCGCGGACGAAGCGGGCCCGGTATTCGTTCGGGCGGTCGTCCGCCGCCCAGAAGACCATCGCGGAGAGCAGGGCCCAGCCCTCGTGGCTGGGCCAGATCAGGCCCGAGCGGGCGTCGGGGAAAGCCGACGGGGTGCTGCCTCCGTTGGCCGGGTCATCGATGCGGCCGCGCAGTGCGCCGACCGGGAGGGGCTGACCGGAGCCGACCGGGATGCGATGATCGCCGCTTCGGCGCTCGCCGGTGCGCTGCGCGCCCGGGAGACCCGGCGGCCTCCCGAGCAGACGGCTGTGGTGCCCGGCATGGACGTCACCCCGGCCGGTGACCGATACACGGCCGGAGCGGGAGCTGCAAGGACAGCAGTGGGCGGCGGGGGCGCGTGCCCCGCTGCCGTCCGGCTCTAGGTCCGGCGCGCCCGGCGCACCATGGCGGCTCTCATGGTCGCCGCCGTGAACCGTAGGCGTCCGTCGCTGCCTCCGGGGTGGTGGGCGAAGGGGATGATGCCGTACCGGCGCACGCACGTCCGGCAGGCGTAGACCGTCCGCCCGCCAGCGGTTGCCACGTGCTCGATCCCGACGTCGACATGTCCGTCGGTCGACCTGCCGCACCAGCGGCAGGTCTCGCTCACCCGGACCACTCCGCCAGATGGGCCGACGGCAGCCGCTGCCCGCGCCGGACGGCAGCCTCCCCTCACGACGGAGCACACGCCCACAGCTCCACCTCGACCTCCTGGCCGCAGGAGATGATCCGGTGCACGCCCAACGAGCGGTCCGCGTACAGCCGGGCGCCGCACAGTGCGCAGGCCCAGCCCTCCTGCTGAGGGCCCGTCACCCGGAGGGGGGTGGCCTGCTCGGACACCGGCGCGCTCACCGCAGCAGGCCGTTCTCGGACGCGTGATTGGCCACGGCCACACGGGCGCTGAGCGCCTCGCAGGGCGTCAGGGGACGCAGGCTGTCGGGATCAGCCTCCCACTCCCGGCCTCCTCCCGGCGGCCGGAGCTGCACGAATGCCCCGAGGTGGTCCACAACTTGGCCGAGCCGCAGCTGGACGGTGTCGTACACCAGGCTCCCGGTGCCGGGCACGCTGCCCTTCATGTGTCCGTCCCCCGGCGCACGGCGGCGGCAAGCCGCATGGCGGTATCGGCGCGTACGCGGCCCAGATTGACCAGGGCAAGGTTCGGGGAGCCCAGGTCGGGTGACAGCGACGGCAGGACGATTCCAGCCAGCGTCAGGGCTTCACACAGTGCGTCGACCGCCGCACCCGATTCGGCGCTCTCAGGGGAACCGGGCTCCGGCTCGTGGTTCTTCGCCATGAACCGGACGCTAGGCAGGGCGTCTCCGGGGCGCCATGCATTATGCGCAGATATGCGATCCGGTTGGCTCAATATGCAGCTATATCTTCATGCGGCCTGCGCCCATGCTGTACCGCAGGGCTTCAGGGCCGTGGATGCTGGGGTGATCAGTCCCGGACGAGAGGTCACAGTCATGAGGCGACTGCGGTTCAACGGCACGGGCAGCGGCATCAACGGCTGCCCCGCCGTCCACGAAGACCTGGACACAGGCGAGATCATCGTTCACGGCCCCCGCTGGCCGACCCCGGCGACCTCGCCCAGCTCCGGCATCTCGGAGCCGGTGAGACAGCTGTCGTCGTCCCGCGCGAGCTGCTCGTGGACCGGGGCCCGAAGGAGGTGGTGCGCGTGCCGCACGTCATCGGTCTGGACGCATTCGACCGGCTGTTCACACAGTTCGAGCACACGGCGTGGCGGCTGGAGACCCGGCGCCGGTACGCGAGCGACGAAGCCACCGAAACGTACCGGCAGTTCCTGCGGGGCGAACCGGTGGACTGGGAAGGCGCTGACACCCAGTGGTGCGCGGAGCGTCGCGAACAGGCGGCGCTGGGCAAGCGGTTCGAACGCGTACGCGTGATCGACAACCCGCCGACCCAGGGGCAGCTCTACCTGCTCGACAACGCGCGGCGCAACAGCTCCGTAGGTGAGAGCATCTTCAGCCTGCGGCGATCCCAGGCGGATCTGCTCGGCCTGCCCGGCGAAGATTTCTGGATCTTTGACTCCCGGCTCGTCGCGCTGCTCGTCTTCGACAGCGAGGACAGCCTGGTGAGCGTCGAGCTGATCACCGAACCGGCCGGCGTCAGCCGCTCTGTCCAGATGCGTGATGCGGCACAGCATCACGCTGTCCCGTACGAAACGATCGCGGCGGAGGTCGCCGCAGAGTAGCGAGTGTGAACCGGTGTCCGACTTCCAGCAGGCACGGGCAGCCCTCGGCGCGAGGCTCCGGGAGCTACGGGAAGCGTGCCCTGGAGGTCGGCTCACCGGCACGCAGCTGGCGGCCCGCCTCGGCTGGGCGCAGTCGAAGATCAGCCGCTTGGAGAACGGCAAGCAGACGGCCACGGTCACCGATCTCCAGGACTGGGCGAAAGCCACCGAACAGCCCGGAGCGTCCGATGATCTGCTGGCACGCCTGAGGGGGCTGGAGTCCCATGTGCGGTCCTGGCGGCGGCAGCTGGCGTCGGGGCACCAGGCCGTCCAGGATGCGGTCAGTGCGGAGTTCGCCCGGTCGAAAACCTTCCGTGCATGGGAGAGCGCCATGATCGTCGGCGCTCTCCAGACCGGTGACTACGCCAGGGCGATCTTTACGCGGTACGCCGAACTCCAGCGTTCCCCCCAGGACACCGACGCCGCCGTCCGCGCCCGGCTGAAGTGGCAGGAAAACCTGTACAGGGCAGGCGCCAAGTACCACATCCTCATGTGGGAGGGAGCGCTGCGCGCCATGGTCTGCCCGCCCCAGGTTCTGGCCGCGCAGTTGGACCGGCTGGCCGGAGTGATCGGTCTGGACACTCTCACCCTGGGGATCGTCCCTTTCGGCGCATCGCTCAAGATTCCGCCCGCCAACGGGTTTTGGATCTTTGACGAGCGTCTGGTCATCGCTGAGGACTGGCACGCGGAGCTGTGGATCGACGAGTCCGTGAGTATCAGCACCTACCTCCGGACCTGGGACACCCTGCGGGAATCCGCCGTGTACGGCGCCGATGCTCACAGCGTGATCAGCCGCGCCAGGCGGGCACACGGCGCACCGTGAGGTGACGGAGCATCCAGCACCTCGGGGTGTCAGAATTCTGTCGCGTGCCCCGGGATCCGGTCCGCGCTCCCCCGCATGATCCTGGCCTCATGGCAGCGCGCGTGGTGATGCACCCGCCCTCACCGACCGGGGGGGGCGGCGCGTCCATGCCGACTCCGCAATCCTGGGAGTAGCGTACGGCGTGGCCGACCTGCTGGAGTTCCTGCGCCGTGGGGGCCTGGACCCGGACGATGTCGACCTGGACGACCCCTCGCTGATCGAGTGGCGCGGGGGCGGGCCCGGCGTATGGACGCCCGGCGACGCGGCGCCCGCCGGCTGATCCGGCGTGACGCGTGTCGGCGACCGGTCCGGAACCAGCGGCTCGGGCAAGGCAGGTACGCAACGGGACAGCCGACCATGATGACGGCATCGGCATGCTGCCCGCACGACCGGCAGAACAGGAACGCCCTTGGCCGGTCGCGAGCGAGTCAGCCAAGGGCATTCCGACGCCATCGTTACTGTGTCAGGAGTGCGAGGGCGTTGCGGGCCGCCTCTACGACACCTGGCCAGAAGGACGACGCGAGGAAGTCGCTGTCCGGGCTCTCGCTGCCGACGCCCTCTAGGGCCTCTTCGAGGCGCGCGATGAGAGATTCCATGGCTTCGGCTTCAGCAACGGAGACGAGGGTATAACCGATGGTTTCCCGGGGGGAGTCCCAGACACCGGCATCTCCGAGGATATTAACATTCAGAGTGAAGTCGTCGAAGAATTCGGGTTGCGGGTAGACCCGTTCGATCCAGACGCGCTGCTGATACTCAGGATCAGAAAGTGCGCGGACTGCGGAGATGACTTCGCCTCTCCTCTCCGGAAACTCTACACTTTTCACGGCTTGTTCCACTCCTTCCACTTCAACCATTCCGACAGCGGGATATGTGCTTGCTCAGGATTGGTCTTGATGGAGCCGTCGAGGGGCTTCCCGTTCCGACCTATTACCTTGCCACCGGAATTGATGACAACGTGATCTTCCTGCTGGATCACCTGCGAATTATTCGGATTACCCTTGTCAATACGGACACCGTCCCCCTTTCCGTTATTCCATCGGTAACCTACACCTTTGTTGGTGGCTTTTTCGAAAGGTTTGAGATGGGAAGGAACCTTGTCCCATGCCTGCCTGCTGAGCCAGCCGTCAATCTTACCGGCTGTCTTTTCCGCCCTGATGGTCTTGATCAGGTCCTCGGCCGCGATGACGTCCTTCCCTGCCCTGATCCAGCGCGTAAAGATCACCGCACCGAGGATGCGTTCCGCAGGGGACAGCCTCTCGCCGGTGATGACATCGGTTCCCGTAATGGCCTCGGTTACCCCCTTTGCGTCGCCTTCTACGGGGATGAGGTCCGCAACCGCTGAAGTTACAGCCCGCTTGACCCGCTCTTCCCCCGACGCACGGCCCCGGAGGTAGTCGACAGCGCCGTCGATATCAACGTCCCTGAAAGGGTGGTCGCCGAACAGGGCGAGGGGCTTCTTGAGGGAGTCATTGATATGATCGATGGCCTTGTTCATGCCCGTGACGCCACGGTTGGCCTGGTCCATGCCGCGGTTGGCTTCGGCGATACCCTGGTTCATCTGCCGGAGGCCACGGTTGGCCTGATCGATACCCGCGATCATTCCATTGATACC
Source organism: Streptomyces chrestomyceticus JCM 4735 (assembly GCF_003865135.1). NCBI lineage: Bacteria > Bacillati > Actinomycetota > Actinomycetes > Kitasatosporales > Streptomycetaceae > Streptomyces > Streptomyces chrestomyceticus. The sequence goes on along the minus strand of NZ_BHZC01000001.1, from coordinate 7,867,482 downwards.
GTGGTTCACCTCATCAGCGCCCTCGTTCATCACCTTGAGGCCGCGGTCCATCTCGTCGAATGCGACGATCAATTCGTTCACGGTCCCGACCATGCGGTTAACGGTGCCGATCAGGCCGCCCGTGGCGCCGTTCATGCCACCCATGGCGCCGTTCATGCCACCCATGGAATCGTTCGCATCGCCGACGGCGGAATTCAAGCCATACAGCGCCTCATCCATCTCCTTGAAGCCTGCATTCATCATGTCAAACGCGGTGTGGATTTCCGGATCCGACAAGATGTTCGCAGCCTCGTTGATCACCGGTGCCAGTTCAACAGTAAGATCACCGGCGAGCTTCGCGACCTGAGCCGAGCGTTGGGCTATGTCCCGAATATTTCCGAGCACCCGCTTCTGCGAGTCGACGGTAGCGGTCAGGTTCTTGAGTATCTCCGCCGCTTCCGGATCCTTCTTCTCCTTGGCGGCGATGTACTCCTTCATCGTGGCTTCGATGAGCGGAGCTGCCCCCTTGACGCCTGCTATCTTCTCGCGCAGCCCGGGGAACTGGGTGTCGGCCTGTTCTTTCCAGTCGTACGAGGCGCCGAGGTAGAGGACGATGCCCAGCAGAGCGAACGCCTCGGTCCGGGCGTTCTTCTTGATGCACTCCAGCTTCTTCCCGAAGGGCTCGGCAAGGCACTTCTTCAGGGCTGAAGGTGTTTCCTTCTGGTCGGCCGCGAGAGCTTGGCTCATGCCTCCGGTGACGAAGATAGCGAGCGTCAGCACCAACGCCGCAATTCTGCTCAGTATGCGATTTTTCATGGGTTCCAAACGTGCGAAGAATGACAGAACGACGCTAGTCCTGGAATTCCGCCTCGCTCTCGGCCCACGGCCCAGAACAGAGCGGATGTACGCGGCCCCCTTGCCATGTACGCCTTATAACAGCGGAAATCCCCCGAAGCGCCAGGCTGAAGATCATACGTTCGGCATGTACCGATGCACCCCATCCGAAGACACTTTGTCACTTTGCCAGCCGCAGGCAGCAGCCCCCCGGCGGCGAAACCCGAAGGCAGCGCCTACCGGGCGTCCCTCGCCCGCACGGCAAAATCACGCCCTACCCTCTAGCCATCCCTACGTGTTGGGCTGTAGATGAGTTCAGCAGCGGGCGACCAGCAGCCCGGGAGGAGAACCGCCTTGACGATCCAGAGCTACAGCATCGACGGCCACCGCTGCTGGGACGACTGCGGGCACAGCACCTGGCCCCCCTGCTCCGACGCTGCCGGAGACGGCGGACCGCACGGCTGGATGAGCAGCGACGGCCGCGGTGGCGGCGAATTCTTCGCTGACGCACCCTGGATCGACGTCGCCCCCGACGACTGAGGAGAAACCCAGCACCACGACAAAAACGCCCCCTCCACCCGCAAGGGCGAAGGGGGCTGCGTCATGATCCGGTGTCGTTGTACTCCTGGACCAGGCGGTGCGGCGCAGGCGGGTCGCCCACCGGATTGCGTGCCCAGCGGTAGAGGCCGTCCACCGTCCAGGAGCAAGCCCTGACCAGCGACTCCATGCGGGACATGCGCGTCCGCAGCGCGGCATTCTCCTGATCGACCCTGGCGACGGTAGCTGTCAGGACCGCGAGGTCGGCGGAGCGGCTGGCCGGCGCCGCAGCCGTACGCCCCGCCGCTTCGTTCGCCGTCGCAGCAGCCGCGCCCGCGCGGATCGTGGCACGCGCGGCCAGCAGTCCGCACACGATCATGCCGACAGCTCCGCCGCCCGCAACCAGCCACGCCTGTACGTCCATCACCTTTGGGGAATCTTCAGTACCTGGCCCACGCGAAGCACATCGGCATCGGCCAGGCCGTTGAGCCGTGCGATCTCCGGCCAGCGCGAGAGGCTGCCCAACAACTCGGCGGCGATGGAGGACAGCGAGTCCCCCGGGCGCACCCGGTACGTGCGCGGCGGCGCCAGGCGCTCCGCGATCCGGGCACGCATCGAGTCCATGGTGAAGCCGAGCGGGTCGACCTTCCCCGGCTGCCACTCGCGGTGCCCGATCACGCTGCGCTCACTCCAGCGGTGGAAGCGGCAGACGGCAGCCGCCGCCGCTTCGGCTGCTTCAAGCTGGACAGCCAGCCAGGGAACCCGGCCGTCGCCGCGGTTCTCGCACTCGAATCCGTAGAAGTGCACGTTGCCGGCGGCGTTTTGCGAGGAACGATGATTCGCCGAGTAGGTTTTTTCGCAGAAGGCAACGAGGACGGCGATCCTGCCGTCTACAGTGCGTCACTGACCTTGGCCATGGAGGGGCCCCAGCGCCTGATGTAGCTCGGATCCTCTCCTACCTCGAAGGTGGCGAAGAGATCTTCAGCACCATGGGCGCTGAACGTGACGCCATTTCCAGAGACGAGTGGATCGGCGGCGCCGGATCGCTGATGACGGACGGCGAATGGGTCTGGTCTGTCGACCTCGTTTACTACCTCTCGCGCTACCACATTGCTCTTCCAGCCGATTTCCTCGATCATGTGCGTAAATCCGGATACCAGGCTCCCCGGGTACCGGACGACCGCTCACGGGAGATCATGGCAGAACTCTTCCCTCGGCGGCCTACCCCCTGGTCATAGGCCCGGCAAGCCGCCCGGCCCGCGCTGCGCTCAGTCGAGGAAGTACTCGATGCTGTTGAAGCTGATCCATGTCGGTGCGAAAGCGGTGTTCTCGTAACCGTGCGTACTCCGCCGTCCGTGGACGTACTCCCCGTGCCAGCGGAGCCCGTCTGCCCGGTCCCGGCCGCTACCGTGTCGTCCATCTCGTGTGTGTGGCTCTGGTTCTGGTCGCCGGTCGTGCCGCCCGAGTAGCTGTGCGTATGGGACTGCGACGTGCCGCCGGTCGTGCCGATGTTCTGCTGGTGGCTGGTGAACACCTGATGGATGTGACTCGGTCCGCTGGGGCTGTGCGCCGGCCCCGCGTGCGTGTGCCCGTTGATCGTGGCATCGGTGATGGACGGCACCAGCGTCCCGCCGACCACGTTGACGGTGCCGCTCGAAATGAAGTCAAGCTTCACCGAGTTGGTCCCGATCGCGTCACGGGCCGTGTCGACGGAGAACAGGTCCACGGGCCGGTATCCAGCGTCCAGCGGGGTGGAAATAAACGCCGTTGACGCCCCCGTGCTCGCCGCACCCCCGCGCCACTACAGCTTAAAGGAGCCGTTGTCCCAATCCCTGCGGTAGCGCACGCTGCCGTTGCTGTTGCCGCTGTGGGAGAAGCCCGGCCCCGAGCGTCGCTGTCGTCCAGGTGCTGTCGCTGAACTGCCCGGCGATCTCGCCCAGAGCGACCAGGTCTGTGCCCTGCTTGATGACCAGGACCGTGTCACCCACCACAGGCGCGTAGCTGGCGATGTAGCGGATGCCGGGGATTTCCGTGGTGTCTCCGGAGATCCGGAGGCCCGGCGTCGGCGACACGGCCGTGTCCGCGATGCTCGCTACGGTGCCCTTGCGGATCGTCGCCGGGTGGAAGTCGAGCAGTGTCTGCTTCGCGATCTCCATAGCAAGATCGCGGATGGCCTGGGTCTGGGCAGCCTGCGCCGCCTGCTGTGCTTCCTGCGCTGCCGCCTCGGCCGGGACGACGGGCGGCTCCGCGGGCGTCGACGCGCCGGGGTGCTCATCAGCCGGCCTTCCGCTTCTGCCTCAGCGTCAGGGACTGGGGGCTCTTGGCGTCCAGCGGGATATTGAACGCGTCCTCCGTTTGCGGTCTGCCGTTCCCGCCATCTCCGTCCTCAGCCCTATTCGTTGGGCTGGCGAGACCCCTACGCGTAGGGTGCGTTGATTCTTTGCGGCACCCAGGAAGCAGACGCCCTGCCCGGAAAGGGACCACGGGCAGGGCGGCTGCGGGGCCCACCCCGGAACGCGGGGCCGTGGGGAGGGATTGCACTCCGGGGCAGGGGCCAGGGGTCAGTGCGCACATCCCCGCGCGTGCGGAAAACCTTGACAATCAGACATCTGGCCAGCACACGGGGGCGGTCAATGTCAGCTACTCCGTGACTGGCCGCTTCACTGCCCGAGGCGAACAGCGGGAGAGGCGAGCGACAGGAGACAACGTCCTGATAAGCCGTCAGGTCTATGTGCCCCACGGTCAAGACCAGCCGCACAGACAGCAGGTGCTCCGCCTCGTGGCAACCTGCCCAGCCACTGCAGATGCGACGCGCCTCGCTGTCGCGGTCGGCCTGGTGACACTGGAATACGCGCGTCGACTGGAAGGGAGTCTCGGCGTCGTACGCACGCAGCTTGTCGTACTCCTCCTGACCCCAGCCCCCCGAAGGCACGTCGCGCCGGTACGGGCAATTGACACAGGGGCGCGGTGCAGGTGGGCCGATCGGCCGCTGCCCCTCAATCATCGAAGCCGGGCCATGCCGCCACCGGCACGCCCAGCGTGGTCAGGTCGGCTTCTCCGAAGTAGGCGGACGGGGCGTTCTCCGCATGATCCGCGTCGAACCACGGGGCAGGGCCACCGGGAAAGCGCGGGGCCCACACGACGTCGCGGTCGTCACGGGTACGGCGGATCTTCATCTGGCGGCGGATACCGTCGTCGTCCGTATACGTCCACGCGTAGAAACTGGGCACGGCTGTCTCCTTCCGCCTCAGAGGTCCGTGGCGACTTCGAGCCGCCACACCGGGTCGTCGTCCGCGTGGCTGACGCGGGCGGTCTCGCCGCAGACGCGCCGCGCCACCCGTCCGTCCGTCTCCTCCAGGTCCAGGACAAACCGCTCGCCGGCCAGTTCCAGCGCGCTCAGTGCGTCGCACAGGTTCTGCCACAGCCGGCCGCGGTCCCGCTGCCACCGCTCGGCAGCTTCGGCGGTCAGCGGCTCCGGGACCCCGGCTTCCTCCCCCGTGACGGCCAGGATGCGCCGCGCCGTCCTGAGGCAGCGGCCCCTCCGAGGGCGCCGCGCTCATGCGCGGTGCGCAGCATGTCCGCCATCGCCTGCGGACCCTGTCCTTCCGGCGGGACGGCACGGCCGGACTCCAGTGCCGTCGCGGCCCGCTCGATCCGGCGCCCTTCGGCGCACCCGGTGCCGTTCATCTGCTCCGTGCCCAGGTCCGCCGCCGGCGGAAGGCCGGAGCAGTACAGCATGGGGTTCTCCTGGGTGCCGGGGTCTCCCGTCACACGACCGGACAGGGCCGCGGAAAGTTCCCGCAGATCGCCCATCGTCAGACCGGTACGGGCACCGGGGCGGTACATGCCGGACGTCGCCTGGATCATCAGGTGCCCGTCCGGCGCATCCGCGAACAGTTCCAGCACGTGGGCCAGCGCCTCGGCAGCGGTGGTCGGTTCGGGGTGCTGATCGATGAACGCGTACCTGTCGCGGTCCTTCATGACGTTGCCTCTTTGACAACCTCGTAGACCGAATACCAGCGGCACGGGCAGGTGCGGCAGTGGAAGGTCAAGCCGACGTGGGCGGTCATGTCGATCGCATTGACGGGCTTGACCGTGACCGCCTCGCTGCACTGCGGGTTGGGCAGGTCTCTTCGGGTCAGTCCCCTTGGAACGGCGTGCAGGGCGGGTCGCAGACGTACATGACGCCCCCTTCGTCGGGCTGCGGGCGAAGAGCGGGACCGACTTCCGGGCCGCAGCCCTCGCGGCCGGTCCCGGCTCAGTGCCCCGTGCGGGATCCGGCCCCGCGGCCTCGCGCCGTGTTCCGGGGCGGGCGGATCAGCCCTGGCAGCAGGCGAAGTCGAAGGTGACACCGGCGCCGCCCCTGTCGGTGACCTGGATGTTCCAGGCGGCTCCACGGCCGGCGCACCGGGAGAGCACAGCCCCCATCAGCTCGATGCCACGCGGCGGAAGGGTCCGTACGGGCTGCCCCCTGTCCGTCTTGTAGCCGAGGATGAAGGTCTTCACGAACCGGCCGGTCGCCGGGTCCCGCTTCACCGTGCCGGAGCTGCGCGCTATCACTCTCTCCTCCAACGACCTGCCGCATAGCGGACCTTGCCGACATGACCATCATTCATCCCTACATGTAGGGCTATCAATACCCCTACACGTTTGGCTGAGCGATTCTTCTCTTGATCCCGATGGGTAGGGCTGTACCATCAGCGGCATGGCTGACGACTGGACTCCCGATGAGGCGACCGCAGCGCGGTACGCGAAGTACCGCCGCGCGCTGAAGACCGCGCGCGAGATGAAAGAGGAGATCCGTCAGCTGGCACTCGAGGACCTGCGGGCCGGCGCGTCCACCGAGGAACTGGCCGCACTGACCGGCGAGACCGCTGAGGTCTACCGGCGCCTGGCGCGGGCGCACGACATCGAGCCGCCCGCGGCGTACAAGAGCCGCGCAGAGCTGTTCCGCCAGTGTGCCGGGCGGGAGGACGGGGAAAGCGACTGATCCGCCACGCCGGGGGCAGCTCCAGCGCCACGACGAACAGGATGACCGCTTGCGGGCAGATACGGACGGCGTGCGCGATGCAGCTCAACGGGTCTCCGTGACCCGGGGCTTCCGGCATACAAAGGTCACGGTCGTGTGCCGCGAGGTGATAAAGCCGTGAACTTCCACGGGTCGTAGGACTCGTCCCCCGCTCCGTACGGGAAGCGCACCAGGTGGTAGCCGTCGCTGTCGTACGAGATCTTCTGTGTCCCGGGCCCGTGTTTCTCCGCGTCCCAGAGCAGTGAGCACACCACGACGGACATAAGGTGTCCCTCCCCCAACTTTCCGTGGCAGGAGCCCCGTCGGCCCCGCCCGTCCATTGCGCCACAGGTGTCGCCCGCGCGGTAGACGGCGGGCGGCACCGGGCTCACGGGAGGAAAGCGGAGTGGGAGGGTCAGGTGATGCCGACGGTGGCGAGGGCGTGGCGTTGGGCGGCGGTGGCCTCGGTGGGGAAGTAGACGTAGCAGATGCCGCCGGTGCCGCTGACGACCTTGCCCTCGGCGTTCTTACGTTTGGTGCGGAGCCAGATGTTCTCGAACTCGCGGCGTTTGTAGACGCGGCGGACCGCGGCGTTGGTCGGTGAGTTGGGGTCGTTGGCGACGACGTCGCCGGTGCGGGTGAAGCCGATGACGGTCATCAGGTGGCCGGCCGTGCCGTAGCCGGCGCCGGTCAGTTCGGCGGCCAGGAAGGACTGTGAGGTGATCACGGGGATGCCCGCGTGGATCAGGGTCTCGGCGTCGGAGAGGGTCCGCAGCCGGGTGACGGCGGCCTCCATGTCCCGGTAGGTGGCCGCGTAGGCGGTGTTGAACGGCCAGTTGCCGCAGCCCTGGTACTGGTAGTCGTAGGTGTAGCGGGCGGCGTGGCAGACCTGGGGGTCGGCGTAGGCGGGGTTGACCCAGGCGAGGTCCGCCGCGGTGGGCCTGCGGCCCCAGTACTCGATGATCATCTGGGAGGAGGTGGGGCTGCACCATGCCTCGCCCCCGTTGTCGTACTCCGGGTACTGCCCCTTGTGGATCTCCTGCGAGTACCGCGGCACGACCAGCTCGCAGCCGGTCGCGACGCCCGGTTCGGTGGCCGGCACGTCGAAGCGGTCGGGGATGTCGGAGCCCATCAGGCCCAGGCGCCACACCGTGGGGGTCACGGTGGTGCCGGGCTTCCGGTAGAGCGTGACGCGCAGTTCGTACGAGGCCAGCCGTACCCCGCTCGCCGGGTTGTCGATGGCGAAGGTGTCGGTGGAGATGCTGCTCCGGCCGTCCTTCTGGCCGTCGACGGAGGTACGGCGGATGTCGCCGTCCCCGGCGGCCCAGCGGCCCATGACGTACCACGGGGTCCGTACGCCGTCGCCGTACGTGCCGCGCAGTTCGACGGCGATCCAGGTGCCGGCGGGCGTCTGGGCGTTCCAGGAGACGACGGCTTCGGTGGACGGGACCTTGAGCGTGCGGGACGGGGACGTCCAGACGGCGTACTCCCAGGCCGCGGTCGTACCGGTGTGCGGATCACGGTAGTCGGCGGTGCCGGCCGGACGGTCGATCAGCACGCCGGGGCGGCGCCCGTCGGTCACCCGGGTGCCGTTCGCGACACCTTGGTTCCAGTCGGCTGCGGTGTGCCAGGCTCGGTAGTCCACGAGACGCTTCGCCTTCGGTGCGGCGGACGGTTCGGAAGGGGAGGCGGCGTGCGCCAGCGGGGTGGCCGCGCCGGCGGCGACGGCGAGGGCGGCGGCCAGAACGGTACGCCGGGGTGTGGGTCTGCTCATGGTGGAGTCCCCCAGTCGGATGCGAAGGATTGAGCCAGGAGAACAGTGGAGCTCAACTATTCCGTCGCATACACCCTTCGGCCAGCCGTTCGTCGCGCGTCGCGGCAGGGATCAGCAATTTGCGGCAGTGAGGGGCGTGGAGGAGGGCGCGCAGGGGCGCGGACAGCCCGCTGCCGGGGCGGCCGAAGATCATCGGTCCGGTGTCGGGCGTACCGGTAATCTTGTCGCGTCTCACCCGTCACAGCAGACAGGCAGCAGCGTGCGTCAAGAGCCGATCCGGCCGATCCCGCCCGGCCTCGCCGGCCGGCTGCGCGCGCTGCCCCCGTCCTGCGGCCCCGTCCGGCTGATCGCGGTGGACGGGCACGCCGGGTCCGGCAAGAGCACCTTCGCGCGGCATCTGGCCACGGCGCTCGGCGGGGCCCCGGTCGTCCGGCTGGACGACATCGCGACGCACGACGAGCTGTTCGCCTGGACGGAGCGGTTCCGTACCGAGGTTCTGGAACCGCTGTCCCGGGGGGAGCACGCGCGCTACGGGGTGTACGACTGGGAGCGCAGGGAGTTCACCACGCGCCGGGAGCTGGCACCGGCGCACGCCGTCGTTGTGGAGGGCGTCGGCGCGGGCCGCCGCGCGCTGCGCCCGTACCTGGCGTGCCTGCTGTGGATGGAACTGACGGCATGTCATGCGTGGGAACGCGGACGGTGGCGGGACGGGCCGGCCCAGGCCGCGTTCTGGGATGACTGGATTCCGGCGGAGCGCGCCCATTTCGCGGCGGACCCCTCACGTCCGCACGCCGGCCTGCTGGTACGGGGGCGCACCGAGGGTTACGAGGTGCTGCCGGGGCCCGGTGAGGCGTGTGGTACCCCTTGAATCATCACCCAACGTGACGGACCACGGGCGGTACGCAGATCGTCGCCCTGTGCGTACCGCCGACTGCCTCAACTCGGCTTGACCTGGGGGGCGTACAGGACTTACGTTCTCAATGTGCGGTTCTGACGGACCGCCCGCAGACGCGAAGCCCCCGGTTGTTCCCCCGTGATCGGGGGCTTCGTTCTGTGCCCGGGCGCTCTGCGCGCGCCGCGTGCCGTCCGCCCCCTCACCCTATGTCACCGCTCCCTTCGCGCCGCGGAGCCCCGCCTTCCCCCGCACCGCCCTCTTCGGCCTGCACCGATACCGCAGGTACGATGCGAGTCCGTGCCACCGAAGGACGCAGTCGAAGAGCAGCCGGGGGCGACCTGCAACTGCCGCCCCGAGCACGCCGGTTCGTTCGAACACGCTGTGGCCTGGCACTCGCCCGGCGGCACACCACGGGGGACGTTTTGTGGGGGACGTGATGGATTTCGGCACCCAGGGCACACACGCCCCGGCCGAACTCGCCTGGCTGCGCGCGGTGGACGCCTACACGGTAGGCGCGTACCCGCAGGCCGAGGAGGAGTTCCGGGCCGCGGTGCGGATGGACCCGACGATGGCCGACGGCTGGCTCGGCCTGCACGCACTGCGTGCGGACACCTCGACCGCGCTGCTGCACATGCACCGGCACCGCGACCGGTTCGGGGAACAGCGGGCCCGGCACCGACGCACACTCAATTCCTGGTACTGGCTGGGCTGGTGGGTCCAGCCGGTGCTGGAGACCGGCCGCGACCTGCTGCTGGCGTACGCCTCGCACTGGCTCGACGGCCGCCATGTCGGCGAGCTGGACCAGGCATTGGCGGGCTGCCCACCGGTCGACACCGACCCGCAGGTGCGCTTCCTGCACGCCTGCCGCGCCTATCTCGTCAAGGACTGGGACCAGCTCGTACGGCACACCGAACCGCTGCTCGACGATCCGCTGCTCGGCATCGAGGCCGGACTCTTCGGCGGCATGGCGCGGGTGCGCCAGGAGATGTTCGGGCAGGCCGAGCCGCTGCTGTCGGCCGCCCTGATGCGCTGCCGCAGCGAGCAGCCGCAGCGCAAGGAGCTGCGGTACTGGCTCGCCCGCGCCCACGAGGGCACCGGCCGCAGCGCTGCCGCGCTGCCGCTGTACCGCTCGGTGCACCGGGTCGACCCGGCGTTCATGGACACCGCGGCGCGGCTCGCGGCCATCGCCGAGGGGACGGCCTGGAGGAGGGCACCGACCTCGCGGCCGTGACCGCCGTCTTCGGCCAGGAGGCGGGCGGCGACCTCGACCCGCTCTCCCCGCTCGACCCGGTGGACGGGCGGGAGCTGCTGGCCGCGACCGAGCCGGAGGGCCCGGACGGCGATCTGGCGGGCGGTTCGCCGGGGGACGCGGGGCCGGCCGTACGGGAAAAGGCGACGCTCGGCGGTCCGCGCCGCTCGGACCGGCTGCCGGCCGGCCCGTCCGACCCGGTGCTGCTGGAGAAGGCGCTCGCCGAACTGGAGCGGATGGTCGGCCTGGAGCCGGTGAAGCGTCAGGTCAGGGCGGTGTCCGCGCAGTTGCGGATGGCGCGGCTGCGGGCGGGCCAGGGCCTTCCGGTGCAGCCGCCGAAACGACACTTCGTCTTCTCCGGCCCGTCCGGCACCGGCAAGACCACCGTGGCCCGGATACTCGGCCGGGTGTTCTACGCCCTCGGCCTGCTCGGCGGCGACCATCTCGTCGAGGCGCAACGGGCCGACCTGGTGGGCGAGTTCCTGGGGCAGACCGCCGTGAAGGCCAACGAGCTGATCGACTCGGCGCTGGGCGGGGTGCTGTTCGTGGACGAGGCGTACAGCCTCTCGAACTCCGCGTACAGCAAGGGCGACGCGTACGGCGACGAGGCCCTGCAGGTGCTGCTCAAGCGGGCCGAGGACAACCGTGACCGGCTCGTCGTCATCCTGGCCGGCTATCCGGAGGGCATGGACCGGCTGCTGGCCGCCAACCCCGGGCTGTCCTCGCGCTTCACCTCGCGTGTCGACTTCCCGAGCTACCGGCCGTCGGAGCTGACCGCCATCGGCGAGGTGCTGGCCGCCGAGAACGGCGACCACTGGGACGAGGAGTCGCTGGAGGAGCTGCGCAGCATCAGCGCGCACGTCGTCGGCCAGGGCTGGATCGACGAACTCGGCAACGGCCGGTTCCTGCGCACGCTGTACGAGAAGAGCTGCGCCTACCGCGACCTGCGGCTGTCCACCTGGTCCGGCGCGCCGTCCCGCGACGACCTGGCCACCCTGCGGCTGCCGGACCTGATGCAGGCGTACGGCGAGGTGCTCTCCGGCCGCGGACCGGTGCCGGGACCGGAGGCGCCGCCGCTCTGACGGCGCCACCCCTCTGGCAGCGCCGTCCCGAAGCGGCAGGCGTCCAACTGCGCAACCTACGCCGTTGAACCGGACATGCCCTGCTCGTGCACGCGCGCTGCCACCGCCTCCGGCAGCGCGGGCCGCCCGCGGAAACGACGTGAGCCCGCGGACCACCGCGGGCTCACACCTCCGTCACGGCCGGGTCACCCCGCCAGCGCCCGGTCCTCCCGGGTGGCCGGCCCCGATGCCGTACGCGGGCCGGAGAGCCGCTCGCCGGGCACTTCGGGTACGCGGGCGTCCGGCGCGCCGCTGAAGGGCGGTACGGTCGGCAGCTCCTGCCGGTGCGCCGGGTCGCGTACCTCCCCCACCAGCTTCTCCAGGACGTCCTCCAGCGCGACCAGCCCCAGTACCCGCCCGGTCGCGTCCGCGACGGCGGCCAGGTGGGAGGCGGAGCGGCGCATGGCGGTCAGGGCGTCGTCCAGGGGGAGTTCGGCGCGCAGCGTCGTCATCGGGTGCCAGATGTGCTGCGGCACCGCGCGGTCGCCCTCCTCCAGGTCCAGTACGTCCTTGACGTGCAGATAGCCCATGTAGGCCCCGCCCGGCGCGGACACCGGGAAGCGGGAGTAGCCGGTCTTGACGGTCAGCTCCTCGACCTGGCGCGGGGTGACGGCCGGATCGACCGTGACCAGCCCGGCCGGGTCCAGGAGGACGTCGGTGACGGGCCGGCTGCCCAGTTCCAGCGCGTCGGAGAGGCGTTCCTGCTCGGCGGGGGCCAGCAGGCCGGCCTGCTTGGAGTCCTCGACGAGGTCGGTGAGCTGCTGGCTCGTGAAGACCGCCTCCACCTCGTCCTTCGGCTCGACGCGGAACAGCCGCAGGACGCCGCGGGCGCAGGCCCCGAGCAGCGCGGTGACCGGGCGGCACAGCCGGGCGAAGGCGACCAGGCCGGGGCTGAACCACAGCGCGGTCTTCTCCGGCGCGGCCATCGCCAAATTCTTCGGGACCATCTCGCCGATGACGAGGTGGAGGAAGACCACCGCGGCCAGGGCTATGACGTAGCCGAGGGGGTGGATCAGCGGCTCGGGCAGCCGGGCCGCGTGGAACAGGGGCTCCAGGAGGCGGGCGACGGTCGGTTCGGCGACCGCGCCGAGCGTCAGGGAGCAGACGGTGATGCCGAACTGGGCCGCCGCCATCATCTGCGGCAGGTTCTCCAGGCCGTGCAGCACCTTGCGGGCCCGTTTGGAGCCCTCGGTGGCCAGCGGTTCGATCTGGCTGCGGCGCACCGAGACGAGCGCGAACTCGGCGCCCACGAAGAACCCGTTGACCAGGACCAGGAAGGCGGCGAAGAGGAGTTGCAGAAAACTCACCGGGCCACCTCCGCCGGCGTCGGCGCGGGTGCCGCGGCCCCCGCGGTCCGTATGATCCGGACCCGCTCGGCGCGGTGGTGGGACACCAGCCGCACCCGCAGCCGCCAGCCGTCCAGCTCGGCGGTGTCGCCGGGGGCGGGCACCCGCCCGAGTATCTGGGCCACCAGGCCCGCCACGGTCTCGTACGGGCCGTCCGGCGTGTCCAGACCGATCCGCCGCAGCGTGTCGACCCGGCAGCCGCCGTCGGCGTCCCAGGCGGGGCGGCCGTCCTCGGGCGGCGCCTGGGCCAGCTCGGGCAGGTCGATCCGGTCGTGCTCGTCGCGGACCTCGCCGACCAGTTCCTCGACGATGTCCTCCAGGGTGACCACGCCCGCCGTGCCGCCGTACTCGTCGACCACGACGGCTATCGGCTGCTCGCTGCGCAGCCGCTCCAGCAGCGGCTGCACCGGCAGCGTCGCCGGGACCAGGAGCGGCGGTACGGCGATCCGGGCCGCCGGGGTGCGCAGCCGGTCGTGCTCGGGCACCGCGAGGGCGTCCTTGAGGTGCACCATGCCCACCACCTCGTCGAGCCGGGTGCGGTAGACGGGGAAGCGGGACAGGCCGGTGGCGCGGGTGAGGTTGAGGATGTCCTCGGCGGTAGCGGACGCCTGGAGGGCGCTGACCCGGACCCGAGGGGTCATCACGTTCTCGGCGGTCAGCCCGCCGAGCGAGAGGGTGCGCACGAACAGGTCGGCGGTGTCCTGCTCGATCACCCCGGCGCGGGCCGAGTGGTGGGCGAGCGAGACCAGTTCGCCGGGGGTGCGGGCGGAGGCCAGCTCCTCGGTCGGCTCCACGCCAAGGGCCCGGACGAGCCGGTTGGCGACGGTGTTCAGCAGGGAGATCACCGGGCGGAAGAACCGCGAGAAGGCGCCCTGCGGGCCCGCGACGAACCGGGCGACCTGGAGCGGCTTGGAGACCGCCCAGTTCTTGGGCACCAGTTCACCGAGGACCATCTGCACGGCGGAGGCCAGCAGCATCCCGATGACGACGGCGATGCCGGGTACGGCACCGGCCGGCAGCCCGGTGGCGGTCAGCGGCCCGGACAGCAGCCGGGCCAGGGCGGGCTCGGCGAGCATGCCGACCACCAGGGAGGTGATGGTGATGCCGAGCTGGGTGCCGGAGAGCTGGAAGGAGAGTTCGCGCAGCGCGCCGACGACGGTGCGGGCGCGCCGGTCCCCTTCGGCGGCGGCCCGTTCGGCCTCCGCCTTCTCCACGGTGACCAGGCCGAACTCGGCGGCCACGAAGAAGCCGTTGGCGAGGATCAGGACGAGGGCGGCCGCGAGCAGCAGCAGTGTGGCGGTCATGCCGCCGCCTCCGTGGAGGGGAACTCCCGTGGGTGCGGGGGTTCCGGTGGAGGGGCGGCGCAGGTACTACCGGACGATCCGTCCATTGCTGGAGGGAGTCACTCCTCAGGTGGCAGGGGCCCGCTGGCGGGGCGGGGCGCGGGAAGCGCCCTGGGCACCAGGGTAATCAGCAGGGCCGGGGTGCGGGCAGGGTCACCGGGCCGGCTGGTCCCCGGTGCCGTGGTTCTCGGCGAGCGCCCGCAGCGTACGGGCGTCGCGAATGGCCTGGTCGCGCGCGATGCCGGGCTGGATGCCCATGGCGGGCAGGCTGGTGCCGTCGGCCAGGTCGAGGTGGACCCAGGGGTCGCCCTGGCGCAGGTTGACCCGCAGCACCTGGGCCCAGGCCAGCTCGCGCTTGGTGGTCAGGTTGACGACCGTGACGCCGTCCTGCCGGGCGACGACCTTGGGCCGCGCGAGCAGCAGCAGTACGCCGAGGATGACCAGCCCGGTGAAGACGAAGCTGATCCGCTCGCCGCCGCCCAGGTTCGGCAGCAGGACGGCGATCACCGTGAGCACGGCGAGCTGGGCGATGCCGACGCCGTACAGGACGGCACGGGTGCGGCCCGGCCGGAAGGTCACCGGGAGGTCGGGCAGGGGCGCGGATGCGGGCGCGGACACGTCGCTGGGCTCTTTCGTACGGGCCGCCGGCGCGGGCCGGCGGCGGGTGTGGCCGCCGCCCGTCGGCGGCGGCCGGGCCGGCCGGCCCGGGTCAGAGGCGGCAGGCGTGGATGCCGGTGGTCAGGATGGCGCGGGCGCCGAGCTCGTACAGCTCGTCCATGATGCGCTGGGCGTCCTTGGAGGGGACCATCGAGCGGACCGCGACCCAGCCCTCGTGGTGCAGCGGGGAGACGGTCGGCGACTCCAGGCCCGGGGTGAGGGCGACGGCCTTCTCGACGTGCTCCACGCGGATGTCGTAGTCCATCATCACGTAGCGCCGGGCGACCAGGACGCCCTGCATCCGGCGGAGGAACTGCCGGACCTTCGGGTCGTCCTCGGGCGCGCCCTTGCCGCGGATGACGACCGCCTCGGACTTCAGGATCGGCTCGCCGATGATCTCCAGCCCGGCGTTGCGCAGGGTGGTGCCGGTCTCCACGACATCGGCGATGATCTCGGCGACGCCGAGCTGGATGGCGGTCTCCACGGCGCCGTCCAGGTGGACGACGGAGGCGTTCACGCCGTGGTCGGCGAGGTGCTGGGTGACCAGTCCGGAGAAGGACGTGGCGACCGTCATGCCGCCGAAGTCGGTGACCTCCTTGGCCGTACCCGGGCGGGTGGCGTAGCGGAAGGTCGAGCCGGCGAAGCCGAGCTGCATGATCTCCTCGGCCTGCGCGCCGGAGTCGAGCAGCAGGTCGCGGCCGGTGATGCCGATGTCCAGCTTGCCGGAGCCGACGTACACCGCGATGTCGCGCGGGCGCAGGAAGAAGAACTCGACCTCGTTCTCCGCGTCGACCAGGACCAGCTCCCTGCGGTCCTTGCGCTGGCGGTAGCCGGCCTCATGGAGCATCGCCGACGCAGGCTCGGACAGTGAACCCTTGTTCGGGACGGCGATGCGCAGCATGAGAACGACTTCCTTCGTGCGGGAGGAGGGGGGAGAAGAAGAAAAGGGGGTGGTGCGGGGGCCGGGCGACGGCTCAGAGATGGGCGTACACGTCGTCGAGGGAGATGCCCTTGGCGACCATCATCACCTGAAGGTGGTACAGGAGCTGGGAGATCTCCTCGGCGGCGGCCTCGTCGGACTCGTACTCCGCGGCCATCCAGACCTCGGCGGCCTCCTCGACGACCTTCTTGCCGATCGCATGGACGCCGGAGCTGACCAGCTCGGCGGTGCGGGAGGTGGCGGGGTCGCCGGTGGCGGCCTTCTGCTGGAGCTCGGCGAAGAGCTCCTCGAACGTCTTCTTGGACATGATGTGACCCACCCTACGCGGTCGCCCGGCCGCGCTCAGCGCCAGGGCTCGGCGACGGTGCGCAGCGTCGCGGCGGTGGCGACGGCGGCGGTCACCGCCTCGTGGCCCTTGTCCTCGGTGGAGCCGAAGATTCCGGCCCGGTCCAGGGCCTGCTCCTCGGTGTCGCAGGTCAGCACGCCGAACCCGATGGGTACGCCGGTGTCGACGCTGACCTGCGTCAGGCCCTGGGTGACGCCCTGGCACACGTAGTCGAAGTGCGGGGTGCCGCCCCGGATGACGACGCCGAGCGCCACGATCGCGTCGTAGCCGCGGCCGGCCAGGACCTTGGCGACCACCGGCAGCTCGAAGCTGCCGGGCACGCGCAGCAGCGTCGGCTCGTCGATGCCCAGCTCGGACAGGGCGCGCAGGGCGCCGTCCACCAGGCCGTCCATCACCTTCTCGTGCCACTGGGCGGCGATGACGGCCACCCGCAGGTCGCCACAGTTCTTCACGGACAGTTCGGGTGCGCCCTTGCCGCTCACGTCTCTCCTCGTGGTCCGGTGCTCATGTACGTACGGGGGTGGGGCGGCCGGGTTTCCGGCCGCGCGGTCCTACTGGTTGCCGCAGGCCGACGCGCGGTCCGCGTCGAGCCAGGGCAGGTCGTGCCCCATCCGGTCCCGCTTGGTGCGCAGGTACCGCAGGTTGTGCTCGCCCGCCTGTACGGGCATCGGTTCCCGGCCGAGGACCTTGAGTCCGTGCCGGACCAGGGCCTCGGTCTTCTCCGGGTTGTTGGTCATCAGGCGCAGCGAGCGCACGCCGAGGTCGGCGAGCACCTGGGCCCCGGCGCCGTAGTCCCGGGCGTCGGCGGGCAGCCCCAGCTCCAGGTTGGCGTCGAGGGTGTCGCGGCCGCGCTCCTGGAGCTCGTACGCGCGCAGCTTGGACAGCAGCCCGATGCCGCGTCCCTCGTGGCCGCGCAGGTAGATCACCACGCCGCGGCCCGCCTCCTGGACGCGCCGCAGCGACTCCTCCAGTTGGGGGCCGCAGTCGCAGCGCAGCGAGTGGAAGATGTCGCCGGTCAGGCACTCGGAGTGGACCCGTACCAGGACGTCCTCGCCGTCGCCGATCTCGCCGGCGACCAGCGCGATGTGCTCGACGCCGTCGACGGTGGAGCGGTAGCCGTACGCGGTGAACTCGCCGTAGCGGGTGGGCAGCCGGGTCTCGGCCTCACGCCGGACGGTGGGCTCCGAGCTGCGGCGGTAGGCGATGAGGTCCTCGATGGAGATGATCGACAGGCCGTGCTTGCGGGCGAACGGCACCAGCTCGGGCAGCCGCAGCATCGTGCCGTCCTCGCCGGCGATCTCCACGATGGCGGCGGCGGGCCGCAGCCCGGCCAGCCGCGCCAGGTCCACGCCCGCCTCGGTGTGGCCGTTGCGGGCCAGCACGCCGCCCTCGCGGGCGCGCAGCGGGAAGATGTGGCCGGGGCGTACGAAGTCGGCGGGCGCGGCCTCGCCGGAGGCCAGCAGGCGCAGGGTGGTGGCGCGGTCGGCGGCGGAGATGCCGGTGCTGACGCCGTGCGCCGGGGTGGCGTCGACGGAGACGGTGAACGCGGTGCGCATCGACTCGGTGTTGTGCTCGACCATCTGCGGCAGCGCGAGGCGGTCCAGTTCGGCGCCCTCCATGGGGGCGCAGATCAGGCCGCGGCACTCGCTCATCATGAAGGCGAGGATCTCGGGGGTGGCCCGTTCGGCGGCGACGATCAGGTCGCCCTCGTTCTCGCGGTTCTCGTCGTCCACGACCACCACCGGGCGGCCGGCGGCGATGTCGGCGACGGCCTGCTCGACGGGGTCCAGGGCGAGGACGGCGTCCCGCTCGACGGCTCCCTCGGGGTCGTACCAGCTCTGCAGTGCGGTCATGCCGCCGCTCCTTCCAGGACGGGCTGCGGATTCGTGCGGGAGCGCAGCCACCAGTCGCGCATACCCCACAGGACGAGGCCGAGGTAGACGACGTAGACCAGGCCGGAGAAGGCCAGGCCGCTGCTGAAGGCGAGGGGGACGCCCACGATGTCGACGAGCAGCCAGGCGAACCAGAACTCGACCAGGCCGCGGGCCTGGGCGACCATCGCCGCGAGGGTGCCGACGAAGATGTACGCGTCGGGCCAGGGGTTCCAGGAGAGCTGCGGGACGAGGGCGAACAGCGAGCCGACGGCGGCGGTGCCCACCGCCGTGCCGGCCAGCAGGAGCCCGCGTTCGCGCCAGGTGGCGAAGCGTACGGCGATGGAGCCGTCCTGGGCCTGCTGCCGGCCGCGCTGCCACTGCCGCCAGCCCCACAGCGCCACGCCGATGACCAGGAGCTGCTTGCCGACGCCGCCGCTGAGGTGGGCGTAGGCGTACGCGGAGACCAGGATCAGGCCGGACAGGAACTGGGCGGGCCAGGTCCATATGGAGCGCCGCCAGCCGAAGGCGAGGGCGGCCAGGCCGACGCTGTTGCCGATCATGTCGGACCAGATGACCTGCTGGCCGAAGGCGGTGAAGGCCGGGCCGTTCAGCCAGCCGAGGGCGTTCACCGCAGGCTCTCTTCCACGGCCGCGAGGGCCGTCGTGGTGTCCGGACCCTGGCTCCGGCCCGCGCCCCGGCCCAGCAGCCGTTCGACGTACTTGGCGAGGACGTCGACCTCCAGGTTGACCGGGTCGCCGGGCTGCTTGATGCCGAGGGTGGTCAGGGCGAGAGTGGTGGGGATGAGGCTGATGGTGAAGAAGTCGTCGCCCGCGTCGACGACGGTGAGGCTCACGCCGTCGACGGTGACGGACCCTTTCTCCACGACGTAACGGGCGAGTCCGGCGGGCAGCGCGACCTTGACGAGCTCCCAGTGCTCCCCGGGCGTCCGCGAGACGATGGTGCCGGTGCCGTCCACATGGCCCTGGACGAGGTGGCCGCCGAGGCGGCCGCCCAGCGCCATCGGGCGTTCGAGGTTGACCCGCGAGCCGGGGACGAGCGCGCCCAGGCTGGAGCGGCCGAGGGTCTCGGCCATCACGTCGGCGGTGAAGGTGCCCGCGCCGGCCTCCACGACGGTCAGGCAGACGCCGTTGACGGCGATCGAGTCGCCGTGCTTGGCGTCCTCGGTGACGAGCGGGCCGCGCAGGGTGAACCGGGAGCTGTCACCGAGGTTCTCGACGGCGGCGACCTCACCCAGTTCTTCGACGATTCCGGTGAACACGTCAGTTCTCCTCGTTCAGGGTGTGGCGGGCTGGGGTGGCGGTGATGCGCAGGTCGGGGCCGAGCCGGGCGGTGTCGGTCACCTCCAGGCGCAACGCCTGGCCGATCGTGGCGATTCCGGCGTCGCCGAGGGCGGCGGGGCCGGCGCCGAGCAGGACGGGGGCGAGATAGCCGACGACCTTGTCGACGGCGTGCGCCGCGAGGAAGGCTCCGGCCAGGGTCGGGCCGCCCTCCAGGAGCACCGACCGGACGTCGCGCTCGTACAGGGCGTCGAGCAGGGCGGGCAGGTGGACTCCGGTGCCGCCCGCGGAGCGCGGCAGCCGGACGATGGGGGCGAGTCCGTCGAGGTGGCCGGTGTCGGCGTCCTCGGCGACCGCGATCAGGGTGGGCGCGGTGCCGTCCAGGACGCGGGCCCCGGGTTTGACGACGGCGGCGCCGGTGTCGATCACGACCCGCAGCGGCTGGCTGACCTCGGTGTCGGCCAGGCCCGCGACGCGCGCGGCGAGGTGCGGGTCGTCGGCGCGGGCGGTGCCGGACCCGACGATCACCGCGTCGGCCTGGGCGCGCAGCCGGTGGACGTCGGCGCGGGACTCGGCCGAGGTGATCCAGCGGCTGGTGCCGTCGGCGGCGGCGATCCGGCCGTCGAGGGTGGCGGCGTACTTCCACAGCACGAAGGGGCGGCGGCGCAGTACGGCGGTCAGCCACGCCTCGTTGCCGGCCGCGGCCTCGTCGGCGAGCAGGCCGCCCTCGACCTCGATCCCGGCCTCGGCGAGGGTGGTGGAGCCGCCGGTGGCGGCTGGGTTCGGGTCCGGGACGGCGTAGTGCACCCGGGCGACGCCCGCCTCGATGAGGGCCTGGGCGCAGGGGCCGGTGCGGCCGGTGTGGTTGCAGGGTTCCAGCGTGACGAAGGCGGTGCCGCCGCGGGCCCGCTCGCCCGCCTCGCGCAGCGCGTTGACCTCGGCGTGCGGACCGCCGGCCCGCTCGTGCCAGCCCTCGCCCGCGACGTTTCCGGCGGCGTCCAGGACGACACAGCCGACGACGGGATTGGGGCTGGTGTGCCCGAGGCCGCGGGCGGCAAGCTGGATGGCTCGGCGCATCGCCGCGGTCTGCGCGGGGGCTGGGGTGGCCACCGGGTCCTCCTGCCACTCAGGGCACGGACTCCGGGGCTGTCACGAAGGACAGGAAAAACGGGAACGGGACAACGGGGACACCGAGGCCGAAAAGGGGGCCGCCACTCGTGGACACGAGGACGACCGCCAACGACGGCGGTGTACCGCTGCTCGCCCGCCGCGCACTGCCTCCCATCCGGACTTTAACCGTCGGTGCAGGAATTCCACCTGCTCAACCGGCCGCTGGAGGCGGCCGGGTCGCGGACTGTTACCGCCGGTTCGGACTTTCACCGACCCCGGAGTGCGCTGCGTATGTCAATTCAGTACGGCTTCAGTCTGCCACGTCTGATCGTCGGCCATGCGGGCGGCGACCTGTGGAGTGGCTCACAGGGAGCGGCGCGGACACCGCACTCCGCCCCCCCCGCGCCGCCGCCCCCTCCCCCACTCCGAGGACTGATCGCGATGACGACGATTCTGGTGACCGGCGGCACGGGCACGCTCGGCCGGGCCGTGGTCGGCCGGCTGCTCGCCGCCGGTCACGACGTACGCAGCCTCAGCCGCCACCCGCACACCGGCACCGAACGGCCCCGGCTGCACCCGTACGCGGTCGACCTGCGCGACGGCTCGGGCCTGGCCCCGGCGCTGGCGGGCGTGGAGACCGTGGTGCACTGCGCCTCGTCGCCGCGCGGTGACACCGAGGCGGCCGGACGGCTCGTCCAGGCGGCGCTGGCCGCCGGGGTACGGCATCTGGTCTACATCTCCGTCGTCGGCGTGGACCGCGTCCCGCTGGGCTACTACCGCACGAAGCTCGACGTGGAGCGGCTGATCGAGGACTCGGGGCTCGGCTGGACCGTCCTGCGCACCACGCAGTTCCACGACCTGGTGCTGAGCATGGTCAAGGCCGGTGCACGGCTGCCGGTGCTGCCGGTGCCGGCCGGGGTGCGGCTCCAGCCGGTGGACGTGCGCGAGGTCGCCGCCCGGCTGGTCGAGCTGGCGTCCGGGGCGCCGGCGGGCCGGGTGGCCGACCTGGGCGGCCCCGAGGCGCGCAGCGCCCGCGAACTCGTACGGGACACCCTGCGCGCCGGCGGGCGGCGGCGTGTGCTCGTACCGCTGTGGGTGCCGGGCAGGCTGTTCGGGGCGCTGCGGCGGGGCGAGAATCTGGCGCTGGGGCACGCGGACGGCACGGTGGGGTACGGGGACTTCCTGGCGGAGCGGAGCGGTGGGGCGGTGGAGGCTGGGCGGTAGGAGGCGGGCGACGGGCAAGCGAGCGGCCGCCAGCGCTCTCTGACCGTCTGTTTCAGGCCGCGGGCCCGAACAGATCGTCCTGGGCCGCGTCCATCGCCGCGAGCACCGCGCCGCGCAGCACGGCCCGGCCGCCGACCGTGCCCGCGCGTACCTCGGTACGCAGCGGGGACATCCGCGCGAGGTGCTCGGCGACCCGCCCGGCCAGCGCGTCGCCGCCCGCGCGGCCGGTCTCGCCGCCGAGTACGACGCAGCCGGGGTCCAGTACGGCGCAGACGGCGGCGGCCCCGATGGCGACCCGGGCGGCCAGCGCGTCGAGGAAGGCGGCGCCGGTGTCGCCCGCCTCGACGGCGGCGCGTACCAGCGCCTCGGCGGCCGGGGCGCCGGTCGCTTCCGTGCCTCCGGGGCCGGGCCCGCCCTCCCCCGGCCCCGCCTCGATGCCGTGCTCGGCGGCCAGCCGGCACACCGCCGCCGAACCCGCCAGCGAGTGGAAGCCGCCGTCGCAGCCCGCGGCCGTGGGCAGCGCGCCGGTGCCCGGTACGGGCAGGAAGCCGATCTCGCCGGTGCCACCGGAGGCGCCGCGCCGCAGCCGGCCGTCCAGGACGACGGCGGCGCCGGTGCCGTGGCCCAGCCAGAGCAGGACGAAGGTGTCCCGGTCGCACGCGGCGCCGTCCCGTTGTTCGGCGACGGCGGCGAGGTTGACCTCGTTCTCCAGCAGGACCGGCGCGGCGGGCCGGTCGCCGAACGCCGTGACGAGCGCGGCGTGCCAGGCGGGCACCCACTCCGTACCGCCGAACCGCCCGGTGGCGGGGTCGACCAGGCCGGGCGCGCCGACCGCGACGACGTGCGGCCGTCCGGCGCCGGCCTCGCCGAGCAGCTTCTCCAGGGTGGCCACGCCGTTCGCCGCCGCCTGGCCGGGGTCCGCGTCCGGGCCGACCGGGACGGTCGCCTCGGCCAGCACCCGGCCGAGCAGGTCGGAGACCGCGAGGGTGGCGCCGTGCGTGCGCAGGTCGACGGCGGCGAGGTGGGCGCGGCCGGCGACGATGCCGTACAACCGCGCGTTGGGCCCGCGGCGCCGGGCGCCCGACTCGCCGACCACCGTGATCAGTCCGGCGGCCTGGAGGCGTTCGACGAGGTCGGCGACGGTCGGCCGGGACAGTCCGGTGCGCGCCTTCAGCTCCCCGGCGGTCAGCGGGCCCTCGCTCTGGAGGAGCTGGAGGGCCAGGCGGTCGTTGATGGCCCGCGCGGTGCTCGGTGAGGCGGTGCGCGGGGTGGTGCGTACGGCGGCCGAGGCGGTACGGGCGGGGGCGGGTCCGCGCGTCTCATCCATGCCCGGATCCTTCCAGACCCCCTGGTGCGGGGGTCGCTGCGGTGGCGGCGGTACCGGCCGGTGAATTCTCCTTATTATCAGGCAGGCTTCCTGATAGTTTCCCGCTCATGGACGAGACGCGCGGGCCCGCCCCCGCCGCACCCCCCGAAAAGCCGCCGGAGCAGCCCTTCTCCCCCGCCCGGCTGCGCCGCGCCCGTTGGTCCGTCGCGGCGGTCTTCCTCGTGCACGGCTCGGTGACCGGCAGCTTCGCCACCCGCGTCCCCTGGATCCAGGACCACGCCCAGATCAGCGCGGGCCAGCTCGGCCTCGCCCTCGCCTTCCCCGCGATCGGCGCGTCCCTCGCCATGCCGCTGGCCGGCCGGATCAGCCACCACCTCGGCGCCCGCACCGCACTGCGGGCGCTGCTCGCCCTGTGGACGCTCTCGCTCGCGCTGCCCGCCCTCTCCCCCAACCTGTACGGGCTGTGCGGCGCGCTGCTGGTGTACGGCGCGACCTCGGGCATGGCGGACGTGGCGATGAACGCGCTGGGCGTGGAGACCGAGGACCGGCTCGGCAGACCGATCATGTCGGGGCTGCACGGCATGTGGAGCGTGGGTGCCCTGCTCGGCTCGGCGGCCGGGACCGTCGCGGCGCACGCCGCCACCGACGCCCGGCTGCACCTCGCCGTCGCCGCCGCCGTGACGACCGTCCTGGGCGCCGTCGCCTGCCGGGGTGTGCTGGACCTGCGCAGCACCCCCGACGAGCACCCGCCGCCGCGCTTCGCGCTGCCCCCGAGGTCCGCGCTGATCATCGGCGCGATCGGGTTCTGCGCGGTCTTCGCGGAGGGTGCCAGCCTGGACTGGTCGGCGGTCTACCTGCGGGACGTCCTGGGCACCGACGCGGGCCTGGCGGCCGCTTCGACCACGGCGTTCTCGTGCACCATGGCCGTCGCCCGGCTGGCGGGCGACCGGGTGGTGGCCCGCTTCGGGCCGGTGCGCACCGTACGGGCCAGCGGCGTGCTGGCGACGGCGGGCGGCGTCCTGATCGTGCTGGCCCGGCACCCGGCGATGGCCGTGGCGGGCTTCGCGCTGGTCGGCCTGGGCATCGCCGTCGTGGTGCCGCTGGCGTTCGCGGCGGCGGGCCGCAGCGGCCCGGCGCCCAGCCAGGCCATCGCGGGCGTCGCCACCATCACGTACACCTCCGGGCTGATCGCCCCGTCGGCCATCGGCTCGATCGCCCAGGCGACCTCGCTGACCGGCTCGTTTCTGCTGGTCACGGCGTTGGCCTGCGGGCTGATCGCGGGCGCGGGGGTGCTGCGGGTACGGGGCCGGGGCTCCACCGGGCGCGACGCCGTGCCGACGGAGGACCTGGAGCGCTCCTGAGCAGCGGGCTGGTCACCCCTCTGCCGAGGAGGGGTGACCACGCCGCGCTCAGACGGTCTGCGCCTCCGGGTGCAGCAGCTCGGCGGCTATCCCGCGGGCGTGGTCCGACCAAGGGGTGGGCCGCAGCGCCTGCGGGTCGACGCGTACCAGGACGCGGTGGCCGCGCGCGTAGGTCACCTCGCCGTCGGCGGAGCAGAGCCGGAAGCCGTACGTCAGGCCGGTGCGGCCCAGGCGCTCGACCCACAGGTGGGCGGCGTAGTACCCGGGCCGGGTGACCGGCTGCTCGTACGAGACCTTCATCTCTTTGATGACGTTGCACATGTCACCGGCCGCCGCCCAGTCCCCGTCGAAGCCGAAGCCGCGGGCGTGCCAGAACTCGGCCCAGGCGCGCTCGACGAGCAGCGGGTAGCGCGAGTTGTGGAGCATGCCGAGCGCGTCGAGGTCGTCGAAGTGCACGGTGACGGGGACCAACTGGCCGTACGGGACGGCGGGGGCTGCCTCAAGGGCTTCGACGCTCACGGGTGGTGCTCCTGGTTCTGCGGCGGGCCGGGCCGCCGGCGTACGCGGGGCGGCGGCCCGGCCGTACGGAGGTACGGCGGACCCCGTCCGATGCTGTTGACTGTTCAAGAAGTGAACCCGGCCATCGTAAGTGCCTGCTTAAAATGCTCCGGCCGCCGGGGCGGGCAGCGCCGCGCGGCGGGCCCGCCGGTCCGGTCGCCCCAGGTCCGCTCGGTGCCGCCGTAGCATGACCCGGCCGGTGTCTCGCCCGGCCACCCCCCGCGACGTATGTGAAGAAGTGGAGCACTCATGGGCCTCGGTGTGCGCTGGACCGTGCACGGCGACGGGCGCACCCCCGCCCCCGGAGCCGTCGTCCGGCCGGACGAACGGCTGTCCTGGCCGCGGACCGCGGGCCTCGGCGCGCAGCACGTGGTGGCCATGTTCGGCGCCAGTTTCGTCGCCCCGGTCCTGATGGGCCTGGACCCGAACCTCGCCATCATGATGTCGGGCGTCTCGACCGTCATCTTCCTGCTGGCGACCCGCGGCCGGGTGCCGTCCTACCTCGGCTGCTCGCTCTCCTTCGTCGGTGTCGCCGCCGTGATCCGCGCGCAGGGCGGCACCAGTGCCACCGTGACCGGCGCGGTCCTCGTGGTCGGCGTCGCGCTCTTCCTGGTCGGCGTGGCGGTGCAGCGGTTCGGCGCGCGGATCATCCACGCGGCGATGCCGCCGGTGGTCACGGGCGCCGTCGTGATGCTGATCGGCTTCAACCTGGCGCCGGTGACGGCGAGCACGTACTGGCCGCAGGACCAGTGGGTGGCGCTGCTGACCATGCTCTTCACCGGGCTGGCCGTGGTCTGTCTGCGCGGTTTCTGGTCCCGGATCGCGATCTTCCTCGGGCTGGTCTTCGGGTACGGCATCTCCTGGGTCCTGGACCTGGTCTTCGGGAAGATCCACTCGGCGAACGGCGCCGGGCAGATCACCGACCACTGGCGTTTGGACCTGTCGGGGGTCGGCAAGGCCGAGTGGATCGGCCTGCCGTCCTTCCACGCGCCGTCCTTCCAGTGGTCCGCCATCCTGGTCGCGCTGCCGGTGGTGATCGCGCTGGTCGCCGAGAACGCCGGGCACGTCAAGGCGGTCGGCGAGATGACCGGCGACCCGCTCGACGACAAGCTGGGCACCGCGATCTCCGCCGACGGCGTCGGCTCGGTGCTCTCCACCGCGCTCGGCGGCCCGCCCAACACCACGTACTCCGAGAACATCGGCGTGATGGCGGCGACCCGGGTCTACTCCACCGCGGCCTACTGGGCGGCGGCCGGTTTCGCGCTGCTCTTCGGCCTGTGCCCGAAGTTCGGCGCCGTGGTCGCCGCGATCCCCGGCGGTGTGCTGGGCGGCATCACCGTCATCCTGTACGGCATGATCGGCCTGCTCGGCGCGCAGATCTGGGTGCACAACAAGGTGGACCTGCGCAATCCGCTGAACCTGGTGCCGGTCGCCGCGGGCGTCATCATCGGCATCGGCGGCGTCAGCCTGAAGATCAGCGAGAACTTCGAGCTGGGCGGCATCGCCCTCGGCACGATCGTGGTGCTCTCCGGCTACCACGTGCTGCGCGCCCTGGCCCCCGCCCATCTGAAGCAGCAGGAGCCGCTGCTCGACGAGGGCACCAGCGCGTACGACGAGGAGGACGCGCCCCGCGAGCCGTCGGCCCCGGACCGGCCGGAGAAGCCGAGGCCGACGGAGTGAGGCCGCGGTTCAGCCGAGGTTCTTGACGGCCTCGTAGTACGTCCAGGCGAGCGCGTTGCACGAGGTCTTCTTCGCGCCGCTGTACTTGGCGCAGACCCGCTTGAGGTCCGCGTACAGCGCGCTGTCCAGGCGCGGCTTGTTCGCGGCGAAGGTGCCGGCCTTCTTGTAGTTGCGGTAGCCGAAGTCGTGGCGCGCGCAGGACGTTTCGAACGGGAAGCCGAAGGGGTTGTCGGGCGACTTGGAGCAGTAGTCGGTGCTCCAGTCGAACGCGTACGCCGCCCACTTCCCCTGGTTGCCGCGGGCCGCGAGCCAGCCGCCGTAGCTGCCGGCGTCGGTCTGCGTCCAGCCCGACAGCACCTTCGACTTGTCGGCGGGGGCGGCCTGCGCCGGCACCGCGGCCGCCACCAGTGCGGTCACGGTCATGGCCGAGGCGGACAGGGCTGCGGCGAATCTTCGGGACATCGTCAACCTCCGAGGGGGAGCGGTCCCTTGACAGGACGGACCGCTGTGTCGGAGGCCGAAAATAATCACTCCGGCCGAGCGCCGGTGGGGTTTTGGTTGAACAGTGATCGGCAAATCGGCGCCGTACGGGCAAGAGGGCGCCGCGTATTACCCCGATCCGGGCATCCTCCCCCGGGCCGCCACCCCGGTACCCGCCCGGCTGCCACGCTGTGCGCATGACGACGACTCAGCAGGTCCCGGGCGGCCCGCGGACCGGAACGGCCGCCCGCCCGGCCCGGCCGGGCACGGTACCCCCGCAGGCCCCCGCGCCCCCGGCCTCCGTGGCCGCGGTCCTGGCGCGGCTGCGGGCGCTGGAGGCCACCCTCCCGCCCGCCGACGGCATCGCGGTCTTCAACCGGGTCTACCTGTCCGTCACCGAGGAGATCGCCCGGCGGCTCGGCACGGGCGGCTTCCAGGACCCGTCGGCGGCGGGCGAACTGGACGCGGTCTTCGCCCGCCGCTACCTCGCCGCGGTGGACGCGGCCGGCGCCGGCCTGACCGTACCGGCCTGCTGGCGCCCGGTGTTCCAGTTGCGCCGCCACCCCGGCGTACGGCCGCTGCAGTTCGCGCTGGCGGGCATCAACGCGCACATCGGCCACGACCTGGCGCTGGCCGTCGTGGACACCTGCCGCGCTCTGGAGTGCGAACCGGCCGCCCTCGCGTCGGACTTCGACCGGGTCGGCGACCTGCTGACGGGCATGGAGGAACGCATCCGGGAGAGCCTGATGCCCGGACCCGACCTGCTGGACGTCGCCGATCCGCTCACCCACCTCGCCGGTTCCTGGAGCCTGGAGATGGCCCGGGACGGCGCGTGGGCGGCGGCACGGGTGCTGTGGAGCCTGCGCGGCATGCCCGAGACGGCGCGGGAGTTCACCGAGCGGCTCGGGTCGGGCGTGGGCCTGGTGGGCCGCTGCCTGCTGACGCCGCTGGGCTGACGAGGGCCGCGTACGGCATGCCGTACGCGGCCGCGCGGCGAAGGTCCGCGCTCAGTCCTCCGGCAGCTCGACCGGCGCGATCTCGTCGTACACGTCGCCCGGACCGGGGTTGGCCGGGTCCGTGCTGCCGCCGAACTGCGTCATCACGCCCCAGACCGCGTTCAGCGCGGTCTGCACGGCGCCCTCGGCCCAGCCCGCCGTCCAGGAGATGTCGTCCCCCGCGAGGAAGAGACCGCGCTTGTCCTCGGGCAGCCGGTCCTGCATGAAGTGGGTGAACAGGCGCCGCTGGTAGCGGTAGTGGCCCGGCAGGTTGGCCTTGAACGCGCCCATGAAGTACGGCTCGTTCTCCCAGGAGACGGTCACCGGGTTGCCGATGATGTGCTTCCTGATGTCGACCTTCGGGTAGATCTCCGAGAGCGACTTGAGCATGACCTCCATACGGTCGTTGGCGTTCAGCGGCAGCCACTTCAGGCTGTCGTCGCACCAGGTGTAGGAGAGGCAGATGACGGCCGGCTTGTCGGGGCCGTCGTCCAGCAGGTACGTGCCCCGGGTCATCCGGTCGGTGAGCGTCATGCTCATCACGTCCCGGCCGGTCTCCTCGTCCTTGTCCAGCCAGAACGGCCGGTCGACCGGCACGAACAGCTTGGAGGACTCCATGTAGTGGGTGCGCTCCATCGCCGTCCAGTGGTCGATGGGGAACAGCGCGTCGTCGCAGGCGATCTTCGACAGCAGCATCCAGGACTGCGCGGTGAAGACGGCCGCCTCGTACGTACGGATGTCGCCGCTCGCGTCGGTGACGGTGATGCGGTTGCCCGCCGTGCGGTGCAGCCGGGTGACCGCCGGGCGCGGCGTGCCGTCGTGCAGGGAGGACAGCGAGGTACCCGGCGCCCAGTGGACGAGCTTCTCCGGCTCGCGCTCCCACAGGCGCAGCGGCAACTGCTGGCTGCCGCCGACGATGCCGCGGTGGTGGTCGTCGGCCTCGGTGTAGACGACGCGCAGGATCTCCAGGATGGAGTTGGGGAAGTCGGTGTCCCAGCCGCCGGTGCCGAAGCCGACCTGGCCGAAGATCTCGCGGTGCCGGAAGGACTTGAAGGCGCTGGAGTCGCAGAGGTAGCCGTAGAAGGTCTGGTTGTCGAGCTTCTCGACCAGCCGTGACCAGATCTCCCGGATGCGCGGCACGTCGCGCTCGCGGATGGCGCGGTTCATGTCGGAGAAGTCCGCGCCCTCCTCCAGGCAGGCGTTCCAGGCGTCCATGACCTGGGTGTAGACCTCGGGCAGGTCCTCGACGGTGCGCGCGTAGTGCGACTCGCCCTTGAGGTCGACGACGGTCGAGGGGGTGTCGGGCGCGAGCGGGTTGGGGAACGGCTTGGTCTCCAGGCCCACCAGGTCGATGTAGTACTGGAGGGCGGTGGAGGACGGCGGGAAGCGCATGGCGCCCATCTCCGCGGTCAGCCCCGGGTCGCAGCCCTCGAAGCCGACGGTGCGCAGCCGGCCGCCTATCTGGTCCGCCTCGTAGACGACGGGCCTGAGGCCCATCTTCATCAGCTCGTAGGCCGTGATGATGCCGGACAGGCCACCGCCGATGACGGCGACCTCCTTGCCGTGCTCGGTCGCGGGCACCTGGCCGAGGCCCGCCGGGTGGGCGAGGAAGTCGTCGTACGCGTAGGGGAAGTCCGGGCCGAACATGGTGATGGGCGGCTGGGCGTCCGCGTGGTGGGCGGCGGTGGGCACGGTCATCGGTTCGGGCTCCTTGCAGGCAGGTACATGAGGGGGGTGCGGGTGCGCGCGGGCAGGCGTGCGAGCGGCGCGGTGGCGCCGCTGCGGGGTCCGTCAGGCCGGTTCCGGGGTCAGGTGAGCGAGCCGTAGAGGCCGGGGCGCCGGTCGGCGAGGTACGGGTTGTCCTCCCGCGACCGCTTGAGGAGACCGGCGTCGACGTCGGCGAACACCATCTCCTCACCGCGTCCGGCCCGGGCGCGTACGGTCCCGTCCGGGCCGGCCAGACAGCTCAGGCCGACGAACTCGAAATCGCCCTCCGGGCCGACCCGGTTGACGTAGGCGATGTAGAGCTGGCTCTCGAAGGCCCGTACCGGTACGAGCGACTCGGCCACGAACTGGAAGGGGTGGAGCTGGGCGGTGGGCACCAGCAGCAGGTCGGTGCCGGCCAGCGCGTGGGCGCGGACGTTCTCCGGGAACTCCACGTCGTAGCAGATCATCAGGCCGATACGGAGACCGTCCAGCTCCGCCTGGACGACCGGGACGTCCCCCGGGGTGAACCAGTCGCGCTCGAAGCAGCCGAAGAGGTGGGTCTTGCGGTAGTTCGCCAGCGGCTGCCCCTCGGGGCCGATCAACTGGGCCGTGTTGTACACGGCCGCGCCGTCCCGCTCGGGGTAGCCGTAGAGCACCGCGATGCCGTGCTCGTCGGCGATCCGGGCGACCGTCCGGGCGGCCGGGCCGTCGGCGGGCTCGGCGAGCCGGTGCAGGTCCTCGCCGATGGCGTAGCCGGTCAGGAACAGCTCCGGGCAGACCAGCAGCCCGGCACCGCCCGCCGCCGCCTCGCGCGCCGCGTCCTCGACGGCCTTCAGGTTGTACGCGACATCGCCGGGCCGTCCCGAACTCTGGAGCAGGGCGGTGCGCAGCGACGACATGGGACCCCTCGGAGGACACGACTGGACGGACCGGCCGGCCGGCCCGGGCCCTTCGGCTCCGCGGCGGCCCGGCGATCGGCGGGACGCCTAGACGGTACGGTTCGCCGAACCGCCCGTACAAGGCGTCACCATTGCGTGCAGCCGGGTGTTTCGTTGCGTGTTGTCCGGCCGCCACGGCGATTCGTTGCGCCGTGCGGTGCGGCAGGTGCTGCGGGGCCTCGTGGGGTCACGGTGGTACGGCGCCCCGGCCCGGGTACGCCTCCGGTCGCAGCCCGCTCCCCCGCGCGGTGGAACGCGGCTCGCTCCAGGGCCCGATGTGGCGCGCGCGGCCGGACGGCATCGTTCGAAGGGCCCGGAAAGGCCGGGCGAACGAGCGCGACTCCGGTTGGGGAGATGACCGTTATGATGCGTTCCGTCCGCATCGTCCGTACCGACAGCACCCGCAGCGCCGCCCGCAGACGTCTTCGCGTCCTGGCCACCTCGGCCGCCGTCCTGCTCGCCACCGGGGCGGCCGGTCCGGCGCTCGCCCTGCCCCCTATCGACGTGTCCCCTCCGGCGGCGGGCCGTTCCGCCACCGCGCAGAGCACCGCCTGGAACCCGGACGACCCACGGCTGACCGGGTCGGCGAAGCTCCGCCGCTCCGACGGCGACGACGTCCGCTTCTCCTTCGACGCGCGTTTCCGCCGGGACGAGACCCCCGACAAGGCACGCGGCACCTTCGCGTTCCGGCACATCGGCAAGACGGCGAGCGGCTGGGCCACGGGCCGTATCGACTGCCTGGTGACCGGTGGCAAGGTCGCGGTGACCAGCGGGATCGTGACCGCGACCGACATTCCGGGGCTCAAGGGCAAGCGGGTCGGCTTCTCCGTCCACGACGTCGGCAAGGCCGGCAGCGCCCATTCCCCGGGCCGCGCCGACCGGCTGGGCTACAGTTGGGCCGCCACCCCGGGCCCGGCCTCCACCAAGGACCTCCCCCGGTGCGTCAGTTCGGCACCGTTCGAGACGGTGGAGCGCGGCGACTTCACGGTCGTCCCGTGGGACGAGCCCGTGCGCTGATCGCCCCCGCAGCCGCCGTCACGGCCCGGACCATGCCGCAATCGGCCCCGAACACATGATCGCCCTGTCTACGATGTGCTCATGCTCGCGTACGCCCTACCGGCCCTGTTCTTCGTCCTGTTCGCGATCGGTGTGCTGCGCGACCGGCGCCGCTTCAGCAACGCCGTCTATCTGGGTCTCACCGTCGTCTTCCTGGTGCCGGCCCTGCTCATGCAAGTGCCCCGGATGCCCACACCGGCGGCCGTGGCGGTCACCGTGCTCATCCTGCTGCTGCCGTCGCTCGGCGTCCTCGTCCTCGGGGTCTTCCTGATCCTCAACGGGGTGAAGATGATCCGCAAGGAGGGCCGGAGCCTGGCGAACCTGCTGTCGCTGCTGGCCGGGGTCGGCATCTTCGGGGTCATCGCACTGCTGATCACGGCCGTCGCCACCGGGTCACGCACCCTGGTGGCGCTGGCCGGCACCACGCTGCTGATCGTCGGCTACGTGTCCTTCCTCTTCCTGTGCTTCGTCGGCTACGCGTTCCTCTACGGGCGGCTGCGGGTGCGCCGCGACGCCGACTTCGTGGTGGTCCTGGGCTCCGGGCTGATCGGCGGTACGCGCGTACCGCCGCTGCTGGCGAACCGGCTGGAGCGGGGCCGTGCGGTGTACGAGCGCCAGGCGCGGCGCGGCAATCCGCCGATGCTGCTCACCTCGGGCGGCCAGGGCCCCGACGAACAGCTCCCGGAGGCCCGGGCGATGGCGGACTACCTGATCGAGCGCGGCTTCCCCGCGGACCGCATCGTGTGCGAGGAGCAGTCCAGGACCACGGAGGAGAACCTGGCGTTCAGCAAGAAGATCATGGAGCAGACGGTGCCGGACCACCGGTGCGTGATCGTCACGAACAACTACCACGTGCTGCGCGCCGCCATCCTGGCCCGCCGCGCCGGGGTCAACGGCCAGGTCGTCGGGGCCCCCACCGCCGCGTACTTCTGGCCGAGCGCCACCATCCGGGAGTTCGCCGCGGTCTTCCTCTCCTACAAGCTCGTCAACCTCGGCATCTGCGGACTGCTCGTCCTGGGCGGCGCGCTCGCCCTGCTGAGCGCCTGAGCGGGGACGGGCCGGAGGCGCATGGCGCCGGGGCCGGACCCGGCGCTGTTGACGCAGGAGTGGTTCTCCCGGCCCCGGTCGAGCTGGAGACCCAGGCAGGTGCCGAGGGCGAGCTGGCCGTAGTAGTTGGGGTGCATGGACTCCTGGCGCTGCCCCTGCCCGGCGCCGCTGGTCACGAAGCGGGCCCATTCGCTGGTGCTGCCCGAGGGCTGCTGACCGGGGCCGGCCTGGACGGTGCTGTCGGAGCAGACCTCCCGGCCTTCGAAGGCACGGGACAGGTCGAGGAACTCCGCACCTCCCGTGCGGGCGGCGGCAGCGAGGGTGGTGCTGATCTGCGGGACGAGTGCGTCATGGGCCCAGGTGAGGTCCTCGTCGAAGAAGGGGCAGCCGCCCTGCGTCAGGCGGTCGTACTTCTCTCCCGGGTAGCGCACCCGCGCACCGCCGGGGAGGGGCGAGGGGTAATCAACTGCCTATCTCTAAGGTTGCGGGAGTGAGCGTAACCATGCCTGAGTGAGTGTCGTTGTCCGGGTGTGAATCTGACGGAGTGGGCGAAGTCGCAGAGCGTGCATCCGCAGACCGCGTATCGCTGGTTCCGTGAGGGGACGTTGCCGGTACCGGCTCAGCGGGTCGGGCCGCGCACGATCTTGGTGAATGTGAAGGCCAACGCCGCGCCGGAAGCGGTGGGCGGCCTGGGCCTGTATGCCCGTGTCTCCTGCCACGACCAGAAGGACGACCTTGAGCGTCAGGTCGCCCGGCTGACCCGTTGGGCTGCGGCCACCGGCCGTCCCGTGGTGCGGGTGGAACCGGAGATCGCCTCCGGCATGAACGGCGCCCGGCCGAAGGCGCAGCGGCTGCTGGCCGATCCGGCGGTGACCACGGTCGTGGTCGAGCACAAGGACCGCCTCGGGCGGATGAACGTCGAGCTTGTCGAGGCCGCGCTGGCCGCGCACGGGCGTCGCCTCGTCGTCCTGGACGACGGTGAGGTGGAAGAGGACCTGGTGCGCGATGTGGTGGAGGTGCTGACGTCGTTCTGTGCCCGCTTGTATGGGCGGCGGTCGGCGAAGAACCGGGCCCGCAAGGCGCTCCAGGCCGCCGGGCATGGCTGAGCAGAAGCGCAAGCCGCTGCGGCAGATCGCCCGTCCGTTCGTCGCCGACGGGCCGCCCGGCGTCAGCATCCGCGACCGCCTCAAGGGCCTCACGCCCCAGGACGAGCAGATGCTGCGCCTGGTCGGCGAGCACATGGGACGCCTCGCCTCCGCCGATCTGGCCCGCAGGTGCCGTGACGGCCTGGACCACTGCACCGACACCTGGGCCGGGCGAAAGCGGGACCTGACCGCCCTGTCGACGTCCCGGTGGGCCGGGTCGGTCACTGCCGGCACCCACGACCAGTGGGGCCTGTCCCGCCGCGCCCAGCACCAGCACCTGATGTCCCTGGACGCCGGTATCCGCATGATCCGGCACCGGCTGTCCCTGCCAGTCGGGGAGAAGGGCAGCCGGGGCAGGCCCGGCGGCTACCGGTCGAAGCACGAATGGTTCGCCAAGACGCGCCGCTTGACGATCCTCGAAGACCGCTACGAACGGGTACGCGCCGAGCAGGAGGCCGGACAGGTCTGCGTGGTGCGCGGTGGCCGCCGTCTGCTCAACCAGCGCCACCACCTCACCGCCGCCAAGAAGACGCCCGAGCAGTGGCGGTCCGAGTGGGAGGCGGCCCGCTGGTTCCTGACCGCGGACGGCGAGTCCGGCAAGCGGCACGGCAACGAGACCATCCGCGTCACCTCCGACGGCGAGGTCAGCATCAAGCTCCCCGCCCCGCTCGCCGAACACGCGAACGCCCGGCATGGCCGGTACGTCCTCGCCGCCCGCGTCGCCTTCCCCCACCGCGGCACAGAGTGGCGCGACCGCCTCACCCGCAACCGGGCTGTGGCCTACCGCATCCACCTGGACGTGCCCCGGGGACGCTGGTACCTCGACGCATCATGGACGCGTAAAGACCTGCCCGTGGTCCCGCTCGATGCGCTGCGAGCCTCGGGCGTGACCGGCGTGGACACCAACGCCGACCACCTGGCCGCCTGGCTGCTGGACGAGCACGGCAACCCAACCGGTGCGCCCCACCGCTTCGACTACGACCTGACCGGCACCGCCACCCACCGTGACGCCCAGCTCCGTCACGCCCTCACCCGCCTCCTGCACTGGGCCACGACGTGCGGGACGCAGGCCATCGCGATCGAAGACCTCGACTTCACCGACACCACCACCAGGGAGAAGCACGGCCGGAAGAAGAAGTTCCGGCAGCTCGTCTCCGGCATCCCCACCGGCAGACTCCGCGCCCGGCTCCTGTCGATGTGCGCCGAGACCGGTATCAGCGTGATCGCCGTCGATCCCGCCTACACCTCCATGTGGGGCGCGGAGCACTGGCAGAAGCCGCTGACCGGCAAGAACAGGAAGACTTCCCGACACGCCGCCGCCTCGGTGGCGATCGGCAGGCGCGCCCTCGGGCATGCGATCCGGCGACGGACGGCACCGCCCCACCACGACCGGAGTGATCGTCGTGGGCATCGGACCGCCCAGGCCGGACCGCATGACCAGGGGCGTGAGGAAACCCGCCCCCGCGTACCCGGACCACGCACCCGAGGCGTGCAGCCGGACGCGGCAGGAACGCGGGCAACCAGTGCATCCAACACCGTTCGGGATGCGCCAGTTGAGCCGGTATGGGTCCAAGACTCACTCCTGCTCACTGATCAGGAACGGTAGGACTGCAGGACGAGACGGTGGCTGCCCTTCGCGTGGCCTGCCCGGTTCATGGCGGTGGTGACGTCGGCCAGCGTCTTGACGGCCGCGGTGCGCATCGCGGGCAGCCGCTTCCTGACCTCCGGCCCCCAGTCCGGAGCGCAGGGGGCGGCTCTGATCGGCTTCACGAAGTTCTTGGCGCAGGAGGTGATGACGTCCTCGAAGCCGAGGTCGTTGCCGCCGATGGAGGCGACGACCGCGCGGACGGGACGGCCGGTCACGGCGTTCTGGAGCTGCTGGGCCTGGGACGGTTCGCCTTGGAAAGGGCTCGCGCCGTGCTCGGGCAGCAGGATCGCGGTGGAGGTGGCGCCTGAACAGGCGAGGTTGAGCCGCTGGGCCCGCAAGCGCGCGGAGTTGAGCTCGGCGCTGTCCGAGCGGTTGCGGCCGTCGTCGTAGCTGCCCGCACGTGCGGCATTGGTCGGCGTGCTGCCTGCCAGACACAGGGCAGCCCCTGCCGCAACGGTGACGGCCGTCAGGCCCCGTCGACGCCAAGAAGGATTCATACTCTGTTGAATCCGCAGCGGAGTCGGGCGACACACGTCTCCGCCTCCGAACCCCTTCCAACGAGTGAGGTGCCACTCACTCGTTGACGGCAGGCGCGGGGAGCCCGCCGGCCGGCATCCGGCCCGGGCGGTCCGGCCGTCCCTCAGCCCGGTGACCCCGAGCTGAAGCGGCGCAGCAACGGGGAGAGGACCAGGACCGACTTGGTGCGTTCCACGAACGGTTCGCCCGCGATGCGTTCCAGCACCCGTTCGAAGTGCCGCATGTCGGAGGCGAAGACCTGGACGATGGCGTCCGCCTCACCGGTGACGGTGGAGGCGGACGCCACTTCCGGATAGCGCGACAGACCCCGGTGGATGGAGTCCGGTGAGGTGTTGCGGCGGCAGAACAGCTCGATGAACCCCTCGGTCTCCCAGCCCAGCGCGGCCGGGTCGACCCGTACCGTGAACCCGGTGATGGCGCCTTCGGCGCGCAGCCGGTCCACCCGGCGTTTGACCGCCGGGGCGGAGAGCCCGACCTCCGCCCCGATGTCGGCGTAGGAGCGGCGGGCGTCCTCCGCCAGGGCATGGACGATGCGCTGGTCGAGTTCGTTCATCTGTCGCACTGCGGGTGGATCACTTCTCTGCGGTGGCCAATCGGGAGCGGCGGATGCCGTAGACGAAGTAGACCACGAGCCCGACGACCATCCAGACACCGAAGACCACCCAGGTGACCGGGCCGAGGCTGCCCATCATGTACAGGCACAGCAGGAAGCCGATCGCGGGGAAGACCGGCGCCAGCGGCGTACGGAAGGTACGCGGCATGTCCGGCTTGGTGAAGCGCAGCACGATCACCGCGACGTTGACCAGCGCGAAGGCGAAGAGGGTGCCGATGCTGGTGGCGTCGGCGAGCTGGCCGAGCGGAATGGCCGCGGCCAGGATGCCGCAGAACAGCGAGACGATCACGGTGTTGGCGCGCGGGGCGCCGGTCTTCGGGTGAACCTTGGAGAACACCTTCGGCACCAGGCCGTCGCGGGACATCGCGAACAGGATGCGGGTCTGGCCGTACAGCACCGTCAGGACGACGCTGGCGATGGCGATGACGGCACCGGCGGCCAGCAGCACGGACCAGAAGCTCTGCCCGGTGACCTCCTTCATGATCCCGGCGAGCGCGGCCTCCGAGCCCTCGAAGCCCTTCCAGGACTTGGCGCCCACGGCGACCGCCGCGACCAGGCAGTACAGCGCGGTGACGATGATCAGCGACAGCATGATCGCGCGCGGCAGGTCGCGCTGCGGGTTCTTGGCCTCCTCGCCCGCGGTGGAGGCGGCGTCGAAGCCGATGTAGGAGAAGAACAGGGTGGCGCCGGCGCCGCTGACGCCGGCGATGCCCAGCGGCATGAAGTTGGCGTAGTTGCCGGAGGAGATGCCCTGGACGGCGACGCCGCAGAACAGCAGCAGCGCGATGATCTTGATGGTCACCATGATCGTGTTGGCGCGGGCGCTCTCCTTGGCGCCGCCCAGCAGGAAGACCATGGCGAGCATGACGACGATCAGCGCCGGCAGGTTGAAGATCCCGCCGTCGCCCGGCGGCGCGGACAGCGCGGCGGGGATGGTGACGCCGATCGTGCCGGACAGCAGCTCGTTGAGGTACTCGCCCCAGCCGACGGCGACCGCCGCGACGGAGACGCCGTACTCCAGGATCAGGCACCAGCCGCAGACCCAGGCGACCAGCTCGCCGAGGGTGGCGTAGGCGTAGGAGTACGACGATCCGGAGACCGGGATGGAGCCCGCCAGCTCCGCGTAGGACAGCGCGGAGAACAGCGCGGTGACGCCCGCGATGACGAACGAGATGATGACGGCCGGACCGGCCTTGGGCACCGCTTCGCCGAGCACCACGAAGATGCCGGTGCCCAGCGTCGCACCGATGCTGATCATGGTGAGCTGCCACATGCCCAGCGAACGGCGCAGGGTGCCGCCCTCGCCCTGGCCGCCCTCGGCCACCAGCCGCTCGACGGGCTTGCGCCGCATCAGCCGGGTGCCGAGCCCTCCGGAAGGAGAGGGGGGCCGGGAATCGCTGCCCGCCGAGGGCGGGGCTGCGCCGTGCTCCAACACTGGGGTGGCTCCTTATCGCTGCGGTCATGGTGGCGGACGACCGACAGCGGTTCCCGGGTGCGGGTACGCCGAAACGACCCGTGCCAGAAAGGGGGGAACCGCCGAGCAGGCGGTCCCCGCCACTCCACGTACAGCGCATGACTGTACGGGGCGCGTGTGAGCTGCCGTAATGCAGGTTCCTTGCGCAACAGTGAACTTTCGTTGCGCACCTTGTCGCGGAACGGTCGTTCGTTGCGCACAAACGACAAATCTCACCGGCCGGACGTTCCCGGCCGGTCCATCCCGTAAACGCGTCCGGCCCCGCACCGAGTGGCTCGGTGCGGGGCCGGACGGCCGGTGCCCTGGCGGGCGGCGGATCAGCTCCAGCTCGCGTGCAGCGGCTTGCCCTCCGCGTAGCCCGCGGCGCTCTGCACGCCGACGACGGCCTTCTCGGCGAACTCCTCCAGGGAGGCCGCGCCCGCGTACGTGCAGGAGCTGCGGACGCCCGCGATGATCGAGTCGATCAGGTCCTCGACGCCGGGGCGGGCCGGGTCGACGAACATCCGCGAGGTGGAAATGCCCTCCTCGAACAGGCCCTTGCGCGCCCGGTCGTACGCCGACTCCTCACTCGTACGGTTGCGGACCGCACGCGCCGAGGCCATGCCGAAGCTCTCCTTGTACGGGCGGCCGTCGGCGGTGTGCTGGAGGTCGCCGGGCGACTCGTACGTACCGGCGAACCAGGAGCCGATCATGACGTTGGACGCGCCCGCGGCCAGCGCCATCGCCACGTCGCGCGGGTGGCGCACGCCGCCGTCCGCCCAGACGTGCTTGCCGAACTTCTTGGCCTCGGCGGCGCACTCCAGGACGGCGGAGAACTGCGGGCGGCCCACGCCGGTCATCATGCGGGTGGTGCACATGGCGCCCGGGCCCACACCGACCTTGATGATGTCCGCGCCGGCCTCGATCAGGTCGCGCACGCCCGAGGCGGCGACGATGTTGCCGGCCACGATCGGCACCTGCGGGTCCAGCGCCCGGACCGCCTTGACCGCGCTGATCATCGACTCCTGGTGGCCGTGCGCGGTGTCCACCACGAGGGTGTCCACACCGGCCGCCAGCAGCGCCTTGGCCTTGCCGGCCACGTCGCCGTTGATGCCCACGGCGGCGGCGATGCGCAGCTTGCCGTCGGCGTCCGTGGCGGGCGTGTAGAGGGTCGCGCGGAGGGCGCCCTTACGGGTCAGGATGCCCGCCAGCATGCCGTCCGCGTCGACCGCCGGGGCCAGCTTGCGGTTGGCGGCGTCGAGCCGGTTGAACGCCTCGCGGGGGTCGATGTCCGCGTCCAGGACCAGCAGGTCCTTGGACATGACCTCGGAGACCTGGGTGAAGCGGTCCACGCCGGCCAGGTCGTGCTCGGTGACGATGCCGACGGGGCGGCCGCCCTCGACGACGATGCCCGCGCCGTGCGCCCGCTTGGGCAGCAGCGACAGGGCGTCGGCGACGGTGGAGACCGGGGACAGCACGATCGGCGTGTCCAGGACCAGGTGGCGGCGCTTGACCCAGCCGACGACGTCGGTGACGACCTCGATCGGGATGTCCTGCGGGATGACGACCAGGCCGCCGCGGCGGGCCACGGTCTCGGCCATCCGGCGGCCGGCGATGGCGGTCATGTTGGCGACCACCAGCGGGATGGTCGTGCCGGTGCCGTCCGGCGAGGACAGGTCCACGCCCTGACGGGAGCCCACCGCGGAGCGGCCGGGCACCATGAACACGTCGTCGTACGTCAGGTCGTACGGCGGCTTGGCATCGTTCAGAAACTTCATACTGGCTCTCTCACCTGCGGGTTCACTGCTCGGGCGGGTGGGGAGTCAGCTTCCGAACCGGCACCGGTCAGGATGCGGCTCCTAGGACATCATCCCTGATGAACCGGCCCGGGGGCGAACCGGTGTTCCCGTACCCCCCGCCGCGCGCCCCTCCCGGGACGGCGCCGGACACCGCGCGGCGCCCTCTCACGGAACGCCATTTCGTGACTCGCTGTAATCAAAATGGCTGGTCTTCGACGGTACGGACGGCCGGTCACCTGCGGTTCGAGGTTGATGTGACCATATGACGGGCCGGGAGGTTCTTGCTGGCCAGCAGGTGGGTAGAACCGTGTACAGGCCGCTTCGGGTGTCGATCCGGCGCGGACTCCGGGCCGCCGAGCGCCTGGGCGATCACTTCGCCAATGGATACGTACAGTAACCGCGACGCGCGGTGGATCCCGGCCGGGCCGGGCGCAGCCGCACCGGCCGTGGGGGAAGGGGAGGACATGCGCGAAGTCCGACAGGGCGCCCTGCTGCTGCTCACGGCCGTTGCGGGGGCCGCCGTCGCCGCCTGCGACCTGGCACTGGGCCCCGACGTCAGCCTGGCCGGGCTGCTGCTGGTGGGCCCACTGGTGGCGGGGACGAGACTCGAAGGCGCGTGCACGGCCGTGGTCTCGTTCACCGCCCTGATCCTGGGCGTGGCCATCGCCGGACGCGAGCACACCCTGGCCCGCACCG
The DNA here is from genome assembly GCF_003865135.1 of Streptomyces chrestomyceticus JCM 4735. NCBI lineage: Bacteria > Bacillati > Actinomycetota > Actinomycetes > Kitasatosporales > Streptomycetaceae > Streptomyces > Streptomyces chrestomyceticus. The sequence continues at coordinate 7,826,907 of NZ_BHZC01000001.1, read as the reverse complement.
ACCAACTGCTGTCCCTGACCGTGCTCGCCGCCGCCGCTGCCTACGCGACCTGGGCCTCCGACCGGCAGGCCGCCCTGGACAGCCAGCTCGCCGGAGTGGCGGCCGCGGCCCAGCGCGCCATCCTGCGGCCGACCTCGTTCCGGGTCAGCGGCGCCTCGGTCTGTGCCCGCTACCGCTCCGCCGCGCCCCGCGCCGTCATCGGCGGCGACCTGTACGCCTTCGCCGACACCCCCAGCGGACTGCGGGTGCTGATCGGCGACGTACGCGGCAAGGGCCTGGAGGCCGTCCGCCTGTCCGCCGCGGCCATAGGGCACTTCCGCGACTGCGCCTACACCCGCAGCAACCTCGCCGAGGTCGCCGAGGAGGTCGACCGGCGGCTGATCGACGACCTCGGGCCCGAGGACTTCATCACCGCCGTCATCGCCGAGATATCCCCCGGCCGGCTCCGGCTCGTCAACTGCGGCCACCATCCGCCCCTGCACCTGCCCGCCGCCGGCCCGCCCGTCTTACTCACCCCGTCCGAGCCGACCACCCCCATCGGGCTGCTGCCGCTGCCGCGCGTGCAGGAGGTGGAGCTGGCCCCCGGCGACCGGCTGCTGCTCTACACCGACGGCCTCGCCGAGGCCCGCGACCCCGACGGCACCATGCTCGACCTGGCCGGTCTGCTGCCGGCCTGCTCACTGCCCGATCTCAACGACGCGATCGAGGCGGTGCTGTCGACGATGTGCCGGCACACCCACGGCGCCCAGGACGACGACGTCGCGCTCGTCCTGGTCGAGCTGGAGCCGAGCATGCCCCGGCAGCACCACGTCCGCACCCCGCCCGCCGTCACCCGTACGAGCGCCGAGCCCCCTGGCGGGCCGCGGAAACCGGCCGGCCGTCCTTCGCCTTCCGCGGCGGTGTCCGACTGAGCGCCGCGGTGTGCGGGCCTCTGCGCAGGCGCGCCTGCCCCGTCACGGCTCCCGGTCCCGCCGCGCTTCCCGGCTCTGTCGCGGCTCCCGGTCCGCGCGCCCGTCACTGCTCCCGGCTCTGTCGCGGCTCCCGGTCCACGCGCCCGTCACTGCTCCCGGCCCGCGCGCCCGTCACGGTCACGCTGCCCGGCCCGTCGGCCGGCGCCGGCCCCGTTCCGGCGGGCCCGTTCCGGCGCGCCCACCAGCTCGTCCAGCACATCCGTCATGGTGACGAAGCCCAGCACCACGCCCTGCTCGCCACTGACGGCGGCGAGCTGGGTGCCGGCCGTCCGCATCGCGGTCAGGGTGTCGTCGAGCGGGGTCCCGCAGCCGACCCGCGGCATCGGCCGCAGCGCGTCGCGGGGGAACGGCCGGTCCCTGTCGGTGACGCCGAGGGTGTCCTTGATGTGCAGATAGCCGAGGACGGTACCGGCCGGTCCGATGACCGGCAGCCGGGAGAAACCGGCGCGGGCCGCGACGCGTTCCAGCTCGTCCGGGGTGACGTCCCGGTCGACGGTGACCATCTCCGTCAGCGGGACCAGCAGCTTGCCGACCGGCCGCCGCCCGAGGGCCAGCGCGTCCCGCAGCCGCTCGCCGCCGGTGTCGGAGAGCAGCCCGGCATGGCGTGACTCCTGGACGATACGGGCGAGTTCCTCGTCGGTGAACGCGGCGGCGACCTCGTTCCTGGGCTCGGTCCTGAAGAGCCGCAGCAGGCCGTTGGCAAGGGCGTTGATGCTGACGACGACGGGACGCAGCGCGCGGGTGAGAGCCACCAGCGGCGGCCCCAGCAGCAGCGCGGCGCGTTCCGGCTCAGCCAGGGCGACGTTCTTGGGGACCATCTCGCCGACGAGCATGTGCAGATACGTGGCCAGGCTCAGCGCCAGGACGAACGCGACCGGGTGGACCAGTCCGTGCGGGACGTGCAGCGCCTCGAAGACGGGCTCGGCGAGGTGGGCGATGGCCGGTTCCGCCATCGCGCCGAGGACCAGCGAGGAGGCGGTGACGCCCAGTTGGGCGGTGGCGAGCATCTCGGAGAGGTGTTCCAGGCCCCACAGCACCCGGGCGGCCCGCCGGTCACCGGCCTTGGCACGCGGTTCGACCTGGCTGCGCCGTACGGAGATCATCGCGAATTCGCCGCCGACGAAGAAGGCGTTGCTGAACAACGTCAGGACGGCGACGGCCAGTTGTACGGCGGTCACGGCCGCTCCCCTCCCCCGTCGGCGGCCCGGGCGCCCGGCGAGGACGAGCCGGCGGGCGCCGTCACCCGTACCCGCTCCGCCCGGTGCCGGCGCGCCGCCAGGACCGTCAGCCGCCAGCCGTCCGCCACCTCCACCTCGTCGCCGTCCGCCGGAATCCGGCCCAGCCGGGTGGCCAGCAGACCCGCCAGCGTCTCGTACGGCCCGTCGGGCGCCTCCAGGCCGATCCCGGCCAGCCCGTCCAGGCGTACCCCGCCGTCCGCCTCCCAGGTGCGCGCCCCGGTCCGCAGCAGGTCCGGACCCGCCGCCGGGTCGTGCTCGTCCCGTACGTCGCCGACGATCTCCTCGACGATGTCCTCCAGGGTGACGATCCCGGCCGTACCGCCGTACTCGTCGATCACCACCGCCATGGTGCGGACCGTACGCAGCCGGTCCAGCAGTTGGTCGACGGGCAGCGACTCCGGTACCAGCAAGGGCTCGGTGGCCAGCTCCGTGACGGGGGTGGCGGCCCGCCGCTCCGGGGTGAGGGCGAGGACGTCGCGGATGTGCACGGTGCCCGCGATGTCGTCCAGGCCGCCGCGGTACACGGGGAACCGGGACAGCCCGGTGGCCAGGGTCAGCGTGGCCGCGTCGGCCGCCGTGGCCTGCGCCTCCAGGGCCCGTACGTCCACCCGCGGCGTCATGACGTTCTGCGCGGTCAGCTCGCCCAGGTGCAGGGTCCGGACGAACAGCTCGGCCGAGTCGGCCGGCAGCGCGCCCTCCTGCGCCGAGTAGCGGGCCAGGGAGACCAGTTCGGCCGGGCCCCGGGAGGACTCCAGCTCCTCGGCGGGCTCCAGGCCGAAGCGGCGTACGAGCCGGTTGGCGGACTGGTTCAGATGGCGGATGAACGGGGCGAACAGCGCGCTGAAGGCACGCAGCGGCCCGGCCACGATCCGGGCCACGGCCAGCGGCCGGGAGATCGCCCAGTTTTTGGGCACCAGCTCGCCGACGCCCATCAGCACCACCGTGGACACACCGACACCGAGCGCGGACGCGACGCCCGGGGCCACCGTGCCGGGCAGCCCGGCAGCGGTGAGCGGGCCGCGCAGCAGCGCCGCCAAGGACGGTTCCGCGAGCATGCCGATGACCAGGGAGGTCACGGTGATGCCTAGCTGGGCGCCGGACAACTGGAACGCGAGCGCGCGGACCGCGCTCAGCACCCCTTCCGCGCCCCGCTCCCCTCCTCGACCGCGCGCTCCACCGCGCTGCGCTCGACCGTCGTCAGCGAGAACTCCGCCGCGACGAACACGGCACAGGCCAGCGTGAGCGCCAACGCCGCCAATAGGAGCAACACCTCGGCCACCGCACCACCTCCCGCCGCACCTCGGTGCCCGGCGGTGGGCGGGTGAAACCTCGCGGGCGCGGGAACGGGCGCGGGAGCAGGTGCGGAACGAGCGCGGGAGCGGACGCGTGTCCGTGTTCGTGGTGGCGGGGCGGCTGCCGCTTCCGGCTCAGTACGCCCCGGTACGGCGCCGGGCCCGCAGCCACCCGTGGACCGCCCACGCGGCCGCCGCACCCACCGCGTACCAGAGCAGGTCCGGCGCGTTGAAGGTCGAGCCGAGCACCAGGCGGGCCACCACGCTGCGCCGGGAAAGTTCCGCCGGTACTTCGCTGAGCTGCGCGAACTCCACCGCCCAACTGAAGGCCAGCGCCACCGCGGCCGCAACCGGCGGCCGGATGCGTGGCGCGGCCAGCACCACCAGCGCCTGGACGAGCACGGTGTACAGCGCGTCGCCCGCGTACTTGGCCACCTCGGGCCCCAGTCCGACGCGGGCCGCGCCCGCCCGGACACCGAGCCCGGCGGCGACCGTCAGCAGCGCGACCACCCCCGCCACCAGCCGCGTCCTCGCCCCGCCGCCGAAACCCGCCCCCCGCTGTTCCCCACCGCCGGGCTTCCCGCCCCGCGGCTCCCCGCCCCCGTACGTCACGCCGTCCGCGCCCCCGGCTCCCGGCCCCGCGCCATCACGACGACCAGTCCGGTGTCCGTGTCCCGCCAGAAGCCCACCGCGTCCGCGATGACCTCCTCCGCGACGCTCCAGTCGTCGGGCGCGGCGGACGCGTACTGCTGCCAGCCGCACACCACCAGCACCCGGCCGCGGTCGGCAGGGCACCACGACAGGTCGGTGAGGCAGTCCGCGAGCGCGTCCCAGTTGCGGCCGAACCAGTCCGGCAGCCGCAGGGCCTTCGCGCAGCGGTCCATGAACTCCGCCTTGTCGGTGACCCCTTCCAGGTCGAGCAGCGCACCGTGCCAGCCGACCGCGCGCGCCGCGTCCAGCGCTTCGTACGCGGGCCGGTCGTGCGGCCAGGGCACGACCCCGGGGGGCGTACTGCCGTCGAGCACCGCCGCGAGCGGCCGGGGCGCGGGAGCCGTCATCGGAGCACCGCCTTGAAGGTCCGGTAGTGGTCGTCGGTGTAGTACGTCTCGTGGCTGTCGCCGGTGACGATCCGGCGCGCGCCGCGGTCCTTCGATCCCGGGGTGCGGACCGTGTACTCGTGGTAGTAGCCGCGCTTCTGCTTAGGGAGTTGCCGCTCGTGATTGCCGAAGACCGTGCCGTCCTTGGGGTACGGGAACGGGCCGCGCGCGTCGATCAACCGCAGGGTGTCGCGGGCCTGCTCGGGCAGCTTCCCGGCCGGTACGGTCGCCATGCCCTTGGCCCAGTCCGGCGCGGCGGCGCTCGTCGAGGGCGCCCCGTGCGTGGACTTCGCGCTCCCCCGTCCACCCCCCTGGCCGCCGCCTCCGGAGCAGCCGGACACCAACAGCAGCAGGCAGGCCAGCAGCGCGGCGAGTACGCCGGCGGCTGTGCGGGAAGCGGAGCGGATCACCATGCGCCGATGCTGTCACAGCCCGGCGCGGGGTGCGCGCCCGCACCCCGTACAAGATCACTTGGCTGGCCGGTGCCGGGCGGACAGCCGTCCGCCCCGGGGCTCAGGCCCTACGCCGGTCGCCTCGCTCAGACCCGTCCGGGCCCGCCCCCTCAGACCCCGTCCGGATCCGCCCGTTCCAGCGCCGGACGCGGGCCGGGCCCGGTCTCCAGCAGCAGATGATCGGCGGCGGCCGTGTCCGTCACCAGGCTGGTCACCAGCCCGGACCGCAGCACCGCGCCGATCGCCGCCGCCTTCTGCCGGCCGCCCGCGATGGCCACGACTTCGGGGATGCGCCGCAGCCGGTCCGCCTCGACCGTGATGCACCGCTCGCCCAGGTCCCGCCCGATGCGGCGGCCGTCGGCGTCGAAGAGGTGCGCGGACATCTCGGCGGCGGCGCCCAGCGAGGCGTAGTGCTCCCGCTCCTGCTCCGAGAGCATGTCGTAGACGGTGGAGATGCCCGGCGCCCAGGAGCCGATGGAGACACAGGCGACGGTGACCTTGTCGAAGTACTCGAACGCGCGGGCGATGCCGGTCTGGCCGCGCAGCGCGGCGGCCGTCGCCGAGTCGGGCAGCAGCATCGGCGCGTAGATCGGGTGCGCCTCGCCGCCGGAGACGTCGGCCGCCCGGCGTACCGCCTCGACCGAGCCGCGGTCCGCGGTCCCCGCGTCGTACACACCGGTGAGCTGCACGACCGTGCACGGCGGGAGCCGGTGCAGCGCGGCCGCCATGTGGATGGTGGAGCGGCCCCAGGCGAGACCGAGCACGTCCCCCTCGGTCACCAGCTCTCCCAGCAGGTCGGCCGCGACCTCGCCGAGGTTCTCCGGGTCCGGGGCGTCGTCGGTGGCGTCGGCGGGCGACTCCACCACGACCGCGTGCCGCAGGCCGTAGCGGGCCCGCAGCGCGTCCGAACGCTCGGCGTCCAGCTCCGCCGGGACACGGATCTCGATCCGTACGAGGTCACGCTCCAGCGCCGTCTCCAGCACCCGGGCGACCTTGAAGCGGCTGACGCCGAACTCCTCGGCGATCTGGATCTTGGACTTGCCCTCCAGATAGAAGCGGCGGGCCATAGCCGCGGCCTGCACCAGCTCGGCGGGGCCCATTGCGGACTGCGGGCGGCTGGCAACCACGAGATTCTCCCCTTGTGCGCACCTGATCGAGTCTTTGCTCATCCTTGCAGAAACCCGAGGTGGTCGGGGACCATCACCGCCCCGGCCGTCGTGAACACCCGGTAGCGGCAACACCAAGAAACACCGGCGTACGGGGATCGGTGCGCGCTCCCCGCACACCACGTGCGGCGCCGGCGCCCGCGGCGGTCACCCGGGCGCCCCTTTCACGGTGCGCGTCAGTGGGCGCAGCCCCAGCCGGCCGCTGCCGTCGCGGACTCGGCCTGTGCGCGCAGTTCGCGCACCGCCTTCGCCGGGTCGTCCGCGCCGTAGACCGCCGAACCCGCCACGAACACGTCCGCGCCGGCCTCCGCGCACCGCTCGATCGTGGACGCCGACACCCCGCCGTCCACCTGGAGCCACATCTCCAGACCGTGCTTGGAGATCAGCTCCCGGGTCCGGCGGATCTTCGGCAGCATGATGTCCAGGAACGCCTGACCGCCGAAACCGGGCTCCACGGTCATGATCAGCAGCATGTCCAGCTCGGGCAGCAGGTCCTCGTACGGCTCGATCGGCGTGGCCGGCTTGAGCGCCATCGAGGCCCGCGCACCCTTGGCCCGGATCTCCCGCGCCAGGCGTACGGGCGCGGCCGCCGCCTCCGCGTGGAAGGTGACCGAACCGGCGCCCGCCTCGATGTACTGCGGCGCCCAGCGGTCCGGGTCCTCGATCATCAGATGCAGGTCGAGCGGGGTGTCCGTCGCCTTGCTCAGCGCCTCGACGACCGGAGCGCCCAGCGTCAGGTTCGGCACGAAGTGGTTGTCCATCACATCGACATGCAGCCAGTCGGCGCCCTCGACGGCCTTCGCCTCCTCGGCGAGCCGGGCGAAGTCTGCGGACAGGATGCTGGGGTTGATCAAGGCCATACCTCCAGTATGTCCTGCCGCCCCGCACGCGCCTAAGCGGGTGGGCCGGGCCGCTGGTCAGGGGCGGTGCCGGGGGCGCCGGGACGCCCGTCGTCCCTGTCCGAACGGCGAAACACCGAGCCGCCGGTCCCCGTCCACCCTGAGGCGGACGGGGACCGGCGGCCGACGCTCGATGACTCGTCACCACACCGGGAACCAGTCACGTCCCCGCCGGGGACCAGTCATGTCCCCGCCGGGCACCGGCCCGAACGCCCGGCTCACGACGCCCAGCGCCCGGCACCTTCGGGACTCAGCTCCAGCGCTGGTGCTTGATGCCGCCGTCGAAACCCGCGTACACGGGCGAGCCGGCGCTGGTCTTCGACCCGAGGGTGAGCCCGGTGGCCTTGTTCTGCAGACGCCAGCCGAGGGAGTCCTTGATCTCGCGCCACTTCTGGTTCTTGCCACCGTTGCAGACGTTGGCGCGGACGGTGCCGTCCTTCTTGCTGTCGAGGCAGAAACCGTGGTCCGCGGACTTCAGGACGAAGGTTCCGTCGGACTGCTTGGTCTCCTTCCACTTCGCGGCGGGACCGCAGTCCCCCACGCCGACCCAGAAGCCGCTGGCCACCAGGCACTTGCCGTTGCCCTTGTTCTTCCAGGTGACCGTCTTGGTGGCGGCGAACGCCTGCCCTGAGGCGCTGAACATCAGAGCCGGCGCGAGAACCGCGGTGGCCGCGACCGTACCGATCAGACGCTTCTTCATACTGTTTTCCCCGTTCCGAGGGTCGAATGACGACCCCGACAGCATTGGCTGCCCCTCTGACAGACATCTGACAGAGAGCTGACAGCCGGTACCTGAACCCCGTGACGGCGTACGGGGACAAGGGCGGTCGACGCCTTGTCCGTACACATGGTGGCGTGGGGCCCGACAAGCCTCAGGAACGCTTACCGGCGTCCCGTGTCCGGCCTGTTCGCCGTCTCCCCACTCACGTCCCCGCGAGGTCCGTTTCCCGTGCCTGTCCGACACCTCTGCGGCCGTGATCCCCGTTGTCACCGGCAGCCTATCCCTGCATGATCACGTCAGGCAAAGTACGCCCTGAGCAGCGGCGGAACGCTTTCCGGGCGCTACGCCGTCCGCCGCAGCAGCGCCAGGTACATCGCGTCCGTACCGTGCAGATGCGGCCAAAGCTGCACGTCCGGGCCGTCGCCCAGTGCGGGCGCGCCCGGGATCAGCGGGCGGGCGTCGATCCACTCCGCGGTGACGTCCGCTCCGGCCCGCCCCTTGAGGACGTCCTCCACCACGGCGCGCGTCTCGGCCGGGTGCGGTGAGCAGGTCGCGTAGCCGACGACGCCGCCGACCCGCACCGACAGCAGCGCCTGGCGCAGCAGTTCCCGCTGCAGCGGCGCGAAGCCGTCCAGGTCCTCCGGGCGGCGGCGCCAGCGCGCTTCGGGGCGGCGGCGCAGCGCGCCGAGGCCGGTGCACGGGACGTCCATCAGGACGCGGTCGAAGGAGCCGGGGCGCCACGGCGGGCGGGTGCCGTCGGCCGCGATGACCTCGTACGGGCCGGGGTTGCCGGCCAGCGAGCGTGCCACCAGGCGCGCGCGGTGCGGCTGCTTCTCGGAAGCGAGGAGCCGGGCACCGCGCTGCGCGGCGAGTGCGCCCAGGAGGGCCGCCTTGCCGCCCGGGCCCGCGCAGCCGTCCAGCCAGAAGCGGTCGGTGCCTTCGACGGGCGCGTTGGCCAGCGCCGCCGCGACGAGCTGGCTGCCCTCGTCCTGCACACCGGCCCGGCCCTCGCGCACCGCGTCCAGGGCGCCGGGCTCGCCGCCCTCGGCGAGCCGTACCGCGTACGGGGACCAGCGGCCCGGCAGGGCGCTCTCCTGTCCCACGGCCTCGATGAGTTCCTCGGTGGTGGACCGTCCCGGCCGGGCCACCAGCGTGACCTCGGGCCGCTCGTTGTCGGCCTCCAGCAGGTCCTCCATGCCGGCCCGGCCGCCGCCGAGCGCGTCCCAGAGCGCCGAGACGACCCAGCGCGGGTGCGCGTGGACGATCCCCAGGTGCTCCTCGGGGTCGTCGTCGTACTCGGGCGCGACCCGCTCCAGCCAGCCGTCCATGTCGTCCGCGGCGATCTTGCGCAGCACCGCGTTGACGAACTTGGCCCGTCCGTCCCCCAGCACCACACGCGCCAGTTCGACGGTCGCGCTCACCGCGGCGTGCGTGGGAATGCGCGTACCGAGCAGTTGGTGGGCGCCGAGCGACAGGACGTCCAGGACCGGCGGGTCCACCTCCCGCAGCGGCCGGTCCACGCAGCGCGCGATGATCGCGTCGTAGGTGCCCTGCCGCCGCAGCGTGCCGTACACCAGCTCGGTCGCCAGCGCCGCGTCCCGCCCGTCGAAGTCCTCGTTCTCCCGTGCCTTGCGGAGCATCGGGGGCAGCACCAGGTTGGCGTACGCGTCCCGCTCGTCGACGGCCCGCAGCGCCTCGAAGGCGAGTATCCGGACCGGGTCCTTCTTGGGCCGGCGGTAGGGCTTGCTGGGACGACGCGACTGACCACTCACGAGAAATGTGCTCCGCTGATACGAGACGAGGTTCGCCCCCAGCCTACGTGGCGCGGCGGGGCGCGCCACGGGGCGGTACGAGGCCGGACGGCCCACAGCTCACCCGGGCCCTCACGGCCGCCCCGCTCCGTCCCCGCTCAGCTCCTCCCCCACGCCCCCTCGCGCTCCCCTCACTCCCCCAGCCGCTCCCCCTCACCGATCCGCACCCCGCGCGCCCAGTCCGCGCCGCGCATCGGCTTCTTGCCCTGCGGCTGCACCCACTGGAGTTCCACCGCGTGGCTGCCCGTACCGGCGTACACCGCCTTCTTGGTGACGGCGAGTTCGCCGGGGGCCAGGTCCGTGCGGTCGGTCACCGGTCCGACCGTCATCAGCTTCAGCCGCTCGCCCCGGAAGACGGTCCACGCGCCGGGCGCGGGCGCACACCCGCGCACGACCCGGTCCACGCGCAGCGCGGGCGCCGTCCAGTCCACCTTCGCGTCCTCGACCTCAAGTTTCGGCGCGAGGGTGATGCCGTCGGCCGGCTGCGGCACCGGGGTGAGCGTACCGTCCTCGATGCCGTCCATGGTGGCGGCGAGCAGCCCGGCTCCGGCGAGGGCCAGCCGGGTCAGCAGGTCGCCGCTGGTGTCGGTGGCCCGTACCTCCTCCGTCACCACCCCGAACACCGGCCCGGAGTCCAGCCCTTCCTCGATGAGGAAGGTGGAGGCGCCGGTCACCTCGTCGCCCGCCAGGACCGCGTGCTGCACCGGGGCGGCGCCGCGCCACGCGGGGAGCAGCGAGAAGTGCAGGTTGACCCAGCCGTGCGCGGGAATGTCCAGGGCCACCTTGGGGAGCAGCGCCCCGTAGGCCACCACCGGGCAGCAGTCCGGCGCGATCTCCCGCAGCCGGGCGAGGAAGTCCTCGTCGCGCGGCTTGGCGGGCTTGAGCACCTCGATACCGGCCTCCGCCGCGCGCTCGGCGACCGGGCTGGCGACCAGGCGCCGACCGCGGCCGGCGGGGGCATCGGGCCGGGTGACGACGGCGACGACCTCGTGCCGGTCCGAGGCGATCAGGGCATCCAGGGCGGGTACGGCGACCTCGGGGGTGCCGGCGAAGACGAGCCTCATGGGTGGCGTACTACCTCTCACACGCTGCGGAACGGCGCACCAGTCTATGGGCCACACCTTCGGGGGCGTGCGAACAGACGCGCGCCCCTCATTGGAACCCGTACGCCCCCATACCGTGACCGAAGCCGCGTCTGTCGCGTTGGTCAAGCAGCATTGACCGACCGGGCCGCCCTCGCGGCCCGCTCGTTTTCACCTTTTGTCACGTTCCTCTGCACATTCAACGCCGGTTCGAGAGGCTTGTTCATGGCCGACCACGCAACCCACGACGCCCAGGCACGCGCCAGCCTGCACCTTCTGGTACGGGACATCGAGCGGGTCCGCCGGCAGGTGGACGCCCTGCGCACCCTGACAGCTCAGCTCGGCAACGTCTACCGGCCGCGGCGCACCGGCCCGTCCGCCGGCTTCGTCGTCTACGGGCGCGCCCCCGCCCCGACCGTACGTCTCGCCCAGGAACTGCGCGACAGCGTCGAGACCCTGGTCACGGCGGCGGTGGACTTCGACCGTTCGCTGGGCTTCTCCTGGGACGCGGTGGGTTCCGCTTTGGGCGTCACCAAACAGGCAGTGCACCGCCGTTACGGCGCCCGCCGCTCCACTTCCCAGCCCGGCCCGGAGAACAGCGAGGCGGTCCGTACGCCCGAGCCGTCCGCGGCCCGCAGCCTGACCGTCTCCCCCGGTCTGCCCGGCGCCCCGGCCGTCCCCGCCGCCCGCACTCTGCCGGGGCAGTCCCCCGTCCCCGCACGGGAAGAAGCACGCCCCGGCGTCTTCCCCGGCCCCCGCAACGGCTGACCACGCCCACCGCCCCGGCCCGCCCCCGGGGCGGCCTCCTTGTCCCCCACCCCAGCCGCGTCCGCACCACCAGCATCACGGGAGCCGGTCGGTCCGGCAGCACCCCGGAAATCGGGCAATCCGTCGGCACCACGGAAGCCGGTCGATCCGTCGGCACCCCGGCAGCCCTGCCCGGCAGCACCCAGGCGGCTCTGCTCGGCAGCACCACGGAGGCCGGCCCGCTCGGCAGCATCACGGAAACCGTTCCGCCCGGCAGATTCACGAGCTTCACGGAGGGCGGCCCGCCCTGCAGCCCCCGGAAGCCGACCCACCCGACAGCCCCGCGAACCCGCGAAACCATCGCCCGACCGCACCACGACCCCCTCCCGACTATCCGAGATCGGGCGGATCGATCCGCACCCGCACCGCCTCCCCCTCCCGTTTGACCAGCCGCGCCGCCTGCGCCGTCTTCAACGCCGCCGCCAGCGCGGCACCCTGGCCGGGGCGTACCCGTACCAGCGCCCGTTCCCATTCCTCCCCGGGCGGCGGGTCCCCCGGCCGGCGCGGCCGCCCCGCCTCGGGAGCCGGCACCGGTACGGGGCCCAGCACCTCGGCGCCCTCCGGCAGCTCGGCCGCCGCGAGCATCTCCGCCACGTCCTCGGGGCGGCCCGTCACCGACGCCATCCGAGACACCGGCGGGAAACCCAGCTCGGCCCGCTCCGCCAGCTCGCGCACCGCGTGCCCGGCCGGATCCCAGCGCACCAGCGCCTGTACGGGGCGCAGCGTCGCCTCCGCGATGACCGCGACCGTGCCGCCCTCGGCATGGCCCCGGACCAGCGCCGCGGCCTGGAGCCAGCGCCGTAGCGCCTCCTCGCCCGCCCGCAGGTCGGGACGGCTCAGCAGTGCCCAGCCGTCCAGCAGCAACGCGGCGGCGTAACCGCCCTCGGCGACCGGCTCCGCCCCCGGCGTGCTCACCACCAGGGACGGGACGCCGGGCACCGTGTCCAGCACATGGTCACGCCCCGACGTACGCACCGGCACGGCCGGAAACGCCCGCCCCAGCTCCTCCGCCGTTCTCCGGGCCCCCACGATCTGCGCCCGCAGCCGTACGCCCCCGCATTCCCCGCAACGCCAGTCCCCCTCCTCACGCCCGCACCAGCCGCACCGCAGCTCGCCCGCGTCCCGCGCCTCCAGCGGTCCCGCGCAGGCCCGGCAGCGCGCGGGCTCCCGGCACCGCTCGCACGCCAGCCGCGGTACGTACCCCCGCCGCGGCACCTGCACCAGCACCGGCCCGTGCTTGAGCCCCTCGCGCACCACCTGCCACGCCAGCGTCGGCAGCCGCGCGGCCCGCGCCGCCGCGTCCCGCGCCTCGTCGGCGTCACCGACCGTACGGACCAGCGGCGCCGCGGCCCGCACCTGCTCACGCTCGGCCGTCAGCGGCCGCGCCCAGCCCGTCTCCACCAACTGCGCCGCCTCGACGGTGCAGCTCAGCCCGCCCAGCAGGAACCCCGCCCGCTCCGTCACCGCCCGCTGCAACAACACTTCCCGCGCATGCGGCTGCGGCGCATGCGGATCACTGTGACTACCGTCCCCATCGTCCCAAATAGCAACCAACCCGACATCCCGCACCGGCGCGAACATAGCCGCCCGCGTCCCGATCACCGCCCGCACCGCACCCCGGCTGACCGCCAGCCACCGCCGGTACCGCTCCTCGGGTCCGGCATCGGCGCTCAGCACCACATGCCGCCCCTCCCCGATCAGCTCCCCCAGCGCCGCGTCCACCCGTGCAGCGGCCCGCCCGTCCGGCAGCAAGGCCAGCGCCCCACGCCCGGAGGCCAGCGTCGCGGCCATCGCCCGCGCCAGCTCCTCCGGCCACTGCGGCCCCGGCAACGCCGTCCACACGGCACGCGGCACGTCTCCCCGCCCCAGCGCCGCCAAGAACCCCGGCCCCGCCGGATACCTCTCCCAACTCCCCGCTTCCGGCATCGCGTTGGGCGGCAGCGGCGCCCCGCTCTCCCGTCCCTCCGCCTTCGCCCGCCGCGGCGGCACCGCAAGCTGCACCACGTCCGCGAGCGTGCCCGCGTACCGGTCGGCGACGGCCCGGCACAGCCCCAGCAACTCCGGCGTCAGCACCGGCTCGGGCGACAGCACCTGCGCGATCGGCGCGAGCACCCCCCGGAACTCGCTCTCCGCCACCCGCTCCACCACGAACCCGCTGACCAGCTTCCCCCCTTCCCGCCGCCCCCCTTCTCCCCGGCCCCGAACCGCACCCGCACCCGCACCCCGGGCTGCGCCTCCGCGTCCATCGCCGCCGGCACCGCGTAGTCGAAATACCGGTCGAGATGCACCAGCCCCTTGTCCACCAGCACCCGCGCCACCGGCAACCGCTCCGCCAGCTCGGCCCCCCGCCACGTCCGCGGCTTCGCCCGCGCCGCCTTCGTCCCCCGCACCGCCTCCCGAATCAACGCAAGCTGCTCCGGCTCCGCACCCGGCCCGTCGTCTTCCCTGCTCACAGCATCAGTCTTAGCAGACGGGACTGACAGCGGCGGTGGGGCCGGGGAGCGGGCCGGGGGCTCGACAGCAGTCCCTCCATCCGATTCGCTCCGAGGTGGAAACGGGAAACGGTCCTGTTCGCCTTGTTCCGCCGTGCCGCCTGCCGCACGCTGACACGCAACGCTCGCCGGCTGCCCGGACGGACAGTTACGGAGGATGGAATGCGCCCGCAGCCGCCCCACGCGTTCGGACCGGAACTCCGCAGACGCCGCCTGGCAGCGGACCTCTCGCTGGACCAGCTGGGCCGACGGGTCCACTACAGCAAAGGGCAGCTGAGCAAGGTGGAACGGGGCCTGAAGCCCCCGACTCCGCAGCTCGCCCGGCTCTGCGACGAAGAACTCGGTGCACGAGGGGCACTGGCCGGCCTGGTGCTGGCGCCCGCACCGGCACAGGGCATTACACCCACGAGTCACGAAGGTGAGGTATGGCTGATGCACTTGGACAAGGACGGATCGGGATCGTTCCAGCCGGTGGGCCGCCGGCGCGTGATCAGCGCTGGAGCGGCCTCGGTCCTGGGGATCGGGGTGGGCGGCATGAACGTCACCACCGGTACCGGGGCCACGACGCTGGTCGACGCTTCACGGGCACTGTTCGGCCAGTACCGGCGGCTCGGGCAGGTGTCGGGACCCGGCGCGTTATTACCGCAGCTGATCTCCCAGACCCACAGCCTGCAACAACTGGCCGCCCGCAGCGGCACCCGCACCCGTCAGGCACTTCTGGTACTCGCGTCCCGGTTCGCCGAGTACACGGGCTGGATGGCCCAGGAATCGGGGAACGACGATGCCGCACTGTGGTGGACCGACCGCGCCGTGGAACTCGCGGGGGCGGGCAACGACGACAGCCTGGCCGCGTACGCGCTGGCCCGTCGTTCGTTGATCAGCCTCTTCCGGGGAGACACGGACAGCGCCGTCGACCTGGCCACACACGCGCTCGACAGCCATGCCCCACCACGGATCAAGGGCCTGGCCGCACAGAAACTGGCCCAGTGCCAAGCCGTCAAGGGCGACTACGACGCCTGCATGCGCAGTCTCGACCGGTCCCGGAACCTCCTCGCACTCGAACGCCGCGACCCGCACGAACCCGTCATCGGCGCCTCCCACCTGCCGGACGTGGTGGCGATGTTCACCGGCTGGTGCCTCTACGAACTGGGACGGCCGCGGCAGGCCGCGGAAATCCTCGGCAAGGAGACCGCGCGGCTGCCCAGTCACGCACTGCGCACCCGCTCCCGCTACGAACTCCGGCGCGCCCTCGCGCACGCCGCCGCGGGCGAGATGGAACTCGCCTGTGAAATGACCCGAGGTCTGCTCCCCACCATCAGCCTCGTCCAGTCCGCGACGATCACCGCCGACCTGCGACGGCTGGCTCGCACATTGGGGCGCCACCCCCGCAACGCATCCGTACGGGAACTCAGCCCGGAGCTCTCCACGACGCTGGCCTCGGCCTCCCGGTAGGAACCGCCCGCCACCCCGCGGCCTGCCACACGTCACCCCAGCTCATCCACCTGCAACTCAGGAAGGTCACTCAGCCATGCCCGAAATCTTCATCAACTACCGCACCGGCGACGGCAAGGACACCGCGCAACGGCTCAAGGAGGCGCTGTCCGACCGCTTCGGGAAGGACAGCACCTTCCTCGCCGGGGCGTCGATCCCTCTCGGCGCGCGCTACGAACGTGACATCGTTAACGCCGTCCGGCGCAGCTGCGTCCTCCTCGCTCTCATAGGCGAACGCTGGCTGGACGCCCCCGACCGGCAACATCCGGACCGGCGGGCGCTGGACAACGAGGACGACTGGGTACGCCGTGAGATCGAGGAGGCACTCACCTGCGGGGTCCTGGTCGTTCCGCTGCTGCTGGGCCGGCGTGTGGAACAACTCGCCCCCAAGTCACTGCCGCCCTCTCTCGCCGAGCTCGCGGAGTGCCAGTACGAGCGGCTGTGGCTGCGGGACGGCGGTGAGAGGGAGATCTCGCGGCTCGGTGACCGGCTCGTCGCGCAGGTGCCCGAGCTGGCGCCACTGGACACGGCAGCGCCTTCCACGGACCGCGCTTGCCAGGAATCGCCCCACGAGCCCGTCCCATCGGTGCGCAACGAGGGACAGCGTGGCGGCATCGGAAACCTGCGGGGCACCGTCGGCACCTTCGTCAACGAGTCCAACGCGCCGATGCACACGGGGTCCGGCGACCAGCTCGGGACCGGCGGAACAAAGATCAACGGCGATGGGACGACGCAGGTTTCCGGCGACTACGCCCATGTACCGATCAGCCACCGGTTCGGTTCGTCTCCCCGCCGCCGGGACGGCGAGCGATGACCGAGCGCGTCGCAGGCCATTTCGGCTCCTATGTCCACCAGGCACACGCCCCGCTGAACTCCGGGGACGGCCCCCAGTACAACTTCTACGTTCACGAAGCCGTTTCACGCCTGGCCACAAGGGTGCGGACGTCCCTCGCCATCGCGGAGGACGACCGCCGCTGGCTCTACCAACGATTCGTCTATCCGTCTGGTTTCCGCCGGGCGCGGAGCCTGTTGCACGACCACGGCACCGTCCTGATAGCCGGGCAGCCCGGCAGCGGCCGGCGGGCCGCCGCGCTGATACTGCTGCACGAACTCTCCGACGGTGCGGGCAACTTCCACGAGCTTCCCGACACCCAGGACGACACCACGGACCGGGCTCTCGACACCGCGCTGATCGGCGAGCACGACCGGATGCTGCTGGATCTGTCGAGCAGCGACGCCGAGCGTTACAACACCGTACAGGCCGAGCTCTCCGACTTCCGGTCCGTGGTCGCGACCCGCTCGGCACGGCTCGTCGTTGTCCTGCCCCAGCAATCCGACCACCTGCAACGCCAGGACCTGCACTGGCTCACGACCGAGATCGAACGCCCGGACGGCGGCAGGCTGCTGATGCGGTACCTCCGCCAGGACGGCATCCGCCCGGACCCCGCCGACCTCGCCACCCCGCAGCTGACCCAGTACACGGCAGATGCCACGATGGAGGACCTCGCCAAACTCGCCGGTCAGATCCGCCGCGCCCGGGACGCGGATGGCGCGGCCGGCGATTTCCGCCGCTGGTGCGACCGGGCGATGGCCGAGCGGGCCGACAGCCGCAAGCCCCGGGTCGCCGACTTCATGGCCCAACTCACCGGCCGCCAACGCGCCCTCGCCCTGTCCCTGGCGATGTTCCACGGTCGCGACCCCGCCATCGTGCTGCGGGCGGCCAACACCCTGCAGGACATCCTCGGCCATCCCGGTGACGACCGCCCCCGCCTCGACCACACCGACCTCGCGGCCGAGTTCAAGGCCGTCGAAGCCGGTACGGGCAAGGACGGCGGTGTCCGGTTCCGCGTCCTGGGATACGACGCGGCGATCCGCGCCCACTTCTGGACGTACTTCTCGGACCTTCGCCAGCAGTTCCGCGACTGGGTACGTGACTGTGTCACCTGGCACGATCTGCCCCAGGAGACCCGAAAGGAGCTGATCGGCTGGTTCGCGGAACAGTGTCTGGCCAGTGGGCGTCCCCAGGATCTGTGGTGGCTGGCCGAGCAGTGGGCCGGGCGCCACGCCGGACGGCTGCTCGCCGACATCTCCCAAGCGCTGACGGAGGGCCTGAATCACGACGGCTTCGGCCGCGCGTTCCGCCAGCGGATCTACGAGTGGTCTCTCGTGGCGGGCCTGCCCAGGGACCTGCGCCAAGCGCTCGTCGTGGTCTGTTCCCAGGTCATGGCCGTGCGGCACCCGGACCAGGCGTTGGTACGGCTGCATCACCTGGCGCGGGCGTCCGGCTCCGGCGACGACCAGGCGTTCGAAGCGCTGCTCGGCCTCGCGCGCAAGGGCGGCCGGCTCTTCCGGATGCTGCTCGGCCGGCTGCAGCCGGAAAGGTGGCCGACCGACGCGGCGCTCCTGCTGGCCATGGCTGCGGTGGCTGTCCGCACCCGCGGTCTGTTCCGCAGTACGGCGGTCCGGGAGCGGTTGACTGCCGGCTGGGCCGCCGTGCTGCGCCATCGTCCGTACGAGGAGTGGCGCGAGCCTCTGGCGGACTGGCTGACGGCGGCGCTGGCCACCGGGCCGCACCTGGAATCACTGCTCGATGTCGTGGTGGACGCCGCCGCCCGGGCTCCGGGCGTCCTCGCCCGCCTGCACACCGTCGCCCGCGACTGGGTTCCGGCCGTGCCCGCCGAGGCGGTGGAGCGCCGGACGCTGTTCGCGGCGCTTGAGTGCCGGATCGACGCCGCGCACGGTATCGAGCCGCCTGTTCCCATCCTGTGACCCGCTCCCGGAGATCGTCATGAGTTCTGGCCAGAAAACCGCCACGGTATTCATCACCGTTATCTGTGCTTTGCTCCTGGTCATCGCCGGTCTGAGCCTGCAGTGGCCCGTCTGGGCCTGGCCGACGGCGGCAGCCGTGCTGATCTTCAGCTCGGCTTTGGCCTTCTGGCTCGATTCCCGGCGTCCGGCACCCGGTACGTGGGAGTACCCCGCCCACCCGGACCTACCGGTCCCGCCGGTCGAACGCTGGGAACGCACGGTGGCGGGGGTGGCGCTCCCCAGCTCCGTGCCGGACTACGACTTCCTGTTCTCCGCCACGATCCGCTGGCGCCCGCTGAACGCCACGGTGGACGCCCCTCGCGTGAACGCGGGCGGGCTGGCGGTCGACGCCGTCCTCGCCCGGGCGCGGGCCGTCACCGCGCGGCAGAATCCGCACCACAGCACGTTGGCCCAACACCAGCTCGACGGGGCGCTGGGCACCATGGAGCCCGACGTGACGGACCGGGTCGAGGCCATGGCCGAGAACGTCACGCTCCAGCTGTCCGACGCGGACCGCGAACGTCTCACCAAGCTCTCGACGGTCCGTAAGGACGAGGACGTCTGGGAGCACGAACGCAACTACGAACGCAGCAAGCGCACGTATCTGGGCAACGAGGTGCTGAAAGACACCGGCAGTGCCGTGGTCTGGTGGATGGCCAAGCACGACGACCGGATCGAGAAGACCGTGGACCTCATAGGTCCGTTGGCGCAGCTGTCCTCTGCCGCCAACAACCAGGAGGTGCCGGAGCTGTTCCGGCACCTGGTCGCGCGCCCCGACGCGCCCGGAGAGCCGGTGAACGGAGAGTCGGTGAACGGCAGCACCGCACCGCACGGCGCGTACTTCTCGTCGTTCACCGCCCCGGACAGGCAGCCGTTCCGGGACGGTGAGCGGGGACCGGAGGAGCCGGACGTCCCCACGGTGCTGGGGTCGTTCATGGATGACGCAGGGCTGGCCCGTGACGAGTACGTAAGGGCTCTGTTCGCCCGTCGGATCGCGGACTGCCTGGCCGCCGAGGGGTGCGAGGAAGCGGCGTCGGCCATCCGCCGGCGGTTCGACTCCCCCGGGACCGCAGGAGACGAATGCGCCGAAGACTCCGTCGAGGAGGCGCCGGGCGAAGCAGGCGGAGCCGGTTACGGGACGTCCGAGGACGGGTGACGCCCCCGGAGTGGAGGTGAGGTGGACGCGCTCGCGCGTCGTGCACGCGAAGGCCCCGGCCCCGGCCCGCCGAAGCGGGCCGGGGCCGGGGCCTTCAAGCGCAACGCAGGACTACAGCCCCGCAGCCTTCTTGAGCGCCTCCACCCGGTCCGTCCGCTCCCAGGTGAACTCGTCCAGTTCGCGGCCGAAGTGGCCGTAGGCGGCGGTCTGGGCGTAGATGGGCCGGAGGAGGTCGAGGTCGCGGATGATGGCGGCCGGGCGGAGGTCGAAGACCTCGGCGATGGCGTTCTCGATCTTGTCGACGTCGACGGTGGCGGTGCCGAAGGTCTCGACGAACAGGCCCACCGGCTCGGCCTTGCCGATGGCGTAGGCGACCTGGACCTCGCAGCGGGCGGCCAGCCCGGCCGCTACGACGTTCTTGGCGACCCAGCGCATGGCGTAGGCGGCGGAGCGGTCGACCTTGGACGGGTCCTTGCCGGAGAAGGCGCCGCCGCCGTGGCGGGACATGCCGCCGTACGTGTCGATGATGATCTTGCGGCCGGTGAGGCCGGCGTCGCCCATCGGGCCGCCGATCTCGAAGCGGCCGGTGGGGTTGACCAGCAGGCGGTAGCCGTCGGTGTCCAGCTTGATGCCGTCCTCGACGAGCTGGTTGAGGACGTGCTCGACGACGAACTCGCGGATGTCGGGGGCGAGCAGCGAGTCGAGGTCGATGTCCGAGGCGTGCTGGGAGGAGACGACGACCGTGTCGAGGCGGACGGCCTTGTGGCCGTCGTACTCGATGGTGACCTGGGTCTTGCCGTCGGGGCGCAGGTACGGGATGGTCCCGTTCTTGCGGACCTCGGACAGGCGCCGGGAGAGGCGGTGCGCGAGGTTGATCGGGAGCGGCATCAGCTCCGGGGTCTCGTCGCAGGCGTAGCCGAACATCAGGCCCTGGTCGCCCGCGCCCTGCTTGTCCAGCTCGTCCTCGTCACCCTCGACACGCTTCTCGTAAGCGGTGTCGACACCCTGGGCGATGTCGGGGGACTGTGCGCCGATCGAGACGGAGACGCCGCAGGAGGCGCCGTCGAAGCCCTTCTTCGACGAGTCGTAGCCGATCTCCAGAACCTTGTTGCGCACGAGGTTGGGGATGTCGGCGTACGCCTTCGTCGTCACCTCGCCGGCCACGTGGACCAGGCCGGTGGTGATCAACGTCTCGACGGCGACCCGGGAGGTCGGGTCCTCCTTCAGGAGGGCGTCGAGAATGGTGTCGCTGATCTGGTCAGCGATCTTGTCGGGGTGACCCTCGGTGACGGACTCCGAGGTGAACAGGCGGCGGGACACATCGCTCCCTGGGGTTGCAGCGGCTGCTGGCTGATCATTGGCGGAAAGGCCGAGAGCTGCGCTCGGCGCGATCCGGGGCCAGTTTATCGGTCATGAGCCGCGTTCGGGCACGTAGTCTCGATTTCTGGACCCACCGTGACCTGGGACACCTTGCCGGAGAGGGGAAGATCTCGTTCCGGCAAAGGGCCCGGGGTCGGCTTCCGATCATGTGGTGAGCGGGGTGGGAGGGGGCTACGGGGCGGTCAGGCGGGGGACCACGAGGTCCCAGATCCGGTCCGAGAGGGCTTCCTTCGGGCCGTACGGTACGGGGGTCTCGGCGCCGTCGGCGGCCAGGATCACCGCCTCGTTCGCGGCCGACCCGAACGCCTTGTGGTCGCCGACCTCGTTGACGACCAGCAGGTCGCACCCCTTTCGGGTGAGTTTGGCGCGGCCGTTGGCGAGGACGTCGTCGGTCTCGGCGGCGAACCCGACGATCACCTGGCCGGGGCGGGGGCGGTCCGCGGAGATCTCGGCGAGGATGTCCGGATTACGGACCAGGGCCACCGGCTCGGGCTCCTGGCCGTCCTTCTTCTTGATCTTGCCGGTGGCGTACGCGGCGGGACGGAAGTCGGCCACGGCTGCCGCCATGACCACCGCGTCGGCGTCCGCGGCGGCCTTCAGCACGGCCTCGCGCAACTGGACGGCCGTACCGATGTGCACGACGTCGACCCCGGCCGGGTCGGGCAGCTCGCTGTTGCCGGCGACGAGGGTGACGCGGGCGCCGCGGGCCACGGCGGTGCGGGCGAGCGCGTACCCCTGCTTGCCGGAGGAACGGTTGCCCAGGAAGCGGACCGGGTCCAAGGGCTCGCGGGTGCCGCCCGCGCTGATCACGACGTGCCGGCCGGCGAGGTCGCGCCCCAGCCCCTGCGGGCCGCGGGCCAGCACCCGGCGGCAGGTCTCGAAGATCTCGGCGGGGTCGGGGAAGCGGCCCTTTCCGGTGTCGACGCCGGTCAGGCGGCCGACGGCGGGTTCGATGACGACGGCGCCGCGGCGGCGCAGCGTGGCGACGTTCTCCTGGGTGGCCGGGTGCTCCCACATCTCGGTGTGCATCGCCGGGACGAAGATCACCGGACAGCGCGCGGTGAGGAGGGTGTTGGTGAGCAGGTCGTCCGCCAGGCCGTGGGCGGCCTTGGCCAGCATGTCGGCCGTACACGGGGCCACCACGACCAGGTCGGCGGACTGGCCGATGCGGACGTGCGGGACCTCGTGGACCGACTCCCAGACCTCGGTGGAGGCCGGGTTGCCGGAGAGGGCGGCCCAGGTGGCCTCGCCGACGAAGTGCAGCGACGCCGCCGTCGGCACGACCCGGACGTCGTGCCCGGACTCGGTGAGCCGCCGCAGCAGCTCGCACGCCTTGTACGCGGCGATGCCGCCGCTGACTCCGAGGACGACCTTCGGGCGGCGGTCCGGGCCGCTCCCGCCCGCCGCGCCGGTTCCCCGCAAAGGCTCGGTGGCCGGCTGTGTCGGCTTGTCCATCGCACTCTCTCCCCATGCCGTGGGTTCCGTCCCCGCGGGGTGCGGACCCGGTTGGTCATCTGTCCCATGACACACCAAGGGCCCGGCAGCGGCGCTGCCGGGCCCTTGGTGAAGGCATCGGGGCGGAATCCTCAGGACGCCGTACCGCTCGACGCCGCACTGCTCACTGAGCCGGGCCCTCGACGGCCTCGGAGGTCAGCAGGCCCGCGTTGATCTCACGGAGGGCGATGGACAGGGGCTTCTCGTGCACGTGGGTGTCGACCAGCGGGCCGACGTACTCCAGCAGACCCTCACCGAGCTGCGAGTAGTACGCGTTGATCTGACGCGCGCGCTTGGCGGCGTAGATCACGAGGCTGTACTTCGAGTCGGTGGCCTCAAGCAGCTCATCAATCGGCGGGTTGATGATGCCCTCGGGCGCGGTGATGGAAGAGGACACTCTCTGCCTTCCGAAGGGGGGTGTGAATCGGTGTAAAGATCAAAGAACCTTCATCAAGGCTAGCAGCTCACGGCTGACGTCCTCGACGGAGGTGTTGACCAGGGTGACGTCGAACTCGGTCTCGGCGGCGAGCTCGACCTTGGCGGCCGTCAGGCGGCGCTCGATGACCTCGGGCGCCTCCGTACCCCGGCCGGTGAGCCGGCGGACCAGTTCCTCCCAGCTCGGCGGGGCCAGGAAGACGAGCTGGGCCTCCGTCATGGACTCGCGGACCTGCCGCGCGCCCTGGAGGTCGATCTCCAGCAGGACGGGCTCGCCGGCCTCCAGACGGTCCTGGACGGCCTTGCGCGGCGTGCCGTAGCGGTTGCCCGCGAATTCGGCCCACTCCAGCAGTTCGCCGTTGGCGACGAGCTTGTCGAATTCCTCGTCGTCCACGAAGAAGTACTGGACGCCGTGCCGCTCCCCGGGGCGCGGCTTGCGGGTGGTGGCCGACACCGAGAGCCAGACCTCGGGGTGGACCTTGCGCATATGGGCGACGACCGTGCTCTTCCCGACCCCGGAGGGGCCGGAGAGCACGGTCAGCCGCGGACGGGAGTCCGGGGATGCGGGGGATGAGCCCCGGGGTGTTGCAGCCATGCGGCGATTATTCCAGTTCCCCGGCGGTGCCAGAAAACTCAGCCGGCCTTGCTGCCGAACTCTCGCTCCAGGGCAGCGATCTGGTTGGTGCCCAGACCGCGGACCCGGCGGCTCTCGGAAATGCCGAGCCGCTCCATGATCTGCTTGGCGCGGACCTTGCCCACGCCGGGCATGGACTCCAGGAGGGCGGAGACCTTCATCTTGCCGATGACGTCGTTCTCCTGGCCCTGCTTGATGACGTCATGAAGGGAAGCGCCGGAGTTTTTGAGCCGATTCTTGACCTCGGCGCGCTCCCGGCGAGCCGCGGCGGCCTTCTCGAGCGCGGCTGCGCGCTGTTCAGGGGTAAGGGGCGGAAGAGCCACGCCTACGTCACCTCGGATGTCGAACTGTCGGATAAGGACCGGTGTGGAACCTAGTCGCCCCGCATCTGCGGAGCAACGAGCAACGCGCTTACGTGCACTGCTCTCGTCGGAGACTAGCGGCCAAGGCGCTCGGAGTCAGCGAGAACAGACGAAAAGTCCTGGTCAGACTCTGCTGACCGGGACATATCGGGACTAAAGTCCCTGTCGTTCGACCGGTGTACGCACCTCGTCGACCGCGGCACGCACCTCGTCGGCGCATCCGAGGGCGGCCGCGCGGAGTGCCGCGACGTCCGGACCGTGCCGCAGCACCCCCCGGCTGACGCTCGGCACGACGTTGCGGACCGCGTCCCCGAAGACCCGCGGAAGGTCAGCGGGGGTCGCACCCTGCGCACCGATGCCGGGCGCGAGCAGCGGCCCGCCGGTCGCCAGGTCGTACGAGGACAGGTCGCCGAGCGTGGCGCCGACGACGGCTCCGTACGAGCCCAGCTCCCCGCGGGCGGCCTCGTCCGCGTTCGCCGCCTTCAAGTGGCCCAGCACGGTCGCGGCGACGGTGCGTCCGTCGGCCCGTACGGCGTGCTGGACCTCCTGGCCCTCGGGGTTCGAGGTCAGGGCGAGGGCGAACAGGCCGCAGCCGTTCTCCCGGGCCAGGTCGACGGCCGGGGCGAGCGACCCGAAGCCCAGGTACGGGCTGACCGTGACCGCGTCGGAGAACAGCGGGGAGGCCGGATCCAGGTAGGTGGCGGCATACGCGGCCATGGTGGAACCGATGTCGCCGCGCTTGGCGTCCATCAGCACGAGGGCACCGGCCTGCCGGGCCGCCGCGACGGTCTCCTCCAGGACGGCGATGCCGCGCGAGCCGAACCGCTCGAAGAAGGCGGACTGCGGCTTGAGGACGGCGACACGGTCGGCCAGCGCCTCGACGACGGTCCGCGAGAAGGCCTCCAGGCCCGCCACGTCGTCGCTCAGGCCCCAGTCGGCCAGCAGCGAGGCGTGCGGGTCGATGCCGACGCACAGCGGGCCACGGGCGTCCATGGCGGCCCACAGGCGGGCGCCGAAGGGTACGGGGCTCACAGAGAGGTCACCTTCCTGTGCTCGGCGCCGACGGCGTCGGCGAGGGTGGCGTACGGGCTGTTGCGCAGGCGGGCGGCCAGGCCCTTGTGGATCGCGCGGGCGTAGAACGGGCCCTCGTAGATGAAGGCGCTGTAGCCCTGTACGAGGGTGGCGCCGGCCAGGATGCGCTGCCAGGCGTCCTCGGCGTTCTCGATGCCGCCGACGCCGACCAGGGTGACGCGGTCGCCGACGCGGGCGTACAGGCGGCGCAGCACCTCCAGGGAGCGTGCCTTGACCGGGGCGCCGGACAGCCCGCCGGTCTCCTGGACCAGGGCCGGGTCGGAGGCCAGGCCGAGGCTCTCGCGGGCGATGGTGGTGTTGGTGGCGATGATGCCGTCCAGGCCCAGTTCCACGGCGAGGTCGGCGACCGCGTCCACGTCCTCGTCGGCGAGGTCCGGCGCGATCTTGACCAGCAGCGGGACGCGCCGCCCGGTGACGGTACGGTCGGCCGCCTCGCGGACCGCGCTGAGCAGCGGACGCAGGTGGTCGACGGCTTGGAGGTTGCGCAGGCCGGGGGTGTTCGGCGAGGAGACGTTGACGACCAGGTAGTCGGCGTGTCCGGCGAGCCGCTCCGTGGAGGTCACGTAGTCGGCGATCGCCTCCTCCTCGGGGACGACCTTGGTCTTGCCGATGTTGACGCCCAGCGTCGTACGGAAGACCGGGTTGCGGGCCGCCAGACGGGCCGCCACGGCCGCCGAACCGTCGTTGTTGAAGCCCATGCGGTTGATGAGCGCGCGGTCCGGCACGAGGCGGAACAGGCGCTTCTTGGGGTTACCGGGCTGCGGCTCGGCGGTGACCGTGCCGATCTCGACATGGTCGAAGCCCAGCATGGCCATGCCGTCGACGGCCACGGCGTTCTTGTCGAAGCCGGCGGCCAGCCCGAAGGGGCCGTGCATCCGGCGGCCCAGGGCCTCGACGCGCAGCTCCTTGTAGCGGGGGGCCAGGACGGCCGCGGCGAAGGTGCGCAGCACCGGGACGCGCGCGGCCAGCCGGATCCAGCGGAAGGCCAGGTGGTGGGCCTTCTCGGGGTCCATGCGCTGGAAGATCAGTTTGAAGAAGAGGGAGTACACGAGCGGGCGGGGCCTTCCGCGGGTCGAGGGGACGAAGGAGACGGGGCTCATGAAGAGGGGGACACCGCGGTGGTGTCCCCCTCCGGTGGCCCTACTCCTCGCGGGCCGCGGTGAGCTGCCGCGCGTGTTCCTGGAGGGAGCGCACGCCCACGTCGCCGCGGGACATCGCCTCGATGCCCTGGACGGCGGCGGCCAGCGCCTGGACCGTGGTCAGGCACGGGACGGCGCGGGCGACGGCCGCGGTGCGGATGTCGTAGCCGTCCAGGCGGCCGCCGGTGCCGTACGGCGTGTTGACGATCAGATCGACCTCGCCGTCGTGGATGAGCTGGACGATGGTCTTCTCGCCGTTGGGGCCCTCGCCCTCGCTCTTCTTGCGCACGACGGTGGCGTTGATGCCGTTGCGGCGCAGCACCTCGGCGGTGCCGGAGGTGGCGAGCAGCTCGAAGCCGTGCGCGACCAGCTCCCGCGCCGGGAAGATCATCGCGCGCTTGTCGCGGTTGGCGACGGAGACGAAAGCGCGGCCCTTGGTGGGCAGCGCGCCGTACGCACCGGACTGCGACTTGGCGTACGCCGTGCCGAAGACCGAGTCGATGCCCATGACCTCGCCGGTGGAGCGCATCTCCGGACCCAGCACGGTGTCCACGCCCTGCCCCGTGACGTCGCGGAACCGCGACCAGGGCATCACGGCCTCCTTGACGGAGATCGGCGAGTCCAGCGGCAGGGTGCCGCCGTCGCCGCTCTTCGGCAGCATGCCCTCGGCGCGCAGCTCGGCGACGGTGGCGCCCAGCGAGATCCGGGCGGCGGCCTTGGCCAGCGGTACCGCGGTCGCCTTCGAGGTGAAGGGGACCGTACGGGAGGCACGCGGGTTGGCCTCCAGCACGTACAGGATGTCGCCCGCCATCGCGAACTGGATGTTGATCAGGCCGCGGACGCCGACGCCCTTGGCGATGGCCTCGGTAGAGGCCCGCAGCCGCTTGATGTCGTAGCCGCCGAGGGTGATGGGCGGCAGGGCGCAGGCGGAGTCGCCGGAGTGGATGCCGGCTTCCTCGATGTGCTCCATGACGCCGCCGAGGTAGAGCTCGTGGCCGTCGTAGAGGGCGTCCACGTCGATCTCGATGGCGTCGTCCAGGAAGCGGTCGATGAGGACCGGGTGCTGGTCGATGAGGCCGGCGTGCCGCTCCAGGTACTCGCCCAGCGACGGCTCGTCGTAGACGATCTCCATGCCCCGGCCGCCGAGGACGTAGGACGGCCGGACCATGACCGGGTAGCCGATCTCGGCGGCGATGCCCTTGGCCTCGGCGAAGGAGTAAGCGGTGCCGTACTTGGGGGCGGGCAGGCCCGCGTCGGTCAGCACCTGGCCGAACGCGCCGCGCTCCTCGGCCAGGTCGATGGCCTCCGGCGAGGTGCCGACGATCGGTACGCCGTTGTCCTTGAGCGCCTGCGCCAGGCCCAGCGGGGTCTGGCCGCCGAGCTGGACGACGACGCCGGCGACCGGACCCGCCTGCTGCTCGGCGTGCACGATCTCCAGGACGTCCTCCAGGGTGAGCGGCTCGAAGTAGAGCCGGTCGGAGGTGTCGTAGTCGGTGGAGACGGTCTCCGGGTTGCAGTTGACCATGACGGTCTCGTAGCCCGCGTCGCTCAGCGCGAAGGAGGCGTGCACACAGGAGTAGTCGAACTCGATGCCCTGGCCGATGCGGTTCGGGCCGGAGCCCAGGATGATCACGGCGGGCTTCTCGCGGGGCGCGACCTCGCTCTCCTCGTCGTAGGACGAGTAGAAGTACGGGGTCTTCGCGGCGAACTCGGCGGCGCAGGTGTCCACCGTCTTGTAGACGGGGCGGACGCCGAGCGCGTGCCGGACCTCGCGGACGACGTCCTCGGTCAGACCGCGGATCGCGGCGATCTGGGCGTCGGAGAAGCCGTGCCGCTTGGCGTACGCCAGGACCTCGGGGCCGAGCTGGTCGGCGGCCGCGATCTCGTCGGCGGTCTCCTTGATCAGGAAGAGCTGGTCGACGAACCACGGGTCGATCTTCGTGGCGTCGAAGATCTCCTCGGGGGTGGCGCCGGCCCGGATCGCCTGCATGACGGTGTTGATCCGGCCGTCCGTGGGGATCTCGGCCTTCACCAGCAGCTCGGCCTTGTCGCCCGGGTCGCCGGTGAACTCGAACTGGCTGCCCTTCTTCTCCAGCGAGCGCAGCGCCTTGTTCAGCGCCTCGGTGAAGTTGCGGCCGATGGCCATCGCCTCGCCGACCGACTTCATGGTGGTGGTCAGCCGGGCGTCCGCCGCCGGGAACTTCTCGAAGGCGAAGCGCGGAACCTTGACGACGACGTAGTCGAGGGTGGGCTCGAAGGACGCCGGGGTCTGCTCGGTGATGTCGTTGGGGATCTCGTCGAGCGTGTAGCCGACGGCCAGCCGGGCGGCGATCTTCGCGATCGGGAAGCCGGTGGCCTTGGAGGCGAGCGCCGAGGAGCGCGAGACGCGCGGGTTCATCTCGATGACGATGACCCGGCCGTCGACGGGGTTGACGGCGAACTGGATGTTGCAGCCGCCGGTGTCCACACCGACCTCGCGGATCACGGCGATGCCGACGTCCCGCAGGGTCTGGTACTCGCGGTCGGTGAGCGTCATCGCCGGGGCGACGGTGATGGAGTCACCGGTGTGCACGCCCATCGGGTCGAAGTTCTCGATGGAGCAGACGACCACGACGTTGTCGTTCTTGTCGCGCATCAGCTCCAGCTCGTACTCCTTCCAGCCGAGGATGGACTCCTCCAGGAGCACCTCGGTGGTCGGCGACAGGGCCAGGCCCTGGCCGGCGATGCGGCGCAGCTCCTCCTCGTCGTGGGCGAAGCCGGAGCCGGCGCCGCCCATGGTGAAGGAGGGGCGGACGACGACCGGGTAGCCGCCCAGCTCCTCGACGCCCTTCAGGACGTCGTCCATGGTGTGGCAGATGTAGGAGCGCGCGGACTCGCCGTGGCCGATCTTGCGGCGGACGGCCTCCACGACCTCCTTGAACAGGTCGCGGTCCTCGCCCTTGTTGATCGCCTCGACGTTGGCGCCGATCAGCTCGACGCCGTACTGCTCCAGGGTGCCGGACTCGTGCAGCGAGATCGCGGTGTTCAGCGCGGTCTGGCCGCCCAGGGTGGGCAGCAGGGCGTCCGGGCGCTCCTTGGCGATGATCTTCTCGACGAATTCCGGGGTGATCGGCTCGACGTAGGTGGCGTCGGCGATCTCCGGGTCGGTCATGATCGTGGCCGGGTTGGAGTTGACCAGGATGACCCGCAGGCCCTCGGCCTTCAGGACCCGGCACGCCTGGGTGCCGGAGTAGTCGAACTCGGCTGCCTGGCCGATGACGATCGGGCCGGAGCCGATGACCAGGACGGACTGGATATCGGTGCGCTTAGGCACGCTGGCCCTCCATGAGCTGGACGAAGCGGTCGAACAGGTAGGCCGCGTCGTGCGGGCCCGCGGCGGCCTCGGGGTGGTACTGGACGCTGAAGGCCGGCCGGTCGAGGAGCTGGAGCCCCTCCACCACGTTGTCGTTCAGGCAGACGTGGGAGACCTCGGCGCGCCCGTAGGGGGTCTCGGAGACCTTGTCGAGCGGCGCGTCGACGGCGAAGCCGTGGTTGTGCGCGGTGACCTCGACCTTGCCGGTCGTACGGTCCTGCACCGGCTGGTTGATGCCGCGGTGCCCGTACTTCAGCTTGTACGTGCCGAAGCCCAGCGCGCGCCCGAGGATCTGGTTGCCGAAGCAGATGCCGAACAGCGGCGTGCCGCGCTCCAGGACCGCCTGCATGACGGAGACCGGGTGGTCGGCGGTGGCCGGGTCGCCCGGGCCGTTGGAGAAGAACACACCGTCGGGGTTGACGGCGTACACGTCCTCGGCGCTCGCCGTGGCGGGCAGCACGTGCACCTCGATGCCGCGCTCGGCCATGCGGTACGGGGTCATGCCCTTGATGCCCAGGTCGACCGCGGCGACGGTGAAGCGCTTGGTGCCCTGCGCGGGCACGACGTACGCCTCCTTGGTGGCCACCTCGGCGGACAGGTCGGCGCCCTTCATCTGCGGGGCCGACTGCACCTTGGCCAGCAGCGCCGCCTCGTCGGCGAGGCCGGAGCCGGCCGGGCCGTCGAGCGCCGGGCCCGAGAAGATGCCGACCCGCATCGCGCCGCGTTCGCGCAGGTGGCGGGTGAGGGCGCGGGTGTCGATGCCGCTGATGCCGACGACGCCCTGGGCGGCCAGCTCGTCGTCGAGGGTGCGGGCCGAGCGCCAGTTGGACGGGGTGCGGGCGGGGTCGCGTACGACGAAGCCGGACACCCAGATGCGGGCGGACTCCGGGTCCTCGTCGTTGACGCCCGTGTTGCCGATGTGCGGGGCGGTCATGACGACGACCTGGCGGTGGTACGAGGGGTCGGTCAGGGTCTCCTGGTAGCCGGTCATGCCGGTGGAGAACACCGCCTCGCCGAAGGTCTCCCCCACGGCCCCGTAGGCGCGGCCGCGGAAGCTGCGGCCGTCCTCCAGGACGAGTATGGCGGGAGACGCCGCCCTCCTCTGCGAGGCGTTCCCCTGGTTGGAGGTCGTCATCGTGCGCCTTCCGTTTCGGTGGTCTTGCTGTTCTTGCCGGTCAGCTCGGTCAGAGCGGTGACCCATGCGGTGTGCTCGGCGGCCCGGTCGGACCGGAAGCCGGAGTCGAGTTCCTTGTCGCCGTGCGCCCAGGTGATCACCAGCAGGCCGCCCTCGGGCAGGACCTTGCCGGCGATGCCCTTGTCCAGGCGGGCGCCGCGCAGCGCGGCGGCCGGGACGAAGAAGTCCTGCGCACCGGGCCGTACGACGTCCAGGCCGGCGTCCGTCAGGGTCAGCTCGGCGCGGCTGCGGGTGCCCAGGCCGCGTGCGACGACGCGGTCCAGCCACTGTCCGGCGGTCGTCGACCCGTGGTAGCGGCCGGTCATCGTCAGCAGCGGCTCCCCGGCGTCCTCGGGCGCCGTGGGCAGCTCGGGCAGGTCGCCCTGGAGGGTGCCGCGCCACTTCCAACCCTCGCGCATCAGCCAGTACAGGAGCGCGACGAACAGGAGCAGTCCGACGACCCAGCCGATCCGGGCCGCCCAGTCGGTGACCTCGGCGGACTTCTGCTCGGCTGCCAGTTGGATGATTGAAGATGTCACGCCAGTTTCCCGTCCACGACCGTTGCCCGGCCCCGCAGGAAGGTGTGGGTCACGCGACCCGGCAGCTCACGGCCCTCGTAGGGCGTGTTGCGGCTGCGGGAGGCGAAGCCCGCGGGGTCCACGGGTCCACGGTATGCCGGATCGAGCAGCGTGAGGTTGGCGGGCTCGCCAGGCGAGACGGGGCGGCCGTGGCCCTTGAGACGGCCGATCTCGGCGGGGCGGCTGGACATCCGGTCGGCGACGCCGGCCCAGTCGAGCAGGCCGGTGTCGACCATCGTGTGCTGGACGACGGAGAGTGCCGTCTCCAGGCCGACCATGCCCATGGCGGCCGCGCCCCACTCGCAGTCCTTGTCCTCGTGCGGGTGCGGGGCGTGGTCGGTGGCGACGCAGTCGATGGTGCCGTCGGCCAGCGCCTCGCGCAGCGCGAGCACGTCGGCCTCGGTACGCAGCGGCGGGTTCACCTTGTAGACGGGGTTGTAGGAGCGGACCAGCTCGTCGGTCAGCAGCAGGTGGTGCGGGGTGACCTCGGCGGTGACGTTCCAGCCCTTGGACTTGGCCCAGCGGACGATCTCGACGGACCCGGCGGTGGACAGGTGGCAGATGTGCACCCGCGAACCGACGTGCGCGGCGAGCAGCACGTCCCGCGCGATGATCGACTCCTCGGCCACCGCGGGCCAGCCGGCCAGGCCCAGCTCGGCGGAGACGATGCCCTCGTTCATCTGGGCGCCCTCGGTCAGCCGGGGCTCCTGGGCGTGCTGGGCGATCACGCCGTCGAACGCCTTCACGTACTCCAGCGCGCGGCGCATGATCACCGCGTCGTCCACGCACTTGCCGTCGTCGGA
Source organism: Streptomyces chrestomyceticus JCM 4735 (assembly GCF_003865135.1). Lineage (NCBI taxonomy): Bacteria > Bacillati > Actinomycetota > Actinomycetes > Kitasatosporales > Streptomycetaceae > Streptomyces > Streptomyces chrestomyceticus. The sequence goes on along the minus strand of NZ_BHZC01000001.1, from coordinate 7,794,981 downwards.
GAAGACCCGCACGCCCGCGGCGGAGTCGTGCATGGCACCCAGCTCGGCGAGCTTCTTGCCCTCCAGGCCCACGGTCACCGCGCCGACCGGCTGCACGTCGCAGTAGCCGGACTCCTTGCCCAGGCGCCAGACCTGCTCGACGACGCCCGCGGTGTCGGCGACGGGGAAGGTGTTGGCCATGGCGTGCACGGCGGTGAACCCGCCGACGGCTGCGGCCTTGGTGCCGGTCAGGACCGTCTCGGAGTCCTCACGGCCCGGCTCGCGCAGGTGGGTGTGCAGGTCCACCAGGCCGGGCAGCAGGATCTGGCCCGCGGCCTCGACGACGGTGGCGTCCTCGGTACCGGCCAGTTCGTTGCCGACGGCGGCGATCACGCCATCGGTGATCAGGACGTCCTGCGGCTCGCCACCCAGGATCTTCGCCCCGCGGATCAGGGTCTTGCTCATGATTACTTGCTCTCCTCGGTGCGGGTGGAGGGGCGGCGCGCAGCGCCTCCGTCCGGGGTGGTGGCGGGCGACGGGTGGGCGGTGGTGGTGACGGCGGGCTCGTTGCCGCCCAGCAGCAGGTACAGGACGGCCATCCGGATGCTGACACCGTTGGCCACCTGCTCGACGGCGGTGCAGCGCGGCGAGTCGGCGACCTCGGCGGTGATCTCCATGCCGCGGTTCATCGGGCCGGGGTGCATCACGATCGCGTGGCCGGGCATCCGGCCCATCCGGTCGCCGTCCAGGCCGTAGCGCCGGGCGTACTCCCGCTCGGTGGGGAAGAAGGCGGCGTTCATCCGCTCGCGCTGGACGCGCAGCATCATCACCGCGTCCGACTTGGTCAGCACCGCGTCCAGGTCGTAGCTGACCTCGCACGGCCACCGCTCGACACCGACCGGCACCAGCGTGGGCGGCGCGACCAGCGTCACCTCGGCGCCCAGGGTGGTCAGCAGGTGGACGTTGGAGCGGGCGACCCGGCTGTGCAGGATGTCGCCGACGATGGTGATGTGGCGGCCGGACAGGTCCTGGCCCGCGCCGTCGGTCAGGTGCCGGCGCATGGTGAAGGCGTCCAGCAGCGCCTGGGTGGGGTGCTCGTGCGTACCGTCGCCGGCGTTGACCACCGAGCCGCCGATCCAGCCGGAGGTGGCCAGGCGGTGCGGGGCGCCGGAGTCGCCGTGCCGGATGACGACGGCGTCCGCGCCCATCGCCTCCAGGGTCAGCGCGGTGTCCTTCAGCGACTCGCCCTTGGAGACGGACGAGCCCTTCGCGGAGAAGTTGATGACGTCCGCCGACAGCCGCTTGGCGGCCGCCTCGAACGAGATGCGGGTGCGCGTGGAGTCCTCGAAGAAGAGGTTGACGACGGTGCGTCCGCGCAGGGTGGGGAGCTTCTTGATCGGCCGGTCCGCCACCCGGGCCATCTCCTCGGCGGTGTCGAGGATCAGGACGGCGTCGTCGCGGGTGAGGTCGGCGGCCGAGATGAGATGACGCTTCATCCGGTTTTCTCCGTGAGTGAGGGAGGTGTACGGGTATGTCCGTCGAGCAGGCATGACTGGCGGCCCGGCCGTACCGGGTCCGTCCAGAAGGGCGCTACTGCTCGCCGGCCGGGGCGGTCTGCTTCACGCCGAGCAGCACGGCGTCGCGGCCGTCCTCCTCGGTGAGCTGGACCTTGACCGTCTCCCGCAGCGACGTGGGGAGGTTCTTGCCCACGTAGTCGGCACGGATCGGCAGTTCGCGGTGGCCGCGGTCGACCAGGACGGCGAGCTGCACGGCGCGCGGCCGGCCGATGTCGTTGAGGGCGTCGAGGGCGGCGCGGATGGTCCGGCCGGAGAAGAGCACGTCGTCGACGAGGAGGACCACACGGCCCTCGATGCCGTCACCGGGGATGTCGGTGCGCGCGAGGGCGCGCGCCGGGCCCAGGCGCAGGTCGTCGCGGTACATCGTGATGTCGAGCGAGCCGACCGGTACCGCGCGGCCGGTGATCTCTTCGAGCTTGGCGGCCAGCCGGCGGGCGAGGAAGACCCCGCGGGTGGGAATGCCGAGGAGCACCACGTCGTCGGCGCCCTTGGCGCGTTCGACGATCTCGTGGGCGATGCGGGTGAGCATGCGCGTGATATCCGGCCCTTCGAGGACCGGGCGCGCAGCGTTGGAGCTGGGGGCGTCCATGACGAACGGACCTCCTTCTCCGCCTCACAGGACGGACTTTAAAGGACGTCGGGGTTACGCCGTTCACGGTACCAGGAGCCACGGCGGAGTCCGAGCGCACCCCTTCGGGGCCACCGTGTGACTCATTCGGCTTGACGAAGCCAAATTACGCTGCGTAACCTCACAGTGAGTTACCAGCCGCGCGGCCCGCGCCGCACGTCTACACAGCGTCCGGGGAGCTTTATGTCCAGCGAATACGCCAAACAGCTCGGGGCCAAGCTCCGCGCCATCCGCACCCAGCAGGGCCTCTCTCTCCACGGTGTCGAGGAGAAGTCCCAGGGCCGCTGGAAGGCCGTCGTGGTGGGTTCGTACGAGCGCGGCGACCGTGCCGTGACCGTGCAGCGCCTGGCCGAGCTGGCCGACTTCTACGGTGTCCCGGTGCAGGAACTCCTGCCGGGCACGACCCCGGGCGGAGCGGCCGAGCCGCCGCCGAAGCTGGTCCTGGACCTGGAGCGGCTGGCCCACGTCCCCGCCGAGAAGGCCGGCCCGCTGCAGCGCTACGCCGCCACGATCCAGAGCCAGCGCGGTGACTACAACGGCAAGGTCCTCTCGATCCGCCAGGACGACCTGCGCACCCTCGCGGTGATCTACGACCAGTCGCCCTCCGTGCTGACCGAGCAGCTCATCAGTTGGGGCGTGCTGGACGCCGACGCGCGCCGCGCGGTGCAGCACGAGGACATCTGACCCCGTACGGGCGTCACCTGCAGAAACGTACCGCCGCTTCCGACTCCGTCGGGGCGGCGGTTTTCTGTGTACCGGCGCTCCCCCTCCCCCGCACATGCGAAGGGCCCGGAGCGTCGATACGCTCCGGGCCCTTTCACGGGATCCACCGCCGCCTCAGCGCGCCTCGCGCCGCAGGCTGGGCTTCAGTTCCTTCAGGCGGGCCAGCAGGCCGTTGACGAAGGCCGGGGATTCGTCCGTGGAGAACTCCTTGGCCAACTGCACCGCCTCGTCGATCGCCACGGCGTCCGGCGTCTCGTCCACCCAGATCAGCTCGTACGCGCCGAGCCGCAGGACATTGCGGTCGACCGTCGGCATCCGGTCCAGCGACCAGCCGACGGAGTAGGTGTCGAGCAGTTCGTCGATGCGCTCGACGTGCTCCGCGTACCCCTCGACCAGTTGCAGGGTGTACTCGTTGACCGGCGGCTGCCGCGGATCGGTCCGGGCGTGCCGCATCCAGTCCGCCAGCACGGACTGCACGTCGGCACCGCGCTGGTCGGCCTCGAAGAGGATCTGGAAGGCGCGCTTACGGGCCTTGTTACGGGCGGCCACGGTTAGCTGTTCACCCGGCCGAGGTACTCGCCGGAGCGGGTGTCGACCTTGATCTTCTCACCGGTCGTGATGAAGAGCGGCACCTGGATCTGGTAGCCGGTCTCCAGCGTGGCGGGCTTGGTGCCGCCGGTGGAGCGGTCGCCCTGGACGCCGGGCTCGGTCTCCTGGATGGTCAGCTCGACCGCGGCCGGCAGCTCGACGTAGAGCACCGAGCCGTCGTGCTGGGCGACGACGGCCTCGAAGCCTTCGAGCAGGTAGTTGGCGGCGTCACCGACGGTCTTGCGGTCGATGTGAAGCTGGTCGTAGGTGTCCATGTCCATGAAGACGAAGTACTCGCCGTCCATGTACGAGAACTGCATCCCACGCTTGTCGACGTTGGCCGTCTCGACCTTCACACCGGCGTTGAAGGTCTTGTCCACCACCTTGCCGGACAGCACGTTCTTGAGCTTGGTGCGGACGAAGGCGGGGCCCTTGCCGGGCTTGACGTGCTGGAACTCGACGACGGACCAGAGCTGGCCGCCTTCGAGCTTGAGCACCAGGCCGTTCTTGAGGTCGTTCGTGGAAGCCACGGTTGCGGAATCTCCTGGACTGCGGGTGGTGGGACCCCGGGCAGCCGCGCGTCGAACCGGGTCCGGCTCAGAGCGCGAGCAGCTCCTTGGTCGTGATCGTGAGTAGCTCGGGCCCGCCGTCCGCCTCGGGGCGGACGACGAGTGTGTCGTCGATCCGGACGCCGCCGCGGCCCGGGATGTGAACCCCCGGATCGACGGTGACCGGCACGCAAGCGTCCAGTTTACCCATGGCCGCAGGTGACAGCCGAGGGTCCTCGTCGATTTCGAGTCCCACACCGTGTCCGGTACCCGGCCCCAGGCGCTCGCCGTGGCCCGCGCCGACCAGCACCTGACGCGCCGCCCGGTCCACCTCGCGGCATTCCACACCCGGCGCCAGGGTCTCCCGACCGGCCCGCTGGGCTGCGAAAACAAGGTCGTACAGCTCGATCTGCCAGTCCGCCGGCGTGGTGCCGATGACGAAGGTACGGCCGATCTCGCAGCGGTAACCACGGTAGTTCGCACCCAGGTTGACGGTCAGGAAGTCACCTTCCTCGACCCGCCGGTCGGTCGGCAGATGTCCGGGACGCCCCGAATGCGGCCCCGCGCCGACCGAGGTGGCGAAGGCCGGGCCGTCCGCGCCGTGGTCCACCAGACGGCGCTCCAGTTCCAGGGCGAGGTGCCGTTCCGTACGGCCCACCAGGATCGACTCCAGCAACTCCCCGAGGGCCTGGTCGGTGATCTCCGCGGCGATCCGCAGGCAGGAGATCTCCTCGTCGTCCTTGACGACCCGCTGCGCCTCGACGGCGCGGGCGAGGTCGGCGAGCCGCAGCCGGGGCGCCACCTGGGCCAGCGCGCGGTGCCGGGCGACCGTGAGGTGATGCTCCTCGACGGCCAGCGTGCCCGCCCCGGCCCGCGCGGCCTGGTCGGCGGCGGCCACCACCGGGTCGCCGTCCCGGGTGGGCAGCTCGGAGACCCGCAGCTCCTCGGCGGGCCGCCCCTCCGAGGGATCGCCGCTGAGCGGCCCCTCGGTCAGCAGCAGGTCGTCGTCGGGCCCGAGCAGCAGGGCCGCGCCGGGTGGCGCGCAGCCGGCGAGGTAGCGGACATTGGCGGGACGCGAGATCAGCGCCGCGGCGCTGCCGGCGGCGGCGCAGCGGTCGCGCAGCCGCGTACGCCGGGCCGAGTAGAGCTCGGACATGCACCGAGCGTACGGTCCCCACTCCGGCCCGGCCGGTCGGGCGGGTCCGGGCGGGGGATTGGGGGGGACGGCCCGGGGGCACGTGGGAGGGGGCTCGGCTGGGGGCGGCGAGCTTGGCCGGGTAGGCACGGCGGGTTGGGCAGGGCGTACGACCGACGGGGCCGGCGGGCGGGTGGACGGCGCCGGGCGCGCGGGCGTGGCCGGGACGGGTTCGCCCGATGGGCGCCCGAGGACCGATCGAGCGCGCGGGCCGGGTGGCCGGGCGGAATCGGGTGGACAGGAGAGACGGACAGGCCAGGCGCTCGGGGCCGGGCATCTACGCGGAATCGGGCGCCCAGGTAGAACCAGGCGCTCGGGCGGGGTCAGGCACTCGGGCGATGTCGGGCAGGCACGTACCCACCCCGGGCGGATGCGGCCGGTGTCGCCGGGCGGGCAGGGCGGGCCGAGCGGCGCCGGACCTGCGGGTCCGGCCCGGCGGATCCGGCCCGGCGGCCCTACGGGGCAACTCGAACGCGATCATCCCCCCGGCAGGGGGATACCCCGAGGGGGCCAGGCGGAACCTGACGCTCGGGCGGGGTCAGGCGGGCAGGTACCCGACCCGGGCGGGTCCCACCGGTCTCACCGGGCGGGCAGAGCTGGCCAGGCGAGGGCAGCGGGCGGAGCGGCGCCGACCCGGCGGACCCGGCCCGGCGGCCCTACGGAGCAAATCGAACGCGATCATCCCCCCGGCGGGGGAATACCCGGAGGGGGCGGCGGGAACCCCCGGGAGCCGCGGGAAACCGGCGCCGTTCGTTGCCCCGGGGCTTCGTGCGCCCGGCGCCTGTCGTGCATCCGGGGCTGCATGAGCCCGGAGTTCCGTATGAGCCCGGAGTTCCGTGCGTACGAAACCCCGCCCCGCCCCTACCAACTCGGCGGGCTCGCGATGCTGCGGGCGACCACGTCGTCCAGGAGGCGGGCCGTGGTGGGGACGTCGTGTGCGGAGTTGTCGATGATGGGCAGGCCGGAGCCGTACCAGCCCGCCATCCGGCCGTGGATGCGGGCGACCTCCTCGTCGGAGAGGCGCCGGTTGCCCGTGCGGCGGGCGTTGCGCTCCAGGACGATCTCCAGGCCCGGCAGCAGCACGATCGGCAGCAGACCGGGGCCCACGTGGCGCTTCCAGCCGCCGAGGCCGATGACCGGGCGGTCCGGGAAGACGGCGTCGTCGAGGATGCAGGAGATGCCGTTGGCGAGGAAGTTGCGGGCCGCGAAGCCGCAGGTGCGGCGGGCCAGGCGGTACTGCGCCTCGGAGTGGTCGTTCCAGCCGGACTGGGGGTCGGCGAAGCCGGACCGTACCCATTCGCGGACGTCGTCGAGGCTGATGTGCGCGGTGGGCACCCGGCGGGTGTCGGCCCAGTGCCGGGCGACGCTGGTCTTGCCGGCGCCGGCCGGGCCGATGAGCAGCACGGCCACGGCGGCGTGCGCGGCGTCCGGCGCGGCGGCGCCGGCGGGCGGGCTGGGCAGCGCCACGGGGGCGCCGGGCGGGAGCTGGATGTGCCCGGTGGCCTCGGCGGGCGGCGGCGCGGTCGGTGCGCCGTGCGGCGGGGCGGCGGGCGGCGGGGGCCAGCCGGGCGCGGGCGGCGCGGCCTGCGGCTGGTGCTGATGCTGGTGCGGCGGTATCGGGTGGCCGGCACCGGGATGCGGGGTCATCGCGGCCCCGTGGCCCGGCACCGGCCCGTGAGGCGGTGGCAGCGGAGTCCCCCCTGCGTGCTGCATCCGGTGGCTCTCCGTCTCGTGCGGTCGAATGCTCGTGGCCGCCCGGGGCATGCGCGGTGCTTGCGGTACGGGCGGGAGTTCCGTCCGTACGGTGCTCGTGTCCGGCGCGCCGGGCGTCCGGCCCGGGTGGGCCGAGGTGGTTGTCCGGCGAACGGTACCCGCAGAACATGGCCGCAGTCCTCCCCCGGCAGGGGCAGCCGGTGTCCCCCGGCCGTCGGCTCTGCGACGGCCGGGGGGTGGCGCTGACCGGGCTCAGGCGGTGAGTTCGGCGGCCAGGGCGCGCAGCGCGAGTTCGTAGGAGCCGATGCCGAAGCCCGCGATCGTACCGCTGGCCACCGCCGCGATCACCGAGTTGTGGCGGAACTCCTCGCGGGCGTACGGGTTGGAGATGTGCACCTCGACGAGGGGGGCGGTGCGCTGGGCGGCGGCGTCCCGCATGGCGTACGAGTAGTGCGTGAACGCGCCGGGGTTGATGACCACCGGGATCGATCCGTCCGCCGCCTCGTGCAGCCAGCGGATCAGCTCGCCCTCGTCGTTGGTCTCCCGGACCTCCGCCTCGAACCCCAGCTCCTTGCCGAGCGCGGTGCAGCGTTCGACCAGTCCGGCGTAGGACGTGGATCCGTAGACGTCGGGCTCGCGGGAGCCCAGCCGGCCGAGGTTGGGCCCGTTGAGGACCAGCACGCGCCTCACGCGGCGATCTCCGCGTGCGCGGCGAGCAGCATGGCCGGGTCGGGGCCCTCCAGGACGGTGGGCTTGGCCAGGCCGTCCAGGACGATGAAGCGCAGCCGGTCGCCGCGCGTCTTCTTGTCGACCTTCATCGTCTCCAGCAGCTTGGGCCACTGGTCGCCGCGGTAGGTCAGCGGCAGGCCGACCGCGCCCAGTACGGCGCGGTGCCGGTCGGCGGTCGCGTCGTCCAGCCGGCCGGCGATCCGGCCCAGCTCGGCGGCGAAGACCATGCCGACGGAGACGGCGGCGCCGTGCCGCCAGTTGTAGCGCTCGTTCTTCTCGATGGCGTGCGCCAGGGTGTGCCCGTAGTTGAGGATCTCGCGCAGGCCGGACTCCTTGAGGTCCGCGGAGACGACCTCGGCCTTGACCCGGATTGCGCGCTCTATCAGCTCGGCGGTGTGCGGCCCGTCGGGGCGCTTGGCGCCCTCGGGGTCGGACTCGATCAGCTCCAGGATCGCCGGGTCGGCGATGAAGCCGGCCTTGATGACCTCGGCGAGCCCGGACACATAGTCGTGGACCGGGAGGGAGTCCAGCGCGGCCAGGTCGCACAGCACACCGGCCGGCGGGTGGAAGGCGCCGACCAGGTTCTTGCCCTCGGCGGTGTTGATGCCGGTCTTGCCGCCGACCGCGGCGTCCACCATGCCGAGCACGGTGGTCGGTACGGCGATCCAGCGCACCCCGCGCAGCCACGTCGCGGCCACGAAGCCCGCGACGTCGGTGGTGGCGCCGCCGCCGACGCCCACGATCACGTCGGTGCGGGTGAAGCCGGTCTGGCCGAGCGCCTTCCAGCAGTACGCGGCGACCTCGGCGGTCTTGGCCTCCTCGGCGTTGGGCAGTTGGACGGCAATGGCCTCGTAGCCCTGGCCGGCCAGATCCTCGCGCAGTGCCTCGCCGGTGGCGGCCAGCGCCTCCGGGTGCAGCACGGCGACGCGCTGGGCCTTCTTGCCGATCAGGCCCGCCAGCTCGCCCAGCAACTGCCGGCCGACCAGGACCTCGTACGGGTCGGTGCCCGCGGTGCCGCCGACCTGGATGCGGGTGGCCTGCTCCGTCACGGGTGTTCCTTCCTCCCGGGTGTGCCGGGGGCCGCGGCGTCCGCCGCCGGGGTCCCGGCCTCCGGTGATGTGTGTAGCTGCAATGCGTCCAGTACGGCCGCGGCGACCTCTTCGGGAGTCCGGCTGTCCGTGGCGACCACGGCGCGCGCGACCTCCGTGTACAGCGGGCGGCGCGCCTCCATCAGCTCGCGCCACCGCTGCCGCGGGTTGACGGCGAGCAGCGGGCGCGGCGCGTCCAGCCCTACGCGCCGTACGGCGTCGGCCAGTTGGACGTCCAGGAAGACGACCGGCAGGCCGGCCAGCAGGGCGCGGGTGCCCCCGTCCATGATCGCGCCGCCGCCGAGCGAGAGCACTCCGGGGTGGCTCTCGACCGCGGCCCGTACGGCCTGCCGCTCCAGTTCACGGAAGTGCGGCTCGCCGTGGTCGATGAAGATCTCCGGGATGGGCTTGCCCGCGCCCGCCTCGATGTCCGCGTCGGTGTCGCGGTACCCGGCGCCGAGCCGCTCGGCCAGCAGGGCCCCCACGGTGGACTTCCCCGCGCCCGGGGGGCCCACCAGCACCACGAGCGGCGGCGTCACTTGATCGCCAGGCCGTCGAGGAAGGACCGCACGTTGCGGCGGGTCTCCGGCACGCTGTCGCCGCCGAACTTCTCCGCCACCGCGTCCGCCAGCACCAGCGCGACCATCGCCTCGGCGACGATGCCGGCCGCGGGGACCGCGCACACGTCGGAGCGCTGGTGGTGCGCCTGCGTGGCCTCGCCGGTGGCGACGTCGACGGTGGCCAGGGCGCGCGGGACGGTCGCGATGGGCTTCATCGCGGCCCGTACGCGCAGCAGCTCACCGGTGGACAGGCCGCCCTCGGTGCCGCCGGAGCGGCCGGTGGTGCGGCGGATCCCCTCGTCGGTGGAGACGATCTCGTCGTGCGCCTTGGAGCCGGGGACCCGGGCCAGGTCGAAGCCGTCGCCGACCTCGACGCCCTTAATGGCCTGGATACCCATGAGGGCAGCGGCCAGCCGCGCGTCCAGCCGCCGGTCCCAGTGGACGTGCGAGCCGAGGCCCACGGGCACGCCGTACGCCAGCACCTCGACGACGCCGCCGAGGGTGTCACCGTCCTTGTGGGCCTGGTCGATCTCGGCGACCATCGCCGCGCTCGCCTCGGGGTCGAGGCAGCGCACCGGGTCGGCGTCCAGCCGCTCCACGTCCGAGGGCTTGGGGACCACGCCGTAGGGGGCCTTGGCAGCGGCCAGCTCGACCACGTGCGAGACGATCTCGATGCCGGCCGTCTCCTTGAGGAAGGAGCGGGCGACCGTGCCGAGCGCGACGCGGGCCGCGGTCTCGCGGGCGGAGGCGCGCTCCAGGATCGGGCGGGCCTCGTCGAAACCGTACTTCTGCATGCCGGCCAGGTCGGCGTGGCCGGGGCGGGGCCGGGTCAGCGGGGCGTTACGGGCCAGTTCGGCCAGCTCCGCCTCGTCGACCGGGTCGGCCGCCATGACCTTCTCCCACTTGGGCCACTCGGTGTTCCCGACCATGATCGCGACGGGCGAGCCGAGGGTGCGCCCGTGCCGGACACCGCCCAGGAAGGTGACCTCGTCGCGCTCGAACTTCATGCGGGCACCGCGGCCATAGCCGAGCCGGCGACGGGCCAGGGCGTCCGCCACCATGTCCGTGGTGATCGGGACGCCGGCCGGGAGGCCCTCCAGCGTCGCCACGAGTGCGGGGCCGTGCGACTCCCCCGCCGTCAGCCAGCGCAACCTGCTCAACGATGCTCCTCATGTCCTGCTACTGCGCGAACAGTCTTCCCCTGATCCTCCCACGTCCGCGCCGGTGCACCGCTGCCCGTCCAGGAACCGGACCACCGGCCGGACGGGCCGGACGGGCCGGACGGGTCACCGCCCCGCGAGCGCCGCCTCCCCCGCCGCGCGCATCGCCTCCAGGGGCGCCGGGGACCGCCCCGTCATCTGCTCCACCTGCAGTACGGCCTGGTGGACGAGGAGGTCCAGGCCGCCCACGACCGCCCCGCCGCGCGCGCCCCACGCGGTGGCGAGGGTGGTCGGCCAGGGCTCGTACAGGACGTCGAAGAGGGTGCCGGGCTGTTCGGGTACCGAGGCGGCCAGCGCGTCGGTGGTCCCGGCCGGGGTCGTGGCGATCACCAGCGGCGCCTCGAAGGCCGCGGCGGCCTGCGACCAGTCGGCCGTACGGACGTCGACGCCCAGCCGCTCGCCCCAGCCGCGCATCTCCGCGGCGCGCGCCTCGCTGCGTACGTAGGCGGTCACCTCGCCAGCGCAGATACGGGACAGGGCCGCGAGCGCGGAGGAGGCGGTGGCGCCGGCGCCCAGGACGGCGGCCCGTTCGACCTGCTGGACACCGCGCTCACGCAGGGCGGCCAGCATGCCCGGGATGTCGGTGTTGTCGCCCATGCGCCGCCCGTCCTCGGTGAAGACGACGGTGTTCACGGCCTCCACGGAGGCGGCGGTGTCGCTGATCCCGTCCAGCAGCGGGATCACCGCGCGCTTGAGCGGCATGGTCAGGGAGAGACCCGCCCAGCCGCCGTCCAGCCCGGCCATGAAGCCCGGCAGCGCGGCCTCGTCGATCTCGTGCCGGCCGTACTCCCAGCCGGTCAGGCCCAGTTCGGTGTAGGCGGCCCGGTGCAGGACCGGGGAGAGGGAGTGGGCGATCGGCGACCCGAGGACCGCCGCACGGTGACGGCCCTGGACTTCACTGGACATGGTGCTCCTCAGCTCGGACCCGCGAAACGATAGACGAACCGCGCGCGGGGGCCGAGGCGGCCCCGGACCCGACCGCCGCCGTCGGGCAGCGGACGGGCCGGCCACCGGTCCGTGTCCCCTACCGCTTGCGCTTGTTGAACTCCGCGACCAGCTTCTCGTGGTCCTTGAGGTTGGTCGTGAAGTCCGTCTTCTTGCCGTCGATCGAGATGAAGAACAGCCACTTGGCGCTCTGGTCCGGGTCGATCGACGCCTTCAGCGCGTCCTCGCCGGGGTTGCCGATCGGGCCGGGCGGCAGGCCCTTGTAGAAGTACGTGTTGTACGGGTCGTCGTAGTTGCGGATCTCGCGCGTACTGATGTCGATCTTGCTCTGGTTCTTCAGGTAGTTGTACGTGGAGTCGAATTCGAGCTTCTGGTTGGTGATCGTGTTGCTCGGCGCCAGCCGGTTGTAGACGACCGCGGCCATCTTGCGGAAGTCGTCGTGGGTGATGCCCTCGGCCTGGGTGAGGCTGGCGACCGTGATCAGGTCCAGCGGCGACTTCAGCTCCAGCTTCCTGGCGTTCTCCTCCAGGTCGTACTTGGCGTACTCCCGGTTGGCCCGCGCCACCATCTCCTTGAGGACGTCCTCGGGCTTCGCCTTGCCGCTGACGCTGTAGGTGGACGGGTAGAGGAACCCTTCCAGCGGGTCCTTGATCTTCGGGTTGCTGTTCGCCCAGGAGGGCAGCCCGAGGTTCTTGAGCTGCGCGGCGGCGACGTCCTTGGTCGTACCGGACGTCAGGTGCAGCTTCTTGTCGATCAGGTCGTAGACGGCACCGTTGCGCAGGCCCTCGCGCACGGTCAGGCCGTTGCGGCTCTTGGGGTCGAGCATGAGCTGGACCGCGGACGCCGCGGACATCTGCTTGCGCAGTGAGTAGGCGCCGGCCTGGAGCTGCTTGTCGCTCGCCGCCTCCGTGAAGGCGTCCGCGCTCTTGACGACGCCCGCCTCCTTGAGGATCAGGCCCATCTTCAGGAGGGAGGCGCCGGACGGGATCTGGACCTGGACGTCCCCGCTGCCCTCGCCCTCGAAGTCGGGGGCCGAGCCGAAGTGGCTCTGCCAGAAGTCGTAGCCGAAGTAGGCGACACCGCCACCGCCGACGACGAAGACACCGGCGACGATCAGGCAGGCCATCCGGCTGCGCTGTTTGCTCTTGCGGCCGCGGCGCTCGCGGCCGGCGCGGCGTTCCTCGCGCGGGTCGGTGTCGTCGTCGTAGCCGTCGTCGCCGTCCCGGTCGTCCTTGAAGAAGGAGTGCGCCGGGTCGCGTACCTGCTCGTCCTGCTCGGGACCGGGAGCGGCCCGGAAGTCGTCGCCGGGCGGGGACGGGTGCGGCGGCTGGTTCAAGTGCTCCGGCCGTACCGCCTCGAACTGGGCGGTCTGGGCGATCTGGTCTCCCTGCTCGCCCTGTCCCTGCGGACCGTGCGGTCCCTGCGGAACGGACTGGCCGTGCGGCCCGGACTGCTCGTGCGGACCGGGCTGCCCCTGGGGCCCCGACTGTCCGGCCTGGCCGTGCGGCCCCGGCTGCCCTGCCTGCTGCTGCCGGAGGTGCTGGGGCTGCGGCGGCGGGTAGGCGTCCTGCGTCCCGTAGTAGTCGGGGCTCTGGCCGCTGTACGGGTCGACCGGCGGGTGTTGCCCGTACGGGTCGTACGGGGCGCCGCCCTGGGAGGCGTCCCAGCCGCCGCCGTACTGCTGCTGGGCCGGAGGGTACGGGCCGGACAGCTCGTCCCACTGCCGGCCCTGCGGCTGCTGCCCGTAGGGCTGCTGCTGACCGCCATGGCCGTCATGCTGCTGACCGCCGTGACCACCGTGCTGCTGACCGCCATGGCCGCCATGCTGCTGCCCGCCCTGCTGCTGACCGCCGTAAGCGTTCTGCTGCTGCGGGCCGTCGTACTGCTCCCCGTAGGGACCTTGCTGAGGTTGTCGCGGCTGGCCCCCGTAACGACCCTGGTCTCCGTAGAGAGGGTCGTCGGGATGCCACGGTTCGGAGCCGTAGCCCCGGCCATACTCAGTCATCGATCCCCTAGAGCCGCGAGGCGGTGCGCTCCTGGGTGGCAGCGCCTGCGGTACCGACCGCCTCTTTCTGCACGTGCGGTTGTTCGATCCGCCGCTACGTCGCGCGGAACGTTACCGTACCGCGATCAGATGACCACTTCGACGCTCTCTCCGGGTGGCTGTCCAGACACCCGTTCGGTCTCCAGTGCGCTCTGCAGAATCACCACGGCAGCGGCCTGATCCACCACCGAACGTCCCTTTTTGCTCCGCACCCCCGACGCCCGCAACCCTTGCGTGGCTGTGACCGTTGTCATGCGCTCATCCACGAGACGTACCGCCACCGGAGCGATCCCGCGCGCCATCTCCTGCGCGAAGGCCCGCACCTTGGCCGCGGCCGGCCCCTCTCCCCCGTTCAGGGAGCGGGGCAGGCCGACGACGACCTCGATGGGCTCGTACTCCTCGACGATGGCCTTGAGCCGCCGGTGCGCCGCCGGGACGTCCCGGCCCGGCACCGTCTCCACGGGGGTCGCGAGGACCCCGTCGGGGTCGCACGAGGCGACCCCGATCCGGGCGTCACCGACGTCGATGGCGAGGCGCCTGCCGCGCCGCATCCCACTCACGCGCTCAGGCCGCCTCGGCCACGAGACGCTCGACGGCCTCGATCGCCTCGGGCACCGCGGCGGCGTTCTGGCCGCCGCCCTGGGCGACGTCCGGCTTGCCGCCGCCACCGCCGCCGAGCGTCTTGGCAGCCGTACGGACCAGGTCACCGGCCTTGATGCCGCGCTCGCGGGCGGCCTCGTTGGTGGCGATGACGGTCAGCGGGCGGCCGTTGGCCACGGTGAACAGGGCGACCACGGCCGGGCGGTCGCCCGGGATGCGGCCGCGCACGTCCAGCACCAGCTTGCGCAGGTCGTCGGCGGAGGTGCCCTCGGCGACCTGCGCGGCGGCCAGCGCGACGCCCCGTACGTCCTTGGCGCCCTGGGCCAGCCCGGCGGCGGCCTGGAGGACCTTCTCCGCGCGGTAGCGCTCGATCTCCTTCTCGGCCTCGCGCAGCTTGGCCAGCATCCCGGAGACCTTCTCGGGCAGCTCCTCGGGACGGCCCTTGACCAGCTCGGTCAGTTGCGAGACGACGGTGTGCTCACGGGCCAGGAAGTGGTACGCGTCGGCGCCGACCAGGGCCTCCACACGGCGCACGCCGGACCCGATGGAGGACTCGCCGAGCAGCTTGACCAGGCCGAGCTGGGCGGTGTTGGCGACGTGCGTGCCGCCGCACAGCTCCTTGGAGAAGTCACCGATGGTCACCACGCGCACCTGGTCGCCGTACTTCTCGCCGAACTCGGCGATGGCGCCCTGCTTCTTGGCGTCCTCCATGCTCATGACCTCGGCCTGGACGTCCAGCTCGCGGGAGAGCACCTCGTTGATCCGCTGCTCGACGTCGGTCAGGACCGTGCCGGGCACGGCGGTCGGCGAGCCGAAGTCGAAGCGGAAGCGGCCCGGGGAGTTCTCCGAACCGGCCTGGGCGGCGGTCGGGCCGAGCGCGTCGCGCAGCGCCTGGTGGGTGAGGTGGGTGGCGCTGTGGGCGCGGGCGATGGCCCGGCGGCGCTTGACGTCGATGGTGGCGTACGCGGCCGAGCCGACCACGACCTCGCCGACCTGGACGACGCCCTTGTGGACCGTGACGCCGGGGACCGGCCGCTGCACGTCGCGGACCTCGACGACGGCGCCCGACTCCAGCCGGATGCGGCCGGTGTCGGCGAGCTGGCCGCCGCCCTCGGCGTAGAAGGGGGTCCGGTCCAGGACGATCTCGACCTCGTCGCCCTCGTGGGCGGCGGGGGCGGCGGTGCCGTTGGCCAGCAGGCCCACGACGGTGGACTCGCCCTCGGTGTGCGCGTAGCCGGTGAAGACGGTGGCGCCGGCGCGGTCGGCGACCTCGCGGTAGGCGGACAGGTCGGCGTGGCCGTGCTTCTTGGCCTGGGCGTCGGCCTTGGCGCGCTCCCGCTGCTCCTTCATCAGCCGGCGGAAGCCGTTCTCGTCCACCGAAAGGCCCTGTTCGGCGGCCATTTCGAGGGTGAGGTCGATGGGGAAGCCCCAGGTGTCGTGGAGCAGGAACGCCTTGTCGCCGGAGAGCACCGTGCCGCCGCCGGCCTTGGTCTCGGAGACGGCGGTGTCCAGGATGGCGGTGCCGGCCTTGAGCGTCTTGAGGAAGGCGGCCTCCTCGGCGAGGGCGACCGTCTCGATGCGCTTGCGGTCCTCCAGCAGCTCCGGGTACTGCTGGCCCATCGTCTTGATGACGACGTCCAGCAGGTCGGCGACGACCGGGCCGGTGGCGCCGAGCAGGCGCATGTTGCGGATGGCGCGGCGCATGATGCGGCGCAGCACGTAGCCGCGGCCCTCGTTGCCGGGGGTGACGCCGTCGCCGATGAGCATGGTGGACGTACGCATGTGGTCGGCGACCACGCGCAGCGACACGTCGGTGTCCGCGCCGGCGCCGTAGCGCACACCGGTCAGCTCGCCGGCCTTGTCGATGACGACCCGCAGGGTGTCGGTCTCGTACATGTTGTGGACGCCCTGGAGGATCATCGCCAGGCGTTCCAGGCCGAGGCCGGTGTCGATGTTCTTGCTCGGCAGTTCACCGAGGATCTCGAAGTCCTCCTTGCCGGTGCCCTCGCCGCGCTCGTACTGCATGAAGACCAGGTTCCAGATCTCCACGTACCGCTCGTCGTTGACGGCCGGGCCGCCCTCGACGCCGAACTCGGGGCCGCGGTCGTAGTTGATCTCGGAGCAGGGGCCGCACGGGCCCGGGACGCCCATGGACCAGTAGTTCTCCGACTTGCCCAGGCGCTGGATGCGCTCCTTGGGCACGCCGACGACCTCGTGCCAGATGCGCTCGGCCTCGTCGTCGTCCAGGTAGACCGTGACCCACAGGCGCTCCGGGTCCAGGCCGTAGCCGCCGTCCGCCTGCGAGCTGGTCAGCAGCTCCCAGGCGTACTTGATGGCGCCTTCCTTGAAGTAGTCGCCGAAGGAGAAGTTGCCGCACATCTGGAAGAACGTGCCGTGCCGGGTGGTCTTGCCGACCTCTTCGATGTCCGGCGTACGCACGCACTTCTGGACGCTGGTGGCGCGGTCGAAGGGCGGCTTGACCTCGCCGAGGAAGTACGGCTTGAAGGGCACCATGCCCGCGGGGACCAGCAGCAGGGTCGGGTCGTCCGCGATGAGCGACGCCGACGGCACTACGGTGTGCCCGCGCTCCTCGAAGAAGCGCAGCCAGCGGCGGCGGATTTCAGCCGACTCCATCAGTGGTCCTCATTTCCGGTCGGTCCGGTCGGGCCGGGTGTTCTTGTTCGGTGCTGCGTGAGCTGGTGCTGTGTGATGCGGTACTGCGTCGTTTCGAGTGCGCCGCGGGAGCGCGCCGGCGGCAGCTCGCGGGCGTCGCCCTGGTCCGTCAGGCCCAGCGCTTCCTGGAGCTGCCCTTCACGGTCCGCCATTCCCGTCCGGACGTCCGACGCGAATTGGCGCAGCCGCTGTCCGGTCTCGACGGCCTTGTCGGCGGCCTGGGCCGCGAGGCTGTCGGGCTGGAGCTTGCGCAGCTTGCGGTTGACCTTGGTGGTGGCCCAGACTCCGGCGGCGGCGCCGGTGGTGAACCAGAATGCGCGGCGGAACATCGCGGCGATCAGTCCTTGGAGCGACGGTTGCGGCGCCCGCCTCGGCGGGCTGCGGGCAGGGTACGGCCGACGACGGTGCGCTTCGGCTCGGGCGGCGCGCCCTTCTTGCCGATCGCGCGGCGCACGCCGTAGCCGAACGCCGCGACCTTGACCAGCGGTCCGCCGAACGCGGAGGAGACGGTCGAGGAGAGCGCGGAGGCGTTGGCGGTGACCTCCTGGACGTCGGAGGCGATCGCGTCGACGCGGGCGAGCTGGGTGTGCGCGGAGCGGACGGTCGCGGACGCGTCGGCCAGCAGCGGTACGGCCTGTTCGGACACCTCGGCGACCATCTTGGTCGTCGCCTTGAGCGTCTGCGCGAGCCTCACCAGCGCCAGGGCCAGGAAGGACACGAGGATCGCCCAGAAGACGGCCACGAGGATCCCGGCCACCTCTCCACCGGACACGTTGGCACCACTCTCCGACTGACTTGTTCTGGTTTCGTCCCGCTCGAACGGCAGAGCCCGAGCCTATCGCGCCGCGGCCGCCGGCCCGTACCGCGTTCCCCGTGCGGCGCGGGCCCCGCCGACGGGCGATTGTACGGTGCGCACACCTGCGAGTACGCTCCGTGTTCCATGCGACGCCCGATGCGCCCCGATCCCCTCTCCCGGGTTCCCCGCCCCTTCGCCGCGCGCCTGCGGGTGCCCGGGAACCTGCCCGCGGAGCTGACCCGGTTCGTCGGCCGCGGCGGTGAACTCGCCGCGCTCGCCGGTCACCTGGAGTCCGCCCGGCTGGTGACGGTCACCGGTGTCGGCGGGGCCGGGAAGACCCGGCTCGCCACCCAGGCCGCAGCGATCTTGCAGGATCGCTTCTGCGACGGGGTGTGGCTGGTCGAGCTGGCCGCCCTGCGCCACGGCGGCCTGCTGGACCACGCCGTCGCCGAAGCGCTGGGCCTCGCCGACCACACGGGCCGGCCGCCGCGCGCCGCGCTCCGCGACCACCTCGCCGGACGTGAGCTGCTGCTCGTCCTGGACGGGTACGAGCACCTGGTCGACGACTGCGCCGCGCTCGCCGCCGACCTGCTGCGACGGGCGCCCGGCCTGCGGGTCCTGGCGGCGGGCCGGCGCCCGCTCGGGCTGCCCGGCGAGCAGAACCTGCCGCTGCCGCCGATGGACGGCCCGGACGCGGCCGCCCTCTTCCACGACCGCGCCGCCGCCGTCGTCCCCGGCTTCCGCACCGACGCGGACGGCGAGGCCGCCGTCGCCGAGCTGTGCCGGCGGCTCGACGGCATCCCGCTCGCCCTGGAACTGGCCGCCGGGCGGCTGCGGGCCCTGTCGGTGGAACAACTGCTGCACCGGATCGACGACCGCTTCCGGCTGCTGACCGGGGGCACCCGCACCGCTCCCCCGGCCTTCCCTGAGCAGTGCGCCCCTCCGGCACGCCACCAGACCCTGCGGACGACGATCGGCTGGAGTCACGAGCTGTGCACCCCCGCGGAGCGCCTGCTGTGGGCACGGCTCTCCGTCTTCGCCGGGCAGTTCGACCTGGACGCCGCCGAGTACATCTGTTCCGGCCCCGACCTGCCCGCGGACGAACTGCTCGACGTCCTCGGTGAACTGGTGGCCCAGTCCGTGGCCGTACGGGAGGAGACCCCGGCGGGCCTGCGCTACCGGATGCTGGACACCGTACGGGAGTACGGCGTCGGCTGGCTGGAAGCGCTGGGCGACGTCGAGCGGCTGCGCCGCAGGCACCGCGACTGGTACGTGGGCCTGGCCACCTGGTGCGAGCTGGACTGGTTCAGTCCTCGGCAGGCCGAGGTCGCCGCCCGTATCGAGTGCGAGCTGCCCAACCTGCGGATCGCCCTGGAATACAGCCTCGACAGCCCTGGAGACGCGCACCTGGGCCAGTACCTGGCGGGCACCTTGTGGTTCTACTGGGTCGGCTGCGGCCGGCTCTCGGAAGGGCGGCACTGGCTCGACCGCTCCCTGGAGCTGGACAGCGAGCACGACGACGCACGCCTCAAAGCGCTGTGGGTGGCCGGGTACGTGGCGGTGCTCCAGGGCGACGCGGTCGGCGCGCTGGGCGCGCTGCGGGAGTGCGGCGAGGAGGCGGAGCGCGCGGGCAACGCCACCGCGGCCGCGTACGCAGTGCACCGCACCGGCTGCCTCGCGCTGGTCCGCGACGACATGCCGCGCGCCGAGCGGCTGCTGCGCGACGCGCTCTCCCGCTACCGGGACATCGGCGAGCTCAACAGCAACGTACTGATGGCACAGGTCGAACTGGCGATGGCGGTGGCCTTCCAGGGCGACATCGCGGAGGCGGTGCGGCTGTGCGAGGACGTACGGCAGGTCTGCGACGACCACGGGGAGCGGTGGGCCCTGGCGTACGCGCTGTTCGTACTGGCCTACGCGGCCTGGAACCGCGGCGAGGCGGCGCGGGCGCGCGCGCTGCTGGAGGAGTGTCTCGCCATCGACCACGCCTTCCACGACCTGCTGGGCGCGGTGCTGGCCGTCGAGCTGCTGGCGCTGGTCACCCTCGGCGAAGGCGATCCGGCGGAGGCGGCGCTGCTCCAGGGGGCCGCCGGGCGGATCTGGCCCTCGGTAGGGCTGCCGCTGTTCGGCTCCCGCTACTACAACCAGCCGCACCAGCTCTGCGAGGAGCAGGCGCGGGAGCTGCTGGGGGCGGAGCGGTACGAGCGCTGCGTGCGGGCCGGCGCCCGGCTCGACCTGGACGCGACGGTCGCCCGGATTCTGAGCGGCAGCGACAGCAGTGGCGGCGGGAGTGGGAACGGGGGCGCGCGGCCGGACGGCGCCGTACCGGGCCCGCGGGCCACGGCGCCGGGGCCGCGCCCGGAAAACAGCGAACCCGCCACCTCCCCCACCGCGAGCGGCGGGGAGACGACGGGCTGAGCACGCGGCTGTCCGCGCGCGGGGCGCGCGGACCGATCCGTGCGGTGCCTACGCCTGGATCAACGGGCGTAGTACTCGACGACGAGCTGCTCGTCGCAGATCACCGGGATCTCCTTGCGCTGCGGGTCACGGTCCAGGCGGAACGCCAGGGCCTTCAGGTTGACCTGCAGGTAGCGGGGGGTCTCGCCGTCGGGGGCGTAGCCACCCTCACGCGCGACCTGGAAGGGGTGCTTCTCGCGGCTGCGCTCGCGGACCATCACGACGTCGTCGGGACGGACGCGGAAGGACGGCTTGTCGACCTTGCGGTCGTTCACCGAGATGTGGCCGTGGACGACCATCTGACGGGCCTGGTAGATCGTCCGGGCGATGCCCGAACGCAGGACGAGCGCGTCCAGACGGCGCTCAAGCTCGATGATCAGCGCTTCGCCGGTCTTGCCTTCGACCTTCCGAGCGCGGTCGTAGGCACGCGCCATCTGGCGCTCGCTGATGTCGTACTGCGCACGCAGACGCTGCTTCTCCAGCAGACGGACCTTGTAGTCACTGTTCTGCTTGCGGCCACGGCCGTGCTCGCCGGGCGGGTAGGGACGGGCCTCGAAGTACTTGACGGCCTTCGGCGTCAGGGCGATGCCGAGAGCGCGCGACTTCTTGACCTTGGGACGCGACTGGTTCACGTGGAACGGACCTCCGTGTAGGTTAGGTTAGGCTTACCTTACTTCGAGGAGAACGCATGTTTCGACCTGGGATCCCCCTGCCCGGTGCTGGTCAGAGCACCGGGACGGGTCAGCCGCGTCCCGTGGAAGACGCCCAGCAGCCAGCCGCCGCCGAGCGCGTACGCACCCTCGTCGAGTCCAATGGTATGGCCTCGCTGAGCATCCCCGGAATCGAGGACCCCGACGACGCCGGACTCTCGTCCCCAGTATGCCGTACGGTCACCAGTGCTGGTGACGTGCTCCTCCTGGTCCCCGGGGACTCCGCGGCCGCCAGGGCCGCCGCCCACGCCCAGGACGACGACCTGACCGCCGTGATGGAGATCACCGACGTGGCACCCGTCTCGGTGCCGCACCGCATCCGCGGCCGGGCCTGGGTCGCGGGCTGGCTCACTCCCGTACGCAACGAGGACCGCGCCCGCGCCGCCATGCTGCTCGCCGAACGGCACCCGGTCGGCGAGCTGCTCGGCATCGGCGAGGCCCTGCAGCCGGACCCGCCGCCGGGCATGTTCGGACGGCCCGCGTGGATGATGCTGCGCATGGAGGTCGGCGAGGCGGCCGTGGACGACCTGTGGGGCGCCCAGGCCATCGAGCCGGACGAGTTCGCCCGGGCCGAACCCGACCCGCTGGCGGACCACGAGGCGGAGCTGCTCCAGCACCTCCACTCGGCCCACAGCGACCAGGTCCGCGGTCTGTGCACGCTGCTCGGGGACCGCTCGCAGCGCGCGTGCGACTTCCGCGACCGGGCCGTACCGGTGGCCCTGGACCGCTTCGGCCTGCGGGTGCGCTTCACCGACGACGCGCACCGCTCGTTCGACGCCCGCTTCGACTTCCCGGAACCCGTCCGCGACGTCGTCGAACTCCGCCGCGCCATGCACACCCTCTTCGACGCGGCCGCGTCCGGATGACCACGGGAGCCGCTCCCCGCCGGACGGGCCGGCACCCGGCCCGTCCGGCGATCGGGAAGCCGTGCGGTAGCCCTGCTGCCGGATCCTGACGTCACAGATCCCGATGTCACAGATAGAGCGCCCGGTTGACCGGAATGCCCTGCTCCGCGCAGCCCCGCTCGTAGTGGTCGATGAACCAGAAGACGTCGATCACCTCCGTCACCCGGTCCCGCTCGTCGAGGAACTCCACCGGCCCGTTCAGCCAGAAGACGGTCTTCATGCCCTCGTCGGAGACCAGGGTGTGGGTACGGCCCGGACTCTCCCGGACGAAGTCGCCGGGGCGGCCGACCCAGTCGTACTCCAGGTAGCGCCAGCTACCGTCGAGCACATAGCCCGAGACCGGGCCGCGATGGCGGTGCCGGCCCAGCACGCCGCCCGCCTGCACCCACAGGACGTTCGCGGCCGAGCTGCTGCGGATGTCGAACGTCAGATGCTTGATCATCACCTGCGGGGCGAACGGGATCCAGGGCGAGTCCGCCGCCGCGATGTGCCCTTCGGGCAGCGCGTACTGGTCCCGGCGCCGGTCGAGCCGCGCTTCGGTCTCGGCCAAGCTGTCCGCTCCCGGATCCGAGCTGATCGTCATGGCGGAACCCTTCCCGTCGGCGCAGACCCCTGAGCGAACGCCCAGGCACAGCCATGGTCGGCTCCCCCGCCCCGGCGCAACAGTCGCCTTCCGGTCGGCAAGCATCAGCCCGTCCGGCGCTTGAGGACGGCCCTCAGCCACGAGCAACCCGCACCCGACACTCAACCGCCCCGCCCACGCACCCGCGTTTTTACGGTTCCTCGCCGCGCAAGCGGCCCCGTACCCGGTCCGTCACATCCGCGTACCGCGCCTCCGCGCCGTACCGCGTAGGCGCGTAATACCGCTTGCCGTGGACCTCGTCCGGCGCGTACTGCTGGGCCGCGATCCCGCCGGGCAGGTCGTGCGGGTACTGATAGCCCTTGCCGTGGCCCAGTTTCTCGGCGCCCTTGTAGTGGCTGTCGCGCAGATGCGACGGCACGGGGCCCGCCAGTCCGGCCCGTACGTCCGCGAGGGCCGCGTCGATCGCCAGGTAGGCCGCGTTGGACTTGGGGGCCAGCGCCAGCGCGATCGTGGCCTGGCTGAGCGTGATCCGGGCCTCCGGGAAGCCGATCAGCGCGACGGCCTGGGCCGCGGCCACCGCGGTCTGCAGGGCGGACGGGTCGGCGAGCCCGATGTCCTCGCTCGCCGAGATCATCAGCCGGCGGGCGATGAACCGCGGGTCCTCGCCCGCCTCGATCATCCGCGCGAGGTAGTGCAGCGCCGCGTCCACGTCGGAGCCGCGGATCGATTTGATCAGCGCGCTGGCGACGTCGTAGTGCTGGTCACCGGCCCGGTCGTACTTGACCGCGGCCCGGTCGACGGACTCCTCCAGCGTCTGGAGGGTGATCTCCTTCTCCCCCTTGGAGATGGCCGACCCGGCCCCCGCCTCCAGGGCCGTGAGCGCCCGGCGCGCGTCGCCGCCCGCGATGCGCAGCAGGTGCGCCTCGGTGTCCTCGGGCAGGGTGACCGCGCCGGCCAGGCCCCGCGCGTCCGTCAGCGCGCGCTTGAGCAGGCCGCGCAGGTCGTCGTCGGTGAGCGGTTCGAGCGTCAGCAGGAGGGAGCGGGAGAGCAGCGGGGAGATCACCGAGAAGTACGGGTTCTCGGTGGTGGCGGCGATCAGCGTCACCCAGCGGTTCTCGACGGCGGGCAGCAGGGAGTCCTGCTGTGCCTTGCTGAAGCGGTGGATCTCGTCGAGGAAGAGGACGGTCTCCTTGCCGTAGCCACCCGAGGCACGGCGCGCGCCGTCGATGACGGCCCGGACCTCCTTGACGCCCGCGGTGATCGCGGAGAGCTCCACGAAGCGCTTGTTCGTCGCCTGGCTGACCACGTACGCGAGGGTGGTCTTGCCGATGCCGGGCGGCCCCCACAGGAAGACGGAGGACGGGCCGGCGGGCCCGCCGTTGCCCTCGCCGACCAGGCGGCGCAGCGGCGATCCTGGCTTGAGCAGATGCTGCTGGCCGACCACCTCGTCGAGGGTGCGCGGACGCATCCGTACGGCGAGGGGTGACCCGGTGGGGTCTTTCTCCTGGCGGTCTTCGGCAGCGGCGGTGAACAGGTCGGGCTCCACGCTGAGAGCCTAATTCACCGCACTGACAATGCCGCCGGGGAGCCGGTTTCCCGGCCGCCCGGCGGCATCGTCGAGGCCCGGACCGGCCTCAGATCAGCGAGCTCCAGTACGACCACCACTTGGTGAGGATCAGCAGCGCGATCACGCCGTACCAGAGCACCGGCACGACCCAGTGGAACTCCAGCACGGCCTTCCGCAGGCCGGCCGGCGCGGGGATGATGCCGTGCTTGAGGTTGTGCACGGTGGTGTACCAGAACATCAGGATGGTGACGCACCAGGTCAGCGTGCACCACAGGCACAGCGAGTTGATGACGTACAGCGACTGCGACATCAGCCACATGCAGAAGACGGCGCCGGCGAGGGTGCCGATGTTCAGGCCGATCCAGTACCAGGCGCGGTAGCGGGCCCCGGCGAGCAGCCCGACGCCGATCCCCATGACCACGCCGAAGGCGATCAGGCCGGCGACCGGGTTGGGGAAGCCGAAGACCTCGGCCTGCGGGCTCTGCATCACGCTGCCGCAGGAGACGATCGGGCTCAGGCTGCAGGCCGGCTTGAAGTTGGGGTCCTTCAGCAGCTCGATCTTGTCCATGGTGATCACCCAGGCCGCGAGCAGCCCCAGGGCGCTGGTGATGACCAGCAGCCAGGCCAGGCCCCGTCCCGAGCCGGTCGGGCCGCCGCCGCGGCCCGGGTGATCGTCGCCGGTGGACACGTCGTCAAGCGCTGTCGTCGTCATATCGCCGTTCCGTCGGTGCCGTGGGGAGTGAGCGGGCGGCGCGTTCCAACTGGCGCGCGCCGGGCCCTCATTCTGCCCCAACCGGACACCCGGCCACTGTTCGATGCGCATAAAGACCCCCTTCCGAGCCACCGCGCGGACAGCGCGGCGGACGGCCGGAAGGGGGTCTCTACACGACGACGGCGGCCCCGTACAGAGGCGGCCGGGATCAGCCGAGCCTGCGGCGGACCTCTTCGGCCACCGAGTCCAGCGCGACCGGGGTCTGCTCGCCGCTCTCCAGGTCCTTGAGCTGTACGACACCTTCGGCCAGATCCCGCTCACCGGCGACGACCGCGAGGCGGGCGCCCGAGCGGTTCGCCGACTTCATCGCGTTCTTCAGGCCCTTGCCGCCGTACGCGAAGTCGGTGGCGATCCCGGCCCGGCGCAGCTCGGTGACGGTGGCGAACAGCGTCCGCCGGGCCTCCTCGCCGAGCGGCACGGCGAAGACGGCCGTGCTCGCGGGCAGCTCCAGCTCGACGCCCTCGGCCTCCAGGGCCAGCACCGTGCGGTCCACGCCGAGCGCCCAGCCCACCGAGGGCAGCGCGGGGCCGCCGATCATCTCGGACAGGCCGTCGTAGCGTCCGCCGCCACCGACCGCGGACTGCGAGCCGAGGCCGTCGTGGACGAACTCGAACGTCGTACGGGTGTAGTAGTCCAGGCCGCGTACCAGCTTCGGGTCGTCCTCGTAGGCGACGCCCGCCGCGGTCAGCAGCTCGCGCACCTGCTCGTGGTACGCCTTGCACGCCTCGCACAGGTGGTCGCGCAGCAGCGGCGCGCCCACCAGTTGCTTCTGCACGTCGGGGCGCTTGTCGTCGAGCACCCGCAGCGGGTTGATCTCGGCGCGGCGGCGGGTGTCCTCGTCCAGGTCGAGCCCGTACAGGAACTCCTGGAGGGCCGCCCGGTAGACGGGACGGCACTCCTTGTCGCCGAGCGAGTTGAGCAGGATGCGGAAGTTCTGCAGGCCCAGCGAGCGGTAGGCGTCGTTGGCCAGGATGATCAGCTCGGCGTCCAGCGCCGGGTCCTCGGCACCGATGGCCTCGGCGCCGACCTGGGAGAAGTGGCGGTAGCGGCCCTTCTGCGGGCGCTCGTAGCGGTAGTACGAGCCGGAGTACCAGAGCTTGACGGGAAGGTTGCCCGCCTTGTGGAGGTTGGCCTCCAGGGCGGCGCGCAGCACCGAGGCGGTGCCCTCGGGGCGCAGCGCGAGCTTGTCGCCGCCCTTGGTCTCGAAGGCGTACATCTCCTTGGTCACGATGTCGGTGGACTCGCCGACGCCGCGTGCGAACAGCTCGACGTTCTCGAATCCGGGCGTCTCGACGTAGCCGTAACCGGAGCGCTTGAGGGGTCCGGAGATCG
Source organism: Streptomyces chrestomyceticus JCM 4735 (assembly GCF_003865135.1). Lineage (NCBI taxonomy): Bacteria > Bacillati > Actinomycetota > Actinomycetes > Kitasatosporales > Streptomycetaceae > Streptomyces > Streptomyces chrestomyceticus. The sequence continues at coordinate 7,769,049 of NZ_BHZC01000001.1, read as the reverse complement.
CGTCGCGGACCGCCAGGTAGGTGGCGGACTGCGGCGGGATCAGGTCGTAGGTGCCCTTGGGGGCCTTGAAGGTGCTCACGGAAGTTCTCGTCACATTCCTCGTCGCGGAGCCGGGCTGTGCGGTGCGCCGTCTCCGAGGCCGGCGGCCACCTCCCGCAGGAACGGGTTGGTGGCGCGCTCGCGGCCGATGGTGGTCTGGGGGCCGTGGCCGGACAGTACGACGGTCTCGTCCTGGAGGGGCAGGCACACCCGCTCCAGCGACCGCAGTATCTCGGCGTGGTCGCCGCCCGGCAGGTCGGTACGTCCGATGGAGCCGGCGAACAGCAGGTCGCCCGAGAAGAAGACCGGCGGAATGTCCGCCTGCCCGGGCATCCGGAAGGTCACCGACCCCTTGGTATGGCCCGGGGCGTGCGCGACCGAGAACTCCATCCCGGCCAGCTCCAGCTTCGCGCCGTCGCCCAGCTCCTTGACGTCGTCCGGCTCCCCCACGGTCAGCTCGCCCATGAGCTGCTGCCCGATGGAGCGGCCGAGGGCCTTCTCCGGGTCGCTCATCATGTAGCGGTCGGCGGGGTGGATCCAGGCGGGCACGTCGTGCGCGCCGCACACCGGGACGACCGAGGCGACGTGGTCGATGTGCCCGTGGGTGAGGACGACGGCGACGGGCTTGAGCCGATGCTTCTTGAGTGCTTCCTCGACGCCCTGGGCGGCCTGGTGGCCCGGGTCGATGATCACGCACTCCTCACCCGCGGCCGGGGCGACCAGGTAACAGTTGGTCCCCCAGGCCCCGGCGGGGAACCCGGCAATGAGCACGTTCGTCCTCAACATTCGACAGCGGCGGACGGATCACCGGCGGCGATCCGGAAGATTTCGGCTGTTGAAGAGCCTACCGGCGGGACTCCCACCCGGGCGAACCCGTATACGGTACGGCCCACGGCAGACCTCAGCGCACACCTAGGAGACGACCGGTGGTCAGCAGCGATCAGCGGCGGCGGCAGCTCGCCCGCGAGAAGTACGAGCGCCAGCAGCAGCGGCGTGCCGCGGCCCGGCGCAAGACCAAGCGCCGCAACGTGATCGTCGCGGCGGCCGTGGCGGTCGCGCTGGCCGCCGGCGCGGCCGCGTACGCCTCGGTCGGGCTGACGGGCGGTGACGACACGGTCGACGCGGCGGCGCCCAGCCCGAGCAAGGCCGCCGACCCGTGCGGCAAGCCGGCCCCGGGCTCGCCGTCCAAGAAGACCTGGAAGAAGGAACCGGAGATGTCCGTCGACACCTCCGCCGCGTACGCGATGAAGCTGCAGACGACCTGCGGCGACATCGGCATCAAACTGGACGCCGCCAAGGCGCCGCACACCGTCAACTCCTTCGCGTTCCTGGCGGGCGAGAAGTTCTTCGACCACAGCAAGTGCCACCGGCTGGTCGACCAGGGCATCTACGTCCTCCAGTGCGGCGACCCGACCGGCACCGGCGCGGGCACCCCCGGCTACACCGTCCCGGACGAGAACCTGAAGGACCCGAAGCTCAAGGGCGACATCTACCCGGCGGGCACGGTCGCGATGGCCAACCGCTACGACGGCAAGAGCGACAAGACCCGTAACAGCGGCGGCAGCCAGTTCTTCCTCGTCTACCAGGACAGCAAGCTGCCCCCGAACTACACGCCCTTCGGCACCGTCACCGAGGGCATGGACGTCCTGAAGAAGATCGCCGGGGCGGGCTCGACGCCCGATCCGTCGACGGGCAACACCGCACCCAACGCGACGGTGGTGATCGACCGGGCGACCGTCACCAAAACCTGACCCGGGTGCGCCCCCGGGCACGCCGGAGGCGCCGCCGCGGTGGGCGAACCGCAAATTTCGGTCGTGCTGGATGCGGACAGCCGGCCCGCCGGTCGCCTAGATTGGCGTTGTGTAGGGTGCCTGCTCCGACGGCTGCCACCCGCACCCGCAAGACACCCGTCGGACCGGCCGGGGCGCTGCCCCGCCGGACAGAAACTGTGGACGATGCCGGGGGGCGACGCGCTCTCGTCGGCATCATGTGGAGGAGGCGCTGTGAGCAGCGACCCATGGGGCCGCGTCGACGAGACGGGGACCGTGTACGTGCGTACCGCCGACGGCGAGCAGGTCGTCGGATCGTGGCAGGCGGGAACTCCCGAAGAGGCCCTCGCCTACTTCGAGCGCAAGTATGAGGGCCTGGTCGTCGAGATCGGCCTCCTCGAACGGCGGGTCAGGACCACCGACCTGTCGGCCAAGGACGCGACGGCCGCGATCGACCACCTGCGGCAGCAGGTGGACGAACACCACGCGGTGGGTGACCTGGACGCGCTGCGCAAGCGGCTGGACCAGCTCGTCACCGATGTCGAGGCGCGCCGCGAGGAGCGCAAGGCGCAGAAGGCGCGGCAGAGCGACGAGGCCCGGCAGGCCAAGGAGAAGCTGGTCGCCGAGGCCGAGGAGCTGGCGGCCAGCGAGCAGTGGCGGGCGGCCGGCGAGCGGCTGCGGGCCCTGGTGGACACCTGGAAGGGGCTGCCGCGGCTGGACCGCAAGGCGGACGACGAGCTGTGGCACCGCTTCTCGCACGCCCGCTCGGCGTTCTCCAAGCGGCGCAAGGCGCACTTCGCGTCGCTGGACGCGCAGCGCGAGGAGGCCCGCAAGACCAAGGAGCGGCTGGTCTCGGAGGCCGAGGCGCTGTCCGGTTCGACGGACTGGGGGCCCACCGCGGCCCGTTACCGCGAGCTGATGGCCGACTGGAAGGCCGCGGGCCGCGCCCAGCGCGAGCACGAGGACGACCTGTGGAACCGCTTCCGCGGCGCCCAGGACGTCTTCTTCCAGGCGCGCAGCGAGGTGTTCGCCGAGCGCGACGCCGAGCAGCGGGAGAACCTCACGCGCAAGGAGGAGCTGGTCGCCGAGGCGGAGAAGCTGCTCCCGGTCTCGGACCTGAAGGCGGCGCGGGCCGCGTTCCGTTCGATCAACGAGCGGTGGGAGGCCATCGGCCATGTGCCGCGGGACGCCCGCCCGAAGATCGAGGGCCGGATGCACGCGGTCGAGCGCGCCATCCAGGAGTCCGAGGAGGCCGAGTGGCGCCGGACGAACCCGGAGGCGCGGGCGCGCGCCGCGGGTCTGACCGGGCAGCTCCAGGACGCGGTCGACAAGCTGCAGAAGCAGATCGACGCGGCCCGCGCGGCCGGCAACGACGCCAAGGCCGACAAGCTCGGCCGCGAGCTGGAGGGCCGCCAGGCGCTGCTGGACCAGGCGCTGAAGGGGCTTGAGGAGTTCGGCGGTAAGTAGGCCGTAGTACGAGGGCCCCGGTACAGCGCTTGTACCGGGGCTTTCTCGTGCCTCGAAGAGCGACCATCGATTGAGGAACCCCTACGGCGAGAAACCACCTCCGCGAGAGCGGCGGCGGTTTAGCCGCAGATCAGGGCCTGCGTGCCGACGTCACGCGGTACACGTCGTACACGCCCTCCACGCTCCGGACCGCCTTCAGGACGTGCCCAAGATGTTTCGGGTCGCCCATCTCGAAGGTGAAGCGGGAGGTCGCCACCCGGTCGCGGGACGTCTGGACGGCCGCGGACAGGATGTTGACGTGCTGGTCGGACAGGATGCGGGTGACGTCCGACAGCAGCCGGGACCGGTCCAGCGCCTCGACCTGGATGGCGACCAGGAAGACCGAGGACTGGGTGGGCGCCCACTCGACGTCCAGGATGCGCTCCGGCTGCTTGGACAGCGAGTCGACGTTGACGCAGTCGGCGCGGTGCACCGAGACGCCGTTGCCGCGGGTCACGAAGCCGATGATCGGGTCGCCCGGCACCGGCGTACAACAGCGCGCCAGCTTCACCCACACGTCGTCGACGCCCTTCACCACCACGCCCGGGTCGGCGCTGGAGCGCCGCTTGGAGCGCGGCCGGATCGGGGTGGACTCGGCGATGTCCTCGGTCGCCTCGTCCTGCCCGCCGAGCGCCTGGACCAGCTTCTGCACGACGCTCTGCGCCGTGACGTGGCCCTCGCCGATGGCGGCGTACAGGGACGAGATGTCCGGGTAGCGCATCTCGTGCGCGAGCGTGACCAGCGAGTCCCCGGTGAGGATGCGCTGGATCGGCAGGTTCTGCTTGCGCATCGCGCGGGCGATGGCGTCCTTGCCCTGCTCGATGGCCTCGTCGCGGCGCTCCTTGGAGAACCACGCGCGGATCTTGTTGCGGGCGCGCGGCGACTTCACGAAGCCGAGCCAGTCCCGGGAGGGGCCGGCGCCGGGCGCCTTGGAGGTGAAGACCTCCACGAGGTCGCCGTTGTCGAGGGTCGATTCGAGCGGGACGAGCCGCCCGTTGACGCGGGCGCCTATGGTCCGGTGGCCGACCTCGGTGTGCACCGCGTAGGCGAAGTCCACGGGGGTGGCGCCGGCGGGCAGCGCTATGACGTCACCCTTCGGCGTGAAGACGAAGACCTCGTTGCGGGACAGGTCGAAGCGCAGCGACTCCAGGAACTCGCCCGGGTCCTCGGTCTCCTTCTGCCAGTCCAGCAGTTGGCGCAGCCACGCCATGTCGTTGACCGTGTCTTGACCGTCGGCCTTGTTCTTCGGTACGTCGGTCCGCACCTTGGACGCGCCGGCCACGGCTTCCTGCTTGTACTTCCAGTGCGCGGCGATGCCGTACTCCGCGCGCCGGTGCATGTCGAACGTACGGATCTGCAGCTCGACCGGCTTGCCGCTGGGACCGATCACGGTCGTGTGCAGCGACTGGTACATGTTGAACTTGGGCATCGCGATGTAGTCCTTGAACCGCCCCGGGACCGGGTTCCACCGGGCGTGGACGGTGCCGAGCGCCGCGTAGCAGTCGCGGACGGTGTCGACGAGGACGCGGATGCCCACCAGGTCGTAGATCTCGGCGAAGTCGCGGCCTCGCACGATCATCTTCTGGTAGACGCTGTAGTAGTGCTTCGGCCGGCCGGTGACGGTGGCCTTGATGCGCGCCGCGCGCAGGTCGGCCTGGACCTCGTCGGTCACTATGGCCAGGTACTCGTCCCGCTTGGGGGCGCGCTCGGCGACGAGCCGCACGATCTCGTCGTACATCTTGGGGTAGAGGATCGCGAAGGCGAGGTCCTCCAGCTCCCACTTGATGGTGTTCATGCCCAGGCGGTGCGCCAGCGGAGCGTAGATCTCCAGCGTCTCGCGGGCCTTCTTCTCCTGCTTCTCGCGCTTGAGGTAGCGCATGGTGCGCATGTTGTGCAGCCGGTCGGCCAGCTTGATCACCAGGACCCGGGGGTCCTTGGCCATCGCCACGACCATCTTGCGCACGGTCTCGGCCTGCGCGGCCTCGCCGAACTTGACCTTGTCCAGCTTGGTGACGCCGTCCACCAGCAGGGCGACCTGGTCGCCGAAGTCGCGGCGCAGGGTGTCCAGGCCGTACTCGGTGTCCTCGACGGTGTCGTGCAGCAGGCCCGCCATGAGGGTGGCCGGGTCCATGCCCAGCTCGGCGAGGATCGTGGTCACCGCGAGCGGGTGGGTGATGTACGGGTCGCCGCTCTTGCGCTTCTGGCCGCGGTGCCAGCGCTCGGCGACCTGGTAGGCGCGTTCCACCTGCCGCAGGGTGGCGGTCTCGATCTTCGGGTCGTTGCTGCGCACGATCCGCAGCAGCGGTTCCAGGACCGGGTTGTACGGGCTCTGCCGCTGCACGCCCAGGCGCGCGAGGCGGGCCCGTACCCGGTTGGAGGAGCCGGTACGGCCGGTGTAGACGGGCGGCGTGGGCTTGGCGGCCGGTACGGGGGACGCGGCGGGCCGGACGGCGGGCGGCTGCGACCTGGGCACGCCGTTGCCCTCGCTGTTCTTCTGCGCACCCGAGCTCTGCGCACCCGAGGCAGCCGCGTCCGCGGGGCCGGGCTGGTCCGGATGGGCGGACGGCGACGCCCCCGGGCGGAGTCCGGGAGAAAGCGGCTGGGCCTCGTCTGGCAAGAGCACTCCTCAAAGGGGGTCCGGACCACAAGACCACGAACGGGTCGGGCTGCCATGGTATCGAGCTCGGCGCTCCGGCTCTTCCGCGGCCGCCGGGGTCCGTACATGACAGCAAAAGGGCATCCGGGTTTGTTCCGGATGCCCTTTTGCTCGCTCTTTGCGGAATTCCGCGCGTACGGAGACGGCTCGGCCACCGCCGTCCGCACGGCCCGCAGGCCCGTCAGACCGTGATCAGCGCCTCCAGCGGAGCGCCCTTCAGGCCCGGCTCCAGCCGCTGCCGCCCGGCCAGGAAACCCAGCTCCATCAGCACCGCCACACCGGCGACCTCGGCCCCGGCCCGCCGGACCAGCTCCAGCGACGCCTCGGCCGTACCGCCGGTGGCCAGCACGTCGTCGATCACCAGCACCCGGTCGCCGACCGCGACCGCGTCCGCGTGTATCTCGATCTCGGCCGTGCCGTACTCCAGGTCGTACGCCTGGCGGAGCGTCGCGCCGGGCAGTTTGCCCGCCTTGCGTACGGGGACGAAGCCGATGCCGGCCCGTACGGCCACCGGAGCGGCCAGGATGAACCCGCGCGCCTCCAGGCCCACGACCTTGTCGGCCTCGTACCGCTCGCACAGCGACACGAACGCGTCGGTCAGCGCGCCGAAGGCGGCCGGGTCCGCCAGCAGCGGCGTGATGTCCTTGAACACCACGCCCGGCTTCGGATAGTCCGGCACGTCCGCGATCCGGTTGAGCAGCAGCTCCCGCAGGCCGTCGGGGGCGCTCATCGGCGCTTGCCCGACGGACGGCCGCGGCCGCGGCTGCGGGAGGCGGGCTGGTTGCGCTGGCCGACCATGCTGCCTGCGGCGTCCTCGTCGCCCTCCGCGTCCTGCGGGACATCCTCGTCAGCGACGTTCTGCGCGGACTCCTGCTGCTCCGGCGCGTCGGCCTTGGCGGCGGCCGCGGCGCGCTTCGCACGCACCCGCTTGGCCAGCGCCTTCATCGCCGGGTCGCGCTCCTTGAAGTCGGCGACCAGCGGGGTCGCGATGAAGATCGAGGAGTACGCACCGGCCGCGAGGCCGACGAACAGGGCGAGCGAGATGTCGTTGAGCATCCCGGCGCCGAGCACACCGCCACCGACGAAGAGCAGTCCGGCGACCGGCAGCAGCGCCACGACCGTGGTGTTGATGGAACGCACCAGGGTCGAGTTGATGCTGCGGTTGGCCAGCTCGCTGTAGGTGAAGCGGGTCTGCTTCCCGATGTCCTTCGACGCTTCCTTGAGGCTGTCGAAGACCACGACGGTGTCGTAGAGGGAGTAACCGAGGATCGTCAGCAGACCGATGACGGTGCCCGGGGTGACCTCGAAGCCGACCAGCGCGTACACGCCGACCGTGATCGTGAGGTCGTGGATCAGCGCGATCAGGGCCGCCAGCGCCATCCGCCACTCGAAGGCGATGGCGAGGTAGATCACCACCAGGATCATGAAGATCCCCAGGCCCAGCCAGGCCTTGTTGGCGATCTCCTCACCCCAGCTCGGGCCGACGAGCTGGGTGTTGATGTCCTTGACCGGGACGTCCAGGTCCTTGGCCAGGGCCTCCTGCACCGGCAGCGACTGCTGGGTGTCCAGCTCGCTGATCTGAATGCGCAGGCCGCCGTTGCCGAGCTTCTGGACGGTGGCCTGGTGGCCCTCCGCCGCGGCCTCGGCCTTGTGCTCCGCCTCCGACGCGGAGACGGACGTCTTCGGGGTGGTGAAGACCGCGCCGCCGGAGAACTCGATGCCCATGTTCAGGCCGCGCACCGCCAGGCCGACGATGGCCGTGATGGTGATCAGGATCGAGATGCCGTACCAGATCTTCCGCTTGCCGATGAAGTCGTAACCGACCTCACCGCGGTAGAGCCGGGCGCCGATGTTGCCGAGCTTCGACATCTCACGCCTCCTTCGTCTCGGTGGGAGCGGTGGTACGACGGCGGCGCAGCGGCGGATTGGCGCCCAGGCGCTTGGGGTCCAGACCGGACCACGGGTGGCCGTTGGCGAAGAACTTCCGCCGGGCGAGCAGTGTCATCAGCGGCTTGGTGAAGAAGAAGACCACCACGACGTCGAGGAGGGTGGTCAGGCCCAGCGTGAACGCGAAGCCCTTCACCTTGCCGACGGTGACGATGAACAGCACGAACGCGGCCAGGAACGACACGAAGTCGGAGACCAGGATCGTGCGCCGGGCGCGCGGCCAGCCGCGTTCGACGGCCGGGCGCAGGGTGCGGCCCTCGCGGATCTCGTCCCGGATGCGCTCGAAGTAGACGATGAAGGAGTCGGCCGTGATGCCGATGGCGACGATGGCGCCGCAGACGGCCGGCAGGTTCAGCGCGAAGCCGATGGCCGGGCCCAGCAACGTCATGATCGCGTAGGTGAGGACCGCGGAGACCGCGAGGCTCGCCAGCGCGACCAGCGCCAGACCGCGGTAGTAGGCGACCAGGTAGACGATGACCAGCGCGAGGCCGATGGCGCCCGCGATCAGGCCCGCCTGGAGCTGCTCGCCGCCGAGCGCCGCGGTGACCGTGGTCTCGTCGGCGATCTTGAAGGAGAGCGGCAGGGCGCCGTAGGACAGCATGTTCGCCAGGTCCTCGGCGGTCTGCTGGGTGAAGCCGCCGGAGATGGTGGCGCTGCCGCCGTTGAGCCGCTGGCTGACCCGCGGGTCGGAGACGACCGCGCCGTCCAGCACGATGGCGAACTGGTTCTGCGGCTGGGTCTTGGCGGCCAGCTTGCCGGTGATGTCGGCGAACTTCTTGCCGCCGGCGCCGGTGAAGTCCATCTGGACGATCCAGCCCTGGCCCTGCTGGCTGTCGAAGACCGCGGAGGCGTCCTTGACGTCGGTGCCCTCGACACCGACCGGGCCCAGCACGTACTTCTGCGAGCCGTCGTCCTTGCAGGCCACGACCGGGTCGCTCGGCTTCACGCCGGCGGCCTTCTCACCGGCCGCCGCGCGCGACTGCTTGGTGGTGCAGTCCAGGTCGGCGAGCTGCTTCTGCAGCGCGGCCGGGATCTCGTCGGCGCCGGTGGACGGCTGCGGGGTGCCGCTCGGCGCGGGCGTGCTGCTGCCGGACGCCTTCGGCGGGTCGGACGGACCCTTCTTCAGCGCGTCGGTGACGGCGCGGCCCTGGGTCGTGGAGGTGGGCGTCGGCTTCGTGCCGGGCTTGTCGCCCTGCTTGCCGTCGTCCTTCCCGTCCTTCTTGCCGTCGTCGCCCTTGCCGCTCGCGGAGGGGGTGGGGCTCGGGCTGGTCGACGGTGTCTTCGCACCGGCGGTGGTGGTCAGCACCGGCCGGAAGCCGAGCTGAGCGGTGGTACCGACCTGCTGGCGGGCCTGTTTCGCGTCCGTCCCCTTGGGGATGTTGACGACGATGTGGTTGGTGCCCTGGGTCTGGACCTCGGCCTCGGACACACCGAGCCCGTTGACACGCCGCTCCATGATGCCCGCGGCGGTGTTCATGTTGGTCTCGTTGATCGCGTTGGGCTTGCCGGGCTGGTTACGGGCTTCCAGCGTGAAGCTCGTACCGCCGGCGAGGTCGATGCCCAGCCGGGGCGTCGAGCTGCCGGAGAGGAACATCCCGCCGACCAGCGCCACCATGGCGATCAAGATCAGGACCAGGGTGCGCCCCGGCCTTCCCTGGCCCCCAGGAGACCTGCGGCCCTTTTTCGGTGCTGCCACCTTCTCGTATCTCCCTGTCCAACCGCCCGGCTCGGTGCCTGCCGAGCGGCCACGAAGTGTAGTGGGGACGTTGCCCCCGCCGGAGCCTAAACCGTCCCGGAACCGCGGTGCACCGCTCGAAGGGTGCTCCGCGGTTCCGTCGGGGCGGGGCTACTTCGCGTCGGCGCCGCCGTCCTTCTTCTCGGCCTGGTCGGCCTTGTCGGCCTGCGCACCGCTCTTGGCGCCCTCGGCGGCCTCGGCACCGGCCGCGTCCCCGGCCTTCGCGGCGTCCTTCGCGTCGGCGGCGGGCTCGCCCTTCGCCAGGTCGGCCTTCGGCGACTTGTCCAGGTTCGCGGGCTTGTCGCCGGCGTCGGCCTGGTCAGCGGCCGGGGTGCCCTCGGTCAGCGAGGAGGCGTCGTCCGGCACGATCGCGCCGTCCTTGCCGCCCTCGGCGCCGTCGAGAATGCGGTTGTACTCCTCGTCCGGGAGGACCGCGCCGACCGCGTTCTTGGCGTAGAGGGCGTGCACGCCGGGGGCCACCTCCAGGAGGACGGTGTCGTCGTGGATCTCCTTGACGGTGGCGTACATGCCCCCAATCGTCCGGACGCCGGTGCCGGGCTGCATCTCGTCGCGCATCTGCGCGGCCGCCTGCTGCTTCTTCTTGGCGGACCGGGTCATCAGGAACATGGCCCCGATGAGGACGATGAAGGGGAGGAGAGTCACGATACTCACGGGACGGAAATCCTTCGCACGACCGCAAGTCCGCGGTCTGGTATACGGGGGTGGGAATGCCGGACCATACGGTCGGCATCGGCGGAGTCTAAGCGAGTCCGCACCGGTGGAACAACGCCCAGCATGGCACCGCAGTTCCTGACCCGGCGAGTCCCCGCGCCGTCACGCCCCGAACAGGCCCTGCTGTCCGGCTCCGCCCGCCTGCTGCTGGGGCGGTGTCAGCCCCATGTGGGTCCATGCGGCGGGGGTGGCGATCCGGCCCCGGGGGGTACGGGCGAGCAGGCCCTCGCGTACGAGGAACGGCTCGGCGACCTCCTCGACGGTCTCACGCTCCTCCCCCACCGCCACCGCCAGGGTGGACAGCCCCACCGGTCCGCCGCCGAACAGCTTGAGCAGCGCGGTAAGCACCGCGCGGTCCAGGCGGTCCAGGCCGCGGGCGTCGACCTCGTAGACGTCCAGGGCCTGCGCCGCGGTCTCCCGGGTGATCACGCCGTCGGCCTTGACCTGCGCGTAGTCGCGGACGCGGCGCAGCAGGCGGTTGGCGATGCGCGGGGTGCCGCGGGAGCGTCCGGCGATCTCCGCGGCGCCCTCGGCCTCTATGTGCACGTCGAGCAGTCCGGCGGAGCGGTGGATGACGCGTTCCAGTTCGCCGGGGGCGTAGAACTCCATGTGGCCGGTGAAGCCGAAGCGGTCGCGCAGCGGCGGGGGCAGCAGACCGGCCCGGGTGGTGGCGCCGACCAGGGTGAAGGGCGGCAGTTCCAGGGGGATGGCGGTGGCGCCGGGGCCCTTGCCGACGATGACGTCGACGCGGAAGTCCTCCATGGCCATGTAGAGCATCTCCTCGGCGGGCCGGGACATCCGGTGGATCTCGTCGAGGAAGAGCACCTCGCCCTCCTGGAGGGAGGACAGGATCGCGGCCAGGTCGCCGGCGTGCTGGATGGCGGGGCCCGAGGTGATGCGGATCGGGGCGCCCATCTCGGCGGCGATGATCATGGAGAGGGTGGTCTTGCCCAGGCCGGGGGCGCCGGAGAGCAGGACGTGGTCGGCGGTGGCACCCCGGGCGCGGGCCGCGCGCAGCACCAGGTCGAGCTGCTCGCGCACCCGCTCCTGGCCCACGAACTCGTCCAGGTCCTTGGGGCGCAGCGCGGCCTCGACCGCGGTGTCCTCGCCGTCCGCGTCGGACCCCACCAGCCGGTCGGGCCACTCGGCCGTGCCGCCCGGGGGCGGTCCGGCCGCGGTCTCGGTGGGCTCGTCCCAGTTCACTGCGTCCTGCCTCACGTGGTCGTACCGGCCGGGTCGGCCGGCTTCGCGTCGCGGTTCTTACGGGGGTGGCCGGGCGTACGGCCGGGGGCCGCCGGGTCCCGCCCGGCCCGGCGGCCTGCGCTCACCGTGCGGTGCACCGGGCTCACCGCGCCCGGTTCAGCGACTGGAGGGCCGCCTTGAGCAGTTGCGACACCTGCGGCGTGCCGCCCTCGGCGACCGCCGCCTCGGCCTGCGGCGCGACCGCGGACACCGCCTCGTCGGCCTCCCGGGTCGCGTACCCCAGGCCGATCAGCGCGGCGTGCAACTGGTCGCCCCACCCGGCCGTCACGGCACTGCCGACGCCCGCGCCGCCCGTGCCGACGGGCGCCCCGAGCCGGTCCTTCAGCTCCAGCAGGAGCTTCTGGGCGCCCTTCTTGCCGATGCCGGGCACGGCCGTGAGCGTCTTCTCGTCACCGTTGGCGACGGCGAGGCGCAGCGTGTCCGGGGAGTGCACCGCGAGCATGGCCTGCGCCAGCCGCGGGCCCACGCCGCTAGCGGTCTGCAGCAGTTCGAACGTCTGCCGCTCGTCGTCATCGGCAAAGCCGTACAGGGTGAGCGAGTCCTCCCGTACGACCAGGGAGGTGGCCAGCTTGGCCTGCTGGCCGACGCGCAGCCCGGACAGGGTGCCGGGCGTGCACTGCACGGCCATGCCGATGCCGCCCACCTCCACGACGGCGGTGTCCGGAGCCAGGGCCGCGACCGGGCCGGAGACGAAGGCGATCATCGGGTGGTGCCCTTCTGGGGTGTCCCGGGCCGCGGCCCGGGTGCGCGTGCGGGAGTACGTCGGACGGGAGCGGGCGCCGGGCGCGCGCGGGCGGCCGCCTGTGCCTGCTGGAGCCGGTTGGCGGCGTGCGCCTGCTGGAGGCGGTTGACGGCGGGCGCGCGCCAGATGTGGCAGATGGCCAGCGCCAGCGCGTCCGCCGCGTCGGCCGGCTTGGGCGGAGCGTCCAGCCGCAGCAGCCGGGTGACCATCGCGCCGACCTGCGCCTTGTCGGCGCGGCCCGACCCGGTCACGGCGGCCTTGACCTCACTGGGAGTGTGCAGCGCGACGGGCAGTCCGCGGCGCGCGGCGCACAGCATGGCGACCGCGCTGGCCTGGGCCGTGCCCATGACCGTACGGACGTTGTGCTGGCTGAAGACCCGCTCGACGGCTACGCAGTCGGGCCGCTGCTCGTCGAGCCACTCCTCGATACCGCGCTCGATGAGCACCAGGCGGTGCGCGATGTCCGCGTCGGCGGGCGTCCGCACGACGCCGACGCCGGCCATCGTCAGCGGGCGGCCCGCGACGCCGTCGACCACGCCGACACCGCAGCGTGTCAGCCCCGGGTCCACGCCCAGCACCTTCATCGCCGCTCCCCCCCACTTCTCCCCTGGGTCCAACCGTTCTCCGCGGGCCTCGACCCGCTGATCAGCACAGTATCCGCTGCCACTGACAACGCAGGACGGGCCGACGGGGTGTGTCCCCGCCGGCCCGTCACCGCCGCAGTTGACCGCCTGTCAGGCGTCGACCTTCGCCATGACCTCGTCGGACACGTCGAAGTTGGCGAAGACGTTCTGCACGTCGTCGCTGTCCTCCAGCGCGTCGACCAGCTTGAAGATCTTGCGGGCGCCCTCTTCGTCCAGCTCGACCTGCATGGTCGGCACGAAGTTGGTGTCCGCCGAGTCGTAGTCGATGCCCTCCTTCTGGAGAGCGGTGCGCACCGCGACCAGGTCGGTGGCCTCGCTGAGCACCTCGAAGGACTCACCGAGGTCGTTGACCTCCTCGGCACCCGCGTCCAGGACCGCGCCGAGCACGTCGTCCTCGGACAGCTCGCCCTTGGGGACGATCACCACGCCCTTGCGGTTGAACAGGTACGACACCGAGCCGGGGTCGGCCATCGAGCCGCCGTTACGGGTCATCGCGACCCGCACGTCCGAGGCGGCGCGGTTGCGGTTGTCGGTGAGGCACTCGATGAGCACCGCGACACCGTTGGGGCCGTACCCCTCGTACATGATCGTCTCGTAGTCGGCGCCGCCGGCCTCCAGGCCCGCGCCGCGCTTGACCGCGGAGTCGATGTTCTTGTTCGGCACCGAGCTCTTCTTCGCCTTCTGGATGGCGTCGAAGAGGGTCGGGTTGCCATCGACGTCGGCGCCGCCGGTGCGCGCCGCGACCTCGATGTTCTTGATCAGCTTCGCGAAGAGCTTGCCGCGCTTGGCGTCGATCACGGCCTTCTTGTGCTTCGTCGTAGCCCATTTAGAGTGGCCGGACATCCGCCTGTCTCCTTCGCGTAACCAGGTTGAGAAACGAACGCCACAGATCCTACCGGGACGGGATCGGGCCGCCGCACACACGGCGCCCGACCCGCGGCGGACCACTACGCGCCGGTGCGCACCATGTCCACGAAGTACGCGTGCACCCGATGGTCGCCCGTGAGCTCCGGATGGAAGGACGTGGCAAGGACGTTACCCTGCCGGACCGCCACCGTGTGCCCGTCGTACGACGCCAGCACCTCGACGGCGGCCCCCGTCGACTCCACCCAGGGCGCCCGGATGAAGACGCCCTGCACCGCTCCGCCGCCGATGCCGGCCATCTCGACCGCCGCCTCGAACGACTCGTTCTGCCGCCCGAAGGCGTTACGGCGCACGATCATGTCGATGCCGCCCAGCGTCTCCTGGTCGGCGCGCCCGTCCAGCAGCTTGTCGGCCAGCATGATCATGCCCGCACACGTCCCGTAGACCGGCTTGCCGGAGCGCACGAACTCCCGCAGCGGCTCCAGCATCCCGAAGACCACCGCCAGCTTGGACATGGTCGTGGACTCACCGCCCGGTATGACCAGGCCGTCCAGACCGTCCAGTTCCTCGGGCCGGCGCACCGGCCGGGCCAGGGCGTCCGCCGTCGCCAGCGCCGTCAGATGCTCACGCACGTCGCCCTGGAGGGCCAGCACGCCGATGGTAGGGGTACTCATCCGTCCGTCGTTCTCCCGCTCGCCGTCTTCGCGCCCTCGGCGCCCGTCCGCCCGCTCACCAGCCGCGGTTGGCGTAACGCTCCGCCTCGGGCAGCGTGTCGCAGTTGATGCCGACCATGGCCTCGCCCAGGTTGCGCGAGACGTCCGCGACGACCTTCGGGTCGTCGTAGAACGTGGTCGCCTTCACGATGGCCGCGGCGCGCTTGGCCGGGTCACCGGACTTGAAGATGCCCGACCCCACGAAGACACCCTCGGCACCGAGCTGGCGCATCAGCGCGGCGTCGGCGGGCGTGGCCACACCACCGGCGGAGAACAGCACGACCGGCAGCTTGCCCAGCTCGGCGACCTCCTTGACCAGCTCGTACGGGGCCCGCAGCTCCTTGGCCGCGGCGAACAGCTCGTTGTTGTCACAGCCCCGCAGCTTGGCGATCTCACCCTTGATCTGACGCAGGTGACGCACCGCCTCGACGACGTTGCCGGTGCCGGCCTCGCCCTTCGAACGGATCATGGCCGCGCCCTCGGCGATCCGCCGCAGCGCCTCACCCAGGTTGGTGGCGCCGCACACGAACGGGGTGGTGAACGCCCACTTGTCGGAGTGGTTGACCTCGTCGGCCGGGGTCAGCACCTCGGACTCGTCGATGTAGTCGACACCGAGGGACTGCAGCACCTGCGCCTCGACGAAGTGACCGATCCGCGACTTGGCCATGACCGGGATGGAGACCGCCTCGATGATCCCGTCGATCATGTCCGGGTCGGACATCCGGGCCACCCCGCCGTCCTTGCGGATGTCCGCGGGCACCCGCTCCAGGGCCATGACCGCGACCGCACCGGCGTCCTCGGCGATCTTCGCCTCCTCCGGCGTGACGACATCCATGATCACGCCGCCCTTGAGCTGCTCGGCCATGCCGCGCTTGACGCGGGCGGTACCGGTCTCGGGGCTCCCGGCGGGAACGGTGGCAGACGTGGCGTTCGGCGTGCTGGACACGGTATGACCTCACTAAGTGCGGGCGGATGGACTCCGCCGCCCACACAACCGTTTGCGCCCGGCCACTGAAAAGGGCCAATCGGAAGGCAGTGGCTCGTCAGCGGCCGACAGCACGGTCGCCGAGCACCACCGGCGGCTCGTCATCCATCTCGAAGGCCATCGGAAACGGCGCATGCCCCGCCAGCCGGAACCAACGCACCACCCGGTGACGGCGCACCGCCCGCGCGGCCCGCACGGCGTCGTTGTGGAACCGCCGCGCCATCGGCACCCGGCGCACCGCCGCCGTCAGCTCGGCCACCGTCTGCTCACCGCCGGGCGCCGCCCGCACCGCTTCGAGCTGCCCCTCGTCGTCGAAGACCGCACGCAACGCCTGGCTCAACCCGCTCTCGGCGACCTCCCGCTGCTCCTCGGCCGCCTGCCGCGCCTCGTGCGCCACCTCGTAGAGCACGATCGACGCCGCCGGATCGAGAATCCCCGACGTCCCCAGCTCCTGAGCCACCGAGGCCCGCCGCAACAACTGCGCGTCCAGCGCGGCACGCGCCGCGTCGATACGCGCGTGCAGACGGTCCAGCCGCCCCGCGGTCCAGCTCAGGTAGACGCCGATGACGACGAGAACGGCCGCGATCCAGATCAAAGTGGTCACGCCGGGTCACAGTACCGGCCGCCATGGAGCCGTCGGCGTCCGGCTGAGCGGAGTTCGTGCGCGTGGTGGGAGTGCGCGTCTTGCGCGATGGGTCCGGTGGGTGGGGGCTCGGGGTCCCTCCGGGGTCACTCCTCGGCACCGTGGACCTCAACGTACTTTCATTAGGCGACGCAGAGGCCCGGCTGCCTGCGGGGAGACCCCTGCGGGACCCCGAGCCCAGGCCGTCCGGCGACTTTCGGAGCGATCGGGCTGGGGCTTTTTACAAGCCCAAGCGAAAGCCGGTCCGGTGGGGGCGCGCGTCGTGCGCGGAGGGTTCGGTGGGTGGGGGCTCGGGGCCACTCCGGGGTCACTCTCCCCCAGCCTCCGGCCGGGGGTGCCCCCACGGCACCGTGGACCTCAACGTACCTTCGTTAGGCAACGCAGAGGCCCGGCTGCCTGCGGGGAGACCCCTGCGTGACCCCGAGCCCGGCCGTCGAGCGGCTGTCGGTGCGATCGGGCTGGGGCTTTCACAAGCCCCGACGCTCCCGGTTCAAGCCGAGTGCACCAGCGGCGCGGGTGCCCGGGCGCTCCGCCCCCTCCGGCGCGTCAGCGCCCGGGGGCGCGGCGGAGCCGCGTCGGGGTGGGCCAGCCCGGCGTGCGCGTTTCATCGCCGGGGAGGGGCCTGCCGTACCGCCCCCTCCCCGTGAGCCTCACCCCCACGTAAGGCGCCCTCCTGCGTCATCGAAAACTTCCACCCACCGACCTCGGCTCGCCAATCCGGCCGGAGGGGGCGTGTAGGGGGCCATCCCCGCAGGCAGCCGGGTGTCTGCGTTGCCGAATGAAAGTACGTCGCGGTGCACGGTGCCGAGGAGTTGGCCCCCTGCGCGCCCCCGCCCCCACCACGCAAGCAATGCGAGCCCCACGTCAACCCAAAACCACGCGCGCGAAGCGCGCAGCGCACGAGGGAACCCGGGCCTTCGGCGGCCAAAGGCCGCCTCAGTCCCGCGCCAACCCCCACCGCGCCCGCAACCCCGTCCGCTCATCCGTAGCCACCATCGCCGCCCCCGCGGTAACCGTCTCGTACACGGCGAGGATGTCGGCCCCGACGGTCGACCAGTCGAAGCGCCGCACATGCCGACTCCCCCGCTCCCGCAGCTCCGCGAGCCGATCGGGGTCACCCAGGAGCCGTACTGCCGCAGCGGCGAGCGCCTCCGCGTCCTCGTTGGCGAAGAGTTCGCCGGCCTCCCCCTGGTCCAGCACCTGGGCGAACGCGTCCAGGTCGCTGGCCAGCACCGGCGCCCCCGCCGACATCGCCTCGACGAGGATGATGCCGAACGACTCGCCGCCGGTGTTGGGCGCGACGTACAGGTCCACGCTGCGCAGCAGCCGCGCCTTGTCCTCGTCGCTGACCATGCCGAGGAACTCCACCTGGGAGCGCAGGTCGGCGGGGAGTTCCGCGACGGCTTCCTCCTCGTCGCCGCGGCCCGCGACCAGGAGCCGGGCGTCGGGTACGGCGGCGAGGATCTGCGGCAGGGCCCGCATGAGGACGGGCAGGCCCTTGCGGGGTTCGTCGATGCGGCCGATGAAGCCGATGGTGCGGCCCTGCCACTCCTCCTTCGGCGCGGCGTCGGCGAAGAAGTCGACGTCGACGCCGTTGGGGATGACGACCGCGTCGCCGCCGAGGTGTTCGACCAGGGTGCGCCGGGCGTATTCGCTGACCGCGATGCGGGCGCTGATCTTCTCCAGCGCGGGCTGCAGGATCGGGTACGCCGCGATCATGACGCGGGAGCGCGGGTTGGAGGTGTGGAAGGTGGCCACGATGGGGCCCTGCGCCGCCCAGCAGGCGAGCAGGCCCACGGACGGGGTGCCGGGTTCGTGGATGTGGATGACGTCGAAGGCACCGTCGTGCAGCCAGCGGCGGACGCGGGCCGCCGACAGGAAGCCGAAGTTGAGCCGGGCAACCGAACCGTTGTACGGCACGGGGACGGCACGTCCGGCGGAGACGACGTACGCCGGCAGGGGGGTATCGTCGTCCGCCGGAGCGAGTACGGACACCTCGTGGCCCAGCCGGATCAGGTGCTCGGCGAGGTCACGGATGTGGAACTGGACGCCGCCCGGGACGTCCCACGAATACGGGCAGACGATCCCGATCCTCAAGACCGCTCCGTCCGCCGGGCGTCGGTACCCGCCCCGTCGCCACCCACCGCCTCCGCGCGCCCCGCGGGGTCCCGCGGTTCCAGGTCACCGAGCCACAGACGTTGCAGCATGTGCCAGTCCTCCGGGTGGTCGGCGATGCCGGAGGCGAAGGCGTCGGCCATCTCCTGCGTCATCGTGGCGGCCTTCTCGGCGCGGGTGCCGGTCTGCGGCACCTCGATCTCCGGGTGCACCCGTCCGCGCATGACGGGGCTCCCGTCGTACCACAGGGTGACCGGCAGGAGCATCGCCCCGGTCTGCACCGCGAGCATCGCGGGCCCGGCCGGCATCTTGGCCGCCTCGCCGAAGAATTTCACCTCGATGCCGGAGGCGGACAGGTCCCGGTCGGCGACGAGGCAGACCAGCCCGCCGGCCCGCAGCCGCCGGGCGAGGATGCCGAACGCGGCGCCGCCGGTGTGCGGCAGCACCTCCATACCCAGGCCCTCGCGGTAGGCGACGAACCGGTCGTAGAGCGTCTCGGGCTTGAGGCGTTCGGCGACGGTGGTGAAGGGCACGCCCAGTTTGGTGGTGACCCAGGCGCCCGCGAGGTCGTAGTTGCCCATGTGCGGCAGGGCGAGGATCACGCCGCGGCCGCTCTTCAGACCGTCCACCAGGTGGTGCACGTCGGCCGGCGCGAAACCACCCCGTATCCGGTCCTTGCTCCAGGCGGGCAGCCGGAAGGATTCCATCCAGTAGCGCAGATAGGAGCGCATCCCGGCCCGGGACAACTGGGCGAGGCGCTGCGGCGTGGCGTCCGGGACGACGCGCGCGAGGTTGGCCTCCAGGCGCAGGATGCCCTTGCCGCGCCGTCTCCAGACCATGTCGGCGATCCGGCGCCCGAGCGCCTTCGCGACCGGTTCGGGCAGTTTCTTGACCGCGCTCCAGCCCAGGGCGTACGCCCCGTCGGTGAGCTTCTCGCGGTCGATGGTCGGGCGCTTCACGCGCTGTTCCCCCCTTGTGCGACGGCGTCGGCCTCGGCGGACTCCCTGCGTACGGTCACCACGCGCTGGGCGAGGGTGACCGCGCTGCCGACGGCGACCACCCACAGGGCGACCGGCAGCAGGTACTGGACGCCGGGGACGCCGAAGGCGTGCAGTCCGGCGAGGCCGGCGGCGACGAGTGTGATGACGAGCCGCTCGGCTCGTTCCACCAGTCCGTTGACGTTCACCGGCAGCCCGATGCTCTCGCCCCTGGCCTTGGTGTACGAGACGACCTGGCCGCTGGCCAGGCAGAAGATCGCCACCGCGCAGAGCCAGAGGCTGTCACCGGCCCCGGCGTACCAGAGCGCCAGCCCGCCGAAGATCGCCGAGTCGGCGACCCGGTCGAGCGTGGAGTCGAGGAAGGCTCCCCAGCGGCTGGAGCGGCCCAGTTGCCGGGCCATGTTGCCGTCCACCAGGTCCGAGAACACGAACAGCGTGATGACGATCGTGCCCCAGAAGAACTCGCCGAGCGGGAAGAAGACCAGGGCACCCGCCACCACACCCCCCGTGCCGACGAGGGTGACCGCGTCCGGGCTGACCCCGAGACGGATGAGCAGGGCGGCGAATGGCGTGAGGACACGCGTGAAGAAAGCACGCGCGTACGTGTTCAGCATGGCCTTCCCGGAGGTCGATACGGGCCGCGCGGTCAATGGGGCCACCGGCTGGCCCATCGTAGCCAGGCGGCACCCGCGTACCGCGAACGCACCACGGCCCGGGGCACGACCTGTGACCGGCCAAGACGTGGACGCAGCAGCGGTCACACCGGTGCGGGCCCGCGTGCGCGGGGCGTACCGCAAGATCCCTGATCGTCCCTTGTGCGATGTATGGACGTGCCATGACCAGGGTGGAAAGCTCGAACCACCGCAAAGTGTCGACCGGGAGGCGAGACACATGGGCGAGAAGACGAGGACACATCCAGGAGCCGCCGGCAGGGCGACATCGGCCGGCCGGCCCACGTCCCTGAGGAATGTGGTGCTGGTCGGCCACAGTGGTGCGGGGAAGACGACGCTGGTGGAGGCGCTGGCCCTGGCGACCGGGGCGGTCAACCGGGCGGGCCGGGTCGAGGACGGCAGTTGCCTGTCGGACTACGACGAGATCGAGCACCGGCAGCAGCGGTCGGTGCAGCTCTCCCTGGTGCCCGTGGACTACGGCGGAATCAAGATCAACGTATTGGACACACCCGGGTACGCCGACTTCGTCGGGGAGCTGAGGGCCGGTCTGCGGGCAGCGGACGCGGCCCTCTTCGTCGTTTCGGCGGCGGACGGCGTGGACGGCGCGACGCGCATGGTCTGGGACGAGTGCGCGGCGGTAGGGATGCCGCGCGCGCTGGTCATCACGCACCTGGAGGCCGCGCGCGCCGACTTCGACCAGATGACCCGGCTGTGCGGCGCCACGCTGGGCGGCGACGACCCGGACGCCGTCCTCCCCCTGTACCTGCCGCTGTACGGCACGGCGGGCGCCGACGGCCACGCGCCGGTGCACGGTCTGATCGGCCTGCTCACCCAGCGGGTCTTCGACTACTCCTCCGGCGAACGCGTCGAGCGCGCACCGGAGGCCGACGAGCTGCCGCTGATCGAGGAGGCCCGCAACCGGCTCATCGAGGGCATCATCGCCGAGAGCGAGGACGAGTCCCTCATGGACCGCTACCTCGCGGGCGAGGACATCGACGTGAAGACGCTCATCGGTGACCTGGAGACGGCGGTGGCCCGCGGCACCTTCCACCCCGTGCTGGCCGCCGCTCCGGCCCCGGAGGGTGCCCGGCAGGGTCTCGGCACCATCGAGCTGCTCGACCTGATCGCCCGTGGCTTCCCCACCCCGGCCGAACGCGAGGCCCCCGCCGTCACCACTCCCGACGGCAAGCCCCGCCCGGCGCTGACCTGCGACCCGGCGGGCCCGCTGGTGGCCGAGGTGGTCAAGACCTCCTCCGACCCGTACGTGGGCCGGCTCTCGCTGGTCCGGGTCTTCTCCGGCACCCTGCGCCCGGACGAGACGGTGCACGTGTCCGGGCACGGTCTGGAGGACCGCGGCCACGAGGACCACGACGTGGACGAGCGGATCGGCGCCCTGTCCGCCCCGTTCGGCAAGGCCCAGCGCCCCCTGTCGGAGGCGATCGCCGGGGATCTGGCCTGTGTGGCGAAACTGACCCGCGCCGAGACCGGTGACACGCTCTCCGACAAGGACGCGCCGCTCCTGATGGAGCCGTGGTCGATGCCGGACCCGCTGCTGCCGGTCGCCATCCAGGCGCACAGCAAGGCGGACGAGGACAAGCTCTCCCAGGGTCTGTCCCGGCTCGTCGCCGAGGACCCGACGATGCGTCTGGAGCACAACCAGGGCACCCACCAGGTGGTGCTGTGGTGCCTGGGCGAGGCGCATGTCGACGTGGCCCTGGAGCGGCTGCGGTCCCGGTACGGCGTGCAGGTCGACACCGTGCCGTACAAGGTCTCGCTGCGGGAGACCTTCGGCGGCAAGGCGGCGGGCCGCGGGCGGCATGTGAAGCAGTCCGGCGGGCACGGCCAGTACGCGATCTGCGAGATCGAGGTGGAGCCGCTGCCGGGCGGCAGCGGTATCGAGTTCGTGGACAAGGTCGTGGGCGGCGCGGTGCCCCGGCAGTTCATCCCGTCCGTGGAGAAGGGCGTACGGGCGCAGGCGGCACGCGGTGTCGCGGCCGGGTATCCGCTGGTCGACGTCCGGGTCACGCTGCTGGACGGCAAGGCGCACTCGGTCGACTCCTCCGACGCCGCGTTCCAGACGGCGGGTTCGCTGGCGCTGCGCGAGGCCGCCGCCGACGCCCGTATCCATCTGCTGGAGCCGGTGGCCGAGGTGACCGTACTGGTTCCGGACGATTTCGTCGGGGCGGTGATGAGCGATCTGTCCGGGCGGCGCGGCCGGGTGGTGGGGACCGATCAGGCCGGGCACGGGCGCACGCTCGTACGGGCCGAGGTGCCGGAGATCGAGATCAGCCGGTACGCCGTGGACCTGCGCTCCCTCTCGCACGGCACCGGCCGCTTCCACCGGTCCTACACGCGGCACGAGCCGATGCCGCCGCAGCTCGCCGCGAAGCTCCGCGAACAGGAGGAGAACGGCTCGTGAGAGCCCGCGCACCGGCTCCGCCGCACGTCACGTCGCCGGCCGTCCGCCTCGGCACCACCGGGGTGGACGGCGGCGGTACGCTGTGATCGCAGCTCAGAAGGTGTGCGACCGACGGTAGTTGGGCAGAAGGCCGCAGCAGCGGATGCGTGCGGGTGATGGGGGCGGCAGTGGCAGCAGACGGCTTCGACTTCAGTCCCGGGGCACAGGTCCCGCTGTCCGGCGGTGCCGGACAGACCGCGGCCACCCAGGCGTTGGCCTCGGCGGCGTACCGGGACAATCCGCTCTCCGACATCTCCAAGGCCGACTCGGCCACCGCGAAGTCGACGATCAAACCGCCCAAACTCTCCCTGTTCGAGCCGAATCTGGGCGAGGCGTTCTCCCGCGCGCTGCAACTGCGGATGCTCGGCGGTGCCCGGGGCGCGCTCATCCAGTCCTTCGGCATCGAGCCGCAGACGGTCGTCGAGCACTGTCTGGCCGCCATCCGCATCCGCAAGATCCGCGATGTGAAGCTGACCATCCTGATGGTGGGCTTCGGGCTGCTCTTCCTGCCCGGCGTGCTCCTGTGGCTGGGCGCGTTCCAGCTCAAGAAGCTGCTGTCGAAGGCGCAGGGCACCGGCACCTCGGCGCTCGGGGTGGCGCTGATGCTCGCGGTCGGCGCCATCGCGGTGCTGTTCCTGGTCAAGCTGCCGTTCACCGGTTTCTGGTCGGTGTATCTGCGCGCCATGGTGGTGGTGCCGGTGATCGGCTGGTGGTGGGCGAAGCGGATCAGTGAGGCCACCGCGAAGGACCTGCGGGACGCGTGGAAGGGGCTGCTCGAAGGCGGCGGCGTGGGCGCCAAGATCCCCGAGGCGGTCCCCAAGGACCCGAACGAGACCGCCGCCGAACAGATGCGTCAGAGCCTGGCGAAGCTCACCGCCGAGCAGCACAGCAACGTCGCCTTCTACGCGGGCCCCAACGGCATACTCGGCATGGGCACCCGCTGGGGAAGCTGGCAGATGGCCGAGGAGCTGCGCCCCGCCGTGGAGGGCGGCGAGATCAACCCGTTCCGCAGCTACGACGTGATCCGCGTCATCCACGACCGGCTGCGGCTGCTGGAGCGCAGCCCCCTGCACACCGGCGGCTTCAAGGACGCCCCCTCCGTACGCCACTGGATCGTGGTGCCGGTGGGCGAGAAGGCCGGTTCCGTCTCCCGGCCCGAGGGCACCGAGGTGGAGGCGTTCCAGGTGCGCGGGCACGAGATAGAGCGGATCTGCAACGAGCAGCAGTTCGGCAGCGGCAGCCGGCACTACCTCGGCGTGCAGTTCGTGCTCTGGGACGGCCAGTTGGTGATAACCCTGCTGATCACGGTCACCGTGCTGCACGAGACGCTGCGGGTGGAGGTCACCGGCCACGCCCTCGGCCCGGTGAATCCGCTGTTCACCTCCAAGCCCGCGCCGAAGAGCAAGAGCGTCTCCAAGACGGTGAAGTTCTGGGAGACCAAGTCCGTGAGCCTGCCGCTGGTCGACGCGAGCGAGGTGGTGCGGCTCGCCGCCCGCGCCCCGCTGACGTGGTTCCCCGGCTTCCTGGAGTTCCTGGGCGGGAAGCTGATCCTGCCGGAGCCGTTCGGCCTGCGGCACGCCTGGGCCGACAAGCCCTGGCGGCACCGCTTCATGGCCGACGACGCGCTGCGGGCGGCGACCCCGGTGCTGCGCGTGGTGCACTCCGCCGCCCTGAGCGTGCTGAAGGAGAACGGTGTGGACATCGCGCGCTTCGACAGCCGCTCGCTGGTGCTGAGCGGCCAGGTGCAGGCCGCTGAGCCCAAGAAGGCCGACGAATACAACGCGTAGCCGCTGGTCGCGGCGGGCGGGCCCGCGGTCTTGCCGGGCCCGCCCGCCGCCGCACCGCTACCGGAAGATCCCCGTATGCCCCAGTGAGTACCGCCCCGGCTGCGGATAGACCGCCAGGCCGTGCGGGCCCTCGCCCACCGGGATCTTGGCGAGGGTCTTTCCGGTCCGGGTGTCCATCGCGTAGACCTCGGAGTTGTAGCGGCCGGACAGCCACAGCACGTTGCCGTCGGCGGACACCCCGCCCATGTCGGGGCTGCCGCCGCCGGGGATGTGCCACTTGTCCACGAGGTTGCCGCTCTTGAAGTCGAGCAGGGAGACGGAGCCCTCGCCGCGGTTGGAGATGTACATCTTCTTGGAGTCACGGCTGACGTAGAGGCCGTGGGTGCCCTTGCCGGTCGGCATCAGCTTCGGCTGTTCGAACGAGTCGCCGTCCAGCACCCACAGGCCGTCGGCCATCATGTCCGCGACGTACCAGGTCCGGCCGTCCGGCGACATCTTCACGTCCTGCGGCATGGCGCCCCGGAACGGCAGTTTCTGCTGTCCGACGACCTTCATCCGCTCCGTGTCGACCTTCAGCAGTTCGCCCGAGAACTCGCAGGAGACGATGAAGTACTTCCCGTCCGCCGAGAAGTCCGCGTGGTTGACGCCCGCGCAGCTCACCGGGACGGTCTTGCGCACCTCCATCGACTTCGGGTCGCGGAAGACCAGTTCCTTGTCCATGGAGGCCATCACGACGGCGTACTTGCCGTTCGGCGTGAAGTAGAGGTTGTACGGGTCGTGCACGTCCACCGCCTGGCCGGACCTGCCGGTCGCCGGGTCGATCGGCGTCAGGTCGTGGCCGCGGTTGTTGTTCACCCACAGCGTCTTCATGTCCCAGGACGGGACGACGTGCTGCGGCTGCACCCCGACCGGGATGGTCTCGATGACCTTGTACGTCTTGGGGTCGATGACGCTGACCGTGTCGGAGCCGGTGTTGGGCACGTACACGCGCGAGGGAAAGTTCCTGACCTGCGGCGCGAGCCGGTTCGGGCGGTCGGCCGCGTACACGTCGTGCTCGTCCAGCGGGGGCGGCATGCCCGGCAGCAGCGCCTTGGCGGCCTGCGCGGGCGAGGCCGGGGTGGAGGCCCCGGGGCTGCCGCCGGCGGCCTCCGGCCCGCTGCCGCCGCCGCACCCCGCCGCCGTCAGTGCGCAGGCGACGGCCAGCAGCGCGGCCCGCCGGCCGGTACGGGCACGTTTCCGATCGTGGGTGGAGGTCCGGTCAGCCATCAGGTCACAAGCTCCGTTGTCGTCACCGCGCGCAGTCCGCGCCGGTGCAGGCCGTCGAGGATCGGGGGCAGCGCGGCAACCGTGCCGGGGTGCCCGAGGTGGAGGCTCACGATGGATCCCGCGCGGGCCCGGTCCAGCACGGTGCGCTGGACGGCGGGGGCGCCGGGGTCGTCCGCGTCGAGGGAGTCGACGTCGTAGGAGAGGACGTGCGGATAGCCGGCCTTACGGGCCAGCCGGGTCACCAGTGCGGTGGCGTACTGCGTACGGGAGGGGCGGAACCAGCTCCCGATCGTGCCGGTCAGCTTCCGCAGCCGGTCGGCGCACCCGGTGATCTCGGCGTACGCCTCGGCCGCCGGGAGGGCGCAGAGGTCGAGGTGGCGCTGGGTGTGATTGCCCAGTTCGTGGCCGCCGTCGAGGATGCGGCGGGCCATCAGCGGCTGCTCGTCGAGCCACCTGCCGACGGCTAGCACGGTCACCCGGGCACCGGCCCGCTCGGCCTCGCCGAGCAGCGCGGCGGCCGTCTTCGGGTCGCCCTGGCCGTGGAAGGTGAGGGCGACCGCGTCGCCGCGCTGCGGGCCGTGCTGGATCTGTACGGGCAGGCCGGGCGCGCGGGTCGGCGGGCGGGCCCGCCGGGCGGCGCCCGAGGCGGCCGTTCCCGAGGGGCGCGCCCCGGGGCCCGGCGGGCCGGTCCCGCCCGGTGGCGGGGAGCCGGAGGCCCGTACGGACGCGGTGTCCGTACGGGCTGTCGCGCACCCCGGGGCGAGCGCCCCGGCGGCCACGGCCGTGGCGGTGCGCAGCACGGAGCGACGAGGCAGGGAAGTCACCCCACTATTAGAGGGCAACGTGTCCGCATTTGTCGCTTTGTCGGATTTATCGCAGGGCGTGTCTCGGCCGCCGCTGCGACGTCCGGGCTACTGCGGCCAGGCGTCGGCCAGCATCTTGCGGGTGTCGGCCAGCAACTGCGGCAGTACCTTCGTCTGGCCCACCACCGGCATGAAGTTGGTGTCGCCGCCCCAGCGCGGCACGACGTGCTGGTGCAGGTGGGCGGCGATACCGGCACCGGCCACGGCGCCCTGGTTGAGGCCGATGTTGAAGCCGTGCGCGCCGGAGGCGGCCCGCAGCGCGGTCATCGCCCGCTTGGTGAACTCGGCCAGCTCCAGGGTCTCGGCCCGGTCCAGCTCGGTGTAGTCGGCCACGTGGCGGTACGGGACCGACATCAGGTGGCCGCCGTTGTACGGGTAGAGGTTGAGCACCGCGTACACGTGCTCGCCGCGGGCGATCACCAGCCCGTCCTCGTCCGACTTGGCCGGAATCGTGCAGAAGGGGCAGCCGTCCTCGGCGCCCGGTCCGGACGGTTTGTTCTCCCCCTGGATGTACGCCATCCGGTGGGGCGTCCACAGTCGCTGGAAGGCGTCCTGTGTCCCGACTCCGATCTGCTGCTCCGGCTCACTCGTCATGCGGGCCAGCATATTCCCCGGTCGCGCGGGCATGCGGCGAGGGGCGGTCCCGGGCTCCGGGGCCGCCCCTCGCTCAGAGCTGTGGCCTCACACCTGGACCCGGCGCTCCACCGCGTCCAGGATCTCGGCGATCGCCTGCGCCTTCGGGATGCCGTTCTTCTGCGACCCGTCGCGGTAGCGGAAGGACACCGCGCCGTTGGCGACGTCCTCGTCACCCGCGATGATCATGTACGGCACCTTGCTGCGCTGCGCGTTCCTGATCTTCTTCTGCATCCGGTCCGAGGAGGCGTCCACCTCGACCCGCAGGCCCTGCTTCTTGGCCTCGGCGGCGAACTCCTGGAGGTACGGGACGTGGTCGTCGCCGATCGGGATGCCGGTGGCCTGCACGGGGGCCAGCCACACCGGGAACGCGCCCGCGTAGTGCTCCAGCAGCACCGCGAAGAACCGCTCGATGGAGCCGAACAGGGCGCGGTGGATCATCACCGGGCGCTGCTTGGAGCCGTCCGGCGCGGTGTACTCCAGGTCGAAGCGCTCCGGCAGGTTGAAGTCCAGTTGCACGGTCGACATCTGCCAGGTACGGCCGATGGCGTCCTTGGTCTGCACCGAGATCTTCGGGCCGTAGAACGCGGCGCCGCCCGGGTCCGGGACCAGCGGCAGGCCCTGCTTCTCGGCGACCTTGCGCAGCGTCTCGGTGGCCTCTTCCCAGACCTCGTCCGAGCCGACGAACTTCTCCGGGTCCTTGGTGGACAGTTCCAGGTAGAAGTCGGTCAGGCCGTAGTCGCGCAGCAGGTCCAGGACGAAGGTGAGCGTGGCGTCCAGCTCGTCCGCCATCTGCTCCTTGGTGCAGTAGATGTGCGCGTCGTCCTGGGTGAAGCCGCGGGCGCGGGTCAGGCCGTGCACCACGCCGGACTTCTCGTACCGGTACACGGTCCCGAACTCGAACAGACGCAGCGGCAGTTCGCGGTACGAGCGGCCGCGCGCGTCGAAGATCAGGTTGTGCATCGGGCAGTTCATGGGCTTGAGGTAGTAGTCCACGCCCTCGTCGAGCTGCATGGGCGGGTACATGCCGTCGGCGTACCAGTCCAGGTGGCCCGACTTCTCGAACAGCTTCCCCTTGGTGGCGTGCGGGGTGTAGACGAACTCGTAGTCCGCCTCCTCGTGGCGCCGCCGCGAGTAGTCCTCCATGACCCGGCGGATGATGCCGCCCTTGGGGTGGAAGACCGCCAGGCCGGAGCCGATGTCCTCCGGGATGGAGAACAGGTCCAGCTCGGCGCCCAGCTTGCGGTGGTCGCGCTTCTCCGCCTCGGCGAGGAACTCCAGGTACGCCTTCAGCTCGTCCTTGGTCGGCCAGGCGGTGCCGTAGATGCGCTGGAGCTGCTTGTTCTTCTCGCTGCCGCGCCAGTACGCGGCGGCCGAGCGCATCAGCTTGAAGGCCGGGATGACCCGGGTGCTCGGCAGGTGCGGGCCGCGGCACAGGTCCTTCCAGCACAGCTCGCCGCTCTTGGCGTCGAGGTTGTCGTAGATGGTCAGCTCACCGGCGCCGACCTCGGCGGACGCGCCCTCGGCCGCCTCCGCGGCGGAACCCTTGAGGCCGATCAGCTCCAGCTTGTACGGCTCGCCGGCCAGCTCGGCGCGGGCGTCGTCGTCGCTCACCGCGCGCCGGGCGAACTTCTGCCCGCGCTTCTGGATCTCCTGCATCTTCTTCTCGATGCGCTTGAGATCGTCGGGGGTGAACGGGGTCTCGACGTCGAAGTCGTAGTAGAAGCCGTCCTTGATGGGCGGGCCGATGCCCAGCTTCGCCTCCGGGAACAGCTCCTGCACGGCCTGCGCCATCACGTGCGCGGTGGAGTGGCGCAGGATGTTCAGGCCGTCCTCGCTGCCGATGTCGACGGGCTCGACCTCGTCGCCCTCGGCCAGCTCGTACGCCAGGTCCCTGAGCTGCCCGGCGACGCGGGCGGCGACGACGGAGCGCTCGCCCTGGAAGAGGTCGGCGGCCGTAGTGCCCGTGGTCACCACGCGTTCTTCCCGCTCGGAATCGCGTTGGATGGTCACACGGACGTCTGACACCGGTCTCTCCTGACTTCTCGGGCGCGACAGCGTTTGCTGCGCAGGCGAATCGTACCGAGCGACCGGTCTTCCTCGCGAAACGGTTATGCCGGCCCCGTGCCACAGCCGCGCCACGGCCCCGTACGGAAGCGGCGGGCGCGCGGCGAGCCCCGGGCCCCGCCGTACGCCCGCCACCCGTCAGTCGCCCGGCAGCGGCCCTCCGCACGCCTCCTCGAAGAAGTCGAGATTCTCCTGGAGCGACTTCAGCAGCCGGTCCCGCTCCGCCTCGTCCACCTGGACGGGTGTGACGTCCGACGCGCCGGTGATCCGGCGGAATCCGCCCCGGCTCTCCAGCCGCCCGCTGACCCGGATCGGCAGGCCGACCAGATGGGCGTGTCCGGCGATGCGGTAGTCCTCCTCGTCGAGCGCGACCCGTACCTGGAGCACATCGGCCCCGGACAGCACCCGCAGCCGCACCACGCCGGGGCCGCCGGGGCGCTCGCGCCGCAGCCGTACCACCGCGCCGGTGACCCGTACCGGCAGCGACGGCTCGTCGCGGACGTAGCGCTGGGCGGCCGCCTGGAGCGCGGGCAGGTCGCCGGGCGAGAACTCGACC
Organism: Streptomyces chrestomyceticus JCM 4735; assembly: GCF_003865135.1. Lineage (NCBI taxonomy): Bacteria > Bacillati > Actinomycetota > Actinomycetes > Kitasatosporales > Streptomycetaceae > Streptomyces > Streptomyces chrestomyceticus. The sequence continues at coordinate 7,739,397 of NZ_BHZC01000001.1, read as the reverse complement.
GGTTCGGGACGGGCGGCGAACCCCGGGGGCGGCCCCGCCCCCGGCGACCATTCCACCGAGATCCGCACCCCCTCCGCGTCCCGCACCAGCGAGATCAGCGCTTCCGCCAGCTCATGGCACACCCCCAGTTCCACGGCGGCGTCGAACGCCTCCATGCCGCCGGTCGCCCGCTGGTAGTCCGTGGCGTCCCGGGTCGCGTGCAGCGCGCGCTGGAGCCCGGCGACGGCCGCGCGGCCCGCCGCCACCGGCACGTACGCGGTCAGCCGCCGCCCGGCCGGCGCGGGCCCGACCAGCACGTCCGCCATGAAGGACTCGGCCTTGCGCTTGTGCCGGGCGCCGTAGAAGCCCGCCCTGCCGTACGTGCCGAGCGCACCGGCCATCAGCATCGAGCGGGCCGCCGTACGCAACTGCTCCTGCGCGACCCACGGGGTGCCGCCGATACCGTCCTCCGGGACCTCGCGCTCCCAGCGCACCTCGTCGCTGGGCACCGCGAGCGCCGCCAGGACCTCACGCGCGGACGGCGCGGCGCTGTGCGCGAGGGCGGCCAGCGCCTCCGCGATCAGGTCGGTGCTGTCCGGGAACGTCCGGGTCTGCGGTACGAGCAGACTGGTGCCCCCGGCGGCTCCGCCGGGCGGCGTCCAGCGGGCGTAGTGGCCGGCGGCGCCTCCCCGCCGCCGCCAGCCGTGCCGCGCCAGCAGGGCGCCGAGCACCGCCGGATCCAGTTGTGCCGGGTCCGGAAGCCGGAACGCGTACTCGTCGGTCGGCCGGTGCATCAGGGTCTCCCTCCCGCCCCGACCCGCGTCATGATCTCGCAGAGCGCGCGGTCGTCGAAGATCCGCGTGGTCGGGATCCGCACGTTGGTCCTGCGCCGTCCGGTCACCTCATGGCCGGCCAGGTTGATCCAGTAGCAGCTGTGCCGCAGTTCGAGCCGGTCGTGGTCCGCCCGCAGCCAGTCCTCCTGGGTCCGCGGCACCAGCATCACGACCAGGATCTTGTGCACCGCCACGGGCGTCCGGGCGAGCTTCACCAGATGGGCGTTGTCCAGGGTGAAGGCGAAGCTCGCGCCGGGCGGCCGGGGGCCGACCTGGTACGTGCACTTCAACTGCACCTTGATGGTCACTTCGTCGTCGACGGCATGGCCGGGCGCGCCATGGCTGACGTGCCAGTCGATGCCGTTGTCCGGGAAGGGCTGGGCCAGCGAGCAGCCCGACGCGGCGGCCACCGCGTGAAGATAGCCCACCTGGAGCGTCTCCATACAGGCCGTGGTGGCGAGCGCGCCGCGCAGCGAAGCCGTGCGCGCGGGCACCAGTCCCCCGGGATCGGGCTGCGCGAGCGTCATCGCTCAAGTGCCTTCCGGGCCGGGTCGTTCGAAGGGGCCGTCGTCGTGGCGGCGGCCCGTTGTGGTGTTCTTGTCCGTCCCAAGTGGTCAACAAACCAGGACGGTTCGACAACCGGAACCCTCGGGTATCACCAGGTCGGGTGGCCGCGTCGGCTCACCCGCCGCATGAGCGCGAGGAGTTGTGAAGATGCCGTGCTGGTACGACGGACCGCTCGCTTCCTTCGACACCGAGACCACCGGGATCGACGTGGAGCGAGATCGCATCGTATCCGCCGCCCTGGTCGTCCAGGAAACCCCGCGCAGCGTCCCCCGCATCACCCGGTGGCTGGTCAATCCCGGTGTGCCGGTCCCCGAAGCGGCCACCGCCGTGCACGGCCTGACGGACGGGCACCTCGCCCTGTACGGCCGCTGGCCGGCGCCCGTCATGGAGGAGATAGCCCGCGCGCTGACCGACCAGTCGCTCGCCGGACGGCCGCTCATCGTCATGAACGCGCCGTTCGACCTGACCCTTCTGGACCGTGAACTGCGGCGGCACCGCGCCGCCTCGCTCCCCCACTACCTGGGCGCCCACCCGCTGTCCGTGCTGGACCCGAGGGTGCTGGACAAGCACCTGGACCGCTACCGCAAGGGCCGCCGCACCCTCACGGACCTGTGCGCGGAGTACGGGGTCGAGCTGACCGGCGCGCACGAGGCCGCCGCGGACGCCCTCGCCGCGCTCCAGGTCGTACGGGCGCTGGGGCAGCGGTACGCGGAGCGGCTGGAGTCGCTGAGCCCGGCGCAGCTCCACACCCGGCAGGCCGTGTGGCACGCCGCACAGGCGCGCGGCCTGGAGGCGTGGTTCGCGCGCAACGGCACGGAAGAGGCGGTGGACCCGCACTGGCCGATGCGCCCGGACCTCCCGGCCGCGGCCTGAACGACGCCGTACGGCCCCGCACGACGACCTACGGCACCGGTGCGCCAACGCCGAGGGCCGGACTGCCTGTTGGCAGCCCGGCCCTCGGTCCCGGTGGGCGATACTGGGTTCGAACCAGTGACCTCTTCGGTGTGAACGAAGCGCTCTCCCACTGAGCTAATCGCCCGGGTTTTTCCGCTCCCGGGGTTTCCCCCGCGAACGACCTGAACAATACAGGCCGTCGGGCCCATTCATCAAATTCCCCGCCCGCGCATTCCGGCTCCCCTCAGTCTGGAGGCCAGGCCCCGGTGTCCGGCGCGCATCATCAGCGTGTGGTTGGCGACGAAGAACGGCCGGCCCGGCAGCGCGAGCCGGCGTAACGACGGCTTGCGCACCTCGACCTCCTGCTCGAAGACGGCGCACGTTCCGCCGCCGGCCGCGCCCACCGTCCAGCGCGCGAAGCCTTCCAGGTCGCCGCGCATCGCTATCTCCAGGACGCCGGTGTCCGGGTCGTGGCACGTCTCGGTCGCGGTGACGGTCAGCACGTACGGGAGCAGGGACCGGAAGTGCGCGGTGCCGCTGCGGTCGTCGACGCGGGTCACCCGGCGCACCTGGGGCCACCACTGCGGATACGCCTCGGCGTCCTCCAGGACGGCGTAGACCGCCGGGGGCGGCGCGGGCAGCCGCCATTCGCTGCGGAAGCGGTACCGGTGCAGGACGTGCTGCCAGTCGGCCATGCCCCTCAGTCTGCCGCCCGGCAGGCACCGGGAGAACGACGACGGCCCGGAGGTCTGGAAACCTCCGGGCCGTTGTCCGGTGTGGGCGATACTGGGTTCGAACCAGTGACCTCTTCGGTGTGAACGAAGCGCTCTCCCGCTGAGCTAATCGCCCGGGCGCAGCGCCAACATTACCGCACGTCGGAGGGGTCTTGTGACCACCCGTGGGGACGGGCGGCAGTCACCTGGCCGCGCGCCGGTCACTCACCCGTGTTCCACGGCAGCACCAGGCCGAACTTCCACAGGTACACGGCCAGCCCGGCCGCGATGATCACGGCGCCGACGCTGGTCAGGATGATGTTGCGGCGGCGCACCTTCGGGTCCAGGGCCTTCTGCGCGGCCTCGGTGACCTTGCGCTTGGTCCAGCGCAGCACCAACTGGGCCCAGACGAACTCGGTCGCCCAGATCGCCATCCCCGCGAAGATCACCAGCCAGCCCGGTCCGGGCAGCGGCAGCATGATGATGCCGCCGACGACCACCGCCAGGCCGACGATGAATATGCCGACCTGCCAGCTCAGATGCAGGGGCCGGGAACGCTTGATGAAATGCGGCGCCCGCGAGCCGAGCCGCTGTTCCACGTTCGCAGTCTCACCCGCGGCACCCTCTTGTGCAGCCGGGGCCGCCGCCGCGGCGGTGATCCCGACTCCCCCGTCACTCTCCGTATTCATGCGGCCCAACCTACCCGACGGACAACGGTCACCGGAATGGCCGCCCAGGAGGATTGGCAACTCCGCCGTAAGAGGTACCGGAAGTCACCCAAAACCCTCAGAGGGGTTTACAACGGCACCGTAGGTGGCATGTCGATTTCGCCGACGTGCGAATCCCCGAGCGCACACTGAGCGAAAGGCCCTGGCGCTTATGAACACCACGGTCAGCTGCGAGCTGCACCTGCGCCTCGTTGTGTCGAGCGAGTCGTCACTGCCTGTACCCGCGGGCCTGCGGTATGACACGGCCGATCCCTATGCCGTGCACGCGACCTTCCACACCGGAGCCGAGGAAACCGTCGAGTGGGTCTTCGCCCGCGACCTCCTCGCCGAGGGCCTGCACCGGCCCACGGGCACCGGAGACGTCCGCGTATGGCCGTCCCGGAGCCACGGACAGGGCGTTGTCTGCATCGCCCTGAGCTCCCCGGAAGGCGAGGCCCTCCTGGAAGCCCCGGCGCGGGCCCTGGAGTCGTTCCTGAAGAGGACCGACGCGGCGGTTCCACCCGGTACGGAGCACCGGCACTTCGATCTCGACACGGAGCTCTCCCACATCCTCGCGGAGAACTGAAAGGCGGCGCAGCAGCCCATCGCAGCCATCCACCGCACCGAACCGCTCACACCTGCACCGTCCGACTCGGGGCGACGGCACAGGACCGACAAGTTCATACGGCACGAGCCGGCGCCGTCGCCGCGGACCCACCGCGGAGACGGCGCCGAGGCTTGTTGGACGCGCTAGAGTCGGCGACCATTCGGCAAGGACACCGGGGCGGCGCCGTCCGACCCCACCCGGCCAGGGAGCGAAACCGTGATGATCACCCACGACACCCGGTGCGCGCTCGACGCGGTCGTCGACCTGTTGAACACCGCCCCGGAGGGCGACGCCCCCGGAGCCACCGACAGCCTGACCGACCTCGCGGCGCTGCAGGCGTTCGTCACGCGTAACGCGATCAGCGACGTGGGCACCCTCGGCGACCGTGACCTGGCCTCCGTACGGGCCGTACGGACCCGCTTCGCCGACGTCTTCGCGGCGCCGGACGACCGTACGGCCGCCGAGCGGCTCAACGACCTGGTCGCGGCGGCCGGCACCACACCGCGGCTGACCGACCACGACGGCTACGACTGGCATGTGCACTACTTCGCGCCCGGCGCCTCGGTCGCCGAGCACCTGGCGGCGGACGGGGGCATGGCGCTGGCGTTCCTGGTGGTCGCCGGGGAACGGGAGCGGCTGCGGCACTGCGAGGCGCCGGACTGCCGGTTCGCCTTCGTGGACCTGTCCCGCAACCGTTCGCGCCGCTACTGCGACAGCCGTACGTGCGGCAACCGGCTGCACGTCGCGGCCTACCGGGCACGCCGCCGCGAAGCCACCCGCTGACGGTACGGCCGGGGCCCGCCCGGATCGCCGCCCCCTCGCCCGGCCTCACAGGACGAGGAGGTCGTGCAGGGCGCCGATGAGGAGCAGGACGGCGATGAAGGTGAGGAAGAGCATCAGCGGCGGCTGGGACAACGCGAAAAGACAGCCACGCGGTTCGGGGGCCGGAGGGTCCGCCGCTGTGACGGCGGGGTCCCGGGGAAGGGCGCACTCGTCGTTCATCTCGCGCCGATGATGGCGCAGATGATCAGGCGGGAAGGCCCGGATCACCCGTCAGGGCAGGGAGTTCACCAGATCCCGTGCACTTCCGTGATCGCTACGGTGTCCGAGAGGTCACCCGCAGGGAGCGTGCGGCATCCGCTGTACAACGGCTCCGGCGGCCCGGCCGCCGGGCGGCTCCGGACGGCCCCGCGCTCGTTCAGATGCCGTGCTTCTTCAGGATGGCCTCGATGTCGGAGAAGTCCTCCTCCGGCGCGCCGCCCTTGCCCCGGCCCTTGGCCTGGGGCGCGGGCTCCGGGGACCGCGCGCCCGCGCCGAGCGACGGGGCGGACGCCTTCGGTGCCACCGCGGCCGGGCCCTGCTGCCGGGCCGCGGCGCGCCGCTCCTTGCGGCTGCCGCCGGCCTTGAGCGAGTGCCGCTCGGCCATCCTCGCGATCATGAACAGCACGACGGAGAGGGCCAGCGCCCCGAAGCCCGCCCAGACCACGGGCTTGAAGACCACACCGGTCAGCCAGTCGATGACACCGGTCATCGCCAGGCCCACGGGGACCAGCGAGAAGGCCGCGACACGGGTCGCGGCCAGGAACCGCTTGCGGTAGGCGGTCAGCGCGGCGATGCCCAGGCCGGCCACCGACACCACGGTACAGATGGTCGAGCTCAGCATCCCCGGTCCTCCTGCCGATCGGTTCTCGTCCTCCGCCGCGCCCGCCCCGCTCTCCCGCGCGGCGGCAGCGCGACGCCCCTCTTGTACTGCTCTGCCTCCATCCTGCCTCCTCCCGGGCGCCCGGTGCCACGTTCCGGGGCAGGCTCAGGGACATCTAAGGGTCCGGCTCCTCCGCAGGTGCCGGTCCGGCTCCGCGGGTGCCGGTTCGGCCGGGGTGCCGGGGGCTGGGAGACTGGGCGCATGAACGACGCCACGACCTCCGGTTCCGCCCGCCCCGTCGTCCTCGACGTGTGGTGCGAGCTGCAGTGCCCGGACTGCACCGCCGCGCTCGACGACCTGCGGGCCCTGCGCGAGCACTACGGGGACCGGCTGGACATCCGGCTGCGGCACTTCCCGCTGGCCAAGCACCAGCATGCCTACGCCGCCGCCCAGGCCGCCGAGGAAGCCATGGAGCAGGGCAAGGGCTGGCCGTTCGTGGAGGCCGTCCTGGCCCGTACGGAGGAACTGGGCACCAAGGGCGAGCAGTTGCTGCTCACCGTGGCCGGTGAACTGGGCCTGGACGCGGAGGAGATGGACACCGCGCTCATCGACGGCCGGCACCTGCTGGCCGTGGACGCCGATCAGGCGGAGGGCAAGGCGATCGGCGTGACCGGCACGCCCACGTACGAGATCGGCGGGGAACTGCTGGACGGCGGCAAGAGCCAGGACGGCCTGCGCGAGCGCATCACGGAGATCGCCGACCGGCTGCTGGCCGAGCAGGGCTGACCCGGCCACGCCCCGGGCGGCCCACGCGCTCAGAGCAGGAGCTTGTGCAGGGAGTATATGGTCGGCCGGTAGCCCAGGGTCTCGTACAGACCGCGGGCCCGCGGATTGTCCACGTAGACGTTGAGCCCCAGGACGGTGCGGCCCGCATCCAGCGTCTCCCGCTCGGCGACGAGCATGAGCGTCCGGCCGTGCCCGCGGCCGCGGTGCTCCGGCTCCACCCGGACGTCCATGACATAGCCGCCGGGCCGGGCCGGGTGGTACGTCGTGGTCCAGACCGTCCCGACGTCCGTGCCCTCGTGGGCCAGCACGCGCAGCGACTGGTGCGCGGTGGCCGGCCCGTCCGGGAGCAGCGTCGCGTGGTCCTCCGCCGCGTTGCGCTCCGCACGCTCGCGCGGCATCCCGTTGCCCACCTTCGCTTCGACGTAGGTGGTGACCGCCGCGGTCAGCCAGGCCGGGTACTCCTCCGCGCCGAGCGGCCGCACGGCGCTGCCCGCGGGAAGCCCGGGCGGCGCGGTGAGCTCCTTGAGCATCCGGCGGCTGTGCTCCGTGTAGCCGAGGGCGGCGGCCAGCCGCAGGGCCGGCTCCGCGTCGGCCGGCACGTCCACCGAGATCCGCCGGCAGCCCCAGCCGCGCAGCACCTCCTCGGCGGCGAGGGCCGCGACGGTGCCGCGGCCCCGGTGCCGGTCGCGTTCGTCGATGTGCAGGTCCGCGATGCGCCCGGCGGACAGGCCCAGCCGGGCGTCGGTGGCCAGAGTTATCCGGCCCACCGGGCGGCTGTTGACACAGACTTCGTACGTACGGGCCCGGCCGCCGTCATCGCGTCGATCTTCGGGGCCGGCGGGGCGCAGCGTCGTGGTCACGCTGGCTTTCTACCCGGTTTTCCGGGCGTACGTCATCAGCGCGGGTCGAAGTCCGCGGCGGCGCGCTCCGTGAAGACCCGCATCGCCTCGGCGGTCAACGGTCCGGGCATGTCACCCAGTTGGCGTCCGTCGACCCGGGTGACGGCCTGCACGTCGCGGAGCGTGGAGGTCAGGAAGACCTCGTCGGCGCGCTCCAGGACGTCCAGCGGCAGGTCGGTCTCCTTGGCGCCGGTCCACTCGACGGCCAGGGCGCGGGTGATGCCCGCCAGGCAGCCGGAGGACAGCGGCGGGGTGTGCAGCACACCGTCCAGGGCGACGAAGACGTTGGAGCCGGTGCCCTCGCAGAGCTGCCCGACGGTGTTGCCGAAGAGCGCCTCGGAGGCGCCCTCCGCACGGGCGCGGGCGAGCGCGACGACGTTCTCCCCGTACGAGGTGCTCTTCAGGCCCGCCAGCGCGCCACGCTCGTTACGGGTCCAGGGGACGGTGACGACCGCGGTGGTGTCGGGGCGGCGCGGCACCTCGCCGACCGCGACGACCAGCGTGGGGGCCGCTTCGCCCCGGTCCGAGCCGAGGGGCGAGAGGCCGCCGGTATAGGTGATGCGCAGCCGGCCGAGCGGTACGGGATTGGCCTCCAGGACGGCCGCGCAGGCCCGCCGTACCTCGTCGAGGTCGGGGTCGGGGAGGCCCAGGCCGCGGGCGGAGGCGGTGAGCCGGTCCAGGTGGCGGGTGAGGGCGAAGGCCCGCCCGTCGACGGTACGGAGCGTCTCGAAGACGCCGTCGCCGACCGTCAGGCCGTGGTCGAGGACCGAGACCCGGGCGCCCTCGGCGTCGCACAGCTCTCCGTCGAGCCAGATCTTCATGGTCGTGTCCCTCCGCCGCTCGGCTCGTGCAGGCCCGACGCTACCGCCAGCAGTCTGCGGGCCTTCAGCTCGGTCTCGTCCCACTCCCCCTCGGGGTCCGAACCCCAGGTGATGCCCGCCCCGGCGCCGAAGCGCAGAACCGGCCCCTCGGGGGCCGCGCGGTCGATCCAGAACGTACGGATGCCCACCGCCAGCTCGCCGGTGCCGCGGTCGGCGTCCACCCAGCCGATGCCGCCGCAGTACGGGCCGCGGGGCGCGGTCTCCAGCTCCTCGATGACGCGCTGCGACGCGAGCTTCGGGGCACCGGTGATGGAGCCCGCCGGGAAGGTGGCGTCGAAGAGGTCCGCCCAGCCGGTCTTCTCGTGCTCCTCCGCCAGCTCCCCGCGCACGGTGGAGACCAGGTGGACCAAGCCGGGGTGCGCCTCGATCGCGCAGAGTGCCGGGACGGTGACGGAGCCGGTGCGGCAGACCTGGCCGAGGTCGTTGCGGACCAGGTCGACGATCATCACGTTCTCCGCCCGGTCCTTGTCCCGCAGGTCCTCGGGCACCCGGCCGGTGCCCTTGATGGGGCCGGACTCGACGGTGCGCCCGGAGCGGCGCAGGAACAGCTCGGGGGAAGCGGTGGCGACCTCGGTGCCGTGCGCGGGGAGGCGGACGGTGCCCGCGTACGGGGCCGGGTTGCCGCGGGCCAGGACGGCGGACAGCGCGTCGACGTCGGCGCGCGCGGGGTCCGGCAGCGGCGCGCTGAGAATCCGGCAGAGGTTCACCTGATAGACCTCGCCGGCGGCTATGTGGGCGCGTATGCGCCGTACGCCCTCGATGTAGGCGGCGCGGTCCAGTGAACTGCGCCAGTCCCCGGGGGCCGGGCCCCGCCAGCGGGCGGGGTCGGGCGGGGGCACCGCCCCGTCCTCCCGTACGTCCCCGAAGCGCGCGCAGAGCAGACCGCCCTCGTAGTCGGCGACGACGGCCCACCACCCCGCCGAGTCCAGGGCCTCCGGATCACGGGTGACATCGCGCAGGTCAGTGGCTGTACGGCCGCCGAAACGGGCCAGCGGAGGGAGGTCGTTCACGCCATCGAGTCTATGGCTGGGGCCGGGCGCCCGCCCCGATCGGGCGAGCAGCGCAGCACGCTGCACAAACGCGTTTTTGTACTGGCCCGGGAATCCGCTAGAGTTCAACACGTCGCCGGGACGCGGAAGCGAAACGGAGACGGGGTTCCTCCCCGGACTTGGTCCGGAAAGGCACCTGCGGACGTAGCTCAGTTGGTAGAGCACCACCTTGCCAAGGTGGATGTCGCGAGTTCGAGTCTCGTCGTCCGCTCGAAGTGGGGGATCTTCCCGACCCCCGCACTCCTGGTGGAGTGGCCGAGAGGCGAGGCAACGGCCTGCAAAGCCGTCTACACGGGTTCAAATCCCGTCTCCACCTCCAAGGACGATTAGCTCAGCGGGAGAGCGCTTCCCTGACACGGAAGAGGTCACTGGTTCAATCCCAGTATCGTCCACTGGTCCGCAAGGACCGATCCCCCGGCCTTCGGGCAGGGCGGAACCCGCGCGATTAGCTCAGCGGGAGAGCGCTTCCCTGACACGGAAGAGGTCACTGGTTCAATCCCAGTATCGCGCACGCAGCACCCCGCGGCCCCCGGCCGCGGTCCCGAGGACGATTAGCTCAGCGGGAGAGCGCTTCCCTGACACGGAAGAGGTCACTGGTTCAATCCCAGTATCGTCCACACCGTAAGGCCGAGGGCCGGAGCTTCTTGCTCCGGCCCTCGGTCGTTGTGGCGTCCCGGGGCGGTCGCGGTCCCGGCTCTCAGGGGATCCCGGATCTCAGGAGGAGAAGAGCATCCGGCCGAAGCCGCGCTGTCCGTGACCGCCGTGGTGTCCGTGGTGGCCGTAGTGCCCCTGGTGCGGTGCGCCCCACGCGGGGGCGGACGGGTACGCCTGGGGGCCGGGCGGAGGCGGCGGGGCCTGCTGGGCCCACTGCGTCTCCAGGCGGGACAGCGCCTCCAGCTCCCCGTAGTCCAGGAAGATTCCCCGGCAGCCGGCGCACTGCTCGATCTGCACGCCGTTGCGGTTGTACGTCTGCATCGGTGCATGGCACTTGGGACAGTGCATGGCGCTCATCTCCTGTCAGGAGGGCGGCTCCCCGGACCGTCCGTCCGGTGGTGACGGTGTCACCCTACGGCTCCGGCCGGTCCGCCAACTCGGGTCCGGCGCAAGCCATCCGGCCGCAGGCGTCCACGACGGCCTCCTCGTCCTCGTCCAGCGCCCGGCCCGCCGCGACGGCCTTGGCGACGGCGAGTGCGGCGGTCTGGACCGTCAGGGCGCGGGCCGGGGTGTCGAGTTCCGGCCAGGGATCACCGCAAGGGCGTACGGCGGGTCCGCCGGCTGCCCGGTAGGCGCCGAGGAAGCGGGACCAGACGGCGGGGGCCAGCAGGCCGGTGGCGAACCAGGCGGCGGGGCGGGCCAGGTCCCATGCCGGGTCGCCGAGTCCCAGGTCGTCGATGTCTATGAGGAGCCAGGGGCCGTCCGGCACGGGGTGCCTGACGAGCTGTCCGAGGTGGAGGTCGCCGTGGCAGAGGACGGTCGCGCGGGGCGGCGGGGACTCGTCGCGGGCCCACGGGGGCAACTGCGTCCAGGCGCGTTCGACGGTGGTGGCGGCGCGCCGGAGGTCGGGGGCAGCTCCGGGAGCGGCCGCGGCCCGCATACGGGCCAGGGCGCGGGCTGCCTTCGCCGGGCCGCGCATCGGCGGGACCGGGCCGGGTAGCCGCGACGGCCCGACGGTGTGCAGCCGGGCGAGCAGCCGGGCCGTCTCCTCCCAGGGGGCGGCGTCGGGTACGTCCGGGGAGACCGGCCGGCCGTACGGCCAGCGCGTCGCGGGGCGGCCGTCGGGGAGCAGGGTGAGGAGGCCGCCGGGGCCGGTGACGGGCAGGGGCGGCAGCAGGATGCCGTGCAGCGCGGGGTGTGCGGCGATACGGAGCCGGACGGCCAGCCGCGCCGGGTCGCAGTCGGGAGCGTGCGCCTTGGCCACGACACGCCCGTGGCGGACGAGGGTGGCGTCGGGGCGGTCGGCGAGGAGGGTGGGGTGGCGAGCGGGATCGGGGTCGGGGCCGGAATCGGCCTCGGGATCGGGACCGGGGTCGGCCTCGGCCGCCAGGGCGGCCAGGCGGGCGATGCGGGACGCGGTCGCGGACATCGTTCCCCCCGGGCGGAGTGGTTCGCCGAGGATCGTACGCCGCCGGGCGGGGCCGGGTCCCGGACAGACCGATGGCCGGGCATCTCCCCAGATGCCCGGCCACTCGTGCCGTCCGCCGCACCCCCGTCCCCACGGGGTTGTAGGCCGGAAGATCCCCCGTCCCGGGCCGCTCTCCCAGGACCGGGGCGCCTCAGCGCCCCAGCATTCCGGCCACGGACGACGCCTGTGTCATGACGGCCTCCCAGCCGCCGAACACCACGGCGAGCAGGACCGCCAGCGGCAGCACCATGGCCACCGCGACCAGCGGATGGCGGGTACCTGAACGCCGCCCGCCGAACGCCGAGGCGGCCCTGCGCCCTTGCGTGCGGACGGCCGTGCGCCCGAAGCTGTCTGCCATCGTCCCGCTCCCCGTCGAATTGGGGCGGCGGGCGTCTGACCTCGGGGGACGAGTGCGTTCGCCCGCCGCTTGCACCCCACATTAGGGAACCGGCGGGCCCCGGGCGTCATGCCGTCGTACCGCTTGGACGGCCTACGGGAGGATGACGGTGCGCCGCGCCGCGTACTCCCCTGGGTGGAGACATCGCCCCGGAACCCCGGGTCATCCCGGAGGGGACGCCCGCCCGGCGGCCGTCTCGGACTCCTCGGCCCGCGGAACGGGATGCTCGACCAGGGCCAGCACCCGGCTGGCCATGAACCGGGCCGTCCGCACCACCGAGCCGCTGCGGGTGACTTCGCTCACTTCCACCACTCCCCTGCGCACCGCCGTCTCCACCCTGCGGCCCGCTCTGCTCGCCACCACTTCGTACGTCCGGGTCGTGTCCCCGGCGTCCACGACGATCTCGACTCGGTCACCCTTCACCGCGCCAATCCCCCTTCCGCAACGGATCATTGGGAGCACGCGCAGGCGGCCGGGCCGCGCCGCGCCCGGATTCCTGCCGCTCTTTCAGAATCCCACCCGGCACTGACAATCCGGCCGCCGACTCATGCGCGGCCTATCAGCACAGCGAGCCGTCAATCCGTAAGCTGTGCCACGTCAGACGGGACCGGGCAGCGGGGATGGACATGGCGATGATGCGGCTCCGGCGCGAGGACCCGCGTGTCGTCGGTTCGTACCGGCTGCACCGGCGGCTCGGCGCGGGCGGGATGGGTGTGGTTTATCTCGGCTCCGACAAGCGCGGACAGCGGGTGGCCCTGAAGGTCATCCGGCCGGACCTGGCCGAGGACCAGGAATTCCGGTCCCGGTTCGCCCGTGAGGTGTCGGCCGCGCGGCGGATCCGCGGCGGCTGTACGGCGCGGCTGGTGGCCGCCGACCTCGACGCGGACCGGCCGTGGTTCGCCACGCAGTACGTCCCCGGGCCCTCGCTGCACGACAAGGTCAACGACGAGGGGCCGCTGTACCCGGCGCAGGTCGCCTCGATCGGCGCCGCGCTCTCCGAGGGCCTGCTGGCGGTGCACGACGCGGGCGTGGTCCACCGCGACCTGAAGCCGTCCAACATCCTGCTGTCCCCCAAGGGCCCGCGCATCATCGACTTCGGCATCGCGTGGGCCACCGGCGCGAGCACGCTCACCCACGTCGGTACGGCGGTCGGCTCGCCCGGCTTCCTCGCGCCGGAGCAGGTGCGGGGCGCCGCGGTGACCCCGGCGACGGACATCTTCGCGCTCGGCGCCACACTCGCGTACGCCTGCACGGCGGACTCTCCCTTCGGCCAGGGCAGTTCGGAGGTCATGCTCTACCGCGTCGTCCACGAGGAGGCGCACCTGGGCGGAGTGCCGGACGCGCTGGCGCCGCTGCTGGCGGCCTGTCTGGCCAAGGACCCTGCGGACCGGCCCTCCACGCTGTCGCTGTCGCTGCGGCTGAAGGAGATCGCCGCGCGGGAGGCGCAGGGGCTGTCGTCGCCGGGCGGGCCCGGCGGCGAGGCGCTGCCCGGCGGGGCCGGGCGCGGTCGGGCCGGCCGCGGGCCGTCGTCCGAGCGTGGTGCGTCCCCGGACCGGGGGGCCGCGTCCGAGCGGAGCACTCCGGCCAGGTCCAGGCCCGTACGGCCGCAGGCGGACCGGCCGACGGGGAAGCGCGCGGAGGAGTACGCGCGGCAGCGGACGGAGCGGCGGCCGGCCGGCACGCCCACGCCGCGTCCGCAGGCGCCGCGCGGCGGTGTGCCGGGGCGCGGGAGCGCGCCCGGCCGCCCTCAGTCGGCCCCGGGGCCGCTCCGGCGGGGCCTCCGGGAGATGCCGCGCCGAAGTCCCGTGGCGGCAGGCGGCCGTCCGTACCGGGTGCACGTACCTCTGGACGTAACGGTTCTCGTCCGGCGCGGGCGCCCCGCACGGGGGCGCGGACCTCGCCCGGCGGACGCAGGCCAGGGCCCGACCGGCGGTTGCTGCGGCAGCGGATCATCGTGTTCATCACGGTGACGTTGCTGGTCGCGTTGGGGATCGCGGCGGCCCAGGGGTGTCAGGGCCCGGCCCGGGGCATGGGCGCCGAGCGGTCCGTGGTCACGTCCTCGGCCGTGGAGCCGTCGGCGGAGCCCTGGCGGGGTTGACCTCGCCTAACGGGTGGGCGAGCCGCCCGTTTCCCCTCGCCCCGCCGTCACCGCGTAGAACGCCACCGCTGCCGCCGCCCCCACATTGAGGGAGTCGACGTCGTGGGCCATCGGGATGCGGACCCAGGTGTCGGCGGCCCGCAGGGCCTGCGGAGTGAGGCCGTCGCCTTCGGCGCCGAGCAGCAGGGCCGCGCGGTCCAGGCGGTGGGGCGCCACCTCGTCCAGGGGGACGGCCGTGGCGTCCGGGGTGAGGGCCAGGAGGGGGAAGCCTGCCGCGCGGACCGTTTCGAGGTCGCGGGGCCAGTTCTCCAGGCGGGCGTACGGGACGGCGAAGACCGCGCCCATGGAGACCTTCACCGAGCGCCGGTAGAGCGGGTCGGCGCAGTCCGGGGAGAGCAGGACGGCGTCCATGCCGAGGGCGGCGGCGCTGCGGAAGATCGCGCCGATATTGGTGTGGTCGTTCACGGCTTCCATGACCGCGATCCGGCGGGTGCCGGGACGGGCCAGGAGTTCGGCGGCCGTGGGCAGGGGCTTGCGGGCCATGGACGCCAGGGCGCCGCGGTGGACGTGGTAGCCCGTCACGCGTTCGGCGAGGGCCGGGCTGACCACGTACACGGGGGCCTGGACCTCGTCGATGACGTCGCGCATGACGTCGACCCACTTGGCGGACAGCAGCATCGAGCGCATCGCGTAACCGGCGTGCTCGGCGCGCCGGATGACCTTCTCGCCCTCCGCGATGAACAGGCCCTCGGCCGGTTCGCGGCGGCGGCGCAGTTCGACGTCGGTCAGACCGGTGTAGTCGCTGAGCCTCGGGTCGTCCGGGTCGTCGACGGTGATGATGTCAGCCACGGGGTGGGTGCCTTGTCGGTGGTGGGCCGGAAGAGGCCGGCCAGGGGGAGCTGGAGACGGGTCAGGCGGGGTTCACGGCGACGACGTCGCCGATGACGATGACGGCCGGCGGGCGGACGCCTTCGGCCCGTACCGTCTCGCCGAGGGTGCCGAGGGTGGCGTCCACCCGGCGCTGGGCCGCGGTGGTGCCTTCCTGGACGACGGCGACGGGGGTGTCGGCGCCGCGTCCGTGGGCGATGAGCGTGGCGGCGATGGCGCCGCTGTTCTCGACGCCCATGAGGACGACGACGGTGCCGCGCAGGCGGGCCAAGGCGGACCAGTCGACGGTGGAGCGCTCGTCGTCGGGCGCGACATGGCCGCTGACGACGGTGAACTCCTGGGCGACACCGCGGTGGGTGACGGGGATGCCGGCGGCGGAGGGCACGCTGATGGAGCTGGAGATGCCGGGGACGACGGTGCAGGGGATGCCGGCCTCGGCGAGGGCCTGGAGCTCCTCCATGCCGCGGCCGAAGACGTACGGGTCGCCGCCCTTGAGGCGGACCACGGCCTTCCCGGCGCGGGCGTGCTCTATCAGGGCGTTGTTGATGGCCTCCTGGGCCATGAACCGGCCGTACGGGATCTTCGCGGCGTCGATGACCTCGACGTGCGGCGGGAGTTCGGCGAGCAGGTCGCGCGGGCCGAGCCGGTCGGCGATGACCACGTCGGCCTCGGCGAGCAGCCGGCGGCCGCGCACGGTGATCAGGTCGGGGTCGCCGGGGCCGCCGCCGACCAGGGCGACACCGGTGGCGCGGGCACGGTGGTGCGGGGCGGCGAGGGTGCCGTCGCGCAGGCCCTCGACGATGGCGTCCCGTACGGCGGCGGAGCGGCGCGGGTCGCGGCCGGTGAGGACGGCGACGGTGACGCCCTCGCTGCGGCCGGTGGCCGGGGTCCAGGCGGTGGCGGCCTCGGCGTCGTCGGAGCGGACGCACCACACCCGGCGGTCCTCGGCCTCCTGGGAGGCGGCCTCGTTGGCCTCGGGGTCGTCGGTGGAGATCAGCGCGTACCAGGCGTCCGCGAGGTCCCCGGACTCGTACCGGCGGCGCTCCCAGCGGATCTCGCCGGTGTCGGCCATCGCCTCGACGGACGGCTTGGCGGACGGCGAGATCAACAGGACGTCGGCGCCCGCGGCGACCAGGGAGGGCAGCCGGCGCTGGGCGACCTGGCCGCCGCCGAGGACGACCACGCGGCGGCCGGACAGGCGCAGTCCGACGGGGTAGGCGGCGTGTTCGGCGTGCTCGGCCATGGCGGTAGGGCTCCTTGTGCGGTGGCGCGGGGCGCTGTGGTACGGGCAGCGCTCGCGGGCGGGGGAACGGGGACGCGTTCGCCGCTACGGCGCTGGAGCGGCTGGCGGGCGGGGCGGCTCGGCCCCGGGGTTCCGTACCTGGTGAGAGGGTACGGGCCCGGCCCACAGCCTATGTGGCTGCGGGCCGGGGGTCATGCTCAGGGCCGATGGCCGGGGTCAGGTCTTCTCCGTGACTCCGGCGGAGTCGAAGGTGGCGACCTCGTGCATGGCGCGGGCGGCGCTCTGCACGACGGGCAGCGCCAGCAGGGCGCCGGTGCCCTCACCGAGCCGCAGGTCGAGGTCGACCAGCGGGCGCAGTCCGAGCTTGTTGAGCGCGGCGACATGGCCGGGCTCGGCGCTGCGGTGACCGGCGATGCAGGCGGCCAGCGCCTCGGGGGCGATGGCGCGGGCCACCAGGGCGGCGGCTCCGGCGCTGACGCCGTCCAGGATCACCGGCGTACGCAGCGAGGCGCCGCCGAGGATCAAGCCGGCCATCGCCGCGTGCTCCAGGCCGCCGACCGCGGCGAGGACGCCGATGGGGTCGGCGGGGTCGGGGCGGTGCAGCTCCAGGCCGCGGCGGACCACGTCGACCTTGCGGGCGTGCGTCTCGTCGTTGATGCCGGTGCCGCGGCCGGTGACCTCGGCGGGGTCGGTCTCGGTGTAGACGGAGATCAGGGCGGCCGAGGTGGTGGTGTTGGCGATGCCCATCTCGCCGGTGATCAGCGCCTTGTTCCCGGCGGCCACCAGGTCGCGGGCGGTCTCGATGCCCACTTCGAGGGCGCGCAGCACCTCTTCGTGGCTCATCGCGGGGCCGACGGTGAAGTCGGCGGTGCCCGGCCGGATCTTGCGCGGCAGCAGACCCGGGGTGGTCGGCAGGTCGGCGGCCACGCCCACGTCCACGACGCAGACCTCGGCGCCCACCTGGTTGGCGAAGGCGTTGCAGACCGCGCCGCCGCCCAGGAAGTTGGCGACCATCTGCGCGGTCACCTCCTGGGGCCAGGGGGTGACGCCCTGGGCGTGCACGCCGTGGTCGCCCGCGAAGACGGCGACGGCGGCCGGCTCCGGGATCGGCGGCGGGCACTTGCGGGACAGGCCGCACAACTGCGCGGAGATGATCTCCAGCATGCCGAGGGCGCCCGCGGGCTTGGTCATCCGCTTCTGGCGCTCCCACGCCTCACCGAGCGCCTTGGCGTCCAGCGGGCGGATGCCCTGGAGGGTCTCCTGGAGGAGGTCGGCGGGCGCCTCGCCGGGCAGGGCGCGGCGGCCGTACGTCTCCTCGTGGACGACCCAGGACAGCGGGCGGCGCTTGGCCCAGCCGGCCTGCATCAGCTCGGGCTCGTCGGGGAACTCGTCGACGAATCCGACGCAGAGGTACGCGACGACCTCCAGGTGGTCGGGCAGGCCCAGCTCGCGGACCATCTCGCGCTCGTCGAAGAAGCTGACCCAGCCGACGCCCAGGCCCTCGGCGCGGGCCGCCAGCCACAGGTTCTCCACCGCGAGGGCGGAGCTGTACGGGGCCATCTGGGGCTGGGTGTGGCGGCCGAGGGTGTGCCGGCCGCCGCGGGTCGAGTCGGCGGTCACCACGATGTTGACCGGCGTTTCGAGGATGGCCTCGATCTTCAGCTCGCGGAACTGCTTGGCGCGGGCCTTCGGCAGCGACTTCGCGTACGCCTCGCGCTGCGCGGCGGCGAGCTGGTGCATCCGTTCCCGGGTCTCCTGGGAGCGGATGACGACGAAGTCCCAGGGCTGGGAGTGGCCGACGCTGGGGGCGGTGTGGGCCGCCTCCAGGACGCGCAGCAGCACCTCGTTGGGGATGGGGTCGGGGCGGAAGCCGTTGCGGATGTCGCGGCGTTCGCGCATGACGCGGTGCACGGCGGCCCGCTCGGAGTCGTCGTAGCCGGTGGCGGGAGGAGTGGTGGGCACGGCCGGGGCGGCGGCGGGGCCGGGCTCCGCGTCTGCTCCCGTGCCGGCTTCCGCGGCGGGGGCCTCGGTGGGCTGCGCCTGCTCCTGGGGGGCGTCCATCGGGGCGGCCGTGGCCTCGGGATCCGGTGCCGTGTCCGTACCGTCCTGGTCGTCGCCGAGCTGGACGAGTTCGGAGGCGTCCTGCTCCGGGGCCGGCCGGTCGGCGGCGTCCTCCGGCACTTCGGCCTCGGCGGCCTGGACGGCCTCGGCCGCAGGGGCTTCCTCCGCCACCGGGGTGGCCTGAGCCTGCTCGGGGGCCGGGGCCGCCTCCGCAGGGGCCTCGGGGGCCTGCTGCTCCGGGGATACCGGGGCGGCGGCCTGCCCGTCGTCCGTGGGCACGGCCTCGGCGGCCGGGGCCTGCGCGTCGGCGGCCGGAGCGGCCTCGGGCACGTCGGCCTGCTGCTGCTCGGCGACCGCCACCGGTGCGTCGGCTGCCTGCGGCTGCGGCTCTCCGGCCGGGGCCGCGGCCTCCTGTGGTACGTCGGTCACGGGCACAGCGGCCTGCTCCTGCTCAGGTACGGCCTGTACTTGCTCCGCCACGGCCTGCTCCTGCTCAGGTACGGCCGGGACGGCTTCGGCCTCCACGGGGGCCGCGGGCGGCTCCGTACCGGCCGCGGTTTCCCGAGCCTCGGCCGCGCTCTCCACCGGCTCGGCGGCCGGGGCGGCGGGTGCCTCTTCGGCGACCTGTATGGGCTGCGGCACCTGGGCCGGTTCCGCGGGCTGCGCGCCGTCGGCCGAACCCGTGGCGTGCGTCGTCACCCCCGCGTCGGTCACGTCCTGGACCGGCTCCCCCGGCTGCGTACCCGCGGCTTCCGGGACCGGCTGTCCGGCCGGTACGGGCTGCTCCGCCACCACGGGCTCGGCCGTCACGGCCTCCGCCACCACGGGCTCCGCCGCCTGCTCGCCGCCGACGGCGTCCGTCTGCGGCGCGGCTTCCTCCGGTGCGGCTTCCGGAGCGGCCTCCGGCATACCCTCGGCGCCTTCCGGAGCGACCTCCGGCTGCGCCACCGGAGCGACGGCTGCGGCCGCCTCGACCTGCGCCTCGCCCGACTCCGCCGTCACATCCGCAACCGCAGCCTCCTCAGCACCGCGATCGACCGATTCTGCAACCGGAGCGGCGTCCGGAACCGGAGCCTCGACCACATCCGCAGCCTCGGCCACGTCCGCAGCCTCGGCCACATCGGCAGCCGGTGCCTCCCCGGCAACCGCGGCCGCGTCCGGAACAGCCTGAACCGCCGCAGCGGCCTGCGCGGCGACCGGTGCCACCGGGGCCGCCTGCGCCGGAGCGCTGTCCCAGGACGGAACCTGCGCGGGCATCTGCGCGGGCACCTGCGCCGGCATCTGCACGGGAATCTCGCCGAGCTGCGGCCCGGGCAGCGATGACGTGCCGGAGGCCGCGTAGACCTCGGCGGCGGACGCCTGCCGTGCGGCGGGGGCGGCAGCGGGGGCTTCCGGCTGCTGTGCTCCCTCCTCGACGTCCAGGTACTCGGGGCCGGTCGTCGGCGGACCGGGGTTGCCGCGCACCGGGGTGCTCGGCGGCGTGCCGGCCGGGCCGCGGTCGGCGAGCGAGCGGACCACTCCGCCGGTCGCGTCGGGCACCGGCGGGCCCATGTGCAGGGGGCGGCGCGGCGGCGCGGGGGCCTGCTGCGGCGCGGCGGGCGGCGGTACGCGTACGCCGCCCAGGTCGACGGAGGCGGAGTCGCGGCCGCCGCTCTCGTGGTCGCCGGCCTCCGGCGGCACCGGCTCGTACGCCATGGCGCCGA
Source organism: Streptomyces chrestomyceticus JCM 4735 (assembly GCF_003865135.1). Lineage (NCBI taxonomy): Bacteria > Bacillati > Actinomycetota > Actinomycetes > Kitasatosporales > Streptomycetaceae > Streptomyces > Streptomyces chrestomyceticus. Next base: position 7,719,328 of record NZ_BHZC01000001.1, on the reverse strand, counting down.
GCGGCGCGGAGTCGTACGGCCCGGCCTGCTCGGGCACGGTCTGCTGGGGCGCCGGCTGGGCCTGCTGCGGATACTGCGGCTGGTGGTGCTGCTGCTCGCTGCCCCAGGCGCCCTGGGCGCCCGGCATCAGCAGCAGGTCGTCGTCCTCGGTGCCCGCGTCGGCGGGGTCCAGGAAGGTGTACGCGTCGGGCGCCTGGGGCGTCCCCGGCGGCTGCGTCGGGCCGGCATCGGCAGGCGGGGGAACGGCCGCCGGCTGCGGCTGTCCGGGCTGTGCGCCTGCGTTCTCCGGCAGTCCCTCGCCCGGGACCTGGCCGGTGTCGGTCATGCGTACCCCTCGCCCATTGGTAGTGCTCCTTCCAACCGCTCGTGCGACGCGCTCCACCGCGGCGCGCCGACCGCCCCTGTAGCTAGAACGAGCGAGCGCGCCTCGCGGCACGTCCGCCCTTGAGTGCTTCATTTACGGCCAAAACCACAGCATGTTCCGGATATTGGCGTACGAAACCGAACGTGGGGCGGCGGCGCAACGATCCGCCAGCCTACCCCGCGCCGGTTGCGGGCCGGGTCACGGGTGAGCAACCCGGTAGCCACTGAGCAGGAAGACGACGGCGCGTTCCCGCTCGACCCAGGCGGAGGTGTCCAGTTCGACGGACTGGAGCAGCGCGCACTCGGTCTCGTAGCCGCCGTCGGCCAGCGCGCGGCCGATCGCCTCGGCCTCGTCGCGGGTCGACGCGTGCGTCACGATGCGCTCGGGCCGGCGGGCCGCGCAGGCGGTGACCACCGCCGCTCCCCCGCCGCCGACCCGCACGACGTCCGGTTCCGGCAGGTCCTCCAGCACCTGGGGCGCCTGCCCCTGGACGACCTGGAGCTGGACGCCGTACCGGCGGGCGACCGCCGCGGTGCGTTCGCAGGCGTCCGGGTCGGCGTCGACGGCGATGATGGCGGCGCCGAAGCGCGCCGCTTCGACGGCGGCGGCGCCGCTGCCCGCGCCGATGTCCCAGACGAGGTCTCCGGGCCGGGGCCCGAGGCGGGCGAGCTGGGCGCTGCGCAACTGGACGGATTCCCCCTCGTCCAGGACGCCGCCGTACGCCTGTGCGGGCAGCCCCCAGCCGCGCGGCGGCGACGGGTAGGCGACGTCGCGCCCCGCGAGCCAGCCGCTGCCCTGGGTGGCGGCGTTGGCGCCGCCGACGACGATGACGACGTTGGGGTCGCGCCATACGTGGTCGGCAACCTTGTCGGAGGTGAGGACCGTCACCCGCTCGCGCGCGGTGCCCAGTTCCTCGCAGATGACGAAGGTGCGGTGGACGCCGTCCAGCAGCAGGGCGAGTTCGGCGGGACCGGCGCCTGGCGCGGTGAGTACCGCGACCTTGGTGTGTGCGCGGCAGACGTTGACCGCCCGTCGCAGGTCGCGGCTGTGGGCGACGACGATCTGGGCGTCGTCCCAGGGCATCCCGGCGCGGGCGAAGGCGGCCGCGACGGACGAGACGGCGGGCACCACCTCGACTTCCAGGCCGTGCTCGGGTGCTCGCAGGGTCCGTACGACACCGAAGAAGCCGGGGTCGCCGTCGGCGAGCACCACGGCGGTGCCGCGGTGCTGGGCGATGCGGCGGGCGGCCAGGCCCACGCTGCCGAGCCGGATGTGTTCGGCGTGCGGGGGCACTTCGGGCAGGGCGAGGTGGTGGGCGGCGCCGGCCACCAGGGTCGCCGCGCCGAGGGCGGAGCGGGCGGCGGCGGTCAACGGCGAACCGTCCCACCCGATCACCGTGACCCGGTCGGCCATCGTCGTCAGTCTCCTGAACTTCGCTTGCTACGGAACAGGGCAGGGCAATACGGGACAGAACTGCGGAACGCTGCACTCTCGCGGACACGCCGGGCGTCTCGCGCGGCGGCGGTCAGCCGCTCACGGCGTCCGGCGGGCAGGCCGAGACTACCCCGAGAGGTCCGGACCACAGCGAGGCGGGCCGGGGCAGCAGTGGCCGGAACCGCCCGGTCACGCGGGCCGCCGGGCCGTGTCCGCCGCGCGGGCCCCGGCGGGCCGGGTCACGGCACCGGCTCTCAGTTCCACTCGGGATAGGCGAAGCCGTTGGCGTCGGCCATCCGGCCCGGTACGCCGTCGAGGTCCTCGGGCAGCAGGCTCCACACGATCAGGTCCGTACGGATGTCCGCCCAGCCGCCGTCCTCGGTGCGCGAGCGGGCTATCCAGGCGTTGCGCAGCACGCCCTCGCTGATGCAGCCGACCTTCTGGGCGACCTGCTGGGCGGCGGTGTTGTCGGCGGCGGTGCGCAGCTCGACCCGTTCGAACTTCTGGTCCCTGAAGAGCCACTGCGCGACGGCCAGGACGGATTCGGAGGCGTAGCCCTCGCCGCGCGCCCAGGGGGCGGTGACGTAGGCGATCTCGGTACTCAGGATGCGCCAGTCGGTGCGGTCGAGTTCGACCGTGCCGACCAGGCGCTGGGTGAGGAACTCGGTGACGGCGAAGGCGATGCCGCGGCCTTCGGTGCGGACCGCGGCGGACCGGCGGGTGGCCCAGTCACGGGCGGTGTCGGTGGTGTACGGCTGCGGCCGCGCGGTCCAGGCGGCGGTCAGCTCGTCGTTCATCATCTCGGTGAGCGCGGGCACGTCGGCCTCTTCGAAAGGGCGAAGCACCAACCGATCCGTGCTGATGGAGATGTCCGGAAAGGTGGATGTCATGCCGCTGCTCCAACGCCGTTGACCGTGCTGCTCCGAAGTTCGGGCCCTGTTGACCGTCTTGAGTGCACCAGGATGCAGCATCCGACCGGGGATGTGCCACGCACGCGGGCCCCGGTGGCGCACGGAGCGCTCCCGGGGCCCGTCGACTGCCCGGCTCAGCCGTCCTTACGGGGCTGACCTGCGGTGACGGCGATCAGCTCTGCGGAGCGCCGAACGCCGGGATCACCGAGCCGTCCGTGTACTTGTCCTCGATGAACTTCTTGACCTCGGGCGAGTTCAGCAACTTCGCCAGCTTCTTGACCCGCGGGTCGTCCTCGTTGCCCTTCTTGACGGCCAGGAAGTTGGCGTACGGGTTGCCCTCGGCCTTCTCCAGGGCGAGCGCGTCGGTGGAGGGCTTGAGCTGGGCGCCGATGGCGAAGTTGCCGTTGATGACGGCGGCGTCCACGTCGGCGAGGCGCGGCGCGACCTGCCCGGCCTCCAGCTCGGTGATCTTGATGCCCTTGGCGTCCTCGACGTCGGTCAGCTTCGCGTCCGAGCCGACGCCCTTCTTGAGGGTGATGACGCCGTTGTCGGCGAGCAGCTTGAGCGCGCGGCCCTCGTTGGACGGGTCGTTGGGCACCGAGACGGTGTTGCCGGCCTGCAGCTCGGAGAGCTTCTTGACCTTCTTGGAGTAGACGCCGAGCGGCTCGATGGCCACGTTGACGACCGGCACGACGTGGGTGCCGTTCTTCTTGTTGTAGGTGTCCAGGAACGGCTTGTGCTGGAAGAAGTTCGCGTCGACCTGGCCGTCCTCGGTGACCTTGTTCGGCAGGTTGTAGTCGTTGAACTCCTTCACCTCCAGCTTGAGCCCTTCCTTCGCGGCGAGCTTGTCGCGGACGAAGTTGAGGATCGCCCCGTGCGGGGTGGGGCTGGCGGCGACGGTCAGCGGCGCGCTGCTGTCGGCCTTCTTGCCCCCTCCGGAGGAGGAGACGTCGGAGGGCGCGCTGCAGGCGCTCGCGCCGAGGGCGACGGCTGCCGCGGCGGCGACGGCCACGGTGATGTTGCGGGTGGTACGCACGAAGAGTGCCCCTATCTCGGTTTCTCGGTCGCGCGGGGCCGGCGGCTCCGCGCGGGGTGCGCCCGGCAAAGGGTCCGGGCTCAAGAGGGTCCGCTGGACCCGGTCTCAGGCGCCGACCCGCTCCTTGGGGGTGTCGGCGGATGCGGCCCCGTCGGTCTGTCCGGCGGCGGTGGCCGGGGCGGGTGCCTTGCGCAGTCCGACGCGTACGGAGGAGGAGCCGCGGCTGCCGCGGCGGGCCAGCCTGCGCACGATCAGGTCGCCGAGCAACTGGACGGCGACGACCAGGACGATCAGCAGCACGATGGTGATGACCATGAGGTTGGTCTCGTACTGGAGGTAGCCGTAGGTGTAGGCCAGGTTGCCCAGGCCGCCGCCGCCCACCGCGCCGGCGATGGCGGAGTAGCCGATCAGCGTGATGACGGTGGTGGTGACGGCCGCGACCAGCGCGGGCAGCGCCTGCGGCAGCAGCACCTTGAAGACGATGGTCCAGGTGCCGCCGCCCATCGACTGGGCGGCCTCGATCAGCCCGTGGTCGACCTCGCGCAGCGCGGCCTCGACGAGCCGGGCGAAGAACGGGATGGCGGCGATCACCAGGGGGACGACCGCGCCGGTGGGGCCGATGGAGACGCCGACGATCAGACGCGTGAAGGGGATCAGCGCGACCATCAGGATCAGGAAGGGGAAGGACCGGCCGATGTTCACCACCGCGCCGATGATCTTGTTGACCACGACGTTCTGCAGGACGCCGCCGCGGTCGGTCAGGATCAGCAGGACGCCGAGCGGGATGCCGAACAGGACGGCGTAGAACGTCGACCACCACACCATGAAGAGCGTGTCGAGCGTGTTGTTGTACAGCAGCGGCTGCATCTGCGACCAGGTCACTTGGCACCTTCCTTCACCAGCGCGCCGGCGGGCGCCGTCGTCGCGGGCTCGGCCGGATCGCCGGCCACGTCCACCTGGAGGCCCTGCTCGCGCAGGAAGCCGATGGGCACGACGTTGTCCTCGAAGCGGCCGGGCAGCTCGATGCGCATCCGGCCGATCTGCCTGCCGCCGACGGTGTCCATGGCGGCGCCCAGGATGGAGATGTCCACGTTGTACGTACGGGACAGCTCGGAGATCACCGGGCGGGTGGCGGCCTCGCCGTGGAAGGTGACGTCCACGACGGTGCGGTCCGGTCCGGAGGGCTCGCCGCCGACCGGGAACAGCTCGCGGGCCAGCTCGGAGCCGGGGGTGGCGAGCAGCTCGGAGACGGTGCCCTGCTCGACGACGCGGCCGTTCTTCATCAGCGCGGCCGAGTCGCAGATCGTCTTGACGACGTCCATCTCGTGCGTGATCAGCAGCACGGTCAGGCCGAGCTGGCGGTTGAGGTCGCGCAGGAGCTGGAGGATGGAGCGGGTGGTCTCCGGGTCCAGGGCGCTGGTGGCCTCGTCGGAGAGCAGCACCTTGGGGTCGCCGGCCAGGGCGCGGGCGATGCCGACGCGCTGCTTCTGGCCGCCGGAGAGCTGGGCGGGGTACGCCTTGGCCTTGTCGGCGAGACCGACCAGGTCGAGCAGTTCCAGGGCCTTGCGGGAGCGCTCGCGGCGGTCGACCTTGAGGATCTCCAGCGGCAGCTCGATGTTGTCCTGGACGGTGCGCGAGGACAGCAGGTTGAAGTGCTGGAAGACCATGCCGATGTGGCTGCGCGCGGCACGCAGCGCGGCGTTGGCGCGCTGTCCGTTGCCGGCCAGCGAGGTCAGCTCCTGCCCGGCGACGGTGACCGTGCCGGAGGTGGGGCGCTCCAGGAGGTTGACGCAGCGGATGAGGGTGGACTTGCCGGCGCCGCTCTGGCCGATGACGCCGTACACCTCGCCCTCGCGGACGTGCAGATCGACGCCGTCCAGGGCGGTGACTTCGCGGTCTCCTGAGCGGTAGACCTTGGTCAGGCCCGTTGTGGTGATCACTGGGAATTCCGTCACTGTCGTGTGCCGGGCGGCTCGCCCGCCGGGCACGGGGCATTCATTGCGGAGTGCGGCACGGAGGACCGAGAGGGGGCGCTGTGGGCGCGGTGGCCCGGCTTCGGGTTCCGGTGACGCGGGGCGGCCGGGTCCGTGGGGTACGGCGGTGTACGTCTCGCACGGCGCAAGGCGGCGGGTCTCGCTTCGGGGCGCGAGGCTCGGCGGGGGCCCTCAGCGGTCACACATTCGACACATACGACGAGCACCGGGCGTCAGGAGCGCCTCGGTCGCAGGGGTGCGGTTGCTCGTCGTGGTCATGTCCGCCAGTAAACCAGACAGGCGTACGGACCGATCAAGCCTGTCCGTATGGCGGACAGGCTTGACCGAGGGGTGGACGGCGGGTCAGTCCGCCGTGGTGATCTCCAGACCGTCCGCCGTGGCCTGCACGGACACCGCCGACAGGTTCTCGACGATCACGTCGGCGGACAGCTCACCGGCCTGGTGGGTTGTGGTCAACGCCACGGTGGTCATGCCCGCCGCACGGCCGGCCCGCAGCCCGGCGGGCGCGTCCTCGAAGACCACGCAGTCGGCCGGGTCCACGCCCAGCCGCCGGGCGGCCAGCAGGAACGGCTCGGGGTCGGGCTTGCCTCGGGTGATGTCGTCGGCGGCTATCAGGGCCTTCGGACGGATGCCGACCTCGGCGAGCCGGGCCTCGGCCAGCCGGGCGGTGGCGGAGGTGACGACCGCCCAGCGCTCCGGCGGAAGCTGCGACAGCAGCGCGAGGGTGCCGGGCAGCGCGACCACGCCGCCCGGGACGTCCTCGACCTCCAGTTGATCGATCCGGGCCAGCGCCTCCGGTACCCGGGCGGCGGGCAGCAGATCAGCGATGATCTCGGCGGCCGGGCGGCCGTGCAGCTCGACCCGGGCGAATTCCCCGGGCGTGATGCCGTACTCCTCGGCCCACCTGGTCCAGCAGCGGTTCACGGAGTCCATGGAGGAGACGAGGGTGCCGTCGTTGTCGAAGAGCAGGGCGGCTGCAGAGATCTTCATGCTGCGCCAGGGTACGTGACAGGGGGTGACCGGGCGGAGAAAGTGCGGGCAACTGCTCGGAGTGACCGGCCGGAGCGCCCGCGGGCAGCCGTTCGGAGCGACCGCAGGCGGCCGGTCGCGACGGCCACGGGTGATCCCAGGCGACCGGTCGCGACGTCTACGGGTGCCCCCAGGCGGCCGGTCGCGGCGTCCACGGTCGACCGCCCCGCGTGCCCGCGCCCGGCCTCCGGAGATCACCCACCCGTGACCGGCGGGCCCGCGCGCGCCCCCCGCCCGGCCGCCGATTAGAGTCACCTCATGCCCCTTTTCTCCACTGCGCGCAGCCGCGCCGCGCGGAGGTCCCGGTGATCGACGCGCTGACGGTCGCGATCGGCGTGACCGCGCTCGCCCTGGCCGCCTGGTGCGGTTTCGCCGCGTACCGCGACGAGCCGACGAAGGACTGGCACTTCATCGGCATGGCCCTGGTCTCGCTGCTGGGCGTGGTCCAACTGATCGTCGGACTGGTGCAGTTGGGGGGTGGCCAGACACCGCGCGACGGTACGGCGATCTTCGTCGCCTATCTGGTCGGGGCGGCGGCCTGCGTACCGGCCACCGGTTTCCTGTCGCTCTCGGAGCGGACCCGCTGGGGCTCGGCCACCGTCGCGGCGGGCGCGGTGGTCCTCGCCGTACTGGAAGTGCGGCTGTTCGACATCTGGGGAGGCGGCCATGCCTGAGACATCCGAGGGAGCCCGGTCCTCCGAGACCGCTCCGAAGGGCGCCGCCGGTCAGCGGCGCTCCCTGGGCACCGGCCCCGGGCGGCTGCTGGTGGCCCTGTACGGCGTCTTCACCGTCGCCGCCGCGTCGCGCGCGGCCTACCAACTGATCGCGCAGTTCGACCGGGCGCCGCTGGCGTACATCCTGTCCGCGGTCTCCGCGGTGGTCTACGCCTTCATCCTGTTCTCGCTGGTGCGCGGCGGGGAGGGGGCCCGCAGGGCGGCGGTCGTGTGCTGTGCGCTGGAGCTGGCCGGCGTGCTCGGCGTCGGTACCTGGACGCTGGTGGACCGCTCCGCCTTCCCGGACGCCACCGTCTGGTCGAACTTCGGGATGGGCTACCTCTTCATTCCGGTCTTCCTGCCGGTGACCGGTCTGCTCTGGCTGCGGCGGGCCCGCCGGGCGTGATGCGCCGGCAGGCCCCCGCTGTACGGGACCGGCCGGTCAGGCGCTCGCCACGTAGTCCTGCGGCGCGCCTTCCACGCCGGCCGCCTCCTTCTCCAGCGTGATGCGGCTGAGCCGGGGGCTGACCTGCTCGGTGCCGACGGGGGCGTAGCCGTGGCTGCGGTACAGGCGCAGGTTGGCCTCGCTGCGGTGCCCGGCGGTCAGCCGGAAGCGCTTGGCCGAGCGCTCCGTGGCCAGCCGCTCCTCGACCGCGGACAGCAGCCGTCCGCCGAGTCCGTGGCGCTGCATCCGCGGGTGGACGACGAGCGTGCCGATGGCGGCGGTGCCGTCGGCGCCGACCGTGCCGCGCACCGCCCCGACGACCTCCGTGCCGAGCCGGGCCACCACCACGCAGGCGTCGCTCAGTTCGGCACGCAGGTCATCCAGGGTCTGGGTGAGCGGCGGGATCGAGTAGTCGTCGTACAGCGCGGCCTCCGGCTGGTAGCAGAGGTACTGGAGTTTGAGGATCTGCTCGGCGTCCTGGTCGGTCGCTGCCGAGACGGTCACGCTCATGCCCATGCGCGTTTGCCTCCCCTTGTTCGGTTCGGTGCGCCCGGGCGCGCAGAGGGTGCGAGGGTACGCCCGGACCGGTTGCCCTGACCGACGGCGCCGTGGGGTGCACGCCGCCGTCGTGGCGTGACTGACGCTGCTGCTTCCGGACTCCCCGGTTTCGCGCAGCGGCAACCTCCGCCGTGAGCATTCTGCGCAGGCATTCCAGGCAACGGGAACGGACCGGCCCCAAGCTGCCCTGTGACATTCCCAACGCGGACGCGATTTCGCGATAGGTGAGGTCGGAGCGCGACAACAGGGCGCGTACCAGGGCGGGGCAGCGTCCGGGGAGCCGTTCGGCGACGGCGAGGAGGGCCCGGCGCGCCTCGGCCTCCAGGGCCGCGCGTTCGGCGACGGCGGCGATCGGGGGCTGCGGTCCGGTGGGGTCGTACGGGGTCTCCCACTGCGCCAGCCGCCGTGCGCCGCGGACTTCGGCGCGGACCGCGTGGCGCAGCCAGCGGGCGGGTTCGGCGGGCGGCCCGGCCGCGCGGGTGTGTTCCAGCAGCCGGGCCCACACGCCTTGTTCTAGGTCTTCGGCGTCGGCTCCGGCGGCGGACGCCTCGGCCGCGACTTCGGCGGCGAGCAGGGGGCGCAACGTACGAATGAGGTCGTCGTCCGTGGTGGCGTGCCGCATGGCGTACGAGACGCGGCGGCGCGGCCGGGTGGTTTCGCCGGTGCCACGGCCTCACTCGTCCGTGGCACCGGCGATCGCGGGCTGACGCCGTGCGGCGCCCCGCCGGTCAGCGCTTGCGGAACTCCGCGGCGGCCAGCAGCGCCGTGTCGCAGTTGTCGGAGAAGAGGCCGTCGATGCCGGTGGCCAGGCACTTCTTGAAGTAGCCCAGCGCGTCGCCGTACGCGTTCGGGTCGGTGCCGCGGCGGAAGTCGGCGGGCAGGAAGGTGTTCTCGTTACGGCCGGTGTAGGGGTGCAGGACCAGTCCGGCGGCGTGCGCGTCCTTGACGACGGAGGAGGGCGCGCCCAGCTTGTCGTCCTTGGTGCGCGGGAGGATGACGGTCAGGTCCGGGCCGATGCCCTCCGCGAAGCCGGAGATCCACTTCAGGCCGGCGGGCTTGACCAGGTCGGCGGTGGTGCGCGGGTCGCCCGCCACCTCGAAGTCCCAGGGGCGGTCCTTGAGGGTGCCCAGCAGGACGACCTTGGGGCAGTCGACGAGCTTGCCGAGCCGCTGGATGCTGCTGGGCTCGAAGGACTGCAGGAAGTTGGGCGAGTGCTTCTTGTGGCGGCCGTACTTGCGCAGCAGCCGGGTGAGACGTTCCTCCAGGCCCAGGCCCAGCTTGCGGAAGTAGGTGGGGTGCTTGGTCTCGATGTGCAGCCAGACGCGGCGGCCGCGCTTGCGGCCCTCGCGGTCGGCCCACTTCAGCACCTCTTCGAAGGTGGGTACGTCCCACACGCCGTCATAAAGGGTGTTGTGCTGCCGGGTGCCCGGAATGCGCTCCTTGGCCCGGAGCGTCTTCAGCTCGGCGAGCGTGAAGTCCTCGGTGAACCAGCCGGTGAGCTTGGCCCCGTCCACCGTCTTGGTGGTCTTGCGGTCCGCGAACTCCGGGTGCGCGGAGACGTCCGTGGTGGCCGTGATGTCGTTCTCGTGTCGGCAGACGAGGTGGCCGTCCTTGGTCGGCACGACGTCCTGCTCGATGACGTCCGCGCCCATGTCCAGGGCGAGCTGGTAGGAGCCGAGGGTGTGCTCGGGGCGGTAGCCGCTGGCGCCGCGGTGGCCGACGATCAGCGGTACGGGCAGCTCGTCGTGCGCGCCGTGGCCGCGCCCGCGGGAACTCGCGGCGCTCGCCGTGCCGGTGCCGCCCCAGACCGCCGCACCCGCGCCGAGGGCCGCCGCGCCCAGTACCGTCCGGCGTCCCGGCTGCTGCCGTTCCTGCATGATCGCGCTCCTCGCTCCACGGCGCCGGTGAGGGTGTCCGGCACCTGTCAATGGGTCGGGGCGATCCTAGGCACGTACACCTTTCGGAGGGGAGACCCGGCCCCCAACGCGTGGGAAACACCTGTCAACTCTGCGTATCGGTCCCGTGAACCCGATGTGCGATCGAGGCGGGCCGACGAGTATCGTCCTGGGCTGCATACTCGTGCACGCTCGCGGCGGCCGCCGCAGACCACCCACGACCGGAGGGCCCGTTGTCCCGCATTCTGCTGAAGGCGTTTCTCGGATTCGTCATGCGTGTCCTGTTCCGCCCGAAGGTCGAGGGCGTGGAGCGCATCCCGGGCAGTGGGCCGGTGATCCTGGCCGGCAACCACGTCACCTTCATCGACTCGCTCTTCCTCTCCCTCATCGTCAAGCGCCAGGTGTTCTTCATCGGCAAGGACGAGTACGTGAACGGCAAGGGTTTCAAGGGCCGCCTGATGGCCTGGTTCTTCACCACCGCCGGCATGATCCCGGTGGACCGGGACGGCGGGCACGGCGGCGTGGCCGCGCTGATGACCGGCCGTCGCATTTTGGAGGAGGGGAAGATCTTCGGCATCTACCCCGAGGGCACCCGCTCCCCCGACGGCCGGCTGTACCGCGGCCGTACCGGCATCGCCCGGCTCGCCCTGATGACCGGCGCGCCGGTCGTGCCGTTCGCGATGATCGGCACCGACAAGGTGCAGCCCGGCGGCAAGGGCCGTCCGCACCTGGCGCCGGTGACCTGCCGCTTCGGTGAGCCGCTGGACTTCTCCCGCTACGAGGGCATGGACCGGGACCGCTACGTGCTGCGCGCCGTCACCGACGAGGTGATGAGCGACGTCATGGAGCTGTCCGGCCAGGAGTACGTGGACATGTACGCCACCAAGGCACGCGCGGCCTGACCGCCGCCCCGGCACACCGCGCGCAGGGCCCCGTCCGATCCCGGACGGGGCCCTGCGCGTGGTGCGGCCACTTCCGTACGGGCTAGCAGGGCACGCGGAACCCTTCCGCCGACGGCCGTCCGGCGGCGAGCATCGCGGCCTCGGCCCGGGGCAGCACCTTGCCCTCCGCGCTGCGCAGCCGCGGCGGGACCGTGGTCGCGCCGATCCGTGCGCCCGGCGCGCTGCCGTTCTTCACCGTCACCCGGTCCAGCGGCGCGGGCTCGATACGTCCCTTCTCCTTGACGTACGCCACGAAGCTCTCGAAGTCGCGGTTGTGCCGGAAGGGGTGGGTGAAGCCGGTGAACGCCGGATAGCCGTCCTGGTTCAGCAGCGTGTACGACGGCGCCGCGACGCGGTACGAACGGGTCACGTCCAGCGCGGTGCCGTCGATGAACACGTCGGCCGGGTCGACCCGGTCCCCCGCCGGGCCTGTCGCGTCGAAGCTGTAGCGGACGTTGCCGGAGACGGCCAGCGGCGCGTACTTCAGACCGCCGCCGACGGGCACGGTCCACTGCTGCTCCAGCGCGTCGTGGATCTGCTGCCCGGTGACGGTGGCCGTGACGATCGGGTCGCCGAAGCCGACCGCGTTCCACGCCTTGCCGAAGGCCACCGTGCCGTTCGTCGCGGCGTCGTACGGCAGGTCCCCGGCGATGATGGCCTGCCCGATGCGCGGCGCGATGGCGATGAGGGCCAGGTCGGCGGGGACGGCGGGGTCGAGGTTGGCGTCGTTCATCGGGCCCTGCGGCTGCCGCCCGGCCCACAGCGCCCAGTCGGCCACCAGGTCGCCCATGGTGCTCTCGCCCGCCGCGTTACGGGTGCGGGTGAAGGAGGCGGACTGCTTGCCGAGGGGCACCGCGGCGCGCCGGGTCCCGTACCCCGCCCAGTACTTGACGACGTCCGACAGCTCCGGATGGGGCGCCACGTCGCGGGTGTTGGGGTGGTTGGTGGAGGTGGTCAGCTCGCGGACGACCTTGCCGGTGCTGGGGTCCAGGCGGAGGCTGATCTCGTTGATGATCTGGCCGTGGCAGCCGGCCTCGACGAACGGGCGGGGCACGCCGTCGGGGTCGGGGACCATCATGTTGAAGGCGGTGTGCCAGTGGCCGCAGACGATGGCGTCGATGTCGGGCGAGCAGCGCAGCGCCAGTTCGTAGGCGGGGCCCGAGGGGTTGGTGCCGCTGTTGAAGTCGCCGCCGGCCACCGCGCCGTCGTGCATGCTGAGCACGATCGCGTTGACGCCGCGGGACTTCAGTTCGGCGGCGCAGCGGTTTGCGGTGGCCAGTTGGTCGAGGGTGCGCAGTCCGGGCTGGTAGGAGGCCGGCATGGTCTCGGTGCCGATGGCGGTCAGGTGGATGAAGCCGATCGGCAGCCGTCGTCCCTGTCCGGCGTCCACCCACTCGATGTTGTACGGCGGCAGGACCGGTTCCCCGTTGCGGGCCCACACCGTGTTGGCGCTGTAGTACGCGAAGTCGGCGCCGTGGAACCGCTGTCCGGAGGAGTCGACGAAGGAGTTGTCCCAGTCGACCGTCGGGTAGGAGATGCCGTCCACCATGTGCTGGGAGAGGAAGGCGGGGGACTTGTCGAACTCGTGGTTGCCGGCCGAGGCGAAGTCCATGCCCATCCGGTTGAGGGCTTCGATGGTCGGCTCGTCGGCGAGCGACTCGGCGGGGAACTCCCAGCCGGAGAAGAGGTCGCCGGGCGCGAAGAAGAGGGAGTTGGCGCGGTCCGCCCGCAGCCGTTCGAGGTGCGCGGCCATGTAGGCCACGCCGCCCACGGTGTACTTCCTGCCACCGGCGCCGGTGATGACCGAGCTGCTGCCCGGCGCCGCCTGGAGGTATCCGTGGAGATCGGTGATGTTGAGCAGTTGCACGTCCACGTACTCGTCCGCGGACCGCGCGTCGCGCGCGTGGCCGGAGGCGAAGGCGTGGGTGCCGACCGCGCTGGCGGTGGCCAGAGCCCCCGCCGCGGTGAGGAACATGCGTCTGCCGAGCTCTGCCAAGGTCGTCACCCTCCAGAGAGTGCCCGAGTGCGGGGGAACGACTGGAGAGTCAAACGAGCCATGGGAGCCTCCCGGCCCACACGAGGCGGCCGGAACGTGAACGGGCGGGGGACAACTGCCGTCCCCCGCCCGGTACCACGGACCACAGGGGTCACTGCGGCACCTTCTCAGGAATCACCCGTACCGGTGATGCACGTTTTCACGGTTCACCCGGACCGGTGATAACCGGCCGCCCGGACCACCCGGATCAGTGACGCGCGACCTCGGGCTCGGGTTCGGGCTCCACCGCGGCGGTGCCGTCCTCCAGCCGCTGCCCGCGCAGCAGGAACCACGCGGCGCAGGCGGCGGCGATCAGGACGGCCGCGCCGACCCCGGCCGCGGTGTCCAGGCCGTCGACGAACGCGTGCTGAGCGGCCTTCAGCAGGCCGTCCCCGGCGTCGGACGGCAGGCTCCCGGACGCCTCGACGGCACCGCCGAGCGACTCCCTGGCGGCGTCCGCGGTCGCCTCCGGCACCCCCTGCGGGGTCGCGAAGTCCCGGTAGATGCTGGTGACGATCGAGCCGAGCAGCGCGATGCCGAGGGCCGCGCCCAGCTCGTACGCCGTCTCCGAGACCGCGGAGGCGGCGCCCGCCTGCTCCTTGGGCACGCTGGAGAGGATCACGTCCGCGGTGACGGTGAAGGCGAAGCCCGCCCCGATGCCGACGGCGAACAGGATCGCGCCGAGGGTGAAGGTGCTGGTGTCCTGGCCCAGGCCGATGCAGCCGGCCAGGGCCAGGCCGACCACGCCCAGACCGCCGGCGACGACGAGCCGTACGGACAGCCGCCGGGCGACGTATCCGGCCGCCAGTCCCGCGCCCACCGCGCCGATCGCGGCGGGCAGCTCGACCAGGCCCGCGTTGAGCGGCGAGCGCAGTTGCACCATCTGGAGGAACTGCGAGAGGAAGAAGACCAGGCCGGACAGGCCCAGGATGGTCAGCAGGTCGGCCAGTACGGCGCCGGAGAAGCCGCGGTGCTGGAAGAGCTTCATGTCCAGCAGCGGCGAGGCCAGGGACTGCTGCCGGCGGACGAAGGTGACCAGCGCGAGCAGTCCGAGGACGGCGGCCGCCGCGATGTCCCAGCGGAAGCCGTGCACCGACGCTTCCTTGACCGCGTAGACGACGCCGACCATGCCCACCAGGGACAGGCCCACGCTGGGCAGGTCCCACGGCCCCGGATTCGGGTTGCGGGACTCCGGCAGCACCTTGGCACCGATGATCACCAGCAGTGCCATCACCGGCAGGTTGATCAGGAAGACCGAGCCCCACCAGAAGTGGCCCAGCAGGAAACCGCCGAGCACCGGGCCGACGGCCGCGCCCGCCGAGGCCATGGCGCCCCAGATGCCGATGGCCAGGCTGCGTTCCTTGGGGTCGTGGAAGAGGTTGCGGATCAGCGCGAGGGTGGACGGCATCAGCGTCGCGCCCGCCACGCCCAGCAGCGCCCGCGCCACGATCATCATGGCCGGGCTGCCCGCGTACGCGGCGAGCACCGACATGGCGCCGAACACGACCGATCCGGTCAGCAGCAGCTTCTTGCGTCCGACGCGGTCGCCGAGGCTGCCCATGGAGACCAGCAGACCGGCGATGACGAACGAGTAGACGTCGCCGATCCACAGCAACTGGGTGCCGGACGGGCGCAGGTCCTCACTGAGGAACGGGGTGGCCAGTCCCAGGACGGTGGCGTCCACGCCGACCAGCAGGACGGCGAGGACCAGGACGGCGAGCGCGAGCCAGCGTCCGGGGCGGGGCTGGTCCTCGGCGGTGGCGCCGGTGCGCTCCGCGGTCTCCTTGGCGGGCTTGCTCATTTCTCCATGCTCCGTCGGATGCCGCCGAGCAGCAGCTCGGCGATCGAGTGGTCGAGGTCCCTGCGGGCGACGCGCCCTTCGTGCACGGCCCACGCGCCGGCGCCGATCAGTCCGTACAGCGCCTCGGTGAGCCAGACGGGCGTCAGGTCGATCCGGAGGTCGCCTTCCTCCTGGCCGCGCCGGAAGAGGGCGTGGATCCGGGCGTCCAGCCGCGCCCAGCCGTCGTTGACCTCCTCGCCCTCGAAGAGCTGGTTCTCGGTGTAGAGGAAGGCCAGGAAGCCGGCGACCGGCTCGGATGCGGTGATCAGCCGGCGCAGCGCCGAGACGGCGTCGTCCTCGTCCAGCCGGGCGGCGTCCAGCGCCTCGGTGAACTGCCGGATGCCCAGCTCCTCCAGCGCCTTGATCAGGGCGTCACGGCCCGCGAAGTGCCGGTGGAGGGTGGCCCGGCTGATGCCGGCGGCCTTGGCGATCTCGTCCATGCCGGCGGTCGCCTTACGGGTGAGCAGGCCGGCGGCTTCTTTCAGTACATGTTCTCGGTCAACGGCCATGAGACACAGGCTACCCGAATGAGACACAAACGTCTCACGCCTTTACCGCAGAACGGCCGCGGCCCCTCCGGACATCTCCGAAGGGGCCGCGGCCCGGCTGCGAGCACCGCCGTCCGGTGCTCGCACCCGCCGTCTCCGTACGGGCGCACGGTCGCTCAGCGCTTGGCGTCCGCCCACTCCCGCTGCGCCGCCAGGTCCGTCTTGACCTCCGCCAACTGGACGGCTACGGCGGACGGGGCCGTGCCGCCCCGGCCGCTGCGCGAGGCGAGCGCGCCCGGCACGTTCAGCACCGTCCGCACCTCGGGCGTCAGATGCGGCGAGATCGCGGCGAACTGCTCGTCGCTCAGCTCGTCCAGCTCGATGCCGTGCCGCTCGCACTCCTTGACGCACTCCCCCGCGACCTCGTGCGCCACCCGGAACGGCACACCCTGCCGTACCAGCCACTCGGCGATGTCCGTGGCCAGCGAGAACCCGGCCGGGGCCAGCTCTTCCATCCGCTCCCGGTTGACGGTCAGCGTGGCCATCATGCCGGTGAACGCCGGCAGCAGGATCTCCAGTTGGTCGCAGGAGTCGAAGACCGGCTCCTTGTCCTCCTGGAGGTCCCGGTTGTACGCGAGCGGCAGCGCCTTCAGCGTGGCCAGCAGGCCCGTCAGATTGCCGACCAGCCGCCCGGACTTGCCGCGCGCCAGCTCGGCGATGTCCGGGTTCTTCTTCTGCGGCATGATCGAGGAGCCGGTGGAGAAGGCGTCGTGCAGGGTCACGAAGGAGAACTCCTTCGTGTTCCAGATGATGATCTCCTCGGCGATCCGGGACAGGTCGATACCGATCATCGCGGTGATGAAGGCGAACTCGGCGACGAAGTCCCGGGACGCCGTGCCGTCGATGGAGTTGGCCGCACTGCCGCCCTCGAACCCGAGATCGGCGGCGACCGCCTCCGGGTCCAGCCCGAGCGAGGAGCCCGCCAGGGCCCCCGACCCGTACGGCGAGACAGCCGTCCGCGTGTCCCACTGCCGCAGCCGCTCCGCGTTCCGCGACAGCGCCTGGACGTGCGCGAGGACATGGTGCGCGAACAGCACCGGCTGCGCGTGCTGGAGGTGCGTACGGCCCGGCATCGCCACATCCGGATGCGCCTCCGCCAGACCGACCAGCGCCTCCTGAAGATCCGCGATCAGCCCGCCGATGATCCGGGCGTGGTCGCGCAGATACATCCGGAACAACGTGGCGACCTGGTCGTTACGGGACCGCCCGGCCCGCAGCTTGCCGCCGAGGTCCGGACCGAGCCGCTCCAGCAGTCCCCGCTCCAGCGCGGTGTGCACGTCCTCGTCCTCGACCGTGCCGACGAAACGCCCGTCGGCGACATCGGCCTCCAGCCGGTCCAGCCCGCCCAGCATCCGCGTCAGCTCGTCCTCGGTGAGCAGCCCCGCCTTGTGCAGCACTCGCGCGTGGGCACGGGAACCCGCGATGTCGTACGGCGCCAGCCGCCAGTCGAAGTGGACGGAGGCGGACAGCTTCGCCAGGGCCTCGGCGGGCCCGTCGGCGAACCGGCCGCCCCAGAGCCGGACGTCACCGCTGTTGCTGCTCACTTGCTCAGCTCCTCGTGGATGGTTGAGATGTACGGATCCCCGGCGGCCGGACGAAAACCGGCCACCGGGGACGGGGCCGGGGCAGCACCCCGACTCGTGACGCCTTTCGCCCCTACGCCAGATCCCGCTTGGCAGCGATCTTCGACGACATCCCGAAGATCTCGATGAAGCCCTTCGACAGCGACTGGTCGAAGGTGTCACCCGTGTCGTACGTCGCCAGGTTGAAGTCGTACAGCGACTGCTCCGACCGCCGCCCGGTGACCACCGCACGCCCGCCGTGCAGCGTCATCCGGATGTCACCCGACACCGCCTGGTTCGCTTCCTCGATGAACCCGTCCAGGGCCCGCTTCAGCGGCGAGAACCACAGACCGTCGTAGACCAGCTCGCCCCACCGCTGCTCGACCTGCCGCTTGTAGCGGGCCAGCTCACGCTCGACGGTGACGCTCTCCAGCTCCTGGTGCGCGGTGATCAGCGCGATCGCGCCGGGCGCCTCGTAGACCTCCCGGGACTTGATGCCGACCAGCCGGTCCTCGACCATGTCGATCCGGCCGATCCCGTGCGCCCCGGCCCGCTCGTTGAGCTGCTGAATCGCCTGCAGGACCGATACGGGCTTCCCGTCGATCGCGACCGGCACACCCTCCTTGAAGGTGATGACCAGCTCGTCGGCCTCCCGGGGCAGCGCCGGGTTCTGCGTGTACTCGTACACGTCCTCGATCGGCGCATTCCAGATGTCCTCCAGGAAGCCGGTCTCCACGGCCCGCCCGAAGACGTTCTGGTCGATCGAGTACGGCGACTTCTTGGTCGTCGTGATCGGCAGGTTCTTGCTCTCGCAGAACGCGATCGCCTTGTCCCGCGTCATCGCGTAGTCCCGGACGGGAGCGATGCACTTCAGATCAGGAGCCAGGGACGAGATCCCCGCCTCGAACCGCACCTGATCGTTCCCCTTGCCGGTGCAGCCGTGCGCCACGGTGCTCGCGCCGTGCTTCTTGGCGGCGGCCACCAGGTGCTTGACGATCGTCGGCCGGGACAGCGCGCTGACCAGCGGGTACCGGTCCATGTACAGCGCGTTGGCCTTGATCGCCGGCAGGCAGTACTCGTCCGCGAACTCGTCCTTGGCGTCCGCGACCTCCGCCTCGACCGCCCCACAGGCGAGCGCGCGCTTGCGGATGACGTCCAGGTCTTCACCGCCCTGGCCGACATCCACAGCCACGGCGATGACCTCGGCGCCCGTCTCCTCGGCGATCCAGCCGATGGCGACGGAGGTGTCCAGGCCGCCCGAGTAGGCGAGTACGACGCGCTCGGTCACGGGTTTCTCCTTACGGTGCATACGCTGATGGGTATAACTATGCACTCCACCGCATGATTCGTCAACGCACTCCACCCGAATGGCTCAACCACACCACCCCCAACCCCCATCCCCGCAGCTCAGAGGGCTCCGCCCCTACTCCCCCAGCACCTCCGCCAACACCCCCACGTGACTCAACCCGACATCCTTGGTGGCGGTCAGCAGCGTCAGCGGCCCGGCCGCCGCATAGCCCCGCAGCCGCCCCAGCGCCTCGGCAGCCGGCGAAACGGCCAGCTCTTCCCGATACCGCTCCGCAAATTCCTCGTACCGCTCCGCCCGGTGCCCGTACCAGGTACGCAGCTCCTTCGACGGCGCCACGTCCTTGCACCACTCGTCCAGCCGCGCGGCATCCTTGGCCACCCCCGCGGCCACAACCGGTCCACGAGCACCCGCACCCCGTCCGCAGCCTCCGGCGCCTCGTACACCCGCCGCTGCCGGATCTCTCCACGACGACCACCCATACCGCCATGCAACCACTCACCGAAGCCCCCCGCCCGCCCCTTTTCGACCGCTATGCACCCCCACGAGGACCCCGCTTTGGAATCAGGGGCCCGGACAGGGTATTTTTCTTGTGCACGCCGCGACCGGGGAAACCCGGCCGAAGCGAGCACCGGGACGTGGCGCAGCTTGGTAGCGCACTTGACTGGGGGTCAAGGGGTCGCAGGTTCAAATCCTGTCGTCCCGACTCGTGAGAGTCGCAGGTCAGAGGCCGTATCGGAGAAATCCGGGCGGCCTCTTGATCATTTTCAGGGCGGCGGCAGCGGCAGGTCCGCGACCATGACCGCGTACACCGGGGAATCCGGGAACGGCTGGTCCTCACCGACCTTCCGATAGCCCCAGGTCTCGTACAGGGCCTGGACCCTCGGGTGGGTGATGTCCACCAGGAGAGCGGAGAGGTCTTCGCGCCTGGCACCCATCAGCGCCCGGTGCAGCCGCTCGGCCGCGCCCGTCTTCCGCCAGCGCTCCCGCACCATCAGCTCGGAGAAGTGGAATGTGCGTCCTTCCCTGGGTCCGGGCTCCTGGTGGCCACGCCACCACTCACGTCCCGATGCGCCGGGAGCACCGTACGCGAAGCCCACGGCCTCGCCTCCGTCGTACGCGATCACGCAGGAGAATCCGGGGTTGCCGCCCCAGTGATCCACGAACCACGGAAACCGCCGCCGGAACTCGTCGTCCGCCATCCGGGCTGCGTGCACATCGGCATGTACGTCGATCAGGGTCTGACGGATATCGGGCAGGTCGTCGTGGGAGAAGTGGCGGAGTTCCGGAGTGAAGTTCATTGGCCCAGGCTCCATTCTGATCGGTAGCGGTCCTTCCATTCACGTGCGACATCGGCGTCCGGAGCGGCAGAGATCAAGTCACGGTAAAGTCCCCGAGATAAGAACGCATGCGCCCGGGCAGAGGGCACCCGTCCATCAGCGCGAACATCTCACCCGCAGTAGCACACGCCTGGTCGATGTCGCGCTGGTGAAGTTGCGTCAAGGCGAGCTGGAGCGTCGCCAGCGCCCGGTTACGGCGGAACTGCTGAGGGATGGCAGCCAGAGCACGATGCGAGGCGGCCTCTGCTTCGGCCGGGTCGCCGATGTCGTCGCGAACGATCGCGGTGATGGCCAGAAGTTCGGCAGTACCGTAGAACGCCACCCAGGACGGACGGGACTCATCGGACGCAGCTTTCATCAGCGCTTCCTCGGCACGCCCCAAGGAACGCAGGGCACCCTGCCGGTCCCTGAGCTTGGAATAGCCGATCGCCGTGCGGGCCTGAGCGAGCGAGGCGAACAGCGGGTCCCGCCGCGTGACGGCAGTGGTCTGTGCAGCCTTGCCCGCTTCCACTGCCTGCAAGAACTCCCCTCGGTGATTCGAAAGCATGGCGTGTGCATTCCAGACACGCAGCTCGGCCACGGGGTCCTTGCCCATCCCCGCCAGGTACAGGGCCCGGTTCAGGTGCCCCTGGGCCCTGTCACTCTGGCGTGCGTCCACAGCCGACCAAGCGGCACTGGCGGTGTAATTGGCAGCCAGACTGAAGAGACGCTGGCGAATGCGCTGTGAGGCTGCCCGCTTCTGTAACTCCAACGCCTCGGCAGAGCCCGCCAGTGCGGCCTGCTCCAGGGCCTCGTGTCCGCCTCGCGTGGCGTCCAGAGCTGTGAGAGCGTCCAACCCGCTGCGGAGTCGGATCACGTCAGTGGTACCGACCGCGTATGGCCGAGCAGCGATCAGAGGCATGGCCGCTGCAGCCGTCATCGTGGTGGTGGCCGTAATGAATTCCCGTCGTCGCACGGAAAGCCTCCGTAGTGATAGAGCTCCGTCTGCCCGCTCGCGGGGTGAAGCCCATCTCCTCGGCAGGACAGCCAAGAACTGTTTCCAATGCCTCACGCTGCCGAGGGTGCGGCCACCGCCAGACGGTTGGTGCACGTCGCGCTCTCCGCCTGGGGACTGGCGGAACTGGCCGATGACAGCGCCCTGGTCGTTTCCGAGCTGGTGTGCAATGCCGTTCAGCACGCGCGGAGCCGTTGCATTCGCGTCTCGGTCACCCGGCCGGGAGCGGCCCGAGTGCGTATCAGTGTCGTGGACAAGTCGATGGAGCTGCCGGAACTTCGGGAGCCGGGCAGCGGGGACGAGGACGGGCGTGGTCTCGCGCTCGTGGTCGGCCTGGCGGCGGCCTGGGGCGCCGATCCGCTGCCGTGGGGCAAGCGGGTGTGGGCGGAGTTGCACGGAAAGGCGCGAGGATGAGCGACGGGCAGAGCCCATGGGTGGGCGACCTCGTCCATGACGAGGACACCCGCCGGCGCGGGATCGTCACAGACGTGCGCGGCGGGGCCGTGTGGGTGCTGCGGCCGGAGTGGGGGCAGGGGCAGTGGGCCTCCCGCCGCCCCGACCGCCTGACGTTGATCATGCTGCGCGAGGACTTGCGGGACCAGGTGTAGGGGCCCGCCCCCTCTCCGGACGCCGCTCATCCCACCCGCACCCCACCCCGGATCACCGCGACCACATCACGCACCGCCCCCACATCCGCCACCGGGTCCCCGCCCACCGCGACCAGATCCGCGTCGTACCCCGCCGCGATCCGCCCCTTTCGGTCGCCCAGGCCGCAGACCAGTGCTGCCGTCGAGGTCGCTGCTCGCAGGGCCTCTGTCGGGGTGAAGCCGAATTCGGCCATGGCGGTGATGCCGTACGGGTAGCTGCCGTGGGCCTTGACCGGGAAGATGCCGGAGTCGCTGCCGAGGGAAAGCCGGACGCCGGATGCGCGGAGGGTGGCGAGGCCCGTGATGAGGGACGGGATACGGCGGGCGATGTGGGCCGGTGGGGGCGGGCCGCCGGGGAGGGCGCCGAGGGTGAGGGAGGCGGTGACGCCTCGGCGGACCATCTCCTCGATCACCCGGCGGTCGAAGTCGACGCCGGATTCCGTGAGGAAGAAGCAGTGCTCGATGGTGTCGAAGCCGGTCGCCACGGCCTCGCGGATGCCGGTGACGGCGTGGGCGTGCGCGGTGACCGGGAGGCCGTGGTGGTGGGCCTCGTCGACGATGGCGCGCAGTTCGTCGCGGCCGTACTGGACGCTGTACGGGTCCGAGCCGGGGGTGAGGTCGCCGCCGGTCACCATGACTTTGACGAGGTCGGCGCCGCGTTCGGCCCGTTCCCGTACGGCCGCGCGGACGCCGTCGACGCCCTCCGTCTGACCGCCGAGGAACCAGCAGTGGCCGCGGGTGGTGGTGAGGGGCGGGCCGGAGGCGATCACGTGGGGGCCGGCGGCGGGGTCGCGGGCGGTCTCGGCACGCAGGCGGAGGGTGAGGTATCCGCGGTCGCCGAGGTCTCGTACGGTCGTCACTCCGGCGGCCAGCGAGGCCCGCGCGGCGGCTCGGACGCGGTCGAGGAGGGTGGGGTCGTCGGCGGTGGTGAGCCGGCCGATGACGTCGTCGCTCGCGTCGAACGCCAGGTGGGTGTGGGTGTCGATGAAGCCGGGGAGGAGGGTGGCGGCGCCCAGGTCGAGGACCTCGGTGCCGATCAGCGGGACCCCGCCGGGGTGGACGGCGGAGATCCGGCCGTTCTCGATCAGTACGGTGGGCCGTTCGGTCAGTCCTGGTCCCACCCCGTCGAACAGTGCTCGTGCGCGTACCGCCAGCATCGGGCCTCCCGTACCGCGTCCCCGGCCCGGCCGGCTGGACCGGGCTGCTCGGCCGCCCGGCCGCGGCGGCCGGGCGGGGCCCCAGTACACAGGGACCGGGTGGGTGACGGGGCGGGGACCGGCCGGGTCAGCGTGCCTTCTGCGCCAGATTCAGCAGGTGGTCGGCGAGGGCCTGGCCGCCGGCCGGGTCGCGGCTGATGAGCATCAGGGTGTCGTCGCCGGCGATGGTGCCGAGGATGTCGTGCAGTTCGGCCTGGTCGATGGCGGAGGCGAGGAACTGGGCGGCGCCGGGCGGGGTGCGCAGGACCACGAGGTTGGCGGAGGCCTCGGCGGAGATGAGGAGTTCGCCGGAGAGGCGGCGCATCCGCTCCTCCTTGGCGGACTCCCCCAGCGGCGCCCGCGGCTTGCGGTCGCCGCCCTCGCTCGGTACCGCGTAGATCAGCTCACCGCCGGTGTTGCGGATCTTCACCGCGCCCAGTTCGTCCAGGTCACGGGAGAGGGTGGCCTGGGTGACGGAGAGGCCGTCGTCGGCGAGCAGCTTGGCGAGCTGGCTCTGGGAGCGGACGGCCTGCCGGTTGAGGATGTCCACGATCCGGCGGTGGCGTGCGGTGCGGGTCTGCGGTACGGCAGGCCCCCCGTGCAGCGTCTCGTTGTCCTGCGCCTCGGTCATCGTTGTCGTCAGTCTCCGGATCGTTGTTCCCCGTGTGCCCCTGCGAGGGCCGCGTCGAGGACGGCGGGGAGCTCCCGGAGGAACGTATCCGCTTCGTCGTCCGAGACGATCAGCGGCGGGGCGAGCCGGACGACGTCCGGCGCGACCGCGTTCACCAGGAGGCCCGCGTCCTGAGCCGCCCGCTGCACCTGCGGTGCGAGGGGCTCGGACAAGACGATACCCAGGAGCAGTCCCACGCCGCGGACCTGGCCGACGAGCGGGTGCGCCGACGCCTCGATCCCGCCACGCAGCCGCTCGCCGACCCGCTTGACGTGGTCGAGGAGTCCGTCGGCCTCGATGGTGTCGAGGACGGCGAGCGCGCCCGCGCACACGACCGGGTTGCCGCTGAAGGTCGAGCCGTGCGAGCCGGGGGTCAGCAGACCGGCGGCCGGGCCGAAGGCGAGGGTGGCGCCGATGGGCAGGCCGCCGCCGAGGCCCTTCGCCAGGGTGATCACGTCGGCCTCGACGCCCTGGGCCTGCGAGGCCAGCCAGTGGCCCGTACGGCCGATGCCGGTCTGGATCTCGTCCAGGACGAGCAGGGTGCCGGTGGCGGCGGTGATCTCGCGGGCGGCGGCGAGGTAGCCGGGGGCGGTACGACGACGCCGTTCTCGCCCTGCACCGGTTCGATGATCACGACGGCGGTGTCGGTGGTGACGGCGGCGCGCAGGGCTTCCGCGTCCCCGTACGGGACGAAGTCGACATCGCCGGGGAGCGGCCGGAAGGGGGCCTGCTTGGCGGGCTGGCCGGTGAGCGCGAGGGCGCCCATGGTGCGGCCGTGGAAGCCGCCGGTCGTGGAGACCATGTGCGACCGCCCGGTCAGTCGGCCGATCTTGAACGCGGCCTCGTTGGCCTCGGCGCCGGAGTTGGAGAAGTAGACGCGGCCGGGGCGGCCGACGATCCGCAGCAGCCGTTCGGCGAGCGCGACGGTGGGTTCGGCGACGAAGAGGTTGGAGACGTGCCCGAGGGTGGCGATCTGCTCGGAGACGGCGCGCACGACGGCGGGGTGCGCGTGGCCGAGGGCGTTGACGGCGATGCCGCCGAGGAAGTCGAGGTACGCGTTGCCGTCGGCGTCCCAGACCTGGGTGCCTTCGCCGCGTACGAGGGGGACGCGCGGGGTGCCGAAGTTGTCCATCATGGCGTCCTGCCAGCGCTCGGTGAGCGTGGTGTTGGACGCTGTGGTGGGCGTCGTCTCCGTGGCCACGTCGCTCATGCCGCTCCCGCCTTCTCGCTCGCGCTGCTGCCCTTGATGTCCGCGATGCCGGCGCCGGCCGCCGGCTCGTCCGGCACGACCATCGTGCCGATCCCCTCGTCGGTGAAGATCTCCAGCAGGATCGAGTGCTGCACCCGGCCGTCGATGACCCGGGCCGTGTGCACCCCGTTGCGTACGGCGTGCAGGCAGCCCCGCATCTTCGGCACCATGCCGCTGGCCAGGTCGGGCAGCAGCTTCTCCAGCTCGGTGGCGGTGAGCCGGGAGATCACCTCGTCGCTGTGCGGCCAGTCCTCGTACAGGCCCTCCACGTCGGTGAGGACCATCAGCGTCTCGGCGCCGAGGGCCGCCGCGAGCGCCGCCGCGGCGGTGTCGGCGTTGACGTTGAAGACGCCGGTCCCGTCGCCCTCGTCGGCGCTGCGGGCGACGGAGGAGATGACCGGAATGCGGCCGTCGTCCAGCAGGGCCCGTACGGCGCCGGGGTCGATCGCGGTGACCTCGCCGACCCGTCCGAGGTCCACCCGCTCGCCGTCCACCTCGGCGTAGTGCCGGGTGGCGGTCATCAGGTGGGCGTCCTCGCCGGTCATGCCGACGGCGAACGGGCCGTGCTGGTTGAGCAGCCCGACCAGTTCGCGCTGCACCTGTCCGGCGAGCACCATCCGTACGACGTCCATGGCCTCGGGCGTGGTGACCCGCAGGCCCGCCTTGAACTCCGACTCCAGGCCCAGCCGCTCCAACTGGGCGCTGATCTGCGGGCCGCCGCCGTGCACGACGACCGGCCGCAGCCCGGCGTGCCGCAGGAAGACCACGTCCTGGGCGAAGGCGGCCTTCAGCTCCTCGTCGACCATGGCGTTGCCGCCGAACTTGATGACGACGGTCTTGCCGTGGTGGCGGGTCAGCCAGGGCAGCGCCTCGATGAGGGTGCGGGCCTTGGGCAGCGCGGTGTGCTTGCGGGTGCTCATGAGGAGTACGCGCTGTTCTCGTGGACGTAGTCGGCGGTGAGGTCGTTCGCCCAGATCACCGCGGACTCGGTGCCCGCGCTGAGGTCGGCGGTGATCCGTACCTCCCGGTAGCGCATGTCGACCAGGTCCCGGTCCTCGCCCACCGAGCCGTTCTTGCAGACCCAGACGTCGTTGATGGCGACGTTCAGCCGGTCCGGGTCGAAGACGGCGGAGGTGGTGCCGATGGCGGACAGCACCCGCCCCCAGTTCGGGTCCTCACCATGAATGGCGCACTTCAGCAGATTGTTCCGGGCGATGGACCGGCCCACCTCGACCGCGTCGTCCTCGCTCGCCGCGCCGACGACCTCGATCCGGATGTCCTTGCTCGCGCCCTCCGCGTCCCCGATGAGCTGCCGCGCCAGGTCGTCGCAGACCGTGCGGACCGCGTCGGCGAACGCCTCGTACCCGGGTGTCTCACCGGACGCTCCGGAGGCCAGCAGCAGCACCGTGTCGTTCGTGGACATGCAGCCGTCGGAATCGACCCGGTCGAACGTCGTCCGCGTCGCGTCGCGCAGCGCCCGGTCCAGGACCGGCGCCTCCAGATCCGCGTCGGTGGTCAGCACGACGAGCATGGTGGCCAGCCCCGGCGCGAGCATCCCCGCGCCCTTGGCCATGCCGCCGACCGTCCAGCCGTCGCCGCTGACCACGGCCGTCTTGTGCACGCTGTCGGTCGTCTTGATCGCGATGGCGGCCTTCTCCCCGCCATGCACGCTCAGCTCGACCGCGGCCTTCTCGATGCCCGGCAGCAGCTTGTCCATCGGCAGCCGTACGCCGATCAGTCCGGTCGAGGCGATGGCGACCTCGCCCGCGCTGTGCCCCTTGAGCACCTCGGCGGCCTTCTCCGCGGTGGCGTGGGTGTCCTGGAAGCCCTCGGGGCCGGTGCAGGCGTTGGCCCCGCCGGAGTTCAGCACCACGGCCGAGACCTGGCCGCCCTTGAGGACCTGCTCGGACCAGAGGACCGGGGCGGCCTTGACGCGGTTGGCGGTGAAGACGCCGGCGGCGGCCAGTCGCGGACCGTTGTTCACCACCAGGGCGAGGTCCGGGTTCCCGTTCTCCTTGATCCCGGCGGCGATGCCCGCCGCCGAGAAACCCTTGGCTGCCGTGACGCTCACGGTGCGACTCCGATCGTAGAGAGCCCGGTGGCCTCGTCGAGGCCCAGGGCGATGTTCATGCTCTGCACCGCGCCACCGGCGGTGCCCTTCGTCAGGTTGTCGATGGCGCTGACCACGACGATCCGGCCGGCCGCCGGGTCGAGGGCGACCTGCACCAGCGCGCTGTTCGACCCGTACACGGCCGCGGTCGACGGCCACTGCCCCTCCGGGAGCAGCCGTACGAACGGCTCGTCGCCCAGCGCCTTCTCGTACGCGGCCCGCACATCGGCCGCGTCCACACCTGGCCGGGCCTTGGCGGAACAGGTGGCCAGGATGCCGCGGGGCATGGGCGCGAGGGTGGGCGTGAAGGAGACGGTGACCGGCTCCCCCGCCACGGCGCCGAGATTCTGCGCCATCTCCGGGGTGTGCCGGTGCACGCCGCCCACGCCGTACGGGCTCATCGAGCCCATCACCTCGCTGCCCAGCAGGTGCGGCTTGGGCGCCTTGCCCGCGCCGGAGGCACCCGAGGCGGCGACCACGACGGCCTCCGGTTCGGCGAGCCCCGCCGCGTACGCGGGGAAGAGGGCCAGCGAGACGGCCGTCGGATAACAGCCCGGGACCGCGATACGCCGCGCCCCGCGCAGTGCCTCCCGCGCGCCCGGCAGCTCGGGCAGCCCGTACGGCCAGGTCCCGGCGTGCGGCGAACCGTAGAACTGCTCCCAGGCCGCCGCATCCGCCAGCCGGAAGTCCGCCCCGCAGTCCACCACCAGCACCTCGGGCCCCAGCGCCTCGGCCACCGCGGCCGACTGCCCGTGCGGCAGCGCGAGAAAGACGACGTCGTGCCCGGCCAGCGCCTCGGCCGTGGTGGCCACCAGCTCCCGCCCGGCCAACGGCACCAGGTGCGGCTGCACCACTCCGAGGCGCTGCCCGGCGTTGCCGTGCGCGGTCACCGCGCCGATCTCGACCTCCGGATGCCCCAGAAGCAGCCGCAGCACCTCTCCCCCGGCATAGCCACTCGCTCCGGCCACTGCTGCTCGTACTGGCATGGATCCTCCTCCTTGGGGGCATGACTATACGGATAGCGGCAGGTTTATGCAATGGCGGGTGGGGGTGGGGAGGGGGTTCGGACGGATCGGCTCCCCCTTCCCTCTGAGGGAACTGTCTGGGGAACCTTCTGGGAATCCTTCCGGGGCCGCGGGCTCCCGACGCGTCGTCGGCGCCGCGCAACCGCACGCCCCCTCAGGCACGCTCCATCGGATTGGCCAAGGTCCGGTCCGGCCAAGTGCCGGCCACCAGCTTCGCCGCCGCGCACTGCGGCTTCCGTTCCGCCTGGTCGCGGAAGAGGCGGACGAAGGACTCGGCGAAACCCAGGCGGGGGTATGCCGTGACGAGGGCTTCGACGAAGGAAGGGTCGAAGGCGTCCAGCCCCGCCCCGGAGACGTCCGCGCTGGTCCCCACCTGTAGCAGGCGGCTCTCCAGATCTTCCTCCGGCGCCACGTCGTCCCTCATGTGCAGCACGATGAGTTCGGCTGCCCGCGCGCGCCGTTCGCGCGGCCAGTCCAGGCCGGCCGCGAAGACCCACGCCAGGTGGCCGCCGGCCTCCTCGAAGGGGACCGCGTGGCTGTCGAACGGCGGGGTGAGCCCCAAGTCGTGCAGCAGCGCCGAGACGAACAGCAGCTCACGGTCGAATGCGAGACCACGGTCCTGTGCCCAGGCCGCGCCGAAGAAGTACGACCGCATCGAGTGGTGGTACAGCGCGTCGTCCGTGTATTCCGTACACACCGACTGCGCCAGCTCCGCGGCCCGCCCCTCGGGGCCCGTACACCTGCGATCTCGATCGACATCGTTCCACCCCTGACAAGAGAAGATCGTCGTGCGGGCCGTTCGCCCGGGGAAGGGCGGGAGAGGCGATGTGGAAAGGCGGGATGGGTGCGGGCCGCGAGGGCCCGTCGGGGCAAGTGAGGGGAACGCGGGCTCCGCCCTCGCCCGCGCTCCTTCTTGCCGGTTCTCCTGTCTTACTGGTCCTGCTGCCTTACTGGTCCAGCCGCCTTACTCGCCCTGCTGCTCGCGCTTCGCCTGTTCCGTCTTGTGCTTCTCCTTGATCCGCACGTTCTCCTTGCGGACCTCGGCCTGGGTGGCGCGCTCCTTCTGCAGCCACTCGGGGGACTCCGCCTTCAGCGCGTCGATCTGCTCGGTGGTGAGCGCCTCGGTGACTCCGCCGCGGGCGAGGCCCGAGATGGAGACGCCCAGCTTCGCCGCCACGACGGGCCGCGGGTGCGGGCCGTTGAGCCGCAGCTCCCGGAGCCACTCGGGCGGGTCGGTCTGCAGCGCGTTCAGCTCGGCGCGCGAGACGACACCCTCCTGGAACTCGGCGGGGGTGGCTTCGAGGTACACACCCAGCTTCTTCGCCGCGGTCGCGGGCTTCATCGTCTGGGTGTTCTGGTGCGACGTCATGATGTCAAGGGTATCGATCGTGTGCGCTACCGCTGACCACGACCGGTAACCTGGCGGAGTGACAGGCTCGGAAGAAACCCTCTCGTTCCGGCTCGCGTACGTCCCGGGGGTGACGCCCACGAAGTGGGTGCGTATCTGGAACGAGCGGCTGCCCGGCATCCCGCTGGAACTCGTCGCGACGTCCGCCGGTGCGGCGTACGACGTCCTGCGGGACGGCGGCGCCGACGCGGGTTTCGTACGGCTGCCTGCCGACCGGACGTTCTTCAGCGCGATCCCCCTCTATACGGAGACGACGGTGGTCGTGGTCCCGAAGGACCACCTCTTCACGGCGGCCGACGAGGTTTCCACGGAGGATCTGGCCGACGAGGTCGTGCTGCATCCCCTCGACGACACCCTCGGCTGGGAGCGCCCGCCGGGGCAGCCCGCGTTCGAGCGGCCCGCGACGACGGCCGACGCCGTCGAGCTGGTCGCGGCGGGCATCGGCCTGCTGGTCGTCCCGCAGTCGCTGGCCCGGCTGTACCACCGCAAGGATCTGAAGTACCGGACGCTGACGGACGCCCCGCAGTCCCAGGTCGCGCTGGCCTGGCCGGAGGAGCGGACCACCGATCAGGTCGAGGACTTCATCGGCATCGTCCGCGGCCGGACCGTCAACAGCACGCGCGGCCGTACCCAGCCCGAGGCCAAGGCCAAGGCTCAGCCGCAGGCCAAGAGCGCGGGTAAGGCTGGTGCCCGTAAGCCCGCAGTCGGCAGGACCGGCAAGCCGGCCGGTAAGGGCCCGCGCAGCGGCTCGGGTACCGGTGCCGCGAAGGGAGCCCGGCGCGGCAAGCCCCGCCGCCGGTCCTGATCATGGCCGGCGCCGGCCACTTCCGCTGCCCCGGCGCCTGCCTGCGGCGCGCCCGTCAGCTCTCCGGGCGGACCGCCGCCCATCCCCGCTCCAGCAGGTCGAAGATTTCTTCGGTGGCCTGGCGGGGTGCGGGCCGCCCGCCCGTGAGAGTGCGGGAGGCGAGGGCGAAGTGGGCCAGGGCGGCGCAGGTGACGTCGTCCTCGGGAGCGCCGGCTTCCTGGGCGATGGCGCGTGCCAGGGCCGCTTCGTGGCGCATCCACATGCGGTGGGCGTAGTCGCGTAGCGCGGGGTGTCGGCCACCAGGCGGGCGAACGCGGTGACGTCGAGCGAGGCCGCGTGTTCCTGGGTGAGCAGGACGTACGCGCGGAGCGCCTGAAGGATCGACTGTCCGGGAGCGCGGTCGCGTACGGCGGCGACGAGGGACGCCTCGATGTCCCCCTCCAGGTCGAAGACGAGCGCTTCCTTGCTGGCGAAGTGCTTGAACAGGGTCGTCACCGATACGTCGGCGGCTTCTGCGATCTCCTTGACGCCGACCTGCTCGAAGCCGCGTTCGAGGAAGAGCCGCAGCGCGGCGTCGGCCAGGGCCTGTCGGGTCTGGGCCTTCTTGCGTTCGCGGCGGCCGACCGGGGCGCCGGTACCGGCCGGGGCGGGGGCGGGCGGCTCGATGCGGGGGGCGGGTTCGGTCACGGGTGCAGCTTACTCCACGGCTTAGCGAGTTCAAAAGTTTAGCGATTGCGCTTTTTTAGTGGGTGTGCTTTTTTGGTGAGGCGCCGGGCAGTCGGTCCGGCGTTCCATTCACCCTCGGAGGGGAACCATGAACCTCACCCGTGAGGCCCGTGTCGCCGTCGTCGGCGCGGGCCCCGGTGGCCTGGTGTGTGCCCGCGTGCTGCAGCTCCACGGCCGTTCCGTCACCGTGTTCGAGCGCGAGGCGGCCTTCGACGCCCGCCCGCAGGGCGGCTCGCTCGACCTGCACCCCGAGACGGGCCAGGCGGCGCTGCGCGCGGCGGGGGTGCTCGACCGGTTCCACGCCCTGTCCCGCCCCGAGGGCCAGGAGTGGCGGAAGGTGGATCACGTCACCGCGGCCGCCATGGAACAGGAGTGGCCGCCCGGGGACGAGGGCGCGGGCGTCGAGGACCGGCCGGAAATCGACCGGGGCCACCTGCGGGGGCTGCTGCTGGACTCGCTCGCGCCGGGGACGGTCCGCTGGGGAAGCGCCGTCAGCGGCACCGTGCCGCTCGATGACGGCACCTGCCGACTGGAGTTCGCGGACGGCACCTCCGAGGTCTTCGACCTGGTCGTCGGCGCCGACGGCGCGTGGTCGCGGGTCCGCCCGGCCGTCTCGGACGCCCTCCCCGCCTACACGGGCGTCGCCTTCGTCGAGACGGGCTTCGACGACAGCGACGTACGCCATCCCGCCCTGGCGCGGCTGGTCGGGCCGGGCACGCTGGTGGCGGAGTCCGGTTCCACGATCCTGTTCGCCCAGCGGAACAGCAACGGCCATATCCGTACGTACGTGGCCTTTCGGGCTCCGCTGGACTGGCACACGGCCGCCGGGCTGGACGTGGAGGACACGGCGGCGATGCGTGCGTACCTGGGTACGCGGCTCGACGGATGGGCCGAGGGCCTGCGGTACGCCATGCTCAACGGTGACCACGGCTTCGCCAACCGGCCGCTGTTCGCGCTGCCCGTACCGCACGTCTGGGAGCACGTTCCGGGCGTCACGCTGCTGGGGGACGCCGCGCATCTGATGCCGCCCCTCGGCGTGGGCGTCAACCACGCGCTGCTCGACGGCGCCGAGCTGGCGCAGGCGCTGGTCGGTGAGGAGCGGGTGGACGACGCGGTACGTGCGTACGAGGAGCTGATGCTCCCTCGGTCGGCCGACTTGGCGAAGAGGTGCGCGGAGGGGCTGGTGCACTTGGTGCCGTGAGCGGGCTCCGGGTTGTCCACGCAGTCCGTACGGAGACGGGTCCGAGGCCACGCGGACCGTACGGACACGGGTCCGCCCCGGCCGGGCAGAATTGCCGGCCGGGGCGGACCCGTCGTACGAGTGCGGGGCGGCCGGCGGACGGGAACACCCGCCCGCCGACCGCCCCGGCTCCGTATCAGCTACCGAGGGTGGCGAGCGCCTGGTTGAACGTCTGCGACGGGCGCATGACGGCCGCGGCCTTGGCCACCGAAGGCTGGTAGTAGCCGCCGATGTCGGCCGGCGAGCCCTGGACGGCGATCAGCTCGTCGACGATCTTCTGCTCCTGCTCGGCCAGCGTCGCCGCGAGCGCCGCGAAGGACTCCGCGAGCTGCGCGTCCTCGGTCTGCTTGGCCAGCTCCTGGGCCCAGTACAGGGCGAGGTAGAAGTGGCTGCCGCGGTTGTCGATACCGCCGAGCTTGCGGCTGGGCGACTTGTTCTCGGCGAGGAACGTGCCGGTCGCGCGGTCCAGGGTGTCCGCGAGCACCTGGGCGCGCGCGTTGCCCGTCTTCTGCGCGAGGTGCTCGAAGCTCACCGCGAGCGCGAGGAACTCGCCCAGGCTGTCCCAGCGCAGGTAGTTCTCCTTGACCAACTGCTGGACGTGCTTGGGCGCGGAGCCGCCGGCGCCGGTCTCGAACAGGCCGCCGCCGTTGATGAGCGGCACCACCGAGAGCATCTTGGCGCTGGTGCCCAGCTCCAGGATCGGGAACAGGTCGGTGAGGTAGTCACGCAGCACGTTGCCGGTGACGGAGATGGTGTTCTCGCCGCGGCGGATGCGCTCGACGGAGTACTTCGTCGCCTCGACCGGGGACATGATCTTGATGGTCAGGCCCTCGGTGTCGTGCTCCGGGAGGTACTGCTTGACCTTGGCGATGAGGTTCGCGTCGTGCGCGCGGCCCTCGTCCAGCCAGAACACGGCCGGGTCGCCGGTCGCGCGGGCGCGGGTGACGGCCAGCTTGACCCAGTCGCGGATCGGCACGTCCTTGGTCTGGCACATACGGAAGATGTCGCCGGCGGCGACCGTCTGCTCCAGGACCGCGTTGCCGTCCTTGTCGAGGACCCGCACCGTACCGGTGGCGGGGATCTCGAAGGTCTTGTCGTGGCTGCCGTACTCCTCGGCCTTCTGCGCCATCAGACCGACGTTCGGCACCGAGCCCATGGTCGACGGGTCGTACGCGCCGTTCGCCTTGCAGTCCTCGATGACGGCCTGGTAGACGCCGGCGTAGCTGCTGTCCGGGATGACGGCGAGGGCGTCCTGCTCCTGGTCGTCCTTGTTCCACATGTGGCCGGAGGTACGGATCATGGCCGGCATGGAGGCGTCGACGATGACGTCGCTGGGGACGTGCAGGTTGGTGATGCCCCGGTGGGAGTCGACCATGGCCAGGTCCGGGCCCTCGGCCAGCTCCGCGTCGAAGGAAGCCTTGATCTCCTCGCCCTGGGGCAGCGACTCCAGGCCCTTCCAGATGCCGCCCAGACCGTCGTTCGGGGTCAGGCCGGCCTTGGCGAGCACGTCACCGTACTGGGCGAAGGTCTTCGGGAAGAAGGCGCGCACCACGTGACCGAAGATGATCGGGTCGGAGACCTTCATCATCGTGGCCTTGAGGTGCACCGAGAACAGCACGCCCTCGGCCTTGGCGCGGGCGACCTGCTCCTTGAGGAACTCGCGCAGCACGGCGACGCGCATGACGGAGGCGTCCACGACCTCGCCCGCGAGCACCGATACCGACTCGCGCAGCACGGTGGTCGAGCCGTCGTCACCGGCCAGCTCGATGCGCAGGGTGTCGTCCTCGGCGATGACCACGGACTTCTCGGTGGAGCGGAAGTCGTCGCCGCTCATGTGCGCGACCTCGGTCTTCGAGTCCGCCGACCAGGCGCCCATCCGGTGCGGGTGCGCCTTGGCGTAGTTCTTCACCGAGGCGGGGGCGCGGCGGTCGGAGTTGCCCTCGCGCAGCACCGGGTTGACGGCGCTGCCCTTGACCTTGTCGTAGCGGGCGCGGATGTCGCGCTCCTCGTCGGTCTTCGGGTCGTCCGGGTAGTCCGGCAGCGCGTAACCCTGCTCCTGCAGCTCGGCGACGGCCGCCTTGAGCTGCGGGATCGAGGCCGAGATGTTCGGCAGCTTGATGATGTTGGCCTCGGGCGTCTTCGCCAGCTCACCGAGCTCGGCGAGGGCGTCGTCGATGCGCTGTTCCTCCTGGAGCCACTCCGGGAAACCGGCGATGATCCGGCCCGCCAGGGAGATGTCACGGCTCTCCACCGCGACCCCGGCCGTCGAGGCGTAGGCCTCGATCACCGGCAGGAACGAATACGTCGCCAGGGCCGGGGCCTCGTCAGTGTGTGTGTAGATGATGGTCGAGTCAGTCACCGGGTGCTCCGCTCCACGTCTGCAACATTGCTCGACATCAAGATATCTCGTGATCGGGTCCTTACTGGAAGGGCCCTGGCCGGGTGGGGTTCGGGGCGGAGGGCCGGGCGGGGTGCTGGGTGGGGTCCGGGCGGGGTTCTGGCCGGGCTCCAGTCGGCTTCCGGGCAGGGTCGCGGGCAGGTCCCGGGCGGGGTCACATAGCGGGTGCCCGTCGTATCCGCGTCGCGAAGACGCGTTCCCGCGCCGCCTCGTACGCACCGCCTCACCACTCCCCCTTTGCACGGTTCCCACAACTCCACACCCTCGAACTCCGTGGAAGCTGCCACCTGTACCCCCGGAACTCCCCTGGCAGAGTGAGCAACCAGTTGATCATTCCCCGGCCCGACGCGACTCGACACGGCCCGGGGAATTGTCTCCATGCGACAAAGGGGGTTCATCTCGTGCGTACAGTCACCGAGGATGTGGTGGTCACCGGCCTCGGAGCCACGACGCCGCTGGGCGGGGACGCCGCCTCGACCTGGGAGGCCATGCTGGCCGGGCGGTCCGGCATCAGCGCCATCGAGGAGGAGTGGGCGGCCGGACTGCCCGTACGGATCGCGGGCCGGCTCGCGGTCGAGCCCGGGACAGTCCTGGACCGGGTGCAGGCCCGGCGGATGGACCGGTGCGAACAGGTCGCGCTCGTGGCGGCCCGGGAGGCGTGGGCCGACGCGGGGGCGCCGGCCGTCGATCCGGAGCGGCTGGCCGTGGTGATCGGTACGGGCACGGGCGGCGCCCTCACCATGCTCGGACAGGACGACGTACTCGAAACGTCCGGCGTACGGAAGGTGTCCCCGCACACCGTCCCGATGCTGATGGCGAACGGGCCCGCCGCCTGGGTCAGCATCGACCTGGGGGCGCGCGGCGGCGCCCACACGCCGGTCAGCGCCTGCGCCTCCGGGGCCGAGGCCATCGCCATGGGCCTGGACCTGATCCGCCTCGGCCGGGCCGACGTGGTGGTGGCGGGCGGCGCCGAGGCGTGTGTCCACCCGCTGCCGCTGGCGGGCTTCGCCCAGGCCAGGGCGCATTCGACGCGCAACGACGAGCCGGAGCTGGCGTCGCGCCCGTTCGATGTCGACCGGGACGGTTTCGTGATCGGCGAAGGTTCGGCGGTGGTCGTTCTGGAACGCGCCGGGTTCGCCGCCGCCCGCGCGGCCCGCGCGCACGCCACCCTCGCGGGCGCGGGCGTCACCTCGGACGCCCACCACATCACGGCCGCACACCCCGAGGGGCAGGTCCGCGCGATGCGGCTGGCCCTGTCCGCCGCCGGGCTGCCCCCGCGCGACATCGAGCATGTGCATGCCCATGCGACCTCCACTCACCTGGGCGACCTCACGGAGGCCCGGTCGATCACGGAGGCCATCGGCACCCACCCGTCCGTCACCGCGACCAAGTCGATGACCGGCCACCTTTTCGGCGCGGCCGGAGCGGCCGGTGCCCTCGCCGCGATCCTCGCCGTACGCGACGGTGTCGTCCCCGCGACGCAGAACATCGACACCCTCGACCCGGAGATCGGCCTCGACGTCG
Organism: Streptomyces chrestomyceticus JCM 4735; assembly: GCF_003865135.1. Lineage (NCBI taxonomy): Bacteria > Bacillati > Actinomycetota > Actinomycetes > Kitasatosporales > Streptomycetaceae > Streptomyces > Streptomyces chrestomyceticus. The sequence goes on along the minus strand of NZ_BHZC01000001.1, from coordinate 7,683,385 downwards.
TCATGGGCGGGCCGCGGAAGGGCGCCCTGTCCTCCGCCCTCACGAACTCCTTCGGCTTCGGCGGGCACAATGCGAGCCTGGTGTTCACGGCGGCGCCTTGAAGGGCGGCGTGAAGTCCTCGCCCCGAGGGAGCCACGGGAGCCCGTACTCGTAGAGTGCCGCCATGCTCCTGTGGATCAACGGCCCTTTCGGCGGCGGCAAGACGCAGACCGCGCACGAGATCCAGCGCCGGCTCCCCGGCAGCGTGATCTGCGACCCCGAGCACGTCGGCTTCGGCCTGCACCGGATGACACCGCCGGCCCTGCGCGGCGACTTCCAGAACCTCCCGGCCTGGCGACAGGGCGTCCACGAGGTGCTGGACCTGGTCCTGACCGAGCACCCGGGCCCGGTGATCGCCCCGATGACGCTCGTGGAGACGGCCTACTTCGACGAGATCGTCGGCCGGCTGCGGGACCGCGGCCACGACGTCCGGCACTTCGCGCTGCTCGCGGACCGGCGGACGGTGCTGCGGCGGCTGCGGGAGCGCGGCTTCGGGCATCTCGTGGGGTACGTCGCCGGGAAGGACACCCCGTTGCGGCGGGAGAGCTTCGCCGTGGCGAAGCTGGACCACTGTCTGGAGCGGCTGCGGGGGCCGGAGTTCAGCGAGCACGTGTGGACCGACCGGCGTACGGTCCCACAGGTCGCCGATCACATCGCCGCCTCGGCCGGGCTGGCGCTGGCTCCCGACACCGACAGCGCGCTCCGTGGGCGGTTGCGCCGTACGTGGACGAGCGTGAAGCACGTGCGGTTCGGTTGAGGCGGGGGGGGCGGGGTCGGTGCGGTCGGTGCGGTCGGGCCGATCCGAGCCGGCGGCCCGGCCCGGTCGGACCGGCGGCGGGTCGGGCGCCGGGCCGGGCCGTCGGGTCTGGCCCTCAGGTCAGACCCTCAGGTCAGGCGCCGGACAGGGCCGCCGAGCCGGACCGCCGGCTCGGACCACCGGATCGGACCAGAGGCTCTTACCAGGCTTCGCCCGCGACCTGCCGGGTCGTGACATTGACCCTGTTGAAGAAATTCGTCATACCGATCATGAGGACCAGAGCGGCGAGTTGCCGCTCGTCGTAGTACGCCGCGGCCTCGTCCCAGACCGCGTCCGGCACCGGGTCGGTACGGTCGCCGAGCCGGGTGGCGGCCTCGGCGAGCGCCAGCGCGGCGCGCTCGGCCGGGCTGAAGAAGGGGGCGTCGGCCCAGGCCGCCACGGTGTGCAGCCGCTCGTCACGCTCACCTGCCTTCTGGGCCTGCAAGGTGCCGCCGTGCACGCAGTAACTGCATCCGTTGATCTGGCTCGCCCGCAGGTGGACCAGGTCGAGCGTGCCCTGCGGGACACCGGCCTTCTTGACCGCCTTGAGAACGGCGAGGACGTGTTCCGTGACACCGGGGAGAAGCACGGCCGGATTCGAAATGCGCGCCCGTACGGCGGCGGCTCCCGCTCCCTCCTGCGTGCCCTCCGTGCCCTGCCTGCTCTCTGTGCTCTGCATGATCGTGGCTCCTGTCCGTCACATCGAGAGGAAACGTTTCGTCATCGTTCTGACGGAACACGACGGGAGAATGTGACCGGTGGACGAGAAAGATTTCCTGGCAGAGCGCTTCGAGGAGCACCGGGCGCATCTACGGGCGGTGGCGTACCGGATGCTCGGTTCGCTGAGCGAGGCGGACGACGCCGTGCAGGAAGCCTGGCTGCGGCTCAGCCGCTCCGACGTCAGCGGCGTGGCGAACCTCGGCGGCTGGCTGACGACCGTCGTCGGCCGGGTGTGCCTGGATCTGCTGCGGACGCGTACGGCGCGCGGCGAGGAGCCTTTCGACGTACGGGTGCCCGACCCCGTCATCAGCAGCGCCGCCGGCGCCGGAGGGGGCGGCAGCGGTACGGACGGGACCGACCCGGAGCAGCAGGCGCTGCTGGCCGACGCGGTCGGGCTCGCCCTGCTGGTGGTGCTCCAGACGCTGGCGCCCGCCGGACGTCTGGCGTTCGTCCTGCACGACATGTTCGGGGTGCCGTTCGACGAGATCGGCCCCCTCGTCGGGCGTACTCCGGCCGCGGCGCGGCAACTGGCCAGCCGGGCTCGCCGCCGGGTGCGGAACGCGGCCGCCGAGCCCGACACGGGTCTCGTCCGGCAGCGCGAGGTGGTCGATGCCTTCCTCGCCGCCGCGCGCGACGGTGACTTCGAAGGGCTGCTCGCGGTGCTCGATCCGGACGTGGTGCTCCGTGCCGACACGGGCGCCGGTTTCCCGGGCCTGACCAGGACAGTTCGCGGGGCGGGCGAGGTGGCCGGGCGGGCGCTCGCTTTCCGGCGTACCGCGCACGGTGCGCGGTACGCGCTGGTGAACGGGGCCGCTGGTGTCGTCACGGTCGTGGACGGGGCGCCGGTATCGGTGATGGGTCTGACGGTCGTGGGCGGGAAGATCGTCGCGATCGACATCCTCGCGGATCCGGAACGGCTGCGGGGGCTGGACCTGACGGCGCTCGGTGCGGACGCTGACGGCTGACTGCGGGAGGGCATGCTGGCGGCACTGTGGTGATCCGCAGGTGGAAGCGGGGGTTTTCCGCATGGTGGCGGCTGCGGCCGGCGCTCTAACCTGAAGATCGCTGCACCGAGAGGCGCGGCGATCCACACCGTGTACTCACCAGGGGAAACCGTGCGTCGTCATCTCAGAGTCCTCGCGGCCGTCGCGCTGGCAGGTGTCGCTGTGAGCGGGTTGACAGCATGCGGGCTCGCGGACCGCTCCACGTACGAGGACGACGCCAAGCTCTCCGCAGACATCAAGTCCGTACGCCTGGACAGCGGCTCGGGCGGTCTCACCTTGCGCGGCGAGAAGTCCCTCGACACGGTGTCGGTCCACCGCGAGCTGCGGTATCGGGGCGATCGGCCCGAGAAGGCGAGCCACCGCGTGGAGAACGGTGTACTGATACTCGGCGGCTGCGGAAGCAACTGCTCGGTGCACTACACGGTCGTCGTACCGGCGGGCCTCCCGGTGACGGGCGAAACCGGGTCCGGCGCGGTGAACCTCTCGGAGGTCGGTCCGGTACGGGTGACCACCAGTTCCGGCGCGGTGAACCTGGACGGCGTAAGTGGCGCCGTGGACGTCCGCACCTCCAACGGACGGATCTACGGGCGCGGCCTGAAGGGGGACGGTGTGCAGGCACGGACCAGCAACGGCGCCGTCGACCTCGTCACGGAGATACCGCAGAACGTCCTGGCCGAGACATCGAACGGCGCGATCAGCCTCACCGTGCCGGGCGGCCGAAACAACCGCTACCGAATAGCCGCCGAGACCGACAACGGCCACAAGAACCTGACCGTGCCCAACGACCCGTCCGGCACCTACCGGCTCGACCTCACCACGGCGAACGGAGCCATCACGGTCAAGGAAGGCTGACCCGAACGACGGGTTGCCCACCAGGAGTGGGGCGGCGCACGGAACCGCCGTGGCGGACACTCACGGGACGGAAGACGCGAGACGGGGCACAGGGACGGGGACGGAGGGGGCAGGGACGGGGAAGGAGGGGTAGCGCACGGAGCCGTCGTGCGAACGTTCACCGGATGAGGGCGAAACGCGGGCTCTCCGTGCGGGTCTTCAAGGGGTGGGCACGAGGGCGGGGCGCAGGGCTGCCGTGCAGACATTCGCGATACCGGGACGGAACGCGCGGTCTCCGTACGGAACTTCACGGGACGGGCGACGCCGGGCCTCCGCGCGGGCCGTCACGGAGCGGGGGGGGCAGGACGCAGGGGCGTCGTGCAGATGCCTGCGGGCAGGGACGGGGGGGTAGGGGCAGGCACGGGCGCGAGGTAGTCAGGCAGGCAGGGACGCGTGCCCAGGCAAGCGTGTGACACGGGGCCAGAGGCAGGCGTATGGCAGGGGCGTCGGAGGCCAGTGTGTGCACGGGCGCCAGGCAGGCGCGTGGCGCGGGGCAGGCACGTGGCGCGGGGCAGGCGTGGAGCACAAGCGCCGGGTGGGCGTGCGGCCGGGCGGGCCTGCGGCACGGCGCCGGGCAGGCACGTGGCGCCGGGCAGGCGTGGAGCACGAGCACCGGGCGGGCGTGCGGCCGGACGCCGGGCGGGGCTGCGGCACGGGCGCCGGGCGGGTGTATGGCACGGGCGCCAGAGGCAGGCGTGGGGCACGGGGGCGGGCGTGTTGGCGCCCGTGGCTGGACGCACACGGGATGGGGAGGGTGGGCGGGGGGAGGGGGCGGAGCGTCGTGCGGATGCGCACGCACGGGAAGGTGCACGTGACTGTCGTGCGAATGTCTGCGGCGCTGGAACGGAAACGGGGGACGGGCGCGGGGCGATGTGCGGGTTCGTTGTGGGGGGCGTCGTGCGGGCGCCCGCGGGTTGCTGTTGCGGGCGCCCGCCCCCGTCACGGGCTCAGGTGCCGGGATCACTGCCCTCCCGGCGGGGCTGCGGCCGGAGTGCTCAGGCGGACGAGGTCGCTTGGGCGCCGCCCGGCACCTCTACCACCGCGCCGGCCGACGCCTCTACCGCACCGTCAGACGCCTCCACTGCGCCGCCGGACATCTCTCCCTCGCCGCGCGGCACCTCTGCCGCGCTGGCCGACGCCTCTTTCGGGCGGCCCGACGCTTCCGGCGTGCCCGACGCCTCTTTCACGGTGTCCGACGGCTTTTCCGGGGTGTCGCCTCCGTACGGGCGGGTGATGATCTCCATCGCGTGGCCTGCCGGGTCGAAGAAGTAGACGCCTCGGCCACCGTCGTTGTGGTTGATCTCGCCCGGGTGCTTCCCGTGCGGGTCGGCGTAGTAGGTGAGGCCGGCCTGCTGGATCCGTGCGAAGGCGGTGTCGAATTCGGCTTCGCTGATGAGGAACGCGTAGTGCTGCATGACGATCGATTCCGCCGGGATCGTGGCGAAGTCCAGGGTGACGCCGTTCGCGGTGTCCACCGGAAGGAACGGGCCCCATTCGGTACCGATGTCGAGCCCGAGGATGTCTGCCAGGAAGGTGGCGGATTCCCGGTTGTCCCGGGAGTGGATGATGATGTGGTTCAACTGCACTGACACTGTGGAATGCCTCCGTAAGGCAAACTCACGGACACCTCCATGCCTCACCCGGTCGGTGACCGACACGCGATGCCGTCGCCGCCGATGGTAGGCGGCGCCCCCGGATTCGTCGAGTGACCTCCGGCCGACGCCGTTTCGGGCGCCGTTCGGGAGGTTTCCGGCTCATCTGCCGGGGCGTTTGACCGCGTGGCCGACGATGACGGTCTCGACGCCGGCGATGCCCAGGCCCGTCAGGTCTTCGGTGATCAGCCGGTACAGGGCGGTCAGGTCCGGCAGCCAGACGGCGGCGTGCAGGTTCGCGGTGCCGCTGGTGGCGAACGCGCCGTGGACGGCGGGGTGTCGGGCCAGGGTGCGTCCCACGGTGTCCAGGTGGTCCGGCGGCACTTGCAGCATGACGTTGGCGTCGATGAACAGGCCCAGGCGTCTGGGGTCCACGGCCACCTGCGTGCTCAGCCGGCCGTCGGCCATCAGGCGGGCCAGGCGGCGCCGGACGGTGGAGGCGGGGTGCCCGGTACGGGCGGCGATCACCGCCGCCGGGGTGCGGGCGTCGTCGCTCAAGGCGGCCAGGATGTCGGCGTCGATGGGGTCGAGCCCGGAGGCGGGACCGGGACCGGAAGCGGCAGGCCGTACGGATTCGGAGGGGCGCCGCGTCGGGGTCAGGGCGGCGCGTTCCGTGGGGGTCAGGACGTTGTGGCGCCAGTCGGATGCCTCGGAGAACACGTGCAGCACGGTGGCCGCGGACACGGACGCCACCGCCGGTGTGGCCGGCAACTGCCGGAACACCAGGTGGTCACGGGACCCCGGTTCGGTGTACGAGACCGCGGAGATTTCGTCGCCCGAGGCGGACAGGTCGATGAAGGGGATGTCGGGGCGGGCGGCCAGGGCGGCGGTGAGGGCGTCCAGCTTGCCCTTGAGCACCTTGATGCGTAGCAGCAGCGCCCCCACCGAGGCGGGGCGCACGGGCTGGGCGATCACCTTGACCGTGCCGTCGCCGATCAGCGCCTGCCAGCGACGGTGCACCGTACGGGGGTTCTCCCCCAGCACCTCGGCGGCGCGTTCCGCGCTCAGCCGCCCGTCGCACTGCAACGCGGCGATCAGGCGCTGGTCACGAAGCCCGAGGACGGGTGGTGGGGCGGGGCTGGTGGCGGGATCGCTCACTGACTGGGGCATGAGAGACAGTTTCGCTCAAACAAGCCGTGCGGAGAGTCTGGATTCGGGCTTCGCGGCGCAGGATCGACGGCATCAACCGCTCCCGGTGTCGGACGAGGACCGCTGTCCTTGGCGCCGGGGAAGGGACTGCCGTTCACGTGGAGAAGATCATGACGTACGTATCCCTGCTCGCCCCGATGGCGGCTGCCGCTCACGAAGTCGGTGCGCTCCTGCTCGCCACCCCGCGCCGTGCCGCCGCGCCCGCCGACACCATGGAGGAACTGGCCGCCGCCTATCTGGCCTTGGAAACTCCGGCCGTTGCCGTCATGCGACGGCATCTGGACGCACTGCTGCCCGGCGTTCCCTGGGCCGAGGAACTGCACGACGAGCGGAGCCTGAACGCCGACCCGAACGCCGACCCGGACGCCAGCTCAAGTGCCGACCCAGTTGCCGGCCCGAGTGCCGGCCCGAGTGCCGAAACAAGCGCCGGAACGAGTCCTGCTCCGAGCAGCCGCCCGGGCGCCACGCCGGACACCACCCCAACTCCCCGACTGCCTGCGGAAGGAGACGTATGGACGGTGGACGTGATCGACGGCGCCGTGCAGTTCATGCGGGATCTGCCGCACTTCTGTGTCAGCCTCGCGTTGGTGCGGGACGGTGAGCCGGTGGCCGCGGCACTGCACGCGCCGCTGCTCGGCGAGACGTATCTCGCCGCGGCCGGGCACGGTGCCACACGGAACGGCGAGACGATCACCCCGTCGGCCCGGACCCGGCTGGAGGCAGCCCTCGTGGGCACCAGTCACCCGCCCTTCGCCGCGGGGCAGCCCGCGGCCGTGGCGGCGGCCGGGCGGTCGCTCGCCGCCGTGCTGCCCGCCGTGGGGGCTGTACGGAACCTGGGCCCCACCTCGTGGCAGATCGCCGACACGGCAGCGGGGCGGCTGGACGCGTTCTGGGAGTACGGCCGGGACGACGCCAATCTGCTGCCCGGCGCCCTGGTGGCCCGTGAGGCGGGAGCAGTCGTCTCCGATACCGCGGGACGGCCGTGGCAGGCCGGAGCGTCCGGCTTTCTCGTCGCGCCGCGTGAACTGCACGGTCAGTTGCTGGAACTGCTGAACCCGCCCCTCGCGTGAACCCGCCCCTCGCGCCCTGAGCCCCGGCTGCCCCGCCGGAGCCACCGCCCTGGCCGGCCGTCGTCGCGGCAGGGGCCGTGTTCAGTGGGCCGGGCGGGGCATGAACGCCATGCCGACCGAGGCGGGGGCGGTCTCGGTGAAGCCGAACTTGGCGTAGAGGTGGCGGGCGTCGCCGTCGGCGATCAGGGAGACGTAGGCGCCTGCCGGTGCGCGGCGCTCCAGTTCGGCGGTGAGAGCGGCCATGATGCGCTTGCCCAGGCCGTGGCCCTGGTGCTGGGGCAGCACACAGATGTCGACGATCTGGAAGAAGCAGCCGCCGTCGCCGATGATCCGGCCCATGCCGACGGGGTCCGCGCCGTCCGCCGTACCGCCGTCCGCGGGCGCCGGCGACGCGTGCACGGTGACGCCGTACCAGGTGTTCGGGAGGCCGATCGCCGCGCCCTCGGCCAACTTGTCGCCGAGGCCGGTCGCCCGGCGCAGTCGCCGGTACGTGTCGGCCGTGGGCACGCCGGGCCTGACCTCGTAGCCGTCGTAGCCGTTGTTGACGTAACCGGCGTCACCGCTGTTGTCATCGGTACCGTCGGGCCGGCCGCCGTGCGCGGTGACATCACCGTTCCCCTGATTCATGCCTGACAGGTTAACGGTCTGGCCTGGTACGGAGCGGGAGGCCGCGCCCCGAAGGCCAACGTAAGGAGGTTGGGCGGCAGTTGCGCGCATGTCATGATCAGCGCATGAACGATCCGGGGGGCGCCGCAGCCGTGGCGGAGATGGCCGACCACGCTGCCTGGGTGCGTGCGGCAGCTCGTAACAACGCCGAGTGGTGCGACGCGGTCTGCCGCGCCCACGGTTTGCGGGGCGACTTCGGCGACGACGCCTGGACCAGTCCTCACCGTACTCCCCCGCTCTATCCGGACGCCGTGACGCTGACGGGCCGCCTCGGCACTTCCGCCGGTGCCGGTACTGCCGCCGACCTGCTGGCCCGTATCGACACGGCTTCCCCCGGCTGCTCGGTCAAGGACAGTTTCGCGTGTCTGGACCTGGCTCCGGCGGGCTTCGAGGTGCTCTTCGAGGCTCAGTGGATCCACCGGCCGGCCCAAGCTCCGGCCTCCGCCCCCGCGTTCCCGAGGTGCCTCGCCCACCCGCTGGAATGGGACGTGATCACCGAGCCCGGCGACCTGTCCGCCTGGGCTGCCGCGTGGGGAGCGGAACCGGGCGATTGCGGCCCGTTCCGGCCGGAGCTGCTCACGGACGACGCCACCCACTTCCTGCGCGCCCGCCCCACCACCGCCACCACCGGCACCGGCACCGCCACCGCCACCGCCACCGCCACCGCCACCGCCACCGCCACCGCCACCAACATCCTGGCCGGAGCCATCGCCATCCTCAGCGACGGCGGCGAACTGATCGGCTTGTCGAACGTCTTCACCGCCCCGAAGCCGCGACCTTCGGCATCGGCCCTCGGGACACCTGGGCGGGCTGCGTCTCCGCCGTGAGCGCCCGGTGGCCCGGTCTGCCGGTCGTCGGCTACGAGTCCGGCGCCGACCTGGAGGCAGCGACGGCGAACGGGTTCCGGGCGGTCGGGCCGCTGTGCGTCTGGTGGCGTGCCGTACGGCCGGATGCGGACCATGGGGACACAGGGGTGACGGAAGGGGCGTAACGGGAACAGCCGTACGGGCGATGACGGGGAGCATGACCACTCGATCAGCAGCGGTCCGGTCGGCCCCCGCCTTGACCATCCTGACCGCCCTGCTCGCACTGTTCGCGGCGAGCCCCGCGCCTGCCGCCACCACACCCGCCTCCCCTCCCGCCTCCGCCACCGGCCCGAACGTGGCCGTCTCGCAAGCAGGCAACTACCCGACACAGCCGAACAGTTACGGCAACTTCTCGGTCAGGTGGTCCTCGGCCGGTACAACCGACACCACCGGCATCACCCACCTGACCGTCGATCTGCCGCCCGGACTGACGACCGGGGGCGCGCTGATGTACTCGACGCCGTACGACTACACCTTCGACCAGACCGTGTCGCCGGACGGACGCCACCTGGAAGCGACCTTCCGCGGGACCCGCGTGCCCGGCCGCGGCGACTTCATGAAGGTGCAGGTGTCCTCGGGTGCGGAACGGCCGTCCGGGGTGATCAGGGCCACCGTCGCCAACCGGGACGACGTCGATGCCACCGACAACGTGAGTACGTACACGGTCAACGGTCCCCAGCGGCCCGTCGATGTGCCGCGGCGGCCGGTGGTGACCGGGATCGGCACGACCACCGGGCCGGGCGCCGGCGGCACCGCCGTCACCGTCACCGGGACGGGTCTGGACGACGGGTTCGTACTCTTCGGCGCCGACCAGGCCACCACGTCGCACTGCACGGCCACGCAGTGCGCCGCCACCACCCCCGGCGGCTCCGGCAGCGTCCCGGTCACCGTCGTCACTCCGGGCGGTGCCGCGGACGCGCCGGGCGGCTTCGCCTACACCGGGCCGCCGCCCGCGCCGCCCGCCGCACCGGTGGTGACCGGCCTGAACAGGGCCAGCGGCCCGTCACAGGGCGGGACTTCGGTGTACGTCCTCGGAAAGAACCTGGCGGGCGGCACGATCGCGTTCGGGGACGCGCCGGCCGCGCACGTCTCCTGCGGGGAGTCCTTCTGCAGCGGCACCTCGCCCGCCGGGTCGGGGACCGTGCACGTCACCGTGACGACGGCGGGCGGTACGAGCGCCACGGTGGACGCGGACCGGTTCACGTACACAGGCACAGAGGTTATGTACACGGGCCCGGCTGCCGCGTCGGCCCCGGGCGCGCGGCGGCGCTGAACACCGCGGTGCGGGCGGGATACCGGTGCCCCACCCGTCGCCGCAGCACCATTGCACTGCTCGCCGCCTGCTGGTTAGCTCTTGAGGGCTCCCGGCCGTCCGGTCCGGGGGCCCGAGGGCGGGCGCAAACGGTTCTGCGGAACCTTGGACCGGTTCTTCGAGGGGGTGGCCGGTGATGCGCGACGCGACCGGCGGGGACACGGACTCGGCAGACTTACGGTACGACGGCGGCACACCGCGGCCCGGCGCACTGGCCCGGCAGCAGCCCGGACCGGCCCGGCAGCAGCCCGGCGCACTGGCCCGGCAGCAACCCGCCGGACCGCCCCGCCGCCGCCTCCTGCACACCGGCGCCGCGCTGGCGGCCGGCGCCGCGGGCGGGGCGCTCCTCAGCGCTTGCGGTCCCTCGGCAGCCAGGAGTGTGGGCGCCGACGGCAGGATCATCGTCGAGTTGTGGCACGGTCAGGCCGACACCGGCCGTAAGGCCATCCAGGCGCTCGTGGACGACTTCAACCGCAGGCAGTCGCACATCCGGGTCGACGCCGGGGCGGCGGGGTGGTGGCCGACGCCATGCTCCAGAAGGTGACGGCGGCGCTGGCCGCGGGCTCGTACCCGGACATCGCGTACATCTTCGGGGCCGACCTCGCCCGGGTGGCCCGCAGCCCCCGCGTCGTCGACCTCACCGGCACGCTGCGGGGTACCGCGTACTGGCCGCAGTTCTGGGGCTCGGTCCGCGACGCCGTCGAGCTCAACGGCCAGGTGCGGGCGGCGCCCGCCGTACTGGACTCCCTGTGCTACGTCTACAACAGGAAACTGTTCCGGCAGGCCGGGGTGCCCTACCCCAAGGCGGGCTGGACCTGGGACGACTTCGTCCGTACGGCACGCCTGCTGACCGACCCGCGCCGCGGCACCTTCGGTACGAGCTGGCCCGGGACCGGCGACGAGGACACCGTGTGGCGGCTGTGGCCGCTGGTGTGGGACCTCGGCGGCGAGGTCATCGCCCCGGACGGGCACAGCATCGGCTTCAAGGACGTCGGGGAACGGGCGCTGAGCACCCTGGCACGGCTCGCCGCCGACAAGAGCGTCTACGTCGACCCCAAGCCGGGCAGCGAGCAGATGCACCAGGTCTTCATCGGCGGGCGGATGGGGATGATGGCCACCGGCCCGTGGGAGCTGCCGGACATCGTCGACGGCAAGGTCGACTACGACGTGGTGCCGCCGCCGACGTACAGCGGCCGGCCCTGCACGATCGCCGGACCGGACACCTGGACCGTCTTCGACAACGGGCCGGAACGGTCGCGGGCGGCCGTCGAGTTCCTGCGCTGGCTGGGCGATCCGGCGCAGGACGTGCGGTGGGCGCTGGGCGGTGGCAGCCTGCCGCTGAGCAGGGCGACGGCCGCGCGCCCTGAATGGCGGCGGCACTCGGCGCGGACCACCGGGCTGCCGGTGTTCACCGCCGCGCTGAACACCGCGCGGGTCCGGCCCGTCCACCCGGCGTACCCGCAGATCTCGCAGGCCGTCGGCGAGGCGGTCGTGGCGGTGCTGCTGGGCCGCAGCTCCCCCGCCGAGGCGCTGCGGTCCTGCGCCGAGAAGGCCGACGCGGCCCTGCTGATCCCGCGATGAGACCGGACGATGCCCACGAGACGGCGGCCGGACGCGGCCGGACGGAAGAGGGTGCGATGCCGTCAGAGCCCGGCGCGAGCCGCGGGAAGAGCCAGAGCCGCGCGCCGGTGCGCGGTACGACGCCCCGCGCCCTCACCCTGGACCCGCACCGGTACGGCGACGGCCGACGGGACACGCGTACGGCCACGAACCGGACGCCGGGCGCCCCCGCCCCCCGCCGCCCCCGCACCCTCGCCGGCCGTGCCCGCCGGGAGAACGCCACCGCCTGGGCCTTCATCAGCCCGTCCGTCCTGATCATCCTCGGGCTGAGCATCGTCCCCGTCGTCTGGTCGCTGCTGCTCTCCTTCCGGGCGGACGACCTGGTCACGCCGGGGCGCTGGGTGGGCCTGGACAACTACCGCGCGCTGGTGCGCGATCCGGGCTTCCGTACGGCGGTGGAGAACACCCTCGTCTACGCGGGCCTGTACGTGCCGCTCAGCCTGATCGGCGGCCTGGCCCTCGCGCTGGCGCTCAACCGCCGCATCCGGCTGATCGGCCTCTACCGGACGTTGATCTTCATCCCGTTCGTGATCTCGGCCGCGGCGCAGGGCGTGCTGTTCTTCTTCATCCTGGACCCGCAGTTCGGGGTGGCCAACTCCCTGCTGCACCACCTGGGCGTGTCACCGCAGGGCTTCCTCTCCGACCCCGGGCAGGCGCTGTACCTGCTGGTGCTCATCTCGCTGTGGAGCGGGATCGGCTTCTGTGTCGTCGTCTATCTGGCCGCGCTCCAGGACGTGCCACCGGAACTGATCGAGTCGGCGCGGCTGGACGGCGCGGGCCGGCTGCGGGTGCTGTGGCACATCAAGCTGCCGTCGCTGACGCCGGTGACCGTCTTCCTGCTGCTGTGGCAACTGATCACCGCGTTGCAGGTGTTCGACCTGATCTACGTCACCACGAAGGGCGGCCCGCTCGGGTCGACCACCGTCATCGTCTACTTCGTATGGGAGCAGGCGTTCCAGATGTTCACCGCCGGATACGGGGCCGCCGCCGCGTACGTCCTCGCGGTCGCCCTGCTCGTCGTGGGCACCGCCCTGCGCCTGTACCGGCGGCGCCGGCCGGGTGCCGCGCCGGACGGAGCGGTCCGTTGAGCGCGCCCGCGGCCGTGCCGCCCGGTGCCGCGCCCCCGCACGGGAGCACCGCCCCACGGGCCCGGCGCCGGCGGCTGCCCTTCAGCGCCTGGCACCTGGTGCTCGCGCCGCTGTCGCTGGGGTTCGCGCTGCCGCTGGTGTGGCTGGTGCTCAGTTCGGTGATGACCAACGCGGAGATCAACCGTTTCCCGCCCTCGCTGTGGCCGGCCGGCATCGATCTGGGCGGGTACGACTACGTGCTGGGCAACGCGATGTTCCCGCGGTGGTTCGCCAACTCCTCGGTCGTCGCGGTCACCGCGGTCCTCTCCAACCTGGTGCTGGGTTCGCTGGGCGGCTACGCCTTCGCCCGGATGCGGTTCGCCGGGTCGCGGCTGCTGCTGGGACTGATGCTGGCGACGATGGTCATCCCGTTCCAGCTCACCATGATCCCGACGTTCCTGGTGATGAAGAACCTGGGGCTGATCGACACGCTGGGGGCGCTGATCGTGCCGTCCCTGGTCACGCCGTTCGCGGTCTTCCTCTTCCGGCAGTTCTTCCTGGCGCTGCCCCGGGAGCTGGAGGAGGCGGCCTGGATCGACGGGTGCTCGCGGCTGCGGGTGCTGTACTCCGTCGTCCTGCCGCTGGCCCGCCCGGCGCTGGCCACCGTCGCCGTACTGACCTTCCTGACCACGTGGAACGACCTGACCTGGCCGCTCATCGCGATCAACCACGATACCCAGTACACGCTCCAGCTCGGGCTGACGACGTTCCAGGGGCAGCACCACAACCGGTGGTCCGCGATCATGGCGGGCAATGTGATCACGGTGCTGCCGGTGCTGGTGGCGTTCCTCTTCGCGCAGAAGACCTTCATCCAGTCGCTGACGTCGAGCGGGTTGAAGGGGTAGCCCGGCCCCCTTTCCCCTCCCTCCCGTACCGCCCCTTCATCAAGCCCCTGCCCCGGAGGTACCCGTGCCCCGCTCCTTCGACCTCCTCGTGATCGGCGACGCCAATCCCGACGTGGTGGTCGGTCCCGTCCCGCCCACCCTGGAATACGGGCAGCGCGAGCGACTCGTCGCCACGGGAAGCCTCCTGCTGGGCGGTTCGGCCGCGATCACGGCCTGCGGCGCGGCGCGGCTGGGGCTGCGCGTGGCGTTCGCCGGACGGGTCGGAGACGACGCCGCGGGCGCCTTCGTGCGTACGGCGCTGGCCGAGCGCGGCGTGGACGTCACGGCGCTGGCCACCGACCCGGAACGGCCCACTCCGCTCACCACCGTCCTCACCCGGGGCGACGACCGCGCCATCCTCACCGCCCCCGGCTGCCTGGCGGCCACCGGCGCACAGGACGTGCCGGACCGGCTGCTGGCCGACTGCCGGCACGTGCACGCCGGATCGTTCTTCCTGATGCCGCGTCTGGCCCGGTCGCTCGGCGACCTCTTCGCGCGGGCCCGCGGGCACGGCGCCGCCACCTCGCTCGACACCAACGACGACCCCGCGCAGCGCTGGGACCCGGAACTCCTCGGTCCCGTACTGAAGTCCACCGACGTCCTGCTGCCGAACGCGGCGGAGGCGCGGGCACTGGCCGCGACGCTGGCTCCCGTATCACCGGCTCCCGGATCACCGGAAGGCGACGGCCCGGAATGCGGCCCAACCAGCACTGCCGCCACTGACGCCGCTGCCGCCGCCCTCGCCCGCCTCGGCCCGCTCGTCGTCGTCAAGGACGGCGCGGCCGGCGCGCTCGCCCACGACGGCGTCACGCTCACCCGTACGGCCGCCGTCCCCGCCGACCCGGTGGACAGCGTCGGCGCCGGGGACAGTTTCGACGCCGGTTTCGTCGCCGCGGTCCTGCACGGCCTGGACCTGCCCGCGGCGCTCTCCTTCGCCGCGGCCTGCGGCGCCCTGTCCACCCGCGCCCACGGCGGTACGGCGGCCCAGCCCACCTGGGACCAGGCCCGCGCCGCCGCCCTCACCACCCGACCAGGGAGCCACGCATGACCAGCCCCGCACCGACCGGCCCCACCACCCCGACCGGCCGCACCGCACCGACCGGCCGCACCGATCCCAGCACCGCCCCCGGCACCGTGAAGATCGCCTTCATCGGCGCCGGCAGCGTCGTGTTCACCCAGGGACTCCTCGCCGACCTGCTCGCCTTCCCCGAACTGCGGCGCGTCCACGTCGCCCTGCACGACATCGACCCGGAACGCCTCGCCACCGCCGAGGGCGCGGCCCGCCACATCGCCGCCACCCGCGGCGCCGAGCCGGTCGTCACCGCCCACCTCGACCGCCGGGCCGCGCTCGAAGGCGCGGACTTCGTCATCAACACCGTCCAGGTCGGCATGGACGAGGCCACCCGTCTCGACTTCCGCATCCCGGCCCGCTACGGGCTGCGCCAGACCATCGGCGACACCCTCGGCGTCGGCGGCATCTTCCGCGCCCTGCGGACCTTCCCGCTGCTGCGCGCCCTCGCCGACGACATCGCCGAACTCTGCCCGGACGCATGGCTGCTGAACTACACCAACCCGATGGCGATGAACGTGATGTACCTGGCGCAGGCGACACCGCTGCGCCGCGTCGTCGGCCTGTGCCACTCGGTGTACTGGACCGTGCACGACCTGGCCGAGCTGCTGGGCGTCCCGTACGAAGAGGTCTCCTACCTGGCCGCGGGCGTCAACCACCAGGCGTGGGTGCTGCGCTTCGAACGGAACGGGCAGAGCCTGTACCCGCTGCTCGACGACATGATCGCCAAAGATCCGCAACTGCTGCGGCGGGTACGCGTGGACATGTACCGCAGGCTCGGCCACTACCCGACCGAGACCAGCGAGCACTCCTCCGAGTACGTGCCCTGGTACCTCCACCACGACAGCGAGGTGGAGCGGCTGCGGCTGCCGATCGGCACGTACCTGGACATCATCAAGGAGAACACCGCGGAGTACGAGCGGACCCGGGACGCGCTCGCCGCCGGAGCACCGCTGCCGGTGGAGGGCACGATGGAGTACGCCCCGCAGATCATCCACAGCATCGTCTCCGGCACCCCGCGCACGGTCTACGGCAACGTCCCCAACCACGGCCTGATCGACAACCTGCCCGCCGATGCCGTGGTGGAGGTGCCCTGCCTGGTGGACTCGCTCGGCGTCCAGCCGACCCGGGTCGGCGCCCTGCCCCCGCAGTGCGCGGCCCTGAACCGGGCCTACGTCAGCGCCAACGAGCTGGTCGTACGGGCCGCGGTGGACGGCGACCCGCGCCACATCAGGCACGCGGCGATGGCCGACCCGGCCACCGCGGCCGCGCTGCCCGTCGAGCGCATCTGGGACCTGTGCGACGACCTCGTACGCGCCCACGCCGACCTGCTCCAGCCGGAGCTGCGGGAGGTGCTGGGGCACTGACCGGGGCACTGAGACGCGACACTGAACCGGGGGCCCGGCGCCGCTACTGGAGGCCGAGCGCCATCCACTTGCCGGGCTCGGACAGCGGCTCGAAGCCCACCCGCGCGTACACGTCGTGGGCGTCGCCCGTCGCCAGCAGGATCCGGCTCAGGCCGTACGGTGCCAGGTGGTCGCGGATGTGGGTGACGAGGGCGGTGCCGAGGCCCTTGCCGCGGGCGGCGGGGGCGACGTAGACGTCGCAGAGCCAGGCGAAGGTGGTGCGGTCGGTGACGACGCGGGCGTAGCCGACCTGCCGTCCCCGGCCGGCGCCGCCGTCCGCCGTCCCGGTCCCGTAGAGGCCGAAGTTGAGCGACCCCGCCACCGCGCGGTCCTGGCGCTCGCGCGGGCGCCCGAGTGCCCAGTAGGCGTCCGTGGAGAGCCAGTGGTGGATGAGGGCCAGGTCCAGCCGGTCCGCGTCGGTGGAGACCTCGTAACCGGCCGGAATGCCGTAGGACACGGCCGCGGGGGCGCGCTCGCCCGGAGCGTCGGGGATGCTGTCGTTCATGGACGGAGGCTCGCAGAGGAGCCGTCCGGAGTCGAACGTATTACCCGTCGCCCCGTCCGTGGCCCCGCTTCTCGCCCCGCCCGTCGGCTCACCCCACCCCCGCCACTTCCTCGTACGCCGTGCGCAACCGCCGCGCCCCCTCCGCCAGTTCGGCGGTCCCGGCCGCCGAGGCGAACGTCAGGCGCAGGTGCGGGGCCGTGGGCTCGGCGGCGAAGTACGGGCGGCCGGGGGCGACCGCGACGCCCGCGCGCAGTGCCGCGCCGGCGAGGGCCGCCTCGTCCGTACCGTCGGGCAGGCGAAGCCAGAAGTGGTAGCCGCCGGGCGGCACGACCTGCACGCCCGGGCCCGCCCCGGACGGCTCCGTACCGCCGAAATACCTCCGGAGTGCGGTGACCAGCGCGTCCCGACGTACCGCCAACTGCGCGGAAATCGCCCGCAGGTGGCGGCTCCAGGCCGGGGCGCCCACCAGTTCCAGGGCCGCTTCCTGGAGCGGCCTGGGGACGAAGAAGCTGTCCACGACCTGGATGGCGCGCAGCCGGTCGAGGACGGGTCCGTGCGCGGCGAGCGCGCCCACCCGCAGGCTCGGCGAGGTGGCCTTGGTCAGCGAGCAGACGTGCACGACCGTGCCGTCCGGGTCGTCGGCGATCAGCGTGGGCGGCAGCGGCGGCGCGTCCTCGTGGACGAGGCGGCGCGCGAAGTCGTCCTCGACCACGAACGCGCCGGCCGCGCGGGCGATCCGCAGCACCTCGGCCCGGCGCCCGGCGGTCAGTACGGCCCCGGTCGGGTTCTGGAACAGCGGCTGGCAGACGAAGAGCCGGGCCCCGCTGGCGCGGAACGCCTCGGCCAGCAGGTCGGTCCGTACCCCGTCCGCGTCCATCGGTACGGGGACGGGCCGCAGCCCGGACGCGCGGGCGGCGGCCAGCATGCCCGGGTACGTCGGCGACTCGACGAGCACCGGCGCGCCGGGCGGGGCCAGCGCGCGCAACGCCGCGGTCAGCGCGCTCTGCCCGCCCGCCGTGACCAGGACGTCCGAGTCGGCGAGGGTGCCGCCGGGGCCGCCGATCTCGCGCGCGAACCAGGCCCGCAGTTCGGGGACGCCTTCCATGGGCGGCCGGCCCCAGGCTCCGGGACGGCGCCCGGCCCGTGCGAGCGCGGCGGCGAGCGCGCGTTCCGGCTGGAGGCCGGGATGCAGATAGCCGCCGTTCAGCTCGATGACGCCGGGGGCGGGCGCGGCCAGGGTGGCCAGCACACCGGAGGCGTCCACGCCGCGCGGCGCGTGGTCGTCGGCGGCCTCCGCGCTCAGCGCGATCTCCTGCCAGGAGGTGTCCACCGGGCGGGCCCGCGGCCGGGCCTCGGCGCGGAAGGCGCCGGCGCCGGGGCGGGTGGTCACCAGCCCCTCGGCCGCCAGCTCGGCCAGGGCGCGGGAGACCGTCACCGGGCTGACCCGGTGCCGTTCGACCAGGGTGCGGCTCGACGGCAGCTTCTCACCCGGAGAGTAGCGGTTGAGGCCGTCGCGGAGGATGGCGGCCAGTTCAGCGACGCTGCTACGCTCGTGCATGAGAGATCACGATAGCGCTACTCCGGGCAGCACGCTAGCGGTCAACGCCCCGGCCACCGGCCCCGCCGAAGCCCACCCCGCCGCTGAGACCGCCCAGCCGGCCGCCGAGGCCGCCGGCCCGACCGCCATAGCCACCGCCCCAGCCACCCTCGCCGACGCGGCCCCCCGCCCGACCCCCGCGGTCCACGCCCCCGCCCCCCGCGCCGCCGCCCGCGGCACCCTCCTCGCCGCCCTCGGTGTCGCCTCCTTCTCCCTCACCTTCCCCGCCACCGCCTGGGCCCTGGAAGGCATGGGCGCCTGGACGGTGGTGACCCTGCGCAGCGTGCTCGCCGCCGCCGTCGCCGGGATCTGCATGCTCGTCCTCCGCGTCCGGCTGCCGGACCGCCGCCACTGGGCGGGCCTGGCCGTCGTGGCGGCCGGTGTCGTCCTCGGCTTCCCGCTGCTGACGACCCTCGCGCTGGAGACCTCCACCACCTCGCACGCCGCAGTCGTCGTCGGCCTGCTGCCGCTGACCACCGCCGCGTTCTCGGCCGTACGGACCGGCGCCCGCCCGTCGCGCACCTTCTGGACCGCGGCGCTGGCCGGCGCGGCCGTCGTCATCGGCTTCGCCGTCCAGCAGAGCGGCGGCGCGCTGAGCACCGGCGACCTCTATCTCTTCGCGGCGCTCCTGGTGTGCGCGGCGGGCTACACCGAGGGCGGTCGGCTCGCCCGTCACCTGCCCGGCTGGCAGGTGATCGGCTGGGCGCTGCTGCTGGCCCTGCCGGTCACCGTGCCCGGCGCCGCGCTGGCGCTGGTCGCCGAGCCGCCGCACCTGACGGCGCACGCGGTGGCGGGCCTGCTGTGGCTGGCTCTCGGCTCGCAGTTCCTCGGTCTGGTGGTCTGGTACCGCGGCATGGCGGCCATCGGCGTGTCCAAGGCGAGTCAGCTCCAGCTCGCCCAGCCGCTGCTGACGCTGGTCTGGTCGGTGCTGCTGCTCGGCGAGCAGTTGCCGCTGGCCGCACCGGTCGCCGCCGTCGCCGTCCTCGTCTGCATCGTCGTCACCCAGCGTTCGGTCTCCTGAGGGCCGCGGGGACAAAAGTCCGTACCGGAGCTGTGCGGGTGGCGCGTTCCCCGGGTGCATCGGCGGGGCCCGGCCGTAGACTGACGGCCACGGAACAGTCACCCTCCGACCGACTGACGAGGAGGCCGTAGCCGATGAGAGCGAGTGTGGGAGACCGGCTGCTGGTGCACGGCAGGATCGTGGGGCAGCACGACCGGACCGCCGAGATCATCGAAGTCCTGGGGCGGACGGCACCCCGCCCTATCGGGTGCGTTTCGAGGACGGCCACGAGACGCTGATGTCACCCGGCCCGGACACCGTCGTACGGCACTTCCCGACGGCCGACGCCCAGGAGTAGGGCACCGGCCGCGGCGTCACGACGCGGGGCGCGGGGGCCGCACCGGCCCGGGATAGTGGTCGGCCACGACCCGCGCCATCGCGCCGGTGCGGTCCTCGGCCACCTCCTTCGCGGAGAAGAAGATGTGGCCGCGCACCTGCGGGTAGCCGCGGGCCAGGGTGAGGTGGCGGGAGAGTTCGGCGGGGTCCTGCCAGGCGGGCGGCTGGCCCGGCGCGCCCGCCTTGTACAGCGCCTCGCCGATGCACAACTGCACGCGGGTGCCGGTGACCGTCTCCGACCACCAGGGCAGGAGCTTGGCGTAGTCGGCGGCGGGGAAGCCGATGTTCCAGTAGACCTGCGGCACGATGTAGTCGATCCACTCCTCGCGCACCCACGTGCGGGTGTCGGCGTAGAGGTCGTCATAGGTCTGCACGCCCGCACGGGTGTCCGAACCGGCCGGATCGGTGGCCTGGTTGCGCCATATGGCGAAGGGACTGATACCGAAGCGTACGGGCCGGTGGTGCGTACGGCGCGGTCTGCGCCAACGGCCGGGCCACCGGCCGCCGCCGCCCGTCGACCGCGCGTCCCGCACCCGCTGCGCGGTCTCGCGCACCAGCAGGTCGATGTTGTTGCGCCGCCAGTCCGCCCGGTTCGCGAAGTCCCCGCCGTACTCCTGGTACGCGGCGTCGTCGTCGAAGGTCTGGCCCGCTACGGGGTAGGGGTAGAAGTAGTCGTCGAAGTGGACGCCGTCGATGTCGTAGCGCTCCACCGCGTCCAGGATCGCGTCCTGCACGAAGGCGCGGACCTCGGGCAGCCCCGGGTTGTAGTACAGCTTGCCGCCGTACGGCACGGCCCAGTCCGGACGCAGCCGCGCCGGGTGGGTGGGCACCAGCCGTGACGGGTCGGTGTGGTTGGCGATGCGGTACGGGTTGAACCAAGCGTGCAGCTCCAGGCCGCGCCGGTGGGCCTCGCGGACGGCGAAGCCGAGCGGGTCCCAGCCCGGATCACGGCCCTGCACGCCGGTCAGGTACTCCGACCAGGGCTCGTACGGGGACGGCCACAGCGCGTCCGCCGTCGGCCGCACCTGGAAGACCACCGTGTTGAGGCGGCGTGCCACCGCCGCGTCCAGGTAGGCGCGCAGTTCGGCCTGCTGCGAGGCGGCGGGCAGGCCCGCCTTGGAGGGCCAGTCCCGGTTGGCGACCGTGGCCAGCCACATGCCGCGGAACTCCGGCCGGCCGCCGTCCGCACCGCGGCCGCGGGCCGCCGCGCTCCCCGGTGCCGGTGCCGCAGCGGCCGCCGAAAGAGCCGCGACTGCGAACGCTCTTCGTGTGATCCGTCTCATGCCGCGCCCCCAAAGTGTCCGGAACGTCCGTCTCAGGACAACAGAATGCCCGCCCCTGCCCCCGCCGCACAGCATTCCGCGGAGTAACGTCGGGGCCGAGGCGGACGCCGGGGTCCCTGCCGCAGGTACGGCCGGTCCCGCGCGCCCCGCCGGACCCCGAGATCAGCGAAAGGCACGATGTGACCGACATCGAACGCGTCGGAGTGGTGGGCTGCGGCCAGATGGGCGCCGGTATCGCCGAGGTGTGCGCCCGCTCCGGCCTGGACGTGATGGTCGCTGAGACCACCGGCGAGGCGCTGGAGCTGGGCCGTACGCGGCTGACCAACTCCCTCGGCAAGGCAGCCGAGCGCGGCAAGATCACCGTCGCGGAGCGCGACGCGACGCTCGACCGGCTCAGCTTCACCACCGACCTCGGTGAGTTCGCCGACCGCGACCTCGTCATCGAGGCGGTCGTGGAGAACGAGCAGGTCAAGACGGAGATCTTCCAGGTCCTCGACCAGGTGGTCACCCGCCCGGACGCGATCCTGGCCTCCAACACCTCCTCCATCCCGCTGGTGAAGCTGGCCGTCGCCACCTCCCGCCCCGACCAGGTCATCGGCATCCACTTCTTCAACCCGGCGCCGGTGCAGAAGCTGGTCGAGCTGATCCCCGCGCTGACCACCGGCGAGGAGACGATCAAGCGGTCGGAGGCGCTGGTCCACGACGTGCTGGGCAAGCACGCGATCCGCGCCCAGGACCGCTCCGGCTTCGTCGTCAACGCGCTGCTGATCCCGTACCTGCTCTCGGCGATCCGGATGTTCGAGTCCGGCATCGCCAGCCGCGAGGACATCGACAACGGCATGGAGATGGGCTGCGCCCACCCGATGGGCCCGCTCAAGCTCTCCGACCTGATCGGCCTGGACACGGTCGCCTCGGTCGCCAACTCGATGTACGAGGAGTACAAGGAAGCCCTCTACGCCGCTCCCCCGCTGCTGGCCCGCATGGTCGACGCGGGCCGCCTCGGCCGTAAGACCGGGTCGGGGTTCTACTCGTACTGATCCCGTACGGATCTCGTACGCCCCGCCGCACGCAGGAGTAAGGGCGGGACCGGTGCCCCGGTCCCGCCCTTTTCCGCGTCGCCGGTGCGAAGCCCGCGACCGTCCGTGCCGCCCGCCGTCCCCGATTCCCTGAGTGGCGCCCCCCGTCGTGGTCCGCCCGCCGCTCGGGGGAAAGACGGCGGGCGGACAACCGGCCGATGGGCGCCCGTCCACCGGCAGCGGCCCCCGTTGAAACCAGCGTCGGCCTTCCGGGCCGGGACCGGGAGCGTGTGAAGCCGGCCTCTTCGGGTGCGCGGTTCACACCCCGTGTGAAACGGGCGCTCCCCCGGCGGCCGTCACGAGGGGTGACTTCACACGGGGTGTGCGCGGCAGACCCGCATATTCGTCCCGCACACGCTCCCCCCGTACGTGCCGAGGCAGTTGACTGGTGCGCGTATGGACAACGAAGTCCCGCCCGAGAGAGGAAAGAGGAGCGGACCGTGACCGCCCACCCCGAACCCGACCTGGTTGCCACCGACATGGCGGAGTTGAGACGCTGCCTCGATGTGCGGACGGCACGTGTCGACGGCCAACTGGCGCTGCTCGCGCAGCGCTCCGAACAGAACGAGCGTGACGCGGGCGACATGCAGGCCCGCGTCACGCGGTTGGAGCACGGCCGCTGGCCGCTGCCCTCCATCGCCGCACTCACGGGGCTCGCGGCGCTGGCGATCGCCGTATGGCAGGCGATGGGGCACTGAGGCCGGCGGGCCGGCGGCGCGCCTGAGGCGTCGCGGCCCGGGTCACCCCAGCCGGATGTGATGCAGCAGCAGCAGAGCGGCCGCCATGTTGGCGGCCGGCACCTCCCCTCGCGCGATCATGTCGGGTACCAGCTTCAGGGGGACCCACTCCCGTTTGTCGGACTCGAAGTCGTCCTCGGGAGGGCCCACGTACACGCCCTGGTCGGACCAGAAGATGTGGTGCCGGGCGTCCGTGAGGCCGTTGGACGGCTCCACGGAGAGGAGGTGTTCGAGGGGGCCGGGGCGCCACCCGGTCTCCTCCTCCATCTCCCGGGCGGCCGCGGCGGCGATGTCCTCGCCGTCCTCGACCACGCCCGCGGCGAGTTCCCATCCCCAGGTGTCGGTGATGAAGCGGTGCCGCCACAGCAGCAGCACCTCGTTGGCCTCGTTGACCACTGTGGCCACGGCGACGGGCCGCAACCGGATCAGGAAGTGATCCAGGTGGCGGCCGTCGGGGAGTTCGACATCGGCGAGGTTGACCCGGAACCAGCGGTTCTCGTACACGGTCTGCTCACTGAGATTCTTCCATCGCACGTATGTGCCACCTTCCGCCGTTGAGCAGGCAAGGTGACACGGGCCGGCCTCACAGTGGAACGCGCAGCGCCTCGTCGATCAGATCGGCAGCTCGGTCGGTGGCGGAACCTCCGGTTTCGGCCAGGTGCTCGCGCACCGCCCGCAGCCGGTCCCGTAACCGCTGCGACTCCATTCCCCGCGCCTGTTCGGTCATCTGCGCGGCGTTGGCCACAGCCTGGTCCGCGTCCCCTTGGCGCAGCTCGATATGGGTGAGCATGGCCAGCCGGTGGACCCGGCCCCGGTCGTGCGCGGGGGTGTCGACGGCGGCGTCCGCGTGGGCCCGGGCGGCCCGCAGGTCCCCCAGGCTCAGCAGTGCCTCCGCCACTTGGACGTTCACCAGGCCCGGCTGGACGTAATCCGTTTCGTCGGGTTCCTGACCAGGGCGTATGCGCTCGGCCGCCGCCTCCGCCCGCCGGATGCAGGACAGCGCGCTCGCGCCGTCGCCCAGGCGTGCGTACGCCTTGGCCTGCATCGCGTAGAGGTCGGCCGCGAGCGCCGGGGTGATCTGCGGCCCCGCCGCCCGCAGGGCCGCCTCCGCGAAGGCGACCGCCTGACGGTACTCCCGTACGAACAGGGACTGGTTGACCAGCAGCGCGATGACGTACGCGCCGAGCCCCCGGTCCCCGCTCGCCTTGGCCAGCCGCAGCGCCTGATGGAAGTAGCGCTGGGCCAGCCCGAGGGCGTCCGAGTCGTACGCACAGATTCCCGCGACGGCCACCAGCCCGCCGGTGGCCCGGTGGAGCTGACGGCCCGTCGCGTCGGTGTAACTGCCCCGCAGCAGCGGCGCCGCCTCGGTGTTGAGGAATCCCACGATCCGCGTTCTCGTCGCGATACCACCCGCCTTCCGGTACATCTGCTCGTAGTGCGTACGCGCCGCGCGGAGCATTTCGATGTCCGCCATGGAGACCCTGGTCAGGCCGGTCCGGGACACGTCGGAGTCCTCGGGCGGGTTCTCCCACTCCCAGACGGGGATGACCGCCGAGGTACCGGTGAGGGCGGGGGCGGACAGCACATGGGGGCGCTGCTGCTCGTCGGAACGCCACAGCGCGGTGGCCCGTTCCACGAATCCGGAGAGCGGCGTGTCCGGGGCGCGGCGCACCCCCGGCCGGCTCAGTCCGATGTCGTCGAGCCCCACGGCCCGGTGCAGCCGTTCGCTGAGCACCTCACAGATCAGGTCGGGGACCTGGCCCCGGGGCCGCTGGCCCTTCAGCCACCGGGCCACGGCCGTGTGTTCGTAGCGCAGCGCGAGTCCGCGCTGCCGGCCGAGCTGGTTGACGTGCAGCGCCAGCCCGGCGTGCGATATGCCTGCCTCGTCGAGAATCGCGTCGAGCAGGCTGTTGGGCTCCATGGTGCCCTCCTGACGGGGCCGCCCCGCCTCCCGGCCGGGGCGGCCGCTCGTGGTCTGGTCGACTCAACAACCCTTGAGATCAGCCTAATCAAGCAGGCTTCGCACGGGGTGTGAACCGGCCGCGCCCCGCTTCACTCCGCCCGGCCCGCCCGAACGCGCCCGCGTGCCAGGGCCGCCGGGTCCGTCCCGGCGGGTACCCGCGGGCGGTCGTTGCAGAGCACCAGCAGCGCCACGTCGTCGGAGAGCCGCCCGCCGCAATGGCGCAGCAGCGCGGCCCGTACGCCTTCCACGACCGCGGCGGCGCGGCAGTCCCGGACCGACCGGACGCTCTCGTCGAGCGCCTGCGGCAGCGGGAAGAACGTGCCGTCGGCGTCCCGCGCGTCCGTCGCCCCGTCGGTGTGCAGGAAGATCGCCTGGCCGGGCGGCAGCGGCGGGCAGTCGGTCACCGGCAGCTCGGCGGGCAGCGGGAAGAGACCGAGCGGCGGCATCGGTTCGCCGGGCGCGTCGGGCAGCGCGCCGCCGCGGGTGAGGCGGTACGGCCAGGGGTGCCCGCAGTTGAGGGTCCGTACGGCGCCGTCCCGGGCGATCTCCACCAGCAGCAGCGTCACGAACTCCTCGGACAGCGGGTTCTCCGGCTCCCCGCCGCCCGCCGACGAGTGCTCCGCGCGGGCCCGCTCCCGCAGATGCCGGTGCAGCGCGCGCTCCAGGCGGCGGAGCACCCGCCCCAGGTCCGGCTCGTCGTGGGCCGCCTCACGGAAGCTGCCGAGCACCGCGGCGACCGTGCCCAGGGCGCCGAGGCCGTGGCCGCGGACGTCGCCGATGACGGCCCGTACGCCGTGCCGGGTCGCCACGACGTCGTACAGATCGCCGCCGACCGTCGCCGTCTCGCCTGCCGCCAGGTGGTCGGCGGCGACCACGATGCCGTCCACCCGCGCGGGCGGCGGGCGCAGCAGTACCCGCTGCGCCGCGGTGGCCACCTCTTTCGTACGTTCCAGCTCCCGCAGCAGGCGCAGCCGCCGGCCGGCGGTCAGATAGCTGGCGGCGACGACCACGAGGACGGCGCAGCAGGTGCCGACCCGGGCGAGGGGGTGCGCCCCGGAGGACTCCGTCCCGAGGGGCAGCAGCGCGAGCAGGGCGCACAGGCCGCCGAGCACGACACACTGACGCCGGCCGGTGCCGGCGCAGGCTATGGCGGGGGCCGCGGCGAGGAGCTGGAGGAACTGGCCTTCGGCGGGGGTGCACCGCTCCCAGACCAGCACGCCGAGCACCCACAGACCGGGCAGCACGAGGACGAAGGCCCGCCGGGCCCGCGCGGCGCGCGGCCGCCCGGCACTCCGCCGCGCCCAGGATCGGATCATGCCGATGCTTCCCCCCAGCAACCATCGAGGCGGTCGGCCCGGTCCCGCGGCAGACCCTCTGTCTGAGCAAGCCGCATCGTCCGCTGACGATTCTTGCGACCCCATGTGCTCAAACGGATACTTTGCGCTCTGATCTCACCCGATCGGATGAAGGTCGGCACAGGGCGCCGCTCGGCACGACGCACCGGGGCCCGGCGACGAACCTGAGGTTCGTCGCCGGGCCCCGGCGGGAATCCGCGTGGATCAGGCGCCGCGCAGCACCGCGCCCGTCCGCTCGACCGCGGCCGCGACCGCCGCGTCACGGGCGGCGGACGCCTCGTCGGCGGTCAGCGTGCGGTCGGGTGCCCGGAAGCGCAGCGCGTAGGCCAGGGACTTCTTGCCCTCGCCCACCTGCTCGCCGGTGAACACGTCGAACAGCCGCAGCGATTCGAGCAGCTCGCCCGCGCCGGAGCGGAGCGCCGTCTCGACCTCCGCCGCCGGGACCGACGCGTCCACGATCAGCGCGACGTCCTGGGTGGCGACCGGGAAGGTGGAGATCCGCGGGGCCTGGACGGCGCCCAGACCGGCCCGCTCCAGGCGGTCCAGGTCGATCTCCATCGCGCCGGTGCGCTCCGGCAGGCCGAGCGCCTTGGTGACGCGCGGGTGCAGCTCACCGGCGTTGCCGACGAGCACCTCCTCGCCGTCGATCAGCGCGAGCAGCGCCGCGCAGCGGCCCGGGTGGAAGGGAGCGTGCTGGTCCTGGCGCACGATCAGCTCGACGCCCGCCTCGCGCGCCACGATGCGGCCCGCCTCGACGGCGTCGGCCCAGGTCGCCGGACGGCCCTGGCCCCACCAGCCGTCCTGCTCGCGGGCGCCGGCGAACGCCACCGCGACGCGGCGCGGCTGCTCGGGCAGCGCGGCGTCCAGCGCGGCGATCTCCTCGTCGGTCGGACGGCGGTCGACGGGCAGCCGTACGGACGGCTTCTCCTGGCCGGTCGGCCGGAAGACCAGGCCGGTCTCGAAGAGCGCGAGGTCGTGCGAGCCACGGCCGTCGTTGCGGCGCAGCGCGCCGAGCAGGCCCGGGAGCAGCGTCGTACGGAGCAGCGGCTCCTCGTCCGAGAGCGGGTTGACCAGCCGCACGGCCCGGCGGCGCGGGTCGTCGTCCTCGATGCCGAGCTGGTCGAGCACCGTCTCGCCGATGAACGGGTAGTTCAGCGCCTCGACGTAACCGGCGCCGGCCAGCGCGCGGCCGACCCGGCGGTGCAGCCGCTGACGCTCCGTCAGGCCACGCCCGGCGGGCGGCTTCGGCAGCGTGGAGGGCAGGTTCTCGTAGCCCTCCAGGCGGATGACCTCTTCGGCGAGGTCGTTCGGGTCGGTCAGGTCGGGCCGCCAGGACGGCACCGTCACGACCAGCTCGTCCTGCCCGTACACGTCACAGCCCACCTGCTGGAGGCGGCGTACGACGGTCTCGCGGCCGTACGTGACGCCCGCGACGCGGTCCGGGTGGTCCGCGCTCACGGTGATCGTGCGCGGCCCGCTGGGCGAGACGACCTCGGTGACACCGGCCTCGGCGGTGCCGCCCGCGAGCAGCACCAGCAGGTCGACGGTGCGCTGCGCCGCGGCGGACGCGGCCTCCGGGTCGACGCCGCGCTCGAAGCGCTTGGACGCCTCGGAGGTCAGCCGGTGGCGGCGGGCCGTACGGGCGATGGAGACGGCGTCGAAGTGCGCGGCCTCGACCACGACCTCGGTGGTGCCGTTGACCACGCCGGTCTCCGGGTCGGCCACCGCGTCCGCGATCTCGGTGTTGGCGCCGCCCATCACGCCCGCGAGGCCGATGGGGCCGCGGTTGTCGGTGATGACCAGGTCACCGGCGTCCAGGACGCGCTGGGTGCCGTCCAGGGTCGTCAGCTTCTCGCCGGGCTCCGCGCGGCGCACGCCGATGGTGCCGTCCACACGGGAGCGGTCATAAGCGTGCAGCGGCTGGCCGAGCTCCAGCATCACGTAGTTGGTGACGTCCACGGCGAGCGAGATCGGGCGCATCCCGGCCTTCTGCAGGCGGCGCCGCAGCCAGATCGGGGAGCGCGCCTCCGGGTCCAGCCCGACGACCGTACGGGCCGTGAAGCGGTCACAGCCCATCGGGTCGGCGACCTTGACCGGGTAGCCGTAGGAGTTGGGCGGCGGCACGTCCAGCAGCGCGGGGTCGCGCAGCGGCAGGCCGTAGGCGATGGCGGTCTCACGGGCGATGCCGCGCATGGACAGACAGTCGCCGCGGTTGGCGGTGACGGCGATGTCCAGCACCTCGTCGACGAGCTGGAGCAGCTCGATGGCGTCAGTGCCGGGTTCGTACTCCGGCGGCAGCACGATGATGCCCCCGGACCCGTCGTCGCCCATGCCCAGCTCGTCGCCCGAGCAGATCATGCCGTGCGAGACCTTGCCGTACGTCTTCCGCGCGGCGATCTTGAAGTCACCGGGCAGGGTGGCGCCGGGCAGCACCACGACGACCTTGTCGCCGACGGCGAAGTTACGGGCGCCGCAGACGATCTCCTGCGGCTCACCGGTGCCGTTGGCCTGGCCGACGTCGACCGTGCAGAAGCGGATCGGCTTCTTGAAGCCCTCCAGCTCCTCGATGGTCAGCACCTTGCCGACGACCAGGGGGCCCTCCAGACCGGCGCCCAGTTGCTCGACGGTCTCGACCTCCAGACCGGTGGCGACGAGTTTGGCCTGTACGTCCCGGCCGGACTCGCCGTCCGGCAGGTCGACGTACTCCCGCAGCCAAGAAAGCGGGACCCGCATCAGATCTCCATCCCGAAAGGCCGGGTGAACCGGACGTCACCCTCGACCATGTCTCGCATGTCCTCGACGTTGTGGCGGAACATCAGCATCCGTTCGATGCCGAACCCGAAGGCGAATCCGCTGTACTTCTCCGGGTCGACGCCGCAGGCGACCAGCACCCGCGGGTTGACCATGCCGCAGCCGCCCAGCTCGATCCAGCCCTCGCTGGAGCAGGTGCGGCACGGGTGCTCCGGGTCGCCGACGGAGGCGCCGCGGCAGACGTAGCAGACCATGTCCATCTCGGCGGACGGCTCGGTGAACGGGAAGTAGTTCGGCCGCAGCCGGGTCTGCATGCCCTCGCCGAAGAGCGCCCTGACCATGTGGTCCAGGGTGCCCTTGAGGTCCGCCATGGTCAGGCCCTCGTCGATGGCGAGCAGCTCGACCTGGGAGAACACCGGGGTGTGGGTGGCGTCCAGCTCGTCGGTGCGGTAGACGCGCCCGGGGCAGACCACGTACAGCGGCGGCTCGCGGTCGAGCATCGTCCGGATCTGCACGGGCGAGGTGTGGGTGCGCAGCACCACACCGGACTGCTCGGTCCCGGTCGCGGCGTTCTCGACGAAGAACGTGTCGTGCGTCGTGCGGGCCGGGTGGTCCGGCGAGAGGTTCAGGGCGTCGAAGTTCAGCCACTCCGACTCGACCTCGGGGCCCTCGGCGACCTCGTAGCCCATGGCCACGAAGATGTCCTCGATCCGCTCGGACAGGGTGGTGAGCGGGTGCCGGGCACCCGCCCGGGCGCGGTCGTACGGCAGTGTGACGTCCACCGCCTCCTCGACCAGCACCCGCGCGTCGCGCTCCGCCTCCAGCTCTTCCTGGCGCTTCTTGAGCGCCTGGCTCACCTGGCCGCGGGCCTGGCCGACGCGCTTGCCGGCCTCGGCCTTGGCCTGCGGCGGCAGCGCGCCGATCTCGCGGTTGGCCAGCGCCAGCGGCGAGGTGCCGCCGGTCTGCGCGACCTTCACCTCGTGGAGCGCCTGGAGGTCACCGGCGGCGGCGATGGCGGCGAGCGCCTCGTCCCGCATGCGGGCGATCTCTTCCGGTTTCAGGGCCTCGACCTCGACAGGGTCGTACGACTTATTGGGTGCGGACATCTCTTCCCGTGCTTCCGATGGGCTTGGCGCGCGGCTTGCCCCCGACGTGTGCAGTGCCAAAGGTGCCAAAGGTGCAGTCTACGGGGCAGGGCGGCCGCGCCTCATCCGAGCCCCGAGGGGGGTGGGCCCGCCGGGCGCCGCTCAGACCATGAAGGCCGGGGTCCCGACGGGCAGGATAAATCGGAACAGGGCGCCGCCGGCGGGCGCGCGGCCGACCGTGACGGTGCCGCCGTGGGCCTCGACGATGCCCTTGACGATGTAGAGGCCCAGGCCGGTGCCGCCGCGTTTGCTGCCCCGCCAGAAGCGGGTGAAGACGCGGCTCATCGACTCCTCGGGGATGCCGGGGCCCTCGTCGCTCACGGTGACGCTCGTCCCTTCCGCTCCGGAGCCGCTCGATGCGGGCTCCACCTCGATGGTGACGGTTCCCTCGCCGTGCCGTACCGCGTTTTCCAGCAGATTGCCCAGCACCTGGTCGACCTTGTCCGGATCCGCCCACAGATCGGGCAGCGGCCCGGTCGTCCGGATCAGGAAACGGTCGGGCAACTGCCCCGCCGTCGCCTGGGCCTGGACGTGCCGGCGTACGGCGGCGACCATGTCCACCCGCTGGCGGCGCACCTCCAGCCGGCCCGAGTCGATGCGGGAGATGTCCAGCAGCTCGGCGATGAGCCGGGTGACGCGGTTGGCGTCCGCGTCCACGGTCTCCAGCATCAGCCGCTTCTGGTCGTCGGTGAACCGCTCCCACTTCTGCAGCAGGGTGGCGGTGAAGCCCTTCACCGAGGTCAGCGGCGAGCGCAGCTCGTGGGCGACGGTGGCGATCAGCTCGGCGTGGGACAGCTCGGTGCGGCGCCGCGCCTCGGTGCCGCGCAGCGCGACGACCAGCCGCCGGACGGGCCCGGTGGGGTGGCTGCGGACGTACCGCGCGGACACCAGCACCTCACGCCCGCCGAGCAGCAGGTTGCGCTCCGGCTGGCCCTTGCGGATCGCCAGTCCCCCGTACGGGTCGGTGAGCTGCCACCAGCGGCGGCCCTCGATGTCCTGGAGCGGCAGCGCCTTCTCCAGCGGGCGGCCCAGCGCGTCGTGCGGGTCGATGGCGGTGATCCGGGCCGCGGCGGCGTTGAAGCAGACGACCCGGCCGGTCTCGTCGGCGACGACCAGGCCGTCGGGCAGGTCGTCCGGGTGGAGCCCGGCACCGGCGGGATCAGCCCCGAGCGGCACGGAGCCGCCGTCCGGACAGGGACCGGCGGCGACTGTCGTACCGGATGCCTTCGTACTCATCCCCGCTGCCCCCTTCCCGTCCCCCCGGGCACGCAACCCTACTAGTCGCGCGAGGCGGAGCGGCACCCTCCGGTGGTGCGCTGGGCGCGGGCCGAGGCGTACAGGCAGACGGCGGCGGCCGTGGCCAGGTTGAGGCTCTCGGCCTTGCCGTGGATGGGCACCCGCACCACGGCGTCCGCCAGTGCGCGGGTCTCCGCCGGCAGCCCCCACGCCTCGTTGCCGAACACCCAGGCGGTGGGGCCGCTCATGGTGCCCGCGTCCAGCTCGGCGTCCAGGTCGTCGGCGCCCGCGCCGTCGGCCGCCACGATGCGTACGCCGGCCTCCCGCAGCCCGCCGACCACCTGTTCGACCGGTACGCCCACCGCGACCGGGAGGTGGAAGAGCGAGCCGACCGAGGCGCGGACCGACTTCGGGTTGTAGAGATCCACGGAGGCGTCGGTCAGCACGACAGCGTCGGCGCCCGCGGCGTCCGCGCAGCGCAGCACCGTACCGGCGTTGCCGGGGTCGCGTACGTTGGCGAGCACCGCGACCAGCTTGGGCCGGGCGGCCAGGATCTCCTCGAAGGGCGAGTCCAGGAACCGGCAGACGCCGATCAGGCCCTGCGGGGTGACGGTCTGGGACAGCTCGGCGATGGTCGCGTCGTCGGCGAAACGGACCGGCACCCCGGCCGCCCGCACCGCGTCGACGATCTCCGCGTGCCGCTCGGCGGCCTCCGGGGTGGCGAACAGCTCGACGAGCGTGCGCTCGCCGCCGGAGCGGTGCTCGACGGCTTCCCGTACGGCCTGCGGGCCCTCGGCGATGAACCGGCGCTCCTTGCCGCGGAAGTTGCGGCGGGCCAGCCGCCGGGCGGCGGCGACGCGGGCGGAACGCGGGGAGATCAACTCGGGGGTGCCCATGGGCGGCGGCTCACTTCTTCGGGTGGGTGGGGCGTGCGGAAAGCGGCGGACCCGCAGGCCAAGGGCCTGCGGGTCCGTGACAAACGTGCCTCAGGCCGTGGTTCAGGCGGCCTTCGGGGCGTTGACGTCGCTCGGCAGCGCCTTCTGGGCCACCTCGACCAGCGCGGCGAACGCGTTGGAGTCGTTGACCGCGAGCTCGGCCAGGATCTTGCGGTCCACCTCGATGTTGGCGGCCTTCAGACCCTGCACGAAGCGGTTGTAGGTCATGCCGTTGGCGCGGGCAGCGGCGTTGATGCGCTGGATCCAGAGCTGACGGAAGTCGCCCTTGCGCTTCTTGCGGTCGTTGTAGTTGTAGACGAGGGAGTGGGTGACCTGCTCCTTCGCCTTGCGGTAGAGGCGGGAACGCTGGCCGCGGTAGCCGCTGGCCTGCTCGAGGATCGCCCGGCGCTTCTTGTGGGCGTTGACTGCCCGCTTGACGCGTGCCACTTGTTAACTCCTTGTAGCGGGGCCGTGGTTGTCGTCACACGGCCCGAATCGAATGGGTCCCGGTCCGGGTCCTGCGCCGCGCCCTGGGGCGGGCGGTCAGGACTTACTTGCCGAGAAGCTTCTTGATCTTCGCGGCGTCGCCCGGGGCCATCTCGGCGTTGCCGGTGAGGCGACGCGTCACGCGGGACGACTTGTGCTCGAGCAGGTGGCGCTTGCCGGCGCGCTCCCGCATCACCTTGCCGGAGCCGGTGACCTTGAAGCGCTTGCTGGCACCGCTGTGCGTCTTGTTCTTCGGCATGCGCCGTTCTCTCCTCTTGGATGGCGCCCCCACCGGCCCGGGGACCGGCGCCCGGGGGCGTCAGATGTATCGGTTGCTGTCCGTCCGGGGCGACCCCGGCGCGGTCCGGGGCTCGCGCCCTGGATCACGCCTCGGCGGGCTCCTCGACGTCCTGCTCCGGGGCAGGACCCTGGCGCTCCGCCTTGCGGGCGGCCTGCGCCTCGCGGGCCTCGGCCATCGCCTCGGTCTTCTTCTTGTGCGGACCGAGGACCATGATCATGTTGCGGCCGTCCTGCTTGGGGTTCGACTCGATGAACCCCAGATCCTGGACGTCCTCCGCCAGGCGCTGCAGCAGTCGGAAGCCCAGCTCGGGACGGGACTGCTCGCGACCACGGAACATGATCGTGATCTTGACCTTGTCACCCTGCTTGAGGAACCGGACGACGTGACCCTTTTTGGTGTCGTAGTCGTGCGGGTCGATCTTCGGCCGGAGCTTCATCTCCTTGATGACCGTGTGCGCCTGGTTCTTGCGCGCCTCACGGGCCTTCATGGCCGACTCGTACTTGAACTTTCCGTAGTCCATGAGCTTGCAGACCGGCGGACGGGCGTTCGCCGCCACCTCGACCAGGTCGAGGTCGTACTCCTGCGCAAGCTCCAGGGCCTTGGCAAGCGGCACGATGCCGACCTGCTCGCCACTGGGACCGACGAGTCGCACCTCGGGGACGCGAATCCGGTCGTTGATGCGGGGCTCGGCGCTGATGGATCCTCCTCGGTAGCACCACGCGACGGCCTGGCGGACTGCCGCGTAACGTCTGTTTCGGTGTGACCAACCGCGCCGGAATGCGAAAAACGCCCCGGACGGGACACAGGCGGGGCTCCTCAAAGGATCAGGAGCACCGCCGCGATGTCATCGCGGGGCGCAGCCGGACCGTTGACCCGCCGACCGCGAGGTCGGTTCGGGTGGGAGATCGGAGCCTCCACTTGTGGGTCGGGCACATGAGTGCTCGACCGGTCGGATTCCCAGAATACACGAGCCGACGGCCGGGCCCCACTCGCGTACGGGGCGGGCCGCGAGGGGCGGGCCCGGCTCACGCGCGGGCGGGGCCTAAGGTTGGGCAGACCCCTGAGCAGGAAGTGAAGCGCGAGCCATGAGTGACCAGACCCCGCAGCAGCCCGGACCGGCGGATCCCGCGAACCCGGACTTCGACGCCATGACCCGCGACATCGCGGACGTACCGGCGGTCGAGGTGATCACCACGGTGGCCGTGCACCTGATGTCCTCGGCGGCGGTCAACCTCGGGCTCGCCGAGGAGGGCAGCGAGCACAAGGACCTGGACGAGGCCCGCAAGCTCATCCAGGCGCTGGCCGGGCTGGTCACCGCCAGCGCGACCGAGATCGGCTCGTACCACGCCGCTCCGCTGCGGGACGGGCTGAAGTCGCTGCAGCTCGCCTTCCGCGAGGCGTCGCTGGTGCCGGACGAGCCGGGGCAGGGGCCCGGGGAGAAGTTCACGGGGCCGGTGTACGGGTAGCCCGTAGGCAGGTGGAAGGGCCGCTCCCGGTTGGTGCCGGGGGCGGCCCTTTCGTTCCGGGTTCGTTCCAGGCCGACGCTCGCCTAGTCGGCGGACCGTTCGTCCGCGACCTGCTTCGGTTCGTTCGGCGGGTGGGTGATCTGGTGCACCACCGCGGCCAGCGCGCCGCCGATCATGGGCGCCACGATGAACAGCCACAGTTGCGACAGTGCGCCGCCGCCCGCGAACAGGGCCGGGCCGATGCTGCGGGCCGGGTTCACCGACGTCCCCGTGAGCGGGATGCCGACCAGGTGCACGACGGCCAGGGCCAGGCCGATCGGCAGGCCGTCGAAGCCGACCACCGCCACCCGGTGCGTCACCGCGAGCACCACGAACACCAGCAGGAACGTCAGCACGATCTCAGCCACGAAGGCGCCGCCGAGATTGATGTGCACGGCCGAGCGGTCACCCCACCCGTTGGAGCCGAACGCCTCGCTGGTCTTCAGTCCCGGCACCTGCTTGGCGACCAGGAACAGCAGCGCGGCGCCGACGATGCCGCCCAGCAACTGGGCGATCCAGTACTCGACCGCCGCACGCGGGGTGATACGCCGCGCCAGCAGCATGCCGAGCGTCACCGCCGGGTTGACGTGGCTGCCGGAGATCGGGCCGAGCGCGTACGCCAGGGCCAACAGGGTGAAGCCGAATGCCAGGGCGATGCCGAAGGTTCCGATGTACTCGCCGGCCAGCACCGCGGAGCCGACGGCGAAGAACACCAGGAGCAGCGTCCCGAGGAACTCGGATACGACCGTGCGGGTCTCCGTTGTCGTCTCCATGGGGCCTCCTCGCGCGGATCTTGCTCTCTCCTACGCATTGTGAGCCCGGTCACGGGGTTCCGCCTGTTGGCGGTGGCGTCAGCGGTCGGGGCCGTCAGCGGGTGAAGAAGGCTCCGGCGGTGTCGGCGCCCGGCGGCAGCAGGGCCAGGTCGAGACCGCGTACGAGCCGGGAACGCAACGTCTCGTCGGCGGCCAGCGCCTCGGCCAGCCGCTTCGCGACGGCGGCGGGCGCGGCCTCCGGGGCGAGCCCGAGGGCCAGGGTCGCGTCGGCCTCCGCCGACGGGTCCAGACGGGCGGCCAGGACGTCCGGCTCGGCGGCCAGCAGGGCGCGCAGCGCGTCCGTGACGGCCGGGTCCTCGCGCGGGTCGCTGCTCTCCCGGCCCTCCGCGAGGGCGCGCAGCGCGGCGCCGGTGAGCTGGTACGTCGCCGGGCCCGCCAGGTCGATGACGACGGTGTCCGCCTTCTCGTGGGCGGCGGCCAGCAGGGCCTGGCGCATCGGTACGGCCACCGGGCGGGCGTCCGGGCGCCAGCGGTGCAGCGTCTCCATGGACGTGAAGGCGGGCAGCGCGCGGCGGCCGTCCGGGGCCTGAAGCGTCGGCACGGCCATGTCGCTGGTCTTCTCCCGCTTCAGACCGTCCGGGCCGGTCTCCACCTCGCCGAGGACGGCGACGACCGGGACGAGGAGGCGGGCCCGGCTCAGCAGGGGCAGGAGCCGGGCCTCAGTGGCGGCGGCCTCGCCCGGGGCGTGGGCCGCGTAGGCCGCCAGGGCGGCCGCGAGTTCCGGGTCGGCGGTGCCGTCGTCGTCGGAGAAGTCCGAGGTGGGGATGTTTTTGAGCACGTGCTTGAGCCTAGCGGTGGGCCCTTTGGGCCCGGGGTTCGGGCCGGTCGGTCCCGGGGCGTTTTTGGCTGCGCCGCCGTTGCGCCCTTTGGGCGCGGGTTTCCGGATCGTCGGTGCGGTCCGCCTTCGGGTGCGCCGCCGTTGCGCCTGCGGCGGGCCTGGTCGGCTCGCGTCGGGTCCGCTTTCGGGTGCGGGTCCATTGCGCCTGCGGCGGGCTGTGGCCGCTGCGGAGCGCCCTTTGGGCGCGGGTTTCCGGATCGTCGGTGCCGGTCCGCCTTCGGGCGCTGATCGGTTGCGCCTGCGGCGGGCGGTGGCCGCTGCGCGGGGCTGTCAGGTTCGGGGCGGGCCTGCGCGGCAGGCCGCTCCGGCCCGCCCCCTTCCGTGGGAAGGGTGGGAGGAGGGGGTCGTGGGGAGGGGGGTGGGTGGCTGGGTGCGGCGCCGTATGGGCTGGGACCGGTTCGGTGGGTGGCTGGGTGCGGCGCCGGTTTGGCTGGGGTCGGTTCGGTGCGTGGCTGGGTGCGGCGGGGCCGGGCTTGGGTTTTGGTCAGGCGCGCTTTCGCCAGAACGTTGCGGAGACGGCGATCAGGGCTATGCCCCCGATCGTCGCCGTCCACGGGAGCCACCCGGTGCGGTCGGTTGCCGGAGTCGTGGTGGGGCCGGTGCCGAAGTACTGCTTGGTGTAGGTGGCCGGTTCGGGTTTTTGGGGTGTGGGCCGGAGGGTTTCGGCCTCTTCCATCGCGGCGGCCGGGTCCACCATGCCGGCGCCCAGCTCGTCGTTGCGGCCGTCTTCGGGGGCGTCCTGGGCGGTGTCGGTGAGGAGTTTCTTGATCTGGGCGGGGCTGAGGTCCGGGTGGGCGGAGCGGACGAGGGCCACCGCGCCGGAGACGAAGGCGGACGCGGCGCTGGTGCCCCAGCCCTCGTAGTACTTGCGGTCCGGGTTGGCGATGACGACGCCGACGCCGGGCGCGCAGACGGTGGCGTACCAGCGGCGGGTGGAGAAGTTGGCGCGGGAGCCCCACTGGTCGACGGCGGTCACGGCGATCACGCCGGGGTAGGCGGCGGGGTAGGAGACGTGGTCGCCGTCCTTGCCGCCGTTGCCGGCCGAGGCGATGACCGGGACGCCCTTGCTCAGGGCGTACTGGATGGCGGCGTCCTCGCGGGGTTCGGGGTGCGCGGAGCGGCTGTCGTCGCCGAGGGACAGGTTGATGACGTCGGCGCCGTGGTCGGTGGCCCAGCGGATGCCGTCGGCCAGGGCCCCGGCGCGTTCGGTGCGGGCGCGCTGCCGTTGCGGGTCGCTGTCCTCCAGGATGACGCGGACCGGGAGGATCTTGGCTTCGGGTGCGACGCCGACGACGCCGTCGGCCCGGTCGGCGCCGTGGCCGTGACCGGCGATGATGCCGGACATGGCGGTGCCGTGTTCGGCCCAGGAGCTGTCGCCGGGACTCGCGCCGAAGCCGACCAGGTCGTTGGCGGGCAGGACCTGGCCCTGGAGGTCGGGGTGGTCCGCGTCGACGCCGGTGTCCAGGACGGCGACGGTGACGCCTTCGCCCTTGGTGGTCTCCCATGCCTTCTCCGCGTGCAGGGCGTTCAGCGCCCACTCCTGGGCGCGTATGCCGTCGGCGTGGGCGGGCAGGGCGGGCAGCACGGTCAGCGCGGCGGCGGACAGGGTGACGCCGACGCGCAGCAGGGTCTTCCTGGTCATTGCGGCTCCGTGGTTCCCTGGGCGGCCTGTTCGCGGAAGGTCTGCTCGATCCGTTCGGTGACGGCCTTGGCGTCGTGGCCCAGTCCGGCTTCGGCGGGGGCGGTGGTGGCGCCGGTGCGGGTGGCTTCGGCGGCGGGCTGCGGGTCGTCGACGGTACGGCCGTCGGCGAAGCCGGAGACGGCGTAGACGACGACGGGCAGGTCGTCGAGGACGCGGATGCTCCAGCTCGCGCGCTGGTCGGGCCCGAAGTCTGCGGCGGGGGTGCCCTTGGCGGCGTACGGGCGGGGCATCAGGTCCGTACGGGTGTCGAGGTGCTCCGTGGCGAAGCGGCGGCGCAGGTCCCGCATCGCGGTGCGGTCGGCCTTGGTGGCGACGGCGCCGACGGTGACGAGGTTGGTGCGGGTGACGTCGACGTAGGTGGCGCGTACCAGGCGGTGACAGCCGACCGGGGCGAGTGCCTTGGCCAGCAGCGG
Source organism: Streptomyces chrestomyceticus JCM 4735 (assembly GCF_003865135.1). Taxonomy (NCBI): domain Bacteria; kingdom Bacillati; phylum Actinomycetota; class Actinomycetes; order Kitasatosporales; family Streptomycetaceae; genus Streptomyces; species Streptomyces chrestomyceticus. Next base: position 7,645,057 of record NZ_BHZC01000001.1, on the reverse strand, counting down.
GTCGAAGGCGCCCGCGCAGCCGCTGTCGGGGGCGACGGCGGCCCGGATCCAGGTGCGGTCGGCGCCGCCGGGGCCGGTGCCCACGCCGTTCAGGGTGCGGGGGAAGAGCGTGTCGACGGGGGTGCTGTGCCAGACCTCGCGGCCTTGGGCGAAGACCGCTTCGGCGGCGGGGCTGCCGCCTGAGCCGTCGGCGAGCCAGGTGCCGGTGGCGGCTCCCGCGACGAGGCCGAGGCCCAGGACGAGTCCGGCGGCGGCGAGCGCGGTGCGTCGGGAGGGCTTGGCGCGGAAGGCCGGAGCGGGGGCAGGGGCGGGCCGGAGAGCGGGGTGCCGGTGGGGGGCGGTTCGGTCACAACCGGGGGCTGGGTGGGGCGGGGCGGGGTGTTCGGGTGCGCTTCGGCGGCGCCGGAGCCGTTCCAGAGGGCTTCGCTGTTGGCGAGGTGGAAGGCGGCGGTGTCGCGAGGGGTGGCGGAACGGTCCGCCGGGGGCTGGGCGGGGACGGGCGCCGGTGCGGGGGTGGCGTCCGTACGGGGCGGGACGGGCGCGGGTGCGGCGTCCGTACGGGCCGGAGTCGGGGCGTGGGTGGGGAGCGGGGGGACGCCGGCGGGGGGCGGGGGTTCCGTGGCTGTCTGGGGCGCCGGCGGGGTCGCGGGGCGGGGCGGGGTCGCCGCCGGGGGCGCGGCGGGCGGCATGGGGCCGGGGCCGGGCTTGGCGGGGCGTTCCGGCGGGACCGGGCGCAGGACGGCGGTCTTCGGGTCCTCGGCGGGCGGTGCCGGCACCTGCGGCGGGGTGCGGGGAAGGCGAGACGCGTCGGCGAAGTCGGCTTCGGTGCTCACCCGCGCTCCCCCTCGCGCCTGTGTTCCACCGGCCCGACCGGCAATCGGGGCAGGGTGGTTCGTATCCGGACATCACACCGCTGACCTGCTGGTTGCGGCGTCCGCCACTCTACGGGCTGGCGCCGCCGGTGCTCCAACTCGTCCGCCGTGGCCGGGCGTCCGGCGCCCGGTCTGTCGTGTTCTCTCCCCCTACCCACCCGTAGCCCGTTCTGGCAGGCTGCGGGCCATGTCCCGGTACTCGTGCGACGCAGTTGGTGACAGGGCCCGCCTCGACCGGGCCACCGCCGGTCTCGACGCGCCGCTGGCCGTCGTGGACCTGGGGGCGTTCGACGCCAATGCCGCCGATCTGGTGCGGCGGGCCCAGGGCAAGCCGGTGCGGGTGGCGAGCAAGTCGGTGCGCTGCCGGGCCCTGCTGGAGCGGGCGCTGGCGCGCGACGGCTTCGCGGGGATCATGAGTTTCACGCTGGCCGAGTCGCTGTGGCTGGCCCGGTCGGGGTTCGAGGACGTCCTGCTGGCGTATCCGTCGGCGGACCGGGCGGGGTTCGCGGAGCTGACGGCCGACCCGAAACTGGCCGGCGCGGTGGCCGTACTGGTCGACGACATGGCGCAACTGGAGCTGATCGACGCGGCCCGGCCCGCGGGGGGCGGCGAGGAGGTGCGGGTGTGTCTGGAGTGGGACACCGCGTTCCGGCCGCTGGGCGGGCGGGTGCGGGTGGGCGCGCGGCGTTCGCCGTTGAGCCGCCCGGAGCAGGTGGCCGCGCTGGCCCGTGCGGTGACGCGCCGTCCGGGGTTCCGAGTGGTGGGCCTGATGGCGTACGAGGGGCATGTGGCGGGCGTGGGTGACGCGGTTGCCGGGCAGCCGCTGCGGTCGCGGGCCGTGCGGGCGATGCAGACGGCGGCGCGCCGGGACATCGCGCGGCGGCGCTGGGAGGTGGTGCGCGCGGTGCGGGCCGAGGCGCCGGACCTGGAGTTCGTCAACGGCGGCGGTACGGGCAGTGTGCAGTACACGGCGGCGGAGGCCGCGGTGACGGAGGTGGCGGCGGGTTCGGGGCTGTACGTGCCACGGCTGTTCGACAACTACCGGTCGTTCTCGGGCCGTCCGGCGGCGGTGTTCGCGCAGCCGGTGGTGCGGCGGCCGGGTGACGGGGTCGTGACCGTACTGGGCGGCGGGTATCCGGCGTCCGGAGTGGCGGGGCGGGACCGGTCGCCGGTGCCGTATCTGCCCGAGGGGCTGCGGTACGACCCGCAGGAGGAGGCCGGGGAGGTGCAGACGCCGCTGCTGGGACCGGCCACGGCCGGGCTGCGGCTCGGCGACAAGGTGTGGTTCCGGCACGCGAAGGCGGGTGAGCTGTGCGAGCGGTTCGCCGAACTGCACCTGGTCGAGGGCGACCGGGTGGTGGCGACGGTGCCGACGTACCGCGGGGAGGGCCGCACCTTCCTGTAGGTACGGCCCTCCCCGGGTGTCAGGTCAGGCGTGGACGCGGTCCTTCTGGTCGGGGACCACCGTGCCGTCGGGGCGGCGGACCGCGCCGAGGCCGCCGTCGGTGTTGGTGTAGCCCTTGGTGGCGCAGGGGTACGTGCCGGCCTTACGGGGCAGCGGCTCGATGAACATGGGGTTGACCACCCAGCGGCCGTCGGCGTCGTCGTAGCCGCGGCACATCAGTTCCGGCTGGTTGCGGTTGATGGCCAGGTGAATGCCGGTGGCGTCGTTGACGAAGGTGACGTCGGTGTTGGCGTCGCCGCCGCCGAGCGCGATGCGGTGCGCGGGGTCCTGGAACCGCCACGCCTCGGCGCCCTTGATCTTGAAGATCTCCTGGTTGATCAGGCAGCGCTTGCCGTCCATGTACGGCAGCACCTCGCCGTGGCCGTCCTTGACGTCGCCGCAGCCGCGGATGCCGGTGGTGAACCGGCCGTTCTTCATGAGGCTGCGGACGCCGATGGTGTGCGCGCGGTCGATGCCGACGCCGCCGGACCACGCCTCGGCGACGGTCTCCGAGGACGCGGAGACGATGTAGACCTCGAACCCGGCCGCCTTGAGGGTGCGGATCAGGTCCTTCTGCTGGCCGTAGTAGCGGACGTAGCCGGCGAGCTGGTGGGTGCCGACGGTCTGCTTCGCGCCGATGGGCGCGGCGAGGACCTCGGCGCGGGCCTGCCGGGTGTACGAGGTGAGCTGGGCCGGCGTCAGCCCGGCGAAAAGCTGCGGGACCCAGGCGTACTCGGGCTTGGTGCGGCGGTGGTTCCACTCGCCCGCGAAGGCGGCCGTGCCGTCCATGGTGCGGGCGGTGCCGCGGATCTCCATGATCTCGTCGGCGCAGGCCGCGTTCTTCGAGGTGCGCAGCGGGCGGCCGACGGGTACGGAGGTGCCGCACGCCTTGGTCAGGGCGCGGTCGGCCGCGGTGGTCATCCAGGGGCTGGTGGCCTTCCAGCTCTTGGGGCGCAGGATCTTGTCGTGCTTGAGGGACCAGGCGAGGGTGGCGTCGGTGATGTCGTTCTTGACGACGGTGTTGTCCCAGTCGAAGGCGGCGACGGGGCGGCCCTCGGGGCCCGGCTTCGGGTGCGAGCAGGTGCCGCGCTCGTCGATCATGCGCTGGATCTTGGCGCGGTTGGCGCCGTACCACTTGATCTTCTTGGAGAGCTGCGGACAGCTCGTACGCTCCGGGGCCTTCGCGGGGTGCGCGGGCGCGGCGACCGCGGGCCCGGTGGCCGCGAGGGTGGTGACGGTCGCGGCGGCGGCGAGTCCCAGGGCGAGGGCGTGTCTGGTGCGCATGGTTCTCCGGTGGTTGGGGCGGAATGTCGGCAGTGACGTTCCTTCGGGCAGAGCACACCGGGACCGGCGCGCCGGGGCGCCGGTCCCGGTGGTGATCTTCGGACTGTATCCGCGAAGAAGGCTGTGGCCTACACGGGTGTGACGTACGCCCCTGCGATTCCGCCGTCCACCAGGAACTCCGCGGCGTTCACGAAGGACGCGTCGTCGCTGGCGAGGAAGGCGACCGCGGCGGCGATCTCCTCGGGCTCGGCGAACCGGCCGACCGGGACGTGCACCAGGCGGCGCGCGGCGCGCTCCGGGTCCTTGGCGAACAGTTCCTTCAGCAGCGGCGTGTTCACCGGCCCCGGGCACAGCGCGTTCACCCGGATGCCCTCGCGGGCGAACTGCACGCCCAGCTCGCGGGACATCGACAGGACGCCGCCCTTGGAGGCGGTGTAGCTGATCTGGGAGGTGGCGGCGCCCATGACGGCCACGAAGGACGCCGTGTTGATGATGGAGCCCTTGCCCTGGCGCTGCATGTAGGGCAGTGCGTGCTTGCAGCACAGGTAGACGGAGGTGAGGTTGACCTCCTGGACGCGCTTCCAGGCGTCCAGCCCGGTGGTGAGGATCGAATCGTCGTCGGCGGGCGAGATGCCGGCGTTGTTGAAGGCCACGTCGACCGAGCCGTAGGTGTCGTACGCGGCCTTGAACAGCGCCTCGACCTGGTCGGAGTCGGTCACGTCCACCTGCACGAAGGTGCCGCCGACCTCCTCGGCGGCGGCCTTGCCGGCCTTCTCGTCGATGTCGGCGCACACGACGTTGGCGCCCTCGGAGGCCAGGCGGCGGGCGGTGGCCAGGCCGATGCCGCTGCCGGCGCCGGTGATGACGGCGGTGCGGCCGACGAGGCGGCGGCACACGGGGGTCGCGCTGCCTTCGGTGGCCGCGGCGGTCTGGTCGGTCACTTAGCTCTCCTCGGTGCTGATGAAGATGTTCTTGGTCTCGGTGAAGGCGGCGAGCGCGCCGGGGCCCAGCTCCCGGCCGAGGCCGGACTGCTTGTAGCCGCCGAACGGGGTCCAGTAGCGGACGCTGCTGTGCGAGTTGACGGAGAGGTTGCCGGCCGCGACCGCGCCGGACACGCGCAGGGCGCGGCCGACGTCGCGGGTCCAGATGGAACCGGACAGGCCGTAGTCGGTGGCGTTGGCGAGCCGTACGGCGTCGGCCTCGTCCTCGAACGGAATGGCGACGGCGACCGGGCCGAAGATCTCCTCGACGGCGGTCCGGTCGTCCGGCCTGCCCTCCAGGACGGTGGCCGGGTACCAGAAGCCCTTGCCCTTGGGGGCCTCGCCGCGGATGGCGGCGGGCGCGTCCTCGGCGACGTACGACCGTACGCGCTCGCGCTGGGCCGCGGAGATCAGCGGCCCCATCTGCGTGGCGGGGTCGGCCGGGTCGCCCGCGACGAACGCCTGCACGGCGGGCTCCAGCAGCTCCATGAAGCGGTCGTAGACCGAGCGCTGGACCAGGATGCGGCTGCGGGCGCAGCAGTCCTGGCCGGTGTTGTCGAGGAAGGAGCCGGGGGCGGCGGCCGCGGCCCGTTCGATGTCGGCGTCGGCGAAGACGATGTTGGGGCTCTTGCCGCCCAGTTCGAGGGTGAGGCGCTTGGTCTGCGCGGCGCACTTGGCGGCGATGCCGCGGCCGGTGGTGGTGGAGCCGGTGAAGACGACCTTGGCGACGCCGGGGTGTTCGACCAGGGCGTTGCCGGTGACGGCGCCCTCGCCCGGCAGGACCTGGAACAGCCCCTCGGGCAGGCCCGCCGCCAGTCCGTACTCGGCGAGGCGCAGGGCGGTGAGCGGGGTGGTCTCGGCGGGTTTGAGCAGGACGGCGTTGCCGGCCGCGAGCGCGGGGGCGGTGCCCCAGGCGGCGATCGGCATCGGGAAGTTCCAGGGCGCGATGACGGCGACGACGCCCAGCGGCTCCTGGACGGTGATGTTCAGCCCCCCGGCGACCGGGATCTGGGTGCCGGTCAGCCGCTCCACTCCCCCGGCGGCGTAGTGCAGCAGGTCGACGACGTTGCTCGCCTCCCACCGGGCGTTGCCCAGGGGGTGGCCGGCCTCGGTCAGCTCCAGGTGGGCCAGCGACTCGCTGTTCTCCTCGACCACCCCGGCGAACCGCCGCAGGACGCGGGCCCGGTCGCCGGGCGGCAGCGCGGCCCACTTCTCCTGCGCCGCGGCGGCCCGCCGGACCGCTTCGTCCACCTCGGCGGGGGTGGTGACGGGGACGACGGCTACCGGTTCCTCGGTCGCCGGGTTGATGATGCGCAGCTCTTGCAACACGTAGCGGTCTTCCTTACATGCGCTCGAAGGAGCGGAAGCGCTCCCAGTCCGTGACGGCGGCGTCGTACGCGTCCTGTTCGACGCGGGCCATGTGGAGGTAGTGCTCGACGACCTCGTCGCCGAACGCTTCTCGGGCGATGGGGCTGGCCTCCCACAGGGCGGCGGCCTCGCGCAGGGTGGCGGGCACGTGGTCGGCGTCGCCCGTGTAGGCGTTGCCGGTGCACGCCTCGGGGAGTTCCAGCTCGTGCTCTATGCCGTACAGGCCCGCGGCGACCATGGCGGCGACCGCGAGGTACGGGTTGACGTCGCCGCCGGGCAGGCGGTTCTCCAGGCGGTGGGCGGGGCCGTGGCCGATGACGCGCAGCGCGCAGGTGCGGTTGTCCGGGCCCCAGGCGACGGCGGTGGGGGCGAAGGAGCCGGGCCGGAAGCGCTTGTAGGAGTTGATGTTGGGTGCGTAGAAGAGCGTGAAGTCGCGCAGCGCGGCGAGCTGTCCGGCCAGGAAGTGCCGCATGACCGTCGACATGCCGTACGGGCCCGAGTCGTCGGCCATGACGGGCTGCCCGGCCTCGTCGCGCAGGGAGAGGTGGATGTGGCAGCTATTGCCCTCGCGCTCGTCGTACTTGGCCATGAAGGTCAGCGCCATGCCCTCCTGGGCGGCGATCTCCTTGGCGCCGGTCTTGTAGACGGAGTGCTGGTCGCAGGTGGTCAGCGCCTCGTCGTAGCGGAAGGCGATCTCGTGCTGGCCGAGGTTGCACTCGCCCTTGGCGGACTCCACGGTCATCCCGGCGGCGCCCATCTCGTTGCGGATGCGGCGCAGCAGGGGTTCGACGCGGCCGGTGCCGAGGACGGAGTAGTCGGTGTTGTACTGGTTGGCCGGGGTCATGCCGCGGTAGCCGCGGTTCCAGGCGTCCTCGTAGGTGTCGCGGAAGACGATGAACTCCAGCTCGGTGCCCGCGTAGGCGCTCCAGCCGCGCTCGGCGAGCCGGTCGAGCTGGCGGCGCAGGATCTGCCGGGGGGAGGCGGCGACCGGCGAGCCGTCGTGCCAGGCGAGGTCGGCGGTGAGCAGGGCGGTGCCGGGGTTCCAGGGGGTGCGGCGCAGGGTGGCTGCGTCGCCGTGCATGGCGAAGTCGCCGTAGCCGCGCTCCCAGGAGGACATCGCGTAGCCCTGCACGGTGTTGACGTCCACGTCCACGGCGAGGAGGTAGTTGCAGCCCTCGGTGCCGTGCTCCAGCACCTCGTCGAGGAAGTGGCGGGCCGCGAACCGCTTGCCGGTGAGCCTGCCCTGCATGTCGGTGAAGGCCAGGACGACAGTGTCGATCTCCCCGGCGTCGACGAGCCTTCTCAGCTCCTCGACGGAGAGCGGGGGCGTGCGGTCTGCCACGGTGGTGCCTCCTGTCGCTGCATCCGGAGGTCATAAGGTAGGCCCACGAACCATTGGTTGGGAAGGGGTCCCGGTGGACGGTGCGGACAACGGCGCGGCGGGCTCCGCGCAGGACGGCCCGGCGGACCGGCTGGCGCCCGTACTGCGCCCGGTACGGGCGGGCAACGGGTTCGAGGAGGCGCTGGAGCAGATACTCCAGGTCGTCCGGCTGGGCCTGGTGCCGTGCGGTGAACGCCTGCCCGCCGAGCGGGAGTTGGCGGAGCGGCTGCACATCAGCCGGGTGACCTTGCGCGAGGTGCTCAAGGTGCTCCAGGACGAGGGGCTGGTGGAGAGCCGGCGCGGCCGCTACGGCGGTACGTTCGTCCGGCCGCGCGGGGAGTCGGCGGGCGAGGACGAACTGCGGCGCCGCATCGGCAAGGTGGACGTCGAGGACACGCTGCGGTTCCGCGAGGTGCTGGAGGTGGGCGCCGCCGGGCTGTGCGCCGCGCACGGCCTGGACGACGGGCAGGCGCGGCGGCTGCGGGAGGCGCTGGCGGCCACCCACGACGCGCCGCTGGCGGACTACCGGCGGCGCGACACGCTGCTGCACCTGACGCTGGCCGAACTGGCCGGTTCGCCGTCGCTGGCGGCGCAGTACGCCGCGGTGCGGGCGGGCGTGAACGAGCTGCTGGACTGCATCCCGCTGCTGGTACGCAATCTGGAGCACTCCCAGGCGCAGCACACCGCACTGGTCGAAGCGGTGCTGGAGGGTGACGCGGACGGCGCACGGGAAGTGATGCGGGAGCACTGCGCGGGCACGGCGGCTCTGCTGCGGGGGTTCTTGACGGGCCCGCCGGCGTAACCAGTCTTTTACGCAGGGGGCTTGCGCTCGGCCGCACCGCGAGGCAAAGGTATGCGGCTAAACCATTACTGCACGTCCCCCTCACGCACCCCTCGGCGAGGCAGGAGCGGCTCATGGCCGACAGCACGGACCCCCGTACCGCACCGCCCGCAGCCACCACGGCCGGCGACTCCGCACCTCAGGACACCTACCTCCAGAAGCGCACGCTGCGGCGCGGCAGCGCGGGTCCGCTCCTGCTCACCGGCCTCGGCGTCGCGTACGTCGTCTCCGGCGACTTCTCCGGCTGGAACAACGGCCTGGCCCAGGGCGGCTTCGGCGGCCTGGCCGTCGCCGCGGTCCTGATGGGCCTGATGTACACCTGCCTGGTCTTCGCGCTCGCCGAACTGGCCTCGATCCTGCCGACGGCGGGCGGCGGCTACGGCTTCGCGCGGCGCGCGCTGGGCACCTGGGGCGGCTTTCTGACCGGCACGGCCATCCTCATCGAGTACGTGCTCGCGCCCGCCGCGATCTCCCTCTTCATCGGCGACTACGTCGAATCCCTCGGCCTGTTCGGACTGACCTCCAGTTGGCCCGTGTACCTGGCCTGCTTCGTCGTCTTCATCGGCATCCACCTGTGGGGCGTGGGCGAGGCCCTGCGCTTCAGCCTGGCCGTCACCGCCGTCGCGGTCGCCGCGGTCGTCGTCTTCGCGTTCGGGGCGCTCAGCGACTTCCACGTCAGCGCCCTGAACGACATCCCCGCCGACGCGAGCGCCTTCGGCTCCAGCTCCTGGCTCCCCTTCGGCGTCCTCGGCATCTGGGCGGCGTTCCCGTTCGGCATGTGGTTCTTCCTCGGCGTCGAGGGCGTGCCGCTGGCCGCCGAGGAGACCAGGGACCCGGCCCGTACGCTGCCGAAGGCGATGGCCGCCGCGATGGGCATCCTGCTGCTGCTCGCGCTGGTCACCTTCGTCGCCGCGACCGGCGCCCGGGGCTCCGCCGCCATCCAGTCGGTGGGCGACCCGCTGGTGCAGGCCCTCCAGCCGCACGGGGAGCCCACCACCGTCTCCCGCATCGTCAACTACGCGGGTCTCGCCGGGCTGGTGGCGTCCTTCTTCTCCCTCATCTTCGCCGGGTCCCGGCAGTTGTTCGCCCTCTCCCGGGCCGGCTACCTGCCCCGCTTCCTGTCCCTCACCAGCCGCCGGAAGGCCCCGTACCTGGCACTGCTGGTGCCCGGCGCGCTGGGCTTCGCGCTGGCCGCCGCGACCGGTGACGGCGCCCGGATGCTCAACATCGCCGTCTTCGGCGCCACCATCTCCTACGCCCTGATGTCGCTCTCGCACATCGTGCTGCGCCGCCGCGAACCGGGGCTGCCCCGCCCGTACCGCACTCCGGGCGGCATCCTCACCTCGTCCGTCGCCTTCGTCCTGGCCTGCGCCGCCCTGGTGGCGACGTTCCTCGTCGACAAGCAGGCCGCCTTCCTGGCCCTCGGTGTCTACGGCGTCGCCCTGGCGTACTTCGCGTTCTATTCCCGGCACCGGCTGGTCGCGGCAGCCCCGGAGGAGGAGTTCGCGGCGCTGGCGGCGGCCGAGGCCGAACTGGAACGCGACTGACCGGCACCCCGCCGAGCAGCCCCCACACCCGTACCCCCGGAGGCCCCGTGTCCACGACCCCGCCCCTCATCGGTGTCACCACCTACGTCGCCGACGACGCCCGCTGGGGCGTCTGGGCCCTGCCCGCCGCCGTGCTCCCGGCCGGCTACCACCGGCTCGTGCAGCGCTGCGGCGGCCTCGCCGCGCTGCTGCCGCCCGGTGACCCGGACACCGCGGCCGCGGCCGTCGCCCGGCTGGACGGCCTGGTGATCGCGGGCGGCCCGGACGTGGAGCCCGTACGGTACGGAGCCGACGCCGACCCGCGCACCGGCCCGCCGGCCCGCGACCGGGACGCCTGGGAGCTGGCGCTGATCGACGCCGCGCTGGAGGCGCGTGTACCGCTGCTCGGCATCTGCCGGGGCCTCCAACTGCTGAACGTCGCCCTCGGCGGCACCCTCGTCCAGCACCTCGACGGGCACGCGGGCCCGGCCGGCGTCTTCGGCCGCCACGAGGTCAAGCCGGAGCCGGGCACCCTGCTGAGCGGCATCCTGCCCGAGTCGGTGTCCGTACCGACGTACCACCACCAGGCCGTGGACCGGCTCGGCAGCGGCCTGCTGCCGTCCGCGCACGCGACGGACGGCACGGTCGAGGCCCTGGAGCTGCCCGGCGCCGGCCACTTCGTCCTGTCGGTGCAGTGGCATCCCGAAGCCGGGGACGACACCCGGGTGATGGGCGCGCTGGTGGCTGCGGCGAGCGGTTCCTGAAGGCACCCCCTTCACTGCAAATTGCGGTGGCAAACCCACCCGATTCAGCGATGTCATCTCCGCCCGGAGCCTGGATACGCTCGCTGCACCGGCGCTGACCTGCGTCGACGCCGGGGGCTCAGCCGACTGCGGCGAGCCAGGCCGAGCACTGTCCTTCTTACGGAAGTGGGTTCCGCCATGCCAGACCGACGCCACCTGAAGTCCGCCGCCCTGGGGGCCACCGCCGCCCTGGCCCTCACCCTCCTCACCCAGCCCGGCTCCGCCGTGGCCGCCCCCGGCCAGTGCGGCGGCAGCGAGAGCGACTACGTCCAGGCCCCGCAAGCAGGCGGCAGAGCCCGGTTCGAGCTGTCCAAGCCGTACACCCAGGACGGCACCAAGGTGCGGACCGTACGGTTCAACGCGGACCACTCGCTCACGGTCGTGCCCACGGACTCCTCGGCCTCGGCCGTCGGCGCCTGGTTCTTCGAGGCGCCGAACGGCAGCAACCCCGCCAAGAAGGGGGTGGTCACCTTCGTGACACGGGTGTCCATGACCGACGGGTCCCGGTATCAGACCGTCTTCACCGTCCCGGTGTCGGTCTGCAACCCCCGGAACCAGCAGCGCCCCACCAACGTGTTCCAGATCCGCGGCGACCGCACCCTCACCTACACCGCCCCCGACGGCAGGACCGCCACCGGCGCGGCCGGGGCGTACCAGGCCGACCGCTGACCGGCGCCCGGCCGCGCCCCGGTCAGGGCAGGGCCCGGGTCAGCCCCAGCAGGTGGCGGGCCGGGCCCGCGGGCCGCTGTCCGGCGGGCCAGACGGCCCGCAGCTCGCGGCCGAAGGGCGTGCCGAGCACCGGGACCTCGACCAGCCGCCGGGCCGCCAGCTCCTCCCCCACGGCCAGTTCGCTCAGCACCGACGGCCCGGCGCCGCTCACCGCGGCGGCCTTGACCGCCGTCGTGGAGGCCAGCTCCAGCAGCGGTGCCGCGAGCCCGCCGTGCCCGGCCAGTGCCGCGTCCAGGACCTGCCGGGTGCCGGAACCGCGTTCGCGCAGGATCAGCGGGGTCGCGGCGAGTTCGGCCGCCGTCAGCTCCGTACGGCGCCGGGCCCACGGGTGGGCGGGCGCGGCGACCACCACCAGGCGGTCGTGGCCGATGACCGCGCCGTCCAGCCCGGCGGGCACGTCCAGCCCCTCCACGAACCCGAGGTCCGCCTCCCCCGCGAGCAGCCGCTCGGCGACGGCGGCGGAGTTCCCGGCCAGCAGGGAGACCGCGGTGTCCGGGCGCTGCGCGCGCAGCGCGATCAGCCAGCCCGGCAGCAGGTACTCGGCGATGGTCATACTGGCGGCGACCCGCAGCCGCGAGTCCCGCCGCCCGCGCAGCGCCTGCGCACCCGCGTCGAACGCCTCGGCGGCCTCCACCACCTGCCGCGCCCAGTCCGTGACCAGGGCGCCCGCGTCCGTCAGGCGCGAGCCGCGCGGCGAGCGCTCGACGAGGGCGACGCCCAGTTGCCGCTCCATCGAGCGGAGGCGGCTGCTGGCGGCGGGCTGGCTGATGCCCCGCTCGCGGGCCGCCCGCCCGAGGCTGCCGAGCCGGGCGACGGCGAGCAGCAGCTCCAGCGCGCCGAGGTCCGGTACCCGGTGCGAGAGCGGAACCACCGGGTCCGCCGCCTGGCCTTCATTTCCTGCACCCATAACCCCACCTTATGGCCTCATAGGCGCGAGGTCCCTGGTGGCAGGCGGTGCGCGGGCCGACCCTGGAAGACATGCCACCCCTGACGCAGCTTTCCGCCCGCCCCGGCCCCCGTCTCTCCGCCCGCTCCTCCGGCACGTCCCCGGCCCTGCGTCACCTCGGCCCCAACTGGTACGCCGCCGTCATGGGCACCGCCATCGTCGCCAACGCCGGCGCGGCCCTGCCGTTGCACTCCCCCGGTCTGCGCGGCGCGTACGTCGTTGTCTGGGCGCTGTCCGCCGTCCTGCTGGCGGTCCTGCTCACCGCCCGTACCGTCCACTGGCTCCGCCACACCGACCAGGCGCGGCGCCACCTGCTCGACCCGGCGGTGGCGCCGTTCTACGGCTGCCTGGCGATGGCCCTGCTGGCGGTCGGCGGCGGGACGCTCGCCGTCGGCCCGGACGTGCTCGGCGAACGGACCGCCGTCGCCGCCGACGCGGTCCTGTGGTGCGCCGGTACGGCGGTGGGCCTCGCCGCGGCCGCGGCGGTGCCGTACCTGATGGTGGCCCGGCACCGGATCGAGGCCGGCACCGCCTCCCCCGTGTGGATCCTGCCGCTGGTCGCGCCGATGGTCTCCGCGGCGCTCGGCCCCGGCCTGGTGCCGCACCTGCCGGCCGGGCAGTGGCGGGAGGCGATGCTGCTCGCCTGTTACGCCATGTTCGGGATGTCGCTGCTGGCCACCCTGCTGGTGCTGCCGCTGGTGCTGGCCCGGCTGATCCACCACGGCCCGCTGCCGCTCGCGCTGAGCCCGACACTGTTCCTCGTCCTCGGGCCGCTCGGCCAGTCCACGACCGCGGTGAACAACCTCGCGGACGCCGCGCCGGGCGCGGTCGGCGCCGGGTACGCGCAGGCGATGAGCGGCTTCGCGCTGCTGTACGGCGTGCCGGTCACCGGCTTCGCGCTGCTGTGGCTGGTGCTGGCGGCGGCCCTGGTGGGGCGGGCCTTCCGGGCCGGGATGACGTTCTCGATGACCTGGTGGGCGTTCACCTTCCCGGTCGGTACGTGCGTGACGGGCGCGGCCGGACTGGCGCGGCACACCGGGCTCGCCGCCTTCACCTGGCTCGCGGTGGGGCTGTTCGCCGTGCTGGTGGCGGCCTGGCTGACGGCCGGGGCCCGTACCGCGCTGGGGCTGGCGCGCGGTCAGCTCCTCGTGGCGCCGCCGGAGAAGCCGGGTGCGGCGGCCCTGGCGGGCGCGACCGCGATCGCGCCCCGGCTGGTGCCTTCGGCTCCGGCGGGCACGGTGGCTCCGGTGGCCGCCGCGGCTCCGGCGGGTGCCACGGCGGCGGTCTCCTCCGGGGCCTCCGTGACCGCTGAAGCTCCGGCGGCCCCGCGCCCCCGGTAGCTCCGCTCAGCGGGCCGCGTCCAGCGCGGCCCCGAGCACCGCCGGCGCCGCCGCCAACGACGGCCCGTACCACGTCAGATGACGCCCGCTGACCAGCGCGGACGGCAGCCCCGGGAACGCCTCGGGGCCGTCGTCCGCCGTGAAGCGGTACGGCTCGTCCGGGAGCACCACCAGGTCGGCGCCGCGCGCGTTCAGCTCCTCGGCCGGGACGCGCGGATACCGCTCGGCGTGGTCCGCGTAGAGGTTCCGCACTCCGAGCCGGGCGAGCAGGTCGCCCGCGAAGGTGTCGCGCCCCAGCACCATCCAGGGCCGCCGCCAGATCGGCACCACGGCGCCGCGCGCGTCCGCCGCCCCGGCCCCGGCCCGTACGTCCCGCCAGGCGTCCGCCGCGTCGTCCAGCCAGCCGGGCCTGGGCAGCCGGCAGCCACGCACCAGGACCCGTTCCAGTTCGCGCAGCGCCTGGTCCAGGTCGCGGATCTCGGTGACCAGGACGTCCAGTCCGGCGGCCCGCAGGGCGCCGAGGTCCGGCGCCCGGTTCTCCTCCTCGTTGGCCAGCACGAGATCGGGCGCGAGGGCGGCGATGCGGGCGGTGTCCGGGTTCTTGGTGCCGCCGACGCGCGGCGCGTCCAGCCCGGCGGGGTGACTGCACCAGTCGGTGACGCCGACGAGCAGGTCGGGCGCGGTGGCGGCCACGGCCTCGGTGAGGGAGGGCACGAGGGAGACCACGCGCGGGGCGCGGTGCTGACCGGTCGTCATCACCCCACCGTACGCGGGCGGGGCGGCACCCGACGCGGGAAGGCCCCGCCCCCGGCCGTACAGCCAGGGGCGGGGCCCGTGCGGTGCTGGTGGGTCAGCGCCTCACTTCACCGGCGCCATCTTGTCGACGATGCCCGGGTGGGCGTCGATCCACTTCTCGACACCGTCGTTCTCGTGGCCCTTGCCGGCGTCCTGGATCTCCTTCTCCAGGCTGCCCAGCTCCTCGGGCGACATCTTCCAGTTCTTCAGCCAGCCGTCGAACTCCGGGAACTTCTCCGGGAAGCTCTTGTGGCCCAGCGACTTGATCTGGTTGTTGTCGCCCCAGGTGTGCTTCGGGTCGGCGAGCTTGGTCAGGTCGTACTTGCTGTACGCCCAGTGCGGCGACCAGAGCACGACCGCGATCGGCTCCTTCTTGGCGTAGGCGCGGTCCAGCTCGGCCAGCATGGAGCTGGTGCCGGCCTCGGTGATCTGGAAGTCCTGGAGGCCGTACGCGGGGGCGACGGTGTCCTTCAGGCGCTTCATCTCACCGGTGCCCGGCTCGATGCCGATGATCTTGCCCTTGAACTCGTCCTGGTGCTCACGCAGGTCGTCCAGCGTCTTGACGTCCTTGACGTAGGACGGCACCGCGATCTCCAGCGACGTCTTGTCGTACCAGGCGCCGATGTCGACGAGATCGTCCTTGTACTGGTCCCAGTACTGCTTCTGCGCGACCGGCAGCCACCCGTCGAACTCGACGTCGATCTGCCCGCTGGACAGGCCGGTCCACATCGGGCCGACGTCCAGGTTGCGGATGTTCGGCTTGTAGCCGCGCTTCTCCAGAACGTTCTTCCACAGGTACGTGGTGGCGATGCCCTCGTCCCACGCCGGGTAGCCGATGTTCGGCGCCGCCCCGGCGTCCTTGCCCTTGGCGTACGTGGCGTTCGCCGACGGCGCGAACTTGTCGACCAGGCCCGGGTTCTTCTTCAGCCAGTTGCGCACACCGTCCTGCTCGTGGCCCTCGCCGGCGCTCTTGACCTCGTTCTCCAGGCTGGTGAGCTGCTTCTCGTCCAGGTGGAAGTTCTTCATCCACTTGGCGACCTCGGGCTCGTCCTGGGCGAAGCCCTTGCGGCCCAGCAGGTGCAGGCTGTCACCGGAGCCGAAGGAGCCCTTGGGGTCTTCGAGCTTGGTCAGGTCGTACTTGTCGTACGCCCAGTGCGGCGACCACAGCGTGACGGCGATCGGCTTCTTGGCCGCGTACGCGCGGTCCAGCTCGGTGAGCATGGACGCGGTGCTGGACTCGGCGACCTTGTACTCGTCCGCCAGGCCGTAGTCCTTGAGGACCTTGTCCTTGAGGATCTTCATCTCGCCGGCGCCCGGCTCGATGCCGGTGATCTTGCCGCCGAACTCGCCCGCCCTGCCCTTGAGGTCGTCGAGGCTCTTGACGTCCTTCATGTACGACGGGACCGCGATCTCCAGCGAGGTCTTGTCGTACCAGGCGCCGAGGTCTTCGAGCTTGTCCTGGTACTTCTTGTAGTACTCGGCGTGCGTGGTGGGCAGCCAGGCGTTGGTCTGCACGTCGATGTCGCCGCGGGCCTGCCCGGTGAACAGCGCGCCGGCCTCCAGGGCCTGCGCCTTCGGCTTGAAGCCGCGCTGTTCGAGGATTTCCTTCCACAGGTACGTGGTGGCCTTGCCCTCGTCCCAGTTGACGTACCCGAGGGTGATCGGGCGGCCGCCGCCGTCGGTCTTCGCGCCGTCCTTGCCGAAGACGTTCAGACCGCCCGCGACCAGCGCGAGCACGACCACGCCGACCATCGCGACGGACGTGGCGGGCTTCCAGTACAGGAACTTCGCGCCGCCCAGCGCGGCCTGCGCCTTGGCCAGCGCGCGGCGGCCCAGCGGCGAGACCCGCTCGTTGAGGGCGCCGGTCATCCGGTCCAGGTACATGGCGAGGATGACGACGGCGAGACCGGCCTCGAAGCCGAGGGCCACGTTCACGGAGCTGACCGCGTTGTAGACCGACGAGCCCAGGCCCTCCGCGCCGACCATGCCGGCGATGACGACCATGGACAGCGCCAGCATGATGACCTGGTTGATACCGGCCATGATCGTGGGCAGCGCCAGCGGGAGCTGCACCCGGAAGAGGGTGCGGCGCGGGTGCGTACCGAACGCCTCGGCCGCCTCGACCAGTTCCCCGTCCACCTGCCGGATGCCCAGCTCGGTC
Organism: Streptomyces chrestomyceticus JCM 4735; assembly: GCF_003865135.1. NCBI lineage: Bacteria > Bacillati > Actinomycetota > Actinomycetes > Kitasatosporales > Streptomycetaceae > Streptomyces > Streptomyces chrestomyceticus. The sequence goes on along the minus strand of NZ_BHZC01000001.1, from coordinate 7,628,587 downwards.
ATCCGGACGGCGGGCGGCATCGAGAAGATGACGGTCGCCACCATGCCGGGCATCACGCCGATGCCGAAGAAGAGGATGCCGGGGATCAGGTAGACCATCGCGGGCATCGTCTGCATCAGGTCCAGGACCGGGCGCAGCGCGCCGCCGACGACGCGGTTGCGGGCCGCCCAGATGCCGAGCGGCACCGCGACGACGATGGTGATGATGCAGGCGACCAGCACCAGCGACAGGGACTGCATGGTGGCCTGCCACTGCTCGATCGAGTCGATCAGCGCGAAGCCGGCGAAGGTGAGGACGGCGGCCGGCAGGCCGCGCAGCCACCAGGCGAGCACCGCGAAGATGCCCATCAGCAGGAACGGCTGCGGGGCGGTCAGGACCGCCTCGATGCCGTTGTACATGGCCGTCAGGACGTGCGAGACGAAGTCGAAGAGCCACGCGAGGTGGCCGCGCAGCCATTCGACGCAGGTGTTGGCCCAGGAGCCGACATCGATTCTAGGCACCGGCGATCACCTTGCCCTCGGGCTTGCCGCCCGTCATGCCGGCGGGTTTTCCGTCGGGCTGGACGTCCGCCTTGCCGTCGGCGGCCGTCTTCTTGCCGTCGGCGTCGGCCTTCGTGCCCGCGGTCTCCGCCTGCGCGGCTTCGGCCTCCACGACTCGCGTGTCCGCGGTCTTGGTCTTCGTGGCGTCCGGCTTCGGCGTGTCCGTCTTCGCGGCGTCCGTCTTCTGCCCGGCGTCCGTCTTCGCGGCGTCCGCCTGTCCGGTGGTTCCGCCCGGCTGTCCGCCTTCGCTCAGTACGGACAGCAGCCGCTGCACCGGCACCGCGCCGGCCGGCGCACCGGCCGCGTCGACGACGGCGACCGGTACGGTCCCGGCCGAGCAGGGGCCGAACAGCTCCGCGACCGGCGTGTCCAGGGGGACCGTGGCGGGTGCGGCGGCGAGGAAGTCCTCGGCCGTACGGATCTCCTCGCCGTTGTCCGAAGTGCTGCCCAGCACCTCGTCGACGTCGACCATGATGGCCCCGGCGGTGAGCACCCGCGAGCGGTCGACGTCCTGGATGAAGGAGGCCACGTAGTCGTTGGCGGGGGTGAGGAGGATGTCCTCGGCGCTGCCGATCTGCACGATGCGGCCGTCGCGCATGACGGCGATCCGGTCGCCGAGGCGCATGGCCTCGTTCAGGTCGTGGGTGATGAAGACGATGGTCTTCTTCAGCGTCTTCTGGAGCTCCAGGAGCTGGTCCTGCATGTCGCGGCGGATCAGCGGGTCCAGCGCGCTGAAGGACTCGTCCATCAGCAGCAGGTCGGCGTCGGTGGCCAGCGCGCGGGCCAGGCCCACCCGCTGCTGCATGCCGCCGGACAGCTCGTCGGGCCAGGACTTCTCCCAGCCTTCGAGGCCCGCGAGGTGCAGTGCCTCGGTGGCGCGCTTCTCGCGTTCGGCCCGGGGGACGCCCTGGACCTCCAGCCCGTACGCGGCGTTCTCCAGCACGCTGCGGTGCGGGAAGAGCGCGAAGTGCTGGAAGACCATGGAAATCTTCTCGGAGCGGACCTTGCGCAGTTCCTTGTCGCTCAGCGAGGTCAGGTCCTGACCGTCGAACCGGACGCTTCCGGCGGTCGGCTCCAGCAGCCCGTTCAGGGTCCGCAGCAGCGTGGACTTACCGGATCCGGACAGACCCATGACGACGAAGATCTGGCCCTCGTCCACGGAGAACGACGCGTCGATCACCGCGGCGGTCGTTCCGTCGGCCCGCAGCTCCTCGCGGCTCGCACCGTCTTCGAGCCGTCGTACGGCGTCCTCGGGTCGTCTCCCGAACACTTTGTAGACGTGCTCGGCTTGCAGCCTGGCCACATACACCTCTCGAATTGACTGTGTACGACCCGCCACCCCCGTCGGCAGGTCGTGGAGCGTGCACGGGTCGGGCCCGCCGTTAACCGGTGGAAATGTTGAATATCCACCGGTCCCGCTCCGGCCGCGCGCCTGCCCCCTTTACAAAATGACAAACACATTAGTGACTCAGTTCACACGCCCGCCCGACCCGTCCCCGCGGCACCGCCCGGCCGCACCACCGGAGGTACGGCATCATCGGGGTGTGACTCGACGCCTGATGCTTCTCGACACCGCCTCCCTCTACTTCCGCGCCTATTTCGGCGTGCCGGAGTCGGTCCGGGCGCCGGACGGCACGCCGGTGAACGCGGTGCGCGGCCTGCTGGACTTCATCGCCCGCCTCGTCCAGGACCACCAGCCCGACGACCTGGTGGCCTGCATGGACTTCGACTGGCGTCCGCAGTGGCGGGTCGACCTCATCCCCTCGTACAAGGCGCACCGCGTCGCCGAGGAGGCACCGTCCGGCTCCCCCGAGCCCGACGCCGAGGAGATTCCGGACACCCTCTCCCCGCAGGTCCCGGTGATCGAGGAAGTGCTCGACGCGCTGGGCATCGCCCGGGTCGGCGCCGCCGGGTACGAGGCGGACGACATCATCGGCACCCTCACCGCCCGCGCCACCGGGCCGGTCGACATCGTCACCGGCGACCGCGACCTGTTCCAGTTGGCCGACGACGCGCGCGGCGTCCGCATCCTGTATCCACTCAAGGGCGTCGGCACCCTCCAGATGACCGACGAGGCCCTGCTGCGCGAGAAGTACGGCGTGGACGGCAGCGGTTACGCCGACCTGGCGCTGCTGCGCGGCGACCCCAGCGACGGCCTGCCGGGCGTGCCGGGCATCGGCGAGAAGACCGCCGCCAAGCTGCTGGCCCAGTACGGCGACCTGGCCGGGATCATGGCCGCGGCCGACGACCCGGCGTCCAAGCTCACCCCCTCGCAGCGCAAGCGGCTGACCGAGGCCCGGCCGTACGTCGAGGTCGCGCCGAAGGTCGTACGGGTGGCCGCCGACGTGCCGGTGCCGGACTTCGACGCCGCGCTGCCGGGCGAGCCGGCCGACCCGGAGCGACTGGAAGCGCTCGCCGGGCAGTGGGGGCTGGGCGGCTCTTTGCAGCGGCTTCTGGCGACGCTCCACCCCTGAACTGTTAGGTTAGGTAAACCTAATAAGACCGTGGCAGGGGAGATCGTCGTGGCAGCAGAGCGTCCGGCCCGTAAAAAGCCCAAGCTCATTCACGCAGAGGTGCTGCGCACCGAGCAGCTCACGCCGCACATGGTGCGGGTGGTGCTGGGCGGTGACGGCCTGGCGGAGTTCTCGGCGGGCGAGTACACCGACCATTACGTCAAGCTGGTCTTCCCGGTTCCCGGCGTGGACTACCCGCAGCCGCTGGACATCGCCGAGATCCGCGCCGCCTTCCCCCGCGACCAGTGGCCCAGGACCCGTACCTACACCGTGCGCACCTGGGACCCGGACACGCGGGAACTGGCGGTCGACTTCGTGGTGCACGGCGACACCGGCCTCGCGGGGCCGTGGGCGGCACAGGCCCGTCCGGGCGACGAGGCGCTGCTCCTCGGCCCCGGCGGCGCGTACGCCCCGGACGCCGACGCCGACTGGCACCTGCTCGCCGGCGACGAGAGCGCCCTGCCGGCCATCGCCGCCTCCCTGGCCCGGGCACCCGAGGACGTACCCGTCCACGCCTTCATCGAGGTCGCCGGCCCCGAGGAGGAGCAGAAGCTGGAGGCGCCGGCCGGCGCCGAGATCACCTGGCTGCACCGCGGCACCGCCCCGGTCGGCGAGCGGCTGGTCGAGGCCGTCCGCGCGCTGGACTTCCCCGCGGGCCGGGTGCACGCTTTCGTCCACGGCGAGGCGGGCTTCGTGAAGGAACTGCGCAGGTTGCTGCGCGTCGAGCGGGAAGTGCCCCGCGAGGACCTGTCGATCTCCGGCTACTGGCGCAAGGGCCACGACGAGGACGGCTGGCAGGCGTCCAAGCAGCAGTGGAACCAGCAGGTCGAAGCCGAGCAGGAGACCACGCTGCCGACCGCTTCCTGACGCGCTTCCGGGGGCCGGTGGCGGAATCCGGGCAGCGGGTGGCCGGTGCCGTGGTCGGCTCGGCCGCCGGGGACGCATGTGCTGAGGCGGCGGCCGGTACCCGGGTGAAGCCACGGGCGATACGCAGGTGGCGGTGCTGACCGCCGCAACGCTGCTGGAACGCGGCAGGCTCGACCTCCCCGGCGTCTTCCGCAGGTTCCGTCGCTGGGCGGCGGCCGAGCCGAAGGACATCGGCCTTCGGACCGAGGACGTGCTCGGCAACGGCGAGCCGTGGGGCCGGGCCGCCGCCGGCACTTCCAGGTCAACCGGCGCGCCGCGGGCAACGGTTCACTGATGCGCGCCACGCCCGCCGCCGTGTACTTCGCCGTGGCGGGCCGGGCGGTGTCCATGGACGCCACCCGGCGGCTGTCGGCGCTAACGCACGGGACCCGGCGGCCGGCTGGTGAGTGGTGCTGTTCCACGTGTTGCTGCACGTCGCCTTGCAGGGCGATGACCCGCTCGACGCCCGGCCGGACGCGCTCTCCCACCGGCTCGTACGAGGCGCGCTGCGGGCCGCCATCGACCTGGGCGGCGACACCGACACCGTCGCCGCGGTCATCAGCGGCCTCGCCGGAGCGGTCTACGGGGCCGACGCGATCCCTGAGCGCTGGGTCCAGACGCTGCACATGCCGCTGCCCGGGTTCGGAGACCGGGTACTACGGGTACACGAACTGCGGGCACTGGCCGAAGAGTTGCTGTGCACCGCGGTCGGCCCGTGCTGGCCGTGGCCGGACCGTACACGCCATGGCCGGGCGGCGCGCCTCCTTGTGGAACAGCGGCCTCCGCCCCGTACCACCTGGCGTTCCATGAGCAGAATGGCCCCAGGGGACAGTGCGCATCCGCCGGATCCCCATGAACCCGGCACCGCCACCCCGCGTCCTCGCTGCACCCGCGAAGGCAAGCACGGCGTGTCGGCCGGGGCCCCTACGATGCGCCCGACACGCCGGTCCGACACACCGCCCACGAGCCGACACGCCCGCCCGGCCCTTCGACAGCGCCGTGGCGCCCTGCCTGAGCGTGTGGCAGCGCCGCGCTCACCCCAGCACCCTTCCGATGACCGCCACCCCTTCCCCGATCTCGGTCGCCGTACTCGCCGCGTAGCCCAGCACCAGCCCCGGCCGTCCGGGGCCCTGCCGGTGCCAGGAGAGCGGCTGCACCTTGACACCCCGGGCGAGCGCCGCCGCTGCCAGGTCTGTGTCGGCGAAGTCCGCGTCGAAGGTGATCGTCAGGTGCAGGCCCGCCGCCGCGCCCCGCACCGCCGCCCCCGGCAGGTGCGTACCGACAGCCCGGATCATCGCGTCCCGACGCGCCCGGTGCCGCTTGCGGAGCTGCCTCAGCCGGCGTTCCAGCTCGCCGGTTTCCATCAGGTCGGCCAGCACGAGCTGCGGCAGCGCGGAGTTGCCGAGGTCGGTGAACCGCTTGGCGTCCACCAGCGCGCCGTGCAGCTCCGGAGGAGCGACGACCCACCCGGTCCGCAGCGCCGGTGCCAGCAGCTTCGAAACGCTTCCGGCGTAGCAGACGTGCTCGGGCAGCATGGCGCGGAGAGCGGGGACCGGCGGCCGGTCGTAGCGGTGTTCGGCGTCGTAGTCGTCCTCGACGATCAGGCCGCCGTCGGCCGCCCAGCGCATCAGCTCACGGCGGCGTGTGCCGCCGAGCACCACCCCGGTCGGGAACTGGTGCGCCGGTGTCACCAGGACGGCGGGGGCGCCGGAGGCCCGCAGCTCCCGGACGCGGACGCCCTCGGCGTCGACCGGTACCGGTGGGGTGCGCATCCCCCAGTACCGGAGGTGCTGGCGGGCCCCGAGCGATCCCGGGTCCTCCACCGCCAGTTCGCGGACGCCCCGGCGGCACAGCACCTGGGCCAGCAGACCGAGCGTCTGCGCGGTGCCGGAAACGATCAGCACCTCGTCCGGGGCGACCGCGAGGCCGCGGTTGCGGGCCAGCCACTTCGCGACGGCGCGTCGCAGCTCCGGCGTGCCGCGCGGGTCCCCGTAGCCGAAGCCGGGGGCGGCGAGCGTGCCCAGCACCCGCCGTTCCGCGCGCAGCCACGCGGCACGCGGGAACGAGGCCAGGTCGGGCGTGCCGGGGCTGAGGTCGATACGGGCCGGTGCCGCCCGTACCGCGTCGAAGACGCCCGCTCCGGGCTCGGCGGTGAACACCGGTCCGGGCGGCGACCCTTCGGCCGGACGCGCGGGCGCCGGCGCCGGCGTCGTGGCCTCTGCCGCGACGGGAGCGGCGACGATGACCGTACCGCCGCGGCCCCGGCCGACCGCGTGCCCGTCCTCGATCAGCCGCTGGTACGCCTCGGTGACCACGCCCCGGGAGACCCGCAGTTCCTCGGCGAGTGTCCGGGTGGCGGGCAGCCGGTCACCCACCGCGAGGCGGCCGTCCGAGACGGCCTGCCGCAGGCGCTGCGCCAGCCAGTCGGACAGGCCGCCCGCGGGCGCGTCGGCGACGTTGAGCTGGAGGAAGTCGGACCCGGAAGTTATGGACCGGTCAACGGGCGCGTGTTTGGACCTGGGCACCGGGCCATTGTCCGCCCAGAGTGGCGGCATGAGAACGGCAGCAACGGAGAAGACGACCGGTGGCACACGCGGGGACAGCCGCGCGCACCGCGCCCCCGCACCCCGCGAATCCCCTTACGTACACGGATATTCGGACCATGAGGCCAGGCGGCTCACCGACCAGGCCGACACCCTGGCGGCGCTCCTGCACGCGGGCACGGCGTACGAAGCGGGCAGCCGGGTCCTGGAGGCCGGGTGCGGGGTCGGCGCCCAGACGGTGCATCTGGCCGCCTCCAGCCCGGGGACGCACATCACCGCGGTCGACATCTCCGCGGACTCGATCGACCAGGCCCGCGCCCGCCTCGCCGCTCGTCCGCACGCGGCGACGGTGCACTGGCAGCAGGCCGACCTGACCGACCTGCCGTACGCCGACGCCTCCTTCGACCACCTCTTCGTCTGCTTCGTCCTGGAGCACCTGCCCGACCCCGCACAGGCGCTGGCCGACCTGCGGCGCGTCCTGCGGCCGGGCGGAAGCGTCACCGTCATCGAGGGGGACCACGGGTCGGTGTTCTTCCACCCGGACAGCGCGCACGCCCGCGCCGTGATCGGCCACCAAGTCCGGTTGCAGGCCACGGCCGAGGGCGACGCGCTGCTCGGCCGGCGGCTGCAACCGCTGCTGACCGCCGCCAGGTACGAAGGGGTGGTGGTCCGCCCGCGTACGGTCTACGCCGACGCGACCCGGCCGGGGCTGGTCGACAGCTTCACCCGTAACACGTTCATCGCGATGATCGCGGCCGTACGGGACGACGCGCTGACCGCCGGGCTGACGACCGAGCCCGAGTGGGAGCGCGGCATCCGCGATCTGCGCCGGACTGCGGAGGACGGGGGAACGTTCCACTACACGTTCTTCAAGGCCACCGCCGTCAAGCCACCCGCCTGACGCGCACCCGGCGAACGGCCGCGCGGGTCCGCCCCGACCAGGGACCGGACCCGCGCGACAGCACACCGGCAACCGGGGCCCGGCCCCACGGCCAGGCTCCGGAAGCCGCCCTACGACCTCCCGGCCTCACGACCTCCCGGCCTCCCGGCCTCACGGCCTCACGGCCCCCGGCCTCACGGCCCCCGGCCTCACCCCACCGACGAGTACGCCACCACGCCCCGCAGCACCGCGTCCACGGCCTTGCGCGCGTTGCGGGCCACCTCCGGCGGCGCGGCGGCGGCGATCTGGCCGAGGATGTCGATCAGTTGCTTGCACCAGCGGACGAAGTCACCGGCCGGCATCTCCGCCTCGCGCAGCACCTCGTCCAGGCCGAAGCCGGAGGCCCAGCGGTACGCGGCCCAGGCGAAGCCGAGGTCCGGCTCGCGCTGGCCGACGCCCTCCGCCTGGTTGATCTTGTGGTCCTCCTCCAAGGCGTCCAGCCGGCCCCAGATCCGCACCATCTCGGCGAGCGCGTCCCGCGCCTTGCCCGACGGCAGCTTCGGCGCCACCGCGTCGTCCGCCTGCCGGGCCTCGTAGACCAGGGCCGAGGCGCAGGCTGCCAGTTCGGCGGGGCCCAGCCCGTTCCAGACGCCGGCGCGCAGGCATTCGCTGGCCAGCAGGTCCAGTTCGCCGTAGAGCCGCGCCAGCCGCCGGCCCTCGTCGGTGACCGTGTCACCTTCCAGGTAGCCAAGTCCGGTCAGCAGAGCGCAGATCCGGTCGAAGGTGCGCGCGATGGTGTTCGTACGGCCCTCGATACGGCGCTCCAACTGCCGCGTGTCGCGCAGCAGCCGGTGGTACCGCTCGGCCCATCGGGCGTGGTCCTCGCGCTCGTCGCAGCCGTGGCAGGGATGCGCCCGCAGCTCCGTACGCAGCCGCGCGATCTCCCGGTCGTCGGCCGCCGCCCGCTGCTTGCGGTGCCGCTCCGGCGCGATGTGCCCGGCCTTCGTCCGCAGCGCGGACGCCAGGTCCCGGCGGGACTGCGGGCTGCGCGCGTTGAAGGACTTCGGGATGCGCATCCGGTCCAGCGCCGCCACCGGCACCGGGAAGTCCATCGACGCCAGCCGCTTGACCTGCCGCTCGGCGGTCAGCACCAGCGGCCGGGGCCCGTCGTGCGCGTCGTAGCCCCGGTGTCCGTTCGTCCGCCCCGACGGCATCCCCGGGTCCAGCACCAACGCCAGCCCCGCGTACTTGCCCGTCGGTACGTGGATCACGTCACCCGGCCGGAGCTTCTCCAGCGCCGCGGCGGCCGCGGCCCGGCGCTGCGCGGCGCCCTGCTTGGCCAGCTCCGTCTCCCGGTCCTTCAGCTCCCGGCGCAGCCGCGAGTACTCCTCGAAGTCACCGAGGTGGCAGGTCATGGACTCCTTGTAGCCGGCCAGGCCCTCCTCGTTCTTCTGCACCTGCCGCGAGATGCCGACGACCGACTTGTCCGCCTGGAACTGCGCGAACGACATCTCCAGCAGTTCCCGCGAACGGTGCCGCCCGAACTGCGAGACCAGGTTGACCGCCATGTTGTACGACGGCTTGAAGGACGAGCGCAGCGGATACGTACGCGTACCGGCCAGGCCCGCCAGGGCGCCCGGGTCCATGCCGCGCTGCCACAGCACCACCGCGTGGCCCTCGACGTCGATACCGCGGCGCCCGGCACGGCCGGTGAGCTGGGTGTACTCGCCGGGGGTGATGTCGGCGTGCTGCTCGCCGTTCCACTTGACCAGCTTCTCCAGGACGACCGAACGGGCGGGCATGTTGATGCCCAGCGCCAGCGTCTCCGTCGCGAAGACGGCCTTGACCAGTCCCTTCAGGAACAGCTCCTCGACGACCTCCTTGAAGGTCGGCAGCATGCCGGCGTGGTGCGCGGCGATGCCCCGCTCCAGGCCCTCCAGCCACTCGTAGTAGCCGAGAACATGCAGGTCCTCGTCGGGAATCCCGGCCGTACGCTCCTCCACGACGGCGCGGACCCTGGCCCGCCCCTCCTGGTCGTTGAGCCGCAGCCCGGAATACAGGCACTGCTGGACGGCGGACTCGCACCCCGCCCGGCTGAAGATGAACGTGATCGCCGGCAGCAGGCCCTCGTTGTCCAGCCGGTCGATCACCTCGGCGCGGCCCGGCGTCCAGACGCGGCTGCGCTGGCGCCGCTCGCGCTCGCGGTCCGCCTCCCGCAGATTGCGGCCGCGGCGCTTGTCCCGCCCGAACGTCGGACGGCTGTTCTCCAGCCGCGCCAGCCGCTCCAGGTCCGGGTTGACCTCCCGGCGCCCGGCACCGGAACGGCCCTCGCGCTCCTCGAAGAGGTCGTACATCCGGCGTCCGGCGAGCACGTGCTGCCACAGCGGCACCGGACGGTGCTCGGAGACGATCACTTCCGTGTCACCGCGGACCGTGTCCAGCCAGGCGCCGAACTCCTCCGCGTTGGAGACCGTCGCGGACAGCGAGACCAGCGTGACGGACTCCGGCAGGTGGATGATCACCTCTTCCCACACGGCGCCCCGGAAGCGGTCGGAGAGGTAGTGCACCTCGTCCATCACCACGTAACCGAGGCCGTTGAGCGACTGGGAGCCCGCGTACAGCATGTTCCGCAGCACCTCGGTGGTCATCACGACCACCGGTGCCTCGGAGTTGACGCTGTTGTCGCCCGTCAGCAGCCCGACCCGGTCCGCGCCGTAGCGCCGCACCAGATCCTGGTACTTCTGGTTCGACAGCGCCTTGATCGGCGTGGTGTAGAAGCATTTACGGCCCTGCTCCAGGGCCAGGTGGACGGCGAACTCGCCCACGATCGTCTTGCCGGATCCGGTCGGGGCCGCGACCAGCACGCCCTTACCGGCCTCCAGGGCCTGGCACGCCTCGATCTGGAACGGGTCCAGCGCGAAGTCGTACATCTCACGGAAAGGGGCGAGTGCGGTGGCCTGCTCCGCCGCCCGCCGTTTGGCGGCGGCGTAGCGCTCAGCAGGGGACATGTCCTCGGTCATCGTGCTTACGAGCCTACCGGCCACCCCTGACAACGAGCCGATCATTATGGACGCCCTTTACCGGCCCTCCCCCGGACACACCGCTCCCCCACGCTCACCTGCCGGGGCTGCCGGAGCCGCTGGGGACGTCACTGCGACCGTCGGCGGGCAGCAGCGAGCACCGGAGGGGCGAGGCGGCGCCAGGTGGGCAGCCCGGCGGGACCGGCGCGGGGCAGGGCTCGCGGGACGAGGCGGCGCGGGACGGGGCCGCCCAGCGCGGTTCCGGCTCGCCGCCCCTGGGTATTCCCCCGCTGGGGGCACGGCCTCGTTCGATTCGCCCCGTAGGAGCGGCGCCGCCGTTGTACCCGGCGGGTCGCGCCGGTGAGCCACGGACCGACGCGATGCATCCGCTGCTTCCGCAGGACGGGCCAAGCGCGTTTCCGTACAGCGCTGGGGGAAGACCGGGCTCCTGACCGGCCAAGGGCGGGCCGACCGCACACACGCCGAAGGGCGGCGTGCGCTCCGCGCTCCGCCGCCCCTGGTCGTGGACCTCAGGTCGCGCCCCTGCTCCCGTTACGAGATGTCGGCTTCACCGCGGGGCGCGCCGCGCCCTCACGTCGCGTCGTCGTAGCCGTTGCGGCGCGGTGCCGGGCCGCCGGTGGCCTGTTCCGGGAGCATCCGGTGTCCGGTGGCCGGGTCGAGTTCGTCGATGCTCTCGGGGGTCAGGTCGAGCTGGGAGGCTTCGTCGTCGCTCAGTTCGCGGTCGGGGTCGGCACGTCCGCGACGGCGGTCGTTGAACAGGCAGACGGCCACGGCGGCGAAGTACAGGACCACGATCGGGGCGGCGACGAGCCCCATGGTCAGCGGGTCACCGGTGGGCGTGGCGATCGCGGCGAAGATCGTGATGCCGAGCACCATGAAGCGCCACCAGCTCAGCACCCGCCGTCCGGTGATCACGCCGCCGAAGTTCAGCAGGACCAGCAGCAGCGGCAGCTCGAAGCCCAGGCCGAAGACGACGACCATGCGCGTGACGATGTCCAGGAACTCGTCCGCCGGAAAGAGGTTGGACCAGTTGTCGGGCGTCAGGCCGACCAGGGCGGCCGCCGTGGTCGGCAGGACCGCGTACGCGAGGTAGGCGCCACCGAGGAACAGCGGGACACCCGCCGCCACGAAGCTGAGGGCATACTTCTTCTCGGTGTTGTGCAGTCCGGGAGCGAGGAACGCCCAGAGCTGGTAGAGCCACACCGGACTGGCGACCACGACGCCTGTGGTGAGTGACACCTTGAGCAGGATCGTGAAGGGCGCCAGCATGCCCTGCGCCGTGACCTCCGCGCAGGGGTGACCCGGCGTCGGGGTGCCCGCGGGCGTACCGCGCGGACAGCCGACGGAGTCGATGACCGGGCCTGTGATGAACTGGGCGATGTCCTTGTAATAGAACATGGCCACGACGGTGACCACGCCGATCGCCAGGACCGACTTCAACAGCCGGTTGCGCAGCTCACGCAGATGCTCCGCGAGCGGCATCCGCCCCTCGGGATCCCTCTGCTGTTTGCGGGCAGACTTGAGCAACCCACGTCCTCGTCTCGTGCATCGGCCGCCGTCGGCCGACCTGACCGGCCGGGCTGGGCGGCTCCGGTCAGCTGTGGGTGGTGCGGTTCGGCTCGGCGACGGGACGCGAGCTGTTCACGTCGCCCGGGGCCGCCTGGATCGTCCGCGGCGCGGCCTGGGAGTCGGCGGAGGAGGCGTCCTTGCCGGCGGCCTCGCCTTCGCCGCCTTCCTTCTTCATGGCCTTGGCCTCGCTCTTGAGAATGCGGGCCGACTTGCCGAGCGAACGTGCCATGTCCGGGAGCTTCTTCGCGCCGAACAGCAGCACAATGACGACGAGGATCAGAATGATCTCGGGGGCCCTGAGGTTGCTGAGCATGTGCGACTACCTTCTCGCCGGGTCGGCGTCTACTTCGGTGCCTGCCGTGGGGGTCGGACGGGCGTGCTAGTGCTGACAGCGATCGTAACGTTCGGCGGTGAACGGGCGGCAATGGACGTGCGTACCGTGGGTTTCCGCCCCCGCCTCGCGGTCTGAACTGCGAACAGCAGCGTACCGCCCGCACACGCGTAGCAGCAGGGTGCGGTATCAGTCCCGAAGGGATTGGTGGGCCCGCGAGGCGAGCGGTACAGCCGCCCGCTCCAGGTCCTGCGCGGCCCGCTGGATGCGCTCCGAGGTCTGTCCGACCTGGCGGGCCAGCCGCCGTACCTCCACGAAGACGCGGACGGCGAGAATCCCCAGGACGGCGATGCCGAGAAATCCGAGGGCGATGGCGATCATGGGCCAGAGCATGGGGCGAAGCCTATCGAGGGGTGCGAACGTGACGGGTTTCACGGAAAGTGGGACATACTATTGGCCTTCGGAGCCGGACCCGGCGCGGGCGTTCACCACGTTCACCCACAGTGCAACCGCAAGGTCCGCACCCCGCCCCCCGTCAGCAGCTCGATGATCCGCTCCCCCGCCGGTTTGCGGACCGCGCTGCCGCAGTCCGGGCAGGTGAAGGAGTAGAAGGTGGTGCGGCTGCTGGCGCCGATGGCCAGGCGCAGGGCGTCCGACGCCAGCTCGAAGCAGCTTCGGCAGTCGGGGCAGGCCGCTTTGAAGAGCACCGGGCCGGTCAGGGTCGTGGTCATCGCGCCCGCCATGGTCGTCGTCATCGTGCCGCCGCCCTCCGCGTCCTATTCGCCGTACGCCGCGAGCGCCTGCCGGGACGCCTGGCGCGCGCTGTCCGCCAGGGCCTGCGGCGACACGATCCGACCGTCCCGGCCCAGGCGCAGCGCGAGCCGCCGCAGCGAGGCGGGGTCGGGGGTGCGCAGGGTGATGCGCAGGCCGCCGTCCGGCAGTTCCTCGGCGCTGTCGTGCGGGTAGTACTCGGCCACCCAGCGTCCGCCGGGCGCCACCTCGATGACGACCTCGGGGTCCTCGGCCGCGGGCTGCACCAGTCCTTCGGAGAGGTCGCGCAGTTCGACGGGCGGCGGGTCGGCGGGGGCGTCCAGCAGTTTGATCTCGGCGACCCGGTCGAGCCGGAAGGTGCGGCGGGCCTCCGAGAGGCGGCACCACGCCTCGACGTAGGTGTGGCCGACCGCAAACAGGCGGATCGGGTCGACCTCGCGCTCGGTCAGCTCGTCGCGCGCGGGTGAGTAGTAGCGCAGCCACAGCCGGCGGCGCTCGGCGATGGCCCGGTCGACGTCGGCGAAGACGCCGCCCTCCGACTCGAAGGTGACCGAGACGCGGGAGCTGGCGCCGGCCGCCTCGCCCGCCGCGGCCTCCAGCTTGGCGGTGGCGCGCAGCAGCGCCTGCCGGTCGCCCTCGCGCAGGCCGGGCAGGGTGGCCACGGCGCGGGCCGCGACCAGCAGGGCGGTCGCCTCGTCGGCGGCCAGCCGCAGCGGCTCGGCGACGTCGTCGGGGTTGTGCCACCAGATGCGGTCGCCGTCGGTGTCGATGTCGAGCAGGTCGCCGCCGCGGAAGCTCGTACCGCACATCGGCAGGACGTCGAGGTCGCCGATCAGCTCGTCCTCGGAGATGCCGAAGGCGCGGGCGACGTCGGAGACGCGGGCGCCGGGGCGCTCGCGGAGGTAGGTGACCAGCGACAGCATCCGCCGGGTCTGGTCGATGGCGTTGGTAGCCATGGAGTGTGCGTCCCGTCCCTCTCAGCCCTTGGCCACGGCGCGCAGCCGGTCCACGACGTCGGCCCGCAGCTCGGCGGGGTCCAGCACCACCACGTCGGGGCCGAACTCGACCAGCCAGGCGTCGAGCCCGTGCCCGTACGGGATCTCCAGTTCGTCCCAGCCGTCGCCCAGCTCACGGATGCTCAGCGCGCGGGCGCGCAGCGGGTAGCCGTGGTCGGTGCGCAGTCTGATCCGGGCGGTGCCGGTGGCGGTCTCGCCCGCCCAGCTCTCCACCGTCTCGCGGACGGTGACGTGGTCGGGCACCTCGGCGGTGAACTTCCCCTGCCGGGAGCGCACCTTGCCGGTGATGCGGGAGAGCCGGAAGACCCGTTCGGCCTGCCGTTCGCGGTCCCAGCCGGCGAGGTACCAGTGGCCGCGCCAGCACTCCAGTATCCAGGGTTCCACCTGGCGCTGCTCGGGGCGGGCGGCGTTGGACTTGCGGTAGTCGAAGACGACGGGCCGGCGGTCGCGGCAGGCGAGCATCAGCGGCTCGAAGGCGGCCTCGTGGGCGGGGATGCGGGGTTCGAGGGCACTGTGGGGCTGCTGTGCCTCGAAGCTGTCGTCGTCCTGGAAGGGGACGCCGGCCGCGCGCAGCTTCTGGAGCGCGCCGCTGGCGGCGCCGGCCAGCCGGGCCTGCTGCCAGATCTTGGCGGCGAGCCCGAGGGCGGCGGCCTCGGCCGCGTCCAGGGTGATCGGGGGCAGGCGGTTGCTGTCCCGGCGTGCGAGGTAGCCGGTCTCGCCGTCCAGCCCTTCGACGGTCTCGATGACCAGGCCGAGTTCGCGCAGGTCGTCCTTGTCGCGCTCGAACATCCGGTTGAAGGAGTCGTCGCTGCCCGTACCGGCGTCCCCGGAGCCGAACGTCTCCACGTACGCCTCGATCGAGGACCGCAGTTCACGTTTGGTCAGCGGGCGACGGGTACCCAGAAGGCACAGCGCCAGATTCATCAGCCGCTCGGCCTTGGCAATGGCCATCGACGCCCTTTCTTGTCGGACTCCCGACCGATGACCGTACCGCTCCGGGGACCTGCGGCAAAGCCGAGGGTCCGGACCGTGACGGGCGGCGGGGCCGGCGGGCGCCGGGCGGGGAAGGACGAGGGCCCGTGCCGGGTGGCACGGGCCCTCGGTGCGGGCCGGCCGCCGCTGTGCCGCGGCCGGCCGCCGTCGTCCCCGGACGGACCTGCTGCCGTCGTCCTCAGACGGACACCAGGTCGCAGACGAAGATCAGCGTCTCGCCCGGGGCGATCCGGCCGCCGCCGGCGCCGCGGTCGCCGTAGGCCAGGTGCGGCGGGATGGTCAGCCGGCGGCGGCCGCCGACCTTCATGCCCTGGACGCCCTGGTCCCAGCCGGAGATGACCTGGCCGGCGCCGAGCTGGAACTCCAGCGGCTTGCCGCGGTTCCAGCTCGCGTCGAACTCCTCGCCGGAGCTGTAGGCGACCCCGACGTAGTGGACCTTGACGAAGTCCCCGGCCTTGGCGACGGCCCCGTCACCCTCCCACAGGTCCACGATCTCCAGGTCGGTGGGGACCGGGCCCTCGGGGAAGTCGATCTCGGGCTTGTCGATGTTCACGAAAGTGCTCCTACGAAAGAATCTGCACAGCTACCTGCACAGTCTGGCAGATCATGCTCAGACGGTGCCGACGATGTCGACGGAGAACACCAGGGTGTTCTTCGCCAGCTCGCTCTGCGGGTTCGCGCCGTAGCCCAGCTTCGGCGGGATCACGATCTCCACCCGGTCACCGACGCTCTTGCCGACCAGGGCCTGGTCCCAGCCCTTGACGACGGCACCGGTGCCGATCTGGAAGGCGGTGGCGCCGCCGTGGTCCCAGGAGGAGTCGAACTTCTTGCCGTCCTCCCACTTCACCCCGGTGTACTGCGCGATCAGCCCGTCACCGGCCTTGACCTTCGGGCCCTTGCCCTTGATCAGCACCTGCTCCTTGAGGTCGGCGGGCGCCTTCTCCCCCTTGGGGATGGTGATCGTCGCGGCCTTCTCGCCCTCCGACTTCACCTCGGGCATGCCCTCCTCCGGCGCCGCCTGCTCGCCCTCGGACTTGCCCTTCTTGTCGGCCTTGCCCGCGCCGACCACGTCCACGACCCACACCAGGCCGTCCTCCGGCTTGATGCCGGACTGCGGGTTCAGGTTGTCGCCGACCAGCGCCTTGGCGGTGCCCTCGACCTCGAAGCGGCTGCCGACCTTCTGGCCCGCGACCGCCTCCATGACCTTCTGCGGAAGCTGCTGCTGGGTCGGCTGGTCGCTGATCTCGCCGACGATCTGGGTGCGCGGCGCCTTCGCGTCCGCGCCGGGCTGCTTGGTCCAGGTGCTGCCGAGGTTCTGGCCGGTCTTCATGGTCTGCGCCGCGAAGTCCAGCCGTACGTAGTCGCCCTTCTTGACCGCCGCGCCCGAGCCCTCGTGCAGCGTCTTGGTGACCGCCTCGTCGGACGCCTTGGCGTCCTTCGGCACGGTGATCTTGGGCTGCTCCCCGGGCTTCCCCTCCACCTTGGCGACCGCGGCGGCCGACGACCCCTTGCCGTCATCGGACCCACAGGCGGCGGTGAACAGCAGGAGGGGAACGGTCAGCGCCGCGGCGGCGGCGCGGCGGGTGTTCTTCGTGAAGTTCATGAAGTCCAACTCGGGGTCGTCGGGTGGGTGGACAATGCCCGCCACTCTACGACCTGACCCTGGGTGCGTTTCCCCGCGCAACACAGCGGAACAGCCGCGCCGCACGGCAGAGCGCCGGGAGCACGGGCGCCCCAGGCACTTCCACGGCCGAGCCGTCACCGTATCCGGTGTATCACCGGATACGGTGACGAACCGGACTCACATCCCCGCGATCAGCTTCTCCACCCGGTCGTCCACGGACCGGAACGGGTCCTTGCACAGCACCGTGCGCTGCGCCTGGTCGTTGAGCTTCAGGTGCACCCAGTCGACGGTGAAGTCGCGGCGCTGCTCCTGCGCCCGGCGGATGAAGTCGCCGCGCAGCCGGGCCCGGGTGGTCTGCGGCGGCACCGACTTGCCCTCGAAGATCTTCAAGTCGTTGCAGATACGGGCCGCCTGGCCCTTCCGCTCCAGGAGGTAGTAGAGGCCCCGGCGGCGGTGGATGTCGTGGTAGGCGAGGTCTATCTGCGCCACCCTCGGATGCGACATGCTGATGTTGTTCTTGGCGCGGTAGCGCTCGATGAGCTGGTACTTCATCACCCAGTCGATCTCGGTGGAGATCCGGTCGAGGTCCTCGTCGCGGACGGCTTCGAGCGTACGGCCCCACAGCTCCAGGACCTGCTCGACGGTGCCCGTGCGGATACCGCGCCGTTCGACGAAGTCCACCGCCTTCTCGTAGTACTCCTGCTGGACCTCCAGGGCGGACGCCTCCCGGCCGCTGGCCAGCCGTACCTTGCGCCGGCCCGTTATGTCGTGGCTGACCTCCCGGATGGCCCGGATCGGGTTCTCCAGGGTCAGGTCGCGCATGACCGTGCCCGCCTCGATCATGCGCAGGACGAGGTCGGTGGCACCGACCTTCAGCAGCATGGTCGTCTCGGACATGTTGGAGTCGCCGACGATGACGTGCAGCCGGCGGTAGCGCTCCGCGTCGGCGTGCGGTTCGTCGCGGGTGTTGATGATCGGACGGGAGCGGGTCGTCGCGGAGGAGACGCCCTCCCAGATGTGCTCGGCGCGCTGGCTCACGCAGTAGACGGCCCCGCGCGGTGTCTGCAGGACCTTGCCCGCGCCGCAGAGGAGCTGACGGGTCACCAGGAACGGAATGAGAATGTCCGCGAGCCGGGAGAACTCCCCGTGCCGGGCCACGAGATAGTTTTCGTGGCAACCATAGGAGTTTCCGGCGGAATCGGTGTTGTTCTTGAAGAGATAGACGTCGCCCGCGATTCCTTCCTCGTGCAGGCGGCGCTCGGCGTCGACCAGCAGACCTTCGAGAATGCGCTCGCCGGCCTTGTCGTGGGTGACCAGCTCGGTCACGTTGTCGCACTCGGGAGTTGCGTATTCCGGGTGCGATCCCACGTCCAGGTACAGGCGGGCGCCGTTCCGCAGGAAGACATTGCTGCTGCGGCCCCATGACACGACACGGCGGAAGAGGTACCGAGCCACCTCGTCAGGAGACAGTCGGCGCTGTCCCCTGAACGTGCATGTGACGCCGTACTCGTTCTCCAGCCCGAAAATGCGGCGGTCCATGACTGAACATTACGCCTGATGGCCTGCTCTGAAACCGGGTTGGGCGGCCTCGTTCCGATCATTTTCCGCCGTGGCCTGCACAGCATCGCTCACGAGCCCACGTCCACCGGGGGAAAGAAAGCGCTTTGTCGACAGGAGTACGAGCAGTGCGGCGACGCCGCCCGCCCCCGCCACGCCGAATCCGGCGGCCGGGCCGCCCCGCTCCACCGCGGGCCCGACCACCGTCATCCCCAGCGCGGACCCGACCCCGAACGTCGTCACCAGCCAGGAGAACGCCTCGGTGACCGTCCCCCTGGGCGCGTGCCCGTCCACGACGACGAACGCGCACGCCAGCGCCGGCGCCAGGAACACCCCCGCCACCCCCGTCAGCAGCGTCATCCCCACCACGCCCGGCGTCAGCGCCAGCGGCAGGTACCCCAGCGCCAGCAGCGCCACCAGCAGCCGCAGCCGGTTCTCCGGGTGCCCCGGCCACTGCCGCGCGCCGTACACCACCCCGCCCAGGAGGGCGCCGACGCCGAGCGCGGACAGCAGGTAGCTGGAGACCATGCCGCCGCCGTGCTGGTCGGCGTACGCGACCGCCGCCACCGCGATGGAGCCGAGCGCCAGCCCCACGAAGAAGAACGAGGCGATCAGCACCAGCATCCCGGAGGACCGCAGGGCCCCGAGCCAGTGCGCCTCACGCGGCGCGCTGCGCCACTGCCGCGAGGGCGGCGAGGCGACCACGGAGAGCGCGCCGAGCACCCCGATCACGTTGATCACCAGCAGCGCCCACCGCTCCGACCAGAGCGCCACACACGTCGTCACCAGCAACGGACCCACCGCGAAGAGCACTTCCTGCGCCACCGCGTCCAGCGCGTACGCGGCATGGACCCGGTCCGCGCGCTTGAGCACCCCCGGCCACAGCGCCCGCAGCCCGCCCTCCAGCGGCGGCGTGAAGAACCCGGCGATCACCATGGCCGCGTACGCCACGGGCAGCGGGTCGAGGCCGACGACCGCCAGCAGCGCTATGCCCAGGGCGGAGACCGCGGCGGAGGGCAGCATCACGCGCGGCTGCCCGTACACGTCCACCGCGCGCCCCAGGAGCGGCTGCCCGATCGCGTTGCACACCCCGTACACGGCGGAGAGCACGCCCGCGAGGACGTAGCTGCCGCCCTCGGCCCGGGTGAAGAGCACCACCGCGAGCGGTCCGGTCGCGTTCGGCAGCCGGCCGATCAGCGTTCCGGCCAGCAGCCGGGCCGCGTGGCGCGTCCTCAGCAATTCCGCGTATCCAGCGGCCATGCCCGCCTCTTCTCCCCCGGCCCGGCCAGGAAGTGTTACGTATAACGTGCGGCGTCATACGTACCATGGGCACAACCCGCGGGTCCATACCGCGACGTACGACGCGAGGAGCCCGGCCCCGGTGACCGCCCACGAGACCACCCACGAGCACCCGGCGGCGGCGCGGCCCGGCACCACCGCCGCACCCCGTGTCACCAGCCGCGACGTCGCCCGCGCCGCCGGTGTCTCGCAGGCCGCCGTCTCCCTCGTGCTGGGCGGCAAGTGGCGCGGCCGTGTCTCACCCCACAAAGCCGACGCGGTACGCGCCGCCGCGCGCGACCTCGGCTACCGCCCCAACCTCGCCGCACGCAACCTGCGGATGGGCCGCACCCGCACCGCCCTGCTCGTCGTCCCCGCCTTGACCAGCGAATACTTCGCCCGCGTCTACACCGGCGCGGCCCGCGCCGCCGCCGACCACGGCTTCGGCGTCGTCCTGTACCCCTCCCCCGAGGGGATCGGCCCGGCCCGCGACCCCTTCGCCTCGGCGCGCGCGGCGCTCGACGGCGTCATCGCCTCCTCCATGGCCACCGACGCCCTGACCGCCATGCGCGGCGAGGAGCTGCCGCTGGTCATGCTGGACAGCGACCCGGACGACGCCCAGGCCACCGCGACCGTCAACCCCGACATCGCCGACGGCGTCCGGCGGCTCACCGCGCATCTGCTCGCCCTCGGCCACCGCCGCATCACCCACCTCTCCGCCGCCATCGACTCCTGGACCTTCCACGTACGGTCCGCAGCCTTCGCGGAGGCGCTGCGCGGCGTCCCGGACGCGGACGTACGCAGCGAGCCCGCCGCGCTCAGCGTGGAAGCCGGTCTGCACGCGGCCCACGCGGCCCTGACCCGGCCGGGCCCCCGCCCCACCGCCCTGCTGTGCGACGACGACCTGCTGGCGGCCGGCGCCTGCAAGGCGGCCCGCCGGCTGGGCCTGCGGGTGCCGGAGGACGTCTCCGTCACCGGCATCGACGACCTGGCGCTGGCCAGGGCCGTGGAGCCGGAACTGACGACCGTGGGGCTGCCCGCCGAGGAGGTCGGGGCCGCCGGGATGCGCGCCCTGATGACCGCCCTGGACGGCGGCACGCCGGAGCCCGTGACGCTGCCCGTCGAGCTGCTGGTGCGCGGCTCGACGGCGCCGCCGCCGTAGGGGACGCGAGCGGGGCGGCCGCGGCGGCCCCGGAACGCGGCGCGCCCCGGCGGGTGCCTACCCACCGGGGCGCGTACAGGCCCGTACGGTACGGACGGCGGCGCGTCCGTACCGCGGCGGCCTACGGTCCCGCCGTACGCCGCCCGCGTCGCGTCACGACGTGCCGGAACCGCCTTCGGAGCCGGACGTGCCCTCGGAGTCCGCAGCGTCGTCCGCGGCGCCCTCGGAGGCCGCGGCGCCGTTCTCCTCCAGCAGCCGGGAGAGCTGACGGCCCAGGATCCGCTTGAACTTCCGCTGCTGCGGACGCGTACGGTCCAGGGTCGCGACCTCCAACTGGTCGGCGGAGAGCGTGCGTTCACCGCCGTTGTTGTCGCGGGAGAGCGACTCGACGGCCAGCTTCAGCGCCTCGCCCAGCGTCATGCCGTCGCGGTGCCGCTGATCGAGGTAGCTGCTGATCTGATCGGCGTTGCCACCGACCGCGACCGAACCGTGCTCGTCCACGATCGAGCCGTCGTGCGGCAACCGGTAGATCTGGTCGTCCTCGGGGGCGTTGCCCACCTCCGCGACGATCAGCTCCACCTCGTAGGGCTTCTCGGCGGCGCTGGAGAAGATCGAGCCGAGGGTCTGGGCGTAGACATTGGCAAGGCCGCGCGCGGTCACGTCCGCGCGGTCGTAGGTATAGCCGCGCAGGTCGGCGTAGCGCACGCCGCCGATGCGCAGGTTCTCGAACTCGTTGTACTTGCCGACCGCCGCGAAGGCGATGCGGTCGTAGATCTCGCTGACCTTGTGCAGGGCCCGGGACGGGTTCTCGGCGACGAAGACCACGCCGTCGGTGTACTGCAGCACCACGACGCTGCGGCCGCGCGCGATGCCCTTGCGGGCGTACTCCGCCCGGTCGGCCATGGCCTGCTGGGGTGAGACATAGAACGGCGTCGACACCGGCTATCCGTCCCTTTCTGTCAATGACTCTCTCAGTGGCGCGTGCATGGCGGTCTCCCGTCCTCAGAGCAGCGCGGCACGCGGGCCGTCGGGCTGGTCGAGCCGCTGCTCGTGGATGGCGCGGGAGATCTCCGACACCTCCGCCTCGGTGTACCGCTTGAAGCCCTCGTCGGTGATCACCGTGACGATCGGGTAGATCCGGCGGGCCATGTCCGGGCCGCCGGTCGCCGAGTCGTCGTCCGCGGCGTCGTACAGCGCCTGGACCACGGCCGTGGCGGCCTGGTTCTCCGTGAGGTCTTCGCGGTAGAGCTTCTTGAGGGCGCCGCGCGCGAAGACCGAGCCGGAGCCCGTCGAGGCGAAGCCGTGCTCCTCCGAGCGCCCGCCGGTCACGTCGTACGAGAAGATGCGGCCCTTCTCGCGGTCCACGTCCCAGCCGGCGAACAGCGGCACCACGGCCAGGCCCTGCATGGCCATGCCGAGGTTGCTGCGGATCATCGTCGAGAGGCGGTTCGCCTTGCCCTCCAGGGAGAGTTGGGCGCCCTCGACCTTCTCGAAGTGCTCCAGCTCCAACTGGAAGAGCTTGACCATCTCGACCGCGAGACCGGCCGTGCCGGCGATGCCGACGGCCGAGTACTCGTCGGCCGGGAAGACCTTCTCGATGTCGCGCTGCGCGATGACGTTGCCCATCGTCGCGCGGCGGTCACCGGCGAGCACCACCCCGCCGGGGAAGGACGCCGCGACGATCGTGGTGCCGTGCGGCGCCTCGATGGTCCCCTGCACGGGCAGCGGCGGACGCCGGCCCGGCAGCAGTTCCGGCGCGTGCTCCCCGAGGAAGTCCATGAACGACGAGGAGCCGGGCGTCAGGAAGGCAGCAGGTAGATGCCCGGCGTTACGAGTGTTGGCTTCCACACGTTTCCTTCCGGATATTCGGCCGCCGCCCCAAGACGTCCGGCCGATCCTTGAATTGGCCCAGCGCTGCGTTGCAGCTGAAGCACAGTACGTCCCGGACCTTACCTGTCCTGCGGTCATGATCCACATGCACGCGGGACCGGACCGGGCCGGACGACGGCAGCGGCGGCCTTTCGCGTTCCGGCCTCCGTGGCCGCGCGCCGATACCGGGACGGCTGGTGCGTACGCGCTCGTACCGGCGAACCCGTACGCGCTGGTACCGGCAAACCCGGGAGCGCGCGGCAGCCTGCGCGGCCGCGCGCCCCGGAGCCGGTGCCGGGGCCCGTCATGCCGGTGCGTGCGCACGGCCCGCGCGGTGTGCGCGGACCGTGGCCCGCCGCGCCCGGACATCCGGGGTGCCGGCCGCCGACGGAACCCGGCGATCCGTTACTGTCCGCCCTTTTGCACGAACGACCGCACGAAATCCTCGGCGTTCTCTTCGAGCACGTCGTCGATCTCGTCCAGCACGGAGTCGACGTCGTCCGACAGCTTCTCCTGCCGCTCCTTGAGATCGTCCGCGGCCTGCGCGTCCTGCGACTGCTCCTCGACCTCCTCGGTCGAACGCGTCGCCTTCTGCTGCCCGCCGCCGGTGTCCTTGGTCGCCATGTCCCTCACCCCGCTCGGTTCGCCCCGCTCGATGTGACTGTCAAGATCAGACCCTACAAGCAAGGTCTGACATCGGCCCTGTTCTCGGTCGTCTTCGTACAACGTCCGGGAGTCACCCCGATGATTCCCGGACGGGGGGCCTTTAGCCCCGGATCGGGAGCCCGATCGGGTCCGCCGTCACCCTCCGGACAGGACCCGCACCAGGTCCTCGGCCGTACGGCACCGGTCGAGCAGCTCCTTCACGTGGTTGCGGGTGCCGCGCAGCGGTTCCAGCGTCGGCACCCGTTGCAGAGAGTCACGGCCCGGCAGATCGAAGATCACCGAGTCCCAGGAGGCGGCCGCCACGTCGTCCGCGTACTGCTCCAGGCACCGGCCGCGGAAGTACGCCCGGGTGTCCTCCGGTGGCGCCTGGGCGGCCCGCGCGACCTCCGCGTCGGTCAGCAGGCGCTTCATCTTGCCGCGGGCCGCGAGACGGTTGTAGAGGCCCTTGTCGGCCCGTACGTCGGCGTACTGGAGGTCGACGAGGTGGAGGCGGGCCGCGTCCCACTCCACGCCGTCCCGGCGCCGGTAGCCCTCCATCAACTCCCGCTTGGCCACCCAGTCCAGCTCGCCGGACAGGCTCATCGGGTCGTGCTCCAGGCGCCCCAGCACGTCCTCCCAGCGGGCCAGGACGTCCTTGGTCTGCTCGTCGGCGTCCGCGCCGAGCCGGTCCTCCACGTACTTGCGCGCCAGCTCGAAGTACTCCATCTGGAGTTGTACGGCGGTCAGGGTCCGGCCGCTGCGCAGAGTGATCAGGTGGCGCAGCGTCGGGTCGTGGGAGACCTGGTGGAGGGCGCGGACGGGCTGGTCGACGGCGAGGTCGACGGCGATGAAACCGTCCTCGATCATGGACAGGACCAGCGCCGTGGTGCCCAGCTTGAGGTAGGTGGAGATTTCGGAGAGGTTCGCGTCCCCGATGATCACGTGCAGCCGGCGGTACTTCTCCGCGTCGGAGTGCGGCTCGTCGCGGGTGTTGATGATGGGCCGCTTGAGGGTGGTCTCCAGGCCGACCTCGACCTCGAAGTAGTCGGCCCGCTGGCTGATCTGGAAGCCGTGCTCGTGGCCGTCCTGGCCGATGCCGACCCGGCCAGCGCCGGCGAAGACCTGGCGGGAGACGAAGAAGGGCGTCAGGTGCCGCACGATGTCCGAGAACGGGGTCTCCCGCTTCATCAGGTAGTTCTCGTGCGTGCCGTAGGAGGCGCCCTTGTTGTCGGTGTTGTTCTTGTAGAGGTGGATGGGCTGGGCGCCGGGGACCTGGGCCGCGCGCTCGGCGGCCTCGGCCATGATGCGCTCCCCGGCCTTGTCCCAGAGCACCGCGTCGCGCGGGTTGGTGACCTCCGGCGAGCTGTACTCCGGATGCGCGTGGTCGACGTACAGGCGTGCCCCGTTGGTGAGGATCACATTGGCCAGCCCGATGTCCTCGTCGGTGAGCTGGCTGGCGTCGGCGTTCTCGCGGGCGAGGTCGAAGCCTCGGGCGTCCCGCAGCGGGTTCTCCTCCTCGAAGTCCCAGCGGGCGCGTCGCGCCCGGTGCATCGCCGCCGCGTACGCGTTGACGACCTGGGACGAGGTGAGCATGGCATTGGCGTTCGGGTGGCCGGGGACGGAGATCCCGTACTCCGTCTCGATTCCCATTACTCGCCGTACGGTCATGCGGCCCTCCTTGCCCGGCGGCGCCCCCGGATGGGGTCGGCGCTCAAGTACCGCTGCGCTTCCGGTCCGTGTGCGGCCCCCGCTTCCGCAGTGCGTGTCGCGGCGGTACCGAAGAGCCTAGAACGCCTTTGCGGCGCTGGGGAGATCATTACAGTCATTGCTCCAGTCCGGTTTTCACCTGCTCCGCCGCGGCCTTCCGGGGATCACCCGCCGAGCCCCGGAAATGCGTCCGGCTGCGGACGCCCCGTGCAGGACATCCGCAGCCGGTCGGCGGTGTTACAGGTATTGGCCGGTATTCGCCACCGTGTCGATGGAGCGGCCGGTGTCCGCGCCCTGCTTGCCGGTGACCAGGGTGCGGATGTAAACGATCCGCTCGCCCTTCTTGCCGGAGATTCGGGCCCAGTCGTCCGGGTTGGTGGTGTTGGGCAGGTCCTCGTTCTCCTTGAACTCGTCCACGCACGCCTGGAGCAGGTGGGCGACGCGAAGACCCTTCTGGTTGTGTTCGAGGAATGCCTTGATGGCCATCTTCTTGGCGCGTCCGACGATGTTTTCGATCATTGCGCCGGAGTTGAAGTCCTTGAAGTACAGGACTTCCTTGTCACCGTTGGCGTAGGTGACCTCCAGGAAGCGGTTCTCCTCGGATTCCGCGTACATCTGCTCGACGACCGACTGGATCATCGCGCTGACCGCGGCCTTGCGGGAGTCGCCGTGCTCGGCGAGGTCCTCGGCGTGCAGCGGCAGACGCTCGGTGAGGTACTTCGAGAAGATGTCCTTGGCGGCCTCGGCGTCCGGACGCTCGATCTTGATCTTCACGTCCAGCCGGCCGGGGCGCAGGATCGCCGGGTCGATCATGTCCTCGCGGTTGGAGGCGCCGATGACGATGACGTTCTCCAGGCCCTCCACACCGTCGATCTCGGAGAGCAGCTGCGGGACGATGGTGTTCTCCACGTCCGAGCTGACCCCGGACCCCCGGGTGCGGAAGAGGGAGTCCATCTCGTCGAAGAAGACGATGACGGGGGTACCCTCGCTCGCCTTCTCCCGGGCCCGCTGGAAGACGAGGCGGATGTGCCGCTCCGTCTCACCGACGTACTTGTTCAGCAGCTCGGGGCCCTTGATGTTGAGGAAGAAGCTCTTCCCCGCGGGCTGGCCGGTCACCTCGGCGACCTTCTTGGCGAGCGAGTTGGCGACCGCCTTGGCGATGAGCGTCTTGCCGCAGCCGGGCGGTCCGTAGAGCAGTACGCCCTTGGGCGGGCGCAGTTCGTGCTCCTTGAACAGGTCCGGGTAGAGGTACGGGAGCTCGACCGCGTCGCGGATCAGTTCGATCTGGCCGCCCAGACCGCCGATCTTCGTGTAGTCGATGTCCGGAACCTCTTCGAGGACGAGCTCCTCGACCTCGCTCTTGGGAATGACCTCGTAGACGTAGCCGGAGCGGGGCTCCAGGAGCAGGGCGTCACCGGCGCGGATGTTGATGTCCAGCAGCGGCTCGGCGAGCCGCACCACCCGCTCCTCGTCGGTGTGCCCGATGACCAGGGCGCGCTCGCCGTCCTCAAGGATCTCCTTGAGGGTGACGATGTCCCCGGCGTTCTCGTACTCCATGGCCTCGACCACGTTGAGCGCCTCGTTCAGCATGACCTCCTGGCCACGCCGCAGCTCGTCGAGGTCGACGCTGGGACTGACGTTCACCCGGAGTTTTCGGCCTCCGGTGAAGATGTCGGCCGTGCCGTCCTCGTTCGCCTGCAGGAAGACGCCGAAGCCGGCCGGCGGCTGGGCCAGCCGGTCGACCTCTTCCTTGAGGGCCACGATCTGGTCGCGCGCCTCGCGCAAGGTGTTGGCGAGTCGCTCGTTCTGTGCCGAAACACCGGCCAGGTTGGTCTGCAGCTCGACGATCCGCTCTTCGAGAATCCTCGTGTGACGCGGAGAGTCGGCGAGCTTGCGTCGCAGGACGGCGATCTCCTGCTCAAGATAGGCAACCTGGCCGGCAGGGTCGTCAGACCCCCGCCCCGGCCGGATGCCGCGGTTGATGTCGTCGTCGTGGGCTGCCACGGTCCTCACCTCCTCCAAGGGGAGCTGGACGCTTCCTGACCCTACCTGGGCCGGTGCAGGTTGAAACCCCTAGATCGAAAAGACTGTCGGGGTGTGTCCGATCTTCACCCTTGCGCACGTCCTCACCTCAGGGGGATACCCACCCAACAACATCAGAAAGCGACCGGTTGTATCGTCGAGACGGTCAACACCCGTCAGGGTGGGCCCCATTTGATTCACGTACGCAGGAACGGCAGGCGAGATGACGGCGCAGGACGAAGCACTGGAGGTCTGGATCGACCAGGACCTCTGCACCGGCGACGGCATCTGTGCGCAGTACGCGCCGGAGGTCTTCGAACTCGACATCGACGGTCTGGCTTATGTGAAAAGCGCCGACGACGAGCTGCTCCAGGACAAGGGCGCCACCACGCCCGTCCCCCTGCCGCTGCTCAATGACGTACGGGACTCCGCGAAGGAGTGCCCTGGCGACTGCATCCACGTACGCCGCGTTGCGGACCAGGTGGAGGTCTACGGCCCGGACGCGGAGTAGTCGCCGTGTGACCGATCACACACCCTCGGTGTCGGAAGAGGCGGGGAGTTCGCTCTGGACGAACTTCCCGCCTTTCCATTGCCACTTGGCGGGCACGCGTACGTCCGGGCAGCAGCGCGGCACGCCGGTCGAGGAGTAGCCCAGGAGTGTCGCGGCGACCACACCGTCGCGTACGGCGAAACCGTCCACGCTGCGCTGCTGTGCGGGCGCGAGAAGGGTCGCGACGACCCTGGGGGCGCCCTTGCCCGCCTGGCCCGCCGCGGGGCCCGTGAGGACGTACACGCCACTGGGCGGGGTGCCCGTCTCGGTGTGGCAGCGCACCACCGCGACGGTCTCGGGGCGGCCGTCGCCGTCGAGGTCGCCGCTGGCGCTGTCGACCACGTCGAGGCGGTTCGGGCCGCAGTCCACCGGATAGGACGCGGCGTGCGGGTCGGGGGCCGGGGCGGCGGCCGCGCGGGCGCCGGACGCGGCATCGGTGGTGGCCGTGGCCGTGGCGTCGGGAGGCTGGACGAAGGACGCGGCCGCGACCACCGCTGCCAAGGCGGC
The DNA here is from genome assembly GCF_003865135.1 of Streptomyces chrestomyceticus JCM 4735. Taxonomy (NCBI): domain Bacteria; kingdom Bacillati; phylum Actinomycetota; class Actinomycetes; order Kitasatosporales; family Streptomycetaceae; genus Streptomyces; species Streptomyces chrestomyceticus. The sequence continues at coordinate 7,600,564 of NZ_BHZC01000001.1, read as the reverse complement.
GGCGGTGGCGAGCCAGTGCAGGGCGCGGGTGCGGGTGTGCGGAAGGTCCTGGCCGGCCGTGAACTGCACGCGGGGTAACTCCTGTGGAGAGCTGTGGCGGTGGGAGTGCCCAGCATCGTTCCACAGCCCGGGGCCGCCGGGGAACACTCGGGCGGGTTTCCCGCCAGGCCCTCACCCGCTGAACGCGACGGCGCCGCCGACGGTTCCCGTAGGAGGGAACTGGTCGGCGGCGCCGGACGGTTCGAGGGGGCGTGCGAGGCGGGACGGCCGCGCTGCGCCGGGGCGTGCGCCGGGTCAGCCGCGCTCCGCGCCCCCGCTGGAGCTGCCGGGACCGGAGTAGTCCTCGCCGTACGCGCCCTTGGCCGGGCGGCGACGGCGCAGCGGCGGCTCGACACCGTCCGCGAGACGGCGGGCGGTCAGCAGGAAGCCGGTGTGACCGATCATGCGATGGTCGGGGCGGACGGCCAGGCCCTCGACGTGCCAGGTGCGGACCATGGTCTCCCAGGCCGACGGCTCGTTGAAGGTGCCGTGCTCCCGGATGGCCTCGACGGTACGGGCAAGCTGCGTCGTGGTGGCCACGTACGCGCACAGGATGCCGCCCGGGACGAGCGCCTTGGAGACGGCCTCCAGGCACTCCCAGGGGGCGAGCATGTCCAGGATGACCCGGTCGACGTCGGTGTCGGAGAGGTTGTCCTGAAGGTCACCGACGGTGAGCGTCCACGCCGGGTGCGGACCGCCGAAGTACCGCTCGACGTTCTGCGTGGCGATCTCGGCGAAGTCGGCGCGCCGCTCGTAGCTGTGCAGCATGCCCTGGTCACCGATGGCGCGCAGCAGGAAGCTGCTGAGCGAGCCGGACCCCACCCCCGCCTCGACGACGCGGGCGCCGGGGAAGATGTCGGCCATCGCCAGGATCTGCCCCGCGTCCTTGGGGTAGACCACGGCGGCACCGCGGGGCATGGACAGGACGTAGTCGGGGAGCAGCGGGCGCAGCGCGAGGTAGGCGACGTTCCCGGTGGTACGGACAACACTGCCCTCGGGAGCACCGATCAGCTCGTCGTGGGGGAAGGCTCCCTTGTGGGTGTGGAAGCTCTTGCCCTCTTCGAGCGTGAACGTGTAGTGGCGTCCCTTGGGATCGGTGAGCTGGACCTGGTCCCCGACCTTGAAGGGCCCGCGACGGCGGGCGGCACCGGTCGGTTCGGACATGTGACCAGCCTACCGGGCGCTCGGGGTGATCCGTACCAGGGTGGAGGGGGCCGGTCAGAGGCTTACCCAGGTGTGTGGGGTGGGAAGCCCGTGGTGGGGGTCAGGAAGGGGGAGCCCGTGGTGGGGGTCAGGACGGGCGGGCCATGGCGGCTACGAAGGCGCGTTCGACGTCGGCGGTGGAGAGGACGCCGTAGATCTCACCGGTCTCCTCGACCACCAGGTACTCGGTGGCGGGGGTGGCGCGCAGGTAGTCCAGCAGGTCCTCGCCGGCCAGTTCGGCGGAGACCCGCATGCCCTCCTTGAGGTCCTGGGCGAGACCGCTGACGGCGACCCAGGGGCGCCGGTGCTCGGGGACGCCGACGATGGCGGTCTCCCGGACCACGGCGGTGGGCCGGCCCACCCGGTCCACGACGACCAGGGCGCGGGCGCCCGCGTCGTTGGCGCGGCGCAGGGCCTCGGACAGCGGGGTGTCGGGCTCCACCGGGACGGCGCGCCGGGTGAGGGCGCGGGCCTGGAGGTCCGGGAGGCGTTCGCGCAGGCGGGCCATGCGCAGGCTGTTGCCGGCGCCGGTCCAGATGATCGCGGCGAGGATCGCGGCGAGCAGCGCGTCGGTGATCGAGTCGGCGCCGCCGAGGTCGGTGGGGGCGTTGCCCAGGGCGCCGGTGTGGGTGAGCAGCGGCAGGCCGATCAGGACGGAGACCGCGAGCGCGCGGCCGACCCAGGCGGCGGCGACGGTGCCGGTCATCGGCTTGCCGGTGATCTTCCACACGACGGCGCGGAGCATCCGGCCGCCGTCCAGCGGGAGGCCGGGCAGCAGGTTGAAGACGGCGACGATGAGGTTGGAGATCATCAGCCCGGCGAGCAGCACACCGGGTACGGTGCCGGGCTCGACCACCTTCATCCCGATGTAGAAGACGCCCGCGAGGACCAGCGAGAGCAGCGGGCCGACGAAGGCCAGGACGAACTCGCGGCCGGGCGTCTCGGACTCCTTCTCGATCTCGGAGACGCCACCGAAGAACTGGAGCTGGATACGGCGTACGGGAAGCTTGAAGCGCAGCGCGGCGACGGTGTGCGCCAGCTCGTGGACGAGCACCGAGGCGTAGAAGGCGACGGCGAAGAAGAGCGAGACGAGGTAGCGGGCGGAGCCGAGCTCCGGCAGGACCCGTTCGAGCTGGCCGCCGAAGACCCAGGTGATCAGGGCCGCGACGACGAACCAACTGGGGGCCACGTAGACCGGTACGCCGAACGGGCGGCCCATGAGGATGCCGCCGCCGGTACGCCTGCCCTGGCCGTCCTTGGCCGGGCGCTGCGCGGAGGGACGGTTCCCGGACGGCCTCGTACGGCCGGTGGCGCGGGCCGGGTCGGACGGTCCGGGCGGGTCGGGCGGTCCGTGGTGCGCGGACTCCTCAGGGTCCTGCGGCTTCCCACTCTCGTCCACGGCGTCCCCTCGTCGTTGCGGCCTTCGCTCCTGTCCGTCCAGGTGCTGTCCGGTACGGCATGTCGATCATGCAGGGCGAAGGGGTCTGGCGTCGATGGTATGCGGAGTGCTTCGCGACACCCCGCCTCGGTCTCCCATTGTGATCCCTCGGTTGCGGTGGCTGTCAGTGGCGGGCCGTAGGGTCGGGTGTCATGGGAACGAGCACCGAAGAGGCCGGGCCGGACGCCGCGGACGACGGACAGAGTGGTCAGGGCGGTCAGAGTGGTCAGGGCGGTCAGGGCGGGGCGTCCGGCGGGGCCCCGGCGGCGGGAGCGGCCGGGGAGGCCGCTGCGCCCGGCGAGACCGCGACTGTCGGCGACTCCGAGGCGATCGGCGGGCCCGGCCGCGCTGTGACATCCGCCGCAGTCACCGCGCCCGTGCCCGCGGCCGGTGCCGCAGCCGCAGCCGCCCCCGAGCCGGTCACGCCCGCCGACTCCCCCGCTCCCCCGCCCGCCACCCCTCCCGTCTCGCTCTCCCCCTCCCGCGCGGGCGACTTCATGCAGTGTCCGCTGCTGTACCGCTTCCGTGTGATCGACAAGCTGCCGGAGAAGCCGAGCCCCGCGGCGACGCGCGGCACGGTGGTGCACGCGGTGCTGGAGCGCCTCTTCGACGCTCCGGCGGCGCAGCGTACGGCAGGCGGCGCGCGCTCGATGGTGCCGGGCGAGTGGGAGAAGCTGCTGGCGAAGCGTCCCGAGCTGGCCGGGCTGTTCGAGGACGATCCGTCGGGCGAGCGGCTGGCGGCGTGGCTGGCGGACGCCGAGGCGCTGGTGGAGCGGTGGTTCACGCTGGAGGACCCGACGCGTCTGGAGCCCGCCGACCGCGAGCTGTACGTGGAGACGGTGCTGGACTCGGGGCTGCGGCTGCGCGGCTTCATCGACCGGGTGGACGTGGCGCCGACGGGCGAGGTGCGGCTCGTCGACTACAAGACCGGCAAGGCGCCCCGCCCGGAGTACGCCGACGGTCCGCTGTTCCAGATGAAGTTCTACGCGCTGGTGATGTGGCGGCTGCGCGGCCGGGTGCCGCGGCGGTTGCAGCTTGTGTATCTGGGCAGCGGTGACGTGCTGACGTACGACCCGACCGAGGCGGACCTGCGGGGCGTGGAGCGCAAGCTGCTGGCGCTGTGGGACGCCATCCAGCGGGCGACGGCGACCGGTGACTGGCGGCCGCGCCGTACGAAGCTGTGCGGGTGGTGCGACCACCAGGCGGTGTGCCCGGAGTTCGGCGGCACTCCCCCGCCGTATCCGCTGCCGGTTCCGGGGCCCGGCCGGGCTCTCCCCGTGGAGGTGTCCGGGGCGGGGCAGGGCAGAATGGGCCTGGTCTAACGAAGGAGTTCCTGTGGCAATCCGCGTCCTGCTGGTCGACGACCAGCCGCTGCTGCGTACCGGTTTCCGGATGATCCTGGAGGCCGAGCAGGATCTCGCGGTCGTCGGCGAGGCCGGGGACGGTCTGCAGGCGCTGGAGCAGGTGCGGGCGCTGCAGCCCGACGTGGTGCTGATGGACATCCGGATGCCGCGGATGGACGGGGTCGAGGCGACCCGGCAGATCACCGGGCCGGCGAAGGACGGTCCGGCGAAGGTGCTGGTGCTGACCACGTTCGACCTGGACGAGTACGTGGTCGAGGCGCTGCGCGCGGGGGCCAGCGGCTTCCTGCTGAAGGACGCGCCGGCCCAGGAGCTGGTGCAGGCGATCCGGGTGGTGGCGGCGGGCGAGGCGATGCTCGCGCCGAGCATCACGCGCCGTCTGCTGGACAAGTACGCGGGTCATCTGCCGTCCGGTGAGGAGCCGGTGCCGGACACGCTGCACACCCTCACCGAGCGGGAGGTGGAGGTGCTGAAGCTGGTGGCGCGCGGGCTGTCGAACGCGGAGATCGCCGCGGATCTTTTCGTGAGCGAGACGACGGTCAAGACGCACGTCGGGCACGTGCTGACGAAGCTGGGGCTGCGGGACCGGGTGCAGGCCGCGGTGTACGCGTACGAGAGCGGGCTGGTGCGCCCCGGCGCCCAGTAGCCCGGCCCACCGGCGCCCGCCCGGCCTGACCCGGGCCGCCCGGCAGACGTACGAGAGCAGTCGTACGCGAACAGACTCACGAGAACGGCCCGGCCCGCCCCGCTCCCCGCAGGAGCGGCGGCGGGCCGGGCCGTAGCCGTACGGAGCGGGCGGGCCGGCCCCCCGGCCGGCCCTCCCCCGTCAGCCCTTCTTCAGCTCCCAGAAGCGGAAGACGGTGGTGGCGTCCAGCGTCCACTGGAGGCCGTCGACGTTCTGGCGGGCGACGGCGTACTGCTTGCCCTGCCACACCGGTATGACCGGCAGGTCCTCGGCGACGATGTCCTGCACCTCGCGGAAGGCGGTCTTGGTCGCCTGCCGGTCGGGCTGGCCGGCGGTGCCGGGCAGCAGCTTCGAGGTGATCCGCTTGGCGTCGTAGTTGTTGCGCAGGACGTTGTCCTTGCCGAAGAACGGCTGGGTGAAGTTGTCGGGGTCCGGGTAGTCGGGCACCCAGCCCTTGACGTAGGCGCCGTACTTGCCGGCTTCCACGCCCTTCTCGTACTCCTCGATGGGCACGCTCTTGACCTTGGCGTCGAAGAGGCCGCTGGCGTTGAGCTGCTGGGCGATCTCCTGGAAGGCCGGGACGGTGCCGGGGCCGTAGCGGACGGGGGTGGCCCAGAGGGTGAGCGGGACCTTCTTGTTGGTGTAGCCGGCGTCGCGCAGGGCGGCGAGGGCCTTGTCGGTCTGCGGCCGGTCGCCGTAGGTGGAGAAGAAGGCCGTGTTGTGGCCGGTGATGCCCGCGGGGACGATCGAGTACAGCGGTTCGGCGGTGCGCTTGTAGACGTCGCGGACGAGCGTGGAGCGGTCCAGCAGGTAGGCGACGGCCTTGCGGACGCCGAGCTTGCCGGCCACCGGGTCGCGCATGTTGAAGACCAGGTGCATGACCTCGGCGCTCTTGCCCTCGACGACCTGGGTGCCGTGCGTCTGGCTGTCGGACGCCTGGTCCAGCGAGGCGATGTCCTTCATGGCCAGACCGCGGTAGGCGATGTCGATGGAGCCGTCCTCGACCGCCTTCTTCAGCGTGTCCTGGCTGGTGAAGAACTTCATGGTGATGCCGGAGTTCTTGACCTCGGCGGGGCCCTTGTAGGAGCTGTTGACGCCGAAGACGGCCTCGGAGGAGGCGTCGTAGTCCTTGAGGGTGTAGACGCCGGAGCCGACGGCCTTGTTGTCGGTGCGCAGCTTGTCGGGCGCGTACTCACGGTGGTCGACGATGGAGCCGGCACCGGAGGCGATCTTCATGGGGAAGGTCGCGTCGGGCGTCTTGAGGCGGAAGACGACGGTCCGGTCGTCGGGGGCCTCGACCTTGTCCAGACCGGCGAACATCACGGCGGGGCCGCGCTTGTCGTTGATCCGCTTGATCCGGTCGAAGGAGAACTTGACGTCCTCGGCGGTGAGGCTGTTGCCGTTGCTGAACTTCAGGCCGTCCTTGAGGGTGCACTTGTAGACGGTGCTGCCGCCCTCGACGAAGCCGCAGGAGTCGGCGGCCTCGGGCTCGGGGCTGGTGCTGCCCTTGGGGAAGCTCAGCAACGACTGGAAGACGTTGTTGAACAGCAGCCAGGAGACCGGGTCGTAGCCGGCGGCGGGGTCGGTGGAGACGACCTTGTCGGTCATGCCCATGACCACGGGTTCCCCGGTCCCGGCGCCCGACCCCTCGCCGGTTCCGCAGCCGCTGAGCAGGGCGGCGACGAGCCCTGCCCCCAGCGGTGCGGCGAGCCACTGGTCGCGTTTCCTCACGTGCGTGTTCCTCACAGTCGTCCTGGCGGTTCAGCGGTGTGTCCGCGCCGGCGGGTGCCGGTGTCGGTGTGCCGGCAGGGTGCCGTCATCGGTTGTGGTGGTGCGCGCCGTCTCAGGGATGCGGCAGCCGGCCGGCGCGCGGTGGCGCCGGCCGGAGGTCGTCGTCAGTTGCTGCTCACGCCGCGGCCCAGTTCCCAGATCTGCAGGGCCGAGGAGGAGTTCAGGGCCCACTCGGCGCCGGTGATGTCGTCGCGGGAGGCGACGTACTGCTTGCCCTGCCACAGCGGGAGGACCGGGACCTCGTCCGCGATGATGTCCTGGGCCTGCTTGAAGCCCTCGGCGGCGGAGTTGCGGTCGGTCTGCTGCCGGGTGGTGGGGATGAGCTGGGACTCGATCTTGTTGTTGCGGTACGGGGAGTTGAGGAAGTTCCCCTTGCCGATGAACGGCGCGATGTAGTTGTCCGCGTCGGGGAGGTCGGCGAACCAGCCCATGCCGTAGACGGCGTACTTGCCCTCGGACTGCTCCTTGCGGAACTGCGTCCAGTTGTCGATGCCCTTGATCTGGACGTCGAACAGGCCGCTCTTGTTGAGCTGGCTCTGGAGCTCCTTGAACTCGTCGGCGGTGCTGGAGCCGTAGTGGTTCGCGGTGTAGGTGAGGGTGAGCTTCACCGGGGTGGTGATGTGCGCCTGCTGGAGGATCTTGCGGGCGGCGGGGACGCTCGGGTTGCCGTACTTGGTGAAGAACGAGTTGATGTGGCCGGTGAGGCCCTTGGGCACCAGGGAGTACAGCGGGTCGCCGGCGTAGGAGTACACGTCGCGGACCAGCGCGGAGCGGTTGACCAGTTGGGCCATGGCCTGGCGGACGGCCTTGTCGGAGACCGACGGGTCGTCGGTGTTGAAGGCCAGGTAGCGGATCTCGGAGCCGGGTACGGCCGTCAGGGCGACGTGCTCGTCGCGGGCGTTCTCCAGGCCCTTGATCTGGTCGGGGGCCAGGCTGCGGTTCATCAGGTCGATGTCGCCCTTGCGCAGCGCCTTCTCCATGCCGTCGGAGTTCTCGAAGAACTTCATCTCGACGGTGGAGTTCTTCGTCTCGATCCCGCCCTTGTAGTCGGGGTTCTTGGTGAAGACGGCCTTGCTGACGCGCTCTCCGCTGTGCTCGACCTTCACGGTGTACGGGCCGGAGCCGGACACCTCGAAGCCCTTGTAGAGGCCCTTGGCCGGATACACCTCGCTGTCGACGATGGCCGCCGCCGGGGTGGCGAGCTTCTGCGGGAAGGTGGCGTCCGGCTTCTTGAGGTGGAAGACCACCTCGGTCTCGCTGGGCGTCTCGACCTTGTCGACGTTGTCCACCAGGGAGATGGGGCCGCGGTCGTACTTGATGGCCAGCATCCGGTCGATGGAGAACTTCACGTCCTTGGACGTCAGGGCGTGCCCGTTGGAGAACTTCAGTCCGTCGCGGAGTTTGCAGCGGAACTGCTCGTTCTGGGTGTCCCGGAATCCGCAGGACTCGGCGGCCTCGGGCACCGGCGCGGTGCCGCTCCGAGGCAGCCGCATGAGCGTCTGCAGGGTTCCGCGCAGCACGTTCCACGCGTCGACGTCGTACGCCTGCGCGGGGTCGAGCGGGGCGGGCGCGTCCTTGGTGGCCTCCAGTTGGGCGGTGGTGCCGACCTTGATCGGCTTGCCGCCTTCGCCGGAGCCGTCCGAACTGCCGCAGGCGGCGAGCGTGGGGACGAGCAGACCGGCCAGGGCCGGCAGCACCAAGGTCTTGCGATTCATCGTCGGCAGGTTCCTTATCAGCGCAGAGGTGTTGCTCGCGTTGACATTAGTAGGAACTGCCAGGGCCTCCGGGACACAACAGAGTTGAACGGATATCACGCCCGGATAACGGTTGCCCGGTGATCGATATCCGGACGGTGGAACGAACCGTACGTGCCTCCATCAATCCGGACACTTACCCCCAGGGAAACCAGGAGAAAGCCCCCTTGGAACGACCGCGCGCCGCACTGTCGACGGGTCTGCGCGTGAGAAACGTCACTCCTCCATTGAGGCGATCGTCCGGCTGAATTCAGCCGCCGCATTCGTCACGGAAAATGAGCGGACCGCTCCTTACAGTTTCTTCCGTTTTCAGCGGGACACGCTCAGTACACGCGTCACCGGCCGTCCGTGATGAGCGACCGGAGAAATGGGAGATCCACTTCTTCCAGCGATCCGACCACGGTGCGGCCCGCGCCGGGGCCGATCGGGGCCACCGACGGGACCGCGACGACCTGGCAGCCGGCCGCCTCCCCGCCGTCACCCCGGTGACGGTGTCCTCCACCACGGCGCAGCGCCGGGGGTCCACGCCGAGCCGGGCGGCCGCGGTCAGGTACGGGTCGGGATGGGGCTTCGTACGGGGCAGGTCGTCGCCGGCCAGCGTCAGGCGGAAGTGCTCGGGGCCCAGGGAGTGCAGCATCCGGTCGATGACGGTGCGGTGCGAGGCGGAGACCAGGGCGGTGGGCACGCCGTGCGCGGACAGTTCGGCGAGCAGCCGGCGGGCGCCGGGCATCAGCGGCACACCGCGGGCGATGCGCTCCGCGAACCGGGCGTTGAGCAGCACACTCAGGTCGTCCAGGCCGATGTCGGCGCCGGTCACCTCGATCAGGTACGCGGCGCTGCGCTTCATCGGCCCGCCGACGACGACCTGGCGGTGGTGGTCGTCCAGTACGTGGCCCAGTTCGGCGAAGACCTGGGCCTCGGCCTCCCACCAGAAGCCCTCGGTGTCGACGAGGGTGCCGTCCAGGTCGAGGAAGACGGCCTGCAGGGTGGCGCCGTCGGCCGTACGGGTTCCTACCGCGGGGATGCTGCTCGTCATCCGTGCACCTCCGTACTCGCGCGTCCCCGGAGGGACGAAAGGGCCGGCCGCTCTCCCGCGAGGAGAGAGCGACCGGCCTCTACCGGACCGACCAGTGTACGTCTGTGCGGGGGGACGCGCGTGGCCCGCGGGGACTTCCGTGGCCCTGCCGGTCCCGGTGCTACCGCGCGTTGAAGTACTTCGCCTCCGGGTGGTGGATGACGATCGCGTCGGTGGACTGCTCCGGGTGGAGCTGGAACTCCTCGGAGAGCTGCACCCCGATCCGCTCCGGCTGCAGCAGGTCGGCGATCTTGGCGCGGTCCTCCAGGTCGGGGCAAGCCCCGTAGCCCAGCGAGAAGCGGGCGCCGCGGTACTTCAGCGCGAACATGTCCTCGACGTCCGCGGGGTCCTCGCCCGCGAAGCCCAGCTCGGCGCGGACCCGGGCGTGCCAGTACTCGGCGAGGGCCTCGGCGAGCTGCACGGACAGGCCGTGCAGCTCCAGGTAGTCGCGGTAGGAGTCGGAGGCGAACAGCTCGGCGGTGGCCTCGCCGATCTTCGAGCCGACGGTGACGACCTGGAGGCCGACCACGTCCCGCTCGCCGGACTCCTCCGGGCGGAAGAAGTCCGCCAGGCACAGGCGCCGGCCGCGGCGCTGGCGCGGGAAGGTGAAGCGGGTGCGCTCGGTGCCGTCCTCGTTGAGCAGGATCAGGTCGTCGCCCTTGGAGTAGCAGGGGAAGTACCCGTGGACGACGGCGGCCTCCAGGAGGTTCTCGGTCTGGAGCTTGCCCAGCCAGCCGCGCAGCCGGGGGCGTCCCTCGGTCTCGACCAGTTCCTCGTACGAGGGTCCGTCGCCGGTACGGGCCTGCTTGAGGCCCCACTGCCCCTTGAACAGGGCGCCCTCGTCCAGCCAGGACGCGTAGTCGGCGAGCTGGATGCCCTTGACGACGCGGGTGCCCCAGAAGGGCGGGGCGGGGACGGGGTTGTCGGTGGACACGTCGGAGCGGACGGTGCCCTCCTCCCGCTCCGGCTCCTTGGTCTCGACGTCGCGCTTGGGAACGCGGCGCTGCTTGAGTTCGGGCAGGGTGGCGCCGGGCACGCCGCGCTTGACGGCGATCAGGGCGTCCATCAGGCGCAGGCCCTCGAAGGCGTCGCGGGCGTAGCGGACCTCGCCCTCGTAGATCTCGTGCAGGTCCTGTTCGACGTAGGCGCGGGTCAGGGCGGCGCCGCCGAGGATGACGGGGAAGTCGGCCGCCATCTTGCGCTGGTTGAGCTCCTCCAGGTTCTCCTTCATGATCACCGTGGATTTGACCAGCAGCCCGGACATGCCGATGACGTCGGCGCGGTGTTCCTCGGCGGCTTCCAGGATGGCCGAAACCGGCTGCTTGATGCCGAGGTTGACGACGTTGTAGCCGTTGTTGGACAGGATGATGTCGACGAGGTTCTTGCCGATGTCGTGCACGTCGCCGCGGACGGTCGCCAGGACGATGGTGCCCTTGCCGTCGGCGTCCGTCTTCTCCATGTGCGGCTCCAGGTAGGCCACCGCGGTCTTCATGACCTCGGCGGACTGGAGCACGAACGGCAGTTGCATCTGGCCGGAGCCGAACAGCTCGCCGACCACCTTCATGCCTTCGAGCAGGGTGTCGTTGACGATGTCCAGGGCCGGGCGTTCGGCGAGCGCCGCGTCCAGGTCGGCTTCCAGGCCGTTCTTCTCGCCGTCGATGATGCGGCGCCGCAGCCGCTCCTCCAGGGGCAGCGCGAGCAGTTCCTCGGCCTTGCCGGCCTTCAGCGACTTGGCGGTGGCGCCCTCGAACAGCTCCAGGAGCTTCTGGAGCGGGTCGTAGCCCTCCTCGCGCCGGTCGTAGATCAGGTCGAGGGCGACCTTGACCTGCTCCTCCTCCAGGCGGGCGATCGGCAGGATCTTGGAGGCGTGCACGATCGCCGAGTCCAGTCCGGCCTTGACGCACTCGTCGAGGAAGACGGAGTTGAGCACGATGCGGGCGGCCGGGTTGAGGCCGAAGGAGATGTTGGACAGGCCCAGCGTGGTCTGCACGTCGGGGTGACGCCGCTTCAGCTCGCGGATCGCCTCGATGGTGTTGACGCCGTCCTTGCGGGACTCCTCCTGACCGGTGCAGATGGTGAAGGTCAGGCAGTCGATGAGGATGTCCGACTCGCGGATGCCCCAGTTGGCCGTCAGGTCGGCGATGATGCGCTCGGCGATGGCGACCTTGTTCTCGACGGTGCGGGCCTGGCCCTCCTCGTCGATGGTCAGCGCCATCAGGGCGGCGCCGTGCTCGCGGGCCAGCGCGGCGACCCTGGCGAACCGCGACTCGGGGCCGTCGCCGTCCTCGTAGTTGACGGAGTTGATGACCGCGCGGCCGCCCAGCTTCTCCAGGCCCGCCTGGATCACCGGGACCTCGGTGGAGTCCAGCACGATGGGCAGGGTGGAGGCGGTGGCGAAGCGGCCGGCCAGCTCCCGCATGTCGGCGACGCCGTCCCGGCCGACGTAGTCCACGCACAGGTCGAGCAGGTGGGCGCCCTCGCGGATCTGGTCGCGCGCCATCTCCACGCAGTCGTCCCAGCGGCCGTCCAGCATGGCCTCGCGGAACTTCTTGGAGCCGTTGGCGTTGGTGCGCTCACCGATCGCCAGGTACGAGGTGTCCTGGCGGAACGGGACGGTCTGGTAGAGGGAGGCGGCACCGGGCTCGGGGCGCGGGCTGCGCTCGGTGGGGGCCAGGCCCCGTACCCGCTCGACGACCTGGCGCAGGTGCTCCGGCGTCGTACCGCAGCAGCCGCCGACGAGCGAGAGCCCGTACTCCGCGACGAAGGTCTCCTGGGCGTCGGCCAGCTCGCCCGGGGACAGCGGGTAGTGGGCGCCGTCCTTGCCGAGGACGGGCAGACCGGCGTTCGGCATGCAGGACAGCGGGACGCGGGCGTTGCGCGCGAGGTAGCGCAGGTGCTCGCTCATCTCGGCGGGGCCGGTGGCGCAGTTCAGGCCGATCATGTCGATGCCGAGCGGCTCCAGCGCGGTCAGCGCGGCGCCGATCTCCGAGCCGAGCAGCATGGTGCCGGTGGTCTCGACGGTCACCGAGCAGATCACCGGCAGGTCGGTGCCGGTGGCCGCCAGGGCGCGGCGGGCGCCGAGGACGGCGGCCTTGGTCTGGAGCAGGTCCTGGGTGGTCTCGACGAGCAGCGCGTCGGCGCCGCCGGCGATCATGCCTTCGGCGTTCTGCTGGTAGGCGTCGCGCAGGGTGGCGTAGTCGACGTGGCCGAGGGTGGGCAGCTTGGTGCCGGGGCCCATGGAGCCGAGCACCCAGCGCTGCTGCCCGGTCGAGGCGGTGAACGCGTCGGCGACCTCGCGGGCGATGCGGGCGCCGGACTCGGACAGTTCGAAGACCCGTTCGGGGATGTCGTACTCGGCGAGCGCGGCGTAGTTGGCGCCGAAGGTGTTGGTCTCGACGCAGTCGACACCGACCGCGAAGTACTCCTCGTGGACCGAACGGACGATGTCCGGACGGGTGATGTTCAGGATCTCGTTGCAGCCCTCAAGCTGTTGGAAGTCCTCCATCGACGGGTCCTGGGCCTGGAGCATCGTGCCCATCGCCCCGTCGGCCACCACCACGCGGGAGGCGAGGGCCTCGCGGAGTGCCGTGGTGCGGGATGTGCTGGCGGACGATGGCGTGTACGAGGCCATGGAGGTGCTCCCCTGGTTGCGACGGCTGTCGGCTTTGCGTCTTCCGGTAGAAGGCGCACCCGGTCAGGGTAGCGGGCGTGGCTGCCGGTGGCCCGGGTGTCCCAGGGCTTGGACTCCCGCAAGTCGTACGGGGACCTCGGCGGCGGCCGGGGCCCGCGGGAGCCGGGCGGGAGGCGGCACCGGACCCGCTCAAGATCATTGGCAGGGGTCGGTCGACTGCCACAGGTCGGCATTCACCGATATCGTTCAGCATTGCCGAACCGCTCTCCCGGGCCGGTCGCGCGCCGTACACCGCACCATGTCACCCGCTTCACCGCTTCACCGGAGGTTGCCCGATGGCACGGAACATCCAGTCACTGGAACGTGCCGCCGCGATGCTGCGGCTGCTGGCCGGCGGCGAGCGGCGGCTGGGCCTCTCCGACATCTCCTCCGCGCTGGGCCTGGCCAAGGGCACCGCGCACGGCATCCTGCGCACCCTCCAGCAGGAGGGCTTCGTCGAGCAGGACCCGGCGTCCGGCCGCTATCAACTGGGCGCCGAGCTGCTGCGCCTCGGCAACAGCTACCTGGACGTGCACGAGCTGCGCGCCCGCGCGCTCGTGTGGACGGACGACCTGGCGCGCTCCAGCGGCGAGAGCGTCTACCTGGGGGTGCTGCACCAGCAGGGCGTGCTGATCGTGCACCACGTCTTCCGTCCCGACGACAGCCGCCAGGTGCTGGAGGTCGGCGCGATGCACCCGCTGCACAGCACGGCGCTGGGCAAGGTGCTGACGGCGTACGACCCGGTGGCGCACAGCGAGGCGGCGGAGGCCGAGCGGCAGGCGTTCACGCCGCGCACGGTGACCGCGCTGGAGGACCTGGAGGGTGTGCTGGACCTCACCCGGGCGCGCGGCTGGGCGGCCGACGTGGAGGAGACCTGGGAGGGCGTGGCGTCGGTGGCCGCGCCCATCCACGACCGGCGGCGGATGCCGGTGGGCGCGGTGGGTGTGACGGGTGCGGTGGAGCGGGTCTGCCGGGACGGCGAGCCGGGTGAGCTGCGGCCGGAAATCGTCGCCGCCGTGCGGGATTGCGCCCGAGCGGTCTCCCGGGACCTGGGCGCAGGGCGATTCTGACCCCTTCCATCCCATACGTTCACCTAAGTTTTCAGTCACAGAACCCTTGACGGGGTGCTACGTGTGAAGAAAACTGCCGTTCGTCGGTCGGCATTGTCGAACACCAAACGACAATATTGGTTATGGTGGACAGTGCCGGAGGCCGACCAACGCCCTCTCGGAGGGCGCGGACCTCGGAGGGACCCGGGGTCCGCCTTCCCCTGGACGAAGGACAAAGGAGTCGCGGGTGTCCAGCTCCGACATCTTCATCAGCGAGACCATCGGTACCGCTGTTCTGATCCTGCTGGGCGGTGGCGTCTGCGCCGCCGTCACGCTGAAGCGCTCGAAGGCATTCGAAGCGGGATGGGTGGCCATCGCCTTCGGGTGGGGTTTCGCCGTACTGACCGGCGCGTACATCGCGTCGAAGTCCGGCGCGCACCTCAACCCGGCGGTCACCGTGGGACTGGCCGTCAAGGGCGGCACGCCGTGGGGCGACGTACCGGTCTACTTCGCCGGGCAACTGCTCGGCGCCATGATCGGCGCGGTGCTCGTGTGGCTCGCGTACTACGGCCACTTCAAGGCCCATCTGACCGACCCGGAGATCGTGGGCGAGCAGAGCGGGCCGGAAGGCATGGTCGACAGGGCAGCGGCCCCCAAGGCCGGCCCGGTTCTCGGCGTCTTCTCCACCGGACCCGAGATCCGCAACGCGGTGCAGAACCTGACCACCGAGGTCATCGCCACCATCGTGCTCGTGCTGGCGATCCTCACGCAGGGCCTCAGTGACGACGGCAAGGGCGTCGGCGTCATCGGCGCGCTGCTGACCGCGTTCGTGGTCGTCGGTATCGGTCTGTCGCTGGGCGGCCCGACCGGCTACGCGATCAACCCGGTTCGCGACCTCGGTCCGCGTATCGTCCACTCGCTGCTTCCGCTGCCGAACAAGGGCGGGTCGGACTGGGGCTACGCGTGGATCCCGGTCGCCGGTCCGCTGATCGGCGGCGCGATCGCCGGTGGTATCTACAACCTCGCGTTCGCCTGAGCCGCGCCGCCCGACCGAAGATTTTTGGAGCACAGACACACATGAGCGACAACCACAGCACCGCCTCCCACGGCCACGGCCCGTTCATCGCGGCCATCGACCAGGGCACCACGTCCAGCCGCTGCATCGTGTTCGACAAGGACGGCCGGATCGTCTCGGTCGACCAGAAGGAGCACGAACAGATCTTCCCCAAGCCGGGGTGGGTCGAGCACGACGCCAAGGAGATCTGGGAGAACGTCCAGCAGGTCGTGGCCGGTGCCGTCGACAAGGCCGGCATCACCGCCAAGGACGTCAAGGCGATCGGCATCACCAATCAGCGCGAGACCACGCTGATGTGGGACAAGAACACCGGCGAGCCGGTCCACAACGCCATCGTCTGGCAGGACACCCGTACCGACGCGCTCTGCCGTGAGCTGGGCCGCAACGTCGGCAAGGACCGCTTCCGCCGCGAGACCGGCCTGCCGCTGGCCTCGTACTTCGCCGCCCCGAAGATCCGCTGGCTGCTGGACAACGTCGAGGGCCTGCGCGAGCGCGCCGAGGCCGGCGACATCCTCTTCGGCACCATGGACTCCTGGGTCATCTGGAACCTGACCGGCGGCGCCGAGGGCGGCGTGCACGTCACCGACGTCACCAACGCCTCGCGCACCCTGCTGATGAACCTGCGCAGGCTGGAGTGGGACGAGAAGATCCTGCACTCCATCGACATCCCGGCCGCGGTGCTGCCGGAGATCCGCTCGTCGGCCGAGGTGTACGGCACCGCCGCCGCGGGCGCGCTGGCCGGCGTGCCGGTCGCCTCGGCACTGGGCGACCAGCAGGCCGCGCTGTTCGGCCAGACCTGCTACGACAAGGGCGAGGCCAAGTCCACGTACGGCACCGGCACCTTCATGCTGATGAACACCGGTGACGAGCCCGTCAACTCCTACAACGGGCTGCTGACCACGGTCGGCTACCGCATCGGCGACGAGCCGCCGGTGTACGCCCTGGAGGGCTCCATCGCCGTCACCGGTTCGCTGGTGCAGTGGATGCGCGACCAGATGGGCCTGATCAACTCGGCCGCCGAGATCGAGACGCTGGCCAGCACCGTCGAGGACAACGGCGGCGCGTACTTCGTCCCGGCCTTCTCCGGCCTGTTCGCCCCCTACTGGCGCTCGGACGCGCGCGGCGTGATCGCGGGCCTGACCCGCTACGTCACCAAGGCGCACATCGCCCGCGCCGTCCTCGAGGCCACCGCCTGGCAGACCCGCGAGATCACCGACGCCATGACCAAGGACTCCGGCGTCGACCTGACCTCGCTGAAGGTCGACGGCGGAATGACCTCCAACAACCTGCTGATGCAGACCATCTCGGACTTCCTGGACGCGCCCGTGGTGCGCCCGATGGTGGCCGAGACGACCTGCCTCGGCGCCGCCTACGCCGCCGGACTGGCCGTCGGCTTCTGGCCGGACACCGACGCGCTGCGCGCCAACTGGCGCCGGGCCGCCGAGTGGACCCCCCGCATGGACGCGGAGACCCGCGACCGCGAGTACAAGAGCTGGCTCAAGGCCGTCGAGCGGACCATGGGCTGGATCGAGGACGAGGAGTAATCATGAGCACCCTGCAGAGCGTCCCGGCCCTCGGGACGCACCCGGCCGACGGTTCCACCCAGAGCCGCGCCGAGACCCGGGAGCAGCTTTCCAAGGCGACGTACGACCTCCTGGTGATCGGCGGCGGCATCCTGGGCATCTCCACCGCCTGGCACGCCGCGCAGTCGGGGCTGCGGGTTGCGCTGGTGGACGCCGGCGACTTCGCCGGCGCCACCTCCTCCGCCTCCTCCAAGCTGCTCCACGGCGGTCTGCGCTACCTGCAGACCGGCGCGGTCAAGCTGGTGGCGGAGAACCACTTCGAGCGCCGTGCGGTCTCGCGTGAGGTGGCCCCCCACCTCGCCAACCCGCTGACCTTCTACCTGCCGGTCTACAAGGGCGGCCCGCACGGCGCGGCCAAGCTGGGCGCGGGTGTCTTCGCGTACTCGGCGCTGTCCGCCTTCGGTGACGGTGTCGGTCACGTCATCAGCCCGGCCAAGGCCCAGCGCGACGTGCCGGAGCTGCGGACGGACAACCTCAAGGCCGTCGCGGTGTACGGCGACGACCAGATGAACGACGCCCGGATGGCCCTGATGACGGTCCGCGCGGCCGTCGAGGCCGGCGCCACCGTCCTCAACCACGCCGAGGTCACGGGGCTGCGCTTCACCCAGGGCCGGGTCACCGGTGCCGAGCTGAAGGACGGCACCGACGGCACCGAGTTCGGTGTCAACGCCCGCCTGGTCCTGAACGCGACCGGCCCGTGGGTCGACCACCTGCGCAAGATGGAGAACCCGAACGCGGCGCCCTCCATCCGTCTGTCCAAGGGCGCGCACCTGGTCCTCAAGCGCACCTCCCCCTGGAAGGCCGCGCTGGCCACCCCGATCGACAAGTACCGCATCACCTTCGCCCTCCCCTGGGAGGACATGCTGCTGCTCGGTACGACCGACGAGGAGTACGAGGGCGACCCGGCGGACGTCCGTGTCACCGAGAAGGACACCGCGCAGATCCTGGACGAGGCGGCCTTCTCCGTCCGCGACCAGCAGCTTTCGCGTGACCTGATCACGTACTCCTTCGCGGGTCTGCGGGTGCTGCCGGGCGGCCCCGGCGACACCTCCAAGGCCAAGCGCGAGACCGTCGTCACCGAGGGCGCGGGCGGCATGCTCTCCGTCGCGGGCGGCAAGTGGACCACCTTCCGCCACATCGGCCGTACGGTCATGAACAAGCTGGCGGCGCTGCCCGGCCAGCCGCTGGCCGAGGACATGGAGCCGATCGCGCACCTGCCGAAGAAGCTGCCGCTGCCGGGTATCGCCAACCCCAACGCGGTCGCCCACCGGCTGCTGGTCGACGGCTCGGCCCCCGGCCCGCGCATGGCGCCGGAGACCGCCCGCCACCTGGCCACCCACTACGGTTCGCTGTCCTTCGACATCGCGCGGCTGGCCAACGAGGACGCGGCCCTGGCCGAGCGCATCCACCCGGACGCGCCGGAGATCTGGGCCCAGGTCGTCTACGCCCGGGACCACGAGTGGGCGGAGACGGTCGACGACGTGCTGCGCCGCCGCACCACGCTGACCATCCGCGGCCTGGACACGGAGGACGTCCGCGCCCGGACCAAGTCGATACTGGAGCAGCGCGGCTGACCCGCTGCCTCTCCTGTCGTCCTGAGGGCGGCTCCCCGCCGGGGAGCCGCCCTTCGGCGTACCGGAGGAAACCTCAGAGCCCGTGCGCGCAGTGCTCGGCGATCGCCATGGCGGTGAGGTTGGTGTTGGCGGCGGGCAGCGTCGGCATCACGGACGCGTCGATGACGTGCAGGGCGTCGACTCCGTGTACGGCACCGGAGGCGGAGACCACCGCGCCGGGGTCCGCGGCCGGGCCCATCCGGCAGGTGCCGGCAGCGTGCTGGTAGCCGCTGACGGTCTGCCGCAGCGCTTCCGCCAACTGCGCGTCGGTGGTGACGGCGGGGCCCGGCGTGCGCTCCTCGCGGAGCAGGCCGGACAGGGGCGCGGTACGGGCGAGGGAGCGGCCCAGCCGCATGCCCGTCACCATGCGGCGGGTGTCCTCCGGGTCGCGCAGGAAGCCGACGTCGATGCGCGGGGCGTCGCGGGGGTCGGCGGAGCGGAGCCGGAGCCGGCCGCAGGAGGAAGGCCGCAGCAGGGCCACCCAGAAGGTGAGCACCGTCGCCCCGTCCTCGTCCGTCTCGGGACCCGAGGGGAAGACCTGGAGGTCGGGCGGGCCGTCGCCGCCGCTGAGGTCGCAGGTCAGAAAGGTTTGCAGCACCGGGTCGCGCGGGCCGGGCGGCGGGGCGCAGGTGGCGTACCTGAGGGTGACGGCGGGGTGGTCGCGCAGGTTCTCCCCCACGCCGGGCAGGTCGGCGGTGACGGGGATGCCGAGGCCGTGCAGGTGGTCCGCCGGGCCGATGCCGGAGCGCAGCAGGATGGGCGGGCTGCCGTAGGCGCCTGCGGCGAGCACGACGCGACGGGCGGGCAGCACCGTACGGGCCGGGTCGGCCAACTGGACGCCGACCGCCCGGCCGTCGCGCAGGACGACCCGGTCGACGAGGACGTCACCGCGCACGGTGAGGTTGTCCCGGCCGCGGGCCCGGGCGAGGTAGGTGAGGGCGGTGCTCTGCCGGACGCCGCCGGTCCGGTTGACCGGGACCGGGCCGACGCCGCGGGCGCCGGGGGCGTTGTGGTCGGCGACGGGCGGGTGGCCGAGGGCGGTGCAGGCGTGGTGGAAGGCGCGCTGCCACCGGTTCGTCTCGTCCGTGCCGTACCGCCGTACGGGGACCGGGCCGTCCGTGCCGTGCCAGGGCGGCCCGGCGTCCAGGTCGCGTTCGACGCGGCGCAGACTGGGCAGGAAGTCCGCGAACGACCAGCCGTCGTTGCCCTGGGCGGCCCAGGCGTCGTAGTCCCCCGGGTGCCCGCGCAGGGCGATCGCGGAGTTGATCGCCGAGGAGCCGCCGACGAGCTTGCCGCGGGGCAGGGCGACGGTGCGGCCGAGGGTGCCGGGCTCGCTCACGTACCCCCAGTCGTGGCTGTGCGTGGCGGCGGGGCTGGTGGCCACGTCGTCCGGCAGGCCGTCGGGCGAGCTGCCGTAATCGGGCCCCGCCTCCAGCAGCAGTACGGACCGTCCGGGGTCCTCGGTGAGCCGGTCGGCCAGTACCCCGCCGGCCGAGCCCGCGCCGACGACGATCACATCCCAAGCGTCCATGACCTGCGCTTCTCGCCTCCCGCCGGTTTCGTCCCAGCCCTTCCGGCTCCCTGAGGTACCCGCCGGGCGGAGATCGCACACGTAGCGGCGGGGCCGCGCCGGGCTCCGGTTGCGGACGCCCGCACTAGCATCACCAGACAGGGGCCCGGCCGCTCCCGCGCCGCGTGTCCCGTGTTTCTCCAGCCCCGTCACCGACCTTGGAGATCCTCATGACCTTGCTGACCACCTGGCCGGAGAGCGGTCCGGAGACCGTGCTGCGGCGTACGGCCGAGCCCGCGGAGATCGCCGCGGCGCTGGCGCCGATCGGGGTGCGGTACGAGCAGTGGCCGCTGCGTCCGGGCGTGGCGGCGGACGCGGAGCCCGCGGCCGTTCTCGCGGCGTACCGGGCGGAGATCGCCATGCTGACCGCCGAGGAGGGGTTCGTGACGGTGGACGCGGTGTCCCTGCATCCCGGTGACGATCCGGCGTGGCCGGACAAGGCGACGGCGGCGCGGGAGAAGTTCCTGGCCGAGCACACCCACGAGGACGACGACGAGGTGCGGTTCTTCGTCGCCGGCTCCGGGGTGTTCTATCTGCACGCGGGCGGCGAGGTGCACGCCGTGCTGTGCGAGGAGGGCGATCTGCTGGGCGTGCCGCGGGGCACCACCCACTGGTTCGACATGGGCACCCGCCCGTCCTTCACGGCCCTCCGCTTCTTCCACGAGGAGGACGGCTGGATCGGCACGTTCACGGGCGACGACATCGCGCTGCGGTTCCCGGACTTCGACACGCTCACGGCCGGCCGGGCGGAACGGGGCGCGGCGTGACCCGGACGTTCGACGTGGACCATGTGGTGCTGGACATCGAGGGCACCACGAGCGCGACGGATTTCGTCGTCGGCGAGCTGTATCCGTACGCCCGCAAGCGGTTCGGGCGGCTGCTGACCGAGCGGGCCGCGGAACCAGAGGTTCGGCGGGCCGTCGGGCAGATACGGGCGATGCTGGACGAGCCGGCCGCCGACGCGGCGCGCATCGAGCGGGCGCTCGGCGCGTGGCTGGACGAGGACCGCAAGGCCACGCCCCTGAAGACCCTCCAGGGCATCGCGTGGGCCGAGGGCTTCGCGAGCGGGGAGCTGGTCTCGCACTTCTACCCGGACGTGCTGCCCCGGCTGCGGGAGTGGCACGCGGCGGGGGTACGGCTGCACGTGTACTCGTCGGGCTCGGTGGCGGCGCAGCGGGCGTGGTTCGGGCACAGCCCGGAGGGCGATCTGCGGCCGCTGGCCGGGGAGTTCTACGACACGGAGAACGCCGGGCCCAAACTGGTGGCCGCGTCGTACGAGGCGATCGCCGCGGGCCTGGGGGCCGCGCCCGGGCGGGTGCTGTTCCTGTCCGACCGGCCCGGGGAGCTGGACGCGGCGCGGGCCGCCGGGTGGCACACGGCCGGGGTGCGGCGGCCGGGTGAGCCGTACTACGAGAGCGGGGTGGGCGATCATCCCGAGGTGGCCTCCTTCGCGGAGCTGGAGATCCGTACGGGTGCCGGGGCGGACGCGGCGGCGCCGGACGGGCCGGTCGTGGGCGCCGACGAGGTGCGGCGGGCCGGGGCCCGGCTGGCCGCCGAGGCCGCGCGGTTCGCCGGGTTCGGCTGGATGCGCGGCACGTCCGGCAACCTGTCGGTCGTGCTGGCCCGCGATCCGCTGCGGCTCGCGGTGACCGCGAGCGGACGGGACAAGGGCGAGCTGACCGAGGACGACGTGGTGCTGGTCGACGGGCGGGGCGCCGCCGTCGCGGGGACGGCGGGCCCGGTGGCCGGGGCCGGGAAGCCGTCCGCCGAGGCCGGGCTGCACGCGCGCGTGGTGCGGCTGACCGGGGCGGGCGCGGTCGTGCACGTCCACACGCTCGCCGCGGTGGCGATGGGACGGCGGCGGCCCGGCGGCATCGTCTTCCGGGACCTGGAGATGCTCAAGGGGCTCGGGGTGCCCGCCGAAGGGACGACCGTGCGGCTGCCGGTCATCGCCAACAGCCAGGACATGGACGTGCTCGGGGACCGGCTGGCGGAGGCCAGAGAGCCTCGGATGCCTGCCGTGGTCGTCGCGGGGCACGGGCTGTACGTGTGGGGAGAGGATCTGCCGCAGGCCCGGCACCACGCCGAAGTCGTGCAGTGGCTGCTGGAGTTGGAGGTGGCGTCGGGGCGGGAATGAGCCGGCGGGGGCGGCCGGGCGGGACCACGTTGCGGGTGTGCCGGGGCAGGCCCGTAGGTTGGGGGGCGACCGCCGTCCCGTCCGCATTGTCCCGTGTCCCGGGCCGTGCGCCCGAGCCCTTGGAGCCGACCCGTGTCCCCAGAGTTGTCCCCCATCGCCCGCCTGCCGCGCGGCGGGCTGCCGCCGCAGGCCGTCGTGGTCGGCGACCCGGCCCGCGCCGCCGCGGTCGCCGAGCTGCTCGACGACGCCGTGGAGATCGCGTACCACCGCGAGTACCGGACGTTCACCGGCACCTGGCAGGGCCTGCCGGTGGTCGTCGCCTCGCACGGGGTGGGCGCCCCGGGCGCGGTGCTGCTGTTCCAGGAGCTGGCCGACGCGGGCGTACGGACCTTCGTACGCCTCGGTACGGCGGGCGCGGTCCGGCCGGGGATAGGCGACGGCGACCTGGTGATCGCCGAGGCGGCCGTACGG
Source organism: Streptomyces chrestomyceticus JCM 4735 (assembly GCF_003865135.1). Classification (NCBI taxonomy): domain Bacteria; kingdom Bacillati; phylum Actinomycetota; class Actinomycetes; order Kitasatosporales; family Streptomycetaceae; genus Streptomyces; species Streptomyces chrestomyceticus. Next base: position 7,578,050 of record NZ_BHZC01000001.1, on the reverse strand, counting down.
GACGACGGGGTGACGCAGCAACTGGTGCCGCCGGAGTACCCGGCCGTGGCCGCGCCGGAGGCGGTGCTGGCGCTCGCCGGGGCGGCGGCGCGGGCCGGGGCGCCGTACCACCGGGGGTGGTGTGGACCCGGGCGGCGTTCCAGCCGGGGCTGCTGCCGCTGCCGGTGGCGGCGTACACCGCGGCGGGCGTGGCGGCGATCGAGATGGAGGTGTCCGCGCTGCTGGTGACCGCCGGGCTGCGCGGGCTGACGGCCGGCGCGGTCCTGGTGATCGACGGGGTGAACGCGGACGAGCTGGTCGACGAGGCGGCCACCGGCGGGTACGACCCGCACCGGGACGCCGTCGCCGAGGGCGTGGCGCGCGGCTCCGTCGTCGCGCTGGACGCCCTGCGGACGCTGGCGGAGGAGGCCCGGTGAGCGCGGTACGGAACACGGAGGCGGCGGGGGGCGTCCCGGCGGCGGCCGATCTGCTGGTGCACGGCGGTACGGTGCTCACCGTCGACGCGGCGGGCACGGTGCTGGCCGACGGCGCGGTCGCCGTACGGAACGGGGAGATCGTCGCGGTGGGCGCGGCCGCCGGGCTGCGCGCCGCGTACCGGGCGGCCGAGGAGATCGACGCCACCGGCTGCCTGGTCCTCCCCGGCCTCGTCAACACCCACACCCACCTGGCGATGACGCTGCTGCGCGGCCACGCCGACGACCTGGACCTCCAGGGCTTCCTGGGCCGGGTGGTGCCCCGGGAGAACGCGCTGCTGTCCCCGGAAGCGGTGACCGCGGGCCTGCGGCTGGCCATTGCGGAGAGCGTGCGGGGCGGGGTGACCACCGCCCTGGACATGTACTGGTTCCACGAGGCCGCCGAACGCACGGCGCGGGACGCCGGCTGGCGGCTGCTGTCCGGCCCGACGTTCATGGACGTGCCCGGCCCGCCCGACCGGATGCCGTACGGGAACCGGATGGCGTGGGCGCGCGAGCACCTCGACGGCCACGCCCCCTCCCCCGGCACCCGCCCGGTGGTCTTCGCACACAGCGCCTACACCCTGGACACCGCGCAGCTCACGGACATCGCGGCGCTGGCCAGGGAACACGGCGCGCTGCTGCACCTGCACGCCGCGGAGAACGCCAACGAGGTGGCGACGGTACGCGAGCGGCACGGCAAGCGCCCCGTCGAACTGCTGGAGTCCCTGGGGCTGCTGGGCCCGGACACGCTGCTCGCGCACGCGGTCGAGCTGACCGACACCGAGATCGCCGCGCTGGCCGCGACCGGTACGGGCGTCGCGCACTGCCCGGTCTCCAACCTCAAGCTGGGCAGCGGCATCGCCCCGGTCCCGGAGCTGCTGCGGCAGGGCGTCCGGGTCGGGCTCGGCACGGACGGCGCGGTCAGCTCCAACTCCCTGGACATGGTGGGCGCGCTGGGGCTGGCGGCGCTGGTGCACAAGGCGGGCGGCGACCCCACGGCGGTCGGTGCCGAGCAGGCCGTACGCATGGCGACGATCGAAGGGGCATGGGCCCTGGGGCTGGGCGGGCAGCTCGGCTCGCTGGAGGTGGGCAAGCGCGCGGACCTGGCGGTGCTCGACCTCGGCGGTACGCACCTGGCGCCCCGGCACGACCCGTGGTCGACGCTGGCGTACTCGGCGCGGGCCGGTGACGTCCGGGACACGGTCGTCGACGGCCGGGTGCTGATGCGCGACCGGCGGCTGACGACGCTGGACGAGGCGGCCGCGGCGGCCGAGGCGGAGGCGCTCGTCCGGGCCGTGTGAGTGCGCCGGTGACCTTCCGGGCCGCGGGCGGCGCTTTCCGTACGCGGCCCGGGAGTTCACCCGTCACCGGCTTCGGCCGGAGGGTCCCGGGGCCGGGCTTCCGTGGCCATAATGACGCAGACATCGGATGTATGCGGGCGTCCGGTGGCGGTGCGCGAGCGGGGAGGCTGCGGACATGGCGGTCACGGACGAGGCCATAGAGAAGATCAAGGCGATGATCGTCTCCGGTGCCCTGCGGCCGGGCGACCGGCTGCCGAAGGAGAGCGAACTCGCCGCGGACCTGGGCCTGTCCCGCAACTCGCTGCGCGAGGCGGTACGGGCCCTGTCGCTGATCCGCATCCTGGACGTCCGCCAGGGCGACGGCACCTACGTCACCAGCCTGGACCCGCAGCTCCTCCTCGAAGCGCTGAGCTTCGTGGTGGACTTCCACCGCGACGACACGGCCCTGGAGTTCCTGGCCGTCCGCCGGATCCTGGAGCCGGCCGCCACCGCGATGGCGGCCGGCCGTATCCACCCCGCCGAACTGGACGACCTGGAACGCCGGTTGGACGCGCTCGGCCCGCAGACGCCGGTGGAGGCCCTGGTCGCCTGCGACCTGGAGTTCCACCGGCGGATCGTGGCCACCGCCGGCAACCCGGTGCTGTGCTCCCTGCTCGACGGCCTGTCCGGGCCGACGACCCGGGCCCGGGTCTGGCGCGGGCTGACGCAGAAGGACGCCGTCAGCCGCACCCTCACCGAGCACCGGGCGATCCTCGGCGCCCTCCGCGACCGGGACGCGGAGGCGGCGCGGGCCTGGGCGACGGTGCACATCGCCGGCGTCGAGCAGTGGCTGCGCTCCACGGCGTGACGAGGCCGCCCGCGCCTTCCCCCTGATCAGATGGTGAACCCACCGTCCACCGCGATCGACGCGCCGGTGACGTACCGGCCGCTCTCCCCCGCCAGGTACGCCACGGCCGCCGCGATGTCCGACGGCTGCCCGTAGCGCCCGAGCGCGGTCAACTGGGCCTGCATCGGCGCGCTCTCACCGTCGGCCGGGTTCATGTCGGTGTCGACCGGCCCCGGGTGGACGAGGTTGACGGTGATGTCGCGCGGGCCCAGTTCCCTGGCCAGGGCCCTGGTCAGGCCGGTGAGCGCGGCCTTGCTCGTCGCGTACAGCGTGCCGCCGGGGAAGGGGGCGCGCCCGGCCATGCAACTGCCGATGCCGATGATGCGCCCGCCGTCGCCCATCCGACGGGCGGCGGCCTGCGCGGCCAGGAACGGCCCCCGGACGTTGACGGCCAGCACGCGGTCCACGTCCTCCTCGGCGATCTCCTCGACCGGCCCCAGCACACCGACCCCCGCGTTGTTGACCAGAATGTCCAGCCGCCCGAACCGCTCCACCGTGCCGTCCACGGCCGCCCGCACGGCCGCCGCGTCCGCACTGTCGGCCCGCACCGCCCAGGCACGGCGCCCCAGCGCCTCGATCTGCACCACCACCTTGGCGGCGCGGGCCTCCTCCCCGCGATAGGTGAACGCCACATCGGCCCCGTCGGCGGCGAGCCGCACCGCGACGGCCTCCCCGATCCCCCGGCTGCCGCCGGTCACCAGTGCCACCTTGCCGTCGAGCTGTGCGGTCGTCATGTCCGCCCCTTCGTGTTCGCTGCGCCGATCGCGCTATTTACCGAGATGTGGTGATCTGTCGCCCTCGGCGACATGACTCGATACTCGTGCGCGGCGGGCGGCGGGGCTGGCGGAATCCGGACGGTGCGTCCGGGCTACCCAGGCGCCGTCCATCCAGGGCTGTGGGCGGCGGGTCAGGTCCCAGAGGTGGTGGTGCGCGTCGATGCGGCCGGGCGGGGGCGGCTGTCCGGGACGGTCGGCGGGGCCGGTCACGGGCGGCCGGCCGGCGCGGTCGGTCACGAGGGAGCGCCGGGGTCGGCGGTGGGCAGGGGCAGTCCGGGGGCGAGCAGGCCGCGGTCGGTGAGGGCGTGCCAGAGGGCGTCGGGGATGTCGTACGTGAACAGTTCCGCGTTCTCCCGGGACTCCTCCGGTGACGCGGCGCCGACCAGGGCGCCCGCCACGGCGGGATGGCCGAAGGGGAAGCGCAGGGCCGCGGCCTTGAGGGGGACGCCGAACTCCGCGCACACGGCGCCGAGCCGCCGCGCCCGCTCCACCAGCGCGGCGGGGGCCGGCGCGTAGTCGTACGGTGCGCCGGGCGACGGGTCGGCCAACAGCCCCGAGTTGTAGACGCCGCCGACGACGACCGACGTGCCGCGGTGCACGCAGACCGGCAGGAGGTCGTCGAAGGCCGACCGGTCGAGCAGGGTCCAGCGCCCGGCGCACAGCACCACGTCCACGTCGAGGTCGGCGACGAACCGGGCCAGCGGACCGCTGGAGTTCATGCCGAGGCCGATGGCGCCGACCACGCCCTGCGCGCGCAGTTCGGCGAGGGCGGGGAAGCCGGACGCGTACACCTCGGCGGCGCGGCCTTCGACGTCGTGCAAGTAGACGATGTCGACGGCGGCGACGCCGAGCCGTTCCAGGGAGGCGTCGAGCGTGCGGCGGATGCCGTCGCGGGTGAGGTCCCGGACGCGGGCGCGCGGCGGGGTGGCGGTGTAGCCCTGGCCGTCCACCGCCTCGCCCGGCGCGAGGGGCCGCAGCCGCAGGCCGACCTTGGTGGACAGGACGTACGAGGCGCGGTCCCGCCCGGCCAGCGCGCGGCCCAGGCGCTCCTCGGACAGGCCGAGTCCGTAGTGCGGCGCGGTGTCGAAGTGGCGGACGCCGGTGTCGAGGGCGGCGCGTACGGTCTGCTGGGCGCGGTCCTCGGGGAGGGGCCGGTAGAGGTTGCCGAGGGGCGCGCAGCCCAGTCCGAGGGGCGGTACGGTCACGTCCGTACGGCCCAACCGCCGTCGCCCGTGCGGGATGTACGGCATGTCGGCCTCCTTGGTCCCGGATCCCGGGTCCCGCTCGTCGGGGCCGTTCAGGAACCGCGCCTGTAGAGCAGCTTGGCGGAGGCGGTCTCGCCCTTCCAGTGCACGGTGATGCCGGGGTCCTTCCGCCGCGTGCAGGCTGCGAACGCCTCGGGGCGGCCCCGCCTGTTGACGGAGCTGAGGGCACCCTGATGGCGCCGGTGTCCTGCGGGGTGATCACGACCACCTCGATGTCCGTGCGCGGCAGGTCGATGCCGATCCTGCCCCGGGCCTCGCTGCCTCGGTTGCAGCCGGTGAGCGCGGCGGCGAGCAGTACGGCACAGGCTGCCGTGCCGCGCACCCTGAGCCGTACGGATCAGGGCGCGGGGCGCAGGCGCAGTCCCTGCATCCCGCCGTCGACCGCGAGGGAGGTGCCGGTGATGCCGGAGGCGGCCGGGGACGCCAAGTGGGCGATGGCGGCGGCCACTTCGTCCGCGGTGACCATCCGGCCGGTCGGCTGCCGGGCGTCGAGCGCGGCCCGCTCGGCCGCCGGGTCGGGGGCCTGGTCCAGCAGCCGCCCGATCCAGGGGGTGTCGGCCGTACCGGGGTTGACGCAGTTGACGCGGATGCCTTCGCGGACGTGGTCGGCGGCCATGGCGAGGGTGAGGGAGAGCACGGCTCCCTTGCTGGCGCCGTACAGGGCGCGCTGCGGCAGGCCGGCGGTGGCGGCGATCGAGCAGGTGTGGGTGATCGACGCACGGCCGGGGCGGGCGGCGGCCGTACGCCGCAGGTGCGGCAGGGCGGCCCGCGCGGTGCGCACCAGCCCCAGGACGTTGACGTCGAGGACGTGCCGCCACTCCTCGTCGGCGTTGTCCTCCACCGTGCCGACGGCGCCGATGCCCGCGTTGCCGACGAGGGTGTCCAGCGCTCCGCCCAGCGCGCCCACGGCCGCCGCGACGGCTGCCCGTACGGCGGCGTCGTCGGTCACGTCGGCCGTGACGGGCACGGTGCCGGGCGGCGCCCCGGCCGGGTCGCGGTCCAGTACGGCGACGCGGGCGCCGCGGCGCAGCAGCAGGGCGGCGGTGGCGGCGCCGATGCCGGAGGCGCCGCCGGTGACGATCGCCGCCATACCGGCGAAGTCGCGCGCTTCCGTAAGGGACGCGTGCGGTCCGGTTGCGGCGCTCATTCCGCGGCCTCCTCTTCCCCGGCCCGCCATACCGGCCCGTCCGGGAAGCGGTACGCGGCGACCGAGGCGGGTTTCATGCGGGCCGAGAAGCCGGGGGCCGAGGGTGCCCGGTAGCGGCCGCCCTCGACGACGGCCGGGTCGGTGAAGTGCTCGTGGAGGTGGTCGACGTACTCGATCGCCCGGTCCTCCCGGCTCCCGGAGACCGCCACGTAGTCGAACATCGCCAGGTGCTGCACCAGTTCGCACAGCCCAACCCCGCCCGCGTGCGGGCATACGGGCACGCCGTACTTGGCCGCGAGCAGCAGGATCGCCAGGTTCTCGTTGACGCCCGCCACCCGGGCCGCGTCGATCTGGACGAAGTCCACCGCCCGGGCCTGGAGCAACTGCTTGAAGACGACGCGGTTGGCGGCGTGCTCCCCGGTGGCGACCTTGACCGGCTGCCCGGCCCGCACGGCGGCGTGCCCCAGGATGTCGTCGGGGCTGGTCGGCTCCTCGATCCAGTACGGCCGGTACGGCGCGAGCGCGGTCATCCAGCGCACCGCGTCGGCCACGTCCCAGCGCTGGTTGGCGTCGACCGCGATGCGCACCTCGGGCCCGACGGCCTCCCGTACCAGCCGCAGCCGCCGCAGGTCGTCGTCGAGATCGGCACCCACCTTGAGCTTGATCTGCCCGAACCCGTCGGCCACCGCCCGCTCGGCCAGCCGTACGAGCGTGGCGTCGTCGTGGCCGAGCCAGCCGGGCGAGGTGGCGTACGCGGGGTAGCCCTCGGCGCGGAGCCGGGCGGCGCGTTCCTCGCGGCCGGGCGCGGCGGCCCGCAGGATCGCCAGCGCCTCGTCCGGGGTCAGCGCGTCGGTGAGGTAGCGGAAGTCGACGAGGGAGACCAGCTCCTCGGGCGGCATGGCGGCCAGGAACGCCCACAGCGGCAGGCCGGCGCGGGTGGCGGCCAGGTCCCAGGCGGCGTTGACGAGTGCCCCGGCCGCCATGTGCGTCACGCCCTTCTCCGGTCCGAGCCAGCGAAGCTGCGAGTCATGGGTCAGGTCGCGGTGCAGGGCGGCCAGACCGGCGGCCGTCACGGGGGCCGGGCGGCCGGTCACGGCCGGGGCGAGGGCGCGGATCGCGGCGGCGGCGAGGTCGTTGCCGCGGCCGATGGTGAAGCACAGGCCGTGCCCCCGGCCGCCGTCGGCGGTGTGCAGGACGACGTAGGCGGCGGAGTAGTCGGGGTCCGGGTTCATGGCGTCCGAGCCCTCGCGCCGCCGCGAGGTGGGAAAGCGGACGTCGTGGACCTCGACCTCCGTGACGGGCGCGGATGCGGTGACGGCCATGCGTACGCCTCCGGCGAGGTGCGGACGGACATCGGACCTTTCCCGGACCTCCGATGTATAGCGCCGCTGCCCACCACCGTCCAGAGGGCGCGGCGGAGTTGCCCGCCGCTGTCCGGACCCGGACGCGGGGCGGGGTCCGGGGCGCCGCGGAGGGCGGACGGGAGGCGGCCGGGAGGCGGGCCGGACGGAATCCGAACACGTCGGATGTATGCACACTCGTTCGTGCACAGGGGCTGCGTGGGGCTCCCACGGACGCCGTAGGCTGGGGGCGCACGCAATGGAACTGCTGCCGGTGACCGCCCCGAGGAGGCGGCGCCGGTCGGAAGGAGGCGCTGGGTGATCGAGCTCGACGGAGTTCCCGAGCTGATCGACCCGGTCATGGTGGCCGCGTTCGAGGGCTGGAACGACGCCGGCGACGCCGCCTCCGCCGCGGTCGCGCATCTGGACCGGGAGTGGAAGGGGGAGGTGTTCGCCGCGCTGGACGCGGAGGACTACTACGACTTCCAGGTCAACCGCCCGACGGTCTGGCTGGACGGTGGCGTCCGCAAGATCACGTGGCCCACCACACGGCTGTCCGTCGTGCGGATCGCCGACGCGAACGGCAAGGGCAAGCCGCGCGACCTGGTGCTGGTGCGCGGCATCGAACCCAGCATGCGCTGGCGCTCGTTCTGCAACGAGATCCTGGGCTTCGCGCACGAGCTGGGCGTGGAGATGCTGGTGGTGCTGGGCGCGCTGCTCGGCGACACCCCGCACACCCGGCCGGTGCCGGTCAGCGGGGTCACCTCCGACCCGGACCTGGCCCGCACGATGGACCTGGAGGAGACCCGGTACGAGGGCCCCACCGGCATCGTCGGCATCCTCCAGGAGGCGTGCACCCACGCGGGCGTCCCGGCGGTCAGCCTGTGGGCGGCGGTGCCGCACTACGTCTCGCAGCCGCCGAACCCGAAGGCGACCCTGGCCCTGCTCAACCGCCTGGAGGACCTGCTCGACCTGCGTATCCCGCTGGGCGAGCTGAGCGAGGACGCGCGCGCCTGGCAGTTGGGCGTGGACCAACTGGCGGCGGAGGACAGCGAGGTCGCCGAGTACGTCCAGTCGCTGGAGGAGGCGCGGGACACCGCCGACCTCCCGGAGGCGTCGGGCGAGGCCATCGCCCGCGAGTTCGAACGCTATCTGCGGCGCCGCGACCCGCAGGCCGGGCCCGGCCTGGCGACCGAGGGCGGGGTGGCCGACGGCCGCGACGGCTCGTACCTGCGGGACACGGCGAGCGGGCGCACCCGACCGCCGAAGCCGGCGGCCAAGGAGCCGAAGGACGCGAAGGATTCCAAGGACGCGAAGGAGCCGAGGGAGTCGAGGAGTCCGAACGGTGAGCCCGGGAGCGCGGCGGAGTCCACGGGTCCGGACACCGCGGAACCGGAGGCCGGGAAGCCGGACACCAAGGGGGCGTCGGAGGGCGGTCGCGGGGACGACAGGACGGACGACCGGGTGGACGGCCGGGCTGACGACTCCGAGGAGTGATACCACCGGGGACGGCCTCCGGGTCGTCCCCTAAGGCGCGGCCTGGGCGGGCTCCTCCTCATCGGTGATCTTTGGTGAGCCCGTGCGGGAGAAGCTGCTCTTCGTCTTCGTACGAACGAGCCCCGGCTCGCCCGCCCCTTGGAGCCCTCTTGCGCACCCGCATCCGTACGGTCGCCCTGACCGCCGCCCTGACCATCACGCTCGTCACGGGGGCCACCGCGGTACCGGCGACCGCGGCGCCCGCACCGGCCGAGGCGTCCTGCGCGCGCCCGACGGCGTCCTCTCCATGGACTGGGCTGGACACCGAAGCGCTCGGACGAGCTCTCCGCGGACTCCCGGACAGGGACACGACCGCGGCCCTGGTACGCGTGGGCGGGCAGGAGACCTGGCACGGCAGCGCCGGGGTCCGCTCCTTGAGGACCGGCCAGGGCCCCCTGGAGAACGCCCGGTTCCGAGCGGGCTCGACCACCAAGGCGGTCACCTCGGCGATCGTGCTCCAGCTCGCCGCCGAGCACAAGATCGACCTGGACGGCACCGTACAGCACTACCTGCCCGGCCTGCTGCCCGCGACCTTCGAGCCGATCACCGTACGGCAGCTGCTGACCTTCACCAGCGGGCTGCGGCCGGGTGCGTCCCTCGGCGCGGAGAACGCCGAGGGGTACGAGAACCGCTTCCGGACCCTCACCCCGCGCGATGTCGTCGCGGCGTCCGTCGCCAAGGGCCCCTACCGGGGGCCGGACGAGGGGCCGGGCAAGAAGCAGCGATATGCCAACATCGACTACACCGTGCTCGGCCTGCTGATCGAGAAGGTCACCGGCGACACGTACGCGCACCAGGCGCGGAACCGGATCTTCCGCCCGGCCGGCATGACGCACACCTCGTTCCCCGCGGGACCCGACCCGCGCATCCACGGCCCGCACCACCGGGGCTACCAGCGCCTGGCGAACGGTGCGGTGGTGGACGCCACCGACTGGAACATGTCGGACCGCTGGGCGGCCGGAGACATGATCTCCACCACCGCTGACCTGGAGAAGTTCCTCGTCGCGCTGTTCCGGGGCGAGCTCGTGCCGCAACCGCTGCTGGACACGGAGATGTTCACCGTCCCCGACATCGAGGGCGCCCGGCTGAGCGCCGGACTCGAACGCCAGGATCTCGGCGGCGGCCGCGTCCTCTGGGGCAAGAGCGGTGCCCGCCCCGGCTACAGCACCCTCTTCGCCGCCGACCGGAACCTCTGCCGGACGCTCGTGTACTCCGTCAACGCGGTCGACGCCAAGGCCGAGACGATGAACCCGGTCGCCCAGCGCCTCGTCCAGGCCACCTTCGCGCCGGGCAGGCGCTGAGACGGGGTGCGGCCACTGCCTGCCGCCACGGAACGCCGGTCCGTCACACGCGATCCACCGCGACCGCCGTGTACGTCGTGGTCGGCAGCGGCGGGTCCACGTCGAAGCGCGCGTTGGGCAGGTAGATGCGGTCGCCCCAGGCGGCGGCGGTGGTCGGTATCTGGAAGCGCGGGTCGGTGATACGGGCGATCGCCCGGCCGTACGACCCGATGCGGTTCAGGCGCAGCACGTCGACGGCGTTCTGGGCCTGCTGCACGACGTACAGGTCCTGGTCCAGGAGCAGCAGTCCGTCACCGTTCACGAGCCGCGGGCCGGTGTGCGTCACCTTGCGGGCGTGGCCGGTGCGCCGGTCGACCCGGAAGAGGGCGCCCGCGTAGTCGTTGACGACGAGCAGCGCCGTGCCGTCCGGGGTGTGTTCGATGCCGTTCGCCGTGAAGTCGCCGCCCTGGACCCACTCGCCGGTCAGCGGCAGGGTGCGGAGGCCGTCGGGGCCGGGGAGTTCGCCGTTCTTGCCGAGGGGCAGGACGTGGAGTTCGGGGCGGAAGCTGTCGGTGAAGTAGGCGGCGTCGCGGGTGAGGATGACGTCGTTGACGAAGTTCTGTCCGTCGCCGGCCCGGTAGGACGCCAGGACGGCGCCGTCGCGGGTGTCGATGACGCGGAGCGCGCCCGGGCCGCCCGCGACGAACAGGCGCCCCCGGGCGTCGGTCTTCATGCCGACGGCCTGTCGGCCCGTACCGAGGCTGCCGGTGATCAGCCGTCCCCGGCCGGTGGCCAGGTCGGCGCGGTAGACCGAGGCGTCGGCCAGGGAGCCGAAGTACGCGTACGGGCCGGGGCCGATGGCGATGCCCTCGGGGCGGAACCCGTCGGGCAGGGGGATCGTGGTGGGCCACCGGCCGCCCGCGCGGGCCGGCGCGGCCAGGGGCCCGAGTGCGGCGCCGGCGCCCAGTGCGGCGGCGGTGGCGAGCAGTCTTCGGCGGGACAGGGAACGTGTCATGGTGCGCGTCCTTCCTGCGGGGTGCCTGTGACCCCTCAGCCCAGCACACCCCGGTACCCGCCGTACGCCGCACCGGCACGTCTTCACAAGTGAAGCGGGGCGCTCCCTCGCGAGAGGGAACGCCCCGGAAGGAAGGCAGCGGCGAACCGTTTCGTCCGCGGCGCGTCAGCGCGTCACAGGGCGACGCCGAGCAGGGCGTCCACGGCCCGCGACACGAGGCCGGGCGCGCCCTCGTCGCTGCCGCCGTCCGCGGTCTGCGCGGCGGCCCAGCGGTCGACCGCGGCGAGCGCGGCCGGCGAGTCCAGGTCGTCCGCCAGCGCCGTACGGATCTCCTCCAGCAGCGCGTCGGCCGGCGGCCCGTCCGGGCGGGAGACCGCGGCGCGCCAGCGCGCCAGCCGCTCCACGGCCTCGTCCAGGACCGCGTCCGTCCACTCCCAGTCGGCCCGGTAGTGGTGCGCGAGCAGGGCCAGGCGGATCGCCGCCGGGTCCGTGCCGTCGCGCCGCACCTTGGAGACGAAGACCAGGTTGCCCTTGGACTTGGACATCTTCTCGCCGTTCAGGGCGACCATGCCGGCGTGCACATATGCCTGGGCGAAGGGGTGCTCGCCGGTCAGGGCCTGGGCGTGCGAGGCGCCCATCTCGTGGTGCGGGAAGGCGAGGTCGGAGCCGCCACCCTGCACGTCGAAGCCCATGCCGAGGTACTGCAGGGCGATGGCCACGCACTCGATGTGCCAGCCCGGGCGGCCGCGCCCGAGCGAGGCGCCGTCCCAGCTCGGGTCACCGTCGCGGGCGGCCATCCACAGCATCGGGTCGAGCGGGTTCTTCTTGCCGGGGCGCTCCGGGTCGCCGCCGCGCTCGGCGGACAGCACCCGCATCGCCTCGGCGTCGAGCCGGGAGACCTCGCCGAAGTGCCGGTCGGCCTCGACGGAGAAGTAGATGTCGCCTTCGAGCTCGTAGGCGGCGCCGCTGTCGCGCAGCCGCTCGACCATCGGGACGATCCACGGTATGGCCTCGACGGCGCCCACGTACTCGCGCGGCGGGAGCATCCGCAGGGCCGTCATGTCCTCGCGGAACAGGGCGGTCTCCCGCTCGGCGAGCGCGGTCCAGTCGTCGCCGGTGGCCAGGGCCCGCTCCAGGAGGGGGTCGTCGACGTCGGTGACGTTCTGCACGTAGTGCACCTGGCGCTTCGTGTCGAGCCACACGCGCTGAACCAGGTCGAACGCGTTGTAGGTCGCCGCGTGCCCCATGTGGGTGGCGTCGTACGGCGTGATGCCGCAGACATAGATACGGGCGACGGGACCGGGGGCGAGGGTCACCCGTCCGCCGGTCGCGGTGTCGTGGATCCTCAGGTCGCGGCCCTGGCCGGGCAGGGCGGGGACCTCAGAAGCGGGCCATGCATGCATGTCTTGAGCGTAACCGGATGCACGTTCCGCATACGAACCGGACCTCGGATCTTGGCCGAGAAGGCCCTCTTGTGCGGAGGGGAGAAATGTGCTGGCCGAGCGGCCGCCGGGGCCCGGTAAGGCCCCGGGCCTGCTACGACGTACTACAGCGGGCGTCGAGGCCCCTCGCAGCAGCGGTCCGACGGGTGCCGCAAGCCGCCCCCACCACGTCTCAGACCGGCGGCCAGGGGATCGGCGGCCAGTCCCCGCCGGGCCGCGGGTGCACGCCGGTGCGCAGCAGGTCCGCCACCCGGGCGCGCAGCGCCGCCAGCTCGGCCGCGGTGATCAGTCCGGCGAGCCGGGCGGCGAGCGGAGCGCCTTCCTCCAGCTCCGTGGCGAGCCGCCCCAGCACCTCGCGGGCCTCCTCGGTCAGCGGCTCACCCGCCCAGCCCCACAGGAGCGTACGCAGCTTGTCCTCGGCGTTGAAGGTCACACCGTGGTCGATGGCGTAGAGCCGGCCGCCCTCGGCGGGCAGCAGATGGCCGCCCTTGCGGTCGCCGTTGTTGATGACGGCGTCCAGCACGGCCAGGCGCCGCAGCCGTTCGTCGTCGGCGTGTACCAGAAGCGCCGTACGCCCTTCGCCCACTTCGGCGAAACCCACCGGTTTCCAGCCGGGCCCCGGCTCCTCCCCCTCGACCAGCGCCAGCAGCTCCGCGCCCTCGGGCGCCGCCTCGATCCACTCCTGGACCATGCCCTGCCCGTACGGGCCGTCGCGCAGCACGGTGGTGGGGACCAGGTCCCAGCCGGTGGCCCGGGACACCTCGTACGCGGCGACCTCGCGCTGGGCGAGCGTGCCGTCGGGGAAGTCCCACAGCGGGCGCTCGCCGGCGACGGGCTTGTAGACGCAGGTGCCGCTGATGTCCCCGTGGGTGACCGTGCAGTACAGGACGGCGTTGGACGCCTCGCGAACCTGTCCGCGTACGGTCAGCTCGCCGTGGGTGAGGGCCTCGGCGGTCAGCCGCCCCGGGCGGGCCGTGGCACGGGCGGATATGCCGCCGGGCGCGCTGCCGTTCCCGCTGCCGGTCGCCCCGCCGCTCCCGTCGCCGTTCGCCTGCCGGGCCGGGCCGCCGTCCGGGCTGTCACCCTGACCGTCCCTCGGGCCGTCACCCTGGCCGTCACCCGTACGGCCGCCCGCCACCCGGCCCGCTGCCGCCTGGCCGGCCGGTCCGCCGCCCGCCGTCACCGTCTCCTCCCCCGGCATCACGCGTCCCGCCGGTATCCGTTCTGACGCGGGCATACGTGTCCCTCCGGGTCGAGCGGCAGGCTGCACAGCGGGCACGGCGGGCGCCCCGCGTTGACGACTTCCAGGGCCCGCTTGGCGAAGGAGCGGGCCATCGTGCCGGTGAGGCGCACGCGCAGCATCGGCGGGCCGTTCTCGTCGTCCTGGAGCAGCCGCTCCTCGGCCTCGGCGAGATCCTCGTCGGTGTCGGCCTCCAGCTCGACCAGTGCCTGGGCCTCGATGATCATGCGCTGTTCGTCGCCGTCCCAGGCGAGCGCCATCGTGCCGACCCGGAACTCCTCCTCGACCGGCGATTCCAGCGGAGCGGTGTCGGACAGTTCGGCGGGGGCCACCGCGGGGACGGGCGCGTTGCCGCCGCTGCGGCGCACCACCTCGTCCAGCAGCTCGTCGACGCGCTCGGCGAGCGCGGCGACCTGGGTCTTCTCCAGGGCGACACTGGTGGTACGGCCGGAAGCCGTCGCCTGGAGGAAGAAGCTACGGCGGCCAGGCAGCCCGACCGTACCGGCCACGAAGCGGTCCGGCGCGTCGTAGAAGAACACCTGACGGGACAACGTCCTGCTCCGTTTGCTCGACTGCGGGGTCACTGAGGTCGCTGCGGTTCCTGTGGGTGTGGCTTCCGGGTGCGGAACGCAGGAGGTGTGGCAGGCAGCGCCGTCGCACCACCCTACTGCGCCCGCTGATCACGCTCCGCCCGCGCCACCGCCGACGGCCGCGTCCCGGTCGTCCGCCGCCGTACTGCCGTCCGCCCGCGGCGCCAGCCCGCCGAAGTGGCCGGTGTCGCCGAGGCGTACGAGGTAGGGCCGCAGGCGGGTCCAGCGGATCGCGGTCAGCGAACAGGGCTCGACCGAGATCCGCTGGAAGAGGTCGAAGTGCAGGCCGAGGGCCTCGGCGACGAGGGACTTGATGATGTCGCCGTGCGAGCACATCGCGTAGACCGCCTCGGGGCCGTGCTCCGCCTCGATCCGGGCGTTCCAGTCGCGCACCGCGTCCATGGCGCGGGCCTGCATGGCCCGCATGGACTCCCCGCCCGGGAAGGCGGCGGCGGACGGGTGCTGCTGGACGACCTCCATCAGCGGCTCGTCGTTGAGCTCGGCCAGTTTGCGGCCCGACCAGTCACCGTAGTCGCACTCGTTGATGCGGTCCTCGACATGCAGCGGCAGGCCGGGCCGGGCGTCCAGGAGGGGTTGCACGGTCTCCAGGCAACGCTCCAGCGGACTGCTGACGGCGGCGGCGAGCGGCAGGTCCGCGAGGCGGCCGGGGAGCGCGGCGGCCTGGGCGGCGCCCCGCTCGTCGAGGGTCACCCCGGGAGTACGCCCGGCGAGCAGGCCGGACGTGTTGGCGGTGGAGCGGCCGTGCCGCACCAGGATCAGCGTGGGCATGGCAGCCAGCCTACGTTCCCCGGACGGCGGCACCGGACGCGGGACCGCCGCCCCGGAACGCGGACGGCCTGCTCCTGGCACGACGCGGCGCGGCGAGTGACAATTCCCCGTGTGATCGTCGACTGCGCCATCTACCAGGACGGCCGCCGCACCCAGGGGCCGGAGGACTTCTCCGACGCCCTCGAAGCGGCGCGCGCCGAAGGTCACTCCTTCCTGTGGCTCGGGCTGCACGAGCCCACCCCGGAGGAGTTCGACCATGTCAGCAGGGAGTTCGGGCTGCACCCGCTCGCCGTGGAGGACGCGCTCAAGGCCCATCAGCGGCCGAAGCTGGAGGTGTACGACGACTCCCTGTTCATGGTGCTCAAACCGATCACCTACGACGACGCGGCGGGCTCGGTCTCGGCCAGCGAGCTGATGATCTTCCTCGGGGACTCCTTCGTCGTGGTCGTCCGGCACGGCACCGCCAGCCCGCTCACCGCCGTACGCCGCCGCCTGGAGCACGAGCCGGACGTCCTGCGGCACGGTCCCACCGCGGTGCTGTACGCGATCAGCGACGCGGTGGTCGACCACTACATCGAGGTGGCCACGGAACTCCAGGTGGACCTGGAGGAGTTGGAGGCGGAGGTGTTCGCGCCGTCCCGGTCGGACAGCGGCAACACCGCCGCCGCGATCTACGCGTTCAAGCGCGAGGTGCTGGAGTTCCGGCGGGCCACCAACCCGCTGGTGGAGCCGATGCTGCGGCTGCAGAACCCCGGTGTGCCCTTCGTGCACGACGAGGCGCGGCCGTTCTTCCGGGACGTCGGCGACCACCTCACCCGCGCCAACGAGTCGGTCGAGGGCCTGGACCGGCTGCTGTCCGACATCCTCAGCGCCCACCTGGCGCAGATGGGGGTGCGCCAGAACGACGACATGCGCAAGATCTCCGCCTGGGCGGCCCTGGCGGCCGTGCCGACGCTGATCGCGGGCGTCTACGGCATGAACTTCGAGCACATGCCCGAACTGAAGTGGTCCTGGGGCTACTACGGCATCCTGCTGCTGATGGTGATCATCGAGCTGTCGCTGTACCGCCTCTTCAAACGCCGCGGCTGGCTGTGAGCGGCCACCCGCCTCAGACGGTCCCGGGTGCCGGGGCGGCCGGGCCGCCCAGCGCGTCACGCCGCTCCGGGAGCCGTAGCGAGACCATCCGGCGCCAGCCGGCGAGCCGCTCGTAGACGTACACCGCGCGGATGCCGGCGGCGAGGAGGGCGGACTTCGGCCGCGGCCAGCGCAGGATGCGTCCCATGTGGGCCAGCACGGCCAGGCTGACGTCCCGGTAGACCTCGATCTCGGCGCGCGCCGCGTCGCGCAGCGTGCGCCGGATCGCCGGGCCGTGGCCCCGCGCCGCCAGCCGCAGCAGCTCCTCGTGGCAGTAGGCGAGGTGGTTCTCCTCGTCCTGGGCGATCATCAGGACCGCCCGGCCGATGTCGGGGTGACCGCCGAAGTGCTTCTTGAGCAGGTCCATCTGTTCGGCGGCGCGCTGCTCGGTGACCCGGCTGTGCGCCAGGTAGGCGACGACTTCCTGCTCGGTCAGCGGCTCGTCGCGGCGCAGCCTGTCGTGGGCCAGGCCGATGCCGCGGCGCTCCAGCAGGACGGTGTAGTCGGTGTCCTCGGGGACGGGCACCAGGTCCAGGCCGCGCTTGCGCAGCAGGGCGGTGAAGAGGCGGCCGTGCTTGTCCTCGTCGGCGCCGTGCCGGGCGGCCTTGGGGGCCAGCTCCCGCAGCGATCCGGGGATCAGCACGGCGATCCGTCCGTTCTCCCAGCCGCCCTGGGCCTCGCCGCCGGCCGCGATGGAGCAGAAGAGCCGGTAGGACTCGTCGTGGTCGAGAATCTCCTGGAACAGGCTTCTGGCCGAGAGCACCGGGTCACCTCCGATACGCCGCACCCGCAGAAGAAGAGTGAAGTGCGGTACGGCGAAGGTGGCAACCGTGGCGTCGGCCATCTCCTCCGTACAGGTGACGTCGTGGCCGGCCGGCGGACCGGCCGGGAGGGGGGACGGGAGGCGGAGCGGAGGGCGGTCCGGGAGACGGCCCGGAGACGTTCAGGACGGCGGTCCGGCGGCCGGACGGAGCACCGTGGCGTAACCACGCGGGCCGTCCCCGCGTTGTGCCGGGTGACGGCCGTGGCGGGGAAGACCCCCGAGCCCCCACCACGGCCGCAGGCTCCCCCGGGGCCGGTGCCCGTCCGGACCCCGCGCCCCTTATGCGAGCCCCGCGCGCTCCAGGGCCTCGGTGCCCGCCCGCAGCGAGGCGAGGCGCTCCTCCAGCGTGAAGCCGGCGGGCGCGAGGGTCAGCGTGGTCACGCCGGCCGCCGCGTACGCCTGCATCCGGTCCGCGATGCGCTCGACGGAACCCAGCAGCGTGGTCTGGTCGATCAGCTTCTGCGGGATGGCGGCCGCCGCGCCCTCCTTGTCGCCGGAGAGGTACTTGTCCTGGATCTCGGCGGCCTCCTTCTCGTAGCCCATGCGCTGCGCGAGCTGGTTGTAGAAGTTCTGCTTGCGGCTGCCCATGCCGCCCACGTACAGCGCGGTGTACGGGCGGAACGTGTCGGCCAGCGCGCTGACGTCCTTGTCCTCGCCGACGGCCAGCGGCAGCGTCGGGCAGACGTCGAAGCCCTCCAGGGTCTTGCCCGCCTTCTCCCGGCCGGCCCGGATGTGCGTGATCGCCGTCTCCTCCAGGTGGTCGGCGGACGGGAAGATCAAGAGCGCGCCGTCGGCGATCTCACCGGTCTGGGTGAGGTTCTTGGGGCCGATCGCGGCGATGTAGAGCGGAATGTGCTCGCGCTGCGGGTGCACCGTCAGCTTCAGCGGCTTGCCCGGGCCGCCGGGCAGCGGCAGCGTCCAGTGCTGCCCCTCGTAGGACAGCCGCTCGCGGGTCATCGCCTTGCGGACGATCTCCACGTACTCGCGGGTACGGGCCAGCGGCTTGTCGAACTTCACGCCGTACCAGCCCTCCGAGACCTGCGGCCCCGAGACGCCCAGGCCCAGCCGGAAGCGGCCGCCGGACAGCGAGTCGAGGGTGGCGGCCGTCATCGCGGTCATCGCGGGCGTACGGGCCGGGATCTGGAAGATCGCCGAGCCGACGTCGATGTGCTCGGTCCGCGAGGCGACCCAGGAGAGCACGGTGGGGGCGTCGGAGCCGTACGCCTCGGCCGCCCAGCACACCGCGTAGCCGAGCCGGTCGGCCTCCTGCGCGACGGCCAGATTGTCCGCGTCCATCCCGGCGCCCCAGTAGCCGAGGTTGATCCCGAGCTTCATACCGCTCCCCTTACTGATCAGTAACGTCGGTGTTCCGGGGACTCTAGCGCGGGGTGGCACCGGCCGTCACCGGCCGCCCGCCCGTGGACCGGCGGCGCGGCGGGCCGCCCGGTTGTCCACAGGCCGGCGGCGCACCGTGCGGCCGGTTGTCCACAGGGTCCCGTGAGCCGGACGACAGGCCAGTAACCTCAGGGCCCATGGAGCAAAGGCACCTCGGCCGTACGGGCCTGCGCGTGTCCCGTCTCGGCCTCGGCACCCTGACCTGGGCCAGGGACACCGACGAGCACGACGCCGCCGAGCAGCTCAAGGCGTTCTGGGAAGCCGGCGGCACCCTCGTGGACACCGCGGACGTGTACGCCGACGGCGGCGCCGAGTATCTGCTCGGCCGGCTCTGCGAGGGGCTGGTGCCGCGCCGGGACCTGGTCATCGCGACGAAGGCGGGCAGCGTCCTGGACGCGGACCGCCGCGTCGACGGCTCCCGCCGCCACCTCCTGGACGCGCTGGACGCCTCGCTGGAACGTCTCGGCACCGACTACGTGGACCTCTGGCAGCTCCACGCCTTCGACCCGCACACCCCGCTCGACGAGACCCTCCAGGCGCTCGACATCGCCGTCGCCACCGGCCGCGCACGCTATGTCGGCGTCTCGAACTTCTCCGGCTGGCAACTGGCCAAGGCGGCGACCTGGCAGTTGTCCGCCCCGACCCTGCGCACGCGGCTGGCCGGCACCCAGATGGAGTACTCCCTCCTCCAGCGCGGCATCGAACGGGAGCTGCTGCCCGCCGCGCGGGACCTGGGCGTCGGCCTGCTGCCCTCGTCGCCGCTGGGCCGAGGGGTGCTCACCGGCAAGTACCGGCACGCCACCCCGGCCGACTCACGGGGCGCCTCGGAACAACTGGCGCCGTTCGTCGCCCCCTACCTGGACGATACGGCGGGCCGGATCGTCGAGGCGGTCAGCACGGCCGCCGACGGGCTCGCCGTCACCGCGCTGCAGGTGGCTCTCGCCTGGGTGCGCGACCGGCCGGGAGTCACCGCCCCGGTCGTCGGCGCACGCACGGCGCAGCAGCTCAGAGCGGCGTTGTCAGTGGAGACCCTTAGTCTTCCTGACGAGATCTGCCGGGCCCTGGACGATGTCTCGGCCCCGGTGCACCACTATCCCGACCACGACTGGAGCACGCTGTGAGTACCGACCGCCTCTCCGAGGACGCGCCCGAGCCCACCGCGCCCGGCCCGGAGACCGCCCCGAGGAGGCGGCCACGACGGCTGTCCCGGAGGCGGCCGGGAGGGAGGACGTCACAGGCGGTGACACGCGTGGTGGCACGGACGGTGGCACAGGCGACACGGGAGGTGGCACGGACGGTGTGCCCGCAGGTTCGCCGGAGGCTGGGGACGCGGCGGGAGCCGGGGACGCGGCGGCCGAGAGCGTGACGGCAGCCGGGGATGAGACGGCGGCCGGGTCCGCAGGTGGTCCGGAAGCGGGCGCGGGCGCGCCTGTGGCGGCGGACGGCGGGCGTGCCGCCGAGCCGGGCGGGAAGCTCAGCGCCGCCGCGCTGGCGGCGGCCGTGCGGGCCGTGGAGAGCGGGGAGCGGTCCGCGGACTCGTTCTTCACCCAGCGGTCGCCCCGGTCGGGCGGCGCGGGTGCGGCGGCGGGCGCCCGGAAGCCCCAGGGCGGCGTACCGGCTCCCGCGACGGGCACCCCGGAGCGCGGTGGTCCGGCGGGAGCCCCGCCGCAGGCCCCCGCCGTGCCCGGCCAGGAGAGCGCCCCCGACCACACCCGTCCGGTCCCGGGCGGTGACGGCGGCGGCCGCCCCGCCCCCGCCGCGCACACGACCCCCCACCCGGCCACGACCGCGGACCTGGCCCCCGGCCTCGACGGCGTACGGCAGGTCCTGACGGCGGGCGGTGCCCCGGAGACCCTGGCCGAGAAGACCGCCGAGACGCTCGGCGAGCGCGCGGCGGAGGCGCTGCGCGAGGACCCGTGGCAGTTGCTCGCCGTGCCGGGCGTCCGCCCCGAGCAGGCCGACGGCTTCGCGCGGGCGCTGCTCGGCCCGGCCTGCGGGCCGGACGACGACCGGCGTGCGCAGGCCCTGGTCGGCTGGCTGCTGGAGCAGGCCGCGCTGGCGGGGCACTCCGCGCTGGAGGCGCCCGCGCTGCGCGCCGCGCTCGCCCAGCGCTCCGTACCGGACCCGGACGAGGCCCTGCAGACGGCCATCGCCGAGGGGGCCGTGCTCGTCTTCCAGGACGCCGTCGAGACGCCCGGCGGCGCGCGGCCGTCGGCCGGCGACGAGGACGAGGAGCAGCCGGTCCGGGTCCTGCTCGGGCTGGACCGGTTCGCCATGGCCGAGGAGAGCGTCGCGGACGGCCTGGCGCGGCTGCTCAACACCTTCGAGGAGCCCGCCGACGAGGAGCCCACCAGCGCCGAGCCCGCCGACGCCGGGCCCACCGGCGCCGACGGCGAACCGGCTGCGAGCAGCACACCGGAGCACGACGGCCCCTCGGAGCCGGGCGACGGCGCACCGGAGGACGACACCTCCGTGCGAGACGACACTCCCGTACGGGACGACGCCCCCGTACGGGCCGTACAGCAGCCGTCCGCCACCGCGTGGGAGGCGGCCGCCTCGGCCGCTCCCTCCCCCTCCGCCGCCGAGCTGATCCGTGCCGCGGCCCGCAGCGGCCTGATCGCGCACACCGGTGCCGAGGCCGCCCGTGCCGAGCCCGCCGCACTGATCGCCGCGGCCTGCGCGCTCGGTCTGCGGGCGTTCGGCGCCACGCACACCCCGGACGGCCGCGCCCGCCTGGCCCGGCACCTCGCCGAGGCCGCCGACACGTACACCGGCCTCGCCGCGGCCCCGGCGCCCGGTGCCGCCGCCGAGGCCGCCGTCACGCTCTCCGGGCTGCTGGCCGGCCGCGAAGGCCCCGGCCGGGACGCGGACGGCGCGCTCGCCCTGGACCTGCTGGTCGTCCTGGACGCGCCCCAACTGGACCTGGAGACCGCCGCGCTGCTCGTGGAGTCGCTGACCGACGGCGCCCGGCTGGTGCTCAGCGGCGACCCCGGCGTGCTGTGGTCGGCCGGCCCCGGCCGGCTCTTCGCGGACGTGCTGGCCGCCCGCTGCTGCCCCCAGGTCGCCTCCCGCACCCCGGACTTCGGGCCGGTCGGCGAGCTGGTCTCGGGCATCGGCATCGGGGAGCTGAACCAGGTCGAGGCGCCCGGCAATGAAGTAGTGATCATTCCGGCGCGGGATGCCGGCGAGGCGGTGCACCGTACCGTCCAGCTCGTCGCCGACTCGGTGCCCCGGGCCATCGGGGTGCCCGCCGAGCAGACGCAGGTCGTCACCGTCGGCCACGGCGGCGCCGCGGGCACCCGCGCGCTGAACGCGGCCCTCAAGGAGCGGCTCAACCCCGGCCCCGGCCGGTTCGGCGGCTTCGACCCGGGCGACCGCGTCGCCTACTCGCCCGCCCCCGGCCGTACGGTCACCGGCAAGGTCACCGGCGCCGACGCGGCCGGCCTGCACCTGGACTGCGCCGGCTCCCCCGTGGTCGTGCCGCGTGAGCGGGTGGGCCCGGACACGGTCCGGCACGGCTGGGCCGTCACCGCCCACCAGGCGGCCGGGGCGCGCTGGCCCGCCGTGGTGGCCGTCCTGCCGGGCGACGCCGCGAAGGGCCTCACCCGCTCCTGGGTGTACACCGCCTTCAGCCGTGCCGAGCGCCATCTGTCCGTCGTGCAGGGCGTGGACCAGGCGCTGCCGCGCGCGGTCGCGGAGATCCCGGCGAAGGAGCGCACCACCCGTCTGCGGACGCTGCTCCAGCTCCACACGGCGCAGGCCACGGCGGACGCGTCGGCCGGCTGACCGCTCGACGCCCGGTGCCGGGGGCGGCGCGTACCGACGCGCCGCCCCGGCCCTGGCACCGTCACCCGGCCGGGCATCCGTACGCCGTCAGCGGTCCCCGTCGAGCGTCTCCAGCACGTCGTCGTCATCGGCGCCCAGCTCCTCGTCGAAGACGGAGCTGACGTCGAAGCGGCACACCACCCGCTGCGGATCGGTCTGGTCGAACGGCGCGGACAGCCACTCCCCCGGTTCCGGCGTCTCGTCGGCGGCGACGACCCACAGCGTGGAGTCGCCCTCCTCCAGACCGAACTCCTTGTGCCGGGTGGCGATCTCGTCCGGTTCGAACTCCCCGAAGAGCACGCCCAGCGCCGCGTGCACGCTGCTGCCGACCACGCCGGCCACCGATCCCGTACCGCCGTTGACCGCCCTGGCCTCCGCCGCGGCGTCGGCGGCGGACTCCGGGTCGAGATCGGCGATCCGCTGCGCCTGCGACAGCAGCCGCTGTGGTTCGACCACCGCGTAGTCGCGGCGGATCAGCACGCTGAGCGCGCTGGGTTCCTCCGGGCCCGCGTAGGCGGGCAGGGTGTCGTTGCCGGGGATCTCGAAGGGAGTGACCTCGTCATAGGTGTCGTACAGCAGCTCGTCGTACGCCTCAGCCGCCGCGGCGAGTTCGTCGAACGCGGCGTAGACGGCGGGGTCGTCCTGGCCCGAGCGGTGTTCGACCGCGTCGAGGTGACGGTCCAGCGCGGCTTTGACCGCCTCGGCGGCGGCACGTACCTCGGCAGCGGAAGGCTGCGCAGCATCAGACATAGTGCAGACGCTATCCGTACCGGGGCCGGTCCCGCACAATAGATGCGATGCCGGAATACGAATTCTGCGATGTGTACGTGCCGCGAGGGGTCTCCCGCAAGGCCGCCACACGCCTGCTGACCGACCATGCCGAGTACGGACACTGGGAGTTGGACCGCCTGCGCCTCAACCCTGACGGCAGCCGCCGGGTGCGGCTGCGCCGCCGTATCATCCGCCAGATCCGGGCGACCTGGTGAACCGCCACGGCCGCCGCGGCACGGGCCGGACCGCATGACCGCTCCCGGAATCCCCGGTTCCGTTCGAGCCGTACGGTCCGTACGCGCCGTACGAGCCGGTGCCCGGCAGTCCCCCTCCCGGCGACTCCGCATACGTGAGAGCGGGCCCCGCCGGCGCGGGGCCCGCTCTGGCGCGCCGGCCTGACGGCGCGGCACCGGTGGCCGGTCAGGCCCGTGCGGACCGCGCGCGGCGGTACAGCACCGCACCGCCGAGCAGCAGGCCCGCGCTCGCCGGCAGCGCGATGCCGAGCGCTCCCGCACCGGTCTGGGCGAGGAAGTGCTCCTCGTCCCGGGGCGGGGTGACGATCTGCGTACGCGGCGTCGACTCCTCCTCCCGGAGCTGCGGCCCGCGTTCCTGTACGGCGCCCGCCGTGTCCGTCGTGTGCGGCCGGTGGTCCGGGGTGACCGGGCCGGCCGGTTCGCCCGCGCGGTCCTCGGCGGGGGACGCGGAACCGCCCGGGGCCCGCGGGCCCGGGCGGCCGTCGGACGGCCGCGGGTCCTGTCCGGCCGGGGTGTCCGGCGAGGAGCCGTGATCGGTGCGCGTTCCCGTGCCGTCGCCGGTGCTGCCGCCCTCGCCCGCGCAGCCGTTGGCGTTGACCGCGTTGCCGACCCCGACGACCGAGACGGAGTTGCCGCAGGCGTTGACGGGCGCGTGGACCGGTGCCTGCACCTGGTTGCCCGAGACGGCGCCGGGCGAGCCCTGCGCCGTCCCCTGGGCACCGGCGCCGCCACCGCCGCTGCGGCTGTTGGCACCCTGGCCCCGTTCGCCGCGCGAGCCGCCGCCGTTGACACAGGTGTTTCCCATGGCGGGATTCAGCAGTCCGACGACGTTCGCGGAATTCCCGCAGGCCTGCACCGGGATGTCCACGGGGATTTGGGCGGCATTGCCGGCCAACACCCCCGGGGAATGCGCCGCATTCCCCTGCGCACCGGAATCCGCGTGCGCGTAGCTGCCCGCGACGGCCAGTACACCGCTCGCTGCCGCCATCGTGATCAGGCCCTTTTTCGCGACCTGTCGCATAGGTTCGCTCTCCCCTGCCTCTGACTTCCGAATGACCCGCGGCGCGTCGCGCGGCGGGCCGGAACACCCGTCGGCTCCGGAGTGCATGGCGCGCACTCCGGAGCCGACCGGGTTACAGCCTTACGGATTCAGGCACCGCGTCAGTCGTTGACGCAGGTGTTGCCAAAGGCAGGGTTCAGCAGCCCGATGATGTCAATCGTGTTGCCGCACAGGTTGATCGGCACGTGGATCGGGACCTGGACGGCGTTGCCCGAAATGACACCCGGGGAGTTCAGGGCGGCGCCCTGCGTCCCCGAGTCGGCAACGGCCAGGCCCGCGCCGGCGAGCACCAGACCGCCGGTGGCAGCCGCGGCAGCGACGACCTTCTTGATCATTATTCCTCCTTGTTGGCAATGCGGTCCCAGCCGCGGACCGCACCCTCTGCAACGAGGAGAAGGTGATGAAGCTACGAGCCTATGACGCCATTCACCCGTTCCGGCTACATGCGTACACCTGGCCGACCGTGCCGGTCGCGTACCACGTCAGGGCCCGGTTTTCGGCGCCGCGCCGCGGCAGTTCGCCGGTCAGCTCTGCTCGATGAACCGGTCGAGTACCCGCGTACCGAACTTCAGTCCGTCGACCGGCACCCGCTCGTCCACGCCGTGGAACATTCCGGCGAAGTCCAGCTCCGGCGGCAGCTTGAGCGGCGCGAAACCGAAGCACCGGATACCGAGGTCGTCGAAGGACTTCGCGTCCGTACCGCCGGAGAGCATGTACGGAACGGCCCGCGCGATCGGGTCCTCGGCCTTCAGCGCCGACTGCATGGCCGCCACCAGAGGACCGTCGAAACCGGTCTCCAGTGCCTTGTCGGCATGAATGTCCTCGCGCTTGACCCGCGGGCCGAGAATCCGGTCCAGATCGGCGAGGAATTCCTCCTCGTGGCCGGGCAGGAACCGGCCGTCGACGGCCGCGGTCGCCTGGCCCGGGATGACGTTGACCTTGTAGCCGGCGCCCAGTTGGGTCGGCGCCGCGGTGTTCTGCAGCGTGGCACCGATGATCTTCGCGATGCCGCCCAGCTTGGCGAGGGTCTCCTCCATGTCCTCCGGGTCCAGCTCGGTGCCCAGGGCGTCCGACAGCTCGTCGAGGAAGGACCGTACGGTCTTGGTCACCCGCACCGGGAACTTGTGCCGCCCCAGCCGCCCGACCGCCTCGCACAGCTCGGTGATCGCATTGTCGCTGTTGGTCATCGACCCGTGACCGGCCGTGCCGTCCACGGTCAGCCGCATCCAGTGCATGCCCTTCTGGGCCGTCTCGATCAGGTACAGCCGCAGGTTCTCGTTGACGGTGAAGGAGAAGCCGCCGACCTCGCCGATGGCCTCCGTGACGCCCTCGAAGACGCCGGGGTGCTTGTCCACGAGGTGCCGGGCGCCGTACACGCCGCCCGCCTCCTCGTCGGCGAGGAAGGCCAGCACGATGTCGCGCGGCGGCCTGCGGCCGGAGCGCAGCCGGTCGCGGACGACCGCGAGCGTCATCGCGTCCATGTCCTTCATGTCGACCGCGCCGCGGCCCCACACGCAGCCGTCCGCGATCTCCCCGGAGAACGGGTGGTGGGTCCAGTCCTCCGCGTTGGCGGGCACCACGTCGGTGTGCCCGTGGATCAGCAGCGCGGGCCGCGACGGGTCCGTGCCCTCGATGCGGGCCACCGTCGAGGCGCGGCCCTTGTGCGACTCGATGATCTGCGGCTCCAGGCCGACCTCGGCGAGCTTCTCCGCCACGTACTCGGCGGCGGCGCGTTCACCGGGGCCGGAATGGTCGCCGTAGTTGCTCGTGTCGATCCTGATCAGGTCCCGGCACAGGTCGACGACCTCGTCCTCGCCGGTGACCGTACGGGCCGGCTGCGACTCGCTCACACTGCCTCCTCATGGTTCACGGCCGCGCCGTCCTCCCGGTGGGGCACGGACCGCGGCGGGGGTCCACCGCCATCCTCCCTCCCGGCGGCGCTGCGCCCAAGGCCGCAATACTCCCGACATGCGCTGGTCACAGGCGTAGCCCTGGCGCCGGACGGCCGTGATCGACCACCCCTGAACGTTTGCTATTGTTTTCCATGTCGGAACGGCCCAGCGGGCCGCACCGGCAGACACCTGGTCCGGGTGGCGGAATGGCAGACGCGCTAGCTTGAGGTGCTAGTGCCCTTTATCGGGCGTGGGGGTTCAAGTCCCCCCTCGGACACCAGCAAGAACCCCAGCCGAGCTGGGGTTTTTTGCGTTTGCGCCCGTTCGCTACCCTACGCGCATGAATGTTCACGTCGTCATAGGTCACGGCCCGGCCGGTGCTGCCACCGCGCGGCTGCTGGCGGACAAGGGACGTACGGTACGGGTCGTCACGCGGTCGGGCGGGCGGACGGAGCCGGGGATCGAGCATGTCGCGCTGGACGCCGCGGACCCCGGGCGGCTGACGGCGGCCGTGCGGGACGCGGCCGCGATCCATCTCTGCGCCGCCCCGCCTTACCAGCGCTGGACCCGCGACTGGCCGCCGCTGGCCGCCTCGGTCAACCAGGCGGCGGAGACGGCCGGCGCGGTGCTCGTCCTGCTGGGAAATCTGTATGGGTACGGCCCGGTTCAGGGTGAGATGACGGAATCGCTGCCGCTGGCGGCGACCGGCCCCAAGGGGCGCGTACGGGCCCGTATCTGGGAAGAGGCGCTCGCGCTGCACGAGAAGGGCCGTATCCGGGCGGTGGAGGTGCGCGCCTCGGACTTCTTCGGGCCGGGCGTGACCGACAGCGGCCACCTGGCCTCCCGGGTCGTGCCGCGACTGCTGCGCGGCAAGCCGGTGTCCACCCTCGGCGACCCGGACGCGCCACATAGCTGGACCTATCTCCCCGACGTGGCGCGCACCCTGGTCGAGGTCGCGGAGCAGGAGCGGGCGTGGGGGCGGGCCTGGCACGTGCCGACCCTGCCGCCGCTGTCGGTACGGGAGATGACCGGCAAGCTCGCGGAGCAGGCGGGGGTGCCGCCGGTTCCGGTGCGCCGGCTGCCGTCCGCGGTGCTGCGTGCCGCGTCGCTCGTCTCGCCGATGGTGCGGGAACTTCGGGAAGTCCAGTACCAGTTCGACCGGCCGTTCGTGGTGGACTCCGGTGCGTACCGCGCCGCGTTCGCCGCCGAGGCCACGCCTCTCGACCGTCAGCTCGAAGCGACGGTGGACTGGTGGCGCGGCCGGCCGGCCGAAGGATGACGGAGGGACGAACGGCCCGTGGCCCGGCAGGGGTCACGGGCGGGCGTCATGTGGGGGGGGCGGCTGAACGGCGGTCCGCGCCACGGTGCGGCGGCGGCTCATCGCGCCGGCGCCGCGCGACCGTGGCAACCGGTCGCCGCCGCGACGAGCTCTCCCTCAGGCGGACACCCCCGTCGTCCGCGTGAGTGGACATCGGAACTGCTCTGTTCATCTCCGCTAACGCGATCCGACGGTAAGTGCACGCGAGAATCCTGTCAACTAGGATGAGTTGGCACTCCCCCGCAGCTCACCCCGGCGCACCACGAAGGAGACCTGATGTCGTCACTGGCCGGGAAGGTCGACAAGCTGTTCACCACGATCCGCGCCAACGGCCGTGAGTACACCTACGAGGAAGTCGCGCGCGGGTGCAGCGAACTGAGCGGCGGTACGTTCTCCAAGACCTACGTCTGGCAGTTGCGCACCGGCCAGCGCACCAACCCCACCAAGCGTCATCTGGAGGCGCTGGCCGCGTTCTTCCGGGTTCCGGTGGCCTACTTCTTCGACGACGACACCGCCGACCGCGTCGACTCCCAGCTCGCCCTCGCCTCGGCGATGGGCAACGCGGAGGTCCGCGACATCGCGCTGCGCGCCATGAGCATGGACGACTCCGGCCGCAAGTCGCTGGCCCGCATCATCCGCGAGGTCAGCATGATGCATGCCGCCACCGGCGCGGCCCGGGGCCGGCAGCCGAACCGTCCGGCCGACGGCGAGGAGTAGTGCTCCGGATGCCTTTCCGCCGGCCTGACCGCCGCGGCAGAGGGTCTTCCGGGGTCAAGGCCATGCGCCGGCAGTGCCAGGAGAAACTGGCGTCGTTCGGGCTTCCCGCCCGCTACGACCTCCCGCGGCTCTGCGACCACCTGGCCCGGGTACGGGGCCGGGAGCTCGAACTGGTGGCCATGCCGATGGAGACCTCGGGACCATGCGGCCTGTGGCTGTCCTTCCCCGGTACGGACTACGTCGTCTACGAGGCGCACACCAGCCGCCACCACCAAGAACACATCATCGCCCACGAACTGGCCCACATGATCTGCGGTCACCACGGAGTCGGCGTCCCCGGGACCGACCCCGGCAGCCTCCTCTTCCCCGACCTCGACCCCTCCCTCGTGCAGGACCTGCTGTACCGCGAGAACTACTCGGACGCCCAGGAACAGGAAGCGGAGGTCATGGCTTTTCTCCTCGGAGAGGCGCTGCGCGCCGGTCCACGCGGGGGCGCGGCGGCGCCGGACCCGGACAGCGCGCTGGGCCGCATCCACGGCTCGCTGAACTGGCGCCGTGAGGACGGTTCATGACCGGCATCACCCACATCCGCTATCCGATCGCCGCGCTCGCCTGCTGGATCGCGTTCGCCTACACCCTGGTACCGCTGCTGCGCGGGCACCGCCGCAACGCGGGGCTGACAGCGCTGTGCGTCTCCTTCGGATGCCAGGGCATGTACCTGGCGATGTCCACCCCCGCCCGCTGGACGGGCACCCTGTTCGGCACCATCACCTGGTACAACGTCTCGGTCCAGTTGTGGATCATCGCGGTGCTCGCCAGCCAGCAGATCCTGCTGATCCACTGGATGTACCCGAAGGCCGAGGCCCGGGTGCGGGCCCGGCGGCGGATGCTGCTGCTCGCGGTGGTGCCGGTGACGATGGTGGTGCTGTTCTTCCTGGCGACCCTCCAGGGCCCGCCGCGCAACGTCTTCAAGCATCCGGGCGACCAGCCGTTCTTCGTCGCCTACCAGGCCGCGTATCTCACCGCGTTCGTGGTCGGCAAGGTCCTGGTGGCCCGCGCCTGCTGGCACTTCGCCAAGCTCACCGACCACGCGTGGGTGCGCCGCGGGCTGCGCATCGCGGCGGCCGGCGCGGCCGTCGAGCTGGTCTATCCGGCCGGCCGGTACGCCGATGTCTTCCTGACGCAGTACGGCTGGAATCCGCTCCAGTGGTCCGACGTGTCCCGTACGACGCTGACGATCGGCATGGTCCTCAACATCGTCGGCTGGACCGCGCCGTTGTGGGGGCCGCGGGTCTCCGCCGTCCGCGGCTGGCTGGCGGACTACCGCAGTTACCGGCTGCTGCGCCCGCTGTGGCTGGCCCTGCACCGGGCCCATCCGGAGATCTCCCTGCCGTCCAGCACCGGCAGCGACCTGTCGGCCCTGTACGACCTGCGGTTCCATCTGCACCGCCGGGTGATCGAGATCCGGGACGGCTGTCTGGCGCTGCGCGGGCACCACGGTGATCCGGGCGCGGTGCTCTCGCCGGGGCGGGGAGCCGCCGAGGAGCGGCAGGCCGAGGTGGAGGCGGCGCACATCGCGGCGGCGCTCGCGGCCGGGCCCCGGGCCCCGGGGCAGGTGCCGGTACCGGTGCCGGAGGGCCGGGTGGCGGAGGACGGCTCGGGAGGGGGTGGCGTGGCGGTGGACGCTGCCGCGCCGGACCCCGCGGGTACGGGCGGGGCGTCCGCGGCGGCCGGCGGGCCGGACTTCTCCGCCGATGTCGCGTGGCTGGTCCAGGTGTCCCGCGCGTTCGCCCGCCAACGCCGACGGCCCGCTGCGGCGCGGGCCGGAGAGTAAGCCCGAACGGCCCCGGCCCCCGTACGGACCGGACCGTCACCCCGCGAACGCCGCCCCTTCCAGCCCCTGGGCCACGCCGGGTACGACGAACAGGTTCCCGGCCTCCGGCTCGGCGTCCCCGAGGTCGCGGCGGGCCGAGGTGACGTAGAGGTCGGTCAGGTCCGGGCCGCCGAAGCCGCAGGAGGTGGTCAGCGAGGCGGGCAGGGTGATCTCGCGGTCCAGCCGCCCGTCCGGGGTGTAGCGGCGGACCGCGCCGCCGCGGAAGAGGGCCACCCAGATGCCGCCCTCGGTGTCGGTACACATGCCGTCCGGGAGGCCGTCGGTGTCCGTGACGGCGGTGAGCACGCGGCGGTTGGCCGCCTTGCCGGTGTCGAGGTCGTAGTCGAAGACGTCGATCCGGCGGGTGCGGGTGTCCACGTAGTACATCAGCCTCGCGTCGGGGCTCCAGGCGATGCCGTTGCTCAGCTCTATGCCGGTGGCGGCGGTGTGCGCGGTGCCGTCGGCGTCGATCCGCGCCAGCCAGCCCGGTGAGGTCTCGCCGGCGATGGTGCCCACCCACAGCCGGCCCCGGCCGTCGACGCTCGCGTCGTTGCCGCGCACGCCCTCCCGCGCCCATTCGGTGAGCCACCGGCGCGATCCGTCCGGTGCGGTCACCGCGACACCGTCGCGCAGGCTCAGCACCAGGCCGCCGCCCGCCCGGGGCAGCGCCGCCGCCACCGGCTGGTCGACGACGGTGACCGTGTCGCCGCCGTCGGAGGGGCGGTAGCGGTGCACCCCGCCCTCGTTCATGTCGACCCACAGCAGGCTGCCGTCGGCGGCGTCCCAGGTGGGGCATTCGGCAAAGTGCGCCCGTACGGCCAGGGCCACTTCAACGCTCACGGTGCACAGTCTCCTCGTCACGGGGATGTCGGGATCATGGGTTCAGTACGGGGCCGAGCACGTCCATCAGTTCGGCGGTGCCGCCGCCGTCGAGCACGTCGACGACCGGCAGCCCCAGCGGGCGCAGGCGCGCCACGCTGTCCCGGCCGCGAGTGGCGACGGCGACGACCGGGGCGCCGCCCAGCTCCTCCACCGTACGGATCTCGCTGCGCGGCTCCCCCACCGGGACGTGCTCCCAGTGGTAGCGGTGGGTGCGGCGCGGGTCGTGCACGAAGACGACGGCGTCGGGCTGCGAGCCCTGGAGGATCGCGGTGGCCAGGCCGCCGAAGGCGGGATGCAGCACGGACGCCTGGCCCTTGATGATCAGCAGGTCGTGCCGGGGGTCGGCGCGCAGCACCAGGTGTTCGACGAGTCCGGCCGCCTGGAAGACGGGGGTACGGTCGATGATCGCGCCCTCCGTGCAGCCGGCCAGCAGGCAGGTCTGACCGGTGCCGATGTATCCGGCGTCGATGCCGCGGGCCCGTGCCTCCCGGTGCAGTTGCAGGGCGACGGTGCGCTTCCCCACCACGCAGTCGCTGCCCGCGACGTGGACGAGCCGGGCGCGGGTGCGCCGCAGCCGGCCCGAGTACTTCGGCAGTTCGTCGTGCGGGCGCCGGACGTCGACCAGTTGCTGGCCGTGCGCGGTCTTGTCGGCGAACTCCGTGTGGCGCAGCGGGAGGTGGAGGCAGGAGATGACGTGCAGACCGTTGCGTACGGCGGTCGCGATCTGCTCCCACCAGAACGCCGGGAGGTCGCCCGGCGGCCGCGGCGCGTGCCGTACCTCGCCGCCCACGACCTCCACGTGGTCGGACTCGGTCATGGCCACGACCAGCGCCTCCGGCCGGTACGGCAGGGCCTCCTCCAGTGAGCGGACGACCGGGACGTCGGTTCCGGGCACCACGGACGCCGTGCTGCCGGACGGATGGAGGCGGTCGACGACCGCCACGGATTCGAGGACGGTGCTGTGCCGCAGCACCCCTTGGGCGGTCTTGCCTTCGAGTCGGGCGAACACCCCGTCGGCGAAGAGCACGGCGCGGAGCGGAAGCCGCGGAAATCCGGAGAGGACCATGCCCGGAACCCTACGCACCGGATGTTGAGCACGGAACGACCGGGACGGCCCCCGGACGGCGGTACGGCGGGGACCGGTCCGTACCGCCGGGCGACAGCGGCCGGGCGTCATCCGGCCGGTCCCGGGCCGGCCGCCGCCCCGGGGCCTCCGGCGAAGGTCTTCGACTCCATCAGGAACTCGGCGAGCGCACCGTCGTGCGGGAGCCCGGGGCGGGTCCAGTGGGTGGGGACGTCGCCCTGGTGGACGTTGCGAATGCGCGGGCTTGCGACGCACTCACGTACCAGCGAGGCGTCCTCGCTCAGCACCGTCAGGGACAGGGTCCGGCCGAACGCGGACGGGCGCAGGTCCGGCGTCCAGGGCGCCACGGCCGCGTACGGGAAGGGCAGTTCGGTGCCGAAGTGCGGGTCCTGCGGGCTGTCGAGGGAGACGACGAGTGGCCGGAGGACGGCGCTGCCGTCGCCCAGGTCGGCGAAGAACCGTTCAGCCGGGTCCGTCTCCGGGGCTGCCACCGACTGCGTGCCGGCCGGATCGACCGCACCGACCGCACCGACGGTGTCGTGCAGTTGCTGCGCAAGGCGCCGGGCCTCGTCCAGCGGCCGTACGGGCAGTACCGCGTCCGGGTGGTCCGGCGGCAGCAGCGGCAGGCGTCCGAGGCGGTCGGCCAGCGCCCGTGCGAGGCCCTGCGGGTCGTCCTCGCACAGGATGGCGCTGGCGTTGAGGCACTGCACCCCGGCGTCGGCGGCCACCGAATCGGCGACAGTGTCCAGGTGGTCCCGCCAGGGCACCTCCCGAGTGATCAGCACCTTGGAGCGGCCGGGTCCCTGCGCGAGCACCCGTCGGCTGTCGGCGTAACGGGCGACGACGCCGTCACCGCCGTAGACCAGACCGAGGTCGGCCTGCTCGACGAGGGCCTCCGCGTGCTCGTGGGTGGTCGGCAGCAGTGCCGTGTACGCCGGTGCCAGCCCGGCCTCGCGCAGCGCGCGGACCAGCCGCCGCGGGGTGAACGGATCGCGCTGGGAGGGCCGGACGGCGACGCGGTAGCCGAGGGCGAGGGCGCCCAGCCACTCCAGGTGGGTGGCGGGGTGGTTGCCGGGCGCCAGCACGCCGAGGACGTCGCCCTTGCGTACCCAGACCGCCGTCGTGTCGCCGGCGGACAGGGCGTCGAGGGGCACGGCGCCCGTGGGGCGCTGCGCGGCCAGGGTGTCCGCCGCGGCGCGACCGGTCCGCGCCACCCGGTCGAGGGTGCGGCGGGCGGCGGACACGGGCAGCCCGGAGACCAGCGCCTGGCGGCGGCAGTACGCGTCGGGAGTCTCCCCGTCCAGGGTGGCGGTGGCGAACAGCTCGCCCGCCCTGGCGAGGGCCGCGAGGCGTTCGGCGGCGGGCTGTTCCGGTGCGGCGCGCATCTCGTTGAGCACCTGGCGGATCAGCAGCGGCGGCGCGAGCGACAGTTCGCCCGCCGGGCTGCCGGTGGCGTCGGTGAAGGTGGTGCGGGCGGCGGAGCGGTACGGGCCCGAGGGGCGTTCGACGGTGATGTCGTCGGGGGCCCCGCCGGTGCCGGCCGCGGTGTCAGTACCCGTGGCCGTTTCCGGACGGTTCGGCACGTCAGTACACCCCCTCGATGATCTTCTTGCCGCCGTCGGAGAACGGCTGGACGTCGGCCACCCCGTCGCCCCCGAAGCCCGGCACCGGCGCGACGCGCATCGCGGTGTCCCGTTCGAGCACGTGCGGCAGCAGCACCTCCGGGCTCAGTTGACGCATGCACACCCGGCCGCGCTCGCCGTACGCCACCTCGCGGGACAGGTCGTCGGGGTCGAGCAGGGACAGATGCACGTACGGGTGGAAGCTCTGGAAGACACACGGCTCGGTGTCGTCGGGCACGGCCGGCCGCTGGGGTGCGGCGCCCATCATCGTGTTTCCGTACAGGCCGCTGACGGCCGCGTCGGGGAAGACCTCGGTGGACAGCAGCCGCAGTGTCTCGGGGTCGATGGAGGTGCTGCCCCACATGATGCCGCGCACCTTGTCGCGGACCAGTCCGGCGAGGCGCGGGCGTTCGGCGATCGCCTCCAGGAGGGGCGGGGTCGCGTACAGCAGGGAGATGTTCTGCGAGGTGAGCACCCATTCGGCCTGGTCGAGGAGGTGGTCGACGTAGTGCCGGGCGATGTCGCTCTGGCCGTCCTGGAGGCAGCGCCGTACCCAGCGCGGGTCGAGGTCGACCGGGAAGAACACCGCGCCGCGCAGCCGGGCGAGGCCGCGCAGGGCTTCGGCGACGACGTGCGGGCCGCTGGGGCCGAGGAAGAGCAGATTGCCGTCGCCGGAGGGGAAGCCGTGCTCGTCGAGGACCTCGGACCACCAGCAGGTGTTGCGTTCCCACTGGCCGAGGTCGACGATCCGCTTGGGGGCGCCGGTGGTGCCGCCGCTCTCCCAGACGGAGGGCAGCCTGCCCAGGCCGCGCAGGCCCGCGGGCAGCAGATCCTCGACCGGTACGTCCCGCCACTCGGCGCTGACGTCGGGGAAGCGGTTCAGGTCGGCGAGGGTGGTGATGTCCTTGCGCGGGTCGAAGGGCAGCGACGCGGCGCGCTCCACCCAGAACCGGGAGCCGGTGGCGGGGTTGAAGTGCCATTCCATGGCCGCGGCCACGACGGCGTCGGCGGAGGGCAGTTCGTGCCAGGGCGTGCCGAGTACGGCATCCACGTCGCGCATCTGGTTCACCTCTCTGCTGGCTGGAGCTGTTGGCCGGGCTGCGGGGCGGGGCGGCCCCCGGGTGGGGGCCGCCCGTGCCGGGCCCGTCCGGTGGATCCACCGGATCATGGGATGTTTGGCCGGTGCAATGCGGCCCCGGGCATTCCGGCTTGAAGCGGCCGGGGGCTGGCCAAAACCGTGTCCCCGCTGCTGGCCGGGGTGGTGCCGGGGTGCGCCCGGCGTCGGTCGGCGGGTTCCGGAAGGCCCGCCGTACGGTTACAGATCGGACGGCCCGTCCTACGCCTCAGGACCGGACGGCCCGCAGCGCGAACAGTAGCGGAATGCGCGGTTCCTGCGGGGGCAGCCGCCACCAGCCGTTGTCCGCCTGCTCCATCGTCGCGAAGCGCTTCCAGGGCAGCAGGTCCGTCTCCCGCAGCCGGTCGACGGTCAGCCCCGCGCCGACGAGCGCGTTGACGGTCTCCCCGAGGCCGTGCCGCCACTCGTAACTGGTGGTCGCGCCCTCCACCGGCGGCCCGTCGGTGTACGTGTGCGGCGTGTCGCTGCGGAGCGCGCCCCGGCCCTCCAGGTAGTCGTGGGCCAGCAGCAGCCGTGCGTCGTCCGGGTCCTGGGCGGGGTCGGGAGCGGCGCCCAGGGAGTTGAGCAGCGGGTGGAACTCGACCACGTACAACATGCCGCCCGGCCGGAGCAGTCCGGCGATCACCTGGGCCCAGCGGGACAGGTCGGGCAGGTAACAGAGCGCGCCCTTGCCCGTGTAGACCACGTCGAAGCGGCGGCCGCCCAGCGCTTCGGCGGCCTGGTGCACATCGGCCTGGACGAACTCGATGTCCCGTCCGTTGCGGGCCGCCAGGAGACGAGCCTGGTCCAGTGCGGCGCCGGAGAAGTCCAGGCCGACGGTGTGCGCCGCGCCCCGCTCGGCGAACGCCTGGGTCTCGGTGCCGAGGTGGCACTGGAGGTGCAGGACATCCCGGCCGGCCAGCGGCCCGAGGTCGTCCCATTCGAAGGGCGCGAACCAGTGGTCGGCGGTCCGTGAGCCGTCCAGCCCGTAGAAGTCGCTGGCCACGTGCACCGGGGTACGGGCGTCCCAGTTCTCCCGGTTGGCGCGCAGCATGGCGTCGGCCGTGGGGGCACTGTCCTGATGAGGTGTGCTGTCCTGGTCGGGCGCGTTCTTCCGATGAGGCGTGCTGTCCTGAGTAGTCACGACGGCGTCCCTACCCGGCGGCTTGCGGCCGGATGCCCGGCGGCGGTCCCGGCCCGGTCCACGGCACGGCCGCTCAGGTGGGCGGCGGCGTCCTGCGTCTGCCCCGGTGAGGAGGAGGTGGTGCGCGGTGTACCCACCCAAGAACTTCGACATCGGCTGGCCGGATCTCGCGTACGGGATGGCGGCCTTCGGGCGGGACGGGGACGCCGAGCGGTGGGCGGCCACCGTGGAACGGCGGTTCGGGGACGGCGGTACGGGCAGGAGTGCGCAGGTGGCGGGCGAGGGCGCGAACCGGTGCCCGGGGCCCCGATGCCTGGCGACGCTGTCGGTACGCAGTGCGCTGGACCTGGCGTTGCGCGCCGCCGCGCTGCCCCGTGGCAGTGAGGTGCTGATGTCCGCCGTCACGATTCCCGACATGTGGCGGATCGTGACGGAACACGGCCTGGTGCCCGTCCCGGTGGACCTGGACGCGAGCACCCTGCTGCCGGCCGCCGGGCAGTGGGAGGCAGCCGCCACCCCGCGCACCAAGGCCGTCGTCGTCGCCCATCTTCTCGGCACCCAGGCGCCGCTGGGGCCCCTCGCCGGACTGGCCGCGCGGCGCGGCTGGCTGCTGATCGAGGACTGCGCCCAGGCGTACAGCGGCCCGGACTTCCGGGGCGATCCGGGCGCGGACGTGTCCCTGTTCAGCTTCGGGCCGATCAAGACCGCCACCGCGCTGGGCGGCGCGGTGGCGGTGGTCCGCGATCCCGGCCTGCTGACGGCCATGCGCGCGCTGCACCGGGAGTGGCCGGTGCAGCGACAGGACGCGCAGGCCCGGCGGGTCGCCAAGTACGCCCTGCTGGCGCTGCTCACCACGCGGCCGGTCTACACCGGGGTGGTGGCGGCCGCCGGAGCGCTGGGCCGCGACCACACCAGCGGCCTCCAGGACACCGTGGGGGCGTTCGCCGGTACGGACCTCATGCCCGCGATCCGGCACCGTCCGGGCGCCGCGCTGCTCGCCCTGCTGGACCGGCGACTGCGCACCACGGACGCCGCGCGGGCGGTGGAGCGGCGGGCGGCGACGGCACGTCGGCTGGTGGCGCGGCTGCCCGACCCGTCGCTGGTGTACGGCGTGGGCGCGCCCGTACACACGTACTGGCTGTGTGCCGTGCCCACACCGGATCCCACCGCGACGACCGCCCGCCTGCGGTCCGCGGGGTTCGACGCGGCCCGGCCGACCTCGCTGGGCGCGGTACCGGCACCGCCCGGCCGCGAGCAGGGCGCGCGGACAGCGGCGCACCTCGTGCGCCAGGCCGTGTGCCTGCCGCTGCGCCCCGGTATGCCGGAGCGCGCGCTGGACCGGATGGCAGCCGCCCTCGAACCGGAGGGCTGGGTGCCGGGGCCGTGAGGCCAGCGGGAAGCGCGGGCCGTCGCTAAGCAGGACACACAGTCGCTGCTCTAAGGGCGCCGCGCCCAGAACAGCGCATGTCCTCCGGCGCCTTCCGGGACGAACTCCTCGCCGTCCACGGTGAGCCCGGCCGCGGTGATCCACTTCCGGTAGGTGCCCGCGTCGGGATGGCTCCACCACATGGCGGCTCCGGCGCCGAGCCAGTTCTCCTCGCTGCCCGTCCAGGCCCCGTGACCGGCGACGGCGAGCAGGGTGCCGCCGGGCCGCAGCCAGCGGGCGATGCGCGAGAGCAGGGCCGGCTGCTCGTCGAGCGGCAGGTGGATGAGCATGTAGAGGCAGACGACGGCGTCGAAGGAGGCGTCGGGGAGGTCGAGACCGGCGGCGTCCGCGCGGTGGAAGGCGGCGCGCGGCACGAGGTCACGGGCCCGCCGGACCTGCACCTCGCTCAGGTCCACACCGGTCACGGCATGTCCCGCGGCACTCAGGGCCCGCGCGACCGGGACGCCGCACCCGCAGCCGAGGTCGAGCACGTCGGCCCGGTCGGGCAGCCGGTCGCGCAGGGCGGCGATCCAGGGGGCGTACGTGCCGTCACCGGCGTCGTCGGCGCGGTAGGCGTACGAGACGGCGTCGTAGCCGCGCCGGACCATGTCTTTTGAGGCTTCGGGGGCTTCGGTCACGGGGACGGACGGTAGGCCACCGTCAGGACCGTGAGCGAACGGTTTTCCGGTACACCGAGCACAGCAACTGGGTCTTGGCCGGGCCGCCCACCTGCCAGCGCAGGTGCCACTCCCCCGGCGAGACGACGGTGAACTCGCCGTCGTAGAGGTCGGCGGCGCAGGGGTGGCGGGTGGTCCAGTGGCCGGTGCGCAGGTCGAGATCGTGGAAGGGGCGGCCGTCGGCGAACGTGACGTCGGCGGTGCCGTCCGGGCGCGGGCACAGGCGCAGGGTGCGGGTGGCCGGGGCGGTGGTGCCGTTCCAGGTCAGTTCGCCCTCCTCCACGTGCAGCAGCACACCGGGCGCGGTCCCGTCGCCTTCCGGCCGGAAGTGCGCCGTGCCGCGGTAAGTCCCCCGCGTACCGGTGCGGACGTCCAGGACCGTGCGGTCGACCGTCCACCGGCCGGCCAGGTACGCGGCGGCGTCGGGGACCGGGTACGGGCCGCCGGGGACGGTCGCGGCGTCGGGCTCTGCGGGCATGCGGCCATTGTCCCCGGCGGTGCCCCGCCCCGGCGTCCGGGCCGGTCCGGGCCGCGCGGAATTGCGGTGCGGGCGCGCGTACCCGGTCAGTAGGGTGCCGCGGGGCCGGGGGTGCCATCCGGCCCGGACGACGGCGACGTGCACGAACGAGGAGACGGTGTGAGCGCAGGGGACGGCGGGCCCGGGACGCGCCGGGCGCGGCAGGTGCTGGTCTTTGACGCCGACGACACGTTGTGGGAGAACAACGTGATCTTCGAGCGGGTCATCGAGGAGTTCCTGACCTGGCTGGACCACCCGGAG
The DNA here is from genome assembly GCF_003865135.1 of Streptomyces chrestomyceticus JCM 4735. Lineage (NCBI taxonomy): Bacteria > Bacillati > Actinomycetota > Actinomycetes > Kitasatosporales > Streptomycetaceae > Streptomyces > Streptomyces chrestomyceticus. The sequence continues at coordinate 7,539,199 of NZ_BHZC01000001.1, read as the reverse complement.
CTGGGCCGGGAGGGCGTACGGGCCCTGCTGGACGAGATCGAGGCCGCCAACGCCGTGGTGCACGGCTACGGCAGCAAGGTGTTCCTGCGCAGCCTCGGCGAATGTGTGCGGCGGGTGCGGCTGCGGGAGGCCAGTGAGGCGGAGCTGGCGCGGATCGCGGGCTGGGCGCGGGCCTTCGAGGCGGACGAGGTGGAGCTGATCCCCGGGGTGGCCGAGACGCTGGCGGAGCTGGCCGGGCGGCACGAGCTGCTGATGCTGACGAAGGGGGACGCGGAGGAGCAGCGCGCGAAGGTGGCGGCGTCCCGGCTGGCCCACCACTTCCGCGGGGTGCACATCGTGCCGGAGAAGAACACCGGCACGTACGAGGAGCTGATCCGGACGCGCGTGCTGACGCCGGCCGACACCTGGATGATCGGCAACTCCCCCAAGTCGGACATCCTGCCGGCCCGGCAGGCGGGCCTGAACGCGGTGTTCATCCCGAACGACAACACCTGGGTGCTGGAGCACGGCGTTCTCGACCCGGCCGACGAACAGGTGCTCCACCTGAAGGCGTTCAGCGAGCTGCTGCGGCACTTCTGAGCGGCGTGCCGGGGAGAGCCGGGGAAGGGAGTACCGCGGTGGCGGAGAGGACCGGTACGCCGCGCGTCTCGTGCGTGTTCGTGTGCCACGACGGCCGGGGCCGGGTGCTGCTCGCGCGGCGGAGCGCGGGGGCCCGGGACGAGCCGGGGACGTGGGACTGCGGCGCGGGAGCGCTGGAGTTCGGCGAGACGTTCGAGGCGGCTGTGACGCGTGAGGTGTACGAGGAGTACCGCGCGACACCGCTGGAGATCGCGCGTATGGACGTACGGAACGTCCTGCGCGGCGAGCCGGTGGTGACGCACTGGGTCGCCGTGGTGTTCGCCGTCCGAATCCGTCCGGACCGGGTGCGGATCGGCGAGCCGCACAAGTTCGACGCGCTGGGCTGGTTCGCGCCCGACGCCCTGCCCTCGCCGTTGCACTCGCAGTGCGCGGCCACCCTGGCGCTCCTCCCGGCGGCGGTGAGGGGCCGCGGGTGAGGGAGCGGCGCGCGGCGGTGCTGCCGCGCGCCGTCCGTAGGGGTCACATCGGCGCGGTGTCCTTCAGTTCGCCGTCCAAGGCGAGCCAGCGGGTGACGCCGATCTCGCGGAGGAACGCCACGTCGTGGCTGACCACGAGCAGGGCGCCCCGGTACGACTCCAGCGCCGTGACGAGCCGGCGTACGGACGCCATGTCCAGGTTGTTCGTCGGCTCGTCGAGCATCAGGAGCTGGGGCGCCGGCTCGGCCAGCATCAGGGCCGCGAGGGCCGCCCGGAAGCGTTCGCCGCCGGAGAGCGTGCCGGCCTGCTGGTCGGCACGGGCCCCCTTGAACAGGAAGCGCGCCAGGCGGGCCCGTATCCGGTTGACGGTGGCGTCCGGGGCGAACCGGGCGACGTTCTCGGCGACGGTCAGCCCGTCGTCGAGGATGTCCAGCCGCTGCGGCAGGAAGCGGTGCGGCACGTGGATCTCCGCCTCGCCCTCCTCCGGCGGGATCTCGCCCGCCAGGGTCCGCAGCAGGGTGGTCTTGCCGGAGCCGTTGCGGCCGGTGAGGGCGACCCGTTCCGGTCCGCGCAGCTCGATGTCGGCGGACGCGCCGTAACGGACGCGCAGGCCGCGCAGGGTCAGTACGCCGCGGCCCGGCGGCACTTCGGTGTGCGGCAGGTCGACGCGGATCATGTCGTCGTCCCGCACCGCGTCGGCGGCCTCGTCCCGTTTCTCCCTGGCCTCCCTGAGTTTCCCGGTGTGCATGATGCGGTGCTTGCCGGCCGAGACCTGGGCCGCGGCCCTGCGCTGGTTCATGATGATCTTCGGCTCGCGCTTCTGGGCGTACATCTTGTTGGCGTACCGGGCCCGGCGGGCCAGTTTGACGTGTGCGTCGGCCAGTTCGCGCTGCTGGCGGGCCACGTCGGCCTCGGCGACCCGGAGCATCCGCTCGGCCGCCTCCTGCTCGACGGCGAGGGCGTGTTCGTAGGCGTCGAAGTTGCCGCCGTACCAGTGGACCTCGCCGCCGCGCAGATCGGCGATCCGGTCCACGAGGCCGAGCAGTTCCCGGTCGTGGCTGACCACGATCATGACGCCGGGCCAGCCCGCCACCGCCGCGTACAGCCTGCGGCGGGCGGCCAGGTCGAGGTTGTTGGTCGGCTCGTCCAGCAGCAGCACGTCGGGGCGGCGCAGCAGCAGCGCGGCCAGCCGCAGCAGGACCGACTCGCCGCCGGACACCTCGCCGATGGTGCGGTCGAGGTCGATGGAGTGCAGGCCGAGCTGGTCGAGGGTCGCGCGGGCGCGCTCCTCGACGTCCCAGTCGTCGCCCACGGCGGTGAAGTGGGCCTCGTCGGCGTCTCCGTTCTCGATGGCGTGCAGGGCGGCGCGGGTCCGGGCGATGCCGAGGGCCGCGTCCACCCGCAACCCGGTGTCCAGGGCGGCGTCCTGCGGCAGGTAGCCGACCTCGCCGGCCACCTTCACGGAGCCTTCGGACGGCTGGAGGCGGCCGGCGAGGAGTTCCAGCAGGGTGGACTTGCCGGACCCGTTCAGGCCGATCAGGCCGGTGCGTCCGGGGCCGACGGTCAGGTCGAAGTCCTCCAGGACGGGGGTGCCGTCGGGCCAGGCGAAGCCGAGGCCGGAGCAGACGACGGCGGCGGTGGCCGGAGTGGCGGAAGAGGTGGTCATACAGGTCTCCTCGGGGCGCGGCGAAGGTACGGGGACGGCGCGGGAGACACCACGGGAAGGTCCACGAGAGCCGGGCGGCGGCACCGAGCGGTGGGCCGGGGCGGAGAGGGCGGGCCGGTGGTACGGATCGCCGAGGTCGCGGACAGGGGCGCACGGCGGGTGCTGGGCGCGCTCTTCGCGCGCTGTCGCACCTCGCGCCGTGGGCGCGGTGTCTCAGGACCTCAGACGAGCAACGGCCTACTCCTGTCGGCGGCGATGGGAACGGGAAGAACGGTACGAGGCGCGCCGCCGGACCTTCAACGCATTTTTCGTCGCGCCCGGCGGCGCGGCGCGCTCACACCGCCGCCCGTGCCCGGCCCACGACCGCCCCGGCCCGTACGTACGTCACCCCACCGCGCGCAGCCGCACCCGCGCCGGTCCGGCCGCCTGCAAGGTGATCCCCGCGGTGAGCGGTACGTCCCGGTCCACCGCCGTCAGCTCGTACGACCGCAGCAGGACCGCCGCCGCCAGCACGGACTCCAGCATCGAGAAGTGCTGTCCGATGCAGGCCCGCGGGCCGCCGCCGAAGGGGAACCACGCGTAGCGGTGGCGCGCCGCCTCGCGCTCCGGTGTGAACCGCAGCGGATCGAAGCGTTCCGGGTCCTCCCACAGGTCCGGGTGCCGGTGGGTCACCCAGGGCGAGACGATCACGTCGGCGCCGTCCGGTATGCGGTACCCGCCGATCTCGGTGGCCGCGACGCCGCGCCGGCTGACCACCGGCGCCGCCGGGTACAGCCGCATCGCCTCCTTGAGGGCCATGGTCAGCTTCGGCAGCCGGTCCAGGTCGGCGGCCTCCGGGTCGCGCCCCGCCAGTACGGCGTCGATCTCCTCCCGTACCCGCGCCTGTTCCCCGGGGTGCCGGGCGAGCAGGTGGAGGGTGAAGGCCAGCGAGGTCGCGGTCGTCTCGTGCCCGGCCAGCAGGAAGACCAGCACCTGTTCGCGGATCTCGGTGGCGTCCAGGCCGCCGTCCTCCTCGGTGCCCGCGCGGGTGAGGAGCGAGAGGAGGTCCGCGCCCTCGCCGCCGTCGGGCGCCCCGGCGGCCCGCCGTCCGGCGGCGATGCCGTCGCAGACGGCGTTCAGCTCGGCCGTCGCGGCGGCGGCCTTCCGGTTGGCGGGGGTGGGCCAGCGGCGGGGCAGGCTGCGGGGCGAGAAGCCGCGCCGCACCACGTACTTGTTGATCACGGGGAAGCAGCGGTGCACGGTGGCGACCGCGGCCTCCACGTCCGTACCGAACAGGATGCGGGAGACGGTGCGCAGCGCGAGCCGGTTCATCTCGCCCACCAGGTCGACGGTGCCGTCGGGCGGGGTGCGCCAGCGGTCGGCGACGGCCTGCGCCTCGGACGCCACGGCCGCCGCGTACCCGTCCACCCGGCGCTTGGTGAACAGCGGCTGCACGATCCGGCGTTGGCGCAGGTAATCGGCGTCCTGGCTGGTCAGCAGGCCGTTGCCGAAGGACTGCCGGACCTCTTCGTAGAACGGGTGGTCCTTGCGGAAGTTCGCCGCCTCGGACGCCAGGACCTGCTGGCTGCCCTCGGGCGAGAAGACCGCGTGGAAGACGCTGCGCAGGCCGGGCGGTCCGGCCACGAAGCGGACGATGTCGCCGTGTTCGCGCCGGGCGCGGGTGAAGGTGTCCAGGGTGGAGCGCCGCAGGTCGAACATCGAGCCCAGGAACGGGACTCCCTTGGGTCCCGGTACGGTCCGGGCGGTATGCGTCGTGGAGGTCATGGGGGCGATACCTACCCCGCGTAGCATGGGGCGAATGATCAATAAGCGTTCCGGCCGCGCGCCCGCCGAAACCCCTTGCCGCGTCACCGTCTGCCGCGGCTGCTGCTGCGGTGATCCGCGCAAGGTCCCGGGCGTGGACCACGCGGCGCAGATACCCCGGCTGCGGGCCGCGCTGGCGGGTGCGGCCGAGGTCCGCGCCTCGGACTGCCTGGACGTCTGCGACCAGGCCAACGTCGTGGTGGTCCAGCCGTCCCGCGCGGGCCGGGCGGCGGGCGGGCGCCCGGTGTGGCTGGGGCTGGTCAACGACGACGGGGCGCTGGACGACGTCGCCGACTGGATCAAGGCCGGCGGCCCTGGCGTCGCGGAGCCGCCGGGGGTGCTGGACCTGTACACGTTCACCGTGTCGCGCCGGGTGCGGGAAGCGCTGGAGGACTGAGGGACGGTGGCCCGCGGGGCTTCAGGACCGACGGCCGGTTGTCCCTCCCCCGGCGGCCCTCTGCGGCATGATGGCGATCATGACGGATGAACGTTGGCCGGAGGCGGCCGAGGTGGCCCGGCTGGCCCAGGACACCGTTCCCGGCGTGACCGCGGCCGATGTCCGGCCCATCGGCGAGGGCGGCGACCACGCGTCCTGGTGGGTGGGACCGGATCACGTGGCCCGGTGCGCGCTGGACCGGGGCGGCTCGGAGCGGCTGCGCCGGGAGGTCGCGCTGCGCGAGCTGATCGGGGACCGGGTCGGGGTGCCGGTGCCGGTCAGCGTGGCGAACGGTGAGTGGGCGCGCGGGCGCGCCTTCACCCTGGACACCCGGCTGGGCGGGGTCTCCGCCGAACTGCGTGCGGTGACGGCGGCGGGCGAGGCCGAGCTGGCGCGGCTGCTCGTCCTGCTCGCCGAGGTGCCGGTGGCGTCCGCCGAGGCGCTGGGCGTGCCGCCGGAGGCGCCGCGCAACATGCCGGGGCTGCTGCGCCGCGCCACGGCGGCGGCGGAGTCCGTCGCCGCGCGCGGCGAGTTCGCGTCGGACCTGCTGCCGAGGCTGCACGTGCCGGGGCGGAGAGCGCCACCGCACCCGGCACGCTGGTGCACAACGACCTCAAGGGAGAGCATCTGCTCGTCGCCGAGGACGGCCGGATCAGCGGCGTGCTGGACTGGACGGACGCGGTGACCGGCGACCCCGCCGAGGATGTCGCGGGCCTCGCGATCTCGGTCGGCGCGGTGGCCGCCGTACGGATCGCGGAGGCCGCCGGGTTCGACCGCGGCGGGTGCGCCCGGGCGCTGCAACTGGCCCGCTGCGACACGCTGACGCTCCTCTCCGACCGGCTGCGCGGCATCGACGACAGTCCGCTGCCGTTGCTGCGCGCGCAGTTGCGGCGCGCGTGGGAGCCGACGCCGCTCGACGGACCGGCGGAAGCCTGACGGCCCGGCACCGGCCCGCCTCACCCCTGACCGGCCCGCCTCACCCACCTGACGGGCCGTCACCCGTCCGCCTCACAAACCTGACGGCCCCCTCACCTCCCCTCAGCGTGGCAGTGCCCGCCCGCACCGCTCTCCCGGGGCAGGTCCAGGGTCGGGTTCCGGTCGAAGAACCCGGTCGGCCGGAGCGTGAAGCCGCAGCGGTCGACCGGCATGACCGGCCAGTCCTCCAGGCGCGGCAGGTGCGTCGGCCCGAAGCAGTGCCAGAGCGTGAGGGCGGTGTTCTCCAGGGACTCGCCGGGACGTGACCACTCGGGGACGCCCGCGCCGCCGGGGTGCTGGTTGGGGTAGTCCCCGTCCGGGTAGCGGCGGCCGGCCGCGCTCCGGGTGATCCACAGGTGCTTGGCGGCGTAGGCGACCCGCGCTGCGACCGCGGAGCCGGGCTGCGCGAGGAGCGGCGGGCCGGACGGCTGCGGGGTCAGGGTGTACGCGACCGGCTGTCCGGTCCGGTTGCGGGCGGTGGGGTTGGTGATCCGCCAGCGGCGGCCGACGGCCGGGTCGGCCAGCCGTCCGGCTTCCCCGGAGTCGGTGACGGGGGTGGCGCGGACGGTGAAGGCGTTGCCGTTGGGATTGTCGGGGCCCATGGGGATCCGGACGATGTCGACCTCCTCCACCGTGTTCGTGTGGCCGTCCACCGCCGGGTCCAGCCGGGCGCAGAACAGGTGCTGGTGGTACGGCGCCTGGAGGCCGGGGGCGACCTCGGTGGCGTACGGGGAGACCGTGCCCGGCTCGGCCGCCGAGGTCTGCACCAGGCCGGTGGACTTGACCTCGAACTCGATACCGCCGTCCTGGTACAGGTACCAGTAGAAGCCGTAGTCGTAGTTGCCGAGCGTGGCGACGTACGAGACGACCAGGCGGCGGGAGCGGCGGCTCTCGGCGGAGAAGCCGCTGAACATGTTGGTGTGCTTCCACAGGAGGCCGTGGTCCTCCTCGTGGATGCAGACGGCGTTGGGCAGCGTCCGCGGCCTCCCGTGGTCGTCGGGGAGGACGGCGTCCACGTACCGGATCTCGCCGAGGCAGTCGCAGCCCAGCCGCAGCGCGTTGGCGTTGCGGCCGAGGGTGTACTCGCCGACGTCCAGGTAGCAGATCCAGTTGCGGTCCGGGCCGGGGTCGGCGTACGGGACGGCCATCTCGGCGAGCGAGGCGCGGTGCAGTACGGGCCGTACGCGGTCGCCGTCGCGGTAGGACAGCTCGTGCAGGACCAGGCCCTCGCGGGCGTTGAAGTCCAGCCGCAGTGACCAGTTCTGCCAGCTCAGGCGGTGTCCGTCCAAGGTGAAGGAGGGACCGTCGGGCTGGCTGATCTCCAGGGCCTTCAGGTCGGTGCGCGCCGGGCCGTTGAACTCGGCCTCGTAGCGGCCGCATGCGGCGGGCACCGGCACCGCTCCGGTGTCGATGAGCCGGACGACCCGGCGCTCGGTCAGGTCCACGTCGGCGACCAGGCCGCCCACGGGGTGCGCGAAGGAATTGTCGGCCGTCTCGCAGCGCAGGAACGTCAGCGAGCGCAGCATCCGGCGCCCGGTCTCCTCGGCCCGGCCGAAGTTGCCGGCGGCCAGCGGCGCGCAGACGGCGAGCGAGGTGTCGGTGAGGCCGCGCTCCGCCATGGCCTTGCGCCAGCCCGGGTCGGCCTTGACGATCTCGTCGCAGCGCTCGTACTCCTCGAAGAGCACGGGCGGCTGGCCGTCCACCGCCGGGTCCAGCGGGCGGTGGGCGAGCAGGACGCGGGCGCCGACGTCCACCACCGCCTCGGCGGCGGCGCCGGTCGCGGTGTCCAGGAGGGTCACGCGCACCCGGCGGACGACCGGGTCGCCGGGGCGGTGGGCGGCGACGGTGTGCCGGTCCGGCTCGTCCGGCAGGACCAGCGGGAACCGGGTGGTGTCCGCCACCAGGCCCGCGCCGTGCAGCACGTCGCGGGCCGCGGTGATCTCGTCGGCGGTGAGCGGGTCGAGGGGGTGCGGTTCCGGAGCGGGCGGCTGCGGTTCCGGCGTGCCGTGTGCCATCGGTCAGCTCTCCTCACGCGGGGACGACGGGGACGGCGTGCTCGCCGCCTTCTCCAGTTGGAACGCCTCGTTGCCCAGACCGATACGGGCGTGCACCTGCGGGCGCCGGGCGCGCAGCACCCGCCCGTACCCGAGTCCGACCACCGCCGCCAGCCCGATGACACCGGGCAGCACCCAGGTCAGTGCCGACCCCGCCGCCGCGCTGACCAGGACGCCGAAGTCCTTGGCGGCGTAGACCAGTACGGTCAGCAGCGCCAGCGCGGCCAGTCCGGCGGCCAGCAGCCGCCCGGCCTGCGCCCGGCCCGCTCCGCGCCGTACGAAGAACGCGATGACGGCGACCGACGCGGTGGCCATCAGCACGATCACGCCGAGCGCGCCCACGTTGCCGCCCCAGGCGAACAGCTTCAGTACGGGAGTGGTGGGGTCGCCGTCCGGGTGGCGGTCGGTGAGCGCGAAGGCGCCCACGACGAGCAGCGAGATGACGGACTGGAGCAGCGAGCCGAGCGCCGGGGCGCCGCTGGACCTGGCGGTACGGCCGAGCGCGGCGGGCAGCAGGCCCTCGCGGCCCATCGCGAAGGCGTAGCGGGCCACCACGTTGTGGAAGCTGAGCATCGAGGCGAAGATGCCGGTCACGAAGAAGAGGTGCAGGAGGTCGGTGAACGTGCCGCCGAGCCGCGGGCCGGTGAGGGCGAAGATCAGGCCGGGGCCCTCCTCGCCCGCCGTGGCGACGACGTGGTCCGGGCCGGTGGCGACGCCGATCAGCCAGGAGCTGAGCGCGAAGAAGACCGCGACGAAGCCGACGGCGAGGAACATCACCCGCGCCACGACCGTCTGCGGCCGGCTGGTCTCCTCGGCGTAGACGGGGGCCTGTTCGAAGCCGACGAACGCGGCGACGGCGAAGCACAGCGCGGTGCCCAGGCCCGCGCCCCCGAGGGTGGCCGGGTCGAAGGCGTGCAGCGACAGGCCCTGCGGCCCCGGTTCGGCGGCGAAGGCGATGTCGAAGACGGCGATCAGGACGACCTCGGCGGCGAGCAGCACGCCCAGCACCTTGGCGTTCAGGTCGATCTTCAGCGCGCCGAGCGCCCCGATCAGGGCGACGCCGAGCAGCGCGGGCACCCACCAGGAGACGGTGACGCCGAAGTGTCTGCCGAGCAGCCCGGTCACCTCGAAGCCGAAGATGCCGTAGATGCCGAACTGCAGGGCGCTGTACGCGGCGAGCGCGACGAAGGAGGCGCCGGCGCCCGCCGTGCCGCCGAGGCCGCGCGCGATGTACGCGTAGAAGGCGCCGGCGTTGTGCACATGCCGGCTCATCTCCGCGTAGCCGACGCTGAACAGCGCCATCACCACGCCCAGGATGACGAACAGCAGCGGCTGCCCGACGATGCCCATGACCTGGTACGTGGTGACCATGACGCCGGCCACCACCATCAGGGGCGCGCTGGCGGCCAGTACGGACAGGAGCAGCCCCGCGGTGCCGATGCGGCCGGCGCGCAGGGCCCGCTCCTGGCCCTTGAAGGTACTGATCTCCCCTGGACCGCCCGGACGTGCGGCACGGCCCGTGCGTCCCGGCTTGCTCTTGTTACCCGTACTGCTCGTCAGCATGGCGCGGAGGTGTCCTTTCCGTGGAGCGCGGAGTCGGGGGGTGCGCGTCGTGCGTGGTGCGGGTGGTGCTGCGTACGGCGTACCAGTGGTACTGCGTATGCCGTGCCGGTGGTGCTGGGTGGTGCCGGTGGTGCTCCGTACGTGGTGCGTGCGCCGGGTGGGGCCGGGCGCCCGGGGTCAAGCGGTGCGGAAGGCCGTGGCGCGGGCCGCCTTGAACGCCTTGCGGGCGTCCCGGTCGGGGTAGGACCAGGGAGCGGCGGTGACGTGCGGGCCGATGCGGTGGAAGAGCGCGGCGGCCTCCGCCATCCGCCCCTCGTAGTACTTGGCGTGCGCGAGGAAGTTGAGGTCCACCTTGCGGCGCGGGTGGTCCTCGCCCTCCCACTCCAGCCACCAGTCGAAGGCCGCCTTCATGACCTGGCGGGCGCGGCGGGTGGACCAGTGGCCGGAGGCGGCCGGGTCCGCCGGTTCGAGACCGGCGGCGGCCAGCGCCCGGTAGCGCTCGGCGTGGGCGACGACGGGCAGGATCGCCAGCGGCGAGTCGGCGGGGGCCTGTTCGGCGGCCCAATACGCGAAGTCGTAGACCTGGTGCAGCGGGTCGTCGGCGCCGTTCTGCCGCTGCTCGGCCAGGCAGGCGGCCATCAGGTGGTGGGCGTGGTGGTGGTCCGGGTGCCGGGCCCGCACCTGGTCGAAGGCGTGCTCGCGTTCGTCGGGGGTACCGGTGCGGCGGGCGAGGATCAGCAGACCGAGCCACGGGGTCGGGTCGCGGGGCGCCATGGCGGCGGCGAGCCGGCAGGCCTCGCGCGCGGCGTCCTGGTCGGTGCGGCCGCGCAGCGCCTGGAAGACGAGGGCGCAGGCCAGCAGGGTGGCGGCGTCGGCGCTGTCCGGTTCGGCGAGCCGCCAGTCACCGGCCCAGGCGGCGCTGGCCGCGCCTTCGGCGAGCACCACCAGCCGGTGGCCCCGCAGGTCCCAGTCCGTACCGGTGTCGGCCAGCAGGGTCCGTACGCGGACCCAGCGGCCGTGCGCCAGGGCGTCGACGGAGGCGGCGAGCTGGACGTCGTCCAGGGCCGGGTCGAGGACCGGCGCGTCCTTGCGGCGGGACCGGCCCAGCGGCAGAGGGGGCGGAGGGGTCACGGGCAGGAACACTCCACGACGCGCTTCACCTCCGGACGCGCCGCATCCCGGACGCGTGTGTGCGGATTCGGTGCACTGATCGACACCATCAGGTCACGCACAGCAAACCCGGCGGCACAGCTTCGCGTCAAGGCGGTTCGGAGAATGACCGAAAAGCCAACTCCCTTGCCCGTCAACACACTTGTCAATAAGCGCCGGGGCGGGGCGGTACCGCCGGACGGAGAACCTCCGGCCTCTGGCCTCCGGCCCCGGTACTCAGCCCACCGCCTTAGCCGCCGCCCGTCCCGCCGTGCGTCCCGAGAAGATGCAGCCGCCCAGGAAGGTGCCCTCCAGCGACCGGTAGCCGTGCACGCCACCGCCGCCGAAGCCCGCCGCCTCCCCCGCCGCGTACACACCCGGCAGCGGCTCGCCGCCCTCGGTCAGGACCCGTGAGGACAGGTCGGTCTCCAGGCCGCCGAGGGTCTTGCGGGTGAGGATGTTCAGCCGTACGGCGATCAGCGGGCCGGCCTTCGGGTCGAGCAGCCGGTGCGGGGGCGCGGTGCGGATCAGCCGGTCGCCCAGGTACTTGCGCGCTCCGCGCATGGCGGTGACCTGGAGGTCCTTGGTGAAGGAGTTGGCGATCTCGCGGTCGCGCGCGACGATCTCGTGGCGCAGCGCCGCCTCGTCGAGCAGCGGCTTCTCGGTGAGCCGGTTCATCCGCCGGACGAGATCGCCGAGGGAGCGCTCGACGATGAAGTCCGCGCCCCGGTCCATGAACGCCTGCACCGGGCCGGGAGCGCCGGGCAGGGGCCGCTTCAGCACCTCCCGGACGCTGCGGCCGGTCAGGTCGGGGTTCTGTTCGGAGCCGGAGAGGGTGAACTCCTTCTCGATGATCTTCTGGGTGAGGACGAACCAGGTGTGGGCGTGACCCGTCCGCATGATGTGTTCGAGGGTGCCGAGCGTGTCGAAGCCGGGAAAGAGCGGTACCGGCAGCCGTCTGCCGTGCGCGTCCAGCCACAGCGGTGACGGGCCGGACAGGATGCGGATGCCGTGCCGGGGCCAGACGGGGTTCCAGTTGTCGATGCCCTCGGTGTAGTGCCACATGCGGTCCCGGTTGACGATCCGGCCGCCGGCCGCCTCGGCGACGCCCAGCATCAGGCCGTCCACGTGCGCGGGCACCCCGGACAGCAGGCGCTCCGGCGGGGTGCCGAGGCGTGCGGGCCAGTTGGCGCGCACCAGGTCGTGGTTGCCGCCGATGCCGCCGGAGGTGACGATCACGGCCTGGGCGCGCAGTTCGAAGGCGCCGGCCACCTCGCGGCTGCTGGGCGTGCCGCGCTCGGCGTCGGAGGGCTCCAGGATCTCGCCGGTGACGGTGTCGACCGCGCCCGCGCTGCGCGCCAGACCGGTGACGCGGTGCCGGAAGCGCAGCTCCACCAGGCCGCGCGCGACACCGGCCCGTACCCGCCGTTCGAACGGTGCGACCAGGCCGGGCCCGGTGCCCCAGGTGATGTGGAAGCGCGGTACGGAGTTGCCGTGCCCGGTGGCCTCGTAACCGCCGCGCTCGGCCCAGCCGACGACCGGGAAGAACCGCACGCCCTGCCGGTGCAGCCAGGGGCGCTTCTCGCCCGCCGCGAAGTCGACGTACGCCTCGGCCCACTTGCGCGGCCAGTGGTCCTCGGGGCGGTCGAAGCCGGCCGCGCCGAGCCAGTCCTGCCAGGCCAGCGCGTGGCTGTCGCGGATGCGCAGCCGCCGCTGCTCGGGCGAGCCGACGAGGAAGAGACCGCCGAAGGACCAGTGGGCCTGGCCGCCGAGGCCGCTCGCGGGCTCCTGGTCCAGGAGGATCACCTTGCGTCCCGCCTCGGCGAGCTCGGCGGTGGCCGCGAGGCCCGCCAGACCCGCTCCGATCACGATCACATCAGCGTCGTAGGCCATGACCGCCAGTCTTCTCTCCTCGCCGCGGCGCGCCGGAGGGCCCGGCCGCCATCGTGGCTACCGATCCTCAGCGCGGGCGGACCGCGCGTCAACCGCGGGTTCCGGTGCCACGCGTACGGGGTACCCGGGCGGGCCCGGTGCCGAAGGGCGGGCGGCAAGCGGGGGACGGACGGCCGCAGGGGCGACTAGGGTCGGTCAAGTCCCCGCCTCCCCAGCAGACTTGAGGTGTCTGACGTGACGGTGTTCCTGCTGGCCGTGAGCGCGGCCGGCTGTCTGGGCGTCGGATTCGTGCTCCAGCAGCGTGCGGCGCAGCACGCGCCGATGCAGGACTTCCTCTCCCTGCGCCTGCTGCTCGACCTGGCCCGGATGCCGCGCTGGCTGGCCGGCATCGGGTGCATGGCCGCCGGCATGGCGCTGGGGGCGGTGGCGCTCGGCATGGGGGAGGTCACCCTCGTCGAGCCGCTGCTCGCCACCAACCTGCTCTTCGCGATGGCCCTGTCCCGGTACCTCACCCGGCAGCGGCTCGGCCGGCAGGGGTGGAGCGGCCTGTGGCTGCTGGCGGGCGGGGTGACGGCGTTCATCGTGGCCGGTGAGCCGCACGGTGGGCGTGGCATCGCCGACCCGGTGCGGCACTGGCTGGTCATGGGCGCCGTACTCGGGCTCGCGCTGCTGCTGGCGGCCTGCGCCAAGCGCGTACGGATGAGCCGGGAGGCGGCGCTGCTGGGGGTGGCGGCCGGGCTGCTGTACGGGCTCCAGGACGCTCTGACCCGGATCAGCGGCGAGCGGTTCGGGCGCGGCGGCTGGGCGGCGCTGCTCACCGGCTGGGAGCCGTACGCGGTGCTCGCGCTGGGCGTCGTCGCGCTGGTGCTGGTGCAGAGCGCCTTCGAGACGGCGCCGCTGCGCATGTCGCTGCCCGCGCTGACGGCGGCCCAGCCGCTGGCGGGCATCGTCTGCGGGGTCGGCTTCCTGGGCGACCGGCTGAACGTGACCGCCGGGGCACTCGCCTGGGAGGCGGCCGGGCTGGCGGCGGTCGTGGGCGGAATCGTCCTGATCGGGCGGCATCCGGCGATGCCGGCGGGAGTGGCCGGACGGCCGGAGCGGGTACGGGAGTTGCAGTTGGGGTGAGAGCGGCGGGCGACGGCTCGGGAGCCGCCCGCAGTCCCGGCCGTTTCAGCTTTTTGTCATGCGCGCATCATGTCACCGCACGGTGCGAGAGACCCCTTGAGCAGGAGAAACAAGACCTGGCACCCCTTCCCCTTCCACGGCCGGGCGCGTTTCCTCTTTCTAGGCATCCGTTTTCGCCCGTACTCCGCACAAGCCGCCCGAAGTCCGAAGAATGAGGCATGCCATGAATGGTTGGTACGTCGACCACCGCTGCACCAACTGCGATGTCGCCCGGCAGCTCGCCCCCGACCTGATCGTCGAGACCGGCGGCCGCTCCGAAGTCGTACGGCAACCGCACGGCGCGGCCGAGGAACAGCAACTGCACGCCGCGGCGTTCGCGTGCCCCACCCGCTCCATCCGGCACCCCGCCCGCCGCCTCGACCCGGCCCTGGACCCGTACCCCCTGCGGCTCGGCACCAGCGACGTCCTGTTCTGCGGCCACAACTCCCCGCAGACCGCCGGAGCCAACTCCTACCTCCTGCACCGCCCCGGCGGCACGCTGATGATGGTGGACACGCCCCGCTGGAGCGAGCCCCTGGCCGCCCGCTACGAGGCGCTCGGCCCCGTCACCGACGTGCTGCTCACCCACCGGGACCACGTGGCGCACGGCCGCCGCTACGCCGACCGCTTCGGGGCCCGGCTCTGGATACACGAAGGTGACCTGGACGCCGTGCCCGACGCGGATCACGTCCTGCGCGGCATCCGGCCCACGGAGATCGCCGACGGCGTGGTCGCCCATCCGCTGCCCGGTCACACCGAGGGCAGCGTGCTCTTCGTCGCCGACGAGCGGTACTGCTTCAGCGGGGACAGCTTCTACTGGTCGCGCACGACCGGCGACGTGGAGGTGGCGGACACCGTCACCTGGTACTCCATCGAGGAACTGGCCGCCTCCCTGGACCGTACGGTCGCCGGTCTGCGCTTCGAGTGGCTGCTGCCCGGCCACGGCGGACGCAAGCAGTTGCCCGCCGACGAGATGGCCGCCCGGATGCGGGGACTGGCCGACCGCACACGAGAGCTGCGGCCGAGGCCCGTCGACTTCACGGCGGTGCGGTGGTGAGACGGGGCCCGGGGGCCCGGGTCCGGGGCCGGGCCCGGGTCCGGGTGTCGACGTCCTTCCTCATTCCCGACGAGGGCCTCGACAGTAATAATGCCCAGCATTAAAGTGCCCGCATGGCACGAACGACAGGGGCCGGGTCCGGGGCCGGGACCAGGGAGAGACTGCTGCGCGCGGCGGAGGAACTGTTCGCGGCGCACGGGGTCGACGGCGCGCAGACGCGGGACATCGTCCGGCTGGCCGGACAGAGCAACCCGTCGGCCGTGCAGTACCACTTCGGTTCCCGGCCGGGCTGCTGAACGCGGTGATGGCCGGGCGCCTGGCCCGTACGGAGGCGGTGCTCGCGCCCGCGCTGGCGGCCGTCGAAGCGCAAGCCGGCGCGGCGGGCCCCGATCTGCCCGCGCTGGTCGGCGTGCTGGTCACCGCCGAGGCGAGCCTGCTGCGCGACGACCGGGGCCGCCGCTGCCTGCGCGTCTCCGCCCAGTTGGCCCACGAGAGCGGCGTACGGTCCCGCACTCCGCACCCGACGCTGGACGGCACCGCGACCTGGCGGCTGATCGGCCTCGCGGTGGAAGCGCTCGCCGCAGCGGGCCTGCCCGAGGCGCTGCGGCTGGAACGGATCGAGCTGGCGCTGACGCTGATCGGCGCGGCACTGGCCGACCGGGCCCGGCAGTACCTGGACGGCGCCCGGCCGCTGACGTACGAGGAGGCGTTCCTCGCCGACCTCGTCGGCACCACGTCGGCGTTCCTGCTGGCCCCCGCCCCGGCCCCGTACCCGTAACCGGTCCGCGCCTCTCCCCCACCCCACCCCGAAGCAAGGAGCCACCATGCCCGACCTGCACGGCAAGAACATCATCGTCACCGGCGGCGCGCGCGGTCTGGGGGCGGCCGCCGCCGAGCAGGCGGTCGCGGCCGGCGCGCACGTCGTCCTCACCGACATCCTGGAGGACGAGGGGCGGGCGACGGCCGAACGGCTCGGCGAGCGCGCCCGGTTCCTCGTGCACGACGTGACGTCGGAGGACGACTGGCAGCGGGCCGCGGACTTCACGGCCGAGACGTTCGGCGGCATCGACGGCCTGGTCAACAACGCGGGCATAGCCACCGGCCAGCCGCTGGACTCGATCTCCGTCGACTTCTTCCGCAAGGTTCTCGACGTGAACCTCACCGGCGTCTTCATCGGCATGAAGACGGTGATTCCGGCGATGCGCGAGCGCGGCGCCGGATCGATCGTGAACATCTCGTCGGCGGCGGGCCTCATGGGGCTGGCGCTGACCGGCGGCTACGGCGCCTCCAAGTGGGGTGTGCGCGGCCTGACGAAGATCGGCGCGGTGGAGCTGGGCACGGCACGGATCCGGGTGAACTCGGTGCACCCCGGCATGACCCACACCCCCATGACCGCCCAGGCCGGCATCGAGAAGGGCGAGGGCAAGTACCCCAACACGCCGATGGGGCGGGTCGGCGAGGCCGAGAAGATCGCGGGGGCGGTGGTCTTCCTGCTGTCCGACGCGGCGTCCTACGTCACCGGCGCCGAGCTGGCGGTGGACGGCGGCTGGACCTCCGGGCCGACCGTGCGTTACGTCATGGGGCAGTGACGCGGGAGGCAGTGCCCCACGGCCCGGTGTGACACGCCCCGCCGGGCCCGTGCAACACCGGCCCCCGCGGACTGATTGCATGGAGACATGGACGGACAACAGCCACTGAGCGCGGACGAGATCGTCGACGTCGTCAGCGAGAGCGACGAGGTCGTGGGACAGGTCCGGCGGGGCGACGCCTACGCGCACCGGCTGCGGACGCGCTGCGCGTTCGTCCTCGCCCGCGACGCCGAGGACCGGATCTTCGTGCACCGCCGGACCGCGCGGAAGCTGGTCTTCCCCTCACACTACGACATGTTCGTCGGCGGCGTGGTCGGCGCGGGCGAGACCTACGACGGGACCGCGCTGCGCGAGGCGGAGGAGGAACTGGGCGTGACCGGCCTGCCGCGGCCGGCCCCGCTGTTCAAGTTCCTGTACGAGACGCCCGAGCACACCTGGTGGTCGACGGTCTACGAGGTGCGCTGCACGGTGCCCGTACAGCCGCAGGAGTCCGAGGTGGACTGGCACGCCTTCCTCACCGAGGAGGAACTGGCGCGGCGCATCCCGGAGTGGGAGTGGACGCCGGACGGCATGTCCGCCTGGCAGCGGCTGCTGGAGCGGCGGGCCGGGCAGGAACGGTGATCCCCGTGGCCGCACAGGGGCGGTAGTCCCGTCGGCCGGCGCGGGAAGGCGGGCAGCCCGGGCAGGGGCCCGCCCTGCGGGCACAGCGTAGGGTTCTGGCCATGATCCTCACCGACAGACTGCGGTCGATCGGCGCGGGCGTACGGCTGTGGTTCACGCCGGCGCGCGTCCGCGAGGAGGGCACGACGCCCGACTACCGCTTCTCCCTCGCCAACGAACGGACCTTCCTGGCCTGGCTGCGGACCGGGCTGGCGCTGGTGGGCGGCGGCTTCGCGGTGGACCAGTTCCTGCCCCGGCTGCACGACGTGCTGCGGGTGACGTTCACGGTGGTCCTGCTGGTGGGCGGCGCGCTGTGCGCGGTGCGGGCGGTCAACCACTGGGTGCGCTGCGAACGGGCGATGCGCCGCGGCGAGGATCTGCCCGCGTCCCGCTTCCCGGCCGTGCTGGCGGTCGCCGTCGGTCTGCTCGCGGCCGCGATGGTCGTCCTCGTCGTCATCGGCTGGACGCGCTGACCGATGGCCGGTTCCTTGCCACGAGAGCGGCCGTACCCGGCTCGCGATCCCGGTCTCCAGCCGGAGCGCACCCGCCTCGCCTGGCGGCGCACCACCCTGTCCTGCACGCTGGTCGCGATCCTCGCGGGACGGCAGGTGGTGCAGCACCACGGCCCCGGGCCCATGGTGGTCGTCGCGGTGGCGCTGGTGCTGCTGGTGTGGCTCGCGTTCCTGGCAGCGGCGCACCTGCGGATGCGGGCGATGGGCACGGGCCGGCCGCCGGTCCTGTCCGCCCGTACTGCACTGGCCCTGGCGGGCTGCGTCTGCGCGCTGGCGGTGCTCGGCGCGGCGATCCTCCTCTGAGGACCGACCGGCTCTTTCCGGCCAGGTGCCCAGCGCCCCGTACCCACCCTCTGGACGCCATACCGACTAGTCGGCATGATCGTAGCGGCCGTCCGACCGGAGCGGCCGTCCCTTCCGTACGGAGGAGCACGATGAGCAACGGCACCCCTCCCCCGCGTTCCGCACCCCCGGGCCTGGACCTGGAACGGCTGCGGGACCACCTGGACCGGGAACTGCCCGGCGCGGTACGGGGACCACTGGATGCCGAGCTGATCGAGGGCGGCCGGTCCAACCTCACCTACCGGGTCACCGACGGCACCGACCGGTGGGTCGTCCGCCGCCCGCCGCTGGGCCACGTCCTGGCCACCGCGCACGACATGCGGCGCGAGTTCCGGGTGATCAGCGCGCTGCACCCGACGGCGGTGCCGGTCCCCGAGGCGCTGCTGCTGTGCGAGGACGAGGCGGTCCTCGGGGCGCCGTTCTACGTGATGGAGCTGGTCGAGGGCGTGCCGTACCGTACGGCGGAGCAGCTCGCCGGGCTGGGTCCGGAGCGGACCCGCGGTGTGGTGCTGTCCCTCGTCGACACGCTGGTGGCGCTGCACGCCGTGGACCCGGCGGCGGTCGGACTGGCGGACTTCGGCCGGCCGGACGGCTTCCTGGAGCGGCAGTTGCGCCGCTGGGGCAAGCAGCTCGCGGCGTCGAAGAACCGCGACCTGCCGGGCATCGACGCGCTGCACGAGGCGCTGGGCGCGGCGCTGCCCGCCTCCCCCGCGCCCGCCGTCGTGCACGGTGACTACCGGCTGGACAATGTGCTGGTCGGCGCCGACGACCGGATCACGGCCGTACTGGACTGGGAGATGTCCACTCTCGGCGATCCGCTGACCGATCTCGGGCTGCTGGTGATGTACAGCGAGCAGGAGGACGTGCCCGGCTCCCCGATCGCCACGACGCGCGGCGCGCCCGGCCACCCCGAGGCGGCCGAGCTGATCGAGCGGTACGCGGCCGGGTCCGGCCGGGACGTGTCCGGCATCGCCTGGTACACGGCGTTCGCGTACTTCAAGCTCGCCGTGATCCTCGAAGGTATCCACTACCGCTTCACCCTCGGGCAGACCGTCGGCGCGGGCTTCGACCGGATCGGCGAGCTGGTGCCGGTCTTCATCGACCGCGGCCTGGCCACCCTCGACACCCTGACGACCGCCAAGGAAGGCTGAGGCACGCTGATGGACTTCGCATTCGACGCCCGCACCGAAGAGCTGCGGGGCAAGTTGCTGGCCTTCATGGACGAGCACGTGTACCCGGCCGAGGCGGTCGCCGACGAGCAGCGGGCCGCGCTCGCCTCGCCGTGGGACACCCCGGCGGTCGTGGAGGACCTCAAGGCGGAGGCCCGCAAGCAGGGCCTGTGGAACCTGTTCCTGCCGGACGAGGAGTACGGGGCGGGGCTGACCAATCTCCAGTACGCGCCGCTGGCCGAGATCACCGGCCGCAGCCCGCAGCTCGCGCCGACCGCGCTGAACTGCGCGGCGCCGGACACCGGCAACATGGAGGTGCTGGCGCAGTTCGGCTCCGAGGAGCAGAAGAAGCGGTGGCTGCACCCGCTGCTGGCGGGCGAGATCCGGTCGGCGTTCGCGATGACCGAGCCGGACGTGGCCTCCTCGGACGCCACGAACATCGAGACCCGGATCGAGCGGGACGGTGGGGGCACCTCCCGTTCGAGCGGAGCCGAGAAGGGGGGAATGTACGTCATCAACGGCCGCAAGTGGTACATCTCCGGCGCGATGAACCCGCTGTGCCAGATCTTCATCGTGATGGGCAAGACCGACCCGGACGGCGCCGACCCGCGCCGCCAGCAGTCGATGGTGCTGGTCCCGCGCGACACCCCCGGCCTCGAAGTCCGCCGCGCCATGCAGGTGTACGGCTACGAGGACCACTACCACGGAGGCCACGCGGAGGTGGTCTTCCACGACGTCCGCGTACCGGCCGCGAACCTGATCGGCGAGGAGGGCGGCGGCTTCGCCATCGCCCAGGCCCGTCTCGGCCCCGGCCGCATCCACCACTGCATGCGGCTCATCGGGATGGCCGAGCGCGCCATCGAGCTGATGTGCCGCCGCGCGGTGTCCCGTGAGGCGTTCGGCAAGCCGTTGGCGCACCAGGGCGTCGTCCAGGGGTGGATCGCGGACGCGCGGGTGGCCGTCGAGCAACTGCGGCTGCTGGTGCTGAAGACCGCGTGGCTGATGGACACCGTCGGCAACAAGGGCGCGCACACGGAGATCCAGGCCATCAAGATCGCCACGCCGCGTACGGTCGTGGACATCCTGGACCGGGCGGTGCAACTGCACGGCGCGGGCGGCGTCAGCCAGGACTTCCCGCTGGCGGAGCTGTGGGCGGCGGCCCGTACGCTGCGGCTCGCGGACGGCCCGGACGAGGTGCACCAGCGGTCGCTGGCACGCCGGGAGCTGAAGCGCTACATGTGACCCGGCGACGTACTGCCCCTTGCCCCGCCACCACCCGTCCCTTGCCCGCCAGCATTTCCCTGACTAAGGTCAGGGAATGGATGCGGCACAGATCAGTCAGGTGCGGCGGTTCAACCGCACGGTCACCGAGCGCGTGGGCGTGCTCCACGACCACTACCTCGGCCTGGACCGGCCCGTCGGCGAGGCCCGGCTGCTCTGGGAGATCGGCGGGCAGGGGCAGGACGTACGGCGGCTGCGCGAGCGCCTGGGACTCGACTCCGGGTACGTGAGCCGGTTGCTGCGCTCCCTGGAGGCCGACGGCCTGGTGACGGTGGAACCGCAGCCCGAGGACCGGCGGGTGCGCACCGTCCGGCTCACCGAGGCGGGCCGCGCGGAGCTCGCCGTGCTCGACGGCCGCAGCGACGAGCTGGCCGGCTCCCTGCTGGCGCCGCTCAACGCCGCCCAGCGCGCCCGGCTGGTCGCCGCGATGGCCGAGGTCGACCGGCTGCTGACCGCCACCACGGTCACGCTGGACGTCGTCGACCCCGACCACCCGGACGCCCGGCACTGCCTGCGGGCCTACTTCACGGAGATGCGGGAACGTTTCGAGACGGGCTTCGACCCCGCCCGGAGCCTGCTGCCCGACGCGGGCGGACTCCGCGCGCCCGAGGGCCTGTTCCTGGTGGCCCGGCTGCACGGCGAACCCGTCGCCTGTGCGGGGCTGAAGCTGGCGCCCGGCACCGCCGAGATCAAGCGCATGTGGGTGGCCCCGCACGCCCGGCGGCTCGGCCTCGGCCGCCGCCTGCTGGCCGAGCTGGAGGCCCGGGCCGTCGGACACGGCCGCGGCGTACTCCGCCTGGACACCAACAAGGTGCTCGGCGACGCGATCGCCCTGTACCGCTCGTACGGCTTCGAAGAGGTCCCGGCCTTCAACGACGAGCCGTACGCCCACCACTGGTTCGAGAAGCAGGTCGGCGGGGTCTGAGGGAGCGGCGGGGCCCGGGACCGAGCGCCCTCCGGACGTCCTGCGAAACGATCACTCTCGTAGGATCACGGCATGAATCACGACTTACCCTTGGTTCCGGTCGCCGATGCCTCCGGCACGGTGGCGGAGCTGAAGCTGTTCTCGGTCCCCGCGTCGGGCTGGTGGCTGATCGCCGTCGCGGCGTCGCTGCTCTTCGTGGTCGGAATGCGGCCGCTGGCCTTCAAGAAGGACCCCTCGGAGACGCAGGAGCAGTTCGAACAGCGGAAGCGGCGGAACAAGTGGCTGTTCCCCGTGGGAGCGCCGCTGGCGCTCGCCGCCATCCTGGCGACCAACCTCCTGCGGCCCGAAGCGGCACCGCCGATCCTGTTCCTGTACAGCGTCGCGCTGGTCGCCGTGCTTGCCGCCGTACTTCCGGTGCTTCCCCGGATGTACCGGCAGCACGAGGACCGGCAACAGCGCGAGCCGGGCGCCAAGGCCAAAGCCGACACCTTCACCATGGTGTGGATCAGCACCGTGCTGTGCACGGCGGTCGTGGGCGCCGTACTGGCGCTGATGGCGACGCCGTTCGGGATGCGGCACCACTGACGACACCTGCCCCCGAGGGCCCCCGGTGCCCGCGCCCGAGGGCTCTCACGGCCGCAGCGCCCGCAGCAGCAGGTCGGCGAGGTGGTCGGCGACCTCCTGCGGGGCGAGCGGGCCGTCCTCGCGGTACCAGGTGCCGAGGTGGTGCACCGACCCGAAGTGGTAGTCCACGACCAGGTCGGCCGGGGTGGCGCTGCTGAACACCCCGGCGCGCTGGCCCTCTTCGACCAGCGCGCGGAACTGTTCGTGGTAGCGCCGCCGCTCGGCCCGTACCTGCTTGTCCTTCTCGGGCGCGAGATGGTGCATCGAACGGAAGAAGATCTTCGTGTCGTCGAGGTTCTCGATGGTGGTGACCACGACGTCCGCCGCCGCGTCCCGCAGCCGCCGCTCGACCGGCGCGTCGGCGCGGGCGAAGTGGTCCAGCCGCTCCTGCTGGAGCCGCAGCACCCGTCCGTACACCTCGTGCAGCAGATCGTCCTTGGAGCCGAAGTAGTGGTAGAGGGCGCCCTTGGTCACCCCGGCGGCCTCGACGATCTCCTGTACGGAGGTACGGTCGTAGCCCCGCTCGGCGAAGAGCCGGGTGGCGGTGGCCAGCAGCCGCTGCGCCACGGGTTTGCCGCTCCCGCCGTCCTTCGTGCCGGCCATCGCCCTCACCTGTCCCTCGTGCGTCGTACGTCTCGTGCGTCGTGTCGTTGTCTGCTGTCCGCCGCGGGCGCGGTCAGCCGCGCCCGCGCAGTTCCCGCCTGAGGATCTTGCCACTGGTGGTCTTCGGCAGCTCGGGCAGGATCTCCACCTGCCGCGGATATTTGTACGCGGCCAGCCGTTCCCGGCAGTAGCCGGCCAGCTCGGCGGGCTCGGCCCGCTGCCCCGGCCGCAGGCTCACATACGCTTTCACCGACTCGCCCCGGTAGGCGTCCGGCACACCGACCACCGCCGCCTCGCGCACCGCGGGATGGCCGTACAGCACGTCCTCGACCTCCCGCGGCCACACCTTGAACCCGGACGCGTTGATCATGTCCTTCTTGCGGTCCACGACGTACAGCCAGCCGTCCGGGTCCATGAAACCGATGTCGCCGGTGCGCAGTTCGCCGTCCGGCAGGGTCTCGGCGGTGGCGTCCGGGCGGCGCCAGTAGCCGGGCACCACCTGGGGGCCGCGTACGGCGATCTCGCCCTGCTCGCCGAACGGCACGGCCCGCCCCGGTCGTCGATGATCCGTACGACCGTGTCCGGGCCCGGCACACCGACGGCCAGCGTCCCGGAGGCCGTGTCCACCGGCGCCTCGCGGCCGGGCGGGACGCTGGCGCACGGCGCGGTGCACTCGGTCAGCCCGTAGCCGTTGTGCAGATACGGGCCGAAGGCCGCCCGGAACTTCTCCACCAGCGCGGGCGGCAGCGGCGCGCCGCCCGAGGAGAGCGAGGAGAACGACGCGAAGTGCTCGCGGGTGACGCCGGGCTGCGCCGCCAGCGCCATGTACGCGGTGGACGGGCCGACCGTGTAGGCGGGGCGGTGCTCCAGGAAGGCGTCGAGGACCACGCCGGGCTCGAAGCGGTAGGCGAGGGCGAGGGTGCCGGCGTTGGTGAAGCAGGCGGCCAGTTCGCAGACCATGCCGGTGATGTGGAACAGCGGCGCCAGCGCGAAGTACGTCGCGCCGTCGGGCAGTGCCAGGCCGGTGCGCTGCCGTTCGGCGTTGTAGGCGATGTTGCCGTGGGTGTTGGTGGCACCCTTGGGGGTGCCGCTGGTGCCGGAGGTGTAGCTGATGAGGGCGGTGTCCGCGGCGGCCGGCGGCGTCACGCCGGGCGGCTTGCCCTCGTACGCGCGGGCCGCGGCCAGCAGGTCGTCGGCGCCCTCGCGCGGTCCGAGCCGCTCGCCGCGCAGCACACGGGTGTCGTCACGCGTCTGGAGGTCCAGTTCGCAGGCGGTCAGGGCGATCCGTACGGAGGGGACCGCGGCGGCGGTCGCGCGGAGGAAGGCGTCCCAGGTGCGGTCCGCGCAGACCAGCGCGGTGACCTCGGCGTCGGTGAGGACGTGCGTCATCTCGGCCGACTTATACATGGGGTTGACGGGGACGACGATGCCGCCCGCCTTCCACACGCCGAGCAGCGCGAGCACGAAGTGCGGCGTGTTCTGGAGCATGATCGCGGCACGGTCGCCGGGCCGGAAGCCGCGGGCCGCCAGGTGCCCGGCCACGCCGTCGCTGAGCGCGTCGGCCTCGGCGTACGACAGCCGCCCGTCGAAGTAGGCGAGAGCCGTGCGGTCCGGGGCGCGGCGGGCGGCGTCCCGGAAGGCGTGCAGGGCGGAGGGGTGCGGGTCGACGGGGGCGCGCTGGGCGTCGGTGAGCTGCGCCAGCCAGGGCTTGTCCTCGTAGGTGGTCATCGCGGCGTCCCCTCGGCTTGCGGCGTACGGCTCCCGGCCTGCTCCAGCTTCCGCTGGAGGTGGTTCATCCCGCCCAGCCACCGCTCGGTGTCGGCCGCCCGCGCGGTGTAGTAGTCGCCGACCTCCGGGTGCGGCAGGACCAGGAACCGCTCTTCCGCCATGGCCGCGAAGAGCGCGTCGGCGACGGCGGCGGGCTCGATCGCCGTCGGGGTCAGCACCAGTTCCCCGGCCGCGCCGGTGCCCGCGAGCATGTCCGTCCGCACCCCCTGCGGGCAGATCGCGTGCACCGCTATCCCCCGGTGCCGGTACGTCAGCGACAGCCACTCCGCGAAGGCGTACGCGCCGTGCTTGGTGACGCTGTACGGGGCCGCGCCGACCATGGTGAGCAGGCCCGCCGCCGACACCGTGGACACGAACCGGCCCGCGCCGCGCTCCAGCCACCCGGGCAGCAGCGCGCGGGCCGCCCGTACGTGCGCCATGACGTTGACGTCCCAGGCCAGCTCCCACGCGGCGTCCGGCGCCTCCGGACCGCCGCCGGTGCCGACCCCGGCGTTGGCGCAGAAGATGTCGACGGTCCCGCCGAGCGCCTCCCGGGCCGCCGGTACGACGTCGGAGGCGTCCCCGGGGACCGCGACGGCGCCGAGTTCCCGCGCGGTCCGCTCCGCCTTCGCCGCGTCCAGGTCGTTGACCGCCACCCGCGCGCCCTCGGCGGCGAAGCGGCGGGCCAGCGCGGCCCCGATGCCACCGCCCGCCCCGGTCACCACGACTGTCTTGTCCCGTACGGCTTCCACCTGCGGTCTCCCTCGGTCGGCCCCTGACTCGACTGCCAGGCAGACTAACCAGTCGGTATGCCGGAGTGGAAGGGCGCGGACCCGCGACGGAAGAGCGCCCGCACACCGTGGGCCGGACGCGGCAGCCGCGCGCGGCACGCCGTCCGGCGCGTTCCCCCGGAGGCTGCCGGGCGTTAGCGTGCGCACGACACGGGCTCCGACGGCGGAGGTGGACGCATGACCCTGTCCAGACGGAAACTGCTGGCCGCGACGGCGGTCACGAGCGTGATGGGCGGGACGGCGATGACCGGCGAGGCGAGGGCGGCGGGCACGGCACACGGGTCCACGGGCGCCGGAACGACCGGAGCCGGACCGGCAGATCCCGAAGCTCACGGCTCGCACCTCCCCCGTACCCGCACCGGCTTCGACCGCCTCGCCGCCGACGGCTACGCGCTCCTGTCCGGCCGCCGGGTCGGCATCGTCACCAACCCCACCGGCGTCACCCCGGACGTACGCCACATCGTGGACGTGATGCACGCCGACGAACGGGTGGACCTGGCCGCCGTCTTCGGCCCCGAGCACGGCTTCCGCGGCACGGCCCAGGCCGGCGGCTCGGAGGGCAGCTACGAGGACCCCGCCACCGGGCTGCCGGTCCACGACACGTACGGCAAGAGCGGCCGCGCGCTGGCCGACATCTTCACCCGGTCCGGCGTGGACACCGTCGTCTTCGACATCCAGGACGTCGGCGCGCGCTTCTACACCTACATCTGGACGCTGTACGACTGCATGGTCGCCGCCGTCCTCGCGGACAAACGTTTCGTCGTGCTCGACCGCCCCAACCCCGTGACGGGCCGCGCCGCGACCGGCCCCGTACTCGACCGCGCCCTGGCCTCCGGAGTCGGCCGCGAACCGATCGCCCTCGCGCACGGCATGACCGTCGCCGAACTGGCCCTCCTCTTCAACGCCGAGTTCGTCCCCCGCGCCGCGGGCCGCCCGGCCGACCTGGAAACCGTCCTCATGACAGGCTGGCGCCGCCCGCACTTCTTCGACGCCACCGGCCTCCCCTGGGTCCCGCCCAGCCCCAACATGCCCACCCCCGACACCGCCCTCGTCTACGCGGGCACCTGCCTCTTCGAAGGCACCAACCTCTCCGAGGGGCGCGGCACCACCCGCCCCTTCGAACTGCTCGGCGCGGACGGCATCGACCGCCGCTGGTCCGCCGCCGCCACCGAACTGGCCGACGCCGTCGGCCTCCCCGGCGTCCACTTCCGGGAGGCGTACTTCGCCCCCACCTTCTCCAAGTTCCAGGGCAAGACCATCGGCGGCGTCCAGCTCCACGTCCACGACCGCGAAGCCTTCGACCCGGTCCGTACCGGCATCGCCCTGCTGATCACCGCGAAGCAGGTGTGGAGCGGCTTCGCCTGGCGCCCGGACCACTGGATCGACCGGCTGACGGGCACCACGGGCGTACGGACGATGATCGACGCGGGCGCCGGCGTGGACGAGGTGGCCGCGGCCTGGCGGGACGGCCTGGCGCGCTTCCGGCGGCTGCGGCGCGGGTACCTCCGCTACCGGTGACGCCCTTTGAGACACGGGCGACGCAATCCGCCCTGGTGACGCCAGGGACGTACCGCCAAGGTGGAAACCCCGGAAACCCCGACCGCCGCTCGTGGAAGGACCGCGCCCCGATGGCCACCACGCCACACTCCCCCGCCGTCCAGCTCACCGAACACGCCCTGGCCTACCTCCACTCCGCCGCGCTGCGGGCCGCGGCCCTCCTCGGCGTCGCCGACCACCTCGCCGACGGCCCCCGCACCGCCGAGGAACTCGCCGCCGCCACCGGCACCGACGCCGCCCACCTGCGCCGCGCGCTGCGCCTCCTCGCCACCCGCGACGTGTTCCGCGAGGACTCCGACGGCACCTTCCACCTCACCCCCGCGGCCGACCCCCTCCGCTCCGACGCACCCTCCTCCATGCGCGACGCCGTCGTCATGCTCACCGACGAGCCGTTCTGGCGTCCGGCCGGACAGCTCGCGGACACCGTCCGGGCCGGCCACACCGTCTTCGAGGAGATCTTCGGCGCACCGTACTTCGGCCATCTGGAACGCGTACCGGACGCGGGCACCGTCTTCGACACCGGCATGGCCGGCCTCGCCGAGAGCGAGAACGACCCCGTCGCCGCCGCGTACGACTTCCCCGCCACCGGCACGGTCGTGGACGTCGGCGGCGGACGCGGCGGCCTGCTGCGCCAGGTCCTGCTCCGCAACCCGGGTCTGACCGGCATCCTCCACGACCAGGAAACCGTCCTCCGCCACCACACCCTGGACCTCCCCGGCCTCACCGGCCGCTGGCAGACCCACGCGGGCGACTTCTTCACCGCCGTCCCGTCCGGCGCCGACGTCTACCTGCTCAAGCGCATCCTCCACGACTGGCACGACGACGACTGCCTGCACATCCTGCGCACCTGCCGCACCGCCATGACCCGCCCCGGCAGCCGCCTCCTGATCGTCGACGCGGTCCTCCCCCAGGGCAACGACGCCCACCCCGGCAAGACCATGGACATCCTGATGATGACCTCCCTCAACGGCCGCGAACGCGACGAACCCGCCTTCCACCAACTCCTCGACGCCGCAGGCTTGACACCGCTCCGAACCCTCCCGACGGAGTCGACGCTTTCGATCGTGGAGGCGGTGGCGGGGTGACGGAGGAGCGTCGGGGCCTGCGTCAGGACGTCGCCGGCCTCAGGACGTCCTCCCGAAGTCGATCCCCAGTGCCGAATCCGCGGACACCGGTACGTGGATGCCGTCCCGCGCCCCGTCGCCGTCGATCACCAGCTCGACGGTCGCGCTCTCGCCCGGCCCGGTGACGACCTCGACCCGGATCGTCTGCTCCGCGGCGGAGTTCGGTGCCTTTGGCAGCGTCCACGTGCCCGTACCGCTGAAGGTGTGGGCCGGGTGGTAGCCGCTGTAGCCGCCGGGCAGCTTCGTCGCGGTCGCCGATCCGTCCGCACGTAACGTCACCTGCGCACCACGCGGCCCTGACCAGGTGCCGACGACGTCACCCGGCTCCGCCCTTCCCGGTCCCCACGCGATCCACAGGTAGATCACACCGAGCGTCACCAGCACGCCGCCCACCACGGAAGCCGCGATGGCCACCCGAGCCACGGTCTTCATCAGGCCGACGCCTCCCCCTGAACGTCCCCATGTTCCACCTGTGCAGAAATCGTACACATAGGCGAAATCTGCGCACGGCCCCCCTGCCGGCACCGCCGCCACCACCCCCATCTCAGCAACCAAGACGTCACATCCCACCTATTGACTACCCGGACGATCCCGCGTGACAGTGCGCCTCGTGCACAGTGACGCGACATCAGCAGCCGTCCCGGCGGACGGAATTCCGGACGTGGCGGACACGCCCCCGAGCGGAGGCGCCGCGGCGTCCGGGGCTGCCGCCAGCCCGGAGAGCCTCCGGCGGGTGGCCGTGGCCTCGTTCATCGGGACGGCCATCGAGTTCTACGACTTCTACATCTACGGGACGGCCGCCGCGCTCGTCCTCAACCAGGCGTTCTTCCCGACGCTCGACCCGGTCAACGCCACCCTCGCGTCGTTCTCCACCTATGCGGTGGCGTTCGCGGCGCGGCCGATCGGGTCGGTGGTGTTCGGGCACTTCGGGGACCGGGTGGGGCGGAAGTCCGTGCTGGTGGTCTCGTTGCTGCTGATGGGACTGTCGACGGCACTGGTCGGGCTGCTGCCGGGGTACGGGACGCTCGGGATATGGGCGCCGCTGCTGCTGATCCTGCTGCGGTTCCTCCAGGGGATCGGACTGGGCGGTGAGTGGGGCGGGGCCGCGCTGCTGGCGGTGGAGCACGCGCCGAAGAAGCGGCGTGGGCTGTATGCGGCGTTCCCGCAGGTCGGGCCCTCGGTGGGGTTCTTCGCCGCGACCGGAGTGTTCTGGTTGCTGTCGGCGGTGCTGGACGACGGCGCGTTCCGGTCGTGGGGCTGGCGGGTGCCGTTCCTGCTGTCGTTCCTGCTGGTCGGGGTGGGGCTGTTCGTACGGCTGAAGATCAGCGAGACGCCGGTCTTCGCGAAGGTGATGGACGCGCACGAGGCCAGCCGGGTGCCCGTGCTGGACGTCGTACGCCGGCATCCGCGCGAACTGCTGCTCGGCGCGGGCGGCATGATCATCGCGTACGGGCTGTTCTACACCGCGACGACGTACTGCCTGGCGTACGCCACCGGCACGCTCGGCGTCTCCCGCAACACCATGCTCGGCCTCTCCCTCGTCGCCTGCCTCTTCCTGGCGGCCGGCACCTGGCTCGCCGCCACCCGCTCGGACGGCGCCGGGCGGCGCAAGCTGGTCCTCACCGGGACGGTGCTCTCGGCGGTCTGGGGGCTGATCCTCTTCCCGCTGCTGGACACCGGACAGCCGGTGCTGATCGCGGTGGCGGTCGGCGGCGCGCTGTTCTGCATGGGCGTGGTGTACGGCCCGATGGGCGCGTACCTGCCGGAGCTGTTCGGTACGACGGTGCGGTATTCGGGCGCCTCGCTGGCGTACAACCTGGGCGGGGTGCTGGGCGGCGCGGTCTCGCCGCTGGTGGCGACCCGGCTGCAGGCGGCCTTCGGGTCGGACTCGGTGGGGTGGTACGTGACGGCGATGGCGGTGGTGTCGCTGGTGTGCGTGCTGGCGCTGCCGGAGACGCGGGAGCGGGAACTGGACTGAGGGCGCGCGGCCGGCGGTTCCGTGCGGCCCCGGTAGCCGGGAGCGAGAGTCGGCTGTCGGGGGCGCGCGGTCCGCGCCGGGCGCCGGCTGCCGCGAACCGGCCATGCGTGGCGTATGGCCGGATCCGCCCGCCCGCAGGACGATGCGCTGCACACCGCGGCGCGGCTTCGGAACTCCGGCCCGGCAGGGTGGCCCGGCGCGCCGCTCAGGGGGTCGTCATGACGGATGCAGCGGGCGGTTCCGGCACGGCAGCGGCCGGGGACATCGGCGTACAGCCGTACTGGGAGCTGACGTTCGACGCCGACGGCGATCCGGACGCCGGACAGCGGGACCGGCTGGTGGCCGGGGTGGCGCGGCAGCGCGTCACCGACCTGCTGGTGTTCGCGCACGGCTGGAACAATGACCGGTCGATGGCCACGCGTCTGTACGGGCGGTTCTTCGCCCCGTTCCCCGGTATGGCGGGGGCCGGGGTACGGCTCGGCTACACCGGTGTGATCTGGCCCGCGATGCGTTTCACGGACGAGCCGATTCCGGACTTCGATCCGGTGCCGCCGGGGTCGTCTACGGCGGTCGGAGGGGCCGGTACGGCCGGGACCACCGGTTCGGCTGATGCGGCCGGGACCACCGGAGCTCCCGGTGAAGCCGGGCCGCCGCTGCTGGACGACGCGTCGCTGCGCGCGCTGGCGCGGGTCTTCCCCGGGCGGGAGCTGACGTTGCGGCGTCTCCAGGAGCTGCTCGCGGAGCGGCCGGCGGCCCGTTCCGCCTTCGACGAGTTCGCGCGCCTCGGACGCGAGCTGGTGGCGGTGCGCGAGAACAGCCCGGCGCAGCGGCTGGCCGAGGACATGGGGACCGGCACGCCCGCGATGCTCACCGACGATCCGATGGCGGTGTGCGAGATCCTCACGGCGGCGCTGGAGAAGTGCGGCCACCAGGAGCTGTTCGGCGACGGGCTGAAGCGGCTGTGGAACGGGGCCAAGGAATTCCTGCGGCAGACGGCCTACTACGCCATGAAGCGGCGCGCGGGCGTGGTGGGCCAGCTCGGGCTGGGCCCGGCGCTCGGCCGGCTGGTCAAGGCCGCGCCCGGTACCCGCATCCATCTGATCGGGCACAGTTTCGGCGCCCGCCTGGTGTCGTACGCGCTGCGCGGCATGCCGCCCGGCGTCACCGGGGTGAAGTCGATGACCCTGCTGCAAGGGGCCTTCTCGCACTACGCGTTCGCCGCCCGGCTGCCGCACGACCCGGACCGGGGCGGGGCGCTGCAAGGGGTGCAGCAGCGGGTGGACGGCCCGGTGGTGTCCTGCTACTCGCGGCACGACTCGGCGCTGGGCATGCTGTACCCGCTGGCCTCCCGGCTCTCCGGCGACTCGGCGAGCTTCCAGGGCCTGTTCGACCGGTGGGGCGCGGTCGGCCACGACGGCATCCAGGCCGTGGACGGTGCCCAGCGGCTGGAGCTGGGCGCCGCGGTGCCCGGTAAGGGCTGTGTGAGCATCGACGCGTCCTCGGTGGTCCGCGACGGTCCGCCGCCGGCCGGCGCGCACAGCGACGTCTGCCACGGGGAGCTGGCGCGCGTGGTCCTCACCGCCGGGCGGGTGGTGACGAAGTAGGGCGGGCGGCGTCGGGCGACGCGGATCGGTCCTGTCGGGTTCCGCTGCGCGAGCGCGCATCCGTCGTCGGGTTCCGCCCGATCGCGAGCGGCTCCGGACCGTACCGGACCGGTCCGGACCGTACCTGGACCGGAAGCAGCCAAGTCGGCCGCAGGACGGATCGACGGCCGTGGCGTGGGTACCAGCAGTCACCGGCGCATCTCTCGTACGGGCTGCCGGTAGCGCGCCGCAGCCGGAAGGCGGACGACCTTAACTTTCTCAAATCCCCACAGATGTACGGTGGATGATGCACACGAGGCGCGCTGGGCGCCGCGGGGGGCATCGGGAGCGAGTGGCGCTTCCGGTGCGGCGCGAGTGTCGCCACCACGTATCCGCAAGACAGTTCGATGGATCCGGCGGGCGGTCCGCTACGTCCATTCCCTGTCCAGTCGGGTCCTCCCCACGGAGGTGGGATGAATTGGCCGGTTTCAGAGCTCTCGCAGAACAGGTGCGCAACCCCCGTCTCGTCGCCACGCAGCGGCGTACGGCCTTGCGCAAGTGCCTGGAACGCTTCGCCCCGTACGGGCACCGCGCGACCTGGCACCATCTGTGCACCAGGGCGGGCATCGCGACCGAGGACCGCGAACCCGACCCGGCGCGGCTGATGGCCGCGCTGGAGGAACTGGAGGAGGCCCGCGCCGTCTGGCTCGGGTACGAGAAGGAGTTCGCGGCCCGTCGGCGCCGTGAGAAGCACGACGGCATCCGGCAGCCCAGCGCGCTCGACGACTGGCACCGGCGCACCTGGGGCGGCTGTGACATCGTGCCGTGCGAGGCGCCCGACCGGCATCCCGCGGCGCCGCTGGCCGCGGTGCTGCGCAGCATGATCCGGGCGATGGAGTCGGGCACGCCGCGGTCCGGCTGCCCGGTGTGCGGTACCCGGCGCTTCGTGTGGCGCACGGACCTCGAACGTTTCCCGGTGGCCGGGCCGGTGTGCCAGGAGTGCGGGATCGTGGCGCCGCTCTCGGTACTGACCCGTGAGGCGCTGGCGGAGGCGCGGGAGTCCTCACGCGTGCGGCGGCTGTACGTGGCGGCCTGAGCCGGGCGGGCCGGGGACGCGGGGCACGCCGCCCAGCCGACGGAACCCGTTGTCAGACCCTGCTGTCATGCTCGTGGGCATGGTGCAGGTATGCCTCAACGGCTCCCGGAACGCCGCCGGTTCCGGGGTGGTGCCGATGGTCCCGGCGGAGCTGGCCGATGCCGCGGGGAAGGCGGTCGCGGCCGGCGCCCGGGACATCCACGTCCACCCCAGGTCGCCGTGCGGGCGGGAGTCCCTCGCGCCCGGTGTGCTGACGCCGGTGCTGGAGGCGGTACGGGCCGTGGTGGACGTGCCGGTGGGGGTCACCACCGGCGCGTGGGCCGAGCCGGACCCGGAGCGCCGGGCGGCCTGCGTACGGGCCTGGCCGGTGCTGCCCGACCACGCCTCGGTGAACTGGCACGAGCCGGGCGCCGAGGCGGTCGCCACCGCCCTGCTGGAGCGCGGTGTCGGCGTCGAGGCGGGCATCTGGTCGGGCACGGACGGCGCGGAGCGCTTCGCGGCCTCGCCGCTGGGGCCCCGGGTGCTGCGGGTGCTGGCCGAGGTCATGGACCCGTGCGCCGGTTCGGCGCGGAAGACGGCGCACGGTCTGCTGCGCGCGCTGGACGCGTACGGTGCGCACGGCCGTCCGGTGCTGCTGCACGGCGAGGACGGCGGAGCCTGGCCGGTGCTGCGGCTCGCCGGGGAGCTGGGGCTGGCCACCCGTATCGGTGTCGAGGACACCCTGCTGCTGCCGGACGGATCGCCCGCGGCCTCCAACGCGGAGCTGGTGCGGGCGGCGCTGCGGGAGCTGGCGCGGGGGCCGTCGGAAGGCGGCAGGCCGTGGGCATGCGGTACGGCGGGCCGGGACGACACAGGCCCCGGTGGCCGCGGCACCCTTCCCCGGGGTAGGTGAACGATGTACGTTCCGCGTCATGCGCGCGCCCGCCCGTTCCCGTACCGTCGCGCCGCCTGGGTGGAGCCGCTGGCTCGTGCCGCCCGCGGCGCTGTCCATCCACCTCGCCATCGGCCAGGCGTACGCCTGGAGCGTGTTCAAGCCGCCCTTGGAGTCCTCGCTCGGGCTGTCCGGCACGGCCTCCGCGCTGCCCTTCCAACTGGCCATCGTGATGCTGGGGCTGTCCGCCGCGTTCGGCGGCACCCTCGTCGAGCGCAACGGCCCGCGCTGGGCGATGTCCGTCTCGGCCGTCTGCTTCTCCTCCGGCTTCCTGGTGGCGGCGCTCGGCGCGGCCACCCGGCAGTACTGGCTCGTCGTCCTCGGCTACGGCTTCATCGGCGGCATCGGCCTGGGCATCGGGTACATCTCCCCCGTCTCGACGCTCCTGAAGTGGTTCCCCGACCGGCCCGGCACGGCCACCGGCATCGCCATCATGGGCTTCGGCGGCGGCGCCCTGATCGCCTCGCCGTGGTCCGCCGGGCTGCTGGACACCCTGGGCCGGGACTCCGCCGGCATCGCCCGGACGTTCCTCGTCATGGGTCTGGCGTACGCCGTCTTCATGACGCTCGGCGTACTG
Organism: Streptomyces chrestomyceticus JCM 4735; assembly: GCF_003865135.1. Taxonomy (NCBI): domain Bacteria; kingdom Bacillati; phylum Actinomycetota; class Actinomycetes; order Kitasatosporales; family Streptomycetaceae; genus Streptomyces; species Streptomyces chrestomyceticus. The sequence goes on along the minus strand of NZ_BHZC01000001.1, from coordinate 7,505,275 downwards.
CTGGTACGGGTTCCGCCCGCCGGACCGGACGCCCCCGGTGCGGACCGGGCGGCGCCCGCGCCCCGCCCGCTGGTGACCACCGCGCAGGTCTCGGCCCGTAACGCCGTACGGACTCCGCAGTTCTGGTGTCTGTGGGTGGTGCTCTGCACGAATGTCACGGCGGGCATCGGCATCCTGGAGAAGGCCGCGCCGATGGTCTCCGACTTCTTCGCCCGCAGTCCGGCGCCGGTGAGCGCGTCGGCCGCCGCGGGTTTCGTCGGGCTGCTCTCGCTCGCCAACATGCTCGGCCGGATCGTCTGGTCGGCCACCTCGGACCTGGCGGGCCGCAAGCACGTCTACCGTCTCTACCTGGGCGTCGGCGCGCTGATGTACCTGCTGATCGCGCTGGCCGGGGACACGTCCAAACCGCTGTTCATCGCGTGTGCGGCGGTCGTCCTGTCGTTCTACGGCGGCGGGTTCGCCACCGTACCGGCCTATCTGCGGGACCTGTTCGGCACGTACCAGGTGGGGGCGATCCACGGCCGGCTGCTGACCGCCTGGTCCACGGCGGGCGTCCTGGGGCCGCTGATCGTCAACGCCGTGGCCGACGCGCGCCGCTCCTCCGGGCACATCGGGGCCGACCTCTACACGACATCCTTCTTCGTCATGATCGGACTGCTCGTCGTCGGGTTCGCCGCCAACGAGCTGGTGCGGCCCGTGCATCCCCGGCACCACGAACCGCCGTCGTCCGCCGGGCCCCGGCCGGCGGACACCGCACCCACCTCCCCGAAGGGAGCCACCCCGTGACCGCCCGCCGTACCGCCCTGCTCGTCTGCGCCTGGCTGTGGGTGGGCCTGCCGTTCGGATACGGCCTTTACGAACTGGCCCTGAAACTGAGACAACTCTTCACGGGATGAGGCAGCGGCCGCGCACGACATCCACCGGCCCGGACGACACCGGGCCCCGGCCCGGCCACCGGCACACGCGAAGGCGGACGTCCATGGCAGAACTGCACGACCTGACCGCTCTGGAGCAGGCCGAGGGGGTGCGGACCGGCGAGCTGTCCCCCGTCGAGATCACCGAGCACTACCTGGCCCGCGCCGGGGAACTGGACGCCACACTCGGCGCGTTCCTCACCCGTACCCCCGACATCGCCCGCAAACAGGCGGCGGACGCGGAGGCCGCGGCCGCCGCCGCGCGTCGCGAGGGCCGGGAGCTGCCGCCGCTGCACGGCGTGCCCGTACCGGTCAAGGACCTGAACCAGGTCGCCGGTGTGCGCTGCACGATGGGGTCACGGACGCTGGCCGGCAACGTGGCGCAGATCGACGACCATGTCGTCACCAAGCTGCGCCGGGCCGGCACGATCCTGCTCGGCAAGACCAACACCCCGGAGTTCGGCCTGCCCTGCTACACGGAGAACCTCCTCGCGCCGCCCGCCCGCACCCCGTGGGACCTGGAGCGTTCGGCGGGCGGTTCGAGCGGTGGCGCCGCCGCCGCGGTGGCCGGCGGGCTGGCCCCCGTGGCGCAGGGCAGCGACGGCGGCGGCTCCATCCGCATCCCGGCCTCGGTCTGCGGTCTCTACGGCATCAAGCCGAGCCGCGGCCTGATCAGTTCCGGGCCGCTGCTCCACGACGTGACGGGCGTGGGCACCTCGGGCCCGCTCGCCCGTACGGTCGCGGACGCCGCCGCGCTGCTGGACGCGATGGCCGGCCCGATGCCCGGCGACCCGTACGCGGCGCCCGCGCTGCCGCCGGGCGAGACGTACACCGCGTACGCCGGGCGCGCCCCGGGGCGACTGCGCATCGGCTGGCTGGTCGACGTGCCCTTCCCCGGCAGCGAGGTGCACCCGGACTGCCGGGCCGCCGTCATGGAGACGGCCGCGCTCCTCACGGACCTCGGCCACGAGGTCGACGCGCTGACGCTGCCCGCCGACGACAGCTCCCGGCTCGCCTTCACCCGCGTCTGGTCGGTGATCGCCGCCGGCCGCCCGGTGCCGCCGCGGGACGAGGCGGACCTGATGCCGCTGACCCGCTATCTGCGGGCGCGTGGCGCGCAGATCCCGGCCGTCGAGTACGCGCGGTCGCTGTACGCGTTCCGGATGCTGGGGCAGCTTATCGCCGACCAGGTGATGCCGCGGGACGGCGGGTTCGACGTGGTGCTTACCCCGACGGTCGCCAAGCCGCCGCCGCGCGTCGGCGAGCTGCGCAACGACGCGGACCCGCAGGCCGAGTTCGCCGCCGTCGGCGCCTTCACCCCGTACACGCCGCTGTACAACGCCACCGGTCAGCCCGCGGTGAGCATCCCGCTGCACTGGAACGCGGCGGGCCTGCCGATCGGTGTCATGCTCGGCGGGCGGTACGGGGAGGACGCGACGCTCGTCGCGCTCTCCGCGCAGCTTGAGGAGGCGCGGCCGTGGGCGGGCCGCAAGCCCGACGTGTGGTGATCCGGGGTGCGCTGCCCGGGGCGTGGTGAGCGTCAGCGGCGCGCGCAGCGGTCCCCGTCGCGCGCGCCCGCCTCATCCGCCGTACCGGCTTCTCGGGTCCCGCCGCCCCGGCGCCCCTCCCCCGTACCGGCCCCGGAGGCGCCACCGCGCGCCCGGGACGGCCCGCCGGTCCGGTCCACCCGCAGCCGCCGCGCCCCCGGGCCCTGTTCGCCGAGTTCGTCGTACGGGTTCGACAGCGCGCAGGTCTGCAGGGACAGGCAGCCGCAGCCGATGCAGTCGGTCAGCCGGTCGCGCAGCTCGACGAGCTGGGTGATGCGCTCCTCCAGCTCCTCGCGCCAGACCTCGGAGAGCCGGGCCCAGTCGTCCCGGTTGGGCGTGCGCTCGTCGGGCAGCTCGGCGAGCGCGTCACGGATGACGGCGAGCGGGATGCCGACCCGCTGGGCGGCGCGGACGAACGCGACCCGGCGCAGCGCGTCGCGGGTGTAGCGGCGCTGGTTGCCCGCGGTCCGGGTGCTGCTGATCAGCCCCTTGGACTCGTAGAAGTGCAGGGCCGAGACCGCCGCGCCGCTCCGCGCGGAGAGCTGGCCGACCGTGAGCTCGTGGACCTTGTGAGGAAGCTGGGGCACGGCACAACCCTAACCGTGGGCAGGCCCGGTGGGCTGCGGGGATGCGCCCGGCCACGGGCGGCGCGGGTGCCCGTCCGGCGGCGGCCCGTTGGCCGCCCGGCACCGGGTCACAGGTAGAAGCGGCTGAGCGTCTCCGCGACGCAGACCGGCTTCCCGCCGCCCTCGCGTTCGACGGTCACCGTCGTCGCGAGCTGCACGCCGCCGGACACCTCCGTCACGCCCGCGATACGGGCCGTCGCCCGCACCCGCGAGCCGACCGGGACGGGGGCGGGGAACCGGACCTTGTCGACGCCGTAGTTGATGCCCATCTTGACGTTGTCGACCCGCAGCAACTGCGGTACGAGGGCGGGCAGCAGCGCCAGCGTGAGGTATCCGTGCGCGATGGTGGCGCCGAACGGCCCGGCCGCGGCCCGCTCCGGGTCGACGTGGATCCACTGGTGGTCGCCGGTGGCGTCGGCGAACAGATCGATCCGCTTCTGGTCGATCTCCAGCCAGTCACTGGTGCCGAGGTCCTCGCCGACCGCGTTCCGCAGTGCGTCGAGCGAGCCGAACACCCGGGGCTCTGCCATGTCCGTATGCCTCCTCAGGCTCCGCAGACGCGGGCCGTGCCATCGGCCCGCCACCGACTAAGCGCTTGCTCAGCATGTGCGGCGAGCCCTCCCGTGTCAATGCCCTGCGGCCCCTACGGTCCCTGCCGCCCCTACGGCCGCGCGCCGACCATCCGCAGCACCAGCCCGGCATACAGCTCGCCCACCTCCTCGGGCGTACGGGCGCCCTCGGCGGAGAACCAGCGGGCCACGTCCACACACAGCGACAGCACCGCGAGCGTCGTGCCCGGTACGTCGCCGACCGTGAACTCCCCGGCGTCGGCGCCGTCCTGGAGGATGCCGCGCAGCGAACGGTCGGTACGCCGCCGCAGGCCGGCCACGTGCGCGTAGTGCTCCTCGCTCAGCGCCTGCAGCTCGTACTGGATGACCCGGGCGGTGGTGTGATGCCGGGCGTGCCAGCACGCGAAGGTGCGGACGGCGGCGGCGAGCCGCTCGGCGGGACTGCCGTCGGCACCGGCCGCCTCCTCCATGATCCGCAGGGCCTTCTCGTGGCCGATGCCGCTGATCCGGAAGAGCAGCTCTTCCTTGGTCCTGTAGTGGATGTAGAGCGCGGCGGGGCTCATGCCGGCCCGGCCCGCGATGTCGCGGGTGGTGGTGGCGTGGTAGCCGCGCTCGGCGAACGCCTCGACGGCGGCGCGGACCAGACGGCGGGCCGCTTCCGGGGACACGTCGGCCCAGTCCTCCGCCGAGCCGTCCGCCTGCTCCGCCTCCGTGACCATCGCGCACCCCGATCCTCGGTCCCTCGCGGGCCATCCGCGACGGACCGAACACCTTACCCCGCCGGTGAGCAAGCGCTTAGAACCGCCGGGACGGGGTGTGGGGGGGCGTCCGGAATCGCTCAGAACGCCGACACCCCGGTGAGGGCCCGCCCGATGACCAGCTTCTGGATCTGGCTGGTGCCCTCGTACAGGGTCATCACCCGGGCGTCGCGCAGGAGCTTGCCGACCGGGTACTCGTCGATGTAGCCGTAGCCGCCGAAGACCTGGAGCGCGTTGTTCGCGGCGCGTACCGCCGCCTCGGAGGCGAACAGCTTCGCCTTGGACGCCTCGGTGGCGAACGGTTCGCCGCGGTCGATCAGGTCGGCGACCCGCCAGGTCAGCAGGCGCGCGGCGTCCACGTCGACGGCGATGTCGGTGAGCAGCTCCTGCACGAGTTGATGGTGGGCGATGGTCCGGCCGAACTGCTCGCGCTCCGTGGCGTGGCCGACGGCGGCGTCCAGCGCGGCCCGCGCGATGCCCACGCAGCCGGCGGCGACCGACATCCGCCCCTTGGCCAGGGCCGACATCGCGACGGAGAAACCTTTCCCCTCCGGGGCCAGCAGGGCGTCCGCCGGCACCCGTACGTCCTGCAGCACCAGTTCGGCGGTGGCCTGGCCGCGCAGCCCCAGCTTGCCGTGGATCTCCCGGCGCTCCAGGCCGGGCGTGTCCGTGGGGACGAGAAAGGCACTCACCCCCTTGTGGCCGGGGGCGCCGCCGGTACGCGCGAAGAGCAGCACCACGTCGGCCCAGGTGCCGTTGGTGATGAACATCTTGCTGCCGTTGACGACGTAGGAGTCACCGTCCCGTACGGCACGGGTGGTCAGGTTCCCGGCGTCCGAGCCGGTGCCTGGCTCGGTCAGGCCGAAGCAGCCGACGGCCTCACCGGAGGTCAGCGGCGGCAGCCACCGCCGCTTCTGCTCCTCGCTGCCCCAGGCCGCGACCGTCTTGGCGACCAGCCCCAGGGAGACGGAGACGATGCCGCGCACCGCGGAGTCGCCACGGCCCAGTTCCTCGGTCACCAGCGCGTAGGTGAGGTGGTCACCGCCGGAGCCGCCGTACTCCTCGGGGACCGCCAGGCCGAGGAAGCCGACCTCGCCGAGCTTCTTCACGATGCCCCGGTCGACGCGTTCGGCGCGGTCCCAGGCGGCGGCGTGCGGGGTGATCTCACGGTCGACGAAGTCCTCGGCGAGCTGCCGGGCGGCAGCCTGCTCCTCGCTGAGCTCCAGGTTCATCAAGGCCCCTTGGGGAGGGAGACGGCAGCCGGGCGGCCCGGAACAGCCGGACGACTCGATAACTACCACTGCTAGTTTTCCAGCGGCAGCTCTACTATGTGCGGCATGGCCCGACCCCGCAAGCCCCTCCTGAGCCGGGAGCGCATCGTCACCACCGCCCTCGCGCTCATCGACGCGGAGGGCCTGGCCGCCCTGTCCACCCGGCGGCTGGCCGCCGAACTGGGCGTCAGCGGGCCATCCCTCTACAACCACTTCACGACCAAGGACGGCATCCTGGACGCGGTCGCCGACACCGTGATCGCCGAGGTGGACGTCTCGGCCCTCGCCACCGGCACGGACTGGCGGACCGGTCTGCTGGCCTGGGCCCGCTCCTACCGCGCGGCGCTCGCCGCGCACCCCCACATCGTCCCGTTCCTCGCCCAGGGCCCCGGCCGCCGCCCGGCCGGCCTGAAGATGGCCGACGCGGCCTTCGGCGGCATGGTGGAGGCCGGCTGGCCACCGGCCCAGGCGACCCGGATCTGCGCCATGGTCCGGTACTTCGTCGCGGGCTCCGCGCTGGGCTCCTTCGCGCGCGGTTTCGTGGACGACCCGAGCGCCTACGACCCGGCCGACTACCCGCACCTGGGCCAGGCCCACCTGCTCGCCGAGCATCAGCAGCGGGTGGACGAGGGGGCGTTCGAGACGGGCCTGCTGGCACTGGTCGACGGACTGGCACTGCGTCACCCGGCCGCTGCCCCACCGCCCCGGACGTAGTTCCGCAGCCGCCGCCCCACCACCCCGAAGGTAGATGTAAAGTGCATCCGCCCGGGACGTCCCGGCACGGTGCGGTACGGGTACGCCCCCGGCGTACCCCGCCCGCCGGCAAGTCCGCGCCCGAGGGGAGACGACGTGCGTGACCTGATCACCGCGGTACGGGACCGGAGCGCGCCGTGGACCCGGCACCGCCGGACCCGGCACCTCGTCCACGTCCTGCGCGGCCAGGCCCAGGTCGACTTCCTGCCGAGCGCGGTCACCGGCGCGGTCTTCTCGGTCGCGCTGTGCGCGGCGGGCTGGGCGTACGGCCTGTACGGGCTCCTCGGCACCGCGACGGGCACGGCCACGGCGCACCTGCTCGGCGTGGACCGCGAACGGATCACCGCCGGACTGGAAGGTTTCAACGCCTGCCTGGTGGCCGTCGGTTCGGCGGTCTTCCTGGGTGCCGGGCACCTGTCCACCGCCCTGCTGGCGGTGGGCGGCAGCGTACTGGTCACGGTCGTCACCGCCGCCGTCGCACGCGTTCTGGGCAGCCGGCAACTGCCCACGCTCACCCTCCCGTTCTGCCTGGTGGCGAGCGCGCTGACGCTCGCGGCACCGGGTTTCGCACACCTCTGGCACCAGGCCGCGCCCCCGGCGGCCCTGCCCCGGCCGGCCGGCCCGCCGTACGCGCTGTCGTTCACCGACCTGTGGCACGGGCTGTTCGCCGACGTCGCCCAGATCTTCTTCATGCCGCAGTGGTACGTCGGCGCCCTCTTCCTCGTCGGCATCTTCCTCGCGAACCGCACCGCCGGGGCGATGGCATGCCTGGGCAGCCTGACCGGCACCGGCACCGCCTGGGCGCTGGGCGCGCCCGCGGCGCAGATCGCGTCCGGCGCGGCGGGCTACAACGCGGTGCTGGTCGCCATGGCCCTGTGCGGCGTCTTCCTGCCGGCCGCCCGCCGGACCGCGGCGTACGCGGTGACGGGAGCGGCCGCAGCGACGGCCCTGACCCCGGCCGTGACCGCCCTCACCGCCCCCTCCGGAGGCCACGCGTTCACCTGGCCGTTCGTCCTGGTCACCCTCGTCTTCCTGGCGGCGGCCCCGGCGTTCCCGCGCCTACGGGCCGGCGGGGAGCCGACGCCGGTGGCCGCTCCGGCCTCGCCGACCTCGTCCACGTCGGTTTAACGCGCCTGGGCTGCCGGAGCCCCGCACGGCGCAGATCATGCTTCGTGTACTTTCGAAGCCGGTGTGCCGGGAAGTCTGGTCGGCGGAAGAGCAGAGCTCTGTTTGTCGACCGGGGAGAAACGCATGGCCTTCTGCGGTGGCCACCCGTGCCGCCTTCCACTGGCGGCTCCCCCCGGCGCGGATGTCGGGTGGGGATTTCCCTGGTGGGTCTGGGTCCTCGCCGGCCTGTACGCCGCGTTCGCCCTGTACGCCGCATGGGACACCCGACGGCAGCGAGCGAAACTTCCGCGGGCCGAACAAGTGGCGGAGCTGAAGAAAGAGCTGCGGACGCGGGCACCGAACGCTCGGGGGCACGTACGGATCACCCCGGGGGAATTCCCCGGCCTCACCACAGCCGAAGCCGAAACCGTGGCGGACGAGGTGGGTCTCGCCCGGCAGACGCACGGGGCCAAAGGTCTGTGGCTCTTCTACCGGAAGGGCACCCGGCCAGGCTCCACAGAGGCCCTGGATGTCCGGGGTGGCCCCCGCCCCGAGGAATTGCGGCAGAGCGCCGCGGCGCGCCAGCTCGCCGCCTGGTCGCGCGAACGCGACGGCTTCGACCCACTGGACGAAGCGACCCTCAAGACGGCGGAGGACGGCGTCCGCAGACTGCGCGCCAAGAGGGACCGGCTCGTCGTGGCGGCGACATTCGCCCTCATGGTCGGCGCCTTCACCGCGATCGCCGTGGGCGCGGCCTGGCTCAACGGCTCGCTGCCGGGCGGCTTCACCAAGGGGGACGACTGGTCGGCGTACGTGCTGGGGCATGTTCTCGCAGCGGGCGGACTGCTGCTCGGCAGCCACTGGATTCGGCGCGGCAGGCACGCCAAACGGGAGAGCCGCGCCCGTCATGAGCCGGTCATCGCGGCCTACCGGGATGTGGTCCAGGCGCGCGAGGCCGAGTCGGACCGCCGGAACGACACAGAACGGGGATAGCGGGGGACATGGCTGACTTCACCGCAAGCCTTTCCGAACTGCGCAAGCTGCGAGCACCCGGCCCGGTCGAGGCGGACGATGCCGCCGACCGCCGGCCCGGCGCGGTGTGCCGCCGGGTCAGAAGACGACCAGGGCGCGGCCTCCCCTGCCGTCGCGCATCGCCTGGAAGGCGGCGGGGATGTCGTCGAGGGCGATGTGTCCGGTGACCATGGCCGACAGGTCGAGTGCGCCGCTGCGGACGTGTTCGGCGATGCGGGGCAGGTCGGCGGCCGGGTCGCTGTTGCCGTAGACGCAGCCGGAGAGGGTGCGGCCGAAGTAGAAGAGTTCCAGGGCGGAGAAGGTGACCTGCTGGTCCTGGCCGCCGATGCCGACGACGGTGGTGCGTCCGCCGCGCCGGGTGGACGACCAGGCCGTACGGATGGTGTCCGCCCGGCCCACGCACTCGATCGCGACGTCCGCGCCGTGTCCGCCGGTGAGCTTGCGGATGCGTTTGGCGATGTCGTCGGAGGCGAGGAGGAATGCGGTGGCGCCTGCCGCGCGCGCCAGTTCTTCCTTGGCCGGTGACACGTCCACGGCCACGATCGGGCCCGCGCCCGCGATCCGCGCGGCCTGGAGGGTGGCCAGGCCCACGCCGCCCGCGCCGAACACCGCCACCGACTCCCCCGCCCGTACCCGCGCGCTGTGGTGGACGGCGCCCCAGCCGGTCAGTACGGCGCAGCCCAGCAGTGCCGCGTCGGTGAGCGGCACGCCGGGCGGCAGCGGCAGTGCCGCGTGGGCCGGTACGACCGTCTCCTCGGCGAAGACCGCGGTACCGAGGCCGGGGTAGAGGTCGCTGCCGTCGGCGGCGAGCGTGGCGTACGGGACGCCCGCCGCCTTTCCGGCGTCGGCGCACAGCCAGGGTTCGGCCAGCCCGCAGAAGTGACAGTTCCCGCAGGAGGGGGCCCAGTTCAGGACGACCTGGTCGCCGGGGGCGAGGGTGTCGACGCCCGCGCCGACGGCGGTGACGGTGCCCGCTCCCTCGTGCCCGAGGACGGCGGGCGCGGGCTGCCGCAGGGTTCCGTCGGACAGGGACAGGTCGGAGTGGCAGACGCCGGCCGCCGCCAGACGGATGCGCACCTGGCCCGGGCCGGGGCCGGGCAGTTCGATCTCGGCGACCTCCAGCGGGGCGCCCACGGCGGTCAGTACGGCGGCACGGGTCATACGGATGCGGCTCCTTCGGGTACGGCGGGCGGTACGGGCAGGGCGGCCGCCCGGGCCGGTGGGCTCAGAGCTGGAGGGACTTGGTCTGGAGGTACTCGCTCAGGCCGTGCGGGCCCAGTTCCCGGCCGATGCCGGACTGCTTGTAGCCGCCGAACGGCGCGAGCGGGTTGAAGCGTCCGCCGTTGATGTCGACCTGGCCGGTGTCCAGGCGCTTCGCGAAGGCGACCGCCTCGTCCTCGTCGCCGGCCCAGACCGCGCCGGCCAGGCCGTAGACCGTGCCGTTGGCGATCCGTACGGCCTCTTCCTCGTCCGCGTACGGGAGTGCCGCGACGACCGGGCCGAAGATCTCCTCCTGGGCGATGGTCATACCGGGCGTGACGTCGGCGAAGAGGGTCGGGCGGACGTAGTAGCCGCGCTCGCGGCCCTCGGGGGCGTCCGGGCCGCCCGCGACGACCCGGGCGCCCTCCTCGATGCCGCGTTCGATGTAGCCGCGGACGCGGTCGCGCTGGGCGGCGCTGACGACCGGGCCGAGGCGGCTGGCACCGTCCAGCGGGTCGCCCGGCACGTACTTGGCGATGGCCGCCGCGGCCAGTTCCAGTGCCTCGTCGTACCGGTCGGCGGGGACCAGCAGCCGGGTCCAGGCGCTGCACGTCTGGCCGGAGTTGGCCATGACGTTGGCGATGTTGACGCCGACGGCCTTGCCCAGGTCGGCGCTGGGCAGCACCACGTTGGCGGACTTGCCGCCGAGTTCGAGGGCGCAGCGCTTCACGGCGGCGCCGGCCAGCGCGCCGACTTTCTTGCCCACGGCGGTCGATCCGGTGAAGGAGACCAGGTCGACGTCCGGGTGCTCGGCCAGCGCCTGCCCCGCGACCGGGCCGAGCCCGGTGACGAGGTTGAAGACACCGGCCGGCACGCCCGCCGCGTCCACGCACTCGGCGAAGAGCTGAGCGACCAGCGGGGTGTTCTCGGCGGGCTTGAGGACGACCGTGCAGCCCGCGGCGAGCGCCGGGGCCACCTTGGCGACGATCTGGTGCAGGGGGTAGTTCCAGGGGGTGATGGCGCCGACCACACCGACCGGTTCGTGCAGGACGGTGGAGGTGCCGATCTTCTCCTCGAAGGCGTACGAGGCGGCCAGTTCGGCGTACGAGCCGGCCACCACGACCGGGACGGCGGCCTGCACCGCCTTGCTGAACGCCAGCGGCGCGCCCAGCTCGGCGGTGATCGTCTCGGCGATCTCCTGGGCACGCCCGGCGAGCTGGTCGCGCAGCGCGGTCAGCCGGGCGGCACGCTCGGCGGGCGCGGTGCGGGCCCAGCCGGGCAGGGCGGCGCGGGCGGCCCGTACGGCGGCGTCCACGTCCTGGGCGGTCCCGGCGGGGACGGTGCCGATGACCCGTTCGTCGGCCGGGTTCACGACGTCGATGGTGTCCGGCCCGGCGGCGGGCCGCCAGCTCCCGTCGATGTATATGGCGTCATGCTGCTTCACGTCGTCGCCCTCCCGTGCCGGCTGCTGTCCGTGAGCCCGAAGGTACTCGCCGCCCCAAACTAGCGGTGGTAGTTTTCCGGCGCCAGGCTTCTTACCGGCCACCGGGGGAGAGCCACCGCAGCCGGTCCGCGAAGCCCAGTTTTTCCGCCCTACGCTGAGCTGATGGGCGTCGGGACAGAGGTACTGGTCGTGGACTGGCCGAGCGTGGAGCCCGACGGGTGGATCACGACCTTCGAGTCGTTCGCCGGCTTCCTCACCGACTGGGGAGAGGTGGTCACGGAGGCGGAGCGCCGCGGCTGGGGCGTCGTCGGCTTGCGCTGTTGACCGCCGCCACGGCTGATGTTCGCGTCGCGGCCAGGGCCTGTCCCTTCGACCGGTGAGTGGCTCCCCGTGAGCCTGGTTACTCTGCTGCGATGACGGACAGCGAGCTGAACGTCGACCTGCGCGGTCTGCCGATCGAGACACTCAACGACTTCTGGGACGCGGTGAGCGGGCCGTGCGGGCTGCCGGAGTGGTTCGGCCGGAACCTGGACGCATGGTCGGACACGATCGAGACCCGCGGCATCTCCGAGGTGATCGACAGTCACGATGCCCTGGTCGTGCACGTCGATCGGCGGGGTCTTTTCGACGGGAACCGACAGGAGGCCGCCGTTCTGGCCGGCATCTTCGACGGGGAGCGGAACCGGCTCGTCGTCCACGGGCCGGCCTGACGCACCCTTCGTGCCGCATGCCGGTGAGCCCGGCGGACTCAACGGCGAGCCGTCAGCAGCGGCTGGAAGTAGCCGCCCTCCTCCGGATCGTGCCAGGCCAGGTGCTCGAAACCGGCTGCCGTGACGAAGGCGGTGACCTGGGCCCGGGTCAGGGCCCAGGAGGTCGCGCGGCGGCTGTGCACCTCCCAGGTGGTGCCGCGCGGCAGCAGTTGGACGAGGTCGAAGTCGTAGTGCTCCCCGTCGTCGTGCCACTCCCACAGTTGGAGCGTGACGGCCCGGCCGCCGCCGGGGGTGCGGGTGACGCGGGCCGGCAGTACCTCGGGGTGTTCGCGGCGGGCTTCCTCGTAGGCGCGCATGCCGAGGAGGAGTTGGCCGCCGGGACGCAGCACCCGTCGCATGGAGCCGAGGGCCGCGCGTACCGACTCGGGGGTGGTGAGGAGGGCCAGGGAGTTGTCCGCGCACACCACCGCGTCGAAGAGGGCGTCGCGGAACGGGAGGTTCCGCATGTCGGCGGCGGCGGTCGGCAGGCGCAGGCCGCGGGCGGCCGCCTCGGCCGTGGCGCGGGCCGCCGCGACCGGGCTCAGGTCGGTGCCGGTGACGGCGTGACCGGCCGCGGCCAGGCCGATCGCTTGGGTGCCGATGCCGCAGGCGCAGTCCAGGACCCGGTGCGCGCGGTCGCCGAGCGCGGCGCGCAGGTGGCCGTCGAGGGCGCGGCCCTGCTGGGCCACGGCGGTGGGCCAGTCCGGGTACAGCAGGTCGTACGTCGGGGCGAGTTGGTCGAAGAACCGTGCCAACGGCGGGTCCGGCATGGGGTCACGATAGTGCGACGGGGACGGGTCTTCACCGGGTGGCGCGAGGTTCGTCGTCGGGGGCGGGCGTCGCGGGCCCGTGGGGGCTGTCGGCGTGTTCCGGACACCGGGGCCCGGACTCCTTGCGCGCCGGGCGGACGGCCACGGCTGCCGAGGCCAGGAGCAGGACACCGAGCAGCGCGAAAGGCGCCGCGGTACCGGCCAGTCCGGCCAGCAGGCCCGCTGTCGCGGGTGCCGCGACCTGGCCGAGACGGTTGCCGGTCAGGCGCAGGGCGAGCGCCGTGCTGCGGGCCGCCGCCGGGGCCGCCTGGACGACCGTGGTCATGGACAGCGGCTGGCCGACTCCGAGGCAGAAGCCGAGGACGCCGAGCATCACGGCCAGCACCCGGACCGGCGCGGGCAGGGCCAGCCCGGCGCACAGCAGGCCCGCGAGCGCGCAACTGCCCGCCATCAGGGCGGTGCGTCCGAGCAGCCGGATCATGGGCGTCATGACCAGCCGGCAGGCGACCGTGGCCGCCGCGCGCAGGCTGAGCAGGAGCCCGACGGTGGCGGGCGCGATGCCCCGGTCCTCGCCGATGACGGGGAGGTAGGCGGTGAGGATGTCGGTCGCGGAGAGCACCGCGAGGCTCATGAAGATGCCGGCCGCGACGCCCCGGGTGGCCAGGATGCTCCGTACGGGGGTGCGGGCCGCCGGTTGTGTACGTATCCGGGCACTCATGGCGCTTCGAGCCGGCGTACCGGCCGCCGGTGTTGTACGTCCCCGAGCGCTCCGTACCGGCGTACCGGCCGCCGCTTTCGTACGGCCCCGGGCGGGGCGTGTGACCCCGGCGGCGGTGGCCGGGCGGTGTTCGAGGCGCCACAGGGACAGGTAGGAGAAGGCGGCGAGGCCGCCCGCGGCCAGGAGCGCGGTGGCGCTGGTGGCCGCCATCGCGCCGTCGTGCTCGGAGACGACGAGTCCGGCGGCGGCCGGGCCGGCGAGTTGGCCGAGGGAGGCGCCGATGGTGAAGTGGCCGAAGTTGCGGTCGCGTTCGTCCGGGGCGCTGCGGCGGGCGACGATGGACTGGGCCCCGATGACGAAGCACAGGTGGCCCAGGCCCATCACCCCGCTCCAGGCGGCCATCGCGGGCAGCGAGCCCGCCACGCCGCTGAGCGCGCAGCCGCCCGCGATCAGCGCGACGCCGGCGACCAGCAGCGGGGCGCAGCGGCCGTGGTCGGTGCGGCGGCCGAGCGGTACGGCCACCAGCAGCGGGAGCAGCGCGTACACCGCCGTGATCACGCCGACCGCCCGCTCGTCGGCGCCGAGCGCGAGCGCCCGGTAGGAGACGGCGGGCCGGGCCATGCTCACCGCGGCCTGCGCGAAGGTGAAGGTGAGGACCAGGCGCAGCAGCCAGCCCCGGCCGGACGTCGCGGCGTCCACGGGTCAGATGATCCCGTACAGCAGGCCGGCCGCGAGGACGACCAGGGAGGTCAGCACCGCCCATTTCACGGTGAAGCGGGTGTGGTCGCCGAACTCCACCTTCGCCATGCCGACGAGGACGTAGACGGCGGGGACGAGCGGGCTGGACATGTGCAGGGCCTGGCCGACGAGGGAGGCGCGGGCGATCTCCAGGGCGCCGACGCCGTGCGCGGCGCCCGCCTCGGCGAGGATCGGGACGATGCCGAAGTAGAAGCCGTCGTTGGACATGAAGTACGTGAGCGGGATGCTCAGGACGCCGGTGACGATGCCCATGTGCGGGCCGAGCGCGTCCGGGATGCCGTCGACGAGCCAGCGGGCCATGTGCGCGACCATGCCGGTGCCGGTGAGGACGCCGGTGAAGACGGCGGCGGCGAAGACCATGCCGGAGACGTTCAGGACGTTCTCGGCGTGGGCGGCGATCCGGGCCTTCTGGTCCGTCATGCGGGGGAAGTTGACGGTGAGCGCGGTGGCGGCGCCGAGGAGGAAGAGCACCGGGATGGGGAGGGTCTGGAGGACGAGGAGGACCAGCAGGGCGACGGTGAGGGCGGCGTTGAACCAGTAGAGCTTGGGGCGCAGGGTGGCGCGGTGCGGGTCCAGGCCCTGGAGGTCGTCGGTGTCGGGGGCCGGGCCGTCGGTTCCGTGGGCCGCGGCACTGGTTCCGGGGGCCGCGTCGACGGTCGCGGGGTCCGCGGAAACCGCGCCGCCGTTTCCGCCACCGGCCGCCGCGGGACGCGCCTTCGCCGTCCGCGGGGCCGCCGTCCGCAGGACGGTCGTACGGACCCGGGCCCCGAAGCCCCCGGTCGCCGCGGCGAGCACCGGCTCCCCGGCCGGCACCGCACGCCCGGCCGCGGTGCCCGCGTCGTCGAGCGTGAGCAGGCCGAGCCGCTTGCGCTCGCGGCGCCCGAGGACGTACGCGAGCAGGAAGACCGCGACCAGGCCGGTGGCCAGCGCCGGGACCATGGGGACGAAGATGTCGCCGGCGTCCAGCTTGAGGGCGGTGGCGGCGCGGGCGGTCGGGCCGCCCCACGGGACGGTGTTCATCACGCCGTTGGCGGTGGCGGCGACGCCCGTCATGACCACCAGGCTCATCTTCAGGCGGCGGTAGAGCGGGTAGAGCGCGGACACCGTGATCATGAAGGTGGTGGAGCCGTCGCCGTCCAGCGAGACGATCGCGGCGAGCAGCGCGGTGCCGACCACGACCCGGACCGGGTCCGCCTTGCAGAACCGCAGGATGCCCCGGACGACCGGGTCGAACAGCCCTACGTCGATCATCACGCCGAAGTAGATGATGGCGAACATCAGCATCGCGGCGGTCGGCGCCAGGTCGCCCACGCCCTTGAGGACGTACGCGCCCAGGTGCGCCCCCTGGCCCACCAGGACGCAGAAGAGCGCGGGGATCAGGATGAGCGCTGCCATCGGCGACATCTTCTTCGTCATGATCAGCACCAGGAAGGTGGCGATCATGACGAATCCGAGGACTGTCAGCATGGGGGTACCTCACGTTCGCCTTCGAACACCGCCCGGGACGGCGGTCGAGGCGACGGTAGGTGGCCGAAACTTTCGTTAACAAGGTCTTGACGCGCGAGCAATACGAGCAAAACAGCGGGCTGTGCGAGCGACTGTCCGGCCGGTCCGGCGGCCGGGGACCGCTCCGGAGCGGTTCCGCGCCCGCCTTCCGCCGGGTGGCCGAGAGTTTCCGTTGACGGGCCGGGCCCGCAATCCTAAGGTCCTCCATAGGATTGCTGGACCCCCTTGAGCGGCGGGAGCGCGCGATGACAGGCACGGGCAACGAGCGGGCGAGGAAGACGGCCGAGGGACTCGCGTACTCCTCGGGCTTCGGCAACGAACACAGCTCGGAGGCGGTCACCGGCGCCCTGCCGGTGGGCCGCAACTCCCCGCAGCGCGCGCCCCTGGGTCTGTACGCGGAGCAACTGAGCGGTTCGGCGTTCACCGAGCCGCGCGCCCACAACCGCCGTACGTGGCTCTACCGCGTCCGCCCGTCCGCCGCGCACCCGGCGTTCACGCGGGTGGACAACGGCGCGCTGCGCGGCGCGCCCTTCACCGAGACCGCGCCGGACCCCAACCGCCTGCGCTGGAACCCGCTGCCCGCACCCGAGGCCCCCACCGACTTCCTGGCCGGGCTCTGGACCCTGGGCGGCAACGGCGACGCCACCCAGCGCACCGGCATGGCGATCCACCTCTACCACGCCAACACCTCCATGGACCGCCGGGTGTTCAGCGACGCGGACGGCGAACTGCTGATCGTGCCCGAGCACGGCGGTCTGCTGATCCGTACCGAACTGGGCCTGCTGCGCGCCGAACCGGGGCACGTCGCGCTGATCCCGCGCGGCGTCCGCTTCCGCGTCGAGCTGCTGGACGCCACCGCGCGCGGCTACGTCTGCGAGAACTACGGGCAGCCCTTCCAGCTTCCCGACCTCGGCCCGATCGGCGCCAACGGCCTGGCCAACGCCCGGGACTTCCTCGCGCCGACCGCCGCGTACGAGGACGAGGAAGGCTCCTACGAGGTCGTCAACAAGTTCTGCGGCAACCTCTGGCAGGCGACCTACGACCACTCGCCGCTGGACGTCGTGGCCTGGCACGGCAACCACGTCCCGTACGTCTACGACCTGCGCCGCTTCAACGTCATCGGCTCGATCAGCTACGACCACCCGGACCCCTCGATCTTCACCGTGCTGACCTCGCCGTCCGACACCCCCGGCCTGGCGGGCGTGGACTTCGTGGTCTTCGCGCCGCGCTGGCTGGTCGGCGAGGACACCTTCCGGCCGCCGTACTTCCACCGGAACGTGATGAGCGAGTACATGGGGCTGATCGAGGGCGCCTACGACGCCAAGGCGGAGGGCTTCGTCCCGGGCGGCGGCTCGCTGCACAACATGATGTCCGCGCACGGCCCCGACCGGGAGACCTTCGACCGGGCCAGCGCGGCGGAGCTGAAGCCGCAGAAGATCGACGACGGGCTGGCGTTCATGTTCGAGACCCGCTGGCCGGTCACCCTCACCGGGCAGGCGGCCGGCGCCGACCACCTGCAGAGCGGCTACGACGGCGTGTGGCAGGGTCTTGAGCGCCACTTCCGTCCCTGAGAGCACCGGGCCGACCGGGGACCGTCCGGCCTCTGAGAACACAGAGCCGGCCGGGAACCGTCCGGCCCCTGATACGGAGCCGCCGTGACCACCTTCGCCCCCGACTCGCTGGACCTGAACCGCAAGCTGCCGCTGTGGTACCAGGTCTCGCAGTCGCTGCGCGCGTCCATACTCGGCCGCTCCCCCGGCGCCCCGCTGCGCCTGCCGACCGAGGACGCGCTCGCCGCGCACTACGGCGTGAGCGTGCTGACCATGCGCCAGGCGCTCAAGGAGCTGGAGACGGAGGGGCTGATCAGCCGGCACCGCAGGCGCGGCACGTTCATCGAGCCGAGCGCGCGGCGCGGGGCGCCGGTGCGGCTGCTCGGTTCGGTGGACGCGATCGTGGCCCAGCAGTCCGGTATGCGGACCGAACTGCTGGGGCACGGCCCGGCCGCCGTGCCGTCCGAGCTGGCGGAGTACTTCCCCGGTCTGGCGGAGGTGGCCGCGTACCGCAGGCTGCGCGGCGACGCGAAGACCGGCGAGCCGACGAACCACGCGCGGAACTTCCTGCACCCCGACGTCGCCGCCCGCGTGGACCCCGCTGACCTGGAGCGCTGGCCGATGACGAAGGTGCTGCGGGACGCGGTGGGCGTGGCCATCGCCCGCATCACGGACACGGTCGAGGCGCGGCTGGCCGACCCGGAGACCGCCCGGCTGCTCCAGGTGCCGCTGCTCAGCCCGATCCTGCACTACACGGGCATCACCTACGACCAGGAGGGGCGGGTGGTGGACGTGGCCCTGATCCACTACCGGGGCGATCGTTTCTCCTTCACGGTGACGCTGGACGCGCACTGATCCGGCCGCGGTTCGCCGGAACCCACCCCGGTGTGGGCGCCGATGACGGAGCAGGTGAAGATGTGCGACATGTCACCCATCAACCGTCGTACGGTCCTCACCGCCGCGCTCGGCGCGGCAGCCATCAGCAGCACCCCCCTGGTCACGGGCATGGGGGCCACCCTGGCCCACGCCACGTCCGACAAGGACGTGTACGACACCAACACGGATCTGTACAAGAAGCTCTCCGGTCAGGAGGGCATCCAGTTCGCGCGCCGTTACAGACGGCATGAGCTGCTCGACAACGAGCAGGGAGAGAGACACCCGTACCACCGCACGACGATCATGGCGCTGCACGGCGGCGGCATCGAGAAGGGCACCTCCGAGCTGTGCCTGGGCATCGCGGGCTACTGGCCCCACACCCTGGAGGCGCTCTTCCCGGGTGAGCCGGTGTACGACTACTGGATGTTCGAGGGACTGCGGCTGCCCAGCATGAACCTGGGCTCCAACCGCGACCTGCACGTCACCGCGAAGCACTGCGACGACCATGTCGCGCTCTCCATGGCGGCCTCCAGTCTCAACGTCCTCAGTCTGCACGGCTGCACCGCCGAGCAGGCCGGTGTCCGCAGCGGCCAGGACCCCAAGGTGGTCGTGGTCGGCGGCCTGAACGCCGCGTTCAAGAAGCTGCTGCACGAGGAGCTGGGCAAGCACTTCAAGACGGTGGACGGCGACGACTTCCCGGACCTGGCCGGAGTCAACCCCGCCAACCCCTGCAACCGCACCATGCTCGGCAAGGGCGGCCAGCTCGAACTCAGCACCGAACTGCGCGCGTCCTTCTTCGACAAGGACACGATGGACGGGCGCCCCGGCAGCACCAACGACGAGTTCAAGAAGTTCGCCGGCGCCTGCCGCAAGGCGATCGCCCGCCTGGAAACCCGCTCGGACCAGGTCATTCTCTGAGCATCGCGGGCGGTGCCGGTCCGCCGGCCCGCCCGCCTTCAGGGCGCCCCCTCAGATCCGCTCCAGGCTGCGTCCCGTACTGCGCGGGCCCAGCAGTGCCACATCCAGGCACAGCAGCACCATCAGTACCGCCGATCCTATGAAGACGGCACCGGGCCCGAGGTCCGCCAGCACGGTCAGCGCGACGAACGGCAGGATCACCGAGGTGAGCCGGGACAGCGAGTAGGCGATGCCGATGGCGCTGCTGCGCAGGCCGGTGGGGAAGATCTCGGTCTGGTAGACGTGGAAGGCGTTGGAGAAGACGTTGCTGCACACGGTGAGCGCGAAGCCGGCGCCCACGATCAGCCACCCCGCGTCGGCGAAGCCGAAGGCCAGGCCGCACCCGGCCATGCCCAGTGCGGAGGCGATGATCAGTGTCTTGCGCTCGATCCGGTCGATGAGCGGTACGGACAGGGCCGAACCGATCGGATAGCCGCAGAAACTGAGCGCGGCGTAGCTCAGCGACGCGGTGACGGTGTGGCCCTTGGCGGTCAGGACGACCGGCGCCAGCGAGCCGAAACCGTAGTAGCCCACGGTCTGGAGCACCTGGAAGAGCCACCACATGACCGTACGGCGCCGGTAGTCACCGCGGAACATCTCGCCCAGCGGGACACGGCGCTGCGGCACTTCCGCCGCCACCGCGACCGACGGCAGGGTGTCGCCGGTCTCCCGCGCGACACGCTCCTCGATGTCCGTGACGATCCGCGCGGCCTCCTCCTCGCGGCCGTGCACGGCGAGCCAGCGCGGCGACTCGGGCAGCCGGGCACGCATGAGCTGGATGAACGCCGCGCCCAGGGCGCCGGCCACCAGCAGCCACCGCCAGCCCTCGACACCGAACAGCTCGCGGGTGGCGACCAGGCGCGCGCCGACGAAGGCGGCCACCGGCACGCCGAGGAAGCCGAAGGTGTAGGCCCAGGCGATGTAGCGGCCGCGGACCGCGCGTGGCAGGAACTCGGCCAGGTAGGTGTCCACCAGGACTAGTTCGGCACCGAGGCCGAGCCCGGCCAGGAAGCGCAGCGCGATCAGCCACTCGGCGTTCGGCGCGAAGGCGCAGAGCAGCGAACACAGGGAGTACGCGCCCAGATTGACCAGGAACATCCGGCGCCGTCCGAACCGGTCCGCGAGCACGGAGAGCACATTGGCGCCCACGAACATGCCGAGGAACCCGGCGGCGATCACCCACGACTTGGCGGTGTGGTCCAGGTGCCAGTGCTCGGCGAGCACCGCGGCCAGCACCCCGCCGAGGAAGATCTCGTAGAGGTCGAAGAAGGCACCGATGCCCACGGTGAAGGTGAGGCGGCGGTGCCAGCGGGACGGCGGCAGCCGGTCCAGCCGGGCTCCCGCCCGCGCCCCGGTGAGCTGCGTGGCGGTCATGGCGCTCCTCCCGGCGGACGGCGGCGGCACGGGCGTACGGGGTACGGCGTACGGCGGTCCGCTGCACGGGCGCACGGCGGCACGGCGTACGGCCTGGACCGTACCCCCCGGTGATCACTCGCAAAAGACCGCGTCCGGCCGCCGCCGTTACGATGCCTCCAGCGAACCGAGCGCACCGAAGGTCCAGGGAGGGCGACCGCGTGACGGTGACACAGGCGACGGGGAGCGGCGGCGGCAGGCTCGCGGCGGCGCCCCGGCTCGACGACCTGATGCCCTGGTCGGCGGCGCCGCTGCGGCTCGGCCGCGGCTGGGTCATGGCCCCGGACGCCGCCTCCCTGCGGGCCCGCTGGACGGCGCTGCACGCGGCCGGGGACGACGCGGCGCGCGAGCGGCTGTTCCGGCCCAGCCGCGCCCGTACGCTGCGCACGGCCGTCCCCCAGTTGCCCGGCCAGGCCACCCCCACCGGCCGCCTCGCGCACACCGGCGGGCCGTGCCCCGAGCCGGTGCGCGTGCTGCACGGCCCGTACGACCAGCAGTGGCTGCTGCCCGACCACCGGCTGATCGACAGTGCCCGGCCGGAGTTGTGGCGGGTCGCGGACGGGCGGCAGGTCTTCGTGGTGGAGCTGGGGCACGTGCCGCAGACGGCGGGGCCGGCGCTGGTCGCCTCCGCGCTGCTGCCGGACGGCCGGTCACCGGCCGGGCGCCCCGGCCGCATCCGGCCCCTCTACCGGCGGCCCGGCGGCTGCGAACCCAACCTGGCGCCCGGACTGGCGGACGTGCTGGCCCGGCGTCTGGACCGGCCGGTGGGCGCCGCCGAGGTGCTGGCCTGGACGGTGGCGAGCGCCCGGTCCACGCCGTCCGGCGCCGTCGTACCGCTGACCGCCGACGCCGGGGTGTGGGAGGACGGGGTGGGGCTGGGCGAGCGGCTGCTGTGGCTCCAGACGAGGGGCGCGCGGGGTGACGGGACGGCGTACGGGGCGCGCGCCGGTGACCGCCCTCGGATGCCCGGCGGCCGACGGCCCTACGTACGGGCTCCGCTGCCCGTCCGCGGACTGCCCGACGGCATCTCCTACCTGCCGGACGAGGAGGCGCTGCTCCTCGGCCCCGGCCGGGTCTCCCCCGTACCGCGGGCGGCCTGGGAGGCCGAGGCGGGCGGTGTGCCCGTGCTGGAGGCGTGGTTCGAGCGGCGTACGGCCGCGGTGGCCGAGCCGGGCAGCCTGGAGGCGGTGCGGCCCGCGGCCTGGCCCCAGGAGTGGACCACCGAACTGCTGGAGCTGATCACGGTGCTGGCGCTGGCGGCCGAACTGCGCCCGGCGCTGGAGGACGTGCACCGGCGGACGGCGGACGGGCCCCGCGTCGAGGCGTCCGAGCTGCGCGCGGCGGGGGTGCTGCCGCCGCCTGCCGCGGCCCGCCGCCCGGCCTCCGTCCTGGATCACCACGAGGAGGGCCCGGAGGGGCAGTTCGCCCTGTTGTGACGCGGCCGTGCGCCCCGGCGCGTTGCCCGGCGCGCGGCGGCGGGTAGGTGCTCCGACCATGGACGACACGACCACGAGCGACGCGAACGCGGGCCACACCGCCACGGACCACTCGGCCGCGGACCACACCACCACGCACCGCACCCCGGAGCCACCGCCCCTGGAAGGCATCACCGTCGTCGCCGTCGAGCAGGCCGTGGCCGCGCCGTTCGCGACCCGGCAACTGGCCGACCTCGGCGCCCGGGTGATCAAGGTCGAGCGGCCGGACGGCGGTGACTTCGCCCGGGGCTACGACACCTCCGTACACGGCCTGGCCTCGCACTTCGTGTGGGCCAACCGCGGCAAGGAGTCCCTGGCGCTGGACCTGAAGGACCCGCGCGGGCGCGCGCTGCTGGAACAACTGCTCGCCGACGCCGACGTGTTCGTGCAGAACCTGGCGCACGGCGCGGCCGCCCGGCTCGGGCTCGACGCGGCGGCGCTGTGCGCCCGGTACCCGCGCCTGGTCGCCGTCGACATCTCCGGCTACGGCCCCGACGGCCCGTACGCGCACAAACGGGCCTACGACATGCTCGTGCAGTGCGAGGCCGGGCTCGTCTCGCTGACCGGGACGCCGGAGGAGCCCGCGAAGGCCGGGATACCGGCGGCGGACATCGCGGCGGCGATGTACGCGTTCTCCGGCGTGCTGGCCGCGCTGCTGCGCCGCGGCACGACCGGGCGCGGCGGCCCGGTGGAGGTGGCGCTGCTGGACGCGCTGGCCGAGTGGCTGGGGCATCCGCTGTACTTCGGGATGTACGGGGGCACACCCCCGCGCGCACGGGGGTCGCGCACGCCGTCATCGCGCCGTACAACGCCTATCCGACGGCGGACGGGCGGCCGGTGCTGGTGTCCGTGCAGAACGACCGGGAGTGGCAGCGGCTGGCGCGGCAGGTGCTGGAACGGCCCGAGCTGGCCGCGGATCCGGCGTTCGCGACGAATGTGGCGCGCGTCGGCAACCGGGACAAGACGGACGAGGTGGTGGGTGAGGCGCTGGCCGGGATGGGCGTCGAGGAGGCCGTACGGCGGCTGGAGGCGGCGGGGATCGCCTGTGCGCGGCTGAACGGGGTGGCGGAGCTGGCCGGGCATCCGCAGTTCGCGGCGCGGGACCGCTGGCGGGAGGTGGGGTCACCGGCCGGGCCGCTGCGGGCGCTGCTGCCGCCGGTCACGCTGCCCGGGAGCGCGGGGCCGGTGATGGGGGACGTCCCGGCCCTCGGGGAACACACCGACGCGCTGCTGAGCGCTCTGGGTCTGACGAGCGAGCGGATCGCAGCGCTGCGCCGGGACGGTGTGGTCGCCTGAGGGACCGGGAACGGTACGTCGTCCGGCCGAACCTCAGCCGTGGCCGCCGAAGAGCGACCGACGCAGCCTGCGCAGCGGTGCGAACAGCGACACCCTGGCGCCGCGGCTCGTCCTGCTGCGCCGGTGATCACGAGCAGTGAGCTCCTGCATCAACGATGTCGCGCCCTCCGTCTCCCGGTGCGGGACGGCGGGTCCGCCCAGCACCGCGAGATGGCGGTCGAGCCGCGCGCTGGACGCGCCGCTCCCGCAACTGATGGCAGGCACTCGTGGCCTGCTGCGCATTGTTATCTGTTCCATGACACTCCCCACCCGTACGAGGGCACCCGGCCCGGGCAGGGTAACCCTATCTCTCTCCCGCGACACGCGCGCGGCCCGGTCACCGGTATTCACCTCCCGCACACCGACGTTGACGCCACCTTACGGATCTCTGTCACCCGAGGGCGAGTTGGATGAGTACCGAGGTCGTGGGCCTGACCGAGCCGCCGGCCGGCTCCAGGGTGACCGCCAGCCGGTCCGCCCGCCCGGTGCCGCCGTGCCGAAGATCACGTACGACGGCGGGGCCCGCGGTGCGGGACCCCCGGTCGTACGGCAGCATCGCGGCCGGGCGGGCGGTGGCGAGGCCGTCCCGCATCCGCCAGAGCTGGTACGCGTACCCGTCGGGCGGCGGGGGCAGTCCTGCGGCGTTCACCACGGCCTGGTTCATGGCGACCGATTCGACCGCGCTCAGTGACCGGCCGCCGATCGGGCGGCCGGAGACGGCCAGCGCGTCCGGCGCGGCCAGGACGGCGTTCACGGCCTGGGTCACCGCGCGCTGCCGGTCCAGTTCGGTGTCCGTACGGGCGAGCTGGAGGGCGAGCAGCGCGCTGAGGACGAGGCTCAGCGCGGTGACCGCCGCGGCGACGCGGGGGCCGAACCGGGCGGGCAGGCGCAGGCGCAGGCGGGCGCGCTCGGTTCCGGGCTCCGGCGCACGCGCCGTACGCGCGGAAGCCGGAGGAGTGGATTCCGGTTCTGCCGCGGCCTCCTGCGGGGTGGCGAGGGCGGCCGCCAGCACCCGGGAGCGCAGTGCGCCGGGGGCGGGACGGGCGGCGGCGCGGGCGAGCCAGGTGGCGTCCTCGGTGAGGACGCGCAGTTCGGCCGCGCAGTCCGGGCAGCGGCGCAAGTGCCGCTCGAAGCGGCGGCGTTCGCGTGGGCCGAGGGCGTCGAGGGCGTACGGGGCGGCCAGGGCGTGGGTGCCCCGGCGTCCGGCGCGCCACGCCTCCCGGAGGGCCGCGTACGGCGGGCGGCGGCTCATACGGCACCCGCCAGGCAGTCCCGCAGCCGCGCCAGCCCGTCGCGCAGCCGGGACTTGACCGTGCCGAGCGGTACGGCCAGCCGACGCGCCGCCTCCCGGTGGGTGTAGCCGTCGTAGTACACCAGCGTGACCGACTGCCGCTGCAACGCGGTGAGCCGCTCCAGGCACCGGCGGACCCACTCCCGTTCGAAGGAGCCCTCGACCTCCTCGGCCACCTCGTCGAAGACGGCCACCGCGCCCCGCCGCGCGGCCCGTTCCTCGCGCTCGCTCGCGGCCCGCGCCGCCCGCACCCGGTCCACCGCCCGGCGGTGGGCGAGGGTGAGGATCCACGACAGCGCGCTGCCGCGTCCCGGGTCGTAGCGCCCGGCCCGCCGCCAGATCTCCAGCAGCACTTCCTGCGTCACCTCCTCGGCCTGGGCGGTGTCCCGCAGGACCCGCCGGGCCATGCCGAAGACCGGGGGCGACACCAGGTCGTACAGCTCTTCGAAAGCGCCGTGGTCACCCCGTGCGATCAGGGGCAGCAACACCTCGGCGCCGCGCCCTGCGCCCGTTCTGGAGTCCACGCGGCTCACCCCGTTCCCGTGCCGACCGGTCATTGTCCCGCCGGGGTGGATTCGGGGCGAGACGCGCGGCGGACCGGTCCGGCGGGCCCCGGTTTCGCGGGGCGCGCCCGGCGCGCGCGAAATCCGTACCCATCCGCACGGCGCGCGGCCCCGAATAGCCGCCACAGCGCCGGTACGGCAGAAGCGCCGCCGTACCGGTGCTACCAGGCCGGCCCGTCCGGCCCATCCGAGGGGGAGGACCGAGGCGATGACCGCCACCACGCAGGACGTGCAGGAACCCGGGCCCGGAGAGGCCGGGAAGCCCGGGAAGCCCGGGAAGCCCGGGAAGCCCGGGAAGCCCGGGAAGAGGGGCAGGCTCAGGAGCCGCCGGACCATCGCCGTACTGGCGTGCGGCTCGCTGGCCACCGCGGGCATCGCGGGCGCGGCCGCGGGGCCGCTCTCGCTCCGCTCGGCGCAGGCCTCCAGCCACCGGGAGGCACCGCAGATCTCCGGGCAGCCGGAGTACGACACCACGGACGTGTACGCCTACCAGAGCCCCGACAAGCCGGACACCACGACGCTGACGGTGAACTGGTGGCCGTTCGCGGAGCCCGCGGGCGGCCCGAACTTCTACAAGTTCGCCACCGACGCCCAGTACGACGTGCACGTGGACAGCGACGGGGACGGACAGGGCGACCTGATCTACCGCTGGACGTTCAAGGACAACTACCGCAGCGGTGACACGTTCCTCTACAACACCGGCCAGGTCACGTCCCTCGACGACAAGGACCTGAACTTCTACCAGACGTACGACATCGACCTGCTGCGGCTGAAGGACCAGAAGGTCGTCTCCAGCACGAAGGTCGCCGACAACCTGATCGCCGCGCCCTCCAACGTCGGCAAGGCGTCGATGCCGGACTACCAGAAGCTGCGGGACCAGGCGGTCCGCCCGGTCGCGGGCGGTGCGAAGTCCTTCGCGGGCCAGGCGGACGACCCGTTCTTCCTGGACCTGCGCGCCTTCGACCTGCTGTACGGCGGTGACCTCTCGGAGGTCGGCCGGGACACCCTCGCGGGCTACAACGTGCAGTCCGTCGCCCTCCAGGTGCCGACGAGCACCCTGCGGCAGTCCGCCGCGCAGCCGGTGATCGGCGTCTGGTCCACCACCCAGCGCAAGAACGCCTCCGGCGGCTGGTCCCAGGTGTCCCGGCTGGCCAACCCGCTCGTCAACGAGCTGGTCGTCCCGGTCAAGGACAAGGACCGCTTCAACGCGTCGGCGCCGTGGAACGACGCGCAGTTCCTGAAGTACGTCACCGACCCCGAGCTGGCCCGGCTGATCGAGAAGATCTACGGGATCAAGGCACCGGCACTGCCCCGCAAGGACCTGATCCAGGCGTTCCTGACCGGCGTGCCCAAGCTCAACCAGCCGCCCAACGTCCGCCCCGCCGAGGCGCTGCGGCTGAACACCTCCATCCAGCCCACCGACCAGCCCAAGCGCCTCGGCGTCCTGGACGGGGACAACGCGGGCTACCCGAACGGCCGGCGGCTCACCGACGACGTCGTGGACATCTCGCTCCAGGTCGTCGAGGGCGAGCTGGTCGGGCAGAAGAACGACCTGGGGGACGCGGTCGACGCCAACGACCGGCCCTTCGGGAAGACCTTCCCGTACCTGGCGCTGCCCACCTCCGGCTCCGAGGGGCCGCTGGCGAAGAAGAACGGCGGCGACAGCACGAACGGGAGCGGCCAGGGCTCGACGAACCAGTCCGCCCGCCTCCAGGTCGGGCTGCGTCCGCAGGACAGCGGTACCGGTGACGACGACACGGTACTGATCGCGTCGGCCTCGGCGGGCACCGCCGGACTGGTGCTCGTCGGCGTCGGACTGCTGTGGCTGCGCGCCAACCGGCGGTCGAGGGCCGGACGTTGAAACACCCCAAGGCGCCCAGGAGCGTGCGCGGCCGGCTGGCCGCCGCCGTCGGGACCGTGCTCCTCGCGTGCGGGATCACCGTCGGCGGGCTCGCGCTGGGCGATGACGGCGGCCGGGCACCCGCCCTCGTGCCCGCGCCGCCGTCGTCCGACGTCCCCGTGGGCCGCGGCACGACGGCCGGCGCCGTGACCGCCCTCCAGGCGCGGTTGCGCGCGCGGCCCGGGGACTGGCGCGGCTGGGCACAGCTCGGCGCCGCCTACGTCGAGCAGGCCCGGACGACCGGGGACCCGACCCGCTACCCGCAGGCCGAACGCGCCCTCGGCCGCTCGCTGGCGCTGCGCCCGCAGGGCAACGACGCCGGGCTGGCGGGCCGGGGCGCGCTCGCCGCGGCGCGGCACGACTTCCGTGCCGCGCTGCGGGACGCGGACGCCGCGCTCGCGGTGAATCCGTACAGCGAACGGGGGCTGGCGGTCCGTGTGGACGCGCTGGTCGAGCTGGGCCGCTACCAAGCGGCGCTCGCGGCGGCGCGGCACGCCGACGCGGTGCACCCCGGCCTGCCGGCCTTCACCCGGCTCGCGTACGTGCGGGAGCTGCACGGCGACGCCGACGGCGCCCGGAAAGTGCTGGACCTGGCTCTGCGCTCCGCCGGGCGGCCCGACGACATCGCGTACGTCGCCACGGCCCTCGGCAATCTGGCGCGCGCTCAGGGCCAGTACCCGCAAGCTCTGCGGCACTACGCGGCTGCGCTGCGCGCCGTGCCCGGACACCTGCCCGCCTTGGAGGGCCGGGCACGCACCTACGCAGCGCGCGGCCAACTGGGCACGGCGGCCCGCGAACTGCGCGAAGTTGTACGCCGCTACCCGCTGCCGGGCCCCTTGGCCGCGCTCGGCGAGGTCTACGAAGCGCGCGGCGAACGGGCCGTCGCCCAGCGCCAGTACACCCTGGCCGGGACCTGGGCAGACCTCGCGCGCGCCAACGGCGTGGCCGTCGACCTGGAAACCGCCCTGGTCGAAGCCGACCACGGTGACCGCCAGGCCGCCCTGCGCGCGGCACGCGCCGAGTGGTCCCGCCGCCACACCGTGCACACCGCCGACGCCCTGGCCTGGGCCCTGCACCGGACCGGCCAGGACCGGGCAGCCCTCCCCTACGCCGAGCGCGCCGCCGCGCCAGGATTCCGGGACGCGGCGTTCCTCTACCACCGCGGCATGATCGAGCGCGCGCTCGGCCGGACCGCCGACGCCCGTCGCGACCTGTCCGCCGCGCTGCGCCTGGACCCCGGCTTCTCGCCCACCGGCGCGGCCGCGGCCCGGTCCGCGCTCGCCGCCCTGGAGGCCGGACGGTGACCCGGCGGGCAACCGCCCTGGTGGCCGTGGCGCTCGCGGCCGTCCTGCTGCTGCTCGTCCCGGCCGGTTCCGCGAGCGCGCACCCGCTGGGCAACTTCACCGTCAGCCAGTACGACGGGCTGGTCGTCCGGCCCGGCGCGCTGCGCGTCGACCATGTCGAGGACCTCGCGGAGGTCCCCGCCGCCCAGCAGAAGCCCCGTATCGACGGGGACGGCAACGGGACGCTGAGCCGCGCCGAACTGGCGGGCTGGGCCCGGGAACGGTGTGCGACGGCGGCGCGCGGCAGCGGGCTGACCGTGGACGGGCGCCGGGAGCCGCTGCGGTCCACGGATGCCACGGCCGTCACCCGGCCCGGCCAGGCGGGGCTGCCGACGCTGCGCCTGGAGTGCCGGCTGGCGGCGCGGCTGCCCTCGGACGGGCGGGCCGCGCTGCGGTTCCGCGCGGCGGAGGGCGACGGCGCACCCGGCTGGCGGGAGGTCACGGCCCAGGGCGACCGGACCCGGCTCACCGCGTCCGACGTGCCCACGGCGTCGGCCTCCCGGCGGCTGACCACGTACCCGCAGGAGGTGCTGGCGTCACCGCCCGACCGCCGCTCGGCAGCCGTACGGGCCGTACCGGGCGGACCGGCGCTGTCCGAGGCGGACGGCGCACCCGCCGCCGCCCCGCCCGCCGGGTCCGTCCTGCCGCGTGGCGCGGACCGCTGGGCCCAGGCACTGACCGGACTCGTCGCCCGCCACGAACTGACCCCCGCCTTCGCGGCGCTGGCGCTCGGCGCGGCGCTGCTGCTCGGCGCACTGCACGCGCTCGCGCCGGGGCACGGCAAGACGATGATGGCCGCGGCGGCGGCGGGCGGGCGGAGCTCGCGGCGGGACGTGCTGGCGCTGGGCCTGTCGGTGACCGTGACGCACACCCTCGGGGTCTTCGCGCTGGGGGCGCTGATCGCGGCGGGGTCGGCCGCCGCGCCCTCCGTGGTGGCGTGGCTCGGGGTGGCCAGCGGGGCGCTGGTGGCCGGGGCGGGGGCCGTACTGCTGCGCCGGGCCCTGCGGCAGCGGCGGCACGGGGGCGAGCACTCCCACGGCCACAGCCATGACCACGACCACAGCCACAGCCACAGCCATAAACAGGAACACGAGCAGCACCACGGGCACGGGCACCAACACGGCCATCAGCACACCCACAGCCACCACCATCACCCCACCCGCCCCGGCCTCCGCGGCATCGTCCTGCTGGGCTTCGCCGGCGGGCTGGTGCCGAGCCCCTCCGCCGTGGTGGTCCTGGTCGGCGCCGCGGCGCTCGGCCAGGCGTGGTTCGGGTTCCTGCTGGTCGTGGCGTACGGCGCGGGGCTGGCCGCGACGCTGGCCGCGGCCGGGCTGTTCGCCGTCCGGCTGACCCTGCGGCTCGGCGGCCGAGGGACCGCCGGGCGGGGGGCCGGTGCGCGGCTGCTGGCCGCCGCGCACCGGCTGGCTCCCGTCGGCACCGCCTCCGTCGTCCTGCTGCTCGGCTGCGGATTGTTGCTCAAAGGGGCGGCAACCACGCTGGGTTGAGGTACGTTTCCACCGCATCGCTCTTTCGCGAGGGGGGCTCGTCCATGAGCGAGGGTCCTGACAGTACGGAAACCGGCGGCCCGCCGGGCGGCGGGGGCGGCGGACGGCTGCTGGCGGGGCGCTACCGGCTGGCCGGCCAACTGGGCCGGGGCGGTATGGGCGTGGTGTGGCGGGCCCGGGACGAGGTGCTGGCCCGCGAGGTCGCCGTCAAGGAGGTACGGGCGCCGCGCGACCTGACGGACCGCGAGGAGCAGTTGCTGTACACGCGGCTGGAGCGGGAGGGCCGGGCCGCGGCCCGTATCTCGCACCGCAACGTGGTGACCGTCTTCGACGTGGTGTCCGAGGACGGGCGGCCGTGGATCGTCATGGAGCTGGTGCGCGGGCTGTCGCTGGCCGAGGTCCTGGACGCGGAGGGCCCGATGACGCCCGCCCGGGCCGCGGGCATCGGGGCGCAGGTACTGGCCGCGCTGCGGGTCGCGCACACGGCGGGCGTGCTGCACCGGGACGTGAAGCCGGGCAACGTCCTGCTGTCCAACGACGGCCGGGTGGTACTGACCGATTTCGGCATCGCGCGGGTGGCGGGCTCCGCCGCGCTCACGCTGACCGGCGAGCTGGTGGGGTCACCGGAGTTCCTGGCGCCGGAGCGGGCGCTGGGCCGGCCGGCGGGCCCGGAGTCGGACCTGTGGTCGCTGGGCGTGACGCTGTACGCGGCGGTGGAGGGGCAGTCGCCGTTCCGCCAGGACACCCCGCTGACCACGCTGCGCGCGGTGGTCGACGAGGAGTTGCCGCCGCCCCGCCGTGCGGGCCCGCTGGCGCCCGTACTGGAAGGGCTGCTGCGCAAGGAGCCGCAGGAGCGCCTGGACGCGGCCGAGGCGCAGGGGATGCTGGAGGCGGTGGCGGCCGGTGACGCGACGCCCACGGTCGTGGTGCCGCCCGGTCAGCCGCCGACGGTCACCGCCGATCACCCGGCCGCCGGGTACGGGTACGGACCCCCGACGCCGATACCGGGCCCGCCGGCCGGAACGCCGGGCGGGGACACCACGACGACGACCGCGGCCGACCGGGAGGCCGAGCGGCGCCGCCGGCGCTCGGTCCGGCTGCTGGTGGCGGGGGCGTTGCTCGCCCTGCTGGCGGCGGGCGGAGTGGCGTACGCGCTGCTGGACGACGGCGGCACACCGGCCCGTACGCCGGGCAGTACGACGGGCGGCGGTTCCGGAGGCGGCACCGGCGACGGCGGCGGAGGCGGCACGGGCGGCGGGGCTTCCTCCCCGGGACAGTCGGCTTCCGGCGGCGCGTCGTCCGCCACCACTCCCCCGGCCGCCACGACTCCCGGCCGTACGTACCCCGGCACCACCTCGCCCGGCCGCACCTACCCCACCACCCCGCCCCGTACGACGGACCGGCCGCCGACGACCGGGTACCCCACCACCACCGCGCCGACCACGTCGGCTCCCACGACCTCCGCCGGTTCGGCCACGGGCGGGGCCACGGACGGCGGAGCGACCGGCACGGGCTACGACGCCAGTCCGCGAACCTAGCGGCGGCGCCAAGCCCCCGAACGCGGAAGAAGCCCCACCCGGCGGGCGGGACTTCTCCTGAGGGGGGCGGGGCGGGGTCAGGCGGCGGAGTCGAAGACGGGCAGGTAGCCCTTGGACTGGCCGTTGGCGGTGGGGTGGTAGGAGTTCTCCACCGGGAGGGTCACACTGTGCAGCCAGGGGGCCGAGGAGCAGATCTCGTGCCCGGCGAAGGTCGTGTTGACGTCTGCGAAGGTGAAGCCGTGGTCGGCGGCGCGCTTGGCGGTGACGGCGTTGATGTCGTCGGCGGCGGCGTTGATCGCCGCACGGGACTTCTCCGAGAGGCCGACGGAGCAACTGCCGAGCTTGTAGAAGCGGGGGTAGCCGAGGACGACGACCCGGGCGGCGGGCGCCTTGCCGTCGATGGCGTCGTACACCTGGTCCAGCTTGCCGGGCAGGGTCTGCTTGACGTAGGCGCGGGCCGTGGCGACGCGGTTCAGGCAGGCGGTCTCGCCCTGGAGGGCGCAGGTGGTCATGGTGTCGGCGAAGCCCGCGTCGTTGCCGCCGATGGTGATGCTCACCAGGTCCGTGCCGGAGTTGAGCGGGGCGAGCTGGTTGGCCACCACATCGCCCGTGCGGGCGCCGGAACAGGCCGTGAAGTGGTAGGATGCGGGCTTGTGGGCGGCGGCCCAGAGGGCCGGGTACGCCCTGGTGCTGCGCTTGCAGGAGCCGCTGCCGCTGTCGTAGCTGCCCGCCCCCACACCTGAGGAGTAGGAGTCGCCGAGGGCCACGTAGTCGGTGGCCTTCGGCCGGGGTGCGGACACGGCGGCGCTCGCGCAGGAGAGCGCGAGCGCCGTGGTGACGAGGAACGCGGACGCCGTCGTCGCGCGTCGGGACAGTCTCATGGAACCTCCCTGAGCAGGATCTCTGCCACTCCTGATGTAGCAGGACCCATCCGGTACGGGAAGTGTTGACACGCTTTCTCACGATCACGGGTGATCTCGGTGGACGTGTCGCGGCATCGGCATGACGCGTATATGACATACCCATCGTCCGACCGGAGGCACACCGGCGCGCCGGGGCCCGCCACCGCTGCGATCCGGCCGGGCCGCCCCGGCGCCCCTCCCCGTCACGTGGCGGCCAGGGCCCAACCATGTGCTGGACATGGCCCGTTCACACCTTCTTCGCGTCTTGACGCCCCCGCGCCCGCTGCGCGACATTGAAGCCCGGCATCAGGCGGTTCTGGGGGGCAAAGCTGCCAATGCACATCAAGACCATCAACGGCAACACATCGGACGGCGGCAGAGCCGTCGGCGACGGGCCCGCGTACGGCGGTCCGGGAGGCGACGGTCCAGGCGGCCCGGAGCCGGGTGGCCCCGGGCCGGGCGCGGACGGCCGGGGCGGCGGGCGGCTGCGCGCCGACTCGGCACCCGTACTGGCCGGGGCGGCCGTGGCCGTGGGAGCCGTGGGCGCCTTCCTGGCGCTCGCCGACATCGCCTCGCCGCTGCGCGCGCCCTGCACCCTCTTCTTCCTGGTGCTGGCGCCCGCCGCGGCCGTCGCCACCGCGCTGGGCCGGCTCGACCCGCTCAGCAGGGCCGTCGTCGCGGGGGCCGCGGCCGTCGCGGCGGACCTGCTGGTCGCCCAGGCCATGCTCGCGCTGCACATCTGGTCGGCGCGGGGCGGAGTCGTGGCCGTCGCCGTGCTCAGCGGCATCGTGTTCCTAGCGGTCAGTGTGCGGCGCCGGCACAGCGGCGCCCGTGGACGGGGAAGTCGGACGAACTGACGTGGACATCAGCGTGTACCGCCCGGGTGAACTCAACGGCACCGACCGGGCGGCGTGGAGCGCGGTGCAGTCACAGGCCCATCTGCTGGGCACACCCCAGTTGGCCAATCCTTTCCTCGCACCCGAGTTCGCCCTCGCCGTCGGCCGCTGCCGACGGGGGGTACGCATCGCGGTGATCCGGGAGGACGGCCGGCCGGCCGCCTTCCTGCCCTTCCAGCGCTCGGCGCTGGGCGTCGGGCGGGCGATCGGGCTGGGCGTCTCCGACGCCCAGGGCCTGGTGCACCGGCCCGGCTTCCAGTGGGACTCCCACGAACTGCTGCAGGCCTGCGGGCTGTCGGTGCTGGAGTTCGACCACCTGGTGGAGGGCCAGAAGCCGTTCGAGACGGTGCCGGTGCACAGCTTCCCCTCCCCCGTCATCGACCTGGACCAGGGGTACGAGGCGTATCTGACGTGGCTGCTGGCGAACTCCCCGAAGTTCACCCGCCGGACCCGGACCAAGGAGCGCAAGCTGGGCCGGGAGGTCGGCCCGGTGCGGTACGTGCACGACGAACGGGACCCGGCGGTGCTGCACCGGCTGCTCGACTGGAAGTCGGCGCAGTACCGCAGGACGGGGCGGAGCGACCGCTTCGCCCACCCCTGGATCGTCCACCTCGTCGACCAGCTCTTCCACACCCGCAACGGGTCCTTCGCCGGTCTGCTGTCGGTGCTCTACGCGGGCGACACGCCGGTCGCCGCGCACTTCGGCATCCGCTCCGAGCGGGTGCTGTCCTGCTGGTTCCCCGCCTACGACCCGGCGTACGCGAAATTCTCACCGGGCCTGGTGCTGCATCTGCACATGGCCGAAGGGGCCGCCGCCGAAGGGATCTCCTACATCGATCTGGGACGTGGTGAAAAACAGTACAAGGACTGCCTCAAGACGCGTGAACTGACCGTTTCCGAGGGATGGGTGTCACGGCACCGCCATCCGGTCGCGCTGTGCCATCGCGCACACCGCGTCCCGGTGCGGGCTTTGCGCAACACGGTGGTGTCCCGGCCGGAATTGTTCGGGCCGGCCGATCGCCTCCTCAAACGGATGGGCCGAATCCGGTCGCGCGGCTGATCAACGGACCGCTCCATATCCGCCAATGACCCAGAACGGGATGCGAGGTCGAGGTATTGCCATAGAGTCCCAGTCATCAATACCGTCGTACACCACCCGCACCGGCACGTCATGCAAGGCGGCTCCAGGGGAGGGCTCAAGCGCCGCGACAGGGCCCGGGGCGGGGCGCGGTAGGGGGGTGCCGTGTCCGATCTTCACATGCCGAGAACCACCGCCGATCATCGGGACACGTGCCGCGCGGCCGTAAACACGCATGCCAGCTCACCCTGTGCACCCGGCGAAAGATCTTTGCCGTCGTGAACGGGGTGTGAACCCCCCTTTCGAACCGGATACCCATCCGGGCCGCCCGGGGGTGGGCGGCCCACCGGACGAGAGGGAAACAGACTCATGAGTTCTTTTCTCCACTCCGCGGAAACGGATCAGAAGCCGTTGACGCCGGTGCGCGCCGAGGGACAATACCGTCCCGTTTCC
The DNA here is from genome assembly GCF_003865135.1 of Streptomyces chrestomyceticus JCM 4735. Lineage (NCBI taxonomy): Bacteria > Bacillati > Actinomycetota > Actinomycetes > Kitasatosporales > Streptomycetaceae > Streptomyces > Streptomyces chrestomyceticus. The sequence continues at coordinate 7,470,477 of NZ_BHZC01000001.1, read as the reverse complement.
TCGCATCTGGCCATAGCTCCGCCGGTCAGTGTCGTCATACCCGCCATGAACGAGGCGGAGAATCTTCCGTACGTCTTCAAGACACTTCCGGAGTGGATACACGAAGTCGTCCTGGTGGACGGGAATTCCACCGACGACACGGTCGCGGTGGCGCGGGAACTGCGGCCGGACGTCAAGGTCGTCGAACAGCGCGGCAAGGGCAAGGGGGACGCCCTGATCAGCGGATTCGCCGCCTGCACCGGCGACATCATCGTGATGGTCGACGCGGACGGCTCGGCGGACGGCGCCGAGATCGTCAGCTATGTCTCCGCGCTGGTGGGGGGCGCGGACTTCGCCAAGGGCTCGCGGTTCGCCAACGGCGGCGGCACCGACGACATGACGCCGGTGCGCAAGCTGGGCAACCGGGTGCTGACCACCGTGGTCAACGCCAAGTTCGGCGCCCGCTACACCGACCTGTGCTACGGCTACAACGCCTTCTGGCGGCACTGCCTGGACCGGATCGCCCTGGACTGCAACGGGTTCGAGGTCGAGACGCTGATGAACATCCGCGTGGTCAAGGCCGGTCTGAAGGTGCAGGAGATCCCCAGCCACGAGTACAACCGCATCCACGGCGTGAGCAACCTGCGCGCCGTACGGGACGGGTTCCGGGTCCTGAAGGTGATACTGCGCGAGCGCAGCACCCGCCACCGGCGCCCCGCCCGCCCCGCCATGATCACGGGAGAGGCGTCTTGAGCGTCCGCGTCTCCGTGGTCGTCTGCGCGTACACCGAGGACCGCTGGGACGACATCCTCGCCGCGGTGGCCTCGGTGCACGGCCAGTCCCATCCGGCCCATGAGCTGCTGCTCGTGGTCGACCACAATCCGGCCCTGCTGGACCGGCTGAGGGAACGTTTCGCGTCACCCGGACCGGCCGGCCCGGTCCGCGTCCTGGCCAACGCCGGTCCGCGCGGCCTGTCCGCCGGGCGCAACACCGGCGTCGCGGAGTCCACGGGTGAGGTGATCGCCTTCCTGGACGACGACGCGGTGGCCGAACGCGACTGGCTGCTGCACTTCGCCGAGGGGTACGCCGACCCCCGGGTGCTGGCCGTCGGCGGCCGGACCGAGCCGGTGTGGGCCTCCGGGCGCCGGCCGGCCTGGTTCCCCGAGGAGTTCGACTGGGTGGTGGGCTGCGCGTACCGGGGGCTGTTCCCCGACGGCACCGGCGGCCCGCACACCGTGCGCGTCCGCAACGTCCTGGGCGGCAACGCCTCCTTCCGGAGGGAGGCGTTCGAGATCGCCGGCGGGTTCGCCACCGGCATCGGCAGAGACGCCGGGAAACGGCCGCTGGGCTGCGAGGAGACCGAGCTGTGCATCCGGCTGGCCCGCGCGGTGCCGGACGCCGTGCTGCTGGTCGACGACCGGTCGGTGATCCACCACCGGGTGCCGCCGGGCCGGGAGCGCTTCGCGTACTTCCGTTCCCGTACGTACGCGGAGGGCCTGTCCAAGGCGCTGGTGACCCGCAGCGTGGGCGCGCGGGAGGGGCTGTCGACGGAGCGGCGCTACGCGACCCGGGTGCTCCCGGCGGGCGTCGCGCGCGGTGTGCGCGACGCGCTGCTGCGGCGGCCCGGTGGCGCCGGCCGGGCGGGCGCGATCGTCGCCGGGGTGTCCGCCACCGCGTTCGGCTACGCGTTCGGCAGCCTGCGGGCGCGGCGCGACCGGCGGACGGTGGGCCGCAGCGGCTTCGTGGTAGTGCCCGTGCCGGACGGGACGGGAGGTACGGCCCGGGAACCCGCGGGCCCGCACGAACCGGCCGGGGCGACGGTCCCCGCGGCCTCCCGGACGGGCGGCGGCGGGCCCGCGGCCCCGGGCGACGAGGGGGCGGTGGCATGACCACACCGTGCACGGTGCCGATCCTGATGTACCACGCGATCGCGCACGCGCCCTCGCCCGCCGCGCTGGACCTGTCCGTGACCCCGCAGGCGTTCGCCGAGCAGATGGCCGTACTGGACGACCGCGGCTTCACCCCGCTGACCACCGCAGAGCTGGGGGCGGCGTGGCGGGGCGGCCGGCCGCTGCCCGAGCGGCCGGTGCTGATCACCTTCGACGACGGCTACGAGGGCGTGCACCGGCACGCCCTGCCCGTGCTGTCCGGGTACGGGTTCACGGCCACCCTGTTCGTCTCGACCGGCTGGCTGCGCGGCCCGTACGACACCGGGGGTGCCCTGGACACCATGCTGGACTGGGACCAGACGCGTGAACTGGCCGCCGCCGGACTGGAGATCGGCGGTCACAGCCACACCCACCCGCAACTGGACCAGGTGTCCGACGACCGCCTGTGGTCCGAGGTCACCCGCTGCAAGCACCTCGTCGCCGACGAACTGGGGGCTCCCCCGGTGTCGTTCGCCTACCCCTACGGCCATTCCAGCCGTCGGGTGCGGCGGGCGGTGCGCGGTGCGGGCTTCCGGCAGTCGCTGGCGGTGAACAACGCCCTGGCGGGCCGCTGCCAGGGCCCGTACGCGCTGACCCGGCTGACGGTACGGCGCGACACCGCCACCGAGGAGTTCGCGCGGCTGGTGGAGGGCCGGGCCGTGGGCCGGTACTTCGCCCGGGAGCGGGCACTCACCAAGGGATACGCCGTGGTCCGCAGGGCCCGTCAGGCGGCCAAGGCAGTGGGGAAGGTGCACGGAAGCCGTGTCTGACACGACCACCCGGACCGAGCGGCGCACGGAACGGGAACCGGCCGGGGGCGGGCGGCGACGCCTGTTCGGCGGCCTGGGGCCCGGCGGGACGGGCGGCGGGGGCAGCCAGCTTTTCCGCAACGCCTACGCGCTGATGCTGAACACCGGCATCTCCGGGCTGCTCGGTCTGGGGTTCTGGCTGGTCGCGGCCCGGTACTACACGGAGTCCGCGGTCGGCCAGGGCTCGGCGGCCATCGCCGCGATGAAGCTGCTGGCGGGGCTGACCTCGCTGACGCTGACCGGCGCGCTGGCCCGCTACATCCCGATCGCGGGCCGGGCCACCGGGCGGCTGGTCCTCCGTACGTACCTGGGCAGTTCGGTGGTCGTCGCGCTGGCCGCGACGGTCTTCCTGCTCACCCTGAACCTGTGGGGGCCCTCGTACCGCTTCCTGCACGGGCCGGTCCACGGGCTCGGGTTCGTCGTCGCGGTGATCGCCTGGTCGGTGCTGACCCTCCAGGACGGGGTGCTGACCGGGCTGCGCAGCGCGCTGTGGGTGCCGGTCGGCAACCTGGTGTTCTCCACGGTCAAGCTAGGGCTGCTGATCGTGTTCGCCACGGCGATCCCGACGGCTGGCGTCTTCGTCTCCTGGGTCGCCGCCATCGGAGTGTCCGTGCTGCCGCTGGGCTGGCTGGTGTTCCGGCGGCTGGTGCCCCGGCACGTCAAGGCCACCGAGCGCACCGCCCGGCCGCCGTCGCTGCGCGAGATGGGCCGCTTCCTGGCCGGCGACTACACCGGTTCGCTGTTCTCGCTGGCCGTCGTCTACCTGGTGCCGGTGCTGGTCGCCTCCCAGGTCAGCTCCGCCGACAACGCGTACTTCTACATCACCACCACCATCGGCGGCACGGTCAACCTGCTCGCCATCAACATGGGCGCCTCGCTGACCGTGGAGGGCTCGCACGACCCGGCCCGGCTGGCCGAGAACACCCGGGCCGCGCTGCGCCGGATGGCCCGGATCATGATTCCGGTCTGCCTCTTCCTCTTCGTGTGTGCGCCGTACATCCTCGCCGTCTTCGGCCAGGGGTATGCGGACGCCGCCACCCCGCTGCTGCGCTTGTTCGCGGTGGGCGCCGCGCTGCGCGTCGTGATGGAGGTCTACTTCGCGGTGCTGCGCGCCCAGAGCCGTACGTCCGGACTGGCGTACATGCAGGGCCTGCTGTGCGCCCTGGTCCTCGGGCTGACGGTGCTGCTGCTGCCGAGGATGGGGCTGACCGGCGCGGGCGTCGCGGAGATCTCCAGCCTGGCGGTGATCGTCTCGATCGCGTCCGTCAAGCTGTACCGCATCCTCAAGGGGCGCCCCTCCGCACCGTTGACGCGGGCGCCCGCCGAGGGGCTGGCGCCGGACGGGGACCTGGCGGACCTGGCGGTCAACGGCGACCTGGGGGACGCGCGGGCGCCCCGCCCGGACACCGCCGTACCGCTGATGCCGGACCGCAAGCCGGAGACGGCGGAGGGCGCGGACGGCGCGGTGCCGCACCGGCCCAGTTGGGCACGGCGGGCGCTGCGGGACGTGGACACGGTGCCGCTGGGGCTGCACGTGGACTTCGACCACATGGAACGCCGGCCCGACGTCCGGCCGCCGGCGCCGTCCTGGGCGCAGGACGACGGGGACGCCGGTACGGAACGGCCGGTGCCTGCCGGGCCGGTCGCGCCCGCCGCGCCCGCCGCGCCCACGAAGATGTACCGGGCGGAACCGGCCCCGGCGCCGACGGAGGACGAGCCGCCGGACCGCTCCGCCCCGGCCCCGTCCGCACCCGCCGACGCGCCCGCCCCCCGACGCACCGCCTCCGCTTCTCTCAAAGCCCGGCTCACGGCCCCCGGCCCGCTCGGCACCCGCCTCACGGCCCGGCTGGGCGACCGCCCCGACCTCGGCATCTGGGTACTGCTGAGCGCTGCCCTCTTGCTGTTCTGGCTGCCGCTGCGCGGCATGAACGACGCGGACCTGGACCGGATGGGCGGGCTCGGCCTGATCAGCGTGCTGCCCGCGGCGACCCTGCTGGGCGCCGTTCTGCTCGTGCTGGCCTTCGCCTCGGCCCTGTGGCTGTCCCGGCCCCGGCGGGTCCTGCTGGCGGCCGTCCTGATCCTGACCGTGGTGGCCCTGCACGCGCTGCCCGCCGTCCTGGAGGCCGAGCCGCGCTTCCCGACCGCCTGGCAGCATCTGGGCTTCCTGGACTACATCGACCGGACCGGCACCGCCGTGCCCGACCTGGACGCGCGCTGGAGCTGGCCCGGATTCTTCGCGGCGGCGCAGTTCCTCGCCGAGGCGTGCGGTGTCACGGACTTCACCGAGGTACTGCGCTGGTGGCCGCTGGCCATCCAGCTTCTGTATCTGGCCCCGGTGTTCCTGCTGCTGAAGTCCGTACGGGCGGGCTGGCGCGCGAAGTGGAGCGCGGCATGGCTGTTCGCGCTCTGCGGCTGGGTCGGCCAGGACTACTTCTCCCCGCAGGGCTTCACCTACCTGCTCTACCTGGTCTTCGCGGCGATCCTGTTGGTGTGGTTCCGCGATCCACGGGTGCTGCGCGGCAAGCGCTGGCCCGGCGAGGCGGAGGTCGCGCCGGCCGGTCGGGGACAGCAGGTGGCGCTGCTGTCCGTGCTGGCCCTGCTGTTCACCGCGTCCGTGGCGGGCCACCAGCTCACCCCGTTCGTGATGCTGGGCGTGCTGACCTTCCTGGTGCTGGTCCGCCGGACGTCGCTGTACGGGCTGCCGCTGCTGTTCGGCGTGGTGGTCGTGGTCTGGGTCGGCTTCCTCGCCGAGCCGTACTGGTCCGGGCACTTCGACGAACTGTTCGGCGGCGTGGGCGGCATCGGCGGCAATGTCTCCTCGTCCGTCACCGGCCGCATCGGCACCGGCGACAGCATCCACAAGCTGGTGCTGTACACGCGGGTGGCGCTGGCCGGCGGGGTGCTGGCGCTGGCCTGCTGGGGTGTGCTGCGGCGGCGCGCCGCCGGGTTCTCCGAACGGTCGCTGCTGGTGCTGACGTTCGTGCCGTTCCTCGCCTTCGGGATGCAGTCCTACGGCGGCGAGATGGCGCTGCGGGTGTTCATGTTCGCGCTGCCCGGCGCCTGTGTCCTCGGCGCGCTCGCGCTGTTCCCGCGCGCCGCCGGCACCCGCCGGGGCCTGGGCCCGCTCGCCGCCCTGCTGACCGGCGTGGTGCTGATGACCGGCTTCCTGGTGGCGCGCTGGGGCAACGAACCGTTCGAGCGCGTCCGGCCGGGCGAGGTCGCCGCGATGGACTACGTCTACGCGCACGACCGGCCCACGGCACGGCTGCTCTGGCCGTCCAACGACACGGTCAACGACGTCACCCCGGCCATCCCGTGGGGCGCGAAGGACATGGAACGGGTGCAGTACGTCCCCGTCCTCGCCCCGCGCGACCCGGTGCTCACCGACTCGGTCGTCGACGCGCTGCGCGACGCCGGGCCGCACTCCTACTTCATGGTCAACCGCGCCCAGGCGGAGTCGCTGCGCCTGGGTTCCGGGTACGCCGCCACCTGGGAGCAGCGGCTGCGTACGGCCTTGGACCAGCGTCCGGAGCTGCGCCGCGTGATGGGCAACGCGCACGCGGCGCTGTACGAACTGAAGCAGCAGCCGCCGGGGCCGGTGGACGAGCCGGCCCCCGGCCCGGCCGGACCGCGCATCACGTGGACGTCGTGGTCGGTCGTCGGCGCGCTGGCGGCCGGTGCGCTGATCCTGCTGCTCGGGGCCCGTGAAGTGGTGCGGGTGGCGGTGCGGCCGAGCGTGCGCAAGCTGCGGTGGATGCAGAGTTCCTTCTGGTTCACCCTGCCGCTGCTCCTGGTGTTCCTGGTCGCGCTCGTGCAGCGGTTCGTGACGATGTCGTGAGCGTCAGCGCTTCAGCCACTGGACGCCGTACGCGTCCAGGGTGACGGGCTTGCCGTCCACCGTCGTCCGGACGGGACGGTCACGGACGTTGACGACCAGGACGTCCTCGTCGTCGCCCAGGACGCGCACGTCCGCCCGGCCGGCCGCGGCCACGTCGACCCGCTCGTAGGACGTACCGGGCGGGAACGCGCGCGAGAAGCGGGACAGCAGGTCCATCATGGGCAGCTTGCCGCCGCCGTCCCGGAGTTCGGTGCTGCGCCACAGACAGCCGGGGCAGTCGGCGCCCTCGTTCTGCGGGTTCCAGTAGAAGCCGCTGGTGGCGCCGCCCTCGGCCATGGAGATCAGCGCGCTCGCCTGGGTGGCGGTGCGGCGCGGCTCGCTCCAGCCGCGGCGGTCGTCGTTGCGGTCGGCGACCTCGACGTACCACTCCGCCCACCACAGCGGCAGGCCGGTCGTCCGCCGCAGCCAGCGCCCGACGTCGGCGAACTTGCGGGTGGCGGTGAACGCGTCGGGGACGTACGTGTCGTCCTTGGTGTAGCTGGAGCCGTCCACGACGACGAAGTCCGCGCCCGCCTTGTGCTCGTTCCAGTACTCGACGGCGTCGACGGTGCGCCGGTCCAGGCTGCCCCACGGGCCCTTGACGTCGGAGGCGTAGGTGTCGTCGCCGGGCGCGTAGCTGTCCATGACCGCGTACGGGCCGCCCACCAGGTTGTTCTTGTCGGCCTTCTTCAGCTCCCGGTAGACCATGTTGTACAGGCGGGTGTAGCCCTCGTGGTCCCAGCGGTTCCTGGCCTCGTCGAAGAAGCCCTTCAGCTCGTTCCAGACGATGAAGTGCCGGATGTCCGGGTAGCGGCGGGCGATGGTCCCGGCCAGCGCGGCGAAGTCCGCGTAGTGCTCCGGGCTCGGCGCCTTCTCCAGCCGGCTCCAGTCCGTCTCGCCCGCCCGGCCGCCCTTCATCCAGTCCGGGGCGCAGCACAGTGTCAGTACGGGCGTGCCGCCGGTCCGGCGGATCAGGTCGACTCGGCTGTCCAGCTCCTTGAAGTCGTACTTCCCCGGGCTCGGTTCGGGATTCTGCGCGCCCCAGCCCATGATGTGCTGGTTCTGCGGCATCGGGTCGGCGGACAGCAGCCGGTCGGCGCTCGCGGTGGCCTGCTCCTCCCCGCGGTCCGCGCTGTACTCGGTGTGCGTGAAACCCCAGCCGACCTGCGCGGCGGGCGAACCGGCGGCCCGCCGGACGGCGCCGTCCTCCGGCGGGAACCCGCACATCGCCAGCGCCATGGCCAGCACCGCCACGCCCGTCGCGAGCAGGGCGGTGGCCCGGGAACGGTTGCGGAACCTGCGGCCCCGCCCGCCGTCCGCCGGGTGCGGCGACCGCGCCGCTCCCGTACCGCCGTGCCGGCCCCCACCGTGACGTTCCCCATGACGTCCCACAACGGGCCAGCCTAGCCAGCTTCGCGGGCCGGACGGCCGGTTTCCCGGGAAGTGCGCAGGGCCGGTCCGCCTGCGGCCGGACTTCTCGGAGAAAGAGCCGTTGACAGGGGAAATTCCGTGTACGCGGCGGGTGCTGTTGCCGGATCATGGTGGTCATGTGTGCCGACCGCGTCCAGCCGTCCCCCGCCGAGGAGTCCCTCCCGATCCGTCTGAACATGGACGACAGCGATTCGCCGTCCGATGTCGTCGACGCCCTGTTCCTCGGGCGGTTCGCCAGCGGCGAGCAGCCGTACGCGCGCAGCCGCTCGGTCGACCGGGTCAAATCCGGTCTGACGCTGCTGCCGCCCGGCGCCAAGGTGCTGCGCTCGGCCCGCGACGAGGACCGCAGCGCGACCCTCGCCGAGGGCGACGGCTTCACCCTGCTGGTGTCGCGGTGGAACCGCGGCGCGGACGTGACCGTCACGGCCACCACCGACGAACTGGCCCAGAAGGTGCTGGGCCAGTCCGCCGACGGCGCCGAGGACGAGCCGGAGCCGCAGCCGGAGAACGTCTCGATGGGCTTCTGGTACCTCTCCCCCGGCGCGGCCCGCACCGCACCACCCGGCAGATCTCCGCCGGCACCTGGGACGAGATCCGCCCCAACTACACCGCGCCGGTGGCCGAGGCCCTCGACCGGCTGATGAAGGTCGCGCCGGAGGAGATCTCCGGACGGCTGCTGTTGCTGCACGGGCCGCCCGGTACGGGCAAGACCTCCGCGCTGCGCACCCTGGCCCGCTCCTGGCGCGACTGGTGCCAGGTCGACTGCGTCCTGGACCCGGAACGCCTCTTCAACGACATCGGCTACCTGATGGACATCGCCATCGGCGAGGACGACGCGGCGGGCAAGGGCCGCTGGCGGCTGCTCCTGCTTGAGGACTGTGACGAGCTGATCCGCGGCGAGGCCAAGCACACGGCGGGGCAGGCGCTGTCCCGGCTGCTGAACCTGACGGACGGGCTGCTGGGCCAGGGCCGCAACGTCCTGGTCGGGGTGACGACCAACGAGGACCTGGAACGGATGCACCCCGCGGTGGTACGGCCCGGCCGCTGCATGGCCCGGATCGAGGTGGGCCCGCTGAGCCGGTCCGAAGCGGTGCGCTGGCTGGGCAAGGAGGACGGCGTCGGCCGGGACGGGGCGACCCTGGCGGAGCTGTACGCGCTGCGCCGGGGCACCGGCCCCGCGGCGGTCCCGGCGCAGGACTCGGGCGCGGACGCGGGGCTGTATCTGTAGCGGCGGGGGCGCCGGCCGGGCTGCCCGTCGGCTGATCTGCCCAAAGTCCGGCGGCGGCGCGCGGCGGAGAGGACGATGGGAGCCTCGGCTGAGGGGAGAGGTTCCGGCATGAGTCAAGGAAGGCCGCGCGGCGGACCGGTCGGCTTGGACCCGCGCCATGTCGGCGTGCTGCTGTGCCGGTGCGGCCAGGACACGGTGAAGCTGCCGGGCCTCAACGAGGGGCTGTGCCTGCGCTGCTACGGGGCGGAACGGTCGGCGTACGAGCGGCGGATGGCCAACGGCAACCACCGCGGCGTGGCCGCCAACGTCGCGGGCGACACCTGCATGGCGTGCGAAGGGGACGACGTGGACGCGGACGGCTGCCTGTGGTGGTGCAACCACTGCCACATCGTCACGCGCGTCGCCTACCCGGCCCCGTACCCCGGCCTTCCCCGGCCCAAGGGCCACCCCGCCTGGCTGCGTTGAGCGACGCGCGGGGCGGGGCGTGCCCAGGTGCCCGTCACGCCGTGCTCTTCCCGTGCGCCCGGTCGTCCCCGGGCCGTTCCCGCACGAGGCAGAAGGGGTGCCCGGCGGGGTCGGCGTAGACCCGGAAGCCGTGCGGGCCGTCGCCGTGGGTGGCGTCGAGCAGGGTGCCGCCCGCGGCGAGCACCTGCCGGTGCGCGGCTTCCAGGTCGTGCACGCCGAGGTCCAGGTGGGACTGCTGGGGGACTCCGGGTCCGGCCAGCGGGGCGGGCGGTGGCCGGGGGCGCGCTGGAAGGCGAGGACCGTGCCGCTTTCGGTGTGCAGGGTGGTCCAGTCGTCGTCGGTGGTCCAGAGGGAGGTCGGGCGGTTGATCTCGCCGCCGAGCAGCTCGGCGTAGAAGCGGGCGAGCCGCATCGGGTCGGGGCAGTCCAGGGCGATGCACTGGACGCGGGCGAGGGCGGTCATACGTCGTCCCCGTAGGCCGCGCGCAGGGCGTCCGTGACGGCGGTGCGGGCGGCGGCGTGGTCCAGGCCGAGGCGGCGGGCGCGCCGGGCGTAGGAGGCGGCGGCCGCCGCGGCTTCCTTGTCGGCCGCCTCGCCGGCCGCCGCGACGAAGGTGCCGTTGCGTCCCCGCGTCTCGATCACGCCGTCCGTCTCCAGGGCCCGGTAGGCCTTGGCGACGGTGTTGGCGGCCAGCCCGAGCTGTTCGGCGAGGCCGCGTACGGTGGGCAGTTTGCGGCCGACCGGCAGCCCGCCGGCCCGGGCCTGACCGGCGATCTGGGCCCGGACCTGTTCGAACGGCGCGTCCGCCGCGTCCGGGTCGATGGTCAGCCGCAGGGGCGGCGCTTGCTGGACGGCCACGGTGGCGCTCCTGGTACGGGGGTTGCGAGAGACGCAGGGGTGGGTCGCCCCCATTGTGCGTCAGCGGCGCCCGCCGTGTCCGCAGGGCCGCACATGTCGTGCCGGGACGCACACCGGGGCCCGGTCCGCCAGCGCCGTTCCGGCCCGGCCGTGCGGTGGTGTCTGCCCCGGGATATTCGGAGGCGGCGTCCGGGCGGTGGGCGTACCGTCCCGCTGATGACTGTCACTGTGCGGCCCTTCCACCGCTCCGATGCCCGGGACGTCAGCGAGCTGCGGCGCCGGGCGCTGGCCTACTGCATCTCGACCCCGCAGTCCGTCGCCTGGGAAGTCGCCGAGGCGCCCGCCGCCCGGCGGTTGCGGGTGTTCGTCGCCGAGGCCGGCGGCCGGATCGCCGGCGTCGTGAAGGCGAGCGTCCGGCACGACAGCAGTACGGCCGGGCAGGGCGTCGTCGCGCTGCTGGTGGATCGCGGACACCTCGGGCTGGGCGCGGGCCGCGCCCTGCTCGACGCGGCGGAGGACCACCTGGCGGGCCTCGGGGTCACCCGTCTGCACGCCTACCCGCGGGACGACCCGCGCTCGCTGGCGTTCGCCGAACGCCGCGGCTACCGCCGCCTGCGCCTGGCCCGCCACCTCCGCCTCGACCTCGTCCACGCCGTCCTGCCGCCGCTGCCCGCGAGCCTGCCGCCCGGTACGGAGCTGCGGACCGCCGCCGACTTCGGTGCCGATCCCCGCCCGCTGTTCGCGGCGGACGCCGAGGTCACGGCGGACGAGCCGGACGACCTGACCGTCGACGCGATGACGTACGAGGACTGGATCGTCCACACCTGGGAGCAGCCGGACATCGATCTGGACCTGACGACGGTGGTGACGGTCGACGGGGAGATCGCGTCGTTCAGCCTGGCCGGCACGGACGGGCGGGGGCGCTACGGCTCGCAGATGACCGGCACCCGCCGCGCCTATCGGGGCCGGGGGCTGGCCAGGCTCGCCAAGACGGACTCCCTGCGCCGGGCCCGGGACGCCTGCTGCACGGAGGCTTTCACGGCCAACGACGCCGGGAACGCCCCGATGCTCGCCGTCAACGCCGCGCTGGGATACCGGCCGTTCGCCGCCGAGTGGCACTGCGTCCGGGACCTGTCGCACCCGTAGGGTGCCCGGCGCCGACGGGGGCGGCGTCTTTCGGAACCCGAAACCTGTCAGGAACCGAACAACTCCGGGCGCACTCCTGTGGGTGCGGAACAAGTTCCGCGGGAAAGTGCCAGTTCCCCTGGCGGGCCCGGCCGTCTGCGTAGCCTCCTCGTCACCCGCAAAGCCGGGTGCGCCGACCGGCGCGTCAGGAGAGGAGTTCGCGTGCCCGGTATCGAAGTGTGCCTGCTGGAGGCCATGAGCGTGCCCGGGGCGCGGGGCGCCGCGCTCGTGGACTGGACGTGCGGGTTCGCACTGGAGTCGGTCGGTGAGCGGGCCCCGGGCGGGGCCGAGGCGGCCGCCGCCGAAGCGGCCGAACTGGCCCGGCTGGTGATGGGGGCCGCCGTCTTCGCCGAGAACGCGGCTCCGGTGCCCGCCCTGCCGGTCGAGGACCTGATCGTCACCACCCGCAGCGGGTACCACCTGGTGCGCTTCGTGGACCCCGGCGCGGGCCACAGCGTGCTCCTGCACCTCTGGCTCGACCGCACCTCCGGCAACCTCGCGCTGGCCCGTCTCCGCCTGGAGGGCGTGGCCGGGCAGTTGGCCCTGGCATGAGCACCGCACCGCCGGTGGCACCGGCGCCGCTGGCCCGGCGCCCCTCGATGCTGTCGCGCCTGGCCGAGGCGCACGCCACCGGCGCGCTCCAGTGCGGCCCCGGCACGCTCTACCTGGTGAGTGGCCGCGTCGTGCATGCCGAGAGCCCGGCCTCCCCCGGGCTGGAGGTGCTGCTCACCACGGGGAGACGGGTGCCGCGCGCCGTGTGGGACGAGGCGCTCGAACGGGCGGGGATCCCCGACCACGTGCCCTGCCGCCTGGTCAAGGAGGGCTTGCTGTCCCCGGGTCAGGCCGAGGTGTGGTGGCTGACCGCGCTCTTCGACGCCGCGTTCTTCGCGCTGGCTCCGCGCAGCGGCCCGTCCCGTTTCCAGCACGGCTTCGTACGGGAAGGCGGCGGCCGGCAGCGCTCCGTGGCGGCGGACCGGGTGCTGCGCGAGACGCGGCGGCGCAGACGGCTGCTGGACGGGCGGTGGCCGGGACCGGAGATCGACACCGCGCCCGTCCTGCGCCGGCCGGCCACGGGCCCCGGAGTGCCGGTACGTCTGGCAGCCGTGCTGGCCCTCGCCGACGGGACGCGTACCCCCGCCGCCATCGCCCGTGAACTGGGGCGGCCGGCCTTCCACGTACTCCTGGAGGTGCGGCGTCTCGCCGTGGCGGGCCTGCTCGTCCTCCGCCCCTCCGAACCGCCGTCCGACGACCGCCCGCCCGGCCACCCGGGCGGCGGGCGCCCACCGGCGCCGGGCCCCCCGGACCCGCCCGACGTCGCCCTGCTGCGGCGCGTCCGTGACGCACTGGAGGCCCGTCTGTGAAGTCACCCCGCTCCGTCGCCGGCGGAGCACCGCCGTGAAGCGTGTAGCGCGTCGCCTCTTCGGAAGGAAGCACGTCATGGCGACAGAGGCCGAGCTCACCGGTGAGCTGGAGCGACTGCGGGCCTGCGTCGCCCAGGTGACCGGAGCGCTGGTCGTGGACGACGACGGCCGGGTGCTGGCCAGGGACGTCTCCGGCACCGTCCAGCATCCCCTGGGGCCCCGTACCGCGGACGCGCTGCGGGCCGCCCTGCACCTGGCCGCGGCGGCCGGGCACGGCACCGCCCACGAACTCCTGGTCCGCGCGGACCACGGCTGGGTGGGTGCCTACACCGCGGGCCCCTCGGCCGCGCTGGCCCTGGTGACCGCGCCGCAGGCCAACGTCGGCCGGCTGCGCCTGGAAGCGCGCCGGTCCAGCACCCGCATCGGCGCGCTGATCGAAGGCGCCCCGGGACCACAGGAGAACACCCGACCATGAACCGGACCACCCCCCGCTCCCCGCACGGACGAAAGGCACGGACGACTCCCATGATCAACACTGAGACGGCCCTCAAGGAAGCGATGACCGGCATAGAAGGCGCCCTGGGCGTGGCCCTGGTCGACTACGGAAGCGGCATGGCGCTCGGCACCCTGGGCGGCGGCAAGGATTTGGACCTGTCCGTCGCCACGGCCGGCAACACCGACGTCGTGCGGGCCAAGGTGCGCACCATGGAGATGCTCGGCCTCAAGGACGAGATCGAGGACATCCTGATCACCCTCGGCACGCAGTACCACCTCATCCGGCTGCTGAAGTCCCGTAACAGCAGCGGCCTGTTCCTCTATCTGGCGCTCGACAAGGGGCGGTCCAACCTCGCCATGGCCCGGCACCAGCTCCGGCGCATCGAAGGCGAACTGGACATCTGACCCGGTCAGGGGCGGCGCCGGGCACGGGCAGCGGCGCCGCCCCGCGGGCCCGGGACGGCCGGACCACCCACGTGGTGGAAGGCCGGCGGCGGGTGCATCAGGAAGTCGTGGTGCGAGATGTTCCAGGCGTACGCGCCGGCCAGTGCGAAGGCGACCCGGTCGCCGGCGCGCAGGTGGGCGACCGGGACCCGGCGCGCCAGTACGTCCTTGGGGGTGCACAGTTGCCCCGCGAGGGTGACCTCCTGCCCGTGTGCGCCCGGACGCGGCCAGGGACGGGTCCACTCCTCGACGGGCAGGACGACGAAGGGGTGGTCGTGCCCCTTGGCCACCGGAGTGCGCAGGTGGTGGGTGCCTCCGCGCAGTACGGCGAAGGCTTCGCCGTGGCTGTGCTTGACGTCCAGGACTTCGGTCACGTACCAGCCGCAGTAGGCGGTCAGCGCCCGGCCCGGCTCGATGCGCAGGGTGAACTCGGGGTAGCGGTCGGCCAGCTCGGCGAGCCCGGTGCCGTACTCCGCCCAGTCGAAACGGGTGTCCGGACGCGTGTAGTCGACCGCCATGCCGCCGCCGAGGCCGACCTCGCACAGGGAGTGGCCGTGCCGGGCGGCGAAGTGCCGGGCCCATTCGGTGATGCGGGCGGCGAGGACCAGTTGGGCGGGCGCGTCCAGGCCGCTGGCCAGGTGGGCGTGGATGCCGCGCAGCCGCAGCGGCCCGTCGCAGAGCAGCGGCAGGCAGTGTTCCGCGCGCGCCGGGTCGAGGCCGAAGGGGGTGGCCCGGCCGCCCATCGCGAGGGCGGCGCCCGCCGTCACACCCGCGCCGAGCGGCAGGTTGACGCGGAGCAGCACGTCGGCGGTCCGGCCGGTCTCCCCGGCGAGGGCGGCGAGCATCCGCAGTTCGTGCTCGCTCTCCAGGTGGAAGCGTTCGACGCCCAGGTCGAGGGCGGCCCGCAGTTCCGCCTCGGTCTTCCCCGGCCCGCCGAAGGCCAGCGGCAGCGCGGGCACGGCCGCGCGGACGTGGGCGGCCTCGCCAGCCGAGGAGACCTCGCAGCCGTCGATGTACGGGGCCAGGGTCCGCAGCAGATGCGGGTCCGGGTTGGCCTTGGCCGCGTAGTACAGCTCGACGGCGGGCGGCAGCGCGGCCCGTACGGCGGCCGCGTGGGCGTCCAGGTCGGACAAGTCGTAGACGTAGGCGGGCAGCGGGCCGTCGAGTGCGCCGCCGGGGCACGGGTGTCCGGCCGTGAGGAGGTCCACCTGGCGCGCGGCCAGCTCGGTGATCATGAGGTGCTCCGGGGACGGGGGAAAGCGGCCCGCGATGCGGCGCGCGAGCGGGGCGCGGCCAGGCCGTCGGACACCGTACCGCTCGCCGTGCCGGGGCCGACGGGCGAGGTGATGTGCACGTACCCCGCCTCCCGGTCCGCCGCGCGTCCCCACCGCGTCAGCAGGTTGGCCTTGGCGGGCAGCGGCGCGCCGGCCAGCAGGGCACGGAGTTCGGCCGGTTCGCCGTGTGCGGCGCTCCGTTCGCGCAGCACTCCGCGTACGGCGCGCCAGAGTTCGCCCTCCAGCCCCGGATGCCGGTCGGCGACGGCGGCGGCCGTCTCGGAGAGGTGGTTGACCAGCAGGCAGTAGACGACCCGGCCCCAGCCGCGCCGCGGTCCGTGGACGAGGGGCCGGGCCACGTCCCCTGGCAGGCTGTCGAGGAACGCGGTGTGCGGGCCGGGCAGCAGCTTGGTGCCCTCCAGATCGCGGAAGAGTGCCTGGACGGGCATGCCGAGGGCGTCGACGCCGAGGACGACGTTCTGGAGGTGCGGTTCGAGGACCACGCCGTGGTCGAAGTAGGCGGCCAGCACGGGCGGTACGAGCAGCGAGAGGTACGCGTCCCACCAGCCCAGCGCCGCCACCGGGTCGGCGCCGCGCAGCAGCTCGCCGAACTGGGCGTCGCTCGACGGGTGTTCGTCGGCGACGGCGGCGGCCAGCAGCGGGGTGACGCCGGGCCGCAGCCGTGCGTCCAGTCCTTCCCTGACGATGACGCCGAGCCCTTCGGCCAGCTCCCGGTCGCCCACGTCCACGGTGCGGTAGCCGGGCTCCCGCAGCAGGTCGCAGCCGGGGAAGCGGGCGGCGAGGGCGGTGGCGACGGGTTCCAGGTGGCGGGTGAGGGCGACGGCGCCGCGCAGTTCGTAGTCGGCGTTCTTGCGTACGCAGTTGGTGATGCGGGTGTTGAGGCTGAACTTGAGGAAGTCCCGGCCGTCGTAGAGCGTGCGGACGGACGCGGTGGGCGCGAAGGCGTCACCGCGCTCCCCCAGGTCGAGCACGTCGCCGCGCCGTACGGCGTCCCGCAGGGCGGGGTGCGCGCGGAGCATGGCGTACTGCCAGGGGTGCGCGGGCAGCAGCCGGTAGCCGTCGGGCACCTCGCCCTGCCGGTCCAGCGCGGTCAGGGCGGCGGGGGTGGCGGCCTCCTCGCGTACCCGGTCGGCGCGTACGGCCAGGTGGCGCAGGGGGAAGCGGGCGCCGGCCTCGGGCGCGTAGCGAGCCCAGTCGGCGGGGCTGCCGGTGCGGGACTTGGGCGTCGGGTGGAAGCGGTGGCCGAACAGCAGCGACTGTTCGGAGCGCAGGTAGCGGGCGTGCGGGCCGGTGCCCCGGCTGCCCGCCCGGCCGGGGGCGGCGGCGTGTTCCAGGGCGGCGGCGACGCCCGCGTGGCTCGACGCGACCTGCGCCCGGAATTCTTCGTTCCGTACGCCCGTCCGCAGCTCCAGCTCCCGCTGCGCGCACGCGGCCAGTTCCTCCCAGCCCAGTGTGTGCCAGCCGCCGTCGCGCCACCGCCCGGCCGGGCCGGTGAAGCGGTGCGCCCCGGTGAGCGAGACGCGGCGCAGGCCGACCCGCAGGAGTTCGCCGCAGCGCGGCAGCCGGAGCAGCAGGTGCGTACCGGACACGGCGGTCTGCCGTTCCGGGCCGCAGATCTCGCGCAGCAGGCAGTTGAGGAGGGTGTGGGCGACGGGTTCGTCGGCCGTGAGGGGGAGCGTGCGGTCGTCCGTGCCGGTGGTGCGGGAGGGGGCGAGGGGCATTGCGGGGACTCCAACAGGGGGTGGGGAGCGGATACCTGGGAGGGGGTGTGGGCCCGGACACGGGGGACGGTGGGGGGTGTCTCCGGGGCCTTCGGGCCTGTGACCCGTCAGTGGGCCCGGACGGGTGGCACGCCGGGCACCGGGCACGGAACCGGGGAGGCGGTCACCGGCCCGGCGTCAGGTAGTTCGGCCCGGTGACGTAGAACTTGTTGATGTCCGACGCCCCCGACCGGCGTTTCGACAGCAGGCTGCCGGCCGTGACCATGGCCTTGACCGGCAGCCGGTCGGCGTCCAGGACGCGGTGGCGCAGGACGGCGGCGGCAGCGCCGGGGGCGGCTTCCAGCCGGTCGACGGCCTCTGTGAGCCGCGCTCTGAGCTGCCCGAGCAGGACCGGCAGCGGCGCGCGGCCGAGCCGGGCCAGTTCGAAGGCGAGGGCCCCGGCGCACAGGTGGACGGTGATGGTGGCGAAGACGTCGGCCACCGGCGCGTCGCCGCCCACCAGGATGCGCCGGTCGTCGAAGCCGCACAGGTCGGCGGCGTCCCCGCCCAGGACGGCGGCCAGCCGTACGGTGTTCACCCGCGGCCCGTCGTTGTCCTTGAGCAGCAGGCGCAGGCGCGGGCGCCCGGCCACCTCGTCCAGGACGAGGGAGGTGTTCTGCTGGTGCGACTCCAGCGCGATGCCGTACGCGAAGAGGGTGGTGTGCCAGTCCAGGAGGAGCGTCAGGTAAGCGTCGAGAAGGGCGAGCAGGTCGCCGCCGTAGAAGCGGCGGGCGAGGTCGTCGGCGACGAGTGAGCCGTCCGGCATCCGGGCGGCGAGCGCGGCCAGCGGCACGACCCGGGCGCCGCGCAGCCCGCTGGACCCGCGCAGACCGCGCAGGCTCCGCGCGCCCTTCAGCCCGTCGGCGCTGCCGCACACCGCCGCCGTACCGCTGCTGCCCTTCGGGAAGCGGCGCACCAGAGTGGCCAGCAGGTCGTGTCCGGCGTCCAGGTGGGTGGTCTCGTCGGCGAGGAGCACGGTCTCGGCGAAGCGCGGGTGCCGGTCGACGACGGTCTCCAGCAGCCGCTGGCCCACCGCGCCGTCCACCAGCGTGCCGGGCTTCATGCCGCGCCGGTTGAGGCGGCCCAGGGTGGCGGTGGCGAGCGGGAGTTTGAGGTGGGTGTACGGGTCGTCGGTGACGGCGACGGTCCGCATCGAGAGGGTGGGCCGTACCCGCAGCCAGGCGCGGTCGGCGAGCCGCGCGCCGTCTTCGAGGCCGCGAACGCGCAGCGCTTCGGCCAGCGGCCCTTCGGCGGTGAGCGGGTGGACGGGCAGGGCGAGGTGGCTGCCGTCCAGCCGGGGCAGGCCGAGGTCCCCGGGGGCGGGCCACCAGGCGGGCAGCGCCGCCGGGTCGCCGTTGACGGCCTCGCGCGGGAGGGCCAGCCAGCGCAGCGCGAAGCCGGGGGCGAACTCCGGTGCGTAGGAGCGGATCTGTTCCTCGTCCAGGCCGAGGCGGGCCCGTCCGGTGGGGTAGACGGGGTGGTCGCGGTAGGCGGCGAGCGTGTCGTAGTCGAGCGCGCCGCCGGGGCCGCACCAGGCGCGGTCGCCGTCGTACGCGGCGGCCGCCGTGCCGCGGACTCCCCCGGCCGGCGCGCCGTTGTTCCCGCCATGCCCGTTGTTCCCGCCGTACGCGCCGCCGCCCGCGTGCGGGCCGAGGCGGGCGATCACCGACGCGCGCTCGGCGGCCTGCATCCGGGCGGTGGCCAGCGCCTGGTGGCACTCGCCGGTGAAGGCGTCGAAGCCCGGCCGGTCCTCGGGCGGCACGGCGGTGCGCAGTACGCCCATGATGCTGTCCACCCCAGTGACCCGTGTCCCGTCGGCGCGCGCCAGCTCGCCCCTGCGGGCGGCGGTCTCGCACTGGAAGCCGTCGGCCTCGACCGGGACCAGGACCGGCCCGTCCGGGAGGCCCAGCCGCAGCCAGTCGCCGTCCGGGCGGCGCACCGTCCCGGCGCGGCGGCGCAGCCCGTACGCGTCCTCGCGCAGCAGCGCGCTCAGCACGCGCCGCATCAGCTCCTCTTCCGCTCCGCTCCCCGGAGCCCCGCCCTCCGGGGCGTCCCTTTCCGTGCGCCCGCCCTTCAGGGCCGCACTCCGCAGTGTGTCCGGTACGCCGTCTCCCGCCACCGCCGTCACGGCACGATCTCCCAACAGTGGGCGGCCAGAAACTCCCGTACGGCCGCGTCGATTCGCCCTTCGTCGCGGCCGGTCGCCCGCAGCACCCCGAGGAAGTCCCGGTTGGTGCGGTACAGCGGGTGCCGCTCGCCCGTCTCACGCAAGGGCCGGTAGTCGAGGCGGACGCCGTCCGCTTCCTGTACGTGTGCCTCCGGCGCCGCCTTGAGCGTTCCGTCCCGGTCGGCGCACACGTACTCCATGCGCACCCGCGTGCCGCGCCGCACGGCCAGGGCGTCCGGCAGCGGCTCCCCCAGGTGCGTACGGAGGACCAGCTCGAAGAGCGGGAGGTCCAGGGCTTCGGCGAGGGCGAGGTCGCACCGGTCGCCGATGGCGCGGTAGTTGACCTCGATGATCCGGGCCCGGCCGCCCTGATCCACGTACTCCGTGTGGCAGGCGCCGAATCCGACGCCGAGCGCGCGTAAGTGCTCCAGCACCTGGCCGGTGCGGGGGCCGGGCGGTTCGGGGAGCAGGGTCAGCCGTTCCTCGATGAAGTGCGGCGGCGGCGAGATGTCCGTACGGAACGAGGCCAGCGGGTGCAGTACGTGCCCGTCGCCGAGGGTTTCCAGGGTGTGCAGCGGGCCGTCCAGGTACTCCTCCAGGACCAGCGCGGCACCGGGCCGCCTGGCCCGGATCTCGCCGCACCGCGTGGCCAGTTCCGCGTCGTCCGCCACCAGGAAGACGTCCTCGCCGGCCACCCCTTCGCGCGGCTTGAGCACACCGGGGTACGGGACGCCGTGCCCGGCCGGGTCGTCGCCCGGCGCCAGTTCGGCGGAGCGGACGGTGTCCAGTCCGGCGGCGGCCAGGCTGCGGCGCAGTTCGGCCTTGTTCTTCGTGCGGAACGCGGCCCGCCAGTCCTTGCCGGGCAACCCGAAGTAGTCGGCGGCCAAGGCGGCCTGGACCTGGAGATGGTCACTGTTGGTGAAGACCGCGGCAGGGGCCCCAACGCGTGCCGCCTGTGCGGCGGTTCGCGCGATCACGGCGCGGACGTCCTGCACGTCGCACGGTACGATCTCCAGCCTGCCGGGCAGGGCTCCCGCCGACGGCCCGCCCCCGCGCCGTTCGCACGCGTACCGCTCGTACGCCGCGCGGTGGGCGTCCGGCTGGTCGGTCAGCAGCGTCACGGCGAGGCCGAGGCGGGCCGCGGCCGGCAGGAAGCCTTCCGTGACGGAGTCGGTGGGGTTGCGGGCCAGGAGGATCAGGCCCGCGCAGGCGTCGTTCGGGGTTGCGGCCTCGTTCACCCGCGCAAGATTAGGTTAGGCATACCTAACCTTGTCAACTCGCGTCACACCGCCGCCGTGTCGCCCCCTCCGCAGTCCCTCCCGGACCCTTACCCCTCCCCTTCCCCTGCCCTTTTTGCGCCCTCGCCCCCTCGCCCCGCGCCTGCGACCCCGAGGTCTTAATCCCTCCTCAGGTCTCCCTTAAGCGGGCCATAAAGATCAACGCGAACCGGCTTCCGGACCGAAATGCGCAGTTCAGCGGGGCTAGCGTGCTGATCGCACCGCCCGGGCCGAGCGTCCGTCCGGTGCCGCTCCCCCGATCCGACGAAGGAGACCCCCACGATGACCGCTCGCCGCACGGCAGCCGGGATCGCGCTGACCGGCATCGCCCCGCTGGCGCTCACCGCGCTCACCGCGACCCCGGCCGTCGCCCACGGCTCGATGACCGACCCGGTCAGCCGGATCTCCGCCTGCTTCGCCGAGGGACCCGAGCACCCGAAGTCCGCGGCCTGCAAGGCGATGGTCGCGGCCGGCGGCA
Source organism: Streptomyces chrestomyceticus JCM 4735 (assembly GCF_003865135.1). Taxonomy (NCBI): domain Bacteria; kingdom Bacillati; phylum Actinomycetota; class Actinomycetes; order Kitasatosporales; family Streptomycetaceae; genus Streptomyces; species Streptomyces chrestomyceticus. Next base: position 7,449,441 of record NZ_BHZC01000001.1, on the reverse strand, counting down.
CCCAGGCCCTGTACGACTGGAACGGCGTACGGGACGGCAATGCGGGCGGCCGGTCGAAGGAGCGCATCCCGGACGGCAAGCTGTGCAGCGCCAACGCCCCCGAGTACAAGGGCCTGGACCTGCCGCGGGCCGACTGGCCGGCCACGAACCTGAAGGCGGGCGACCACACCTTCCGGTACAAGGCGACCGCCCCGCACCGCGGCTCCTTCGAGCTGTACATCACCAAGGACGGCTACGACCCCGCCAAGCCGCTCAAGTGGTCCGACCTGGAGGCCAAGCCGTTCGCCAAGGTCACGAACCCGAAGCTGACCAACGGCGACTACGTCTTCGGCGGCAAGGTGCCCGCCAAGTCCGGCCGCCACCTGATCTACAGCATCTGGCAGCGCTCGGACAGCCCCGAGGCGTTCTACACCTGCTCGGACGTCGTCTTCGGCAAGGGCGGCGGTACGGGCAAGGGCGCGGCGGTGTCGGCCCCGGCCGCGCCGAGCGACCGGCAGATCGCCGCCGAAGCGGGCAAGTCGACCATCGACCACATGCACCACGGCAGCCACGGCGCGCACGGCGGCGCTCAGGCTGCCGGGGACACCGGCAAGGCACCGGACGCCTCCGCGGGGAACGCGGCGCACCCCAACGGCGGTGCGGCCAAGGAGGTGGACCCGAAGCAGGCCGGTGCACAGCAGGCGGCCGGCAGCCACCTCGCGGAGACCGGCGGCGACGGCTCGACCGCGCCGATGGCCGTCGGCGGCGCGGCCGTCGTGGCGCTGGGCGCCTCGGTCCTGCTCGTGAGCGCGCGCCGCAAGGCCGCCCGACAGCGCGGCTGACCCACACGCTTCCTCCCCAGGGCCCTCCCCCCACACACAGGGCCCGCCCTGTGAGGCCATCCCCCACTGGCCCCGCAGGCCCCCCGCGAGGTCATCCCCCACTGCCCTCGCGGGGGCACCCCCACACCGGCGCCGCCGCCCCCTTCTCCTTCACCTCAGGGGGCGGCGGCGCCTCGCGCGCCCCGCTGCCGCGCCGCACTCCCCTGTGGTGCGGCGTGACAGCACGGCAGGCGCGCGCGGCCGTGGCGCTTCCCACGTCGTGTCATCTCTCAGCGACGGGCCACACGGTGGAGATTCCCGTTCCGCCGGAGGAATCCCGGAAATTCGCCGCTTCAGGCGGTTGTCGGTGGTGTCCCGTACAGTCAAGGGAGTTGACCTTGACGATGAGGGGGAGCGCCGTGGCGACGAGGGAGTGGGCAGGGGCCGACGGGGCCCGGCAGGTCACGGAGGTCGCGTCCGAGCGCGAGCTGCGGGAGCTGGTCGGCGAGCCGAACGACCACGCGCTGTTCAAGGTGCGCGACCGGCTGCACGACCTGGACCGGCAGTGGCTGGCCCACGCGCCGTTCTGTTACGTGGCCACGTCGGACGCCGAGGGACGGTGCGACGTCTCCCCCAAGGGCGACCCCGCCGGTTTCACCACGGTGCTGGACGACACGACGATCGCGATACCGGACCGCCCCGGCAACAAGCGGGTGGACGGCTTCCGCAACATCCTCGCCAACCCGCAGGTCGGGCTGGACTACGTCGTCCCGGGCCGCGGCGACACCCTGCGCATCAACGGCCGCGCCCGTATCCTACGCGACGCCCCGTTCTTCGACGCCATGGTCGTCCGGGGCAACCGCCCCCGGCTGGTGCTGCTCGTCGAGATCGACGAGGTCTTCTACCACTGCTCCAAGGCGTTCCTGCGCTCCCGGATGTGGCAGCCGGAGAGCTGGCGGCCCGACGCGGTGCCGTCACGGGCCCGCATAGCCAAGGGTGTCGAGGTCCCCGACACCCCGCTGGAGCAGTTGGAGGAGCACTACGGCCCGCGGTACGCGGAACGGCTGTACGGCTGAGCGAGCTTCGCCGCGGGCCGGACCGCCGCCTCGCCGAAGCGCTCCCGCGCCCGGTCCACGGCGGCCTCGATGCGGCGCGCCTTGTCCTCGGCCGGGTCGAACGTCAGTTGCCGGGCGGCGAGTTCGGCGCGGCACAGGTCCTCCGCCCGCAGCGCCACGGACCGGACGCGCGCCCGTTGCAGCCCGAGCGCCGCGTGCAGCGCGTATGCCGCGTCCGTCAGCGCGGGCCCGTGCGCGGTCGGTTCGGGCAGCCGCCGGGTGCGCGTCGTCGTGGAACGGTCGGCGTAGCGCACGGTGAGGGTGAGCGCGCGGGCCGCCCGGCCGCTGCCGCGCAGCCGGGCGCCGAGGTCGTCCGCGAGCGAGAGCAGCGCGCGCCGCCGCCGGTCCGGGTCCAGTTCGTCGTGCGCGAAGCGGTGTTCGGCGCCGATCGAGCGGGCGGCGGCGTTCGGGGTGACCGGACTCGGGTCGATCCCGCGGGCCTTGTCGTACACCGCCCGGCCCGCCTTCGCGCCGAGGATGCGCTGCAGGGTCGCGGGCGGCGCGGCGGCGATCCGCCCGACGCTGTCCAGCCCGTACGCGCACAGGGCGCGCGCGGTCGCCGGTCCGACGCCGTGCAGGGCGGCGGCCGGTTTGCGGTCGAGGAAGTCCGCGACGGCGTCCCCGGGGACCCGGCGCACCTCACCGGGCGCGGCGCCCTGCGCCGCCATCCGCGCGAGCAGCGGGTTGCCGGCGACACCGATGGTGCACCGCACGCCGTACCAGGCCAGCGCCCGCAGCCGGATCAGTTCGGCGATGCCGGCGGCGTCCCGTTCGAAGTAGCGCAGCGCTCCCCGTACGTCGGCCAGCGCGGCGTCCGGCGGCAGCGCCTCGATCACCGGCGTGAACTGGCCGAGCAGCCGCAGGAGTTGTTCGTAGGTCTCCTCGCCGGGCGGGGCTCCCCGGTCTCCGTCCGGGCCGCCGTCACCGGCGGCGCGGAACCGTACGTACAGCATCTCGGCAGAGGCCCCGGCCCCGGCGGCCGCCCCGCCCCGGCCGGTCATCCCGCGCTCCCCGGGCTGGCGTGCCACAGCTTGCGCCCGGTGGCGGCGCCTTCGCCCGCCGGGCGGAGGTCGGCCCAGGGGTGCAGCTCGTAGCCGGTCTCCAGCCGGATGGTACGGCCGGCCGCCGGGTCCGCTCCGGCCCCGGACGCGGCGGCCGGTGCCGGAGCCCGGTCCGCCGCCCAGGTCGCCTCGGCCGCCGCCGAGCCCGCACGGCCCGGTTCACTGTGCACCCGGCGCGGCACCCCGCCGCCTACCGGACCGCCGTCCATCGGCGCGCCATCCGCCACTCCGCCCTCCACCGGACCGGCCTGCTCCGCCCCCGCCCGGCCCTCTTCGGCGAGGCGCGCGGTGACCGCTTCCAGCCCACCCTCGCGCCGCAGTTCGGCCAGCTCGGCGAGGTTCCAGGCGGCGGCGCCGACCACACTGAAGCTGCGCGCCCCGCGCCGTTGCACCGTGCCCCGTACGAGCAGCAGCCAGGAGTGGAAGACGGTGTGCGCGCACGCCTCGTGGGAATCGTCGAAGAAGGCGCAGTCGACCAGGCCCGTACTGTCGTCGAGGGTGGTGAAGATGACCCGGCGGCCGGAGCGGATCGGCGGGGTCTGGGTGGCCGCCTTGGCCCCGGCGACCAGCACCGTCTCCCCGTGCTCCACCTCGCGCAGCCGCTTGGCCGGCACCGCCCCCAGCTCCGCGAGGAACTCCCGGTGGTCGCTCATCAGGTGCCGGGTGGTGTCCATGCCGAGGACGCCCAGTTCGGCGCTGAGCTTCTCGACGTCGGTCAGGTCGGGCAGCCCGGCCGGTTCGACCGCCTCGACGGGCGCGGCGGCGCCGTCCCCCGCGTCCAGGGGCAGTTGCCCCTCGGCCACGCCCCGCTGCCGTCCGTGCAGTTCGGCGAGGTGCAGCAGCAGGTCGCGCCGGTTGGCGCCGAAGGCGTCCAGCGCGCCCACCCGGGCGAGGCGTTCGGCCACCGGGCGGCTGGGGCGGGCCCGCTGCCACAGGTCGGGGAGCGAGGAGTAGGGCTGCCCGTCCTCGATGCGCCGGGCCTCGGCCTCGCTCATGCCGTGCACGTCGGCGAGGGCGAGCCGCAGCCCCCAGACCGCCGGACCGCTCCCCTCACCTCCATCAGACACCAGTTCGATTCGATGAGCGACCGCCGACCGGTTCACGTCCAGCGGCAGCACCGGCACCCCGCGCCGCCGCGCGTCCGCCAGCAGCAGCCGCTTCGGGTACATCCCCGGGTCGTGGGTGAGCAGCCCGGCGTAGAAGGCCGCCGGATGGTGCGCCTTGAGCCAGGCGGACTGGTACGTCGGCACCGCGAAGGCGACCGCGTGCGCCTTGCAGAAGCCGTACGAGCCGAACGCCTCGACGATCTCCCAGGTGCGTTCGATCACCTCGGGGGTGTACCCCCGCCGCCCGGTCCGCTCCACGAACCAGGCGCGTACCTGCCCCTGCACCTCCGGCTTGGACAGCGCGCGCCGCTTCTCGTCCGCCTCGCCCCGGTCGCAGCCGGTCATGATCCGCAGGATCTCGATGATCTGCTCGTGGAAGACGACCACGCCGTAGGTCTCGCGCAGCGGCTCCTCCAGGTCCGGGTGCGGGTAGCGGGCGGGCCTGCGGCCGTGCCGGGCCTCGATGAAGGGCCGCACCATGTCGGCCGACACCGGTCCGGGCCGGAACAGCGAGATGTCGACCACCAGGTCGTGAAAGGTGGCGGGCTGGAGCCGGCCGACCAGGTCGCGCTGGCCCGGCGACTCGATCTGGAAGCAGCCGAGCGTCTCGGTGGAGCGGATCAGGCCGTACGTGGCGGGGTCGCCGGGCGGCACCTGCGCCGGGTCGTCGAGGTCGACGGTACGGCCGGTGGCGCGGCCGATCTCGGCGGTCGCGTGCGCCATCGCGGACTGCATCCGTACGCCCAGCACGTCCAGCTTGAGCAGCCCCATCTCCTCCACGTCCTCCTTGTCGAACTGCGACATCGGCAGCGGGGAGCCGCCCACGCCGTCCCGGTGCGGGATCTCGCCGCGGGTCGGCACGACGGGCGTGCGGTCCAGCAGCGAGGCGTCCGAGAGCAGCACCCCGCACGGGTGCATGGCGATACCGCGCGGCAGCGCGTCCAGCGCCTCGACCAGGTCCCACATCGGCCCGTACCGCTCCGCGTCCACGCCGCGCAGCTCCGGCAGCTCGGCGAGGGCCGCGCGGGCGTCGCGCGCCCGGATGTGCGGGAACGCCTTGGCCAGCCGGTCCACCTCGGCCGGGTCCATGCCCAGGGCGGCGCCCACGTCCCGTACGGCGTGCCGGACCCGGTAGGTCTCGGGCATGGCGACGGTGGCGACCCGCTCGGTGCCGAACCGGTCGAAGATCGCGCGGTAGACCTCCAGGCGGCGCGCGGACTCCACGTCGATGTCGATGTCGGGCAGCACCGCGCGGCGCTTGGACAGGAAGCGCTCCATCAGCAGCCGCTGTTCGACCGGGTCGGCGTGCGCGATGCCCAGCAGGTGGTTGACCAGCGAGCCCGCGCCGGAGCCGCGCGCGGTGACCCGGATGCCCAGGTCCCTGGTGTCCTCGACGACCTGGGCCACGGTGAGGAAGTACGAGGCGAAGCCGTGGTGTTCGATGATGTCCAGTTCGTGGTCCATCCGCTCCCAGTACGCGCGGCGCCGGTCGTAGCCGCGCAGCACCATCCCGGCGGCGCAGCGTGAGCGCAGCACCCGTCCGGCGGTGCGGCGCGCGGCGCCGACCAGGCGGGGTTCAGGGAAGTGCACGGTGCCCAGCCCGATGTCGTCCTCCGGGTCGACCCGGCACCGCGCGGCCGTCTCCTCGGTCATCTCCAGCAGCCGCCGCGCGGTGCCGCGCCCGAGGCCGGCCGCCTCGGCGATCCGCTCGGCGGCGCGGGCCATCACGTTCGCGTCCTTGAGCCACCGCTCGCCGCTGTCTCGCGCCTCCGGGCGGTGCCGGTCCACCGGCATCAGGCGGCGGGCGGAGTCCAGGACGTCGGCGACCGGGCCCTGGCCGGGGTCGGCGTAGCGGACGGCGTTGGTCAGTACGGCGCGTACGCCGTGTTCGACGGCGAAGCCGAGGGTGCGGGCGGCGAGGCGCAGCGAGCCGGGGCCGGTGCCGGTACGGCCGTGGTCGACGACCTCCAGGCGCAGCGCGTCACCGAACAGCTCGCGCCAGGGGGCGAGGAGCCGGGCGGCGCGGTCGGGGCGCCCGGCGGCCAGCGCGCGGCCGGGCTCGGAGTCGGGCCCGAGCAGGACGGTGACCGCGTCCGGCGCTCCGGCGCGTACCGCTTCGGTGAGGGCGGTCCAGGTCAGTACGGGCTTGGCGGAGTCGCCCGGCAGGGAGGCCGCGTGCGCGGCCGAGACCAGGCGGCACAGCATGGCCCATCCGGCGGCGCCGTCCCGGGCCAGGAAGACGGCGCGGGCCGCCGACTCGTCGACGAAGGCGCCGCCGCGCACCGGGCCGCGCTGCCGGGCCGTCCCCGGAGCGGCGCCCGGTACCGTACGGCCGTCCTCGGGCGGGGCGACCGCCAGCTCCGTGCCGAACAGCGGGCGGACACCGGCCGCGGCCGCCGCCTTGGCGAAGCGGACGGCTCCGGCGAGGCCGTCCCGGTCGGTCAGGGCGAGGGCGTCCATGCCGCGCTCGGCGGCGCGCTCGACGAGCCGTTCCGGGTGGGCGGCGCCGTACCGCAGGGAGAACCCCGAGGCGGTGTGCAGATGCGTGAACCGTGGCATCCGCGCCTCCTGCCGCTCGTACACCCCCTGACCGTTGCTGCGTCCCCCGTCGCGGATCCACCATAACTCTTTTCTCGAACAGTCGTACGAAATTCGAACAGCGCCCGCCTCCGCCCACCCCGCACACTCCCCCGCCCCGATCAGCCCGCCCGCCCTGCGAAGATCCGCAATACGCCGGAAGATATGGGGCAAAAGGTCCGATGACCAAGGACCTGCCTGAGGGCGGAAGACCTACTCGGCACGACAGGGCGAGGGAGCGGCGCATGGCCACGGCGGACGACGGCACCCGCGGTATCCGGGACCAGGACACCCGGGGCCAGGACACCCGGGACCGGAGCTTCCTCGGGGAGGTGAAGGACGCGATCTCGGGGCGGGCCGCCCTGCTGATGATCGGCGTACTGGCCCTGACGGCCCTGTTCATCGCGTCGTACGCGGGCGCCTTCCACTCCCCGAAGCCGAAGGACGTACCGCTCGCGGTCGTCGCGCCCCAGCAGATGAGCGGCCGGCTCGTCGAACAGCTCGACAAACTGCCGGGCTCCCCGCTCGACCCCCGTACGGCCTCCTCCGAGGCGGACGCGGCACGGCAGATCAAGGAGCGGGACATCGACGGCGCGCTGATCGTCGATCCGCGCGGCACCACCGACAAGCTGCTGGTGGCCGGCGGTTCCGGAGCCTCGCTGTCCCAGGCCGTCGAACAGGTCGTCACCCAGGCCGAGAAGGCGCAGCAGCGCACCGTACAGGTGCAGGACATCGCCCCCGCCGACAAGGACGACACCCGCGGCCTGTCCTCGTTCTACCTGGTGGTCGGCTGGTGCGTGGGTGGCTACCTGTGCGCCGCGATCCTCGCGATCAGCTTCGGCGCCCGCCCCGTCAACCTCAAGCGGGCGGCCATCCGGCTGGCCGCGCTCGCCGTCTACTCGGTCCTCACCGGCCTGGCCGGCGCCGTCGTCATCGGCCCCATCCTGGGAGCCATGCCCGGCAGCCTGTACGGGCTGTGGGGCCTGGGCGCGCTGATCGTGTTCGCGGTGGGCGCCACCACCTTCGCCTTCCAGGCCATCGCCGGGATCGTCGGCATCGGCCTGACCATCCTCGTGGTGGTGATCGCCGGCAACCCCAGCGCGGGCGGCGCCTACCCGTACCCCCTGCTGCCGGACTTCTGGCGCGTGATCGGCCCCGCACTGCCGCCCGGCGCGGGCACCTGGGTGGCCCGCTCCATCGCGTACTTCCACGGCAACGCGGTGACCGGCCCCCTGCTGGTGCTCTCCGCCTGGGCCGTCGCCGGCACCGCCCTGACCCTGCTCTTCTCCGCCCTCACCAAGGGCCGGACGGTGATCAACCGCAGCGAGGTACGGCAGTGAGGGGGCCGCGGCCCGCTACGGGTCAGTATCGGACAGAGTCGCGTCGCAGGTCATGGAGTGCCCGGTAGCGGCACCGGCGAGGATTCCCGTCCTGCCTGGGCATTCGGCCTGGGAATTCCGTGGTGGGCGTCGACGGCCACCGGCGGAGCGGTCACCGCGGCCCGGCGCAGAATGGCCCGCAGGCCGGTGGCGCGGCCTTCTTCGCCCCTCGGCCTCTCTGGACGTGCCCTACGGGTGCTCCTACTGTCCGAGGACGATGGGCGCGAGAGCGAGTTCGCCTTGGCGTGACGATCGGTGTCCGCGGGACTGACGAGGGGCGAAGTCGCGGAGGGGACACGCGACCTGCGATCCGCGTGGACGGAGGACCCCGTGAAGCAATCAGCCGGTCCCACACACCCTGCGCCCGGTGCGGGCGTGGCCGCCCTGCGGGCCCGGTCCCTGGAGGGGCTCCTCGGCCACCTCACGCCGTCCGACCGCGAAGCGGTCCGCCGCTCCGCCCACGCCCTGCGCCGCCTGCTGCGTGACCAGCACGCCCGGGGCACGGGGACGGTACTGGTCGCCTACGGAGGCGGCAAGGACAGCAGTTACACGGTGGCGTTCGTCCGCGGCATGCAGTTGTTCGCCGCGCAACGGTACGGCGAAACGTTCACCCTCCGAGCGGCCACCAACTGGCACGCGGGCATGCCGCGGGCCGTGATGGAGAACATCGACCGGGTCTACGAAGCGCTGGGGATGTATGCGGACCCCGCGTGCGAGCTGCTGCTCATCGAGGGCAGCCACGTCCGGCCCTTCGCCGTCGACGTCCCGCGCTCGCCCCAGGTGACGGCGCGCAACCGCACCGACATCCTGATGACCGGCCACCGCACCCGGGCCGACGCCCGCCCCACCTTCTGCAACGCGTGCAACCTGAGCATGGCCCGCGCCTTCGGCATCGCGGCCGCGCACGGCCAGGGCGCCGACCTCATCATCACCGGTGACTCGCCCGACGAGCAGCGGGCCTACACGGCGTGGATCAGCCAGCTCGCCCGCAAGGTGCCCCGCCACTCCGGCGAACGGGGGCGGCCGGCCGGGTTCGGCCAGGTGCTGGGCGCGCTGGACGATGTGGCCCGCGCCTATTTCGCCGACATCCACGGCCCGCGGGAGGTACGGGGCCCGGACCACGGCGTCCCCTCCCAAGTGCCGCCCCACCTGCGGTTCTTCTCCGTCTACGGCGGTACGGCCTACGACGCGGGCAGCCACTGGGACCTGCTCACGCGCCACCTCGGCTTCGTCTTCGACGACCTTGCCTTCAGCTTCACCGAGTCCGACTGCGCGAACCCGGCGCTCATGGCCCATCTGCGGGGCCTGAAGTCTCAGTACCTCTTCCACCGCGACTACCGGGAGGGCCTGGACGAGTACGCGGCCTTCGCCCTGAAGCTGATGCGGCGCAAGGAGTTCCCGCAACCGCTGATCGACACGATGGCGGCCCGGTACGCCGCGCCCGAGGCCCACACGGTCCTGCGCGCGCGGGTCAACGCCTTCGCCGCGGAGGCGTACGGGCTCGACGAGCGGCAACTGGTGTGCATGGTCCACTCGCCGTTCACCGCGGCCGGCGCCGCCCTGCGCCCCTACCTCAGGAGCCAGGCACCTCGCCTCGCCGAGCATGAGGCGGCCGTCCGGCACCTGCTCTCCGGCCAGACCACCGAGGACAGCGCCACAGAAGTCACAGCAGACACAGCAGACGGGGCCCGGCTGACGGCGGACCTGGAGGAACTGAGCGGTCTGCACCTGAAGCAGTTACAGACCTTGTACGGCAGTGATCTCCACCCCAGCCTGGTGCAGCACATCCTGCGCGGGGACCCGCACAAGGAACGCATCCGCACCCGGCACGCTCCGGACGGCCCGGAGGTCGACGAAACCCTCTCCGGGCGGTGACCATGGCGGGGGCACGCGACGCGTTCGTCCAGATCGGTGCCACGCGGGACGGCCTGGACCCGTACCTGCGCTGTGCCCGTCGGCGCGGCATGCCGGCGGTGCTGGTCGAGACCCCCGCCTACCTGCGGTGGCGCCGGCGGCTGAACCGCCTCCCGTTCGACCTGGAGCTGGCGGTGGCGGACCCCGACGACACCGGACAGGTCGGCAGCGCTCTGCGCGCCGCCCAGGTCGTACCCGCTCTCGTGCTCGCGGGTTTCGACCGGTACGTGCCGACCGCGTTCCGCTTCGCGAGGGCCGCGCACGTCGCGCCATGGCCGTACACCGGACGGCGCTTCACCCCTCTGGACAAGGCACGGCAACGCGCCGCGCTGCGCCGGCACGCGCCCGAAGCACTCCAGCCCGGCTACGTACAGGTGGCACCGGCCGCTGCCGGTACCGACGGAAAGGAGGCCGACGGCCTCGGCACGTACGGGTCCGACCTGCCCGCCGCCCTCTCCTTCCCCCAGGTGGTCAAGCCGGTCGACGGCGCGGGCGGCCTCGGCGTCACCCTCGTACGGAACAGCGCGGAGCGCGCGCTCGCCCTGCGGGACGCCGCGGCGGCCGTCAACTACGGCGGTGCGGCCTTCAGCGGCCTGCTCGTGGAGGAACATGTCCCCGGTACGGAGTACTCCGTGCAGGGCATCGCCTGGAACGGCCGGGCCCGGCTCCTCACCTTCTGCGAGAAGGTCGTCCTGCCCGAACGGAACGGGACACTCCAGGGGTTCAGGGAAACCTGCCACCTCGCGGCCCCCGGACCGGCCGCGCCGCCGGGGCTCACGGCACTGGCGCAGGACTGCGTGAGCGCCACCGGCTATGCGGAAGGTCCCTTCCACGTAGACGTGATCCAGAACGACCGGGGTCTGTTCTTCATCGAGATGGGGTTCCGGCTCTCGGGCTTCGGGCTGGAGGCACTCGTCACCCGCGTCTCCGGCCTGGACTGGGCGGAACAGGCCTTCGCCGCGCACCTCGAACGCAAGGCGCCCGGAGGGCCACCGGACAGCGGCCGGCGCCGTCCCGCGGCCGGTCAACTGCTGGTCACGGACCCGCGCCAACTGGCCCGCGCCGAGACCCTCCCGGCGCAACAGGTGCAGATCCAGGCCAGCCCGCCCGTGCCCGGGCCCGACGGGTTCACCGAACGGGAACTCGCCGGCCTCGCGTCGGACCGCCGCCGCCACGCCGCCGTCCTGGGCCGTGTGACGGTCGAGCACGACGACCCCGCATGGGTCCGTGACCGCCTTCTCTACTGCGCCGGGGAGGAAGCGGGCGGCTGACTGCCGTAGTCGCTCAGGACGGCGCCCTCCTTCGCGCGCTCGTCGACGTGGAGCGCGAAGACGTCCGGCCGGGCGTAGTGCCCCGTCACATCCAAATCGAAGCGCGCCCGCGCGAGTTCGGCCAGGTCCAGCTCGGCGGTGAGGATGCCCTCCTTGTCCCGCAGCGGCCCGGCCAGCACCTCCCCGAGCGGAGAAATGATCACACTGCCCCCACCGATCAGCACGGTGTCCGGCTCGTCCCCCTGTACGGGGTGGACGTCCGCCGGCATGTCCGCGCGCGTCAGATACTGACAGGCACTGAGCACGAAGCAGCGGCCCTCCAGCGCCACATGCCGCATCGTCGCCTGCCAGTTCTCCCGGTCGTCCACGGTGGGCGCGCACCAGATGTCCACGTTCTTGGTGTACATCGCGGTACGGAACAGCGGCATGTAGTTCTCCCAGCAGATGGCCGACCCCACCCGCGCACGCCCCATCTCGATCACCGGCATCGACGAGCCGTCGCCGAGACCCCAGATCAGCCGCTCGGACCCGGTCGGCATCAGCTTGCGGTGCTTGCCCAGCAGCCCGCCCGGCCCGAAGAACAGCGCCACGCAGTACAAGGTACGGCCACTGCGCTCGACGCCTCCGACCACGGCGTGACACCCCAGTTCCCGCGTCAGCGCCCCCAGCGCCTCGGTCTCGGGCCCGGGCACATCGATCGCCGCGTCCCAGTACCGCCGGAACTCCTCCCGCCCGAGCGGCGACCGCGCCCCCACCGTCACGCCAAAATCCAGCCCCTTGGGATAACCGCCGAGAAACGCCTCCGGCAGCACCACGAGCCCCGCACCTTCCTCCGCCGCCGCACTGATGAGCCGCTGCGCTCTCGCCAGCGCCTCCCCCGTCTCGAACAACGGGGACCCGGCCTGAACGACGGCTGCCCTCATGCGCTCCATGACGCAAAGATACGCATCCGGCACGGAGCGGAGGGGCGATTCCGCATGACTGGGACGAGAGCGCCGCGGGCAGCTCCGCGTCCGCCTGACCCGCGCCCCGGAATCAGCCGCCGTACCGGCTTTCGACGCTCGGGGCGCATCTCACATGTGTGTCCCACCGTCGATACGTATCTCCGTACCGGTGATGAACGCGCCGTCCTCGGAAGCCAGCATCGCGATGACGCCCGCGACCGTCTCCGGGGGTGCGAAGCCCTCGCCGATGGCCGGCAGCAGCTTTGCGAACAGGGTCATGTCGGCGTCTGCGGGCAGGCCCGGGTCGTCGGTCATGCCGGAGCGCACCGAGCCCGGTGCCACACACACCGCGCGCAGCCCCTGCTTGGCGTACTCGCTCGCGATGGCGTGGGTCATGGACTGGATGCCGCCCTTGCTGGCCGCGTAGGCCGCCATGTAGGGGTGCGCGAACGCGGCGGAGGTGGAGCTGAAGTTGACCACCACCGGTGCCCGGCCGCGCAGCAGTGCGGGCAGTGCCTCGCGGATCATCAGGAAGGTGCCGGTCAGGTTGACCGCGATGATCCGGTTGAAGGCGTCCAGGGTGGTCTCGTGGGTGTGCGAGGCGCGCAGGATGCCCGCCGCGTTGACCAGGACGTCCAGGCCGCCCAGCTCCTCGACGGCGGCGGCGACACCCGCGCGCGCCGCGGCCTCGTCCGCGATGTCCAGGACCGCGGTGCTCAGCCGGTCGCCGTGGCCGTCCGCCGCGGCCCGCTCGGCGGTGGCCTTCAGCCCGGCTTCGCTGATGTCGGCGGCCACCACCCGGCCGCCTTCGGCCAGGACCCGGTGGACGGTGGCCTGCCCGATGCCCGACCCGGCCCCGGTGATCAGCACGCGGCGTCCGTCGAAGCGCTCCATGTGGCTCTCTCCTGCCTTCGGTGTCCGCGTCCGCCGCGGACGACATCCGCACCGTACGCCTAGGTGGCACGTTGTGCCACATCGGCGTGACGTGCCGATCCGATGCACGGGCGACGTAAGCTCGTCCCATGCCCACCGCACCGCGCCCTACCGCACCGGCTCCCGCACCCCTGCTACCTGCCGCCCTCTCCCTGACCGAGCGGCGCAAGGCGGAGACCCAGTTGGAGATCGCGCGCGCCGCGGCGGCCCTGTTCGCCGAGCGGGGCAGCGCCGTCACCGCCGACGACATCGCCCGGTCCGCCGGTGTCGCCCTGCGCACCTTCTACCGGTACTTCCGCACCAAGGAGGACGCGGTCGCGCCGCTGCTGGCCGTCGGCGTACGGCAGTGGCTCGCGGATCTGCGCCGGATGGCAGCGGAGGCGGACGGCCGGTCCGTACGGGACGTGCTGGAGCGGGCGGCCCGACAGGCGCTGACGCCGTCCGACGAACGGGCCGCCGAGGCGCTGCGGTGGACGCGCGGGCTGTTGCGGGCGATGCGGGACGATCCGGCGCTGCGGTCGGTCTGGCACCGGGTGCACCACGACTCCGAGGAGGCGCTGATCCCCGTCCTCGCCGGGCTGACGGACGGCGGGCCGGCGGAGGTGCGGCTCGCGGCGGCGGCCGCGAACACCGCGATGCGGGTCGCGGTGGAGACGTGGGCTGCGGAGGGAGAAGGGGACGGGGAAGGGGAAGGGGAGGCGGGTGATCCTGCTGAGCTGGTGGGTCGGGGGATGCGCGCGTTGACGGCCGGTCTGTCCGGGCTGGACCGGCGCCGGACGGCCGAGCGGCATGCCTGACCGGTGCCCGGGCCCCGCGCCGTACGGCTGACCGGCACCGGCCCCCCCGCGCCGCACCGCTGACCGGCGTCGGGCGACGCCACCGTCCGGCCCGCACAGCCCGCCCGGCCCCGGACATGACGCCGCCGGGCCCATGAAGGACCCGGCGGCAGTCTTACGGAACGAGCCTTGCCGAGGCGCTTACAGTGCGCGCTCCAGCCGCTCCGCCACCAGCTTGGTGAAGCGCGCCGGGTCGCTCAGTTCGCCGCCCTCGGCGAGCAGCGCCATGCCGTGCAGCAGTTCGGCCGTACCGGCGAGGTCCGCGTCGTCGGGGCGCTCGGCCTGGGCCTTGCGCAGGCCCTCGACCAGCGGGTGGCCCGGGTTGAGCTCCAGGATGCGCTTGGCCTCGGGCAGTTCCTGGCCCATGGCGCGGTACATGTTCCGCAGGGCCGGGGTCACGTCGTCGGTGTCCGAGACGACGCAGGCCGGGGAGACGGTCAGCCGGGAGGACAGCCGTACCTCCTTGACCTCGTCGCCGAGCCGCTCCGTCATCCAGGTCAGCAGACCGGCGAAGTCCTCCTGCCGCTTGGCCCGCTCGGCCTTGTCCTCCTCGGACTCCTCCTTCGCGAGGTCCGCCTCGCCCTTGGCGATCGACCGCAGCTCCTTGCCGTCGAACTCGGGGACGGTCTCGACCCACACCTCGTCGACCGGGTCGGTCAGCAGCAGCACCTCGTAGCCCTTGTCCCGGAAGGCTTCCATGTGCGGCGAGTTCTCGATGGCGGTACGGGACTCGCCGGTCATGAAGTAGATGTGCTCCTGGCCCTCCTTCATGCGCTCGACGTACTGCTGGAGGGTGGCCGGCTTCTCCTGGTCGTGGGTGGTGGGGAAGGAGGCGATACGCAGGATGGCGTCGCGGTTCTCGTGGTCGCTGAGCAGACCCTCCTTGACGACCCGGCCGAACTCGCCCCAGAACGTGGCGTAGTTCTCCGGACGCTGCGTCATCATCTCCTTGATGGTGGACAGCACCTTCTTCACCAGCCGGCGGTGCATGAGCTGGATCTGGCGGTCCTGCTGGAGGATCTCGCGGGAGACGTTGAGCGAGAGGTCCTGGGCGTCCACGACACCCTTGACGAAGCGCAGGTACTCGGGCAGCAGCGCTTCGCAGTGATCCATGATGAAGACGCGCTTGACGTAGAGCTGCACCCCGCGCCGGTGCTCACGCGCGAACAGGTCCTGGGGCGCGCGGGACGGCAGGAACAGCAGCGCCTGGTACTCGAACGTGCCCTCCGCCTGCATCCGGAGCGTTTCGAGCGGGTCGGACCAGTCGTGGCTGATGTGCTTGTACAGCTCGTGGTACTCCTCGTCGCTCACCTCGTCCCGGGAGCGCGCCCACAGGGCCTTCATCGAGTTGAGCGTCTCGGGCTCGGCGGCGGCCTTGCCGTCCTCGGCGCCCTCCGCCTGCTCCCCGTCCGCCGGTGCCTCGGGGGCCATCCGGACCGGCCAGGTGATGAAGTCGGAGTACCGCTTGACGATCTCCTTGATCTTCCAGCGGGAGGTGTAGTCGAAGAGCTGGTCCTCCTGGTCCACCGGCTTGAGCCGCAGGGTCACCGAGGTGCCCTGCGGCGCGTCCTCGACCGGCTCGACGGTGTACGTGCCCTCGCCGGTCGACGACCAGCGGGTGCCCTCGCTCTGCCCGGCGCGGCGGGTGACCAGCGTGACCTCGTCGGCCACCATGAACGCGGCGTAGAAGCCGACGCCGAACTGGCCGATCAGCCCCTCCGCGGTGGCCGCGTCCTTGGCCTGCTTCAGCTCCTGGAGGAACTTCGCGGTGCCGGAGTTGGCGATCGTCCCGATGAGCTGGACCACCTCGTCGTGCGACATGCCGATGCCGTTGTCACGGACGGTCAGCGTCCGGGCCTCACCATCGGTCTCGATGGCGACGTGCAGGTCGGAGACATCGGCGTCGAGCGACTCGTCGCGCAGCGCTTCGAGGCGCAGCTTGTCCAGCGCGTCGGAGGCGTTGGAGATCAGCTCACGCAGAAAAACGTCCTTGTTCGAGTAGATCGAGTGGATCATCATCTGCAGGAGCTGGCGTGCTTCTACCTGGAACTCGAACGTCTCGGTCGGCATATGTGTCAATTCCTTCTTGTGTCACCAGGTGGCGGACCGTCCCCAGAACTGTAGATGAGCCGGTCAGGACGTATGCGTGCTTCCCCCGCACCGTCGCCCGGGCGGCAGGGCGGACGACGGTGCGGACTGCTGTTCGGACGGTGATACGGGTGGAGGCGCGCGCGGCGGGCGCGGACCGCCTCCCGCGCGCCCCGCCGACGCCTCGCGCACCCCGTCACGCCCCGGCGCGCCCCGTCGGCAGCCGCACTTCGGCCATTAGCGGCGAACCCCCACGAGCCCCCTGCACCCCCACGAACAACGGGAGTTGGCCGCTTTTCGCCGCACATCCGACCCGGCCGGAACCGCGCGCCCCCGGCGTTCTGGCTGACCGCACGGCATAGCACACATCACGTACCGAAACGCCCGTCGCACCACTTCACGCCAGCACACAGCGTTTTCAACCAACGACTGGAAGTCACCGATCGATGTGCTTTCCTGTCGCACCTCGGCCAGACTCCTCGCTGTCCGGCATTCGAGACGACAACCGAAGGAGAGTTCGAAAATGCGGTACATCACTGGGGGGATCGCGCTCGGCGCGGCGCTCGTGCTCGGCGGCCTGGCCACCACGGCCCAGGCGCAGCCCGCGACGCCGAAGAGCCTGTACGCACCCTCGGAGTTGGTCCTCACCGTGGGGTACGGGGACAACGCCGCTACGGCCTCCATCCAGCGCGCGGTGACGCTGAGCTGTAGCTCGTCCGGAACCGGTACGCACCCGGCGGCGCGTGCCGCCTGCGCTCAGTTGCGCACCGCGAACGGCGACTTCGACGCGATCACCAAGTCCGCGGCGGACCGTATGTGCACCAAGGAGTGGAACCCCGTCACGGTCACCGCTAACGGTGTCTGGCAGGGACGCCGCGTCGCCTACGAGCACACCTTCGCCAACCCCTGCGCGATGGAGGGCGGCAAGGGCCTGGTCTTCGAGTTCTGACGGCCCCGACCGGGCGGTGACCCGCTGAACGGTGCGGCCGCCTCCTCGCCGCCGCACCACCGGCCGGCCCCCGGGCATCCCCACGGATGCCCGGGGGCCGGTCCCTGTCGTTGCTCCGCGCGCGGCCCGCGCACCGTGCTGCCGCCCCGCCCCCTCCACGGGGCGGCAGCACGGAAGCCCTCGCACCGCCCGCCGGAACTGCACGGCGCGCGGCTCACCGGCGGCTCGCCGGATTCTTTTCGGCCACGGGGCTGATGCATCATTAGAGCCAGCCGCAACGGGCTTGGCAAATCCGTTCCGACCGTCGAACGGGAAAAGCCGGAAGTGCATTTCGGCAAAGGGCCGCCGACTTCTCGAAGTCGTCGCACACCACGCCGACGAAACACCCCCATACCGGACATTTGGCGGTCACTTTCCTGGAAAGCGACTCTCCTGAGAGGTGCCTCACACCCCTTCGAATGAACGGTTCGCATGACATTCCCGTCAACATTTCAACGGCCCGCACTGCTTCATGAAAACGATTCCCTTGGCGCTTGTCCGCGCCGTCTTCGGAGGTCACCGCGCCGGGCGCCACTGCCACCCGACCGACGCCCACCCGTCCGGCAGTATTTACACAGCCTCCTTTCCTATTCTTTTGCCGACCGCCGGATCCGCGTCCCACGCCGTCCGTTCGCAACACCGGAAAACGGCAAACGGCCCCCGGCGGCAATTGCCGCCGGGGGCCGTTCCCGCTACCGAATGGCCGTACTCGGAACAGCGGCCTCACGGCCGGCCGGTGACACGGCCGGCCGGCGTCAGCCGATCTCCGCGCCGACCGCCTCCAGGGCCTCCGGGACCGGCTGGAAGTAGGTCTCGCCGCCGGAGGAGCAGTTGCCGCTGCCGCCCGAGGTCAGGCCCACCGCGGACTCGCCGTCGTACAGCGCGCCGCCGCTGTCGCCGGGCTCGGCGCAGACGTCGGTCTGGATCAGTCCTTCGACCGTTCCCTCCTGGTAGTTGACGCTCGCGTCGAGCGCCTTGACCGTGCCGTCGTGCACCTGGGTGGTGCTGCCGCTGCGCGTGACCTTCTGGCCGACGGTCGCCTCGGCGGCCTTGGTGATCTTCTGCGGGCCGCCGCCGTAGGTGTTCACCTCGCTCGGGTGCGCGATGTCCGCGGTGTACTTGGCGATGGCGTAGTCGCTGCCCGGGAACTTGGAGTCCTCGGTGCTGGCGATCTCCTGGCCGCCCTGCTTGTCCGACCACGACTTCACGGCGTTGCCGCAGTGCCCGGCGGTCAGGAAGTAGGGCTGGCCGCCCTTGACGACGTTGAAGCCGAGCGAGCAGCGGGAGCTGCTCCCCCAGATCGCGTCACCGCCGGCGATGAACGGGGTGAACTCGCTCTTGCTGTGCCGGAGCGTGGCCTTGCTGCCCAGGCTCTTGACGACCTTGTTCAGTTTGTCGAGCTTCGCGCCCGAGACCGTGCGGTCGGCGGTGACGACGACCTTGTTGGTCCGCGGGTCCATCGCCCAGGCCGTACCGGGGATGGTGGCCTGCTGCTTGAGCGTCTGCCGGGCCGCGTCGAGCTGGGCGAGGCTGTGCCGGACCATTCTCGCCTCGGCGCCCTTGGCCCGTACGGCGTCGGCCGCCGCACGGTCGACGACGTTGACGACCAGCTTCTTCGCCGCCGCGTCGTAGTACGAACCGGCCGCGTGGCCGCTGAGCTGGGATGCGAGCGCGGTGGCCGCGGCGGGTGTCAGCTGCTTCGCGGCCGGCTCGTCCGCCGCGTTGGCGTCGGCCAGGGTGAGCGTCGCGGTGGCCGCGAGGGCCAGCGCGCCCGCGCCGGCCAGGACTGCGCGCCGCTGAGTATTCCGTCGGTGCTTCAACTCAATGCCTTCCGTGGGGGGATGGGCCGCGGTGTGTGGGGGGGGCCGCGGGCCCGGAGGGTGTTGAGGAACAGACACGGAACGGGAGTTGCCTGCGCAGCCTGCCGCAGGGAAGTCGCGTCCATGCCAATGCGCGGTCTTGAGTATTCCGATTAACGGGGCTCGCGCACAAGAACGAGATCCGGTCTGGAGAACGGAACGGGCCCGACCGGTCGTTCGTCCCGCGTTCCGATATCCGCGCACGTCGTTTCCCTGTGCGGACACCAAACGAACACTTTGGAGTGGCTCGGAACGGGCCTCAGGCGCGGTCTACACCTGTCCGAAAACCGACGCTCCAGGCCGGACTTCGCCCACCGGCGCCGGAAATCCGCACCGGAGATTCAGCCCAGCGGGGGACTTCCTTCGCACACCAGGACAGTTTTTCCGCTCCCGGGAACCACCGCTCCAATGTCAGGGGAGCTGTTCCGCCTCCGGCAACTCCTCCAGCGCGGCCGCCGCTTCGGCACCCGGCGCGGTTCCGGACAGCGGGGCGGCGGACGGCTGAGCGGAACGCGGCGCGGTCGCGGGTGCCGGCCCGGGGTCCACTGCTTCCGGCCGTACGTCCGGCCCCGCCCCCGGCCCGGCCGCCGCCCCGCGCCGCTCGTACGCCTCCGTCCGGGCCTGCGCCTGGAGGCCGGAGCGCTCCAGGAAGCGCAGCAGCTCCACCGGGAACGGCAGCACGAGCGTGGAGTTCTTCTCGGCCGCGACCGCCACCACCGTCTGCAGGAGCCGCAGTTGCAGCGCGGCGGGCTGGTCGGACATCGCCTGGGCCGCCTCGGCCAGCTTCTTGGACGCCTGGAGTTCGGCGTCCGCGTTGATGACCCGGGCCCGTCGGTCGCGGGTGGCCTCCGCCTGGCGGGCCATCGACCGCTTCATGGTCTCCGGCAGCGACACGTCCTTGATCTCCACCCGGTCGATCTGCACGCCCCAGCCCAGCGCCGGACTGTCGATCATCACTTCCAGGCCCTGGTTGAGCTTCTCCCGGTTGGAGAGCAGGTCGTCGAGGTCGCTCTTGCCGATGATGGAGCGCAGCGAGGTCTGGGCGACCTGGGAGACCGCGAAGCGGTAGTCCTCGACCTTGACCACCGCGTCGGCGGCGTCCACGACCTTGAAGTAGACCACCGCGTCCACCCGGACCGTCACGTTGTCGTGGGTGATGCCCTCCTGGGCGGGCACCGGCATCGTGACGATCTGCATGTTGACCTTACGCATCCGGTCGACACCCGGGACGATCATGGTGAACCCCGGCTCGCGCGGGGCCGACATCAGCCTGCCCAGCCGCAGCACGACACCCCGTTCGTACTGCTTGACCACCCGCGCCCCCGCCATCACGTACAGCGCGCCCGCCGAAGCCAGCGCGATCCCGGCCGCCACCAGTTCCTCGACCATCACGGCCCCCTGCCGTAGGCGCCCATGTCCGCGTCCGTGCGTCCTCACCACGGTATGACCGGCCCCGGGAACGGTCGAGAGTGCGCGTCGGCCCGGACCCTGCCCTCGAACTGCCGCCTGCCGCCCGCCGACGACGGGCCCCCGTCCGCGGGTGCGGACGGGGGCCCGGTTGCTGCCGGCTGCGTGGAGCGGTGCGGTGTGCGAGGGCCGTCCGGGCGCGCGGTGCGCCGGGACCGGACGGCCCGGGCGTCAGTAGATGCTGACCCCGTACGCGCTGATCGCTTCGGTGACCGGCTGGAAGTACGTGGTGCCGCCGGAGGAGCAGTTGCCGCTGCCGCCGGAGGTCAGGCCGAGCGCCGTGCTCCCGGCGTACAGGGGGCCGCCGCTGTCGCCGGGCTCGGCGCACACGGTGGTCTTGATCATGCCGTACACGACGTCGCCGTTGCCGTAGTTGACGGTGGCGTTCAGGCCGGTGACCTTGCCGGTGTGGGTGCCGGTGGTGGAGCCGCGGCGGGTGACGTTCTGGCCGACGGTCGCGTTGCCGGCCTTGGTGATGTCCTGGCCGCCGACCGTGCCCTCGTGCGACACGCCGCTGTTGCTGTAGCGGACCAGGCCGTAGTCGTTGTTCGGGAAGCTGGAACCGGCGGTGGGGCCGATGCTCGTGCTGTGCGAGGAGTTGGTGTACCAGGGCGGGTTGCCGTCGGTGCAGTGGCCGGCCGTCAGGAAGTAGTAGGTGCTGCCCTTCTTGACGTTGAAGCCGAGGGAGCAGCGCCAGCTCGTCGCGTAAATGGCGTCACCGCCGGAGATCAGCTTGCGCAGCACGCCGGGTGTGCGCTCCACCTTCAGCGCACCGGCGTTGGCGCCCGCGGCCTGCTTGATCTTGTCGAGCTGGGCCTCGGTGACCCGGCTGTCGGCCTGGACGACCACCTTGTTCGTCTTCGGGTCGACGACCCAGGCGGTGCCCGCGACGTCCGCGGAGCGTACGGAGTCGCTCACGGCGGCGAGCTGGGACGCGCTGAACGTGGTGGGCGGGGCGGGTTCGCCCGCGTGGGCGGTCGGCAGGGCCAGGGCGCCGATCGCGGCCAGCCCGGACGCGACGGCGATCAGCCGTCCGCGTCTCGCGATGCCGCTCCGGGGGGTAGTGCGCTCGAACCTCACTGCTACCTCCGAGGGGATCGGAAGACCTGCCGAGCGGGCAGGTCCGTGTGCCGCTGCCCGGCGGGCCCGCGGGACTCCGCACGTCCTTCCGGTGCGGGCCCCGGACAGCGCTGCTCGGGAGTTTCGAGGGACCGGCCCGCCCGCGCAAGGGTGCCTTTCGGACGCCCGCCCGACATCCGTACGCACGCCCGCGCCGGCCGCGTCGACCCCGTCCGCACACACGTCCCGGCAGCATCAACTCGCGCTGCCGGGACGGTGGTTGACCCCCTCGTTCAGGGGTTCGACGGTTCAGCCCGCGATACGGTTCCGCTCCCCCGCGCGCAGCGCGAAGGGCAGCGTGTTGCCGGGCGGCGGGAAGGGGCAGATGAAGTGGTCGGCGAAGGCGCAGGGCGGCAGCAGGGTGCGGTTGAGGTCCACCGGCACGGTGCCGTCGGCCGCGGGGGCCGGCGTCCGCAGGAAGCGGAAGCGGTAGCTGTCCGTGCCGCTGGTGGCGTCGGCGAGGACGGCCCACAGGGTGCCGTCGGCCTCGACCGTCACCTGGAGGGTGTGCTCGTCGCCGTCGAGGGTGAAGGCCAGTTCGCCGGCCAGGCCCAGGCCCCGCTCCCGTCCGTCGGCGTTGGGCACCTGGACCGTGCGCCCCGCGCCGTACGGCCGGAACAGTCCGGGCCGCACCCAGCGCTCGTCGTAGGGGTAGACGTCGATCCCGCCGAAGGCGCGCCGGGCGGCGGAGTCCGGGTCGAAGATCCGTACGGCCCATTCCCCGTCGCGGCGCAGCACCGGCAGCCGCCGGCCCTCGTGCGCCACCCGGGCGGTCGCGGGGGCGCCGTCCGCGCCGAGCCGTACGGTGCCGTCCAGCGGCGCCCCGTCGACGGTCAGCCCGTCGGCGGCGGCCGCGCGCAGGAGCACCGCGTCGCCGTCCGCGCTCCAGTGGCCCGGTACGCCGTCGAGGCGGCCGTCGGGGAAGTCGGCGAGCCAGTGGGTGGCGGTCAGGGCGAGCGGGCCGTACGGGAGGGCGATCTCGGCGGCGCGCCGCTCGTGCCAGGTCTGCCAGTGCTGCTCGGCCTGGGTGCCGGTGCTGCTCGTGGTGCTCATACGGTCAGTCCTTCCCTACGGGACGTACCGGATCCGGCAGCCCCAGATGTGAGCGCAGGGTCGTGCCCGCGTATTCCGTCCGCAGCACGCCGCGCTCCTGGAGCAACGGCACCACCCGGTCGACGAAGTCGTCCAGTCCGCCGGGGGTCAGATGCGGTACGAGGATGAAGCCGTCCGCGGCGCGGGCCGCCACGTAGGCGGTCATCTCCTCGGCGACGGCGGCGGGGGTGCCGACGAAGGACTGCCGCCCGGTCGTCTCGATCACGGTCTCCCGGATGGACAGGCCCTTGGCCTCGGACAGCGCCCGCCAGCGGTCGGCGAGCGCCTTCGGGTCGGCGAGCCGGACGCGGCCCTGCGCGAGCTGGGATTCGGGGTCCGGGTCGATGTCCGGCAGCGGCCCGTCCGGGTCGTACCCGGACAGGTCCACACCCCAGACCTGTTCCAGGGCCAGCAGGGCGTTCTGCGGCGAGACCTGCTGCCGGCGGATCGTGGCGGCCCGTTCCTGAGCGTCGGCCGCGGTGTCGCCGAGGACGAAGGTGACCCCGGGCATGATCTTGAGGGAGTCGGCGGTACGGCCGTGGGCGGCCAGCCGGCCCTTGACGTCGGCGTAGAACTCCTGACCGGCCGCGAGCGTGCTGTGCCGAGTGCTGCATTTACCCGGGGGACGACCCCCGGACCCCCAGCCGGTGAAGACGATATCGGCGGTGGCGGCGGCGAAGTCGCGACCGGCCGCCGAGTCGCCCGCCTGGATGATGACGGGGTGGCCCTGCGGGCTGCGCGGGAGGGTGAAGGCGCCCCGGACGCGGAAGTGCGGGCCGTGGTGGGTGACCGGCCGCGGCACGCCCCCGGCCGTCCAGGAGTCCCACAGTTCGCGGGCGGTGGCGACGAACTCGGCGGCCCGGGTGTAGCGGTCGGCGTGGTCGAGATAGCCGCCGCGGCGGAAGTTCTCGCCGGTGAACGCGTCGGAGGTGGTGACCACGTTCCAGGCTGCGCGGCCCGCGCTCAGGTGGTCCAGGGTTGCCAGCCGCCGGGCCAGCTCGTAGGGCTCGTTGAAGGTGGTGTTGACGGTGGCGGCCAGGCCCAGCCGGTCGGTGACGGCCGCCAGCGCGTTCAGTACGGTGATCGACTCCGGGCGGCCCAGCACGTCGAGGTCGTGGATGCGGCCCTTGTGCTCGCGCAGCCGCAGCCCCTCGGCGAGGAAGAAGAAGTCGAAGCGGCCGCGCTCGGCGGTCCGGGCGAGGTGTTCGAAGGAGGCGAAGTCGATCTGCGAACCGGCCCTCGGGTCGGTCCAGACGGTGGTGTTGTTGACGCCGGGGAAGTGCGCCGCCAGGTGCATGCGCCGGAGACCGGGCGCGGTGGCCGGGGCCGCGGGCGTGGGCTCGGGGGTGGGCGTGCGTACGGGCGTCGGCTGGGGCGTGGGCGCCGTACGGGACGGGGTACGGGACGAGGTCGTGGTCACGAGGAGACCTTCCGGGCCGAGGCGTAGCGGTTGGCCGGGCGCGGCAGGCCGAGGTGCTCGCGCAGCGTCGTGCCCGGGTAGAAGCGGCGGAGCAGGCAGCGGTGCTGGAGCACCGGCACGGTGCCGTCGACGAGCAGCGCCAGGTCGCGCGCGGGGTCGGCGGGGCGCAGGTGGAAGCCGTCGCCCGCGCCGTCCGCGTGCCAGTCGCCGAGCAGGTCGGCGAGTCCGACGGCGTCGCCGGAGGAGTACAGCTCGACCGGCAGCGAGGCGAGGACCAGCAGCCGGTCCGGGTCGCGGCCCAGGGCGCGGGCGCGTTCGCGCAGGTCGGCGCGGGCGGCGGCGGCCGTGGCGGGGTCCTCCGCCCGGACGAACGCGACGTCCGCGTGCGCCGCGGCCACCTGCCGCGCGGGCCGGGCGGTGGCGTCGACGGCGACGACCGGGCGGCCCTGCGGCGGCCGGGGCGTGATGGACGGCCCCCGTACGGAGAAGGAGGCGCCGCGGAAGTCGACGTAGTGGAGCTTGTCGCGGTCGACGAACCGGCCCGTCGCGGTGTCGCGGATCTCCGCGTCGTCCTCCCAACTGTCCCACAGCCGGGCGGCCACGTCGGCGACCTCGCCGGCCTCCCGCCACAGCGCGTCGGCGGGCGCGGCGTCCCGGCGGCCGAAGAGGCGGGCCTCGGCGGGGGTGCCGGACACCTCCACGGTCCAGCCCGCCCGGCCGCGGCTGACCCAGTCCAGGGTGTTCACGGCGGTCGAGACGTGGAACGGCTCGGTGTGGGTGGTGGTGACGGCCGGGACCAGGCCGACGCGGCCGGTGCGCGGCGCGACCCGGGCGAGGACGGCGAGCGCGTCCGGGCCCGGCCGGGCGAAGGAGTCGCCGAGGGTGACGAAGTCCAGGGTGCCGCGCTCGGCGAGCCGGGCCAGGCGGACGTAGTGCTCGGGGTCGAAGACCTCGGTGGCGCGGCGGCCCCGGCGGGGCGGCCCGTCGAGTGCGAAGGCGAGGTGCAGGGGGCGCAGGGAGCAGGAGGGCTGGGACATGGGACGGCCTTTCGTCGCTGTGCACGTGGGGTGGCGGGTGCCGTGGTGCTGCTCAGCCGGGTGGGCACCGGGCCGGCTCCGGTAGGGCGTGCGCGCGCAGGAACCGCAGCAGGGCGCGGGCGGTGGCGTCGTTCTGCCGGAAGGCGGGCGCGTTGGTACGGGGCCGGGCGAAGGCGCCGGAGGCGCGGGCGTCGGTGTGCGGGCCGAGCGCGAAGCGGCGCGGGTGCGGCTGCCCGTCGCGGTCCAGCACCCGGCCGTCGCCGGGGTCGACGGCGAGCAGGCCGCTGCCGGTGGCGGCGGCCCCGTCGTCGTACAGGCCGCGCAGCAGGGCGTCCTTCGTGTCCGTCACGGTGGGCTGCGGGAGCCGCGCCTCCACCAGCGCCCGGGCCTCGACGCGTACGCCCGGCACGCTGTCGCTCGTGGCGGAGAACACGCCGCGTTCCGGGTCGGCGGTGACGGTGGTGCCGGCGCCGAGGAAGCGCACCACTCCGGCGCGGGACAGCGCGAGCAACTGCCGCAGGCGGGGGCCGGGCGGGCCGGAGGCGAGGTGGCTGAAGAAGCCGTGCCACCAGGGGCCGTGGTCGCCGAGCCGTACGAGCTGTCCGTACACCGACAGCAGGGCGAGGAAGACGGCGAGGTCGGGGCTGTGGGCGGGGTCGTGCCGCCGGGCGAGGTCGGCCTCGATGTAGGCGCGCAGGCCGTCCTGGAAGGCGTCCGCGCCGGGGAAGCGGACGCCTTCCAGCGGCCGGTCGAGGGCGTCCAGGTCGAGATGGTCGGCGGGGTCGGGGACGGCGGCGGCGACGAGCGCCCGCAGGTCCGGGCCGAGCGGTTCGGCGGCCGCATACTTCTCCTCGAAGGCGGCCCGGTCGGCTCGGACCCGCTCCGGGTGCGCGGTGAACAGCCGGTGGTAGTGGGCGTGGCCCAGCTCCTTGGCGATGAGCGGCCAGACGTCGCGCCGGAAGTCGTAGCCGCCGGGCCGGGCGAGCAGTTCGTCCACCTGCGCGGGCCCGAAGAAGCGCGGCAGCGGCGGCCGTTCGCCCCGGTAGGTGTAGCCGATCTTGGAGTGGTACGGCACGCCGCGCCGCGACCCGACGTACAGGACCGGCTCCTTCCCCGACGGCCGGTACGCCGGCTCCCCGTCCGGCCCGGCCTCGTACGCCCCGCCGCGCCCCTCGGTGAGCAGCACCATCAGGTCGACGAAGGCGAGTCCGAAGCCGCGTACGAGCACCGGCTCGCCGGGGGCCAGGGCGTCCAGGCCCGCGTCGGCGGTGAAGTCGGACGGCAGGTAGGTCAGGTGGTGGCGCGCGGCGAAGGCGGCCAGTTCGCGCTGCTCCGGGGGCGGCTGGGCGTCGAGGTGGCCGAGGGCGAGGACGACGAGGTCGGCGGCGAGCGGGGCGGGGTCGCCCTCCAGCCACACCTGCTGCGGGCCGCCGCGCGGGCCCGTGACCCGCACCGCGCGGCGGCGGTGCTCGTGCACGGTGACACCCGGCGGCAGCGCGGCCACCGCCTGCTCGTACACCCACTCCAGGTAGGCGCTCTGCACCTGCCGTCCGGCGAAGCCCTGCGGCCCTAACTCGCGTACGGAGTCCGCCAGTTCGCCGGGTACGGAGAGTTCCCCGGCGCGCACCCGGGCGGCCCACTCGGCGAGCGAGGGGCCGGGCCGCACCGGTCCCCGCAGTTCGACGGAGGCGTCGGTGAACATGGTGACGTCCTCGGCCGTGGAGTTCATCCACAGCAGCGGGGACTGGTCGCGGCGCCAGACGCGCCCGCCGCCGGGCGGGTACGGGTCGACCAGGTGCAGGTCGAGGGGCGCGTCGCCGTACAGCTCGGGGGCGTTGGCGGCGATGCGCTCGATCAGCCCGGTGCCGCGCGGGCCCGCGCCGACGAGGACGACGGCGGGGCGGCCCGGGACGCGGGACGGGGAGTGGAGGGGCCGCGGGGGCGGCGCGGGGTGCGGCGCGTGGTCGGTCGCAGACATGCGTGAAGGCTCCGTGGACGCAGTGATCCCACTGGGAGTTGAGCGTCTTCACACACGGGGCCCGGAGGCCGGCACCGGACGCGCCCCTCAGCACGGCCGATCCTTGAGGCTATGTGCCCGGGACGCCCCGCTGTCAAGGCTGTCCGGACTGTGGGCAGCGGGGCACGTCACGGTTGACGGGAAACCGGATGCCTGTTCCACTTAGCCGCATGGACTCACGGCAGTGGCTGGTCACCCGCGACCACATCGACTTCGGTCGTGTGTGGTCGGCGTCCTGTTGAGCTGACCCGCTGCCCGCCCGCCGCCGTTCCGGCCGGGCCTCTCGCGGCTTCTCCTCCCGTCCGCCGCGCCTTCACACACCCGCGCCCGCCGGCGCACCCCTCCCCTCGTAGCTCCACCCTCGTTCTGCCGTTCCACTCTTCACCCTCGCCGCACGCCTGCCCCGCCACCGCGCCCCTATGCACCCCGGCAGCGCATTGTCGACAAAGTTCGGCGTCCGCGCTGCCGGGCCGCCGGTCCGGGTCCGGGTCAACACCGCGCCTCGCCCGTGCGGCCGGCCGGGTTCACCTGACCCCCCTTACGGGGTGGAACGGGACATCCTCCGCACTCGGGCGGTTCGTATTCCGTCCGGTTTGGATGCAAGAACGATCGGGTACCGGTCGGCCACTGGACGTTCCGACACTCGATGTGACAGCCTTCACACGGTCAGTTCCCGCGACTCTTCCCAGTTCTGACGCCATGCCACCCTCTTTGCACCAGATGTGTCACGAACCCCCCGTGCGGCGGCTATCCACTTGGCAGAGCATCCGCATCATGGACGACGATAGAGGTGCGGACACACAGACCGCGGGTGAGAGGAGGCGTCAATGGGATCGGTACGCAAGGCAAGCGCCTGGCTGGGCCTCGTCGACGACAACGATGACGAGCGCTACTACGACGACGACTACGCCGAGGGGTCCGAGCCCGGCAGCACCGGGAACAGCCCCTGGGTGACCGACCCGCGCGTCCAGGTCGCCGACGAGAGCGCCCAGGACCAGGGCACCCGCATCGCCACCGTCACCCCGGAGGGCTTCGGGGACGCCCGCGGCATCGGGGAGCTGTTCCGGGACGGCATCCCCGTCATCGTCAACCTGACCGCGATGGACTCCTCCGACGCCAAGCGCGTGGTGGACTTCGCGGCCGGGCTGACCTTCGGGCTGCGCGGCTCCATCGAGCGGGTCGCCACGCGCGTCTTCCTGCTCACCCCGGCCGACTACCGCATCCTCAGCGGTGAGCCCGGCCGGCGCCGCCCCGAGGGCGGCTTCTTCAACCAGAGCTGAGCGCGGGGGCCGGTGCGTCGTTCCGGCCGGTGGCCGGGGCGGCCGACGCCCTCCGGCCGCCGGCCGGCTCCGCTCAGCGGAACGCGTCCAGGCCGGTGAGCGCCTTGCCCAGCACGAGCTGGTGCATCTCGACGGTGCCCTCGTAGGTGAGCACCGATTCCAGGTTCGTCGCGTGCCGCATGACGGGGTACTCCAGCGAGATCCCGTTCGCACCGAGGACCGTACGGGCCGTACGGCAGATCTCGATCGCCTCCCGTACGTTGTTGAGCTTGCCGAAACTGATCTGTTCCGGCCGCAGCCGTCCCGCGTCGAAGCGCCGCCCCAGGTGGTGGGCGAGCAGGATGCCCTTGTGCAGCTCCACGGCCATGTCGGCCAGCTTGGCCTGGGTGAGCTGGAAGCCGCCGATGGGCCTGCCGAACTGCTCGCGGGTACGGGAGTACTCCAGCGCGGCCTCGAAACTGGCGCGCGCGGCCCCCATCGCGCCCCACACGATGCCGTACCGGGCGTGGCCCAGGCAGCGCAGCGGACCGCCCAGCCCCGTGGCGCCGGGGAGCACCGCGTCGGCCGGCAGCCGTACCTCGTCCAGGACCAGTTCGCTGGTGACCGAGGCGCGCAGCGACCACTTGTGCCGGATCTCGGGCGCGCTGAAGCCGGGGGTGCCGGCCGGGACGAGGAAGCCGCGGATGCCGTCGTCGGTCTGCGCCCAGACCACCGCGACGCCGGCCACCGACCCGTTGGTGATCCACATCTTGCGGCCGGTGAGCACCCAGTCGCCGCCGTCCCGCTTGGCGTAGGTGCGCATGGCGCCGGGGTCGGAGCCGTGGTCCGGCTCGGTCAGGCCGAAGCAGCCGATGGTCTCGCCGGACGCCATGCCCGGCAGCCAGCGCTGCTTCTGCTCCTCGGAGCCGAAGCGCCAGATCGCGTACATGGCGAGCGAGCCCTGTACGGAGACCAGCGAGCGGATGCCCGAGTCGGCCGCCTCCAGTTCCAGGCAGGCCAGGCCGTACTGGACGTGCGAGGCGCCCGCGCAGCCGTAGCCGGTCAGCGCCATGCCGAGGGCGCCGAGGGAGCCCAGTTCGCGGGCCAGGTCCCGGATGCCGGGCAGTTCGCCCTGTTCGTACCACTCGGCGATGTGCGGCAGGACCCGGTCGCCGGCCCACCGGCGGACGGTGGCGCGTACCGCGCGGTCCTCGTCGGAGAGCAGGTCGTCGAGGCCCAGCGGGTCTTCCGCGTCGAAGGGCGGGAGCTTCGGGGACGGGGGTGCGGACATGGCGGGGCCTCCGGTAGCTGCGCGCGCACAAAAACTAGCGGTGTTAGTTATCCGGGTCCGACGTTACGGGCGGCCGCGGCACGGCGGCAAGAGCCCCCGCCGTGGGCGTCGTCCCCGCCCGGCCGCGCCGCCCCGTACGCGAAGCCCCCGCTCAGCGCCGTACTCCCCTTGATTCCCGCGGCTCCCGCTACTGTCCGGTGTTCGCGCGCGCCGGCTCCGAGCCGCAGTGCGTCCCCTCGCTGTCGGTCCGGTCCCCCGCGTCCGCGGCCCGCCGCGGCAGCCGCAGCGCGATCACCGCGCCGACCAGCAGCAGCACGGCGCTGGTGACGAGCGTGACGTGCAGTCCGTGCACGAAGGAGCCCTGCGCGGCGTCGCGCAGCACCGACTTCGCCGTGCCGCCGAGCGAGGAGGCGACCTTGTACGCCTCGCCCAGCGAGTGCGCGGCCGAGGCGGCCGCCCGGTCCGGGACGCCGTCCACGTGGGCCAGCCCCGGGGCGTAGGCGGCGTTCATGACGCTGCCGAGCAGGGCCACGCCGATGCCCGCGCCGAGCTGGTAGGAGGTCTCGCCGATGGCCGCCGCGCCGCCCGCCTGGTCGGCGGGGGCCTCGCTGAGCATCGACTCGTAGGCGCCGAAGAGCGTGCTCTGGAAGCCGAAGCCGAGCAGGACGAAGCCCAGCACGAGCAGCCAGGGGCGGTCCGTCTCGTCCATCGCGGTCAGGCAGAGGACGGCCGCGGCGGTGAGCACGAAGCCCAGCGAGACCATCACCCGGGGCCCGACGGCCTGCAGCACCTTGGAGCCGGTGAGCCCGGCGGCCATCGCGGCGAAGACCAGCGGCAGCATCCGCAGCCCGGTCTCCAGCGGGCTCAGGCCGAGGACGAGCTGGAGGTACTGGACGGCTATGAGCTGCAGCCCGACGAGGGCGAGCATCGCCAGCACGATGCAGCCCACGGAGGTGCCGAAGGCCGGGCGGGCGAACAGCCGCACGTCGATGAGCGGATGCTCGCGCCTGCGCTGGCGCCGTACGAAGACGATGAGCAGCAGGACACCGACCAGGATGGAGCCCAGCGTGGTCGGGCCGAGCAGCGACTCGCCGCTGCCGATGCGCTTGACGCCGAGGACGACACCGAGCACGCCGAGCGCCGCGACGACGGCGCCGACGGTGTCCCAGGGCCCGTTGCGCTCGCCCCGGGACTCCGGCAGCAGCCAGCGTCCTATCAGGGCCATGACCGCCATCATCGGGATGTTGATGAGGAAGACCGAGCCCCACCAGAAGTTCTCGACGAGGAAGCCGCCGAGGACCGGACCGACGGCGGCGCCGACGGCGGCCACCGCGCTCCACACGCCGATGGCGACCGCCCGCTCGCGCCGGTCGGGGAAGACCTGGCGCAGGATCGACAGCGTGGCCGGCATGATCATCGCGCCGCCGATGCCGAGCAGGGCGCGGGCGATCATCAGCGTCTGCGGGTTGGGGGCCAGCGCGGCGGCGGCCGAGGCCGCGCCGAACAGGCCGTATCCCAGCAGGAGGATGCGCCGGCGGCCCACCCGGTCGCCGAGCGTGCCGAAGAGGATGAGCAGGGACGCCGCGATCAGCGGATAGATGTCCACGATCCACAGCAGTTCCACCGGCCCGGGACGCAGGTCCTCGGTGACCGACGGCACCGCCACGTACAGGATGGTGGTGTCCAGCGCGACGAACAGCAGGCTGACGCAGAGCACGACCAGTACGGTCCAGCGGTTGGCGCCGCCACCTCCATGCCGGGGAACACCCGCCGTCCGCTCGCTGCCGGACGTGGTCGTCCCGGACATTCGCGTACCTCCTGTCATGCTCTCGCGGCCGCGTGCCGGGGCGCGGGAGGCGCTCCGGCTGAACCGGCGGACGGGCGAGTTGAGACGTCAGACTACGCGAGTCGCGTGACGTGACGCGTGGCTCACCCCACGATGAGACGCTCGTCGCAGGGCCCGGCGGTTCCCATACCCGTTGACGGGCGGCGGACTCCGGCCACGGGATAATCGGCCGGATGAACGATCTTGCCCCCTTTCGCGGGCCGGAGCGGAACGGCCCCGTCCGGACCGACCGGCCGCGCTCCGCGCTCCGCCGGGCCGCTCCCGCCCTGCTGGTGTACGCCGCGATCCGGGCGCTGGGGCTCGTCGTACTGGCGGCCTGGTCCGCCGCGCACGGCAAGAGCTGGCACACGCTGCTCACCGCCCGCTGGGACTCGCTCTGGTACACCCGGGTCGCCGAGCAGGGGTACGGCTACAGCGTCCAGCTCGCCGACGGGGACGTGCATTCGAACCTGGCGTTCTTCCCGTTGCTGCCGTGGCTGGAGCGCGGACTCTCCGCCGTGACGTCCCTGTCCGCCGCCGACGCCGGACTCGCGGTGTCCTGGCTCGCGTCGCTCGCCGCCGCCTGGGCGCTGTACCTGACCGGCGAGCGGCTGCACGGGCCGCGGGCCGGTGTCGCACTGGCGGCGCTGTGGGCGGCGCTGCCGGTGGGGATCGTGCAGTCGATGGCGTACTCGGAGTCGCTGTTCACCGCGCTCGCGGCGTGGGGGGTGTACTGCGTACTGACCGGGCGGTGGGTGTCCGCGGGGGTGCTGGCCTCGCTGGCGGGGCTGACCCGGCCGGTGGGGGCCGCGGTGGTCGCGGCGGTGTGGATCACCGCGGCGGTGACGCTGTGGCGGGACCGGGCGACGGGTGACGGGCCGGGCCGCGGACCGGACGGCGCGCAGGACGGCGGGCCGGGCGCCCGGCCGCGGCTGCGCAGGCACCGGCGGATGCTGCTGGGTGTGCTGCTGGCGCCGCTCGGCTGGTGCGGCTATTTCCTCTGGGTGGGCGTCCGGGAAGGCGGTCTCACCGCGTATCTGGACGTCCAGGGCGGCTGGGGCAACGGCTTCGACGGCGGCGCGGCCTTCGCCTCGTTCCTGTGGGACCTCGGCTTTCCGGCGGGCCTCGGGCTGCTGGCCGGTGTCGCTCTGGTGGTCTGGCTGTACGTGCTGGGCGCGCGCCGGGGGCAACCGCTGCCGCTGCTCGTCTACGGCGGGGCCGTCTTGCTGCTGGCGCTGACGGCCAAGGGGTACTTCGGCTCCAAGCCGCGCCTGATGATGCCCGCCTATCCGCTGCTGCTGCCGCTCGCCGCCGGGCTGGCGCGGTGGCGTCCGGCGGCGGCCTGGACGCTGACGGCCCTGGTCAGCGCGGGGTCGGCGGTGTACGGGGCGTTCTGGCTGAACGGTTCGGGCCCGCCGTGAACGGAGGATTCCCCTCCGTCGGCGCCCGCGCGGGGAAACGGACCGCGACACCCGTGCGAATCGGCGATAAACTGCTCCGGCGAATTGGAAAGAAGCCTCTCGGGACCTCCTTCGACACTCCGCCCGGAGGCAATCCGACGGCCGTTGAATTCCTTCCGAAATCCCTTGGCCAAAGTCACCTTTGAGACAGATTGCACATCACATCGTCATTACAAAGCTCACAGTTTGACCAAGCACCGACATCACACGCGGTAACGTCGATTGAGTGCGTACCGATGACAAGCTCGACCAGATGGAGGAGCACCCGCCCGACCGCCCGCCGTCACGCATGACCCGGACCCGCTGGTGGCTGTTCGGGGGCACGCTCGCGGTGTACGTGGCGATCGTGGCCGGTGTGCTCGCCACCTCATGGCTGGTCACCTTCGACTGGCAGGCCATGCTCTTCCGGCCGTACAAGCAGTGGCCGGAGATCCACGCCTTCCTGGACTACTTCGTGGTGCTGGGCCAGCGCGGCCCCACCGCGGTCGCCGTGGCGGCCTGGCTGGGCTGGCGTTGCTGGCGGACCAAGAACCTCCACCCGCTGCTGGTGCTGGGCACCTCGCTGCTGCTGCTCAACATCACCGCGGGCGCCGCCAAGCTGGGCATGGGCCGGCTCGGCCCGCACTACGCGACCACCATCGGCGCCAACGAGATGTGGCTGGGCGGCGATATATTTCCTTCCGGACACACCGCCAACGCCGTCGTCACCTGGGGTGTCCTGGCCTATCTGGCGACCACTCCGCTGCGCCGCCGCGCACTCTCGGTGATCGCCGCGCTCGGCGCCCTGGGCGTCGGCATGACCACCGTCTACCTCGGTACCCACTGGGTCAGCGATGTGCTGCTGGGCTGGGCCGCCGGACTGCTGGTGCTGCTCGCGCTGCCGTGGTTCGAGCCCGGGGTGGAATGGGCCGAGGCCCGGCTGACGGCCCTGTGGCGGCAACTGCGCGCCCGCTGGCTGCCGGCGCCCGCACCGCTCGTCCCGGCGCACGCCCGCGGCGGCCTGTCCGCGCCGCGGCCGGCCCCGGAGGAAGAGGTGCTGGTCCGGGACGCGATGGGCGCCGCCAGGCCCGGCGCCGCCACCCGCGCCGCGGACGGCCGACCGCACCATCCGCCGCGACCGCACGCGGTCCGCTCGGAGCGCACCCCGGTCACCCCGACCGGCAGCCGGCGCCCGCCGCACGCCGACCGCGCGCCGCGCACCGCGCCGCTCGCCCCGGCCCCGGTCCGCGGCCGCACCGGCGGCGGCTGACCGCCACCGGACCCGCGGGGACGGTACGCACAGCCCCTCCCCCGCGCGGCCGACGGCCCCGGCAGCTCCTTCCGGAGCGCCGGGGCCGTCGCCTTTGTCCGGGTCCGCCGCCCGCGCTCAGCCCTTCCAGCTACGGGTCACGGTGCCGTCCTTGACTTCGAAGTTCAGGCGGCCGCCCAGGTACTCCATGGTGATGATCGCGCCCGGCGCCAGGGACCGGACCGTGGTCCAGCCGTGCGCGCGGGCCCGCTCCTCGGCGGCCTGCTGCGCCAGCCCGACGTAGGTCCCGGGGTCGTCGTCGGGCTCGGAAGGGGAGTTCGGTACGGGTGCCATGGCAGCCACCGTAGGCGTACCGCACAGCAGGTGGAAGGGCCGGGGTGCCATACGCGCGTACCCGCCCGGTCCCCCTTGGTCACACTTCTGTCACAGCATGACAGCGCGTGTTTGCCCTCGATTCCGTCACCCGTACGAGCCGGGCACTGCACCAACCGGGTGGGAATCGGGGACGGCCTGATTTCGGCCGTGATCGCCCGTCGGCGGCCGGTTCCGGGCCCGCCGGGAGCGGCCGGAATTAATTCCCCGTCAGCAGCCGTTTTATTCCTTCTTTTTTACGGTGTCCGATCTACCGGAAATGGGCCGACGGCACGCCGCCGCAGCATATTTCGCGAGCATCGGTGCCGGTGGACGGGTTTGACTCCACCGCCGTGCGGTACTCGCTGATGCCGAGGAGCCCATGGGAGACAACACAGCGAACACACCGGACAAGAGCAACAACCAACGAGCGGCGTCCGCCCGCCCCAGCGCACCGGAACTCCTGCGGTCGGCACGGGAACAGCTCGCCGAGCTGACCGGCCTGACCCCCGAGACCGTGTCCCGGTTCGAGAGGACCGAGGACGGCTGGGTCCTGGAGACCGAGGTGCTGGAGCTCGCCCGGGTCCCCGAGACGATGAGCCTCATGGCGTTGTACGAGGTCTCGCTCGACCCGGACGGAATGCTCACGGGCTACCGGCGCGTCAGCCGCTACGAGCGTGCGAGAGGAAGACCACAGTCATGACCGTTGTCCCGGCACAACAGCAGTCCGGGGGCGGGGGCGGCACCAGTGGCCTCTACGACGTACTGGAGCTGATCCTCGACCGCGGCCTGGTGATCGACGCGTTCGTCCGCGTCTCACTGGTCGGTATCGAGATCCTCAAGATCGATGTCCGTGTGGTGGTGGCCAGCGTCGACACCTATCTGCGCTTCGCCGAAGCCTGCAACCGCCTCGACCTGGAGACCGGCGCCAACAAGAGCCCCGGCCTGCCCGACGTCGTCGGCCAGGTCACCGAGTCCGGCGCCAAGGGCAAGTCCAAGGGCGCGCTCTCCGGCGCCGCCGAGACCTTCGCCGAGGCGATCGGCTCGGGGCGGGACAAGGCCGAGAGCGAGGGCGAACCGCAGCGCAGGCCGCGGCGCACCACCTCCCGTAAGAAGGAGGAGAGCGAGTGAGCACGTACGTCTACGGCATCGCCCGCGCCGACCACCCGAAGCCCGAGCAGGAGATCCTGGGCATCGGCGACCCGCCGCGCCCGGTCCGCATCGTCCGCCAGGGCGACCTGGCCGCGATCGTCAGCGACTGCCCCGACAAGCTGCGGCCCAAGCGCCGTGACCTCCTCGCCCACCAGCACGTCCTGACCGAGGCCGGCGCGGACGGATCGGTGCTGCCGCTGCGCTTCGGCTCGCTCTCCGACAACGACGAGGCGGTCCAGGACGTCCTGGCCGAGCACGCCGAGCACTACAAGGCGCAGTTGGACGATCTCAACGGACGGGTCGAGTACAACGTCAAGGCCGCCCACCGCGAGGAGGACGTGCTGCGGCGGGTGCTGACGGAGGAGCCGGAGATCCGCGCCCTCAACGAGGCCAACCAGGCCGCCGGCGGCGGCGCGTACCAGCAGAAGCTGCGGCTCGGCGAACTGGTCGCCAACGCCGTACGGGCCCGCGAGGTCGCCGACGCGCACACCGTGGAAGCGGCGCTGGTGCCGAAGGCGGAGCAGTCCTGCCCCGGGCCCGAGGGCTCCGGCTGGCTGGTGAACCTGTCCTTCCTGATGCGGCGCGAGGACGCGGCCGCGTTCCTGGACGCCGCCGACCAGCTCGGCACCGACCACCCGCACCTGGAGCTGCTGGTCAACGGGCCGCTCCCGCCGTACAGCTTCGTCCGCCCGCTAGAGTCCGCCGCCGCGGAGTGACCGATGGGCCTGATCAAGGAACTGCTGCTGCTCCCGGCCGCTCCCGTACGGGGGACGGGCTGGGTGCTGCGGCAGGTCCTCACCGAGGCCGAGCGGCAGTACTACGACCCGGCCGTGGTCCAGCGCGAACTGCGGGAACTGGCGGAGCAACTGGACAACGGGCAGATCGACGAGGCCGAGTTCGACCGGCGCGAGGACGCGCTGCTGGACCGGCTGGAAGAGCTGCGCAAGCGGCAGTCCGGGGCGTGAGCGCCCCGGCCCCCGGGTCCCTCCCCCGCGGAGCGGCCCCCACGACCTGACGAGATGTCCACCCGGACAGTACGAGATCCCCGAAACTCGCGCCGGACGCCGGGCCCTCACCGGGACGGCGGACGGGCGCGACCTACACGGAGGAGATCCCCGATATGAAGAACCGGCCGGCACTGGTGCTGGCCGTCGCCGGAGGCTATCTGCTCGGCCGCACCAAGAAGGCCAAGCTCGCCATCGGTATCGGCAGCATGGTCCTGGGCAAGCGCCTGAATCTGAGCCCGCAGCAACTGATCTCTCTGGTCAACGACCAGATAGCTGCCAACCCGCAGCTCAAGGAGTTGCGCGAGCAGTTGCGCGGTGACCTCAAGGGAGTGGGCAAGGCGGCGACCGGTGCGCTGGTCACCAAGCGCCTGGACTCCCTGGCGGACAGCCTGCACGAGCGGACTCTGAACGTGCGCGACCAGTTGGACGCGGGCGAGGTCGGCGGCAAGGCCGCGGACACCGTACGCGGCGTGACCGGCGGCGGACGGGACGACGAGGAAGCGTCCGACGACGACAGCGAAGAGGAGAGCGCGCCGGGAAGCCGCCGCGGCGGGGCGCGCAAGTCCGGGGGTGAGGGACGCGGCGCCGCCAAGAAGCAGGGCGCGCGGTCCTCGAAGGCCCCCGCCAAGTCCGGTGCCAGGTCCGGCACCGGCTCCGGTTCCGGCGCCAAGGCCGCGCCGGACAAGCGCAAGCGGCCCGCGAAGCAGGCGGCCGCCGCGCCGAAGAAGACCGCCTCGGCCGCGAAGAAGACGGCCCGCGCCGGTACCCGCCGGAGCGGAGGTGAGGACCGTGGCTGACACGAAGTCCGGCGGTCCGATGGCCGCCGTCAAGGACACCGTGGCCGGCAACCCGGCCGTCGACCGCCTCAAGGAAGAAGCCGTCTCGTTCGCCGCCGCGCAGGCCCAGCGCCTGCTGGTGTCCACCGGCAAGCGGCTCGGCGAGGCGACCACCCGGCTCACGGACGTGGCCGAGGGGCGCAGTGACAGCCTGATCGGCCCGGTGATCAAGGACACCCTCAAGGGCGCGGTCAAGGACACCGCCAAGAACACCGTCAAGGGCGCCGTCGGCAAGCTCACCGGCAAGCGCAAGGGCGGTGGCGGCAAGGGCAAGTTCGTCACGATCAGCGAGGACGTCGACGTCGGCGTGCCGCTGCGCGAGGCGTACAACCAGTGGACGCAGTTCCAGGAGTTCAGCACCTTCGCCAAGGGGGTGCAGGGGGTGGAGTCCGCGGACGACACCGACTCCAACTGGCGCGCCAAGATCTTCTGGTCGACCCGTAGCTGGAAGGCGCACACCACCGAGCAGCTCCCCGACGAGCGCATCGCCTGGACCTCCGAGGGCGCCAAGGGCACCCTCAAGGGCGTCGTCACCTTCCACGAGCTGGCCGCCAACCTCACCCGGGTGCTGCTGGTCATCGAGTACTACCCCAAGGGCCTGTTCGAGAAGACCGGCAACATCTGGCGGGCGCAGGGCCGCCGTGCCCGGCTCGACCTGAAGAACTTCCGCCGCTTCGTGATGATGCGCGGCGAGGCGACCGGTGAGTGGCGCGGCGAGATCCGGGACGGCGAGGTCGTCGTCGGCCACGACGAGGCCGTCGAGCGCGAGGAGCAGGAGCGCGACGAGCAAGGAACAGAGCAGGACACCGAGGGCGCGGGCAAGCCGTCCGGGGACGCGTACGAGGAGGAGCGCGACGACTCCGACGAGGAGCCGGACGCCGAGGACGCGTACGACGACGAGGACGCCGAGGAATCCGGGGAACCGGAGGACGAGGGCGAGGACGACGCCGAGGGCGCGTACGAGGACGACGAAGCCGAGGACGAGCCCGAGGACGCGTACGACGACGAGGCCGGCCCCGAGGAGGAGGACGCCGCGGACGAGTACGACGAGGAACCGGAAGCCGAGGACGAGGACGCGGACGCCGAGTACTCCGAGGAGGACGAGCGGGAGCCGGAGCCGGCCCGATGAGTTCCCAAGTGCCCTCCCCGTACGGCTCGAACGGCGGCGCCAACCTCGCCGACATCCTCGAACGCGTCCTGGACAAGGGCGTGGTCATCGCCGGTGACATCCGTATCAACCTGCTCGACATCGAGCTGCTCACGATCAAGCTGCGGCTGATCGTGGCCTCGGTCG
The DNA here is from genome assembly GCF_003865135.1 of Streptomyces chrestomyceticus JCM 4735. Taxonomy (NCBI): domain Bacteria; kingdom Bacillati; phylum Actinomycetota; class Actinomycetes; order Kitasatosporales; family Streptomycetaceae; genus Streptomyces; species Streptomyces chrestomyceticus. The sequence goes on along the minus strand of NZ_BHZC01000001.1, from coordinate 7,410,694 downwards.
AGCGGGCGGAGGAGATGGGCATCGACTGGTGGCGCGACGATCCGTCGCTCTCCTCCGGTGCCCGGCGCCGCGAGCTCGCCCAGGAGAACGAACGGCTGCGCGAGCGGATCGCCGCCCTGGAGGGCGAGCAGGAGTCGCGAGAGGAGATCACTTGAGTACGCACGGCGCCGAGCTGATGTACACCTACGCCGTCGCCCGGGCCGGCTGCCGACCGCCGGACGGACTGCTCGGCGTCGCGGACGCACCCGTGGAGACCGTCACGGAGGGCGCGCTGGCCGCCCTGGTCTCCCGGGTGCCGGCCGCCGACTTCGAGGAGGAGGCGCTCCGCACCCACCTGGAGGACCTGGCGTGGCTGGAGCGGACCGCCCGGGCGCACCGCAGCGTGGTGGACACCGCGGCCGCGGAGTTCTGTGTGCTGCCGCTGCGCCTGGTGACGGTGCACCGTGACCCGCGCGGGGTCCGGCAGGTCCTCGCACAGCGCGCCGAGGAGTTCCTGAGCGCGCTGGTGAGTCTGGACGGCCGGATGGAGTGGGGCGTCAAGGCGTACGTCGAGGACGCCGGGGCCGCCAAGCCCGCCGTTCCCGCGGGCGGTTCGGACCGCCGGGCTGCCGCGGACGGCTCGGGACGCGACTTCCTGCGCCGGCGGCTCGCCCACCGGCAGGCCCAGGAGCAGAACCAGCGGCGCGCCGACGAGCTGGCCCGCGCCGCGCACGAGGCGCTGGACAAGTTCGCCGAGCGCAGCCGGCTGCACCGCCCGCAGGACGCCCGGCTGTCCGGGGTCAGCGGCCGCAACGTGCTCAACGGCGCCTATCTGATCCCCCGCGAGCAGGCCGGGACGTTCGCGGGCCTGGTCGGTGAGCTGGCGGACCGCAGCCCGGGGCTGCGGATCGAGCTGACCGGCCCGTGGGCCCCGTACTCCTTCGCGCAGCCGCCGCAGCCCCCGGAGGCGGGCGGAGACCCCGGGACCGGTGCGGTATGACGTCCCCGGCGCCCGGTCCGCAGCCGGACAACCCGCTGGCCGAGCGGCAGATCGCGCTGGTGGACCTGCTGGACCGGCTGCTGGGCGGCGGTGCGGTGATCGTGGGCGACCTGACCCTGCGCATCGCCGACGTGGATCTCGTACGGATCGACCTGCGGGCCCTGATCAGCTCGGTCAACGCCACCGTCCCCTCGCCGTTCGAGGAGCTGGAGCCGTGACGTCCGAGGAACCCGAGGAGGAGGTGGCGCCGTGAGCCGGCGTGTGGAACTGGACGAGGACACCGTGGAGCGCGACCTGGTGCGGCTCGTGCTGACGGTGGTGGAACTGCTGCACCAGCTCATGGAGCGCCAGGCGCTGCGCCGCGTCGACCAGGGCGATCTCTCCGAGGACCAGGAGGAACGGATCGGCCTGACGCTGATGCTGCTGGAGCGGCGGATGGGCGAGCTGTGCGAGCGGTACGGCATCGGGAAGGACGAACTCAACCTCGATCTCGGCCCGCTGGGCCCGCTGCTGCCCCGGGAGTGAGACCCCGCGCCGCGCCGGTGGCCCGCCGCAATGATCCGGCCGGGCTGCGCAGACCCTCTCGCGCGACCGCGCCGGGACGGCCATCATGGCTTGAGCCCGAGCACGGACAGCACATCCAGCACGTCGATTACCGACTTCCCGGGCGCGCCGGCGGGTGCCGGCCGCTTCGGTGTCTCTTGGCGAACGAGGTGGCGCAGATGGGTACGGACACCGTGGACGCGAGCCCGGGGCCGGTGCGGGCGCGGCGGCCCGGCGCGGTGGTGGTGGACTGGCTGACCACCACCGACCACAAGAAGATCGGCCATCTCTATCTGGTCACCGCGTTCGGCTTCTTCCTGGTGGGTGGTCTGCTGGCGCTGCTGATGCGGGCCGAACTGGCCCGCCCCGGGCTCCAGCTCATGACGAACGAGGAGTTCAACCAGGCGTTCACCCTGCACGGCACGATCATGCTGCTGCTGTTCGCCACCCCCGCCTTCGCGGGCTTCGCCAACGAGATCATGCCGTTGCAGATCGGCTCGCCCGACGTGGCCTTCCCGCGGCTGAACATGCTGTCGTACTGGCTGTTCGCCTTCGGCGGCCTGATCGTGCTGGCCAGCCTGCTGACGCCGACCGGCGGCGCGAACTTCGGCTGGACCGCCTATGCGCCGCTGAACTCGATGGTCCGCTCCCCCGGCATCGGCGCCGACATGTGGATCATGGGGCTGGCGCTGTCCGGCTTCGGCACCATCCTCGGCTCGGTCAACTTCCTCACCACCATCATCGGGATGCGCGCGCCGGGCATGACGATGTTCCGGATGCCGGTCTTCACCTGGAACGTGCTGTTCACCTCGATCCTGGTGCTGATCGCCTTCCCGGTGCTGGCTGCCTCGCTGCTGGTGCTGGAGGCGGACCGGCGCTTCGGCTCGGTGGTCTTCGAGGCCCAGTGGGGCGGGGCGCTGCTGTGGCAGCACCTGTTCTGGTTCTTCGGGCACCCCGAGGTCTACATCATCGCGCTGCCGTTCTTCGGCATCATCACCGAGATCATCCCGGTCTTCTCGCGGAAGCCCATCTTCGGCTACGTGATGCTGATCGGCGCGACGATGGCGATCACCGGGCTGTCGGTGGTGGTGTGGGCGCACCACATGTTCGCGACGGGCGCGGTGCTGCTGCCGTTCTTCTCGTTCATGTCGTTCCTGATCGCGGTGCCGACGGGAGTGAAGTTCTTCAACTGGATCGGCACGATGTGGCACGGCTCGCTGTCCTTCGAGACACCGATGCTGTGGGCCGTCGGGTTCCTGGTGAGCTTCCTGTTCGGCGGGCTGACCGGGGTGATCCTGGCGTCGCCGCCGCTGGACTTCCACGTCACCGACACGTACTTCGTCGTCGCCCACTTCCACTACGTCGTCTTCGGCACGGTCGTCTTCGCGACGTTCGCCGGCTTCTACTTCTGGTGGCCGAAGTTCACCGGGAAGATGCTCGACGAGCGGCTGGGCAAGCTGCACTTCTGGACGCTGTTCACCGGCTTCCACACCACCTTCCTCGTCCAGCACTGGCTGGGTGTGGAGGGGATGCCGCGCCGGATCGCCGACTATCTGGCGGCCGACGGTTTCACCGCGCTGAACACCCTCTCGACCGTCGGCGCCTTCCTGCTCGGCATGTCCACCCTGCCGTTCCTCTACAACGTCTGGCGGACGACGAAGTACGGCACGAAGGTCGAGGCGGACGACCCGTGGGGCTACGGCCGCTCCCTGGAGTGGGCGACCTCCTGTCCCCCGCCGCGCCACAACTTCCTCACCATCCCGCGCATCCGCTCGGAGTCGCCCGCCTTCGACCTGCACCATCCGGAGATCGTGCGGCTCAGCCCGCCGGACGCCCCGGAACCGCAGGGGACGCCGGAGGCGCGGCCGGAGCCGGGGTCAGCGCCCGGGTCAGCCGGTCCCTGATCTCCCGTACCGCGTCCGCCAGCGCCGCCGGTTCCCGGATCTCGAAGTCGAAGCCCAGCAGGGCGGCGTGGATCACCAGGACGTCCAGGCGGTGCGCGCCGGTGTGCAGCAGGCAGCGGTGGTCGTCGAGCGGTTCGACGACGCCGACGGACGGGCCGATCTGCTGGGCGGCCTCCTCGGCGGTGGCATGCAGCACCAAGGTGGCGCGCTCGGCGTACGCGTCCGTGGAGACGCCCCGCGAGACGTACGCGGCGAGATCGTCGGCCGGGCCGGGGCGCGGGGTGAAGCGCGGGCCGTGCGGCGGGGTGGGGGTGATCCGGTCGGCGCGGAACGTCCGCCAGTCGGCGCGGTCCACGTCCCAGGCGACGAGGTACCAGCGGTGCTGCGCCGACACCAGCCGGTGCGGCTCGACGGTGCGGCGGCTGACCGTACCGTCGTGGCTCGCGTAGGCGAAGCGCAGCCGCTGGCTGTCCCGGCAGGCGTTGGCCAGTTCGGTGAGGGTGGCGGCGTCGACCCGGGGGCCTGCGGCGCCGAGCATGGGCACGGTGAAGGCGTTGAGGGCGCCGACGCGGCGGCGCAGCCGGTGGGGCAGTACCTGTTCCAGCTTGGCCAGGGCCCGTACGGAGGTCTCCTCGATGCCTTCGACGCCGCCGGCCGTCGCGGTGCGCAGCCCCACGGCGACTGCCACCGCCTCCTCGTCGTCGAGGAGCAGCGGTGGCAGTTCGGCGCCCGCGCCCAGTTGATAGCCCCCGGCGGTGCCGGGGGCCGAGTGGACGGGGTAACCCAGTTCTCGCAAGCGGTCTATGTCACGGCGGACGGTGCGCGGGGTCACGCCGAGCCGGTCGGCGAGGTCCGCGCCCGTCCACTCGCGGTGTGCCTGCAGGAGAGAGAGCAGTCGCAGCAGTCGTGCCGAGGTTTCCACCATGCCGGGCAGTCTGGCAGCACATGCGGACAGCTACGGTCCGCGTCTCTCCCGGCTCACCACCTGTACCAGCGCGTGCGACCACCGCCCGCGCCCGTCGAACGGAACAGGAAGCCCAGCAGCCATACGACCAGCACCGCGACGGCCACCCACCACAGTGCCTTGAGCGCGAAACCCGCGCCGAAAAGAATCAGAGCCAGCAGCAGTACCAGAATGACAGGAACCATGTGTATCGCACCTCCGCTGCACCGAGTGCCCCCGGCGTGCGGTGTTATGCGCGCTGTCTGATGAGGTCCGGTCAAGAACCGGCCGGGCCCGGGCCATCCGTCCCGCCCGACCCGTCGGCCCCTTCCCGCACGTCCGTCCCGTCCGCCTCCTGGCCCGTGACCCGGACCGTCAGGTCGTTGTCGCGGGTGTACGACGGGCCGATGCGCAGCCGGCCCGCCGGGCGGCCGGCGGACCGCGCCGGGTGGCTGACGGTCTCCGCCTTCTCCGGTACGTCGTCGAGCAGCCGGGCGATCCGGACCGGCTCGGCCTCCCCGGTCACCCGCAGCCACAGGTCCCAGCGTTCGCTGCCGCCCTGCCAGCGCTCCGCGAACCGCGCGTGCGGCAGGGTGAAGACGAAGTCGGGGCCGTCGCCGGTGAGCGGGACGGTGACGCGGGAGTCCGGACCGGCCGCCTCCGGGGTGCCGCGGCGGATCGTGGCCTCGGCGCGGGCGCCCGGGCCGAGGGCGGCGCCGTAGAGGCGGCCCGCCACCGTCACCCCGGCGGCGTCGACGAGGACGTCCCCGGCCTCGGCGTGCGGCCCGCGCAGCCAGCTCCGCAGCGCCAGGCTGCCGGACCGGGTGGCGTACGGGATGCGGACGCCGAGCCGGCCGATCCCGGCCAGCGGGCGGCGGTCCACCAGCGGGCTCAGTTCGGTGACGCCGGGCAGCAGCCGCTGCGGGCCGCGGCCGTCGCCGAGGTCGGCGTAGGTGTTCCAACGGCCTTCGGGGAGCGCGACGGTGCTGGGCAGGACGGCCCGCAGGCACCCGGAGCCGTTCGGGCCGAGCGGCAGCCGCAGCTCCTCGTCGGCGCCGCCGTCGCGCGGGCTGAGGACGAGCGCCGCGCTCCAGACCGGCCTGGTGCCCTGCGGGGTGGTGATGTCGAAGGTCAGGCCGCCGGCGGAGTCGGCTATGCAGTCCGCGCGCAGCGGCTGGGCGGCCCCGGCCGCCGTGCGGGCACCGCGGCCGCCGGCCGTGGCGTCCGGCCCGGCGGGGGCCGTGGGCTCGGCCCGCACAGGAGCGACGGCTCCGGGACCGGCCGTCCCGGCGCCCGTCACGGGCAGTTGCGTCGACGCGTTCATACCCTCCGCACCCCTCTCACAGCGGCCTGCGCCGCGTCCTTGGTTGCGTACGCCCCGTGCTCCGGGCGGGGTCGCGTCCGCCGGGCGCCGGTCCGGACCGTCCCTCCGGTGCCGTGGGCGTGGTGAATCAGGAATGAGCTGTGCATCCGTCCCCGTATTCCGTCCCCGTATCCCTTGGTCGCCGCGGACGAGTCCCGCTGTTGCCCCGTTGAACGGTTGGACCGCGCTCCCGGGTTCCGGGTTGAGGCGTTTGGCCAACTTGTTCCGAAAGAGTTAGGACATCGGTAGCGGCGTCGAGGAACTTTCCCGAACCGTTGATCGTCGGTTCTGTGCCGTGCTGTAACGCCACAAGTTATGCCGTCCCGGGGCGTCCCGTCACGAGGTGTGCAGCCACCGGCTCGCCCCGCCGGTCTCCCCGGACCGGCGGTCCGGGCCGGTGGTGACGGCCGGGCTCTCAGGGCCGGTACGGAAGCTGGGGGACGGTGAAGCAGGTGGTGTCCATGTCGGCCTGGGTGACCCAGCCGCCCCGGCCGCCCCGCGCCGCGTCGCGCCAGCGGGCGACCGACAGACAGGTCCGGTCGGTGGCCGGCGGCTCGGCCTGCGGCCGGAACGCGGCGGGAAGCAGCAGGCCACGGGCGGTGTAGGGCGCGCCCTGGCCGACGAAGCGCTCCACGCACGCGCGGGTGGGCCGCTGCCCGCAGGACCGCGCCGCGTCGGCGAACCACATCGCGGCCGCCCACCCCTCGAGCTGCCACTGCGCCAGCGGTTTCCCCTTGGCGTACCGGGCCATCCCGGCGCGGAAGTCCCGTACCGCCGCGCCGCCCGGCCCGCTCCCCGGATCGTCGTAGTTGCGGCTGGCCCCGGTGGCCCACAGGGCGTTGCGGCAGCCCGGCGAGTCCTTGTAGTCCTTCGCGACCGTGTCCGACCAGTTCTGTACGTTCGTGACCTTCGCGGTCGGCCGGACGCCCGCCGCGTCCATCGCCTCGCACAGCCGCGCGTTGCCGTGCGTGTCCATCGCGTCGAAGACCAGGTCGGCCCCCCGGTCGCGCAGCCCGGCGGCGACCGCGGGGAAGTTGGGCAGCGCGAAGTCGACCTGCTCGGTGGTCACCTCGTACCCCTCGGCCTCCAGACCGCGCACGATCAGCCGGGCGTACGCGGCGGACGCCGCCTGGTTGTAGGAGACGACGGCGGCGGTGCGGGCCCGCTGCACGCGCTTGAAGTAGCGGTAGACCTCCGTGCCGCCGTACAGCTTCCCGCCCCAGCCCGCCGCCTTGCCGTCCCGCGGCGCCCGGCTCCCGTAGATCCCGTACAGGTGCGGATACGTGTCGTACGCGGCGCCGACCGGCTGTCCCCCGATGTCGGGGACGCCCGCGCCGGAGACCCGGGACGCGCCCGCGTAGTCCAGCGCGGTGGTCGCGACCAGCGCGAACGCCTTGTCCTCCGTCAGGAGTTTGCGTACGCACTCGTTGTTGCCGACGCCGCTGCCCCCGTCGTCGCAGGTGACCGCGCGCACCGGCCGGCCGTGCACGCCGCCCCGCGCGTTCAGCGCCGCGAAATAGGCGAGCGCGCCGTCCCGGGGCCCGGTGAACGCCTCGCCGCCCACCGGGCTCGTCGCGCTGGTGATGATCCCGACGACGATCGGCTCCGGCGCCCGGCCGGTGGCGGGCGCGGTCCCGCGGTGTTCGAAGTCGCTCTCCGGCAGTCTGCTGCCGCAGGCGGCGGTCAGCGTGAGCAGCAGCGCCGAGACGGCCGCACCGGCCGCCTCAGCAGCCCGGCGCGTCCGCATTGCCGCTCATGCCCACCAGCGCGCACAGGGTCTTGAGCGCCACCTTCCACACCTTGTCCTGGTACACGGAGGCGCCCTTGGCGTGCGGCAGCGCGGTGGCGCCCTTGAGGGTGAGGCTGTACGTCACGTCGGCCGTGGTCGCCGAGGTGAACCGTACGGCGGACACCTGCGCCGCGACCTGCCGCCCCCGCTGGTCGCCGTTGAACGCCTCCAGCAGCAACTGGAGTTCCTCGCCGTTCTGGAGGTACTTCGCCTTCTCCGTGTTGGACAGCTTCGGGTCGAAGAACTTCTGCCAGTTCTCCTTGATCTCCCGCTCGGCGGCGGCCGGGTCGGCCGGGGCGTCGCCTGAGGAGGACGGCGAACCGGCGGTCGCCGTTCCCGTACCGCTCTCTTTCGGGGCGGAGGACGCCCCGCTGGGCGCGCGCTGCCCGCCGTCCTCGGCGTCGCTGCACCCCGCCGCCGCCGTCACCAGCAGCACCGCCGCCACCAGCGCCGGAACCCGCCGTGCACGCCCCCCACGGACCGTCATGTACACCACCGCCTGTCGTCGCGACCGCATGAGGCCGGTCTGGCACAAGCCTTCTAGGTGCTGTTCCCACAGGGCATAGTGCAGGCATTCGCCGGAAGCCGCGAGGGGGCGTGATGCGCAACGCGCGAACACGGGTCGGGGCGCGGCTGGCCCCGTGGGGCGGCTGGGCGGCGCTGGCGGGCGGGGCGGTGCTGTGCGCGGCGGGCTGGTACGGCGTCTCCGGCGAGCGGTTCGCCGAGCGCCAGATCCCGTTCCTGGCCTCCTGCTCGATCCCGGGCGCCGCCCTGATCGTCGCGGGGGCCGTGCTGGTGGCGCGGGGTGACCAGGGGCTGGCGGCGACGCGCGTCGAGGAGTTGTACGGGCTGCTGGTGGCGTACGGGGCCGACGACGCGGACGCGGCGGCGGGTGGCGGGGAGCCGGCGGCGACGGGCGGGAGCGCGACGGCGACGGGCGGGACCGCAGCCGTGCGGGAGAGGCGGGACACGGAGGCCGGTCCGCCCCTCACCGTGCCCGGCGGAACGCTTCTGCACCGGCCCGGCTGCCCGCTCGTGGCCGGGCGGCCGGACGCCCGCCCCGCCGTCGGCGGACCGCCGGAAGCGGACGCGTCCCCTCCGGCGCCCTGCCCCGTCTGCGAACCGGACGACCCGCGCCCCGGACCGGAACGGTGAGCTCGCTCTCGTACGACCTCACCCTGGCCGGGCTCGCGGTGGGCAGCGCCGCCGCGCTCACCGGCATCGGACTGATCGTCACCTACCGGGCCACCGGCGTGCTGAACTTCGCGCACGGCGCCGTCGCCATGGTCTGCGCCTATGTCCTGCGGCAGTTGGTGGTCGGCTGGAACTGGCCGCTGCCGCCCGCCGCCGCCGTCACCCTCCTCCTCGTCGCGCCCGGCATCGGGCTGGCCCTGGACCGCGCCGTCTTCCGGCCGCTCTCCGTACGCGGTACGGGCCCGGCCCGCACCCTGGTCGCCTCCCTCGGCGTCTTCGTCCTGCTGGTCGGCGCCGCGGGACTGCTGTGGGGACCGGGAGCGCGCGCGGACGCGCCCGCGCTGCTGCCGGACGACCCCTGGGCGCAGCTCGGCACGGCCGTCACCCTGGCCGCCGGGGTCGCCGCCGTCACCCGCTGGACCCGCTTCGGCCGCGAGCTGCGCGCCGTCGTCGACAACCGCCCGCTCGCCGTCCTCGGCGGCATCGACGCCGACCGGGTCGCCGCCGCCGGGTGGGCCTTCGGGACCTTCACCGCCGGGCTGACGGGCGTCCTGCTGGCTCCGCTGCTGCGCCTGGACCCGTACGGACTGCCGCTGCTCGTCATGGAGGTGATGGCGGTCGCGGTGGCGGCCGGGCTGCGCAGCCTGCCGGTGGCGGTGGCCGTGGCCCTGGCCATCGGTGTCGCCCAGAGCCAGCTCACCCGGCTGCACCCGGGCGGCAGCCTGGAACCCCTCGTCCAGGCCGTCGGCGCCAACCTCTTCGTCGTGGCCCTGCTGGCCGCCGCCCTGACCCTGCGCGGCCTCGGCGTCCCCCACGCCCTGCCGGACGCGCCGCACGGCACGGCACCGGCCCTGCGCACCGTCCGGCTGCCCGACCACGACGGCCGCGCCTGGCTGGTCTGCGGCATCCTCTTCCTGCTGCCCCTGGGCTTCGCCTACGGCGACCTGCGCGCCTCCGTACAGGTACCGGCGCTCGCCGTGGTGCTGCTCTCCTTGGTGGTGGTCACCGGGCGCGGCGGCCAGATCTCCCTGGGGCAGGCCGCGTACGCCGGGCTGGGCGCCCTGTTCACCGCACTGCTCGCGGCGGGCCGCTTCCCGGGCCTGCCGGCCGTCCCCGGGCTGACCGCCCTGCTGCTCGCCGTCCTGCTGACCGCACCGCTCGGACTGCTCACCGGCTGGCCCGCGCTGCGGCGGCACGGCCTCGCGACGGCCCTGGCCACCCTCGCCTTCGGGGTCGCCGTCAGCCGGTTCGTCTTCGCCCAGCCGTACGCCACCGCCGGACTCTCCCTCGACCGCCCCGCCGGTTTCGGCGGCGACCGCGCGTACTACGTCCTCGAACTGGCCCTGCTCGGCCTCGCGCTGCTCGGGGTGGCGGCACTGCGCCGGGGCCGTACCGGGCGCGCGCTGGCCGCGATGCGCGACCACGAGCCGGGGGCGGCCGCCGCCGGGGTGCCCGTACCGGCCCTGAAACTGGCGGCCTTCACGGTGGGCGCCGCCCTGGCCGCACTGGGCGGCGGGATGCTCGGCATGGCGCTGCGCGCCTTCGACCCGGCGTCCTACGACCCGGTACGCGGCCTGCTGTGGTTCGCGGCCGTACTCGTCCTGGGCGCCGACAGCCTGCTGGCGGCGCTCGCCGCCGCGGTCCTGCTGGTCGGCCTGGACTCGGGGGCCGGAGGAGGCGCGGCGGCCGCGGTGGTCGGCGTGCTCGCCGTGCTCGCGGGCCGGCTGCCGAGCGGCCCGTACGCCGCCCTGCGCGAGGCCGTGGCCCGCCTGTCCGGCGCGCCGGAGCCGCGGCTGACTCCGCTGGGGGCTCGGGTGCGGGCGAGGGTGGCGTCGGCGCGAGGGCGTGAGGGGTGTACGACCCGTAGCGGTACGCCCGGGGCCGGCACCCCCGAACCTCGTCGCCCCGCCCCGAAGGCACCCGCGCCCCCCGCCACGAAGCCACCTCCCGTAGCAAAGTCCCCCTCCTCCACCGGCCGCCTCACCGCCCGCTCCCTCCGCGCCCGTTACGACGGCTTCACCGTCCTGGACGGCGTCGACCTGACCGTCGCGCCGGGCCGGATCACCGCGCTCATCGGGCCCAACGGGGCGGGCAAGAGCACCCTGTTCCACTGTCTGTGCGGCACCCTGCGCCCGACGGCGGGCCGGGTGCTGCTCGACGGGACGGACATCACCCACCGCCCCGCGCACGTCCGGGCCCGCCTCGGGCTGGCCCGGACGTTCCAGCAGCTCGCCGTGTTCGACGGGATGACCGTGGCCGAGAACGTCCGGGTCGGCGCCGAGCAGAGCGGCGTACCGGACCCGGCCGCCGCCACCGGCCGGGCGCTGGACCTGCTCTCTCTCGACGGGCCGCTGCGCGCCGCGCCCGTCGCCGGGCTGGACACCGGCACCCTGCGCCGCGTCGAACTGGCGCGCGTCCTCGCCGGCCGCCCGCGCACCCTGCTGCTGGACGAGCCCGCGGCGGGCCTGGACAGCGCGGAGGTGGCCGCGCTCGCCGTCGTGCTGCGCGCCGTGGCGGCCGACGGCACGGCCCTGCTCGTCGTCGAGCACGACCTCGACCTGGTCGCCGGGCTGGCCGACACGGTCTATGCGATGGCGGCGGGCCGGATCGTGACGCGCGGGCCCGCCCACCGCGTCCTGGCGGAGCCGCGTCCGTGAACGCCCGGCAGCGCGCGGGATGCCGACCGCGACGGCCCGCGACGGCGAAGACAGCAGCGGCAACGGCATGAGCATCGAGACGGCCCTGTACGCGGCCCGCGTCCGCTACGGCTCTCTGGAGGCCCTTCACGGCATCGACCTGGCCGTGCCCAGCGCCCGAGTCACCGTGCTCCTAGGACGTAACGGTTCCGGCCGCACCACGGTCCTGCGCGCGCTCGCGGGCACCGTGCCGCTTACCGCCGGGCGGGTGGTGTGGCGCGGTACGGACATCACCCGGCTGCCCGCGCACGCCCGCGCACGCCGTGGACTGACCCTGGTCCCCGACCGCGGCGCCGTGTTCGGTTCGCTCTCCGTCGGCGAGCAGCTCGAACTCGCCGCGCCGGACGGTGCCGTCGGACCGGCCCTGGAGGCCTACCCACAACTGCGCGCGCTGCTCGGCCGCCGCGCGGGCACTCTCTCCGGCGGCGAGCAGCGGATGCTCGCCGTGGCCCGCGCGCTGGCCGGGACCGCCCGGCTGCTCCTCCTGGACGAACCGGCGCAGGGGATGTCCCCGGCCCCCACGGCACGCACGTACGGGCTGCTCGGCGATCTGGCGGCCGCCGGGCGCACCGTACTCGTCGCCGAGCAGACGCTGCCGCCCGCCCTGCGCCGCGCCGCCACGGTCGCGTACGTCCTGCGGCGCGGCACCGTCGCCTTCGCCGGTGAACCGGCCGAGGCGGCCCGCCGCCCCGGGCTCACCAGCCCGGCGTCACCGCCCCGTCCGGCGTCACCGCCTCGGCCCCCACGTCCCGGCGGACACCCTTCCAGTGCGTGAGCCCGGACAGCGCCCGGTCCCGCTTGCCGAGCCCGTACCGCTTGGCGCAGTACGGCCAGGCCGACCAGCCCTGCGTACGCCGCACCCGTTCGGCGACGGCGATCTGCTCCTTACGGGTGGCGAGGTCGGCGCGCGGCGCGTAGGCCAGGCCGCCGTACTGCTTCCAGGTCGACTGCCGGAACTGCAGTCCGCCGTAGAACGCGTTGCCGGTGTTCTTGCGCCAGTCACCGCCGCTCTCGCACTCGGCGATGCAGTTCCACGGCCCCTTGCTCAGGGAGCAGCCCGCCGGGGACGGCAGGAGGTGCGCGGTGTCCCGCGCCTGCGCGCCGGCGGGCACGCACAGCAGGACGACGGCCGGGACGAGGGACAGGACGGCCGCTCTGCGGCGGCCGCTTCTCGCGAGACGCTTGGGCATCAGCGCCCGAAAAGAATGGGACATCGGGTCACGCTAAGCAGGGCCGCGCGGGCCTGCGCGCCGCCGCGCCCGGACAGCGCCACGCCCCACCCGGTCGGTGGACGGCCGGGTGGGGCGTTCGGAGTACGGGCCCCGGGAGCCGGGGCCGTACGGCAGCTCGCGCGGACCGCGCGGCGGCCCGTGGCGCTGACAGGCTCAGATCGAGAGCCGCTGCCCCGGGACGATCATGTTCGGGTCACCGCCGACGACGGCCCGGTTCGCGGCGTACAGCCGGTGCCAGCTCACGTTGTGCGCGGCGGCGATCCGGCTGAGGGTGTCGCCCTGCCGCACCGTGTAGCCGCCGGTGCCGGCCCGCGCCCGGCCGCGGTCGGCGTGCCCGCCGAAGCCGCGCGCCTTCTTGCCGATCTTGGCGCCCACGTCCCGGCGGACGTCCTTCTGCACGTACCGCTTGCCGCTGCCGCCCTGTCCGGAACGGAACGCCTTCGGTGCCTTCGGGGCGCTCCCGTACGCACCGGCACGTGCGGCGCAGGTCGGCCAGGCGCCCCAGCCCTGCGACGCCTGGACCCGCGATGCCACGGCGATCTGCTGGGCGCGGCTGGCCCCGGCGGCCGTCGGCGCGTAGGCCCCGCCGCCGTGCGCGCGCCAGGTGCTGTGGGTGAACTGCAGTCCGCCCGAGAAGCCGTTGCCGGTGTTGATGTGCCAGTTGCCGCCGCTCTCGCAGCGGGCGATGCGGTCCCACACTCCGCCGTCCGCCGCCTGCGCCGGTCCGGCGGTCGCGGCCACCAGCGCGAGCGGGGCCACCAGGGCCGCCCCGGCGAGCGCGGCGATGTCACGGCGTATGACGCCCTTCGAAAAAGGCATGGAATCCCTCTCCACGACCCCGGGAGTCCCCCTGGTGACGCGGTGCGGGCGCATCCTGCGTCCGCGGTCCGCGGCACCCCGCCCGCCGCGGGGTTGGTGCCGGTCCTGCTCGGTGGTGCTGCGTGCGGTGCATCCGGTGCCAGGCGATCCGGCTCGTGAACCGTGTGTCGCGCGGCGTACCGGCCGTGGTGCGGGCCGGCGGATGCGGACGGCGGGCGTCCCCGGGTGGTGCTCGGTGCACACGGCCGGAGAATGTAGGGAGGATCACGCGCTGTTATCAACCACGCCGCCGTCCTGCCTGGCCAGTCGGCCATTACCGGAGGTAGCAGCCAGAACCGGCCACCCACTTGATTGCTCGATTTCCGCATTTGTCACCCGGGCCGCCCGGCGATCTGTGACCCACCTCACCGGACCAACTTCCGTGCCCGCAGCACGAGTTGACCGGGAGTGAGCGGTTCCGGTCCGCAGCTCACGCTCCGCTTCGAACGGTTCGATCCGGTACCCGGCGGCGCGTGACTCCTGCCACAGATCGCCCGTTGTCCTGGTACGAGCCGGGCGCCGCCCGGCAGCCCGCGCAACGATCGAGGAGCCATCCGTGCCGCGCATGCTCGACGTCAGTGACGACGTTCGCGCCGAGATCGGTGACGAAGAAGCCGACCGCCTGCTGGCCGGTGGCAACGCCCCCGGCAACTACGACTGCACCTCCTGCCGTACCCCCGGCGACAGCGAGCAGGAGCGCACCAGCACCGTCCTGTTCGTCGGCGAGGAGACCGCGGTGCTCGCCTTCGCCCACGCGTCGTGCATCCCCTCGCAGGTCGTACCGGTCTCCGAGGAGCAGCTCCAGGGCGCCGTGCGCTCCATCACCGGCGCGGACGGCCCGGCCGCCGAACCGCCCGCGGCGCCGCCGCCCGCCACCCCCTTCACCGCCCTCCCCGGCGAGCACCGGCAGGCGACACTCGGTGTCACCTGCGGCCTGGTCCTGGTCGAGAACGACCTGCGGCCGGCGCTGGTCGTCGAGCCCGCCGGGCCCATCGCCCGCCCCGGCTCCACCGAGCCGGGCGACGCGTTCCTCCCGCTGCTCCTGGAGCACGGCTTCGCCACGGTCACGGACATGGCCCTGCTGCCCGCCCCCAACCCGGGCTGGTCGGTGCTGCTGGCCGCCGGGCAACTGCACGCCATCCTCCAGCCGGGTTCGGACGGCGGTCAGCCCAGCTCGTGGTGGCAGGCGCACCAGCCGCTGCCCGTCTCGGACGGCTGGCGGGCCGCCGCCGCCAAGGCGCGGACCGTCCTGGTGTACGCGGCGCCCGTCGGCGCCGTCGGCCACCAGCCGCGGGAGGACCTGATGCGCGAGGCGATGGAGAAGGCTGCGGCGGAGAGCAGGCTGGTGGCCGCCTCCATGCCGCTGGCCGGCACCTGACCTGCGCGTCCCCCCTCCGGCGCTCCGCCTCCGCCCCGTACGGCGCGGGGCCGGGGCGCCGCCGCGTCAGCGCCCGGGCCCGGTCGTGAGCCGGTCGCGCGCCCCGCCGATCAGCCGATTCTTCGCAGAGCCCGCATCCCGGGAGCATCCGGGTCGTTGGCACAGACGTGCACCCATACGACCCCTCCTCCCGCGTCCCGTATCCCTACCAGATCCCCGGTATGCGCCCATCGCACGACGCGACCACGGCGACCATGACGGCCCCGCACGCCGCCCCCGCCTCGGCCACGCCGATCTTCGACGCGCTGTACGCCGAGTACCGCCGGTCCTTCCGGGCGCTGCCGGGGGACCGGAGCGGCGAGGAAGGGCTGAGCGCCGAGGCGATGCGGAGCATCTGGGGCCGTACGACCACCGCGTCCGGCCACTGGGAGCCGGTCCACCGCCAGCCGTTCCACGGCCACCCGCACCACGCGGGCGGCCACCACCGGGGCCACTTCCCCCCGGCCCTGCCACCGGCCCCCCGCGAGTACCGCCCGCACGGCCACTGACCGGACCGCACCCCCGTACGTCCGCATGTTCCCCCGCGCACGAAAACGGTGGCGGGGCGGCCCCCAGGAGCCGCCCCGCCACCGTTTCGCCGTCGTGGTGACGGCTGCCGTCACTTCTTCTTGCTGCGCTTCTCACGCACCCGTACGGAGATGTGGATCGGCGTCCCCTCGAAGCCGAACTCCTCCCGCAGCCGGCGCTCGACGAAGCGGCGGTAGCCCGCCTCCAGGAAGCCGGAGGCGAAGAGCACGAAGCGCGGCGGCTTGGTGCCGGCCTGGGTGCCGAAGAGGATGCGCGGCTGCTTGCCGCCCCGGATCGGGTGCGGGTGGGAGGCGACGATCTCCCCGAGGAAGGCGTTCAGCCGGCCCGTGGGGACACGGGTCTCCCAGCCCTCCAGCGCGGTCTCGATCGCCGGGACGAGCTTGTCCATGTGACGGCCGGTGCGCGCCGAGACGTTCACCCGCATCGCCCACGGGATCTGCACCAGGTCCCGCTCGATCTCCCGCTCCAGGTAGAAGCGGCGCTCCTCGTCCAGTTGGTCCCACTTGTTGTACGCGATGACCAGCGCGCGGCCCGCCTCCACGGCCATCGTGATGATCCGCTGGTCCTGGACGCTGATGGACTCGCTCGCGTCGATCAGGACGACCGCGACCTCGGCCTTCTCCACGGCGGCCGCGGTGCGCAGCGAGGCGTAGTAGTCGGCGCCCTCCTGGAGGTGGACGCGCTTGCGGATGCCCGCGGTGTCCACGAACTTCCAGGTCTTGCCGCCCAGCTCGATCAGCTCGTCGACCGGGTCGCGGGTGGTGCCGGCCATCTCGTTGACGACCACCCGCTCCTCGCCCGCGACCTTGTTCAGCAGCGAGGACTTGCCGACGTTCGGGCGGCCGATCAGCGCGATCCGACGCGGGCCGCCGAGCGGGGTGCCGAAGGTCTGCTCGGGCGCCTCGGGCAGCGCGTCGAGGGCGGCGTCCAGCATGTCGCCCGTACCGCGGCCGTGCAGCGCGGAGACCGGGTGCGGCTCGCCGAGGCCCAGCGACCACAGCATCGCGGCGTCCGCCTCGCCGGACGGGCCGTCCACCTTGTTGGCGACCAGCACGACGGGCTTGCCGGCCCGGCGCAGCAGCTTGACGACGGCCTCGTCGGTGTCGGTGGCGCCGACCTTGGCGTCCACGACGAAGACCACCGCGTCGGCGGCCTCGATCGCGAACTCGGCCTGCATCGCCACGGAGGCGTCGATGCCGAGCACGTCCTGCTCCCAGCCGCCGGTGTCGACGACCTTGAAGCGGCGGCCATTCCAGTCGGCCTCGTACGTGACCCGGTCGCGGGTGACGCCCGGCTTGTCCTCGACGACCGCCTCCCGGCGGCCGATCATGCGGTTCACCAGGGTCGACTTACCGACATTGGGGCGGCCGACGACGGCGAGGACGGGCAGCGGGCCGTGCCCGGCCGCGGCGATGTCGCCCTCGACCTCCTCCAGGTCGAAGCCCTCCTGGGCGGCGAGCTCCATGAACTCCGTGTACTCGGCGTCACCAAGCGCACCGTGCTCGTCGCCGGTGGGGGTCTGGTCGTTCATGAAGTCCGTTCCTCGTTCTCCGTCATCGGTGCCCGCACCTGCGCGGGCCGCCGTTCAAGTCTCGTTCAGTGCCCGGTCAGGCGCCTGGCCTGGGCAAGGTGAGCGGTCAGCCGCTCCTGTATGCGCGTCGTCGCCGCGTCCAGCGCCGTACGGGTGCGCCGGCCGCTGCCGTCGCCCGCCGCGAAGGCGTCGCCGAAGACCACGTCGACCCGGCTGCGCAGCGGCGGCACCGCCTTTATCGCCCGGCTCCGGCGCTCCGCGCTGCCCAGCACGGCCACCGGTACCACGGGCGCGCCGGAGCGCACCGCGAAGTACGCCAGGCCCGCGCGCAGCGAAGCGAAGTCGCCCTCGCCCCGGGTGCCCTCGGGGAAGATCCCCAGCACACCGTCGTTGGCCAGCACCGCCAGCGCGTCGGTGACGGCCTTGCGGTCGGTGCCGGAGCGGTCCACCTTGAGCTGGCCGATGCCGCGCAGGAACGGGTCCAGCGGGCCGACGAACGCTTCCTTCTTGATCAGGAAGTGCACCGGCCGCGGCGCGGTGCCCATCAGCATCGGGCCGTCCAGGCCGTGCGCGTGGTTGACCGCGAGGATCACCGGGCCGGCCGACGGAACCCGCCAGGCGCCCAGCACCCGCGGCTTCCACAGCCCGTACATCAGGCCGATGCCGATCCGCCGGCCCACCGCGGCGCCGCTCGCGCTGGGCAGCCGGCCGCCGTCCGCGTCCGCAGCCTTACCGCTTCGCCTCACCGCGCCGCCTTCGCGGCCATCGCCGCCTCGGTCAGGGTGACCACGCACTCGATGACCTGCTCCAGCGTGAGGTCGGTGGTGTCCACCTCGACCGCGTCGGCCGCCTTGGCCAGCGGCGAGGTCTTGCGGCTGGAGTCGGCCGCGTCCCGCTTGACCAGGGCTTCGCGGGTGGCCGCCAGGTCGGCGGCCTCCTTGCCGGTCAGCTCACCGCTGCGGCGGGCCGCGCGGGCCTCCGGCGACGCGGTGAGGAAGATCTTCAGGTCGGCGTCGGGCAGCACCGTGCTGCCGATGTCCCGGCCCTCGACGACGATGCCCTCCGGGGCGCCGGCGGCGATCTCGCGCTGCAGCTCGGTGATCCGGGTCCGTACCTCGGGCACCGCGCTGACGGCACTGACGGCCGAGGTGACCTCCTGGGTACGGATCGGGCCGGCGGCGTCCAGGCCGTCCACGGTGATCGTCGGCGCGGCCGGGTCGGTGCCGGAGACGATCGCGGGCTTGACCGAGGCGTCCGCCACGGCCACGGCGTCGTCGACGTCGACGCCGTTGCTCAGCATCCACCAGGTGATCGCGCGGTACTGGGCACCGGTGTCCAGGTAGCCGAGCCCCAGCTTGGCGGCGACGGCCTTGGAGGTGCTGGACTTGCCCGTGCCTGCGGGGCCGTCGATGGCGACAATCACTGCAGCCGGGGCGGTCCGGGCGGGGGTTTCCACGGTGTCGGGCACCTTCCTCGATCACGGGGCGGGACGGGGGCCGCCGCAGGGGGCCCCGCACAAGGTTACTGGCAAGCAGCGGCGCCCCGTGCAGCCCGTACGCCCCGGCCCGCGGGTCCGCTCCCCGGCCCGGGCACCGGACCCGGCTACTGGCGGATCGACCAGCCCCGCTCGCGCAGCTCCGCCATCAGTATCGGCGCCGCCTGCGGCTCGACCATGAGCTGGATGAAGCCCGCCTGCTGGCCGGTGGCGTGCTCGATGCGTACGTCCTCGATGTTGACCGCGGCCCGGCCGGCGTCCGAGAAGATCCGGGCCAGCTCACCGGGCTGGTCGCCGATGTGCACCGCGACGATCTCGTACGCGGCCGGGGCGGCGCCGTGCTTGCCCGGCACCCGCTCGCGGCCCGCGTTGCCGCGCACCAGCACGTCCTCGACGCCGCGTGCCCCCTCGGCCCGCTTGTCCTCGTCGGCCGCCTGCAGCGCGCGCAGCGCCCGTACGGTCTGCTCCAGGTCGGCCGAGACCTCGCCGAGCACGTCGGCGACCGGCCCCGGGTTGGCGGCGAGGATGTCCATCCACATCCGGGGCGCGGACCCGGCGATCCGCGTCACGTCCCTGATCCCCTGGCCGCACAGCCGTACGGCGGTCTCGTCCGCGTCCTGGAGGCGGGCGGCGACCAGGCTGGAGACCAACTGGGGCGTGTGCGAGACCAGCGCCACGGCCCGGTCGTGGGCCTCCGCCTCCATGACGACGGGCACCGCGCGGCAGAGCGCGACCAGCTCCAGCCCCAGGTTCAGCACCTCGGTGTCGCCGCCCTCGGCGGGGGTCAGGACCCAGGGCCGCCCCTCGAAGAGGTCGGCGGTCGCGGCGAGCGGCCCGGAGCGCTCCTTGCCCGCCATCGGGTGGGTGCCGAGGTACGCCGTCAGGTCGCAGCCCATCGCCTCCAGCTCACGGCGCGGGCCGCCCTTGACGCTGGCCACGTCGAGGTAGGCACGGGCGGCGCCGCGCCGGATCACCGCGGCCAGCGCCGTCGCGACATGGGCGGGCGGTACGGCGACCACGGCCAGGTCGACCGGGCCGGGCGGCTCCGCGGCGGTGCCGGCGCCGAGCGCGGCGGCGGTCTCGGCCTGGTCCGGGTCGTGGTCGGCCAGGTACACCTGGACGCCGCGGCCGCGCAGCGCGAGGGCGACGGACGTGCCGATCAGGCCGGTGCCGACGACGAGCGCGGTCCTCACTGGGCGATGTCCTTCCGCAGGGCCCCGGCGGCACCGAGGTAGACGTGCGCGACCTCGGCCTTGCTGCGGTCGGTCTCGACGTGCGCGAGGACGCGCACCACGCGCGGCATGGCACCGGCGATGTCCAGCTCCTGCGCGCAGATCAGCGGGACGTCGGTGATGCCCAGCAGGCGGGCGGCGACCGCGGGGAAGTCGCTGTGCAGGTCGGGGGTGGCGGTGAACCACACGCTGATCAGGTCGTCCGGGGCCAGGTCGTTGCGCTCCAGCACGGCCGTCAGCAGCGCGGACACCTGCTCGTGCATGTGCCCGGCCTCGTCCCGCTCCAGTTGCACGGCCCCGCGCACCGCTCGTACCGCCACGTCACCGCTCCCCTGCGCATCCGTCCACGACACCCGGCACGCACTCCGCGCCGGCCGCCGGCTTCTTCCCCGTAAGCCTAGCCAGGTCCGGCACCCGGACACGAAGCCGACCGGTCCGCGAGACACGGACCGGCCGGGTACGAGACGGGGACCGGCCGCGTACCGGAAGCCGGGACGCTGTACAGGACGGGTGCAGTGGGGGGGGCTAACTCCGCCCGGCGGTCCGGTACCCCCGGGCGACAAGATCCTCGAACGCCGGGTCCTGCGGTATCCGGCCGTCGGGGGTCAGCCGGTCCACGGCCTGCGGCAGCGTGTGCGCGAGCTGCCGGGCCGCCTCCTGGGCGCTGACGCCGTGCTCCTCGGCGATCCGCCGCAGGGTCTCGTGGGGCAGCGCCTGGGCGACCTGCTCGGGAGTGACCGGTTCGTTGACGCCGTGTCCCACCCAGGAGTGCGCCTGCCGTCCCAGCTCCCCTTGGAGGAGCTTGCCGAGCACGGTCTGTATGCCGCCGCCATGGCCGCCCGGACCGGCGCCGGGCACGGGGCCGCCGTGCCCGCCGGGTCCGGTGCCGCCGAGCGCTCCGAGCAGCGATCCGACGAGGTTTCCTGCCGCGCCGCCCTGGCCGCCACCGGGCAGTCCGCCCGTCGCTCTCCCGAGGTCTGGTGATCCCGTCATGTCCGTGCCCTTCCGCGAGATACCGGCAGTGTCGATGAGGCCCGCGCGACGCGTGACGTCATTCCAACGTACCGGCGCGCCGGGTTTCCGCCACCCGGAACCGGGTGGCACCGCACCGCTCCCACCAGCCACAATCCCCCTCATGCCGACCTCCGCCGCAGGCCACGCCCTGGTCACCGGACACACCGTCTACGCCTGCGTCATGGGCTCGCGCGCCTTCGGGCTGGCCACCGGCGCCAGCGACACCGACCGGCGCGGGGTCTACCTCGCGCCCACCCCGCTGTTCTGGCGTTTCGAGAAGCCGCCGACGCATGTGGACGGGCCGCGCGAGGAGGAGTTCTCCTGGGAGCTGGAGCGTTTCTGCGAGCTGGCGCTGCGCGCCAACCCGAACATCCTGGAGTGCCTCCACTCCCCCCTCGTCGAACACGCCGACGCCACCGGCCGCGAACTCCTCGCGCTGCGCGGCGCCTTCCTCTCCCGCCACGTGCACCGCACCTTCACCGGCTACGCGGCCGGCCAGCTCAAGAAGCTGGAGGCGGACGTACGGCAGCACGGCGCGCCCCGTTGGAAGCACGCGATGCACCTGCTGCGGCTGCTGCGTTCCGCCCGTGACCTGCTGCGTACGGGCGTCCTGACGCTGGACGTCGGCGAGGCGCGCGAGGAACTGCTCGCCGTCCGGCGCGGTGAGGTGCCCTGGGCCGAGGTGGAGCGCCGGATGGCCGCCCTGACCGAGCAGGCCGCGGCGGCCGAGCCCGGCTCCCCGCTGCCGCCCGAGCCCGACCGCCGCCGCGTCGAGGACTTCCTGTACCGCGCCCGGCGGGACTCAGCGCTGCGCTGCGCCGAGGCGGGCCCGTACGACGAGGTCGTGTAGCGCGTCGTGGCCGCCGGGGGCGTCCGGCAGCGCGGAGGCGGCCTGCGCCGCGTCCAGCCGGGCGTGCAGCGCCGCCACGTCCTCCCGCAGCCGCGCCACGTCCACCAGCTCGGCCACCGGCCCGTGCTCCGCCTCCGCCTTGGCCTCGATCAGCTCCGGTACGTACGAGGGCGCGGCCACCAGCCCGAGCAGCGTGGGCAGATGCGCCTGCACCTCGCCACCGTCCATCAGGTGAATGCCGGTCAGCAGCACCCGCAGCGTGTAGAGCAGCGGCTTCAGCTCACCGGTCTTCTCGAAGAGTCGCCACTGCGTGGTCGCGAAGCCTCGGTAGTGGTGGGCGTGATGGCGGGTGAGGACGGCAGGGGCCAGCGCCACCAGCTCCTCGTGCACCGCACTCGTCCGCACCACCAGCGGGGAGAGCAGTTGCTCCAGCACGTAGCCGTTGCGGCGCAGCATCAGCCGCGCGAACTTGCGCAGGTCGTGCGTCACCAGGTCGACCTCGACGCCGTCCCGGTCCGCCGTCCAGGACCGGGTCTCGTCCGGTGCCCGCAGGCCGACCAGTGCCGCGGTGGGCAGCAGGTGCGCCCCGCGCAGGTCGACGTCGGAATCGCGGGACGGGAAGCCGTACAGATGCGCGCCGGAGACCGTCGCGAAGACCAGCGGGTCCCCTTCCCCGTCCGTCACCGCCCCCAGGTCGAGGTCCGGCAGCCCGGCCGCCCGCAGCACAGCGCCGTCCGGCGCGGCGTCACACATCCCACACCTTCCCCAGGCCCACCAACTGGTCGCGGTACTCGATCCGGTCCGCCCACTCCGCGGGCCACGCCCCGGCGCCCAGGTGGGCACCGGCGAAGGCACCGGCGAGGCAGGCGATCGAGTCGGAGTCGCCGGAGGAGCAGGCGGCCCGGCGGAGCGCGGTCAGCGGCTCGGCGGGGAAGAGCAGGAAGCACAACAGACCGGTGGCGAGCGCCTCTTCGGCGATCCAGCCGGCGCCGGTGGCCAGGCAGGGGTCGGCCTCCGGGTCGGGCGCGCGCAGTGCCGCCTCCAGCCGGTCCAGCACGCCTAGGCAGTCGTCCCAGCCGCGCGCGATGAAGCGCTCCGGCGACGGGTCCTGGGCGTACCGCCACAGCTCACCGAGCCAGTCGGCCCTGTAGACGCCACGGCTCTCGACCGCGTACGCGCGGAGCTGCCCGGTCAGCCCGTCCGGCCGGACACCTTGCGTGAGCAGGTGCACGGCGTACGCCGTCAGGTCGCTGGCGGCGAGCGCGGTGGGATGCCCGTGCGTGAGCGCGGACTGGAGCTGCGCGGCGCCGGAACGCTGTTCCCGGCTCAGCCCCGGCACCAGCCCCACGGGCGCCACCCGCATGTTCGCGCCGCACCCCTTGGAGCCGGTACGGCTGGCCTCGGCCCACGGCCGCGCGTCCTCGCTGAGGAGCCGGCACGCGGTGAGGCAGGTGTTACCGGGCGCCCGGTTGTTGTCCGGCGAACGCCACCACTCGACGTAGTTCCGCCGGACCGGCGGAAGCAGGCTCGCGGCGTCCAGGCCGCCGCCCGCGGCCGCCATGGCGGTACGCAGACCGCGCCCGAGGGCGATCGTCATCTGCGTGTCGTCGGTGACGTACGCGGGATCGGGCAGCGCCATCCCCCGCCACGGGCCGTACGCGGCCTCGATCGCCCGTACGTCCTGGAACTCGGTCGGATACCCGAGCGCGTCACCGAGCGCCAGCCCGATGAGCGCCCCGGTCGCGGCGGACGCCATGAAAAGAACCACCCCTTAATCGTCATAGTGACAATAAGGGGTGGTCCCGCCACCTGACAAGGCACGCAGGCCCTGTACCCGGTGCTTACAGCTCGACCTCGCGCATCAGCATGCCGACCTCGGTGTTGGTCATCCGCCGCAGCCAGCCCGACTTCTGGTCGCCCAGCGCGATCGGCCCGAACGCCGTCCGCACCAGCTTGTCCACCGGGAAGCCCGCCTCGGCCAGCATCCGGCGCACGATGTGCTTGCGGCCCTCGTGCAGGCTCACCTCGACCAGGTAGTTCTTGCCGGTGTTCTCCACCACCCGGAAGTGGTCGGCGCGCGCGTAGCCGTCCTCCAGTTGGATGCCGTCCTTGAGCTGCTTGCCCAGGTCACGCGGGAGCGGGCCCTGGATCGCGGCCAGGTAGGTCTTCTTCACGCCGTACCGCGGGTGGGTCAGCCGGTGGGCCAGCTCACCGTGGTTGGTGAGCAGGATGATGCCCTCGGTCTCCGTGTCCAGCCGGCCCACGTGGAACAGCCGCGTCTCGCGGTTGGTCACGTAGTCGCCCAGGCACTGGCGCCCGTCCGGGTCCTCCATCGTCGAGACGACGCCGGCCGGCTTGTTCAGCGCGAAGAAGAGGTACGACTGCGTGGCGACCGTCAGGCCGTCCACCTTGACCTCGTCCTTCTCCGGGTCGACACGGACACCCTGCTCCATGACGATCTGCCCGTTGACCTCGACCCGCGCCTGGTCGATCAGCTCCTCGCACGCCCGGCGCGACCCCATGCCCGCACGGGCCAGCACCTTCTGCAGGCGCTCGCCCTCCTGGTCACCGAAGGTCTTCGGCGTCTTGATCTGCGGCTTGCTGTGCCGGGCGCGGTTGCGCTCCTCCACCTGCGCGTCGTACTCACGCGGCCGCGCCGGAGCCTGGCCGCGGCCCCGCTGCTGCGGTCCCTTGCCGCCGGGCTTGCCGCCGCTCTTCGGGCTGGTACGGGGACCACCCTTGGCGCCGCCGCGCGCGGCCGCACCGCGGCCCCTGCGCTCGCCGTCGCGCTCCGGGGCACCGCCACGGCCGGCGGAGCCGCCGGAACCGCCGCGGCCGCCCTGGCCGCCGCCACTCTGGCCGCCACGGCCGCCGGAACCGCCCCGGCCGCCGCCGTCGCCACGGCCCGGACCGCCCTCGCCCACGTCGTAGCGGCGCTCCTCGGGACGGGGCCGGCCGGCGCGCTGCTGCTTCTCGTCCTTCTTGTTGCCCGCACCCCGGTAGTTGCCCCTACCGGTGTCCCTGTTGTTCCTGCCGCTGCTTCGCATCAATGATCCGTCTGAGAGTCGCCGCTGTCGTCTACGTCGAACGACGGAACACCTTCCCGGGAATCGCCCTCGACCGCCTCCGCCTCCGGGAGGAAGGGAGCGAGCTCCGGGAGCTCGTCCAGGCCGCGCAGGCCCATCCGCTCCAGAAAGTAGTTCGTCGTCCTGTACAGGATCGCACCTGTTTCAGGTTCCGTCCCCGTCTCCTCCACCAGACCGCGCTGGAGAAGGGTGCGCATCACACCGTCACAGTTCACCCCGCGAACGGCCGAGACCCGAGAACGGCTGACCGGCTGACGGTACGCGACCACGGCCAGAGTCTCCAAGGCGGCCTGCGTAAGCCGGGCCTGCTGCCCGTCCAGCACAAAGCTCTCCACGGCGTCCGCGTACGCGCCCCGGCTGTAGAACCGCCAGCCCCCCGCCACCAGACGCAGGTCGAATCCGCGCCCCTGCCGCGTGTAGTCCTCCGACAGCTCCCGCAACGCCAGCGCGACCTCCCGGCGGGGCCGCTCCAGCACCCTGGCCAGGTGTTCCTCGGTCGCGGGCTCGTCCACGACCATCAGCACCGCCTCCAGCGCCGGCCGCAACTCCAGCTCCGCCACACCGAGCGCCCCTGCCGGGGCGCCCTGCGCCTCCTCCACGTCACTCACCCCGCATCCTCCTCACCCTCACCCGCCGGAGCCTCCGGCCCGGGTTCCCGGTCGAACTCGTCCGTAACGACCGGCTCGGCCTCCGCCCCACCCGTCCACCGGACCGTCAGCGCCCCCAGCGCCTGCTCCTGGTCCAGCTCCACGACCCGCTCCCGGTACAGCTCCAGCAGCGCCAGAAAGCGCGCGACGACGGTGAGCGTGTCCGGCGCGTCCTCCGCCAGCTCCGCGAACCCGGCCTCCCCCACCGCACGCAACCGCGCCACCAGCACTTCCGCCTGCTCCCTGACGCTCACCAGCGGCGCGTGAATATGGTCCACGTACACCTGCGGCCGCGCCTTGGGCTGCATCGCCTTCACCGCGAGCCGCGCGAACCCCTCGGCTCCGATGCTGATGGCGACCTCGGGCAGCAGCTCCGCGTGGTGCGGCTCCAGACCGACCGTACGGGGGTAACGGCGCCCCTCGTCCTCCAGCCGCTCGCTGAAGATGTCCGCGATGCGCTTGTACGCGCGATACTGCAGCAGCCGCGCGAACAACAGGTCACGCGCCTCCAGCAGCGCGAGGTCCGCCTCGTCCTCCACCTCGGCCACCGGCAGCAGCCGCGCCGCCTTCAGATCGAGCAGCGTCGCCGCCACGACCAGGAACTCCGTGGTCTGGTCCAGGTCCCAGTCCGGCCCCATCGCCCGGATGTACGCCATGAACTCGTCCGTCACCCTGGACAGCGCGACCTCGGTGACGTCCATCTTGTGCTTGGAGATCAACTGAAGCAGCAGGTCAAAAGGCCCCTCGAAGTTCTCCAGCCGAACCGTGAACTTCCCGTCCCCGACCGCACCGTCCTCGGCGGACGGCACATCTTCTTCGGTCGTGAGCATCATGATCCAGGAGGAGAGCGACGGACCCCTCAAGCGTAGCCGCCCCGGCGGCAGCCGAATTCCCAGGCGCGCGTGGTGGGGGTGCGCGTTGTGCGCGATGGGTCCGGTGGGTGGGGGGCTCGGGGTCCCTCCGGGGCCACTCTCCCCCAGCCTTCGGCCGGGGGTGCCCCCACGGCACCGTGGACCGCAACGTACCTTGATTCGGCAACGCAGAGGCCCGGCTGCCTGCGGGGAGACCCCTGCGGGACCCCGAGCCCCGGCCGTCGGGCGGCTATCGGCGCGATCGGGCTGGGGTCTCTCATGAGCCGAGCACCCCAGCGGCGCGGGCGCCTCAGCACCCCGCCCTCTGGCGCGTCAGCGCCCGGTGGCGCGGCGGAGCCGCGTCAGCGTAGGCCAGCCCGACGTGCGCGTCTCATCGCCGGGGAGGGGCCTGCCGTACCGCCACCACCCCGTGAGCCTCACCCCCCACGTAAGGCGCCCTCCTGCGTCATCGAAAACTTCCCCCCACCGACCTCGGCTCGCCAAACCGGCCCGAGGGGGCGCGTAGGGGGCCATCCCCGCAGGCAGCCGGGTGTCTGCGTCACCGAAATAAAGTCACGTCGCGGTGCACGGTGCCGAGGAGTTGGCCCCCTGCGCGCCCCCGCCCCACAACGCACGCAATGCGAGCCGCCCGTCGGCACACATCCTCGCGCGCAGCGCAGAGGGCACCCCGGACCTCGGCGGCCAAAGGCCGCCTCAGCGCCCCCGCAACCGCCGAACCAGAATGCTCGCATCCCCCCGCGACTCCAGGTCCGCCAGAACCACCGCCACCGCCTCGCGGACGATCCGCCCACGATCGACCGCGAGCCCGTGCTCGCCACGGAGAACCAGTCGCGCGTGCTCCAGATCCATCAGCTCCTCGGCGGACACGTACACCGTGATCTTCTCGTCGTGCCGCTCACGGCCACTCGGCCGCCGATTCGCCCCACGGCCCCGCCGACGCGAGGACCCGGCCGGCTGCGACGCCGCGGCTTCCGCGTCCTGACGACGGCGTCCCTTCGGGGCATCCGCCTCCGCGCCACGGCCCGCGTGCTCGACCGCCGGGCCCTCCGGCCCGGAATCCGGCTCGGCCCGCCGCGGGGTCGTTTCCTCGCCGGCCCCCGCCCCCGGCTCACCGCCAGGCGCCGGCACCCGCGCCGTCTCCCCGTTGCCCGCCGGGACGCCACTCGCCGGGACGCCATTCGCCGGGCCGTTGGACTTGCGGGGCGCCGGGGACTGCAGCCCCGACCCCCCGGTCGTGCGGAACAATTCGTCGGCTCCGGGCAGACTCACTCGGCGTGACACCGGGCGAGCACCTCCCTGGCCAACTGACGATAGGCGGCGGCACCGACGGAGTTGGACGCGTACGTGGTGATCGGCTCACCCGCGACGGTGGTCTCCGGGAAGCGCACGGTACGGCCGATGACCGTGTGGTACACGTGGTCGTCGAACGCCTCGACGACGCGCGCGAGAACCTCACGGCTGTGGACGGTGCGCGAGTCGTACATCGTCGCCAGGATGCCGTCGAGCTCCAGGTCGGGGTTGAGCCGTTCCTGGACCTTCTCGATCGTCTCGGTGAGCAGCGCCACACCACGCAGCGCGAAGAACTCGCACTCCAGCGGCACGATGACCTTGTGAGCCGCCGTCAGCGCGTTGACGGTGAGCAGACCGAGCGAGGGCTGGCAGTCGATGACGATGTAGTCGTAGTCGGCCATCAGCGGCTTCAGCGCGCGCTGCAGCGTCGACTCGCGCGCGACCTCGCTGACCAACTGGACCTCGGCGGCTGACAAATCGATATTGCTGGGCAGCAGGTCCATGTTGGGGACCGCGGTCTTCAGCAGCACCTCGTCGGCCGACATGCCCCGCTCCATGAGCAGGTTGTAGACCGTCAGGTCCAGTTCCATCGGGTTGACTCCGAGCCCGACGGACAGCGCGCCCTGCGGGTCGAAGTCGACGAGCAGCACCCGTCGGCCGTATTCGGCGAGCGCGGCACCCAGGTTGATGGTCGAGGTGGTCTTGCCCACCCCGCCTTTCTGGTTGCACATCGCGATGATTTTGGCGGGGCCGTGGTCCGTCAACGGTCCTGGGATCGGGAAGTAGGGAAGGGGGCGCCCGGTGGGGCCGACACGTTCGCGGCGCTGACGGGCGGCGTCCGGCGCGAGCGTGGCCGCGTATTCGGGGTCCGGCTCGTACTCCGCGTCCGGGTCGTAGAAGTGCCCCTCGGGCAGGTCGTCGTAGTCGGCGAGCCGGGTGGGATCTGAGCCGCCCCGGTCGCCGGCCATGGCGTTCACGTGATGGCCGTCCATGCTCTGGTGGGCTGTCGTCGTGGGGCTCTGTTGGGTCGCGAAGGTGTGGACAGCGACGGAGCCGACAGCCTGGAGCCCCGAGGGACCCTGGCCCCGTGCAACCGCTCCTGGTCGACCACCTCCGGGAGTAAATGTCGACTCATTCACAAGTCGTCTTACCTCCTTGGATGTGACCAGGAAACTTATCGATAGGTCAGCGTGGCACTATGCCGACGGTTGGCGACTCTATGGCGTGTCGGGCGTTCGCAGCAACACAATCCGCCGGACCCGGCCCGATGTGTCGGCAATCGAACATGCCGATGTCAAGGGTGCAGGCCGCACAAGCCCAAGGTTTCGAGGGTGTGCGAATCGGTTAAAGGGTTACGTTCTCGGCGAGTTGGGGTCCGCCCGTGCCGTTCCGGGCGCGCGGCGTGTCGGCGAACGGCCGCGGCCGGGCCCTGTGGACAAGGCCCGGCCGGCAGAGCGTCATTGACGCGCGCTATTGACGCCTCAGCCGAGAAGCGTCGCCAGGTCGGTGGCCTCCAGGCCGTGCGCCTCGGCGACCGGACCGTAGACGACCTTGCCGTCGTGCGTGTTCAGGCCCTTGGCCAGGGCGGCGTCGCGGCGCAACGCCTCGACCCAGCCGTTGTTCGCCAGCGACACGATGTAGGGCAGCGTGGCGTTGGTCAGGGCGTACGTGGAGGTGCTGGGCACCGCGCCCGGCATGTTGGCCACGCAGTAGAAGACCGAGTTGTGGACCTGGAAGGTCGGCTCGGCGTGGGTGGTGGGCCTGGAGTCCTCGAAGCAGCCGCCCTGGTCGATCGCGATGTCGACAAGGACACTTCCGGGCTTCATCTTGGCGACCAGCTCGTTGGTGACCAGCTTCGGGGCCTTGGCGCCCGGGATGAGGACCGCGCCGACGACGAGGTCGGCCTCGACGACGGCCTTCTCCAGCTCGTAGGCGTTGGAGACGATCGTCTGCACCTTGGTGCCGAAGATACGGTCCGCCTCGCGCAGCTTGTTGATGTCCTTGTCGAGCAGGGTGACGTGGAAGCCGAGGCCCACGGCGATCTGCACGGCGTTCCAGCCGGAGACGCCGCCGCCGATGACGACGGCCTTGCCCGCGGCCACGCCGGGGACGCCGCCCGGGAGCACGCCGCGGCCGCCGGCCTGGCGCATCAGGTGGTAGGCGCCGACCTGCGGGGCGATGCGGCCCGCGACCTCGGACATCGGGGCGAGCAGCGGGAGCTGGCGGCCCGGGGTCTCCACCGTCTCGTAGGCGATGGCGGTGGTGCCGGACTCCAGGAGGGCGTCGGTGCACTCGCGGGAGGCGGCCAGGTGGAGGTAGGTGAAGAGGGTCTGGTCCTTGCGGAGACGGTGGTACTCCTCCGCGATCGGCTCCTTGACCTTCAGCAGCAGGTCCGCGGCGGCCCAGACCTCGTCGGCGGTGTCGAGGATCTCGGCGCCGGCCGCGACGTACTCCTCGTTCGGGATGGCCGATCCGAGGCCGGCGTCCTTCTCGATGACGACCTGGTGGCCGTGGCGGACCAGCTCGTGCACACCGGCGGGCGTGATCGCCACCCGGAACTCGTTGTTCTTGACCTCGCGGGGGATGCCGACCTTCACGTCGATCACGGTCCTTGTAAGAGAGCTTGCAGGAGGAAATCCATGCATGCCAGGCATGCCGGGACTGACCGCGGTGTCCGCGGCCCGGCCAGTCTATTTAAGGATTCCGAGTTGTCTAGCCTTGCAAAGCATCTGTTACTGAGAGGAACACCACCGATTTCGTAGGTCACTGTGGGTGATCTGAGAGGAGACGTTCCCCCAGACCCCGGTGCAGCCTTGCGGCTGCCGGGTCGCCGAGCCGGTCGAGGGTGTCCGCGATCCGCAACTGGAGCGCCGCCTCCAGCCGCCCGTCCTTGGCCTCGGCGGCCAGCGCGAGGGCCGCGGTGCAGGTCCGCAGCGACTCCTCGGGGCGGCCCGCGTACTCCTGCACCCGCGCCGCCTCGCCGAGCGCCCGCGCCTGACCCGCCACGTCGCCGAGCCGCCGGTACGCGCCGTAGGCGGCCCGCCACTCCTTGAGGGCCTCGCCCCACCGCGCCGCATACGTCAGCACCGCGCCGATCCGGCCGTGCAGCCGGGCCCCGTCCGCGTTCTCGCCGCGGGTCATCCGCAGTTCCAGCGCCCGCCCGTACCAGTCGGCGGCCCGCTGCCAGTCCCCCAGCTCCGTGTACGTACCGCCCAGCGACTCCAGCGCCCGTACGGTCGCGATGGGGTCCCTGACCTCGCGTGCCGCGGTCAGCGCGCCCCGGTAACGGGCCATCGCGTCCGCGGTCCGCCCGGCCTGCGCGTCCAGGTCGCCGAGGTTGAGCAGCGCCGCGGCCCGCTCCCGCGCCAGGCCGCGCCGCTCGGCGACCTCCAGGACCAGGCCGTGCAGCCCGTAGAGGTCGGGCGCGGCGGCCTCGGCGCCCTGGTGGGCGATCAGGGTGCGCACGATCGCGGCCATCAGCCGCCGGTCCAGGGTGTCCAGCTCGCCTTCCTCGACGGCGATCCGGGCCGCCTCCAGCAGGGCGGGCCGGCGGCTGCGCAACCAGGCGGCGGCGGAGGCGGCGGACGCGAAGCGCAGCGAGCGCGGCAGGCCGGCCACCTTCTGCCGGGCCGGTGACCCGGCGGGTTCGCCGAGGGCCCGGCAGGACTGGAGCAGCCGTACGGTGCGTTCCAGCATCCGGGCCCGGGCGAGCTGGATCTCGGCGGGCCGTTCCTTCTCGTGCAGCGCGGCGCGGACGAGCTGGACCAGGCAGCCGGGCATCCGGTACTGCGCCTGGAGGCCGGCGCTCCCGGCGGCCGGGGCCCCGGGCCCGGACGGCTGCGGTTCCGCGTCCTCCACCGGCCGCAGCAGCCCCCGGGCGGCGAAGTCCTGGAGCGCCGCCTCGGCCGCGGCGACCGAGCAGCCGGCCAGGGCGGAGGCGATGTGCGCGTCCACCAGTCCGGCCGGGGCGAGGGTGAGCAGCCGCAGGGTGCGGGCGGCGACCGGCGGCAGGGTGGCGTAGACGAGGCGGAAGGCGCGGGCCATGGGGCGGCCGCCGGCCGGTTCGTCGGCCTGCTCGGGTACGTCCCGCAGCGCCTGGAGGAGGTCGGCGACGGAGTTCTTGGGGTGCCCGGCGAGCCAGCCGCCCGCCAGGACGAGCGCGGCGGGACGGCCGCCGCACTCCTCGGCGACGGCGTCGGCGGAGCGCGGGTCGACGGTGATGCGGGTGGGCCCCGCGTACCGGCTGAGCAGTTCGACGGCGGACGCGTTGTCCAGGCCGCCCAGGGTGCAGGGCCGTACGTCGGTGATGCCGGTGAGCGGGCCTTCGGAGACGGCGACGACGAGGCAGCCGGCGGCGTCCGGCAGCAGCGGTTCGACCTGCTCGGCACCGGCCGCGTCGTCCAGCAGGAGCAGGGCGCGGCGTTCGGCGAGGGCGGCGCGCAGCGCCTCGGTCAGCTCGTCTTCGGCGGCGCCGGGCTTGACCGGGGCGCCGAGCGCGGTGAGCAGGTCGCGGGCGACGAGGTCGAGGGGTACGGGGCCACCGCCCGGGGTGCTCAGGGTGGCGCGCAGGACACCGTCGGGGTAGTCGTCGGCGAGCTGCCGGGCCAGTTCGGCGGCGAGGGCGCTGCGGCCGGAGCCGGGACGCCCGGCGATCAGCAGGACGCGGCTGCGGGCGCCCCGGCGGCCGGAGAGGGTGTCCAGGCCCGTACGGGCGATGTCGGCGCGGAGGGACTTCAGTTCGCGGCGGCGGCCGATGAAGCCGCCGGCCGCGGTGGCGGCGGGCGGCACGGTCCGGCGGGCGGCGGGCCTGCGGCTGCCCGGTCCGGCCGCGGCGGTGCCCCCGGCCGTACCCCGGCCGGGGGCGGCGCGGTCGGCGGCGGAGTCCACGGCCGTGCCGTCCGGGTCCGGTCCCGGCCGCTGCCGTGCCGCCGTCGCGGGCCCGCCCGCCTTCCCCGGCGGGACGCGTCCCCCGCCCACCGCCTGATCCGCCACGGGTCACGCTCCCGTCCACCTGCGCTTACGAGCCCGCCGCGGTCGCGGACGGGAACGCCGTCGAGCGTAGTTCACGGCCCGTCACACGCCCGGTGGAGCGCGACGGTTGAGTCACCCGTCCGGATCAGCACATCATCGGACCGCGGGCGCGTACGGGCCGGAACGGCGGCGCTCAGGCTTCGAACGGGCGGGCCGGCCACGGCGCGTCGGCCGGGCGCAGCGCGTCCAGTCCGTCACCCGCGCGGGCGGCGGCCAGCGCGAGCACGCCGACCACCAGGCAGTTGTTGTGCAGTTCGCCGGCGAGCGCGCCGCGTACCAGGTCGGCGACCGGTACCCGCGCCAGCTCCATGTCGGCCTCCTCCTCGGAGACTTCGAAGCGCTCGCCCTCGGCCTCGGACAGATCGCGGGCCAGGAAGATCCGTACGGCCTCGTCGCAGCCGCCGGGGGTGGTGTAGACGTCCGCCAGCACCCGCCAGTCCTCGGCCTTGACGTGGGCCTCCTCGTACAGCTCGCGCTGGACGGCGTGCAGCGGGTTCTCGCCGGGGACGTCCAGCAGTCCGGCCGGGACCTCCCAGAGCTTGTGCCGCACGGGGTGGCGGTACTGACGCAGGACCAGTACCCGGTCCTCCTCGTCGAGCGCGACGACGGCCACCGAGCCGGGGTGGACCTGGTAGTCGCGGGTGGCCGTGGAGCCGTCCGGCATGACGACCTCGTCCGTACGCATGCTGGTCTTCTTGCCGGTGAACGGCGTCGCGGTGGCGGTGACCCGCCACGCTTCCGGGCTGTCCTGGATGGCCATGTACGTCCTTCCGCAAAGCAGTCGACCGGGGCACCCGGCCGTGAAAGGCCAGGTACCCCGGTCAACCGTACCCAACGGCGGCCGATCCCCCACGTGCCTCACGCGAGGGGCCGGCCGCCGGCGGGATCAGCCCTTGGCGCCCTTCTTGGCACCGGCGGCGGCGCCGGTCTTGCGCTCGACGGCCGCCTTCACCAGGCCCGCGAAGAGCGGGTGCGGGCGGGTCGGGCGGGAGCGCAGCTCCGGGTGCGCCTGGGTGGCGACCAGGTAGGGGTGCACCTCGCGCGGGTACTCGACGTACTCGACCAGCTTGTTGTCCGGGGAGGTGCCGGAGAACAGCAGGCCGGCCTTCTTCTCCAGCTCACCGCGGTAGGCGTTGTTGACCTCGTAGCGGTGGCGGTGGCGCTCCTCGACGTACGGCTGGTCGTCGTAGACCTCGCGCACGATCGAGCCCTCGGCCAGCTTGGCCGGGTACATGCCCAGCCGCATGGTGCCGCCCATGTCGCCCTCGCCGGCGACGATGTCCATCTGCTCGGCCATGGTGGAGATGACCGGGTCGGCGGCGGCCGGGTCGAACTCGGTGGAGTTCGCGCCCTCGATGCCGGCCAGGTTGCGGGCCGCCTCGATGACCACGCACTGCAGGCCCAGGCAGAGGCCGAGCAGCGGCAGCTTGTTCTCGCGGGCGTAGGTGATGGCGCCGACCTTGCCGTCCACGCCGCGGTCGCCGAAGCCGCCGGGGACGCAGACCGCGTCGCAGTCGGCGAGCTGCTGCCTGGCCCCGGCCGGGGTCTTGCAGTCGTCGGAGGTGACCCACTTGATCTTGACGCGGGCCTTGTTGGCGAAGCCGCCGGCGCGCAGCGCCTCGGTGACCGACAGGTAGGCGTCGGGCAGGTCGATGTACTTGCCGACCAGCGCGACCTTCACCTCGTGGTCCGGGTTGTGCACCCGGTCCAGCAGGTCGGCCCAGACGGTCCAGTCCACGTCGCGGAACGGCAGGTCCAGCTTGCGCACGACGTACGCGTCCAGGCCCTCGGCGTGCACGACCTTGGGGATGTCGTAGATGGACGGGGCGTCCGGGCAGGCGATGACGGCGGCCTCGTCCACGTCGCACATCAGCGAGATCTTGCGCTTGATGGCGGTGGGCACCTCGCGGTCGGCGCGCAGCACGATGGCGTCCGGCTGGATGCCGATGTTGCGCAGCGCCGCGACCGAGTGCTGGGTCGGCTTGGTCTTCAGCTCGCCGGAGGGGCCGATGTAGGGCAGCAGCGAGATGTGCACGACGAAGACGTTGTCGCGGCCGACCTCGTGGCGGACCTGCCGGACGGTCTCCAGGAACGGCAGCGACTCGATGTCGCCGACCGTGCCGCCGACCTCGGTGATGACGACGTCGACGTCCTCGTGGGCCAGCCGGCGGATGCGGTGCTTGATCTCGTTGGTGATGTGCGGGATGACCTGCACGGTGTCGCCCAGGTACTCGCCGCGCCGCTCCTTGGCGATCACGGTGTTGTAGACCTGGCCGGTGGTGACGTTCGCGGAGCCGTCGAGGTCGACGTCCAGGAAGCGCTCGTAGTGGCCGATGTCCAGGTCGGTCTCGGCGCCGTCGTTGGTGACGAACACCTCACCGTGCTGGAACGGGTTCATGGTGCCGGGGTCGACGTTCAGGTACGGGTCGAGCTTCTGCATCGTGACCCGCAGGCCCCGCGCCTTGAGCAGCGCGCCCAGGCTGGAGGCGGTCAGGCCCTTGCCGAGCGAGGAGGCGACGCCCCCGGTGACGAAGAGGTGCTTGGTCGTCGAAGATTTGGGCGGCATGGCCAAGAGGGGGCTCCCGTGGTCGCGTGGTGAAGAGGTGCGAATCAGCCACGCCCTGCGGTTTTCAGGGGTGCCTTCGCTGCGGTCGGGGGTGCCTGCGACTCGGCGCCGGGCCCCTCGGTCCACGGGGTACCAGGCTATCAGCGACCGGGCATGGTCGCGCCCGGCCACGCTCACGGCGCACACGTACGGCCCTCTCCCGCGGGGCGCGCGGCGCCGCGCGTGACCCAGGCCACCCGTTCGGCGCAGTGCTGTCTCACCGCAGCGGCAAGCGGATCACTGCCGTGCGTCGTATCCTGCTCGGACACTCGCCACGGGCCGTCCGGCAAGGCACCACCCCCGCCCGATTTCCGGACTCGCTGCTCGGCGGAGTTTCATGGGCAGGACGGACAAGATCACACGTCCCATGGGGGGCGTCACTCCAGTTCGACGGGAGATGCACGTGGCCGGGCGCATCGAGGACTACGCACTCATCGGCGATATGCAGACCGCCGCTCTTGTGTGCCGGGACGGCACGGTGGATTGGCTGTGCCTGCCCCGCTTCGACTCACCCGCGGTCTTCGCAGGACTGCTGGGCACGGAAGAAAACGGTTTCTGGCGGCTGGGGCCCGCGCACAGCCCCGAAGGCGGGCCACTGCCCGCCGACCGACGCCGCTACCGGGGCGACTCGCTCGTCCTGGAGTCCGAGTGGGACACCCCACGCGGCACCGTGCGCGTCATCGACTTCATGCCGCCGCGCGAGGACGCGACACCGCAGCTCATCCGGATCGTGGAGGGCGTCAGCGGGCGGGTGCCGATGCGTTCGGCGCTGCGCATGCGGTTCTCCTACGGCTGGGTGGTGCCATGGGTCCACAAGATCGACGAGCGTACGGTCGCCGTCGCCGGGCCCGACTCGGTGTGGCTGGACACGGACGCCGAGACCTACGGCAAGGACCTGACGACCTACGCGGACTTCACGGTCGGCCCGGGCGAGCGGATCGCCTTCACGATCAGTTGGCAGCCCTCGCACAGCCGCCCGCCGCACGTGCCGGAGCCGGAGGCGGCGCTGGAGGCCACCGAGGACTTCTGGCGCGAGTGGGTCGACCACTGCACGTACCACGGCCCGTACCGGGACGCGGTGGTCCGCTCGCTGATCACGCTGAAGGCGCTCACGTACGCGCCGACCGGCGGCATCGTCGCGGCGCCCACCACCTCGCTGCCCGAGGACATCGGCGGCTCCCGCAACTGGGACTACCGCTTCACCTGGCTGCGCGACGCGGCGATCACCCTGTCCTCGCTGCTGCGCACCGGCTACCGCGAGGAGGCCCGCGCCTGGCGCGAGTGGCTGCTGCGCGCGGTGGCCGGCGACCCGGAGAACCTGCAGATCATGTACGGGATCGCGGGCGAGCGGGAGCTGGGCGAGAACGAGCTGACCTGGCTGACCGGCTACGAGAACTCGCGGCCGGTCCGGGTCGGCAACGGCGCCGCCGGACAGCTCCAGCTCGACGTGTACGGCGAGGTCACCGAGGCGCTGCACCTGGCGCACAACACCGGCCTGGCCCGCAACGACTACGCCTCGCTGCTCCAGCTCAAGCTGATCCAGTGGGTGGAGAAGCACTGGGACGAGCCGGACGAGGGCATCTGGGAGGTGCGCGGCCCGCGCCGCCACTTCGTGCACTCCAAGGTGATGACCTGGGTCGCGGTGGACCGCACGATCAAGCTGATCGAGTCCGGTGACGTGGACGGCCCGCTGGACCGCTGGAAGCAACTGCGCGAGACGATCCACCGGGAGGTGTGCGAGAAGGGTTACGACAAGGAGCGCAACACCTTCACGCAGTCCTACGGCTCCAAGGAGCTGGACGCCTCGCTGCTGCTGATCCCGCAGATGGGCTTCCTGCCGCCGGACGACAAGCGGGTGATCGGCACCATCGAGGCCATCCAGCGCGAGCTGGGCACCGAGGACGGCTTCATCCTGCGCTACCCGACCTCGGGCGACGACGCGGGCGTGGACGGCCTGGAGGGCGACGAGGGCGCGTTCCTGGCGTGCTCGTTCTGGCTGGCCGACGACCTGGCGATGATCGGGCGGGTCGAGGAGGCCCGGATCCTGTTCGAGAAGCTGCTGGCGCTCCGCAACGACCTGGGCCTGCTGGCCGAGGAGTGGGACTCCCGGCTCCAGCGCCAGGTGGGCAACTTCCCGCAGGCGTTCAGCCACGTCCCGCTGATCGACACGGCGCTGCGGCTGACGGCCAGCGGCGCGTACGGCGGCTGACGCAGGACACGGACGGCCGAGGGGCCACGGCAGCGGTGCCGTGGCCCCTCGGCCTGTTTCCGGGCGTCTGGCGCTTCCGGGGGGCTCAGAAGGCCGTCAGCGTGAGGGTCATCTCGCGCGGCGCGCCGTCCTCGATGTACGAGGCGAAGTTGGCCACGTCGTCGAAGGCGAAACCGTACGCCTTGCCGTCGGCGGCCTCGGCGTGCAGGACGCGCGCGTAGTGGTTGGCGAGCTGTCCCTTGTAGAAGGTGCCCGCGTCGGTGGTGGGCTGGGCCGCGTGGTCGGCGAGGGTGGCGCGGTTGAGGGCGGCGCCGAGGACCGCGGCGACGGGGCCCCGCAGTCCGTCGTTGGGGGCCTGCAAGGTGCCGTGGCAGAAGAGCACGTCGCGGGTGGAGGGCTTGGCGATGGAGAACTGGGCGGGGCCGTGGAAAGTGAACTGGCCGCCGCTGACCCGGCCGGTGAAGGTGCCCCTGTTGGTCGTGACCTTCAGGTCCTTGGACGTGTACGCGTTCCAGGAACGGTCGATGTACGGCGCGAGGTAGTTCCGGTCGAACAGTCCGGCGTCCAGGCCGTGGCTGGGGGCGATGACGCGCTTGTCGCCGACGACGAGCTTGCCGAAGCCCGGCGTACGGCCGATCTCGGAGAAGATGCGGGA
Organism: Streptomyces chrestomyceticus JCM 4735; assembly: GCF_003865135.1. Classification (NCBI taxonomy): domain Bacteria; kingdom Bacillati; phylum Actinomycetota; class Actinomycetes; order Kitasatosporales; family Streptomycetaceae; genus Streptomyces; species Streptomyces chrestomyceticus. Next base: position 7,372,710 of record NZ_BHZC01000001.1, on the reverse strand, counting down.
GCGGGCACCGGCCTTGAGGGCCCCGGCCGTCTGGTCCCGGGCACCGACGAGGCGGATGGACATCGGGACGCTGAACATGTCGACCGACGTGGTGTTGCAGTGCATGCCGGCCCCGTCGTACGTGAACTCCGCGCAATCGTGCACGATCGGGTAGTTGGGGTCGCCGGACACCCAGCCCGCGGGGTAGGCCAGCGCGGGGTTGCCGTTGCCGTCCTTCACGGCCTTGAACTTGAGCTTGGAGCCGAGCGACGCGTAGATACGGCCGGACATCTTCGGGATGCGCAGGGTGGTGCTGCCGTTCGCGGCGAGCGGCATGGCGTAGTCGGTGAAGCCGTCCGGGCGGTTGTCGCCGAGGGATATGGGCTTGATGTCACCTTGGGGAGTGACCCGTACCTGCTGGCCGCCGACGTTGCCGACGATGTAGATCCAGACAGCCGAATTGGCGTAGCGGCCCGTGCGGTTGACGACGTGCAGCGGCAGTCCGGCCGCGGTGGCGCCGGCCGGCGCGGCACCGGCGGTACGGGCGAGCAGGCCCGCGCCGGCTCCGGCGGCGGCGGTCGCGGCGATGCCGCCGATCAGGGTGCGACGGGAGATCATGCGGTGGCTCCTTGCTGTACGGAGACGGACACGTGGTCGACGAGGAGTGAGGCGCCGGGGCGTGTCGCGTCGGTGGGGGTGGCCCGGCCCGCGACGGCGTCGGGGAAGGCGCCGCCCATCGCGAGGTTGATCAGGAGGAAGTGGCCGTGGTGGGTTGCTCTGGCCCAGGTCGCGGCGTCCATCTGGGCGGAGCTGACGGTGTGGAAACGCTGCCCGTCGACGGACCAGTGGAGGTACTCGGTCGATCCGGTGCGGTCCAGTTCCAGGGCGTAGGTGTGGAAACCGGCCTGGCAGGCGGCGCCGGGGCAGACGCGGGAATTGCCGATGCCCTGCGCCTCGTTGCAGGGGCCGCCGGGGTTGACGCCGCAGTGCAGCACGCCCCAGACGCGGTTGGCGCCGTTGACGTTCTCCATGATGTCGAACTCGCCGATGCCGGGCCAGTTCCAGTAGTTGCCGCGGAACTCCGCGCCGAGCGTCCAGAACGCGGGCCAGTAACCGAGCGCCGCGTCGCCGGAGATGTCCGGCATCTGGACGCGCGCCTCGATGCGCAGCTTGCCGCGGGCCGGGGCGGCGAAGTCGGTACGGCGGGTCTCAATGCGGCCCGAGGTCCAGTTGGCGCCGTTCTTGAGGGCGGTGATCTTCAGGTGGCCCGCGCCGTCGAGCTTGAGGTTCTCGGGGCGGTCGGTGTAGGTCTGGCGCTCGCCGGTGCCCCAGTTGGCGGGGCCGCCCGGGTAGCCCTTGCCGGTGTCGATGATCCAGTCGTTGGCGGACGGGCGGGAACCCGCCGCGCCGTTGAAGTCGGTGCGCCACACTTCCTTGTACGCGGCGGCCGGTGCGCCGGCCGAAGCGGTGGGCAGGGCGGGTGGCCAGGCGAGGACGAGGGCGAAGGCGGCGCCGAGCGCGCCGAGCAGTGCCGCGGTTCTGGCCCGGGCCCGCTTCCGTACCGGTATTTTCATGTTCATGACATAGCTCCTCGGCGACGTGGGGTGATGAGGAGTTCCGTGTTCACGCGCGGCCTGAGACAATGTGAGAGCGCTCTCATGCCGCGTTGGGGCACACAGTGCCGACTTCCCGCCGAGCCGTCAAGGCTTGGCATGGACCAACGAGTTGGCCCGAATTCAGCTACGGGGGTTGAATGGTGCATGCAGCAAAAGGTGGGCGTCCGACGCTGGAAGCGGTCGCCGCACGGGCCGGCGTCTCGCGCGCCACGGTCTCCCGCGTGGTCAACGGCGGCGCCGGGGTCCGCGGCGAGGTACGGGACCGGGTCCGGCGCGCGGTCGCCGACCTCGGCTACGTACCGAACAGCGCGGCCCGCTCCCTGGTGACCCGCCGCACCGGCGCGGTCGCCGTGGTGATCGCCGAACCGGAGTCCCGGATCTTCGCCGACCCGTTCTTCGGCCGCCAACTGCGCGGCATCAGCCGGGAACTGTCGGCCGCCGACATCCAGCTCCTGCTGCTCCTCCAGGAGACCCGCGCCGACTGCGACCGCGTCGGCCGCTACCTGGCCGCCGGACACGCCGACGGCGTCCTGATGTTCTCGCTGCACCGCGACGACCCGCTGCCCGCGATGGCCGAGGCGTCCGGCCTGCCCACCGTCTACGGCGGCCGCCCCGGCTGGGCGGACACCGGAGACGGTCCGGGCCCGCTGTACGTCGACACCGACAACCGCGACGGCGCCCGGCAGGCGGTACGCCACCTCCGTGACCGCGGCCGCCGCCGGATCGCCGTGATCACCGGGCCGCTCGACCAGACCTCCGCCCAGGACCGCCTGGACGGCTACCGCGACGCGCTGGCCCCCGCCGAAGCCGACCCCCGGCTGATCGCCGACGGCGGCTTCACCGCCCAGGGCGGCGAGCGCGCCATGGCCCGGCTGCTGGCCGCCGCGCCGGACCTGGACGGCGTCTTCGTCTGCTCCGACCTGATGGCCTCCGGAGCGCTGCGGACCCTGCGGGCACACGGCCGCCGGGTGCCGGAGGACGTCGGTGTGGTGGGGTACGACGACCTGGACCCCGCGGCGTGGACGGACCCGCCGCTGACCACGGTGCGCCAGGACGTGGAGGAGATGGGCCGGCTGATGGCACGGCTGCTGCTGCGGCGGATGGCGGCGGACGGGGGTAGCCCGGTCGGGTCGGGTGAGCCGGTAGAGCCGGCTCCGGTGGTCACGCCCGCGCGGTTGGTGGTCAGGGAGTCGGGGTGAGGGGCGGGACGGAGGCCGATCCCTAGGGGCGGCGCCCCGTCCCGGTACGTCCGGATAGCGGACTGCGGGTAGCGTTCCCCGCCATGGGGCCGGAAGCGGAAGTCGAAGCGGTGATCACGGTACGCAGGGCGCTGGAGCTGCCCGCGCTGCGGCGCGGGCTGCCCGAGGTGCTGGCGGGCGAGGACCGTCTCGACCGCGCCGTCCGCTGGGTGCACGCGGGCGAGGTGCCGCACATCGCCTCCCTGCTCAAGGGCGGCGAGCTGCTGCTGACCACCGGCCTCGGGCTGGGCACCCGCCCCTCCGAGCAGCGCGCCTTCGTCCGCGAGCTGGCCGACCGGGAGATCGCCGCCCTCGTCGTGGAGCTGGGCTCCCGCTTCGAGGCGCTGCCGTCCGCCGTCGTCGACAGCGCGCGAGCCTGCGGCCTGCCGCTGGTGCAACTGCACCGCGAGGTCCCGTACGTCACCGTCACCGAAGAGATCCACACCGAGCTGGTCAACAGCCACTACCTGCTGCTGCGGCAGGCCGACGAACTCCTGCGCAGTTGTACGGACGTGCTGCTGCGCGGCGGCGGCGCCCCCGAGGTGCTACGGCGGCTGGCCGCCTTCACCGGCAACCCGCTCTGCCTGGAGGCACCCGACGGCAGCCCCCTGTACGCGGCGGGCCCGGACGACGGCGGGGCCGCGGACGCCGATCCCCTCCAAGCGTGGGAGGGGCTGCGGGAGACCGGGCTGCGGGTGGACGTGCCCGGCGGCGGGCCCGGCCCCGACGCCGTACGCGCCCGCCTGGTCCTGCTGCCCGTCAACGCGCCCGTAGCGCCGGTGCACCGGATCGCCGCCGAGCGCGCCGCCGACCTGCTCGCCGTCGTGATGCTCCAGTCCCGGCAGGAGGAGGTGCTGGCCGCGCGCGGCCGCGGTGACTTCCTGGCCGATCTGGCGGAGGGCCGGATCACCGCGGGCGAGGCCCCGGCGCAGGCCCGTCTGCTGGGGTTCCGGCCGGGCGGCGAACCGATCCTTCCCGTGGTCATGCGGCTGCCCGCCCAACTGCCCGCGCCGGGCAGTTGGGCCGTGCTGGCCCGCGCTTTGCGGGAGGAGCTGGCCGCGCTGGGCGTGCCCGTCCTGCTGGGCGTACGTCCCGTGGAGGGCCGGGTGCCGCTGCTCGTCGCGCTGCGCGCGGGCCAGGACCGTACGGCCGTCGCCGACCGGGTGGCCGAGGCCCTGCGTACGGGCGTCGAACGGGCCGGGGCGGACTCCCCGGCGGCGCGGCGCCCGGTGGTCGTGGTCGGTACGGCGGGCGACTGGCCGGCTGCGGGCCCCGGGCTGCGGCACGCGACGGAGGCTGCCGCCGCCGCGCAGGGCCTGCCGGAGCAGCCCTGGCACGACGCGCGCCGGCTGGACATCGAGCTGCTGCTGTGGCGGATGCGCGAACACGGCGAACAGGGCGTGCTGACGGACTTCGTGGACCGTGCCGTCGGCCCGCTGCTCGTCCACGACCGGTCCGCCCGCCAGCCGCTGCTGCCGACCCTGGAGGCGTACCTGGCCAGCGCGGGCCGCAAGGCGGAGACGGCACGCGACCTGAACGTCAACCGGCAGACGCTCTACGACCGGCTGGCCCGCATCGCCCAGTTGCTGGGCACCGATCTGGACGACCCGCAGACGGTCCTCGGGCTGCGGCTGGCTCTACGGGCCAGGAGGCATACGGAACGGGGGTGAGGGCGCCCCCAAGGGGAGCCTTTGAGGGGCCCCCAGGACTGTGCGCCCTCAGGACGGTGCCCGCTCACGCCCGCAGCGTCTCGACTGCCGTGCCGACGCCCAGGGCCAGCAGGACGCCGCCGGTACCGCGCTCCAGATTGCGGTGCACCCGGGGCCGCCGCAGCCAGCGGAGCAGCCGCCCGGCGCCCACCGCCACCAGCAGCAGCCAGCCCGCCGCGATCACCGCGTCGATCACGCCGAAGAGCAGGGTCACTCCCAGCACCGAGTGGTCCCGGGGCAGGAATTGGGGGACGACCGCGACGAAGAAGATGCCGACCTTGGGGTTGAGCAGGCAACTGTAGAGGCCCTGCCGGAACGCGTGCGCCGACCGGACCACCGTGGTGTCCGAGGCATCCGTGGGGCCTGTCATGTCCTTGCCGCCGCCCTCCCCCACCGGGCCCGCGGCATCGGCGGCCACCCTCCGGTACGTCCACAGGGCCTGGGCGCCCAGGAAGACCAGATAGGCCGCGCCCACCATCCGTACGGCCATGAAGGCGGCGTCCCAGCGTTGCAGCGCGGCCGCCAGGCCCGCCGCGGCGGCGACGGCCCAGGCCAGCGAGCCCGCGGCGGAGCCGAGCGCGGAGGCGGCCCCGGCGCGTCTGCCGCCGCGCAGGCAGTTGCGGAGCACCAGCAGGGTGTCCGGCCCGGGGGCCATCGTCACCAGCAGGGCGAAGAGCGCGAAGCCGAGAAGCGCAGCCGTCACAGCGGCCTCCTGTCGTACGGGGTGTGCCTGGTCGCGGGCGAGATGAAGATCGCGCGGGGTGCCGGGCGACTCTACCCACCGCCGGCCTGCGGGGGCGCCCCGGTTTCCGGAGCCCGACCCCTGGCGGCCCGGCCCGCGGCAGTCCGGCCCGGCCGCTCAGCACTCCCGCCGCTGCATCAGCTCGTCGTACACGCTCAGCACCTGTGCGACCGTGGCGTCCTCGGTCGGCCAGCCCGCGGCCTGCGCGCGTCCGGCGGCGGCGAGCGTGTCCCGGCGGGCAGGGTCGGCCAGCAGGCCCAGGACGGTACGGGCGAGGGCCGCCGCGTCGCCGTACGGGACCAGTTCGGCGGCGTGGCCGACCAGTTCGCGGGTGCCGCCGACATCGGTGGCCACCAGCGGGACGCCGGCCCGCAGCGCCTCCTGGGCGATCAGCGAGCGGGCCTCCCAGCGGCTGGGCAGCACCAGGAGGTCGGCGGCGGCGAGGAGTTCGGGCACGTCGTCGCGGCGGCCGAGCAGACGTACCGGCAGTTGCCCGGCGTCGATACGCCGCTGGAGCGTCTCGCGCTGCCCGCCCTCCCCCGCCACCGCGACCATCGGCTGCGGGTCCAGGGCGCACCAGGCGTGCGCCGCGTCCAGCAGGACGTCGTGCCCCTGGTGCGTCTCCAGGCGGCCGACGACGAGGATCAAGGGGCGGTCCACGGCGCCCAGTTCGGCGCGCTGCTTGTGGGCGGGGCGGTCCTCCGCCGTCAGCGGGCGGCCGCCCGTCCGGGGCGCAGGGATGGCGACGGGGGCCAGGCGCGCGTCCCGGGCGCCGCGTTCGCGTGCCCGGTCCACCAGGTCCGAGCACGCGCCCAGGACGACCGCGGCGGCCCGCGCCACCCGGCGTTCCAGCAGTTGGACCAGGCGGGCGCGCGGCCCGTCCGTGTGCGCCTTGGTGTGCCAGGTGACCACGAGGGGGACGCGGCGGCCCCGCGGGCCCTGGAGGGCCAACGCGGCGTGCAGGCCCGCCCGCAGGCCGTGCGCGTGCACGAGGTCGGCGTCCCCGCAGGCGGCCCGCAGCGACGTCACGCCGGCCGGGTCGGCGCGCGGCGGTACCGGTACGAACCGCGCGCCCGCGTCCGTGTAGTCGTACGTGTCCTCGGCGTCGGGCGGGGCGCACACCGTCACCCGGACCCCGCGCGCCACCAGTCCGGCGGCCAGCGACCGCACATGGGCGGCGCTGCCCGCGCTGCCACGGCCCAGCACCTGGACCGTGCGCAGCGGCGACGGTCCGTGCGGCGGGGCCGGGGTGCTGGTCACGTGGGCGGGGCTCCTGGGGTCGGTGGCGGGCCGGGCGGCGCGCCGCGGCGGCCGGCTCCGCCCGGGGCAGGCCCCGGTACGGGGGCGCGGTCGCGCAGCTCTACGCGCTGCGCCCCCAGGATGCCAGCCCGCGCCGTCGATCCGGGACCGCCGACGAGCCGTTCCAAGGGCACACATCGCCCATACACCCACCTGACCACCCATATGGGCGACAAACCACCCACTCCGTCGGCCCAGCGGCAGTGACCTGGCACGGGCTCCCGCCGTTACGCGCCGCCGGGCGCGGCCGCCCGCCCGGACCGGTCACCGGCCACCGCGGCGCCGACCAGGGCGGCGGCGTGCACGGCCAGCCCCGCGCGGCCGCACCCGGCGGCGACGGCGAGCCCGAGTCCGGCGCCCAGGGCATGGGCGCCCGCGTCACCGATCATGGCGCGCTCCCCCAGGTCGTCCGCGAGGACCGCCGCCACGGCCCCCGCAGGCGCCGCGGCCAGGGCTCCCGCAGGGCCGCGCCGCAGCAGCCCCGGCGTCGCCGCGGCGAGCGTGGCCAGCGCCGCCCGGCCCGGCCGTACGTCCACCAGGTTCACGGCGTGCGCGGCACCCGCGATCACCACCCCGGCGAGCACCTTGTCCAGCGGCCGTTCCTTGAGCAGCGCACCGGCGGCCAGCCCCGCCGCGCCGATCCCGAACAGCTTCACCGCGCCGCTGGTCAACTCCCCCTCGCACAGGGCCGACAGGTGGGCCCGGAAGCCGCGCCGGGGGTCCCCCGCTCTGGCGAGGTCGTCATACGTACCACAGCCCCCGGCCACCAGGACGGCCAGCGCCGCCGCCGTGCGCGTACGGGCGGACAGCCCCGGCGCGGTCACGGCGGCGAGCGCGGTGCCCGCCACGGTGGCGGGCCCGCTGTACAGGTCGACCGTGCGGCCCGCGTGGTTCGTACGCTCCCAGCGTCCGCGCCCACCGGGCGGCCGGCGCCGCACCTGTCCGTACACGGTCCGGGTGGCACCTGCCGCGACGGCGAACGGCAGGGTCTTGCGCAACGTTTCGATCATGATCGGCAGCGTAGGGCGGCCGGGTGGTGTGGTGTTCGTGGGGCCGGTGGGCCCGTACCGCTCGGGGCCGGCCGGCCCCGCCTCCGGCCCCGACCGTCGGCCCTCCGCCCCCGCCTCAGCGTCCCGCGCGGGCCGTCTCCAGAAGTTCCTCCGCGTGCGCCCGCGCCGTCTCGGAGTCCTCCTGCCCGGCGAGCATCCGGGAGAGTTCGCGCACCCGGTCCTCGCCCTCCAGGACCGTGACACCGCTGCGGGTCACCGAACCGTCGTGGGTCTTCTCCACGAGAAGCTGCCGGTCGGCGAAGGCCGCCACCTGCGGGAGGTGGGTGACGACCACGACCTGGGCCGACCGGGCCAGGCGGGCCAGGCGGCGGCCGACCTCCACGGCGGCCTTGCCGCCGACGCCCGCGTCCACCTCGTCGAACAAATACGTCGGTACGGGGTCGGAACCGGCGAAGACCACCTCGACCGCGAGCATCACCCGGGACAGTTCACCGCCCGAGGCGCCCTTGGCGATGGGACGGGGCGGCGTGCCGGGGTGCGGGGCCAGGAGGAGTTCCACCTCGTCGGCGCCGGTGGGGCCGTAGGCCACCGTACGGCCGCCGACCTCGACGCCGTCGCTCTCGTCGGCGGTCTCCGGCAGCTCCGTCTGGCTGATCTGGACGCTGACCCGGGCGTGCGGCATGGCCAGCTCGGCCAGCTCGGCCGTCACCGCGTCGGCGAATCGCTTCGCCGACGCCTCCCGGGCGTCGGTCAACGCCTGCGCCAGCTCACCCAGTTCCGCGCGGAGCGCGTCGCGCTCCGCCGCCAGTTCGCCGATCCGGTCGTCGTCGCCGTCCAGCTCGGCGAGACGGGCCGAGCTCTCCTCGGCCCAGGCCAGCACGGCGGCGATGTCCGCGCCGTACTTGCGCGTCAGGTGCGTGAGCGCGGCCCGGCGCTCCTCGACGGCGGCCAGCCGCAGCGGGTCCGCGTCCAGTCCGTCCGCATAGCTGGCCAGTTCGCCGGCCACGTCGGCCATCAGGATGCCGATCTCGCCCAGCCGCTCGGTGAGCGCGGACAGTGCCGGGTCGTGGCTGCGTACGGCGTCCAGCGCCCGGTGCGCGCCCGCGACCAGGGTGCTGGCGTCGACGGCCTCCAGGTCCTCGGGGTTTCCGGCGAGCGCGGCGTGCGCGGCCGACGCGGCCGACGCCAGCGCCTCGGCGTGGCCGAGCCGTTCGGCCTCGGCGGCCAGCTCGCTGTCCTCGTCCGGCTGCGGTTCGACTCCGGCGATCTCCTCCAGGCCGAAGCGCAGCAGGTCGGCCTCCTGGGCCCGTTCGCGGGCCCGGGTGGTCAGCTCGTCCAGTTCGGCGGCGACGGCGCGCAGCCGCCGGTACGCGGCGGTGTACTTGGCGAGCGGTACGGACACCGCGTCGCCCGCGTAGCGGTCCAGTGCCTGCCGCTGCCGGGCCGGGCGCAAAAGGCCCTGCTGGTCGGTCTGGCCGTGCACGGCCACCAGGTCGTCCGCCAACTCGCCCAGCAGCCCGACCGGGACGGAACGGCCGCCGACGTGGGCGCGCGAGCGGCCCTCGGCGGAGACCGTGCGGCTGATCAGCAGCGTCCCGTCGTCCAGCTCGGCGCCCGCCTCCTCGGCGCGCACCGCGGCCGGTGCCGCCGGGCCCACCGTTATGCGGCCCTCCACGACCGCCGATTTGGCTCCGATCCGCACCAGGGCGGGGTCGGCGCGCCCGCCGAGCAGCAGCCCGAGGCTGGTGACGACCATGGTCTTGCCCGCGCCCGTCTCGCCGGTCACCGCCGTGAAACCCGGCGACAGCTCGACGACGGCATCGTCAATGACGCCCAGGGACCTGATCCGCATCTCCTCCAACACGGATACGACCTTACGAGGTCCCGGGCCCGCCCCGCGACGGCCTCCCCTCGCCCGGCCGCCGCGCCCTGCGGAAAACCCCACCCCAAGAACGGGTGATCTCCTCATGGTGCCGCCCCCGTCCCGCCCGTCACGCTGGTGGGAGCACCACCGGAAGGGGCCGGAAGAGGGCCGTCTCCCCGCCGGTCTACATGTCGATTCTTTTCCGTATCCGCCCGGACCGCGGCCCTCGCGCCGACACAGTGGGAGCAAGAACATGACCGGACGACCGGCCGGGCCGGACACCGCGCACCACACCGCCCGGCGGCGCGGCCACCCCACCCGCCGTACCGCCCTGCTGCTGGCCGCCTGCACGGCCCTGGCCGCCACCGTTTCCGCACCGGCCGCCGCGCAACCGGGTCACGCGGCCCGGGCGGGTGCGGCAGCGCTGCACGGCGTGTGGCAGATGGACGGGTACGGCATGTACGTCACCATCGACGGGCAGCGGCTGCGGGCCTACGAGACCACGGCCGTTAGCTGCCTCCCCGGCTCCCTGAACGGCGTCCGCGAGAGCGGGCCCGACGCGCGGGGCCGGGTGCGCTTCGCCGTACCGGGCTCGGCGCGCGTCACGGTCGCCCCGCGGAACGCCCACGAGGCCCGCCTGAGCATCGAGGACAACGTCGGCCACCGCACCCTGCGCCGCGTCGCCGGGCTGCCCGCCCGCTGCCACCAGGACCCGTCGAAGGACAACCGTGACGCCCGTACGGTCTTCGACGTCTTCTGGCACACCTACACCGAGAACTACCCGTTCTTCGCCGCCAAGGGAATCGACTGGGCCGCGGTGCGTGACCGGTACCGCCCGCGCGTCCCCGACGGGACGAGCGACGACGCACTCTTCGCCGTGCTCCGCGAGATGATCGAACCGCTGCACGACGGGCACACCAAGCTGAACGCGGGCCCCGGCCGCAAGTACGGCGGAGTGCGGCCCGGGACGACCCTCCCCTCCGCCACGCTCCTGAAGCAGGTGGACGCGGCGATCGCCGCCGACCTCGGCCCGGACGCCACCCTCCACCGGTGGGCCGGCGGCGCGCTCTCCTACGCCGACCTCCCCGGCCGTCTCGGCTACCTCCGCATCACGTCCTTCACCGGCTACACCGACCAGGACGACTACGCGAGCGACGTCGCCGAGCTGGACCGCGCGCTGGACGCCGTGTTCACCAAGGGCCGTACGTCCGGGCCGAAGGCCCTGCGCGGCCTCGTCGTCGACCTGCGGCTGAACGGCGGCGGGTCGGACCCGCTGGGGCTGCGCGTCGCTTCCCGGCTGACGGACCGCCCGTACCTCGCCTACCGCAAACACGCGCGCAACGATCCGGCCGACCCCCGGAAGTTCACCCCCGACCAGCCCGCGTGGATACGCCCGCACCACGGCCCCCGCTACACGGGCCCGCTCGCGGTGCTGACCGGACCGCTCACGATCAGCGCGGGCGAGACCTTCACCCAGGCCCTGCTCGGCCGTACCCCGGCGCCGGTGCGCATCGGGGAGAACACCCAGGGCGTCTTCTCCGACACCCTGGACCGCACCCTGCCGAACGGCTGGAAGTTCGAGCTGCCCAACGAGGAGTTCCTGACCGCGGAGGGGCGCACGTTCGACGGGACGGGCATCCCGCCGGCCGTCCATGTCCCGGTCTTCGCCGCCGAGGATCTGGCGGCCGGCCGCGACCCGGCCCTGTCCCGTGCCCGAGCCCTCCTGGCCACCGGCCACCCGACGCCATGACCCGGGTCGCGGCGGGCCGCGAATCGCCCTTGACGTTCATCGCGTTACTGGCGGCGCTCTCCGTCCCGTTCTGGGGGGCCGGTGCGGTCTTCGACCTGTCCGGTGTGCTGCCGATGGGCATGCCGCCGAGCGCGTTCCAGTTCGTCCTGCCGGTGGCGGTGGCCTCGTTCCTCCTCTTCCGGGAGGAGGGCGGGCGCGGGGTGCGACGGCTGCTGCGGCGGACGGTCTCGGTACGCGGTGCGGCGCGGCCCGGCTGCTGGGCCCTGTCCGTCCTCCTGATACCCGCCCTGTTCCTCGTGACGTACGGGCTGCTGTCGGCGGCCGGGGCGCCGCCCACCGGGCCGCACTCCCCGCCCGCGTCCGTGCCGCTGCTCCTCGTCCTGTACGTCGTCGCCGCCGCTGCCGAGGAGGCGGGCTGGACGGGATACCTGCTGGAACCCCTGCGGGAGCGGTGGGGGACGCTCGGCGCGGGCCTGGTCATCGGCCTGGTATGGGCGTCCTGGCACCTCGTCGCGTACGCCCAGGCGGGCCGTTCCGCCGCGTGGACAGCCGGTCAGGTGCTCGGCTCGGTCGCGCTGCGGATCCTGATGGTCCGGCTGTACGACAGCTCCGGCGGGATCGTGCTGACGGTCGTCGTGGTGCACACCGCGATCAACGTCGTCGAGTCGGTGTTCCCGGGCTTCACCGGGCACGCCGCGCCCGCCCTCGTCCTGGGCGCGGCCGCGTCGCTCACGGCCGCGCTCGTGACGTTCCTGGGGCCCGGGCCCCGAGCCGTGCACCCGCTCCGGGCCCGGGGCGAGCCGATACCCGTCCGCCCTGCCACGGAGCCGATGCCTGCCGACTCCGCGGCGGAGCCCGTACCCTCCCGCCCCGCAGCGGTTACTGCGGTGCGCCGCGCCAGCCCGCCACCGGCAGGGCGAACTTGGCCACCAGACGATCGGTGAAGGAGGCGTGATGCAGCCGGGCGAGGCGTACCGGGGTGGCGCCGCGGCGGACCTCCACCCGCGCGCCCGCGGGCAGTTCGACGCTGCGACGGCCGTCGCACCACAGCACGCCGTGCGGCGTCTTGGGCTGCACCTCGACGGCCAGCACCGAGTCCGGCGAGGTGACCAGCGGCTTGGCGAACAGCGCGTGCGCGCTGATCGGCACCATCAGCAGGGCCTCGACCTCGGGCCAGACGACCGGGCCGCCCGCCGAGAAGGCATAGGCGGTGGAGCCGGTCGGGGTCGCGCACACGACGCCGTCGCCGCCGAAGCGCGAGACGGGCCGCCCGTCGACCTCGGTGACGACCTCCAGCATGCGCTCCCGCGCCGCCTTCTCCACGGACGCCTCGTTCAGGGCCCAGTCGGTGTGCGCGACGCTGCCGTTGTTGCGCACCAGGACGTCGATGGTCATCCGCTCCTCGACCTCGTAGGAGCGGGTCACGACCCGGTCGACGACCTTGTCCAGGTCGTCCCGCTCGGCCTCGGCGAGGAAGCCGACCCGGCCGAGGTTGACGCCGAGCATCGGCACCCCGGACGTACGGGCGAAGTCCGCGCCGCGCAGCAGCGTCCCGTCCCCGCCGAGGACCACCAGCAGTTCGCAGCCCTCGGCCGCGCACTGCTCGGACTCGACGCGGACCACGGACGCCGGCAGCGGCAGGTCCGCCGCCTCCTCGGCCAGGACCCGTACGCCGATGCCGCTGCGCAGCAGCCCCTGGACGACGAGTTCGGCGCTGCGGACGGCCGCGGGGCGGCCGGTGTGCGCCAGCAGGAAGACGGTGCGCTCTCCGGACGGCTCCGGGCCGCCCGGGGACGGTGTGGTACAGGTGGTGCGCGAGCCGGCTGTCTCAGCCGCTCCGGATGCTTCAGAACTGGTCAACGGGGCCCCTCCGCCACTGCTCGGTCGACGTCCGCCGGGTCGAGTGCCTCCGCTCCGGCGCGCAGCCACAGAAAGTACTCGACATTGCCGGAGGGCCCGGGCAGCGGGCTGGCGGTCACCCCGGCCACCCCCAGTCCCAGGGCGGCGGCCCGCTCGGCGACACCGCGTACCGCCTCGGCCCGCAGTTCGGCGCTGCGCACCACTCCGCCGCTGCCCAGGCGCTCCTTGCCGACCTCGAACTGCGGCTTGACCATCAGCACCAGATCGGCGTCGGGCGCCGCGCAGCGGACCAGGGCGGGCAGCACCAGACCCAGCGGGATGAAGGACAGATCGCCGACGACGAGGTCGACGGGCTCGCCGTCGATCTGCTCCAGCGTCAGCTCGCGCACGTTGGTGCGGTCCTTGACGGTGACCCGGTCGTCGCTCTGCAGGGACCAGGCGAGCTGCCCGTATCCGACATCGGCGGCGACTACGTGCCCGGCGCCGGCCCGCAGCAGGACGTCCGTGAAGCCGCCGGTGGAGGCGCCCGCGTCCAGCGCGCGGCGGCCCGCCACCTTCAGGCCGAGGGGTTCGAACGCGGCGAGGGCGCCGGCCAGCTTGTGGCCACCGCGTGAGACGTAGTCCGGGTCGCTGTCGTCGTCGCGCACGACCAGGGCCGCGCTGGTCTCCACCTGGGTGGCGGACTTGGTCGCCGTCGTCCCGCCGACGGTCACCCGCCCCGCGGCGATCAACTGACTCGCGTGCTCGCGGGACCGGGCCAGCTTGCGGCGCACCAGCTCCGCGTCGAGTCGGCGTCGTGCCACTCCTGCCACCTGTGGTTCAGCTCCTGTTGTCGTACGTTGCGGACGGCTGCGGGGACGGCGCCGCGCCGGACGGGCCGGCCGGGCCGGGGCGCCGGTCGAGCGCGGCCAGCGCGTCGCGCAGTCCCCGGTGCACATCCTCGTACACCTCAAGGTGTCCGCTCGCGGCGAGGTGGTCGGCGTCGGCCAGGCGCCGTAGCTGGGCGTCGACGGCGGCGTCCCCGGTGGGCGTCACCGCGACACCCAGCGGCTGCGGCCCGGCGGGTCCGGCACCGTTCCCGGCCGGCCGGTCCGGACCGGTGCCACTCTGACCCGACCCGATGCCGCTCTGCTCCGACCCGATACCACTCTGCTCCGGGCCGGTACCGCTCCGCTCCGGCCCGCCCGGCCCTACGCCGTCCCGGCCCGATCCGTCCGATCCGTCCAAGGTGCCCGATCCGTCCGAGCCGCCCGAGCCGTTCAAGCCATCCAGACCGTCCCGCTCCCGGCCCTCCGGCCCACCGGAACCAGTCCTCTCCGGCCCCCGCTCGTCCGGTACCCCGCCGCCCACCGGCTCCTTCGGCTCTTCCATGCCTCGACGCTACCTCGAACCGCCCGCCGACCGGGCCACCGCCCGCCCGTCCCGCACCGGCGTATCGTCGATCTCGATGGCAACCCTCGAAGAGTGCCGCGCCGCCCTCGGCCGGCTCGCCCAGAACCTGTCCACCGCCGACGGCGACGTCCGGAGCGCGGCCGCCTTCGACCGTTCGCTGAGCTGCCGGATCACCGACCTGGACGTCACCTTCACCGGCCGGCTCGCGAACGGCACCCTGGAGGACGTCACCAACGTCCCCGGGCCGCCGCCCGAACGCGCCCAGATCCGTCTGGCCATGCGCGGCGACGACCTGGTCGCCATGGTCGACGGCGAGCTGCACTTCGCCAAGGCGTGGGGCAGCGGCCGGGTCAAGCTGGAGGCGGGCTTCCGCGACCTGCTGCGCCTGCGGTCGCTGCTCTGACCGCGGCCGCGGGCCGGCCCCTCGCCCGTACGCCGCTCAGCCCCCGGCCCCCGGCCCGGCTCAGGACGCCACGGCCCCCGCCGCCGTACGTGCCTTGCGCGCCGCCGGCACCACCAGCGGCGTGCCCGTCTCCGGGTCGTCGATGACCTGGCACCTCAGGCCGAAGACCCGCTCGACGAGGTCGGCCGTGACGACCTGCTCCGGCGGCCCCTCGGCGACGATCTCGCCCGCCCGCATCGCGATCAGGTGCGTGGCGTAGCGCGCGGCGTGGTTGAGGTCGTGCAGGACGGCGACGAGGGTGCGGCCCTGCTCCTCGTGGAGTTCGGCGCACAGGTCCAGCACCTCGATCTGGTGCTGGATGTCGAGGTAGGTGGTCGGCTCGTCCAGGAGGAGCAGCGGGGTCTGCTGGGCCAGGGCCATCGCGATCCACACGCGCTGCCGCTGTCCGCCGGAGAGTTCGTCGACGTAGC
Organism: Streptomyces chrestomyceticus JCM 4735; assembly: GCF_003865135.1. NCBI lineage: Bacteria > Bacillati > Actinomycetota > Actinomycetes > Kitasatosporales > Streptomycetaceae > Streptomyces > Streptomyces chrestomyceticus. The sequence continues at coordinate 7,357,378 of NZ_BHZC01000001.1, read as the reverse complement.
GTTCGGCCAGTTCGCCGACGCCGGTCGCGTCCATGGACTCCCGTACGATCCGCTCGTCCTCGCCCGACCACTGGCGCAGCAGTCCCTGGTGCGGGTAGCGGCCGCGTGCGACCAGGTCGGCGACGGTGATGCCGTCGGGCGCGATGGAGGACTGCGGGAGCAGCCCGAGGGTGCGGGCGACCTTCTTGGCGGGCAGCGAGGAGATGGCCGCGCCGTCCAGCAGGACGGAGCCGGCGGCGGGCTTGAGCATCCGCGACAGCGCGCGCAGCAGCGTGGACTTGCCGCAGGCGTTCGGTCCGACGATGACCGTGAAGGACTGGTCCGGTATGGCCACCGAGAGGTCCTCGGCGATGACCCGCTGGTCGTAGGCGAGGGTCACGTTCTCGGCCGTGAGACGGCTCACTGGTTGCTCCTTGTAGCGGTCTGCGTCGTGGGGGCCTGGGGCGGCTCGGTCGGTCGGGCGGGAGCGGAGGCAGGTACGGTTCCGGGCTTCCGTGCGGCGTCCCGGGGGCTCATATCCGTCCCGCCTTGCGTTGGGAGGCCAGCAGCCACAGCAGGTAGCCGCCGCCGAGCAGACCGGTCAGCACACCCACCGGGAGCTGGTCGGCGCCGAAGATCTGCTGCGAGAGCCAGTCGGCGGTGACCAGGAGGGCGGCGCCCATGAGGGCGGCGGGCAGCAGGTTGGGGCCGGGCGAGCGGGTCAGCCGGCGGGCAAGCTGCGGGGCGGTCAGCGCGAGGAAGGCGATCGGCCCGGCCGCCGCGGTGGCCGCAGCGACCAGCAGGACGGCCGCCGCCAGCAGGACGACGCGGACCCGAGTGACCGGGACGCCCAGCGCGTACGCGGCGTCGTCGCCCATCTCCAGCATCCGCAGCGGCCGCCCGTACAGCAGCGACAGCGGGATCAGCAGGGCGCAGACGATCGCCAGCGGCCAGACCTGGTCCCAGTCCCGGCCGCTGAGGGTGCCGGTCATCCAGGTGACGGCCTGGGTGGCCTCGACGATGTTCGCCTTGGTCATCAGGTACAGGACGATCGCGTAGAGCATCGCGGCGGCGCCGATGCCGACGAGCACGAAGCGGTAGCCGTGGATGCCGCCCTTCCAGGCCAGCAGGAAGATCGCCAGCCCGGTGACGAGACCGCCGACGACCGAGCCGGCCGCGATGGCGAAGGTGCCGCCCTGGAAGAAGACGAGGACGAGCAGCGCGCCGGCCGTCGAGCCCTGGGAGAAGCCGAGCACGTCGGGGCTGCCGAGCGGGTTGCGGGAGACGGCCTGGAAGACCGCGCCGGCGACCCCGAAGGCGGCGCCGGCCAGCAGCCCGACCAGGACCCGCGGCAGCCGCAGGTCGTTGACGATGAACTCCTGCGCGGCGGTGCCGGACCCGGTGAGGGTGGCGAGGACGTCTCCGGGGCCCATCGGGAAGTCGCCGGTGCCGATCAGCAGCACGCTCGCGGACAGGGCCACGGCCGTCAGCAGCACGCAGACCACGAGGGTCCGTACGTCCAGGCGCACGGACAGCCCGCCGGCGGTGCGGACCGCCCGCACGGACCTGCCGGTCCGCGCGGCCTCCCCGGCCGCCGGGGAATCGTTCCGGCCGGTGTCGGTCTTGACGGTGGAACTCACAGTTGGGCCATCCTCCGACGCCGTACGAGGTAGATGAAGACCGGGCCGCCGACGACGGCGGTCACGATGCCGACCTGGATCTCGCCGGGCCGCGCCACGACGCGCCCCAGGACGTCGGCGCCGAGCAGCAGGACCGGCGACAGGACCGCCGAGTACGGCAGGATCCAGCGCAGGTCGGGGCCGGTGACGGCGCGGACGACGTGCGGGACCATCAGGCCGACGTAGACGATCGGGCCGCAGGCGGCGGTCGCGCCGCCGCACAGCAGGGTGACGGCGACCATCGCCAGCACCCGGGTGCGGGTCAGCCGGGCGCCCAGGGCCCGCGCCTGGTCGTCGCCGAGTGCGATGGCGTTCAGGGGGCGTCCGACGGCGAGCGCCAGGACGGCGCCGACCAGGAGGAACGGCGCGACCTCCCGCACGGTGGTCATGGTGGCGGAGGCCAGCGAGCCGACCGTCCAGAAGCGCATCCGGTCCAGCGCCGCGGTGTCCAGGAGGTTGACGGCGTTGATGTAGCCGATCAGTACGGCGGACAGGGCGGTACCGGCCAGCGCGAGCCGTACGGGGGTGGCGCTGCGGGTGCCGCCGAGCACGTACACGGCGACCGAGACGACCGCGGCGCCGAGGAAGGCGAACCACACGTACCCGGTCAGTGAGGTGATCCCCAGGAAGCTGATGGCGGAGACGACGGCCGCCGAGGCGCCCGCGTTGATGCCGAGGACGCCGGGGTCGGCGAGCGGGTTGCGGGTCAGGGCCTGCATCACGGTGCCGGCCAGCCCGAGGGCCGCGCCGGCCAGCAGGCCGAGGAGGGTGCGGGGCAGGCGGACGTCCCGTACGACCACGTCGGTGTCGTCACCCGTGTAGTGGAAGAGGGCGTGCCAGACCTGGTCGAGGGGTACCTGTTTCGCGCCGACGGCGATGCCCAGGGCGGTCACGGCCACCAGTGCGCCGACGGAGGCGACGAGCCCCGCCGAGCGAGTGATCTGCCGCCGCCGCGGGGCCGCGGGGGCGTTTGCTGCTTCGGGGGGACTGTCAACCAACACGGGAGTTAGGTTAGCCTACCCTCACGATCAGACATCAAGTCGTTCTGCAGGGCCTTTTACCGGCCCTTTGCCGTGCGGCCTGAAGTCCGTCCGAAAACGCACTGAAGACCGTGAACGACCGGCTGAAGTCCCGTCAAGCCCTGACGGCCGTGCCGAGGCCCAGCCCAGAGAGAAGCGCATCGACCATGAGCACCCCCCGTAGCGTATCCCTGTCCCGACGCGGCGTTCTCGCCGCCGGTGGCGCCGTCGGCATCGGCGCCCTGCTGGCCGCCTGCGGAGGCGGCAAGGACAAGGACTCGGGCGCGCAGGGGAACGTCAAGGGCGGCGCCTGGTCCTTCACGGACGACCGCAAGAAGAAGGTCTCGCTGGACCACACGCCGCAGCGCATCGTCGCCTTCACCGGCACCGCGGCCGCGCTGTACGACTTCGGCATCGACAAGCAGGTCGTCGGCGTCTTCGGCCCGACCAAGCTGAAGAACGGCAAGCCGGACGCGCAGGCCGGCGACATCGACGTGGACCGCCTCACCATCATCGGCAACGCGTACAACCAGTTCGCGGTCGAGAAGTACGCGGGCCTCAACCCCGACCTGCTGATCACCAACATGTTCGAGCCGAACGCCCTGTGGTTCGTGCCGGACGAGAGCAAGGACAAGATCACCAAGCTGGCCGAGACGGTGGCGATCACCGCCTCCCGCACCCCGCTGGTGAAGATCATCGAGCGGTACGCCGAACTGGCGCAGTCCCTCGGCGCCGACCTGAAGGCCAAGAAGGTCACCGACGCCAAGGCCCGCTTCGAGAAGGCCGCCGCCGAGCTGCGCAAGACCGCCAAGTCCAACCCGGTCCGGGTGCTCGCCTGCTCCGGCAGCGCCGACCTCTTCTACGCCTCCAACCCCGGCATCAACTCCGACATCATGTACTTCAAGTCGCTGGGCGTGGACATCATCGTCCCCGACAACCTGGACAAGGGCGGCTACTTCGAGAACCTGAGCTGGGAGAACGCCGACAAGTACCCGGCCGACGTGCTCATGCTCGACAACCGCACCTCCGCCCTCCAGCCCAAGGACCTGGCCGCCAAGCCCGCCTGGAACAAGCTGCCCGCCGTCAAGGCCGGACAGGTCACGGGCTGGTCCAGCGAGCCGCGCTTCTCCTACGCGGGCGCCGCGCCGCTGATGGAAGAGCTGGCCAAGGTCATCCAGAACGCCAAGAAGGTCGCCTGACGCACCCCGTGGCCGGTCGCCGCACCGGCCGGCCACGGCACCGCGCCGCACACCGCACCGCAGTCACCGAGTCACGGTTCCGGGAGGTTCCTCCGCATGACCACGACCGCCGCACCCGCCACCACCCCGTTCCGCTTCTTCGACGTGCGCGTCGTGCGCACCCGCCGGCTCGGCCCCTCCATGGTCCGGATCACCTTCGGCGGCGAACGGCTCGACGAGATGGCCTCCGGCGGCCGTGACCAGCGCTTCAAACTGTTCCTCCCGCAGGCCCACCAGTCCGAGCCGGTCTTCGCCGACCAGAGCGAGAACTGGTACCCCGCCTGGCGCGCCCAGGACCCGGCCGAGCGCCCCCTGATGCGCTCGTACACCATCCGCGAGCAGCGCCACGAGCCGGCCGAGATCGACGTGGACTTCGCGCTGCACGGCGCGGACGCCCCGGGCGCCGCGGCCGGCGGCCCGGCCTCGCGCTGGGCGGCGTCCGCCGTGCCCGGCGACCGTGTCTCGGTCCTTGGCCCGGCCGTCGAGGACAACGGCGGCGTCGACTTCCGCCCGCCGCCCGGCACCGACTGGATCCTGCTGACCGGCGACGAGACGGCGCTGCCCGCCGTGGCCGGCATCCTGGCCTGGCTCTCCCCCGGCACCCAGGCCAAGGTCTTCCTGTCCGTCGCCCACGCGGCGGACCGCCAGGACCTGCCCACCTTCGCGGACGCCGACATCACCTGGCTCGTGGCCGACGAGCGGCCGGCGGACGGGCAGGACGCGCTGCTGGAGGCGGTCCGCGCCGCCGAACTGCCCGAGGGCACGCCGTACGCCTGGATCGCGGGCGAGGCGGGCAACGTGAAGATGCTGCGCCGCCATCTCGTGCGGGAGCGTGAGTTCGACCGCCGGGCCGTGAAGTTCACCGGCTACTGGCGGCGCGGGGCCAGCGAGGAGGACCTGCTCGCGGAGTACATCGCGAGCACGGCCGCCGGCAGCGAGGACTGACCCGGCCCCCGTACCGTGCGCGTACGACGGTCCGTACACGCACCACAGGGAAGGGCCCCGCACGTCACCGAGCGGGGCCCTTCCCGGCGTCGCGGCGCGTACGCCTCACAACCCGAGCCGCGCCAGCGCCTTCCCCGCGTCGGCGTCGCACGTACCGTCCCCGGCCGCCGTCCAGGCCGCCGCGCACAGCGCCCGCAGCCCGTCCAGCGACGCGCCGTCCCCGTCCAGCGCCAGCGCGCCGTCCCGTACGGACGCCGTCCAGCCGCCGCACCCGAAGCCGTCGGTCTCCTCGGACACCTCCGGCTGCGGGCCGAGCAGGCCGCGCAGGTCCGCGTCGACGTAGGTGGGGCGGTGCTGCGGCGGAGCGGCCAGCAGTTCGGCCGCGGTGGTCACGCCGGTCAGCACCAGCAGCGAGTCCACACCGCCGTTGTAGGCGCCCTCGATGTCCGTGTCGAGCCGGTCGCCGATGACCAGCGGCCGCCGCGCCCCCGTACGCAGCACCGTCTCGCGGTGCATGGGCGTCTCCGGCTTGCCCGCCACCTGGGGCGTGCCGCCGGTGGCGGTGCGGACGACCTCCACGAGGGCGCCGTTGCCCGGCGCGATGCCGCGCTCCTTGGGGATGGTCAGGTCGGTGTTGGAGGCGAACCAGGGCACACCGCGCTGGACCGCGTAGGCGGCCTCCGCCAGCCGTTCCCAGTTCAGCTTCGGGTCGAATCCCTGCACCACCGCGGCCGGGTCGTCGTCCGCGGAGTCCACCGGTACCAGCCCGCGCTCGCGCAGCGCCACCCGCAGGCCCTCGCCGCCGACCGCCAGCACCTTGGCGCCCTCGGGCACCTGCCCGGCGATCAGCCGGGCGACCGCCTGCGCCGAGGTGATGACGTCCGTCGGGGCGGTCGGCAGCCCGAAGCCGGTGAGCTGGCCGGCGACCGTGTCCGGCGTCCGGGAGGCGTTGTTGGTCACGTACGCCAGGTGCATGCCACCGTCCCGCGCCGTGGTGAGCGACGCGACGGCGTGCTCGATCACCGAGCCGCCGGCGTAGACGACTCCGTCCAGGTCCAGCAGCGCCGTGTCGTACGCCTCGCTCAGTGCCCGTTCGCACCGTCCGGGCTGCTTGCGCACCCGCTCGCTCATGCCGTTTCGCTCCTTCTGCACAGGTGGTTCCGCCGGTTCCGCGGGCCCCGCGAAACGGAACCCGGCCCACCGGTATATCCGGTGGCACAACGGTTTCCCCCCGATCATCCCGTACTGCCGAAGGCGGCATAGCATTCCCCAATGACCAGCACCGACGGCCTCCGCCTCCACCCCTTCCGCGGGCTGCGCTACGCCCCGGACCGCGTCAGCAGCCTCACGGCCGTCACCTCCCCGCCGTACGACGTCGTCGTACGGCCGGACGGTGTGCGCCACCTCGAAACGGCCGACCCGTACAACATCGTGCGGCTGATCCTCCCGCAGGCCCCCGACCCCGCCACCCGGCACCGCCAGGCCGCCGAGACGCTGCGCCGCTGGCGTGCGCAGGGCGTCCTGGCGACCGACGACCGGCCCGCGCTCTACGTGTACGAGCAGAGCAAGGGCAGCCTCCTGCAGCGCGGCCTGATCGGCGCACTCGACCTCGACGGCCCCGTCCTGCCGCACGAGGACGTGATCCCCGAGGTCGTCGAGGACCGCGCCGCGCTGATGCGCGCGGCCGCCGCCAACTTCGAGCCGCTGCTCCTGTCCTACGTCGGCCAGGGCACCGGCAACGGCGCCACCGGCGTCATCGAACGGACCGTCCGCACCACGCCGCTGCTCTCCACCACGACCGAGGACGGCTTCGCGCACCGCCTGTGGGCCGTCACCGACCCCGCCGACCTGACCGCCGTCGACGACGACCTCGCGATACGGCACGCCCTGATCGCCGACGGGCACCACCGCTGGGCCACCTACCAGCGGCTGCGCGAGGAGCACCCCGGCAACGGCTCGGCGAGCCCCTGGGCGAGCGGCCTGGTGCTGCTGGTGGACTCCGCCCGCCATCCGCTCCAGGTACGGGCCATCCACCGCGTACTGCCGCACCTGCCGCTGGACAGCGCGCTGTCCGGGCTGGACGGCGCCTTCCGCGTCCGGCCGGTGGAAGGCCCGCTCGACGCGGCGCTGGCGGTGCTGGACGGGACGCCCGGCAACGCCTTCCTGCTGACGTCGGGGCCGGAACGGTTCTGCGTGCTGGACCGCCCGGACCCGGAGCTGCTCCACCGGACGATCCGCCGGGACCGCCCCGCGGCGTGGCGCGAGCTGGACGCCACCGTGCTGCACTCCGCCCTGCTGGACGAGGTGTGGCGGATCCGCGACCACCCCTCCGAGATCAGCTATCTCCACAGCGCCGCGGACGCCGTGGAGCAGGCGGCGAAGCACGGCGGTACGGCCGTCCTGATGCGCCCGGTCCTTGAGCAAACCGTGCGCCAACTCGCCATGGACGGCGTGACCATGCCACGCAAGTCGACCTCTTTCGGCCCCAAGCCGGCCACCGGTCTGGTTCTGCGCGTACTGGACGAAGAGGTCTGATTCCGGGCCGTACCGATGCCTCAACCAGGCTGCCCCGGGGCCTGGTTCCGGGCCGTACGGCTCTCCGCCGCCCGTCGCCGGCCCGGCGCGCGTATCCCGCGCCGGCGCCCCGGCACCCCCTTCCCTCCCGTCACGCAAGTTAGGTTAGGCTTACCTCATCACGTAAGCGGATGGAGCCGTTCCCCCCTGCGCCGACGGTCTTCTGCCCCAGCGCGGGCGTTCCATGCGCATCCCCCCACGTGAGCAAGTCCGCATCAGGGAGGACACGTTCATGAGTCTCCTCGCGCACTCCGCCGAGGACCCGTCGCCCGCCGCACCCGCCGGGACGCCGGACAGCCGGTCGCAGTTGTTCAACGACAGCACCACCGAGCACTACCGCCGCTCCGTCGCCGAAGGCGTCGCCCGCGTGGCCGACAAGATATCCACCACCGAACGCCCCTTCACCGGCGTCACGGTCGACGGCCTCTCCCCCACGGTGGCCGGCATCGACCTCGACCAGCCGCTGCACGACCCCGCCGCCGCCCTCGACGAACTCGAAGAGGTCTACCTCCGCGACGCCGTCTACTTCCACCACCCGCGCTACCTCGCGCACCTCAACTGCCCGGTCGTCATCCCCGCCCTGGTCGGCGAGGCGGTGCTGTCCGCGGTCAACTCCTCGCTGGACACCTGGGACCAGAGCGCCGGCGGCACCCTCATCGAGCGCCGCCTGATCGACTGGACCGCCCGCCGCATCGGCCTCGGCGAGCGCGCCGACGGCATCTTCACCAGCGGCGGCACCCAGTCCAACCTCCAGGCCATGCTGCTGGCCCGCGACGAGGCCTGCCGCACGGCCCTCGCCCGCGAGAACGACCCGGACAAAAACCCTCAGGGCACCGCAACTCCGGTACGCCGTACCGACATCCTGCCCCGGCTGCGCATCTTCGCCTCCCAGGCCGGCCACTTCAGCATCGAGAAGGCCGCCACCCTGCTGGGCCTCGGCGCGGAAGCCGTGATCGCGGTGCCGTGCGGCCCGGACAAGCGGATGCGGGCCGACGCGCTCGCCGCCGAGCTGGCCCGCTGCGCGGCCGAGGGCCTGATCCCGATGGCCGTCGTCGCCACCGCGGGCACCACCGACTTCGGCAGCATCGACCCGCTGCCCGAGATCGCCGACCTGTGCGCCCGGTACGGCACCTGGATGCATGTGGACGCCGCGTACGGCTGCGGCCTGCTGGTCTCCCGCCGCCGCGCCCTCCTGGACGGCATCGAGCGCGCCGACTCGGTGACGGTGGACTACCACAAGTCCTTCTTCCAGCCGGTCAGCTCCAGCGCCGTCCTGGTACGCGACCACGCCACCCTGCGGCACGTCACGTACCACGCCGACTACCTCAACCCGGCGCGGATGGCCGAGCGCCGTATCCCCAACCAGGTCGACAAATCGATCCAGACCACCCGCCGCTTCGACGCGCTCAAACTCTGGCTGACGCTGCGCACCATGGGCGCCGACGGCATCGGCGAACTCTTCGACGAGGTCGTGGACCGCGCCGCCGACGCCTGGAAGATCCTCAACGACGACCCGCGCTTCGAGGTCGTGGTCGAACCCCAGTTGAGCACCCTAATCTTCCGCTACCTGCCGTACCCCGACGACCGGGACCCGGTGCTGAGCGACGAGGTCAACCTGCACGCCCGGGAAGCGCTGTTCGCCTCCGGGGACGCCATCGTCGCGGGCACCGTCGTGGACGGCCGGCACTACCTGAAGTTCACCCTGCTCAACCCCGAGACCACGCTGGCCGACATCGCCACGGTCCTCGACCTGATCGCCGAGCACGCCGGCGCGTACCTCGCCGCGCGCCCCGAACCGGCCCTCAGCGCCGCGAGCTGACCGTCCCCGCCGACCGGCCCCCACAGCCGACGGCCGACCGACACCCCGCAAACGGAGACCCCACGTGTCCGCCCCTCATGACTTCATCGCCATCGGCCTCGGGCCCTTCAATCTCGGCCTCGCCTGCCTGACCGAGCCCATCGGCGAACTCGACGGCCTGTTCCTGGACAACAAACCGTCCTTCGACTGGCACCCCGGCATGATGCTGGAGACCAGCACCCTCCAGGTGCCCTTCATGGCCGACCTGGTCACCCTCGCCGACCCGACCTCCCCGTTCTCCTTCCTGAACTACCTGAAGGAATCGGGACGGATGTACTCCTTCTACATCCGCGAGAGCTTCTACCCGCTGCGCGCCGAGTACAACGACTACTGCCGCTGGGCCGCCGCCAAACTGGACAGCGTCCGCTTCGGCCACCAGGTCACCACCGTCGAGTACGACGAAACCGAGCAGGTCTACGTCGTCCACGCCGACCACCTGCCCACCGGGCGGAAGAAGACCTACCGCGCCCGCAAACTCGTCCTCGGCACCGGCACCCCGCCGCACATCCCCGAAGCCTGCCAGGGCCTCGGCGGCGACTTCCTGCACAACGCCGACTACCTGGAGAACAAGGCCGCCCTCCAGGCCAAGGACTCCATCACCATCGTCGGCAGCGGCCAGAGCGCCGCGGAGATCTACTACGACCTCCTCCAGGACATCGACAGCCACGGCTACCACCTGACCTGGGCCACCCGCTCCCCGAGGTTCTTCCCCCTCGAATACACCAAGCTCACCCTGGAGATGACCTCTCCGGAGTACGTGGACTACTTCCACGCCCTGCCGCCGGCCACCCGCGACCGGCTCAACGCCCAGCACAAGAACCTCTACAAGGGCATCGACTCCGAGCTGATCAACGAGATCTTCGACCTGCTCTACCAGAAGAACCTGCACGGCCCCTGCCCCACCCGGCTGCTCACCAACACCGCTCTCAACGAAGCCACGTACGACGCGGCCTCCGGCACGTACACCCTCGGCCTGCGCCAGGAGGAGCAGGGCCAGGACTTCACCCACGCCACCCAGGGCCTGGTCCTCGCCACCGGATACCGCTACGCCACACCGGAGTTCCTCACCCCGCTGACCGACCGCATCGCCTGGGACGACGCCGGCCGCTACGCGGTCGCCCGCAACTACAGCATCGACACCGCGGGCCGCGACATCTTCGTACAGAACGCCGAACTGCACACCCACGGCTTCGTCACGCCCGACCTTGGCATGGCCGCGTACCGCAACTCCTGCATCATCCGCGAGCTGCTCGGCCGCGAGTACTACCCCGTCGAGAAGTCCATCGCCTTCCAGGAGTTCGCCGCCCCGGCCGGCCCGCACCACCCCGTGGAGGTCTCGCCCGTATGACCGCGCCCGTCTTCACCCGCACCCACGCCTCGCTCGGCGAGTTCGCGCTGCGCCCGGTCGACCCGGCCGGCGACGCCGAGCTGCTGCACGGCTGGGTCACCCACCCCAAAGCCGTGTACTGGATGATGCAGGACGCGGACCTCGCGGCCGTCCAGGCGGAGTTCGCCCGCATCGACGCCGACCCGTACCACGACGCCTTCATCGGCCTGCACAACGGCGTCCCCGCCTTCCTGATGGAACGCTACGACCCGGCGCACCGCGAGGTCACCGAGGTCCACGAGGCCGCGCCCGGCGACATCGGCATGCACTTCCTGACCGCGCCGACCGACACCCCGGTGCACGGCTTCACCCTCGCCGTGATCACCACCGTCATGGACGCGCTGTTCGCCGAGCCCGGCAACCGGCGCGTCGTCGTCGAACCGGCCACCGGCAACACCGCGGTACACGCCCTGAACAAAGCCGTCGGCTTCGAGATCGAACGCACGGTCACGCTGCCCAAGGGCGAGGCGTACCTGAGCACCTGCACCCGCGACCAGTACCTGGCCGCCCGAGGAGAAGACCCATGCTGAACCCCACCGCGGACACCACCGGAGCCCCTGTCGAGACCACAGCACGGGACGCCGTCCGCCACCTCACCCCCGAGCTGTGGGCGCGCGCCAACCGCCTCCTCGTCCGCAAGGCCCTCGCCGAGTTCGCCCACGAGCGCCTGCTGACCCCGCAGCGCCTGCCCGAGGACGGCCACTACGTCGTACGCAGCGACGACGACCGTGTCGAGTACCGCTTCGCCGCCCGCCGGCTGAGCCTGGACCACTGGCACATCGACGCCGACGACATCACCCGCCGCCGCGACGGCGCCGAGGTCCCCCTGGACGCCCTCGACTTCTTCATCGAGCTGCGCCGCACCCTCGCCCTCAGCGACGACATCCTCCCCGTCTACCTGGAGGAGATCAGCTCTACCCTCTCCGGTACGGCGTACAAGCTGGCCGCGGGCCCCGCGTCCGCCGCCGAGCTGGCGAAGGGCGGCTTCCAGGCCGTCGAGACGGGCATGTCCGAGGGCCACCCCTGCTTCGTCGCCAACAACGGCCGCCTCGGCTTCGGCGTGCACGAGTACCACGCGTACGCCCCCGAGGCCGCGAGCCCGGTCCACCTGATCTGGCTGGCCGCGCGCCGCGACCGCTCCACCTTCACCGCGGGCGAGGGCCTGGACTACGACGCGCTGGCACGGGACGAGCTGGGCGGCGCCACCCTGGAACGGTTCGCCGCCACGATGCGTGACCTCGGCCTGGACCTGGCGGACTACCACCTCATCCCCGCCCACCCGTGGCAGTGGTGGAACAAGCTCTCCGTCACCTTCGCCGCCGAGGTCGCCCAGCAGCACTTGGTCTGCCTCGGCCCCGGCGACGACGCGTACCTGGCGCAGCAGTCCATCCGCACGTTCTTCAACACCAGCGACCCGTCCAAGCACTACGTCAAGACGGCCCTGTCGGTCCTCAACATGGGCTTCATGCGCGGCCTGTCCGCCGCCTACATGGAGGCCACCCCGGCCATCAACGACTGGCTGGCCGGCCTGATCGCGAGCGACGAGACGTTCCAGGCCGCCCGTTTCTCGATCATCCGCGAGCGGGCCGCCATCGGCTACCACCACCGCCAGTACGAGGCCGCCACCGCCAAGGGCTCCCCGTACCTGAAGATGCTCGCCGCCCTGTGGCGCGAGAGCCCGGTGCCCACCCTCGAACCGGGCCAGCGGCTCACCACCATGGCCTCCCTGCTGCACACCGATCCCGAGGGCGGCTCGCTGGCGGCGGCCCTCATCGAGGAGTCCGGCCTCGAACCCGCGGCCTGGCTGCGCCGTTACGTGGACGCCTACCTCACGCCCGTCCTGCACGCGTTCTACGCCTACGACCTGGTCTTCATGCCGCACGGCGAGAACGTCATCCTGGTCGTCGAGGACGGCACCGTACAGCGCGCGATCTTCAAGGACATCGCCGAGGAGATCGCGGTGATGGACCCGGACGCGGTACTGCCGCCGGCCGTCGAGCGCATCCGCGCCGACGTCCCCGAGGACAAGAAGCTCCTCTCCCTCTTCACGGACGTCTTCGACTGCTTCTTCCGCTTCCTGAGCGGCATCCTGGTCACCCGCGACGTGCTGGACGAGGACACCTTCTGGCGTACGGTCGCCGACTGCGTGACCGCGTACCAGGAGGCCAACCCGCAGCTCGCCGACAAGTTCCGGCAGTACGACATGTTCGCGGACACGTTCGCGCTGTCCTGCCTGAACCGCCTCCAGCTCCGGAACAACGAGCAGATGGTGGACCTCCAGGACCCGGCCGGCGCCCTCCAACTGATCGGCACCCTGGAGAACCCGATCGCCCGCTTCGCCCCGGCCGCCGGAGCCTGACACCCGGGTGTGAACGAGTGAAGGGCGGGACCCCGGTGGGGTCCCGCCCTTCACTCATGTGCCGTCAGGCGGCCGGGCCGCGACGGCCTCAGCCCTGCTCGGGGCGCCCTTCGCGCGGGGCGTCCGCCGGGGCGTCACCGTCGGAGGAGTCCTGCCGCGCGGGGGCGGCGGGCTCGGCCGGGGCCTCGGCCACGGTCTCGTCGTCCTCGTTCTCGTCCTCGTCCAGCGCGTCGGTGAACTCCACGCCGTCCAGCTCGGCCAGCCGGTCCGAGGCGTTCGTGGTGCCGCCCTGGTCGGCCTCCAGCGCCTTGGCGAACCACTCGCGTGCCTCGTCCTCGCGGCCGACCTCCAGCAGCGCGTCGGCGTACGCGTAGCGCAGCCGGGCGGTCCACGGCTGTACGGAGTTCGACGCCAGCTCGGGGCTCTGCAGCGTCACGACCGCCGCGTCGGTCTGGCCCATGTCGCGCCGGGCACCGGCCGCGACCAGCCGCATCTCGACCTGACCCGCCCGGTCCAGCTTCTGCACCTCGGGCTCACCGGCCATCGCGAGGGCCTTCTCGGGACGGCCGAGACCGCGCTCGCAGTCGGCCATCACGGGCCACAGCTCCACGCTGCCGGTCATCCGGCGGGCCGCACGGAACTCCGCCAGCGCCTCGCCGTACTTCTCCACGGCGTACGCGGCGAAGCCGGCCGCCTCCCGCACGGCGGGGACCCGCGACGCGAGCCGCAGCGCCACGCGCGAGTACCCGTACGCCTTCTCCGGCTCCTCGTCGAGCAGCTTGGCCACCATGACCAGGTTCCTGGCGACGTCGTCGGCGAGCGTCTTCGGCAGGCTCAGCAGCTCCTGCCGCACGTCCTTGTCGATCTCCTCGCCCGTGACGTCGTCCGGGATCGGCAGCCGCTTGATCGGCTCCCGGTCGCGGCGGTCGTCGCGCCGGTCGTCGCGCCGGTCGTCCCGGCGGTCGTCGCGCCGGTAGCCGCCACGGTCACCGTCCCGGCGGTCGTCGCGGCCGCGGCCGGCACCGTACGGGCGCCGCCCACCGCGGTCGTCGTCGCGGCGGAAGCCGCCACGGTCGTCATCACGGCGCGGGCCACGGTCATCGCGGCGGAAACCACCGCGATCGTCGTCACGGCGCGGACCACGGTCGTCACGGCGGAAACCACCACGGTCGCCGTCTCGGCGGTCGTCGCGGCGCGGGCCACGGTCGTCCCGGCCGCCGCCGAAGCCACCGCCAGTGGGACGGCCGCCGCGGTCGTCACGGCGGAAGCCGCCACGGTCGTCGTCGCGGCGCGGGCCACGATCGTCGCGACGGAAGCCACCGCGATCGTCGTCGCGGCGCGGGCCACGGTCATCGCGGCGGAAGCCACCGCGATCGTCGTCACGACGGGGACCACGGTCATCGCGGCGGAAACCGCCCCGGTCGTCGTCGCGGCGGGGGCCGCGGTCGTCACGGCCGCCGCCGAAGCCACCGCCGGAGGGGCGGCCGCCACGGTCGTCGCGACGGAAACCACCCCGGTCGTCATCCCGACGGGGACCGCGGTCGTCACGACGGAAACCACCACGGTCGTCATCGCGACGCGGGCCACGGTCATCGCGACGGAAACCACCACGGTCGTCATCCCGACGGAAGCTGCCACGGTCGTCGTCGCGACGCGGGCCACGCGGGCGGTCGTCACGACGGAAACCACCGCGATCGTCGTCACGGCGGGGACCACGGTCGTCACGGCGGAAGCTGCCGCCACGGTCGTCGTCACGGCGGGGGCCGCGCGGGGCACGGTCGTCACGCGAGAAGCCAGGACGGTCGTCACGGCGGAAGCCACCGCGGTCGTCGCGACGGTCGTCGCGGCGCGGGGCTCGGTCGTCGCGCGGGAAACCACCCCGGTCGTCACGGCGGGGGCCGCGGTCGTCCCGGCCGCCGCCGAAGCCACCGCCGGAGGGGCGGCCGCCACGGTCGTCGTCACGGCGGGGGCCACGGTCGTCACGGCGGAAGCTGCCGCCGCGGTCGTCCCGGCGTCCACCGCCGAAGCCGCCACCGGAGGGCCGGCCGCCCCGGTCGTCGCGACGCGGGCCGCGGTCGTCACGCCGGAAACCGCCGCGGTCACCGCCCTCGCGCCGCTGCGGCCGGCGCTCCGAGCGATCGTCGGAAGAGTTGGGGGACATCGACGTGACTCCTGTCTTCGGTACTGCAAACATTCTCGCGCACCGACCACTCCGGCGCGCTTCGACCAAACAAAAAAGGACCCTCAGCCCCAGCGTGAACGCTGGGACCAAGGGTCCTCCAAAGATTGTTCGGCGGCGTCCTACTCTCCCACAGGGTCCCCCCTGCAGTACCATCGGCGCGGAAAGGCTTAGCTTCCGGGTTCGGAATGTAACCGGGCGTTTCCCTAACGCTATGACCACCGAAACCCTATCGGGTTCTAGCGAACAAGCACACTCTTCAATTAAAGAATGAAACAGTGGAACTTGGTTCAACCGACGCTGCGACTGTTCGCAACCCGGGAACCACACAGTGGACGCGAGCAACTGAGGACAAGCCCTCGGCCTATTAGTACCAGTCAACTCCACCCGTTACCAGGCTTCCATATCTGGCCTATCAACCCAGTCGTCTACTGGGAGCCTTACCCTCTCAAGGAGGAGGGAGCCCTCATCTCGAAGCAGGCTTCCCGCTTAGATGCTTTCAGCGGTTATCCTTTCCGAACGTAGCCAACCAGCCATGCCCTTGGCAGGACAACTGGCACACCAGAGGTTCGTCCGTCCCGGTCCTCTCGTACTAGGGACAGCCCTTCTCAAGACTCCTACGCGCACAGCGGATAGGGACCGAACTGTCTCACGACGTTCTAAACCCAGCTCGCGTACCGCTTTAATGGGCGAACAGCCCAACCCTTGGGACCGACTCCAGCCCCAGGATGCGACGAGCCGACATCGAGGTGCCAAACCATCCCGTCGATATGGACTCTTGGGGAAGATCAGCCTGTTATCCCCGGGGTACCTTTTATCCGTTGAGCGACGGCGCTTCCACAAGCCACCGCCGGATCACTAGTCCCTACTTTCGTACCTGCTCGACCCGTCAGTCTCACAGTCAAGCTCCCTTGTGCACTTACACTCAACACCTGATTGCCAACCAGGCTGAGGGAACCTTTGGGCGCCTCCGTTACTCTTTAGGAGGCAACCGCCCCAGTTAAACTACCCACCAGACACTGTCCCTGATCCGGATCACGGACCCAGGTTAGACATCCAGCACGACCAGAGTGGTATTTCAACAACGACTCCCCCGCCACTGGCGTGACGAGTTCACAGTCTCCCACCTATCCTACACAAGCCGAACCGAACACCAATATCAAGCTATAGTAAAGGTCCCGGGGTCTTTCCGTCCTGCTGCGCGAAACGAGCATCTTTACTCGTAGTGCAATTTCACCGGGCCTATGGTTGAGACAGTCGAGAAGTCGTTACGCCATTCGTGCAGGTCGGAACTTACCCGACAAGGAATTTCGCTACCTTAGGATGGTTATAGTTACCACCGCCGTTTACTGGCGCTTAAGTTCTCAGCTTCGCCCCACCGAAATGGAGCTAACCGGTCCCCTTAACGTTCCAGCACCGGGCAGGCGTCAGTCCGTATACATCGCCTTACGGCTTCGCACGGACCTGTGTTTTTAGTAAACAGTCGCTTCTCGCTGGTCTCTGCGGCCACCACCAGCTCAGAGTGCAAGACTCATCACCAGCAATGGCCCCCTTCTCCCGAAGTTACGGGGGCATTTTGCCGAGTTCCTTAACCATAGTTCACCCGAACGCCTCGGTATTCTCTACCTGACCACCTGAGTCGGTTTAGGGTACGGGCCGCCATGAAACTCGCTAGAGGCTTTTCTCGACAGCATAGGATCATCCACTTCACCACAATCGGCTCGGCATCAGGTCTCACCCTCCATGTCATCCGGATTTGCCTAGATGACGGGCTACACCCTTACCCCGGGACAACCACCGCCCGGGCTGGACTACCTTCCTGCGTCACCCCATCACTCACCTACTACAAGTCTGGATCATCGGCTCCACCACTCCCCTACGCTCCGAAGAGCTCAGGGCGGCTTCACGGACTTAGCATCGCCTGATTCGATGTTTGGCGCTTCAAAGCGGGTACCGGAATATCAACCGGTTGTCCATCGACTACGCCTGTCGGCCTCGCCTTAGGTCCCGACTTACCCTGGGCAGATCAGCTTGACCCAGGAACCCTTAGTCAATCGGCGCACACGTTTCCCACGTGTGTATCGCTACTCATGCCTGCATTCTCACTCGTGAACCGTCCACAACTACCTTCCGGTGCTGCTTCACCCGGCACACGACGCTCCCCTACCCATCACAGTCCCCGTTAGAGGTATGTACTGCAATGACACGACTTCGGCGGTGTGCTTGAGCCCCGCTACATTGTCGGCGCGGAATCACTTGACCAGTGAGCTATTACGCACTCTTTCAAGGATGGCTGCTTCTAAGCCAACCTCCTGGTTGTCTCTGCGACTCCACATCCTTTCCCACTTAGCACACGCTTAGGGGCCTTAGTCGATGCTCTGGGCTGTTTCCCTCTCGACCATGGAGCTTATCCCCCACAGTCTCACTGCCGCGCTCTCACTTACCGGCATTCGGAGTTTGGCTAAGGTCAGTAACCCGGTAGGGCCCATCGCCTATCCAGTGCTCTACCTCCGGCAAGAAACACACGACGCTGCACCTAAATGCATTTCGGGGAGAACCAGCTATCACGGAGTTTGATTGGCCTTTCACCCCTAACCACAGGTCATCCCCCAGGTTTTCAACCCTGGTGGGTTCGGTCCTCCACGAAGTCTTACCTCCGCTTCAACCTGCCCATGGCTAGATCACTCCGCTTCGGGTCTTGGGCACGCTACTCAACGCCCTCTTCGGACTCGCTTTCGCTACGGCTTCCCCACACGGGTTAACCTCGCAACATACCGCAAACTCGCAGGCTCATTCTTCAAAAGGCACGCAGTCACGACGCAAGAACAAGTTCTTGCGCGACGCTCCCACGGCTTGTAGGCACACGGTTTCAGGTACTATTTCACTCCGCTCCCGCGGTACTTTTCACCATTCCCTCACGGTACTATCCGCTATCGGTCACCAGGGAATATTTAGGCTTAGCGGGTGGTCCCGCCAGATTCACACGGGATTTCACGGGCCCCGTGCTACTTGGGTGTCTCTTAAACGAGCCGCTGATGTTTCAGCTACGGGGGTCTTACCCTCTACGCCGGACCTTTCGCATGTCCTTCGCCTACATCAACGGTTTCTGACTCGTCCCACAGCCGGCAGACTGCAGAAAAGAGATCCCACAACCCCGCACTGGCAACCCCTGCCGGGTATCACACCAATACGGTTTGGCCTCATCCAGTTTCGCTCGCCACTACTCCCGGAATCACGGTTGTTTTCTCTTCCTGCGGGTACTGAGATGTTTCACTTCCCCGCGTTCCCTCCACATACCCTATGTGTTCAGGTATGGGTGACAGCCCATGACGACTGCCGGGTTTCCCCATTCGGACACCCCCGGATCAAAGCTCGGTTGACAGCTCCCCGGGGCCTATCGTGGCCTCCCACGTCCTTCATCGGTTCCTGGTGCCAAGGCATCCACCGTGCGCCCTTAAAAACTTGGCCACAGATGCTCGCGTCCACTGTGCAGTTCTCAAGCAACGACCAGCCACCCACCACCCAGCCCTGACGGACCGGTTCACTGGGGCCGGCGTTTGAAGGGCGAGCAACGCTCGCACCCTCAGACACCCAACAGCGTGCCCGACACCCTCGTCTGGTGATACACGTTCCACGCCGAAGCAGTACTAGTGATCCCCATACCGAGTGTGCCGAGTAGTCAACGTTCCACCCATGAGCAACCAGCACCGGACATTCGCCGATGTTCTGGCCTCTGACCAGCCCGAAGGCCGGTAAGAAGTGCTCCTTAGAAAGGAGGTGATCCAGCCGCACCTTCCGGTACGGCTACCTTGTTACGACTTCGTCCCAATCGCCAGTCCCACCTTCGACGATTCCCTCCCACAAGGGGTTGGGCCACCGGCTTCGGGTGTTACCGACTTTCGTGACGTGACGGGCGGTGTGTACAAGGCCCGGGAACGTATTCACCGCAGCAATGCTGATCTGCGATTACTAGCGACTCCGACTTCATGGGGTCGAGTTGCAGACCCCAATCCGAACTGAGACCGGCTTTTTGAGATTCGCTCCACCTCGCGGTATCGCAGCTCATTGTACCGGCCATTGTAGCACGTGTGCAGCCCAAGACATAAGGGGCATGATGACTTGACGTCGTCCCCACCTTCCTCCGAGTTGACCCCGGCAGTCTCCTGTGAGTCCCCATCACCCCGAAGGGCATGCTGGCAACACAGAACAAGGGTTGCGCTCGTTGCGGGACTTAACCCAACATCTCACGACACGAGCTGACGACAGCCATGCACCACCTGTACACCGACCACAAGGGGGACCCTGTCTCCAGGGTTTTCCGGTGTATGTCAAGCCTTGGTAAGGTTCTTCGCGTTGCGTCGAATTAAGCCACATGCTCCGCCGCTTGTGCGGGCCCCCGTCAATTCCTTTGAGTTTTAGCCTTGCGGCCGTACTCCCCAGGCGGGGAACTTAATGCGTTAGCTGCGGCACGGACGACGTGGAATGTCGCCCACACCTAGTTCCCAACGTTTACGGCGTGGACTACCAGGGTATCTAATCCTGTTCGCTCCCCACGCTTTCGCTCCTCAGCGTCAGTATCGGCCCAGAGATCCGCCTTCGCCACCGGTGTTCCTCCTGATATCTGCGCATTTCACCGCTACACCAGGAATTCCGATCTCCCCTACCGAACTCTAGCCTGCCCGTATCGAATGCAGACCCGGGGTTAAGCCCCGGGCTTTCACATCCGACGTGACAAGCCGCCTACGAGCTCTTTACGCCCAATAATTCCGGACAACGCTTGCGCCCTACGTATTACCGCGGCTGCTGGCACGTAGTTAGCCGGCGCTTCTTCTGCAGGTACCGTCACTTGCGCTTCTTCCCTGCTGAAAGAGGTTTACAACCCGAAGGCCGTCATCCCTCACGCGGCGTCGCTGCATCAGGCTTTCGCCCATTGTGCAATATTCCCCACTGCTGCCTCCCGTAGGAGTCTGGGCCGTGTCTCAGTCCCAGTGTGGCCGGTCGCCCTCTCAGGCCGGCTACCCGTCGTCGCCTTGGTAGGCCATTACCCCACCAACAAGCTGATAGGCCGCGGGCTCATCCTGCACCGCCGGAGCTTTCCACACGGAGATCATGCGATCCCGTGTCGTATCCGGTATTAGACCCCGTTTCCAGGGCTTGTCCCAGAGTGCAGGGCAGATTGCCCACGTGTTACTCACCCGTTCGCCACTAATCCCCTCCCGAAGGAGGTTCATCGTTCGACTTGCATGTGTTAAGCACGCCGCCAGCGTTCGTCCTGAGCCAGGATCAAACTCTCCGTGAATGTTTCCGGGTTCTCCCGGTAACACACACGAGAGCGGAACAGGAAGCGGAATAGGCTTCCTGTTCACAGCGTCCTCGCTGTGTGTGCCACCCGCACCGCGTGGATGCTGGTGGGCTTTTCAAAGGAACCTCATCCTCCGGCTGCTGCCGGTGGACGGGGTATCAACATATCTGGCGTTGACTTTTGGCACGCTGTTGAGTTCTCAAGGAACGGACGCTTCCTTTGTGCCTGTTTCACCAGGCTCTCCGGGCGCTTCCCTTCGGTCTTGCGTTTCCGACTCTATCAGATCCTCGCGGTCCTGATTTCCGCCGGTGCGTTTCGGCCTTTCGGCTTCTTCACGGTTCCAACCTTACCAGATCCGTTCGGCGTTTCCGCTTTCCGTTTCCGGCCCCCTGCTGGAGCGGGCGGCCGATCAGCTCTCGCTTTCCGGCCCTTCCGACGTTATCAGATCCGATTACCGATCCGTTGCCGGATCGAATTCGTTTCCGATGCCCCGTCGGCGGGGCGTGTTACGCCTTTCGGCGTGATCACTACTTTAGGCGAATTCCCGTGCGGCGCATAATCGCGCCGCGGCGGTCTCGAATTTCGGCAAGCGAAACAGGACCCCGCCTGGGGTGATCGTTCGTAGGTAGTGGGTTTGCGTCGCTCGGCGGCCCGCGCAGACAGCGCTGCCCGTGTCAAGCGGCTCGGGCCACGTTAGGCGGTCCGGAGCGCAGAGTCAAGCAGCCCTGCTCCGGCGCTTGCGCGGCACGTGGGCGCGGTACGGGCTGACGGTGGGATCGCCGTCGATCCAGAAGCGCCACGGGTGCGCGGCGCCCTCGCCGCTGATGCCCGTACGCGGCCCGTTGAGCACCTCGGCGGCCTCCGCGGGGTGCCCGTGCAGGACGGTGAGCGGCTGGTCCGGATCGGTGGAGCAGATGTCCGTACCGTCCAGGGAGCGGTCGATGTCGAGGGCGGTGGCGAGCCGGGCCGGGCCCTTGGCCAGTTCGCGGGCGTTGCGTGCCTTCGGGCGGCGTTCCGCCGCCTGCTGCGTTCCGGTGAGCACTTCGCCGGCCCGGAGCAGTACACCGCTGGCGGTGCCCTCCTTGTTGCAGACCAGGTTGAGGCTGAACCACATGCCGTAGATGAAATACACGTACGCGTGACCGGGAGGCCCGAACATCGAGGCGTTGCGCGCGGTGCGTCCCCGGTAGGCGTGGGAGCCCGGGTCCGAGGAGCCGTTGTAGGCCTCGACCTCGGTGATGCGCAGTTCGATCGGTCCCTGCGGGGTGCGGCGTACGAGGGTGCGGCCGAGCAGCTCAGGCGCGACGTCCAGGACGGGACGGTCGAAGAAGTCCCGCGTGAGCGGTCGGCGGTCCGGTGCGACGATCATGCGGATCAAGGGTAACGGAGAGCGACACGAAGCACCGGGCGGGCGACTGGCCACCGGGGCGTTCCGTTGGGAGGGTGTCGCCACGGAACCGGCCGGCGCCGTGCGGCGTGGGTAGCTGACGACCGGGCCGCGATCACGGCGCATCACACGAGGTACACGAGGTACAGGCGTCTGCCTGGGGAGGAACGAGCATGGGGTTCAAGAAGCTGCTGGCCAGCTTGGGGGCCGGAGGCGCGTCGGTGGAGACGGTGCTCTTCGAGGAGAACGTCGTGCCGGGCGGGGTCGTGCAGGGCGAGGTGCGGATCGAGGGCGGTTCGGTCGCCCAGCAGATCGAGAAGCTGTCGGTGGGCCTCCAGGCGCGGGTGGAGGTCGAGGGCGGCGAGCAGGAGTACAAGCGGGACGTGGAGTTCACCAAGCTCCAGCTCGGCGGGGCCTTCGAGGTGCAGGCCGGCGCGGTGCACACGGTGCCGTTCGGGCTGGAGATCCCGTGGGAGACGCCGGTGACGACGTTCCTCGGGCAGCACCTGCACGGGATGCACGTCGGGGTGACGACGGAGCTGGCGATCGCCCGTGCGGTGGACTCCGGCGACCTCGACCCGGTCAACGTGCATCCGCTGCCCGCTCAGCAGGCCCTGCTGGACGCCTTCGGCCGGCTCGGGTTCCGGTTCAAGAGCGCGGACCTGGAGCAGGGGCACATCCGGGGCACCCGGCAGCGGCTGCCCTTCTACCAGGAGATCGAGTTCTACGCGCCGCAGCAGTACCGGGGTCTGAACCAGGTCGAGCTGTCCTTCGTGGCGGACGACCGGGAGATGGACGTGGTGCTGGAGATGGACAAGAAGGCGGGGCTGTTCAGCGAGGGCAGCGACACGTACCGCTCGTTCGTGGTGCCGCTGGACGGCTATCAGGAGACGGACTGGGCGGCGTACCTCAACCAGTGGCTGGCCGAGGTCGGCGGCCGGCGCAACTGGCTCTGACGGGCCCGTGTCGCACCCCCGGCCGGGCGCCGGGGGCCGCGGCGCAGGATCTAACCTGGCCGGACAGGTGTCCATTCGCGACTCAGGAGGTGCCCAGGTGTCCGAGCTCAAGCGCCGGCCGCTCCCGCACGATTTCCATCCGCCGGTGGCCGGGTTCACCGTGGTGAGCGACGAGGTGACCGACGGCGGCAGGCTCCCGTCGGCGCAGGTGCAGGCGGAGGGCAACACCTCGCCGCACCTGCGGTGGGAGGGCGCGCCGGAGGGGGCCCGCAGCTACGCGGTCACCTGCTTCGACCCGGACGCGCCGACCGGCAGCGGTTTCTGGCACTGGTCGGTGTTCGACATCCCCGCCTCCGTCACCGAGCTGCCCGCGGGCGCCGGTACGGGTGACATGAAGGGGCTGCCGGAGGGGGCCGTCCACGTACGCAACGACGCGGGGTCGCGGGACTTCACGG
This sequence comes from Streptomyces chrestomyceticus JCM 4735, assembly GCF_003865135.1. Classification (NCBI taxonomy): domain Bacteria; kingdom Bacillati; phylum Actinomycetota; class Actinomycetes; order Kitasatosporales; family Streptomycetaceae; genus Streptomyces; species Streptomyces chrestomyceticus. Next base: position 7,334,061 of record NZ_BHZC01000001.1, on the reverse strand, counting down.
GTGCGGCGCCGCCGCCCGGTGACGGGCCGCACCGTTACGTCTTCACCGTGTACGCGGTGGACCAGGAGAAGCTGGGCCCGGACGCGGACGCGACGCCGGCCGTGGTCGGCTTCAATCTGCGGTTCCACGCGATCGGGCGGGCGCAGTTGATCGGCGAGTACGAGGTGCCGGCCGGCGGCTGAGCAAGCAAGAGGGCCGGTGTCCGGACCCTGGCCGTTTCCGGCCGGGGGCGGATGCCGGCCCTAATTGCGTTGCGCCCCGGCGCTTGTGCTCGCACAGTGGTGCATGGCTGGCGAACGGCGTGCAGGACGGCCGTCGGGCAGCCGGTACCGCAGCGGCGGGGACGGCGGGGCGCAGGTGTGTCGCCGGCCGTCTGCCGGAGTCCGTTCTCGTGTCGGACGGCCGCGTCGGCTGCCATACGCTCCGGGGTCCCGGCGAACGCACGGGGGTGGGGCCCCGGAGCGTGCCGCCCGCTGCGCGCCGTGGCGTGCTTCCTTCCGCCCCTCGCTCGCACCCGTACCTTCACCTCTCCGTCATCTCCCATCTCCCTTGTGGCGTGCGGAAATTGCGTTGTCCGGGGGATCACTGGAGCTGCACAGTGGAGCCACTTCGCCGAGCGGCGAACGGGGACCGGGAGGTGGACGGGATGCGCGAGACACTGGTGCTCAACGCGAGCTTCGAGCCGCTGGCGACGGTGTCGCTGCGGCGTGCGCTGGTGCTGGTCATGCAGGACAAGGCCGTGGTCGAGCAGGCGCATCCGGGGCTGCGTATCCGGGCCGCGACGGTGGACGTACCGGTGCCCCGGGTGATCCGGCTGAGCCGGTACGTACGGGTGCCGTTCCGAAGACAGGCGGCGTGGTCGCGGCGGGGTGTGCTGGTGCGGGACCAGCACCGGTGCGCGTACTGCGGGCGGCGGGCGACGACCGTGGACCACATCGTGCCGCGGTCGCGCGGCGGCGGGGACAACTGGCTGAACACGGTCGCGTCCTGCGTCGAGGACAATCACCGCAAGGCGGACCGGACGCCGGAGCAGGCGGGGATGCGGCTGCTGACCCGGCCGTTCGAGCCGACGCCCGCGGACGCGCTGGTGGCGGCGCTGGCCGGTTCCGTACGGGAGGAGCTGCCGGAGTGGCTGGGGCTGCCGGCGTAGCGGTCCGGCGGGTCACCTCAGCAGCAACTGGGTGATCGCCGCGATGCCGACGGCGACGATCACCCCGCGCAGTACGGCGGGCGGCAGCCGGCGGCCGATCCTGGCGCCGATCAGGCCGCCGAGGGCCGAGCCGGCGGCGATGAGGACGACGGCGAGCCAGTCGATCTGCGCGGCGAAGAGGAAGAAGAGCGCGGCGACGCCGTTGACGAACAAGGCCAGCACGTTCTTGACGGCGTTGAGGCGTTGCAGATCTTCGCTGAGCAGCAGGCCCATCAGGGAGAGGTAGATGACTCCTTGGGCGGCGCCGAAGTAGCCGCCGTACATGCTCGCGAAGAAGATTCCGGTCAGCAGCAGGGCGCCACCGTCCGCCCGGACGGTGGTGCCGTTGCGTGCGCGGCGGGCGCGCAGGGCGGCGGCGAGCCGGGGCTGGAGGACGACGAGGACGAGCGCCACGGCGATCAGGGCGGGCACGATCGCGTCGAAGGCGTCGGAGGGCAGCACCAGGAGGAAGGCCGCGCCGATCAGCCCGCCGGCCAGGGCCGCGGTGCCGAAGCGCCGTATGCGGCGTCCCTGGCCGGCCAGTTCGCGGCGGTAGCCGAAGGCGCCGCTGAGCGAACCGGGCACCAGGCCGAGGGTGTTGGAGACGTTGGCGGTGACCGGTGGCAGCCCGACGGCCAGCAGGACCGGGAAGGTGATCAGGGTTCCGGAGCCGACCACGACGTTGATCGCGCCGGCCGCACCGCCCGCGCCGAAGACGGCGAGCGCTTCCCAGACGGTCATACGGGCTCCCTCGTACATGATCGGTACGGTCCGGCCTGATCATGCACCAGGGCCCGCCCCCGGGAACAGCACTTTCGTGCGTGCTGCCGGGGGCGGGCCCTGGGGACAACCGGGACGGTCCTGGGAGGGACCGGGTCAGTCGATGGGCGGCTGTTCGCGGTGGGGCGCGGACTTGGTCATGCCGGGGCCGCCGGCCGGGGCGCCGCCGCCCGCGGGGTTGAAGCTGTTGATGGCGCCGCCGAGGCCCTTGAGGGCGTCGCCGATCTCGCTGGGCACGATCCAGAGCTTGTTGGCGTCGCCCTCGGCGATCTTCGGCAGCATCTGGAGGTACTGGTAGGACAGCAGCTTCTGGTCCGGGTCGCCGGCGTGGATGGACTCGAAGACCACCCGGATCGCCTGCGCCTCGCCCTCGGCGCGCAGCGCGGCGGCCTTGGCCTCACCTTCGGCGCGCAGGATGGAGGATTGCTTCTCACCCTCGGCGGTGAGGATCTGGGACTGCCGGACACCTTCGGCCTGGAGGATGGCGGCGCGCTTGTCACGGTCGGCGCGCATCTGCTTCTCCATCGAGTCCTGGATGGAGGTCGGCGGCTCGATGGCCTTGAGCTCGACGCGGTTGACGCGGATGCCCCACTTGCCGGTGGCCTCGTCCAGGACGCCGCGCAGGGCCGCGTTGATCTCCTCGCGGGAGGTCAGGGTCCGCTCCAGGTCCATGCCGCCGATGATGTTGCGCAGGGTCGTGACGGTGAGCTGCTCGATCGCCTGGATGTAGCTGGCGACCTCGTACGTCGCGGCGCGCGCGTCGGTGACCTGGTAGTAGATGACGGTGTCGATGTTCACGACCAGGTTGTCCTGGGTGATCACCGGCTGCGGCGGGAAGGGGACGACCTGTTCGCGCAGGTCGATGCGGTTGCGGATGGAGTCGATGAACGGGACGACGATGTTCAGGCCCGCGTTCAGGGTGCGGGTGTAGCGGCCGAAGCGCTCGACGATGGCGGCGCTGGCCTGCGGGATGACCTGGATCGTTTTGATGAGTGCGATGAAAACGAGCACCACCAGGATGATCAGGACGATGATGATCGGTTGCACTGCGGCTCCCCGGTACCCCTCGGTTGCTGACTGCGGCGGCCTGTGCCGGCCCGGTCTTGATCGAGTCTTTCAGAGCGACCGGCCGGCACGCAGGCGCTTCGCCTGATCCGTGCGCTCGTACGACGACCGGCCGGTCCGCTCACATGACGACCGCGGTGGCACCTTCGATCTCCACCACGTCCACCTTCTGGCCCGGTTCGTAGACCTGGTCCGCGTCCAGCGCGCGGGCGGACCAGACCTCGCCGCCCAGCTTGACCCGGCCGCCGGAGGCGTCGACCCGCTCCAGGACCGTGGCGGAGCGGCCCTTGAGGGCGTCGATCCCCGAGGCCAGTTGCGGGCGTTGGTTCCGGTGGCGGTTGGCGATGGGGCGTACCACCGCGATCAGCGCGACCGAGACGGCGGCGAAGACGACGAACTGCATGACCGTGCCTCCGCCGAGCCCCGCGGTGACGGCGCCGGCGACGGCACCGACCGCGAGCATGCCGAACTCGGGCATCGCGGTCACGACGAGCGGAATGCCCAGTCCTACGGCGGCGACGAGCCACCACACCCATGGATCCACGCCTTCATGGTAGATCCGCCGGACGGCCCGGGACAGGGGCCGTCCGGTCAGGAAGGGCGGGACGGTGGGCTCTTCAGGAGAGCGGCAGGCCCTGCGCGGTCCAGCGGTCGCCGTTGCGCTCGACGACCAGCGGCAGGCCGAAGCAGTGCGAGAGGTTGCTGGAGGTCAGCTCCAGGTCGAGCGGTCCGGCGGACAGGACCTTGCCCTGGCGGATCATCAGGACGTGGGTGAAGCCCGGCGGGATCTCCTCGACGTGGTGGGTGACCATGATCATGGAGGGGGCGTACGGGTCGCGGGCGAGCCGGCCGAGGCGGCGTACGAGGTCCTCGCGGCCGCCGAGGTCGAGGCCGGCCGCGGGCTCGTCCAGGAGGAGCAGCTCGGGGTCGGTCATCATCGCGCGGGCGATGAGGGTGCGCTTGCGCTCGCCCTCGGAGAGGGTGCCGAACTTCCGGTCGAGGTAGTCGTTCATGCCGAGCCGGTCGAGGAAGGCGCGGGCGCGCTGCTCGTCGATGTCCTCGTACTGCTCGCGCCAGCCGGCGGTCATGCCGTACGCGGCGGTGAGCACGGTCTGCAGGACGGTCTGGCTGCGCGGCAGCTTGTCGGCGAGGGCGATGCCGGCCACGCCGATGCGCGGGCGCAGGTCGAAGACGTCGACCTTGCCGAGGGTCTCGCCGAGGATCGAGGCGGTGCCGGTGCTCGGGAAGACGTAGCTGGAGGCGACGTTGAGCAGGGTGGTCTTGCCGGCGCCGTTGGGGCCGAGGATCACCCAGCGCTCGCCCTCCTTGACCGACCAGGAGACCTGGTCCACCAGAGCCCGTCCTTCGCGGACCACGGATACGTCCACCAGCTCCAGCACATCGCTCATGAGCGCGTTGTCTCCCATTGCATCTCGGTCGGTCTCGTGCGCCTGTGGGCGCATCCCCCCTGCAAACCTACGCCACTCGATGTCAGTGCCTGTCCTTAGGCTGGGGACATGCTCGATGAACCTCGTTCGGGACGGCTGGCCGCGTGGGGAAATGCCCTGTTGGCCGGGCTTGTCTCACCTGATGAAGCCGCACAGCGGATCGCGGAGGACGACGCGGTGCACCGCGTGCGGGGCCTGCCCGGGGAGCCGGGCCCGGTCGGGCTGACGCTCGCCCTGGGGCGGCTGCGGACGCTGGGGGCGACCGGCCTGCGGGTGGCGCTGCCGGTGCCCGGTCATCCGCTGGGGCTGAGCGGTCCCGCGGAGTTCAACGCGCGGGCGATGGAGGCCGAGGAGGCGGTGCTGGCGTCCGGGGCGGCGCTCGGGCTCGTCCCGGAGGTGTGGGAGTCCGGCCCGGAGGACGCCGCGGTGCCGCGTGAGGACGTGCGTGTCGAGGTGGTCTGGCACTGCCTGCCCGTCCGGGACGCTCCCCCGGCGGACGTGCCGTCGCTCGGCGAGGCGGAGCGGGAGCTGGCGGAGGCGCTGCGGGAGGCGACCGAGGTGCTCTCCCGGCTGGACGTGGCGGGCTCCGGACCGGTCGCGCAGGCGGCGCTGGAGGCGTACCGCGCGCGGGCCGAGGCCGGGCGGCAGGTGCTGGCGCCCGGTTATCCGCCGCGGGCGGTGCGGGTGCTGGAGCTGGCGCAGCGGGTCGGCGCGCTCATCGACATCGCGCGGGGCGCCGACGGGGACGGGCGGGAGCACGGCGGTGCGGTGAGCGCGTCCGAGATGGCGGCGCGGGCCGAGGCGCTGCGTCCGGTGGAGCGCACGGCGCGGCGGGCGCAGGTGGCGGCGTACAACGCGTATGTGGAGGAGGCGGAGCGGCGCCGGGGGTGAGCGCAGGGGGCGGGGCCGGGCCGTCTCCGTACGGGAAAGGCCCCGCCGGCCGGGGTGCGGCCGGGCGGGGCCTCGGGTGGCCGCGGTGCTGACGCGGTCCGGGAGGTGCGGCGGGGTGTGCCGTGTGGGTCAGTGGTTCGCGGCGGCGTTGCCGTGGGCCGGGTTCAGCACACCGACGACGCTGACGGTGTTGCCGGAGACGTTGACCGGCACGCTCACGGGGACCTGTACGAGATTGCCCGAGAGGACACCGGGGGACTTGGCGGCCGCGCCGTTGGCGTGCGCGTGTCCGGTCGCGGCGGCGGACCCGGCGGCGGCACCGGCGGCCAGCCCGGCGGTGGCGAGGACGAAGGCGGCCTTCTTGGCGGTGTTCATGGAAGTGTTCCTCACGTGTCGGCGCGGGGCCGTGGGGTGGTGGTCATCGGGTGCTCGGCGAGGCCGGCCCGTCGGGGGTGGGTGGCCGGGCCGGCCCGTCGCGCGGAGGCGGTCAGGAGTTGTGGCTGCGGTTCCCGAAGGCCGGGTTCAGGACGCCGACGACCGAGACGGTGTTGCCGGTGACGTTGACCGGGACGTGCACCGGGACCTGGAGCAGGTTGCCGGAGGCGACGCCGGGGGAGTTCACGGCGTGGCCCTGCGCGACACCCTGGGCGGAGGCGATACCGGCACCGGCGACGGCGAGTCCGCCCGTGGCGATCGTGACGGCCACGGCCCTCTTGATGTTCTTCACTTCTCTGAACCTCTCCTCACAACGGCCGCGGTCGACTTCCGCGGCACGTCATGGAGAACGGCCGGACGCCTGACGGGTTGCGCCACCCGGGTGACGTACACCCGACGGTATGAATCTCGGATGGGATGACGGCGGACGGGCGCACGCCCTGATAGTCGGACCGGCGCCGGGCGACACCCGGCCGCCGGCCCGCCGCCGCTCCCTCCGGCTCTCAGGCGCCGATGCCGTGCCGGACCGCCCAGAGGGCGGCCTGGGTGCGGTCGGCCAGGTCCAGCTTCATCAGGATGTTGGACACATGGGTCTTGACGGTCTTCTCGGACAGCACCAGCGCGCGGGCGATCTCCCGGTTGGAGCGGCCGTCCGCTATCAGGCCGAGGACCTCGCGCTCCCGTTCGGTCAGCGAGGTGCCGCGCCCCTGCCCGTTGTTGCCGTCCTCCTGGGAGAGCAGCGCGCCGGCCACCTCGGGCTGGAGCAGGACGTGTCCGGCGTGCACGGAACGGATGGCGCCGGCCAGCGCGTCCGGGTCGACGTCCTTGTAGACGTAGCCCGCGGCGCCCGCGCGGAGCGCCGGGACGACGGTGCGCTGCTCGGTGAAGCTGGTGACGACGAGCACGCGCGCCGGGTTGTCCAGTTCGCGCAGCTTGCGGAGGGCTTCGATGCCGTCCATGCCCGGCATCTTGACGTCCATCAGGACGACGTCCGGGCGCAGTTGCTCGGCGGCGGCGATGCCCTCGGCGCCGTCGGACGCCTCCCCCACCACCTCGATGTCGTCCTGGACCTCCAGGAACGTGCGCAGTCCGCGGCGGACGACCTGGTGATCGTCCACCAACAGCACCCTGATTGCTCCGGTGTCACCCACCAGGCACCTCCATCTCCACAGCGGTGCCCTTGCCGGGCTCCGATTCCACGGTGAGCCGGCCGCCGACGCCGCTCGCCCGGTCGCGCATCGACACCAGGCCCAGATGACGGCCCGCGCGGCGGACCGCGCCGGTGTCGAAGCCGCGGCCGTCGTCGGCGACGCGCAGCAGGGCGCCCTGGCCGTGCCGTACGAGGGTGACCGCGACGCGGTCGGCGCCGGCGTGCCGCAGGGCGTTGTGCAGGGCTTCCTGGGCGACCCGCAGCAGTGCTTCCTCCTGGGCGGCGGGCAGGGCGCGGACGCCCTGGGCCTCGAAGGTGACGTGTGCGTGATGGGCGCGGTCCAGGACCTGGGTCTGCGAGCGCAGGGTGGCGACGAGGCCGTCCTCGTCCAGGGCGGCGGGGCGCAACTCGACGACGGCGGCGCGCAGTTCGTCGGCGGCCTCCGCGGCGAGGGCGGCGACCTGCTGCAACTCGCCCTTGGCGCGCGCCGGGTCGCGGTCCACCAGGGCGGTGGCGGCCTGGGCGGTCAGCCGGAGCGAGAAGAGTTTCTGGGCGACGGCGTCGTGCAGTTCGTGGGCGAGGCGGGCGCGCTCCCCCGCGATGGTCAGTTCGCGGCTGCGCTCGTAGAGGCGGGCGTTGGTCAGGGCGATGGCGGCGTGCTGGGCGAGTATGCCGAGCAGCCGTTCGTCCTCGGCGGTGAAGCCGCAGCCGCCCGCGGGCTTGGGGCACTTCTTGTTGGCGAGGAAGAGCGCGCCGAGGATCTCGTCGCCGTCGGCGACCGGCAGGCCGATGAAGTCGGACATGTCCGGGTGGGCGGCGGGCCAGCCGCCGAAGCGGGGGTCGGCGCGGACGTCGGCGAGCCGCTCCGGGGTGGCGTTGTGCAGCATCGCGGCGAGGATGCCGTGCTGGCGCGGCAGCGGGCCGATGGCCTTCCACTGTTCCTCACCGACGCCGTCGACCACGAACTGGGCGAAGCCGCCGTGGTCGTCGGGCACGCCGAGGGCGGCGTACTCGGCGTCGAGCAGTTCGCGGGCGGAGGCGACGATCGTCTTGAGCACGTCGCGCACCTCCAGGTGCCGGCTCATGGCGAGGATCGCGCTGCTCACGGCGGGGATCCCGGCGCCCGGCCCGTCTCCCGGCCCGTGTCCGTCTCCCGGTCCGTTGGTCATGGCTTCACGGTACCGGCGGGCGGTGACAGCCGTATCGGACCACCGGCGGCCTTCGCTTGGGTCCACCGGACTAGGGCGAAGTGCCCTCGCTCGTCCCGCCCGCTGCCCGAGGTGGCCCGGGCCGTCCGGTTCCTAGCGTGAGCAGCAAGGACGCGTATCGGGGCGACGACGGCGCCCATCGAGACGAGAGGTGGTTCGGGCCATGCCGGTGGCGGTCATCACGGGAGCATCGAAGGGGCTGGGGCGTGCGCTGGGCGCGGCGCTGGCCGGGCGCGGCTGGGACCTGGTGGTGGACGCCAGGTCGGCCGGGCCGCTGGCGGAGGCGGCGCGGGGGCTGCGCCGGGCGGGGGCGCGGGTGGTGGCGCTGCCCGGGGACGTGGCGGACGCCGCGCACCGGGCGGAGCTGGTGGCCGCGGCGCGGGAACTGGGCGGGCTGGATCTGCTGGTGAACAACGCGAGCGTGCTGGGTGCCGAGCCGCTGGTGCGGCTGGAGGCGCAGCCGCTGGACGGGCTGCGGGCGGCGCTGGAGGTCAACGCGGTGGCGCCGCTGGCGCTCGTACGGGAGGCGCTGCCGTTGCTGCGCGCCTCGAAGCTCTTCGCGGCCTCCGCCTCTCCCCCTTATATAGGGGGTGACGATGCACCTTCTTCTTATATAGGGGCAGAAACCGGCAAAGTGCCCGGCTCCGGTGGGGCCGTGCTCAACATCAGCTCCGACGCGGCGGCCGAGGCGTACGCGACCTGGGGCGGTTACGGGGCGGCGAAGGCGGCGCTCGACCAGCTCTCGGCGGTGCTGGCGGTCGAGGAGCCGGGGCTGCGCGTGTGGTGGGTGGATCCGGGCGACATGCGGACGGATCTGTACGCGGCGGCCGTGCCGGACGACGACGGCTCCGGGCGTCCGCTGCCCGGGACGGTCGTACCGGCGCTGCTGCGGCTGCTGGACGCCGGTGCCGCCAGCGGACGGTACGCGGCGCCGGGCCTGCTGGACGGTGCCCGGTGACCGCCGAGGTGCTGCGGGTTCCGGCGGAGCTGTCGGCGCGGGAGCCGGCCGAGCAGCGCGCGCCGGGCCGGGGGCGGGACGCGGTGCGTCTCCTGGTCAGCCGGGGTGCGGCGGAGCCTGCGCATCACACGTTCCGGGAGCTGCCGGAGCTGCTGTCGGCCGGGGACGTGCTGGTGGTGAACACTTCGCGCACCCTGCCGGCGGCGGTGGACGGCCGGGTCGGGGACGGGCGGGGCCGCGGCGAGCCGGTGGTGGTGCACTTCTCGACGCGTGCGGACGGGCGGTATCCGCGTCCGGAGGCGGCGGCCGGGGACTGGGCGGTGGAGCTGCGGACGCCGGACGGCCGGGGCAGCACCCGGCAGCGGGCGGGCGGCCCGGCGGGCACGGTGGTGCGGCTGCCGGGCGGCGCGCGGCTGACGCTGCGGGCGCCGGTGGACCCCGGGAGCGTACGGCTGTGGTGGGCGCGAGTGTCGGGGGCGCCGGTGGCGGACGTGCTGCACCGGTACGGGCGGCCGATCCGCTACGGCTACACGGACCGGGACCAGCCGCTGTCCGCCTATCAGACGGTGTTCGCGGTGGGTTCGCCGGACGGCGGGGGCAGTGCGGAGATGCCGAGTGCGGCGCGGCCGTTCACCGCGTCGCTGGTGGCGCGGCTGGTGAGCCGGGGCGTGCAGATCGCGCCGGTGACGCTGCACACGGGGGTGGCGTCGGTGGAGGCGTACGAGCCGCCGTACCCGGAGCGCTTCGCGGTGCCGCCGTCCACGGCGTGGCAGATCAACGCGGCGCGGGCGGGCGGCGGCCACGTGGTGGCGGTGGGGACGACGGCCGTGCGGGCGCTGGAGAGCGCGGCCGGGCCGGACGGGCGGATACGGGCGGCGTCCGGGTGGACGGATCTGGTCGTCACCCCGGAGCGCGGCGTGCGGGCGGTGGACGGGCTGCTGACCGGACTGCACGAGCCGGAGGCGTCGCACCTGCTGATGCTGGAGGCGGTGGGGCGGGCCGCCGCGGGCGGCGCGGCCTTCGGGGACGCGCTGTGCCGGGCGTACGCGGAGGCCGTCCGGCAGCGCTACCTGTGGCACGAGTTCGGGGATCTCCACCTCGTACTGCCCGTCTGAGCTCCAGACTCGGAACATGTCGACACCAACGAGGAACTGGACACCGACCCACGGCGATCCCTACCGGTCGGTGCCATACCACCCGGAGCGGATGCCGGCCGGCGAATCGCTGGCCCGCGCCGCCGACCTGCGGGAGCGGATGGACCGGCGGCGGACCGTCCGGCAGTTCTCCGCCGATCCGGTGCCGGAGCAGGTGGTGAAGGACGCCATCGCCTGCGCGGCCACCGCGCCCTCCGGGGCGCATCAGCAGCCCTGGACGTTCGTCCTGGTCAAGGACCCGGAGGTGCGGCGGCGCATCCGGGAGGCCGCGGAAGAGGAGGAACGTGTCTCCTACGCGGGGCGGCTCGGCGAGGAGTGGCTGGCGGCGCTGCGGCCGCTGGGCACGGACGAGATCAAACCGCATCTGACGGACGCGCCGCACCTGGTCGTCGTCTTCCAGCAGCGGTACTGGCTGGGCCCGGACGGCACGAAGCACAAGCACTACTACGTGGACGAGTCGGTGGGCATCGCGGTCGGGATGCTGCTGTCCGCGCTGCACCTGTCGGGCCTGTCGGCGCTGGTGCACACGCCGAGCCCGATGCGCTTCCTCCAGGAGGTGCTGGAGCGGCCGGCCAACGAGAAGGCGTTCGCCGTGATTCCGGTCGGATATCCGGCGCGGGACTGTCGCGTACCGGATCTGGTCCGAAAGACCCTGGACCAGGTGCTGGTGGAGATCTAATTCACTGACAGGCTGTGCGAACGCAATCACACCGGGCAACCAAACCTCTTGCCCGGTGTGACGCCGCACATAGGACCCAGGTCACTTACGAACGACATTAGTGGCTTTCCGGCATGCGTACGACTTTTGGATGATGCGGGCTGTACCTGGGGTGGACCCGGCGATGACGCCGGGAGAACCCGGCCGTGACGCGATATCCGCGCCCCGGGTTCCACTAAGCGGCATCGTAATCGGGCTCTTTGCTCGTGGAATTTACGGCCGCTAACAATGACTCCCGTCGCTCGGCGCCGTGGACAGAACTCGGCGTTCACCGCCTTTCCCGGCCACAGCGGCGCACCCCCGTCGGATAGAGGTCAGTCCCCCCATGCCCCAGCACGCCATTCCCGGCTACGCCCGCCTGAACCGGACGCACAAGCTCTCGGCCGCCGGCGTCGCCGCGGCAGGTGCCGCCGCCCTGGTCTTCGCCCTCGTCCCGGGTTCGGCGGACGCCGGCCAGAACGACCAGGCCGCCCCCCAGAACGTCCGGCCGGTCGCCTTCAGCGCGGTCGACGACGCGGCCAAGACCCAGCAGGACACCATCGGCAAGCAGGCGGACGCCTCCGCGCAGCAGGCCGAGAAGGACGCCGCCGAGGCCAAGAAGAAGGCCGAAGACGCCGAGAAGGAAGCCAAGGCCAAGGAAGAGGCCGACGCCAAGGCCAAGGCCGAGCAGGAGCGCAAGGACCAGGAGGCCGCGAGCCGGTCCGCCGACCGCGCCGCCGCCCCGGCCCCGGAGCCGGCCAAGACGTACAGCAACGACCTGGACGGCTGGATCCGCGAGTCGCTGGACATCATGCAGAAGCAGGGCATCCCCGGCTCCTACGACGGCATCTACCGCAACATCATGCGGGAGTCGACCGGCAACCCGCAGGCCGTCAACGGCTACGACTCCAACGCGCAGCAGGGCACCCCGTCCAAGGGCCTGCTCCAGGTCATCGACCCGACGTTCCAGGCGTACCACGTCGACGGCACGTCCTGGGACATCTTCGACCCGGTCGCCAACATCACCGCCGCGTGCAAGTACGCCGCCGCGACCTACGGCTCGATGGACAACGTGAACTCCGCGTACTGAGCCGGACGCACACACGCCGCGGGGCGGCACCCATCGTGGGTGCCGCCCCGCGGCGTTCGTCGTGCCGTGCGCGCTCCTACTTGCGCATGACCTCCGGCTCGTGCCGGCGCAGCAGCCGGACCACCGCGACGCCGAAGGCCACGCCGAGCGCGATCAGGATGATCATGTCCATCGCGTAGACGCTCGCCCCGTGCTTCCACAGCGGGTCGGGGTTGCCCGCCTCCCACGGCACCAGCGTGTTCAGGTCGGCGGTCGCGCCCATCGCGGCCACGGCCCAGCGCGACGGCATCAGCCAGGCCACCTGGGCGACACCGACCGTGTCGAACAGCTTGAAGAGCACTCCGGTGAAGACCACCTGGACGATGGCGAACATGACCAGCAGCGGCATGGTCTTCTCGGCGGTCCTGACCAGCGACGAGATGAGCAGGCCGAACATCATCGAGGTGAAGCCGAGGGCGATGATCGCCAGCGTCATCTCGACGGCGGGCAGGTCCTTGAGCAGCACGCCCTCGGTGGGCATCTTGCGCGGGGTGAAGCCGATCGCCGCGATGATCACGCCCTGGAAGGCGGTCGCCACGCCGAGCACGATCACCTTGGACATCAGGTACGCGGAGCGCGACAGGCCGGTGGCCCGTTCCCGCTCGTAGATCACCCGCTCCTTGATCAGCTCACGGACCGAGTTGGCGGCGCCCGAGAAGCACATGCCGACCGCGAGGATCAGCAGGATGGTGCTGGCGTCGCGGTTGGGGCCCTTGGGGCCGTAGCCCAGGCCGAAGTCGCTGGGGATGAGGGTGGAGACCACGCCGAGCACCGCGGGCAGGATCAGCATCAGGCCGAGGAAGCCGCGGTCGGAGGCGAGCACGGAGACATAGCGCCGCATCAGGGTCCACAGTTGTGAGCCCCAGCTCTGCGACTTCTGCATCCGGGCCGGGGGTGCCTGGACGGACACCGACTGCGGGGCGACGGCGTCGATGTCCGCAGCGTACATCTGGTAGTGCGGGGAGCCGCGCCAGCGTCCCATCCAGTCGTAGTCGCGGTAGTTCTCGAAGGCGGAGAAGACGTCCGCCCAGGAGTCGTACTGGAAGAAGTTCAGCGCCTCCTCCGGCGGGCCGAAGTAGGCCACGCCGCCGCCCGGCGCCATCACCAGCAGCTTGTCGCACAGTGCCAGCTCGGCGACGGAGTGGGTGACCACCAGGACCGTACGGCCGTCGTCGGCGAGGCCGCGCAGCAACTGCATGACGTCGCGGTCCATGCCCGGGTCCAGGCCGGAGGTGGGCTCGTCCAGGAATATCAGCGACGGCTTGGTCAGCAGCTCCAGGGCGACCGAGACGCGCTTGCGCTGGCCGCCGGAGAGGGCGGTGACCTTCTTGTCCTTGTGGATGTCGAGCTTGAGCTCGCGCAGCACCTCGTCGATCCGGGCCGTGCGCTCGGCCTCGGCGGTGTCGCCGGGGAAGCGCAGCTTGGCCGCGTACTTGAGGGCCTTCTGGACGGTCAGCTCCTTGTGGAGGATGTCGTCCTGCGGGACCAGGCCGATGCGCTGACGCAGCTCGGCGAACTGCTTGTAGAGGTTGCGGTTGTCGTACAGGACGTCGCCCTGGTCGGCGGGCCGGTAGCCGGTCAGCGCCTTGAGCAGGGTGGACTTGCCGGACCCGGACGGGCCGATCACCGCGACCAGCGACTTCTCCGGGACGCCGAAGGAGACGTCCTTGAGGATCTGCTTGCCGCCGTCGACCGTGACGGTCAGATGGCGGGCGGAGAAGGACACCTCACCGGTGTCGACGAACTCCTCCAGCCGGTCGCCGACCAGCCGGAACGTGGAGTGGCCGACGCCGATGATGTCGTTCGGGCCGACCGGCGCCTTGCCGGACTTGGGGACCGGCTGGCCGTTGATGTACGTACCGTTGTGGCTGCCGAGGTCGTGGATCTCGAAGCGGCCGTCGGGCGTGGCCCGGAACTCGGCGTGGTGCCGGGAGACCTGGAGGTCGGAGACGACCAGCTCGTTCTCCAGCGCGCGGCCGATGCGCATCACGCGGCCGAGGTCGAGGCGGTGGAACGTGGTCGGGCTGCGGTCGCCGTAGACCGGCGGGGCGGCGGCGCGGGACCGCTCACCGGGGGGCTGCTGGGACGCGGGGGGCTGCTGGGACACTGCGGGCCCGCCCTGCGGGGGCTGCTGGGCGTACGGAGCCTGCGGCTGCCGGCTCCAAGCCTGTTGCTGCGGCACCTGGTGGGCCGGGGGCTGGTGCGGTGCCTGGTGGGCGGGTGCCTGGTGGGGAGGTGCCTGATGCGCCGGGGGCTGGTGGGCCGGTGCCTGGTGGGCGGGTGCCTGGCGGACCGGCGGCTGCTGGGCCTGCGGCGGCGCGGCCCAGCCCGGCGCGCCCTGTTGCTGCGGCGCGGGCCTGGCGGCCTGCGGCGCAGCCATCGCGGTCTGCGCGCCGTGCACACCGGCCGGCGCGGCACTGCCGGACAGGGTCAGCCGCGGGCCGTCGGTGGCGTTGCCGAGATGCACCGCGGAGCCGGGGCCGATCTCCATCTGGTGGATCCGCTGCCCCTGGACGTACGTGCCGTTGGTGCTGCCCTGGTCTTCGATGACCCAACTGCGCCCGCCCCAGCGCACGGTGGCGTGCCGCCAGGAGACCCTGGCGTCGTCCAGCACCATGTCGCCCTGCGGATCACGGCCCAGGCTGTAGGACCGGGACGGGTCGAGCGTCCAGGTCCGTCCGTTCAATTCGAGTACGAGTTCAGGCACTCCATGCCCCATTACATAGTCCCCCGAGTGACGCCCTGTATGGGAAGTCTAGGGATGGCGAACATCGTGAGGAACTATTTCAGGCGCGGTGCCCGGAGCCAAAAAACCGGTCGCGCAAGGTCATGAGCCGGCTGCGTTGACGGCGGCGAAAGGCCCACGGAGAGTGGTAAGCGCCCACGGATGCCCATGGATGCGTACGGATCATGGCATCGCGCGCGTTCGGGGCGACCCGTCTCGGATCGGGGGGCTGCCGATGACCGCCGCGAGGACCGCGGGAATCCGCTGGGGCGATGTGGTGCTGTCCGCCGTCGCCGCGGTCAGTTGGGCGTTCCTGGCGATGGCCGGGGTGGCCGCGCTCGGACTGCACCTGCTGGGCGCCGACTCGGCGGCGTCGCTCGGGCCGCTGACGGCCGCGGCGGTGGTGCTGGCCGTGGGCGGCTCGGTGACACCGTCGGGCGATGTGAGCGCCTTCGGGCTGGACGGGCAGGCCGCCCGGTCCGCCGTCGACCTCGCCCCGTTGGGCGTGGGACTGGTGGGCGCCCTGGTGCTGGGGTGGGTGTTCGCCCGCTCGCTGCGCCGGGCCGGCGCGACGGTCGGGTGGGGCGAACTGACCGCCCGAATCGGGGCCACGGCAGGGCTGTTCGTCGCCCTGCTGGCGTTCCTGGCCTGGGCCGGACACGACTCCGTGACGATCGACGGCAAGACGCTGG
The DNA here is from genome assembly GCF_003865135.1 of Streptomyces chrestomyceticus JCM 4735. Lineage (NCBI taxonomy): Bacteria > Bacillati > Actinomycetota > Actinomycetes > Kitasatosporales > Streptomycetaceae > Streptomyces > Streptomyces chrestomyceticus. Next base: position 7,318,540 of record NZ_BHZC01000001.1, on the reverse strand, counting down.
CCGGACTGGGCGGGCTGATCGGCGGCGGGGGCGGCGGCTCGGGCGGCGGCAGCGGCGACGGCGGACTGCTGGACCGGCTGCGCGACGGCCTGGGGGACCTCGGGATCGGCGACGGCGGCAACGGCAACGGCGGGCTGTCCGGTCAGATCGCCGATCTCATCGGCGCCAAGGCGTCCGTCGGGTTCGCGGTGGACACCGGCGCCTCCCTCGCCGGCGGCGCCGTGTGGGTACTGGGGGTACTGGTCATCACGGTGCTGGCGGCCCGGCGGGCACCGCTGCCCCGTGCGCTGGAGGCGGCCCACCGCTTCGTACGGCCCGCGGCGTCGGCGCTGGTCACGGTGGCACTGGTCGCGGTGGCCGCGGGCCTGGCGGCAGCCGGGTACGCGGCCGTCGGCGACGACCATCCGGGGCGCGTGCTGGGCGCGGCGCTGCTCGCCGCCCCGAACGGCGTCTGGCTCGGCATTCCGCTCGGCCTGTTCGTCCCCTGGCACGGCAGCGCGTCCGGCGTCCTCACCCGGTTCCTGCCCGACCCCGTGGACCGGCTGCTCGACGGGCGGAACGACATCCAGCTCACCGTCGGACGGCTCGCCGAACTGGACGGCCGGGTGTGGCTGCTGCCGGTGGCCGCCGCGCTGCTGATGCTGCTCGCGGGCGTGCTCACAGCGGTCCGTACGCCGCGGGAGGGCACCCGGACGCTGCCGTTCGCCCTGCGGTGCGCGGCCGGACTGGGCGGGCTGACGGCGCTGACGCTGCCGCTGTGGGTCCACCTGACCGGTGTCTCGGCCGACGCGAGCCTGTCCGTCTTCGGGTTCGACGCCTTCGGCGCGGGTCTGGAGCTGCGCGGGAGCGTGCCGGCGGCGTTCGCGCTGGGGGCGGTGTGGGGTGCGGCGGCGGGCCTGGTGGGCGGGCTGCTGGCGTGCGCCACCGGGGCCGCGGGGCGGCGGGCGGTACGGCTGCCCGGAGATGCGGGGCTGTCGGGGGACGCCGGGGGGCGTGGGGCCCGTACGCACGAATCCCGTACGCACGATCCTCGCACCCAGGACGCTCGTATGCAGGATTACGCACGTACGCAGGACTACGGGCGTACGCACGGACGTATGCAGGAGCACGGGCGTCCCGGCGGCCCCCAGGACTACCCCGACGCCGCCTACCGGCCCGGCCCGTACACCCCCTCCCCCGCCTACCGGCCCCCGCACGCCGACACCAACCCGTACATGCGCCCGCCGCAGGAGCCGAAGCCGCCCGGAGCGTCCCCCGACGGGCCGCCCCGTCCGGCGAGCCGCGCAGGCAGAGCTGGCCGACGCCACCGCCGGGGCCCCTCCCGGAGACCCAGACCTGGCCGCCACCGCCGGAGCAACCCCCGCACACCCGGGACTGGAACCCGCCGCCCGCCGGGCACGCGGCACCGACGGCCCGCCGCCCCGGGAGCAGGCCGCCGCAGGCCCCTCCGCCGCCCGAGTCGCACCCCACGGTGGGCGACGGACACCGGCCGCCGCCTCCCCCGCGTCCCCCGGTGCCGCCGAAGCCGCGCGGCACACCGCGGCAGCGGCCCGAGGGGACGCCCGAGAGGCCGCCTCAAGAACCACCCCAAGGCCCGCCACCACCCGGGCAGCCAGGAGAAGGGCACTGAGCAGCGAGGCCGGGCCGGGCGCCGAGCAGGGGGCCGTCCGGACCACGGACACCTGTACGGCGGCCGGCCCGGGCCGGTTACCGTAAGAGCACCATGAGCGCATCGCAGATCCCGCCTGCCACCGCCGTACCGGGCGACGACGTACCGACCCTTCTCGTCAAGATCTTCGGCAAGGACCGGCCCGGCATCACCGCCGGCCTCTTCGACACTCTCGCCGCCTACTCCGTCGACGTCGTCGACATCGAGCAGGTGGTCACCCGGGGCCGCATCGTGCTGTGCGTCCTGATCACCTCCCCCGTCCCGGCCGGCGGCTCGTCCGGCGTCACCGAGGGCGACCTGCGGGCCACCGTGCATAGCTGGGCCGAGTCGCTGAACCTCCAGGCCGAGATCATCTCGGGGATCGGCGACAACCGGCCGCGCGGCACCGGCCGCTCGCACGTCACCGTGCTCGGCCACCCGCTCACCGCGGAGTCCACCGCCGCCATCGCCGCCGCGATCACCGGCACCGGCGGCAACATCGACCGTATCTTCCGGCTCGCCAAGTACCCCGTCACCGCCGTCGAGTTCGCGGTCTCCGGCACCCCGACCGAGCCGTTGCGCACCGCGCTGGCCACCGAGGCGGCCGCGCTCGGCGTGGATGTCGCGGTGGTCGCCTCGGGGCTCCAGCGCCGGGCGCAGCGGCTGGTCGTCATGGACGTCGACTCCACCCTCATCCAGGACGAGGTCATCGAGCTGTTCGCGGCGCACGCGGGCTGCGAGCAGGAGGTCGCCGAGGTCACCGCGGCGGCCATGCGCGGCGAGCTGGACTTCGAGGAGTCGCTGCACGCCCGCGTCGCGTTGCTGAAGGGGCTGGACGCGGGAGTGGTGGAGCTGGTGCGCAAGGAGGTACGGCTGACTCCCGGCGCGCGGACGCTCGTGCGCACCCTGAAGCACCTGGGGTACCAAGTCGGTGTCGTCTCGGGCGGGTTCACCCAGGTCACCGACGCGCTCCAGGAGGAGCTGGGGCTGGACTTCGCGTCCGCCAACACGCTGGAGATAGTGGACGGCAAGCTCACCGGCAAGGTGACCGGCGAGATCGTGGACCGGGCGGGCAAGGCGCGGCTGCTGCGCCGCTTCGCGCACGAGGCCGGTGTGCCGCTCGCGCAGACCGTCGCGATCGGCGACGGCGCCAACGACCTGGACATGCTGAACGCGGCGGGCCTGGGCGTCGCCTTCAACGCCAAGCCGCTGGTGCGGCAGGCCGCGCACACGGCGGTGAACGTGCCGTTCCTGGACACCGTGCTGTATCTGCTGGGCATCACCCGCGAAGAGGTCGAGGCTGCGGACACCCACGACGACTGAGAGCCTATGTCATAACCCCGGTCGGATCAGCGCCCGTCGTCTGGTGCGTGCGATCGCAAGGCGCCGGAGCGTCTTCGTAGCGGAGCTACGTGGGCGTTTCGGCAACACAGCGAGCGTGCGTGCCAGGCGGCGGGCGCCCGGCCGGGGTTATGACACAGGCTCTGAGGGCTCGCCCCTCCCTCCGGACACGGACGAGGGCTCCGGCGCACACGGCGCCGGAGCCCTCGTCCGTTCGGTGCTGCCGGGTCCCCCGGGTCAGGCGTGCGGCGCCCAGAACGCGGCCAGGCGGCCGACGCCGTGCTCGACCGTCTTCCAGGAGCCGGTGAAGGTCAGCACGGCGATCGCGGAGGTCGGGAAGCCGCTGCGGTTCATCCGGGCCAGCAGGTCGCCCTCGGCCTCGCCCGCCAGCGCGTCGGCGAGGGCGTGCATCCCGGGGTTGTGGCCGACCAGCATCAGGTCGGTCACGTCGTCGGAGGTCTCGTTCAGCACAGCGATCAGTTCGCCGAGGGAGGCTTCGTACAGCCGCTCGTCGTAGACGGTCTTCGGGCGCTGCGGCAGCTCGCCCACGACGAGCTTCCAGGTCTCGCGCGTACGCGCGGCGGTCGAGCACAGGGTCAGGTCGGGGGTGATCCCGGCTCCGGCCAGCCAGTGACCGGCGACCGGGGCGTCCTTACGGCCTCGCTCCGCGAGGGGGCGCTCGTGGTCGCTCTCCTGCGACCAGTCGGCCTTGGCATGGCGGAGAAGGACAATCCGGCGAGGTGTTTCGGCGCTCATGTGTCCAGCTTCGCACGAAACGCAGCGCGGGGCGCGAGGTGTTGAGGGGCTCCCTCCGCAGGGTGAACGCTCCTGCGGGACGCCGCTGTCACCGGGCTCATGGCACCGGCCCTCACCCGGCGATGCCGACGAGGCGGGCGAGGAATTCGAGCACGGGCGCCAGGCTCTGGGGCGCGCTCACCGCGTGCGCCGTGGACGGTGCCGTCATGACGGCGAGCAGCGCGCCGAAGGAGACGACCGCGAGGGCCACGGCCCACCAGGACAGGCCCGTACGCGTGCCCGGGCGGCGGGGGGCGGACGGCCTGCTGGAGACGGCGGACATCGGTGGCCTCCGGGGACTTCGGCGGGGACGACGCGGCCGCGGGGTGCGGCCGCGCCCACCGCAGCGGCACGGTGTGCTCCGAACCTACGGTCCCCCGGGGGCCGTTCCCATCCGGTACGCCACCCACTTGCCCCTGACCCTGGCCCCCTAGGGGACGGTGGGGCTGTCCCCACCTCCGTACGGCACGTCAGGGTGAGGCGAGGCTCGCGATGACGGCGATGACGGCGGTCACGGCGAGCATCGCGCCCAGGACGAGGAGCAGCTTCTTCTGTCCGCCCGGCGGATTCGGTTCGAGCACTGGCATGGCTTCAGTGTCGCACCTCGGCCTCGTCCTCCATCCGGCGGTCCCGGCCCGCGAGCATCCCGACGGCCATCTGGGGCACCATCAGCCCGGCCATCAGCGCGATGGGCAGCCCCCAGCCGCCGCTGTGCTGGTAGAGCGCGGCCACCAGCAGCGGCCCGGGGATGGAGATCAGGTAGCCGACGCTCTGTACGAAGGCGGACAGCCGTACGACGCCTTCGGCGCTGCGCGAGCGCATTCCGATCATGGTGAGGGCCAGCGGGAAGGAGCAGTTGGAGATGCCCATCAGCAGCGTCCAGAGCCAGGCGCCGGAGGCCGGGGCCAGCCACAGTCCGGCGTAACCGGCCAGCCCGCACAGGCCGAGTCCGACGGCCAGCGGTCCCTGGTTGCGCATCCGGGCGGCCACCCGCGGCAGGACGAAGGACAGCGGTATGCCGATCGCCATGGTGACGGCGAGCAGCACGCCCGCGGTGCCCGCCGGGACCCCGGCGTCGCGGAAGATCTGCGCCATCCAGCCCATCGTGATGTAGGCGGCGGTGGCCTGGAGGCCGAAGAAGACGGCCAGTGCCCAGGCGGTCGGCGAGGTGCTCACCCGCAGCGTGGCGGCCGGTACGGCGGGCCCCCGGGCGCCCGTGCCGTCCGCCGCCCGGCGGCCGCGGACGACCGTGAGCCAGGGCAGGACGGCGAGGACGGCGAGCACCGCCCACACCGCGAGCCCGGACTGCCAGCTCCCGCTGAGTACGGTCGTGACGGGGACGGTCAGCGCCGCGGCGAGCGCGCTGCCCAGGGCGAGCGCCATCGAGTACAGGCCGGTCAGCGGGCCGACCCGGTCCGGGAACCAGGTCTTGATGACCACCGGCAGCAGGACGTTGCTGACCGCGATGCCCGCGAGGGCCAGCGCGGTGGCGGCGAGGAAGCCGGCGGTGCTGCCGGTGTAGGGCCGTACGACGACACCGATGGCGATCGCGGCCATGCCCGCGCAGACGACCGCGCCCGGGCCGAAGCGCCGGGCCAGCCGCGGCGCGGCGGTGCCGAAGACCGCGAAGCACAGGGCGGGTACGGAGGTGAGCAGCCCGGCCACGGTGGCGCTCATGCCCAGGCCGGACCGGACCTCTTCCATGAGCGGGCCGAGGCTGGTGATGGCGGGGCGGAGGTTGAGGGCGGCCAGGGCCAGGCCGGCGACCATGAGGAACGGCAGCCCTCGCCGGACGGCCGGGGCGCGGGCCGGCTCCGGCGCCGCGGCGGGCCCGGACCCGTCGGCCGGGCGCCGCTCCGGCGGGGTGTCCGGGGCCCCGGTGCCGGGGCCGAGGGTCGCGAGGGAGTCGTCTGTCATGGACAGCATCATAGAATCATGGGATGAATGACTGTCCAGTGTTTTTCCTCCCGGGCTCCCGGCCCCCCGGCTCCGGCGCTCGCTATCCTCTCGCGATGCCCCCTGCCGGACTTCCGGTTCCCGTCCTTCTGGAGCGCTGACATGCCACTGACCTCGCCCCGGCGCTCCGCGCTGGCGGACCAGGTGATCACCCAGCTACGGGCGCAGATCACGTCCGGCGAATGGCCGGTGGGCTCCCGCATTCCGACCGAGCCCGAACTGGTCGAACAGCTCGGGGTGGCCCGCAACACCGTCCGCGAGGCCGTACGGGCCCTGGCGCACAACGGCCTGCTGGACATCCGCCAGGGCTCGGGCACGTACGTGGCCGCGACCAGCGAACTGGCCGGGGTGATGAACCGCCGCTTCGCGGACGCCGACCCCGGGCACGTGGCGGAGCTGCGCAGCGCGCTGGAGGCGACAGCGGCGCGGCTGGCCGCCCGGCGCCGCACCGACCAGGACCTGCGGCAGCTCGACGCCGCGCTGGAGCGGCGCGAGCGGGCCTGGGAGTCCGGCGCGGCGACCGCCTTCGTGGAGGCCGACGCGACACTGCACATGGCGGTCGTCGCGGCCTCGCACAACGACGTGCTGGCCGAGCTGTACGCCGACCTCGGCGGCGTACTGCGCGAATTCCTGCGCGCCGACGTGGGCGACGTACTGCGGCCCGAGGCGCACGTGGACCACGCACGGCTGGTGGCGGCGATCCGCGCGGGCGACGACGAACGGGCCGCGGCCGAGGCGAGCGCCCACCCCTACGGCTGCCGGCTCGGCTCCCGGGCGGGTGGCTGAGCCCCGTACAACGCACGCTGCCCGCCCCGGCGGACCGGGGCGGGCAGCGTTCTGGGCTCTTGCGGGCGTCAGGCGCCCATCATGTGCACGCCGCCGTCGACGTGCACGATCTCGCCGGTGGTCTTCGGGAAGAAGTCCGACAGCAGACCGACGACGCCACGGCCGGCCGGCTCGGGGTCGGTGAGGTCCCAGCCGATGGGGGCACGGTGGTTCCACACGTCCGCCAGCTCCTCGAAGCCCGGGATGGACTTCGCGGCCATCGACTTGATGGGGCCGGCCGAGACCATGTTGCAGCGGATGTTCTTCTCGCCCAGGTCACGGGCGAGGTACCGGCTGGTGGACTCCAGGGCGGCCTTGGCCACGCCCATCCAGTCGTACTTCGGCCAGGCGATCTGGGCGTCGAAGGTCATGCCGACGACCGAGCCGCCCTGCGGCATCAGCGGCAGGCAGGCCATGGTCAGCGACTTCAGCGAGTACGCGGAGACCTGCACCGCGGTGCTCACGTCCTCCCAGTTCGCCTCCAGGAAGTTGAAGGCGCCCTGCGGGCCGAAGGCGATGGAGTGCACCACGCCGTCGAGCCGGCCGTCGTCGCCGGTGTGCTCACGGATCTTGTCCGCCAGGCCGTCCAGGTGCTCCTGGTTGGTGACGTCCAGCTCGATGACCGGCGCTTCCTTGGGCAGCCGCTTGGCGATCCGCTCCACGAGGGAGAGCCGGCCGAAGCCGGTGAGGATGACCTCGGCGCCCTCGTTCTGCGCGACCTTGGCCGCGTGGAAGGCGATCGAGCCGTCAGTGATGACGCCCGTGACCAGAATGCGCTTGCCTGCGAGGATTCCACTCATGCTGATCAGTGACCCATGCCCAATCCGCCGTCGACGGGAATGACGGCTCCGGTGATGTACGCGGCCTCGTCGGAGGCCAGGAAGCGGACCGAGGCGGCGATCTCCTCGGGCTGCGCGTAGCGCGCCAGCGGCACCTGCTTCACGATGCCCTCCCGCTGCTCGTCGGTGAGCGCGCGGGTCATGTCGGTGTCGACGAAACCGGGCGCCACGACGTTGACGGTGATGTTACGGCTGCCCAGCTCACGGGCGAGCGAGCGGGCGAAGCCCACCAGCCCGGCCTTGGAGGCGGCGTAGTTCGCCTGGCCCGCGGAGCCCAGCAGGCCCACGACGGACGAGATCAGCACGACCCGGCCCTTGCGCGCCCGCAGCATGCCGCGATTGGCCCGCTTGACCACCCGGAAGGTGCCGGTGAGGTTCGTTTCGACGACCGAGGTGAAGTCCTCCTCGGACATCCGCATCAGCAACTGGTCGCGGGTGACGCCGGCGTTGGCCACCAGCACCTCGACCGTGCCGTGCTTCTCCTCGATCTCCTTGTAGGCCTGCTCGACCTGCTCGGCGTCCGTGATGTCGCACTTCACGGCCAAAAATCCCTCGGGCGGCTCCCCGAGCGGTAGGTGATGGCGACCTTGTCGCCTGCCTCGGCGAAGGCCCGGGCGATGGCGAGGCCAATGCCGCGGTTGCCTCCGGTGACCAGAACCGAGCGGCTCAAGAGATCACCCTTTCCGTGTCCTGTCCGACCTGCGTTCGCTACGAAACTATCGGTCACCGGCCTCGTACGGAGAATCGAGCCCGGACAGGCGCGCACGCCGGTCACTGTCGGGTCCCTACAGAAGGCGTCCCCGCGGGCTTCCCCCGACGGGGTGGGCCGGGGGCTCCGGGCAGGGCATGATTCATGGCGCCGACCACGGGAGGACGCCTTGCCTGTCACACCTCGTTCGATCGACGAGACCTTCCTCGCACTGCCGCTGCACGCGCTGGCCGACGCCGCGCTGGCGCGGGCCCGCGCGCTGGGTGCCGCCCACGCGGACTTCCGCCTGGAGCGGGTGCGCAGCGCGTCCTGGCGGTTGCGGGACGCCCGGCCCTCGGAGGCGTCCGACACCACGGACCTGGGCTACGCGGTGCGCGTGGTGCACAACGGCGCCTGGGGGTTCGCGTCCGGCGTCGACCTGACGATGGACGCCGCGGCGCGGGTGGCCGGCCAGGCGGTGGCGATGGCGAAGCTGTCCGCCAAGGTCATCGAGGCGGCGGGCGCCACCGAACGGGTCGAGCTGGCGGACGAGCCCGCATATCCGGACCGGACATGGATCTCCTCGTACGAGATCAACCCGTTCGACGTACCGGACGCCGACAAGACCGGCCTGCTGGCGGACTGGAGCGCCCGGCTGCTGGCCGCACCGGGCGTGGCGCACGCCGACGCCTCGCTGCTGACCGTCCAGGAGAACAAGTTCTACGCGGACACCGCGGGCACCAGCACCACCCAGCAGCGGGTACGGGTGCAGCCGCAGCTCACGGCGGTCGCCGTGGACCCGGCGACCGGCGAGTTCGACTCGATGCGCACCCTCGCCCCGCCGGTGGGCCGCGGCTGGGAGTACCTGACCGACGGCAGCTACGACTGGGACGCCGAGCTGGCCCGGATGCCGGACCACCTCGCCGAGAAGCTGCGCGCGCCGGGCGTCGAACCCGGCCGCTACGACCTGGTCGTCGACCCGTCCAACCTGTGGCTGACCATCCACGAGTCGATCGGCCACGCCACCGAACTGGACCGCGCGCTGGGCTACGAAGCGGCGTACGCGGGCACCTCCTTCGCCACCTTCGACCAGCTCGGCACGCTGGCGTACGGCTCGGAGGTGATGAACGTGACCGGCGACCGCACCGCCGAACACGGCCTGGCGACCATCGGCTACGACGACGAGGGCGTCGCCGCCCAGTCCTGGGACCTCATCAGAAACGGCACCCTCGTCGGCTACCAACTCGACCGCCGCACCGCCGCGCTCACCGGCTTCCCCCGCTCCAACGGCTGCGCGTTCGCCGACTCCCCCGCCCACGTCCCCGTCCAGCGCATGGCCAACGTCTCCCTGCAACCCGCCCCGAAGGGCCCGTCCACCCGCGACCTGATCTCCGGGGTGGAGCACGGCATTTACGTGGTCGGGGACCGGTCCTGGTCGATCGACATGCAGCGGTACAACTTCCAGTTCACCGCCCAACGCTTCTTCCGCATCGAGCACGGGCAGCTCGCCGGGCAGTTGCGGGACGTCGCCTATCAGGCCACCACCACCGACTTCTGGGGGTCGATGGCCGCGGTCGGCGGGCCCGGGACGTATGTGCTGGGCGGGGCGTTCAACTGTGGGAAGGCGCAGCCGGGGCAGATCGCGGCGGTGTCGCACGGGTGTCCTTCGGCGCTGTTCACCGGCGTCAGTATCTTGAACACGGCACGGGAGGCGGGCCGATGAGGAGTCGTACGCCGCGGGGAAACGCGCCCCACGAGATCGTCGAGCGGGCCCTGGAGCTGTCCCGGGCGGACGGCTGTGTGGTCATCGCGGAGGAGCGGTCCAGTGCCAATCTGCGGTGGGCCGGTAACGCGCTGACCACCAACGGGGTCACCCGGGGGCGGTCGCTGACCGTCGTCGCCACCGTGGACGGCGGGCAGGGCACCGCGTCCGGTGTGGTGTCGCGGACCGCGGTGACCGCCGCCGATCTGGAGCCGCTGGTGCGGGAGGCGGAGGCGGCCGCGCGGGCGGCCGGGCCCGCCGAGGACGCCGCGCCGCTGGTGTCCGGTGCGGCGCCGGCGCCGGACTTCACCGATGCCCCCGCCGAGACGTCCTCCGCGGTCTTCGACGCCTTCGCGCCGGCGCTGGGCGAGTCGTTCAAGCGGGCCGGGGACGGGGGGCGGGAGCTGTACGGGTTCGCGTTCCACGAGGTCGTGTCGTCGTATCTCGGCTCGTCCACGGGGCTGCGGCTGCGGCACGACCAGCCCACCGGGACGCTGGAGCTGAACGCCAAGTCCCCGGACCGCACCCGGTCCGCCTGGGCGGGCCTGTCGACGCGTGACTTCCGTGACGCGGACCCGCTGGCCATCGACGCGGAGCTGGCCACCCGGCTCGGCTGGGCGGCGCGGCGCGTCGAGCTGCCGGCCGGGCGGTACGAGACCCTGCTGCCGCCGTCCGCCGTCGCCGACCTGCTCGTGTACCAGCAGTGGTCGGCGACGGGCCGGGACGCCGTGGAGGGCCGTACGGCCTTCTCCCGGCCCGGCGGCGAGACGCTCGTCGGGTCGAAGGTCGCGGAGCTGCCGCTGACGCTGCGCAGCGACCCGGGCGCCCCGGGGCTGGAGTGCGCGCCGTTCGTGCTGGCTCATGTTTCGGGTGACGACGCCTCCGTGTTCGACAACGGGCTGCCGCTGGAGCCGACCGACTGGGTCCGCGACGGTGAGCTGCGGCGGCTGGTGACCACCCGGCACAGCGCCGGGCTGACCGGGCTGCCGGTGGCCCCGGGGATGGACAACCTGATCCTGGCCGGCGGCGGCAGCCGGTCGCTGGAGGAGATGGTGGCGGGCACCGAGCGGGGGCTGCTGCTGACGTGCCTGTGGTACATCCGCGAGGTGGACCCGGCGACGCTGCTGCTCACCGGGCTGACCCGGGACGGCGTCTACCTGGTCGAGAACGGCGAGGTGGCCGGTGAGGTGAACAACTTCCGGTTCAACGAGTCGCCGCTGGACCTGCTGGGGCGGGCGGTGGAGGCTGGCCGTACGGAGCGGACGCTGCCTCGGGAGTGGAGCGACTTCTTCACCCGCGCGGCGATGCCGGCCCTGCGTGTCCCGGACTTCAACATGAGTTCGGTGAGTCCGGGGGTGTGATGCCGGTGCCGGTGTCGATGCCGGTGGGGCCCGTGGCCGGGGCCGGGCGCGGGCTCCACCGGGGGCGGGCGGCGGCTCTAATAGACTCTCCCTCTGTCCTCCCGTACGGGAACACCGACCGATCAGGAACGCCATGACACGCCTCGGCGAATCCGTCGCCCGCGCCAGCTCGCTGCTCTCCGCAGACCTCTCCGCCGACGCCACCGTCGCGGAGCTGCTCAAGGAGACGGGCGAGCGGCGCTATCTCGACCTGACGGACCTGCCCGCCAAGGAGCAGGCCGAGCTGATCGCCTCCCGTACCGTCGAGGTGCTGCCGGGCGTGGACCGGCTCGCCGAGCGGATCGAGGAGCGGCGCGCCGCCGGCCGGGGTCTGCACATCAAGCTGGGCATCGACCCGACCGCCACCGACGTGCACCTCGGGCACGCGGTGCCGCTGATCATCCTGAGCCGGTTCCAGCGGCTCGGGCACGACGTGACGCTGATCATCGGTGACTTCACCGCCAAGATCGGCGACCCGTCGGGCCGTACCGCCGAGCGCCCGCCGCTGACCGACGAGGACATCGCCGCCAACCTGGCCAGCTACCGCGACCAGGTCCGGCCGTTCTTCGACTTCGAGAAGGTCAGCTTCCGGCAGAACAGCGAGTGGCTGGCGCCGTACACCTTCCCCGAGCTGCTGGGCCTGCTCGCCCAGGTGCCGGTCTCGCAGTTGCTCCAGCGCGAGGACTTCAGGAACCGCCTCGCGTCCGGCTCCGGGCTGACGATGACGGAGCTGCTGTACCCGGTCGCGCAGGGCCTGGACTCGGTGGCGCTGGAGTGCGACGTGGAGCTGGGCGGCGCCGACCAGCTCCTCAACCTCCAGATGGGCCGCAAGCTCATGGAGCTGCGCGGGCAGCGGCCGCAACTGGTCGTCACGATGCCGCTGATCGAGGGCACCGACGGCACCGGCGCGAAGATGTCCAAGTCCAAGGGCAACTACGTGGGGCTGAGCGCCCCCGCCGACGACGTCTTCGGCAAGATCATGTCGGTGCCGGACCGGCTGATGGAGCCGTACCTGAAGGCGTGGACGGAGTGGACCGACGAGGAGATCGCGGTCGTCCTGGCCCGGGTCGCGGACAAGAGCCTGCACCCGATGGACCTGAAGAAGATCCTGGCAGGCGAGGTCGTGACGGCGCTGTACGGCCTGGAGGCGGCGATGGCCGCGCGCGCCGGGTTCGTGGCGCAGTTCTCCAAGAAGTCCTTCGCCGACGTCGGCACCCTGCCGGTGGTGGACGTCGCCGAGCACGGCGCGGAGACCGTGGCCGCGGTCCTGACGAAGGTCCTGGAGTTCACGCCGAGCGCCTCGGCGGCCCGGCGGCTGGCGAAGCAGAACGCGCTGCGCCTGGTCGTGGAGGCCCCGGAGGGCCAGCAGACGCTGACGCTCGCCGAGTCCGAGGTGATCCGGCCGCTGGACGAGGTGCTGGCCGAGCGGCTCGCCGGTCTCTCCGGCGCGGCCTACCTGAAGGCCGGCCGGAAGCTGGCACAGCTCGAAGGCCGCTAGATGTACGGACCGGGGCGCGCGGACGAACGTTCCGCCCCCGGCACGGCGACGGCCGGTGCGCATGCTGTGCGCACCGGCCGTTCCGCGTTCGAGGCCGGTCAGGTGGTTTCTCTCCCGTGGCCGCGGACGGCCGCCCAGAGCCGGTCGCCGATGGCGACCACCACGACCGCTCCGACCAGTTGCAGCAGGTGCCGCGTCCAGTCGACGCCCTTGGTGTCGTTCACCCCGATGCCGGTGGCCAGCCAGTTGCCCAGGACGCTGCCGAGCATGCCGAAGACCACGGTCAGCCACAGCGGGATCTGCTGCTTGCCCGGGAGGATCGCCTTGGCGATCAGGCCCAGGACCAGGCCGACGATGATTGCCCACAACCAGGTCATGTCGCCTCCTAATGCGGCGCGCATACGTGAGCGTGCCCAGCCAGTTTCGCCCCGGACCGGCTACGCCGCACGCCGGAGCGGACCGTACGCGGGTGGGCGGTGCGGACCCGGCCCCGGCGTATCGCGCCCCGGTCTCGAAGGCGGCGCAGGCGCGGCGTAACGTGGGAACGGTGCTGAACCGGGGAGAATCCGGCACGACAAGCAGGTGGTGGAACGTGATGCGGAAGCAGACCGGCGCCCAGGCCTTCCGGATCACGGGAGCGCGGCAGGGGCTGACCGAGGATGTGCGGGGCCGGCAGCGGCGCTATGTGATCTCGATGTCGCTGCGGACGGTGGCCGTCGTGCTCACCGCCGTGCTCTGGAACATCGAGCGTCACGTGGCCATCGCCACACTGGCGCTGGGCATCGTGCTGCCGTACGTCGCGGTCGTCATCGCCAACGCGGGGCGGGAGAACGTACGTTCACTGCCGTCCACCTTCATACCTGCTCCCACCCGGCCGATGCTGGGCCCCGGGAGCACCGCCGGCCCGGCGGAACCGGTCCCGGAAGCGGCCGGGCCGGAAGCGGACGCGCCCCGGCGGGAGCCGAGTTGAGCCGGGCGTGATCCGCAAAGCTCAAGAAAAGCTCAGATCAATCATGCGGTTCCGGTGCACCGAGCCCACTCCCGCGTGACATACTGCGTACGCGCTCCGCATCCCCCGTCGGAGCGACGGACCGACGCCGGGCGGCTCCCCCCGTGGCTGCCCGGCGTCGCCATGTCCGCTCCGGCGGCGACGTAGGGTTGAGGCCGTGAACTCCCCTGACGCCCCGAATTCCGCTTCCTCCGGTGATGCCGTACCGCCGCGCCTGCCGGGTCTGCCGGGCTTTCCCGGTCTGTCCGGTACGGCCGGCGGGGCGCCGGAAGCCGCCGCCGAAACCCCGGCCGGGGCCCCGGTCTGCTCGGCCAAGGGCTGCCGCGCCGACGCGGTGTGGGTGCTGGCCTGGAACAACCCGAAGCTGCACACGCCGGAGCGCCGCAAGACCTGGCTCGCCTGCGAGGAGCACCGCGAGCATCTGTCCAACTTCCTGGGTCTGCGCGGTTTCCTGAAGGACGTCGTGACGCTGGAGGAGTGGGAGAAGGGCGCCGCCGGGCGCCCGGCCGACGGCTGACGGCCGTGCGGGCGGCGCTGCCCGGCCGGTGGCCAGGCGCCGCCATTGGTCCGGCCTCTGGCACGGCCGACTCGGCCGAGGGGCCTCCGTCGGCCGGTCCGGGCTGCGGCCGGCCCCCGCCGGGGCCGCGGTCAGCTCCGTTGCGGGCCGCGACCAGCCCCGCGCCCGACCCCGCTCAGCCCCCGATCGCCGACATCGGCCGCGCGGGCTGGAGGAACGACGGATCGTCCAGCCCCGACCCGGCCTTCTTGCCCCACATCGCCTGCTTCCATATGCGCGCGATCTCCGCGTCCGGGGCGTCGGAGCGCAGTGCCGCCCGCAGGTCCGTCTCCTCGGTGGCGAACAGGCACGTACGCACCTGGCCGTCGGCGGTGAGCCGGGTGCGGTCGCAGGCGCGGCAGAACGGGCGGGTGACGGAGGCGATGACGCCGACGCGGTGCGGGCCGCCGTCCACGGTCCAGCGCTCGGCGGGCGCCGAGCCGCGCTCTTCCTGGTCCTCGGGGGTCAGCGTGAAGCGGGTGCGCAGCGAGGCGAGGATGTCACCGGCGGTGATCATGCCCTCGCGCTTCCAGCCGTGCTGGGCGTCGAGCGGCATCTGCTCGATGAACCGCAGCTCGTAGCCGTGGGCGATCGCCCAGGCCAGCAGGTCGGGCGCCTCGTCGTCGTTGAAACCGGGCATCAGGACGCTGTTGACCTTGACCGGGGTGAGGCCGGCGGCGCGGGCCGCCTCCAGGCCGCGCAGCACGTCCTCGTGGCGCTTGCGGCGGGTCAGGGCGCGGAAGACGTCCGGGCGCAGCGTGTCGAGGGAGACGTTGACGCGGTCCAGGCCCGCGGCGCGCAGGGCGCCGGCCGTGCGCTCCAGGCCGATGCCGTTGGTGGTCAGCGACATCCGGGGGCGGTTCTCCAGAGCGGCGACGCGCTCCACGATGCCGACGAGCCCGGGGCGCAGCAGCGGCTCGCCGCCGGTGAAGCGGACCTCTTCGATGCCCAGGTCGGTGACGGCGATGCGGATCAGGCGGACGATCTCGTCGTCGGTGAGCAGGTCGGGCTTGGCGAGCCACTGCAGGCCCTCTTCCGGCATGCAGTACGTGCAGCGCAGGTTGCACCGGTCGGTCAGCGAAACGCGCAGGTCGGTGGCCACGCGCCCGAATGTGTCGATGAGCACTGAAGCCCCCAGCCCGAGTCCGATCAGTTCGCTTTCGAGCGTACGCGATGGGTCTGACAGTGGGCACGGGTGAGATGTCACGAGGCGGGCGGGGCGGCGTCGTAGAGATCTACGACGCCGCCCCGCCCGCCGTCGGTGCGGATGTCCGGAGCCCCCGGTCAGTGCGCCCCGGTGCCGGTCAGGGAGCGGACCTCCAGTTCGGCGTACTTCTTCACGTCCGGCTCCTCCTTGGACAGCAGCGAGCCCAGCCAGCCCAGCAGGAAGCCCAGCGGGATGGAGATCAGCCCCGGGTTCTCCAGGGGGAAGAAGTGGAAGTCCACGCCGGGGAACATCGAGGTGGGCTTGCCGGAGACGACCGGCGAGAAGAGCACCAGCAGCACCGAGGAGGCCAGGCCGCCGTAGATGGACCACAGCGCGCCCTGCGTGGTGAACCGCTTCCAGAACAGGCTGTAGAGGATCGTCGGCAGGTTGGCGGAGGCCGCGACGGCGAAGGCGAGGGCCACCAGGCCCGCGACGTTCAGGCCGCGCGCGAACACGCCGAGGACGATGGCGACGGCGCCGATGCCGACGGTCGCCCAGCGGGCCGCGGCCACCTCCTCCTTCTCGGTGGCCTGCCCCTTGCGGATGACGTTGACGTACAGGTCGTGCGCGAAGGACGAGGATGAGGCGAGGGTGAGTCCGGCGACGACCGCGAGGATGGTCGCGAAGGCCACCGCGGAGATCACCGCGAGCAGGATCGCGCCGCCGGTGGAGTCGGCGCCGCCGCCGATCTCCTGGGCGAGCAGCGGGGCGGCGGTGTTGCCCGCCTTGTTGGACGCGATGATCGTCTCGGGCTTTATCAGGGCGGCGGCGCCGAAGCCCAGCGCGATGGTCATCAGGTAGAAGACGCCGATGATGCCGATCGCCCAGTTCACCGACTTCCGGGCGGCCTTGGCGGTGGGCACGGTGTAGAAGCGGATCAGGATGTGCGGCAGTCCGGCGGTGCCCAGGACCAGGGCGATGCCCAGCGAGATGAAGTCGATCTTCGAGGTGGCGGTCACGCCGTACTTCAGGCCCGGCTCCAGGAAGGCGGCGCCCTTGCCGCTCTCCTCGGCCGCCCGGCCCAGCAGCGTGGAGATGTTGAAGTTGAACTTGAGCATCACCAGGAACGTGATGAGCAGGGTGCCCGCGATCAGCAGGACGGCCTTGACCATCTGGACCCAGGTGGTGCCCTTCATGCCGCCGATGGACACGTACAGGATCATCACGATGCCGACCAGGACGACGACCAGGATCTTCCCGGCCTCGCTGGTGATGCCGAGCAGCAGCGTGACCAGGGCGCCCGCGCCCGCCATCTGGGCGAGCAGGTAGAAGATCGAGACGATGATGGTGGAGACGCCGGCGGCGGTGCGCACCGGGCGCTGGCGCATCCGGTACGCGAGCACGTCGCCCATGGTGAACCGGCCCGAGTTGCGCAGCGGTTCGGCCACCAGCAGCAGCGCCACGAGCCAGGCGACGAGGAAGCCGATGGAGTACAGGAAACCGTCGTACCCGAAGAGGGCGATGGCCCCGGCGATGCCCAGGAAGGACGCGGCGGACATGTAGTCGCCGGAGATCGCCAGGCCGTTCTGGAAGCCGCTGAACTGGCGGCCGCCCGCGTAGAAGTCCTCGGCGCCCTTGGTCTGCCGGCCGGCCCAGACGGTGATGCCGAGTGTCGCGGCGACGAAGACCGCGAACAGCGTGATGATCAGCGCCCGGTGCTCGCCCGCGCCGCCCGCGGCGAGCTGGGCGGCGCCGTCGGCGAGCCGTCCCGTACCGGCGGTGATCCGCTCGGTCGCGCTCATGCGTCACCCTCCACCCGGGATTTGATCGCCTGGGCCTTGGGGTCCAGCTTCGCGGCGGCGTGCCGGGCGTACCACCAGGCGATGAGGAAGGTGGTCAGGAACTGCGCGAGGCCGAGCACGAAGGCGACGTTGACGTTGCCGACGACCTTGGTGCCCATGAAGCCGCCCGCGTAGCTGGAGAGCAGCACGTACAGCAGGTACCAGAGGATGAAGGCGACGGTGAGCGGAAAGGCGAACGAACGGTACGAACGGCGCAGTTCGCCGAACTCCTGACTCGCCTGGACCTCGGTGAAGTCCGGCGGCCGGTGCGGCCCCGGACCGGTGGGCGGTGGTGCGGTGCTCACGGAATCTCCTGGTGGCGTAGGACGGACGGCGGAGCCCGGCGGTAAAGGGTGCGTAAGTGATCCGGATCACGCATCGTAGAGGGGCGGCATCCGAAGGGACAGAGGCTGGTTGGTTGAATTCCGCAGGAAGCACGGGTGCCGGCCGCCACCGCGGCCGGGCCCGTTCGTTGGGCGGAGTGTGATGTCCACACCGCACACCGAGCCCGCGGGCCCGGGCCGCCGCCCGTACGGAACCGTGCGGCTGCCCGCTCCCGTCGCCGCGCCCGCGGCCCCGCGGCGGCCCGTACGGACGGCACCGGGCCGTTGGTACGGCCGCCGGCCGGTGCTGCCGCCGCTGAGCCTGGCGGCGCTGCGGCGGGAGTCCTGAGGCTCCGTGACCCGGCCGTGACGCCAGTGCCTGACGGGGCATCAATGCGCGGCTTGTGGCAGGTTTTCTCCCTGATCCATTGATGTTCCGTGGTCGACACGGATAACTTCACGGGGACTTGCCGCGCGTGGGGGCCATTCCCCCGGACGGCGGTATGCACCTGCCCGTGCGCAATCGGCGACGGGCGGTCTTACGGATGATGTGGAGTACCCATGGCGCATCCCCGATCCAGACGGGTGCGGGCGCTTGCCGTGCCGCTCGGTCTGGCTCTGACGGCATCCCTCGGCTTCCTGCCGGCCGCGGCCACCGCCGCGTCCCAGGACGCGGCCCCGGCGGCCGCCGCCACCGCTGACGGACCGCAGCTCTCGTACGTCGTGAACGCCACGCCGGGCAAGGCCTCGGTCGGCAAGGTCACGAAGGCGATCAAGGCGGCCGGCGGCAAGGTGATCGTCGCCCACGAGAAGATAGGCGTGATCGTCGTCCACTCGGCGAACCCGCTCTTCGCGGCCACCATACGCAAGGCGCCGGGCGTGCAGTCCGCCGGCGCCACCCGTACGACTCCGCTGAAGGCGTCCGCCACCACGGACGTCGGCAAGCCCCAGAAGGTCGAGCGGCTCTCCGCCGACAAGGCGGCCAAGGCGGCCCGCGTGGCCAACGCCGCGGGCGACGACAAGGAGCCGCTGGAGCCGCTCCAGTGGGACATCCCCGCCATCAAGGCGGACCAGGCCGCGAAGATCGACGAGGGCAGCAAGAAGGTCACCGTCGCGGTCATCGACACCGGTGTGGACGACACCCACCCGGACCTGAAGGCCAACTTCGCCCCCAAGCAGTCCGCGAACTGCGTGGGCGGCGTGCCGGACACCTCCCCCGGCGCCTGGCGTCCGTACGACCCGGCCGAGGACTACCACGGCACGCACGTCGCGGGCACCATCGCCGCCGCCCGTAACGGCGTGGGCGTGGCCGGTGTGGCGCCGGGCGTGAAGCTCTCCGCCATCAAGGTGAGCGAGCCCCAGACGAGCCTGTTCTACGCCGAGAGCGTGGTGTGCGCCTTCGTCTTCGCGGCCGACCACGGCGCCAAGGTGACGAACAACAGCTACTACGTCGACCCGTGGATGTTCAACTGCAAGGACGACCTGGACCAGGGCGCCATCGTGGACGCCGTCGGCCGGGCCGCCAAGTACGCCGAGAACAAGGGCGTGGTGAACGTCGCCGCGGCCGGCAACTCCAACATGGACCTGGCGGCGGCGCAGCTCACCGACACCTCCAGCCCGAACGACTCCACGCCGGTCTCGCGGACGATCGACCCGAAGAAGTGCTGGGACGTCCCGACCCAGCTTCCGGGCACCGTCACGGTGGCCTCGACCGGCGTCAAGGGTCTGAAGTCGTACTTCTCGAACTACGGCAACGGTGTGATCGACGTGGCGGCGCCGGGCGGCGACTCCCGCCAGATCCCGGACCTGCCCGCCAAGCACGGCGGCATCCTGTCGACCATGCCCGGCGGTGACTACGGCTACCTCCAGGGCACCTCGATGGCCAGCCCGCACGTGGCCGGTGTCGTGGCGCTGCTGAAGAGCACCCACCCCAAGTCCAGCCCGCAGGAGATCCAGTGGCTCCTGAAGATGCAGGCCGACAACCCGGGCTGCCCGACCGCCGACAAGACGTGCACCGGTACGCAGCACGTCAACGGCCACTACGGCTACGGCATCGTGGACGCGCTCGACGCGGTCAAGGACTGACGTAGCCCGACGGACCGGTGAACGGTCCCGAGGCACGGGGCCGGGCGGCATGCCGCCCGGCCCCACCCCTGTTTCCGCCTCATCTGCCCAGGTAGGCGGCGAGCCGGTCCGCACCGCCCGCTCCCTCGGGCGCGGGCCGCTCCGGGGCGAACGAGCCGCCCTCCGTGCGCGGCGCCGCCCCGTAGATGCCGCGGGCCGCTGCCAGCACCTCGTCCGCGACCTCCGGCGCCAGACCGGTCGGCGCGCCGAGCGCGCGGGCCAGGTCCCAGCCGTGCGCGAGGAGTTCGACGGCGGCCTGCTGCGCGAAGAGCGCGCCGGGCGCCTCGTAGGGGCCGTACGTACGCGTCAGCATCCCGCTGCCGGTGAAGGCGGCGAGCAGTCCGGCCACCGATTCCCGGAAGGCGGCGGCGTGGTCGGCGCCCAGGTGATCGGCGTCCTGGTCGGCGCGCGGCGCGTCCCGGGCGATCGAGGTGATCATGAGGTTTTCCCAGGTCATGTGGTCGATGAGCTGCCGTACGGTCCAGCCGTCGCACGGCGTGGGCCGCTCCAGCGCCTCCTCCGGTACGGCGTCGACCAGCGCGGTGACGTGCGCGGCCACCCGCTCGTACACGTACAGCGCGCGCTGCGCGTCCGGTGCGGGCGGCAGGACGACGCCGGGGCCGGGCTCTGGGTGGGCGCGCAGTGCGGCGGCGGTCCAGGCACCCGCCGCGTCCCAACGGGGCGGCTGCGGGCGGCCGGTGGCGGCGCACATCAGTTGCCAGTACCGCTCGATGTGCGGCTCGGCCGCGGCCTCCAACTGCTCCAGCAGCCGGCGGCGCGCGCGGGCGTCGTCCCGCTCGGGCGGGTCGGCCGTACCGGCCTGCGTCGGCAGCCACGCGGCGACCAGCTCGGCCACGACGGGCCCGGCCGCCGGGGAGTCGGCGGCGACACCGGCCGCGAGAGCCGCCTCGCCGCGCTCGCGCATCAGGTGGGCGACGCGTGCGGCGTCCTCGGCGGCCGTCGCGGACGGTACGACGGGGGCGGTGCGGGCGCTGTACTCGGCCAGCCGCCGCAGCGCGGCCCGCACCTCGGGGCGCTGGACGTGTTCGGCCAGGTCGAGCCAGGCGCCGAGTTGGGCGGGCGCCGGGTCCTCGGGCAGATCGGGGCGGCGGCCAGCAGGCCGGCACGGTAGGCAGGGGCGGCCACGCCGTCGAGGGAGTCGGTGACGAACTCCTCGATGACGCGGCGGCGTTCGGCGGCGGTCAGGCGGGCCAGTCGGTGCACGTCCGGTAGCTCCTCGGCTGCGGTCCCCCGCGCGGCCATCGCCCGCAGTACGGCGCGCCGCAGCCGCAGGGTGCGGATCTGCGCGTCCAGCGCGTCCGCCCAGTGCCGGGCGGCGTCGGCGACGGTGCGTCCGCTGTGCAGGACGGCGCGGATCTCCGCGGTGCCGATGCCGAGTTCGCGCAGGGTGCGCACGGTCTCCAGGCGGGCGGGGGCGTCGGGGCCGTACAGCCGGTAGCCCGCGGGGGTGCGGGCGGCGGGCGGCAGCAGGCCCTCGTCGGAACAGCGCCGGACCGTCTTCACCGTGACTCCGGTGAGCCGGGCCAGCGCGCCGATCGTCAGCAGGCCGTCGCCGTCCTCGTTCATGCCGTCCACTGTCGGGTCTCCCCCGGAGGGAGACTCAAGTCCGCGGCCGTCGTCGCAGGTCAGGCCGGAGACAGGTGACTGCCGGGCCGGCTCAGACGGTCGTACTGTGCACCTCACCGTACGCCCGTGCGGCACCCGCCACCCCGGTCCGCTCCCCTGCCGTGTACGTCCGCCGTACGCCGTCGGCCAGCGCGTACTGAGCCGCCGCGTAGGTCAGCATCACCCAGAACTGGGCGGCGGGCGGCTGCTGCCAGTGGGCCAGACCGGTGGCGAGCAGCGAGTCGGAGAGCAGGAAGAGCAGCCCGCCGAGCGCGGCCCGCGGCCCGAGCCGCAGGGCACTGAAGGCCGTCGCGGTGAGCAGCAGGCTGTACGCGGCGACCGGCAGCCGCAGATCCGCCGCCAGGTCCGGCCACAGCAGGGCGACGAAGCCGAGCCAGGCGGCCGCGTAACAGGCGGCGAGCGGTCCGGAGAGCCGGAGCCCGCCCGGGAAGGCGCCGCGCCGGGTGAGAAGGACCAGGTAGCAGACGTGTCCGGCGGCGAAGGAGCCCATGCCGACGAGGAACAGCGCGTCGTCGCCGGTCTGGAGGAGGGTGTCGCCGCCGCAGCCGAAGAGCAGCGCGACGGCGAGCAGCCGGGGTGCTCCGGCGGCCAGCACGTACCCGGCCAGGACCGGCATCAGCGCCGGTTTGGTCAGATGGACGACGGTGGTGGCCCCGGCGAGCAGCGCGCCGAGGTGGACGGCGGTCAGCACGGCGAAGGCGCCGAGCAGGACCCGCGCGGTGCGCGCGGCGGTGCTCACGCTACGGGCTCCTTCTCGGCGCCGGTGGACTTCTTCGGGGCACCGGTGGACTTCTTCGTGACACCGGCGGGCCCGGCGGCTCCGGGCGCACCGGTCTTCTCGGTGGCCTTCTCGGGAGGCTTGCCGGCCGCGGCCCCCGCCGGCTGCCACCCCGGCCCCCGGAACACCCGCCCCGCCCGCTCGCTCCAGCTTCCCGCCGCCCGGACGTCGCGCGCGATGGCCGCGTACTCGTGGGTGGCGACGCGGAGCGGGTTGAAGGTGTGGATGTTCTTGGTGAGGCCGTACACGGGGCGTTCCGTCTCCGGGACGAACGAGCCGAACATCCGGTCCCAAATGATGAGGATGCCGCCGAAGTTGCGGTCCAGGTAGCCGCCCTGCGAGGCGTGGTGCACCCGGTGGTGCGAGGGGGTGTTCAGGACGTACTCGAAGGGCCTGGGCAGCTTGCCGACGCGCTCGGTGTGCACCCAGAACTGGTAGACGAGGTTGGCGCCCGAGCAGAACGCGACCGCGGCCGGGTGCACGCCGAGCGCGATCATCGGCAGGTAGAACGGCCAGACCGTCCAGGTCGTCCAGGGCTGGCGCAGCGCGGTGGTGAAGTTGAACTTCTCGCTGGAGTGGTGCACGACGTGGCACGCCCACAGGACGCGGATGACGTGGTGGCCGCGGTGCGACCAGTAGTAGAAGAAGTCCTGGACGAGCAGCATCAGCGGCAGCGTCCACCACAGGACGGGCACGCGCAGCGGCGTCAGTGTGTAGACGGCCGAGTAGACGGCGACGATCGGGATCTTCCACAGCGCGTCGAAGACCAGGCTGCCCAGTCCCATGCCGACGCTGGTCGCCGCGTCCTTGGCCTCGTACCCGGCGGCGTCCTCGTCGGGATGGAGGCGGTAGCTCACCATCTCCACCACGGTGAGGACGACGAAAGCGGGCACGGACCACAGCACGACATCGGGCAGGTGCGGCATGTCGGCACCATAAAGGCGCCGACGGGGCCCCCGCTAGGGGTTGTTACCGAGAAGTATGTAAGAAGGAGTGTCAGCGACGGCGCCATCGGGTGCACACCGGAATCCGAACCGGACCTTTGCGACGTAACGCCACAGGAGGGGCCGATCGACAGCACCACACGGGAGAGGGCCCCCGCGCCGCCCTGCCCCGCCGTCCCCCGTTCGGGGCCCAACCGGCGGCCGCCCGCCCACCGTTCGCGCACGTCCGCGCCCGCCCGTACGGCCACGGACGGTGCCGGAGCGCCGGGCGGTACGGGGAGGGCGGTGGCGCTGTCAGTGGGGGCCCGTATCCTCAGTGACCATGCTCGAAGACCGTATGGCAGCAGCCCGCCCGATCACCCCGGCGATCGGGCAGCAGCCGTCCCCTCCGGAGGCGGCCGCCTCCTGGCCGGCCGCGTATCCCCAGGGGTACGCGGTGGTCGACGTGGAGACCACCGGCCTGGCCCGCGACGACCGGATAGTCTCCGCCGCCGTGTACCGCCTCGACGTCCACGGCGAGGTCGAGGACCACTGGTACACCCTCGTCAACCCGGAGCGGGACCCGGGCCCGGTGTGGATCCACGGTCTGACGAGCGACATGCTCGCCGCCGCGCCGCTCTTCCCGGAGATCGTCCCCGAGCTGTCGAAGCGGCTGGAGGGGCGCGTCCTGGTCGCCCACAACGCGATGTTCGACTGGTCGATGATCGCCCGCGAGTACGCCCGCGCCGAGGCCGAGGCGCCCGTACGGCAGCGGCTGTGCACCATCGCGCTCTCCAAGGAGCTGCGGCTGCCGCTGCCCAACCACAAGCTGGAGTCCCTCGCCGCGCACTACGGCGTCACCCAGCAGCACGCCCACCACGCGCTCGACGACGCCCGGGTGCTGGCGGAGGCGTTCCGGCCCAGTCTGCGGCTGGCCGCCCAGGCCAACCTGCGCCTGCCGCTGCTGGCCTGCCAGCCGCTCACCGAGTGGGCGGACGGCCCGGCGGCGCCCCGGCAGCGGCCGGCCGCGGCCGCCTACCGGCCCACCAGTTGGCGCCCGTCGCGCAAGCGGCCCGCCTGCCCGTACCCGAACCCCGGACGGTACGAGCCGGGTGCCCGGCTGGTGCAGGGGATGCGGGTGGCGTTCTCCGGCGACACCTCCGTCGACCGTGAGCTGCTGGAGGACCGCGCGATCGAGGCCGGACTGCACGTGGCCACCAGCGTCTCCCGGCTGACCAGCCTGCTGGTCACCAACGACCCGGAGTCCCGGACCTCCAAGACCGCCAAGGCCGCCTCCTTCGGCACGCCGGTGATCGACGAGGCGGCCTTCATGCAGCTCCTCCAGGACGTGGCCCCGGCGCCTGCGTCCGGGTGAAGCCCCACAACACGCCTTCCGCAGGCTCGCCCGACCGCCCGCCGCACCCGCACGCTGTGGCGCATGGCACGTTGTGAGGTCTGCGGAAACGAATACGGCATGACGTTCGAGGTGCACGCGCAGGGCGCGGTGCACGTCTTCGACTGCTTCTCCTGCGCCATCCACCGCATGGCGCCGATCTGCGAGCACTGCCGGTGCCAGATCATCGGCCAGGGCGTGGAGGCCGCCGGGCGCTGGTTCTGCGGGGCCCACTGCGCCCGCGCGGAGGGGCAGACGGGCATCGTCGGCCGGGTCTGACGGACCCCGGCGGCGGGGTGCCCGGGCCCCCGGTCGTACCCTCGTGGGGTGTACCGCTTCCTGTTGTCCCGGCAGTGGGTGATCCTCACCCTCGTGGGCCTCGTCCTGATCCCCGTCATGATCAAGCTGGGGTTCTGGCAGTACCACCGCCATGAACACCGGGTCGCGCAGAACCAGCTCATCGCGGACAACCTGCACGCCGCCCCGGTACCGGTCACCGACCTGACCGCCCCCGGCCGGACGCTGCCCCGCGACGACATGTGGCGCCGGGTCACCGCCTCCGGCACGTACGACACCCGGCACGAGGTCGTGGTCCGCCAGCGCACCGCCGCCGACGAGAAGACCATCGGCTACTACGTGCTGACGCCACTCGTCCTGGACCAGGGGCCGCGCAAGGGCACCACCGTCCTGGTCAACCGCGGCTGGATCGCCGCGGGCAACGACCTCACCCGCTTCCCCGACGTGCCCGCCGCCCCCAAGGGCCGGGTCACCGTCACCGGCCGGATGATGGCGGACGAGACCACCGAAGGCAGCGGCATCAAGGACAAGCGCGGCCTGCCCGACCGCCAGGTCATGCTGATCAACAGCGAACGGCAGGCCGAGGCCCTGCACCGGCCGGTGCTCGGCGGCTACATCGAGCAGACCGCGCCGGAGCCGCCCGGCGGCACGCCCGAGCTGGTGCCCGAGCCGGACCACGACAGCATCGGCCCGCACATGGCCTACGCGGTCCAGTGGTGGCTGTTCGCCGCGGCCGTGCCCGTCGGCTGGTTCGTCCTGGTCCGCCGGGAGCGCAAGGACCGGCTCGCCGCCGCAGAGAGCGCCGACAGCGCCGAATCCGCCCCTGCCGAGCCCTTGAGCCGTACAGTCGCCAGCACCGAGTAGCTGCCGGGCGCTGACGGAAGGGACGCCGCGTGCACGCACCCATCGAGGACTACGCGCTCATCGGCGACCTGCAGACCGCCGCCCTGGTCGGCCGGAACGGCTCCGTCGACTGGCTGTGCCTGCCGCACTTCGACTCCGCCGCCTGCTTCGCGGCGCTCCTCGGCGACCAGGAGAACGGGCACTGGCTGCTCGCCCCCGCCGACCCCGACGCCCGGCCCGAACGCTCCTACCGGGGCGACTCCCTGGTCCTGGACACCGTCTGGCACACCCCCACCGGCTCGGTGCGGGTCACCGACTTCATGCCGCAGCGCGACCGCGCGCCCGACGTCGTACGCATCGTGGAGGGCCTGGAGGGCGACGTCCCCATGGAGGGGGTGCTGCGGCTGCGCTTCGACTACGGGCTGGTCGTGCCCTGGGTGCGGCACGTCGGCCGGTGCCGGGTCGCGGTGGCCGGGCCGGACTCCGCGTGGCTGCGCACCGAGCCCGAGGTCAAGACGTACGGCCAGGGACTCAGCACCCGCTCCGACTTCACCGTCGCCGCCGGCGAGCGGGTGGCGTTCATCCTCACCTGGCACCCCTCGCACGAGCCGCGCCCGGCCGAGATCGATCCGTACGAGGCGCTGGAGCACACCCTGGAGGACTGGCGGGCGTGGGCGGCGCACTGCCGCTACGACGGTCCGTACCGGGCCGAGGTCCTGCGCTCCCTGATCACGCTCAAGGCCCTGACCTTCGCGCCCACCGGCGGCATCGTCGCGGCGCCCACCACCTCGCTGCCCGAGGAGCTGGGCGGCGTACGGAACTGGGACTACCGCTTCTGCTGGCTGCGCGACGCCACCCTGACCCTCAACTCGCTGGTCACCGCCGGATACACCGAGGAGGCGTCGGCCTGGCGGGACTGGCTGCTGCGCGCGGTGGCCGGCAACCCGGCCGACCTCCAGATCATGTACGGCCTGGGCGGCGAACGGCGGCTGCCGGAGGCCGAGCTGCCCTGGCTCGGCGGCTACGCCGGCTCCACGCCCGTACGCATCGGCAACGCCGCCGTCGAACAGCGGCAGCTCGACGTGTACGGCGGGGTGCTGGACTCCTTCCACATCGCGCGCGTCGCCGGGCTGTCGTCCAAGCCGCACGCCTGGAACATCCAGCGCTCGCTGCTGGACTTCCTGGAGTGCCACTGGCGGGAGCCGGACGAGGGGCTGTGGGAGGTCCGCGGGCCCCGCCGGCACTTCGTGCACTCCAAGATCATGGCGTGGGTCGCCGCCGACCGCGCCGTCCGGGCGGTCGAGTCCCGCCCCGAGCTGGAGGGGGACGTCGCCCGCTGGCGCGCGATGCGCGACGAGGTGCACCGCGAGGTGTGCGAGAAGGGGTACGACGCGGAGCGCAACACCTTCACCCAGTCCTACGGCTCGGACCTGCTGGACGCCGCGACACTGCTGATCCCGCGCCTCGGCTTCCTGCCCGCCGACGACCCGCGGGTCGTCGGCACGGTCGACGCGGTCCGCGCGGAGCTGGCGCACGGCGGCCTCATACGGCGTTACAGCACCGACGCCACCACCGTGGACGGGCTGCCGGGCGACGAGGGCACCTTCCTGGTCTGCTCGTTCTGGCTGGCCGAGGCCCTGCACCTGACCGGGCGGGAGGAGGAGGCCAGGGAGCTGTTCGACCGGCTGCTGCGGCTGCCCAACGACGTGGGACTGCTGGCCGAGGAGTACGACCCCGTCGCCGGCCGCCAGTTGGGCAACTTCCCCCAGGCATTCAGCCACATCGGCCTCATCAGCACCGCCTTCACCATGTTCGGGTGCGACGGGGCAGACTGACCCCCATGGATCTAGGACTCACCGACCGGACCTACATCGTCACCGGCGCCACCCGCGGCCTCGGCTTCGCCACCGCCCGGGAACTGGTCGCCGACGGCGCCAACGTCGTCCTCAGCGGCCGCAGCGAGGAGAGCGCGCGGGCCGCCGCGGCCACGCTCGGCGACCGCGCGCACGGCGTCGCCGCCGACAACGCCGACCCGGACGCCGCCGCGCGCCTGGTCGACACGGCCCGCGAACGCTTCGGCCGCCTCGACGGCATCCTCGTCAGCGTCGGCGGCCCGCCCCCGGGAGCGCCCACCGCCAACACCGACGACCAGTGGCAGGCCGCCTTCGAGTCGGTCTTCCTCGGCGCGGTACGGCTCGCCCGCACGGCGTCCGCCGCGCTCGGCGACGGCGGCGCGATCGGCTTCGTCCTGTCCGGCTCGGTCCACGAGCCCATCGCCGGCCTGGCCATCTCCAACGGCCTGCGCCCCGGCCTCGCGGGCTACGCCAAGTCCCTCGCCGACGAACTGGGCCCCCGCGGCATCCGCGTCTTCGGCGTCCTGCCGGGCCGCATCGCCACGGACCGGATGACCCAACTGGACGCCCTGTCCGGTGCCCCGGAGGAGTCCCGCGCCCGCAACAGCGCTTCCATCCCCCTGCGCCGCTACGGCGAACCGGAGGAGTTCGGCCGCACCACGGCGTTCCTGCTGTCGCCGGCGGCGTCGTACGTGACGGGTGTGATGGTGCCGGTGGACGGCGGGGCGCGGCGGGGGTTCTGAGGGGCGGAGAGCCGTGGGGAGGAGCCCTCACGCACGGCTCTCCGTACCGGTGCGTCCACCGGCGCCCTACATCGACGTCACCGACCGCCTCGCTAACTCACCCGCTCGGCCCGGTGCTTGACCGCGCGCAGCCGTACCTCGGCGGGCAGCCGTTCCAGGCCCGCCGAGGTGCGGGCGTGGTGGATCGCCTCCGAGGAGAGGCGGGCGACCACGGCGCAGGGCTCCGCGTGCGGGGCGAGGGCCAGACCGGCCCGTAGCCGTGGTTCCGTGCGGCGGCCGGTCAGGTGGACGCGGGCCCGGTCGACCCCGTCCAGCGACTCGGACTCGGCCGTCAGGACGTTCTCCATCGCCCGGCCGCGCAACTGGGCGCCCTCGCCGTCGCCGCTGTCCACGAGGATCTCGCGCAGCCGGTGCCGCCGGAACTGGGACAGCAGCCACCACAGCGCCAGCAGGACGAGCACGGCCAGCGCCGCGATCACCACCGGCCACCACCAGCCGCTGTCCGTCCAGCGCGTCCGGTCCGGCTCGCGCAGCAGCACCTCGTCGGGCCGGGACCAGCGCCCACCGGTCGGCAGGTCGAAGCCGGCCTTGCGCGGCACGTCGAAGCCGCCGAGCAGTACCGTGCCGCCGACGACGATCAGGACCAGGCCCGTCAGGGCCAGCAGCACCCGGTTGACCGTTCGCAGGACCTTGTGCATCGCCGTGCTCACCTCTTCGCCGACCGGCGCACCCGTACGGACAGCGCGGGCCGCCGGGCGAGGCCCAGTTGCCGCAGTCCGTCGCCGAGTGCCGTGTTCAGGTCGCTCCGTACCTCGTCCAGTTCGCGGAAGTGCGAGACCGCGCGTGCCTTGGCCTTGCGGCGGCCGACGGCGACCCGTACGGACTGCACGCCCGGCACCTCCATGGCCCGGTCGCGCAGCACCAGCGCGGCCGCGGCGCGGTCCAGGCCGCCGCGTACGTCCGGTGTCGTACGCCGCATCGGCAGCACGCCGCGCAGTCCGGGGGTCAGCGCGAGCACCAGCAGCCAGACGCCGAGGGCCACGGCCACCGCGGCGCCCGCGAGGACCCAGACGTCGTCCAGGTGACGGGTCGCCAGCTCGGTGGCGAGGCGCTTGCGCCAGGCCATCGCGGGGCGGTCGGCGCGTACCGCGGCCACGTCGTACAGCAGCAGTCCGGCGGCGCCGAGCACGACGAGCGCCACCAGCGTGGACGGTACGCGCCGGGCCGCCCAGAAGCGCCGGGCCCGGCCGCCGCCGTCGGTCTCCTCGCGGGGGGTCTGGCCGCTGTCCGCCGGGCCGGTGTGCCCCGGGCCGGTGTGCCCGGGGCCGTCGGCAGAGCCGGAACCGTCCGGACCGCCCGGAGTACGGGCATGGTCCTGGCCGTGGCCGGAAGGTGCGCCGGAGCCGCCCCGGCCGGGCGGGACCGCCGTGGCGCCCGCCGACTTGTCGAGGGCGGGCAGCCGCTGCGTCTGCCGCAGATCGGGATCGTCGTCGTTCATCGCACCCTCCCCCGGCCCGACCGCTCCATCTGGGGCGCGTGCAGCCGTTCGATCTGGACGGCGACCTCGGGCACCGACATGCCGGCCAGTTCGCGGACCCGCTGGGTGACCTGCCGCCGTACGGCGCCGCACTGGGCGCCGATGTCGGAGGGGTAGCCCAGTTCGACGGCGACCCGTACCCGGGCCTCGCCGAAGTCCCGCCGTCCCTCGCGCCGGCGCACCGTCACCGACGCGTGGGCGTCGGTGTGTGCCGTGGACGCGTCACGCAGCGCCTCGCGGGCGGCCTGCGCGGCGATCTTGGCCACGACCCGGTCCGCGATCTTCGTGGCACCTCGTTCACCGGCCGGTACGGCCGGCTGGGCGGCGCCGGGTGCCGCGGCCGCGGGAGACACGGTCGCCACCGGGCGTCACCTCCGCCGGCCGTCGCGGTCGCCCGTACGGGTCCGGAAGAACTCTCCGGCCTCCAGGTCTCCGTCCACGAACTTCCCGACGATGAATCCGATGGCGCCCAGCGCCGCCACCAGCACGAAGGCCCCGAAACCGCCGAAGTATCCGGCGAAGCCCAGCGCCATTCCGGCCAACAGACCGACCACGGCCATGCTCATCTACGCGCTTCCCTTCGCTACCACCCCGGCCGGGTCCTGCGGAGCGGAGCCCCGGCGCTGTCTCTGTCGGAACCGGACCGCCCTACTGGAGGCGCGGCTCCTCGTCGTCCTCGTCCTCCTCGTCGTCGGGCAGCTTCACGTCGCTGACCGCGATGTTGACCTCGACGACCTCCAGGCCCGTCATCCGCTCCACGGCGGAGATGACGTTCTCCCGTACGGCCCGCGCGAGGTCCGCGATGGAGACGCCGTACTCGACGACGATCTCCAGGTCCAGCGCGGTCTGCACCTCGCCGACCTCGGCCTTCACACCGCGGGTCACCGACTTGCTGCCGCCGGGGACCCGGTCCCGCACCGCGCCGAGCGTGCGGGCGAAGCCGCTGCCCATCGCGTGCACGCCCACGACGTCGCGGGCCGCCATTCCGGCGATCTTCTCCACGACGCCGTCGGCGATGGTGGTACGCCCGCGGGTCGCGGGGTCGCCGCCGCCCCGCTTGGCTCCCAGCGTCTTGCCCTGCGACTCTCCGGTCCGCGGCTCGGGCCGGTTACCTTGTGCGCTCTCGGTCATCGCCGATCGTCCCTTTCCGAGGGGTCGGAGCTGCAAGCCGCTCCGATTTCCACAGTAGGACGGCTTCCCCCGGCCCGCTGCGGGGATGCGGCAGCGGGGTGGTCCGGATGCCGCCATTCGTGTACGTGGCCCTGCCGCGCGGCCGGGTGTGCGGCAAGGTGGAAGGACTGTTCGGGAAAGAGGTGACGGCCGGTGGCCGGTGACCAGTTGGTGACGGCGGTACGGCGGCAGCTCGGACTCGGCCGGCTGCTGCCGCTGGGCGGCCCGGCGGACGGGGCGTGGATCGCCGAACGGGCGGCCGCCGGAGTGCTGCGGCAGGCGGGTGACGCGCTGCCGGGACTGCGGATCGGTACGCTCCGGCTGTCCTTGGCGGACGCGGACGCCGCGCCGGAAGCGGCGGTTCCGCCGCCGCCGAGCGCGCTGCCGCCGGGGCCACTGCTGATCGAGGCGGACGTCGCGGCCACGGCCGGACGTCCGGTTCCGGCCTCCGCGGGCCTGCTGCGGGAAGCGCTGCTGGCGTGTGCGGCGGAGCGGCTGGGGCTGGAGGTGTCCGTCGTCGATGTGCGGGTCACGGACCTGCTCGACGAGGAGGAAGAGGGAGCGGGCGGCGGCCAGGGCGACGACGCTTCCCCCTTCCCCGGCGGCGCGCCGGGCGGGGGCGGGGCCACCGCCGACGATGCCGGTCCTCTGGAGGCGGCCGTGCTGCGTGTCCCGGGGGCCGTGCGGCTCGTATCGGCCTTGGGGGCGCTGTCCCGGCCGGTGCGCGAGGAGGACGGGCACGTACTCGTCCAACTGGCCGTCGCGGCGGACCGGCGGACGCTGGATGTGGCGCGGGAGGTGCGCGACGCGGTCGGGAAGGCGGCGGCTGCGGGGCAGACGGCGGGCGCAGGACAGTCGGCGGACGGCAGGCAGCCGACGGGCAGCGGGCCGTCGGCGGGCGGCGGAAAACGGCCCACGGTCGCGGTGCTCGTCGCCGCCCTCGAACCGCCCGCCACCCCCTGAGCGGCCCGGTGCGCCGCTACTCGCCCAGACCCGCCAGGTCCCGCAGCCGGCGTGCCTGCGCGGCGCGTTCGGCGGCCCGCTGCTCCTCGTACGTACGGGAGGCGGCGCCCCTCAGCAGGGCCTTGGTTTCGATGACGGCATCCCGCGGCGCGGCGACGAGGGCGCCCGCCAGGTCAGCGACCGCACCGTCCAGGTCGGCTGCGGGCACCACGAGGTTGGCCAGGCCGATGCGTTCGGCCTCGTCGGCGTGGACGAAGCGGCCGGTGGCGCAGATCTCCAGCGCGCGGGCGTAGCCGACCAGGGCGACCAGGGGGTGGGTGCCGGTCAGGTCCGGCACCAGACCGAGGCTGGTCTCCCGCATGGCGAACTGCGCGTCGTCGGCACACACCCGCAGGTCACAGGCGAGCGCGAGCTGGAAGCCGGCGCCGATCGCATGGCCCTGGACAGCGGCGATGGATACCACGTCGTTCCGCCGCCACCAGGTGAACGCTTCCTGGTACTCGGCGATGGTGGCGTCCAGTTCGCTGTCCGGGCCGCGTGCCATGTCGAGGAACGACGGTTCGCCGTCGAAGCCTTCGGGCGTGAACGCCTGCCGGTCCAGGCCGGCGGAGAAGGACTTGCCCTCGCCGCGCAGCACCACGATCCGGACGTCTCCCGGCACCAGTGATCCGGCCTCGGCCAGCGCCCGCCACATGGCGGGCGACTGCGCGTTGCGTTTGGCCGGTCCGGCGAGGGTCACCGTGGCGATCACGTCGTCCACGGTGAGCCGCACACCGTCCTTGTCGAGCAGGGTCATGGGGCGCCTCCGAGTCAGTCAGCCGACCGCACGTGCGTGCTTAAGTGACTGAACAGTAACCACCCGGTCGCCTGCTCGACCGACCGGGTGGCACCGTAGCTCCCGGAGCGGAACGCCTCGGTCAGGCCGAGGCGGCCTTCTTGCCCCTGGTGGCTCCGCCACGACCCCGCAGGGTCACACCGGATTCGCTGAGCATCCGGTGCACGAACCCGTAGGAGCGGCCGGTCTCTTCGGCCAGCGCCCGGATGCTCGCTCCGGAGTCGTACTTCTTCTTCAGGTCTGCCGCGAGCTTCTCGCGCGCGGCGCCGGTCACCCGGCTGCCCTTCTTCAGAGTCTCGGCCACCCGTGCCTCCTCGTGGGAAGTGCGCTCTGGACTCTCATGATCACCCCTCCCGGCCGTCCTGGCCACCCATTCAGCAAGGTCCGTGGGACATCGTTTGGCGTCGGCGGCGCCGTATTGACTCTTGGAATTAGGGGTTCCGTTAGGAATCTCACCGCTCCGACCACGGAGTTTTCCGCGAACGAGCAGGTCAGAGGGGGCTGGTACGAAATGATGACGGCCGGGCCCTTGGGGCCCGGCCGTCACAGGGAGGCTCGCCGATGTACGAGCCGCTCTCACTCAGATGATGGATCACCTGTCGGCCGAATGATCCATACGCCCTTGATCCCTCCCGGTCCCCGGGCGGCCCTCAGGCCAGCGCGACGAGGTCCGCGTAGTCCTGGCCCCAGAGGTCCTCGACCCCGTCGGGCAGCAGGATGATGCGCTCCGGCTGGAGGGCGTCCACCGCGCCCTCGTCGTGGGAGACCAGCACCACGGCGCCGGTGAAGGTGTGCAGCGCGCCGAGGATCTCCTCGCGGCTGGCCGGGTCGAGGTTGTTGGTCGGCTCGTCCAGGAGGAGCACGTTGGCGGAGGAGACGACCAGGGTGGCCAGCGCCAGCCGGGTCTTCTCGCCGCCGGAGAGCACGCCGGCGGGCTTGTCGACGTCGTCACCGGAGAACAGGAAGGAGCCGAGCGTCTTGCGGATGTCGACCAGGTCCATGTCCGGCGCGGCCGAGCGCATGTTCTCCAGGACCGTGCGGTCCGGGTCCAGCGTCTCGTGCTCCTGGGCGTAGTAGCCCAGCTTCAGGCCGTGCCCGGGGCGCACCTCGCCGGTGTCCGGTTTCTCCACCCCTGCCAGCAGCCGCAGCAGCGTCGTCTTGCCCGCGCCGTTCAGCCCGAGGATGACGACCCGTGAGCCCTTGTCGATGGCCAGGTCGACATCGGTGAAGATCTCCAGCGAGCCGTACGACTTCGACAGGCCCTCGGCGGTCAGCGGGGTCTTGCCGCAGGGCGCGGGGTCCGGGAAGCGCAGCTTGGCGACCTTGTCGGAGGCGCGCTTGGCGTCCAGTCCGGCGAGCAGCTTGTCGGCGCGCTTGGCCATGTTCTGCGCGGCGACGGTCTTGGTGGCCTTGGCCCGCATCTTGTCGGCCTGCGAGTGGAGCTGCGCGGCCTTCTTCTCGGCGTTGGCGCGCTCGCGCTTACGGCGCTTCTCGTCGGCCTCGCGCTGCTGCTGGTAGAGCTTCCAGCCCATGTTGTAGATGTCGATCTCGGAGCGGTTGGCGTCCAGGTAGAACACCTTGTTCACCACGGTCTCGACCAGGTCGACGTCGTGGGAGATCACGATGAAGCCGCCGCGGTAGTTCTTCAGGTAGTCGCGCAGCCAGACGATCGAGTCGGCGTCGAGGTGGTTGGTCGGCTCGTCCAGGAGCAGCGTGTCGGAGTCCGAGAAGAGGATCCGGGCCAGCTCGACGCGGCGCCGCTGGCCGCCGGAGAGGGTGTGCAGGGGCTGGCCGAGGATGCGGTCCGGCAGGCCCAGGCTGGCGGCGATGGTCGCGGCCTCCGCCTCGGCCGCGTAGCCGCCCTTGGTCAGGAACTCCGTCTCCAGGCGCTCGTACTTCTTCATCGCCTTTTCGCGGGTGGCGCCCTTGCCGTTGGACATCCGGTCCTCGTTCTCGCGCATCTTGCGCAGGACCGCGTCCAGGCCGCGGGCGGAGAGGATGCGGTCGCGGGCGAGGACGTCCAGGTCGCCGGTGCGCGGGTCCTGCGGCAGGTAGCCGACGTCGCCGGAGCGGGTGACGGTGCCGGCGGCGGGGATGCCCTCGCCCGCCAGGACCTTGGTGAGGGTCGTCTTGCCCGCTCCGTTGCGGCCGACCAGGCCGATCCGGTCGCCCTTGGCGATACGGAAGGAGGCGGACTCGATGAGGACGCGGGCGCCGGCGCGCAGCTCCAGGCCGGAGGCGGTGATCAAGGGAAGACTCCAGGGCAGACGAGGACAGCGGAAAGGACGGGTGATCACGGCCGCGCGGCGCGCCCCGTACACGGCACAAGCCTGTGCGGACGGGCGGCGGGGGCGGCGTGCCTGCGCCGTCTAATGCACGAGGAGAATTGCCATACGGACCAGTCTAGCGGTGACGTGCAACCAGTTTTCCCGGGCTGCCGGACGGCCGCGGTCCGGTCCCGGTCCGGCCGTACGGGCCCGCCCTGACCTGCTCCTCCCCTGCTCCCCTCCCCCGCTCCCCTCGCCCGTTCGGCCGCCCGGGGTCGCGGTCCGGCGGCGGGCGCGGCTGGATGGGGCGAGGCGGTGTGCGCCGCCGGGAGGGCGCGGCGGAGGGCGGTGCGGCCATGCAGTTCGACGACGACGCCGGGCTGGACACCTCGCAGGTCCAGGACCAGCGGGGCAGCCGGCTGCCCGGCGGGCGGGCCACGATCGGCGGCGGGCTGGCGGGTCTCATCGCGCTCGTCGCCGGCCTGTTCTTCGGCATCGGCCCCGACGAACTGGGGCTGACGGAGTCGGACCGTCCCCCGGAAGCCACCGCCTCCTCGGCGGAACGGGTCCAGGAACGGTGCCGTACCGGGCAGGACGCCAACAGCAGGGAGGACTGCCGGATCGTGGCGGTCGTCAACAGCGCCCAGTCCTTCTGGCAGCAGGAGTTCCGGCGGCGCGGCGCCTCGTACGGACGGGCGCCGACGGTCTTCTTCACCGGCCGGACGGACACCGCGTGCGGGGCCGCGACCTCGGCCGTCGGGCCGTTCTACTGTCCTGGGGACCGCAAGGTCTACCTGGACCTGGACTTCTTCCGCGAGCTGCGCACGAAGTTCGGCGCCCGGGGCGGGCCGTTCGCGCAGGCATATGTGGTGGCTCACGAGTACGGGCACCACGTGCAGAACCTGTCCGGCACGCTGCGCCGGTCCCAGGGCGGGCGGCCGGGCGCGGACAGCGCTTCGGTGAAGGTGGAGCTGCAGGCCGACTGCTACGCGGGGGTGTGGGCCCGGCACGCCACCGGGACGCCGGAGGAGTCCACCGGGCGGCCGCTGATCACCAGCCTCACCGAGGAGGACGTACGGGACGGACTCGACGCGGCGGCCGCGGTCGGCGACGACCGGATCCAGGAGCGGTTCCAGGGCCGGGTCACGCCGGAGAGCTGGACGCACGGGTCGGCGGCGCAGCGGCAGCGGTGGTTCTCGGCCGGGTTCCGCACGGGGGACGCCGGGCGCTGCGACACGTTCCGCTGAATGCGGCGGAGCGGGGGGCGGATGGTGGTGCGGCTCGGCGCGGCGCTGGTCAGAGGGCATCCGGGGGTGTTCGGGGGGCGTTGTCAGACCCTGGTGCCAGACTGTGATGTGGGTCTCAGAGCGGGGCTCGGAGCGACCTGATCGCAGGATGGGAAAGGTGATCGTCATGACCGACGTGGCGGCAGGGACGGCAGGGACCCCCACGTTCTGCCCGACGCTGCACTACCGCGACGCGAAGGCGGCGATCAAACAACTGACGGAAGCCTTCGGCTTCGCGCAGAGCGCGCTGTACGAGAGCGAGGACGGCACGGTGCTGCACGCCGAGCTGTCCTTCGGCAACGGCGTGGTGATGCTGGGCTCGAAGGGCGTCGGCGGGACGTACGAGGAGGCGCTGGGCGACGGCGGCCCGGTCGGTGTGTACGTGACCGTCGCGGACCCGGACGCGCATCATCGCCGGGCCGGGCAGGCCGGGGTGGAGATAGCGCTGCCGCTCACGGACCAG
Source organism: Streptomyces chrestomyceticus JCM 4735 (assembly GCF_003865135.1). Taxonomy (NCBI): domain Bacteria; kingdom Bacillati; phylum Actinomycetota; class Actinomycetes; order Kitasatosporales; family Streptomycetaceae; genus Streptomyces; species Streptomyces chrestomyceticus. The sequence continues at coordinate 7,281,790 of NZ_BHZC01000001.1, read as the reverse complement.
GACTACGGCTCCCGGGAGTACACGGCCCGCGATCTGGAGGGCAATCTCTGGACGTTCGGCACGTACACACCGGCGGTGCCGAGGGCCTGAGGCGGCGCCGGCAGCGCGCTGGGAGGAGCGGCACCGTCGGTGCCGTTCCCGGGGGCGGGCGCCCGCCCCCGGGGGCGTCACGCGCCGCCGGTGTGCACCTGGAAGGCGGCGCGGCGGACGGCCTTGGCGAGGGCCGGGTCCGGGTGGGCGGCGGCCAGGGCGACCAGCACCTGCACAGTACGCGGGTGGCCGACGGCCCGTACCTCCTCCAGCAGGCGCGGGACCGAGCCCTGGACGGCCGAGTCGAGGTGCCGGACCAGAAGCTGGCTCTCGCCGTGGTCGGCGACGGCCGCGGCGGTGTCCACCCACAGCCAGGTGGACTCCTCGCGGGTGAGCACGTCCGGCGCGGTCTCCGGGTCGCCGCCCTCGTGCTCGACCAGCCAGAGCAGGGCGTACGGGCGCAGGGCCGCCTCCTCGGCGGCGGCGCGTACGGCGGGCTCGGCGGGCGCGCCGACGGCACGCAGCGCCTCGAACGCGAGGCCGCGCAGCAGCGCGTCCTCGCCGCGGGCGACGCTCAGGAGTTCCTCGACCGCGCTGCCCGCGGACCGGGCGGCGAGCCAGGCGCGGTATTCGGCGCGCGCCGGACCCGGGGTCAGCCGGGCGCAGCCGCGCAGCATCGCCTCGGCGGACTGCTCGATGTTGCCCGCCGGGCTCTGCGCGGCGACGCAGATCTGTTCCAGTTTGACCCAGACCGACCAGTTCCCGAGGGGGGTGAGCAGGGCTTCGCGTTCGGCGGGCACACCGGTCCTGGCACCGTCGCGCACGACGAGCGCCCCCACGGCGGCGAGGCCGTCCAGCGACCAGTCCAGGAGCTCCGCGAGTGACACCCCCGCGGTGTCACCCGCCGCTCCGGCGCGGGCCGCACCCGGGTCCGTGCCCGGGGCCGCGGCGGGTCCCGCGTCCGGGGCGCGGTCCGGTCCGTACGGCACCTCGCAGCGCTCGGTACGGAGTTCGGCGACGCGCTGTTCCAGCATGTCCAGCAGGACCGGGAGCCGTACCGGACCGGCCGACAGGTGCAGCAGGGACAGCAGTTGCGGCACGGCCTCGACGACCTCGGCGACGGCGGTCGGCCCGGCGCCGGGCGGCGCGGGGCGCGCCAGCGACCAGGCGTCGAAGAGCGCGACCCAGCCGCGCAGCGCGGCGGTGTCGTCGCGCTCCCAGGCGCGCAGCCGCCAGCCGGGGCGGGCCACGCCGCCGTGCAGTTCGACGAGTCCGGCCAGGCGGGCCAGGTCCCAGTCCGTACGGACCTGGTCCGGTGTCAGCCGCAGGTCGTCCGCCGCCTGTTCGGCGACGTCCGCCGGGAGGGCGCCGTCCGTGCCGGCCCGCAGCCCGGCGCCCGCGCCGTGCTCGCCGTCGGCCCAGCGGGCGAGACGTACGGCACCGGCCAGGCCGGCGCGGGCCTGCCGGGCCAGTTCCGCGGGCGGCGGTGTGCCCTGCGGCGGCCGGGGCGCCGGCCGGGCGGCCCGGGTGCTCACCGCTCGGCGGGCGGCGGCAATCGGTTGACGGGGGACGAGTCGGAGCCGGGAGTCGCGCGGAGTACGGGACGTCACAGGGTGCAGTCTTCCCGCTGACGGCCCGAAAGCCCAATCGGAACGGTCGGTACGTTCCGGCGGCCCGACGCACGAGGGGCGCACGGGGCGCCCGGCACGGACCGTACGAGTGGGTCACCGGAGGCTGTACGGGGAGTGGCCGCAGGCCGTACGAGGGGGCGGCCCCGGGACGCGCCCGGTGTGGCCACCGTCCGTAGGAACGGGTCACCCCGGCCCGCCCGGCCACCACGACCCGCACGGACAGGCCGTCACAACCCGGGCAAGTCGCCGTCGAACGCACGGGCACGATGCCCGGGCCGCGGCGCGGAGGGGGTACGGAAGCGGAACGGCCGGGAGGGCGTGGGACGGCCGGGCCGGGGGCGGAAGAAATGGGCTGGGAAGGCGCGGGAACCACCGGGCCCCAGAGCTCCCCTCGCCCCAAAGCCCCCACCCACCTCACATAAGCGGCGTCAAGAAGCGGCGGAGCGTTTCCTCGTACGTGGCCGGGTCGGCGTTCCACATGGCGGCGTGGGGGGCGTGTGGTACGGGGTGGAGGGTGATCAGGTCGGGGCGGCGGGCGGCCAGTTCGCGGGAGGCCGCCCAGGGGGCGAGGGAGTCGTGCGGTCCGTGGATCAGCAGGGTCGGCACGGTGAGCAGGTCGGCGGTCCAGGCTTCGGCCAGCCGTCCGGCGTGCAGCCCGGTGCTGCCCTCGGCGGCGCGTACGGCCAGCGGGAGCAGCGGGCGGGGGACGCGGCGGGCGGCGGCCAGGGCGCGGACGGTGGCCTGCCAGTCCAGGACCGGTGAGTCCAGGACGAGGCCGGCGATGCGGTCGCGCAGCGCGGAGTTGGCGGCGGCGTGCAGGGCCATGGAGGCGCCGGTGGACCAGCCGTGCAGGACGACGCGTTCGGCGCCGTACTGGACGGCGTAACGGATCGCGGCGTCCAGGTCGCGCCACTCGGAGTCGCCGAGGTGGCTGATGCCGTCGGCGGTGTGCGGGGCGCCGACGTCGTTGCGGTAGGCGGGGTCGAGGACGGGCAGCCGCTGGTCGCTGAGGAACGGCATGACCACCATGGGGTGTTCCCGGGTGGTGCCCAGGCCGTGCACGGTGATCACCCAGGTCTCCCGGTCGCCCGGTACGAACCAGGCGGGCAGCGCCCCCAGTTCTCCGGGGATGTCGACGTCGGCGCAGTCGAGGCCGAGCGCGTCGCGCGGGTTGCCGATGTGCACCTGGGGGGTCAGGCGCATCCGCGCGCCCGGCTGGAGGGTGCCGTGGGTGACCCGCTCCAGACGGCGGACGACCGTGTCCGCCGGGTGCGGCACATCGTCCAGGAGGGGGCCGACGACGGCATGGCCGCCCGCACCGGTGAGGCCGTAGGTGCCGGGCCGCAGCGAGGCGAGGCTGCGGGTGAGGGTGATCCGCCCGGGGCCGGTGGCGTGCACCGTGAGCCGGGGGTCGCCCGGCAGCGGCCGGTCGGGCGCGGGTTTGAGGACCATGTCGCTGGCGTACCGGCCGGCCGCCACCGCGGCCGCGCCGGTACCGATCACCGTGGTGGCGGCTGCTGCCGCGGTACCCAGACGCATCCTCCCCAGTGTGGGCGGGCGCCGCGGCCTCGGCCAGTGGGCGGGAGCGCCCGGGTGACGGTGGGCGGGCCCGCGGGCGGCCGTCCGGGCCCGGCCGCCGTCGCCCGGCGCCGTACGTCAGCGGCGCTGCCCGTAACCGCGCAGTTGCTCACCGGCCGCGTCGAGCTGTTCCGGCGTGAGCAGGCTGGGCATGCGGCCGGGCAGCGAGGCGGCGGCGAGCCAGACGCGGCACATCCACTCAAGCTGGGCGGTGCGGTCGTACGCCTCGTCAAGGGTGTCGCCGTAGACGATGGTGCCGTGGTTCCGGAGGAGGCAGCCGGTGCGGTCGCGCAGGGCGGCGAGCATGTTCCCGGCCAACTCCTCGGTGCCGTAGAGGGCGTACGGCGCGACGCGGACGGGTCCGCCGAGGGCCGCGGTCATGTAGTGCACCGGCGGGAGCTCGGTGACGAGGGTGGAGACGGCGGTGGCGTGGACGGCGTGGGTGTGCACGACCGCGGTGGCGCCGGTGGCCCGGTAGACGGCCAGGTGCATGGGGAGTTCGCTGGTGGGCCGCAGCGTGCCGCGGGCCTGGCGGCCTTCGAGGTCCACGGCGGTGAGGTCGCCGGGCCCGAGCCGGTCGTAGCGGACGCCGCTGGGGGTGACCAGCACGAGGTCGCCGACGCGGACGGAGACGTTGCCGGAGGTGCCGACGACCAGGCCGTCGGCGACCGTGCGGCGGGCGGTGGCGACCAGCTCGTCCCAGGCGTGGTCGAGGGCTTCCGGGTCCGTCATGCGTGTGCCTCCGGTGTGCGGTGCGGGCGGGGCCCGGTGGGGGGCGCGCGGACGTGGTGCGCGCGGGGCTGCCGACACCGTACGGGGCTGGTGGGAAGCCGGGGGGCGGATCCTGGCCCTCCGGTATCCGCCATGTCGGACCGGCGGTACCTCGGGCGGACTTGACCGAGTGACGACCGTCTTGTGTGGATCTCTCGGTACGCTTCCGGAGCTTTGTCATGCACGTCGCCGCCCGTCATGCATGGGCAGCCACCTGTCATGCCCGTGCAGCCGCCCGTCACGCACGTAGTCATCCGTCATGCACCTAGCCGTCCGGGGGACTTCCTGGGGGAGCAGCCATGGCCCGTGACCGCGACCGCCTGTCCGGTACGCAGCAGCCGTCCCACCACCCGCCCGACGCCCAGCACCCGCCCCGCCGCGCGCGCAGCCGACGGCGCCGGCTCGCCGCCGGGGCCCTGGCGCTCGGCACGCTCTCCGGCGTCCTGTCCACCGCCCTGCCCACGGCCCCCGCCGCCGAGGCCGCCGGCAAGCCCGCCGGGCACGACATCTCCTCGCACCAGGGGAACGTCGACTGGAAGTCCGTACGGGCGAAGGGCGGCCGCTTCGTGTACGTGAAGGCCACCGAGTCGACCTGGTACCGCAGCCCGCACTTCCCGCGGCAGTACCGCGGCGCGCGCAAGGCGGGCCTGCTGCGCGGCGCGTACCACTTCGGCGTCCCGAACGCGTCCTCCGGGCGCGCGCAGGCCCGGTACTTCCTGCGGCACGGCGGCCGCTGGAAGGCGGACGGCTGGACGCTGCCCCCGGCGCTCGACCTGGAGCACAACCCGTACGACCGGGAGCACGCCTGCTACGGGATGACCGGCACGGCGCTGGTCCGGTGGGTCCGCCAATTCAGCAACGAGATGCTGCGGCAGACCGGGCGGCGGCCGGTGATCTACACGACGGCCCGGTGGTGGAACGGCTGCACCGGCGGCAGCCGGACGTTCGCCGCCACCCACCCCCTGTGGCTGGCCCGCTGGCACAGCACCCCGGGCAAGCTGCCCGCCGGCTGGGTGTACCCGAGCATCTGGCAGCACGCCGGGTCCGGCGCGCTGCCCGGCGACCAGAACAAGTGGAACGGTACGGTCACCGGGCTGCGGCGCTTCGCGCGCGGCTGACCCGCCGACGCACCCGCCGCCGGTACGCGCCCGACACGCCCGGCCCCGCGTCTCACCCGCCTCCGGCACGCCTGCGGCACACGAGGCGTCCGTGCTGGTACGCATGGGGCCCGGGCGACGGTACGGGCGCCTCCGCACCACCCCTGCGGGGGCGTCACTGCGGCGCCCGCCCCAGTTCACCTTCCGTTCACCCGTCGTCCGTACGGTCCCGAGCGTCACTGCCCAACGAACTGATTGCCTGGGTGAATGGAACACATCACGCTTCTCATCGGGATCGTGATCGTCACGGCCTTGGTGTTCGACTTTACGAACGGCTTCCACGACACGGCCAACGCCATGGCCACCACCATTTCCACCGGGGCACTCCAGCCCAAGATCGCGGTGGCGATGTCGGCGGTCCTCAACCTGGTCGGCGCGTTCCTGTCGGTGGAGGTCGCCAAGACCATCTCCGGCGGGATCATCGACGAGACGGCCGGCATCAGACCAGAAGTGATCTTCGCCGGGCTGGTCGGCGCCATCGTCTGGAACCTGGTCACCTGGCTGGCCGGGCTCCCCTCCAGCTCCTCGCACGCCCTCTTCGGCGGTCTGATCGGCGCCACCCTGGTGGCCGTCGGCCCGAGCGGCGTGCACGGCGGCGCCGTGGTCATGAAGGTCCTCATCCCGGCCGTCGCCGCGCCGATCGTGGCCGGTCTGGCCGCGACCGCCGCGACCCGGCTGACCTACCGGCTGGCCCGCAACCGCGCCGAGGAGGACACCGCCAAGGGCTACCGCGCCGGGCAGATCGCCTCGGCCGCGCTGGTCTCCCTCGCGCACGGCACCAACGACGCCCAGAAGACGATGGGTGTGATCACCCTCGCACTGATCACCGGCGGCGTCGTCGCCCCGCACGCCGACCCGCCGCTGTGGGTCATCGCCTCGGCCGGCCTGGCCATCGCGCTCGGCACGTACCTGGGCGGCTGGCGGATCATCCGCACGATGGGCAAGGGCATCACCGACATCCAGCCGCCGCAGGGCTTCGCCGCCCAGACCGGCGCCGCGGCCACCATCCTGGCCTCCTCCCACCTCGGCTTCGCGCTCTCCACCACCCAGGTCTGCTCCGGTTCGGTGATGGGCTCCGGCCTGGGCCGCAAGGGCGGCGTGGTGCACTGGTCCACGGCGGGCCGGATGGCCGCCGCCTGGGGTCTGACGCTGCCGGCCGCCGGGCTGGTCGCGGCGGGCGCCGCTCTCCTGGCGGACCAGGGCGACTGGGGCATCGCGACCGTCGCCGTGCTGGCGCTCGCCGTCTGCGGCGCGATCTGGGCGGCCTCCCGGCGCAAGCCGGTGGACCACACCAACGTCAACGAGGGCCCGGCCGCCGAGCCCGCCGGTGTCGTCACCGCCGCCCTGCAGGCCGTCTCGCCGCCGCCCGCGGGCCCGGTCGCCATCCCGGCCCCCACGGTCGCCGAGACCCGGATCACGGACCCGGTCGGCACCGCCCCGGTGATCGCCGTCCCGGTGGCCGCCCGCCCGCACGAGAAGAGCGCCCGGCGCCGCGCCAAGGCCGGCTCGGCCGCCGGCTGACCCGGCCGCACGGCTCTCACGAAGGAACGAGAACGCAATGAGCATCGACTGGGCCGCCCTCGGCCAGGTCTTCGGCGTCACGCTGTTCGTGACGGTCGGGATCGTGGGCCTGTTCACCCTCGGCATCGTCGGCACGTCCCGCAAGCCGCAGCAGGAGGGCACGCCGGTGACCGCCGACGGGCCCGCCGCCTCCGGCGGGGCGGCGCGGGCCGGGGCGTACGTCTGCTTCGCGCTGTGCGCGGCGGCCGTGGCGTACGGGATCTACCTGATCGTCGCCGCCTGAGGCGCGGCACCCCGGGCGTCCGGTGGCCGCGGCATCCCCGCCGCGGCCACCGGACGCCTGTGGCGTGGGACACAGACGCCACCACCGCCCCCGCCGCAGGTCAAGCGTGAGTTGACGGGCTTGGCGGAGCGTGGTGGACTGCCGGAGCCAATCGGCGACAGATGAGGAAGTCCGGTGAGAATCCGGCGCGGTCCCGCCACTGTCACCGGGGAGCGCCCCTCCACCAAGGGCCACGGTCCGCGTCCCGCGACGCAGGTTCCCGTACGGACTGGAAGGCCGGGGGAAGCGCCGATCCGGGGAGCCAGGAGACTCTCGTCGCCGTACCCGTCGAGCCAGGGCGCGGACCCTGAGTGAGGACCTACCGCCATGCCCGGCCGCAGTGCGCAATCTGCTGGACGTACCCCCACGCCATCCCTCCGAGGCGCGACGGCGGTCTGATCCGATGCGTGCCGAACACGCCGGCTACGCGTGCGGCGCGGCCCTCGGCTTCCTCGGCGACCTGGTCGTGGGCGATCCCCGGCGCGGTCACCCCGTGGCCGCCTTCGGGCGGGCCGCGGCCGCCGTGGAACGCCGTCTGTGGCGCGACCACCGAGGGACCGGCGCCCTGCACACCGCGCTGCTCGCGGGCGGTACCGCCGCCGGTGCCGCGCTGCTCGACCGCGCCGTACGCCGCTCCCCCGCCGCCTTCCCCGCCTCCGTCGCGCTGACCGCCGCCGCCACCTGGGCCGTCCTGGGCGGCACTTCGCTGGGCCGCGAGGCGCGGGCCGTCGGCGGCGCGCTCGCGGCGGGCGACCTGGACGTGGCGCGCGAGCGGCTGCCGCACCTGTGCGGGCGCGACCCGCAGGCCCTGGACGGGCAGCAGATGGCGCGCGCGGTGGTCGAGTCCGTCGCCGAGAACACCTCGGACGCGGTGGTCGGCGCCCTGGTCTGGGGCGCGGCCGCCGGTGTGCCGGGGCTGCTGGCCTTCCGGGCCGTGAACACGCTGGACGCGATGGTGGGGCACAAGTCGCCGCGCCACCGCCGGTTCGGGTGGGCCTCGGCCCGCCTCGACGACGTGGCCGGTTACCCCGGCTCCCGGCTGACCGCCGCGCTGGCGGTGCTGGCGGGCCCGGACCGGCGGGGCGCGCTGCGCGCCTGGCGGCAGGACGGCCCGTCCCACCCGAGCCCCAACGCGGGCCCGGTGGAGGCGGCGTTCGCCGGGGCGCTGGGGGTGCGGCTGGGCGGCACCCTGGCGTACGGCGGCCGGGTCGAGCACCGGCCGGTGCTCAACGGCGACGCGGGCCGGCCGGTCGCGGTGCCGGACATCGAGCGGGCCGTGACCCTGTCGCGCCGGGTGAGCGCGCTGGCGCTGGCGGTCACGGTCGGGGGGCGGCTGGCGGCCGGGGCGGTACGGCGATCCCGTACGGCAGGAACGGTAGGCCGATCCATCACGGCCGGAGCGGTACGCCGCCCCCGTACCACCGGGAGGGCCAAGTGAGCAGCGGGAGCAGCGCAGTGCGGACGGCGAGGAGTGCCACGTGAACGGACCGGGTCAAGCACCGCTCGGCGGCGGGCTGCTGGTGGCGGGCACCACGTCCGACGCGGGCAAGAGTGTGGTGACGGCGGGCATCTGCCGCTGGCTGGCCCGCAAGGGCGTCAAGGTGGCGCCCTTCAAGGCGCAGAACATGTCGCTGAACTCGTTCGTGACGCGCGAGGGCGCGGAGATCGGGCGGGCGCAGGCCATGCAGGCCGCGGCGGCGCGCGTCGAGCCGAGCGCCCTGATGAATCCAGTGCTGCTGAAGCCGGGCAGTGACCGCAGCAGCCAGGTCGTGCTCATGGGCAAGCCGGTGGGCGAGCTGAGCGCGCGCGGCTACCACGCGGGCCGTCAGGAGCAGTTGCTCGGTACGGTCACGGACTGCCTCCAGGAGCTGCGGCGTACGCACGACGCGGTGATCTGCGAGGGCGCGGGCAGCCCGGCGGAGATCAACCTGCGGCGCACCGACATCGTGAACATGGGGATCGCGCGCGCCGCCCGTATCCCGGCCGTGGTGGTCGGCGACATCGACCGGGGCGGGGTGTTCGCCTCCTTCTTCGGCACCACCGCGCTGCTGTCCCGGGAGGACCAGGCACTGGTCGCGGGCTATCTCGTCAACAAGTTCCGGGGCGATGTGACGCTGCTGGAGCCCGGTCTGGACATGCTGAAGGAGCTGACCGGACGGCCCACCCTCGGGGTGCTGCCGTTCGCGCACGGCCTCGGCATCGACGAGGAGGACGGCCTCCGGGTGTCGCTGCGCGGCGCGGTCCGCGAGAGCGTCGTCGCGCCGCCGCACGGCGCCGACGTGCTGCGGGTCGCGGTGGCCGCCGTACCGCTGATGTCGAACTTCACGGACGTGGACGCGCTCGCCGCCGAACCGGGCGTCGTGGTGCGCTTCGTGGACCGCCCCGAGGAACTGGCCGACGCCGACCTCGTCGTCCTGCCCGGCACCCGAGGCACCGTCCGCGCGCTCCAGTGGCTGCGCGAGCGCGGCATCGCGGACGCGGTGCGGCGGCGGGCCGCGGAAGGACGCCCGGTGCTGGGCATCTGCGGCGGCTTCCAGATGCTGGGCGAGCGGATCGAGGACGAGGTCGAGTCGAAGGCCGGGACGGTGGACGGGCTGGGCCTGCTGCCCGTACGCGTCCGGTTCGCGGTGGAGAAGGCTTTGGCCCGGCCGTCCGGCGAGGCGCTGGGCGAGCCGGTCGAGGGGTACGAGATCCACCATGGCGTGGCGGAGATCGACGGCGGGGAGCCCTTCCTGGCGGGATGCCGTTCCGGGACCGTCTGGGGCACCCACTGGCACGGCTCACTGGAGAGCGACGGCTTCCGGCGGGCGTTCCTGCGGCGGGTGGCCGCCGACGCGGGCCGCGCGTTCGACCCGGCGCCGGACACCAGCTTCGCCGCACTGCGCGAGGAGCAGCTCGACAAGCTGGGCGACCTGATCGAGGAGCACGCGGACACGGCGGCGCTGCTGCGGCTCATCGAGGACGGCGTACCGGCGGGGCTGCCGTTCGTACCACCGGGGGCGCCGCCGATACCGCCGCCCCGCACCCCGGCCGCCCCCGCCGCGGCCTCCCCCGCACCCGCACCTCGCACGACCCTCGAAGGGGGTACTCCTTAATGGCATCGGTCCCTTACCCGTTCACCGCGGTCGTCGGGATGTCCGACATGCGGCTGAGCCTGCTGCTCAACGCCATCTCGCCGGCCATCGGCGGGGTGCTCGTCCGCGGCGAGAAGGGCACCGCGAAGTCGACGATCGTGCGGGGCCTGACGGCGCTGATGCCGGACGTCCCCGTCGTCACCGGCTGCCGCTTCTCCTGCGACCCGGCGGCGCCGGACCCGGCCTGTCCGGACGGTCCCCACGAGGCGGCCGGCGCGGAGGACCGCCCGGCCCGCATGGTCGAACTCCCCGTCGGCGCCTCCGAGGACCGCCTCGTCGGCGCGCTGGACATCGAGCGGGCGCTGTCGGAAGGCGTGAAGGCGTTCGAGCCGGGCCTGCTGGCGGACGCGCACCGCGGCATCCTGTACGTCGACGAGGTCAACCTCCTCCACGACCACCTCGTGGACCTGCTGCTGGACGCCGCCGCCATGGGCGCCTCGTACGTGGAGCGCGAGGGCGTCTCCGTACGGCACGCCGCGCGCTTCCTGCTCGTCGGCACCATGAACCCGGAAGAGGGCGAGCTGCGGCCGCAGTTGCTGGACCGTTTCGGGCTGACCGTGGAGGTCGCCGCGTCCCGCGAGCCGGACCAGCGGGTCGAGGTCGTGCGGCGCCGTCTGGCCTACGACGCGGACGCGGAGGGCTTCGCCGCGCGCTGGGCCGTCGAGGAGGGCGAGCTGCGGGAGCGGATCGCCGCCGCGCGGGCGCTGCTGCCGGATGTCGTCCTGGGGGACGCGGTGCTGCGGCAAATCGCCGCCGTCTGCGCTGCGTTCGAGGTGGACGGTATGCGCGCGGACATCGTGATGGCGCGCACCGCCAGCGCGCTGGCCGCCTGGGCGGGCCGTACGGAGGTCCGCGAGGAGGACGTACGGCAGGCTGCCCTGCTGGCGCTCCCCCACCGGCGCCGCCGCAACCCGTTCGACGCTCCCGGCCTGGACGAGGACAAGCTCGACCAGACGCTGGAGGAGTTCGCCGCCGACGAGGACGACGACCCGGAACCCGACCCGGACGGCGGCCCCGACGACGGCCCCGACGGCCCCGGTGGCGGTCAGCCGCCGCAGGACGGCGACGGCGGCACGGACGGCCCGCAGGGCGAGGACGCCCAGACCCCGCACGACCAGCCGCAGGGTCCCGACCAGCCGCAACTGCCCGAGCAGGCGCAAGGCCCGGAGTCCGACCCGGCTCCGGCCGACCCGAAGGCACAGTCCGAGGGCGACACGGACAACGCTCCGGGCGAGGGCGGCGAGACGGCCGCCGTCGGCGCGGGGGAGCCGTTCCGTACCCGGCGGCTGGACGTGCCGGGGCTCGGCGAGGGCGCGGACGGCCGCCGCTCCCGCGCCCGTACGGCGCACGGCCGGACCACCGGCGCCCGCCGCCCGCAGGGCACCCTGACCAAGCTGCACCTGGCCGCGACCGTGCAGGCCGCCGCACCGCACCAGGTGGCGCGCGGCCGCCGCGGCCCGGGCCTGGTGGTGCGCCGGGACGATCTGCGCGAGGCGGTGCGCGAGGGCCGGGAGGGCAACCTCGTGCTCTTCGTCGTGGACGCGTCCGGCTCGATGGCGGCGCGCAAGCGGATGAGCGCGGTCAAGGGCGCGGTGCTCTCGCTGCTGCTCGACGCCTACCAGCGGCGCGACAAGATCGGCATGATCACCTTCCGCGGTGCCGAGGCCGAACTGGCGCTGCCGCCGACCTCGTCGGTGGAGGCGGGCGCGGCCCGGCTGGAGTCGCTGCCCACCGGCGGCCGGACACCGCTGTCCGCGGGCCTGCTCAAGGCCCACGAGGTGCTGCGGGTCGAACGGCTGCGGGACGCCTCGCGCCGGCCGCTGCTGGTGGTCGTCACCGACGGGCGGTCCACCGGCGGCCCCGAGCCGCTGGTGCGCACCTCGCGCGCCGCACGGCTGCTGGGCGCGGAGGGCGTCGCCTCGGTGGTCGTCGACTGCGAGGCCGGGCCGGTACGGCTGGGTCTGGCGGGCGAGCTGGCCCGCGACCTCCAGGGCACCGCCGTCACCCTCGACGAACTGCGCGCGGACAGCGTCTCCGCGCTCGTCCGCGACGTCCGCGGGCAGGGCAACCACCACACCACTCGGAGGGCCGCTTAATGCCTCAGGGGCAGCCGTCCGTCGTCCCGGACGACGGACTCACCACCCGCCAGCGCCGCAACCGCCCGCTGGTCCTCGTCCACACCGGCCCCGGCAAGGGCAAGTCCACCGCCGCCTTCGGGCTGGCGCTGCGGGCCTGGAACCAGGGCTGGCCGGTCGGGGTGTTCCAGTTCGTGAAGTCGGCGAAGTGGAAGGTGGGCGAGGAGCGCGCGCTGCGGGTGCTCGGCGACACCGGCGAGGGCGGCACGGTCGCCTGGCACAAGATGGGCGAGGGCTGGTCCTGGGTCCAGCGCGACTCGCAGTACAGCAACGAGGAGGCGGCCCGCGAGGGCTGGGAGCAGGTCAAGCGGGACCTGGCCGCCGAGACGTACAAGCTGTACGTGCTCGACGAGTTCGCCTACCCGATGCACTGGGGCTGGGTGGACCCGGCCGAGGTCGTCTCCGTCCTGCGTGACCGTCCTGGCCACCAGCACGTCGTGATCACCGGCCGCAACGCGCCGCAGGAGCTGTGCGACTTCGCGGACCTGGTGACCGAGATGACCAAGGTGAAGCACCCGATGGACGCGGGCCAGAAGGGCCAGCGAGGCATCGAGTGGTGACGGCGCGGCCGGGCACCACGGCGACCGGAGCGGCAGGAGCAGTCACCCCGTGAGTACGATTCCCCGGCTCGTCATCGCCGCGCCCGCCTCGGGCAGCGGCAAGACGACCGTCGCCACCGGCCTGATGGCGGCCTTCACCGAGGCCGGGCTCTCGGTCTCCGCGCACAAGGTGGGCCCGGACTACATCGACCCGGGCTACCACGCGCTGGCCACCGGCCGGCCGGGCCGCAACCTGGACGCGTACCTGTGCGGCCCCGGCCAGATCGCACCGCTGTTCCTGCACGGTTCGGCCGGTGCCGACCTGGCGGTGGTCGAAGGCGTGATGGGGCTCTACGACGGCGCCTCCGGGCTCGGCGAACTGTCCTCCACCGCGCAGGTCGCCAAGCTGCTGCGGGCACCGGTGGTGCTGGTTGTGGACGCCTCGGCGCAGTCCCGGTCGGTGGCCGCGCTGGTGCACGGCTTCGCGTCCTGGGACCCGCAGGTACGGCTGGCCGGGGTGATCCTGAACAAAGTCGGCTCGGACCGGCACGAGGAGCTGCTGCGCGACGCGCTGGACGAGGCGGGCGTGCCGGTGCTGGGCGCGCTGCGCCGGGCACCCCAGGTGCAGACGCCGTCGCGGCACCTGGGCCTGATCCCGGTCGCCGAACGGCAGGCCGACGCGCTGGAGTCCGTACGGGCGCAGGCCGCCCAGGTACGGGAGGGCTGCGACCTCAAGGCGCTGCTGGCGCTGGCGCACAGCGCGCCGGAGCTGCCCGGCACGGCCTGGGACCCGGCGCTCGCCGTCGCGCAGGGCGCGGAGGGCGCGGCCCCGGTCCCCGGCAGGCCCGTGGTGGCCGTCGCGGGCGGCGCCGCGTTCACGTTCTCGTACGCCGAGCACCCCGAGCTGCTGAGGGCCGCCGGCGCCGAGGTGGCCGTCTTCGACCCGCTGCGCGACGAGCGGCTGCCCGCCGGGACGCAGGCCCTGGTGATCGGCGGCGGCTTCCCCGAGATGTACGCGGCCGAACTGTCGGCCAACGAGCCGCTGCGCCGCGCCGTGGTGGAGCTGGCGGCCTCGGGCGCGCCGGTCGTCGCCGAGTGCGCGGGGCTGCTGTACCTGTCCCGGACCCTTGACGGCAAGCCGATGTGCGGGGTGCTGCCCGCCGACGCGCGGATGTCGGAGCGGCTCACGCTGGGCTACCGGGAGGCGGTGGCACTGGCCGACAACTCCCTTGCCGTCGCCGGTACGCGGGTGCGCGGCCACGAATTCCACCGTACGGTGCTGGAACCGGGCGCGGGCGCGTCCCCCGCCTGGGGCATGACCCACCCCGCGCGCCGGGTGGAGGGCCACGTCCAGGGCGGGGTGCACGCCTCGTACCTGCACGTCCACTGGGCGGCCGAGCCGTCGCTGGCCCGCCGCCTGGCCGCCCGCGCCGCCGACCGCCCGCCGCTGGAGGCCCCCCGTGGCTGACGCCGTACTGGACCACCTGGTCCTCGCCACGCCCGACCTGGAAGGCACCGTCGCCGAACTCGCCGCACTGACCGGCGTCCGGCCGGTGCCGGGCGGGGGCCACCCGGGCCGGGGCACCCGCAACGCCCTGCTGGGCCTGGGCGACGGCGCCTACCTGGAGATCGTCGGCCCCGACCCCGCGCAGCCCGCGCCCAAGGCGCCGCGCTGGTTCGGCATCGACGCGCTGCGCGGCCCGCGGCTGGCCCACTGGGCGGTCCGGGTGCACGGGATCGCCGGGCACGTGGCGCGGGCCCGCGCGCTGGGGTACGACCCGGGCGAGCCGGTGCCGATGTCCCGCCGCACCCCGGACGGCAGCACGCTCTCCTGGACGCTGACGCCACCGCGCACCGGCGGCGGCCTGGTCCCGTTCCTGCTGGACTGGGGCGACACGCCGCACCCGGCCACCGGGCCGGACCTGCCGGTCGTACCGCTGCGCGCGTTCTCCGGTACGCACCCCGACCCGTCGACGATCCGCGCCGAACTGGCCGCCCTGGGCGCCACGCTCACCGTCGGGACGGGCGACCAACCGGGCCTGTCGGCCGTACTGGAGGGCCGCAACGGACCGGTCTCGGTCGGCCTGGGAGCCGGCGCGCCGTGACGTTTCCTCCCGGTGGCGCGCACTCCCGGCGCACCGGTTCAGGCCGCGAGCCCGACCACCAGCCAGATGAACCCCACACCCGCCACCGTGCACAGCAGGGTGGACAGCGCGGGATGGTCGTGGTGCGCCTCCGGGAGGATGTCGGAGGTCGCCAGGTAGAGCAGGACACCGCCGAAGAAGCCCAGGTAAATCCCGAGCCATTGCTCCGGAAGGGTGAACAGCAGCGTCGAGGCGGCACCGGCCAGCGGGGCCAGCGCGTCCGCGCCCAGCATGGTCAGCGCCCGGTTGCGGGCGTTCCCGTACAGGCTGGTGATCGTGTACGTGTTGAAGCCGTCCGCGAAGTCGTGGGCGATGACGGCGATCGCCACGGCCACCGCCATCTCCCGCCCCACCTGGTAGGCCAGGCCGATCGCGAAGCCGTCCATGAAGCTGTGCACCACCATGGCGGCCGCGGCCGTCAGGCCGACCTGCGGCACCCGTTCCTCCGGGTCCATGCCGTGCGCCGCCTTGCGGACCGCCAGCAGCCGTTCCACCGCGTGCGCGGCGAGGAACCCCAGGACGAAGCAGAGCAGCGCGGCCGGCACGCCATGGATCTCCTCGCCCGCCGCCTCCAGGGCCTCGGGCAGCAGGTCGAGGCCGACCACGCCCAGCATCAGGCCGCCCGCCAGCCCCAGGACCAGGTGGCGGCGGTCGGTGACCCGGTGGGCGACCCAGCCGCCGACCAGGGTCATCAGGAACGCGCCCAGCGCGATGACCACCGGCACGGTCTCACCCCTTCCCCGGGGTTCCGGCACCCCTCACTCCTGCTTACTGACCGGCCGGGCATCCCGCATGTCCGGGGCGCGGGGCGGGCGCGGTGAACGCGGCCCCGATCGTCGCCGGCGTCGGTGCCCGCCGGGGCGTCCCGGCCGCCGAGGTACTGACGCTCGTCCTGGACACTCTCGCAGCCGCGGGTACGGTCCCCGAAGCGCTCACCGCGCTCGCGACCGTGGACACCAAGGCGTCGGAGCCCGGACTGACCCAGGCGGCCGCCCGGCTCGGCGTGCCGCTGCTGGCGTACCCGGCCGAGGTACTGGCCGCCGTACCCGTACCCCATCCATCCGCCGCGGCACTGACCGCCACCGGCACGCCGAGCGTCGCGGAGGCCGCAGCGCTGACCGGCGCGGACGCCCTCACCACAGGCGCCCCCGGCACGGCCCGGCTCCTCGTCGGCAAACGCACCTCGGGGCCCGGAGCCCGGGCCACCTGCGCCGTGGCACACGGACGCACACCTCACCACCTCTGCACCAAGGAGACGTCGTGACCACCCCGCCGTCCGCCGCCCCCGGCGGCATACCCGGCCCGTACCCGCACGAACCGGACCTGCGCCACCACGGGGACGCCGAAGTGCGCGGCGCGGACGCCGGGCTGACCGACCTCGCGGTCAATGTGCGCGCCGGGACGCCGCCGGCCTGGCTCAAGGCACGCGTCGCGGCCTCGCTGGACGGGCTCGCCGCGTACCCGGACGGCGGCCCGGCGCGCCGGGCGGTGGCCGCGCGGCACGGCCTCCCGCCGGAACGGGTGCTGCTGACGGCGGGCGCGGCGGAGGCGTTCGTGCTGATCGCCCGCGCCGTACGGGCCCGGCGGCCGCTCGTCGTGCACCCGCAGTTCACCGAGCCGGAGTCGGCGCTGCGCGACGCCGGGCACCCGGTCGAACGGCTGCTGCTCACCGAGCGGGACGGCTTCCGGCTGGCCGCGGACGCGGTCCCCGACGAGGCCGACCTCGTCGTCGTCGGCAACCCGACCAACCCCACCTCCGTCCTGCACCCCGCCGAGGAGATCGCCCGGCTGGCGCGGCCCGGCCGCACCCTGGTCGTGGACGAGGCGTTCATGGACGCGGTGCCCGGCGAGCACGCGTCGCTGGCCTCGCGCACGGACGTACCCGGACTCGTCGTCCTGCGCAGCCTGACCAAGACCTGGGGCCTGGCGGGCCTGCGGATCGGCTACGTACTGGCCGCCCCGGAGATCATCGCGGACCTGGAACGGGCCCAGCCCCTGTGGCCGGTCTCCGCACCGGCCCTCGCCGCCGCCGAGGCGTGCTGCGAACCGGCGGCGCTGGCGGAGGCGGCGGACGCGGCCCGGCAGATCGCGGCGGACCGGGACCATCTGCTGGCCCGGCTGGCGCAGGTACGCGGGCCCGACGGCCAGCGGGTGCACGCCATGGCACCGGCCGAGGGCCCGTTCGTCCTGGTCCGGCTGCCGGACGCGGCGGCCGTCCGCACCCGGCTGCGGACGCTCGGCTTCGCGGTGCGGCGCGGCGACACGTTTCCGGGGCTGGGCCCGGAGTGGCTGCGGCTGGCGGTACGGGACCGGGCGACGACCGACCGTTTCACGGAGGCCCTGGAAAAGGCCCTGACCGGCTGACCTCCCCCCGGCTTCCTCAGCGCATCAACGCCCCACCGTTGACGTCATACGTCGCACCGGTGACGAAGGTTTCCTCCGACGCCAGGAAGACGGCCACGCGAGCCACCTCCTCCGGGGTGGCGATCCGCCCGAGCGGCACCTGCGCGGTCAGCCCGGCCAGCGCCTCCGGCGAGACGGACCGGACCATCGGCGTGTCGATCATCGCGGGTGCGACCGTGTTCACGGTGATGCCGTCACCGGCCAGCTCGGCGGCGAAGACCCGGCTCAGCGCGATCATCCCGGCCTTGGACGTCCCGTACGCGGCACCGGTGGGCCGGGGCGTCTGCCCGGCGATCGAGGCCATGTTGACGATGCGTCCGTAGCCGCGCTCGCGCATGTCCCGAGCGACGGCCCTGGTGAGGAAGAAGACGGCGCGCAGATTGACCGCGAAGACCTCGTCCCACTCCTCGGGGGTGATCTCCCACAGGGAGGCGGCCAACGGCCGGGCCGCGTTGTTGACCAGGACGTCCACGGGCCGCCAGGCGCGGACCGTACGGTACGCCTCCTCGGTGGCGGCGAGGTCGCGCAGATCGGCGTGGACGGTACGGACGCGCTCCCCGCCCGGGTCGAGGTCCGCGGCCAGCGCCTGGTTGGCCACGTCGTCGCGGTCCAGGGCCGCCACGTACGCGCCCTCGGCGAGGAAAGCGCGGACGAGGGCGGCGCCGAGGCCCTGGGCGCTGCCGGTGATCAGTACGGTACGGCCGGCGAGGCCGGTGTCGAGCACGGAGTGCTCCTTCCTGAAGGCGGACGGACGGCGGGAGCGGTCACTCGGTGCCGAAGAACAGCGGACGCCCGGCCCGCGCCTCGATCCGCAGATAGCGCCACAGGCGTACGCCCCCGTCGCCCACCTCGGTGTCGCGCACGATGCCGCAGATCCGGGCCACGGTGTCCAGGTCGGGCACATCGGCGAGGATGTACGAGGTCCAGGGCCAGGCGGCGGACGCGCCGACCATGAGCTGGTCGTCGTCGAGGGTGCCGAGGACCCGGACGCCGAAGCGCTCGGCGAGCCGGGCGAAGGCGGGCGGGATGGCGGCGGCCACCGCGGCCCGCTCCTCGTCACCGGCGTTGAAGAACTCCTGGGTGACGCCGATGCAGAAGAGGGTGCGCAGCGGGCTTTCGGGCGGGTTCGGCGCGGCGGTGGCGGACATGACGGAACCTCGTCTCGGACGGCGGGAAGGGCGCACGAAGGGAGCCCACAGCGACTCACCCCGTACCAACAGTTAGAAGATCATCGAAGCATCGACGTCCCGGACCGTACCACTCACTTGGAAGGCTCTCTGATCATGGCTCCCACGGAGACCGCGCGCAGCACACCTCCCACCGCCTCTCCCCCGGCCGACGCCGACCAGCCGGAGGCCGGCGCCATCCGCCTCGGCCCGCTCCTCCAGGCGTTCGGCGACCCGCTGCGGCAGCACATCGTGCGGCGGCTCGCGGCGGACGGCGAGGCGGGCTGCGGCGACATCGAACTGCCGGTGACCCGGGCCACCGGCTCGTACCACTTCCGCGTCCTGCGGCAGGCGGGCTGGACCCACACCCGCCGGATCGGCCGGGAGCGCTACATCTCGCTGCGCCGGGACGATCTGGAGGCACGATTCCCCGGACTCCTGGCAGCCCTGCTCAAAGCAGCAGAAACAGAATCGGCAACCACCTGACCCCACAACGAGCCCGCCCCTCCCCGTCCACCATCCGAAACCCATTGCCCCGTACACGCAGCCCGGCACTAAGGTGCCGCCGTGCCCACCGAACAGCTCAGCCAGCACCCCGCCCCCACCGGCGACCTGCCCGCCTCCGACCGGGCGGCGCGGCGGGCCGTCACCGTCTTCCCCTCCTGGTGATCGCGGCGGGCGCGGTCGGGCTGCTGTGGCCCGCGCCGTTCACCGGCTGGGCGCCCGCGGTCCCGTGGCTGCTCGGCGTCGTGATGTTCTCGATGGGGCTGACGCTCACGCCGCCGGACTTCGCGGCGGTCGCCAAGCGGCCCTGGGCGGTGGGCCTGGGCCTGGTCGCGCACTACGTGATCATGCCCGGCCTGGGCTGGCTGATCGCCACCACCCTCCACCTGCCCCCGCAGCTCGCGGCCGGTGTCATCCTCGTCGGCTGCGCCCCCAGCGGCACCGCCTCCAACGTCGTGACCTACCTGGCCCGCGGCGATGTCGCCCTCTCCGTCTCGGTCGCCACCGTCTCCACCGTCCTGGCCCCCCTGATCACCCCACCGCTGACTCTCCTCCTCGCCGGTCAGTTCCTGGACGTGGACGCCGGGGTGATGGTGACCGACATCCTCAAGACGGTGCTGCTGCCTGTGCTCGGCGGGCTGCTGGTCCGGCTCGTCGCGGGCCGCTGGGTCGACCGCGCGCTGCGCACGCTGCCGTGGCTGTCCGCCGTGACCATCGCGGCCATCGTGCTGGTCGTGGTCTCCGGCAGCGCCGCACGCATCAAGGACGCGGCGGCCCTGGTCGTCCTCGCGGTCGTCCTGCACAACGGCCTGGGCCTGGCCCTCGGCTACGCGGCGGGCCGGCTGGCCCGGCTGGGCAAACCGGCCGGCCGGGCGATGGCCTTCGAGGTCGGCATGCAGAACTCCGGCCTCGCCGCCTCCCTGGCCACCGCCCACTTCAGCCCCGCGGCAGCACTCCCGGCGGCCGTCTTCTCCGTATGGCACAACATCTCCGGCGCCCTGGTGGCCGCCTGGATGGCCCGCAACGCGCGCCGCGAACGCTGACCGCCACCCCGCACCCGTACACGGGCCCAGCCCTCCGGACTCCGCCCTGCGGTCCGCCCCCTCCCGCCGTAGGGCGTCCGACGGCCGGTGGGGGCAGACGTCCCCCACCCACGCCGCGACAGCCGAACACGTACAGGAGGGTGCGGGACCGTAGGACGAAGTCTGGAGGGCCCGGGCCCGCACCACCGTCGACCTGCCAGCAGCCCGACGAAGTTTCGGCGCCCGACGGCGGCCAACCTCCGTGGCCGACTGGCAGGCAGCACCGGGTGCCGCCCGCTGCACCCGTCTACGGGACCGGGCTTCCAGACTTCGTCCTCCAGCCCGCCCCCTTCCGTCGTACGGCGATCGACGGCCGGTGGGGGCAGGCGTCCCCCCACCCCGTACGTGTCAGCCTGACACGTACAGGAGGGTGCGGGACCGTAGGACGAAGTCTGTAGGGCCCGGGCCCGCACCACCCGGCCGGGAAGCCGACCCGCAAGCGGGTCACCCCACCACACGCCCCCGCAACACCACCCGCCGCGGCGCCCCCAGCACCCGTACGTCCGCGCGCGGATCCCCGTCGTAGACGACGAGGTCCGCCGGGGCGCCCTCCTCCAGGCCCGGACGTCCCAGCCACCGCCGCGCACCCCACGTCGTCGCCGCGAGCGCGTCCACCGGGGGGATGCCGGCCTTGGTCAGTTCGGCCACTTCCTGTGCGATCAGGCCGTGGGCGAGCGAACCGCCCGCGTCGGTGCCGGCGAAGATGGGCACCCCCGCGTCGTACGCCGCGCGTACGGTGTCGTAGCGCCGCTCGTGCAGGCTCCGCATGTGGCTCGCCCAGGCGGGGAACTTCTTCTCACCACCGGCCGCCAGGGTCGGGAAGGTGGCGATGTTGACGAGGGTGGGGACGATCGCTACGCCACGCTCCGCGAACAGCGGAATCGTCTCCTCGGTGAGGCCGGTGGCGTGTTCGATGCAGTCGATGCCCGCCTCGACCAGCGGGGCGAGGGTCTCCTCGGCGAAGCAGTGAGCGGTGACCCGGGCGCCGAGGCGGTGCGCCTCGGCGATGGCCGCCTCGACGGCGCCGCGCGGCCAGCAGGCCGACAGGTCGCCGGTCTCGCGGTCGATCCAGTCGCCGACCAGCTTGACCCAGCCGTCACCGCGCCGGGCCTCCCGCGCGACGTACGCGACCAGGTCCTCCGGCTCGATCTCGTGGGCGTAGTTGCGGATGTAGCGGCGGGTGCGGGCGATGTGACGGCCCGCCCTGATGATCCGCGGCAGGTCCTCGCGGTCGTCGATCCAGCGGGTGTCGGACGGCGAGCCGGCGTCCCTGAGCAGCAGCGTGCCCGCCTCCCGTTCGGTCAGCGCCTGCTTCTCGCTGGTCGCCTCGTCCACCGGCCCGTGGGCGTCGAGTCCGACGTGGCAGTGGGCGTCGACCAGGCCGGGCAGCGCCCAGCCCTGAACGGTCGTCACCTCCCGCGCGCCCGTCGGCCGTTCGTAGGTCACCCGGCCGTCGACGACCCAGAGTTCGTCGCGCACGTCGTCCGGCCCGGTCAGGACCCTGCCCTTGATGTGCAGCACCACGCTCTCGCTCATGGCCGCACTGTATGACGCGCGGGGAGGCGCGCGGCACGGGGTCCAGGACACCGGCCGCGATGCACCGCGGTCCCCTTCGGTGACTTGTTCCACAGAAACACCGTGGACACCCGGGCTTTTCTTGCGGTACACCTTTTACCGGCGAATTTCCAATTCTCCAGTGCGCAGCTTCCCGTATTCTTCTGCCCGCTTTTTCGCAGCTCAAACGCCAAGATTTCGCTAGCGCCGGAGCAGGTAATTCCGTCGGGTCACCAGGACATTACGGAGCTGTGACCGACCCCACACCATGTCCGCTTCACCCCGTATTTTCCGGGCAAACCCGTACATCGCGCAGTCGTTTCGCGCGCTCGTGCGCCCCCGCGCGATAACACAGGACCCCCTTCCCACGTAACCCCTCCCCGCGATGCATTTTCCTTTTTCCCTGGGTAAATTGAATTCGCATGACCGCCGCACAAGCAGACCATGCAGGTGCCCGAAGCGATATCAGAGAAATGCCGGAGGGTTTCAAGCTCGACACACCGCGCGTGGAGGACGGAGCCGCGATCTGGCGCATCGCCCGCGACTCCAAGGCACTGGACCTGAACTCCTCCTACAGCTACCTGCTGTGGTGTCGCGACTTCGCCGCCACCTCCGCCGTCGCCCGCGACGGCGAGGGCGAGCCGGCCGCCTTCATCACCGGCTACCTCCGCCCCGAGTCCCCGGACACGCTCTTCGTCTGGCAGGTCGCCGTCGACGAGGCGCACCGTGGCCGCGGACTGGCCGCCGCCCTTCTGGACGGCCTGGTCGACCGCGTCGCCGAGGACCAGGGCGTGCGTCGCATCGAGACCACGATCACCGAGGACAACGCGGCGTCCAACCGTCTCTTCGCCTCGTTCGCCGAGCGCCACGGGGCGCCGCTGGCCCGCGAAGTCCTCCTCGACGCCGGGCACTTCCCGGAGCCGGGGCACGACGCCGAGGTGCTCCACCGCATCGGCCCGCTCGGTCCCCCTGCCGGGCACCGCCCCTGACCGCCCCTTTCGCAGCCCCCGCAGACTTCTCCCCGCTCACGCCACTCATCTCCCAGGAGCATGCTGTGACCATCACCCAGCCCGACCTGAGCGTCTTCGAGACCGTGGAGTCCGAGGTGCGCAGCTACTGCCGCGGATGGCCCACGGTCTTCGACCGCGCGCAGGGCAGCCACATGTACGACGAGGACGGCCACACCTACCTCGACTTCTTCGCCGGCGCCGGGTCGCTCAACTACGGGCACAACAACCCCGTACTCAAACGCGCCCTGATCGACTACATCGAGCGGGACGGCGTCACCCACGGCCTGGACATGTCCACCACGGCCAAGCGTGCGTTCCTGGAGACCTTCCAGAACACCATCCTGCGCCCGCGCGACCTGCCCTACAAGGTCATGTTCCCCGGCCCGACGGGCGCCAACGCCGTGGAGGCCGCGCTCAAGCTGGCCCGTAAGGTCAAGGGCCGCGAGTCGATCGTCTCCTTCACCAACGCCTTCCACGGCATGTCGCTGGGCGCCCTAGCGGTCACCGGCAACGCCTTCAAGCGCGCCGGTGCCGGCATCCCGCTCGTGCACGGCACCCCGATGCCGTTCGACAACTACCTCGACGGCACCTACCCGGACTTCCTCTGGTTCGAGCGCCTGCTGGAGGACAGCGGTTCCGGCCTGAACACCCCGGCCGCCGTGATCGTCGAGACGGTCCAGGGCGAGGGCGGCATCAACGTCGCCCGCGCCGAGTGGCTGCGCGCACTGTCCGAGCTGTGCAAGCGCCGCGACATGCTGCTGATCGTCGACGACATCCAGATGGGCTGCGGCCGTACCGGCGCGTTCTTCTCCTTCGAGGAGGCGGGCATCGTGCCGGACATCGTCACCGTCTCGAAGTCCATCAGCGGCTACGGCCTGCCGCTCGCGCTCACCCTGTTCAAGCCGGAGCTGGACATCTGGGAGCCGGGCGAGCACAACGGCACCTTCCGCGGCAACAACCCCGCCTTCGTCACCGCCGCGGCGGCCCTGGACACGTACTGGGCCGACGGCCAGATGGAGAAGCAGACGCTGGCCCGCGGCGAGATCATCGAGTCGCACCTGCGCGCCATCGTCGAGGAGCACCCGGCCTCCATCGCCGAGTACCGCGGCCGCGGCATGGTCTGGGGCCTGGAGTGCTCCGACAAGCCGCTCGCCAACAAGATCGCCAAGCGCGCCTTCGAGCTGGGTCTGCTCATCGAGACCTCCGGCCCGGAGAGTGAGGTCGTCAAGCTGCTGCCGGCGCTGACGACCACCCCCGAGGAGCTGGACGAGGGTCTGCGCATCCTCGCCCGCGCGGTCCGCGACTGCGCCGCCTGAGCGCACCCGGAACCGCACCACTCCTTGTCCGCACCACAGAAAGGTACGAGAACACCGTGATCGTCCGATCCTTCAAGGACATCGAAGGCACCGACCGCCACGTCAAGGCCAAGTCGGGCACCTGGGAGAGCAAGCGCATCATCCTCGCCAAGGAGCGCGTCGGCTTCTCGCTGCACGAGACCATCCTGTACGCGGGCACCGAGACGTCGATGTGGTACGCCAACCACATCGAGGCCGTGCTGTGCGTGGAGGGCGAGGCCGAGCTCACCAACGACGAGACCGGTGAGAAGCACACCATCACCCCGGGCACGATGTACCTGCTCGACGGGCACGAGAAGCACACCATGCGGATCAAGGAGGACTTCCGCTGCGTGTGTGTCTTCAACCCGCCGGTGACGGGCCGCGAGGACCACGACGAGAACGGCGTGTACCCGCTGCTCACCGAGCCCGAGCCGGAGCCGTCGGCGTAACACCGCGGACTCTCGGCGCACCCCCTGCCCCGTCCGGCAGTTGAGCAAGGCGCGAGAAGGAAAGCACGTACGAGAGGAGAGGAAGGCAACACCATGACCACCGCACCCGAGCGCACCGCCGACCTGTACCCGACCCGGGGGACCACCGAGGTGATGACCCCGCGGCAGGACCCGGTGGTGTGGTCGCAGCCCGGCACGGAGGGGCCTTTCCAGCCGGCCGAGCTGAGCGACTTCGAACGCGACGGTTTCTTTGCCATCGGGGAACTGCTGACGGCGGAAGAGGTCGCGGTGTACCGCGCCGAACTGGACCGGCTGGTCAACGACCCGGCGATGCGGGCGGACGACCGCTCCATCGTCGAGCCGAAGTCCCAGGAGATCCGGTCCGTCTTCGAGGTGCACAAGATCAGCGAGGTGTTCGCCAAGCTGGTCTCCGACCCGCGCGTGGTGGGACGCGCCCGGCAGATCCTGGGCTCGGACGTGTACGTCCATCAGTCGAGGATCAACGTCAAGCCGGGCTTCGGCGCCTCCGGGTTCTACTGGCACTCCGACTTCGAGACCTGGCACGCCGAGGACGGCCTGCCGAACATGCGGACCGTGTCGGTCTCGATCGCGCTGACGGAGAACTACGACACCAACGGCGGCCTGATGATCATGCCGGGTTCGCACCGGCACTTCCTCGGGTGCGCCGGTGCGACGCCGCGGGACAACTACAAGAAGTCGCTGCAGATGCAGGACGCGGGCACGCCCTCGGACGAGGCGCTGACCAAGCTGGCCGACGCGCACGGCATCAAGCTGTTCACCGGCAAGGCCGGTTCGGCCACCTGGTTCGACTGCAACTGCATGCACGGTTCCGGCGACAACATCACGCCGTACCCGCGCAGCAACGTCTTCATCGTGTTCAACAGCGTGGAGAACACCGCGGTGGAGCCCTTCGCGGCGCCGGTCCGGCGCCCGGAGTACATCGGCGCACGTGACTTCACCCCGGTGAAGTAACTCCCGCGCCGTACGGTGCCGGCGGGGCACCACGGCACAGCGTGCGGGCAGGGCCCCGGTCGGGTGACCGGGGCCCTGCCCGCGCTTCAGAGCCAGGCCAGCGACGTGGCCGTCTCCAGCAGCCGCTGCGAGGCGGCCGCGTCGCCCGCCTGGCCGCGCGCGATCTCGTCCACGTCCTGCCGGCCGCCGATGAGCAGGAGGAAGTCGGTGGCCTCCAGGACCAGTTCGGCGGCGATCGGCTCGGCGTCCGAGCCGAGCACCCAGTCGCCGCCCGCCTCACCCTCCACCGACAGCAGCACCGGCTGCGCGTCCGGTCCCAGCGCCAGGTCCAGGACGCGTACCGCCAGCCCCAGGAAGCGCTGGAGGTGCTCCGGCAGCGGCGGCGGCACGGTACGGCCCAGCGCCCGCCCGATGTCCCGGGTGTGCACCCAGGTCTCGAAGGCGCGGATCACGTAGTGGTCGGCGACCGGCAGCCGCAGCCCCATCAGCGTCGTGGCCATGGCGGCGAGCTGCTCGTCGCCCGCCTCGGGCAGCGCGAGCAGCCCGTGTGCCTGGGTCCGCCACGCCTCCCGGGTCTCGGCGGGCGGCCGGGTGTGTTCGTACGTCACCACCTCGTGCGTACGGGCCGCCCAGCGCACCTCCCAGGGGGCGCGCGCACCGGCCGCCCGTCCGGCGGACAGCGCGTCGGGGTCCGTACCGGCCTCCGGCCCGTATCCCTCGGGTGGCCGCGCCCCCGGCACCGGCCCCAGGCCCGTGCCCGCCTCCGTCACCGGCGCCAGGCCGAGCCGTTCGGCCAGCACCTCGTCGGCCGCGACCAGGTGGGCGACGGTGCCCTGGACGTCCCAGTCGTGCACGACCGGGGTGCCCCAGCGTTCCGGTGCCTGGTCCAGTTCCCGCAGCAGCGCGTCCAGGCAGGCCACCGCGCCCGCGTACGGAGCGGCGTGCACGGCCGGCGGGACCTGGCCGGGCCGCGCGGCGCGGGCCGCGGCCATCAGCCGTCCGCGCGCCAGGCCCGCGTTCGCCTTGCGCCCGGCGCCGCGGCCCGTCCCGCCGGGTGCCGGTTCGTCCAGCAGCCGTGCGGTCTCCCGCAGCCGCCGCGCTTCGGCCGCGCAGGGGGCGCAGTCGTGCAGGTGGCCGCGGACCCGCGCGTCGTCGCCCGGCATGTCGGCGCCGAGCGCCCAGGCCGCGAGCAGCGCGCTGATCTCCTCGTGCACCGCGGACGGGCCGTCCGCTCCGCCGGGCTCACCGAGGCCGGCGGGGTCGTCCGGCTCCCCCGGCCCGCCGCTCCTCCCACCCGTACCGCCCGTCCCGCCCGCGTCCCCCGGCCCGCCGGTACCTCCCGGACCGCCCGAACCACCCGCGCCGCCCCGGCCACCCCGGCCGCTCCTGCCTCCCGCGCCCATCACACGCCCCTTTCCGCTGTTCCGCCGCCCGGCCGGGCCGCGCGCCCGCCTGTCGCTTCCCTTGCTGCCCGCGGCCGCCGCCCGGCATTCGGAGCCCGGGTCAGCACTCGTCCCGTGCCTCGTCGGCCGGGCTGCCGGGACCGGCCGACGGCCCGGCGAGCCGGTCGGCCAGACTGCTCAGGGCGTTCCGCAGCCGGGCGGTGGCCGCCGTCTCCGCGATGCCCAGTTCCACCGCGACCTGCCGGTACGTACGCCCGGCGAAGCATGCCAGGTGCAGGGCCTCGCGTTCCGGCAGGGGCAGTTCGGTGAGCGCGGTGTGCAGCGCCACCCGCGCCTCCTCGACAGGCTCGGGCGCCCCTTCCTCCCGTTCCGTACCGCACGCCGCGCGCTCCGCCTCCGTCTCCCGCATCCGGGCCACCGCGCCGTGGTGGCCCCGGATGCTCAGCCAGGCGCGCAGCGACCCCTGGCCGGGCTCGAAGGCGTACGGGCAGGTCCACAGATCGATGAAGACGCGCTGTGTCACCTCGCCGGCGACCGCCGTACTGCCCGTCACCCGCCGGGCCACCGTCCTGACCAGCGCGCTGTAGGCGTCGTACGCCTCGCCCAGCGCGGTTTCGTCCCCGTACACCAGCCGCCGGTGCAGCTCCCGGTCGCGCGGCGGGTACCTGGTTGTCCCGTCCACCGGCACCACCTCGTGAGTGTGTGGTGACATTCCTAGCCTGCCGCCCTCCTCCGCGGTAGCCGTCCGTCCGGCCGAATTGCGCGGCGCCCGGTGGGTGCCGCACGATCCGGGGGGCTCCGAAGGGGTGCGGGGCCGGAGAAGACCGAGGAGCACACATGACGACCGACCGGCTGCCCGGTGTCGTACTGACCGACCACTTCCTGGACGTGCCGCTGGACCACGCGGTGCCGGACGGCGAGCGGCTGACCGTGTACGGGCGCGAAGCCGTGGCGCCCGGCCGCGAGCACGACGAACTGCCCTGGCTGGTCTACCTCCAGGGCGGCCCCGGCTACCCGGCACCGCGCCCGCCGGGCCGGACCTCCTGGCTGGTGAGCGCGCTGGACCACTACCGGGTGCTGCTGCTGGACCAGCGGGGCACCGGCCGTTCCACGCCGGCCAACCGGCAGACCCTGCCACTGCGCGGCGGACCGCGGGAACAGGCCGATTATCTGGCGCATTTCCGCGCCGACGCGATCGTGCGGGACGCCGAGCTGTTCCGCCGTGAACTGGCCGGCCCGGACGGGCGGTGGAGCGTCCTGGGGCAGAGCTTCGGCGGCTTCTGCGCCACGACCTATCTCTCGTACGCGCCCGAGGGCCTGCGCGAGGTCATGATCACCGGTGGGCTGCCGGGGCTGCGGGCCACCGCGGAGGACGTCTACCGGGCCGCGTACCCGAGGGTGGCCCGCAAGAACGCCGCGCACTACGCGCGCTACCCGCAGGACATCGAGCGCGTCCGGCGCATCGCCGCGCACCTGCGGGAGCGCCCGGCGCGGCTGCCCGGCGGCGGGCGGCTGACGGCGGAGGCGTTCCAGGGGCTGGGCCGGATGCTGGGGACCGGCACCGGCTCGTACGTCCTGCACTACCTGATCGAGGACGCGTGGGTGACCGGCCCCGCGGGCCCCGAACTGGCGGAATCCTTCTTGCAGGCCGTACAGAGCCACCTCTCCTTCACCGCCGCCCCGCTGTTCACCGTCCTGCACGAGGCGATCTACGCCCAGCGGTCGGTGCAGCCGGGGAGCACCGGCTGGGCCGCCGAGCGCGTCCGCGCGGAGTTCCCCGGGTTCGACGTCGGCACGGCGCTCGACGGCGGACGGCCCGTCCACTTCACCGGCGAGTCGGTCCACCCCTGGCTCTTCGACACCGACCCGTCGCTGCGCCCCCTCAAGGAGACGGCACAGGCCTTGGCCGAACGCACCGACTGGCCCGATCTGTACGACGCCGACCGCCTCGCGGCCAACGAGGTCCCGGCCGCGGCCGCCGTCTACGCCGACGACATGTACGTCGACACCGCCCACTCCCTGGAGACCGCGCGGGAGATCCGGGGGCTGCGGCCCTGGGTGACCAACGAGTGGGAGCACGACGGGCTGCACGCCAGCGGCGGCATGGTGCTGGACCGTCTGATCCGGATGGTGCGCGGCGAGGTCTGACGGTCAGGGGCGCCGCCGCTGCTACCGCCGTCCCTCCCCCACCACCTCCAGCAACCGGTCCACATCGTCCGACGAGTTGTAGAGATGGAAGGCGGCCCGGAGGCTGCCCGCGCGCACGGCGATCCGTATGCCCGCCGCTGCCAGCCGGTCCGCCGTGTCCGCGAGCCCCGGTACGGACACGATCGCCGAGCCGGGCGCGGGCAGCGGGGTGTGGCCGAGGGCCGTGATCCCCTCGCGGTACCGGTCGGCGAGCGCGGTGTTGTGCGCGTACACGGTCTCGACGCCGATCTCGTTCAGCAGGGCGAGGGACTGGGCGGCGGCCACGTACGAGTAGTGGGCGTGCGGTTCGTCGTAACGGCGCGCGCCGGCCGCCGGTTCCCGGATCGGCCCGTAGTTGGACTCGTACGGATCAGCGCCGGCGACCCATCCGGCGTGCAGCGCTTCCAGCCCGTCGTCCCCGCACACCAGGAAGGAGGCTCCGCGCGGACACAGCAGCCACTTGAACGCCCCGCACACCACGTAGTCGAAGTCGCCGCCCCGCAGCGGCAGCCAGCCCGCGGCCTGCGTGGCGTCCAGGAGGGTGCGCGCCCCGTGGGCTGCGGCGGCGGCCCGGATCGCCGCCATGTCGGCGATCCGCCCGTCCAGCGCCTGCACGGCGCTGAAGGCGACGAGCGCCGTACCAGGCCGCACGGCGTCGGCCAGCTCGGCGAGCGGCGCGGTACGGAGCTTGATCCCGGACCGGGCCGCGAACGGGTTGACCAGTGAGCTGAACTCCCCTTCGGGCACCAGCACTTCGGCTCCGCTCGGGAGCGACCCGGCGATCAGCGCGGCGTGCACCGCGACCGCCCCACCGATCGCGACCCGCTCCGGCGCCACATCCATCAGCCGGGCGAAGGCGGCCCGGGAGGCGTCCGCCGGTCCGAAATAGTCCTGGCCCATGGTCCCGTAGGAAACGGACTCCTCGACGGCCGCGCGCAGGGCGGCGGCGGAACGGGCCGGGAGCAGGCCGCTGGACGCGGTGTTCAGAAACGTCGTCAGGGACGCGAATTCGCCCCCACCAAGTGGCTCGATGCGCTGCATGCCCCCACTGTGGCCGCCCGGCCGCCCGCCGTCCATCGCAAATTCCGTTTGCACGGCGCCAAGCGCCCCTTATCCGCGCAGCTCAGCGCGGTGCCGGTGCGCCGGGGCCGTCGGGGCGCGCCGGGATCTGTTACCTCGCACCGGAGCCCGTCGGCATCACTTCCCCCGTACCGGAGCCGCCGGGATCAGTTCCCCGCACCGCAGCCCGCCAGCATCAGTTCCCCGCACCCGTACCGGGCCGGCACACGTCCCCTTCGCACCCCGGCGCGGCCGCCTCGTCCTCCGGAGCAGCCCCCTCGCCGCCCGGCACGGCCGCACCACCCTCTTCCCACGCCCGCTCCAACGCCTGCCGGAACACCTCGGCGGGCTGCCCGCCGGAGATCCCGTACCGCCGGTCGATCACGAAGAACGGCACACTCCGCGCCCCCAGCTCCGCCGCCTCCCGCTCGTCGGCCCGCACCGCCTCCGCGTAGGCGTCCCGGTCCGCCAGCACCCGGCGCACGTCTCCCTCGTCCAACCCGGCGGCCACCGCCACCTCGGTCAGGACGTCCCCGTCCCCCAGCGCCCGCGCCTCCGCGAAATTGGCCTGGTACAGCGCACCGAGCAGCGCGTCCTGGGCACCCCGCTCCTTGGCCAGGTGCAGCAGCCGGTGCAGGTCAAAGGTGTTCCCGTGCATCCGGTCCGACCGGTACCCGAGCCCCCCCCGCAGCCGCCTCGGCGACCCGCGCCTCCATGGCCTCAGCCTGCTCGCGGGACACGCCGTACTTCTGCGCGAGCATCTCCAGCACCGGCGTCCCCGCCGCCGGAGCCGCCTCCGGGTCGAGCTCGAAGGACCGGTGGACGATCTCCACCTCACCCCGGTGCGCGAACCCGGCCAGCCCCTTCTCGAAGCGGGCCTTGCCGATGTAGCACCAGGGGCAGGCGATGTCCGCCCAGATCTCGACGCGCATGTCAGGTGTTTCCTCAGATGATCGGTACGAATGGGGACACTGGCGGACAACCTTCCGGGGGTGGTGGCTATTCCCCGGCGCGATGGTGGGAGCGGGTGCGGGGCGTCACATGGCGGTACGGACGCCGGGGCATGGCGGAGCCCCGTCGCCCCCGTCACGGGGATGACGGGCTCGCGGGCCGGTCGACCGAGGTCAGATGCCGGTCTGCCGGGCGAACCGGACGAGCCCGGGTTTGGACCAGCTTCGGGAGGGCCTGGCTCAAAAGGAGATCACTCGGTACAACGGCTTTCCGATTCTGGATGCCGGGCAGACGAATATGAGAGCGGACATCCTCGCGCCGACCGTGATGCGGCTCGGAAATGTTCGCGGTAAGGTTCGGCGGAGACGAGGAAGGCCGGGCCGTCAGCGGGCTGACCAACGGCGGCGCCCAGGTGGATGATCTCGGACAGCTCAGGTCCAAGCCAGTGTTCCACACTCGGATAGATTTCTATTGTGGCGTGAGGGGCTCGGCGGGCAAGGCTGCCGCGCGCCTCACTGGCGTACTGAACGGCTGAGGCGCTGAGCCCCGTGGTTGCTCCTGAAAGGGCTGGTCACAGGGCTCTTCCTGTTTCAGTTTTCTAGTGCTTTCAAACCCTGGTAAGCCTCTCGTAGGTCCGCGGCTTCCGGCAGTTGACGGGCCTCCACGGCTTTGACGACTTCCAGAGCGCGCCAATGGTTTGACGGCACGATACGACCCGACAGAATCGCGCGCTGAGCCGCGTCACACGCTTCATCCAGCCGATCACTGCTGAGCAGCGTCAAGGCAAGGTCGATGTTCGCC
The DNA here is from genome assembly GCF_003865135.1 of Streptomyces chrestomyceticus JCM 4735. Taxonomy (NCBI): domain Bacteria; kingdom Bacillati; phylum Actinomycetota; class Actinomycetes; order Kitasatosporales; family Streptomycetaceae; genus Streptomyces; species Streptomyces chrestomyceticus. Next base: position 7,249,929 of record NZ_BHZC01000001.1, on the reverse strand, counting down.
GAAGCGACGCGTCGGGGCCATTTATGGATGTCGATGACAGGGGCCAGTCGGGCAATGACTTCCCGCGCGTACGTTTCTGCTGCCGGGTCACCTACCCATGCGAGCGTTGTGGCTGTATAGGCCAACGACTTCGCCGGGTCATACTGGTAATGATGTTCCGTCCCCTTGTGCGGGACCATGGACACCGCTTTTCGCTGCACACGGTCTATGGCGGCATAGGTTTCAGTCCGTTCGCCAAGGCGCGCTCTCGCTCGTCCCTCTTGCGCCGTTGCTTGGATCTCCGCGGAACTACCTGCCGGTGCAAGCTGTTGCGCGACCAAAGACAGCTCCAGCGCACGCCCGTACTGCCCATCCGTAAGGACTCGCCAAGCGTCTGTCTCGTAGCACCAAGCTTCGATCTCTCGATGCTCCGCGTGCTGGGCGAGCGTGGCTGCTGTCTGCAACCGAGCTGTAGCGGCGAGGTCTTGATGGAGATCAATATGCAACGTAGCGCCTAGAAGCTGAAACCAGCCGCCGACCGCATACAGGCGTCGCTGTTCGGCCAGAGTCATACGGGCGTCCATGAGGTGGCCCACGTAAGCCGAGTGCTTACGTACTCGCTGCAACAGTTCCTGAGGAGGTGACACCGGGTACGCCATGGCCGACTCGTCGAACGCGGATTCCAGACGGCTGAGAGTCTCCCTCCCCACATCGCTCGCCGCCACTCGTCGCGCCAATTCGAGAGCTTCGAACTCATCGTCGTCAGACGGAGGAGCCACGGAGAGCCACCCCGGTGGAAGTCGGTGCGAGTAACTTCCGTCAGGAGCCAGGAGCGTCTCAAGTTCGTTGGACGTCATGTCCAGGGCTTTCGCGATTCTCGGGCGCTGCCAGGGCTGAGGGCCATTCTGCCCGCTTTCCCAACGCTGGACCGTAGTGCGATCTACGCCGACTGCTTCTGCGAATGCTTCTTGGTTGTAGCCGCACGCTTTCCGACGCTCCGCCAACCTCCGCCGCTTGCCAGCCATCTGGCCGCCCCTCTCTCGTCCGAAGGTTTCTCCGCAGGTCAGCCTAGCCAGCGCGGTCTGGATGCGGCAGGACTGCGGCCTCTTTGCCGTGGACGCCCCCAACTCCCGCTGGTTCGCTGGACGATGCAACCACCCCATCGGTGCGGAGCCGATGTCGTCCGACACAGCAACGCAGGGGCAAGAACCGGAGGTACGGCATGGAGGCCCCAGACGAGTGGCATCACCCCTTCGACGGAGCCCTCGCGCGCCCGTGCATGACGGCCGATCGCGAAGAGCTAGCCGCTGATTCTGACCCGCTCTTCGCACACCTTGACGGTTTGCGCGGCTTGATCACCTACCGACGCACCTCAAGAAACGGTGACCACAAGTGACCAAACGCATCCCTGGCCCCGGCCGGGAACACCTCACCCGGCTCATGCGCTCACGCGGGCACGACGGTGTGCTCCGTATGCGCACCAGCGGCGACGCTGCTCTCAACCTCCCCCGACCCGAAGGTACGACCATGGCAACCCCCGCCCCCGTGCCGACGCGCATGGAAATTCAGATCACCGGCATCCGTAAGCACTTCGCCGAGTGCGTCACCGAACAGGACGGCGGCGAGATGTGCGACGCCTGCTCCTCCGACTGGGACAGCCCCCTGCCGACGAACGCATGGATTCGCGCCCACGCAGACGAGAAGGGACACACAAAGTTCAAGAAGCACACGGAAGAGGACGTCACCACCTTTACGAAGCCTGCGACGGCGAAGTGAGGGACAAGCGGCGCGGTGCGATTGAGGCATCTGCGGCCGCGCTGGGAGTCTTCTTGATCGTCGTGGGAATCGTGGCACTCGCCCTTTCCCGCGCACTGCCCTAACAGCCCGCCCCTGCCCGTCCGGTCGTCTGGGTCCAGCGGCCGGACGGGTGAGCCACAGCCCCGCCCGCGTGTGGTCACCGCGCCGGGCAGGACTCTCTGCTCCGCCTGCTCCCGAGCGGACAGTGACGGGCGGGCAACCTTCCACGGGTGGCGGCTGTTCCCCAGCCCCTGGGCGGCGGCCCGGTCCAGTGTCCGGCCGGCGGCTCGGTCCGGGCCAATGGCCGTACAACGCCGGAACGACCGCCCACCCCGCCCCTCCGCGGTAACGTCCGCCCATGGAGATCCGCCAGGAAACGCGGGAGTTCTGGGAGCGTGCCGGGGCCGCCAAGACGTTCACCCATCCGCTGGATCCGGAGCTGCTGGACGCGTACCTGCCACGTGACGTGCCGGTGCTGGACTACGGCTGCGGGTACGGGCGGCTGACCGCCGAGCTGGTGGCGGCCGGGTACGCGGACGTGCGTGGGGTGGACGTGTCGCGGGCGCTGGTGGAGCGGGGGCGCCGGGAGCATCCAGGGGTGCGGATCGAGCATTGGGCGGGGCTGCCGCTGCCCTTCGAGGACGGGAGTTTCGGGGCCGCGCTGCTGTTCGCCGTGCTGACGTGCGTGCCTGGCTCCGGGGAGCAGCGGGAGATCGTCGCGGAGCTGGGCCGGGTGGTGCGGCCGGGCGGGGTGCTGTACGTCAGCGACATGCCGTTGCAGCGCGACCGGTGGGACGTGGCCCGGTACGAGGCGTACGCGGACCGGTTCGGGACGTACGGGGTGTTCGGGACGCCCGACGGCGGCGTGTTCCGGCACCACGAGCCGGACCGGCTGCGCGGGCTGGTCCGGGCGCACGGCTTCACGGTGGAGGCCGAGCGCACGGACCCGGTGCCGACGCTGGACGGCCGTACCGCCGAGCGGCTTCAGCTCATCGGGCGGCGGCGGGGCTGAGCGGCAGTACGAGGTCGAGGTGGGTGGCGTCCGGTGCGGGGCGGCGGGAGTCGTCCGGCTGCCAGCCGTGCCGGTCGTAGAAGGCGCGGGCCCGCCGGTTGTGCCAGTACACGTCCAGGCGGGCGGTGGTGACGCCTGCCGCCCGCCAGGCCGCGACGCAGGCGCGGTGCAGCGCGGAGCCGATGCCGTCGCGCCAGCGGTCCGGGTCCACGTGGAGCTGGAAGAGTTTGACGGTGTCCTCGGGCGCGCCGTCCTCGCGGCGGTAGGAGGCGACGCCGACCACCGCGCCGTCCCGTTCCGCGCACAGCACGGTGGCGTCCTTACGGGCGAGGGAGCGCGCCCAGCCTTCGCGCCAGCGCTCGCGCTCGGCGGGGTCGTCCAGTACGGCGTCGGGCACACGACCTCGGTAGTACGTCGCGCGGGCGCGCTGGTGCAGGTCCGCTATGACGTCGAGGTCGGCGGCCGTGGCGTCGCGGACGAGGGTGGCGGAGGTGGTGGCGGTGGCCTCGTCGGGCGCTTCCGGGGCGTGGGGCATGTGCGCGTACGTCACCTTTCGGGGCGGCCGTCGACTCGGCGGGGGAGGTTCAGCGGGTTGTCCTCGCGCAGCTCCGGCGGGAGCAGGGCGGGCGGGGTGTCCTGGTGGACGACCGGCCGCAGCCACCGTTCGACCGCCGTGCCGCCGACCGAGGTGGAGGTGGAGGTGGTGGCCGGGTAGGGGCCGCCGTGGTGCTGGGCGGGGGCCACGGCGACGCCGGTCGGCCAGCCGTTGACGAGCAGCCGGCCGGCCAGCGGGGTGAGCGCGGCCAGCAGGCGCGCGCCGCGACCCGTACCGCCCGTGGCCGCCTCGGCCCCCGTACCGCCGCCGCCGGATGCACCGGTCCTCGTCTCGGCCCCGCTACCGCCGCCGGACGCGCCGGCCCCCGCATCCTCCCCCGCACACTCCGCCGCCCCCAGTTGGAGCGTCGCGGTCAGGTTGCCGGGCAGCCGGGCCAGTACGGCGCTGACCTCGGCGTCGTCGGTGTAGCGCGCCAGGACGGTGACCGGGCCGAAGCACTCCTCCAGGAGCAGGTCGTGGGTGCCGTCGCTCTCGGCGAGCCGGGACGCGGGGACGGTGAGGAAGCCCGCGCTGACCGTGTGCTCGCCGCCCGCGCCGGGCGTGACGGGTGCCTGTACGTCCGGCAGGGCGGCCCGTTCCCGTACGCCGTCGAGGAACGCGTCGCGCATCCGGTGGTCCAGCAGCACCCCGGCCTCGGTGTTGCTGACGGCCTCGGTGAGGGAGCGCTCCAGGCGGTCGCCGACCGGGCCCTGCGGCGCCAGGACGAGCCCCGGCTTGACGCAGAACTGGCCGATGCCGAGGGTCATCGAGCCCGCCAGGCCCCTGCCGATCTCCTCGGCGCGCTCGTCGGCCGCGGCTTCGGTGACCACGACCGGGTTGAGGCTGCCGAGTTCGCCGTGGAACGGGATCGGGTGCGGGCGGGCGGCGGCCGCGTCGTACAGGGCGCGTCCGCCGCGTACCGAGCCGGTGAAGCCCGCGGCGGCGACGAGCGGGTGCCGGACCAGTTCGATGCCCGCCTCGAAGCCGTGCACCAGGCCGATCACGCCTGCGGGCAGACCGATTTCGGCGGCGGCGCGGCGCAGCAGGGCGGCGCTCAGTTCGGAGGTGGCCGGGTGGTCGGGGTGGGCCTTGACGACGACCGGGCAGCCGGCGGCGAGCGCGCTGGCGGTGTCGCCGCCGGGTACGGAGAAGGCGAGCGGGAAGTTGCTGGCCGCGTAGACCGCGACGACGCCGAGCGGGATCTTGTAGCGGCGCAGGTCGGGGCGGGGCGGGGTGAGCGCGGGGTCGGCGTGGTCGATCCGTACGTCGAGGAAGGCGCCCTCCTCGACCACGTCGGCGAACGCGCGCAACTGGTACGTCGTACGGCCGAGTTCACCGGTCAGCCGCCCCGGACCGAGCGCGGTCTCCGCGTCGGCGGCCTCGACGATCCGCTCCCCGGCCCCGTCCAGCAGGTCGGCGGCGCGGCGCAGCAGGGCGGCCCGGACGCGGCGGTCGGCGAGCGCGTCCCGGGCGTCGTGCGCGGCCCGTACGACGGCGTCGACCTCGGCCGCTGTGGCCTCCACCGCAACCTGCTCGCGCCGCTTCCCGGTACGGGGGTCGACACTCCAGACTGGTGCTGCTGCCACCGCGCATTCCTCCCGGCGAACTCTTGTCGCGTCCAGGACGCCGTTCGCTATGCTGAACGCCGACCCAGGTGGTGAATGTGACGTCCGCTGGGACTCTATGGCTGTCCGAACTGAGGGGTCAAGGCCGATGTCCGCTGCCGAGACCACCGGAGCGCAGGTCAAGTCCGCTGTGCGCACGGTGGAGTTGCTGGAGTACTTCGCGGGCCGCCCCGGAATGCACAGCCTCGCCGCCGTCCAGGAGGCCGTCGGCTACCCGAAGTCCAGCCTCTACATGCTGCTGCGCACCCTCGTCGACCTCGGCTGGGTGGAGACCGACGCCACCGGCACCCGGTACGGCATCGGCGTCCGCGCCCTGCTGGTCGGCACCTCCTACATCGACGGCGACGAGGTGGTGGCCGCCGCCCGCCCCACCCTGGACCGGCTCGCCGACGACACCACCGAGACCATCCACCTGGCCCGGCTGGACGGCACCAACGTCGTCTATCTCGCCACCCGTCAGTCCCAGCACTACCTGCGCCCGTTCACCCGCGTCGGCCGCCGGCTGCCCGCCCACTCCACGTCCCTGGGCAAGGCGCTGCTCGCCACGTACACCGACGACCAGGTACGGGCGCTCCTCCCGGAGAAGCTCGACGCCCTCACCGAGCACACCGTCACCGACCGCGAGCAGCTCATCGAGGAGCTGCGCCTGGTGCGCGAGCAGGGGTACGCCGTCGACCGCGAGGAGAACACGCTCGGCCTGCGCTGCTTCGGCGTGGCGATCCCGTACCGCACCCCGGCGCGGGACGCGGTGAGCTGCTCGGTGCCGGTGGCCCGGCTGACTCCGGGGCACGAGCAGCTCATCAAGGACGCGCTGTTCGACGCGCGGGACCGGCTGATGCTGGCGACGCGACGGCTTTGAAGATCAGCTTGAAGGTCGGTGCGCCGTCCGGTGCGAGGTCCGGAGCGAGGTCCGGTCCGAAGTCGGGTTCGGGATCGGGTTCGGGGTCCGGTCCGAAGTCGGGTTCGGGGTCCCGCGCTTCACGAGCGAACCGGGCGCGGCTGTTCCTCGGCCGCTGGGTGCACCTCGTCCTCGGCGGCGCCCTGCTGACCCCTTTCTTCCTGCTGGCGACGCTCGTCGTCCCGCTCGCCTTCGACGACGTGAACCCGTTCAGCGACTTCCCCTGGCAGTTCGCCGCGTTCGCCGTCGCGCTGCCGCTCGCCGCACTGGGCGCGCTGCTCTTCCCGCTGCTGCGCACGCTGGAGGCGACGGCGGCGCGGTCGCTGTGCGGCCTGCCCGCCGACGTGACGGCCGAACTGACCGAGGAGCCCGCCGACTCGTGGGCCGCCCGGCGGCGTACGGCCCTGTGGTTCGTGGCGCACCTGACGGCCGGCGGCATCGTCAGCGGCATGACACTGGCGGCGCTGCCCGCCGCCGTGATGCTGATCCTCCTGCCGGTCACCGACCCGCTGCGGCACGCGGAACTGGGCTGGCCCAACCTGGCCGGCGGCCTGCTCGGCCCGCTGACCGGCCTCGGCCTGCTCGCCCTCGTCGCAAGCACCACGTGGGCGGGCGGCCGGCTGCTGGCCCGTGCGGCGCCCACGCTGCTCGGCCGTACACCCGCCGACCGGCTGGCCGCCGCCGAACGGCGCGCCGCCGATCTCGCCTCCCGCAACCGGCTCGCCCGCGAGCTGCACGACTCCGTGGGCCACGCGCTCAGCGCGGTCACCCTCCAGGCGGGCGCGGCCCGCCGGGTGCTCGACGCCGACCCCGAGTTCGCGCGGCAGGCCCTGCTCGCCATCGAGGAGACCACCCGCAGCGCGGTCGCCGAACTCGACGCCGTACTGGGGCTGTTGCGGGCGGACGGGGACGACCCGGCCGGTACACCCGCACCCGTACCCCTACCGGCGCTGGACGCCCTGGACACGCTGCTGGACCGCACCCGCGCCGCCGGGCTGCGGATCGACGCGGACGTCGACGACGGGTGCGGGCGGCTGCCGCCGCTGGTCTCGCGGGAGGCGTACCGCATCGTGCAGGAAGGTCTCAGCAACGCGCTGCGGCACGCCGGTGCCGTACCGGTCCGGCTGCGGATCGCCCTGGACGCCGACGAGCTGAGGATCACGGTGGAGAACCCCATACAGAGCGACGCCCTACAGAGAGACAAGGCGGTCACAGCGACCCGTACGGTCGCGGGCACGCCCCGCCCCGGCGGCGGCCGCGGCCTGCCCGGCATCGCCGAGCGCGCCCGTCTGCTGGGCGGCGAGGCCCGGGCCGCGGGCCGGGACGGCGTATGGCGGCTGGCCGTACGGCTCCCCCTGGGGGCATCCCGGTGAGCGGCGCGGACGAGGGGCGCGCGGACGCCCGTACCGACACGGACGAAGGGCACGCGGACGCCCGCACCGGTACGGACGAGGGGCGCGCGGACCCCCGCACCGACACCGCCCCTCCCCCTCCCCCGCTGCGCATCGTCCTCGCGGACGACGAGCGGATGGTACGTACGGCGCTCCGCGCGATCCTCGGCGCCGAGCCCGACATGGAGGTCGTCGGCGAGGCGGCCACCGGCGCCGAGGCGGTGCCGCTGATCCGCGAACTGCGCCCGGACATCGTGCTGATGGACGTACGGATGCCGGAGATCGACGGCATCCGCGCGACCGAACAGGTGCTGACCGGCATGGCGGAACCGCCGCGGATCGTCGTGGTGACGACCTTCGAGAACGACGCGTACGTGTACGACGCGCTGCGCGCCGGCGCCAGCGGCTTCCTGTTGAAGCGGGCCGGCGTGGAGGACCTGGTGCAGGCGGTGCGGATGGTGGCACGCAGCGATTCGCTGTTGTTCCCGGCGGCGGTGCGGGAGCTGGCCGCCCGGTACGCGGGGGCGCGGGCCGCGCGCGAATCGGCGCGGGCCCTGCGGGCGCGCCTGTCCGACCGGGAGGCGGACGTGCTGCGGCTGATGACCAAGGGCCTGACGAACGCGGAGATCGCGGACCGGCTGGCGGTCGGCCCGGCGACGGTCAAGACGCATGTCGCGGGGGTGCTGGCCAAGCTGGGGGTGCGGGACCGGACCCAAGCGGTGATCGCGGCGTACGAGAACGGGTTCGTCCGGCCGGGATGAGACCGCCGACCACCTGTCGGCCACCCGTCGGCCGCCCACCGACCGCCACCCATCCCACCCCGTCGGCCACCCTCCGTAACACCCGATTACGCAGCGCTAATACCACATTCCACGCGAAATATTCGTCACCCGTTCATCCCAATCCGCAACATCACCGAACGTCACGACCACCTAGCCCCTGACCTGCCGAAACGTAACCGATCATGCGCGACACGCCGATGGTGCGCGGGAGTTCTGACAGCACGTCAACAGGCTCCCGGCGCGCCCGGCCGCTTACCTCGATTGCAGGAGGCGCGGAACTCCCCCAACTTCCTTTGCGGCGCTGCGGTGTGCCGCGGTCCGTGCCTCGTGGAGGTTCGTCCCATGCGTTCCACTCGCGTTCTCACCGGTGCCGCCCTGTCCGTCGCCGCCCTCGGCCTGTCCACCTGTGCCGCCTTCGCGGCCACCGGCAGCATCGAGGTGACACCCAACCCGGTCAAGGCCGGCAACACGGTCAACCTCAACAGCAGTGCCTGTGGCAAGAACGGCTCGGCCACCGTCGACGCCAGCACCCTGGGCGCCGGCCGGGTCACGCTGTCGTCGAAGGGCCAGACGCACACCGAAAACGTGCAGGGCTCCGTGCGGGTGCCGGCCAGTACCAAGCCGGGCAACTACGGCATCGGCGGCAAGTGCGCCAACGGGACGGAGATCTCCGGCACCGTACGGGTCACCTCCGGCAGCACCCCGCACGGCCCGACCAGGACCGGCGTCGGTACCACCAGTGAGAACTCCGGCACCACGGAGATCGTCGCGGGTGCGGGCGTCCTGCTGGCGGCCGCGGCCGGCGGCGTGTGGATGGTGCGCCGCCGTCGCGCGGACGACTCGGCCTGAACCTTCGCGGGCCGTCGGACGCGACCGGTCCGGCGGCCCGACGGTCCGCAGTACACCCGGACACCCGGAGGCACGACAGCCATGGGACACTCCCCCCGCCGCCGCGGCGACCAAGGGCTGATAGCCCTGCTCACCGCGGGCGCGATGGGCACCGGCATCTGGCTGATGGGCCACGGCGCGCAGGCCCAGGCGCCGCCGCCGCAGCCCTCCGCCGACCAGGGGTTCGCCGCGGGCCCGCGGCAGCCCGGGCCGTCCGCGGCCACCGCCCCGCCACCCCCGCCGATGCCGGCCTCCCGGCCCCTGCGGGTGCGCATCCCGTCCGTCGGCGTGGACGCGCCGCTGATGCGCCTCGGTCTCGACGAGAGCGGCGGCCTGGCGACCCCGCCGCAGGAGGACAAGAACCTCGCCGGCTGGTATGCGGACGGCAACACGCCCGGCACCACCGGCACTTCACTGATCGCGGGCCACGTCGACAACCGCTCCGGACCCGCGGTCTTCTACAACCTCGGCTCCCTGAAGAAGAACCACAAGGTGGAGGTCGTCCGCGCGGACGGCCGGACCGCGGTCTTCTCCGTCGACGCCGTCGAGGTCTACGACGGCGAGAACTTCCCCGACAAGAAGGTCTACGCACCGGCCTCCCGCCCCGAACTACGGCTGATCACCTGCGGCGGCGGCTTCAACAAGGCCCGGCAGGAGTACCTGGGCAATGTGGTGGTCTTCGGCCACCTGACCGGTACGAAGCGCGAACCGGCCCCGCGCGCGAGCGACGGCTGAGCCCCCGGCGCCTCCCCCTCTTCCTCCTCGACCGCGGCCTCAGCCGGGGATGCGGTTGCCGCGCCCGTTGAGCGCCATCCGGTTCCAGGTGTGCCGCCGTCCGCGGACCGCGACGGAGTAGGCGTAGAGCAGCTCCGGATCGCACATCCCCGGCAGGAACGCGTCCCCGAAGTGGTGCGCGTCCACCCCGATCTCCTTGGCGGTCAGCGCCAGTTGGGGCACGATGTCGGCGTGCGCGCCCTCCTGGCTCGTACCGATCGCCCCCATCACCACCGCGCCCGCGTCCTGGACGGCGGCGACCGCCTCGGCGGCCCGCTCCTTGGTGAGGCCGGGCAGGGTGCCGGGCAGCGGCAGGACGATGCCGTCGGCGCCCGCGTCCACCAGCGCGGTCAGCCGTCCGGGGGTCACCCGCTCGGGGTGCCCCGCGTGGTGCATCTTGCCGGACCACAGCGCCACGTCGTCGCCGAGCCCGCGGCGCAGTTCGTCGGTGACCCGGGCCAGGCCGTCGAAGCTGCCGCCGGTGCCGGGGTTGGCGGTGAGACAGAGCAGGGCGGCGCCCATGTCGACCAGGCGGCGGGCCTGCTCGGGCCCGGCCCGGCGGATCTCCGGCACGTCGCCCGGTTCGAGGTTGACGCCGATCGGGCGGCCCACGTACGAGGCGAGGTCGGCGAAGCTGGTGAAGGTGCCCAGTCCGGGCAGCCGCAGGTACTCCCCGTCCCAGGCCCGCTCGATGAGGTTGAGGACGACGATGTCCGCGCCGAAGGCGGAGACCAGCTCGATGTTGTGCACGCCCGCGCGGCCCTCGGGGTGCGGGGAGAGCGCCGCGCGCTCCGCGAAGACCTCGGCGACCATCGTGCGGCCCTCGGCGGCGGCGACCGCCTCGGTCAGCTCCCGGCCCCGCAGCGAAGCCAGTTCCTCCCGGTCGAGGTCGAGGATGCGCTGTGTCATGACGTTCCTTCCAGGTCTGCTCGTGGTCGTGCTCGCCGTCGTACGCGCGGTGCACTCGCGGGTGTGAGCGGCGGCGAGCACGTTGACGTCTCCGGCGCGCGGCCCTGGCCGTACGGCGAGGAGCACGGCCGCGAAACGGAACGCGTTGTAGTAGATCACCGTGCGGTGCGGGTGGGGCGGAACGGGCGGGGTGGGCTTCGCGGGGCGGTTCTACGGGGCGGCGCGGGGCTCCTCGCTCTTGGCAGACCGCGCCTACCGTACGGCCGCCAGCCCGCGCCGTACGGCCGCCAGGTCCCCGTCGCCCGCCAGGCCCGCGTGGTAGAGCCGCAGCTCGTCCGCGCCGAGGGCGGCGGCGTGCGCGGCGTCGGCGGCGAGGGAGCCGGGGCGGCCGCCCATGGCGGTGACGACGGTGAGGTTGGCGGCGACGACGGGGGCGGCGGGCGTGTCCGGGAACGTGGCCGAGCGAGCCTGCGTCTCTGGCGGTGTGGCCGAGCGGGCCCGTACCTCCGGGCGCGTGGCCGAGCGGGCCCGTACCTCCGCGAACGGCATCAGCGCGTCCGTACGGGCCGCGTCGTCACCCGTGCACGGCACCACCACCCCGTCGGCGTGCGCGAGGACGTCCGCCGGGTCGACGCCCGCGTTCGCGCCACAGCGGTGTCCGGCCGGGTCGGCGTGCAGCAGCACGCGGAATCCGTCGTCCGCGACGGCCCGTACGGCTGCGACGGCCTCCCGCTGGAGCGTGCGCGCGGCACCGTCGCGCCAGCTCCGTACGAGCTGTACGAGCTCCGACAGCTCACCCCCGAGCAACTTCCCGACGCCCCGCCACTCCCCGGCCCGCCCCTCCCCGGCCTCGCCTCCGCCACCCTCCGCACCCGCCCACACCGGCTCCAGCGCCCGTACGACCGCCCCCCGCACCTCCCGCGCCGGCACGCCCAGCGCCGTGTAGCCCGCCTCGCAGACCTCGCAGAAGCACAGCGACATCAGGTACTGGGCAGCGCCGGAGAGCGGCACGCCGCCGGTCTTGTCGTGGGCGTGCAGGTGGGCCAGCCCGTACCAGCCGCAGGACTCCAGCTCCGTGCCGCGCGCGCCAGGACGTACCGCGGCCTCGGCGGCCAGGTCGCACAGGTAGGCACGCACTTCGGGCCGGGCGATGCAGGGCGCCCACGGGTAGCGGTCGCCGTAGGCATTGCGTACGGCGATGGCGGGATGCTCGGTGCCCAGGCGCGTGTTGTGGGCCAGTACGACCCAACTGTGCACCTCCAGGCCCGCGTCCGCCAGCGCCCGTGCCGCCTCGCCGAAGGGGTCCGGCCCTGCCATCCAGTCCTGCCCGTACGGGCGCAGGGCGCGGCCCGCCCAGCGTTCCGCGTCCGGCGGGTACAGGACGGCCGCGTGCCGGGCGGTCACGACGCGGTGGCGGGGGTGGCGCGGGGTCAGCGCACGGGTGGAGTGGTAGGCGGCGGCCAGGGAGGCCTGCTGGACGCCGAGGTCCGCGACGCGGCGGGCGGCGTCCGGGTCGCCGGCCACGTCCCACGGGTACAGGAACGCGGCGGCGCGCATCACCGTCCGCCCGACGGAGCGCCGGCCAGCGCCAGGCCCTGTTCGATCAGCCCGGCCAGCGCCTCGACGTGCTCCGGTGCCGGTTCGCCGAGCGGCGGCCGGACCGGCCCGACGTCCGCCCCGCGCAGCCGTACCCCCGCCTTGACCAGCGAGACCGCGTATCCCCTGCCCTGGTTGCGCAGCTCGACCAGCGGCCGGTAGAAACCGTCGATCAGCCGGTTGACCGTCCTGTCGTCGCCGCCTTCGAGCGCGCGGTGGAAGGCGGTGGCGACCTCCGGGGCGAAGGCGAAGACGGCCGAGGAGTACAGGCGGACGCCGAGCCCCCGGTAGGCGAGGCCGGTCAGCTCGGCGGTCGGCAGCCCGTTGAAGTACAGGAATTTCTCCCCCGCTGCCCCGGTCCGTACCGCACTGACGATCCGTTGCAGCAGGTCCAGATCGCCGAGGCCGTCCTTGAGGCCGATGATGCCGGGGGTGCGCGCGAAGGCGGCGACGGTCTCCGGGGTGAAGACGGCGTTGTCGCGCTGGTAGACGATGACGGGCAGCGCGGTGGCGGCGGCGAGGTCGGTGTAGTGCCGCAGGAGGCCCGCTTGGCCGGCGACGACGAGGTACGGCGGCATGGCCAGCAGCCCGTCGGCGCCGGCCGCTTCGGCGAGCCGGGCGTAGCGCGCGGCGAGCGCGGTGCCGTACCCGGCGCCGGCCAGCACCGGGACCCGCCCGGCCACCTCCTGGACGGCGGCGGCCACACAGTCCCGGAACTCCTCCGGGGTCAGCGCGTGGAACTCGCCCGTACCGCAGCAGGCGAAGACGGCGGCCGCGCCCGCGTCGACACCGGCGCGTACGTGGGCGCGGAAGGCGGGCAGGTTGAGGGCGCCGTCGGGTCCGTACGCGGTCACGGGGAAGAACAGCAGTCCGTCGAGTCGGTCGGCGAGCGGCGGGGCTGAGGTCACGGGCTCTCCCTGACAAGCTCGTATCAGGAGGCGTGTACGGACGTGATGACGTCGCCGCCACCCGCCCTCGTGCACGTCCCTGACTGGCGTCCATACTCATGAACGCGCTCACGCTAGGGCAGCGCCCCGGCCCGGTCAAGGCCCGTAGACGGCCATGACGCCCCCGAAACCCCTTTCGCTCCAACACATTTGCCGACTCGTCAAGCACCTTGACCTTGTCCGGCACGCCTTCCTACGGTGACTGTGATCGTCCACTTGTACGGTGACGGTGCTCGCCTACTGGACGGTGACCGTCACCGTTCACTGGACGGTGACCGTGATCGTCCCTTCACCTGAACCCCGTCCGCGGACGAAGCCGTACCCCCGAGCCCGCCCGGAGGAGCCCATGCCCGCACCCCGCACCGTCCTGCTCACCGGCGCCGCCGGCGGCCTCGGCACCCTGATGCGCGGGCTGCTGCCCCCGTACGGCTACCGGCTCCGGCTCCTCGACCAGCGGACCATCGACGACGCACCGGAGGCCATCGCCGCGGACCTGGCCGACAAGGAAGCCCTCCGCGAGGCCGTACGCGGCGTGGACGCGATCGTCCACCTCGCCGGGATCTCCCTCGAAGCCCCCTTCGAGAAGATCCTGCGCGCCAACATCGAAGGCACCTACAACCTCTACGAGGCGGCGCGCGAGGAAGGAGTCCGCCGCGTCGTCTTCGCCTCCTCCAACCACGCCGTCGGCTTCACCCCGCGCCCCGCCGACGGCTCCGGCGCGATCCCGGTGGACACCCCGCGCCGCCCCGACACGTACTACGGCCTCTCCAAGGGCTTCGGCGAGGACCTCGCCTCCCTCTACTGGGACCTGCACGGCATCGAGACGGTCTCCGTCCGCATCGGCTCCTGCTTCCCGCGCCCCACCACCGTCCGCATGCTGTCGATCTGGCTGAGCCCGCCCGACTGCGCCCGCCTGCTGCACGCCGCGCTCACCGCCGAAGGCGTCGGCCACACCGTGGTCTACGGCTCCTCCGCCAACACCCGCCTCTGGTGGGACCTGACCACGGCCCGCTCACTCGGCTACGTACCGCAGGACGACTCCGAGCCGTACGCCGCCGAACTCCTCGCCGCGCACGGACCGCTCGACCCCGCCGACCCCGAACACGCGCACCTGGGCGGCGCCTTCTGCGTGGACCCGCCCCAGTGGCCGTACTGAGCCCTCCACCGGCCCCGTCGGCTCCACCGCCCTCCCCGCGCCACCCCGCCGAAGCCGACGCAACCCGCCCCGCCCTCCCGGCGTCCTTGTCTACGTATCAATCATTTGCGCAACCGCGCAGGAAACGAGGAACGCACCATGGGTATCGTCAGTTGGCTCGTACTGGGACTGATCGCGGGCGTCATCGCCAAGATCCTGCTGCCCGGACGGGACCCGGGCGGCCTCGTCGGCACCACCCTCATCGGCATCGTCGGCTCCTTCATAGGCGGCTGGCTCTCCACGAAGTTCCTGGACAAGCCGATTCCGAAGGACTTCTTCGAGCCGTCCATGTGGATCGCCGCCATCGCCGGCTCCCTGGTCCTCCTCATCGCCTACCGCCTGCTGTTCGGCAACAGCCGCGAACGCCGCTGAGCCCGTACGGGGCCCCGGCCCCGTACTGCCACGCCCGGACCCGTCCGGCCCTCGGTAATGGAACCGCAAAGGAAGGCCACTCGTTATCCCCGGCATGACCGCTATGACTCCTGGCTCGAACCTCCCGCTCACCGCCTCGCGGGTGGCGGTGGACGTCACCGCGCCCGTGCGGCTCGATGTGTCGGGCCTGCTGCTCACCACCGACGGCAAGGTGCGTTCCGACGACGACTTCGTGTTCTACAACCAGCCGGCCGGCCCGGGCGTGACCCACACGTCCGGCGCGGGCGGCGCGGGCGACACGATCACGGTGGACACCGCCGCGGTGCCGGCCGGCATCGAGAAGATCGTCGTGACCGCCAGCCTGGACGCGCCCGGCGCCACCTTCGCCGGCACCGAACCGACCGGCACGGTCCGCAACGCCGCCGACGGCAGCGTCATCGCCTCCTTCACGCCGCCCCGGCTCGGCCCGGAGACCGCCCTCGTCGTCGTGGAGATCTACCGGCGCAACGGCGCCTGGAAGGTCCGCGCCGTCGGCCAGGGTTACGCGAACGGCCTGGCCGGCATCGCCACGGACTTCGGCGTCAGCGTCGAAGAACCGGCGGTCCCGGCCGCGGCCCCGCAAGCCCCTCCGGCAGCGGCCCCCGCTCCCCCCACCACTCCTCCCGCCGCCCAGTGGGGCCCGCCCACCGGCGCCCCGGCCCCCATGGCCCCGCCGCCCGCGGCAACCACTCCCACGGCTCCCGCGGCCCCCTCCGCTCCCCCGGCTCCGCCCGCTCCCGCGCCCGGCGCCGGCAAGATCAACCTCGACAAGGGCCGCGTCAGCCTCCAGAAGAACCAGACCGTCTCCCTGGTCAAGGGCGGCCGCCCGCTCCTGTCCTCGGTCCGCATGGGCCTCGGCTGGGAGCCCGCCTACCGCGGCAAGGACATCGACCTGGACGCGTCCGTGATCGCCTACGGCCCGGACCGCAAGAAGGTCGACAACTGCTTCTTCGGCAAGCTCCAGATCCTCAACGGCGCCATCCAGCACTCCGGCGACAACCTCACGGGCGAGGGCGCCGGCGACGACGAGGCCATCACCGTCCACCTCGGCGGCATCCCCCCGCAGGTCACCGGCCTGGTCTTCACGGTCAACTCCTTCTCCGGCCAGAAGTTCTCCGACGTCGCCAAGGCATACTGCCGCCTCCTCGACGCCCAGACCGGCGAGGAACTGGTCCGCTTCGACCTCACCCACTCCGAACCGCGCACGGGCGTGATGATGGCCAAACTCATCCGCCAGTTCTCCGGCGAATGGGAAATGACCGCCCTGGGCGAATTCGTCGACTCCCGCACCGTCCGCGGCATGGTCAAGCCGGGGGGCGCGGCGCTCTGACGCCCATAGGGGCGGCCCCGCGCAGGCGGGCGCCGCCCCTGCGCCGCCTCTCCCGCTTCTCGTCGCACCCCGCGCACAGCCCGACGTCGGCCCCGCCGCCACTGGCCGTGTGCACGGTCCCGATGACGATCACGTCCCGTACGGAACCGCAGTCCGCACACCCGATCACAGCGCGCTCTCCACGGCGATGACAGCCGCCCGCAAGGCCACCGCGCTCGTGACCAGCGCTCCGCCCTCCGGCCGCACCCGCCACCACAGCCGCTCGCTGCGCATCTCCAGCCCCGGCACATACAGGGCCGAACCCACCCCCGCATCACCCCAAAAAGGCAGTCGCGTCCCACCGGCCGTACCGGCAGGCACCAGCCAGCACATCCCGGCCGGACGCCGGTGATCCTCGATGACCGCTCCGGACCTGCCACCCAGTTGCCTCAGGACCCGCTCCCCCGTCGGCTGTCCCAGCCACACCACATCCACCCCGAGCGCGGCCACGTCGCGCACCACGCGCAGTCCCGCTCCGCGGGGAATCCAGTCGGGGAGGGAGACGGAGGCGCAGCTCTTCGCGGGAATCGTCATGCCTCCAAGAACACCGTGTCCGGCGCTCTCGTACGAGGCAGCGCAGAAGGCAATTCTTGAGGACATTCGCCAGGACATTCGCGTCCTGCTCAGTCCTCCGCGCCCGTACTCTGGGCCGAGACGCAGTACGGAGGTTCGCCATGCCAGGCTCCCCGGGGAACCCACTTCTTGTCAGGGCCCGTATCAGTGCGGGCCTGCACACCCAGGACGATTTCGTCATCGCCTTCCAGGACAAGGCGTTCGCGCTGGGCATCGACGCGACGGTGACGGTGCGCCAAGTACGACGGTGGGAATCCCTTACTCCGGGATGGCCCCACCCCACGGCACGGACCGTACTCACAGCTCTCTTCGGGTGCCCGCCGGAATCCCTCGGTTTCCGGCGCCGCGTCCGGCCTCTGCCTCCGGAGGCGAGCGGCACTTCCCCTCCCTCCCAGGCCGAAGGAGAAATGCGGCGGCGGACTTTCGTGTCCCACTCTCTTGCCGTGGTCGGCTATGCAGCGATCCCCACCGCTCCCGACGATGTGCTGCACGTCCCTGTCATCGACCCGCTGGACGCCATCCGGGACGTTCTCACCGGCACCGTCAGCGCGCGGGAACCAGGCACCATCGAGGCGCTGCGCCGGGATACCACGGAAGCCAAGCGGCTCGTTCAAGCGTGTGGCTACGCGCGGCTCGCGCGGCAGTTGCCCGCTCTTTTGGCCCGGTTCGGGGGTTCCGGGAGCGCACTGCCCGAGCAGCGGGCCACGGACCTGCTCGCAGTCCATGCCTACCACGTGGCGGCAACCCTGCTCCTCAAGTACGACGACGCGGCATCGGCCTGGATCGCCGCCGAGAAGGCAGCGGCAGCCGCTCGGCGGACCGAGGCCCCGACAGCGATCGCCTCGGCGTACCGGATTCTGACCCATGCCGTCGCCGCCGTCGGCCATCGGAGGCAGGCGGTGCGCGTAGCAATAACCGGAGTCGACCGTCTCTCTGGACGGGTGTCCAGGTCCGCACCCGACAACGTCGCGGTCTTCGGTGCGCTGCTGCTGCGCGGAGCGTGGGCCGCCGCGCTGGGCGAGGACCGGGACGCGGCAGCGGAGTTGCTCGACGAAGCGGAACGTACCGCTGCGTTGCTGCAAGAAGCGACGAATCGTCAGTGGGCCGCCTTCGGAGCGAACAACGTGGCGCTGCACCGACTGTCGATCGCCCTCGCATTCAGCGACGCCGGCCACGCCCTGCAAGCGGCCAAGACCGTCATGCCCGACCAACTCGCCGTAGCCGAGAGACAGGCCACGTACTGGACGGACGTGGCACGCGCTCTGCACGCCTGCGGCCGTACGGAAGCAGCGACTCGTGCGCTGCTGGCGGCAGAAAAGGCAGCACCAGAGGAAGTACGGTCCCGTACTGTGACGCGGGAACTGATCGGGGAACTGCTGCAACGTGACCGCGCCGGACGCGCTCCCTGGCTCCGCGCGCTGGCGAACCGGGCACAGGTACCGGTATGAGTACGCCGCGAGTACTCCACATCATCGCCTGCGCCGCCGGCCCCGCCGCCCGGCTCGTCCGCCTGGTCGAAGCCGCCGTGGACGACGGCTGGGACGTGTGTGTCGTCGCCACGCCCGCGGCCGAGGCGGGCGGGTTTCTGGACGTGTCCGCGGTGGAGGCCGCCTCCGGACGGCCCGTGCGGAGTGACTGGCGTCAGGCGGGCGAGGCGAAGCGCAATCCGCCGCCCGACGCGGTGATTGTCGCGCCGATGACCATGAACTCCGTGAACAAGTGGGCCGTCGGCATCGCCGACACGTACGCCCTCGGCCTGCTCACCGAGGTGGTCGGGCTCGGGCTGCCGGTGGTCGCGCTGCCGTTCTGGTCCACGGCTCTGGACGCACACCCGGCCACCCGGCGGTCGGTACAGGTACTGCGCGACCTGGGGGTGCATGTGCTGTACGGGCCGGGCGCCTGGGAGCCGCACCCGCCCGGCACCGGCGGTGAGCGGGTGGACAGCTATCCGTGGCGGCTGGCGTTGGAGACGGTCGAGGGGTTGGCCGGAAGCGGGCCGTGAGGCGCTTCGGTCAGGACGCGCGTCCGGGTATCTCTGCCCGCTCCGGCAACTCCGCTCCCGCCATCCCCACCACCCGGGCCAGCCGCTCGTACGACTCCAGCAGTCCAGCGCGGTCGTACGTGCTGGTCGTCACCAGGAATTCGTCGGCGGCGGTTTCGGTGAGGAGGGTGTCGAGCTGGGTGGCGACGTCCGCTTCCGTGCCGTGGATGTGGCCGGTGAGGGCGGAGGTGTAGAGGTCGCGTTGTTTCGGGGGCAGGGACGGTTCTCGGGCGGAGATCGACTCGGCCGGTTCCAGGGGTGGGAAGACGCCGTGGGTGCGGGAGTAGGCCATCGACCAGGCTTCGGGGAGCAGGAGGTCGCGTGCCTGTTCGCGGGTTTCGGCCACGGCGACCGTGCCGGAGACGATGACATACGGGCGGGGCCAGAGCGGGGACGGTTCGAAGGCGGCGCGGTAGCGGTCGATGGCGGCGCGCATCGCTTCGCGGCCTCGTAGGTCGCCGATGACCAGGGCCAGTCCGGCGCGGGCGGCGATGTCCGCGCCCGCGCCGGTGGCCAGGACGAAGGCGGGGACGTGCAGGCCCTCCGCCGGACGGGCGTGCACCTGGGGGTGGGGGCGCGGGCCGTCGGTGAAGTAGGCGGTGAGTTCGGCCAGTTGGGCGGCGAAGGAGTCGGCGGCGCCCTTGTCGGTGCCGAGGGCGCGGCGGATGCCGTCGGTGAAGCCGACGGAACGGCCCAGGCCCATGTCGATGCGGCCGGGGAAGAGGGACGCGAGGACGCCGAACTGTTCGGCGACGACCAGCGGGCGGTGGTTGGGCAGCATGACGCCGCCGGTGCCGACCCGGATGCGGGAGGTCGCGGCGGCCACCGCGGCGGCGAGCACGGTCGGCGCGGAGCCGGCGACGCCCGGCACGCTGTGGTGTTCGGAGACCCAGAAGCGGTGGTAGCCGAGCGCTTCGGCGTGCTGCGCGAGGGCCACCGTGTCGCGGAGCGCCTCGGCCTCCGGGTGGCCCTGGCGGGTGCGGGAGCGGTCGAGGAGGGAGAAGGGGGTGGTGCGGAGGCGGCTGGTCCGGAGGCGGCCAGACCGGTCGTCGGAGGCGCCGTGACCGCTGTAGGCACCGGAGGCGTTGGAGGTGCCGGGGTCGCCGGACGGGTCCCCAGGCCCCGTCCCCTCGTCCTCAGCCGTCTGTGTCGTCCTGCTGCTCCGCGTACTCACCCCCCGTACAACATGCACATCCCGCCCAAGATTCCTGACCGAGCCCGCCACCCACCCCGCGCCAGGACACCCGGCCGCGCAGCGGTCACCGCTGCCGTCGCCACGGTCCCGTGATCGCCAGCATGACCCCCGGCTCCTGGATGTTGGCGAAGAGGGTGCGGCCGTCGGGCGAGAACACCGGGCCGGTGAATTCGCTGTAGGCCGGGTCATCGGCGGTGCCGATGTTGAGGTCGTTGCGGGCGATCGGGTACGTACGGCCGTCGTCCGTGGCGCCGAAGAGGTGCTGGACGCCTTCGCCGTCCTCGGCGATGATCAGGCCGCCGTACGGGGAGACGGTGATGTTGTCGGGGCCGTCGAAGGCGCCGTCCCGGCCGGGGTCGGGGTTGACGCCGAGCAGGACCTTCAGGGTCAGGGTGCGGCGGCGCGGGTCGTAGAACCAGACCTGGCCGTCGTGGCGGACCGGGCTCTCCGCGCGGGCGTACGAGGAGACGATGTACGCGCCGCCGTCGGCCCACCACATGCCTTCGAGCTTGCGGGCGCGGGTGACGTCGCGGTCGCCGAACTGTTTGCGTACGGGGGTGGTGCGGGCGTCGCGGTCGGGGACCTCGATCCAGTCGACGCCGTAGACCGTGCCGGTCTTCGTGGCACGGGAGAGGTCGTCCACGAACCGGCCGCCGGAGTCGAAGCAGCGCGGCGCGGCCAGGACGCCCGCGTCGTCGGCGAGCGTGCGGAGCCGCCCGCGGCCGTGCTGGAAGCCGTGCGGCGGGGTCCAGCGGTAGAGGAGACCGTTGGGGCGGTCGGCGTCCTCGGTGAGGTAGAGGTGGCCGCGCTTGGGGTCGACGACGACGGCTTCGTGCGCGTAGCGGCCCAGGGCCCTGACGGGGCGGGGTGCGCGGGCGGCGCGGATGTCGTGGGGGTCGACCTCGAAGACGTAGCCGTGGTCCTTCGTCATGCCGTTCTGGCCGGCCTTGTCCTCGGTCTCCTCGCAGGTCAGCCAGGTTCCCCAGGGGTGCGTCCGCCGGCGCAGTTGGTGGACGTACCGGCGATGCCGACCCGTTCGGAGATGTGCGAGCCGTCCCGGGAGATCTCGACGACGGTGCAGCCGCCGGCTGCCGCCGGATCGTAGACCAGGCCGTCGGCGAGCGGTACGGGGTGCGGCCACCGCGCCCGCGGCCCCTTCAGCTCGTGGTTGTTGACGAGCAGGGTGGTGCCGCGCGGGCCCTGGAAGGCGGCGGTGCCGTCGTGGTGGGAGGGGGTGGATTCGCCGGTCTCCAGCGTGGTGACGCCGGTCCGGGTGATGATCCGGTACGAGAATCCGGCGGGCAGCGCCAGGATGCCCGCCGGGTCGGGGATCAGCGGCCCGTACCCCGGTGTGCGCCCTCGTGCGCCGGCGGCCGGGGCGGTCGCGTCCGCTTCCGGTACCTCCTGCCCGATGGCACCGGGTGCGGTGGCCAGGACGCCCACGCTGCCGGTCAGTGCGACGCCGGCACCGGCGACGGCGGAGCGCTTGGCGAAGTCTCTGCGGGTGAGCGGCATGGTCATCTCCTGGACGGCCGGTTCGGTGTGCTCGGTCCCTGCGCCGCACACCCTCGCGCGCCCCGGCGAACACCGGTTGAACCCCGTACGACGCCGCGATGTCCGGAAGCGTTCCTCCCTGGCCCGGAAAACCATGGCAAACAAGGTCATCAGCGGCATCTGCGCAGCAAGCGCAAGATTTATCGCGTACCTCCTTGACCGCCGACCGGCCCGGCAATAGACAGTCCCTACCTGCATCACCCGTAGGGAGAGCGGAGAATCCGCCGCTGCACGGAGTTGCCCGGGGAGCAGTCCGTGCCGGGTTCCCGCCCTCCCCCGAGAGCCCGCCGCCGTGCACGGCCCGGGCTCGTCAAGCGAACGCGGTCCCGCCCCGCAGCCGTAGCCGCCCGTCCGCCGGAGCACTCCGGCCCGTAGGAGCGCTCCCGCCCGTACGGCCCGTCCGTACGGCCCGGGCGCACGGCTGAGAGCCGCGCGGGACGCCCACCGGGGAAGAGGTGGTCTGGTGTGAACCAGCCCGAGATGATGCGCGGACCCACCGGAGGTCAGGTCAGCGACACCTCCCGCCAACAGGCACTTTCCGACTTCATGCACCCCCAGAACCCGACCGCGAACGTCGTCGGCTTCGGGCACGGGGTGAAGTGGACCAACGGTGAGCCCACGGGCGAGGAAGCCGTCCTGGTCTTCGTCACACAGAAGGTCCCGGAGTCGATGCTCCCCGAACGGGACGTGATCCCCCGGGAGATGGACGACGGTACCCCGACCGACGTCCTGGCCGTCGGCCACATCTCCGCGCAGGCCCAGCAGCGCGTACCGAGCGGTCAGAGCCGCTCGATGGCGCAGGAGCAGGGTCTCGGCGGCAACGGCGGCCGGATGGGCGCGCTCGCCCAGCCGCTGCTCGAAGAGCTGAGCCAGCTCGGCAGCGCCCTGGAGCCGCAGCTCCTCAAGCGCCGGATGCGGCCCTGCCCGGCCGGCTTCTCCGTCGGCAACGTGCAGGTCACCGCGGGCACGCTGGGCAGCGTGGTGTACGACTTCCTGCCCGGCGCGCAGACCAACCCGCCGGCGCCCGGCCTCGGCGTACCCGGCAAGTTCTACATCCTGAGCAACAACCACGTCCTGGCGGACTCCAACCGGGCACCGCTGGGCAGCTCCGTGCTCCAGCCGGGCAAGTTCGACGGCGGTACGGACCCGGCGGACCGGATCGGCACGCTGGACCGCTTCATCTCGATCCAGTTCGCCCCGCAGATCCCGCTGACGCAGCACAACAACGTGGTGGACGCGGCCCTCGCGAAGATCGAGTTCGAGGACGCCACCCGGCAGCAGTACTTCAGCGGCGCGCCGCGCGCGTGGCGCCGCAAGTCGTCGGTCGCGGTGGGCGACCTGGTCAAGAAGACCGGCCGGACCACCAACATCAGCTTCGGGCGGATCGTCTCCACCGACGCCACGGTCGACGTCAACTACGGCACGGCCGGCACGGCGCGCTTCAAGGACCAGATCATGACCACCAACATCTCGGCGGGCGGCGACTCCGGTTCGCTGGTCACCTCGCTCGACAACGTCGCGGTCGGTCTGCTCTTCGCGGGCTCGTCGACGGTCACCGTCGTCAACCACATCGAGACCGTCCGCACGCTGCTGCGCGTCGAGGTCGCCGAGCAGCTTGCCTGACCCACCGAGCCCGAGGGAGAGCCATGACAAGCGCAGCGCAGAAGAGGAAGGGTCCGGGCCGCGAGCACCAGTTCGTCAACGCCCAGGGGTCCGAGGTCAAGACCCGGGACGAGGCGTTCGCCGTACAGCGCGAGGTCTCGGCCGAGGCCGTCCAGGTCACCCAGAAGATGGCGCTCCACAACCAGGCGCTCACCTTTGACATGGAGGTCAACTACAACCCGAACACCAACGCCATCACGGGCGGCCGGATCACCACCGGCATCTGCGGCGCCCCGTGGGACATCACCGGCGGCTCGATCGGCAGCTCGCTGCGGATCGACGCCAAGCGGCCGGGGACCGGCGGCAACTGCGCCGCGACGGTCACCATCATCGGCCAGTTCCAGGTCCCGCTGTCCTACCGCGGCACCTACGGCTTCAACGGCCAGTCCACCACGTTCAACTGCGTGACGCAGTTGGTGTGCTGACGGCGCACCGCCGCGGAACACGCCGGCGGGCGGCGGGAGCACCGAGGTGCTCCGGCCGCCCGCCGGTCGCCTGCGGCCGGTGAGCCGCGGACGCTCAGCCCCCCTGCCGGGACCGCGCCTTGAACGCGGCCTTGCGGGCCTCCTTGGCGGTCTTCTTGTCCGGGTGGAGGCGGCCCATGGCTTCCAGGACGTCGGCGGTCGCCGGGTGGTCCACCCGCCAGGCGGCGTCGAAGAAGCCGTTGTGCTGACCGACCACGCCCTCGACCAGGCCGCGCAGCTCGGCCGCGCTCTCCTCGTCGGCCTCGGCCGCGCCGAGCTGGGCCGCGATGGTGTCCACGGTCAGCCAGAAGATCATGTCCTGGGACGGCTCGGGGATGTCGGCGGCACCGCGCTCGGCGAGCCAGACCCGGGCCAGGCCGCCGAGCTGCCCGTCGTCGAGCACCTCGCGCAGCGCGGGCTCGGCCTCCGCCCCGGCCAGCGACAGGGTCTGCTGGCAGGCCAGCCGGCGCCGCGGCCCGTCCTCGTCGTCGCCGCGGGCGGCCGACAGCAGGTCACGGGCGGCGTCGACGGGCGTACGGGCCGCGAGCCACTGCTCGGACTCGGCCTGCGCCAGCGGCTCCGGGTAGTCGGGCAGCGCGTCCAGGAGGACGTCGGCGCCCTTGTCGGTGAGGTCGCCGACGGCCGGTGCGTCGACGCCCGCGTCCAGCATCCGGGCGCGTACGGCGTAGACGCCGAGGGGGGTGAGCCGGACCATGCCGTACCGGGAGACGTCCTCGTCCTCCAGCGGCTCGGCCGCGCGCGTCGTGGTGCCGTCCTCGTCCAGCTCCTCGATGAGCGCCTCGTCCACCGGCTGGTAGTCGACCAGGCCGATCGGCTGCAGCACCCGGAACTGGTCGTCGAGGCGCATCATCGCCTCGGAGACCTCTTCGAGGATGTCGTCGGTGGGCTCGTCCATGTCGTCCGGGACGATCATGGAGGCGGCGAGGGCGGGCAGCGGTACGGCCTGCGCGGGGTCCTCGTTGAGGGCGGTGAGCAGGTAGAGGTTGCCGAGGATGCCGTCCAGCAGCTCGGCCTCCTCCTCGGGGTTCCAGTCGATCGCGTCCAGGTCCAGGTCGCCGCCCTCGGCGATCTGGTCGGCGATGTCGGAGAGGTCGGGCGCCACGGCGTCGGCCAGTACGGTCTCCATGCCGCCGAGCCAGATGTCCAGGATGTCCTGCGGGCTGCCGGAGGTCAGCAGGGACAGTTCCTCGCCGGGAGCGGCGGTGCCGGTGGCGGCTTCGTCGGGCAGCTCGTCGCCGTCCGCCTCCGTCTCCTCGGTCTCCTCGATCTCCACCAGACCGGTGTCGACCGCGAGCTGCCAGGCTTCGGCGGCGTACCCGGCGCCGTCCTCGTCCCCGGCCAGGTCCAGGTGGTCGACGGCAGCGGCCAACTGCTCCTCAAGGAGCTCGCCGCCGACCCCGACGGGGACACCGGCCTCGGCCCAGCGGGCGAGCTGCGCGGCACGGGCGAAGAGCGGTGCGCTCAGCGCGTCCCGCGCCAGCTCCGCGTCGGAGTGCAGCCGCACCGGCGGCAGGGTGGGGCGGTCTGCGGACATCTCGGGCTCAGCTCCTCGTGCGGACTACGGCTCGTGCGAAGCCCCAGCGTAGACGGAATTCCGTGCATCTCGGGCGGTTCACCTTGCTTTCCGTTCCCGTACACCCGGCGAGCCTTGACAACTGCCGTGGCCACACAAGAGATTGACGCGCGTAGAGGCTGCCGGACCGTTTCCGCTCCGCCGCGTTCACGCCTTTCGCCCGCTGTTCCCCACCCTCGCCCGCCTTCCGGAGGCTCTCCGTGTCCGCGCAGATACCGTCGCACGATCCGATCCGTACGAGCCGTACGTCCCGCACACCCCGCCGCCGCGCCCTGCGCCGGCCCGCCACGCTGACCGCGCTGGTCGCCGCCGCCCTGACCGGCGGGCTGCTCGCCGTACCCCAGACCGCCTCCGCCGCGGTCACCCGCATCCACGACATCCAGGGCACGACCCGGCTCTCGCCCTTCGCGGGCCGGCACGTCGCCGACGTACCCGGCACGGTCACGGCGGTACGGGCCTTCGGCTCGGCCCGCGGCTTCTGGGTGCAGGACCCGCGGCCGGACCGCGACCCGGCGACCAGCGAGGCGATCTTCGTCTTCACCGGCAAGCAGACGCCGAAGGCCGCCGTCGGCGACTCCGTACGGGTCTCCGGCACGGTCAGCGAGTACTACCCGGGCGGCGAGCAGGCCGGCCTCCAGTCCGTCACCGAGATCACCGACGCCACCTGGACCGTGGAGTCCTCCGGCAACCCGCTCCCGGCGGCCTACAAGCTCAACGCCTCGACCGTGCCGGACCGTTACGCCCCCGCCGCGGGCGGCAAGAGCATCGAGAACCTGCGGCTGCGCCCGAACGCGTACGCCCTGGACCGCTACGAGTCCCTGGAAGGCATGCGGGTCTCGCTCGCCGACGCCTCCGTCGTCGGCCCCACCAGCACCCACAACGAGCTGTGGGCGACCGCCGAGCCCCGCCACGGCCGCACCGTGCGCGGCGGCGCGCTGTACGGCTCGTACCAGGACCCGAACCCCGGCCGTATCAAGATCACCTCGCTGATCCCCTTCGCCCAGCGGCCCTTCCCCGTCGCCGACACCGGCGACCGGCTGGCCGGCACCACCGCGGGCCCGCTGGACTACGACAACTTCGGCGGGTACGGGATCGCCGCCACCGAACTGGGCACGCTCGACGACCGCGGCCCGGCCCGCGAGACCACCCGCGCGCAGCGTGCCGACGAGCTGGCCGTGGCCACGTACAACGTCGAGAACCTGTCCCCGAAGACCCCGCCCGCCAAGTTCGCGCGGCTGGCCGAGGCGCTGGTGAAGAACCTCGCGTCGCCGGACGTCGTGGCACTGGAGGAGGTGCAGGACGACAACGGCCCCACGAACGACGGAACCGTTTCCGCGGAGGCGACGCTCAAGCAGCTCACCGACGCCGTCAAGGCGGCCGGCGGCCCCTCCTACGCGTGGCGGCAGATCGACCCGGTGAACAACCAGGACGGTGGCCAGCCCGGCGGCAACATCCGCACCGCGTTCCTCTTCAACCCCGCCCGTGTCTCGTTCACGGATGTCGCCGGGGGCGATGCCACCACGCCCGTCAAGGTGACCGGCTCGCCCGGCCGGCCCAGCCTCTCCGCCTCGCCCGGCCGCATCGACCCCGGCAACGCGGCCTGGACCAACAGCCGCAAGCCGCTCGTAGGCCAGTTCTCCTTCCGGGGCCGACCGGTCTTCGTCGTCGCCAACCACTTCAACTCCAAGGGCGGCGACCAGGGCCTCGACAGCCGCTTCCAGCCTCCGGCCCGTACGTCGGAGACCCAGCGGATCCAGCAGGCGAAGGCCGTGCACGCCTTCGTAAAGGACGTCCTGGCCGTGGACCCGAAGGCCGACGTCGTGGTGGCCGGCGACCTCAACGACTTCCAGTTCTCGCCCGCCCTCAAGGCGCTCACCGCCGGCGGCGTCCTCACCGACCTGGTCGACCGGCTGCCGCGCGGCGAACGCTACGGCTACGTCTACCAGGGCAACTCGCAGGTGCTGGACCACATGCTCACCAGCCGCCACCTGCGTCGCGTGGACTACGACATCGTCCACATCAACGCGGAGTACGCGGACCAGTCGAGCGATCACGACCCGCAGGTGTTGCGCCTGAAGCCGTAGCACTCCTAACCATTTGCGCCAGCACAACTAAGTAGACCTGAATACAGCGGTGGGGCGAAACTCCGCTCCATGACCTCGACACCGACCTCGAACTCGACTTACTTCTCGACCTCGGCCTCGGCCAGCGGCGTCCCGTCCCCACCGCCCTTCGGCCACACCGCCGCCGCCATGATCACCCCGTTTCGCGCCGACGGCGGGCTGGACCTCGACGGCGCGCAGCGCCTCGCCGTCCACCTGGTCGGCGAGGGCTGCGACGGCCTCGTCCTCAGCGGCACCACCGGCGAGTCCCCCACCACCACCGACGCCGAGAAGGAGGCCCTGATCAGGGCGGTCGTCGAGGCGGTCGGCGACCGGGCGCGGGTCACCGCCGGGATCGGCACCAGCGACACCCGGCACACCGTCGAGCTGGCCCGCACCGCGGAGCGCGCAGGCGCCCACGGCCTGCTCGTCGCCGCCCCCGCCTACTCGTGCCCCGGCCAGGAGGCCGTCGCCCGCCATCTGCGTACGGTCGCCGATGCCACCGCCCTGCCGGTCATGCTCTACGACATTCCCGGGCGCACCGGCGCCGGAACCGCGCTGACCGCCGACACGCTGCGGCGACTCGCCGAACACCCACGCGTCCAGGGCGTCAAGGACTGCGCGTACGACCTCATGAAGACCGCGACAGTGCTGGCCACGACCGGCCTCGCCTACTACGCGGGCTGCGACGAGCAAGCCCTCCCCCTGCGCGCCATGGGCGCCGTCGGCTGCGTCAGTACGGTGGCCAACGCCGCGCCCCGGGAGGTACGGGCGGTCCTCGACGCGTACGACGCGGGTGACCCGGCCGGGGCCACGCGCCGCTACCTCCGCCTCGTACCGCTCATCGAAGCGATGATGGGCACCGGACACCCCGGCACGGTCACCGCCAAGGCCCTGCTGAACGTGCTCGGGCTGCCCGCCGGACCGGTCCGCGCGCCCCTGCTGGCAGCAGGCCCCGAGATCACCAGCGAGCTGGCGACGGCTTGGAAGACGGCGCAGCAGTAGCCTCCTCCGGGCCCTCCGCTGCTTCCGTTTCCTCCGCTGCCTCCACTTCTTCGTGCTCCCCCGCCAGGTCCCGGACCAGCAGCGTCGCCCCCGCCACCGCGCCCGGCATCAGGAACACCGCCACGAACGGCACCAGGAACAGCAGCACCAGCGGCGTACCGAACCCCACCGCGAGCCCCTTACGCCCCCGCAGCATCCGCAGCCGCTCCCGCACCGGAATACCGCGCCGCTGCATCGCCACCGAGGTCAGCTCCACCGTCAGGAAGAACCCCGACACACAGAACCCGATCGCGGGCACCACGGTCTGCCCGACCACCGGGACGAACCCCAGCACGAAGAAAAGCAGCCCGAACCCGGCAGCCCGCACCAGCACATGCACACTGTCCCTGAGCGAGACCCACAGTTCCCGCCACAACGACATTCCCGTACCCGGCGGGCAGTCGCCCTCGCTCTCCTCCACCTTCTCCGACAGCGACTCGTAGAACGGGTCGCCGATCAGCAGCGTGACGGCGGTGAAGGTCAGTACGGACAGCAGCAGCCCACCCGCGAACAGCAGCGCGACGAACAGCCCGCGCAGCAGCCCCTGCCAGGGCGCTCCCCAGCCGTCGGCGAAGGGCGTCGCCCAGGCCGCGAGGTCGCCCGCGAAGAAGGCCAGCGCGACCAGCGCCCCCGCGTACAGCGCGAGGGTGAT
Source organism: Streptomyces chrestomyceticus JCM 4735 (assembly GCF_003865135.1). Taxonomy (NCBI): domain Bacteria; kingdom Bacillati; phylum Actinomycetota; class Actinomycetes; order Kitasatosporales; family Streptomycetaceae; genus Streptomyces; species Streptomyces chrestomyceticus. The sequence goes on along the minus strand of NZ_BHZC01000001.1, from coordinate 7,220,880 downwards.
GAGCGCGGGAATCATCCCGAACCCCCACCACCGGCCGTGCCGGGCAACCCAGCGCTGCCCTTTCCCCAGATACCCCGTTCCCGCCACAAGATCGCGCATGGGCGTCAGCCTAGACGGCGCCCGGCAGACCGCCGTCTCCGTAGGGTACGGATACGGTTACGAAACCTTGCCGCCACCGGTGAACCGCGCGAGCTGCCGCTGCAGCCAGTCCAGCCGGGCCTGCATGAGCGAAGCCTCGGCAGACAACTCGGGCACCGACCGGGCCTCGGCCAGCTCCCCCTTCCCCTTCCCCTCCTTCTCCTCCTCGCCACCCGCCACGATGCGCAGCGCCCCGCCCCGCACCGTACGAACTCCGCGAAGCTCACCGCCGTCCACGACGCGAACGCCGTACGCCCACGCCGGGCCGCGCACTCCGCGCAGACGGCCGTCAGCACCCGCCAGCCCGTACGCCCCCACCCCGCATCCGCGAACGCACACGGCATCCGACCGCACGCACACGCGCCGACCCGCGCCACCCGCACCCGCTGCCGCTCGTACCGCATCCCGCGCTCGAAGCGGATATACGCCCCGAGCACGGTGACCTCCAGCAGCACCGCCCTGCGGTACTCACGCGCACACACCAGGGCCAACGCCTGCTCGAACGTGTGCAGGCAGTAGAAACCACAGTCACAGCGCAGGGCCGGGCAGCGGTGGCGCCGCCCGTACACACAGCGGGCCTCGTCCACGAACCCATACGGCAGCGCCCCACCGAGCGAAACCCCGGCGAACCCGGTCCGCGTCCCGTCATGGGAGATCACCGGATGCGCGAGCTTGAACCCCGCGGGTGGCGTGGCAGGCCGCTCCTCCGGCAGCCGCAGCCTCATCGCCCGGCCGGCACCGGGTCCCGCCGCTCCGGCACGCCGTCGGCCACCACCTCTTCAGGAAGCGCCCTCTCCAAGGTCGGCTCCTTCGCGTACGGCACCTCCTCCGTGCACTCCACGTCCTCCGCGAAACCGACAGCAAGCGCTTCACCCAGCCTCATGACGCCTCCCGGTACGGATCGGTCCATCGGACTCCGGTGAACACCGTCCCGCCATGGTGGCCCAGGAGGGCGGCGGTTGACACCGTCCGATACCGGCCACAGTGCCCGTTGCCCACTGATCCATGCCCTTACACATCAGCACCTTCGCCTGATCGCTCTCTTCCCGAGCCAGACACAGCCTCAAAGCCTCACCACGGAATGCGATAGCAGCCACCACAGAACTTGAATACACGCCCCTTTCATTGGCGCAGCCAGAACCCCTCCCCCGACCTCCGTCCCGTAGCGCCCTGGAAGGGCGCTTTCACCTCCACCCCAGACTTCAAACACTGCCGACTCACCTTTTGACGGCACATTCACCAGGTCCACGCATTCAACACGAGAATCCGGGGAGCGTCGGGTTAATCAGGCCTTGCGAGCGCGAGTAGTGAACCAGCCAACCCTTGGAAGTCATCTCGATAGACCTACGACGTTGATCCGCCTCATCGCGACTACTTGTGACCAGACCGAACCTCTCAAGGTCGACCACATTCTTTCGCATATGCGTGCGGTCATTGAATCCAAGGTCTTGATGGTCACCCGGCGAGCACGCACCTCCAATTCGAGCGAGATCATCAATCAGTCGCCACATTCGAGGCTGCAGACGAATATCTCGTTCATACTTCATGGAAAGTTCGGCCAACCAGGCCCTCGCAGCCACCTCGATATCATCAGGTGTACCATTAAGGAAGAATTCCGGATCCATCTCAAATGAAAAATCCTGCGAATAACTCAGAGAGTCACGCAGATTTTGGTGACTCACCTCATAGATATGCTCGAAAGATTTCGCGGAAACCGGAGCGGAAGAGGAGTCTCCGACGCTGTAGTGGCGGAGTCTAGCCTCAATAAGATGAGGAATACTGGAGTCTGGCACCGGAGAGATGTCGATTGGGTCAGACAAGACACCATTCATTCGCGGCGTGGCAGCCACGCTACGCGCGATCCCGCGGGCCCCACAGATCACCCAGCGCGTACCGGGCAATTGCAAAACTGGATCCCTGATCTCCTCCATGACGCGCTGAGCATCGCTGGATACATCAATAAGCTCCAAATTATCGATGAGGCCAACGAATCCACCGGAACCGTCAGGGAAGGCATCATTGAGCCATTTCTTTACCGCAGCCCTGAAACCCGCTTGAGTATAACCCTGGGACGTATTGGCGGATATTCCTGCCGAACCAGTGAATCCCCCAAATGGACTGTTGACCCCTCCACCCCGAGTCCTCAGCACAGGAGCGTTAAGCCAAAGGTTGAGATCCTTGGTGCGGGGTACCTGACGCCCGGAGTTTTTCAGAATTTTTTCGTGATCCAGAAATGCCCTGGCAATCCCGAAGTAACATGAACTGACGAACTCTTCCGCATCCTCTTTAATCTGAAGAGGTTCCGCTAAGGGCAGGAAAAGCTGCTGACTGCTCCCCCTTTTGAAGTCCTCGCTCGCCACCCATGTAGCAACTGACACGAGACTAGTCTTACCCACCCCGTTGGGCCCCTCCAAGACGACATGCATGTCGCTCTCGCGGATCCGGCGTAGCAGGGAACGGAGCTCTGCGTCACGTCCGACGAGAAGCTCCCTTCCGTCTTCACTTCCTGGAAGAGGCTTCACGACGTAGGGGTTGCCTCTAAAGCCGAGACTGGGCCAGAAGTCCAACGGGGGCTCCTCTCGCGGGCGCACGACGAAGCTCATCATATTCGGGCGGGCACCACGATGATGGGCTTATCGAGCAGTAGCCCCAACAGCAGCGCCACACACCAGGTTCGCGCCCTCCCGCCAACCGTCTCACGGCTGCGGGAGGGCGCATCGACGATGACCGCACGTGGCATCTGCCGCTACACACCAGCAGGTTAGCGCGGTCTTTGACTACCGTAAGTCACGGCCGTCCGTGCTCAGTTGTGGCTGTGCAGCACGTCGTTCAGGCCGCCCCAGTTGGCCTTGTTGGGGCGGGCCTCGACGGCGCCGGTGGTGGAGTTGCGGCGGAAGAGGATGTTGTCGGCGCCGGAGAGTTCGGCGGCCTTGACGATCTGGCCGTCGGGCATGGTGACGCGGGTGCCCGCGGTCACGTACAGGCCGGCCTCGACCACGCACTCGTCGCCCAGCGCGATGCCGATGCCGGACTCCGCGCCGAGCAGGCAGCGCTCGCCGATCGAGATGATCTGCTTGCCGCCGCCGGACAGGGTGCCCATGGTGGAGGCGCCGCCGCCGATGTCCGAGCCGTCACCGATGACGACGCCCGCGGAGATGCGGCCCTCGACCATCGAGGTGCCGAGGGTGCCCGCGTTGAAGTTGACGAAGCCCTCGTGCATGACGGTGGTGCCGGCGGCCAGGTGCGCGCCGAGGCGAACCCGGTCCGCGTCGGCGATCCGGACGCCCGCCGGCATGACGTAGTCCGTCATCCGCGGGAACTTGTCGACACTGGTGACCTGGAGGTGCAGACCCTCGGCGCGGGCGTTCAGGCGCGCGGTCTCCAGCCGGTCGACGGGCACCGGGCCGATCGAGGTCCAGGCGACGTTGGCCAGCAGGCCGAACATGCCCTCCAGGCTCTGGCCGTGCGGCTTGACCAGCCGGTGGCTGAGCAGGTGCAGGCGCAGGTACACGTCGTGCGCGTCCAGCGGCTTGTCGTCCAGCGCGGAGATGACCGTACGGACGGCCACGACCTCGACACCACGGCGCGGGTCCGGGCCGACCGCCTTCGGCGCGGCCTCGCCGAGCAGCTCGACGGCCCGCTCGTCGGTCAGCCGCTCGGTCCCGGCGGGGCCGGGGTCGGCCACCAGCTCGGGCGCGGGGAACCAGGTGTCGAGGACGGTGCCGTCGGTGGTGACGGTCGCGAGCCCGGCGGCGACGGCGCCGGTCGTACGGGAGGAGGAGGTAGCAGCATCGGTCATGCCGAAAACCTAACCGGAGGGGGCTGTGGTGGCGAACCGGTGCCGGGGCGGCACGGGATCGGGTCCGCCCCGGCCCCGGCCGGTCCGCCCCGCCCCGCCCCCTATATCCGACTCACTGTGCCGCAGCGGCTCCCCGCGTCCTCGCTCAGCTCCTTGCTGCGGTCGTACGGATCAACCTCCGGCCCCGACGTCATGGGCCCCGGCCGGCCGTCCTGGAACTGCGGGTGCAGGAACCCGTCGTACACCTCGCAGGCGTTGTTGGCGAAGTCGGAGTCGTACCTGGTCAGGGCCAGTTTGCCCGGTGTCGCCTGGAAGCGTTCGGGGTCGTTGACCTCGAAGTCCACCACCCGGCGGACCACCGTACGGGTCACCTCGGAGGCGCCCTGGGCGGCCCGTACGACGGGGTAGACGAAGGTGTAGTCGGCGTGGACCGCCAGCGCGCCGTCCCGCCCCTCCTTGAACGTCATCCGTCCCCGCGTCTTGACGATGTCACCGGCGGGCCGGACCTCACGCGGATCGAAGCGGGTGAACAGTTGCAACGGATCGTGGTCCCGGCCGGGCTTCGCCAGCCAGGCTTCCAGGTCCCGTCGCATGCCCGGCTGGAGCGGGTCGACGAGGTCCAGCGCCGCCGCGGGCCGCTCGCCGCGCAGCGTGCGAGGGTTCAGATTGGCGTCGACCAAGAGTTCCTTCGCGTGCCGCAGTACTGCCGCCACCTCGCCCTCCGACAGCCGTCCCACCGCCTTGGCCTCCGGGGGGACGATGCCGGCGGCGCCGTCCGCGTAGCGCAGGGCGGGCGAGCCCGCGAAAGGTTCTTTCAGGGTGGGGGTGGCGGGGAACGCCTCGTCGGCGGGCGCGGAGCCGGGGGCCGCGGTCTCGGCCGGCAAGGGCCCGGCCACGGCGTCGCCACCGGCCAGGCCGGGCAGCTTCGACCGGATGTCCCCGGGGTTCACGGCGATCGTCACCACCCCGGCGGCGACGATCACCGCCGCCACGCCGATACGTATCCGCTTCCGCCGCCGCGCGGCCCGCCCGTCCCGGTCCCGCCAGGCCGGTCCGGTGTACCAGTTCTCGGTACCGTCCGCCTGCTCGCCCGCGCCCCGGGCTTTCCTCTTCACGTGTGTTCGCTCGCCTCGTACCGCCGGGTGGTGACGGTCACGAAGCGCCGTACGAACCCCCCAGATGATCATTAACGAACAAGATCTACACGGGAACGGACACACGCCACAAGTTGAGCAGTGAAGCAACGCCCTTCCGGAGGCCCCCGGCACCCTCCGGCGCCCCCCGGAACCGTCTCAGCCGATCACCCTCGCCACCGCGTCCCGCACCTCCCCCCGGTCGAACCTCCGCCCCGTCAGCAGATGTTGCAACATCAGCCCGTCGATCAGCCCGACCAGCGCCCGCGCCGTCCCCTTGTCCCCGGTCCGCCGCTCCAGCAGCTCGACCATCGCATCGAGACACTCGGCGGCAAGCGGCCGCACCGCCTCGTGCCGCAGCGCCGCGAGATACAGCTCGTACTCCAGCTCCACCCGCGCCCGATCACCGCCCCCGGCCCCGCTTCCGCCCGCACCCAGCCACTCCTCGACCAGCCGCGTCACCTCGTCCGCGAGCGGAACGGCCGGGTCCACGCTGCGCACCCACACCTCGATCCCCGTCAGCCACTCCCCGTTGACCTGCCGCAACGCCGCCGTCAGCAGATCGTCCAGCGAGGCGAAGTGGTACGTGGTCGACCCCAGCGGTACGTCCGCCTCGGCCGCCACCGCGCGGTGGCTCAGCCCGGCGATACCCCGCTCCCCCACCACACGGATCGCCGCGTCGATGATCCGCTGCGGCCGGTCCGGGTCGTAACGGCGCGGCATCAGTGCGTCCCGCCCAGATTCAGCACGACGACCCCCGCGATCACCAGCACCACCCCGATGATCCGCGCGGCCGTCGCCGCCTCCCCCAGAAACACCATCCCGATCGCCGCGACCACCGCCGTCCCGGCCCCCGACCAGATCGCGTACGCCGTCCCGACATCCATCGTCTTGAGCGTCTTCGCGAGCAGCGCGAACGCGACGACATAGCCCAGCACCGTGCCCAGCGAGGGCCACAGCCTGCTGAAACCGTCGCTGTACTTCATCGCGGTCGTCGCCAGAATCTCGGAGATGATCGCCGCGGCAAGCGTCACGTACACCATATGTACGAGCGTACACAACGTTGCGTACGGCGTACGTATCGCTGCGCGGGGCGGCGTGCGCGGCGATCACCTCACCAGTCCGGGCCGGACGACATCGCGGGCACGCTCATACAGAGCTTGAACGTCGCGGTTCCGGGCATGGGGTCGGATGAGTTCGAACATGTCCGCCATCCGCTGGTCGACGCGCCCCGAGTTGACCAGCGGGTAATCGTCCAGCGCGAGCCCCCACGTCCGGCAGGCGGCTTCAAGGTGCCCCACCGTCAATTGCCGCTCGGCGAGCAGCGTCCGCTCCTTGACGCGTGTTCGCCGGTAGATGCTGGGCCGAAGCCGGTCCGCTTCCTGCATGGCGGCAATCGCCCCGTGCGTATCACCCATTTCGCAGCGCACCTGACTGGTGTGGTAGTTGAGCGACGCCGGGTCGTACGAGCCGAACACCTTCCCACGGGACTCCGCCTTGTCCATGGCCACCTCGGCTTGCCGCAAGTGCCTGAGCGCGGACCGCCGGTCCCCGGTCTGCGCGGCCGCATGTGCCTGCTGGCCGGCAAGGAAGGCACGCATGCGCGGCCCGGCCTGCGGCGCGGACGTCGCCGCGGCATCGGCGAGCCGCTTGGCCAACGGCCCCTGGTTCAGATCCACGGCTTGCACGCTCATACCGCGAAGCGCCGTGCAGTACGTCAGGTGATCCTCCGATGCTCCCGCGAGCTCCAGCGCTTTCCGGTAGTAGCGCTGTGCGAGACCGTGCAAGCCCTCGTCGACGGCCATGTAGCCGGTCAGATAGCAGAGGTCGGATGCCGCCGACATCATCGCCTTGCGCACGCCTCCGGGACCGTCCGTCCGCAGGAACGGGGCAACCGTGTTCACCAGGAAGGCCGCGGCGAGGGGGCGAGCGGTGCGCCCGCCGAACTGGTCATCCATGGACGAGAGCTGTTCCGTCATGGCGGAGACCGTGTGCACGTCCGACATACCGAGGCGGGACCGCGCGCCGCTCTGCGCCGCCTCCATGCGCCCCACCACGTCCGGCCACTCGGGAACCGCCGACGCGACGGAGAACAGAGCGACGCCCAGCACGCTACGGCGGGAAGGGTCCATGTCCAGCCTCCCAAGATCGATGATCCCGGCAACCGTGCCGGCCGGAGTCGCCTCCGTCCCGCCCTCAGAGGACGGAACGCCGACATCCGCATATGTGACGGGTCGCCCGAGCCGCCTGGAGAACGCCTCCACGATCAGCGACCGGGCATCCTCGCGCGGCACACCCCCACTCAACCACTGGTGAACGGACGGCGCACGGTACTGCTTCAGGGTTCCGCGCTCAGTGCCGATCCGGTTGACCGCCTGGGCGCACTGCCGCAGCGTCCACCCGGTCTCGCGGAGCAGCCGCCCCAATGCCACGTTCGGCCCGTTGACGCCCACGGTCGCTCGCCCCCTGCGCGACCGCGTCAAGCGCTTAATGCCCTTAATCCTGGTGCGCCCGCCAACAGTACCGCCAGCCGTAATTGCGCGATTACCTAGAGCGAACAGCCCGGTTCCCATGGCACGGGCTGTCCGAGCGCCTGCGCCCCGCAGGTGTCCACCTGCCGGCCGGCGACCGACTGCATCTGCTGACAACCGACTCACAGGAGGAACGCGGAATGAACAGAATGAGCACCGCGACGGCTCCGCCCGTCCCGTTCGGAGTCCGGCACCTGGTGTCGCCCGCTCCGTCGAACAGCGCGGCGCCCGTCCTCACGTACAGCGAAAGGCTCCAGCTCAACGTCTGCGCCGAGGGCAATCCGTGGCACGCGATCACGGCGGAGATGCCCGAGACGCAGACGGAGACCAGCAACGGCGACGGGTCGTCCCCCGGGTCCGACAGCGGCACGGACCTCTGGTAGCCGCATGGCGACCATCCTCGTGCTGACCGGCCGGGACGACCTCACGGCCGACGCGGTGGTCGAGGAGCTGGTGAAACGCGGTGAGCACGTCGTCAGATTCGACACTGCCGATTTTCCCACCGCTTCCCGCCTCGCCGTCTCCCTCACCGGGGACGGCTGGGCGGGTTCCCTGGCCGGCTCCCGTACGGTCCGCCTGGAAACCGTCAAGTCGGTGTGGTGGCGCCGCCCCAACGAGTTCCGGACCCCCGACGAGTGGCCCGGACCCGCTCGCGCCCTCGCCGTCTCGGAAGCGCGCTCCGGGCTGCTCGGCGTGCTCGGCTCCCTTCCCGTCCGATGGGTCAACCACCCGGGCAAGGACGCCGCCGCGAACTACAAGCCCGTCCAACTCGCCGTTGCCGCGCGGTGCGGGCTCGACGTACCCCGCTCCGTGATCACGTCGGACGCCGGACACGCCCGTACGTTCATGGGCGACGACACGGTTGTCTACAAGGGGCTCGGCGGAGGCGTCCTCGGGCCCGGAGGGGAGCGGCGGTTCCTGCCCGTGGCGCTCGTCTCCGCCGACCAGGTGGACGACGGGGTGTGCGGCACCGCCCACCTGTTCCAAGAACGCGTGGCCAAAGCGTATGAAGTGCGGTTGACCGTGATCGGGGGCCGTATGTTTGCCGTCGCCATCCACACGGACAGCGAAGCCGCACAACTCGACTGGCGAACGGACTACCGGTCCCACCGGTACGAGGTGGTGGACGTGCCCCCGAGCGTGGCGAAGGGGATCCGCCGGCTCATGGACACACTCGGCTTGTTCTTCGGCGCGCTGGACTTCGCCGTCACTCCGGACGGACGTTGGGTCTTCTTCGAGGTGAACCCCAACGGCCAATGGCACTGGCTCGCCGTCAAGGCCGGTGTCCCGCTCGTCGAAGCCATGGCCGCCGCTCTGCAGGGAGACCCAGCATGACCGAAGCACCCCCGTGGGCCGCAGCCGCCGCAGCGCTCGCCGACGCCGTGACGGCCGACGCCCCCGCGTGGCACGACGCCGTGTGCAACACCCCACGTCACCGGCTGGTTCCGCGCTGGTGGCAGCGCATCCCCAGCAGCCCGGCTCAGGAATGGGAACGGGTGGATCTCCCCGAGGACTCCCCCGAGCGGCTGCACACCACGTACGCGGACGTCACGCTCGTCACCCGTGTCGGCCCCACCCACGCCGACCACGCCACCCCCGGCGAACACGGCAAGGGCGACCCCACGTCGTCCAGCACCCTGCCGGGGCTCATCGTGTCCATGGCCCACCGGCTCGACGTGCGGCCCGGCCAGAGAGTTCTCGACGTGGGCACGGGGACCGGCTACTCCGCCGCCCTGTTCGCCCGCCGCTTCGGGGACGAGAACGTGACCAGCGTGGACGTCGACCCGTACCTGGTCGAGGCGGCCCGTACGCGTCTCGCGGGGTTCGGGCGCACCCCGCGCGTGGAAGCCGTCGACGCGACCGGGGGCCTTCCCGATCCGGAGTACGACCGCATCATGGCGACCGTCTCCGTCCGGCCCGTCCCGGCCTCCTGGCTCCGCGCACTCCGCCCCGGCGGACGGCTCGTGACGACCATCGCCCACACCGCCCTGCTGATCACGGCGGACATGGGGCCCGACGGCATCGCGCGCGGCTCCGTTCAGCCCGACCCCGCCACGTTCATGGAGGCACGGCGGGAGGCGGACTATCCGGCGAAGCTGAACGAGGTGTTCACGACCGCCCGGGTGCGGGAGGGCGAGGACGTACGGCCCCCGGACGGGCCGGTCCCCGACCTGTGGCAGGAATGGCCGCTCCGATGGCTCTACGAACTGGACACGCCCGGAGTCGAGACCCGCGCGGCCACCTACCCGGACGACGGCCGGCGCGTGGTGTGGCTGCTCGCCGCGGACGGGTCGTGGGCCCGCGCCGAGGACGGAACGGCCGCCCTGGTGCACCAGGGCGGCCCCCGCCGCCTCTGGGACGACCTGGAACGCGTCCGCCGCAAGTGGGAGGAGAACAACCGCTTCCCCCTGCACTCGATGCGCGCGGAACTCACGCCCGACGGCAGTCACCTGCTCGCCCCGGCCGCCGCGTGGCGCTTCGCCATCTGACCGCGGGGACCCGCCGCACCTCAGTCCACCAACGACTTCTTCGGCCTCAGCACGCAGAACTCGTTCCCCTCGGGATCTGCCAGCACCACCCACGACACGTCGTCCCCCTGCCCCACATCCACCCGGCGCGCCCCGAGCCCGATGATCCGCTCGACCTCTGCGGCCTGGTCGTCCGGCGTCAGTTCGACGTGCAGCCGGTTCTTGCCCGCCTTCGCCTCCGGTACCGCGAGGAAACCGATGCCCGGCAGTGCGTTCTCGTCCACCGCGATGATCACTTCTTCCTCGTCCTCGTACACGATGCGCCAGTCCAGCACCTGGGCCCAGAAGGTGGCGAGCCCCTTCAGGTCGTGCGCGTCGAAGGACAACTGATGCAGAGAAACGGCCATGCCCGCCAGTGTGCCGGGCGGGCATGGCCGTGTCAGGGGGTTGGACGAGTGATCAGGCGGAGAACTCACCGCGGTTGAGGGCACCGACGAAGGCCGCGAACGCGACGTGAGAGAAAACCAGCGCCGGGCCGTGGGGGGCTTTTGAGTCCCGTACCGGGATCAGCCCGGGTATCCCGTCCCACACCTCAAGGCAGTTGCCCCCACCACCACCGCTGTAAGTGGACTTGCGCCACCCCGCGAGGTCGTTACTGCTGCCGTTCATGTTCGTAGCCCTCCGCGACTGCCCTGAGCAGGCCCAACGACTCCTCGTGCGACCGCGCGTCGCCCAAGACCCGATAGTAGGCCGCCTGACTGTCCAGAACTACCGTCGGATCGTCATGCACCGTGCCGGAGTGCAGGCCCTCCACGTAAGCGATGGGAGGCGCGTCATCGAACCACATGAGCATCAAGCCGCTCTCCAGCAATGAGTGGGCTCCGGCCGAAAAGGGCAGAACGTGAAGGCGAATTCGCTCGCGCTCTCCCAGTTCGGTGATGTGCCGCAACTGCGCCGCCATCACTCCGGGCCCACCGACTGGCCGACGCACGACTGCCTCGTCGAGCACCACCCAGAAAACGGGAGACACCGGATCGGCCAGGATTTCCGACCGCTCCAGTCGCGTGACGAGCAGGCCGTCACATTCCTCTGCGCTCTTCGGCGGGTAGTAGGCACGGAACACTGCGCGTGCATACGCCTCCGTCTGAAGCAAGCCCGGCACCAACGTGGCCCCGTACTCGCGGATCACCGTTGCCTGTTGCTCAAAATCTGCCACCTGCTCGAAGTGCTCAGCCAAAGTTCGGGTGTCCAACGCCGGCAGGAACCGCTCGAACACCCCACCCGTGTCAAGCACTTGATCCAGGCGTCGTGCGTCGTCCGGAGCCGGCTTCCGCCTGCCCGCTTCGATGTGGGCGATGTGGGTGCGCGACATCACGGCGCGCTCGCTCAACTTTTCCTGCGTCAGACCGGCCGCCTCCCGCCGCTCCCGCAGTTCCTCTCCGTACGCCGTGCGCGACTTCGGAATACGACGACCAGCCATGCGTTTACCCCCTTGCGTGACCCGTGCGCTGTCACGTGTCACCTGCTGGCGAGCGTACTCGCGCGACTCCACTCTGTAAGCGGAAACAACCACCCGCCCCCCTACGGAGGTACAGCGCATGTCCCACCACTACGAGAACCTCTCCCCCGCCGAAACCGCCCGCGAAATCATGTGCGACCTCGGCGAAGCCGCCCGTGCCGTCGGCATCCAGTTCCCCAGTCTCCGGCTGGACCCGCACCCGGTTGCCGGGCTGGGCGCGCCCGCTCATCTCATCGAAACCGGCCGCATCAACATCGTCACGGCTGTGCAGATGACCGAGGTTTTCCGGGCGGCGCGCAAGTAGACGCGGAAACGGCTGTGCCCGCCGGGAGAACCCGGCGGGCACAGCGCTCTCGGTCAGTCGGCGCGGGGCCGCCACCCCTGCGCGCGGCGCGCCGCCGTGGCGCCGCCCGCAGCCGTTGCCGCGGCGGCCAGGAGTGCGGTGGCCAGCAGGACGGCGGTGACCAGGTTCCAGGACAGGGTCGCGCCGCCCTCTCCTCCCGTGACGGGCTGGACCAGGACGACATGCGCGACGGCGCCGATGGCGCCCGCGCCCAGGAGCGGGGCTCCCAGGCACCAGAACGCCGTCGTGTGGAAGATCCTGCTCCGGCCGGTGAGCACGGTGAGCGGGGCGAGGGTCTGCGAGAAGCGCAGGAATTCGGAGAGGGACGCGAGTGCCATGGCGGTCAGCAGGACGACCGTGCCGACGGTGCCGAGGAAGGGGATCCAGCGGGACTGGTATCCGACGGTGAAGGACTTCGCTCCGTCCTCGGCCACCGGTTCGGCGAGGGCCTTCACGCTCAAGTGGAGGTGCGCGGCGCGTTTGACGGCCGGGATGTCCATGGGTTTGTCGGTGTCGGTGAAGACGACGGCCTGTAGGCCACCGGGGCGGTCGACGGCAACGACCGGCCCGGTACGGACGATGGCGGGCGTCGGGCCGAAACTCTGGTAGCCGGATACGCGCAGGCGCTGGTCGAGGTCACCGTACGGTACGTGCGCCTCCTGTCCGGCGGCAGGGCACGGCAGCCGTAGTGCGCGAAGGCTGTCGCACGGTCCTTGGAGAATCCGGCTGCCGCTGGAACCGTCCGGCCGGATGTCTCCCGCGCTGACGGCGACGGCGTGCGCCCCGGCGGGAAGCGCGGCGGTGAAGGCGTCCGTGAACCGCGTGGCCGACGTCTGCACGAGCGCCATGGTCTGGCCCTGTACGGACTTCAACTGTTCCTCGTCACCGGAGCGGGCGAACAGCAGGCTGGTGATGATCTGGGTCTGGCCGACGACTCCGATGGCGATGACCATGGCGGCCACCAGACGCACCACCATGCCGGGGCGGGCCGCGGTGGTGCGGGCGGCTATCAGACGTGCCGGGTCGCCGCTGCGGCGCGGTGATCTCGACGCCCTGCCGCTGATGCGCGAAGCGAGCCAGCCGATCACCCAGGGGAGGGTCGCCCACACGCCGACGACCGCGAACAGGTAGGCGGCTGCCGAGCGTTGCGCGCCGAAGCTCTTCGATGTCAGGGCCAGGACGAGAAAGGCGGGACAGGAGCCCAGGGCCAGGAGCCGCAGGAGGCCGCTGCCTGCCGCACGGGGTGTGGTGGACGTTCCCTTGTGCACGGCGGCCGGACGCAGCAGGAGGATCAGGCCGAGCATTCCCACGACGGAGGCCGCTACGGCGGCCGCCAGGGTCCCGCCGACGCGTCGCAGGTCCGGGGCGTACAACGTGTAGTCGATCCAGGGCAGTTCGACGTCTGCCAGCAGGAACGGAACGGTGAGGAGGGCCGCGACTGCGGCGCCGGCGCACACGGGCCGTACCGCGGCGCCGATGTCCATCCATGCGCGCGCGGTCCGGCCGGCGCCAAGGGTGCGCAGCAGGGCGTCGCGGCGGTCTCGGCCGGCGGCCCCCATTCTGGCCGCCGCCGCGGCCAGTCCCAGAGCGGGGAGGCCAAGCAGTACGCCGATCATGGCCAGCATGGACGACCGTGGGCCGACGACCCGGAGGTCGCCGAAGACCGGTCCGGGGCCTCCGTACCCGACGATCTTCTCCATGCGTGCGGTACCGAGCATGGCCGTGGTGGGGCGTACGTAGGCCAGCCGTTCGCCGGGCGATGCCAGCCCTTCGGCCGAGATGGTGCCGACCTGGGTACCGTAGCGGCGGGGGAAGTCCTCGCTCGCGGGTCCGTCGGCCAGCGCCGGTGACAGGAACACCTCACCGGGGCCCGGCCATCGTGCGACTCCGGGCGGGAGCGGCGCGTCGTCGGTGAGGGGAGCGATGACGACCACGGTGAACTGGCGTCCTTGGTAGCCGTCCCAGTAGCGGCTCCATAGAGCCGAAGGCCGGTCGCCCTGCTCGGCGAAGGTGGGTACGCGCGCCTCGCCCCGCTGTTCGCGCCCCTCCCACGTCGCAGCCGTGACGGCCAACGAGCAGAGCGTTACGGCGACGACCGTCGTGGCGGCCAGCAGAGCCCAGAAGCGTGCCCGGCCTCCCTCGGCGGACCGCCCCGCCGCCCGGCCGATGCGCAGCATGTGGCGCATCCGGCCGCGCTTCACCGCGCACCTGCGAGGGCACCTTGTTCCAGGTGCATGACCCGGTCAGCCCGCTCCGCCACCGAGGGATCGTGCGTCACGACGAGCAGCCCGCACTGACGTGAGGCCGGTACGGCGAACAGCGTCCCGGCCACGTGGTCCCGCGCCTCCGCGTCGAGCGCGCCGGTGGGTTCGTCCGCCAGGAGCAGCGACGGGCTGCCGATCAGGGCGCGCGCCACGGCGACCCGCTGCCGCTCGCCGCCGGACAGGTCGCCGGTCGCCGTGCCGTGGGCGGGCACGCCCAGTTCGTCCAGGAGCTCCCGGCTGTCGGCATAGGCGCGGTCACGGTCCGCGCCGTCCAGCAGAGCCGGCAGGGCGACATTCTCCACCGGGGAGAGTTCCGGCAGTAATTCGCCGAACTGGAAGACCATGCCCAGGTGTTTTCTCCGGTGCTCCGCCAGCCGCCGGCCACGTAACGCCGCCATGTCCTGCCCGGCTACGCATACGGTTCCGGCGTCCGGCCGCACGAGTCCGAGGACGACGGAGAGGAGCGTGCTCTTGCCGGACCCGGACGGGCCCATGACGGCCACGGACTCACCGGCACGCACCGTGAGTCCGAGCCCTTCGAGCAAGCGCCGGCCCCCCACTTCGTACCTCAGCCCTTGAATGTCGAGGGGTGACAACGCTTCCGTCACGCGTCCGCCTTTCGGAGAGGGGAATCAGCGACGCGCTGCCCGGGTGAGGACATTCCGGGCAGCGCTCTGTCGCAGGAGATCGCTACGGCTCAGTGGTCGTCGCTCCACCAGTTGGAACAGTCGTCCGGCCACTTGTCGATCTCGGTGCAGACGCGCATGTCCCACACCTTCCCGCCCATGTTGCTGTACACCTTGGTGCCCTGGCCGCTGTGGTTCCACAGGGTGTACAGCGTGTTGCTGGGTCTGTTGCGGTTGTACTCGGCCTTTACGGAGTTGCGGTCTCCCTTGGTGTCCTGGAGACCTACCTGTTTCCCGGCGCCCGTCCGCCATGAATGGGCGCCCGAGGTGTAGCGGTCCATGTCCGCGAAGGCGGTGGTGGATCCCGCTGCTATGGCGACCCCCGCGATCACCACGGCAGCACGGGTCGCTAATCGACCGGTTCTCTTCATGGAGCGTCCTTCCGCTGCTGCGAAGACACCCTCCGGCCGGTACCGAAGGGTGCGGAACGTTGCTGATATTCACAGCCGGGGACCGGGGAAATAAGTACCGTCCCGGCCATTGCTTTGCCACGGCGGCAACATACCGGAGGAGATCTTTCCGACTCGGAGCGCGTCACGGGAATTCGATGTTTGACCGCACCAGCGCCTGCAACGCCCATACCTGGACCTGAAGCGTTCCTTCCCTTTGCGGCATTGCGAAACCTTTTCTGCCGCACCTGCCGCGGCCGGAAAACCGAAAACGGCTGTGCCCGCCAGGAAAACCCGGCGGGCACAGCCGAAACAGTCGGGAAAGACCCCGATCAGACGTTGAACCCCAGTGCCCGGAGCTGCTCACGTCCCTCGTCGGTGATCTTGTCCGGGCCCCACGGCGGCATCCAGACCCAGTTGATCTTCAGTTCGCTGACGATGCCGTCCGTGGCGGACTTCGCCTGGTCCTCGATGACGTCGGTCAGCGGGCAGGCCGCCGAGGTGAGCGTCATGTCGATGGTGGCGATGTTGGCGTCGTCGACGTGGATGCCGTAGATCAGGCCCAGATTGACGACGTCGATGCCCAGCTCGGGGTCGACGACGTCGTAGAGGGCCTCGCGGACCTCTTCCTCCGAGGCCGGCTTGGTGGTCACTGCGTTGTCGGTCATGCGGTTTTCGCTTCCTCGGAGAGGGCCTTGGCGGTGGCGTCCTTCCAAGCCATCCAGCTCAGCAGGGCGCACTTGACGCGGGCCGGGTACTTCGAGACGCCGGCGAACGCCACGGCGTCCTCCAGCACCTCCTCCATCGCGTCGTCCGGCTCAAGCTGGCCGCGGGACTGCATCAGCTCCAGGAAGGTCTCCTGGATCTTCTGCGCCTCGCCCAGCTCCTTGCCGACCAGCAGGTCGTTGAGCACGGACGCGCTGGCCTGGCTGATGGAGCAGCCCTGGCCCTCGTACGACACGTCTTCCACGGTCGCACCGTTGAGCCGTACGCGCAGGGTGATCTCGTCACCGCAGGTCGGGTTGACGTGGTGCACCTCGGCGTCGCCGTCCCGAAGACCGCGCCCGTGCGGGTGCTTGTAGTGGTCCAGGATGACGTCCTGGTACATGGAATCCAGCTTCACGGCTCAGTCAGTCCTCGTCCTCATCCGAAGAAGTTGCGGACGTGCTCCAGCCCCTCGACGAGGGCGTCGACCTCGGCCGGAGTGGAGTACAGGTAGAAAGACGCTCGCGTGGTCGCGGGAATTCCGTACCGCAGGCAGACCGGCCGCGCGCAGTGGTGGCCGACCCGGACCGCGATGCCCTGCTCGTCCAGCACCTGACCCACGTCGTGCGGGTGGATGTCACCGAGCGTGAAGGAGATCGTCGCGCCGCGGTCCTCGGCCGTGGCGGGGCCGATGATGCGCAGGTCCGGGACCTCCAGCAGCCGCTGGACGGCGTACTCGGTGATCGCGTGCTCGTGCGCGGCGATGTTCTCCATGCCGATCGAGGAGAGGTAGTCCACGGCCGCGCCGAGGCCGACGGCCTGCGCGATCGGGGGCGTGCCCGCCTCGAACTTGTGCGGCGCGGGGGCGTAGGTCGAGGAGTGCATCGAGACCGTCTCGATCATCTCGCCGCCGCCGAGGAACGGCGGGAGGTCCTCCAGGAGTTCCTGGCGGCCCCACAGGACGCCGATGCCGGTCGGGCCGCACATCTTGTGGCCGGTGAAGGCCACGAAGTCGGCCTGGAGCGCCTGCACGTCCAGCACCATGTGCGGGGCGGCCTGTGAGGCATCGATGCAGACCAGCGCGCCGACCTCCTGGGCGCGGCGGATGATCGCCTCGACCGGGTTGACGGTGCCCAGCAGGTTGGAGACGAGCGTGAAGGAGACGATCTTCGTACGGTCGGTGATGACCTCGTCGATCGTGTCCAGGTCGAGCCGGCCGTCGTCGGTCAGCCCGAACCACTTCAGCTTCGCGCCGGTGCGCTGCGAGAGCAACTGCCACGGCACGATGTTGGAGTGGTGCTCCATCTCGGTGATGACGATCTCGGTGTCCTGGTCGACCCGGTACGGCTCGTCCGCCCAGCCGAGCATGTTGGCCACGAGGTTCAGCGACTCCGAGGCGTTCTTGGTGAAGATCACCTCGTCGCGGCTGGGCGCGTTGACGAAGGCGGCGACCTTGTCGCGCGCTCCCTCGTACAGCGCCGTGGCCTCCTCGGCGAGCACATGCACGCCGCGGTGGACGTTGGCGTTGTAGCGCTCGTAGTACCCGTTCAGCGCGTCGAGCACCTGGCGGGGCTTCTGGGAGGTGGCCGCGTTGTCCAGGTACACGACCTTCTTCCCGTCATGGATCTGTCGGTCCAGGATGGGGAAGTCCTTGCGGATCGCCTCTGTGTCGAGGAGGCCCGGCAGCTTTGTCACGCGGTTGCGCCACCCTTCACGTACTCCTCGTAGCCCTCGGCCTCCAGCTTGTCCGCCAGCTCCGGGCCGCCGGACTCGGCGATCCGGCCGTTGGCGAAGACATGCACGTGGTCGGGCTTGATGTAGCGGAGAATCCGGGTGTAGTGGGTGATCAGCAGGGTGCCCACGTCACCGGACTCGCGGACGCGGTTGACGCCCTCGGAGACGACGCGCAGCGCGTCGACGTCCAGGCCCGAGTCGGTCTCGTCGAGGATCGCGATCTTCGGCTTGAGCAGCTCGAGCTGGAGGATCTCGTGGCGCTTCTTCTCACCGCCGGAGAAGCCCTCGTTGACGTTGCGCTCGGCGAAGGCCGGGTCCATGGACAGCCGCTCCATGGCCTCCTTGACCTCCTTGATCCAGGTACGCAGCTTCGGGGCCTCGCCGCGGATGGCGGTGGCCGACGTACGCAGGAAGTTGGAGACCGAGACGCCGGGGACCTCGACCGGGTACTGCATGGCGAGGAAGACGCCGGCGCGGGCGCGCTCGTCGACGGACATCTCCAGGACGTCCTCGCCGTCGAGGGTGACGGTGCCGCCGGTGATCGTGTACTTGGGGTGACCCGCCAGCGAGTAGGCGAGGGTGGACTTGCCGGAGCCGTTGGGGCCCATGATGGCGTGCGTCTCGCCCTGCTTCACGGTCAGGTCGACGCCCTTCAGGATCTCGCGCGAGCCGTTCTCGGCTTCGACGGAGACGTGCAGGTCGTGGATCTCAAGCGTTGCCATGGGGACTCAGGACTCCTGGGTGACGGAGACGAGCACGGAAGCGTCCGCGCCTTCTCCTTCGATCTTTACGGGGTATACGGGGACGGGCTGCGTGGCGGGGAGCCCGGACGGCTTGCCGGTACGCAGGTCGAAACTGGAGCCGTGCAGCCAGCACTCGATGGAGCAGTCCTCCACCTCGCCCTCGGACAGGGAGACGTTCGCGTGCGAGCAGATGTCGTTGATCGCGAACACCTCCCCCTCGGTACGGACGAGGGAGACCGGCACGCCGTCGATCTCGACGCGCTTGGGGCTGTCCTCCTCCAGCTCGGCCAGCCCGCAGGCGCGTACGTAGGCCGGGCTCATGCCACGGATGCTTCCAGCTCGGCCTCGATCTTGGCGATCAGGCGCTCCTCGACGTCCGGCAGGCCGATCTGCTGGACGAGTTCGGTGAAGAAGCCGCGGACGACCAGCCGGCGGGCCTCGTCGGCCGGGATGCCGCGGGCCATCAGGTAGAAGAGCTGCTCGTCGTCGAAGCGGCCGGTCGCCGAGGCGTGGCCGGCGCCGACGATCTCGCCGGTCTCGATCTCCAGGTTGGGCACCGAGTCGACCCGCGCGCCGTCGGTCAGCACGAGGTTGCGGTTGAGCTCGTAGGTGTCCGTGCCGGTGGCGGCGGCCCGGATGAGCACGTCGCCGATCCAGACGGCGTGCGCGTCCTGGCCCTGGAGGGCGCCCTTGTAGACGACGTTGGAGCGGCAGTTGGCCGCCTCGTGGTCGACGAAGAGGCGGTGCTCCTGGTGCTGGCCGTTGTCGGTGAAGTACAGGCCGTAGAACTCGGCCTCACCGCCGGGGGCCGCGTAGGTCACGCGCGGGTGCAGCCGGACCACGTCGCCGCCGAAGGTGACGACCACGGACTTGAAGCCGGCGTCCCGGCCGACCAGCGCGTTGTGCTGGCCGACGTGGACGGCGGTGTCGTCCCAGTCCTGCACGGAGACGACGGTCAGCTTGGCGCCGTCGCCGATGAGGTAGTCGACGTTGGCGGCGAGCGTCGCGTCGCCGGTGTGGTCGATGACGACGACGGCCTCGGCGAACGCGCCCAGCTCGACGACCTGGTGGCCGTAGGCCGTGCCGCCCTCACCGTGCACCGCGATGCGGATCGGCTCGGTGAGCACCGTCTCCTTGGGCACCGTGATGACGGACGCCTTCTCGAAGGAGCTGTACGCCTGGGCGGCGATCCGGTCGACGGGCTTGCCGGCCTTGCCGACCCGCGGGTCGTCGCGCTCGACGAGCTCGTGGGTGACGCCCTCGGGCGCCGTGATGTCGATCTTCAGGTCGGCGCCGGACGCGACGGCGGTGCCGTCGTGCAGGCCCTTCAGGCGCGCGAGGGGGGTGAAGCGCCACTCCTCCTCGCGGCCGTGCGGCACCGGGAAGTCCGCGACGTCGTAGGACGGCGGCGCGCTCATCCGGGTGGCGACGGTGGACTCGGCGGCCACCGCGATCGAACCGGTGGTCGTGGACCCCGCCGGGATTGTCTGAGCCTCAGCCATGGCTGTCGTCGTGCTCTCTTCCTCGTGAGAATTCAGTAGCTGCGTGCGGGGTGGCGTCAGCCGACCGCGCCTTCCATCTGCAGCTCGATCAGCCGGTTCAGCTCCAGCGCGTACTCCATGGGCAGCTCGCGGGCGATCGGCTCGACGAAGCCGCGCACGATCATCGCCATCGCCTCGTCCTCGGACAGGCCGCGCGCCATCAGGTAGAAGAGCTGGTCGTCGCTGACCTTGGAGACGGTCGCCTCGTGGCCCATGGTGACGTCGTCCTCGCGGACGTCCACGTAGGGGTAGGTGTCCGAGCGCGAGATCGTGTCGACGAGCAGGGCGTCGCACAGCACGTTGGACTTGGAGCCCTCGGCGCCCTCACCGATCTCGATCAGACCGCGGTAGGAGGTACGGCCGCCGCCGCGCGCCACCGACTTGGAGACGATGTTGGAGGACGTACGGGGGGCCATGTGGACCATCTTGGCGCCCGCGTCCTGGTGCTGGCCCTCGCCCGCGAAGGCGATGGACAGGGTCTCGCCCTTGGCGTGCTCGCCCATCAGGTAGACGGCCGGGTACTTCATCGTCACCTTGGAGCCGATGTTGCCGTCGACCCACTCCATGGTCGCGCCCTCGTAGGCGACGGCGCGCTTGGTGACCAGGTTGTAGACGTTGTTCGACCAGTTCTGGATCGTCGTGTAGCGGCAGCGGCCGCCCTTCTTCACGATGATCTCGACGACCGCGGAGTGCAGCGAGTCGGACTTGTAGATCGGGGCCGTGCAGCCCTCGACGTAGTGGACGTAGGCGTCCTCGTCGACGATGATCAGCGTCCGCTCGAACTGACCCATGTTCTCGGTGTTGATGCGGAAGTACGCCTGGAGCGGGATGTCCACGTGCACGCCCTTGGGGACGTAGATGAACGAGCCGCCCGACCAGACCGCGGTGTTCAGCGAGGCGAACTTGTTGTCGCCGGCCGGGATCACCGTGCCGAAGTACTCCTTGAAGAGCTCCGGGTGCTCCTTGAGCGCGGTGTCGGTGTCCAGGAACAGGACGCCCTGCTGCTCCAGGTCCTCGCGGATCTGGTGGTAGACCACCTCGGACTCGTACTGCGCGGCGACACCCGCGACCAGCCGCTGCTTCTCCGCCTCGGGGATGCCCAGCTTGTCGTAGGTGTTCTTGATGTCCTCGGGCAGGTCCTCCCAGGAGGCGGCCTGCTGCTCCGTGGAACGCACGAAGTACTTGATGTTGTCGAAGTCGATGCCCGACAGGTCCGAGCCCCAGTTCGGCATGGGCTTCTTGTCGAAGAGCTTCAGACCCTTGAGGCGGAGCTTGAGCATCCACTCGGGCTCGTTCTTCTTGCCCGAGATGTCGCGGACGACCTCCTCGGACAGGCCGCGCTTGGCGGAAGCGCCGGCCACGTCGGAGTCGGCCCAGCCGTATTCGTACGTGCCCAGGCCCTCAAGCTCAGGGTGAGCAGTCTCCGTGGGGAGAGTCATGCGGGGTTCCTCCCGGCCGTGCTTGCAGAAGCATTGGTGGTCTTGGTGGTGCGGTGGGCGGTCTTGCCGACGGCCTCGCGGCCCTTCGGGACGAAGGTCGTGCAGACACCGTCGCCGTGGGCGATGGTGGCAAGACGTTGCACATGGGTCCCCAGCAGGCGGGAGAAGACCTCGGTCTCCGCCTCGCACAGCTGCGGGAACTGCTCGGCGACATGGGCGACCGGGCAGTGGTGCTGGCAGAGCTGCTCACCTAGCTGATGACTGGGCGCGCTGCGTGCCGTAGCAGCGTACCCGTCCGCGGTCAACGCCTCGGCAAGTGCCTGCGTACGTCCTTCGGGGGACGCGGACTCCACGCTCGCGCGGTAGCCCTCGGCCAGCGCGGCGAAGCGGGCGCGGGCGAACGCCGCGATCGCGGCCTCGCCCAGCTCGCCGCCGCCCGCGCTCTCCGCGATCCAGCGCAGCGCGTCGGCGGCGAGCTGGTCGTAGGACTGGTCGAAGGCATCCCGGCCGCAGTCGGTGAGCGCGAAGACCTTGGCCGGGCGACCGCGGGTGCGCGCGCCGTAGACGCGCTTCTCGCGGGGCTCGACCACGTTCTCCGCGACGAGGGTGTCGAGGTGGCGGCGGACGGCCGCCTGGGTCAGCTCCAGCCTGAGGGCCAGCTCGGCCGCGGTGGACGGACCGTGGTCGAGGATGGAACGCGCGACGCGGTTGCGCGTGCCCTGCTGTTCGTCGTGGTGCGGCGCGGCGCCGGAGGCGGACCGCGCTGCCCTCGCGGGCGCGGGGCGGTCCGGCCCGCCGGCCGGGCGGGCCGCGGTGCCTTCCTGTTCCTCGCTCGCGTATTTCACAACGCCATTGTTGCGTAATTCCTCAGGCCGAGACAACCCTCGGTGGGATCACGGACCGGTGGTCTCGATCACTTAGGGTCACCTAATTGCCGCATCGGTCCGGACCTCGTACGGGTGTACCGAAACCCCGGGTGAGCTGCTCTTTTGCCCGCTCCGGCGGGGGCCCGCGAGCCGCCCCGCACCCCCGTTCCGAGGTCCGGACGATCTACGCACCGCACCGGACCACTCCGCTCCCCCACCCGAAGGACTCCGCACTTTTTGTCGCGCGAGTCCGCCTTTTCCGGTTCCTGAAGCGGTGGGAGCCGGAACCTTTTCGCCCCCGCTCCGGCCGGCACCCCCGCGCTTCGTAGACTGCCGGTCATGCGCAGCGCCTCCTCCGGGGACACCCCCCGGACCCCCGGCCGTCCGCCTGCCGTCGAGGTCACCGGCCTGGTCAAGCGGTACGGGACCAAGACCGCGGTGGACGGCCTCGACCTCCGGGTCGAGGCGGGCTCGGTCACCGCCGTCCTCGGGCCCAACGGCGCCGGGAAGACCACCACCGTCGAGATCTGCGAGGGCTACCGCCGCCCCGACGCGGGCACCATCCGCGTCCTGGGCCTGGACCCGGTCGCCGACGCTGCGGCGCTACGCCCCCGTATCGGCGTGATGCTCCAGTCCGGCGGCGTCTACGCGGGCGCCCGGGCCGAAGAGATGCTGCGGCACACCGCCAGCCTGCACGCCCACCCCGTCGACGTGGACCTCCTCATGGACCGGCTGGGCCTGGGCGGCTGCGGCCGTACGAACTACCGGCGGCTCTCCGGCGGGCAGCAGCAACGGCTCGCGCTGGCCATGGCCGTCGTGGGCCGCCCCGAGCTGGTCTTCCTGGACGAGCCGACGGCCGGGCTGGACCCGCAGGCCCGGCACGCCACCTGGGACCTCGTACGGGAACTGCGCGCCGACGGCGTCAGCACCGTACTGACCACCCACTTCATGGACGAGGCCGAGCAGCTCGCCGACGACGTGGCGATCATCGACGGCGGCCGGGTGATCGCCCAGGGCAGCCCGGAGGAGCTGTGCAAGGGCGGCGCCGAGAACACCCTGCGCTTCACCGGACGGCCCGGCCTCGACCTGGGGGCGCTGCTCAAGGCGCTGCCCGCGGAGAGCGCCGCGGCCGAGCTGACGCCCGGCACGTACCGGGTGACCGGCACGATCGATCCGCAACTGCTGGCGACCGTCGCCTCCTGGTGCGCTCAGCACGGCGTGCTGCCGAACGCCATAGCGGTCGAGCGGCACACCCTGGAGGACGTCTTCCTCGAACTGACCGGCAAGGAGCTGCGTTCATGACCGCCACCGGCACGACGGACCGGGACGGCGCGGCCGGCGCCGCCGGCACCTTCGCCCCCCGGCCGGGCGCGGCGCCGCTGCCCCGGATGATCCGCGCGCAGGCTCTCCTCGAAACGAAGATGCTGCTGCGCAACGGCGAGCAGCTGCTGCTGACCGTCGTCATCCCGACGCTGCTGCTGGTGCTGTTCTCCGCCGTCGACATCGTCGACACGGGCGCGGGCAAGGCGGTCGACTTCCTGACGCCGGGCATCCTGGCGCTGGCCGTCATGTCCACCGCCTTCACCGGCCAGGCCATCGCGACCGGCTTCGAGCGCCGCTACGGCGTCCTGAAGCGGCTGGCCGCGTCGCCGCTGCCGCGCTGGGCGCTGATGACGGCGAAGACCTGCTCGGTGCTGGTGACCGAGATCCTCCAGATCGTGCTGCTGACGGTGATCGCGTTCGTGCTGGGCTGGTCCCCGCACGGCAATCCGCTGGCCGTGGTGCTGCTGCTCGTCCTCGGTACGGCGGCGTTCTCCGGGCTCGGCCTGCTGATGGCGGGCACCCTCAAGGCAGAGGCGACCCTGGCGGCGGCCAACCTCGTCTTCCTGCTGCTGCTGGTGGGCGGCGGTGTGATCGTGCCGCTGGACAAGTTCCCGGACGCGGCGCAGTCGGTGCTCGGCCTGCTGCCGATCTCCGCGCTGTCGGACGGCCTGCGGGACGTCCTCCAGCACGGCGCGGGCATGCCGTGGGCCGACCTCGGCATCCTGGCCGTGTGGGCGGTACTCGGGCTGGGCGCGGCGGCCAAGTTCTTCCGCTGGGAGTAGGCCGCCGGGTACGGGTGTGACCTGCGGGTACGTGATCGGCCCGCGCGTTGCCCACCCCCTCGTGAAACTTTGCACAAGCCGCCGCCTACGATGGCTGCGTGCCGAACACGTGGAACCCCTTTGAGCTGATCGCGCGCCGCTGGCAGCCGAGCGCCGCCTTCGTACGGCGGGCCGCGCTGGCCACCGTCGTGATGTCCGTCGTCATCGTCGTGACCGGCGGCGCCGTCCGGCTCACCCAGTCCGGGCTGGGCTGCTCGACCTGGCCCAAGTGCACCCCGGACAGCCTGACGCCGACCTCCGCGATGGGCATCAACGGCCTCATCGAGTTCGGCAACCGGCTGCTGACATACGTGCTGTGCGCGTTCATCGGCGTGTTCATCATCGCGGCCCGGGCGCGCGCGCCCCGGCGCCGCTCGCTCACCCGCCTCGGCTGGGCGATGTTCTGGATCGTCATGGGCAACGCCGTCTGGGGCGGCATCGTCGTCCTGACCGGCCTGAACCCGTACCTGGTCGCCGCGCACTTCCTCCTCACCACCGCCCTGCTCACGGTCTCCGTGCTGGCCTGGCGCCGCGCCGCCGAGGGCGACGAGGAGCCGCGCGACCTGGTCGCCCGCCCGGTGCGCCAGCTCGCCGGGCTGCTGGTCCTGGCGACCGGCGTCCTCACCGTCATCGGCACGGTCGTCACCGGCGCCGGGCCGCACGCGGGCGACGCCAAGAAGGTCCACCGCATCCCGGTGGACTGGCACGAGATCACCCAGTTGCACGTCGACTTCGTCTACATCGTCGTCGGCCTGTCCGTGGCCCTGTGGTTCACGCTGCGCGCCGTCAAGGCACCGGCCGCGCCGCGCCGCATGATGCTGGAGCTGTTCGGCTGCATCCTGCTCCAGGGCGTCATCGGTTACATCCAGTACTTCGCGGGCCTGCCGGAGATCGTCGTCGGCCTGCACATGCTGGTCTCGACGCTGGTGTGGATCTGCGTACTGCGGATCTACCTCGCGCTGCGCGACCGCGGTCCCGTACCGGCCGACTCCCCCGACGGCGTCGGCACCGCTCCGGCCGCGGGCGCCGAGGTGCCCGCTCCCGCCGAACCTCAGCCGGCCGCCGGCACCTCCGCCTCCAGCCGGTAGACGCGGCGCGCGGTCCCGGACGCGACCATGGCGGTGATCCGCTCCGCGTCCGCCCGCGCGCACATGCCCTCCTCCGTCCACTCCCGTACGACCCGCTCGACGGCCCGTACGAAGAAGCGCGCGCCCGTCACGTACAGCTCGGGCAGCGCCCGCGCCCCCGTGGAGAACAGCAGCTTGCCGAACGGGGCCTGCCTGAGCGTTTCCTCGGGGTCCGGCCCGGCGTCCGCATAGACGTGTGGATGGACGGCGGCCAGCTCCGCCGCGCGGCGGTGGTGCGGCGGCCGGGGCAGCAGCACCAGATCCGTACCGATACCGGTGGTGGCCTGCAAGAACCCCGCCAGCGGCAGCGGGTCGGGACCGTGCAGTTGTACGGGCACGCCGGTGGCGACCGCGCTCCACAGCAGGTGCCGCAGCAGCGACGGCTCGGCCAGCCGATCCCCCGGCCTGCGGCCCCGCAGCCACCGTTCGGCCGCCCGCCGCACCTCGCCCGCCTCGGGGGCGCGGCCCTCGCAGAAGGGGGCGCCGGAGGCGAAGGCGGTGGCGTCCTGGGCGGCGGCGTAGATCGCTTCGGCCGTGTAGCCGATGAAGGAGTCGACGCTGCCGGAGGTGTCCGCGATCTGCTCGGCGAGCGGTTCCAGCCGTACGACCTCGTGGGCGCGGGCCTCGGCGGCGGCCGCCAGCTCACCGGCCGTGGTCAGCTCGCTGGGGGCGCCGGTCTCCAGCAGGAACGTGCCGATGCCGGCGCCGCGCAGCAGCAGGCGGCTCGCGTGGAAGGTGCCCAGCTCCCGTCTGCGGGCGAGGTAGCGGGCGGGCGGGCAGTGCGCCTCCAGGCCGAGCAGCGGCGGGCACCAGCGGCGTACGCCGAGGCCGGTCCAACTGTCGAAGAAGGTGGTGCCGGCGGGTGCCGGGCCGTGGCCGCCGGAGGCGGCGGCCAGATGCGCCTCGAAGGCGCCGAGTCCCAGGTCCCCGTGGAGCGCGCCGTGGCTGTGCTGGTCCACGAGCGGTGGCAGTCGGTCCATCCGCCCCTCCTCGCCGAAGCCGTCGGAGCCGCAGGCGCCCGCGGCGCCGAAAGCCCACCCGGCGCGGCACGGACGCCGCCCCTGGTGGGCTCAACGGACGACGCGGTCGTCAGGTAGCGGGCCGGGCCCGGCCGCGGCTTCAGGGGTTGGCCGGGCCACCCACCTGGATGCCCGCCATCCGCGACCATTCGTACGGACCGGTGCGCACCTTGGCCGCGAGGTCGCCGTCGAAATCGTCGTGCAGGGTGACGCCGGCCCGCTCGGCCGCGGCCCGCGCGACGTCCTGTGTCCCGGCGACGAGGTTGCCCCACTGGCCGTCGGCGCCGACCAGCGCGATCCGGACGCTGCCGCGGGCGATGTGGGCGAGCTGGCCGTCGGCGCTGCCGCCGTGGGAGGCGGCGAAGGCCGCGATCTCCTTGGCCAGCCGGGCGGTCCGCCGCTCGGCCCGCTTGTCCGTCCGGCCCGGCGCGGGCTGCCCGCCGGCCTGCTCGTCCACCGCGTCCGCCTGCTGTGTGTCTGCCATGGACAGGATGCTACCCGCCGGTAATCGGCGACGGAAGGGCCGTCCGGGGCGACGGAAGAGCCGTCCGGGGCACCGCGCACACGCCGCGGGCCCGCCACGAACGGATCGTGACGGGCCCGGCGGAGAACTCTCGGCGGAAGCTGCCCTTACCGCAGGAACGGGTCCACGGCGATGGCGACGAACAGCAGCGACACATAGGTGATCGACCAGTGGAACAGCCGCATCTCCTTCAGCTTGGGCCCGGTGATCCCGGCCTTGGCGCGGGCCTGGAGGGCGTGCGCCTCCTTCAGCCAGAAGGCGCCGCAGAGCACCGCCACCACCGTGTAGAACCAGCCGGTGTAGCCGAGCGGCTGGAGCAGCAGCGACACCAGGACCATCACCCAGCTATATGCCACGATCTGCCGCGCCACGGCCTTGTTGCCCGCGATGACCGGCAGCATCGGCACGCCGACCCGCTCGTAGTCGTCCTTGGCCTTCATGGACAGCGGCCAGTAGTGCGGCGGCGTCCAGAAGAAGATGACGAGGAAGAGGACGGCCGAGGCCCAGGAGACGGTGTTGGTCACCGCGGACCAGCCGATGAAGACCGGCATGCAGCCCGCGATGCCGCCCCAGACGATGTTCTGCGCGGTACGCCGCTTGAGGATCATCGTGTAGACGACGACGTAGAAGAGCAGGGCCCCGAGCGACAGCATCGCCGACAGCGGGTTGACCAGGAACCAGAACCAGGCGGTCGAGCCGACGGCCAGTGCGGTCGCGAAGACCAGGCACTCGCGGGGGGAGACCATTCCGGTGACCAGGGGCCGCTGCGAGGTGCGGTCCATCAGGGCGTCGATGTCGCGGTCGATGTACATGTTGTACGCGGCCGCGCCGCCGGCGGAGAGATAGCCGCCCACGCAGGTGGCCAGCACCAGCCAGAGGTCGGGCACCCCGCCGGCCGCCAGGAACATCACCGGCACCGTCGTCATGAGCAGCAGCTCGATGACGCGCGGCTTGGTCAGTGCCACGAACGCCTTGACGCGGGCCCCGAACGGACGGTGACCTGAACCCTGCGGGCTCGTAGTGAGCACCCCCGCAGGACGGGATTCGACGGCCGTCACGCACACCCCTGGAAGTAACATCAGCGGCTTGCGCCGCGAAGATAAGGCCAGCAAGCGTTCCCGGCCGTGAAGACCCGGTTGAAGCTTGCGCGTACCACGCCACTTTAGACGTTGGCCATACGACGGCCTTCGCGGGGGTGGGGTCGTGTTGAGGGGGTACCGGGGCCACCGGGGCCCTGCCCCCGGCGGGTTCCGGCGTGTGCGGTGCCCCGGTTCCGCGCGCCCGCCCGGGCCCCGCCGCCGCTTCGCACGGGCGCGCCTCCGCGGATGCCCCGCCCGCCGTTCACGCCGTTCAGGAGGCGAAGGCGGGCACCGCCCGGCAGTCTGGAGTGGTGGCCGTCTCGTCCGGGGCGGGAATGCCCGGAGTCCTCAATTGGTTGCCTAAGGCGTCGAGTTTTCCCGGGGTGAGCTGCCGACGCTCCGTCGAAAAGACGGCCGTAGCTGCAGGGGTAGGCTCGACAACGCCCGGCGGACAAACCGTCCCCGGCATTCGACATGTGGAGAGGAGCCCTGACTCAGGGTGAGCACCAAGCCGACCACCACAGATTTCGAGTGGACCGACCTGGACCAGCGGGCCGTCGATACCGTCCGCGTCCTGGCCATGGATTCCGTGCAGAAGGTCGGTAACGGCCATCCGGGTACCGCCATGAGCCTCGCGCCGGCCGCTTACGTTCTCTTCCAGAAGCTGATGCGGCACGACCCGGCGGACGCGAAGTGGACCGGCCGCGACCGGTTCGTCCTCTCCGCGGGCCACTCCAGCCTGACCCTCTACATCCAGCTCTACCTGGCCGGCTACGGCCTGGAGCTGGACGACCTGAAGTCCTTCCGCACCTGGGGCTCCAAGACCCCCGGCCACCCGGAGTACGGCCACACGGTCGGCGTGGAGACCACCACCGGCCCGCTCGGCCAGGGTGTCGCCAACGCCGTGGGCATGGCCATGGCCGCCCGCTACGAGCGCGGCCTGTTCGACCCCGAGGCCGCCCCCGGCACCTCGCCGTTCGACCACACCGTCTGGGTCATCGCCGGTGACGGCTGCCTCCAGGAGGGCGTCTCGGCCGAGGCCTCCTCGCTCGCGGGCCACCAGAAGCTCGGCAACCTCGTCCTGCTGTGGGACGACAACCACATCTCCATCGAGGGCGACACCGAGACCGCGATCTCCGAGGACACCCTCAAGCGCTACGAGTCCTACGGCTGGCACGTCCAGCGCGTCGAGCAGCTCCCCAGCGGCGACCTCGACCCGGTCGGCCTGGCCAAGGCGCTGAAGGCGGCCCAGGAGGAGACCGAGCGTCCCTCCTTCATCGCGGCCCGCTCGATCATCGCCTGGCCCGCCCCGAACGCCCAGAACACCGAGGCCGCGCACGGCTCCGCGCTGGGTGCCGAAGAGGTCGCGGCCACCAAGAAGGTGCTGGGCTTCGACCCGGAGCAGTCCTTCGAGGTCTCCGACGAGGTCATCGAGCACACCCGCGCCGCCTGGAAGCGCGGCAGCGAGGCGCACGCCGAGTGGGACAAGCAGCTCGCCGCCTGGCGCGAGGCCAACCCGGAGCGCGCCGCCATGTTCGACCGCATCCAGGCGGGCGAGCTGCCGGACGGCTGGGAGAAGGCGCTGCCCGCCTTCGAGACCGGCAAGGGCGTCGCCACCCGCGCCGCCTCCGGCAAGGTCCTCCAGGCGCTGGGCGCGGTCGTGCCCGAGCTGTGGGGCGGCTCCGCCGACCTCGCCGGCTCGAACAACACCACGATCGACAAGAACTCGTCGTTCCTGCCCGAGGGCAACCCGCTGCCCGAGGCCAGCCCGTACGGCCGCACGGTCCACTACGGCATCCGCGAGCACGCCATGGGCTCGACCATGAACGGCATCGCGCTGCACGGCAACACCCGCATCTACGGCGGCACCTTCCTGGTGTTCTCCGACTACATGCGCCCCGCCGTCCGGCTCGCCGCGCTCATGCAGCTTCCGGTGACCTACGTGTGGACGCACGACTCCATCGGTCTCGGCGAGGACGGCCCGACCCACCAGCCGGTCGAGCACCTGTCCGCGCTGCGCGCCATCCCGGGCCTGAACATCGTCCGCCCGGCCGACGCCAACGAGACCGCCACCGCCTGGGCCGAGATCCTGCGCCGCCACCAGAGCAAGCCGGCACCGCACGGCCTCGCGCTCACCCGCCAGGGCGTACCGACGTACGAGGCGAACCCGGCCGCGGCCAAGGGCGGCTACGTGCTGTTCGAGGCCGAGGGCGGCGAGCCGCAGGTCATCCTGATCGGCACCGGCTCCGAGGTGCAGCTCGCCGTCGAGGCGCGCGAGGCGCTGCAGGCCGAGGGCATTCCGACGCGTGTCGTCTCGATGCCGTCGGTCGAGTGGTTCGAGGAGCAGGACCAGGGGTACCGCGACAGCGTGCTGCTGCCGACGGTCAAGGCCCGGGTCGCGGTCGAGGCCGGCATCGGTCTGACCTGGCACCGCTACGTGGGCACCCAGGGCCGCATCGTCTCGCTGGAGCACTTCGGTGCCTCGGCGGACGCCAAGGTCCTGTTCCACGAGTTCGGCTTCACCGCCGACGCGGTCGCCACGGCGGCCAGGGAATCCCTCGCAGCGGCCCAGCGCTGACGCCCGTACACGATCAAGTAGGAGATGCAAACCCCATGACAGACGCACTCAAGCGCCTCTCCGACGAAGGCGTCGCGATCTGGCTGGACGACCTGTCCCGCAAGCGGATCACGTCCGGCAACCTGGCCGAGCTCATCGACCAGCAGCATGTCGTCGGTGTCACCACCAACCCGTCGATCTTCCAGAAGGCCATCTCGCAGGGCGACGGGTACGACACCCAGCTTACCGACCTCGCGGCCCGCAAGGTGACCGTCGAGGAAGCCATCCGGATGATCACCACGGCGGACGTCCGGGACGCGGCCGACATCCTGCGCCCGGTCTTCGACGCCACCGACGGCCAGGACGGCCGGGTCTCCATCGAGGTCGACCCGCGCCTGGCGCACAACACCCGCGCCACCGTCGCCGAGGCCAAGCAACTGGCCTGGCTGGTGGACCGCCCCAACGCGCTGATCAAGATCCCGGCCACCAAGGCGGGTCTCCCGGCGATCACCGAGACGATCGCCCGGGGCATCAGCGTCAACGTCACGCTGATCTTCTCGCTGGAGCGCTACCGCGAGGTGATGGACGCGTACCTGGAGGGTCTGGAGAAGGCCAAGGCCGCCGGCCTGGACCTGTCCAAGATCCACTCGGTGGCGTCCTTCTTCGTGTCCCGCGTGGACACCGAGACCGACAAGCGCCTGGACGCGATCGGCACCGACGAGGCCAAGGCCCTCAAGGGCAAGGCCGCCGTCGCCAACGCCCGGCTGGCCTACCAGGCGTACGAGGAGGTCTTCTCCTCGGACCGCTGGAACGCGCTGGACAAGGCGCACGCCAACAAGCAGCGTCCGCTGTGGGCCTCGACCGGCGTCAAGGACCCGTCGCTCAAGGACACCATGTACGTCGAGGAGCTGGTGGCGCCGAACACGGTCAACACCATGCCCGAGGCCACCCTGGAGGCCACCGCCGACCACGGCGAGATCTCCGGTGACAAGGTGCGCGGCAGCTACGAGCAGGCGCAGGCCGACCTCGACGCGCTGGCGAAGATCGGCATCTCGTACGACGACGTCGTGCAGGTGCTGGAGGACGAGGGCGTCGAGAAGTTCGAGGCGTCCTGGAACGACCTGCTCAAGTCCACTGAGGCGGAGCTCAAGCGCCTCGCTCCTTCGGAGGGCTGACCCACCTTGTCCAGCAGCAATCCGCTGCGTGACGCCGCGGACCGACGGCTCCCGCGTATCGCGGGGCCGTCGGGCCTGGTCATCTTCGGCGTCACGGGCGATTTGTCCCGTAAAAAGCTGATGCCTGCCGTCTACGACCTGGCGAACCGCGGGCTGCTGCCGCCGGGCTTCTCCCTCATCGGCTTCGCCCGCCGCGAGTGGGAGCACCAGGACTTCGCGCAGGAGGTGTACGAGGCCGTCAAACAGCACTCCCGTACGCCGTTCCGCGAAGAGGTCTGGCAGCAGCTCGTCCAGGGCTGCCGGTTCGTCCAGGGCAACTTCGACGACGACGAGGCCTTCGAGACCCTCAAGGACACCATCGAGGAACTCGACAAGGCCCAGGGCACCGGCGGCAACTTCGCCTTCTACCTGTCCGTGCCGCCGAAGTTCTTCCCCACCGTCGTCCAGCAGCTCAAGAAGCACGGCCTGGCCGACCAGCAGGGCGACTCCTGGCGCCGCGCCGTCATCGAGAAGCCCTTCGGGCACGACCTGGCCAGCGCCAAGGAACTGAACCGCATCGTCCACGAGGTCTTCCCGCCCGAGTCGGTCTTCCGGATCGACCACTACCTGGGCAAGGAGACGGTCCAGAACATCCTGGCGCTGCGCTTCGCCAACACCCTCTTCGAGCCGCTCTGGAACCGGTCGTACGTCGACCACATCCAGATCACCATGGCCGAGGACATCGGCATCGGCGGCCGCGCCGGCTACTACGACGGCATCGGCGCCGCCCGTGACGTCATCCAGAACCACCTCCTCCAGTTGCTCGCGCTGACCGCCATGGAGGAGCCCGCCTCCTTCGACGCGGACGCGCTGGTCGCCGAGAAGACCAAGGTGCTCGGTGCCGTACGGCTCCCCGCCGACCTGGGCAAGGAGACCGTGCGCGCCCAGTACGCGGCCGGCTGGCAGGGCGGCGAGAAGGTCGTCGGCTACCTGGAGGAAGAGGGCATCGACCCGAACTCCCGCACCGACACCTACGCCGCGATCAAGCTGGAGGTCGACAACCGCCGCTGGGCGGGCGTCCCCTTCTACCTGCGCACCGGAAAGCGTCTGGGCCGCCGCGTCACGGAGATCGCGGTCGTCTTCCAGCGCGCGCCGCACTCCCCCTTCGACCACACCGCCACCGAAGAACTGGGCGCCAACGCCCTGGTCATCCGCGTCCAGCCGGACGAGGGCGTGACCATGCGCTTCGGGTCGAAGGTGCCCGGCACCTCCATGGAGGTACGGGACGTCTCGATGGACTTCGCGTACGGCGAGTCCTTCACCGAGTCCAGCCCGGAGGCGTACGAGCGCCTGATCCTGGACGTCCTGCTCGGTGACGCCAACCTCTTCCCGCGCGTCGAGGAGGTCGAGCAGTCCTGGCGGATTCTCGACCCGATCGAGGAGTACTGGGACCAGCACGGCAAGCCCGCGCAGTACCCGGCCGGGACCTGGGGACCGGACGAGGCGGACGAAATGCTCGCACGAGACGGACGGAGCTGGCGTCGGCCATGAAGATCGACCTGACGGAAACCACGGCCAGCAAGGTCAACAAGGCGCTGGTCCAGGGCCGTCGTACCATCGGCACCCCCGCCATCGGCATGGTGCTCACCCTCGTCATCGTCACCGACGAGGAGAACGCCTACGACGCCCTGAAGGCCGCCAACGAGGCGTCCCGCGAGCACCCCTCGCGCACCCTCGTCGTCATCAAGCGCGTCAGCCGGTCGCCCCGCGACCGCGCCAAGGCCCGCCTGGACGCCGAGGTCCGCGTCGGCGCGGACGCCGGTACGGGTGAGACGGTCGTGCTGCGGCTCTACGGCGAGGCCATCAACCACGCCCAGTCCGTGGTCCTGCCGCTGCTCCTGCCGGACGCGCCGGTCGTCGTGTGGTGGCCGGTCAACGCCCCGGTGGACGCGGCACGCGACCCGCTCGGCGCGCTCGCCCAGCGGCGCGTCACCGACATGTACACCGCCGAGAACCCGATCCGGGAACTGGCCGAGCGCGCCGACGCGTACTCGCCCGGCGACACGGACCTGTCCTGGACCCGCATCACGCCCTGGCGCTCGATGCTGGCCGCGGCGCTCGACCAGTTGCCCTGCAAGGTGGCCGAGGTCGAGGTCGAGGGCGAGGAGTTCAACCCCAGCGTCGAACTCCTCGGCATGTGGCTCGCCGACCGGCTGGGCGTCCCCGTACGGCGGCTGCTCTCGGCCGGTCCCGGCCTGACGGCCGTCCGGATGGAGACCGACTGCGGCCCGGTCGCGCTGGACCGCGCGGACGGCTCGCTGGCCACGCTCGCCATGCAGGGCCAGCCGGACCGCAACGTCGCGCTCAAGCGGCGCGAGACCGCGGAACTCCTGGCGGAGGAGCTGCGGCGGCTCGACCCGGACGACACGTACGCCTCGACGCTGAAGTACGGCGTCGACCGGCTCGGTGAGCCGCAGCGGGCCCAGACGCCGCTGGCGGCGAAGGCGGCCGAGTCCGCCGACGAACCGGCCGACGCGGCGGAAGCGACGGAGACAGCGGACGCCAAGTCCGAGTCCTCGGAAGCCTCCGCGCCCAAGGCCAAGGCCCCCGCCAAGAAGCCCGCCTCCAAGAAGGCGGCCTCGAAGGCGGCCTCCGAGTGAGCGCGCCGCAGGTCGTCGTCCACCGCGACAAGGAGCTGATGGCCAAGGCCGCGGCGGCCCGGCTGATCACGAAGATCGTGGACGCCCAGGCCGCCCGCGGCTCCGCCTCCGTCGTCCTGACGGGCGGCCGCAACGGCAACGGGCTGCTCGCGGCCCTCGCCGAGGCGCCCGCCCGGGACGCGGTGGACTGGGGCCGGCTGGACCTGTGGTGGGGCGACGAGCGGTTCCTCCCGGACGGCGACCCGGAGCGCAACTACACGCAGGCCCGCGAGGCCCTGCTGGACAGCGTTCCGGTGGACCCGGCCCGGGTGCACGTGATGGCCCCGTCCAACGGCCCGTACGGCAACGACGCGGACGCCGCGGCGGAGGCGTACGCGGTCGAGCTGGGCGCCGCGGCGGGCCCCGAGGACCACGGTCCCGTCCCGTCCTTCGACGTCCTGCTGCTGGGCGTCGGTCCGGACACCCACGTCGCGTCGCTCTTCCCCGAGCTGCCCGCCGTACGGGAGACGGAACGCCCGGTCGTCGCCGTCCACGGCGCCCCCAAGCCCCCGCCCACCCGCCTCTCCCTCACCCTGCCCGCGATCCGCGCGGCACGGGAGGTCTGGCTGCTCGCGGCGGGCGAGGACAAGGCGAAGGCCGCGGCGATGGCGCTCTCCGGCGCCGGGGAGATCCAGGCCCCGGCAGCGGGCGCGTACGGCCGCAGCCGCACCCTGTGGCTCCTCGACGAGGCGGCCGCCTCGCAGTTGCCGCGCGGGCTGTATCCGCCGGCATCGGCCTGACACCGCCGTACGAAGAACGACGGACGGCCCCGTTCCCGGGTGGGAGCGGGGCCGTTCCGCGTGGTGTCC
Source organism: Streptomyces chrestomyceticus JCM 4735 (assembly GCF_003865135.1). Classification (NCBI taxonomy): domain Bacteria; kingdom Bacillati; phylum Actinomycetota; class Actinomycetes; order Kitasatosporales; family Streptomycetaceae; genus Streptomyces; species Streptomyces chrestomyceticus. Next base: position 7,185,471 of record NZ_BHZC01000001.1, on the reverse strand, counting down.
AACTGAGCAAGGGGTTTCGGCGCCTGGTGGCGGGCCGGGCACCGTAGCCGACGAATGCCCGTACCGGGCGGCGCCTCCCGTACCCGTCTACGGGACCGGGCTTCCAGACTTCGTCCTCCAGCCCGCCCCCTTCCGTCGTACGGCGATCGACGGCCGGTGGGGGCAGGTGTCGCCCCACCCCGTTCGTGTCAGCCGAACACGTACGGGAGGGTGCGGGACCGTAGGACGAAGTCTGGAGGGCCCGGGCCCGCTCCACTGCCGACCTGCCCGCCGTCCGACGGAGTTTCGCCGCCCGACGGCGGGTAGGGCACTGTGGCCGACTGGCAGGCAGCACCGGGCGGCGCTCGCTGTACCCGTCTACGGGACCGGCCCTCCAGACTTCGTCCTACGGGCCGCCCCCTCCCGTCGTACGGCGACCGACAGCCGGTAGGGGCAGGCGTCCGCCCACCCCGTTCGTGTCAGCCGAACACGTACGGGAGGGTGCGGGACCGTAGGACGAAGTCTGGAGGGCCCGGGCCCGCTCCACTGCCGACCTGCCCGCCGTCCGACGGAGTTTCGCCGCCCGACGGCGGGTAGGGCACTGTGGCCGACTGGCAGGCAGCACCGGGCGGCGCTCGCTGTACCCGTCTACGGGACCGGCCCTCCAGACTCCGTCCTACGGGCCGCCCCCTCCCGCCGTACGGCGACCATCGACCGGTGGGGGCAGGCGTCCCCCACCCCGTACGTGTCAGCCGAACGCGTACAGGAGGGTGCGGGACCGTAGGACGAAGTCTGGAGGGCCCGGGCCCGCGCCCCCAGACCGGAAAGCCGACCCGCAAACGGGTCAGCCCGTCACGACCGCCGCTCCTGCTCCTGCCGGACCATCGCGTTCGCAAGGTGCCCGGGGGCCTGGAGATCGCCGACGGCGACGCCCTCCACCTGTGTGTCGTGGGTGTCGTACCGGCCCAGTCCGTGTTCCTTGTCGCCCTGTACGGCTTCGAGGTGACGGACCGCCACGTCGCGCTGCTCCGACTCCGGGAGGCTCTGGAGCCAGGCCCGGTTCTCCGGGGTGAGGAGGTCCAGGAAGCTCGCCAGGACGTCCTCGTCCGCCGCCATCAGCGGCCCCGCATCGCGCGGTACGTGGCCACCAGGGACTTCGTCGAGGCGTCCAGGCCCTCGACCTCCGCGCCCTCGGTCAGCGCGGGCTCGACCCGCTTCGCGAGGACCTTGCCGAGTTCGACGCCCCACTGGTCGAAGGAGTCGATGTTCCAGATGGCGCCCTGGACGAAGACCTTGTGCTCGTACAGGGCGATGAGCTGGCCGAGGACGGAGGGGGACAGCTCCTCGGCGAGGATCGTGGTGGTGGGGCGGTTGCCCTGGAAGGTCTTGTGCGGGACCAGTTCCTCGGGGACGCCCTCGGCCCGTACCTCGTCGGGGGTCTTGCCGAAGGCCAGCGCCTGGCCCTGGGCGAAGAGGTTGGCCATCAGCAGGTCGTGCTGGGCCACCAGGCCGGGGTGGAGGTCCTCGACGGGCTTGGCGAAGCCGATGAGGTCGGCGGGGATGAGCTTCGTGCCCTGGTGGAGGAGCTGGTAGTACGCGTGCTGGCCGTTGGTGCCGGGGGTGCCCCAGACGACCGGGCCGGTCTGCCAGTGCACCGGGTTGCCCTCGCGGTCCACGGACTTGCCGTTGGACTCCATGTCCAGTTGCTGGAGGTATGCGGTGAACTTGGAGAGGTAGTGGCTGTACGGCAGCACCGCGTGCGACTGGGCGTCCCAGAAGTTGCCGTACCAGACGCCCAGGAGGCCGAGCAGGAGCGGGACGTTCTCCTCGGCGGGGGCGCACCGGAAGTGCTCGTCGACGAGGTGGAAACCGGCCAGCATCTCGCGGAACCGCTCCGGGCCGATCGCGATCATGAGCGAGAGGCCGATGGCGGAGTCGTAGGAGTAGCGGCCGCCGACCCAGTCCCAGAACTCGAACATGTTGTCGGTGTCGATGCCGAAGTCCGCGACCTTCTCCGCGTTGGTCGACAGCGCGACGAAGTGCTTGGCCACCGCGTCCTCGCCGGCCCGCAGGCCGGTCAGCAGCCAGTTGCGGGCGGAGGTGGCGTTGGTGATCGTCTCGATGGTGGTGAAGGTCTTCGAGGCGACGATGAAGAGGGTTTCCGCGGGGTCGAGGTCGCGGACGGCCTCGTGCAGGTCCGCGCCGTCCACGTTGGAGACGAAGCGGAACTGCATGTCGCGGTGGGTGTAGGCGCGCAGCGCCTCGTACGCCATCGCCGGGCCCAGGTCGGAGCCGCCGATGCCGATGTTGACGACCGTCTTGATGCGCTTGCCCGTGTGGCCCTTCCACTCGCCGGAGCGCACCCGGTCGGTGAAGATCTGCATCTTGCGCAGCACCGCGTGCACGGCGGGGGTGACGTTCTCGCCGTCGACCTCGATGGTGGCGGACTCGGGAGCACGCAGCGCGGTGTGCAGCACGGCCCGGTTCTCGGTGACGTTGATCTTCTCGCCGCGGAACATCGCGTCCCGCAGCTCCGCGACGCCCCGGGCCTCGGCCAGCTCGCGCAGCAGGCGCAGCGTCTCGTCGGTGACCAGGTGCTTGGAGTAGTCCAGGTGCAGGTCGCCGACCTTGAGGGTGTAGCGTCCGGCGCGCTCCGGGTCCTGGTCGAACAGCTCGCGCAGCCGCACCTCCCCGAGCTGCTCCCGGTGCTTGTTCAGCGCGGTCCACTCAGGCGTCTGGTCGAGCCTGGTGCGGCCTTCTGCGTTCATCTCGGACATCAGCCTTCTTCTTCTCGTACCGGCCCCGCCGTCTCCCAACCTAATTGATCAGGGAGCGGGATGAGGTGTCCCCCCGCTGTCGGCCGCCCCGGCGAACCGTTTCAGCACCTCCGTCGGTACCCTCGCGACCGGCCCGGTACGCGGACGGCCCGGCCGGGAGGGGGCGTTCCCTCCGGCCGGGCCGGTCGTGGTGTGTGCTGGTCCGTCAGATCTCTCCGCGGAGCTTGGCGAGGGCCTCGGCGAGGATCGCCTCACCGTCGGCGTCGCTGCGGCGCTCCCGGACGTACGCGAGGTGCGTCTTGTACGGTTCGGTGCGCGGCGGGTCCGGCGGGTTGTCCCGGTCCTTGCCTGCCGGGAAGCCGCAGCGCGGGCAGTCCCAGGTGTCAGGAATCTGCGCGTCGCCGGCGAAGCTGGGCTGAGTCTCGTGCCCGTTCGAGCACCAGAAGGAGATGCGGATGCGCGGCGCGGACTCGCCTCGCTCGGCCTCCCCCATCGGCCCCGCCCCGACCCGACTTCCTCGGATCGCGTTGCCACTTGCCACGGTTGTAACTCCCTGCGTAATGGTGCTGCGAAGCATCGAACAGCAGTCGCGCTGCGAGCGCCCCAGTCTACGTAAGGCCCAACGCGCGTCCAGTGACAGGAGTTACACCCCCACCGAGGACGCCGCCTTCATGATAGGCCGCGTCCTCGACAGTTCGTCAGCTGTCCAGCTTCATCAGGACGCCGAGCACGACGATGCAGGCGAACCAGAGCAGGGCGATCACGATCGTGATGCGGTCCAGGTTGCGCTCGGCGACGGAGGAACCGCCGACCGAGGACTGCATGCCGCCGCCGAACATGTCGGACAGGCCGCCGCCCTTCCCCTTGTGCATGAGCACCAGCATCATCAGCAGCAGGCTGAAGACGATGAGGGCTACCGAGAACCCGATGACCACGGCTGGACCAACTCTCTAGGACTGACGGACGGGACGTACCGAAGAAGATCGAATGGTACGGGGCCGGGCGGCGCACATGGCACCGGACCCGGCCCCGACAGGGTACGACGGGCCTGGCCCGTCGTCATAGCTGCTACTGGTCGCGGAACCGGACGATCTTGACGAACTCGTCCACGTCCAGCGCCGCGCCGCCGACCAGGGCGCCGTCCACGTCCGGCTGCGCCATGATCGCGGCGACATTGCCGGACTTGACCGAGCCGCCGTACTGGATACGGACCTTGTCGGCCAGCTCCTGGCTGTACAGCTCGGCGAGCCGGCCGCGGATCGCGCCGCAGACCTCCTGCGCGTCCTCGGGCGTGGCGACCTCGCCGGTGCCGATGGCCCACACGGGCTCGTAGGCGATGACGATGGTCTCGGCCTGCTCGGCCGGGACGTCCTTCAGGCCGCCGTCGACCTGGGCGAGGGTGTGCGCGACCTGGTTGCCGGCCTTGCGGACGTCCAGGCCCTCGCCGACGCACAGGATCGGGGTGATGCCGTGCTTGAAGGCGGCCTTGACCTTGGCGTTGCAGATCTCTTCGTTCTCGCCGTGGTACTGGCGGCGCTCGCTGTGCCCGACGGCCACGTAGCTGCACTTGAGCTTGGCCAGCATGCCGCCGGAGATCTCGCCGGTGTACGCGCCGGAGTCGTGCGCCGAGAGGTCCTGGGCGCCGTACTTGATCTTCAGCTTGTCGCCGTCGACCAGCGTCTGCACCGAACGCAGGTCGGTGAAGGGCGGCAGGACCGCGACCTCGGTGGCCTCGTAGTCCTTGTCGGCGAGTGCGAAGGCGAGCTTCTGGACGTGCGCGATGGCCTCGAGGTGGTTGAGGTTCATCTTCCAGTTGCCCGCCATCAGCGGGGTACGGTCAGTCACGGTTCTTCAGTCCTCCAGAGCGGCAAGGCCGGGGAGCGTCTTGCCTTCGAGGTATTCGAGGCTGGCGCCGCCGCCGGTCGAGATGTGGCCGAAAGCATTCTCGTCGAAGCCGAGCGAGCGCACCGCGGCGGCCGAGTCGCCGCCGCCGACGACGGTGAAGCCGTCGCAGTTCAGCAGGGCCCGCGCGATGGCGGTGGTGCCACCGGCGTAGTCCGGGTGCTCGGCGACGCCGACCGGGCCGTTCCAGAAGACGGTCTCGGCGTCGGCGATCTTCGAGGCGAACAGCTCCCGGGTCTTCGGGCCGATGTCCAGACCCTCCTTGTCGGAGGGGATCCGGTCGGCGTCGACCGTGACGTAGTCCGCCGGGGCCTTCGTCTTCAGGTCGGGGAAGTCGGCCGAGGCCAGGATGTCGACCGGCAGGACCAGCTCGACGCCGTTCTTCTCGGCGCGCTCCATGTACTCGGTGACGGTCGGGATCTGGTCCTCCTGGAGGAGGGAGATGCCGACCTCGTAGCCCTTGGCCTTGAGGAAGGTGTACGCCATGCCGCCGCCGATCAGCAGCCGGTCGGCCTTGCCGAGCAGCTCGTCGATGACGGCGAGCTTGTCGGAGACCTTGGCGCCGCCGAGCACGACCACGTACGGGCGCTTGACGTCCTCGGTGAGCTTCTTCAGGACGGTGACCTCGGCGGCGATCAGGTCGCCCGCGGCGTGCGGCAGGCGGGCCGGCAGGTCGTAGACGGAGGCGTGCTTGCGGTGCACGGCGCCGAAGCCGTCGCCGACGTACACGTCCGCGAGGGCCGCGAGCTGGTCCGCGAAGGCGCCGCGCTCGGCGTCGTCCTTGCTGGTCTCGCCCGGGTTGAAGCGCAGGTTCTCCAGGACGGCGACCTCGCCCTCGCCGAGGCCCTCGACGACGGAGCGGGCGGACTCGCCGACCGTGTCGGTGGCGAAGGCGACCTCGCGGCCGATCAGCTCACCCAGCCGCTCGGCGGCGGGCCGCAGCGAGAAGGCCGGGTCCGGGGCGCCCTTGGGACGGCCCAGGTGGGAGGCGACGATCACCTTGGCGCCGAGCTGCGCGAGCTTGGCGATCGTCGGCTGCACGGCGCGGATGCGGCCGTCGTCGGTGATGGTGGTGCCGTCCAGCGGCACATTGAGGTCCGCGCGGACGAAGACCCGCTTGCCGGACAGCCCTTCCTGGGCGAGATCGTCGATCGTCTTCATGCGAAGTGACTCCGTTGCGTAGGTCGGTCATGGGAGGGGGCCCGTACGGCGCTCGGTGCGCCCTACGAGCCCCTTCCGCACATCTACGTGCCCTGGCCTAGATCAGGCAGGTGTCAGAGCTGGCCGCCGACGAAGGTGGTCAGGTCCACCAGGCGGTTGGAGTAGCCCCACTCGTTGTCGTACCAGCCGATGACCTTGACGCTCTTGCCCTGCGCCATCGTCAGGGAGGAGTCGAAGGTGCAGGAGGCCGGCCAGTTGACGATGTCCGAGGAGACGATCGGGTCCTCGGTGTACTCCAGGATGCCCTTGAGCTGGCCCTCGGACGCCTTCTGGAAGGCCGCGTTGATCTCGTCCTTGGTGACCTCGCGCTCCAGCTCGATGACCAGGTCGGTCACGGAGCCGGTGGGGACCGGGACGCGCATGGCGATGCCGTCCAGCTTGCCCTCGAGCTGCGGGAGGACCAGCGCGGTGGCCTTGGCGGCACCGGTCGTGGTCGGGATGATGTTCTCCGCGGCGGCGCGGGCGCGGCGCAGGTCCGAGTGCGGGAAGTCCAGGATGCGCTGGTCGTTGGTGTACGCGTGGACCGTCGTCATCAGGCCCTTGACGATGCCGAAGTTCTCGTCGAGAACCTTGGCCATCGGCGCCACACAGTTGGTGGTGCAGGAGGCGTTGGAGATGACGTGGTGGTTGGCCGCGTCGTACTTGTCCTGGTTGACGCCCATCACGATCGTGATGTCCTCGCCCTTGGCGGGCGCGGAGATCAGGACCTTCTTGGCACCGGCCTGGATGTGCTTCTCGGCGTCGGCCTTCTTGGTGAAGATGCCGGTCGACTCGATGACGATGTCGGCGCCCAGCTCGCCCCAGGGCAGGTTGGCGGGGTCGCGCTCGGCCATCGTCTTGAAGGTCTGGTCGCCGACCGTGATGGTGTCGTCGGTGTGGCTGACGTCCTGCTTCAGACGACCCAGGATGGTGTCGTACTTCAGCAGGTGAACCAGGGTGGCGTTGTCGGTCAGGTCGTTGACACCGACGATCTCGATGTCCGCACCCTGCTCCAGGAGCGCGCGGAAGTAGTTGCGACCAATGCGGCCGAATCCGTTGATGCCTACGCGGATCGTCACGAACCGATCTCCTCGTTGGTGCGCCGGTGCAGTACCGGCGAGCTGTATGGGATGTCCCCGACCGCCTCCGACCCTACCCCCAATACGAGACGTACGTGACATTGACAGGGGCGGTCCGGGCCCACTCTGGGGCCACGGGCCGCCCTGTTCGCCGAGAGAGGACGGGCGAGGTCAGCCGCCGAGGGCCTTGAGGGCCGCGCCGGTCAGTTCCGCCCGTTCCGTGGCGGTCTGTACGTGCTCCAGGCCGAAGCCCAGCAGAACGGTGTTCCGGGTGGTCACCGCCCCGGCGGCCCGGAACAGCTCCTTGGACCGGGCCCAGTCGCCCGTGGCGGGCGGGCTGCCCGCCGGCGGCCCGGGGACGGTCCAGGGCCCGAGCGAGGCCTCGAAGCCCTCCAGCGGCTCGCCGCCGGTGCCGGTGGTGAGCCTGGTGTTGTCCACGAAGACGCCGCGGCCGCCGGTGCTGGGGTCGGTGATGTAGGAGATCGCCAGCTCGACGCGCTGCCCGGCATAGGCGGACAGGTCGACGGTGACCGGCCGCCAGCCGTCCGAGGCGCCGGTGAAGCGGTTCCACGCTCCGGTGGTGCCGGTGTTGCGGCAGTCGGTGCCGGTGCGGGTCAGGTAGTGCTGGAGGAAGGGGTGCGCGGCCAGGTAGAAGCCGGCCCCGCACTCGGCGGGCACGTCGGTGCGGGTGCCGCCGTTCGCGTCGGGCAGCGTCGTCCAGTCGTCCTTGCCCACGGTGTGCGCCTCGACGACGGCGTTGTCGTACCCCTCCTCGGTGTCGTGGCTGAGCATGAACCGGAGGGTGGGCCGGTCGGCCGCGGTGACGCCGGTCAGGTCGACGGTCCGGGACAGCCGCATCCAGGAGGTGTCGCGGTGCCGGGCGGCGGCGAACCAGTCGCCCTCGTACGGCTGGAACGGTGTCCGTACTCCCGGGTAATCACCGGCCGCGGCACTGGCGAACTGGGGGAACGTGGCCGGCGGCAGTTCGTCGGAGATCACCGAGTGGGCGCCGGCGGAATCCAGCGGGTTGCCCGGCGCGTCGCCGAGCTTCACCTGCGTGCCGGCCAGCTTGCCGGCGCCCTTGAAGGCGGGCGGGTTCTTGACGGGGACGCGGCTGCCGGCGCCCAGGTAGTACTGGCTGAAGTCGTCGGTCACGGCCCGGCCGACCACGGCGCTGCCGCCTGCCTGCTCCCCCGCGGTGAGCAGCTTGCCGCCCTCGTTGAGGTAGTCGCGTACGGCCAGCAGGGTGGCGCCGCCCGGACGGCCCGCTCCGGTGTACCAGACGACGTTGTCGAAGTGGCTCAGGACACCGAGCGCGTCCGGGGCGCCCTGCCGGGCGACGTCCCAGACCGCGGCGCGGTGGCCGTTGGCGGCGAGGGCCTTGGTGTACGCGGCGGTGTGCTGCGCGGGAGTGGTGCCGCCCTCCTCGGCGAGGACGAGGGTGTCGGCGCGCGGCCGCTCGGCGACGGTGTAGGTGAAAGGTTCACTCTTGGTGGCCTTGCCGTCGCGGGTACGGCCGGAGAACCACACCTCTACCTTGTCCCCGGGATCGGCCCCTTCCACGGACGCCCGGTACTGGTCGAAGTGCAGATTGTCCTCGCCCCCGTAGGTCTCGCCGCCCTTCCACGCCTCCAGCTCCTCCGTGTGCCGGCGGCCGCCGTTGACGCGGTAGTTGAGCTCCTTGTCGCGTACGGACTTGCGCGCGGTGACGGCGACTTCCTGGTCCTCGCCGCGGGCGTAGGAGGTGGTGAAGGCGTGCGGGGTGAAGTCCGGTGCCGTCATGCCCACGGACGAGACGGGCTGGTCAGGACGCCGCGCGCTCTCGGCGACGGAGAGTGCGAAGGGGATGTTCTTCGCGAACTCCGCCTGGATGAGCTTCTCGGAGTCGGGGAAGTTGAACACGGACTGGCAGTCGGCGGCGTTCCACTCGTCGTTCGGGTCGGCGTCGGAAGCGGTCTGACAGGTCGACATCTCCGGGGTGAACATGGGAATGCCGTTGACGTTGGACGCGTGGCCGTCGGCCTCACCGTTGGTGATGTACAACTCGGAGGAGACCTGCGGGCGGTAGCCGGGGATCGCCGGCTTCTCGGGCGTACCTGCCAGCGCCCGGTAGAGGACGTCGTCCGGAGTGGGCGTGGCCACCTGCCAGCCGACGCCGTACAGGATCAGCTCGGCGGCGGAGTGGTAGTTGATGGCGTAGCGGAAACCGATGCGCTTCTCGAAGGCGTCCAGCGCCTTGGTCTCGGGCTCGGAGGCGGCGGCCGGGCCGCGGTAGGTCTCGCCCGCCGGGTTCGGGGACGAACCCTCGTTGTCGTAACCCCACTTGTAGGAGAAATTGCGGTTGAGGTCGACGCCGTCGCCGGGGGTGATCTTGCCGTCGCCGTTGTTGTCGCGCAGGTTCTTGCGCCACAGGCGGTTCTGCGGGCTCTCGAAGGTGTAGTCGTACCCGTCCGGGTTGGCGGAGAGCAGGAACCACAGCTCGGTGGTGTCGAGGATCCTGGTCAGCCGCGGGTCCTTGCCGTACCCGGCCAGGTAGTACTGCATCAGCCGCCGGGTCATCTCGGGAGTGATCCACTCCCGGGCGTGCTGGTTGGACGCGTACAGCACCGCGGGCTTGGCGCCGTCCGCGGTCTTCTCGGCGTTCTTGGTGAGCTTCAGGGCCAGGATGTCGCGGCCCTTGACGGTCTTGCCGATGCTGACGACCTTGGCGAGGTCGCGGTGGTACCGCGCGGTGTCGATCATCTCCTTCATCAGGCCGTTGGCACCCGTGTACGGGCGGAAGACCCCGTCACCCTGAGCCTTGAGCTTGCGCTGCGTCTCCGCCGGAACGATCTTGCGCGTCAGCTCCACACCCTGTCGGCGCAGCCCGGCGGCCTGCTCGGCGGAGAGGTACACCTCGACCTTCGCCTTGCCGCTGCCCGGCACCTGCGCGCTCAGCTCGTGGCCGTCCACCCCCGCCTTGAGCAGCAGCGGTACCTGCGCCTTGGTGACCTCGGCCGTCCACACCCCGACAGCGTCCCGGCCCGCCGCGTCGTCCGCCCGCGCCTGCGCCTGCGCGGCGGGCACCGCCACCACCCCTCCCAGCAGCAACGCGGCTGCCGCGAGTAAGGATCTCGCCCTGCGTCTCATGAGCCCCCCTTGCCGTCGTCCTTCTCGTGAATAGGCGTTCGACAGACTGGTGACGCTGCATGATCATGTCAATACAGGGCGTGGTGAATGGCGGATGTCTGACCAAGAACCTCTCGGAGACGTGGCCCTCCGGTGAACCACCGACCCCCGCGCACTTCACAGGAAGTGCCCGTCGGCCAGGTAGGGCGCCGGGACGGGCATACCACGGACCGCGATGTACCCCTCCTGACCGATGGCGAGCCCGGCGGCAAGACCGACGTCGACCGCCCACTCGTTGGGGGTGGTGACGCAGTTGACGAGGGTGCTCCCGTCCGACGCGGCGAGCGCCTCCCACAACAGCCGCTGCGCGGTGTCGGTACGCCCGGCCGCCAGCAGCGCGGCCCGCCCCCAGCCGTCGATGTAGACGTACCCCGGCCTGGTCCGGTCCCCGGACACGACCAGCCGGTGCGAGGCGAGCAGGCGGCCATGATCGGGGCCGTGCCCGGCCCCCCGCAGCTCCCGGTCCAGCCGGTCCATCCACGGGAAGTCCTCCGCCCCGCCCTCCCGGAGGCCGTCGACGGCTGGCAGGGCGGACCGGTCGACGGTGCCGACCATGCGCATCTGCGGGTGGAGCGAGAACCCGGCGAGCCGGTACCGGCGGGTGGCGCCGGGGTGGACACTCGACGAGAAGATGCCGGGGCGCCCGTCGGCGTGCGCGAGAACGGCGTCCAGCAGGCGCTTGCCGATGCCCCGCCGCTGGTGGCCGGGCAGCACCCCGTACGTGGCGAGGTACCACAGCGACTCGCGATTCTGCGAGACGGCAAAGCCCACCACGTGGTCCGCGCCCGCGTCCAGTTCCACCGCGACCAGGCAGCCGCCCGGGTCCGTGCCCAGGTAGTAGCGCATCCGGTCGATCCACTGCCGACCAGCCGCGGCGGACCGCAACTCCGGCTCCGGGTCACTGACCCTGCGGTCCCGCCGGTCGGCATCGAGAAACGTCAGCGCCGAGGCCCGCTCCGCCGCCGGCAGATCGTCTTCGCGCATCGGTCTGATCCGTAACGCGTCCATCGCCCCAGGCTAGGGAGCGGCCGGTCCGGGGCGCATGCGTATTTCCGGGGCGGAGCGGGCGGCTTACGCGGCGTGGGTGGGGGGACTCCTGCCCCCACCGGCCGTCCGTCACCGTACGACGGGAGGGAGCGGACCGTAGGACGAAGTCTGGAGGTCCGGGCCCGCGTCCGGGAACAGCGAGCGCCACCCGACACCGCCAGCCAGTCGGACACAGAGACCTACCCGCCGTCGGGCTCCGAAACTCCGTCGGACTGCGGGCAGGCCGACAGCGGAGCGGGCCCGGGCCTACAGACTTCGTCCTCCGGTCCCGCACCCTCCCGTACGCGTTCGGCTGGCACGAGCGGGGTGGGCGGACGCCTGCCCCCACCGGCCGTCGATCGCCGTACGACGGAAGGGGGCGGGCTGGAGGACGAAGTCTGGAAGCCCGGTCCCGTGCCGGGTACGGGGAGCGCCGCCCGGTACGGGCATGCTCGGCCACGAAGGTCAGCGCGCCACCGAGCGGCGAACCCCCTACCCGGCTTCCGGCGCGGAACGCGCCATCTCAGCCGACCATCCCGTCCGCCATCTCCTCCGACAGGTTGGACTCCGTGCCGGGGATGCCCAGGTCCTGGGCGCGCTTGTCGGCCATGGCGAGGAGGCGGCGGATGCGGCCGGCGACCGCGTCCTTCGTCAGGGGCGGGTCGGCGAGGGCGCCCAGTTCCTCGAGGGACGCCTGCTTGTGGTCCATGCGCAGGCGGCCGGCCGCGGCCAGGTGCTCCGGGACCTCCTCGCCGAGGATCTCCAGGGCACGCTGGACCCGGGCACCCGCCGCGACAGCGGCTCGCGCCGAGCGGCGCAGGTTGGCGTCGTCGAAGTTGGCGAGACGATTGGCCGTGGCGCGGACCTCGCGGCGCATCCGCCGCTCCTCCCAGGCCAGTACGGACTCATGGGCCCCCAACCGCGTCAACAGCGCGCCAATCGCATCACCGTCACGGACGACGACGCGGTCCACGCCGCGCACCTCGCGGGCCTTGGCGCCGATGCCGAGCCGGCGGGCGGCGCCGACCAGGGCGAGGGCGGCCTCGGGCCCGGGGCAGGTGACCTCCAGGGAGGAGGAGCGGCCGGGCTCGGTGAGCGAGCCGTGCGCGAGGAACGCGCCGCGCCAGGCGGCCTCGGCGTCGCAGGTGGCGCCGGAGACGACCTGCGGCGGCAGGCCGCGGATGGGCCGGCCGCGGCCGTCGACCAGGCCGGTCTGGCGGGCGAGCTGGTCGCCGCCGGCGACGACCCGTACGACGTAGCGGCTGCCGCGCCGCAGTCCGCCGGGGGCCATCACCACCAGGTCGGAGGAGTGGCCGAAGATCTCCAGGATGTCCTTGCGCAGCCGCCGGGCGGCGATGCCCGTGTCCAGCTCCGCCTCGATCACGATCCGCCCGCTGACCAGGTGCAGACCACCCGCGAACCGCAGGATCGACGAGACCTCCGACTTCCGGCAGCAGGTCCGGGTGACGGGGAGCCGGGAGATTTCGTCCTTCACCGCTGCCGTCATCGCCATGGGCCGATCCTTCCATGCATCCGAAAAATACGGTCGTACGCGGCGGCCAGCAGCTCCGGGTCGTGCCGGGCGGCACCCTTGTGGGTCTCCGCCGTGCCGCAGGGGCTGCCGGGCGCGGCGACCTCCGCCAGCTCGACCTCGCTGCCCACGAGCTGTTTGGCAGCGGCGGTCAGGCTCTCGGTGTCGGGCACGGCGGCCCGGTCGGCCAGCACCACGTCGAAGGCGAGTTTAGGGGCGTGTCGGGCCAAAACCTCCAAATGACGCTGCGGGGAAAAGCCATCGGTTTCGCCGGGCTGGGGTGCCAGGTTCAGCGAGAGGACCTTACGGGCCTTGGTCTCCTCCAGTGCCTCGCGCAGCTCGGGCACGAGCAGGTGCGGGATGACGGAGGAGAACCAGGAGCCGGGGCCGAGCACCACCCAGTCCGCGTCGCGGACCGCGGCGACGACCTCGGGGACCGCGGGCGGGTCCTCCGGGACGAGGTGCACGGACTGCACCTCGCCGGGGGTGAGCGCGACCGTGGCCTGGCCGCGGACCGTGGAGATCTCGTCCGGGCGGGTCTCGTCGTGGCCCTTGACCAGGGCCTGGAGCTCCAGCGGTACGGCGGACATGGGCAGCACCCGGCCGTGTGCGCCGAGCAGCTTGCCGACCAGGTCCAGGGCCTGGACGTGGTCGCCGAGCTGTTCCCACAGGGCGACGATGAGGAGGTTGCCGACGGCGTGGTCGTGCAGCTCGCCCTCGCTGGTGAAGCGGTGCTGGATCACCCGGGACCAGGTCTGGCCCCAGTCGTCGTCCCCGCACAGCGCGGCGAGCGCCTTGCGCAGGTCGCCGGGCGGCAGGACGCCCAGCTCGTCGCGCAGCCGCCCGCTGGAGCCGCCGTCGTCGGCGACCGTGACCACGGCGGTCAGGTCGCCGGTGATGCGGCGCAGCGCGGCGAGCGAGGCGGACAGGCCCATGCCGCCGCCGAGCGCCACGACCTTGGGCGTGGCGCCCCTGCCGGAGCGGCTGCCCGGGACCAGCTTGCGGACCCGGCGCAGCCGCAGGGGACGGGCGGTCATTCGCGCCCCATGTCCCGGTGGACGACGACGGTCTCGACGCCTTCGGAGACCAGGCGGTGGGCGAGCTTCTCGGACATGGCGACGCTGCGGTGCTTGCCGCCCGTACAGCCGACCGCGATGGTCACGTACCGCTTGCCCTCGCGGCGGTAGCCCTCGGCGACGATGCGCAGCAGCTCCGCGTAGCCGTCCAGGAACTCCTTGGCGCCGGGCTGGCCGAAGACGTAGCCGGAGACCTCGTCGTTCAGACCGGTGTAGGGGCGGAGCTCGGGGACCCAGTGCGGGTTGGGGATGAAGCGGCAGTCGATGACCATGTCGGCGTCGACGGGCAGGCCGTACTTGAAGCCGAAGGACATGACCGTCGCGCGCAGCTCGGGCACCTCCTCGCCGGCGAACTGGGCGTCCATCTTGGCGCGCAGTTCGTGGACGTTGAGGCTGGAGGTGTCGATGACCAGGTCGGCGTCGCCGCGCAGCTCGCGCAGCAGGTCGCGCTCGGCGGCGATGCCGTCCACGATGCGCCCGTCGCCCTGGAGGGGGTGCGGGCGGCGGACGGACTCGAAGCGGCGCACCAGGGCCTCGTCGGAGGACTCCAGGAAGACGATGCGGCGCTTGACGCTCTGCGCGTCGAGGGTGGCCAGGGACTCCTTGAGGTTGTCGAAGAAGCGCCGGCCGCGGACGTCGACGACGACGGCGATGCGGGCGACGTTGCCCTGCGAGCGGGCGCCCAGTTCGACCATGGGCGGGATCAGCTCGGGCGGGATGTTGTCGACGACGAACCAGCCGAGGTCCTCCAGGCACTTGGCCGCGGTGCTGCGGCCGGCTCCCGACATACCGGAGATGATCACCAGCTCGGGGATGGCGGCGCTCTCGCCCGTATCGGCATCGCGCATCGTGCCCGTACTCACCTGTGCACCGTCTCTCTCGGTCGTGCGGGAAGGCCGGGTGTCCTGGGCTTCCCGCGTGTCGTGCCTGTGCTGCTCGGTACCGCTCATCGTTCCTGCCCCCGTTCTGACGACAACGCGGCCGACGGGGTCGCGTCATCCTCAATGATCTCTCCTGTGGCGGTGTTCACGGCCGGGGCGGCCGGGGCCGCTCCGGCCAGCGCCGCCGCGATCGTCTCGGCCGTCTTGCGGCCGATCCCCGGCACCTCGCAGATGTCCTCGATCCGCGCGGCGCGCAGCCGCTTGACCGAGCCGAAGTGCTTCAGCAGGGCCTGTCGGCGACTCTCGCCGAGGCCGGGGACGCTGTCCAGCGGTCCGGCCTTGAGGCGCTTGCCGCGCTTGTTGCGCTGGTAGGCGATGGCGAAGCGGTGGGCCTCGTCACGGACGCGCTGGAGGAGGTAGAGGCCCTCGCTGCTGCGCGGCAGGACGACGGGGTCGTCCTCGTCGGGCACCCAGACCTCTTCGAGGCGCTTGGCCAGGCCGCAGACGGCGACGTCGTCGATGCCCAGCTCGGACAGGGCCCGCTGGGCGGCGGCGACCTGCGGCTGGCCGCCGTCCACGACGACGAGCTGCGGCGGGTACGCGAAGCGCTTGGGGCGGCCCTCCTCGTCGGTGGGGCCGGTGGCCGCGGGCGCGTCCTCGTCGGGGGAAGCGACGGCGGAGGCGGAAGCGGGGGTGGGTCCGTCGGTGGGTCCGGCGCTGAGCCCGTCCGTGGGCCCGGCGGCGGTCGGCTGCATGTCCTCGCCGGCCGGCGTCTCCTCGTCCCACTCCCCCGTCTGCTGCTTCTCCTGGAGGTAGCGCCGGAAGCGGCGGCCGATGACCTCGTGCATGGCCCGGACGTCGTCCTGGCCCTCGAAGGTCTTGATCTGGAAGCGGCGGTACTCGCTCTTGCGCGCCAGGCCGTCCTCGAAGACCACCATCGAGGCCACCACGTCGTCGCCCTGGAGGTGGGAGATGTCGAAGCACTCGATGCGCAGCGGCACCGAGTCCAGGCCGAGGGCCTGGGCGATCTCCTCCAGGGCGCGGGAGCGGGTGGTCAGGTCGGAGGCGCGCTTGGTCTTGTGCAGGGCCAGCGCCTGCTGGGCGTTGCGCTGGACCGTGGCCATCAGGTCCTTCTTGTCGCCGCGCTGCGGGATGCGCAGCGAGACGTTGGACCCGCGGCGCTCCGTGAGCCACTGCTGGACCGGTTCGACGGGGTCGGGCAGGGCCGGGACCAGCACTTCCTTGGGTACGGCGTCGCCGCTCTCCTCGCCGTACAACTGCTGGAGGGCGTGCTCGACGAGGGCGGCGCTGTCCACGTTCTCGACCTTGTCGGTGACCCAGCCGCGCTGGCCGCGCACCCGGCCGCCGCGGACGTGGAAGATCTGCACGGCCGCCTCCAGCTCGTCCTCGGCGAGGGCGATCAGGTCGGCGTCGGTGGCGTCGGCGAGCACCACGGCGCTCTTCTCCATCGCCCGCTTGAGCGCGTCTATGTCGTCGCGCAGGCGGGCGGCCCGCTCGTACTCCATCTCCTCGGCCGCCTCCTGCATGGACTTCTCCAGGCGGCGGATGTACGCGCCCGTACGGCCGGCCATGAAGTCGCAGAACTCCTCGGCCAGTTCGCGGTGCTCCTCGGCGGAGACGCGGCCGACGCAGGGGGCCGAGCACTTGCCGATGTAGCCGAGCAGGCAGGGGCGGCCGATCTGGGCGGAGCGCTTGAAGACCCCGGCGGAGCAGGTCCGTACGGGGAAGACGCGCAGCATCAGGTCGACGGTCTCGCGGATGGCCCAGGCCTGGCCGTACGGGCCGAAGTAGCGCACGCCCTTCTTCTTGGCGCCGCGCATGACCCGGACCCGGGGGTATTCCTCGTTGAGGGTGACGGCCAGGTACGGATAGCTCTTGTCGTCGCGGTACTTGACGTTGAACCGCGGGTCGTACTCCTTGATCCAGGTGTATTCGAGCTGGAGCGCCTCGACCTCGGTGCTGACGACCGTCCACTCGACGGAGGCCGCGGTGGTGACCATCGTGCGCGTACGCGGATGGAGGTTGGCCAGGTCCTGGAAGTAGCTGGACAGGCGCTGGCGCAGGCTCTTGGCCTTGCCGACGTAGATGACGCGGCGGTACTCGTCACGGAATCTGTAGACCCCGGGCGAGTCGGGGATCTGTCCCGGCTTGGGTCGGTAACTGCTGGGGTCTGCCATGCCGCCCACCCTACTTGGGGGCGGTGACAGCGGGCGGACCGCGGGCGGCGCCGGGCCTGCACGCCGGGGGTACGGCGCGGAAAGCGGCGCTGCCGTGCGCGCGGGCGGTCGCCCGGCCCGGACGGGTGGGGTCCGTCCGGGCCGGGTGCCGGGGGCGGTGGGGGCCTGCGGCCGCGGTTCCGGGGAGCTGGGGCCGGCAGCCGGGCCGGGGAGCCGAAGGGGCGGGCGGCCCCGGTGCGGCTCCCCGGCCGGGTCTCAGCGGCTGTGGCGCCTGCGCAGCGCCGCGGCGCCGGAGAGCCCGAGGGCGAGCAGGGCGGCGGTGCCCGCGACGGCCGAGGCGGCGGTCACCGGGCCGCTGCTGTCGCCCGCCGTGGCGTCGGCCGCGACGGGCTGCCCCGGCGTGCCCTGCCGGGCGGCCCCGTCGTCCGCGCCGGACGTCTGCGGGCCGTACCCGCCGGCGGCGCCGCGCCGGTCGTACGCGGAGCCGGGCAGCTTGTCGCCGTACGCCTTCGCCACGCGCTTCTGGTACGCGGCGACGGTGGTGCCGCCCGCGCCGATCGCCTTGCGGGCCTCGGCGTCCAGCGGCCGGACGCGGTCGCCGCGCTGCTCGTACCAGGCGTTGATCTGCGGTTCCTGGAAGACGGTGCCGCCGGCGCCGGCCGCGCTGTAGCGGGCCTCGTCGTCGCCGGTCGCGATGTTGACGACCTTCCAGGCACCGCCGGACCGGGCGGTCCACACGGACGCCTTCTGTCCGTCGGCGGAGACCGCCGTGCTGGCCAGGAACTCCAGCCGGGAGACGGGTGCCCCGGCCTTGCCGCGGACGAAGTCGGCCGAGAGGACGTACACGGGCACGGTCCGCCCCTCGATCCGCGGCCGTGCCTTCGCCAGGGCGACCGCGCCGTCGCGTGCGAAGAAGCGGGAGAGCGTGGCGAGGGTGTCCGGCGCGGTGGCCGCCGTGCGGGCGGCGGTGACGGTCGACGCGGCGGGCGCGGGCGGCGGCGCGGGGGTGGCGGCCAGCGCGCCCTGCGGCGCGAGACCGAGGAAGGCGGCGGTGAGCGCGCCGGTGGCGGCGGCCCGTATGGCGGCGCGGAGGGCCGGGGTACGGCGCCCGGCGGCGGTGCCGGATACGGCCGGAGCTCTGTGCTCGGTCATGGCCTCAGGCTCCGATCCGGTAGAGGGAGTGGGTCCAGGAGAAGGAGTCGCCGTTGACGTAGTAGTTGTAGTCGCCCCAGTTGTAGCGGCTGTTGGAGCCCCACGGGTCTCCCCAGTACACCCAGTTCCTGGCGGTGTCGAAACCGTAGATCACGTGCATGTGCCCGCCGCCCGAGGACCACTGGATGCGGGTCTCCACGGGGCGTCCCGCGTTGATCTCGCTCTGGACGGTGCCGTAGCGCAGATAGCCCGTGACGTACGAGCCCGGGTTGACGCCCATCCAGTCGAAGGCGTTCTGCACATTGCCGAGTGTGGCCTGGTTGTTGGGGCAGTTGCCGCCCTGCTGGCGATTGAAGGCGGCGTTGCAGAACTGGTTCTGGCTGTACCGCTTGCCGTAGAAGGTGGCGATGGTGTTGCCGGAGGCGGCCCAGCACCAGTTGGTCTGTTCCTGGGCCTGCATGGGTATGTTGAGCCGGTTGGCGGCCGTCATGCCCTGTGGGGCGGACGCGGCGGCTGCCGTCCGGACCGCCGTGCCGGTGGGGGCGGGCGCGGCGGTGGCGGATGTGGCGGGTACGGCGGTCAGTGCGGCGGCCGACAGCGCCGCGGCCGACAGCCATCTGCGGCGTGCGCCGCGGGTGCGTGGTGCACAGGTCATGGCGTTCCTCTCCCGGTGAGGGGGGTGGGGATGGAGGAGCGCATCCGGATGCTGGTCAGGAGCATCGGGTGTTGTCGGGAGCAGGTCAACACGCTTCAATGCGGGGTGACATGGGGGTGTGGACGTCCGGTGCCGGGTGTGAACGGCTCGTGCCCGGCGTACTGCAGCGGACAGGCAGGGACAGCGCACGGTGTGAAGACCGGTTGTGAACGTTCACCGCGCGCGCCGGAGGGTTGGGCGATGAATCAGCACATGACACAGCAGGCACCACATACACCTCATGGAACACCCCGGGGGACACCCCATGGAGCGTCTCAGGAAACACCTCGCGAACACCGGGAAGCACACGAGCAAGCACCGCACCAGGGGCACCGGGCCCACCACGAGAGCGGCCCGGCCTCCCCCCACTTGGCCGAACTGACACAGATTTTGCGGACCGGCCCGTTCCACCTGGCGCTGCGGGCCGCCCTGGCCGCGCGCGGCCTCGCCCTGCACCGCGTCCAGCACAAGCTGGCACAGCGCGGCATCAAGGTCGGTGTGACGAGTCTGAGTTACTGGCAGCAGGGGGCCCGGCGTCCTCAGCGCCCCGAGTCGCTGCGCGCCGTACGGGCCCTGGAGGAAGTCCTCGACCTGCCTGCACGCTCCCTGCACCGGCTGCTGGTCCCCGAAGGCGGATCGCGGGCCGAGACGGCGGAGCGCCCCGCCGCCCGCTCCTACCGCTCGCTCTTCGACCCGTCCGACGCCTTGCACGCGCTCCTCGCCGAGCTGGAGGCGCCGGCGGACGGCGGGCTGCACACGGTCGGCCACCACGAATGGGTGCACATCGGAGCCGGCCGCGAACTGAGCCGGCGGCGCTCCCTCCAGGTGGTGCGCGCCCACCGGGACGGCGTGGACCGCTACATCGCCATCCACCAGGGGGACGCGGGCTGCGACCCGTCACGGGTGACCGTCACGGCCGGGGAGAACTGCCGCCTGGGCCGGGTGCGCCGGAACGCGGCCACCGCGATGGTGGTCGCCGAGCTGCTCTTCGACGTACGGCTGCGGGCCGGCGACACCCACGTCTTCGGGCACAGCTTCGAGGACGGCAGCGGCGGCCAGAGCGCGGAGTACGTACGGGGCTTCCGCTTCGCCGGCGGCCAGTACGTCCTCCAGGTGTGCTTCGACGAGGCGGCGCTGCCGGTCCGCTGCCGCCGCTTCACCCAGACCAAGGCGGGCGCGCCCCGCTCGGGCCAGCAGGAGCTGACGCTGAGCGGGCAGCACCGGTCCGTACACCTGGTGGAGCAAGGCGTACGGCCCGGGATCGTGGGGATCGGGTGGGACTGGGGGTGATCCGGGCGGGGCGCGCTTCCGGATGCGTGCCCCGTGGGTGATCCCCGCAGAGGGGCCCGCCGCGTGGCGGGCCCCTGGAGGCGGGGGCGCTCTCTAGGAGGCCGGCCCCGCCCCGGTGGCCGGGACGCCCGACGCGTCGGCGTCCGCGGCCGCCGTACCGCTGTCCAGGGCGCCCGCGGCCGCCGCGTTGTCCGCGACGCGCCGCTCCAGCATCGAGATCTTGCCGTCCAGCGGGCGGTCCATCCCCGGCCACACATCGATCCTGATGCTGGCCTGGACGCGCGGCACCCGGTCGGCGACGGCCTCGGTGGCGCGTTTGACGACGTCCATGACCTCGTCCCAGTCCCCCTCGATCATCGTGTACATGGAGTCCGAGCGGTTCGGCAGCCCGGACTCCCGGATGATCTTGATCGCGTCGGCGACGTACGCCGCGCCGTTCTCCTCCACGCCCATGGGCGTCAGGGCGAAGGCAATGAGCACGGTCTTCCTCTCCTCGTACGGAAACGGCGGCCCGTCGGCGGCGGGCCGCGGCGCGGTACCGTCACCCGCTGCCGACGTGTACCGCCCGGTACTCGCGTACCACGGGAGACCGGTAGGCATCCGCGATCCGCAGCAGATGACGGACCTCCTCGCCGAGATCGCCCGCGCCGGGGCCCGCGAGATTGGCCGTCTGGGCCTGCGGCGCCTCCCCGGTGCGCCGCGCGTGCAGGGCGGCGGCCAGCCAGCAGGCGGTGACGTGCGCGTCGGCCAGGTGCTCGGGGACGGCCCGCTCCCCCACGTGCCGGCGGACCCCGTCGAGCGTGTCCGGGGTGACGTAGTCGCGCAGCACGATCATCGCGTCGCGGATCTCGATGACGCGCCGGTACAGGCGGAGCTGGAGCGGCAGCACGGCGTTGCGCAGCCGGCTGCCCGAGCCCAGGACCACATCGGGGGTGACCGCCGTCAGCTCCCGCCACAGTACGGCCAGCCCCCGGTAGGACGCGCGGTCCCGCCACAGTTGCCGGGCCCCGGCCACCACGGGCAGCGCCACGCCTGCCGCGATGAACAGCGCCTCGACGCCGGTGACCGGCGAGAACAGCGGGCCGAACACCGGCGAACGGGTCTGCAGATAGGCCAGTTTGAGCACCCACAGCAGGGACGCCAGCAGGATGCCGGTGCCGAACAGCCGCAGCCCGTACCGCAGCAGCCGGGGCGCGCCGGTACGGCCCTGGGCCCAGCAGACGAAGCCGCAGGTGGTGTCGGCCGTCAGGTGGAAGGCGAAGAAGACGTACCAGTAGGCGTCCGGCACGCTCGGGATGTCCGGCGACGGCGTGATCTGGTTGCGCGCGTGCGGCGGCCCGGTCAGGTCGAGCGCGACGAGCGCCAGCATGACGGCGAGCGCGGCGCCGAACACCAGCACGGTACGGCGCTGCCGCCCCGCCGCCTGAAAGATGAACCACAGCACGGCGGCCGCGTCGACGATGCTGAACAGGTGCGTGGACAGGTCCACCCAGTGGGCGCCCGGCACGAGGCGGGCCAGCACGGCGGTGACCGGCTCCAGGTGCATCGACATGGCCAGCGCGATCATCACGATGGCGAACCACAGCGGCCGCTGCGCCCGGTCCTTGAGCCCCTGCGGCGCCCGGGCGAGCACCACCGCCCACAGGGCCACGATGCCTGCGTTCTCCAGCCAGGCGAGGTCCGTCAGCCACGCGAGCACGGCGCCCCGAGTGACGGGTGCCCCGCGAACCCGTACCGGACCGCAGGCCCATGCCGGACGCCAGGCCGCCGAGCGTGCCGGACAGCAGCGTCGGCGCGGGCACCCGGCCTGCCCCCTCCAGGATCAGGCTGGCGATCATCTCCGCCTCCTGCTCCTGCCGGTCGGAGTAGCGGGTGCGGCCCAGGGCCCGCCGGATGGACGCCGGGTCCTCGATGTCGATGTACCGGAAGAGCCTGGGGTCCTCGACGGCCATGCGGTGGTCGCAGACCAGATGGCCGATCTCGTGGAGGATGATGTGCTCCTGGTGGAGCGGGCTGGTCTGGGCGTCGTAGAAGACGTAGTCGCCCTCCTCGGTCGCCAGCCACATGCCGGTCGGCATCCCCAGTCCGGTCGGGGTGGGCAGGGTCAGCAGCCGCAGCGGGCGGTCCCGGTCGGCGGCGAGCCGGGCGCACAGTTCCTGGGCGGAGAACGGCTCGGGCAGCGGTATGCCGTCGATCACGCGCCGGCAGCGGCGGCGCAGTCGCCTCCAGTGCATCGCGGGTGGTTCTCCATGGCTTGTGGGTACAGGAGGACAGACGACCCGGTAGCGACGCCCGGTCATGCTGCCGCCGCCGGGTGGAGACACGAGGAAACCAGCACGACGACACCCCCTCGCGCGCCATCCGTGCCACGCGTCGTGCGATCGTAGATCGTCACCCGGCCCCCTGTCAGTCCCCCGCCGCCGAGCAGTCCGTTTCCGGCCAACTGCGCTGTGTGACGACGCCCGGCGTCCACTCCGTCATCCCGCTGCCCACCGGGCGGTCAGCCCGCGATCAGCTTCCCGCCCTCGGCCTTGACGGGGACCTCCGGCAGCGGCTTGGAGGCCGGCCCCTGGATGACCTTGCCGGTGGTGACGTCGAACCGGCTGCCGTGGCAGGGGCAGTTGCCCTGGTTCCGCTCGATCTTGTCCAGGACGCACCCCGCGTGGGTGCACTTGGCGCTGAAACACTTGTACTGGCCCTTCTCGGGCTGCGAGACGAGCAGGCGGTTCTCGCGGTACAGCTTGGCGCCGCCGACCGGTACCTCGGCGGCGGCGCCCAGGGCGACCGGCTCGGCGGGCGTCGCGGACGACTCGTCCGAGCCGCCGCCGGAGCAGGCGGCGACGCCGAAGCCCGCCGCGCCGACGAGCGCGGCCCCTCGCAGCACGGTCCGGCGGGCGGGGGGCTGGCTCATGTCGTACTCCCGGGAATTCGGTCAGGGCGCGGCGTCACCCCGCGGCGTCGGCTCCCGACGATACCGGTACCGATCCGTCCGCTTCGGGGCGACCCGACCGGCCCCCGTCGCGGTCCTCCGGATGCCCCGAACGGCCCTTGAGCAGGTCCCGTTCGATCTCCTCCAGGCTGCGGCCCTTGGTCTCCGGCAGCAGCTTCCGTACGAAGAGGAAGGCGGCGAACGTCGTCACGGCGAAGAACAGGAAGTTCACGCCGGCGCCCCAGGCGCGCAGCAGGGACGGGAAGACCAGCGAGACGGCCATGTTGAACAGCCAGTTGAACATGACGCACAGGCTCACCGCGGCGGCCCTGATCCGCATCGGGAACAGCTCCGGCAGCATCACCCACTGCACCGGCCCCCAGGAGACGGCGAAGGACGCGATGTACAGGGCGATACCGAAGAGGGTGAGGGTGGACAGCGCGGCCCCGTAGCCCAGTCCGGACAGGTTGGTGACGGCCAGCACGAGCATGGCCGCGCACATGCCCAGCGCGCCGTACAGCAGCAGCGGCTTGCGGCCCTTGCGGTCGATCAGGCGCATGGCGGGCAGCGTCATCAGCATGTTGAGCAGCCCTATGCCGACGTTGGCGAGGATCGCGCCGTCGGAGCCGAAGCCGATGTCGGTGAGCAGCGTCGGCGCGTAGTAGATGATCGTGTTGATGCCGACGAAGTTCTGGAAGAAGACCAGCAGCATCCCGGCGAGAAGGACCGGCCGCAGCCGCGGCGCCGTGAGGTCCTTGAGGGTCAGCGGGCGGCTCTCGGCCCGTTCGACGCGTTCGGTCTCCTCGATCTCGGCCAGTTCGGTGTCGGCCGCGCCGCCCGTCCCGCGCAGCCGCGTCAGGACGTGCCGCGCCTCGTCGTTGCGGCCCTTGCCGACCAGCCAGCGGGGGCTCTCGGGCTGGGTGACGATGCCGAGCGCGAGGATCGCGGCGGGCACCACGCCCAGGCCGATCATCCAGCGCCACGCCTCGGCGCCGGCGAGCAGGTAGTCGGTGACGTACGCGAGGAAGATGCCGACCGTGACCAGCAGTTGCATCAGCGAGGTCAGCCCGCCGCGCAGGTGCTTGGGCGCCAGCTCCGTCAGGTAGAGCGGTACGACGACGGAGGCGATGCCCACACCGGTGCCGATCACGAAGCGGAAGGCGATCAGCGTCCAGGGGGTGGTGGCCAGGGCGGCGCCGAGGGTGCCGAGGATGAAGACGGCGGAGGCGGCGAGGATCAGCCGGCGCCGGCCCCAGGAGTCGGACAGCCGGCCGGACAGGCCCGCGCCCAGCATCGCGCCGACCAGCAGGCCGGAGACGACCATGCCCTCCAGCAGCGGGGTCAGCGCGATGTCGTTCTTGATGAAGAGCATGGCGCCGGAGATGACGCCGGTGTCATAGCCCCACAGGATGCCGCCGAGGGCGCCGAAGACCCAGATCAGGGCGTTCTTGATGCGTGCGGGCACGGCCGGTCACCCCTTCCGCGCGGACCGCGGGCCCGCCGTACGGGAGCCCTGCTGCGGCGCGATGTGGATCTTGCGGCCGGTGCCGGCCCGGAAGCGGGCCACCGCCTCGTCGAAGTCCTCCAGCCCGTACACGTCGCTGACCAGCGGGTCCAGGTCGAGTCCCGCCTCCAGGACGTCGATGGCGGGCTGGAAGCTGTTGTGCACGGCCATCGAGCCGATGATGTCGATCTCGTGGTGGTAGACCAGGTACGGCGAGAACTTCGCGGAGCGGGCCGGGTCGGTGACGCCGAACTGGAGGAACGTACCGCCCTTGCGAACCCGGCCCAGGCCGTCCTCGATGGCCGGGACGGCGCCGGTCGCGTCGATGACGACCTCGAAGCCGGGCTTGCGGCCGAGCCGGTCGGCGCTGGTGACGGCGGCGTCCAGGCCGAAGCTCTCGGCGAAGGCCAGCCGGTCCTCGTTGAGGTCCACGACGGACACGGAGGCGGCTCCGGCGGTGCGCACCAGCGCGGCCATCATCAGGCCCATCGTTCCGGCGCCGTAGATCAGGTAGTGCTCGCCGGGGCGGCGGGGCAGCCGGTTCAGACCGTGCACCGCGCAGGACAGCGGCTCGATCAGGCCCGCGGCGGCCTCGGAGAAGGACTCCGGGACGAGGTGGCAGCAGCGTGCGGGGACGGCGACCAGCTCGGCGAAACCACCCGCCTGGGTGACACCGATCGCCTGGTAGTCCTCGCAGAGGTTGGCGCGCCCGATGCGGCAGTAGTGGCAGGCGCCGCACGGCATGTTCGGGTTGACCGCGACGCGGTCGCCGACGGCCGGGCCGGTGACGCCCTCGCCCACGGCCACCACCTCGCCGGTCAGCTCGTGCCCGGGAATGAGCGGGTAGGGCACGGCGGGCAGCTCGCCGCCCAGGATGTGCATGTCGGTCCCGCACAGCCCGCAGGAGGAGACGCGCACGACGACCTCCGCGGGTTCCGGCCGGGGATCGGGAACCTCGGTCAGGGCGGTACGGCCCGGCTCGGTGACCACGACAGCGCGCATCGGCGCCTCCTCACGTCTTCGTGCGGTGTTGCGGGTGTTGCGGGATGGAGCGGCGTGAACGTAACCCGGGGGTAAACGTTTGCGCAAGCGTTTACGTCTAGGCTGTGATGGACTACGTACCGGCAGCCGGACCTCCGGCCGGCGGAGCAGGGCGACGGACTCGGGGAGACGGACCGGATGACGACGATGGTCGATGTGGCGCGACAGGCGGGGGTCTCGGTGGCCACGGTCTCGCACGTGCTCAACGAGACCCGGCCGGTACGCCCCGACACCCGCGCCGCCGTCCTGAAGGCCATCGACGAGCTGGGCTACACCCACAACACGCTGGCCCGCTCCCTGGTCACCGCGCGCACCCGCTCCATAGGTCTCGCGGTCTCCGCGATCAGCAACCCGTACTTCACCGAGATCCTCCAGGGCGTCGAGGCCGGTGCCCTGGAAGCCGGCTACAGCCTGCTGATCGCCGATCCGCACGACGACCCCGCGCACGAGCAGAAGGTCGTCCGGCTGCTGCACGAACGCCGGGTGGACGGCATGATCGTCGCGCCGTCCGCCGAACCGGCGGGCATGGTGGAGTACCTGACCCGGCGCAAGGTTCCGGCCGTCTTCCTCGACCGCCTCGTCGGCGACGCGTACGACCAGGTCTGCGCCGAGAACACCGCCCCCGTACGGCAGCTCGTCGAACACCTCGCCGACCTCGGCCACACCCGCATCGGACTGGTCGCCGGACTGCCCGGACTGAGCACTACCACCGAACGCGTCCAGGGCTACCGCGAGGGCCTGCGCGCCCGAGGGCTGCCCTTCGCCCCCGAACTCCTGGCCGGCGGCAACTCCGAGGCCGAGGGCGCCCAGGACGCCATCCGGCACCTGCTCGCCGCCCCCGAACCGCCCACCGCCGTCATCACCGCCAACAACGCGATGACCATCGGCACCCTGCGCGCGCTGCGCGACCTGGGCCTCGACGTCCCCCGTGACATCGCGCTGGCCTGCTTCGACGACTTCTCCTGGGCCGACCTCTTCGCGCCGCGCCTGACCGCGATCTCCCAGCCCAGCAAGGAGATCGGGGCCGCCGCGGTCCGGCTGCTGCTGGAACGGCTGGAGGAACCGGACCGCCCGCCACGCACCCTCCGGCTGCCCTGTACGTACGTACACCGCGCATCCTGCGGCTGCACCGGACACTGACCCTCCCCTCCCCCAGAAAGGCCAGGACTGTCGTGATCGTCGTCGCCGGCGAGGCCCTGATCGACCTCGTCCCCAGCTCGCAATCGCCGTCCGGGGACGGGCCGTTGCCCGCGCTGCTGCCGCGCCGGGGCGGCGGCCCGTACAACACCGCCCTCGCCCTCGGGCGGCTCGGCTCGCCCGCCGCGTTCTGCTCGCGGGTGTCCACCGACACGTTCGGGGAGGAACTGCTGCGCGGGCTGCGGGCGGACGGCGTGGACACCTCGCTGGTCCAGCGCGGCGCCGAGCCCACCACCCTGGCCGTCGCGGACATCAGCCCGGACGGCTCGGCCGGTTACGGCTTCTACGCCGACGGTACCGCCGACCGGCTGTTCACCCTCCCGGCCGAACTCCCCGCCGCGGCGCGGGCGGTGTCGTTCGGCACCTGCTCGATGGTCCTGGAGCCGGGCGCGAGCGCGTACGAGGCGCTGCTGCGCCGCTCGGCCGAACAGGGGATCTTCACGGCGCTGGACCCCAACATCCGCGCCGGGCTGATCGCGGACCCGGACGCCTACCGCGCCCGCTTCCGCGCCTGGCTGCCGCACGTCACGCTGCTGAAGCTCTCGGAGGAGGACGCGGAGTGGCTGGCCGGGCCCGAGGGGGTCGCGGCCGCGGTGAAGGACTGGCTGGCGGCCGGTCCCGCGGCGGTCGTGCTCACGCGCGGCGGCGACGGGCTGTCCGTGCTGACGCCGGGCGGTGCGGAGATCGCGGTGCCCGGTCAGCAGGTGGAGGTCGCCGACACGATCGGCGCGGGCGACACCGTCAACGCGGCCCTGCTGCACCGTCTCGACGCACACGGCGCCCTGTCCCCCGACGCGCTCACCGCGCTCTCCTCCGACGCCTGGCGCGACATCCTCGGCTTCGCCGCCCGCGCGGCCGCGGTGACCTGCTCCCGGCCCGGCGCGCAGCCGCCGTATGCGACGGAGTTGGTGGGGCCGGAGTGATGGGGTGGTGGGGGGCGCGGGTTTAGTGGGGGTATGGGGCGGTGGGCCTCGCAGTCGTGACGGGGGTATAGGACGGCGGGTTCCGCAGCCGTAACGGTGATACGGGCGGTCCCGGACGCCCGGCGCCCGTACGACGGCGGGCGGACCGCGCAGCGCGCGGCGGCCGGGCGGACTGCCTGCCTGCCCCCATGAAGGGCTGCCCACCCCATGACGACGACGGGCCGCCGCCCCTCCCCTTACGGGTGGGACGGCGGCCCGTCGGCTCGTCCGGCGGCGATCAGGCCCGGCGGGCCCGCGTCGCCTTCTTGGCGGCCGTCTTCTTGGCCGCCGCGGGCTTGGCTGCCGTCTTCTTCGCCGTCGTCTTCGAAGCGGCCGCCTTGGTGGCGGTCTTCGCCGAGACGGTCTTCTTCGCCGGGGCCTTCGTCGCGGCGACGGTCTTCTTCGCCGCGCGCTTCTTCGGCCCGCCGGCCAGGGCTGGCTCCGCGTCGCTGACCCGGTCGCCCAGGATGTCGCGCAGGAACTTGCCGGTGTGGCTGGCGGGGACCGCCGCGACCTCCTCCGGCGTGCCCTCGGCGACGACCAGGCCGCCGCCGTTGCCGCCCTCGGGGCCCATGTCCACGATCCAGTCGGCGGTCTTGATCACGTCGAGGTTGTGCTCGATGACGATGACCGAGTTGCCCTTGTCGACCAGGCCGGACAGCACCTTGATCAGCTTGCTGATGTCGTCGAAGTGCAGACCGGTGGTCGGCTCGTCCAGGACGTAGACCGTACGGCCGGTGGAGCGCTTCTGCAGCTCGGAGGCGAGCTTGACGCGCTGCGCCTCACCGCCGGACAGCGTCGGCGCGGACTGCCCGAGCCGGACGTAGCCCAGGCCGACCTCGTCGAGCGTCTTCAGGTGCCGGGCGATGCTCGGTACGGCCTCGAAGAAGCTCAGCGCCTCCTCGATCGGCATGTCCAGGACCTCGGCGATGGACTTGCCCTTGTAGTGGACCTCCAGGGTCTCCCGGTTGTAGCGCGCGCCGTGGCAGACCTCGCACGGCACGTACACGTCCGGCAGGAAGTTCATCTCGATCTTGATCGTGCCGTCGCCCGCGCAGTTCTCGCAGCGGCCGCCCTTGACGTTGAAGGAGAAGCGCCCCGGCAGGTAGCCGCGGACCTTGGCCTCCATCGTCTCCGCGAACAGCTTGCGGATGTTGTCGAAGACGCCGGTGTACGTCGCCGGGTTGGAGCGCGGCGTACGGCCGATGGGCGACTGGTCGACGTGCACGACCTTGTCCACCTGGTCGTCGCCGGAGACGCGCACATGGCGGCCGGGGACCGACTTGGCGCCGTTCAGCTCGCGGGCCAGGTGGGTGTAGAGGATGTCGTTGACCAGCGTGGACTTGCCGGAGCCGGAGACACCGGTGACCGCGGTGAGCACGCCGAGCGGGAAGGAGACGGTGATGTCGCGGAGGTTGTTCTCCTTCGCGCCGTGCACTGTCAACTGCCGCTTCGGGTCGGCGGGCCGCCGCACCTCGGGCGTCACGATGGCCTTGCGGCCGGACAGGTACTGCCCGGTGACCGAGTCCTTGTTGGCCAGCAGCTCCTTCATCGTGCCGCTGTGCACGACCTTGCCGCCGTGCTCGCCGGCGCCCGGGCCGATGTCCACGACCCAGTCGGCGACCTTGATCGTGTCCTCGTCGTGCTCCACGACGATCAGCGTGTTGCCCATGTCGCGCAGGCGCACCAGCGTCTCGATGAGCCGGTGGTTGTCGCGCTGGTGCAGACCGATGGACGGCTCGTCGAGCACGTACAGCACGCCGACCAGGCCGGAGCCGATCTGGGTGGCGAGCCGGATGCGCTGGGCCTCGCCGCCGGAGAGGGTGCCCGCGGCACGGTTCAGCGAGAGGTAGTCCAGGCCGACGTCGACCAGGAACTTCAGCCGCTCGTTGACCTCCTTGAGGACCCGTTCGGCGATCTTCTTCTCGCGGGCGTCGAGCTTCATCTCGCGCAGGAAGTCGGCGCAGTCGCTGATCGACATGGCCGAGACCTCGGCGATCGAACGGCCCTTGACCGTGACCGCGAGGACGATCGGCTTGAGGCGCGTGCCCTCACAGGTCGGGCAGGGCACCTCGCGCATGTAGCCCTCGAAGCGCTCGCGGCTGCTGTCGCTCTCCGCCTCCTGGTGGCGCCGCTTGACGAACGGCACGGCGCCCTCGAACGCGGTGGTGTACGAGCGCTCGCGGCCGTAGCGGTTGCGGTAGCGCACGTCGATCTGGGTGCGGTGGCCGTTGAGGATCGCCTTCTTGGCGCGCTGCGGCAGCCCGGCCCACGGGATGTCCGTACGGAAGCCGAGGGCGTCGGCGAGCGCGCCGACCAGGCGGCCGAAGTACTCCTTGGTGTGGCCGTGCGACCAGGGGTGGACGGCGCCCTCGTCGAGGGACTTCTCCTCGTCCGGGATGATCAGCTCGGGGTCGACCTCCATGCGCGTACCGATGCCGGTGCAGTCGGGGCAGGCGCCGAAGGGCGAGTTGAAGGAGAACGAGCGGGGCTCCAGCTCCTCGAACGACAGGTCGTCGCGCGGGCAGTAGAGGTGCTCCGAATACATCCGCTCGCGCTGCGGGTCGTCCTCGTCCAGGTCGACGAAGTCGAGGATGACCATGCCGCCGGAGAGGCCCAGCGCGGTCTCGACGGAGTCGGTCAGCCGCCGCTTGGCGCTGTCCTTGACGGTCAGGCGGTCGACGACCACCTCGATCGTGTGCTTCTCCTGCTTCTTGAGCTTCGGCGGGTCGGAGAGCTGGATCGTCTCCCCGTCGACGCGGGCGCGGCTGTAGCCCTTGGTCTGGAGGTCGGAGAAGAGGTCCACGAACTCGCCCTTGCGCTCGCGCGCGAGCGGGGCCAGCACCTGGAAGCGGCTGCCCTCGGGCAGCTCCAGGACCTTGTCGACGATGGCCTGCGGCGACTGCCGGGCGATCGGGTCGCCGCACTCGGGACAGTGCGGCTTGCCGATCCGGGCGAACAGCAGGCGGAGGTAGTCGTAGACCTCGGTGATCGTGCCGACCGTGGAGCGCGGGTTGCGCGAGGTCGACTTCTGATCGATGGAGACCGCGGGGGACAGGCCCTCGATGAAGTCCACATCGGGCTTGTCCATCTGCCCGAGGAACTGCCGGGCGTAGGAGGAGAGCGACTCGACATAGCGGCGCTGCCCCTCGGCGAAGATCGTGTCGAAGGCGAGCGAGGACTTGCCCGAGCCGGAGAGCCCTGTGAAGACGATGAGGGAGTCTCGGGGCAGGTCGAGCGAGACGTTCCGGAGGTTGTGCTCGCGAGCGCCACGAACGATGAGACGGTCGGCCACGCCGGTCGGCACCTTTCTGGAGAGGGGCGGGAG
Source organism: Streptomyces chrestomyceticus JCM 4735 (assembly GCF_003865135.1). Lineage (NCBI taxonomy): Bacteria > Bacillati > Actinomycetota > Actinomycetes > Kitasatosporales > Streptomycetaceae > Streptomyces > Streptomyces chrestomyceticus. The sequence continues at coordinate 7,154,557 of NZ_BHZC01000001.1, read as the reverse complement.
GCCGCGGCCCAGCTACGTGCGGCCCTGACGGCCACGGTCGGGCGACCCGGTCGTCCGGGCGCCGAGCCTGGTGGGCACGGAAGCTGGGCGAGCCCCCGCCCCAGGGTATGGGGGCTGCCGCGGCGATGTCTTATTGATGCCACACACGAGCCTATAGCACGCGCATTCGAATTACGGGGTCTGTCGCACCGCTTCACCCGAACGTGTGGTCGCTGATCTCAACGCACGGCGGCCCGCGTCTCTTCCTAGCGATCATCCACAGGCCGTACCCCCCTTCAGCCACGCCCGTCCGGCGGTCCCGGTTCCCTCCGGTACCGGGGCCGTCGGGGCGGGAAACCGGCGGCGGAGTGAAGGTGTCCGAAGTCACGGGCGGGGTGGGTGTTGTTCGATTTTGGATACGTGCCGTGTGTGCCGAGGACGGGCCGGCCGTCGGGCGCCCAGCTCCTCGTGCTCCTCGACCGTCCGGGGCACAGGGCTTCTTGATCGTCCGGGCGGGGCAGGGCTCCTTGATCGTCCGGGGCGCAGGGCTCCCTGATCGTCCGGGCGGTCAGGTTCCGGCGATCAGGCCGCCAGCTTCCCGCGCTCAGACTGCCGGGTTATTGCGCTCAGGCCGCCGGTCCGCCTCCAGCGCTCAGGACTCGCGCACCGGCGGCCCCGTCCGCACCACCCGTGACAGCATCTCGAACGTGTGCCGCAGCAGCTCCCCCTCTTCCGCGGCGATCTCCTCGACCGGGACGCCCGCGAGCTGCCGCCGGACGACCGTCGCGTACACGGAGCGGTACCCGGCCACGGTCAGCGCCGCGGCCAGCTTCGGCCCGTACGCGTCCGGCCCGGCTCCCTCGGCCTCCGCGAACAGCCCGGCGAGCGTGCCCTCGAACTCCTCCAGCGCCTCACGCCCGCGCGCCATCAACGCCGGCGACTCGACCAGCACCCGCCACCAGTAGCCGACCCACTCCCCCACCCCGGCGAGCGGATGCCGCTGCTCCAGCAGGCCGAGCGCGAGATTCTGCAGCGCCTCCAAGGGCGAGCATCCCTCGCCCCGCTCCCGTACGGCGCGCGTCACCAGCTCCACGATCTCGGGGACGCGGTCGAGGAAGAGGTCCTCCTTGCGGGGGAAGTAGTTGAAGACCGTCATCGTCGAGACCTCGGCGGCGCGGGCGACCTCGGCGACCGTGACGTGGTCGAAGCCGCGCTCGACGAACAGCCGGGTCGCCTCGCCGGAGATCCGTTCGCGGGTCCGGATCTTCTTGAGCTCGCGCAGCGAGAGCCCGCCACCGTCCGCGGCCGCCCGCGACCCGCCGCGCCGCCCGCTCTTCTCCGTACCGTCAGCCATGACCAAAATTTTAGCCGAAATAAATTTTTAGTGACTACACTTTGCCGCATGGACATGGAGACCACTGGCAGCAAGGACCACACGGACCCCCGCCCGGACGTGGTGATCGCGGGCGCCGGCCCCGTAGGACTGATGCTCGCCTGCGAACTCGCCCTGCGCCGGGTGCGCGTCGTCGTACTGGAGCGGCTGACCGCACCGGACGAGACGATCAAGGCGGCGGCCGTCAACACGCCCAGCGCGGAAGCCTTCTACCGCCGCGGGCTGCTGCCCGCGCTCGCCGAGGTGCAGAAGGAGGCGCTCGGCCACTTCGGTTCCTTCATGCGGCAGCGGCAGGCGGCCGGGGCGACGCCCGTGCGCGCGGCGCCGAAGTTCGCCGGGCACTTCGGGGGGATCATGCTGCCCGCCGAGCTTCTGGACGCGTCCGACCCCGGCTTCCACGACGCCGGACCGGCCGGTGACGTCGGGCTGGTACCGCAGTTGGCGCTGGAACGGCTGCTCGCCGAACGCGCCGCCGAACTCGGCGTCGTACTGCGCCGCGGAGTGGAACTGACCGGCTTCGACACGGCGGACGACGGCGTGACGGTGCACCTGCGCCCGGTCGCGGGGGCCGGCGGCGCGGGCAGCGCCCAGGACGGCCACCCGAGTGGAGAGGCGGCCAGAGAAGCCCTCCGGGCCGGCTGGCTGGTCGGCTGCGACGGCGGACGCAGTACGGTCCGCCGGCTCGCGGGTTTCCCGTTCCCCGGCACCGCCCCGGAGATCACCGGCCACCAGGCGCTGGTGGAGCTGACCGGGTCCGAAAAGCTCGGCGCGGGCTGGAACGAGACGGCGACCGGCATCTACGCCCACGGCCCGCTGCCCGGCCGCATCCTCACCGTCGAGTTCGACGGCCCGCCCGCCGACCGCGACGCCCCCGTCACCCTGGAGGAGTTGCAGACCAGCCTGCGCAGGACCTCGGGAACCGACGTCACGATCACCAAGGTGCTCACCGCCACCCGCTTCACCGACAACGCCCGGCAGGTCCCCGACTACCGCTCCGGGCGCGTCCTGCTGTCCGGCGACGCGGCGCATGTGCACTCGCCGTTCGGCGGCCAAGGGCTGAACCTGGGCATCGGGGACGCGATGAACCTGGGCTGGAAGCTGGCCGCGACGATCCACGGCCACGCCCCGGAAGGGCTGCTGGACACCTACACCGCCGAGCGGCACCCGATCGGCGCGTGGGTGCTGGAGTGGACCCGCGCCCAGATCGCGATGATGCGGCCGGAGCCGCACGCCCGCGCGCTGCGCGAGGTGGTCCGCGACCTGATCGGCACCGTCACCGGCACCACCTACTTCGTCAAGAAGATCTCCGGCGTCTGGCAGGGCTACGACCTGCCCGGCGACCACCCGCTGACCGGCCGCAGCGCCCCCGACCTGGAACTGGCCGACGGCAGCAGGCTCGCCGGCCACCTCCGGGACGGGCAGGGGCTGCTGCTCGTCCTCTCCGACGACCCGGAGACGGCCCGGCAGGCCGCGGAGTACGCCTCCGGGTACGCGGGGCGGGTGCGCGTGGTGACCGGCCGCTGCCCGAGCCGTCCGGAGCTGGCCGGGCTGCTGGTACGGCCGGACGGGATCACGGCTTGGGCCGCCGGTACGGGGGCGTGGCGGGACGGGGAGGGGGTGGGTGCCGAGGCCGGGTCAGGGTCCGAGGCCGGGTCCGGGTCCGGTTCCGGCGAGGCTGTGGTGTCCGGGGGCGCGGGTGCCGCTCCGGGCCGTACGACCGGTACGGCGACGGCCACCCGGACGGCAGCCACCGATACCTCCACGACAGCCGAACCGGGCACCCTCGACGACGCGTTGCGGCGGTGGTTCGGTGCTCCTGACGGGGCGGCCGGGTGACGGACGCGGCGCTGCGGCTCTGAGCTGCTAAGGCTCTGAGGCTCTGGCCGGACCGGCTTTCCACCGGCCCGGCCAGGCCCGCGAGCCGCCCCCGCGCCGCGTGCGCCGCCCGCGTGCGCCCTCCCGCGTACGCCCGGATCCGTGCAGGCCGACTCCCGCAGACGCCGCCGCGGCGCTAGCTTCGGACCATGACCGACAACGTGCCCGACTCCACACCGGGTTTCGCACAGGACACCGCCTCCGTCCGTGAGGCGACCGACCGACTGCTCGTCGACGTGGGCAAGTTGGACGACGAGGCGATCGGAGAACCGTCACTGCTGCCCGACTGGACCCGTGGCCATCTGCTCGCCCATGTAGCACGCAACGCCGACGCCCTCGTCAACCTGCTGACCTGGGCCCGTACCGGCATCCGTACCCCGATGTACGCGAGTGCCGAGGCCCGCAACGCCGACATCGCCGAAGGCGCCGACCGGCCGCTCGCCGTGCACCTGGACGACCTGCGGTCCAGCGCCGAGCGCTTCGACGCGGCAGCGGCGGCGCTGCCGCCCGCCCGCCGGCAGTACGAGCTGGAGATGCGCAACGGCGTCCTGGAACGCGCCGCCCGGCTGCCGTTCCGCCGGCTGACCGAGGTCGAGCTGCACCGGATCGACCTCGGGGTCGGTTACGGCATCGAGCAGTTGCCGACGGCCTTCGTCGACGCGGCACTGGCCTTTCTGACGGGGAAGAAGTTCGCGGGGCACGTCGACGTACCGGCCGTGGAACTGCGGACCCCCGACGGGCGGCGCTGGCGGACCGGCCGTACGGAGCACACGGGCAGGGTCACCGAGGACACCGGGGGCGTCCCGTATCTGGTGGTGTCCGGGTCGCCCACCGAACTGGTCGGCTGGCTCACCGGCCGGGCCAAAGGCACCGGCCTCGACACCCGGGGCGGCCCCCTTCCGGCCCTTCCGCCGCTTTAGGGTGGGGCCATGAGTTACACGGGAGCAGTGAAGGTCGGCGGACCGGCCGACGTGCACGAGCTGGCCGACCTGATGATCTCCAAGGTCGCGGTCGGCCCCATGGACAACAACGCCTACCTGCTGCGCTGCCGGGCGACGGACGAGCAGTTGCTCATCGACGCCGCCGCCGAGCCGGCCACCCTGCTCAACCTGATCGGCGACAGCGGCATCGCCTCCGTGGTGACCACCCATCGGCACGGCGACCACTGGGGCGCGCTGCGCGAGGTCGTGGACGCGACGGGCGCCCGTACGTACGCGGGCCGGTACGACGCCGAAGGCATCCCCGTACCGACCGACGTGCCCGTCGAGGACGGTGACACCATCACCGTCGGCGAGGTCCGGCTGACCGCCCGCCACCTGGTCGGCCACACGCCGGGCAGCATCGCGCTGATCTACGACGACCCGCACGGGCACCCGCACGTCTTCACCGGCGACTGCCTCTTCCCGGGCGGCGTCGGCAACACCTGGAACGACCCGGAGCAGTTCGCCAGCCTCCTCGACGACGTCTCGGCCAAGCTCTTCGACCAGCTTCCCGACGAGACGTGGGTCTACCCGGGGCACGGCTCGGACACCACGCTGGGCGCGGAGCGCCCGCACCTCGCCGAGTGGCGCGCACGCGGCTGGTGACGGACCGGACGGACGGCGGCCGCCCGCCCGGTCAGCGGACCGGTGCGGGCGGCCGTTCCGTCCAATGCACCGCGGACGGGTGCGGGTGGCCGCTCCGTCAGCAGTTCACGAAGGCGCGGCGTGCGTTGTTGTAGCTGCAACTGTCGACGCGCGCGCCGGACGGCTTCTTGAGGGTCGCCGTGTCCTTGGTGTTGTTCCACACGTAGGCACGGCGGTTCTGGTAGCGGTGGGCCGCCGTGTCGCGCCCCTTGCCGGTGTGCACCGTCACGGTCTTCCCCGCGCCCAGGCTGTACGTACCGAAGGTGTACGTGTGCCGGGAGGCGTCGGTCAGCTTCCAGCCCTTGAGGCTGACGGCGCGCGAGGTGGAGTTCTTGATCTGCACATACTCGGCGTTGAGGCTGGCGTTGGAGCCGTTGTCGCTGCCGGGGCTGTTGTAGTAGATCTTCGTCAGGTGTACGGAGCCGGCGGCGGACGCCGGTGCCGCCGTGGCGAGTCCGCCGACCGCCGTGGCTATCGCGAGTGCGGCCGCGGCGGCCGCCTTGGTGTGATGACGCATGGTCCCCCCTAGGGACAGTGCGCGCCGGACGGGCCGAGGCCGGTGAGGCGTCGGGCTCCCTCCGGGCGCGCGACCAACGATGCGCGCACTGTACGGGGTCGTGGGAGTGCGGGCGTACGCAGGGTGCATATGTGACCTCCGCATATGCCCGTAGCGCGCGAGGGAGGCCCCGCGGTGCACCCGCGAGACCTCCTCGAACGCGCCGGGGCGGTACGACCGCCCCTCAGGACAGCCGGTCAGACGTCCACGGCGTCTTTGGCATCTTTGGCGCCCTTGGCATCTTCCTTCGTCCCGGCGGCCGCCGCCTCCGCACGGGCCTGCTTCTTCGAGGCCCGCAGACTCGTGATCGTCGTGACCACGAGGACGGCGCAGATCACGCCGAGCGAGACCGGGATGCTGATCTCCGGGACGCTCACCCCCGACTCGTGCAGGGCGTGCAGCACCAGCTTCACACCGATGAAGCCGAGGATGATCGACAGGCCGTAGGAGAGGTGCACCAGCTTCTTCAGCAGACCGCCGATGAGGAAGTACAACTGCCGCAGACCCATCAGGGCGAAGGCGTTGGCGGTGAAGACGATGTACGGGTCCTGGGTGAGGCCGAAGATCGCCGGGATCGAGTCCAGCGCGAACAGCACGTCGGTGGTGCCGATCGCCAGCATGACGATCAGCATCGGCGTCATCAGGCGCCTGCCGTTCTCGACGACGAACAGCTTGGTGCCGTGGTACTTGTCGGTCGACGGGAACCGCTTCTCGACCATCTTCAGGAAGCGGTTCTCCTCGAACTCCTCGTCCTGCTCCTCCGCCCTGGCCTCCTTGATGAGCTTCCAGGCCGTCCAGATGAGGAACGCGCCGAAGATGTAGAAGACCCACGAGAAGTTGGCGATGATCGCGGCGCCCGCGCCGATGAACCCGGCGCGCAGCACGAGCGCTATCAGCACACCGACCATCAGCACCCGCTGCTGGTAGATCGTCGGCACCGCGAACTTCGCCATGATCAGCACGAAGACGAAGAGGTTGTCGACGCTCAGCGACTTCTCGGTGATGAAGCCCGCGAAGAACTCGCCGGCCGGCTGTCCGCCGCCGAAGACGAGCAGCCCGAGGCCGAAGAGCGCGGCGAGGGCGATCCACACGGCGGTCCAGATGCCGGCCTCCTTGAGGGAGACCTCGTGCGGTTTTCGGCCGCCGATGAAGAAATCGGCGGTGATCAGGGCGCACAGACCGACGATGGTCAGCACCCACAGGGTCAGGGAAACGTCCACTGCTCCTCCGGCAGAGTCGTACGGCACTAACAGCGTCGTCGCTGCCGGAGGTCTCTTCCACCCGAGAGCGCTGGTGCCGCGCTCTCCGAGACGGGCCGACGCCCCGGGATCTCGTCAGTGGTGCGATCCGTGATGACGGGGACGTCGCGCAGGAATACTCCCCTCCGCACCACAAGAGTAAAGGAAGGGCAATGGATAGTAAAGAGTTGGGTAAATGCGCTGGTCAGGTGGGGGTGCGGGAGGGTGAGGGGAGGTGGTGGGAGCTTGATCGTGGGCGGGGCGTGGGGGGCTTGATCGAGGCGGGGCGGGGTGGAGGCGGCGCGGGGCGGAGGCACGGGGTCGGCTCGTTCCGCCGGTTCCTCCGCCCCGGCGGTGGTCGGTTCGTCCGCGGTCAGGCCGGGTTCAGCCTTCGCGGGACCGGCTGTGGTCCTGCGAGCGGCGGGCCTCCCCCAGGTCGCCCAGAACCTTGCGCAGCACCCGGCTGCCGTCCGGCACGCGCGACGGTTCGTACGTCCAGGCGTGCCCGACCCAGGGGTCGGCGAGGTGGGCGTCCGGCACCGGCGTCACGCGCAGCAGGGAACGCCACAGCGGGTCCAGTACCGGCCCGTACTCCCGGGCCTCGGCCCGGTCGGCGACCATCAGCAGGTGCACGCCGACCGACGGGCCCTCGTCCGCCAGATAGCGGAGCTGGTTGACGGCGCGGTCGTCGAAACCGTGCGGGAAGTCGTGGACGATCAGCAGTTGCTCGGCGGTGTCCAGGTCCGGCGGCAGGGCTTCCGCCGCCTGGTTGCGGACCGCCATCTGGACGAGGTCCACGCGCCGGGTCAGTTCGCCGAGCACCGCGGTCACCCCCTGCGCGCCGGTGGCCGGGGGTTCGCGGAGCGCGCCCGTCTCCAGCAGCGGGGCCAGAGCGGGCGTCGCCGAGCCGGCGGGGTCGATGACGTGGACGGTGAGTTCGCCGACCGGATGGACGGCCAGCAGGCGGGCGGCGAGCGTGACGGCCGTGTCGACCGCCCGGCGCCGCACCTCGGCCTCGTCGAGCGGCCCGGCCCCGTCCGAGCCCCCGGCCAGGCCGTCGAGTCCGTCAAGACCGTCGAGGCCGAAGCTGCTCCCGAACGCGCCGTCGGCCGTCTCCGCGCCGGCGAACGTCTCCGGCCGCCCGCTGTCGATCCACAGGCCGCGGGTCATCGGCAGCCGTACGAGCATGGGGATACGCAGGTCAGGGCACTCCGGCAGGCGCAGGTCACCGAGCCGCACCGCCGTCGGGTACTCCTCCGGCGGCCGGTAGCCCTGCCAGACAGGGCTGCTCCAGGAGGCGAAGGCCGGGGGCAGGGCGGGCTCGACGACCTCGGCCTCGGCGGTGAGCTGGCCGAGGTCGCGGTCGAGCACCTCGCGGGCCTGGGCCGCGAGACGGGCGTGCTTGTCGTGTGCGGCGGCACGCGCCGCTTCGGCGGCCGCTCCCATGCGGTTGCGGGGGTCGGCGTTGACGGCGTCCAGTTCCTTCGCCAGGCGGGACTGGGCGAAGTCCATGGCGCTGCGGTAGGCGGCGACCGTCCGCGCCAGGTCCTCGAACATGCCCCAGACCTGGTTGTAGAGCCGCTCTTCCGGAGTACGGCCGGCGGCGTCACCGGCTACCGGGGCGGCGGGCTGTGCGTCGCCTGAGGGGGGCGTGGTGGGTGTGGGGGCGGGTGTGGGAGCGGATGTGGGTGGGGTAGGTGTGGGCGGTGGGGTCGTGGGGGTGGCCTGGCGCGGTTGCGGGGGCAGGGGCGGGTTCGAGGTACGGCGTTTGGGGTGCCGGTAGTCGACGGGGGCGGGCGGCTCGGCGGGGGCGGACGCTGCGGTGGAGCCGGTGGGGCCAGGCGCCCCGGCAGGGCTGGACGACGCGACTGGGCCGGGCGACGCGGCGGGGACCGGTACCGAACGCGCGTGGCCGCTGCGTACCGCCTCCTGGATCTCCGCGGCCAGTCCCGCGCTCGTGGCCTGCGGCAGGCCCTGGTCCTGGAACAGTGCGGCGAGCCCGCCCGCGTACCCCTGCCCCACGGCCCGCACCTTCCAGGCGCCCTGCCTGCGGTACAGCTCCACCGCCACGACGGCGGTCTCGGCGTCGAGGTCGACGAGCGTGTAGCTGGCCAGCTCCGTACCGTCCAGGCCCGTGACGGCGACGAGCGGTGCCGCCGCCGCGCCGAAGACCGCCGGGCCGCCGATGCCGACGGGCAGCGCGAGCAGCACGCTCGCCCGGTGCACGGCGGCGGGCAGGGCATCCAGGTCCACCGCGATCCGGTGCTCGGCGGCGGCCTGCCGGGGCACCTCCACGCCGTCGCGACGCGGCGCACCCGGATGGGCGACCGCTTCGACACCCGCGAGGCCGCCCAGCTCGTCGGCGAGCGTCACCCCCGCGACGACGGGCCCGCCCGCCGCGATCCTGATCTCCACACGCGTCCGGTCCAGTGGGTGGTTCTGCCCGCGGACAAGCTCGGCCGTCATCGTCGTTCCCCCGGAAATGTCGTGCGCCCCGTGCTCGCCGACGGGGCCTGGTGCGTGCTTACAGGTACGGCAGGATCGCCGGGACGACGTCCTTGAACGTACGGCCGTCGGACGGTTCGCCGATCGCGGTCATCTGCCAGCCGTTGCCGGAACGGTGCACCTTGCTCATGATCTGCGCGGTGTAGTCGCCGCCGCCGGTGAGGGTGTAGCGGGCGAGTTCCTGGCCGGTGGTCTCGTCGACCAGGCGGCAGAACGCGTCCTGCACCTCGGCGAAGGTCTGCCCGGTGAAGGAGTTCACGGTGAAGACGATCTGGTCGATGTGCACCGGCACCCGCGACAGGTCGACGAGGATCGCCTCGTCGTCCCCGCCCTGGCCCGCGCCGCCGACCACGTTGTCGCCGGTGTGCCGTACCGACCCGTCGTCGCTGATCAGATGCTGGAAGAAGACGACGTCCATCGGCTGCTTGTCGGCGAACAGCACCGCCGAGGCGTCGAGGTCGATCTCCCGGGTGCGCGATCCGAACAGGCCGCGCCGGGGCGCCGAACGCCAGCCCAGCCCCATCCGTACCGCGGTCAGCGTCCCCCCGTCGGACTTCGCCAGGCTGATGCCCTGCCCCTTGGACAAGTTGACCGACACGTGCCGTCCCCTCTCGCTCTGTTCTCCCCGTGGCCGCCTCCCCGACGGCCTCCCCCGACCCTATGCACGGCCCGCCCCCGGCACGCGACTGCCCCGCGCTTTGTGGCGTTCCTGCAACACAGCCCACCCCGCTCGGGGAGCCCCGGGCGGGCCCTTCCGGAGCGGTACGGGGGCGGGCCCGGGCCGTACGGCGGGGGCGCGGGCGAGGGCGGGGCGCAGACGGGCACCCCCGCCGTCCGCCCCTGATCACCCGGTCAGCACGCCCCCGTCAACCCGACGCCCCATCGACCGGGCCGCCCGGCCACCGGGCCACCGGGCCACCGGGCCACCGGGCCACCGGGCCACCGGGCCACCGGGCCACCGGGCCACCGGGCCAGCGAAGTCGACCTGCCACCGCAGCCGCCGCACCGACCCCATCGCCGCACCAACCCAGTTGCCCCTCACGGCAGTCGCCCCGGCGGCGCGATCACCCCCGTACCGTCATCCCTCTCGCCGCCACCTCCCCCCCCGCCGCCATCACCCCCTCAGCGCAGCCCCGCCTCCTTCATCTGCCGCAGTTCCTTCTTCAGTTCGCCCACCTCGTCGCGCAGCCGGGCGGCCACCTCGAACTGCAGCTCGGCAGCGGCGGCCCGCATCCGGTCGGTCATCTCCTCGATGAGTTCGGCCAGTTCCGCGGCGGGCCGGTCGGTGGGTGTGCCGCCCTTCGCGGCCTTGCCCTTGGCCGCCTTGCCGCCCAGCGCGGGCACCGGTGCCTTGCCCTTGGCGTCCTTGCCCTCGGCCCCCTTGCGGTAGCCGGTGCCCAGCAGCTCCTGGGTGTCGATCTCCTCGCGTGCGAGGGTCGCGACGATGTCGCCGATCTTCTTGCGGAGGGGCTGCGGGTCGATGCCCTTCTCCTTGTTGTACGCGAGCTGCTTCTCCCGGCGGCGGTTGGTCTCGTCGATGGCCCTCCGCATCGCCGGGGTGATCTTGTCCGCGTACATGTGGACCTGGCCGGAGACGTTACGGGCGGCCCGGCCGATGGTCTGGATCAGGGACGTGCCCGAACGGAGGAAGCCCTCCTTGTCGGCGTCCAGGATCGCCACGAGCGACACCTCGGGCAGGTCGAGGCCCTCCCGCAGCAGGTTGATGCCCACCAGGACGTCGTACTCGCCGGCCCGCAGCTCCCGCAGCAGTTCCACGCGCCGCAGGGTGTCCACGTCGCTGTGCAGGTAGCGGACCTGGATGCCCAGTTCGACGAAGTAGTCGGTGAGGTCCTCGGCCATCTTCTTGGTGAGGGTGGTGACCAGGACCCGCTCGTCCTTCTCCGTACGCGTACGGATCTCGTGCACCAGGTCGTCGATCTGGCCCTCGGTGGACTTGACGATCACCTCGGGGTCGACCAGGCCGGTCGGGCGGATGATCTGTTCCACATAGCCGTCGGAGCGCGAGAGCTCGTACGAGCCCGGGGTCGCCGACAGGTAGACGGTCTGGCCGACGCGCTCCAGGAACTCCTCCCACTTCAGCGGCCGGTTGTCGAGGGCGGACGGCAGCCGGAAGCCGTGCTCGACCAGGGTGCGCTTGCGGGAGGCGTCGCCCTCGTACATCGCGCCGATCTGCGGCACGGTGACATGCGACTCGTCGATGACCAGGAGGAAGTCGTCCGGGAAGTAGTCCAGGAGGGTGTTCGGCGCGGTGCCGGGGGCGCGGTCGTCCATGTGCATCGAGTAGTTCTCGATGCCGGAGCAGGAGCCGACCTGGCGCATCATCTCGATGTCGTAGGTCGTCCGCATCCGCAGCCGCTGGGCCTCCAGGTGCTTGCCCTGCTTCTCCATCGTGGCGAGGCTCTCGGCCAGCTCCGCCTCGATCCCGGCGATGGCCTTCTCCATGCGCTCGGGGCCCGCGACGTAGTGGCTGGCGGGGAAGACGTACAGGTGCTCGTCCTCGCTGATGACCTCGCCGGTCAGCGGGTGGAGCGTGGACAGCGCCTCGATCTCGTCGCCGAACATCTCGATGCGGACGGCCAGTTCCTCGTAGACCGGGAAGATCTCGATGGTGTCGCCGCGGACGCGGAACGTGCCGCGGGTGAAGGCCATGTCGTTACGGGTGTACTGGATGTCGACGAAGCGGCGCAGCAACTGGTCGCGGTCGATCTCGTCACCGACCTTGAGCGGCACCATGCGGTCCACGTACTCCTGGGGCGTGCCCAGGCCGTAGATGCAGGAGACCGAGGCGACCACGACCACGTCACGCCGCGTGAGCAGGGAGTTCGTCGCGGAGTGGCGCAGCCGCTCGACCTCCTCGTTGATCGAGGAGTCCTTCTCGATGTAGGTGTCCGACTGCGGGACGTACGCCTCGGGCTGGTAGTAGTCGTAGTACGAGACGAAGTACTCGACGGCGTTGTTGGGCAGCAGCTCGCGGAACTCGTTGGCGAGCTGTGCCGCGAGGGTCTTGTTGGGCGCCATGACGAGGGTGGGCCGCTGCAGCTTCTCGATCATCCACGCGGTGGTCGCCGACTTGCCGGTACCGGTCGCGCCGAGCAGGACGATGTCCTTCTCACCACCGCTGACGCGCTGCGCCAGCTCGGCGATGGCCGCCGGCTGGTCGCCGCTGGGCTGATAGGGGCTGACGACCTCGAAAGGTGCCACCGTGCGTTCGATCTTGGATACGGGCCGCATGGAATCAACCGTACGACTCCCCACTGACAACCGGCCGGAAAACGCTCCGACCAGCGGTTCCGCCGACGGGTAGCGGTGCGCGGCGCCGGGCCGGGCGGCCCGCCGTGGCGGGCACAATCCCGGAACAGGACGCTTCGCACGCTTCTCATTCACATTCTGTCCATCAAACGCCTGGCTTCCGGTCCATCGCGGCTGCGACTCTCTGCCCGTCCGACCTCGGTTCCACCGTGTTCCCCGTAGGGGTTCCGGCTCCGCTCCCGGCCGTCCGATGCCGGGACGGCGGCCGCGTACCCGGCTACGGACCGGACCGGTCGGGCCCGATCCCGGCGCGCGCCCGCCTTCACGTCGTCACTAGGAGTTCGTATGCGTATCCGTCCCGTCGCCGCTGTCGCCGGTGCGCTCGTGGGCCTGGCCGCGTCCCTGCTTCCCGCCGGCGGCGCGCAGGCCGCCGACGGGCACCGCGGGGTGCAGATCGTCGCCCACCGGGGCGCCTCCGCCTACGCGCCCGAGAACACCCTGGCCGCCGTCGACGCGGCCGCCGGCCTCGGGGTCACCTGGGTGGAGAACGACGTCCAGCGCACCAAGGACGGCGAGCTGGTCGTCGTGCACGACACGTCGCTCGCCCGGACGACCGACGCCGAGCAGGTCTTCCCGGACCGCGCGCCCTGGAACGTCGCCGACTTCACGCTCGCGGAGATCGAGAAGCTGGACGCCGGCAGTTGGTTCGGCCCGAAGTTCGCCGGCGAGCGGGTGCCGACGCTGGAGGACTATATGGACGCGGTAGAGGACAACGGCCAGAAGCTGCTGCTGGAGATCAAAGCACCCGAGCTCTACCCCGGCATCGAGCGGCAGGTCCTCAAGGAGCTGCGCGAGGACGGCTGGCTGGACCGCCACCACGTCAAGCACCGGCTGATCGTGCAGAGCTTCGACGCCGGCTCGGTCAAGAAGGTCCACAGCCTGCGCTCCGACGTCAAGACGGGCTTCCTCGGCACGCCCGCCGTCGCCGAGCTGCCCAAGTACGCGGCCTTCGCCGACCAGATCAACCCGCAGTACAAGTCCATCGACGCCGGTTACGTCGCGTCCGTGCACAAGGTCAAGGGACCGCACGGCCGGCCGCTGGAGGTCTTCACCTGGACCGTCGACACCGCCGCCGACGCGGTCAAGGCCGCCGGACGGGGCGTGAACGGCATCATCAGCAACAAGCCGGACGTCGTCCGCGACGCTTTGGAGGGCGAGGGCCGCTAGGCGAGGGCCGCCAGGACGGCGGTCGGCCCCGGTGTCGCTTGGCCCCCCTGTCGCTGTCGGCAACGCCCCTGGACCCGGCTCCGGGGGCGTTGTCAGTGGCAGGCCATAGGCTGATGCCGTGATGAACGCAGAGCGTGATCAGCGGGCCGATTGGGCCTGGCGCGTGCTGGACACCCCCATCGGACCGTTGCTGCTCGCGGCGACCCGCGAAGGACTCGCGCTGGTCGGCTTCCACGCCGACGAGCGCACCACCCACCGGACGCTGAGCCGTCTCCGGCTGGCCTTCGGCCGGGAACCGGTCCCGGAGATACCCCACCTGGCCGCGGCGGCCGACGAGCTGACCCGGTATTTCGACGGCGGTCTGCACACCTTTACCGTCCCCCTGGACTGGTCCCTGTCCTCGGGGACCTCCGGGTCCTCGGGGTCTCCGGGCTTCAACGAGCGGGTACTGCGTGCGCTGGCCGCCGACGTCGCGTACGGCACGGTGGTCGGTTACCAGGATCTCGCCGACCGGGTCGGTGAGCCGGGCGCCGCCCGTGCGGTGGGAGCGGCCATGGGCTCCAACCCGCTGCCGGTCGTCGTGCCCTGCCACCGGGTGGTGGCCAGCGACGGCGGTATCGGGGGATTCGGCGGTGGCCTGGAGACCAAACGCCGGCTGCTGGCCCTGGAGGGCGTCCTCCCGCAGCCTCTCTTCTGACGGCGGCCGGGCCCTCGTACCCGTACCGCTGGCCTCGCCCCGTACCGCTGCCCTCTCCCGGTCACGCCGATGCCCTCTCGCCCCGGTTCCCTCGGCTCCCCCCGCGCCCGCTGTCCGCTCGCTCCTCCCGACCGAAAGACGCATATCTGCCATGTCCCGCCAGGTAGCCCTGCTCCGCGGCATCAACGTCGGGGGCAACAAGAAGTTCCCCATGGCACGGCAGCGCGAGCTGTTCGCGTCACTGGGCCACACCGACGTCACGGTGCTCCTGCAGACCGGCAACATCGTCTTCGCCGACCCGGGCACGCCCCCCGCGGAGACCGCGCGCCGCATCGAGGCGCGGATCGCCGACGAGCTGGGCTTCCCCGTTCCGGTGCTGGTCCGTACGCGTGACGAGCTGGCCGCCACCGTCGCGGCCAATCCCTTCCCGCAGGCGGAGGCGGAGCCGAAGACCCTGCATGTGACGTTTCTGTCCGACATTCCCGCCGACGTGGCCCCGCTGGCGGCGCTGGATTCCGACGCCTACGCCCCGGACCGGCTGCGGCTGATCGGCCGCGACCTGTACCTGTGGTGCCCGGACGGAGTCGGCCGCTCCAAGCTCGCCGATGCCGTGTCCCGCGCCCGGCTCGGCGTGACGGCCACGGCCCGCAACTGGAACACGGTGACCAAGCTGCTGTCCCTGGCCGACGCCTGACGCGGTCCGGGGTGGCGCGGCGGGCGCTCAGTGGAGGGACGCATCGGCCGGGCCCGTCGCGAAGCGGGTGAACCGTACCCGCAGACCGGCCCGCTGCGGCGCGCAGCAGAACGGCCCCGCGGCCGCCGTCGCGTCCGGGTCGAGGGGCGCCAGCCGCACCATGCGCCACGGCTCCTGTTCACGCCGCGCCCGTACGGTCAGCGCGTCACCACTGCGGCTGACGCGCACCGTGACCTCGCGGCCCACCCAGGACGGCACGGGAGCCAGCGACCAGTCCGACCACTCACGGGTGACCACCGCACCCAACTGCGGCGCGCCGTCGCTCATCTCCACCCCGGCCTTGATCCATGTACGCTCGTCCACCCGCACCATCACCCCGGCCTGGTCGTACAGTGCGTCGAAAGCGGCGATGAAGGAGACCTCGACGGCCGAGTCCGCGGGGAAGGGCGTCAGCAGCGCGTGGCCGGTGTCCCGGTCGAAGCCGTAACTGGTCCGCCGCCAGAAGTCACTCCCTTCGGCGGCCGTGACGACCAGCGTGCCACCGCCCGTCGCCGCCGGCTCGCGCACCGCTTCCGGCGGTGGGTTCAGCCATTGCGCCGCGTCCGTGTCCCAGCCGATGTCCTCCATGCGCAGCGCCCCTCCCGGATTCCCGCACGTCGTGGTCATCGGCTCACGCTAACCGGCGCCGCGCTCGTCGGTGACGGGTTGTCAGTGGTGGGGCGTACGGTTTTCGGAAGAGGGACAACTTTTCGGAAGGGGGGCGCGCTGGCGGGGCGGCTTGCCCGGCGGCGGAAGCCACCTCCCGGGGGGCGGCTTCCCCGGCGGCGGAGGCTGCTTCTCGGGAGGCGGGTGGCGGGAGGCCGTGGCCGGCGGGTGGCCGTGGCCGGCGGGTGACCGTGACCGGTGGATCAGCCGTGTCCGTTCCAGGCCGGGCGGTCGGGATCGTCCGCCTTCACGACGACATCGGCGGCCTCCTCGGGCCGCACCTCGTCCTCGTACCGCGCGAAGGCGGGCAGCGTCCACCGCTCGTCCTGCGGAGTGCGGCGGGCCAGCGCGGCGGACGACAGCTTCAGATGGACCGACAGGTCGAAGGGGAACCAGTGCCCGAACAGCAGCGGACCGTGCAGGAGCAGTACGCCGCCCGGCGGCAGTTCGGCATACGGGCTGCGCGTGGCCCGGTCCGTCCGGGGATCCCACAGATCCGGCAGCACCCGCCCCGTGCCGCCCGGGTCGAGTGGCGTGAACACCTCCCGCCAGAGCGCCTGCCGGTCGAACCACGTGTCGTAATACGCGTCGGGGTCTTCCTTCCCGTACTCCAGGCGCAGTGAGGCGGGACGCAGGAAGCCGTCGGCCGCGACGACGTGTACGGGTCTGCCGCGCAACCGCAGCGCTTCGGCGAGCCGTCCGGCGATGTCGGCCGGGCGGGCCGCCGGCGCTCCGTCCACGGCGATGCGCAGCCACGGGCCGCCGTCCGCCGACGCCGTCGTACCGACGCGCTCGGCGAGCGCGTCCGTCAGCCGGTCCCAGGTGATCGCTTCGAGCCGCACTTCTTCATTGTGCCGGGCGCGCCGGACGAACGAGCACAGCGGCTAGGGTGGCCGGTCGAGCCAGGGTGAAGGGTGAGGCGTGTGGGGGAAGTGGTCACGGACGGGCAGCGGTGGCTGCGGGTTCCGGTCGGCCCGGAGGCGTCACAGTGGTCCACCCGGGCCCGGACCACGCGCGTCCTGTTCGTGGTGCACAACGTCACCTCCGCCACCCGGCTCCTGGACGTGCTCCCCCTGTTCGACGCCGATCCGCGCATCCAGTGCCTGGCGACGTGTACGGGTTCCTCGCCGTACCTGCACGGCGTACCGGAACTGCTGGCGGACGCCGGGCTGCCCGTCCTGCCCTGGGAGCAGGCCGTGGAAACCCCGGTGGACCTGGCGGTCAGCGCCAGCTACGGCGGCGAACTTCACCTGATAAGAGGGAAGTTGGCCGTTCTGTCGCACGGAATTGGCTACAATAAGAGGCTCCCTACACCGGACACCGGACACCGGACACCGGACACCGGACGCTGGGAGCCGGGGTCGGAGCGGGACGCTGAACGGGCGCCGGTCTTTGGGCTCTCGCCGGAGTGGCTGCTGCGGGACGGTGCGCCCATAGCGACGACGACCGTCCTGTCCCACCCCGAGCAGCTCACACGCCTCCGCCACGCCTGCCCGCCCGCTGCCCGTACGGCCGTACTCGCCGGTGACCCCTGCTTCGACCGCCTGCTGGCCGCGCTCCCCCACCGTGACAGCTTCCGCCGCGCACTCGGTGTGTCCGCCGGCCAGCGGCTCGTCGTCGTCAACTCCACCTGGGGGCCGCGTTCCCTGTTCGGCGACGCCGACGACGTCCTCCCCCGGCTTCTGGAGAGCATCACCCGCGAACTGCCCGTCGACGCCTACCGCCGCTGCGCCGTCCTGCATCCGAACATCTGGCACGGTCACGGCCCTGGTCAGGTACGGGCCTGGCTGCGCCGTGCCGAGCAGGCCGGGCTGACCGTCGTCCCGCCGCTCGGACCGTGGCGGCAGGTGCTGGCCGCCGCCGACGCCGTCATAGGCGATCACGGCAGCGTGACGTACTACGCGGCCGCCATCGGCACGCCCGTCCTGCTCGGCGCCTTCCCGGAAGCGGACCTCGACCCGGCGTCACCCGTCGCCGAACTGGGCCGCACGGCTCCCCGGCTACGCCCGTACGAACCGCTCCTCCCCCAGCTCGACGAGCTGCTGGCCCGCCACCACCCCGACCGTCACGCCCAGCTCACCGCCCTGGCCAGTTCCTCTCCGGGCAGCTCGGCCGCACTGCTCCGGCGCACTTTCTACGGCCTCATGGGCCTCGCCGAGCCCAGCGCTCCGGCCTACCTGCCGCGGCTGCTCGACCCCACGTACGGTGACCTGCCCTCCGACATCCCGCCCGCCTCTCCGCTGCTGGCTCCCCTCCAGGTCCTGACCCACCTGCGCGACCATCGCCCCGCCGCACTTCCCGAGATAGCCGTCACCCGCCATGCGGACGGCCTCGGCGCGGCTGCGCACCCGGCTCCGGCCCCGAGCCCGGAGCCGACCGCTCCCCCGGCTGCCGCCTCCACCACACCCCAGGCCCCTGCCTACACCGCCCTTCCCACCGCTTCGCACCCCGGCGCCCACACCGCCGTCCACGAGGACATCCCGGACGTGACCCGGCTGGCCCTCGCCGACCTGGTGCTCCACGACTCCCGGCCCGAACCGGCGGCGTGGACGCGGGAGGCGATGCGGCGCCACCGGCACTGCGCCATGGCCGCGTGCGTCACCGCGCCGGACACCTGCCTCGTACGCCTTCCGGACGGGCGTCTGGTCACCCTCACCGCGGCGCCCGGCCCGGACGGCCACCGCGACCTGTGCGATCCGGCCGTCTACGCCTCGGCCCTCTACGCCTGGTACGAGCGCGGAAAGCCCGTCGAAGAACTCCTCGACGGCCTGGTCGTGGTGACGGGCGGCACGAGGCACCACCTACAGGTGTCGATCACCTCTCCTCGCTGACTCACCCCTCCTCGCTGGCCTCCCCACTGCCATCGCCACTGCCATCGCCACTGGCCTCCCCGCCGGCCTTCCCACTCGGAGCATCCCTCCGCCGGGCGGCGGCCTCTACCTGGTCGAGCCGTGCCCGTACGGCACCGGTCCTGGGTGATCCCGTCCTCTCGTGGAAGCCGAGTGCTGCCCGCAGTTGCCGGATCTCGCCCGCCGCGTCCCCTGCCAGAGCGGCCCGGTCGGCGCGCAGTTCCGCCAGGTCCGCCTGCTGGATGACCGCGCCTTCCGCCGCCATGACCGACGCGGCCCGTTCGAGCGGTGCGTCCGCCTCCTCGGCGCGCCCGGCGTCGAGCAGGGTCCGGCCCAGGCTCATCAGCACCCGGGCCTCGTTGTACGGGTCGGGCAGCGCGCGTATCAGTTCCTGCGCGTGCCGCAGTTGGACGACCGCTTCCTCGTAGCGGCCCATGCCCTGGAGCGCCCGTCCGAGGTGGTGTTCGAGCAGGGCCAGCGCACGCGGATCGCCGACTTGCTCCGCCAGACTTCTCGCCGTCCAGAAGCACTCGGCGGCATCGCTCCACCGCTCCTGCTTCAGATGCAGCAGCCCCAGGGACTCCACCGCCGTCGCCTCACCCCGCAGGTGCCCGGCCCGCCGGTCCGCGGCGGCAGCCTCGGCGAACTGCGCCCGCGCCTGCCCGTACTCCGCCAGCCCCAGGTGGGCGAAGCCGAGCTGGGCGCGCATCCGTCCTTCGGCCTCAGGGCACTCCTCCGCGCAGCGGACGGCGGCCTCGACGCCGAGCCGGTGGCTGGAGACCCACTGCTGGTGGAAGCCGAGCCGTAGGTGCAGCCCCCACATGGCCTCGCACAACTGCCACGTCAGGTCGTCGAGTCCGTGGTCGGCCGCGGCCCGTACCGCCTCCGCGAGGTTCTCCCGTTCGTCCCGCAGCCAGGCCAGCGCGCTGCTGCCGTTCTCGTAGGCCGCGGGCCGCCCCGCCAGCCGTGTGTACGCGGGCCCCAGGTGCCAGCGGCCCGGCAGCACGCACGCGTCGGCCGCGGCTGCGGCCCGCACGTACCAGAGCAGCGTGCGGCGGACGGCTGCTGCGGCTCCCGCGATACCGTCCTGGGCCAGCGCACGCTGTTGCGCGTACTCCCGCCAGAGATCGTGAAACCGGTAACGCACCTGGCCGGAAGCGTCGGCCTGGCTCTCGGGCCCGGTGTCCGACGCCCTTTCTCTGTCGGTCGCGTCCTCCAGCAGCCGTGCGTCGGCGAGTTCGGCGAGCAGGGAGCCCGCCGCGTCCTCGGGGATTCCTGCGGCGGCCGCGGCGGCGCCCGGCGTCAGATGCCGCCACGGCCGCAGGCTCGTCAGCCTGAACAGCCGGGCCGCGGCCTCCGAGAGATGCCCGTACGAGGCGTCCATCGCGCCGCGCATCGGTTCCTCCGCCGTGTTGGCCGGTGGGGCTACTGCGGTGGCGGGGGCGTCTGCGGCGGATGGTGCAGAATCCGGTGAAGCGGCCGGTGCCGCGTCGCCCGCGCCCGCCATGTCCGCGCCATGCGGTGCAGGCGCCGTCTCGTCCTCGCCGTTCGTGCTCATCTCGCGCTCCAGCACTTCCCAGTCCGGCTGCTGCCTTCCGGCGGCGCGTGCCCCGATCGCGCACAGCGCGAGCGGCATACCGCCGCACCGCCGCGCCACCGCCTCGACCCCCGGGCCCGTACCGCCCAGGCGGGCGAGCAGCCCCACCGCGTCGGGTGTGCGCAGCGGCCCGAGCCGTATGGGGTGCGCACCGTACTCGATCACCAGGCGGCCCAGGTCGGTCCGGCTGGTCACGATCGTCAGGGAGCCCGGTGACGCGGCGAGCAACGGCCGTACCTGCGCGACGGAATGCGCGTCGTCCAGCACCGTGAGGACGCGCCGATCGGCCGTCAGGCTGCGGAACGTGCTCTCCTGGGCGTCGGGGTCCGCCGGTATCCAGTCCCGGTGGACCCCGAGGTCCCGCAGGAAGCGCGACAGCACGTCGGACGGCGCGGCCGCGGTCGTGGCGGACGCCCCGCGCAGATCCGCGTACAGCTCGCCCTGCCCGAAGCGCCCCCGCAACGCGGCGGCCAGGCGTAGAGCTGTGGCCGTCTTGCCCACACCGCCCGGCCCCCACAGGACGACCACGAGAGGCGCTCCGGCATCCCCCGCGCCGTCGGCGTCACCCCTCGGCGACGCCTCGTCCAATAAGCGTGTCACCTCGGCCAGTACGGCGTCACGGTCGACGAAATGGCGGGTGGCCGGGGGCAGCGTACGGGGCACCGGCGCGCCCGGCACGATCGCCGGTGTGGCCTCCTGGACCGTCACCGTGCCGATCGACCGGGCCTGTACGACGGCCCCGTACACCGTCCCGCCATTGATCTCGTTCCGCACACCGGCGGCCACCGGAACGGGCGTGTCGGGCTCATCGGGTGGGACCGCACCGGGTACGGAGGAGGAGGGTGCAGGAGCGCCGGGCTCCGGGTCAGCCACGAGCGGGCCCTTCACCGAACCCACCGCCGCGCTGGTCCAGCCGGGTGACCACGCCGGCCTGGATCGTCGTCCCGTGATGCACCCCGCCGCTGATGGAGTTGTGCACCTCTCGCACCTCGACCCTGGCGCCCTCGTCCGGCCGTAGTTCCGCCAGCAGCCGCCGCAGTTCCTCGGCCGCCGCCGGGTCGTCGCGCAGCGCCCGCCGCAGCCGCACCCGCCACTCGGCCGCCACATCGGCCGCGCCGTCCTCGTCACCGTCCCGCTGCGCGGTCACCAGCTCCGTGCGCGACACTTCCAGCTCCCCTTCGAGAGCTTCTTCCTCGCCGCCGCCCCGGCGCCGCGCGAGGAAGGCCGCCACCCGTTGCCGCGCCTGCGACCAGCCTTCGGTCACCATCTGCTGCACCAGCGCCGTCGCCCCCGCCGTCGCGAGCGCCGTCAACTCCGCGTCCATCGGTCCCCCCTTGTTCCCGCCGTACGAGCCGTACGAGGTGTACGGACGTGCTCACTGTCACGGTGCGTCGCTGCCACGGTAGGGGAGGGTGTCCCCCGCCCGCTTCGCCCGTTCCCTCCGCTCGCCCCTCCGACTCCTTCTTCTCCCAAGCTACTTGACCCCACTGACAGTCACCGTCCTCCGCTGCTTCCCTCACCCCGAAAGGAGTCGTCGGGCCAGGGCCAGCGGCGCGGTGGCGGAGCCGGACGAGGGGACGACGGCGCGGTGACCGGCGGCGCGTTCGACGGACGCGGTGCCGGTTTCGGATTCGAGCGCGGGAGCGTAACCGGCGCTGCGGAGCGCTTCGAGCGTCTCGGCAGGTGGTCGCGCACTGGCGAGGACAGTGGGGGCGATAGCGCGCAGGCCGAGGGCCTGGAGGGCGCGGTGGGCGGCGAGTTCGCGGATCAGGGCCTCGTCGTCGGAGCGGATGCAGCAGGCGGTGGGCAGGACACGCATCCGGCCGTGAGCACGGGCGGCATCCTGGACGAGGTAGGTCAGGGGCTGCGGCAGGGGGCCCGCCGCGGACACCTCGGCAAGCGCGGCGAGCAGGTCCGCGGCTCCGTGTCCGGCGTCGAGCGCCCGGCGTACGGACGCCGGAGTGAACCGCCAGGTCACGGCGTGCCCTTCGGACTCGCGGTCGGCGACCGAGGACAGCAGGCTCGCGAGGGCCGCGGACGGGGGCCCCGGCACGACGGCCGTCAGGTCGGCCTGGAAGTGGGCCTGTTCGACGGGCGGCGGAAGCAGCTCCCGAAGATGCGAACGGAGCGCTTCGGGATCCGTAGGAGACGTCGCGAGCAGGGCGTGGCCCAGAGGGGTCAGAGCACCGTGCGCGACGAGCGCGAGGAAGGCGGCCTCGTCCAGGATGTGCGCGGCACGGTCCTCGGCCAGCGGCTCGCCGATGACGGCCAGCGGGCGGTGCCAGGCCGCGGCGTCGAGAAGAGCGGGCAGGTCGGGCCGGCGGTCCGGCGCCCCGGACGGCTTGGCCGAGAGGGACGTGCCCGCCGGGAGCCGGGAAGGCTGCTCACCAGCCGGGGCGCCGGCCAGAGCTTTGAGGAGCGCATGGCGCAGCGCCGGAGCGTGCCGGTCCTCGCCGCGCACCAAGGCGGTGGGGGTTTCGCCGAAGGGCGTGTACGTGGGGATGGCCCAGAGCGTGGTCCAGGCGGTGAGGACCGGCACCAGCCGTTCGCCGGGTGCCTCGGCCAGCCATGCGTCGTACGCCCCGGTGGGCACCGCCGTGATACCGGCGGGAGTCCGCTTCAGGGCCACGAGGCCGGCGGCGAGCACGAGATCGAGCAGGAGCCGGGTACGGGCCTCGGAGGCCCCCGCCGCCTTGGCCAGCCGCTTGATCTCTCGCAGCGCCAGGCCACCGGTCTTCCGGAGAGCCGCGGGCTGGGCGGCGAGCGCGGCGAGCAGCCGGTCCAGGGTGGGGGCGAGGGTCGACGCGGCGGCCTGGGACTCGTCCCGGAGGGAGGCCGCGGCAGGGGCGGGCGCTTCCGGTGCGGCGGCTGTCGCTGTGGCGGAGTCCGGCGCGGCGGATTCCGGTACGGCGGGTTCCCGTACGACGGTTTCCGGTACGGCGGTTGCCGGGAAGCGCGGGGCGACGGGAGTGAAGGTCCCCAGGTCGTGGGCGGCCAGGAGTTGCGGCGTGCGCGGCGGGACCACGATGGCGCCGTCCTCGGTGGGGGCGGCGAGCCCGTCCGCGTAGAGGAGTTCCAGGGCGGTGGTGACGGCGTCGCGTGCGGGACCGGGGGCGGCTGCGCCGAGGGCCCGGAAGGCGTCGTCCGCCGGGACCGGTTCGGTGGCCAGGTCCGGGAACGACAGCCGGTGCGCCATCAGCGACTGGTAGTCGGCTCCGGCGGTGGGGGCCGCGGGCACGGGGGCGGCGCTGCGGGCCAGGTCCTGGCTGATGCGGGCGGTGGCGGCGAGCAGGTGAAGGCGGGGGTGGTCGAGATGGAGAACGGTGTGATGGAGGGTTTCGTACGACCAGAGGGCCCCGGCCAGCTCTCGGAGCCTGGTCGGGGCCGGCCTGCGGGACAGCGGTTCCGCGTGCCGGGTGAGCAGGGCGGCCAGCTCGTCGGGGGTGCGCTGTGCGAGGGATCGGGTGAGTGTGTCGAGACCTTCCACGCTCCCGAGGTTAGTCATCGGCCGAGCAGCGCGGTGAGGGCCCCTGCGGGGTCGGCGTCGGCGCGGCCGGTGGGCCACCAGTCCTCGGTGCCGGGGTCGGATTCGTACGGGTACCAGCGGTTGTCGTGGCCGAAGCGGAGCTGGATGCCGCGGGCGGGGTCGGTGAGGT
Organism: Streptomyces chrestomyceticus JCM 4735; assembly: GCF_003865135.1. Classification (NCBI taxonomy): domain Bacteria; kingdom Bacillati; phylum Actinomycetota; class Actinomycetes; order Kitasatosporales; family Streptomycetaceae; genus Streptomyces; species Streptomyces chrestomyceticus. The sequence continues at coordinate 7,130,691 of NZ_BHZC01000001.1, read as the reverse complement.
GGTTGTACCGGGGGCGGAGGGCGGGGAGGCCGGCGGCGGTCAGGGCGCTGCGGGCGCGGTCGAAGTCACCGGCCGGCGGGTTCCAGGTGGTGTCGAGCAGGTCCAGCCCTTCGAGGCCGCCCTGGCGCCAGGCCGCGACGGCGCGCGCCACGTCCGTGACGGTACGGCCGGTGGCCGCGGCGAGGTCGCGGTAGAGGGCGCGGGTGGTGGAGGTCAGGCCGGCGGTGGGGTGGGCGGCCGCGGCCAGCCTGATGCCGTCCTGCCAGGTCGTGAGGGCGGGGAACGGGGACCGGCCGGACACCTGCGGGTGGTCCGGTTCGGCCGGGCGCGCCGGCGGGAGGCCCGGCCCGGTCGGCTGCGTCAGCGCGGTTCGCGAGCCACCGGCCTGCGGTTTCAGGACGGTGGTCTGCGGCTCCAGGCTGCTGCCCCGCGGCTCCGGGGCGGTGGTCCGTATGTGGCTCAGGTAGGCGTGCGCCCGGGCTGTGGCATCGGTGGCAAGGAATTCGAGGGCGCCCGCGTCCAAGGGAAGGCCGTCGGCGTCCGGGAGCGCGGGTGCCTGCCCAGGTTGTGGCGGGAGAGGCATGGGTGGCGGGAGGGGCGGCAGCCTCCTGTCGGCCAGGGCCGCACGGGCGAGCACGCCACGGGGCGCACGGACCTGCCGGACCGGCTCCGACGGCGCGGAATCCGGCGCGTACTCCGTCTCCGCGTGCTCCGTCTCCGCGCCCTCGCTCACCCCGCTCCCCTCCTGCGCCCCGTAACTGCCCGGCGCGGTGGCGGCCCTCGCCGCCCTGCCTGCGGCAGCCGCCGCCCGTGCCTCGGCGCGGGAGCCGCTGCGGGCGTCGGACAGCGGCCCAGCGGCCGAGCCAGGCGACGCGAGCTGCGCGCTGCGGGATTCGCGGGCGGTGAGTGTCGCGTTGCGGCGGGACAGCTCGTCGAGGAGTTCGCGCTCGCCGCGGCCGCGCATGAGGAGCAGGACGAACGGGTCGGCGTCCAGCAGCCGCGCCACCTGGAAGCAGACCGCGGCGGCGTGCTTGCAGGGGTTGCCGTGGTCGGGGCAGGAGCAGCGCGGTACCAGGTCGCCGGGGCCGGGCAGCAGCCGTACGCCCGATTCGGCCACGGCCTTCGGCAGTTTCTTGGCGAGGAGGGCGGTGAGCTGGGCCGGCTCGGCGGCGACCGTGTCCAGGAGGACGGTCCACTCATCGGCAGCGAATTGCTGAAGGCGGATGACGACGTTGTACGGGCGCGGTCTGCTGCCCCGTACGGAGGCGGCGATGCGCCCGGGGGTGATGTTGATCGTGTCGACGTTGCCGTCACGCGCGTACGTACGGCCGCGGGCGAGACGGGCGCTGTCCAGGGCCGTGGTCTCCAGCGCGTCCAGCCAGGCGCTTCCCCACCACGTCTCGGCGAACAGCCCTCGGGCGCCGGAACGCTGCGGCAGGGGCGGGAACGTCCGTGACCGGTCGGAGCGGTCCAGGTGTTCCGGCAGGTGCCGCGTCTGCGACGGGTGCCCCGCCGCGCGCCCCGGTCCGACACCGCGGCCGGAACGGGCGGCCGGTGGCACGTCCTCACCGGGCGACGGGAAGCGGTCGGCACCGTCCCCGGGGAAGGGGCGTGGGCGGCGGCTCATGCGGCCCTCCTCAGGGAGACGAGGTCGGCGAGCTGGGCGTCGGTCAGTTCGGTGAGGGCGGTCTCCCCGCCGGAGAGGACGGCGTCCGCGAGGGCCCGCTTGGCGGTGAGCAGTTCCGCGATGTTGTCCTCGACCGTCCCCTCGGCAATGAGCCGGTGGACCTGGACCGGCTGGGTCTGGCCGATGCGGTAGGCCCGGTCGGTGGCCTGTTCCTCGACTGCCGGGTTCCACCACCGGTCGTAGTGGATGACATGGGCCGCCCGGGTGAGGTTGAGTCCGGTGCCGGCCGCCTTCAGGGAGAGCAGGAAGACCGGTGTACGGCCCGACTGGAACCGGTCGACCATCTCCTCGCGGGCCTGTACGGGCGTACCGCCGTGCAGGAGGGCGTTGCCGATGCCCCGCGCGGTCAGGTGTTTCTCCAGCAGGCGCGCCATCTCCACGTACTGCGTGAAGATCAGTGTCGCGCCGCCCTCCGCGAGGATCGTGTCGAGCAGCTCGTCCAGCAGCTCCAGCTTCCCCGAACGGGCCGTCAGGCCGGGCGCGGCCTCCTTCAGGTACTGCGCGGGGTGGTTGCAGATCTGTTTGAGGGCGGTCAGCAGCTTCATCACGAGGCCGCGGCGGGCCATGCCTTCGGCCGCCTCGATACGGGCCAGGGTTTCGCGGACGACCGCCTCGTACAGCGCGGCCTGCTCGCGGCCCAGCGCGACCGGATGGTCCGTCTCGGTCTTGGGCGGCAGCTCGGGGGCGATGCCGGGGTCGGACTTCTTGCGGCGCAGGATGAACGGGCGGATCAGCCGGGCGAGGCGTTCGGCGGCTTCCGGGTCCTCGCCTCCTTCCACCTCGCGTGCGTACAGGGCGCGGAAGGTCTTCAGGGAGCCGAGGAGGCCGGGAGTGGTCCAGTCGAGGAGGGTCCACAGCTCGGAGAGGTTGTTCTCGACGGGGGTGCCGGTGAGGGCGATGCGGGCCGGGGCCTTGATGCCGCGCAGTGCCTTGCCCGTGGAGGAGCGGGGGTTCTTCACGTGCTGCGCCTCGTCCGCGACGACCCAGGCCCAGGGGCGGGCGGCCAGGGCGGTGGCACTCGAACGCATCGTGCCGTACGTGGTCAGGACGAAGCCGCCGTCCACGTCGTCCAGGCTGCGGCCGGTGCCGTGGAAGCGTCGTACGGGCACCCCGGGGGCGAAGCGTTCGATCTCGCGCTGCCAGTTGCCCAGCAGGGAGGCCGGGCAGACCACGAGAACGGGGGCGGAGGGCCGTTGGTGGAGGTGGAGAGCGATGACGGTGATGGTCTTGCCGAGGCCCATGTCGTCGGCGAGGCAGCCGCCGAGCCCGAGGGAGGTCATCCGGTCCAGCCAGGCCAGGCCGCGGAGCTGGTAGTCGCGCAGGGTCGCGTTCAGCCCGGCGGGCTGCGGCGGTACGGGCGCTTCGCCGGTCAGGCGGGAGCGCAGGTCGGCGAGGGCGCCCAGGGGCACCACCTCGGTCTCTTCCCCGTCCACCTCGGTGGTGCCGTTCAGTGTCGCGGCCAGGGCGTCGACCGGGTCCAGATAGCCCAGTTCACGCTTGCGGGCCTTGCGGACGAGCGCCGGATCGACCAGCACCCACTGGTCGCGCAGCCGCACCACGGGCCGGTGGGCCTCCGCGAGGGTGTCCATCTCCGCCTCGGAGAGCGGCAGGCCGTCCAGGGACACCTGCCAGCGGAACTGCAGCAGCTTCTCGGTGTCGAAGAAGCCGAACCCGTCGGCTGCGGAGCCGGGAGCCGGGCGGATGACGGCGGCCGCGGTCAGTCCGCGGGCCAGTTCCTTCGGCCAGTGGACGGCGATGCCGGCGGCGGCCAGGCGGGGCGCCGCGTCGCCCAGCAGCTCGTACAGCTCTTCCTCGGCCAGCGGCAGGACGTCGGGCACCGGCCGCTCCAGGAAGCGGGACAGCGGGGACCAGACTCGGGCGGCTCGGCGCAGGGCCAGGAGGGTGTCGACACGGGCACGCGGGCCGAAGTGGTCGGGGCCTTCGCCCTGCCATAGCTGTACGGCGTCGGCGACGAGAGTGGGGTCGGTGAGGCTGTGCACCTGGAGGACGGCCGCCGCGGCACTGCGTTCTTCCGCAGCGGCTTGCTCCGCTGCCGCCTCGGCGGAGGCGTCACCCTCCACCGCGCCGGGCTCCGCCCGCATGTCGAAGAGCCCGTGGGCGGCCAGATCGAGCCGCAGCGACAGCCGCACCCCGGCGTCCACCCCGGCTGCCACTTCGGCAGCCCAGTCCCGCGCGCCGGGCAGGTACTGCGGCGCCGGCGCGGCGAAGGGGGCGCCGGTCAGGTGTGCCGCCGCCGGTGTTCGGGGCAGTGCGTCCGCCACCGCGTCCACGAGGGCTCTGACCAGCAGCTCGGGGTCGTGGAGCTGCAACGGGCTGCTGTCGGGCAGCGGGACGGCGTACCCCTCGGGCGGCATGGCGGCGGCGACCGCCCGCAGGTGTGCGACGTCCTCGGGCTCCAGCGGTCCGGCGCGCCATGCGTCGATGTCCCGGTCGGTCAGTCCGGGCAGCAGGCGGCCGCGCGCGGCCAGGTTCAGGGCGTGCAGGACGGCCGCGCCCCAGCAGGCGGCTGCGGGGTGAGCGGACGGGTCGTGCCGGGCGCGGGCGAGCAGCGGAACCGCTTCGGCGACGGGAAGCAGCACCGCGGGGACCGTACGTCTACGGGCTCCGTTGCCGTGCCGCCGCGCGACCGTGAGCTCGACCGCTTCCCCCGCACCAGCCGCCCCTACTGCACCCTCTCCACCCACTGCATCAACCGCCCCAGCCCCGTCTCCCGCAGCCGTGCGCACGACTGGCAGCGAGCCACCGTCCGGACGCCAGAAAGCGAACCGGCCGGCCCGGGGCGGCTCGGCGGGCAGGAAAACCGCGGCACAGCGAACAAACGCGGCAGAGTCCGCACCGCCCTGCTTCCCCTGCGCCGCCGGCTCCTCCCACCTCGCGCGCCTCGCGGCATCAGCGGACCCGACCCCGGCGGACGGCAGTCCGGCGGCAGGCGCCCACTGCCCCGCCGCCTCTCCGCGATCCACCATGCCGCTGCCCTTCCCTGGTTCCCGTTGCACCCGACGCGTCCATCGCGCCTGACTCGCCTCCGCCCCGTTCTCTGCCTTCGCCCCCGCTCCCCTCCCTGCCCTGCCTCCCGCCTCCGCCGTACGCAGCTCACGTCTCGGTCGCCCCGTCGACTGCCCCACGCCCCAACCTGCGAGTTTACGGTCGTCCACGCCCGCCCCTCCCTTCCGCAGCCGACCGGCGACAGTGACGGACCGGAGCCGGAACCGCGTCGACAGCACCGCGACCGAGGCTCGGAACCGCTCGGACCGCGTGAGATCGATGGAAGCAGACGACACTGACAACGGCCCCGCCGACGAGCGCCGGAGCGAAGTTATCCACAGGCCGCGAGAGAAATCCCACGACCGGCTCGCGATCCGCTACCGTCGATTCCGTCGTCACACACAGTGACGAAAAAACCACGACGCGAAGGGGTCCGCCATGAGCCGTCCGACCACCGTCATGAACCACCCGACAGCCGAGCAGACCGCCGCCGCGGACGCCTTCCGCTCGGGCGACCACCTCGTGATCCAGGCCGGGGCAGGCACGGGAAAGACCACGACGCTCGCGATGCTGGCCCACTGCCCGCCCCCACGCGGGCGCCCGCCGTGCGGACAGGGCCGCTACATCGCTTTCAACAAGGCGATCGCGCGGGACGCCTCCCGGCGCTTTCCCGGCCACGTCACCTGCAGTACGGCCCACGCGCTCGCGTACGCGTCCGTCGGCAAGGACTATCAAGCCCGGCTGAACGCCCCACGGCAGGCGGGCTGGCGTATCGGCGCCGCCCTGGGCATCGATGCCGGGATGACCGTACGCATCGGCGCCCGCCGGATCGGCAACAAGGCCCTGTCGTACTCGGCCCTGCGTACTGTGTCCCGGTTCTGCCAGTCCGCCGACCCGGACCTCACGGATCAGCATGTGCCCCGGCTGCGCGGAGTCGAGGAGGACATGCTGCACGGGCAGTTGTCGGAGGTCGTTCTGCCGTTCGCCCGCAAGGCATGGGCGGACCTTCAGCACCCCGACCGGGGCACCGTGCGCTTCGAGCACGACCACTACCTGAAGATGTGGGCTCTGAGCGGCCCGAGAATCGCGGCGGACTTCCTTCTCCTCGATGAGGCCCAGGACACCAACCCCGTGGTCGAACAGCTCTTCACCGCCCAGCGCGGACATGCCCAACTGGTCATGGTCGGGGACTCCGCGCAGGCCATCTACGGCTGGCGCGGGGCACGCGACGTGATGAGCACCTTCGACGGAAGACCTCTGACCCTGTCCCGGTCCTTCCGTTTCGGACCGGCACTGGCCGCCGAGGCCAACCGGTGGCTGGCCATCGTCGCCGCCCCGATCCGGCTCGACGGCTCACCGGGGCTGGTCACGGAGCTGGGAAAGGTCCCCAGACCGGACGCGGTCCTGTGCCGGACCAACGTCGGAGCGATGGTGGAGGTGATATGCCAGCTCGAACAGGGCCGCCGGGTGGCACTGGCGGGTGGCGGCGGAGCGCTGGCCGCGCTGGCGCAGTCCGCCCACGACCTCCGGTCGGGGCGCCGCCCCTCCCACCCCGAGCTGATGCTCTTCGAGTCCTGGCAGGAGCTGCGGGAGTACGCGGAATACGACCCGTCGGGGCGGGACCTCCAGCCCCTGGTCGAACTGGTCGACGAGCAGGGAACTGAGGCCGTACTGCAAGCTCTGGACCGCTTGTCGGAGGAGGAGACGGCGGAGGTCACGGTATCGACGGCCCACCGGGCCAAAGGGCGGGAGTGGCCGACGGTCCGGATCGCGGACGATTTCACGGGCCCGGACGACCTCGACGAACGGGACGAGCACGGGGAGCCGTTCCCGGGGCCCGTCGACCTCGCGGAAGCGCGCCTGGCCTACGTCGCTGTCACGCGGGCCCGGACCCGGCTGGACATCGGCGGCCTGTCATGGATCAACAGCCATCCGGCCGGCGACCCTCGCCCGGGCCTGCCTCGGGGATCACCGTGAGCCCGCGGCACGACAAGCGCCCGGCGCACGGCGGGACGATCACGGAGCACATGACGCGGCCCCCGGTCAGGAGGACCCTGGAAGAGGCACCGACACCGCACGAACAGCTTGCGGAGAGCGACGCGAGACGAGTCGTGAAGGGTGATGAGTGGAGATGGGTGATGCGTACCGGCAATGAGCCACTCCAGGCGCGCAGCCCGCTGAAGATGCGCCGTGGGTTCGCGTTGTGGGGAGTGTTCTGGGCCGCGGCAGGCACGGTGGCTTTCGTGCTGGCCGGCAGGCCAGGGTGGGCGGCAGCGTGCGCCGTGGTGACCGCACTGGCCGCGACGGATCTGACGATGGTGATCCGGCACATCCGCCAAGGCCCGCACTACCAGCCGGGAAAGGACGTACCGCCGTACGAACCGGACCACGGCTCCGGCACCGGGCCACCGCGCCCCGGCCCGCCTGACCGCGGTCGGGGTAACCGCCCGCCGGATGGTCACGGCACAGGCAACCGGGGTCGAGACCACCCTGACACGGACGGGAACGAGGACGACGACGGGGAAGGGGGAAGCCGAGGGCGAATAGGCGACGGCCGCTAGGAGCGGCCCCGGAGGGAAGACGCAGGAACGGTACGGGAACGTGCCGACCAGGCCAGTTCGGGTCGGGGCGAGTCGAGGTGAGGGAGGTCAAGGGGACAGGGGCAGGCCAAGCCCGGCCGAGCAGGCCGGCCGGGCCGGAACGAGTCGAGCCTTACGCCTCTTCGGAATCTTCCGGAGGTGCGAAGCGGGCAGCTTCGATGTACTCGGGACGGGGGTCGAGAGCTGCGGCCAGGCGGAAGTGGCGCTGGGCTTCTTCCGGGCGGTTGGCGCGCTGAAGGGTGCGGGCCAGGGCGAAGTGGGCGAAGGCGTTGTCCGGTTCGCGCTCCAGGACGATCTGGAATTCCAGTTCGGCCGGACGCAGTTGTGCGGCAAGGAAGAAGGCACGGGCGCGCAGCAGGCGAGCCGCGGTGTTCTCCGGGTGCGCGGCGATGACCGGGTCCAGGAGTTGCACGGCGCCGCGTGGGTCGCGGGCCGCCAGCAACTGCTCGGCGGCCCGGAAGTCGATGACGTTCGTCTCGGGGCTGCGTTCGGCCACGGCCGTCTCCTTTCCCGTGCCGCAGGGCATCAGCCGCACGGAACTCGCCGCTTCGGTACGGGCAAGCACATGCGTCACCCGCTCGGCAGGCGTTACGTGCGGCTCAACAAGCGCCTCGCCCGTCGCATTCCCCACTCGGACGGCGCGCAATCTGAAGTCAGGTGTTCGCACGGCCCACTCGATCCCTGGGCTGCCTTCACAAGCTGATGCGGTACGCCTTGCGCAGCGTCTCGTGCACGGTCCAGCGCGTACGGTCGCCCTCGCGCAGTAGGCAGGCGTCACCCGAGCCCACTTCCAGGACCTGTCCGTTCTCGATCTCGACCGTCGCGTGGCCGCTGACGAGACGATCCGCTCGGGGTCCAGCGGCTCGACGTCCACGGTCCGCATTGGGCACACCAGGAACGTTGAGGACGAACGAACCGCGGGTGGATCAACGGGGGTGGTCACGGCGGCGGCAGGACCGTTGGTGGCAGAACTGCTGGCGGCAGGGGCGTCGTCAGGGACGGCAGTGCTGCTGATGGCCTGAGTGCCGGCTGGGGCTTGCGGGGCCGTTAGGGAGCATCCCGTTTGGGCGGGGCGACGGGCTTGCGTGGTCGGTCGTTGGGGAGGGCGGGGCTCGCTCAGCCGGTTCGGTCGCGGAGGTTTTGCCATACCTGGCGGACCTGGGGCTCCAGGTCTTCCAGGGGGCCGTCGTTGTCGATGACCAGGTCGGCGATCGCGAGGCGCTTCTCGCGTGATGCCTGTGCCTCCATGCGGGCCTTGGCCTCGCTCTCGGCCATGCCTCGCAGGCGTACCAGCCGGTCGAGCTGGGTGTCCGGCGTCGCGTCGACCACGACGACCAGGTCGTACAGGGGCGCGAGGCCGTTCTCGGTGAGCAGCGGTACGTCGTGCACGACCACCGCGTCCGGGCCGGCCGCCGCTTCCAGTTCGGCCGAGCGGGCGCCCACCAGGGGGTGGACGATCGCGTTCAGGGCCTGGAGTTTCTGCGGGTCGCTGAAGACGATCGCGCCCAGTTTGGGCCGGTCCAGCGTGCCGTCCGCGGACAGTACGTCCTCGCCGAACTCCGCGATCACGGCGGCGAGTCCGGGCGTGCCGGGCTCGACCACCTCACGTGCGATCTTGTCGGCGTCCACGATCACCGCGCCGTACGACGCCAGCAGCCGCGACACCTCGCTCTTGCCTGCGCCGATACCGCCCGTAAGCCCCACCTTCACCATGGGGCCCACGCTATACGCCTCGGTCCGCTCCCGGCCACGGGCACCGGCCCTACGGGCGGCACCGGCAGGTGATCCTCAGGCACCCGCTCGCTCCTCAGGCACCCGCTCCTCAGGCGCCGCCGTTCTCGCCTTCGCGTTCCGCGAGGAAGCGCTCCAGTTCCCGGCCGATCTCGTCCGCGGACGGCAGCTCCATCGGCTCGGCGACCAGGTTGCCCCGGCTCTCCGCGCCGGCCACCGCGTCGTACTGGTGCTCAAGGCCGCTCACCAGCGCGACCAGTTCCTCGTCCCCCTCGGCGATCTGGCGTTCGATCTCCTCCTGGGTGCGCAGCGCCTCCGTACGCAGCGAGTGCGCCGCGGTCGGGAGCACAAGTCCGGTGGCGGCCGTCACCGCTTCCAGCGCCGTCAGGGCCGCGTCCGGGTACGGGGAACGGGCCACGTAGTGCGGTACGTGCGCGGCCACGCCCAGCACGTCGTGCCCAGCCTCCGCGAGCCGGAACTCGATGAGCGACTCGGCGCTCCCCGGCACCTGGGCCTCGTCGAAGAAGCTGCTGTGACCGGGCATGAGGTCGGTGCGGTTGCCGTGCGGGGTGATGCCCACGGGGCGGGTGTGGGGGACGCCCATCGGGATGCCGTGGAAGTTGACCGCCAGCCGTACGCCGAGCCGCTCCACCATCTGTCGCACCGCGGCGGCGAAGCGCTCCCATTCCACGTCCGGCTCCGGGCCGGACAGCAGCAGGAACGGTGCGCCGGTGGCGTCCTCGACGAGTCGGAGTTCGATGCTCGGGGTCTCGAACGCGGTCCAGCGGTGGCGCTGGAAGGTGAGCAGCGGCCTGCGGGCGCGGTAGTCGACGAGGCGGTCGTGGTCGAAGCGGGCGACGACCCGGTGGGTGAGGCTGCCCAGCAGCCGCTCCACGATCTGGTCGCCGGTCTCACCGGCGTCGATGTAGCCGTCGAAGTGGTACAGCAGCACCAACCCCGCGGAGTCCCGTGCGGTGATCGCCTCTACCGCCGCGAGCCCGCTCGGCTCCCATTCGTACAAACCCTGGGGATCCAACACAGTGACCGCTCCTCCTCGATGTCCGTCCCCCAGAACGTCGTACGTGCCGCCGGCATTCCCGCCGTGATCCACCACCCGGCGGCGCCGCATGGACGGGCGGGCACGGCAGCGATACCGATCGGCGCCTTGCGGGGGGTGAGAGGCACGTACGGGTGTTCATGCTGGTGAACGTGGACGGCGGTGAGGTGGTGCGCCCACCCGCAAGGACGTCGCAATGCGGCGGGGTGCCGGAACGGCGGTGAAAGGATGGGACACCGAAAGGACACGGAGGTGTAAGCACCACAGTCACCGCTCCCTCAACGCCCCACCCGTCTCTCACGGTTGACGGTGTATCGATTAGTGCTACCTTCACCACCGTTCCCTGTTCATGGTGACGTTCTTCGTTCACGTACAGGAAGGCGCCTTGATGCGTACGCGTTCTCTTCTGCCGCTTCCCGCCGCCGCGCTGCTGAGTATCGGCGCCCTGCTCTCGGCTCCCGGTGCGGCGCACGGAAGCACACCAGGGACTGCCTCAGCCCCCGTTCCAGCCCCCGCCCGCACCATCGACGTCTCCACCGCCGCCCAGCTCAAGGACGCGCTGTCGGCCGCCAAGCCCGGCGACACCATCCGGCTCGCGGACGGTACGTACAAGGGCAACTTCAAGGCCGCCACCGCGGCCGGTGCCTCCGCGCGGATCACCCTCACCGGCTCGGCCAAGGCCGTTCTGACGGCGAGCGGCGGTTACGGGCTCCACTTGGACGGCGCCTCGTACTGGACGGTGCGGGGCATCACCGTCACCGGCGGCCAGAAGGGCATCGTGACGGACGGGGCGAACGGCGTGGTCCTCGACTCCGTCACCGTGCACGGCCTGGACATGGAGGGGGTGCACTTCCGTAAGTCCAGCAAGGACGGCGTCATCAAGAACTCGCGGATCTACGACACCGGGCGGGACGGCAGCGGGATGGGCGAGGGGGTGTACGTGGGCAGCGCGGGTGGGACCGGGGACAAGAGCGACAACGTGCAGATCCTGCACAACACCATCGGGCCCGGTGTCGGCGGCGAGAACATCGACATCAAGGAGGGCACCACCGGGGCGAAGATCATCGGCAATACGTTCGACGGCAGCGGGCTGACCGGCGCCCACTACGACGACTCGTGGGCCGACATCAAGGGCAACAAAGTCTTGGTGGAGGGCAACACCGGGAAGCACACCCGTAACAACGGGTACGAGACGCACAGCCAGCAGCCGGGCTGGGGCTGCGGCACGGTCTTCCGCGGCAACCGGTCCGATCTGAGTGGAGCGTCGGGCCCGAACCGCTACGGGTTCCACATCACCAATTACGACGCGTCCAACTGTCCAGTGACGATTTCCGGCGACAACACGGTCACGGGCGGACGCGGGATCGCCACCCCGGGCGTCCCGGTCGGATAGCGTCCCGGACCCGGGATCACCCCCGGGCACCGCGGTCGGACAGCATCCCGAACCGAGCCACCCCTGAACACGACGAAGGCCCGCCCCCACAAGGGGAGCGGGCCTTCCATGTCCTACCTGTCAGCACTCACCGGTTCTCACCGACGGCGCTCACCGGCCGGGCCGCGTTCAGCTCTGGCCGCCGGCCAGCTTCTCGCGCAGCGCGGCCAGGGCCTCGTCCGACGCCAGGGCGCCGGAGTTGTCCGCCGACTCCGAGGAGTACGAGCCACCGGAGACGTTGCCGCCGCCGACGTTGCCCGAGCCGCCCGCGGCCGGAGCCGCCGCGCCCTCGGCCGCAGCCTGCTCGTCGGCCTCGCGCGACTTGATGACCTGGGCCTGGTGCTGCTCGAAGCGCTGCTGCGCCTCGGCGTACTGGGTCTCCCACGCCTCGCGCTGGGCCTCGTAGCCCTCCAGCCAGTCGTTGGTCTCCGGGTCGAAGCCCTCGGGGTAGATGTAGTTGCCCTGGTCGTCGTAGGACGCGGCCATGCCGTACAGGGTCGGGTCGAACTCGACCGCCGTCGGGTCGGCGCCGAAGGACTCGTTGGCCTGCTTCAGCGACAGCGAGATCCGGCGACGCTCCAGGTCGATGTCGATGACCTTGACGAAGATCTCGTCGTTGACCTGGACGACCTGCTCCGGGATCTCCACGTGGCGCTCGGCCAGCTCGGAGATGTGGACCAGGCCCTCGATGCCCTCGTCGACGCGCACGAACGCACCGAACGGAACGAGCTTGGTGACCTTACCCGGGACGACCTGACCGATCTGGTGGGTCCGGGCGAACTGCTGCCACGGGTCTTCCTGGGTCGCCTTGAGCGACAGGGAGACGCGCTCGCGGTCCATGTCGACGTCCAGGACCTCGACCGTGACCTCCTGGCCGACCTCGACGACCTCGGAGGGGTGGTCGATGTGCTTCCAGGACAGCTCGGAGACGTGCACCAGGCCGTCCACGCCACCCAGGTCCACGAAGGCACCGAAGTTGACGATGGAGGAGACGACGCCGGAGCGCACCTGACCCTTCTGGAGGGTGGTGAGGAAGGTCTGACGGACCTCGCTCTGGGTCTGCTCCAGCCAGGCACGGCGGGACAGGACCACGTTGTTGCGGTTCTTGTCCAGCTCGATGATCTTGGCCTCGAGCTCCTTGCCCACGTAGGGCTGCAGGTCGCGCACGCGGCGCATCTCGACCAGGGAGGCCGGCAGGAAGCCACGGAGGCCGATGTCGAGGATGAGACCACCCTTGACGACCTCGATGACGGTACCGGTGACGATCCCGTCCTCTTCCTTGATCTTCTCGATGGTGCCCCAGGCACGCTCGTACTGGGCGCGCTTCTTCGAGAGGATCAGGCGGCCTTCCTTGTCCTCCTTCTGGAGAACAAGGGCCTCGATCTCGTCACCGACGGCGACGACCTCGTTGGGGTCGACGTCGTGCTTGATCGAGAGCTCGCGGCTCGGGATAACGCCTTCGGTCTTGTAACCGATGTCGAGCAGGACCTCGTCCCGGTCGACCTTCACGATGACGCCGTCGACGATGTCGCCGTCGTTGAAGTACTTGATCGTCTCGTCGATCGCGGCGAGGAAGGCTTCCTCGTTACCGATGTCGTTGACCGCAACCTGCGGGGTGGTGGCGGTGGTCTCGGTGCTGCTCGTCATGTGGGAAAGGGCTCCGGTACGGACATTGAAGTCGTAGGTACTGCTACGCCGAGAGCCTGTATCGCTTCTGCATAAGACCGGACAGCGTCAGAGACGGCTGCGCACGGCACTTCTAACCAACCGAAGCACCGGCAGCGTCCCGAAAACCGAGGGGACATACATACAGATGCGAGCGCGACCTGCTCCGTCTGAGGTGCGCAGGCCCGCAGCGCAACTTGTAGCATACGGGGGCAGCCGGACACGGTCAATGCGCGAAGACGCACACCCGGGGCGGAACGCCCCATAACCGGCACACGCCATGTTCCGCGAGGCCGTCAGGGCCTCTCGGCCACCGGCAGCCACAAGCTCAGCGAAGAGTACGACGACGGGCGCAATGATCCAAGAGTACGAGCCGGAGGCGACACGACGTGCCGCCTCGGACACGGAGAGCAGCCGGGCCAGCCGCGGCTGGTGGGACCGCAACGCGGACGAGTACCAGAACGATCACGGAGCGTTCCTGGGCGACGACCGGTTCGTCTGGGGCCCCGAAGGACTGGACGAGGCGGAGGCCGGGCTCCTGGGGCCCGCGGCCGAGCTGAAGGGACGGCGCGTCCTGGAGATCGGGGCGGGCGCGGCCCAGTGTTCCCGCTGGCTGGCGGCGCAGGGCGCCCACCCGGTGGCCCTCGACCTCTCGCACCGGCAGCTCCAGCACGCCCTGCGGATCGGTACGGGGGCGGAGCCCAACGTTCCGGACGGGTCCACCGGCCAGGGCCCGGCTCCGGGCGTGTCGGCGCAGGTCGAGCTGGTCGAGGCGGACGCGGGCGCGCTGCCCTTCCGGGACGCCTCCTTCGACCTCGCGTGCTCCGCGTACGGGGCGATCCCCTTCGTCGCCGACCCGGTGCGCGTGCTGCGGGAGGTACGGCGGGTGCTGAGGCCGGGCGGGCGCTGGGTGTTCTCGGTGACCCACCCGATCCGCTGGGCCTTCCCCGACGAGCCGGGCCCGGAGGGCCTGAGCGTCGGCGCGTCCTACTTCGACCGCACGCCCTACGTCGAGCAGGACGAGACGGGCCGGGCGGTGTACGTGGAGCACCACCGGACGCTGGGCGACCGGGTGCGGGACGTGGCCGCCGCGGGCTTCCGGCTGGTGGACCTGGTCGAGCCGGAATGGCCGGAGTGGAACTCCCAGGAGTGGGGCGGCTGGTCGCCGCTGCGCGGGAATCTGATCCCCGGTACGGCGATCTTCGTCTGCGTCGCGGACTGAGGTCGTCCCCGACGCGGGCTGACCGGCGGGCCGGCCTGCCGAAGGAACGGTTCGGTCCGCGCGGGCCTGCGCGCCCCCGCGCAGAGCCGTCCGGGAAACTGGTGGCGTGATCCGCCACGACGCCCTCGCCCAGTTGCCCGTACGGACCGCCCTGCCCGCCCTGGAGCGAGCGCTGGCCGGGCACGGCGCGGCGGTGCTCTGCGCGCCCCCGGGCACCGGCAAGACGACCTTGGTACCGCTGGCGCTGGCCGGCCTGACCAGCCAGAACGGCCTCACCGTCCCGACATGCCCGACCGGTCCGAAATCCTCCGCAGACGCCCCCCGCCGCGTGCTCGTCGCCGAACCGCGCCGGATCGCGGCCCGCGCCGCCGCCCGGCGGATGGCCTGGCTGCTGGGTGAGCAGGTGGGCGACCGGGTCGGCTTCACCGTGCGCGGCGAGCGCCGGGCCGGGCCCCGTACGGTCGTCGAGGTCGTGACCACCGGTGTGCTGCTGCAACGGTTGCAGCGGGACCCCGAGCTGTCGGGCGTCGACGCCGTGATGCTCGACGAGTGTCACGAGCGGCATCTGGACGCCGACACCGCCGCCGCCTTCCTCCTGGACGTACAGGCGACGCTGCGCCCGGAACTGCGGCTGATCGCGGCCTCGGCGACGACGGACGCGGCGGGCTGGGCCCGCCTCCTGGGCCGTGGCGACGAAGCCGCGAGCGGTGACGGCGCGGGCAGCGGCGAGGGCGAGGGCGTGGCCCCGGTGATCGAGGCGGCAGGGGTGTCCCACCCCGTGGAGGTCGTCTGGGCGCCGCCGGAGCGGCCGGTGCGGCCCGCGCACGGTATGCGGGTCGATCCGGCGCTGCTCGGACACGTCGCGGCGACGGTGCGGCGGGCGCTGCGTGAGCGGCCGGGGGACGTGCTGTGTTTCCTGCCGGGGGTCGGCGAGATCGCGCGGGTGGCGGGGCAGTTGCGCGATGTCGCGGACGCCGGTACGGAGGTGTTGCAGGTGCACGGGCGGGCGCCGGCCGCCGTCCAGGACGCGGTGCTGGCCGGGGGCACGGACCGGCGCCGGGTGGTGCTGGCGACCTCGGTGGCCGAGTCGAGCCTGACGGTGCCGGGCGTGCGGGTGGTCGTGGACTGCGGGCTGGCGCGGGAGCCCCGTACCGATCATGCGCGGGGGCTGAGCGCGCTGACGACCGTACGGGCCTCCCAGGCGTCGGCGCGGCAGCGTGCGGGGCGGGCCGGGCGCGAGGCGCCGGGGACGGTCTACCGCTGCTGGTCCGAGGGCGAGGACGGGCGGCTGCCGCGCTTTCCGGCGCCGGAGATCAAGGTCGCGGACCTCACCGCGTTCGCGTTGCAGGCCGCCTGCTGGGGTGATCCGGACGCGGCGGGCCTGGCCCTCCTGGACGCGCCGCCCGCCGGTGCGCTGGCCGCCGCGCGCGAGGTGCTGACGGCGATCGGCGCGGTGGGCGCGGACGGCCGGGTCACGGACCGGGGCGTACGGATGTCCCGGCTCGGCCTGCACCCGCGCCTGGCGCGCGCCCTGCTGGACGGCGCACGCCAGGTCGGCGAGCGCCGTGCCGCCGAGGTGGTCGCGCTGCTGAGCGAGGAGCCGCCGAGGGAGTACGGGGACGATCTGGCGGCCGCGTGGCGTACGGCCCGGCGGGGGCAGGACGCGTACGGCGCCCGCTGGCGGCAGGAGGCCCGTCGGCTGGCCTCGGCGGTGACGACCGGCTCGCGGAAGCGGTCCGAGGAGCGTACGGACGCCTCGGCGGGGACCGGACCGAACCGTCCCGTCGCCGGTACCGACGCCAGTGCCCAGGCCGGTATCGGTACCGGCCTCACCGACGACCCAGCCGCCGGACTGATCGCCGCTCTCGCCTTCCCCGAACGGGTGGCGCGCTCCCGGGGCGCCGGAACGTTCCTGATGGCGTCGGGGACCGGCGCCGAGCCGGCGGACGGTTCACAACTGCGCGGCGCGCCGTGGCTGGCCGTGGCGGTCGCCGACCGTCCGGTGGCGGCGGCGTCCGCGCGGGTGCGGCTGGCAGCCGTGATCGACGAGGACACCGCGCGGGCGGCGGCCGGGGCGCTGTACGCGTCGGGCGAGGAGGTCCGCTGGGCCGGCGGGGACGTGGTGGCCCGTTCCGTCGAACGGCTCGGCGCCGTCGAACTGGTGGCCCGCCCGCTGCGCTCCCCCGCCCTCGTCCGCGAGGCCCTGGAGGACGGGCTGCGCGCGGACGGGCTCGGGCTGCTGCGCTGGACCGACGGCGCACGATCGCTGCGGCAGCGGATGGCCTTCCTACACCGGGTGCTGGGCGGCGACTGGCCCGACGTGTCGGACGCGGCGCTGCTGGCGCAGCTCGACGCGTGGCTCGGAGTGGAGCTGGGCCGGGCGCGGCGGCGTGCCGACCTGGAGCGGATCGACGCGGGTCAGGCGCTGGCCCGGCTGCTGCCGTGGGCGAGCGGGGCGGCGGTCCGGTTCGACGAGCTGGCGCCGGAGCGCATCGAGGTGCCGAGCGGGTCGCGGGTCCGGGTGGACTACGGCGGCGAGCAGCCCGTGCTGGCCGTCAAGCTCCAGGAACTGTTCGGCTGGCAGGAGTCCCCCCGGGTGGCGGGCGGCCGTGTTCCCGTCCTCGTCCACCTGCTCTCCCCGGCCGGCCGCCCGGCCGCCGTCACGGCCGATCTGGCGTCCTTCTGGAAGGACGGTTACCGGTCCGTACGGGCCGAGTTGCGCGGCCGGTACCCGAAGCATCCCTGGCCCGAGGACCCGTCGGGCGCCCAGCCGACCCGGTACACGACGGCGCGTCTCAAGCGGAGCTGACGCGTTCGGTACGGTCCGGTTCCGGGCGGCCCGGGTCCGGGCGGCGGCCGCGGGCCTCCAGTACGAGGCTCAGCGTGAGGAGCGCGGCGCCGAGGCCGAGGAAGCCCCAGGGCAGGTAGCTGGTGAGGAGCAGGACGAGCCGGCGCTGCGAGGTCACCAGGTCGACGGTGGCCGCCACGTAGTCCGGCCGCATCTTGACGTGGCCGGAGAAGGCGGTGACCTTGCCGCCGCCGGGCACGAGGCTGCCGCCGCGCAGCTCCTCGCGGTGAAGTTCCTCCCCGTTGACGGGCGCGCCGGTGACCGGCTCCACCCAGAACATCCGCTTGGTGCTGTACCAGCGGCTGGTGCCGGCCTTCTCGACGGCCTGCGGGGTGATGCCCTGGACCGGCATCTTCTTCGGGAGCGGGACCTTGGTCCAGGGGATGGTCTGCTCGAAGTAGTACACGTCCAGTCCGCGGAAGGTGCGGGTGCCCTTGTAGTGGATGGGGGCGGAGGTACGGGTCTGCGCGTCGAAGTAGTCGTAGTCGCGCGGCTCCGTGAGGAAGGGCCACTTGAACTCGATGCCGGTACGCCGTACGGGGTCGCCGTCGACCATCTCGCCGGTGGCGTGCACGGGTTCCTGGGTGTGGGCGTCGAAGATGTAGCGCTCGGGGATCTGGGAGACCATCTTGCCGTCGGGGCCCACGACGTGGGAGAGCGCGTCCCAGACCACGACGTCGCGGCCGGCGGTCCGCTCGATGCGCTCGGACTCCTCGACGTTGCCCTTGAGGGTCTGGACGATGGAGACCTTGGGGACCTGGCGGGCCTTCATCGTGCCGTAGTCGAGGAGGGTGGCGGGCTTCGCCTCCAGCACCATGTCCTGGTACTGGTTCGGCGGGATCTTGGCGAGCCGCGGGAAGGCGTACCAGCGCAGCAGCGGGGACAGCGCCGCGAAGAAGACGGCGAAGGCGAGCAGGACCAGGCTGGCTTTGCGTCGCATGGCGGCGGCGCCCTCCCTCTCAGGGGTGTGCGGGGACCGTGGTGCGCAGCGGTTCGGGCGAGGTCTCACCGCTGGGCGGGCCGGCCGCGGTGACGGCGAGGACCAGGGCGAAGGCCGCGGCCAGTCCGATCGTGACGGCGGTCAGTGCGCGCATGGTCGGCCTCCCTTGAGCGGTCGGAGCGTCAGGGCGTCGAGGCGTCAGGGCTGGGGCACCGTAGCAACGGGCGGCGCAGATGAGAACACGTTGCACCGCGGACGCGGCCCGGGAGCGCGACCGCCACCGCCGTCCGGCTCGGTGGGAGCGGGACGGCGGTGGCGGTGACCTGGGAGTACGCGCGGCTGTTACGCCGTGACGGTCAGCTTCACGGTCAGGACCGCGCCGTCGGCGGTGGTCAGGCGCAGCAGGAAGGTGCCGGTCTGCCCGTCGGTGCGGATCTCCGGCAGCTTGAGCAGGCCGTCGGCGCCGGTCTTGAGGGTGAGGCTGCGGACCGGCTTGGCCTTGTCGGCACCCGTGCCGGTGCCCTTGCCCGCACCGGCAGCACCCGCGGCGCCGCCGGCAGCCGCACCCGTACCGCCGCCCGCGAAGTACGGCCCCTTGTCGTTCTCCACGGGCTGCTTCGGGTCGTCGGTGACCATGGTCGCGGTGACCGCGACGCCCGCCGCGATCTTCCCCTGGTAGGTGGCCTTGACCTCGACGCCCTCGGCGAAGAAGGTGCCGGCCTTGGCCGTCAGCTCCTTGTCGGAGGTGCGGGCCAGCGCGTCGGCCTTGGGCTCGGGTGCGGGCTTGGCCTTGACGGTGGCGCGGACGTCGGCCGGCGGGACCTGGCGGCCCATCGCGGTCGCCCGGACGGTGAAGCTGCCGGCCTGGTCGCCCGCGCTGAGCTTCGGCGCGGTGGCGATGCCGTCGGCGCCGGTCAGGACGGTGACATGGTCGGTCTTGCCCGCGAAACGGGCGCCGGTCTTGCCGACGAGACGGAACTCGACGGGTACGCCCGCGACCGGCTTGCCCTCGGCGTTCTTCGCCCGTACGCGTACCGGCTCCGCGAAGTCCTCGCCCGCGGTGGCCGTGAGGTCCTGCGCGCCGAGCCGCTCCAGTGCGGTGACCGGCGCGGGCTTGGTCGGCGGCTTGGTGGGCGGGGTGGTCGGCGGCTTGGTGGGGTCGGGCTTGGAGGGGCCGGGGCCGGTGGGCGGGGTCGTCGGCTTGCCGCCGCCCGGCTTACCGCCCGGTGTGCCGCCGCCCGGCTTGTCACCCGGCTTGCTGCCGCCGGGGGCGGGCTCGGTGGTCTTGCCGCCGTCGCCGTGTCCGGTGCCGGGCCGGGGGCCGGGGTGGGTCGTACGGCCCGGGGTGGGCCCGGCGCCCGCGGCGACGTCCCGGCCGCTGCCCGTGCCACCGCGGTGCACCGGCAGCAGGCCCTTGCCGTCGGGGACCTCGTGGGTGCCCTTGCGGTAGAAGGCCAGCCAGGACATGACCCGGTTCAGATAGTCCTGCGACGGGTTGTAGCCGAGGACGGCCCTGTCCAGGTCGCTCTGCACGGACAGATCGCGGTTGTTGGCGCAGAGGTAGCGGCCGGCGCCGAGGGCGGCGTCGTAGATGTTGTTGGGGTCCTTCTTGCCGTCGCCGTTGCCGTCGGCGCCCCAGCCGGTGCCGTCGGGGCCGCCCTGGGACCAGGTCGAGGGGATGAACTGCATCGGGCCCACCGCGCGGTCGTGCGTGGTGTCGCCGTCGAAGACGCCGTGGTCGGTGTCGGTGATCTTCGCGAAGCCGTTGCCGTTGAGCTGCGGGCCGGTGATGCGCTGCAGGGTGGTGCCCTCGGCGTCCACGGCGCCGCCGCGGGCGTGGCCGGATTCCACCTTGCCGATGGCGGCGAGGAGTTGCCAGGGCAGCCGGCAGCCGGGGTCGGACTGGGCGACGCGGGCCTCGGCCTTCTTGTACGCGTCCAGGACGGTGGCGGGGATGCCGGCCTCGGCCGGGCCGGTGGCGACCGGGCCGCCGGTGCCGGGCGAACCTCCGGGCTTGACCGGGCTGTTCAGGGGCGGCAGGTCGGTGTAGTAGGGCGAGCCGCCGTCGATGGGGGTGTCGCCCGCGGGTGCCGTGGGCTCCCCGGTGGTGTTCCCGGTCCTGGCCTCGGCCGCGCCCGGCGCCTGGGACGCGGTCAGGGCGGCCAGCGCGAGCGCTGCCACCGCCGTCGAGGCCGCTCCTTTACGGAGCCGCCGCCCGAATGTGGCTGCCATCTGTTGCCCGTCCCCTCCGCGTTGATCCACCGCGCGCACGGCGCCGTGCAGCGCACCCCGGCGCTCCCAACTCACGTGACACTACGACAACTTCCGGCGGGCATCTACTGCTCTCAACGCCAGACATACTGATCCTAAACGATCAGGGAGAGAGTCATGCCGTTCACACTCAGCCATGCCGCCGCGGTGCTCCCGGCCCTGCGGCGGACCGGGACGGCACGCGGACCGCTGGTCGCCTCGGCTCTCGTCGCCGGATCGTTCGCGCCGGACCTGACCTATTACGCGGACTCCGTGGTGCCCGGCGCCATGCTCTTCGGCGACGTCACGCACGGGCTGCCGGGCATGCTCACGGTGGACGTGCTGGTCACCGCCCTGCTCGTCGGCGGCTGGCTGCTGCTGCGCGAACCGCTGGTGGCGCTGCTGCCGGCGGCCTGGCGCGGCAGGGTGTACGCGGCGGTGCGCGGGCGTCCCTGGCCGGCGGGCGGCCGATCGCTCGCGGCGCTCGCCGTGTGGTTCTACGTCTCGGCGGTGCTGGGCGCGCTGACCCACATCGTCTGGGACGCGTTCACGCATCCGGGCCGCTGGGGCACCCGGCTGTTCCCCGTCCTCAACGAGGTCGTCGGGGGCTTTCCGCTCTGCATGTACGTCCAGTACGGCACGTCGGCGCTGGCCCTGGTCCTGATCGGCTGGTTCCTGTGGACGGCGCTGCGGCAGGCGCCGGACGCCCCGGCCCCGGCCGGGCTGCCGGTACTGGACGGAAGGAGGCGGCTGCTCGGCGTGGCGCTGCTCGCGCTGTGCCTGGCCGGCGGCGCGGTGCACCGCACGCTGCGGGCCCGCGCCGAGTTCGGGGCCCTGGCCGTGACCTGGTTCGACTACGTGCCGACCGTGCTCTTCGGCGCGGGAGCGGGCCTCGCCCTCGGGCTGCCGCTGTACGCGGTGACGGTACGGCTGCTGCACCGCCGCACGCCCCGGGCCGACCGCACGGCCGCGTACGACCACTCCGGCGCTCGACCGTAGACGGCCACCGGCACGGCCGGGAGGCAGAGGCGCCGCACACCCGTCCTTACGCGCGGCGCCTCCCCCGTCACGCGCCTCAGTGCGCCGCCGACTCCCAGTCACCGCCGGAACCGACGGACACGTCCAGCGGGGCACGCAGTTCCACGGCGCCCGCCATCTCGCGCCGCACCAGCTCCTCGACCTGCTTGCGCTCGCCGGGCGCGACCTCGACCACGATTTCGTCGTGCACCTGGAGCAGCATCCGGGAGGTGAGGCCGGCGGCCCGCATCGCCTCGTCGACCCGCAGCATGGCCACCTTGACGATGTCGGCGGCGGTGCCCTGGATGGGGGCGTTCAGCGCCATCCGCTCGGCCATCTCACGGCGCTGGCGGTTGTCGCTGTTCAGGTCGGGGAGGTAGCGGCGGCGGCCCATGATCGTCTCGGTGTAGCCGGTGGCGCGGGCCTTGTCGACGACGTCCTGGAGGTAGTCGCGCACCCCGCCGAACCGCTCGAAGAAGTTGTCCATCAGACGGCGGGCCTCGTCGGGCTGGATGCCGAGCTGCTGGGAGAGGCCGAACGCGGACAGGCCGTACGCCAGGCCGTAGGACATCGCCTTGATCTTGCGGCGCATCTCCGGGTCGACCTCGGACTTGGCGACCGAGAAGACCTGGGAGGCGACGGTGGTGTGCAGGTCCTCGCCGGAGGTGAACGCCTCGATCAGGCCCTCGTCCTCGGAGAGGTGGGCCATCACCCGCAGCTCGATCTGGCTGTAGTCGGCGGTCAGCAGGGATTCGTACCCCTCGCCGACGACGAAGCCGCGGCGGATCGCCCGGCCCTCGTCGGTGCGGACCGGGATGTTCTGCAGGTTCGGCTCGGTGGACGAGAGGCGGCCGGTGGCGGCCACCGTCTGGTTGAAGGTGGTGTGGATCCGGCCGTCCGCCGCGATCGTCTTGATCAGGCCCTCGACCGTGGTGCGCAGCTTGGACTGCTCCCGGTGCCGCAGCATGATCACCGGGAGTTCGTTCTCGGTCTGCGCGGCGAGCCAGGCCAGGGCGTCGGCGTCGGTGGTGTAACCGGTCTTGGTCTTCTTGGTCTTGGGCAGGCCCAGCTCGCCGAAGAGGACCTCCTGGAGCTGCTTGGGTGAGCCGAGGTTGAACTCGTGGCCCGCCGCGGCGTGCGCCTCCTGCACGGCCTGCTGGACGGCGGCGGCGAACTGCTGCTCGATGCGCTCCAGCCAGCCCCGGTCGGCGGCGATGCCGGCCCGCTCCATCCGGGCCAGCAGCACGCTGGTGGGCAGCTCCAGGTCGCGCAGCAGACCGGCCGCGCCGACCTCGTCGAGCTTGGTGGTCATGGCGGCGCCGAGATCCAGGACCGTACGGGCCTGGTTCATCAGGGCGTCGGCCTGGGCGCGGTCGTCGGCGCCGAAGGCGAGCTGTCCGTCGCTCTCGGCGGCCGGTGCCAGGTCGCGGCCCAGGTACTCGACGGACAGGGCGTCCAGCGCGAAGGAGCGGCGGCCGGGCTTGACCAGGTAGGCGGCGAGGGCGGTGTCCATCGTGACGCCGTCGATGCTCCAGCCGTGCTCGCCGAAGACCCGCATCAGGCCCTTGACGTTGTGCATGACCTTGTGGCGCGCCGGGTCGGCGCTCCAGGCGGCGAAGGCGCGCTCGTCGGCCTCGTCCAGCGTGGTGGGGTCGAACCAGACGGCCGGGCCCTCGGCGGTGGCCAGGGCGACCTCGGCGACGCTGCCGCTGCCGACCGTCCAGGTGTCGACCGTGGAGACGCCCAGCAGCTTGCCGCCGTGCTCGGCCAGCCAGGGGGCCAGCTCGCCGGCGCCGGCGACCGTGCCGTCGATCTCCACCTCGGCGGGCGCGGGCCCGGCGTCGGCGGCCTCCGCGGCGCCCGGGTCGGCGGCCAGCAGGCGCTCGCGCAGCCCCTGGTTGCGGATCTCCAGCGTCTCCAGGAAGACGGTCAGCGCCGAGCGGTCGTACGCCGCGCGCGCCAGCTCGGCGGGGCCGCAGGGCAGCTCCACGTCGCGCACCATCTCGGTCAGGACACGGTTGAGCTTGACCGCCTCCAGGTGGTCGCGGAAATTCTGCCCGGCCTTGCCCTTGACCTCGTCGGCGCGCTCCACCAGCTCGGCGAACGAACCGAACTGGTTGATCCACTTCGCGGCGGTCTTCTCGCCGACGCCGGGGATGCCGGGCAGGTTGTCGGACGGGTCGCCGCGCAGCGCCGCGAAGTCCGGGTACTGGGCGGGGCTCAGGCCGTACTTCTCCTGGACCTTCTCCGGGGTGAAGCGGGTCAGCTCGGAGACGCCCTTGGTGGGGTACAGCACCGTGACGTCGTCGCTGACCAGTTGGAAGGAGTCGCGGTCGCCGGTGACGATGGAGACCTCGAAGCCCTGGGCGGTGGCCTGGGTGGCGAGCGTGGCGATGACGTCGTCGGCCTCGAAGCCCTCCACGGCGAAGCGCTTGACGTGCATCGCGTCCAGCATCTCGCCGATCAGCTCGACCTGGCCCTTGAACTCGTCGGGGGTCTTGGAGCGGTTCGCCTTGTAGTCGGGGAACTCCTCGGAGCGCCAGGTCTTGCGGGAGACGTCGAAGGCCACCGCGAAGTGCGTGGGCGCCTCGTCACGCAGGGTGTTCGCGAGCATCGACGCGAAGCCGTAGATCGCATTGGTCGGTTGCCCGGAGGCGGTGGTGAAATTCTCCACGGGCAGGGCGAAGAACGCCCGGTACGCCATGGAATGCCCGTCCATCAGGAGCAGCCGGGGACGGCCGCCCTCCACCGCTTCGGTGCCGGTCGCTTCGCTCTTCTTCGCTGCCTTTGCTGCCACACCCCGATCCTGCCACGCCCCACTGACAATCCCCGCCGCGACGACCGCGGCGGCGCCACCGTCAGCCGTCCGTGACAGGATTCTGTATACGGCACCTATCGTCGCCCCGCGGTGTCGGCGGCGCCGTACCCCTAACAGCACACCACCCGGCTCAAGGGAGAGCGCCATGGCAGGCAAGCCGCCCGCTTCGGACCCGATCCAGGACTCGCCCGAGGTCACGCCGCCCGAGCACTATGCCGTCGGCCTGCCGGCCATCGGCCACGCGCTGCGCATGTCCCAGCAGCAGATGGGCGTGCGCCGCACGGCCCTGACGCTGCTCCGCGTCAACCAGAAGGACGGCTTCGACTGCCCCGGCTGCGCCTGGCCCGAGCCCGAGCACCGGCACACGGCCGAGTTCTGCGAGAACGGCGCCAAGGCCGTGGCCGAGGAGGCCACGCTGCGCCGTGTCACGCCCGACTTCTTCGCCGCCCACCCGGTCTCCGACCTCGCGGACCGCAGCGGCTACTGGCTCGGCCAGCAGGGCCGCCTGACCCAGCCGATGTATCTGGCCGAGGGCGCCGACCGGTACGTACCGGTGTCCTGGGAGCGGGCCTTCGACATCATCGGCGAGGAGCTGACCGCGCTCGACTCCCCCGACGAGGCCGTCTTCTACACCTCCGGCCGTACGAGCAACGAGGCCGCCTTCCTCTACCAGCTCTTCGCCCGTGAGTTCGGCACGAACAACCTGCCCGACTGCTCGAACATGTGCCACGAGTCGTCCGGCTCCGCGCTCACGGAGACCATCGGCATCGGCAAGGGCAGCGTCCTGCTGGAGGACCTGTACAAGGCCGACCTGATCATCGTCGCGGGGCAGAACCCGGGCACCAACCACCCCCGGATGCTCTCCGCCCTGGAGCAGGCCAAGGCCGGCGGCGCGAAGATCATCTCGATCAACCCGCTGCCCGAGGCGGGCCTGGAGCGCTTCAAGAACCCGCAGAGCCCGCGCGGCCTCGCCGGGCGCGGCACGGCCCTGACCGACCTGTTCCTCCAGGTGCGCCTCGGCGGCGACCAGGCCCTCTTCCGCGCGCTGAACCGGCTCGTCCTGGAGACCGAGGGCGCCGTCGACACCGAGTTCGTCGAGGAGCACACCCACGGCTTCGAGGAGTTCGCCGCGGCGGCCCGCGCAGACGACGACTGGGACGCGACGCTCGCCGCCACGGGCCTGACCCGCGCGGAGATCGAGCGCGCGCTGGAGATGGTCCTGGCATCGCGCCGCACGATCGTCTGCTGGGCGATGGGCCTGACCCAGCACAAGCACTCCGTCCCCACCATCCAGGAAGTCGTCAACTTCCTGCTGCTGCGCGGCAACATCGGCCGCCCCGGCGCGGGCGTGTGCCCGGTGCGCGGCCACAGCAACGTGCAGGGCGACCGCACGATGGGCATCTTCGAGCGCCCCGCACCCGCCTTCCTGGACGCCCTGGAGAAGGAGTTCGGCTTCGCCCCGCCCCGCGAGCACGGCTACGACGTCGTACGGGCCATCCGCGCGCTGCGCGACGGCGACGCCAAGGTCTTCTTCGCGATGGGCGGCAACTTCGTCTCCGCCACTCCCGACACGGACGTCACCGAGGCCGCCGTACGCCGCGCCCGGCTGACCGTCCACGTCTCCACCAAGCTCAACCGCTCGCACGTCGTCACCGGCGCCCGCGCCCTGATCCTGCCCACCCTGGGCCGCACGGAGCGCGACGTGCAGGCGGGCGGCGAGCAGTTCGTGACCGTCGAGGACTCCATGGGCATGGTGCACGCCTCGCGCGGCCGCCTCGCGCCCGCCAGCCCCCACCTGCTCTCCGAGCCCGCCATCGTGGCGCGTCTCGCGCGCCGCGCCCTCGGGCCGGACAGCCGCACGCCCTGGGAGGAATTCGAGAAGGACTACGGCGCGATCCGTGACCGGATCGCCCGAGTCGTCCCCGGCTTCGAGGACTTCAACGCCAAGGTGGCCCGCCCCGGCGGCTTCGCCCTCCCGCACGCCCCACGCGACAGCCGCAGCTTCCCCACGGCCACCGGCAAGGCCAACTTCACGGCCGCGCCCGTGGAATACCCGCACCTGCCCGAAGGCCGGCTGCTCCTCCAGACGCTGCGCTCGCACGACCAGTACAACACCACCGTCTACGGCCTCGACGACCGTTACCGCGGCATCAAGAACGGCCGCCGCGTCGTCCTGGTCAACCCCGAGGACGCCCGCGCGCTCGACCTGGCCGACGGCTCGTACACGGACCTCGTCAGCGAATGGACCGACGGTACGGAGCGGCGCGCGCCCGGCTTCCGCGTCGTCCACTACCCGACGGCGCGCGGCTGCGCGGCGGCGTACTACCCGGAGACCAACGTCCTGGTGCCGCTCGACCACACCGCCGACACCAGCAACACCCCCGCATCGAAGTCGCTGGTGGTCCGCCTGGAGCCGGTGGCGCCGCGGACCTGACCGGACGGCGCGGACCTGACCGGACGGCGCGTACGGTACGGGCCGCCGCCCCCGGCCCGTACCGCCGCCCCGTGGCCTGATAAGAACGTGCACGACTCAACGACCGGCGTCGGACCGGCGCCGCCCCGGCGCGCCGCACCGCCGCCCCCGGCACACGAACGGAGCCGCAGGACATGGGCGAGCAGCGCGCGACCACGTTTCCGCAGGAGATCATCGACCAGTGGGCCGGCCTCGGCCTGGACCTCGCCGCGCTGTTCTCCGCCGGTCACCTCGGTACGCGCATGAGCGTGCAGGTCCTGGAGGCCGCGCCGGAGCGGATCGTCGGCACCATGCCGGTCGAGGGCAACACCCAGCCGTACGGGCTGCTGCACGGCGGCGCCTCCGCGGTGCTCGCCGAGACCCTCGGCTCGGTCGGCGCGATGCTGCACGGCGGCCCCACCAAGCTGGCGGTCGGCGTCGACCTGAACTGCACCCACCACCGCGGCGCGCGCTCCGGCCTGGTCACCGGCGTCGCCACTCCGGTGCACCGGGGCCGCTCGTCCGCCACGTACGAGGTCGCGATCACCGACGAGGACGGCAAGCGGGTCTGCAGCGCCCGGCTGACCTGCATGCTGCGCGACGTGGACGCGTCGGTGTACCACCGCGGCTGAAACCCGTCCCCGCGCGCGGCCTCCACGGCGTCCTGGCGGCCCCGTTCCCGGAGAGGGAGCGGGGCCGTCGCCGTACGCTCCCCGGCGCGTGAACCCCGTCCTCCGCTCCGCGCCGCGCGCCCCCGCGTCCCGTAACGCTCCGTAGCCCGCGCGGAGGGCGCCACCGCCGCCGGGCCCCCTCTGCCGCACCGGTCCCTCCTCCGTCCCGCACGCCCCATCCGATATGCGGACGTCCGCACCATGATCAGCCCCAAATCCCCTGCGGGAAGTGCCAGTTCACGCTCCGCTCGGCGTCCGCGCCGAATGTAAGGAGCATGAGGGCAAAACGCTCATCGACGGTCATAACAAGAGCGTCACATCCTGGTCAGCGCCGCTGTCAGGCCACCGGGCACCGCTCTAGAGTCACCGCCAGTCACCGCGCCGCCGGGCGCGCACTGCCAGCACGGACCCTGCACCACCCGTACGGCCCGGCGCGCGAAACGGTCGTGCGACGCGCCCGACCGCGCCAGGGAAAGGACTGATCGTGCGTCACCGTTCCTTGCTCATACTCACCACCGCGGTCACCGCAGGCGCCCTCACACTCTCCGCATGCGGCTCCCGCGGCGACGACAAGAAGGGCGGCGAGGGGTCCAAGACGTCCGTGACCATCGGACTGGACGCCCCGATCACCGGCGAGCTCTCCGCCCTCGGCCTCGGCATCCGCAACTCCGCCCAGCTCGCCGTCGACAACGCCAACAAGGCAGGCGAGGTCAAGGGCGTCGAGTTCAAGCTCGAACCGCTCGACGACAAGGCGCAGGCCAACGTCGGCCAGCAGAACGCCACCAAGCTCGCCGGCGACAAGGACGTCCTGGGCATCGTCGGCCCGCTGAACTCCAGCGTCGCCCAGTCCATGCAGCAGGTCGCCCAGCAGAACGGCGTGGCGCTGATCTCCCCCGCCAACACCACCCCGGACCTCACCCAGGGCAAGGACTGGAAGCAGAACAAGCGCGTGCGGCAGTTCTCCACCTACTTCCGCACGGCCACCACCGACGAGGTGCAGGGCGCCTTCGACGGCCAGTTCGCCTGGGAGAAGGCGAAGTTCAAGAACGCCTACGTGATCGACGACCAGAAGACCTACGGCGCCGGTCTCGCCGCCTCCTTCCGCACCCAGTTCACCAAACTGGGCGGCAAGGTCGTCGGCTCCGAGCACGTCAACCCGGAGGACCGCGACTTCAAGGCCGTCGTCGCCAAGGTCAAGGCGGCCAAGCCGGACGTCGTCTTCTACGGCGGCGAGTACCCCGCGTCCGGGCCGCTGAGCCAGCAGCTCAAGGACGGCGGCGTCACCGTGCCCCTGATGGGCGGCGACGGCATGTACAGCGCCGACTACATCAAGCTCAACAAAAAGGCGCAGGGCGACTACGCCTCCTCCGTCGGCAAGCCCGTCGAACAGCTCGCCTCCGCCAAGAAGTTCATCGAGGACTACCAGGCCGCCGGCTACAAGGACCGCTACGAGGCGTACGGCGGCTCCACCTACGACGCCACCTGGGCCCTGATCCAGGCCGTCAAGAAGGTCGTCGCGGACAACGGCGGCAAGCTGCCGGCGGACGCGCGCAAGAAGGTCGTCGAGGCCATGAACCAGGTCTCCTTCGACGGTGTCACCGGCCACGTCTCCTTCGACAAGTACGGCGACACCACCAACACCATGATCACCGCCTACCAGGTCGACCAGGGCAAGTGGGTCGCCCGCTTCAGCGCCGAGTTCAAGAAGTTCGACAAGGCCGGCAAGAGCTGATCCGGCCGGGCCGGCCCGTACGCCGGGGCCGGCCGCTCCGTACCGCCGAGGCCGGCGGACCCGGACCGTCCGCGGTCCCGGGCCCGCCGGACCCCGCCGCTCCATCCACCGGCCAGTGCCCCCGGGCCGCGCCAGGACGCCACGAACGCCCTCCGGCGCAGCCCGCGGCACACGGGCTTGCCGCCACCGCCCGTACCGTCTTCCCATCCCACGGAGGCCCTGCGGTGAACGAACTGCCGCAACAACTGGCCAACGGACTCATCCTCGGCGCGATGTACGGACTCATCGCGATCGGCTACACGATGGTCTACGGCATCGTCCAGCTCATCAACTTCGCACACGGCGAGATCTTCATGGTCGGCGGCTTCGGCGCGCTCACCGTCTACCTCGTCATGCCGTCCGGCACGTCCCTCCTCCTCGCGCTGCCCCTGATGCTCCTCGGAGCCGTCGTCGTCTCCGGACTCGTCGGTGTGGCAGCGGAACGTTTCGCCTATCGGCCGCTGCGCGGCGCGCCCCGCCTCGCGCCCCTGATCACCGCGATCGGCCTGTCCATCGCCCTCCAGCAGGCCGTCTGGATGTGGTACCCCGAGGGCAACAAGGCCCGGGTCTTCCCGCAGTTCAAAGGGGACTCCTTCGAGATCCTGGGCGCCACCGTCCAGCGCGGCGACATCTTCGTGATCGTCGCCGCCCCGGTCTGCATGATCGCCCTCGGCTTCTTCGTCACCCGCACCCGCAGCGGCCGCGCCATGCAGGCCACCGCCCAGGACCCGGACACCGCCAAGCTCATGGGCATCAACACCGACCGGATCATCGTGCTGGCCTTCGCCATCGGAGCGGTCTTCGCGGGCGTCGCCGCCGTCGCCTACGGGCTGCGCACCGGCGAGGTGCAGTTCCGGATGGGCTTCATCCTCGGCCTGAAGGCCTTCACCGCGGCCGTCCTCGGCGGCATCGGCAACATCTACGGCGCCATGCTCGGCGGCCTCGTCCTCGGCGTCGCCGAAGCGCTCGCCACCGGCTACGTCGAGGAGATCCCCGGCATGCAGCAGTTCGGCGGCGGTGCCTGGAAGGACGTCTGGGCCTTCGTCCTCCTCATCCTCGTCCTCCTGCTCAGGCCACAGGGCCTGCTCGGCGAACGCGTCGCGGATCGGGCGTGATAGCGATGACCACCACCACACCCGCCGGCGGCGGCAACGGCACCGGGAAGACGGCCGGGACCACGACGCGGCGCCCCCCGGGCGTCCTCCCCCTCCCCGAACGCGGCGCCCTCCTCGGCACCGCGGCCGCCGCCCTCGCCACCGCCGCCTCCACCGCCCTGCCCTGGACCTGGAGCAGCGACTTCCCCGGCGACCTCACCTACTACGGCTCTCCCGCCGGCCTCCAGCTCATCACCCTCGCCGGCGGCATCCTCACCCTCCTGTTCGCCCTCGCCGGCCTCGGCGTCCGCGGCTTCAGTTGGCTCACCCCCGCCGGCCGCACCGCCCCCGTCCTGTTCGCCGCCCTCGCCACCCT
Organism: Streptomyces chrestomyceticus JCM 4735; assembly: GCF_003865135.1. Lineage (NCBI taxonomy): Bacteria > Bacillati > Actinomycetota > Actinomycetes > Kitasatosporales > Streptomycetaceae > Streptomyces > Streptomyces chrestomyceticus. The sequence goes on along the minus strand of NZ_BHZC01000001.1, from coordinate 7,100,054 downwards.
CGCCGCCACCTGGTTCACCCTCGCGGCCATCGCCGTGCAGCTCGGCGGCCTGGTCAACCTCGAAGCCGGCGGCTACATCGCGGGCGCCGCCGCGCTCGCCACGTTCCTCGGAGCCCTCGGCCTGCCCGCCGACCGCCTTGCCCCGGCGGGCCGGGAGACCGCCCCGGCACCCGGCGCCTGGCAGCGCTTCACGGGCGCGCTCGCCTCCGTACCGCCGCGCGCACCCGCACGGCCGCTGCCCTCCTGGGGCGAGATCCTGATCATCGCCGCGGCCTTCGGCGCCGGGCTGTACGTCTTCACGTACGGCATCGACGCGGAGGACGGCGCGCCCTTCGTCGGCTACCTGATCTTCGTCGCGCTCGCCGCGCCCGCGCTGATCCGCGCCGGGCTCGTCCGCCGCCTCACGGAGATCACCGCACGGCACCGCGGCGTCGCGCTCGCCGCGGCCTTCATCGCCGCGGCCTGCTTCCCGTTCACCCAGGACACCGACCAGTACACGATCATCGGCGCCAACATCCTGATCTTCGCCACCGTCGCGCTCGGCCTGAACGTCGTCGTCGGTCTCGCCGGCCTCCTCGACCTCGGCTACGTGGCCTTCCTCGGCGTCGGCGCCTACGCGGCCGCCCTCGTCTCCGGCAGCCCCGAATCGGCCCTCGGCCTGCACTTCCCGTTCTGGGCCGCCCTGCTGACCGGCGCCGCCGCCTCCCTCGCCTTCGGCGTGCTGATCGGCGCCCCGACCCTGCGCCTGCGCGGCGACTACCTCGCCATCGTCACGCTCGGCTTCGGCGAGATCTTCCGTATCGCCATGCTCAACCTCAACGGCACCACCGGCCCCGACGTCACCAACGGCGCCATGGGCATCCCCAACATCCCCAACCTGGAGATCTTCGGCTTCAACTTCGGCGAACCCCACGAGATCCTCGGCTTCACCATCGCCACCTACGGCAACTACTACCTCCTGATGATCCTCGTGACCGCCGTCGTCGTCCTGGTCTTCCGCCGGGCCGCCGCCTCCCGCATCGGCCGCGCCTGGATCGCCATCCGGGAGGACGAGACCGCCGCCGTCGCCATGGGCGTCAACAGCTTCCGGCTGCGCCTGCTCGCCTTCGCCCTCGGCGCCGCCCTCGCCGGTTTCGCCGGCACCGTCCACGTGCACGTCGTCACCACCGCCACCCCCGAGCAGTTCCAGTTCGCCGGGCCCACCCCGCCCAACTCCGCGTTCCTGCTCGCCGCCGTCATCCTCGGCGGCATGGGCACTCTCAGCGGCCCCCTCGTCGGCGCGGCCCTGCTCTTCCTCATCCCCGCCAAACTCGACTTCCTCCAGGACTACCAACTGTTCCTGTTCGGCCTCGCCCTCGTCCTGCTCATGCGCTTCCGCCCCGAGGGCCTGATCCCGGACCGCAGGAAGCAGCTCGAATTCCACGAGACCGGCCAGCTCGACGTACCCGACACCCGCCTGCCCGCCGGGGACCAGGCCCTCGGCGGCGGCACCCAGGCGAAGGCGTGACGAGACCATGACCACATCCACCAGCACCGCCGACACCGTCCTCGAAGCCGCGGGCGTCACCATGCGCTTCGGCGGCCTGACCGCCGTACGCGGCGTCGACCTGACCGTCCGGGCCGGCGAGATCGTCGGCCTCATCGGCCCCAACGGCGCCGGCAAGACCACCTTCTTCAACTGCCTCACCGGTCTCTACGTCCCCACTGAAGGCACCGTCAGCTACCGGGGCACCCGCCTCTCCCGTAAACCCCACCTCGTCACCAAAGCCGGTGTCGCCCGCACCTTCCAGAACATCCGCCTCTTCGCCAACATGACCGTCCTGGAGAACACCCTCGTCGGCCGCCACACCCGTACCAAGGAAGGACTCTGGTCCGCCCTCCTGCGCGGCCCCGGCTTCCGCAAGGCCGAACGCTCCTCCGAGCAACGCGCCATGGAACTCCTGGAGTTCACCGGCCTCGCCGCCAAACGCGACCACCTCGCCCGCAACCTGCCCTACGGCGAACAGCGCAAGCTGGAGATCGCCCGCGCCCTCGCCAGCGACCCCGGCCTGCTCCTCCTGGACGAACCCACCGCCGGCATGAACCCCCAGGAGACCCGCGCCACCCGCGACCTCGTCCTCGCCATCCGCGACCAGGGCACCGCCGTTCTCGTCATCGAGCACGACATGCGCTTCATCTTCAACCTCTGCGACCGCGTCGCCGTCCTCGTCCAGGGCGAGAAACTCGTCGAAGGCACCTCCGAGACCGTCCAGGCCGACGAACGCGTCGTCGCCGCCTACCTCGGTACGCCCTTCGAGGACGCACCCGGCGCCGAAGAGGCGGCCGAGGTACGGGCCGCGGAGGAACAGGCCCGCGCCGCCGGCCACGCCCCGGAGGACGCCCCCCGCGCCGCTCCCCCGCCCGGGGACCGCCCGCCGGGCGACTCCGCACCCGGCGGCCCCGCCCCGGAAGGAGACGCCCGATGACCACACCCCCGCTCCTCCAGGTCGAGGACCTGCGCGTCGCCTACGGCAAGATCGAAGCCGTCAAAGGCATCTCCTTCACCGTCGAGGCCGGCCAGGTCGTCACCCTCATCGGCACCAACGGCGCCGGCAAGACCACCACCCTGCGCACCCTCTCCGGCCTCCTCAAACCCCTCACCGGGAAGATCACCTTCGACGGCGCGCCGCTCACCGGCGTCCCCGCCCACAAGATCGTCGAACGCGGCCTGGCCCACTCGCCCGAAGGCCGCCGCCTCTTCCCCCGCCTGACCATCGCCGAAAACCTCAAGCTCGGCGCGTTCCTGCGCAAGGACGCGGACGGCATCGAGGCCGACATCCGGCGCGTCTACCAGCTCTTCCCCATCCTCGGCGAACGCAGCCGCCAGGCCTCCGGCACCCTCTCCGGCGGCGAACAGCAGATGCTCGCCATGGGCCGCGCCCTGATGTCCCGCCCCAAACTGCTGATGCTGGACGAACCCTCCATGGGCCTGTCCCCCATCATGATGCAGAAGATCATGGACACCATCCGCGAACTGCGCGCCCAGGGCACCACCATCCTCTTGGTCGAACAGAACGCCCAGGCCGCGCTCTCCCTCGCCGACCACGGCCACGTCATGGAGACCGGCACCGTCGTCCTCTCCGGCACCGGGCAGGAACTCCTGCACGACGAGTCCGTACGGAAGGCATACCTGGGCGAGGACTGAGCAGGCGCCGCGGGGCCCCGGCCGGAGGTGTACCGGGCCGGGGCCCCGACGGCCTACTGGGCGGCCACCAACACGTGATACAGCGCGTAGAGCACCGCCGGCAGCGCCCCGATGAGCACCGCGACGGCCGCCAGCACCGCCGGCAGCCGACGCGTCGACTTCAACTCCCGTACGAGGTAGGCGACCAGCCCGAAGAAGGCCAGTGTCACCACCACCCCGGCGGCAAGCCACATCCAGACATCCGAGTGCATGACGCACTCTCCCTTCGACCATGCCTAGTCCAGCGGGCGACCTCGGCGCACGACCGCGGAACGCTCCGGACAGGCCCGTGGTAAGGGAGCCCGCGGCCGGAACACGGCGATGCGAAGAGTCGGGACGACGGTAGCCCAAACCGCGCCCCGTGGGCCACAGTTGGGAAAGAAATACGGCGAGGCAGGGCTCCCGGGCTACCACCCCCGGGGCCCCGCCGAAAGCGCGCCGGACTAGGCATGAGTCCCAGGACGCTGTTCTGCAAGAGTGGATGCACCCTGTAAACAAACGATGAATGCACCGCACCCTCCCTTTATACCGCCCCGACCAAGGCTCCAACCAGCATGGATCCACGCTCACTTAACGTCCACTGAATGCCCTGCTAAGTTCGTCGGCAGCGCGTACAGCGCACTGGAGCACCGGAAGGGGCACACCGACGTGGCAACGCTCCGCTTCGGCCTGCTGGGGCCCGTGACCTCCCACTACGGCAGCACACCCGTCGCACTGGGCCCCCCGCAGCGCAGAGCCGTCCTCACCGCCCTGCTCCTCCAGCCCGGACAGGCCCTCACCGTCGCCGCACTCCGCGAACGCGTCTGGCCCGGCCCGCCCCCCGCGTCGGCGATCTCCGCGATCCACCTGCACATCCACCACCTGCGCCGCACCCTGGCGCAGTACGACACCCCGGGCCGCGACCGCCCGGTACGCCTGACCACCCACCCGGGCCACACCCCGGAGAACGTCAGCTACGTCCTCCACGTCGCCCCCGGCCACGTGGACACCGACCGCTTCCGCCACCTCGCGGACGACGGCGCCGACCACCAGGAGCGAGGCGACCACCACGGCGCCCTCGACCGCTTCGACGCGGCACTGGCCCTGTGGCGCGGCGAACCCCTCACCGGCCTCCAGCCCTCCGCCTTCGTACGCACCACCCGGCGCACCCTCACCGAGATCCACCTCGACACCGGCAAACGCCGGGCCACCGCGCTGCTCGCCACCGGAGCCGTCTCCCGGGCCACCCTCGCCCTCCAGGACCTGTACGACCGGCACCCCGACGACGAGAGCGTCGTCCTCGCGCTGGCCCGCGCCCTGTGCGCGGGCGGAGCGGAGAGCCGCGCCATGCGCCTGATCGGCGAAGAACTCGAACGACGGCACCGCACCGACGGCACCCGGCCACCGGCCCTGGCGCGCGCCCACGCGGCCCTCCTGCACGGCACCGCTCCGTACGACACCGTCCTTCACGACACCGCCGTTCACCCCACCCCGGACCGGCGCGATGGATCTTGACGCGCGGCTCCTCGGGCCGCTCCACCTCACGCTCGGCGGCATCGACATCACCCCGTCCGCCATCCGCCGGCAGGCGCTGCTCGCCGCCCTGCTGCTGCACCACGGCCAGAGCGTCCCCCTCACCGCCCTCGCCACGGACATCTGGGGCACCGACCCGCCCGCCACCCCAGAAACCAGATACAGACCCACGTCCACCGCATCCGCCAGCAGTTGGACAAGACCGCCGGCCACGGCACCGGACGCCGGCTCCTCCCCTGGACGCAGGACGGCTACGCCCTGCACCTCCCCGCGGACCACATCGACCTCACCCGCTTCGTCACCGCCGTCGACAAGGCCCGGGCACACCTGAACGACGACCACCCCGCCGTCGCCCGCACCCTGCTGGCCGACGCCCTCGCCACCTGGCGGGGCCCGGCCCTCGCCGGCCTCGCCACCGGCACCGGACTCACCCCCCACATACAACGCCTGGAAGACCTGCGTACCGAAGCACTCGGCCTGCGCATCGCCGCCGACCTCCGCACCGGCCACGCCGCACGCGCCATCCCCGAACTGCGCGCCCTGGTAGCCGAACACCCCGACGACGAAACCCTCCACGCGCACCTCGCCTCGGCCCTCCACACCACCGGCCGCACCACCGAGGCCCTGCGCGTCCTCGAACGCTACGGCGCCACCTCGGAGGCCGCGCACGGCACCGGCCTGCCGCCCCGCCTCCGGGCACTCCACTCCGCGATCGGGAACGACACGGAGCCCGCGACCACCCCACCCGTCACCACGCCGGACCCGCCGCCCCTCGCCATGAGCTCCCCGCCGCACCGCAGCACACCCGACGCCCACCAGAACTCCGTCCGCTTCACCGTCCTCGGCCCCGTACGGGCCTGGCGCGGCACGACGCCCCTCGCGGCCGGCTCCCCGCAGCAGCGGACCCTCCTCGCCACCCTGCTGCTCCGCGGCGGCCGGACCACCACCGCAGCCGAACTCGTCGACGCCCTCTGGGGCGAAGAACCACCGCACGCCGCCCTCGCCGCACTCCGCACCTACGCCTCACGCCTCCGCAAAGCACTCGGGCCCGACGCGGACATCCTGGTCGCCGAGTCCGGCGGCTACGCGCTCCGCCCCCTGGGCGACCAGCCGCTCGACCTCGACCTCGCCCACGCGGAAACGTACGCGGCCGAAGCCGAGAACGCCCGCGCCGCCGGAGACCACCACGCCGCCCGCGAACTCCTGAACTCCGCCCTCGCCCTGTGGGACGGCGAACCCCTGGCCAACCTCGCCGGCCCCTACGCGGACAACCAGCGCACCCGCCTGGAGGAATGGCACCTCTCCCTCCTGGAGACGCGCCTGGAACTCGACCTCGACCTCGGCAACCACACCGAAGCCGTCCTGGAACTCACCGCCCTCACCACCGCACACCCCCTGCGCGAACGGCTGCGCGAACTCCTCATGCTCGCCCTCTACCGCAGCGGCCGACAGGCCGAAGCCCTCGCCGTCTTCGCCGACACCCGCCGCCTCCTCGCCGACGAACTCGGCGTCGACCCCGCCCCCACCCTCGCCGCCCTGCACCAGCGCATCCTCACCGCCGACCCCGAACTGGCCGGCCCCGCACCCCGGAGGGCCGACGGACCGGCCGCCCCCGTCGTCCCCCTGCAACTCCCCGCCACCGTCCAGGACTTCGTCGCCCCGACACCGTCCTGGCCCAACTCCACGACCACCTCACCACCACCGACGGCCTGTTCACCCCCGTCGCAGCCATCAGCGGCATGCCCGGCGTCGGCAAGACCACCCTCGCCGTCCACGTCGCCCACCTCGTCCGCGACCGCTTCCCCGACGGCCAGCTCTACGCCGACCTCCAGGCCCCCCATGCCCCCACCGACCCCGAAGCCGTACTGGGGTCCTTCCTCCGCGCCCTGGACACTCCCGAAGCCCACATTCCCGACGGCGTCCACGAACGCGCCGCGCGCTACCGCGCCCTCCTCGCCAACCGCCGTGTCCTCGTCCTGCTCGACAATGCCCATGACGCCGGCCAGGTCCGCCCCCTCCTCCCCGGCACCGACGGCTCAGCGGCCCTCATCACCAGCCGCTCCCACCTCGTCGGCCTCGACGGCGCCCGGTTCATCCACCTCGACGTGATGAGCCCGGACCAGGCGCTGACCCTCTTCACCCGCATCGTCGGCGAACAGCGCGTCACCGCAGAACTCGAAGCCGCCAAGGAAGTGGTCCACGCCTGCGGACACCTGCCGCTCGCCATCCGCATCGCCGCCGCCCGGCTCACCACCCGCCGCACCTGGACCGTCTCCGCCCTTGCCGCCAAATTGGCCGACATGAGTCGCCGGCTGACCGAACTGCGCACCGGCGACCTCGCCGTGGACACCGTCATGGCAGCCGCCTACAGCCGGCTACGCCCCCACCAGGCCCAGGCGTTCCGCCTCCTTGGTCTCGCCGACGGCACCGACATCTCCCTCGCCGCCGCTGCCGCGCTGCTCGGCAGGGACACCGACGAAGCCGAAGACCTCCTCGAAACCCTCGTCGACACCGCCCTCCTGGCATCTCCCGCCCCCGGCCGCTACCGCTTCCACAACCTCGTACGCCTCTACGCCCGCGCCCGCGCCGAACGCGACGAAGACCCGCCGGAAGCGCGCTCAGCAGCCCTCACCCGGCTCCTCCACCACTACCTCGCCACCGCCACCGACGCCCACGAACTCAAATGCCCCGGCGACCGGCTCCTCGACCACCTCACCCCGGCCCCCGGCCCGGCACCGTCTTCACCGGCCGCAGCGCCGCACTGGACTGGCTGTCCGCCGAAGGCGGCAACCTCCTGGCCGCCGTACAGCAAGCCACCGCCCCGGGCCGAGCCGTCCACGAACTGCGCGCCGCCACCGACCTGCTCTTCCTCACCCAGGACCTGCTCGGCCCCGCCGCCCTCCTCCCCGAGTACGAGCAGACCGCCCGCACCCTGGCCGAAGCCGCCCAGGGAGCCGGAGACACCCCGGCGGAAGCCCGCGCCCGCCTCCTCCTCAGCCGCGCCCACGCCCGGCTCGGCCGCTTCCGGGAAGCCGAGATCCAGTCCCGCGCGGCCCTCACCCTCGGGCAGCTCGCCGACGACCCCGTCGTACGCGGCCGGGCCCTGAACCTCCGCGGCGTCGAAGCACTGACCGCCCACCGCCTCACGGCCGCCCTCACGTACTTCACCAAGGCCCTCGACGCGTTCCGGCACGACGGCGACCGGTACGGCGAAGCGGCGGCGCTCGCCCATCAGTCCCGCGCCCTGCTCGGGCTCGGACGCATGAGGGAATCCCTGGCCGCCGCGGACCACGCCCTCCGCCACTACCGCGCCCTCGGCGCCTCCGTACGGCTGGCCCATGGCCTGTACACGACAGGAGTCACCCTGGCCGCGGCGGGCCAACTGGACGCGGCACGGTCCCGGTACACCGAAGCTCTGGCGCTCTTCCACGAAGAACGCCAGAGCCTGTGGGCCGGGCTCACCCTCTACCGGCTCGCCGAAGCCCTTCTCGAAGCCGGGGAGCCCGCCGAAGCCGCGCGCCACGCGGAAAACGCCCTCAGCGCACTCCTGATCGACGGCGCCCCATGGCGGCGCGCCACAGTCCTCGTCACCCTCGGCCACGCCCTACGGGCAGCCGGCCGGCCGGAACGCGCGCACCTCACCTGGCAGGAAGCGCTACGGATCTTCACGACGCTGCGCGCCCCGGAGGCCGACGACGTACGCGCCCTGCTCGGCCTCCCGGCAGCGCGCACCCCCGCCGCCGCGCACCTGCACTGACCGCTACTCGCCGTCCTTGCCCTTCTTCTCCTTCTCCTTCTGCTGCTTCTTCTCCTCGGCGTCCTCGATGACCGCCTCGGCGACCTGCTGCATGGACAGCCGGCGGTCCATCGACGTCTTCTGGATCCAGCGGAAGGCGGCCGGCTCGGTCAGCCCGTACTGCGTCTGCAGCACGCTCTTCGCCCGGTCCACCAGCTTGCGGGTCTCCAGCCGCTGGGTGAGGTCGGCGACCTCCTTCTCCAGCGTCTTCAGCTCCGTGAAACGGCTCACCGCCATCTCGATCGCCGGCACCACGTCACTCTTGCTGAACGGCTTGACGAGGTACGCCATGGCCCCGGCGTCCCGCGCCCGCTCCACCAGTTCGCGCTGCGAGAACGCGGTGAGCATCAGCACCGGGGCGATGCTCTCCTCGGCGATCTGCTCAGCGGCGGAGATCCCGTCGAGGATCGGCATCTTCACGTCCAGGATCACCAGGTCCGGCCGGTGCTCCCGGGCCAGCTCCACGGCTTTCGCCCCGTCCCCGGCCTCGCCGACGACGGTGTACCCCTCCTCCTCCAGCATCTCCTTGAGATCGAGACGGATGAGGGCCTCGTCCTCGGCGATGACCACACGGGTCGTCTGCGGCGGGACATGCGACTGATCGTCCTCGGCGACGGGCTGCTCGGGCTCGGCGGCGCTCACGGGTCTCCTCGTTCCAGGCAGGTGGTGCCCCATGAGCCTACCTATCTCCTGTATGTTTGAGGCACGGCGGGTCTCCGCTAGCCTTGGTTTTCAAGGTAAGCCCTGGTAGTCCAGCGGGAGAGACACGGTGCTCAAACCACCGACAGCGTGGGTTCGAATCCCACCCAGGGCACTTTACCTTCGATTCGAAGGTAATCCACCGGTTGGCGATCTTCACTCTACGCGGTGAACGCAGGAGCGAATCTGCCCGCGCGGGCAGATATCCGGCCAAGCTCGTCTTCATGTACGACCTTGATACACGTCAGCGAGCCCTGATCCTCCTTCGGCAGGGTGTCACCAATCGTGAAGTGGCGCAGCAACTCGACGTGCCGCGCGGGACTGTCGGCTGGTGGCGCCATGAAGACCGCAAGCGCCGCGGCGAGCCGTTCGAGCGCGCCCACGACTGCCCCCGTTGCGCGCCTCGGCCCTTCGACCGCAGGGCCTATGCGTACTTACTCGGCCTCTATCTCGGCGACGGCCACATCGTCTCGAAGACGAAGCAGCACCACTTGTCCATCTACTGCGGTGATGCCTGGCCCGGCCTCGTCGACGAGGCCGAGGAGGCCATGGGCAAGGTGATGGCCACGCCTTCCACGGGCCGACGCCAGAAGACGGGGTGCGTGGAGGTGAAGTCGTACACCCGGCACTGGACGTGCCTGTTTCCCCAGCACGGCCCCGGCAGGAAGCACGAGCGGCCCATCGTCCTGGAGCCGTGGCAACAGGAGATCGTCGACGCCTACCCGTGGGAACTGATCCGCGGCCTGATCCACTCGGACGGCTGCCGGGTCACCAACTGCACCACGCAGCTCGTCGGCGGCCAGTCCAAGCGGTACGAATACCCGCGCTACTTCTTCACCAACAAATCCGAGGACATCCTGAAGATCTGATCCGACACCCTGACGGCCGTGGGCATCGAATGGAAGATCACCCGGAAGTTCGACGACCCGTTCAACATCTCCGTGGCCAAACGAGACTCCGTAGCCCTCATGGACATCCACATCGGCCCGAAGTACTGACCGCGCGGCTCCTCCCCTCACCCCGCTCGCCCGGAAGGCAGTCCCGGCCATGTACGACCTCCCCACCCGCAAACACGCCCTCGCCCTCCTGACCCAAGGGCGCAGTCTCAACTCCGTGAGCCGGGAGACCGGGATATCGCGCTCCGCCCTTCGTGAGTGGCGGGTCAGGCTGGAGCCGCTCGGCCGCCCGAGGTCGGAGTGCGTACGGTGCGCGAGTGCGCCGCGGCCGCCCGCCGACGCCGCCGCGTACGCGTATCTGCTCGGGCTCTACCTGGGGGACGGCTGCATCAGTCCGCACTCGCGCGGCGGCTTCGTCATGCGGATCGCGTGCGCGGACGCGTGGCCGGGGCTCATCGACGCTTGTCGTACGGCTGTGCTGCGTGCGGGGGCCGGCAACAGCGTCTGCCTGGTGCGTAAGCAGGGGTGCGTCATGGTGTCCTGCTACAGCGCGCACTGGCCCTGTCTGTTCCCGCAGCACGGCCCCGGTAAGAAGCACGACCGTCCGATCGTCCTGGAGCCCTGGCAGCAGCGCGTCGTCGACGCCCACCCCTGGGAATTCCTCCGCGGCCTCTTCCACTCCGACGGCTGCCGGATCACCAATTGGGCGACCCGCCTCGTGGGCGGCGTGCGCAAGCGGTACGAGTATCCGCGCTACTTCTTCACCAATGCGTCCGCCGACATCGTCCGGCTCTGTACGGACACGCTGGACGCGGTGGGGGTGGCGTGGCGGCAGGCCCGCCACAGTCGCCGCGCGCAGAATGTGTCGGTGGCCCGCCGTGCGTCTGTGGCGCTGATGGATGTGCACGTCGGGCCCAAGTACTGAAGCGGCGGCCGCGGGTTACTTCGGGGAGTCGTCCTCGCCGATGTGGTGGACGCGGACGAGGTTGGTGGAGCCGGCGACGCCGGGTGGGGAGCCGGCGGTGATGATGACGACGTCGCCGCGTTGACAGCGGCCGATGCGCAGGAGTTCCTCGTCGACCTGGGCGACCATCTCGTCGGTGGAGTCGACCTTGGGGCCGAGGAAGGTTTCGACGCCCCAGGTGAGGTTGAGCTGGGATCGGGTGGCCGGTTCGGGGGTGAAGGCGAGGAGGGGGATGGGTGAGCGGTAGCGGGAGAGGCGGCGGACGGTGTCGCCGGACTGGGTGAAGGCGACGAGGAACTTGGCGCCGAGGAAGTCGCCCATCTCGGCGGCGGCGCGGGCGACGGCGCCGCCCTGGGTGCGGGGTTTGCTGCGGTCGGTGAGCGGAGGCAGGCCCTTGGTGAGGATGTCCTCCTCGGCCGCGGCGACGATGCGGGCCATGGTGCGTACGGTTTCGGTGGCGTACTTGCCGACGCTGGTCTCGCCGGAGAGCATCACCGCGTCGGTGCCGTCGATGACGGCGTTGGCGACGTCGGAGGCTTCGGCGCGGGTGGGCCGGGAGTTCTCGATCATGGAGTCGAGCATCTGGGTGGCCACGATGACCGGCTTCGCATTGCGTTTGGCGAGTTTGACGGCGCGCTTCTGGACGACCGGGACCGTTTCCAGGGGCATTTCGACGCCGAGGTCGCCGCGGGCGACCATGATGCCGTCGAAGGCGGCGACGATGTCGTCGATGGCGTCGACGGCCTGGGGTTTTTCGACCTTGGCGATGACCGGCCGGAAGCAGTTCTCCTGGCGCATGATGCGGTGGACGTCGTCGATGTCGTCGCCGCTGCGGACGAAGGAGAGGGCGATGATGTCGGCGCCGATGCGCAGGGCCCAGCGGAGGTCTTCGCAGTCCTTCTCGGAGAGGGCGGGGACGGAGACGGCGACGCCGGGGAGGTTGAGGCCCTTGTGGTCGGAGACCATGCCGCCTTCGACGACCTTGGTGTGGACCTCGGTGTCGCGGACGTCGGTGACCTGGAGGGTGACCTTGCCGTCGTCGACGAGGATGCGTTCGCCGGGGGTGACGTCGTCGGCGAGGCCCTCGTAGGTGGTGCCGCAGCGGTGGCGGTCGCCTTCTACGCCGGGACGGACGGTGATGGTGAAGGCGTCGTCGCGTTCGAGAAGTACGGGGCCTTCGCGGAACCGGCCGAGTCGGATCTTCGGGCCTTGAAGATCGGCGAGGACGCCGACGCTGCGGCCGGTCTCCTCGGATGCTTTGCGTACCCGCTCGTACCGCGCCTCGTGGTCGGCGTAGGTGCCGTGGCTGAGGTTGAAGCGGGCCACGTCCATACCGGCTTCGACGAGTGCCTTGATCTGCTCGTACGAGTCGGTGGCGGGTCCCAGTGTGCAGACGATCTTTGCTCGGCGCATGATGCGACCCTACGACCTACTCATAGGTAGGGAACTGTGGGGAAGTGACTGCCCAACGGCCTTTACGTGAAAGGCTCTTGACAAGTAGTTGAATGCGCGCGCCGGTGCTCCGATGAGCGGATAAACGAACGCCGCAGGGCTCGGGGTCACAGGGTGGGGCGGGTCATCGTGAAGCGTGCGTTGATCTGTGCGTACACCTCCTGACGGGCGGGTTCGAGGTCGAGGGCGGGGGCGCTTTCGGCCGCGGCCGCTCCCCCGTAGGCGACGGAGCGGAAGGCGCCGCCGGGTACGGGCATCGGCGTGGCGCCGTCGGCGCCGGTGTCGGCGAGTTCGAGGACGGCGTCGAGGCGTGCGCCGAGGGCTTCGGCGTATTCGCGGGCGCGTTGGACGGCTTCGCGCACGGCCTGTCGGCGGGCTTCGCGGTGGGCGGGCGAGTCGGGGCGCAGGGCCCACCAGGGGCCGTCGACGCGGGTGAGGTCGAGGTCGGCGAGGCGGGTGGTGAGTTCGCCGAGGGCGGTGAAGTCGGCGAGGGTGGCGGTGACGCGGACGCGTCCGTGGTAGGCGCGTACGCGTTCGTGGCGGCCTTTGGCGGTGATTTCGGGGGTGACGGAGAAGGCGCCGGTGTCGAGTTTCTCGACGGCGTCGCCGTAGCTCTTGACGAGGGCGAGGACCTGGTCGTTGCGGTGGGTGAGGTCCTTGAGGGTGGCGGTGCGGTCGGTGCCGCGGGCTTGGACGGTGATGTCGATGCGGGCGATCTCGGGGTCGGCCTCGATGCGGGCTTCGCCTCGGACGGCGAGGCGGGGTGCGTCGGGGGTGCCGTACGGGAGGGCGGCGGGCCGGGTGTCGGGGTCGGTCATGGGGGCAGCCTGGCACGGGGCGGGGTGTTTGTCAGGGAGGGACCGGCCGGGCGGTCATCTGATCGCAACCTGTGGGGGCTGTTGCGGGTGGGGCTGCTGGGCCAGAATCTACGCGCGTTGTCCATGAGTGTTGTGGTGGTCGGAGTGTCGCGGGTGGGCGACGGTCCCGTCGCGGTCTCCGTCGCGGGGTCCGTCGCGAGGCCCGTCGCCGGTGTCCGCTGCCGCCGTGTTTCGTCGAAGGAGATGTTCATGCCGCTCGGCCGTAGGAAGTTTCTGGGGAGTTCGGTCGCCACGGGCGCGGGGGCCGCGCTCATCGGTACGGGGGCGCCGTCGGCGGTGGCCGCGCCGGTGTCCGGCGGTGGAGCGTGGCCGGCGCGGCGTTATGCCTTCACGGTCATGGGGACCACGGATCTGCACGGCAATGTCTTCAACTGGGATTACGCGGCCGACGGGGAATTCGACGACAAGGACCACAACGATGTGGGGCTGGCGAAGATTTCCACGCTGGTGCGGCGGGTCCGGGAGGAGAAGGGGGCGCGCCATACGCTGCTGATCGACGCGGGTGACACGATTCAGGGTACGCAACTGGCGTATTACTACGCGAAGGTCGATCCGATCACGGGTCCGAACGGTCCGGTGCATCCGATGGCGAAGGCGATGAACGCCATCGGTTACGACGCGGCGGCGCTCGGCAATCACGAGTTCAATTACGGCCTGGGGGTGCTCCGGAAGTTCGAGGAGCACTGCGACTTCCCGTTGCTGGGGGCGAACGCGGTGGACGCGAAGTCGCTGCGGCCGGCTTTTCCGCCGTACTGGATGAAGCGGCTCCGTACGCCGTGCGGTGGTCAGGTGAAGGTGGCGGTGCTGGGGCTGACGAATCCGGGGGTCGCGATCTGGGACAAGGCGCATGTGCAGGGGAAGCTGGCGTTTCCGGGGCTGGAGGAGCAGGCGGCGAAGTGGGTGCCGAAGCTGCGGTCGATGGGTGCGGACGTGGTGATCGTGTCGGCGCATTCGGGGACGAGCGGTACGTCGTCGTACGGGGACCAACTGCCGCACGTGGAGAACGCGGCGGCGCTGGTGGCGGAGCGGGTGCCGGGGATCGACGCGATTCTGGTGGGGCACGCGCATGTGGAGGTGCCGGAGCGGCGGGTGGTGAACCGGGAGACCGGTCGTGAGGTGGTGCTGTCGGAGCCGTTGAAGTGGGGGCAGCGGCTGACGGTGTTCGACTTCGAACTGGTGCGGTCGCGGGGGCGCTGGTCGGTGGAGTCGGTGGCGGCGAAGGTGCTGAATTCCCATACGGTGCCGGAGGATCCGCGGATCACGCGGCTGCTGCGTTCCGAGCAGCGGAAGGTGGTGGCGTACGTCAATCAGGTCATCGGGCGGTCGAAGGCGGAGATGACGGCTGCGGAGGCGCCTTACAAGGACACGCCGGTGCTGGATTTCATCGCGTTCGTCCAGGCGGAGGTGGTGCGGAAGGCGCTGGCGGGTGGTGCGTACGCGAAGTTGCCGGTGCTGTCGCAGGCTTCGTGTTTCTCGCGGTCGGCGACGGTTCCGGCGGGTGCGGTGACGATCCGGTCGATGGCCGCGCTGTATCCGTTCGACAATACGCTGGAGGCGCGGGTGCTGACCGGGAAGCAGCTTCGGGAGTATCTGGAGTTCTCCGCGCGGTATTACGTGCGGACGCCGGCGAGCGGTCCGGTCGATCCGGCGAAGCTGACGAATGCGGACGGGATTCCGGATTACAACTACGACGCGGTGAGCGGTGTCTCGTACGAGATCGACATCGCGAAGGAGCCGGGGCGGCGGATCGGGAAGCTGTCGTTCGAGGGGAAGCCGGTGGCGGACGACGCGCGGTTCGTGCTGGCGGTGAACAACTACCGGGCGAGCGGTGGCGGCAATTTCCCGCAGGTGGCGAAGGCGCCGCAGGTGTGGTCGACGTCGGAGGAGATCCGGAACCTGATCATCGGGTGGGTGAAGGAGACCGGGGAGATCGACCCGGCGCGGTTCGCGGCCGAGGACTGGCGGCTGACGCGGGACGGGGTGCCGGTGTTCTGATCCCCCGGGCGGGGTGCCGACCCGGCGCGGTGTGCGGCGGCCCAGGTGTCCGTAGGGGCGGAGCCTGGGCCGGGCGGGTCAGGGGTTCTCGATGAGGGTGGAGTTGGGGCGGGGGATGTCGGTGAGGTTGCGGGGCGGGGAGGGGCGCAGGCCGAAGGTGGTGAAGGCGGTGCGTGCGGGGAGGGGGTAGGTGGTGCTGTCGGTGAGAGAGTTGAGGATGGTGGCGCTGCGCCAGGCGGAGAGGCCGAGGTCGGGGGCGCCGACGCCGTGGGTGTGGTGTTCGGCGTTCTGTACGTAGACGGAGCCGGTGACGCAGGGGTCGAGGAGGAGGCGCTGGTCGGCGTCGATACGGGGGCGTCCGGCGGCGTCGCGGCGCATGTAGGGGTCGAGGGCGGCGAGCAGGGTGTCGGTGCGGCTTTCGCGGTAGCCGGTGGCGAGGACGACGGCGTCGGTGGTCAGGCGCGAGCGGGCGCCCTGGTGGGGGTGGTCGAGGTGGAGTTCGACCTTGGTGGTGCCGACGCGGCCGGCGGTGCGGACGGTGACGCCGGGGGTGAGGGTGGCGTCGGGCCAGCCGCCGTGCAGGGTGCGGCGGTAGAGCTCGTCGTGGATGGCGGCGAGGGTGGCGTGGTCGATGCCCTTGTGGAGCTGCCACTGGCCGGGGAGGAGCTGGTCGCGTACGGGTTCGGGGAGGGCGTGGAAGTAGCGGGTGTAGTCGGGGGTGAAGTGTTCGAGGCCGAGTTTGCTGTATTCCATGGGGGCGAAGGCGGCGGTGCGGGCCAGCCAGTGGAGTCCTTCGCGGCCGGCGGGGCGGGAGCGCAGCAGGTCGAGGAAGACTTCGGCGCCGGACTGTCCCGCGCCGACGACGGTGATGTGGTCGGCGGTCAGCAGGCGTTCGCGGTGGGCGAGGTAGTCGGCGGCGTGCAGGACGGGGACGGCGGGGGCGTCGACGAGGGGTTTGAGGGAGTCAGGAACGTGCGGGACGGTGCCGATGCCGAGGGCGAGGTTGCGGGCGTGGGTGCGGCCGAGGGCTTCGGCTTCGCCGTCGTCGCCGAGGTGGGTGTAGTCGACTTCGAAGGAGGCGCGGTCGCTGTTCCAGCGGACGGCGTCGACCTGGTGGCGGAAGTGCAGGCCGGGGAGGTTTTCGCTGACCCAGCGGCAGTAGGCGTCGTATTCGGCGCGGTGGATGTGGAAGCGTTCGGCGAAGTAGAAGGGGAAGAGGCGCTCCCGGTATTTGAGGTAGTTCAGGAAGCTCCAGGGGCTGGCGGGGTCGGCGAGGGTGACGAGGTCGGCGAGGAAGGGGACTTGGAGGGTGGCGTCCTCGATGAGGAGCCCGGGGTGCCAGCGGAAGGCGGGGCGCTGGTCGTAGAAGGCGGTGCGCAGGTGGGTGAGGGGCTGGGCGAGGGCGGCGAGGGAGAGGTTGAAGGGGCCGATGCCGATGCCGGCGAGGTCCAGGGGTGTGTCGGGGTCGGTGGGCTGCCGGGAGGTGGCGGGTTCGGGGTCGGGGCGTCGGGTGGCGGCGGTGCGGAGGCCGGTGTGGGCGGGGCGTCCGGGGTCCGGGGACGGGATGTGGAGGGTGATGGCTTCGGGGTGGGGGGTGGTGCTCATCGGGGGGTGTGGCCTTCCACGAGTTTGAGGAGCGAGGCGAGGTCGTCGGTGGTGGTGTGGGGGTTGAGGAGGGTGGCCTTGAGCCAGAGGCCGGTGGGGGTGGCGGCGCGGCCGAGGACGGCGCGGCCCTGGTGCAGGAGGCGGCGGCGGATGGTGGCGACGGTGGTGTCGTCGGCGCCGGTGGGGCGGAAGAGGACGGTGCTGAGGGTGGGGTGGGAGTGGAGTTCGAAGGCGGGGTGGTCGTCGATGAGGCCGGCGAAGGTGCGGGCGGCGGCGAGGGTGCGGTCGACGAGGTCGGCGAGGCCCGTGCGGCCGAGGGCCTGGAGGGTGACGGCCATCTTGAGGATGTCGGGGCGGCGGGTGGTGCGCAGGGAGCGGCCGAGGAGGTCGGGGAGGCCGGCTTCGGTGTCGTCGTCGGCGTTGAGGTAGGCGGCGCGGTGGGTGAGCGGGGCGAGGTCGGCGGCGCGGGGGACGGCGAGGAGGCCGGCGGCGACCGGTTGCCAGCCGAGTTTGTGCAGGTCGAGGGTGACGGTGTGGGCGCGGTGCAGGCCGTCGAGAAGGTGGCGGTGGGTGGCGCTGAAGAGGAGCGGGCCGCCGTACGCGGCGTCGACGTGGAGGCGGGCGCCGTGGGCGCGGGTGAGGTCGGCGAGGGCGGGCAGCGGGTCGATGGCGCCGGTGTCGGTGGTGCCCGCGGTGGCGCAGACGAGAACGGGGACGGTGGGGGCTCCGGGGCTGCCGGGGTGGCGGAGGTCGGTGAGGGCGGTGTGGAGGGTGAGGGGGTCGAGGGTGCCGTCAGGCGTGGGGAGGGTGAGGGGTTCGGGGAGGCCGAGGAGCCAGGCGGCGCGGTGGACGCTGTGGTGGGCGTTGGCGCCGCAGACGACGCGCAGGGGCTCGGTGTAGCGGGTACGGGCGTGCTCGCGGGCGAGGAGGAGGCCGAGTTGGTTGGACTCGGTGCCGCCGGTCGTGACGAGGGCGTCGGGCTGGTCGTCCTCGTGGGTACGTCCGGGGAGTGTGGGGGTCGCGGGCCTGTAGGGGTGGGTGAGTTTCTTGAGGTGATGGGGGGTGCCTGAGGTGTGTGGTTGTCGGGTGCTCGGGGAGGAGCCGGGGCCGTACGAGTGGGGAGAGTCTTCAGGGTCGTACGGGAGAGGAGCGTCGTCGGGGTCGTACGGGGGTGGGGAGGTGTCCGGTCCGTACGGATGCGCGGGGCCGTCCGGTCCGTACGGGTAGACGAGGGCGGCGAGTTCTCGGGCCGTGCGGGCTTCGAGGGCGGAGGCCGCGGGGGCCTGGTCCCAGGAGTCCATGGACGGGTTGAGGGCGGCGGCGGCCAGGTCGGCAGCGGCGGCGAGGGCCAGCGGCGGGCAGTGCAGATGGGCCGCGCAGTGCGGGTCCGCGGGGTCGGCCGCGCCTTCGGCCAGGGCGCGGACGAGGGCATGCAGCGCTTCGTGCGGACCGCGGCCGGTTTCGGGGAGAACGGGCCCGGTGGCCTCGCGCAGCCGCGCGGCGACCCGGCCGGGGCCCCCGGCGGGCAGGGGGCCGCCCCGGGCTTCGGCACCGTCGCGCAGCGCGTCGAGGACGGTGCCGAGGAGGGGGCGCAGGGCATCGGGGCCTGCGGCTCCGCCGGCGAGGGGCGGGGTGTTCATGGGCGGTCCTTCGGGTGCGCGACAGCGGGCACACCACAGACTGGCCGGGGCCGGGTGGCGTACCTGCCGAGCTGGGCGAGCTCAACCCGAAAGGGGTACCCAGGTGCTGGGCGGGGCGGTGGTGATCGGATTGCCTGCTATGCAGTCCGTAGGGGTTGAGGTGGGCGGATACGGCCGGGGCCGGGGGCCCGGGGCGGAGCCGGGGTAGAGCCCGGGCGGACGCGTGACGGAACCTTTCCTCTCGTACGCGCCCGTCTCCGCAGAGCCGGCACCGCCCCGGCGATCCCCGCGGCCCGGCGGACACGGCGGCTGCCACTCCCCCGGCAGCCGTCACTCCCCCAGTAGCCCTGACGCCCCCGCCACGCCTACCGGACCCGACTGCCCCCGGCGGCCCGCGCCGTCACTCCCCCCGTACCCGCAGCGCCCTCCGCAGATCGTCGAGTTGGTCGATGAGCTTGCGGCGCAGGGCCGGGGACGGGTCGGCGGTGCGCAGGCACTCCTCGCCCAGTTCGAGGGTGGCCGTGTCGACGAACGGTGTGGGGAAGGCGAAGCGGCCGGCGGATTCGGCGAGGGCGGGGCCGCGGCGGGCGGCGAGGGCCACGGCTTCGGGGAAGTAGCGGGCGACGTAGGGGCGTACGAGGTCGAGCTGTTCGGGGGCCCAGAAGCCGACGGCGGTGGCGTTGAAGAGGTAGTTGGACAGGTCGGTGTGCTCGTCGGTGGCGAACAGGGCGTCCCAGGCGGCTTGTTTGGCGGCCGGGTCCGGCAGGGCGGCGTGGCAGGTGGCGGCGCCCTGCCGACCGGTGGCGCTGGGGTCACGGGCCAGTTCGTCCTCGATGGCGGCGGGGGTGGTGGCGCCGAGGACGGCGAGCCGGCCGAGGATGCGCCAGCGCAGCTCCGGGTCGAGGGCGGGGCCGCCGGGGACGCTGCCGCCGGAGAGCCAGTCCTGTATGCCGTCGGGGGTGGTGGCGCTGTCGATGAAGGTACGGACGGCGGCCAGGCGCAGGCCCTGGCCGTCGCCGTTCTCGGAGCCTTCGGTGCGGCGCAGGATGTCGCGGGCGATGGTGCTGAGGGTGTTCAGGGCGGCGGGCCGGTCGGCGGCGGGGAGGTAGCGGTCGGCGATCTGGGTGCGGGCGAAGGCGAGGGCGCCGGAGACGATGGCGATGTCGGTTTCGTACGGGAGGTGGGCGCGGGCGGCGTCCAGGTAGGCGGTGGGGGGCAGCTCGCCGTCGCGGACCATGTCGCGGGCGGCGTTCCACACGACGGCGCGGGTGAGGGGGCCGGGCAGGCCGGAGAGCGCGTCGCGGGCGGTGTCCCAGGAGGCGGGGTCGAGGCGGACCTTGGCGTAGGTGAGGTCGCCGTCGTTGAGGAGGATCAGGGCGGGGCGGGGGCCGGGGCGGTGTGGAGGCGCTGTGGGGCGCCGTCCCGTACGCCGGTGGGGCCTGAGCCGGAGCCGGTGCCGGCGGCCGGTGCGGTGCCGGGCGCACCGGGAGTCGCGGAGGTACCCGGCGCGTCGGAGGCCGTGGCGGTGCCGTGGTCCGGGGATGCCGCTGCGGGGATGTCCCAGGCGAGGTGGTCGCGGGCGACGAGGCGGGTGGGGTCGGTGGGGTCGCGGTCGTACAGGCCGGCGGTGAGGTGGTGGGGGCGGCTGCCGTCCCGGTCGACGCGGAGTGTCCAGCCGCCGCCGGGTGCGGTGCCGACGACGGGGGTGAGGGTGTCGGCGCCGGTGGTGCGCAGCCAGTTGTCGGCCCAGGTGTGCACGTCCCGGTCGGTGGCCTGGGCGAGGGAGTCGACGAAGTCGGCGAGGGTGGCGTTGCCGAAGCGGTGGCGGGAGATGTGGTCGTTGATGCCGGCGAGGAAGTCCTTCTCGCCCATCCAGGCGACGAGCTGGCGCAGGGCGGAGGCGCCCTTGGCGTAGGAGATGCCGTCGAAGTTGAGGAGGGCGGAGGCGGTGTCGGGCACGTCCTCGGGGGCGGGGGCGACGGGGTGGGTGGAGGGGCGCTGGTCGGCGTCGTAGCCCCAGCTCTTGCGGGCGATGCCGAAGTCGGTCCAGGTGTCGGTGTAGTGCGTGGCCTCGGAGAGGACCTGGTAGCCCATGTACTCGGCGAAGGACTCGTTGAGCCAGATGTCGTCCCACCACGCGAGGGTGACGAGGTCGCCGAACCACATGTGGGCCATCTCGTGGGCGATGACCATGCCGCGGGACTGGCGTTCGGTGTCGGTGACGGCGGAGCGGAAGACGAAGTCGTCGCGGAGGGTGACCAGGCCGGGGTTCTCCATGGCGCCCATGTTGAACTCGGGGACGAACGCCTGGTCGTAGGAGTCGAAGGGGTAGGGCTCGTCGAAGAGGGTGTGGTAGCGGTCGTAGCAGCGGCGGGTGATGTCGAGGATCTCTTCGGCGTCCGCGGTCAGGTGGGGGGCCAGGGAGGCGCGGCAGTGGATGCCGAAGGGCAGTCCGGCGTGTTCGGTGCGGACGGTGTGCCAGGGGCCGGCCGCGACGGCGACGAGGTAGGTGCTGATGGGCGGGGTGGGGGCGAGGACGACGTGGTTCGTCTCGCCGTCCTGGCGGGTGGCGGTGCTGTTGCCGAGGACGGTCCAGCCGTCGGGGGCGGTGACGGCCAGTTCGAAGACGGCCTTCAGGTCGGGCTGGTCGAAGGCGGCGAAGACGCGCTGGGCGTTGTCCAGGAAGAGCTGGGTGTAGACGTAGGTCGCGCCGTCGGCGGGGTCGGTGAAGCGGTGCATGCCCTCGCCGGTGCGGGAGTAGGGCATGGTCGCTTCGAGGCGGAGTTCGTGGTCGCCTTCGGTGAGGCCGGTGAGCGGCAGGCGGTTGCCGTCGAGGGCCGTCGGGTCGAGGGGGCGGCCGTCGAGGGTGGCGGAGCGCAGCTCGTGCGGCGCGACGTCGATGAAGGTGTCACCCGGGGTGCGCGCACTGAAGCGGACGGCCGTGCGGGACACGAAGTGGTCGGGGCCGTGGGTGAGGTCGAGGTCGATCGCGTAGCGGTGGACGTCGAGGAGTCGGGCTCGGGTCTGCGCCTCGTCGCGCGTCAGTGCGGGCATGTCCTCATGCTGCCGTACGGCACTGACACCGCGCACTCGACCCGTGATTTTCCCGGCCCGGCCGGGCCTCGGGCGCACTTCGCGGGTGCTCGGCGCGGGCCCTGGGACGTGGCTGTCTCAGTCGATCCGCGGCGGGTCGTCGGGGTCGGGTACGCGGGTGGACCAGCCGCCGGGGACGTGGTGTCCCTGGCGGGCGCGGAAGCGGACGGGGGCGGTGCCGACGCGGCGGGTGAACAGGCGGCTGAAGTAGGCCGGGTCGGTGTAGCCGACGCGGCGGGCGACGGCGGCGACGGGGAGTTCGGTGGCGGCGAGGAGTTCTTTGGCGTGGCCGAGGCGGATGGCCAGGAGGTAGTCCTTGGGGCTGCATCCGGCGCCGCGGCGTACGGCGGTGCGCAGGGCGGCGGGGGTCATGCCGTGGCGGGCGGCGTGTTCGGCGACGGACAGGGGCAGGAACGCGTCGCGGGCTAGGGCTTGGAGTACGGGGTCGCCGTCCGCGTCGGTGTCGGCGCGGGCGCGCCGCAGGGCGACGAGGAGTTCGTGGACGGCGGCGGCGGTCTCGACTTCGAGGAGGGGGTTGCCGCGGCGGGCGGCGCGGGTGATGCGGCCGATGGCGGTGCGGGCGGCGGCGGTGTCGGCGAGCGGGACGAGGGGGCGGTCGGGTTCGATGTAGCCGAGTTCGGTGTAGGTGCTGGTGGCGGGGCCGGTGAAGTCGACGAAGCTCTCGTCCCAGCCGGTGTGCGGGTCGGCTCCGTAGTGGTGGGGGACGCCGGGGAGGAGCCACAGGAGGGCGGGGGCGGTGACGGGGGTGCGGGTGCCGTCCGGGGTGGCGGACCAGCCGCGACCGGCGTGGACGACGACGGCGACGTGGTGGTCGAGGACGCGAGGGCCGACGGGTGGCAGGGGGCCGTGCTGGAGTCCGACGCCGAGGCAGACCAGGCCGAGCCGGTGGTGGACCGGGCTCGGTGTGAAGTACCGCATCCAGGTGTGGTACATGCGGGCGTCCTCCCGTTTCCGCGTGCCGGGGGCGTGTCCGTACGGGGTGGCGCGGCGCGCCGGGTCCGTACGGGGCGTGGGCGTTTCCGCGTCCGGTCGGTTTCCCGCGTCTCCTGACCGATGAGGGCCCTGTGCCGCCCGAGTGCAGTCCGCGTTCCGTCCGGCTTCCGTCCAATCACTACCGATCTTTGTCCATGGATTCGCGTGCCGCCAGGGGTGAGGGTGACCGGGACGGCGGACGGGCCGGTGCGCCGGGCGGATCGGGATGGCGGCGGAACGGGACAGGGCGGGCGGTATGGGCGAGTTCGTGGTGGGCGAACGGGATTTCGAGCGGGACGGGCGGCCGGTGCGGCTGCTGTCGGGGGCCCTGCACTACTTCCGGGTGCACGAGGCGCAGTGGGGGCACCGGTTGGCGATGCTGCGCGCCATGGGGCTGAACTGCGTCGAGACGTACGTGCCCTGGAACCTGCACGAGCCGCGGCCGGGCGTCCACCGCGATCCGGAGGCGCTGGGCCGCTTCCTGGACGCGGCGTGGGAGGCGGGGCTGCTAGCGCTGGTCAGGCCCGGTCCGTACATCTGCGCGGAGTGGGAGAACGGCGGGCTGCCGCACTGGCTGACCGGTCCGCTGGGGCGGCGGGTGCGGACGCGCGACGCGGAGTACCTGCGGGCGGTGGACGCGTGGTTCGGGCGGCTGCTGCCGCAGGTGGTGGCGCGGCAGTACGACCGTGGCGGCCCGGTGGTGATGGTGCAGGCGGAGAACGAGTACGGGTCGTACGGCAGCGACCGGGAGTACCTGGCGCACATGGTGGGCCTGCTGCGCGGCCTGGGGGTGACCGTGCCGCTGTTCACTTCGGACGGCCCGGAGGACCACATGCTCACCGGCGGTTCGGTGCCCGGTGTCCTGGCGACGGCCAACTTCGGGTCGGGGGCGCGGGAGGCGTTCGCGGCGCTGCGGCGTCATCAGGCGCGCGGGCCGCTGATGTGCATGGAGTTCTGGTGCGGTTGGTTCTCCCACTGGGGTGACGCTTCGGTGGCGCGCTCTTCGGGGGACGCGGCGGACGCGTTGCGGGAGATCCTGGAGTGCGGTGCGTCGGTCAACGTCTACATGGCGCACGGCGGTACGAACTTCGGGGGCTGGGCGGGGGCGAACCGTTCCGGCGACCTGCACGACGGGGTGTTGCGGCCCACCGTCACGTCGTACGACTACGACGCGCCGATCGATGAACGCGGGCGCTCTACGGAGAAGTTCCACCGGTTCCGTGAGGTCCTGGCCGCGTATGCGCCGAGCCCGTCGCCGGAGGTCCCCGCACCGCCGCCGGTCCTCGCCGCGCCCGTACGGGCCGAGTCCGGCGGGTGGGCGCCGCTCGCGGACGTGCTAGACGTCCTCGGCGGTCCCGAGATGACGTCGGGTGTGCCGCCGACGTTCGAGGAGCTGGACGTGGACCGTGGGGTGGTGCGGTACCGCATCGAGGTCCCCGGTCCGCGCGGGCCGCTTCCGCTGCGGGTGGCGGGGCTGCGCGACCTGGCGGTGACGTACGTGGACGGGGTGCGCGGGCCGACCCTGGACGAGGAGGACGGGGTGATCGGGGCGGCGGTGGCCGGGCCCGCCACTGTGGAGCTGTGGGTGGAGTCGCTGGGGCGCGTCAACTACGGTCCGCGGCTCGGGGAGCCGAAGGGCATCACGGGCGGGGTGCTGCACGAGCGGCAGTACCTGCACGGGGTACGGGCGCGGGGGCTGCGGCTGGACGCGCTGGAGGACGCGGCGGCGGTGCGGCGGGTGCCGTTCAGGGGATACGGCGACCGCCCCTCCGGTTCCGGGCAGCCGGGCCTCCATCGGGCCACGCTGACCGTCCCCTCCCCCGGCGACGCCGCCCTCGAACTGCCCGGCTGGACGCGCGGCTTCGCCTGGGTGAACGGCTTCTGCCTGGGCCGTTACTGGGCGGCCGGTCCGCAGCGGACCCTGTTCGTCCCCGGTCCGGTGCTGCGTCCGGGCGCCAACGAGCTGCTCCTGCTGGAGCTGGAGGGCGCCCCCGCCCTTGAGGGGGAGCGGGCGGGGGCGCCCCGTCTGGTGCCCTGACGGGGCGGTGTCCGTGCCCCGACGCGCCGGTCATCCGCACCGGGCCGACCAGTTTCCGGTGCCCGGGCGGGCCGGTCTCCGGTGCCCGACGCGTCAAGCTTCCCGTACCTCGAAGGCGTCCAGGACGAATTCCGCCTTCCCGTCGTCGCCCGTCTTGCGCAGTCCCACCCACGCCTCGCCGCTCTCCGGGGCGGTGAACTCGTAGGTGTGGGAGGTGGGCCGGGTGGCGACGGGCAGCGGGGTGCGGCTCAGTTCGCGGGACGCGGGGTCGTCGACGGCCGTGACCCAGGCGTACTGGCCGGCCTTCTCGTTCTCGTAGCGGAAGCTGACCCGGTAGCGGCGTCCGGGGACGAAGCGCACGGTGTGCGGCACGGTCCGGTAGACCAGTCCCGCGTTCTCGCCGCGGGACTTCAGGGACTGGCCGCCGTCGATCACGTCGTCGACGGCCTTGCCGTTCCAGCCGCGCTGGGTGAAGGGCGCGTGCCGCTGCGCGATGTGCGTGCGCGGGTCGGTGACCTGGCCCGCGTCGCCCTTGACGAAGGGGCCCCAGCCTTGCGGTACGTCCTCGAAATCCTCGTACGCGACGGTGCCGGGGCGATGCGTGGGAACTGCGGGGACGACCCGCACGTTGTCGAACCGAATACGTGGAGTGCCCGCTGCAGTGCGGAGGGTGAGGGTGACGGGACCGCCGCCCTCGGGGACGGTGAAGGGGGTGAACATCCGTTGGAAGCGAGTGCCGTGCTTGCGGTCGGCGGCGACGAAGTTCCCGGCGGTGGACGTCTCGGTCCAGTTGGCGGCCGTGACGCCGTCACCGGTGCGTACCTCCAGCGTGGCCCGGCGCCGCTCCCCCGGCCGCGCGCCGACCTCGACCTGCACGGAGGCCGTGTACGTGCCGGGCGCGAGGCGGGCGAGCCGCTGACTGACGGTTGCCGCGCCGCCCGCGCCGACGACCAGTTCGTAGTCGCCGAGGGCGCTCGGCTCGACGGTGGCGGGCCCGCTGACCCGCCAGGCGTCGAGGGTGCCGGAGTGGAAGCCGGGGTCGGCGAGCGGCGTGCCCTCGCCCCAGCCGGGCCCGGTCCGGCCGGCTCCGCGCCGGGCGTGGCCGCCGCTCCCCTGACCCCAGCCGCGGCCGCCCTGGGCCGGGGCGGGGCGGCGGTAGAGGACGTACGGCTGTCCGGCCGCGGCGGTGACGGTGACCTCGCCGGCGCGTACGGTCAGCCGCTCCGGCCGGCTCCGGCCCTGGTCGGTGAGCCGGTAGGCGTACACACTGCGGGTGCCGGACCAGCCACGGGGCAGCGTCCAAGTGGTCGTGCCGCCGCCGGGGTTGTAGTGGTAGAGCTTCTCGGGGTCGGTCGCGCGACGGGGTTCCCAGGGCAGCAGGTAGGTGCCGCCGTCGTACACCAGGCGTCCGTCGGTGGTGATGCGGCGGGTGCCGCCGGTGTCGGTGACGGTGGTGCCGGTCGGTCCCTCGAAGGTGATCTCGTGCTCGCGCCAGGTGCGGATCGGGTACGCCTGGAGGTACTTGGCGGGCAGCGCGTCCACCCAGATGATCTTGTAGAAGGCGTGCCAGTCGGTCTTGCCGACCCAGCCCTCGAAGTTGCCCATCCGGGCGCCGCCCAGCAGCGTGGGCCACTTGTCGGCGAACACGTCCTTCTGGTGGTTGCGGACGAAACGGATGAGGCGGGAGTTGATGCCGCGGGAGGTGTCGCCGCCGTAGTCGGTCTCGTTGGCCCAGTGCGACCACAGGGCGGAGCGCTCCAGGCCGTGGCCCCATTCGGTGGTCACCTGCCAGCCCTGGGCGCGCAGGTGGCGCTGGAGGCGGTCGGAGTTCCAGCCGGACTCGCGGAAGACGTCGATGTAGAGGGTGTTCAGGGCGGGGTCGGTCTCCTCGCGGAGCTGCCGGAAGCGGCGGACGATGTCGCCGGAGACCAGGTCGCGGCGGGCGTCGATGCGGTACGACTGGTCGAGCCAGTCCCACTGGGCGTCGCTCTTGTCGACCAGGGTCTCGGAGAAGGCGTGCGCGACGGGGTAGGACTCGGTGGCGTTGACATGCACGGCGAAGTCGCTGTGCCACGTCTTTCCGGCCCGCAGCAGGGTGTTGAGGTCGGCGAGGCCCCCGGCGCGGGTGTTGGGGTTGCCGCCGTAGTCGGGGTGGGCGGAGTCGTGGCCTTCGGACTGGTAGCCCTTCAGGAGCGTGAACTGCCGCAGCCCGTCGGTGGCGAGCGCGATCCGCTTGACGTTGTCGAGAGTGGCCAGGAAGGGGTTGGTGGCCTGGCTGGCGAAGTTGAACGGGATGTGGGCGACGACGCGCAGGTGCTGCTCGTCGGCGCCGAGCGGGTCGACCATGATGTCGCGCAGCGCGATGGCCGCGTCCTGCCAGTCGGCGGTGCCGTCGCCGTTGCGGTCGCGGGTGAGGACGACGGTGGCGTACGGCAGCGGCTCGGTGTCGTCCAGGGGCGCGGTGGCCGCGCGGTGGGTCCACTGGCCACAGCCGAGGCGCGCGTAGCGGTGGCCGCCGCTCGCGGTGGTCTGCCGCCACAGCCGTCCGTTCTCCCAGGTGGTGGGGCCGCTGGGCGTGTCGTACACGGTGTTGGTCTCGACGGCGGCGGCCAGCTCGCCGGTGGCGGCCACCCCGTACGCGCACCCCGTGGGGGCGGCGTCCACCGGGGTGGCGGGTGTGATCCGGACGAGGGTGTCGCCGCTCTTGGCCTTGTCCAGGTCGATCCGGGCGGCCAGCAGGGCGGCGCCGGGCTGGTCGCTGCGGACGCTCAGCAGGGCGAGCCCGGGGATCTGGAGGGTGCCCACGCGGAGGGCCGGGGTGTCGGCGATCCTGGTGACGCGCCAGTCGACGTGCCAGCCGTCGACGGTGATCTCGGCGTCGATCTCGGTGCCGCCGTCGAAGGCGAGGGTGTAGGTGATGCGGTCGGCGGCCGGGCGGGCAGTGACCCGGGGCGTGCGGGCGGTGCCGTCGACGAGGAGCCGGGTGACCGGGTCGGGCTGGCCGTACAGGACGGCGCCGGTGCCCCGGTCGGTGTAGGAGAGGACACGGGGGAAGCCGGTGTCGACGCGGACCTCCAGGGCACCGGAGCGCAGCACCGCCTCACCTGCTCGGGGGCGCGGGTACGGGGCGGTGCCGGTGCCGGTGCCGGTGCCGGTGCCGGTGCTTCCGGCGTATGCGCTGGTGCCGGTGAGCGGGAGGGTGGCGGCGATTCCGGCGAGCGCGGTGCCGATGACGAGCTTTCTGCGGGTGGGGGCGGGAGCGGTCAGGGGTTCGGGGACGGTCAGGGCTTCGGGGCCGGTCGGGGTTCCAAGGCCGGTCGGGGTTGGCTCGGGCGCAAGGGCTTCCCCAGGGGGCGCGGCTTCCGCTTCTGCCGGTTGCCGCGCTTTCGTCGACTGTCCCGCGTCCGCCGGTTGACCCGCGCCTGTCGGCTGCGCTCCTGTCGGCTGCTCCGCTCCTGTCGGTCCGTTCACGAGCGCTCTCCGTCCTTCGCACCGGCTCTGTCCGTCGCGGGACAGGGTGCTGGGTGCGCGGCGGGTGCGCCCATGGACAAAGGGGCGGGAGGTGTTGGACTAACGGACCGGGGGCGAGGGGGTCCGGTACAGCCGGAGCGGGGCGTACGGGCCGCCGGGTCAGCCCGGGCGGCCCGGACAGCCGGGTCAGCCGGGTCACCCCAGTCAGCCGGAGGGCTCCTTCCCGTACCCTGCGTACCCGCCACTCTCCCCGTTTCCCTCCCCCTCCCCCGCTCCCAGCGGCAGCACGGCCCGAACCTCCCAGCCGCCCTCCGGTGCGGGGCCCGCGGTCAGCCGGCCGCCCAGCGCCTCGGCGCGTTCGGTGAGTCCGGCCAGGCCGAAGCCGCCGCCACGGGCCTGTTCGGAGAGGCGGGCGGGGTGTCCGCCGTCGTCGGTGACGCGCAGTTCCAGGCCGGACGGGACGGTGCGGACCTTGATGCGGACGACGGTGGCGTCCGCGGCGTGCTTGCGGATGTTGGTGAGGGCCTCGCGGACGATGCGGTGGACGGCGGCGGCGACTTCGGCGGGGACCGTCTCGTCGAGGCCCTCCTCGATGTGCAGGGCGACGGGCGGGCCGGTGCGCGCGTAAGCCTCGGTGAGGGTGTGCACGTCGGCCAGTCCGGCGAGCGGCCGGCTGCGTGCGGAGTTCTCCCGCAGGACGTGGACCAGGCGGCGCATCGCGCTCAGTGCCTCGCCGCCGGAGGTCTCGATCCGTTCGAAGGCGGCGTCCGCCCGTGGCCCGTCGAGTGCGGTGAAGCGGGCGGCGCGGGCCTGGACGACGATGCCGGTGACGTGATGGGCGACCACGTCGTGCAGTTCGCGGGCGAGTTCCAGGCGTTCGGCGGTCCGTACGGCGGCCAGGTCGCGCATTCGCTGGGCGTCCTGCCAGCGCAGGATCAACGAATAGGCGCTGACGACGACGGTCAGGACGCCGTAGACGACGGTCCACAGGCCCAGCCGGATGTCGCGCATCGGGGCGAGCACGCAGGCCAGGCCCAGCAGGGGGCCGAGGACCGCGGCGGTGCGGCCGGGGGCGCGGTGCACCACGCCGGTGAGCAGGACCAGCAGGGCGATGCCTTCGCCGAGTCCCCACACCGCGAGGGCGTGCTGTCCGGCGATCAGGACCACCGAGGCTGCGAGGGAGACGCTCGCGGCGGTCCAGGCGCGGATGCGCAGCGGCACGCGGGCGTTGGGTACGGCACACAGGCAGACGACGACAGCGGCGGCGACGACGGTGGCGTGCGGGCGGGTGGGCTGCCGGGCCAGCGCGACGCTCTCGAAGCCGATGAGGAAGAGCAGGACCGCGGCGAGGGCGGCTTTGCCGACGGTGGCCTTGCGCGGGTGGGCGCGCGCCCACCCGGTCAGCGGGCTCATGGTGCGGCCGGCCCGCTGCCGGTGCTGCCCCTGGCGAGCCCGCTCTCCCAGGCCCAGGCGGCGATCTCGACGCGGTTGCGGGCATCCAGCTTGACCTGGACGTTGGCGAGGTGAGACTTGACGGTCGACAGCGAGACGTAGAGTTCGGCGGCGATCTCGGCATTGGTCCGGCCGCGGGCGAGGGCGCGTACGACATCCTGTTCGCGGTCGGTCAGCGGCTCGGCGAGGGTACGGGTGGTGCCGCCGGCCGTTGCGGGGGCCAGTTCGCGCAGCAGCCGTACGGTGATCGCGGGTGAGATCAGCGCGTCACCGGCCGCGGCGGCGCGTACCGCCTCCACGAGCATGGCGGGGCTGGCGTCCTTGAGCAGGAAGCCGGAGGCGCCGCCGTGCAGCGCGGCGTGCACATAGGCGTCGAGGTCGAAGGTGGTGACGATGACGATGCGCGGCTTGTGCCCGTACTCGGGGTGGGCGGCGGCGCGCTCGGCGAGGCGGCGGGTGACCTCCAGGCCGTCGGTCCCGGGCATCCGGATGTCGAGCAGCAGGACGTCGGGACGCAGGCGCTCCACGGCGGACAGGGCCGCCGTGCCGTCCACGACGTCGGCGAGGACTTCGATGTCCGGCTGGCTCTCCAGGATCATCCGGAAGCCCGTCCGGACCATCTCCTGGTCGTCCGCGATGACCACGCTGATCGCCATGTGCCCCAGTGTTCCCGTGTCCCTGAGTTCCTGTGTGCCTGCGTCCCTGCGTCCCTGTGTTTCCTGTGTGCCTGTGTTCCTCGCCCTGTTCGTGCGCCGGACGCCGCCCCCGCGTCCCGCGCCCCGTACCCGGCAGCGGTCCGGGCCGCTGTCGTTGCGTTCCATCTGACCTGCGGTGATCGCGCCCCGCAACCGCTGGGGCGGTCCGGTCGGTCACCGGGGGGCGGCGCGTGCGGCGGAGTGGCCGTCGTGGTGCGGGGGCCGGCAGCAGGCGGGCGGGTGCTAGGGCCGGCAGCAGGTCGGCGGGTGCGGGTCCGGGTGGGCGGCGTACTCGCAGCCGCGGGACCTGGGAATCCGAGCGGCACAGTGCGGGCCCGGGCAGTCGCGGGGCCTGGGCGCTCGTACGGCACAGTCGCCGCCGGTGGGGGTGGCACTGCCGGAATGGGCGACCCGGTCGGTCCCGGGGTCCTGGCCGGTTCCGTCGGTCTGCTCGGCCCGGTCGGTTCCGGCGAAGGTGAAGGCCGTCGTGGGGACGGTCTGAAGACCGTGGCCGCCGTGGCCGAGCAGCAGCCAGATGACGGCCGCGGCGGAGGCGGCCAGCAGCAGGGCCGCGATCGCGGTCGTCCGGCGGTCGCCGGGACGCGCGAGGCCGTGGCCCGGAGGCTGTGGCGTGTGGCGTGGGCGGGGCTCGGTGGTCACCCGGCCCACGCTAGGAAGGAGGCGCGCGGGCGGGTATCGGCCTTCCGGCCAAGCGTCGGCGCCCCCACCCCGGCCGAAAGAACGAGCGGGGTACCTCTCCGGTAGGACCCGTCACGTCCGGCAGGACCCGCCAAGTCAAGGCCCGGCCCCTGCGGCCCCCCGCCAGGCCCCGGTACAACCCAACCAGGCCCCGGTAGGCCCCACCACCCCGGGGCCGAAAAGCGAGGCCGCGTCCCGATGCCCTCCAGCACCGGGACGCGGCCTCCGCGCTACATGACGACCGTCAGCCCGCCGAACCTCAGCCCATCAAGCCTCGGCCCGCCGGACGTCAGCCCGCCAGACGGCCGAACAGCCGCCCCCTCAACCCCCCAGCCCCTCAGCAGCCTTCTTGATGTCCGCGGCGAAGGTGCTCACCTCGGTGTACACGCCGGGCTTGCCGGGGCGGGCGCAGCCCTCGCCCCAGCTCACGATGCCGACCTGGAGCCACTGGCCGGCCTCGTCCTTGCGGAACATCGGGCCGCCGGAGTCGCCCTGGCAGGTGTCGGTGCCGCCGGTGTCCAGCTTGCCGGCGCAGATCTCCTCGCCGGGGGTGAGCTGGTCGCCGTACGCCTTCTTGCAGGTGGCGTCGTCGACGAAGGGAACCTTGGCCTTGAGGAGGTAGCGCTGCTGGTCGCCGCCTTCCTTGTCGGCGCCCCAGCCGGCTATGTCGAACTCGCCGTTGGTGAGCTTGTCGTCGGTGGCGATCTTCAGGGTCGGCAGGTCGATGGGCTTGGCGAGCTTGATGAGCGCCCAGTCCTTGCCCTTGCCGTTGTAGCCGGGGGCCTGGAGGACCTCGGTGGACTTCACGCTGACGGCCTTGGAGTCCTCCAGGTCGACGACGCCCGCGGTGGCCGTGATGGAGGTGTTGGGGCCGCTGCCGTCCACGCAGTGGGCGGCGGTGAGCACGATGTCCTTGGCGTAGAGGGCGCCGCCGCAGCCCATCGACAGCCGGACCATGAACGGGAATTCGCCCTGGCTCGCCTTGGTGCCGCCGACGATCTTGGTGTGGACGCCGTCGGCCTGCGGTGTGGGGGTGGGCGCGGCGTTGGCGGCGGCGGGCTGGAGGCTGACGGCCGCAAGGGCGACGGCCGCGGCGGCGGTGGCTCTCCTCAGGTTCTTCTGCTGGCTTCGCAACGGGCTTCCTTTCGTGGGGGGTTGCACGTCGATGTCAGGCCCATGCCAACGCGAGAACCGGAAAGGACCGCCGTAAAACGTGCGCGAAAGTCGGCAGCACGCCGCAAGGCGTCCGGACCCAGTGGGGGATGAGCCCGCAAAGCGCCCTTGGATTATGTGGAGTCGGCGATCACAGTGGCAAGGGTGTACATCTGGCCAACTGCTGTTCTACCCAGGTCTTCTGCAGCCCATACCGGACGTTCCCGGCGAGACGTACAGTGGTCGGGTGGCGGCGACGGGAAGTCCGGGCAGCTCCGGCGGTGACATCGAGCACGGCTATCCGCACCTGGACACGGTGCGCGCGGCCGTCACCGCGCTCTACAAACGCCTGTCGTACGACACGGTACGCACCTTCGACACGAGCGTGCCGCCCGCCGACGTCGCCTTCGACGACGGGGAAGAGCTGTACGCGGGCGCGCAGCGGGTGGCCCGCGCCATGGTGCAGCACCTGCGGCTGCCCGACGCGCGGGTGATCGTCGCCTTCCGCGACATGACCCTCGCGGCCAACGTCGAACTGACGGCGGGCCCCGAGTACTTCGTCGAGCTGAACAGCCGCTTCAAGACGCACCGCCGGGACATCGGCGCCGCCCTCGCCCACGAGGTGATGCACGTCTACCTGCACCGCCTCGACCTGTCCTTCCCCGGCACCCCCGCCAACGAGATCCTCACCGACACCGCCACCGCCTACCTGGGCGCGGGCTGGCTGCTGCTGGACGCATACCGCGAACACGGGCCGTTCGCTCAGAAGCTGGGCTATCTGACCCCGGAGGAGTTCGGTTACGTCCTCGCCAAGCGCGCGCTGCTCTTCGGCGAGGACCCGGCACCGTGGTTCACCAGCCCGCAGGCGTACGACGCTTACAAGGCGGGCATGGCGCTGGCCCGCCGCGACGCGCAGCAGCAGCCGCTGGCCGCGGCCGGCTGGACCGGCCGCCGCCGCTACGCCGGAGCCCGGCGCGCGGCCCAGGACCCGCGGCGCGCCGGCCGGCCCGACAGCCGCGCACCGGCCGGCGGCTACGCCTTCGAGGGCAGTGCCCCGCTGCGCGTGTCCTTCCCCTGCCCGACGTGCCACCAGCGCATCCGCGTCCCGGTGCGCGGCCGGCTGCGGGCCCGCTGCGGACTGTGCGGTACGGAGCTGGAGTGCGACACGTAGCGCCACCCGACAAAACGGAGAACGTGGCGCCAACCGGCAAAACGTAGAACGTAGCGCCGCGTGGCACCACACGGC
This sequence comes from Streptomyces chrestomyceticus JCM 4735, assembly GCF_003865135.1. Classification (NCBI taxonomy): domain Bacteria; kingdom Bacillati; phylum Actinomycetota; class Actinomycetes; order Kitasatosporales; family Streptomycetaceae; genus Streptomyces; species Streptomyces chrestomyceticus. The sequence continues at coordinate 7,066,555 of NZ_BHZC01000001.1, read as the reverse complement.
CGCACCCCACCAGCAGCCCCGACAGCACCTACCCGAAGCTGGCTCGCCAGACCTCAGCCGTGGCACACCACCTTCGCGGCCCCGGCCCCGTGATGGGCCCGGTCCCGGCCCGGCGAGTGGTTGTCGCCGCGGTCCATCAGCTTCACGCCGATCTTGTTCTGGCGGACCGGGAAGGTGCCGACCGTCTGCCAGCTCCCCCGGTGCGCGACCTGGTCGATGGCGAAGTCCCCCACCTTGGTGCCGGCGTTGAAGGGGTCGGTGAGCACCTGGTAGTGGGTCGGGCTGCCCTGGACGTCGCGTTCGCTCGGGCCCCAGGGGACGTAGATCTGCACCTGGCAGCTACGGGACTGCGGGCCCGGCTCCCACCACCACATGATGTTGTTGTCGGTGTCCTTGTTCGGGTCGCCGGACATCGGTACGGACGTGAACTGGCCGCTGCAGCCGCCGTCGCGGGTGCTGCCGCCGCTGAGCCCGTACCAGCCCACGCCGACCTCGCCGTGCACGCCGGCCTGGTGGTAGCCGCCGCGCTCGGGCGTCGGGCAGCCGGGGCCCGCGATGCCCTCGTAGGTGACCTTGGCGTTGGCGCCCTTGGCCTTCGGCGGGTCGGGCTTCTTGTCCTCGGGCTTCGGGGTCTTCTTGGGGGTGGGGGTGCCGGCCGGGGTCTTCTCCGCGTCCGGCTTGGGCGCCTCGGGCTTCTTCTCGTCCGGTGTCGCGCCGGGCGCCTTGCCGGGCTTGGCCGACGGCAGCGGGTTGCCGGTCTTGGTCTGCTGCGGCTGCTTGGCGGCGACGGCCTGTTCCTGGCCGTCGCCGAAGCGCACCTGGGAGACACCGAGGGTGGCGAGCGCCACCGCGCCCACGCCGACCCCGGCCAGGACGGGCAGGCCGAGCGCCGTCTTCCACACCCGGCGCCCGGGTGCCAGGCCGCGCTTCGGGGTGCGCGGGTTCTTGGAGAAGGCTTCCGCGAAACCGGACCGGGACGGGTCGGATGCGCCGGAGCGGTCCGGTCCGGCGCTCTTGTTCGGTCGTGACAACGGGGGTTCCTCCTGGGGGTGGTCGGGGGTGTCGGACCGGGATCGGCGGGGCGCCGGTCAGGCCTGCTGGACGGGCCCGCCGGGGCCGGACGGGTACGGCTGCGGCCGGGCCTGCGCTCCGGCGGTGCCGTCGGGCAGCTCCGCCGGCGGCAGCTCCTGCTTCGGCAGCTCCAGTTCCGGTACGTCCAGTTCGGAGAGCGTCCGCAGGTCCGCCTCGGACGGGGCGTCGTTCTCCGCGACGCGGTACGCCTGCCGTTCGGTCATCGCCTGGAACGTCTGCCGGGCGGAGCGTCCGTTGCCGAACCTGCCGTCGCGCGGGACGTGGTCGAAGTAGCCGACGAGGGTGTCGCGGGCCGCGTCGGTGAGTTCGTACTGGTGGGCGGAGGCGTGCTGTTCGACGATCCGCACCAGGTCCTGGGTGCCGTAGTCCTCGAACAGCAGGGTGCGGTTGAAGCGGGAGGCGAGGCCGGGGTTGGAGTCGATGAAGTGCTCCATCTCGACGGGGTATCCGGCGACGATGACCACGACCGCGTCGCGGTGGTCCTCCATCAGCTTCACGAGGGTGGCGATGGCCTCCTGCGCGAAGTCGTTCCCGCCGGTGGCGTGGGCGGGCGCCAGGGAGTACGCCTCGTCGATGAACAGCACGCCGCCCATCGCCTCCATGAAGACCCGCTGGGTCTTCGGGCCGGTGTGGCCGACGTACTCGCCGACCAGCGCGGAGCGGTCCGCCTCGACGAGGTGGCCCTTCTCCAGCAGGCCGACGGCGGCCAGGATGCGCCCGTAGAGCCGGGCCACGGTGGTCTTGCCGGTGCCGGGGTTGCCCGCGAAGACCAGGTGGCGGCTGAGCGGCGGCGCGGCCAGTCCGGCCGCCTCGCGGCGCTGGACCATGCGCATCAGCTTGACGAGCGAGGCGACGTCCTGCTTGACGCGGTCCAGGCCGATCAGTTCGTGCAGTTCGCCGAGGAGGTCGTCGAGGTTCTCCTCGGCGGGCGGGACCGTGGTCGTGGTGCCGTCGCCGGCCGGGGCGCCGGCGGACTGCGCGCCGCTCGCGGCGGTGGCCGGGACGGGCGCGAAGGGCGCGGGCCACTGTGCGTCCTCGACCTTCCAGGACACGCAGTCGCGCACCGTCGGCGCGGCGCCGTCCTCGGTGCTCAGGTCGGCCTCGGCGTCCTGGACGCGGACCCGGGTCAGGGCGGGGGCGGCCGCCTCGCCCAGGTGGACGGCGGGGAAGCCGGGCCCGGTGATGTCGCAGTCCTCGAAGGTGCCGGCGCCCTTGGCGTCGACGATCAGGCCGTTCTTGCCGGGGCGGACGATCCGTACGGCACGGACGTCGGGTGCGGCGCCGGCCGCCACCACCATGCCGGACCCGGCCGCTTCGGTGATGTCCACGTCCGCGGCCCGTACGGTGGCGCCGCCCTGGAAGACCAGTCCGGCGGTGCCGGCGCGCAGGACACGGCCGCCGGTCAGTTCGGCGTCGCCGCCGCCGAAGGTGAGCCCGGCGCGTTCGGCGTCGGTGACCGTGCAGCCGGTCAGGCGCACGGTGCCGCCGGAGGCGGCGACGACGCCGTTGCGGCAGCGTACGACGGACAGTTCGGCGGCTTCGGCGGCCGCCGCGCCGGACAGGTCCAGGCCGGACATGCCGCAGTCGGTGAGGTGGACCTCGGTGAGGGTGAGGCGGCTGTCGGCGACGGCGTGCAGCCCGTGTTCGGGGGTGGTCCCGGCGCGCAGCCGGGTCAGCGTCAGTCCGGCGCCGCCACCGGCGTGCAGGGCGCTGAACCGGCAGTCCGTCACTTCGCTGTCGGTCAGGGAGACGGTGGCGGAGCCGGTGGCCAGCACGCCGTTGGCGGACGAGCCGCGTACGGTCGTGCCGCGCGCCTCCAGCCGGGCGGTGCCGTGGGCCGTCAGGGCGGCGGCGGCGGTCCGTACGATCCGGGTGTCGGCCAGCCGTACGCGGGCCCGCTCCCCCGCGGTGGCTCCGGCGCCGCCGCCGTCGCGCAGTACGCAGCCGTCGAGCACGGCGTCGCCGGACCCGGCGACGTGCAGGGCGTCCGCGCCCGCGCCGGTCAGCTCGCAGCCGTACAGCAGCAGTCCGCCGTCGGCCCGCGCCGGTATCCGCCCGTCGGCGGCTTCGTACGGGTCGCCGTCGCGCGGCACCGGCGAGGAGTCCAGCACCCGTACGGCCTCGCCGCCGCAGTCGCGGATGCGGCAGTCGACGAGCAGGGCCGCCGACCGGTCCTCGAACAGCAGCCCGCTGCGGCCCGCGCCGTCGATGAGGCAGTCCCGCAGCACGATGTGCGCGTCCTCGCGGACCCGCACTCCGGAGCCGGTGGCGCCCTTGATCCGGGTGCCGGTCAGCTCCAGCCGGGAGTCGCCGCCCACGACGACGCCGGTGCCCTGGGCGCCTTCCAGGACGCAGTCGGTGAGGCGGACCGCGCCGACGGTACGGATCAGTGCCCCGGCCAGGGCCGCGCCGGTCAGGCGGGCGCCGGTCATGGTGAGCGCGGCCTCGCGCAGCACCTCCAGGCGTCCGCGGTCGGTGCCGCCGCCGTGCCAGTGGGTGACGCCGCCGGACAGCAGGACGGCGGGCCGGTCGGCGGCGCCGCCGCGTACGGTCAGCCCGTCGAGCGTCAGCCGGGCGCCGGGCAGCACTTCGAGCGCCGGGGTGGTGCCGCCGGGGGCGGCGAGGGTGACCGTGCCGCCGTCCGCGCGGAGGACGATGTCGCGGTCGATCCGCAGGGCTTCCTCGTAGGTGCCGGGCGCGATGCGGATCTCGTCGCCGGGCGCGGCCGCGTGCAGCGCGGCGCCCAGGGTGGCGTGCGCCGCCGGGTGCCCGGCGGCGACTGTGTGGACCGTCCCGGAATTCGGGTGTTCTGCGGTGGTCATGCGTCGCCCATGGTCGTGTCCTCGTCGTCCGGCCGGGGTGGCCTGTCGGCGCGTCCCTTGCCCTTGCGGGGACGCTTGACCGGCTGGCCGGCCGGCTCCTCCATGTCGTCAGACTCCCGTACGGTCCAGTGCCACCCGCCGCCGGGGTCCGGTTCCCAGCGGAAGTCGAGGCCGGGGCGGGGGCGGGTCCGTGCGCCCGTCGTGCCCGGTGCGGCCTCGTGCACCACCGTGCCGTCGCCGTCGATGATGCGGATGCGGGCGCCCAGTCCCTGGGCGTAGAGCCGTACGGAGAGTTCGGCCGGCGAGCCGGCGGCGAACGAGCCGTGCGGGTCGATCCGTCCGGTCGCCAGGGTGGCGAACAGCTCGCGGGAACCCGTGCCGGCCCGGTCCGCCTCGGCCAGCACCAGCTTGACGACGGGGTCCTTGCTGCCCTTTGGCTTGCTCCTGAGGTACTGCTCCACGGTGTCGAGCAGGCCGCCGGGGGTGTGGCCCGACCCGGCGCCGCTGCCGGCGGCGTTCTCCAGGGCGTGGAACAGGGACCGGGGCGGCGAGTGCACCGGCGGGTACCCGGCGACGACGAGGTGCAGGTTGCGCATGAACCCGGCCGGCTCGGGGTGCGTCGCCGCCGCCAGGCTCGCGAACGCCTTGTCGTTCAGCGGCACGCCCGCCCGCAGCGCGAGGCCCGAGTCGTCGGGGACGGGCGCGGAGACGTTGAAGCCGAGGGTGTTGCGGTCGGTCCCCAGGCCGTCGAGCCCGTTCACGACGTCCCGCGGGGAGTGGGTGGAGCCGTGTCCCGGGTCGACGGGTGCCAGCGGGTCGCGGGAGAGCCCGGTGGCGGAGTTCTTCGTCAGATGGTCGTCCCGGCGGTCGGCCCAGTGCAGGCCGCCCTTGACCCTCCTGGACGTCTGCGGGTCGACGTCCTCGAACGAGTCGCGGCCGAACATCCGGCCCATCGCCTGCCGGACGTCGTTGTGGTCCTGCGGCAGCGCGGGCCGGTTCCCGAACAGGCCCTCCATCATCCGGGACAGGTCGGTGGGGGTGGCCGCGCCCTCGAAGTCGGTCACGAAGGGCACGCCGCGGTCCGGCAGGGTGTTGGTGTGCGCGGCGATCAGCCGCTCCGCCTGCCGGGTCGCGATGGCGTTCAGCTCTCCGGGGGTGAGCAGCCGGCTGACCGCGTCGATCTCCGGTGTGCTGAGCGGTCCGTCGCTGCCGCCGCCCGGGCCGCGGGCGGCCAGCCGCTGCCGTACGGCGTCGATCTGCCCGGCCGTCGGGGTCTCGACGTCGGCGCCGTACGCCCGGTCGTAGGGGCGCTGGGCGACGGCCTCGATCTCCCGGTCGGTGAGCCGGTGGACGAGGGAGTCGCCGGGGAAGGCCGAGCGGTCCAGTACCGGCAGGGTGCGGTTGAGCTCCCAGGCGTTGAAGGAGTTCAGGGTCTCGGCCAGGCCGTTGAACTCACTGGTGCCGGGGCTGAACCTGATGGGCTGCCAGCCGGGGCCGACCCGGTCCAGCAGGGTCGCGGCGGCGTCGGTGAAGAGGTTGGGTTCGGGCGAGTAGGGCAGCAGCGGGTGGATGCCGACCAGGCGGGTACGGGCCCGCATGTCCGCGCGGACGGCGGTGTCGAAGGCGGGCAGGTCGGCCGCGGAGACCGTGTGCGGCGGTCCGACGGCCTTGCCCTTCGCCACGTCCTTGGCGTGCTCCGCGGCCAGACGTCTGTTGGTGTCCTCGATGAGCTGGGCGGTGTCGGCGCCCGGCACGTTTCCCTCGGGCAGGCGGTAGCCGCCGGACATGGTCAGCGGGCGCAGCGGCTGGATGCCGTCGCCGCCCATCGCGAACTCCTTGACGAAGTGCTGGAAGACGTGGTCGCCGCTGGGCACCACCCGCTGGTAGGTGTCGAAGTCCATGAAGGAGAAGTACGGGTGGGCCGGCTGGTGCGGGTCGTACATCATCGAGCGGACCAGGTACCGGCTCGGCGGGCTGGTCATGGTGACGTTGCGGATGGTGCCGAAGGGGAAGTCCTTGCCGGTCCAGCCGATGCCGACCGCGGCCACCGGGTAGGGCACGTCCAGCCCGTCGAGCGCGCCGCGGACCGCGGCGTTGACGTCCGCCATCTTGTCCGCGCGGCCGTTGACGCCGATGACCACCGCGAATTTGCCCTGGTACTCGCCGCGCGGGTCGGTGGTGATCGCCGTGAGGAAGTCCCGCAGCCGCTGACGACCCGCTTCCCCGGCGATGTCGCTCGCCCGGACGACGGTGTTGACGACGTACGCCATCGGGTTCTGCCGGTCGAGGCTGGCGTGGATCCAGTTCGTGTACTGGTCCGGCGTCAGCGGGCGCTGGCCGAATCCGGGCAGCCGCTGGAAGGCGCCGTTGACGGTGACGTCGCCGCGGGTGACCTGGTTGCCGAGGTTCGGCACGTCCTGCTGCCATTGCAGGTCGCGCGGCAGCGGTCCGGCGGTGGGCGGACCGCCGTGGCCCAGGTCGCCGTAGTCGCCGTGCGGCGTCGGGGGCACGTCGTCGCCCGCGCCGACGGGTGCGGGCGCCTCCGCCATGTCCAGGTCGTCGCCGTGGTGCGCGGACGGGCCGCCGGCCACGTCCAGGTCGTCGAACGCCTGGGTGAGGTTGGTGTGCCGGGACGGCGCGCCGCCGAGCGGGCCGACGTACTCGCCACGCTGCGCGCGGTCGACGGCGATCGCGTGGTTGGCGTCGTCGATCTGCCGCTGGATGGCGTTCGGGTCCATGCCCAGCTCGTCGAGGCGAGCCTGCGCCTTGCCGAACTCGGCCTGCTTGACGCCCAGGTCGTCCAGCGCGTCGACGGCCGCGGCGGACGGCTTGGACGGGCCGGGCTGCCCGGCCCTGGGCACCAGTCCGTCCACCTTCTGCCGGGCACGCGCCAGGTCGGCCGACGCCTGCTCGTACTGCTGCCAGGCGCCGAGCCGCAGATCGGCTTCCGGGCCGCCCGTGCCGCCGGTGATGATGTCGTGCCGGACCGCGGACCGCTCACCGATGCCGGAGCCGGGCTCGAAGCCGAGCCGCGCGGGCGGCGGGGGCGGGGCCGTGTTGCTCACGTCCCAGTGCCCGGAGTGCGGGCCGCCGTGGTCCGGGACCCAGGTCAGGTAGAGCGGCGGGCCCGGCTTGCGGGCCTCGATGTCGACCCGGTGGGCCGAGCCGTTCAGGCCGCGGATCTCCAGCGGGCGGTTGAACGCCTTGGCGTAGCGGTCCAGCACGATCCGCTCGATCGGGCCGAGGTCCGACACGTCCGGGCCCAGGCGCCCGGTGACCAGGCCGTTGGTCAGGGCTCGGCCGTCGAGACCCCGCGTGTAGGTGTCGTTGATCAGGTCCTCGAAGCCGTTCTTGCCCATCTGCCGCTGCACCTGCGTCAGCAGCGTCGGGGCGTCCGGGATGGCGCCGGGCGTGATCCGGCCGCCCTTTCCGCCGGCGGTGGCCGGGGGCGGCTCCGGGAGGGCGCGCAACAGGGAGTTGTCCGGCAGGCCGCCCTGGGGCAGCACCTCGGCGATCACGTAGTTCTGCAGCCGCTTGTACGCCGCCTCCTCGGTGGCGGTGACCACCGCATGGCTGAGGAACCGTTTGTCCGCCGGCACGATGCCCACCACGAGCCCGTCCGGCCGGCCCGGTACGCGGATGGAGATGTTCAGGCCGAGGGTGTTGGCGTCGCCGCCCAGTCCGGCGCCCAGCCGGTCGAGGGTGGCCCGGGGGTGTTCGTTGAACTCGGGGCGCCGTCCGTCGATGCCGATGGGCTTCAGCGGGTCGTCCCGGAAGCCCTGCTCCGGGGACTTCCCCTTCAGCAGGTCGTCGCGCAGCTTGGCGATCTTCGTGTCGTCCTTGGCCCGCGACAGGCTCGGGTCCAGGTCGAAGGTGTCCCGGGCGAAGACGTGCTCCACCACGTTCTTCGGGGTCAGGTGCTCCTGCGGCATGTTGCCGACGCCGCCGGCCTTGCCGTGCTTGTAGTAGCCGGACATCAGGCGGGACAGGTCGGTGGGGACCGCGCCGTGCACGAAGTCGGCGACGAACGCGGTGCCGCGGTCGGGCAGCGCGGAGTTGGCGGCGGCGATCTCCCGCGCGACCGTATTGCCCGGCACGTCCGGCAGGGTCTGGTCCAGTTCCCAGGCGTGGAAGTGGTTCAGGCGCTCCCGCAGGCCCTTGTACTCGCCGGAGCCGCCGCCGAACCGGACCGGCCGCCAGTCGCCCGCGCCCAGCTTCACGTCGTCCACCATGGTGGCGGCGGCGTCCACGAAGAGGTTCGGCTCGGGCCCGTACGGCAGCAGCCCGTGCCAGTCGGACATCAGGGCGCGGATGCGCATGTCGGAGTCGACGACGGACGCGAACTTGTCCACGTCCTGCTGGGTGAAGACCATCCCGTCGGGGGTGTCGCCGCGGGTCTTGGTCGCCTTGACCAGCTCCTCGACCGAGCGGTCCACCGCGACACCGTCGACGATCACCGTCTCGCCGGTCTTCCCCGGCACTCGGTAGCCGCCGGTCATGACCAGCGGGCGCAGCGGCGGGGCGTCGGGGACGCCCGGCACCGTCACGGAGCCGTCGGCCCCCTTCGCCGCGGCCCCCGTGTCGTCCGGGAGCTTCTTGATCCAGTCGTCCACGGCGCCGCCCGGGCCGAGGTTCAGCTCCCGGTCGAAGTGGTCGAAGACGTGCCGGCCGCTGGGGACGGTGTGCTCGTACACGTCGAAGTCCATGAAGGCCCAGTACGGGTGGCTGGGGCCGGCCGCGCCGCCGCCGTGCATCATCGAGTGCGCCATCGACCGGGCCGCCGGGCTGGTCATGGTGAGGTTGCGCATGGTGCCGTACGGGAACGAGTCGCCGTAGAAGGTGGTGGCCACCATCGCCAGCGGGTGGTCGAAGTGCGTCGAGGCGAGGGCGTCGTCCATCGCGCGGTGGATGGCGGCGAGGTCCTCCAGCTTGCCGTTGACGCCGATCACCACGCCGAGACGGCCGTCGTAGCCCGCCAGGCCGCGGGTGATCGAGTCGAGGAAGTCCTGGAGCTTGCCGCCCCCGATCTCGCCGTACGAGACGATGGTGTTGACCACGTAGGACAGCGGCCGGCCCTCGCCCGTGCTCCCCCGCATCCAGCTCAGGTAGTCGCCCGCCGTGAGCGGCTGGTGGCCCGCGTACGGCAGGTCGCGGAAGGACTGGTTGACCATGGTGCGGCCCGCCGCGTGGGTGCCGGGCTCGGGCCACAGGGCGCGCGGTGCCTGCGGGTCGGGGGACCAGTCGTGCGGTCCGACCGGCAGCGGGTCGCCGCCGTGCGGGGCGGGGGCGCCGCCGAGCGGGCCGACGTACTCGCCGTGCTGCGCGCGGTCGACGGCGATCGCGTGGTTGGCGTCGTCGATCTGCTGCCGGATGGCGTTCGGGTCCATGTCCAGTTCGCCGAGGCGGGCGTCGGCGTCGTGGAACTCGGAGCGCTTGACGTTCAGGTCGTCGAGCGCGTCGACGGCCGCCGCGGACGGCTTGGACGGGCCGGGGTGGCCCGCCCCGGGCACCAGCCGGTCCACCTTGCCCTGGGCCTGGGCCAGGTCGAACGAGGCCTGCTCGTACCGCTCCCAGGCGTTGAGCCGCAGCTCGGCCGCCGGGCCGCTCGCACCACCGGTGACGATCTCGTGCCGGGCCGCGGCCCGGTCGCCGATGCCGGAGCCGGGGGTGTGACCGAGCCGGTCCTGCGCCGGGGGGCGCGGGAGGTGCGTCTCCGGGACAGGGCCGAGGTCCGTGGAGTCCGTGAAGTCGGCCTTGCCCTTGCCCTTGTCGACGGACGGGACCGGCTCGGCGTCCGCGAGGTCCGCCGTGCCCTTCCCCTTGTCCACGGTCGGGACCGCCTGCGTCTCCGGCTGCGGATGCGGCCGGGGGCCGCCGCCGAATCCGTGTTCGCCGAAGATGCCGCCGGTGAGGGCGTTGATCTGGGTGCGGGTGCGCGCGGCGTCGATGCCCAGCTCGTCCAGCTTGGCCTCCGCCTTGGCCACCTCGGCGCGCTGGACGCCCAGGTCGTCCAGGGCCTTGGCCAGGGCGGGCGAGGGCTCGCCGGCGGTCACGCCGGGTGGCGGCGCCAGTTCGTCCACCTGGCGCTCCGCTTTGCCGAGCTGTGACAGCGCGTTCTCGTACCTGGCCCATGCGTTGAGCTTCGCGCCGGCCTCCGGGCCGACGGAGCCGCCGAGGATCAGGTCGTTCCGTGCGCGCAGGCGATGGTTCAGGGCGGCGGCGCCGGAGAAACCGCCGAAGCGGTTGCCGGGGGGCGCGCTGACGGCGCCAGGCTCCTTCAACCCGGGCGCGGGGGTGGGCGTCTCGGCCTTCGGCGCGGGTACGGGCGTCGGTGCGGGCGCGTTGTCGGTGGCCTTCACGGCGGCCGGGATGCCGGCCGCGGCCTCGTCCCCCGCCTTCGCCGGGCCGCCCGGGTGGGCGATCAGGTCGAGGACGCTGTTGTCGGCGGGGCCGGTGGCGCCGCGGGCGCCCGCGCCGTCCAGGTCCGGGAGGGCGGACACGCCGGAGGGGCTGTTGGAGGTGGCGCTGTGACCGGCGGACGGGACCGGCTTGCGGTCGCCGGTGTCCAACAGGCTCATCGCCATGTCGTGTTCGTTGACGACGGGTCGGGGCGTCGTCTTGGCCGTGGCACCCGTGCCTGCGCCGGGCGTCTTGTCGGCCTTGAAGTCCGGAGTCTTCAGCCGCACCGGGTCGTCGGCGCCGACCGACGCCGGTACGTCGCCGGGGGCCTTGGCCAGGTTACGGGGCGGGGGTACCGCGCCCGCGACGAGCGAGAGGTCGCCCGGTGCCCCCACACCCGTCGGCCGGATCGTTTCCGCGCCGCCGTGCACGCCGGGCACCTGCGTGCTGCCGGGCACGTGCTGCGTAGCCGCCAGGTTGTTCGTCAGGTTCTGCGGGGCCGTCGTCACGGGCGTGCCGGGCGCGGTGGCCGCCAGGTGGTCGGCGGTGATCGTGCGCGGGGCCGCGTCACCGATGCGGAAGCTGATGCCGTCCCCGTGGAAGGCGGTCACCGCGACGTCGCCGTTGGCCAGCGCGGTCAGCTCGGGGAAGGTCATGTCCTCCAGGGCCTCGCCGTGCCCGATCGCGCCGCGGGCCATGGAGTGGCCGTCGCCGATGCCGTGCACGAAGGTGTTCTCGAACGAGGTCTCGGGGACGTGGACAGCGGTGCTCTCCGGCACATGGCCGAGCACGCCGGACGAGCCGTGGGCGTCCTTGAGCAGGTCGATGGCGGTGTTGCCGGACAGCAGCAGGTTGCTGTCCATGCGGACGTGGCCGGCCGCGAAGTCCGTCTGCTGGATGAGCCGGGTGGCGCCGGAGCCGTGCACGTCCGGGACGCTCAGGCCGTTGTCGAGCGTGGTCGTGCCCGGCAGGTGGAGGTCGGGGGTGGCGATCAGGCCGGGCTGGTCGACGTGGGTGCCGGTGTGGGTGAGGGAGCCGCTGGGGACGGTGATGCCCTGCGGTGTGGTCACACCGGTGTGCGGCACGGTGATCCCGTTCGGCACCGTGACCCCGTGCGGCATGTTCCCGCCGACGTGTGTGACGTTCCCCAGGCCCTTGATCCCCAGGCCGCCCAGGTTGCCGGGGATGTTGAGGTTCAGTCCGCTGTGTCCGAACGATCCGATGCCGTTGGGCATCAGGTTGCCGACACCGTTGAAGTGGAACGTCCCCAGACCGCCGGGCCGGAACGCGTTCAGCCCGTTCAGGTGGAGCCCGCCGATGGTGTTCGGGACGAGGGCGCCCGGGAACTTGGTGAGCCCGCCCGGCGATACGGAGGGGATGTGCACCCCGGGGAAGGAGACGCCGCCGAAGCCGCCGGGGACGAAGTGCAGGGCCGACAGGTCCACGAAGCTGCCGGGCACGAAGTGCACACCGTTGCCGCCGACGGGCCGGAACGGCGCCAGCGCGCCGAAGTCCCCGGTGTGGATGCCCTTGGCCAGCGCCGCGTCCGTACGCCCCGCGTTGGCCAGCAGCCGGTGCAGGTCCGGCTGATTGATGCCGAGCACGCGCTCGCCGAAGGCGAGCCGGGCGGCGCCGCCGAAGCCCAGCACGCCCATCTCGGTGAAGTCCAGCGGCACGACGGTGGCGATGCCCGCCCGGCCGAGGCGCTCGAAGGTGACCTTCGCGTAGGCGCCGAGCTTGTTCCAGTTGCCGTCGAAGTTCTTGGTGACCGTCGCCCAGTCCTTGACGACAGTGCCCGCCAGCGACTCCCAGCCGCCCTTGGCGAAGTTGCCGAGGCCCTTCATGCCGTTGACGATGTTGAAGGCGGGCGCCGCGTGGATGCCGAGCACGATCGGCGCCACCACGACCTTCGGCATGTTGTGCAGCGAGGAGAAGTGGCCGATCTCCTTGATGATGTTCTTGCCGGCGCCCGCGATGCCCTCGACACCGCCCTTGAGGACGCTGCCCAGGCCCTTGAGGATGGAGCCGACCGGCAGCGCCTTGGTGGTGGGGAAGAGCACGCCGAGGAAGGCGAGGCCGAGCTCCAGGCCGCTCGCCTTGCCCTGGCTGAAGTCGACGATGGTCTTGATCAGCAGGACCGCGTTCATGCCCCAGGCGAGGATCGCCAGCACGCCGCCGGTGAAGATGGCGATGACCGACAGGATGATGGTCAGCCACTGGAAGGCTTCCCAGAACATGTCGCAGTCGCTGACCGGCTGGACCATCAGCGACCCGGCGGAGGCCAGCGACTTGTCCAGGGTGCTCGCCGCGGAGCTGAGGGCGGACTTCGCGTCGTCGGCCCGGTCCTTGTGGGTCTGGAGCTGCGGGTCGTCCTTGTCCAGCCCCTGGGCGGCGGTCAGGGCCGCGTCGGCGTCGGCCTGCGCGTCGGTGACGGCGGTGGCGTACTTGCGCAGCGCCGTCTCGGCCTGGTTGAAGGAGTCCGCGACATGGCCGACGAAGTTGTGCAGGTGGTCGTCGACCATGTCGCGGAGCTGGTCGGCGGTCTTGCCGATGAAGCGCTGGCCTTCACCGGCGGTCTGCTGGAGCGCCTTGAGGCCGTTGTTGATGGTGCCCGCATGCGTGGCGAGGTCGCGCATCGCGTCGGCGATGGTGGTGATGGCGGAGGCGTCACCCGGGGTCGGGTCGCCGTCGAGGCCGAGGGCCCCCCAGTCACCGGGACGCGTAGCCAAGCCTCTTCCCTTCGTGCAGCAGACCGTTCGACAGGTGTCACGACCGGCGCGTTCCGCGCGTCTGGATCATGGGACACCACACCTACGTTCACGTATGGGCGAAGCGATCGGTTCACTGTGTGAACGACATCACTTCGGACCGCTTCCACGGATCAGGGGTGAACCGTTCCGCTTCCGCATACGTGTGACCATGTGAGACGTGAAGTGATCTCCGAACCGCGCCAGGGGTGTGACCGTGTCCGACATAGCCGTTGACTACGAGCTGCTCAACGATGTCGCGCAGAAGTCCGGCAAGCTGAAGGACGAGGTCAAGCAGGCCCGCGAGAGCAAGCAGGAGTACTCGGTCGACGAGGTCGGCTCCCGGGTGGCCGTCGCGGCGATCCGCAAGTACTACTCGACGTGGAAAGGCTCCTTCAAGCGCTCGGAAGAGAAGCTGGAGAAGCTGAAGAACCTCTACGACGGTGTGGCGAAGAAGTGGGCCGACTTCGACTTCGACCTGGCCAACAAGGCGGCGAAGCAGAGCGCCCAGATCGCCTCGGACCTGTGGAAGGCCCGTGACGAGGAGTGGAACGCCTGGCACGACGCGGTCGAGAAGGCCAAGAAGGAGCACCCGGACCTCGACCCGAAGCTGCTGCCGAAGGAGCCCCAGAAGCCCGGTGAGCGTCCCCACGAGTGGACCACCGACGACGGGCACGGCAACAAGACCACGACGACGTACGAGTACGGTCCGGACGGCGAGCCGACGAAGGTCACCACGACCATGGAGACCAAGACCGGCCTGAAGGCGACCGACACCACGAACTACCACGGCGACGGTACGTACGACTCGAAGTCGACGGACGTCTTCGGCAACGTCACCAACACCACCGGCACGTCCACGAAGACCGAGACGCCGGAGCACAAGACCACCACGGACGACTTCACGAGCAAGACGAAGGACACCGAGGGCAACGAGAGCACCACCACCGGCACCACCACCTCGGTCACCGACCAGAAGACCGGTCACCGGGACACCAAGACCACCTACACCACCGTCGGTCCCGACGAGGACGGCAACGAGCAGACGGTGAAAGGTACGACCCACTCCTCCGTCGAACTCAACGGCCACGAGGTGACCACCACCATCGAGGTCAACGAGGACGGCAGCGGCACCAAGACCGTGGTGACCGACGGCAAGACGGAGGAGTGGACGAGCGACGACGCCGAAGGGGACACCGGCTGGAAGCCGAAGAAGTCCGACGACTGACGGCCCGTCCCCCGGCACGCCGCGCCCCGGACCCCGTCCGGATCTCCACCCATCACAGCGATTCAGGGAGCCAGCACCATGCCCGCAGGCAACATCAACATCGACTACAACGAGATCCAGCGCGTCTCCGGCGTGATGAACCAGGCCGTCAACGACATCAACCCGCTGCTGCTGAGCACCAAGACCTCCGTCGAGGGCCTGCTGGACAACGGCATGTTCATGCAGCAGAGCAGCCCGGCGCTGAAGGAGTCGTACACCAACCTCACCGCGTCGCTGCAGAAGGCCGTGGAGAGCATCAACTCCTTCGCCAACCAGTTCAACCAGATCAAGAACAACATCGAGAAGATGGACGCGGACATCGCGGCGGGCACCAAGAAGGCCGGCTGACCTTCCGTACCTACGACGGTGCCCCGCCGCCGGACCTCTCGTCCGGTGGCGGGGCACCGTCGTACGCGCCTGCCGTACGGTCAGCCGGCGTCGCCTTCGCGCAGCACCGTCTCCGGCACCAGCACCGACACCAGCGCGCCGCTGACCGGGTCGACGGTCAGGCCGCGGCCCGGCGTCGGACGGCCGCGCAGCAGGTCGTACGGCACCCGCACGCCGAGGATGTCGCCCTCGCTCGGCGACTGCGGTGACAGCAGCACACCCTTGCGCACCCGCCGTACGAGGCCGAGCCAGCCGATGCCCACCGAGGTCAGCGTCTCGGCGGTGGCCGCGGCGACCAGGCCGATGCCGCGGTCCCGTCCGGTGGTGGCGACCTCGCGCAGCGCCGCGTCGGCCGCGGGCAACTGGGCGAGCAGGTCGGCGTCGTCGACCAGGATCACGGCGGGCCCCGGTTCGGCGTTGAGCGCCGCGGTCACCTCGTCGGCCAGCGGGTCCGGGTCCTGGATGACCACGGCGCGCGGGTGCCGGGCCAGGCCCCGCAGCGGCGATTCGCGCGGGGTGAGCGCCACCACCCGGGTGCCACCGGCCAGCAGGGACACCGCGAGGGTGGTGAGCGCGGTGGACCGGCCGCTGCCGGGCGGGCCGCTGACGAGGAAGGACGGCGCGTCGGCCGCGAAGTCCACGCCGATGGCGCCGAGTTCGTCGCCGCCGACGCCGAGCAGGCCCCACAGCGGACGCCGTTCGGCGGCCGGGACCTTCTCGTACGCGTCGGTGAAGGACACCTGACGCGGCAGGCTCAGCACGCGCGCGGGGCGGCGCGCGGCGGGTACGTCCCGGTCGCGCTGTTCGGCCCGCTCACCGATGCGCTTGAGCGCCTCGGCCTGGTCGCGGCCGGTGACCGGCCCTTCCGTACGCTCGCCGAGCAGCGCGACCTGCACCTCGGTGGCGCTGCCGCCGCGCCAGCCGCGGCCCTGCGGGACGACGGCCGGCACCTGCTTGGGCGGGATGCCCGCCAGGCTGTACTCGTTGCGGTCGGTCAGCCGCAGCAGCAGCCGCTCGTCGTTGAGCGAGGCGACCTTGCCGGTCATCAGCGCGCGTTCGGACGTGGCGATGACGTGCAGGCCCATCGGCGCGCCCTCGCGGATCAGCGAGGTCAGCTCCTGGACCGGGCGGCCGCCGTCGTGGTCGTTGAGCAGGGCGGCCAGCGAGTCCCAGCCGTCGATCAGGACGACGATGTGGGCGGGGCGCTCGGCGGGCGGCAGGAAGGCGCGCAGCTCGGTGAGGTTGGCCGCGCCGTGCGAGGTGAGCAGTTCCTGGCGGGCGCTCATCTCGGCGGTCAGGCGGGACAGCAGGCGGCCCAGCCGTTCCAGGTCGGCGCGCGGGACGACGGCGCCGCAGTGCGGCAGCGCGGACAGCGGCGACAGGGCGCCGCCCGCCGCGTCGATGCCGTACAGGTGAACGTCGGCGCTGGAGTGCCGCCGGGCCAGGGCACCGCCGATGGTGCGCAGGACCTGGGAGCGGCCGGAGCGCGGCGTGCCCAGGACGTACAGGTGCCCGAAGCGGGTGAGGTCCAGCTCCAGGGGCTCCTGGCGCTGGGCGCCCGGCAGGTCGGCCAGGCCCCAGACGACCGGCGCCAGACGCCCGTCGGCCGGGTCGGGCCGGTCGGGGAGTTCGGCCAGGCTGACGGCGTGCGGCAGGGCGGGCAGCCAGGGGCTGGGCTGCCGCTCGATCTCCAGGTCGGCGGCGGCCTGCTGGACCGCGTCGACCAGGGCCGTCAGGTCGGTGGGCGCGTCGCGGTCGTCCATCGCCTCCTGGATGGCGTCGAAGAGGTCCGCGGTCTCCTCGACGGGTTCGGCGGCCGTCCGGCCCAGCAGCGACCAGGTGAGTTCGCTGGTCCACACGTCGGCGTCGGACTGCGCCGCCTTCGCCGTGCTCTGCTCCGTGTCCCCGGCGTCCTGGGGCGCCTGCGCGCCGTCGCGCACGGCGCCGACGAAGGCGGTCTGGAACGGCAGCACCGACCGGTGCCCGATCCGGGCCAGGGCGCGGCCCGGGGTGTCGCTGGAGATGGACACCGCGTCGTTGACCTCCAGGACGTCCTGGCTGTCGAGGGCGTCGGTGACGCGCAGCGAGATCCGCAGGTTGGTGTTGGCGCGGATGTCGGCGGTGACCACACCGGCCGGACGCTGGGTGGCCAGCAGCAGGTGCAGGCCGAGCGAACGGCCGCGCTGGGCGATGCCGACCAGCCCGGGGACGAACTCGGGCACGTCGCGGGCGAGGGTGGCGAACTCGTCGATGATGAGCAGCAGCCTCGGCAGCGGCGCCATCGCGGGGTCGCGGCGGCGCATCGCCCGGTACTCGGTGTGGTCCTTGGCGCCCGCGTCGGCCAGGAGGCGTTCGCGGCGGGTCAGTTCGGCGGTCAGCGAGGTCAGGGCCCGCTCGACCAGGTGGCTGTCCAGGTCGGTGACCATGCCCAGCACGTGCGGCAGCCGTTCGCAGCCCGCGAAGGCGCTGCCGCCCTTGTAGTCGACGAGTACGAACGTCATCTCGTCCGGCCGGTTGACCGCCGCCAGGGAGGCCACCAGCGTCTGGAGGAGTTCGGACTTGCCGGCGCCGGTGGTGCCCGCGATCAGGCCGTGCGGGCCGTCCTTGACCAGGTCGAAGGTGACCGGACCGGTGTAGCCGGCGCCCAGCAGGACGCCGGTGGAGGCCGGGCGCTTGGTCCAGCGGGCGGCCAGTTCGGCGGCCTGCGGCGGTTCCAGGTTCAGCAGGTCCAGCAGCTTGACACGGTCCGGCAGGCCGTCGGAGCCGTCCGGGGTGACGTCGCGTACGGGGGCCAGGGCGCGGGCGATCCGCTCGCACCAGCCGGTGTCGACCAGGTCGGGGCGGATACCGGTGAGGTCGGCGCTGCCGGTGCGGCGCAGCGTCACCTCGCGGGCGCCGACCGTGCAGACGGTGACGCACTCCTCGGGGAGCATCCGCTCCTCCTGGTCGAGGCAGATCAGGAAGACCCGTACGGACGGGCCCTCCTTGAGGACCTGCACCACACCGGGCACGTCCCGCAGCCGCCGCGCGCCGTCGAGGACGACGACGAGGTCGGGCTCGGCGAGCAGCGCGCCGCCCATCGCGGACTCCCGCGAACGGGACCGGGAGCGGATCGCGGAGACCAGTTCGGAGACCCGGTTGGCGACCGTCTCCGGGTCGTTGCCGACGGTCACGGTGGGCCCGCCGGCGGGCGGCGCGGTGACGCCGCCCTGGCCGGGGCGGGCGTGCGGCAGCCAGCGCACCCACTCCCAGGCGGGCGCGCCCGCCGCGTCGGTGAGCACGGTGATCCGTACGTCGCGGGGGCTGTGCAGGACCGCGGCCTGCGCCACCGTCCAGCGGGCCAGCGCCCGGGCCGCGTCGGTCTCGCCCGAGATGCCGATGACGCCGTCCCCGCACAGGTCCACGCCGATCGGCATGTCGGGGATCTGCCAGTTCACCGAGCGGTGGTTGTCCTCGCGGGAGCTGTCCTCGATGGTCAGCAGCGACGCCTGGCGGACCGTGCCGACGCGCAGCAGCAAGTGGTCGGGGTGGCCGCGGCGGCGTTCCCACAGCCGGGCGCCGGGGCCGACGGCCCACATGCCGGCGGCGGCCGGGTCGGGCCCGGCGGCGACCCGCAGGCCGCGCTCGCGCTCGACCATGCCCTTGACGTCGTCCTCCAGCGAGGCGCGCCGGGCGCGGTAGTTGGCGACCGAGGTGAGGAAGTCGCGCCAGCCGCTGCGCCGGGAGCTGATGTAGTTGCCGATGGCGAGCACCGGGCTGAAGAACGCGAACATCAGGTAGAAGTACGAGTGCAGGAAGACGACCATGCCGATGCCCATGAACATCGGCGCGATCACCACCAGCAGCGGGATGGTGCGCCGGGGCGGCGGCGAGGGCGGCGAAGGCAGTGTGAACCGCTCCGGCACCAGCGGCGGGACGATCCGCGGCGGCCGGTTGAAGTCCAGGTGGGCGCCGTCCTCGGAGGCCGTCACCGCGGCGTCCGCCTCGGTGGGCTCGGCGATCCGCAGCAGGAACTCGCCCAGCCGCAGCTCACCGCCGAGCGGCCACTCCACCCAGCCCTCGGGGACCGGCAGGTGGGTGTCGGCGTACGGGTCGGGCAGTTCGGGCGGCGGCGGGGGCGGCAGCGGGGCCGCGTCGGCACGGGGCCGGGCGGGCGGCGGCTCGGGCACCGACAGGGCCACGTCGGTGCGGTGGCCGGGCGTCTGCCTGCCGCTGTGCGCCGCCGTGCGGTCGGCGGACGGGCGGGCGGCCGCACCGGCGTCCAGCAGCACCGTGCCGTCCGGGCGGACGGTGATCCGGATGCCGGCGCCGGGCACGTCGCGGCCCTGCAGCCGTACCGAACTGCCCACCGCGGGGCCGATGGTGTGCGTACCGAGGTCCAGCGGCCAGACCCGCCCGGCGCCCCGGCCGCCGATGAGCTGGAGTTCCACGCGGGGCGCGCGCGGCAGCCGCTCGCCGTCGGCGGAGCGGGACGGGGGCGGCAGCTCGGTGCGGTCGGGGCCGTAGCCGCCGTCCGGCTCGGGCGGTACGGGACCGCCGATGCCGAGCGTCGCGCCGTCGCGGATGCCGGTGGCGGACACCGGCAGGTCGGCGGGGAGTTCACGGTCGCCGAGGAAGAGGGCGGGGGGCGTGTCGCCGGTGGCGTGGTCACCGGCGAGCCGCGCGGCCAGGGCGCCGACGGTGGTCGTGCCCGAGGTGTGCAGAACCAGGTCGCGCCGCTCGGGGGCGGGCTGCGGTGAGCCGGGCCGGGCCGGAGCGGCCGGAGCGAGGGTGACGAAGAGTCTCACGGGGTACGAGGGGTCCGTTCCTGGGGATCGGCGGGGTCGGAGTCGGCGCCGGAGGCGCCGCGGGTGCCGGAGGCGGCGGACACCCCGGCCAGGCCGGGCGGCGCGGCGGCGGCCCGGGGCTCGGCCAGGTCCGGCTCCGCGAAGTCGGCGGCTGCGTCGGTGCCGGAGCCGCTGTCGGAGGCGCTGTCGGGCTCGGGTTGAGCTCCGGGGGCGTCCGGTCGCTGCGCGGGTACGGGTGCGGGCGCGGCCTCGGGAGCGGCGGCCGGGGCGGGGGCGCCCGGCTCGGGCTCGGCGAAGTCGGCGTCGGAAGCGGCGGTTTCGCGGGGGAATGTGCCCTGATGGGCGGAGCCGCTCCCGTGGTCACCGTGCGCGGGCGGCGCGGCGGGCCAAGGGGCCGGGGCAGGCTGGGCGGGCTGGGCAGCCGGAGCGGGCTGAGCGGCCGGTGCGGGCTGCGGTGCCTGCGGAAGTACGGCCGTCTCGTCCCGCACCCGCTCGGCCGGAGCCGGGGCGGGCGCGGGCTTGTGCAGGTCCGGCCCGGCGAAGCCCGGCTCGGGTACGGGCCCGGCGGGACCGCCGTGACCGGCACCCGGCCCCGTACCCGTCCCCATGTTCATGCCCATGCCCGTACCGGCGCCCGGCAGGACGCAGTGCGGTGCGGGCTGCCTGCGCCGTACGGTGCGGGCCACGGCGCCACCGAGCGCGGGCGACTCCACGTCCACCCGGGGCCCGGGGCCGAGCAGCCGCCCGTCCGGCTCGGCGTGCAGCACCCAGCAGGCGCCCGGCAGGCGCCCGCCGACGAGCGCGCGGACACGTCCGCGTGCGCACAGGTCCGCCAGCCGTGCCGCCTGGTCGGCCGTGGGCGCCCAGCAGACGACGACCGGGACCGCCGTCGGGTCCACGGTCTGCGGTCCCTGCTCCGGGTCCGTCCACCGATCGATGGAGAGTTCGTTGAGGATCTCGTCCAGGGGACGGCCCGGGAAGCGCGGGTGCACCCCGTGCGCCACCAGGACCGGCGGCCCGTCCGGCATCCGGTCCACCTGGGCCGTCAGCGCCTGGAGCACACTGCGGGACACCCGAGGGTCACCCTCGACGCCCAGCGCCGCGGGGCCGCGCAGCCAGTCGACGAGCACCACGCCCGTCGACTTGCGGTCCACGCCGAGGACGAGCGGCAGCCGTACGGCACGACCGTGCGCCGCCGTCGCCCCCCGTACCGCGTCGGCGGGCGCGGACCAGGTCCACTCCCCCGGTTCCGCGGCCGCGTCCGTCCAGGGCAGAACCGGTCCTGCGGCACCGGCCGGGTCGCGGCCGGCGACGACGACGTGCACCCGGTCCCGGGCCTGCGCCAACTGGACGGTCGGCGCGTAGCAGCCGTCGCCCGCGTCCGCGTCCGCGCGGTCGAGCGCCGCGCGGGACACCTCGTACGCGGCCGGGTCGGCGAAGAACGCGGCCAGGGTCCGGGCGCAGCGCCGGTGCCGCAGACAGGCGCGGAGCGGCGCGGTGAACGCCCGCGCGGTCATCCGGACCTCCCAGGCGATCCGGCGGCAGGTGCGGCGGAAACCGCCCTGCTTGCGGATGGTCCGGGCGAGCAGCCAGACGAGCAGGACCAGGACGACGAGGAAGCCGATGATGATCAGCCAGGACGTGCGGTCCGGCATACCGAGGGCCAGCGGCACCGGGGACTGCTCCGGTGTCACGACGACCGCCGCTCCCGGCGGCGCTGTCCGGCCCGGGCCGCTCATCCGCGGTCCCGGGCGTCGGGCGCGGCGGCCCGCCGCAGGCGGTGCATCGCGTGGTGCAGCCGGGACTTGACCGTGCCGGGCGGTATGCCCAGCGCGTGCGCCGTGTCGGGTCCGGAACAGCCGAGCAGGTATGTGTACACCAGAACCTCTCGATGGGGGCGGGACAGTTGGGCGAGCAACTCGACGACGTGCGTCCGCTCCACGACGCGCGCGACCTCGTCCGCCGGGCCGGCCGTCTCCGGCGGCAGTCCGGTCGGGACGGCCGGCCGGGCGCGGTCGCGCCGGCTCCAGTCGATCACGACGTTGCGGGCGACCCTGAACAGCCAGGGCAGACCGGGTTCCCACCCGGCCTCGTGCCGGGCGCTCCCCGCACGGGAGAGGTCGCTCTCCAGCCAGGCACGCAGCAGCGTCTCCTGGACGACGTCCTCCGCACGCTGCGAGTCGGCGGGCAGCAGGCCGGTGACGTACCGTAACAGCGTTTGACGGTACGACAGTACGAGGGCCGTGACGCGCTCCTCGGTGAGCGGCCGGGCAGGCGGCGGGAAGACCGGAGCGGGGCGTTCCGGCGCGGCGGCGGGGCCCCGGGCCGGTATCGCCGGTTCGGTCATCGCTGTGCTGCCTCAGGGGATTTCGGGTCGCCGGTCCGCGGGCCGACCGGGGCGGGTGGTTGCTACTACCACGGACCACACCCTAATCAGCCGTCGCGGACCGCGGCAAAGCGCCCCGGGCGCGGACCGGCGCCCGCCGCCGCATCCAGCCACCCCTTGGTGGTACAAGATTGAACATCAGGTGCCAAAACCGGCAGCGGAGTGCCGCCGGGGGCGGAGCCGGGTGCCTACGGGGCAGGTCCGGATGCCCTTCTGGGCAGGTCCGGACGCCTTCTGGGCAGGTCCGGACGCCATCTGGGCAGGTCCGGACGCCATCTGGGCAGATCCGGCTGCCAACAGGAGAAGCCAGGCCGCCACAGGAGGAAGCCCGGCCGCCCTCGGGACAGACCCGGCTGCCGCTCGCTCAGATCCACCCGTCCAGCGATTTCATGAAACCGTCGAAATCGTCCCGGTGGATGGTGTGCCCGGCGCCCTCGACCGTACGGACCTCGAAGCCGCGCGCCGCCACCCGCTCCTTGTCCGCCTCCGAGAACAGGAAGCCCTCCCCCGCCACCTGCACCAGGGAGGGGACCACCGGCCGCTCCGGTATGCGCTCCCGGAGGTCGTTGCCGGACAGGGCCAGGGCCGTGTCCGGGTCCCACACCTCGATCGTCGCCATCTCGATCTCCACGTCGGCCTCCTCCCAGCGCGGGTTGAAGCTCCGGATCATCTGGTGGGTGGCGCGCTTGAACTCGACGAACAGCGCGGGGTCCATCGGGCGCTCGGTGTTGCCGAGGGTCCAGGCCGGGTCCGAGTAGACGGCGCGCCGCGGGCGCAGCCGTTCCGCGGCCAGCGACAGCGCCACCGCGCCGAGCGAGTGCCCGAGGGCCACCTCCACGCCCGAGGGCAGGGTCTCCACCAGGTCGTCCGCGAACAGCTCGTCGCTGTACGGGCCGCGCGGGCTGGCGCCGTGGCCGCGCAGGTCGACGGCGATGACGCGGTAGCCGCGCGCGGCCAGCGCGGGGCCCACCCGGCGCCAGGTCCGGTGGTCCGACATGATGCCGTGGACCAGCACCGCGACCCGGTCGCCGGTACCCCACTCCTGGGTGTGCAACTGCATGGACAAGCCTTTCCGTTCCGTTCCGCGCCACGGTCGGGCAGCGCGCCGGACCCTATTCTCACCTCATGAGCCATCCGCCTTTCGTACCTGCCGACTTCGTCGTCCCCAGAGAACTGACCACCGGCCGCTTCCGGCTGGAACCGCTCGCTCCGGACCACAACGCCGCCGACCACGCCGCCTGGACCAGCAGCATCACGCACATCAGGGCGACCCCCGGGTACGCCGGCCGCGGCTGGCCGCCCGAGGCCGGGATGACCCTGGAGGAGAACCTCGGCGACCTGCGGGAGCACGCCCAGGACTTCGAGGGGCGTACGGGCTTCACGTACTCCGTCATCGGGATACCGGACGCCGAGGTGGTCGGGTGCGTGTACATCTACCCCGTAGAGGACGGGCATGGTGATACCCGGACGGAAGCGATCGAAATCCCGGACGCCACGGTCCGCTCCTGGGTACGGGCCGACCGCGCCGAGCTGGACCTGCCCCTGTACGAGGCGGTACGGGACTGGCTGGCCGCGGACTGGCCGTTCAGGACGGTCGCCTACGCAGCCCGGCAGGCGTGACGGGGCACCGGTGACCGTACGCCCGTGACCTCGCGCCCGCGGCCCCGCACTTGCGCCGTCCGGCTCACAGCCAGTCGGTCTCGGGCGTGGCCGCGGCCAGAGCGCGCGCCGCGCCCGTACGGACCGGAATGCCGTGCGGTACGCACAGCGTGTCCACACCGGGCAGCGCGGCCAGCCGCCGGAAGGACGCGACGGCCACCTCGCGGTCGACGTTGAAGGGGCCGAGGACGACCCGGCCGCCGTCCGGCCCCGTCCCTATGAGGTCGCCGGTGAACAGCACGCCGGCGGCAGGCAGATGCAGCGCCGTACTGCCCGGTGTGTGGCCGGGGACGTGGAGGACGTGGGCGGGCCCGGGCCAGCCGTCGAGGATGTCGCCGTCGTGGAGCTCGACATCCACCCGTACGTGCTTCAGCGGCGGCGTGCCCGCCTCCGCCATGCCCGACTGGACCTGTTCGAGCAGGGGCGCCTCGGCGGCGGTGAGCACCGGCGGCGGCTCGGGCGCGGTACCGGAGACGGCCGGGGCGTCCGCCGCGCCCGCCAGGACGCGGGCGCCGGTGGCGGCCACCAGGTCGGCGGCCGATCCCATGTGGTCGACGTGGGAGTGGGTCAGCACGATCTGCCGCAGCGCGTCCGGCTTCCCGGCGAGCCGGTGCACCGCCTCCAGGATCGCGGGGGCGGAGCCCGGGACGCCGGTGTCGACGGCCGCGAAACCGCCGTCGGACAGCCGTACGAGGTAGACGTGGCCCACCGGGAACGGCAACTGCCAGACATCGGGGACGATCGGGACGGGGCCGGTGTCGGGAGACGCGGAAGACGCGGGGGACGGAGTCATGGTCCGGACGCTAGCGGGCAGCCCTCACGAAGCCACCCGCTTTGTGCCCAGGGCGGATTGAGCGGACGGCGAACCTCGTCCCCGAACGGGACCTACCCCTGCCCCCGGAAGGCCGGCAGCGCGAAGACCCGCTCCTTGGCCGGCTCGTCCATGATCTCCACCAGTGGCAGCACCGCGTCCCACAGATCCTGCTTCTCGACCTCCAGCACCATCGCGTCCAGCTCCGCGTCCGGCAGCGCCCCCGCCGTGTCCGCCACCACCTTGCGCGACTCCGGCGGCAACTCCGCGACCAGCGGCAGGAACTCCGCCCAGAGCCCCGTCGCGACGACCGCCCGGACGACCGTGCCGAGGACCTCGGCGTCGCGCAGCGACGGCAGGGCGGCGACCGCGCGCCGGTCCTCCCCGGACAACAGGGCCACCAGCGGCAGCAGCGACTCCCACAGCCCCTGCTCGTGCGCGGTACGGACCAGCCCGTCCAGCCGTACGGGGTCCTGGCGGGCGGCGAGCGTGGCCACCCGCGCGCGCCGTTCCGGCCCGGCCAGTCCGGCCACGGCCAGCGCCTCGGGCCACAGGCCGTTGCCGGCCGCGGCCACCACCGAGGCCAGCCGTTCCTCCCCATCAGCTCCAGGATGGCGTCCAGACGTTCCGGCATGTCGATGAAGAACCCGACGCGCAGCACCACTTCGTCGTCGATGAGCTGGAGAATGCGCTCCAGGGCCCGGTCGCGCAGATGGCCGACGAAGCGTCCCATCGTCAGGTGGTCGCCGCGCTCGGCGAGGGCGACGGCGATACGGACCACGAGGTCCTCGTCCAGCCGGTCGACGACCCCGGCGATCCGGCGGGGGTCCAGGTGGCCGCAGGACTCGGCAGTGAAGGCGACCGGCAGCCTCTCGATGATGTCGGCGGCGCGGCCGGGGTCCAGCCGCCCGGCCACGGAGGCGGCCAGCCGCGGCCCGAGCGCCTTCTGCGAGATCGCGGCGGCGGCCCCGGCCGGTACGAGCTTGGTGGCGGCGGCGATCCGGTCGAGCATGTCCGGCACGTCGTCGAAGAGCGTGTCGACGGTACGGGCGCGGAGCTGCCGTACGTCCTCGGCGGGCAGCCCGTGCAGGAACTCCAGTTGCTCCGGCAGGACATCGAGCAACTGGGCGATCTTCTGTGCCTCGGCGCGGTTGCTGAGCGTGTCCATGGGGGTCACCGTTCGGTCGGCCGAGTCAGCGGAACAGGATGCGGCGCACGGGGCCGCGGGCGAGGGCGGGCACCAGCTTCAGGGCCTCTTCGGCCGCGTCGTTGAGGCCCGCGGCGCGGCTCTCCTTACGGGTGCGCAACGCGCGCGTCAGTACGCCGAGTTGTTCGGGCGCGGCAGCGGCGAGGCCGGGCGGCGCCGGGGCGCCGAGCGCTTCGGTCAGGGCGCGGAACGCCTCGCTGTCCCCACCCGCGCCGGTCCGTGCGTCGGTGCTCGAACCTGTACCCACCAGTCCTCCCGAGGTGCGGCTACGACGGTTGCCCAGCAGCGTCGTTCCCGGCTGACTTTTAGTCAATAGTGCGGAAGCGGCAGACCGAGCCCGCTCCCGGAACGTCGCTCCCTTCGAGCGGACTCCACGCCCTAGGCTCACCCGTATGAGTCCTTCCATCGCCACCACCACCCGCGTGGACCTCGACGGCCTGCTGGAGTTCGTACGCCCCCGCCACCGCGCGGTCCTGCTCACCCGGCGCTCCGACGGCACGCCCCAGGCATCGCCGCTGACCTGCGGCGTCGACGACTCCGGGCGGCTGGTGATGGCCACGTACCCGGAGCGCGCCAAGGTGCGCAACGCCCGCCGGGCGCCCTCGGTGAGCGTGCTCGTGCTGTCCGACGAGTGGAACGGGCCCTGGGTGCAGATCGACGGCGAGGCGGAAATCCTGGACGCGCCGGACTCGGTCGAGCCGCTGGTCGCGTACTACCGCAGCGTCGCGGGCGAGCACCCGGACTGGCACGAGTACCGCGCCGCGATGATCACACAGGGCAAGTCGCTGATCCGGGTGACGCCGCTGCGGTGGGGGCCGATCGCCACGGGCGGCTTCCCGGCCCGCCTCGTCGAGGAGGAGGACCGGGACGGGGAGACGAGCTGACGTCCATCGGCCTCCCGCCCCCTCGCCCTTCCCCTCGGCGCCCCCACCCCCTCACCCTCACCCTCGGCGACCCTCGTGGCCGTCGCCTCAGCGCGTCTTGTCGGCGCCCCCGTTCACATTCAGCACCTGCCCCGTGATGTGCCGCGCTCCCTCGGACGCCAGGAACGCGACCGCCGCCGCGACGTCCTCCGGGCGCCCGGCCCGGCCGGTGGCCGTGGCGTCCACCAGCCACGCCCGCCGCTCGTCGGAGAGCTGGTCCCGGAAGAATTCGGTGTCCTCGATGTAGCCGGGCGAGACGACGTTGGCGGTGATGCCGCGCGGGCCGAGCGTGTTCGCCAGGTCGAGGTTCCAGGTGGTGAGCCCCGCCTTGGCCGCGCCGTACGCGCCCAGGGAACCCGCTCCCCGGGACGCCGCGATCGAGCCGATGTGCACCACGGCCCCGCCCTCGGCGAGCCGGCCCTCGACGGCCTTGGTGGTGAGCACCGCGGTGAGCAGATTGGCGTCGAGGTTGGCGCGGAAGGCCCGCGCGTACGAGGAGAGGTCGTCGCCCGGCGCGTCGTCCAGGTCGGTGTTGCCGCCGGCGTTGTTGACCAGGACGTCGATCCGCTCGGGCAGTTCGTCCAGGAGACGGGTCAGCGCGGCGGGGTCGGTGTGGTCGCAGACGACCGCGCGGGCGCCGGTCTCCTCGGCGGCCTTCTCCAGGGGTGCGGGACGGCGGCCGGTGACGACGACCGCGTCGCCCTGCGCGGCGAAGTGCCGGGCGACGGCCAGGCCGATGCCGGTGGCGCCGCCGGTGACCAGGATGGTGCGTGACATAAGCTGACTCCCGACGTCGTTCGTTCAGGTCTAAATTCAGACCTGAATTTAGACCTGAACGTAACATCCGCAGGAGGGCCCATGGCAAGCGCGGACGCCCCGTACCCGGTCCAGCAGATCGCCGACGCCTGGGAACGCGAGCGCCCCGGCATGCCCGTCTCGTCCATCCCGATCGTCACGCCCCTGTGGCAGTTGGCCAAGCTGCTGGGCGACGACCGGCGCCGGGTACTGGCCCGCGCCGGGGTGGACACCGCCACCCTGGACCTGCTGAGCGTGCTGCGCCGCGCCGGCGCCCCGTACACCCTCAGCACCCGCGAACTCGCGGCCCGCTCCATGGTGACGGCCGGCGCGATCTCCCAGCGCGTCGCCCGCGCCGAGCGCGAGGGGCTGGTCGCCCGCCACCCGGGCGAGGGCCGCCTCCGTACGGTGCTGGTGGAGCTGACCCCGGCCGGACACACACTCGTCGAAGAGACCGTGGACCAGGTACTCCACCGGGAGACCGAACTGGTCAGCGGCCTGAAGCCGGACCAGCAGGAACAGCTCGCGGGCCTCCTGAAACTGCTCCTCCAGGACGTCCAGTCGCGTCTGGGCGACGACCGGATCACACAGGTCGGGGAATAGCACCCGCCGTTGCGCGAGCGTCCGCATGACTCCCACGGCGGCCGGTAAGCGGCCACTGCGGCGTTATTTCCACCATTGACACAGAAACGTTCATGCTGGATGCTCCAGCGGCGTGAATTGCGCTTCACCGACGCGCACGTACGCAGCACCGGGCAGCCTGCGCCGGGGCAACGACCGCATTTCCCAGGCAACGCCCCGGCAGCACCCCTGACGCAATACCTCCTTTCCCCGCCCTGTCGATGAACACGAGCAGAAAGACGAAGGAACACTTTGCGCCATCGAATACGCACCCTGGATTCCACCCGGCGGCGTTTCTCCGCCGTGACGGTGCTCACCGCCACCCTGTCCTCACTCCTCGCCGCCACGGCCCCGGCAACGGCCGCCGAGACGACCGGAGCGCAGCCGACGCTCCCGAAGGTGACCTGCACCTCCGCCAAGGCCGGGCTCGCCGACCGGCTCTCGAAGGATCTCGGCCAGGTGCTGGGTGCGCACACTTCCGGCCATACCTCGTTCGCCCTCTACGACCGCACGAGCGACACCCGGTGCGCGTACGACGCGGAGCGGCAGTACGACTCGGCGAGTGTCGTGAAGGTCGTGGTGCTGGGCACCCTCTTGCGGCAGGCCCAGGAAGAACAGCGCGCTCTGACCGCGGACGAGAAAAAGCTCGCGGAAAAGATGATTACGACGTCGGACAACGACGCCACCACCACACTGTGGAAGCGGGCCGGCCTCGGGCGGATAAACAGCTTCCTGCGGCTCGCCGGAATGCACAACACCGTTCCGGACACGGAAGGGTACTGGGGCCTGACCCAGATCAACGCCGCCGATCAGCTCACCCTGCTGCGGCTCCTCACCTCCGAGAACTCCGTGCTCGACGGCGCCTCCCGCGCCTACGCCCTGGATCTCATGAGCCGGGTGGTGCCCGAGCAGCGCTGGGGCGTGCCCGCCGGCGCTCCGGCCGGGGCGAAGGTGCACGTCAAGAACGGCTGGCTGCAACGGAGCAGCGGCGGCTGGCGGGTGCACAGCGTCGGCGCGGTCACCGGTGGAGGGCATGACTACGGGATGGTCGTCCTGACCGCGGACCATCCGGGCATGGACGCCGGTGTCCGCACGATCGAAGACCTGGCCCGCACCCTGCACAAGAACCTCAACGGCACGGCGCGCCCGGTCCGGGAGGCCCGTGCCAGGGTGCTCCCCCACACGTCGGACGGCTCGCTGGTGCCCGAAAGCGGACGGTGATCCGGCACGGCATGGATCGCGGCGCCTGCCCTCCGGTCGGGGAGGGAGGCAGGCGCCGCGGGTGTTCCGCACGTCGTTGTACGGGACATCTGTGAGCCGGGGCCGCTACACGGTCAGTGCGCGGTCCGTCGGCTTGACGGGGGCGGGCAGCGCGCTGGCGCCCGCGAGGTAGCGGTCCACACCGCGGGCCGCCGAGCGGCCCTCGGCGATGGCCCAGACGATCAGCGACTGGCCGCGACCGGCGTCACCGGCAACGTACACGCCGGGGACGTTGGTCGCGAAGTCGGCGTCGCGGGCGATGTTGCCGCGCGCGTCCAGCTCCAGTCCGAACTGTGAGACCAGCCCGTTCTCCTGGTCGGTGCCGGTGAAGCCCATGGCCAGGGTGACCAACTGCGCGGGGATCTTCCGCTCGGTGCCCGGCTTCGGCTCCGGACGGCCGTCCTTGAACTCCACCTCGACCAGGTGCAGCCACTGGACGTTGCCGTCCTCGTCGCCCTCGAAGTGGGTGGTGGAGACGGAGTACAGCCGCTCGCCGCCCTCCTCGTGCGCGGAGGTGACCTTGTAGAGCATCGGGAAGGTCGGCCAGGGCTGGTCCGGGTTCCGCTCGTCGCCCGGCTTGCCCATGATCTCCAGTTGGGTGACGGACTTCGCGCCCTGGCGGTGTGCCGTGCCGACGCAGTCCGCGCCGGTGTCGCCGCCGCCGATGACCACGACGTGCTTGCCCTCGGCGGTGATCGGGGAGACGGTCAGGTCGCCCTCCTGCACCTTGTTGGCGAGCGGCAGGTACTCCATCGCGAAGTGGACGCCGTTCAGCTCGCGCCCGGGGACCTTCAGGTCGCGGGAGGTGGTGGCACCGGCGGCGATCACGACGGCGTCGTAGCGCTTGCGCAGCTTGGCGGCGTCGATGTCCCGGCCGATCTCCACCTCTGTACGAAACTTGGTGCCTTCCGCCCGCATCTGTTCGATCCGGCGGTTGATGTGGCGCTTCTCCATCTTGAACTCGGGGATGCCGTAGCGGAGCAGGCCCCCGATACGGTCCGCGCGCTCGTAGACGGCGACGGTGTGGCCCGCCCGGGTCAACTGCTGGGCGGCGGCCAGGCCGGCCGGGCCCGAGCCGATGACGGCGACCGTCTTGCCGGACAGCCGCTCCGGGGGCTGCGGGGTGACGTCCCCGCTGTCCCACGCCTTGTCGATGATGGTGACCTCGACGTTCTTGATGGTCACCGGCGGCTGGTTGATGCCCAGCACACACGCCGACTCGCAGGGGGCCGGGCACAGGCGACCGGTGAACTCCGGGAAGTTGTTGGTCGCGTGCAGCCGCTCGCTGGCGGCCGTCCAGTCCTCGCGGTAGGCGTAGTCGTTCCACTCGGGGATGAGGTTTCCGAGCGGACAGCCGTTGTGGCAGAAGGGGATGCCGCAGTCCATGCAGCGCCCGGCCTGCTTGCTGATGATCGGCAGCAGCGAGCCGGGGACGTAGACCTCGTTCCAGTCCCGGACGCGCTCCTCGACGGGGCGGGTCTTGGCGACCTCGCGGCCGGTGGTCAGGAAGCCCTTGGGGTCAGCCATTGATCGCCGCCTCCATCATCTTCTCGTGGGTCTCGGACTCGGAGAGCCCGGCTCGCTCGGCGGCGTCCTTGGCGGCGAGCACTGCCTGGTAGGTGGCCGGAATGACCTTGCTGAAGCGGGGCAGCGCGGCGTCCCAGTCGGCGAGCAGCTTCGCGGCGACGGTGGAGCCGGTCTCCTCCTGGTGGCGGCGCACGACGTCGTGCAGCCACTGCCGGTCGGTGGCGTCCAGCTCGGTGGAGACGGCGGCGGTCAGCTCACGGTTGACGTTGGCCGGGTCCAGGTCGATCACGTACGCGATACCACCGGACATACCGGCCGCGAAGTTGCGCCCGGTCTCGCCCAGGATGACGGCGTGACCGCCCGTCATGTACTCGCAGCCGTGGTCGCCGACGCCCTCGGACACCACCGTGGCGCCGGAGTTGCGGACGCAGAACCGCTCGCCGACACGGCCGCGCAGGAACAGTTCGCCGCCGGTGGCCCCGTAGGCGAGGGTGTTGCCCGCGATGGTCGAGTACTCGGCCAGGTGGTCGGCGCCGCGGTCCGGGCGGACCACGATCCGGCCGCCGGACAGGCCCTTGCCGACGTAGTCGTTGGCGTCGCCCTCCAGCCGCAGCGTGACGCCGGGCGGCAGGAACGCGCCGAAGGACTGGCCGGCCGAGCCGGTGAAGGTGATGTCGATCGTGTCGTCGGGCAGGCCCTGGCCGCCGAACTTCTTGGTCACCTCGTGGCCGAGCATGGTGCCGACGGTCCGGTTGATGTTCCGGATCGCGACCTGCGCCCGTACGGGCTGCGCGGCCTCGGCGGTGTCCGCGGACAGCGCGTCGACGGACAGCTTGATCAGCTCGTTGTCGAGCGCCTTCTCCAGGCCGTGGTCCTGGACGGTGACCTGGTGGCGTACGGCGCCCTCGGGCAGCTCGGGCACGTGCAGCAGCGGGGCCAGGTCCAGGCCCTGCGCCTTCCAGTGCTTGACGGCCTTGGAGGTGTCGAGCAGTCCGGCGTGGCCGACCGCCTCCTCCAGCGAGCGGAAGCCCAGCTCGGCGAGGATCTCGCGGACCTCCTCCGCGATGAACTCGAAGAAGTTGACGACGTACTCGGCCTTGCCGCTGAACCGCTCGCGCAGCGTCGGGTTCTGGGTGGCGATGCCGACCGGGCAGGTGTCCAGGTGGCAGACGCGCATCATGACGCAGCCGGAGACCACCAGCGGCGCGGTCGCGAAACCGTACTCCTCGGCGCCCAGCAGGGCGGCGACGACCACGTCGCGGCCGGTCTTGAGCTGGCCGTCGGTCTGCACCACGATCCGGTCGCGCAACCCGTTGAGCAGCAGCGTCTGCTGCGTCTCGGCCAGGCCCAGCTCCCAGGGGCCGCCCGCGTGCTTCAGGGAGGTCAGCGGTGAGGCGCCCGTACCGCCGTCGTGGCCGGAGATGAGGACGACGTCCGCGTGCGCCTTGGAGACGCCCGCCGCGACCGTGCCGACGCCGACCTCGGAGACCAGCTTCACGTGGATGCGGGCCTGCGGGTTGGCGTTCTTCAGGTCGTGGATGAGCTGGGCGAGGTCCTCGATGGAGTAGATGTCGTGGTGCGGCGGCGGGGAGATCAGGCCGACGCCGGGCGTGGAGTGCCGCGTCTTGGCGACCCACGGGTAGACCTTGTGGCCGGGGAGCTGGCCGCCCTCGCCGGGCTTGGCGCCCTGCGCCATCTTGATCTGGATGTCGTCGGAGTTGACCAGGTATTCGCTGGTCACGCCGAACCGGCCGGAGGCGACCTGCTTGATCGAGGAGCGGCGCGCCGGGTCGTACAGGCGCTCCGGGTCCTCGCCGCCCTCGCCGGTGTTGGACTTGCCGCCCAACTGGTTCATGGCGATGGCGAGGGTCTCGTGCGCCTCCTGGGAGATGGAGCCGTACGACATCGCGCCGGTGGAGAAGCGCTTGACGATCTCCGAGGCGGGCTCGACCTCCTCCAGCGGCACCGAGGGACGGTCGGACTTGAAGGAGAACAGGCCGCGCAGCGTCATCAGGCGCTCGGACTGCTCGTTCACCCGCTCCGTGTACTGCTTGAAGATGTCGTAGCGGCGCGAGCGGGTGGAGTGCTGGAGGCGGAAGACCGTGTCCGGGTCGAACAGGTGCGGCTCGCCCTCGCGGCGCCACTGGTACTCGCCGCCGATGTCCAGCGCGCGGTGGGTGGCGGCGATGCCGGTGGCCGGGTACGCCTTGGCGTGCCGCGCCGCGACCTCCTTGGCGATCACGTCGAGGCCGGCGCCGCCGATCTTCGTGGTGGTGCCGTGGAAGTACGCGTCCACGAAGCCCTGGTCCAGGCCGACGGCCTCGAAGACCTGCGCGCCCCGGTAGGAGGCGACGGTGGAGATGCCCATCTTGGACATCACCTTCAGGACGCCCTTGCCGAGCGCCTTGATCAGATTCCTGATCGCGGGCTCGGGGTCGGTGTCCTTCGGCAGGAACGTACCGGCGCGGACCAGGTCCTCGACGGACTCCATGGCCAGGTACGGGTTGACGGCGGCGGCTCCGTACCCGATGAGCAGCGCGACGTGGTGCACCTCGCGCACGTCACCGGCCTCGACGAGCAGACCGACCTGGGTGCGCTGCTTGGTGCCGATGAGGTGGTGGTGCACCGCGGCGGTCAGCAGCAGGGACGGGATCGGGGCGTGCTCGGCGTCCGAGTGCCGGTCGGAGAGCACGATCAGGCGGGCGCCGTCCTCGATGGCGGCGTCGGCCTCGGCGCAGATCCGGGCGATCCGGGCGGCCAGTGCCTCGCCACCGCCGGAGACCCGGTACAGACCGGACAGGGTGACAGCCTTCATGCCCGGCATGTCGCCGTCGGCGTTGATGTGGATGAGCTTGGCCAGCTCATCGTTGTCGATCACCGGGAAGGGCAGCATGACGCTGCGACAGGAGGCCGCGGTCGGCTCCAGCAGGTTGCCCTGCGGGCCGAGCGAGGAGATCAGCGAGGTGACCAGTTCCTCGCGGATGGCGTCCAGCGGCGGGTTGGTGACCTGCGCGAACAACTGGGTGAAGTAGTCGAACAGCAGCCGCGGGCGCTCGGAGAGGGCGGCGATCGGCGAGTCCGTACCCATCGAGCCGATGGGCTCGGCGCCGGTCTTGGCCATCGGCGCCAGGATGACGCGCAGCTCCTCCTCCGTGTAGCCGAAGGTCTGCTGACGGCGGGTGACCGAGGCGTGGGTGTGCACGATGTGCTCGCGCTCGGGCAGGTCGGCCAGCTCGATCAGGCCCGCGTCCAGCCACTCCTGGTACGGGTGCTCGGCGGCGAGCTGCGCCTTGATCTCGTCGTCCTCGATGATGCGGTGCTCGGCGGTGTCCACCAGGAACATCCGGCCGGGCTGCAGCCGGCCCTTGCGCACGACCTTGGCCGGGTCGATGTCCAGGACGCCGACCTCGGAGGAGAGCACCACCAGGCCGTCGTCGGTGACCCAGTAGCGGCCGGGGCGCAGGCCGTTGCGGTCCAGGACCGCGCCGACCTGGGTGCCGTCGGTGAAGGTGACGCAGGCCGGGCCGTCCCAGGGCTCCATCATCGTGGAGTGGTACGCGTAGAAGGCCCGTCGCGCCGGGTCCATGGAGGTGCTGTTCTCCCACGCCTCCGGGACCATCATGAGCACCGAGTGCGGCAGCGAGCGGCCGCCGAGGTGCAGCAGTTCCAGGACCTCGTCGAAGGAGGCGGAGTCGGAGGCGTCCGGCGTGCAGACCGGGAACAGGCGCTCCAGGTTGGAGCTGTCTCCGGTGGCGTCCGCGAAGAGCTTGCTGGCGAGCTGGGACTCGCGGGCCCGCATCCAGTTCCGGTTGCCCTGGACGGTGTTGATCTCACCGTTGTGGGCGACGAAGCGGTACGGGTGGGCCAGCGGCCAGCTCGGGAAGGTGTTCGTGGAGAAGCGGGAGTGCACCAGCGCGATCGCGGTGGCGAAGCGGCGGTCGGACAGATCCGGGAAGAACGGCTCCAGTTGCCCGGTCGTCAGCATGCCCTTGTAGACGATCGTGCGCGCCGACAGGGACGGGAAGTAGACGCCCGCCTCGCGCTCGGAGCGCTTGCGCAGCACGAACGCCTTGCGGTCCAGGGCGAGGCCGGTGTCCTTGCCGTGCTTGTCGGCCACGAACAACTGGGAGAAGGCGGGCATCGTGGCACGGGCGCCGTTGCCGAGGAGCTGCGGGGCCACCGGGACGACCCGCCAGCCGAGGACGTCCAGGCCCTCTTCGGACGCGATCGTCTCGATGCGTGAGACGGCGGCCGCGGCGTCCTCGGCCACGGACGGCAGGAAGGCGATGCCCACCGCGTACGCGCCGGCGTCGGGCAGCGTGAAGGTGACACTCTCGCGCAGGAAGGCGTCCGGAACCTGGAGGAGGATGCCGGCACCGTCGCCCGAGTCGGGCTCGGAGCCGGTCGCGCCGCGGTGCTCAAGGTTGCGCAGGACGGTGAGGGCCTGTTCGACCAGGGCGTGGCTGGGCTCGCCGGTGAGGGTCGCCACGAAGCCGACACCGCAGGCGTCGCGCTCGTTACGGGGGTCGTACATACCCTGCGGGGCGGGGCGCCCGTCCATGGGCGACCAGGGGGCGGCGCTGGCGCTGCCGGTGGTCGCGGAGTGCGTGGACGCGGAACGCATCGGCTCTCCCAACGTCGTCGTGGCATGTTCAGTGCCGAGGGACGACGTTGGCCCTCCGCGAAATTTCGTGCAGGTTACAGGATGGCTCGCTTCTCGAAAAGCGGATAGAGCCTTCCAGAATGCGGACACCACTCGTGGCGGGGACCGGGGGCGCGGGCGGACGGATCGGCCTCCACCGGCGTCGTGTGCGTCGTTTTCGAGCAGGCGACATTGCCCGCAACGCTTGGGCCTTATGCCCGGCCCTTCACGCGACCAAACCGCCCGGTAACACTTTAGTTATACGGGGGTCCGCATACTGCTGCGCGAAGGGTCAGCCTACGGCCGTACCGAACAGTGCGCCCAGGACGTACGTCACACCCGCCGCCGCGCCGCCGAGGGCGAGCTGCCGCAGACCGCTGA
This sequence comes from Streptomyces chrestomyceticus JCM 4735, assembly GCF_003865135.1. NCBI lineage: Bacteria > Bacillati > Actinomycetota > Actinomycetes > Kitasatosporales > Streptomycetaceae > Streptomyces > Streptomyces chrestomyceticus. The sequence goes on along the minus strand of NZ_BHZC01000001.1, from coordinate 7,030,842 downwards.
ACCACCAGGACCGCGCCGTCACCCGCGCGACGACGGCTCCGCACCCGAAGAGCCCCACCAGCGCCAGCAGCACCGCGGGCCACAACTGGGAGGCGCCCAGCAGGTACGGCAGGACGGGCAGCAGGGCGCCCAGCGCGAAGGAGCCGAAGGACGAGACGGCGGCGACGGCGGGTGAGGGCAGGTCGGACGGGTCGATGCCCAGCTCCTCGCGGGCATGGATCTCCAGCGCCTGCTCCGAGTCCTTCGACAGTTGCCGGGCCACCTCACGGGCCAGCTCCGGCTCCACGCCGCGCGACTCGTACAGCGCGGCCAGCTCCTCCAGCTCGTCCTTGGGGTGCTTGCGCAGCTCCCGCCGCTCCACGTCCAGTTCGGCGAGGACCAGCTCCCGCTGGGAGGCCACCGAGGTGTACTCGCCGGCCGCCATGGAGAACGCGCCCGCGGCCAGGCCCGCGAGGCCGGTGATGATGATGGTCTGCTGGGAGACCGCGCCGCCGGCGACGCCGGTCATCAGGGCGAGGTTGGAGACCAGTCCGTCCATCGCGCCGAAGACGGCGGGGCGCAGCCAGCCGCCGTTCACGTCGCGGTGGGTGTGGTTGTCGCGGTGGGCTATGTGCGTGGGCGCCGAAGCGTCCATGACATCCATGACAGACATATGGGGACCCGTTCCCTTCTCGCGAGGTGTGGGCCGATGCCGGCGCTTCCCCCTCCAACACCTCGAAGCTATGCGCCGCACACCCCGCCGCGCTAGCAAGGAAGGCCGAACTTACTGCGCTGACCTGCGGGTTTACGGGAGGCCCAGGCGACGGTGAGGTGTGGATCACACCGGGCGGCACGGCGGGGTGCGGGAAACCGCAGACGATGCTGCGGGAAACCGCAATGCGGCGGGGAGGTCCGGCGCGGGATGCTGAACGCAGATTCACCGACGGTGTATGGGCTGCCGGTGTACGGACTGACGACGCATGAGAGGGGCGGGGACATGAGCGGACGGCATCAACTGGCTGCGGGGGTCGCGGTGCGAGAGTTGGCCGAGGTCGCGCCGGAGGTCCGGCAGCGACTCGTCGTCCGGTTCGGGGGCGCAGTACGCGCCTGGTGCGACGCCCTGCCGGAGCTCGTCGGCACCCTTACCGCCCGCTGGCGCCTGGAGCTTGTCGAGGCGAACGGCGGCGGCACCTCGCGGGTGTTCCGCTGCCTGCGCCGTGACACCGGCACCTCGGCCTGGCTCAAGCTCACCCCGGAGCCCGCCCTCGCCCACGAGGAGGCCGCAGCCCTGACCGCCTGGGCGGGGACACCGTCGGTCGTCACGCTGCTGGCGCAGGACGCCGAAGCCGGTGCCCTGCTGCTTGAGGACGTGGAGCCGGGGGTGCCGGCGAGACGGCTGGACTGGCGGTTGCCGGAAGTCGCGGCGCTGCTGCGGGATCTGCGGACTCCCGCTCCAGTGCCGGAACGCCCCCCGACGGTGCAACCTCTGGCGCGGCGGGTCGACTTCCTCTTCCGGCTGACGAGCCGCAGGCTTGCGGCGTCCGGCACCAGCGGCCTGCTCGGTCCGGCGGTGCTCGGCCGGGCTCGGGGGGCGGCCCTGGAGCTCGCCTCCGACGGGCCCCGGACGTTGGTGCACGGTGATCTTCACCCGGGCAATGTGCTGTCAGGTCCGGGCTCCCGCATGGTGGCCATCGATCCGCGACCCGCCTGGGGCGACCCCGACTTCGACGCGGTGGACTGGGTGCTGGACGGCGTCACGACGCCCGCCGCGCTGGAAGAGCGGGTCGGAGAACTGGCCGTCCTGGTGCCCGGCCAGTCCCCCGACCGCGTACTGGGCTGGTGCCGGTCCCTGGGCGTCCTCAACGCGGCCCTCGGGATCTGCGCACGGCGGGACGACGCGAAGACGCGGTTCCTCATAGCCCTGGCAGGCGGCTGAACCACCCGGGACCGGCCCGGAGTGGCCCGCAGTGGCCCGGAGCAGGGCTTTTACGACGGCAGCCACGTTGGCTGACACTAAGGTTCGAAGCCGACAACTCATATGACATAGCGCCGATCCGGACAATCGGGGGCGTATTCCAGCCGGGGGCCCTGAAGAAGATTGCCATGTACAGGAGATTTACAGGATCGTCTTTTTTGTCAGGACGAGACGATCTGATGACCGCGGTTCCGGGTCGTTCAGATATTCGTTCGGCACGCCGCGATGTGCGTCGGTCGCCGCGTGCCCTCCGGTTCGACATTCGAATTGAGGAGAAGTCATGCTGTCCAAGACGAAAAGGGTCGGGCGTTCCGTGGCCGTGGCGTTCGCCGCGGCTGCCCTGTTCACCGTGACCATGCCGACCGGCAACGCATTCGCCATCAACAAGGTCGAGTGCCGCGGCGGGGAGAGCTTCCTGAAGATCTGGTCGCACAGCGGTAACAGCCAGAGCGTGGACTGCTACGCCAACCGCGGGCGGATGAGCTTCGGCAACTGGTGGGTCGACAGGATCTACACGGGCAACAACGACCTGATCTACTACGACGCCAACGGTGATTCGGTGCGGGTCAACCGGTGGACTGACATTTCCTACCCCAACCGTCCGCCGAAGGTGAAGGACATCGAAATTCTGTGACCGGCAGCGCGGTGACCGGCCGCTACCGGGAATGGGGATATCCCCTGGCTGCCCATTTCTGATCCGGCCGCATTCCGGGCGGGAAATACATTCCCGTGACGCGTGACGCGCATACCGTCGGAAACGGCGGAGGCCGCCCCGACCCTGCTGGGTCCGGGCGGCCTCTGTCGGCCTTCGGCGTGTGCCACGCGGTGCGACGCCGTGCGTAAGGACTGGCGTCAGGAATCCTTGCCGCTGCGGCTCCCGGACCCGGCGTCCTTCGTCAGCTTCGCGGCACCGTCGGCCACGCTCTCCTTGCCGCTGCCCGCGGCCTTGGGCGCTCCCTTGAGCGTCTTGGGTGCCGCCTTGGTGGTCTCGGCGCCGGACTTCCCCGCCCCGGTGTCGTCCGCAGCCGCGTCCAGCGCGCCCGGCTCGACGACCTCCTCGCGGCCCGGGATCTTCTTCGCGGAGACCACGATGTAGACGACGGACACGACGAGGCCGATGAGCGCGGTCCAGACGTTCAGGCGCAGGCCCAGGATGTGGTGGGCCTCGTCGACCCGCATGTACTCGATCCAGGCGCGGCCGGCGCAGTAGGACGCCACGTACAGCGCGAACGCCCGGCCGTGGCCCAGCTTGAAGCGCTTGTCCGCCCAGATGACGAGCAGCGCGACGCCGATGCACCACAGCGACTCGTACAGGAACGTCGGGTGGTAGGTGCCGCCGACCCGGCCGATGGACGGGTCGTCGCTGATCTTCAGCGCCCACGGGAGGTCGGTGGCACGGCCGTAGAGCTCCTGGTTGAACCAGTTGCCCCAGCGGCCGATCGCCTGGCCCAGGGCGAGGCCGGGCGCCAGCGCGTCCATGTAGGCGGGCAGCGGGATGCCGCGGCGGCGGCAGCCGATCCAGGCGCCCACCGCGCCGAGCGCGACGGCGCCCCAGATCCCGAGGCCGCCCTCCCAGACCTTGAAGGCGTTGAGGGGGTGACCGCCCTCGCCGAAGTACGGCTCGTACGTCGTGATGACGTGGTAGAGGCGGCCTCCGACGAGCCCGAAGGGCACGGCCCACACGGCGATGTCCGCGACGGTTCCGGAGCGGCCGCCGCGCTGGATCCAGCGCTTGTTGCCGAGCCAGACGCCGATGAAGACGCCGATGATGATGCAGAAGGCGTACCCGCGCAGCGGAATCGGGCCGAGGTGTACGACGCCCGTCGACGGGCTGGGAATGAATGCGAGGTCCATGGCAGGGACGACGCTACCGCGCCAGGTGGGCGCCGCGACAACCCACCCGGCTACGGCTGTGTAACGACCGTCACTGCCGGCGGTCGGTTACGGGCCCGGGCAGTGGTTGGCCACTGGCCCGGTCGGCGCTGTGAACGCGGCCCTGGTCAGTGGTCGGTCATGGGCCCGGTCCCGGACGGACACAAGCCCGGTCGGCGCCCGGAACGCGGACGGCGACCGGGCTCGCCCGGCACCGGCCTGTGCGCGAACCCGATCACGGGCACGAACCCGAGCACGAACGCGGACCTGAGCACGAAGGCGGAGTCCGGCGTGAAAGGCACCGCACCGAGCCGCCCCCGCACGGCGCCGGTCGAGAAGCCACCCAAGAGACCGGTCGAGAGACCGGTCAAGGGGGCCGGTCGAGGGGGCCGGTCGAGCGGGCCGCCCAAGAGGCCGGTCAAGGGCCGATCAGGGACCGATCAGGAGCCGAGCAGGAGCCGATCAGGGAGCAGGAACCCGATCCGAACTCCCGCCCGGATGCCCGGCGTCTGCGCCGGCACTGTGCCCCTGCCCGGCACCATGCCCCGCTCCGGACCCCGACCCGGCTCCGGCTCCTTGGCCGGCCCCGGCCCCTGCCCGGCACCCTGACCCGTACCGGCCGAGGCGCCCGCCGAGTGGCCCGAGCCGCTGCCCGCCGAGTGCCCGGTCCCGCTGCCCGCCGAGGCGCCGGCCGTGCCGGCTCCGTGCTCGGCCCCCGCACCGCCGGGCTTCATACCGGACGCCTTGCCCCCGGAGGCCCCGGCGGCCCCGGGTGAACCGGACGCCCCGCCCGCCTTCTTGTCCCCCGCGGCCTCCCGCACCTTCTGCTTGAGCCCGTCGGGGGTGAGGTTCTTCTCCTCCGCGAGGTTCTTGCCGTTCAGCAGGACCGTCGGGGTGCCCTGGTGGCCGGAGTTGGTGAAGGCGGTGTTGGACTTGTACACGAAGTCCGTGTAGGTGCCCTTGTCGACGCACTGCTTGAAGGTGTCGCTGACCAGCCCGTTCACCTTCCCGGCCAGCTCGATCAGGTACTTCTTGTCCGCGAACCGGTCCTGCTGCTCCGGCGGCTGGTTCGCGTACAGCACATCGTGGTACTCGCGGAAGCGGCCCGCGTCCTGGGCGCAGAGCGCGGCGTTGGCGGCGGTGACCGACCCCTTGCCGCGCATGCTGCCGTCGATGATCGTCGCGAGGTGGTAGTCGGTCCTGAGCAGTCCGGCGTCCTCCAGCTCGTGGATGGCACCGCGGAAGCCCTTCTCGAACTGGGCGCAGGCGGGGCAGCGGAAGTCCTCCCACACCGTGAGCGTGGACGGGGCCTCCTTCTTGCCGACCGGCACCGCGGGCTTGTCGCTGTCCTGGGTGCCCTTGGGCAGGGCCACCTTGTCGCTGCTGCCGGAGTCACCGCCCGAGGAGGCGGCCCAGACGCCGACGCCGCCGGCGACGGCCAGCACCGCCACCACCGCCCCGGCGACCTTCAACTGGCGGCCGCGCCGTTCGCGCGCCTTCTCCTTCTCGCGCTGGGCCTGCAGCCGCTCACGGGCGCTGCTCTTTTTGTCTTGATTGTTCTGGCTCACGCCCCTGAACAACGAAGCGGAGGGGCGCCCTCGCACCCCTCCGCCGCGTTCTTCGTCCTAACGAGGGACAGCCTCGCCGGGCACCGGCCCGGACCGGCACCGGCGCCCACTCAGACGTGCGACCGCACGCCGCCCGGGGTCACCCGCGCTTGCGTACGCCCGCCGCCAGGTCACCGGCCAGTGCGCGGACGCCCGCGAGGCCGGCCTCCAGGTCGTCCCCGGCCTCCAGCAGCCGCTTGACGAAGGCCGTCCCGACGATGACTCCGTCGGCGAACTGCGCGACCTCCGCGGCCTGTTCGGCGTTGGAGACGCCGAGGCCGACGCAGACCGGCAGGTCGGTGGTGGCCCGGGTGCGCGCGACCAGGCCCTGCGCCTCGCGGCCGACCGACTCACGGGTGCCGGTGACCCCCATCAGCGAGGCCGCGTACACGAAGCCGCTGCCCGCCTCGGTGATCTTCGCGAGGCGTTCGTCCCGGCTGCTCGGCGCGACCACGAACACGGTGGCCAGACCGTGCTGTTCGGCCGCCGCCCGCCACACCCCGGACTCCTCGACCGGCAGGTCGGGCAGGATGCACCCGGCGCCGCCCACGGCGGCCAGGTCGGCGGCGAAGCGCTCGACGCCGTACGCGTCCACCGGGTTCCAGTACGTCATGCACAGCACCGGCGCGCCGGTCGCCGCGTGCGCCTCGCCGACCGTACGGATGACGTCCTTGATCTTGACGCCGCCGCGCAGCGCGATGTCGTCGGCGGTCTGGATGACCGGGCCGTCCAGGACCGGGTCGCTGTGCGGCAGCCCGACCTCGACGACGTCGCAGCCGCCCTCGATCATCGCGGTGACGGCCCGTACGCCGCCGTCCACGGTCGGGAAGCCGGCCGGCAGGTAGCCGACCAGCGCGGCGCGGTTCTCCTCCTTGGCCGCGGCCAGGGTGCTGCTGAGCAGTCCGACGTGGCCCGCCATCACTTGCTCCCCTCGTCGTGCGCGCCGAGCGCGGTGTCGGTGGCGTCGGTGTCGTCGGCCTCCACCGCGTCGTCGGCGGGCGCCCCGTACAGCCCGAAGTAGCGGGCCGCGGTGCCCATGTCCTTGTCGCCGCGCCCGGACAGGTTGACCAGGATCAGCCCGTCCGTGCCCAGGTCCCGGCCGATCTCCAGGGCGCCGGCCAGCGCGTGGGCGCTCTCGATGGCCGGGATGATGCCCTCGGTCTGCGACAGCAGCCGCAGGGCCTGCATGGCCGCGTCGTCGGTGACGGCGCGGTATTCACCGCGGCCGGAGTCCTTGAGGTAGGAGTGCTCCGGGCCGATGCCCGGGTAGTCCAGCCCAGCCGAGATCGAGTACGGCTCGGTGATCTGTCCGTCCTCGTCCTGGAGGACGTAGGAGCGGGAGCCGTGCAGGATGCCGGGGGTGCCCTCGGTGAGGGTGGCGGCGTGTTCGCCGGTCTCGACGCCGTGGCCGCCGGGTTCGCAGCCGACGAGCCGTACGGAGGCGTCCGCCAGGAACGCGTGGAACAGGCCGATGGCGTTGGAGCCGCCGCCGACACAGGCCACCGCGGCGTCCGGGAGGCGCCCGGTGCGCTCCAGGATCTGGCGGCGGGCCTCGACGCCGATGACCCGGTGGAAGTCACGGACCAGGGCCGGGAAGGGGTGCGGTCCGGCGACCGTGCCGAAGAGGTAGTGGGTGCGGTCGACGTTGGCGACCCAGTCCCGGAACGCCTCGTTGATGGCGTCCTTGAGGGTGCGGCTGCCGGACTTGACGGCGATGACCTCGGCGCCGAGCATCCGCATCCGGGCGACGTTCAGGGCCTGCCGCTCGGTGTCGATCTCGCCCATGTAGATGGTGCATTCGAGGCCGAAGAGGGCGCAGGCGGTGGCGGTGGCCACGCCGTGCTGGCCGGCGCCGGTCTCGGCGATGACGCGGGTCTTGCCCATGCGCCGGGTGAGCAGCGCCTGGCCCAGCACGTTGTTGATCTTGTGCGAGCCGGTGTGGTTCAGATCCTCGCGCTTGAGGAAGATCCGGGCGCCGCCGGCGTGCTCGGCGAACCGCGGCACCTCGGTCAGGGCGCTGGGCCGGCCGGTGTAGTTGACCATCAGGTCGTTCAGCTCGGCGGCGAAGGCCGGGTCCGCCTTGGCCTTCTCGTACTCGGCGGCCACCTCGTCCACCGCGGCGACCAGCGCCTCGGGGATGAACTTGCCGCCGAAGTCGCCGAAGTAGCCTCCGGCGTTCGGGACCTGACCCTCCGGGTCCGGGATGAAGAAGTCAGAAGACATCCGACGTACTCCTCGATCGGGGCAACTGCCCCGGAAGTATGGATATGCGGGCATCACGGTATGCGGTGCGCCCCGCGCCCGACGCGCTCCTCGCGCGGCGCCGTGAAACGGCACGCGGCGACGGCGTGGAGACAGGACGGCGGAGGCGGAAGCGGAGCCGCGGAAGCACTGCGCACGCCACGGCCCGCAGGCAGCCGGTCCGTCCGGAACGCCCCGCCGGGCAGGCAGGGAGCAACGGTACGGAGCGGCACGGCACACAGGCCGGAAGGCGGCACATGGCGCGAACGAGCGGGCACCGGGGACGGAACCCCCGTACGGGTATTAATCACCCTCGCCCGGCAACGAGCGGCTACAGCGCGCCGTTACGACGCCATCGCCTGCCGTTGATCTGGCCCGGCTCCGCGCCGATGTGATACCTGACCCGCCGTCCGTGCACCCGGCGGGCGGGCGCCCGGCAGCCACGCGGGCGGCACCCGCGCCCCAGCGCCGCGTGCGGATCGCGCGCGGCACCGGCCGCGGCGAGCACGCCGTCCGGCCCCGGGAGGGTTCCCGGGCCGGGGCGGTGGAGGCGGGTGGTGGTCATGGGGGTGTCAGGCCCGCCCGTGCCGGATGGCGGGGTGCGAGCCGGCCGCGACCAGGTCGGCGACGGCGGTCTTCGGGTCCTTGCCGGTGACCAGCGACTCGCCGACCAGTACGGCGTCGGCGCCCTCGTTGGCGTAGGCGATCAGGTCGTGCGGCCCGCGCACACCCGACTCGGCGATCTTGACGATGTGGTCCGGGATCTCCGGCGCGATCCGCGCGAAGTTCCCCCGGTCGACCTCAAGGGTCTTCAGGTTGCGGGCGTTGACCCCGATGATCCGCGCACCGGCGTCCACCGCCCGCTGGACCTCTTCCTCGTCGTGCACCTCGACCAGCGGCGTCAGCCCGATCGACTCGGCGCGCTCGATCAGCGAGACCAGCGCCTCCTGCTCCAGCGCGGCGACGATCAGCAGCGCCAGGTCGGCGCCGTACGCGCGGGCCTCCCACAACTGGTAGGCGGTGACGATGAAGTCCTTGCGCAGGACGGGGATGTCGACCCGGGCCCGGACGGCCTCCAGGTCGGCGAGCGAACCGCCGAACTTCCGCTGCTCCGTCAGTACGGAGATGACCGCCGCGCCGCCCGCCTCGTAGTCGGCGGCGAGGCCGGCCGGGTCGGCGATGGCGGCGAGCGCGCCCTTCGACGGACTGGAGCGCTTGACCTCGCAGATCACCGTGACGCTGTCGCCCTTGAGGGCCGCTACTCCGTCCTTGGCCGGGCGCGCCTTGAGGGCCCGCTCCTTGAGCTCGTCGAGGCCGACGCGCGCCTGCCGCTCGGCAAGGTCGGCGCGGACTCCCTCGATGATCTCGTCGAGCACACTCACGCGAGCGGCCTCCTTCTTGAGCGGTGGAGGGTGACAGTCGCCCTCCGGGGCAGTGTCACCCCGTCAGGCTCTCCGATGGTATCCGGCGCGGGGCAAAGGTCTCACATCCGGTTGACGGCAGTCCCACCAGGTGGACGGAGACGCCTCGCCACGGACGGGAAACCCGCAGGTCAGACAGGCTTTCGACACCTCGGCGCACGGATCTCCGCGACCTTGATCCAGAGGCCGTGACGGGCTGTGCGTACCGCGTCCGGAGGCGGCACGGAAACGGAGGGAAACCGGAGGGAAACCCTCATGCCCGCCCCCGGCGGCCAGCGCCGGTCACGGAGTCAACCCCTCTCCGACCGGCAGATTGCGTACGGCCGTGAAGACGAGCAGCAGCCCGGCCAGCGCCCACCAGTGCGCCGCTCCGGGCCGTGGGCCCGCCGTCGGGAGCCCGCGTGCCGCCCGTACGGTCCAGGCCGCCCAGAAGAGCGCGAAAGCCGCGTAACCGGCGACTGCCAGCACATTGGCTCCGGCGGCCGTGGCGAGGTCGCCGTGCGCGACGGCGTGCGCGCTGCGCAGTCCGCCGCAGGCCGGGCAGTAGATGCCGGTGAGGGCGAGCAGGGGGCAGGCCGGGTAGTGACCGGGCTCGTTGGGGTCGACGAGCCCCACGAAGGCGAAGGAGGCGACGACGGCCGCCATGGCGCCGAGCGGCGCCGCCAGCCGCCGGACGAGGCCACGCGGCGCGGGCGGACGGACAGCAGCCGGGCGAGCAGCGGCTCGGCGGACAGCAGCCGGGCGAGCAGCGGTCGGGCGGGCAGCGGCTTGGCGGACAGCGGCCGGACGAGCAGGACCTGGACCGCCGGGCCCGGACACGGAGCCCGGCCCGCCGTCCGGTGCCACGGGTTCACTCACGAGGCGATTGTGCGGCCGCACCAGCGGGAACGCAGCGCGGCAGCCGCCGTACGGGTGACCGCTCAGACCACCCGGCCGCACCCGCCGCCCCACCCCGCCCGGACAAGCGAACGGCGCGGCCCCGGGCCACCGTACGGGGGCGCCACCAGAGCGCCTCTCCGTACGGGCCACGAGGCCGCGCCGTCGTAGGATCCGCTGTCGCCGGGCCGGGCCCGGCGGGGACTCAGCCCTCCTGGGGCCGGACCTCGGCCGGACCGTGGGAGGTCTTCTTGCCGCCCTGGCCCATCCCGGCCAGGCGCATCACGCCGCCCACGACGGCACCGAGGCCGATCAGGACCATGCCCGCCCAGAAGCCGGGCACGTTCGCCAGCACGGTGAAGGCGCCGGCGACGCAGAAGCCGATGAACGAGATGATGACGCCGGTCCAGGCGGCGGGAGTGTGTCCGTGGCCACTGCTCGACATGAGTGCTCCTCGTAGCTTTTTTCGCGCCTGAGTCGGGGCGCGGTGATCCCTCGTGGTCCATTGTCCCCGATGGCCGGGGTGCGGCCACTACCGGGTCGGGTCCTCGCCCCGGTCCAGGGACTTCCACATCTCTTCCGGGCGGTCCGGGTCGGCGGCGGCCGAGCGGCGCGGGCCGCGGGGAGCCGCGCCGGCGCGCTCGTAGCGCGCGGACATCGCGGGCCAGTGGCGCCCGTACAGCAGCGCCAGAACCCCCGCGACCAGCAGCAGCAGGCCGCCGACGACCGCCACCCAGGGCCAGAAGGTGTGCGAAACGTCCTGGACACCGGCGTCCGACAGTCCGGTCGCGGTGGCCGCCTTCTCGCGGAGTGCGGCGGTGTCGGAGATGCCGAGGTACGCGCCGACGACGGTGCCCGCGCCGCTGAGGGCGAGCAGCACGGCGACCGCCGTCCGGCCCGCCCCGCGGACGGCGAAGAGGGCGACCAGGGCGGCGAGCCCGACGATGGCGAGCGCCCCGGGCACGCCCGTGACGTCCTGCCCCGACGCGGTCTGCGGCAGTTGCCCCTGGGCGACGACGGCGGTGGCCTTCGCCCAGGTGCGGCCGGAGGCCAGCAGCACGACGGCGGCGCCGGCCGCGCCGGCGATCAGCGCGAGGGCCAGGCTGCGGCCGCTGCGTGCGGGCCTGGGCGGCGAGGCCGGCGAAGCCGCTGTCGCGCCGGTACGGGAAGGGTCTACGGCAGTCACACCCACCACTGTACGGAGGCGGCGCGCCCGCTTCCCCCGCGCGGTCCCCCAGCGCCGCGAACGCCCTGCTCAGACCCCCAGTCCGTTGGCCGTGTGCACGGCCCGCAGCACGGCGGCCGCCTTGTTGCGGCACTCCGTGTCCTCCGCCACCGGGTCGGAGTCCGCGACGACGCCCGCGCCGGCCTGGACGTACGCGGTGCCGTCCCGCAGCAGCGCGGTCCGGATCGCGATGGCGGTGTCGGAGTCGCCGGCGAAGTCCAGGTAGCCGACGCAGCCGCCGTACAGGCCGCGCCGGGTCGGCTCCAGCTCCTCGATGATCTGCATCGCGCGCGGCTTGGGGGCGCCGGAGAGGGTGCCCGCGGGGAAGCAGGCGGTGAGCACGTCGAAGGCGGTACGGCCGGGCGCCAGCCGCCCGGTCACGGTGGAGACGATGTGCATGACGTGGCTGTAGCGCTCGACGGACATGAAGTCGACGACCTCGACGCTGCCGGGTTCGCAGACCCGGCCCAGGTCGTTGCGGCCCAGGTCGACGAGCATCAGGTGTTCGGCGCGTTCCTTCGGGTCGGCCATCAGCTCGTCGGCGAGGGCCTGGTCCTCCGGGACGGTCGCGCCGCGCGGCCGCGTGCCCGCGATGGGATGCAGCGTGGCCTGCCCGTTCTCGACCTTGACCAGCGCCTCGGGGCTGGAGCCGACGATGTCGATGCCGTCCTCGAAGCGCAGCAGGTACATGTACGGGCTGGGGTTGGTGGCCCGCAGCACCCGGTAGACGTCCAACGCGGAGGCGGTGCAGGCGGTCTCGAACCGCTGCGAGGGCACGACCTGGAAGGCGTCGCCCGCGCGGATGCGCTCCTTCACGTCCTCGACCGCCTCCTGGTAGGCGGGACCGCCCCACCGCGCGGTGTACGGGGGCAGTTCGGAGGGCGGCAGGGCCGCGGCGCTCGCGGGGGCCGGGCGGGCCAGGTCGTAGGCCATCGCGTCCAGGCGGGCCACGGCGTCCGCGTACGCCTCGTCCACGCCGGTGTCCAGGTCGTTGTGGTTGATGGCGTTGGCGATCAGCAGGACCGTGCCGTTCCAGTGGTCCAGTACGGCCAGGTCGGAGGTGAGCAGCATGGTCAGCTCGGGCAGGCCGAGGTCGTCCGCGGTGCTGTCGCCGATCTTCTCCAGGCGGCGCACGATGTCGTAGCCGAGGTAGCCGACCATGCCGCCGGTGAAGGGCGGCAGGCCCTCGCCCTCGATCAGGTCGCGCGGGGTGTGCAGCGCCTCGACGGTGGCGCGGAGGGCGGCGAGCGGGTCGCCGCCGGAGGGCATGCCGACCGGCGGGGTGCCCAGCCAGTGGGCCTGCCCGTCGCGCACGGTCAGGGTGGCGGCGCTGCGGACGCCGATGAAGGAATACCGGGACCAGGTGCGGCCGTTCTCGGCCGATTCGAGCAGGAAGGTGCCCGGACGTTCGGCGGCCAGCTTGCGGTAGAGGCCCACCGGGGTGTCGCCGTCGGCGAGCAGCCGCCGGGTGACGGGGATGACCCGCCGGTCCTTGGCGAGCTTACGGAAGTTCTCCAGGTCTGGCGTGGCGGTGCCGGTGGTTCCCGAGGTCATGGCGCGGAGCCTACTGCCCTCCGGTGAGCACATCCTCATCGAAGCAGGTACGGGCTCCGGTGTGACAGGCCGCGCCGACCTGGTCGACCTTGACCAGGACGGTGTCCGCGTCGCAGTCCAGGGCGACGGACTTCACGTGCTGGACGTGTCCGGAGGTGTCGCCCTTGACCCAGTATTCCTGGCGGCTGCGGCTCCAGTACGTGCAGCGGCCGGTGGTGAGCGTGCGGTGCAGCGCCTCGTCGTCCATCCAGCCGAGCATCAGCACCTCGCCGGTGTCGTACTGCTGGGCGATGGCGGGGACCAGACCGTCGGCGTCGCGCTTGAGGCGGGCGGCGACGGCCGGGTCGAGCTGGGACTTCAGGACGCGGCTGCTCATGGGTCCATTGTGCCGTGCGCCGGGCGGCCGGTGCGCCGGGCGGTCCGCCCGTGGCTGCCGCGCCGGGGCTTCCCCGGCGGCGCGCGCGGTGCGGGTGGCGTACGGCATCCTGCCTCCATGACCCGCCAGCCGCCGCCTCCGGACGCCGACCGTACGGCGAAGGTCGCGGCTGCGGTGCTGTTCGCGATCTTCGCCGCCGGGGTGCTGGTCACGGTCGTCCTGCTGCTGCGGGGCTGAAGTACGGCGGGGACGCCCGGCGGCCGGCCGTACGACCGCGCATCCGGACATACCCGGCGCCGTGGCCGGAGCGCGGCGCCGTGGCACCGGCCGCACCCCGGTCGTAGGGTGGGCACATGTCGACCCATGCGAAGCGCGAACGGCTGCTGCTTGCCGACCTGTTGGAGAGTGCCGGGCCCGAGGGGCCGACGCTGTGCGAGGGCTGGACCGCTCGGGACCTCGCCGCACACGTCGTGGTGCGCGAGCGGCGGCCGGACGCCGCCGGCGGGCTGCTCCTCAAACCGCTGGCGAGCCACCTGGAGCGGGTGCAGCAGGAGTTCGCCGCGAAGCCGTTCGACGAGCTGTTGCGGCTGGTCAGGACCGGTCCGCCCAAGCTGTCGCCGTTCTCGCTCAAGCAGATCGACGAGGCGTCCAACACGGTCGAGTTCTTCGTCCACGCCGAGGACGTACGGCGGGCGCGGCCCGACTGGACGCCGCGCGAGCTGGACCCGGTGTTCTCGGACGCCCTGTGGTCGCGTCTGGAGAAGATGGCGCGGCTGCTGGGCCGCAAGTCGCCGGTGGGGCTGGTGCTGCGGCGGCCGGACGGCCGGACGGCTGTCGCCCACCGGGGCACGCCGGTCGTCACGGTCACCGGTGAGCCGGGCGAGCTGCTGCTGTTCACGTTCGGACGGCAGACGGTGGCGGATGTGCAGTTGGACGGGGAGAAGGACGCGGTGGCCAAGGTCCTGGAGGCCGGGCTCGGTCTGTAGGCGGGCGGCGCCCGGAGGCCGGTCAGGCGGCCTCCGGGCGCCGTGTTCACCGTTCCCTGACGACCTCGTAGAGCCCGCCCGTCTCCTGGAGTTCCAGCGCGCGCAGCCGCCGGTAGTCCGTCTCGATCTGCCGCTCGTCCTCGTGGAGGAGGTAGCAGACGCCGGGTGACGTCGCCGAGTCCACCGTGGGGCTGAGGAAGTCGCCGGCCCGGACGCCGAGGTGGTGGTCGGCGTACGAGGGCAGCTCGCGCAGCCGCTCGAAGCCGTCCAGGGACGTCAGCCGCCCCGCGAACGGGGAGATCAGCGAGACGTAGCGCAGTCCGGTGCGCGGCTCGGCCGGGACGGCGGTGCGGGCGGCGAAGGCCGCCGGGTCGCTGCCGGCCAGGGCGGTGAGTTCCACGTGGTTGGTGCCGAAACAGCGGCTGACCACGTGCGGCAGGATGCTGCCGGCCAGCCGGGCGCCGGTCTCGATCAGGACGGGCCCCTCGGCGGTCAGCATGACCTCCGAGTGCGCGGGCCCCCACCGCACGCCGAGCGCGTCCAGGACGCCCAGGAGGTACGGGGCGAGGGCGGCGGCAGCGGGGTCGTGCGCGGTCAGCGGCTCCTCGTAGTCGTAGATCGCCGCCCCGCTGCGGCCGCGCCGCTTGTGGTAGCGCCAGATCTCGGCGATGTGGTGGCGGCCGTCGACGCTGACGGTGTTGGCGAAGTACTCGGTGCCCGTCAGGCGTTCCTGGAGGACGACGGTCTTGTTGCGGTTTCCCTGGACGTTGGACGAGCTGAGGATGTGGCCGAAGGAGGTGCACAGTTCGACCGGGTCGGCACAGAAGAAGACATTGTCGGTGCCCGCGCTGTCGGCGGGTTTGACGACCAGCGGCCAGCGGCCGTGCGCCCGCGCCCAGCCGAGGGCGGTGTCGAAGCGGGAGGTGCGCAGGGTGTCCGGGGCGCGTAGCCCGTGGGCCCGTACGGCCATCGCCATGTCGTACTTGTCGCGCCGTACCCGCCGCTCGTCCGGGGCGTTGCCGGGCAGACCGAGGCGGCGGGCGAGGGTGTCGGCGAGGTCGACGCCGCTCTCGTTGCCGGGCAGGACGAAGGCGGGGGCGGCCGGGCGCACCGCGTCCAGCAGGGCCTCCAGGTCGCCGTCGTGCACCAGGCATTCGGTGAAGGCGTCCTGCGGGAAGGTCCGCAGGAGGTAGTACGGAAGGGTCGGGGCGCTCTGCACATGGACGCACTTGACGCCGAGTTCGGCGAGGGCGGCGGGCAGGAAACGGCCGGTGGAGTAGGCGTCAACGATCAGACACTGCATGGGTCCTGCTTTCCTGCGCCACCGCGGCCGGGGGCGCGCCCCGGCGGGCCAGCAGCCCGATCGCGATGAAGACGGTGATCACGGCGATGCCGAGGGTCGACGGCACCGAGAACGTCAGCCGGGAGTCGGCCAACTGGAGGAGGAGGGTCATGGCGGGCGCGAGCGCGCAGATCATGGAGGCGGTCATCGGGGTGACCTTCCGTACCCCGATCTGCACCAGGTAGGCGGGGATCGAGACGCCGATGACGGCCACCACCGCGCCGGGCACCAGCGCCCGGCCGAGCTGCTCGGCCCCGGAGAAGGACGCCAGCGTCCAGCCGACCGCCGCCACCAGGCCGAACCGCAGCCCCATGACGGTCGGTACGTCGACCCCGGCCGCGCCCAGGCGGGCGGAGAAGACGACGTTGGCGGCCCCGCCGGCGCCGGAGGCGACCGCGGCGCACAGGCCCAGTGTCATGGCCAGGGCGGCCCGGTCGCCGACGCCGCTGCGGCCGTCCAGCGACGCCCAGACCAGTCCGGCCAGGGTGAGCAGGATGCCGATCGCGGACAGCAGCTCGCCGGGCAGGACGCGGTCCCGCTTCCACCACAGGGCCTGGAGGAGGACGGTGAAGGCGGGGCCGATGGCGATGGACACGACGTTGGTGACGGCCGGCTCCATGAGCTTGAGGGCGTACAGGAGCGTCAGCCAGGTCACGGCGGTGGTGATGTTGAGGACGACGAGGTCGGCGGCGTGCGCCCGGACGACGGCCAGCAGCCGGGCCGGGCGCAGCCGGACGGCGGTGAGCAGGCAGAAGAACGCCCCGGTCAGGGTGAAGGCGACCGCGGCCACGCTCCCCGGGTCCACGTGCTGCAGGCGTTCGGAGGCGAAGACGTCCACCAGGGCGGAGAACAGGCTGAAGACGAACAGCGCGGTCACGGGACCTCCTCAGTGCCGCGGGCGCGGACCGAAGACCGCCTCGCCGACCCGCACCGTGGTCGCGCCTTCGGCCACCGCGGTCTCGAAGTCGGCGCTCATCCCCATACTGAGCTGCCGCAGGCCCGACGCGGCAGCCAGTGTGCGCAGCGTTCTGAAGTGCGGGCGCGGGTCGCCCCCGTAGGGCGGGATGCACATCAGGCCGACGACGGGGAGGCCGTAGGTGTCCACGCACTCCTTGACGAACGCGTCCGTCCCGGCGACGGGCACGCCGCTCTTGTGCGGTTCGTCGCCGACGTTGACCTGGACGAAGCAGTCCGGGCGGCGTCCGGTGCGGTCCATGGCTGCGGCCAGGGCCGCGGCCAGGCGCGGCCGGTCCACGCTGTGCAGCACGTCGAAGGCGCGGACGGCCGCCGCGGCCTTGTTGGTCTGGAGTGGACCGATGAGGTGGAGCAGGGTGCCGGGGTGGCGCTCGCGCAGCGGCGGCCACTTGCCCTGGACCTCCTGCACCCGGCTCTCGCCGAAGTGCCGGTGTCCGGCTTCCAGGGCGGCGGTGATCGCGGGCGCGCCGTGGAACTTGCTGACGGCGACGAACCGTACGTCCCGGGGCGGCACCCCGGCGCGCGTACAGGCCAGGTTCAGGCGGGCGGTGACGGCGGCCAGGCGCGCCGCGACGTCCGGTGCCGCCGTGGACAACCGCTCGGCGCTCATGAGTCCGTCTCCGCCCCGTACTGCTCGTACCGGCCGTCCCAGATGCTGAGGTACTTCCAGGCGGAGTCGAACAGCACGGTGACCACGATCTCTTCCGGCGGCAGGGTCCTGGCCAGCCGCTGGGCGGCGAAGATGTTGCCGCCGGCGGTGGGCCCGACGGGCAGTCCTTCCTCGGAGATGAGGCGTTTCATGGTGTTCCAGCCGTCGTCGCCGGTGATCAGTTCGACCTCGTCGACGAGTTCCTCGCGGAGGTTGGCCGGTACCTTCCCCGGGCCCAGACCCATCATGTTGTGGCTGTGGTGCTCGAAGGGCAGGCCGTGCCGCTTGGCGTACAGGGCGGCCGAGCGGTCCACCTCGACGGCCCAGGTGCGCAGGGCGGGGTGGGCGCTCTTGAGGATGTCGGCGATGCCGGTGAAGGTGCCGCCGGTGCCGATGGAGCAGATGAAGTGGCCGGGGGTCTCGCCCGCCGCGTGCAGGTCGGCGACGAGTTCGCGGCCGCAGGAGCGCCAGGCGCGCCAGTTGAGCTGGTTGGTGGACTGGTCGAGGAAGTGGCTGCCGAGGTGTTCGGCCACGTATCGCCGGGCGGTCTCCTCGCCCTCCAGCAGGAAGCCGTCGGCGGAGGTCTCGACGACCGTGCCGCCCCAGGACGCGATCTGTTTACGGCGTTCTTCGGTCATGCCTTCCGGCATGATGACGACAATGCGGTATCCGCGTTGGGCGCCGACCCGGGAGAGCGCGGCGCCGCCGTTTCCGGTCGAACATTCGACCAAGGTCATTCCGGGGCTGATCGTTCCGGCCCGCTCCAGTTCATCGATCATGTAGGAGAAGACCCGGTCCTTGTGACTTCCGGTGGGATTACGGAATTCACATTTCGCGAATATGCGGGCGGCTCCGGGTTCGGCAATATGGCGTAGTTCGTACAACGGTGTGCGGCCGGTCTCGGCGCCGGGGCTGGTGGTGCTCACACAGAACTCCTCGGGCGGGTGTGAACGGTGGTTTTCCGGCATGCGTACGGAGAACGGGGGCGCGCGCGGCGCGAGGGCGCGCGGCGGCGTTCCCCGTGCGGCGGTCAGCCCAGGACGGCGACGCGGCCGGACTCCGGGTCGACCGCGATGCGGATGACCGAGCGGACCTGGATGCCGAAGCGCTCGGCGACCCGCTGCCGGCCGCCGTTCTCCGGCTTCTCCACCGCCACCAGGACTTCCTCCACCCGGGCACCGGCCGCCCGGACGGCCTCGATCAGGGCGATCAGGGTGCCGCCCGTGCTGATGGTGTCGTCGACGATCGTCACCCGGTCGCCCGGCTCGACGCCGTTGACGTAGAGCGTGCCCGCGAAGTACTCGCTGTCCAGCGGCACCGAGATGCCGTGCCCGCTCAGGTCGTAGGTGTACCAGCGGGCGACGGCGAGCGGCAGCCCGACGGCCAGCGACACCGCGCTGCCGAGAATCGCGCCCTTGTCCTCCTCGACCAGGATCTTCCCGGTCTCGAAACTGCCCAGTTCGATCAGCCGGCTGGTCGCCTCCGCGAGCACTTCCGGGCGGAGTGCGGGCGACTGGTCGGTGAATTCATTGACGGTGGTGATATGCCGCCCCGATTTGACGGTCGGCGCACCCGCGTAAACCTCTTCCAGCAACATCGGCTTTCCTGTGCCTTTCCCCCGTGGCGCCCATTGCTGTGCCGTTGTTCGGCAAGTGCAGCTTTTTTACCGCCCTAAACGTAGAAAAGGCAATGGTCGCCCTGGATTGTGCCCGGAAACAGCCTGTTCTCGTTGGGACCACTGTGCCTCGCGCCGGTTCGCGCCCCCTGTCACCTGGGCGGCGCCCCGGGTGGGGGCGCTTAGCTTCTCGGCCGTGTGGCCGAAAAACGCCCTTTACCCGGGCCCCGGCGGGGTCGTCGGCGCGCCGTGTTCGCGTCAGCCGCCCGGCCGCTCCAGCCCCAGGTGTGTCAGCAGTATCCGCCGCAGCTCCCGGGCGGCCCGCGGCGGCGAGACGTCCCCCCGGTGCGCCACCGAGATCACCCGGTGCATGCCCCGGGTCGCGAAGCGGGTGACGCGCAGCCCCGAGCGTTCGGCGACCATGCTGGGCACGACCGCGACGCCCAGCCCGGCCCGTACGAAGCCCAGCACCGCGTCCATCTCGCCGCCCTCCACCGTGAACACCGGCTCGAATCCGGCCGCCCGGCACGCCGCCGTGGTGAACTCCCGCAGGTCGTAGCCGCGCCGGAACATCGCCAGCGGCCGGTCGCGCAGATCCTCCACGCGCATCCGCCGGCCGCCGCCCACCGGGGCCGGGCGGTCCGGCGCGGAGACCACGACCAGTTCCTCGCGCAGCAGTTCGGCGGTGGCCAGCGCCGGGGCCTGCTCGGGCAGGGGCGTGATGATGAGGGCGAGGTCCAGCTCACCGGCCGCCAGGACGCGTACGAGATCCTGCGAACCGTCCTCGTGGACGACCAGTTCCACTCCCGGATAGGCGGCGTGGAAGACGCTCAGCACGTCCGGGACCAGGCTCGCGCACAGGCTGGGCGGCGCGCCGAGCCGCAGCCGGCCGCGCCTGAGCTGCGCGACCTCCTGCACCTCGCGCCGGGCGGTCTCGGTGTCGGCGAGGATGCGCCGGGCCAGCGGCAGCAGGGTCCGGCCCGCGTCGGTGAGGGTGATGTGGCCGCGCGCCCGGTGGAACAGATCGGCGCCCAGTTCCCGTTCCAGGGCCTTGATCTGCTGCGAGAGGGAGGGCTGCGCGACGTGCTCGCGCTCGGCGGCGCGGGTGAAGTGGCGGGTGTCGGCGACCGCCACGAAGTAGCGGAGCTGCTGCGGCTGCATACGGCCGATGATAGGCGTCGATAGGGAGAGCCTATGGAGATGAGCCGGACCATGTCTTGGACTGATGGGCAGGCCGGTCCTTACCGTCGGGACCCATGGCACTGGACACCCGGACGGAACGACGGCCGTCCTTCGCGGGCCTGTTGTGGCGCTCGACCGTCGGCAAGAAGACCGCGATGGCGGTCAGCGGCGTGGTGATGCTGCTGTACCTGGTCGCGCACATGCTGGGCAACCTCAAGATTTTCTTCGGCTCCGACGAGTTCAACGGCTACGCGCACTGGCTGCGGACCGTCGGCGAGCCCTTCCTGCACCACGAGTGGTTCCTGTGGATCGCCCGGGTGGTGCTGCTGGCCGCCGTCGTCACGCACGGCGTGGCCGCCTTCCAGCTCAGCCGCCGCGACATCAGGGCGCGGCCGAGCAAGTACGTGCACAAGAAGCCGCGGCAGAGCTACGCGACCCGCACCATGCGCTGGGGCGGCGTCATCCTCGCCCTGTTCATCGTCTGGCACATCCTGGACCTGACGACGCTGACGGTGAACCCGCGGGCCGAGGCCGGGCACCCGTACCAGAACCTGATCGCCTCCTTCGACCGCTGGCCCGTCACCACGCTCTACATCGTGGCGATGCTCGCCCTCGGCCTGCACGTCCGGCACGGGTTCTGGAGCGCCGCGCAGACGCTGGGCGTCGGCAGCGCCGCCCGCGACCGGGTGCTCAAGACCGTCGCCAACCTCGTCGCCCTGGTGCTGACGGCGGGCTTCGTCGCCGTACCGGTGGCCGTCGTGACCGGAGCAGTGAGCTGACATGACCTCCTACACCGCGTACGCGACCGGGGAACCGGTCGCCGACACCAAGGCGCCCGAGGGCCCGGTCGCCGACCGCTGGGACACCCGCCGCTTCCAGGCCAAGCTGGTCAACCCGGCCAACCGCCGCAAGCACACCGTCATCGTCGTCGGCACCGGCCTGGCCGGCGGCTCGGCGGGCGCCACCCTCGCCGAGCAGGGCTACCACGTGGTCCAGTTCTGCTACCAGGACTCCCCGCGCCGCGCCCACTCCATCGCCGCGCAGGGCGGCATCAACGCCGCGAAGAACTACCGCAACGACGGCGACTCCGTGCACCGCCTGTTCTACGACACCGTCAAGGGCGGCGACTTCCGCGCCCGCGAGTCCAATGTGCACCGCCTCGCGCAGATCTCCGTCGAGATCATCGACCAGTGCGTGGCCCAGGGCGTGCCCTTCGCCCGGGAGTACGGCGGCCTGCTCGACACCCGTTCCTTCGGCGGCGTCCAGGTCTCCCGTACGTTCTACGCCCGGGGCCAGACCGGGCAGCAGTTGCTGCTCGGCGCCTACCAGGCGCTCTCCCGGCAGATCGCCGCCGGGAACGTGGAGATGCACCCGCGTACGGAGATGCTGGACCTGATCGTCGTCGACGGCCGGGCGCGCGGCATCGTGGCCCGCGACCTGATCAGCGGCCGGATCGACACGTACTTCGCGGACGCCGTGGTCCTCGCCTCCGGCGGCTACGGCAACGTCTTCTACCTGTCGACCAACGCCATGAACTCCAACGCCACCGCGATCTGGCGCGCCCACCGGCGCGGCGCCTACTTCGCCAACCCCTGCTTCACCCAGATCCACCCCACCTGCATCCCGCGCACCGGCGACCACCAGTCCAAGCTGACGCTGATGAGCGAGTCGCTGCGCAACGACGGCCGTATCTGGGTCCCGAAGGCCAAGGGCGACACCCGGCCGCCCGCCGAGATCCCCGAGGCGGAACGCGACTACTACCTGGAGCGGATCTACCCCTCCTTCGGCAACCTCGTCCCCCGCGACATCGCCTCCCGCGCCGCGAAGAACGTCTGCGACGAGGGGCGCGGCGTCGGTCCCGGAGGCCAGGGCGTCTACCTGGACTTCGCCGACGCCATCGCCCGGATGGGCCGCAAGGCCGTCGAGGACAAGTACGGCAACCTCTTCGACATGTACGAGCGGATCACCGCGGAGAACCCGTACGAGGTCCCGATGCGGATCTACCCCGCCGTGCACTACACGATGGGCGGTCTGTGGG
Source organism: Streptomyces chrestomyceticus JCM 4735 (assembly GCF_003865135.1). Classification (NCBI taxonomy): domain Bacteria; kingdom Bacillati; phylum Actinomycetota; class Actinomycetes; order Kitasatosporales; family Streptomycetaceae; genus Streptomyces; species Streptomyces chrestomyceticus. Next base: position 7,008,929 of record NZ_BHZC01000001.1, on the reverse strand, counting down.
TCGACTACGACCTCCAGACCACCGTCCCCGGCCTGTTCGCCATCGGGGAGGCCAACTTCTCCGACCACGGCGCCAACCGGCTCGGCGCGTCCGCCCTCATGCAGGGCCTCGCCGACGGCTACTTCGTCCTGCCGTCCACGATCAACGACTACCTGGCCCGCAACCCGCACCACGACGAGATCACCGCCGACCACCCCGCCGTCCAGGAAGCCCTCGCCGAGACGGAGGACCAGCTCAACCTCCTCCTGTCCGTCGACGGCGACCGCACGCCCGACTCCTTCCACCGCGAACTGGGCGAGCTGATGTGGGAGCTGTGCGGCATGGCCCGTACGGAGAGCGGCCTGCGCAAGGCGCTCGACCGCATCCCGCAGATCCGCGAGGAGTTCTGGCGCCGCATCAAGGTGCCCGGCACCGGCGAGGAGTTCAACCAGTCACTGGAGAAGGCCAACCGCATCGTCGACTACCTGGAACTGGCCGAGCTGATGTGCCTCGACGCGCTGCACCGCGCCGAGTCCTGCGGCGGTCACTTCCGCGAGGAGTCGCAGACCCCCGACGGCGAGGCCGCCCGCCGCGACGAGGAGTTCTCCTACGCCGCGGCCTGGGAGTTCACCGGCACCGGCACGGCTCCCGTCCTGCACAAGGAAGACCTGGTCTTCGAGTACGTCCACCCCACCCAGCGGAGCTACGCATGAAGCTCACCCTGCGCGTCTGGCGGCAGCGCGACGCCGACGCCGACGGCGGCATGTCCACCTACGACGTGGACGGCATCTCCCCCGACATGTCCTTCCTGGAGATGCTCGACACCCTCAACGAGGAACTCATCCTCAAGGGCGACGACCCCGTCGCCTTCGACCACGACTGCCGCGAGGGCATCTGCGGCGCGTGCAGCCTGGTCATCAACGGCGAGGCGCACGGCCCGGAGCGCACCACGTCCTGCCAGCTCCACATGCGCTCCTTCCGGGACGGCGACACCATCGACGTCGAGCCGTGGCGCGCGGCGGCCTTCCCCGTCGTACGGGACCTGGTCGTCGACCGGTCCGCGTTCGACCGGATCATCCAGTCCGGCGGCTACATCACCGCGCCGACCGGCGCCGCACCCGAGGCGCACGCCACGCCCGTACCGAAGCCGGACGCCGACTCCGCGTTCGAGCACGCGGAGTGCATCGGCTGCGGCGCGTGCGTGGCGGCCTGCCCGAACGGCTCGGCGATGCTGTTCACCTCGGCGAAGGTCAACCACCTCAACGTCCTCCCGCAGGGCACGCCCGAACGCGAGTCCCGGGTGCTGGACATGGTCACCACCATGGACGACGAGGGCTTCGGCGGCTGCACCCTCGCCGGCGAGTGCGCCACCGCCTGCCCGAAGGGCATCCCGCTGTTCAGCATCACCAGGATGAACCGGGAGTACGTACGGGCGGCCCGCAAGGGCGGGCGGTGACGCGGGTAGCCACCGCCTAGTCGAACGCCCCGTGCCGGCGCAGCCAGGCCATCGGGTCGACCGCCGACCCGTAGTCCGGGGTGGCCCGTACCTCGAAGTGCAGGTGCGGTCCGGTGACGTTGCCGGTGGCGCCGGACCGCCCGATGCGCTCACCGGCGCCGACGGTGGCGCCCACCGGCACCCGGATCTGCGACAGGTGCGCGTACTGCGTGTACGACCCGCTGTGGTGCCGGACGACGACCTCGTACCCGTACGCGCCGCCCCAGCCCGCCTTCACGACGGTCCCGCCGCGGGCGGCGCGGACGGCGGTGCCGACGGGTACGGCGAAGTCCTGCCCGGTGTGCCCGTTGGCCCAGTGGCCGCCGCCCGCCCCGAACCCGGCGGTGAGCGTGCCGCCTCTGACGGGCCGTACGGCGTCGCCGGACGCGGCGCGCACGGCGGGCCGCTCGGCGGTCCGGGAGGCGCGCCGCTGCGGGACCGCGGCCGGACCGCCGAGCTTCAGTTTCGTACCGACCTTGATCAGGTCCGGATCACCGCCGACCGCCGAGCGATTGCTCGCGTACAGCTTCGCCCAGCCGCCCTTGACGCCCTGCTTCGCGGCGATCTCGGAGAGGCTGTCACCGGGGGCGACGGTGTACGTCCCGCCGTCCGCGGCGGAGGCGACGGACGCGCCGACGACCGGCAGCGCGAGGGTGGCGGCCGCGGTCGAGGCGCGGGTGAGTAATCGCCCCGCACCACTGCGGCGACGGGGTGCTCGGTGACGGCCGGTCGGGGAGAACATCATCACGGGGCGTCCTTCCGGTGGGCATCCGGGATCCGAACGCCAGCACGGTAGGGAGGCCCCGTCCATGAACACAAGCACCACGGGGGAATCGGACAGCGGCTGTCCCGATAGGCCCGTTACGCGCGGCGGCCCACGCGGTCACTTACCGCGCTGGCCGCACCTCCTAAGACTTCCAGCTCCGCAGCCGCCGCGCGGCGTCGAGCAGGTCCGTCCGCTTCTCACGGAGGTCGCGTACCAGTTGCGACATCGCGCCTGGGGGCGGCGCAATATCCTCGCCGGAATCCTCCATGTACGTCCAGGCGCACGCAGCTCCGATGATGCCGTTGTAGTCCTCGAACGGCCGCAGGAGCACCATGGTTTCCAGTAGCGTGGCAGCTCGTGTCGGAGTCTCCTCGTAATAGACCTCGCCTGCGAACCTCTCGAACCGGTGCCTTTCCACGACGGCGTGCAGTGCGCCCCAGTCACGCAGACGCGGGTCGCTGGGGACGTGGCTGGCTTGGATGCCCAGGATCCAGCCGGCGTCGACGGTGAGGATCACCGGTCCCCCTCCTCAAAGGAGTCGATGAACTCGGGCGCCAAGATCGCGAACTTCTCGCTTGCACCCTCGACGAACTTCTGCCGTTGCCGCCGCCGCACCACGCTCTCGGTCAGTATCCCGTGTGCCAGCCGCTTGATCGCGACGCCCCGCTCCTTGGCCTCGGCACGCAGTTCGGACAGCTCTTCCTCGGTGAACTCAATCGTGATTCCAGGCATATGCGCAGGCTAGACCCGGCGCCACTTTGATCACTACCAGATTCACTACCAGGAGTGAACCGGACGTGCGCCGCCCCCCGTGCGCCCCCGCGCGCCCTTCACCGCACCGGATGCCCCGCCCCCCGCAGCGTCTCCTTCACCTCGCCGATCCGCAGATCACCGAAGTGGAAGACGGAGGCGGCCAGTACCGCGTCCGCGCCGGCCTCGACCGCCGGGGGGAAGTCGGCCAGGCGGCCCGCGCCGCCGCTGGCGATGACGGGGACGGTGACGTGCTTGCGGACGGCGGCGATCATCTCCGTGTCGTAGCCGTCCTTGGTGCCGTCGGCGTCCATGGAGTTCAGGAGGATCTCGCCGGCGCCCAGGTCCGCGGCGCGGTGCGCCCATTCGACGGCGTCGATGCCGGTGCCGCGGCGGCCGCCGTGCGTGGTGACCTCGAAGGAGCCGGTCTCCGTGCGGCGGGCGTCGACGGACAGGACCAGGACCTGGCTGCCGAAGCGTTCGGCGATCTCGCGGATCAGGTCGGGGCGGGCGATGGCGGCGGTGTTGACGCCGACCTTGTCGGCGCCGGCCCGCAGGAGTTTGTCCACGTCCTCCGGGGTACGGACGCCGCCGCCGACCGTGAGGGGGATGAAGACCTGTTCGGCGGTGCGGCGGACCACGTCGTAGGTGGTCTCGCGGTTGCCGGAGGAGGCCGTGATGTCGAGGAAGGTCAGCTCGTCGGCGCCCTCCTGGCCGTAGACCTTGGCCATCTCGACGGGGTCGCCGGCGTCGCGGAGGTTCTTGAAGTTGACGCCCTTGACGACCCGGCCGTTGTCCACGTCCAGGCAGGGGATGACTCGGACCGCCAGGGTCATGTGCTCGTGGCCTCTCTGAATGCTTCGAGTTCGACTTCGACCAGTACGCGCGAGTCGGCGAAGCCGGAGACCACGACCAGGGTCGCGGCGGGCCGTACGGCGTCGAAGAGTTCCTTGTGGGCGCGGGCCGCCTCGTCCACGTCCCGCGCGTGGGTCAGGTACATCCGGGTGCGGATGACCGAACCGGCCCCGAGCCCGAACGGCTCCAGGGCCACCAGCGCGTTGGAGAAGGCGACCTTCGTCTGTTCGTACGGGTCGCCCTCCCCGTACAGCACGCCGTCGACCAGTGGCATCGTGCCGGCGACCAGGACGCGGTCGCCGGCCGCCACGGCGCGCGCGAAGCCGATGATCTCTTCCCAGGGACTGTCGGTCTGCGCGCGCTCGATGGTCATGACGAAACGGCCTCCAATGCCTCTTCCAGGGTGAATGCCTTGGCGTAGAGCGCCTTGCCGACGATGGCGCCCTCGACGCCTTCCGGTACCAGGGTGGCGATCGCGCGGAGGTCGTCAAGGGAGGAGACGCCGCCGGACGCGACGACCGGCTTGTCGGTCGCGGCGCAGACGTTGCGCAGCAGTTCCAGGTTGGGGCCCTGGAGGGTGCCGTCCTTGTTGATGTCGGTGACGACGTAGCGGGCGCAGCCCTCGGAGTCCAGGCGCGCCAGCGTCTCGTAGAGGTCGCCGCCGTCGCGGGTCCAGCCGCGGCCGCGCAGCGTGGTGCCCCGGACGTCCAGGCCGACCGCGATCTTGTCGCCGTGCTCGGCGATGACCTTGGCGACCCACTCGGGGGTCTCCAGGGCCGCCGTACCGAGGTTGACCCGCTTGCAGCCGGTGGCCAGCGCGGCCTCCAGCGAGGCGTCGTCGCGGATGCCGCCGGAGAGTTCGACCTTGATGTCCATGCTCCGGGCGACCTCGGCGATCTGCGCGCGGTTGTCGCCGGTGCCGAACGCCGCGTCGAGGTCGACCAGGTGCAGCCACTCGGCGCCCGCCTGCTGCCAGGCCAGCGCGGCCTGCAACGGGTCGCCGTAGGACGTCTCGGAGCCGGACTCGCCGTGCACGAGGCGGACCGCCTGGCCGTCGCGGACATCGACGGCGGGGAGGAGTTCGAGCTTGCTCATCGCGGAGGGTCCTAGAGGGTCTTGGTCCAGTTGGACAGCAGCTTGGCGCCGGCGTCGCCGGACTTCTCGGGGTGGAACTGGGTGGCCCACAGCGGGCCGTTCTCGACGGCGGCCACGAACGGCTCGCCGTGCGTGGCCCAGGTGACCTGGGGCGCGCGCATGTTGGGGTTGCCGACTTCCAGCTCCCAGTCGCGTACGGCGTAGGAGTGCACGAAGTAGTAGCGCGCGTCGGCGGGCAGGCCGTCGAACAGTCGCGTGCCCTCCGGTGCCTGGACGGTGTTCCAGCCCATGTGCGGGACGACGTCGGCCTTGAGCGGGCCGACCGTGCCGGGCCACTCGTCCAGGCCCTCGGTCTCCACGCCGTGCTCGATGCCGCGCGAGAAGAGGATCTGCATGCCGACGCAGATACCCATGACGGGGCGCCCGCCGGACAGGCGGCGGCCGATGACCCAGTCGCCGCGCGCCTCGCGCAGACCCTTCATGCAGGCGGCGAAGGCGCCCACGCCGGGGACGAGCAGGCCGTCGGCGTTCATGGCCTTGTCGTAGTCACCGGTGATCTCCACGTCGGCGCCGACGTGGGCGAGGGCGCGCTCGGCGGAGCGGACGTTGCCGAAGCCGTAGTCGAAGACCACGACCTTCTTCGCGGGTGCGGTGCTCAATTCCACACATCCAGACGGAGAATGCCGGCGACCAGGCACATGGCCGAGCCGATGCCCAGCAGGACGAGGACGCTCTTGCCCATGCCCTGCTTCCAGAAGGAGTAGAGCCCGCCGAGCAGGAAGAGGCCGAGGACGATGAAGACGGTGGACAGGCCGTTCACAGCGCTCCCTTGGTGGACGGGAGGATGCCGGCGGCGCGCGGGTCGCGCTCGCTGGCGTAGCGCAGCGCGCGGGCCAGCGCCTTGAACTGGCACTCCACGATGTGGTGGGCGTTGCGCCCGTACGGGACGTGGACGTGCAGGGCGATCTGCGCCTGCGCGACGAAGGACTCCAGGATGTGCCGGGTCATCGTCGTGTCGTACGTGCCGATCATCGGCGCGATGTTCTCCGGCTCGGTGTGCACCAGGTAGGGGCGCCCGGAGAGGTCGACGGTCACCTGGGCCAGCGACTCGTCCAGCGGGACGGTGCAGTTGCCGAAGCGGTAGATGCCGACCTTGTCGCCGAGGGCCTGCTTGAAGGCGGCACCCAGCGCGAGGGCGGTGTCCTCGATGGTGTGGTGGGTGTCGATGTGCAGGTCGCCGTCGGTCTTGACCTTGAGGTCGAAGAGGCCGTGCCGGCCGAGCTGGTCGAGCATGTGGTCGTAGAAGCCGACCCCTGTCGACACGTCGACCTGCCCGGTGCCGTCGAGATCGATCTCGACCAGCACCGAGGTCTCCTTCGTGGTGCGCTCCACGCGCCCAACGCGGTTCATCGGTTCTCCTTCAGTACTGCACGGACCGCGTCGAGGAACGCGTCGTTCTCGGCGGGGGTTCCCGCGGTGACCCGCAGCCAGCCCGGTACGCCGTTGTCACGGACCAGGACGCCCTGGTCGAGGATGGCCCGCCAGGTGGCGTGCTGGTCCTCGAACCGCCCGAACTGGACGAAGTTGGCGTCCGAGTCGACCACCTCGCAGCCGATGGCGCGCAGCTCGTCCACCAGCCGGTCGCGCTCCTGCTTGAGCTGCTCGACGTACTTCAGGAGCGTGTCGGTGTGCTCCAGGGCGGCGAGCGCGGTGGCCTGGGTGACGGACGAGAGGTGGTACGGGAGGCGGACGAGCTGGACGGCGTCGACCACGGCGGGGTCGGCGGCCAGGTAGCCCAGGCGCAGGCCCGCGGCGCCGAACGCCTTGGACATGGTGCGCGAGACGACCAGGTTCGGGCGGCCCTCGATCAGCGGGAGGAGCGAGGGGCGGTGGCTGAACTCGCCGTACGCCTCGTCCACGACGACCAGCGCGCCGCCGGTGTCCGCGCGGGCCGCCTGCGCGGCCTCGTACAGCGCGAGAACCGTTTCGGCGGCGACGGCGGTGCCGGTGGGGTTGTTGGGCGAGCAGACGAAGACCACGTCGGGCCGCTGCTCGCCGATGGCGGCCACGGCCGCCTCGACGTCGATGGTGAAGTCGTCGTTGCGCGGGCCGGAGAGCCAGCCGGTGCCGGTGCCGCGCGAGATCAGGCCGTGCATCGAGTACGAGGGCTCGAAGCCGATGGCGGTGCGGCCCGGGCCGCCGAAGGTCTGGAGAAGCTGCTGGATGACCTCGTTGGAGCCGTTGGCGGCCCACACGTTGGCCGTCGTGACCTCGTGGCCGCCGGTGCGCGTCAGGTAGGCGGCCAGTTCGGTGCGCAGCTCGACCGCGTCCCGGTCGGGGTAGCGGTTCAGCTCGCGGGCCGCCTCGGTGACCCGCTCGGCGATCCGCCGCACCAGCGGCTCGGGCAGCGGGTACGGGTTCTCGTTGGTGTTCAGGCGTACGGGGACGTCAAGCTGGGGCGCGCCGTACGGGGACTTGCCGCGCAGCTCGTCCCGGATGGGGAGGTCGTCGATCTTCGTCACGTGCTCGCTCACTTGCCCTGCGGGATCTTCCAGTCGAACCTGGCCTTCAGCGCGGCGCCGTGGGCCGGGAGGTCCTCGGCCTCGGCGAGGGTCACCACATGGTGGGCGACCTCGGCCAGCGCGTCACGGCTGTAGTCCACGACGTGGATGCCGCGCAGGAACGACTGGACGGACAGGCCCGAGGAGTGGCAGGCGCAGCCGCCGGTGGGCAGCACGTGGTTGGAGCCGGCGCAGTAGTCGCCGAGCGAGACGGGCGCGTACGGGCCGACGAAGATCGCGCCGGCGTTGCGGACCCGGGCGGCGACGGCGGCCGCGTCGGCGGTCTGGATCTCCAGGTGCTCGGCGCCGTACGCGTCGACCACCTTCAGGCCCTCGTCCACACCGTCCACCAGCACGATCGCGGACTGCCGGCCGGCCAGCGCGGTGCTGATCCGCTCGGTGTGCTTGGTGGCGGCCACCTGGGTCTTCAGCTCGGTCTCGACAGCGGCGGCCAGTTCGGCCGAGTCGGTGACCAGGACGGCGGCGGCCAGCGTGTCGTGCTCGGCCTGGCTGATCAGGTCGGCGGCGACGTGCGCGGCGTCGGCGGTGGCGTCCGCGAGGACCGCGATCTCGGTGGGCCCGGCCTCGGCGTCGATGCCGATCCGGCCCTTGAGCAGGCGCTTGGCGGCGGCGACGTAGATGTTGCCGGGGCCGGTGACCAGGTTGACCGGGCGGCACTCCTCGGTGCCGTACGCGAACATGGCGATCGCCTGGGCGCCGCCGGCCGCGTACACCTCGTCCACGCCGAGCAGGGCGCAGGCGGCGAGGATCGTCGGGTGCGGCAGGCCGCCGAACTCCGCCTGCGGCGGGGAGGTGACGGCGACGCCGTCGACGCCCGCCTCCTGTGCGGGGACCACGTTCATGACCACGGAGGACGGGTAAACCGCCAGGCCACCGGGTACGTACAGGCCGACGCGCTCGACCGGGACCCAGCGCTCGGTGACCGTGCCGCCGGGGACGACCTTGGTGGTGACGTCCGTGCGGCGCTGCTCGCGGTGGACGATCCGGGCGCGCCGGATCGACTCCTCCAGGGCGGCCCGGACGGCCGGGTCCAGCTCCGCGAGCGCCCGCTGAAGCGCCTCGGCGGGCACCCGGACACGCTCGATGGCGACCCCGTCGAACCGATGGGCGTACTCGATCAGCGCGGCCGTCCCACGATGGCGTACGTCCTCGCAGATGGGCCGCACCTTCTCCAGGGCGGCTTCCACGTCGAACTCGGCACGGGGCAGCAGGTCGCGCAGGGCGCCGCCCTCGGGGAGGGCATCGCCGCGCAGATCGATTCGGGAGATCACCCCTCCAGTGTCTCAGACCCGTTCCCGGGCCCGAGCGCCCGTATCAGTCGGTGATACACAGCTCAGTCGGTGCGGTACGGCACCGGGAGCGCGCCGGGGCGGGGCCGGGATCGCGCCGGGGCGGGGCCGGGATCGCGCCGGGGCGGCGCCGAGAACGTCCCGGAGTCGCGCCGGGGTCCGGTCGCACGGCCGCGCACCCGGCCGGCCGCGAAACCGTCTCGAAGCGATCCTCACCGCGCGTGTTCAGGTGCTCACGCAGCGGGCATGGGGTTCGTACGGGCGTACGGGCAAAGGGAGTGACGGGGCGGACGCACGGGGGCCGGGGCGCGGAAGCGGCTCCCGGGAGCGGCTGCCAGGCCGGTCCGGCCCGTACGACGGCGCGCGGCAGCGGGCGGGCGGCGTGCAGAAACGGTTGGACGCGGACCCCGCGGACGCGGGACGGTACGGACCCGCTCGGGGGAGCGGCGAAAGGGGGAAGGCACGGTGGCCACGCCGGAGGAGGGCGACGCACCCGCGGCGCTGATGCTGAACCCTGCCGAGTGGAGCCTGTGGCAGGCGTTCCGCAACGGCAGCACCTGCGACCTGCGCACCGGCGACCCGGCCAGGGACGACCCGCACGGGCAGTTCCGGTGGGGCCCGGAGCGGCGGGTGCGCGCCCGTATCGTCGCGCTCCTGCTCCTGGAAGGACCGCCCGCGCAGCCCGGACGCGTCTCCGCGCTGAAACTGGCGGGCGCGTACATCACCGACACTCTCGACCTTGCGGGCGGCACGATCAAGCCATTCGTGGAGCTGCGCGACTGCCGCTTCCAGAACGAGGTCGTGCTGCCCGAGAGCCGCTTCACCACCCTGCGGATGGTCGGCTGCGCGATCCCCCGGATCGAGGCGGCCCGGCTGCACACCGAAGGCGACCTGCACCTGCCACGCTGCGTCGTCCGCTCCGGCATCCGTCTGACGGACGCGCACATCGGTACGGACCTGCTGCTCAACCAGACGGTGGTGCACAAGGACCGGCAGGGCCGCTCGGTCATGGCGGACGGGCTCACCGTCGCCCAGGACCTCCAGGCCGAGATGATGGAGTCCTACGGCGAGCTGTCGCTGCGCGGCGCGACGATCGGCGTGTCGCTGAGCCTGCGCGGCAGCCGGCTGAGCAACCCGTACGGGCGGCGCGCCCTGAACGCCCCCCAGATGACGGTCGAGCGCACCCTCTACCTGACCGGCGCCGGCCTGGCCAGCTCCCCGTTCTCCAGCACCACCGCCACACCCCCGTACGGCATCACCCACACCCCCACCCGCGGCACCCGGATGCAGCGCTTCGAGTGCGAGGGCGGCATGCGGCTGGACGACGGGCGCTTCGGCGACGCCGTCGACTTCGAGCAGGCCCGCTTCATCATGGAGGCCGACCAGGAGCTGTCGCTGCGCCGCATCCAGACGCCGGAGCTGCGCTTCCTGGGCGAGCGGCCGCAGCGCGGACGGGTCATCCTCTCCGGCGCGCGGGTCGTCAACCTGGTCGACAAGGCGGCGAGCTGGCCCGGTCTCGGCGGCCTGTGGATGGCGGGCTTCAACTACGAGACGCTCATCCCGCGCGGCCACTTCCCGCTGTCCCGGCGGCTGGAGTGGGTGGCCGCCGCCACGCCGGAGTACGCGCCGGAGCCCTACGAGATGCTCGCCACCGCCCTGCGCGGCAGCGGCGAGGACTCCGACGCCCGCGAGGTGCTGCTCGCCAAGCAGCGGCGGCGGCGCGAGACGCTGCCGCTGGCCGCCAAGCTGTGGGGCGTCCTCCAGGACTGGACGGTGGCGTACGGCTACCGGCCGGGGCGGGCCGCGGTGTGGATGGCGATCCTGTGGGCCCTCGGCACGGTCTACTTCGCCCAGTCCCCGCCCCCGGCCCTCAAACCCGGCGAGGCGCCGCCCTGGAACCCGTACCTCTACTCCCTCGACCTGCTGCTGCCGGTGATCGATCTCTACCAGGGCTCGTCGTGGAAGCCGGACGGCGGCTCCCAGTGGGTCGCCGCGGTCATGATCCTGGCCGGGTGGGTCCTGGCGACGACGGTCGCGGCGGGCGCGTCGCGGCTGCTGCGGCGGCAGTAGCGGGGGCGATACGGCGGGCGCGGGGAGCCGGGCCGGGACGCGGGAAGCCGGGCCGGGGCGTGGGGAACTGAGCCGAGGCGCAGGGGCGCGGGCCGGGGCGCAGGGGCGCGCGGAGCGGGGCGGGGCGTCGGAACCGGCGCGGTACCGCTCCGGCAGCGGCCCGGCACCGGTCCGGCACCCGCTCAGGGGCTGATCCGGGGCCGTACGCCACCGGGACAGGGGCCGCCCGCCCCTACCCCGCGCGCCCCGGATCGCGGGCCGCGAACCACTCCCGTCTCCACAGGCTCTAGGCTTACGGGCTGTGACCTCCGTGCGCCTACCGCTCTTCCCGCTGAACTCGGTGTTGTTCCCGGGACTCGTCCTCCCGCTCAACGTCTTCGAGGCGCGGTACCGGGCGATGATGCGCGACCTCCTCGCCCTGCCCGAGGACGAGCGCCGTTTCGGGGTCGTCGCGATCCGCGACGGCCGCGAGGTGGCGCCCTCCGCCCCCGGCCTGCCGGACAGCACCGCGCTGCCCGCCGACGGTCCCGGCGCCGGTTTCGGCCCCGACCCGATCAGCGCCTTCCACACCGTGGGGTGCGTGGCCGACGCGGCCACCATCCGCGAGAAGAGCGGCGCCCCCGGTTCGGCCCTGGCCTCCGACGAGGGCGCCGAGGCAGCCGCGGACGCGGCGCTCTCCCCCGGCGCCGGGGGGTACGAGGTGCTGGCCACCGGCACCACCCGCTTCAAGCTGCTGTCGGTGGACGCCTCGGGCCCGTACCTGATGGGCGAGGTGGAGGAGCTGGCGGAGACCGAGGGCGAGGGCGCCGGCGCGCTGGCCTCCGGTGTCGTACGGGCCTTCCGCACCTACCAGAAGCGGCTGGCCTGGGCGAACGAGCGCACCCTGTCCGGCGGCCAGGACCTGCCCGGCGAGCCGTCGGTGCTGTCGTACCTGGTGGCGGCCGCCGCCGTGCTCGACATCCCGGCCAAGCAGCGGCTCCTGGAGGCGCCGGACGTCGCCTCCCGGCTCACGCAGGAGCTGAAACTCCTTCGCCAGGAGACCGCGGTGATCGGTAAGCTCCCGTCGCTGCCCGCGGTGGACCTGACCCGCCACCCGACCAGCCCCAACTGAGCGCGGGGGCACCGCCCCTGCCGCCACCCCGTACCCGTACCGACGACCTTACGAGCGAGCCGAGGCGCGACGATCATGTCCAAGAAGCCGAAGCGGACCAAGCAGCCGAAGAACGGGAAGCAGCCGGCCGGCGGCACCCCGGCGACGGTCACCCTCACCGAGGCGGGCGTCGACTTCACCCTCCACGCGTACGAGCACGACCCGGCCGTCGCCTCCTACGGCGAGGAGGCCGCCGAGGCGCTCGGGGTCTCCCCCGACCAGGTCTTCAAGACACTGCTCGCCGAGGTGGACGGCGCGCTGACCGTCGCCGTCGTACCGGTCTCCGGATCCCTCGACCTCAAGGCCCTGGCCGCCGCGGCCGGCGGCAAGCGCGCCGCGATGGCCGACCCGGCCGCCGCGGAACGCAGCACCGGCTACGTACGCGGCGGGATCTCCCCGCTCGGCCAGCGCAAGCGCCTGCGTACGGTGCTCGACGCGTCGGCGGCCGCGCACGAGACGGTGTGCGTGTCGGCCGGCCGCCGCGGCCTGGAGGTCGAACTGGCCCCCGCCGACCTCCAGAAGCTCACGGAAGCGACGCTCGCGGAGATCGCGCGCGCCTGAGGGCAGTGCCCCACGCGCCGTACGCCCTGCCGCGCGCGGCCGGATGTGCCCCGTACGCCCCGCCCGTCACGACGCCGGGCCTTTACGCCTGCCCCGTCCTCCGCTACGACCCGTGGAGGAGGTACGCCCATGTCGAAGAAGACCCGTAAGCGGAAGTGGCGCATCAAGAAGGGCAAGGCCAACCACGGGCGCCGGCCCGCCTGAGGAGCGGACGGACCCGACGCGCGACGTGACCCCGTCAGCCGCCGGCTGTCAGCTCTCCGAAGGCGGCGGGGTCTGCGGATGCCGCGGGGCCTGCTGCCCTCCGGGGTACCACTCCGGCTGCGGCGGCTCCGGGTCGCGGGGGCCGAAGAGGCCGGTCAGCAGCAGATGCGCGACCATGGCGCCGGCCGGCCAGGCGATCAGCGCGCCCTTGGCCTGGAGGCGCAGCGGCGCGTCGAACGGGACGCCCTTGCCGGCCTCCTTCGCCAGCTCCCCCAGGTCCGACGTCGGGCCCAGCCAGATGCCGAACCGCCAGGCCACCACGGAGCCGAGCAGTCCGCCCACCACCAGCGCCACCACCAGCGGGATGCCCCCGCCCCGCCGGAAGAGGAACGCGCCCGCCGCGCACACCACCCCGAAGCCGAGGGCCAGCAGGATGAACGTGCCGTCCCCGCCGATGGCCTCCTCGCCCTCGACGTGCTGGAGGTAGACGTTGCCGCTGCCGTCCGCGATCAGCGGGACGCGCGGCGCCAGCCACGCCCACAGGGCGCCCAGCAGCACACCGCACACCGTCACCACGAGCGCGATCAGCGCGGCCTCGAACAGTTCACGGCGGAGCTCGGCCCGGTCCCGCACGGCGGACCCCCGGAGGTCGGATGGTCGGACGTCGCCCCGGACGGACTGGTCCAGGGGTTGTACGCGTGCCCGGTCGCCCGGTTGTCGTGCGGCTGGTTCTCGTGCGGCTGCGGCGTCTGCGGTGCGGTCACCCTGTCATCGTGCCAGGTGGGCACGGTGCCGCTGTCGGCAGGACGGCCGTGCGGCCGGTTCCGGCCGGTCTGCCCGGCACCGTCCGGGCGCCCTCCGGAAGCCCCGGGCCCCGGCGGGCCGTCCGCCGGATCCGTCACCGTACGGCTGCCCGGCGGTACGCCCAGGTCGCCACGGCCAGCGACAGGACGCCGACCGCCGCGCAGACCCCCAGGTCCGCGAGGACCGCCAGCCAGTCGGGACGGGCGTCGAAGCCGCGCGCCAGGGCCTCGACCCCGTACGTGGACGGCAGCAGGTCCCGCGCGTACGAGATCGGCGCGGGCAGCCGGGCGGCCGGCAGCACGCCCAGCAGCAGGGCCGCCGACATGCCCAACTGGCCGCAGAGGGTGGCCAGTTCCGGTCGCGGCGCGAGCAGGCCCAGCGCCGCGCCGAGCCCGGCGAGGGCCGCTCCGGCCAGCGGGATCACCGCGATCAGCACCCACAGGTTCGCCATCGGGAGCTGGAACAGCAGACAGCCGGTGACGGCCGTGACCACGGTCCCCGGCGCGGTGAACGAGGCGTACGCGGCGGCCGCGCCGAGCACCACGGCGGCGGGCGGCACCGGCAGCGTGGCGTAGTGGTCGAGGCCGCCGCTGGCGCGGAGCTGCCCGAAGTACTGGGCCAGCAGGTTCAGCGCCACGAACGCGACGACCAGCACGCTGGAGCCGGCCACGACGGCCCGCGCGGCGTCGCCGTCGTCGACCACCCCGCGCATCAGGACCATGATCCCGACGGACTGGAAGGTGGCCACGAACAGCAGCGGAATCCGGGCGACCCGGGCCCGGGACAGTTGGGCCCGGTACACGGCGGCGAGCGCGGGCAGCAGCCGGGCGGCGGGCGCCAGGGGCGCGGCGGACGGCAGGTCCGTACGGGGCCCGGCGGCGGCCGGTGCCACCGTCCGCGCCTGCGTCTCCGCCGTCGTCTCGGCCTGCTCCGCCGCCGTCGCCTGCGCCTCCGCGGGAACCACGCTCACGCCTTCACCAAGCCTTCCTCCGTACGGCCCCCCAGCGCGAGATACACATCTTCCAGGCTCGGCGTCGCGAGCGTGAAGTCGTCCAGCGCGGCGAAGGCCGGGCCGGCCGTCACGGCGGCCACCGCCTCCCGCGCCCGGTCCGGGTCCAGTCGCAGGGTCCAGCGCCGTCCGCTGGTCCGCGCGGCCTCGCCCAGGGCGGCCACCTCGGGCACGTCCAGCGGCGCCCGCTCCCGCCACACCAGCTCCAGCCGGACCTCCTCGCCCACCAGGTCCTTCAGCCCGCCGGGCGTGTCGCAGGCGATGACCTTGCCCCGGTCGATCACCGCGACCCGGTCCAGGACGCTCTCCGCCTCGATGACGTTGTGGGTCACGAGCAGCACGGTGGCGCCGCGCTCCGCCCGGCGCCGGTCCACGGCGGCCCACACGGCGCGGCGCGCCACCGGGTCCATGCCGGTGGTCGGCTCGTCCAGGACCAGCAACGGCCGCTCGCCGACCAGGACGGCGGCGAAGCACGCGAGGCGGCGCTGGCCCCCGGAGAGCCGCTTGAGCGGGCGCCCGGCGATATCGCCGAGCCCCAGTTCCTCGACGACGGCGTCGCGCTCGGCGCGGGCCTCCCGGGCGGGCAGGCCGCGCAGCCGGCCGGTGGTCTCCACGGCGAGGGCGACCGTCATCTCGTCCAGGGCGCTGGACTCCTGGCCCAGGTAGCCGAGCAGGCGGGCGGCGCGCTCCGGGTAGCGGACGAGGTCGTGGCCCAGCACGGTGACGCTGCCGGAGTCGGGGCGCAGCAGCCCGGTGAGCTGGCGGACCAGCGTCGACTTGCCGGCTCCGTTCGGCCCGAGCAGCCCGAAGATCTCCCCTTGGCGGACGTCCAGGCTGATGCCGTCACTGGCCCGTACGGCCGGTGCCCCCACCGCTCCCCGCCGCCCGCGTACCGCGGGGTACGTCTTGACCAGGTCGCGCACGGCACACACCGGCTCGCCGCACTCCACCCGCTTCGCACCCATCCTCACGAGCAACGAGCGTACGCGCTGCCGGGGCCGCGGCTGTCCGCACCCCCTGCCCGTGGCGGCCGCGGCGCCCCGCTCCGCCCGGCGGTGCGGCGGCTGCCGCCTCCGCCACGAGGACGTGGGCATCGCCCCCGGGCGAGGCGCCCAGCCGGGTGACCGGCGCCCGTTCCCCCGGCCCAGGGCGGGCCCACCGGGCTCGCCCCTACTCCCCCACCGGTACGTGCGACGCCGCCGTCCGGAGGTCGACTTCGCGCCAGAATCCGGCGCGGATCGCGTAGCGGTCGTGTTCGTCGATCTGGTCGTCCTTGTGGGCGAGCAGGCCGAAGCGGGCGGCATAGCGGAGAAGTTCGCCGTCGATGCGGTGCGGGATGCGGGGGTATTCCGTGGAGATCTGCTGGAGGTGGGCCGTGTCGGAGAGCCGTTCCGTCCAGCGGCGGGCGAAGACCTGGCCCACTTCGAAGGGGTCGCCGCTGACGGCCGTGATGTCCTCCTCCCGGTCGGCCCAGCGCTGCTCGGCGCTGGTGAGCTGGGCGAGGGTCGGGAGCGAGGCGGTTTCGGGCGGTTCGCCGACCGGGCCGCCACGCTCGACCCAGCCCTTGTCCGAGGACCAGCGCAGCGTCGCGCTGGGCACGGGCGCCGGGGCCGCGCCGGACCCGCCCGGTCCGGCGCCGGGGCCCCGGTTCAGGTCGGCGAGATCCTTCGGGGTCGGGACCGGGGTGCCCTTGCCGCCCGCCGGGCCGCCTTCGCCGTCCCGTTCGGCGGCGGCTCCCGGCCGGTCGCAGGCGCCCGCGGAGCCGGTCCGCTCCGAAGGGGCGGGCGCCGGGCGTGCAGCACCGTTCGCACCGTTGCGTTCCCGGGCGGCGGCCCGCTCCGCGTCGTGGGCGGCGGAGGCCGCGGCCGCGGCGGCCGCGACGGCGGACTCGGGCAGCGGCGCCGAGAGGATGGCGGCGATCTCGGGCCGCGGCACAGGGGGCGGCGCGCAGGGGCCGCCGAGTTCCTTCAGCCGTACGGCGCGGGTGATCCAGGAGCGGTCGAGCACCCGCCGCTCGTCGGCCTCGGCGACCAGGTCCTCCGACTGGTTGTAGTCGCCGTCGGCGGCCTGCACGGCCCACAGGTGCACGGCGACGCCGTGCTCCTTGGCCGACATCAGGCCGGGCAGCAGGTCACCGTCGCCGGTGACCAGGACGATGTCGGAGCAGGCGCGGTTACGGGCCAGTTCGGTCAACTCCGCGTGCATCGCGGCGTCGACGCCTTTCTGCGCCCAGCGGCCGTCGCTGCGGGTCAGCGCGCCCAGCCGGACGGTGACCCGGGACATGACGCGCAGCCGCCGGTGCTCGGGCTGCGGTACGCGGTCGGGCGCGCCGTCGAACCAGTAGATGCGCAGCAGCGGCCGTTCGGTGTCGGCTTCGGCGCGCTGGCGCAGGCCCTGGATGAGGGCGGCGTGATCAACGGTGATCCGGGACCGGGTGGGCTCTCCGGCGAGCAGGCTCGCGGCGGCGCCCAGCAAGTATCCGGCGTCCACCAGGACGACGCAGCGATCCACGTTCCACCCTCTTTCCTGAGGTGCTGAAGTCGGACGCCCCCCGGCTCGGCCTGTGGCACGAGGTTTCCTCCTGCTTTACCTTCGAGTCTGCCCGACCGTACGGGGGTTAACTGCCCGAACTCGATCATCGGCGTGGCGGATTCGGCGTCCAGGGCGAACACGGCACGTGACGCGGCGCATGACGCACGGTAATTGTCCGAAATGCGCGCGGCAACGGCCCGTGTAAGCCTGGTCACGGCCCCGATCCCAGGATCCCCCTCAGGAGGCACGGTCATGGCCAAGAACAAGAATCGCGACCGTAATCAGCAGCAGAAGGGCGCTCAGACCACCGAGCGCAACCGTCAGGACGCCGAGCGGTCGGCGATGGAGGCCCAGGCGACGGCCCAGTCCGTGGAGGCGACCCCGCGCGACGTCGCCCGTAAGCACCAGCGCCGTTTTGGTCACAACTGACCTTCGCCGTACAGCAGTAGAGGGGCGCACCCGTGCGGGGTGCGCCCCTCTCGCGCGCTGCACGCGCCGGCGCTCCGGCGGCTGCGGGAGAGCGGGAGCGAGCCGTCCCGGTCCGTGAAGCGGTGCCGCTCGCCGACCGGAAGCCCGTCCCCGCTACTCGCGTAGACATCCGCTTCCCGCGCGCCCTCGGTGCCCGGGACCGGAGCCCCGGGCACCGCTCACCGGCTCAGCCCGCCAGGCAGGACGGACCCAGCAGCACCTTCAGGTCACCGAAGAGCGACGGGTCCGGGGTCACCCGGTGCCGGTCCAGCCGGAGCACCGTCGTCTTGCGGGTCCCCTGGAGCTTGATCCGTACCTCGGTCGAGCCGCGGTGGCTGGTGAGCACCTCGCCCAGCTTCTCGACCAGCGGCGGGGTGACCTTGACCGTGGGGATGGTGATCGTCACGGGGGCGTTGGCGCCGGCCTCCGAGAGGTCGGGGACCATCATCTCCATGGCGACCAGCCGCGGGATGTCCTCGCGCTTGTCCAGGCGCCCCTTGACGAAGACGACGGTGTCCTCGACGAGTTGGGTGGAGACCAACTGGTAGGTCGCCGGGAAGAACATGCACTCGATGGAACCGGCCAGGTCCTCGACGGTGGCGATGGCCCAGGCGTTGCCCTGCTTGGTCATCTTGCGCTGGAGGCCGGAGATGATGCCGCCGATGGTGACGATCGAGCCGTCGGAGTAGTCACCGCCGGTGAGCTGGGAGATCGCCGCGTCCGCCTTGTCGGACAGCACGTGCTCCAGACCGAACAGCGGGTGGTCGGAGACGTACAGACCGAGCATCTCGCGCTCCTGGGCGAGCAGGTACGTCTTGTCCCACTCGATGTCGGAGAACTCGATGTCCAGACCGAAGCCGGGGCCGTCGTCGGCGCTGTCGTCGCCCATCCCGCCGAAGAGGTCGAACTGCCCCTCGGCCTCCTTGCGCTTGACCTGCACCACGTTGTCGATCATGGACTCGTAGTGCGCGGTCAGACCCTTGCGGGTGTGCCCCATCTCGTCGAAGGCGCCCGCCTTGATCAGCGATTCGGTGGTGCGCTTGTTGCACACGACCGCCTCGACCTTGTCGAGGTAGTCGGGGAAGGAGGTGTACTTCCCCTTGGCCTTGCGGCAGCGGATGATCGAGTCCACCACGTTCTGGCCGACGTTGCGGACGGCGGTGAGGCCGAAGAGGATCACGTCGTCGCCCTGGGCGGCGAAGTTCGCCAGCGACTCGTTCACGTTCGGCGGGAGCACCTTGATGCCCATGCGGCGGCACTCGTTGAGGTAGACCGCCGACTTGTCCTTGTCGTCGCGCACCGAGGTGAGCAGCGCGGACATGTACTCCGCCGGGTAGTTCGCCTTGAGGTAGGCGGTCCAGTACGTGACCAGTCCGTACGCGGAGGAGTGCGCCTTGTTGAACGCGTAGCCGGCGAACGGGACCAGGACGTCCCACAGGGCCTGGATCGCCTCGTCGCTGAAGCCGTTCTTGCGGGCACCGGCCTGGAAGAGGACGAAGTTCTTCTCCAGCTCCTCGGGCTTCTTCTTGCCCATCACGCGGCGCAGGACGTCCGCCTCGCCGAGGGAGTACCCGGCGACGATCTGGGCGGCCTTCTGGACCTGCTCCTGGTAGACGATCAGGCCGTAGGTCAGGCCCAGGACCTCCTTGAGCGGCTCCTCCAGCTCCTTGTGGATCGGGGTGATCTCCTGGCGGCCGTTCTTCCGCTCCGCGTAGTTGATGTGCGAGTTCATGCCCATCGGGCCCGGCCGGTACAGGGCCGACACGGCGGAAATGTCCTCGAAGTTGTCGGGCTGCATCTGGCGCAGCAGCGAACGCATCGGGCCGCCGTCGAACTGGAAGACGCCGAGGGTGTCACCGCGGCAGAGCAGCTCATAGGTCTTGGGGTCGTCCAGCGGGAGCTCCAGGAGCTCCAGCTTCTTGCCCTTGTTGGCCTCCACCATCTTGACTGCGTCGTCCATGATGGTGAGGTTGCGCAGGCCCAGGAAGTCCATCTTCAGCAGGCCGAGCGACTCGCACTGCGGGTAGTCCCACTGCGTGATGGTCACACCGTCGGTGTGCCGCGTCCAGAGCGGCGCGTGGTCGACGATCGGCTCGCTGGACATGATCACGCCGGCCGCGTGCACACCCATCTGCCGGACCAGGCCCTCGACGCCCTTGGCGGTGTCGATGACCTTCTTCACGTCGGGCTCGTTCTCGTACATCCCCCGGATCTCGGCGGCCTCGCTGTAGCGCGGGTGCTGGGGGTCGGTGATGCCGGAGAGGTCGATGCCCTTGCCGAGGACGTCGGCGGGCATGGCCTTGGTGAGGCGGTCGCCCATGGCGTACGGGTAGCCCAGCACCCGGGCCGAGTCCTTGATCGCGTTCTTGGCCTTGATCTTGCCGTACGTACCGATCATGGCGACCTTGTCGGCGCCGTACTTCTCCGTCACGTACCTGATCACTTCGACGCGCCTGCGCTCGTCGAAGTCGATGTCGACATCGGGCATGGAGACGCGCTCGGGGTTGAGGAACCGCTCGAAGATCAGTCCGTGGGTGATCGGGTCGAGGTCGGTGATGCCCAGGGCGTACGCGACGATCGAGCCGGCCGCGGAACCTCGGCCGGGGCCCACCGCGATGCCGTTGTTCTTCGCCCACATGATGAAGTCCGCGACCACGAGGAAGTACCCCGGGAACCCCATCTGCAGGATGATGTCCATCTCGTACTCGGCCTGCCGCTGCCGGTCCTCGGGGACCCCGTCGGGGTAGCGGCGGGCCATGCCGCGCCGGACCTCCTCCTTGAACCACGTGACCTCGGTGTAGCCCTCCGGTATGTCGAACTTCGGCATCAGGTCGCGCTTCTCGAACATGCCGGTGGTGTCGATCTGCTCGGCGACCAGGAGGGTGTTGCGGCAGCCCTCCTGCCAGGCGTCCGAGGAGTCGATGGCGTACATCTCGTCCGTGGACTTCAGGTAGTAGCCGGTGCCGTCGAACCGGAAGCGGTCGGGGTCCGAGAGGTTCTTGCCGGTCTGGATGCACAGCAGGGCGTCGTGGGCGGACGCCTCGTGCGCGTAGGTGTAGTGCGAGTCGTTGGTGACCAGCGGCGGGATGCCGAGCTTCTTGCCGATCTCCAGCAGGCCGTCGCGGACCCGGCGCTCGATCTCGATGCCGTGGTCCATCAGCTCCAGGAAGTAACGGTCCTTCCCGAAGATGTCCTGGTACTCGGAGGCGGCCTTCAGGGCCTCGTCGAACTGGCCGAGGCGCAGCCGGGTCTGCAGCTCACCGGAGGGGCAGCCGGTGGAGGCGATCAGGCCCTCGGACCACTGGGAGATCGTCTCCTTGTCCATCCGGGGCCACTTCTGCAGCCAGCCTTCCTTGTACGCGTCGGAGGAGAGCTTGAAGAGGTTGTGCAGCCCGGTCTTGTTCGCCGCCCAGATCGTCTTGTGGGTGTAACCGCCGGAACCGGAGACGTCGTCGCGCTTCTGGTGCGGCTGGCCCCACTGGATCTTGCGCTTGGTGCGCCGCGACTCGGGCGCCACGTACGCCTCGATACCGATGATCGGCGTGACGCCGGCCTTCTGGGCGGAGTGGAAGAAGTCGTAGGCGCCGTGGAGGTTGCCGTGGTCGGACATGGCGATGTGGGTCATCCCCATCTCCTTGCACGCCTCGAACATGTCCTTCAGCCGCGCGGCGCCGTCCAGCAGCGAGTACTGGGTGTGCACGTGCAGGTGCGTGAAGGGCGGCTTGGCCACGGCGGAAGACCTCCGGAGACTCGGTTACTGCGGGCACGCCGACGCCTCGGCCCGGGGGCCGGGCCACGGTGGGCGAGAACGGGGACGGTCTCGAAGTCTACGACTCTCCGCCGACAACATGGCGGGGGCGGCGGCGCCCCGCGGGGGTGGCCGCCGCCCCCGCGGGGCGGGCACTCGCGAGTAGCCTCGGCCGTTGGAAGAGGCGGCACACCCGTCCGCAGTACCTGCCCCAGGAGGCACCCCGCGATGTCGTCCCAGCTCGTCCCGGCGCCGGACGCCGCTCAGCGCGGCGAGGAGATCCTCGCCGTCTTCGACACCGCCTTCGGGGAGCTGCTCGCCGCCGACCCGGCGGCCTTCCGGGTCAAATTCCGGAAGATGGCCGCCTCCGCCTTCGCCTTCTACCGGGGCACGGCCTGCCTCTTCTACCACGACCTGCACGCCCAGGACGGCGGCCCGGGCAGCGGTCCGTACGAGGACGAGCGCACCGGCCAGGTGTGGATCCACGGCGATCTGCACGCCGAGAACTTCGGCACGTACATGGACGCCACCGGCCGGCTGATCTTCAACGTCAACGACTTCGACGAGGCGTACGTCGGCCCCTTCACCTGGGACCTCAAGCGCTTCGCCGCCTCCGTCGCCCTGATCGGCTACGCCAAGGCGCTGAGCGACGAGCAGATCAGCGAGCTGGTGGGGATCTACGCCGCCGCCTACCGCGAGCGCATCCACGCCCTGGCCACCGGCGCCAAGGACGACGACGTGCCGCCCTTCACCCTGGACACCGCCGAGGGGCCGCTGCTGGGCGCGCTGCGGGTGGCCCGCTCGCTGACCCGCTTCGGCCTGCTGGACTCGATGACCGAGATCCGCGACTTCGAGCGCCGCTTCACCTCGGGCGGCGGCACGGTCGAGCTGGACGCCGCGACCCGCTACAAGGTCCTGGCGGCCTTCGACGGCTATCTGGAGACGCTGCCCGACTCCAGCCTGACCCGCCCGGACTCCTACCGCGTCAAGGACGTGGTGGGGCGCCGCGGCATCGGCATCGGTTCGGCGGGCCTGCCCTCGTACAACATCCTGCTGGAGGGCAACAGCGACGCCCTGGAGAACGACGTCGTGATCTACATGAAGCAGGCGCAGACCCCGGCGGTCTCCCGGCACATCACCGATCCGCGGGTGCGCGGCTACTTCCGGCACGAGGGGCACCGCACGGTGATCTCGCAGCGGGCCCTCCAGGACCACGCCGACCCGTGGCTGGGCTGGACCGAGCTGGACGGCGCCGGCCAGTTGGTGGCCGAGATCTCCCCGTACGCGGTCGACCTGGACTGGTCGGACATCGACGACCTGGCGGAGATCGCGGCGGTCGTCGCGGACCTGGGCCGGGCGACCGCGGCGATGCACGCCGCAGCGGACGACGAGAGCGGCCACTCCCTGGTGCCGTTCTCCACCGAGCGCGCCATCGACGCCGCCATAGCCGCCGACGAGGACGGCTTCGGCCCGCTGCTGGTGGACTTCGCGCACGCGTACGGAGCCCGGGCCCGCGCCGACCACCAGACGTTCGTGGACCTCTTCCGCAACGGCCGCATACCCGGTCTGTGAGGCGCGCCACGGGGTGAGGAGGCGGAGAGGTGACGTATTCGCGCCTCTTAGTGCCGACTTACACCCGGCCATGGCAGACTCGCTGCAATGGACATCTCGGCGGCACACCTGCGGGCACTGCGCGCAGCGCTCTTCACGGCGCTGTGCGTGACGCTGTCCGCCGCGGGCCATGTGCTGCTGTCCCGGATGCCGCTGCCGCTGACCACCGTCGCCCTCCTGTCGGCCGCCGTGTTCGCCGTCGCGTACGCGCTGGCCGGCCGGGAGCGCGGCTACTGGCGCATCGCCGCCCTGCTCGTACCGCTGGAGCTGGCCGCCGACACGGTCTTCAGCGCCGGCCAGCACACCTGTTACGGGCGGGCCGGCGGCCCGGTCACCGGGCCGTTGCGGTCGCTGGGCGTGGACCTGCTGTGCGGCGGCGGTGACGTGGGCACTCCCCTGGCGCACCTGGCGCCGGAGGACCGGACGCCCGTCGCGACCTGGCTGCTGCTGCTCGCCGTGCACGTCGCCGTGGGGCTGCTCGCGGCGGCCTGGCTGCGGCGGGGCGAGGCGGCGCTGGCCCAGTTGCTGGGGGCGGTGACGGCGTTCGCGTTCCGGCCGCTGCTGCTGGCGGTGGCGGTGGTCCGGGCGCTGCCCGTACCGCACCGCCCGGCCGCCCGGCCCGCGCGTACGGAAGCCGCTCCGCGGGCCGTCCCGCTGCTCGTGCACTGCGTCGTACGGCGTGGACCGCCCTGTTCCCTCGCCGCGTAGCCTTCGGGCCGCGGCTTATGGACAGGCACCCGTTCACACCTTTTCCAGGAGCAGGACAGTCATGAGCAACCGCAACAGCCAGGCCAACAAGCAGGCAGCCCGCGAGCGGCTGCGCGTCGAGCGCGAGCGGCAGAAGAAGAAGGAGAAGGTCCGCCGGCAGTTGACCGTCGGCGGTTCGATCGTCGCCGTGCTGGCCGTCGCGGGCGGCATCGGCGTCGCCGTGGCCAACTCGGGCGGCGGCGACTCGGGCGGCGGCTCCGCCAAGTGGTCCGACGCGGCGAGCGCCAAGCTCGTCCAGCCGGCCAACACCTCCGGCAAGAACGGCACGGAGATCATCGTCGGCAAGAAGGACGCCAAGCACACGCTGTCGCTCTTCGAGGACGCCCGCTGCCCGGGCTGCGCGGGCTTCGAGCAGAACGTCGGCGAGACGATCCAGAAGGACCTGAAGGCCGGCAAGTACAAGGCCTCCATCCACCTGGGCACCTTCCTGGACAACAACCTCCAGGGCACCGGCTCCAAGAACGCGCTCAGCGCGATGGGCGCCGCGCTGAACGTGAGCCCGGACGCGTTCCTGAAGTTCAAGGAGGCGCTGTTCTCGAAGGAGTACCACCCGGAGGAGACCGGTCCGGACAAGTTCGCCGACAACAACTACCTGATCAAGGTCGCCGACACGGTGCCCGCGCTGAAGGGCAACGCCAAGTTCCAGGACGCGGTGAAGGCCGGTACGTACAACCGCTGGGCGATGGAGATGTCCGAGGCGTTCAACGGCTTCAAGGACGTCAAGAGCACGCCGACGGTCAAGATGGACGACACGGTGCTGGGCACCGACTCCGCGAACGGCAAGGTCGCGCCGTCCACGCCGGACGCCTTCACCGCCGAGGTCGACAAGGCCATGAAGGGCTGATCCGCCGCCCTTCCCGGAGCCCCGGACCGGCCTTCCGGCCCGGGGCTCCGCCGTACGCCGATGCCAAATCTTGACCCGTAAAATCGTCGTGCCCATGGCAGACTCCGGGCACGAAGCGGACCGTGCGCCGCCGGGCACGGGGCACTGGGGACAGGGAGTCGGTAAGCACCATGAGCGACCGCAACAGCCAGGCGAGCAAGCAGGCGGCCCGCGAGCGGATCCGTGCCGAGCGCGAGCGGCAGAAGAAGAAGGAGAAGATCCGCCGGCAGCTCGTGGTGGGGGCCTCGGTGCTCGGTGTCCTCGTCATAGCCGGCGGCATCGGCTTCGGGATCATGAAGGCGAACGAGCCCACCGGCTGGGAGGCGGCCAAGGAGGCCGACCTGGTCAAGCCCGCCAACACCAGCGGCAAGAACGGCACCGAGATCGTCATCGGCAAGCCGGAGGCGAAGGAGACCCTGGAGGTCTTCGAGGACATCCGCTGTCCGGCCTGTGCGGGCTTCGAGCAGAGCGCGGGCCCGGCCCTACTGAAGGGCATGGAGGACGGCCGCTACAAGATCCGCTTCACCATGTACACCTTCATCGACGGCGGGCAGGGCGGCGAGGGCTCCAAGAACGCGCTCAGCGCGCTCGGCGCGGCCCTGAACGTCAGCCCGGAGGCGTTCCTCAAGTACAAGACCGCGCTGTACGCGGAGAAGAACCACCCCGAAGAGGCCGACGACGCCTACGCCAAGGACAAGAAGCTGATCGAGGTCGCCGATCAGGTGCCCGAGCTGAAGGGCAACGAGAAGTTCCGGACGGCGGTCAAGAACGGTACGTACGACCGCTGGACCATGGAGATGACCGCGCTCTTCGGCCGCAAGGGCGTGACCGGGACGCCGGCGTTCCTGCACGGCGACAAGAAGCTGAAGCTGCCGCCGGTCCCGCAGAAGCAGATGACCAAGGAGCAGTACCAGGAGCTGGCCACGGCCAACTTCAACAAGATGATCGACGACGAGTTCGGGCCCGCGAAGGACGCGAAGAAGTAGCCGCGAGGGGCCTGGGCACCGGCCCGGCGGACAGCGGTTTACGGGAGGGCGAACTTCCTGCGCGAGCCCTCCCGTAGTGTCCTACGCGACAGTATGGTGATCGGCCGTGACCGATCATGACCAGATATCACGTCGCACCGCCGTCACGGCAGCGGCCGCCTCCGCCGCCCTGCTGCCCTTCGCCGCCCCCGCCCGCGCCGCTCAGACCGGTACGGACGCCCGGCCCCGTACGGACGCCCAGGTCTTCCGGCACGGCGTGGCCTCCGGCGACCCGCTCCCGGACGGCGTCCTGCTGTGGACCCGGGTCACGCCCGAGCCCGGCGCGGTGCCCGGCTCCGGCCGCGGCCCGGACACCGTGGTGGACTGGGAAGTGGCGACCGACCAGGACTTCGGCTCGGTGGTCGCGAGGGGAACCGCGACCACCACCGCCTCGGCCGACCACACCGTAAAAGTCGACGTACGCGGTCTGGCACCGGCCACCGCCTACTACTACCGCTTCACCGCCGCCGGCATCCACTCCCCCGTGGGCCGCACCCGCACCGCCCCCGCCCACGACGCGAAGGCCGGCAACATCCGCTTCGGCGTCGTCTCCTGCGCCAACTGGGAGGCGGGCTACTTCTCCGCGTACCGGCACCTGGCGGCCCGCCGCGACCTGGACGCGGTCCTGCACCTCGGCGACTACCTCTACGAGTACGCGACCGGCGGCTTCCCCGCCTCGAAGAAGGTCGTACGGCAGCACTCCCCCACCCACGAGATCATCACCCTCGCCGACTACCGCACCCGGCACGGCGTCCACAAGACCGACCCCGACCTCCGGGCCCTGCACGCCGCGCATCCGATGATCGCGATCTGGGACGACCACGAATTCGCCGACAACGCCTGGTCCGGCGGCGCCGTGAACCACACCCCCGGCACCGAGGGCGACTGGGCGGCGCGGATGGCCTCCGCCAAGCGCGCCTACTTCGAGTGGATGCCCGTACGGACCTCCGTCGCGGGCACCACCTACCGCCGGCTGCGCTTCGGCAAGCTCGCCGATCTGCACCTGCTCGATCTGCGTACGTTCCGGGACGAACAGGTCAAGCCGGGCAGTGGGAAGGTGGACGACCCGGACCGTACGATCACCGGGCGCGCCCAGTTGGGCTGGCTCAAGACCGGACTGGAACGCTCGGACACCGCCTGGCGGCTGGTCGGCACCTCCGTGATGATCTCCCAGGTCGCCTTCGGCTCCGTACCGGCCCACCTGCTGGCGCCGCTCGCCGAACTCCTCGGCCTGCCCAAGGAGGGCCTGGCCGTCAACACCGACCAGTGGGACGGCTACACCGACGACCGGCGCGAGCTGCTGACCCACCTGCGCGACCGCGGCATCGGCAACACCGTCTTCCTGACCGGCGACATCCACATGGCGTGGGCCAACGAGGTGCCGGTGAAGGCCGCGACCTACCCGGCCACGCCGCCGGTCGCCACCGAGTTCGTGGTCACCTCGGTCACCTCCGACAACGTGGACGACTTCCTGCACGTCGCCCCGCACACCGTCTCGCTGGCAGGCGTCGCCGCGGTCCGGGCCGCCAACCGCCATGTGAAGTGGCTGGACATGGACTCGCACGGCTACGGCGTCCTGGACGTCAGCGCCGAGCGCACGCAGATGGACTACTTCACCGTCTCCGACCGGACCGACCCGCACGCCACCACCGCACTGGCACGCTCCTACCGGACCCTGTCGGGCACCCAGCGGGTGGAGCGGGTCCGGCAGCCGGTGCGCTGACCCGCCCCGCGCCCCCGTAAAGCCACTAACAGCCTTACAGCGAGTCGAGGAAGCCGAGGGCGACCTTCCAGGCGCTCTCGGCGGCCTCCTCGTCGTAGTCCGGCAGGTCCGGGTCGGTGAACAGGTGCCCGGCGCCCGGGTAGCGGTAGACCTCCACGTCCGCGCCGGCCCGCCCCATCCGCAGGTACCAGGCGTTCAGCCAGTCGTGCGGCTCGAACGGGTCCGGATCGGCGACATGCAACTGGACGGGCAGCTCGTCGACCGCCGCGTCGTCGGCGAGGTCCGAGGTACCGTGCATCAGCAGCAGGCCGCGCGCCTTCTCGTCGCCCAGGGCGAGGTTCTGGGCGACCGCGCCGCCGAAGGAGAAGCCCGCGTAGACCACGCCCCGGTCGGAATACGGCGCGGCCGCGGTCACGGCACGGACCAGCAGTTCGTCCTTGCCGATCTCGTCCTTGATCGCCACGCCGTCCTCGACGGTGTCCGCGGTCCGCCCGTCGAAGAGGTCCGGCACGACGACCTCGTGACCGGCCGCGCGCAGCCGGTCGGCGGCGGCGTGCACCGCGGGCCGCAGGCCGCACACCGAGTGGAACAGGACAACCGTCGAGGGTTTCGCGGACGGCGCGGACGGCGAGGCGGACGAAGAGACCACTGAATTCACTTCCCTGTCATTGGATCGCACTTCCACCATCGTGCCAGTTACGGTCAGTAGGTACCGGCACGAAGCTGACCACACCTAGGAGGACCGGAAGTGTCCATGGAGGACGTGCTTCGTCCGCTCATCGTCGTAGGCGGCTCGATAGTCGTGACGCTCATCCTGGGCTGGCTGGCCGACCTGGCACTGCGCCGGGCCGACACGGCCCGCCCGGACACGCCACTGTGGGGCCTCCTGCGGCGCTGCCGCGTCCCCCTGCAGGTGGTGCTGGTGACCGCGCTGCTGCGCGGTCTCTACGACAGAACAGGGCTGGCGTTCATCGAGGACCACGAAGCGGGCCTCGGCCAGATCCTCTCCCTCGTCCTGATCGCGGCCACCGCCTGGCTCGCCGTCCGGGCGTCGGCGGCCATCGTGGAGTCCTCGTACTCCCGGTACGCGGCGGGCGCGCGGGACGCGGCCCGGGTCCGGCGGGTCCGTACCCAGGTCACCCTGATCCAGCGGGTGGTCACGGCGGTCGTCATCGTCGTCGCCGCGGCCTCGATGCTGCTGACCTTCCCGAAGATGCAGACGGTCGGCCAGTCCATGCTGGCCTCGGCGGGACTGGTCGGCATCGTGGCCGGTGTCGCCGCGCAGTCCACCCTCGGCAACCTCTTCGCCGGCCTGCAGATCGCCTTCGGTGACATGGTGCGCATCGGGGACACGGTGGTCGTGGACAAGGAGTGGGGCACGGTCGAGGAGATCACCCTGACCTTCCTGACCGTACGGACCTGGGACGAGCGGCGGATCACCATGCCCGTGTCCTACTTCACCAGCAAGCCGTTCGAGAACTGGTCGCGCGGCGGCGCGCAGATGACCGGCACGGTCTTCTTCCACCTCGACCACGCGGCCCCCGTGGAGAAGATGCGGGAGCGGCTGCACGAGATCCTGCAGAACAGCACCGACTGGGACGGCCGCGGCTGGAGCCTGGTGGTCACCGACACCACACCGACCACCATCCAGGTACGCGCCCTGGTCACCGCCCGCGACTCGGACTCCATCTGGTCGGTGCGCTGCGAGGTCCGCGAGCGGATGATCGACTGGCTGCGCGCGGAACACCCGTACGCGCTGCCGAGGGTGGTCACCGCCGCCGCTCCCGACAGCGGGGAGGACCCCGCCCGGCTGGCGCCGGCGGACGGGGAGCGGCGCCCGGGCACCCTGGACAAGGGACCGGGCCTGGACGGCTGACGGCGCGGGGGCGGGGTACGACCGCAGCGACCGCACCCCGCCCCTCGTGGCCTCACGGCCTTCCTGCTCGCCGCCTCCCGGCCTCACGGCCCCCGGCTTGCCCCTCCCGGCCCTACGGCAGCGGAGCACCCCGCAGACTGCGCATGTCCAGTTGGCGCAGCACCCGGTCCACGATCTCCGGGTCGGCGCCCGGCTCGCTGCGCGCCGCCAGCACCTCGTGGCGGGCGGCCGAGAGCATCTCGCTCTGGATGCTCTGCACCTTCTTCATCCGGGTGATGCGCTTCTCGAAGTGCTCCCGCCGGTCGTCGTCCACGATGTCCGGCGCGATGCGGGCGCCCATGTCGTAGGCGCGCCGGGCGAGCTGCTCGCTGATCTCCTCCGGCAGCTCCTCGACCTCCAGGATCTCCTTCAGGCGCCGCTTGGACGCCTTGATCACCCGGAGCGCCAGCTCGTGCTCCAGCTTCTCCTCGGCCTCCGAGTCGGCCTTCACCCGCAGCTTCTTGACCAGGGTCGGCAGCGACAGGCCCTGGACGACGAGGCCGGAGAGCACCACGGCGAAGGCGATGAACAGGATCTCGTCCCGGGCCGGGAAGTCCTTGCCGCCGTCGATCGTGTACGGGATGGCCAGGGCCAGTGCGACGGACGCCACACCGCGCATCCCGGACCACCACATGATCACGGTCTCCCGCCAGCTCAGCGGGATGTCCTCGTCGAAGTCGCGGCGCTTGTGCATCCGCTTGGCCAGCCAGGCGGCGGGCAGCAGCCACAGCAGCCGGACGCCCACCACGACCACCACGACGGCGGCGCCGATGCCGAGCATCTCGCCCCAGCGGCCGGAGGCCACCTTGATGACGTTGTGCAGCTCCAGGCCGATCAGCCCGAAGGCGACACCGGTGACGAGGGTGTCGACGATCTCCCAGAAGGTGTAGCCGGCCAGCCGGCCCATCACGTCGTCGGCGTCCACCGCGTACTCGGCGAGGAACAGCGCGGTGGTCAGCACCGCCAGCACCCCGGAGCCCTCGAACTCCTCGGCGAGGACGTACGCGACGAACGGCACCAGCAGCGTCAGGCCGATCTGCAGCGTCGGGTCGCCCAGCAGGCCCATCAGCTTGTTGGTGATCCAGCCCAGCACCAGGCCGACCGCTATCGCGACCACCGCGGACAGCACCAGCGAGCCGACCGCTGAGGGCACCGAGAAGGAGCCGCTGACGGCGGCGGCGAGCGCGACGTGGTAGAGCACGATCGCGGTGACGTCGTTGAACAGCCCCTCGCCCTCCAGGATGGAGACCATGCGGCGGGGCAGCCCCAGCTTGCCCGCGACGGCGGTCGCGGCGACCGGGTCGGGCGGTGCGACGAGCGCGCCGAGCACCACCGCGGCGGCGATCGGCATCCCGGGGACGACGGCGTGCGCCACGGCGGCGACGGCGGCCGTG
This sequence comes from Streptomyces chrestomyceticus JCM 4735, assembly GCF_003865135.1. Taxonomy (NCBI): domain Bacteria; kingdom Bacillati; phylum Actinomycetota; class Actinomycetes; order Kitasatosporales; family Streptomycetaceae; genus Streptomyces; species Streptomyces chrestomyceticus. Next base: position 6,978,253 of record NZ_BHZC01000001.1, on the reverse strand, counting down.
GTCGCGAAGACCAGGGCCACCGCCAGCAGGAAGATGGGCCGGATGTTGGCCGTGAACTGCCGCCAGGAGGTGCGCTGCACGGCGGCGTAGAGCAGGGGTGGCAGCACCAGCGGGAGGATGAACTCCGGCGGTACCTCCACGTTCGGCACGAACGGCAGCAGTGCCAGCACCGCGCCCGCGAGCGTCATCAGGACCGGCGACGGCAGGCCCAGCCGGTCACCGACCGGGACCATGACCACGGCCCCGAGAAGTAGGACGAACATCAGGGCCAACTGGTCCACGGTGACTGCACTCCGGGGTCGGTATCGATCACGTTCCGCCCCAAGCCTGCCATGAAGCGCACAAAAACCGCTCGGACGAGCGGTCCGGCCGCTCGGCCGTCCGGCCTATCCGCGCACGGCGCGTACCGCCGTGTCCCGTACCGCCCCGGGCGGGGCGTCCGGCTCAGGCGCTCTCGGCCCGCACCCGGTCCAGGGCGCGCTGAAGATCCTCGGGGTAGGCGCTCTCGAACTCCACCCACTGCCCGTCGGCCGGGTGCTCGAAGCCCAGCCGCATCGCGTGCAGCCACTGCCGGGTGAGGCTCAGCCGCTTGGCGAGCGTCGGGTCGGCGCCGTAGGTCAGGTCGCCGACGCACGGGTGACGGTGCGCGGACATGTGGACCCGGATCTGGTGCGTACGCCCCGTCTCCAGCTTGATGTCCAGCAGGCTGGCCGCCCGGAACGCCTCGATCAGGTCGTAGTGCGTCACCGACGGCTTGCCGTCGGCCGTCACCGCCCACTTGTAGTCGTGCTGCGGGTGCCGGCCGATGGGCGCGTCGATGGTGCCGCTCATCGGGTCCGGGTGACCCTGCACCAGGGCGTGGTACCGCTTGTCGACCGTACGCTCCCGGAACTGCTGCTTGAGCAGGGTGTACGCGCGCTCGGACTTGGCCACCACCATCAGGCCGGAGGTGCCGACGTCGAGGCGGTGCACGATGCCCTGGCGCTCGGCGGCGCCGGAGGTCGAGATACGGAAGCCGGCGGCGGCCAGCCCGCCGATGACGGTGGTGCCCGTCCAGCCGGGGCTGGGGTGCGCGGCGACGCCGACCGGCTTGACGATCACGACGATGTCGTCGTCGTCGTGCACGATCTCCATGCCCTCGACCGGCTCGGCGACGATCTCCACCGGTGGCGCGGCCTGCGGCATCTCCACTTCCAGCCAGGCACCGCCGTGCACCCGCTCGGACTTCATGACTTCGGCGCCGTCCACCCGGACCTTCCCGCCGGCCGCCAGCTCGGCGGCCTTCGTACGGGAGAAGCCGAACATACGGGCCAGCGCGGCGTCGACGCGCTCGCCCTCCAGGCCGTCCGGTACGGGCAGGGTGCGGATCTCGGGAATCGTGCTCACATCACCGAGTATGTCAGCCCGCCGCGGCACTCCCGCCGGCCCCGGTCACCCGGGGCCCGCAGCCCGTACGGCACGGGGCCTCAGTCCTTGTGGACCGTGCCGTCCGGGTCCAGTCCGCGGAAGGACAGAATCACGATCAGGATGCCGCCGCAGACGATCGCGGAGTCCGCGAGGTTGAAGACCGCGAAGTGGGCGGGGGCGATGAAGTCCACCACCGCGCCCTCGAAGACGCCCGGCGTACGGAAGATCCGGTCGGTGAGGTTGCCGAAGGCGCCGCCCAGCAGCAGGCCGAGAGCGATGCCCCACGGCAGGCTGTAGAGCTTGCGGGCGATCCGGATGATCACCACGATCACGATCGCCGCGATGATGGTGAGGAAGATCGTCAGCGCCTCGCCGATGCTGAAGGCGGCACCTCGGTTGCGGATCACCTCCAGGCGCAGCAACGACCCGATCACCTCGATGGGGGCGTGGTGCTCCAGCTTCGCGACCACCAGCGCCTTGCTGCCCAGGTCGAGGAGGTAGACGACGGCCGCGACCAGGAACAGCGTGCCGATCCGCCGCTTGCCCCGGCCCTTGGCCCGCGCCGAGGTGGCACCGGCCTCGTCCTCGTCCAGGGTCTCGTCCCGGTGTTCGTCCCGCTCCCGCGGCGCCGTCCCGCCGGCCTTCCCCCCGGCTCCCGGCACCGCCGCCGTCCCCGGCTCGGAATCCGGCCCGGTCTCCGGCGTACCGGTGATGCGCTCCGCCTCTGCCACGTTGTGAGCCCCTCAGCCCGTCGAGTCCCGCACGCCAGGCCGCCCCCGGCTGAGAGCCTGTGTCTAAATCCCGGTCGGATCAGCGCACGTCGTCTGGTGCACTCCGCTGCGCTCCGTCTCGGCTCCTTCAACCACCCTTCGGAAGCCGAGCCGATCGCAAGGCGCCGGAGCGCCCTCGTAGCGGAGCTACGCGGGCGTTTCGGCAACGCCGCGAGCGTGCGTGCCAGACGGCGGGCGCCCGGCCGGGGTTTAGACACAGGCTCTGAGCACGAGGGTACGGCACAGGCGTACGGACACCGCGGGTACGGTCCCCTCGGCCTCGGGTGATTCATCCGGAGCCCGCCACCGGCCACTGGCCTCCGCCCCTACCACCACCCCCTGCCGGCACTCCTCCCTACCTCCTTTCCTGCCTCTGCTTGCACTCCACGCACAGCGTCGCCCGGGGGAACGCCTGCATCCGGGCCTTGCCGATCGGCTTGCCGCAGTTCTCGCACAGGCCGTACGTGCCCGCGTCCAGCCGCTCCAGGGCGCGCTCGGTCTGGAGCAGCATCTCGCGGGCGTTGGAGGCCAGCGCCATCTCGTGTTCGCGGGTGATGTTCTTGCTGCCGGTGTCGGCCTCGTCACCGGTGCCTTCACCGGTGTCCCGCATCAGCCCGGCGAGCGCGTCCTCGGACGCCTGGATCTCGGTACGCAGCCGGGCGACCTCGTCGTGCAGTTCCGTACGGGCCCCGGCGACCTCGGCCGGCGTCCAGGGGTCCTCGCCGGGCCGTACCGCCAGCTCGCCGGGGGCCGCGGCGCGCGCCTTGGGCACCGCGCCCGCCGTCCCGTCCTGCTCCGCCTCGGCGGCCGGTGCCCCGCCCGGAGTCTGCTTCTCCACCACCGTCTTGGCTCCCGTCTTCTTCGCGGGCACCGCCTTCTCGGCAGGTGCGGTCTTCTTGGCCGCCTTCTTCGCGGCGGCCTTCCGGGGCGCGGGCCCGCCGTCCGCGGGAGCCTCCCCGGCCTCCCGCCGCACCGCCTTCTTCCTCCCCGCGCCCTTGCCGCCCGGTGTCTTCTCGGCCGTCTTCCCGGCCGCGGGCGGGTGCTCCGGCTCCTCCTCCGGGGTGTGCGGCACGGCCTCCGCGCTCATCGCCGTGGCGGCGGACGCCCGCTTCTTCGCCGCGGGTCCGGGCTTGTCGGCCGCGGCCTTCCGGGCATCCGCCGTGCTCTTCTTCGCGGCGGTCTTCTTCGCCACCATGGCCGCGACCCCTTCACGTATGTGATCATGCTCGCGAATCGTGACCGGAACGATAAATCGCCTCAAGGCACGCGGCAACGGGACGCACCGCCCTTTCCCGCCCGGTCTCCCCCCACGGCAGCCGGGTCTCCATCCGTTGTGCCCCCCTGCCCGCCCGGTAATCCGCCAGCCCACGGCCCGCGCGGAGCCCGCCGCCGGGCGCCCCGCGCGCGGGCGCCGACTCCCGCGCCCTGCGTATCGCCATTCGGGTCACACCCTCGGCGCCCGCTACCTCACTCGGCGCAGCCGGTGAAACCGGTCGGTGCGCACCCCCTGTGCCCCGTACACTGGCCCCAGCGAAAGGCGTGGACGGGACGAGTAGCGTCGTACGCAGCGATGAGCGATCCGGGGACGGTGCGAGCCCGGAGGCGTGCGCGACGTGAAGATCACCCCAGAGCCGCCGGAAGAACGCCCACGGGCGGCCAGCAAGCGGCCCGCGGGTCAGTAGAACCGGCCTCGCGACCCCAATGAGGGGGCGGTGGAGCGCACACCGCCAAGGAGGGTGGTACCGCGGGAGCCCAGGCTCTCGTCCCTCCGGACGGAGAACGCAGCAGGTGTCCGCCGGAGGAACGCCCCGATGTCACAGCCTCAGTACCGCCAGGTACCCGCCCAGGTAGACCTGCCCGCCCTTGAGCACGCGGTGCTCGATTTCTGGCGCGAGCAGAAGATCTTCGCCCGTACCCTCCAGCAGTCCGAGGGACGCCCCGAGTGGGTCTTCTACGAGGGCCCGCCGACCGCCAACGGCATGCCCGGTGCCCACCACATCGAGGCCCGCGTCTTCAAGGACGTCTTCCCCCGCTTCCGCACCATGCGGGGTTACCACGTCGACCGCAAGGCCGGCTGGGACTGCCACGGCCTGCCGGTCGAGCTGGCCGTCGAGAAGGAACTGGGCTTCAACGGCAAGAAGGACATCGAGGCGTACGGCATCGCCGAGTTCAACGCCAAGTGCCGCGAGTCGGTGACCCGCCACACCGACGCGTTCGCCGACCTGACCACCCGGATGGGCTACTGGACGGACCTGGACGACCCGTACCGCACCATGGACCCCGACTACATCCAGTCGGTCTGGTGGTCCCTCAAGCAAATCTTCGACAAGGGCCTGCTGGCGCAGGACCACCGCGTCGCCCCCTGGTGCCCCCGCTGCGGCACCGGCCTGTCCGACCACGAGCTGGCCCAGGGCTACGAAACCGTCGTGGACCCCTCGGTCTTCGTCCGTCTCCCCCTCACCTCCGGCCCGCTGGCCGGCGAGGCGGCCCTCCTGATCTGGACGACCACCCCCTGGACCCTGGTCTCCAACACGGCGGTCGCCGCCCACCCCGACGTCACCTACGTCGTGGCCACCGACGGCCAGGAAAAGCTGGTCGTCGCCGAGCCCCTCCTCGAAAAGGCCCTCGGCGAAGGCTGGACCACGACCGGCCAGACCTTCACCGGCCGCGACATGGAGCGCTGGGCCTACCGCCGCCCCTTCGACCTGGTCGAGCTGGAAGACGCCAACTTCGTCGTCAACGCCGACTACGTCACCACCGAAGACGGTACGGGCCTGGTCCACCAGGCCCCGGCCTTCGGCGAGGACGACCTCAAGACCTGCCGCGGCTACGGCCTGCCGGTCGTCAACCCGGTGCGCCCCGACGGCACCTTCGAGGAGGGCCTCGCCCTCGTCGGCGGCCAGTTCTTCAAGAAGGCCGACGAACACCTCGTCGCCGACCTCGACGCGCGCGGCCTGCTCTTCCGGCACCTCGCCTACGAGCACAGCTACCCGCACTGCTGGCGCTGCCACACCGCGCTCCTCTACTACGCCCAGCCGTCCTGGTACATCCGCACCACCGCGGTCAAGGACGCCCTGCTGCGCGAGAACGAGCGCACCAACTGGTTCCCCGAGTCGGTCAAGCACGGCCGCTTCGGCGACTGGCTCAACAACAACATCGACTGGGCCCTCTCCCGCAACCGCTACTGGGGAACGCCTCTCCCCATCTGGCGCTGCGCCGAGGACCACCTGACCTGCGTGGGCTCCCTCGCCGAACTGACCGACCTCACCGGCACCGACCAGTCGGCCCTGGACCCGCACCGCCCCTACATCGACGCCGTCACCTTCCCCTGCCCCACCTGCCAGGGCATCGCGACACGCGTCCCCGAGGTCATCGACGCCTGGTACGACTCCGGCTCCATGCCCTTCGCGCAGTGGGGATACCCGTACAAGAACAAGGAACTGTTCGAGAAGCGCTACCCCGCACAGTTCATCTCCGAGGCCATCGACCAGACCCGCGGCTGGTTCTACACCCTCATGGCCGTAGGCACCCTCGTCTTCGACAAGTCCTCCTACGAGAACGTGGTCTGCCTGGGCCACATCCTCGCCGAGGACGGCCGCAAGATGTCCAAGCACCTGGGCAACACCCTCGACCCGATCCCGCTGATGGACCAGCACGGCGCCGACGCGGTCCGCTGGTTCATGGCAGCGGGCGGCTCCCCCTGGGCAGCCCGCCGGGTGGGCCACGGCACCATCCAGGAAGTGGTCCGCAAGACCCTCCTGACCTACTGGAACACGGTCGCCTTCCAGGCCCTGTACGCCCGCACCTCCAACTGGTCCCCGAGCGCCGAAGACCCTACCCCGGCCGACCGCCCCCTGCTGGACCGCTGGCTCCTGTCCGAACTCCACGCCCTCACCCGGGACGTCACCGACGCCCTCGAAACCTTCGACACCCAGCGCGCCGGCAAACTCCTCTCCTCCTTCGTCGACGACCTCTCCAACTGGTACGTACGCCGCTCCCGCCGCCGCTTCTGGCAGGGCGACAAGGCAGCGCTGCGCACCCTCCACGAGGTCATCGAGACCGTCACCCGGCTGATGGCCCCCATCACCCCGTTCATCACCGAACGCGTCTGGCAGGACCTGGTCGTCCCGGTCACCCCCGACGCCCCCGACTCGGTCCACCTCTCCACCTGGCCCGAGGCCGACCACTCCGCGATCGACCCGGAACTGTCGAAGCAGATGGTCCTGGTCCGCCGCCTGGTCGAACTGGGCCGCGCCACCCGCGCGGAGTCCGGCGTCAAGACCCGCCAGCCCCTCTCCCGCGCCCTGGTGGCAGCCTCCGGCTTCGAGTCACTCTCCCCCGAGCTGCGCACCCAGATCACCGAGGAACTGAACGTCTCCACCCTCGCCACCCTCTCCGAGGTGGGCGGCTCCCTGGTGGACACCACGGCCAAGGCCAACTTCCGGGCCCTGGGCAAGCGTTTCGGCAAGGGCGTCCAGGCCGTGGCCAAGGCCATCGCCGCCACCGACGCCGCGGCCCTCTCCCTCGCCCTGCGCGAAGGCACCGCGACCATCACCGTCGACGGCGAGACGCTCCCCCTCTCCCCCGACGAGGTCATCATCACCGAGACCCCGCGCGAGGGCTGGTCGGTGGCCTCCGACGCGGGCGCCACCGTAGCCCTCGACCTGGAAATCACCCCGGACCTCCGCCGAGCCGGCCTGGCCCGCGACGCCATCCGCCTCATCCAGGAGGCCCGCAAGAACAGCGGCCTGGACGTGGCCGACCGCATCACCCTCCGCTGGCAGACCCCCGACGAGGAAGTCCGCACAGCCCTGACCGACCACCAGTCCCTCATCGCGGACGAGGTCCTGGCCACCGACTTCGCCCAAGGCGAGGCCGACAACACCTACGGCCAGCAGTTCGAGGACGAGTCCCTCAACCTGACCTTCCGCCTCAAGAAGACCGAGGCGTAACCACCGAGCAGGTGTAGCAACACGACGGCCCCCGACGCACCAAGCGTCGGGGGCCGTTCCCGTCAGGGAAATCGGCGTTTCTAGGCCACACCAGCCCAATTCACACCGAAAGCCGCCGGACGGCCAGGGCTCGGGGTCCCGCAGGGGTCTCCCCGCAGGCAGCCGGGCCTCTGCGTCGCCGAATGAAGGCACGTTGCGGTCCACGGTGCCGAGGAGTGACCCCGGAGTGGCCCCGAGCCCCCACCCACCGAACCTCTCGCGCAAGACGCGCACCCCCACCGGACCAAAGGCGCGAAACGCGAACCCCCACAAGCAGCCAAGCCCGCAGGCCACAAAAAGAGCCGGACCCCCGGGGATACCCCCAGGGGCCCAGCCCTGATTGCCGACCACGCGCTACACGCGACGACTACGCGCGAAGCGCGACTCCGCTCAGTTGTCGTCCTCGTCGATGAGGAACCCACGCATCGGCGACGGCGCCTGCTGCATCGGCTGCTGTCCCTGCGGCCGCACCGGAGCCATCGGCTGCGTCATCGCCGGCGACATCTGCTGCTGCCCGCCGTACGACGGCGCACTGCCCGAGCCACCACCGTGACCGCCCATCGACTGCCCGCCACCCATGGAGTGGTTCCCACCCATGGATCCCGCACCGGCCGAAGCCATCGACGGCGACGGCGGCAGCGAGGCGGTCGCCGGCGTCCGCGGCGGCGCCAGCGAGTCGTCGGCCTGGTTCTCCAGCTGGCGCAGCTGGCTCTCCAGGTAGGACTTCAGCCGCGTACGGTACTCGCGCTCGAAGCCGCGCAGGTCCTCGACCTTGCGCTCCAGCGTGGCGCGGGCCGACTCCAGCGACCCCATCGCGACGCGGTGCTTCTCCTGCGCGTCCCGCTCCAGCGCATCCGCCTTGGCACGGGCGTCCCGCTCCAGACCCTCCGCACGCGAGCGCGCCTCGCCCACGATCTTGTTGGCCTCGGAACGGGCCTCCGCGATCGCCTGGTCGGCGGTCTGCTGCGCGAGCGAGAGCACGCGAGCGGCACTGTCACCGCCCGGGCCCTGCCCCGGCTGCGGCAGCTGCGGGCCGCCGTGGCCACCGGGACCGCCCATCGGGCCGCCCAGCGGACCGCCGGGGCCCATCGGGCCGGGGCCGTGCGGGCCCTGCGGGCCGGGACCGTGGCCACCGGGCCCGGCCGGGAGCTGCGGGGCTCCTCCGGTCAGCTGCGGCGGGCCGCCCAACTGCTGCTGTTGCTGCTGTTGCTGCGGCGGCACCGGCTGCGGTCCGGATATGGCGGCGGGCACCGGAGCCCCGGGCCGCCCCTGCTGGTGCTGCTGCCCCTGGTCCTGCTGCTGCTCCTGCTGCTTGCGCATGTTCTGCTGCTGCTGGTTCTGCGCGGCGGCTCGCGTCGCGGCGGCCAGCTTGGCGCGCAGGTCCTCGTTCTCGCGCAGCAGGCGGGTCAGTTCGGCTTCGACCTCATCGAGGAAGGCATCGACCTCGTCCTCGTCATAGCCTTCTCGGAGGCGGACGGTCGTGAACTGCTTGTTCCGCACGTCCTCGGGGGTCAACGGCATCTCTACTTCACCTCAACGTAGTCGTCGGCAATCGGCAAGACCGTATCGTTCACACCAACAACACCGATCTCACGACGGTGATCAGGATGTAGACGATGATCATCAATACGAAGAAGGACAGGTCGAGCGCCACGCCCCCGAGACGCAGCGGCGGAATGACCCGCCGCAAGAGCTTGAGTGGCGGATCAGTGACAGTGTAGGTGGCCTCCAGAACGACCACCATTGGCTTGCCGGGTTGCCATGAACGGGCGAACTGGAAGACATAGTCCATCACCAGCCGGAAGATCAACACGATGAGGAAGCAGTACAACGCGATGTAGATCACCTGTCCAGCGATGCTCATCCGCGGTGTCCTCTCCCCTTGCCATGCTGTCGTGTTGGGCGTTTCCGCCCGGTGTGCCCGGTATTGCGTCTCAGCTCTGGTTGAAGAACCCGCCCTCTGCGATGCGGGCCTTGTCCTCCGCCGTGACATCGACGTTAGCAGGCGACAACAGGAACACCTTCTGCGTCACCCGCTCGATGCTGCCGTGCAGGCCGAAGACGAGACCGGCAGCAAAGTCGACAAGTCGCTTCGCGTCCGTATCGTCCATCTCCGTGAGATTCATGATCACCGGAGTGCCCTCACGGAAGTGTTCCCCGATGGTACGGGCTTCGTTGTAGGTCCGGGGGTGCAGCGTCGTGATGCGGTACGGCTCCCGCTCGGACACAACCTTGGGCATGATCACCGGTGCGTTCTTCTCCAGATTCGGACGGTCGGGTGTGATGGACGCCACGGGGGCGATTCGGGCGGGTCGTCCGCTTTCGGCAGCCAGAGGGGCGGACTCACGCTGAGCGGGCGGCTGGGCGACTCGGACGGGTTCGTCCCGTTCCGGGTGCGGCTCGGTGGGTACTTGGGTCTGCTGTCGCCGCCCCCGTTCGGGCTCCGGGTCAAGCTCGGGCTCGAACTCGTCGTCGGGGTCGAACCCCCGGCCGTCGTACCCATCGTCCTCCACGAGGCCGAGGTAGACCGCCATCTTGCGCATCGCGCCGGCCATTCTCTGCGTCCTCCGCTCTGTGGTGGATCGGCTCCGTCACCAGGTGCCTTGAATCCACGCGGTCTGCCCTCCTTTTGGGGGCAATGACCATATTTTGTGCTGTGGTCCGACTTGCTTGGCGACGTTACCCGAGCCGTGGTCGGACTCCGAGTACCGCAGTGCCGACGCGCACATGTGTCGCCCCGGCAGCCACGGCTTCATCGAGGTCCGCGCTCATCCCTGCCGACACCATGTTCGCAGCAGGATGGTTCACGCGCAGGCCGGATGAGATTTCCATCAAACGCTCGAAAGCGGCACCGGGACGGCCGGCATAACGGCCGGTCAGCGGAGCCACCGTCATCAGGCCGTCCAGGCGCAGCCCTTCGGCGGCCGCGACGGCGTCGGCGAGCGCGGCGACCCCGGCCGGGGCGACCCCGCCGCGCTCGCCCGTCGTTCCCCGGGTGTCACCCGACTCGGCGTCAAGTGCCACCTGGAGCAGGCAGCCCAGCTCGCGGCCGGCCCGTACCGCTTCCTTCGAGAGTGCGGTGACCAGCCTGGCGCGGTCGACCGACTGCACAATATCGGCGTAATTGACTACAGACCGCACTTTGTTGGTCTGCAACTGACCGACGAAATGCCAGGTAAGGGACAGATCCGAGCAGGCCGCGGCCTTCGGTGCCGCGTCCTGGTCGCGGTTCTCCGCCACCTGTCCGACGCCGAGTTCCGCGAGCAGCCGCACGTCGCTCGCCGGGTAGGTCTTCGTGACCACGATGAGGGTCACGTCCTCCCGCGCGCGGCCGGCCTTGTCGCACGCGGTGGAGATTCGTTCCTCCACGCGCGCCAGGTTGTCCGCCAGTTCGGTTCTACGATCCGTCACAGCTCAGCATCCCAGCCATACATAGCTCGCGAGCCGCCCGGTGACGCGGTCCCGCCGGTACGAGAAGTGGTCCGCCGACTCCAGCGTGCAGATGTGGGAATGCTCACCCATCTGGACGCCGCACGCGGCGAGTTGGGCACGGACCCCGGCGGCCATGTCCACCGCGGGCGTGCCCCACGAGGTGGTGGCCCAGGCTTCGGGCACCACCGCGGCGACCTCGGCGCGCATCGCCTCGGGCACCTCGTAGCAGCGTCCGCAGACCGCGGGGCCGGTACGGGCGACGATACGGGCCGGGTCGGCGCCCAGCGCGGTCATCGCCTCGACGGTCGCCGGAACCACCCCGGCCACCAGCCCCGGACGCCCCGCGTGCGCGGCGCCGGTGACCCCGGCGACCGGGTCGGCGAGGAGCACCGGGGTGCAGTCCGCGGTCAGGACGGCGAGGGCCAGGCCCCGGCGGGCCGTCACCACCGCGTCCACGCGGGGGATCTCGGCGCCGTCGCGCCAGGGGCCGTCGACCACGGCCACGTCGCGGCCGTGCACCTGGTTCATCCACACGACCGAGGCCGGGTCCAGGCCCAGCGCCTTGGCCGCCAGTTCGCGGTTGGTCCGTACCGCGGCGGGGTCGTCACCGACCGCGCCCCCGAGGTTCAGCTCGGCATACGGAGCGGCGCTCACCCCGCCCCACCGGTCGGTGGAGGCGAAGTGCGCGCCGCTCGTGTCGTTCGTCAGCACCGGGTGCTGTTGCCCTATCACGTCGGGACTTCGGTCACTTCAGGAAGTCGGGGACGTCCAGTTCCTCGGCCGCGGTGTCCGAGTACGGACGGGCCGGCGGAACCTGCGGCGAGGCGGTCGGGGGCGGCGGCACCTCGCCGAGCGGGGACGGGTCGGCCGGGGCCGGCTCCTCGTCCCGTACCGGCACCGAGCCCAGGCTGCCGAAGGACGACGGCCGGGACTCGGCCTGCGGGGCCGGGCGGCTGGGGGCCGGTGCCGGTTCCTCGCGCTTGCCGTTGTTCTGGCTGCCGAGCACGGTCTGCTGACGGGCCGGCGGCTGGCCGCCGTCGAAGCCCGCGGCGATGACGGTCACCCGGACCTCGTCGCCGAGCGCGTCGTCGATGACCGCACCGAAGATGATGTTCGCCTCGGGGTGGGCCGCCTCGCTGACCAGTTGCGCGGCCTCGTTGATCTCGAAGAGACCGAGGTCCGAGCCGCCGGAGATGGAGAGCAGCACGCCGCGGGCGCCGTCGATGGACGCCTCCAGGAGGGGCGAGGAGATCGCCATCTCCGCGGCGGCCACCGCGCGGTCGTCGCCGCGCGCCGAGCCGATGCCCATGAGGGCCGAGCCGGCCTCGGACATCACGGACTTGACGTCGGCGAAGTCCAGGTTGATCAGGCCCGGGGTGGTGATCAGGTCGGTGATGCCCTGGACACCCGACAGCAGTACCTGGTCCGCGGACTTGAACGCGTCGAGCACGCTCACCTGGCGGTCCGAGATGGACAGCAGTCGGTCGTTGGGGATCACGATGAGGGTGTCGACCTCGTCGCGCAGGCCGGCGATGCCGTCCTCGGCCTGGTTCGCGCGGCGACGGCCCTCGAAGGTGAACGGGCGGGTGACCACACCGATCGTCAGGGCGCCGAGCGAGCGGGCGATGTTGGCGACGACGGGGGCGCCACCGGTGCCGGTGCCGCCGCCCTCTCCCGCGGTCACGAAGACCATGTCGGCCCCCTTGAGGACCTCCTCGATCTCCTCACGGTGGTCCTCGGCCGCCTTGCGGCCGACGTCTGGGTTGGCGCCTGCGCCCAGCCCACGGGTGAGTTCCCGGCCGACGTCCAGCTTGACGTCGGCGTCGCTCATCAGCAGGGCCTGTGCATCGGTGTTGATCGCGATGAACTCGACGCCCTTGAGCCCGACCTCGATCATCCGGTTGATGGCGTTCACGCCACCGCCGCCGATGCCGACGACCTTGATGACTGCGAGGTAGTTCTGCGGTGCTGCCACGTCGAAGGCCTCTCGCCTCGAGTTACGTGTCGCCGCCGCACCGGGGTGCGGACGTCGACTGATGCCGATGGGACGGTTCGTAGTGCCGACCCGAACCCTAACGCTGAAGTTTAGGGTTACCAGTGCCTGTGTTCCTGGGACTCTTTGGAACGAGACACTAAGTCGACAAGTGGCGCACGTTCAACGAACACGCCGAACCTCCCGTTTTTCTTTTCACCCTATGTGATCACCCATAGTGGTAGCCATCCAGGGTGCTGGCCTGCGGGTACACACGTCAACTCCCCGACACCGCGGGCGCGGTGGGGACACTCACGTCGAAGTGGCGCGCGTCACGCGCCGCTTTCAGGGCCGCGGCGAGCACCTTGGCCTTCGCCGTACTGCGTTCGTCACTCCCCCAAACGACGGTACGGCCGCCCGTCAGCTTCAGGGTGATGGCGTCGAAGGAGCGCACCTCGACGGTGCGAACGTCCTGGTGGAGCGCCTTCGGCAGGGCGGTGACGACGGTACCGGCCGCGCGCCGGAGCCGGTCGGCGCCGAACCGGCGCAGTCCGGGACTGTCACGTACGGCCATTTCCAGAAGCGGGACGCCCTTCGGGGCGGCGGCGACCGTGGCGAAACGCGTCCCTTCTGCGTCCACTTCGACGAACTTTCCGCCCGTTTGAATAATGAGTTCCGGCTGCCTTTCGGTCACTTTCAGGCTGACCGTGTGCGGCCAGGAGCGCCTGACCTGAACGGACTTGACGCGCGGAAGTTTCGCGCGCACCCGGTCGGCGACGGCCTTCTTGTCCACCGAGGCGAGCGGGGTGTCCATCGGCACCGCGGCGGCCCGTACGACCTCATCGACCGTCAGCACGCCCGTACCGCTCACCTTGACGGCTTCCGTGCGCAGCCAGGTGGAGCCGTACAGGGCCCAGGCGCCGAAACCGGCCAGCAGCACCGCGCCGGCCAGTGTGATGATCAGAGTGCGCCGGGACGGCACGGTGAAGGGGACCCGCAGGCCGGAGCGCCCGCCCGAGGGGCCGGATTCGCCCCGCTTTGCTGGCTTTTTTCCCCCTCCCCCGCTGCCGGACCCGGAGTTGCCGGCCTTCCCGGACGAGGGCGGGCCGGAGCGCGCGGACTTCTTCTCCCCGCGTCGGGCGGTCGTCGGTCCGGCCACGCTCCCTCTCCTTCCGGCCGCCACCCCGGGGTTCACACCCCGGGGCAGCACGGCCGTACCGTCCGTCAGCGGCCGGCGACCGCCTCGTACACCATCTTCACCAGCAGCTCGTCCGCGTCCCTGCGGCCGAACTCGGACGCCGCGCGGGACATCTCGTACAGCCGGTGCGGGTCGGCGAGCACCGGGAGCACCTGGCCCTGCACCCACTCCGGCGTGAGCTGCGCGTCGTCGATCAGCAGGCCGCCGCCGGCGTTGACCACCGGCTGGGCGTTCAGCCGCTGTTCGCCGTTGCCGATGGGCAGCGGGACGTAGGCGGCCGGAAGCCCGACGGCGGAGAGTTCGGCGACGGTCATCGCGCCCGCGCGGCAGAGCATCATGTCGGCCGCGGCGTACGCGAGGTCCATCCGGTCCACGTACGGTACCGGTACATACGGGGGCATTCCCGGCATGTTGTCCACATGCGGCATTTCGTTCTTCGGGCCGACCGCGTGCAGCACCTGGATGCCGGAGCGCTGGAGCGCCGGCACGGCGGCCTGGATGACCTCGTTGAGCCGCCGGGCGCCCTGCGAGCCGCCGGAGACCAGCAGCGTCGGCAGGTTGGGGTCCAGCCCGAAGGCGGCCCGCGCCTCGGGGCGGACCGCCGCCCGGTCCAGGGTCGCGATGGAGCGGCGCAGCGGGATGCCGACGTACCGGGCGTCCCGCAGCTTGCTGTCCGGGGTGCTGACCGCGACGTACTTGGCGTACCGCGAGCCGATCTTGTTGGCCAGCCCGGGGCGGGCGTTGGCCTCGTGCACGATGATCGGCACCCCGCGCCGCTTGGCGGCCAGGTAACCCGGCAGCGCGACATAGCCGCCAAAGCCGACCACGCAGTCCGCCTTCGTGCGCTCCAGGATCTGCTCGGCGGCCTTGATCGTGCCGCGCAGCCGCCCGGGGACGGTGATCAGTTCGGGCGTGGGCTTGCGCGGCAGCGGTACGGCCGGGATCAGCCCCAGCTCGTAGCCCCGCTCCGGCACCAGCCTGGTCTCCAGTCCCTTCTCCGTACCGAGTGCCGTGATCCCCACGGTCGGGTCCTGCCTGCGCAGGGCGTCCGCGAGGGCGAGCGCGGGCTCGATGTGGCCGGCGGTCCCCCCACCGGCGAGTACGACATGCACCGAAATTCACCGCTCTCCGGACGGTCGCTTCTTGACGCGCCGTCTCATCGTCTTCCGTCTCACCCCAGCCAGTTTCCTGCCGAAAACAGGCTGCCGCATGGCCAGTGCCGCCCGTGCAGCGGGCTCGTCACGCGCGAAGGCGATCAGCAGACCGATGGCGAACATCGTCGGCAGCAGGGCGGACCCTCCGAAGGAGAACAGCGGCAGCGGGACCCCGGCGATCGGCAACAGACCGAGCACCGCACCGATGTTGATCACGGCCTGGGCCGTGATCCAGGTGGTCACGCCTCCCGCTGCGTACCTCACGAAGGGATCCTCCGTGCGTCCGGCCACGCGGATACCCGCATAGCCTAGAGCCGCGAAGAGGGCGAGCACCGACAGCGTCCCCGCAAGCCCCAGTTCCTCCCCGGTGATGGCGAAGATGAAGTCGGTGTGCGGTTCAGGGAGTTCACCCCATTTTTCCATACTGGCGCCCAGTCCCGAACCGAAGAATCCGCCGGAGGCCAGCGCGTAGATGCCGTGCACGGCCTGCCAGCACTGGTCCTGCGGCCCGGGGTCGGTCGCGCCGATGCAGGCGAGCCGGGCCATCCGGTTGGCGCTGGTCTTGATCAGCAGCGCCCCTATGACGACGGCCGCGCCGAGCACGCCCACGAAGAGCCGGGTGGGGGCGCCGGCCAGCCACAGCAGGCCGAACAGGATCGCGGTCAGAATGATCGCGGTGCCCATGTCACCGCCCAGCATGATCAGCCCGAGCAGCAGGAAGGCCACCGGGATCAGCGGCACCAGCAGGTGCTTCCACTGGGCGAGCAGCTTCTTGTCCTGCTTGCGCGCCAGCAGGTCGGCGCCCCACAGGACCAGCGCCAGCTTGCCGAACTCGCTGGGCTGCATCTGGAAGGGGCCGCCCAGGTTGATCCAGTTCTGGTTGCCGTTGACCGCGACCCCTATCCCGGGGATCTGCACCAGGGTCATCAGGAAGACCGAGACGGCCAGCAGCGGATAGGCCAGCGTGCGGTGCAGCCGGACCGTCATCCGGGCCGCCACCAGCATCAGGATGCCGCCGAGCACCGCCGCGAACAACTGCTTGCGGAAGAAGTACGTCGGTGCCAGGCCGAGCTGGAGGGCCTTGATCTGGGAGGCCGAGTAGACCATCACCAGGCCGAGCACGGTGATCAGCAGGCTGCCGCCGACCACCAGGTAGTAGGCGGTCAGCGGCCGGTCCCAGCCCCGGCGGACCTGGGTGTACAGGCCCCGCGGGCCGCGGCCGGCGCCGCCGCGCGGCAGGCGCGGGCCGGAGCCGGGGCGCCGTGCCGGGCGCGGCGGCGCGGCCTTCGCCGATCGGGCCGTCATCCTCGTCCCCTCCACGGGTGCGCTGCGCCGTGCGTCCTCGACGGCGGCGGGGACGTACGGACTACTGTTCCTGTGCGGCCAGCGAGCGGACCGCGTCGGCGAAGGCCTCGCCCCGCTTGTTGTAGTTCAGGTACATGTCCATCGAGGCGCAGGCCGGGGCCAGCAGGACCGTATCGCCCGGCCGGGCCAGGCGCGCTGCCTCCCGTACGGCTTCGGACATCGCCCCAGTGTCGGTCCGGTCGAGGTCGACCACCGGGACATCCGGGGCGTGTCGCGCCAGGGCCTCCCGAATGAGCGCCCGGTCGGCGCCGATGAGGACCGCGCCGCGCAGCCGGCCGGCGGACTTCTGGACCAGCTCGTCGAAGGTGGCGCCCTTGGCGAGGCCGCCGGCGATCCAGACGATGTGCTCGTACGCCGCCAACGACGCCTCGGTGGCGTGGGTGTTGGTGGCCTTGGAGTCGTCCACGTACGCGACCCCGGAGACGTCCGCGACGTGCTCGATGCGGTGCGCGTCCGGGTGGAAGGCGCGCAGGCCGTCCCGTACGGACTGGGGGCGCACGCCGAAGGCGCGGGCCAGGGCCGCCGCGGCGAGCGCGTTGGCGATGTTGTGCGGGGCCGCGGGCGTCACGTCCGAGATCTCGGCGAGTTCCTGCGCGTGCTGCTGCCGGTTCTCGACGAAGGCCCGGTCGACGAGGATGCCCTCGACGACGCCGAGCTGGGAGGGGCCCGGGGTGCCGAGGGTGAAGCCGATGGCGCGGCAGCCCTCCTCGACGTCGGCCTCCCGCACCAGGTCCTCGGTCGCCCGGTCGGCGACGTTGTAGACGCAGGCCACGGTGTTGCCCTCGTAGATCCGGCCCTTGTCGGCGGCGTACGCCTCCATGGAGCCGTGCCAGTCGAGGTGGTCCGGGGCGAGGTTGAGGACCGCGGCGGAGTGGGCGCGTACGGAGGGCGCCCAGTGAAGCTGGTAGCTGGAGAGCTCGACGGCGAGGACGTCATACGGCTCGTCGGAGAGCACCACGTCCACCAGCGGCACCCCGATGTTGCCGACGGCCGCGGTACGCAGCCCCTCGGCCTCCAGGATGGCGGCCAGCATCCGTACGGTCGTGGTCTTGCCGTTGGTGCCGGTGATCGCGAGCCAGGGCGGAGAGTCCGGGCCGCGCATCCGCCAGGCCAGCTCCACGTCGCCCCACACGGGGACGCCGGCCGCCTCGGCGGCCTGGAAGAGCGGGCTGCTGGGCTTCCATCCGGGGGTGGTGACGACGAGGTCGGTGCCCTCGGGGAGCGTGTCGCCGTCGCCGAGGCGGACGGTGATGCCCAGCTCCTCCAGCGGCGCGGCCTGCGCCCGCTCCCGCTCGCCGTCGCCGCCGTTGACGACGGTGACGACGGCGCCGAGGCCGGCCAGGGCGCGGGCGGCGGGAACGCCGCTCACGCCGAGACCGGCCACGGTCACGTGCTGTCCGGCGAGGTCGAGGCCGGTCACTTGGCGGCCTGCCAGCCGCCGTAGAAGAGGCCCAGGCCGACGATCACGCACATGCCCTGGATGATCCAGAACCGGACCACGACAAGGACTTCGGACCACCCCTTGAGTTCGAAGTGGTGCTGGAGTGGCGCCATCCGGAAGACCCGCTTGCCGGTGAGCCGGAAGGACCCGACCTGGATGACCACGGACATGGTGATCAGGACGAAGAGGCCGCCGAGGACGGCCATCAGCAGCTCCGTACGGGAGCAGATCGCCAGACCGGCCAGCGCGCCGCCCAGGGCCAGCGAGCCGGTGTCACCCATGAAGATCTTGGCGGGCGAGGTGTTCCACCACAGGAAGCCGAAGCAGGCGCCCATCAGGGCGGAGGCGACGACCGCAAGGTCGAGCGGATCGCGTACCTCGTAACAGGCGGGCCCGGCGCTGATCGCGTTGGCGCAGGACTCCTGGTACTGCCAGATGCCGATGAAGGTGTACGCGCCGAAGACCATCACCGAGGCGCCGGTGGCCAGGCCGTCGAGGCCGTCGGTGAGGTTCACGCCGTTGGACATCGCCAGGATCATGAACAGTGCCCAGATGACGAAGAGCACCGGACCGATCTGCCAGCCGAAGTCCTGGGTGAAGGACAGCCGGTCGGAGGCCGGGGTCTGGCCGCGCAGGTCGGCGAACTGGAGCGAGAGCACCGCGAAGGCGATGCCGACGATCAACTGGCCGGCCATCTTCGCCTTGGCCCGCAGGCCCAGCGAACGCTGCTTGACGATCTTGATGTAGTCGTCGAGGAAGCCCACCAGGCCCATGCCGGCCATCAGGAACAGCACCAGCACACCGGAGAAGCTCGGGTTGCTGCTGGTGATGACCTTGGTCAGCGCGTAGGCGATGAGCGTGGCCAGGATGAAGGCGATGCCGCCCATGGTGGGCGTACCGCGCTTGCTGTGGTGGTCGCGCGGGCCGTCGTCACGGATGAACTGCCCGTAGCCCTTCCTGGCCAGCAGCTTGATCAGCAGCGGGGTGCCGATCAGCGTCAGGAAGAGTCCGATCATTCCGGAGAAGAGGATCTGCTTCATCGGGTGGCGGCTCCGCCCTCGACACCGGCGTCGCCCAGCAATGCCGCGGCGACCCGTTCCAGGCCGACCGACCTGGACGCCTTCACCAGCACGACGTCACCCGGCCGCAGCTCGCTGCGCAACAGGTCGACCGCCGCCTGCGCGTCGGACACGTGCACCGACTCCTCACCCCACGAACCCTCGTTCTTGGCGCCCATGTCGAGCCAGGCCGCTTCCCTGCCGCCGACCGCCACGAGCTTGCTGACGTTGAGCCGGACGACCAGGCGCCCGACCGCGTCGTGTTCGGCGAGTGACTCCCCGCCGAGCTCGGCCATCTCACCGAGCACCGCCCACGTACGGCCTCCCGTTTCCTTGGAGGCTTCGCCCATCGCCACGAGCGCGCGGAGCGCCGCCCGCATGGATTCCGGGTTCGCGTTGTAGGCGTCGTTGACGACCGTCACACCGTCCGCGCGCTCGGTGACCTCCATCCGCCAGCGGGAGAGCGTGCCGGCTTCGGAGAGCGCCACGGCGATCTCGTCCACGGGCATGCCCAACTCATGGGCGACGGCGGCCGCGGCAAGCGCGTTCGACACGTGGTGCTCACCGTACAGCCGCATGGTCACGTCGCTGCACCCGGAGGGTGTGTGAAGCGTGAAGGCGGGCTGTCCGAGCGCCGTGAGCCGGACATTCTCGGCCCGGACGTCGGCCTCTGCGGACTCGCCGAAGAAGACCGTACGGGCCTTCGTACGGGAGGCCATGGCACGGACGTACGGGTCGTCGGCGTTGAGCACGGCGACGCCGCCCTCGTCCGCGGTGGGCAGCGCCTCGACCAGTTCGCCCTTGGCCTGGGCGATCTGCTCGCGGCCGCCGAACTCGCCGATGTGCGCGGAGCCCACGTTGAGGACCACGCCGATGCGCGGCGGGACCAGCTCCGCGAGGTAGCGGATGTGGCCGACGCCGCGGGCGCCCATCTCCAGGACGAGGAACTTCGTGCCGTCGTCCGCGCGCAGCGCGGTCACCGGCAGCCCGATCTCGTTGTTGAGGTTGCCCACCGGGCACACGGTCGGCCCCCGGCGGGCCAGGAGCTGGCCGATGAGGTCCTTGGTGCTGGTCTTGCCGGCCGAGCCGGTGAGCCCGACGACGCAGGCGCCCAGCCTGCCGACGACGGTACGGGCCAGCGCCCCGAGGGCGGCGACCACGTCGTCCACGACGATCGCGGGGACGCCGACGGGGCGGGCGGCCAGGACCGCCGCCGCGCCCGCCTCGACGGCCCGCACGGCGTAGTCGTGGCCGTCCACGCGTTCGCCGGCGAAGGCCGCGAAGATGCTGCCGGGGCGCACCTCACGGGAGTCGAACACGACCGGGCCGGTGACCTGGGCCTCCGGGTCCGGTATGTCGTGCTGCTGCCCGCCGACGATGGTCGCGATCTCGGCGAGGGACAGGGAGATCACTTCTCACCCCCGGCCGTGGGCAGGTCGTGCCGTTCGAAGGGTTTTGCGCGCATGGCGGTGTGTCATCCCTGGTGGTTCGGCTGCTGCGAGTTCAACGAAGCCTCGATGGCCTCGCGCAGCACCTGACGGTCGTCGAAGGAGCGGACCACTCCGGCGATGTCCTGGCCCTGCTCGTGGCCCTTGCCCGCGACGATCACGGTGTCGCCGGGTTCGGCGCGGGCGACGGCGGCCGCGATGGCGGTGGCCCGCTCCTCCTCGACCAGCACGGTGCCGCGCTCGTGGACGGGCACCTCGGCGGCGCCCGCCAGCATGGTGGCGAGGATCGCGAGGGGGTCCTCGCCACGGGGGTTGTCGGAGGTCAGTACGGCGGTGTCGGCGAGGCGGGCGACCGCCGCGCCCATCGGCTTGCGCTTGTGCGGGTCGCGGTCGCCGCCGCAGCCCAGTACGGCGTGGATACGGCCCCCGGTGACCTTGCGCAGGGCGCGCAGGACCGATTCGACCGCGTCGGTCTTGTGGGCGTAGTCCACGACGGCGAGGTAGTCCTGGCCCGCGTCGATCCGCTCCAGGCGGCCGGGGACGCCGGGCACCGCGGCGACGCCGTCGGCGGCGGTCTGCGGGTCCACCCCGGCCACCACCAGCGCCGTGATCGCCGCGAGCGCGTTGGCGACGTTGAACGGGCCCGGGAGGGGCGAGGCGGCCCGTACGGACACGCCGTCGGGGCCCAGCGCGGTGAAGGTGGAGCCGAGCGCGCCGACCTCCACGTCGGCGGCGCGCCAGTCGGCGTCCGGGTGGCCCTCGGCGGAGAACGTGGTGACCGGCACCTCGGACTCGCCGGCGGCCAGCCGCTTGCCGTACTCGTCGTCGAGGTTGACCACGCCGGCCTTGCTGCGCGCCTTGGTGAACAACTGCGCCTTGGCCTGGAAGTAGTCCTCCATCCCGGAGTGGAACTCCATGTGCTCCGGGCTGAGGTTGTTGAAGATCGCGACGTCGAAGACGCAGCCGTCGACGCGGCCGAGGACCAGCGCGTGGCTGGAGACCTCCATCGTCACCGCCCGCACGTCGCGCTCACGCATGACGGCGAACAGCGCCTGGAGGTCGGTGGCCTCGGGCGTGGTGCGCTCCGACTTCAGGCGCTCGTCGCCGATCCGGGACTCGACCGTACCGATCAGGCCGGTCAGGCCCGCCCGGCGCCCGCCGCCGTCCCCCCGCAGCGCCGCTTCGCGCTGCTCCTCCTGGGCGGCCCGCTCGGCCGCGGCGCGCAGGCCGCCGTCGATGAGGTACGCGGTGGTGGTCTTGCCGGAGGTGCCGGTGATGCCGATCTGCAGGAGATCGCTGCCCGGGTCACCGTAGATCGAGACGGCCAGCGCCCCCATCCGGGCCCGCGGCTCGTCCACGACCAGGACGGGCAGGCCCGTCGCGGCGGCGCGCTCGCGGCCCGCCGGGTCGGTCAGGACCGCGGCGGCACCGAGGTCGGCTGCCTGGTTGGCGAAGTCGGCGCCGTGGAAGCGGGCGCCGGGCAGCGCGGCGTAGACGTCGCCGGGGCGCACGGCCCGGGAGTCGTGGGTGATGCCGGTGACGGCAGTGCCGGCAACGTCTGCCGCGGCCGGCACCGAGATGCCCAACTGCTCGGCGAGGTCCGCGAGAGGGGTGGCGCGGACCCGCTCTGGGCGGGGCGCTCCCGGAAACTTCCCGGGGCGTCCTTCTGGGCGTGGTGGGACTGATCAGCGTGTGACACGGCGGTGAGCGTACCGGGCGCGGCGGCCTCGGGGCGAAGTGAGGGGCGCGCGCCGGAGCGGTTCCCGGGGTCGGGGGTGATGGTCGTCACGGCGGTGCTGCCTCGTTTTCATTCGCCTGGCTTGAAGGTGACGGGCAGGCGCGGGGGCTGGGCGCCGCTCGGCGGGACCTGGAGCGTCTTGAGCGCGAACTCCATGACCTGCTGGTAGATCGGGCCGCACACCTGGCCGCCGAAGTAGCTCCCCCTGGTCGGATTCTGGACGGCGCAGTAGACGGTGACACGGGGCTGGTCGGCGGGCGCGAACCCGGCGAAGGAGGCGGTGTAGCCGTGGTAACGGCCGGTTCTCGGGTCCACCCGGTTGGACGTGCCGGTCTTGCCGCCGACGCGGTACCCGTCGATCTTCGCCTTGGCGCCGGTGCCCTCCTTGTCGTCGACCACCGATTCGAGCATGGTGGCCAGCGTCCTGGCGGTCTTCTCGCTCACCACCCGGCTCTTGTGCGGCTGCGGAGCGGGCCGGTAGCGGCCGTCCGGGCCCGTGGTGCCCCTTATGAGCGTGGGGGCGATGCGTTCGCCGCCGTTGGCGATGGCGGAGTAGACCGAGGCGGCCTGGACGGCGTTGAGCGACAGGCCCTGCCCGAAGGGGATCGTGTACTGCTGCGAGGTGCTCCACTTCTGCGGCGGGGCCAGCAGACCCGGTGTCTCGCCGGGGAAGCCGAGTCCGGTGGGCTGTCCGAGTCCGAACTTGCGCAGGTAGGAGTGGAGCACCCGGTTGGCCTCCGGGCGGGTCTTGCCGAGCTGTTCGGTGGCCAGGATGGTGCCGATGTTGCTGGATTTGGCCAGGACGCCGTTGAGGGTCAGGTGCCAGGTGGGGTGGTCGATGTCGTCCGCGAAGTTGCGGTCGCCGCGGTGCAGCCGGTTGGGGACGGTGACCCGGGTGGCGGGGGTCGCCACGCCCTCCTCCAGGACGGCGGCCATCGACATGAGCTTGCTGGTGGAGCCGGGTTCGAAGGCGTCGGTGAGGGCGGCGTTGCCGAGCGCTTCGGGGTCGGCCTTCGAGATGTCGTTGGGGTCGAAGCCGGGGGCGTTGGCCAGGGCCAGGATCTCGCCGGTCTTCGTGTCCTGCACGACGACGTAGCCCCGGTCGGCCTGTGACGCGGCGACCTGCTTGGTGATGGCCTGCTGGGCCATCCACTGGATGTCGCGGTCCAGGGTCAGCTCGACGTCGGTCCCCGGCACGGCCGGGTGTTCCTGGGCGCCCGCGGTGGGCACGCGCCGCCCGCCGGACTGGGCGTACACCAGCTTGCCGTCCTTGCCCGCCAGTTGCTTGTCGAGCCGGGCCTCCAGGCCGCCGCCGCCCCGGCCCTCGCTGTTGACGAAGCCGAGCACCCCGGAGGCGAGGTCCTTGTTCGGGTAGACGCGCTTGCTGTGCTTGTCCGCGAAGATCCCGACCAGGACGTTGGGGCGGCGCTCGCTCTTGGGCTGCTTGGCGGCCTTGGCGTCCAGTTGTCTGCGCAGGTCCTTGATCTGCTTCCAGACCTGCGGGGTCTGCTGCCGGGACAGCCGTACGTAGCGGGAGCCGGGCGTGGCGAGCTTCTTGGCCAGGGCGGCGCGGTCCTCGTGGAGGATCGGCGCGAGCAGGGCGGCGGCCTGCCGCGGGGCGTCCTGGATCTTGATCTTGTCGGGCGCGAGCAGGCTGGGGTCGGCGGTGATGTCGTACGCGTCGACCGTGGTGGCCAGGTCCACGCCGTCCCGGTCGGTGATCGCGCCCCGTTCGGCGGCCAGCTTGACCGGGACGTACCGGTTGACGTTGGCCTTGGCCGCGTACGCGCCGGCGTCCACGGCCTGCACCTGGAACAGCCGGACGACGAAGACCAGCAGGATCAGCGCCAGGCCGAGGGAGACCAGGCGCAGCCGGGGGCGCGGGCTGCCCAGGCGCAGGGTCGGCGTGCGGGGGCGGGGGGCGCGCTTGGTGGTGGTGGGGCGCGCGGAGGCGGGGCGCTTCTGGGGCGCGGGGCGGCTCTGGGCCGTCGCGCGCTGGGGGCGGCCGCCCCCGCCGCTTCCGCCGCTCCCGCCGCTTTGGCCCGGACCGCTGCGGCCACCGGCCGGGGTGGGGCGGGGGACGCGGCGGCGGGGGTCCGGGGAGCTGGTCGCCTTGGAGCCTGAGGCGGTACGGGAGGGGGAGCTGGCGGCCGGGCCTGCGCCGGAGCCGCTGCCGGGCTTACGGGGGGTCTGGGGGGTGGGCTTCGACCCGTTGGGCTTGGGGGCGGAGGGCTTGGAGCCAGTGGGCTTGGAGCCGGACGCCTGGGGGCCGGAGGGCTTCGCCGCGGAGGTTTTGGACGGGCCGGAGGGCTTGGCGCCGGTGGTCTTGGCGCCGGGGGCCTTGGGGCCGGAGGCTCTGGGTCCGGAAGCGCGGGGGCCGGACGCACCGGGGCCGGAACCTCTCGAACCGGAGCCCGAGCCGGAGCCGCCGCTGCCGGATCGCGGGCCTTTGGGGTCGGTCATGCGACGCCCTCCTCCGGTGCGTTCCTACGGGCGAAGGGGTCGCACCCGTAGGCGGACCCGGGCGCGGGCGCGACGGCCGCGGCTCCGGGCAAGGCTTCGGCGTTCTCGTACGTCACGGGTCACCTGCCGGAAGTCGTCGGGGCGGAGCCGGCTGCCGCGCCGGGGGCCGGACGCGCCGGTCCGGGCGCCTTCCGGCCATCGGCCCCCGGGGCGCCGGGCAGGGGGCGGCCGGGTGCGGAGAGGGCGGGGAACGGGTGGTCGGGCAGCGGCTGGTCGGGCAGCCCCGCGTCCGGGGCGACGGGTGCGGCGGTCGGCTGCGGCCCGGCGGACGGCCGGGGCCCGGGGACCGGCGCGGCGGCGTGGCCCAGCGCCGTCCGGGGCCCCGGCACGGTGAACCGCGACGGGGTGCGCGCGCTCATCGGGCCCGAGCCGCCCGGGGCCGCGCTCGGCTTGCCGCGTACCGTGCCGTCCGGCTCCAGGAAGGCCGGGCTGCCGCCCGGGACCATGCCCAGCTCGCGGGCGCGCTCGTCCAGCGCGCCCGGCGCCGAGTAGGCGTCCACCTCCTGCTGGAGGGCCTGCTGCTCGTCCGTCAGCTCGTTGGTGCGTTTCTCCAGCTTGCTCAGTTCGAAGGAGCCCTGGTTGAGCGCGGAATTGAGCAGCAGCAGCGTGATCAGGCCGGAGCCGAGGAGCACGACCACGAGGAGCACGAACGGCGTACGCGCCGCCGTGCCCCCCGCTCCGGAGGCGAACAGGCCCGAGAGCCGGCCCGCCCCCGGGCGCGTGCGCCCCGGCCGGTTCACGCGATGTCCTCGCGGATGCGTTCGGCACCGCGCAGCCGGGCGGGGGCCGCGCGCCGGTTCTCGGCGATCTCCTCCTCGGTCGGCAGCTCGGCGCCGCGGGTGAGCAGCTTCAGGCGCGGCTGGTACTGCTCGGGGACGACGGGCAGGCCGGGCGGCGCGGTGTTGGCCGCGCCCGCCGCGAAGACCTGCTTGACGATCCGGTCCTCCAGGGACTGGTACGACAGCACGGCGATCCGGCCGCCCACCGCGAGGGCCCGTACGGCGGCCGGCACGGCGTTCTCGACGGCGGCCAGTTCGGCGTTGACCTCGATGCGCAGCGCCTGGAACGTTCGCTTGGCGGGGTTGCCGCCGGTGCGCTTGGCGGCCTGCGGCAGGGCGTCGCGGATCAGCTCCACCAGGCGCGCGCTGTGGGTGAAGGGCTCCTTGGCGCGCTCCTTCACGACGGCCTCGACGATCCGCTTGGCCTGCTTCTCCTCGCCGTACGCGCGCAGGATGCGGACCAGCTCGCCGGGCGGGTAGGTGTTGAGGACCTCGGCGGCGCTCATGCCGGTCGTCTGGTCCATGCGCATGTCGAGCGGCGCGTCCTGCGCGTACGCGAAGCCGCGGTCGGCCTCGTCGAGCTGCATCGAGGAGACACCGAGGTCGAACAGGACGCCCTGGACGCGCGGGATGCCGAGGCGGGCCAGGACCTGCGGCAGCTCGTCGTAGACGGCGTGCACGAGGGTGGCGCGGTCCCCGTAGGGCGCCAGCCGCTCCCCCGCCAGCTTCAGGGCCGCCGGGTCGCGGTCGAGGGCGACCAGACGCGCTGCCGGGAACGTGGCGAGCAGCGCCTCGCTGTGCCCTCCGAGGCCGAGGGTGCAGTCGACGACGACCGCGCCGGGCTCGGCGAGCGCAGGGGCGAGCATGTCCAGACACCGCTGGAGCATGACGGGTACGTGGCGATCGTTGCTGCTCATGCGCCTTCCGATGGGGTGGGCGGCAGGTGGGTCCCCCCGGCCGCTGGCTGGGGGAATGCCGCACGTACCGCTTGGTCCCCGCCCGCTCTGAAGGGGAAGTGGCCCTCCGACGACGGGGAAGTGCCGTCGGCGGACCGGTTGGAGCGGGAGGAGGCCGAGCCGTACGTGCAGATCGCACGCGAAAGATTCGGGATCCAAGGAGAGCGTCACGCCTCCCACTTCGCGCCACTTTAGTCCACTGCCGCGCGGGGTCAATCAACCGGTTCCGCGCGTCCCGCACCGCCCGTCCGGGGGTTTTCGACGGATTTCCGAGCGGCTCCGGAGAGCCGTGGGACCACCCGGCCCGAGTAGCCGTCCGAGGTCCGCGACGCGGGCGAAAAGGCCGTTTTCACCCGATCGGCGGCACCCCGCGGGAGCGTGTGGAAAACCTCACAAGACGCCTCGGTGCCCCCTATGCCCCTTCCCACGTGCAGCCTTACCGGCCGATGCCCTTTACCGTGTTGCTATGTCGATACCTGCCTCGCAGCCGCTGCCCCCCTCCGCCGACAGCGCCGTGGCCCCCGCGGGCGGCACGGTCACCGACCGCCTCGTCGAGGCCAACACGAAATACGCCGCCGCCTTCACCGATCCGGGCATGGACGCCCGGCCCGTCCTCAAGGTCGCCGTCGTGGCGTGCATGGACGCGCGCCTCGACCTCCACGCCGCGCTGGGCCTGGAACTCGGCGACTGCCACACCATCCGCAACGCGGGCGGCGTCGTCACCGACGACATCATCCGCTCCCTGACGATCAGCCAGCGGGCGCTGGGCACCCGCTCGGTCGTCCTCATCCACCACACGGGCTGCGGGCTGCTCAACCTGACCGAGGACTTCCGCCACGACCTGGCGGCCGAGGTCGGACAGCGCCCCAACTGGGCGGTCGAGGCGTTCAAGGACCTCGACGAGGACGTCCGGCAGTCCATGCAGCGGGTCCGGACCTCGCCGTTCCTGCTGCACACCGACGATGTGCGGGGCTTCGTCTTCGATGTGACGACGGGTCTGCTGCGGGAGATCGACCCGCGGTAGGCACCGGAGTACGGGACGTCCACGGCCGCGGGGCCCTGCTCCGCGGCCGTGGCGCCGTGTCCGGGGCCGCGGTGGCGTGTCCGGGACCGCAGCGGCGGGTCAGGGGCCACAGCGGCGGGCCCGGGGCCGTGATGCCGTGTCCGTGTCCGGGGCCGTGCGCGGCCGGGATCGTGGTGGCGTGGCCGGAGCCGTGGTCGCGCGGCCGGGACCGTGGCCGCACGGCCCGTCGGGTGAGTTATCCACAGGCCATGACGCGAAGCGGTACGGGCGGCGAGAATGCGTGAGTGACGTCGTCGCGGCCGTGCGGCCGGGGCGGCGCAGGGCGGGGAGGGCCGGTCCGTACGGAGGACGTGTGCCCGCAATGGGGTATCCCGTGCTCCCCGGAGCGCGGGGCAAGGGCCGAGGAGGGCCGGGTGACGACCTATGACGAGCAGGCGAGCCTTGGAGGTCACCCCGCGCGGCCGGAGCCGGGCGCGCGGGGTGATCTGACCACCACGGCGGAGCGGGTCCGCAAGTCGGTGGAGGCCGTGATCGAGGGCAAGCCCGAGGTCGTGCGGCTCTCGCTGACCGTGCTGCTCGCGGAGGGCCATCTGCTCATCGAGGACGTGCCGGGCGTGGGCAAGACGATGCTCGCCAAGGCGCTGGCCCGGTCCATCGACTGCTCGGTGCGGCGCATCCAGTTCACCCCCGACCTGCTGCCGTCGGACATCACCGGCGTGAGCGTCTACGACCAGCAGCGGCGGGACTTCGAGTTCAAGCCCGGCGCGGTCTTCGCCCAGATCGTGATCGGTGACGAGATCAACCGCGCCTCGCCCAAGACCCAGTCCGCGCTGCTGGAGTCGATGGAGGAGCGCCAGGTCACGATGGACGGGCAGACCTACGAGCTGCCCGCGCCCTTCATGGTCGTCGCCACCCAGAACCCGGTCGAGATGGAGGGCACCTACCCCCTTCCGGAGGCGCAGCGGGACCGTTTCATGGCGCGGGTCTCGATCGGGTACCCGAGCCCGGAGGCCGAGCTGCAGATGCTGGACGTGCACGGCGCCGCCTCGCCCCTGGAGGAGCTCCAGCCGGTCGCGCACGCCGACGAGATACTGAAGCTGATCGACGCGGTGCGCGCGGTCCATGTCGCCGCGCCGGTCCGCAGATACGCGGTGGACCTGGTGGCCGCCACCCGCAGCCACCCCGAGCTGCGGCTGGGTGCCTCGCCCCGGGCGACGCTGCACCTGCTGCGCGCGGCGAAGGCGTCGGCGGCGCTGGCCGGCCGGGAGTACGCCCTCCCCGACGACGTGCAGGCGCTCGCGGTGGCGGTGCTGGCCCACCGGCTGCTGCCGACCGCCCAGGCCCAGTTGAACCGCCGTACGGCCGAGCAGGTCGTCGTCGAGATCCTGCGCCGTACACCGGTCCCCGACCCCTCGGCGCAGCAGTGGCCCCGGCCGCACGCGCAGCAGCCGCCCGGCGCCCGGGGGTACTGATGACGGGCGGGGGGACCGAGGAAGCTCCGGAGCCCGGCGGGCTGCGGGCCGCTCTCGCGGGGCTGACGACGCGCGGCCGGTCCTTCCTGGCGGCGGGTGTGGCCGCCGCCGTGTGCGCGTACGCCCTCGGGCAGACGGACCTGCTCCGGGTCGGACTGCTGCTGGCCGCGCTGCCCCTGGTGTGCGCGTTCGTGCTGCACCGCACCCGCTACCGGGTCGCGGGAAGCCGGACCCTCTCCCCCGCCCGGGTGCCGGCCGCCGCCGAGTCGCGGGTGCTGCTGCGGGTGGAGAACGTCTCGCGGCTGCCCACCGGTGTGCTGATGCTCCAGGACCGGGTGCCGTACGTGCTCGGGCCGCGGCCCCGGTTCGTCCTGGACCGGGTGGAGGCCGGCGGCCGCCGCGAGGTGTCCTACCGGGTCCGCTCCGACCTGCGGGGGCGGTATCCGCTGGGACCGCTCCAGCTCCGGCTGTCCGACCCGTTCGGCATGTGCGAGCTGACCCGTTCCTTCAGCGACGAGGACACCCTGACGGTGGTGCCGCGCGTCGAGCCGCTGCCGCCGGTGCGGCTGACCGGTGAGGCGTCCGGGTACGGCGACGGGCGGCAGCGGGCGCTCGCGCTGGCCGGCGAGGACGACGTGATCCCCCGCGGCTATCGCCACGGCGACGACCTGCGCCGCGTCCACTGGCGTTCCACCGCGCGCTACGGCGAGCTGATGGTCCGCCGGGAGGAACAGCCGCAGAAGGCGCGCTGCACGGTCCTCCTGGACACGCGGCGCACGGCCCACCAAGGGTCCGGACCGGACTCCGCGTTCGAGTGGGCGGTGTCGGGCGCCGCGTCGACGGCGGTCCACCTGCTGGAGCGCGGCTTCTCGGTGCGCTTCCTGACCGATACGGGCACGTCCGTACCAGGCCCGGACGGGGGCGGCGGCTGGGCGGGTGGCACCGAGTCCGCCGACACCGTGGGGCTGCTGCTGGACACCCTCGCCGTGGTGGAGCACTCCGCCGAACCGGGCCTGGCCCGGGCGTACGACGTGCTGCGCGGCGGCAACGAAGGGCTGCTGGTCGCCTTCTTCGGCGACCTGGACGAGGAACAGGCCGCGGTCGCCGGGCGGATGCGGCAGCGCAGCGGGGCGGCGGTCGCGTTCGTCCTGGACGGCGACGCCTGGTCGCGGGGCGCGGCCGGGCCGCGGACCGGCACCGGGCGCCCGCTTGCCGAGCGCCTGCGGATGCTCCGTGAGGCGGGCTGGAAGGCGCTGCCGGTCGCGCCGGGCGATGCGCTGCCGGCACTGTGGCGGCAGGCGGACCAGGTGGCGGGCGTACGCCAAGGTCCCTCGGGCGGTGGCGGGCCCGCCTCGGCGGACGCCCCTTCCACCGGACCCGGGCCCGGACCTGCCGGGCCGGTCGCGGCACCGGGAAGCGGAGTGACGACATGAGCGGGCGGGCGCGGCTGACGGTGTGCGCGGCGGTGGCGACGCTGTCCGCGTCCAGTGCGCTGCTGCCGCTGGTGGAACCGGTCGGCTGGATGATGCAGGCGGCCGTCCTGCTGGTGATCGTGTCCGGCGCGGGCGGACTGGCCCGCCGGGTGCCGCTGGCCCGGCCGCTGACCGTGGCGGCGCAGGCCGTGGTGGCACTGCTGCTGCTCACCGTGCTCTTCGTGCACGACCAGGCGATCGGCGGGGTGCTGCCTGGGCCCGACGCGTTCCGGGAGCTCGGCGAACTGACGCAGGAGGGCGTCGCCGACGTCAGCCGCTACGCCATACCGGCGCCGGTCACGGCCGGCATCCGCCTGCTGCTGGTCGGCGGGGTGCTGCTGGTCGGCCTCGTGGTGGACACGCTGGCCGTGACATACCGCAGCGCGGCGCCCGCCGGGCTGCCGCTGCTCGCGCTGTATTCGGTGGCGGCGGGTCTCTCCCAAGGCGGCGCGGGCTGGCTGTGGTTCCTGATCGCGGGAGCCGGCTATCTGCTGCTGCTCCTGGCCGAGGGGCGAGACCGGCTCTCGCAGTGGGGCCGGGTGTTCGGCGGCCGGGTCCCCGGCGGGCGGCCCCCGGTCGCCAAGGGGCAGAGCTACGCCTCCACCGCGAGCGGTCCGGCGTACGCCCCGGTCCGTACGGGCCGCCGGATCGGCGCGCTGGTGCTGGGCGTCGCCCTGGTGGTGCCCGCGGTGCTGCCGTCCCTCGGCGGCGGGCTGCTGGGCCCGGCCGTGGCCGGCCGCGGCACGGGCGGCGGCGGCACGATCTCCGCGGTGAACCCGCTGGTCTCCCTGCAGAACAGCCTGAACCAGCCGGAGGACCGGCAGGTCCTCAACTACCGCACCACCGCGTCGGACACCCGTGACCTGTATCTGCGGATCGTCGCGCTCGACCAGTTCGACGGTACGGCGTGGAAGCCGTCCGAGCGTGCCGTCAAGGACGTGCCCGACCGGCTGCCCGGCCCCGCGGGGCTGAGCCCGAAGGTGGATGTCACCACCGTCAACACCTCCGTCTCCGCCGCTCCTTGGTACGCGCAGAACTGGCTGCCGCTGCCCTACCCCGCCTCCCATGTGGACATCGCCGGACGCTGGCGCTTCGAACCGGAGGGCCGCACGCTGGTCGGCGACCGCGGGCAGAACACCCGCGGTGTGCAGTACCAGGTCGAGAGCCTGCTGGTGCGGCCCACCGCCCGGCAACTGGACACCGCGCCCGCGCCGCCCGCCGAACTGACGCGGGAGTACACGAAGGTGCCGGACTCGCTGCCCCCGGTGGTGCGCGAGACCGCGCGGCAGGTGACGCGGGACGCCGGGTCGGCGTACGACAAGGCGGTCCGCCTCCAGGACTGGTTCTCGCTCAACGGCGGCTTCACCTACAACACGGAGGTGCGGGCCGGCAGCGGCACGGAGGCCATCGCCCGGTTCCTGGAGCAGAAGGAGGGTTTCTGCGTGCACTTCGCCTTCTCGATGGCGGCGATGGCACGCACGCTGGGCATACCGGCCCGGGTCGCGGTCGGCTTCACCCCCGGCACCCGGCAGAGCGACGGCTCGACCTCGGTGGGCCTCAAGGACGCGCACGCCTGGCCCGAGCTGTACTTCGAGGGGACGGGGTGGACCCGCTTCGAGCCGACGCCGAGCCGTGGCACGCCGCCCGACTACACCCTCGCCGACACCCCGTCCACCGGCGGGTCGAACGTCCCGGCGCCGCAGCCGTCGCGTTCGGCGGCGGCACCCGTGGGGCCGTCGCCCTCGCAGAGCTGCGCTCCCGCCGAACGTCGCGTGGGCCCCTGCTGGACGCCGCCCGCGCAGTCGGCGAGCGGCCCGGCGGACGACGGTCCCTCGCCCTGGGAGGTCACGGCCGTCTGCGTCGGCGCGGTGGTCCTGCTCCTGCTGCCGGTACTGCCGCTGCTGTGGCGGCTACGGGCCCGCTCCCGGCGCCTGCGCGGTGCCCGTGCGGGCGGGGCCGGTCTGGGTGGGCGCCGCGCAGGCGGGGACGGCCCGGCCACGGCGCTCACGGCCCGTCCGGACGCGGTCGACGGCGTCACCTGGGATCACGACGGGCCGCCTGAACCGCAGAACAGCCCACGTCCCGGGCCGTACGGCACCGCCCGTACGCTCGCGGCCTGGCGGGAACTGGTCGACTCCGGCTGGGACTACGGCATCCTGCCGGACGAGTCCCTGACCCCGCGCAAGGCGGCGGAGCGCATCGTACGCATAGGTGAGCTGGACGGCACGGCGGCGGAAGCGGCCCACCGCGTCGCGGCCTCGGTGGAACAGGTCCTCTACGCACCGGACCCGCGTCCGGCGGCCGGCCTCGCCGACGAGGTGCAGCGCGTCCGCACCGGCCTGCGGGACAGCGCCTCCCGCCGCCTGCGCCTGCGCGCCCTCCTGGCACCCCGCTCCGCCGCCCGCGCCCTGTGGACCCTCTCGGCCCGCTGGTCGGACTTCCTCACCCGCTGCACGACGAGCCCACCGGTCACGGCGGTGCGCCGCGCGGCGGGTGCGGTGAGGTTCTCAAGGAGCAGGCCGTAGCCCCGGCCCCTGGGTGACGGACATGCGGCCGTCTTCGCTCTCACGATCGCAAAGAGCGAAGACGGCTGGGGAGGCCGACTCGCCGTTGGGCACCGCAACTCCGTCGCACTGCGGGCAGCTCGACGGTGGTGCGGGCCCGGGCCCTCCAGACTTCGTCCTCCGGTCCCGCACCCTCCCGTACGCGTTCGGCTGACACGTACGGGGTGGGTGGACGCCTGCCCCCACCGGCCGTCGATCGCCGTACGACGGAAGGGAGCGGGCTGGAGGACGAAGTCTGGAAGCCCGATCCCGTAGCCAGGCACAGCGAGCGCCACCCGGTACTGCCTGCCAGTCGGCCACAGAGACCGACCCGCCGTCGGGCGCCGAAACTTTGTCGCACTGCGGGCAGGCCGCCAGCGGCGCGGGCCCGGGCCCTACAGACTTCGTCCTCCGGTCCCGCACCCTCCCGTACGTCTTCGGCTGTCGCGGGGTGGGTGGGAGGACGCCTGCCCCCACCGGCCGTCCGTCGCTGTACGGCAGGAGGGGCCGGGCCGGAGGACGGAGTCTGGAGGGCCGGGGCCGGGCCCGGCTGCGGGGGCGCGGGCTGCCGGAGGGGCGGAGTCCGCTCGGCCCGGCGCGGGGGCGCTGCGCGCGAAAAAGCGGCCGCCCGGTATCGGGCGGCCGCATCGTGAGGCGGGGTCGCGGACGAGGAGGAAGTCCGCGGGGTGTTTCAGTGGCCCTGTTCGTCGCGGCGGCGTTGCCAGCGGCTTTCGATCCGGTCCATCATCGATCGGCGTTGCCTGGCCTGGCGGCGGGCGGCGGTGCCGCCGGGGCTCGCGCGGCCGCCTGCCGTGGTCTGCTGCTCGCCCGGCTTGGGGGCCTTGCGCCATCCGGTGACCGCGAGCACCGCGCAGCCCAGCATGACGAGGAAGCCCACCACGCTGACCCAGATCTGCTGAGCGACCATTCCGGCCATGAGGAGCGCGATACCTACCAGGAAGCCCGCGACCGCTTGGTAGACCCGTCGCCGGGTGTACGTACGCAGCCCGCTTCCCTCAAGCGCTGTCGCGAACTTGGGATCTTCGGCGTACAGCGCTCGCTCCATTTGCTCGAGCATTCGCTGCTCGTGCTCCGAGAGCGGCACGGAGTCCTCCTACTCGTCGGTCGCGGGGGCGACCGGGTGCGACCCTTTCAGGATAGGCAGGGAAACGCCCCCGTGAAACCCGCCCCTCTACGCCAATTCACTGTCCGGGCCGCCACGGCGGTCGGTGGTGCTTGCAGGCTGCATTCCCCACCCTCCGATCCGTCATGCCGGACGCTGTACCCCGATCATACGGGGCGAAGCGGCTGATCGGGTGGCCTGTGGCCGACTGCACGTGCGGGAAGGCGGACCGCCGGTGTCAGCCGCGCTCGGCGAGGACGTGCAGTTGGGTGGCGACCGAGTGGAAGGCGGGCTGCTCGGCGGCGGCTGCCTCCAGTTTGAGCAGGGCGTCCATGGCGCCGGGCTCGGTGTCCACGAGCACGCCGGGCACCAGGTCGGCGAAGACCCGTACGCCGTGCACCGCGCCGACCCGCAGGCCGGTGTCCGAGACCAGCCCGGTGAGCTGCTCGGCCGTGAAGCGCCGGGGCACCGGGTCGCCGTCGCCCCAGCGGCCCGCCGGGTCCGACAGGGCGTTCCTGGCCTCGGTGAAGTGGCCCGCCAGGGCGCGGGCGAGGACGGCGCCGCCGAGTCCGGCCGCGAGCAGGCTCAGGGTGCCGGCCGGGCGCAGCGCGCCGACGGCGTTGCGCACGCCCTCGGCCGGGTCGTCGACGTACTCCAGCACGCCGTGGCAGAGCACGGCGTCGTAGCCGCCGGGCTCGACCACGTCGAACAGCCCGTGGGCGTCGCCCTGCACCGCGCGCACCCGGTCGGCGACGCCCGCCTCGGCGGCCCGCCGCTCCAGGGCGAACAGGGCGTTGGGGCTGGGGTCCACGACCGTGACGCGGTGTCCGAGGCGCGCGACCGGCACGGCGAAGTTGCCCGTGCCGCCGCCGGTGTCCAGGACGTCGAGGGCGTCCCGCCCGGCGGCTTCGGCCCGGTGCTCCAGGGCGTCTTTGAGAACCTCCCAGACCACGGCGGTACGAAGGGATGCGCGCGGGCGCAGCGGGTCAGACACGGCGGGTGGCTCCTCGGCGGGGGCATGAACTGATGGGTCCCACCCTAATGGGACCTGCGGGGACGGCCCGGCAGCCCCGCTGCCGGGCCGTCCCCGCCCGCTCACCCCGCCCGCTGCGAGGGCAGCACCGGCTGGAGGAGCAGCATCCGTTCCACCAGGCGCAGGAACATCGCCACGTCGCGGATCAGGTCGTCGGCGTCGCGCGGGCCGGCCGCGCCGGCTATGCCGGCCTCGGCGCGGGCGCGGCGCTGGGCTCCGGAGGCGAACAGGGCGCTCCATTCGGCGAGTTCGGGAGCGACCTCGGGCAGTACCTCCCAGGCGCTGCGGATGCGCTGCCGGCGGCGGAGGCTGGTCTCGGGGCGGCCGCGAACGGCGAGGACGGCGGCGGCCGTGCGCAGCGCGGCGAGGTGGGCGGTGGCGTAGCGCTCGTTGGGGGTTTCCAGGTCGCGGGCTTCGTCGATGCCGCGCTGGGCCTGGGCGAGCAGGTCGAGGGCGGCGGGCGGCGCTGCCGCCCGGCGCAGGACGGGGTGGACATCGCCCGGAGGGCCGTACGCCGCGGAGCTGCCCGCGGCCGAACTGGCTGCCATGACGAACCTCCTGTCGTCGCATGACGGTTCAGGACCGTTATGGGGCCATCGTGCGGCACACCACTGACAATCGGCTCTGACCTGCTCTTTCCCCGGAAAGCCGGGGTAATGCGAAGAGATCCTTCCGTGCGGCGGAAAGCGGGCGGACCCCGCCGACCCCCTTGCGGTGACATGACAAGACTGCGCATACTTTTTTGCACTGACTGGTCAGTGCAAGGGAGGGGAACGTGCACAGCACCTCGCACGGGGCGGCCGTCACCGCCACGGGCTACGGCCTCCAGGGCCCGCGCGGCTGGGCCTTCCGGGACGTCGGCCTCGCGGCGCGGCCGGGTTCGCTGATCGCCGTGGAGGGCCCGTCCGGCTCCGGACGCACCTGCCTGCTGCTCGCGCTCACCGGCCGGATGGCGACCACCGCCGGTACGGCCGAGGTCGCGGGCCTGCCGCTGCCGAAGAAGAAGGCAGCGGTACGAGCGGTCACCGCTCTTGCGCACGTACCCGGTGTCACCGATCTCGAACCCGCGCTGACCGTGGCCGAGCATCTGCGCGAACGCGTCCTGCTGCAGCGCCGGTTCGGCGACTCCGCCACAGCCACCGCGAGGGGTCCCCTCAGCGCGCTGCTGCGCCCGCGCCGGGAGCGTACAGCAGCAGCCCGCGCCCGGATCGACGCGGCCCTGGAAGCGGCCGGCCTGGACCTGGCCACCCTGCCCAAGGGCGACCGGACGTCCGTACGCGACCTGGAACGGCCGGAGGCACTGCGCCTGTCGATGGCCCTGGCGCTGATCGGCCGGCCCCGCCTGCTGGCCGTCGACGACACCGACATGAAGCTCTCCGACGCCGAACGCGCGGACGTCTGGGCGACACTGCGCTCCCTCGCGGAGTCCGGCACGACCGTGCTCGCGGTGTGCAGCCAGGCACCGGACGGCGCGGTCGTGGTGCGCACCGCCCCGCGCGGCGGCGGACGGGACTCCGCAGCCGCCCCCGGCACCGACGGCACGGGCACCCGCGACGACGAGAAGGGGGCGGCGGATGCGCTCGCCGAGGCTGGCCGCGCTTGAGCTGAAGCGGTTCGGGAGGGGCAAGCTGCCGATGGCGGCGCTGATCGCCCTGCTCCTGCTGCCGCTCCTGTACGGCGCGCTGTACCTGTTCTCCTTCTGGGACCCGTACGGGCGCCTGGACAAGATCCCGGTCGCACTCGTCAACGAGGACGCGGGCGCCGAGGCCAAGGGCAAGAAGATCACGGCCGGCGACAGCATCGTGGACGGCCTGCGCGACAGTCACACCTTCGACTGGCACGAGGTGAGCGCCAAGGAGGCCGACCAGGGCGTCGAGGACGGCACGTACTACCTGTCGCTGACCGTTCCCGAGGACTTCAGCAAGCGGATCGCGTCCAGTGCGGGCGACCATCCGGAGACCGGCGCCCTCCGGGTCCGTACGAACGACGCGAACAACTACATCGTCGGCCAGATCTCCCGCACGGTCTTCTCCGAGGTGCGCTCGGCGGCCTCGGCGAAGTCCTCGCGCGGCTTCTACGACAACATCTTCGTCTCCTTCTCGACGCTGCACGACAAGACGCAGGAGGCCGCGGACGGCGCCGGGAAGCTCAAGGACGGCATCGGGCAGGCCCAGGACGGCACCGGCAAGCTCAAGGACGGGCTGGGTACCGCGAAGGACGGCAGCGGCACGCTGGCCGCCGGCCTGAAGGATCTCGACGCGGGCGCCGGCGAGCTCGCCACCGGCACCGCGGCCCTGTCCAAGGGCGCGTCCGCCGCGTCCCAGG
The DNA here is from genome assembly GCF_003865135.1 of Streptomyces chrestomyceticus JCM 4735. Lineage (NCBI taxonomy): Bacteria > Bacillati > Actinomycetota > Actinomycetes > Kitasatosporales > Streptomycetaceae > Streptomyces > Streptomyces chrestomyceticus. Next base: position 6,941,029 of record NZ_BHZC01000001.1, on the reverse strand, counting down.
GGGCGGACCGGCTGGCCTCCGGTTCCGGCCAGGTCGCACAGGGCACCCAGCAACTGGCCGACAAGGTCAACGGCGTGGTGGGCGAGGTGGGGCCCTTCATACGGGCGCACGGCAAGGAGATCGGGCGGATCGCCAAGGTGGTCGCCGACGGTGCGCAGGCCGTACGCGACAACCTGGACAAGCTGCCGCGCGCGGCCGACGCGGGCGCCCGGCTCTCCCGGGGGATGTCCGACCACCTCGCCGCGTTCTACCGGCAGCGGTGCGGCGAGGGGGCGCGGCCCGACCCCTCCTGCGCCGAGCTGAAGCAGCTCAAGGACCAGGCGGCGGCCGCCGCGGCCAAGGCCGAGGAGATCAGCGGCTACGTCCACGACCAGAAGAACCTCGACCAACTGGGCCGCGACCTCGACTCGCTGCACCGGCTGGCGGGCGAACTGGCGCGGCGCGGCCCGACCCTCGGCGCCGACATGGACGCCGCGGTCGCGAAGATCAACCAGCTCAACGCGGGTGCCCACCAGGTCTCCGCGGGCGCCGGCAAGCTGGCCGCCGGGACCGGGAAGCTGGCGGACGGCGCGGGGCAGGCGGCCGACGGGGCGCGGAAGCTGCACGACGGCGCGGGTCGCGCCGCGTCCGGCGCGGGCGACCTCGACCAGGGTGTCGGCAAGCTGAAGGACGGCGCACAGACCCTGTACGGCGGCATGTTCAAGCTTTCCGACGGTTCGGAGAAGCTGGCAGGCGGGCTGCATGACGGAGTGCGGCAAATCCCCGACTACGGCAAGCAGGACCGGGACGCCCGTACGCGCGTGATGTCCGACCCGGTACAGCTCGCCTCCCAGGCGGCGCACCGCGCGCCCAACTACGGCACCGGCTTCGCCCCGTACTTCATCCCGCTCTCCCTCTGGGTCGGCGCGATGGTCGCGTACATGCTGATCCCGCCGCTCAACCGGCGCGCGCTCGTCATGGGCGCGGGCGCCTGGCGGATCGCGGTCTCCGGATGGCTGCCGGTGTTCGCCCTCGGGGTGCTCCAGACGGCCGCGCTGATGTCCGTCCTGCACTACGGGCTCGGCCTTGAGATGGAGCGGCCGGCCGGCACGATCGGGTTCCTTCTGCTGGCCACGGCCTGCTTCGCGGCGATCGTGCAGTGGCTGAACGCCCGCTTCGGACCGGCCGGGCGCATCCTGGTGCTGGCGCTGCTGATGCTCCAGTTGACGTCGGCGGGCGGCACGTACCCGGTGCAGACCAGTCCCGGATTCTTCAACGCCATCCACCCGTACCTGCCGATGAGTTACATCGTCGAGGGGCTGCGGCGGCTCATCACGGGCGGCGACCTCGCGCCCGTGTGGCAGGGCAGTGCCGTCCTGCTCGCCTTCACCGCCGCCGCGCTCGCGCTGACCGCCTGGGCGGCGCGCGGGAAGCAGGTCCTCCGGATGAAGGACCTCCACCCGGAGCTGAGCCTGTGAGCGCGCGGGCCGCCGGGAGCGGCACAATCACCCCCATGGACAGCTCCAGCACGCGCCGCCAGACCACCCGGCGCAAGCTCTTCGAGGCCGCCGTCACGCTCATCGCCGAACAGGGCTTCTCGTCGACGACGGTGGACGAGATCGCCGAGCGCGCGGGTGTCGCGAAGGGCACCGTGTACTACAACTTCGCGAGCAAGAACGAACTCTTCGAGGAGCTGCTGCGGCACGGCATCGAGCTGCTGGCCACTTCCCTCCAGGAGGCGGCCGACGCGTCGGCGGCCCGGGGCGGCACCCGGGTGGACGCGCTGGACGCGATGATCCGGGCCGGGCTGGACTTCATCGCCCGCTACCCGGCGCTGACCCAGCTCTACGTCGCCGAGCTGTGGCGCACGAACCGGGCCTGGCAGTCGACGCTGATGGTGGTGCGGGAGCGGGCCATCACGGTCGTGGAGGGCGTGCTCCGGGAGGCGGTGGCGGGCGGCGAGCTGAGCGAGGACATCGACATCCCGCTGACGGCGTCCGCGCTGTTCGGGATGGTGCTGGTGGCGGCGCTGGACTGGCAGTCCTACCAGCCGCACCGGTCGATCGACGACGTGCACGCCTCGCTGTCCCGGCTCCTTCAGGGGCGGGTGAGCGGGCACCCGTAGGCGCGCGCGCCTGCCCGCGCCCCGGGGCGCACACAGCGGCGGCGGCCGGCCTCGTGAGCCGGCCGCCGCCGCTGTTCCGTACCAGGCGCGCTGCCCCGGACCGGATCGTTCCCCCGGCGATCCGTCCAGGACAGCGCTTCCCCCGTGGGGCCCCGTACCCCCGTACTTTCCCCCGTGGAGCCCCCTATCTTCCCCCGTACTCCCCCGTCACGTCCGGGCTGCCGTGCCGATTCCGCCGCCCCGTGCCGGCGGTGCCGGCCCGGCGTCCCTTCCGTGCTGCACACTCTTCCGTCCGCGCAGGTCGCGGCCCATCCGCGTACCTACTCATCTCGGCGACTGAGTACGGATACTCAAACCTGAGCACCGGCGCGCAGCGGCTGGTTACGATCTCCTGCGTGTCGGTACTCCCCCTTGTCTTCACCAGCGGCTGGGCCAGCGGAATCAACGCCTACGCCGTCGTCCTGCTCCTCGGCGTGCTCGGCGCCACCGGGGCCGCCGACGAGGTGCCCGCCGCGTTGCAGCGCACCGATGTGCTGATCGTGGCGGGGGTGCTCTTCCTGATCGAGGCGGTCGCGGACAAGATCCCGTACGTGGACTCGGTCTGGGACGCCGTGCACACGGTCGTCCGGCCGGTGTCCGGCGGGGTCGTGGCGGCGCTGCTGGCGGGCCACGACGGGTCGCTGCCCGAGCTGGCGGCGGGCGCGGTGGGCGGCACCAGCGCGCTGGTCAGCCATCTGGTCAAGGCGGGGACGCGGATGGCGGTCAACACCTCGCCGGAACCGGCCAGCAACTTCGTGCTGAGCACCCTGGAGGACCTCGGGGTCGCGGGCATCGTGGTCTTCGCGGTGTTCCATCCGGTGGCCGCGGCGATCGTCGCGGGGGTGCTGCTGGTCGGCGGGATCGTGCTGGTGGCGTTCCTGTGGTCGCGGGTACGGCGCTTCCTGCGGCGCAGGCGGCAGCGGCGGGAGGAGCGGCACCTGGCGGCAGAGCGGGAGGGTTCGGCGCCGGTGGGCTGAGCCGGGGAGGCCGCCGGACCGGACTGCCCGGCCGGCGCGGTACGGGCCCGGGTGCGGCCGTCGGTGCCGGGCGGGAGCGGCGTTGTCAGTGGTGCCGGATAAAGTCGCAGGCATGGCACGGATTGCGGTGATCGGCGCCGGGATGGGCGCGATGGCGGCCGCCGCCCGGCTGGCCGTCGCGGGCCACCGGGTGGCGGTGTACGAACGTGAGGCGACGTACGGCGGCGCGGTGCGCCGGTTCGAGCGCGCGGGCTTCGGCTTCGACACCGGGCCCGGGCTGCTGCATCTGCCCGCCGTCTACCGCGACCTGTTCGTCAAGACCGGCCGCGAGCCGCTGGAGAGCGTCGTCGAGCTGTCCCAGGTCGACCCGGCCGCCCGGCACGTCTTCGCCGACGGCACGGCCGTCTCCCTGCCGAACGCCTCCCGGGCCGGTGTCCTCGCGGCGCTGGACGGCGCGCTGGGCGCGGGCGCCGGAGAGCGCTGGAGCGCGTTCCTGGGCCGTGCCCGCGACGCCTGGGACCGTACCCGCCGCCCGCTGCTGGAGGAGCCGCTGTGGCCCGACTGGCAGGTGCTCGGGCGGAATCCGTATCCGGCGCTGCCGAAGCGCGGGCTGTTCGGGCGCCGTAAGCCGGTGCCGGACGCCTCCCTCGCCGACGTCGCCGCCCACGAGCTGAAGGACCCGCGGCTGGCCGCCCTCCTGGAGAGCTACGCCCTGGCGTACGGCTTCGACCCGCGCAGCGTCCCGGCGAGCGCCGCGATCCTGCCGTACATGGAGCAGACTTTCGGAAGTTGGTATCCGCGCGGCGGCATCCGGGCGCTGGCCGACGCGCTGTACGAGCGCTGCCTGGCGCGGAAGGTGGAGTTCACCTTCGGCGCCGAGGTGACGCGCGTCATCGAGGCGGACGGCCGGGCGGCGGGCGTGGAGTTGCGCGACGGCGGGAGTGCCGAGGCGGACACGGTCGTCGCGGGCGTGACTCCGCAGCGGCTGACGGCCCTGCTGAAGGGCGCGGAGCCGTGGGGCGCGGACGACGTACGGCCCGACGCCGACGCACACCGCCGGACGCCGGGACGGTTCACGGTCGCCCTCGCGCTGCGCGGGCCCCGCCCGGCGGACGCGGCGCACCGCACGGTGGTCCACGCGACCGACCGGGCGGCGGAGTTGGGCACGCTCTTCGGGCCGGCCCCCGGGGCGCTGTGCGAGCGTCCGACGGTGACCGTGCTGCGCCCGGACGATCCGACGTCCCGGCCGGACGACGGACACGAGGCCGTGACGCTGAGCGCCGCGATCGCGCCGTACGGAGAGCCGGCGGTGCCGACCGGCGAGGGCTCCGGGCCCACCGAGGAGACGGCCGCGCAGGCTGCGGCCGCCGACCGGCTGGTGGCGGCTGCCGAGGCGGCGATACCGGGGCTGCGGGAGCGGGTGCTGTGGCGGGCCGTGCTGCCGCCCGCCGAGGGCGCGGCGATACTGGGCCCGGCGCTGGCCGGGGCCGGGGGCCGCTTCCTGCGCCCCGGCAACCGCACGCGAATACCGGGGCTGTACGCCGTCGGCGGCTGGACGCATCCGGGCGGCGGACTGGCGCACGCCGGGATGTCGGGCGCGCTCGTCGCGGGCCTGATCGTGAACGGGGACGACTGGCGCGGCTCCGAGTGAGCCGACGGCGCCCGCGGGTGGACCGGCCGAGCCCGCAGGTGGGCCGACCGAGCCCGCAGGTGGGCCGACCGAGGCCGCTGGTGGACCGGCCGGGCCCGCGGGTGGGCGGGCGGCGCCCGCGGGCCGCTCAGTAGCGGTACTGCTGCCCGTCGTAGCCCTGGTTCTGCGGGGGCTGGTAGGGCGGGTGCGGCTGGTCGGCGGTGGGCTCGGTGCCACGCTGCTGGGGGACCCACACTCCGCCGGGCGGGGTGTCCCCGTACGAGGGCTGGGCCTGCGACGGGTCCTGCACACCGGTGTACTGCTGCGCCGGGTACGCCTGGGTGCCACCGAAGGCGTCGGGCTGGTCGTACGGGTCGTACTGCGCGGCGTACTGCTGCCCGCCGGCGTACGGGTCGGTGTAGGGGGCGGCGTAGGGCGCCTGCCCGCCTTGCTCCTGGCCGTGGAGCCCGTCCTGGCCGTGGCCCTGTCCCTGACCGTGGCTCTGCCCCTGGCCGTGGCCCGGGTCCGCGCCGTAAGCGCTGTAGTGGTCGGGGTAGGCGTCCTGCCCGGCCTGGGCGGCGGCGACGTACCCGCCGTCGTAGCCGTAGGTGTCCTGCCCGTATCCCCCGTAGCCGTCGTACGCGGCATAGCCGGGCTGCTCCGAGCGGGCGTCCGGGCTGTATATGCCGTACTGGCCGGTCTCCTCGGGGATCGGCTGCGGCGCGTACACCTCGGTGGAGTCGCCGCCTCCGTAGCCGTTCGGGGTGCTCTCGACGCCGGCGAAGGGGTCCGTGCCGTCGAACGCCGCCGCACCGTCGAACGCGGCCGTACCGGTCGGCGGCGTACCGCCGACCACTGCCCCGGCGTCCGCTTCCTCCGTCGCGGGCACCGCCTCCAGGCCGCTGACCTGGAGGGTCGGTCCGGCAGCCGCGGCCCGGCCGCCGCCCTTGGCCCGGCGCCGCCGGTTGTCGCCGCGCTTCCCGCTGTCGCCGCGCTTGCCGCCGTCCCCGCGCTTGCCGCGCAGCGCCCAGCCGGACTGGAAACCGCTCCGGAAGGACAGCGTGACGTAGGTCTGTCCGACGGCGAAGGCGATGGCGCCGGCCGCTATCACGATCACCGACGGGATGACGACCCCGACGACCACACCGAGGAAGCCGGTGAAGGCCAGCAGCCGCCACCGCAGTCTGGCCTTGTACTGGAGCAGCACTTCACTGAGGAGCCAGAGGGCGACACAGCCGAATGCGATGTAGAGGACCACCCAGCCCATGTACGCCCCTCTTCCGCCGCCCCACAGGCCGCCGTGGTGCGGCAAACCGCCCGTCAGGACTGCTGGTGCAGACCCAGATTCTCGTAGATTTCCAGCGTCGCCGTGGAGTGGTTCAGGGTAATGAAGTGCAACCCGGGACTTCCCTCGGCCATCAAGCGCGCACACAGCTCCGTCGCATACTCGATGCCAATGGAGCGTACAGCCGCCGGATCGTCCTTGACCGCGAGGATGCGCTCGGCCAGCTCGGGCGGGAAGGCGGCATTGCTGAGCTGTGCGAACCGCTCGATCTGGCGGACGTTGGTGACCGGCATGATCTCCGGGATGATGGGCGTCCCGCAACCCGCCGCGGCGACCCGGTCGCGCAGCCGGAGGTAGTCCTCGGCGTAGAAGAACATCTGGGTGATCGCGAAGTCCGCGCCGGCCCGGCACTTGTCCACGAAGTGCCGTACGTCGGTGTCCCAGTCCGTCGAGCGCGGGTGCATCTCCGGGAAGGCCGCGACGCCGACGCAGAAGTCGCCCGACTCCTTGATGAGACGGACCAGTTCGGCGGCGTACAGGACGCCTTCGGGGTGCTGGATCCAGTCGCCCATCGGGTCGCCGGGCGGGTCGCCGCGCAGCGCGAGCATGTTGCGGATACCGGCGTCGGCGTACTGCCCGATGATGTTGCGCAGGTCGGCGAGGGAGTGGTTGACGGCGGTCAGATGGGCGACCGGGGTGAGGGTGGTGTCGGTGGCGATCCGTTCGGTCGCCCGCACCGTGCCCTCGCGGGAGGTGCCGCCCGCCCCGTACGTCACGGAGACGAAGGTCGGCGCGACCGCCTCGATCCGGCGAATGGCGTTCCACAACGTCCGCTCGCCCTTCTCCGTCTTCGGGGCGGCGAACTCGAACGAATACGACTGCTTGCCGGAAGCGAGCAGGTCACGCACGGTCCGTGCGCGATCAGTCCTGGTGGAAGCTGTGCCTAGGGCCATACGTGCAGATTATCCACCGGTTTCCCGCGCACCAACCGGCTCCGGCGAAATGCCCGGATAGCCGCGTTCCGGTCCACACCGTGGACACCGTCCGGCCGTCGCCCGGCCATCTCCCGTCCAGCGAGTCCCGCGGCGGAGCCGTCGGCGGCCTGCGGCGGAGCGGACCGGCGACCAGCGGCGGAAGCGCTCCGGCGGCCTGCGGCGCGGCGGTCACTCCCCGCGGGCGCGTATCCGCTTCGCCAGGCCGGCGGCCGCGGCCCCCGGGTCCTCGGCCTCGGTGATCGCCCGGACGACGACCACCCGGCGGGCGCCCGCGTCCAGCACCTGGTCCAGGTTGGACGCGTCGATCCCCCCGATGGCGAACCAGGGGCGCTCGGGCCGCCGCGCGGCGGCGTAGCGGACCAGGCCGAGGCCGGGGGCGTGGCGGCCGGGCTTGGTCGGGGTGGGCCAGCAGGGTCCGGTGCAGAAGTAGTCCACGCCGGGCTCGGCCAGCGCGGCGTCCACCTCCGCCTCGGCGTGGGTGGACCGGCCGATCAGCACGTCGTCGCCGAGGACGGCGCGGGCGGCGGGCACCGGCAGGTCGCCCTGGCCCAGGTGCAGGACGTCCGAGCCGATGGCGTGGGCGACGTCGGCGCGGTCGTTGACCGCGAGCAGCTTGCCGTGCCGGCGGCAGGCGTCCGCGAAGATCTCCAGGTGGGCCAGCTCCTCGGCGGCCTCCATGCCCTTGTCGCGCAACTGCACGATGTCCACGCCCGACGCGAGCACCGCGTCCAGGAACGGCGCGAGGTCGCCCTGGCGCTTGCGGGCGTCCGTGCACAGGTAGAGCCGGGCGTCGGACAGGGCGTGGCGTGCGGTGCTCATCGGGCGGGTCCCCCCAGGTCTGCGGCGTACGGGCCGGGCCTTCCGGCCCGTACGCCAGTGGTGCGAAGACGGTCGCGGCCACGGGTGCGGTCGCGACGGTGGTACGGCTGCGGGACGCACTCGACGCACGGGTGCGCCCCGCAGCAGGGAGCGGGCCTAGACGGCGAGCGCCTGGGCCCGGCGCTTCACCTCCGTACCGCGATTCTCACGCAGGGCCTGGGCGGGGGTGCCGGGCAGCGTCTCGTCGGCGGTGAAGAGCCACTCCAGCATCTCCTCGTCGGCGAAGCCGTCGTCCCGCAGGAGCGTCAGCGTCCCGACGAGGCCCTTGACGACCTTGCCGTCCTTGATGAAGTCGGCCGGCACATGCAGGGCACGGTTCTCGCCACGGCGCACCGCGATGAGCTGGCCCTCCTTGACCAACTGCCGCACACGCGTCACCTCGACGCCGATCAGCTCGGCGATGTCGGGGAGGGTGAGCCAGGCGGGGACGAGTCCATCGATCTTTGCGTCAATCTCGGTCACGGGACAAGCCTGCCACCTCGCACTGACAGCCGGTAGCCGGGCATCCCCGTCGGCGCAGCCCACAGCACCCGAACGCGCCGCCGGAAACCCCGCCGGACGCACCGCCGGCCCCCTTCGCCAGGGTCACCGACCCGGCCTCACCGCGCCGGGTTTCCGCCTCGGGCCGCCCCCGCCCGCCTCAGACCACCGCCGACTTCAGCGGTACGGACGCGTCCGCCGCCATGCGCCGGTCCAGCACCGCGCCCCGCTCGATGAGCCGGCGGCCCTGGGCCAGGTCGCGGGGCCGGCCGACCGCCAGCAGCGCGACGAGCACGCCCTCGCGCAGCCAGACCACCGACCAGGCGGCGCTCTCCGGGTCACCGCGCCACACCGTCTCGTCGGCGCCCGCGTGGTGCCCGGCGTACTGCACGAAGCGGCCGAACTGCTCGGACCAGAAGTACGGGACCGGGTCGTAGACCGGCCCCTCGGCGGCGCCCCGGACGATGGTGGCGGCGACCGTGCGCGGCCCGTGCAGGGCGTTGTCCCAGTGGTGGACCAGCAGGCGGCTGCCGTAGCGGGCGGACGGGAAGGAGGCGCAGTCGCCGACCGCGTACACGTCGGGCAGCGAGGTGCGCAGCCGTTCGTCGGTCAGGACGGAGCGGTCCTCGGGCGACAGCTCGACGCCGGAACCGGCCAGCCAGGAGGTCACGGGGCGGGCGCCGATGCCGACGACGACCGCGTCGGCGGTGAGCACCGTGCCGTCGGCGAGCGTCACCGCGCCCTCGGTGACCGCGGCGACCCGGGCGCCGGTCCGCAGCCGGGCGCCGCTGTCCTCGTACCAGGCCGCCATGGGCGCGGCGACCTCGGCGGGCAGCGCGCCGGCCAGCGGCCGGTCGGCGGCCTCGACGACCGTCACCCGGCAGCCCGCCTCGCGCGCCGCCGTGGTGAACTCCGCGCCGATCCAGCCCGCGCCGACGACCACGACCTCGCGCTGTCCGGCCAGTACGGGCCGCAGCCGCTCGGCGTCGTCGAGGGTGCGCAGGACATGGACGTCCGGCAGCCCGTCGCAGCCGGGCAGGGTGACCGGTTCGGCGCCGGTGGCGATTACCAGGTGGTCGTACGGGAGCGGCCCGGCGTCCGTCTCCAGTACCCGCGAGCCGGCCGCGAGCCCTATGGCGCGGCGGCCCAGCAGCAGCTCGATGCCGAGCGCCTCGAAGTCCACGTCGAAGGCGGACCCGTCGGCCTTGCCGAGCAGCACCGCCTTGGACAGCGGCGGGCGGTCGTACGGCTGGTGCGGCTCTTCGCCGAGCACCGTGACCGCTCCGCGCCAGCCCTGTTCGCGCAGGGCGACGGCGGTCTGCACACCGGCCAGTCCGGCGCCGACGACGACGACGCGCCGGTTGCGTTCGGCCGCGCGCTCGGCGGCTTCGCGGTCCTGGCGCGCGCGGTCAGGGTCCTGGGGCTGGGTCTGCTCGCTCACCCGATCACTGTAAGACGGTGTGTCTCGCGACCTGGAGCACCGCGCAACGAGATCTATGACACAACGTCACGGCCCGTGACCCGCCGGCGCCGGCGCCCGCTCCCCGCACCCGGCGCTCCCTTACGGCGCGTCGGCGGCCCGTACTAGGGTTGCCGGTGAACGCACACGCGGGAGCCCGGACGCGACCGGGCTGAGAGGGAGGCTGAGGCGGCCTCCGACCGTACGAACCTGATCCGGGTCATGCCGGCGAAGGGAGGGGCTGGACGCCCATGCATCCACCCGTACAGAAACCGACGCCCCCCGGGGCGGCCGCCTCCGGCGCGAGCCCCGACGTGCTCGTCATCGGCGGCGGCATCATCGGCCTGGTCACCGCCTGGCGGGCGGCCCGGCTCGGGCTGCGGACGGCTGTCGCCGACCCGTCCCCCGGCGGCGGCGCCGCCCAGGTCGCGGCCGGGATGCTGGCCGCCGTCACCGAGCTGCACTACGGCGAGCAGACGCTGCTCGGCCTCAACCTCGCCTCCGCGCGCCGCTACCCGGAGTTCGCCGCCGAGCTGACGGAGGCGAGCGGTCTGGACCTCGGCTACCGCCGGTGCGGCACCCTGGCCGTCGCGCTGGACGCCGACGACCGCGCCCACCTGCGCGAACTGCACGCCCTCCAGCTCCGCAGCGGCCTGGAGTCCGAATGGCTGACGGGGCGCGAGTGCCGGCGCCTGGAGCCGTTGCTCGCGCCGGGCGTGCGCGGGGGCCTGCGCGTGGACGGGGACCACCAGGTCGACCCGCGCCGGCTGGCCGCCGCGCTGCTCGCCGCCTGCGAGCGGGCCGGGGTCGTCTTCCACCGCGCCGCCGCCGAGCGGCTGACCGTCGTACGGGGCCGCGCCACCGGCGCCGGTCTGGGCGACGGCAGCCGGGTCACGGCCGGGCAGGTGGTGCTCGCGGCGGGCAGCCGGAGCGGGCTGCTGGCGGGCGTCCCCGAGGACGTGCTGCCGCCGGTCCGCCCGGTCAAGGGCCAGGTGCTGCGGCTGCGGATGCCGGACGGCCTGCCCGGCGGCGTACCGTTTCTGTCCCGCACGGTACGGGCCGTGGTGCGCGGCGGCCCGCTCTACCTCGTACCCCGCGAGAACGGCGAGCTGGTCGTCGGCGCCACCAGCGAGGAGCTGGGCTGGGACACCACGGTCACCGCGGGCGGGGTCTACGAACTGCTGCGGGACGCCCATGAACTGGTCCCCGGCATCACCGAACTGCCCCTGGTCGAGTCTCGCGCCGGCTTGCGCCCCGGCTCGCCCGACAACGCGCCGCTGCTCGGCCCGACCGCGCTGCCCGGCCTGCTGGTGGCGACCGGCCACCACCGCAACGGGGTGCTGCTGACGCCGGTAACGGGCGACGTGATGGCGGCGGCACTGACCGGCGGCCCGCTGCCGGAGGAGGCCCGGGCGTTCACCCCGGACCGCTTCGCGCCGGGCGCGTCCGGCCGCCCGGCCTCGCCGGCCCCCGCGCCGCCGTCGCGTCCCACGCCGTCATCCGATCCCCGCCAGGCTCCCGCGACCGCCCCCGCCCCTCAGGAGCAGCCCGTATGACCGTCACCACCCCCATCACCGTCTCCGTGAACGGCGAGCCCAGGGAGTTCCCCGGCGGGCTCACCCTGGACCGGCTCGTCGCCGGTCTGACCACGGCACCGGGTGGCGTGGCCGCCGCCGTCAACGAGGCCGTGGTGCCGCGCGGCCAGTGGCCCGCCACCGCGCTCGGCGACGGCGACCGCGTCGAGGTCCTCACCGCAGTCCAGGGAGGCTGATCCGTACGTCATGGCCGACGATCTCCTCACCATCGCCGACACCGCCTTCGACTCCCGTCTGATCATGGGGACGGGCGGGGCGCCCAGCCTCGACGTCCTGGAGCGGGCGCTGCTCGCCTCCGGGACGGAGCTGACGACGGTCGCCATGCGCCGGCTGGACCCGACCGTGCAGGGCTCGGTGCTGTCCGTCCTGGAACGGCACGGCATCCGGGTGCTGCCGAACACCGCGGGCTGCTTCACCGCGGGCGAGGCGGTGCTGACCGCCCGGCTGGCCCGGGAGGCGCTGGGCACCGACTGGGTCAAGCTGGAGGTGGTCGCGGACGAGCGCACGCTGCTGCCCGACCCGGTCGAGCTGCTGGACGCCGCGGAGACCCTGGTGGACGACGGTTTCACCGTGCTGCCGTACACCAGCGACGACCCGGTGCTGGCCCGCAAGCTGGAGGACGTGGGCTGCGCCGCGATCATGCCGCTGGGCTCCCCCATCGGCTCCGGGCTCGGCATCCGCAACCCGCACAACTTCCAGTTGATCACCGAGCGGGCCGGGGTGCCGGTGATCCTGGACGCGGGCGCCGGCACCGCCTCCGACGCGGCCCTGGCCATGGAGCTGGGCTGCGCCGCGGTGATGCTGGCGTCGGCGGTGACCCGTGCGCAGGAGCCCGTCCTGATGGCGGAGGCGATGCGACACGCGGTCGAGGGCGGCCGGCTGGCGTACCGGGCCGGGCGCATCCCGCGCCGCCACTACGCGGCGGCCTCCTCACCGGCGGAGGGCGTCGCCGCGCTGGACCCGGAGCGCCCGGCCTTCTGAACCGACGCGGCTTCCCGAGGCACGGCGGGCGGCGCCCTTCATCGGCCGCCGCCCGCCGTCACCCGCCCCGCGAAACGGGCATCCCGCACATCCCGGCCCGGCCGGCGGCCCGCCCTGTCACTGTTCGGATGCAATGGCCCGCGGTTCCCGGGCAGGGCGTCCGGCACCGCCGCGGCGGCTCGTAGACTCGTCTGCCGTGGATACGACCCTTCAGGACCCGCTGGTCGGGCAGTTGCTCGACGGCCGGTACCAGGTGCAGGCGCGCGTCGCCGCCGGCGGCATGGCCACGGTCTACCGGGCCGTGGACACCCGGCTGGACCGGGTGCTCGCCCTGAAGGTCATGCACCCGTCACTGGCGGCCGACGCCGCGTTCGTCGACCGCTTCATCCGCGAGGCCAAGTCCGCCGCCCGGCTCGACCACCCCAACGTGGTGGGCGTCTACGACCAGGGCACCGACGGCACATACGTGTACCTGGCCATGGAGTACGTCGCCGGGTGCACGCTGCGTGACGTCCTGCGCGAGCGCGGCGCCCTCCAGCCGCGGGCGGCGCTGGACATCGCGGAGCCGATCCTGGCCGCGCTGGGCGCCGCCCACCGGGCCGGGCTGGTGCACCGCGACATGAAGCCGGAGAACGTCCTGATCGGCGACGACGGCCGGGTCAAGGTCGCCGACTTCGGCCTCGTACGGACCGTCGGCACCCACAGCACCGCCTCGACCGGCTCGGTCCTGGGCACGGTCTCCTACCTGGCGCCCGAGCAGATCGAGGACGGTACGGCCGGTCCGCCCGCGGACGTCTACGCGTGCGGTGTCGTGCTGTTCGAGATGCTGACCGGCGGCAAGCCGCACACCGGCGGCAGCGCGGCCCAGGTGCTCTACCAGCATCTCCACGAGGACGTGCCGGCCCCTTCCACGTACGCGCCCGAGCTGGCGCCGCAGCTCGACGACCTGGTCGCCGCGGCCACCGCGCGCCGCCCCGAGCTGCGCCCGCAGGACGCGGTGACGCTGCTCGCGCAGACCCGCACGGTACGGGCCGAGCTGACCGACGCGCAGTTGGACGCGGTGCCGCCGCAGGCCAACGAGGCACCGGCGGGCGGCGCGGCGGCGGGCTCCGAGGACCGTACGAGCGTGCTGCCCCGGGTCCCCGAGCAGCCGCCGCTGCCGCTGGAGGAGCCGCTGAACCACACCAGCAGGCTGGAGACCCCGCCGCCGGACCCGGCGTCGGCGGCCGAGCCGACCACCCGGCTGCGCCCGGCGGCGGCCGCCCCGCGGTCCGGGGTGTGGGCCGGGCTGCTGCGGACCCGGCGCCGGACGGCCTCGGTGATCGCGGCCGTGCTGCTCGTGCTGGTGGCGGGCGCGGGCGTCTGGTACATCAACTCAGGGCAGTTCACCACCGTCCCGGCCGTACTGGACATGACGCAGGAGAAGGCGGAGCAGACGCTGCGCGCCGAGGGCCTGGAGGTGGAGGTGAAACGCGCCTTCAGTCCGAACGTGGAGCGCGGCCACGTCATGGCCACGACCCCGGAGAACGGCAAGCGCATCCGCGGTACGGGCACGGTCACCATCACCCTGTCCAAGGGCCCGGAGATCGTCCAGGTGCCCGACCTGGCGGGCACGCCGATCGCCGACGCGAAGCGCAAGCTGCGTGACCTGGGGCTGACCGTCGGCACGGTGCACAAGAAGTTCTCCGACGAGGTCGCCAAGGGGTCGGTGATCAGCACCGACCCGGCGGCGGGCAGCAAGCGGCGCCCGGAGACCGCCGTCGCGCTCACGGTCAGCCGCGGCGCCGAGGTGGACGTGCCGGACGTGACCGGCCGGGACCGGGCGGACGCGGAGGCGACACTGCGCGGCGCGGGCTTCGAGGTGAAGTTCGCGGACAGCACGGTGCACTCCCCGCACGAGAAGGGCAAGGTCGCCCGGCAGGCGCCGGGGGCGGGCGGCACGCTGGGCCGCGGCGACACCGTGACGCTCACGCTCTCCGAGGGCCCCGAGATGGTCACCGTGCCGGACGTGACCGGCAAGACCGCCGACGACGCGCGGCAGGCGCTGTCCGACGCGGGCTTCGAGGTCGAGGTCAAGAAGCCGTTCCTGTTCCCGAGGGACAAGGTCGAGAGCCAGTCGGTCGCGGGCGGCGGGCAGGCGGCGAAGGGCAGCAAGATCACCATCCGGCTGGAGAGCGTGCTGTAGGAGCCGGTGCCACGGCGGCCACCGGGCCCGCTGTGAGCAAGGACGCCCGCCCGCACGCCGGGGCGGGCGTCCCGCACCTGGCACCCTTGACGGGTGAGCACCTCCCCTTCCCCGCAGAACATTCCGCAGGACGCCGAGCCGGACGCCCAGCAGCGCGCCCGTGAGCGCAACCCGGTCGGCGGCCATGTCCCGGTGGCCGGCGGCCTGGCCAAGGTCGGCGTCCCGTACGCCCGGGACATCGGCGGCGAGGCCGTGCAGGTCTTCGTCGCCAACCCGCGCGGCTGGGCGACGCCGCCCGGGAACCCGCAGCAGGACGAGGCGTTCCGGGAGGCGTGCGAGCGGGAGTCGTTCCCGGCGTACGTGCACGCCCCCTACCTGATCAACTTCGGCTCGCACAATCCGGAGACGGTCGAGAAGTCCGTGCTCTCGCTGCGCCACTCGCTGCGGCGCGGCCGGGCGATCGGCGCGCGGGGCGTGGTGGTGCACACCGGCTCGGCGACCGGCGGGCGGCCCCGCGCCGAGGCCCTGACGCAGGTACGTGAACGGATGCGTCCACTGCTGGAGGAGCTGACGCACGACGACGACCCGTGGCTGCTGCTGGAGCCGACGGCGGGTCAGGGCGCTTCGCTGTGCGCGCTGGCGGAGGACCTCGGCCCGTACTTCGACGCGCTGGACCGGCACCCGAAGCTGGGCATCTGCCTGGACACCTGCCACGCCTTCGCGGCCGGGCACGACATGGCGGCGCCCGGCGGCATGAAGGCGCTGCTGGACGAGCTGGTCGACGTGGCGGGCGAGGGGCGGCTGAAACTGATCCACGCCAACGACTCCAAGGACGTCGTCGGCGCGCACAAGGACCGCCACGAGAACATCGGCGCGGGGCACATCGGCGCCGACCCGTTCGGGGAGCTGTTCCGGCACCCGGCCACCCTGGGCGTACCGCTGGTGATCGAGACGCCGGGCGGCAAGGAGGGCCACGCGGCGGACGTGGCGCGCCTGAAGGATCTGCGGCACCCGGCCTGAGGTGGCACCCTGGGCGTACCGATGCACCAGGCACACGACGGGCACGAGCACGGCGGGCACGCGGCGGCGAGCTGGGGCGCCGCGGCCGGCGCCACGCTGCACTGCCTGACCGGCTGCGCCCTCGGCGAGATCCTGGGCATGGTCGTCGGCACCGCCCTGAGCTGGCACAACGCCCCGACGATGGTGCTCGCGGTGGTGCTCGCCTTCGTCTTCGGCTACGCCCTCACCCTGCGCGGTGTGCTCGGCTCCGGGCTCGGCCTGCGGACCGCCGTACGGGTCGCGCTCGCCGCCGACACGCTGTCCATCGCGGTCATGGAGCTGATCGACAACGGGGTGATCGCGCTGATCCCCGGGGCGCTGGACGCGGCGCTGTCCGACGCCCTGTTCTGGTGGACGCTGGCGCTGTCACTGGCCCTGGCGTTCGTCGTGACCACGCCGGTGAACCGGTGGATGATCTCCCGCGGCAAGGGACACGCCGTAGCACATCGGTACCACTGAGCGCGGCCCGGATTCCGGCCGTTCCCCTGCCGCCGGGCGGTCCGGCGCGCTACAGCTCCGGCCCGTCCCCCGGCTCCTCCTGGTACGAGTAGCGCTGTTCGCGCCACGGGTCGCCCAGGTTGTGGTAGCCGCGCTCCTCCCAGAAGCCGCGGCGGTCCGCTGTCATGTACTCGATGCCGCGCACCCACTTGGGGCCCTTCCAGGCGTACAGGTGCGGGACGATCAGGCGGACCGGGAAGCCGTGCTCGGCGGTGAGCAGCTCACCGGAGCGGTGGGTGGCGAACAGGGACTTGGCGTCGGCGAAATCGGCCAGCTTGAGGTTCGAGCTGAATCCGTATTCGGCCCACACCATCACATGGGTGACATCCGGGGCGGGCGGCGCGAGGTCGAGGATCGTCCGGGTGGAGACACCGCCCCATTCGGCGCCGAGCATGCTGAACTTCGTGACGCAGTGCATGTCGGCCACGACGGTCGTATGGGGCAGCGCGGAGAATTCCTCGTGCGTCCAGCAGTGCTTGTCGCCGTCCTCGGTGGCGCCGAACGCGCGGAACTCCCAGCGTTCGGGCCGGAACTTCGGCACCGGGCCGTAGTGCGTGACCGGCCATCCCCGTTGCAGCCGCTGCCCCGGAGGCAGCTGAGGATGCTCCGCTTCGCGGCTTTCGGGCTGACCCATGCTCTCCATGGTGTCAGACCCGCGGGCGTGCCGGTGACCAGGGCGACAGCGATTCGGGCAACTCGTACTAAGCGTGCACTTACTGGACGCCCAGCTCACGACGGTGCAAGGATGCGCGGCACCTGCCAGTACTCGCGTGGAAGGAGCCCGCTGTCATGCAGGGCGACCCCGAGGTCATCGAATTCCTCAACGAGCAGCTCACCGCCGAGCTGACCGCCATCAACCAGTACTTCCTGCACGCGAAGATGCAGGAGAACTTCGGCTGGACCAAGCTGGCCAAGTACACCCGGCACGAGTCGTTCGACGAGATGAAGCATGCGGAGATCCTCACGGACCGCATCCTCTTCCTGGACGGCCTGCCCAACTACCAGCGGCTCTTCCACGTCCGGGTGGGCCAGACCGTCACCGAGATGTTCCAGGCGGACCGGCAGATCGAGGTGGAGGCCATCGACCGCCTCAAGCGGGGCATCGACGTGATGCGGACCAAGGGGGACATCACCTCGGCCAACATCTTCGAGTCCATCCTGGCCGACGAGGAGCACCACATCGACTATCTGGACACCCAGCTCGACCTGATCGAGAAGCTCGGCGAGCCGCTGTACCTCGCCCAGGTGATCGAGCAGCCGGAGGGCTGAGGCGGTCCGCTCAAGCGAACCGTTCCTTCAGCCGGGCCGTACGGAGGGTGCTGCGGGCAGCGCGCCGCGTCGGCGCGCTTTTTCCGGGGTGGCTTCAGGCTGCTTCCGGCAGGGCGCCGGGCGCCGCGTCGGGGGCCGGCTGCGGTGTGATGTCGTACGGGCCGCGCGTCCCGGCGGCCGTCTCCGGGGCCGCCTCGCCGGGCGGCTCGGCGCCGAGCGGTTCGGGGGCGCCCCGGTCGATCAGTTCACGCCGGGGGCAGGTGCCCCGGCCGAGCAGCGCCTGGATGCGGCGGACGCAGCCGCCGCAGTCGGTGCCGGCCTTGCTGGCGGAGGCGATCTGGCGCGGGGTGCAGGCACCGGACGCCGCGTGCTCACGGACCTGCTGCTCCGTGATGCCGAAGCACGAGCAGACGTACACGCGGATCACCTCCGTCGACCTGTTCCGCAGTGAGGTTACCCTTACCTTACCCGGGACGAAAGACCGCTCACAACGCCGATGGGGCGCGGATCCTGTGATCCGCGCCCCATCGGCGTGTGCGTACGGCCCGGCCGGGCCGGTGCCTCACTGGTCCCGGTACATCTCCGCCACCAGGAACGCCAGGTCAAGCGACTGGCTGCGGTTGAGCCGCGGGTCGCAGGCGGTCTCGTAGCGCTGGTGCAGGTCGTCGACGAAGATCTCGTCGCCGCCGCCCACGCACTCGGTGACATCGTCGCCGGTCAGCTCGACGTGGATGCCGCCGGGGTGCGTACCCAGGCTCTTGTGCACCTCGAAGAAGCCCTTGACCTCGTCCAGCACGTCGTCGAAGCGCCGGGTCTTGTGCCCGGAGGCGGCCTCGAAGGTGTTGCCGTGCATCGGGTCGCAGATCCAGGCGACCTGCGCGCCGGAGGCGGTGACCTTCTCCACCAGCTCGGGCAGCTTGTCGCGGATCTTGTCCGCGCCCATGCGGGTGATGAAGGTCAGCCGGCCCGGCTCCCGCTCCGGGTCGAGCCGCTCGATGAGCGTGAGCGCGTCCTCGGCGGTGGTCGTCGGGCCCAGCTTGACGCCGATCGGGTTGCGGATACGGGAGGCGAACTCGATGTGCGCGCCGTCCAGTTGCCGGGTGCGCTCGCCGATCCAGACCATGTGGCCGGAGACGTCGTAGAGGTTGCCGGTACGCGAGTCGGTACGGGTCAGCGCGGACTCGTAGTCCAGCACGAGCGCCTCGTGGGAGGCGTAGAACTCGACCGTCTTGAACTCCTCCGGGTCCACCCCGCAGGCGTTCATGAAGTTCATCGCCCGGTCGATCTCGCGCGCCAGCGCCTCGTACCGCTGCCCGGACGGGGAGGACTTCACGAAGTCCTGGTTCCAGGCGTGCACCTGGCGCAGGTCGGCGTAGCCGCCGGTGGTGAAGGCGCGTACCAGGTTCAGCGTCGCGGCGGAGGCGTGGTACATCCGCTTCAGGCGCTGCGGGTCCGGGATGCGGGCCGCCTCGGTGAACTCGAAGCCGTTGACGGAGTCGCCGCGGTAGGTCGGCAGCGTCACCCCGTCGCGGGTCTCGGTGGGCTTGGAGCGCGGCTTGCTGTACTGACCCGCGATCCGGCCGACCTTGACGACCGGGACCGACCCGGCGTACGTGAGGACCGCGCCCATCTGGAGCAGGGTCTTGAGCTTGTTGCGGATGTGCTCGGCGGAGACGGCATCGAACGCTTCCGCGCAGTCGCCGCCCTGCAGCAGGAACGCCTCGCCGCGGGCGACCGCTCCCAGACGCTCGCGGAGCTGGTCGCACTCGCCGGCGAAGACGAGCGGCGGATAGGACTCCAGCTCGGCGATCACATCGCGCAGAGCCTCTTGGTCCGGCCATTCAGGCTGCTGCGCCGCGGGCAGGTCTCGCCAGGTGTTGCCACCGGCGTGGATTTCAGCGTTCACGGTCACGCGTCAACTTTACGGGGTCCGGACAGGGGTCCATCTCGCCGACCGGGATGTGAGACGAAGGTCCTACTCCAGTGGACCGCCGGGGGCTCGCGCCCGGTCCGGCGGTGCGCCCGCGCGCGTCAGTCCGGTACGGAGTCCTCCGGGGCGCCGCGGGCGATGGCGGCCAGCGTGCCCAGTGCGTACGCCAGATCGTCGGTGGCCGGGGCGGCGAGAGCGACGCGGACGGCGTTGGGGGCGGGCGCGGCGCCGTGCGCGCCCTCCGCGCCGACGGCGAACGCGGCAGCCGGAGTGACGGCGATGCCGTGCCGGGCGGCGGCCGCGAGGAACGTCTCGGCGCGCCACCCCTCGGGCAGCTCCCACCAGGCGAAGTAGGAGGCCGGGTCGGCCCGCACCCGGAAGCCGTCGAGATGCTCGCGCAGCAGTGCCTGCCGGGCGGCGGCGTCCCGGCGCTTGGCCTCGACGACCGTCGTCACCACGCCGTCCAGCAGCCAGCGGGCGGTGGCGTTCAGGGCGAAGCCGCCGGCCGTCCAGCCGCCGGAGCGCAGGGCGGCGGCGACCCGGTCGGCGGACGCGGGCGGCGCGAGGACCAGGCCGGTGGTCAGGCCGGGCGCCAGGCGCTTGGAGAGGCTGTCGACCAGGAGGGTGCGCTCGGGGGCCAGGGCGGCCAGCGGCGGAAGTCCGGCCTGCCGGCCGTCGTCCAGGAGGAAGGACCAGACGGCGTCCTCGACGGCCCACAGGTCCAGGGCGCGCAGCGTCCCGGCCAGCTCGGCCCGGCGCTCGGCGGGCATGGTCACGCCGAGCGGGTTGTGCAGCGTGGGCTGGAGGTAGACGGCGTGCAGCGGGGCGGTGCGGTGGGCCGCCCGTACGGCGTCGGGATGTAGCCCGTACGCGTCGCCCGCGAGCGGTACGAGGGTGACGCCGAGGCGGGCGGCGACGGACTTGACTAGCGGATAGGTGAGCGCTTCGACGCCGAGACGGCCGCCGGGCGGGACCAGCGCGGCGAGCGCGCCCGCGATGGCCTGGCGGCCGTTGCCCGCGAACAGCAGGCCCGCGGGGTCGGGGCGGAAGTCGCCGCGGGCGAGGAGGGCGGCGAAGGCGTCACGGGCGGGAGGCGAGCCGGTGGCCGGGGCGACGGCCAGGGCCGCGCTCAGCACGTCCGGGCGCAGCAGGGGCTCCAGGCTGCGGGCCAGGAGGGCGGCCTGCCCGGGGACCTCGGGGTAGTTGAGTTCGAGGTTGACGCGGGTGCGGCGGGCGGGGTCGGCGGGTTCGGCGAGGGCGGGTCCCGGGGCGTGCTGCGCGGCGCGTACGAACGTACCGCGGCCGACCTCGCCGACGGTCAGCCCGCGGCGGGCCAGTTCGCGGTAGACGCGGGCGGCGGTGGAGTCGGCGATGCGGTGGGCGCGGGCGAAGGCGCGCTGGGTGGCGAGCCGGTCGCCGGGACGCAAGCGCCCGGCGGCGATGTCGGCCGCGACGGTGTCGGCGATGCGCTGGTAGTCCTCCACGGGCCCTCCCGGCCGTCACTCAAGGCGTCACTATTGCACCGAGTGCAATGTTTTCATTGCACCGAGATGATGCGCGCCCTAGCATCGAGCCGTCAACCGGCCGGCCGCCATGAACACCCACGAACAGGGGCGAGTTGTGCTGCGTACCGCTGCCGTCAACGGCATCACCACCACGTACGAGGACACCGGCGAGGCGGCCGGAGAAACGATCCTGCTGATCCATGGGCACCCCTTCGACCACACGATGTGGGCCCCGCAGACCGCCGCGCTGGCCGCCGCCGGCCACCGCGTCCTCGTGCCGGACCTGCGCGGCTACGGCACCACTCAGGCCGTCCCGGGCACGACCCGCCTGGAGACCTTCGCCGCGGACCTCGCCGCACTCCTGGACCACCTCGGGGTGACGGACCGGATCGTCCTCGGCGGCCTGTCCATGGGCGGCCAGATCGCCATGGAGTGTGCCCGCCGCTTCCCGGAACGGCTGCGCGCCCTCGTCCTCGCCGACACCTTCGCGCAAGCCGAGACCCCCGAGGGCCGCCGGGCCCGCAACGCCATGGCCGACCGGCTGCTGCGCGAGGGCATGAGCGGCTACACGGAAGAAGTCCTCGACAAGATGATCGCGCCGCGCACCATCGCCGCCCGGCCCGCCGTCGCGGAGCACGTACACCGCATGATGCTCGGTGCACCGCCCGAGGGAGCGGCCGCCGCACTCAGGGGCCGCGCCGAACGCCCCGACTACACGGACACGTTGGCTCGCCTCACCGTCCCGGCTCTGGTGGCCGTCGGCCGCGACGACACCTACACCCCCGTCTCCGACGCCGAGTTCCTGCGCGATCGCATCCCGGACGCGCGCCTGACCGTGATCGAGGACGCCGCCCACCTGCCCAACCTCGAACAGCCGGACGTCTTCAACACCGCGCTGACCGCCTTTCTCGCGGCGCTCCCGGAGCGGGTCGGGTAGGGTGACGCCCATGTACGCGCAACCGGCCATGAACATGAACTGGTGGTGGACCGCTCATCCGGCGGCCCACTGATCGCGCGTAACCACTGACATCGCGAAGGCCGCCCCGAGGGGCGGCCTTCCGCGTTGTACGGGCCGTTCCTCCCACCCGGAAGGAACCGCCGACATGCCTCGCTCCACCACCGACACCGGCACCCCCCACGCCGGCACCGCCGACGTCCTGCGACGTCTGCTGTCCCCCGGCTGCCCGCCGTTCGCCCTGCTGCACCGCCGTACGCCCGGCCGTCCCGCCGCCGACACCGTCGAGGTGCTGGTCGGCAAGGTGACGGAGGTGTCGCGGCTGGCCGGCATCCCGCTCGGCGACGGGGTGCCGGACGGCGGCGCCGCGGTCACCGACGCGCTCGCGCTCGTCCCGTTCCGGCAGATCCGCGAGCGCGGGTTCGACGTCCGCGACGACGGCACCCCCCTGGCGGTGCTGCGCCCGGACGAGGCGTACGAGCTGCCGCTGGCCGAGGTGCTGGCGGAACTGCCCGCCCACCCGGTGCGGGTGGCGGACGGCGCCTTCGACGTATCCGACGACGCGTACGCCGGGATCGTCGAGCGCGTCCTGCGCGACGAGATCGGGACCGGCGAGGGCGCCAACTTCGTCATCCGGCGCACCTTCCAGGGCGACATCCCGGACTTCGGCACGGCCGACGCACTGGCCCTGTTCCGGCGGCTGCTGGCCGGTGAGCGCGGCGCGTACTGGACGTACGTCGTGCACCGGCCGGGCGTGCGCACGCTGGTCGGCGCCAGCCCCGAGGTGCACGTAAGGATGTCCGGCGGGACGGTCGTGATGAACCCGATCAGCGGCACCTACCGCTACCCGGCCGGGGGCCCGAGCGCGGAGCACCTGCTGGAGTTCCTGGGCGACCGCAAGGAGGTGGAGGAGCTGTCCATGGTCGTGGACGAGGAGCTGAAGATGATGTGCACCGTCGGCGACATGGGCGGTGTGGTGGTCGGGCCGCGCCTCAAGGAGATGGCGCACCTCGCGCACACGGAGTACGAGCTGCGCGGCCGCTCCTCGCTCGATGTACGGGAGGTGCTGAAGGAGACGATGTTCGCCGCGACCGTCGTCGGCTCGCCGGTGCAGAACGCCTGCCGGGTGATCGAACGCCACGAGGTGGGCGGGCGCGGCTACTACGCGGGGGCTCTGGCCCTGATCGGG
Organism: Streptomyces chrestomyceticus JCM 4735; assembly: GCF_003865135.1. Lineage (NCBI taxonomy): Bacteria > Bacillati > Actinomycetota > Actinomycetes > Kitasatosporales > Streptomycetaceae > Streptomyces > Streptomyces chrestomyceticus. The sequence goes on along the minus strand of NZ_BHZC01000001.1, from coordinate 6,918,015 downwards.
CGGGACGCGGGCGGCGCGCAGACGCTGGACTCGCCGATCCTGATCCGTACCGCCGACATCGACGCGGACGGCGCGCTGCGGGTGCCGGTCGGCGCGACCCTCGTACGAGCCTCCGATCCGCGCGCCGAGGTCGCCGAGACGCACGCCAAGGCCGCCGGGGTGCTGACCGCGCTCGGTGTGCGCCCTGCTCCGGACCGTACGGAGGAGAGCGCCGGGCGGCCCCGGCTGGCGGACAACCCTCGGGTGCGGGCCGCGCTCGACGCCCGCCGCGCGGACCTCGCGCCCTTCTGGCTGCGGATGCAGAGCACCGCGCCGACCGCCGCGCTGACCGGCCACGCGCTGGTGATCGACGCGGAGGACACCTTCACCGCGATGCTGGCGCACCTGCTGCGCACCTCGGGGCTGACGGTGACCGTGCGCCGGTACGACGAGCCGGGGCTGCCGGAGGCCGCGGCGGCCCACGAGGGGCCGGTCGTGCTCGGTCCCGGCCCCGGCGACCCGTCGGACGCCGCCGACCCGAAGATGCGGCTGCTGCGCGCGCTGACCGCGCGGCTGGTCCGCGACCACCGGCACGGGCTGCTCGGCGTCTGCCTCGGGCACGAGCTGATCGCCGCGGAGCTGGGCCTGGAGATCGTGCGCAAGGAGGTGCCGTTCCAGGGCGCGCAGGAACGCATCGACTTCTTCGGCCGCCCGGAGACCGTCGGCTTCTACAACACCTTCACGGCCCGCTGCGACGAGACGGCGGTGGCCGAACTGGCCATGCACCGGGTCGAGCTGAGCCGGGACGCGGACTCCGGCGAGGTGCACGCGCTGCGCGGCCCCGGCTTCGCGGGGGTGCAGTTCCACCCGGAGTCCGTGCTGACGCTGGACGGGGCGGCGATCACCGCGCAGTTGCTGGCCGCTGTCCTGGTGTGACGAGGAGGTTCTCGTTGACGCGGCCGGCCAGGTAGTCCTCGACGTTGCGTACGGTGGCGTCGAGGATCTGGCCGACCGCGTCCCCGGTGAAGTAGGCCTGGTGCGAGGTGACCAGCACGTTCCCGAAGGTCATCAGGCGGGCGAGGGTGTCGTCGTGGACGACTTCCAGGGACTTGTCGAAGAAGAAGAGCCCCGCCTCCTCCTCGTAGACGTCGAGGCCAACACCGCCGAGCCGGCCGGCCTTGAGGGTCTCCACCAGCGCCGCGGTGTCGACGAGGCCGCCGCGGCTGGAGTTGACCAGGATCGCGTCGTCCTTCATGGCGGCCAGCGCGGCGGCGTCGACGAGGTGGCGGGTCGACTCCACGAGCGGCACGTGCAGGCTGATCAGATCGGACTCGGCGAACAGCCGGTCCTGGCCGACGTAGGTCATGCCCAGCTCGGCGCAGCGGGGGTTCTCGGCGAGGTCCCAGCCCAGCAGCTTCATGCCGAAGCCGTGGGCGATCCGGGTGAACGCCTCGCCGATCTTGCCGGTGCCGAGCACGCCGACGGTACGGCCGTGCAGGTCACGGCCCATCAGCCCGTCGAGCCGGAAGTCGAAGTTCCGGGTGCGGTTGGCGGCCCGTACGATCCGGCGGTCGACGGCCAGGGCCAGCGCCCAGGCGAACTCCGCGACCGAGTACGGCGAGTAGGAGGAGACCCGGCCGACGGTCAGCCCGAGGTCGGCCGCGGCCTCCAGATCGATGTTGTTGTAGCCGGTGGCGCGCTGGGCGATCATCTTCGTGCCGCCGACCGCCAGCGCCTGGAGCACCTCGGCGTTCAGGTCGGCGTTGACGCTGACGCTGACGACCTCGTGGCCCGCGGCGATGGGGGCAGTGTCGCGGTTGAGGAAGACGTCGAGGCAGCGGACCTGGTGGCGGCCGCCGAAGGCCCGTACCAGCAGCGGCCGCTCGTCCGTCTGCACGCCGAACGCGATGATCTCCACGGTGTCTCCCGACGTCGCCCGTCCTGCGGTCCGGTCACCGCCGCCCGTTTCAGGACATTTGCGATGACAGGGCCGAATATACGGCGCCGGGCGCGTACCGGCCGCCCGTCCGACGCGTACGGCGACGAGCGGGCCCGGAGGGAGACGTACAGGCGCGTACGGCGGCGTGCGGACATCCACGACGGCGTGCGACGGGACCCGCCAGCTCCCCGGCCCGGCCGCACGCCCCCGCGAGCCGGACTCAGCCGAAGAAGACCCCGGCCTCCGCGTACAGCTTCGGATCGACGGTCTTGATCTTCGCGGTCGCCTCCGCCAGCGGCACCCGGACGATGTCCGTGCCGCGCAGCGCGACCATCGTGCCGAAGTCGCCGTCCCGCACCGCGTCGATCGCGTGCAGGCCGAAGCGGGTGGCCAGCCAGCGGTCGAAGGCGCTGGGCGTACCGCCGCGCTGGGTGTGGCCGAGCACCGTCGTCCGGGCCTCCTTGCCCGTACGGTCCTCGATCTCCTTGGCCAGCCACTCGCCCACGCCCGACAGCCGCACGTGCCCGAACGAGTCCGTCGAACCGTCCTTGAGGACCATCTGGCCGTCCTTGGGCATGGCCCCCTCGGCGACCACCACGATCGGCGCGTACCGCACCTTGAAGCGGGACTCGATCCAGGCGCAGACCTGGTCGACGTCGAAGCGCTGCTCGGGGATGAGGATGACGTTGGCACCGCCGGCCAGGCCGGAGTGCAGCGCGATCCAGCCCGCGTGCCGGCCCATGACCTCGACGACCAGGACCCGCATGTGCGACTCGGCGGTGGTGTGCAGCCGGTCGATGGCCTCGGTGGCGACGCCGACGGCGGTGTCGAAGCCGAAGGTGTAGTCGGTGGCGGACAGGTCGTTGTCGATCGTCTTGGGCACGCCGACGCAGGGCACGCCGTACTCGCCGGAGAGCCGGGCCGCGACGCCGAGGGTGTCCTCGCCGCCGATCGTGATCAGCGCCTCGACCTCCTCCTTGGCGAGGGTGTCCTTGATCCGGCGGATGCCGTCCTGCTGCTTGAAGGGGTTGGTCCGCGAGGAGCCGAGGACCGTGCCGCCGCGGGGCAGGATGCCGCGTACGGCGGGGATGTCGAGCGGTACCGTGTCGCCTTCCAGGGGCCCGCGCCAGCCGTCCCGGAAGCCGACGAAGTCGTAGCCGTACTCCTGGACGCCCTTGCGCACCACGCCTCGGATGACCGCGTTGAGACCGGGGCAGTCACCGCCGCCGGTCAGTACTCCGACCCGCATCGCTTCTTCACCTTCATCCCGTGAGGGGCCGCGCACCCGCCGGTGGCCGCGCGCGGCCGTGCTGTGCCGACGCCGGTCACGCTAATGGTGATGTGCGTCACCCCGGGATGGGAAGGAAAGCGAATTCCCCGGAAATGCCGGGGACTTGACGCGATGCGTTCACTCGTACGAGCGCATTGCGCATCCGTGGCCGGTGCCCTTGTGGACTCCCGGACGGCCGAAGCCGGGGTCCCTAGACCTCGTCCAGGCCCCGTTCTATCGCATACCGGACCAGTTCGACCCGGTTGTGCAACTGGAGCTTGCCCAGGGTGTTCTGCACATGGTTCTGGACCGTGCGGTGCGAGATGACCAGCCGGTCGGCGATCTGCTTGTACGACAGACCCTTGGCGACCAGGCGCAGCACCTCGGTCTCCCGCTCGGTCAGCCGCGGCGCGCCCGGCTCGTCCTCGGCGGCCGGGGCGGGCTCGGTCGCCAGCCGGCGGTACTCCCCCAGCACCAGCCCGGCCAGGCCCGGTGTGAACACCGGATCGCCGGCCGCCGTACGGCGCACCGCGTCCAGCAGCTCCTCGGTACTGGCCGACTTGAGCAGATAGCCCGTCGCGCCGGACTTGACGGCCTCCAGCACGTCGGCGTGCTCGCCGCTGGCGGAGAGCACCAGCACCCGCAGGGCGGGGTGGGCGCCGACCACTTCCCGGCAGACCTCCACGCCGGGCAGACCCGGCAGATTCAGGTCCAGGACGAGGACGTCGGGCGCGGCGGCCTGCGCGCGGCGCACCGCCTGCGGGCCGTCCCCGGCCGTCGCCACCACGTCGTACCCGGCCTCGGCCAGGTCGCGGGCGACCGCGTCCCGCCACATCGGGTGGTCGTCGACCACCATCACCTTCACGTCCCGCGGCTCGCTCACGCCGTGCTCCTCCCCCGTTTCCGGCCCTCGGGCACCTGGCCCTTGGGGACTTTCAGCTCCACTTCCGTGCCCTGGCCGGGGACCGAGATCCAGTCGGCGCTGCCGCCCAGGTCCCGCAGCCGGCCGCGGATCGACAGGGCCACCCCCAGCCGGCCCTCGCGCTCGGCGTCCGCGAGGCGGCCTTCGGGGATGCCGGGACCGTCGTCCCGCACCGTCACGACCACCTCGTCCGGCTCGTCCTCCACCAGGATCCACGCCTGTGCCTCGGCACCCGCGTGCACCCTGACATTGTCCAACGCGGCACTGACAGCGGCCGCCAGCTCCGCCGCGGCAGCCGCCGGCAGCACGACCGGCCCGCCCGGCTCGGAGAACGTGACGCGCGCGCCGGCGTGCGGCGCGAGCAGGGCCCGTACGTCGCAGGGCCCGGCATCGGGGCCGTCCTCGGCGCACGGCACCGGCGCGGCCAGTGCCTCCTGCGGGGTGCGGACCGCGTCCTCCCCGGCGTCGGGAACGGCCGTACCGGGCCGCGGGACCAGCCCGCTGGAGACGAGCGTGCGCAGCGCGACCTCCTGCTCCCCCGCCATCCGGCCCAGCTCGGCGGCCTCGCCGCCGATCGCGGCACCGCGCCGCTGCACCATCGCCAGGACCTGCAGGACGCTGTCGTGGATGTCCCGGGCCAGCCGCTCCCGCTCCCGGGTGGCGGCCTCGATCTGGAGGGCGCGGGCGAGGGTGCGCTCACTGGCGCGGGCCACCTCGACCACGTAGCCGATGGCGACGCTCGCCACCCACACCAGGACGACGTTGTGGATGGTGTCGCGGGCGAGCTCCTGGCGTTCGACCAGATTGACGACGGCGACCAGCGCGGAGGCCACCGCGGCCCAGCGCCAGCCGCCCTTGATGGCGAAGCCGAGCACCGCGCCCGCCGTCCAGATGGAGGGCAGGGTCGCCGCGCCGTCCATGATCCGCTCATGGCTGTCCGCCACCAGGGTGAGCAGGATGCCGCCGAGCGCGAAGGACAGGTCACCGATGAGGAAGGCGCGGGTGCAGCGCTCCGCCGAGGTCGTGCGGCGCCAGGTGAAGGCCATCCACACGGTCAGCGCCGTCATGTAGGCGGCGGCGACGAGGGGGTGCGCGTACTTCTTGTACGAGAACACGAACAGGACCAGGACGTAGGCCAGGGTCAGGACGCGGTAACCGGTCAGCGCCCGCCACAGCGGGAGCTCCACCGACATCCGGACCGCCCGCTGCGGCCGCCCCTTGCCCTTGCCCGCCGCCGCGCCGGCCGCGGGCCGTATCTCTGCCTCTGCCATTTCGCCCCCACCCTGTGCCGGGGCGCGCCTACGCCCCGGTGCCGGTCCTGCCCTGCCCCTTGCGGATCTTGGCGGCCATACCGGTCTTTTCGGCCTTCTCAGCCTTTTCGGCTTTTTCGGCTTTTTCGGCCTTCTCCGCCTCGGCCTTCTTCTTGGCCGCCTCCGCGATCTGCCGCTTGGCGGCGGTCGCGTAGATGTCCACGTACTCCTGGCCCGACAGCTTCATGATCTCGTACATGACCTCGTCGGTCACCGAGCGCAGGATGAAGCGGTCGCCCTCCATGCCGTGGTACCGGCTGAAGTCCAGCGGCTTGCCGATCCGGATACCGGGCCGGATCATCTTCGGCATCACCTTGCCGGGCGGCTGCACCTTCTCCGTGTCGATCATCGCGACGGGGATGACCGGGGCGCCGGTGGCCAGCGCCACCCGGGCCAGGCCGCCGGGCTTGCCCCGGTAGAGCCGGCCGTCCGGCGAGCGGGTGCCCTCCGGGTAGATGCCGAACAGCTCACCGCGCTCCAGCACCTCGATGCCGCTCTTGATCGCCGCCTCGCCCGCGCCCCGCGCGCCCGAGCGGTCCACCGGAAGCTGGCCCACCCCCTTGAAGAAGGCGGCGGTCAGCTTGCCTTTGACGCCCGGGGAGGTGAAGTACTCGGCCTTGGCGATGAAGGTCACCTTGCGGTCGAGCACCGCGGGCAGGAAGAAGGAGTCCGAGAAGGACAGATGGTTGCTCGCCAGGATCGCGGGGCCCGTCGCGGGGATGTTCTCCAGGCCCTCCACCCAGGGACGGAAAGCCAGCTTCAGCGATCCGCCGATGGAAAACTTCATTGCGCCGTAGATCAACCCACTGCCTCCTGTGTGTGACGCAAAGACCTTAACCTGCCCCGGCGCCCCCCTCTTCTCGGCGGCCCGCCCGGCCGGGCCCGGGGGCGCTCCCCGGCGGTGACCGGGGTAGGGGGCCGATGGACCTATCCGCCCGGCGCCGCTCCGCGTAGGCTTTCGGTAACCCGCGTATCCCGTTGCCGCCCGGCCCTCACCGATCGGAGTTCCCCGGTGCCGCTGCTCCCCGGAGCCGAGCCGTTCCGCCGCGACGGCGGCCGGACCGGCGTCCTCGTCTGCCACGGTTTCACCGGCTCCCCCCAGTCCGTACGCCCCTGGGCCGAGTACCTGGCCGACCGCGGCCTGACGGTCTCGGTCCCGTTGCTGCCCGGCCACGGCACCCGCTGGCAGGACATGCAGCTCACCACCTGGCAGGACTGGTACGCCGAGGTCGACCGCGAGCTGCGGTCGCTGTCCGAACGGTGCGAGCGGGTCTTCGTGTGCGGCCTGTCGATGGGCGGCGCGCTGGCGCTGCGGCTGGCCGAGCGGCACGGCGCCGCGATCAGCGGCCTGGCGCTGGTCAACCCGGGCAACAAGGTGCACGACGCGGCCGCCCCGCTGCTGCCGGTGCTGCGGCACGTCGTCCGGACGACCAAGGGGCTGGCCGACGACATCGCCAAGCCCGGCTCCCACGAGATCGGCTACGACCGGGTGCCGCTGCACGCCGCGCACTCGCTGCGCCGCTTCTTCCAGTTGGTCGACGCCGAACTGCCCCAGGTGACCCAGCCGTTGCTGGTGATGACCAGCCCGCAGGACCACGTCGTACCGCCGGTCGACTCCGAGCGCATCCTCGGCCGGGTGTCCTCGGAGGACGTACGGCAGGTGCTGCTGGAGCGCAGCTACCACGTCGCCACGCTCGACCACGACGCCGAGCGGATCTGCCAGGAGACCTACGACTTCATCGCCCGACTGGCGCCGGACGTGCGCACGGGCGTGGAGAGTGAGGAGACGGCGCCCGGTGGAGGAGCGTAGCCCCCGCGACCCCCGCGACCCGCTGGACGAGGAAGCCGCCTGGGCCGAGATCGTGGCCGGGTACGGCAAGGCGCCGGCCTTCCCGGACGAGGACGGGCCGGTGGCCAGTCCGGGCCCGGAGGCGGCGGACGGGCCGTCCGGCGGCGCCACGGGCACCGGACCGGACCGCGTCGGCCTCGGCAAGACCGGCGAGGACCGGGCCGACGGCAAGCCCCCCGAGAAGCCCGGCCAGGGCTCCACGGACCGCACCGACCGGGACGACGGCGGCCTGACGGTCGAGGAGCGCCCGCGCAGCGAGCCCTCCCCGGGGTCGCCGGACCGGCCCGGCGGCAACGGCGTGGGCAGCTTCGTGGTCTTCGCACCCGGCGTGGGGCCGCGCGACTGGTCGGCGGCCGAGGCGTCCGACGACGACCTCGCCGGGACGGACGAAGGGCACTTCGTGCCGCCCGAGCCGCCTCCGCTGCCCAAGGCCGACGTGACGGCCAAGTTCGCCTGGATCGCGGTGCTCGGCGGGCCGCTGCTGCTGGTGCTGATGGTGCTGTTGCAGCAGCCCGTCACCTGGTGGATCACCCTGCTGGGCATCGGCGGCTTCCTGGGCGGCTTCGCCACGCTCGTGGCCCGGATGAAGCACGACGACGAGGACGACGAGGAGCTGCCGGGCGGCGGCGCGGTCGTATGACCGCATGGGCGGCCGGTCTTCGGGCCCTGCCGTCCCCCGCGTGACCAGGGGTTCACCCTCGCGCGCCGGGTGTCCTGCCCGGCGTTGACGCTGCGAACGGGGAGGATCACGCCGAGTATCCGGCCGTGTTCCCGGGAGGACCCCCGTGCGCCATCCGCTCTCGTCGTCATGCTCACGTCCACGTCGTCGGGCCCGGGTGGCGGCGGCCGCCGCGACGGCCGCCGCGGTGACGGGCCTGCTGGCCACCGTGCCGGCCGCCGCCAGCCCACCGCAGCGGCAGGCTCCCGGTCCGGCTGCGGTGGTCTCCGTCGGCGACTCCTACATCTCCGGCGAGGCCGGGCGCTGGGCCGGCAACTCCGACGCCAACCCGGCCAACTTTCCCCGTATCGACGCACTCGGCCCCACCGCGTACTACGACAACGCGGGCCGCACCGCCGAGCGCGTCCCGAAGTGCCACCGCTCGCGCTCCGCCGAGATCCACCTCGGGCTGCCCGGCACCGAGAGCGAGAACCTGGCCTGCTCCGGCGCCCGCACCGACTCCTTCCGGGCCCCGAAGGGCGTCGCCAAGCCCGGCCTGGACTTCTCGGACGCGGCCGGTGTGCCCGGCCAGGCCCGGCAACTGGAGGAGTACGCCCGCGAGCACCCCGTACGGCTGGTCGCCGTCTCGATCGGCGGCAACGACTTCCGCTTCGGTGACGTGGTCACGTCCTGCGTCCTGGCGTACCTGAACCCGCTGCCGAAGGCGTGCAGCCAGGACCCGGCCAACCGGGCCCGGTTCACCGACCAGGCGGTGGAGCGGCGGGCCGACGACATCGCGGGCGGGCTGCGCAACGTCAGGCAGGCGATGCTGCGGGCCGGGCACGACACCGACGACTACGACGTGATCGTGCAGAACTACCCGGCGCCCATCCCGCACGGCCGTGGCTTCCGCTACCCGGCGCCGCTGGGCGCGCGCCAGACCCTGGGCGGCTGCGCGTTCAACGACCGGGACGCCGACTGGGCGGTGGACAGCGTGCTGCCGGCCGTCGGCCGGGCCGTGCAGCGGGGCATCACCAAGAGCGGGCTGGGCAACGTCCGCTTCCTCGACCTCACGCACAGCTTCGACGGGCACCGGCTGTGCGAGCGCGGTGTCGGACTGGTCGACCCGGTGCGCGGCACGGTGAGCCGGTGGACCGACCCGGGGGCGGCCGACAAGACCGAGTGGATCAGTTGGGTGCGGACGGTCACCGCGGTGCTGCCACCGTTCCAGGTGCAGGAGGCGCTGCACCCGAACCACTGGGGCCAGCTCGCCCTGCGGAACTGCCTGCGGCAGGCGTACGCCTCGCTGGACCAGACCCGCAAGAACCGGCTGGCCTGCACCGGCGGCGGTCCCGGCCTCAACGGGCGCGGGGAACCGAGGATGCGGCTGTCCTGAGCGCCGCCGGGTCCGGGCCTTACGCGGCGGCCGGCACCCGGAGGGCGGCCAGCACCGGCAGGTGGTCCGTGGCGGCCGGCAGATCGCTGTGCGCGAGGCCCGGCAGGTCGCGCGGTACGCCGCAGCCCAGTACCTCGACGCCTTCGGTCGTGAAGACGGCGTCGATGCGCTGGTGCGGGTCGTGGGGCGTGGAGGTGTACTCGCCGCCCCACGGCGCCGCCGTCCAGGCGTCGGTGAGCGAGCCCGCCAGCCGCCGGAAGGCACGCCCGTCCGGCCGGTCGTTGAGGTCACCGGCCGCGACGGCGTACGGGGTGTCCAGCGCGCGCAGCCGCTCCAGCAGCAGGCCCGCCTGGGCGTACCGCTCGTCGGCCCGGAGGCTGAGGTGGCAGCTCAGCAGGCCGACCCTGGCGCCCCCGGTCCGTACCACCGCGGTCGCGAAACCGCGCTGGTGCAGGCCGGGGGTGCGGGGCAGCAGGACGTCCTCGGTGCGCTCCACGTGGGCGCGCAGCGAGGACAGGATCATCGGGCCGGCGGCGGTGGCGCCGCCCGTCACGTACACCAGGTCCGTCGCCCGGCACAGCTTCGCCACGCTCTTGCGCCAGCGGAAGAACCGCGGCGCCTCCTGCACGAACACCAGGTCCGGGGCGCAGGCCCGGATCACCCGGGCCAGCGCCGCGCGGTCGTCGCGCAGGGAGCGGACGTTGTAGCTGAGCACACGGAGCACGGCCGAGCCCGGCTCGGTGCGGGAGGCGGGCAGTGCGGCCGGCACCGGGGGTCAGCCCTGGCGTGCCAGGTCGGCGGCGCCGACCAGTCCGGCCTTGCCGCCGAGCTGGGCGGCGAGCACCTGGGCGTGCGGCCGCCACTGGTTGCCCACCAGCCAGCGGCGGAAGGACTTGCGGATCGGGTCGAGGACCAGTTCGCCCTCGTCCGAGACGCCGCCGCCGACGATGAAGGCGGACGGGTCGAAGAGCGAGGCCAGGTCGGCGAGGCCGGCGCCGGCCCAGCGGGCCAGTTCGCGGAAGGAGTCGACGGCGACCGGGTCGCCCTGGCGGGCGGCCTCGCTGATGTGCCGGCCCTCGATGCCCTCGGAGGTGCCGTCGCCCATGGAGAGCAGCACCTCGGCGTTCTCGGGGGTGGCGAAGGCGCGCTGGCGGGCGTAGCGCAGCAGGGCGCGGCCCGAGGCGTACTGCTCCCAGCAGCCCTGGCTGCCGCAGCCGCACAGCAGGCCGTCCGGTACGACACGGATGTGGCCGAACTCGGCGGCGACGCCGAACCGGCCGCGGCGCAGCTTGTTGCCGATGATGATGCCGCCGCCCAGGCCGGTGCCCAGGGTGATGCAGATGACGTCGCTGTGGCCCTGGCCGGCGCCGAAGCGGTACTCGCCCCAGGCCGCCGCATTGGCGTCGTTCTCGACGACGACGGGCAGGCCGACGCGCTGCTCGACCTTGTCCTTCAGCGGCTCGTGGCGCCAGTCGATGTTGGGCGCGAACAGGACGGTGGCCCGCTTCTCGTCCACGTAACCGGCGGCGCCGATGCCGACGGCCTCGACCTGGTGGTCGGCGCCGACGGTGCGCACGGCGTCGGCGATGGCCTCCGTCAGCTCGTCGGTGGCCTGCGGGGTCGGCACCTTGCACGTTTCGAGGATCGTGCCCTCTTCGTCGACCACGCCGGCCGCGATCTTCGTGCCGCCGATGTCGACGCCGATGGTGAGTCCCATGTGTCCCTCAGTTATTGGTCGTACCCCGCCGCGTACAACCGTACCGGAGTACGGGGCGGCGCCCGTGCCCTCCGGCTGCTCTCCGGCCGCGCGGGGCAGGTCAGTCGAGGTCGATCCGCTCGGTGCCCGCCGGGCCGTCGTCGTCCCGGCGGGCGCCCGGGTCGTCCCGCTTGTCGCGGGTGCCGTCGCCCTGGCGGCCGGCGCCCGGCCCGGCGGCCTCCCGCGGGTCGGCCTGCGCGGCCTCGTCGGCGGCCTGGCGGGTCCAGCGGCGCTCGCTGCTCTCGACGGCCGAGCGGTAGGCGGCCAGCAGCTCGGACCCGGCGGCGGCGAGGTGGTCGAAGACGTCCGGGTTGCGTTCGACGACCGGCTCGACGACGGCCTTGGCCTGCCGGAAGAGCTGCTGCACGGCGCCCTGCGCGGCCATCCCGGCGAGCGCGCCCGGCAACTGGATGCCGGCGAGCTTGTCGGTGACGGCCTCCGCGAGGCGGCGCAGTTCCTCGGCGGCGCTGCCCGGCGGCGGGCCGTACTGCGCGCGGCGGCGGGCCTTCTCGGCCGCCAGGTCCTCGGCGCAGGCCGTTTCCCAGGCATCGGCGTCGAACCGGTCCGTACGGTCGGCGGGGCGCTCGGTGGCATCGCTCATGGCGGACTCACTCCTGCGGCGAGGCGGATCTGGACCCGCGTGGGCGGCGGGTGCGCGGCGGTGCTGCTTCTCCCGACGTTACCCGAACGGCGGTGTGCCGTTCAGAGCCTGTGTCATACCCCCGGTCGGATCAGCGCACGTCGTCTGGTGCGTGCGATCGCAAGGCGCCGGAGCGCCTTCGTAGCGGAGCTACGTGGGCGTTTCGGCAACGCAGCGAGCGTGCGTGCCAGACGACGTGCGCCCGGCCGGGGGTATGACACAGGCTCTCAGTTACCGCGGGGCCAGAGATCGGGGTCGGGGGTGAAGCGGATGTGCAGCGCGCCGTCGCGCAGCCCGGCGCCGGAGACCGAGCAGCGGCGCAGGGCGGAGGGCAGGGTGCGTATCCGCCGGTAGCGGCCGGCGGTGACGACGACCTCGTCGCCGCGCCGCAGCAGGCCGAGCCCGTCGCGTTCGGCGCCCGGCAGCGGCACCCGCCACACCAGGATGCCGTCCGAGGCGAGCCGGTCCTCCACCGTCCAGGGGTCGTCGGCGCCGCCGGGCGCGGCCGGTTCCCCGACCGTGCCGCGGAGCAGCTCGGCCAGATCCTCGGTGCCCTCGGGGTCGCGGCCCAGGTGCGGCACCTCGACGACCGGCGCTTCGGGGAACTCCTCGCGCAGCGCCTTGAGCGCGCTCTGCTGCTGGCCGGAGAGCGCGGCCAGGAACGGGTCGGCCGACCCGGTGGGCAGCAGCCGGTTCGCGACGACGGCGTCGGTGCGGTGCCCGTACAGGGCGAGGCCCGAGCGCACCTCCCGCAGGTCCGCGACGGCGGCCGGTCCCGGCTCGGTGACGATCCGTACGGTCGTGCCCGGGTCGTCGATGATCCGCTGTACGGCGGCGAGCTCGTGCTCCCAGCGTTCCGCGGCCTCGTACAGCTTCTGGGTGGGCATCTGCACGCCCGCCAACTGGGCCAGCACCGGCCGCAGCGCGCGGGCGGCCTGGCGTTCGGGCGGCAGCAGGCGGCGGAGGTAGCGGCGGGCCTGTTCGGGCAGGGCGAGCAGGGCGACGGTGTCGGCGGCGGGCGGCATGTCGACGACGACCGTCTGCGGGCCGTCCGGCCCGCCGGCCGCTTCGTGGGCCGCGCGCAGCTCGTGGAGCAGCGCGAACGCCTCCGCGCCGGGCAGTTCGGTCAGTTCGTCCTCGTCCAGGGGCGCGGCGCCCAGCAGGTCGAGGGCGGCGCCCGCGCGCTCCTGGAAGGCGAGCGCCTCCCGGCGGAAGTGGTCGCCGGCGTCGACGCACCGGGCGTGCAGGCCGGGGACGACGGGCACCGGACCGTCGCCGGGGCGGCCGAGGCGGGTACCCAGGACGCGTCCCGCCGCGCCGCCTCGGGCGGTGAGCAGCAGGACGCGCTCACCGCGCCGGGCACCGGCCAGGGCGGTGGCGGCGGCGAGGGTGGTACGGCCGGCGCCGCCGGGGCCGGTGACGAGGACGGTACGCATGGTCAGTGGCTCGTGGCCTCGCCGGCGGGGGCCGCGGGGCCGCTCTCGACGCGCTTCTTCAGCCCGTCCAGCGCGCGGTCGATGATGACCTTCTCCGCCTTGCGCTTGATCATGCCGAGCATCGGGATCTTGACGTCCACGGTGAGCTGGTACGTCACCTCGGTGTGCGCGCCGCCGGCCAGCGGGACCAGCCGGTAGGAGCCGTCGAGCGTCCGCAGCATCTGGGACTTCACCAGCGACCAGCTCACCTCGTGGTCGCTGGTCCAGGTGTAGGCGAGGGTGTGGTCGTCCTTGATCGCACCGGCGTCCAGCAGCAGACGGACCTGTTCGGCGCGGCCCTGGTCGTCCTTGCTGAGGATCTCGGCTTCCTTGACCTCGCCGGTCCAGTCCGGATAGCGGTCGAAGTCGGCGATCACTCCCATCACCTCGGCGGGTGCCGCCTCGATCGTGATGCTAGAGCTGGTGTGTTCGGCCATCGCCGTGACTCCTCCATGCCGATTCGTGCCGGTCCGCCAGACGCGTATCCCTGCTGCTGAAGGCTACCGCGCGGGGAAAGCGCGCCGGACCGGCGTCCCGGCCGATCCGGTCGGCCCCGGAGGCGGCCCCCGGCAGGGCCTTCGGGGTAGGCCCTGAAGGTGCGCGGAAGGCCGTCACCACTCCAGGACGTACGGCGCTCCCGTCGCGTTGAAGTGCCCCACGTTGACGCACTCGGTGGCGCCGACGCGTACCCGCCGGGCCAGGGGCTGATGCACATGGCCGAAGAGCGCGTAGCGGGGCCGGGTGCGGCGGATCGCGTCCAGGAGGGCGGCGCTGCCGCGTTCGAAGCGGCGGGCGACGACGTCGTAGCAGAGCTCCGGCACGTCCGGCGGGATGTGGGTGCACAGCACGTCCACCTCGCCGACGGCCTCGACCTTGGCCGCGTACTCCTCGTCGCTGATCTCGTACGGGGTGCGCATCGGGGTCCGCAGGCCGCCGCCGACGAAGCCGAAGACCCGGCCGCCGATCTCCACCCGCTCGCCGTCCAGGACGGTGGTGCCGGGTGCGGCGTACTCGGGCCACAGGTGGGGCAGGTCGACGTTGCCGTACGTGGCGTACGTCCGCTCGGGGAAGGCGGCGAACAGTTCGGCGTACTGCCGGCGGACGGCTTCCTCGATCACCGCCATCCGGCCGCCGCCCTCGCGCTCGATGTCGCCCCACAGGCGGCGGCCCAGCGCGCGGGCCTCCTCGAAGCGGCGGGCGGTGCGCAGCTCGACCAGCTCGTGGGCGTTCTCGGTGCCGAAGAGGTCGGGGAAGATGCCTCGGGAGTGGTCGGCGTAGTCGAGGAAGAGCACCAGGTCACCCAGGCAGACCAGGGCGTCGGCCCCGTCGCCCGCCGTGGCGAGGTCCCGCCCGTTGCCGTGTACATCGCTGACCACATGGACTCGCATGCCGGTCACCCTAGATCGAAAGGCGGGCGGCCGGGAGGGGGATCGGAGGTGCCGCCGGGAGAGGGGTCCGACCTGCGGTTACTTCCGGGTCACCGAAAGCCTGGTCTAGTCTGCGCGAAGCAGTCCCAAGGCGTGCCCGGACGCGTGTCACGCAGCGTGTGACGCATCGAACATCTGGGCGTAACCCCCTATCCCAAAAGCAATACCGGTGGGTAACGTCCGGGCAGTCCACCACCCCCCCCTGCCTGATCATGGACCGCAGCCGGCCACCACACAGCGTCGTGAGGCCGGCGCCAATGAGGAGCAGCAGTCTTGCGCGAGTTCAGCCTTCCGGCCCTGTACGAGGTCCCCGCGGACGGCAACCTGACGGATCTGATCCGCCGCAATGCCGCGCAGCACCCCGATGTCGCCGTCATGGGCCGCAAGGTCGACGGCCGGTGGCAGGACGTGACGGCCACCGTCTTCCTCGCCGAGGTACGGGCCGCCGCCAAGGGCCTGATGGCGGCCGGCATCCGGCCCGGCGACCGGATCGGCCTGATGTCGCGCACCCGGTACGAGTGGACCCTGCTGGACTTCGCGATCTGGAGCGCGGGCGCGGTCACCGTCCCGGTCTACGAGACCAGCTCCGCCGAACAGGTGCAGTGGATCCTCGGCGACTCCGGCGCGGTGGCCTGCGTGGTCGAGTCCCCCGCGCAGGAGGCCGCCGTCGAGTCCGTACGGGACCGGCTGCCCGCGCTGGAGAACATCTGGCAGATCGAGCGGGACGCGATCGCCCGGCTGCGCGCGGCCGGCGCCAACGTCACCGACGCGGAGGTGGACGAGCGCAGCGCCCTCGCCGACGCCGACTCGCCCGCCACCATCGTGTACACCTCCGGCACCACCGGCCGGCCCAAGGGCTGTGTGCTCACCCACCGCAGCTTCTTCGCCGAGTGCGGCAACGTCGTCGAGCGCCTCAAACCCCTCTTCCGCACCGGCCACTCCTCGGTGCTGCTCTTCCTGCCGGTGGCCCATGTCTTCGGACGGCTGGTGCAGGTGGCCTCGGTCATGGCCCCCATCAAGCTCGGCCACGCCCCCGACATCAAGAACCTCACCGACGACCTCGCCTCGTTCCGCCCGACGCTGATCCTCGGCGTCCCCCGGGTCTTCGAGAAGGTCTACAACTCGGCGCGGGCCAAGGCGCAGTCCGAGGGCAAGGGCAAGATCTTCGACCGGGCCGCCGAGACGGCCATCGCCTACAGCCGCGCGCTCGACACCCAGGCCGGGCCCGCCCTCGGCCTGCGGCTCAAGCACAAGCTCTTCGACAAGCTGGTCTTCGGCAAGCTGCGCGCCGTGCTCGGCGGCCGGGCCACCCACGCCATCTCGGGCGGCGCGCCGCTGGGCGAGCGCCTGGGCCACTTCTACCGGGGCATCGGCTTCACCGCCCTGGAGGGCTACGGCCTGACGGAGTCCTGCGCGGCCACCGCCTTCAACCCGTGGGACCGGCAGAAGATCGGTACGGTCGGCCAGCCGCTGCCCGGCTCGGTGGTGCGCATCGCCGACGACGGCGAGGTGCTGCTGCACGGCGAGCACCTGTTCACCGAGTACTGGAACAACGAGGCCGCGACCAAGGAAGCGCTCTCCGACGGCTGGTTCCACACCGGTGACATCGGCACCCTCGACGAGGACGGCTACCTCGCGATCACCGGCCGCAAGAAGGAGATCCTGGTGACGGCGGGCGGCAAGAACGTCGCCCCGGCCGTCATCGAGGACCGCATCCGCGCGCACGCGCTGATCGCCGAGTGCATGGTCGTCGGCGACGGCCGTCCCTTCGTCGGCGCGCTGGTCACCCTCGACGAGGAGTTCCTGCCGCGCTGGGCCGCCGAGCATGGCCGCCCGGCCGGGCAGAGCGTCACCGAGCTGAGCAAGGACCCGGAGCTGCTGGCCGCGGTGCAGCGGGCGGTGGACGACGGCAACGCGGCCGTCTCCAAGGCCGAGTCGGTACGCAAGTTCCGTATCCTGCCGACGCAGTTCACCGAGGACTCCGGGCATGTGACGCCGTCGCTGAAGCTCAAGCGCAATGTGGTGGCGAAGGACTTCGCCGAGGAGATCGAGGCGATCTACCGCGCGTGACGCGGGGACGTACCGACACCGTTCCGGACGCCGGGCGGGCCGTGCACTGCGGCCGCCCGGCGTTCGCGCTTCCGGGGTTCGCGCCTCAGGGGTTCGCGCTTCCGGCGTTCGCGCGTCCTGCTACAGCAGCTCCTTGAGCCGCTCCGCCAGCAGGTCCCAGCGCCACTTCTCCTCCACCCAGGCGCGCCCGCGCTCGCCCATGCGGCGGCGGGCGGCGGGGTCCTTCAGGAGTGCGACGACGCGTTCGGCGGTGACCGTCGGGGAGCCGCCCGGGACCACGTACCCCGTCTCGCCGTCCAGCACGGCGTCCGGCGCGCCGCCGGAGTCCCCCGCCACGACCGGCAGTCCGGTGGCGGACGCCTCCAGGTAGACGATGCCCAGGCCCTCCACGTCCAGCCCGCCACGCCGGGTGCGGCACGGCATGGCGAAGACGTCGCCCGCGCCGTAGTGGGCGGGAAGTTCCTCCCACGGCACGGCCCCGGTGAAGCGCACCGCGTCGGCGACGCCCTTCTCCTGGGCGAGCGCGTGCAACTGCTTCTCGTACGGGCCGCCGCCGACGATCAGCAGCACCGCGTCCGGCACGTCGGCCAGAATCCGCGGCATCGCCTCGATCAGGGTGTCCTGGCCCTTGCGCGGCACCAGCCGGGACACGCAGACGACGACCGGCCGCTCGGCGAGCCCGAGGCGGGCCCGTACCTCGTCGCCGCCCGAACCGGGGTGGAAGGTCTTCTCGTCCACGCCGGGCGGCAGTTGCGTCATCCGTCCGGCGGCGGCCGGCGTCAGCGCGGCGGCGATCCGCGAGCGGGTGTACTCACCGAGATAGGTGATCGTGTCGGTGCCCTCACCGATCCGCCGCAGCAGTTGACGTGAGGCGGGCAGTTGCGCCCAGCCCGCCTCGTGCCCGTGCGTGGTGGCCACGATCCGGCGCGCGCCCGCCCGGCGCAGCGCGGGCGCCATCAGGCCGAGCGGCGCCGCGGCGCCGAACCACACCGAGGAGCAGCCGTGCCGGCGCAGCAGCGCGGCGGCCGTGCGGGTCACCCGGGGCGTCGGCAGCAGCATCGTCGTCCGGTCGCGGACGACCGGGAAGGGCTGCTCGGCGTCGAAGCGGGCGGTGGCCTCGATGCCCTCCTTGGTCCGCTTCCAGGTGGAGGCGTAGACCACGACCCGGTCCGGGTCCAGGCGCAGCGCCATGCTGTGCAGGAAGGCCTGGATGCCGCCGGGGCGGGGCGGGAAGTCGTTCGTGACGATCAGCGTCTTGTCCATTGCCCTGGCACAGTACCGGGTCACCGGACACGGCCGGCGGGGACCGCCCCGGCACGCGCGTGACTCGTCTACGGTCGTGACACGGCCCCGTCCAACGGGACAGAGTGGGACAAGACGCAGGCACGCAGACAGGGGCAGACCGACGCGGACGGCGGCGGACGACGGGACGAGGTGGCGATGGGCGGGGCCGGCGGCCGGCAGCCGAGGGACACGGTGCGCGCGCTGGGCCCGCCGGTGGCGGTCTGGGCCGCGACCCGGGCGGTCCTGCTGCTGTGCGTGTTCAAGGTGCTGGTGCTGCCCGGCCCGGACGTCACCAGCGACATCTCGGGCATCTACGCCGACTGGTCCGAGATCCTGAAGACCGGCGCGTTCCCGCAGGACGACGTGGCCTGGCAGTACCCGCCGGCCGCCGCGCTCGCCGTCCTCTCCCCCGGCCTGCTGCCCTTCCTGGACTACGCCTCGGCGTTCTTCCTCCTGGCGTGCGCCGCCGACGCGGTCACCTTCGCGCTGCTCCTGTACGCGGGCCGCCGTCCGGGCAAACGTCTCACCGGTGCCTGGGTCTGGACCGCGGGGGTCGCCCTGCTCGGCCCGACCGCGTACGCCCGGTACGACCTGATGGTCACCGCCGTGGCCGTCGCCGCGCTCTTCGCCGCCGCCCGGCACCCGCGCGTCTCCGGCGCCCTGATCGCCTTCGGCGCCCTGCTGAAGGTCTGGCCGGTGCTGTTGCTGACCGGCGCTCCCCTGCGAGGCCGCCGCGCGCGGCAGCTATGGGGCGCGACGGCCCTCGGCGCGCTGGCGGTCATCGCGCTCTGCGCCGCCTGGGCCCCTGGCGGGTTGGCCTTCCTCACCTTCCAGCGCGACCGGGGTACGGAGGTGGAGTCGCTCGGCGCGCTCGTCTTCCATCTCGCCCGGCAGTTCGGCTGGGACGGCAAGGTGCTGCTGCACTACGGCTCGGTGGAGTTCGTCGGCCCGTACGTGCCGCTGGTCAGTTCCCTGGCGCTGCTCCTGACCCTGGCGGCCTTCGGCTGGCTGCTGCTGTGGCGGCTGCGCGCGCGGCGGTTCACGTCCGCCACACTCGCCGACGCCGCCTTCACCGCCGTCCTGCTCTTCGTCACCACCAGCCGGGTGATCAGCCCGCAGTACATGATCTGGCTGGTGGGAGTGGCGGCCGTGTGCCTGACGCTGCGGGCGAGCCGGATGGGACGGCCCGCCGTCCTGGTCCTGCTCGCGACCGGCGCGACGCTGTGGGAGTTCCCCGTCCGGTTCGTGGACGTCGTGGCCAGCGAGGGGAGCGGTGTCGTCCTGCTGGCCGTGCGCAACGCCCTGCTCGTGGCCGCCTCACTGTCCGCCTGCCGCCGGCTGTGGCGCGCGACGGTCACCGGACCGGAGCACGTCACCGCAACTGCCGCACCACGTACGCCTGCCACCGCCGGGTGAACTCCGCCGGGCTCAGGCCCAGTTGGTCACGCATCGCCCGTCCGGCACTCTCGGGGCCGCCCCGGCCCGCCGCCCGGTAGAACGCGCCGAGCCGCTGCTCGCCCCAGTCGTCGGCGATCATGCGGCAGGCCAGCCAGCCGCCCTCGTACGCGCGGGCCAGCTCCCGCGCGCCGCGGCTGAAGCGGAAGTCGCCGTCGGCCGGGAGCCGGGACGGCGGGGCGCCCTTGGCCACGGCGTGCGCGAGTTCGGGGGCGGTGGCGGCGGCCGGGTGGCTGCCGCCCCGGTAGGCGGCCCAGTCGGCGAAGCCCTCGGAGAGCCAGAGCGGGGTGGCGGAGGTGGTGGCCGTGCGCGTCGCGACGTGGGTGGCCTCGTGGGTCAGTACGGTCTGGCGCCCGGCGGCGGACAGTTCGCCGTACGCCTCCGGGTTGACGACGACCCGGTCGGCCGGCGCCGCCGGGGCCGGGCCCGACTCGCCGGTCGTGACGGCCGCTATGCCCCGGTAGCCGGAGGGGTCGTCGGCGTTCAGCAGCTCCGCCATCCCGTCCAGCGACTGCGGCGCCTCGACGACCACCCGCCCGGCCCACTTCCCGGTCCACGCCGCGCCGACGGCGGGCACGGCGTCGTCCGTGCGGTCCGCCAGTTCGCGCAGTGCCGCGGTGCCGCGACGGACCCCGAGGACCAGGCTGTGGCGTCCCTTGACGACCTGGACCGGCCCCTGGTCCCACAGTTGGCGCGCGCTGCGCCGCCCGCTCCCGGCGCCGTCCGAGTCGGAGCTGATCAGCCACCGGCCGCCGCGGTCGGTGAGCGTCAGGTACTGCACGGAGGTGACCGGCGCGTCGTCGTACCCGCTCAGCCGGTAGCGCAGCCGTACCTCGGCGGCCACCCGGCGGCCCTCCGCCCCGACCACCGCCGGCAGGCCGAACGCGTCGGTCTTCACCAGCTCGTACGACCAGGCGCCCAGCGGGACCTGCGCGAGGTGGGCGAACACCGCCCGCTGCCGGTCGCGGTACGCGGCCGCGTGCGGGTCGACCGAGGCGAGGAAGGCCCCGGCGTCCCGGTCGCGCACGGCCGCCGCGCGCCGGTCCAGCATCCGCTGGATGCCCGGCGGGGCGTCCCGCACGCCCGCCGGGTCCTGGCAGCCCGCGAGCAGCGGCAGCAGCGCCAGCGGCAGGGCCGCGCAGAGCGCCGTCCTGATCCGCCGGGCCGTCCGCCGTTCCGTCCGTCGCTCCGCCACGCGGTTGATCGTAAGCACCGTGCCCGCGTACGGACAGCGGTCAGGGTCGGGTTACGGACGAGATGGGCATCATGCCGACGGGGTCCGAGCGCACCCGGGCCCCCGGATACGGCGCGTGCACCACCTGTCCGTTGCCCACATACATACCGACATGACTGGCGTCGTCCCGGTAGATGACCAGGTCCCCGGGCCTGGCCTGACTGACCTGAACCTGCCGCCCCGCGCCGCGCTGGGCTTGCGAGGTGCGCGGGATGGAGACTCCGGCCCGCGCGTAGGCCCACTGCATCAGCCCGGAGCAGTCGAAGGCGGACGGGCCGGACCTTCCCCAGGCGTACGGGGACCCGATCGCCCCGCGCACCGCCTGCACGGCGGCTCCGGCCCGGCCGGAGGCGGGTGCGGGGCCGGACACGTCGGGCAGTGACCGTCCGACGCCGCGGTTGGCCCGGTCGTAGGCGGTCCGGTCCGCGTGGGTCAGCGAGTTCAGCAGGCGCCGCGCCGAGGCCAGCTTCCCCTCGACGTCCTTCTTGTGGCGCACGACGTCCTGCCGGCTCGCCTCCAGGGCCGCCAGCTTCCCGGTCGCCTCGCGGCGCTCCTGCTCCAGGCCGCGCTGGGCGTTCTGGAGTTCGCGCAGTTCCCCGGCCTGTCTGCCGTGGATGCGGTCCAGGGCAGCGGCCTTGTCGAGGTAGTGCGCCGGGTCCTCGGACAGCAGCAGCTTCAGCGCCGGGTCCAGGCCGCCGGAGCGGTACTGGGCGGAGGCGACGGCGCCGAGCCGGCCTCGCAGCCGGTTGACGTGTTCCTGGCCACGGGCCACCCGGTCCTGGAGGGCCGCCACGTCGGCCCGCAGTTCGCGCGCCCGCTCGTTGGCCCCGTTGTACTGCTCGGTGGCCTTCTCGGCCTGCTCGTAGAGGGCGTCGACGCGCGAGGTGACCTCGGCGGGCGCCGGGGCCGGGACGGCGCTCGCCGCTCCGGCGGACAGCGCCGCGGCGGCGGTGACCGCGGCGGCGGACAGGACCGTGGCCCTGGTCGCACCGGCCAGGCCGGACTGTGAGACACGGCGGTGGGACGCCACGTGAGGCCGCACTCCCTTCCGTGCAGCCCCTGCCGCCCTGGACGGGCGGACGCGGACCGGCGGCTGCGAGGGCAGACAGTAACGGCGCCGGTGGCCCGCGGCCAAAGACCCGCAACACCCCCACCGGTAGGGAAAAAGCCGCCCCGCCGGTGACTGCGCAGGTCACCGGCGGGGCGGGAAGTCAGCGGCGGGCACCGCAATTCGCCCGATCGGGCGGCATGTCCGGCAGTGTCCCGCGCGCGGGGAGCGGCCGGCGGAACGTCAGACGCGGACGCCGAACTGGAAGGGCATGTTGTTGATCGACTCGTAGCGCACGGACGCGCCCGGCTTCGGCGCGTGCAGCACCTGGCCGTTGCCCGCGTACAGGCCGATGTGGTGCAGGTCGCCGTAGAAGAGCACCAGGTCGCCCGGCTTGAGCGCGCTCTGCGAGCCGATCCGGGTACCGGCGTTGGCCTGCGCCTGCGAGGTGCGCGGCAGTCCCTGGCCGGCCTGCTGGTACGCCCAGGAGGTCAGGCCCGAGCAGTCGAAGGAGGAGGGGCCGGTGGCGCCCCACACGTAGGGCGAGCCGATCTTGGAGGCGGCGGCGGCCAGGGCGGCGGCGCCGCGCTGCGAGGCCGGCACGTCGTTGCCCAGGTCGGGGCGCTCGTTGCCACGGCTGGAACGGCCCTGGCTCTGTCCCTGCTTCTTCTCCTCCTCCTTCCGCAGCTCTTCCTTCTCCTTGGCGGTCAGCGTGTTGAGCAGCTCCTGCGCCTTGGCGAGCTTGCCCTTGATCTCGTCCTTCTTGTCACCCAGTGCCTTACGGGTGTCCGAGAGGTCCTTGATCTTGCCCGCGGCCTCCGCGCGCTCCTGCGCGAGCCGGCGCTGCTTGTCGGCGATGGTCTTGAGCTGCTCGGCCTGCTTGCCGCTCAACTGGTCGAGGGTGGCGGCCTTGTCGAGGTAGGTGTCCGGGTCGCCGGAGAGGAAAAGCTGCACGGACGGGTCGATGCTGCCGCTGCGGTACTGGCCGGAGGCGACGGCGCCGAGGCCCTTGCGGAGCTCGTTCAGCTCGCCCTGGCCGCGGGCGACCTTGTCCTGGAGGGCGTCGACCTCCTTCTGGAGCTTCTCCTGGTCCTCCTTGGCCCCGTTGTACTTCTCGGTGGCCTGCTCCGCCTGCTCGTAGAGCTTGTCGACCTCGGACTTGACGTCTTCCTTCTTCGGCTTCGGGTCGGCATGGGCGGCCTGGGACGAGAGGGCGACGGCCGCCGCTGCGGTCGCGGTGAGGACGGTCACGCGCGTGCGGCTCGGCTGCTTGGGTCGACGGTGGGACGCCACGGAGGCGAGCTCCTTCTTCCTTCAGCCGCCTACCGGGCGTGGGGGGTACGGGACCCCGGCTCCGCGCGTGAACACCGCGGACTCGGCGGTTCCTTCACTGTTCATCCCGGATGGATGATCAACTGCATGAAGGGTTGAGGCCTGACCTTAGTAACCGAGTTGTGATCGCTTCAAATCCTCACCGGAAAAAACTGCTGGATGCTCCTCATCCTTTACCAACATCACACAGGCAGTAATGACCACTTGACGCTCAGACACGAACGACAGGCATGAAACGCCTCGTTGATGGGTACACTTTTACCTCCGTCCCGGCCGCCACGGCGACCGCCGGCACCCCCTCGGGCACCCCGGCCAGACTGCCCTACGCACCCCGCCGCGAAGCACGTTCCGGACAAGTCGTACGGACGGAACGTACGACTCACGTACGGGCAAGTCGCTTCAGCAGCAAGGCCGATGCGACCGGCCGCGCCCCCGCCTTGGCCACCCCGTCGGCCACCTCGCGGTCCGTGGAGACCACCACCACCGGACGGCCGGGCGGCTCGGCCCGGACGAGCTGACGGATCAGCTCGTCCGCCGTCACACCCGGCTTGCTGAAGAGGACCCTTACCCCGCGCGGCGGAGCGAGCAGCACCGGAGCGGCCAGCTCGGCACCGTCGAAGACACACGTCATCTCCGCGCCGGTCTGGGCGGCCAGCACCGCGAGGCCGCCCAGCAGCCGCAGCCGCTGCTTGTCCAACGGCATCGTGGGATAACCGGTCTTGGTGACGTTGTAACCGTCCACCACCAGATGGGCCTGCGGCAGCGCCAGCAACTGGTCCAGCAGGGCGGGGTCGGTCTCCGACAGCGCGCGCGTGGCGATGTCCTTGGGCGTCATCTTGCCGGGGGCCACCGCGTCGACCGTGTCCGCCGGGTGGGTGTCGGCGGGCGGCAGCGCCAGCTCCCGGCGCAGCCCCTGGGCCGCGTCCAGGACGGTGTCCAGCAGCAGCCGCAGCCGCATGTCCTCGACGCTGCGCCCCTCACGCGTGGCGCGGCGGCTGGCCTCCAGCGACGCCTCGACCTCGGCGATACGGGCCTTGAGGCGGCGCGCCTCACTGTCGGCCACGGTCTTCTCCTGCGCGGCGGCGGCCCGTACGGACTCCACCTCGGCAGCGGCCTTGCGTGCCGCCGCCTCGCCCCGCTTGACGTCACTGAGCGCGCTGCGCAGCTTGCGCTGCAACGACTCGTTCTCCTTGCGCAGCGCGTCCAGGTCGCCGCGGGTGCGCTCGGCGTCGGCGCGGGCCTGCGCGCGGGCCTGCGCCAGCTCCTCGCGCAGCGCGGCCAGCTCGCGTTCGGCCTCCTCGCCGGCCTGCTCCGCGCGGGCGCGCTGCGCCTCCTCGCCGGCCGCCGCGACCAGCTTGACCCAGCCCTCGGGGCGCAGCACATAGGCCGCCGCCGCGACATCGAGCGGGTCGGCGGCGGCGGGCGGGGTGCCGTTGTCCAGCGCTTCGGCCAGTTCCGGCTGGGCCTCGCGCAGCCGGCCCGCGATCCGTTGCCGGAAGACCGCGTCGTTCTCCAGCGCGGCCGCCATCGCGTTGCCCGCGAACTTGGCCCGGCGGCTGGGGGTGAACCGGGCGTACTGGCGCAGCGGCGGCGGAAGTTCGGCGACCGTCAGGCCGCCGAAGGACTCCGCGGTGAGCGCCACGACCCGGCGCCGCACGCCCTCGGGCAGGGGACGGTCGAGCACCTCGTCCGCCTCGGCCGCACCGGCCTCGGCTCCGTGCTCCGCCCCCGCAGGCCCTTCTGGACGCTCCACCACTGCTGCATCGCTCCGATCTCAGGCGCTCGACTCAGGCACTGGCGCCCGGCCGGTCGACCAGCTCGATCTGGTCGACCGCGTTGCACCAGCGGCAGCGCACGGACTCGATGCTCTCACTGAGCACCTCGCGTTCCTCCACCTTCGGCTCCCCGGCGAGGTCGAGGTGGAGGTACTCCACGACCTCGGAGCGGCGGGTCACGTCGAAGCGCGTCAGGTTGCCGCACAGGGTGCAGCGCCACCGGGTCCCGTCCGTCGGCAGGGGAACAGCCATGGTGTCGTCCTCTTTCGTCGCGCTCGGGCGAGCGGGGCTCGTGCTGTCGTTCGGGGGCTTCCCGCGGTGCGCCGTCGGACTGCGGAAGTACGCGGGGTACTGACCGTTACCCTACGGCCTGATGCCCTTACGGCGCGGCCCTGCCCGGGAGGCGGGACGCGGCGAGGCACTCTGTCCTGATTGCCCGCATTACGCCATGATCACTTCATGACGGCCCCGTTCCTGACCCCCCGGACGCCCCGCGCCCGCTCGGTGCTGACCGTGTTCTCCCGCATGACGAACGTGCTGATCGCGCTGTGCTGTGTGGTCTTCGTCGTCGGGCCCGCCTCCGGCCTCAACGGCATATACGGAACCGGTGACGCCGTCGTCCAGGCGCAGACCGCGTACTTCGAACGCTGGGGTGTCATCCCGCGTGAGCTGTGGAGCGGCTCGCCCGGCCCGCTGCTCACCCCGCTGACCGCCCTGTTCGTGCACGGTAGCTGGCTGCACCTGCTGGGCAACGTCCTCTTCCTGTACGTCTTCGGCGGGATGGCCGAGGACCGCATGGGCCGGCTGCCGTTCACCCTCTTCTACCTCGTGACCGGCTACCTGGCCCTGATGGGCTACGCGGCCGCGCACGCCTCCTCGGGACAGACCCTGGTCGGCGCCTCCGGGGCGATCTCCGGGGTGCTGGGGGCGTTCCTCTACCTCTTCCCCAAGGCCCGGGTCACCAGCATCTACCCGTTCCTCTTCTTCCTGCCGCTGCGGTTCCCGGCGTGGATCGTGCTGCTGTTCTGGTTCGTCCTCCAGTGGATCGCCGCGCAGCGCGACCCCAGCTCCCCGGGCGTGGCCTACCTGGCCCATGTCGTGGGCTTCGCGGTGGGCTTCCTGTACGCCTGGGTGCGGTACCGGCCCAGCCCCGCTCCGCCCGGGGAAACGGCCGCGGCCACCGGTAGGGTGGACTCCGCCGGAACGGCGAAGCAGCAGGCGGCCGAGGGAGAGAGCCAACCGTGATCACTTCGATCGTGCTCATCAAGACCAGCGTGGACCAGATCCCGGAGATCGCGGAGAAGATCGCCGCGCTGGAGGGCGTCAGCGAGGTCTACTCGGTCACCGGTGCGCACGACCTGATCGCGCTGGTGCGGGTGGCCAAGCACGACGACCTGGCGGACGTGATCCCGGGCCGGATCAGCAAGGTGCCCGGCGTCGCCTCCACCGAGACGCACATCGCGTTCCGTACGTACTCCCAGCACGACCTGGAAGCGGCCTTCGCCATCGGCCTCGACGCCTGAGCAACCCCTCCACGTACCGCACACCCACGCCGCGGCGCCCGGACAGCGGAGCGCCGCGGCGGGGCGGTCCTGGGGTTACGCGGCCGCCGCGGTGTCCGGCACGCAGCGGCCGTCCTCGGTGCGGTAGCTCCACCGCGCGCCCTGCGTGACCAGTTCCTTGACGGCCCGGACGAAACGCTCCACGTGCTCGTCGGGCGTACCGGCCCCGAAGCTCACCCGGATGGCGTTCAGGCTCTGCTCCCCCGGTGCCCCTTCGGGAGCACCGCACTGGCCCGGGGCCTCGGACTCGGCGCCCAGCAGGGTCCGTACGAGGGGGTGCGCGCAGAACAGCCCGTCGCGCACGCCGATGCCGTACTCCGCGGAGAGCGCCGCCGCGAAGTGCGAGCTGTTCCAGCCGTCGACGACGAAGGACAGCACGCCCACCCGCGGGGCGTCGTCCCCGAACAGCGAGAGCACCGTGACCTCGGGCACCTCGGCGAGACCCGCCCGCACCCGCTCGACCAACTGCTGCTCCCGGGCGACCAGGCCCTCGAAGCCCGCCTCGGTGAGCGCCTTGCAGGCGGCGGCGATGGCGTAGACACCGATGACGTTGGGCGATCCGGCCTCGTGACGGGCGGCGGTGGTGTGCCAGTCGACGTCCACCCCGCCGTCAGTGCGGCGCGCGACCGTACGGCTGGCGCCGCCGCCCGCGAGGTACGGCTCCGCCGCCTGGAGCCAGTCCGCGCGCCCGGCCAGCACCCCGGCCCCGAAGGGCGCGTACAGCTTGTGGCCGGAGAAGGCGACCCAGTCCACGTCCAGTTCCGCGATGTCGACCGGGTGGTGCGGGGCGAGCTGGGCGGCGTCGAGCACGATCCGCGCGCCGTGCGCGTGCGCCGCGGCGGCCAGCTCCCGTACGGGCCACAGCTCACCGGTCACATTGGAAGCACCGGTCACGCAGACCAGGGCGTTGTTGTACGGCTCCCGCTCCGCCAGCGCCCGCTCCAGCGTGTCCACCGCCTGCCCCGGCGTGCGGGGTGCGTCGAGGTACGTCACCTCGACGTCGGCGCGCTGCTCCCAGGGCAGCAGCGAGGCGTGGTGCTCGGTCTCGAAGACGAACACCCGGGTGCCGGCCGGCAGCACGGCGGCCAGCAGGTTCAGCGAGTCGGTGGTGGAGCGGGTGAAGACCACCTGGTCTCCCTCCCGGCACCCGAGGAAGTCCGCCACCGCAACCCGGCTGTTCTCGAACAGGTCGGTGGACAACTGCGAGAGGTAGCCCGCCCCTCGGTGCACGCTGCCGTAGTACGGGGCGTACGCGGCCACGTCGTCCCAGACGCGCTGGAGCGCCGGGGCACTGGCGGCGATGTCCAGTGCCGCGTACTCGACCTCGCCGCCGGTGACGAGCGGGACCAGCACGTCGCGGCCCAGCACGGGCAGCGGGGCGCAGGCGGCGTCGGCGGCGGAATCGGTGGCGGCAGGGGTGGCAGCGACGGAAACAGGCATGGCGAACTCCCGTGGAAGCAGGGTGACTTCGCTGCGGGGCCCACACGCCGAAGCGGGGCCGGACCGGCAGCGGTGAAAGAAAAAAGGGGGTGCGGAAAACGGGGCCGAACGGCCCTAACGCATTCGCTGCGACACGGGAGATCTCCCTCAAGGACCAGGATCCCTGGCACGAGGGATCCGCGCTTGCCGCAGACCTCGCTGCCTGCGACCTGGTCATCACCCGGGGCACCCCGCCACGGACGGAGGGTTGCCGGACAGCGGGCCGGGGCCGTAGTCGCTGTCACTCGTGACCTGGGCAGAATCATGCCACACGATCGGGAACGCGCAAGGCCCGGTCCGTATCCCGGACCGGGCCCCGCCGCACACGCCCCGCGCCGTCACGCGTTGCTGGCCGCCACCCACCGCTCCAGCGCCCGGCGGGCCGCCCCCGAGTCGACGGCCTCGGCGGCCCGCTCGATGCCCGCCGCGATCTGCTCGTTCAGCGGCGCCGCGGTCGGCTCCAGGGCCACCAGCGCCGCCGCCGAGTTGAGCAGCACCGCGTCCCGCACCGGGCCGGTCTCGCCGCCCAGCAGGCGGCGCGCCACATCCGCGTTGTACGAGGCGTCGGCGCCGCGCAGCGCCTCCACGGGCACCAGGTCGATCCCTACGTCCCGAGGGTCGAAGGTCTCCTCGCGTACGCCGCCGTCCCGGACGACCCAGACCTTCGACGTGGCGGTGGTCGTCAGTTCGTCCAGCCCGTCGTCGCCCCGGAAGACCAGCGCGCTGGAGCCGCGTTCGGCCAGCACCCCGGCCAGGATCGGCGCCATCCGCGCGTCGGCGACGCCGGTGGCCTGCGCCCGTACCTTCGCCGGGTTGGTCAGCGGGCCCAGCACGTTGAACGTCGTACGGATGCCCAGTTCGCGCCGGGCGGGCGCCACGTGCCGCAGCGACGGGTGGAACTTGACCGCGAAGCAGAAGGTGATGCCGGCCTCCTCGGCGACCTCGACGACCCGGCGCGGGGTCAGGTCCAGGTTGACGCCCAGCTTCTCCAGCACGTCGGAGGCGCCGCTGGCCGACGAGGCGGCGCGGTTGCCGTGCTTGACGACCTTCGCGCCGGTGCCGGCCACCACGATCGAGGACATCGTGGAGATGTTGACGGTCTTGGCGCCGTCGCCGCCGGTGCCGACGATGTCCACGCTCGGGCCCGGCACCTCGATGAGGTTGGCGTGCGCGTACATCGCCCGGACCAGACCGGTGATCTCGGCGACCGTCTCGCCCTTGGCGCGCAGCGCCACCGCGAACCCCGCGATCTGCGCGTCGGTGGCCTCGCCGCGCATGATCCGGTCCATCGCCCACGCGGTGTCGTCGGCGCTCAGGTCGCGGCCCTGGAGGAGTGCGTCCAGTACGCCCGGCCAGGTGCGGACCGCCACGCTGTCGCCGCCGTTCGGGGTCGCAACGTTCATGGTCCACACTCCTGGATTCGTGTCCTGCTGGTGCCGAAACCCTATCCGGCGGCCGGACATGCCGGAGGGCCCCGTCCATTGTCTGGAGGGGCCCTCTGGGTGGCGTACTTACGCGGGGGTACTGCCGTGGGTCACACGGCGGGGATCAGTGGTGGCCGTGGCCGCTGGTGATCTCCTTGTACTCCTCCGGGGTCGGCTTCGGGATGACGTTGTCCTCGCCGTAGTAGCCCTTGGAGAGCTTGGCGCGGAGCTTGGTCGTCCGCTTGACCTTCCGCTCGACACCGTTCTCGTCGACCTCGGGGCCGATCTCGAACGGCTTGGGCTGCTCGTGCTGGGTGAGGGTGTGGAGCTGCTCCTGGTTGAGCGGCTCGTGCACCTCGATGAACTCACCGTGCGGCAGCCGCTTGATGATGCCGGACTCGCGTCCGTGCAGCACCTTGTCGCGGTCGCGGCGCTGGAGGCCCAGGCAGATCCGCTTGGTGACGATGAAGGCCAGCACCGGGCCGACGAAGAAGCCGATCCGGACGAACCAGGTCAGCGAGTTCAGCGACAGGTGGAAGTGGGTGGCCCACAGGTCGTTGCCGCCGCCGATCAGCATGATGAGGTAGGCGGTCAGCCACGCCACGCCGAAGCCGGTACGGGTCGGGGCGTTGCGCGGG
Organism: Streptomyces chrestomyceticus JCM 4735; assembly: GCF_003865135.1. Taxonomy (NCBI): domain Bacteria; kingdom Bacillati; phylum Actinomycetota; class Actinomycetes; order Kitasatosporales; family Streptomycetaceae; genus Streptomyces; species Streptomyces chrestomyceticus. The sequence continues at coordinate 6,888,093 of NZ_BHZC01000001.1, read as the reverse complement.
CGGTCCAGGATGTGGTGCTCGCGCTTGTCGCCGGTGACCCAGGACTCGACGAACGGGTAGACCGCGATCGCCACCAGCACCAGCGGGAAGATGAGGATCGGGATCAGCACACCGAAGTTGATGGTGTGGCCCCAGATGTCCCACTCCCAGCCGGGCATCACACGGACCAGACCCTCGGCGAAGCCCATGTACCAGTCGGGCTGGGCGCCGGTGGACACCTGGTCGGGCCGGTACGGGCCGATGGCCCACACCGGGTTGATGCTGGCGACCGCCGCGATCACCGAGATCACGCCGAAGACCAGGAAGAAGAAGCCTCCGGCCTTGGCCATGTAGACCGGCAGCAGCGGCATGCCGACGACGTTCTTGTTGGTCTTGCCGGCACCCGGGAACTGCGTGTGCTTGTGGTAGAAGACCAGGATCAGGTGCGCCACCAGCAGACCCAGCATGATGCCGGGCAGCAGCAGGACGTGCACCGTGAAGAACCTCGGGATGATGTCGTGCCCCGGGAACTCCCCGCCGAAGATGAACATCTGCAGGTACGAGCCGACCAGCGGCATCGCCAGGATGACACCCTCGATGAACCGGACGCCGGTGCCGGAGAGCAGGTCGTCCGGCAGCGAGTAGCCGGTGAAGCCGGTGAACATGCCGAGCACCAGCAGCAGGAAGCCGAACAGCCAGTTGACCTCGCGCGGCTTGCGGAAGGCGCCGGTGAAGAACACCCGCATCATGTGCACCATCATGGCGCCCAGGAAGACCAGGGCCGCCCAGTGGTGGATCTGCCGGATGAGCAGACCGCCGCGCACGTCGAAGCTGATGTCCAGCGTCGACTCGAACGCCTGCGTCATCCGGATCCCGTGCATGGGCACGTACGAGCCGTGGTAGGTCACCTCGGCCATGCTCGGGTGGAAGAACAGCGTCAGGTAGACGCCGGTCAGGATGATGATGATGAAGCTGTAGAGGCAGATCTCGCCCAGCATGAAGGACCAGTGGTCCGGGAAGATCTTGCGCATGTTGGCCTTGGCGAGGCTGTAGATGCCCAGCCGGCCGTCCGCCCAGTCGGCGATCCGCTCACCCCGCGGCGCCTGGCCGCGGCGCGTGGTGGTCGCGCTCGTCTCGTTACTCATCCGCGCTCCCAGAAGCTCGGGCCGACGGGCTCCGCGAAGTCGCTGACGGCTTCGAGGAAGCCGTCCTTGACCGTGATGTGCAGCTGCGGCAGGGCGTGGCCGGCCGGGCCGAAGATGACCCGGCCGCCGTCGGCCAGGTCGAAGGTCGACTGGTGGCAGGGGCACAGCACGTGGTGCGTCTGCTGCTCGTAGAGGCTGATCGGGCAGCCCACGTGGGTGCAGATCTTCGAGTAGGCGACGATGCCCTCGTGCGACCAGTCCAGTTCCCGCTTGTCCTTGATGTTCTGCGGCTGGATCCGCACGAGCATCAGGGCGTCCTTGGCGATCTTCTGGTTGAACTCGTGGTCGTCCTCCTCCAGGCCCTCGGGCTTGGCGAAGGTCAGCGAGCCGACCGCGATGTCCTCGGGACGCAGCGGGAGGTTGGTCGACTGGTTGACGAGGCGGATGCCCTTCTTCCAGCCGGTCGTGCGGAGCTTCTTCTCCGGCAGCGGACCGAGGTCGCGCAGCAGCACCACACCGGAGAGCGGCACCAGGGCCAGCGCGCCGAACATGGTGTTGCGGACCAGCTTGCGGCGGCCGATCGCGGATTCCTTCGCGCCTGCGCGGAAGTCCTCCATGACCTTGGCCTTGACCTCGGGGGCCGCCTCGATCGGGTGCCGGTCGTCGGCGACCTCCTCGTCCGACATCAGCGTGCGGGCCCAGTGGACCGCGCCGGCGCCGATGCAGAAGAGCGCCACACCGAGCGTCAGGCCGAGCCAGAAGTTCAGCGCGCTGACGTGGCCGAACGGCCAGATATAGGTGATCTCGTCGACCGGGAAGATCACGTAGGCGGCGATGAAGCCGACCGTCGCGAGCATCGACAGGGTGAAGAGGAAGGCGACCGCGCGCTCGGAGCGCTTGGCGGCCCGCTCGTCGATGTCCTGGATGCGGGGCTCGTGGGGCGGCAGCCCCGGGTCGGCGAACGGGTTGTCCGCCGGCTCGACCGCGCCGCCGTGAGCCGTGTCCCGCTCACCGGGGAGGTTCTTTTCTGGCACGTCTTCGTGTCGTCCAGTCTCACTCATGACTTCTTGGCCTTCGTAGTCCGGGCTGCGACCCAGATGGCGACCGCGATCAGCGCGCCCAGGCCGGCGATCCAACCGAAGAGGCCCTCACTGACCGGGCCGAGACCGCCCAGGCCCAGACCACCGGGGCTGGGGGTGTCGTCGCTGTTGACCGCGCCGAGGTAGGACACGATGTCCTTCTTGTTCTGCGGGGACAGCGAACCGTCACCGAAGGAAGGCATGTTCTGCGGGCCGGTCTCCATGGCCTCGTAGATGTGCTTCGGGTCCACGCCTTCGAGCGTCGGTGCGAACTTGCCGTTGGTCAGGGCGCCGCCCTTACCGGTGAAGTTGTGGCACTGCGCGCAGTTCGTACGGAACAGCTCACCGCCCTTGGCGATGTCCGCGCCGTCCTTGCTGTACTGCTCCTTGCCCGGCACGCTGGGACCGGCACCCAGCGACGCGACGTACGCCGCGAGCTGGTCGATCTCGGCCTGGCTGTAGATGTTCTTCTTCCGCGGCACCTGGGCGCCGGGCTGCTGCGCCGGCATCCGGCCGGTACCGACCTGGAAGTCGACGGCGGCGGCGCCCACGCCGACCAGGCTCGGGCCGTCGGAGGTGCCCTGACCGCCGGTGCCGTGGCAGCTTGCGCAGCCGACGGCGAAGAGCTTCTTGCCCTCCTTGATGGCAAGAGACTGGGCGGTGTCATCGGCCTGAGCCTTGTCCGCAGGCGCGAACGCGGCGTACAGCCCCCCAGTGACCGCCAGCGCGAAGAGTAGGACGACGAGCGCCGCCAGCGGATGGCGCCGTCGTGCGGAGAGCTTTTTCACGGATTACCCCGGTGTCAGGATCTTCTGCGTCGATGCTTTGGCTATGTCTGTCTGATGCGCGGTCGCGGTGCGTGACCGGTCAGCGGATCAGGTAGATCGTGGCGAAGAGGCCGATCCAGACGACATCGACGAAGTGCCAGTAGTAGGACACGACGATGGCCGCGGTGGCCTGTTCGTGGGTGAACCTCTTGGCCGCGTACGTCCTGCCCAGGACCAGCAGGAAGGCGATCAGGCCGCCTGTCACGTGCAGTCCGTGGAAGCCGGTGGTCAGGTAGAACACCGAGCCGTACGGGCCAGACGAGAGCGAGAGGCCCTCTTCCTTGACCAGATCGGTGTACTCGAAGACCTGACCGCCGATGAAGATCGCACCCATGATGAAGGTGACCACGAACCAGGTCCGGAGCTTCTTGACATCGCCGCGCTCGGCCGCGAACACGCCGAGCTGGCAGGTCAGGGAGCTGAGCACCAGGATCGTGGTGTTCGTCGCGGAGAACGGAAGATTCAGCGCATCGGCGGATTCCTTCCAATACTCGGTCCCGGTCACCGATCGAAGGGTGAAGTACATCGCGAAGAGGGCCGCGAAGAACATCAGCTCGGAACTCAGCCAGATGATGGTTCCGACGCTGGTGAGGTTCGGCCGATTGACCGACGGGTGCGCGTGCCCGGTTTCTACTGTCGTTGCTGTCGCCACGACCGACATTATGTCGGTCGCTTATCCCGCCCTCACTCCGGGGGGTGCCGTTCGGTGTGTCAAGGGCGTATGCCCTGCTCGTACGGCCCACACCGGCAGTCGCCCGAAGGGAGGACCCGGGGCCCGCCGTACGGCCCCGTGCCCCCGCTCCGACCAGTCCTGACGGCCCGTCGGCCAGATCTTGGATCGTGCCGAACCCTCCTGCGTGCCGCCGTACGGGCAGTAGCATCCGCGCTGGAGGCACTTCCCGGCGGCGTCCGGGTGAAGCCCCGCCCGAAGCCGTACCGCCGAGAAGCGTGGAGGAACGATGCAGGCGACTGCCACGGTGCTGGTCTACAGCGACAACGCCGACACCCGCGAACAGGTACGGCTCGCGACGGGCCGGCGGCCCGCCGCCGACGTGCCGCCGGTGGAGATCGTGGAGTGCGCGACCCTGCCCGCCGTCCTGGCGGCCCTGGAACAGGGCGGCATCGACGCGTGCGTCCTGGACGGCGAGACGGCGCCCGCGGGCGGTATGGGCGTCTGCCGGCAGATCAAGGACGAGATCTTCCGCTGCCCGCCGGTGCTGCTGCTCATCGGCCGCCCGCAGGACGCCTGGCTGGCGACCTGGAGCCGCGCGGACGCCGCCGTGACGCACCCTGTGGACCCCGTGGAGTTCACGGACGCCCTGGCCGGGCTGCTGCGCCGCAGGCTGCTCACGGAGGCATGAGCGGCCTCCTGAGGGCCCTTCTGAGGGGCCTTCAGACCTGCGGGCGCAGCCGGGCGGCATTCTCGGGTCCCGGCCGCTGATCCTGCTCGCCTGTGGTGCTGGGCTTGTTCTTGTCCAGCGCGCTGCCCTCGCGCCACTGCTTCCACGGCATGTTCCAGTCGCCGAAGCCGTTGTCGAACGGCGTCATGGTCTCGCCGCCGCTGTTGACGACCTTGACGATGTCGCCGACCCGCACGGTGTCGAAGAACCACTTGGCGTTGTCGGTGGACATGCCGGTGCAGCCGTGGCTGACGTTGTCGGCGCCCTGCGACCCCACGGACCAGGGCGCCGCGTGCACGTACTCGCCGCTCCAGGTCACCCGGGTGGCCCAGTAGACCGGCAGGTCGTAGGAGTCCGAGCTGCCCGACGGGATGCCGATGCTCTCCCCCCGCATCCGGACGAAGCCCTCCTTGCCCAGGACGACCTTGGTGCCGTTGCGGGTGGAGTAGCCGGGCTTGCCGGTGGTGACGGGGATCGTGTTGATCTCCTCGCCGTTGCGGGTGACCGTCATGGTGTGCGCCGCGGCGTCCGTGACGGCCTCCACCCGGTCCCCCGTGCGCAGCTTCACCGGCTTGGCGGCGCCCCCGTACAGCCCGCCGGTGATCTTCAGGCCCTCCAGGTTGCTGCGCACCTCGATGTCGGCGTGCGTGGGCCAGTACTCGCGCGGGCGGAAGTGCAGCGTCTTGCTGTCGACCCAGTGCCAGGAGCCCTCCACGCGCGGCGTGGAGCGGACCTTGAGGGCGCCTTCCACGATCGCCCTGGCCTTGGGGTCCTTGACGGGCTTGCTGAGCGCCGCGGTGACGGGCTGGCCGACCCCGTACGTGCCGTTCTCGGGCCCGAGCGTGACGTTCACCCGGTCGCCGGTGTCCTTGGTGTCGATCTGGAGGACCTTGCGGCCCGGCGCGCCGTCCTCGTCCTCGGTGCTCACCCGCACGGTGTAGCGGGTGCCGGCGGCCAGCGGGACGGTGGTGCGCCACTGCCGGCCGTCGGCGGCCAGTTCGCCCCTGATGTAGCGGCCGGAGGCGTCGGTGGCGGTCACGTCCGTGATCCGGGCCTCGTCACCGGTGGTGGAGACCTCCAGTGGCTTGTCCGGGTCCGCCTTGTGGCCGTCTTCCGGCGCGTTGGCCGAGATCTGCCCGGCGGCGTCGTACGGCGCGGCCGAGAGCGGGTCCGACGACGAACCGCCGCAGGCGGTGGCGCCTGCCGCCAGGGGCGCCAGCAGGAAGGCGCAGCCGAGCGCCGTCCGGTGTCGTGGTCTGTGGCTCATGACCCCAAAGTAGGAAAATCCCCCGGCCGCGGCGCGCTGGAGGACTGCAAACGGGCGGGCCCGGACACCTGGAGAGGTGTCCGGGCCCGCCCGGTGTACGGGAGCCGCCGTTACTGCGTGCGGTTCTCGCCGCGGTAGTACTCGAAGACCCAGCCGAACAGGCCGATCAGGATGACCGGGGCCGAGAAGTACAGCAGCCACCAGCCGAAGACCACGCCCAGGAAGGCCAGCGCGCCGCCGACGCCCAGGGACAGCGGCTGCCAACTGTGCGGGCTGAAGAAGCCCAGCTCGCCGGCGTCGTCGGAGACCTCGGCCTCGTCGTTGTCCTGCGCTCCGGCGTCCACCCGGCGCGCGGTGAACGCCAGGTAGTAGCCGATCATGATGCACAGGCCGAAGGCGAGGAACAGCGCGGTGGTGCCCGCCGGCTCCTTCGACCAGACGCCGTAGACGATCGCCATGGCGAGGACGAAGACGGCGAGCCAGATGAACATCTTGCCCTGGATCTTCACTTGCCGACCTCCTTGCCGCCGAACAGCGCCGTGTCCTTCTGGCCCTCGTTCTCGACGGCTTCCAGCGCCGCGATCTCAGGGTGGTGCAGATCGAACGCCGGGGATTCGGAGCGGATGCGCGGCAGCGTGAGGAAGTTGTGCCGCGGCGGCGGGCAGGAGGTCGCCCACTCCAGCGAGCGGCCGTAGCCCCACGGGTCGTCGACCTCGACCTTCTTGCCGTACTTGGCCGTCTTCCAGACGTTGTACATGAACGGCAGCATCGACAGACCCAGCAGGAACGAGGCGATCGTCGAGATCGTGTTCAGCGTGGTGAAGCCGTCCGCGTTCAGGTAGTCCGCGTAACGCCGCGGCATGCCCTCGGCGCCCAGCCAGTGCTGGACGAGGAAGGTGCCGTGGAAGCCGACGAACAGCGTCCAGAACGTGATCTTGCCGAGGCGCTCGTCCAGCATCTTGCCGGTGAACTTCGGCCACCAGAAGTGGAAGCCGGCGAACATCGCGAAGACGACGGTGCCGAAGATGACGTAGTGGAAGTGGGCCACGACGAAGTACGAGTCCGAGACGTGGAAGTCCATCGGCGGCGAGGCCAGGATGACGCCGGTCAGACCACCGAAGGTGAAGGTGATCAGGAAGCCGACGGCCCAGAGCATCGGGGTCTCGAAGGACAGCGAGCCCTTCCACATCGTGCCGATCCAGTTGAAGAACTTCACACCGGTCGGTACCGCGATGAGGAATGTCATGAACGAGAAGAACGGCAACAGCACGCCGCCCGTCACGTACATGTGGTGCGCCCAGACGGTGACCGAAAGGCCCGCGATCGAAATCGTCGCCGCGATCAGACCGATGTAACCGAACATCGGCTTCCGGGAGAAGACCGGAATGACCTCGGAGATGATGCCGAAGAACGGCAGCGCGATGATGTACACCTCGGGGTGGCCGAAGAACCAGAAGAGGTGCTGCCACAGCAATGCGCCGCCATTGGCCGCATCGAATACATGCGCCCCGAATTTACGGTCCGCCTCCAGGGCGAACAGCGCGGCGGCCAGGACCGGGAAGGCCAGCAGGACCAGCACACCGGTCAGCAGGACGTTCCAGGTGAAGATCGGCATCCGGAACATCGTCATGCCGGGGGCGCGCATGCAGATGATCGTGGTGATGAAGTTGACCGAGCCGAGGATCGTGCCGAAGCCGGAGAAGGCCAGACCCATGATCCACATGTCGGCGCCGACGCCCGGCGAGCGGACCGCGTCCGACAGCGGGGAGTAGGCGAACCAGCCGAAGTCGGCCGCACCCTGCGGGGTGAGGAAGCCGGCCACCGCGATCAGCGAGCCGAAGAGGTACAGCCAGTACGCGAACATGTTCAGCCGCGGGAACGCCACGTCGGGCGCGCCGATCTGCAGCGGCATGATCCAGTTCGCGAAGCCGGAGAACAGCGGCGTCGCGAACATCAGCAGCATGATCGTGCCGTGCATCGTGAACGCCTGGTTGAACTGCTCGTTCGACATGATCTGCGTGCCGGGACGAGCGAGCTCGGCGCGCATCAGCAGCGCCATCAGGCCGCCGATGCAGAAGAACGCGAACGAGGTGACCAGGTAGAGCGTGCCGATGGTCTTGTGGTCAGTGGTGGTCAGCCAGCTCACCACGACGGAGCCGGGAGACTTCTTTCGTGCGGGTGGTGCTGCCGGAGCCGTTGCGGCGGCGGCACCCTGAGGTTCGTTGAGGATGCTCACTTGTTGTTGGTCTCCGCGTTCCTGGCGTGATCCGTCTGCTTGATGCCCGACGGCAGGTAACCGGTCTGGCCCTTCTTCGCCAGGTCCTTCAGGTGCTCCCGGTACTTCTCGGGGGAGACGACCTTGACGTTGAAGAGCATCCGGGAGTGGTCGACGCCGCAGAGCTCGGCGCACTTGCCCATGAAGGTGCCCTCCTTGTTGGGAGTCACCTCGAAGACGTTGGTGTGGCCGGGAATGACGTCCTGCTTCATCAGGAACGGCACCACCCAGAACGAGTGGATGACATCACGCGACGTCAGGACGAACTGAACCGTCTCGCCCTTGGGCAGCCACAGGGTCGGACCCGGGTTGCCGGTCTGCGGGTTCCGCGTTCCCGGAATGCCCTCGTCGTACACGCCGTCGGCGCCGGCGGGGACGTTCTTCTTCCACTTGTCCGGGATCGCGTCGAGTTCCTTGGAGTTGATGTTCGTGGTGTCGGCCTTGCCGTCCACGTTCTCCAGGTAGTTGAACGCCCAGCTCCACTGATAGCCCACCACGTTGATGACGTGGTCGGGCTTCTTCGAAGTCTTGAGGAGTTCGCTCTCATCGCGCGCGGTGAAGTAGAAGAGCACCGCGATGATGATGAACGGAACGATGGTGTACAACGCCTCGATGGGCATGTTGTACCGCGTCTGTGCGGGGACCTCCACCTTGGTCCGGCTGCGGCGGTGGAAGATCCAGCTCCAGATGATCAGGCCCCACACCAGCACGCCCACTGCGAGGGCGGCGGCCCAGGAGCCCTGCCAAAGGGAGAGGATCCGCGGCGCCTCTTCAGTAGCCGGATTGGGCATGCCGAGGTTGGGAAAGTCCTTGTATGTGCAACCGGTCGCGGTTGCCAGGACCAGTCCCGCAGCCAGCACCTGCGGCAGCTTCCGCCGCATCGGGCGCCGCGACGAGCGGTCGGAGCCGTTGGGACTCACGTAGCGCCTTCCCGAGAGTCTCGCCCGCGAGACCGGCTGCGGCCGTCTCGCTGGTCGGTCGCCGGCCCTGGCACGGGCAGGGGTTTGGATGTTTATGCGGACCAAACCCTACTGGACGCTATTTGGGGTCGCGCGGGGAGGGTGCCCAACGCGCCGCACCGCTCCCCGAAGGGGTGGCTGCGGCATCCGGGGGAAACCCCCAGGGCCCCGGAATGCCGGGCTCCGGCGGCCATCTGACGCCACGCCCGGACACGCGTACGACGCGCTAGCGTCTGGGGCGTGTCCTACTTCGATGCCGCCTCGGCCGTTCCGCTGCACCCGGTCGCCCGGGAAGCCCTGCTCGCCTCCCTCGACGAGGGCTGGGCCGATCCGGCGCGCCCCTACCGGGAGGGCCGCCGCGCCCGGCTGCTGCTGGACGCCGCGCGGGAGGCCGCGGCGGAGGCCGTGGGCTGCCGCCCCGACGAGCTCGTTTTCACTCCATCGGGGACGCAGGCGGTGCATTCGGCCATGTCCGGCACGCTCGCCGCGCGTCGGCGTGTCGGCCGCCATCTGGTCCACTCGGCGGTGGAGCACTCCTCCGTCCTGCACGCCGCCGCGGTCCACGAGGCGGCGGGCGGCACGGTGTCCGAGGTCGGCGTGGACCGTACGGGCCGGGTGGCCGCCGGGGACCTCGCCGCCGCGCTGCGCCCGGACACCGCGCTGGCGGCCCTCCAGTCCGCCAACCACGAGGTGGGCACCGAGCAGCCGGTGGAGGAGGCCGCGGCGGCCTGCCGGGAGGCGGACGTACCGCTGCTGGTGGACGCCGCCCAGTCGCTCCCCTGGGGGCCGGTCGGCGGCGCCTGGTCACTGCTGACGGCCAGCGCGCACAAGTGGGGCGGGCCGCCCGGTGTGGGGCTGCTGGCCGTACGCAAGGGCACCCGGTTCGCGCCGCAGGGCCCGCAGGACGAGCGGGAGTCCGGCCGGGTGCCGGGCTTCGGGAACCTGCCCGCGGTGGTCGCGGCGGCGGCGTCGCTGCGCGCCGTACGGGCGGAGGCGGCGGCCGAGGCGGTCCGGCTGCGGGAGCTGGTGGACCGCGTCCGGGCGCGGGTGGCCGAGGCGGTGCCGGACGCCGAGGTCGTCGGCGACCCGGTGCGCCGCCTCCCCCACCTGGTCACTTTCTCGTGTCTCTATGTCGACGGGGAGACCCTGCTGCACGCGCTGGACCGGGCGGGTTTCTCCGTCTCGTCCGGCTCGTCCTGCACGTCCAGCACGCTGACGCCGAGCCATGTGCTGCGGGCGATGGGCGTGCTGTCGGAGGGCAACGTCCGGGTGTCGCTGCCGCCCGGCACCCCCGAGGGCGAGGTCGACCGCTTCCTGGACGTCCTTCCGGAGGCGGTCCGCTCCGTACGGGAGCAACTGGGCGCCCCGGCGGCCGCGCGGCCGGAGACCGCCCCCTCCCCCGCCGCGGAGCATGTCGTGGACGCCCTGGGCAAGCGCTGCCCGGTGCCCGTCATCGAGCTGGCGAAGGTGATCGGCGACGTGCCGGTGGGCGCCACGCTGACCGTCCTGGCGGACGACGAGGCGGCGCGGCTGGACATTCCCGCGTGGTGCGGGATGCGGGGGCAGGAGTACGTGGGCGAGCGGGCGGCCGGGCGGGGCACCGCGTACGTGGTGCGGCGCCTCGTGTGACCGGAGCCGGGCCGGAACCCGGGGCCGGACCGGAACCGGGTGCGGCGCGGCGGCCCTGCGCGGCCCGCCGCCCCGTACGGCAGCCCGGTCAGGCCAGGTGACCCCGGATGTCGGCGGCGGCATCGTGCCCGTACGCCTTGGTGAAGCGGTCCATGAAGTGGCTGCGGTGCAGCTCGTACTCCTGGGTGCCGACGGTCTCGATGACCAGCGTCGCCAGCATGCAGCCGACCTGCGCGGCGCGCTCCAGGCCGACGCCCCAGGCGAGACCGGACAGGAAGCCCGCGCGGAACGCGTCGCCCACGCCGGTCGGGTCGGCCTTGGCCTTCTCCTCGGCGGTGCCGACGACGATGTCCGGCTCACCGGCCCGCTCGATGCGGACGCCGTCGGCGCCCAGCGTCGTCACCCGGGTGCCGACCTTGGCCAGGATCTCCTCGGCGGTCCAGCCCGTCTTGGACTCGATCAGGCGCGCCTCGTACTCGTTGTTGAACAGGTAGGCGGCGCCGTCCATGAGGGTGCGGATGCCGTCGCCGTCCATCCGGGCGATCTGCTGGGAGAAGTCGGCCGCGAAGGGGATGCCTCGGGTACGGCACTCCTCGGTGTGGCGGACCATGGCCTCCGGGTCGTCCGCGCCGATCAGGACGAGGTCCAGGCCGCCGACGCGCTCGGCGACGGCGTGCAGCTCGATCAGCCGCGCCTCGCTCATCGCGCCGGTGTAGAAGGAGCCGATCTGGTTGTGGTCGGCGTCGGTGGTGCACACGAAGCGGGCGGTGTGCTTGACCTCGGAGATGCGGACCGAGCGGGTGTCCACACCGTGCCGGTCGAGCCAGGCCCGGTACTCCTCGAAGTCGTTGCCGGCGGCGCCGACCAGGATCGGCGCGGTGCCGAGCTGGCCCATGCCGTAGCAGATGTTGGGGCCCACGCCTCCGCGCCGGACGTCGAGTTCGTCGACCAGGAAGGAGAGGGAGATCGTGTGCAACTGGTCGGCGACCAGCTGATCGGCGAAACGGCCGGGAAAGGTCATCAGGTGGTCGGTGGCGATGGAGCCGGTGACTGCGATACGCACGACGGGTCTGCTCCTGCGGGAGGCGGAAGGACGAGGCGGACGTTGGTCAACGGTACCGGCTGTCCTGATCTCGGCCCACCAGCAGAAACTACCCAATAGTAGGGCTTTCTTCGCGCAGCGCAGGATGCCTACGGTGCGTGTATGACCAAGTATGTGAAGGGCGTCACACCCCATTCGTCCGCAGTTCGTCCCGCGCTCGAACCGGAGTCCATGGCTCAGTTGCTGGGCGACTGCGCGCGGATGGCACCGCACTGGCACAGCGGCCGCCAGGAACCGGCGCCGCCCGCCCGCGAACTGCACGGCATCAGCGTTCCCGCCTCCTCCGCGGCCCTGGTCAAGGGCATGTCCGAGTACGGGGACTGAGCGCCCTCCCGGGCCCGGCCGCCGGGCCCGGGGAACCGCGGACGCCCCGGCACCGTCCAACCCGCGTCCTCCCCACGGAGGAGGACACGTCAGTTGTTCAGCGGAGCCGAAGGAGCGATGCGGTGAGCACCGAGGACACTCCCCCCGCGGCCGGCGGGGAGAATTCCAGCGACGACACCCCGGAGACGACCGCCCGGCGCCGGCGCAGCCCGCTGATCGCGGCCTCGGTGGCCGCGGCCGTGCTGCTGGCCGGCGGCGGCGCGGCCTACTGGGCCTCCACCGCTTCCGGCGGCGGGGAGAGCGGCGCCGGCGCGCGCCCGGAAGGCGGCCCGCCGCCGCTCGCCCTGGACGGCCACGCGCAGGAAACGGGCTCGCACAACGGGATCGCGCCCGGCGAGCCCGACCCACGGGGCGCGGGCTACCGGGCGGCGGCCGAGCTGCCCGAAGGCCCCTCCTCCGCCCCGGTCTACCAGCCGCGCGGCGAGGTCTCGCAGGAGGCCGTGGCCCGGCTGGCGAAGGCCCTGGACCTGCCCGGCAAGGTGCGTTCGGACGGCGACTCCTGGAAGGTCGGCGGCCTGACGCGGGACGCGCGCAGCCCCGTCCTGGAGGTGGCCAAGGGCGGTTCGGGCGCGTGGACGTACTCGCAGTACGGCACACCCGGCGGCACCGGCTGCGCGGAGACCGCGCCGAAGGGCGGCGGCAACGGCTCGCAGGCGAGCGGGCCCGGCTGCCCCGGAGGCGGCGACACCTCCGCCCAGAACGACAGCGGCACCAAGGACGCCGTCTCCCCGGAGAAGGCGAAGCAGGCGGCGCGGCCGGTGCTGGAGGCGCTCGGCCAGAAGGACGCCCGACTGGACGCGAGCGGCCTGTCCGGCGCGGTACGGACCGTCAGCGCCAATCCGGTGATCGGCGGGCTGCCCACGTACGGCTGGCAGAGCGACATCCGGATCGGCTCGGACGGCCAGGTCGTCGGCGGCAGCGGGCAGTTGGCCCGGCCGGTCAAGGGCGACACGTACCCGGTGCAGAGCGCCGAGAAGACGCTGGAGCGGCTCAACGCCGCGCACCGCGGCGCGAACTCCGGCACCGGCGGGTGCGCGACGGCCGAGCCGCAGAAGAAGCAGGGCACCGACGCCACGAGCGTCGAGCCGTGCGCGGACAACGCCGCCGCACGCAAGCCCGCCGACGTGACCGGCGCGGTCTTCGGGCTCTCGGCCCAATACGTCAACGGCCGCCAGGCGCTGGTGCCCTCGTGGCTCTACAAGGTCCAGCGCGCCGGCGGCGGCACGGTCACGCACCCCGCCGTCGACCCGAAGTACGTCAAGAACGGCGACGGCGGCACCCCGTCCAGTCCCGCCCAGCCGCCCAACAGCGGGAAGCCCTCGGGCAAGGCCGGGGCGATGGGCCTGGAGTCGTACGAGGTCAGCGCGGACGGCAAGTCGCTCAAGCTGCACTTCTGGGGCGGCGTGTGCAGCACGTACTCGGCGACCGCCGAGCAGACCGGCAAGAGCGTCAAGGCCGAGGTCATCGGCAAGGACAAGAAGCCGAACCAGATCTGCGTGAAGATGGCGAAGCAGTTCACGCAGACGGTGCCGCTGGAGAAGCCGCTGGCCGGGCGGGACGTGATCGACGCGTCGACGGGCAAGGAGGTCCCGGCGAAGTAGCCGTACGTACGCCGGGCACGGACACGACAACGGCGGCGCCCCCCGCGAAGGGGGCGCCGCCGTCGTACGTCCGGCCGACCGCCTGGTCAGCTAAAGGAGTCGCCGCAGGCGCAGGAGCCCGTGGCGTTCGGGTTGTCGATCGTGAAGCCCTGCTTCTCGATGGTGTCGACGAAGTCGATGGAGGCGCCGCCCAGGTACGGGGCGCTCATCCGGTCGGTGACGACCTTGACGCCGTCGAAGTCCTTGACGACATCGCCGTCCAGCGACCGCTCGTCGAAGAAGAGCTGGTAGCGCAGTCCGGAGCAGCCGCCGGGCTGGACGGCCACCCGCAGCGCGAGGTCGTCGCGGCCTTCCTGTTCCAGCAGGGCCTTCACCTTCGACGCGGCCGCGTCGGACAGGATGATGCCGTCGCTGACGGTGGTCTCGTCCTGAACGCTCATCTAGATCTCTCCCGGGTTGGTACGGACCGCTTGCCCTCGGCTGCAACCGACGGGGCCCGGAATTCATTCCGGCTGGCGCGACGTGTTCTCTTTCTTTCGTCTTTCATGCTCGCACACTGCGCAACCGTCGCGGGCGGTCCGGGCACGGGGATGCGTCACATCGACGCGATGCCCATCGTCAAAGTGACGTGAAGCGGCTATGATAGATAACGTCAAATAGACGAAAAGGGTTCGGTGCCAGCACCGGCTCCACAGGAGCGGATCCGCCGCGCCCGCATACGAGAAGAGAGGGTGCGTGCCGTGACCACCGCCCAGCCCCTGGACGTCCAGCCGACCCCGCTCGCGCTGCTCCTCCTCGGCCGCGAGGCCGACCCCAAGAGCGAGCGCGGCGTGGACTGCCCCGGCGACCTGCCGGCCCCGTCCGACCCCGGTCTCGTCGAGCGGGCCCGGGCCGCCAAGGCGAAGCTCGGCGACCGGGTCTTCGTCCTCGGGCACCACTACCAGCGCGACGAGGTCATCGAGTTCGCGGACGTGACCGGCGACTCCTTCAAGCTGGCGCGCGACGCGGCGGCCCGGCCGGACGCCGAGTACATCGTCTTCTGCGGTGTGCACTTCATGGCCGAGTCCGCCGACATCCTGACCTCCGACGACCAGCAGGTCGTGCTGCCCGACCTGGCCGCCGGCTGCTCCATGGCCGACATGGCGACGGCCGAGCAGGTCGCGGAGTGCTGGGACGTACTCACCGAGGCCGGCGTGGCCGAGCAGGTCGTGCCCGTCTCGTACATGAACTCCTCCGCCGACATCAAGGCTTTCACCGGCAAGCACGGCGGCACGATCTGCACCTCCTCCAACGCCAAGCGCGCGCTGGACTGGGCCTTCGAACAGGGCGAGAAGGTCCTGTTCCTGCCCGACCAGCACCTGGGCCGCAACACCGCCGTCCGCGACATGGGCATGTCCCTGGACGACTGCGTCGTCTACAACCCCCACAAGCCGAACGGCGGCCTCACCGCCGAGCAGCTCCGCGCGGCGAAGATGATCCTGTGGCGCGGCCACTGCTCCGTCCACGGCCGGTTCTCCCTCGCCTCCGTCGAGGACGTACGGGCCCGGATACCCGGCGTGAACGTCCTGGTCCACCCCGAGTGCAAGCACGAGGTCGTCGCCGCCGCCGACTACGTGGGCTCCACCGAATACATCATCAAGGCCCTGGAGGCCGCCCCGCCCGGCTCCAAGTGGGCCATCGGCACCGAACTCAACCTCGTCCGCCGCCTGGCCAACCGCTTCGCCGCCGAGGACAAGGAGATCGTCTTCCTCGACAAGACGGTCTGCTTCTGCTCCACCATGAACCGCATCGACCTCCCCCACCTGGTCTGGACCCTCGAATCCCTCGCCGAGGGCAAGGTCGTCAACCGCATCCAGGTGGACCGCGAAACGGAAAGCTTCGCGAAGCTGGCGCTGGAGCGGATGCTGGCGCTGCCGTAGCGCGCCTTGGGCGCGCAGGAATGTGGCCCATGGGCCCGCACTGGGCGAGGAGGCCGGTGCGGGCCGCGGCAGTGCAGGAGTTCGCCCAGGTCAGGGCACGAGGCCGTCGAGGTCGATGTCGGCAGGGAACGGGACGGAGACCTTCAGCCGGCCCCGGTGGATGCCGGTGGCCACATAGGCGCCGGTCATGCCGTCGAGCTCGTAGGTGTGCACGGCGGGGACGCCGCCCTCGTCCTCGATACGCCAGAAGTGGGAGATCTTGGCCTGTGCGTACTTGAAGGGCTTCAGGGACCTGTCACGGTCCGCGGATTCCTCCGAGACGACTTCGACGACCAGGGCAACGTCTTCGGGCGCGTACCAGGTCCGGTCGGGATCGTACGTGGCGGTGGCGACCAGGACGTCCGGCTCGGGGCGGCTCTTCTTGTCGAGCCGGACGGTCATCTCCCGCTCGGTCTCGAACCCGGCAGGGGCGAATTGCCGCAGCGCGAAAGTCAGGTTCTCCACGAGCCGAGAGTGCCAGGACCGCTGCGGCGACATCATGAAGATCAGGGCTCCGTCGATGAGTTCGGTGTGCCGCGGTGCCTGGGGAAGGTGGTCGAGGTCGTCGGCTTCCCAGCCACTGGGCCTCGGCGGGATCATCCAGTCGGGGAGTTCGGCGGTCACGGCTTCCTCCAGGCGCCTCGAAAACGGCGGTCAGGGGCCTTGATCCCGGATCGCGGACGCGGTCGGACGGCTGAGGCCAGCTTAGTTGACGCGGCCCGCCCGCATCCCCGCAGAGGGGCGCGAAGAGCACGGTTCAGCACATGAGTGAACCTTCCCGACCACCGCCTGGACCGCCTTCATCGCAACGCTCAAGACGGCCTGACGCGCGTCAGCCCGTCCCGGATTCCTCCTGGGACGGGCTGACGTGCGTGCGGATCAGACTCCCGCCGTCTCCGGCGTGCGGGCTTCGTCGGCTGCTTCGGCCCGGCGAGCCGTCCGCTTCGCGGCCCGCCGTTCCTTCCGCAGCTCGATCATCGCGTACAGCGTCGGTACGAGCAGCAGCGTCAGCAGGGTCGACGTGATCAGGCCGCCGATGACGACGACGGCCAGCGGCTGGGAGATGAAGCCGCCGTCGCCGGTGATGGAGAGGGCCATCGGGAGCAGGGCCATGATCGTGGCGAGGGCCGTCATCAGGATCGGGCGGAGGCGGTGGCGGCCGCCCTCGACGACGGCTTCGACGACGCCGTAGCCCTGGGCGCGGTACTGGTTGATCAGGTCGATCAGCACGATCGCGTTGGTGACGACGATGCCGATGAGCATCAGCATCCCGATCATCGCCGGGACGCCCATCGGGGTGCCGGTGGCGACCAGCAGGCCGATCGCGCCGGTCGCCGCGAAGGGGATCGAGATGAGCAGGATCAGCGGCTGGACCAGGGACCGGAAGGTTCCCACCAGGAGCATGAAGACGATGGCAATGGCGGCGAGCATGGCCAGGCCGAGCGAGGAGAACGCGTCGGACTGGTCGGCGGAGACGCCGCCGATCTCGGCGGTGGCGCCCTCCGGCAGCTTCAGGGCCTTGATCCTGGACTGGAGCTGGGCGGTGACCGCGCCGGTGTTGTCGCCGGTCGGCTTGGCGGTGACGGTGGCGGAGCGGGCGCCGTCGATGCGGGTGCTCTGGACGGGACCCGCGATCGTACGGATCGTGGCGAGGTCACCGAGCTTCGCCGGGCCGGCCGGGGTCGGGACGGGGAGGTCGCGCAGCGCCGCCTCGGAGGTGACCGGGTGGGCGGACTTGACCACCACGTCCCGCTCCGCGTCGCCGATCATCGCCTTGCCGCTGGTGGTACCGCGTACCGCCTGGGCGACGACCTGGCCGAGGGCGGCCTGGCTGTAACCGGCGGCCGCCGCCTTCTCGTTGGCCTGGACGGAGATGCGGGGCACGCTCTGCGCGAGATCGCTCTGCACGTCGGTGACGTGGTCGAGGCCGGCGACGGTGTCCCGTACCTGCTCGGACGCCTTCTTCAGGACGTCCGCGTCGGCGGCCTTGACGACCACGCTCAGGTCCTGGTTGCCGAAGCCGCCGCCTCCGGAGGAGACGGTGGTCTCGCCGATGTCCTCGCCGAGCTTGTCGAGTGCGGTGCGGAGCTTGTCGGTGACCTTCCCGGAGTCCGCCGCGTCCTTCAGCTTCAGTTGGTACGAGGCCTGGTTGGCGCCGCTGCCGCCGCCGAAGGCCGCCATGAAGCCGGAGGAGCCGACGGTGACCTGGTAGTCCGCGATCTCGTCGAGGCCGCCGAGGACCTGCTCCACCTTCTTGGCCTGGGCGTCGGCCGCGGCGAGGCTCGTACCGGGCTTCAGTTCCTGCTTGACGCTGAGGGTGTCCTGGTCGCCCTGGTCGAAGAAGTTGGTCTTGAGGAGGGGTGCCATGCCGAACGTGCCGAGGAGGACGACGACGGCGATGACGAGGCTGGTCACCCGGCGGCGGGTGGCGAAGCGCAGGACGGGCACGTACAGGCGCTGGAGCGGGCTGCCGCTCTCCTTGGCCTCGGCGGCCCGGCGCAGTTCCTCGGGGTCGGTGCCCTCGGGTATCTCCGGGGCGCGCAGGAACCAGTACGAGAGGACCGGGACGACGGTCAGGGAGACGAGGAGGGAGGCCAGGAGGGCGACCGTCACGGTGATGGAGAAGGACCCGAACAGGGCACCGACCATGCCGCCGACCACGCCGATGGGCAGGAAGACCGCCACCGTGGTCAGGGTGGAGGAGGTGATCGCGCCGGAGACCTCGCGGACGGCGCTCAGGATCGCCGCGCGGCGCTCCTCGCCGTAGCCGAGGTGGCGCTTGATGTTCTCCAGGACGACGATCGAGTCGTCCACGACGCGTCCGACGGCGATGGTCAGCGCGCCGAGGGTGAGCATGTTCAGCGACAGGTCGCCGGTCCACAGCACGATCAGCGTGATGACGACGGACAGCGGGATGGAGACCGCGGTGACCAGGGTCGAGCGCAGGCTGAGCAGGAAGACCAGGATCACGATCACGGCCATGGCCAGGCCGAGCAGTCCTTCGGTGGTCAGCGACTCGATGGACTTCGAGACCGCCGGGCCCTGGTCGGAGACGACCGTGACCTCGGTGCCCTTGCCGAGCGCCGTACGGATCTCCGGCAGCTTGTCCCGGACGGCCTCGGAGATGTCGACGGCGCTGCCGTCCTGGCCCATGGTCACCATGACGGCCAGGCTGGGCTTGCCGTTGGTGCGGGTGAGGGAGGTGGGGGTGGACGCCTCTTCCTTGACGGTGGCGACGTCTCCGAGGCGTACCGGCTTGCCCGCCGCGGCCCCGCCGGAGCCGCCCGCGCCACCGGACCCGCCGGGGCCCGCCGCCGGGGTCAGGGGCAGGTCGCGGATCTGCTGTACGGAGGTGAAGCCGGAGCCGACCTGGACGGTGTTGCTGCGGCCCTTCTCGGCGAACGAACCGGCGGGCACGGACGCGCCGCCCGCCTCCAGGGCCTGGCCGAGCGCCGCGGCCGTCGTCCCGGCCTGTGCGAGCTTGGCGTCGTCGGGGGTGACGGCGACCACGCGGTCGCGGACGCCGTCCACGGTGACCTGGCCGACGCCCTCGATGTTCTTCAGGCCGGGCACCACGCTGCGGTCGAGCCGATCGGCCAGCGCCTGGTCGTCCTTGCCGCCGGACACGGCGAGCACGACGGCCGGGATGTCGTCCGTCGAACCGGCCACGACCTGCGGGTCCACGTCCTTCGGCAGCTTGGCGCGGGCCCGGTTGACGGCCTGCTGCACGTCGGCGACCAGCCGCTTGGAGTCGTTGCCGTAGTCGAACCGGGCCATGATGACGGCGGAGCCCTCGCTCGCCGTCGAGGTGACGCCCTTGATGCCGTCGACCGCCTGGATTCCGTCCTCCAGCGGTTCGATCACCTGCTTCTCGACGACGTCGGGCGAGGCGCCCTGGTAGGGCGCCAGCACGGACACCATGGGCAGTTCGATGGTGGGCAGGAGCTGCTGTTTGAGCTGGGGGATCGCGATGGCGCCGAAGGCGATCGCGACGATCGACATCAGCGCTGTCAGGCCCCGTTGTACGAGGCTGAGTCGGGACAGCCAGGACATGGGTGGGGTCTCTCTTCTGTTCTGTACGGCGGGCGGGACGACGACGGTTCGGGACGACTCTGTACGGCGGTGCGTACGGCGTCGTGCACGGCGTTCCTCGGGCGGGCGTCATGAACCCGACTAAACGATCCGCCAAGCCCCACCGGCTTTTCCTCGCTCCCAGGTCGGTTTCCGCCCCACCCGCCGTACAGCGTTCGGAGTACGGCGGTCTCCACCCCCTGCTGCACCCGTGGGCGGACCGGCCCCGCCGTCCCCTACTGCGCCCGCGGGCGCACCAACCCCGACTCGTACGCGATGACCACCAACTGCGCCCGGTCGCGCGCGCCGAGCTTGGCCATGGCCCGGTTGACATGCGTCTTGACGGTCAGCGGGCTGACCGCGAGCTGCTCCGCGATCCCGTCGTTGGACAGCCCGCCCGCGACCAGCGACAGCACCTCGCGCTCCCGCCCGGTCAGCGTGTCCAGCCCGGCGGTCCCGGGCCGCCCGGGACCGCCCTCGGCCGGCCCCTCCCCCTGCGCGAGGAACTTGGCGATCAGCCCTTTCGTGGCGGCCGGCGACAGCAGCGCCTCCCCGGCCGCCGCGATCCGGATGGCGCTGAGCAGTTCGTCCGGCTCGGCCCCCTTCCCGAGGAACCCGCTCGCCCCGGCCCGCAGCGCCTGCACCACGTAGTCGTCGACCTCGAAGGTCGTCAGGATGACCACCCGCACGGCGGTCAGCTCCGGGTCCGCACTGATCATGCGGGTGGCGGCGAGCCCGTCCACGCCCGGCATCCGGATGTCCATCAGCACCACGTCGGCCTGGGTGGCCCGGGTCAGCTCGTACGCCTCGGCCCCGTCGGACGCCTCCCCCACCACCTCCATGTCGGCCTCGGAGTCGACAAGGATGCGGAACGCGCTGCGCAGCAGGGCCTGGTCGTCGGCGAGCAGTACTTTGATGGTCATCCGGTGTCCCTCGTACGGCAGATGCGGGTGGGCGCTTCGGCCCGGGTGGGCTGGGGGGTCTGGAGGGGGAGCCGTACGCGTACCTGGAAGCCGCCGGCCGGGCGGGGGCCGGTCTCGGCGGTGCCGCGGAGGGCGGCCACCCGCTCGCGCATGCCGATCAGGCCGTGGCCGCCGCCGGGTTCCCGGGCGTCGGAGGGCGGGCCGGGGGTGCCGCCGTCGTCGAGGACCGTGACGGTCAGGGTGCCGGCGTCCCGCTCGATGCGGACCGTCGCGCGGGCGCCCGTACCGGCGTGCTTGTGCACGTTGGTCAGCGCTTCCTGGACGATGCGGTACGCGGTGAGGTCGATGGCGGCGGGCAGCGCGTCCGCCGGTTCCGGGACGTCGAGGGTGACGGGCAGGCCGGCGCGGACGAAGCCGTCCACGAGGTGGTCCAGCACGCCGAGGCCCGGCGCGGGTTCGGTGGGCGCCCGCGGGTCGTCGGACTGGCGCAGCAGGCCGACGGTGGCGCGCAGTTCGCCGAGGGCGGAGCGGGACGCCTCGCGTACGTGCGCCAGCGCCTGCTTGGCCTGGTCGGGGCGGCTGTCCATGACGTGCGAGGCGACGCCGGCCTGCACGTTGACCAGGGCGATGTGGTGCGCGACCACGTCGTGCAGTTCGCGGGCGATGCGCATCCGCTCCTCGGCGACGCGGCGCCGGGCCTCCTCCTCGCGGGTACGTTCGGCGCGTTCGGCCCGTTCCTCTATGGCGGTCACGAAGGCGCGCCGGCTGCGGACCGCGTCGCCGGCCGCGGCGGCCATGCCGGTCCACGCGAAGATCGCGAGGTTCTCCTGCGCGTACCAGGGGCGGTCCCCGAAGAGCATCGCGGCGGCGGTCAGGCCGAGGACGGTCAGCGCGCCGACGCGCCAGGTGGTGGAGCGGTCCGTGCGGGCGGCGAGGGTGCACAGCGCGATGACCACGGAGCAGAAGACCGGGGCGCGGGGCACCCCGCTCTCCAGGAGCAGTTCGAGGACGGTGCACAGGCAGGTGGCCGCCAGCACGCTGCGCGGAAAGCGGCGGCGCCACACCAGGGCGCCGCCCGCGACGACGGCGAGCACCACGGTGGTGACGGTCAGGTCGCGGTGGCCGAACCGGGGCCCGAACGGGCCGTGCGGGCCGTGCGGCTCGGCCACCGCGCCGACCAGGATCGCCACCACGACGGCGAGGGCCAGCGCGCCGTCGAACGCGTACGGATGGGCGCGTGTCCAGGCGAGCGGGCCGCCGCCCGGACGCGGGCCGGGCTGCCCGGGAGCGTGGGGAGTCACGGGAAAACGGTAGCGCCCCGGTCCCGTGCGGGATCCGGGGCGCTGCCTGCGCTGGAGGTGGTACGGGCCGCCCGGCGGACCGGGCGGCGGATCAGCCCGGGATCAGGCCGTCGTCGCTGAGCATCTGCCTGACCTCGTCGAGGGTGGCGTCCTCGGCGGGCAGGATCAGCTCGGACGGTTCCAGGGAGTCGTCCGGCAGTGGGGAGCCGAGGCGGCGCACCGCGTCCAGAAGGGCGCTCAGGGTGCGCCGGAAGCCGGGCTCGTCGCCGCTCTCCATCTCGTCGAGCAGCTCGTCGTCCAGCTTGTTCAGCTCGACGAAGTGCGCGTCGTCGAGCTTCACCTGCCCCTCCCCCATGATCCGTACGATCACGACGGTCTCCTTCTGCTCCGGTGCGGCGGCCCGGTCCGGTGCGAGGACCGGGCCGGGTGCGGCGGTCCCGACGAGGCTAGCCGCCGCCGGCCGTCACTGCTTGTCGAAACGCGGCTGACCGGGCTGCGCCTGCGGGGCCTGCTGCCCCTGGCCCGCCTGGCCGCCCTCGATGGCCTGCTTGTCGGCGCCCGGGCCGGCCAGCTCGGCCTTCATCCGCTGGAGCTCCAGCTCGACGTCGCTGCCGCCGGAGAGCCGGTCCAGTTCGGCGGTGATGTCGTCCTTGGCCATGCCGGTCGGGTCGTCGAGCGCGCCGGAGGCCAGCAGCTCGTCGATGGCGCCGGCCCTGGCCTGCATCTGAGCGGTCTTGTCCTCCGCGCGCTCGATGGCCATGCCGACGTCGCCCATCTCCTCGGAGATGCCGGAGAACGCCTCGCCGATCCGGGTCTGGGCCTGGGCGGCGGTGTACGTGGCCTTGATCGTCTCCTTCTTCGTACGGAAGGCGTCGACCTTGGCCTGGAGGCGCTGGGCGGCGAGGGTGAGCTTCTCCTCCTCGCCCTGCAGCGTCTGGTGCTGCGTCTGCAGGTCCGTGACCTGCTGCTGGAGGGCGGCCCGGCGGGACAGCGCCTCGCGGGCGAGGTCCTCGCGGCCGAGCGAGAGGGCCTTGCGGCCCTGGTCCTCCAGCTTCGAGGACTGGTTCTGGAGCTGGTTGAGCTGCAGCTCCAGACGCTTGCGGGAGGTCGCCACGTCGGCGACGCCGCGGCGTACCTTCTGGAGCAGCTCAAGCTGCTTCTGGTACGAGTAGTCAAGGGTCTCGCGCGGATCCTCGGCCCGGTCCAGGGCCTTGTTGGCCTTCGCGCGGAAGATCATCCCCATCCGCTTCATGACACCGCTCATGGGCCTCGCGCGCCCCCTTCTGACCGAGTTACATCGGGCTTCGGCTCCAGCACATCTACAGACCCCACAGTACGGGCCTCGGTTCCATTACCGCACTGTTCGGCCCCGGATGCGCTCCTCCTGCAGGACGATCAGGATGCCGCCGCCATCCGGCGCAAGGAGTAGGGACCGTCCCGGGAACCCACGTCACGTGCCTTTCGCTCCGTAATGTCCCCTGTGCGGCAGCACCCGGAGATCCGCGCCGTTGCCGGATCGTTCCCCATGCCGCTGTGGTCCATGCGCGGCCAACCCGTACTCTTGCGTGTGTGTTCCGAAGCCGTTCGAAGGATGAGCAGGCCGCGACCACCAAGGTGACCGCGTCCGAGCCGAAGCAGCCCCGCGACCCGCAGGCCCCCAAGGGCCGCCCGACGCCGAAGCGGAGCCAGGCGCAGTCGCAGCGCCGTACGCGCGCGCAGACGCCGGCCAACCGCAAGGAGGCGGCGAAGGCGTCGCGTGAGGCGCGCCGCGCCGACATGGCCCGGCAGCGCGAGGCGCTGGCCAACGGTGACGAGCGGTTCCTGCCGATCCGGGACAAGGGCCCGGTGCGGCGGTTCGCCCGCGACTTCGTCGACTCGCGCTGGTGCGTGGCGGAGTTCTTCCTGCCGATGGCCGTGATCATCCTGGTGCTGACGATGCTGCGCCAGCCCGCGATCCAGAACATCGCGCTGCTGCTGTGGCTGTTCATCATCGTGCTGATCGTCGTCGACTCGTTCGTGCTGTGGTTCTCCCTGAACAAGCGCCTCAAGCAGCGCTTCCCGAACGAGAACCACAAGGGCGTCAAGCCCTACGCCCTGATGCGCACCCTCCAGATGCGTCGGCTGCGTCTGCCGAAGCCGCAGGTCAAGCGCGGAGAGCGGCCCTGAACGCAACCCCTCCGGGCTTCTCGCCCGGTGCCGAGCGGTGGCTGGGCGGGCTGGACGGCCTGCGCAACACCGTCCGCCAGGAGCTGGTCGCCCGCCAGTTGGAGGAACAGATCGCGGCCCGCTTCCCGGTGGGGCAGCGGCTGCGGGTGCTCGACGTGGGCGCGGGCCAGGGCACCCAGGCGCTGCGCCTGGCCCGGGGCGGCCACAAGGTCACCGGCCTGGAGTCCGACCCGGCGATGCTGGCGGCGGCCCGTACCGCGCTGGCGGAGGAGCCGGCCGGCATCCAGGAGCGCATGGAGCTGATCGAGGGCGACGGCCGGGACACCGGTGTGCTCTTCACGCCCGGCGCCTTCGACGTGGTGCTCTGCCACGGCGTGCTGATGTACGTGGCGGAGCCGGACCCGATGCTGGCCGGGCTGGCCCGGGTCCTGGCGCCCGGCGGGCTGCTGTCCCTGGTGGTGCGCAACGCGGACGCGCTCGCGATGCGGCCCGGCCTGGCCGGTGACTGGGAGGGCGCCCTGGGCGCCTTCGACACGGCCGAGTACGTCAACCGCATCGGCCTCACGGCGCGCGCCGACCGGCTGGCGGCGCTGACCGCGACGCTCGACGGGATCGGCGCGCCGTTGGAGACCTGGTACGGCGTACGGGTCTTCACCGACCTCGCGGCGGACGACGCGCCGCTGCCCGCCGACGGCGAGCTGGAACGGCTGCTGGCCGCCGAGTCCCGGGCCGGACGCACCGACCCGTACCGGGCGGTGGCGGCCCTGCTGCACCTGTGCGGCGTACGGGGCGGGACGGGCGGCGAGGGGCGCCAGGGCGGCTGAGGGTCTGGTCAGCGCCGGCGGCTGAGCGACTGGCCTCCGTACCCCTGACCGCCGGGCTCGACCGTGACGACGTTCGCGCCGCCGTAGGCCGCGTAGGAGGGGCCCGCGGCCGCGGGGTCCGCGAAACCGCACTTCCCGCATTCGTAGCGGTAGGTTCCGGTTCGCGAACTCAGGCGGCTGCGAGCCGCTGGACGACGGAGGCATTGCCCGCGGCCTGCTGAAGCCGCACGACCTGCGCCGCGGTGAGCGGCCTCGACTCCGCTCTCGGCTCCGGCCTCGGCTCCGCGACGGCCTTCTGGGCAGTCGGCGTGTGAGCCGCGTCCCTCGCCGGCCGTACGGGCCGGCCGGCGGCGCCGCGCTGGTCCCGCTCTCGCTCTGCGTGCATACGTCCACTCCGCCGGGGTCCAAGGGGCGCCTTACGCCGATGTCCTCGGCCTCCTTGTCTACGACAGGCGGGCGCCGCGTGTGAAGAGCCATAGGGGCAGCCCTGCCGCCCTTGCGTGCCAAAGGAGCGGCAGGAAGAGGAGCTGTACGGGGCGCCGGCGGCGGCGCGGTTTCTCGCCACGGCATCCGATCAGGAGGCGGACCGGGCGCCCTGACGGGACACTTCAGCCATGACGCCTTCACTGACTTCCCGCCACCGGGCGGCGGTCGCCGCGGCCGCCGCCCTGTGCGCGGCCGCGCTGGTGGCCGGCTGCTCCGGCTCCGACTCCTCCGGGCCCGGCAAGGACGTCTCCTCGTCGGGCTCCGCGGCCGCCGCCACCTCCCCCGCCAAGGCGGCGGCCCCCAGCGTCAGCACCGACCTCCAAGACGCGTACCAGAAAGTGGTCAAGGACGTCCTGCCGTCGGTCGTCCAGATCACCACCGGGGAGGGGCTGGGCTCCGGGGTGGTGTACGACGCGCGCGGCCATGTCGTGACCAACGCGCACGTCGTCGGCGAGGACAAGAAGTTCAAGGTCACCACGGCGCGCGGCAGCCGCTCCCTGGACGCGTCGCTGGTCGCCTCCTACCCGGAGCAGGACCTCGCCGTCATCAAGATCGACAATGCGCCGAAGGACCTGAAGCCCGCGACGTTCGGCGACTCCGCCAAGGTCGAGATCGGGCAGATCGTGCTCGCCATGGGCAGCCCGCTGGGGCTGTCCGGCAGCGTCACGCAGGGCATCGTCTCGGCGACCGGACGCACCGTCAGCGAGCCCAGCAGCGGCGGCGGCACGGGCGCGACCATCGCGAACATGGTGCAGACCTCCGCCGCCATCAACCCCGGCAACAGCGGCGGCGCGCTGGTCAACCTTTCCGACCAGGTCATCGGCATCCCGACGCTGGCCGCCACGGACCCGCAGATGGGCGAGGGCGCGGCGCCCGGCATCGGCTTCGCGATCCCGGCGTCCACCGTCCGCAACATCGCCGACCAGATCGTCAAGAGCGGCAAGGTCAGCAACTCGGGCCGGGCGGCGCTCGGCATCACCGGCCGCACCCTGGTCGGCCAGGACTTCGAGGGCGCCGGGGTGAGCGTCGCGAGCGTCAAGGAGGGCGGTCCGGCGGACAAGGCGGGCATCGAGGCCGGTGACGTCGTCGTGAAGTTCGACGGGACGGACGTCCGGACGATGCAGGACCTGTCGGAGGCGCTGGCCGGGCACAAGCCGGGCGACACGGTGGACGTCACCGTCGACCGGGACGGCTCACGGAAGACGGTGAAGGTGACGCTGGGGACGATCTGAGGCACTGAGCACGCACTCGACCGTCTGCTGTTGCCGGTCCAGCAACGTTCCTTGCCGTTTTGCAGCGCGTGCGCGCACTCTGCGTCCGGAAATCAGCACGCCGGAATGCGCGATCGCCTTGCAGTGCGGAGGAGACAGCAGATGGAAGACCGCCATGTCGTCATCATTCCGATCGAGATCGACGAGGAGAAGGAGAGCGCGTATCTCGACGCCTGGCAGCACGCGGCGGAGGTGATGGCCGAGCAGCCCGGGTTCGTCCGGACGTACATGTTCCGCACGATCGTCCCGGGGAGCACCTTCCGCCTCGTCAACGTGGCGGAATGGGAGTCCACCGCCCACTGGGAAGCGGCGATGAACGTCTGCCCGATGCTGGGGCAGCAGATAGCCGTCGCCCATGCCTCGAACTACGAGGCGGTCCGGACGGTCCTGCCCGCCACGCCGCAGAGCCCGGACTCCGGCGACGGTCACCCGCCCGCCGGCCTGTCTCCTGCCGAGACCCACCGCCGCGTCGTGGACGGGGAACTCACGCTGGTCGACGTCCGGGAAGACGACGAATGGGCGGCGCGCCACCCGGCCGGCGCCGTCCACGCCGCGCTCGGCACGCTGCCGGCCGCGCTGTCGGATCTGCCCGACGGCCCGCTGGCCTTCGTGTGCCGCACGGGCACCCGCAGCGTGCAGGGCGGCGCGCAGGCGCTCCGCGCGGGCCGGTCCTCCGTCTACACCGTGGCAGGCGGCCTGGAAGCGTGGGAGACCGCAGGGCTTCCGGTTGTCGTCCCCGGCCACGAGGGGACGGAGAACGGCGCCTAGGCGCGACCGGCGGGGCGCCGGCCGGGCCGTGGCCCGGCCGGCGCCGGTACGCGGCTCAGCCCGCGTCGGCGTGCAGGCTCATCGCGTAGATCTCGCTGCCGTCCTCGAAGAGCGTCACCCTGTCGGCGCCCCCTTCGAGGAGGTCCTTCCACACCTCGCCGATCCAGGACTCCGCGTCCCCCTGGGTCGTGAAGTCCTCGGGCTGCACCGCGGGCTCCGTCTCCGTACCGTCGGCCTTCTCGAACCGCCACGTCCACACCATGTCCGCCTCCTGGGTCCCACCGAGTGCCTGCTGGTTCGCGTACCGCTGCCGCCCCGCGGCGTGCCGTGGCGCGGCCCTGCTGCTGTCCTCCGGACGAGCGCCGTACGAGCGGCGTATTCCCCGCGAACGCGCGGCGTACGTCCCGCGTACGTGCTGTTCCGCAGCCTAACGGCCGTGTCGAGACGGGCCCCCGCGCGCCCGGTCGGCACCGGCGGGGGAAAATCGGCGGGTGGAACTGACTCTCCTCGGCACCGGAGCCCCCCGCGGGCTGCCGCGCCCCGGCTGCCCCTGCGCCGCCTGTGCCTCCGCCGTCGGCGACGAGGCGCGGGCGGCCACCGCGCTGCTCGTCGACGGGGCGCTGCTGCTGGATCTGACGCCGGGTCCGGCCTTCGCGGCCGCCCGCGCCGGGCACTCGCTCACCGCCGTACGGCAGGTGCTGCTCTCGCACCCGCACGACGGTCCGGCCATGGAGGTGCCCGCCGGGCTGCCGCAGCCGGGGCGGGTCGCGGACGGCCGGGAGCTGGCGCTGCTGGACGGGCACCGGGTGCGGGCCGTCGCCGTGGACGTGCCGGGCACCGGTTACGAGGTCGGCGGCGCCGACGGCGAGCGGCTGCTGTACCTGCCGCCGGGCGCCGCGCCGGCCGGTGCGGCCGAGGGCGAGGGCGGCCGCGGTGTCCGCCCGTACGACATGGTCCTGCTGGACGTCCTGGGGCGGCCGGACGCGCTGGCGCGGCTGCGGGCGAGCGGCGCGGTGGACGCGGCGACGGACGTGCTGGGCGTCCATCTGGACCACACCGTGCCGCCCGGCCCCGAGCTGCACCGGCGGCTGGCGGCGGCGGGGGCGCGCACCGTGCCGGACGGCACGTCGCTGCTGGTCGGCGAGTACCACGCGGTGCCCGACCTGCCGCGCCGCACACTGGTGCTGGGCGGCGCGCGCAGCGGCAAGTCGGCGGAGGCCGAGCGGCGGCTGGCCGCCTTCCCCGACGTGCTGTACGTCGCGACCGGCGGCACCCGGGACGGGGACACCGAGTGGGCGGCGCGGGTCTCGGCCCACCGGGAGCGCCGTCCGGCGTCCTGGCGTACGACGGAGACCTGCGACCTGCTGCCGCTCCTGGAAGGCGGCGCCCGGCCGGAGGACCGGACGGGCGGGCCCGCCGCGCAGGCCGCCCCGGACGACTCGCCGCTGCTGATCGACTGCCTCGCCCTGTGGCTGACGCACGTCATGGACGAGGTCGGCGCGTGGGACGACGGGAAGTGGGCGGCGGGCGGTGAGCGGGAGCTGCGCGCGCGGGTGGACGAGCTGGTCGCGGCGGTGCGCGGGACCCGGCGTCCGGTGGTGGCGGTGAGCAACGAGGTCGGTTCCGGGGTGGTGCCGGCGACCGCGTCCGGCCGCCGGTTCCGCGACGAACTGGGGCGGCTGAACGCGATGTTCGGCGCCGAGTGCGAACACGTCCTGCTGGTCGTCGCCGGGCAGGCGCTTGCGCTGCGCGGATGACACGGGCCGGGCCGCGCCCGTGTCCGCTTGCCCGGGCCCGCCGGGGCGGGTGATCTGGTCCGGTGACCGATACGCCTGGTCCGGCGACCAGCACCTCGCGCCGTCTCGACGCCGCCGTACGCGCCTACGTACGGCGGCACCCCTTCGCCACGGTCGTGGCGCTCGGCGAGGGGCCGGGCAGCGGCGCCTTCTGGCGGCTGGACGACGGGCGGCTGGACTGGCTGGCCGTGGAGCCGCCGGAGACCGCCGCGGTCCGCCGGATGCTGCTGCCGGACGGGCCCCGGCGGCGGACCCTCGCGCATCCGCCGGCCGATCCCGGCTGGCTGGAGGCGGTCCGCGCGCCGGAGCGCGGGGTGGTGGTGGCCGCGCGCGGGCTGCTGATGTTCCTGCGGCCGTCCGAGGTCCGTGCGCTGATCGCGGCGTGCGCGGAGCGGCTGCCCGAGGGCGCACTGGTCTTCGACGCGGTGCCCCGCTGGTGCGTGGGCCGGGACCGGCCGCGTACGGGCGTGCGTACGGCGCCCGGCGCTCCGCCGCTGCGCTGGGGCATGAACGCCGCCGACCGGTCCAGGGTGGCCAGCGCGCACCCGAACATCGTCGCGGTGCGCGAGGTGCCGCCGCCCGGCCGCGGACCGCTCGCCGGGCGCCTGACGCGGTGGCGGGAGCACGTACCGCTGCTGCACACCCCCGCCCGTACGGTCACCGAGATCCGCTTCGGCACACTGCGGACCGCCCCGGGCCCCGGCCCCGGAGGCGGCCGGACCGGCACGGGCCCCGGCACCCGCGGCTCCCCGGCCGACCCGGAGCGGGCCGCCGGGCGCCGTTCCCGGTAATCTGCGCCGAATGAGCGCCCTGAACCTCGATGACTTCGCCCACCTGATCGAGCGCCCCGACGGCGGTGCCCGCCGCGATGCCGAGGAGCGCCGGCAGCGGCTGGCGGTGCCGCCCGGGGCCCTGGGGCGGCTGGACGAGCTGGGCGAGTGGCTGGCCGCCGCGCAGCAGCAGGTGCCGGTACGGCCGATCGAGCGGCCGCGCGCGGTGCTGTTCGCGGGTGACCACGGGGTGGCGTCGCTGGACGTCTCGGGCCGCCCGGCCGGTACCGCGCACCAGCTCGTACGGGACGTGCTGGACGGGGCGAGCCCGGCGGCGGTGCTGGCGCGCCGGGCCGGTGTCCCGGTGCGGGTCGTGGACATAGCGGTGGACTGCGACCCGGCGGAGCTGCCGGAGGACGTCACCCGGCACCGGGTGCGGCGCGGCTCGGGCCGGATCGACATCGAGGACGCCCTGACGGCCGAAGAGACCGAGCGGGCCTTCCGGGCGGGCATGGCGGTCGCCGACGAGGAGGCGGACGCCGGTACGGACCTGGTCGCGCTCGGCGACCTGAGCGTGGGCGGCACCACCCCGGCGAGCGCGCTGATCGCCGCGCTGTGCGGCACCGACGCCTCGGTGGTCACCGGGCGCGGCGGCGCGGGCATCGACGACCTGGCGTGGATGCGCAAGTGCGCGGCGATCCGTGACGCGCTGCGCCGGGCCCGGCCGGTCCTCGGCGACCAGTTGGAGCTGCTGGCCGCCACCGGCGGCGCCGACCTGGCCGCGATCACCGGTTTCCTGCTGCAGAGCGCGGTCCGGCGCACCCCGGTGATCCTGGACGGGGTGGTCTCGGCGGCCTGCGCGCTGGTGGCGCAGCGGGTGGCGTTCCGGGCTCCGGACTGGTGGCTGGCCGGGCAGGTGAGCGGCGAGCCGGCGCAGTCCAAGGCACTGGACCGGATCGCGCTCAACCCTTTGCTCGATCACGGCGTCACTGCTGGCGAGGGGACGGGATCGCTGCTCGCTCTGCCACTGGTGCAGGCGGCCGCGGCCCTGGCGGCAGACCTGCCCGTACGTGACTGAGGGACGCCGGCCGGCAACGGCTCGCGGCCCTGGAGTGACCGGATTCCAGCGAATCCGGGCATCGGCGCGCCCCCATATGATCAAGTTTCATGGGAGAAGTCCGTTTGAGCCCGGATGAGGACCGCACCCGCGGTCGGTGGTCACGACGCGGCGCCGCGTACGCCGTCTGGTACCTGCGTGCCGTCACCTTCATCAATTTCCTCAGCGCCGTGTGGGTGTCGGTCGGACAGGACATCCGCCGGCACAACGTCGATGAGTTCTTCACCCCGTACCTGCTCACCGCGGGTTTCGCGTCCGGGGTCTTCTCGCTGTTCTTCGCGGTCACCATGCGCCGCCGCAAACGCGCCGCGTGGATACTGAACCTGATCCTGTCCGGGCTCTTCCTGGCGCTGTTCGCGCTCGCGATGGCGGTGGCGCCGGAGTTCCGGCAGCACGGGCAGAACTGGTTCTCCTTCGTCGTGACGCTGTTGTTCGTCGTCTCGCTGCTGGTGGGCCGCAAGGAGTTCTACGCCAAGGGCGACCGCTCCAACCCCAGGCTGGCCGCGGCCGTCGCGCTCGGCGGCCTGCTGGTGACCTCGCTGCTCGCGGCGCTGCTGGTGACCGTCGCCAACACCGCGCAGGACAGCCACCGGGCGACGTTCCTGGACCGCTGGCGCTACGGCGTCATGCGGCTGGTCTCCATCGCCGCCGAGGAGGACCGTTTCCCCGGCATCGCCACGCCGAACTGGGCCAACGTCGTCATCAACGTCATGAGCACGGTCCTGCTGCTGCTCGTGCTGTGGGCCGCCTTCCGCTCCGTACGCAGCACCGACCCGATCACCCCCGAGGACGAGGAGCGGCTGCGCGATCTGCTGGCCCGCCAGGGTGACCGGGACTCGCTGGGCTACTTCGCGCTGCGCCGCGACAAGAGCGTCATCTGGTCCCCCACCGGCAAGGCCGCCGTCACCTACCGCGTCGTCGGCGGGGTCTCGCTCGCCTCCGCCGACCCGATCGGCGACCCGGAGGCCTGGCCCGGCGCCATCGACCTGTGGCTCGCCGAGGCCCGCTCGCACGGCTGGGCGCCGGCCGTGATGGGCGCGAGCGAGGAGGGCGGCACGATCTACGCCCGGCACGGCCTGGACGCGCTGGAGCTGGGCGACGAGGCGATCGTGGACACCGGCGAGTTCACGCTGGAGGGGCGCGCCATGCGCACCGTCCGGCAGGCGTACAACCGCGTCAAGCGGGCCGGCTACACCGTCCGCATCCGCCGCCACGAGGACATTCCCGAGGCCGAGATGGACCGGCTGCTGAAGCTGGCCGACGACTGGCGGGACGGCGAGACCGAGCGCGGCTTCTCCATGGCGCTGGGGCGCCTCGGCGACCCCGGTGACGGCCGCTGCGTGATGCTCGAATGCACCGACGCCGACGGGGAGCTGCGCGCGCTGCTCAGCTTCGTCCCGTGGGGCGCCAGGGGGCTGTCGCTGGACCTGATGCGCCGCGACCGGGACTCCGAGAACGGGCTGATGGAGTTCATGGTGCTGGAACTGATCCAGCGGGCGAAAGAGGTGGACGTCACTCAGGTGTCGCTGAACTTCGCGATGTTCCGCTCCGTCTTCGAACGCGGTTCGCGGCTCGGCGCGGGTCCGGTGCTGCGCCTGTGGCGCTCGCTGCTCAGCTTCTTCTCCCGGTGGTGGCAGATCGAATCGCTCTATCGCGCCAACGCGAAATACCGGCCCATCTGGGAGCCCCGGTACATGCTCTTCGAAAAGAGCACCGATCTGCTGCGTATCGGCCTCGCCAGCGCCCGCGCCGAAGGCTTCCTGGAGGCTCCCGGGCTACCGAAGTGGCTCAACCGCAAACACCTGGAGACCAAGAGATGAGCGAGCCGGTCCTGCGCCGCGCCGTGCGTGCCGAGTGGGGCCTGCTGTTCCGTACCGTGTGGTCGGGGCTGCGCACGAAGAAGCTGCTGGCGATCCCGATGACGATCGCCGCCATCCTGCTCACCTCGCTCTTCCAGATCGTCCAGAACCAGTCCTGGGGCTATCAGTTCATCCAGAACATCGGCTCGGTGCAGGCCGACGAGCACCTGTGGCTGGCGCTGCTGCGGACGCCGCTGTCGCTGTTCGTGCCCGCCCTGGACCTGCCGGTGTGGGGTGCGCTGGCGCAGCTTCTGCTCGTCTTCGGGATCTGCGAGATCTGCCTGGGCCGGGGCCGGACGCTGCTGATCGCGTACGCGGCCACGCTGGCCGGGACGATGTACGCGCGGATCGGCATCTGGCTGGGCCCGGACAACCCGATCGGCCTGCCGCCGACGGACGCGTTCGTGCACGACACCGGCCCGTCGGCGGCCGTGGTCGGCCTGGGGATCTTCGTGTGCTGGGTCTACCGGGCGTGGTTCACGTGTGCGCTGGTGGTGCTCTCGATGGTCTACGAGGTGGTGTTCATCAAGAACAACCTGGCGGGCCGGGAGCACATCGCCGCGGTCGTGGCGGTGCTGGCGCTGTGCGGGGTGTGGGAGGTGCTGCACCGGCGCCGCAAGCCGCGGGGCGAACAGCGGGCCAGAACCGCCGCGTAACCGTCACCGGGCGTCGGCCCCCTGTCACCGGAATGGCGGCGGTCAGGAGGGCCGGCGGGCCTCCGCGGTGCGTTGATGGGCGAGGGGACTGCCGTCCCCCGCGTCATGTACTCGGGGAACCTCCCGAAAGGAACCGCGATGCCCCAGCGTCTCGCTGCCGCCCTCGGATGTATCGCCCTCGCCCTCGGCGGCGCCGTGGCCATGGCCCCGGCCGCCCAGGCCACGCCGCAGGCTTGCTACTACTACGTGCTGGAGCAGCACCCCGGCGCGAACGAAGAGGTGGCCGAACGGGCCTGCCGCACCGGAGGCAAGGGCGGCACGGAGCACTTCCGCGCCTGCTACCTCGAACTGCGACGGGACTACGTCCCCCCGGTCGTGGCTCGCGACGCCTGCCGGCGCGCGGCCGAGCGGTAACGGCACCCGGCGGGCCCGCCGCCCCGGGCCCGCCGGAGGTCCCCGCAGCCGCGCCCCGGGCTCAATGGGTCGGTGTCCCGCCGATCACATGGTTCACCCGGCGGCGCAGCCCGCTCCAGCGCCGGTCGTGCCGGAAGGCGCGGACCTTCGCCTTGGCGCGGGCCTTGGGGCGCCGCCGGTAGAAGCGTTTCGCCCACGGCGAGTTCGGCCGGGCCAGCCGTACCGCGCCGAACAGCGCGACGAACGGTACGAACACCCCGATCACCGCCATCCGGCCCTTCCCCTTGAAGAGCGCCACCAGCGCGAAGAGGAAGTTGACCCCCACCGTCCGGACCACCCGGAAGCGGTTGTGGAACTCGTCGGGCCCCAGTTCGTTCACCCCGAACGGCAGCGCGCCGCCCAGGATCAGCGCCACCAGCGCGGCCGTGACGATCACGATCTCCACGCTCTTGGTGCCCTGCTCGCTCCAGTACACGTCGTCCAGGTGCAGGATCAGCGCGAACTCGTCCAGCACCAGCCCGACGCCCATCCCGAACAGCACCGCCGCTATCCCGGACCCGTAGCCGTGCCGTCCGCCGGCCAGCGCGGTGAACCCGCCGACCACCATGAGCACCACGCCCGGCACGACGTGGTGGATGTGCAGGCCGCCCGGCGAGATGTTCCGGAAGGGGCCCTTCCCGGCCCGGATCAGCCGGGTGATCATCCGGGTCACGACGAAGGTCAGCACGAAGGAGACGAGCGCGAGCAGCAGCGGCAGCTTCCCCGGCTCGACGATGTTGCGGAACCACCAGTGACCCATGCCACGTACTCCCCATTTGTCGCGTATAGGGGCAATTTAGCGCTGTCCGGTCCGCGGCAGCCGGGTTAGCCTGCCGCGATGAACGACGCCGCCGCCCCGTCCGGCCCCTCGCCTTCCCCCACCCTCGGGGACGCCATGCGCTTCGCCTTCGGCACGCTGACCGTGCTGCCCGTACGGCTCCGCCGCTGGGACCGGCCGGCCTCACGCGGCGGCATGCTGTGCGCGCCGGTCGCCGGGCTGGTGATCGGCCTGGCCGCGGCGGCCCTGGGCACCGGGCTCCTCCTCCTGGGCAGCGGCCCCCTGCTCGCCGCCGTCGCCACCGCGGCCGTCCCCGCCGTCCTCACCCGCGGCCTCCACCTGGACGGGCTCGCCGACACCGCCGACGGCCTGGGCAGCGGCAAGCCCGCCGAGGACGCGCTGCGCATCATGAAGCAGTCCGACATCGGCCCGTTCGGCGTCATCACCCTGCTCTTCACCCTGCTCGCCCAGGTGGCCGCCCTCGCCCAGTTGTACGGACGCGGCTGGGCCGAGGGCGCGACGGCGGCCGTCGTCGCGGCCGTGACCGCCCGCTGCGCCCTCACCCTCGCCGCCCGCCACGGCGTGCCCGCGGCCCGCCCCGAAGGGCTGGGCGCCGCCGTGGCCGGCACGGTGCCGCTCCCCGCCGCGGCCACCGCGGCCGCCCTCGTCGTCGCTCTCTCCGCAGCCCTCGGCAGCACCCACTCCGGCGGCCACGGCGCCCTCCACACCGCCCTGGCCGCCCTCCTCGCCCTCGCCGTCGGCGAGGCGGCCCTGCGCCGCTGCCGCTACCGTTTCGGCGGCATCACCGGGGACGTCTTCGGCGCCGTCGCGGAGACGACGGGGCTGGCGGCGGTGGTGGTGCTGGCGCTGGGGTGACGGGGCACGGCAAAGCCCCCGTGACCGTGTCGGACGCCGGGGGCCGGGGTGCCGCGTGCGGGAAGGTCAGCAGGCCTTCCGCCAAGCGTCCAGATGCAGGCGCTTCTGGAGGGAGCTGAGACCGAGGCGGTTCGTCGAGGCGCAGAACTTGGCGGCCGGGAGTTCGTACTCGACGTGGAAGACGGCCTTGCCCGCCTTGATGAACGGGGTCATCTTCGCGCACTCGTCGTACTGGGCGCACTGCTCGTTGACGGCGAAGTCGAAGTCGCCGACGAGCTGGGGGATCTGGTCGAGGTCGTTCTTGAGGCCGACGGACATGCCCCGGTCGTGGGCCAGCTTGGCGATCATGCGATTGAAGGCGAGCTGGTCCGCCGCCTCCAGGTCGAAGCCGGTGTCGTTCTTGTAGCCGTCGACGTTGTCCGGCTCGACCGCGTCGAAGCCCTTCTCACGGCACATGTCGAAGCGCTTGGCCATCAGCGGGCGCAGCACGTCCAGGCGCCGGATGTCGAGCCACTTCTCGCCCTCCCAGCCGTTCTCCTCCCCGATGACGTCCTTGGGGAAGCGGGACGCGTCCGGACGGAAGTCCTCGTACGCGCCGACGCTGATGTAGCAGATGGCCTTGCGGCCCCGCTTGTGGAGGTCGGCGACCGTGGCGGCCTTCTCCCGGAAGCCGTCGATGTCGTAGACGGGCGCGTCCACGGAGAGGTCGAGCTTGCCGGTGAGCTGCCACTGCCAGTCGACGCCCGGCTTCGGGTGCCAGACGGGACGCGGCGCGCCGCCCCCGGGGCTGCTGGGTGCGCCGGGGCTGCTCGGGCTGCCGGAGCCGGTGCCGGAGCTCGCGCTGGGGCCGGGCTTGTCGTGCGGGCCGGGCGGGGTCTGCGAACAGGCCGTGCTGACGAACAGGAGCGCGCCGAGGAGGAGCAGGAGTCTCTTGCGGTGATGCGGGGGGTTCATCGGGGTGTCTCCAAGTAGGGCGGAAGTGCGTCCCAGGGGTGCGGCGCGGTGCCGGGGACGGCGCAGTGCACGGCGGCCCCGCGTCGCCGGGCCAGCTCGGCGGCGGCCTCCGCGCGGGTCTCGGGAAGGCCGTGGATGAGGTGGCAGAACCGTTCGGGCGGGTGGTGGGCGGTCCACGGCGGGACCTCGGCGGTCTCGTACGCGGCCCAGGTGTCCTCGAAGGTGACCAGGAGGTCGGCGAAGTCCAGGTAGCCCGGGTGCGGATGGACGCCGTGGTTGAGGACGACGGTACGGGCCCCGGCGGCGCGCGCGGCGACCGTCAGGCGGCTGTAGTGCGTGAGGAGCCCGGCGCCGGACGCGGCCTGGTCGAGGAACACGCCGTCGGCCCCGTACCAGTCGCGGTGCCGCAGCAGGTCCTGGACGACGGCGGCGTGCGGGCGGCGGCCGTAGTCGGTGTCCGCGTAACCGAGGACCCGTACGCCCGCGGCCCGCAGTTGTCCGGCGACCTCGGCGAAGCCCGGGTCGGCGGCGGCGCCCGGTCCGCTGGCCGGATTGAGCA
The DNA here is from genome assembly GCF_003865135.1 of Streptomyces chrestomyceticus JCM 4735. Lineage (NCBI taxonomy): Bacteria > Bacillati > Actinomycetota > Actinomycetes > Kitasatosporales > Streptomycetaceae > Streptomyces > Streptomyces chrestomyceticus. The sequence continues at coordinate 6,850,860 of NZ_BHZC01000001.1, read as the reverse complement.
CCACGCCGTACAGATCGGATGCTGCGGCGACCAGCCGCCGCCAGGCGTCGGGGCGTTCGGCGGGATGTTCGTAGAGCGGAACCAGCAGTTGGCGGGAGGGCGGACGGAGCGGCCCCGGGAACGGCCGGGTCATGGTTCGGGGCTCCTGTCGGAAATGGGACGAGATGCTGAGGATACGAGGGTGAGCGAGGGTATGCGGACCCGGCATCGGTTACTGGCCAAGTGGAGGGCTGTGCGGGTGGGTTCGGGGCCCGGTCCCGGACCCACCGTCCTCAGCGGTGCGCCGTGGCCCGCCCCAGCAGCGCCGACCCCGTGACGGCCAGGACGAGCGCGGCGGCGCCGCAGACCGTCAGTTGGGTGACGGCCGGGGACAGCGGGCCGGTCACCAGGACCACGGTCTGGGCGGCCGCGGCCAGTCCGCACACCGCCGCCGCGACCGGCACCGCCCCGAACGCCTGGAGGAGCAGCGCGGTCCACAGCACGACGCCCAGGCACAGCAGCCCCAGGCCGTGCGCCGCGTCCATCGGCGGCCCCTGCCGCCACAGCAGGCTGCCGACGCCGCCGAGGAGGGCGAGCACGGCGAGGTAGGAGGCCAGGCACCGGGCCAGCGCGCCGGAGGTGGCGCGCCAGAACCCGGCCGGGGTGGTGCTCGCGCGCAGCCCGGCGACGGCCTGGCTGCGGTAGCGGTACAGCAGCCATTCGGCCGGGCCCATGCTGAGCGTCAGGGCCACCGCGGCGGGTGCCGCGACCTCGGCGTGGGCCCCGTACCGCAGTACGTCGCCGAGCGCCGTGAGCAGCACCAGCACCCCGATGGCCAGCCCGAACACCCCGTACGGCACGGACGCCACGGCCCTCGGCGCCGGCCCGTCCTGCCGCGGCTCGCGGCGGCAGCGCAGCACGGTGACGGCGGCCAGCGCGACGGCCGCGCCCAGCGACAGGACGAGCAGGGCGGCCCGTACGGCGTCCGGCGGCACGTACACCGCCATCAGCGCGGCGCCGAGCGCGACCGGGGCCAGGGCGCACAGCAGCCACCGCTCCCGGCCGAAGACGAGCAGGGTGGTGGCCGCGCCGAGGTAGGCCGCCTGCCCGGCGGCGAAGGCGACCGCGCCGGGCGCGTCCGCGTCGGCGGCCCCGGCGATCCAGGCGACCGCCGCACCGGCCAGCGCGCCGAGCGGCGCGCCGACGGCGAGGGCGCGGGCGGCGGCCCGCCGTGCGCCCAGGCCGAGCCAGGAGTACGCGCGATGGGCCAGCGCCTGGTTCCAGACCCAGCCGGCCAGGGCGCCGGCCAGCAGCGGCATCGTTCCGGCGGGCAGTCCGAGGGAGTCCGGCGGGCCGGACAGCAGGTGGGAGCCGACGACGTAGGCGAGTCCGGGAAGGGCGAAGACCAGGGCGCGCAGCAGGCAGCCGAGCAGGCTGACCCGCCAGGGGTCGGTGACCGGGCGGTCCGGTTCGGGGTAGCTGCGCGGGACCCGTGCGTACAGCTCCTCGGCGAGGGCGAAGGAGTTCTCGCGCCCGTAGGTGAGTCTGATCTGGTCGTCGCTCATGCCGTCGGACTCGATGACGGCGGCGATCTCGTCGGGGTGCACGGCGGCGGCGATCAGGTCGCCCATCCGCGCGGCGAGTTCGTCGACCGGGTCGGGGGCGGCCCAGTGCGGGCGCCGGGGCCGCGGCACGTCCGGCAGGTCGTCCGTCCGGTCCTTGCCGCCCTCCCCCGGCACCAGCCACAGGGAACCGCTCACCAGCCGGCCCCGTCGGCGGCGAGGGGGGTGTTCCAGGGCCCGCGCAACTGGAGGGTCCACTCGTCCCGCTGCTCGGCGGCCTGCCGGTCCGCGCCGTCGAGTTCGCGGTAGATGGTGCGGAAGCCGTCGACGGAGCGGCGCAGCGTGAACTGGTCGATGACCCGCTGCCGGGCCCGGCTGCCGAGTTCGGCGCGCTTCTCCCAGCCGCCCTTGAGCAGTTCCAGGGTGGCCTTGGCCATCGCTTCGGGTTCGCGGGGCGGTACGACGAGCCCGGTGTCACCGACCGCCTCGCGCACCCCGCCGACGTCGGTCGAGACGGTCGAGCGGCCGCAGGACATGGCCTCTATCAGGCTGAACGGGAAGCCCTCGGAGATGCTGGAGAGCATGACGACGCTGCCGGCCGCGTAGGCGCGGGCCACGTCGTCGATGCGCCCCTCCCAGCTCAGCCCGTCGGTCACGCCGAGCGAGGCGGCCAGCTTCTCGCAGCGGGTCTTGTACGCCTCGCCGCCGGCCGGCACCCCGCCGAACAGCCGCAGCCGCAGGTCGGGGACCTCGGCGCGGCACAGCGCGTAGGCGCGGATGAGGGTTTCCAGGTCCTTGATCGGGTCGATCCGCCCGGCCCAGCTCAGCGTCGGCGCGTCCGGCTCCTGTTCGGCGTGCGGGAACTGCTGGACGTCGACGCCGTTGTAGACGGTACGGATCTTCTCGGGCGGGGTGCCGCCGCGCTCCTCCCAGCGCTTGTTGTACTTGTTGCACGGCGTGACGAGGTCGGCGGCCCGGTAGCTCTCGATGGTGAGCTGCCGGTAGAAGCCGAGCATCAGGGCCTTGACGGGCCAGCGCTGGGCGTCGGAGCGGTAGCCGAGGTAGCGCTCGCGCAGGTAGATGCCGTGCTCGGTGAGGAGGAACGGTACGCCGTCGAACTCCTTGGCGGCGAGCGCGGGCAGGCAGGCCAGCCCGTTGCTGACCGCGTGCGCCACGCTGTCCTCCGGCACCCGTACGGACAGCGGCCGCAGCGCGTGTTCGAGCAGGTCGGTGGCGGTGAGCGCGTCGTGCACGGTGGGGTTGGCCGCGCGCGTGGCGACGTGCGGCAGGGTCCAGATCCACATCAGGGAGCGCAGCGCGGACTCGGTGCGCAGCGCGGCGCTCAGGCGCCCCTCGCGGGCCAGCGCGGCCAGTGCGTACAGCTCGGTGCCGAAGTCGGTGCAGGACTGCGGGTCCAGCATGGACAGCAGGAAGCGCTCGTAGGTGTCGATGAAGCGGCGACGGTCGCGCCCGCGGAGGAGCCCGGCGGTACGCCGTCCCGGCGGCGGGCCCCACATGGGCACGGAGGAGCGCGCGTAGACGTTGTCGGGCAGGTCCCAGGTCACCGGCTCACGGCCGCTGCCGGTCAGCGCGATGACGTTGAAACGGACTTCGGGCATGCCCCGTACGAGCTGGTCGCACCAGGTGGAGACACCGCCGTGGACGTGCGGGTAGGTGCCTTCGGTGAGCATGGTGACGTGCCGGCCGGGCTGCGGCCCGTCGTCGGGCTGCCGATGTGAGCTGCCGACCTCGTACAGGGTTGCGTTCATGGCGAAATCCCCCCGGGAGTGAGTGCTGAGTGGAGCGGTACGGAACGCGCGGGCGCGGGTGCCGCGGGCACCGTGCGGGCGCGTCGCGCGGCCGGCGGCCGTGCCGGCCCGGTGCGGTGTGCGCGTGCGGAGGTGCTGGGGACGTGCACGTGCTGACGTGCGGGGGCGTGCGGGGACCTACAGGGACGTGCGGATGCGGGCGTGGGGGCGTGCGGTGCTGCGGGGGCGGGGGTGCGGTGGGCCGGCGCCGGTGTGCGGGCACGGCCGCGGGACACCGTGCGGACGCGTCCGTACCTGCGCGTCCGGGGCGTGGAGAGCTGTGGTGTGCGGTGCTGTGGTGCGGGAGCGGCCGGGCGCGGGCTTGCGGCGCGCGGACGCGGCCGCCGTGGGCCTCGGGGACGGCGGCGGGCCGGCAGGGGTCGGTGCGGGACAACGGCGGTGGTGGTGGTGAGGGGATGCGGCGGTCGCCGGCCGCCCGGTCCCGGCGCGCCCGGCCGGGTGCGCGGGCCGGGCGGCGCCGGAGACGTGTCAGGCGGTCGTCGGAAGCTTGAGCGTGATGGCCGCTCCGGGCGACTGCGCTGTGGCCCACTCCGATACCCGTCCGGCGTAGCGTTCGCCGAATTCCGCGGTCCCGTCGGCGAGTTGCTTTCTGGTTCCGTCGAGCATCGTAGCCGCAGCCGCCACCCCGGCCGGCGACGTGACGGTGACAGTGTCACCGATTCTGTACGCCGTCACCGAACCGGCGTCCAGGGCCCGCTGCCAGGCCGCACGCTGCTGCATCTCGCGTCCGATGTCCCGGTGACGCTGGTTGACGACCGGGGTGCCGTCCTCGAAGAACCCCCGATAGTCGGCCAGAACTTTGTCCAGAACCGGGTAGGCGATCCGGTCCTCGGCGAGGTTCGACTGGTGGATGTAGTGCGGCCGCGGATCGTTGGCCAGAGCATGCCCGAGGGCGGTCCGCGCCTCCTGCGGGACGATGTACGAGGCGTAGCCGGTGTCGGTCGGCAACGGCTCCGGCATGCAGGTCGAGTTGGGGTCGGTCTCACAGATCCCGCTGCCGCCGTCGGCCTTGCTGGTGTAGATCCAGTTGTACTCGTCGACCTCTTCGGCCGCCTTGCCCACGTTGTAGTACACGTTCATCGGGTAGCGCGGCACGGTCAGCGCCGCCCCGGCCGGGCGCTGCGCGGACTCCCGCGAGTTGTCGCTGGCCAGCCACTTGACGCCGGTGGCGGCGAGCGCGGGCCCGAGATTGGGGTTGTCCAGCGGCTGCTGCGGCAGGGTCTTCAGGCCGGAGTGCTCGCCGGTGACCAGCTCCGAGGAGTCCACGTCCAGGCCCTTGGCCACGCCCCAGGCGTGGTTCTTCTCGATCTCGGCGGTGATCTCGCTGAGGCTGGTCCACCGGGTCTTGCCGAACAGGTCCTTGGCACAGCGCCAGGGCACGGTCGAGGTGTCCTGGACACAGCCGAGGAAGGGGTGCGTCCAGGTGTGGTTGACCCAGCGGTACGCGTCCTTGTCGGCGAGCAGCCGGTCGGCGAGCGCGTCCTCCCCGCCGTGCTCCGTCTTCCACTCCTCGCCGGAGCCCGCGTTGTAGACCATGTCGAGCCGGTAGCCGCTGTCGCGCTGCCACTCGGCGGCGTACTCGGCGTCCGCCTCGCTCATCCGGATGGGGGTGGTGTCCGGGACGCCGGAGGGGCAGTCGAAGTCGCCGGGGGTGCAGTTGTTCTCGACGTCCCAGCGGGCGTCCGGGGCGAAGATGTCGTCGACCTGGACGGAGAAGTAGTTCCGGCTCTGCCCCAGGTGGACGCCCTGGGTGAGCCAGTCCACGATGCCGCGGGCGAGCAGCCGGAACTGCTGCTGGTAGCGGTTCTGCGCGAAGGTGACGACCAGTTCGCGGCGGCCGTCGCGGGCGTACTCGCCGATCAGCGAGCCGCGCGCGGAGGTGCCCGGCACCGCCGCGTCCAGGTACGACGTGAACGTGGCCCCGGCGGGCGGATTCGCGAGCGGCTGCGCGACATAGCCGTAGCTCTCGGAGACCTGCGGGTCGGCGTCCTCGAAGGGCACCGCGCCCTTGAGGTAGCCGAAGGGGCCCGCCTTGCCCGCCGCGGTGGTGCGGGTGGCGAAGCCGTCCAGCACCCCGGCGTAGCCGCCGTCGTCGGGCGTGCGCAGGCCGACGTCGGGCCGGGCGTAGGTGTACGCGTCCACCTGCGGGATCTTGTACGCGGTCTCGTACGCCTTCAGGGCGGCCAGCTCGGTGGACGCGGCGGTGCCGAACGGGTTGTCGTTCGGCAGCACGACGCCCTGGAACTTGGCGCGCGGCCGGCCGTCCACGGTGTCGCTGAGGAACGCCGCGTCGATCACCGGGCGGCCGGGGCTCGTCAGGTCGACGGTGGTGTACGGGACACCCTGGCCGCGCAGTTCGGCGGCGATCGCCTCGGTGGACTCACCGCCGTCGCTCACGACCAGGACCCGCAGGTCGATCCGGGGCACCGGGTCCGCCGGCGCGGGCGCGTTCCGCGCGGCGGCGGGGGTGCTCACCACCAGCGGCAGTGCCGTGATCATCGCTGCGGCGAGTGCGGTCAAAACCTTGGCCGGTCTGGTGGCCGGCCTGCCGTTGCTGCCCATGGGCGCAGTCCCTTCCCCCCGGAAGTCCCCCTGCCTCCGGAAGCGGTACCGGGCAGGCTCGTGCACATCATGCGAAGGTTCGCGTCCGTCTATCCCGCAGTCGCCACTACTGTGACGCACGTCTCATTCGGCGCACGGAGATTGACGGCGGGGCCCGGCGTACGGGCGGCCCCGGCGGCCCGCGGAACCGCCAACTCCCCCGGCGCACCGAGGCGTTGGGGCTCCTGCGACAGGTGGTGAAGATGTGACAGGCCGGGCGGATACGGCATCAAGCGGTTACGTCCGGCGCCCCCGAGCGTAGGCTCGGCCGCAGCAGCGCCCTCGGCGCGAACGGACAACCGGACGGAACAGGACTCTCATCACCGTGACTGCACTGACCCTCAGCACATCCTCCGCCGCGACGTTGCGTGCGGACACCGTTGTCGTCGGCGTGGCCAAGGGCGCCAAGGGCGTCGTACTGGCCCCCGGCGCCGAAGCCGTGGACAAGGCGTTCGACGGCGGGCTCGCCGCCGTCCTGGAGACCCTCGGCGCGAGCGGTGCCGAGGGCGAGGTCACCAAGCTGCCGGCCGGCTCCGGCCTGAAGGCGGCGGTCGTCCTGGCGGTCGGCCTGGGCGACGCCCCGGCCGAGGACGGGGAGTACGACCCCGAGGTGCTGCGCCGCGGCGCCGGCGCCGCCGCCCGCGCCCTGGCCGGCACCAAGAAGGCCGCCTTCGCGCTGCCCGCCGGGGACGCCGGGGACACCGCGGCGGTCGCCGAGGGCGCGCTGCTCGGCGCGTACGCCTTCACCGCGTACCGCAGCGGCGGCGACGCGACGACCGCCCGCGGCGGCAAGAAGGCCGAAGGCAACGGCAAGGCGCCGCTGGCCGAGATCGCGATCCTCGGCGGCAAGCCGCGCGACAAGGCCTACAAGGCCGCCGCCGAGCGCGCCGAGACGCTGGCCGCCGAGGTCAACCGCGCCCGCGACCTGATCAACACCCCCTCCAACGACCTCACCCCGAAGTCCTTCGCCGCGCAGGCCCAGGCCGCCGCGAAGGAGTTCGGCCTCAAGGTCGAGGTGCTGGACGAGAAGGCCCTGAAGAAGGGCGGCTACGGCGGCCTGATGGGCGTCGGCCAGGGCTCGGAGAACCCGCCGCGGCTGGTGCGGATCGCCTACACCCACCCGAAGGCCGAAAAGACCCTGGCGCTCGTCGGCAAGGGCATCACCTACGACTCGGGCGGCATCTCCCTGAAGCCGGCCGGCTTCAACGAGACCATGAAGTGCGACATGAGCGGTGCCGCCGCGGTGTTCGCCGCGGTCGTGGCCGCCGCCCGGCTGGGCCTGCGGGTCAACGTCACCGGCTGGCTGGCGCTCGCCGAGAACATGCCCTCGGGCAACGCGATGCGCCCCGGCGACGTGCTGACCATGTACAACGGCAAGACCGTCGAGGTGCTGAACACCGACGCCGAGGGCCGTCTGGTGCTGGCCGACGCGCTGACCCGCGCCTCGGAGGAGCGGCCCGACGCGATCGTGGACGTCGCGACGCTGACCGGCGCGATGGTGATGGCGCTGGGCAACCGGACCTTCGGGATCATGTCCAACGACGATGCCTTCCGGGCGAGCCTGCACGAGATCGCGGAGGCGGCCGGCGAGCCGTCCTGGCCGATGCCGATGCCGTCCGAGCTGCGCCGGAGCATGGACTCCCCGGTCGCCGACCTGAAGAACGTCGGCGAGCGCGCGGGCAGCGGCCTGCTGGCCGGTGTCTTCCTGAAGGAGTTCGTGGGCGAGGGCATCACCTGGGCGCACCTGGACATCGCCGGCCCGGCCTTCCACGAGAGCGCGCCGTTCGGTTACACCCCCAAGGGTGGCACCGGCTCCGCGGTGCGCACCCTGGTGCGGCTGGCCGAGCGGACCGCGGACGGCGACCTCGGCTGACCGTGCCGCGGTTACGTTTGTGGCGTTCGCGACGTTTTGCCGGTACGGCCCCGGGCCCGGCGCCCGGGGCCGTACGCGCGTGTTCGCCCTCGACGAAATCCGTACGCCCGTACGCCTGAGTAACCGTACGCGCAACCCCTCGGAACGGCCGTCGTGCCGTCCCATGGCCCGGCCCGCCGTCCCGGTCGCGTTCAACAAGTGCGAAGATGGGTTCTTGGCAGGACAGGGCCCCCCTTACCCAGGGCCGATCCAAGAAGCGGCCGATCAACAGCCGCCGCCCGGTCACCGACGACCGGCTCCGGCGTACCCATGCATGGAGGACGTGACGTGGCGAACGACGCCAGCACCGTTTTCGACCTAGTGATCCTCGGAGGCGGTAGCGGTGGTTACGCCGCTGCCCTGCGCGGGGCGCAGCTTGGCCTGGACGTCGCCCTGATCGAGAAGAACAAGCTCGGCGGCACCTGCCTGCACAACGGCTGCATCCCCACCAAGGCCCTGCTGCACGCCGGCGAGATCGCGGACCAGGCCCGCGAAGCCGCGCAGTTCGGTGTCAAGGCCACCCTCGACGGCATCGACATCGAGGGCGTCCACAAGTACAAGGACGAGGTCATCTCGGGCCTGTACAAGGGGCTGCAGGGCCTGGTCGCCTCCCGCAAGGTGACCTACATCGAGGGTGAGGGCCGGCTGTCCTCCCCCACCTCCGTCGACGTCAACGGCCAGCGGGTCCAGGGTCGCCACATCCTGCTGGCGACCGGCTCCGTGCCGAAGTCCCTGCCGGGCCTGACCATCGACGGCGACCGGATCATCTCCTCGGACCACGCGCTGAAGCTGGACCGGGTGCCGAAGTCCGCGATCGTGCTGGGCGGCGGCGTCATCGGCGTCGAGTTCGCCTCCGCGTGGAAGTCCTTCGGCACCGACGTGACCATCGTCGAGGGCCTCAAGCACCTCGTCCCGGTCGAGGACGAGAACAGCTCCAAGCTGCTGGAGCGGGCCTTCCGCAAGCGCGGCATCAAGTTCAACCTGGGCACCTTCTTCGACAAGGCCGAGTACACCCAGGACGGCGTCAAGGTCACGCTGGCCGACGGCAAGTCCTTCGAGGCCGAGGTGCTGCTGGTCGCCATCGGCCGCGGCCCGGTCTCCCAGGGCCTGGGCTACGAGGAGGCCGGGGTCGCCATGGACCGCGGCTACGTCCTGGTCGACGAGTACATGCAGACCAACGTGCCGACGATCTCGGCCGTCGGTGACCTCGTCCCCACCCTCCAGCTCGCGCACGTCGGCTTCGCCGAGGGCATCCTGGTGGCGGAGCGGCTGGCCGGCGTCAAGACCGTGCCGATCGACTACGACGGCGTGCCGCGCGTGACGTACTGCCACCCGGAGGTCGCTTCGGTGGGCATCACCGAGGCGAAGGCCAAGGAGCTGTACGGTGCCGACAAGGTCGTCGCGCTGAAGTACAACCTCGCGGGCAACGGCAAGAGCAAGATCCTCAAGACCGCGGGCGAGATCAAGCTCGTCCAGGTCAAGGACGGTGCCGTGGTCGGCGTCCACATGGTCGGTGACCGCATGGGCGAGCAGGTCGGCGAGGCCCAGCTGGTCTACAACTGGGAGGCCCTGCCGGCCGAGGTTGCGCAGCTCATCCACGCGCACCCGACGCAGAACGAGGCGCTCGGCGAGGCCCACCTGGCCCTGGCCGGCAAGCCTCTGCACTCCCACGACTGATCCCGGTCCGGGCGCGACCACATCCGCACTTTTCTGTAAGGAGCAAGAGAAACCATGGCGGTTTCCGTAACCCTTCCGGCGCTCGGCGAGAGCGTCACCGAGGGCACCGTCACCCGCTGGCTGAAGGCCGAGGGTGAGCGCGTAGAGGCCGACGAGCCCCTGCTGGAGGTGTCGACCGACAAGGTCGACACCGAGATCCCCGCCCCGCCGCCGGCGTGCTGGCCTCCATCAAGGTGGCCGAGGACGAGACCGTCGAGGTCGGCGCCGAGCTGGCCATCATCGACGACGGCAGCGGTGCCCCCGCGGCCGAGTCCGCCCCGGCCCAGGCCGAGGCGCCCGCCGCCGAGCCCGAGCCCGCCGCGGCTCCGGCCCAGGAGGCCCCCGCCCAGGAAGCCCCGAAGCAGGAGGCCCCCGCGGCCCCGGCCGGTGGCGCCCAGGGCACGGACGTCGTCCTCCCCGCGCTCGGCGAGAGCGTGACCGAGGGCACCGTCACCCGCTGGCTCAAGGAGGTCGGCGAGGAGGTGGCCGAGGACGAGCCGCTGCTGGAGGTGTCGACCGACAAGGTCGACACCGAGATCCCCGCCCCCACCGCCGGCACCCTGCTGGAGATTCTGGTGGGCGAGGACGAGACCGCCGAGGTCGGCGCCAAGCTCGCCGTCATCGGTGCGAAGGGTGCCGCTCCGGCCCAGGCCGAGGCCCCCGCCGCCCCGGCTCCCGCCCAGGAGGCTCCGAAGCAGGAAGCCCCCAAGCAGGAGGCGCCGCAGCAGGAGGCCCCGGCCCCGCAGGCCCCCTCGGCGCCCGCGCCGCAGCAGGTCACCACCCCCGCCCGGACCCGGCCCCGGCCGCTCCGGCCCCGGCGCCGGCTCCGGCCGCCGCGCCCGTCACCCCGGCCCCGGCCGCGGGTGAGGCGGACGCCGCCTACGTCACCCCCCTGGTCCGCAAGCTGGCCCAGGAGAACAGCGTGGACCTGGGCTCGGTCAAGGGCACCGGTGTCGGCGGCCGTATCCGCAAGCAGGACGTCATCGCCGCCGCCGAGGCCGCCAAGCAGGCCGCCCCGGCCGCTGCCGCCGCCCCGGCCGCCGCCGCTTCGAAGGCCCCGGCCATCGAGGCGTCGCCGCTGCGCGGTCAGACCGTCAAGATGCCGCGGATGCGCAAGGTCATCGGCGACAACATGATGAAGGCCCTGCACGGCCAGGCGCAGCTCACCTCCGTGGTCGAGGTGGACATCACCAAGATCATGCGGATGCGCAACAAGGCCAAGGACGCCTTCGCGCAGCGTGAGGGCGTCAAGCTCTCCCCGATGCCGTTCTTCGTCAAGGCCGCCGTCCAGGCGCTGAAGGCCCACCCGGTCGTCAACGCCCGGATCAACGAGGACGAGGGCACGATCACCTACTTCGACACCGAGAACGTCGGTATCGCGGTGGACGCGGAGAAGGGCCTGATGACCCCGGTCATCAAGGGTGCGGGCGACCTGAACATCGCCGGCATCGCCCGGAAGACCGCGGAGCTGGCCGGCAAGGTCCGCACCAACAAGATCAGCCCGGACGACATGTCGGGCGCGACCTTCACGATCAGCAACACCGGCTCGCGCGGTGCGCTGTTCGACACGGTCATCGTGCCGCCGAACCAGGTCGGCATCCTGGGCATCGGTGCCACCGTCAAGCGCCCGGTGGTCGTCGACCACCCGGAGCTGGGTGAGACCATCGCCGTGCGCCACATGACCTACCTGGCGCTCTCCTACGACCACCGCCTGGTGGACGGTGCCGACGCGGCCCGTTACCTGACGACGGTCAAGCAGATCCTGGAGGCCGGCGAGTTCGAGACCGAGATCGGTCTCTGAACGCGGTAGCCACCGCGTAGGTGTGCAGGGTCGGCCCCGGTTCGTACAAGTTCGTACGAGCCGGGGCCGACCCGTTTTCGTTGCACGGATAATGGCCGTCCTGCGGTGGTCCCCCGTACCGCCTTCCGGTGCCGGGCCCCGGCCGCCGTCTGCCGCACGCTCTGAAGGAGCACGTCATGACCCCGCCCGTCGTCCATTCGCTCCGCGAGCAGATCCGCGAGCACATCCTGGAGGGGATCGTCAGCGGCCGCTGGCAGCCCGGTGAGCGGATCGTGGAACGGCGGATCGCGGTCGAGCTGGAAGTCAGCCAGACGCCCGTACGGGAGGCGCTGCGCGAGCTGGAGTCGCTCCAGCTCATCGAGTCGGCGCCGAACAAGGGCGTACGGGTACGGAATCTGACCGCCGACGACCTCAAGGAGAGCTACCCGGTACGGGCCGGGCTGGAGCAGGTGGCCGCGGAGCTGGCCGCCGGGCGGCTGGCCGAGGACTGCGCGGCGCTGGACCGCGAGGTGGCGGCGCTGTGCGAGGCGGACCGGCACGGCGACGGCGAGGCGCAGGTGCGGCACACCGTGGCCTTCCACCGCGAGATCGTGCGCGCCGCCCGTAACGCCGTCCTGCTGCACACCTGGGAGTCGCTGGGCGTCGAGGTGTGGACGACGCTGTCGATCCGCTGGTTCAGCCCGGAGCCGCGCTCGCACGCGCGGGACCACCAGGAGATCGTGGACGCGTTCCGGCGGCGCGACCCGAGGATCGGCGAGCTGCTGAAGACGCACGTGCTGAGCTGCGCGCCCCGGGTCTGACGCGCAGGCCGGGGACCCCGCTTCCCTTCGATTCGGAGCCGCAGGCAGCCTGGCACCCCGTGCCTAAAAGGCTGGCACCCCGTGCCGACCTGCGGTTTTTCCTTCAACTTGCGTTGATCGATCATCGATCAGAGGCGTATCGTCGTCCGTGGGGCGCGACACCCCTGCCTGCCAAGCACTCATCGCACCTCCCTCCTCCGTCCGGAAAGGGGCCACCCATGCCCGATCCCGTACGTATGCCGTACAGCCAGCTCGACCAGGTCCCGGACCGCGACCCGGAGGAGACGGCCGAGTGGCGCGCGTCCCTGGACGCCGTCACCAAGGCGGCCGGTCCGCACCGCGCCGCCTACCTGATGCGCCGCGCCGTGGAGCACACCGGTGCCCCGGGCCTCGCGCCGCTCGAAACCGACTACGTCAACACCATCCCGACCGCCGCCGAGCCCGAGTTCCCGGGTGACGAGGCGATGGAGGCCCGGATCACGGCGTGGAACCGCTGGAACGCGGCCGCCATGGTCACCCGCGGCTCCCGCCTCGGCCTCGGCGGCCACATCGCCACCTTCGCCTCGGCGGCCTGGCTCTACGAGACCGGCTTCCAGCACTTCTTCCGCGGCAAGGAAGCCGACGGGTCGGGCGACCAGCTCTACATCCAGGGCCACGCCTCCCCCGGCATCTACGCCCGCGCCTTCCTCGAAGGCCGCCTCACCGAGGACCAGCTCGACCGCTTCCGCCAGGAGGCGGCCGGCGACGGCCTGCCCTCGTACCCGCACCCGCGGCGCCTGCCCTGGCTGTGGGAGTTCCCCACCGTCTCCATGGGCCTCGGCCCGCTCTCCGCGATCTACCAGGCGCGCTTCAACCGCTACCTGGAGCACCGCGGCATCAAGGACACCTCGGACTCCCACGTATGGGCGTTCCTCGGTGACGGCGAGATGGACGAGCCCGAGTCGACGGCCGCACTGGCGCTGGCCGGCCGCGAGGGCCTGGACAACCTGACCTTCGTCATCAACTGCAACCTCCAGCGCCTCGACGGCCCGGTCCGCCCCAACTTCAAGATCGTGCAGGAGCTGGAGGCCCAGTTCCGCGCCGCGGGCTGGAACGTCATCAAGTCCCTCTGGGGCCAGGCGTGGGACGAGGTCTTCGCCCAGGACACGGACGGCGCGCTGCTGCGCCGCCTGCGCGAGACCCCGGACGCGCAGTTCCAGACGTACGCCACCCGCGACGTCGCCTACCTGCGCGAGCACTTCTTCGGCGCGGACCCGTCGCTGGGCCGTATCGCCCAGGGCCTGTCGGACGCCAAGCTGCTGGAGCTGTTCCAGACTTCCCGCGCGGGCCACGAGCCGCGCAAGGTGTACGCCGCGTACAAGGCCGCCGTCGAGCACAAGGGCGCGCCCACCGTCATCCTGGCGCAGACCGTCAAGGGCTACACCCTCGGCGAGGGCTTCGAGTCCCGTAACGCCAACCACCAGATGAAGAAGCTCACCGGCGAGCAGTTCCGCACCATGCGCGACCTGCTGGAGCTGCCGATCCCGGACAGCGCCCTGGACGCCGACGTGGTGCCTTACGCCCACCCCGGCGCCAACTCGCCCGAGATGGAGTACCTGCGCGAGCGCCGCGCCGCCCTCGGCGGTCCGGCCCCCGCCCGCAAGGTCGTCGCCAAGCCGCTGCCGATGCCCGCCGACAAGGCGTTCGACGCCCTGAAGAAGGGCTCGGGCTCGCAGGAGATCGCCACCACCATGGCGTTCGTCCGCCTGGTCAAGGACCTGATGCGGGACAAGGAGACCGGCAAGCGCTGGGTGCCGGTCGTGCCCGACGAGGCCCGTACCTTCGGCATGGAGTCGCTGTTCCCGTCCGCCGGGCTCTACTCCCCCGTCGGCCAGACCTACGACCCGGTCGACCGCGACCAGCTCCTGTACTACAAGGAAGCCAAGGACGGCCAGATCCTCAACGAGGGCATCACTGAGGCCGGTTCGCTGGCCGACTTCACCGCGGCGGCGACCTCGTACGCCACCCACGGCGAGCCGATGATCCCGTTCTACATCTTCTACTCGATGTTCGGCTGGCAGCGCACCGCCGACCAGTTCTGGGCGCTCGCCGACCAACTAGGCCGCGGCTTCGTCATCGGCGCCACGGCCGGCCGGACGACGATGACCGGTGAGGGCCTCCAGCACGCGGACGGCCACTCGCATCTGATCGCCTCCACCAACCCGGCGGCGCTCTCCTACGACCCGGCGTTCGCGTACGAGGTCGCGGTGATCGTCAAGGAGGGCCTGCGCCGGATGTACGGTCCGGACGCCGAGGACGTCTTCTACTACCTCACGGTCTACAACGAGACCAAGGTGCAGCCCGCCATGCCGGAGGGCGTCGAGGAGGGCATCCTCAAGGGCCTCTACCGCTTCAAGGAGGCCGAGCCCGCCGCTGCCGACGCGCCGCGCCTCCAGTTGCTGGCCTCCGGCACCGCCATCCACTGGATCCTGGAGGCCCAGGAGATCCTGGCCCGCGACTGGGGCGTGGCGGCGGACATCTGGTCGGCGCCGTCCTGGACGGAGCTGCGCCGCGACGCGCTGGAGTGCGACGCCGCGCGTCTGGAGGGCGAGGACCGTATCCCGTACGTGACCCGCGCGCTGGCCGGTGCCCCCGGCCCGGTCGTGGCGGTCAGCGACTGGATGCGTGCCGTTCCGGACCAGATCGCCCCCTGGGTCGAGCAGGACTGGACCTCCATCGGCACCGACGGCTTCGGCCTCTCCGACACCCGCGAGGCCGCCCGCCGCCACTTCGGCGTCGACGCCCAGTCGGTGGTCGTGCAGGCCCTGGCCGCACTGTCCCGCCGCGGCGACGTGAAGGCGGAGACGGTCAAGGAGGCCAAGGAGCGGTACGGGCTGTAGGCCATGGCGGGTACGGCGGCCTCCCGCCGTACCCGGTGGGCGGTCCGCCGCCGCGCCCGCACCACCTCCCACCGGGCCCGCGCCTGCCGCGCCGGGCCCGCACCCCGCGCCGGACCCCGGTCCGGCGCCCCCGCTCCCGTGCGGAGACCACCTCAACCGCGCCCGGGGTCTCCGCACGGGATCTTCTTCGCGCACGGGGCCTTTGTCGCGCACGGGATCTTCGTCGCGCACGGGATCTTCGTCGTGCACGGGGCCTTTGTCGCGCACGGGACACCGGCCGTGCGCCGGGCCGCTCCTCCGCGCGGCATGATGCAGACATGCGCGCTGCCCGGCTGATCAGAATGGTGCTGCTGCTCCAGTCCCGCCCGTCGATGACCGGCGCCGAACTGGCGCGGGAGCTGGAGGTGTCGGAGCGCACGGTCGCCCGCGACGTGCTCTCCCTCTCCGAGGCCGGGGTGCCCGTCTACGCGGACCGCGGCCGGGCCGGCGGCTACCGCCTCATCGGCGGCTACCGCACCCGGCTGACCGGCCTCGGCCGCAGCGAGGCCGAGGCGCTGTTCCTGTCCGGTGTGCCCGCCGCACTGCGCGACATGGGCCTCGCCGACGCCGCCTCCGCCGCCCGGCTCAAGGTCTCCGCCGCGCTGCTGCCCGAACTCCGGGACGCCGCCGACGGCGCCGCCCAGCGTTTCCACCTCGACGCCCCCGCCTGGTACCGCGAACCGGCCACCCCCGAGCTGCTGCCCGCCGTCGCGGACGCGGTCTGGGACGACCGGCGCATCGCCACCCGCTACCGCCGCAAGGACACCGAGGTGGAGCGCGAGCTGGAGCCGTACGGCCTGGTGCTCAAGGCGGGCGTCTGGTACCTGGCGGCACGGGCCGGTACGGAGGCCGGTACGGAGCCCGGTGCGGACATGCGCGTGTACCGCGTCGACCGCTTCACCTCCGTCACGCCCCTCGACGACCGCTTCACCCGCGGCCCGGACTTCGACCTGCCCGCCTTCTGGGCGGAACGCGCCGCCCAGTTCGCACGCTCGATCCTGCGGGACGAGGTGGTCGTACGGCTGACCCCCGACGGCGCCCGGCACCTGCGGCACGTGACCGACCGCGCCGGCGCCGAGGAGGCCCTGGCCGCGGCGGGCGAGCCCGACGAGCAGGGCCGGATCACGGTCACCCTGCCCGTCGAATCCCTGGACGTCGCCTACAGCCAGTTGCTGGGCCTCGGCCCGGAGGCGGAGGTACTCGCTCCGCCGGAGCTGCGGGAACGGTTCGCCGCGGCGGCTGGCCGTATGCGGGGGCTGTACGGGCGATAGGGGCTTTACGGCCACTCGTAGGCCGCGGCTGCCCGTACCCCCGTACCCGTCCTGCCCGTCCCCCCTACCGATACCCGCTCGTGTCCGCCGGCTTCCCCTCCTGCTCGACCTCGGTGATGTAGCGCCAGGCGTCCGGCGCCGACCCGTCCACGTCCGTGAAGCCGTACACCTTCGCCAGCCCACCGCTGGACAGCGTCTGCCCGTTGAACCGGGCCACGTCCGGGTCGGCGGCCAGCGCCGCCAGCGCCCGCCCCACGAACACCGGCGTCTCGGAGATCGCGAAGTGCGGGTTCTGCTCGCAGCCCGCCCGCCAGTTCTCCTCGGTGACCTTGAAGTGGGTGTCCAGCATGGCTTCCGACCGCAGCCAGCCCGGCGTCAGGCACACCGCCGTGCACCCGTACTCCGGCAGTTCCGTGGCGAGGCCCTTCGTCATCCGGATCGGGCCGCTCTTGGCCAGGTCGTAGTAGAAGGGCTCCCGGTAGCGCCGGTTGAACTCCTCCGTACCGTCCGTCACCTCCACCAGCAGCCCGCCGGGCCGACGGATCAGCAGCGGCAGCGCGTACCTGCTGGTGACGATGTGGCTCTCCACCCCGAGCCGCAGCACCCGCAGCCCCTTCTCCAGGTCGTGCTCCCACATCTTCTTTCCCCACTCGACATTCACGTCCCCGCCCCACAGGTCGTTGACGAGGAGGTCCAGCCGCCCCTGCTCGCGGTCGATGCGCTCGGTCAGCGCCCGTACCGCCGCCGGGTCCAGATGGTCCGTCGGTACGGCGATGCCCGTCCCGCCCGCCGCCGTCACCAGCTCCGCGGTCTCCTCGATCGTCTCCGTCGCCCGGCCGACCTCGCTGACGTGTTCCCTGGTCGTACGGCCGGTGACATAGACCGTGGCGCCGCCCCGGCCCAGCTCCACCGCCATCGCCCGGCCCGCGCCGCGCGTCGCGCCGGCGACCAGCGCGATCTTCCCGGTGAGCGGCCCCTGCGGGCTGCCTGCCTCGGCCATGGTGAGTTCTCCTTCTGTCATGCCACGACCCTCCCGCCGAAACCCGACACCTTGTGTCCGCTTTTCCGCGCGAGCGGCCGCGGATAACGACACCGTCGCATCTGGGGTACTCCGCGTGCGGCGCCGTGCCCCAGGAACGATGCTGGACCCGTGATGGACGAGACGGAGTTCTGGCAGCTGATCGACAGCTCCCGCGAGGCCGCCGAAGGCGACCCGGAGGAGCAGGCGGACGCCCTCGTCGAACGACTGGTCGCCCTCGACCCCGACTCGGTCGTGGACTTCGCCCGGCACTTCGAGTCCCGGGACCGCCGCGCCTACACCTGGGACCTGTGGGCCGCGGCCGGCATCCTGCTCGGCGGCGCGAGCGACGACGCCTTCGACAACTTCCGGAGCTGGCTGATCGGCCAGGGCCGGGAGGTCTTCGAAGGCGCCCTGCACGACCCCGACCACCTCGCCGACCTGCTGGACGCGTTCGACGACGAGGTGGACGGCGACGCGGAGGAACTCGGCTACGCGGCGGACGAGGCGTACGAACAACTCACCGGCGCCGAAATGCCCGACCTCGGCCTACCACCCCAGCCCCGCGAACCTCTCGGCACCTACTTGGACCTTGACGACGATCGAGTCCTGGCGGAACGGTTTCCTGCGTTGTGGGATCGGTATGGGACCTGATGCCCACCGGTCGGCAACGATGAGAGTGAGTAAAAACCGCCGCGTCGGCTGACAGAATCGCTGGTCGCGGGCTGTGGTCCCCGCGTGGGCGGGGGTGTTCCCCGTGAGACCGGACCGCACTGCGCTGACCTGCGAGTGGTCCCCGCGTGGGCGGGGGTGTTCCCTGGCTCCGGATTCTGGAAGTCGTCGCGGGTGCGTGGTCCCCGCGTGGGCGGGGGTGTTCCCCTTATGCTGCGCCCGGCTTACCCGGGGAGACCCGTGGTCCCCGCGTGGGCGGGGGTGTTCCCGTCTCGTGCGGGTCGACCCTGTCGAGCACGTAGTGGTCCCCGCGTGGGCGGGGGTGTTCCCTTCAGCGGCCGGGCTGTTGCGATCTTTGAGTTGTGGTCCCCGCGTGGGCGGGGGTGTTCCCCTCGGCGTCGTCGTGAATGCCATCACCCCCAGGTGGTCCCCGCGTGAGCGGTGTTCCCTTCCGGTCGAGTTCGGCATGGGCGATGTGCCCGTGGTCCCCGCGCGGGCGGGGCTGTTCCCTCCGATCTGTACGCGCGGCTGTCCGCCGCATCGTGGCCCCCGCATACGCGGGGCCGTTCTCTCGCCGCGCCACAACACAAGCCGCGAGCGCCGCGTGCCGCCTTCACGGCGGGGCGCGGCGCTCTTTCCGTGGGGCCCGAGCCGGCCCACGGCGGCCTGCTGCCTAAATCTCTTGTCGCACCTAGAGCCCGTAGGCTATACCTAGGAGCCTTAGTTATAGCCTAAAGTGACTAGGCAATGACACGGAGGACAGCCACATGGCACGAGCCGGACTAACAGCGGACCGAGTGACGCTCGCGGCGGCCGAGCTGGCGGACGAGGCCGGGCTCGACCAAGTCACCATGTCGCAGGTGGCACGGCGGCTCGGTGTGAAGGACGCGAGTCTGTATACGCACGTCCGCAGCCTGGAAGACCTGCGCGGACGGATCGCACTGCTCGCGGCGGACGAGAAGACCATCCGTATCGCGGAGGCGACCGCCGGGCTCGCGGGCCAGGACGCGCTGGTCGCGTTCGCCGACGCCTGGCGGGAGTACGCGGCCGCGCACCCGGGCCGCTACATGGCGACGCAGCTTCCGCTGAAAATCGACCCGGAACTGGCCGCGAACGCCCCCGGCCCGCGGCGCGCGGTCGAGCTGACCTACGGCATATTGCGCGGCTACGGCCTGACCGAACCCGACCTGACCGACGCGGTCCGCCTGCTGCGCAGTACGTTCCACGGCTTCGTCGCGCTGGAAGCCGCCGGCGGCTTCGCGCACGAACGGTCGCCGCAGGACTCCTGGGTCCGTGCCCTCGACGCCCTCCACACCGCCCTGACGCACTGGCCCGCGCCCCGCGAAGCCGGAGAAGGAGACCCGACATGAACGGCCCGACCACCGGCAGCCTGCGCGTGAACGGCGCGAACCTGCACTACGAAGTACGCGGCCAGGGTCCGCTGCTGCTGCTCATACCCGGCGGAGCGGGCGGCGCGGCCTCTCTCGACGGCATCGCCGACGGCCTGGCCGCCACGTACACCGTCGCGGCCTACGACCCGCGCGGCATGTCCCGGAGCGTGCTGGACGACCCAGAAGCCGAACAGCACGTGGCCGAGCACGCCGACGACGCGTTCCGCATGCTGGAGCTGCTGTCGCCCGACGAACCCGCCCGGATACTCGGCATCAGCTCGGGCGCGATCACCGCCCTGCACCTGCTCACCACCCGCCCCGAACGCCTCACCCGCGTCGTGGCGCACGAGCCGCCGGTGGTGGAGGTCCTGCCGGACGCCGCCGAACACCGCGCGCTCGTCGCCCGCGTACAGGAGACGTTCCGTACCCAGGGGCTCATGCCGGCGATGGCCGAGTTCGCCGTGGGCCTCAAGGCGGACGGCGGCGACACCGCGCCGCCTCAACCGGAGATGCGGCTTCCGCCGCAGGCCGCGGCACGGGCCGAGCAGACCATGGCCAACCTGCCGTACTTCGTCGGCCGGATCGTGGCCCCCTTCATGTCCTACGCCCCGGACACCGCACGCCTGGCGGCCCTGACCGACCGGCTCGTCCTGGCCGGTGGCGAGGACTCCCGCGGCGAGCTGTCCTACCGGCCGGCCGCCCACCTTGCCGAACGCTTCGGCACGGAACTCCTGCACTTCCCCGGCGGACACACCGGTACGACCACACACCCCGCCGAGTTCGCCGACGCCCTCTTGAAGGCGCTCACCCCGTAAAGGCCGTCTCGGCCGCTCAGCTCAGCTTCTTGCCCATCAGCACGTCATCGACGTACGTGCCCTCCAGCAGGAACTCCTCGGGCAGGATGCCCTCGACCACGAAGCCCGCCGACTCGTAGAGCCTGCGTGCAGGAACGTTGTGCCCGAGGACGCGCAGGGTGATCCGGCGGGCGCCCTCGTCCGCCGCCTGCGCGCACGCCGCGTCCAGCAGCGTACGGGCGATGCCCCGGCCGCGCGCCCAGGTGTCCACGGCCAGGCCCTGAATCTGCCGGACGTGCGCGTTGCAGGGCAGCGCCGTCGGCGGCACCAGCCGCAGATAGCCCGCCACCTGCCCCGCGATCTCCGCCACGAGCAGGTCCTCGGGACGGTGCCGGTCGTCGAAGAACCGGCCGTACGGTGACTGCGGCCGGGGCGTCACGGCGTGCAGCGTCGACCACGTACGGCGGTCGATGACCGCGAGCGGCTCTTCGTCGGCGAAGACGGCAGTACGGACGAGCGATTCGGACATGCGTGCCACTGTGCCATGCATACGCGTCCGGGCACGGCAGTATGGCTGTCATGCGGATCGCGATCACCGGCTCGACCGGTCTCATCGGAACGGCACTCCTGCGCTCCCTGCGCGCGACGAGCGCCACCCGCCCGCCGGAAGCCGGGACACGGCAGCCCGAGATCGTCCGGCTCGTCCGGCGCCCGCCGCGCGGCGCCGACGAGGTGCGCTGGGACCCCGAACGCCAGACGGTGGACGCCGCCGGGCTCGCGGGCTGCGACGCCGTCGTGCACCTCGCGGGTGCCGGGGTGGGCGACCACCGCTGGACCGACGCGTACAAGCGCACGATCCGGAACAGCCGCGTCCTCGGCACGGCGGCGCTCGCCGAGGCCATCGCCTCCCTGGACACCCCGCCGCGCGTCTTCGTCTGCGGCAGCGCCATCGGCTACTACGGGGACACCGGCGACCGGCGGACGGACGAGTCGGCGCCGCCCGGCGACGACTTCCTGGCCCGCGTCTGTGTCGACTGGGAGGAGGCCGCCGCCCCGGCCGTCGAAGCCGGCATCCGGACGGTCTTCCCCCGCACCGGGCTGGTCGTGGGCCGCCAGGGCGGCGCCTGGGGACGGCTGTTCCCGCTGTTCAAGCTGGGCCTGGGCGGACGGCTCGGCAGCGGCCGGCAGTACTGGAGCTTCATCTCCCTGCACGACCACATCGCCGCCCTCCGGCACCTCATCGACACCGAGGAACTGAGCGGCCCGGTCAACTTCACCGCACCCGAGCCGGTCACCAACCGCGAGGTCACGGCGGCGATGGGCCGCGTACTGCACCGCCCCACGCCTTTCCCCGTCCCGGCCCCCGCCCTGCGGATCGCCCTGGGCGAGTTCGCCGACAACGTCCTGGCCAGCCAACGCATCATCCCCCAACGCCTCCTGGACACCGGCTTCACGTTCACCCACCCCACGGTGGACGGTGCGATCCGCTCGGCACTCACTCCCTGATTCTCCGCCCCGAGCGGCACCCACGTCTTTTCTCTTTCTCCCCCACCGGGGCGCGGCCCGCCACGAGACCGAGGGGCCGGGGCTCCGGGGTGGGTTCCAGGACGTAAAGCGAAGCAGTCCAGGAACCCACCCCGGAGCCCCGGCCCCGCCCGCCACCACCCACACCACCGGCGGGCCCCGCCCCACACCCCGTCCCGCCGAAGGCGACACCACGACACACCCGCAGCCGAAGTCCCCGCCCCGCCGGAGGCGCCCCGCCCCGCCCTGGGTGCCGACCCACCACCCCGACGCCGACGGCGCTGCACCCGGCAACGACCAGCACCCTCCCACCCCCTCGCGGCACTCCGTGCCGCATCGTGCCGCATCGTGCCCCCGTGCGCGGTCTACGCGCGATCGCGCCCCCGCCGCCGCGTTTCTTATGGTTCCAACCTCACGAACTCGGCATCCCGCGCGCCGGTTCGGGGCAAGAGCCCCTCAGCGCCGGCACCGGGACCGACCTCGGGAGGGCACGTGCTGCGCACCGCATCGACCGTGGACGTCGTCATCGTCGGGGCCGGCCTCGCCGGTCTCGCCGCCGCCCACCATCTGACCAGCGCGGGAGCCACGGTCACCGTGCTGGAGGCCGCCCCGCACACCGGCGGCCGGACCACTACCGACCATCTGGACGGCTTCCGGCTGGACCGCACCGGCCAACTACTCGTCACCTCGTACCCCGAACTGCGCACCACCCCCGGCCTCAACGGCTTGGTCCTGCGTCACTTCGCCCCCGGGCTCTGCCTCCACAACGGCCAGCGGACGCACCGCGTCGGTGCTCCCCGGAGCACGAGGGGCGCACTTTCCGCCGCGCGCGCCCTTTCGCGCTCCGAGCGGCGCGCCGACCGGCCGGTCGCCGAGGCACTGGCCGCCCGTCCGCCCTTCCCGCCGTACATCCCCGACGGGTTCCTGCGCCCCCTCCTGTCCGCCCTCCTCTGCGATCCCGGGCTCTCCGGCTCCAGCCGCAGCGCCGCCCGGGCCCTGCGGGCCTTCGCCCGCGGACGGCTGTGCCTGCCCGCCGGCGGCGCCTCGGCGCTGCCCGAACTCCTCGCCGCCTCCCTTCCCCCCGGCACCGTGCGCACCTCCGTACGCGCCGTCTCCGTCTCGACCACCAGCGTCACCACCGCGGGCCACGGGCGCTTCCCCTGCCGCTCGGTGCTCGTGGCCACCGGAGCGCGCGACGCGGAAGAGCTGCTCCCGGGGCTGCGCATCCCCGATTTCCACCCGGTCACCATCGTGCACCACACCACTGACAGTCCCCCGGTCCGCGAACCGGTGTTCTTCCTGCCCGCCGACGGCCCGGTCGCGCACACCTACGTCGCCAGCGAGACCGACCCGTCCCGCGCCCCCGCGGGCCGCGCCCTGATCACCACGACCGTGCTGGGCGCCCCGGCGACGCTGCCCGCCCGCGCGCTGGACAAGACCGTCCGTCCCCAGCTCGACCGGATCTACGGCACCTCCACCGACGCCTGGGAGCTGCTGGCCGCCCACCACGACCCGGAGGCGGTGCCGGCCATGCCCGTACCGCACGACCCGGACCGGTCCGTCCGCCTGCTGGCCGGGCTGTACGTGTGCGGCGACCACCGGGACACCGGCACCGTCCAGGGCGCCCTGCGCTCCGGCCGCCGGGCCGCCCGCGCCGCCCTCGACGACCTCCGCCTGCCCCCGTTCCGCGAGCCCTGCGAACTGTCCGCAGCGGCCTGACCCTGCCCACAAACCTGATCCACCGGCCGGCCGGGCCACACACACCCACAGGGCCCGGCCGGACCCACCGCCCCCGGAGGGGCAGGCCGCGATCCGCGCCCCGCCCCCACGGTTCCCGCCCGTCACCCCTTCATGGCCGCCACCCGGTCCCGGTACCCCCGTACCGCCGCCGCGTCCCGGTACGGCTCCAGTCGGCGCTCGAACTCGCGGACGTACTCGTGCGCCCGTACGGACCGCATCTCGGACGCCTGGAGCGCCGCCTCCGCGCCCAGCGCGCACGCCTGCTCCAGCTCGCCCAGACCGAGCCGCGCCGTCGCCAGCACCACCCGGCAGAACAGCCGGCTGCGGGCGAACCCGGCGCCACGGAGTTGGAGCGAGCGCTCCGCGTGCTGTGCGGCGGCCCGGTACTGCTGGAGGTCGCGGTGGCAGTGCGCCAGCTCGTCGGCGAGCTGCGCCTCGTCGAAGAACCGCGCCCAGTAGGGCGTGTCGTCCCCGGGGCGCGCCGTCTCCAGCGCCCGTTCCGCCCGCGCGAGCGAGGCCGTGCACGCCCGTACCTCGGTCAGTACGCCGTGTCCGCGCGCCTCCGCCGAGTGCAGCAGGGCCTGGACGACGGGCGGCGCGTTGCTGCCGACGCCCTGCTGGGCGACCCGGGCCAGTTGGACGGCCTCCCGCCCGTGCCCCAGGTAGACGGCCTGCCGACTCATGGTCACCAGGACGTACGCGCCGTACGCGCGGTCCCCGGCCGCCTGCGCCAGCCGCAGCGCCTGGACGAAGTACCGCTGCGCCAGGCCGTGCGCGGCGATGTCGTACGACGTCCAGCCGGCCAGCCGCGTCAGGTCGGCGGCGGCCGCGAACAGCCGCCGCCCGGCCGCCTCGCCGTACGTGCCGCGGAGCATCGGTTCGACCTCGTGCTCCAGGTAGCGCACCAGCGCTTGGCGCGCGTGCCCGCCGCCGTACGCGTGATCCAGCGCCCGGAACAGTTCGCCGACCGACCGGAGCGCCTTGATGTCACCGGCGGACACCCGGTAGGCGTGCGCCCGGTCGGAGCGTTCCGTGCGCTCAGGGCGCTCGGGGCGCTCCGTACGCCCGGCGCGTTCGGCGGCTCCCGCGCGCTCCGCCCGTTCGGGATGGCCGGCGCGGTCCTGGCCGGGCCGGTCCATCTGCCGCTGCCGGGGCACCGACACCTGCATCCGGCCCGGCGCGGTCAGCCGGCCCGCGGGCTCGGCCGCGTCACCGTGCGCGACCCGCTCGTCGGCCCGTCCGATCAGCCAGTCGCGGCTGGGCACCACCAGCCCGGCCGGGGTGAAGGCGATCTTGCGCAGCTCCGCATGGCTGCCGGAGTCCTTGCGCCACAGACCGCTGACGATGTCCACCGCCTCGCTCGGCGTGGACGCGAACTCCAGCCCGGCGTACACCGGCGCGCAGGCGTCCAGGCCGAGATCCTGGGCCGACAGCCGGCGTCCCAGTCTGCGCGTGAAGACCTCGGCGATCAGTGCGGGCGTGGTGCCTCTGGGCTGCTGCCCGCGTAGCCAGCGCGTCACCGACGTCTTGTCGTACCGGAGGTCGAGCCCGTGCTCCAGGCCGAGCTGGTCGACCCGGCGGGCCAGCCCGGCGTTGGAGAATCCCGCCTCCGCGATGAGCGCGGCGAGCTGTCGGTTGGGCGTGCGCTGTGGGGGTCGTTCCGTCATCAGCTTTACCGGTCTCCTGCCTTCCGGGCCGAGCTGCCCGGGTTCGGCTGACCCTGTCCGGCGCTGCTCCCTGCCCTCGTGGAACGGCGTGAATGTAACGGCCTTCAGCGGCTTTCTCGCCGCCTTCGCCACGCGTTCATCCGATCGTGTGAGCAGGGCTCGCACTGTCCTCCACGCGTCTCCGGGCGGACCCGCCCCGGTTCCGCAACGGCGGCCCCGGGAGTGCCCCGGGGCTCACGAAGCACTCCCGTGCGCCCGCGCATCAGGCCCCCGCCCCGGGCGCGTGCGGGCGCCGTCCGCCCCCGCCGTACAGTTGGCGTGGGCGCGAAGGACGTATCAAAGTTCGAAGAGGAGCTGCCGTGACTGCGATCTCTCGGGGGGACACCCCCGTACCCGAGGGGCTGCGATTTGAACAGCTGGGCTTCGGCGCCGACGCCGTCGACTACGAGACGGCCTGGCAGGAGCAGCGCAGGGTGCACGCCGCCCGGTTCGCCGACGAGATCCCGGACACCTGCCTGCTGCTGGAGCACCTGCCCGTCTACACGGCGGGCCGGCGCACGGACGACAGCGAGCGCCCCCTGGACGGCACTCCGGTCATCGACGTCGACCGCGGCGGAAAGATCACCTGGCACGGTCCGGGCCAGTTGGTCGGCTACCCGATCCAGAAGCTTCCGCGCCCGGTCGACGTCGTCGCCCACGTACGGCGTCTCGAAGAGGCCATCATCCGCACCTGCGCCGAGTTCGGCGTGGAGACCACCCGGGTCGAGGGCCGCAGCGGCGTGTGGGTGCTGGGCGACCCGGTCGCCGACCGCCCCCACCTGGGCGGTCTCTCCCTCGACTTCGATCCCCGTACGGCCGACGAGGAGTTCGACCCCCGGCTGAACGGCCCGGAGTACGCCCCGTCCAACGCCGGCCAGCGCCGCGAGGACCGGAAACTGGCCGCGATCGGCATCCGCGTCGCCAAGGGCGTCACGATGCACGGCTTCGCGATCAACGTGAACCCGGACAACACCTCGTTCGACAAGATC
Organism: Streptomyces chrestomyceticus JCM 4735; assembly: GCF_003865135.1. NCBI lineage: Bacteria > Bacillati > Actinomycetota > Actinomycetes > Kitasatosporales > Streptomycetaceae > Streptomyces > Streptomyces chrestomyceticus. The sequence continues at coordinate 6,824,637 of NZ_BHZC01000001.1, read as the reverse complement.
GTGCCCTGCGGCATCCGGGACGCCGGGGTGACCTCCCTCGCCAATGAACTCGGCCGGGAGATCACCATCGCCGACGTCCTGCCCGTCGTCGAGAAGCATCTGCGCGACGTGCTGGAGAACGCCGTGCTGCTCCCCCGGGCGGTCTGAGCCGGTCCACGGACCGGACCGGCCGGTCTCCCGGGAGCGGCGGAACCGACCGCACGGAATGCGCCCCTGCCATACGGGGTTGGCCTGCACGTAAAGACGTGCGAATTGACGGGCGTACCCTGGTGTACGCCGAAGAAACGAAGTCGTAGGGAGCCGGACGTGTCCGCTGTCGCACCCGACGGACGCAAGATGTTGCGCCTGGAGGTCCGGAACAGCCAGACCCCCATCGAGCGCAAGCCCGAGTGGATCAAGACCCGGGCGAAGATGGGCCCCGAGTACAACCACCTGCAGGGCCTGGTCAAGAAGGAGGGCCTGCACACGGTCTGCCAGGAGGCAGGCTGTCCCAACATCTACGAATGCTGGGAGGACCGCGAGGCGACCTTCCTCATCGGCGGTGACCAGTGCACCCGCCGTTGCGACTTCTGCCAGATCGACACGGGCAAGCCGCAGGAACTGGACCGCGACGAGCCGCGCCGGGTGGCCGAATCCGTCCTGACGATGGGGCTGAAGTACGCCACGATCACCGGCGTCGCGCGCGACGACCTGGACGACGGCGGCGCCTGGCTGTACGCGGAGACCGTCCGCCAGATCCACGCCGCGATGCCCGACACCGGCGTCGAACTGCTCATCCCCGACTTCAACGCGGTCCCCGAGCAGCTCGCCGAGGTCTTCTCCTCGCGCCCCGAGGTGCTCGCGCACAACGTCGAGACGGTGCCGCGGATCTTCAAGCGGATCCGCCCCGGCTTCCGTTACGAGCGGTCCCTCGAAGTCATCACCAAGGCCCGCGAGGCCGGCCTGGTCACCAAGTCCAACCTGATCCTGGGCATGGGCGAGGAGCGCGCGGAGATCAGCCAGGCGCTCCAGGACCTGCACGACGCGGGCTGCGAGCTGATCACGATCACCCAGTACCTGCGCCCGTCGGTGCGGCACCATCCCATCGAGCGCTGGGTCAAGCCCGCCGAGTTCGTGGAGCTGAAGGAAGAGGCCGAGGAGATCGGTTACGCCGGCGTCATGTCCGGCCCGCTGGTCCGCTCCTCCTACCGCGCCGGCCGGCTGTACCAGCAGGCGATCGAGCGCCGCCAGGTCCAGGAGTCGGCGCAGGCCGTCTGAAGCCTCACCGGGCCGTCCTGCCCCTAACAGGGCCGTACGGCCCATGGACCGGACTGTGAAACGTGGCACAGAGTGTCATGACGCGGCCCGTACTTCCCCAGGCAGGGGCGGTGCGGGCCGCGTCAACGTTTCATCGGTGTTTGACCGGCGGGTCATCAGTTGGTAACACCGATCTGTAACGATGGCTTCACAGAACGCGTCCACCATTCCTCCAGAAGGGGAACCCGCCATGCAGGCCGCGCCCGCTCGCGCCACCGCCGTTCTCCCCCTCCCGTCGGTCACCGACGCCCTGCGCGCGGTGGAGTCCGTACTGATGCGCGGAGGCCAGCGCACCGCCCGCCGGAACGCGTGGACATCGGTGCTGGAGGACCGCCGCCGCGCCAGGGACCGGCGCGAGGCCCAGCACGTACTGGAGGCCGCGGCGACCGAGGGTCCGAACGCCACGTAAACTGCGCCCCATGGCGAGGAAGGCACAAGCAGACAGCGCTGAGGGCGCTGCGAACCCCGGGCGACTGAAGCAGATCGCCCAGACCTACAAGATGACCCGTCGGGTCGACCCCAAGGTCGGTCTTGTCGTCGCCGGCGTGGGCATCGTCGTTTTCGGCGTTCTCCTCGTCCTCGGCTTCCTGATCGGCCACCCCGTCTACCTGGGCATCCTGGGATTCGTCCTGGCCTTCCTCGCGATGGCGATCATCTTCGGCCGCCGTGCCGAGCGGGCCGCCTTCGGACAGATGGAGGGCCAGCCCGGCGCGGCGGCGGCCGTACTGGACAACGTGGGCCGCGGCTGGACCGTCACCCCGGCGGTGGCGATGAACCGCCAGCAGGACGTCGTGCACCGCGCCGTCGGCAAGGCGGGCATCGTCCTGGTCGGCGAGGGCAACCCGAACCGCGTACGCGGCCTGCTGGCCGCCGAGAAGAAGCGGATGGCCCGGATCGTCGCCGACGCCCCGGTCCACGACTTCGTGGTCGGCGACGGCGAGGGCCAGGTCCCGCTCAAGAAGATCCGTACGACCCTCCTGAAGCTCCCGCGCACCCTGCAGGGCGCCCAGGTCACGGCCACCAACGACCGCCTGCGCGCGCTGGGCGACCTGATGAGCAACATGCCGGTGCCGAAGGGGCCGATGCCGAAGGGCATGCGGATGCCGAAGGGCGGCGGCGGCAAGATGCGCTGAGGCGCGACCGCGCGTGTGGCGCGTGCCGCGCGCAGCCGCGTCACCGGAACGGCCGAGGGGCCCAGGACCTTGTGGTCCTGGGCCCCTCGGGGTTTCGGGAGACTCGTGGGGATCCTGGGGTGCCCGTACGGAGGTACGCCCCGTACGTCCCGCCCGTCTCGCCTCGCCTCAGATCCGCACCTGTACGGCGCGGGCCAGCCGGTCGTGGAGGCCGCGGCCGTCGCGGTCCCAGATGACCGCCGGGATGACCACGGCCAGCAGCACCGTCCGCAGTACCACGCGCAGCAGGGGCAGCCGTCCGCCGCCCTCCGCGACCACCCGCAGGCCCAGCAGCCGCTTGCCCGGCGTGAAGCCCACGGTCCCGACCGTCAGCACGCTGAGCACCACGAAGACGGCCAGCGCCCAGTTGCTCGTCGACTCGGCCCGGCCGTGGCTGAGCAGCCCGTACGCGACGAGCGTGCACAGGGCCCAGTCGATGAAGAGGGCGGCGAACCGCCGGCCGGGACGCGCGATCGAGCCCGGTCCCTCCTCGGGCAGCCCGAGCTGCTGTCCCCGGTAGCCGAACTCGACACCCATGTCCTCGGCCGCCGCGCGGGGCCCGGAGATCCACGATCCGATTGCTTGCCTGTTGTCCACCCGTCCACGGTACTGCGACCGCATACGTTCGCCCGCTCGCGGGGCGCCGCCGAGGGCGCCGGAGGGCCGTACCGGGGACCACCGCGCGACGCCCCCGCCACACGGCGCGACGCATACGGCTCCGCCCGGCCCCGCCCCCTTCTCACCGCACGCAGCCGTGCTCAGCCAGGTTTCGGCCGGCGTCCGGCCTCCCCCGGAATGATCAATTCCACCACCCCTTGCCCCCGCACATCACCGCTCCATACGGGCCGCGCGGCGGTTAACCTCGGCGAAACAAATGGGTCATGCTTGGGAAATCCCGCCTGCCTATGGTCGGGCAAGCGCGCCACCGCACATGGTGCGCTCCGCGTAGCAATCCCGCGTCCGCCGACCGCCGGTGACCGGGCTAGGAGGAGTTGGATGTTCCAGAACGCCGATGAGGCCAAGAAGTTCATCGCGGACGAGGACGTCAAGTTCGTCGACGTCCGGTTCTGCGACCTGCCCGGTGTGATGCAGCACTTCACGGTTCCGGCGGAGGCGTTCGACCCGACCGAGGAGCTCGCCTTCGACGGCTCCTCGATCCGCGGCTTCCAGGCCATCCACGAGTCCGACATGGCCCTGCGCGCCGACCTCTCCACCGCCCGCGTGGACCCGTTCCGCCGCGACAAGACCCTCAACATCAACTTCTTCATCCACGACCCGATCACCGGCGAGCAGTACAGCCGTGACCCGCGCAACGTGGCGAAGAAGGCCGAGGCGTACCTCGCCTCCACCGGCATCGCCGACACCGCGTTCTTCGGCCCGGAGGCGGAGTTCTACGTCTTCGACAACGTCCGCTTCGAGACGTCGGCGAACCAGTCCTTCTACCACATCGACTCCGAGGCCGGCGCCTGGAACACCGGCTCCGAGGTCAACAACCGCGGTTACAAGGTCCGCTACAAGGGCGGCTACTTCCCGGCTCCCCCGGTCGACCACTTCGCCGACCTGCGCGCCGAGATCTCCCTGGAGCTGGACGCGGCCGGCCTGAAGGTCGAGCGCCAGCACCACGAGGTCGGCACGGCCGGCCAGGCGGAGATCAACTACAAGTTCAACACGCTCCTCGCCGCCGCCGACGACCTGATGCTCTTCAAGTACATCGTGAAGAACGTCGCCTGGCGCAACGGCAAGACCGCCACCTTCATGCCCAAGCCGATCTTCGGCGACAACGGCTCCGGCATGCACGTCCACCAGTCCCTGTGGACCGGCGGCGAGCCCCTCTTCTACGACGAGCAGGGCTACGCGGGCCTCTCGGACACCGCCCGCTACTACATCGGCGGCATCCTCAAGCACGCCCCCTCGCTCCTCGCCTTCACCAACCCGACGGTGAACTCCTACCACCGCCTGGTCCCCGGCTTCGAGGCCCCGGTCAACCTGGTCTACTCGCAGCGCAACCGCTCCGCCGCGATGCGCATCCCGATCACGGGTTCCAACCCGAAGGCCAAGCGCGTCGAGTTCCGCGCCCCGGACCCGTCCTCGAACCCGTACCTCGCCTTCTCCGCCCTCCTCCTCGCGGGCCTGGACGGCGTCAAGAACAAGATCGAGCCCGCCGAGCCGATCGACAAGGACCTCTACGAGCTCGCCCCCGAGGAACACGCGGGCGTCCCCCAGGTCCCCACCAGCCTCCCGGCCGTCCTCGACGCCCTGGAAGCCGACAACGAGTACCTCCAGCAGGGCGGCGTCTTCACCTCCGACCTCATCGAGACCTGGATCGACTACAAGCGCACCAACGAAATCGCCCCGATCCAGCTCCGCCCGCACCCGCACGAGTTCGAGCTGTACTTCGATCTCTAAAGGACGGGGTCGGGAAATCCGGGAAGACGAGCCGGAAGCAGAACGTGAACTGCGGAATGGGCGCCGCCCTGGCGGCTCTCTGACGTAATCCCAGGCCGAGGGCCGCTACTCCGAATTCGGGTAGCGGCCCTCGCTGGTTCTTCGTCCAGACTCCGTGTGCGGCGGCTGCCTTCTTGCCGCCGGTCAGCCGCCCGTGCGGAGCGGAGCACGGGTCCAGAAGGAGCGGGCCTTTCGTAGAAGCTCCTTGGCGGCATCTTCATAGACAGCTCCGCGGCGCAACAGATCGAACGCTTTCCGGTAGAGATCGAGTTCGCCTTGCTCAGTGACGTCCACGGTGGAGGAGACCAGCTCCACGTGGGCCCTGTCCGGGTGGCCGTAGATGTTGAAGGCGTGGACAGGGAACATGTCCACCGGCGCGGCTGCGGGCAAGATGCCCAGGCTGAGGGAGGGGAGGTCGATGTCGCGGAGAAGACGGTCGATCTGTGCTCCCATGACATCGGGCCCGCCGACGTTCGTATAGAGCGCCTGCTCGCCAAGGATCACGTCGTAGTGGTGGTCGCTGTCGTGCAGCACCTCCTGCCGCCGCATGCGCTTGGCGACCCCGGCTGGGACATCGTCCGGTACGCCGAGAAAGTCAACGACCTGCCTCAGGATCACGGTGGCGTATGCCTCGGTCTGGAGAGTTCCCCAGACCATCGTGGGCACGTATGCCAAGCCCTCTCGCGTGTCCTGGTACCAGCCGATCACGTCGTCCTGCACCGCTTCCGTGCCGGCGGACAGGCGCTCTTTCCACGGAACTGAACTCGTCACGAGGCCCCCTTTCAGGTCATGCTGCCGGGCGGCTTTCGTTCGGCCGCGACGCGCGGCAAGACAAAGTCTCCACCAACTCCTCGGGAATGGCGACAGAACCGGCAAGCAAGCCCCAAGCGCCGTGGATAGCGTGGGCGATCTTGAGTGATGTGGCCTGGTCGACAATGGCCGGCCGAGCCGGGGCCCCTTCGTCGGCCAGGTCGGCGAGCATTATGCCGTCTTGCCACTTCCTGGGAATCTACGACGCTCGAATCGCCGAACGGCGGTTCGCTTCCTTCTCAGGCACAAGACGTGGGTGTAGCGTATCCGTGGCGCTGCTGCGGCAGTGCGTCTCGCTACATCCGGTCTCGGCGCCGGAGCGAGCAACGGGCTCTTGAGAGTCACCCGCAGTTGGCAGTCAGTACGCATCAGGACATCCGTTCTGTCTCTCCTGTCGTCGCCGGGCGGCACGCGGAAGGGGCAACGCATGTCCAGGTCACGCAATACCACCCGGCTGGCCAAGAAGATCCGCGACCAGTCGTCACTGAAACTCCCGACTGCTTCCAGGCTGGCGCAGCAGGCCAATGTCTACCTTGGTTCCTCGATCAAGGACTCCTCCAACCCACACCAGCGCCGCCTGGAAGCACACATGGCCCATGTGCTGGCTAGCAACTTCCAGGATCGTCAGCTCAATGGCGCTCTTCTTGGTGTGCGAAAGGCAGAGCCAGAAGGACAGAGCCTGAGGCTGACCTTGGAGCCCGGCATGGCGGACGAGGTTATCCGTGAGCTCCTCCCCCGTTTCGACCATGTTTACGGTGGCGTCCGTGGGATCCCTGGCCTGCGCGTCCAGGGCAGCGGCAGGCAGTTTGTTCTCCGCGACGCGGACAGCTCGGCGTACGTCACTGTGACGCGTACCGACGGTGCCCCCACCCGTCTGCCGTCCGCACGCGACGGCGAGGTGCTTCTGTGGAAGAGAGTTCCTGGTGGCCTCTCTCGCGATGAGAGGCAGGAGGCTGACGCGTGGGCGAACCGCAGAGCGCTCGTAAATCTGCGAATCCGCGACGTGCTGCTGAGTCGGATTCTGCGCCGGCCCCAGCTAGTCAACAGGACAGCCGAACCACATGGGTTCGCCAACTGCTACACGCATCACTCCGGCGATCTCGTCATCGAATGGTGCTGCGGTGACACCGTAGAAACTCTCTGCGGGAACCTCCTGGCTCACGGCTTCGCCGATGGTTTGCCGCGGGAAAAGGCCATCGAGTTGGTCTCTCGGCACTCTGCCCATCTCGGTGATCGCACAGTCATCTTGAACCGCCACAGTTCGTGCCTCTACGGTCGCGAGGCGGAGGAAGTCGCACAGCACATCAGGAAGCGTTACGAGTCATGAGCGTGTCCGTGGTGCTGCTCGTGGTGTCAGCATGCGTGATTCTGGGCGTCATCGCTCGCTGCGGGCGGGACGTGGCGGTTCTTCGACGACTGGAGCGACTCACAGAAGACTGTGACCCAGGGCAACGATTTGAGATCTGCCGCATCCTCGCCGCTTCACTGGGAGAAGCCGAGAGAGCGGCTCCGCACCCGGAGCTACCGCCTAGCGAGTCAGGGGCGCAGTGAGGTCTCTGGCTCAGGGCGGGCAGCGAAGGAGTTCGCCCCCGGCCACGTGGCCGGGGGCACCACCATGTGTACGGCTATCGGTGATACAGGTTTTTCAGCACGCCCTTACGGCACTCCGGGGCGTCCAGGGGTGGTAGATGTCCGTCGAGCGCGTGGCACAAGGCAGCGTGCAGTAGTTCGCCTTCGGCGGGCGTCATGATGAGCTCGACGAGCACGTCGGCATCGTCCCGGGAAAGGCACAGCGGCAGGGCCAAGCAGTCGTCTTCGGTGCGGCGGATTGCTCGGCCGGAGGCTCGTCCGATCGCCCAGTCGCTCTTTGAGCGACTGCGCGGCGTAGGCGTATTCACCAAGCCACCCCTGATTCCGGCTGAGAAGGAACTGAGGATGCGCAGTCGGGGCACGCGAAGATGTTCCAACCCGGACCGCTGGCTGCCTCGACCATGGCAATGAGGACGGGACTCTCGGTGACGCGCTCGCAGCGGCAGCATTCACGTACGAGCTGATGTGTGCTGCGGTTAGGGACAGGGTCAGGCATACAAGCTCCAAGTGCCAGGTGACATTCAGTCAGTCACATGGTGGCCAGCCGGCCCCCTGCCGAGTTTCACGAGCTGTGAAACATCAGGTGATGCCGGCCCATGCGGCGAAGCCGGAGAGTGCGTGTTTGCTGTAGCGCTCCAGTTCGATCAGGGTCCGGACCGTCTCGCGCACCTGCGGATGGTTGCGCGTCTGCTGCGGTGCGACTCGTCGTGCCGCCTGGAGAGCGCTGAATGCCTTTTCGCGCTGTCCGTGATCGAGCAACCCCTTTGCAGCGTCGATGTACCAGTGGCCGGCCCTTACGGGCGCAACCGCGCTCGGCAGGTGCGTGGTTCGCGTCAGGCGAATGACTTCGGGACCGTCGTACGTCTCCACGGCAACACCGAGGCGATGTATCGCGATGTTGGTCGGTCCGAATTCCAAGCCGTAGTGGTTGGCATCCTCGCCCAGCAGCCTGGCGGCGTCGGCGGCCGCGTCCAGGTGTTCGTGTGCGCCACTCGCATCGGAGGTTCGTGCGGCGAATATCGCCGCGCGGAGGTGGGAGGCGCCGTGCACGCTGAGCGTGGCCGGGTCCATGTGCGCGATGTCCTCGCCGAGGTCATGACGTACGCGGTCCAGCAATTTCCTGCCTTGGCTGTACGCGGCCTCGTGGAGGAACAGCGTCGAGCGCTGCCACTGTGTGCGGGCGATCCGCAGGTGATCGTCGGACTCGCGCGCTGCCCACTGGACTCGGTCCATGGCTTGGGAGCGCAGGTCGAAGAGGCCGAGTACGTACGCGATGGCCGTCACGCTGGAGTACGCCTCGGCAAGCAGGCCGAAACCTCGTCGGCGGTCCGCGCCGACCGCCGTGTGACAGGCGACCGCCAATTCGTCGAGCAGCGCGGGAAGGGCTTCGCCGAGCTGTCCGTACCGCGCCTTGCGGCCCAAGGCGGAGATGCGTGCGACATCGGCGGCGAGCGCGTCGAGGGAGCGGGCCGGCAGGTCCTCTTCGGGTAAGTCCCAGCTCAGCATGGAGCGTTGAATGCCGGGAATCGTCGTGTGGACGCGTCCCCGGTGGGGGTCTTCGTAGGGCTGGCCGGTGAGCTGGCCCAGCCGTACGTTCAACGCCCGGGCGGCCCCGGCGGTGAAGGAGGGCGAGGCCGGCTTGTGGCCCCGTTCCACCTGCGCCACCAGGGACTTCGAGCACGGAATGCGCTGAGCCAGCAGCGACTGTGTCAGGCCACGGGCTTTGCGGGCCCGGGCGATGTTCCGTCCGATGCGGGGCGCGGTGTCCGAGTCGTGTCCGTAGGTCATCGGCTGACTCCGGTGGTCGGTGGTCGATGTCGAGATTACGCCGCCCGGAGTCGGCGCCAGCCGGGCGGAGCGTATGGGGAGGGGTCAGTGGCGTGGCGGTAGGGCTTCGGTGATTAGCCGTCGATCGCACGGTAATCGGATATGCGTGCGATGGGGTTGTCGGGGGACACGGCCGGAATCATATGTGCTTTCAGCCTGTCAAGAGGGTGGATAAGTGGCGGGTGGGGTGGGTAGTGCTGTGGCCGCTGGGCGGGTGGTGTGGGGAGGTGGGTGGGGGCCTGCCTGCGGGGTGTGGGGGCGCGCGTCCTGTTGGATGAGGAGAGTTGGACGACGAAAGGATTTTGCAGTGGCGGGGCAGCCGTTTGAATTGCCGGGGTTCTACCTGCCGTATCCGGCGCGGTTGAATGCGCATCTGGAGAAGGCGCGTGGGCATTCGAAGGAGTGGGCCCGCGGGATGGGGATGCTGGAGGGGTCGGGGATCTGGGAGGAGGGGGATCTGGATGCGCATGATTACGCGTTGCTGTGCGCGTATACGCATCCGGACTGCTCGGCGGATGTGCTGTCCCTGGTGACGGACTGGTATGTGTGGGTCTTCTTCTTCGACGATCATTTTTTGGAGGCGTTCAAGCGGACGCAGGACCGGGTCGGCGGGAAGGCGTATCTGGACCGGCTGCCGCTGTTCATGCCGATGGAGCTGGACGCGGCGGTGCCGGAGCCGACCAATCCGGTGGAGGCGGGGCTGGCGGATCTGTGGGCGCGGACGGTGCCTTCGATGTCCGAGGCGTGGCGGGCGCGGTTCCGGGAGAACACCGAGCATCTGCTGAACGAGTCGCTGTGGGAGCTTTCGAACATCAACGCGGGGCGGTTGCCGAATCCCGTCGAATACATCGAGATGCGCCGGAAGGTCGGCGGTGCGCCGTGGTCGGCGGGGCTGGTGGAGTTCGCGGCGGGGGCCGAGGTACCGGCGACGGTGGCCCGGTCGCGGCCGCTGCGGGTGCTGAAGGATTCGTTCTCGGACGCGGTGCATCTGCGGAACGATCTGTTCTCGTACCAGCGGGAGACCGAGGAGGAAGGGGAACTCAGCAATGGGGTGCTGGTGCTGGAGAACTTCCTCGGCTGCGGAACCCAGGAGGCGGCGGACGCTGTCAATGATCTGATCACCTCTCGGGTGCAGCAGTTCGAGAACACGGTGGTGACGGAGCTGCCGGTGCTGTTCGCGGAGAAGGGGCTGAGTCCGCGGGAGTGTGCGGACGTGCTGGCTTATGCCAAGGGACTGCAGGACTGGCAGGCGGGTGGGCATGAATGGCATATGAGGTCGAGTCGGTATATGAATGGGGGCGGGGGGTCAGTAGACAAAGGTTCCGGTGGCTGGTCGCCGTTTGTATTTGGAGGGGTCGGGACTTCGGGGGTTGATGTCCGGCGGGCGATGGCGGTCTCGGGGGCCAAGCGGCTGCGGAACTTCACGCATCAGCCGTACCGGAAGGTGGGGCCCTCGCAGTTGCCGGACTTCTATATGCCGTTCGCGACCACGCTGAGCCCGCATCTGGACGGGGCCCGGGTGAACGCGGTGGAATGGGCGGAGCGGATGGGGATGCTGCGGCCGCAGGTGGGGGTGCCGCTGTCGGACATCTGGAGCGCCGATAAGGTCGCGGATTACGACTTTCCGCTGTGCGCTGCCGGGCTGCACCCCGACGCGACGCCGGAAGAACTGGACCTGGGGTCGCAGTGGCTGACCTGGGGGACGTACGGGGACGATTACTACCCCGTGGTGTTCGGGGCGACGCGGGACATCGCCGGGGCCAAGGCGTGCAATGCGCGACTTTCGGCGTTGATGCCCGTGGAGGACGTGGCGGAGGGCGCGGCCGTTCCGGAGCCGGCGAATGCGATGGAACGCGGGCTGGCGGATCTGTGGCGTCGTACGACGGAGTCGATGGACGCCCCGGCGCGGCAGATGTTCCGGGATTCCGTCGAGGTGATGACGGCCGGGTGGATCTGGGAGCTGGAGAACCAGGCGCTGCATCACATTCCCGACCCGGTGGACTACATCGAGATGCGGCGGGCGACGTTCGGCTCCGACATGACGATGAGTCTGAGTCGTATCGGGCACGGGCGGCGGGTTCCGGAGGAGGTGTACCGGAGTGGTCCGATGCTTTCCCTGGAGAACGCGGCGGCCGACTACGCGACGCTGCTGAACGACGTGTTCTCGTACCAGAAGGAGATCGAGTACGAGGGCGAAGTGCACAACGGGGTTCTGGTGGTGCAGAACTTCTTCGACTGCGACTACCCGACGGCCCTCGCGATCGTCCATGACCTCATGACGTCCCGCATGCGGGAGTTCCAGCATGTGGCGGCAGATGAACTTCCGGTGCTGTACGACGATTTCGACCTGTCGGACGAGGCGCGGGAAGTGCTGAACGGGTATGTGAAGGAGCTGGAGAACTGGATGTCCGGGATTCTCACCTGGCACCAGGGGTGCCGGCGGTATGGCGAGGAGGATCTGCGGCGTCATAAGGGGGGATCAGGGGCGTCGCCGGAGCGCGGCGTTGCGGGTGGTGTTGGTGTGAGGGGCGGTACGGCGACTGGTGGTACGGGGGTCGGTGGGTGGAGTGGTCGGCCCACCGGGCTGGGGACCTCGGCGGCTCGGGTGGTGCCCCGGACCGCGGGCGGGATGGCACAAGCGCGGGGCCGGTAGCGCTGAACTGCGCTTTTGGGCATGGCTGTGGCCCCTCCCGGTCAGGCCGGGAGGGGCCGGTCAGGTCAGGACGTCAGGAGTGGAGTAGGAGCGGCTCGAAGCGGCTGAAGGAGGCCCGGAGCAGGTCGGGGGTACGCGGCGGATGCCGGGCCGTGGGCGGTCAGGGGCGGTGGGAGTCGTCGCTCGTGTTCGCGCGCAGGCGGCGGCGCGTCGCCTGCCGGTTCAGCGGGCGTTCTCAGTGATCAGGGAACGGACCAGGCGGCAGGTCGTGTTGGAGGGCGGGTGCACTCCGATCCGGGCCGCGGTGGTGCGGATGGTGCGGTTGCGGGCCCGTTCCGGGGTGTAGACACCGCCGTCGAGCAGGGCTATCGCCAGGCGCATGGCTTTGAGGCGGCGGTTGTGGGCTTCGTACCACTCGCGCGGGAGGCCGGCGGGCAGCGGCTTCTTGACCATCGGCGTACGGCGGACCACCCGGCGCGCGGCGGTCTTTCCGTACGCGGCCGTCGTGGCCTTCCCGGCCCTCGTGGCCGGTGTGTTCTTCTTCGCGACCGCGGTGCTCGTGGACAGTGTGGCTACGGCCATCGGCAACCTCCTGGGACAGCGGAGAAGCAGTCCTGGACTGCTTCCTTACTGCCTCCGATTTTAGTGCCGACCACTGACAAAGCCGCCTGGTCAGGGAGTACTTCGGGGGCGAGGGGCCGGGGGCCCGGGAGGCTCATGGGGTGGGGGGCGGGGAGGTTTCCGGAGGGGCGTCCGGGAGGTGTACGGGGAGGCTTACGGAGTGCTTTCCGGGGTGGGGCTCTGCCCGGTGTCGGGGCCGGCGGCCGGCAGGGCGAGTCCGTTGCTGGAACAGCGCACCGTCCACGGGCGCCCCTGGCTCTCCGGCTCGTACATCCGGACGTCGACCTGGGTGGCCGGGCGGCCGCCGGGGAGGGCGGCGTGGGCCGCGGTGCACGCGATCTGGTGGATCGCCGCCGCCTCCATCCGGGACACCGGGGTCGGCAGGTGGACGCTGACCGCGCCGGTCGCGGGGACGGCGGTGAGCCGGCCGGGCATCGGCGGCACCACGCTGACCAGCCCGCGCGCCTTTTCGGCGGCGGTGGGCCCCTTCATCAGCAGGTCCAGGGCTTCCTGGGGGCCGACCGGGCCGTCGGCCGGGCGGGCGGCGGCGTGGATGCCGAGCGGGGAGAGGAAGAAGATCCGGGCGGTGTAGGTGTCGGTGCCCGGCTGCCGGATGCCCTGGGCGGGGGCGCCTGCCTGGACGTAGCCGGTGGGGGCGATGCCGCAGCCGGTGAGGAAGAGGGCCGGGACGAGGAGGATCGTGACGAAGAGCGCCAAGTAGGAGGCCGGGGCCGTGGCCGCCGCCGCTCGGGTCGGGCTCCTCATGAACGGTCCTCGGGGGTGGGAGGGGTGGGGGCGGAAGTACCCGGGGGCGCTGGCGGGTCCAGTGGCAGTTCCACCGTGAAGACCGCTCCCCCGCCCGGCCCGTTGGCCGCGTGCAGTGTGCCTCCGTGCAGCCGTACGTTCTCCATCGCGATGGCCAGGCCCAGGCCGCTGCCGGCGGAGCGGGCGCGGGCGGCGTCGGCCTTGTAGAAGCGGTCGAAGACGTGCGGGAGCGCCTCCGGGTCGATGCCGGGGCCCTGGTCGGCCACGTCGATACGGAGCCGTCCCGGCATCGTGTGCGCCGTCAGCCGTACGGGGGCGCCGCCGTGCCGCAGCGCATTGCCGACCAGGTTGGCCACGACCACGTCGATACGGCGGGGGTCGAGGCGGACCCGCAGGCCCTCCGGGAGGGCGGTCTCGACCTGGTCCTGCCAGCCGCGCAACTGGAGCGTCTTGCGCAGGGCGACGGCGACGTCGATCTCGTCGAGGAGCAGGTCGGCGGCGCCCGCGTCGAAGCGCGAGACCTCGATCAGGTCTTCCACCATGCGGGCGAGCTTGGTGGTCTCGTCGCTGATGAGACGTACCGCGTCGGCGGTGTCCGGGTCCAGCCGGGCCGCGTCCTCGTCCAGGACCTCGGTGACGGCGGTCATGGCGGCCAGGGGGGTGCGCAGTTCGTGGGAGACGTCGGCGGCGAAGCGCCGCGCGTTGGCCTCCATGCGCCGCAGTTCGGCGTCGTCCTTCTCCAGGGCGCGGGCCATCTCGTTGAAGGTGACGGTGAGGTCGGCGAGTTCGTCGCGGCCGGTCACCGGGGAGCGGGTGTCCAGTTCGCCGGAGGTGATGCGTTCGGCGGCTTCACGCAGGCGGCGTACCGGCCGCAGGACGCGGCGGGCGGCGAACAGCGCGGGGACGACGGCCAGCGCGAGCGCGGGCAGTGCGCCGGCCTGGGCGGCGGTGACCAGGGCGGCGATGTCGGCCTGCTCGTCGGTGAGGGCGAACTCGGCGTAGACGATGAGGCCGGAGGACTTGGGGGTGCCGGAGGGGGAGGGCGAGGGCGAGGAGGGGGAAGGCGTCGTCTCGGAACCGCGTCCCTGGGCGCCCGGGTCCGTGAAGTCCACCGGCATGCCGATCGCGAGCCAGGGCCGCCCGCCCCGGTCGACGCGTTGGAAGATGGGCGCGTGGTGCTCCCGTACGGCGGCGCGCAGGCCGTCGGAGACCGCGCTCCCGGGCGCCCGCGGTGCCCCGCGCTCCCCCTGGCCGTCCCCCGCACCCCACGGCCCCGGCACCACCGGCCCGTCCTTGTACTGCGCGTACGTGTGCCAGTTCCGGGAGCCGCCCGCCCGGTCGAGCTGGACGACGAGGTTCTGCAGGTCCTCGCGCTGCGGCGGGAACGGCAGGTCGGGGCCGAGGGACTGCAACTGGGCGCGCAGGTCGTGCACGGCGGTGTTCTGCGTGCGGGCCAGGATCGCCGTACGGGCCTGCCGGAAGGTGAGCGCCGCGGTGATCAGCGCACTGAGCGCGGAGACGACGAGAAAGCCGACGATGAGGCGGGTGCGCAGCCCGCGCAACCGGGTGTACGCGGCGGTCAGCCGCTCCCTGCCCCGTGCCGGCGTGGTGCCGCGCCGGCACGGCCCGGTGCTCACAGCGGTCCGAAGCGGTAGCCGAACCCCCGTACCGTCTGGACGTACGTGGGCGCGCGCGAGTCGTCCTCGATCCTGGCGCGCAGCCGCATCACGCACGCGTCCACCAGCCGTACGTCCCCGTAGAAGCTGTGCTCCCAGACCTGTTCGAGGAGCTGCTGGCGGCTGAAGACCTGGCCGGGCGCATCGGAGAGGAAGAGCAGCAGCTTCAGTTCGGAGGGGGCGAGGACGAGGGGGTGGCCGTTCTTGGTGACCAGGAGGGCGGCGCGGTCGATGGTCAGCGCGCCGTACGTCGTGGCGGAGGGGCGGGACGGCGAAGCGGCGGCTCCAGGCGCGCCGGCAGCGGCGCCTCCCCCGGGCTCCCCCGCCACCCGCCGCAGCACCGCCCGCATCCGCGCCTGGAGCACCTCGCCCCCGGCGGGTTTGACCACGTAGTCGTCCGCGCCGGCCTCCAGCCCCACCACCATGTCGATGTCGTCGCCGCGCGCGGACAGGATGATGATCGGGATCTGCTGCGTCTCACGGATGCGGCGGCACACCTCCAGGCCGCTCATGCCGGGCAGCATCAGGTCCAGCAGCACCAGCTCCGGCCGGAAGCGGTCCAGCGCGAGGAGCCCGGTCTCGCCGCTGGCCGCCGTCTCGACCTCGTGCCCGCGCCGGCGCAGCGCGAGGTGGACGCCCTTGCGTACGGCGGGGTCGTCCTCGATGAGCAGCACACGGGTCATGGGGCGGGTTCTCCGAAGCGGGGGCCGGGCGGACGCTCGTCGAAAGCGTACGGCGGGGGCAGGGGCTGACCATGGTGCGCGCCGTTCGTGATGTCGTGTCTCGCATTGTGTGAGGAATTGATGACGGATGCCGCGCCCCGGGCCCGGCTCCGCCCCCCGGCCCCGTCCCCGCTACCCCTCCACCACCTCCGCCTTCAGCCTCTTCTTGTCCGGCTTGCCGACGGATGTGAGCGGGATCGTGTCCACCTGGTGCACACCGCGCGGCGCGTACATCGCGCCCTTGTGCGCCACCACGAAGTCGGTGATCGCGGCGGGATCGACCGTGCGCCCCGGCGTGGGGACGACGGCGACGTGCACCTCTTCCACCTCGTCGGCGGTCCGGACACCGAAGGCCGCGCAGTGCGCGACGTCCGGGTGGGTGTGCAGCAGGTCCTCCAGCTCACCCGGGTAGACGTGGCCGCCCACCACGATGACCATGTCCTTGACCCGGTCCATCAGGTAGAGGTAGCCCGCGTCGTCCAGGTAGCCGACGTCGCCGGTGCGTATCCAGCCGTCGCGGATGACCTGCGCGGTCAGTTCGGGCTTCTTCCAGTAGCCGGTCATCATGCCCTCGGAGCGGACGTACACCTCGCCGCCGGTGTCCGGCGGGAGGCGGTGGCCGTCCTCGTCGCGGATCTCGACGGTCACGCCGGGTACGGGCCGGCCGACGGTGATCTGGCCGCCCTGCCCGGTCCGGCCGTGCTCCTCGGGGCTCATCTCGGTGAGCAGCAGGGCCTCGGACTGGCCGTACCAGCCGTAGAGGACCGGGCCGAGGAGGTCGAGGCCCTGCCGCAGCCGGGACGGGGAGGCCGGGCAGCCGCCATAGGTGATGCGGGTGAGGCTGCTGAGGTCGGTGGTGGCCAGATCGGGGTGGTCGAGCAAGTGGTAGAGGAGGGGCGGCAGCAGCCACATGTGGGTGATGCGTTCGCGGGCGACCGCGGCGAGGACCGCACCGGCGTCGAAGCCCTCCTGGAGGACGACGCTGCCCCCGGCGGCCAGCGTCATGTCGGACAACTGCCCTGCCAGATGGGCGAGCGAGGTGCAGACCAGCAGGCGGGCCGGGTCGCCGACGGACGCGAAGGGGTACGCGACCGCCTGCGCGTACGGGCGGTGCGCCATCTGGATGCCCTTGGGGACGCCGGTCGTGCCGCCCGTGTAACGGATGCACCAGTCGTCGTCGGGACGGGCGGCGCTCTCGACCGTACGGCCCGAGGGGCGGGCGGCGGCCGCGGCGCTCAGGTCCTCGGCGTCCAGGCCGGCGAGGTCGCCGGGATCACCGGGGGCGAGCAGCAGGACGTCCGGCGCGGTGCCGTCCAGATGGGAGAGCAGTTCCGCGGCGGGTTCGGCCGATTCCGGACCGACGAGGAGCAGGACGGTCTCGGCGCTCTCCACGACGCGCGCCTGGGTTTCCGGGGCCTGGCCCTCGTACAGCAGGACGATCCTGGCGCCCAGCAGGTTGACCGCGTACCGGGCGGACAGCGCTTCCGGCCGGTTGCCGGACAGCATCGAGACGGTGTGGCCGCGCCCGATGCCGCGGCCGGCCAGTTCCGCCGCCGTGCGGTGCACGCTGTCGTGGAACTCCGCGGCGGTGACGTCCCGCCCCTCGGAGGTGGTCAGCACCCGGCGTTCCGGGTGGTCCGCCAGTTCCTGGAGGATGTTTTCGACGTAACTCGTGAACGCTGCCATGAACAGCGCCTCCTTGTCGTACGGCGCACCGGCGCGCGGCCGGGGAGCGGCGCGGAGTGCGTACGGATGGGGAATGCGTGCGGAGGGGGAGCGCGAAGGGCGCGAGCACGACGTTAGGCGGGATCTCTCATGCCTTCCAAGACCAATTCCGGCATGTAGCGATAGCCGGGGAGGCATGAGGGGGAGGGCGGTGCGGCGGTACGGAAATCCGCCGTCGCCACGCGTTGTCATACCTTCGGCCATTTCTTTCTCCCCCGTTGCGGTGAGGAAAGGAGCGGGCCCGCCGATTAGCGTGGACGGCTCGTCATTCCCATTCCGTATCGCGTCATCGCGGGAAGAGAGCTTTTCGTGCGTTCCAACATGCTGTTCGGAGGCGTGTACGGAACGGTGCTCGCCAGTGCGCTGCTGGCGGCCCTGCAGAGCGAGGGAACGCCGTTCACGCCCGTCTACGACGCGCTGTGGGTCCTGGTCACGGCCGCCACCGCGGCGCTCGCGCACGGCTACGCCCACCACATGTCCACCCACCGCGGCAACAGCGCGGGCCACCGCTGGTACGCGCTGGGGCACCGGCTGATCGACGAGTGGCCGCTCGTCGTCGCCTCGCTGCCCACCGTGATGCTGCTGCTGGCCGCCGGGGGCTGGGGCTGGCCCGAAGGGCCCACCACGGCGGCCGGGCTGGCGCTCAACGCGACGCTGCTGTTCGGCTGGGGCACTGCCGCCGCGCTGCGGATGGGCTACCGCAGGCGCGGGGCCGCGCTCATCGGGGTCGCCGATGCCGCGCTCGGGCTGCTGATCGCGGTGGCGAACGCGCTGATCAAGTGAGGGGCGCCGGGATCTCACCCGGTCCTCAGGCCCCGGGCCCTCACCCACCCCTCAGGAGCCTCCCGAACCCACCCCCAACGACGTCTCCGCCGCCGCCAGCACCTCCGTCACCCGCAGGCCGAACCGTACGTCGCAGGGGTGCCGTTCACCGGTGCGTACGGCGGTGAGCAGCGCGTCCACAGCGCGCTCGTACGCCACGTCCGGGCCGTCCTGGCGGCCCGGGAGCGAGGTGGTGCCCGAGGTGCCGTGCAGCGTGACGGAGACTCCGGAGGCCGCGCGCGGGGCGGTCAGGCTGACGGTCGCCGAACTGGCCGCGCCGCCCGCGTGCCGCAGCGTGAGCAGCACGGTGTCGCCGGGGCCCCGGGCGGCCGTGACGTGTTCCGCGTCCCCGAGGACGGGCAGCAGGAGGGACAGCACATGCGGGCCGACGTCCCACAGGGCGCCCTTCTCGCGGCGCCAGGGGGAGTCCACGTACGGGCTGTCGCTGTCGGCCGCGAAGACCGAGCCGAGCCAGTCGGCGTGCGCGGTGAACCAGCCACCGGCCGCGGCCGCCCGGTCGGTCCACTCCCCCTCCGCGACGCCGAAGCGCGCGGTGAAGAACACGACGGAGGCGACGCCTGCGCGGTCGGCGGCGTCGGCCACCGCGCGCGCTTCGGCGACGGTGGTGGCGACGGGCTTGTCCAGGAGCAGGTGCCGGCCGGCTTCGGCGGCCCGTACGGCGAGGTCCGCCTGGACGGACGGCGGCAGCGCGACGGCGACGGCGTCGGTATCGGCGAACAGGTCCTCGGGGGTCGCGTACGGGCGGGCGCCGTGGCTCGCGGCCAGTTCGGCGGCGGCTTCCGGGCGGCGTCCCCAGACGCCCGTGAAGGAGACGCCGGAGTGGGCGGCGAGGGCGGGGGCGTGCACGCGCTGTGCCCAGGGTCCGGTGCCGAGGAGTCCGATGCGCAAGGTCGTCGTCATGCCCGCCAGTGTGCCTGGCCGCGCAAGGGCGCCTCCGTACGGCGGCGTGTCGCGCGAGGCCGGTACGTACCCCTGGCGCCGGGCTGCCCCGCACGCCATACCCCGGCCCTCCCGCATCCGCGCCCCCCGCGCCCGCGCGCGCACGTCGCGCGCATCGTGGCGCGCCGCGCACCGGCCCGCAAGGTCCGGCCGTGCCCGTTCTCCATGCGGAAGTTCTCTGTGGCCGGGGCGTCCCGTTTTCGGTGGGAATCTCGTGCTGATGGCGGGGCAGTTCGGGACAGATGACGTAGCAGAGGGCCATCCGCAAGAATTCGCCGCATCTTTCGTTGTCCGGCTCCCGGGACCGCAGTACAAGGAGAGGACTCCTTCGAGGAGAACTCCCACAGTGCACCGCGAGACCCGAGAGGCCCGGTGACCAGCAATGCCGATCGAGTTCCACACCGCTGTCTCGAACGAGCCGGAGGAACAGCAAGTCGTCTTCACCGCTGAGGAGTTGGCCGTACAGCAGCCGTCCGAGGGGCCGCAGGGCGACGCGGCCAGGCCGACGGGCGAAGGTCTGGAGAACGTACGCGGCTACAACCGTCCCGAGGGTTCGCCCGAGCAGCTCTGGCAGCCCCCGACCGCGGCGCTGCCGGACATCGGCGAGGCGTCCTTCGGCCCGCCCCCGGTCGCCGCCGAGACCGTGCACGGCCCGGACGACCGGGTGCAGATCACCGACACGTCCGTGTACCCGTGGCGGGTGCACTGCTCGCTGCTGATCACCGCGGCGGACAACTCCCGCTGGATCGGCACCGGCTGGTTCATCGGCCCGCACACGCTGGCCACCGCGGGACACGTCGTCTACATCAAGAACAGCGGCGTCGCCGGACGCGACGGCTGGGTCAAGAGCATCAACGTGATGCCGGGCCGCAACGGCAACACCCTCCCGTACGGCGTCGTCACCAGCACCAGCTTCCGTACCGTCAACGGCTGGGCCAACAACGGCGACGAGAACTACGACTACGGCGCCATCATCCTGCCCAACAACCTGGGCAACACCACCGGCTGGTTCGGCTTCGGCGTGTGGTCCGACGCGGACCTGCTCAAGACCGTCGGCAACATCTCCGGGTATCCGGGCGACAAGCCGGCCGGTACGCAGTGGTACGACGCGCGCGGCGTCGCCTCCGTCGGTCCGCGCAAGGTGTACTACGACATCGACACGGCGGGCGGCCAGAGCGGCAGCTCCGTCTACCACTTCTACAACGGCGGCCGCTACGGCATCGCGATCCACGCGTACGGCGGCGCGGTCACCAACTCGGGCACGCGGATCACCACGCCGGTGTACAACAACTACGTGGCGTGGAAGGCGTGACCGACCGGCTGTAGGCATCCGGCGGCAGGAGACGAGAGGGCCCGGTATGGCGGTGATCTCCGGAGTCGTGGTGGACGCGGACGGCCGGCCCGTCCCGGACGCCCGGGTGTACCTCGCCGCGGGGCCCGGGTCCTTCCCGGACGTGGCCGCGCTCACGGACGACGAGGGGCGCTTCACCCTCGCCGCCGGCACCGACGGCGGCTACACCGTCGAGTGCCGGTCGGAGCGGGGCGGCGTGTCCCAGGTCGCCGGGACCGCGGTCACGGTGCGGGGCGGGTCGGCGGGCCCGGTCGAGATCCGCCTCGCCTGAACCAGGGCCGCGGCAGCGGCAGGCGGCACCGGCCGGTCCACGGGCCGGACACCGGACGGCCGCCGGCTGGACCAGGCCCGGGGGCCGGTACGGCCCGTGGCCAGGGATGATGGAGGGCATGAAAGCGCCCTCCGCCTACGCTCCCTGGCTCACCCCGCTGTACGTCGGCGTCGTCCAGCTCGGCGCGTACGCCACCGCGCGGCTGCCCGCGCAGGAGCGCGCCGAGCTGCTGCGCGCGCACTCCACCAACGTCGACAACCTGCGGGCGGGCCGCTGGCGGACGCTGGCCACCAGCGCCGTGTTCGTGGAGAGCCCGCTGCCCGTCCCGTACGGACTCGCGCTGCTCGCGGCGCTCGGCACGGCCGAGGCGGCGTGGGGCACCCGGCGCGCCGCCGGGATGTTCGCCGCCGGGCACATCGGCGCGAGCCTGCTCGTGTACGGCGGGCTGCGGGCCGCCAGGGCGCTGTCCCACAAGGCGGTCACGCCCGACACCGAGCGGGCGGTGGACGTGGGCGCGAGTTACGGCTTCTACGCCACGGTGGGCGCGCTCGCCGTCTCCGTACCGCACCGGGGCGCGCGGGCGGCAGCCACGGCGGGGGTGCTGGCGCTGGGCGTCGGCCCGGTGCTGAACCGGCGGCGGGACTTCACGGACGCGGGGCATCTGGCGGCGCTGCTGCTGGGCATGGGCGCGGGCGCCGCGTTCAAGATCCGCCACCGGGCGGCCGTTCCTCTGCGCCTTCCGTCCAGCACCGCCCCGCGCAGCCGCAGTACGGCCGGGCCGCGCAACCGCCGTACGCCCGCCCTGCTCCGCCGACGTACAGCCGCCCCGCGCCGCCGTCCGTTTCGCGCCGGTCCGCAGGCCACGTGAAGGACAGATCAGCGGCTGTCTGATTGAATGGGGTCATGGCCAGCCTTACCGACACCGCGACGGGTCGCAGCGACCTTGAGCCCTTCTGGCCGTCCCGGCAGGGACATCACTTCGACCGTCTGTGTTGCCGCGCGCACTGAGCGCGGGCCCGCACACGCCTCCCAGACGCCTTCCAGCGCGTCTCCAGCCCTGCCCGCGCGCACGACGTCCCCCGACGCCCCTCTGCGCGAAAGAGCTGACGATCATGACGAACGTCCGTACCCTGCCTGCCACTTCCGCCGCCGCCTCCACCTCCGCGACGGCCGCCGCCTCCCCCGTCCCCACCGTGCCCGGCCGGCAGCGACAGCGCCTGCGCGCCGTGGCGCCCGACGAGCTGCCGCCGGTCGCCGAGCTGCTCACCTCGGGCGCGACCTGGCTCCCCGCGCCGCAGCACAGCCTCCCGGCGCTCCCGGGGCAGCCGGCGATGGTCGGCTACCTCGTGCTCGTCCCGGCGGAACAGGTGCCGGCCGCGGCAGCCGCCGCGCCGCCCGTGACGGCCGGGGACCCGGCCACGGCCGGCGCCACGCCCGCCACGACCGGCGACGCCAACGTCCGCATCGACCCCGAGCAGCGGACCGTGCACGTGCACGGCCGGGCCCTGGACCTGACGTACCTGGAGTTCGAACTGCTCGCCCACCTCGTGGCGCACCCGCACCGGGTGCACACCCGCGACCAGTTGGTGACCACGGTGTGGGGGTACGGGCACGTCGGCGACGGCCGTACGGTCGATGTGCATGTCGCCCGGCTGCGCCGCAAGTTGGGCGCGGGCCTGCGCTCGTCGATCGTGACCGTACGGCGCGTCGGCTACAAGTACGTACCGAGCGCCTGACCGGCGCTCACGCGCTCCTCATGCCCCCGGGCCGGTGACCTGACGGTGCCGTTGACGGCCGCGCGGGCCAGCTCCGCCAGTGCGCGCCGGTCGTGCGCGCCCGAGTGCGGGAGCAGCGGCGGGTGCACGGTGACGCGGACCGTCAGGCCGCGTGCGCCGATCACCCGCCGCACGGAGGACAGGAATTCCTCGTCGCCGAGGAAGCCCGCGACCGTGCTGGCCAGCCCGTGCTGCTCGTACGCGATGGTCACCGGCCGTACGGGGGCGCCCGCGTCCAGCGCCGCCTGGAAGGTGGCCCGCCGGAAGGCGCCGTACCCCACCGAACACCAGGTGGTGGCCTGCGGGAACGCGGCCACCGACCGTCCGGAGCACAGCATTCCGGCCAGGGCGGCCACCGTCGCGGGCAGTTGCCGAGGGCTGTCGCGGTCGATGAAACGGGTTCCGGCGCGGCGGGCCAGGGTGCCGACCAGCGGCCAGTCGCCGACCTCGCGCTTGGCGAGCAGGGTCACCGGCTCGACGGCGAGGAGGGCGGGGATGTCCAGCCAGGAGATGTGGTTGGCGACGACGAGGGTGCCGCGAGGAGGGGACACGGCGGGGACCGAGAGGCCCGCCGCCGTCTCCCCCGCCGTCTCCACGACGAGCCGTACCCCGATCGAGCCGAGCACCGCACGCGCGTGGGCCCGCAGCCGCGCCGGTTCGGCCATCCGTTCACCGTCACGCAGCGCACGGCCGGCGGCGTGCGCGAAGGCGGCACAGCGCCGGGCCGTCTCCGTGAACGGAACGCGCGGCACGGCGTGCGCGGCACAGCCCGTGGTGCACTCGGACCGTACGTCCCAGGTACTCACGCCCGGCTCCCGGACGGCCCGGACGAGCCGGACGGCCCACCCGAATGATCGCCCAGGAAGAAGCGCCGGTACCGCTCGTTCAGGCGCTCCATGTCCAGCACCACGAAGAAGTCGGCGACGTCGAACTCCGGGTCGTGCGCGGGCGCTCCGCACACCCACGCGCCGATCCGCAGGTACCCCCGGAGCAGCGGCGGGAGCAGCGACAGGTCCGGCCGCGCGTCCGGGCCCGGCCCGGCGGGCCGCCACGGGCGGTGCGGGGTGACGCGCAGTCCGGGCGGCGCGGCGTACCGGGTGCGGCCCAGCTCCCACGTGGCGGCCGCCGCCGCGCCGCCGTCCCCCAGCGGTACGGAGGCGCAGCCCGCCAGGTAGCGGTGCCCGGAGAGCAGGGTGTAGCGGGCCAGCGCGGCCCACATCAGGTTGATGACAGCGCCGCCGCGGTGGTCGGGGTGGACGCAGGAGCGTCCGGCCTCGATGAGCGAGGGGCGCAGCGCGGCCAGCGCCGTCAGGTCGAACTCGCCGTCGGAGTAGAGGCGGTCGCCGCGTCCGGGCGGCACGAGCCGGTAGGTGCCGACCACGTCGCCGGTCGCGGTCTCGGTGACGATCAGGTGGTCCGCGAGGTCGTCGACGGGGTCGATGTCATGGCCCGCCAGGGGCGAGTGCAGGGTGGCGCCCAGCTCCTCGCCGAAGACCTGGTGGCGCAGGCGCTGGGCGGCGCGTATCTGGTCCGGTGTGCCGGCGATCGAGGTCACGTACGCGGCGGGCGGGGCGGCCGGGGTGGGGATCGGCGGGGTGGTCGGCGTGGCGGCGGACACGGTCGCGGGGACGCTCATGGGGCTCTCCGTCCGGGGAAGTCGAGACGTGGTGAGGCCGGCAGGGTCACGGATGCGGGAGGAGAAGTCGCGGACACGGACACGGAGGGTGCGGAGGGACGGGCCGCGGCTCCGCCCGGCCCTGGTGGTGCCAGGTACACCCCCGCCAGGGGGTGGCACCCAGTGACCTGGTCTTCTCCACCCGGCAGACTGTTCCCGCGCCCGACGTCCGGGCGCGTGAAGCGCAGGGAGCGTACGGATGAGGGTCCGCCGAACACTGGTTGCCGGAGCACGCGGGCTCGGGCTCGCCGCCGTATCGCTGGCGGGCTCGACCCTGCTCTTCTCCCTCACCCTCATCTCGCTCGTCCTGCTGCTGCTCGGCGTCGGCTGGCTGACCACTCCGCTCGTCGTGCAACTGACCCGCCGCTTCGCCGACCAGCGGCGCGTGTGGGCGCAGGACTGGGCGGGGATTCGCGTGCCGTCCGGCTACCGGCCGCCGCCCGCCCGGCAGCCCGGCCTGCCCGGTGTGGTGCAGCGCTGCCAGCACGTGCTGACCGACCCGACCACCTGGCGGGAAATGATGTGGCTGCCGGTGGACATGACGGCGGGGTTCTTCACGGCGCTGCTGCCGGCCCTGCTGATCGCATTCGGCGTCGAGGGGTTCGTCGCCCCGGCGGTGCTCTGGAACGGCGTACGGCCCGACAGCTTCACGTACGGCTTCCTGTCCGCCTCGGACGCGACGCAGGTGGCCCTCATGCCGGTACTGGGCGCGGCGGCGCTCGCCGCCGCCTTCTTCAGCCCGAAGCTGCCGGCCCTGCACTTCCGGCTCGCCGCGGTGTTCCTCACGCCGCCCAAGGCCGAGCTGGCGGCCCGCGTGGAACGGCTCACCGAGACCCGGCACGACGCGGTGGACGCCTCGGCGGCAGAGCTGCGCCGGATCGAACGCGACCTGCACGACGGCGCGCAGGCCCGGCTGGTCGCTATGGGCATGGACCTGGGCACGATCGAGGCGCTGATCGAGCGGGATCCGGCCCAGGCCAAGGAGCTGGTCGCCCGCGCCCGTACCTCCTCGGCGCAGGCACTGACCGAACTGCGCGACCTGGTACGCGGCATCCACCCGCCGGTCCTCGCGGAGCGCGGGCTGGACGACGCCGTACGGGCCCTGGCCCTGCGGATGCCGCTGCCGGTGGAGGTGACCGGGCGGCTCCCGGGCCGCCTGGAGGCGCCGGTGGAGTCGGCCGCGTACTTCTCGGTCAGCGAGCTGCTCACCAACACCGCCAAGCACGCGGACGCGGAGCGGGCGTGGGTGGACCTGGAGTACGCCGACGGGCGGCTGCGGGTCACCGTCGGCGACGACGGCCGGGGCGGCGTGGTCCTGCCGCCGGAGGGCGGCGCCGGGGCGGGCGGGCCCGGCCGGACCGCCACGGAGCTGCCCGCCCAGGGCGGTACCCACTCCGGCCTGCGCGGACTCGAACGCCGACTCGGTACATTCGACGGCATCTTGGCCGTCAGCAGTCCGGCGGGCGGCCCCACCCTGGTGACGCTGGAGATCCCGTGCGCGTTGTGCTCGCCGAAGACCTCTTCCTCCTGAGAGACGGTCTGATACGGATGCTGGAGGCGTTCGGCTTCGAGATCGCCGCCGCCGTCGACAACGGACCCGACCTGACGCGGGCACTGGCCGAGGAGCAGCCGGACGTCGCGGTCGTCGACGTCCGGCTGCCGCCCTCCCTCACCGACGAGGGCCTGCAGTGCGCGCTGGCCGCCCGTCGCGCCCGGCCCGGCCTGCCGGTGCTCGTCCTCTCCCAGCACGTGGAGCAGTTGTACGCGCGCGAGCTGCTGGCCGACGGCACCGGCGGCGTCGGCTATCTGCTCAAGGACCGGGTCTTCGACGCCGAGCAGTTCATCGACGCGGTACGGCGGGTGGCCGCCGGCGGTACGGCCATGGACCCGCAGGTGATCTCCCAGTTGCTGTCCCGGCGGTCGCAGGACCGGCCGCTGGCCCGGCTGACGCCCCGGGAGACCGAGGTGCTGGAGCTGATGGCCGAGGGGCGCTCCAACACGGCCATCGCGGCCAAGCTGGTCGTCACCGAACGGGCCGTCGCCAAGCACACCTCCAACATCTTCGGGAAGCTGGCGCTGCCGCCGTCCGACGACGACAACCGCCGGGTCCTGGCGGTGCTGGCCTACCTGGACCGCGGCTGAACCCACCCGCCCCATCCGGCTCCTGTAGCACACCTCCGAGGACCGCTGGAAGCTCATCCGGCCACCGCGTACGCTGACGATCCGTACGCAGACCCGTACGGACCGCGAGCGAGGAGTTCACCGCATGAGTGCCGCAGCAGACAAGGAGTGGCTCTACGCCCTCGACATCTCCGACGCCACCTGGCAGCGCGCCCCCGGCGAGTCCGAGGAGGCGGTGGAGATCGCCTTCCTGGAGCAGGGCGCGGTGGCCATGCGCAATTCCAAGGAGCCGGACGTGGTGCTGCGGTACACGGAGGCGGAGTGGCGGGCGTTCGTCCTGGGCGCCCGGGACGGGGAGTTCGACCTCGACCGCGCGCAGCCCCCGCAGTAGCGGGCCCGCGGCGGGCCGGGCCGGGCCCGTACCGGCGCGAACGGGCGCGCGCCTCGTCCGGGAGGGCGCGCGCCGGGCGTGGTGACCATCCCACGATTCACTCGTTTCACCGAAGGTGGAGCAGCAGCAGGCAACAGCAGCCCGTCCGGACGGCCCGCGCACCGGCGCCGGTGGCGCCCCGGCCGCCTTCGTCGGTGTCGACCAGGCCGAGGCGGCCCTGGTCGAGCACTATCCGCGGCTGACGCGCCTGGCCTACCTGGTCCTGCCGCCGACGCTGGGGCGCAACAGGCGGGTCCTGACGGCGCATTCGGTCGTCCAGCGCGCGCTGCCGCGCAAGGACACGCCCGCGCAGTTGCCCGCCCTGCCGTCCCAGCGCCGTCCCGGCCGCCCGATCACCGACCCCGGGTACGCGCTGGTGCGGCTGCGAGTGCTGCGCGCGGCCCTGGCGGCCGAACACCCCCGGGTACGTCTGCCCTTGCTGCGCCGCGAGGTGCCCGTACCCCCGATGCCGCCGCTGCTGCCGCAGGTCTGGGGCCTGCGGCTGTTCCCCCGTTCCGGCGGCATGGACGAACTCACCCTGTACCGCGCGCTGTCGGCGCTGCCCGCACCGGCCCGCGCGGCGTATGTGCTGCGCGCGCTGGAGGGGCTGGGTGAGGCGGACGTACGGGCGGTACTGGAAGCAGCCGGGGCCGAGGATGTGCCGCGCGCGCTCGCCGCGGCGGCCGGTGCGGCACCGGCGGCGGGCGGCCGGGACCGTGCGCTGCTGGAATCCGCCGAGTTCGACCCCTGCTCCCTCCAGGCCCGGCCCACCGACCTCCTGCGGCGCCGCAGGCACGCGCGCGCGGCGCTGACGGGGGCGGCGGTGCTGGTGTGCGGTGCGCTGCTGGCCCTGCCGGGCGGCGGGCGGGGCCCCGATGGCGCCGCGGCTCCCCCGTACGCCGAGAACGCGGCAGCGCAGGCCGCCCTGGACCCCGCCCAGGTGACGCGGGCCGCCGCCGGCACATGGCGGAACGCGACGCGGCGGGACCTGTCGGCGTGGCCCGCCCGGGGAGACCGTACGCACGACCGGGCGCTGCTGCGGCGCGCGCTGGCCGTGTGGGCCAGGCCCGGCCCGGACGTGCAGGTCTCGGCCACCCCGGGCACCGCACAGGGCCCCGCGGCCGGTCCGCCACAGCTCCTCTACGCGGGTGTGGCGGACCGTGCCGCGGTGGTGCTGCTGTACGACGGGCTGCGCGTGGTGCGCTACGCGGAACCGGCGGACGGCCCCGACGGTCCGGGCGTCGCGGCGCTGGACTTCGCCCGTACGGACGGCGCGGACGACACCTCCCTCACGGCCCTGGTCCTCAGCCGCGCGGACAGCAACGTCCGCTATCTGGCCGCCCCCTGGACCGAGCACGCCGAGCTGGCCGACCTGCTGGACCCCACCGGCGCGGCCCGCCCCCTGCCCCTCGGCGAGGACGGCACGACCGGCCCCGTACCGACGCCCGCGCGGGCCACCACCTGCACGGCCTGGCAGGCCCTGCGGCTGGACGGCGGTCTCTACACCGACCTCGGCGAACTGCTCCCGGCCCGGCTGACGTCCGGCCCTCCGGACCGGCCCGGCACACCGGACGGGCCGCAGGCGCGTACGGCCTGGGCGCGCACGGCGTGCCACCTCGGCGGGCTGCGCGGCCAGGGCGTCCGTACGGTCAATTCCTGGGCGTTCGCACAGCAGCAGTTGCCCGCCGGGGGCGGGACCGCGACGTGGGTGTGCACCCGCGCCGAGACCTGGCGGGGCGCGGGCAGCCGTACCTTCGCGCAGGTCCAGACGCCGGGCGGGCAGCGGTACGCGGCGGGCACGGTGGTGGCGCGGTCCGAAGGCGGCCCGGGATGCGGCCCGCGTGAGCCGTGGGCGCTGGCCGGGGTGCTGTGGAAGGCGTCCGGCGGACAGTGGTGGCTGGTGGCCGCGGGCAGCGGACAGCTCACGGAGGTCGGCGCGAGCGGCGGGATCACCGGCCGCGCGGCGGGCTCGCAACTGGCCGTGCCGGCCACGGCGGGCGCCCGGGCGGAGCTGTCGGGACGGCTGCGGAGCGGCGGGCGGGTGACGGGGCTGCGCTGACCCCGGAGGAGAACCTCGCATGCCCGAAGCCCCGGGGCACCAGGCGGCGCAGGGGAAAATCCCCGCCCGGGGCCTGTTGCCGATGCCTTACCCGCCAGTACATTGACGCCATGTCTAATACGGCCTCGTTGCGGCCCCGGCCGGTCGCGTCCGAGCACACCCCGCTGAAGGCCCGCAACGTCGCCTTCGACTGGGCGGACACTCCCCTGCACTGGATACCCGGCGACCCGGACAGCACCCACACGATCAACGTGCTGCACCTGCTGCTGCCCGCCGGCGAGCGCTGGTTCGTGCACGTCTACAAGCAGGTGTTGCCGCAGATCCGGGACGCGCGGCTGCGCGAGGACGTGATCGGGTTCATCGGCCAGGAGGCGATGCACTCCCAGGCGCACGACGACGTGCTGCCGCACCTCAAGCGGCTCGGGCTGGACCCGACCCCGTACACCGCCCAGGTCGACTGGCTCTTCGAGAAGCTGCTCGGCGACCGCACCCTTCCGCCGGGCCGGGCGAGCCGGTGGTGGCTGATGGAGCGCGTCGCGATCATCGCCGCGATCGAGCACTACACGGCCTTCCTCGGGGACTGGGTGCTCAACGCGGAGGCGCTGGACGCCAGGGGCGCCGATCCGACGATGCTGGACCTGCTGCGCTGGCACGGCGCCGAGGAGGTCGAGCACCGTTCGGTCGCCTTCGACCTGTTCATGCACGTGGACGGCGGATACCGGCGGCGGGTGCGGACCTGGGCCACCGCCTTCTCCGCGCTCGTCTTCCTCTGGCAGCGCGGCACCCGCTTCTTCATGGAGAACGACCCTTCGCTGCCGGACGGCAAGGCCAGCTTCCGGGAGTTCTTCCGCGCGGGACGGCAGGGCGTACTGCCCGCCCCCGGCGCCATGGCCCGCTCCATCCCCCAGTACCTCAGCCGCACCTACCACCCCTCGCGGTACGGCAGCACCGAGCAGGCCGCCGCCTACCTGGCCGGCTCCCCCGCCGCGACCGCCGCCGAGGCCCACCCGTCACAGCACCCTGCACCGCACCCGACAGGAGCCGCCTGAGATGCCGTCCCTCCCCCGGATACGTACGGTCCTGGTCGCCGCCGGAGCCGCGCTGGTCGTCCAGCGGGCCCTGCGCCGGCGCATCGGCCGGTCGCCGCTGTGGCCGATGCCCGCGCTGGAACAGCCCGTCTCCGGCCAGGGCCGGGACCGTTCCGGCCCCCTGCACCTGCTGGTCGTGGAGCGCGCGGAGGAGGCCGAAGGCGTCGTACGGCTGCGCCTGGAGGGCGACGGCCTGCCGGGCTGGGAGCCCGGCGCCCACCTCGACGTGGTGCTGCCCTCGGGGGCCGTACGCCAGTACTCGCTGTGCGGCAGCCCCGCCGACACCGGCTCGTACACCATCGCGGCACGGCTGATCGAGGACGGCCGGGGCGGGTCGCGCGAGGTGCACGAGCAACTGCACGAGGGCACCACCGTCGAGGTGCGCGGGCCGCGCAACCGCTTCCGGCTGGAGGAGTGCCACGCCTACCTGTTCATCGCGGGCGGCATCGGCATCACGCCGATCCTGCCGATGCTGCGGCAGGCCGAGTCCGAGGGCGTGCCGTGGCGGCTGGTGTACGGCGGGCGGACGCGCGCGTCGATGCCGTTCCTGACGGAGATCGAGAAGCTGGCGGGCGCCGCGTCGGACCGGGTGACGGTGGTCGCCGAGGACGAGGACGGTCTGCCCGACCTGGCGGGCGCGCTCGCCGACGCCCCGCCGCACGCCGCCGTCTACTGCTGCGGCCCCGATCCGCTGATGGACGCCGTGGCCGGGCTGTTGCCGCAGGGGGCGCGCGGACTGACCCTGTACACCGAGCGCTTCGCGCCGGCCGCGGCGACGGCGCCGGGCGAGGACGCGGAGTTCGAGGTGGAGCTGCGGCGCACCGGCCGCACGGTCACCGTCCCGGCGGACGGCAGCGCCCTGCGCGCCATCCGCGAACAGGCCCTGCCGAACCTCCCGTACTCCTGCGAGCAGGGCTTCTGCGGCACCTGCCAGCAGCGGGTGCTCTCCGGCGAGGTCGATCACCGCGACGAACTGCTGACCGACGCCGAGCGGGACGACTCGATGCTGATCTGCGTCTCGCGGGCGCGGGGGGAGCGTCTGGTGCTCGATCTGTGACGTCCGTCCGCCGGGCCGGTACCCCGAGGTCCGGTCCCCGGTCGCTCGATTCCGCGGCGCGTCCCCGGTCGTTAGGGTGTGCGCATGACCAACGGGGCGCGGCGCAGGATGGGTGTCGAGGAACGACGTGAGCAGTTGATCGCCGTGGCGCTCGGCCTGTTCAGCCACCGGGCGCCGGAGGAGGTCTCGATCGACGAGATCGCCGAGGCGGCGGGCATCTCGCGGCCGCTGGTCTACCACTACTTCCCGGGCAAGCAGAGTCTGTACGAGGCGGCACTGCGCCGGGCGGCCGACGAGCTGGCCGCCCGGTTCGTGGAGCCGCACGAGGGGCCGCTCGGTGCCCGGCTGCTCCGCGTGATGGAACGGTTCTTCGACTTTGTCGACGAGCACGGTCCCGGCTTCTCCGCGCTGATGCGCGGCGGCCCGTCCATCGGCGCGATGGAGGGTGTCGGGTCCGGCCGGACGAGCGCGATGATCGACGGGGTGCGGCAGGCCGCGTACGAGCAGATCCTCTCCCACCTGGGAGTGGAGGAGCCCGCTCCGCGCATGGAACTGGTGGTCCGCTCCTGGATCTCGCTCGCCGAGACCACCGCGCTGATCTGGCTCGACAGCCGTGCCATCCCGCGCGGCGAACTGGAACGGCAACTGGTGCACGACTTCGCGGCGCTGGCGGCGGTGAGCGCCGCGTACGACGCGGAGACGGCCGCGATCCTGGGGCGGGTGCTGGCCGACGAGCCGTCCGACGGGCCGTTCGGCGATCTGCTGACCCGGCTGATGGCGCTGGCGCCGCAGCCGTCCTGAGACGGAGGGGCCCGTTCCGGCGTCGCTGCGGCACAATCCGCGCATGGAGATGATCACCTTCCGCCTCGCCGCGGACACCGACGCCGACGTGGCCGCCCTCGTCGCGCTCTACGACGGCGCCGCCCGCTGGATGCAGGGCCGGGGCATCGACCAGTGGACGCCGGGCGAGCGGGACGCGGAGCACTTCCGGCTGCGGATCAAGCAGGACGAGGTGTGGTTCGCCGAGGTGGGCGGGGAAGTCGCCGGCGCCTGGGAGCTGTGGTGGGAGGATCTGCCCGCCTGGGGGCCGCAGCCGCCCGTCGCGGGGTATCTGCACCGGCTGATGGTCGACCGCGACCGGGCGCCGGCGGGTACCGGCCGCGCGATGCTGGCCCGTGCCGAGCGGCGGATCGCCGAGGCGGGCCGTCCGTTGAGCCGCCTGGACTGCAAGTCGGGCAATCCGCGGCTGCGGCCGTACTACGAGAGCGCGGGCTACCGGGTCGTCGGCGAGCAGCGGGCCAAGGAGGGCTCGGACGGGAGCAGGTACACCGTCACGCTGCTGGAGAAGCGGGTGCTCGGACCAGGGGCGTAGGCGCGGGCGCAGGGGGCGCACACCCGGCGCACTTCACCGGCGCGCGCCGGTCCGGCGCGCAACCGGGACGGGTTGTACGGCCCTTTGTCCGGCGCCGTCAGGGCTTTCGGACAATTCCCGGACGGCGCACAGTGGTGTCACCGGGGCCTGAGGGCACGGGATCACGGGGGCCCATGGAGTCCGCTCCGGCGGACGGATGGGGGAACCATGGGGGACGATCCACGGGGGAAACAGGCCCCGGAACCGCCACTGGCGGGATGGGCCGTCCATGGGCAGGGCGGCCCATGGACGGCCCCATGACGCGGCGGACAGCGGCCACCCGTGGGGCGGCCGTTCACCGCGCGGCGAACACCGCGACCGTCCGCGCCGGGACGCCGAACGTCCCCGTCCGCTTCTCGTACGAGGCCGTCTTCACCACCGGGTCCGCGCCGCGCGCCTGCACGCGGTGCAGGCCGTACCGCTGTCCCGCGAGTGACGGCAGGCGCTGGAGCTGCCGCTGCGGCGTCGCGTTGAAGACCACGACCAGCTCGCCGAGCCGCATGGTCACGACGCCGGGTGTCTCCTCCGTACCCGACAGCGGGAAGGACAGGGCGGCCTGTACGGCGTCGGTGCTGGTCAGCCCGAAGGCCGGTTCGGTGGCGTGGATGCGGAGCAGGTCGCGGTAGGCGGCGGAGGCGGCGGTGATCTGCCGGCAGCCGGGGCGCAGGGCGGGGTCGGCGAGCAGGGGCCGGGCGTACGGCCACTTGTCCTTGTTGTCGGCGGCGGGCGGCAGTCCGCGTCCGAAGCCGTTGCCGTCCCGGCAGTTCCAGTGCAGGGCGTTGAACCAGTCGCCGCTCTCGAAGGAGTTGCGGTCCAGGGACTTGGAGCGGAGCAGGTCCGTTCCGGCCTGGGAGAGGGCCGGGCCCTGGGAGAGCGCGGCGGTGGCCAGGGCGACGACCTGCATACGGGCGCGGTCGGCGGCCGGGGTGCCCGGCGGGAGTTTGTAGGCGAGGGCGTCGTAGAGCGTCTCGTTGTCGTGGGCGTCGGCGTAGGCGAGGGCGTCGCCGGGGGCGGCAGCGTACCCGGCCGGGCTGCCGTTGTAGTCGACCTGCGAGCCCTTCACCGTACGGCCGGAGGTGTCGGTGAAGGTGTAGTCGGCGAGGTTGCCGGTGAGGCCGACCTTGAGCAGGTCCTGGTAGTGGAGCAGGCGCGCGCGCTGTTCGGCCGGAGTGCCGTTGGCGGGTGAGGTGTTGGGGTCCGTGTGGAGGCCGGAGGCGAAGCCCTGGACGCGCGGGTCCGCGTCGAAGGGGCCGCCGCCGCGTACGGCGTCGCGGGCGCGGTCGTTGAAGGTGGCGATCCCGGTGCCCGCCATGTTCCGCTGGGTGGCCTGCACGAAGCGCGCGTCGTTCGCGACCTCCCCGAAGTTCCAGCCCTCCCCGTAGAGGACGATCGCCTTGCCGTCCACGCCGTCCTTGGCGGGGGTCAGCGCGTCCAGGGCCTTGCGTACGGCGAGGATGTTGGCCTTCGGGTGGTGTCCCATCAGGTCGAACCGGAAGCCGTCGATCTTGTACTGCCGGGCCCAGGTGACGATCGAGTCGACGACGAGCCGGCCCATCATCGTGTGCTCGGGCGCGGTGTTGGCGCAGCAGGTGGAGGTCGCCACGGAGCCGTCGTCCAGCAGCCGGTGGTAGTAGCCGGGCACGATCCGGTCCAGTACGGACAGCGGGTCCTGCCCGCTCGCGGCGGTGTGGTTGTAGACGACGTCCATGACGGTGCGCAGTCCGGCCCCGTTCAGGCCCTGCACCATGCGGCGGAATTCGCCGGTCCGGGACCGTGGCGAGTCGGGGTCGGAGGCGTACGAGCCCTCCGGCACGGTGTAGTGGAACGGGTCGTACCCCCAGTTGTACGCGTCGCGGGCGGCGGTCTTGCCGACGCACTCCTGCTGCCGCTCGGAGTCGGCGGGCAGCGCCGCCAGGTCGCAGTCCGGGCGGGCCTGGTCGGAGCGCCGTTCCGGGATGGTCGCGATGTCGAACGCGGGCAAGAGATGGACGTACGAGGTGCCGGCTTCCGCGAGGGCCTTGAGGTGCCGCATACCGTCCGAGCGGCGGTCGGTGAAGGCGAGGTACTGGCCGGGGTGGCGCGAGGTGCGGTCCTCGACGGAGAAGTCGCGGATGTGCAGTTCCTGGATGCGGGCCCGGTGCAGCGGCACCGCGGCGGGCTTCTTGAGCCGGTCCCACCCCTTCGGCGCGAGGCGCGGGTCGGCGAGGTCGACGACGAGGCTGCGGGTGGAGTCGGTGGTCAGGGCGGTCGCGTACGGGTCGGTGACCTTGTTCGTGACGAAGCGGCCGGCGGTGGGCGCCCAGACGGTGACGACGTACCGGTACGGCTTGCCCGCCCAGCCGCGCGTGCCCCGCGCCTGCCAGACGCCGCTCGCGTCGTCCCGCCGCATCGGGACCGTACGGCCGTCGAGTTCGAGGGCGACGGTGCGGGCGGTCGGCGCCCAGACGGAGAGGGTGGGGCGGCCGCGCCGGAAGACCGGGCCGAGCGGCGTCCCGGCCGCGGCCGGGGCGTACAGGTCGTCCAGTACGCCGGGGACCTGGACGCCGGTGCTGACGCGCCGCCCGTCGGTGTCCGGCTGGACGGCGACGAGCCGGTCGCGCAGCGCGGTGCGGGTGAACTTCCGGTCCCGCGGGTCGACGGCGAACGCCGGGAAGTTCCGCAGGTGCGGGTACGCGGCCTGCTCGTCCGGGGTCAGGGCGCTGGGCGTGAGCCGTATCCGCCGTATCCCCGGCCCCTCCCCTTCCGTCCCGAACTCCAGTTGGGCGTCAGCCCGCCGGGCGTCCTTCCAGACCACGGTGTCGCGGTCGATCCACTGGGCCGCCGCCGTGGCGGGAGCCGGTGGCGGTGCGGCGTTCGCGGGGAGCGGGGCGGGCAGGACCGCCGCGCACAGGGCCATGGCCACGGCTGCGACGGTACGGCGGAGGGTGCGCCTCACGTAAGGACTCCTTCAGGACGTTCGGAACGTGCGCGGTGGGCCGGGGGGGTGCCCCGGCCCACCACCTCGGGCGCCGGGTCTCTGGCCTCTGGCCTCGGGGCCTTTGGCGCGAGTCAGCCGCAGCTACGCGCGCCGACGTGCAGCGCCAGCGCCGTGTTCGAGGCCACCGTGGCGGTGAAACGCCCGTCGCCGCCCACCGTCACCGGCCTGCGGCTCTGTACGTCGCAGTACGTGCCGGCCGGCAGCCCGGTCTGGAACGTGCGGGTCAGCGCGCTGCCCTCGTGGTTGACCACGGCGTAGCCCTTGTCGCCGCGTCCGAAGGCGATGGCGTCGTTGCCGTTGTCCCACCAGTGGGTGACGGCCGTGCCGTGGGTCGCGTTGCGGAAGGCGACCATGCTGCGGATCTCGGGCCAGTTGTGCTGGCACTTCCAGCCGTCCTGCCAGCAGGCTTTTACGGTGCCCCCGTTGGGCGGCCCCGCATCGTGGTCGGAGAACTCGTACCCCGAGTGGACGTCGGGCGCTCCGTACGGCCAGGCCAGCATGAAGACGTTGGCGAGGGTGTAGTCCGCGCCGTTCTTGTAGCTGAGCGTGGAGCCGTTGCGCTCGGTGTCCCAGTTGTCGACGAAGACACCGGACCGCGCGGAGGGCAGGTACGCCCAGCCCTCGCCGAAGTTCTTCAGGTAGGCCAGTTTCTCGTTCTGGAAGACGCGCTTGAGGTCGCGGCCGTACCGGAATTCCTGTACGTCGCCGGTCCCCAGGTACTCGGCCGGGGAGACGGCTTCACCCTCCCCGTATATCGCTTCCTGCTTCCAGTGGACGGAAGGGTTCTTCATCTGCCGCTTGATCGCGGCGAGGTCGTCCGCCGGCATGTGCTTGGCCGCGTCGATCCGCAACCCGTCCACGCCGAGGGACAGCAGGTCGTTCAGGTACGCGGCGATCCGGGACCGGACGTACGGCTCGCCGGTGTCCAGGTCCGCCAGGCCGACCAGCTCGCAGTGCTGCACGTTCCAGCGGTCGCGGTAGTCCGTGACCGGCCCGGTGCAGTCGTCCATGTCCTGGCGCTGGTAGGTGCCCGGGTAGTCGTACTTCGTGTACGGCGAGCCGCCGGTGCCGGTTCCCGACCCGGCCGACATGTGGTTGATCACCGCGTCCGCGACCACCTTGACCCCGGCGGCGTGGCAGGTGTCCACCATCTTCTTGAAGGCCGTCCGGTCACCGAGCCGCCCGGCGATCCTGTAGCTGACGGGCTGGTACGAGGTCCACCACTGCCCGCCCTGGATGTGCTCGGTGGCCGGGGACACCTCCACGTAGCCGTAACCGGCGGGCCCCAGCGTGGTCGTGCACTCCTTCGCTACGGACTCGTAGCGCCACTCGAAGAGTTCGGCGGTCACGTCCTTCGCCCCGGGCGGCGCCGCGTGCGCGGGCTGCGGCGGCGGGGCGAGGACGGCCGCCACGGCGCCGGAGAGGAGCGCGAGCGCGGCGGCCACGGGTCTGCGCGCGGGACGCCTGCGGCGGGTGGGGGCCATGGTTCCTCCTGAGGGGGTGGGAGGTCTTCAGCCGTTGTTCTATCCGCCGTGGTTGATTGTTGCAAGAGTTTGCGCAAGGGATTGCAACGGTGTTACGGCATTACGCCGTGCCGGTGCCACGGCGGGACGCCACCGGAAACGCGGAAAGTCCGCGCCCCGGTTGGTCAGGCCGGGGCGCGGACTCTCTCAGCCGAGCGTCAGCGCTCAGCGGTAATAGATCGGCATGGTCGTCTCACTGTCGTCGCACCACACCTCGTGGTACCCGTTCGCCTGGGCGCCGGGACGTTCCTTCGCCTCGTCCTCGACGTCCCGAACCACCCCGGCGAGCACCGACGGCTACGCGTGGGCGCTGATCACACCGCCGCTGCTGAGCACGATGTACACCCCGTTGGCGACGACCCCGGCGTCCTGCTGGTTCGCGTCGGCCGTGCCGTACACCACGCCTCCCCTGCCGAGGATCTGCGCGCGGTAGTGCAGTTCGCCGACCTTGGTGACCTTGGCCGTCCAGCCGCCCGCCAGCTTGAAGGTGCCCGGCCCCTGGTGTCCGCCGCCCATCCAGGAGTGCACCGTGCCGTCCAGCGACAGCACGACGAACATGTCGTTGGCGTCCAGTCCGGCGTCCCGCTGGTTGGTCTCCAGGGTGGCGAGGATGTCGCCACGGGCGACGATCTTGGCCCGGTAGTGCTGGTCGCCGAGCTTGTATATCTCCGCCTTGCTGATGCCGTCCGCCAGGGGCACGGTACGGACCGGAGCGCCCGCCTTGGACCGGGCGGCCTGCTCGCCCACGGCGCCGGCCTTGGCTTCGGCCCCCTGCGACCCGGCGGACGGACCCGCGTGGCGGGACTCGGCCACCGTGCCCATGTCCGTCCGCCCGGCGGCCTTCGTGCCGGTGGCGTCCGCGC
Organism: Streptomyces chrestomyceticus JCM 4735; assembly: GCF_003865135.1. Classification (NCBI taxonomy): domain Bacteria; kingdom Bacillati; phylum Actinomycetota; class Actinomycetes; order Kitasatosporales; family Streptomycetaceae; genus Streptomyces; species Streptomyces chrestomyceticus. The sequence continues at coordinate 6,786,952 of NZ_BHZC01000001.1, read as the reverse complement.
CGGAGCAGGCGGTCAGGGACAGGCCGGCCGCTGCGACCAGGGCCGCGGCGGCGACCCGCAGCGTACGGCGACGAGCGGTGCGGACAGTGGTGCTGGCGCTCATGGAGAACCCCCGGGGCAGTCGGTGACGTCGTGTCTCTCGGAACATCACCCACTCTGTCGGAGATCACTAGCGCACGGCTGGCGCTCCGCTAACACCCGGCTAACACGGCTGCCACCAGCGGCGGAGCGCCACGCCGCCCCGTGCGCCCCACCCCGGACAACCTGACCCGAACCGTCGTTGACCGCGCCCCGCCCCCGCAGTTGCATGGAACGCGCCCCTGACGCCCCGCGGAAGGACGGTGGGTGCGATGGCGACCGACGCCTTCGACCGCAAGTTCAGCATTCTCTTCGACTGGTTCGACCGCACCGAGGACGGCTGGCTCACCCACGAGGACTTCGAGGTGATGGCCGGGCTGTTCATGGCGGTGGCCCACCCCGAGGACCACGAGAACCGGGCCGCGCTGCGCGAGGCGTTCGGCCGGTGGTGGGAGATTCTGCGCGACGCGGGCGGCACGGACGAGGAAGGGCGGGTGGGCCGCCGGCCCTTCATCGACCTGATGCGCTCGCACGTCACCGACCCGAAGACCTTCGAGCACGTCGTGCTCCAAATAGTCGACGCCCTCATGCAGGCGCTCGACACCGACCGCGACGGCGTGCTCACCACCGACGAGTACGTCCGGATGTACGAGGCGCTGCACATCCCCCCGGAGACCTCGGGCCCGGCCTTCCAGCGGCTCGACCTCGACGGCGACGGCGTCATCAGCCACGCCGAGTTCCGCAAGGCCATCGAGGAGTTCTACCTCAGCCCGGACCCGGACGCCCCGGGCAACTGGCTGCTCGGTTCGCCGCTCGGCGGGTGAGGGCGGCCCACCCGGCTTTCACGCCCTTCCGTGCGCCTCCGCGGACCTCAGTCCGACGCCTCGTGCACCGTCAAGAACACCCCGCGCACCTGCTCCCCCGCCGGCCCGGTCCACGTCGCGCTGATGTGCCCCTGCGTGGCCCCGCCGTCGGTCCCGCCCGGTGTCAGGACGCGGTGGACGCGGAGGAGCAGGGGGCGGGTGGAGCGGACGAGGATGTCGGTGGCGGACGGGGCCGGGGTCACCGCGGCGGGGCCCGGTACGGTGCCGTGGCCGGTGCCGGTGAGCCGCGCGTGGACGGTGGGGTCGAGGGCGTCGTTGACGCTCTGGGCGTGGGCCTCGGTCTCGCCGGTGAGGAGGGCGAAGAGCTGGGCCACCAGGACCGGGTCGTGGGTGCCGTCGTAGACCCAGCGCTTGCCGAGTACGCCGTGCTCCAGGGTGCCGATCAGTGCGTGGTCCGCGCCGGGCAGCGGTGCGCCCCGGTAGGTGAACGGGACGTGGTAGTGGACGGGTTCGGCTCCGGAGGAGTCGGTGGCGACCATGAACTCCATGCCGACCTCGCCCTCCGGGTCGTCCAGCCGGAAGCCGCCGGCCTTGGCCAGGTCCGGGGCGGCCCCGTCGCCCGCGTACCAGGGCTGGGCGGGGAGCCAGGGGGCGAGGAGTTCCAGCTTGGTGGGCGAGAGGGTGGTCTGGTGGATGACGGCCATGGCCTGGGCACCTTCCCGTAAGTGGCGGCGTTGATCGCGTGGTTGCGGTGGTCATCCTGCCATCAGCGGCCCCGCGCGCTACCCCGCCGTCTCCGGGAGCCGGGCGGTCGATCCCCGTACGACCAGTTCCGGCTGGAAGACGAACTCCGTGTGGCGGTCGGGCGGTCCGTCGCCGTCCGCGCGGGTGCGGATCTCCTCGATCAGTGCGTCCACGGCTGCCGAGGCCATGGCCCGTACCGGCTGGCGTACGGTCGTCAGCGGCGGGTCGGTGAAGGCGATGAGCTGGGAGTCGTCGAAGCCGACGACGGAGACCTGGGAGGGGACGTCGAGGCCGCGCTGGCGGGCCGCCCGTACGACGCCGAGGGCCATCAGGTCGCTGCCGCAGACGACCGCCGTGCAGCCCGCGTCCAGGAGGGAGACGGCTGCCGCGTGGCCGCCTTCGACGCCGAAGAGGGTGTGACGGGTGAGCAGTTCGGCCGCTGCCCCACGGAGGCCGAACTCCTCCCTCAACGCCGCGGCGAAGCCTTCGGCCTTGCGGCGGGACGGTACGTAGCGGGCCGGGCCGACCGCGAGGCCGATGGTGCGGTGGCCGAGTTCGGCGAGGTGGCGTACGGCCATGCGGGCGGCCGCCCGGTCGTCCGGGGAGACGAAGGGGGCGGCGATGTCCTCGTGGTAGCCGTTGATGAGGACGTACGGGAGGCCGCGGTCGGTGAGGCGGGTGTAGCGGGCGGGGTCGGTGGTGCTGTCGGAGTGGAGGCCGGAGAGGAAGATGATCCCGGTGACGCCGCGGGCTTCCAACTGTTCGACGAGTTCGTCCTCGGTGGCGCCGCCGGGGAGCTGGGTGCACAGGACGGGCGTGTAGCCGTGGCCCGCGAGGGCCTGCTCGATGAGCTGGGCGAAGGCCGGGAAGATCGGGTTGGTCAGCTCGGGGACGATCAGGCCGACCAGTCCGGCGCTGGTGCGCCGCAGCCGTACCGGGCGTTCGCCGCCGAGCAGGTCGAGGGCGGCCAGCACCCGCTGCCGGGTGCCGCGGGCCACGCCCGCCCTGCCGTTCAGCACCCGGCTGACGGTCGCCTCGCTGACCCGCGCCTGCGCGGCGATGTGCGCCAGCCGGGGGCCGGTGCCCCGGCCGGCGGCGCGTCGGGGTGGTCGGTCACGCTTCCCACCACACGGCGGTGTCCGCCGGGAGGATCGGTTCGTCGTCGACGGTGCGGAGTTCGGCGGAGGACAGGAGAGGCCGCCAGTCGGGGTGGGAGGGGGCGCGTACGGGGGCGGGGGTCGTGTTGACCGTGCAGGCGAAGCCGCCGGGGCGGCGGAAGGCCAGCACGCCCTCGGGTGCGTCCAGCCATTCGACCTGGTCGCCCGCCCCGAGCCCGGGGTGGGTGCGGCGCAGCCGGAGGGCCGTACGGTACAGCTCCAGCATGGAGGCCGGGTCGCCGGTCTGGGCGGCGACGCTCAGCCCCGCCCACTCCGGCGGCTGCGGGAGCCAGCTACCGCCCGTACCGAAGCCGTACGGGGCGGTGCCGCCGGACCACGGGATCGGTACGCGGCAGCCGTCGCGCAGACCGTCCTGGCCGTCGCCGCGGAAGAACGCGGGGTCCTGGCGGACCTCGTCGGGCAGGTCGGTGACCTCGGGGAGGCCCAGTTCCTCGCCCTGGTAGACATAGGCGGAGCCGGGGAGCGCGAGCATGAGGAGGGCGGCGGCGCGGGCGCGGCGGGCACCGCCGCCGAGGCGGGTGGCGTGCCGGACCACGTCATGGTTGGAGAGGACCCAGGTGGTGGGGGCGCCGACGGGCCGCATCGCGTCAAGGGAGGCGTCGATGACGGTGCGCAGCGCTGCCGCGTCCCAGTCGGTGTTGAGGTAGTGGAAGTTGAACGCCTGGTGGAGTTCGTCGGGGCGGAGGTAGAGGGCGGTGCGGTCGGCGCTGGGGGTCCAGGCTTCCGCCACGCCGATGCGGTCGCCCGCGTACTCGTCCAGGACGCGGCGCCAGGAGCGGTAGATCTCGTGGACGCCGTCCTGGTCGAAGAAGGGCAGGACCTGGTTGCCGAGGAGTTTGAGCTGGCCGGTGCGGCCCATGTCGGGCAGGCCCGGGGCCTTGACCAGGCCGTGGGCGACGTCGATGCGGAAGCCGTCCACGCCGAGGTCGAGCCAGAAGCGCAGGATGGAACGGAACTCGTCCTGGACCGCCGGGCTGTCCCAGTTGAAGTCGGGCTGCTCGGGGGCGAACAGGTGGAGGTACCACTCGCCGTCGGCGACGCGGGTCCAGGCGGGGCCGCCGAAGACGGACTCCCAGTCGTTGGGCGGGAGTTCACCGTTCTCGCCGCGGCCCTTGCGGAAGTGGAAGCGGTCCCGGAGCGTCGAGCCGGGGCCCTCGTCCAACGCCTGCCGGAACCAGGCGTGCTGGTCGGAGCAGTGGTTGGGGACGACGTCCACGATGATGCGCAGGCCCAGTCCGTGGGCGTCGCGGATCACCGCTTCGGCGTCGGCGAGGGTGCCGAAGGCCGGGTCGATGACGCGGTAGTCGGCGACGTCGTAGCCCGCGTCGGCCTGCGGGGAGGAGTAGAACGGGCTGAGCCAGACGGCGTCGACGCCCAGGTCCTTGAGGTAGGGCAGACGGGTGCGGATGCCCGGGAGGTCGCCCATGCCGTCGCCGTTGCCGTCGGCGAAGCTGCGCGGATAGACCTGGTAGATCACCGCGTCGCGCCACCACTGGGTGGCCCCGGGTGCGGTCGCGTCCGCGGCGTCGGCGGTCGCTCCGGTGGCGTGGTGCCGGTTGGTCTGGTCGGTCATGTCATCCCTTGGTGGTGCCGGAGGTCAGTCCGGCGACGAGGTGGCGCTGGGCGAAGGCGAAGACCAGGCCGGCCGGGACCGCGATGATCACGGCGGCGGCGGTCATCGAGCCCCAGTCGTTGACGTACTGGTTGACGAAGGTCTGCAGGCCGCCGGCGAGGGTCAGGTTCTCCTCCCCGGTCATGAACGCGGAGGCGTACGCGACCTCGGCCCAGGCCGTCACGAAGGTGTAGAAGCCGGTGACGGCCAGGCCGGGGCGGGCCAGCGGCAGGACCAGGCGCCAGAAGGTGCCGAAGGGGTTGAGGCCGTCGACGCGGCCGGCTTCGTCGATCTCCACCGGGATGGTGTCGAAGAAGCCCTTCATCATCCAGGCGCAGAACGGGACGGCGATGGTCAGGTACGTGACGATCAGGCCGGCCGGCTGGTTGAGCAGGCCCAGGCTCGCCATCAGGTTGTACAGCGGCACGATCAGGACGGCGACCGGGAACATCTGCGTGATCAGCAGCAGCCACATCAGCGGGCGCATCCCGGGGAACCGGAAGCGGCTGACGGCGTAGCCGGTGGTGGCCGCGACGAAGACGCCGACGAGGGTGGTGACGCCGACGACGAGCAGCGAGTTGCCGAACCAGGTCAGGAACTGGGTGTCGGCGACGACGTGCCGGTAGTTGGCGAAGGTGAAGTGGGTGACCAGCTCGGTGGAGAAGGCGTCGTTCTTCGGCTTGAAGGACGTCACGAGCAGCCACAGCGGCGGGAAGACCGCGACGACGGCGGCGACCAGGAGGGTCGCGTGCAGGCCCACGGAGGCCAGCGGGCTGCGCCTGTCGCGCAGGGACTTGGCCATCACCACACCTCTCCCTGCTTGCGGAGCGAGCGCCGGTAGACGACCGCGATGAGGGACAGCAGGAGCAGGATCAGCACGCCCCAGGCGGCCGAGCCGGAGAAGTCCCGCGGGCTGTCGACGAAGGAGAGCCGGTAGGCGTACGTCACCAGGATCTCGGTGGCGTCGCCGGGCCCGCCCCGGGTGAGCAGGTAGATCACCGGGAACATGTTGAACGTCCAGATGGTGGAGAGCAGGATCACGGTGCTGCTCACGCCGCGCAGCCCGGGCAGGGTGATGTTGCGGAACCGCTGCCAGGCGTTGGCGCCGTCCATCTCCGCGGCTTCGTACAGCTCGCCCGGGATCGACTGGAGACCGCCGAGCAGCGCGACGAGCATGAACGGTACGCCCAGCCACACGTTGACGGCGATGACCGACAGCTTGGCCCAGGTCGGGTCGTTCAGCCACGGCACCGCGTCGATGCCGCCGCCCGCCAGCAGCTTGTTCAGCAGGCCGTTCTTCTCGTTGTAGAGCAGCCGCCAGGTGAAGACGGAGACGAAGGCGGGGATGGCCCAGGGCAGGATCAGCGCCAGCCGGTAGAAGGTGCGGCCGCGCAGGGTGCGGTTGAGCAGGTTGGCGAGGGCCAGGCCGATGGCGAAGGTGACGCCGACGCAGGCCACCGTCCACACGACGGTCCAGCCGAGGCGGCCCCAGAAGACGTCGCCGCCGAGGATCTCGGTGTAGTTGTGCAGGCCGGTGAACTCGTAGGTGGCCGGGATGTGGTTCATGCCGATGTTGCGTTCGACGTTGGCCTCGTTGGCGTCCGTCAGCGACAGGTACAGGCCGCGGACCAGGGGGTAGCCGATGATGACGCCGATGACGAGCACCACCGGGGCGACCATGGTCCAGGCGTACCAGTGGGTGCCCAGGGCTCTGCGCACCCGGCCCGGCGGTGCGGCGGCGGCCTCCTTCCGCCGGGTCCGGGGCATCCGTGCGGTGTCCGTCACTTGTAGTCCTTGAGGATCTTGCGGTAGCTGTCGCCGACGGCCTTGGCGGCCTGCTCGGGCGTGCTGGAGCCGGTGAGCACCTTGTTCATCTGCACCTTGATCGGCTCGAAGAGGGCGTTGCCCTCGGCGATCCAGGGGCGCTGGACGGCCTTGTCGACGGCGGGCTTGAAGAAGCCGACCATCTCGTTGTTCTTGACGGACGGCAGCGTGTACACGGACTTGCGGGTGGGCAGCAGGCTGAGCTGCTCGGTGGTCTGCTGCTGGATCTTCGCCGAGCTCATGTACCGGGCGAACGCGTAGGACGCCTGGAGGTTCTTCGAGCCCGCGTAGACGGAGAGGTTCCAGCCGCCCTGCGGGGAGCCCTGGGAGGCGCTGCCGCCGGGTACCGGCGCGACGCCCAGGTTCTTCTTGTCCTTGAACTCCTTGCCCGCGCGGACGCCCTCGATGTCCCACGGACCGCTGACCGCCATCGCGACGCTGCCGTCCTTGAGGGCCTTGAGCTGGTTCTCCTGGCCGTCGGTGGCGTCGGTGACCGCGGCCTTGGAGTCGACCAGGTCCTTGACGGCCTTGAACGCCTTGACGCCGGCGTCGTCGTCGATCGTCACGACCTTGTCGCGGGCGTCGACCAGGTCACCGCCCTCGCCGTAGAGGTACGGCAGGAACCAGTACGGGTCGTCGCCGCGCAGGTAGAGCGCGGTGGCGCCGGTCTTGTCCTTGATCTGCTTGGCGGCGGCGGTCAGCTCGGCGAAGGTCTTGGGCACCTCGACACCGGCCTGCTTGAGCAGCCGCTTGTTGTAGAAGAGGCCGAGGGTGTCGGTGACCTGCGGCACGGCGTAGGTCTTGTCCTTGAACTTGGTGCTGCCGAGGGCCTGCGGGAGGTAGTCGCCGGTGTCGTCCAGGGCCGGGGTGCCGTCCAGCGGGGCGAGGTAGCCGAGGTTGGCGAAGTCGGCGACCCAGGCGACCTCGGTGCGCATCACGTCGGGGGCGCCCGCGCCGGCCCCCGCGGCGTTCTTGAACTTGGCGTTGGCCTCGCCGAAGGCGACGCTGACGTACTTCACGTCGACCTTCGGGTGCTCCTTCTCGAAGCTCTCGGCCAGCTTCTTGTACGTCGCCTTCTCGGCGTCGTTGGAGGTGTCCCAGAAGGTCACGGTGCCCGACAGCTCGCCCCCGCTCTGCTGGTCGCCCCCGCCGCCGCTGCCGCACGCCGTCGCCGCCAGTGCCAGACCCGCGGCCAGCGCGGTAGTCGCCATGCCACGTCGCATGTGAACTCCTCAAGGTAACGCCCGAGATGGCGTCGGAACGCCTTGCCCGGCCGTTCGGAACGCCTGTGATGGCGGACAGGAACGTAACAGCGCCGTCATGAATTCGAAAGACCTTGCGGCAAATTTCTGCAAGAGGACAGGAAGGTGTTGCAGGGGGCGGCGCCCGCGCACGCCCTGCCCGCCGTGCGTCAGCAGGCCGCTCACCAGGGCTCCGAGCGCCCGTGGGCCCGTCACCCCGCCGTGCTCCGCGCGTTGAGCCCGTAGACGACCGTCCGTCGATCGATGCCTGGACCCTGCAAGACGATGCATGGACGCTCTGCCCCGAATCGCCCCACTCTCGAACAGGGATGCCAGATGACCCAGGAGCTGACCTCGACCGACCCCGGCCGCGCGGCGGCGGAGCCCGGCGGGCGCCCCGGCTGGTGGCGCGACGCCGTCATCTACCAGGTGTACGTCCGTTCCTTCGCCGACTGCGACGGAGACGGCATCGGCGATCTGCGCGGCGCCCGCGAACGCCTGCCCTACCTGCGCGACCTGGGCGTGGACGCCGTCTGGCTCACCCCGTTCTACGCCTCCCCGCAGGCCGACGGCGGCTACGACGTCGCCGACTACCGCTCCGTCGACCCGCTGTTCGGCAGCCTCCAGGACGCCGACGACCTCGTACGGGCCGCCCACGCGCTGGGCCTGCGGGTGATCGTCGACATCGTGCCCAACCACACCTCCGACCAGCACCCCTGGTTCCAGGACCCGGAACTGGCCCGGCGGCGCTACCTCTTCCGCCCCGGCCGGGGCGCCTCCGGCGAGCTGCCGCCCAACGACTGGGAGTCGGTCTTCGGCGGCCCCGCCTGGACCCGTACCGAGCGCGGCGACTGGTACCTGCACCTGTTCGCCCCGCAGCAGCCCGACCTGAACTGGGACGACCCGGACGTGCACGCCGAGTTCGAGTCGGTGCTGCGGTTCTGGCTCGACCTCGGCGTGGACGGCTTCCGCATCGACGTCGCCCACGGCATGGTCAAGGCACCCGGCCTGCCCGACATCGGCCGCAAGGAGCAGGCCAAGCTCATCGGCAGCCAGGTGCTGCCCTTCTTCGACCAGGACGGCGTCCACGAGATCCACCGCGCCTGGCGCCGCCTGCTGGACTCCTACCCCGGCGAGCGCATCGGCGTCGCCGAGGCGTGGGCCCCCAGCCCCGAACGGCTCGCCCTGTACGTCCGCCCCGACGAGTGCCACCAGGCGTTCAACTTCCAGTTCCTGACCGCCGACTGGTCCGCCGCCTCGCTGCGCGCCGTCGTCGACGCCTCCCTCGCCGCGACCGCCTCGGTCGGCGCCACCACGTCCTGGGTGCTGTCCAACCACGACGTCGTCCGGCACACGACCCGCCTCGGCGGCCTGCAGCGGGCCCGCGCCGCCACCCTCATGATGCTCGCGCTGCCCGGCTCGGCCTACCTGTACCAGGGCGAGGAACTGGGCCTGCCGGAGGTCACCGACCTGCCCGACGAGGTCCGCCAGGACCCCGCGTTCTTCCGCGGCGACGGCCAGGACGGCTTCCGCGACGGCTGCCGCGTCCCGCTGCCCTGGTACGGCGACTCGGCCGCGTACGGCTTCGGCCCCGGCGGCAGTTGGCTGCCCCAGCCGCGCGCCTGGAAGGACCTGTCCGTACGGGCCCAGACCGGCGACCCGGCCTCCACCCTGGAGCTGTACCGCGCGGCGCTCGCCCTCCGCCGCGCGCACCCGTGCCTCGGCGACGGGGACCTCGCCTGGGCCGACGCCCCCGACGGGCTGCTGGCCTTCACCCGTACCGGCCGGGCGGGCCGTACGGAGCTGCTGTGCACCCTCAACACCCTGGGCCGCGCCGTCGAACTCCCCCGCCCCGGGCGGCTGCTGCTCTCCTCCGCGACGGTCACCGACGACGGCGCCACCGCCGTCCTGCCGGGCGACTCCTGTACCTGGTGGGCCCTCTGACGAGCGGCCCGGCGAACCGAACGGGCCGTCCGGCGGCGCGGCCCGCCGCCGGACGGTGCGGGCAACGTGGGCAATCCGGGAGCCGACCGGTACAGTCCCACCCATGACCGCCCGGCTGTCCGACATCGCAGCGCAGGCGGGTGTCAGCGAGGCCACCGTCAGCCGGGTGCTCAACGGAAAACCCGGTGTCTCCGCCACCACCCGCCAGTCCGTGCTGGCCGCGCTCGACGTGCTCGGGTACGAGCGTCCCGTCCGGCTGCGGCAGCGCAGCGCCGGGCTGGTCGGCCTGATAACCCCGGAGCTGGAGAACCCGATCTTCCCGGCGTTCGCCCAGGTCATCGGCCAGGCACTGACCCGCCAGGGCTACACCCCGGTGCTGGCCACCCAGACACCGGGCGGCTCCACCGAGGACGAGCTGACCGAGATGCTGGTGGACCGCGGCGTCGCCGGGATCATCTTCGTCTCCGGACTGCACGCGGACACCTCCGCCGACATGCAGCGCTACGAGCAGCTCCGCGGCCAGGGCGTGCCCTTCGTCCTGATCAACGGCTTCTCCGACAAGGTGCAGGCACCCTTCGTCTCGCCGGACGACCGGGCCGCGATCCGCCTCGCCGTCACCCATCTGGCCGCACTGGGCCACCAGCGGATCGGGCTGGCCCTGGGACCGAAGCGCTTCGTGCCCGTCCAGCGCAAGATCGAGGGCTTTCTGCACAGCATGAAGGACCAGCTCGGCCTGGGCCGGGAGGCGGCCCAGGAGCTGATCCAGCACTCCCTGTACACCCTGGAGGGCGGGCAGGCCGCGGCCGGCGCGCTGCTCGCCCGCGGCTGCACGGCGGTGGTCTGCGCCAGCGACATGATGGCGCTCGGCGCGATCCGGGCCGCCCGGCAGCAGGGCCTGGACGTGCCCCGGGAGGTCTCCGTCGTCGGTTTCGACGACTCCCCGCTGATCGCCTTCACGGACCCGCCGCTGACCACGATCCGGCAGCCGGTCACCGCGATGGGGCAGGCGGCGGTGCGCGCCCTGCTGGAGGAGGTCGGGGGCACCCCGGCGCCGCACAGCGAGTTCGTCTTCCATCCGGAGCTGGTCGTCCGCGGGTCCACGGCTTCGGCGCCGAAGACCGTCCGGGTTCCCGGCCAGGGCGGCTCCCCCGCCACGGACGGTGACCGGTCCCGTACGGACGGAGACCGGTCCGCCAGTACGGACGGCAGCCCCGCCTGAGTGATCCGCCGGTGTCCGGTACGGCCTGGTCCGTCCCTGCCGAAAGGCAGAGCCGTCCCCTACCCGGGTGGGGGTCGCGCCTCCCTCCGAGGTGCCAGGCGGGCCTCCTCGGGACCCGACCGGAGGGTGATCGGCCGCCGACCCCTTTCTGGCAGACTGTCTGCCTATGGGTGAAGCGCATGTGAAGACTCTTGACGGCCGTACGGCCGTGCCGCCGCCACCCACCGAGGACGACGCGCCGAGTGCGTCCTCCGGTGGCCGGCTGGCCCGCCTGCGCGCTCCCCGTACCCCGCGGCTGTGGTTCGAGATCCTGCTGATCGCGGTCAGCTACTGGGTCTACTCCCTCATCCGCAACGCCGTGCCCGAGCAGAAGGCCCAGGCGCTGAAGAACGCGGACTGGATCTGGGAGGCCGAGCAGACCCTCGGCATAGCGGTGGAGAAGACCGTCAACCACGCCGTGGACTCCGTGACCTGGCTCATCGTCTCGATGAACTATTACTACGCCACGCTGCACTTCATCCTGACCATCGGTGTCCTGGTCTGGCTCTACCGCTGGCACCCCGGCCGGTACGCGGCCGCCCGCCTCGCGCTCTTCGCCACCACGGGCGTGGCCCTCGTCGGCTACTACTTCTACCCGCTGGCCCCGCCCCGCCTGATGAACGGCGGCGGCTTCATCGACACCGTCATCGTCCACCACACCTGGGGCTCGATGGCGTCCGGCAACCTGGCGTCGATGTCCAACCAGTACGCGGCGATGCCCTCCATGCACATCGGCTGGTCGCTGTGGTGCGGGGTGATGATCGCGCTGATCGCCAAGCCGGTGTGGGCCAAGGTGCTGGGCCTGCTCTACCCGACGACGACCCTGGTGGTCATCGTCTCCACCGCCAACCACTTCTGGCTCGACGCGGTGGGCGGCATACTGTGCCTCGCCTTCGGCATCGGCCTGGCCTTCGCCTGGTACGCGGCGCTGCCGCACCGGCTGCCGCGGCGGGTGGCCGCGGTCTGAGACCGGGCGCCCGGCCCGGGCCGGGCCCGTCCTCTCAGCCCGCCGCCCCGTAGAAGATCTCCTCCACCACCGCACGGGCCCTGCGGGTCGTCCGCCGGTAGTCGTCCAGCATCTCCCCGACGTGCCCCTCCTCGTACCCGAGGTAGCGGCCCACCGCCGCCAGCTCCCGCGCGTCCGACGGGAACGTGTCGCCGGGGCGGCCCCGTACCAGCATCGTGGCGTTGCGCACCCGCGACGCCAGCACCCACGCCTCGTCGAGGATCTGCGCGTCCTCCGTGGCCAGCAGCCCGGCGTCGCGGGCCGCGGCCAGTGCCGTGCGGGTACGGGTGGTGCGCAGGCCGGGCTCGTTCCAGGCGTGCTGCATCTGGATGAGCTGTACGGTCCACTCGACGTCGCTGAGGCCGCCGCGCCCCAGCTTGGTGTGGGTGGTCGGGTCGGCGCCGCGCGGCATCCGCTCGGTCTCCATCCGGGCCTTGAGGCGGCGGATCTCCCGTACGGCGTCCTCGCCCAGGCCCTCCATCGGATAGCGCAGCGGGCCGATCAGCTCGATGAACCGTTCCCCCAGCTCGGCGTCGCCCGCGACCGGCTCGGCGCGCAGCAGGGCCTGTGCCTCCCAGACCAGCGACCAGCGCCGGTAGTAGGCGGCGTAGGAGGAGAGCGTCCGGACCAGCGGTCCGGTCTTGCCCTCCGGCCGCAGGTCGGCGTCGATCGGCAGCGGCGGGTCGGAGGACGGCAACTGGAGGAGGCGGCGCATCTCGTTGGCGACGGCGTGCGCGGCCTTGGCGGCCTCCTGCTCGTCGGCGCCCTCGCGCGGCTCGTGCACGAACAGCACGTCGGCGTCGGAGCCGTACCCCAGCTCCCGGCCGCCGAAGCGGCCCATCCCGATGACGGTGAAGCGGGTGGGCAGGGTGTCGCCCCACCGGTCGCGCACGGCGGCGCGCAGCGCGCCCGCGATGGTGGCGGCGGTCAGGTCGGAGACGGCGGTGCCGATCACGTCGGCGGCGTGGCCGCGGTCCGCCTCGGCCGGATGCCCTTCGGTGCCGTACGCGCCGATCAGGTCGGCGGCGGCCGTACGGAACAGTTCCCGCCGCCGTACCCCGCGGGCCGCGGCGGCGGCCTGCTCGGCACCCTCCGCACGGCCGACCGCGGCCAGCACCTCCTGCTCCAGCGCGGCCCGGCCGCGCGGCAGCAGGCCGTCCTTGGCGCCGAGCAGCGCGACCGCCTCGGGGGCGCGCAGCAGCAGGTCGGGGGCGAAGCGGCCGGCCGACAGGACGCGGGCCAGGTTCTCGGCGGCGGCGCCCTCGTCGCGCAGCAGCCGCAGGTACCAGGGGGTCTTGCCGAGCGCGTCGGAGACCTTGCGGAAGTTGAGCAGTCCGGCGTCCGGGTCGGCGGAGTCCGCGAACCAGGCCAGCAGGACCGGCAGCAGGGTGCGCTGGATGGCGGCCTTGCGGGTGACGCCGGAGGCCAGCGCTTCGAGGTGGCGCAGCGCGGCGACCGGGTCGGCGTAGCCGAGCGCTTCGAGGCGCTGGCCGGCGGCCTTGGCGGAGAGCCGGGTGCCGCCGGGTTCCAGGTGCGCGACGGCGTCCAGCAGCGGCCGGTAGAACAGCTTCTCGTGCAGCCGCCGCACCTCGCGGGCGTGCCACTTCCACTGCTTGCGGAGCGTCTCGACCGGCTCGGTGCGCATGCCCATGGAGCGGGCCAGGCGCCGCAGGTCGGGCTCGTCCTCGGGCATCAGGTGGGTGCGGCGCAGCTTGTAGAGCTGGATACGGTGTTCGAGCGTGCGCAGGAAGCAGTACGCGGCGTCCAGCGCCTTGGCGTCCTCGCGGCCGACGTAGCCGCCGGACGCCAGCGCCGAGAGGGCTTCCAGGGTGCTCGGGCTGTGCAGCGTCCCGTCGCTGCGGCCGTGCACGAGCTGCAGGAGCTGGACGGCGAACTCCACGTCGCGCAGTCCGCCGGGGCCCAGCTTCAGTTCGCGGTCGACCTGGGCGGCGGGGATGTTCTCCACGACGCGGCGGCGCATCTGCCGTACGTCGGTCACGAAGTTCTCGCGCTCGGAGACCTGCCAGACCAGCGGGGTGACCGCGGCCACGTACTCCTTGCCCAGCTCCTCGTCGCCCGCCATCGGCCGGGCCTTGAGCAGGGCCTGGAACTCCCAGGTCTTGGCCCAGCGTTCGTAGTAGGCGAGGTGGCTGTTGAGGGTGCGCACGAGCGGGCCGTTGCGGCCCTCGGGGCGCAGGTTGGCGTCCACCGGCCAGATCGTGCCCTCGGCGGTGACGTCGGAGCACACCCGCATCATCCGGCCCGCCAGCCGCGTCGCGGCCTGGAGCGCCTTGGCCTCCTCGATGCCGTCGCGGGCCTCGGCGACGAAGATGACGTCCACGTCCGAGACGTAGTTCAGCTCCCGGCCGCCGCACTTGCCCATGGCGATGACGGCGAGCCGGCAGGCGGCGGCGTCGGTGGGCTGCTCCTCACCGGCGATCTCCAGCGCGGCGCGTACCGTCGCGGTCGCCAGGTCGGCCAGCTCCGCGGCGGTCTCGGCGAGGTCGGTCGTCCCGCACACGTCGCGCGCCGCGATGCCCAGCAGGCACCGGCGGTACGCGGCGCGCAGCGCGTCCGGACGCGGCCGGTCCCGGCCCCGTTCGCCCCAGATGCCCTCGGCCAGCGCCGCCTCGAACTCCGGCGTGGTCGGGTGCAGATCGGCCGCCTCGTACGTGACCAGCGACTGCCAGTCGCGCGGATGCCGTACGAGGTGGTCGCCGAGCGCCTCGGAGGCGCCGAGCACCCCCAGCAGCCGGTCGCGCAGCGGCTTCGCGGTGATCAGCGTGGACAGCAGCTTCTGCCGCTCGTCCTCGTCCTGCGCCTCCGCCAGCCGCACCAGCGCGGTCAGCGCCAGGTCGGGGTCGGCGGTGCCGCCCAGCGCCTCCAGGAGCACCGAGTCGTCCCGTACGGCGGCGAGTTCGGGCGCTTCCAGGAGCCGCCCGGCCGCCGACGGGTCGGTGAAGCCGTACCGCAGCAGCCGGGAGAAGGCGCTGCTGCGCCGCCCCTGACCCTGCGGACCGGGGTGCGCGGTCACAGGACCGGCAGCATCTTGCGCAGTTCGAAGGCGGTGACCTCGGAGCGGTATTCCTCCCATTCCTGCTTCTTGTTGCGCAGGAAGAAGTCGAAGACGTGCTCGCCGAGGGTCTCCGCGACCAGTTCGCTGCGCTCCATCAGGTCGATGGCCTCGCCGAGGTTCTGCGGCAGCGGCTCGATGCCCATGGCGCGGCGCTCGGAGTCGGACAGCGCCCACACGTCGTCGTCGGCGCCGGCCGGGAGTTCGTAGCCCTCCTCGATGCCCTTGAGGCCGGCGGCCAGCAGCACCGCGTAGGTGAGGTACGGGTTGGCGCCGGAGTCGATGGAGCGGACCTCGACCCGGGTGGAGCCCATCTTGCCCGGCTTGTACATGGGGACGCGGATGAGCGCGGAGCGGTTGTTGTGGCCCCAGCAGATGTACGAGGGGGCCTCGCCGCCGGCGCCCGCGGTGCGGTTGGCGCCGCCCCAGATGCGCTTGTAGGAGTTGACCCACTGGTTGGTGACGGCGGAGATCTCGCCCGCGTGCCGCAGCAGGCCGGCGATGAAGGAGCGGCCGACCTTGGAGAGCTGGTACTCGGCGCCCGACTCGTGGAAGGCGTTGCGGTCGCCCTCGAACAGCGAGAGATGGGAGTGCATGCCCGAACCCGGGTACTCCGAGAACGGCTTGGGCATGAACGTCGCCTGCACGCCCTGCTCCAGCGCGACCTGCTTCATCACCAGCCGGAACGTCATGATGTTGTCGGCGGTGGACAGCGCGTCGGCGTACCGCAGGTCGATCTCCTGCTGGCCCGGGGCGCCCTCGTGGTGACTGAACTCCACCGAGATGCCCATCGATTCGAGCATGGTGATCGCCTGGCGGCGGAAGTCCATGCCGACGTTCTGCGGGGTGTGGTCGAAGTAGCCGGAGGAGTCCGCGGGGCTCGGCCGGGTGCCGTCCACCGGCTTGTCCTTGAGCAGGAAGAACTCGATCTCGGGGTGGGTGTAGAAGGTGAAGCCGAGGTCGGAGGTCTTGGCCAGGATGCGCTTGAGGACGTAGCGCGGGTCTGCGTAGGACGGGGAGCCGTCCGGCATCAGGATGTCGCAGAACATCCGGGCGGTGCCGGGGGCCTCGGCGCGCCACGGCAGGATCTGGAAGGTGCCCGGGTCCGGCTTGGCGATCATGTCGGACTCGTACACCCGCGCGAAGCCCTCGATCGCGGAGCCGTCGAAGCCGATGCCCTCGTCGAACGCCTGCTCAAGTTCGGCGGGCGCCACCGCGACGGACTTCAGGAACCCCAGCACATCGGTGAACCACAGTCGTACGAAGCGGATGTCGCGCTCCTCCAGCGTACGGAGCACAAACTCCTGCTGCTTGTCCATGGCTCACCAATCCTTGCAGGTCAATCGGCCTGTCCCCACCCCATCGGGCAACGAGGTGTGGCACACCAGTATCACGTGAGGGGGTTACCGTCACATTACGCACCCTCGGCCGAGATCAGAACCGCCGGACCCGGGGCGACACCGGCACGTTTGCCCGGGAGCCGCGGGCGGTACTCCCGGAGAGGGCGGGCCGGTTCGTCCCGCTTTGTTCCAGGGGCGCCCGGGACCGTACCGCCGCGCCGGACCGCTCCTGGTCCGCGCCTCCCGAGTGCCCGCCGACGGCCGAGGAGAACCCGTGAGCAAGCACTTCGACGTCACGGCCGTGACGTTCTACTTCGACTCCGCGTGCCCCTGGACCTGGCGCACCGCGCGCTGGCTGGTGGCCGCCACCGGGCGCCGGGGCATCCCGCTGTCCTACCGCGCCTTCGACCTGACCGACGGCGCGCCTCTGGACGAGCTGCCCGACGAGTACCGCCCGGCCGCCGCCGGGAGCCGCTGCCTGCTGCGGCTGGCCGAGGCCGCGCACGCCGACGGCCGGGACACCCTGACCGGCACGGTGTACGCCGCGTACGGCGCCGCGGTGTTCGACGGCGGCGCGGACCCGTCGCCGGAGCTGGCCGAACGGTGCCTGGCGGAGGCGGGCGCCGCGACCTATGCCGACGTGCTGCACGACACCGCGCTGGACCGGCCGGTGGCCCTGGCCCGCGAGCAGGCGCAGGAGTTCTCCGGCGAGGACGCGGGCTCGCCCGTCACGGTCGTCACCACGCCCCGCGGCGAACGCGGCTTCTTCGGGCCCGTGGTGGCGCCCACGCCCACCGGCGCGGAGGCCGACCGGCTGTGGGACGCGCTCGTCGGCGCCGCGTCCGTCCCGCAGTTCTTCGAGCTGCGGGCGCGGCGGACGGCGAAGCCGTGAGCGCCTGCGATTCCACCGGCCCGGTCCGGCAGGGCGGCTACATGGAGTGAGCGGGCCGCTGCCCTGCCGGGGGGCTGCGAATTCAGCGCCCCCGCCGCGGATCCTCCAGATCAGGGGTGAGCGACAGGACGGCCGTGGCCACCGCGTCCGGCGCGTCGGCCATCACCAGGTGCCCGGCCGGGGCGGCGATGGCGAAGGCGCCGCCGAGCTGGGTGGCCAGCGCCCGCTGCCGCTCCAGCCAGCGCAGTTCGCGCGGCGTCTCGCTGCCGTCGTACGCCGCCAGGACCGTCACCGGCACGCCGCGCAGCGGACGGTCCGGGCGCAGCGCGGCGACCTCGGCGGCCTGGTAGCCGTACGTCGCGTTCTCCAGGGCGCAGGCGCGCAGCACCCGGCTGGTGCGGTAGGCCCCGGCCTCGTACGGATCACGCGGGTGGTCGCGCACGGTCAGGGCGCGGGTGGTCATCCGGCGCGCGGCCGGGCCGAGGGCGCGCGGCACCCCGGCCGCCGCGAGCACGGAGGCCAGGCCGCCCGCCCAGGCCGTACGGACGGGACGCGGCAGCAGCGGCCTCGGGTCCTCCTCCACGCTGCCGTCGGCCAGCACGATGCCCGCGGTGCGGTCCGGATACAGCCGGGCGAACGCCTCGGCGTGGAAGGCGGCCAGGCTGTGGCCGACGACGGTGCACGGGCCGGGCAGCCCGAGCGCGTCCAGGACGTGCGCGATCCGGGCGGCCTCGCCCGCCGCGGTGGGCGGCTCCTGGGCGGGCGCGCTCAGCCCCAGGCCGGGCCGGTCGAAGCGGACGACCGTACGGTGCGGGGCGAGGCGGGCCGCGACCGCGTCCCAGTCGAACCAGCTCATGCCCAGCCCGCCGCTGAGCACGCACACCGGGCCGCTGCCCTCGCGCAGCACGTGCAGCACCACGCCGTCGACGCGCAGCATGCGGCCGGGGGCGGGGTTGGGGCGGCCGGGGCCGGGGCCGGCTCCTGGCCCCCGCCCTGACCCTGGCCCGTTCGGAAATATGTCGCTCGTGCCGTCTCTCGTGTTCTTCCGCCTCCGCCGCTCGCCGTCCCCGCTCATACCGGTTCCCCTTCCCTCCCCGTAGTGGTGCCCGCTCGCCCGACACACCACGCGAGCAGCCCGACGTACAGGGCGACGAGCAGGACCTGGAGGCGCTGGCCGACGCCCAGCGCCCAGTTGCCGTGGCCCTCGGTGAAGGCCGCGATGGAGGAGAGGGTCCAAACGGTGGCGGCCAGTTCGGCCAGGGCCAGCCACGGCGCGACGCGGCCGAGCGGCGGCCACCAGCCGTACCGGCGGGCGGCCACGGTCAGCAGGACCAGCGCGGCCAGCGCCCCCGTCATGGCCAGCGAGCTGCTGATCGCGTGCGCGGTGTGGGTGGCGGGCACCAGTCCCGCGGTCTCGCGGGCCGCGCATTCCGGGTCGCTGGTCGGGGCGCAGCTCAGCGGCAGCCGGGAGTCGACGGCGGTGGCGGCACCGAAGAGGGCGAGGGCCGCCCAGCCGGCCGTCGCCCACGGGCGGCGGCGGAGGGTGAGCAGCGCGGCGATCGCGCCCGCCAGTACGAGCAGTCCGGCGAGCAGGTCCGTCGCGCGGAACAGGCCGCCGAGCGGCTGGTCGGCGGCGGCCAGTTCACTGACGTACGTCCGGACCGGGTCGAGGCCGGTGGACAGGACCACCTCCAGGACCCAGGCGGTGTACGCCACCGCCCCGAGCAGGAGGAGTACGGGGGCGGCACGGCGGCTCTTGCTCGGCTGCACGGACATCCTGGAGGTCGGGCTGGGACGCCAGGGGCGCTTCGGAAGGTCAAGGATAGGCAAATTCGGCGCGAACCGGGGCACTCGGGAGCGGCATACCCCACAGGGGTAGGGTGCTGGACAGTGGTACCGGGAGGACCGTCGACATGCCGTACGAAGTGCGAGGCCGGAGCAGGGCAGCCGCGTGGTGCGGCCGTCTGCTGCTGTTCGCCGCGCTGATCGTCGGCATCGTGGGCATGCATACGCTGGGGCACCCGGTGGGCGGGCACGGCTCGGGGCCGATGCCCGCGGCACACCAAACACATCAGACTTACCACGCACCGCAGTCACACCACGGACCACATACACACCATGTACCGCAGGTGCACCACGCACTGCCAACGCACCACGCGCTTCAGGCGCCGCAGCAAGCGCGGTATTCCTCCTCCGTCGCCGACGACCACCACGCCATGAACCCCGGCGCGGCCTGCCTGGCCGTGCTCTCCCTCTGCGTACTCGTCCTCGTCCGTACGGGACGGCTGCTGGGCCGGCAGGCCGCCGACCTCCTGGCCGCCGTACGGGCCCGGCTGCTGCGCGGTCTGCGGCCCCTGCCGCCACCGCTCCCCCGCCACAAACACCTCGCCCGGCTCTCGGTCCTGCGCGTGTAGACGCGCGGCCCGGCCGCCGACGCCTGCGCGCGTCCGCGGCCCGGCCCACGCGCGCTCACCGCAACCGTTTCCCACCATCACGAGGTGTTTTTCCACCATGCGTACGCACACCCGCCGCGCCGTACTCGGCGCGGGTATCGCGGTCGCCGGCGGCGGCCTGCTCGCCGCCTGTTCGTCGGGCTCCGGCACGGACGGCACCGGCCACTCGGGCCACGCCGGCAGCCCGGCCGAGGCGCCGGAAGGTTACGTCTCCCCCGACGGCCCGGAAGTGGCCGCCGCGGAGAAGAAGCGCGGCTCCGGCCCCGTACGGAAGGTCGCGCTCACCGCCACCGCCGCCAAGCTCGACCTGGGCGGCCGTACGGTCGGCAGTTGGGCGTACGGGGACGACCTGCCCGGCAAGGAGGTACGGGTCACCGCGGGCGACACCCTGGAGCTGACGCTCGCCAACCACCTGCCCGAGGCCACCTCCCTGCACTGGCACGGCCTGGCCCTGCGCAACGACATGGACGGCGTACCGGATCTGACCCAGCGTCCCGTGAAGGCGGGCGGCTCGTTCACGTACCGCTTCGCCGTCAGCCACCCCGGCACGTACTGGTTCCACCCGCACTCGGGCGTGCAGCAGGACCGCGGCCTGTACGCGCCGCTGATCGTCGAGGACCCGAAGGAGCCCCTCGCCTACGACAAGGAGTGGGTGGTCGTCCTGGACGACTGGGTCGACGGGGTGGACGGCAGCACGCCGGACGCGGTGCTGGCCGAACTCCGCAAGGGCATGGGCGGGATGGACCACGGGTCCGGGGGCATGGACCACGGGGGCATGGACCACGGCGGTTCCGGTTCCGGTTCCGGGGGCATGGACCACGGCGCGCACTCCATGGGCGGCCGCGCGGCGCCGTCCCCCACCGGCCCCTCCCGCATGCTGATGGGCGCCACCAGCAAGCTGCTGGGTGGCGACGCGGGCGACGTGGACTACCCGTACCACCTGGTCAACGGCCGTACGCCGCAGGACCCGCAGACCTTCCGCGCGCGGCCCGGCGACCGGGTCCGCATCCGCTTCGTCAACGCGGGCGGCGACACCGCGTACCGTGTCGCGCTCGGCGGCCACACCATGACCGTGACGCACACCGACGGCTACCCCGTCACCCACGCCCCGACGGACGCCCTGCTGCTCGGCATGGGCGAGCGTTACGACGTGGTGGTCACGGTCAAGGACGGCGTCTTCCCGATGACCGCGCTCGCCGAGGGCAAGAAGCGGACCGCGCTGGCCGTGCTGCGCACCGGCGGCGGGGCGGCGCCCGAGGAGTCCGTACGGCCGAAGGAGCTGGACGGGCGGCTGCTGACGGCCGACCGGCTGAAGGCCGACGGTCCGGTGCGGCTGGCGTCGCGCAAGCCGGACCGGACCCTTCGGTTCGACCTCACCGGTTCGATGGCGAAGTACGACTGGGCCGTCAACGGCAAGAAGTACGCGCCTGACCAGCGCTATCCGGTACGGGCCGGGGAACGCGTACGGCTGTCGTTCCGCAACAACACCACTATGTGGCACCCGATGCACCTGCACGGGCACACCTTCGCGCTGCCGGACGGCGGCCCGCGCAAGGACACCGCGATCGTGCTGCCGGGCCGCCGGCTGGACGTCGATCTCGACGCCGACAACCCCGGCCTGTGGATGCTGCACTGCCACAACGTCTACCACGCGGAATCCGGGATGATGACGGTCCTCGGTTACCAGAAGTAGGCGGTACGGAAGCGGCCCCCGGCCACAGTCGTGGCCGGGGCCGCTCGCGCGACGGTCCGGCGGGGCCGGGTCAGTTCACCCGGTCCGGCAGTTCCGCCGGTACGTCGTCGGCGTCCTCGCTGCTCGCGACGATGCGCGAGGAGCCGGAGCCGCCGCGGTCGAGCAGTCCGGCGGTCACCGCGATGCCCAGGCCGATGACGGCCAGCACCGCGCCGACCAGCGCCGGAGAGGTCCAGCCCCAGCCCGCCGCGATGGCCACGCCGCCGACCCAGGCGCCGCCCGCGTTGGCCAGGTTGAACGCCGAGTGGTTGGAGGCCGAGGCCAGGGTCGGCGCGTGCTGGGCCTTCTTCATGACCAGCATCTGCAGCGGCGTGGTGGTCATGAAGCCGACCGCGCCCAGGATGACGACGCAGACCAGGGCCGCCCACTTGACGTGTACCGCGTAGGTGAAGACCACGAGGGTAACGGCGAGGGCGCCGAGCGCCCCGTACAGCGTGGGCCGCAGCGCGCGGTCGGTCAGCGGGCCCGCGGCCAGCGCGCCCAGCGTCATACCGGCACCGAAGAGCGCCAGGACCAGCGGGACGGACCCCTCGGCGAAGCCGGAGACCTCGGTCATCATCGAGGCGAGGTAGCTGTAGACGGCGAACACACCGGCGAAGCCGAAGACCGCGGTGACCAGGCCGAGGACGACCTGCCGGTTGCCCATGGCGCGGAGCTCGTGGGCCACGCCGCCGTGCTCCGCGCGCGGCATGTGCGGCACGAGGCGGGCCAGCGCGGCCATCGCGACCAGGCCGATGGCGGCCACGACCAGGAAGGTCGCGCGCCAGCCGAGGTGCTGGCCGAGCAGTGTCGCGGCGGGTACGCCGACGATGTTGGCGACGGTCAGGCCGAGGAACATGGTGGCCACCGCACGCGCCTGCCGGCCTTCCTTGACCAGCCGGGCGGCGACCACCGCGCCGACCCCGAAGAACGCGCCGTGCGGGAGCCCGGCGAGCAGCCGGCCGGCGATCAGCAGGCCGAAGTTGGGCGCCAGCGCCGAGGCCAGGTTGCCCACGGTGAAGACGGCCATCAACAGCAGGAGCATCCGCTTGCGCGGGATGCGCGACCCGAGGGCGGTCAGCAGCGGAGCGCCGATGACGACACCGAGGGCATAGGCGGAGACGAGGTAGCCGGCCGTGGGCACGGACGTACCCAGGTCGCCCGCGACATTGGGCAGCAGGCCCATCATCACGAACTCAGTCGTGCCGATGCCGAAGGCGGAGACGGCCAGCGCGAGCAGCGCCAGGGGCATGAGAGACCTTTCGAAAACGGGGCGTACGGTCCCGGGCACGGTGGTGCTGCGGTGCGCTGGGGCACCGGAGTACCGGAGCGGTCCGTGCGGCGCGCGGGGCGCCGGGGGTTCCGTACGGCGTACGCGGCTGGATGTCCGTAAGTTCTTGTACGGAACAAAGTCTCTCAGCCCATTCATTCCGACGGGAGAACGGAATGTTACGGAGGAGCGGCGAGAGCCGCCCGTGACGGCCCGGCGGAGCGGGAGGAGCCTGCTCCGCCGGGGCGCCGCGGCCGGCCGGGCTTTGTCAGATCTTGACCGAGGCGGCGAGCGGAAGGTGATCACTGCCGGTCCGGGGCAGCGACCAGGAGGACACCGGGTCGATCCCCTTCATCATGATCTGGTCGATCCGCGCCATCGGGAAGCCGGCCGGCCAACTGAAGCCGAAGCCGTCGCCCGCCGCGCCCTGGGCCGAGCGCATCTGCGAGGTGACCGGGGCCAGCGAGCGGTCGTTCATGGTGCCGTTGAGGTCACCGAGCAGGATGACCTGTCCGATGCTCTCCTTGGAGATCGCCTCGCCGAGGGCGGCCGCGCTGTCGTCCCGCTGGTTGGCGGTGAACCCCGCGTTGAGCTTGACCCGCACCGACGGCAGGTGCGCGACGTAGAAGGCGACCTGCCGGCCGTCGGGCGCCTTGACGGTGGCGCGCAGCGCGCGGGTCCAGCCCATCTTGATGTTCACGGGCGCGGCGTCGGAGATCGGGTGCTTGCTCCACAGTCCGACCGTGCCCTGCACCGTGCGGTACGGGTACGCCTTGGCCAGCCCTTCCTTGTACTTGGGCAGCGCGTCACCGGTCAGCTCCTCCAGGGCCACCACGTCCGCGCCGGACTTCACGATGTCCCTGGCCGTGCCCGCCGGGTCGGGGTTGTCGGCGTCGACGTTGTGGGTGGCGACGGTCAGATTGCCGCCGGTGCCCTTCTTGTCCGTGACCTGCCCGCCGAAGAGGCTGACCCAGACGACGGCGGGCAGCAGCAGCGCGACGATCGCCGTCGTGGAACGCCGCAACACGGCGGCGATCAGCAGCACCGGGACGCCCAGCAGCCCGAGCCACGGCAGGAACGTCTCCAGCAGGCTGCCGAGGTTGCCGACGGTGTTGGGGACGTGCGCGTGGAGGATCATCAGCAGCCCGAGCAGGACCGCCAGCACCGCCAGCACGATGCCCCGCCGCCACATGCCCTCCGGGCGCCACCAGTCGCGCAGGCGCCGCGCTCCGGAGGCGGCCCGCTCAGGGTCTTGGCCCTGCCCCGACTCCGTCATGTATGCCTGCGCCATGCCGCTGCCCTCACTGCCTTGCTCCGTACGCCCCACCTGTGATCTCCGACCCTAGGCGATGGCCCGTAATGCGTTTTCTTAGAAGTGGAGACGGCACGCTGACGGCCCGGGGTTCCGGCTACGGAGGCCGCGGTGGGGGCTGTGACAGAACGGGCATAGTCCCGTCATGGAGCGGTCAGGTGATGTGCCTTTTGCGACTGCTTGTCGCTCGATGGAGCACTGTTCCCGGCCGGTTGACGACCGGACCTCTCCGGACGCCGGTCCACGGGCGGGTGCCGATCCACGGGCGGACGCCGGGCGTGCCCGGACCAGGCATCCGGCGGCCCGGCCCCGTCAGCCCCGCGGCCGCACGCCCTCCAGCACCGTGTCGACGATCTCCTCGGCCAGCCCCTCCGGCAGGTCCGCCCACTCGTGCAGCACGGCCCGGGACAGCACCGGCCCGACGAAGAGGTCGGCGAGCAGGTCGATGTCCCGGTCCGTACGCACCTCACCGCACTCCCGGCCGCGCCGCAGCACGGACAGCAGCACCTCGCGGCGGGCCTGCACCACCGTCTCGTGGTACTCCCGCCAGAGCGCGGGCTGCGCCTTGACGTGCGTGACGACGGTGCGCAGCAGCGCCGAGTTGCGCTTGGCCAGGCCGCGGATGCGCAGGAACTCGATGATGCCCACGAGGTCGTCGCGTACGGACACCCCGGCCGGCGGCGGGATGTCCGTGTCCAGCGAGCGCATCACGTCCAGCATCAGGGCGCTCTTGCCCGGCCAACGCCGGTAGACGGTGGCCTTGCCGACACCCGCCTCACGGGCGATGCGCTCCATCGACAGCTCCCCGATGGAGACCCCGTCCTCGATCATGCGCAGTACGGCTTCGATGATCGCGGTGTCGGCGGCGGGGCTGCGGGGGCGCCCGCGGCGGGGGTCGGGGGCGGGCGCGGCGGCCTGCGCTCCGTCCGCCCGGTCCGTCCCCGTGGCGTCCGTCGCGTCCGTCGCCGCCGTCCCGTTCATACCCGTGCTCCCGCCTTTGCCCGCTCCGCCCGGTTCGTACCGCGCGGGCCGCTCCCCATCCTGCCGGGCAGGAAGGCCCCGACCACCACGGCGCCGACGATCGCGACGCCGGCGGAGCCGAGCGCGGTGACGTGCATGGCGTGGATGAACGCGGCGTGCGCCTCGTCGGTCAGCGCCTGGCCCGCCGGGCCCAGGTGCCGGGCCAGGCCGAGCGTCGCCTCGATGGACTCGCCCGCCGCGTGCCGGGCGCCGTCCGTCAGGCCGGGGACGGACCGGAGTGTCCCTTCGATGCCGTCACGGTAGACGGTGGACAGCAGCGAGCCCAGTACGGCGACGCCGAGCGTGCCGCCGACCTGCCGGAACGTGTTGTTGAGCGCCGAACCGGAACCCGCCTTCTCGCGCGGCAGCGCCTGCATGATCGACACGGTGACCGGCGGCATGATGTGCGCCGTGCCGGTGCCCTGGACGAAGAAGAGCACCTCCAGCACCCAGATCGGGGTGTCCGCGTCCAGGAGCAGGAAACTGGACATGCTGACGGCGACCAGCAGCATCCCGGCCGTGCAGACGACGCGCGAGCCGAAGCGGTCGACGACGTGCCGGGCCCGCGGCGAGAAGATCATCTGGGAGACGGCCAGCGGCAGGATCAGCAGGCCCGCCTGGAGCGGGGTGAAGCCGCGCACGCTCTGGACGTAGAAGACGATGAAGAACGTGACGCCCATCAGCGCGAAGAAGACCAGCGCGATGGCGCCGACGGCGGCGGAGAAGGCCGGCTTGCGGAAGAGATTGACATCGATCGACGGGTGATCGATGCGCTTCTCGTACAGCACGAAACCGACCAGGACGAGCAGTCCGCCCAGGACCGTGCCCAGCACCTGCGGATCGGTGAAGTCGGCGAGCTGGCCGCCCTTGATGATCCCGTACACCAGCAGCACCAGGCCGACGACCGAGAGCAGCACGCCGACCGGGTCCAGCTTCCCCGGCCGGGGGTCCTTGGAGTCGGGCACCAGGAGGATCATCGCGATCAGGGCGATGAGCACGATCGGAACGTTCACGAGGAAGACCGAACCCCACCAGAAGTGGTCCAGCAGCAGACCGCCCGCGATCGGCCCGATCGCGATGGCCAGGCCCACCCCGCCCGCCCAGATGCCGATCGCCCTGGGCTGCTCGTCCCGCTCGAAGACGTTCATCAGGACGGCGAGGGTGGAGGGCATCACGAAGGCGCCGCCCAGGCCCATCACGGCCCGGAAGGCGATGAGCTGGCCGGGGGACGCGGCGACGGCGGCCAGCACCGAGCCGGCGCCGAACACCAGCAGGCCGAAGAGCAGCACCTTCTTGCGGCCCAGCCGGTCACCGAGCAGGCCGGAGGTGAACAGCAGCCCCGCGAAGACCAGCGTGTAGGAATTGATCGCCCATTCAAGCTGGCTCTGGGTGGCGCCGAGGCCGGTGGGGGCCGGGGTGGCGATCGTCTTCATCGCCACGTTGAGGATCGAGTTGTCCAGCACCACTATCAGCAGGCTGAGCATCAGGACGGACAGGATCACCCAGCGGCGACGGTGGATGTGCTCGGGTACGTGCCGGGGCGCTTCGGCTGTGCCGGAGGTCGGTGAGCTGGCCATGGCGACACCCTACGCCGGTTCCGATACGGACCCGTTCCGTATCGCTTCGGGTTCCGGGGCGCCCCTTCGGCTCGGCGTCTCTTCGGTACCGAGGCCCCTTCCACTCCCCCCGCGGCACGTGCCAGCATGGAAGGGAGTCCGGAGACGCCGTCAGGGCGCTTCGAGATGACGAACAGGAGCCGTCGCCATGACGCAGCTTTCGCCTGCCCAGAACCCGCCCGCGGACGGGACGCCCACGCCCGGCGGAACCGCCGCCGCGCCCACATCCGCCGCCGCCAAGCCCGCATCCGACAGCAGCAAGGCGCTGTACGGGGGCAAGAGCTCGCGGCGCGTGACCGTGCGCGACATCGCCGCCGCCAAGGAGCGCGGCGAGAAGTGGCCCATGCTCACCGCCTACGACGCGATGACCGCGTCCGTCTTCGACGAGGCCGGCATCCCGGTGCTGCTGGTCGGCGACTCGATGGGCAACTGCCACCTCGGGTACGAGTCCACCGTGCCGGTCACGATGGACGAGATCACGATCCTGTCCGCCGCCGTCGTCCGCGGCACCCGGCGCGCCCTGATCGTCGCCGACCTGCCCTTCGGCGCCTTCCAGGAGAGCCCGGTGCAGGCCCTGCGCAACGCCACCCGCCTGGTCAAGGAGGCCGGGGTGGGCGCGGTCAAGCTGGAGGGCGGCGAGCGTTCCGCCCACCAGGTCGAGCTGCTGGTCTCCTCCGGCATCCCGGTCATGGCCCACGTCGGCCTGACGCCGCAGTCCGTCAACGCGTACGGGGGCTACCCGGTGCAGGGCCGCGGCGAGGAGGCGGCCCAGCAGTTGCTGCGCGACGCCAAGGCCGTCCAGGACGCGGGGGCCTTCTCCGTCGTCCTGGAAGCCGTACCGGCCGAGCTGGCCGCCGAGGTCACCCGCTCGCTGCACATCCCCACCGTGGGCATCGGCGCGGGCATCGGCTGCGACGCCCAGGTGCTGGTCTGGACGGACATGGCGGGCCTGACCAGCGGGCATGTGCCGCGCTTCGTGAAGCAGTACGCGAATCTGCGCGAGGTGCTGGGGGGCGCGGCCAAGGACTTCGCGGAAGAGGTCGTCGGCGGGACGTTCCCGGCCAAGGAGCACAGCTTCCGCTGACGTGACGCCGGTGGCGGCGCCTTCCCGGCACCGCCACCGGTCCGCCGTCATCGATACGTCGCCACCGGTCCGCCGGCCCCGGCTCCCACCCCGGCCTCCGGCCCCGAACGGCGTCCGCAAGGCTCCCACCTGGCCTGTCGGTCGGCTGTCGGTCGTTTGTCAGTGGTGCCTGTCATCGTGGGGGCATGACGCGAAAGACGACATCCAACGGCGCGGGGAACGCCGTCGAAGTGCGGGGGCTGGTCAAGCACTTCGGCGAGGTGAAGGCCGTGGACGGGGTGGATCTCGACGTACGGGAAGGCACCGTGCTCGGCGTGCTCGGGCCGAACGGCGCGGGCAAGACGACGCTGGTGCGCTGCCTGTCCACCCTGCTGGTGCCGGACGCCGGCACGGCGACCGTGGCGGGCTTCGACGTGGTGCGCCAGCCGCGTGCGCTGCGCCGCACCATCGGCCTCACCGGCCAGTACGCCTCGGTCGACGAGAAGCTCTCCGGCCGGGAGAACCTGTACATGATCGGCCGGCTGCTGGACCTCTCCCGCAAGGACGCCCGCGCGCGGGCCGACGAGCTGCTGGAGCGGTTCTCGCTCACCGAGGCCGCCGGCCGGGCCGCCGCCAAGTACTCCGGCGGTATGCGCCGCCGCCTGGACCTGGCCGCCTCGATGATCGGCCGGCCCGCGGTGCTGTATCTGGACGAGCCGACCACCGGCCTCGACCCCCGCACCCGCAACGAGGTCTGGGACGAGGTCCGCAGCATGGTGCGGGACGGCGCCACGGTCCTGCTCACCACCCAGTACATGGAAGAGGCCGAGCAACTGGCCCATGAGCTGACGGTCATCGACCGCGGCCGGGTCATCGCCGAGGGCGAGGTCGACGAGCTGAAGACGAAGGTCGGCGGCCGTACGCTCCAGATACGCCCGGCGCTGAGCACCGAGCTGGACCGGATGGTCGGCGCCATCGCGCAGGCCGGCCTGGACGGCATCGCGGGCGCCACCGCCGACCACGAGGACGGTGTGGTCAACGTGCCGATCGTCAGCGACGAGCAGTTGTCCGCCGTGGTCGGCATGCTCGGCGAGCGGGGCTTCACGATCTCCGGCATCAACACCCATCTGCCCAGCCTGGACGAGGTGTTCCTGGCCATCACCGGCCAGAAGACCTCGGAGGCCGGCAGCGGCGGCCCCGAGGACGGGCCGCAGGACCAGCAGGGCGTTCAGGACAAGCAGTTCGAGGAGGTTCCGGCATGAGTGCCGCGACGGTGGCGGCGCCGGGCAAGCCGCAGCGGCCGGGTGCCGACGAGGGCCGGATCGGCCTGCGGGCCCATCTGCGTCACACGGGCGCCCTGGTGCGCCGCAACGCGATGCAGATCAAGAACGACCCGGAGTCGATGTTCGACGCCCTGTTGATGCCGATCGTCTTCACGCTGCTGTTCGTGTACGTCTTCGGCGGCGCGATGGGCGGCAGCTTGGGCGGCGACCGTTCCGCGTACGTGAACTACATCATCCCCGGCCTGCTGGCGATGGGCGGTCTGAACATCGCCATGTCGGTCGGTTCCGGCGTCAACGACGACTTCAACAAGGGGGTGATGGACCGCTTCCGCACGATGCCGATCGCCCGCTCCTCGGTGCTGACGGCGAAGATGCTCGTGGAGTCCGGGCGGATGCTGGTCTCCACCGTCATCCTGCTGTCGCTGGCGTTCCTGATCGGTTTCGACCTGCGGACCGGCCCGCTGGAGCTGCTGGCGGCCGTCGCCCTGGCGCTGCTCTTCGGCTCCTCGCTGACCTGGATCTTCATGCTGCTCGGGCTGACCATGAAGACGCCGCAGGCGGTGCAGGGCGTGGGCTTCATGGTGCTGATGCCGCTGCAGTTCGGTTCCTCCATATTCGCCCCGCCCACGACGATGCCGGGCTGGATGGAGGCGTTCACCAAGATCAACCCGCTGTCGAACCTGGCGGACGCGGCCCGGGCCCTGATGAACGGCCAGGGCGCGGTCGCCCAGCCGGTGCTGATCACCCTGGCCTGGACCGCCGGCATCACCCTGGTCTTCGCGCCCCTCGCGGTGAACAAGTTCCGCAAGAAGACCTGAGAATTCTGACGCGTCACCTTCGCCCGGCTCGCGTCAGATGAGGGCGGTGGCCTCTTCGAGAGAGAGGCCGCCGCCTTCGGCGTACGCCCGGTCGTAGGCGGCGTCGTCGCCGAGCGCCGCGCGCGTCTCCGCCTCGGCCGCCGCCCGGTTCCTCCGGACGATCCGCTGCGGCCGGTGCTGGGCGGAGCGGAGCGTGTCGTACGCACCGATCAGCCGTGCCGCGTCCGGGCCGCCGGCCGCCGCGCCCCGCACGCCCAGCACCGCCCGCGCCGCGGTCAGGAACTGGAACACCGGCAGGTCGGGCGCGACGATCTGCGTCAGTTCGTCCCGGAACAGCGCCATGGCCGACCGGATTCCGGTCAGCATGTCGGGGGCGAACTTCCCCTCCTCGACGTCCAGGGAGATCAGGGACATGGCCAGCACGCCCTTGAACAGCTCCGGTCCGCGCTGGCCGAACGCCTTGCGCACCTCCTCCAGGTGACCGCGCGCTTCCTGGAGCCGGCCGACGCACGTCAGGTGCATCGCGAGCGTCAGATGGGCGAACGACACCGCGTCCCGGCCGCCGCTCTGCTCCTTCGCCAGCTCCAGCACCTCGTGCAGCAGCCGCTCGCCGGTCGCCTCGTCGTCGGCCTCCAGCAGCACGCTGCCCAGCCGGGTCTGGAGCATCAGCACCTGGCTGCGCGCCCCGAGCTCCTCGGCGTAGCGGACGGCCGCCCGGTAGTCCTCGGCGGCCAGCTCGTACTCGCCGCGCCCCTCGCGCGACTCGCCGCGCCCCGCGATGGCCTCCGCCGCGCCCCACGCGTCCCCGAGCCTGACGAAGATCTCCAGGGATTCGTCGGCGTCCCGGCGGGCCTTGGCCAGGCCCTCCGGCCGGTCGTTGAAGATCTTGGAACGCAGTTGGAGGACGAAGGCCAGCTCCCATGCGTAGCCGTACTCCCGGCAGGCGCGTACGGCGTCCTCCGTCATCTCCGCCAGGTCGTCGAACCGGCCCGTCAGCAGCACCGCGTAGTACCACATCACGCCCGGCAGCTTGCAGGTCTGCGGCATGCCGCTGCGGTAGGCGGCCAGGATGCCGGTCAGCTCGTCCCGCCGTTCCTGCTTGCGCAGCACCTCGATGTCGCTCTCGACGCTGGCCAGCTTGACCAGCCGGATCTCGCGGCGCGCCTCCTTGAGCTGCTCGGGGTCCATCGGCGGCGGCGCGTCGATGGGCCGGGCGTGCAGGACGGGCGCCGGTTCGACGGGCGGCGCGAAGGGGTCGGGTCCGAGGGCCGCCACGGCGGCCGACCAGGCGCGGGCGTCGGCGCGGTGGTCGCGCAGCGTCCAGAACCACTGGAGCGAGAGCACGAGGCACAGGGCCTCGTGCTCGTCGTGGGCGGCGACGGCCCGGCGCAGCGCGGTACGCAGGTTGTCGTGCTCCAGCTCCAGCCGGTCCAGCCAGGCGCACTGCTCGGGGCCGCGCAGCAACGGGTCGGCGTTACGGGCGAGTTCGCGGTAGGCGACCAGGTGCCGCCGTTCGACCGCGGGCCGCTCCCCCGCCTCGTCCAGGCGCTCGCCGGCGTACTCCGAGACGGTCTCCAGCAGCCGGTAGCGCATCCGCCCGTCGCCGTCCTGGGCCGCGACCACCAGCGACTTGTCGATCAGCGAACCGAGCAGCACGGCCACGTCACGGGGCGCCACCCACGTCCGGGGGCTCGCCGCCCCGCCCGTCCCGACCTGCCCGATCGACCCGACCTGCCCGTCCGACCCGACCTGCACGCCTGCCCCGGCCGCCCCCTCCGCCCCGTCCCCGCAGACCTCCTCCGCGACGACCAGATCGCAGCCGCCGGAGAAGACCGACAGCCGGCGCAGCACGGCCCGCTCGGCGTCGTCGAGCAGGTCCCAGGACCAGTCCACCACCGCGCGCAGCGTCTGCTGTCTGGGCAGTACGGTGCGGCTCCCGCTGGTCAGCAGCCGGAACCGGTCGTCCAGCCGGTCGGCCAACTGGCGCGGTCCGAGCAACCGCAGCCGGGCGGCGGCCAGTTCGATGGCGAGCGGCAGCCCGTCGAGGCGCCGGCAGATCTCGGCGCAGGCGGCCGGGTCGTCCTCGATACGGAACCCGGGCCGTGCGGCGGCCCCCCGGTCCGCCAGCAGCCGCAGCGCGACCGGGTCGGGCAGCGGCTCCACCGGCCGCACCGCCTCCCCCGGCACGGCCAGCGGCTCCCGGCTGGTGGCCAGCACTGTCACACCGGGGCACTCGGCCAGCAGCCGGTCGGCCAGTTCGGCGGCGGCGCCGATCACGTGCTCGCAGTTGTCGAGGACCAGCAGCATCCGCCGGTTCTCGCAGAACGCGGCGAGCTGGGCCATCGGGTCGCACGCCGACCGGTCGGAGGCGGCGCGCAGTTCCTCGGCGGTGGTGCCGCGCAGCACGGTCTCGCGCGCCCCGAGAGCGGTGAGCACCGCTTCCGGAACGGTCTGCGGGTCGTCCACGGGCGCCAGCTCCGCGAACCACACCCCGTCCGTCCAGGCGTCCGGCGCCGCGGCCGCCGCTGCCTCGGCGCTCTCCTGCGAGAGCCGCGTCTTGCCGGCACCGCCGGGTCCCAGCAGGGTCACCAGGCGGTGGGCGGCCAGGTCGGCGCGGATCGCGGCCAGGTCGTCCTCCCGGCCCACGAAGGAGGTCGGCCGCGACCGCAGGTTGCCCGGCCGGGCACCGGCCCCGTTACGGGCACCGCCCCCGCCGACGGCCTCGCAGCCGTCTCCGTACCCCGTCCGCCGGACCGTCCACCACCGCTCCCCGAGGGCGGCACCACCGGTTCCGCCACCTCCGGCCGCCCCTCGGAACCAGCGTCCACCCGCAGCAACTCCCCATGCAGGTTGCGCAGTTCGAGGCCGGGCTCGACTCCCAGGCGATCGACGATGGCAGCCCGCACCGAGGCGTACGCGTCGAGCGCCTCCGCCGTACGGCCCGCGGCCCGCAGCGCGCGCAGACGCAGGGCCTGGAGCGGCTCGTCCAGCGGATGGTCCGCGGACAGGGCCGCCAGCCCGGGCAGCGCCTGGCCGGGGCGTCCGAGGGCGACCTCCGCGGCGAGCCGGGTACGGCGGGCGTCCAGGTGGCCTCGCTCGGCGCGCGCCGCCTCGCCGGCCGCCTCCGGGAGGTCGGCCAGCGCCGGGCCGCGCCAGAGCGCGAGGGCGTCGTCGAGCAGCGCGGCGGCCTTGACCGGATCGGCGTCGGCCAGGGCCTGCGCCCCCTCGGCGGCGAGCTCCTCGAAACGGTGCAGATCCACGTCGGACGGATCGGCACACAGCCGGTACCCGCCGTGTACGGAGTCGATGGCGTCCCGCCCCACGGACCGGCGCAGCCGCGCGACCAGGGCCTGCAACGCGCCGGTCGCGTCGGCGGGCGGCTCCGGCCCCCACACGTCCGCGATCAGCAGGTCGGCGGCGAGCGCCCGGCCGGGCCGCAGCGCGAGCGCCGTGAGCAGTGCGCGCAGGCGCGAGCCACCGAGCGCGACGGGCGTACCGTCGCTCCGGTGAGCCTGGGCCGTACCGAGGATTCCGTAGCGCACCGCCCCATTGTCCTGCACGGACGGCGGCTTCACGCGCCACGCTCCGCGCACGTCACGTCCAGCTCGACGAGGACACCGGACTCGACGCGGCGATACCCCCGCCTCTCCCGTCCGCCCCCACGCTTCCCGGCGCCCAGGTCCGTACCAGTGCCCGTACCCGCACCACCCCCGTCCCCGTCCGCCTCAACCGGATCCGCGAACCACTTCGGACACCGCTCGACCGACCGCAGCCACCGCTCCCCCGGCACCGGCTCGGCCCCCCGATACCCCACGACCACCACCTGAATGGACCGGACCCGCCCCGCGATCCGGGACGCGCCGGACCTCTTGTCCGCCGCGCCGCCGTGCAACGTGACCGTCCGCAGCAGCCCCCGCTCGTCCAGGCAGTCCGCCCACACCGCCACGTCCGCCTCCGGCACGCTCTCGAAGACCAGCGGCCACGCGACCTCGTCCCCCACCGAGAACGGCGTGCCGCAGCACTCCATCTCCCAGCCGCGGTGGAACACCCGCACCGTCCGGCCCGCGCCCGTATCCGTCATGGGCCCAGACTGCCTGGAACCTCCCGCCCGCCGCCCGTCGTTTTCCGTGCACGGCCGCCCCGTCCGCAGATACGGTCATGGCTGCCCCGCAACAGCACCGCACCCCGACACCGCCCATCCCCCCGCACCCACGCCCAGCCCCCGGCACCACCCAGGAGCACCCCACCATGACCACATCAGCCCAGCGCGCCGACCGCCGCGTCAGCCCGGTCTTCCTCGCGCTCGTCGCCGTCATGGCGGTGTCGGGATGGGCCGTCTGGACGGGACGCCTCGCGGCGAGCCCCGGCTTCGCCGTCTTCCTCTTCGTGGTCTCCGGCTGGATCGTCTCCCTCTGCCTGCACGAGTACGCGCACGCCCGCACCGCGCTGCACAGCGGCGACATCTCCATCGGCGCCAAGGGGTACCTCACCCTCAACCCGCTCAAGTACACCCACGCGCTGCTCAGCATCGTGCTGCCGGTGATCTTCGTGATCATGGGTGGCATCGGCCTGCCGGGCGGCGCGGTCTTCATCGAACGCGGCCGTATCCGCGGCCGCTGGCGGCACAGCCTGATCTCGGCGGCCGGCCCCCTCACGAACATCCTCTTCGCGGCCGTCGTCTCGGCCCCCTTCTGGCTGGGCGCCATGGACGGCGTCCCCTCGCAGTTCCGCTTCGCCCTCGCCTTCCTGGCCCTCCTCCAGGTCACGGCCGCCACCCTCAACTTCGTCCCGGTCCCCGGCCTGGACGGCTACGGCGTCATCGAGCCCTGGCTCTCGTACAGGATCCGCCGTCAGGTCGAGCCCTTCGCCCCCTTCGGCCTGATCGCCGTCTTCGGCCTGCTGTGGATCCCCGGCGTCAACGCCGTCTTCTTCGACGCGGTGGACGCCATCCTGCGCACCCTCGGCATCACCAACTGGGACACCTACTTCGGCCAGCAGTTGTTCCGCTTCTGGCAGGGGGAGCCGCAGGTGCCGTAGGGTGCCGTACGACACGCCGCGCCCATGATCCACCGCCCACTGCCGACTGCCGACTACCCATACACGGTCAGCCGGGCACCGGCCTCTCCGGCGAATCCAGCCACACCCGCTCGCCGTCACCGTCCACGGTCATCCCGAAGCGCTCGAACCCCGGCCGCCCCTGCCGCTCCCACCAGCGGTACGCGACGACCACCTCGTCCCACAATTTCCGGGGCCCGTGCTGATACACCTCGAATTCCCGGCGTCCCGGTACGTGGTCGACCGTCGCCCATGAGGTGACTGCCGTATCCCGGAGCCACAGCGTGTAGGAACCGTCCGCGTACGGCTCCGTCCACGGAAAGGCGTCCGGCATCTGCACTCCGATGGCGAACATGACATGCCAGTCCCCGACTTCCTCCGGAGAAAGAGAAGTCGTACTGCGCATTCCGTCCGCCGGCCACGCGCGGCCCCCGAGGTATTCCCGTACGTGTTCACGTCCGACGCGTTGGGCGCGGAGCCGCATGAACGCCGACGACCCCACGAACCGGCCCGCCGCCGTACCGTCCCCGAAGACCGTGAGGCGGACCACCGCCTCACCGCCGTAAACCGGCCCCCAGGGAGCGACGATGACACCACCCGACCGCGTCTGCGCGATCCACGGGCGGGGCACGCTGCCGACGGAACACGTGGCGATCACCCGGTCGTACGGGCCCCTGCCGGCGCATCCCTCGGCCCCGTCCCCCACCACGGTGACCGGCGCGAACCCCGCCGCCTCCAGGCGCCGCCGCGCGTCCCGGGCACTGCCTTCGTCCACCTCCACGGTCACGACGTTCTCTGCCCCGACCCGGTGCGACAGCAGAGCCGCGTTCCAGCCCGTACCCGTGCCGATCTCCAACACCCGGTGGCCCTTTTCCACACCCAACGCGTCCAGCATGGAAAAGACCATCGTCGGCATGGAATTGGAACTGGAGGGAACCTTGCCCTTCCCGGCCCCGGCATACGCCCCGTCATCCCACTGCGTCGTGATCGGCGCATCCCGATAAACCGCCGCCCACCACATATCGGGCTCCTCATCACGGACCACCCTCTCGTCCTGCCGATTCATTCCGCCCCGCCCCGGCCAGATCACCCCGGGCACGAACAGATGACGCGGCACGGCCTCGTACGCGGGCAGCCAGTCACTCGTCAGCGTGCCCTTTTCCATGAGTACAGCGGCGAGCCTTTCCGGGCCCGCCGCCATGTCGTCGTGCACGGTCACCGGCCCTCCGCCGGGCCCTGGCCGTCATTCGTGTTGCCGCCCTCGTCGGAGCCGCCGCCACCGTGCTTGTTGCCGCTGTCGCTGTCGTCCTGCGGGTTGCCGCTCATCGCGGGCCAGTGCCGCGGGTGCCGCCGGATCTCGTGACTCGCTTCCACAGCCACAAAGACAAGCCCCGCGGCCCGCGCCCCGGTACGGCGCTCCCCCTCCGCGACACAGCGGGCGCAGCCTTCCCTGGGGGCGGGGTTGATGTCCCCGGCGAAGGGGTCGAGCAGGTGGACGGGGCGGTCGAGGGTTCCTCGGTGTTCGTTCATGAGGCCATCGTTCCGGCGTACCCTGAGTCACGGAAAGTGGTGACGTGATGACTTGGCGGTGACTCGTGACGGCACAGTTCGGAGATCAGCTCCGCAGAGCCCTCAAAGCCCGTGGTCTTTCCATCCGCGAGGCGGCACGCCGACTCAGTTACGACCCCGCCTACTTGAACAGAGTGGTGAACGGCCGCCAGGTCCCCTCGGCCCACCTCGTCGATCGGCTGGACCACCTGCTCGGCGCCGAGGGCGCCCTTGTCACTGTCGCGGCCTCGCTGACCCCGGACGACCGCGGACGCATCAGCCGCGCCATCGCGCGTCCGGCCAGACTGGACCGACAAGCGGTTGACGCACTGGCGGGGGTGCTGGCCGCGCAACGACGGCTGGACGATGCCGTCGGGGCGGCGCCGCTGATCCACCCGACCGAAGTACAGCTACTCACCGTGAAGCAGTTGCTGCGCGATGCCCGTGGGCCGCACCGCCACGCGCTGCTCGGCGTTGTCGCGGAGTACGTGCAGTTCACCGGCTGGTTGCATGCGTCGGCCGGGAACCACGTCGAGGCATCGATACACCTGCACGACGCCATGGACCTCGCTGACGAAGCGGAGGACGGGACGCTCGCGGCCCAGGCGCTCAACTTCCGGGGCTACATAGCGCGTCGCCAGGGGCGCCCGACGGCCGTCGCCCGGTGGTTCGAGTTCGCGTACCGCACACCGGGCGCCCACGCCGCGCAGCGTATGGGAGATGCGGCACAGGCGGCCCAGGGATATGCGCAGACCGGGGACCGGGAGACGGCCAAACGCCTCCTCGGCGAGGCGGCGGGCCTCATGGATGCCGCCCGCGAACAGCCGCCCGGCACGGCTTACTGGCTCACCCCGGATTTCCAGCGTCTGTCCCTCGGCCTGGCCCACCTGGGCATGGCCGAGTACGGCATCGCGGCCGACCATCTCCGTGCAGGACTGAGCGGTCTCCCTACCGAGCAACGTCACGCCGACTGGACCGCCGAGTACCGGACGGCGCTGCGGGACGCGGAAAGGGCTCGGTGAGGCAGTTGCGCGAGGACGGTCATGACCGCGTGCCGCTGTTGCGCCTGAACGAAACTCGCGGGTCCGAGTACGTCCAGACCATCCGTGAGGCGTCACAGCGGCTGATCTTTCTGGACAACGCGTTGACGGGTATGCCCGTCGCCGAGGTGGCGGCGCGCACCTTCAAGAGCGTGCACAAGCGGCTGGGCGACGGCGACTACGACAGCACGTACGAGCGTGACATCAGGGCGGCGGCGAGCGAGCTGGCCGAGGTCGCCGGCTGGGTCCTCTTCGACGCCGAGCAGCATGACGCCGCTCGCCGCTTCAACCGGGAGGCGCTGTTCCTGGCCAGGCTGTCGGGTGACCGGTCGATCGAGTTGCTCATCCTGCAGAACATGGCGATGCACGCCGGCTGGCTCGGCAGACACCGCGAGGAGCTGGCCGTGGCGCGCTCGGTCATCGAGCAGGACCGCATGTCCCCACGCGTCGAAGCGATCTTCCGGATGCGCGAGGCCAGGGGGCTCGCAGGCTGCGGCGCCCTGGCCGAGGCGAGCCGGACGTTCGAGAAGGCGCACGCACTGCTGGAGTGCGACGGCAGGGCGGACGACCCCGCCTGGTCATGGTGGATCATGCCGAACGAGATCGACGGACACCACGGGCACGCCCTCCAGACCGCGGGCGACCACGCGGGCGCCGTACGCTTCCTCCAGCTCTCCGCGGAGCGACGAGGCGGGCCCGTGGTCGGCCACCGGGGCATGGCTCCGGCCCGGCTGCTGGACTGCCTGCTGCATCTGCACGCGTGGCGGGACGCGGAAGAGCTGGCACTCGGGATAGTGCCCACCGTCGGCGAGACTGCGTCCGCACGGACCTTGCGACTGCTGGACGAAGCCGTACAGAACGGGCTCACCTCGGCGAAAGCACCCTCACGGCTCCGCGACACCCTCAAGCATCTGAACGACGCCGTGCACGCGGATCCGTATGCGCTCTGAGCATGGTCAGCCGTCGACGCCCAGGTGAGCGGCCAGGGTTCGCATGCCCTTGGTCGGGGTGCGTGTCCGGGTCTTGAGCACCTTCTCCAGTACGCGGCGCGCCATCGGCTGATGCCGCATCCACTCCGGGTGTGAGCGGTAGATGCCCATGAGTTCGCCGATGGCGTCGTGGTGGGCGCCGGTCAGGCTGTGGGCCTGCGCGACGTCCAGCCGGTAGCGGCCCCACGCATTGCTGGTGGGAGTGCCGTACGCCTTGAGGCTGTCCGGGTGGAGTGGTCCGGTGTCCGCTCGTCGCAGGACGCCCCGCGCGTCGCCTTTCAATGACAGGTCTTCGATGACCTTGATCTCCGCCGTGGCCGGTCCGAACGGTCCCCAGTGGGTCCGGAAGTCGATGTGTTCGCGGCCGATGGCCTGTGCGGCGGTGGCGGCCATTCGGCGGGCGTCCTTCGCCTCCGCCTTCCGGTTGTCGCGTACGGCAGCGGCGGCGACGCGGAGCAGCAGTTCGCCCCAGACGGCCAGCTCCTCCGGCGTCGCCTTCGAGATCCTGGGCTCCACCGCGTCGGCGGTGTCCGACGCCAGGTCCGCGCATTCGGCGAAGCGGTCCTGTCGCAGCAGGAGCCAGCACATGCCGATGACGCCGACGGCGGCCGTGGGCTTCGCTTCGGCCTCCCGGGCGTCCCGGATACCTGAGGCCAGCGCTTGGTAGGCCAAGTCGTACTGCCGGACCTGGGTCAGGTACTTGCCCGCCAGGAACAGGGCACGGGCGCGGGTCGCCAGGGCCTGGCGCCGCTGATCATCTCCGTCGGCGGTGCGCACGCTTCCTCCGGCGGCGGAGAGGATGCCGGGCAACCGCAGCGCGACCGAGTCGTAGCGGTCGGCCTGGTAGAGGGCGTGTGCTTCGGCGATGTCCTGGAGGAGTGCGCTGCGGAGTACGCCTTCCTCGGGCGGCCCCAACGCGTCGACGAGCCCGACGGGCGGCATCAGGTGGCAGCGTAGGTCGGACGGAATCTCCGGAGACACGGCATCACCTACCCCTGGCTCCAGAGTAGGGGCTCTCGCAGAAGCCAGGACCCAGAGCGCCGGGGACCGGAGCCCGGCCGACCCTCAGCCCGCCGCCGGTGCCCCTTCCCGCCTCTGGCGGTCCAGCTTCGCCTTGCGTACGTAGAACCACGCCATGTTGCTGGAGATGCCCGCCATCAGGATCCACACGATGCCGAGCCAACTGCCCTGGACGAAGGAGACGACGGCCGCGGCGACGGCGAGGACGCAGACGACGAGGGCGAAGACGGCGAGGCGGGGCATGGGGTCGGCTCCTGTACGAGGGGTATGGGGGTTTTCCTCCAGTGTCCACCATGGGGGCGGAGGCGTGGCCCCAGGCCCCGGTGGCCGGGACGTACGGGCGGGGGTGGGGGCCGGCGGGCCCGGGTGGGGAGGACTGGAGGGGCCCGGGTGGGGCGGGGGCGGCCCGGCGGCCGCCCCCGTGATCAGTCGGTCAGCTCTCCCGTGACGTACCGCCGCGTCTCGCGGCGCCCCGTATAGCGGGTCCTGCGGTTGCCGGTCTTGACGTAGTCCTGCCACTCCTTGACGCAGCCGCGCTTGTGGCAGCCCGCGCAGCAGGTGGAGCCGAGCAGGATCACGCCGGGGTGTTCCCACCGGCAGCGGGTGTCAGCGGGCTGCCGCGTCGGGTGCGGGGGCAGGTCGCAGGGGCCGTAGCGGTGGTCGTGGACGGGGCGGGGGCCGTGTTCCGCGTGGCGTATCCACAGGGGTTTCGTCTTGTCCGTACGGGACATCGCGTTCCTTCCGGAACCCGCCGCCCGTGCTCCCGGACTGTCCGGGCGGGCGGCCGGGGCAACCACCGCATGGATCACGCTCCTTCCCTCGCCCGCCGTACCGGGCGCCGTGCCCTCCACGGAAGTGGACAGCCTTGCAAGATATCGGCCCGCCCGGCCGGTGACTAGACGTCGGTGAGCCGCAGGCCCGCGTGTGCCTTGTAGCGCCGGTTGGTGGAGATCAGGTTGGCCACCAGGGACTCCACCTGGTGCGCGTTGCGCAGGCGGCCGGCGAAGACGCCGCGCATGCCGGGGATGCGGGCGGCCAGGGCCTGGACCTGGTCGGTGTCGGCGCGGGACTCGCCCAGCACCATCACGTCGGTGTCGATCTCCTCGGTCTCCGGGTCCTGGAGGAGGACGGCGGAGAGGTGGTGGAAGGCGGCCGTGACGCGGGAGTCGGGGAGCAGGGCCGCGGCCTGTTCGGCGGCGCTGCCTTCCTCCGGCTTGAGCGCGTAGGCGCCCTTCTTGTCGAAGCCGAGCGGGTTGACGCAGTCGATGACGAGTTTGCCGGCCAGCTCTTCGCGGAGGGACTGGAGGGTCTTGGCGTGGCCTTCCCACGGGACGGCGACGATGACGATGTCGCTGCGCCGCGCGCATTCGGCGTTGTCCGCGCCCTCGACGCCGTGGCCGAGTTCGCCGGCGGCGGCCTGGGCGCGCTCCGCCGCGCGCGAGCCGATGATCACCTTCTGGCCGGCCCGGGCGAGCCGGTAGGCCAGGCCGCGTCCCTGGTCGCCGGTGCCGCCGAGGACGCCGACGACGAGGCCGGACACGTCGGGGAGGTCCCAGGGGTCCCGCTTGAGCGCCTTCTTGGCTTCGGTGGCGACGTTCACGGGCTGCGCGCCGTTGCCGGTCTTCGCGTCGTCAGGAGTAGTCATGACAGCGATACTGTCACGCCTTCACGCTGCCCTCGGTGAGCCCCGTACGCCAGTACCGCTGCAGGACGGTCATCAGCACCATCAGCGGCACCACGGACAAGAACGCGCCGCCCACCGTGTACTGGTACAGCTCCGGCCGACGGTCCGCGTACCCGGTCCAGGAGGTCAGGCCGAGCTGGATCGGATACAGGTCGGAGTCGGAGAGCATGACCAGCGGCAGGAAGTAGTTGTTCCAGATGTGGACGAACTGGAAGAGGAAGACGGTGACGAGGGCCGGCGTCATCAGGCGCAGCCCGAGCCCGGCGAAGATCCGGCCCTCGCCCGCGCCGTCGATACGGGCCGCTTCCAGGAGCGCGTCGGGTACGGCGGCCGCCGCGTAGATCCGGCAGAGATAGACACCGAAGGGGCTGACGACGCTGGGGAGGAGGACGGCCCAGTAGGTGTTGGCGAGGCCCATGGTGCTGAAGAGGAAGTAGAGGGGGAGGGCGAGGGCGGTGCCGGGGATCAGGACACCTGCGAGGACGAGGTTGAAGACGGCCTCGCGGCCCGGGAACGGGAACTTGGCGAGCGCGTAGCCGGCCGCGGCGGAGAGCAAAGTGGCGGCGAGCGCGCCGGCGCCCGCGTACAGGAGCGAGTTGGTGAACCAGCGGACGTAGATGCCGTGGTCGTAGGTGAGGACGTCCCGGAGGTGTTCCAGGGGGCGCGGGTGGGCGAACCAGAAGCCGAAGGTGCCGAAGAGATCGGCGCTGTTCTTGGTGGCGGAGACGATGAGCCAGTAGACGGGGGTGAGGAAGTAGAGGGCGGCGAGGGTGAGGAGGGTGGCGGTGATGATGCGGTAGCGGAGGGGTGGGCGGGTGACGGGCCGGGCGGGGGCGGAGCGGTGCGCGGGGCGGCGGACGGGGTGGCGCGCGGGAGCCCCGGACGGCCGTACGCAGGCGTCGCGTGCGGAGGCATCGCGGCCGGCGGCGTCGCGCCTCGCGGCCCGCCTCACCAGTCGCTCCCGTTGCCGCGCTGCCCGACCAGTCGCAGGAAGCCGAACGACAGCACGCAGGCGACCACCGCCAGCAGCACCGCCTCGGCCGCCGCGACGTGCTGGTTGTTGCTGACGAACGCCTCGCTGTAGGCGTGCAAGTTGGGCGTGAAGCCGGAGTCGATGGTGGCGGCGAGGGGCCGTAGCACCATCGGCTCGGCGAACAACTGGAGCGTGCCGATGATGCTGAAGACGGTGGTCAGCACGAGCGCGGGCCGGATCAGCGGGATCTTGATGTGCCGGGCGATGTGCCAGGCGTTCGCGCCGTCGATGCGCGCCGCCTCGTACAGCTCGTCCGGTACGGCCTTGAGCTGGGAGATCAGGACGAGCATGTTGTAACCGGTGAACTGCCAGACGACGATGTTGGCGATGGACCACAGGACGGTGTCGCGGGCGAGGAAGTCCACGTGCAGGCCGAGCGACCCGGCGATCTCCACGAGCGGGCTGATGCCCGGTACGTACAGGAAGCCCCACAGGATGGAGGCGATGACGCCGGGGACGCCGTACGGCAGGAAGAACGCGCTGCGGAAGAACGTGACGCCGCGGGCGCTCGCGCTCTCCAGGAGGAGGGCGAGGACGGTCGCCAGGGCGATCATCAGCGGAATCTGTACGACACCGAAGAGCAGCACCCGGCCGAATCCGGTCAGGAAGCGGTCGTCGGCGAGCGCGTGCGCGTAATTGGCGAGGCCAGCGAAGACCTCGCGCTCCTGGCCGCCGAGGCCGAGCGGGCCGGTGCGCTCGGTGCGGTGCAGGCTCTGGTGGACGGCGTAGCCGATCGGGGCGACGAAGCAGAGGAGGAAGAGGGTGAGGAAGGGCAGGACGAAGGCGGCCGCGGCGCGGGCGTTGCGGGCTTCGGTACGGGTGAGGCGGTTGCGACGGGGATGGTGGGGATGACGGGTGTGACGGGTGCGCTGTGCGCGCCCGGTGGCGGCCCGGCGGCGGTCCGTTCCCCTCACCCGCCGCTCTCCACCTTCAGGCCCTTGCCCCGCAGGTCGGAGACGGTCTGCGCCTGTACGGTCCGGAGTACGGAGCGGAACGATCCGCCGCTGTCGAGCGCCTCGGTGAACGCGTCGCCGAGCCGCTGGTAGAGGGTGTCCACGCCCGGCCCCCACTGCCAACTGGTGTCGACGTGCGCGCCCGCGTCCGCGAAGACCCTGCTGTACGCCTGGCCGCCGAAGAAGTCCTTGTACACGTCGAGGTCGGACGTGGCGTAGCCCTTCTTCGCGCTCGGAAAGCCGTAGCCGCCGTCGATCAGCAGCGCGATGGACTTCGGGTCGCTGTTGAGCCACAGGGCGAAGTCCAGCGCGTCCTTGGGATAGGAGGCTTTCGCGAAGACGGCGGTGGTCGAACCGCCCCAGTTGGCGTGCGCGTTGGCGCCCTTCTGCCACTGCGGGAGGGGCGCGGCCCGCCATTTCCCCTTGGTGCCCGGCGCGTTGCCCGCCAGCAGCGCGTCTCCCCAACTGGCTCCGATCCAGGCCGGGATGGCGCCGGTCTGGATGTCCTTGTACCAGGCGTTCTGCCGGTCGGGGATGGTCTTGACGAGCTTGCGCCGGACCAGCGACTCCCAGTAGTCGGCGACCTTGCGGGTGGGCTCGTCGTCGATGTGCACGGTCCAGGTGTCGCCCTGGGCGGCGTACCACTTGGCGCCCGCCTGCCAGGCCAGCCCGGCGAACCGGTTGCCGTTGGTGGGGGAGAACGTCTCGATCCAGGCGCCCTGCCGTCGCACCGCCTTGGCGGCCTCCTCGTACTCGTCCCAGGTCTGCGGGAACTGGATGCTCCACTTGTCGAAGAGGTCCTGCCGCAGGAAGAGCCCCATCGGGCCGGACGCCTGCGGGACGGCGTAGACGCCCTTGCCGAACACCGACTGCTGCCACTGCCAGCCCACGAAACGGTCCTTGTAGCGGGCGGCGCCGAGCGCGGACAGGTCCATCAGGGCGTTGTCGAGCAGGAAGCTGGGGACGACGGGGAACTCGATCTGGGCGAGGTCCGGCGGGTTCCCGGCTTTCACGGCGGCGTGCATCTTGGCGTACTGGCGGCCGTCCACGGCGGACACCGTCTCCACGTCGACCTGCACGTCCGGGTGTTCGCTGTTCCACAGGTCCACCGGCTTGTCGATGCCCGGCACCCAGGACCAGAAGGAGAGCGTGATCTTCTGGCCCTTCTTGCGCTCCTCGGGCGCCGCTCCGTCGTCACCGTCGCCGCTGCCGCAGCCGGCCAGCGTGAACCCGGCGGCGGCCGCGGCGGCCCCGCCGAGCAGGGAGCGGCGGCGGAGGAGGCCGTGCCCCGGGCCCCGGCCGTCGTCGTACGTACCGGTGCTCATGCCAGCTCCTCCACGGGGATGCGGCGGAAGGTGAGGGTCGAATAGGCGCTGAAGTCGCCCGTCTCGTAGAGCAGCCCGACGGTCGCCGGATCGATCCGTACGAGGTCGGAATAGGCGGCCGGGAGCCCGTCGACGGTGTGCGCGGGGTGCCAGGTCAGGCCGCGGTCGCGGCTGGCCCGTACGGTCATCAGGGCGCGGGCGTCCGGGTCGGCGGGACCGGAGAAGAGCAGCACGTCGGGCTCCCCCAGGTGCAGCACGCTGCCCTCGACGACGGGCCCGGTCAGTCCGGCCTGCGGACGGAACGGTCTGATCAGGCGCTCACCGGCGTCCGCCGGGGCGGAGTGGGCGTCGGCGCGGTTGCCGGGGGCCGGGGAGTCGTTGCGGGTGTTGAAGTAGAGGGTGCCGTCGGGGAGTTCGGCGGCGGTCGTCTCGTTGGCGTTGATGTAGCCGTTGGGATTGCTGTCCAGGTAGCCGATGCGCCAGTTCGCGCCGTCGTCGTCGCTGAGCAGGACGTGGCCGCCGTTGTAGCGGCCCTCGGTGCCGTCGTC
Source organism: Streptomyces chrestomyceticus JCM 4735 (assembly GCF_003865135.1). Taxonomy (NCBI): domain Bacteria; kingdom Bacillati; phylum Actinomycetota; class Actinomycetes; order Kitasatosporales; family Streptomycetaceae; genus Streptomyces; species Streptomyces chrestomyceticus. Next base: position 6,742,176 of record NZ_BHZC01000001.1, on the reverse strand, counting down.
GCCGGAGAAGGTGGGGGCGATGGAGTGGTTGGCCGGGACGACCAGGCGGCCGGCGTGCGGGCCGTGCCGGAGCTGGAGGGCGTGGCCGGGGGTGGTGGCGTACCAGCGCCAGTTGGAGCGCTTGGCCTGGTCCGTGATCTCGCGCGGCTCGGACCAGGTGCTGCCGTCGTCGTCGCTGTGCTGCACCCAGACGCGCCGCGCGTCGGCGGCGGACACCAGGCCGCGGCGGATGCGGTCCTCGGTGGCCGTGGCGGCGCTGCGTACGTGGACGAGGACGATCCGGCCGCCGTCCAGCACGACCGGGGCCGGGTTGCCCGCCGTGTCCGGGCCGTTGCGGGCGACGGTCTGGAGCGGGCCCCAGGTGCGGCCGCCGTCGGTGGAGCGTTTCAGCACGATGTCGATGTCGCCGTGGTCGGCGGCGCTGTGCACCCGGCCTTCGGCGAAGGCGAGCAGGGTGCCGGGGGCGGTGGTGCCGGAGCCGGGGTCGGGGGCGGTGGTGGAGCCGTCGGAAGCCGCGGCGCCGGTGGTGACCACGGCCGGGATACGGAAGCTCGCGTACCCCTCGGACCCGGCACGGAACGGAACGGAAGTCTGGTGAGCCATGGGGCCTCCCCCGGCAGACCGGACGTAGGACGTCCTCTGTCAGCGTGACCATAGGGAGCCCCCAACTGACCGTCAAGGCGCGGCACACGGATGGCGCGGGCCGCCACCCGACTGCGTCACCACGGCGCCCGGAGCACCGGAAAGCCGCCTTCCGGACACCTGGTGTCCACCCTCGTCCGGCCCGGCCGCCCGCCCGAAATTCCGTTGCCCGCCGCCCCGGCGCCGCCGCACGATGGTGCGTTGTGACCGAAGACGACCCATCCCCGCCGAAACGTCCCCGCCGGGCCGCCGCCCTGCTCCCCGACCTGGCGCCGTGGCGCTCCTCCGCCGACTTCCGCCGGATGTGGTGCGCGGGCGCGGTGACCGTGTTCGGGTCGTTCCTGACGCTGGTCGCCGTACCGTTCCAGCTCAAGGAGCTGACGGGGTCGACGCTCGCGGTCGGCGCGGTCGGCGCGGTGGAGATCGTGCCGCTGATCGTCTTCGGCCTGTACGGCGGCGCGCTCGCGGACGCCATGGACCGCCGCAAGCTCATCCTGTGGACCGAGGCCGCCCTCGGGCTGCTGTCGGTGCTGCTGCTCGTCAACAGCCTGCTGCCGGACCCGCTGATCTGGCCGCTGTACGTGATCGTGGCCGCGACCAGCGCCCTGACCGGGCTCCAGCGCCCGGCCCTCGACTCGATCGTGCCGCGCATCGTCCCGCACGACCAGTTGCCCGCCGCGTCCGCGCTGAACGCCCTGCGCTGGCAGATCGGCGCCATCGCCGGACCCGCGCTGGCCGGTGTGCTGCTGGCGTACGCGGGACTGCGCTGGGCGTACGCGATCGACGCCGTCACGTACGCGGTATCCGTCGCGCTCGCGGTCGGACTGGCGGCCTCCCCCGCCTCGCACGACGCCGAGAAGCCGTCGCTGCGCGGCATCTGGGAGGGCGCGCGCTACGCCTGGAACCGCAAGGAACTGCTCGGTACGTACGCCGTCGACCTGACCGCGATGCTCTTCGCCTTCCCGATGGCGATCTTTCCGTTCCTGGCGGACGATCTCGGAGCGCCGTGGGCACTGGGTCTGATGTACGCGGCGCTGCCGGTCGGGTCCTGCCTGGTCAGCCTCACCAGCGGCTGGACCTCACGGGTGCACCGGCACGGGCGGGCGGTGCTGTACGCGGCGGCGGCCTGGGGGCTGGCGATGACCGCGGCGGGCTTCGCGTCGAACGTCTGGCTGGTGCTGCTGAGCCTGGCCGCGGCCGGAGCGTGCGACATGGTCAGCGGCATCTTCCGGTCCGCCATGTGGAACCAGACCATCCCCGACGAGCTGCGCGGCCGGCTGGCCGGCATCGAGCTGCTCTCGTACTCGGTCGGGCCGCAGCTCGGCCAGGTCCGCTCGGGCGGCATGGCGGCCATCACGTCCGTACGGACGTCGGTGTGGGCGGGCGGCGTCCTGTGCGTGGCCGGGGTGGTGGGGCTGGCCGCGGCGCTCCCGAAGCTGCTGGCGTACGACGCGCGGACGAACGAGCACGCGGTGCGCATGCGGGAGATCCGTACGGCGCGGGCGGAGGCGGGGGCGGCGGAGACCACGCCGGCGGCGTGACCGGGGCCGGGCGGGGCCCGAGCCGGGGTGCGCCCCCGCCCCCGCCGGGCCCTGCCCCTAGTCCTGGCCCTTCTCCTGCCCGGTCTCCTGCCCCTTCTCGTGCCAGCGGGGATCGGTCTCCCACTCCAGATTGCGTTCGCGGGCGGTCTCCATCGCGTGGGCCGCCTCCTCGCGCGTCGCGTACGGACCGAAGCGGTCGGCGGCGCGGCACTCGGGGCCCTCTTCGACCGTTCCGTGCTTGAGGCAGTAGTACCACTCGCCGGGCTTGCCGGCCGTCCGCCTCTTGAACAGCGCCATCACGCCTCCTGTCTGCGACACCTGTGCCGCCATCCTGCCCGATGGGCCACGGATACACTCGCTGGCATGTCTGGCCAGTCGCTTCTTGTCCCGGGGACGATCTCCCCCACCCGCCCCGTCCCCGCCTCCGTCCCGCGTCCCGAGTACGTGGGCAAGGCCGCGCCCACCCCGTACACGGGCCCGGAGGTGCAGGACGCGGAAACGATCGAGCGGATGCGCGTCGCGGGGCGGATCGCCGCCCAGGCGATGGAGGAGGCCGCCAAGCTGATCGCCCCGGGTGTGACCACCGACGAACTGGACCGGGTCGCCCACGAGTTCATGTGCGACCACGGCGCCTACCCCTCCACCCTCGGCTACCGGGGCTTCCCGAAGTCCCTGTGCTCCTCGGTCAACGAGGTCATCTGCCACGGCATCCCGGACTCGACCGTCCTCCAGGACGGCGACATCGTGAACCTGGACGTGACCGCGTACATCAACGGCGTGCACGGCGACAACAACGCCACGTACCTCTGCGGCGACGTGGACGAGGAGTCCAAGCTCCTGGTGGAGCGGACCCGCGAGTCCCTGAACCGCGCGATCAAGGCGGTCAAGCCGGGCCGTCAGATCAACATCATCGGCCGGGTCATCGAGTCGTACGCCAAGCGCTTCGGCTACGGGGTCGTCCGCGACTTCACCGGCCACGGGATCAACTCGTCGTTCCACTCCGGCCTGATCGTCCCGCACTACGACAGCCCGCACCACACCACCGACATCAAGCCCGGCATGACCTTCACCATCGAGCCGATGCTGACGCTGGGCACCCACGAGTACGACATGTGGGAGGACGGCTGGACGGTGGTGACGAAGGACCGCAAGCGCACCGCGCAGTTCGAGCACACGCTCGTCGTCACGGAGACCGGCGCGGAGATCCTCACCCTTCCGTAGCGCTCCCTCCCGTAGCGCTCGACGTTCCGGCCCCCTCGGCTCCGCCTTCCCGCCGTGGGGGCTTTCGTCGCGGGGTTTTTACCGACATGATGTCGGGAAGGTTGCCGACAAGCCGTCGGTACCGTTACCGACACCCTGTCGGGAACGGGTTGACTTAGGTAAGCCTAACCAACCACAATCGGTTCCCGTACGCACCCCATCGGTCCCCGGAGGTCCGCCTTGGCCGCGCCCAGCTCGACCCCGTCCGCGCACTCCGCCGCATCGGTGCCGTTCTCCACCCTGATCCGCACCGCGTCGCACGAGCAGCACACGGAGGCCGAGAACTCGTCCTTCATGGGCGACCTGCTCGGCGGCAAACTGGGCGTCACGGCCTACCGGCGCTACACCGAGCAGTTGTGGTTCGTCTACCGCGCGCTGGAAGGCGCCGCCGAGGCGCTCGCCGGGGACCCGGTCGCCGGACCGTTCCTGCGGCCGGAGCTGGCCCGTACGGCAGAGCTGGAGCGGGACCTGGCCCACCTCGGCGGCCCGTCCTGGCGTACGGGCCTGGAGCCGCTGCCGGCCACCGCCGCGTACGCCGACCGCGTCACCGAATGCGCCGCCCGCTGGCCCGCCGGTTATGTCGCGCACCACTACACCCGCTATCTGGGCGACCTCTCCGGCGGCCAGATCATCCGCGGCACGGCCGAGAAGACCTGGGGCTTCGCCCGCAAGGGCGACGGCGTGCGCTTCTACGTCTTCGAGGGGATAGGCAACCCCGCCGCCTTCAAGCGCGAGTACCGCGAGCTGCTGGACGCGCTGCCGGTGGACGACCTGGAGAAGCAGCGGGTGATCGACGAGTGCAAGCGCGCGTTCGCGCTCAACACGGCGGTCTTCCGTGAGCTGGGGGAAGAGTTTCCGCTGAGCGCGTGAGCGGACGGGCGGGCCCCGGGCCCCGTTCCGCTCCGGCTCCCGTCAGGGCGTCGTCCGTACGGGCACGACCCGGCCGCCCAGCGCGATCGTGCCGTCCGCGTGCGGCCGGGTCAGGATGCGGGAGCCGGTGCCCTGGCGGACGTCCAGGGCCCGGCCGAGTTCATGGGTGAGGGTGAGCGCCGCCGCGCCGGTGGCCTCGTCCTCCACGATGCCGTCGCCTCGGCGCGGGAAGAAGCGGGCGCGTACCGTGCCCGCGCTTTGGTCTTGCCACGCCCACACGTAGAGCGGGCCGTCCCCGGGCGGCGGTCCGGGCACCGCCGCCACGTCCGCCGCCGACGCGTATTCCTGCGTACGGCGCCCCGTGGACCACTCCGGCCGCCCTCGCACCCAGACGTACCCCCCGTCGTACGTGACCGGCACCTCGCCGGCCGGCGGGCGCAGCGCGGTCACCGGCTGCCCGAGGTGCCGCAGCAGCCATGCCGTACCGACGAGCGGGTGACCGGCGAAGGGCAGCCGGACGCTGGGCGTGCGGATGTCGACCCGGCAGGGCCCGCCGCTGCCCGAGCCGTCGAGGAACACCGTCTCGCTGAAGCCGAGTTCGGCGGCGAGGGCCTGGCGTGCGGCGCCGTCCGGTACGGCTGCTCCGTTCCGTACGACGCCCAACGGGTTGCCGCCCCGGCCGTCCGGGCCGCAGAAGACGCGTACGACGTGCAGGTCGGGGGTCCGGGTCGCTGTCATGGCCGTATTCCATCGCGCGTGCCGCAGCGGCGGGCCACCGGGGGCTCGCCGGAACGCCGAAGTACCCGCCGCGCGGAGGCGTGCGCGGCGGGTACGGCCGGCCCCTGGGCCCGGGGCGCGCCTGTGTGGGGTGTGGGGGAGGCGACCCCTGGGGTGTGGAGCCCGGGGGAAGTGGGGCGTGGGTCCGGGGTGGCGGAGGCGCTGACCGGGGGTGGCTCTTACAGGGCGGTGCGGCGGCGTACGGCGTAGGTGGCCGCGCCGCCCGCGACGATCAGGGCGCCGGCCACGCCCGCCAGCGCGCCGGTGGGCACGGTGGCGCCGGTGGCCGCGAGCGAGCCGCCCGCGCCGCTGCCGCTGCTGAAGCTCGCGGTGCCGCCGCCGGCGCTCCCGGAGCCGGTGGTGACGGCCGAGGAGGAGCCGGACGTGTCGCCGTCGGCAGGCAGTTGGGCCTTGGGGTCGACCGTCACGGCGGCCGTCACCGGGTCGAGGGCCTGGCCGGGCTTGTACATGGCGTCGAACGCCTTGGAGCCTGCGGCGGTCAGCGTCGCGGGCACGTTCTTGAGGGTGACGACACCGTTCTTGGCGGTGAGGGCACCGGCCGGGATCTTGAGGTCGGCCACCGCCATGCCCGGCGTGTTGGTGACCTTGCCGGTGGCGCGCGCCTTGGCCGAGACGTCCGCGATCAACGTGCCCTTGGTGCCGCTCGCCGTCACCTTGAGGTTGCTGAACTTCAGGTCCAGGACGCCCTCGTGGCCGGTGAACCGGACCGAGCCGTTGAACTGCGCGGCGAGGGTGGCCTTGGCGGCGTCGTACGTGCCGTGGCCCTTGGGGAAGCGGTAGCCCGCGGCGGAGGTGACGGCGCCGCCCGCGAGTTCGGCCTTGCCGTGCGCGATGGGGCCGGTGATGTACTCGCGGAAGGACTGCTTGACGCCCCAGTCGAGGGTGCCGTCGAGGACTTTGCCTGAGGCAGCGGGGGACATGGCGGGGGCGGCGGCCGGCTTATGGTCCGAAGAGCCGGTACCGGAACCCGAGCCCGTAGCCGAGTCCGCCCCCGAGCCCGCGTGCGCGCCCTGCTGACCGCCGGGCTCACCGCCCGCCTGCTCCCCCGCCTTGCCACCCTGGCCGGTCTCGCCACCCTGGCCGGTCTCGCCGCCGTGCCCCTTCCCACCCGGCGCGGGCTGCGCCGGCTTGCCGGGCGTGCCCTCCGGGGTCACCGTCAGCGTGGCCGGGTCGAGTTCCTGGCCCTCCTTGTACATGCCGTTGAACGCCTCGGCGCCCTTGGCGGTCAGCTTCACCGGGATCTTCGCGAACGTCATCGCGCCGCCCGTACCGCTGCCCGGCCGTACCGCCGACAGGTCGAGCGAGGCCAGCGCCACGTCGCCCTGCGTCTTGCCCGCCGCCGTGACATCCGCGGTGATGGCGCCCGACGTGCCCTTCGTGGCGACCTTCAGGTCCGCCAGCTTGATGTCGAAGCCGTGCGCCTTCGAGGTGAAGCGGACGCTGCCCTTGAAGGTGGTGGCGACGGCGTGGGTGCTCATGTCGTACGTGCCGGTGCCGTCCGTGAACGTGAACGGGCCGTTGTCCAGGGCCTGCCGGGCGCCGTCGGCGGCGGTGATGTCGCCGTGCGCCATGCCCTTGACGTACTTGCGGAAGGACTCCTTGACGCCCCAGTCGAGCGTGCCGTTCTTCAACTGGATCTTCGGCGCCGCCGTACCGGCCGCGGGGGCGGCGGTGGCGACGGACGGCAGGCACAGGGCCGCGGTGGTGGCGGCGGTGGCGATGGCTGCCGCGAGGGCGAGCGGGCGGCGGGTGGCGGCCATGGTCGGTGGCTCTCCTTGGTGGGTGGGGGTGCGGTGGGGAGGTGCGGTGGGTCAGTCCTGCGGAGGCGCCGAGGGGGCCGTACGGCGACGGCGGGCGCGCAGGACGGGGAAGGCGGCGACGGCGACGAGCAGCACGCCGGCCGCGACGAGGAGGACGACGGTGCGGGTGGAACCGGAGGAGGCGGGCGCGGCCTGTTCGGGGGCGGCCTGCTTCGCCTGCTTCCCGTCCCCGGCGGCAGCGGCGGCCTTGGGGTCGGTGCCGAGGTCGGGGAGGGCGGGCAGCGTGGCCTTCTTGTCGACGGCGACCGCGAGCGAGACGGGGTCCATGTCCGTGCCCTCCCGGTACAGGCCGCCGAACGCCTTCGCGCCGTCGGCGGTGAGCCGCGCCGGTGCCTCGGTGAGCTTGATCAGGCCCTTCTCGGGCGTGAGCCGCTTCGCCTCGAAGGTGGCCAGCGGAGTGCCTTCGGTGGTCGTACCGTCGTGGGTGACGTCGGCGGCGAGGGTGCCGCGGCCGTCGTGGACCGTGACCGAGACGGCGGTGAGGGTCAGGTCCAGGTTCTTGCCGGTGAAGTGCAGCTTTCCCGTGAAGTCGGCGTTCAGGGTGCCCTTTTCGGCGTCGTACGCGCCCTTGCCGCGCGGGAAGCGGAAGAGCGCGCCGCCGTCCTGGGCGCCGTCGGAAAGCTGCCACTTGCCGTGGGCGATGTCGCCGGTGACGTACTCGCGGAAGGTGCGGCGGACGCCCCAGTCGACGGCGGCCTCGGTGAAGGTGCCGCGCCGGGCGTCGCCGTCGCCCTCGCCGTCACCGGAGGGGGTGGCCTCCGGGCTCGGCCCGCCGCCCGCGCGTACGTCGGCGGACAGGCTCACCGGGTCGAGCTGGGTGCCTTCCGTGTAGTACCCGGCGAAGGCGCGGGCGCCCTGCGCGGTCAGCTTCGCGGGGACGTCGGTCAGCGCGATGGGCGTGCCGCCGCCCCGGGTGTCCACACCGCCGAGTTCGAGGGTGGCGAGCGGCACCCGGGCGGCCGTGGTGACGCGGCCGGTGCCCTTCTCCTTGCTGGTCATGTCGGCGAAGAGGGTGCCGCGCCCGTCGGCGACGGTGACCTGGGGGCGGCTGATGGTCAGGTCCATCTCGTACGAGCCGTCCGGCTTGCGGTGGCCGGTGAAGTGGACGCCGCCGGAGAAGCCGGCCGTCAGGGCGCCGGTGTCCGGGTCGTAGCTGCCGGTGGCGGAGTGGAAGCGGAACCGGCTGTCGCCGACCGTGGCGGCGCCGCCGTTCAAGGTCCAACTGCCCTGCGCGATGGGTCCGGTGACGTACGACTGGAACGAGGACTTGATGCCCCAGTCCAGCCGGCCGCCCGCGACCGTACGGGCCGCCGCCTGGGCGGGCAGCGCGGGGAGCAGCGTGCCCAGCAGCGCCGCCAGGAAGGCGGCGGCGAGCACGCGGGCGCGGCCGTGTGTACGGCCGCGGGCCGGTCTGAACGGCAGCATGGCGGACCCCTCCGAGGGCTAGCGATTAAGGTAAGGCTAACCTAAGCTAAGCGCGACCGAAGCGGAACCCCGGGAGTCGGCCGGGCCCCCGCCCGCACCACCGGTCCCGGTCAACTGACGTACACAGAAAGGCGGGACAGTGACAGCAACCTTCCGGGAGCCGGTCCGCCGGCGCCTGTCACGCCCCGCCGCGGCCCTCGCCGCCACCCTGGCGCTCGCCCTCGCGCTCACCGGCTGCGGCGGCGGCACGGACACCGCCGCTCCCCCGGCGAAGCCCGCCGCCCGGCCCGCCGCCGACCGCGTGGAGCCACTGTCCGGGCCCGCGCCCCGGCCCGAACTGCCCGCGACCGTACGGTCCGCCGACGGCCACGACGTGACGGTGCGCAAGACCGACCGGATCGTGCCGCTCACCGGCTCCCTCTCCGAGATCGTCTTCTCCCTCGGGCTCGGCGGCCGGGTCGTCGCACGCGACATCACCGCCACCTTCGAGCAGGCGGCGAAGCTGCCGGTGGTGACCCGCGCGCACGACGTGTCGGCGGAAGGCGTGCTCTCGCTCAAGCCCGACGTGGTCCTCGCCGACACCACCACCGGACCGGCGGAGGCCGTCGGCCAGATACGCGACGCCGGGGTCCCGGTCGTCACGTTCGGGCCCGCGCAGCGGCTCGCCGACGTGGACACCCGGATCGACGCGGTCGCGGCGGCCCTCGGCGTCCGTACGGCGGGCGACGCCCTCAAGGCCCGGACCGATCAGCGGATCGCGGCCGTACGGAAGAGCGTTCCGCACGGCGGCACGGAAGCGGCCGACCGCCCCCGGGTGGCCTTCCTCTACCTGCGCGGCTCCGCCTCCGTCTACCTCATCGGCGGTGCCCGCTCCGGCGCCGGCTCCCTCATCGAGGCGGCGGGCGGTATCGACGCGGGCAAGGAGTCGGGCCTGGAGAAGGACTTCACGCCGATCACGAGCGAGGCACTCGCCAAGGCCGCGCCGGACGTCATCCTGGTGATGACCAAGGGCCTGGAGTCCGTCGGCGGCATCGACGGACTGGTGAAGATCCCCGGCGTGGCCCAGACACCGGCCGGGATGGACCGGCGGGTGGCCACCGTCGACGACGGTGTGCTGCTCAACTACGGGCCGCGCACGGACGCCGTACTGCGCTCCCTGATCCAGCAGATCCACGCCGAGGGGAAGTGAGATGACGGCACTTCCCCGGACGGACGCGGGTACGGACACGGGCGCGAGTGCAGGTACGGGCGCGGGCGCAGGTACGGGCGCGGGCGCGCACTCCGGCGCGGACCGGGGCGCCGGCGCGGCCCCCTCACCACCCCCACGCCGCTTCCCCCGCACCACCCTCCTGACCACCGGCCTCACCCTCGCCCTCCTGGCCGGCTGTCTGCTCTCCGCCGGGCTCGGCGCGTACCGCATCCCGCTCGGCGACGTCCTCGGCTCGCTGCTGCACCATCTGCACCTCGGCGGCGCGGAGCTGGACCGGGTCGGCGAGAGCGTGCTGTGGAACGTGCGGCTGCCGCGCGTCGTGCTGGCCCTGCTCGTCGGGTCGTCGCTCGGCTGCGCGGGCGCCCTGATGCAGGGCGTGTTCGGCAATCCGCTCGCCGAGCCGGGCGTCATCGGCATCTCGTCGGGCGCGGCGGTCGGCGCCGTCGGCGCGATCGCGCTGGGCCTCGGTTTCCTGGGCGTGTGGACGGTCCCGGCCTGCGCGTTCGCCACCGGTCTGCTGACCGTCCTGATCGTCTACGCGCTGTCCCGCTCGGGCGGCCGTACCGAGGTCGTCACGCTGATCCTCACCGGTATCGCGGTGAACGCCTTCGCGGGCGCGCTGATCGGCCTGTTCCTCTTCTCCGCCGACAACGCGCAGGTCTCCCAGATCACCTTCTGGCAGCTCGGCTCGCTGTCCGGGGCCGTCTGGCCCAAGGTGCTGGCGGTCCTGCCGTGCGCCGTCGCCGGGCTGGCCGTCGCCCCTTTCTACGCCCGCAAGCTCGACCTGCTGGCGCTCGGCGAACGCCCCGCCCGGCACCTCGGTGTCGACGTGGAGCGGCTGCGCCTCGTGCTGATCCTGGTCGTCGCGCTGCTCACCGCGGCGGCCGTGGCGGTGGCCGGTGTCATCACCTTCGTCGGTCTGCTCGTGCCGCATCTGCTGCGGATGGCGGCCGGTCCCGGGCACCGCTTCCTGATTCCGGGCAGCGCCCTGGGCGGCGCGCTGGTGCTGGTCGTCGCCGACCTCGCCGCCCGCACCGTCGCCCAGCCCGCGGAGCTGCCGCTGGGTGTCCTGACCGCGCTGTTCGGCAGCCCGTTCTTCTTCTGGCTGCTGCGCAGGACCCGTCGCAAGCAAGGGGGCTGGGCATGAGCCGCGGCCGGATTCGGGTGCTCGGTACGTGGTTCGGCGGGCGCCCCAGGACGCTCCCCGCACCCGTCGCCCCGGGTACGGCGTACGCGCGGGCCGACGGTCTCGGCGTACGGCTGGGCAACCGTACGGTGTTGGACGGCATCGGCCTGGAGGTGACCACCGGCCAGGTGCTGGCCCTCGTCGGACCGAACGGCGCGGGCAAGTCCACGCTGCTCGCCGCGCTCGCCGCCGACCTGCCCGCCACCACCGGCGAGGTACGGATCGACGGCCGCCCGGCCACCGCCTGGACCGCGCCCGAACTCGCGCTGCGCCGGGCCGTCCTGCCGCAGGCCGCCGCCCTGTCCTTCCCGTTCACGGTGGCGGACGTCGTACGGATGGGCCGCGCGCCCTGGGCGGGCACTCCACGGGAGGACGAGGACGAGGCGGCCGTCGCGGAGGCGATGGCGGCGACCGAGGTGACCGGCTTCGCCGGCCGTCCGTTCGCCGCGCTGTCCGGCGGCGAACGGGCCCGCGTCGCACTCGCCCGTGTCCTGGCGCAGCGCGCCCCGCTGCTGCTGCTCGACGAGCCGACCGCCGCGCTGGACCTGCGCCACCAGGAACTGGTGCTGCGAATCTGCCGTGAACGGGCTGCGGCCGGAGCCGCGGTAGCGGTGGTCCTGCACGACCTGGGGCTGGCCGCCGCGTACGCGGACCGGGCGGCGCTGCTGCACGGCGGGCGGATCGCCGCGCAGGGCCCGCCCGGCGAGGTCTTCGGCGCGGGGCTGCTGAGCCGGGTCTACCGGCAGCCGGTCGAGGTGATCGGGCACCCGCGCACCGGCGTTCCCCTGGTCATGCCTTTGCGTGACGCCTGACCCGGGCCGTGTCCTGACCCGGCCCCTGTTCCGGCACGGCCGTGTCCGGGCACGGCCGTTGCGTCCCGTAATGGCCGGTGGGGCCGGGCGTCCGCCAGGTCACGGTGCGGACGCTGTTGCCGGTCCCCGCGCCCGCCCGCTCCCCCGCCCCCGGTAGGGTTGCGCCGAATCTCGCCACCCCGGCGGCCGCCCAGGCCGCCCCGGCCCCGGTCGCCCCGAAGGAGCCCGAGTCCCATGACACGCAGGTCGCCGTTCCGGGTGCCCGTAGCGCTGACCGCCGCGAGCGCGGCGCTGCTGACGCTGAGCGGGTGCATGACCGTGCACGGCGAACGGGAGCTGCTGCCGGCGGTGTCGAAGGACGAGGCCGCCACGGCGCTCCAGCAGTTCGTCGACGGCTTCAACACGTCCAACACCAAGCTGGACCCGAAGGTGAACCCGACCTACGAGACGGACTCGCTGCTCGCCGTCGACCAGGCGCTCACCAAGGCGGGGCAGGCGATCAGCCCGCAGGGCAACCCCAAGTTCCCGCCGCTGAAGCTGACCAGCCCGACGTTCACCGTGCCGAAGCAGGCGGGCTGGCCGAAGGTGTTCCTGGCGGACGCGGTGAGCAATCGCAACAACACGCGGTGGTTCCTGGTGTTCACCCGGGACGCGGTCGGCGCGAAGTGGAAGGCCAGCTATCTGTCCTCGCTGGCCGACCAGGAGATCCCGCAGTTCAAGACGGACCGGGACGGCTTCGCCGAGGTGGTGCCGGCCGACGCGGAGAACTCCGGGCTGAAGATCGCGCCGGGCAAGCTGGGCGCGGCGTACGCGGCGTACCTGAACACCGGCAAGGGCGACACCTTCGCCCCGGGACCGCACACCGACCGGTGGCGGGCGCTGCGCGAGCGGCAGGGGCGGCAGCCCGGCGCCCGTATCCAGTACGAGGACCAGGCGTCCTCGTACGCGCCGGTCGCGCTGCGCACCAAGGACGGCGGGGCGCTGGTCTTCTTCTCGACCTATTACCACCAGCAGAAGACGGTCTCCGCGGGGTCGCGGATCAGCATCGGCCCGGAGCTGAAGGGGATCATGGACGGTCCGGCGAAGCCGTCCAGCCGGATGACCTTCACGACCCTGTCGGAGCAGGTGGTGAAGGTTCCGGCGGCGGGCGCGGCCGGGCAGGTCGGTGTCCTGCACCGGCTGGAGGCGAAGACCTCCGCCAAGTCGCTGTAGGCGGAACGCACGGCCTACGGGCGCACGGCGTACGGGACGCCGGCCGCGGGACGGGCCTCAGCGGCCGATCGGCCAGGCGGCTGCTTCGTGGTCGTGGTCGGGCTGCTGGTCCGCGTACGCGGCGCAGGCGTCGGTGAGCGACTCCAGCAGCGTCAGCGGGTCCGGCACCGGCCGCTCGGGGCCGCGCAGCCAGGACACCGCGGGCTGGTCACCGGGGAGGCGGGAGGGCGGCAGGAGGACGTAGCTGCCGCGGCAGTGCCAGCGCAGGCCCGGATGCTCGTCCATGGTCTCCGGATGGCAGTCCAGCTCGCAGGGCCACCACTCGTCCTCGTCGTCCGGGGTGCCCCGGGTGGCGGTGAAGAACAGCATCCGGCCCTGCCCGAGCGCCGCGCCGCTCAGCGCGACCGGGCCGACCTCGATGCCGGCCGCCTCCAGCCGCTCCAGGGCGCTGCGGCCCGCCTCGGCGGGGACGTCCAGCACGTCGTGGGCGATGCCGGTGGCGGTGATGAAATTGGCCTGCGGATAGGCGCGCGCCCAGGCGGCGACCTTCTCGCGGTCGGTGCTGGCGACGGTCTGCCAGCCGAAGGAGACGGGGTGCCGGCCGGGCGTGGGACAGCCGATGCGCTCGCAGGAACAGCCGTAGCCGGAGGGGTGGGCGGCGGGGGCGAGCGGGAAACCCGCGTCGGCGACCGCCAGCAGCAGGTCCTCGCGGCCTTGTGCGGCCGCCGATCCCGTGTCCGTATCGCCGCCGTCCGAACCGCTCCTCGGCCGGCGAAGCCACTGGGAGAACCTGCTCTTGCGTTCCATCTATCCCCTCACTTCGAGCGGTGGTCTGGGATCAATGCTGCCACCATCCTCCTCTTCGGGTGACCGGAGTACGGATCCGGGGGGACCGGAGAACGGGCGAATCCCACCAATACGGTCGGTTTCCACCCCACTTCGTTCACTTTCCTTTACCTTTCACGCCCCCTGGGCGATCCCGGCACCTCATCCCGGAGTGCGGGCCGCCCGCGGGCGGGCCGGCGCGGGCGCGGATCAGGCGGAGGCGCGCGGCCGCAGCCCGGCGAGCACCATGTCGACCAGCGTGTCCACGTACGCGTACGTCAGCTCGCCGGTGCGCATCAGCCAGCGCTGGGAGAACGGGCTCAGCACCATCTCGGCCGCCACCCGTACGTCCACGTCCGGCCCGATCTCGCCCGCCTCCTGGGCGGCCCGCATCCGGTTCACGTACACCGCGATCCCGGGCTCCAGCAGCCGCTCGACGAAGCGCGCCGACAGCTCCGCGTCGTTCGCGCCGGCCGCCGCGAGGGCGCGGTAGGGGGCCTGCCACTTCTCGTCGTTGAATTCGTCGGCGGTGGCCCGCAGGACGAACTTGAGGTCGGCGGCGAGGTCGCCGGTGTCCGGCAGCCCGGCCTCGTACCCCTCGACGTCCTGGGTGAAGGCGTCCAGCAGGACGGCGGCCTTGGAGGGCCACCAGCGGTAGATCGTCTGCTTGCCGACACCGGCGCGGGAGGCGATGCCCTCGATCGTGAGCTTGTCGTAGCCGACCTCCCCGACGAGGGAGAGGGCCGCGTCGAAGATGGCGCGGCGGGAGCGTTCGCTGCGGCGGGAGGCGTCGGGCGCCGTCTTGTTGGCCATGCCCGGAGTCTACCGACAGGTGAGGCGAGACGTATCGTCTTGACAAGACGGAGCGTCTCGCCCAGACTCGACAACGAGCGAGACGAACCGTCTCGTTTTATCGGCGGACGAAGGAGACGACCCCATGAGCAAGGGAAGCGCGGGCAACATGCTCGGCGTCGGCGGCACCCGCAGCAAGCTCTCCCGCGGCGCGCTGCGCGGCGGCCGGGGCGGCAACGGCGTGGGCGGCGGCACCGACCCGATGGCGCAGCGGCGCGCGCTGCTGCGCAGGCTCCAGGAACAGCGCGGCGCCGGAGAAACCCGTCAGGGGTGAAAACCACCCGATCGGCTCACTGCGCAACGGCTCCTCACGGTGGACCATTTGAGCGCGTACCCACCTCGTACGCCTCCGCGTCCCACCACCGTGAGGAGCCTTCCTTGCGTACAGCCCGACGCAGCGCCCGGATCCGGCGCTACCTGATGTGCCCGCCGGCCCACTTCAAGGTCAGCTACTCCATCAACCCCTGGATGGACCCGGACAAACCCGTCGATCTGCCGCTGGCGCTGGCCCAGTGGGAGGTGCTGCGCGACCGCTACCGCGCGCTCGGCCACACCGTCGAGGAGCTGCGGCCCCGCCCCGACCTGCCGGACATGGTCTACACCGCGAACGGCGCCACCGTCGTGGACGGCCGGGTGCTCGGCGCGCGGTTCGCCTTCGAGGAGCGCCGCGGCGAGGCCGCCGTGCACGCCGCGTGGTTCCGGGAGCACGGCTTCACCGAGGTCCGCGAGCCGGAGAACGTCAACGAGGCGGAGGGCGACTTCGCGGTCACCGCGTCCTGGCTGCTGGCCGGGCGCGGCTTCCGCAGCAGCCCGCTGTCGCACGCCGAGGCGCAGGAGTACTTCGGCCGCCCGGTGATCGGCCTGGACCTGGTCGACCCGCGCTACTACCACCTCGACATGGCCCTGTGCGTGCTGGACGACGCGACGGACTCCGAGGTCATGTACTACCCGGGCGCCTTCTCGGCGGGCAGCCGGGCCGTGCTGGCCCGGCTCTTCCCGGACGCCCTGATCGCCACGCACGCGGACGCGGAGGCGTGCGGGCTGAACGCGGTCAGCGACGGGCGGCACGTCCTGCTGCCGCAGGCCGCGGTGGGGCTCTTCGCGCCGCTGCGCGAGCGCGGGTACGAGCCCATCGGCCTGGACCTGACCGAACTGCTCAAGGGCGGCGGCAGCGTCAAGTGCTGCACGCAGGAGCTACGGCCGGCCTGACGCCCGGGCCGCCCGTCAGGCCGGCCGCTCCCAGGCGTCGCCCCATTCAGCGTCCCGGCCCGCCTTGTAGCGGTCGCCGTGCCGCTTGGTGACCGTGTCGCGCCGCAGCCCCTCCTCCGTGCACAGGTCCAGCAGGACCTGCCCCTTGCGGAGCTGGGGCTTGCGGACGATCCGCGCCGGGGCGGGGACGGCCGCCGCGCCGTCCACCGCGTCCGGCCGCACCGCCGCGACATAGCTGAACTTCTCGTCCTCGTACGGCAGCGAGCCGCCCTTGACCTGGCGGTGCAGCGAGGAGCGGGTCACCCGGGCGGCCATGTGGCACCAGTCCTCGCCCGGCACGATCGGGCACATCCCGCTGTGCGGGCAGGGCGCGACGACCCGCAGACCGGCGTCGGTCAACTGCTCACGGGCCTCGCGGATGCGCAGGTAGCCGTCCGGGGTGCCGGGTTCGATCAGTACGGCGGCCCGTGCGCCGGCCGCCGCCGTGACGACCGCGCGGCGGTCCTCCGGGCGCAGCTCGCCGAGCACGTACGAGACGGTGACCAGGTCCGTGCCCTCCGGGACCGTCATGCCCGCGCCGATGACCCGGCGCTGCCAGTCGGTGTCCGGCAGGACGCCGTCGGCCAGCTCGCGGCCCAGCTCCAGCGCCGGTTCGGCCCAGTCGTACACGGTCGTGCGGTGGCCGTCCCAGGTGGCCGCGACCGCCCAGGTCGCAGCGCCGGTGCCGCCGCCGATGTCCACGTGGGAGGCGGGTGCCCAGTCCGGCAGCCGTGCCGCGAAGGCGTCCAGCGCGTGCCGTACGGCCTCGAAGGTCGCGGGCATCCGGTAGGCGGCGTACGCGGCGACATCCGCGCGGTCCCTGAGGACCGGGGCGTCGGTCGGTGTCCGGCCCCGGTAGTTGGCGATCAGCCGGTCGACGGCCCGCGCGGCCTGCGTGGGCGGCAGGCCGTCGAGCAGGCCGGCCAGTGCGGCGCGCAGTTCGTCGTGCATTCCGGCCATTTTACGGGGCTTCGGCGGTCGCCCGGACCCGTCTCACGGCGGGCCGGTACGCCCCGGACCGGCCGGGAGCCGCCCCGGGCCGCCCCGTCCGGCGCCCGGCGGTCCGCCGCCGGCCCGTACCGCCCGCGCCAGCCGGGTCGCGGCGGCCGCCCGCGGCGCGCTGCCCGCCTCGCGCCGCCGCGGGTGGACGGTGTTGGCCAGCAGCACCAGGAACGTGTCGGTCGCCCGGTCCAGCACCAGGCTCGTGCCGGTGAACCCGGTGTGCCCGGCCGCGCCACGCCCCGCCAGCTCGCCCATGAAGTACGGCTGGTCCACGCCGAAGCCGAGGCCCGGCGGGTCCAGCAGCAGCGCCACCGACTCCGCGCTGAGGATGCGCTCCCGGCCGTACGCGCCACCGCAGAGCAGCGTCCGGCACAGCACCGCCAGATCCTGCGCCGTCGAGAACAGGCCCGCGTGCCCGGCGACGCCGCCCAGCGCCCACGCGTTCTCGTCGTGCACCGCGCCGCGCACCATGCCCCGGTCGGCCTTGGCCCACGGCCGCCGCTGGTCCTCGGTCGCGGCCACGCCCGCCGGGGCCAGCGGCCCGTACGCCGTGCTGGACATGCCCAGCGGGCCGGTGATCCCGCGCGCCACGAGGGCGTCGAGGCGCAGGCCGGTGAGCCGTTCCAGGATGAGCTGGAGGGCGATGAGGTTGAGGTCGGAGTAGCGGTACGTGCTGCCGGGCGGCGTGGCGGGCGCCGCCGCTTCCTCCCACAGCAGCTCCAGTTGGGCCGCGCGCCCCCGGCGCTCGTAGAACGGCAGCTCCGGGCGCAGGCCCGAGGTGTGGGTGAGCAGGCCGCGGACGGTGATGCCGGCGGCGAAGCCGGGCAGCCAGCGGCCGGCCGCGGCGTCCAGGTCCAGCCGGCCCCGCTCGGCCTGCTGGACCGCCACGATCGCGGTGCACAGCTTGGTCAGCGAGGCCAGGTCGAAGACGGTGCCGACGCGCATCGGCTCCCGGTGCTCCCGGGGCAGCTCCACCCCCCGGTCGCCCTCGGGGTCGTACCCCGCGTAGCGCAGCGCCCAGCCCGCCGCCTCCTCGGCGGCGACCACCGGGCCGCGCCCGGCGAGCACCACGGCACCCGCGCACCAGGGCGCGGGCCCCTCGGTCGCCTCCCGCACCCCGTGGACCAGGCGCCGCATCCAGGCGGGGTCCAGCCCCGCGGCGGCGGGGGTGCCGTGTCGCAGTCCGGTCGCGTTCAGAGTTTGGTCCTCTCGCCGGTCCCGGTGGCGGTCTCCTCCCTACGCTGCCACGGGCGGCACATTCCCAGGAAGCTCAGCAGCGCCAGTACGCCGCAGGAGAGCTGGACCACGGCCATCGGTACGGCGGTGTGCTCGCCCGCGATGCCGACCAGCGGCGAGGCGACGGAGCCGAGCAGGAAGGTGGAGGTGCCCAGCAGCGCCGAGGCGGAGCCCGCCGCGTGCCCCGAGCGCAGCAGCGCCTTGGTGTTGGCCGACGGCATGACCAGGCCCATCGCGGACATCAGGACGAACAGTCCGGCGGCCATCGGCCACAGCCCGACGTCGCCGAAGACACCGCCGGCCATCAGCAGCAGCACGGTCGCGGCGGCCGTGATCAGGCCCAGCCCGATGCCCAGCACCACGTCCAGGCTGACCCGTCCGACCAGCACCTTGCCGTTGATCTGGCCGACCAGGACCAGCCCCACGGAGTTGACGCCGAACAGCAGGCTGAAGGTCTGCGGGGAGGCGCCGTAGATCTCCTGGATCACGAACGGCGAGGCCGAGATGTACGCGAACAGCGCGGCGAAGGCGAACGCGCCGACGATCAGGTAGCCGGAGAAGGCGCGGTCGGCGAGCAGGCCGCGCATGGTGTGCAGGGCCTCGCCGAGGCCGCCGGAGTGCCGCCGCTCGGGCGGCAGCGTCTCATGCAGACGGCGCCAGACCAGCAGGGTGAGCAGCACGCCGACGACGGTGAGCACGACGAAGACGCCGCGCCAGTCGGTGACCTGGAGGATCTGCCCGCCGATCAGCGGCGCGACGACGGGGGCGACGCCGGAGATCAGCATCAGGGTGGAGAAGAACCGGGCCATCGCCACGCCGTCGTACAGGTCGCGCACCACGGCCCGCGCGATGACGATGCCGGCCGCGCCCGCCAGGCCCTGGAGCAGGCGGAAGGCGATGAGCAGCTCGGCGTTGGTGGCCAGGGCGCACAGCGCGGTGGCGATCACGTAGATCACCATGCCGGCGAGCAGCGGCCGGCGGCGGCCCCACTTGTCGCTCATCGGGCCGACGACCATCTGCCCCAGGGCCATGCCCGCGAGGCAAGTGGTCAGGGTGAGCTGGACGGTGGCGGCCGGGCTGTGCAGCGCTTCGGTGACCTCCGGCAGGGCCGGCAGGTACATGTCCATGGAGAGCGGGGGCACCGCGGTCAGGCCACCGAGGACGAGGGTGACCAGCAGGCTGGTACGGCGGGACGCGGCGGGCGGCGCCGCCACGTCCCGCTCGGCTATCGGAACGCTGTCCTGGGGCTCCGTCGTACCGGTGCCGGGGTCCGTCATGAGTGTCTCCATGGATGATTGATGGCTTGACCATGGTGTCATGCACGGAACGGGCCCCCGCGCCCTTTCGGACAGGACCTTGGGCGGGGGGCCAGGGTCCTAGGACCCGGATCGGGCCGCCGGTGGTACGGAGATCAGTGGGCCCCGGGCCGTATCAGCGCCCCCGATGATATCAGGGGCCCAGGCGGTACGGACCTCAGGCCGGCTTCAGCCCCGGATCGCCCGCCTCGGACACGAACGACCCGGCCGTGATCACCGGCGCCCCGGGCTTCGTCACCTTCGCCACCGTACGGAAGTCGGCCCGCGCCTTCTCCCGATCCAGCGTGACGGTCACATAGCCGCGCCGGCCGTTGTAGAACTTCATGTGCGGGTTGGCCGCCATGTAGGTGCCCCAGTTGGCCGGCTTGTCCGCCCCGTCCTCGCCGCTGGCGATCGAGGTGGTCACGAACTCCACGCCCGCGGTCCGCGACTTCTCGTCCCGGAAGTCCCGCTTGATGTCGAACGCGTAGTGCACGTGCACGTCGCCGGTCAGCACGACGAGATTGTCCACGCCCGCCGCCTCCGCGCCCTTCAGCACCCGCTCCCGGGAGGCCTGATAGCCGTCCCAGGAGTCCATGCTGAGCTTGTAGCCGGGGCCGGTGGCGTTGCGCCGCTCGGCGAAGGTGACCTGCTGCGGCAGTACGTTCCACAGCGCCGAGGAGGAGCGCCAGCCGTCGACGAGCCAGCGTTCCTGCTTCGCGCCGGTCAGGGTGCGCCTGGGGTCGGTGGACTCGGGGCCCGGGGTACGCCAGCCGTCGCCGTACGCCTGGTCGGAGCGGTACTGGCGGGTGTCCAGCACGTCGAACTGAGCGAGCTGCCCGAAGTGCACGCGGCGGTAGAGCTGGGCGTCCGGCCCGTTGGGGCGCTGCGGGCGGCGCAGCGGCTGGTTCTCCCAGTACGCGCGGTAGGCCGCGGCCCGGCGCAGCAGGAACTCGCCCTTGGGGGCGTTGTTCTCGCTGATGTCGTCCGCGTAGTTGTTCTCGACCTCGTGGTCGTCCCAGGTGACGATGAACGGGTGCGCGGCGTGCGCGGCCTGGAGGTCGGGGTCGGACTTGTAGAGCGCGTACCGCAGCCGGTAGTCCTCCAGCGTCACCGTCTCGCGGTTGAAGCGCGCGGGCAGCTTGCGGTCGGTGTACTTGCGGGCGCCGCCGACGGCGTCCACCGGGTACTCATACAGGTAGTCGCCGAGGTGGAAGACCACGTCCAGGTCCTCCTTGGCCAGGTGCCGGTGGGCCGTGTAGTAGCCGTCGTGGTACGCCTGGCAGGAGACGACGCCCAGCCGCAGCTCGTTGTTCTTCGCGCCGCGCGCGGGGGCGGTACGGGTGCGGCCGACCGGGCTGATCCAGTTCCCGGCCCGGAAGCGGTAGTAGTAGACGCGGTCCGGGGCGAGGCCGGTGGCCTCGATGTGCACCGCGTGGTTGAACTCCGGGTGCGCCTCGGCCCGCCCGCGCCCCGCCAGCCGCCGGAACTTCTCGTCGTACCCGACCTCCCAGCGCACCGTCACGCGGGCCTTGGGCATGCCGCTGCCCGGCTCGTACGGCTTCGGGGCGAGCCGGGTCCACAGCACTACGGAGCCGGGCAGCGGGTCGCCGGAGGCCACCCCGAGCGTGAAGGGGTTCTCGGTGATCTTGCGGGCGTCGGCCTCGGCCGCGGCGTACGCGACGCCGGTGCCCGGCAGGTTGGCCGCGAAGGCCAGCGCCGCGGCGGCCCCGGTACCGGTGAGGAAGCGGCGCCGGGCGAGCTGTGCGGCGGCGGCCCGCAGCTCCTGCGTGTGCGGGGCGCCCTGGGGCTCCTGCTCGGGCCGCGCGTCCTGCTCGTACTGACCTTGACGGGCCATCTGCCCCTCCCTGGACTGGTGTTGTCACCAGCGATTGGAGGGGCGAACGAGGGCGTTCCGCTGTCGCCGGTTCGAAGCACACATGACAACCGGATGATGTCTGCGCCCGTATCGGACGCCCACGGACAATCACGGCGCGGCCCGGCGGCCCGGCGGCCCCGGGCTCGCCGGGCGCAGCCTCCGCCGCTGGAGCGGCGCTTCCGTAGGATTCGGGACATGGCTGAACTGATGGTGCGCGACGGCACGTGGTCCTTCGACGGCGACCGGGTGTGGATCGTGCCGGGGCAGGAACGGGGCGTGCACCGGCTGCGGCAGGACCTCGGCGAGACCTCCGTCCCCCTGGAGGCGCTGGCGGGCATCGCGTACGAACCGGCCCGCAAGGGCGGCCGGTTGCGCCTGCGGCTGCGGGACGGCGCCGACCCGCTGCTGTACGTCACCGGCGGCAGCCTGCCGGACGACGCCAACCCCTACCAGGTGAGCGTGGACCCGGACCGTACCGGCGTCGCCGAGTACTTCGCCGACGAGGTGCGCCAGTCCCTGCTCCTCGACCAGGTGGTGACCGGCCCCACCGACCGCTACCTGCTGCCGGGCCCCGCCGTGCCGCTGTCCGCCGCGGGCGTGGACGGCGTGGCGACCTTCGACGGGGAGCGGGTGCGCATCGACTGGCGCTGGACCACCAGCGAGAGCAAGAAGCACGCGGGCGCGCGGGACTTCGCCCTCGCCGACCTGGCCGGGGTCGACTGGCGGCCCGCCTCCGGGCTGGAGTCCGGCTATCTGCGCTTCCGCCCGAAGGGCATGACGGCGAAGCTCAAGCCGGAGCACGACCCGAACGCCATCGAGCTGTGGGGCTTCAAGAAGGAGAGCGGCCGCACCGCGCTGCTCGCGGCGGCGGTCGCGGCACGGCTGCCGCACCCGTCGGGCGGTTCCGCACCGACGGCGGCGGGCCCGGTGGCCGCGACGCAGCCCGCGCCGGCCCTTCAGACCGCGTCGGACCCGGGCCCCCAAGGCGGCGGCCAGGACGCCGACGTCCTGCTCCGCCGCCTGCGCGAACTCGGCGAACTCCACCGGGACGGCATCCTGACCGCCGAGGAGTTCGCCACGGCCAAGGCAGCGGTGCTCAAGGGCTTTCACGGGGCGGGATGAACGGTTCGTCCGCAGCGGCTCCGCGAGCCCGCCCCCACGGGCATGCGGACCGCGCCTTACCCTGCCGCCATGACGACACCCGAGACCCGCCCCGGAACCACTCCCCCGCCCGCGCCGACCGCCCTGATCACCGGCGCCGGTTCCGGCATCGGCCGGGCCGTCGCCCTGGCCCTCGCCGGAGCCGGCTGGTCGGTGGTGCTCGCCGGACGGCGCGCCGACGCACTCAAGGAGACCGCGCGTCTGGCGGGGCGGAGCGGCGACGGCCCCGAGGGCCCCGCCGCCCTGTGCGTCCCGGCCGACGTGACCCGCCCCGACCAGGTGGACGCCCTCTTCGCCGCCTCCCGTGCCCGCTTCGGCCGGCTGGACCTGCTCTTCAACAACGCCGGAACGTTCGGCCCGCCCGTACCGCTGGAGGAACTGGCGTACGACGACTGGCGTACGGTCGTCGACACCAACCTCACCGGCGCCTTCCTCTGCGCCCAGGCCGCCTTCCGCGCCATGAAGGAACAGGACCCGCGCGGCGGCCGCATCATCAACAACGGCTCCGTCTCCGCACACACGCCACGTCCGCACTCCGTCGCGTACACCGCCACCAAGCACGCCATGACCGGCCTGACCAAGTCGCTCTCGCTGGACGGGCGTCCGTACGACATCGCCTGTGGACAGATCGACATCGGCAACGCGGCGACCGAGATGACCGGACGGATGCAGACGGGCATCCTCCAGGCCGACGGCACCACCGCGGCCGAACCCGTGATGGACGCGGCCGACGTGGCCCGTACCGTCCTGCACATGGCGCAACTGCCGCTGGGCGCGAACGTGCAGTTCGCGACGGTGATGGCGACGGCCATGCCGTACATCGGCCGCGGCTGACGGCCGCCCGTCCACCGCCCCGCCGTCCGGACTTCGGCGCGACGCGCTCCTGACAGACGGCGCGTCCGGTGGGACTCTTCCTGACGCACGTCCATCCGCACCGCTCATCTGCCGGGCCGCGGACCCCGCGGCCATGTAGTCCACGGCCGCGCGGTTCGCCACCACGCGGCCTTGCAGAAGGAGTCCCGCGTGAGACGAAACGTCAGCACCTCCCCCGGCACCCGTCGGCGCGGCGCGTCCCGTGCCGTCGCCTGCGCCCTGACCGCCGCCGGCGCCCTGCTCGTCTCGGCTCTCCAGACCGGTGCGGCGGGCGCGGCCGGCACGGACGCGGCCTCGACCCCGGCCCGTACGGGTACGCCCTCTTCCGTGGCCGACTTCTGGACGGCGGAGCGAATGCGCGAGGCCACCCCGCTGGACCTGTTGTCGGCCGGGACCGACGGGCCCACGAAGCGGTCGGCCGCCGCGGCGAAACAGCCCGCCACTGCGAAGAGCCGATCCGCGACGGCGGAGAAACGATCCGGCAGCACACGGAACGCGACCCCGGCCACCTCACCCGCCCGACGCGGCTCCGAACGCACCGTACGCCCCACCCTCCCCGCCACCACCACATCCACCCCCGCGTCGGCCCCGGCCCTCAAGTCGTTCCCGCAGGCGGGCGCCGCGTGGACCGGTGGCGGCGCCGTGACGAACACCGCGGGACGGGTGTTCTTCACGTACCAGGGCCGTACCGCCTCCTGTTCGGGCAACGCCGTCACCAGCGCGAACAAGAGCACGGTGCTCACCGCCGGGCACTGTGTGAAGCTCAACGGCGCCTGGCACGGTGACTGGGTCTTCGTGCCCGGCTACCACGACGGCCAGGCCCCGTACGGCAAGTGGGCCGCCGCCAAGACCCTCGCCACACCGCAGTGGACGGCGAGCGAGAACATCAACTACGACATCGGCGCCGCGGTCGTCGCCCCGGTCGGCGGGCAGCGGCTGACCGACGTCGTCGGCGGCCAGGGCCTCGCCTTCAACACCGGCTACAACAAGCCGATGTACGCCTTCGGTTACCCCGCCGCCGCGCCGTACGACGGCAGCAAACTCATCTACTGCAGCGGCAACACCATCAAGGACCCGCTGTTCTCCACGGACCACGGCCTGTCCTGCAACATGACCGGCGGCTCCAGCGGCGGTCCCTGGTTCACCTCGTTCGACGAGGCGAGCGGCACCGGTCTGCAGTCCTCGGTGAACAGCTTCGGCTACACCTTCCTGCCGAACACCATGTTCGGGCCGTACTTCGGTGACGACGCCGAGAACCTCTACGACGAGGCGCAGTCGAGCTGACCGGACCGCCCGGCCCGTCCTCTGAACCGAGGAGGGCCGTCACACACGCCGTCCGGAGGGGTACGCCCAGCGGCCGCCCCTCCGGACGGCAGGCACCGCACGGGGTTGTTCCCCGGAGCTCTCCTTTCCGGGGCTGCCCGACAATTCACGCACACGTTATGCAGAAATCGGTATGCCCCCGGCGCCATTCTCACGCTTTTCATGTCCTTCTCATCAAAAACTCATCAACCCCCGTCCACCAGCCGCCTTATCGCCGGAGCACCCCGAAGGGATCACGCATTCCCCACCCGCCACCGCCCTCCACTGTCCGATTTTTTCCCTTGCGGAATGGAAGACCCCCACTCCGGGCAATTCGGTGCTAGCGTCCACCGAGCAGAAGTGCACTTCCTGCTCACTGATTCCTTGCCCGACCATCCGTCGCCGAGGGGACTTCCATGGCAGTGACCGACAGCAGTGCGAGCAGCGGCCCGGCGCCCGCCCCCGAAGAAGTCGGCGCGATGTACGACCGGTTCGGCGACCTGCTCGCCATGGTGCTCGGCCGCAGCGCCCTGCACGTCGGCATGTTCGTCCCACACGGCGAACGGACCGCGGCCACCACCCTCCTCGGGCTGTCCGACCTCGCCCAGGACCGGCAGACCGAGTTCCTCGCGGACATCCTGGCCGAGGGCCTGCCGCCGGACCCCCGCCTGCTCGACATCGGCTGCGGCACCGGCGGCCCCGCCCTCCACCTGGCCCGGCGCACCGGAGGCCGGGTCACCGGCATCACCGTCAGCCGGGAACAACTGGCCCGCTGCGGGGAGCGGCTGACCGCCGCCACCGATCTCGACGGCCGCGTCGACTTCGCGTACGGCGACGTGATGCGGCTCGACCACGCGGACGACACGTACGACGCGGCCTGGTCCATCGACTGCTTCCCGCACCTCTCCGACCGGCCCGCCGGACTGCGCGAGGTCCGGCGCGTGCTGCGGCCCGGCGGCCATCTGCTGATGACGGAGTTCGCGCGGCGCGGCACCGACATCGCCCCGGAGACCGAGGCATTCACCCAACTGTGGGCGTCCCCGCCGCCCACCCCCTTCGCCACCCTTCTCGGAGAGGTCGAAGAAGCCGGATTCCGTGTCGTCCGCGTACAGAACATGACAGCGAACGTCGCACTGTGCGGCGAGCTGATGTACGTGCTTTATCAGGAACGGCGCGACGAGATCGAGCAGCGTTTCGGAAAAGAGGCCGTCGCGCACACCGATCCACTGATGGAACCGTTCCGTGCGTTCTGCCGGGACCACGTGGACTATTACCTGCTGCTGCTCGGCAAGCCGGAAATCTGACCGGCTGATCCGATCCGATCCGGGCCTGGCAGCCCCGCCCGCACCGACCCGAGAGCTGACTTCCCCCTATGGTCGCCAAACCGCCCTCCGGCCTGCCCGTTTCCCCGCCTTCCGCCGCCTCCCCCACGCGAGCCGCGCCGCTGTCGCCCCCCGCGCAGCGCACGCCCCCCTTACCTCCGGACACCACCCCGGGCCTACGGCCGCGCCGCCGCTGGGAGGTGTGGCGCTCGCCCGAAGGCCAGCCCCGCTGGGCACGGCCCGCGCTGCTCGGCGTCGCGGCCCTGGCCGCACTCCTGTACGCGTGGAACATCACCGCGAGCGGCTTGGCCCCGTACTACTCGGTCGCCGCCCGCAGCATGACCGAGAGCTGGAAAGCCTTCCTCTTCACGGCCTACGACCCGTCCGCCACCATCACCCTCGACAAGATCGGCGGCTTCCTCTGGCCGCAGGCCCTCTCCGCCCGCCTCTTCGGCTTCCACGACTGGGCCCTGACCCTGCCCCAGTGCGTCGAAGGCGTCGTCTCCGTCCTGGTCCTGTACCGCGCCGTACGCCGCTGGCAGGGCCCCGCCACCGGCCTCCTGGCCGCCGGACTGCTCACCCTCACCCCCGTCACCGCCTCCCTGTTCGGTCACCCGATCCCCGACGCGGCCCTGATCATGTGCCTGGTGCTGGCCGTCGACCGGTACCAGTCCGCCGTACGCGGCGCCCGCCTGCGCTCGCTGGTGTGGGCCGGCGTGTGGGTGGGGCTGGCCTTCCAGGCCAAGATGATGCAGGCGTGGCTCATCGTCCCCGCCCTGGCCGTCGGCTACCTGGTCACCGCCCCCGTCACGGCGCGCGCCCGGATCGGCCATCTGCTGACCGCCGGGGCCGTGCTGTTCGCGGTGTCGTTCTCGTGGGTGCTGATGATGACCTTCACCCCGAAGGACGTACGCCCGTACGCTGACGGCTCGACGAACAACAGCGCGCTGTCCATGGTCTTCGAGTACAACGGCTTCAGCCGCCCGGCGGACAACGGGCCGGGCGGGCAGAGCGGGCCGGGCGGTCAACCCGGAGGCGCCGGCGGTCACCCCGGAGGCCCCGCCACAACCGGAGGCCCCACCGGCCACACCACCACCCCACCCACCACAGGCACACAACCGCACCCCCACCCAGCCACCACCACCGGCGGAAAACCCTCCGATCGCAACGGTCCCCCCGGCACCCCCGGCCCCCACCGCAAAATGGTCAGCCTCGGCAGCGAGAAGAACACCTGGTACAAGCTCCTCACTCCCCGCTTCACCCCGCAGATCGGCTGGCTGTACCTCCTCGCCCTCATCGGCCTGGTCCACGGCCTGGTGCTGCGCGGCAGGCGCCCCCGTACCGACCGGCTGCGCGGCGGCTACCTGATGTGGGGCGGCTGGCTGCTGACCACGGCCGTCGTCCTGAGCGTGATCGACATCCCGCACACCGCGTACGTGGCGGGCCTGGCCCCCGCACTGGCCGCGCTGGCCGCCGCCGGAGCCGTCACCCTGTGGCGCACCCACCGCACCGCCACCAGCCGTCCCGCACGCCTGCTCCTCCCCCTGACCATCACCGTCCAGGCCGCCTGGGTGTCCTCCCTCGCCGCCGACCACACCGACTTCGCCCCCTGGCTCATCCCGACGATCATCACCGCAGCGCTCATCAGCATCACGACCCTCCTCTCGTACGGCCGCACCACCGGCCGCCGCCTGCGCCCCGTAGCCCTCACCGCCCTGGCCACCACCTGCGTCGCCCTGTTCGCCGCCCCGGCGGCCTGGTCGCTGTCCGTACTGGACCAGCGGTACGCGGGCTCCTCCTTCGAGGCGCACGCCGGCCCCGGCGGCCAGAACGCCTCGGCCGGCGCACCGGGCAGCGCGGTCTACGGAGGCGCGGGCGGCGCCTCGTACGACATGTCACCGGCCCCGCTGACCGCCGCCCAGAAGCGCCTGCTGGACTACGTACAGCGGCACAACGGCAACGCCACGTACACCCTCTCCGCCGACGGCGGCTGGGCCCGCTCCCGGGCCATCACCCACACCGGCCTGCCGATCCTCCCCCTGGGCGGCTTCGCCGGGATGGCCACGTCCGTCACCCTCGCCGAGTACCGGCACCTCGTCGCCTCGGGCCAACTGCGCTTCGCCCTCCTGAACCCCACCGTCCCCGCGGCCGGCCGCCCCTCCGAGACAGCCAAGATCAACGCCTGGGTCCGCACCGCCTGCACCGAGGTCAACCCAAAGGCGTACGCAGCGGCCGCCGACCCTTCACTCCCCGAACCCCTCTACGACTGCACCCACCCCCGCTGACCATTCGCCTCCCCCAGCACCCTCCCACTCCTCCCCTCGTTCACCGTGATGTGTCTCACGAGACGTGTGGTGTCCCCTGAGTCGGGTATCCGGCCCCGGGACCGCAGGACAGGCCACCGCCATGAAATGGTAGAAATGCGGAGGAAAGCCCTGCGAACCCCTGCGGAGAGGAGACGCCATGTCGTCGAAGCGACGCCGTAAGAAGAAGGCACGTCGGAAGAACGGTGCCAACCACGGCAGCCGTCCCCAGTCCTGAGCGGCCCTGCCCGCCGGACTCCGGACATGCGAAGACCCCCAGGACACCGTCCCGGGGGTCTTCGCTGTCTCGGGGCGCTGCGTACCCGTTACGCGGCGTCCACGACGCCCGAGGACTTCACCTCGATGTTCGCGGAGGTGGCGCCGGAGCGGGAGCCCAGCCCCTCGATCTTCTTGACCAGGTCCGAGCCCTCGACGACCTCGCCGAAGACCACGTGCGCGCCGTCCAGCCACGGGGTGGCCACGGTCGTGATGAAGAACTGCGAGCCGTTGGTGTTCTTGCCGGCGTTGGCCATCGAGAGCAGGAACGGCCGGTCGTGCTTCAGCTTGAAGTTCTCGTCCTCGAAGCGGTCGCCGTAGATGCTCTTGCCGCCCGTACCGTTACGGCGGGTGAAGTCGCCGCCCTGCAGCATGAACTCCGGGATGACCCGGTGGAAGGGCGACCCCGCGTAACCGAAGCCGTGCTCGCCGGTGGCCAGCTCCCGGAAGTTGCGCGCGGTCTTGGGCACCACGTCGTCGTACAGCTTGAAGACGATGCGGCCGGCGGCGTCGCCGTTGATGGTGATATCGAAAAATACGTTGGAACTCATGGAGCCCATCCTTCCACTTCCCCGGCCCGCCCTGACGCCCCAGGTCAACGCAGGCCGTCGGTCGGCCCCTGCCCCGGGCACGAAGAAGCGTCCCGCCGCTCCGGTGAGGGAGTGGCGGGACGCATGAGCAGGTCGGCCGCGCGGGTCAGACGGTAGCTCGCCGAGCGAACTCGACCAGATCGGTGAAAGCGGAGGGGTGCAGCCTCAGGACCGGGCCGTCCGGGTCCTTGCTGTCACGGATGGGAACCACGCCGCGTGAGGCGACGAGGTTGGTGGCGGCCTCGATGCAGTCGCCACCGTTGTCACTGTACGAAGACTTGACCCAACAGGGGGATTCGCTGATCACTGGGCACCCTTTCGTACCTACTCGATCAAACGGCAGTGCGTCTCGGACTCCACGCAGGAATCACGGGCCTAGGGCAGCAGCCCCGCATGCAGCCCCACCGCTCCGGCGAAGGAGGGGCGGGGCTCAGGGCTGGTGGGGCGGTAGCGCCACATCACGTAGCGGAAAACGCGCCACCCTTGACGCCCGCGATGAACTCAGCGAACGAACGAGAGGGGACGGAGAGGACCGGGCCGTTCGGGGCCTTCGAATCACGAACCGGAACTATGCCGGTGACCGTGGCCTGCATGGGGGCCCACTCGACACAGGAGCCACCGTTTCCGCTGTAGGAGGACTTGAACCAGGTGAGAGTTTGAGGATCTGTCGTCACGAGATGCCCTTTCGTGCCTTCTGGATCATGGCTACTGATTCTGTCTGCGAGAGCGCTTCGGTCTGTAGCTGATGGTAGGCCCTCACCAGCGGCAGCACGGAAGTGAGTTCCCTGTCCAAGCGGCCGTGAGTTTCCGATTCGACGTAAGAAACCACGGAGCGGTCAGGCAGGGTCAGCAGGTTGACCAGCCGGTTGAATGGGCGACGCTCACCTATGACGTAAGGAGCCACCTGAAGAGTGGTGGTCGGCTCGTCAGCGAACTCGACCAGCCGAGCCAACTGGTCGTCCATGACGGCGGAGCCACCGATAGACCGCCGAATGCAGCTCTCATCCAGGACCACGATGACCATGGGGACCACGCGCCGCACCAGAGACGCCTGCCGCTCCGCCAGGGACTCGACTCGCTCACCTGCTTGTTCGGGGCTGAGCGTGCCCCGCCGTACGTTGCCGTCTTCCAAGGCTCTTGCGTACTCCGGCGTTTGAAGCAACCCGGGAATTACCCCTACTTCGAACAGCCGGATCTCCGCTGCCCGGGCTTCCTGCCCCAGGTATTCCGGGAAGCCTTCCAGCAAGCTGCCGTTCCGGATCTCCGCCCACGCGCGCTCGAACGACTCTGCGGTCCCCGCGAGCCCAAAGGTGGCGTCTACGGCGCGCGAAAAGCGCAGAGTTGGCGGTTTGCAACCTGTTTCGACCGCCGAAACATGCCTCCCCGAGTAGTCCATCCGCTCCGCCAACTCGTCCTGCTTCCACCCGCGCGCCTCCCGCGCGCTGCGCAAGCGCGCACCGTAGGCCGCTCGGGGAGACGCTTCCGGGTTCAACTGCTTGATGTTTACCAATGTTCTCCCCGCTTCCGGAACGTTGAAGACAGGGCGACTGTAGGCCAGCCTTGACCTCTCCGTAGCGCAGGAACTACGGAGAGGAGTGAACTTGCCCCGAAGTCGCACCCATCCGCCTCCGGTACTCCACAATGACGGCCCGCTTGTCCGGCCGTACCTCACAGCTCTCAGGAACGGTGACCTCAAGTGATCGACCCCGACCCCAGCCCCAACCGGGAAATCCTCACCCGGCTCATGCGCACATGCGGACGCGACGGCGTGCTCCACGTACGCACCAGTGGCGGCAGTGACGCTGCCCTCGACATCCTCCGGACCGAAGGCAACGCCATGACGGCTCCCGTCCCCGGGCCCACGCGCAAAGACATTCAGATCACCGGCATCCGACGGCACATCGCCGAGTGCGTCACGTCCGTCAAGAGCGTTCCGTGCGGCGCCCGTTCGAACGCCTGGGACAGCGGCCTGCACCTGGATGTGTGGATTCGCGCCCACGCGGACGAGTACGAGCACAAGAAGTTCGTGAAGCGCACGGAAGAGCCGGTCAACGTCTACACCAAGCCCGCCGGGGAGCAGCCGTGAGCGAGAGCGGCAGCGCGGCGGCGTCCAGGGTCTCCCCCGTCATCCGGCGCTGAACCCACTAAAACCCCCGTCCTCTGCCGCAAGGGCCATGGCTCCCCCACAGATCATGGAGGGCAGAGGACGGGACCAAGCCCTGGTGGAGCGCATCCCCCTCCCGCGCACGAAGGGAGCAGTATGCGGCGTGTGCGGTGTCTGCCAGCCCAACGACTCCGAGGGCTGCGACCCCTCGAATGAAGCCTGCGGCCCGACGGACTGAGGGAGTTGGCGGATGACATGGCAACGTGCCGCAGCATGCTTGGCTGCCGAGGTGACCGATCCGGACTCGCGGTGGCGTGCTCCGGTGGCGAGCGTCCGCCGCCATGAACTGATCCCCCGGTGGTGGGAACGCAGCCCCGAGGGGGCATGGGATCTCAAGGACGGGGCTGCCGACCCCCTGGCGTGGGAGCAGTCGGCCTACGCCAACCGCTCGAAGATCACGCGCGTCGGAGCCCTTCACGCCGATCACGCCGAAGCGGGTGAGACCCCCGAGGGGCGGCCCACCTCTCCGCGACGCTGCCGAGCCTGGTCGTCCAGATGTTCCGGCACGGGCGGCTGCACGACGGCATGGACATCCTCGACGTGGGCACCGGCTCCGGCTACTCGACGGCGCTGCTCGCGCACCGCTTCGGCAGTTCGCGGGTGACCAGCGTCGACGTGGACCCCTACCTGACCGGGGCCGCCGCCGAGCGTCTGGGACGGATGGGGCTGCACCCCGCCATCGCCACGGTGGACGCCACCGGCCCGCTGCCCGGCCGGTTCGACCGCATCGTCTCCATGGTGTCCGTGAATCCCCTTCCCGCGTCCTGGCTCACTGCCTTGCGGACCGGTGGTCGGCTGGTGACGGTGATCTCCCGTACGTCCATGATCGTCACCGCCTGGAAGACCGAGGACGGCGGAGCGGTCGGGACCACAGCACGTGACTGGGCCGGGTTCATGAACACCCGCCACGGCCCGGACTACCCGCCCGGTGTCGTGTCACGGTTCGCCGACCGGATCGACCGGGACGGTGAAGAGGTCAGCACCGGCCGGTACCCGGTCCTCGACGTGGACGAGGCGTGGGAGGTGCGGTCCATGCTGGAGCTGCGGGCCCCGGGGACGGAGTGTGCCTACCGCGAGGGCGAGGACGGGCGGCGTACGGCGTGGCTGGTTCATCCGGACGGCTCGTGGGCGCGTGCCACCGGGAGCAAGGGGGAGCCCCCTACTGTCCACCAGAGCGGCCCCCGACGCCTGTGGGACGTCTTGGAGCGGATTCGCAACCGCCTCAACACCAGGGGCGGTCTGCCGGTCTACGGTGTGCCGCTGACCATCACGCCCGAAGGCGTCATTCATCTGTCCAGGGGGCGGTGGAAGGCCACCATCGCCTAGATGACGGGAGGCCCTCCGGGCTGGCAAAGCGCCAGGCCGGAGGGCCTTCCTGCTGCTGAGGCGGCGGACGAGTCGGCCTGTACGCCGGGTTCTGTCGCCGGCGGGCCTTGCGGCCCGTCGGGAGACGGCCATCCATCTAGGGCTGCCGTTGCCGGCAGCCTCGTGCGGTCTACCCGCGGACTCGGGCGGGCCGCCCTCGGTCGTCCGCGCAGAAACACCGGGGTGTTTCCTCTTGACCTTGCTCCGGGTGGGGTTTACCTAGCCCTCCGAGTCACCTCGGAGGCTGGTGGTCTCTTACACCACCGTTTCACCCTTACCGGCGCCTTACGGCACCGGCGGTCTGCTTTCTGTGGCACTGTCCCGCGGGTCACCCCGGGTGGGCGTTACCCACCACCCTGCCCTGTGGAGCCCGGACGTTCCTCGGGAGGATGCGGTGCATCCCCACGCGGCCGTCCGGCCGGCTCGTCCGCCGTGCGGACCATGGTACCTCCCGGCCGGCTGGGGCTTGACCTTGTCGTAGCGGCAACGTTTCTACTGGATGCAGGGACGTACCGGGAGGGGGCGTTACGTGGACGAGGGACGCGGTGGAAGCACCGGGCGGCGGTTGCTGGCGTACGAGAAGCGGTGGATGGCCAGTCTGGGCCTGTGGGTGGCGCGGCGGCGGGACGGTCTGGGGGCCGGGGAGCGTGCGCTCGGGTATGCGCGGGCACAGGCGCCGATGCTGTACGGGTTTGTGTTCGTGTGTTTGGTGGAGACGGTTGGCGTCACGTTTCTGCTCGCGAAGTTTCCGGTCGTGCACTGGGTGATGCTGGTGCTGGACGTGTACACCCTGGCCATGGTGCTGGGCTTCCAGGCCGCCGCCGTGACCCGGCCGCACGTCGTGGGGCCGGGCGGGCTGCGCGTGCGCAACGGCGCACTGCTGGACGTGTGGATACCGCTGGAGCGGATCGCTTCCGTACGGTACGACCTGCGCTTTCCGAAGGCGGAGGCGGCCGGGCGGCAGGCCCGGGAGCGGGACGGTGTGCTGGAGATGGCGGTGGCGGCGCAGACCTGCGTCACCGTCGAGCTGACCGAGCCGGTCACGGCCGTGAAGCTGCTGGGGCAGCGGGTGGAGGCCCGTACCGTGCGCTTCCACGCGGACGAGGGGCGGGCCGCGGTCGCCGCCATCAGGGAGGCGGTCGCCTCCCGCGAAGAGCGCGAAGAGGGGGCGGGTGAGGAGGGCAGGGGCGTGGTCACGCCGGTGTGAAGCGGGCCGGGGGCCGGGGACCGGCGGGATGATTACGCCGGTGTGAAGCGGACCGGGGCCCGGCCCGGGTCGGCCTCGGTGAGGCGGACGGGCAGGCGGTGGCCCAGTGGCAGTTCCGGTAGCTCTTCGCCGCCGTCCAGGCGGCCGATCACCGCCGGGTCCTCCAGGTGCACCGTGCCCCGGTCCGGCCGGTCGTCCTGGACGTCGACCACGTAGCCGTCGAAGACCTCGCCGAGCCGGTTCTGCATCAGCGCCGCCTCGACCAGGTCGACGCACTCCCGCTCGACACGGGCGGCCCGGTGGCCGCCCTCCGCCATCTCGCCGGGCAGGGCGGGCAGTGCCGTACGGACCCAGTCGGGCGGTTCCTTGCCCGCCGCCGCGGCCAGGCACAGTTCGGCGCCGTAGCGGTCGGCGAGGCGCCGCAGCGGCGCGGTGACGTGCGCGTACGGGGCGGCGACGGCTGCGTGCCGGGCGTGTTCGGGAGTCGGCGGGTCGCCGTCGAAGACGGTGTAGCCGGCGCCGCGCAGCAGGGCCGTGCAGTCCTGGAGGAAGGCGGCGTGGGTGGTGCGGGTGGGGTCGAGGGTGCGGACGAGGGCGGCGTACGAGGTGTGGGGCGGCCAGTCGACGCCGAGGGCGTGGGCGGTGCGGCGCAGGCGGGCGACGGCGCCGTCCGGGGCGGTGGGGAGCGTCCGCAGGACGCCGGTGCCGGAGGAGAGCATCAGCTCGGCCGCGGCCATGCCGGTGAGCAGGGAGATCTGGGCGTTCCAGGCGTCGGCGGGGCGGGGCGCGCGGTAGGCGAGGGTGTAGCCGTCCGGGTGCTCGACGATCTCCTGCTCGGGGACGTTGAGGGAGATGCCGCCGCGGGCGACTTCCTGGTCCTCGCGGAGACGGCCGATCGTGCGGAGGAGGGACAGCGGCTCCTCGGCGGCGCCGGAGTCGATGGCGCGTTGCACGCCCTCGTAGTCGAGGCGGGCGCGCGAGCGGACGAGGGCACGGCGTACGTCGGTCGAGCGCAGCGCGCCGTCCGCGTCGAGGTCGAGCCGCCACAGGACGGCGGGGCGGTCCTCGTCGGGGAGCAGGCTGGCGGCGCCCTCGCCCAGGACGGGCGGGTGCAGCGGAACGTGTCCGTCGGGGAAGTACAGGGTCGTCACACGGCGGTGCGCCTCGGCGTCCAGCGCGCCGCCGGGGGTGACGAAGGAGGCCACGTCGGCGATGGCGTAGTCGACGCGGTAGCCGCCGCCGGGGCGCCGGGAGAGGTACATCGCCTGGTCGAGGTCCATCGAGCCGGGCGGGTCGACGGTGAACAGCGGGATGTCGGTCGCGTCGGTGGCGGCGGTGTCGGCGGGCGGGTGCGGCCAGCGCGCGGCACTGTCCGCCTCGGCCTGCGCGGAGAGCGGGAACGTCTGGGGGATGTCCAGCCGCGCCCGCAGTTCCCGCAGCGCGGCACGCACGGGCGCCTCTGCTGCTGCGGTCACGCGGAGGTGGCGGCGGGGCATGCTTTTGAGCGTAGGGCGGTTGGGGGGCCGGGGCACGTCAGGGGGGATGCGGCGGGAGGGAGCGCCGGGGCCCCTCGGGCGGCGGGCCGTCCGTGCGGCGAACCGTAAAGTGGCGGGGCCAGTGCACAGAAGGCTAAGGAGAAGCGCGTGCTCGTGTTGTTGCCGCCGTCCGAAGGGAAGGCCGCGTCCGGGGGCGGGAAGCCGTTGGACCTGGGGGCGCTGTCCCTGGCCGGGCTGACCCCGGCGCGGGAGGCGGTGCTGGAGGAGTTGGTCGGGCTGTGCGCCGCGGACGAAGCGAAGGCGCAGGAGGTCCTGGGGCTGAGTGACGGTCTCAAGGGTGAGATCGCCAAGAACGCCGGGCTGCGTGAGGCCGGGACACGGCCGGCCGGGGAGATCTACACGGGCGTGCTGTACGACGCGCTGGGGCTCGCCACACTGGACGCGAAGGCGCGGCGGCTCGCCGAGTCGTCACTGCTGGTGTTCTCGGGGCTGTGGGGCGCGGTACGGGTGGACGACCGGATTCCGTCGTACCGCTGTTCGATGGGGGTCAAGCTGCCGGGCCTGGGCGCGCTGGGCGCGTACTGGCGTGCGCCGATGGCCGAGGTGCTGCCCGAGGCCGCCGGGGACGGGCTGGTCCTCGACCTGCGGTCGGCGGCGTACGCGACGGCCTGGAAGCCGAAGGGCGAGGTCGCGGGCCGTACGGCGACGGTGCGGGTGCTCCAGTCGAAGATCGTGGACGGGGTGGAGAAGCGGTCCGTGGTCAGCCACTTCAACAAGGCGACGAAGGGGCGGATGGTGCGCGACCTGCTGACGGCGGGGCGGACGCCGGACAGCCCGGCGGAGCTGGTCGAGGCGCTGGGCGATCTCGGGTACGTGGTCGAGGCCGAGGCGCCGGCGAAGGCGGGCAAGGCGTGGGCGATCGATGTGGTGGTGAAGGAGTTGTAGGGGCGCAGTTCTGGCGGCAACCGCTCCGTTGCAACATCCGCAACGATCGTTGCGGATGTTGTGGGGCGGGCGCACTATGGGCTCCGTGACTGACGCTGCCCCCTCCCCCGCCGCCCCGCCCTCCGTGCTGGGCCTCGCCCCCGTGATCCCGGTCGTCGTCCTCGACGACGCGGCCGACGCCGTCCCGCTCGCCCGCGCGCTCGTGGCGGGCGGACTGCCCGCCATCGAGGTGACGCTGCGTACGGCCGCCGCGCCGCAGGCGATACGCGCCATCGCCGACACGGTCCCGGAAGCGGTCGTCGGCGCCGGTACGGTCCTGACCCCCGAACACGTGGACCTGGCGGTCGCGGCGGGCTCCCGCTTCCTGGTCAGTCCGGGGTGGTCGCCGCGGCTGCTGGCCGCGATGAAGGCCACCGGCCTGCCGTTCCTGCCGGGTGTCTCGACGGCGTCGGAGGTGGTGACGCTGCTCGACGAGGGCGTGACCGAGATGAAGTTCTTCCCGGCGGAGGCCGCGGGCGGCACGGCGTACCTGAAGTCGCTCGCCTCGCCGCTCCCCCGGGCCCGGTTCTGCCCGACCGGCGGTATCGGTCTGGCCTCGGCGCCCGGTTACCTGGCGCTGCCGAACGTGGGCTGCGTGGGCGGTACGTGGATGCTGCCGGCCGACGCACTGCGCGCCAAGGACTGGGGCCGGGTGGAGCGACTGGCCCGCGAGGCCGCGGCGCTGCGCTGAGACAGCGACGCGGCCGGGCGGGCACTAAAAGCCGGGCAGGCGCTACGGCGTGACGATCGGGAACGACGGGTCCGGCACCGTCAGGTAGCCGAGGACCGTGTCCGCGGCCGCCTGGTCGTCGACGCGGATGGTGCCCGCCTTGACCGCCGCGTCGAAGTTCCGCTGGAACAGCGGCCCTTCGAGGACGAGCGAGTCGAACGTCGCCCTGGTCAGCGAGATGGTGGCCTGCGGCTTGCCCGCGTACAGGTCCTTGCCGTCCACGTACACCAGGACGCCGTTGCGCAGCGTGGTGGTGCACTCCTGGCCGGTGTCGGTGAACTGCCACTGGAGGACGATCGCGGCGCGCTGCTCCTGTGCCGCCTTCGGCCCGTCCACGCTGCGTGCCATCGCCGCGAAGATCTGCTCCAGGGTCATGCTGTGGACCAGGTCCGGCGCGCCCTTGCTGGTGGGCTGCTGCGGGCCGGTGCGCAGTTCCTCGGCGCCGGTCAGGTAGAAGTTGCGCCACGGCCCGTTCTCGGCGCCGTAGCCGAGCTGGGCGAAGACCTTGGCCTGGAGGGCCTTGGCGTCCTGGACGGCCTTCTCGGAGACGGTCGCGGGGTCGGCGAAGACGACGTGGTTGAGCAGTTCGAGGATCCAGCGGTACGTCTGCGAATCGGCCTGCGGGTTGTCGTACGCCTCCTGGGCCTTCCGTACGACGGCCTCGGCGCCGCCCATCGCCGCCACGTAGCGCGTGCCGGCCTCCGTCGGCGGCAGGTTCCACAGGTGGGCGGGATTTCCGTCGAACCAGCCCATGTACCGCTGGTACACGGCCTTGAAGTTGTGGCTGAGCGAGCCGTAGTAGCCCTGGTTGTACCAGTGTTCGGCGAGACCGGCCGGAAGGTGCTGGAGTTCTTCGGCGATCTCGATGCCGGTGTATCCGCGGTTGATGAGCCGCAGTGACTGGTCGTTGAGGTACGCGTACATGTCCCGCTGATTGCTGAGGAATTCGAGGATGCTTTCCTTGCCCCAGCGCGGCCAGTGGTGCGAGGCGAATTCGATTTCGGTGTGCTCGCCGAAGGTCTGGATCGCGTCGGTGAGGTATTTCGCCCAGGCGTGCGCGTCCCGTACCTGGGCGCCGCGCAGGCTGAGGATGTTGTGCTGGTTGTGGGTGGCGTTCTCCGCCATGCACAGGGCGCGCAGTTCGGGGAGGTAGATGTTCATCTCCGCGGGCGCCTCGGTGCCGGGCGTCAACTGGAAGAGCAGCCGTACGCCGTCGATGACGCGGCGGTGCAGCCCCTCCCGCCACGGGATGACGTCGGCGGGCGACCAGTCGTCGCTGGTGACGGCCTGGGCGGCGCCGATGGAGTCGGTCGGCGGCAGGAGGGTGACCTCGCCGGTGGAGACGGTCAGGCCCAGGCCCGAACCGACCTGCGCGTACGGGCCCTTGTCCAGGTTCGCCGCGTACATGTACTCGGCACGGCGGGACATCGCGGGGCCCGCGTAGACGTTCTCGCTGACGGCGTGCTCCAGGAACCCGTCGGGCGCGATGACCGGGAGGCCGTCGGGGATCTCGTCGTTCCGCTCGGCGAACAGGCCGCGGGCGCCGCCGAAGTGGTCGACGTGGCTGTGGGTGTAGATCAGCGCGCGGACCGGGTTCCGGTTCCCGGTGGTGTCGCGGTACAGCTTCAGGGCGGCCTGCGCGGTCTCGTAACAGGCCAGCGGGTCGATGACGATGATGCCCTGGTCGCCCTCGATGATCGTCATGTTGGACAGGTCGTAGCCGCGCACCTGGTAGACGCCGCCGCGGGCGCCGGAGGTGACCTGGAACAGCCCGGCCACCGCGGTGAGCCGGCCCTGGCGCCACAGGCTCGGGTTGACGGTCGGGGGCGCCTGCTCGTCGCCGTCGGTCAGGAAGTCGTACGCGGTGAAGCTCCACACCACCTTGCCGCTGTCGGACCGGGAGTAGATCGCCGGTACGTCCGGCTGCGCCAGCAGCCCCCGCTGCGCGTCCTCGAAGTCCTGCGAGCCGCCTTCCCGGAGCCGCTCGGCGGCCTTCCGATTGGCCTCCGCGACGGACGCGGAAATCTCGACGGGCTCGGTGTACTCGCTGGGCATACCAACCTCCGTACAGGCATGCGGAATTCACGCATGTGGCGAGGGGAAAGGCGCTGGTAGCGCCGTGGTTGCGAGTGACGTTATGAAACCGGTGTACGGGTTACAAGGAACCAATCAAGCCAGTAGCGGGAACCGGCCCCGCGCCGGAGAAAAGCGCAGGGATCACGCCAGATGAAAGGGGCTGGAAAAGACGGGCGGCAGACCGGCAACAGCCCGGAAAAAACCGACCGGTGATACGGAAAACCGCCCGCGGCCCTTCTGGGGCGCGCGGGCGGGGATGTCCTCAAGGAACGCCTCAGGGACGCCTCAAGGACGCCTCAGCGGCATACGCTCCGCTGCGTCAGCGCAGATGCGCCGTCTCGTTCAGCAGCCGTACCGACGCGTTCCCGTCGGAGTAGTACGCGACGGCCGACAGTGACGCGGCGGAGAGCTCCATCCGGAACAGGGAGTCCGGCGGGGCGCCGAGGGCCAGCCGGACCAGCGTCTTGACCGGGGTGACGTGCGTGACCAGCAGCACCGTCCGGCCCGCGTACCGGGCCAGCAGCTTGTCGCGGGAGAGGGCGACGCGGCGGGCGACCGAGGCGAAGGACTCGCCGCCGGTCGGCGCGGCCTTGGCGGAGCCGAGCCAGGCGGCCAGGTCCTCGGGGTGGCGCTCCTGGACCTCGGCGAAGGTCAGGCCCTCCCAGGCGCCGAAGTCGGTCTCGCGCAGGCCCTCGTCGACGCGTACGTCCAGGCCGAGGCGGGCCGCGACGGTCTCGGCCGTCTGCCGGCAGCGCTTGAGGGGCGAGCTGACGACGGCCTGGACGGTGCCCCGGGCCGCGAGCGCGGCGGCGACCGCAGTGGCCTGCCGGTGCCCGGCCTCGGACAGCTCCGGGTCGGAGCCGCCGCTGCCGGAGAACCGCTTCTGCGGTGTCAGCGCGGTCTCGCCGTGCCGCAGCAGGACGAGGGTGGTCGGCGCGCCCAGGTCGGCGGGCGCCCAGCCGGCCGGCGGCGTCTTCGGCCCGTCGGCCGACTCGGTCTCCGCGGCCTCGGCCGCCGCGTCGGCCGCGCGGGCGGCGGCACTGCGCGCCGGGCCGCCCGCGTCCAGTTCGGCCCGCGAGTCCCTCGGCTCCCACTGCCGGCCGGCCTTGCCCGCGTCCATCGCCTCGTTGGCGAGCCGGTCGGCGTGCTTGTTCTCCTCGCGCGGGATCCACTCGTACGTCACCCGCGAGGGCGGGAAGACGCTGCGCGCCTCCGCCGCCAGCGGCCGCATGTCCGGGTGCTTGATCTTCCAGCGCCCGGACATCTGCTCGACGACGAGCTTGGAGTCCATCCGCACCCGGACGTCCGCCTCGGGGTCCAGGGCGTGCGCGGCGCGCAGGCCGGCCAGCAGCCCCCGGTACTCGGCGACGTTGTTGGTCGCCGTGCCGATGTACTCGGCGGCCTCGGCGAGGGTCTCGCCGGTCTCCGGGTCGATGACGACCGCGCCGTAGCCCGCGGGCCCCGGGTTTCCCCGGGACCCGCCGTCGGCCTCGACGATGAACGTACGGGCCACGGTCTACAGGCCCGAGTCGGGCGTGCGCACCAGGATGCGGCTGCAGTTCTCGCAGCGCACGACCTTGTCGGCGGGCGCGCTGCGCACGTCGTTCAGCTCGGTGATGTCCAGCTCCAGGCGGCAGCCCTCGCAGCGGCGCTGGTAGAGGCGGGCCGCGCCGAGGCCGCCCTGCTTCTCGCGCAGCCGGTCGTACAGCTTGAGCAGGTCGGCCGGGATGTCGGCGACGGTCAGCTCGCGCTCCTTGCGGACCGTGTCGGCCTCGGCGTCGATCTCGGCGAACGCGGCGTCCCGGCGGGCGGCCGCGTCGTTGACCTTGGCCTGTACGGACTCCACCCGCTCGGTCAGCTCGGCGACGCGCTCCTGGGCGGACTCGCGGCGCTCCATGACCTCCAGGACGACGTCCTCCAGGTCACCCTGGCGCTTGGCGAGGGAGGCGATCTCCCTCTGGAGGTTCTCCAGGTCCTTGGGCGAGGTGATGGCGCCGGAGTCCAGGCGCTGCTGGTCGCGGGCGGCGCGCTGGCGCACCTGGTCCACGTCCTGCTCCGCCTTGGTCTGCTCGCGGGTGGTGTCGCTCTCCTCGGTCTGCGCGGCGACGAGCAGGTCGCGCTGCTGGGTGAGGTCGCCCTCCAGGGTCTGGATCTCGGCGAGCTCGGGGAGGTTCTTGCGCTTGTGCGCGAGCTGGCTGAGCCTCACGTCCAGGGCCTGGACGTCGAGGAGGCGGATCTGGTCGGCGGGCGCGGCGTTCAGCGGGGGGCTCCTGATGTATTCGTCGGGGTCGTGCGGGCGTCGGACGCCGCGTGGGCGGTCCAGGGGTCGGTGACCGTGCGCGACACATGGGTGCGCAGGTTCCAGCCGTGCCGGTCGGAAATCTCGTCGAGCTGGGCCGCGGCCTGCTCGCACCAGGGCCACTCGGTGGCCCAGTGGGCGGCGTCCAGCAGCGCCAGCGGGCTCTTCTGGGTCGCCTCGGAGGCGGGGTGGTGGCGCAGGTCGGCGGTGAGGAACGCGTCCACGCCCGCCGCCCGTACGTCGTCGAAGAGGCTGTCGCCGGAGCCGCCGGAGACGGCGACCGTGCGGATCATGCGGTCCGGGTCGCCGGCGATCCGGACGCCCTGCGCGGTGGCGGGCAGCCGGGCGGCGGCGTACGGGCCGAACTCGGCGAGCGTCATCGGGTGCGGCAGCTCGCAGATCCGGCCCAGGCCGCGGCGGCCGTGGGGGTCACTGTCGTCCGGCACCAGCGGACGCAGGATCCGCAGGTCCAGCGCGCCGGCCAGGGCGTCGGAGACGCCGGGGTCGGCGGTGTCGGCGTTGGTGTGCGCGACGTGCAGCGCGACATCGTTCTTGATCAGCGTGTGCACGACACGGCCCTTGAAGGTGCCGGCCGCGACCGTGGTCGTACCGCGCAGGTAGAGCGGGTGGTGCGTGACGAGCAGGTCGGCGCCGAGCCTGACCGCCTCGTCGGCGATCTCCTGCACGGGGTCGACGGCGAACAGGACCCGGCGCACCTCGGCGTCCGGATCACCGCAGACCGTGCCGACGGCGTCCCACGATGCGGCCCGCTCGGGGGGCCAGAGGGCGTCGAGCGCGGCAAGGACTTCAGACAGTACGGGCACGGGTGGAAGGTTACCTCCCAGCCGTACCGGTGTGCCGGGCCGCTTCGGGCGGCGGCCCGGCAGGCCGGGGGCGGTGCGGCCGCCGGGGCGTACCGCGGGGACCGGCTCCGCCGGGGCGCTCCGGCGCCGTGGCCGGGGCCCGCCGCCGCCCCGGCCCTCCGCACAGAGCACATCCACCCTCCGCACCTCAAGGCGAACCGGAC
The DNA here is from genome assembly GCF_003865135.1 of Streptomyces chrestomyceticus JCM 4735. Taxonomy (NCBI): domain Bacteria; kingdom Bacillati; phylum Actinomycetota; class Actinomycetes; order Kitasatosporales; family Streptomycetaceae; genus Streptomyces; species Streptomyces chrestomyceticus. The sequence continues at coordinate 6,699,888 of NZ_BHZC01000001.1, read as the reverse complement.
ATCCGCCACTCTTTTGCGTGAAGTGCCGCAACCTTCCCTGCTCGTTTGAGAGTGCGAAAACTAGCTTCGACCGCACTGACTGGAGGTGAGCACCCGATGACAGCCTGTGTCACCGAGGACGCCGCGGCGCCGGACACCCGGCAGCACGGCGCGGCGCTGACGATCGCCGCCGACGGCTCCTACGCCGCCCGGCTCGCGCGGCACGCGAGCACCGGGAGCTGGTACCCCGAGCGCTGGACGCTGGCGGGGCCCGAGCCGTACGCGGTCCCGCTGCCCGGCCACCAGCCCGAGGAGGCGGACACCGGGCTGCTGCCCCTCACGGACGGCCGGGTGCTGATCCGGCGCCGGGCCGCGGACCGCTGCACGCTCGGCCTGCTGTACCCGACCGGTCCGGGCACCGGTGAGCTGCCGCTGGGCGCCGTCGAGGCGGCGGAGCTGACGCTGCTGCCCGCCGCGCCGTGCGGTTCACGCGCGTACGCGCTGGCGCCCGGCGAGCACTCCACCGTGCTGTGGCTGGTGCACGACGGCCGGCAGTCCACCGTCCCCAACCGGGCGCGCTCCGTCCCCGCCTGCGTCGCCGAGATCGAGGGCCGCTGCACGGGCGGCGTCTGGCTGGACCGTACGGGCCGACTGCTGGCCCTGGACCAGGAGCTGGCGGGGCGCACCAAGACGGTGGTGGTCGACCTGGAGCGCGGCGGCGAGGTCAGTCCGCTGCTCCAGATCACCGAGGAGAGCAACGACCGGCTGCTGCTGGCCGACCCGGACAGCGGGCTGCTGGTGCTGCGGTCGGACGCGGCGGGGCACGACCGGCTGGGCTGGGGCGTGCTGGGCAGCGCGCTGCCGGTGCGTTTCCCGGAGTGCCTGCGGCTGCCGGACGCGGCGCTCCGGCCGTTCGCCGCGCAGTCGGGTCAGGCGCTGGCGCCGGAGAGCAGTGCGGTGGCGTTCCGTGTGGACGCGGCCGCCGGGACCTGGCTGGGTGTCTGGCGGCCGGCGGAGCGGCGGCTGCGCCAGTTGCCGCCGCCGCGTGGGTGGCTGGCGGGCACCGGGCTGTGGACGCGGGACGGTGAACTGCGGCTGCCGTTCGAGACGCCGGCGGTGCCGTGCGGGGTGGCCCGGCTGCCCGCGCAGGCCACAGGGGCGCAGACCCGGGATGCCGCGCCGCTCGTGCTGCCCGCCGACGCCGGGCGCCGCGCGGACCCGCCCGCCGCGCTCTGTTCCCCCGGCGACCTGTCGCCCGCCGGTTTCCCGGTCAGAGCCGCGCGATGGGTACGTATCGCCTCAACTCCCCCCGGAATGACCGTCCGTACGCAGCCACCGCCCGCCCCCTCCACATCATCCTCACAAACGGAACCCGTGACGCAGGAACCGTTCGGCACTGCCGCGCATCCCTCTCCGTGCAGACCGGTGCCGCTGCAACAGGCGCCGCTGGCGGTCCGGGAGACCCGGTAGAGCAAGATCGTTCGCTTCGTTAGTATCGGCGGTCGACCGGCCGCCGACGGCATCTCGCCGCGGCACTTCCCAGTGGTGACTGGGAGAGGTCCGACGCGTACCGCCGTAAGCGATCCGACGGAGTGACTCCCCGCATGTCCGAAGCCCGAACCGACACGACCCAGGCGCGCCCGCAGGACGCCGGCCGGGCCGCCGCGGCGGCAGGCGCCGGCAGACACCGTGGCCCGGCCGCCTCGGAGGACACACAAGCGTCCCCGAACGGCAGGCACCGCCGGGACCAGCAGCCGCAGGACGCCTGAGAGCCGCGTCCGCTCCTCCGGGGCCGCCGCCCCGGACCGTGTGCCACGCGACGGCCGTGACCTCCGTACCGCCCGGTCAGGGGTACGGCGGGCACGGCCGTCGGGTGTGTGGGGCCGGAGGGCTCACCCCGGGCGGCCGGAGGATTCACCTCCGCTTGAGGCCGAGCACCTCCGCCGCCGCGAACGTCTCGTGCGGCGGGCGCTCCGCGTAGTACGGCGTCAGGACGCCGTCCAGCTCCGCGTACGTGAAGGCGTCCTTCGCGGTGTCGAACTGCGCCGCCACCTTGGGCCGTTCGACCACCGCGACCATGCCGCCGTGCACCACGAGCAACTGCCCGTTGACCCGCGCCGCGGCGGGCGAGGCCAGGTAGCCGACGAGGGGCGCGACGTGTTCGGGGGCCAGCGCGTCGAGAGCCCCGTCCCCGGCACCTCGAACCCGGCGAAGACGTCCTCGGTCATCCGGGTACGGGCGCGCGGGCAGATGGCGTTGACGGTGACCCCGTACTTGGCCAGGGCGAGCGCCGAGGAGGTGGTGAGGCCGACGATGCCGCCCTTGGCCGCCGCGTAGTTGGGCTGGCCCGCCGAGCCCGCGAGGAACGCCTCGGACGAGGTGTTGACGATCCGCCCGTACACGGCTTCACCGGCGGCCTTGGACCGTTCGCGCCAGTGGGCGGCGGCGAAGCGCGTGGTGTTGAAGTGGCCCTTGAGGTGGACGCGGATCACCGAGTCCCACTCGTCCTCCGTCATGGAGAACACCATCCGGTCGCGAAGGATGCCCGCGTTGTTGACCAGGACGTCCAGCTTGCCCCAGCGGTCCACGGCCTGCTGGACCAGGCCGCGGGCCGTCGCGTGGTCGGCGACGTCGCCGGCGTGCGCGACGGCCTCGCCGCCCGCCGCGCGGATCTCGGCCGCGGTCTCCTCGGCCGGGTCCGCCGACGCGGCGCCGGAGCCGTCGCGGCCGGGCTGCCCGTAGTCGTTGACGACGACGGCCGCGCCGAGCCGGGCGAGTTCCAGCGCCTCCGCCCGGCCCAGGCCGCGGCCCGCCCCGGTGACGATCGCGGTCAGGCCGTCGAGCGGCCGTTCGGTGGGAGCAGTCACGTTCTCGGCTTCCTCTCGTTCGTCGGGGGCACGCCGTTCGTACGCCGGGGACGCGCCGTCCCGCCCCGGCGGCCGGCTCACATCTCGATGCACGTCCGCAGGGCCGTCCCGGTACGCATCTGCTCCAGCGCCTCGTTGATCTCCGGGAGCCGGACCCGGTGGGTGATCAGGCCCTCCAGGTCGATCCGGCCCGCCCGCCACAGCGCGATGACCTGCTCGTACGAGCGCAGCACGTCCCCGCCCCCGTACAGCGACGGCAGGATGCGCTTCTCGTCGAAGAACAGCTCGAACATGTTGACCTGGAAGTGGTCGTCCATCGCCCCCGCGCCGACCACGCAGAGCGTGCCGCCGCGCCGGGTCGTCTCGTACGCGGTGCGGGCGGTGGCGGACCTGCCGACGACCTCGAAGACGTAGTCGAAGCCCTCGCCCGCGGTGATCCGCTGTCCGGCGTCGGCCAGTTCCTCGGGGGCGACCGCTTCCGTGGCGCCGAAACGCAGCGCCGCCTCGCGGCGCGCGGCCACCGGGTCCACCGCGACGATCTGCGCGGCGCCGCACACCCGCGCGCCCTGTACGGCCGAGATGCCGACGCCGCCGCAGCCGATCACCGCGACCGACGCGCCGGGCGCCACCCGCGCGGTGTTCATCGCGGCGCCCAGCCCCGTCGTCACTCCGCACCCGATCAGCGCCGCGATCTCGTACGGCACGTCGTCCGGGATCGGGACGGCGCAGTTGGCGGCGACCACCACCTCCTCCGCGAAGGTGCCGGTGCCCGCGAAGCCGAAGACGTCGGACGGGGTGGCGCCGGGGCGGCGGAAGTTGGGGGTGCCGGCGTTCATGAACCCGGCCAGGCACAGGTGGGTCTGGCCGCGCTTGCAGGACGGACACGTACCGCAGGCGGGCAGCCAGCACATCAGCACCCGGTCCCCCGCCGTCAGGCCCTCGACGCCGTCGCCCACCTCCACGATCTCGCCCGCGCCCTCGTGGCCGGGGACGAAGGGCGCGGGCTGCGGCAGCACCCCGCTCATCGCGGACAGGTCGGAGTGGCACAGCCCGGTGGCCCGGATGCGGACGCGGACCTTGCCCGGCCCGAACCCCACCGCCTCGATGCCGTCGAGGACTTCCAGCTTCTCCTGCCCTGTCTGGTGCTGAATCGCTGCGCGCATGGTGCGCTCCCTTCGCGGGCGGCCGGGGCGGATCGGGTCGGGACGGAACAGGACGGACCTTCTCGGGCCGGGTCACACACCTTCCGGGCTGATGTCGACGACCGTGTCCGCCAGGACCGGCGCGTCCTCCCGGCCGGCCGCCGTGACCGACACCAGGACCCGCTCCGGCTCCCGCCACATACGGACGCGCAGCGTCTCGCCGGGGAAGACCACCCCGGCGAACCGGGTGGTGTACGCGGTGACGCGCGCCACGTCGCCGCCCAGCACCTCGTCCACCACCGCCTTCAGCGTGATGCCGTAGGTGCACAGCCCGTGCAGGATCGGACGGTCGAAGCCCGCCAGCCTCGCGAACTCGGGGTCGGCGTGCAGGGGGTTCCAGTCGCCGGACAGGCGGTAGAGCAGGGCCTGGTCCTCCCGTACGGTCCGCTCGACGGTACGGTCCGGCGCGCGCCCGGGCAGTTCCCGACGGCTGGACGGCCCCCGCTCCCCGCCGAAGCCGCCCTCCCCCTTGACGAAGATCTGCGTGTCGCACGTCCACAGCGGCCCGTCCTCGTCGGCCGCCTCGGAGCGCAGCACGATGACCGCGGCCTTCCCCTTGTCGTACACGGCAGGCACGGTGGACGTCTGGACGGCCCGGCCCCGTACGGGCAGCGGCCGGTGCACGGTCACGGTCTGGCCGCCGTGCAGGACCGCGGCCAGGTCCACCTCGATGCCGGGCGCGGACAGGCCGCCGGCCAGCGCCATGCCGCCGCCCGCCACCGTCGCGAAGCTGGGCAGGACGTGCAGCCTGCTCTCCAGGGTGTAGCGCAGTTCGCCGGGGTCGGTGGCGGGCACGCCGGCGCCGATACCGAGGTGGTAGAGCAGGACGTCCTTCGGCTCCCAGGCGAGTTCGGTGGTCCGCGGCTCGGCGGAGGTGGCCTTGGCGGCGTCGATGGGCATGGGGCTGCTGCTCCTTCACCACGGTGGGAAGACCCCGGCCCGGCCGTCCGCACCGTCGGCCGTGCCGGGGTCGCCTGCGGTCGGCCGTCGCGTCGGCGGTCCGGTGGTACGAGGCCGGCCACGGCGCCCGGCCCGCCGTTCTAGAACGCGTTCTATCCGACGGCTCCCATGTATAGCCGATCCCGCGGAAGCCCGGAACCCCTGACGCCCCGTCAGGTGAGCGCGACGCCCCCACCCGCCCGGCTCTGTGACATTTGTCGGTACCGACCGCGTACATTCACCCCTGCCGGGGCCGCCGGCGGCGTCGGTAGCGTCGCGGGCAGAGCGCGGACAGCGGCGCGGAACAGGGAAGAGGCAGTACGGAACGTGCGCAGGAACCGGCAGACCGAAGCGGGCGGCCAGGACGGGCGGGGCGGCCTGGAGGCACAGGACGCGCAGGACGCGTGTGGCGGGCGGGGTCGGCGCCGTACCCGTAAGCCCACCGCGCCGGGCTGGTCCGGCCTGCTCGACGTGCCCATCGAACCGCACCAGGGCGCCGGGGAACGGGAGAGCGACGGGAGCGACTCCACCAAGGGCAGAGGTCCGCGCGCCTACACCTTCCTGCCGTGGCTGCTGATGGGCATGGGCGCCCTGTCCAACATCATCAGCGGCAAGTCCCAGAACACCTGGCTGGCGGGCGTCGGCCTGCTCGCCTTCAACTCCCTGTACATCTTCGTCGTCTTCTCCGCCTTCAACCCCCGCTACCGCGACTCCCGCGTCCCCGTCTACGGGCTCGCCGCCCTGACCGCCGTCACCTACACCATCTCCCTCACCTTCGGCCACGCCTGGCTGCTGTTCTTCCCGCTCCTGTCGCTGGCCTCCGGCGCGGTCCGGGCGATCCGCGGCAAGCCCCACTTCATCCTGCTGTTCGTCCTCAGCGGCTCCGCGGGCACCATCGCGGGCCGGCTCGTCGGCGACCACTGGGAGGCCGCCGCCATCGGCTACGGCACCTTCATCTCCGGCATGGTCACCGCGACCGTCCTGAGCCTCTTCGACACCGTCAAGCAGCTCGACGCGACCCGACAGGAGCTGGCCCGCACCGCCGTGGAGAAGGAACGCCTGCGCTTCTCCCGGGACCTGCACGACCTGCTCGGCCACACCCTGTCGGTGATCGTGGTCAAGGCGGAGGCGGTACGGCGGCTGGCGCCGCGCGACCTCGACGCGGCGCTGGCCCAGACCGCCGACATCGAGGCGGTGGGCCGCCAGGCGCTCACCGAGATCCGCGAAGCGGTCACCGGCTACCGCGAGGGCAGTCTGAGCACCGAGTTGGACCGCGCCCGGTCCGCCCTGGAGGGCGCCGGCATCGAACCCGTCGTACGCCAGTCCGGGCCGCCGCTCCCCCCGCAGGCGAGCGCGCTGCTGGGCTGGGTCGTCCGGGAAGGTGTCACCAACACCGTGCGGCACAGCGGCGCGACCCGCTGCGAGATCGAGGTCCGCACCGACGCCGCCGGCGACCGGGCCCGCCTCACCGTCACCGACGACGGCCACGGGCCCGCCCCGGCCGCCACACCTCCCCTCACCGGCGGCACCGGCCTCAAGGGCCTCACCGAACGCCTCGCGGCCGCCGGCGGCACGCTGGACACCGGGCCGGACGGCCGCCGGGGATTCCGACTGGTGGCGGAGCTGCCGTTGGGCGGCGAGGAGCCGATGAGGCGCTAGCGTGTTCCTTACCGCACAGTTCCGCCCCACGGTGCAACTTCGCTCTCATGGGATAACTCCCGCCCCGTCCGGGACAACCTCTAGCTGAGTTCCCGCGACTACGAACGGAGAACCCCTGTGCGCATGACCGACATCCAGCGGTGCGAGGTGCGGCCCGGACGCCTCGTGGAGTGGACGCTGCACCCGGCGGTCGTCGAGGCCGCCATGAGCCTGCCGAACGACGTACGCCCGCCCGCGTACATCCAGGAGTCCCATGTGCGCACGGCACGATCCGTACGCGAGGACGGGCTGTTCGTCCCCACCTGGCTCGGCACCGCCTTCGACATACCGCGCAGAGCCGACCTCGACGTCCTGCAAGAGGCGCTGCGGACCTGGACCCTCCGCCACGAGACGCTGCGCAGCGGTTTCCGCTGGGCGGGCGACGAGATGCAGCGGTTCACGCTCGACGCCGACGACGTCGTGCTGCACCGCACGGACGTCGGTGAGTTCACCGACGCGGCGGCGCTGACCCAGCATCTGCAGGATCGCTTCGACACCGCGGCGGACGCGCTGAGCTGGCCGAACTTCATCTTCACCGCGGTCGTCCGGGACGACAGTACGAGTGTCTACATGGCGTTCGACCACAGCAATGTCGACGCCTACTCCATCCAGCGGATCACCGCCGAGATCCACGAGCTCTACGCGGCCGGTCTCGACCGCCGCACCGTGGACACGGCGCCCGTCGCCAGCTACGTCGACTTCTGCGCGACCGAACGCAGCACCGCCGACCAGGTCGACGACACCCACGAGATCGTCGCCCGCTGGCGGAAGTTCATCGCCCAGTGCGACGGGAGGCTGCCGAACTTCCCCCTGGACCTCGGCCTCGACCCCGGCGGCCCGCTGCCCACGCAGAAGTTCCTGCACGAGATGCTGGTGGACGACGCGGCGGCGGCCGCCTTCGAGGCGTACTGCCGCCCGTACGGCGGGAGCTTCATCGGCGTCCTCGCGGCCACCGGCCTCATCGTCCGCGACGTCGGCGGCCACCCGGTGTACCGCACCGTCGTGCCCTTCCACACCCGGGCGAAGTCCCAGTGGTCGGACTCCGTGGGCTGGTACGTGGGCGGCGCGCCGATCGAGGTGCCCGTGGGGCAGGCGCCGGACTTCGACACCGCGATGCAGATGGTCCGTACCGCACTGCGCGAGAACCGGTCGCTGTCCCGGATCCCCCTCGCCCGGGTCCTCCGGCTGCTGGGCGAGGACTTCCGGCCCACCTCCCCCGACCTGTACTCGATCGTCTCGTTCGTCGACGCGCGCGGCGTCCCCGGCTCCGCGCAGTGGCAGGACCTCAAGGCGTACGGGCTGATCCGGGTCTCGTACGGCGACCAGGTGTGCGCGTGGATCACCAGGCTGCACGAGGGCCTGCAGTTCGCCGGCCGCTACCCGGACACCGACGCCGCGTACGGCAGCCTGCGGCTGTACGTGGAGCGGCTGCGGGAGATCGTCCTCTCGGTGGCACGGGAGGGCGCGGCGACGCCCGTCTGACGCCTGCTGCCCTCACTCCCCTGATCCGCACCGGTCGGCCGGGGCCCGTTCCGTACGGGCCCCGGCCGCGGCCGCGGGACCGCACCGCGCCCAGGCCCCGCCTCCGCGCTGGCTAGGCTTGCCCCATGACTGACCCGGGCGGCGAGCAGGCCGCACCCTGCGTGAAGGTCCTCCTCGCCGAGGACCAGGGCATGATGCGGGGCGCGCTCGCGCTGCTGCTCAACCTGGAGGACGACATGGAGGTCGTCGCCCAGGTGTCGGCCGGGGACGAGATCGTCCGGACGGCGCTGGAGGCGCGGCCGGACATCGCGCTGCTGGACATCGAGCTGCCGGGCCGCAGCGGGCTGGACGCGGCGGCGGAGCTGCGGGAGGCGCTGCCGTCCTGCAAGGTGCTGATCGTGACGACGTTCGGCCGGCCCGGGTACCTGCGGCGGGCGATGGAGGCGGGCGCCTCCGGTTTCCTCGTCAAGGACGGGCCGGTGGAGGAGCTGGCGGCGGCGATCCGGCGGGTGCTGGCCGGGGAGCGGGTCATCGATCCGGGGCTGGCCGCCGCCGCGCTCAGCGCGGGGCCCAATCCGCTGACCCAGCGTGAGCGCGATGTGCTGACCGCGTCCGTGGACGGGGCGACCGTCGCCGACATCGCGGGGAAGCTGCACCTGTCGCAGGCGACGGTGCGCAACTACCTCTCCGGTGCCATCGGCAAGACCGGCACGCGCAACCGTATGGAGGCGGCGCGTACCGCCCGCCAGAACGGGTGGCTGTAGCGGCGGGCCGTCAGCCCTCCGTCCCCTCCTGGAGGTAGCCCTCGTACCCCTTCGCGTCCATCAGGCCGTCGAGTTCGGCGGGCCGGGACAGGCGGAGGACGATCAGCCAGCCCGCGCCGTACGGCTCGTCGTTGATCTGCTCGGGGGCGTCGTTGACGGTGTCGTTGACCACGAGGACCGTGCCGGTCAGCGGTATGTAGACCTCGGTGACGGCCTTGACCGACTCCAGCGATCCGAACGCGTCACCCGCCTCGAACCGTTCGCCCTGCTTGGGCAGTTCGGCGTACACGATGTCGCCGAGCTGCCGCTGCGCGTGGTCGGTGATGCCGACGGTGACCTGGTCGCCTCTGACCCGGACCCACTCGTGGTCCTTGGTGTACGAAAGATCCGCGGGGATGTTCGCCATGCCGCGGACGGTGCCACCGCGACCGGGCGGAGGGAAGGCTTCCGGCGGCCGGGGTCCGGGCGGCCGGTCACGTCCGCAGGTACGACGCCCCGTTGAGGTCCAGCACCGCGCCCGAGCTCCACTGCGCCTCCGGGGACGCCAGCCACCGTACGGCGGCCGCGACCTCCTCCGGGACGGCGACCCGGCCGAACGGGCTCTGGGTGCGGATCGCCGCGCCCTCGGCGCCGGTCAGGCGGTGGGCGACCCGCTCCGTGCCGATGAAGCCGGGAGCGACGGAGGCCACCGCGATGCCGTACGGGGCGAGGGCGACGGCGAGCGACTGGCCGAGGGCGTGCACGGCGGCCTTGGTGGCGCCGTAGGCGGGGTGGTCGGGCTCGCCTCGGAAGGCCCCTCGGGAGCCGATGTTGACGATCCGGCCGCCGGTGCCCTGCGCGATCATCGCCTGGGCCGCGCCGTGGCTGAGGTGGGCCGTGCCGAGCAGGTTGACGGTGACGTGCTGCTGCCAGGCGGCGGCCCAGTCGTCGTACGGGGTGGTCGCGGGCGGGTGCGGGGTGTTGACGGCGGCGTTGTTGACCAGGACGTCGAGGCCGCCGAGCGCCTCGACGGCCGCCCCGGCCAGCGCGGCGGCGCCGGACGGGTCGGCCAGGTCGGCGCCGAGCAGGACGTGACCGCTGCCGGGCAGCGCGGCGAGGGTCTCCTCGGCGTCCGCGCGCCGCGATCCGTAGTGCACCGCGACCCGGTCGCCGTTCTCGGCGAAGGCGTGGGCGACGGCCCGGCCGAGGCCGCGCGAGGCGCCGCTGACCAGGACGCGGCGGCCGGTGGCGGGGAACGCCGGGACGGGGGTCGCGGGGGCGGATGTCGTGGCTGCGGGGGTCGCGGGGTCAGTCATGGTGGGCGTCCTCGGGGCGGCGGGGCAGGGCAAGGACCATCAGGAGCACGCTCGCCAGCAGGATGACCGTACCGACCTGGAAAGCGAGGCCGTACCCGTCGGCCATCGCGGCCCGGCCGCCGCGGTCCGCCGCGATGCGGGTGGCCGCGACCGTGGACAGGATCGACAGGCCGAGCGCGCCGCCCATCTGCCGCGAGGTGTTGATCAGGCCGGACACCAGGCCCTGGTCGGAGACCGCGGCGCCGGAGGTGGCGATGGAGGCGATCGGGGTGGCGGTCAGGCCCGCGCCGAAGGCCATCAGGACACCGGGGCCGAGCAGCGTGCCGAGGTAGGTGCCGTCGGCGTCCATCTGCCCCTGCCAGAACATGCCGGCGGCCGAGATGAGCGCGCCCGCGACGGCCAGCGTCTTGGCGCCCGCCCGGTTCATCAGGCGCGGCGCGATCTTGGAGCCCAGCACGATGCTCAGCGAGTGCGGGATGAAGGAGAGGCCGGCTTCGAGGGGCGTGTAGCCGAGGACGTTCTGCACGTAGAGGGAGAGGAAGTACCACATGGAGAACATCGCGGCGCCGGCCAGCACCATGGCGCCGTTCGCCGCGTACACCGAGCGCAGCCGGAAGAGCGTGAGCGGCATCAGCGGTGCCTTCGTACGGGCTTCGACGGCCACGAAGACCAGGAGCACCAGCAGGCCGGCGGCCAGCGGCAGCAGCGCGCTCGCGGAGGTCCAGCCGTCCGACTCGGTCTGCACGATGCCGTACGCCACCAGGGCGAGGCCCGCCGTCACCAGCAGGGCGCCCGGGACGTCGAGCCGCCGCCCCTCGCCGCGTCGGCTCTCGGTGAGCCAGAGCAGCGCTCCGGCCAGCACGAGCGCGCCGACCGGCACGTTGATCAGCAGCACCCAGCGCCAGGTGAGGTACTCCGTCAGCACGCCGCCGACCAGGCCGCCGACGGCGCCGCCGCCCGCGCCGACCGCGGTCCAGGTGGCGATGGCCCGGGTGCGGGCCGGGCCCGCGGGGAACGCGGTGGTGAGGATGGTGAGCGTGGCCGGGGAGAGCACCGCGGCGCCGATGCCCTGGACCGCGCGGGCCGCGACGAGCTGCCACGGCTCTTGCGCGAGGCCGCCCGCCAGGCTGGCGACGGTGAAGAGGGCGAGCCCCACGACGAATATCCGCTTGCGCCCGAAGAGGTCGGCCACCCGGCCGCCGAGCAGCATGAACCCGGCGAAGGTGATCACGTAGGCGTTGACCACCCATTGCAGCCCCAGCTCGCTGAGCCCGAGGCCGGCGCGCATGCTCGGCAGCGCGACATTGACGACCGAGACGTCGAGGACGACGAGGAACTGACCGGCGCAGACCAGCAGCGTCACCAGCCAGACGGGCGGGGTGCGGCGGGCGTTTTCGGGCAGCGTGGCGGGGGTGGCTGTCGGGGGCATGGTCTCCATAGTTGCACCTGACACGCGTCGGCGGCATCGGATTATCGGACCGGAAGTGGCCGGTCCGGGGGCCTAGGCCGAAGATCGTCGGGGGTGGGCCGAAGGTCGCAGGGTTGGTCCGGGGGTCCCGGGCCGGACGGGGCGGTGCGTGCGCGTCGGCGGCCTTTAGGGTTACCGCAATTGATCATCGGGAGGGCGCGGTCGACCATGCGCGCCCCCTGCCAGGGGAGACACCATGCGCTTACGCAGCCGTGCAGCATTACTCATTGCCTTACCCACCGTGTCGGCCGCGGCCACCCCCGCCACGACCGGCCCGGCCGCCCCGGTCGCCCCGGTCGCATGCTGACCGCCGTCTTCCGCGGGCACGAACAGTTCGTCGCCCTCGCCGTCGTCCTCTCCTGCGCCGCGGGCGTGGTGACCTTCGCCGCCGCCCGCAGGAGACAGGGCCGTCCGCTGGCCTGGGGGCTGTGGGGCGCCTGTACGGCCGCCACGCTCGCCCTGACGCTGTGGAGCACCGGCGACGGGGGCGAGGCGGCGTCCTGCACCGTGAACCTCGATGTCTTCGAGCCCTTCCGGCAGACCCAGGGGCTGCTCAACTTCGGGATGCTGGTGCCGTTCGGCCTGCTCGGCGTCCTGGCCACCGGGCGCCCGGTCCTGGTCGCCGGTCTCGGCCTGCTGCTCCCGACCGCGATCGAGACGGTCCAGGCGCTGGCCCCGATAGGCCGGGCGTGCGACACGAGCGATCTGGTGAGCAACGGGCTGGGCGCGCTGCTCGGGACGGCGGTCGGCACCGTACTCGCGAGGTTCGGCCGCGGTGTCCCCTTGTCCCCGGGCGTGACCAGGAAGGCTTTCCTCGGCGGCGGAGCAGCGGCAGCCGTCATGGCTGTCCTGCTGTTCTCCAGCACCGAGTTCACCGTCGTCAGCCGCACGGTGAACGCCGTGCCGGCCACGGCCGAGCAGCAGGCCGCGATCGACGGCCGGCTCCGGGCCGCCTTCGGCGGCGCGTACCGCGCCGACGACCACAGCGTCACACTCGGCGAGGACGGTACCGGCACCGTCACCGCTGTCTTCGACACCGGCTCGGCCGAGCTGAGCTGGCCGGACCAGGCCGAGTTCACCGCCTCGATGCCCCCGGCGGACGTGGCGCCCGGTGCGGGGTTCGCGGTGCCCGGCACCACGCGGCGGCCCGCGACCGGGCCGGACGCCGTACGGATCGCCGAGGCGTACGCCGGCCGCTACGCGCCCGGGTGGCTGAAGAACGCGAAGGTCCAGGTCGCGCGCAGCGGCCCGGAAGGCGGCCTCGGCTGGCGCGTCCGCTGGCGCCGGTGGGAAGGCGAGGTCCTCCTTCCCGGTGGGCTCGACGTGCTGGTGGACAGCGCAGGGCGCATCAGCGAACTGACCGAACGGACGGCGGTCGATGCCGCACGCCCGGCTGCCGGGTAACCGGGGCGGACGGGTCCGGGGCGGCGCCTCCGGGGTGGGGCCTTCGGCCCCTCCCTCACCCCCTCCGCAACACCGTCACCACCGCCGCACCACCCAGCCCGATGTTGTGCGCGAGCCCGACCCGCGCGCCGGGCACCTGGCGGGCGCCCGCCGTCCCGCGCAGTTGCCACACCAGCTCGGCGGCCTGCGCCAGACCGGTTGCGCCGAGCGGGTGGCCCTTGGAGATGAGGCCGCCGGACGGGTTGACCACCCACCGGCCGCCGTGGGTGGTGGCGCCGGACTCGGCCAGCTTGCCGGACCCGCCGTCCGCGCACATCCCGAGCGCCTCGTACGTCAGCAGTTCGTTGACCGAGAAGCAGTCGTGCAGCTCGATCACGTCCACGTCCTCGATGCCGAGGCCGCTCGCCTCGTACGCCTGCCGGGCCGCCGCCCGGGACATCGGGCGGCCGACGACGTCGATGCAGGACCCGGAGGCGAAGCTGTCCTGGGTGTCCGTCGTCATGGCCTGTCCGGCGATCTCCACCGCCCGGCCGGCCAGGCCGTGTTCGCGGACGAACCGTTCGGAGGCGACCGCGGCGGCGGCCGAGCCGTCCGAGGTCGGTGAGCACTGGAGCTTGGTCAGCGGCCGGTGGACGGTCCGGGCGGCGAGGATCTCCTCGACCGTGTACACGTCCTGGAACTGGGCGTGCGGGTTGTCCGCCGAGTGCCGGTGGTTCTTGGCGCCGACGGCGGCGAGCTGCCGTTCGGTGGTGCCGTACCGGTCCATGTGCTCGCGTGCGGCGTTGCCGAAGATCTGGGCGGTGGGCGGGGTCATCTCGAAGCCGTGCGCGGCGGCCATCACGCCGTAGTGGCGGGCCACGGGAGAGGTCGCGAAGTCGCCGCTGTCCGCGCCGCCGCCGAGCGCGCCGCGTTTCATCTTCTCGAAGCCGAGGGCCAGTACGCAGTCGTTGATGCCGGAGGCGACGAACTGCCGGGCCATCATCAGGGCGGTGGCGCCGGTCGCGCAGTTGTTGTTGACGTTGTAGACGGGGATGCCGGTCAGGCCCAGTTCGTAGACGGCGCGCTGGCCGGCCGTGGAAGCTTGGTAGCAGTAGCCCACCGCTGCCTGTTCCACGGCGCTGTACGGGATTCCCGCGTCGGCGAGGGCCTTGCCGCCCGCTTCCCCGGCCATGTCCCAGTACTGCCGGTCGCGGGTCTCCGGCTTCTCGAACTTCGTCATGCCCACGCCGATGATGTACGCCTTGCCGGCCATGCGCGTCCTCCTCCTCGGGGGCGCCCGGAGCCCTGGTGCCGGGCGCCCGGGGTCAGATCAGCGGGCGCGGCTCCGGGTCCCTGGGCAGGCCGAGCAGCCGCTCCGCGACGACGTTCAACTGCACCTGCGTCGTACCGCCCGCGATCGTCAGGCAGCGCGACATCAGGAAGCCGTGCAGGGCGCGTTCCGCTTCGCCCTCGCCCGTCGCGCCCTCCGGGCCGAGGAGTTCGAGGGCCAGCTCGGCGACCTTCTGCTGGTGCGCGGTCTGCACCAGCTTGCGGATGCTGGCCCCGGCGCCCGGCTCCCGGCCCGCCACCTGCTGGAGGGTGGTGCGCAGCTTGATGCACGCCAGCGCGTGCGCCTCGGCGGCCAGCGCGCCCACCCGCTCGCGGACCGCTCCGTCCAGCCCGGCGGTCCGCTCGATCAGCGCCTCCAGACCGGTGCCGAAGGTCACCTGGTCGGCCATGTGGACGCGCTCGTTGCCGAGGGTGTGCCGGGCCACCTTCCAGCCGTCGTCCACCTCGCCCACCACCGCGTCGGCCGGCAGCAGGACGTCGTCGAAGTACACCTCGCTGAAGAGCGCGTCACCGGTGATCTCCCGCAGGGGCCGTACCTCGATGCCGGGTGCCGACATGTCGACCAGGAAGAAGGTCAGGCCCTGGTGCTTCGGCGCCTCCGGGGCCGTCCGCGCGAGCAGGATGCCGTACTCCGCCCACTGGGCCGCCGAGGTCCACACCTTCTGGCCGTTGACCCGCCAGCCGCCGTCCACCCGCTCGGCCCGGGTACGCAGCGCCGCCAGGTCGGACCCGGCCTCCGGCTCGGAGAACAACTGGCACCACAGCCGGTCGCCGCGGAGCGTCGGCAGCAGATGGCGTTCCTGCTGCTCCGGGGTGCCGTAGGTGATCAGGGAGGGCACCACCCAGGTGGCGATCCCCAGGTCGCTGATCCGGACCCCCGCGTCGCGCAGTTCCCGCTGGACGGCCAACTGCTGTACGGGGCCGGCGCCCAGTCCGTACGGGGCGGGCAGGTGCGGCGCCGCGTACCCGGTGGGCGCCAGCTCGCGCCGTACGGCTCCGGGGTCCAGGCCGCGCACCTTCGCGATCACCGCACGGGCCTCCTCGCGGTACCGGGCCGCCTCCCGCGACCGCTCCGCCGGCAGGTCCGTCCGCAGCTCGCGCCGGGCACCCCCGGCGCCGTACCCGGCCGCCCGCAGCCGGTGTTCCGCGCCGCCGCCCAGCAGTTGGCGGGCCACGGTCGCCCGCCGCAGGTACAGGTGCGCGTCGTGCTCCCAGGTGAAGCCGATGCCGCCGAGGACCTGGATGCAGTCCTTGGCGCAGGTGAAGGCGGCGTCCAGGGCGGTGGCGGCGGCCAGCGCGGCGACCATGCCACGGACCGGCGGGGCCTCGTCCGCCGCGCGCGCCGCGTCCCACGCCAGGGCACGGGCCTGCTCGACGCGTACGAGCATGTCCGCGCAGAGGTGCTTGACCGCCTGGAACTGGCCGATCGGCCGCCCGAACTGTTCCCGTACGCGGGCGTGCCCGGCGGCGGTGTGCAGGGCCCGGTCCGCCGTGCCGCACGCCTCGGCCGCGAACAGCGTCGCGGCCAGGTCCCGTACGAGGGCGGAGTCGAGGTCCAGCACCCGCGCGGCCGGGACCGTGACGTTCTCGGCCGTCACGCGGGCGGCCGGGCGGGTGGGGTCGGCGGCGGACGGCACCCGTACGGAGAGCGTGTCGGCGTCGACGGCGAGCCAGAGGGTGCGGGGCGGGGTGACCGCGTCCGGAACATCGACCGATGCCGCCGGTTCCACCAGCTCCG
This sequence comes from Streptomyces chrestomyceticus JCM 4735, assembly GCF_003865135.1. Taxonomy (NCBI): domain Bacteria; kingdom Bacillati; phylum Actinomycetota; class Actinomycetes; order Kitasatosporales; family Streptomycetaceae; genus Streptomyces; species Streptomyces chrestomyceticus. The sequence continues at coordinate 6,683,723 of NZ_BHZC01000001.1, read as the reverse complement.
CCGCCAGGACGATCAGGTCGGCGTCACCGCCGCCGAGGACGGGCGGCGCGTCACCGTCCAGCACATGGCCGCCCGCCGTCTCGTTCGCCCGGAGCGTGCCCGCGCCGAGCGCGACGGCACCGATGCGATCGCCGGTGGCCAGGGCGCGCGCCAGGTCGGGGGCGCCGCCGCGCAGCAGCAGTTCGGAGGTGAGCACGCTGGGCAGGTACGGGCCGGGCAGCGCGGCACGGCCGGTCTCCTCCAACACGACGGCGAGGTCGAGCAGTTCGCCGCCGCCACCGCCGCACTCCTCCGGCAGGTGCGGCCCGAGCAGGCCCATCTCGGCGAGCTCGTCCCAGTACGCGGGGCGCCCGCGCCGGCCGGGCCCGGCGTCGAGCAGCTTGCGCACCTCCTCGGGAGGCACGGCCCGGGCCGCCCAGCCCCGTACCGCCTCGGCCAGCTCCCCTTGCTCCGGTGTGATTCCGATGCCCATGCCGGGCAGACTAGAACACGTTTCAAACTGACGGTAGGTCAGATCGGGCATCGGAAGGGCCCGTCCGAGGCGGGCCGGGCGGCCCTGCCCCGGGGCCGCCCACCGGCCGTACGGCACGGCCGTCCGTACACCCCCTGCCTGCGCAGCACCCGGCCCCGAACTCCCGCACCACCGGATTCCCCACCGCCTTCCCCCTCCGCATTCCCCGGCCCGGAATTCACCACCCCATTCCCCACCACCCCGCCATACCCGTCACACCTCCGAGCGCCCGCCCACCCGTCCGCCCGCCTATCCACCCGTCCGCCCCCCGCATTAGCGGCACGTACGATCCGTCGTTATGAGTCACCGCCGTACTCCGGTGACCGTACGACCGAGGAGGAATCCCCATGGCCGCCGCGAACACCCCCAAGCCGGAGATACTCGCCGCATTCGAGGCGGCAAAAGGGTTCATGCCGGCCGACGAAGGGCTGGCCCTTTACGCGGCCGCCGGTGAGGCCGCGGCACTGGGGATGCCGCTCGTCGAGGTCGGCACCTACTGCGGGCGCTCCACGATTCTGCTCGCCGACGCCGCGCGCGCGGCGGGCGTGACCGTCGTCACCGTCGACCACCACCGGGGCAGCGAGGAGCAGCAGCCCGGCTGGGAGTACCACGACCCGGCCGTGGTCGACCCCGAGGTGGGCCTGATGGACACCCTGCCCACCTTCCGCCGGACGCTGTACGCGGCCGGGCTGGAGGACCACGTCGTCGCCCTGGTGGGCCGCTCCCCGCAGGTCGCCGCGCTCTGGAACACCCCCGTCGGCCTGGTCTTCATCGACGGCGGCCACACCGACGAGCACGCCACCGCCGACTACGAGGGCTGGGCGCCGCACGTCGCGCCCGGCGGGCTGCTCGTCATCCACGACGTCTTCGCCGACCCGGCGGACGGCGGCCAGGCCCCGTACCGCGTCTACCGGCGCGCCCTGGAATCCGGCGCGTTCACCGAAATGTCGGTACACGGATCGCTGCACGTCCTGCGTCGTACCGGTGAAGGGCACTGACCCCACCACTACGATCGCGATGTGACGAACGGCAGTACATTCCACCCGCGCCGCCGTTTCGGCGGCACCCTCGTCGTCGTCCTGGCCGCACTGCTGGCCGCCTGCGCGGCGGGCTGGCTGATCTGGCGGTCCGCGAGCGGGCACGGCGGTGACAAGCCACCCAAGGCCCTGCCCGCCGCGAGCCCGGCCTCCCCCGACGGCCGGCCCGGCACGGACGGCGCACCCGGCAAGGACGGCACTCCCGGCGCCGGCGGAGCGGACGGAACGGACGGCGGCGCCGGGCAGGGCGGAGACCGGGACGGCAAGGGAGACCAGGCCGGGCCCGGCGGCCGCACCGGAACCCGGCTCCAGGGCAAGACCGTCCTCCTCGACCCCGGCCACAACCCCCACAACCGCGACCACACCCGCGAGATCGCCCGCCAGGTCGATGTCGGCAACGCCCGCAAGGAGTGCGACACCACCGGCACCTCCACCAACGACGGCTACGCCGAGGCGTCCTTCACCCTCGACGTGGCGCGGCGCGCCCGTACCCTCCTCCAGGCCGAGGGCGCGAAGGTCGTCTTCACCCAGGACGGCGACCGCCCGTACGGCCCGTGCGTCGACGAGCGGGCCCGCGCCGGGAACGCGGCGAAGGCCGACGCCGCGGTGTCCGTGCACGCCGACGGGGCGGGCGACGGCAACCGCGGCTTCCACGTGATCCTGCCCGCGCGGGTCACCGCGGGCGCGGCGGACACCTCCGCCATTGTCGGCCCGTCCCGGGAGCTCGGCGAACGCCTGGCGGGCCGCTTCGTGGCGGCCACCGGGAGCGCCCCCGCCAATTACCTGGGCGGCGGGACCGGGTTGGTCGTCCGGTCCGACCTCGGCGGCCTCAACCTCTCCCGCATTCCGAAGGTGTTCCTGGAGTGCGGCAATATGCGCGATCCGAAGGACGCCGCGCAATTGACCGATCCGCAATGGCGGGAAAAGGCGGCCCGCGGCATCGCCGAGGGCATTACGGGCTTCCTGACCCGGTAGCGGCCGGCGCCGATACCGACTCGATACCTGACCGATACCGACAAGACGGCCCACAGGATCCGGCGGTAGGTTCCCCCTTACGATGGGGGGCCACCCCGTGCCTCGCCACGCGCCCACCAGCGCTTACGGCAGCGACAGCGAAGACCAGAACACCGGAACCGACAAAGGACCCTTACGTGAACATCCGCTCCCTCACTAGAGGCGACGGCGTGGTGATCGGAGCAGCGGTGTTGCTGTTCATCGCCTCGTTTCTCGACATCAGCTCGTACGACGGATCCGACTGCACCGGCAGCTTCTGCCCGAAGATCACGTCCGCGAACGCCTGGGACTCGCTGTCCCTGCTGATGGGCATGTTCCTGGCCGGCGTGATCGCGGCCGCGCTGATCGTCGTGGCCCGCGCCCTGCCGCAGCCGCTGAAGGTGGCCGGCCTCGACCTCGGGCAGTTCGGCGTCGCGTGGACCGTGTTCGTCGCCTGGTTCGCCTTCTGGACAACGGTCAACAGCGGCGGCGCGGGCGCCGGCCTGATCCTCGGCCTGATCGCCGCGCTCGTACTGGCCGCCGCGGCGGTGGCCACGCCGCTGGTGCCGGCCCTGAAGGCCGGCCTCGTGCCGGCCCCGCGGCCGCAGACCCCGTCCCCGTACGGCGCGCCGCAGGGCCAGGGGTACGGCTACCCCGGCGCCCACCAGCAGCAGCCGGGCCACGGCGGGTACGGCTACCCGGGCGCCCAGCAGCCCAGCCAGGGGCAGCCGGGCCAGGGCCAGCCGGGCGGTCCGCAGTCGTACGGCGGGCAGCAGCCCTCGCCGGCCGCCGCGCAGCAGCCCGCGCCCGCGGCGGACTTCGCGCCGTTCTGGTTCGCGGTGCCGGTCGCGCGCCCGCTGTACGGCGAGGACGGCGCGCCCACGCCGATCGCCGAACTGGCGCCCGGTACGTGGTACCTGGCCGTGGACCAGCGGGGCCAGGCGCTCATCGCGCAGACGCAGGACGGACGCCGCGGCGTCCTCCAGGACACGACCGGCATCCAGCGCGGCTGACACCGCCCGCCACCCCCGCCGCACGGCCCCTCCCCGCCCGCTCCGGGTGAGGGGCCGTCGCCGTACCCGCCCTTCCTTTCGTCCCCCGCCCTCCGTACAGTGCACCGACCACCCCACACCCACCTGACGGCCCGTCACCTCTTGGGGGCCCACCATGCGACTCGGCCTGGCACTCGGCTACTGGGGCCGCGGCCCCGACCCCCGGCACGTCGAACTCGCCCAGGAGGCCGAACGGCTGGGCTACGACTCGGTATGGACCGCGGAAGCCTGGGGCTCCGACGCCTTCACCCCGCTCACCTGGATCGCCGCCCACACGTCCCGCATCAAACTGGGCACCGCGATCGCCCAGATGGCTGCCCGCACCCCCACCGCCACCGCGATGCAGGCCCTCACCCTGGACCACCTCTCCGGCGGCCGGATGATGCTCGGGCTCGGCCTCTCGGGGCCACAGGTGGTGGAGGGCTGGTACGGCCGCCCGTTCCCCGCCAGCCCGCTCACCGCCACCCGGGAGTACGTGGACATCGTGCGCCAGGTGCTGCGCCGGGAAGCCCCGGTCACCTCCGACGGCCGCTTCCACCCGCTCCCCTACCGCGGCCCCGACAGCACCGGCCTCGGCAAACCCCTCAAGCCCATCACCCACCCCCGCCGCTCCGGCCTCCCCGTCCTCCTCGGCGCCGAGGGCCCCAAGAACATCGCCCAGACCACGCGCATCGCCGACGGCTGGCTCCCGCTGTACTGGTCCCCGTACCGCACCGACGCGTACGAGACCTCCCTCGCCGACGCCCCCGAGGGCTTCCTCGTCGCCCCCATGGCCCGCGCCCGGCTCTGCGACGACGTGACCGAGGGCCTGCTCCCCGTCAAGGCCATGCTCGCCTTCTACATCGGCGGCATGGGCCACGCCTCCCGCAACTTCCACGCGGACCTGATGTCCCGCATGGGCCACGAGGAAGCGGCCCACCGCATCCAGGACCTCTTCCTCCAGGGCCGCCGCGACGAGGCCGTCCAAGCCGTCCCCGACACCTTCGCCGACGCCATCTCCCTCATCGGCCCCCGCCCCCGCCTCGCCGACCGCCTCACGGCTTGGCGCGAGGGCCCGGTGACCGACCTCCTCGTCACGGCCCCCGACGTGGAGACGCTGCGGGTACTGGCGGAGCTGAACGGCTGAGCCCCGGACACCACACCCGGGGGCAGGTGCCGGAAGAGCACCGCAGCGCCGCCTGTGCTGCCGTTGCTGTGCCGACTGGCGGGTGCTCTCGACGCGCAGCTCGATCTGTGCATCGACTCGGACGAGATGTCGCTGTCCTTCGTGCCGCACGCCGCCTGATACGAGGCGCCCGGTCGTGTGCCGGGCGCCGTACCCGTCAGCTCAGCCGAACACCGCCATCCCCAGCCACTCGTCCAGGAACGCCCGGTCCCCCGTGACCTCGATGCCCGGTGTGTCGACCGGGAGGCGGCGGTAGTAGACGCGGAGGAGGTCGGCGGCGGGGCCCTGGAGGGTGGTGGTGGCCGGTTCGGTGGAGTGGCGGTAGGCGGGGGTGGTGCCGGTGAAGTCGAGGAGCCAGTCGGCGGGAGCGCCGGGCGGGGTGTCGGTCGCGTGCAGGCGGAGGGTGCGGTCGCTGCCGAGGAGGTTGTTGAGCGGGTGGTCGGGCCTGAGGACGGGGACCAGGCACATGAGCTGCGACCACTCTTCTATGGTGTCGGCGGCGACCTCCGGGTCGAGGGGGAAGGCGGCGCCCGTGGTGGCGGCCGCGTCCGCCCGGTGGATGACCGTCTCGTGGGTCATCCGCCGGGGCCAGAAGCCGGACGGCTGCCCCGGGGCCCAGGACCAGACCGGCGCGTCGGGTCCCGCCTCCCGCATCGCCTCGGCGGCCAGCCGTGCGCCTTCGTCGAGCCAGGCGTCCAGGGCCGCCGGGTCGTCGGCGGACGGGCCCTTGGCGTCGGGGACCGCCTCGTGGGACACCATCTCGGTGGCCCGGGTCCGTACGGTCATGGCGGCCCAGCGGTAGGCGCCGCCGACGTGCCGGACGAGGTCTTCCAGGGTCCAGTCCGGGCAGGTCGGTACGGTCGCCGTCAGGTCGGCGCCCCGGACGGTCCGCCGGAACCGGTCGGCCTCCGCGAGGACTTCGGCACAGTAGCGGTCGTGGTCGAGTGTTCCGTTCATGGTCGTCATGGGGCGCACAGTAGCGGGTATTAGCGGTGGCCGCCTCCGTTTATTGCGAACGGGGCGCGTCGAGCGGGGAGTTGTTTAGGGCGGGAGGGGGCGGCTACCCGTGTGTCATGTCCAGGAGACACCGGTACGGAAGCAGTCACGCGGCCACGGCCGTCACCGTCGTCGCGGACGTCACGGCCGTCATCCTCGGCCTGTGGATCGCGATGTACCTGCTCGACGCGAACCGCGCCAACGACCTGGTGCACTTCGTCCAGGGCGCGGCGCGGTGGCTGGCGGGCTGGTCCTACAACCTCTTCACCTTCGACGCCGACTGGCTGCGGACGCTGCTGAACTACGGGCTGCCCGCGATCGTGTACCTGTTCGTCGGGCACGCGCTGGCCGCCCGTATCCGGCGGATCGAGCGGGTCGAGCGGTGAGGAGGGGCGGGCCCGGAGCGCCCCTCCGTACCCGTCAGCGGCAGCAGTCCGGATCGAGCCCGGTCGGCAGGCGTTCGCCGCCGAAGACGGCGGTGGTGGCCTCGTCCCCGCCCAGCGCGGCCACGGCCAGCAGCATCGATCCGGCCGTCCAGGAGGTCTGCTCCTCCGGCCAGACCGCGTCGTCGTCGAAGACGTAGCCGGTCCAGTACATGCCGTTGTCGGCGCGCAGGTGCTGGACCCATTTCAGGATCTGCACGGCGCGGTCGGACTCGCCCATCGCCCAGAGCGCCAGGGCCAGTTCGGCGCTCTCGCCGCCGGTGACCCACGGGTTGGGCAGGACGCAGCGTACGCCGAGGCCGGGGACCACGAAGTCCTCCCAGGCGGACTCGATGCGGTCCTTGGCGGCGGTGCCGCGCAGGGCGCCGCCGAGGACCGGGTAGTACCAGTCCATGGAGTAGCGCGCCTTGTCGAGGAAGCGTTCGGGGTGGTGCCGGATGGCGTGGCCGAGCCGCCCGAGGGCCAGTTCCCAGTCGGGCTGGGGCTCCTCGCGCTGGTCGGCGAGGGCGAGGGCGCAGCGCAGGGCCTGGTAGACCGAGGAGGAGCCGGTCAGCAGGGCGTCGGTGACGGGCGTGCCGTCGTCCTCGCGCTTCCAGCCGATCTCGCCGCCGGGCTGCTGGAGTTCCAGGACGAACTCCATGGCCGCGTACACGGCGGGCCACATGCGGTCGACGAAGGTGTCGTCACCGGTGGACAGGTAGTGGTGCCAGACGCCGACGGCGAGGTACGCGCAGAAGTTGGTCTCCCGGCCGCGGTCGGTGGGGGCGGCGGCGTCCCCGTCGGCGTAGGCCGCGTACCAGGAGCCGTCCGGGTTCTGGTGCCGGGCCAGCCAGGCGTACGCGGCCTCGGCGCGCTCGTGCTCACCGGCCGCGTCCAGGGCCATGGCGGCCTCGGTGTGGTCCCACGGGTCGAGGTGGTGGCCGCGGAACCAGGGGATGGCGCCGTCCGCGCGCTGGGCCGCCAGGATGCCGGCGACCGTGCGAGCCGCCTGTTCGGCGGTCAGCACTCCGGGCAGGACCAGGCGTTCGGTACGTCCTGGTGTGGTCACTTGGCGGCCCCGGCGGCGGCAGCACCGGTGGCGGCGGTCGCGGCGTCCGACGCGACCTGTGCGGGCAGGTGCGGCTTGGTGGCGTACGCGACGAAGCTCTTGCCGATGACCGGGTTGAGCAGTTGCTCGGCCATCCGCGTGGCCAGCGGCTTCTTCATGATGTCCCAGACCAGCAGCTTGTGGTACGCCTTGACCGGCAGCGCCTGGTCGTTGTCGACGCCGAAGGCGCACTTGAGCCACCAGTAGGGGCTGTGCAGCCCGTGCGCGTGGTGGGTGCCGTACGGCTTCAGGCCCGCCTCGCGCATCTTGCCGAGGAGTTCGTCGGCCTTGTAGATGCGGATGTGACCGCCCTCGACCTCGTGGTACGCGTCGCTGAGCGCCCAGCAGACCTTCTCCGGGCCGTAGCGCGGCACGGTCACCGCGATCCGCCCGCCGGGCCGCAGCACCCGCACCATCTCGGCGAGCACCCCCTTGTCGTCGGGGATGTGCTCCATGACCTCGGAGATGATGACGACGTCGAAGCTCTCGTCGGGGAACGGCAGGGCCAGCGCGTCGCCCTCCATGGCGGTGGCGGTGGCGCCCGCGGGGGCCTCCCCGGCCTCCTTCATCGCGGCGAACCACTTGGCGACCTCGCGGATCTCCTCGGCGTTCTGGTCGAGCGCCACGACCTGCGCGCCGCGCCGGTAGCACTCGAAGGCGTGCCGGCCCGCGCCGCAGCCCAGGTCCAGGACGCGGTCGCCCTGCGCCAGCGGGAATCGGGAAAAGTCGACGGTCAGCAAGGGCTCTCTGCTTTCGTCCTGGGGGAAGCCGGGGGCGGGCTAAGCCCGGCGGCGGGTCCTGACGGTGGTCGTGACGGCGGTGGTGGAAGGGGTGGTCGGTGCCCGTGCGGGCCGCATCAGGCGCGGCCTGCGGGGGCCGGGGCGGACGCGGTGGTGCGGCGGGAGCGTGCGGCGCGCCCGCGCGGGTTCTGCAGGGCGATGGCCTCCCGGTAGCGCTCGGCGGTGCCGATGGCGGCCTGGCGCCAGGTGAAGCGCGCGAGGACGCGTTCGCGTCCGGCGGCGCCGAGGCGGCGGCGCAGCCGGTCGTCGTCCAGCAGCCGGGTCAGTCCGGCAGCCAGCGCGTCCGCGTCGCCGGGCGGTACGGACAGACAGGTCTCGCCGTCCGGTCCGGAGACCTCGGGGATGGCGCCGCCGGTGGTGGCCAGCAGCGGCGTACCGGTGGCCATGGCTTCGGCGGCGGGCAGCGAGAAGCCTTCGTAGAGGGAGGGGACGCAGGCGATCTGGGCGCCGCGGACCAGGTCCACGAGTTCGGTGTCGCTGATGCCCTTGACGAATTCGATGGCGTCGCCGAGGCCGTACCGGGCGATGGCGGCGGCCACCGGGCCGTCGTCGGCGCGCTTGCCGACGACCACCAGGTGGGCCCGCGGGTTGCCGGCCCGGACCTTGGCCAGGGCTTCGACGAGGTGGACGAGGCCCTTGAGGGGGACGTCGGCGCTGGAGGTGGTGACGATGCGGCCGGGGATCTCGGGGACCGACGGGTCCGGCGAGAAGAGGTCGGTGTCGGCGCCGATGTGCACGACGTGGATACGGCCGTCCCGTACGCCGAGGTGGTCCACGATCTCCTGCCGGGAGGAGCCGGAGACGGTCAGCACCGACGGCAGGCGGCGGGCGACGCGCTTCTGCATCCGGGTGAAGCCGTACCAGCGGCGGACCGAGGCGCGCCGCTTCCAGCCGTCGGCGGCGTCGAGGTCGAGCTTCCGGTCGACGGTGATGGGGTGGTGGATGGTGGTGACCAGGGGCGCGCCGAGGTCGCCGAGCAGGCCGTAGCCGAGGGTCTGGTTGTCGTGCACGACATCGAAGTCGCCGCGGCGGGCGGCGAGGTGGCGGCGGGCGCGCAGGGAGAAGGTGAGCGGTTCGGGGAAGCCGCCGGTCCACATGGTGCCGACCTCGACGGCGTCGATCCAGTCCCGGAACTCGCCGCGCTTCGGCGTGCGGAACGGGTCGGGCTGGCGGTAGAGGTCGAGGCTGGGCAGCTCGGTGAGGGTGACGCCGCCGCCGGACTCCGTGCGGACGGTGTCCGCGTCGTCGAGGACCGGGTACGGCTGGGCGCCGATCACTTCGACGGTGTGGCCGAGGCGGGCCAGTTCGCGGGAGAGGTGGCGGACGTAGACGCCCTGGCCGCCGCAGAACGGGTTGCCCTTGTAGGTCAGCAGGGCGATGCGCAGGGGGCGGTCGCCGTCCGGCCCGGCGGAGGCGGCGGGGGCCTCGGCGGGGTGCTGCGCGGCTGCCTGGACGGCCTCGGCGGACACTCTCGGCCCCCTTCTCGCTGGACTTTCGCCGGAGCGTAACCGCTGGCGCTAATCTAGAACAAGTTTCAGTACGGTTCGGCCGCGGCCGGCCGGCGACCGGCCCGGGGCACCCGCGGGCCACGACGGCCGGCGGGGCTACTGACGAGTTCAAGGAGCTTCGAATCTACCGGCCGGAAACCCGGCGGAAAGAGCCGCACCAGGTGATTCGCGCCACCACCTGCACCCCTGCCATGCTGTGCCGATCGCAGGACCGGTACGCGCCGCACCGCGGACGGACTGTAACGGAATGGGACATATGACTACGGACTCCACAGCGACCGGAGCGGCGCTCCCTCCCAGTCCGCCCCTGACCGCGCGTCAGGAGGCCCGGCGCCGCCGCATCCTGCACGCCAGCGCCCGGCTGGCCGGCCGCGGCGGCTTCGACGCCGTGCAGATGCGCGAGGTCGCCGAGTCGTCGGACGTGGCGCTCGGCACCCTCTACCGGTACTTCCCCTCCAAGGTGCACCTGCTCGTGGCGACCATGCAGGACCAGTTGCAGCACATGCACGAGACGCTGCGCAAACGCCCGCCGACGGAGCGGGAGCCGGGCGCCCGGGTGGCGCAGACCCTTATGCGGGCCTTCCGGGCGCTCCAGCGCGAGCCGCAGTTGGCGGACGCGATGGTGCGCGCCCTGACGTTCGCCGACCGCTCGGTGAGCCCGGAGGTGGACACCGTCTCCCGGCTCACCACCGCGATCATCCTGGACGCGATGGGGCTGGACGGCGCGCCGACGCCGGAGCAGCTTTCCGCCGTCCGGGTCATCGAGCACACCTGGCACTCGGCGCTGATCACCTGGCTCTCCGGGCGCGCCTCGATCGCCCAGGTGAAGATCGACATCGAGACGGTCTGCCGGCTCATCGACCTCACCGCGCCGCGGCAGCGCGGCTGACCCGAAGGCTACGAGCGGGTAACCCCTAACGTGGCGCATTCGGGGCGCGCACTCCTCCAACGCGCGCCCCCGCGCCCCCGCTTGGCCAATTCTTCGGGTCCATGACAGCGGCATTGCCGGTATGAATTCCGGGTACTCGCAACGGTGCCGGTACGCGGGGTCTTGGAGGGGGACTGCAGTGATCCGGGTGCTACTCGTGCATGACATCTGTCTGTTCCGGTGGGCACTGACAGAGGTGCTCGACCGGGAGAACGACATCGACGTCTCCGCCGCCACCACCCGTGACGCGACGGAACGGGTGCGCGCCGTGCGCCCCGACGTCTGTGTGGTGGACGCGGAGAGCCCGGAGCCCACCGGGCACAGCATATTGCGCAAGATATCGAAACTCGCGAAAGGGAAAGGCCCCGGAAAATCACCCGCCCTGCTGGTGCTGGGCTCGGCGAACCGGCCGGGACCGCTGCGCCGGGCATTCGAGGCGGAGGCCCTCGGGTACGTCGACAAGGAGGCCTCGCCGGTGCAGTTGACCACCGGGATACGGCAGGTGGCGGCGGGGAAACGGTTCATCGACGGATCGCTGGGCTTCGGTTTCCTCCAGGCCGCCGACATCCCGCTGACCAGACGCGAACTGAGCGTGCTGTCACTGGCCGCCGAGGGCTCCTCGGTCTCCGAGATCGCCGGCGTCCTGCATCTGTCGACCGGGACCGTGCGCAACTACATGTCCGCCATCACCCGCAAGACGGGAGCCCGCAACCGCGTCGACGCCATCCGCATCTCGCGCGGCGAGGGCTGGCTGTAGCGGCGCGGCGGCCGGGGGCTCCTCGTGGGCCCACCCGCCGGCCAGCTCCCGGTAGAGCGCGGACCGCCGCAGCAGCTCGCCGTGCCGCCCCGTACGGACGTGCGTACCGTCCATCACCAGCACCCGGTCGGCCCGCAGCGCCGAGCTGATGCGGTGCGCGACGACGATCAGCGTGCCGCCGGGCCGGGCCGCGAAGGCGCGTTCGGCGCGGGCCTCGGCCTCCGGGTCGAGGTGGCAGGTCGCCTCGTCCAGGACGACCAGCGGCGCCGGCGCGAGGTAGGCACGCACCAGGGCGAGGAGCTGGCGCTCCCCCGCGGACAGTTCGGCGGGGGCGAGCGTGGCGTCCGGCCCGCCCAGGCGCGCGAGCAGCGCGCCCGCGCCGATCTCCGCGGCGGCGGCCAGGAGGCCGGCGTCCGGGACCCGGCCGCCGGGACACAGATAGGCCAGGTTCTCCCGTACGGTGCCGGAGAAGACGTACGCCTCCTGCGGTACGAGCACCCGGTCCGCGGTGGCGGGGCGGCGGACCTCGCCGCTGCCGGGCTCCAGCATGCCCGCGATCAGGGCGGCGAGGGTGGACTTGCCGATGCCGCTCGGGCCGACGACGGCCAGGTGCCCGCCGGCCGGCACGGTCAGGTCCAGGCCGCGCAGGACCGGGTCGGCGTGCGGGCCGTACGCGAAGGTCACCCCGGTGAGTTCGACGGCGTACCCGTCGCGGGGCGTACGGTGCGGCCCGGCGTCCGCCGCGCCGGTGGCCGGTTCGGCGGTGAGGCGGCGCAGCACCACGCCCAGGCGGGTGCCGGCCGTACCGAGTCCGTGCATCAGGCTCTGCAACGCGGGCAGCAGCGACTGCGTGAGGTACGCGAGGGCGCCCACCAGCGCGCCGGGCGTCACCCCGCGGCCGAGCAGCCAGGGTGCGGCGAGCAGCAGCAGGACGATGGGCAGCCGGCCGCTGATCCCGAGGGCGAGCACCCGGCTCACGCTCCAGCGGGCCAGGGCGCGGGACGCCCGCAGTTCGGCGTCGAAGCGTTCGCCCGCCGCGGCGGCCACGGTCCGCTCCGCGCCGGCCGCGGTGATGTCGCGCAGCCCGCCGACCGCCGTACCGGTCTCGGTGGCGATGGCCTCGTCCGCGGCGAGGAACGTCTCCTGCCGGCGGGCCATCGGCCGCAGCGCCCCGGCGAACAGCGCCAGCCCGAGCACCAGCGGCGGCACCACGAGCAGCAGGAGTACGGGCGCGAGCGAGCACAGCCCGACCAGCGCGCCGGCGGTGACGAAGACGAACGAGCGGGACACCAGCACCAGTCCGGCGAAGGTGTCGCGGGCGATCTCGACCTGGTGGGTGAGCCGGGAGACCGCCGCGCCGTCCGGGGCGTACAGGCCGCGCGTGACGACCTTGCGCACCAGGGTGTCGCGCAGCGGTTCCACCAGGTCGGCCACGGCCCCGTAGACCCGGGCCGTACCGTACGCGCCGGCGCCGACGCAGACCGCCGCTGCGGCCAGCCAGGCGGCGCCGACGACGGGGCTGCCGCGCAGGAACCCGTCGTCGAGGGCGTGCGCGAGCGCGAAGCCGAACAGGAACGTCTGCCCGGACTCGACCAGCGACCAGCCCGCGAGCCGGGCCAGGACCGTACGCCGCCGCTTGAGGAAGCGCAGTCCGGACCGCCGCAGCGGGGCCCCGGGACGACCCTGTGCCGCTGGGCCTCAGACATGCGCGGTCTCCTTCGGGGCCGTGGCGAACAGCGCCCGGTACGCGGGCAGGTCCCACAGTTCGGCGTGCGGCGCAAGGGCGCGAATCCGCCCGTCGTCGAGCCAGGCCACCAGGTCGGCGCGGGCGGCGGTGGCGGCGCGGTGCGCGATGACGATCCGGGTGGCGGCCTTGACGTCGTGCAGCAGGGCGTGGGTGACGTTCAGTTCGGTGACGGTGTCCAGGCTGGAGGTGGCGTCGTCGAGGACGAGCAGCCGCTCGGCGTGGGCGAAGGCGCGGGCCAGGCCGAGGCGTTGCAGCTCGCCGCCGGAGAGCGGGGCGTCCGCGCACGGGGTCGCGTAGCCGTCCGGCAGCCGGTGGATGAAGGGCGCGGCGCAGGCGGCTTCGGCGGCGGCCTCCACCTCCTCGCGCCCGGGGGCGTACGAGCCGAGCGTCAGCGTGTCGCGGAGGGTGGCGCCGAGGAGCGCCGGGCGTTCGAAGGCGTAGCCGACCGCGCGGCGCAGCGCGTCGTGCGACAGGTCGCGCAGCGGTACGTCGTCGAGGGTGATCATGCCGGAGTCGGGGTCGGCCAGCCGTCCGGCGACGGCGGCCAGCACGGACTTGCCGGTGCCGGAGCGGCCGACGACGGCGAGCGAGGTGCCGCCGGGCACGGTGAGGTCCAGGCCGCGCAGCACGGCACGGTCACCGCGCCGCACGGTCACGCCGTGCAGCTTCAGCGTCCCGTCGCCCGCGCCGAGCTGCCGCCTCCCGTAGGGCAGCGCGGGCACCTCCAGGGCCTCCGCGATGCGCCGGGCGGCGGCGCGGGCGTGCACCAGGCTGTTCAGCCGGCCGACGATCTGGCCGACGCCGGTGGCCAGCGCCGCGTACCGGGAAGCGGCGAGCAGCGCGCCGACGGTCAGCGCGCCCTGCGACAGCCGGACGCCCGCCACGCACAGCACGGCGATCTGGAGCAGCGGTACGAGCATGGCGGCCTGGGCCGTGGACCGTCCCAGGACGTGCCACATGCGGTGTCCGTGCTCGGACAGGCCGGGCAGCGGGGCGAGGATGCGGGCGGCCTCGCGGCGCCGGGTTCCGGCGGCGGCGATGGTACGGGCGCCGCCGACCGCTTCGACCAGGCGTCCGGCCATGTCGCCCTGGCTCTCCTGGTACCGCCCGACGCAGTCGCCGGTGTCGCGTGCGAACGTCCGCAGCAGGAGGGCCAGCAGGGGCATGCCCAGCAGGAAGGCGACGGCGGTCCACACGTCCACCAGCGCGAGGGCGGCCAGCGCGCCGACCGGGGTGAGCACGGCGGCGACGGAGGCGGCGAGGGCGGTGGGCGCGGTACCGGCGTGCGTGGCGTTGCCGACGACGCGGGTGACCAGGTCGCCGGTCCCGTACCGCTCGGTGGCGCGCGGTCCGGCGGCGAGCAGATGGTGGGTCAGGCGCCGCCGTATCCAGGCGGTGCCGCGGGCGTCGGTGGTGCCGGTGAGCAGCCCGTCCAGGGCGTCCAGCAGGACGATCAGGCAGGTCAGGGCCGCACAGAGGGTGAGCCAGCCGGCCGCGGGCCGGTGGTCGAGCAGCAGGTCGAGGGTGTGCCCCAGGGCGGCGGGCAGCGCCAGGCCGAGGGCGGCCGATGCGGCGGTGAGCAGCAGGAGCGCGGTGGCGCGCAGGGCACTGTGGCGAAGGGCGCCGGCCAGCAGCCGGTCGGCGGGGGTCACGGTCACAGCCTCTCGACGGGGTGTGCGTGCGGCCCGCGCAGGGGCCGCACGCACGTCCGGATCACAAGTCCCGGATCTGTGCTACCGGTTCAGGCATTCCGGCAGCGGTTCCGACCGGTCAGGTCAGAGACACAGGACGATGCTGGCCTCGCTCCAGCAGAGCAGCAGGCTGGCCTCGCTGCCGCCACCGCCGCCGCCGTGCTCGGGAGCGTCCATCGCCTGGAGGTCGAGAAGCGCCATGACACTTTCCTCTCACTATGGGGACGTAGTTGTACTGGTGTTGCTGTACTGCTGTGTTGCTGGATGGTGCTGTGTTGCGGGTGTTGCTGCGGTTCCGGGTGGCGGGTCTCCCCGTGACACCCGGGGGTACGGCTCCGGCACGGCGGCCGGGGCCGGCTCTAGGGCCGCCGGACCTCCGCGGAGGGCGGCGGCGGGAGGAAGGGCAACTGGACGGGCCGGTCGTGCAGCGCGGCACCGAGGGCCAGCAGGCAGCCCGCCGTACCGGTCGCCAGGTCCATCGACAGGCGCATCATCTGGTCGCCGGGGAAGGCGAGGTGCTTCTGGTAGGGCATGGCGTACCAGCCCAGGTAGGAGATCTGGGCCGCCAGCTCACCGTCCAGGTCGGCGCCCGGGGTGGTCGTACGGGCCAGGTGCAGGACGCAGCCCGCGCGGCCGCGGAAGAGGCCGGGCTGCGCGTAGAAGCGGGACCGGGCGGCGGGCAGGATCGCGGTCCGCGCCTCCTGGAACTCCTCGTCCGCGCGGTGCGCCAGGTAGTCGTCCAGCACCGCCGCGATGCCGACACTGCCGGCGCCGAGGTACGGCAGCGTCCGCCAGCCCTCGTCGACGACCAGGGTGCCGTTCTTGTTGCGTACGCAGCGTGCCAGGTCGCGCCGGAGCGCCTCGGCCGCGAGGTCGAGCAGACCCGCGTCGCCGGTGGTCTCGTACAGCCGCAGGAACAGCAGCGCGGGTCCGGCGGCGCCGCGCAGCAGTCCGGCCCGCTTTCCGCAGGCGTCCAGCCGGTCGGCGGTGTGCCCGGCGGCCTCCAGGGCCCGGTCGCGCAGCTCCCGTTCGCCCCGGGTGCGGGCGAGGTGGTCGAGGGCCAGGCCGACGCCGGCCAGGCCGCCGTGCAGGTCGGGGGCGAGGCGGTGCCACTTCTCGGCGAGGACCCGCTCCATCAGCTCCATGGCCCGCTCGGGGTGGCCCAGCCGGTCCAGCACGCAGGCGACGCCGGACAGCCCGTCGTAGAAGCCCAGCGAGGTGCCGGGAGGAGGCGGGGCGGTCTGCCGCAACAACCACTCCTCGCCTTCCCCGTACCTCCCGGCACCGGTCTCGGCGAGCGCGTACAGGACGCCGGCGGCGCCGTACGCGATCCCCAGCCCGCCGCCGTCCGTGAACTGGGCGATGTCGCCGGGGAAGAGCCGGTCGGTGCGTTCGGGGGTGGCGGAGGCCAGGATGCCGGCGACCATCGCGTCGCGGCTGTGCGGCCAGTCGGCGGGCTCGGCGGGGAGGTAGGGCGCGGGGGCGGTACGGCGTTTCGCGGGCGGGACCGTGGCCGGGGCCCCGGCGGTCCCCGGTGTCCCCTGGATGACCTCCACCGCCTCGGCCAGGAACTCCGCCGGTACGTCGGGGAATTCGTGCGCCACGATCTCGGCGAGGTGCGCGGCCTTGTCCCGGTCGATCACCAGCAGTGTGGTCATCGGCAGGAACAGCGCGAGCCGCAGGCAGGCGAGCGCGTACCGGTCCACCTCGAAGCCGGTGCGGTCGGCCGGGGCGATGAAGCCCGGGTGGGCCAGCGTCTGCCGCTGTGCCTCGCCGACGTCCGCGGCCGCCTCGAAGTCCAGGAGTTTCACGCCGCTCTCGTCGGGCGCGACCATGATGTTGAACATGTGCAGGTCGTTGAAGACGACACCGCGGCGGTGCACGGCGGCCACCACGTCCTCGACCGCCGCGTGAATGCCCAGCGCCCACCGCGTGTAGTCGGCCAGCGCGGCCGGCTCCGGCGCGGGCCCCATCAGCGGGTGCCGTTCGGCGAAGAACGCGTTGAGGGTGCGCCCCTCCAGGAAGTCCATGACCAGGAAGCGGTGGTCGTCCAGGGTGAACCAGTCACGGACCTCCGGCGCGACGCCCAGCCCGGACAGCTTCTCCAGGGCGGCCCGTTCGCGCTCCAGGCGGGTGACGGCGTCGGCCCGGTCGGCGGCCAGTCCGGCGTGCGGCCGGGCCTCCTTGAGCACCACCTTGTCGCCGGTGCGCCGGTCGCGGCCGAGGTAGACGCCGCCGCCGTTGGAGAAGTGCAGCGCGGACTCGATCCGGTACGGCAGGTCGGTGACGGTGGTGGAGTTGCGGGCGGCGAGCTGCGGGGCGAGGAAGTCCGGCAACTCGATCCACTCCGGTACGTGGAATTTCGGCTCGCGCCGGTCGGGGACCAGCTTGCCGTCGGCGTTCTCGATCGCGCCGACCAGGTTGCCGTGCTCGTCGACGCAGTAGCGCCGGGTGAAGCCGCCGTACCGCACGTAGAGCGGCCCGTCCTGCCAGCGCAGGTCGCTGAGGATGTACGGGCCCGGCTCACCGGCCAGCAGCGCGCCCAGCTCCCGCAGGACGGTGTGCAGTTGCCGCTCGTCCGACGGATAGATGGTGGCGAACTTGCCGCTCCCGCCCCGGTCGGCGTACTTGGAGTTGCGCAGGTGCAGCGGGCGCGGCCCGGGGACGAACTTGAACGGGATCAGCCGGGCGACGCAGTAGTCCCACACCTGGGACGCCAGCTTCTCCGCGTTGTCGGTACAGGCCGAGACGTGGATCTTCCAGCCCTGCGGGGGCAGTCCGGGACGCGGCTGTCCTTCGGCGTCGACCGGGTTCACGTGGAGCCAGTCCCCGGAGAGGAAACACCGCCACCCTTCGGGGACTGCGCGCTGCGCCGCTTCGTACAGGGGTCCGTGGCCCGACGCGGCTCCGTTCCCTGCGGACAGACGGTCCGGGGTCTCGTAGAAGAATCTGTCGGCGAGACAGTAAACCTCGTACCGCTTGTCCATCGTCTCCCCCCTCGGCGGCGTGGCACAGAGATTTCCACGCCGCCGGGGAGCGTTAACAGTCGCAGATGTCACGAGGTCACCGTGAGAAGTTCACGGGTTACTGACGGTACGTCCCGGTGGGCGCGGGGCTCGCACCCGTACCGCCCGCACGCGGGTCCGCTCACTCGTCGGGCGGGAAGACGGCCTCCCCCGTGGCGGCGAGCGTCACGGTGATCGCTTCGACGGGGCAGCCCTCGGCCGCCGCCAGCACGTCGTCGGACGCGTCGCACTCGGGCCGTACGGGGTGCGACTGGCGGGCCGCGTCCAGCTCGAAGCCGCCGGGGGCGGTGGCCGCGCACAGGCCGGAGCCGATGCAGACGCCCCGGTCGACCTCGACGTGCCAGCGGGGCCCCTCCGGCCCGCCCTCCGCGCCCTTCCCGCCCTTGCCGTCCGTACCGCTCATACCGTCCCTCACCCCTCCGCCGGCAGATGGATCATCTTGTGCTCCAGGTACTCGCCGAAGCCCTCGGGCCCGAACTCCCGCCCGATACCGGAGTTCTTGTATCCGCCGAACGGACCCAGCATGTCGATGCTGAAGGTGTTCACGGAGTACGTACCGGTCCGCACCCGCCGGGCGACGTCGATGCCGCGCTCGGTGTCCGCGGTCCACACCGAGCCGGACAGCCCGTACTCGGAGTCGTTGGCGATCCGGACCGCCTCGGCCTCGTCCTCGTACGGCAGCAGGCAGATCACCGGGCCGAAGATCTCCTCGCGGGCGATGCGCATGGAGTTGGACACCTCGCCGAACAGGGTCGGCTCCACGTACCAGCCGGTCTCCATCGCCTCCGGCCGCCCGCCGCCGGTCAGGATCTTGGCGCCCTCGCGCTGCCCGAGGGCGATGTAGTCCAGCGACCGCTGCTGCTGGCGCCGGGCGACCAGCGGCCCGATCTCGGTCGCCGGGTCCAGCGGGTCGCCCACGCGCAGGGCGGACGCGGCGGCGGTGAACCGCTCGGCGATCTCGGCGTAGCGCTCGCGCGGCGCGAGGATCCGCGTCTGCCCGACGCACGCCTGCCCGTTGACCAGCCACGCGAACGGCGCGATGCCCGCCACCGCGGCGTCCAGGTCGGCGTCCGGCAGGATGACGGCGGCCGACTTGCCGCCCAGCTCCAGCGTCACCCGCGTCAGATGGCGCGCCGCGACCTCCATGACGCGCCGGCCCGCGGCGACCGACCCGGTGAACGCCACCTTGTCCACGTCCGGGTGCCCGACCAGGTACTCGCTCACCTCCCGGTCCGCCGGAAGGATGGACAGCACGCCCGGCGGCAGCCCGGCCTCGCTCACGATGTCCGCCAGCAGATAGGCGTCCAGCGGCGTCTCGGGCGACACCTTGAGGACCACCGAACAGCCGGCCAGCAGCGCCGGCGCCAGCTTGGCCGCCGCGGTGAACTGCGGCACGTTCCACGGCACCACGGCCGCCACCACCCCCACCGGCTCACGCCGCACCAGCAGCGGCCCGAGCACACCGGCCCGGCGCTCCTCGAACGGGAAGTCCCGGGCGACGGTGATCGCCGCGTCCCACGCCATCATCGCGGCCAGCGCCTGCACCATCACGCTGGAGGTGTACGGGGTGCCGTTCTCCGCGCTGATGACCCTGGCGATCTCCTCGCTGCGCACGGCGAAGGCGTCCTTGACGCGCGTGACCACCGCGATCCGCTCCGCGAGCGGCGTCCGCGCCCACTCCCCGGAGTCGAAGGAGGCGCGGGCCGCGGAGACGGCCCGGTCCACATCGGTCCGCGAGGCGTGCGGCACCCGGCCGATGACCTGCTCGGTGTGCGGCGAGACCACCTCGATGGTGCCACCGCCGGCCGGGTCGGTGAACTCGCCGCCGATGTAGAGCTGTTCGTACTCGACGAGTGCGCTCATGGCTGCCGCCTCCTGGGGGTCGGACGGGATGTAGTGGCGAACCGGGCTGGCGCGGAGAGTTTCTGACGCTGCATCAGGACTGATACCAGTTCTAGTTATGCTGGGCAATGCTCGGCACGGGCTCCGGCACGGAGGGCTCGGTACGGTGCTCGGTACGGGGGCGCGGCACGTCCGCGCGGACGCGGAGGTGCGGCGGATGACGGCAGCGGCCCGGACCGGGACGGCGGCGGCCGGACCCCGGGTGACCGACCACCGGGGCGGCGTGTGGTCGATCGCCGTCCCCATCCCGGACAATCCGCTCGGCCACACCCTCGTCCACCTCCTGGAGACCGGCCGCGGCCCCGTCCTCGTGGACACCGGGTGGGACGACCCGGACGCCTGGGACACCCTGACCGCCGGGATCACCGCCTGCGGCTTCGACGTCACCGACCTGCACGGGGTCCTCATCACGCACCACCATCCCGACCACCACGGCCTCTCCGCCCGCGTACGGGAGGCGTCCGGCGCGTGGATCGCGATGCACGCGGCGGACGCCGCCGTCGTACGCCGTACCCGGGAGGCCGAACCCGGCCGGTGGCTGGACCACCTGATCGCCAAGCTGGCCGCGGCCGGCGCGCCCGACAGCCACCTGGCGCCCCTGCGTCGGGTGCGCGCCAAGGGGCCGGTGCGTGACCTCCCCGGGCAGCGGGCGGCGCTGCCCGACCGCGAGATCGCGCCCGGCGCACTCCTCGACCTGCCCGGCCGCCGGCTGCGCGCCGTCTGGACGCCCGGCCACACCCCCGGCCATGTGTGCCTGCACCTGGAGGAGGAGCACCCGGCCCGGCGGCCGGGCCACGGCCGGCTCTTCTCCGGCGACCACCTGCTGCCGGGCATCAGTCCGCACATCGGGCTCTACGAGGACCCGGACGACGCGACACCCGGCGACCCCCTCGGCGACTACCTGGCCTCCCTGGAACGCGTCGCCCGGCTCGCGCCCGCCGAGGTGCTCCCCGCCCATCAGCACGCGTTCACGGACGCGGCCGACCGGGTCCGTGAACTGCTCGCCCACCACGAGGAGCGGCTGGCCGGGCTGCGCGCGCTGCTCGCCGTACCGCGCACTCCGTGGCAGCTCGCCGAGGCCATGGAGTGGAACCGGCCGTGGGAGCGCATCCCGTACGCGTCGCGCACCATCGCGGTCGCGGAGGCGGAGGCGCATCTGCGGCGGCTGGTGCGGCTGGGGCTGGCGGAGGCGGTGCCGGGGCCGGAGCCGGTGACGTACCGGGCGGTGTGAGGCGGGCGTCTGCCGGGCAGCCCGTACCCGGGGCTCGCCCGGCCCGCCGGTTAAGGTGTGCGAGACAATTTCATCCTGTGCCCGATCGGGGGAAGCCGGTGGAAATCCGGCGCTGACCCGCAACCGTGATCCGGGACGTACGGCCGCCGTGCGCCCGCCGAGCCGGAGCACCCGCTGGGGCACGACCAAGGCTCCCGCCGCCGGAAGGCCGCGCCTCCTCGCGCGGACGCCCGGCGCGCGGCACCGTCGAGGTATGCGGAGCTGAGCCCGGTGCCACCGCGGCCGGTCGTCGACCGGCGGGCGGCGGGGCGTCCGAGTGCGGCTGCGCACCCACCGCAGCACCCACCACCGGCCCACCGCGGACCCACCGCAGCGACCTGACCCGAGAGGCACCGACCCGATGGCCACCACGGCTTCCCAGGCTCCCCTGGCTCCCAGGGCTTCCACGGCCCCCACCTTCGCCGCCCTGGCGCGCCGCGCCGCCGCGGCGCTGGCCGGCGCCGCCGTGCTGTGCGCGGCCGGTACCCCCGTGGCGGCCGCCGACTCCCCCGCGCCGGCCGCGCAGGCGTCGAAGCTGCCCGACGGGCTGTACGGCACCAAGGACCCGCAGTACGACGGCGTGTGGCGGCAGTCGCTCGCCCTCCTCGCACAGCGCACCGTCGGGGTGCGTCCGTCGGTGACGGGCGTCGACTGGCTCGCCGGGCAGCAGTGCTCCGACGGCGCCTTCAGCGCCTACCGCGCCGACCCGGCCAAGGCGTGCGACGACAAGACCATGCGGGACACCAACCAGACGAGCGCCGCGGTACAGGCGCTGGCCGCGCTCGGCGGGCACGACGACGCCGTACAGAAGGCCGTGAAGTGGCTGAAGTCGGTACAGAACGACGACGGCGGCTGGCCCTCGACGGGCGGCTCGCCCAGTGACGCCAACTCCACCTCCGTGGTGATCGGCGCGCTCAAGGCGGCGGGTGAGAAGCCGGAGTCCGTGCGGAAGGGCGGCAAGTCCCCGTACGACGCGCTGGTCACCTTCCAGCTCGGCTGCGACGCGAAGGAAGGGGAACGCGGCGCGTTCGCCTTCCAGCCCAAGGACGGCAAGCTGGCCCCGAACGCGGACGCCACGGCCGCCGCCGTGCTCGGCGGGCTGGGCGACGGCTTCGTGGTCGACCCGGCGGGCAAGGACGTCAACGAGCCGGTGAAGCCCCTGAAGTGTGACGGCGGGGCGGCGGACAAGGACGCGAAGCGGGACCCGAAGCAGGCCGCCGAGGGCGGCGCCGCCTACCTGGCCGCGGTGCTCGGCGCGAACGGCCAGCACCTGAAGTCCGCGATGCCCGGCGCCGAGGACCAGCCCGACGTCGGCAACACCGCCGACGCCGTGGTGGCCCTCGCCGCCGGGTCGCACGGGGCCGCCGCGCAGGCGCCGCTGAAGTGGCTGGAGAAGAACTCCGCGAACTGGGCCAAGGAGGCCGGCCCGGCCGCGTACGCGCAACTGGTGCTCGCCGCGCACGCCGCGGGCGCCGACCCGCGCTCCTTCGGCGGCGCCGACCTGGTCGCGCAGCTCAACGCCACCGGCCCCAAGCCGGCCGGCAGCTCCGCGCCGTCCGCCGCGCCCGAGAAGGACGCGCAGGACCAGGACGACCAGAACTCCGGCGTGTGGTGGATCTTCGGCATCGTGTTCGTGGCGAGCATCGGCGCCGGGTTCCTGCTCAGCGGCCGCCGGAAGAAGAGCGACGTCTGATGCGCCTGCCGCGGTCCCGCTCCGCCCGCCTCCTCGGCGCCCTGGCCCTGGCCGGTACGGTCACGGGCCTGGGCGCGGCGCCCGCCCAGGCGCAGGAGTACCGCTACTGGTCCTTCTGGGACGGGCCCGCCGCCGGCGCCCCGGCCTCCGGGGACGGCGGCTGGTCGTACGCGACCGAGGGGCCGGCCACCAGCCGCCCCCGGGACGGCGCCGTGGCGGGCTTCCGTTTCACCGTCAGCGCCGACTCGGCGGCGGCCGGCAAGCCGCGCCGGGCCGCGGACTTCGCCGCGATCTGCGGGCAGACGCCCGCGCAGGACGGCACCAAGCGCGTCGGCCTGGTCCTCGACTTCGGCACGAAGGCGGAGGCGGCGGCCGGGGAGAACCCGCCACCGGTCCGTACGGAGTGCGCCCGGCTGCCCGAGGACGGGACGGTCGGTGACGCGCTGGCGGCCGTCGCCAAGCCGCTGCGGTACGACGCGAACGCGCTGCTGTGCGCGATCGCCGGATATCCGAAGGCGGGGTGCGCGGACAAGGCTTCCGGTGCTGCTTCCGGTTCCGCTTCCGCCTCCGGCGTGCCGGACCCGGGTGCTTCCGACGGCGCGTCCGCCGCCGGGAAGCAGGCGGACGACGACGCTTCGGGCGGCCCCTCCGCCGGACTGATCGGTGGCCTCGCCGTCCTGGTCGTCCTGGGCGCGGCGGCCGGGTGGCAGGCTCGCCGCCGCCGCGGATGAGCGCCCGCGCCCTCGGCGTCCCCCGCGCCACCCGCTCCACCGCGCTGCACGCGGGCGCCTGGTGGCTGTGGGCGCTGGGCCTGGCCACCGCGGCGTCCCGGACGACCAACCCGCTGCTGCTGGGCCTGCTGATCGGCGTCGCCGGGTACGTCGTCGCGGCGCGCCGCACGGACGCGCCGTGGGCCCGCTCGTACGGCGCGTTCCTCAAACTCGGCCTGCTGGTGATCGTCATCCGGTTGGTCTTCGCGTTCTTCCTGGGCTCGCCCATCCCGGGCACGCACACCCTGGTGACACTGCCGGAAGTGCCGCTGCCCGAGTGGGCGCGCGGGGTGCGCATCGGCGGCCGGGTCACCGCCGAGGGCATGCTCTTCGCCTTCTACGACGGGCTGAAGCTGGGCACCCTGCTGATCTGCGTCGGCGCCGCGAACGCGCTCGCCAGCCCGGCACGCCTGCTGAAGTCCCTGCCGGGCGCCCTGTACGAGGCGGGCGTCGCGGTCGTCGTCGCGATGACCTTCGCACCCAACCTCGTCGCCGACGTACAGCGGCTGCGGGCGGCGCGCCGGCTGCGCGGCCGCCCGGACCGGGGCGTCAAGGCGCTGTTCCAGGTCGGGCTGCCGGTCCTGGAGGGCGCGCTGGAACGTTCGGTGTCGCTGGCGGCGGCGATGGACGCGCGCGGTTACGGCCGTACGGCGCAGGTGCCGCCCGCCGTACGGCACACCACCACCGCCCTCACCCTCGGCGGCCTGCTCGGCGTCTGCGCCGGTACGTACGGGCTGCTGGCCGACACCGGGGCCGCGTACGGCCTGCCGGTGCTGCTCGCCGGGCTCGCCGCGGCCCTCGCCGGACTGTGGCTGGGCGGCCGCCGGTCCGTACGCAGCCGCTACCGGCCCGACCGGTGGGGTGTGCGCGCCTGGCTGGTGTCGGGCTCCGGCATCGCGGTGGCCGCCCTGACGATCTGGGCGAACTCCTACGACCCGGCCGCCCTGCACCCGCCCGCCGTCCCGCTCACCGCGCCCGTCCTCCCGCTGTGGCCCGCGGCCGGTGTCCTGGTGGGGCTGCTCCCGGCGTTCGTCGCACCGCTGCCGCAGCGGGCGGCGGGGGCCGAGGTGGAGACGGAGCCGGGGCCGGGGTCGGGGTCAGGAGAGCCGGGTGCCGGGCGGGCACGGGTAAGGAAGTCTCCGGCGCAGGGCGCGCCGCACACGAAGGAGTCCCCTCAGTGATCCGCTTCGACCAGGTGTCGGTCACCTACGGGGACGCCGCGGAACCCGCCGTCCAGGGCATCGACCTGACCGTGCCCGAAGGCGAACTGTGCCTGCTCGTCGGCCCCTCCGGCGTCGGCAAGTCCACCGTGCTGAACGCCGTCTGCGGCCTCGTGCCGCACTTCACCGGCGGCACCCTGCGCGGCCGCGTCACCGTGGCCGGCCGGGACACCCGTACCCACAAGCCGCGCGAACTGGCCGACGTGGTCGGCACCGTCGGCCAGGACCCGCTCGCCCACTTCGTCACCGACACCGTCGAGGACGAACTCGCGTACGGCATGGAGTCGCTGGGCCTGGCCCCGGACGTCATGCGGCGCCGCGTCGAGGAGACCCTGGACCTCCTCGGCCTCGCCGACCTGCGCGACCGCGCCATCACCACGCTCTCCGGCGGGCAGCAGCAGCGCGTCGCCATCGGCTCGGTGCTCACCACCCACCCCAAGGTGCTGGTCCTGGACGAGCCGACCTCGGCCCTCGACCCGGCCGCCGCCGAGGAGGTGCTCGCCGTGCTGCAACGCCTGGTGCACGACCTCGGGACGACGGTCCTGCTGGCCGAGCACCGGCTGGAGCGCGTCGTCCAGTACGCCGACCAGGTCATCCTGCTGCCCGCGCCCGGCGCGCCCCCGGTCGTCGGCGCGCCCGCCGACATCATGGCCGTCTCCCCCGTCCACCCGCCGGTGGTGGCCCTGGGCCGGCTCGCCCACTGGTCACCGCTGCCGCTCTCGGTACGCGACGCCCGCCGCAAGGCGTCGTCGCTGCGCGAGCGGCTGGCCGGGGTGGAGCCGGGGGGAAACGGAGGGCTTCCCGGGGCGGCGGCCGTGACGGAGGCAGTGACGGAGGTGGGCGCCGGTCCCGGGACGTCCGGTCTCGACACCGGTGCCGGCACCGGCCCCGGCCCGGAGGTCGCCGGCTCCGCCCGTAAGCGCTTCGGGCGGTGGCGCCGCCGCGAGGACCGCCTCCGGGGCGGAGCGACGTCAGGGGCCGGGTCCGGTTCCGGGTCCGGTTCCGGGTCCGGGCAGGCGTCCGCATCCGGGTCCGCGTCCGCATCCGCGTCCGAGGGCTCCGGTGGCCCGCTCGCCGCCGAGACCGTCGGACTCTCCGTACGGCGCGGCCGGACCGACGCCCTGCACCGCGTCGGCCTGACCGTCCGCGCCGGCGAGACGATCGCCCTCATGGGCCGCAACGGCGCGGGCAAGTCCACCCTGCTCACCACCCTCGTCGGCATGCACGAGCCCGCCGCCGGCTCGGTGCGCGTCGGCGGCGCGGCTCCGCACCGCACCGCACCGCGCACGCTGCTGCGGCACGTCGGCCTCGTACCGCAGGAGCCGCGCGACCTCCTGTACGCGGACACCGTCGCCGCCGAGTGCGCCGCCGCCGACCACGACGCGGACGCCGCCCCCGGCACCTGCCGCGGCCTGGTCACCCGGCTGCTCCCGGACGTACAGGACGGCACCCACCCGCGCGACCTCTCCGAAGGCCAGCGGCTCGCCCTCGCGCTGGCCGTCGTCCTGACCGCCCGGCCGCCGCTGCTCCTGCTCGACGAGCCGACCCGCGGTCTGGACTACGCGGCCAAGGGCCGTCTCGTGGAGCTGCTGCGCGGGCTGGCCGCCGAGGGGCACGCGATCGTCCTGGCCACCCACGACGTCGAACTGGCCGCCGAGCTGGCCCACCGGGTCGTCATCCTCGCGGACGGCGAGATCGTCGCGGACGGCCCGACCGCCGAGGTCGTCGTCTCCTCGCCCGCCTTCGCCCCGCAGGTCTCCAAGGTGCTGGCGCCGCTGCCGTGGCTCACCGTGCCCCAGGTCGCCCACGCCCTGGAGGCCACGGCATGACCCGTACGCTCCCCGCTCCGCCGGACCGGCAGGCACGCGCGGTACGGCTGGGCCCGCGCGCCGTTGCCGCGCTCGTCCTGATCTCCGCCATCGGCG
This sequence comes from Streptomyces chrestomyceticus JCM 4735, assembly GCF_003865135.1. NCBI lineage: Bacteria > Bacillati > Actinomycetota > Actinomycetes > Kitasatosporales > Streptomycetaceae > Streptomyces > Streptomyces chrestomyceticus. The sequence continues at coordinate 6,657,202 of NZ_BHZC01000001.1, read as the reverse complement.
TGATGGCCTTCGGCTGGCCCCTGCTGGCCGGCTCCGCCTCCGGCCTCGCGCACTCCAAGGACGCGCCGTGGCTGTTCGCGGCCCTGCTGCCGCTGCTGCTCGCCGTCGTCGTGGCCACGATCGCCGACACCTCGGCGTCCTCGGCGACGGGCGGCGCGCCCGGCCTCGACGCGAAGGCCATCGCCATGCTCGGCGTCCTGGCCGCCGCGGGCGCGGCGATGCGGCCGCTGGGCGCGGGCACCGCCGGCATCGAGCCGATGTTCTTCCTGATGGTGCTGTCCGGGCGGGTACTGGGGCCGGGCTTCGGGTTCGTGCTCGGTTCGGTGTCGATGTTCGCCTCCGCGCTGCTGACCGGCGGGGTGGGGCCGTGGCTGCCGTTCCAGATGCTGTCGATGGGGTGGGTGGCGATGGGCGCGGGCCTGCTGCCGGGCCCGGACCGGCTGCGCGGCCGCCGCGAAATCGTCATGATCGCGGTGTACGGCGGGGTCTCCGCCGTCCTGTACGGCCTGGTCATGAACCTCCAGGGCTGGCCCTACATCGGCGGCCTGGCCACCGGCGTCTCCTTCGTGCCGGGCGACCCGCTGCCCGAGAACCTGGCGCGCTTCGTCGCCTACTGCCTGGCGACCTCGCTGGGCTGGGACCTGCCCCGGGCCGCGGTCACGGTGATCCTCACCCTCACCCTCGGCCCCACCCTCCTCAAGGCCCTGCGCCGCGCCACCCGCCGCGCGGCCTTCGACGCCCCGGCGACGTTCGACCGCCCGGAACCGACACCCCCGAAGCCGGAGCAGCAGCAAGGGGTGAAGGGACTCTGAGCCAGGGCCGACAGTAAGGCCCAATGCCCAATATGGGCCCTTACCCTCACCCACCCCCGTGTGACCCCACCCACAGGACTTCCGCCCCCGTACGACCCCCTTTCGTAGACCCTCCCCTCCCGTCGATCCGCTCCGCCGCGGGCCGGAACGGGTGGGACCTTTCACCTCGCGTGCGAGATCCACTAGTACGTCCGGGTATTGCCAACCCCGCCGACCACTTCCCAGGGTGGATGTCGTCGCCGAGCGCAGCGTGCTTCTTCCCCCCTGGCCGCAGCCTCGGCGGCGCCCCTTGCACCCGTCGGAAGGTTCCCCTCCCGTGAGCGTCACCTCGTCCACGATCACCAGCCGTCTCGCCGCCCGCAAGAAGGCCGTCGTCGCCGCCGGCGCCGTCGCCCTGGGCGCCTCGGCCGTCGCCTTCGGCGCCACGCCGGCCCAGGCCGCCGCCCCCGCGCAGGCACCGTCCTCCGCGAGCGCGAGCGACGCCAAGGCCGCGGCGCACAAGCTGATCCCGGACCAGGCCCAGTACCAGTGCTTCAGCAACATCGTCGAGCGCGAGAGCGGCTGGGACCCGACCGCCACCAACCCGTCCAGCGGCGCCTACGGCCTGGTGCAGGCACAGCCGGGCTCGAAGATGGCCTCCGCGGGCGCGGACTGGAAGACCAATCCGGAGACCCAGATCAAGTGGGGCCTGGACTACATGAACTCCACCTACGGCAGCCCCTGCGACGCCTGGAAGTTCTGGCAGTCCCACAACTGGTACTGAGCAGCCCGCGACAGCCGGCCTCCCCTGAAGCGACCGACGCCACCGGCGTCGGTCGCTTTCTGTTGAACGTACGGATGATGGTCACTTAGCGTTCGGCGCATGACAGAGCGACGTGCGGTTCTCAGCGGTTCGGCCTTCGAGGAGCAGATCGGCTACGCCCGTGCCGTGGTGGACGGCGACTGGGTGCATGTGTCCGGGACGACCGGGTTCGACTACACGACCATGACGATCTCCGATGACGTGGTGCAGCAGGCCGAGCAGTGCCTGCGCAACATCGAGGCCGCGCTGACCGAGGCCGGGTGCGGCTTCGCCGACGTGGTGCGGGTGCGCTACCTCCTGCCCGACCGCGCGGACTTCGAGCCTTGCTGGCCGGTCCTGCGGCGCTGTTTCGGCGAGGTCCGGCCGGCCGCCACGATGATGGTGTGCGGTCTCGCCGATCCCCGGATGAAGATCGAGATAGAGGTGTACGCCCGGCGGGTCACGACGTGACGAGGCGATGAGGTGACGAGGGCGTCGGGGCGCGCCCCGGTCCCGGTCAGCGCCCGGTCGCCCCGTCCATTCGCTCGCGCAGCAGGTCGGCATGGCCGTTGTGCCGGGCGTACTCCGCTATCAGGTCGACCATGATGCGGCGCAGCGAGACCGGATCACCCGACGCCGCGTGGATGCCCGTCGCGTCCAGGGACGGCGCGCCGGCCACGATGCGGCGGGAGTGCTCGCACTGCTCCCGCCAGACGGCCAGGGCTTCCTCCGGGTCGCCGGCCAGGTCGTCGAAATCCTGGTCGGGGTCCTCGTCGGAGTAGTGGAGCATCGGGGTCCGTTCGCCCGCGAACTGGAGGTGGAACCACCACCGCTCCACCCCGGCGAGATGCCGCATCAGGCCGTGCAGGCTCATGCTCGACGGCGGCACCGTCCGCTCCGAGAGCCGCTCGGCGGGCACCCCCGAGCACTTCAGCTCGAAGGTGGCGCGGTGCCACTCCAGATAGCTGGTGAGGATCTCCCGCTCGTCCCCCACCAGCGGCGGGCGCTGCCGCGCGCCGCCCTCGTCCGCCCACAGCGGTGCGTAATTCCCCGGCGGCACCGGCGGCGGCCACACGCCCCGAGCCCCTGATCCAACCCCGGCCTCAACCCCTGATTCGGTCATGAGGCGAGTGTGACAGGGACCACTGACAACGCCCCTTGTCCTCCGCTCCTCACAGCCGCTGAAGGATCGTCCCCGTCGCCAGCCCCCGCCCGCACACATCGTGACCAGCGCGAACTCCTTGCCCGTCCGCTCCAGTTCGTGCAGCGCCGTGGTGATCAGGCGGGCGCCCGTGGCGCCGACCGGGTGGCCCAGGGCGATGGCGCCGCCGTTCACGTTGACCTTCTCCAGGTCCTGGTCGAAGACCCGCGCCCAGGACAGGACGACCGACGCGAACGCCTCGTTGATCTCCACCAGGTCGATGTCCTTGAGCGACATCCCGGCCCTGCCCAGCACGGCCCGCGTCGCGTCGATGGGCCCGTCGAGGTGGTAGTGGGGGTCGGCGCCGACCAGCGCCTGGGCGACGATACGGGCCCGTGGCTTGAGTTTGAGCGCGCGGGCCATCCGCTTGGACGCCCACATCACCGCGCTCGCGCCGTCCGAGATCTGTGCGCAGTTGCCCGCCGTGTGCACGGCGGTCGGCATGACCGGTTTGAGCCCGCCGAGCGCCTCCATGCTCGTGTCGCGCAGCCCTTCGTCGCGGTCCACGAGCCGCCACATGCCCTGCCCGGCGGCCTGTTCGTCCTCCGTGGTCGGCACCTGCACGGCGAACGTCTCGCGCTTGAAGCGTTCCTCGGCCCAGGCCGCCGCGGCCCGCTCCTGCGAGCGCAGGCCGAGCGCGTCGACGTCCTCGCGGGTCAGCCCCCGGTTGCGGGCGATGCGTTCGGCCGCCTCGAACTGGTTGGGCAGGTCCACGTTCCACTCGTCGGGCCAGGGTTTGCCGGGGCCGTGCTTGGAGCCGCTGCCCAGCGGCACCCGGGACATCGCCTCCACGCCGCACCCGATGCCGATGTCGATGACGCCGCCCGCGACCATGTTGGCGACCATGTGGTTGGCCTGCTGGGACGAGCCGCACTGGCAGTCCACGGTGGTGGCGGCCGTCTCGTACGGCAGGCCCATCGTCAGCCAGGCGGTGCGGGCCGGGTTCATGGACTGCTCGCCGGCGTGGGTGACCGTGCCGCCGACGATCTGTTCCACGCAGTCCGGCTGGATGCCGGTGCGGTCGAGCAGTTCCCGGTAGGTCTCGCCGAGGAGGTAGGCGGGGTGGAGGTTGGCGAGCGCGCCGCCGCGCTTGCCGATCGGGGTGCGTACGGCTTCCACGATGACGGGTTCCGCGGCCATGACTGACTCGTCCTCTCCTCACGTCCCGCAGGACGTCCCGGCACCCCCGACGACGGAACTGGTACGCGTTCTAGTTCCCCGGCCAGTCTCTTTGAGCCGCGGGCGGGGGCGCAAGGGTGCTGCACGGGCCTTCCCCTCGAACGGCCGCGCGGGGACGGCACTTGACGCCCCGCGCCCCTTGCCACTTATAGAACTCGTTACTACCTTCACCGCCATGAGCTGACGGCCCGTCAGGACCGCCGGTCGGCATCCGCACGACGGCGGGCCGCCAGGACCCCCGACCGGCACCGGGCCGGACCAGAGCTGGAGTCGCCGAGATGCCATGCCCCGCGCTGCCCGACGGGTTCGACTTCACCGACCCCGACGTCTACCACCGCCGCGTGCCGCTGCCCGAGTTCGCCGAGCTGCGGCGCACCGCGCCCGTATGGTGGAACGCCCAGCCGCACGGCATCGCCGGCTTCGGCGACGACGGCTACTGGGTGGTGACCCGGCACGAGGACGTCCGGGAGGTCTCCACCCGGCCGGAGGTCTTCTCGGCGAGCCTGAACACCTCGATCATCCGCTTCAACGCGGCCATGACCCGCGACAAGATCGACGTCCAGAAGCTGATCATGCTGAACATGGACCCGCCGGAGCACACCCGGGTCCGGCAGATCGTCCAGCGCGGCTTCACGCCCCGCGCGATCCGCGCCCTCGAAGGGGCCCTGCGCGACCGCGCGCGGACCATCGTCGCCGCGGCCCGCGGCAAGGAGTCCGGCGACTTCGTCACCGACATCGCCTGCGAACTGCCGCTCCAGGCCATCGCCGAGCTGATCGGCGTCCCCCAGGACGACCGGTCCCGGATCTTCGACTGGTCGAACAAGATGATCGCGTACGACGACCCCGAGCTGGCCATCACCGAGGAGGTCGGCAGCACCGCGGCGGCCGAGCTGATCTCGTACGCGATGAACCTGGCCGCGGCCCGCAAGGAGTGCCCGGCACAGGACATCGTCAGCCGGCTGGTCGCGGCGGAGGACGAGGGCAACCTCGCGTCCGACGAGTTCGGGTTCTTCGTCCTCCTGCTGGCCGTCGCGGGCAACGAGACGACCCGCAACGCGATCACCCACGGGATGCACGCGTTCCTGACCCACCCCGACCAGTGGGAGCTGTACAAACGGGAACGGCCCGGCACCGCCGCCGAGGAGATCGTGCGCTGGGCGACGCCCGTCGTCTCCTTCCAGCGCACCGCCACCCAGGACACCACCCTGGGCGGCGTACGGATCGGGAAGGGGCAGCGCGTCGGCCTCTTCTACGCCTCCGCCAACCACGACCCGGAGGTCTTCGAGAGCCCCGGGACGTTCGACATCACCCGCGACCCCAACCCCCACCTGGGGTTCGGCGGGGGCGGCCCGCACTTCTGCCTCGGCAAGTCGCTCGCCGTCCTGGAGATCGACCTGATCTTCCAGGCCATCGCCGACACCGTGCCGGACATCACCCTCGCGGGCGACCCGCGCCGGCTGCGGTCGGCCTGGCTCAACGGGGTGAAGGAGCTGCGGGTCCGGTACGCGTAGGGCGTGCGCGTACGCGAAGACGCGGCGGAGCCGGGCGGTACGGCGGTGCCGCCGGGCGACGCGCCGCCGCGGCTCTTTTGCGTCTCCTGTGGTTCCTTCGGTCCTCAACCTTGCCAACGGCTACTGGCAGACTTACATTCAACTCGCCAGTAACACCGGCCAGTTCTTCACACCCTCCACCTGATCGCCACATGCTTGCCGTTTCCTGGCCCGGTGCCCAGCACGTCCCCCCACAACTCTCGGCTGCGCGATCCACCGCACTTCGAAGGGGACCACTCTCATGAAGGACGCACACGGCAGACACGTCACGGGACGGGTGAGCTGGCGCAAGTTCGCCGTGCTGTCCGTCCCGGCCTTCGCCGGGACAGCGGCACTGGCCATCGCCCTGGCCAACGGCGCGCTGGCGGCCTCGTTCGCCGTATCGGGACAGCAGTTCAAGGTGAGCGCCTCCTCCCTCAACGGCGAGGGCTTCGCCCAGTACGGCGGCGTCGACCAGAACGCGCGCGGCGAACTGCTGCCGGTGGCCGTGACCGCCATCAAGAAGGCCGACCTGCACAACCTGTGCCAGTCGGTCGTCACCACCCTGCCGGTCATCGGCGACATCTCGCTCAACCTCACCGCGGGCGGCGGCAAGACGCCGGTCAAGGCGACCGACCTCTTCGTCGACGCCACCCAGCTCTCCGGCAACGCAAACTTCAACAACATCGAGATCGGCCGGGACGCCTCCACCCTCGACAAGGGACCGGCGACCGCCCAGGGCATGCAGGACCTGTTCGCCCAGCAGGCCGACGACATCGACATCACCGACCTCAAGCAGACGGCCTGGGCCACCAACGCCGCGACGTTCCGGCTGTCCGGCCTGAGCATGAAGATCTCCAAGGGCAAGAAGGAATGCTTCTGACCGGGCAGGGCTCCTGGCGGCGCGGGCGTACGGCCTGGCGGCGCTGGCGCAAGGGCCGCCCCTTCTGGGGCGGGCTGGCGGCCGTCGTCGCCGGTGCGGAGATCTGCGCCATCCCGCTGGCACCGCTGAAGATCATGCTCCAGCAGGGCATCGCCGGGATCCCGTCCGTCCTGATGGGCCTGGTGATGATCCTGATGGGCCTGTCCGCATGGTTCGCGCCGTACTACCGGGGCCTGGCCGGCATCCTCACCGTCCTGGTCGCCACCGCCGCGCTGGTGATCTCCAACCTCGGCGGGTTCCTGTTCGGCACGATCGTCGGCATCCTCGGCGGCGGCATGATCTTCGCCTGGCAGCCACGCCCGCTGCCGGAGCCCGAGCCGGGGCCGCAGGCGGATGCGGGACCGCAGGCGGATGCGGGACCGCAGGCGGATGCGGGCCGTCCGGCAGCGAGCCGTCCGCACCGTCCCGCACCCAGCCGCAGAGCTGACCGGGCCGCGCGGCAGGACCGCGTAGTCCGTGCACTCCGACGCCCCTGTACGGGTACGGCGGCGCCCCCGTACCCGTACGGCGCCGCCCTCGCCCCCGTAAGACCGCACCTCCGTACCCGTACGACGGTGTCCGCCACGGTCCCACCGGGCCGCCGGGCCCCGTCCCACGCGTACGGCGGGCCCGCACACCCCCCTGACCCGCAGGTGTTCGCAGGCACCTGCGTCGCCCCACCAACACCGCTCGCAGAAGGAGAACCGCGATGACGCACAGACCCGCACGCTCTCGCGCACACCACTCCGTCGCACGGCGGCCGCGCGCCCTGCTCGCCGCCGGTACGGGCATCCTCGCGACCGCGTCCCTCACCCTGGCCCTGACCGGCTCGGCCACCGCCCAGCCCACCGGGGCGCCCGTCATCCCCGGCGCGACCACCGTCACCCCGGCCGGGCACTCCTACGCCGCCACCCTCAGCGGCAAGGCCACCTTCAAGGCCGGTTCGGTGACGGTGACCTGCACCGTCTCCAACGCCACCGGCCAGGTCCCGCAGGCCCCGGCCAACTCCAACGCCTCCGGCCCGGTCAGCAACGGCATCTCGGCGCCCAGCTACACCTCGTGCACCACCAGCATGCCGGGCGTCAGCGCCACCATCCAGACGTCCGGGGCCTGGGGCGTCACCATGCAGAACGGCGCGCCGAGCACCGCCGGGCTGACCATCCCGACCGGCGGTTTCGTCCTCAGGACCAGCGGTCTGGCCAGTTGTACGGTGACGGCCGCCCCCACCGGCGCGGCGACGGTGACCGGTGCCTGGGCGAACGGCGCGCCGTCCACCCTCACCTTCACCAACGCCTCGGTGCCGGTGACGGTCGTCGGCGGCTTCGGCTGCCCGACCAGCGCCACGACGTCGACCTTCAACGCCACGTACAAGGTGGCCGACACCACCGACCCGGCGTCGCAGATCACCGTCACCGGCTGACGGCCGGCTCCGGCTGACGGCCGGGAGGCGTCCGCCGGCCGCCCCCTCAGCCGCGGACGCCCCCGGTCGTCGTCAGTCCGTCGCCCTCACCCGCCGATGAGGGCGACGGCAGCCGTCACCGCGCCGGTCACCAGCACCCCCGCCGCGACGAGCAGGCCCGTCACCAGGCGGCGGCGCAGCACCCGGTACACGCCCTCGTACTCGGCGCGGAGTTCTCCGCTGCGGGCGGCGATGCGCCGCAGGTAGGCGCGGGAGAATTCCAGTTGGTCGGCCTGGTACTGCCGCTCGACCTCCTCCTGCTGCGCGCGGGTCAGCCACGGCAGCCGGGCGCTGAATTCGCGGGCGCGAGTGCGGGCGCGGTCCTTCTCCGCCTCCCAGAGGAGATATCCCTCGATCTCGTTGACGGCCTCGGCCGTGCTCATCGGCGTGCCGCCGCTCATACCAGCACCTCGCGTTCCTTTTCACGGTCCAGGCCGGGCGCGCCGACTTCGGGGTGGTGCAGGTCGAATGCCGGGGATTCGGAGCGGATGCGCGGCAGGGAGGTGAAGTTGTGCCGCGGCGGCGGGCAGGAGGTGGCCCACTCCAGTGAACGTCCCCAGCCCCACGGGTCGTCTTCGGTGACCTTTTCCCCGTACTTCGCGGTCTTCCAGACGTTGTAGAGGAACGGCAGCAGCGACAGGCCGAGCAGGAACGAGGCGATCGTCGAGACGGTGTTGAGCGTCGTGAAGCCGTCGGCGGCCAGGTAGTCGGGGATACGGCGCAGCATGCCCTCGGCGCCCAGCCAGTGCTGGACGAGGAAGGTGCCGTGGAAGCCGATGAACAGCGTCCAGAAGGTGATTTTCCCGAGGCGCTCGTCCAGCATCTTGCCGGTGAACTTCGGCCACCAGAAGTGGAAGCCGGCGAACATCGCGAAGACGACGGTGCCGAAGATGACGTAGTGGAAGTGGGCGACCACGAAGTACGAGTCCGTCACGTGGAAGTCCATCGGGGGCGAGGCCAGGATGACGCCGGTCAGCCCGCCGAAGGTGAAGGTGATCAGGAAGCCGACGGCCCAGAGCATCGGTGTCTCGAAGGAGAGGCTGCCCTTCCACATCGTGCCGATCCAGTTGAAGAACTTCACCCCGGTCGGCACCGCGATCAGGAATGTCATGAAGGAGAAGAACGGCAGTAGCACGCCGCCCGTCGCGTACATGTGGTGCGCCCAGACGGTGACCGAAAGGCCCGCGATCGAGATCGTCGCCGCGATCAGACCGATGTAACCGAACATCGGCTTCCGGGAGAAGACCGGAATGACCTCGGAGATGATGCCGAAGAACGGCAGCGCGATGATGTACACCTCGGGGTGGCCGAAGAACCAGAAGAGGTGCTGCCACAGCAGCGCGCCGCCGTTGGCCGCGTCGAAGACGTGCGCGCCGAATTTTCGGTCCGCCTCCAGCGCGAAGAGGGCCGCGGCCAGCACGGGGAAAGCGAGCAGGACCAGTACGCCGGTCAGCAGAACGTTCCACGTGAAGATGGGCATGCGGAACATCGTCATGCCGGGGGCGCGCATACAGATGATGGTGGTGATGAAATTGACCGCGCCCAGGATCGTGCCGAAGCCGGAGAGGGCCAGGCCCATGATCCACATGTCGCCGCCGATGCCCGGGGAATGCACGGAGTCGGAGAGCGGCGCATAGGCGAACCAGCCGAAGTCGGCGGCGCCCTGCGGCGTGAGGAATCCGCCCACCGCGATCAGTGAGCCGAAGAGGTACAGCCAGTACGCGAACATGTTCAGCCGGGGAAAGGCGACATCCGGGGCGCCGATCTGCAGCGGCATGATCCAGTTCGCGAAACCGGAGAACAGCGGCGTCGCGAACATCAGCAGCATGATCGTGCCGTGCATCGTGAACGCCTGGTTGAACTGCTCGTTCGACAGGATCTGATGGCCCGGCCTGGCCAGCTCGGCGCGCATCAGCAGGGCCAGCAGGCCGCCGACGCAGAAGAACGCGAACGAGGTGATCAGGTACAGGGTGCCGATGGTCTTGTGGTCGGTGGTCGTCAGCCACTTCACGGGGGACTTCATGCACCGTAGGTGTCCGGGGCCGCCGGAAACTTCACCGCGGCGGGGTGTGAAGATCGCAGGCGTGCCGGACACCAACAGATCATGAGCAAGGACGCAGCCGCCGGGGACGGCCCCGACGAGGACTTCGGCGCGGACCCCGGCCGGGACCTGGACGAAGCCTTCGCCGCCGCCTACCGCGCGCACTACTGGGCGGTCAGCCGCTTCGTCGCCCGCCGGCTGGACAGCGGGCAGGAGGACGACGTCGAGGAGGTGGTGGCGGAGGTCTTCTCCATAGCCTGGCGGCGGCGCGCCGAGCTGCCGCCGTCCCCGCTGCCCTGGCTGTACGGCGTGGCCCGCAACTGCCTGTCGAACACGGTGCGCGGCTTCGGCCGCTACCGGCGCCTGCTGCACCGCCTCGGCAATCACGAGGCCGCGCACCGCCGCCAGACCGTGGACAGCCCCGACTCGGAGCGGCCGGGCTCCTGGGTGCACGAGGCGCTGGAACGTCTCTCCCCCGCCGACCAGGAAGTGCTGCGCCTGACGGCCTGGGAGGAACTGACCCTCCAGGAACTGTCCGTCACCCTCGACTGCAGCCAGAGCGCGGCGGCCATGCGACTGCACCGGGCACGCAACCGGCTCCGTACGCAGATAGACCGCCTCCGGCCGAAGGGAGCGCCGGAGCCAGGACCCGACCCGGGTCCCGTCACTCCCCCGCCGCGCCCGCGCGCGCACCGCACACCCGCACGCCGTACGCCCGCACGCCCCCTTTGCCCGCACCCGCGGTGCCGACCCGAGCCGGAGGCCGCAGCCTTGACTGACGAACTGGAGCTGCTGCGGCAGGCCGATCCCGTACGGTCCGACGAGGGCCCCTGGCGCGACCGCCCGCTCACCGCGCGCGCCGAACACCGGCTGGCCGCGCTGACGAGCGCCGACGCGCCGTCTTCCACGCCGGCGCGCACCCCTGAACGCGCCGCCCGTCTCCCCCGCGCTCCCCGACCGCGCCGTACCCGCCGCCTGCTCATCGGCGCCACCGCCGCCTCGGCCGCCGCGATCGCGGCCCTCACCCTCACCTTCTCCGGCGTCGGCACGGCACCGGCGGCGGCCTCCCCCACCGCGCTCGTCGTGCAGCCCGACGCCCCGGCCCTGCCACTGGACGAGGTCGCGCGCCGGGCGGAGGCGTACGCCCGCGCCCTGCACGACGCCCCCGAGCCGCACCGGGGCAGCCACCTCCAGAGCTGGTACCTCAGCATGGAGACGGGCCCCGACGCCCAGCCGCCGGTCACCATCCCCGAGGAGCGCATCACCCGCTGGAACCCGGACGGCAGCGGCTCCGAACTCGTCGTCGCCACCGACCCCCGGCACCCCGGCCGCCCGGTGATCAACGACGCCGACGGCACGTGGCGCACCGTCAACGACGGCAAGGTCCTGCACCGCAAGACGTACCCGCCGGGCACCCGCCTGGACGACCCGGCCACCGGCGACGGCACGCTGCCCGCGCGCCCGCCCGCCGATCCGGACGAACTGCGCTCCTACCTGTCCACCTTCTACAGCGGCGCCGGCACCGAGACACAGCCGATGCTGATGGCCCTCTCCTCCTTCCTCCAGGAGTGGACCCCGGGCCCGCGCGAGTCGGCGGCGCTGGTCCGGATGCTCTCCCGGACCAAGGACCTCCGCCCGGCCGGCCAGGTCATCGACCGTCTCGGGCGGCGCGGCCAGGCGTACGCGTACCGGGGCACGGACGCGTCGGGAGGGTCGATGGACGGCACCCTGCAACTGGTCATCCTCGACGCGGAGACCGGTCGGATCCTCGGTATGGAGACGACGCTGACGAAGGACCTTCCCGACTTCAGGATCAAGGCGGGTGACGTGCTGTCGTACGAGGCGTGGATGCCGTGAGGTGCGGGCGGGCCGCCGGCCGGTGTCTCTCGGGCGACCCCGCACCCGTCCGCCGGGCCCGCCCCGCCCGCTCAGCGACCTCGACGACCTCAGTGACCAAGCCGCTCCAGAGCCTGCTGCGGGTACCGCGCGCCCGCCACGGCGTCGTCGGGCACCGCCGCGCGCAGCCGGGCGGCCTGCTCCGCCGTGAGGACCAGGTCCGCCGCGGCGGCGTTCTCGGCGACGTAACGCGCCCGTTTCGTCCCGGGAATCGGCACGATGTCCTCACCCTGCGCCAGCAGCCAGGCGAGCGCCGCGCGCGCCGGCGGCACCTCCAGCTCGTCGGCCACCCGGCGCACCGCGCGCACGAGCTCCAGATTGCGTTCGATGTTCTCGGCGGAGAACCGCGGCCAGCGGCGCCGGTTGTCGTCCTCGCCCAGCTCCTCGCGCGAGGCGAGCGCCCCCGCGAGCATCCCGCGCCCGAGGGGCGAGTACGCCACCACGGTCACGCCCAGTTCGCGGCAGGTGGCGAGCAGTTCGCCCTCGACCACGCCCCGGGTGAACAGCGAGTACTCGACCTGGACCGCGCTGACGGGATGCACGGCGTGCGCCGTGCGCAGCGTCTGCGGGCTGACCTCCGAGAGGCCCAGGTGGCGCACCTTGCCCGCCGCGACCAGCTCGGCCATCGCGCCGACGGTCTCCTCGACCGGTACGGCGGGGTCGCGGCGGTGCGCGTAGTAGAGGTCGATGTACTCGACGCCGAGCCTGCGCAGCGAGGCGTCGCAGGCGACCGGTACGTACCCGGGCGACGTGTCCACCGTGTCGACCCGCCCGGTCGCCGGGTCGTGCCGCAGCCCGAACTTCGTCGCGAGGACGACGTCCTCCCGCGCGCTCCGGCCGCGCAGCCAGTCGCCGACGAACTCCTCGTTCGCCCCGCGCCCGTACGCGTCGGCCGTGTCGAGGAACGTCACCCCCAGCTCCGCGGCCCGGTCGAGCGCCCGCCGCGCCTCCGCCGGATCGGCGGGCCCGTACGCGACGGACATCCCCATGCACCCGAGCCCCACGGCCGACACCGCGGCCCCGCCCGGCCCACCGAGCCGTCGATACCTCATGGCGTTCCTCCATCACTCGCCGGGTCTGCTCCGCCGAGTGGCAGGGTACGGCCGGATGGCTGATGCTGGATGGGCGCGACGATCCCGCGGCGCGGCAGCCCCACGCTGCCGCGCCGCTCGCGTCGGGCGCCCGGCATCCGGTGCCCGGCGCCCGAGTACGTCAGGCCAGGGGGACGTTGACGCAGGCCAGGCGGGCACCCGCGGTCCCCGCTTGGCCGGGTTCGGTGTGTGTCTTGTGCTCGTGGACGACCACCGAGCGGGCCTGTCCGTGGCGGACGTGCCAGTTGACCCTGGCCACCGAGGAACCGTCGCCGTCCGCGTCCGTCGTCAGGTCGAGCCACACCTCGTTGCGCGGGTTGGCGTAGGCGGGGTCGGTGGAGGGCTGCACCGGGTCGGGCACGTTCTGGTAGTGCGGGCCGGAGTCGGCCGGTTTGGGCCCGCAGGGCTTGGTGTGGACATGAGCGCCGTACGTACGGTCCGGGAGCAGGCCCGCCAGGTGCAGGCCGACGACCGTACGGGCGTCCTTGCCGGAGCCGTACCGCTTCTCCACGACCGTGACCCGGCTGCCCTCGGGCACCAGGGCCGGGTCGTGGGTGACGGCCTCGCCCGTCGGCGACGCGGTGAAGTGGGCACGGACGGTCACGCTGGTGCCCTGCACTCCCATGGATGGCGCGGCGGCCGGCGCCAGCGCCAGTGATGCGGTCAGCACTGCCGTAGCGATAGACATGCGACGCACCCTCGCGTCCCGGCGCGCCCGCCGGAACCGGGTATTCGGTCAGGCGGGGTGTACGGGGACGTTATGGAAGAGGTGTGAGGGAAGGGTTGCGGAGGCATCCGCGGGGCACACGGGAGGCGGGTTCGAGGAGGTCCTGAAGGGGGCCGGGTGAACCCCGGAAAAATTGTCGGACCTGGCCCGCATACATCCGCCCGGAGTGGGCAGGGTCAGGTTCGTGCCGTGCATATCCGGCGCACACCAGGGCAATTCGGTTGCGGTGATCCTGGCGAGATGGATCACATTCATAAAGGCCGGATAAGGCCCCTCGGGGCGCTTCCTTCCCTGCCAGGAGCAGGGATCCACGCTGTTGCGCCGTCAATCGCTCACTGTCCGTGATGAGCCGCTCTGCCCCTATGGTCGACCTTTGCCCGTCACGCCATGGCGGGCCCGACCCGCCTGGTGCGGGTGTTCCATGCAGTCGTCCCAGAGAGCGCAGGCGAGCGAGCACGTGCCGACGCAGTCACCCGTCGCACCGCGGACCCGTACCGGTGGTCCCGTAACCGATCCGGCCGGGCCGGAGAAACCGGAGAACCGGGGGCAGGGCAGCGACGACATCACCGTCGTCGATCCGTCCATGGTCAAGCGGGCCGTCTCGGCAGCCGCTGTCGGCAATGCGATGGAGTGGTTCGACTTCGGCGTCTACAGCTACATCGCGGTCACGCTCGGACAGGTCTTCTTCCCGTCCGGCAACCCGACCGCGCAGTTGCTGTCGACGTTCGGCACCTTCGCCGCGGCCTTCCTCGTCCGCCCCATCGGCGGCATGGTCTTCGGGCCGCTCGGTGACCGTATCGGCCGCCAGAAGATCCTCGCCATCACCATGATCATGATGTCGGCGGGCACCTTCGCGATCGGCCTGATCCCCTCGTACGCCTCCATCGGCGTCGGAGCACCGATCCTCCTGCTGGTCGCCCGGCTGATCCAGGGCTTCTCGACCGGCGGCGAGTACGGCGGCGCCTCCACCTTCATCGCCGAGTACGCGCCCGACAAGAAGCGCGGCTTCATGGGCAGTTGGCTGGAGTTCGGCACCCTCGCCGGTTACGTCGGCGGCGCCGGCCTGGTCACGCTGCTGACCTACCTCTTCCGCCACGACCACGACGCCCTGCTCTCCTGGGGCTGGCGCATCCCGTTCCTGGTCGCGGGCCCGATGGGCATCATCGGCCTCTACCTGCGGATGCGGCTGGAGGAGACCCCCGCCTTCGCGCAGTTGGAGAAGGAGGCGCGGTCCAAGGAGAAGGAGCGCCGGGAGGCCGAGAAGAAGATCGGCCTGCGCGAGATGATCTTCGGTCAGTGGCGCCCGATGCTGCTCTGCGTCGGCCTGGTCCTGGTCTTCAACGTCACCGACTACATGCTGCTGTCGTACATGCCCAGCTACCTCACCTCGGAGCTGAAGTACGACGAGACGCACGGACTGCTGGTCGTGCTGGCCGTCATGGTCGTGATGATGTGCGTGCAGCCCTTCGCGGGCCGGCTCACCGACCGCTTCGGACGCCGTCCGGTCATCGCGACCGGCTGTGTCGGCTTCCTGGTGCTGTCCGTGCCGTCGCTGCTGCTGATCCGGCAGGGTTCGCTGGCCGGCATCGCGCTGGGCATGGCCGTCCTCGGCCTGCTGCTGGTGTGCTTCACGTCCACCATGCCGTCCACGCTGCCCGCGCTGTTCCCGACGAAGGTGCGCTACGGCTCGCTGTCCATCGGCTTCAACGTCTCGGTCTCCATCTTCGGCGGTACGACTCCGCTGGTGGTGACCGCGCTGATCGGCGCCACGGGCAACAACATGATGCCGGCGTTCTACATGATGGCCGCCGCCGTGGTCGGCGGGATCGCGGTCCTGCTGATGTCGGAGAGCGCGTGCAAGCCGCTGCCGGGGTCGCCCCCCGCCGTCGAGACGGAGTCGGAGGCGCGCGCGCTGCGCCGGGCCGCCGGTGCGGGTGCCAAGGCCGCTTCGGGCAAGCGACGGGTGACAGCGGAGTCGCCTGCCTGATACGGCCGGTGGCGCGAGCCTCCGCCCCGTAACGCTCACAGCGCCTGTGCGCGAGGACGAGACCCGTCCTCGCGCACAGGCGTTTTCAGCGGTGGGTGAGGCTTCTGCCTCAGGTGTCGCTCGGTCGGTTCGGGCCCACCCACCCGCCGTTGTCGCAGGTGCGTCCCGTCGGGTCCTTCCGGCCGTGCGCGTACAGCCCGTCCCCCGTGGTCGCGCCGGACGGCGAGGGGAAGAAGCTGGTGTAGGCGAAGCGGCAACTGTCACCACCCGCCGAACGGTCGTGCGCGGGACAGGCCGACGCGGCGGGAACGGCGGCCAGGACGGCGCCGAGCGCGGACACCGACACCACTGCGGCGCGGGTGAACTTCCGCATGGAGTACAAGGGGTTCCCTTTCGTCACCGGGCCGCGCCCTCGCGCGCCCCGGCCACCATGCTGGCGGGAAACCGCCGTCCGGGCCCGGCCACACTCCGGCGCCCCGGCGGCTGCAACCCCAACAGCGGACGCGACCGTCACCACCGCGCCGCCGCCCCGTTGAACCCCTCCGGGTCACTGCTCCACGAGCCGTACGAACGGTATGTTCTCCCCCGCCTGCCGGTAGCCCTCCGCCGTGCCGTCCACCTCGAACCCCATGTACGCCGTCAACTGGCGGGCCGCCTTCGGATGCTTCGGCGCGTACCGCGCCATGATCCGGCCGCCCTCGTCGGCGGGGAGGAAGTGCGCGATCACGGCACACCGCCGGCGGCCCACCTGGATGGTGGCCCTGGGCTGCGCCTGGAGGTTGCGGTACCACTGCGCGCCCGGGCCGAAGCCGGAGGCCAGCGTCCACGTACGGGCCTGCCGGTCGTACGACACCACCTCCAGGACGACCCGCCGGGTCTTGCCCGACGTACGGCCCAGGTGCTCCAGAAGCAGCAGCCGCTTGCCGAAGAGACCGCCGAGACCGAGCCGGTAGAGGTGGATCGGAGCCCGGAAGGCAAGCCGCTTCCAGCCCGTCGGCCGCGCCGGCCTGCCGACCCGCCGCGCCGCCTGCGACGGCCCCTGTCCCGCTTCTGAGTTCGACATACTCCGACGCTAACCCCGACCACCGACAACGGAAGTGGCGCATCCGGCCGAGCTGCGGCACTCGGGCAGTCCGGCTCTGCCCCGGGGGCGCACCAGCGTTCAATACGGCGCTCCGCGTCCGGACGAGACTCACCGCATGAGCACCGACCTGACTGCCGGAACACCGGCCGAGACCGCCGACCGCTTCCCCACGAAGATCGCCATCGTGGTCCGCGAAGACCTCGCCACCTGGCAGAAGCTGAATGTGACGGCCTTCCTGGCGAGCGGCATCGCGCACGCTTCCGACGACATCATGGGCAAGCGGTACGAGGACGCCTCGGCCAACGACTACCTGGCGCTGCTCCGCGAACCGGTCCTGTGCTTCGCCGCCGACTCCGCCGGCCTGGCCCGCACCCGTGCCCGCGCCCTCTCCCGGGAACTGCCCACCGCCCTGTACACCGCGGACATGTTCACCACCGGCAACGACGACGACAACCGCGCGGTCGTACGCGCGGTCGCCGCCGACGACCTCGACCTGGTCGGCGTGGCGGTCCACGGCCCGCGCAAGCCGGTCGACAAGGTGATCAAGGGACTGAAGCTGCACGGCTGATCCCGGGCGCCGGCCCGGGCCCCGGCCGCCACCCGCCGGACGGCCCTGGTCTCCGCCCGCCGGACGGTATGGGGCACGATGTTCGGTATGAGCATCGTGAAGATCAATGTGCTGACCGTACCCGCCGAACAGCGGGAGGTTCTGGAGAAGCGCTTCGGCGCGCGGGCCGGTTCCGTGGAGTCCTCGGACGGCTTCGAGTGGTTCGAGCTGCTGCGCCCGGTCGAGGGCACCGACCAGTACCTCGTCTACACGCGCTGGCGCGACGAGGAGTCGTTCCAGGCGTGGATGGAGGGCCCGATGAAGGCCGCGCACCAGGGCGGTGGCGCGGAAGGCGGCGAGCGGCCCAAGCCCGCCGCTTCCGGGTCCACGCTCTGGTCGTTCGAGGTGGTGCAGCAGGCCGGGCCGAAGGAACAGGGCTGAGCGTACGGGTTCCGGGGGCTTCCGGGGCGGCTCAGAAGTCGAGCAGACGCTGGGCGGTCTCCCGGTAGTGGCGCAGGGCGACGCGGAGCTGTTCGGTGTCGGTGTCGCCCTGCTCCCAGGACGCGTGCAGGGCGCGGCGGCGGGCGGCCAGCGCCTCCGGCAGGAGGGCGGCCAGCTCTTCGTAGATGCCGTCGGCTTCCTGCACGGCCTCGCGGGGGCGGTCGACGAAGCCGTTGACGGCGTGGTCGAGCCGCTGCCGCAGCTTCTCCCGGGCGTCGGAGGGGAGCAGGGGCTCGGGGGCGCCCGCCCGGCCGAAGCCCTCACCGTGGGGGGACGAACCAGGTGCGGAGGAGCCGGGGGCGGACGAAGTAGGAGTGCCGGTTCCGGGGCCGCCGGGCGTTCCCGCCGGGTAGTCGGTCTCGGTGCCGGGCAGACCGGCGTACACACCGGGTACGGACTCGGTGGCGCCCGACGTGGCGGTGGGCGGCGGTGCGGCCGGCTGCTGCGCGCTGCGGTCGCCTTCGTACGCGGCGGCCCCGCGCTCCGGGGGCGGCATGCCTTCGCTCGCCGCGCGCTCCTCGGGCGTCCCGGCGGGACCGGTCCCGCGTTCGTCGTAGGTGCTCATCGCGCACCGCCTTCCGCGGTGTCGTGCCCGTGGCCGCCGCCGTGCGTCCAGGGGGAACGCAGCCGGTCGCCGAGCCGCCGGGCGGTGGGCTTGTGGTTCCGGGTGCCGGGCCGGCCGGCCGCCGGGGCGTGGCCGTCGCGGGCCAGGTCGGCGCGGCCGTGCGCCGTGCCGCCGCGGCCGTGGTTCCGGGGGCCGTGGTCGCGGCCGTGCGAGGTGGCCGAGCGGCCCGTACCGGCTTCGAGGAGTTCGGTGAACAGGGTGCGCGCGTGCACCACGGCGGCGCGCAGTTCCTCGGTACCGGCGGCGTTCTCGGGCCGGTTGTTCCTGGCGCGTACGGCGGTCTCGTGGGCCTTGCGGTAGTCGTGGACGCCCTGCGCGTGGTGGACGGAGAGCGCGTCGGTCTGCTCGTCGTAGGTGTCCGCGGGGTAGCCGCGCTCGCGGGCGAGCCGGCCGATCAGCAGGTCGGCCTCGACGACGGCCTGTTCGGGCTCGTCGACGAACTGCCGCTGCACGGCCTCCCACCGCTCCTCGTACTGCAGGCGCAGTTCGGCGGTGAGCGGCTGCGGGCGGAACGCGCCGTGGCGGTCCAGCCGCTGGTTCAGTTCGCGTTCGGCGGCCGCGGTGTCGCCGTCGTGCACGGCGACGGCCCGTTCGTACTCCGGGCCGAAGCGGCGCCGCAGACCTCTGCTGCCACTGCGCGCGACCTTGGCGCGTGCCATGAGGACGAGAGCGGCGATCACCAGGAGCGCCACCACAGGGACGATGATCAAGGTGATGGACATACGGATCGGGTAGCCGCGGCGCCGGACACCAAACACCGGCTGCTGACGGGCCCTTGGCGCGCGACCGGGCCCGGCGGGGCGCGGCGGCCACGGCCCGGCGCGGCGACTCGGTCCGACGGGTGCCACGGCCCGGCGCCGCACGATATCCGGAGGCGGCGCTCCTTCCCGTACCGGCACAATGCCGCCATGACTGACGCCGCCACCAGGCGCCTGCCCGAGACCTGGCACCTCTCGGTCGAGCCCGACGACTCCCCCGCCGCCACCGCCCTGTTCCGCGCGTACTACACCGAGGTCGCGCAGCGGTACCACACCCTGCACGGGTGGCCGCGGATCACGCCCGAGGAGATCGACGCGGGCGTGGCGGAGTATCCGCCCGGTCAACTGATGCCACCCAACGGGGCGTTGTTCGTCGCCCGGCAGGCCGGTGAAGCCGCCGGATGCGCCGGGCTGCTGCTCATCGACGGCGGGCGCACGGCGGAGCTGAAGCGGGTGTACGTCCGCGAGCCCTGGCGCGGCCGGGGCGCGGCGGGCGTGCTGATGCGCGCCGTCGAGCGGCATGCGGCGGAACTGGGCGCCGAGCGGCTCCGGTTGGACACCCGGCGGGATCTCACCGAGGCCGTCGCGCTCTACCGGGCGTACGGGTACGAAGAGATCCCCGCGTACAAGGAGGACCGGTACGCGGAGCTGTTCTTCGAGAAGGCGGTGGCAGGGGCGGCCCCGGGACGCTGAGGCCGGGCGGGGCTCCGCTCAGCGCCCCGCCGGCGGCCGGCGTCTGCGGGTGTCGTCCCGGCGCGGGCTCTCCGCGTCCGAGCCGCACAGTTCCGCCGTCAGCTCGTCGACCAGTTCCGTGAGGTCGGTCGGCCGGTCCTCGGTCCACCAGTCCCCGAGCAGTTCGGCCAGCGACGCGCGGCGCGCGGCGGCCAGCCGTTCCGCGACCGCCCGGCCCTTGTCGGTGAGGACCAGCGGCAGCCCTTCCCGTACGGCCAGGCCGCGCTCCTCGATCTGCCGGGTCGCGTCGGCGATCACCCGGAACGGCACGATGCTGCGCTCGGAGAGCAGCGCGGGCTCCACCGACCCGAAGCGGTGGATGCGCAGCAGCATCCAGCTCGCCGCGGGCCGGAGGTCCAGCCCGGCCGTTTCGGTGATCCGCTCGTGGACCGCCTTGCGGCCCTCCAGGCTGCCCAGCCGGGACAGCGCACGGCAGACCTCCTCGTACGAGGAACGGTGTACGGGGTTCGAGGAGAGCACCTCGGAGGTGTCGGGCGCGGTGACGCCCCGGCGCAGCGGCTCCTCGCGGAGGAACCAGGCCAGGACGAAGGCGATCAGGACGACCGGGACCGCGTAGAGGAAGACGTCGGTGATGGAGGTCGAGTAGGCGTCGAGCACTCCGGACGCGGCGTCGGGGGGCAGTTGTCCGACCGTCCGCGGGTCTTCCGCGATCCTGGACGGGTCGGTGCCGGGCGGCAGTTGCTTGCCCGCGAGGGCGTCGGCGATCCGGGGCCCCAGCTTGTTGGCGAAGATCGTGCCGAAGATGGAGACGCCGAAGGAGGAGCCGATCGAACGGAAGAAGGTGGCGCCCGAGGTGGCGACGCCGAGGTCCTGGTAGTCGACGGCGTTCTGCACGATCAGGACCAGCACCTGCATGACCAGGCCCAGCCCGAAGCCGAAGACGAAGAAGTACAGGCTCATCACGGTGGTGCTGCTGGCCGGGCCGAGCTGGTGCAGGAGCAGCAGGCCGATCGCCGTGACGGCGGTGCCGGCGATGGGGAAGACCTTGTAGCGCCCGGTACGGCTGACGAGCTGGCCGGACCCGGTCGAGGACAGCAGCATGCCGATCACCATCGGCAGCATGTGCACGCCGGACATGGTCGGTGAGACGCCCTGCACCACCTGGAGGAAGGTCGGCAGATAGGTCATCGAGCCGAACATCGCGAAGCCGATGACGAAGCCGATGACCGCCGTGAGGGTGAAGGAGCGCAGCCGGAACAGGCGCAGCGGGAGGACCGGTTCGGCGGCCCGGCGCTCGACGGCGACGAACACGGCCAGCAGGACCAGGCCGAGCACCCCGAGGCCGATGATCTGCCAGGAGCCCCAGCCGTAGCTGACGCCGCCGAGCGAGGTCATCAGGACGAAGCAGGCGGCGACCGCGGCGATCAGGACGGTGCCGAGGTAGTCGATGCGGTGCGGGGTGCGGCGGACGGGGATGTGCAGCACCGCGGCGATCACGGCCAGCGCGACGATCCCGATGGGCAGGTTGATGTAGAACACCCAGCGCCAGCTCAGGTGGTCCACGAACAGGCCGCCGAGCAGCGGCCCGAGGACGCTGGTGGCGCCGAAGACCGCGCCGAACAGGCCCTGGTAGCGGCCGCGGTCGCGGGGCGGCACGATGTCGCCGACGATCGCCATCGACAGCACGATCAGCCCGCCGCCGCCCAGCCCCTGGACGGCGCGGAACGCGATGAGCTGCGGCATGTCCTGCGCGATGCCGCACAGCGCGGACCCGATCAGGAAGATCACGATGGCGGTCTGGAACAGCCGCTTGCGCCCGTACTGGTCGCCGAGCTTGCCCCACAGCGGGGTCGCGGCGGTCGAAGCCAGCAGGTACGCGGTGACCACCCAGGACAGGTGGTCCAGACCGCCGAGGTCGCTGACGATGGTGGGCAGCGCGGTGGCGACGATGGTCTGGTCGAGTGCCGCGATGAGCAGACCGAGCAGCAGCGCGCCGATCGCGACGAGGACCGTCCGCCGGGACTGCCCCTCGCCGGGCACGGCCGGGGCACCGGTGTCCTGCGCCATGAGTGTCTCTCCTCGTGCGGGTCGTGCGGGCCGGCCGTACGACGGGGCGTACGGGCGGGGCCTGCGGGCGGACCGTACGGACGGGGCCGGGCTTCCCTCCATCCTGATCGTTTCGGCGGGATACGGCCTGCTGAACGGGGTGCGGCCGGGCGGTGCCAGGAGGCTCCCTGTGCAGGAAGGGATCAGACCGGGATAATCACTGACCGATCGAGAGGTTCAGGAGGGGGAACGCTCGTGACGGCTCAGTCCTGCCCGCACTGCTCGGCACCCACGCGTGACGACGGCCGGCCGAGGTGTCTGTGCGAGGCGGCCGGCGCCGAGGACTTCGATCCCCTGCGGGTACGCCCGTACGTGCGGCTGCCGGACGGGGCGGATGCCACCGGGACGGCGGCGGGCACGACGGCGGACGCCATGCGCCCCGACCCGCGTCCCGCGCCACGCTTCGGCTCCCGTACGGTGCCGCCGGCCGGGTCCCGGCCGGGGGCGCGCGCCGGGTCGCGCGCGGGCCTGCGCTCCGGAGGGCGGACGGAGACACAAGCCGGTCCGCACGCCGGTTCACCTGCCGACGCCCGCGCCGTCCCCCGTACCGGCACCCACGCCGAGGCCGCGGCCGACACCCGTGCCCACCCAGGCTCCCGGGCCCGCATCGGCGCCGATGACCTCACCTCCACCGCAACCGACACCGGCGCCGACACCCCCGCCCACGAAGTCTCCCGGCGCCGTAGGAAGCAGGCGGCCCTGGCCGCCATGGCGGTCTCCGCGGCAGGCCTGGCAGCGGGCGCGGTGCTGCTCAGCGGCGCGCTGCTGTCCGACACGGACCAGGACCGCGCGCTGCCCGACACCCACCGGCACATGCCCAGCGCGGCCCGCCCCTCGGGCAGCGGCGACGGCAGCCCCGAAGGAGGCGGCCCGGGGCGCCGCGCCGCGCCGCCGCCCGCGGTCCCCACGCGGGTGCCGCAGCAGGTGACCAGGTCCGAGCCGTCCGCCGGCCCGTCCCGTGCCTCGTCCCCGGCCCCCGGCCCGTCGTCGGCCCCGAGTACGGCCACGGCGTCCGGCAGCATCACCAGGGCCCCGGAGAGCCGTGCGCCGAGCAGCCCGCCGGACGGGCCGATGGTGCTGCGGGAGGGGGCCAGCGGGCCGGAGGTCCTGGAGCTGCAGCGGCGGCTGGAGCAGGTGGCCGTGTACCCGGGCCCGGAGAGCGGCCGTTTCGACGTCGCCGTACGCGAAGCCGTCGCCGCGTTCCAGCGGTTCCACGGGCTGCGGCAGGACCCGGCCGGTGTCTACGGGGTGCAGACCCGGCGGTCGCTGGAGGCCCGTACGGTCGAACCGTGAGCGGGGGCGCGCGGGGCGTCCGGGGCCGGTGCGCGCGGGCCGCAGGAGGGGGCGGTTGGCCTCTCGCGGAGGCTCTTTGTATCGTGTAGGAACAAAGTGGTTCCGCCCGCACTCCCTGACCGGCGGGCGGAGCCGCTTGACTCTTTCCTCAGCGCCCAGGAGCCCGCCGATGCCGGCAACCACCCCGCTCACAGCCCGCGCCCTGCTGCTGGACATGGACAGCACGATCGTGAACTCCGAGGCCGTGGTCGAGCGCTGCTGGCGCCGCTGGGCCGCCGAGCAGGGGCTCGACGCGGACGAGGTGCTCAAGGTGGTGCACGGCCGGCAGGGCTGGGCCACGATGGCCGCCCTGCTCCCCGACCGCCCGATGGAACTCAACCACGAGGACAACCGGCGGATGCTGGCGCAGGAGACCGCCGACGTGGACGGCGTCGTCCCGGTGCCCGGCGCGCCCGCCTTCATGGCCGCCCTCGCCCGGCTCCCGCACGCCCTGGTGACCTCCGCCGACGTCGCCCTGTCCGACGCCCGCATGGGCGCGGCCGGGCTGCC
The DNA here is from genome assembly GCF_003865135.1 of Streptomyces chrestomyceticus JCM 4735. NCBI lineage: Bacteria > Bacillati > Actinomycetota > Actinomycetes > Kitasatosporales > Streptomycetaceae > Streptomyces > Streptomyces chrestomyceticus. Next base: position 6,633,421 of record NZ_BHZC01000001.1, on the reverse strand, counting down.
GATGCCGGACGTACGGATCACCGCCGAGTCGGTCAGCGCCAGCAAGCCGGACCCCGAGGGCTTCCTCAAGGGCGCGGCCGAGCTGGGGTACGCGCCCGAGGACTGCGTGGTCTTCGAGGACTCCGAGGCCGGTATCGCGGCCGGGCGCGCGGCCGGGATGCGGGTGGTCGGCGTCGGCGAGCGGGCCGCGGCCTTCGGACCCGACGTCCACGTACGCGACCTGGAGCAGATCCGGGTCGAGGCGCTCGCGGACGGGTCGATCGCGCTGCACATCGAGGGCTGATACATCGAGGACCGACGGGGCGGGGACCCCAGCAGGCGTCCCCGCCCCGCACCCGTACTCAGCCCACGATCGCCTCATACAGGCTGAACCCGGCCAGCAGCACCATCACCGCCGCCGCCACCTTCGTGATCAGCTTGAGCGGTACGTACTTCATGAGCGTGCGGCCGCCGAGGATGCCCAGGCCCGCCACCGCCCACAGGGCCAGCACCGCGCCGACGCCCACCGAGACCGGGTCGTCGTAGCGGGCGGCGAGGTTCGCGGTCATGATCTGGGTCAGATCGCCGAACTCGGCGACCAGGATCATCATGAAGCCCGCCCCGGAGACCTTCCAGAAGCTCTGGTCGGCGGGCTTCTTGACCTCTTCCTCGTCCTCGTCCTTCTTGAAGAGCAGCACGGCCGCGCCCGCGAGGAAGAGCACGCCGACGACCGCCTGCACGAGGCGGTGCGGGAGCAGCGACAGCACGCTGCCCGCGGCGATGGCGAGCGCGACGTGCACGGCGAAGGCCGCGGCGACGCCGGCGAACACGTACGAAGCGCGGTAGCGGGTGCCGAGCATCAGCCCGGCGAGGGCGGTCTTGTCCGGCAGCTCGGCCAGGAAAACGACGCCGAAGACGACGGCGGCGACGGTGAAACTGAACACGGGGTGTCTTACCTCGATCGGTCGGGCCGCACCGAGGGGCCCGGAAAAGGGGTCGCTTCGGCACGGCAGCGTCTCTTGCGCACACGTGCGTCTGCGCAAACACTGCGGCCGAAGGTCTCGCTGGCGCGGCAAGGACACCGGTCTCCTGCCACGCTCCGGGCGCCGGCCCACCGCGGGCGGCCTGTCACCTGGGCGGTGGCGGCCGACGGGCGGGCAGTATGTCGACGGTCCGGCGAAGAGCTACTCCCCTTCTGCTGCGCCCAAGGGTACGCGGTGCAGCCGCCCGCGGGCCACCAGCTCCAGCACCACCGCCACCGCCGCCGTCTGGACGGCGAGCAGCGCCACCAGGACGAACAGTTGCACGGCGCCCGCCTGAACGGGTGACGCGCCGCCGAGCAGCATGCCGACGAAGGCCCCGGGGAGCGTGACGAGTCCCACGGTGCGGGTCTGGTCCAGGCCCGGCAGCAGCGCGTCGGACGCGGCCGGACGGGCGACCTCCATCCGGGCCTCCCGGTCGAGCAGGCCCAGCGCCAGCCCCGCCTCCACCTCCCCGTGCCGCGTCTCCAGCTCGTCCAGGGCCCGCCGCCCGCCGAGGACGGTGGCGGTGAGGGCGCCGCCGATGAGGATGCCCGCGACGGGAATGAGGGTGATGCCGCGCGGCGGCACCAGGCCGGTGAGCACCAGGGCGCCGACGACCGGCACGACCCCGGCGGCGAGGGGCGCCGCGGCCCACCACCAGGTGCGGTTCGGGGTGAGGCGGCGGCCCGCGGTCCGTACGGCGACCGTGAACATCAGCACGAGGAAGCAGAGCAGCCAGGGCACGGACCGGACGACCCAGCCGATGAGGTACGAGACGGCGGCGAGCTGGAGGGCGGCGCGCAGGCCCGCGAGGGCGACGGCCCGCGCGTGGCCGAGGCGGGCGAGGGCGGCGGCGGCCACGGCGGCGGCCAGCAGGACGGCGAGAGCGATCCCGAGGGTGGCATTGACCGGCAGCAGCACGCGCTCACTGTAGGGCGGCGGCGGAAGGGCGCGCCGGGTACGCCACGGCGGAGGCCGGCACTCCGGAAGGGGCGCACGCGCCCGCGCGCGCCACATTCCGGAGCGCCGGGGGCGGGTGACGTCACGTCAACCCCTTGAACTGACGTGGGCATGTCGTCACTCTGTTACCTGGAGCCCGCCCGGCGGTAACCCCACGACGCCACCATGAGCTCCGTCCCGCACCTCAACTTCCCCCCACCGACAGGGAGTTACGATGCCCAAGGTCTACGCGCGTCGCGTATCGGTCGCCGCCGGCTCCGCCGCCGCCCTCGCCTGCACACTCGTGCTCGGCACCCAGAGCGCCCAGGCCGCACCGCCCACCCCGCCGGACGCCGCCACGGCCCGTGCGTACCTCGCCCAGCTCACGGAGGCACCTCAGGGCTCGCAGGACGGCTACAGCCGCGACAAGTTCCCGCACTGGTCCGACCAGGGCAAGAACTGCAACACGCGCGAGGTGGTGCTCAAGCGGGACGGCGAGAACGTGCAGACCGACGGCAAGTGCGCCGCGACCAGCGGCACCTGGAAGTCGGCCTACGACGACGGCGTGTGGAACAAGGCGTCCGACGTGGACATCGACCACGTCGTCCCGCTGTCGGAGGCGTGGAAGTCCGGCGCCTCGAAGTGGACCACCGAGCGCCGCAAGGAACTGGCCAACGACCTCACCCACTCGCAGTTGATCGCCGTCACCGACAACGTGAACCAGGAGAAGGGCGACAAGGACCCGGCCAAGTGGCTGCCGCCGAAGACCTCGTACCACTGCATGTACGCCCGGATGTGGGTGTCGGTGAAACACGTGTACGGGCTGACGGCCGACGCGGCCGAGAAGGCGGCGCTGAAGAAGATCCTGGACCGCTGCTGAACACCGCCTCCGGGCGGCCGCTGCTGAATGGTTACTCCTGCTGCCACGCCTGCCCGGCGCCGGACCCGGTGACCGGCTGACGCAACCGTGCGGCCGGACGGCTCCGTCTTTCCCCGCGAGGAGGCCGGAGCCGTCCCGTCGCCCCGCGACCGGCTCCTATCCTCTGAGCACATACGTACGGGCACCGGCCCGTACGAGGGGAGGATCGCCGATGGCCGGGCTGCTCCTGGGGCCGCTGCTGCGGTACGTGGACGAGATCAGCGCGACGGTGTGGGTCGAGACCGACCGGCCCTGCGAGGTGCACGTCCGCTGCGAGAACGGCGCCGGCGGCGCCGAACGCACGTGGCAGGTGGCCGGGCACCACTACGCGCTGGTGCCCGTCGCCGGACTGACACCGGCCGGCGAGACCCCGTACCGGGTCCTGCTCGACGGCGAACAGGTCTGGCCGCAGCCCGGCAGCCGCTTCCCGGAGAGCACGATCCGCACTCCGGCGGCCCCGGGCGGCGACCCGGCGGACCAGCACCTGCGGGTCGCGTTCGGCTCCTGCCGCTGGGCCGCGCCGCCCGCCGACGCGCACGACCCGGTGGGCCCGGACGCCCTGGACACCCTCGCCGCCGCGCTCGCCGCCGACCCCGCGCGCCCGCGCCCGGACGTCCTGCTCCTGCTGGGCGACCAGGTGTACGCCGACCAGACCTCGGACGCGACCGCCCAGTTGTTCGCCACCCGCCGCGACACCTCCGAACCGCCCTGGCGGCAGGTCGCGGACTACGAGGAGTACACCCACCTCTATGCCGAGTCCTGGCTCGACCCGGAGGTGCGCTGGCTGCTGTCCACCGTCCCGAGCTGCATGATCTTCGACGATCATGACGTGATCGACGATTGGAACACCTCCGCCGCCTGGCAGACCCGGATGCGCGCGGCCTCCTGGTGGCGGGAGCGGGTGCTGGGCGGCCTGATGTCGTACTGGGTGTATCAGCACCTGGGCAACCTCTCCCCCGCCGAGCTGGAGAAGGACGAGCTGTACGCCCGGGTGCGCGCGCTGCCGGACGGCACCGCCCTGGTGCGGGAGTTCGTCTCGGCGGCCGACGCCGACCCGGGCTGCGCGCGCTGGAGCTACCGCCGCGACTTCGGCCGCGTACGGCTGGTCATGGTCGACACCCGCGCCACCCGCGTCCTGGACGAGGGGCGGCGGGCGATGCTCGACCCCGCCGAGGCGGAGTGGCTGCGCGAACAGGTGCTGGCCGACCACGGCGCGTACGACCACCTGCTCATCGGCAGCTCGCTGCCCTGGCTCCTGCCGAACCTGATCCACGACGCGGAGGGCTGGAACGCCGCCCTGTGCGCCGGGGCGCGCGGCGCGCGCTGGGCGCGCCGGAGCGAGTCGCTGCGGCAGCGGGCCGACCTGGAGCACTGGGCGGCGTTCCCGGAGTCCTTCGCCGCGCTCACCGACCTGCTCGCCGAGGCCGGTTCGGGCGACGCGGCACCGGCGACGGTGTGCGTGCTGTCCGGCGACGTGCATCACGCGTACGTGGCCGAGCCGCACTGGCGCGACCGCCCCGCACCCGCCGCGCGCGTCCTCCAACTGACCTGTTCACCCGTGCACAACAGCATTCCCGCCACCATGCGGGCCGGCTTCCGCTTCGGCTGGAGCCGGCTCGGCCGCCGGCTGGGCCACGCGCTGGCCCGGCACGCCCGGCTGGAGCGGCCGTCGATCAACTGGCGCCGCACGGGCGGCCCGTGGTTCGGCAACCAGTTGATGACCCTGGCGCTGAACGGGCGCACCGCACGGCTGCGGCTGGACCAGGCGCAGTGCGAGCGGGGCGGTGGCGCGCGGCTGGTCTGCGCGTGGGACGAGCAGGTGGCGGGGCGCTCGGAGCAGGAGGCGGGGAAGGGGCAGAACGAGGCGAGGGGGCAGGGAAAGGGGAAGTTATAGGTCCGGGGCAGGAGAAGGACAGTTCTTCCCTCTCACTTCTCCCCCTTTCGCCGGGTTCTTCATCTGCTCTTTTCCCTGACCTGTCGCCGCGCTTTCCGCCGGGCCGGGCTTCTGCTGCCGTCGACGTCTTCCGCCCGCCGGACGGGCGTATTGCGGGGCATCCCGGGGTGAATTCGGTGGCCAGTACAAACACTTACCCCACCGTGCGCCGCCCCCGGGCGCCACTTCGCGCCATGACCGTTTTCGGCCAACGGCCGGATATGGCCAGATGTTGAACTTGCAAGTACCTATTAGGTCTCCCTAACCTTTCTCCTTGTCGGTTCCCGTCCCCGAAACCGCAGGAGTTCCCCCATGTCCGCTCCCTCCCCGGTGACCGAGTTCACCGAACGAATCAAGCCGCACACCCTCTCGCTCTTCCGCATCGTCACCGGCCTGCTCTTCGCCTGCCATGGCGCGTCCTCGCTGTTCGGCATCCTGGGCGGCGCGATGGGCAAGGGCCTGACCGTGCCCGCGGGCACCTGGCCCGGCTGGTACGCGGCCGTCATCCAGTTCGTCGGCGGCCTCCTGGTGATGCTGGGCCTCGGCACCCGCGCCGCGGCCCTGATCAGCTCCGGCTCCATGGCGTACGCGTACTTCTCGGTGCACGCCGGCGAGTCCCTGTGGCCGCTGCAGAACGGCGGCGAGCTGTCCGTACTGTTCTGCTGGGCGTTCCTGCTGCTGGTCTTCACCGGCCCCGGCACCTGGTCGCTGGACCACCTGCTCTTCCGCTCCCGGCAGTCGGCCGACGCCACGGACGGCGTCCGGCGCGAGCCGAGCGCGGTCTGACGGCAGACCGGCGGCCCGCAGGTCCGCCACCCGGCGACGAGCGGCGGCCCCCGGTACCCACCGGGGGCCGCCGCTCTTTCGGAGCCGTGCCGGAGTCCGGCGACGTGCAGCACCGGTGCCGCCGCCGGACTCACCGGAACCCGCTCACCGGAACCGTCAGAAGAGCTTCCCCAGGAGGCCGCTGACGGCCTTCGCGGCTTCCTTCGACTGGTTGAACGGCACGGAGTAGCACGCGACCACCCGGCCGGCGGTCCCCGCCACCCCGGCCTTGGTCGCGGTGCGGTGCTCGTGGATCACCACGGACCGCGCCTCGCCGGACCGGAAACGCCAGGCGTTGCGGGAGACGGAGCTCGCCTCGCCCTTCCCGTCGGTGGTGAAATCCAGCCAGACCTCGTTCTTCGGGTTGGCGTACGCCGGGTCGACGGAGGGCGTGCGCGGGTCCTTGCGGTGCTGGTAGTGCGGCCCCGAGCTCTCCGGGCGGACCCCGCACGTCCCCGTGTGGACGTGCGCCCCGTACGTGCGGTTCGCCACCAGGCCGTCCACCCGCAGGCCGACCCGGGTGCGGTCGCTGTTGGCGCGCTCACTGACCGTGACGTGGGAGTTCACGGGCACCAGCTTGGGGTCGTACGTCAGCGCCCGGCTCAGCATCGCGCCGTTCGGGCGGGTGAACTGCGCCGCGATGGTGACCGAGTAGTCCTGATTGACGGTGTTCTTCGTGACCTTGTCGCCGTCCGCCGCGACCGCCGCCGGGGCGAGCAGGAGCGTGCCCGCCGTGGCGAGGGCCGCCACGGAGGCGCCCGCCGTCCTGGCGACCGTCCGCGGCCGCGCCCGTGCCGGTGTCGGCGTCGGTGTCGGCGTCGGCGTCGCACCGCCCCTGGCCCGTCCGCCGTGCACGGCCCGCCCGCGGCCGGCGGCCGGTCCCGCCGCGCCCTCCGGCACCTCCGATGACTTCTGCGCCACCGACGACTCCCTCAACCTCTGCATCCCTGTCTCCATTCGTGTGCCGTTCCGCTCCGGAGCACCCTGTTTGCGCGCTTCACAAGGCGCCCATATCGGCACATAACATGCCCAAAGCCGCGCTCTTTTGCGCCACGGCCGGAGCAGACGGGTGACAGTGCCGCCCGGGGTGGTTCCGCAGGGGTGTGAAGCCGACAACACCGTGTGCCCTGGAACGTCACGGCGGACCGGCCAGGCGTACGCTGTATGGCGGTACAGCCGCCCCAGCCGCCGATGCGACGTCGCGGCAGGGGATCGGATCAGGAGAAGGACGTTGTTGGAAAGCCTGGGGTCGTTGAGCGACACCCCTTGGGTCTACGCGATCGTCGGACTCTCCGTACTCCTCGACGTCTTCGTGCCGATCCTGCCCAGCGGTGTCCTGGTGATCACCGCCGCCACCACGGCCGCGGGCACCCGTACCGCGGCCGGCGCGGTGGGCGTCTCCACCTCCGTACGCGGTGACGCCGACCTCGCCGAGATGCTGGCCCTGGTGCTGTGCGCCGCGACCGCCTCGGTGCTCGGCGACATGGTCGCCTACCGGCTCGCCTGGCGCGGCGGCGACCGCTTCGACCGCGCCATCGCCCGCTCCCGGCGGCTGACCGCGGCCCAGGAACGGCTCGGCGCGGCGCTGACCCGGGGCGGCGGCGGCATCGTCGTCCTGGCCCGCTTCGCGCCCGCCGGACGATCGGTGGTCAGCCTCGGCGCCGGGGTCGCGCACCGTACGGTCCGGGAGTTCCTGCCGTGGTCCGCGCTGGCCGGGCTGGCCTGGGCCGCGTACGGGGTGAGCCTCGGCTATGTGGGCGGCCAGTGGCTGGGCGTGTCGTGGATCAGCACCGCCATGTCGGTGTTCGCGCTGTTCGCGGCCGGGTCCGCGGCGGTCTTTCTGATGCGCAGGCCGGAGCGCCGGGCCGAGGCGTTCACGGCGGCCGGCTCGGACTGACCGGCTGCCGGAGGCCGGGGCCGGAAGACGCAGGCCCGGGGCCGGAGAAAAGCGCGAGCCGATTGTCAGACCCCGGTGCGACCATGTGGGCATGAACACCTGGCAGTGCCGCCCCGAGACTCCCGAGGACATCCCGGCCGTCCGCCGGATCAACCTGGCCGCCTTCGAGACCGCGGGCGAGGCCGACCTCGTCGACGCGCTGCGGCAGGACCCGGCGGCCTGGCTGCCGGGTCTTTCGTACGTGGCCGAGCCGGCCGGCAGCACGGCGGCGCCCGCGTCCGTCGTCGCGCACGCGCTGCTCACCCGCTGTCACATAGCCGGCGAACCAGCCGTCGCGCTCGCGCCGTGCGCGGTGCTGCCCGAGTACCACAAGCAGGGCGCGGGCAGCGCCGTTGTCCGGGCCCTGCTGGACGCGGCCCGGGCGGCCGGCGAGCGGACGGCCGTCGTACTGGGCCACCCGCCGTACTACCCCAGGTTCGGCTTCGAGCCCGCCGCTTCCCGCTTCGGCATCCTGCCGCCGCAGGAGTGGCCGGACGAAGCGTTCCTGGCCCTGTCCCTGGACGGCAGCACACCTCCGCGCGGCACGGTGCGCTACGCGGAGGCGTTCGGCATCGGCTGAGGAGAGCGGCAGGGTCGAGCGAAGGGCCGGGGCAGCTCGGGCCGCTCCGTTGGGCCGGCCGGGTGGGGCGCGGGTTACGGGCGCTCGCGCTACTCCGCTTCCCGGCTCCGCTCCGTCTCCTCCGGCACGACCGCGATCGGGCTCACCGCGTGCAGCAGTACGGCGTGGGCGACCGAGCCGAGCCGACGGCCGACCGGCAGCCGCCTGCGGTGCCGGGCGACCACGACCAGATCGCTGGCCTTGGACGCCTCGACGAGCTGCCCGGCGGCGTCCGCGTTCCGCAGTTCGGCCGTCACCGCCACCTCGGGATAGCGCTCGCGGTACGGCGCGAGCGTCTGCGTCACCTGCTCGACCAGGGCGTCCTCGTACTCCTGCTGAGTGCCTTCGTAGGCCGCGATGTATTCGAACGACGGCGGCGTCAGCATCGGCCAGGCATAGCCGGAGACCACCTTGAGGCGGGCTCCGCGACGGCTCGCCTCGGCGAAGGCGAAGCCGATCGCGCCCGGCTCGTCCGAGGAGGCGTCGACTCCGAGGGTGACCTGCGGCGGGTCGGGACGGACCACCTCACCGTCCGCACCGACCCCGGCGCCGGCCCGGTCCGGGCGCGGCACGACCACCACGGGCCCTTCCGAGTGCGCCGCGCACGCCATGCCGTTCGAGCCGAGCAGCAGGCTGGCGAAGCCGCCGCGCCCGCGCGAGCCGAGCACCAGCAGTTGCGCTTCGGCGCCGAGGGCGGGCAGCAGCGTGTCGGTGAGCCCGCTGAGACTGCGGAACTCGACACCCGGCAGCCCGGCCGTGTCGGCCTGCCCGTCCAGCGTCTTGCGCAGCTCGTCCAGGACCGGGTCACCGATGCCGGACTCGGCCGCCGCGCGGCCTTCCGAGGTGACGTACGGCCAGACGTGTACGACCTGCAGCGGCGCGGACCGCAGCCGGGCCGCCTCGATCGCCCAGCGCAGCGCCCGCTCGCTGTCGGGAGATCCGTCCACCGCGACAATGACCGGCAGGGTGTCCATGTACGCCTCCATACGACCAACAGCGTGTGCTATGCCCAACTATTTCCATACTCCTACCCCGTGCCGCCTCGAACACAGGGGACGAAGGTCCCTCCCCGGCACGGAGTAGAGTCGAACGTCACTTCTCAGCCCCTTACCTGGGACGCAATGAACACACTTCAGGCCCCGCAGTCCGTCGGGTGGACCGAGGCCGGCGCGGCCCGCACCGCACGCTGGCGTTCCGAGAGCGGCACGCCGGCACCCCGCCGGGTGGTCGTCGCCGACGACCGTACGAAGGCCGACGACGCCTACAAGCTCGCCTGCGAGGGCACGGCGCTCCTGTGGCGCGGCGACTTCCACAACGCCCGCCAACTGCTGACCGCACTGGCCCGCCGGATCGACCGCCGCCCGCGCAAACGGCCACCGGCCGACCCCGCCCAGGCGTTCCACCTGCACCGGGCCGTGCAGAGTCAGCGCGCCCGCATCCTGGGGATGCTGCTGGTATCCCTGGACCCCGGGTACGGGCTCGCACTGCGCCGCGCGCCCGACGTACGGGAGGCGTGCCTCCAGGCGTACGGGCCGGACACCCCGGATGCGCACCCCGCCCCGCCCCTGATCGTCTCGCTGCGCGAACTGCTCGGGGTGATCGGCGCCTACGAATGGCGCAGAAACGGCGTCCGCGTACCGGCGCTCGGCGGCGACCGCGTCCACCCGTACTACGGCGTCTTCTCCCCCGTGCGCGGCGAGTACGTCGACCTGGTGGCCCAGGCGCCGCTCCCCTCCGTCCCCGGACCGGCGTTCGACATCGGAACCGGCACCGGCGTCCTGGCCTCGGTGCTGGCCCGGCGCGGTGTGTCCCGTGTGGTGGCCACCGACCAGGACCCGCGAGCCCTGGCCTGCGCGCGGGAGAACACCGAACGGCTCGGCGTGACCGACCGCGTGGAGATCCTGGAGGCCGACCTGTTCCCGGCCGGACGCGCGGCGCTCGTCGTCTGCAACCCGCCGTGGGTACCGGCCAAGCCCACCTCCCCCGTCGAGTACGCGGTCTACGACCCGGGCAGCCGGATGCTCCGCGGCTTCCTGAACGGCCTGTCCGCCCACCTCGAACCGGGCGGCGAGGGCTGGCTGATCCTGTCCGACATCGCCGAACACCTCGGGCTGCGCTCCCGCGCCGAGCTGACCGCCGCGTTCGACGCGGCGGGCCTGACGGTCCTGGACCGCCTGGACATCCGGCCCCGGCACCCCCGCGCCCGCGACGCCGACGACGCCCTGCACGCCGCCCGCGCCGCCGAGGTGACCTCACTGTGGCGGTTGGGGGCAGCGGGAGCTGCGGGAACCACAGAGGCCGAAGGGTCCGGAGGGGCCGAAGAGGGAACCCGGACATGACCGAGACCAGCAGCGAGGCCGAGCCCACGCACCTGCCCCACCTCGTCGAGCGCGCCCGACGGCTCGCCGCCTCCGCCACCCCGGCCCGCCGCCGGCTCCTCGGGATCGCGGGACCGCCCGGCTCGGGCAAGTCCACCCTGGCCGCCCGTCTGGTGGCCGGGCTGGCCGGGTCGGCGGTGCTCGTGCCCATGGACGGTTTCCACCTCGCCGAGGCGGAGCTGCGCCGACTGGGGCGCACGGACCGTAAGGGCGCGCCGGACACCTTCGATGCCGCCGGATACGCGGCCCTGCTGGCCCGCCTGCGCTCCCCCGCGCCGGACACCACCGTCTACGCCCCGGCCTTCGACCGCCGCATCGAGGAGCCGGTGGCGGGCAGCGTCCCCGTGCCGCCCGACGTGCCGCTCGTCGTGACCGAAGGCAACTACCTGCTGCTCGACGGCCCGTCGTGGGCCGACGCCAGGGTGTGCCTCGACGAGGTCTGGTACGTGGAGCTGGACGACGCGGAACGGGTGCGGCGCCTGGTCGACCGGCACGAGCGGTTCGGCAAATCACGGGCGCACGCCGAGCGGTTCGTCCGTACCTCGGACGAGGCCAACGCCCGTCTGGTGACGGCCGGGCGGGCGCGCGCCGACCTGGTCGTCAGATTCGGCCCGGACGCGGCACCGGAGCCGTACGGCGAGGCGTGAGCACTTCCGTGGCCGGTCAGCGCGGCCGTAGTGCGGGCTCCGTGACCGGTCAGCGCACCTTCTCGTAGACCTCTATGCGGCGGCCGACGGTGTCCGTGCGGCCGGTCCGCTCGAAGTGCCGGGCGAGGACGCGGAGTTTCTCGGCCTCGCGTACGGGTGCGGGCGGCGCGGCCCGTCGGGTGTCGGTGACGACCACGATGCGGGACTTGGCCAGCATGGCGGTACGTATGTGCTCGGCGCTGCCCTCGACGCCCTTGATGGTGCCGGAGGCCGCCGGGCTCTCGGCCAGCGCGAGGTCGTCGAGGCCGGTGAAGGCCGTCGGCGTCACCAGCGCCGTGTCGCGCCGGGCGGCCGGTATGAACAGCACGCCGTCGCCCGTACGCGCGGCCACCGCGACCCGGTCGGCCGCCCGCAGCACGTCGTCCGCCCGGCTCTTCGGCGCGCGCAGGCCGGTCTCCGCGGGCAGCAGCGCCACGAAAGCCGTCGCCGTCACCCCCGCGAGCAGCACCCACGTACGGACCGGGAGCGCCTGGACGGCAGCGGCGACGCCGACGCCGAGCAGCAGGGCGAAACCGAGGTTGGTGTAGAGGACGTAGCGGTCCAGATAGACGGGCTCCACGAGGACGGAGGCCAGCAGCAGGCCGCCCTGCGGCACGGCGAGCAGCGGCAGCCCGACGGAGGCCGGTGACACGGTCGCGCGGCCACGGCCCGGGTACGGGACGCGGGCGCACACCAGCGCCACGAACAGCAGCGCCGCGACGCCCAGCAGCGTGGACACGGCGACGGGCTTGATCCACGACACCTGGCCCGACTGGGCCCGGCTGGCCAGGATGAGCGGCAGCGCGCCCGCCAGCACTAGGGCCGCCGACACCGACCACGGGGCGAGCAGCGGGCGGGCACCACGGCGGCGGGCGACGAGCACGGTGACGGCGTGCGCGGGCAGGACGAACAGCGAGAACCAGTTCAGCAGGGCCGTGGTGAGCATGACCGCGCCGTAGCCCGCCCAGCGCGGCCAGCGGCGCCGCCGTACGGCCGCCGCTCCGTTCTCCGACGCGTCCGCCGCGCTCACCAGAAGCCAGGTGGCGACCGCCACGCCGGCCGTGACCAGCGCGTACGCCCGGCCTTCCTGGGCGTAGTGCTGGATGTTGGGTATCAGCGCCAGGACCAGCCCGGCGGCCAGGCCGGCCCAGGGCCCGGCGAGGCGGCGTCCGGCCGCGGCGGTGGCGGCCGCGGCCGCGGCGACGGCCAGGACGGACGGCATCCGGAGTACCGCCGGGCCGGCGCCGAAGAGCTCGAAGACGCCGTGCATCAGTACGTAGTAGAGGCCGTGCACGACGTCCACCTGGCCGAGCAGGTCCCAGATCTCCGCCACCGAACGCTGCCCGACCTGCCAGGTCACGGCCTCGTCCCGCCACAGGCTGTCCTCCCGCCGGATGCCCCACAGGCCGAGCGCCAGCGCCAGCAGGGCGGGCAGCACCGGGACGGCCAGCCGCGCGAGGGCGGGGGCGGAGGAGGGCGCGGCGGCGGGAGTGGGTGCGGGTGCGGTGGTGATGCCGCGTCGGCTGGGGAGGGCAGCGGCCAGTGTGACGGGGGCGGCTTCAGCGGGCATGACGAGGACTCTACACTGCACGTATACATCGCATGCATACCTGGCATGTATACACCTCGTGCGTAGGCCGCGACCTGCCGACTTCGCAGGTAGCGGCGCCGTACCAGCCCTGTCCCATACCGCCCCCGGTACGAACGGAGCCCTCGGCGCAGTGCCCGACCAGACCGCCACCCGCGCCACCCCCGCAGTCACCCATGCGCCCACCCCCGCGCCCGCGTCCACCCGCCTCCGTACGGCACTCCCACCCCTGCTCGCCGCCTGGTTCCTCACCCGGCTCTGGCTGGTGCCCGCGGCCCTGAAGATCAGCCCGTTCGTGGGCGGCGGCGGGCTCGATCCGTCCGTGAGCAAGGTCTACACCGGCTGGTACGCGGTCCTGAGCGGCGGCAGCTTCCCGCTGCACGACGTGAGCTGGCAGTACCCGCCGGGCGCGGCCCTGCCGATCCTGGCGCCCGGCCTCGTCCCCGGCCTCGGCTTCGGGCCCGCCTTCATCGTGCTGGCCGCGCTGTGCGACGCCGCGATCTTCGTACTGCTGGTGCGGGTGGCGCGGCGGCGCGGCCGTTCGCTCGCCGGGCCCTGGCTGTGGACCGTGGGCCTGGCCGTCCTCAGCACCATGCCGTGGAACCGGTTCGACCTGCACGTGACCGCTCTGGCGATACTCGCCCTGGTGGCCGCGTCCGCGCGGCGCGCCTGGGCCGGCCGGGCCTTCGGGGCCGTGACGGCGCTCGCCGCCGTCATCAAGGTCTGGCCCGCGCTGCTGCTCGCCGGTACGGCGCGGGGCCATCGCACCCGCACGGCCTGGGCAGCCGCCGCCGTCACCGGTGCCGTCGTGACCGCCGCTTTCGCCCTCGCCATGCCGAACGCGTTCTCCTTCCTCTCCGCCCAGGAGTCGCGCGGCATCCAGATCGAGTCGGTCGGCTCCCTGCCGTTCCATGTGGCGCGGCATCTCGGCTGGAGCGGCACCTGGGCGGCGAAGGACGGGTCGCACGAGTTCGTCGGCCCGTGGGTGGCCGGGGCCAGCGTCGCCATGCAGGTGTCGACCGTGCCGGCCTTCGGCTGGCTGCTGTGGTGGCGGCGCCGGTCGGACCGTACCGCCGCCCGGGTCCTGCCGGACGCCGCGCTGACCGCCACGCTCCTGTTCGTGGTCACCAGCCGGGTGATCAGCCCGCAGTACATGGTCTGGCTGCTCGGTCTGGCCGCGGTCTGCCTGCTGCGCGGCGACACCACCCAGCGCCCGGTCGCGCTGCTGATCCTGGCGGCCTGCGTCTTCACCACGCTGGACTTCCCGCTCCTGTACCGCGGGCTGCGGGACGACGCGTCCTGGCTGTCCATCGCCAATCTGTACGTCCGGAACCTGCTGCTGATCGCGGCGGCCTGGCTGTCCGCCCGCCGCCTGTGGCGCGGGACCGTACCCGTACGCCGCCCTTCCCCATGAGAAAGGAAGAGGCGGCACCAGTCGGGAACTCCGCCGCCCGCCCATCCGTACATAGAACGGAATCATCGGATTTCGCGGATACGGCGCGCGCCGCGAAGGACGGTAACTGCCGGGCGCGGGGGGCGACTTCCGTAACGACATCGTCGATGTCATCATGACACCATGAGTGTCACCGAGGGCGGCGCGGACTCCGCCGAGCACCTCGCGTACGAGGTGATCCGCCGCCTGTGGCCGCTGCACCGGACAGTCGTACGCGCCGTGGAACGGGAACTGTCGGGTACGGGCCTGACGGCCGGTCAGCGCGCCCTGCTGGACACCCTGCGCACGCACGGTCCGCGCACCGTGCCGGAGCTGGCCCGCGCCCTGGAACTGGACCGCCAGCCCGTACAGCGCTGGGTGAACCACGCGAGGGAACTGGGCCTGCTGGAGACCGTCCCCAACCCCGAGCACCGGCGCTCCCCCCTGATCCGGCTCACCCCGGAAGGCGCCGAGGTGACGAGCGCGCTCCAGCGGTCCGAGGCGGCCGGGCTGCGGCGGGTGCTGGCCGGGGTGCCGGCCGCCGACGTGGCCACCGCGCTGCACGTGCTCGACCGCCTCGGCGAGGACTTCCGGGCGCTGGCCCGGGAGGACGAGGCACGCTCCGGTCCCTCCCGTACGGCGGGGCCGCCCCGGGAACCTCGGACGCTCCAGACACCTCAAACGTCACGGAAGCCCCGAAAGCCCCGGACTTCCCCAGCGGACCGAGCGCCCCACCCGACAGCAGCACCCCACACAGGACGGCACGGAGCAGAAGCATGACGACCGACGACATCCGAGAACCCCAAGGAATCCAGGAGGCCGGGGCCTGGGATCAGCAGGCCGGGGCCTGGGGCATGGACGTCGAGAACGACACGGTGCCGGTCGAGAACGGCGAGCTGTTCTACGAGGCGGCCGGCGTCGGCACGGAGGGCGACCCCTCGGTGGTGCTGCTGCACGGCGGGATGCTCGACCAGCGCATGTGGGACGAGCAGTTCACCTGGCTCGCCCAGTCCGGCCTGCGCACGGTCCGCTACGACGCTCGCGGCCACGGCCTGTCCTCCACCGTCGACGGCGACTACGCCAACCACGAGGACCTGCGCACCCTCCTCGACCACCTCGGCGTAGCGCGCGCCATCCTCGTCGGCCTCTCGCACGGCGCCCGCATCGCCCTGGACATGGCGCTCGCCCACCCGGACCGTGTCTTCGCGCTGGCCCTGGCCTCGCCCGGAGTGAGCGGCCGGGCCTTCACCGACCCGTTCATCCTGGAGCACATCAAGGAGCAGGTGGCCGCCCTCACCGACGAGGAGGACGGCACGGAGCGCTACATCGAGCACTTCCTGCGCATGTGGGTGGACGGCCCGCACCGCGCCCCCGACGCCGTGGACCCCGCGCTGCGCGAGCGGATGCGGGCCTCGGCGGACGCCAACGTGGTCGTGCACGCGGGCGGTATGGGCGCCGGAGTGCCGATCGAGGTCGGCGCGTACGAGCGGCTGGCGGAGATCCGGGTACCGACCCTGGTCCTGGACGGCGACCTGGACAGCTCCGACATCTCCGCCAACGCCCATGCCATCACCCTCGCCGTGCCGGGCGCCCAGCGGGTACGCATCCCGGGCGCGGCCCACATGGTGAACCTGGAGAACACCGGCCACTTCGACCACGCCCTGCACGGGTTCCTCTCGGGTCTTCCGTACTGAGCCCGCGTCGCCCCCGCCACGCTCCTGCGTCTGCCCCTGTGCCCGTTCCTGCCCCTGCCGTCGGGCGTCCCGGGCGGGGTGCAACGATGAGCGGGTCATGATTGCGGGGCGTGTTCTCAGGGGATTGCGGGCCGGGGTGTTCGCGGCGGTGTGTGTACTGCTCGCCGCCCTCGGCCACGCCCTCATGTCCGACGCGCCCGTGCCCTGGTGGGTACTGCTCGGCGCGGTGACGGCGACGGCCCTCGGGGCATGGAGCCTCGCCGCCCGCGAGCGGGGACCGCTGTTCGTGACCGCGCTGACGCTGGCGACACAGGCCGCGCTGCACTGCGCCTTCTCCTTCGGCCAGTCGGTGGCGGCCACCGTGTCCGCCACCGCCGCCACCGGGGGCGGGCAGGCTTCCCTGGCCCAGCGGTGGGCGGCCTCGCTGATGTGCGGCACGGTCGGCCCGATCCCGCAGCGCGAGGCCGAACAGATGCTGCACGAGGCGGGGATCGGACGTCGGTACGGCGAGGCCATGGCCGACCTGCACTCCTCTCACTCCGCCCACGGCATGGACGGCATGCACACCCTGCACGACATGCCGGGTACGGGCGGCAGCATGACCGGCATGATCGCCGCGCACGTCCTGGTCGCGCTGCTGAGCGCCTGGTGGCTGTGCGGCGGCGAACGGGCCGCGTTCCGCGTCGTACGGACCGTCTCCGTACGGCTCTTCGTGCCGCTCGCCCTCGTCCTGCGCGCGGTCCTGCCGGAGCCGCCCCGGCCGGCCCGCCCGGTACGCCGCGAACCCCGGCAGCCGCTGCGGCGGCTGATCCTCGTCCACGTCATCTGGCTCCGTGGCCCGCCCCGGGAGACCGCTGTCCGCTGACAGCACGGTCACACCCAGGACTTCGCGCCGCACGCCGGCCGGTCCTGGCCCTGGTAATCGTCACCGGTCCCGATCGCCGTCCGTCCAGTACGCGGCGGACGGGGCCGGATCTCCCGAAGGACTACTGATGACGACTCCTGTCCTCGCCGCCCCCGTATGCGGCGGGCCCCGCAGCCGGTCGAGCAACCCGTCCAGCGCCGATGCCCGCTCCGACCAGAGGCGGCAGTCCGCGCACCCCGCCAGGTGGGCGTCGAGCAGCCCGTCCGTGACGCCCGGCGGCAGCTCTTCGCCGTCCAGGCGGGCGGAGACGGCGGTTCGTACACGCGAACAGTGCATGACCCCATCCTCCCCGACGTGCGCGGCAGCGGTTCCGCGACCGGTGGCGAGGAGGTGCGGCGTGCGCGATGACCGTACGGTGACGGCCTGGGCCCTGGCGGCCCGTTCCGGGGACGAGACGGCCGTGGAACGGTTCGTCCGCGCGACACAACTGGACGTACGGCGCTACGTCACGCACCTCAGCGGCGACGCGCAGGCCGCCGACGACCTGGTGCAGGACACCTACCTGCGGGCCCTGCGCAGCCTGCCCCGCTTCGAGGGCCGGTCGTCGGCCCGTACGTGGCTGCTGACCATCGCCCGCCGGACGGTCGCCGACCGGCTGCGGTCGATGGCCGGCAGACCGCGGCTCACCGGGACCGACGACTGGCAGGCCGCGGTGGAGAAGGCCCAGCCGCGCGGTGTGCCCGGTTTCGACGAGGGCATCGCCCTCACCGAACTGCTGTCGGCGCTGCCCGCACCCCGCCGGGAGGCGTTCGTCCTGACCCAACTGCTGGGCCTGCCGTACGCGGAGACGGCGGCCATCGCCGGCTGCCCGGTGGGGACGGTGCGCTCCCGGGTGGCGCGGGCCCGCGAGACGCTGGTGTCCCTGCTGGCGGAGGAAGCCGAGCCGGAGGCAGCTCGTACGCCGTGCACCGTGGGTGCGCTCGTGCCCGCACGTACCGCCCGCGTCTCGGCAGATTCCGCCGCGTGAGGCGGAGGGCGGAGCCGGATGCCTGAAGGCCGGTGTCCCGGGCTCGCGCCCGGGGCACCGGCCTCCGGCTCTCGGCGTACGGCCGGGTCAGAGCCGCAACTGGCCCGGTCGTACGGCGACGGCCTCGGCGGTGACGGGGCCGCTGTGACGGAAGTGCAGCGTGAAGGTGAGCCGGTCGCCCGGTACGAGGCGCGGTGGCGGGCTGACCATGACGTCCAGACCGGTCGGCGCCATCCGCAGGGCGCCGCGCGCCGGGACGGGGACGGCGCCGGCCATCCCCATCCGGTGCGCCCCTGCGGCGACCTCGACGTCGCGGCCGACCATGGCCCGCAGCCCGGCGGGCGCGGTGACGCCCGTCAGTTCGTCGGCGGTGGTGCCGGTGTTGCTGATGGTGAAGAAGGCCGCGGTGGCTTCCGTGTTGGAGGCGGTGAGGATCCGGCCGTCGGTCACGTCCAGCCGAGGCGGGGTGCCCGCGTTGCCGGTGACGGTCCAGGCGGTGAGGCAGCCGAGGGTCAGCACACCCGCGAGGAGCGGTACGGCGGCGGAGCGCAGAGTGGCAGAGGTCATGGGGTGTCCGGGGTGATCGAGGTACGGAACGTTTTCGCGGTGCGAGTGGTGCGGGAGGCCGGCTTCCATGCCCGCAGGCGCAGGCTGTTGCCCACCACCAGCAGCGAACTCGCCGACATCGCGGCGGCCGCGGTCATCGGGTCCAGCCGTCCGACGGCGGCGAGCGGCACGGTGACCAGGTTGTAGCCGAAGGCCCAGACGAGGTTGGCGCGGATGGTGCCCAGCGTGCGCCGGGCCAACCGTACGGCGTCGGGTACGGCCTGGAGGTCCTCGCGCAGCACGGTGACGTCGGCCGCGCCGATCGCGGCGTCCGTACCGCTGCCCAGCGCGATGCCGAGGTCCGCACGGGCCAGCGCGGCCGCGTCGTTGACTCCGTCGCCGACCACCGCGACCCGGTCGCCGTGTTCCTGCAACGTGGTGACCAGCGCGGCCTTCTCCTCGGGGAGTGCTCCGGCGTGGATCTCGGTGATTCCGAGGTGTCCGGCGGCGGCCCGCGCGGTGGCCGCCCGGTCCCCGGTGGCCAGCACCGGCCGCAGGCCGAGGCGGCGCAGGTGGTCGACGGCCCGGTAGCAGTCGGGCCGCAGCGTGTCGCCGATGGAGAAGACGGCCTGCGGAGTGCCGTCGACGGTCACCAGTACGGCGGTGTGCCCGGCGGTCTCGGCCGTACGGACCGCGTCCGCGAGCGAGGCGGGCAGCGCCGACAGCTCGCCGGGCCGCCCGACGGTCACGGACCGGCCGTCCACCTCGCCGGTCACGCCGTACCCCGCGGTCGCGGCGAAGTGCCGCGCGGCGGGCGGCGGCCGGTGCTCGGCGAGGGCTTCGCGGCGCAGGTCGCCGTACGCGGTGATGGCGCGCGCCAGGGGGTGTTCGGAGCCGTGCTCCACGGCGGCGGCCAGCCGGAGGATCTCGTCGGCCGTGAGGCCGGGGGCGCCCGCGCTACCACTGCCCGTATCCCCCGCACTGGTCGTCATGGCGATCACGCTCATCCGCCCGGTGGTCAATGTGCCGGTCTTGTCCAGCACCAGAGTGTCGATGCGCCGCAACCGCTCCAGGGCCTGCGGTCCGCTGACCAGAATGCCCAACTGCGCGCCCCGGCCCGTGGCGGCCAGCAGGGCGGTGGGGGTGGCCAGTCCGAGCGCGCAGGGACAGGCGACGACGAGGACGGCCACCGCGGCGGTCACCGCCGCCTGCGGGTCGGCGCCCGCGCCCAGCCAGAAGCCGAGGACGGTCACGGACACCGCCAGCACGGCCGGGACGAAGACTCCCGCGACCGCGTCGGCCAGGCGCTGTGCCTGGGTCTTGCCGGTCTGCGCCTCCTCCACGAGGCGGGTGATCCGGGCCAGCCGGGTGTCCGCGCCGACCGCGGCCGCCCGTACTTCGAGGAGGCCGCCCACGTTCACCGCGCCGCCCACGACCGCCGAACCCGGCCCGACCTCCACCGGGCCGCTCTCGCCGGTGACGAGGGAGAGGTCGAGGGCGGAACTGCCGTCCACCACCGTGCCGTCGGTGGCCACCCGCTCCCCGGGGCGTACGAGGAACCGGTCGCCGACCTGGAGCCGGGCCACCGGAATACGGCGTTCCACCGTAGCGGCACCGTCCGTGAGGCCGACGCTGGAGCCCTGGCCCGCCGCGTCGGCCGGTACCCGTACGGACACGTCCTTGCCGACCAGTTCGGCCAGCGCCCGCAGCGCGGACCCCGTACCCCGCCGGGCCCCGGCCTCCAGCCGCCGTCCCGCGAGGACGAACAGCGGTACGCCGACCGCCGCTTCCAGGTAGAAGTGCGCGGTGCCGCCGCTCAGGAAGAGCGCGTACGCGGACCAGGCGAACGAGGCGGCCACCCCGAGGGAGACCAGCGTGTCCATCGTCGCGGCGCCGTGCCGCAGACCGCGTGCCGCACGGCGGTGGAACGGCAGCGCACCCCACACGGCGACCGGCGCGGTCAGCGCGAAGCAGAGCCACTGCCAGTTGCGGAACTGCCAGGCGGGGACCATCGACAGGACGAGTACGGGGACGGAGAGCAGGGCGGTGACGAGGAGGCGGTTGCGTTCGGCGTCCGGGGCCTGCCCTTCAGGGGCAGGTGCCTCCTTCGCCGGACCGGCCGGTTCGCTCTCCGGGAGTTCCGCCGTGAACCCCGCGGCCTCCACCGTCGCCAGGAGATCGGTCACCGGCAGTCCGGGCGGGTGGCGGACTCGGGCCTTGCCGGTGGCCAGGTTCACCGTGGCGGTCACTCCGTCGAGCCGGCCCAGCTTCTTCTCCACCCGGTTCACGCAGGCGGCGCAGGTCATACCGCCCACCGTCAGTACGGTGACGCGCTCGCTCATCCCCTACCGCCCATGCCGCTCATGCCGTCCATACCGCTCATCCCGTCCATGGAGTCGCCGCTTCCGGGTTGTTGCGGCGCTCCGGGGAGCGTGCCGCTCGGCCGCATGCCCGGCGCCACGGGTCCGGCGGCCGATCCCGCCCCGTACGCGCCCACGAACAGGACGGCGAGCAGTGCCACGAACCCGATCACCGGTTTCGCGGGCAGTGCGGATGACAGACGCTCTACGAGAGGCATGGCCGCTCCGATACACGTACACAGACGACGGAAAGAGGAAAGAGGAAAGGGGAACGGGACTCGCCAAGTCCTGAAGCGAGGCGAGGGAAAGGGGAAACGGAAAGGGGAGACAATGCGCGGCACAGCTCAGGGTTACCGTCCTCCGGTCCCCGCGCTGCGCGCCTCGCGCCCCGCCCCACCACCCGAAGCCGCCATCCTGGCACGGCGATCGGCCCCCTCCCCCTCTCTCACCGCCTCTTGCCCCACGTGAGGTTTGTCCTGGTCACCCGCCGGAACTCACCCGGCCGCCCGTCCGACTACCTAGGGCTACGACCGCCTTTCGCGCCACCACCCCACCGGAATTGCCGCACCCCCTCGGCGGAATTCCCGTACCGCGCCGGGAACTCCTCTCCCCTTCCGCCCGACCTCTGAGTGAAGCGTGCGCACGACCGGCCCCGGGCGTGTGAGTGAACAGTTGCCGATCGCCGAGGAGTTCGGTCCATGTGTGGCATCACCGGATGGATTTCCTACCGCGAGGGCCCCCAACCCCCGCGCGCCCAGACCTCCGTCATCGAGCGGATGACCTCCGCACTGGCCCGCCGCGGCCCCGACGCCTCGGGCACCTGGTGCGGCCCGTACGCCGCGCTCGGGCACCGGCGCCTGGCCGTCCTGGACCCGGCAGGCGGTACGCAGCCCATGACCGCGCCCGCCGCCTCACCCGCACCCGTACCGCACCGACCGCCGCACGCCGTCCTCACCTACAGCGGCGAGATCTACAACCACCACGCCCTGCGGGCCGAACTCCGTTCGCGCGGCCACCGCTTCGCGACCCGCAGCGACACCGAAGTCGTCCTGCGTGCCTACCTGGAGTGGGGCGACGGCCTCACCGAGCACCTGGAAGGCATGTACGCCTTCGCCGTCTGGGACGCCCACCGGGAGCGGCTTCTCCTGGTACGCGACCGGCTGGGCGTCAAACCGCTGTTCTTTGCCGAAATCCCGGGCGGCCTGGTCTTCGGTTCCGAGCCCAAGGCCCTGTTCGCGCACCCCGCGTGCCGGCCGCGTGTCGACGCGCGGGGGATGCGGGAGGCGTACGGTCTGCTCTTCGGCACCGGGGAGACGCTCTGGTCGGGGGTGCGGGAGGTACAACCCGGTGGCGTGGCCGTCTTCGACCGGAGCGGACTGACCGAGCGCGTCTACTGGCGCCTTGAGGCCCGCCCGCATCCGGACCACGGGATCGCCGCGACGGTGGACACCGTCCGCTCCCATGTGGAGCGGGCGGCCCGCGCCCAACTGGAGGCGGACGTGCCTCTCTGCACGCTGCTCTCCGGCGGCCTCGACTCCACCGTGCTGACCGCGTTGCTGGCGGACGAACTGCGCGTACGGGAGGGGCCGGCGGCCCGGCTCCGTTCGTACGCGGTCGACTACAGCGACCAGGTGGAACGTTTCACCGGCGATGTCCTGCGCACCGGCCACGACACCCCGTACGCCGCCGAGGCCGCCGCCTTCATCGGCACCGACCACCGCCTCGTCGTCCTCGACCCGAGGGAACTGCTGGACCCGGCACACCGCGCGGCCGTGGTGGCGGCCCGCGACTCGCCCATCGGCGTCGGCGACATGGACACCTCCCTCTACCTCCTCTTCGGCGAGATGGCCCGGCACGCGACGGTCGCGCTGTCCGGCGAGGCGGCCGACGAGGTCTTCGGCGGTTATCCCTGGTTCCGCAGCCCCGCCGCGCGGGACGCCGACACCTTTCCCTGGCTGCTGGTGACCGGCGACGAGGCCGCCATGCCGCTGCACCCGGCGCTCGCGGACACGCTGCGCATCGGCGAGTTCCGGGCCGACACGTACCGGTCGGCGCTGGCCGCCGTCCCGCACCTGGACGGCGAGACACCGGCACAGCACCGCCGGCGCGAACTCCAGCACCTGTCCCTGACCCGCTGGCTGCGCCAGTTGCTGCACCGCAAGGACCGCCTCAGCATGGCGCGGGGACTGGAGGTGCGGGTGCCGTACTGCGACCACCGTCTCGTCGAGTACGTCTTCAACGCCCCGGTCGCGCTCCAGGACTTCGACGGCCGGGAGAAGAGCCTGCTGCGCGCCGCGGGCGCCCGCCTCGCTCCCCACTCCGTACTCCACCGCCCCAAGAACCACTACCCGGCCACCCACCACCCGGCGTACAACCGCGGCCTCCAGGACATGGCCCGCGACGCGCTCGCGACCGGTCAGGGCCGCGTGCGCGACCTGGTGGACGAGAGCGTCGTCAAGCCCCTCCTCGACATCCCGCCCGAGCACCTCCAGTGGGGGCACCGCCTGCGCCTGGAACGCGTCGTCGACCTGTCGCTGTGGCTGGAGGAGTACCGCCCGGAGCTGGCCTTCTGATCCCCTCGCGCACCTACGAGCCCGTGCACGCACACATCCCCCGACCGGCCCATCCCTGAGGAGCCCCTCCCCATGCCCCTTCCCGAACCGGAACCGATCCCTCTCTACGGCGAGAGCTACAAGCGTGATCCGTACCCCCTCTACACCGAACTGCGCGAGCGCGGCCCGGTCCACCGCGTCCGGTTCCCGAGCGGTGTGTGTGTGCCTGGCTCGTCACCGGCTATGAAGCCGCTCACCGGGCACTGAACGATCCCCGGCTCGGCAAACACCACTCCCGGGGCAACGCGGCCTGGCGCGCCCGCGCCTCGATCATGCCGGAGCCGCAGCACTCCCAGCTCCAGGTGCACTTGCTGCACCAGGACCCGCCCCGGCACACCGCCCTCCGCCGACTGATCACCGACGCCTTCGCGCCCCGGCGCGTCGCGGAACTCCGCCCGCGTTTCGAGGCCCTGGCGGACGCGTTGCTGGACGAGCTGCCGCCGGCCGAGGGCCCGGAGTGCGGCGGCACCACCGATCTCGTCGCGTCGTTCGCCGCCCGCTTCCCCTTTCTCGTCCTCGCCGAAGTCATCGGCCTGCCGGACGAGTTCACCAGGCGCTTCGACCGGGACTGGGGCAAGGTCGTCCAGCCCGTCGGTCCGACGGACCCCGGCCGCCCGGCCTACGAGGCGAGACTGCGCGGCCTGCAGGGTTACATCGCTGATCTCGTACACCACAAGCGGCAGGAGCGCGGCACGGACCTGCTCTCCCGTCTCGTCACCGCCCACGACGACGGGGCCTTGGACGGCGCGGAACGGGACTCCATGATCTTCCAACTCCTCGTCGCCGGACAGGAACCCGTCACCCACCAGATCACGACGGCCCTGACCGCCCTGCTGCGCCACCCGCACCACCTCGCCGCGCTCCGCGACGACCCCGCGCTCCTCCCCCGCGCCGTCGAGGAACTGCTCCGCTACGACAGCGCCTTCGAGCTGACGACCTGGCGCTTTCTCGCCGAGGACGCGGACGTGTCCGGCACCCGGGTCCCGGCCGGCGACTCCGTGATCGTCTCGCTGTGCGCGGCCAACCGCGACCCCGCCCGCTTCCCCGCACCCGACACCCTGGACCTCGGCCGGTCCCCCAACCCCCACCTCGCCTTCGGCCACGGCATCCACTTCTGCCCGGGCGCCACCCTGGCCCGTACCGAACTGCACATCGCCCTGGAGACGTTGCTCCGCCGCCTGCCGGGGCTCCGCCTGGCCGTACCGGACAGCGAGCTGAACTGGATACCGGCGGTGCTCGCGCGGGGGGTCGGGGAGCTTCCGGTGGCGTACGACACCACCGCCCCCGCTGTCACCCCCGGAGAGGCCCGATGACCAGCACAGCGGCCGCCATCCTCAGCACCCTCCTCCCTCACCGCCGCACCCCGGAGACGACGCCTACCGCCGAAGCAGCCACCCCCGCCCACTTCCCGCACCAACTACGCCACCTGGAAGCCCTGGTGGCGACCGGCCGCCCGATCCGCTTCACCCTCCCCGGCTTCCCCTGCAAGTCCCCCAACCCCGCCAAGGTCGTCGGCCGGCTCCCCGACGAGGGTGAACGCCTCGCCCTGCGCTTCCTGGACCGGCTGTGCGCCCGGATCGGGGAGCTGTACGCGCCGGGCGCGCGGCTCGTCATCTGCTCCGACGGGCACCTCTTCAGCGATCTGATCGGCGTCCCGGACCCGCACGTCGACGCGTACAACGACACGCTGCGCACCATGATCCGTACGGCCGGACTGTCCCACCTCACCACTTTCGACCTGCGGGACGTTTACGGAGACCGGCCCTGCGACGCCAAACGCGCCGAGGTGCACCGCCGGTACGCGCCCTCCCTGGACTCCCTGCGCGCCGAGACCCGGGACGCGGCCGCCCACGGCGGCGAAACGCTTCGCCTGTACCGAGGCATCACCCGCTTCCTGTTCGAGGACACCACCGGCTTCGAAGGCACCCGCTCCGCCCTGCAACGCGCCTGCCGCACCCGCGCCTACGGAGTCGTCCAGCGCAGCCGCGCCTGGGGCGCGCTGATCGCCGAGCACCATCCAGACGCCCTCCGGCTGTCCATCCACCCGCAGCCGCCCGGCACGCCGAAGTTCGGCATCCGTCTGCTCGACGCGCCCGACGTGTGGATGACGCCGTGGCACGCCTGCGTGCTGCGCGACGCGGACGGAGACGGCGTACGGCTGATGCGCGCGGCGGACGCGGCGCGGCTCGGACGGCTCGTCCACCGGGACGGCCGCCCGAGCCATTACGTGCGGGACGCGCACGAGGCCGGACGGCCGGCAGCGGCTCAGCTCTCCTGATCCGCGACTGCGGCTGGAACCGCGACTTCACGCTGATCGACGGCGATCAGCGGGTCCCCCGTCAGCGGATGATCGACCACCGCCGCCCGCACCCCGAACACCTCGGCCAGCAGCTCCGGCGTCAGCACCTCGCGCGGCGCGCCGGACGCCACCACCGTCCCTTCCGACAGCACATGGAGCCGGTCGCAGACCGAGGCCGCCGCGTTCAGGTCGTGCAGGGAGACGAGCGTCGTACAGGCCCGGCCGCGCAGCAGGTTCAGCAGCTCGACCTGGTGCCGTACGTCCAGGTGGTTCGTCGGTTCGTCCAGGACGAGGACGTCCGGCGCCTGGGCGAAGGCACGGGCGAGCAGGGCCCGTTGCCGCTCCCCGCCGGAGAGCGCCGAGAACCGCCGCCCGCCGTACTCCGCCAGCCCCACGTCGGCCAGGGCACGGGCCACCGTCTCCCGGTCGGCGCGGTCGTCGCCCGCGAACGCCCGCTTGTACGGGGTGCGGCCCATCGCCACCACCTCGTGGACGGTGAGTTCGAAGTCGCCGCCGCGTTCCTGGGGCAGGGCGGCGATGTGCCGGGCGGTGCGCGCCGGTGGCATGGTCCGAATGTCCTCCCCGGCGAGCAGCACCCGGCCCGCTTCGGGGTTCAGGTGCCGGTAGACCGTACGCAGCACCGTGGACTTGCCACTGCCGTTCGGGCCGACCACGCCCGCGATCTCGCCGGGCGCGGCCATCAGCCGCACCCCGGCCACCACGCACCGGCCGGCGTACGATACCCGCAGATCCTCGATGTCGATCCGCATGCCGTGGCCCGTGACGGCTTCCGTACGTACCCCTCCACCGGCCATGCCGACGCGCCTCCCCGCCCTCATGCTCCCGCTCCCTACCCCGGCTCCGATCCTGCTCACGCTCCCGCCCCCGCTCCGGCTCCCAGCCGCCGGTCCAGCACATACAGCAGCACCGGCGCGCCGATCACCGCCGTGACCACGCCCACCGGCAGTTCCTGGCCGTCCATGGCGGTACGGCACACGATGTCCACCACGACCAGCAGGAGCGCCCCGGTCAGCGCGGCCAGCGGCAGCAGCCTGCGGTGGTCGCCCCCGACGATCAGCCGGCACAGGTGCGGCACCATCAGCCCCACGAAGGCGACCGCCCCGGACACCGACACCAGGACGCCGGTGAGCAGGCTGGTCACCACGAACAGCGTCCGGCGCAGCCGTACGACGTCCACGCCGACGCTCGCCGCCGTCTCGTCCCCCATCGTCAGCGCGTTCAGCGCACGGGCCCGCGCCTGGAGGAGCAGCAGTCCGGCCGGTACGGTGACGGCCGGCAGCAGGAGCGTGCCCCAAGTGGCCCCACCCAGGCTGCCCATCAGCCAGAACAGCACGCCGCGCGTCTGCTGTTCGTCCCCGGCCTGGAGTACGAGGTAGCTGGTGAACCCGGCCAGGAACTGCCCGATGCCGACCCCGGCCAGCACCAGCCGCAGCGGCGCGAAGCCACCGCCCCGGCGAGCCAGCGTCCACACCAGCGCGAACGAGGCGAGCGCCCCGGCGAAGGCGGCCAGCGACAGCCCCACCCCTCCGCCCAGCTCGAACACCCCGCCCGCCCCCGCCACGGTGCCCGCGCCCAGCACGATCGCGGCCACCGCGCCCAGCGAAGCGCCGTTCGAGATGCCCAGCAGGTACGGGTCCGCCAGCGGATTGCGCACCAGCGCCTGGGTGGCCGTACCGACGAGCCCGAGACCCGCGCCGACCAGCGCGGCGAGCAGCGCCCTCGGGACGCGAAGCTGCCAGACGATCAGATCGTCCGTACCCGGCCGGGGCGGCTCGCCCCCCAGCCGCCGGAACACCACCGACCACACCTCGGCCGGGGCGATGTCGGTAGCACCGAGTGCGACGGCCGCGGTCAGCGCGGCGAGCAGGGCGACCAGCAGCCCGAGGGCGAGCCAGCGGGTACGGGCCTGGCCGGCTGCCCGTCCTTCAGCTCCTCCGGCCCGCCCGGCGGCCTGCTCAGGAGGCTGCTCGACGGCCTGCTTAGGGGCCTGCTCGACGGCCTGCTCGGGAGCCTGCTCGACGGCCTCTTGCCTCTCACCCGGCGATGCCATCAGTGGCCCGCCCGGGACCCGGTCCCTGCCGCTGCCCCTGCCCCTGCCCCTGCCCCTGCCCCTGCCAGCCGATCCGGGTAGAGCGTCGCCGCGATCCGCCGCACCGTATCGGCATTGCCCACCCCGGCGATGGTCGTCTGCTCCGAGCCGATGCGCAGGAACTTCCCTTCCCGCACCGCGCGCAGTCCCGCCGTGGCCGGGAATTCCCTGAGGAACTTCGCGGCCTCGTCGAATGCCTTCTCGGTGGCCGCGGCACTTCCCCGGTTCCGTACGCCGAGCTGGATCCAGTCCGGGTTCTTCGCCACCACGTCCTCCCACGACACCGGCCGGAAATCGCTCGCGCAGTCCGCGAAGACGTTCTGTGCCCCGGCCTCGGTCAGCACCGCGTTAGCCACCTGCCGGTTGCAGACCGCGACGGGCTGTTTCGTCCCCGCGTCGAAGTCGAAGAAGAAATACGACGGCCGCTGCGCCGCGGGCACGTCAGCGAGGGCCGTACGTACCGAAGAAACCTTCTTCTCCATCTCCGCCACCAGGTGCACCGCACGTCGCGAGGTGCCCGTGAGCTGCCCGAGCCGCCGGATGTCGCCTTCCACCGCGGACAGGTCCTGCTGCGGCACCTTCTTGCGCGGCGCACAGGCCGTAGAAGCCAGATAGACGTGCTTGATGCCCGCCGCGGCGAATTCCTCCTCGGTCGGACCGGCCGCCGCACCCCCCATGGCGCCCATGGAAGCGAACGTGTCGATATAGACATCAGCACCGGAACCGAGCAGCTTCTCCTTCGGAATCACCGTCTTCCCCAGCACCGGGACGCGCTGCGCCCGGGCATCGAGTTCGGGCGGCAACGCGCCCTTCCCCGGCGGGAATCCGGTACCGAAGACCCGGTCGCCCGCCCCCAGCCGGAGCAGCATTTCCAGGCTCGCCGCATTGCTCGTGACAATCTTCCGCGGTGCCTCGGAAAACGTCGTCCGCCGCCCGTCGCAATCGGTGACCGTGACGGGATAGCCTCCCGCTCCGCCACTCTGACCGTCCGCGGCCCCCGCCGCCGTACGCCCGTCGGCACCGCCGCAACCGCTGACCAGCGCGGCCACCGCCAGCACCCCCGCCACCGCCGCCACCGACCGGCCGCACCGCGCCGGCCGGCTCCCGGCCACCGGCTCCACCAGATCCATCCGAGGACGCATACGTCCGCTCTCCCTGCCTCTCGACCGCCCGACGGCCCGCACCTGCGGGCCCGGGACCAGGTAGTCGAGCGGACGGCGCCCCGGGTTCCCGCCGTATTGGTCCGATGACCACAGCGCGGCCGGGCGTTAGAGTGTCCGGGCCGTGGTGTCGGGAAGACCGGTGAAGACCGTCAGGTCCAGACCGGAGCGGCCCTCGCCACTGTGATCGGGAAGTTCCCGCCCCGTTCCGTACGCGCCCCGCGCCCGTACGGAGCCACTGGCCGCAGCCCGCGACCGGGAAGGCAGGGGCGGGCGCGCACACCCGTCAGCCAGGAGACCGGCCACGGCATCTCACGAACTGATCCACGAGGTGCTGGAGCGTGACCACCGGATGCCCCTGTCCACCAATTCCCCTTCCTCTTCTCCTTCCCCCTCCCCCTCACCGTCCCCACCTGCCACTTCCACCCCCCTGCCACTGCCCGGATTCCGCTGGCGGCGGCAGGACACCGTACGGACCGCGGGGCTGATGGCAGTCATAGCCGCCCTGCACGTCGTCGCCTTCGGCGTGCTCTTCCTGCTGGTCGTGCCGCACCACTACACCGTGGGCTCGCAGGTCTTCGGGGTCGGCCTCGGCGTCACCGCGTACACCCTCGGCATGCGGCACGCCTTCGACGCCGACCACATCGCCGCCATCGACAACACCACCCGCAAGCTGATGGCCGACGGCAAGCGCCCGGTCTCGGTGGGCTTCTGGTTCGCGCTCGGGCACTCCAGCGTGGTCGTCGCCATGGCGGCACTGGTCGCCGGCGGCGCACAACTGGCCGGCACCCTGCTCGACGACGGATCGAGCACCCACCAGGTGCTCGGCACCGTGGGCACCACGGTCTCCGGCAGCTTCCTCTACCTCATCGCCGCGCTCAACCTCGTCGCGCTGGCGGGCATCTGGCGGGTGTTCCGGGCGATGCGGGAGGGCCGGTACGACGAGTCGGAGCTGGAGCAGCACCTCGACTCCCGCGGCTTCATGAACCGCGTACTGGGCCGCTTCACCCGCTCCATCACCCGCCCCGGCCAGATGTACCCGCTCGGCCTGCTCTTCGGCCTCGGCTTCGACACCGCGACCGAGGTGACGCTGATGGTGATGGCGGGCAGCGGCGCGGCGGCCGGCCTGCCCTGGTACGCGATCCTGGTGCTGCCGCTGCTGTTCGCGGCGGGGATGAGTTTGTTCGACACGCTGGACGGTACGTTCATGAACTTCGCGTACCAGTGGGCGTTCTCGAACCCGGTGCGCAAGGTCTACTACAACCTCACGATCACCGGTCTGTCGATCGCCGTGGCGTTCTTCATCGGGACCATCGAACTGGTCACCGTGCTGCACGAGAAGCTCAACCTGACGGACGGCGTGACCGGCTGGATCTCGTCGATCGACCTGGACAACGTCGGCTTCATCATCGTCGGCCTGTTCGTGGCGGTCTGGGCGGCGGCGCTGGCGTACTGGCGGCTGGCCGGTGTGGAGAAGCGCTGGTCGGCACGGGCGACGGAGGCGGCCCGAGAGCCCGCCTGACCACTGCCTGAGGCACCTGAACCCGGCGCCACGGCCTCCGCGACGGGAGGCCGTGGCGCCGGGTTCAGGTAGTGGCAGACCCGCCCGCCCTCAAACCGAGGCCATGGCCCGTCCCGCCCTGCCCTCAGACCAAAGTGGTGTCCCGCCCCGCCCTCAGGTCGCCGACCCGGCCGCCGCCCCCGTCTTCAGATCGCGGCCCCAGCGCTCCAGCTCGGCTTCGAGGTCGAGCGGGCGCAGCCGGTCCGGCTCGTCCGGTCCCGGCCACTCCGTACGGGGCACCCGCCACATGACCTCGAACTCGTTGCCGTCCGGGTCCTTGGCGTACAGCGACTTGGACACCAGGTGGTCGGTGGCGCCGACCAGCGCGCCCCGCTCGGCCAAGTCCCTCGCCGTGTCCGCCAGCTCCCCGAGGGTGCCGACCTCCCAGGCCAGGTGGTAGAGCCCCACCCGGCCGTGTTCGGGTCCCGGCGCCCCGGCGCCGACCGCGAACAGCCCGAGATCGTGATCGTTGGCGGTCCCCTCGGCACTGAGGAACGCGGCCCTCCCCGGTATCTCGGTGTCCACCCGGAACCCCAGCGCCTCCGTGTAGAAGGCCACGGCGCGCGCCACGTCCCGTACGTAGAGCACCGCGTGATTCAGCCGCCGCACTGCCACGTCAATCCCTCACCTTCCGCTTCTCTCCACACACACCACTTCACCCGGCTCCCTACGATTCCGCCGGGAGGTCAGTCGCGCACCAGCAGCATCACGAACGCGACGATCACGCCGAACAAGAGGGCAGCCACCCCGTAAGCAAGCCGGTGGTTACGCAGGACCGGAAGCAGCCGGTCGACCGCGTACCGGCCGGGGCCGGTCAGCGCCAGGGCTCCGGCGCCCGCCGTGAGCAGCAGCTCGTACTCGACGCCCTCGGGCGCGAAGAAGCCTCCGCCCCACTTCACCGCCAGCGCGTTCACCATCGTCCCGACGACCGCCGCGCCCGCCAGCGGCGTCAGCAGCCCGAGGACCAGCCCGAGACCGCCCAGCGTCTCGCTGAGCCCGGCCACCACGGCCATGGCCTTGCCGGCCGGGTAACCGCTGCCCGCGAAGAACTGTCCGGTTCCGTCCAGCCCCGGCCCGCCGAACCAGCCGAACAGCTTCTGCGCACCGTGCGCGGCCATGATCAGCCCGACCGCGAGCCGCAGCACCAGCAGGCCGATGTCGTACGCGTGCGGGGTCGCGGCATGCCGGTCGTCGACACCGCTGCCGTAGTCACGGAGGGGGCTGCGAAGAGGGCTGAGGGGGGAGGACATACGAACGCTCATTTCTGTCTGGTCTGTCCGGGCCGCGGGTCCTGCAACAGAACCGGTGCCGCCCGCCCAAGAAGTACTTGAAACTTCAAGTCACACCCCGACGATACACATCACTTGAAACTCGAACAACAACCCCGCACCCCACACCATCACCCTTCGGCCACCACCCCCCACAGCGCGTAACCACAAAACCTACCCACAACGCCCCAACCAAACGCCGCATCCACCCTCACCCTCACCCCCACCCACAACCCCACTCGCCCCACCACCACTCCTCACCCCACAACCGCCCACACGTCCTTGTCCCCACCGCGCCACTCGACGAGCCCCGGAGCATCCAGATCAATGTCCTCGGCATCCGGCGCCAGCCCGGCCTGCCGCAGAAACTCGGCAACATCCCCACGCCCGTGCGCCAGCCCGACAATCTGCCCGTGAACGGTGACCCGCCGCCCACCGGACGAGGAGGGCGGGTGAACAATCACCGGCGGATGCTCAGCCATACATTCAGCCTGCACCGGGACCGACCACCACGCATGTCGACCACATCCCGCGCAGCGCCATTCAAAAGGCGCCCTCAACCAACCAGTAACCGACCGACCAGCCCCGTTGACGCCAACCCGGAACGCCGAAGACCCCCGTCAAGATCGACGGGGGGTCTTCGCGCTGGTGGGCACAACAGGATTTGAACCTGTGACATCTGCTTTGTAAGAGCCGGTGTAACGAACGCTTGTCGATCACCTGACCTGCGGCTGAGCCTCCCGAGCGGGGCTCCTGATGATCGTTTGGGAGATATTTGGGAGATCATCTATGGATGGGCGCCGCTTCACCAGATCCACCCGGCCCCACAGGGTCCGCCACCCCAGGTTACGCATCGCCCGCCAGAAAATCTCTTCCAGCCCGTCCAGCCGCTCCTGCCGCATCGCGGGCGTCGGGTGCTGGTACACCGCTTTGATTCCCGGCCGCTTGTGGCCGGCCTGCTCGAAGGCCAGGGCGGGCTTCACCCCGATCTGTTCCTGCAGAGTGTCATGGGTGTGCCGCGTGGCCCGCATCGTCATCCCCGGTTTGATCGGGGCCCATGCCTCCCGCGCGGCATGCCCCTTGCTCTTCGGCAGCGCGGTCCGCCCGTCGGCCGCAGGCCGCAGGATGCTGCGCCCGAAGTTGCTGCGCCTCCACAGCTTCCCGTTGGGCGTGCAGAAGACGTACGGCCACTTCCAGTCGTCGAGGTGGTAGCGCAGCAGCATCGCGAGGAAGGGCGGCACATCCACGTCCCGGGCCCGCCCGTCGTTCTTCGGCGGCTCCAGCTGGTGCACCAGTCCGGTACGCCGGCCGTCCTCGTCCCGGCCGACATACTCGGCCAGTTCCCCGACCTCTTCGTCCACCCGGATGACCGGGCAGGTGAAGACTCCGCCGTCATACGGCTGCTGCCTCTGCAGCAGGGTGTTGTCCCGGTGCAGAGCGGCACTCTCACCCCAGCCCAGGCCGGTGAACGCCGTCGTCAGCACATGCAGGCCGTTGACAGGGCCGAGCCGGTCGGCGACCTGCAGCACCGCTTCCGGTTCCACCCACTGCTCCTCGGCCGTCTTCTTCGCTTTCACGGGCCGCTTACCCGCGCTCGCCGTGGTGGGACGCGTGCGCCGACGGCCGAACAGCGGGTTCACGGCCAGGTGCTGGGCGTCCACGGCGCCGGTCAGGATGGACGACATCAGGCTGACGCAGTGGCCCGCGGTGACGTCGTCGCACGGCAGACCGTGCTGCCAGGCATCCACGTCGAACCAGGTGATGGACTGGAGCGGGGCGTGCTGCCACTTCGGAAGTATGTGCCGGTCGAGCATGTTCCACCGCTTGTCGACGGTGGCGCCGCGCTTCGGCTTCGCCTTCATCCACTCCCTGGCCCAGACCCCGAAGTGCTTGCGCTGCAGATCCGGGTCGATCCAGCGGCCGGCCCGGATGGCGGCCTCCTGCTCCTCTCCCCAGTTCTCCGCCGTCTTCTTGGTCGGGAAGCCGGGCTCGCTCCCCCACGTCCCGTCCGGCTTCTTGTACCGCGACCGCCAACTGATCTTGCCTTTGCTGCCTTTGGCCGTACTGAGGCGCTTCTCCGCGTACGCCACGCTGCCCCCTCTTACCGACCCGGCGAGACCAGCCACCGGGCTGTGATCACAGGAGGAGTGATCACCAGACCCGGTATGACCCCGCCGAGGTGATCCAACAGCTCTTGCAGGATGTACAGCACCCAGGCGTGGGCGCGCTTACGCAGGTAGACGCACACGTCCAGGGGCATAGAGGTAACGCTGACAACTTCGACCCGCACCGGTCCCCCTGTGATCCGAGTACGGCGGCACCTTCGTAACGCGTTGAATACCCAACCACACAGATCGCTCACATGTGGAGCCCTTTGCCTAGGATTCTGGGCGCACTTCGGCACCTTTTGTGCTGCCTTCCGAGCGCCGAAGGCTTGATTCTGTCCGCTCCCACCGCTGCATCGCCCGCCGCAGCTGCTCATCGGACGCCCCCCTGCGGCCCCGGACGATGACGACCATCTGAGCATCAGGGTCCTCATCACCGTCCTCCGCGGGCAGGGCGATGACGGCGGCATCCACGAGCGGGCCGTCGCCGAGCGCTGCCTTGATGCGAAGCGGCAGGTCCTCCGGAATGGCGGCCACACCGCTGAAGGTCGCAGGGGCGGCGTCGGGCGACGGTTCGGCCGGCTTAGGTTCTCCGCCTGCGAGTGTCGTCTCGATCGAGCCGGGGTCCCACTCGAAGTAGGCGGCGATGGCGCGGTGCGTGTGGGTGACCTTCTTGAAGGAGTCGCCGCGCTCGATGGCCTGGATGGTGGCTCTGCTGACGTTCACCGCGTCGGCCAGCTCATCCTGTTTCAGTCCTGCGGACTTGCGGGCGTGCCGCACGGCGTCGCCCAGCCTGGCCCAGTCTCGATCCATGGCACCTCATCATGCCCGACGCTGATGCAACCGGAAAGCCAGGATCTGGCCTCTTGACCTGCCTTTAAGCGAGTTTACCGCGCGCCCCGGGTTGCAAAGTGAGCCCCTATGTGCGCCCTTGTGCGCACCCGTCACGCCGCGAGAGTCGAGAAAACAAGCACAGAAAGTGCGCACGAGGGTTGCCAGGGTGTGGGCACGGGGCTACTTTCTGAGGGTGAGATCCAACGGCATCGCCATCCGGGCCATCCGCGAGGCTCAGAACATGAGCCTCCCTGCTCTTGCTCGCCGGGCCGGAATCGACCGCGGCTACCTCTCCCGGCTCGAACGAGGCCAGATCGAGCGGCCTGCTGAGGCGAAAGTCCAGGCCATCGCGGCCGCGCTGACGGTGCCGACTGCTGCCATCACCCATGAAGGAGCCGACGTGCCCGCCACGGAAGCGAAGAGGAAGGCGCCCCCCACCGCCGAGACCGGCGGCGCCTCCAGCACCGCTCTGGACGAACTGGTGCACTACAAGCCCGAAGAGGTCGCCGCCAACGGCTGGCTGCCCTACACCGCCCTAACGCTGCGGAAGAAGGCGAGGGCCCGCGAAATCCCGCACAGCCGCTCCGGTGGCCGAATCACGTTCCGCCTGCAGCACATCCGGGAGATCGCCGCGATGGGCGAGACCCGGCCGCTCAGCGAGACCAAGAGCGCCTGACCCCACCTCCGACGCGAGTCGGGGCCGCGCCGGATGCACCCGGACACGACCCCTGCGGCTCGCCTCATCAACCACAGAAATGAGGCTCACCTTGAGCAGCATCATGCCACCGAAGGGGAACAGCCCCTTCGACGCCATCAAGCAGACGGATCAGGCGGGCGACTGGTGGTCGGCCCGTGACCTGATGCCCCTGCTCGGCTACGAGAAGTGGGAGCGGTTCGAGGCCGCCATCGAGCGGGCCCGGTCGGCTGTCGCCAACACGGGCGAAGACCCCGCGCGCCATGCTTCCCGGCGCCGGGAAGCTTTCGGCCGCACCAACCAGGCCGGCATCAACTACCGGCTCACCCGCTACGGCGCCTACCTGGTGGCGATGAACGGTGATCCGCGTAAGGCGGAGATCGCCGCGGCGCAGACGTACTTCGCGGTCCGTACCCGCGAGGCCGAGGTGACGCCGGCGCTGCCGCAGGACTACGAGGAGGCGCTCGTCGCGCTGCTCGGGCAGGTGCGGGAGGCGAAGGCGCTGGAGTCGAAGGTCAGGGAGCTGGAGGTCCCGGCCGCGGCGTGGAACACCCTGGCGACCGCTCACGGCGACTTCTCCGTGGCTGACGCGGCGAAGATCCTCTCCCGCGATCCGGCAATCAAGACGGGCCGGAACCGGCTGTTCGGCATCCTGCACGAGATCGACTGGGCCTACGTACAGAACGCCGACCACCGCTACCGGGCGAGCCAGTACGCCATCGAGCGGGGCTGGCTGTCGGAGCTGCCGCAGTCCCACTACCACCCGCGCACCGGCGAGCTGGTCCTCGATGCGCCGCAGCTTCGGGTGACGGTCAAGGGCGTACAGGAGCTGCACAAGCGGCTCGGCGGGGTGCAGTCTCCGGCGGCTCTGGTGGGGGGTGCGCTGTGAGTATCGCTCCTGTCGAAACGGACGCTGCCGACGCGCAGCGCCGCGGGCATCTGGCCGCTCTGGCGGTCGCCGAGCAGATCATCTGGACCAGTCCGGTGCTCCCGTCGGGCTTCGCCGTCACCTGCTACTCCTTCGCGCCGACGCCGGAGGTGGAGTTCCGCTTCTCCCGGTCGGCGGCCGGTGTTGAGGCGCTGGCACGGATCTGCGGTGTCGCGGTCAGCGCCGGGCCCCACGGCGACGACGACCCGCGTACGTACGTGTCGATGACCGCGGTCGTGGATGAGGTGTCCGTGAAGGCGTGGACGCTGCTGGACGCTCCGTCGGATGCGGCGGTGACGTCATGAGCGCCCGTTCCTCTCTTTCCGCCGAGCAGCGCGCTGCACTGGCAGCGGCCCTCGGTGACGCGAAGTCGGCCAGTGCCGAGCTCATCGTCTCGTTCGGTCAGACCGTCACCAACGTCCGAGAGCACGAGCACCCGAAGTGGGAGGACCTGTACTGCCTGAACCTCGTCTCGTTCATGGGCGAGCGGATGGCCCCGGTCCTGCGCCGACTGCTCGATGCCGAGTCGGAGGCCGAACGGCTGCGCGCCACCCGCGCCGCGATCGTCGCCGAGCGTGACGCGCAGATCATCGCGTGGCTGCTGAAGAAGGCGCGCGAGCACCGGTCGACCCGCCGCCGCCAGCACGCCGAGCAGGCCG
Organism: Streptomyces chrestomyceticus JCM 4735; assembly: GCF_003865135.1. Classification (NCBI taxonomy): domain Bacteria; kingdom Bacillati; phylum Actinomycetota; class Actinomycetes; order Kitasatosporales; family Streptomycetaceae; genus Streptomyces; species Streptomyces chrestomyceticus. The sequence goes on along the minus strand of NZ_BHZC01000001.1, from coordinate 6,596,443 downwards.
ACGTGATCGAGAAGTTGGCATCCAAGATCGCGCGGGACGCGGTTCGACCGGACAATCTCGGTGGTGCCCGCTCGTACTGGGAGGCCATCGCCAACGCCCTCAACGCCGCGAACGACGCAGGCATGCACGTGGGCATCGACCTCGACGGCACCCTCACCGACCGCGACGAATGGTCCGTGGTGTGGGACCGGACGGCGGAGCGCTGGCGGGTGGCCGGGTACGACGACGCCGAGGGCGGTGCGGCATGACCGCCCGCGACGAGCTGTTCAGCGCGCTGATGTGGCCCGAGTGGAGCCCGGCCTCCGAGGGCTACGGCGCGGGCCTGCCGAAGACCACCGCGCTGCTCGCCGCCTTCCGCGCCGAGGTGCTGCGCGAGGCCGCCGCTGTGGCGGATGCGGCGACGGCTCCCGCCGGCTGGTCGGCTGACGCGATGGCCGTGTGGACCGCGTGCACCAGCTCGGTCGCGCACCGCCTGCGCCGCATGGCCGACGCCGCCGAGGGCGGTGACGACGATGCCTGAGCTGACTCCTTCTCTCCGCGCCGTAATCGACGACGTGCTGCGCGACGAGACCGCGTCCGCCGACGAGCTGCGCGCGGCCGGGCTGCGCCTGGCTGCCGAGGTCGACCGGCTGCGCTTCCGGGTCGGCGCCCTGACCGTCCTGCTGGAGGAGGCGCAGCGCGAAGCCAGCACCGCCCTCGCCCGCACCGGGGGTGAGTCGTGAAGACGACGACCCCGCGCCCCGCGATCGAGGCCCTGGATGTGCCTGTCGAGCAGGTCCGCCTGGACATCGCGAGCCACGTCACCCCGGCGAAGGTGCTGAGCGCCCTGCGGGACGTGCAGGCCCGGCAGCAGGCCGCCACCACCAGCGCCGACGACGACGCGCTCGTCCGCGCCATGGGCGACAAAGAGCGGGCCGCTACCGCGGGCGCGATCTACCTGATCGAGCACCCCGAGTGCTGCAGCACCGCCGCCGACTACCCCGACTGGACCTGCGGAGGCACCGCATGAGCTACACCGCCACGTTCTTCCTGGAGCCGCAGGCCACCGCCCGGTGCGGTGTAGCTCCGCTCTCTGTTCTGTACATCGAGCCCGACGGCTCCATGCAGAACGACATCACTCTGCAGTTCCCGAGCGCCGCGACGCTGGATGAGCAGGTCGCCACGGCGGACCGCATCCTCGCCGCTGTGCAGGAGTGGCGGGACAGCATCGTCGCCTACCGCGATCAGAAACGCACCGCCGCCGACGAACTCGCCGAGGCCCGCGAGGAGATCGCCCGGCTGAAGGCGGAAGTCGAGGGCGGCGCGTGATGGCGACACGTGTTCTGCCGCAACAACAGCGGGCGGTCCTGGTGACCATGGCCAACGGGCTGTCCGTGGGAGAGACGGCGCAGCGCCTGTGCCTGGCCCCCGCCACGGTCAAGAGCCACCGCCGCCTGCTGTACCGGCGGCTGCGCGTCCGGTCCGGTGCGCACGCTGTCGCGACGGCGCTACGCGTGGGGCTCCTGGACCCGGACGACATCCGCGTGCCGGTAGGCGGTGAGCGCCCGTGAAGCGCCACGCCGACGCCGCGTTCTCCCTGGCCAGCGTGCGCTGCGCCGCGTCGGAGGACCCGCAGGTGTTCATGTTCGCCTACGACACCGCGCGCGACGTCGTGGCGGCCAGCGGTGACGTCGACCGCATGTGGTGCGACGTCCTGCGGAACCAGCCCGCGGCGGCAGTCGCCGGCGTCATCGAGGGTCTGGCCTCCACCCGCGACGTCCCGCCGCAGCTCGGGGGTGGCTGATGAACGCTCTCGACGAGACGAAGCGCCGCCTGCTCCTGGCCGGCGCAGTCGCCGAGCAGCCGGGCGAGTGGACCACGCGCCGCGTGATGCGCCTGTACCGCGCCGCCGACTGGCCCGCCCCGATGACCCGTACGGCGCGCCGTGACCTGGCCCGCCTCCACCGTGACGGCCTCCTCGCCCTGCACGAGACGCCTGGCCGCCGCTACTACACCCGCAAGGACGGTGTCCGATGAAGTGTGCCGAGCCGCTGTTCGAGACCGGCAGCGACCACAGCATCTACGACTGCGTACTGGAGCTGCGCCACGCCGGCGCGCACGAGGATGCGCGGCGCCGTAAGTACCCGCGTGCCGTCGGCCTCGGGCTGGACGAGGACATCAACGACCTGATCACCGACGGGCACCCCGTCCACTCCCTGTGGGACCTGGACGAGCGCGAATACCCGATCGTCGTCGAGACCGTCACCCGGTACGTGCTGTGGGTCAGCGCCCCGTCCGAGGACGACGCCCTGGCCCACTACGCCGACGACCCGACCGACATCAGCCTGAACGGCGAGGTCGCGATCGACGGATCGATCGAGGTCCAGCGATTGGACCACTTCGACTACCCGGAGGCGCTGGCCACCCGCCACTACGGCAAGAAGATCGGCCCCGAGCTGCAATGCCCGGACTGCCGACGCCTGTCGTTCACCCGCAGCGCGTTCCACGACCCCATGCGCCGCTGCCACGGCCCCATCACCTGGCGGCCGTGGCCGTCCGGCAAGGGCGCCTCCCGCGACTACGTGGCCACGCCGATGCCCGACCGGAAGCAGGTGGCGGCCTGATGTCCGTGTACGTGGACGAGATCAAGGACTACACGACCGTCTCGAAGATGCGCGGCCTGCGCTACACCCACTGGTGCCACCTGCTCGCCGACGACATCGAGGAGCTGCACGCCTTCGCCCAGCGCCTCGGGCTCCGAATGACCTGGTTCCAGGACCACGCCTACCGGTGGCACTACGACCTGACGGCCGGCAAGCGGGCCATGGCCGTGCGGTACGGCGCTCAGGAGGTCGACCACCACTTCGTCGCCGAGCTGTTGGCCAAGCGGCGGGAGGCCATCGGGCTGCCGGCCGTGGAGACGCCTGGAGGCGACCGTGGCTGACGACCGCCTCACGCAGATCAAGGAACGCCTTGAGGCCGGGCTGCTCCTCGCCGATATCCGCTGGCTGGTCACGCAGTTGGAGGAATTCGTCGGCAAGGAGCCGGCGGTGGCCGAGGAGATGGCTCACCTGAGCAGCTGCCTCGGTGCCGTGCGCGACCTGTGCGACCGGGCCCGCCAGGATGCTCGGCGCTGGAAGCAGCCGCTGCCCGAGCCGGAGTGGGTGAAGGCAGTCGAAGAGGCCGCCAGCGGCAACCGCCCCGATGACCCGGCCGACCGGCGCCGCCGTATCTACATCGACGGCAAGGGGTGTGCCTGGATGAGCCAGGACACCGACCCGGTGAAAGGCGAGCTGATTGCTCCCTTCGACACCAGCCCCTTCGACGACGGGGAGCCGACGGAGGCAGTCCGGGCGCGTACCGGCGGCCTCCGTGAGATCGGGAGGATTAGGTGACGACCACCCTGCCGGCCGGGGCTTCGGCCCCGGCCGCCGGGCCCGTCACCGGGCCCGGCCTGTACGACCTGACCGCTGACGAGTACCACTCCGATCCGGTGCCGGGCGGCTCTCTGTCCTCGTCGGGCGCCCGCAAGCTGCTGCCTCCGTCCTGCCCGGCGCTCTTCCGGCACGAGCAGGACAACCCGCCGCAGCCGAAGGCCACGTTCGACTTCGGGCAAGCCGCGCACCGCCTGGTCCTCGGTGCCGGCCCCGAGCTGGTGCCGCTGGACTTCGACGACTGGCGTACGGCGGCTGCCCGGGACGAGCGCGAAGCGGTCCGCGCGAGCGGTGCCATGCCGCTTCTGCGCAAGGACTACGACGTGGTGCAGGCCATGGCGGCAGCCCTGTGGCAGCACCCGGTCGCCAGGAAGCTGTTCGAGCCCGGCAGCGGCACACCCGAGTCCGCGCTCGTGTGGCGGGACGGCCCGACCGGCGTCATGCGGCGCGCGCTGCTGGACTGGCGCCCCATACCGGGCCCCGGCCGCATGGTCATCCCCGACTACAAGACCACCCGGTCCGCCGACCCCACCGCGCTGCAGCGGGCGATGCACGAGTACGGCTACCACCAGCAGGCCGACTGGTACCGCTCCGGCTGCCGTGCTCTCGGCCTGGCCGGGGACGACGCCCAGTTCGTGTTCGTGTGCCAGGAGAAGACGCCGCCGTACCTGGTGATCGTCTACCAGCCCAGCGCGATGGCGATGCGCATAGGCGCCGCCCGCAACCGGCGCGCCATCGAGACGTACGCCGAGTGCGCCGCGACCGGCCGCTGGCCCGGCTACAGCGACGACATCGCTTATCTCTCCCTTCCCCCGTACGCGGAGATCCGCGACTCCGAGGAGTACCTGTGAAGCAGCACCAGCAGATCGAGCGCATGAGCCCGGCGGGGGCGCCGGCGCGCATCGGCCAGGGAACCGCGGTGGAGCAGTCCCGCGCGGTGGCCGAGGTGCAGGCGGCGATCGTCGTGGCGCAGCAGTGCCCCCGCAACATCCAGGCCGCCATCGACGAGATGCGCGAGTCGTGCAAGCAGAAGTACCTGGCCGAGCGTGCGTTCTTCCGCTTCCCCCGTGCAGGTACCACGGTGTCCGGGCCGTCCGTCCACCTCGCTCGCGAGCTGGCGCGCTGCTGGGGCAACGTGCAGTACGGGCTGGTCGAGATGCGCCGCGACGACGAGTTCGCGCAGTCGGAGATGCAGGCGTTCGCCTGGGACGTCGAGAAGAACTCGCGCACCAGCAGCACCTTCATCGTCCCGCACCTGCGGGACACCAAGGACTACGGTCCCGTGCCGCTGAAGGAGCTGCGGGACATCTACGAGAACAACGCCAACAACGGGGCCCGCCGCGTCCGGGAGGCGATCTTCGCGATCCTGCCGCCGTGGTTCGTGGAGGAGGCCAAGGCCCTGTGTGAGCGGACCCTGCGTGACGGGGGCGGCAAGTCGCTGAACGTGCGGGTGGCCGACGCGATCCGTGCCTTCGAGGGGGTCGGCGTCACCGCGGACCGCATCGAGACCAAGCTCGGCCGGGCCTCGGCGAAGTGGACCGACCACGACGTGGCCCAGCTACAGGTCATCTTCCAGTCCCTCCAGCGCGGCGAGGTCACCGCCGAGGACGAGTTCCCCGCCCCGCGCGTCACCGCCGACGAGATCACCGGTGGCCAGACTGTCCCGGGAACAACGTCATGACGCGCCATCTGGACGCGCCGCGCGACGCGGTCACCGGGTGGCAGCTGCTCGGCGCCTGCCGGACGGAGGCCCCTGAGCTGTTCTACCCGGTCGGGTACGCCGGCCCCGCGAAGGCGCAGATCGCTGACGCGAAGGCGGTCTGCCGCCGCTGCCCGGTTATGCGCATCTGCCAGGACTGGGCGCTCGCCGCCGGCGAGGAGTGGGGCGTGTGGGGCGGCCTGTCGGAGGCCGAGCGCCGCAGCATCCGCCGCCGCTGGGCCCTGCTGGAAGAGGTCGGCCGATGACCTGGGCCGCGGTGCTCGCCGCTCTCCCCGGCGCGCTGTTCGCCGCCCTCGTCGACCGCGTCCTACGGCCCGCTCCCGCCGGGCCGGTACGCGCCGCCCACCGCCGCGCTGCGGCCGCGCGCGTTGCCGACACCGCGGTGTTCGCTGCGGTCCCGCCCGGCGCCCGGTGGCTCGTCTGCGACACGACCGTGTGCGCCCACCTCACCACCCGCCATGTGCCGGACGGCGGCAAGTACCGCTGCACCGGCTGCGACACGATCAAGGGGGCCTTGTGACCACTCCCAAGCCAGAGACGACCATGGTCGCGATCGACGGAAGCGACGCGCTGGCCTTCGTCATCATCCGCCCCGGCAGCACCGAGGGCAGCGTCAGCATCGAGTCCGGCGCCCAGGGCATGAGCAGGCAGGCCGCGGCCTACGTCCTGCGCCAGGTAGCCGACCTCTTCGAAGCCGAGGCCGGCCGATGAGCGCCTTCGACTGGATGGACGAGGCGCTGTGCGCCCAGACCGACCCGGACCTCTTCCACCCCGAGGACAACAACCGCTACGCCACCGCACGAAAGCTCTGCGCGACGTGCCCGGTCCGGACCCAGTGTGAGGAGCACGCGGCCCGGGTGGAGGGCGACGTGTCCCGCGAGCGGCGGCACGGCCTGTGGGCCGGACACACGCCATACGCCCGCGCCAGGCAGGCCACCGCCGAACCGCAGGAGGGGCCGGAGGGCGACGACCGCGACAGCCTGATCCGGCGCCTGGCCGAGCGCGGCGGCATGACCCCCGAGCAGATCGGTACGGCGGCCGGATGCACCGCACGCACCGTCCAGCGCGTCCTGGCCCGGAAGGCGGCGGCATGAACGAGCGCCCACACGGCTACGCCCGTTACCGGCTGGACGGCTGCCGCTGCTACGTCTGCGCCTTCGCCCGCAGCCAGTACGACGACAACCGCAACCGCGCCGTCGCCTACGGCACGTGGCGGCCCTGGGCCGACGCCGAGCCCGTCCGCATCCACATCCGCCACCTGCAGTCCTGCAGCATGGGCCTGCGAGCCATCGCCGCGGCGGCGGGCGTGGACCGCAAACGCCTCCAGGCAATCATCACCGGGCGCCCGGAGCGCGGCACCGGGCCGCAGGAGAAGGTACGTCCGGCGCTGGCCGCGGCCGTCCTCGCCGTCGAGCCCACCCTCGACAACCTGCCGGCCTGCACCGTCATCGGCGCCACCGGAACCGCCCGCCGGCTGCAGGCCCTCATCACCGCGGGCTGGCCGCAGCACCACCTGGCCGTCCGGCTCGGCATGAGCGACGCCAACTTCGCCGCCACCCTGCACCGGGAGCGGGTGGTGGTCCGCACCGTGCGGGCAGTACGCGGCCTGTATGACGCGCTGTGGCGCGCCGACCCGCGCGAGCACGGCGTCGCCGTCCAGCGGTACAGCCGGGCCCGGGCGCAGGCCGCGGCCAACGGCTGGGCTCCGGTGGGCGCGTGGGACGACGACACGATCGACGACCCCGCGGCCTTCCCCGACTGGACCGGCCGGTGCGGCACACCTGCCGGAGACGCCGCGCACCGACGTCTGGGACAGACCGTCTGCCAGCCCTGCCTCAACGCCCGCGCTGCCGTACGACGCGAAGCCGGGGCCGCGGCGTGACCGCCGCCCCGCGTCCGTGCGAGGCGCTCGGCGAGCACACCGGCCCGGTCCGGCTCTACCCCTGCGGCCGCCGCTGCTCGGCACACGCCCCCTGGGCGGCCGCCGGACACCCCGAGCCGCAGCCCGGCCCCGGCGCCCCCGCCGGCGCCTGGACCACCCCGACCCCGCAGTCCGCGTCCGCGCTCATCGACGCCCGCGCCATCGCCTCCGGCAAACGCCGCTCCACACCCACTGCCTACCGCGCGGCCCAGGCCGCCGTCCGCCCCGAGAGGAAGAACCCGTGACCAGCCTCAACGCCCACCGCCTGCTGCGCCTCATCGAGGTCACCACCCCGCACGTCGGCAGCGAGTACCACTCGATCATCCACGGCATCCGACTGGACTGGGACGGAACGATGCTGCACGCCGTCGCCACCGACCGGTTCACCCTGGCCGTCGCCCGCACCCGCCTCGACGCCGCGGCCGCCCCGTGGGCCCTGACCATCCCGCAGCCGGACATCGAGTGGCTGACCTCGTGGCTGCAGAGCCTGCCCGGCGACCGCGCCGTCACCCTCACCCCCACGGCTGACACGCTCACGCTCACCACGGACACCGCCAAGGTCACCACCGCCCGCAGTGACGAGTTCATCGCCTGGCGCGACATCGTCCGCACCGCACTGGCCAACCCCCTGACCGAGGCCGCACGCACCAGCCTCTCGCCCCGTCTGCTGACCCGCTGGGAACTCCTCGGCTACGGAGCGCGCTTCTGGCAGCCCGCCGCCGAGCAGCCGGTCGTCATCGTCGCCGAAGACGTCCTCGGCCTGCAGATGCCCATGCGCTTCACCGGCGAGCCCACCCGCGAAGACGACATCGCCGCATGGGCCGCCAGCCTCGGCGACGGCCCCCACGCCGAACTCACGTCGCCGCAGCCCGCACCCGGAGCGGTCGCCGAGTTCCAGACAACTGCTCTGCGCGCGACCCTGCGCGCCACCTCCGACATCTACAGCGCGCCTCACACCTCGCCGCTGTTCTCCGCCTCGGTCACCGCCGGGTGCTACGCCTGGGCCGCCCACCGCTTCCTCGTCTCCCTGCGCACCGCAGACCCCGGCCTCGCCGAACGCATCACCCGCGAAGTCAACGCCGAGATGGAGTCTGGCGAGATCGGCGAGTTCGCGTACGACGCCGCCCAGGACGCCGGCCACGACCCCGAGCAGTGGCGGGCCGAATTCGAGCAGCACAAGGCCAAGCAGGCCGCCAAGCAGCCCACGAGCGCCTGACCCTCCTGCACCACCTGCACGGCCCCGGGGCGGGGGTGACCCTCCACCCCCGCCCCGGGCGCAACAGCACAACCGCACCAGCAGAAGGAAGACGACATGGCTGTGCAACATCGTGAGCTCTCGGTGCGCGAGGAGCGTGGTCGTTGATGCCGCGCATTCGCACGGTGAAGCCGGAGTTCTGGGAGGACGAGCTCCTCGGGGTGCTGCCGCGCGATGCTCGTCTGCTGTTCATCGCGACGTTCAACATGGCCGATGACGAGGGGCTCCTGCGCTGGACGCCGGCCTACGTCAAGGCGCAGGCGTTCATGTACGACGACGACCTGACGGTCGGTGATGTCGGCAAGCTGATGCAGTGCCTGACCGACGCCGGCCTGGTCTTCCCGTTCATCGCGGGAGCGGCCCGGCAGCAGATGGCCGTGGTCGTCAACTTCCGCAAGCACCAGCGGATCAACCGGCCGCAGAAGAGCAAGCTGCCGCCGCCGTCGACCGGCGCCTGGCAGGTGCGGGAGATGTACGCCCGGCGGGACGGCTGGGTGTGCCAGCTGTGCGGCGGTGAGATCCCTCGCGCCCTGGTGGTCAACGACGGCCACAACCTGGCCGTCGATCACATCCGGCCGGTGGCCGCGGGGGGCACCGATCACCCGTCCAATGTCCGTGCCGTGCACCAGGTGTGCGAGCGGGGCCGGCGCGGCACCCCGGGAGGGGAGGAGTTCATTCCGCCCGCCGGGCTGGCGGGGCTTGAGGATTCACTGAACGAGTCACTGAATCGTTCACGCGAAGTGCGTGAGGACTCACTGAATGACCCAGTGAACAAATCTCACGCTCCGTCGAACTTCGAGGCCGAGACCGACACGCGCGGTGAGAATTTTTCACTGAACCATTCACTGACGGAAGGGAAAGGAAGGGAACAGGGAAGGGAAAGGAAGGGAACCCCCCACCCCCTTGCGGTGATCTCTCCGGCAGCCCCGCCGTCACGCAGACGGGCGAGAGGGCCATCGAAGACCGGATGTCCGACGCCTTCCTCGAGCGCTACAAGACCGGCAACACCTACGGCCAGCGCCAAGTCCGCAAAACCATCGCCGACACCCTCGCCAACGGCACCCAGCCGAACGAGCTGTGGGCCGCCCTCGAGCGCCTCGGCGCCGCCAGCAAGCCCGTGACCGCCGGAACCCTTCAGTTCGCCTTCTCCGAGATCCGCCGGGTGGCCCAGACCGCCAACGTCATCGCCCTGCCCTCCGGCCAGCACCTCACCGGCACCGACGCCAAGGTCGCCGGATGGATGGCCATCGCCGAACAACTCCGCCAGAACGGAGGCCCCGCATGAACACCGACTTCAAACCCCACCCCGCCGTCCATCGGCCGTGGATGTTCATTTGCGGCGCCAATCCCGACGACTCCGTGGTCACGTTCGCCGAAAACCCCGCCAAGCAGATCGCCAGTGCGCTGCTGGAGGACATCGGGGACTGGCACAGCGCCATCGCCAACCTGCAAAAGACCGATGTCCCGCCGCCCGTCCTGGATGCCCTGGGCCGCCTGCACGACGCCGTCTGCGGCTGGACCGACTGGGCCGAGAAGACGGATAAGCGGACGGAGGCCACGCGATGAACGCCGAAGAGGCCGCCGAGCTTCTCGCGCACTGCTCCGGCTTCGACAACCGGCAACCATCCGTTGCCGCCGCCAAGTCCTGGGCGTCCGCCCTGCACGACGTGCCGTTCGACCAGGACGCCAGGGACGCTGTGGCCAGCTACTACTCGACGCCCCCGCAGAACCCCGGCGAGCGCCTGTGGATCCTGCCGCACCACGTCCGCACCCTCCGCACCAAGATCCGCAACGGTCGCCTGGAGAACTACCAGTACGAGCCGCTGCCCGACGAGACGACCGCCGAGTACCTCGCCCGCTATCGCGGCCAGGTCCGGGCCGTCGCCTCGGGCCGGATCGCCCCGCCCTCCGGCCGCCTGGCGCTCGAAGGCGGGCCCCACCCGGACTTCGTCCAGGAGCTGGAGTCCCGGTCCCGGGCCGTCGGCCGGGACGTCCCCGCCAGCGACGAGGAGACGGGACTGCGCGACCGCGTGCGCCGGTCCGGGCCGCTCGGCGTCGAATGCCCCGCCTGCGGCGCCGCGATCGGCAGGCCGTGCAAGACCCCCGGCGGCGGCAGCAGCCAGCCGCTGGGCAAGCCCCGCAGCACGCCGCACAGCGCCCGCCGCCGCGCGGCCAGTGGCCAGCCCGAGACCACGCCGGAGCAGCGGGCCGCCGAGGAGGAGCGCCGCCGCGAAGCCTCCCGCCGGGCTCTGGCCCAACTCACCCAGACACCGCAGGAGGTTCAGCCGTGATCCGTCGTATCCCCGGCGCGCCGATGCCCGAGACGATCCGCCACTACCTGCGGGCCCGCCAGCATCCGGCCCGTGCGGTCGAGTGCCCGCACTGCGGCGCCCACCCGCACCGGCCGTGCACCACCATCTCCGGCCGTCGCCTGCTCCCGGAGCCGCATCCGCAGCGGGTCTCGGCCTGGGTCCGGGCCATCGCCTGCTGCCCGGCCTGCCAGGTGGAGCCGGGCGTGCCCTGCCACCTCGACGGCCGACCGCTGCGGAACGGGGAGGTCCATCCGCAGCGTGCCGCCGAGGCGGCGGTGACGCCGGCATGACGCCGCTGGAGCGGTTGCTCGCCGAGGAGTTGCCGACCGGCCGCTTCGGCGACGCCCTGCCTCCGCGGCCGCCCGCCGTGCGGCCGGCCCGCCCGTGGCTGCCCGCCGAACAGGCCGCGCACTACGCCGCCCTGGCCGCCGCCATCGGCGAACCGCACCTGACCCTCCTGCCCGCCCCTGACGACCGGAGCGCCGCATGAACTGCCTCGCCTGCACCCACCCCCTCGACGGCCCCGGCCGCCTGTGCCCCGGCTGCACCCGCGGCCTCGATGAGCGGCTGGCCGACCTGCCCCGCCAGTACCTCCTGCTGGGCCTGGCCGAGAACCTCCAGCGCCGCCGCACCGGCGACCGTGGGCCGGTCGCCGTCGTACGGGACGCCCCGATGCCGCTGTCGGAGGCGGCGCTGACGCTGCGCGCCGAGGGCGGCATCGTCACCGTCCTCGAAGGATGGCGTCGGCAGATGCAGGCCGCGCGCGGCTGGGGCGTGCCGGCCGAGGGCGGGCCGTACGCCCGGCGGGTGCGCGACGCGGCGCGCGGCCTGCGCATGAGCCTGGAGTGGATCGCCGCCGAGTGGGACGACGCCGGCGAACTGGCGCACGGGGTCCAGGGACTGGCCGCGCGGTGCCGGGCGGTCACCGAACCGGCCGACCCGGCGCAGCGGGCGCGGCTGCTGGGGTACTGCGTCGCGCCGTACGGGGACGGCTCTCCGTGCGGCGGCGAAGTGCGGCTGTCGCACGGCGAGAAGGTCGCCGGCTGCCGGTGGTGCGGGTGCGCGTACCCGTCGGCGACGTGGCTGGGTCTGCATACCGCGCAGCCCGAGCACACCGGGGCGGCCGGGGCGGGGGCGGCCGCGTGAGCCCGGGAAGGCGCCTCTACGCCCTTCTGGCAGCCGAACGGGCGTTCCCGCGACTCTCGGGGCGCCGGGCCCGCCGTGAGGCCGCTGTGCGGGCAGAGAGGGCCGCGCGTCCCGCCGAGGCCGCGCCGATCTTCTCGGCGTGCTGCGAGACCTGGTGGCTCACCGCCGGCCACGCCCACGAACGCACCTGCCGGATCACTACCGAGGAGATCGACCATGCCTAAGCGCACTCTGACGAACCACCGCCCCGGCGAGGAAGGCATCCACATCCGCTTCACCTCCCAGGACATCACCGCCCTCCTCGCCGACATCCAGCCGATCGCCGACGCCCGCCCGGCCACACGCGAGCTGCGCCTCGTGCTGGAGCGCGCCGCGGTCGAACTGGGCCTCACCACCACCTTCCACTTCGACGAAGCCCGTCTCCGCAGCGAAGCCGGGGAGAGCGACCGTGCTTGACCTGCTGCTCGCCGCCGCGGCCCTCGCCGTCGGCTATGCCCTCGGCCGCATCCGACCATGGGACCGCCTCGACACCTGGCTCTGGCGCCGCTTCACCTTCGGCGGCACCTGGACCCGCACCCGCCGCGGACGGGCCGCCACCCTCGCCGTGCACGCCCTGGTCCGCCCGGCCGCCACCGTCCACGCCTGGCGGCACCGACACGACCCGCAGCCCGACGCGGCCCCGCTCACCTTCCGCACCACCAGCCCGGAGGACACCGACCGTGCCTGAACTCACCGACCAGCAGCGCGCCGAGCGCCGGACCCAGGCCCTCGCCGCCATCGAGAAGGGCCTGCGCGAGACCCACCACATCTGGCACCAGACGCCCTCGCGCCTCGACTGGGCCGCCGGCTACGCGCTGGACGCGCTCGGCGACCTGGCCTGGTGGCTGGAAGAGGCCGGGCACTCCCTACCGGACGGTGACGGTGGCTGATGCACCAGGTGCTCCTGCTCGGCGCCCTGATCTGGATATGGACCAGCGCCCTCGTCACCCCGCCCAACCGCCACCGCCTCACCGGAAGGATCAAGGAGACGTTCCGCGATGACTGACCCCCGCCCGGTAGAACTACAGCCGCCGGCCGCTCTGACTCTCCAGCGAGCGGAGGAGTACCTCACCGCGCACGGCTGGTGCCAGGACACGATGAACGGCCCGGACGGCACCGTGTGCGCGGCCGGAGCCATCCGCGCCGTCGCACCACCCCTCACCCGGGGGCAGACGTCGCCCGAGGAGCGGGCGGCCCTGGCGGCACTGGCCGTGCACCTGGGCGGCCGGCCCGCCGCGGACCCGGACAACCCGATCGGCACGCACCCGATGGAGGTCGTGACGGACTGGAACGACCAGGCCGCCGGCGTCGACGAGGTCCTGGCCGCCTTCCGCGGGGCCATAGCGGACCTGCACGCCTCCGGACCGCCCGCGACCGCGGGAACCGGGCCCGGAGGCGAACCTCGCCGGCACACCGAGCCGTTGCACTGCAGGTGGTGCGGCCACCTCCTCACGCCCGCACGCACCGACTGGTGGGACGACCGCCCCCAGTGCCGCAACAAGACCACCTGCGACCAGCGCGCCGCGAGGACACGGCGATGACCCGCTGCGACGACTGCGGCCGGCCCCTGCGCCGCCCCTCACCCGACGGCCTCGGGCCCGTGTGCCGCCGCAAGCACGGCCCCCAGCCGGATCACCGCGAACGCAGCACCAGCGCGGCCCGGCCCCTCGACCACCACGACCTCGCCCGGCACGGCCAACTCGCCATCCCCATACAGCCGTCGTTCAGCGACTGCGAACCCAGCTGGGCCCGGACGCAGCCCAGCCGCCGACGGCGGCTCATCGTCACCGTCCCCGGACCCGACACCTGGCCCCGCGAGGAGAACCCCTGATGCCCACCCACACCCACACCTGCATCACACTCACCTGCGACGTCTGCACCGAGCCGTACGCACCCGAGGACTACACCGTCCACTTCGACTCCATCACCGACGCGATCAGCCACAGTCGCACGAGTGGCTGGACCGCCACCGCCGAAGGTCGTGTCGTCTGCAGCCTCCAAGACAACGCCCACCGCGCCGCCATCACCGACCTGCTCCCACCCGAGCCCGTATTCCAGGCCGCCGGACAACTCAGCCTCGAAGAGGACACCGGCCATGACCACTGACCCCATCCACGAGATCGCCCGCGCCGTCGACCAGCTGATGACGCAGGTCAAACACATCGCTGACCACCTGACGCCGCCCGCCATGGGCACGGGTGTTCGCGCCGTAACTCGATCGTGGCTCTGCACCGCCCCTCACGCCCGGGGCGGCAGAATCGGCGTGCAGCAACAGGTGCAGTCGAGATACTCCCCGCACACACGGGGATGGCCGAGCCCGGTCGCATAGCAGTAGACCGGGCTCGGCACGCTCACCGCGCCTACAGGGCCTCCCGGCGCCCACAGCCCCGTCTGCGGGCGGCAGAGCCGATGCGCTTTCGTGCGCTGGACAGGGACGAAGGCAGACGAAGGAAGGTGCGGCCGTGCCGTCCGAGCGATACTCGATAACCCTCGTGCCGCCGGCCGTGGAGGCCGTGAACCGGCTCACCGCGGCCACCGGACTGTCCAAGACCGACGTGATCAACCGGGCAGTCCAGGTCTATGGCTTCATCGAAGACCGCATACGGGACGGTGACGAGGTGCTGCTGCGCAACCGGGACGGCGAGATCGAACGCGTCCACATCGTGTAGCGGCCTACAGGCCCTCCGTCGCGAGATCCCGCGCCACGTCCGCCGACCACCTGCGCGCCAGGGCCGCCGCCTTGTCGTCACCCAGGCCGTAGTGCGCCAGCAGCGCCACCGCGACCCGCGCCTCGCCCGCCGTCATCATCAGGTGCGGCTCCTCCGCGTCGTCGAGGAACCGGCCCAGGGCGTCCAGATCGTCGTCCGTCAGGATCCTCGGCGTCAGGTCGGGAGGCTCGTGGCCGAAGTCGCAGGGCAGCCCCAGAGTCTTGCGCGCACCGGCCAGGGCGACGGCCTCGTCCGCTTTCAGGCCGCCGTGCCCTTCAGGCCGGTCGGCAACCTCGTCGTACCAGCTCGCCAGGCGCTGGTCAGGGCCGTCGGGCCGGGCGGCGGCCCGCTCGCGACAGACCCGGGCCGCGGCGCGCAGCGTCTCGACCTTGATCTCGTGCTCGCCGGCACCCCTGGCCCGAAGGTCCCGGATCATCTGCGCTTCGTCCATACCGGCCCACTGTGCCGGAGCGGCGACCGCAGTCGGAGGGGTGCCTCCAAGGCCGCTACAGGGCGCCGCCCGGTGCGCTAGCGTGGTCCCCACGAGACAAGTTTTTCGGGAGGGTCGCATGAGCAGCGAGCCGTGGACCATCGACTCCATCGCGCACGCCCTGCCGCATCCCGAGCTGCGTGCCACCTTCATGCGGGACGTGTCCTTCACCGACGTCCAACGTCTGCCCGACATCCTCGAACGCTGGGTCGGCTTCATCGCCGCCTTCGAGGACGGCCGGCCCCGCATCGAGAAGCTACGCAGCCACTACCGGGAGCACGGCCGCCTGCCGGCCGACTACGAGGCGAGCCTCGTCGAGGTGAGCCCCGAGCACCTCCGGGCCGACGCCGGCCGGGCCCGAGGCGCCGCGTGACCTACCGGCTGCGCCTCGACCCCACCGTCCACGCGGACTACCGCAGCCTCCCCGACGACGCCCGCCGCGACCTCGCCGTGTGCCTCCTCGACGCCCTCGCCGACCCCCTCGCCGCCTCCACGGCCTACGGCGTCGACGACGGCGTGTTCCGCACCATCGCCCGCGGCCGCGTCACCGGCGTCATCGTCATCGGCGACGACACCATCGCCCTCGTTCAGCTCACCCACCTCGGCTGAACACGACGCGTCGTCGCTCGGTCAGGCGAACCGTCAGGCGAACACGGCGAGCCGCTCAGCACAGAAGGAGCGCCAGCGTTACCTCTGACCACGGGCTAAGCAGGCCCTTGGTACACGAGGGATCGGTGGCATGAACGGCGAAGTGCGGCGGTACATCATTCCGGAACCCAGGCCGCAGGTATGGGTGAAGATGCCGAGCAACGGCGGCACGCTTCGAGGGCGAGTCGCCGCCCTAGAGAAGAGGCCGCGGGCGGGCTGCTGGGTGCAAGTAGACCTGCCCGCCTGGGACCGCTGGTCGACACAGCTTCAGCCCGGCCAGCCATCCGAGCAGGGCATCGGGCCGGGCACCATCCAGATGTGGGCGCCTGGTTATGCGGTGTCCTCAGAAGAAGGCGTCGTAGCGACCCTGGAGCGACGGATCCGTTGCGGAGAGATCGCTCCGGAGTGACAGCGAGCCCCCGCCTGGTCGGCGGGGGCTCGCTGCTGTTCAGTCAGGCAACCGCTGCACGCTCGCGATGATGATCAAATGTGTCGTGCGCTGCTCCTGGTACCAGACCATCAAAGGCCCCTCGCCGATGCTCTTAAGGGGCGCACTGCCGGCTTCTTCCGGCGGCGGCTCGTGCGGATACTTCACCTCCGCCGCATCCGCCAGGCGCCGGGCGACCGCCTCGACCTCCGCCCGCTCTTCCTGGCTCAAGCCCCTGAGGATCGACTCCTCGTCGGAGAAGAACCCCCACCCCCACTCGCTCATGCGGAGGCCGCCTCGCGCGCAGCCACCTCCAGCAGCTCCTCGATCTCCTTGCCCGCTATCCGGGCCTCCTCCAGCGACGCCGCCGAGCCCACCTCGCGCTCCAGCTCGCGCAGCCGCGCCGACCGGGACGGAATGCGATGCAGTGCCACGAAAACCCCCCACCGGTACAGAAACGTCTTCATCGGCACCGTACTGTCCTCCAGCAGCGCCGTCTCCCACGCCGCATGGAATTCCTGCTCGAACCGCACCGCCTCCGCCGGATCCAGCCGCTGCACCGCGGCCCGCAGCGGCTCCGCCGACCGCGCCGGCATCGGGAACAGGGCCTCGTCTTGCTCCTTCATCACTACCTCCACGTCATGTACGGGACGGCGCAGCAGCCCACGATGCCAGTCGGCGAACCAGGCTCCGCGCCACGAAACACCATCACGGCGACAGAGGAACCGGAACCCGTTCACGCGAACCCGCCGCGCCCCGGCCGCCGATGCCCTACGGGCCAGGCGGCGGCGTCGAAGCGCCGCCGCGGGCCAGGAACCGTCAGGCCGCCGGATCGGCCTGCAGCGCCACGCGCCGGATGTCGGCAGCGTGCGCGGCCAGCTGGTCGGCGAGCGCCAGCGCCGCATCACGGTAGAGCGCGGCGTCCTCGTCGCAGCCGTCCGAATCGACCGCCACGTACACACGCCCGCCGCCCGGCGCGAACGGCCACTGCGACAACCTGGCCACCATCACCGTCTCGGAACCGTTGTACAGCGGCATCACCAGCCGGATCGGAGCACCCTCATGCCGCACGTCCTCCAGATGACTGGGCGCCGCGGCACCGTGATCCAGCACGCACCACGACGGGCACTCAACACGCACTGGCACACCCCCCACCGAAGCGACAGCAAGCCGAGGCAGCAGCTCGGCAGCGGGCATCAAGGAGTAGGGGATGGGCGCTTCGGCCTGAGCTGGCAGCGGGGCAGGAGGTAGGCTCATGTCGACTTCCTTTGACGAGGCGAGTCATGATCAGCGGTTGCAGCCGCTGGCAGTCCGGCCGGGCATCGTGCCAGTCACACGAATGCCCGGCCGTTGCGTTGCGCGTGAGCAACTACACACGACCGTATGCCTCGATCGCATTTGTATCAAGGTGTCGAGTCGGGGAAGCGC
The DNA here is from genome assembly GCF_003865135.1 of Streptomyces chrestomyceticus JCM 4735. NCBI lineage: Bacteria > Bacillati > Actinomycetota > Actinomycetes > Kitasatosporales > Streptomycetaceae > Streptomyces > Streptomyces chrestomyceticus. The sequence continues at coordinate 6,578,936 of NZ_BHZC01000001.1, read as the reverse complement.
GAAACGCCCTCGCCGACGGGCCGAGGGCGTCGCGTGACCTTGCCGGTCAGTGCATGGGTAGGTGGTACCCCATCTTGTACAGGTGACCCGGCTTGATCAGTTCCGTGACCTCGATCGGACGCTGGTTATCGGAGTAGACGACACGGAAGATCTCCAATACCGCCACGTCACCGGGAAGCTCCAAGTGCTCGTGCTCCTCCCGAGTTGCCTTCCGGGCGGCGACTTCGTCGGCTTGCTCGCGCGGCGGGTAGCCCATCTCTGCGAGCAAGGTAGGAGATCCACCTGGGATCTTGCGACGGTCCGCCAGGCGCGTACCCTTCGCAAGCTCGATGGGGTAGTACGAGTTGGCGAGTTCGGCCGGCTCGTCATTGAGGAGGCCGATGCGCGACCTCAACACGGCGGTGCCTTGGGCGCCGAGGCCGAGCGCTTTCGCAACCCTCTTCGGGGCTTCACCTCTGCGACTCGCAGGATTTTGTTGCTGCCGCGCTGGTCGCGCTCGGCGGCTTCGCTGACCCAGCGATACGGCTCTCCCGGCTCGGACGGCGCCATGTAGGACGCAGGCGAGATTGTCTGAGTGGCGTGGTCTCGAACGAAGACGCCGCTACCGGAGCGCCCTTCGAGCAACTCCTCATCCTTGAGTGCGGCCAAGGCGCGTTGCACCGTCATGTTCGACGTGCCGTACTGCTCCTGCAGCTCACTGTTGCTCGGCACCTGGCTGCCGGGCTCCCACTCGCCGGCCATGACGAGGGCTCGGATGTCCGCTGCGATCTTGTCGGCGATCGGGCGCCTGTCCCTGTGCTTGGCCAAGTCAGTCAACCTCGATCTCGTAACGGATCCGCCGAGGCCCTTTCATGACCATCAGCGATACCTCGATGGGCTCCCTGTCGGCCGTACGTGTGGTGCGGAGCAGCGTAAGTACGCCCTCCCCGTCCGTGAGGCCGAGTCGATCACTCTCACTGCTGGTAACTGGACGAACTCCCACTTCCTCGGTTACGAACCGGGTCGTGTAGCCAAGCTCCGCCAGCAGGGTCGGCGCTCCGCCTCGAATCTTTCGCGGCTCCGCGAGGGCGGTACCTGCGGCGACGCGCCGCGGGTACCAGGAGTCGGTCAACTCGATAGGTGTGTCGTTGATGTACATGACGCGACGCCGCACGATCGCGGCCTCGCCATCGCTCAAGCTCAAAGCGCGCCGCACTTCGGAAGGTGGCGAAGCTTCCCCCGCCCCGATCAACCGTTGAGTACCGCCACTGCAGGCGCTCTCTGCAGTCCAGGCATCGGGCTCGCCGACGCCTCGGGGGGTTACGTACGGGAGCGACTCACCAGAGCTCCACTTGCTGCTCATTCGTCACCTCCTTGATGAAGTCGGCGGTCGCAGAGCTGACCGCCATAGCGTCCCTGACCTCCACCTTAATCCCTTGATGGTCACAGCAGAGGGGAGGATGTCGGCCTTTCGCGCCGCAAGGGCCTTGCTATAAAACGTATCGAGCGAGTACGGTCGGGGTCAGATGCGAAGCCCGCGATCGGAGGATTTGATGCTGAGCGTGAGGGAGGTCGCAGAGCGCCTGAACGTGCACCCCGCGACCGTCTACAGGTGGATCAAGGTGGGGTACATGAAGGCCTTGCGACACGGCAAGCCCTACGAGCCCAACGATGAGCAGCGTCCCGGTGGCGCGATTCGCATCCCTGAGTCCGAGCTGATTCGCCCGCCTATCGAGCCCTCGGAGGTCGCGTCATGACCACCACCACCGAGATGACCAATGCCGCCTTCCCCCGCCGGCTGCGGCGGTGGTCCGTCGCGCGGTCGCCGCCGCGTCCGCGCAGGGCGTGGACCGCGCCGAGGTGGCGTACCTCGTGGAGCGGTTCATGGACTCCCGCGCCCGGTACGGCGAGCAGCACGCCCACCTGGTGTGGGGTCGCAGCCTGCTGGACGAGCTGGGCCTGTCCGACGGTGACCGGGCGTACCTGTACGGCACCACGGGCCGCGGCTTCATGACGGCCCTGGTCGAAGGGATCGCCGCGACCTACGACGCGCCGGCCGCCGCTCTGGCGGAGGCTGCGCGGGCGGCCGGCGACCCGGCCGGTATCGCGGTGGCGTACGTCGTCGCGAGCCTGTCGCTGGCCCGGGCGGTGACGTCATGACGTCTCTCCCGCCGCCGATGGACGAGGACGCCGGCCGCATCCTGCGGTTCGGTGAGGCCCTGGACGCCTTGGGCCAGGACACAGGCGACTTCATCGTCCGGATCAGTTTGCGGGCCATCACCGGCGAGCCCATCGGCGAGAAGATCCTGTCCCGCCGGGAGCTGGAGCGCCTGACCGATGTCACCGAGTCCTTGGTGTCCTACAGCAAGGACGACGAGGCCGAGACCGCGCCCGGCGGCAACGGCGCCTGGACGCTGGACAGCGGCGTCCCCGGGCCGGGGCCGGAGGTGGACGCGGAGACCGTCGACGAGATCGAGCAGGTCTTCACCTCCATTGACCTGGGTGAACAGGGGGACCAGTGATGTCCATTGCTCCGGTCCGTGTCCCGCAGATCAGCCTGCCTCGTGAGCTGCCCGCCGGCTCCACCCGTTCCCTTTCGATCCTCGACGCTGCGGTGGAGGTTCTGCGCGCGGCGGGTGAGGACGTGCACGTCGTCTACGCGGCGCACGGCGACGTGTTCAAGATCGTGCCGAGGGGGGAGTCATGACCGACCTCTACACGGACGCCGTCCAGGCCCTCCACCGCGAGCACTGCGACCGCTGCCGCACCCGGCACGAGGAGGACCAGGCCCGGTACGCCGAGTACGGCGCGTCCCTCCAGCGCCGCGACCGCCGCCAGCTCGGACTGAACATCCAGACCGCACGGGAGGCGTCGTGAGCGACTCCCGCGCCCCCAGGCCGGAGCCGGTGCCGACCGCGGACCGGGTCGCCGGCCTCCTCCTCCGCCTGCTCGCGGTGGGCATGCGGCTGCAGCCCGACGCGGGCCCCTGCTCGGATGTGACCGTCACTATCGCTCAGGGGTCCGGGCCGGATGCCGGGCGCGTGGCCGGGCTCTTCGAGATCCCCGAAGAACTGGCCCTGCGGATCATCGGCGTGCTGGACGCCGAGCTGTCCCTGCTGTCCGCAGACGAGCACAACCTGCGGCTCGGCCTGTACGACGACGGCGAGACGATGCCGGTCACCGGCCTCGGCCGGGACGCACTGGAACGCCGCCGGACCGGCTCCGGGGATACGCGCCGGCCCGCGCTGCGGATCGTCAACGGGGCGGTGACGTCGTGACGACTCTCGCCGATCAGCAGGCCGCGCTCGACGCGGTCGCCGCGCTGGCCCGCGCCTTCCCCGGCCTGCCCGCCGCGGCCGTCACGGTCACGGCCGCGCTCACCATCACGAGCGGGGTCTTCCCCAGCCAGGTCCTGGTCGAGGTCCGGCACGACCTCGGAGCCTTCGAGCGGTGGCGTGAGGCCCTCGGTATCGACCCCGACGGCGTCGAGTGCCGCACCTACGAGGTCGCCTACGGGCACAGCCACATGAGCCTCGAAGCCCGCAGCCAGTTCCTCGGCGCCGACATCGAGGTCACCGGCTACGCGCCGGCCCTCGCGGGGCAGGAGGTGGCGTCATGACCGAGCCGTGCCCCTTCTGCGACATCGTCGCGGGCCTGGCCCCGGCCACGGTCCTGGCTCGCTGGCCGGACGCGATCGCCATCAAGCCGATCGACCCGGTAACCAAGGGGCACGTGCTGGTGATCCCGCGGGTGCACGTGGACGGCCCGGCGGAGGATCCGATGGTGACCGGTGCCGTGATGCAGCGGGCCGCCGAGTACGCGGCCGCCACCGGCCGGCCCTTCAACCTCGTGATCTCCGAGGGCCGTGAGGCAACCCAGTCCATCCGGCACGCCCACGCCCACGTGGTCCCGCGCGCGGCCGGCGACAACCTGCCGCTGCCGTGGACGCCGCAGCAGGCCGCGGTCTGACCCTCCCGCTTCCGTCCCGCGCGGCAGCCCCGTGCGGGTGCGGCGGCCGGACGGTCCGGCCCGCACGAGCCGAAAGGACCAGTACTCATGGCAGCTGGACGTCACTTCTTCGAGGCCGGCACCCACTCCGACAGTGACCTGAAGGCGGACATCGAGTCCGACATCCAGGACGCGCACAAGGCGCGGCGCGACTGCGAACGCAACGGCCAGGTCGCGCTGGCCAGCCAGATGGGGAAAGCCGTGGACGGCTACCTCGACGAGCTGAACGCCCTGAACAACGGCACCTGGAAGCCCAAGCACGCCCGCTGACCAACCGGGCGGGGCCCCGGGCCCCGCCCGCCCACTCGTATCGACTTACCGACAGAGGACTGTCCGATGACCCTGCTCGTCGACTTCACCGCCCTGTCCGACGCGGACGCCGCCGTCACCTCCGGCCTGGTGGCCCGCCGCCGCGCCACGACGCTGGTGCCGGACCCGCACGCCACCTACCGGGCGCAGCTGGTGACCGCCTACGTCACCGCCGCCTACCCGGCTGTGCGCCGCAGCCTGCTGGAGGAGGCCGCGGCCTACGACCGCCGCCACCCCGGCGAGCCGTCGCTGGCCGACGAGCTGTACGGCGCCGAACTGAGGGAGGTGGCGTGATGTCCCGCTACCTGGAAGAGGCCGCCGACCTGCTGCGGAACGCTCGTGACGAGCTGGAGGAGACGGCCAAGGTCTACCGCGGCGACTATGAACGCCGCCGTATCGCCATCGCCCGCGAGTTCGCCACGCTGGCCGCGATCGACAAGGGCCTGCTGCCCGCCGAGATGGTCCAAGACGTGCTGCGCGCCGTCACCGGCCGGACCGGGGGTGCGTGATGGGCTGGCTCCGCTGCGGACCGAAGTTCTCCGAGATGGAGACGGAAGAAGAGCGCTACCAGCGCAGCCCGCAGCGCACCGAGCAGGAGCGGCAGGCGGAGCAGCTTCGATGCACCGAGATGGCCCGACGTGAGTGGGCCCGGCACCGCGAGGCCGAAGAGAAGGCGCAGCAGGAGCGTCGGAGCCGGGTGAAGCAGGTCGGCACGCTGACGCGGCTCCGTGACGGCGTGTGGGAGACCCGGGGCTGGCAGATCGACGGCGTCGACGACCACGAGGACGGCGTGACTCACCGCGGCAGCCTGGGCGGCCTGTCCGTACAGGATCTGTGCGCGCTGGCCCACGGGCCGCGCTGCCGCTGCACCCGCGGGAGGTCCTGATGCGTCCCGCCGCCTGGCTCGCCCTGCTCCTCACCGCCGCACTGCTGATCACCTGCCCGCAGATCGTCACCGTGGTCGTGCCCGCCGTCCTGGTCGCGGCGCTGGCCGCCGTCGGCTGGCTGCTGACCACTCCCGCCGCCCTGGTCGCGGCGCTCGCCGTGACCCTCCTGCGGCTCGTCACCCACCGGCCCGAGCAGAGGACGCCATGACGACCGTCACCCCGCCCACCGGAAGCATCGAGACCCGGATCGCCGAGGTCCGTTCGGACATCGCCCGCGCCGACAGCAAGGCCGGCGTCTTCTTCGCCGCCCTGGTCTTCGCGGCGGGCGCGCTCGCCGACAACGTCAGTGCCCTCGTGCACCGCGGCTGGGCCACCGGCGTCCCGGCCGTTGCCACCACGGTCCTCGTCGGAGCTGCCGCCTGGCTCCTGCTCGACGTCGTGCTGCCCCGCACCGGCGCGGGCCGCGCCTACTTCGCCCACTACGCCCGGTGCGACGACGAGGAGCTGGACGCCGCCCTGACCGCCTCGGACCTGCGTGCCGAACTGCGCAGCCTGTCACGGATCTGCGACGCCAAGATGCGCCTGCTCACCCGGGCGGGCCGGCTCCTCAAGGCCGCCGGACTCGCCGCCGCCGTCACGGTCGTGCCGGCGATCGGGGGGTGGTCGTGATGCGCACCGTCCTCGACATGGCCTGCGTCCTGGCCTGTCTCGCCGTGGTCGTCACCGGCGTCACCCTCCTGATCCACATGCGCGGCACCCGCACCCACAGCCCCGCCTGCCGCCCGTGCCGCTGGCTCAACCGCTCCTCCTGAACAGCAAGAAGGGAAACCCCGTGAACCGCAACTCCTGGCGCCTGGCACGGCTGGTGGTCGGCGCGGCCGCCCTCGGCGTCACCGGCTGGTCCCTGTACGTGGTCGGCCGCCACTACGGTGCCCCCGTCCTCGTCGCCGCTGCCGGAGTCGCCGTGTTCGACGGTGCCGCCTACGCCTGCCAGTACCTGGCGTCCGAGGCGTCCGCCGCCGGCCGCTCTGCCGTCGGAGCCCGCCTCGCCTCCCTGGCCATGCTCGTCATGTCCATCTACCTGAACATCTTCCACGCCACCCTCATCCACGGCGGCGTACCGGCCGCGATCCTCTTCAGTGCCCCCAGCCTCGCCCTCCAAGCCATCTCCGAACTGGCCTGGGCCGGCCCGCGTGCTCAGGCGAGGAAGGCGCTGGGGGAACGCCCGTTCCGGCTGCCGACGCTCGGCGGCTGGGCCTGGCTGCTGGCACCCAAGACCGCGGGAGGCAGCGTCCGCAAGCGGGCCCTGGCGCACATCAGCAACGCCGAACGGCCGGACGAGGAAGAGCCCGAGAAGCCGCGCGGCGCCCGGGACGTGCTGCGCGAGCAGTTCGCCTCCATGGACCCGGCACGGGCGGTGCGCATCGTCGCCGCATCACACCCGCATCTCTCGCACGCCGAACTGGCCTCCCTGCTGATCGAGCACGGGGTCGTGGTGGACGCGGTCGACGTGGCGCTGGCGCTCGATGCCCCGCGAGAGCACGTCCGCGTGGAGCGCGTATCGGACCCGCATCATGATGCGCATCATGATGCGCCGCAGGTCGGCGAACTGCCGCCGCTGAACAAGGCGCAGGCGATCGTCGAGGCCGCATCACGGCTCGGTGATGATGCGACCGCCGCCGAGGTGGTGCGCCTGGTGCACGAGAGGCACCGGCTGAAGGTGGACCCGCCGTATGTGCGCACGGTCCTGTCCCGCGAGTCCAAGAAGAAGCAGCCCGACGACGGCAGCGGCGTGGGCCAGGGCGGAGGCGGCTACGCATGAGTACCACCACCGGCCACGACGTCCACGAACGGACAGCCGAGACCACCGCCGAGCCGGTACGGCTCAGCCTCGTCAAGCCCGACGTCCCCGCCGCAGCCGCCGCGGGCGGCACGGCGCCCGCGCGCCGCCGGATCCGGCCCCTGCGCCGGGTAGGGATCATCGCCACCAGCGAGCAGACACGCACCATCGGCCGCCTCGCGGTCCGGCACGGCATGTACCTGTACGGCGGGGCCCGCATCGCGGCCCGCCGGGCCTGGGACGGGCGCACCGCGGCCCGTTACGAGCGCATGATGCGGGCCTACGAGGCCGGCGGGAAGCTGGCGGAGGCCGCCGAGTGGGAGGAGCGCGGCCAGAAGTACCGGGCCGCGCGCCACCAGCGGCGCATGGACCTGCTCACCGCCCCGGTGCGGCTGGCCAAGGGCACAGCGGTCGCCACGGGTGTCGGCGCCGGCGGTCTGCTGGCGCTCGGCGGCGCCGTGGCTATGGCCACCGGTGACCCCGGTGACATCGTCGCCCCGATCGGCCTGGTCATCGATGTCATCCACTGGGCGTTCGTCATCGGCAGCCTGGTGTGGGGCCCGGCCATGATGGCTGCCCCGGCGCTCGGCCTGCTGTCCCTGTGGAACGTGGGCCGCCAGCAGCAGGCCGCCCCGCGGTGGGCTCTGCCCGCCAGCGAGCGCGGCGGTGGTGAGCCGATCACCCCGTCCGTGGTGGTCCTCGCCCTGAGCCACCTGGGCATCTCCGCACTGCGCAAGGCCATCAAGGAGATGGGGGACGCGGGCGCGGCCATGCTCAGCCCCATCGCCTTGGCCGGATGCGGCGTCGAGGTCGATGTGACCCTGCCGCTGGAAGTGTCCACCGAGGAGATCATGGGCCGTCGGCGGAAGCTCGCCGAGAACCTCGGCCGGCACGAGCACGAGCTGTACATCAGCGTCGCCCCGGCCGCCCGCACGGTACGGCTGTGGATCGCCGACTCCGGCGCCCTGGACGAGCCGGTCCCCGCCTCCCCGCTGGTCCTCGACCCGGGCATGACCGCCGACTACAAGAACGGCCGCGCCCCCTGGGGGCGGGACCTGCGCGGCGACGCCGCCTTGGTCAGCCTCTACCAGAAGCACATGCTCGTCACCGGCCTGTCCAACGAGGGCAAGACCGCGAGCCTGCGCGCCCTGGCCCTGTGGCTGGCGCTGGACGCGGCCGTCGAGTTCCGCATCGGCGACCTCAAGGGTGTCGGCGACTGGCGGATGTTCCGCGGCCTGGCCACCGTGCTGATCGAAGGACCCACCGACGACCACGTCATGGAAGTGACGCACATGGTGGAGGGCGCGTTCGAGGAGATGCAGCGGCGCCTCCAGGCCCCCTCGGGCACCGTCTTCCGGCCGCTGGTCGTCATCGTGGACGAGGCGCAGGTCGCCTACGGGTCGGGCGCCCGGGAGACGTACGTCACGGACAGCGGGACCGTCAAGTACGGCGCCCCCTACGGCGGCCAGAAGGCCATCAGCCGGTACTTCAAGGCGGTCAAGGGCATCCACGACCAGGGCCGCGCCGTGAACGTGACCATCTGGGAAGGTACCCAGGACCCCACCGACCAGAATCTGCCGAAGCGCTCCCGCGAGGGCAACCACATCCGCGCCAGCCTGGTTCTCGGCACCGAGTCACAGGCCAAGATGGCCCTCGGCGACGCCCCCGTGACTGCCGGCGCGGCCCCGCACAAGCTCCGGCAAGGCCTCGACAAGGGCACGCTCGTCGTCGCCGGCAGCGGCATCGACCTGCCGCCGGGAGCCGCCTCCATCACGGTCCGCACCCACTTCATCGACGGCGACGATGCCGCCGAGATCGCCGACCGGGCCAAGGCCCTGCGCAACTCCGTCGCGACAACGGACCGGGCCGCCGAACCGCGCGATCACCTCGCGGACATCTCGGAAGTCCTCCGCGGCGAGGAGCGCGTGCGCACACCGGAGGTCCTCCACCGGCTGAAGAACCTCGACGAGCCGTACTACCGGGAGTGGGACGGAAGCCGTCTGCGCCGGGCCCTGACAGATGCCGGAGAGGACACCGGCGTCTATGAGGGCTACCCCGTCGTCCACCGTCAGAGGGTCCTCAAGGCACTTTCCAACCGCGAATAGATCACTCCTTGGGACCGGTGAGTCGGACGGCACCCCGGTGACTTTCCACCAAGAGCCTCACCAGATGCACCCCACCGGTACTGATCAGCGAAGACGCGGCCCTGGTGAGGCGGTGAGGCGCCGCTCCAGAAGCCTCCGGGCCCTCGTAAACAGGGCGCTCACGGGACCGCACCACCTCACCAGCGCACGCCACCGTTCATTCACAAAGGGGAACTTGTGTCGATCACTGACCGAGACGACGTCAACGCCTACGAGGCCGCGCAGATCATCGCGCTCGGCGCCAAGATCGCCCACCGACAGGCCCAGGGCAAGAGCACCGCCGACCTCGAAGCCCGCGTCGAACGAATCTTGGAGAAGGCCGCCCAACGCGAGGCGGAGAAGGACCTCATCCGCCAGGCCGCCCAAGCGGCAGCGCACGCCGCCCGGTTCGAGGCCAGGAAACAGAAGGCCGTCGACCGGGCTACCAAGAAATCCAGCTGGTGGTGAACCGCCCCCAGCACCGACACCTACCTAGGAGGAATGCCGTGGCCCTGTTCGGACGCAAGACCGCAGAGAAGCTCGACACCGCCGCAGGAGTGCTCTACCGCGCCGGCCGGAAGGCCGGCGGCGAGAAGGGCGGGCGCGTCGGCGACGCCATCGCCACCACCGTCCTCGGCCCGATCCGCGACCGCTGCGAAGACGCCTGCCCCTGCAAGGACTGCCGCCAGGACTGACGGTCACCCACGCACCCCCAGCCCGACACCACACCAGAAGGAGACCTGATGAGCGACAGCAAGAAGTTCTACGACGAGCGGTTCCAGGCCGCGAAGGCGGCGGTCGCCGACGGTGACATCGACAAGGCGGGAGACATCATCTGCCACGCCATGACGGAGTCCGCCGACGCCCTCACCGGCCTCGCCGAGCTGGCGAAGGCAGGCGAGCGCGCCCGGGACGACGGCTGATGGCGGCCCGCATGAGCACGCCGCCGGTGCCGCCCGGCGAATGCCGCCAGTGCTGGCACCACGCCTACGCCAGCCGCGAGGCACACGCCCACCTCGCCCCGCGCGAGGACTGCCCGCAGTGCGTCGACCACATGGTCAACGGCCACCCCGAGCACATGGTCGTCCCCAAGAAGTCCAGCTGGTGGTGACGGCTGCCCGCGTCGCCCCGGCCAGCGCCGGGGCGGCAAGGGGAGCCGGGACAGCCCCGGCCCGCACAAGGAGGAGCCATGGACTTCAGCGACTACGACAACGAGGACGTCAAATTCGAGGTCTGGAACTCGTCGCACAACGCGGCAGACGCCCGCGAGGCGGGCCTGTCCGATGACCGGGATCACCAGCGGGTCAATGAGGGCTTGGACGAACTGGAGCGCCGCGGCGACCTGAAGCCTTTCGGCAAGTGAGGCAGCAGGGCAGCCCAGGCGCAAGAACTCAGACAACCAGGAGGAGCACATGGCCAGGGACATCAACAACGAAGCGGCCGGCGTCGAGGCCGATGAGCTGACGCAGATCGGGACCGCAAGCGGCGCGACGGCCCTGGGGTCGGACGGCCGGGCCACCGCCACCGAGGTCCACGGCGACGGCACCACCGTCATCAACGGCGACTACACCCACACCAACGTCAGCCACACCTTCAACAAGTAGGGAGACCCCATGCCCAAGCGCAGTGAAGCCAAGCAGGACCGCAAGACCTACAAGGCCCTGAAGGCCGAGCACAACCGCCGCTTCAACAACAGCACCACCGACCCCGACAGCGACGAGTTCCTGGCCTCTGACGGCGCCGTGTCCGAGGCCGAGCAGCGCCTCCCCTTCTGGCGCCGCGGCTGGTGACCCGGCTGCCCCCGATCCGCCGGTCTCGTACCGGCGGTGAGGAGGACGCCGGGCACCCCGCCCGACGCCGAACCCGAAGGAGAACCCCAATGGACACCATCGCCCGGAGCACGGCCGGCGAGCGCCGCGCCGACCAGATCCCGAGGCAGCCCGGCCAGCAGATGCGCGCGTACACCGACGACGGCACCGTGGTCATCGACGTGGCCGTTCAAGCCGTCGCGCGCTGCCACGCCTGCGGCACGGTCGTGCCGTTCGGCATCGGCGAGGTCCACGGCAGTGCCCAGAAGTACGTCGACGGCCCGTACAAGGACGGCCTGCTGGCCGCATGGGGCTGGACCGACCAGCACCTCGCCACCTGCACCGAGACCCGCACCGACTCCAACCGCCCCTGAGGAGGCCGTCATGAGCGCAGCCCAGAACGCCGCCGACGCCATCCAGCGGCTCGTCGAGGCCGCCAACGAGTACGGCCTCCGCAGCCCGGAGGCGGACAGCGCGGCCCGCATCGTCAACGTCCTGCTCGACGCCGCCCACGCGGCCGGCGCCACCGAGGACGACATCAAGAACGCCCGAGGCTGAGAGGAGCCGACCATGCCCGAAATCACCCCGAACGGCAGCGAGATCGAAGACGACGGTGACGGAGATTTCACCATCACCTTCTCCATGACCCTGCCCCAGCCCGCCGACGACACCGACGACGACAGCAACCGACCCTGAGAGGAGCCTCATGTCCCCGCAGCCGCTGCCCGACCCGCAGCACCAGTACGGCGGGCAGCAGCTGCCCGTCCCCGCCCACCACCGGCCCCCGAACGTGCTCTACGACGCCGAGGGCCGCCCGGTGCACTTCACCATCGGACAGCCTCCGCAGCCGCCGCCCGTAGTCGTCCAGGCGCCCGTACAGCAGGGCCTGCCGCCCGAGCTGCAGCGCCTCATCATCGTGACGTTCCTGATCCTCGCCGTCATCGTCGTATGCACCGGCGCGCTCGTCGCCATCGTCGTCATGATGGGCGGCACCCTCATGGGCATCATCGGCACCGTCGGCGACAACCTCCCGTTCATCGGCATCACCTTCATCGGCCTCGTCCTCGCCGCCGGATGGGCCGCGACCAAGCTCCGCGGCGTCAACTCGAAGGAGAAATGACCATGGCAGCGCAGTACCCCCGAGAAGACGGCCGCACCTTGCCTGACTGGTCCGACCTCCCGCTGGACACGCGGGAGCACTTGGCCACCCAGACTCCCTACCGCCTCCAGACCATCATGTACGCCACCAACGTGGGCGAGGTGCCCGCGGACCACTTCGCCGCGGCCGTCGCCGACGCGGACCGAAAGCTGCGGCAGCTGCTGACCGACGAGCCCGCCGCCCGGCAGTACTTCGGCGACATGGCGTTCGCCGGAGTCGCCCACGAGACGGACCCGATGGTCGCCGCCGAGCGGGAGTACTACCTGTGTGACGCCCTGATCGAATACGGCAACCAGCACCACGGCTCGGTGTGGAACCTGCCCGTTCTGAACCGCGACCTCTACGGGCAGTTCAAGGAACAGTCACAGTGATCAAGGAGAACTGACCATGGGGTACGCGTCCTACGAGATCTACCGCAACGGCGAGAAGATACAGGCCGGATACGGTGTCGAGGCCCAGTGCGACCGACCCGGGTGCTCGGAGACGGTCGCGCGGGGGCTGGATGCCCTGTGCGGCATCGAACCCGGCGGTGACGAGTACGGCTGCGGCAAGTGGTTCTGCGACGAGCACCTGTTCATGGCCCCCGACGGCCCCGGCTACCGCTGCCCCGACTGCTACAGCAACACCGACGACCCGACGCTCCACTCACCGGACGCCATGACCGTCACCTTCCGGCCCGACGACCGCGACGCGAAGCTGCCGTAGCCGGCCGCTGTCAGTCCCAGCTCGTAGGCTCACCCTCACCACATTCGACGTGTGCCGCTCATGCTGGGAGCGCGACTCGAACGCCCCGCCGCCAGGCCAACCGGCCTACGGCGGGGCGATGCCGCATCATGGGCCCCATGCGCCCCGTGATCACCGACATATACGCCGCCGCCGCGCACAGCGGCATCAGACCCGGCACCCTCCGCCAACGCCTCCGCCGAGGCACGCTCACCCACCACGGCTACGACCGCCACGGACGCGCCCTCGTCGACCTCACCGAACTCACCGACGGACCGAGCAACCAGCAGCCCAGCGAAGCTGCTTGACCACCACCCCGACCTGCTGTAACACTGAGGCCGTGATCAGCGTGTCCACAAACCGCTGACACCCAGGCCCCAGCCGCACCACGGCGGGGCCTTCGTCGTACCCCCTCACGCCAAGCGGAAGACCAGCAGCACCACAGGGCGCGCATGAGCCGCCAACACCGCCGACTCCATCCGGTCCAGCCGCCACCCCTCGCCCTCCACCTGCTCGATCACGTCCGACAGGTCAGACGCCGCGCCGGCCCGTGCACTCTCCAGCTCCACCACCACCGAATGCACCCGGCCACCACTCGCCCGCCGCTCAGCAGCCTCCGCCGCCGCCCTCCCCGCCGCTCGCGCACCGTGCCGCATCACGCCCTCCTCCGTCTCGCTGAGGCGATCACCGTACGAGAGGAGGCAGCCCATGCCCAGACGTACAGCCTGGCGAGTGTGCTCCATCCCCGGCTGCCCCGAGTACACCAACCAGGGCGGCCGGTGCGACAGCCACCGGCAGGAAGCCGAGCAACGGCGCGGCAGCGCACGCCAACGCGGGTACGGGCGCGAGCACGAGACCAGGTTCCGGCCCGGCGTCCTCGCCCGCGACCCGGTGTGCGTGCTGTGCCGCGAGGCCCCAAGCGTGCACGCCGACCACCACCCGCTCTCCCGACGCGAGCTGGTTGACCGCGGCCTCGACCCCGCCGACCCCCGGCACGGGCGCGGACTGTGCGGCCCCTGCCACAGCAGCCAGACCGCACAGCACCAGCCCGGAGGATGGAACCGATGACCGCGGCCACCTACCGCAAGAAGCCCATAGAGATCACCGCGATGCAGTGGACCGAAGACGTCCCCCGTCGCCTCCGAGCAGGACGCTGCGGCATGAGGATCACAGTCGTCGCAGGCGAGCGGCAGGTCGCCATCCACATCAAGGGCAAGGGCGCCAAGGCACTGGCCCGAGCCGAGGCCGCCGCGGCCCGGCTGCTCACCGTCGGGCCCGAGCCCGAGGAGCGGCCGGCCTTCGGCTACGCCGTCACCTCCGACCACGAGGTGGCAGGAGAGGACACGTGAGCGTGGTGCTCGCCCTCTATCGCACCGATGACCTTCACGAGCATCGCGAGGCACTGTGCGAGTGGCTCAAGGCCAACGACGTCGACCCTCACACGGTGGCCCTGCGCTGGATCAGCGTCGAGGACGACGGCGGCCAGCGCAGCATCCGGTACCGCGCCTTCCGCACCACCTCCACCGGCAGCCGGCTCGTGGACCCCGACGATCCCGCCCAGGCGTGGACCGAGGAGCGCACCGCTCCGCTCCGAACCGACCTCCCCAAGATCGGTCACGGTCTGTGACAGACCCTGGGGGGTGACCCCATGATCATGATCCACGCCGGACCGCCGGGGAGGGCGCTTCCTCGGTGTACGGGTCTGGGAGGGCCGTGATCAGCGTCCGGCTGTGACGCAGCGTGACCCGAGCTGGCCGCGATGGCTGGCTCTGACGTGCCGCGATGGCACTTGGAGATGATCGCAATGGCTGGAATGGGGCCGGCGCCGAAGCCGAATGCCCGCCGCCGGAATGCCACGGTCGCGATGACCAAGCTGCCTGCCGGTGGACGCAAGGGAGCCCCGCCGAAGTGGCCCCTGCCGGACGACGTCGTGACGGTCGCGAAGCGCGACATGGCACAGCGCCAGGCCGACGAACTGGAACTTGCTCTGCTGGAGCCGGAACTCACAGGCCGGGCACGGTCGGCCGCCCAGCGAAAGCTGGACGCAGCCCAGACCGCGGCCACAGTGCTCGGCAAGCAGTTGGAGACGCAGGCCCGAACCGAGGGCGAGCTGTGGGCCGAGTTGTGGGCGACGCCGCAGGCAGTGGCCTGGGAGCGGCTGGGCTGGACGCGCGAGGTCGCGCAGTACGTCCGCTGGAAGGTCCGGGCCGAGATGGGCGATCTGGATGCCTCGAAGGAGGCCCGCCAGCTCGGTGACCGGTTGGGACTGACGCCGTTGGCGATGCTGCGGCTTCGCTGGGAGGTCGCGACGGACGAAGTGGGCGAGCAGCGACAGGAGCGGTCGGCGAGGCCGGCTCGTTCGGCTCGGGCGCGGCTGAAGGTCGTGGATCCGGAGGCTGCAGCCGGGGGCGACGGTGCCGTGGCGGGGAGCTAGCTACAGCGGCGAATTCCCTTCTCTCGGCTGGCTGGTGGGCGAGTGGATCGAGGAGCACTGTGTCATCCCGGACGGGGACCGGCTCGGCGAGCCGTACCTGCTCACGGACGAGATGTGGGCGTTCCTGGTCCACCACTACCGGCTGCGCCCGGACGCCGCTGAGGACCGGTGGCAGTCCGCATGGGCATACCGCCGGTCTCAGCTGGTGCGACCGCAGAAGTGGGGCAAGGGCCCGCTGACTGCGGCGATGATCTGCGCGGAGGCCGAGGGGCCGGTGCGGTTCGCCGGGTGGGACGCGGACGGGGAGCCCGTGGGCCGGCCGTGGGCGACGCCGTGGATCCAGGTCACTGCGACCAGCGAGGACCAGACGGACAACGTTTACCGCGCTCTGCGCCCGATGATCGATGAGGGACCGCTCGCCGACCTCATCCCGGACACGGGCGAGACCCGCATCAACCTGGCGGGCGGCGGCCTGATCGAGCCGGTCACGTCGTCGAAGAACGCGCGTCTTGGGCAGCGGATCACGTTCGCGGTGCAGGATGAGACGCATTGCTGGCTGGAGTCGAACGGCGGCTGGTCGATCGCTTCGACGCAGCGCCGGAATCTGTCCGGCACGGGCGGCCGGCCGGTGGAGACGACAAACGCGTGGGATCCGTCGGAGCAGTCGGTGGCGCAGCGGACCGCGGAGGCCCGGTCGAAGGATCTGTACCGGGATCACCGGGTGCCGCCGCCGTGCTCGCTGGACAACAAGGCGGAGCGGCGGCGGGCCCTTCGGATCGCGTACGGGGATTCGGCGAAGCGGCCGGACGGCTGGGTGGACATCGACCGGATCGACGGTGAGATGCGCGAGATCGCCGATGCCGGGGATCCGGCACAGGCGGAGCGCTTCTACCTGAACCGCATCGTCGCTGGCACCGGGGCGTGGATCGACCGGGACCGGTGGGACGCACGCAAGGCCCCGCAGGAGGAACCGCCGGCGCGGACACCGGTCGTGCTGGGCTTCGACGGGTCGGACGTGGACGACTGGACGGGGCTTCGGGCCGAGACGATGGACGGCTACCAGTGGACGCCGACATACGGACCTGATCGCCGTCCGACGGTGTGGGACCCGGCGGAGTGGGACGGCCAGGTGCCGCGGCTGGAGGTCGACGCGGCGGTCGATGAGCTGATGAAGCGGTATGACGTAGTGCGCATGTACTGCGACCCGCCGTACTGGGAGACCGAGGTGGACACCTGGGCAGACCGGTATGGGGAGAAGCGGGTGATCCGCTGGTACACGCTGCGGGTGTCGCAGATGCACGCGGCGTGCGAGCGCTTGGTCACGGACGTCACCAAGAGGGATGCCACTTTCCGGCACGACGGTTGCCCGACGACCGGCGCTCACGTGGCGAACGCGCGGAAGGCAGCACGGCCTGGCGGGCGGTACGTGCTCCGCAAGGCGAGCGTGCCCCAGAAGATCGACCTCGGGGTGGTCAGCGTGCTGGCCCATGAGGCCGCGGGCGACGCCATCAAGGCGGGACTGGGCAAGCCCCGCAAGAAGTCCAAGATGCTGATCATGCGCTGATGAGAGGGGTGAGCGGCATGGAGCGCTCTGAGCTGCAGTGGCTCACCCACCTGATCCGGTGTCACGACCGGGAACTGCCGGAGCTCAAGGAGCTGAACAGCTACTACGAGGGCAAGCAGCCCCTGTCGTACATGGCGCCGGAGCTGGAGCATGAGCTGGACGACCGGGTGCGCCAGGTCGTCATCAACTGGCCGCGGCTGGTCGTCGACAGTATCGAGGAGCGCCTCGACGTCGAGGGCTTCCGGTTTCCTGGGCAGCCGGCGGCGGATGAGGACTTGTGGCGGATCTGGCAGGCCAACGACATGGACAGCCAGAGCCAGCAGGGCCACCTGGACTCGCTGATCATGCGGCGCGCGTACGTGGTGATCGGTTCGCGTGACGGGGACGACGCCACGCCGCTGATCACGGTGGAGTCGGCGCTGGACATGTACGCCGAGCACGATCCGCAGACGCGGCAGGTGCGGGCGGCGGTCAAGCGCTGGGAGGAAGAGGGCGAGGACGGCAAGGTATGGCACGCCGCCCTGTACCTGCCGGACGCGACCAGCTGGTGGGTGAAGGAGCGCGGCGAGTGGGTCGAGGACCCGGAGCACGAGCGGGACGACCACGGCATCGGTGAAGTCATGGTGGAGGTGCTGGCCAACCGGCCGCGCCTGAAGAGCCCCAACGGCACCTCCGAGCTCGCGGACGTGATCCCGCTGTCGGATGCCGCCTGCAAGATCGCCACCGACATGATGGTGTCCGCCGAGTATCACGCCACCCCCGCCGGGTCGCCTTCGGCTTCGGCGAGGAGGACTTCCAGGACGAGGCCGGGCGCAAGATCAGTGCGTTCAGCCGGATCATCGGCCGGATGTGGGCCACCGAGAAGGACCGGAAGAACGACGGGGCCGACGTCATCCAGTTTCCCGAGGCGTCGCTCACCAATTTCCACGACACCCTGAAGCAGCTGGCGGTGCTGGTGGCCAGCATCTCCGGGATGCCCCCGCACTTCTTGGGACAGGCCACCGACAACCCGGCTTCCGCGGACGGCATCCGGTCAGTAGAGGCAAGGACGGTAAAACGAGCCGAGCGCAAGCAGCGCGCCAGTGGGACGACTTGGGAGCGCGTGATGCGCAAGGTGCTGCGCATCCGCGACGGTGTGTGGAACGACGCCGCGCGGTCGATGGAGACCTTGTGGCGGGACGCGGCGACCCCGACCGTCGCTCAGCGCGCGGATGCCGCGGTGAAGCTGTTCACGGCCAAGGTCGTGCCGCTGCGCCAGACCCGCGAGGACATCGGCTACACCCAGGCACAGATCGAGCGCATGGAGGAGCAGGACCGCGAAGCTGCCGACGACGCTCTTCAGCGGGTGATGGCCGGTGATCTCGCGGCGTTGGAGGCCGGCCCGAAGCCGCCACCGGTCGACGAGACCGAGCCCGAACCTGAACCGGCGGCCGCCTGATGGCCGCGCAAGATGTCCGGTCCCTCAGTGCGGAGGACCTGGCGCAGGCGTACTACGTCGCGCAGGCCCGGCACGCCCGCCGCACCGCGGACCGAGTGCAGGAGCTATGGGGCGAGTTGGACCGGCGTGACCTGACCGGGTCGTGGCAGTCGCTGGTCGGCCCCGCGGTGGTGCGGGCAGTGGCCGAAGGGCAGGTCGCTGCAGCGGCGGGTGCGGACGCGTACGTGGACGCGGTCGCCACGGCCGACGGCGAGCGCTCCCAGCGGGTGGGACGCACCTGGGCTCCGGCGTTCGCCGGGCAGGCTGCGGACGGCCGGTCGCTGGAGTCGCTGCTGTACCTGCCGGTCATCAGCAGCAAGCAGGCCATCGCCGCAGGGGCCCGGGACGTCGAGGCGATGCTCGTCGGCCTGAAGCAGCTGCTGCGCATGGCCGCGGGCGAGGTGGCCGACGCCGGCCGCAGCGCCACCGGCGCCTCGATGGTCGGGCAGCGGCTGATCAACGGCTACGTGCGTGTGCTGAATCCGCCTTCGTGCGCGCGCTGCATCATCCTGGCCGGCAAGGAGTACGGCTGGAACAGAGGCTTTCAGAGGCATCCGAGGTGCGACTGCGTGCACCTGCCGACGAAGCTGGTGGCCCGCGGTCGGCACCACCCCGGCGCCTTCGACTCGCACGCGTACTTCAATTCGCTGTCCCGGTCCGAACAGAATCGGATCTTCACTGCGGCGGGTGCGACGGCGATCCGGGACGGCGCGAGCATCAGCAGCGTCGTCAATGCGCGCCGCGGCATGACCACGGTCGCTGACCAGGCCGGACGCCGCATCCGCGCCACGACGGAGGGCACCACCCGGCGCTCGTTGTACTACCAAATGGAGCGGGCCCGCGCGTTTCGTGCCGGTACCGCCAACCCACGCTACCCGCGGCACTTCCGCTTGCAGGGGCCGCGGCTGCTGCCGGAACAGATCTACCGGGTCGCCAGATCGCGCGACGAGGCGATCGAGCTGCTGCGGCGCTACGGCTACATGGGCTGGAGCGTCTGACCGCAGACCCTGACCTGGCTGTGCGCGACGCGCAGCCATGATCCCGCGATGGGAGACGAAGAATGCGATACACCCGTCACGTCTGGCTGAACGCCGCCCCCGGCGTGTCCTGGTTCCGACTGGACCGGCATGACGATCCGGAGCCGGAGGAGCCATCCCCGGACGATCCGGTCGCCCCCGAGGCTGAGGACGAGCCGGGGAGCGATGACGATCGGGAGCCTGAGGGCGCCGACCAACTCGGCGACGCTGGGAAGAAGGCACTCGACAAGCTCCGTGCCGAGCTCAAGGCCGAGAGGACCCGGCACAAAAGGGAGTCAGCCGCCGCCCAGAAGCGGATCCAGGAGTTCGAAGACCGCGACAAGTCCGAGCTGGACAAAGCCACATCGAAGGCGGAGCAGGCCATGGAGCGCGCCGAGCGCGCTACGACACGGGCGGTGCTCGCGGAGGTGAAGGCCGCGGCATCCGACTTCGCCGACCCGGAGGACGCCGCGGTGTATCTGGACCCGTCCGCGTACACCGACGACGATGGCGATATCGACACCGCCGCCATCGCCGCGGACCTCGAAGCGCTGCTGGAACGCAAGCCGCACCTGCGACGCCCGGCCGCCGAGCCTGAGAAGAAGACGCCGAAACCCGACCCGGCTCAGGGCTCGCGCCAGGCCGCGCCGGCCACCGACTTCCGAACCGCCGACCGGGCCGAGCTCGAAGCCGAACTGGCCAAGAGCGTGCCGGGCTTCCGTCTGCGCACGTGATCCGTGTCCGCGCCCGCCTGGGCGACGGCCGCACTGTGATCGAGGTGGACGGTCACGAGGAGCACGCGGAGAACGGCCGGGTCTGCGCCGCCGTGTCGGCCATCACCCACACCGCGCTGCTGGGCCTGGAGGAGATCGCCCGGCAGCACCCGGACCTCGTGTCCGTCGACATCACACAGGAGTGACCATGACCCTGACCGCTGTGCGGCCGTGGTTCCGGCTGGACCGGCACGACGTCCGCGGCACGATCCCGGCCGCCATCCGCGCCATGATGCAGAACGGCCTGCTGGACCGTGTGTTCCAAGAGGCCCTGCGGCCCGAGTTCATCTTTCCGGCCATCGCCGATTCCGAGCCGTGGCAGGGCGGACTCGGCGACACGAAGATCATGACGCGCAAGGGGCTGCTGACCCCGTCCACCACCCCGATCACCGGCTCCGATACGTCCCCGGCGACGTACGGCATCGAGCAGTGGTCGGTCACGATGGACCAGTACGGCCTTGCCGTCGACACCAACATGCTCACGTCGAAGATGGCGCTCGCGTCGAAATTCTTGGCCGACGTGCAGACGCTGGGCATCAACGCCGGGCAGTCGCTCAACCAGATCGCCCGCAACAAGCTCTACGCGGCCTACTCGGGCGGCCGCACCTGGGTCACCACCGCCGGGGCCTCCGACACCTCCATGGTGGTCAACTCAGTAGCAGGGTTCACGCACGTCATGGTCAACGGCGTGCTCACCGCCGTATCGGCCGCCGCTCCGCTGGCGGTCACGATCGAAGGCACGCCCAACACCGTGACCGGCGTGAACACAGCGACGAACACGCTGACGCTCGGTACCGCGCGGGCCGACACCGCGGGCGACTACATCGTGGCGGCGAACGCGCCGACCACGATCCGCCCGACCGGCGATACGGCCTACGACCTGGGGGCCAACAACACCGCAACGTTCGCGATGTTCCGGGCCGCCGTGACGCGCCTGCGGAAGATGAATGTGCCCACGGTCAACGGGTACTACATCGCGCACATCGACCCGGACACCGAGGCCCAGCTCTTCAGTGATCCGGACTTCAAGCAGGCGCTGCAGGGCCGCGTCGACAGCCCCGTCTACACCGACCTGTCGATCGGGCGGTTCGGCGGGCTCGACTGGGTCCGCAACAACGAGTGCCCGACTGTTCTGGGCGGCTCCGGCGGCACGGTCCCGGTGCACAGGCCGATCGTTCTCGGCGCTGGCGCGCTGATCTCTGCGCCGTTCGACGGAATGGCCGACCTGCTCGGCGAGAGCGGCGTGGGAGACGTGCCGGACATCGCCATGGTCGACGTCGCACCAACCGTGCAGGTGGCCCGGATCGTGCGTCCGCCGCAGGACCGCCTGCAGCAGATCATCTCCACGTCGTGGAGCTGGGTGGGCGACTTCGGTATCCCGTCCGACGCGCTCGCGAACTCGGACCCGGCCCTGTACAAGCGGGCCGTCGTGCTGGAGCACGCCTGATGCGCGTGCGTGCGCGTACGGCGCTGCGGCCGTACTACAACTACCGGCTGATCGACATCGCCCAGGGCGAGGAAGTCGCAGGTGGCCTGGCGGTGCACCTGCTGGAAACCGGCTCGGACGTCGAGCCGGCCGACGACGCCGCACAGGACTGGGCGCCGCCGGCCGAGGCCATCGCACCGGGCGCTTCGGCCGCGACGGAGGACGACGACGGCAAGAGCAGCGGCGCCGCGCCGGACGCGGAGCTCGACATCGACGGCACGGCGGACGCGGTGCTGGCGTGGGTCGGTGACGACCCGGAGCGCGCCGGGGACGCCATCGAGCTGGAGACGGCGAAGGACAAGCCCCGGCAGACGCTCCTGAAGAAGCTCGGCAAGATCGCCGAATCCGGCTCCGACGAGTGAGAGGGGGCCGTCATGGCGTTGCCGCCGCTGGCCACGACGGCCGACCTCGCTGCCGCTGGCGCGACCGCCACCGGTCCGGCCGCTGAGCTGGCGCTGCGGCGGGCTTCGGCTCGGGTGCGCAAGTACACCCGGCAGACCCTCACCCTGGTGGAGGGCGACACTGTCATCCTGCCGGGCGGCGGCCGCGTGCTGGCGCTGCCGCAGCGGCCCGTGATCGTTGACGCGCAGCATCCGCTGACCGTCACCGAGCTGTCCGGCATGACGGGCATCGAGCTGGCGTGCGTCGAAGGCCGCGACTACACGCGGCTCGGCGCCGAGCTGACACGGGGCGAGCCCTGGTACCAGCCGACCCGCCTGGTGGGCTGGCCCTACAACCGCCCCTCCGGCGTGTGGGCGCCACAGGTGCGGGTGACCTACTCCCACGGGTACAGCGAGGTCCCGGACGACATTGTGGACATCGTGCTGGCTCTGGCGGTGATGAACCTGTCGAACCCGGAGAACCTGCGGGAGCAGACGATCGACGACTACCGCCGGGTATGGGCCTCGGAGACGATCGGTGGCGCCACGCTCAGCGACTCGCAGAAGGCGGACCTACGCCCTTACCGGCGCGCGGCCTTCACGGTGGCCCCGTCGTGAGCGCCTTGGAGGCTCTGCTGGCGTCGGGCCGAGCGGCGGCCGCAGAACTGATGCGCGAGACGGTGGCGCTCTACCGGCCCGGTGCCGACGGCTTCGACTGGTCGACGGGTGCTACTACGCCGACCCCGTCGACCGCCCTCTACAGCGGCCCGGCTCGGGTCAAGCCGGAGAAGGCCGAGGGCCGCGAAGTCGATGCGGGCGAGCAGCTCGTGGCGCTGCGCCGGTTCACTGTGTCGCTGCCGTGGGCGACCCCGGTGCCGTCCGTGCGGCCCCGGCCGGGGGACGTGGTCGATGTCCTGGCGTCGCCGGATGCGCGGATGGTGGGCCTGCGGCTGTGGGTGACCGGCGCGGAGTACAGCAGTACGGCCACGGCGTGGCGGATCAGTGCGGAGGACAGGTCATGACGGCAGATGTACGGGAGCTGCAGCGTACGGCGGTGGCGCTGCGGTCGGCGCCGGCGCGGGCGGAGCAGCAGATGACGAGCATCGTCACCCGCGGCGCCCTGAACATCAAGAACGCCTGGCGGGCGAACGCGGCGTCGTCGGCCGGGCGGCACGCGCGGCACTACCCGCGCAGCATCTCCTACGACGTGCTGCCCATCCCGGGCGGCGCGAGCGCGGAGATCGGCCCGGACAAGGCCCGCAAGCAGGGCGCGCTGGGCAACCTGCTCGAATTCGGGTCCGTGCACAACCGGCCGCACAACGACGGCGGCCGGGCCCTGGCCGCCGAGGCGGTGCCGTTCACCGCGCACGTGGTGGCCCTCACGCTCCGGGCGCCGTGGCAGTGACCACGGCCCCGGACATCGGCCCGCACATCGAGGCGGTGCGGGCGGCGCTGGCGGGCGCAGGACTGGCGGTGGGGCTGGGCGGAGCCCCATCGCCGGTCCCCGCCGGCGGCCGGTACGCGGTCCTGTACCCGGACCCCGGCACGGTCGGGCGCGAGTCGCTGGCCGACCGCCGCACCGACCTCGCCATCCTCTTCCAGGTCACGTGCGTGGGGCCGACCGCCGTCCAGTGCCTGTGGGTGGCGCAGCAGGTCCGCCGCGCCCTGCACCCGCCGCTCGCGGTGCCGGGCCGCAGCACTTGGCGGCCGGAGGAGCTGGGCGGCCCGCCGGTCGCCCGCGACGACGACGTGTCCCCGCCCCTGTACTTCCTGCCGGTGCAGTACCGGCTCCAGTCCACCGCCTGAAGGAGAATCCTCATGGCCACGCTGACCCCGCAGGCCGTATCCCTGGCCGGCACCTCCCCCACCTACGCCACCGCGACGTCCGGGGGCGACAAGGTCGCCCCCGGCGACCGGACGGTCCTGCACGTGAAGAACGGCGGGGCCAGCAGCGTCACGGTGACACTGACCGCGACCGCGTCCGTACGCGGCCAGGCCGTCGGCAACGTGACCGTGGCCGTGCCCGCGTCCGGGGAGCGGCTGATCGGCCCGCTCGCCAGCGACCTCCTCGCCAGCCCGGTCGACGGCCTGGTGGCCATCGGCTACTCGTCCGCGACGTCGGTGACGCTCGCCGCCCTGCGCATCTGACCTCTCCCCCGCCCCAGCTCGCCCGCCCCTCACCGGGGCTTTTTTCATGCCCTGAGGAGGGCCCATGTCCGATCTCATCTCCGACGGCAAGACGAAGGTGGTCTGGGTCGCGTCGCTGTCCAGCCAGTCCTCGCCGCCGGCCGCCGAGCTGAATGCCGGGGCCGATGTGACGCCGCGCGTCACCCCGGACGGCCTGAAAGTCGACCCCGACACCGCCAGCGTCGACACGAACAGCCTCGCGAGCCGCTTCGACACGGCCGAGCCGGGCCGCGTGAAAGTCGACATCGAGGTCACGTGCAAAAGAGGCACCACCCCGCAGGAAGACCTGCCCTGGCGCACCTTCACCTACGGCACCCACGGCTGCCTGGCCGTCCGCCGCGGCGTCGATTATGAGGTGCCCTTCGCCGCCGGCCAGGAGGTCGAGGTCTACCCGGTCGCCTGCGGTGAACCCGCGTCGGCGCCGCCCGCCGCCAACGAGGTCTCGAAGTTCACGTCGAAGATGATGTTGACGCAGGCGCCGCAGACCCGGGCGGTGGTGGCCTGATGCCCGACATCAGCGAGATCATCAAGCGGGCCCGGCCGCGCGAGACCACGGTCACCCTCTACCTGGCCGGTGACGAGGCGGCCGAGGTCGAGCGCCTGGAGAAGGAGCTGGCCGGCCTGTCGGACACCTGGCAGCCGGACAGCCTGGGAGCGAAGAGCCCCGGGGAGAAGCTGGCCAAGCAGATCGCCGCGACCCGTGAGCGGCTGAAGAAGTCCGCGGTCGAATTCCGGCTGCGGGCGCTCGGCCGGCTCGCCTGGTCCGACCTGGTGGCCGCGCACCCGTCGAAGGACAAGGCGCAGGCGTGGGATCCGGAAACGTTCCCGCAGGCGCTGCTCGCGGCGTGCTGCGTCGAGCCGGCCATGGCGCCGGAGCAGGTCGCTGAGCTGTTCGAGGTCCTCAACGAGGGCCAGCGGATCGAGCTGTGCCAGGCGGCGTACGACGTGAATGCGGAGGCGACGAGCGTCCCTTTCTCTGTCAGCGCCTCCTCGATCCTGGCCTCCCTCACCGCCGGGAAGTAGAGACCGCGCGGGCCTGGGGCGTCCCGCGGAGCATCTTCATGGGCCGCCCCATGCCGCAGCCCGGGGAGCCGCTGTGGACGGAGGAGGACCGGGCCTGGGCACTGGCGCTGGCCCAGGTGGAGGCGGACCGGTGCCCGGACTGCGGCCAGCCCTGGTCCGAGGCCGCCGCGGAGGCGGCTGAGTTCTCGTACGACGCAGAGCTGCTGCGCTGTCACGCCTGCGCCACCGGTGCCCGTGCGGCGCACCGGTATCAGGAGTCGGGGGGTGATCCCCGCGGCCTTCACGTCTCGATCCTGAAGAGGTGATGCGCCGTGGCCGATCGCACCGTTCGCGTTGTCCTGACCGGCACCGTCACGCCGTACCAGGCCGCGATGCGGCAGGCCGCCCGCGTCACCCAGCAGACGGCCGGACAGATCGCCGCGAGCGCCCGCGCCGGCACCCAGCGGGCCCAGGCGTCGCTGACGTCGATGGCCCGCGCGGCCCAGGTGCAGTCCGGCCGGGCCAGCGCTGCGGTCGACCGCATGGCCCAGCGTGCCTCCGCGTCGATGTCCCGGATGGCGGGCCGGGGTGTGGCGGCGTTCTCGCCGATCAGCGCGGCCTCCAGCCGGGCCGCGGCGCAGGTGTCGGCCCGCTGGCAGGCGGCCACGCAGACGGTGCAGTCCCGCATCGCCCGTACGGCAGCCGCCGCCCGCACGGGCGGGGCGCTGATGGGCGCGGGCCTGGCGTCCGGCGCCGACCGGGTCGCGCTGCGCTGGAACGCGGCGCTCACCGCGACGCAGGCGCGGTTCCCCCGGCTGGCGGCCCTGGCCACGGCCGCGGGGTCACGGGCGGCGGCTGGCCTGTCGGCCGGAGCGGGCGCGGTGGCGTCGCGGTGGTCCGCCGCGTCGTCGGCGGTGGCCGCGCGCTGGCAGGCCGCGATGGCGGCGGTCGGCCGGGGCGCGGCGGCCGTCCAGGGCGCGGCCGGGGCGGGTGCGGCGGCGGTGTCGGCGCGCTGGTCGGCGGCGGCCGGGGCCGTGGCAGCCCGCTGGCGGGCGACGTCGGCGGCGGTCACCGGGTCGATGGCGGCTGCGCGTGCGGCTGCCGGATCTGCGGCGGGCTGGGTGGCGGCCCGCTGGTCGGCGGCTGCCGCGGCGACCGGCCGGGCGCTCGGGTCGATGCATCTGGCGGCCGTCGCGGCGGGCGCCGGCATCATGGGCGTCGCCACCAACGGCACGAGGGCGCTCAAGGCGGTCCGGGTCGCGAGTCTCGGCCTGGTCGGCGCGTTCGTCGCCGCCGCGCTGGCCGCCGCGAACTTCGAGAAGGGCATGAGCGAGGTCCGGGCCGTCACGGACGGCTCGGCGGCCGAGATGCGGCAGCTTTCGCAGGCCGCACTGGACGCGGGCAACGCCACCAAGTACTCCGCCAGCCAGGCCGCGAACGCCGAGGCCGAACTCGCGAGGGCAGGCGTGTCGACGGCCGACATCATCGGCGGCGCCCTGAAGGGGTCCCTGGACTTGGCGGCGTCCGGGCAGCTGGAGCTGGGCGAGTCAGCGATCATCAGCGCCCAGGCCATGAACGCCTTCGGGCTGGAGGGGAAGGACGTCGCGCACATTGCCGACGTCATCTCGGCCGGCGCGGGCAAGAGCGCCACGAACGTGCACGACATGGGCATGGCCTTCCGGCAGTCCGCCCTGCTCGCCAACCAGACCGGCTTGTCGCTGGAAGACACGGTCGGCACGCTGGCGATGTTTGCCCAGAACGCGCTGACCGGCAGCGACGCGGGCACGTCGTTGAAGACGATGCTGCAGCGCCTCACTCCGCAGTCCAACGAGGCCCAGGCCGCGATGGACGCGGTCGGGTTCTCGGCGTACGACTCGCAGGGGAACTTCGTCGGCCTGAGCGAGATGGCGCAGCGGCTGCACGACTCTTTCGGCCAACTGACGCCAGAGGCGCGGAACTCTGCCTTTGCGACGATCTTCGGCAGCGACGCGGTACGCGCGGCCACGATCCTCTACCAGGCTGGCGCGATCGGCGTCGACACTTGGCGCAAGGCCGTCAGCGACTCGGGGTACGCGACGCGCGTCGCGGCCACGATGACCGACAACCTCGCCGGCGACTACGAGCGTCTGAAGTCGGCGCTGGAGACGGGCCTCATCTCCTCCGGGTCCGCAGCCAACGGCGTGCTCCGCGGCATGGCGCAGGCCCTGACCAGCGCCGTGAACTGGTACAACCAGCTTTCGCCGTCCGCCCAGCGCAGTGTGACGGCCGTCGTCGGCATCGTGGGCGCGGTCGGTCTGGCCGGGTCGGCGCTGCTGCTGATGCTGCCGCGCATCATGGCCGTACGCCGGGAGCTGGTGGCCATGGGGCTGACGGCGGCACGCGCGCGAGCCGCGATGATGATGCTCGGCAAGGTCGGTCTCGTCGTCGGTGCTCTGGCTGCGGTGAAGTTCGGCGTCGACGCCCTCGGCCGGAAGCTCCTGGAGGCCCCGCCCAACGTCACCAAGTTGACGAACAGCCTGGTAGACCTGGCTGTGCGGGGAAAAGCGGCGGGCGAGGTCAGCAAGGCGTTCGGTAAGGATCTCGACGGCTTCGGGGACGCGGTGAAACGCATCACCGATCCTGAAGGGCTGACGGCGTTCACGGACGCACTGGGCAAGGTGCCGCTGATCGGCGGTGAGGCTGGCGGCCTGACGGAGGCCAAGGACAAGGTCAAGGCCCTCGACGACGCCCTGACGCAGCTGGTGCAGTCCGGCAGTCAGGATGTGGCGCAGAAGGCGTTCGCCCGGCTGGCCGCGGAGGCCGAGAAGCAAGGCGTGTCCACCGCCAAGGTCAAGGAACTGTTGCCGCAGTACGCCGATGCGCTGACGGGTGTGGATACGCAGTCCAAGCTGTCGGCTCAGGGGCAGAAGCAGCTGGGCGACGCCGCCGCGATGACCAAGGACGAGTTCGAGGATCAGCGGTCCGAGGCTGAGAAGTTGACCGACGCGCTGAACGCCCTGAACGGCGTGAACATCTCGGCGGGCCAGGACGAGATCGCGTTCCAGGCGTCACTGCATTCGCTGACGGAAGCGGTCAAGGACAACGGCCACTCGTTGGACGTGACCAGCGAGAAGGGGCGCGCGGTCAAGAGCGCGTTCCTGGACGCGGCCAAAGCGGCGATGACGCACGCCCAGTCGGTGGCCGAGCAGAAGGGCTCGGTGGCCGCGGGCAACGCGGTGCTCGAACAGAACATCGCCGCGTTGAAGCGCACGATGCGGGCGGCCGGGTTCACCGAGCCGCAGATCCGGCAGCTCACGGCGGCCTACGCGCAGCTGCCGTCGTCGAAGACGACCGACATCAAGGCGAACACGACGAAGGCGATCCAGGACCTGCAGCAGGTCCAGAACAAGGTCCGCAACACCAAGGGCAAAGAGATCCCGATGCGCGCGCTGACCGGCGCGGCCGAGGCAGCCCTCAAGAGGCTCGGGTTCAAGGTCACGCACATGAAGGACGGGTCGGTGCGTGTCTCCGTCCCGCCCGGTCCTCCGTCCGCGCAGGTCGCCCGCATTCAGAGCGTGATCAACGGTCTGCAGGGCCGCACTGTCACCGTCAGCATCTTCAAGACCACGTACGTCGATGAGGTCAAGCGGAACACCTACGGGCCGTACGCGGACGGCTACCGGTACGGGCGCGCCCGCGGCGGCCCGGTGCCCGGCTACGCGGGCGGCGGCGACGTGCAGGCGTTCCCGCAAGGCGGATACGTGCGAGGGCCGGGCACCAGCACGAGCGACAGCATCCTCGGCCTGTTCGCCGCCGGGCCCGCCATGGTCTCGGACACGGAGTACGTCGTCAGGGCGTCCGCGGTACGGCGGTACGGGCTGCCGCTGCTCGACGCGCTCAACACTGAGCGGCTGCCCAAGTTCGCGCAGGGCGGCGTGCCCGGCTTCGCGGGTGGCGGGTTCACGTACCAGCCGACCGGTGGCGTGGTCATGACCGGTGAGGGCGGCGACCCGAAGGCCCGCTACGACAAGGAACTCCAGGACTTGAAAGACGCCTGGAAGAACCTCACGGACGCGATGGCCGATGCACGAAAGAAGGCGGCCGACCTGAAAGCGGCCGAGCAGAACCTGGCCAAGGTGCGGCGCGGCAAGCACACGGCCAGGCAACTGGACGCGGCAGAGGAGAGGGTGGGAAAGGCCCGGTCGGCGAAGCGGTCGGCGGATGCCAAGGTCCGCCAGGAGCGCAAGGACGTCAACGCCGCCGACAAGGCGCTGGGCCTGCCGTCCGGAGCGAAGCCGCCGACGACGTTCAGCTTGAAGGCGTACCAGACCCAGCTGAACAAGTCGCTCGCGGCGACGAACTGGTGGCGGCGTCAGCTTGACGTGATCGCCAAGCGTGGCGGCCAGGACATCCGCGAACTGCTGGAGGGCATGGGCTCGGAGGGCTACGCCCTGGTGGAGCAGCTGGCGAAGGCGTCCGACAAGCAGTTCAAGGACATCGTCGGCAAGCTGCAGAAGGTCGGCGGCGTTGCCAAGGCGACCCTGGCCGATTTCACCAAGCAGCTCGACTCCAGCACCTCGAAGAGCCAGCAGTTCGCCAGTGACCTGCAGTCCCTCGCTGCGCGCGGGTTCGGTGATCTGGCGGCGCAGCTGGCGGCGCAGGGCGATGCCACGGCGATGGATCTGGCCCACCAGGCCGTCACCGGCAAGGCGTCGGACGTGGCCGCAGCGAACAAGGCCGTCGGGAAGAACGGCAAGGTGCTCACCGGCGAGGAACTGTCCGCGTCGCTGACCGTGCTGGCCGCGCTGCGCTCGAAAGCGGGCGCGGGCATCGCCGACGTCATCGGCGCTGGCGTGGATTTCAGCACGCTGAAGACGCTGGTGCCGAAGATGTTGAG
Source organism: Streptomyces chrestomyceticus JCM 4735 (assembly GCF_003865135.1). Classification (NCBI taxonomy): domain Bacteria; kingdom Bacillati; phylum Actinomycetota; class Actinomycetes; order Kitasatosporales; family Streptomycetaceae; genus Streptomyces; species Streptomyces chrestomyceticus. Next base: position 6,548,905 of record NZ_BHZC01000001.1, on the reverse strand, counting down.
CCAGATCAACAAGCTGCCCGACATCTACAAGTCGACGTTCCTGAAGCAGTGGGCGGGGCAGGGCGGGGTCACCGCGATGGCGCGCGGCGGCATCCTCACCCGGCCCACCGCCGTCCTCGCCGCCGAGGCCGGAAAGGTCGAGTCGTGGATCCCGGTCGACGGCTCGGCCCGCTCGCAGGGCCTGCTCACGCGGACGGCCGGGCTCATGGGCTACCAGCTGGTGCCCGCCGGCCGGTACGGGGCCGCCCGCGCCGAGCCGTCCACGGTGGTACGCGAGGTGGCCCGGCACACCACGGTCAACCTCAACGGCGCCAAACAGAGCACGGCCGCGCAGGCCGCCGACATCGCGAGGCATCTCGCCTTCGTGGGATAGGAGGTGCGCGGTGCCGTACGCCGCGGGCGACAGCCTCGGCGGGCTGCGGGCCGATCTCGGCCCGCTCCCGCTCGGGGCCGTGGACGGGTCCGGGGTCGCCTGGTCCCTGGGGAAGCTGGACGGGTGGGGGTCCGCGTCGGTGCGGGCGGAGTACCAGCCGCGCGAGGGTGACCACGGCGCGTGGGCATCGCCGGTCTACCTCGGGGAGCGGCCGATCACGCTGGCCGGCACCATCACCGCGCCGGACCTGGCCGCGCTGGACGACGCGATGGAGCGGCTGCGGTCCGCGGCCGCGCTGACCGACACCCCGCTGGTCGTCCACGAGAGCACCCCGAAACTGGTCACGGTCCGGCGTGCGGGTGAGCCGCTGCTGGAGTACGTGACGGACCGGATCGCGTCGTACTCGGTGCTGGTCACGGCGGCGGACCCGCGGCGGTACGCCACGGTTCTGCAGCAGGGCAGTACCGGTCTGCCGGTCACCACCGGCGGGCTGACGCCGCCGTACGCCGTGCCGTACACGCTGGCGGCGACGACCGTGGCCGGGCAGGTCGACGCCTACAACGAAGGGTCGTTCGACACCCGCCCGGCCTTGGTGATCACCGGCCCGGTGTCCCGGCCGACGGTGTTCGGGCAGATGCCGGACGGCAGCGTACGGATGCTCCTGTACGGCCTGGACCTCGCCGACGGCGACCAGCTGGTCATCGACACCGACGCCCACACCGCGATCCTCAACGGCAATGTGTCCCGGCGCCGTTACCTGACCACGCCGCAGGGCTGGCCCACCATCCCCGCTCAGGCGGCCGTCAGCTACCAGTTCAGGGCGGCCGCCTACTCCCCTACCGCTCTGCTGACCGTCCGATGGCGCTCGGCCTGGATGTAAGGAGGCCCCGTGCCGTTCGACCCGCTCGACATCAACACGATCACCTACGACGAAGGCGAACTGCGCCGCGCGGCGCTCCTCGGCGTGATGGCCAACGGTCAGGTCCTCGGGGGCCGCTCCGGTGTTCGGCCGGGCGACCCAGGCCTGACCACCACCCTGTCCGGCACGACCATCAACGTCAGCCCGGGGCCCGCGTGGGTGTGGCACCCCGGCCAGGGCACCTACCGGGCGGCGCTGCCCTCGGCCTGGTCCGGCACCCTGCAGGCCGCCCACGCCACCCTCTCCCGCATCGACCTGGTGTACCTGCGGGTGTGGGATACGACGGTGGACGGGTCCGGGCTGCGACAGGCCGATGTCGTCTACCTGCCCGGCACGCCCTCCTCGACGCCGGTGGCACCCGCCCCGGTCGGCACCGTCATCTACGTCGCCCTGGCCACGATCACCGTCCCACCGGTCGGCGGCGGCTCCCCCTCGGTGTCCCTGGCCGTCCGCCCGTACACCGTGGCGCCCGGCGGCATTCTGCCGGACGCCACCGCCTCTGGTCTGTACGTCGGCATGTTCCGCGACAACGGCACTGACCTGCAGCGCTGGAACGGCACCGGCTGGGACACCTACCAGAAGGTGCAGACGGTCGGCTGGACCGTCCCGACCCTGGGCTCCGGCTACACCCAGGGCGACCTGACCTCCAACGGGAACGCCAACGGGCCGATCCGCTACCGCCGGTACAACGACCGCGGTACCGACTACATGGAGTGGGACGGCGGCGCCAGCCGCGCGAACGGCGCGCAGACCACCAACATCCTCTCTACGGCGCTTCCCGGGGGAACGAACGGTTTCCGCCCGGCCGGCCGTGCTTCCTTCAGCGTCGCCCGCAATGCGACGAGCGCCGCGGGAGAAGCCGCAGCGATCAACAGCCTGAAAGTCGACTTCAACGCTGACGGCACGGTGTCCTTGGTGTCAGCCACCTCCGGGCCGACCGAGACGAACTGGTTCTCGCTGCGCGGCATCCGGTACGCCCTCGCATGAGCACGCAGACCGTGCTGCCCGCCGCTCCTCTCGGTCAGCCCGACCCGCAGGTGCCCGTCGCCCTGGCCTGGTACGGCTGCGATCTGCGCACCGGCGCCATCATCGAGGATCTGCGCACCCTCAAGCCGGGCGGTGCGCTCGGCCGCAAGCTGGGCGAGGCGACCACGCTCAGCGCCAGTCTCGGCCTGGCCGGGGCGCCGGCCGACTGGGAGGCCGCCACCGCGCCCGGCACCGCGCTGCTGGTCGCGGTCGACACGGCCACCGATACCCCGATCTGGCCGGGCATCGTCCTGACCCGCGACGGCGGCAGTGCCACCGACATCAGCCTGCAGTGCGCCACCCCCGAGCGCTACCTCGACGCGCGCTACACCGGCACCGTCACCGCCGTCCAGCAGGACCAGGCCACCGTCCTCACCAGCCTCCTCGCCACCGCGATGAGCGACGGCCCGCCGTTCGTCCTGGACGCGCCGCCGACCGGCCGGCCGCTGGACTACTCGGTGCTGGACGGCGACGACAAGACGATCCTGTCGGCCGTGCAGGAGATCATGGGCATGGACGGCGGGCCCGAGTGGACGATCGACGTCGCCTGGAATGACGCGCACAGCGGGTTCGTGCTGCCGATCCGCGTCCGGCCGGCCATCGGTGCACAGGCCGCGGCTCCGGAGGCGGTCTTCGACTTTCCGGGGTGCGTCAGCTCCTACACTCTCGCGGAATCGTACGAAGCCGGGAAGGGTGCCACGGTCGTGCAGGCGCGCGGTGAGGGCGAGTCCGCCGGGCGCCTGACCAGCCAGGTCTACACCGCCGACGCACTGATCGCGGGCGGCTGGCCGCGCTGGGTGCACCGCTTCACCCCCGCCTCCGGCATCACCGATCCCGTCCAGCTCAACGCCCACGCTGCCCGTGCTCTGGCGATGATGCAGACCGGCGCGAAGGTGTGGAGCGTCGAGGCCGTTGCCTCCGTCGCGCCGCGCATCGGCCGGGACTGGGGCCTGGGCGACACCGTCCGCATCGCCGTCGAGTCCTCACTACGGCACCCGCGCAGCGCCGAGACCGTGGCCCGCGCCTGGGCCTGGGAGCTGGACCCCGGCGCCGACCGAATCCGCCCCATCCTCGTGGAGGACTGATGCCCACCCCCGCCAGCCAGCTGCCGCCGGACGCGACCACCCTCGCCCGCCGCATCGCCGCCCTGGAACGCGAGGTCCGCGAACTGCGCGCGGCCCGGCGCCTGGAGGCCGCGACTGTCGGCGCCGGCGGTATGCGCGTCGTCAACGGCGGCCGCCTCGCCATGGACACCCCGCCCGGCGTCCGCGTCGTAGACGTCGGGGCCATCCACGACAGCCGGTTCGATCACCCCGACGGCACTCCTCAGCAGGCGATTTGGATGCGCCGTGAGGACGGAACCGACGTGTTCACGTGCTTCGCGGGCATCGAGGACGCGACGCAGGCGTGGGTCCTGTGGGACCGCCAGGACAATGCTGTGGTCGCCGACGACACCGTGTCCGGGACCGGCCTGGCGCGTCCCTACCTGCCGGTGCAGATGGCGCCCGCGTACCAGGGCGGCTGGGATTACTGGCCCCGCACGTCATCCACAGCCGCGCAGGAGCTGTGGATCGGCCGCATCTACAAGCAGCAGCCGAGGCTCGTCGTAGTCATCCGGGCCGCCATGGACACCTCGGGCGCAACCGGCGTCGTAGACCTGATCGTCGGCAACACCGTCGCCAACAGCTTCCCGGTCGCGTTCGCTGCGGACTGGTTCACCTTCGGCCCCGTCGACCTGACGTCGTACGCCCACATGCAGCAGGTCGACGTCCGCGTGCGCGGCCGCCGCGTCACCGGCACCGGCACCATCCGCGCCTCCCTGATCTCCGCCTACACCGTCCAGAGCTGAGGAGCAGCACATGAGCACACCCATCGAAGAGCGGCCGCCGGACACCCCGCAGCCCGAGGGGCCGCTCCTGCCGACACCGCCGCCGGGCCCCACGATGCCGGACCAGCCCCCGCCCGACCGGCCGGCCGACCCCGACGGCCCTCCGGCCACGTGACCCGCCCCACCAAGGCCCCGCACTGCGGGGCCTTGCCCGTGCCCGCAGAAAGGCAGCTCCTGTGTCCTACGCACGCCGCGTCATCGCCACCGCCCGCGCCGAAGTCGGCACCCACGAAGGGCGCTCCAGCGGGCGCTGGAACAACATCCAGAAGTACAGTCCGGCCGTGCCGGGACTGGAGTGGTCGCAGGGACAGGCGTGGTGCAGCACTTTCGTGTCCTGGGTGTTCCGCAAGGCCGGCTGCGCCCAGCTTGCCCCGGTCACCGCGTCCTGCGCGGTCGGCGTCGACTGGTTCCGTTCGCGCGGCCGGTTCACCGAATACCCCGTGATCGGCGGCCCCGTCTATTTCGGACCCGGCGGCGGCAGCCACGTGGGCATCTGCATCGCCTACACGGACTCCACGATCACCACCGTGGAAGGCAACACCAACATCAACGGGTCGGCCGAGGGCGACGGGGTGTACCTCAAGTCCCGCCCCCGCAAGTCGGACTACGTCTACGGCTACGGCATCCCGGACTACCCCGAGGGCGTCGTGCTGGCGGACCCGGCATGGCGCACCCGCCGCAACGTGACCTACTTCAGCCACCAAGCCTCGGCCGACGACCTACCCACCACCGCCCCAGGCGGCCAGACCCCGGAGGACAACGTGTCCCTCACCCCCCAGCAGGCCCAGCAGCTCGCCGAGCTGCACGACGTGCTCGTGCCCTACGCCGGCTGGCAGTACAAGGGCAAGGGCGAAGAGACCGACGCCTACGCCTACCTGCGCGGCACCAACGCCTCGGTGAAGGCGCTCACCACGCAGATCGCCGCACAGACCGCCGCGATCAGCAGGATCGCACAGCTCGTCGGCTCCGGCGTGAACACCCAGCAGGTCGTCGACGCCGTCGAGAAGGCCATCGCCGAAGCCGTCGTCAAGGTCGACGTCGACGTCACGGGCGTGGACAGCGCGTGACCATCCTCAACCTGACGCCGCACCCGATCCGCCTGTACGCGAACGAGCGCGAGGACGGCATCGATGACCTCGAGCCGCACCTGCGTGAGGTGATCGAGCCTGAGCCCGTGCCTGCCAGGCTCGCCACCATCGAACTCGGCGGCGGCATCACCTTCGAGATGGTCGAGTTCGGATACGCCGAGAACCTCCCGCCCAAGCGAGACGGCTACCAGTACATCGTCTCTCTTGTCGTGGCCCTGGCCCTCGCCGACCGGCGTAGCGACCTGATCGTGCCGTACCGAGAGGTGCGCAACTCCAGCGGAACCGTCATCGGCTGCCGCTCGTTCGCGCAACCTGTCTGACGCCTTCACGGGGCACCCCGAACTTGCACCCACCAGCAGAAACGGACTCGCTATGACCAATGTGACCACGATCAGCAAGACGGCGCAGACCTACGCCAGAGACCTCGCCGAGCGCGTCGTCTGGACGTTCCTCGTCGCCGCCGGGGGCGTCGCCCTCGCGGCCGGCCCCGGCGACATGTTCGACGTGTCGTTCTGGCAGGCCGTCGGCGCCGCCGGCATCGCTGCGGTCGGCTCCCTCGTCAAGGGCTTCCTGGCGCGCGTCATCGGCGACAAGAACAGCGCCTCGACCGCCAGGGGCGTCTAACCGAGGGGCGACCGTGTCCGACGAGCCGACCCTCGGTGAGGTGGCCCGCAGAGTCGATGAGCGGTTCGCGGACGTTCGCGACGACATCCAGCAGCTCGGCCGGCGCATCGACAGCAAGGTCAGCCAGGATGTGTATGACCTGCGCCATGAGGCGCTGGCCGCGCAGGTGACGACGCTGCAGACGCTACGGGAGAAGGACGCCGAGAAGCTGGTGGCCACGCGTCGTTGGCTGATCGGCGCGGTCGTGGTCCCGCTGGTCGGCATCCTGCTGCCCGTCATCATCCTGCTCGTACAGGGGGCCGGGTCATGACGCGGTCACAGCTGCGAGCAGAAGAGAGGCGGTGGCGCCGCGGGGATGCCGCCGCGGTGGCGGGCGCCCTGGTGCTGGGCGCGGTGATGGCGTGGATTGTGCTTACCGTGCAGCATCTCGGCGGCCAGCTGCAAGACGCCAACTCGGCGCGCGACCTGCTGGCCCGGCAGGTACAGACCCTTGGTGGGAAACCGGTCGCGGGCCCGCCCGGCAGCCGCGGCGATCCCGGCCGGACCGTACGCGGCCCGGCCGGGCCCCGAGGCGCTACCGGCCCGGCCGGCCCCGAAGGCTCGGCCGGTCCCGCAGGCCAGTCCGGGGCGAAGGGCCCCGCCGGAGCGGCTGGTGCCGCGGGGAAGGACGGCGCCTCGGGATCCGATGGCGCCGCCGGAGCGGACGGTGCGGCGGGCAAGGACGGAACAGCTGGCCAGCCTGGCCCTCAGGGGCCGCAGGGCGAGCCTGGCCCGGCAGGACCGGCAGGACCGGCAGGTAAGGACGGGGCCAACGGAACGGACGGTGCGCCCGGTCGCGACGGCCAGACCTGCCCCGTCGGCTACTCCCTCCAAGCCCCGCCGGGAGACCCGGACGCGCTGGTGTGCCGCCGCGACGGGGCCCCTGCCCCGCAGCCGCCTCGGACCGCCGCGCCACCGGCGCTCGCTCCCGAGCGGAAGAGGAGATGACGGCGTCCCGCCCGCGCTTCGGCAGGAGCAGAGCGTTACGTGGTGCTCCATCGGTGCCAACGACAACAATCGCCGGAAAGGTCTACCTCGTCTCAGCAGCCCGGCGAAAAGGGTTGCTTGATGCCAGGGGATAGGGACCGCGCCCCATCATCCACGACAGCATCGGATCATTGTCGATCCTCTCGTTTGTTCGCCTCTTGCCTTCTTCGACGACATCGCCCCACTTACCTGTGGCGATTGTCACGCGGTAGGGAAGCCCGAGGACCACGTCCTCGTCCACTGTCAGGTGGAGGACGGCGCGCGATTCCCGTGTCCGACACTCGACGCCCTTGGCCTGATGGTTGTAAAGAGTCATGAGTACCGCGCGCCCTTCCTCCGCGATGGCGCGTGCGGCACGTTGAGCTACGGCGACTTCGCTCTTCGTTGCGGTACCGCCGAGAGATTTGGCCAGCGACTCCCGAATATTCACGGTGGGGTGCTGGTCCAGCGCCGCCAGCAGCGTCTGCCGACAAGTACTGATCATGGAACTCATACGGTGAGTGTGACGGTAGATTCTCCCAGGCTGATGAAGGATCGCGCCTCTCCCTGGGATCACCACCCCACCGGGTGACGCCACCGCCGCCTATCGAGACGCTCGACGCGCTCGCATGACCGCGCCCCGCCCCTGCTCCGGCAGGTGGCGGGGCCTTTCGGCATACCTGCGCGTGGCTACCATCAAGTTGTGACCCCCTCGATCTGCTACGCGGTAGGCGACGCCACCGCTCCGTCCGCCACGGGCCCGCGCATCATCGCCCACGTCTGCAACGACGTCGGCGGGTGGGGGCGCGGCTTCGTGACCGCCCTTTCGCGCCGCGGTCCCGAACCGGAGGCCGCGTACCGGCGCTGGTACCGCGAACGCGAGCAGAACGACTTCGGGCTCGGCGCCGTGCAGCTCGTGCCGGTCCACACGAACCTGTGGGTCGCCAACATGGTCGGCCAGCACGGTATCCGCCGGGCAGGCGGACAACCGCCCGTGCGGTACGAGGCCATCGAGGAAGCGCTCGGCAGACTGGCCGGCCACGCGCTCGACCTCGGTGCGGCCGTGCACATGCCGCGGATCGGCGCCGGTCTGGCGGGCGGCGACTGGACGCAAATCGAACCGCTGATCGAGAAGCAGCTCTGCGCCCGCGGTGTGAACGTCACGGTGTACGACCCGCCCGGCAGGCAAGGGAACGTTATGCGCTAGTCCTTGTTCAGGAGGGCGGCCAGTCGCCGGAGCGCGTGCAGGGCCTCGGCGTTCCTTGCCGTGTCGTCGAGGCAGCACCAAACGGCGAGAGCTTCTTGGTGGGTCAGGTACAGGGTGTAGACGCCTTCATCTTCGGCGATCTCGGCGGCAGCCTCGGGGACTGATCTCCTCTTCACCGGAGCGTCGTCCCCCTGCCCTTGTGAACGTGCTGCCCGAAGCATTGCTCACCGAGAAACTTTTCGTGGGTGGTGGGGTCACTCATGACCTGGGCAACGATGATGGTCCGGCCGTGATGCCCCCTGTCACCCGCACGTCGTAGTCACGCGCTGCTGAGGCTCGGCCCGCCGTAGTCGTGCGGCACCCCGCCGCGCCATTCGACCCACGTCGGGTCATCGAGCAGGGCCTCAGAGTCGGGGAGCCCCGCCCGTCGAAGGAATTCGATCACGTCGGCATCGGAGTGCGCGAGACCGAGAATCTCCCCGTCCACGCGCACTCGTCGGCCGCCCGTGGGGCTGGGTTCCTGGATCACGATGCGCGCGGCCATAACTCCAGGCTGCGTCGGGGCGGGCGGCGGCGCATCTGGAACTACGGCGACTCGGGACCTTGGGAGTCGGGCTCCGGGTGCCGTACCGCCTTCTTCAGGGCCTTCTCGACCTCGTGCCGGCTCTGGCCGGTCGCTTCGGCGTGCGCGGTGATGGCGGCCTGGACGGCCTCGGCGGTATCCGTGGTGAGCGCGCCGGCCTGGATCTCGGCCCAGGCCGCGGTCTCCAGCTTGATCAAGTCGTTCGACAGTTCGATAGCCACTGGCTGATTTTACGCGGCCGTGACCAAATCCCGACGCGCCGCCGCAGCCCACTCGCCGAGGAGCCGCTCGTACTGCTCCTGCTCCTCCGGCCATAGCGGGCGGCCGGCGCGGTCGGTCATGAAGGCGCGGATCGTGTCGTTCGCCTCGGCGGTCGTCATGAGGCGGATCCTAGAGGCGGGCACTGACAATCTCACCCGGATTCCGGCCCCGTAGGCTGGCCGCATGATCGAAGCGGCGGTATTCGACATCGGCGAAACCCTGACCAGCGACGAGCGGTACTGGCGCGACTGGGCCGACTGGCTCGCCGTACCCCGGCACACCTTGTCTGCCCTGGTCGGTGCTGTCGTCGCCCAAGGACGGGACAACGCCGACGCTGTCCGGCTCCTCAAGCCGGGCGTCGACATCGCCGCCGAGTACCGGGCACGCGAGGCGGCTGGCCGCGGCGAACATCTCGACGAGAGCGACCTGTACCCCGACGTCCGGCCCGCCCTCCAGGCCCTCCGGCACGCCGGGCTGCGCGTCCTGATCGCAGGCAATCAGACCGTCCGCGCCGGCACGCTGCTGCGGGGCCTGGGCCTGCCAGCCGACGCCATCGCCACGTCCGGCGAGTGGGGCGTCGCCAAACCGGCCCCCGAGTTCTTCGACAACGTCGTGGAGCTCGCGGGCGCGGCGCCGGAGCGCGTCGTCTATGTCGGCGACCACCCCGCCAACGACATCGCCCCCGCCCGCGCGGCAGGCCTGCGCACCGCCCACATCCGTCGGGGAGCCCTCGGCCACCTGTGGGCTGGCACCCCCGACGCCGAGGCCGCCGACTGGCGCATCGACTCCCTGCACGACCTGCTGCCGCTCATCCGCTGAACAGCCCCAACACCACGGCCCCGCCCGCGCATTGCGGACGGGGCCGTTCACGTACCCGCACGTCGCCGCGCGGGTACGGTTCGGAGTGGACGCCCCGAACGGAGCCAGTATGCCCGCCATCGTGTACCACCGGGTAGGCGCACGCGTCGCCTACCAGCGCCGCCTCGCGAGCCTCACCCAAGCCGAACTCGCCTCTGCCGCCGCCATCGCCCTCGGCACCCTTCGGAAGATCGAACGCGACGAGCGTGGCGCCTCCGACGCGGTCCTGGACGCCATCGCCGACGCCCTCGGCATCGACCCCTCCGAACTGCTGCCCGGCACAGGGAGGCCAGACGACCGCGTCCACCAGGCCATGCCTGCCCTGTCCGAGGTCATCGCTACCTACGACATGCCGGACGACGGCCCGGTGCGCCCGCTGCGCCAACTGCGAGATGCCGTTGACGAGGCGGTCCGCTGGCGGCTCGCTGCCCAGTACGTGCGCATCACCCGCCACGTACCTGCCCTGCTCGCCGAACTATCCCGCGCCCTGCACACCGCGCCGCCGGCCGACCGGGCCGCTGTGGCCGCGCTGCTGGTCTCCGCCTACCGTGCCGCCGACGCCGTCGCCTACAAGTACGGCGCCCGCGACCTGTCCGCCCGTCTCATCGACCTCATGCGCTGGACCGCCCCGCACGCCGAGGACCCGCTGCTTGACGCCGCCGTCGCCTACGTCCGCACCGAAACCTTCTTCGCGGCCCGCGCCCACGAAGCAGGGCTCCGCGCCCTCGAACAGGCCGCCGACGCGGCCCTCCGCCGCAACGACACCGCCACACTCGCTGCCCGCGGCGCCCTGCACATGCGAGCTGCCGTCATCGCTGGCCGCGCCGGGCAGGCCGCCACCGCCGAGACTCACCTCGACGAGGCGCGCGCTCTCGGCGACCGCGTCCCCGAAGCCACCTACGGTGGCACCGCGTTCGGCCCGGACAGCGTCCGCATCCACGAGGTGTCCCTGGCTGTGAGCCTCGGTGACGCACACGCCGGCCGCGCCCTGAGCCTGGCCCGCGAATGGCAGCCGCCCGTGGACTTGCCCGCCGAACGGCGTTCGGGCTTCTACATCGAACTCGCCCGCGCCCAGCTGTGGGCAGGGCAGGCAGATCACGCCTTCGAGTCTTTGAAGGTCGCCCGCCGCATCGCTCCCCAGCACACCCGCGAGCACCGCTGGGTGCGGGAGGACACCGCGACACTGCGCCGACTCAAGCGAGCGGACGCGGAGAGCCTGAACAACTTCGCCGCCTGGTGCCGCGCCGGCGAGTGACCCCGCTACCCCTCGCAGGGGTACTTGTGGCCCTTGCGGTGGATCACCATCTTCCTGACCCCGCACTCCAGGGAGACCAGGTGAATTCACCCAGCGCGTCGACGGCGCCTCCAGGCATGGACGACATCAGCATCGTGCGTTTGCACGGGGAGGCGTGCTGGTGGTGCGGAGCGGCATTCGGCAGCCTTCACCCGGCAGGGTCCTTCACCATGCCACTGCAGGGTGGCGGGTGCCGTCAGTGGTTCATCGTCGCCTGCGACGCGCACCGGGATTTGAGGGCCGCATGAGCACGAACGCGCACGCCGACACAGCAGAGATCCAGCGCACCATCACCAGCGCGCTGTCGATGCGTCACGGCCGCACCTCCCTGCCGGCGCTCGCCGACATGGACCGGCGCCTGCGGGAGCACATCGAGTACCTGTTGCCCGAGGCGGAGAAGGTTGTCGGCGGCCTGTGGCGGGGCTCCATCGACTGGTACCGCGGGTCCAGCGTGCTGGACGCGATCCGCGATCATGCCCGGCCGCTGCCTGCCTCGCCCCTGTCCGCGCTGGTGGATGTCGAGCAGCGGGCGCGCCACTGCCAGTGGCTGCTGGATCAGCACGCGCCGCCGGTGTAGCCGGGGCGGATGGTGTGCGGTCCGCGTCACACGGCTGGGTGATTGCAGCATGAATCGAATTCGTGTTCCCATGCTGTGGCCGCCCCCAGATGTGTCAGGTGAACGGAGGCGGCACCTTCACTGCCTGACACAAGCAGGCCCCCTTCCGACGGGAGGGGGCCTGTTTCCCATTGCGGGCCCGACCTGCACCTTCGTGGTGATCGTTTGGGAGAGATTCGGGAGACGGCACGAGTCACCGAAGGGGTCGCCAAGGGGTAAGCAAAGGTCAACCAGAGTGCGGGCAACGGAGAAGGCCCAGGATCAGAACTCGCTCTGACCTGGGCCTTCTTGCGTATCTACGCTGGTACTGATGGTGGGCACAACAGGATTTGAACCTGTGACATCTGCTTTGTAAGAGCAGCGCTCTACCGCTGAGCTATGCGCCCTGGCTGAGCCGACAGACTACCTTGCTTCCCGGGCTGCTTCACAAACCAGGGGCGCCGGCTCCGGCGGCGGGCCGGGCAACCAGCCTGCGAGATCGCGAACCAACCGGCCGCTGTGTTCGTTCCCACTGGGTGGGAGAATGGCAGCCGGGCCTGGGGCGATGCGATCGGGAGAGGGATGTGACGGCGACACACACGCAGCCGCACGAGCAGCGAGCACGCCGTGCAGTACGCCGTCGCCCCCGCGGGGGTGCGTTCCGGGACACGATGACTCTGCTCCTGCTGCCGCTGCCCTTGCTGGCGGCCGCGGCGCCGGCCGCGTTCGCGGGTGGCGGTACGCGGCGCTGGTTCGGGCGCGGGGAGAGCCAGCGGGCGGACGCGCAGGCCGCGAAGGATGCCGCGGCCGCGGCGTTCTACGAGCTGGACACGGCACAGCGCGATCTGCGGATCTCCATAGAGACGATCACGGCGGTCGACAGTTCGCCGGCGGCCGCACGCGCTGCGAAGGACTACGAGAATTTCGGACGACGGATCGACGAGGTCAGCCAGGGCTACATCAGCGCTGTCGACGCCCATGATCTCGACCGGGACGACCTCGACGCCGGTGCCGCCTCGCGGGCCCGCGCCGACCTGACCCGGGCCAAGGAGGAGCTGGAGCGGGTCAAGGCCGACCTCGACCGGTTCGAGCAGGGGCTCGGCCCGCTGCTGCAGACCGCGGAAACGCAACTGGCACGGCTCGCACCGGCGGTGGAACGGGCCCGGCAGGCCCTGCTCGCGGCGAGCAACGCGCTGGACGCCGTCCGGGCGCAGGACTTCAAGGCCGACGATCTGGCGGCCCGGCTGGCCGCCCTGTCGCCCGAGCTGACCAAGTTGAACCAGGGCGCCGGTCAGCACGGCGTGCAGGAGACGATCCGGCGCGCCGACGACGTACTGCGCCAGGCCGAGTCCGTACGGACCGAGGCCGAGCGGCTGCCCGAGAAGGCCGCGGAGATCGACAAGCGGCTGGTGTCGCTGCGTACCCGGGCGCAGGCCATCACGACGCGCGCGAGCAAGGTCGATCCCGTACTGAGCGAATTGCGGCGGCGGTACAGCGCTGCCTGCTGGCAGGACCTCCAGCACGTACCGGACCAGGCCGCGGACGCCGTCGCGCAGGCCGAGAGCAAGGTGCGGGAGGCCCAGCGGGCACGGGACGAGCAGCGCTGGGCCGACGCCACGAGCCTGCTGGCGACCGTGCGGGCCCTGCTGAACACCACCGACGAGGCGGTCTCGGCGGCCGGCGACCGGCTGCGGCGGCTGGACGAGGTGTCCTTCGACCGGGAGAAGGAGGTCGAGCGTACGCGCTTCGCCGTGCGGGACGCGCAGCGTCTGGCGATGGCCGGACGCAGTACGCCCGACCCGCGGCACGCACGGCCGCTGGACGACGCGGTGGCGCGCCTGGAGCGCGCGATCGCCGGTCTGGAGGGGCGGCACCCCGACTGGTGGCACTTCCTGACCGAGACGGAGGCGGTACGGCAGACCGCGGCCCGCGTCGTCCAGGAGATCCGGGACGAACGGGGCGGCGGCGCAGCGGGCTGAGCCGGCTCCGGTCCCAGCCCTTCGTCCCCGGCACGCCGCCACGTAGGCACGTCTGCACGTCGGCACACCGGTACGTCGATGCACCGGCTCGCCGCACTCCGCCCCGTCGCTCCGGCGATTCCTCCTCACCCTGCACGCCCGACCCTGTGACCTGGCGCTATGGCGTTACGCCCGGTACGGGCGGATGCTGGTGTCAGGCACGGCCCAGGCGGTTCCTCGCGCTAAGGAGGCCGGAACATGGACGCTGGCCAGGCTCTGCACGGGCCCACCCGGACGCTGCGCGGCAAGGTGCGGCACACACGGCTCGACGAACATCTGCCCGTCGATCACCGGCTGAGCACGGTGTACCGGTTCGGCGCCGGTCTGATGGGGCTGATTCTCGTCGCGTTCGGCATTCTCGGACTGATCGACAAGATCGGATTCTTCGACACGGGCGGCGACACCGTCGCGGGCCTGAACACCAACGGCGCGCTGAGCGTGCTGTCGATCATCGTCGGCCTGGTCCTCTTCGGGGGCATGGTGATCGGTGGAAACCTCGCCTCCACGCTCAACATCGTGCTCGGAGTGGCCTTCCTGCTGAGCGGCTTCATCAATCTCGCCATCCTGGAGACCGGCTTCAACTACCTGGCCTTCCGCATCCAGAACGTGCTGTTCAGCTTCTTCGTCGGCCTGATGCTGCTGGTCTTCGGCATGTACGGACGGGTCTCCGGCGGCCTGCCGCACGACAACCCGTACTGGCGCGCCCGGCACCCGGAAGTGGCGCAGCGACAGCCCCGGCGCCCTGTCCCGCCCCCGCCCCGTACCGGCGCTCATGTGTCACCACGGCACGAGACCGCCACGGGCGGCCGCCACCGCCGCCCGAAACACCGCAGGCACGCGGTGTGACACGGTCAGGCCAGCACGGCTGCCATGATCGGCTCTGCCGCTCCCTCTCCCCTCGCATCCACTCATCGATTGATTACCCCGCCCCACATGCCAGCCTCTGACCAGCCACGATCAGAGGAAGGGCGGCGGCTTGTGAAGATCAGCCGTGTCGAGACGTTCCTGGCTCCGCCACGCTGGATGTTCGTCCGCGTGGAGACCGACGACGGCCTCGTCGGCTGGGGCGAGCCGGTGGTCGAGGGCCGTGCGGAGCCGGTACGTGCCGCTGTCGAGGTCCTGTCCGAGTACCTCCTCGGCCGAGATCCGTCGCGCATCGAGGACCACTGGCAGGTCATGACGAAGGGCGGCTTCTACCGCGGCGGCCCGGTGCTCTCCTCCGCGGTCGCCGGGCTGGACCAGGCCCTGTGGGACATCAAGGGCAAGCGGTATGGCGTGCCCGTCCACCAGCTCCTCGGCGGCCCCGTACGGGAACGCGTCCGCGCGTACGCCTGGGTCGGCGGCGACGAGCCGGACGAGATCCGGGACGCGCTGACCGCCCAGGTGGAGGCGGGCTTCTCCGCCGTCAAGATGAACGGCTGCGGGCGGATGTCACCCGTCGCCACCCGCGCGGAGGTGCGTGACTGCCTGCGCCGGGCCGAGACCGCCCGTGAGGTACTGGGCGACGAACGGGACTTCGGCCTGGACTTCCACGGCCGGGTCTCCCCCGCCAACGCGCGCCGTCTCCTTCCTCTGCTGGCCGAGCACGCACCGATGTTCGTCGAGGAACCCGTGCTCTGCGACTACCCGCACGCACTTCCCGACCTGGTCAACGCCTCCAACATCCCGCTCGCATTGGGCGAGCGGCTCTTCACCCGCCAGGAGTTCCTCGCTCCGCTCCAAGCGGGCGTCTCCATCGTCCAGCCGGACATCTCGCACGCGGGCGGCATCTCCGAACTGCGCCGGATCGCCGCCCTCGCGGAGACGTACGGAGCCCAGCTCGCGCCGCACTGCCCCCTCGGCCCGGTCGCCCTCGCCGCCAGTCTTCAGGTCGCCTTCACCACCCCCAACTTCCTCATCCAGGAACAGTCCGTCGGCATCCACTACAACCAGGACGCCGAACTGCTCGACTACGTGGCCGACCCGGAACCCTTCCGTTTCCACGACGGTTTTCTCCTGCGCACCGACCGCCCTGGGCTGGGCGTGACGGTCGACGAGCCGGCCGTACGGGCCGCCGACAGACAGGGCCACGCCTGGCGTAACCCGGTCTGGCGTTACGCGGACGGTTCGTTCGCCGAGTGGTGACCGGCACCCCGACCAGCAAGCCGCACAAGGAGACGTCAGCAACACATCAGCGATACCTGCGCGCCCACCACAGAACACGTGCACCGGAACACGCACCCCGCACGCATCAGAGAGGCACGGCCCCACCGCATGAACTTCGCCGACGCGCTGCGAATCGCCCGTCTGGTCGCCATCATCCGTGGCACGGACGCCGACGCATCGTTCCGTACGGTCATGCCCCTTGCCGAAGCAGGCGTCTCCCTGATCGAGGTCTCCCTCACCGGCCGCGACGCACTGCACGTCATCCGCCGGGCCCGCGCCGAGCTGGGCACTGACGCCTGGCTCGGCGCCGGAACCGTACTCACCGCCGACGACGCCCAACACGCCGCCGAGGCCGGAGCGAACCTGACCGTCACGCCCGGCCTGGGCGCGGGCCTGGACACTTCCGTACGTCCCGGCCTGCCGGTTCTCGCCGGGGTACTCACCCCCTCGGAAGTGATCGCTGCCAATGCCGCAGGAGCGGCAGCTCTGAAGCTCTTTCCGGCCTCGGTAGGCGGCCCCGACTACCTCAAGGCCCTCCGCGCGCCGTTTCCCGACGCGCCGTTCGTACCGGTCGGCGGGGTGGACGCGGCAGCGGCCCGTGCTTACCTGGCCGCCGGAGCGGTGGCTGTCGGAGTCGGTTCGCCCTTGGTCGGGGACGCCGCGGACGGCGGCGACCTGGCCGCCCTCCGCACCCGCGCAGCCGACTTCCTCTCGGTGTGCGGCGGATGAGCGCGGACCCGGAACGCACAGCACCCGATACGTCCGACGGCGCCGGGCCCGGCCCGAGTGCTGGAGTCGACCCGGGTGGCGGCGCGGGCGACAGCGTGGGCCCGGGTGACAGCGTGGGCGCGTGTGGCGGCGGCAGCGTCCTCACCTTCGGTGAAACCATGGTGGCGCTGCGCGGCAGCGGCCCCCTGAAGCTGGGCGGCACGATGAACGTCTCCATCGCGGGCGCCGAGAGCAATGTCGCCATCGGTCTCGCCCGGCTCGGCCACACCGTGCGCTGGGTGGGCGCGGTCGGGGACGACGAGGTCGGGGACCTCGTGCTCCGTACCCTGCGGGCGGAAGCGGTGGACGTCTCCGGAGCCTGGAAGGACGCCGGGGCTCCGACCGGCCTGATCCTCTTCGAGCCACGACTGCCGGACCTGACACGGGTGCACTACTACCGCACGGGCTCGGCCGGCTCTCGCCTGACTCCGGGCATCCTCGACCGGGCCTTCGCCACCGCCGTACCTCGGGTTCTCCACCTGACCGGCATCACCCCGGCGTTGATCCCCACCGCCCGCGCGGCCTCGATGCATTCCCTTCGACTGGCCCGCGACCACGGCACCCTGGTGTGCCTCGACGTGAACCACCGCGCACGGTTGTGGTCGGCCGACCAGGCGTCGGCGGTATTGCAGGACTGGATGCCGTACGTGAACCTCCTGATCGCCTCGGCCGACGAGCTGCCGCTGTGCCTCCCGCCCGGCTCCCCGACCGACACCGGCGCGCGAGCTCGTACCTTGCTTTCGGCGGGCGTTCAGGAGGTCGCCGTCAAACTCGGCTCGGCCGGTGCCACCTCTTACGCACGCCCGTCCCACCCTGGCGCTCCGGCCGGGAGCACAAGCTGCACACCTTCTACGGAGGCTCCGAGCGACGCGCAGGACGCTGGTGGCGACTCGCTGTACCAGCCGGCCGTAGCCGTGCAGGCCGTGGACGCGGTCGGCGCCGGTGACGCCTTCGTGGCGGGGTACCTCTCCGCTCTGCTGGACGGCGAAGGGATCGCCGGGCGCCTCGAACGGGGCGTGACGACCGGCGCCTTCGCGGTGGCCTCGCCGGGTGACTGGGAGGGCGCTCCCACCCGAGCTGAACTGAACCTCCTCGGCGCACCTCCCGGCACCGTCGTACGTTGACCCGGACCGCTTCCTCCCCATGCCCCGCCCCCTCTCCCCCACTCGCGGGCTAATCTGTCGCCATGCCTCGTTACGAATACCGCTGCCGTTCCTGCGGCTCGACCTTCGAGCTGAACCGCCCGATGGCCGAGTCCTCCGCCCCGGCCACCTGCCCGGACGGGCACGAGGACACGGTCAAGCTGCTCTCCACGGTCGCCGTCGGCGGCTCGGCCACCGCTCCTGCCCCGGCCCCCGGTGGCGGCTCAGGCGGTGGCTGCTGCGGAGGCGGGTGCTGCGGTTAGCACCGGTCACCGGTAGTTCCGGTGGCACCGGCGATGCCAGTGACACCGGTGGCCCCGCGGGCCCGGTGGCACCGATGGCTTCGGCTTGCCGGCGGTCGCTCCGGGGTCCGCACCCGCACCCAGCCGTCACAGCTTGCGTGCCACCGTCAGTCCGTCTGCCACGGTGAGTATCACCGCCTCCACCCGCTGGTCCGCCATGACGTGGTCGTTGAACTCCCTGATCGCCGCGGCTGCGCCTGTCGCCTGCGGGTCGGTGACGGTGCCGCCGAAGAGGACGTTGTCCGCGACGATCAACCCACCTGACCGAAGGCGCGGCACCAACTCTTCCCAGTAGGGGATGTAGTTGCCCTTGTCCGCGTCCAGGTAGGCGAAGTCGATGTGCGGCTCGGCGGGCATCGATCGCAGGGTGCCCAGTGCCGGTGCGATGCGCAGGTCGATCCGGTCCGCCACACCGGCTCTCTCCCACGCTTCACGTCCGTATGCCGTCCATTCCTCGGACACGTCGCAGGCGATCAGCTTGCCGTCCGGAGGCAGGGCCTGGGCCATCGCCAGGGTGGAGAAGCCGGTGAAGGTGCCGACCTCCACGATGCGACGCGCACCGCACAGACGGACCAGGAAGGCCAGCAGCGGGCCCTGCTCCTGGGCCGACTGCATCTGTGCCTCGTCAGGGAAGTGCTGGTAGGTGGTCTCCACCAGCTTCCGTTGGACGGCGTCCAGCGGCGGGTTGTGCGCGAGGACGTAGTCGTACAGCTCCTCCGTGATCGCGGTGGATTTGCTCTTGGTCACCGGTGCTCCTCAGGTCCCCAGATAGCGCAGAACGGCCAGGACGCGGCGAGAGTAGCCCGAAGTGCCCGCCAGACCGAGCTTGTCGAAGATCGCGTTGGTGTGCTTCTCCACCGCGCTCTGCGAAATGTGCAGCCTCCCGGCGATGGCGGCGTTGGTGTGGCCTTCGGCCATCTGGGCGAGCACCTCACGCTCACGTGCCGTGAGCGAGTTCAGCGGATCGGTGCGGCTGCTGCGGGAGAACAGGACGCGTACGACCTCCGAGTCGAAGGCCGCCTTGCCCGAGCCCACCCGCTCCAGCGCGTCCAAGAACTCGTCCACCTGTACGACTCTGTCCTTGAGCAGATAGCCGACGCTTTCACTGTCCTCCGTCAGCAGTTCGGTGGCGTACCGCCGCTCGACATACTGCGAGAGGACGAGCACGCCGACATCCGGCCAGCGCTCACGGATCTGCACCGCCGCTCGCAGCCCCTCGTCCGTGTGCGTGGGAGGCATCCGTACGTCCACGACCACCACGTCGGGCCGCTGCTCCGCCGGTGCGCGCTCCAGCACGGTCATCAGTTCGGCGGCATCCGCGACCGCGGCTGTCACCTCGTGGTCCTCTTCCGTCAGCAGGCGCACCAGGCCCTCCCTCAGCAGGGTCGAATCGTCGGCAAGTACTACGCGCACGGCAACTCCGCGGTGATCGTGGTGGGTCCGCCGACCGGGCTGTCCACCCGTAACCGGCCGTCCAGGGCGGCGACCCGGCGCGCCAGCCCGATCAGCCCGCTTCCCGAGGCATTCGCACCACCCCAGCCGTCGTCCTGGATCCGGACGGACAGGATGTTCTCGTTCCGGTCGACGGTGACGGTTATCCCTTCCGCACAGGAGTGTTTCACCGCATTGGTCACCGCTTCGGAAACGACGAAGTAGGCGACGGTCGCCACGGCGGCCTCGGGCTCCCGGGTGAGGCGCCAGGTCAGCCGGACCGGGACCGCTGAACGCTCCGCGACGGTTTCCAGAGCGGCCTGCAAGCCTGCTTCGTCCAACACCGTCGGATAGATACGCCAGGCGACCTCGCGCAACTCGGTCAGGGCCTGGCGGCTTTCGGCGTGGGCCTGCCGGAGCAGTTCGACCGCATGGACCTCGTCCTTGCTGCGCACCGCGCGGCCGAGCAGCATTCCGAGGGCCACCAGTCTCTGTTGGACACCGTCGTGCAGGTCGCGCTCGATGCGGCGGCGTTCGTCGTTGACCGCCGCGACGACCCCGGCTCGGCTGGAGGCCAGTTCCGCGACCCGGCGTTTCAGTTCTTTCTCGTGTGTGGGGCCGAGGAAGTGCCGTGCCAGCCGGGCTTCCAGGGCCGCCACCCCGAACACCGCCTGCAGACTGAGGAAGAGCAGGAAGAGGGCGCCCACGCCGGTCTCCGCGACGTCGACCGGATGCTCGACATGGGTGAACGTCCATACCGTCGATGCCCAGAGGACTATGGTCGCCCCCGTGAGCGCGGCGAAGACCACACCCGCGCCGAGAAGCCCCAAGAGCCAGCGGACCGCGAGGTACTTGAGCGCCCGCTCGTCGTCGTACCCGTAGGCGAAGTCGGCACCGCCGAACTGCAGGCGGCGGCGCGCCGACTCGATGAGCCACCGGGCCACGGCCATCACCGGCTCCAGCACCCTGCGTCTCCCGCGCGGCCAGACGAAAACGCAGAGCAGCGCGATTCCCGAGAGCACGATGAACGGCAGCTCGACCGCCACCGTGCCCGCGCCGACCAACAACCCGACTGTGAGGCGCATCCCGCGCCGTGCCATCCCCCGCATGATCGAAACGCTAGTGGCTGCGCCGGCACCGCCGCACTGCGGAAAACCGCAGTGTTCCGTGCGGTTTTCCGCAATGTGCCGGTGTCCGCGAATTTCTAGCGTCGAAGCATGAACGAACACGCTGAAACCAGCTGGATCACCGGACTCATGGACACGCTCGGCGCGCCGGGCGCCGGCTTGGCCATCGCCGCCGAGAACCTCTTCCCGCCCCTGCCCAGCGAGCTGATCCTGCCCCTGGCGGGCTTCGCGGCGGGCCAAGGCCGGATGACTCTGTTCTCCGCTCTGCTGTGGACGACGCTCGGGTCGGTCCTCGGGGCCCTTGCTCTTTACGGCGTGGGCGCGCTGCTCGGCCGGGACCGGATGCTCGCGATCGCGGCCAAGCTGCCGCTGGTCAAGGTCTCCGACGTCGAGAAGACGGAGCGCTGGTTCCAGCGGCACGGCAACAAGGCGGTCTTCTTCGGCCGGATGGTGCCGATCTTCCGCAGCCTGATATCGGTGCCGGCCGGTATCGAGCGGATGTCGATACCGGCCTTCCTCGTCCTGACCACTCTCGGCAGCCTGATCTGGAATGCGATCTTCGTCCTCGCCGGCTTCGCGCTCGGTGAGAACTGGGAGGAGGTGACCGGCTATGTGGACGCGTATTCGAAGGTGGTGCTGGTGGCCGCCGTGCTGGCGGTCCTGGCCTTCCTCGTCGTACGGCTCAGCAAGAGCGGAGGGGGGCAGCGACGCCGCGGGTGAACGCCCGCAGGATCTCCTCGCCCGCCACGGCTCCGCGCGCGTCCAGCGCGGTGACGTGGGAAGCGCTCCACCCGGAGTCCGCCAGTTCACCGTGGCCGGGACGCCATCCGCGGTCCGCGGCAAGCAGCAGGTCGGCGTCCAGCAGCGAGTCGCCGGCGGCGAGGACCTGCGAGGCGCCGGTCCGGCGGACGACTTCGGCGACGGCGGCGCTCTTGGTGAGCGGCTTCGGCACGGCGTAGACCTTCCGTCCCTGGAGCGAGACGGTCCAGCCCCGGGCATCCGCCCACTCGGCGAGTTCCTTGACCCAGGTCTGCGGCAGCAGCGAGCGCTCGACGACGAGGTAGGCGAAGAGGTCCTCGGCCACGCGTTCCTTGAGCATCCAGGCCGGGTCAGCGGTCCGCAACAAGTACGCACGGACCTCGTCGAGCGTTGCGCACTCCGCGCTCAGTCGGGCGGCGACGGTGCGCTGCCAGTCCTGGTCGGACTCTCCGTCGACGAGCAGGTGCCCGCCGTTCGCACAGATGGCGAACCGCGGTGCGGGGCCCGGGAGGTGGATGCGTCCGTACTGCTCGCGGGTGCGCGTGGTCGTGGGGACGAACGTGGTGGCGTCGGCGAGAGCGGCGAGCAGCTCCGCCGCCGTCTCCGTCATGTAGGAGAGCGGTCTGTGCTCGTACACCTCGACGCAGAGGAGGCGGGGCGCCTCGGCGTCGGGCACGGCCAGGTCCAGTGCGGCGGCCGAATAGATCAGGGTGCGGTCCAGGTCGCTGGCGACGATCGTGCTCACGGCGCGGTCACCGCCTTGCCGTCCGCACCCGTAGCGCCCCGCGTGAAGCGGGGGTGAATCAGACCGACACAGGTGTAGGGGAGTCCGTCGACCTCTTCGACGGGGACGCCCCGCTGTTCAGCCAGGAGACGCACATGATCCAGGTCCGCTCCGGCGCCGCGCCGGGCCAGAATCTTCCAGGGGACGCGCCGGAGCAGTACCCGCGTGGTCTCTCCGACACCCGGCTTGACGAGGTTGACGTCGTGGATGCCGTACGCCTCGCTGATCCGCTCGACCGCGGCCCAGCCAGCCCAGGTGGGTGTCCGGTCGGCCGCGGCCAGTTCCTTCACGTCGATCGCGACCTGCTCGGCGACTTCGTCGAACCGCGCCGCGACGGTGTCGATGAGCACACGCGACAGGTCGGACGGCGCGAGGTCCCGGTAGAACTTGGCGCCGTGGAAGTCGTCGGGGCCGACCAGATCGTCGCGAAGTACGGTGCGCGAAATGAGGCCGGACACGGTCGAGTTGAGGCACGCCGAGGGGATGAGGAAGTCGTCGCGGGTGCCGTAGGTGTCCACGCAGCCGCCGGGGTCGGCGAGGACGGCGATCCGCGGGTCGAAGCCGGGGAAGTCGCGCAGCGCCTGGGCAAGTTCCCGGGTGATGGCGCCCTTGCCCGTCCAGCCGTCGACGAAGACGACGTCCGCCGGGTCGTGGTGGGCGGCGAGCCAGCGCAGTGCGGTGGTGTCGATACCGCGGCCGCGCACGATCGAGACCGCGTAGTGCGGCAGGTCGAGCCCGTGGGCGTGCAGGGCCCAGCGGCGCATCAGAACGCCCACCGGGGTGCCCGCGCGGGCCAGCGAGACCAGTACCGGACGGGCGGAGCGCTCGGCGATCACCGTTTCGGTGACGGCGCCGACCGCCTGCGCGATGCGGCCGGCCGAGGTCTCCAGAGCACTGTGGAACAGCGCCTGGTACCGCTCGCTCGGCTGGTATTCGACGGGCAGCGACTCGGCGTAGTGGGCGCCACCTGCTTGTATCGCTTCCTCGCGCTCCTCCGTCGGCGCTTCGAGGGTGATCGAGGACAGGTCCTGGAGCAGCCAACCGACCTCGTCGGGGGCGTAGGAGGAGAAGGCGGGGCCGCGCAGCGGCTCGGGGAGGGGCATCGGTCAGACCTGTCGTCGCGTGACGTGGAGCGTGGGCTTCGGGGCGGACTCCGGCGTTTGCGGCAACGGGTCCGCCGGTGTGTAGGAAGGGATGACGGCGAGCAGCAGCCGGTCGGTGTGGGCGGCGAGCCGGCCCAGGAGGCCGTCGGCAGAGTGGAGTTCCGGGGTGTCGCCGTGCGAGTCGGTGACGGCGACGACCGCGTCGAAGCGCCGCTGCGGGTCCGCGCCGGGCGCGACGTTGTACGCGTACCGCTCCCCCGGTCCGTCAGCCGGCCGGTCGTGGGCGGGGAAGGCCAGCCGGGTCCGTATGGCGTAGCCCGGGTCGTCCACGGCGAGGACCGGGGAGCGGGTGGTGGTCGAGAAGTACACCTCGGCAGATGTACCGGCGTCCAGGGCTCCGGCGAGGCGCAGCGGCGCGTACATCAGCTCTTCGTTGCCGAGGACCAGCACCCGGCGGGCGCCGGTGAGCCCGTCGGCGATCCGGGCCGCCATGCCGGGAAGCGCCGTCTCCAGTCGGGACCGGTGGGCGGCGGTGAAGCCATGGCGCCCACCGTCCGGCACGCCCTCCGGCCAGCCGAGGTCGATCCGTACGGCCTGCACCGGTTCGCTCGGAGCCGCCGGCGAATCCGAGGCCGTGCCCTCGGCCCTACGGCTGTTGCCGCTCCCGCCGCTGTCGCCCTCCCAGGCGTCGGCCACCGTGGTGCCCGAAGCCCGGTTCGCGGGCGTCGGTGCGGGCTCGGGCGCCGTCTCCTGATGGGCGGCTACGAGCGCTTGGCCGCGTTCGAGGACATCGGGCGGGAGGTGTACGCCGCCGGCGGCCAGGGCGATGAGGTCGACCCGTGCGCCGAGGTCCGCGGCGAACTTCCGCAGGTGATCGCGGTCCGTGTCCGAGCGCATGTCGACCAGGGCGACGACGACGTACCGCTCGCGGGGGAAGCGGGCGTGCAGCGCCTTGATGGTGTTCAGAACCGTGCGACCGGTGGAGAACTCGTCGTCGACGAGGACCAGGGGGCCGTCGCCGGCCAGCAGCGCCGGGTCCTCCGGGAGCAGCAGGTGCGAGGTCGCGTGGCTGTGTTCCTCCTCGAAGCCGCCCGCCTGCTCGACCCCCGCGACCGGCCGTCGCGTGGAGTGCAGATAGGGCGCGAGGGCCAGTCCGTCGGCCACGCTGTGCCCGAGTCCGGTGGCGGTCTCGGCGTATCCCAGGACGACGGCGCGCGCCGCCTCGGTGTCGCCGAGCAGTTCACGGACCTGGCGTCCGAGCCCGAGGCCCGCGCCGTAGACCGTGTCCGGCCGCTGCGGTACGTGCTTGCCGAGCACGTTCGACACGAGCAGGTGAGCCCGCTTGGGATTGCGCCGCAGCGCCAGCCCGAGCAGTCTGGGCAGCTCCGCCCCACCGCTCAGCGAGACACCGAGCCGCTGGGCGACCCACTCTCCCGTCCACACCACTGTGCCCGTCTCCTTCGTCTCTTCCGCCGTCGTCATCGTCCGTTGCTTCCCGGACGTCGTCGGCCCGGTGGGGCGGTGACCGCCAGGCTCGAACCGTTCGCCGTCTCAGGTGGGCGGAAGGCCGGCCGCCAGCAGTTCCACGAAGCCGACGCCCTCGCGGGCGACACCGAACGCCTCGGCGCGCAGGAGAGTCCGTTCGGCCCAGGCACGGTGCGGCTTGATCTCGTTCATCTTGTTCGTGTACGCGGAGCGCAGCACGCCGCCGGCGCCGCGTTCGGGCCGCAGGATGTCCACGGCGTCGCTGAACTCCTCATGGCTGACGACCGAGAGGGCGTGCACCGGTGCCACGTGCGAGGGGTGGATGCAGGTCTTGCCCTGCAGGCCGTTCGCGCGGTCGAGTTCGATCTCGCGCAGCAGGCCGTCCATGTCATGTTCGATCAAGGCCGTCCGGAGTTCCTCCGCTCGGCCGAGGAAGGGGCTCTGCCGCAACTGGGGCTTGAACATCCGCTCGTGCAGCCGGAAGTACTCCCACACCGGGCCGGTGACCGTGAAACCGGTGCCGTCCGCTCGGCCGAGGACGTTCACCACGTCCGCGATCACGGAGGCGACGATCTGCACGTCGTACGCGGTCATGTCGGGGGCCCGGCGCAGGCCGTAGGCCGAGCAGAAGTCGGTGACGCCGAGACGCAGGGCCAGGATGCGGTCACGGTACTTGTCCACCGTGCGCGCGATGCCCCGCAGTGTCTCGCCGCGGCTCTCCAGGTGGAGCAGATCGGGCGATTCGAGCACCGGCATGGCGAACAGCCGTCGACCGCACTCCTCCTCCGCGCCGGTCAGCGCCTCCAAGAACGGGACGCCGCGCTCCTCGGTGAACTTGGGCAGTACGAATCCGGACAACAGCCGAACGTCACGGCCCAGTCGGCGCACCAGGTCGGGTATCTGCGCGGCGGCGCGCACCCGGATGAACAGCAGCGGGAGGGCCGTACCGTTCTCGGCCTCCGCGCCGAGGGCCGCGAACTGCCGTACGAGATTCTCCTCACCGGCGGCCACGTCCGCGTCGCTGATGGAGTCCTCCAGGCACAGCACCATGGAGACCACTCCGCGTCCGGCCTGTTTGACGATGTCCTCGGCGAGCCGTGGACGGGTGGCCGGGCTGTAGAGCGTTGCGCCGAGGGCGACCGAGAGCATGCCGGGCGGGGAGTCGGCGGTGAACTCGACCGGCTCCTGGTGGAACAAAGCGTTCCGGATATCGGGCGCAAGATGCCCAAAGTGACGCATAGAACTCCCCGTGAGCAGGCGGGGCCGGGGCCACCCCGCGGCGACTCGCTGTCTGGATCCGGCCGGTAATCGTACGTGCGGCCGCGAGGAGAAAGTTCCCGACCATGTGAAAAGCACGTGACCCGCACACGGCGGCCAGGTGTCGCGGACACCGAGCGGGCCACGCCGGGACGGCCCCCGCGTTGTCCCCCCGACCTCCGGGAAGGCAGGATTACGGACATGACGCACGCGATGCTGAAAGGGTCCAACGTACCCCTCGACGCCACGGCGGTCCGGGCCGTACTGCGCTGGGCCCCCGGCGCGGGGGTGCCCGATGTCGATGCCTCGGCCCTGCTCCTCGGTGCCGACGGACGCGTGCGTTCCGATGCGGACTTCGTCTTCTACAACCAGCCACGGCACCCCAGCGGGCTGGTGCGGCACCTGCCGAAGACGCAACTGGCCGACGGAGTGGCGGACACCATCGAGGCGGACCTGTCCGGACTCGATGCGTCGGTGGACCGTGTCATGCTCACCGCGTCGGCGGACGGCGGCACCTTCGCGCACGTACGGGATCTGCGCGTCCTGCTGCACGACGCCTCCTCGCCGGACGACGAGCCGGTCGCGGTCTTCGACGTAGTGCCGGAGACGGGCAAGGAGACGGCCCTGATCTGCGGCGAGTTGTACCGGCGCGGAGACCGGTGGAAGTTCCGCGCGCTCGGGCAGGGGTACGAGAACGGGCTGATCGGCCTGGCCACCGAGTTCGGGATCTCGGTGGAGGAAGAGGACGAGTCAGCGGGGCAGGAAGCCGGTGCGGCAGCCGGTCCCGCGGCCGCCGCGTCGTCGGCCGCCACCGCGCCGGCTGACGGTTCCGGTTCCGGTGCCGGCACCGGGGCCGGGTCCGGCGAGGCGGAGGGGCCTGCGGCGGCCTCCGCCAGCCCTGAGGCCGCGACACAGCACCTTCCCGACCCGAGTCCGAGCCAGAGTCCGGGCTCTGGCCCGAATCAGGTGCCGGCACCGGTCCCGTCCCCCGCCGCAGGCCAGGCGCCGGCCCCGGACTCCGAAGCCTCGTCAGAACCGGACTCGTTTCCGCTGTCGCCGCCCACCGCTCCGCCCGCGACCGCCCCGCACGCGGCTGCGCCTGCTGCGGCGTTCCCGCCTCCACCGCAGCCCGCCGGTGGGGGGTACGGCTATCCGCAGCACGCTCCGAACATCCCGCCGCCTCCGACGCAGCCCCCGGCCCAGCCCGCGTACGGGTACCCCGGTCCGATGCCGCAGCAGCCGCAGCCCTCGTACGGCTATCCGCAGCCTCCGCAGCAACACCAGCCTCAGCCTCAGCACCAGCCGTATCCGACGGGTCCCATGGCTCCGGCCGTCCCGGCGCCTCCGGCCTACGGTTACCCGCAGCAGCCGCCTGGCCCCGGGCTGGACCCGAACTTCGTCCTGCCGCCGCAGGGGCCGCAGTTCCAGCACCGCTGACGGGCGGGCGGCGGCAGCGGGTCACCGCTCGCCGTCATCCGCTCACCCGTCACCGCGCAAGGGGTTGTGACGCCCGGCGACGGCTTTGTTCGGGCCGGCCGGGGCGGCGGCATGCCCTCCCGGGCTCGCTCGGCGGCGTGTGGAGAATGGAGAGCCCCTCAGGCGCCTACCCGCAAGCAAGCGCCTGCCCGCGCACGGCCGGAGCCCACGCCCGGCCAACGGCTGGCCCACACCTGGTCCACAGCCGATCGGCCAGCGGGATAGGCCGTCGAGCCGCTGCCCCGCCGGGCCACCGAGCCACCGAGCCACCGAGCCACCGAAGATCGAAGCAACACAGGGCCAGCCGGGCAAAACCACAGCCGCGAGCCCCGGCCCCCGCCAGGCCCCGCACCAGCCGTAACGTTTCCCCTCGCCCCGCCCAACCGGCCCACTCGGCCCCGTACTCCCCGGCACGCTCCCAGCGCCGACTCACGCCTCCGCTCACGACCCTCAGCACGGCCACCGGAATCTCGGCCCACGACCCTCAGCCCACGGACTCTCGACCCTCAAGCCCACGACCCACGGTCTCTCGGCCCACGGCCCACAGGCTCACGCCCCCAGCCCTCGGGCCCACGGCGCCCCTCAGCCCAAGCCCCACCCCCACCTCAAACCTTCGACTTATACCCCCGCCCCCACTGCAACCCCCAGCCGTACAGGCGGTCCAGTTCGGACTGGAAGCCGTAGACGTACTTCACCTCGCGGCGGACGGTGAGGTCGCCCTTGTTGTTCTCCAGCATGAAGATGGCGCAGGAGCGGGCCTGTGGGGCGCGTTCGTCGAGGCCGATCTCCACGCGGGGGCCGCTGCTCGGATAGAGCGTCACGACGGCGTGGGTGCGGTCGAAGGCCGGTGTGCCGTCGTAGATGTAGACGAAGATCAGCAGGCGCTTGATCTCGTCGCGGTGGTCGAGGTTGATGTAGAGCGTTTCGCCGGAGGGCGAGCCGAACCGGTCGTCGCCGCTGAGCTTCACGTACGGCGCGGCGTTGATGTCGCCCAGGAAGTTGCCGAGCGGCTGCACCACGCCCTTGGTGCCGTCCTTGAGCTCGTACAGGCAGGCCAGGTCCAGGTCGATCTTGACGACCGCCGGCCCCTGGGCCTGCACCACCTCCGGTTTGAACATCTTGCCCGGGTTGCGCAGCAGGCTGCCGCCGCGCTGCGAATTGCGCATCCCGATGTCGGTCGTGCGCATCTGCCAGGACAGGTTGACCCGCAGGTGCCCGGAGGCCGCGCCCTGCTTCGTCAGCGAGACGACCGGATTGCGTTTGGTCAGCTCGACCACGTACGACGCGCCACCGGCTTCGAACTTCGGCGCCCCGCCCCGACGCCAGTTGTCCAAGAACGACACCTTGCCCACCCCATCGATCCGACCCGGAGGCCGCCCGCCCGGATGGCTCGGCGACCCGACTGCTGCGTGTCGCGGCTGTACCGGTTCTCCCGGGAATGTCCCGGCCGCCCCGCGGCCCGGTACGGCCGCGGGGCGGCCATGGAGTGAGCACTCCATGGCCGCCCCGCTGAGAGCGTTCCTCAATCAGGCCCTCGTCACACTCCGGAGGCAACTTCCGACTTTGCCGCGGATTCTTCCCCCGGCTTGCCCTCTTGCCGGTTCTTGCGCACGGACGACCAGAACGACAGCCCGATCAGGACGATTCCGACCAGGCCGGTGATGACCTCGTTGATCTCGTACTTGATCGTGGCGAGCAGGATGACGGCCAGCGCGCCGATGGCGTAGTGCGCGCCGTGCTCCAGGTAGACGTAGTCGTCCAGGGTCCCCTTGCGTACCAGGAAGACCGTCAGCGAACGGATGTACATCGCGCCGATGCCCAGACCCAGCGCCATCTCGAAGATGTCGTTGGTGATGGCGAAGGCACCGATGACGCCGTCGAAGGAGAACGACGCGTCGATGACCTCCAGGTAGAGGAACAGGAAGAACGCGGCCTTGCCCGCGAGCCCCACACCCGAGACGGAGCCGCGCTTGGACGCAGCGCCGTTCCGGTCGGCTTCCTGGGCCGCCACCGCGGGCTTCGCCGCGGAGCCCTTCCCGTCGTCCTCGGCGTCCTCGGCCTCCTGTGCTTCCTCGGCCTCCTCCAGTTTGTCCTCGAAGTAGCCGGAGACACCGCCCACGACCAGGTACGTGAGCAGGCCGGCGACTCCGGACAGGAGCACGGTCGCGCTCTTGTCACCGCCGCCGTGCGCGACGTCGGTGGCGACCGTCATGGCGACGACGAGCAGGACGACCAGCGCGACGATGACGGACAGCATGTCGAGCTTGCCCATTTTGGCCAGCGGGCGTTCGAGCCAGCCCAGCCACTTGTGCTCGCGCTCCTCGAAGATGAAGTCGAGGAAGATCATGAGGAGGAACATGCCACCGAAGGCCGCGATGGCCGGGTGGGCCCCCGTGACCAGGTGCTCGTACTGCGCCTTGTCGTTGATCGCCAGATTGACGGCCTCAAGCGGTCCGATCTTCGCGGTGACCGCGACGATGACGACCGGGAAGACCAGACGCATGCCGAAGACGGCGATGAGGATGCCGACGGTCAGAAAGATTTTCTGCCAGAAGGCGTTCATCTTGCGCAGGATTCCGGCGTTGATGACCGCATTGTCGAACGAGACCGAAATCTCCAGGATCGACAGGATGCCGACGATCGCTAGCCCCTGCCACCCCCAGAGGACGCCGGCCAAGGCCAGGCCGGCCGCCGTGACGGCGAACGACCAGCCAAAGGTTCTCAGGAGCACTGCCTAACCCAATCCCTCGCTGTATGGGGTCCCCCGCGCGCAGTGCGCGGCGCTTTACGAAACGTTGACCCCGAAGTCTAGAGCGATGCCTCGCAACCCCGACGCGTACCCCTGGCCCACCGCGCGGAACTTCCATTCACCGCTGTACCGGTAGACCTCACCGAAGATCATTGCGGTTTCGCTGGAGGCGTCCTCGCTGAGGTCGTAGCGCGCCAGCTCGCTGCCGTCCGCCTGGTTGACCACGCGGATGAACGCATTGCTGACCTGGCCGAAGCTCTGGCCGCGGACATCCGCCTCGTGGATCGAGACGGGAAAAACGATCTTGTCGACCTCTTCGGGGACCGCGCTGAGGTCCACGAGAATCGACTCGTCGTCCCCTTCACCCTCACCCGTGAGGTTGTCGCCCGTGTGCTCGACCGAGCCGTCCGGGCTCTTGAGATTGTTGTAGAAGACGAAGTACTCGTCGCCGAGCACCCGCCCCGACCTGCACAGCAGCGCGCTGGCATCCAGGTCGAACGGCGCTCCCGTGGTCGAGCGCGCGTCCCAGCCGAGGCCGACCATGACCTGCGTGAGATTCGGAGCGGCCTTGGAGAGGGAGACGTTGCCTCCCTTTGCGAGCGTGACGCCCATGGTGTTCGCATCCTCCCCGGTGACGGTGGTGCCGCGGTTGCCCACGGCTTTCATACGGGTTCGTACAGGCTCCGTACGGCACGGACACGGCCCGGGATACGCCATCTTCACGGCGCGCCCGGGGACTCCGGGCGGTGCGCGTCCGCCGCGCGCCGGGATCCGGGGACCGCACGGTCCGCGTACGGGCTTCAAGCGCGCCCGGCGCCGTACTCCCCGGGACAGGGGGGTACGGCGCCGGGTGCGGAAGGGTGATGGCTCGGGTCAGACGTTGACGCCGAAGTCCTGCGCGATCCCGCGCAGGCCCGAGGCGTAGCCCTGGCCGATGGCCCGGAACTTCCACTCCGCGCCGTTGCGGTACAGCTCGCCGAAGACCATGGCGGTCTCGGTCGAGGCGTCCTCGCTCAGGTCGTAGCGCGCGAGCTCGTTGCCGTCGGCCTGGTTCACGACGCGGATGTAGGCGTTGCGGACCTGGCCGAAGCTCTGCTGGCGGTTCTCGGCGTCGTAGATGGACACCGGGAACACGATCTTGGCGACGTCGGCGGGCACGCCGGCGAGGTTCACCTTGATGGCCTCGTCGTCGCCCTCGCCCTCACCGGTGGTGTTGTCGCCGGTGTGCTCGACCGAGCCGTCCGGGCTCTTCAGGTTGTTGAAGAACACGAAGTTCTGGTCGTTGGCGACCTTGCCCTGGTCGTTGGTCAGCAGCGCGCTGGCGTCCAGGTCGAAGTCCGTACCGGTGGTGGTACGGGCGTCCCAGCCGAGACCGACGAGCACGGCGGTCAGATTGGGGGCTTCCTTCGTCAGCGAGACGTTTCCGCCCTTGCTGAGGCTGACTCCCACGAGTCCTCCCTGGGTTCGAGGGGTACGAATTGCTTTGCGCCCCCATCGTGCATGGCATCAGATCAACGATTTGATCCTAGTGACCGGTTCCCACCGATTACAGGTAGCGGTACGGACACCGCGCCGATGTCGCGGCGGGAGCCGGTCACGGCGGGAATCAGAGGGTGCCGAGCGCCTTGAGGTAGTCGTTGAGGTCACGGGCGTCGGGCAGGCCGTTGACGACCGTCCAGCGCACCACGCCCTCCTTGTCGATGATGAAGGTGCCGCGCACCGCGCAGCCCTTCTCCTCGTCGAAGACGCCGTACGCCCGCGAGGCCTCGCCGTGCGGCCAGAAGTCCGACAGCAGCGGGTACTCCAGGCCCTCCTGCTCGGCGAAGACGCGCAGCGCGAAGGGCGAGTCGTTGGAGACGGCCAGCAACTGGACGTCGTCGTTGACGAACTTCGGCAGCTCGTCGCGCAGGGCGCACAGCTCGCCGGTGCACACGCCGGTGAAGGCGAAGGGGTAGAAGAGGAGGACGACGGCCTTCTCGCCGCGGAAGTCGGAGAGCTTGATCAGCTCACCGTGCTGGTTCTTCAGCTCGAACTCCGGAGCCTTCGAGCCGACCTCGATCGCCATGGGGACCGTTCCCTTCGCAGACACCGTGCGCGGACGCCTTTGCCGTGCCCGGCGCCGTCACCGGCGTGTGGCGCGGGGCACCGCCGGCAGCGTCCGCTCCGGCGGATTCCAACAGGTTGCGGCCAACCCTACGCGCCGGCGCGTACACGCCGAGCCCCCCACCGGATCATCCGGCGGAGGGCTCGGTACGGAACGTGGGGGCGCAGCTCAGCGCTTGCCCGACTTGGCGGCCTTGGGGGTGACCAGGCGGCTGCCGCTCCAGTCCTTGCCCGCGTTGATGCTCCTGGTCTGGGACAGGCCGGCGGTCTGGGCGGCTTCGTTGATGTCGCTCGGCTCGACGTACCCGTCGCGGCCGGTCTTGGGCGTCATCAGCCAGATCTCGCCGCCCTCGTCGATCAGACCGATGGCGTCCACCAGCGCGTCCGTGAGGTCGCCGTCGTCATCGCGGAACCACAGCACGACGACGTCGGCGACGTCGTCGTAGTCCTCGTCAACGATCTCCTGGCCGATCACGGCCTCAATGGCTTCGCGGAGCTCCTGCTCGACGTCGTCGTCGTAGCCGATCTCCTGGACCACCTGTCCGGGCTCGAACCCCAGCTTGATGGCCGGGTTGGTCCGCTCCTCCGCGTGGTCCGCGGTCGCGCTCACGGATTGCCTCCTGTCATGTTTCGGTAAATGGCTTGCACCCACGCGTGCGCGGGGCATTGGGCGTAGTCCACACGGGCCGGGCGGATCGCGCAAGTACCCGGCGTCCGAGACCGTCGAAACGGTGACGTTTACCGCCGTCTCGCCGCAACTGCGACCCCGCACACCGGGCGGGAAGTGATTCAGCCCACACCTTTTTATCGCCTTTATTACGTTTTGGTAGGGGACTGGGCTCTTTGGGGGTCGCCACCCGGCGTCCGCACCCCTTCTCGGGGTTCGCACGACCGTACGGCGACCGGTTCCGGCGTGGGCGTATGGTTGCGATTTGGCCGACCTCAAAAACCGGCCTGCGAGCGCCCGTCTCTTAGGGGGTGGTTACCCACCGGTAGAGATGACGTATCCCGGTGAGCCGGTACACGATGGAAGACGGCGCGACACCAAGCAGAGCAAGACCGAACAGCGAAGGAACAGCGTGGCTTCCGGATCCGATCGCAACCCGATCATCATTGGCGGCCTTCCCAGCCAGGTCCCGGACTTCGATCCCGAAGAGACCCAGGAATGGCTCGACTCGCTCGACGCAGCCGTCGATGAGCGAGGCCGGGAACGTGCCCGCTACCTCATGCTCCGCCTGATCGAGCGGGCCCGCGAGAAGCGCGTGGCCGTGCCCGAGATGCGCAGCACGGATTACGTCAACACCATCGCGACCAAGGACGAGCCGTTCTTCCCCGGCAACGAGGAGATCGAGCGCAAGATCCTGAACGCGACCCGGTGGAACGCCGCGGTCATGGTGTCGCGGGCCCAGCGCCCCGGTATCGGCGTCGGCGGCCACATCGCCACCTTCGCGTCCTCCGCCTCCCTGTACGACGTGGGCTTCAACCACTTCTTCCGGGGCAAGGACGACGGCAAGGGCGGCGACCAGATCTTCTTCCAGGGCCACGCCTCGCCCGGCGTGTACGCCCGTGCGTACCTCCTGGACCGGCTCACCGAGAAGCAGCTCGACGCCTTCCGCCAGGAGAAGTCGAAGTTCCCCGACGGCCTGTCCAGCTACCCGCACCCGCGGCTGATGCCGGACTTCTGGGAGTTCCCGACCGTCTCGATGGGCCTCGGCCCGCTCGGCGCGATCTACCAGGCCCGGATGAACCGCTACATGGAGGCGCGCGGCATCGCCGACACCTCCGACTCGCACGTGTGGGCCTACCTCGGCGACGGCGAGATGGACGAGCCGGAGTCGCTCGGCCAGCTCTCCCTCGCGGCGCGTGAGGGCCTGGACAACCTGACCTTCGTGGTCAACTGCAACCTGCAGCGCCTGGACGGCCCGGTCCGCGGCAACGGCAAGATCATGCAGGAGCTGGAGTCGCAGTTCCGCGGCGCCGGCTGGAACGTGATCAAGCTGGTGTGGGACCGGAGCTGGGACCCGCTGCTGGCCCAGGACCGCGACGGCATCCTGGTCAACAAGCTGAACACCACCCCGGACGGCCAGTTCCAGACGTACGCGACCGAGACCGGTGCGTACATCCGCGAGCACTTCTTCGGTGACGACCACCGCCTGCGCGCGATGGTCGAGAACATGACCGACCAGCAGATCCAGCACCTGGGCCGCGGCGGTCACGACCACAAGAAGATCTACGCGGCGTACGCGGCGGCCAAGGCCCACAAGGGCCAGCCGACGGTGATCCTCGCGCAGACCGTCAAGGGCTGGACCCTCGGTCCGAACTTCGAGGGCCGCAACGCGACCCACCAGATGAAGAAGCTGACGGCCGAGGACCTCAAGCGCTTCCGCGACCGGCTGCACCTGCCGATCTCGGACAAGGAGCTGGAGGACGGCAACCCGCCGTACTACCACCCGGGCCGCGACTCCGAAGAGATCCAGTACATGCACGACCGCCGCAAGGCGAACGGCGGGTACGTCCCGACCCGTGTCGTGCGCGCGAAGCCGCTGCCGCTGCCGGACGACAAGGCGTACGCGGGCGCGAAGAAGGGCTCCGGCCAGCAGAAGATCGCCACGACCATGGCGTTCGTGCGGGTCCTGAAGGACCTCATGCGGGACAAGGAGATCGGCAAGCGCTTCGTGCCGATCGCGCCGGACGAGTACCGCACCTTCGGTATGGACGCGTTCTTCCCGTCCGCGAAGATCTACAACCCGCTGGGCCAGATCTACGAGTCGGTCGACCGCGAACTGCTGCTCGCCTACAAGGAGTCGCCGACCGGCCAGATGCTGCACGACGGCATCTCCGAGGCCGGCTGCACCGCCTCGCTGATCGCGGCGGGCTCCGCCTACGCCACGCACGGCGAGCCGCTGATCCCGATCTACGTCTTCTACTCGATGTTCGGGTTCCAGCGCACCGGTGACCAGTTCTGGCAGATGGCCGACCAGCTCGCGCGCGGCTTCGTGCTGGGTGCGACCGCCGGCCGTACGACCCTGACCGGTGAGGGCCTCCAGCACGCGGACGGCCACTCCCAGCTACTCGCCTCGACCAACCCGGCGTGTGTCGCCTACGACCCGGCGTACGGGTACGAGATCGCGCACATCGTCAAGGACGGTCTGCGCCGGATGTACGGCGAGAACAGTGAGGACATCTTCTACTACCTCACCGTCTACAACGAGCCGATCCAGCACCCGGCCGAGCCGGCGGACGTGGACGTGGAGGGCATCCTCAAGGGCCTGTACCGCGTCAACCAGGGCGACAAGGGCGAGCACGCGGCCCAGATCCTCGCCTCCGGCGTGGCCGTGCCGTGGGCCATCGAGGCCCAGCGCATCCTGGCCGACGACTGGAACGTCAAGGCGGACGTCTGGTCGGCGACCTCCTGGAACGAGCTGCGCCGCGACGCGGTGGAGGCCGAGGAGCACAACCTGCTCCACCCGGAGGAGGAGCAGCGCGTCCCGTTCGTGACGCGGAAGCTCGCCGACGCCGAGGGTCCGAAGGTGGCCGTCTCCGACTGGATGCGTGCCGTTCCCGACCAGATCGCGCGCTGGGTACCCGGCACCTACCAGTCGCTGGGCGCCGACGGCTTCGGCTTCGCGGACACGCGGGGCGCGGCCCGCCGCTTCTTCCACATCGACGCGCAGTCGATCGTGCTCGGCGTGCTCACCGAGCTGGCGAAGGAGGGCAAGGTCGACCGTTCGCTGCTGAAGCAGGCGATCGACCGTTACCAGCTCCTGGACGTCGCGGCCGCGGAGGCCGGCGAGGCGGGCGGCGACGCGTAGTCGCCCGCTGGACCGCTGACACCACGGGGCGCCCCCGGCCGGATCTCTCCGGCCGGGGGCGCCTCGCGTCGCTGTCATCGGTGGCCCGGCCCGTCGGTGGCTCCGGGGGCGGGCAGATCACGTACGGCTGCCGCGGGGTCCGCTCAGAACGGGGCTCCGACGGCCGTGGTGGTGATCCTGATGACCGCGAATATCGTGTCGATCACACCGAGGACGACAGCCACCAGCGCCGGGAGCGCGGGGCTCCCGCTGTTCCACCGGCGGCCCGTCGCGAGCCAGCCGAGGAGCACGGACACCGGCCCGAGCACGATGCTCAAGATGAAGAATCCGGCGACCGCGCAGATCAGTCCGATCACGCCCAGCGTCGCGCGGTCCGGCCCGGTCCGAGGCCCCGTCCGGCCTCGTGAGCGGGGGTTGCTCCGCAGGTGGGTCCGCCATCGGGTGCGGCTGTGCTGTCCGAGGCCCGCCATCATCCCTCCCGAGGGTCGCGTGGTTCGGGCTCGGGCTCCGGGTACCCCGCGTCGCGGTGCCCACTCCCCCGGTCAGCTCTCCCAGATTTTGAACGCCCTGACCTGGTACGGGGATTCGGGCACCCAGCTTCCGCCACCCGGGTAGGTGTCGTACTCCCCCGTCTCCGCGCACTCGGCGCTCTGGTACGTGGTGACGGGCCGGCCGGTGCGGTTGGCGAACGAGACGCCGCGGGTTCCGGCGGGCAGCGTGACACAGCTTTCGATGTCGGTGCCGGACAGTTCGTAGGTCTGCCGCTTGCCGCCGAAGCCGCGGTCCGGCCAGACGCAGAACTGGCCGGTGGCGCAGTCGCCCGCGGCCGGTCCCGGGTGCGCCCGCGGCCGTTGCTGCGGCGCTCCGTGCGCGGCCGGGACGCCGAGGTGGGCGGCGGCCAGCGCGGCGGCTCCGGTCAGCAGGGCGACGGCGTGGATCGTACGCATGTGCATCACTCCCCCGTGGAGTACGAAGTGGTCTGCCGCGGCGGGCGGTGGTCCGCCGCGGGCCGGTGATCCGAGCTTGGCCGGGTGCGGGCGACGAAGCCAAGCCCGTGGCGGGTGTCCCACCCTGATAGGCGATGCGCCCTTGCCGGGGTCTTCAACGGGCGGCCGGAGGCGCGCCGTTGACGGCGCTTCCCGGGCGTACGGCCGGGCGGCGTACGGCGGGGTGCGGTAAGCCTCAGGCCCGTACGGGGGACGGCACGCCTGTGGAGAAACGAAACGCGCGGCCGGCCGGAGCGGGGAGCTCCGGCCGGCCGCGCGTCAACGCGATCCGGCTTTCCGGCGGACGGCCGGACGCCAGGTGTCAGGCATCAGACACCAGGCATCAGGCGCCAGGCGTCAGGCGTCAGGCATCAGGCATCAGATGTGACCGACGCCCGCGCCCGCCTCCGCGTTGGCGCCGCGCTTGGTGAACAGCGCGACGACGGCCGCGACGACCGCCACGGCACAGGCGACGGTGAAGGCCAGGCCCATGCCCGACACGAACGTGTCGTGCACGGCGGTGCTGATCCGGTCGACGATCTGCGGCGTCATGCCCGGGGCCTGGGCCACCTGCGGCGGCACCACGCCGACCTCGGCGGCGGCCTTGAGCGCCGGGTCCGGGGCGCCCGGCAGTCCCGCCTTGGTCCAGTTGCCCGCGAAGTCCGAGCTGACCTTGCTGGACATCACGGCGCCGAGCACCGCCGTACCGAGGCTGCCGCCGACCTGCATGGCGGCCTGCTGGAGGCCGCCCGCCACACCGGACAGCTCCAGCGGCGCGTTGCCGACGATGACCTCGGTGGCGCCGACCATGACCGGCGCGAGGCCCAGGCCCAGCAGCGCGAACCACAGGGACATCGTCAGCGTGCCCGTGCTGGTGGACAGGGTGGTCATGCCGAACATGGCGACGGCGGTGAAGACCATGCCGCCGACCAGCGGCACCCGGGGGCCGAACTTGGTGATCAGCGCGCCCGCGGCCGGCGAGCCGACGATCATCATCGCGGTCAGCGGGAGCAGGTGGAGACCGCTGTCGACGGGGCTCAGGCCGTGCACGTTCTGCAGGTAGAAGGTGACGAAGAAGAGGCCGCCCATGAAGGCGAAGGCCATCAGCACCATCAGGATCGTGCCGGCCGTCAGCGGTACGGAACGGAACATCCGCAGCGGGATCAGCGGCTCGCGGACCTTGGTCTCCAGGATCGCGAAGGCGGCGAAGACGACGACCGCGGCGGCCAGGAAGCCCAGCGTCTTCGCATCGCCCCAGCCCCACTCGCCGGCCTTGATCAGGGCCCAGATGAGGCAGAACATGGCACCGGAGAGCAGCACGATGCCGGGGATGTCGAAGGAGCGCGGGGCGTTCACGGCGCGGTGGTCCTTGAGGATCACCAGGCCCAGCACCAGGGCGAGGACGCCGACCGGCACATTGATGAAGAACACCGACTGCCAGTTGACGTGCTCGACGAGCAGACCGCCGACGATCGGGCCGCCGGCGGTGGAGGCGCCGATGACCATGCCCCAGATACCGATGGCCATGTTGAGCTTCTCGGCCGGGAAGGACGCGCGCAGCAGTCCGAGGGCGGCGGGCATCAGCAGCGCGCCGAAGATGCCCTGGAGCACACGGAAGGTGATGACCAGCGAGACCTCGCTGGACAGCCCGATGGCTCCGGAGGCGAGCGCGAAGCCCACCACACCTATGAGGAACGTCTGCCGGTGGCCGAAGCGGTCACCGAGCTTGCCGGCGGTGATCAGCGAGACGGCGAGGGCCAGCAGATAGCCGTTGGTAATCCACTGGACGTCGGCGAGCGACGCCTTCAGGTCCGCCTGGATGGCCGGGTTGGCGATGGCGACGATGGTGCCGTCGAGGGCCACCATCATCACGCCGATCGCGACGGAGAACAGGGTCAGCCACGGATGGCCCCGGAGTCCCTTGCGAGGCTCCGGTACGGAAAGGTCCGGCGCGGCTTGGGCAACCGGGGTCTGAGACTTCATTCTCCGAGGCTAATGTCAGCCACTGACAGTTGACAAAGTAATTCATCAGTCGGTAACTGTCATTTAGCTCACAGGTATTCTGAGCAGCGGCAACAACGAGAAAGGCGGCGCAGGATGACCGGCTCCACGCCGCAGGTGACCCGACCTGAAACCGTCCGTCCCCCGGAGGCGAGCCCTCCGGCGGCACCGGGACCGGCGGCCTGCGTGAGCGCAAGAAGCAGCGCACCCGTGACGCGCTGATCCGCTCCGCCCTCGAACTGTTCACGGCGCACGGCTACGACGCGACGACGATCGACGAGATCGCCGAGGCCGTGGACGTCTCGCAGCGCACCTTCTTCCGCTATTTCGCGAGCAAGGAGGAGGTCGTCTTCGCCGTCCACGAGATGGTGGAGGCGCGCTTCGTCGAGGAACTGGAACGGCGCCCGGCGGCCGAGGCGCCCCTGGAGGCGCTGCACAACGCCGTGATGACCTCCTGGGACGACATCGGCGGCGCGATCCAGTCGGTGATTCCGCTCGAGCTGCACATGCGGACGTACCAGATGATCGAGTCGACGCCCGCGCTCATGGCCGCCCACTGGCGCCGCTACTCGGAGCTGGAGGAGCAGATAGCCCGGCTCATCGCGCGGCGCGAGGGCGTGGACGTGGCCACCGACCCGCGGCCGCGGGTGGTGGTCGCGGCGTTCAGCGGGGTGATGCGGGTGGCCGGGAAGGTGTGGGGCGAGGGCGAGGACGTCAGCGTCGAGTCGATCCGAGAGATCACCGAGCAGTACCTGGCGCAGATCTGCCCGGCCGTGTGCGGCGACTGGCGCGGCTGAGCGGAGACCGGTGACGGCTCTCCCGGAGGCGGTCCCCAGAAGCGGCACATACGGAAGCGTCGCCTCCAGAATCGGCGCATCCGGAAGCAGCACCCCCGGAAGCGGCCCGCCCGTCGCCCGCCCGAGTGCCTCCGTGAGTACGTTTCCGCACGTCTGAGCGACGGCCGTTACCCAACCGTGTCCGAAGTGGTCACATATGACCAGCCTGAAACGTGATATCCCTCACCCCCTCAGCGGGCACCCCGTCACGTCTCCTAGGGTGGCCCGCGGTGACTTCTTCCTTTCCGGGCCTCGGTGCCCCCTCCTTCGGCTTCCTGCAGTCCACCGCCTGGCGTGCCGCGCTCGCCCTGCTGGTGGTGTTCGTGATGCTCGCGATGACCGGCTGGACGGCCGTCAGAGGCAGCAAGGACGACGCGAACCCGCTGGCCAGCGCGCGGTCCGCCTGGGAGCACGCCTCCTTCCGCGGCCACCGGCTGCCGACCGCCGACTCCGCGCCCGGCGCGCTCGCCGCCTTCTTCCGGAAGCTGAGCCGCGCCGACCGGGCCACGCTCGCCGACCGCTACCCGCTGGTGGTCGGCAACATGGGCGGCGCCCCCGTCGACCTGCGCTACCAGGCCAACAAGCTGGCGCTGCGGCAGGCCGGTGAACTGGAACGGAAGCGGATGCACGACCGGCGGCTGACGCCGGTGGGGCGCCAGGAGGCGAGCCGGCTGATGCACCGTTTCGAGTCGATGCGCGGCCCCGGCCGGCAGATCCTCGCGTTCGACCCGGCCGGCGGCGGCCGGGCCGCGGAGGTCTTCGGCGACCTGCGGCAGGCCCGGCACGTCTCGGTGGTGGTGCCCGGTGTGGACACCAATCTCGCGACCTTCGAGCGCACCGCGCGGGCGACGAGCGCGCCCGCCGGGATGGCCAAGTCGCTCTACGACGCCGAGCGGTCGGTGCGCGACAGCGACTCCCGTACGGCCGTGATCGCCTGGGCCGACTACACCGCGCCCGCCGGGCTCGGTGTCGGCGCGGCCACCGGGCAGCTCGCCGAGGCGGGCGCGGTACGGCT
Source organism: Streptomyces chrestomyceticus JCM 4735 (assembly GCF_003865135.1). NCBI lineage: Bacteria > Bacillati > Actinomycetota > Actinomycetes > Kitasatosporales > Streptomycetaceae > Streptomyces > Streptomyces chrestomyceticus. Next base: position 6,507,885 of record NZ_BHZC01000001.1, on the reverse strand, counting down.
GAACGCGCTGGTGCGGGCGCTGCCGAAGGCGGCTTCCGTCGCGCTGATGTGCCACAGCTACGGCTCCGTGGTGTGCGGCGTCGCGGCCCACCGGCTGCCGTCCAGCGTCACCGACATCGCGGTGGCGGGCAGCCCGGGGATGCGGGCGGAGACCGCCGCGGGGCTCGGTACCGGCGCCCGGGTGTGGGCGATGCGCAACCCCGACGACTGGATCCAGGACGTTCCGTACATGGAGGTCGGCGGGCTCGGCCACGGTGCCGACCCGGTCACCGCGGCCTTCGGTTCCCGGGTGCTGTCGGCCGCCGGCGCCGAGGGGCACGCCGGGTACTTCGTGCCCGGCACGGAGAGCCTGCGCAACTTCGCGAAGATCGGGGTGGGCGCGGTCTCCTCGGTCGACTGCGCCGCGCAGGACCGGGAGTGCTCGGCCGACCTGGCCTGAGGGACGGCGAGCGATGCCGCGCCCGGGTCCGTACCCGTGCCCGGCTCCGGGTCCGCACGGCGTGAACCGGACGGGCCGGGCGCAGGGGTGACATGGGGCAAAAGCGGCTTGACGCGCGTAGCACATGATGTCCGGAAGGGGGACGGGCGGGCGACCGCCGCTTACGATGAGCCGCATGGGTGATGTGCTGGCCGGTTTTCACGCCGTCTGGGAGTTCGACACGGACTCCGTGCTCATCCGCTTCGAACGGGGGATCCGCAGGCCGAAGCTGTTCCAGGCGCTCGGCGAACGGCGCGTCCCCTACGAGGCGCTGAGGTCCGTCGAGCTGTCCCCGGGCAGACGCGGCACGGTGGTGCTGCGCGCGGTGCCCCGGCCGGGCGCCGACCCGCTGATGGAGGCCGCCGACGGCCAGCTCAAGGACGACCTCGACCCGTACCGCCTGGCGTTGCCCGCCGACCGGGAGACCCTCGCCGAGTACTACCGCGACGAGCTGCGCGGCGTGCTCGGGCCCGCCGCCGCGCTCCCCGCCGAGGAGCATCTGGTGGCCGCGCCGGAGCCGCCGCTGACCTTCAAGGCGTACGACGGCAAGGCGTCCTTCGACGGCAGTTCGGTGGCGTTCCGCTGGTTCTGGACGGGCGCGTCGTCGGCCAAGTGGAAGTGCGGCGACCAGCACTTCCCGGTCGGCGGGCTGACCGGGGTGGAGTGGCGCTCGCCGGAAGGCGGCGCCGGGGTGCTGTCGGGCAGCGGGTACCTGCGGCTGGTGGAACGCGGCGCGGAGGACCGGCGGCCCGGCGAGGCGGACCAGGACCCGGCCTCGGTGGTCTTCGGGCTGGGGTACGGGCCGGTGCACGAGTCGCTGCCGTTCGCCGCCTCGGTGCTCCAGGCGGTACGGGCGGCCACGCCCGGCGCCGACGCGGGCCCCCGCCGGCCGGTACGGACCCGCGCCGACGAGCGCCGCGACCCGGCCGACATCGCCGACCGCATACGGCAACTGGGCGAGCTGCACACGGCGGGCCTGCTGACGGACGCCGAGTTCTCGACGAAGAAGGCCGAGCTGCTGGCGGAGCTGTAGCGGGACGACCGGGGCGCCCACCCGGGACCCGGCCGGCCCGTCCCCGTACCGGGGTATGACGGCAGAGGCCACCCCCGGTATGACGCCCCGGCCCCCGGCCGCCGCTTACGCTGATCAGGCCATGCAGACCACACCGCGCCCCACCGGCGACCGCCCGTCCGCCCGCACCCGCGCCCTGCGGGCCGGGCAGCAGGCGCTGCGCACCCTCGCCGAGGATCTCGGGAGGCCGACCGGCCCCGGCGCCGCGCTCTTCGGCCAGGTGCAGAACCGCTGGCTGCGCCTGCTGCCGTACGTGGTCGCCTTCGCCTTCATGGCCTCCCTGCTGCCGTCGACGGTGCACGTGCTCACGCACGACTACGGGCTCAGCGGCGGCCCGGCGGGCGCCCTGGCCACCGCCCAGACCGTGCCGCTGCTGCTCGCGGTGACCCGGCCGCTCCAGGCGTGGTGGGTGATCTTCGCGGCGGACGTGCTCGGTGGCATCGCGCTGGCCTTCGTGCCGGTGGGAGAGGGGCGCGCCTGGCCCTGGCCGGCCACGGTCATGGTCGGCTATCTGGTGCTGATGCTGGCGCTCTCGCTGCGCGAGCGGCGCCGTACGCTGATCGCCGTCTGGGGCGCGACCGGCGCCGTGAGCGTCCTGTTCGAGCTGGTCCGGCCGGACCGCAGCGACGGCACCTGGGTGCTGATGTTCGTCCTGTCCGGGCTCTTCCTGCTGGTGGGCGGCGCACTCCGGGAGCGCGGGGCGGCCCAGCGCAAGCTGATCGAGCAGGAGAACATCAGCGAGGCGGAGCGGGCCATGCGCACCCTGCTGGAGGAGCGCACCCGGATCGCCCGTGAGCTGCACGACGTGGTCGCCCACCACATGTCGGTGATCACGGTCCAGGCGGACAGCGCGCCGTACCGGATCAGCGGCATCCCGGAAGCCGCCCAGGAGGAGTTCAGCACGATCGCCGCCACGGCGCGCGAGTCGCTGGCCGAGATGCGGCGGCTGCTGGGTGTGCTGCGCAGCGAGGAGACGGAGCGGCACGGCGGCCCGGAGAAGGCGCCGCAGCCCGGTCTGGCGCAGTTGCCGAAGCTGGTCGAGGGGACGGTGCGGGCGGGGGTGCCGGTCGAGTTGGCGCTGCCCGACGGGCCGGTGGCCCTGGCGCCCGCGGTGGACCTGTCGGCGTACCGCATCGTGCAGGAGGCGCTGGCCAACGTCGTACGGCACGCGCCGGGCGCGCACACCCGCGTCTCGGTCACGGCCGACGAGGCCGGCGGCCGGCTGACCGTCCTGGTCGTCAACAACGCCCCGCCGCGCGTCGCCGCGCCGCTGGAGACCTCCGGTACGGGACACGGCCTGGTCGGCATGCGCGAGCGCGTACGGCTGCTGGACGGCACCCTGGACACCGGGCCCCTGCCCGACGGCGGCTTCCGGGTCGCCGCCCAACTCCCCATAACAGCAAAGGACCGCCACCCCGCATGACCACTCGGGTGATCATCGTCGACGACCAGGCCATGGTGCGCGCCGGCTTCGCCGCGCTGCTCGCCGCGCAGAGCGACATCGACGTGGTCGGTGACGCGCCGGACGGCGTGCAGGGCGTCGAACTGAGCCGCCGTACGCACCCGGACGTGGTGCTGATGGACGTGCGGATGCCGGAGATGGACGGGCTGGAGGCGGCCCGGCAACTGCTGGACCCGCCGCCCGGTGTCGTGCACCGGCCGAAGGTGCTGATGCTCACCACGTTCGACGTGGACGACTACGTGTACGAGGCGCTGCGGGCGGGGGCGTCGGGGTTCCTGCTGAAGGACGCGCCGCCGGCCGACCTGATCTCTGCGGTACGGGTGGTCGCGGCGGGTGAGGCGCTGCTCGCGCCGTCCGTGACGCGGCGGCTGATCGCCGACTTCGCCCGGCAGCGGCCCGCGCCGCGCAAGGACCGGACCGCGCTGCGGCTCAACGGGCTGACCCCGCGCGAGACCGAGGTGCTGGAACTGATCGCCCGCGGGCTGTCGAACCAGGAGATCGCGGAGGCGCTGGTGCTCGCCGAGCAGACCGTGAAGACCCACATCGGCCGGGTGCTGGCCAAGCTGGAGCTGCGCGACCGCGCGCAGGCCGTGATCTTCGCGTACGAGTCGGGCCTGGTGTCCCCCGGCGTGAACTGAGCGGGCTCCCCCGAGCACCGGCCCATGGGGGCAGGGTGGGGGTAACCCCCCAGGGGCGCCTGGGGGTGGCCGGTCGTGCTGAAGGACGAGCAGGTCAGGCACCCCCTACCCCGGTATCAGCGGACAGTTGGCCCCGCGGTGTGACGCCATGTCACCCACCCGCTTCCTACGTTTCCCTCCGTCACGCCAACGGAAGAGGGAGACCCCACCATGTCCTTGCTGCGCCGGTTCACCCCACGCGGTAGGCGCACGCTCGTCGCGGTCACGCTGGCGGCCGTGGTCGCCGGCGGAACCGGCGGCTGGGCGGCGGGGTCCACCCAGGAGGCCGTCACCGGGCCCGCGCCCGGCGCCGCCGCCTGGCGCGCCGACCACTCGCTGGGCAAGCGGCTGCCGGACCCGGCGACCGCCACCCCAGCGCAGGTGGCCCGCTTCTTCGCCGCGCTGAGCGAGGCGCAGCGGCAGGAACTGGCGGCCCGTCACCCGCTGACCGTCGGCAATCTGGACGGCGCGCCGGTGGCCCTGCGCTACCGCGCCAACGCCCTCGCGCTGGCGGCGGAACGCGACCGGCAGACGGCCCGTGCCAACGATCCGGCCGGCACCCTCCAGGACCACCAGGAGGCCCGCCGCCTGGCCGCCCGGTACGCCGAACTCCTGCGCCCCGGCCGCCAGATACTCGCCTTCGACCCGCGCGGCCGCGGCCAGGTGGCCGAGGTGTTCGGCGACCTGATGGCGGCGCGGCGGACGTCCGTGTTCGTGCCGGGCTCGGACATCGACCTGTCCTCGTCCGACCGCGCGCGCGACCCGTACGGCACGCCGTCCGGCATGGCGAAGTCGCTGCGGGCCCGGATGGCCGCCGAAGCGCCCGGTGTCCGTACGGCCGCGATCGCCTGGACCGGCTACACCACGCCGGTCGGCCTCGGCCCGGACGCGGCGACCGGCCGTCTGGCGGAGGCCGGTGCCCCGCGCCTGGCCCGCTTCCTGGACGGGCTGGCCGCCGCCGGCGTCCGCGCGCCCGCCCTGCTGTGCCACAGCTACGGCACGGTCGTGTGCGCCCAGGCCGTACCGCTGCTGAAGCCGGGGCGGATCGCGGACCTCATCGTCTTCGGCTCCCCCGGGATGCGCACGGACAGTGTGGCGGCGCTGCACACCACCGCCCGGGTGTGGGCCGCCAAGGACGCATCCGACTGGATCGGCAACGTGCCGAACGTCGAGCTCCTGGGCCTGGGGCACGGTACGGACCCGACGGACCCGGAGTTCGGCGCGCGCCGGGTGCCCGCCAGGACGGCCGAGGGGCACACCGGCTATCTCGCGCCCGGCACCGACTCGCAGCGCAACTTCGCCGACATCGCGCTCGGCCGCTACGACCGGGTGCGCTGACGGCGGCGCCGTACCCCCGCACCCGGAACACCCGTCCGAACCTCCTCCGAAGGAGGCCCTCATGGCCGCCCCACTCCTGGCTCCCCTCCGCAAGACCGTCCGCACCATCGAGGGCCGCACCCCCGCCCACCGCGACCGTGCCGTCGACGGCCTGCGCGCGCTGGCGCTGCTCGCCGTGCCGACCGGCCACTGGCTGCTCGGCGGTTTCACCCTCGATTCCGGCGGCGCGCTGCACAACGCGAGTCCGCTGTCCTCCTTCGCCGCCCTGGCACCCGCGAGCTGGGTGCTCCAGATGCTCGGCATCTTCTTCCTGGTCGGCGGGTACGCCTCGGTGCTGTCCTTCCACCGGGCCGCCGCGCGCGGGGAGTCGACGGGCCACTGGCTGCGGGCCCGGCTGGCGCGGCTGGGCCGTCCCGTCCTCGGGGTGACCGCGGTCTGGGCGGCGCTGATCCCCGTACTGTCCACGTTCGGCGTGCCCGAGGCGACGCTCCGTACGGGCGCGACGCTGGTCATCCAGCCCCTGTGGTTCGTCGGCGTCTACGCGGGCATCACCGCGCTCACGCCGTACTGCGTCCGCGCGGCGCGCCGCCTGGGCGTCTGGGCCGCGGCGCCGCTGCTGGGCGCCGTCGCCGTCGTCGACTTCCTGCGGTACGGGCCGTACGCCGACGCGATGCCGTCGTGGCTGAGTCTGCTCAACCTGCTGCCCGGCTGGATGTTCGCGTACCAACTGGGCGTGTCCTGGGGGGAGAAGCGGCTCGGCAGGCGCGCTGCCTGGACGCTGCTGCTCGGTGGTACCGCCCTGTTCGCCGCGCTGCTGCTGTTCTTCCACTACCCGGCGAGCATGGTCGGCGTCCCGGGCCAGGACCGTACGAACTCCCACCCGCCGTCGCTGCTGGTCCTCGCGCTGGCCGCCGCCCAGTCCGGCGCCGCGATCCTGCTGCGCGACCGTATCGCCCGGCTGCTGCGCCGTCCCGCTCTCTGGGCGCCCGTGGTCGTCATCAATCTCTGCGCGATGACGATCCTGTGCTGGCACCAGACGGCGATGTTCTCGGCGGCCGTCCCCGCGTCCTTCCTCGGCGGCGTGCCCGGTCTCACCACCGCGCCGGACACCGCCGGCTGGGTCCTGGCCCGCCTCGCCTGGCTGCCCGTCTTCGCCGTGGCGCTGCTGCTCATCGGCCGTCTGACCCGCCGTTTCGAGGCGCCGTGGACCGGTGTCACGACGGCCCTGCGGGCCGTGACGGGGACCCTGGCGGCGGCCTTCGCGGTGTTCGCGCTGGGGCTCGCCTGAGCCCGGCGCGGGCGCGGGAAACACGGCGGGTGGAGCCGATCGGGGGACGGCTCCACCCGCCGCGCGCGGGGTGTTACTCCCGGCCCGCCGACGTGAACGACATGTCCGCGTACCGGTCGCCCGCGACCTTGCCCGCGACGGGCGCCAGCAGCGCCAGCTCCGCCTCGCTGAGCACGAGGTGCGTGGCGGCCGCGTTCTCCTCGATCCGGCTGCGCTTGCGCGTCCCCGGGATCGGCACCACGGCCAGGCCGTGCACCTGCGCCTGCTGCTGCACCCAGGCCAGCGCGACCTGCCCGAGCGAGGCGCCGTGGGCGGCGGCGACCTCACGGACCGGCTCCAGCAGAGCCGCGTTGGCCTTCGCGTTGTCGCCGGTGAAGCGGGGCTGCTGGCGGCGGAAGTCGTCGTCGGTCAGCTCCTTGTCGGCGCTGACGAACGAGCCGGTCAGGAAGCCGCGGCCGAGCGGCGAGTACGGCACGAAGCCGACGCCGAGTTCGCGTGCGGCCGGCACCACGCTGTTCTCCACGTCCCGGCTGAACAGCGACCACTCCGACTGCACGGCCGCGATCGGGTGCACGCCCTGGGCCGCGCGCAGTTCGCTGCCGGTGACCTCGCTCAGGCCCAGATGCTTGACCTTGCCCTCGGCCACCAGCTCGGCCATCGCGCCGACCGTGTCCTCGATGGGTACGGCCGGGTCGCGGCGGTGCATGTAGTACAGGTCGATCTCGTCGACACCCAGGCGGCGCAGGCTCGCCTCGACGGCCTGACGGATGTAGGGACGGTCGTTGCGGATGACCCGCTTGGCCGGGTTCAGCGGGTCGTCCGAGTCCGCGGCGATCGCGAACTTCGTCGCCACCACGACCTCGTCGCGGTGCGCCTGGACGAACGGGGCTATGAACTCCTCGTTGTGGCCCATGCCGTACATGTCGGCGGTGTCGTAGAGCGTGACGCCCAGTTCGAGCGCCCGCTCCAGCGTGGCCCGCGCCTCGCCCTCGTCCTCCGTCGGGCCGTACGCGAAGCTCATGCCCATGCAGCCGAGGCCCTGGACACCGACCAGCGGTCCGGAGGCGCCAAGCTGAACGGTGCCGATCTTCTCTGTGGTCATGCCGTCCTCAGACTCTCTCCGACGCCCGGCGGGCGTCGGCGTAAACGTCGATCTTGTAGTCGAGGACCTGGAGCGTGCTCTGCAGCTCGGCGATCCGCTGCCGTACGTCCTCGCGGTGGGCGGTCAGCAGCCGTTCCCGTTCGGGGAAGGTGTGCTCGCCCTCGCGTACCAGTTCGGCGTAGCGGACCATGTCCGCGACCGGCATGCCGGTCAGGCGGAGCTTGGTCACCAGGTCCAGCCAGTCCAGGTCACGATTGCTGAAGCGGCGCTGGCCCGTGTGCGTACGGTCCACGTGCGGCATCAGCCCGATCCGTTCGTACCAGCGCAGGGTGTGGGCGCTCAGGCCGGTGCACTCGGCGACCTCGCTGATCGTGTACTGGTCGCGGCCGGTGGGCCGCGGGTGCCGGACCGGCCCTTTGCAGGCCGTCAGCCGTACTGGTTCCCGCACTGTCCGGTCCGTCGCCGTCACCGTCATGCCGCGCCTCCCGTAGTCGCCGGATGTCCCGTCGCCGGAACGTTTTCTCCGGATCTCTCACGACGGCTTCAACGCTAGAGACTTGGAGTGCACTCCAAGCAAGCGAAGTCTTGACCCGGTCTTGAGATGATCCGCTGCCCGCGCGGCCCGGACCCGCCTTCTCCCCCGGCCCGTCCCGGCCCCGTCCCCCGGAGCGTTAGGCTCGTGGCCATGCCCTTGCAGAGCCTTCGGATGATCGAGAACTGGCCGGTGCCGACCGCGGCCGTCGCTGTCGTACGGACCGACGGGACGGTGGCCGGATCGTACGGTCCCCAGGAGCACCGCTTCCCGCTGGCCTCGGTCACCAAGCCGCTCGCCGCGTACGCCGCGCTGCTCGCCGTCGAGGAAGGGGCGGTGGAGCTGGACGAACCGGCCGGGCCGCCCGGCTCGACCGTCCGCCACCTGCTCGCGCACACCGGCGGGCTGGCCTTCGACGAGGACCGGGTGCAGGCCGCGCCGGGTGAGCGCCGGCTGTACTCGAACGCGGGCTTCGAGGCGCTCGGCGACCACATCGCCAAGGCCACCGACATCCCGTTCCCGCAGTACCTGCGCGAGGCGGTCCTCGAACCGCTCGGCATGACCGCCACCGACCTGCCGGGCTCGCCCGCCAAGGACGGCGTCTCGACCGCCGCCGACATGGCCCGCTTCGGCGCCGAACTCCTCGCGCCGCGGCTGCTGGCGCCGCAGACGCTCGCCGAGGCGACGTCGGTGGTCTTCCCCGGCGTACGCGGTGTGCTGCCCGGCTACGGCATGCAGAACCCCAACGACTGGGGCCTGGGCTTCGAGATCCGGGACGGCAAGTCGCCGCACTGGACGGGCGCTTCGTCCTCGCCGCGGACGTTCGGGCACTTCGGCCAGTCGGGCACGTTCCTGTGGGTGGACCCGGACGCGGGCGCGGCCTGCGTGGCGCTGGCCGACCGGGCCTTCGGCCCCTGGGCGATCGAGGCGTGGCCGCCGCTCACGGACGCGATCCTCGCCGAGCTGCGCTGAACACGCGCCGCGGTGCCGCGGGGGCCCGGGCCGTACGGCGGCCCGCCGCCCCTCAGCCGTACGACGGTTCGCCCGGCATCTCCCACAGCAGGCACTCGGCGGCGCCCTCGGCGGTCAGCTCCAGGTCCGCCGCGTCCGTGACGCGCGCCGCGTCCCCGGCCGCCAGACGCTCGCCGGCCAGCCGTACCGCGCCGCGCACGACGTGCACGTACATCCGCGGCGCGTCCGGCACGGCGGACCGTTCGCCGTCGGCCAGCCGCCGTACGTGCAGCATCGAGGCGGCCCCGGGCAGCGCGTACGGCGTGCCGTCGGCGATGCCGCGCACCACCTCGTACTCCGGCTCGCCGCCGGGCCCGGTGGGCGTGAGCCACATCTGCACGAACCGCAGCGGCCCGGCGCCCTCGTTGCGCTCCTCGTGCCGCACACCGTCCGCCGAGCTGAGCCGCTGCACGTCGCCGGGCCGCACCACCGTCTCGTGGCCGGTGGTGGAGTCGCGGTGGGTCAGCTCCCCCTCGACGACCCAGGTGACGATCTCGGTGTCGCGGTGCGGGTGCTCGTCGAAACCGGCGCCGGGCGCCAGCCGTTCCTCGTTGCAGGCGACGAGCGGGCCGAAGCGCAGGTTGTCCGGGTCGTAGTGCGGGCCGAAGGAGAAGGCGTGCCGGGTCTCGATGCCGGCCGCCGCGTCACCGCCCGGATAGCGTTCGTCGCCTCTGTGTACCTGGATCACCCGACCACCGTAGCCCCCGCCCCCGAGAGCCCACCGCGCCATCACACCGCCCCGATAAGGCAGGCTTGTCCCCGTGTCTGAACCCGCATCGCGCGACCCGCACCCGCATCCGCACACCGCGACCCTCCGCCGCCTGGAGAAGTCGGCGGGAAAGCTGGCTGCCAACGCCATCGCCCGCATGGACGCGCAGTTGCCGTGGTACCGCGCCATGCCGCCGGAGAACCGCTCCTGGATCGGGCTGGTCGCCCAAGCGGGCATCGCGGCCTTCACCGAGTGGTTCCGGCATCCCGAGACCCCGCAGGCCATCAGCACGGACGTGTTCGGCACGGCGCCGCGCGAGCTGACCCGGGCGATCACTTTGCGCCAGACCGTAGAGATGGTCCGGACGACCATCGAGGTCATGGAGGCGGCGATCGACGACGTGGCGGCGCCCGGGGACGAGGGCGTGCTGCGCGAGGCACTGCTCGTCTACGCGCGGGAGATCGCCTTCGCCACCGCCCAGGTGTACGCGCAGGCCGCCGAGGCCCGGGGCGCGTGGGACGCGCGGCTGGAGTCGCTGGTCGTCAACGCGGTGCTCTCCGGGGAGGCGGACGAGGGGGCGGTCTCGCGGGCCGCCGCGCTCGGCTGGAATTCTCCCGAACATGTGTGCGTTGTGCTGGGTACGGCCCCCGACGGGGACAGCGAGCTGACGGTGGAAGCCATCCGCCGTGCGGCCCGGCACGCCAAGCTCCAGGTGCTCACCGGTGTCCTGGGCAGCCGCCTGGTGGTCATCGCGGGCGGCTCGGACGATCCGCTCAAGGCGGCGAAAGCCCTGATCGGGCCGTTCGCGGCGGGCCCGGTGGTGGCCGGTCCGGTGGTGGGCGACCTGCTGGCCGCGACCCGGTCCGCGCAGGCCGCCGCGGCGGGACTGAAGGCATGTGCCGCATGGCCGGATGCCCCCCGTCCCGTACTGTCCGACGACCTCCTGCCGGAGCGGGCGATGGCGTCCGACCCGGCGGCGCGTGACCAGTTGGTGGAGGAGATCTACAGACCGCTGGAGGAAGCAGGCTCGGCGCTCCTGGAGACGCTGAGCGTGTATCTGGAACAAGCCAGCAGTCTGGAGGGCGCGGCGCGGATGCTCTTCGTGCACCCCAACACCGTGCGCTACCGGCTGCGACGTGTGACCGATGTCACCGGATGGTCACCTTCGGACGTACGCTCCGCCTTCACGCTGCGCATCGCGCTGATCCTGGGGCGTCTGGCCGACGGCGACAGCCAACTTTAGTCTTTTGTAGAACACCAACAATTCCCCTGATGGTTCTTCGTCCCTGTCCCCACGGGCGGGCGGGACCTCCCACAAGAGAGAGTGTGAGGGTGCTCGTACTCGTCGCTCCCGGCCAAGGCGCTCAGACGCCCGGCTTCCTGACCCCCTGGCTCGACCTCCCCGGTGTCGAAGACCGGCTCCGTGCGTGGTCGGCCGCCATCGACCTGGACCTGGTCCACTACGGCACGAACGCGGACGCGGACGAGATCCGCGACACCGCGGTGGCACAGCCGCTGCTGGTGGCGGCCTCCCTGGTGTCCGCCCGGCAGCTCTTCGCGACCGCGGAGGACGTCTCCCGGCAGGTCGGCGCCGCCGCCGGGCACAGCGTCGGCGAGCTGGCCGCCGCGGCCCTGACCGGTGTCCTCTCCGAGGGCGACGCGCTGACGCTGGTGCGCAAGCGCGGCCTGGCGATGGCCGAGGCCGCCGCCGTCACCGAGACGGGCATGGCCGCCCTCCTCGGCGGCGAGCAGGACGTCGTCCTGCCGCACCTGGAGAAGCTGGGCCTGACCCCCGCGAACGTCAACGGCGCGGGCCAGATCGTGGCCGCCGGCACGGCCGAGCAGTTGGCCGCCCTGGCCGCCGACAAGCCCGAGGGCACCCGCCGGGTCGTACCGCTGAAGGTGGCCGGCGCCTTCCACACCGAGCACATGGCCCCGGCCGTGACGGCCCTGGAGGAAGCGGTCGGGCAGGTCACGGCCGCCGACCCGCACACCCGGTACGTCTCGAACCGGGACGGCCGTGTCGTCACCGACGGGCAGGACGTCGTGCGCCGCCTGGTGGGCCAGGTGGCCAACCCGGTGCGCTGGGACCTGTGCATGGAGACGTTCAAGGAGCTCGGCGTCACCGGCATCATCGAGGTGAGTCCTGGCGGCACCCTCGTCGGCATCGCCAAGCGCGCGCTGCCCGGTGTGCAGACCCTCGCGCTGAAGACCCCGGACGACCTCGACGCGGCCCGCACGCTGATCGCCGAGCACTCTGCCCAGGCCGAATAGGAGCCCCGAGAGCATGACCTCGAAGATCAAGCCCGCCAAGGGCGCCGCGTACGCGCGCATCATGGGTGTCGGCGGCTACCGCCCGACCCGGGTGGTGCCGAACGAGGAGATCCTCAAGCACATCGACTCCTCCGACGAGTGGATCCGCTCGCGCTCCGGCATCGCCACCCGCCACTGGGCCGGCCCGGACGAGACCGTGGCGGCCATGTCGGTGGAGGCGGCCGGCAAGGCCATCGCGGACGCCGGGATCACGCCCGAGCAGGTCGGCGCGGTGGTCGTCTCGACCGTCTCGCACTTCAAGCAGACCCCGGCCATCGCCACCGAGATCGCCCACAAGATCGGCGCGGGCAAGCCCGCCGCGTTCGACATCTCCGCGGGCTGCGCCGGATTCGGGTACGGTCTGACGCTCGCCAAGGGCATGATCACCGACGGCAGCGCCGAGTACGTGCTGGTCATCGGCGTCGAGCGGCTCTCGGACCTGACCGACCTGGAGGACCGGGCCACCGCGTTCCTCTTCGGCGACGGCGCCGGCGCCGTGGTCGTCGGCCCCGGCAAGGAGCCCGCGATCGGCCCGACCGTCTGGGGCTCGGAGGGCGACAAGGCCGAAACGATCAAGCAGACGTTCGGCTGGGACGTCTACCGCCGCACCCCGGTGCCCGGCGGCGACGGCCCGGACGCCCGGGTGGCGCTGGACGAGATCCGCTACCCCGCCATCACCCAGGAAGGCCAGGCGGTCTTCCGGTGGGCGGTGTTCGAGATGGCGAAGGTCGCCCAGCAGGCGCTGGACGCGGCCGGAGTCAGCCCGGAAGACCTGGACGTCTTCATCCCGCACCAGGCCAACATGCGGATCATCGACTCGATGGTGAAGACCCTGAAACTGCCGGAGAGCGTCACGGTCGCCCGCGACGTGGAGACCACCGGCAACACCTCGGCCGCCTCGATTCCGCTCGCCATGGAGCGGCTGCTGGCGACCGGGCAGGCCAAGAGCGGGGACACCGCGCTCGTCATCGGCTTCGGGGCGGGTCTCGTCTACGCCGCGACGGTCGTTACCCTCCCCTAGGCGAGATTCGCGCAACGCGTCCGGTGACCTCGCGTCCCGGTGCCTGCGCGGAACCCGTCCACACCCCCGGAACTGCAGACTTTCCACCGCCGTTCCCCGACCCATTACCGAAGGAGCGCCATCATGGCCGCCACCCAGGAAGAGATCGTCAAGGGTCTCGCCGAGATCGTCAACGAGATCGCCGGGATCCCCGCCGAGGACGTCAAGCTGGACAAGTCCTTCACCGATGACCTGGACGTCGACTCGCTGTCCATGGTCGAGGTCGTCGTCGCCGCCGAGGAGCGCTTCGACGTGAAGATCCCCGACGACGACGTCAAGAACCTCAAGACGGTCGGCGACGCGACCGATTACATCCTCAAGCACCAGGACTGATCCAGTCCCGGCGCATGTCGCCACCCCGCGGTGGCGCCGTCGATTCTCAACCCCTCAACCTGTGGAGTAGGAATTTCCGTGAACGCGACCAATCGCACCGTGGTCGTCACCGGTATCGGCGCAACCACACCGCTGGGTGGCGACAGTGCCTCGACCTGGGAAGGGATGCTCGCCGGACGTTCCGGCGTGACCGCCCTCGACCAGGACTGGGCGGCCGACCTCCCGGTCCGCATCGCCGCCGCGGCGGCCGTCGACCCGGGTGAGATCATCCCCGGGCGCAGGCCCGCAAGCTGGACCGCTCGGCGCAGCTCGCGCTGATCGCGGCCCGCGAGGCGTGGGCGGACGCCGGTTTCGAGGCCCGGGCCGGCGAGGACGCCTCGGTGGACCCGGACCGGCTCGGCGCGGTCATCGCCTCCGGCATCGGCGGCGTGACCACCCTGCTGAACCAGTACGACATCCTGCGGGAGAAGGGCTCGCGCCGCGTCTCCCCGCACACCGTGCCGATGCTGATGCCCAACAGCCCGTCGGCCAACGTCGGCCTGGAGGTCAACGCGCGGGCCGGTGTGCACACCCCGGTCAGCGCCTGTGCCTCCGGCGCCGAGGCCATCGGCTACGGCATCGAGATGATCCGTACGGGCCGTGCCGACGTCGTCGTCGCGGGCGGTACGGAGGCGGCCATCCACCCGCTGCCGATCGCCGCGTTCGGCAACATGATGGCGATGTCCAAGAACAACGACGACCCGCAGGGCGCATCCCGTCCCTACGACGCGGACCGCAACGGCTTCGTGCTCGGCGAGGGCTCCGGCGTGATCGTCCTGGAGTCGGCCGACCACGCCGCCAAGCGCGGCGCGAAGGTCTACGCCGAGGCCGTCGGCCAGGGCATCTCCGCCGACAGCCACGACATCGTGCAGCCCGAGCCGTCCGGCAACGGCATCGCGCACGCCCTGCAGAACCTGCTCGCCAACACCGACCTCAAGCCCGCCGAGATCGCGCACGTCAACGCGCACGCGACCTCGACGCCGCTGGGCGACCTGGCCGAGATCAAGGCGCTGCGCAAGGTCTTCGGCACCGACGTCGACCACATGGCGGTCTCCGCCACCAAGTCGATGACCGGCCACCTGCTGGGCGGCGCGGGCGGCGTGGAGACCGTCGCCTCGGTGCTGGCGATCCACCACCGGGTGGCGCCGCCGACCATCAACATCGAGAACCTCGACCCCGAGGCGGCGGACGCGGACATCGTCCGGGACGAGAAGCGCGCGCTGCCCGCCGAGGGCACGATCGCGGTGCTGAACGACTCGTTCGGCTTCGGCGGGCACAACGTGGTGCTGGCCTTCCGGACCGTGTGACCGGAGCCGGGACCGCTGGTCCGTGAGGTGTGAAAAGGGGCCGTGCCGTGTGGCGCGGCCCCTTCCGCGTGCCCGGGGGGCGTACGCGGAACCGCGTACGCCTCAGAAGCTGGCGTAGTACGCCGCCGCGCCGTCCTCGTCGCCGTGCCCCTGTGCCTCCGCCCGCCGGAAACGTTCCGCCGCGGCCGCCGCCAGGTCCATGTGCACCCCGCCCGCCGCGGCGGCCTCCTCGATCAGCCGGGCGTCCTTGCGCGCGGCGGACACCGTGAAGCTCGCCGGGTACGCGCCGGACAGGATCAGCTCCGACTTCATCCGGAGGTAGGGCAGGTCGAGCGGTCCGCCCGCGACCGCTTCGAGGAAGGAGCGGGGGTCCACGCCGAGTCCCTGGGCGAGGGCCAGTGCCTCGCCGGTGCCGTTGATGACGGTGAGCACCCAACTGTTGACGACGAGCTTGAGGCGGCTGGCCGCGCCCGAGGACGCGTCCTCGTCGACCCACAGGGTGCGCTGTCCGACGATGTCCAGGATGCGCGCCGCCCGCTCCCGTACGTCCTGCGGCCCGGCCGCGAGAACGGTCAGCAGGCCCTTCTCCGCGGGTTCCTTCGTGCCGACCACGGGCGCGTCCACGAGGTCCAGCCCGTGTTCGCGGGCGAAGGCGGCGAGCGGGGCGGTTCCGTCGGCGCCCACGGTGCTCATCTGGAGCCAGAGGGTCCGCGCGCGCAGGGCGGGGGCGCTCGCCCGTACGGCGTCCAGTACGGCCGGTCCGTCCAGCAGGACGGTCAGCACGGCGTCCGCGCCGTCCACCGCCTCGGCCGGGGTGTCCACGACCCGTACGCCGTCGGCGGCCAGGGGTTCGGCCTTGGCGCGGGTACGGTTCCAGGCGCGGACGTCCAGGCCGGCGCCGGCGAGGTTGCGGGCCATCGCCGAGCCCATGATTCCGGTGCCGAGCACCGCCACTGAGGTCTTGTCAGGCATGCCCGCACGCTACGGCCTGGAGCGGGCTCCAGGGCAAGGGCGGCACCGGCGCGCCGCGGGCCGGTGCGGCGGGTCAGACGACCTGGTGCAGCCAGCGGACCGGGGCGCCCTCGCCCGCGTACCGGAAGGGCTCCAGCTCGTCGTCCCAGGGCTTGCCGAGCAGCTTGGCGACCTCGGCCGCCAGCTCGGTCTCGCCGCCCGCCGAACGGGCGAGCGCGGCGCGCAGCCGGTCCTCGGGGATCAGGATGTCGCCGTGGATGCCGGTGACGGCGTGAAAGATGCCCAGCTCGGGCGTGGCGCTGTAGCGCTCGCCCTCGGCGGTGGCGCAGGGTTCGGCGGTCACCTCGAAGCGCAGCAGGTGCCAGCCGCGCAGCGCGGAGGCGAGTTTGGAGGCCGTGCCGGACTCGCCCTGCCAGGAGAACTCGGCTCTCCAGGTGCCGGGGGACGCCGGCTGGCGGATCCAGTCGAGGTTGACGCGCACACCGAGGACGCCCGCGACGGCCCATTCGACGTGCGGGCACAGCGCGCGCGGTGCGGAGTGGACGTACAGGACTCCACGTGTCGTCACCGGGACCTCCGATACGGTTCGAGGTTCGCCTTCCCCAGCGGCCTCGTGCCCGTTCCGGTCGCGGCCGGGACAGCTTCCAGCATTCTGCCCCAGTGATCACGTCGGCACCAGCATCCGAGGTTACCTACAGTAAACACCATGAGCCCCAATTTGCCGCAAAAGGGACAGTTAATGACGTGATGTACTACACGCGTGCCGACTGTGCCGGTGCCGTCGGGCGAGGACCCTACGGGTCACGGCACAAGCTACCGCGCGGCAGGCGTCGGGGGGTGACGTACCGTCGGTACCGGAACAGATATCACTCGCACGCCGGAGGGGGACAGGGGATGACCGAGGCCGATCGCCCCTTTCGGCCAACCCGGGCCCGTACCGCCGTGGCCGCCGTCCTCACGGCGGCCGCGCTCGCCGTCTCCCTGGCGGCCTGCGCCGGCGCCCCCGACGACGGCGGCCGGACGGCCCCGCGCCTCTCCCCCAAGCCCTCTCCCGCCTGGCGCACCGACCCCGCCTCGGTGGCCGCGGTCGGCGACTCCATCACCGTCGGGTTCGACGCCTGCTCGGTGCTGTCCGACTGCCCCGCCGTCTCCTGGGCGACCGGCACGGACCCGGACGTGAACAGCGTCGCCCGGCGGCTGGTGAAGGACCCCGCCACACAGAGCTGGAACTTCGCGAAGACCGGCGCGCTGATGCGCGACCTGCCCGCCCAGGTCGAGCAGGCCGTACGGAAGCGGCCCGAGCTGGTCACCGTCCTGGTGGGCGCCAACGACGCCTGCCGCACCGACGTCGGCGCGATGACCACGGAGACCGCCTTCCGCGCCGACTTCGAGGCGTCGCTGCGCGCGCTGCGGCGCGCCCTGCCCAAGACGCAGGTGTACGTCGCGGCCGTACCGGATTTGATGCGGCTGTGGTCGCAGGGACGGCAGAACCCGCTGGGCAAGGAAGTGTGGAAGCTCGGGATCTGCGGCTCGATGCTGCGCGACCCCGACGACCTGTCGAAGGCCGCGGACACCCGCCGGCAGAGCGTGCGGGACCGGGTGATGGCCTACAACAAGGCCCTGGAGTCGGTCTGCGAGCGCGACAAGCTGTGCCGCTTCGACCGGTCGGTCTTCGACTTCCGCTTCACGGGCGCGGAGTTGAGTGCCTGGGACTGGTTCCACCCCGGCCGGGAGGGGCAGCGGGAGCTGG
Organism: Streptomyces chrestomyceticus JCM 4735; assembly: GCF_003865135.1. Taxonomy (NCBI): domain Bacteria; kingdom Bacillati; phylum Actinomycetota; class Actinomycetes; order Kitasatosporales; family Streptomycetaceae; genus Streptomyces; species Streptomyces chrestomyceticus. The sequence continues at coordinate 6,490,442 of NZ_BHZC01000001.1, read as the reverse complement.
CCCGGATGGCGTTCCAGGAGATCACCCGTAAGGGGACGTAGCGGCCCTGACGGTGCGGCACGGACACCCTTAAGGGGCGGGGCGGGCAGATCGTTCCTGCTGGGGATGGGGACGGAACGCGGGGCGCGGGAGGATGAAGCCGACCCGCGCGGCGGCGCGTGCCCCGTACGCCGCTCCCCGCCCGCGCACGCCGCAACCCGTTCCGGGGGACCCACCATGACCGCACGCCGCGCCGCCAGGCCGGGAGACCGCACCACCCGCGTCGCGCTGGCCTCGGCCGCCCTCGTCACGGTGGCCGTCGCGGTCACCGGCTGCGAGCTGACCGAAAAGGTCACCGACAGCGAGCAGACCTACACGGTGAAGGGGAAGACGGCGAAGCTGGACGTGACGACTCCGGGCGGCAACATCTACGTGGTCGCCGACGACACGGCCGGTGGCGGGGTCAAGGTGACGGAACGCCTCGTCTACGGCGAGAGAAAGCCCAGCACCCAGCACTCCCTCGACAACGGCACGCTGAAGCTCACCGCGGACGACTGCGGAGGCGTCAAGGGCAAGTGCAGCGTCGCCTACGAGGTGCGGGTGCCGCGGTCGGCCGCCGTGAAGCTGTCGACCGACGGCGGGGACATCGATGTCGAGGGCGCCGTGGGGGCCGTCGACGCGCACACCAGTGGCGGCGGCATCGACCTCAGGGACTGTGCGGCCGAGCAAGCGGCCCTGAAGACCGACGGCGGGGACATCGAGGCGCGCTTCACCGCCGTACCGGACCGGGTGGACGGCCACACCAGCGGCGGCCAGGTATCCGTCCGGCTGCCGCAGGGCCGTTACGCGGTGGACGCCACCACGGACGGCGGGGACCGCACGGTCACCGCCCGTGTGGACAGCGGTTCGCCGCACAAGGTCAAGGTGCACAGTGACGGGGGCGATGTGGAGGTGCTGGCCGGGGGCTGAGGCTCCGGCCGCCGCGCCTCCGGGCCTTCGCGCCTCCGGGCCTTCGTGCCTCCGGGCCTTCGCGCCTCCGGCCGTCGTGCCTCCGGGCCTTCGTGCCTTCGTGCCTTCGTGCCTCCGGGCCGTCCTGACGAGCGCGGTCAGGCCACGGTGACCTGTGCGGCCAGCCGCCGGTCGGCGACGCTGCGGGCCGCCTCGATCGCGTACGTACCGTCCACGAACCGGCGGGCACCGGCCGCCTCGTCCCAGATCTCGAAGGCGCGGCGCGGCAGCACGATCTCGGCCTCGGCCGTCTCGCCCGGGGCGGCCTCCACCGTCGCGAATCCGGCCAGCCAGCGGTCCGGGCGGTCCGCCGGCGCCGGGCCCGCGACCCGGTCCAGGGGCGCGAGGTAGACCTGTACGACCTCGCGGCCGGGGCGCGTGCCGGTGTTGCGCACCCGGACGCGGGCGCGTGCCGGGGTCGCCTCCAGGGACTCGTAGCTCCAGTCGGTGTAGCCCAGTCCGTGCCCGAAGGGGTACGCCGGTGCCGGGCCCGCCTCCTCGCGGGCCCGCCGCTGCCAGGCCCGGTAGCCGATGAAGACGCCCTCCTCGTACGTGATGCGGCCGCCGGCCGGGGTGACCTGGGTGACCGGGGCGTCCGCCAGGCGGGCGGGCCAGGTGGTCGGCAGACGGCCGCCCGGCTCGTGCGTCCCCAGCAGGACGTCGGCCAGCGCGGCCCCCGCCTCCTGGCCGGGGAACCAGCCGAGCAGGACGGCGGGCACCTCCTCGCGCCACGGCATCTCCACCGGGGAGCCCGCGTTGACCACCACGACGGTGTACGGGTTGGCGGCGGCCACCCGCGAGACCAGCTCGTCCTGGCGCCCCGGCAGGGCCAGGCCCGTACGGTCGAAGCCCTCCGACTCGGTCTCCTCGGTGGTCGCCACGACCACGACCACGGCGTCCGCCTCCGCGGCGGCCCGTACCGCCTCCTCGATCTCGGCGTCCGGGTCGAGCTGCGGCTCCGCGTGGCCGAGCGCGAAGGTCAGTACGGGCAGGTCGGGGCCGAGACCGGTGCCGCGCGGGACGAACCGCAGGACCACGTCCAGGGTCCGCCCGGCCGTCAGCTCCGCCGTCACGCGGTGCTCCGCCGGGTTCATGAACGCCTCGAACGGGTCGTCCGTGTCCGGGGCGCAGGGGGCGTCGAACAGCACCCGGCCGCCGACGGTCAACCGTAGTTCGCCGGTGCCGGAGACGGCGAAGGTGTGCGCGCCGCCGACCTGTGGAGTGAACGTGCCCGCCAGTTCCACGGTGTGCAGATTGCGCTGCGTGACGCCGTCCGGGAACCGGCCCATGGCCTGCACCTTGCCGTCGAACTGCGGCTGTTCGGCGAGCAGCACGCCGTCCGAGCCGTAGTAACGGGCGCACAGCTCGAAGCCCGCGCGGGCGTGCGGGACCTTCGTGCGCGGGTCGGCGCCGGCCGAGAAGGTGACCTCCGTGTCCGGCAGCGCGGCGCGCAGGCCCTCCAGCGGGGAGACGATCCGCTCGGGGAAGACGGTGGCGGAGCCGCCGCCGAGCACCCGGGCGTCCTTGGCCGCGGCACCGATGACGGCGAGCTTGCGGAGGGGGTGGGGGGGTGAGGGGGAGGGCGCGGGGTGGGGTCGGAGCCGGTGCGGTTTCCGGGGCCGGCTCGTCCCGTACGACCGGTTCATCCCGTACAGCCGCTTCATCCCGTACGACCGGCTCGTTGCGTACGAGGACGAAGGCGCGGCGCGCGATCTCGCGGGCCAGCGCGCGGCCGTCGATGTCCGGCGGCACGTCCTCGGGGGCGACGGCGGCCGGAACGCCTTCCAGGCAGCCCGTGCGGGCGGCGAGCAGCAGCACGCGGCGCACCGCGTCGTCCACCTCGTCCTCCGTCACCCGCCCGTCGCGGACGGCCGCCGCGAGCGGGGCGCCGAAGACCGTGCGCGGCCCCGGCATCGCGATGTCCAGGCCGCCGCGCAGCGCCCGTACCGTGTCGCGGGCCGCCGTCCAGTCGGAGACGTTGGCCCCGTCGAAGCCCCACTCACCCCGCAGGACACCGGCGACCAGCTCGCGGTGTTCGGTCATCGTCACGCCGTTGACCTGGTTGTAGGCCGTCATGACGGCCCAGGGCCGGGCGGTTTCGACGATGTGCTCGAAGGGCGCCAGGTACAGCTCGCGCAGCGGCCGGGGGGCGATCCGGTTGTCGACGGTGAAGCGCTCGGTCTCGGCGTCGTTGCCCACGAAGTGCTTGACGGTCGTCCCCACCCCACCGTCCTGGACCCCGGTGACGTACCCCGCGCCGATCACGCCGGTCAGGTACTGGTCCTCGGAGAAGCACTCGAAGTGGCGGCCGCCGAGCGGGGAGCGGTGCAGGTTGACGGTGGGGGCCAGCAGGACGTGCACGCCCTTGCGGCGCGCCTCCTGGGCGAGCAGCCGGCCCGCGCGGCGTGCCAGCTCCGGGTCCCAGGTGGCGGCCAGCGCGGTGGGGCTGGGCAGGGCGACGGACGGGTCCGCCGCGCCCCACCCCTGGCCGCGCACGCCGACCGGGCCGTCCGACATGACCAGGGACCGCAGCCCGATCTCCGGGACGGCGGGCAGCGTCCAGACGTCCTGCCCGGACAGCAGCCGGGCCTTGGTGTCGAGGTCCAGCTTGCCGAGGGCCTTCTCGACGGCCACGGCGGCCGCCGCGGTGTGGGCGCTTCGGTGGTCGGTCATACGGCTCTCCCTGGCGTGGACGTACGGCTTCGGGTCCTGGGCCTGATTGTGACCGGTTCACCTGGCGAACGGTAAGCGTCGTTATCTTCTGGTTACCTTATGACCGGGGTGGGCGGGGTTACGCTCGCCCGGTGACTGCACGGGACCAGGTACGGACCGCCGGCCGCCGGAGCGGCGGCGGACGCGAGGCTCGGCGCGCGGAGCGGCGCGAGGCGATCCTCCAGGCCGCCATGGAGCTGATCGCCGAGCGCGGCTACCGAGGTACGTCGCTCGCCGCCGTCGCCGAGCGCGCCGGACTGACCCAGCAGGGCCTGCTGCACCACTTCCCCAGCAAGGAACTGCTGCTGGTCGGCGTCCTGGAGGCGCGCGACCGCTGGGACACGGCCGCGGCGGCGGCCACCGGCGCCTGGCGCACGGACACCCTCGCCGGGCTGGTCGAGTACAACGCCGGGCGGCCCGGGGTCGTCCAGACGTACACGGTCCTGGCCGGGGACAGCGTCACCGAGGACCACCCGGCCCGTGATTTCTTCGAGCGGCGGTTCCGGCGGGTGCGGGAGGGGCTGGCCGAGGTGCTGCGGACGGAGTACGGCGACCGGCTGCCGGGCGGGCTGACGCCGGAGCGGGCCGCGCCGCTGCTGGCCGCCGTGATGGACGGACTCCAGTTGCAGTGGCTGCTGGACCCGGCGGAGGTGGACATGACGGCGGCGTTCGGGGACTTCCTGGCGCTGCTCGGGGCGGCCGACGGGGAGGGGGACGCGCCGGCGGCCGGCGGGGGTACGGGCGAGAGTTGACGGCGGCCGGTCCGCGCGGAGGGAAATGGATCAACCCCTTCCGCCCGCGGCACGGCGCCGGTTTACTCGCCCCATGAGACGCATACGTACCTCGGTGGGCGTGTTCGGCGCCGCGCTGCTGACCGCGGCCCCGCTCGCCCTGACCGCCCCGTCCGCCACGGCGGCCTCCCCCGCCGCCGGCACCGCCCGGCCGACGACGGCCGCGCCGACCGTCGAGGAGCAGCGGCTGTCGCAGCGCGCGCCGCAGGAGATCCTGCGGCGCAGCGGGTTCGCGGACGTGGCCGGGACGTTCGGCGACGGGCTCGCGCGGGTGCACTCGTACGGGGCGGCGAAACGGTACGTCACGGAGGCCGGACGCGGCCTGTGGCGGCGCGCGGTGGACCGCGCCCAAGGGCGCGGGCCGCAGGGCGGCGACCTGAGCCGGGACGACGACCGGCCGCTGTACTGGGCGCGGCTGGGCATGACCGAGGCGCTGCGCGAGTGGAAGCCGCGGTTCCGGCTGACCGCGGACCAACGGGACACTCTGGCCGGGGCGCTGGAGCGCGGGTCGCGCGGGCAGGACTCGATCGAGCTGCCCGGCGGGAAGCGGACCCTACGCGTCGTCGTGACCGGGTTCGACCCCTTCCAGCTCGACGCGGACGCCCGCCGCAGCAACCCGTCGGGGGCCGCGGCGCTCGCGCTGGACGGTACGACGGTCCGTACGTCCTCCGGGCGGCTCGCCCGTGTCGAGACCGCCGTCTTCCCCGTACGGTGGGCGGACTTCGCGGCGGGCACGGTGGAGCGGACGCTGCTGCCGCACTTCCGGCGCGGGCCGCGGCAGGTGGACCTGTTCACCACCATCAGCCAGGGGCGGCCGGGGCGGTTCGACCTGGAACGGACGAACGGCGCCTGGCGGGGCGGATATCCGGACAACGCACGCGAATCCCGTACCGAGACGGTGCCTGTCCCGAAGGGCGTGCCGACCGTACGGCCGCAGCCGCAGTGGACCACCACGACCCTGCCGTACGCGCGGCTCGCCACCACCCCCACCGGGCCGTTCCCGGTACGGGACAACACGGCGGTGACCGAGATCCCGGCGGGCGGCGGGGCGCCCGTCGAGCGGCCGGACGGGCCGACGCCGGGCTCCACGGCCCGTGCGGGCGGCGGCGGTGACTACCTGTCCAACGAGATCGGCTACCGGGCGACGCTGCTGCGGGACGCGCTGAAGCTGAAGGTGCCGGGCGGCCATCTGCACACGCCGGTCCTCCAGTTCGGCGCCGGGAACACCGATCCGGCGACCGGCGCGGTCACCGATCCCGACTTCGTACGGAACCGGACGGCCATCACCGGGCAGGTGCGGAGCATCCTGACCGCCGCGTTGTCAGTGGCACCGGGCATCATGGAGAAATGATCGTCGCAGCAGCACAATTTCCGTCCACGCCCCTGGACATCGAGGCCAACGCGGCGCGGACGGCCGCTCTGCTCGCCGAGGCCGCCGGCCGCGGTGCCGAGCTGGTCGCCCTCGCCGAACTGGCCCTGACCAACTACGAGCTCGACGCGATAGCCGCCGCCCCCGAGCAGTACGCCCTCGCGCCGGACGACCCGCGGCTGGCCCCCGTCCGGGACGCGTGCCGGGCGGCGGGCGTCGCCGCGGTGGTCAACTGCCCGGGCGCCGGCCCGGCGGGCACGGCGGACGGGATGACGATCGCGTCGTTCGTGTACGGGCCGGACGGCGCGCTGCTGACCCGCTACGACAAGCACCACCTGTACGGCCGGGAGAACGACCTGTTCACGGCGGGGCCGGACGCGGGCGGCCGGTTCACCTTCCGCGGCCTGAAGTTCGCCCTCGCCACCTGCTACGACAACGCCTTCCCCGAGATGGCGGAGCAGGCCGCGGCCGACGGCTGCCAGGTGTATCTGGCCAGCTCGTTCCACGACTCGGCGGAGCGCACGGAGCAGTACGGCGCCACGGCGCGGGACAACGGGCTCGACGTGCTGCTGGCCAACGGCGTCGGCCGGGGGAGCGAGAGCGTGGCCTGCGGGTACAGCGGCATATGGGCGGCGGACGGGACGTGCCTCGCGCGCCTGGCCGACGAGGCCGGGCTGGCGGTGGCCGAGGTGGGCCGGGCCGCCGGGATCGCGGCGGCGGGTGCGGAAGGCGTACGGGAATCGGTGGGTGACCGGTGATCCGGGACCGGTGGCCCGGGACCGGTGGTCCGCGGCCTGTAGACCGTCCGGCAGCAGTCTGCGGGGCGGGCTTACGGGGCGGGCGACGGCCTACGGGGCCGGCTTGCGTGCGCCGTAGCCCGCCCGTAGGCCCGCCCCGTGAGCCGCTACCGCCGGGGGCTCTCCCGGTCTCCCGGCTTCCCGGTCAGGACGGCAGTTCGTCCAGCGTCGGGTAGGACGGCTGGGCGCCCGGCTTGGTGACGGCCGCGGCGCCCACCCGTACGGCGAAGCGGGCCGCGTCCGTGAGGGAGTCGCCGCGGGCCAGGCGGGTCGCGAGGGCGCCGGTGAAGGCGTCGCCCGCGCCTGTGGTGTCGACGGCCTCGACCTTGACGCCGGGGACCCGGCCGGTGCCGCCCTCGCCGTCCACGACCAGCGCGCCGTCGCCGCCGAGGGTGACCACGACCGAGCGGGCGCCCTGCTCGCGCAGCGCCCGGGCCCAGTCCTCCGGGGTGCCTTCGGCGCTGCCACCCGCGAGCTGCTGCGCCTCGTGCTCGTTGACCACGAGGGGGTCGGCGGCGGCGAGCAGCTCCGGGTCGAGGCTGTCGGGGGTCGGGGACGGGTTGAGGACGACCCGGGTGCCGGTCTCCGTGGCCGTGGCGGCGGTGGCCCGTACCGTCTCCATGGGCACCTCCAACTGGAGCGAGACGGCGGCGGACGCGGCGATGACGTCGCGGGCGGCCGCCACGTCCTCGGGGGTGAGCGCCGCGTTGGCGCCCGGGGAGACGACGATGCTGTTGTCGCCGTCCGGCCCCACGATGATCATCGCGGTGCCGGTACGGGCGCCGGACTCGACGATCACGTGCGCGACGTCCGTGCCCGCGGCGCGCTGCGCGTCCAGCAGCAGTTCGCCGTACGCGTCGTCGCCGACCCGGGCCAGCAGGCCGACCCGGCCGCCGAGCCGGGCGGCGGCGGCCGCCTGGTTGGCGCCCTTGCCGCCCGCCGACTCGACCAGGTCGGAGCCGTGCACGGTCTCGCCCGCGCCGGGCCGCCGCGCCACCCGGACCGTCAGGTCCGCGTTGGCCGAGCCCACTACCAGTACGTCATACATCTGCTTCTCACCCATCGAATTCCGCCGCGTTCTTGCCGGTCACCAGGACCACCGGCACCTTCACCTGCTGCGGCAGCCGCTCGCCGCGCGCCGCCTTGAGCGCCTGCTCCACGGCCTGCCTGCCCAGCAGCCTGGGCTGCTGGGCGACCGTGGCGGTCAGCGTTCCGCCGCGTACCGCCGCGACGCCCTCCGGCGTCCCGTCGAACGCCACGATCTTCACGTCCTTGCCCGCCCGGGCGCCCAGCGACTTGGCGGCGCCGAGCGCCATCTCGTCGTTGGCCGCGAAGACGCCGCCGATGTCCCGGTGTACTTGGAGCATATTGGACATCACGTCCATGCCCTTGGTCCGGTCGAAGTCGGCGGGCTGCCGCGCCACCACCTCGATGCCCGGGTACGCCTTGATGCCCTCCTCGAAGCCCTGCCCGCGCTCCCGGGCGGCCGAGGTGCCGGGCTGGCCCTCCAGGAAGGCCACCTTGCCCTTGCCGCCGAGCGACTCGGCCAGCGTCTTCGCGGCGAGCCGGCCGCCCGCGACGTTGTCGGAGGCGATGGCCGTACCGACCCGGCCGCCGTTCACGCCGCGGTCGAGGGAGATCACCGGCACGTCCGCCCGGTTGGCGACCCCGACAGCCGGGACGGCGGCGTCGGAGTCCACCGGGTTGATGATCGCCGCCTTGACGTCCTGGCTGGTGAACGTCTCCATCTGGTTGATCTGCTGCATGGGGTCGTTCTGCGCGTCGGTGATGTTGATGTGCAGGCCGCGCCGGTCCGCCTCGGCCTGCGCGCCCTCCCGGACGGCGACGAAGAACGGATTGTTCAGGGTGGAGAGAGCCAGCCCCAGGTCGGTGTCACCGCCGCGGTCGCAGCCGGACAGGGCGAGGGCCCCGGCCAGGAGGGCCGCGCCGAGAAGGCCCGTACGGTTGCGGAGCGAACCGGTGCCACCGGCGGGCGTACGGCCGGCGGGCAGGGCCGTACGCCGCTGGCGGAACGAGCCCGTCCCTCCACCGGACGCGCCCCGACCGGACACACCCCTGCCGGGCGTACCGCCACCGGCCGGCCCCGTACGCCGCCTCATCGGGCGCTCCGGCGCCGCAGCGTGTCCAGGAGCACCGCCAGCGCGATGACCAGGCCGGTGGCCACCTGCTGCCAGAACGCCGAGACGCTCAGCAGGTTCAGGCCGTTGCGCAGCACGGCGAGGATCAGCGCGCCGATGAGGGTGCCGGACGCCTTGCCGGAGCCGCCGGAGAGGCTGGCGCCGCCGATCACGACGGCGGCGATGGCGTCGAGTTCGTAGCCGACGGCGGCCTGCGGCTGGGCGGAGGTCAGCCGGGCCGCGAGGACGATGCCCGCGACCGCCGCGAACAGTCCGGACATCGCGTAGATCACCAGCTTGCGGCGCTTGACGTCGATGCCGGAGAGCCGGGCGGCCTCCTCGTTGCCGCCGATGGCGAACATCGCGCGGCCCGCGTACGTCCGGTTGAGGACCAGCGCCGCCACCAGCCCCATCGCGATCATGACGAGGACCGGGACGGGCAGCCAGCCGCCCAGCGTGTCCCCCAGCCTGCTGACCGAGGCCGGGAAGGGGATCGGCGTGCCGCCGGTGATCACCAGGGCCAGGCCGCGGCCGACGGAGAGCATCGCGAGGGTGGCGATGAAGGCGGGCAGCTTCCCGTACGCGACCAGCGCGCCGGAGACCAGGCCGGCCGCCGCGCCGAGCGCGAGTCCCAGCAGGACGGCGGCCCACACCGGCAGGCCCGCGTCGGTCGCGGCCCAGGCGACCACGGTGGCGCTGAGGGCGGCCACCGAGCCGACCGACAGGTCGATGCCGGCCGAGACGATCACGAAGGTGACGCCGAAGGCCAGGACGGCGGTGACGGACGCCTGGACACCGACGTTGAGGAGGTTCTGCCCGTTCAGGAAGTCCCCGGACAGGATCGCCATGACCACGACCAGGGCGATCAGGCCGCCCAGCGGGCCGTTCTTCAGGACGGCCCGGGTGAACCAGGGGCCGAAGCCGTCACCGGGCGGGGCGGTGCCGACCGCCTCGGCGGCCGCTCCCGTCTTCACATCAGCGGACATCGGAGCCCTCCTTCGCGCTCTCGTTCGTCGTGTGCGGCGGGGTGTTCGGCGGGGTGGACGGGACCGTCCGCGGTGCCGTCCCGTGCGGGCCGGACGCGCCGCCGTCGGACCGCACCGCCAGTTCCATCACCGCGTCCTGCGTCGCCTCGTCGCCGGAGAGTTCACCGGCGAGCCGCCCCTGGGCCATGACCAGCACCCGGTCGCTCATACCGAGCACCTCGGGCAGGTCGCTGGAGATCATCAGCACCGCGCGGCCGGCCGCCGTCAGCTCGTTGACCAACCGGTAGATCTCGACCTTCGCGCCCACGTCGATGCCGCGCGTCGGCTCGTCCAGGATCAGCAGCCGGGTGTCGGTCAGCAGCCACTTCCCGATGACGACCTTCTGCTGGTTGCCGCCGGACAGGGTCCGGGCGTGCTGCCCCAGGCCGCTCATACGTACCTTCAGCCGGCCGGCCACCTCGGCGGCCGCGCGCCGCTGGCCGCGCCGGTCGACCAGGCCGGCGCGGGTGTCGCGGTCCAGCCGGGCCAGCGTCAGGTTGTCCTGGAGGGAGGCGTCCAGGACCAGCCCCTGGCCCTTGCGGTCCTCGGGGACCAGGCCGAGCCCGGCGCGCATCGCGGCCCGTACGTCGCCGGGGGCCAGCACCTTCCCGTCGACCTCGACGCTCCCGGCGTCGTAACGGTCCACACCGAACACCGCCCGCGCCACCTCGGTACGGCCCGCGCCGACCAGGCCCGCGAGGCCGACGACCTCACCGGCCCGCACCTCGAAGCCGATGTCCTCGAAGACAGGCGTGCCGTTGGGACCGCGCCGGGTCAGGCCGTGGACGCGCAGCAGCGGCGCGCCGGGCTCGTCCGGGCGCTGCCGCGGGTACTGCTCGGCGATGTCCCGGCCCACCATCAGGCGGATCAGCTCGTCCTCGTCCGTACCGGCCGGGACCTCGGCGACCGAGCGGCCGTCACGCAGTACGGTGACGCGGTCGCCGAGGGCGCCGATCTCCTCCAGGTGGTGGGTGATGAAGATGATCCCCACGCCGTCGGCGCGCAGTTCGCGCACGATGCCGAAGAGGGTCTCGACCTCCTCGGAGGTCAGTACGGCGGTCGGCTCGTCCATGATCAGGACGCGGGCGCGCACGCTCAGCGCCTTGGCTATCTCGACCATCTGAAGGCGGGCGATGCCCAGTTCGGCGACCGGGATGTCCGGGGAGACGTCCAGGCGTACCCGGCGCAGCAGTTCGGCGGCGCGCGCCCGCATGGCCTTCTTGTCGATCAGGCGGAGCGCGGTGCGCGGCTGCCGGCCGAGGAAGATGTTCTCCGCGACGGTCAGCCGGGGAACGAGGTTGAACTCCTGGTGGATGGTGGCGATACCGAGGCGTTCGGCGTCCTGGGCGGTGCGGATGTGCACTTCGCGGAGAGGGCCGCTGTGGCTGCCGTAATCACCGTGATCGCCCTGATCGCCCTGATCGCCCGTCGGTGCGTCGGCCGCGAGGATGCGTCCGGCGTCGGGACGGTGGGCGCCGGAGAGCATCTTGATCAGGGTGCTCTTGCCCGCGCCGTTCTCGCCGAGCAGGACGTGCACCTCGCCCGCGCGCAGGCTCAAGTCCACGCCGTCCAGCGCGCGCACGCCGGGGAACGACTTCGTCACCCCCTCCATGCGCAGCAGTTCGCGGCCGGCCGGTGCGTCGTCCCGAACGTCGTCGTTGACGTCGGTCATGCGCTGCCCTCCTCCTCTTGGGTGTCCTCACGGGCAGTGCCCGGTTCGCCGCAGGAGCGGCGGGTGACGAGGCGGGCCGGCAGCAGTACGGAGCCGGGCGCGCGCCCCTCGATCCGTTCCAGCAGGGTGTGCAGGGCGGCCCGGCCCAGCTCGCGGGTGGGCTGCGCGATGGCGGTGAGCGGCGGGTCGATGTGCGCGAACCAGGGCACGTCGTCGTACACGACCAGCGCCATGTCGTCCGGCACCCGCAGCCCGCGCGCGCGGAGCTCGTCCATCGCGCCGAGCGCCATCAGGTTGTCGGTGGCCAGTACGGCGTCGGGCGGCTCGGGCAGGTCCAGGAGACGCCGCATCACCTGGCGGCCGCCGGTGGGCTGGAGGTCGGGCGTGGAGCCGACGCGCTCGTCCGGCAGCACTATGCCGTGCGCGGCCAGCGCCGTACGGAAGAGTTCCAGCCGCTCGTCGCCGGTCGGCGTGCCGGCCGGGGCCACGATGACCGCGGGGCGGCGCCGGCCGAGGGCGGCGAGGTGGGCGGCCAGGTCGGTGAGCGCCGCGGCGCCGTCGGCCCGTACGCACGGCGCGTCGACGCCCGGCACGATCCGGTCCAGCAGCACCAGCGGCGTGCCGGAGGCGACGACCTCGCGCAGCATCGCGGAGCCGGTACCGGCCGAGCTGACCAGCAGGCCGTCGATACGGCGGTCCAGCAGCGTACGGATGTAGTCGTCCTGCTGGGCGGTGCGTTCGGCGGCGTTGCCGATGATCAGGCTGTAGCCGAGGCCGCGCGCGGCGTCCTCGACGGCGTCGGCCAGCTCGGTGAAGAACGGGTTGGTCAGGTCGCTGATGACCAGGCCGAGCGTGCCGGTACGGGCGGTCCGCAGGGCGCGGGCGACGTTGTTGGGCCGGTACCCCAGCTCCTCGACGGCGGCGAGCACCCGCTCCCGCGTCTCGGCCACCGGGCTCCGCCCGTTGAGCACCCGGGAGACGGTCGCCACGGACACCCCGGCCCGCTCGGCCACATCCTTGATCTTCGCCATCCCGCCCCAGCCCTTCCGTGCAGGTCCGCGCAGGCAGGTCGAGGACACCACGGCGCAAGGGGGCGTCTCGATCGCACAACGGCGTGTAATCGATTTCGTGTGGGCTTACGTAATCGATTTCACGCCATCGCCGTCAAGATGGCGTACGAGTGGCCTGCGTCACAGGGAGGGTGCAGGGGGTTGCGGAAGAGGCCGCGGGAGGGCGCAGGGGGGTTGCGGAAGAGGCCGAAGGAAGCCGTGGGGATGACGGTGGGCGGCGGCGCACAGTCCGACTCAGCCGCCACTCGTCTCCTCGGACGCCTCGCACCATCACGTCAGCCACTCCGCGCATTACGCAGTTCCGGGCACTCGGCGCACTCGGCGCACTCGGCCTACGCCTGGCGGGACAGCGCAGCCTCCGCTCGGGGCACCGGAAACGCAGTCTCCGCTCGGGCACCGGAAGCGCAGTCTCCCCTCGAAGTGCCGGCACTTCCAGCCCTTCCCTGCGACAAGAACGAGGACCGCTCGCCGGCCGGAACGAGCCGAGGGCCGCACCCCACGACGGAGTGCGGCCCTCGGCCCGAAGCCTCGCGTCAGCCGACGCTGAGCTTGACGTCGATGTTGCCCCGGGTGGCGTTCGAGTACGGGCACACCTGGTGGGCCTTTTCGACCAGGTCCTTGGCGGTGGCCTCGTCCACGTTCGGGATGGTGGCGTTGATCTCGACGGTGAGGCCGAAGCCGCCGGACGGGGTCTTGCCGATGCCGACCTTGGCGGTCACCCGGGAGCCGGAGACGTCCGCCTTCTCCCGGCGGGCGACGACGCTGAGCGCGCCCTGGAAGCAGGCGCTGTAGCCGGCCGCGAAGAGCTGCTCGGGGTTGGTGCCGGCGCCGCTGCCACCCTGCTCCTTGGGCGGGTTGACGACGACGTCCAGCTTGCCGTCGTCGCTGGCGACGCGGCCGTCCCGGCCGTTCTCCGCGGTGGCGACGGCGGTGTAGACGACGTCTACGGGCTGGATGGACATAGAGATCCTCCTGTGGTTCGCCGCGACTCGCGCCCACGATCGCGACGGCTTGGAGCCGAGCCTAGTAGGCCGGCGGAACCGGGTCCGTGCAGGGTCAGTCCGTGAGATCGACGATCATCTTGCCGGTGTTCTCGCCGCGCAGCAGGCCGAGAAACGCCTCGACGCCGTTCTCGATGCCGGCGACCTTCGTCTCGCTGAACTTCAGCTCTCCCGAGCGCACCCAGGCCGAGACCTCGGAGACGAACTGGTCCTGGAGGTGGCTGTGGTCGGCGACGAGCATGCCCTGGATGCGCAGCCGCTTGCCGATGACCAGCGCGAGGTTGCGCGGCGCCGGGGTCGGCTCGGTGGCGTTGTACTGCGAGATCATGCCGCAGACGGCGACCCGGCCGTGCACGTTCAGCGAGTCGATGGCGGCTTCCAGGTGGTCGCCGCCGACGTTGTCGAAGTAGACGTCGATGCCGTCGGGGGCGGCGTCCCGGAGCTGCTCCTTGACGGACCGGTCGGACTTGTAGTTGAAGGCGGCGTCGAAGCCGTACTCCTCCGTCAGCAGCTTGACCTTCTCGTCGGAGCCCGCGCTGCCGATGACGCGGGAGGCGCCCTTGAGCTTGGCGATCTGGCCGACCTCGCTGCCGACCGCGCCGGCCGCGCCGGACACGAAGACGGCGTCGCCCTCCTTGAAGGAGGCAACCTCCAGCAGGCCCGCGTAGGCCGTCAGGCCCGGCATGCCGAGCACGCCCAGGTAGGCGGAGAGGGGCGCCAGGGAACCGTCCACCTTGGCGACCTTGGCGGCGTCCACCGCTGCGTACTCGCGCCAGCCCTTGAAGTGCAGGACGTGGTCACCGACCGCGAAGCCGTCGGCGTTGGAGGCGACGACCTCACCGACCGCGCCGCCCTCCATCGGCTCGTCCAGTTGGAAGGGCGGGGTGTAGGACTTCACGTCGTTCATCCGGCCGCGCATGTACGGGTCGACGGAGAAGTACAGGTTGCGGACGAGGAGCTGCCCCTCGCCGGGCTCGGGGACCGCCGCCTCGCGCAGCGCGAAGTCCTCCGGCTTCGGCCAGCCGTGCGGACGGGCGACGAGGTGCCATTCGCGGGCGGACGTGGGCAGTGCGGACATGGGCTGCTCCTCCTCAAAATGCTTCAGGTGCTGAAACAACAATGCTCCTCGATATTTCATGTTGTCAAGCAATTCGGTACCCTGGTGGCATGACTCCTCGCGCAGACCACCTGACCGCCGAGGTCGTCGAGCTGATCGGCACCGTCGTGGCCCGCTATCACGAGGAGTACGAGCACGCGGCGGCCGAACATTCCCTCACGGGTGCCCAGGCGCGCGTTCTCGGCCTCCTCGCCCGCGAGCCGATGCCGATGCGCCGGATAGCCCTGAGCCTGAAGTGCGAGCCGTCGAACGTGACCGGGATCGTGGACCGGCTGGAGTCCCGCGGCCTGGTCGAGCGCCGCCCGGACCCGGCCGACCGCCGCGTCAAGCTGGCCGCCCCCACCGAGACGGGCCGGGCGACGGCGGCGCAGCTACGCGACTCCCTGGACTTCGCGCGCGAGCCGCTCGGCGAGCTGTCCGTCGCGGAACGCGCGCTGCTCAAGGAGCTGCTCCAGCGGATGCTGGGCGTCTCACCGGAGTAGCCCCGCCGGCCGAGGGCGCGAGCCTGCGGGCGCCGACCTGTGGACGCGCCCCGGAAGCCGCCCGTCCGGACGTGGCTCCTCCGGAAGCCGCTGCCGTAACTCCCGGCCGGAAGTTGCGAAGCGAACTATCGTGGCGTCATGACTGCTCAGAATGCGTCTTCTCCGGACAACATCCGTCACACAGTCGACTTCTACTTCGACCCGCTCTGCCCGTTCGCCTGGATCACCTCGCGCTGGATCCTGGAGGTGGAGGCCCACCGCGACATCGACCTGCGCTTCCGCGTGATGAGCCTGTCCGTTCTCAACGAGGGCCGTGAAGGGCTGCCGGAGCAGTACCGGGAGCTGCTGGCCAAGGGATGGGGGCCGGTGCGGGTGTGCATCGCCGCCGCCCAGAAGCACGGCGAGGAAGTACTGCGCGACCTGTACACCGCGCTCGGTACCCGTCTGCACAACGACAGCCGGCAGGACTACGGCACCGTCATCGAGGAGGCACTCGCCGAGGCCGGCCTGCCGGTGGAGCTGGCCGCTGCCGCCGACAGCACGGAGTACGACGACGCGCTGCGCAAGAGCCACCACGAGGGCATGGACCCGGTCGGCGAGGAGGTCGGCACGCCCACCATCCACATCGACGGCGTGGCCTTCTTCGGCCCGGTGCTCACGGCGATCCCGCGCGGCGAGGACGCCGTACGCGTCTTCGACGGCGCCCGGCTGCTCGCCGGTTACGACAAGTTCTTCGAGCTGAAGCGGACGCGGACGGGGGACCTGGACTTCAACTGACCCGAAGCCGGTTGTCAGTGGCGGGACTTACCGTGGCGTCATGAACGCTTCGACGTACGACCGCCACTGCTCCGAAATCGTCGCGCAGACCGACCTGTTGAGGTCGCTCGTACGGGGCGCGGACCGGCTGAGAACCCCGGTGCCCTCCTGCCCCGGCTGGAACGTCGGCCAGTTGCTGCGGCATCTGGGCGGTGCGCACCGCTGGGTCGAGGAGGTCATCCGTACCGGTACGGAACGGCCGCCGCCCGACGGGCACTTCCGCGATCTGTCGCCGTACGCCGACGAGGACCCGGCCGTGCTGGACGGCTGGCTGGGCGAGGGGGCCGCCCTGCTGGCCGAGACCCTGCGGACCGCCGGGCCGAGCGCGGAAGCCTGGGTGCCCCTCCCCCAGCTCGGCCCGGCGGCCGCGTTCTTCGCCCGGAGGATGGCCAACGAGACGGCGGTCCACCGCGCCGACGCGTTCCTGGCCGAGGGCGCGCCGTTCACCCTCGGCGAGGAGACCGCCGCCGACTGCCTCGGCGAGTGGCTGGAGCTGGTCGCACAGCCGCAGACCCTCGATCACCGCCCGGAGCTGCGGGACCTTCTCGGCCACCCTGGTCGCACGCTGCGCTTCCGGGCCGGCGGCACCGCACCGGGGACGGCGGCCGACTGGCTGGTCGACCTCACGGGTGCGGCGATCTCCTGGCGCCACGCACCGCGCGAGGAGGCCGCCGTCACCGTCAGCGGCCCGCTGACCGACCTGCTGCTGGTCCTCTACCGCCGGCTGCCCGCCCGCAGCCCCGGCATCGTGATCGGCGGTGATGCGGAACTGCTGGACTCCTGGCTGGAACGGGTCAGCTTCGGGTGACGGGGGGGACGGGTACCGGCGAAAGCAGCGTTGCTGGAGCCGGGGTACGAGCGGTTCGTGGAGTCCGGTTCGTTCCCGATGTACGCGGGGATCGGCGACACGGGCGACGGGGGACGCTGCGGCTGGACGCGCTGTCCGAATTCGGGACGGCCCGGCTGCTGGACGGCTTCGAGGTGTTCAGCGACGGCTGGAAGGGCCGCCCGGCACCCTGAGTTCGCCGCGCAGCCGCCGGGCCCGCAGCACCAGTTCCAGCTCGAAGCGGCGGTCCGGATCGTCCACCTCGTCGCCCCACAGCTCGCGTATCTGGCGCAGCCGGTAGCGGACGGTCTGCGGGTGGACGCCGAGCCGGGCGGCCACCTCGGGCGCGCCGCCGCGCGTCTCCAGCCAGGCGAGGAGGGTCTCGGCCAGCCGGCGGCCGTGGGTGGGCCCGCAGTGCGCCAAGGGCTCCAGCCGCCGCCGGGTCAGGTCCTCGATCAGTTCCTCGGGCGGCAGGAGGACCAGCGCCTCGGTGTGATCGGTGCAGTGCAGCAACTGCCCGGCGGGCAGCAGGCCCCGCTCGATCAGATCCACCGCGGTGTTCGCCCAGCGCAGCGACTTGGCCGCGTGCGCCAGCGGTACGGCCGGGCCGAGCGCGCCCGACCACCCCGC
Source organism: Streptomyces chrestomyceticus JCM 4735 (assembly GCF_003865135.1). Taxonomy (NCBI): domain Bacteria; kingdom Bacillati; phylum Actinomycetota; class Actinomycetes; order Kitasatosporales; family Streptomycetaceae; genus Streptomyces; species Streptomyces chrestomyceticus. Next base: position 6,473,009 of record NZ_BHZC01000001.1, on the reverse strand, counting down.
CGTGGCGCGCTGGAGCAGTTCCCTGCGCCCGGCGGCGTCCGGCTCCGGCACCACCATGCGGGGCCGCTCGCACTCCATGTCCAGGAGGACGTCCGTACCGACGGCGGGTGCGACGGACTCGCGGGCGGGGCGCAGCAGTACGGCCACGGCGACCTGCGCGGGCAGTGCCCAGCCGATCCTGGCGGCGCGGTCGGTGAGTGCGGGGGCAGTGTGCGCGCGTGCCCCGGCCGCGAACAGTTGCTCCATGAGCCGGCGTTGATGCCGCAGCCGTTCGCCCGCCTGACGGGCCGCGGCCTCGGCGAAGCCGCGTACCGATTCGGCGACCAGCCCGTCCAGGTACTCGAAGCCCGATTCGGCCAGTTCGTACATGGCCGGGGCCGGAATCGCCACCTGCTGGCCGATTTCGGCCAGCCGCCGCCAGGCCAGCCGTACGCCCAGCCGGTAGATGGCTTGCAGGGCATCCAGGCTGCGGCCCTGGATGCCCGCGCCGCGGCCGAACTCCTGGAAGATACGCGGGTGGACGTGCGGACTGTCCAGGCCGGCGGACATGTGCTCCACGAAGTGCTCCAGCGACTGCCGGATGCCGACCAGCGCGCGCGGCTCGCCGTACTCGTCCAGAGCCAGCGGCAGTTGCGGATACTCCCGGCGGATCTCCGCCAGGATGCGCTGGGCCAGTGCCGGGACCTCGTCCAGAGCGCGCGCGGCGAACTCCCGTACCTGCGCCGGGGGTACGTCGCGCCAGGCCGAGCGGACCGTCTCCACCACGCCTGCGGCCTCCCCTAAGGCGTCCGGTCGAAGGTCACCAGGGGCACGTTGGGCTGCTCCGGCGTGGCATCCAGGGCGGCCACGATGCCGAGGGACGCGCCTACGGCCAGGGCGGCGGCGCCCAGCGAAGTCAGTACGGCGGCGAGCAGTCTGTGCATGGCGCGGCGGGCCCCTTCGGTGGCAGGTACGTCGAGGGTTGCGCGGCGCACCGGCCCGGCCCGGCCCGGTCCGCGGACGGCCTCGGGCGCCCGCGGGACCGCACGGTGACGGCCGCGGTGCCGTACCGCGCCGGCGGGGCGCCGGACCGCGGCGGCCGCGGTGCCTGCCGAGTGTGTGGGGGCATTGACGGCATGTCAAGGATGCGCCTACGGTTCCCGCCCGTTCCCCCGGACCACCGCCACGCCGCACGTGCACTGCCCCCGCAGCCCTCAGGAGTGCTCGTATGCGTAAGACCGCCTCACCCTTTTCCCTGGTCCTGCTGGGCCTCGGTGTCTTCCTCCTGGTGCTCGCCCCGATGCTCGCCTGGTACGTCGCGCCGCGCGCCCAGCGCACTCCGGTGGACGTCGACGTGACCACCGTCTTCACGGGCACCGGCAGCTACTTCGACACCGGGACGCTGCGTACGAAGAACCGGCAGAAGATCACCATCACCCGGCACGTACTGGGGGACGTGGCGGAGAGCGAGCGCAGCGGGCGGGCCGTGTGGGACGTGTCCACGACCGTCGACACCCCGGTGACGCTGGAGCTGAAGGACCCGCGCAAGGCGTTCCAGTGGACGCTGGAGCGGTGGGTCACCGACCGGCGCACCAACGCCCCGGTGCACTGCTGCAAGGAGGCGCCGACCCGCTTCGAAGGGGACGCGTACCTGAAGTTCCCCTTCGACGTGCAGCGCCGGACCTACCGCTGGTGGGACAACACCCTGGGCGCCGCGGTCCCGCTCCGCTTCGCCGGCACCAAGCACGTACAGGGGTACGAGGGGTATCGCTTCACCGGGACCGTCGCACCCACCAGGACGGGCAGCCGGCAGGTGCCGGGGCGGCTGGTCGGGCGGCCGGCGCAGGGCCAGGTGCAGGCCGAGGAGTGGTACGCGAACAGCGGGATCGAGATGGTCGTCGAGCCGCGTACGGGCCGGATCATCAACGCGTCGATCTCGCCGCACAAGACGCTGCGGGCACCCGGGGCACGGACCGACGCGGTGACGCTGCTGCGCGGGTCGGGCCTGGAGTTCACGCCCGCGACCCAGCGCAGGCAGGTGGCGCTGGCGGACGCGGACAGCACCAGGCTCAAGACGGTCGGCGAGACGGCGCCGCTCGCGGCAGCCGTGGCGGGCGGCGGATTGACGCTCTTCGGGGTGGTGCTGGTGGTGCGCGGGAGGCGGCGGTTCAACTGATCCTGCGCGAAGTGATGAGGCGTCAGGCGGAACCGGGGCGGAAATTGTCACGCCGGTGAGTAGCCGCATCGAACAGGGCGGCGAAAACTATCCAGCTCACCCACCCGCGTCCCCGTCCGCGGCCCCAGGCCGGCAGGTCCGCACGACTCAGTACGCAGTACGTCCCCCCACACCACTGGTACCGCACCCTGAGACGAGTTGGAGCGCACATGCCCCAGCACGTACGACCGTCCTTGTCCGCCGCAGCGCCCGCACGCCGCGAACCGCTCACACGCCGCGAACCGCCCGCACACGCCGCACCCCCCGCACACCCCGCACCGTCCGCACGCCACGAACCGCCGGCCCACCCTGCACCACCCACCCACGCCACACCACCGCCCACCCCCGAACACTCAGGTCACTCAGAGCACTCCGAACACCCCCCACCCCCACTCCCCCACCGCATCGTCTTCCTCGCCCGCCGCGACCTGGGCAACCCCGCCGCCGGCGGCTCCGAACTGCTCGTCGACCGCATCGCCGAGGGCCTGACCGCGCACGGCCACGAGGTCACCCTGCTGTGCGGCGGCCCCGCCGCCGACCGCGGCTACCGGGTGGTCTCCGCGGGCGGCGACGCCGGTCACTTCCTGCGTGTGAGACGGCAGTTCAGCCGCCGGGTCGGCGCGTGCGACCTGCTGGTCGAGGTCTGCAACGGGATGCCGTACCTGGCGCCCCTGTGGCACACCGGACCGACGCTGTGCCTGGTCAACCACGTCCACACGGACCTGTGGGGAATGCGCTACCCCGCGCCCGCCGCCCGGCTCGGCCGGCGGCTGGAGCACTGGGCGCTGGCCGGTACCCACCGCGGCAACCTCATGGTCGCCGTGTCGGGCTCCACCGCCGCCGCGCTGCGCGGGCTCGGGGTGGAGCGGGAGCGTATCCGGCTGGTGCACAACGGTGTGGAGGAGCCGGGGCCGCTGCTGCCCGAGGCGCCGGAGCCGCTGTTCCTGGCCATGGGGCGGCTGGTCGAGTACAAGCGCGTCGATCTGCTGCTGCGGCTGTGGGAGCGGGTGCGGCCGGTCACCGGCGGCCGGCTGGTGATCGTCGGCGACGGGCCGGAGCGCGACCGGCTGACGGCCATGGCGGGCCCGGACGTGCACTTCACCGGCCGGATCAGCGAGCAGGACAAGCACGAACTCCTCTGCCGCGCCTGGCTGCTGCTGCACCCGTCGCTGGTCGAGGGCTGGGGTCTGGTCGTCATGGAGGCGGCCGCCCGGCACACCCCTGCCGTCGGGTTCGACATCCCGGGCCTGCGCGACTCGGTGGACGACGGGGTGACCGGGCTGCTGGCGCGCGGCGAGAGTTCCTTCGCCGCGCACTGGTGCACACTGGCGCTCAGCCACCCTCGTCGGCAAGCGCTGGGCGCCGCCGCCGCGCAGCGCGCCGCGCGCTTCCGGTGGAGCGCCACGGTCCGCAGCTTCCGCGCCGTGGCGGCCGAGTCGTACGCCGAAGCGCACCTCGACCTCCCCGCCGGGCGGTGATGCTGAGGTGCGGGACCCTTCCCTGCGCAGATCTCTCACCCTCTTCCGCGCCTTCCTGCGCGAGCAGCACGACCCCGAGCACTGCTACGGCCTGCTCGCCCGGGACGCCGCCGACCAGATCGAGCGGTACGAGCCGCTGAAGGGCCGGGTCGTGGCGGACATCGGCGGCGGCAGCGGGCACTTCACCGAGGAGTTCCGGCGCCGCGGCGCGCACGGCTACCTCTTCGAGCCGGACCTGCGCGAGCTGACCGCGCGCGGCCGTCCACCGAGCGGCGCGGTGCTCGCCGACGGCTATCTCCTCCCGATGGCCGACGGCACCGCCGACATCTGCTTCTCCTCCAACGTCCTGGAGCACGTGGCGGACCCGCAGACCTTCCTCAGCGAGCTGGTGCGGATCACCCGGCCCGGCGGTCTGATCTACCTGTCGTTCACCAACTGGCTGTCCCCCTGGGGCGGGCACGAGACGGCGCCCTGGCACTACCTGGGCGCCCGGCGGGCCCGTGAGCGCTACCGGCGGCGTACCGGCCGGGCCGCCAAGCACACCCTGGGCGAGAACCTGTTCGCGCTGCACGTCGGCCGGACGCTGCGCCAGGTCAGGCGGCGGGACGACGTATGGATCGTGACGGCCCGCTCCCGGTACGCGCCGTTCCTCGCCGAAACGATCCCGCGCCTGCCGGGCGTACGGGAAGTAGCCACCTGGAACCTCCTCCTCATCCTGCGGCGGTTGCCATGACCCAGACGCTCGTGTCCAGCTCACCGGGATCGCCGGACGCCGGAGGCACCCCGGCGTCCGCGCCGGGCGCGCCGCCGCCCGGACCGCCGCGCTCCCGGCGCTGGCTGCTCGCGTTCTGGGCCGTCACCTTCGTGCTCTTCCTCGCCCCGTCGGCCGGGAAGATGACCTTCGAGACGAAGCTGGGGGTGACCACCGACCCCTGGCGCTTCCTGAGCGACCTGGGGCAGCTCTGGCACGACCGGGCGGGCTTCGGCGGCATCACGGACCAGTACGTCGGCTACGCGTTCCCGTCCCTGCCGTACTACGCGCTGACGGACCTCGTGCACCTGCCGGTGTGGCTCGCCGAGCGGCTGTGGATGTCGCTGATCGTCACCACCGCCTTCTGGGGCGCGCTGCGGCTGGCCGAACGGCTGCGCGTCGGCACGCCGCCGTCCCGGCTGCTCGCCGCCGCCGCGTACGCGCTGTGGCCGACGTTCACCATGGTCGTCGGGTCCACCTCCGCCGCCGCGCTGCCGGGAGCGCTGCTCCCCTGGGTCCTGCTGCCGCTGACCAACCACCGCGCGTCCGCGCGCTTGGCCGCCACCCGCTCTGCGCTGCTCATCCCCTTCATGGGCGGCGTCAACGCAGCATCCACCCTGGCGTCGCTGCTGCCCGTCCTGCTGTACGTGCTGTCGCGTACGGGCGCCCGGCGCAGAGCGCTGCTCGTGTGGTGGATACCGGGCGTCGTCCTGGCGACCGCGTGGTGGGCCGTACCGCTGCTGCTGCTCGGGGTGTACGGCGAGGACTTCATGCCGTACATCGAGCAGGCCGACACCACGACCGGCACCATGTCGGCGACCGAACTGCTGCGCGGCGCCGGCAACTGGACCGGCTACCTCAACTTCGGCGAACCCTGGCTGCCGGCCGGCTGGACCATGGCGGCAGGCGTCGTCGCGATCCTCGGCTCGGCGCTGGCCGCCGCGCTGGGCCTGGCCGGGCTGGCCCGCCGGGACGCGCCGGAGCGGCGCTGGCTGCTGCTGACCGTGCTGGTGGTGGCCGGTATCTGCCTGACCGGGTACGCCGGTGCGCTGGGCGGCCCGTTCCACGGGCTGTGGCAGGACTGGCTCGACGGCTGGCTGCGGCCGTTCCGCAACATCTACAAGTTCGGGCCGGGCCTGGCGCTGGCCCTCGCGTTCGGCCTGGCCCACCTGGTCGGGGTGGCCGGCGAGCGGCGCGGCACCCGGCGCATCCCCGGGCGCCGCCACATCCCGCTGGTCGTCGCGCTGCTGACCCTGCCCGCGCTCGCCCTGCCGTTCCTCAACGGAACCGTCCTCCAGCCCGGCGCCTTCAAGAAGCTGCCGAACGCCTGGGAGCGGACCGCCGACTGGCTGAAGAAGAACACCCCCGACAACCGCGCCCTCGTCGTCCCCGCCACCGCGCACGGCATCTACACCTGGGGCTCCCCGATCGACCAGCCCCTGGACGTGCTCGCCCGCTCCCGGTGGGCGCAGCGCGACTACGTGCCGTTCGGGACGCCCGGCGTACGGCGCGCCATGGACGCCGTCGAGCAGGCGCTGCTGTCCGGCTCCGAAGTGCCGGGGCTGCGCGACTTCCTGGGCCGGGCGGGCCTGTACGACGTCGTCGTCCGCAACGACCTCGACCCCGACCAGATCGGCTACCTACCGACACAGACCGTCAAACGCACCCTGGAGGCGTCCGGCTACCGCCGGGTCGCCGCGTTCGGGCCGCTGACCACGGACGGGAAGATCGCCCCCGACACCCCCGTACAGATCCAGGGCCTGTACCCGCGCCAGCGCTCGGTGGAGATCTACGAACCGGTGGACACCCCACGCCCCGGACCGGTCACCGCCCAGCCCGTGTCGGACACCGCGCAGGTCAGCGGAGGGCCGGAGGCACTGCTCCCGCTGTCCGCCGACCCCACGCTGCGCCACCGGCCGGCCGTGCTGACCGGCGACAACCACCCGGGCGTCGGCACCCCGCCGCTCCAGTTGACCGGCGACGGACTGCGCCGTGCCGACACCCGGTTCGGACTGGTCAACTCCAACACGTCGTACACGTACGCGCCCGGGGAGAAGAATCACCCGGACAGCGTCCAGGACCCCGGACGCCCGCCGCGGCAGATCCTGCCCTCCGAGGGCATCGACCACCAGACCACCGGGGTGCTGCGGGGAGCCGCCTCGGTCACCGCCTCCAGCAGCGGCAACTGGCTGTTCCACCTTCCGCAGTACGACCCGGTGAACGCCTTCGACGGCAACCCGGACACCGGCTGGGCCGAGGGCAGCGCGGGCGAACCGGTCGGCCAGTGGCTGCGGATCGGCTTCACCCGGCCCACGTCCGTACCGTCCGAGATCGGGCTGACACCGCTGCCGGGGGACGGCATGCGGGCGGCGCCGACCTCCGTACGCGTCCAGACCGACCGGGGCAGCATCGAGAGCCAGTTGCTGACCAACGGCGTGAAGCAGCAGGTCAGAGCACCGGCCGGGGTCGCGAAGTGGCTGAAGATCACCATCACCGGGTCGCAGACGCCGCGCGCCGGACTGTCCGGCGCGGGCTTCTCCGAGGTGTCGATACCGGACGTACAGGTCACCCGGCTGCTGCGACTCCCCACGGACGACGAGAAGTCCACGGCACCGTCCGCCACGTACTCCCTGCACCGCGGCAGCGACCCCGGCGGCCTCTCGCCGGTCTCCGCCGAGGTCGGGCTGCACCGCCAGTTCCGTACGGGCGCGAGCGCGTCGTACGAGGTGTCGGCCAAGGCCCTGGCCGTACCGGGGCCGGAACTCGACCAGTTGCTGGACCGGGTGGCCCCCCAGCAGAAGGAACGCATCACCGCCACCGCCGACTCCACCAGCTTCGGCTCCGGCCGTTCGCTCAGCCCCCGCAACCTCGTCGACGGCGACCTGACCACCGCCTGGATCTCGGGCGACAAGCCCACCCTGCACCTGCGCTGGCCCGGAAAGCGGCCCGTCGACGAGATCGTGCTGGCCGCGGCGGGCGGCCTCTCCACCCGCCCCGAACAGATCCTGGTCAACTCCCCCGACGGGGCCGCGACCGCCGGCGTCGACGAGAACGGCCAGGCCCGCTTCGACCCGATCACCACCGACCGCCTCGACATCACCATCAGCAAGGTCAAGGAACTCACCGTCCACAACCCGGTCGCCGACCAGGCCCTCCAACTGCCCGTCGGCCTCAGCGAGGTCTACATCCCGGCCCTGGACGCGCTGCGCGTCCCGCCCCCTCGGCCGCCGACCGGTTCTCGCTGCCGTGCGGCCAGGGCCCGCCCCTGGCCGTGGACGGCACCCTGCACGCCACCAAAGCCTCCGGATACGTACGCGACCTGACCGAACGCCGACCCGTCACGGTCGAACTGTGCGCGGGCGAAGCACGCGACGGAAACCTCGAACTCCCCTCCGGACAACACCGGGTGGAGGCCGGCGACCAGGGCCCGCTGGCGCTGACGGACATCACCCTCAGCCGGGGCAGCGCCCCCGCGCCCGCGAGCGAGCGGCGGACGGTGGCGGCGGAGGACTGGGCGGGCGACCAGCGGTCGGTCCGGGTGGGCACCGGCGCCGCCGCGTACCTCCAGATGTACGAGAACGCCAACGCGGGCTGGCACGCGACGCTCGACGGCCGCGAACTGTCGCCGGTCCGGCTCGACGGCTGGCAGCAGGGCTTCCTGATCCCGGCGGGCCGAGGCGGGCTGGTGAAACTCTCGTACGCGCCCGCCACCACGTACGATCTCGGACTGCTCGGCGGCGCGCTGGGCATCGCCGTACTCATCGGCTCCGCCCTGGTACGCCGCACACCGCGCACACCACCGGAACCGCAGGCGCCGCCCGCGCCCTCCTGGGTGCTGGGCGTCGTCGCCCTGACCGTGGTCGTGGTGCTCGCCGCCGGGCCGTACGCCGTGATCGTGCCGCTGGTGGCACTGGCGGCCCGGTTCCGGCCGGGGATCCTCGTACCGGTCGCGCTGCTGGCCATGGTGGGTGCCGGCGTCACGGCGGCACTCGGCGCGGGCGAACCGGCCGCCGCCGATGCCGGGGCCTTCAGCGCCACGGCGCAGGCACTTGCCCTGCTGGCGCTGGCGGCCGCGGTGGTGACGGTGCCCGGGTCATGGGGGCGGCGCGGGGCGCGGGCGCGGGGTGGGGCGGGACCTCGGAGGGAAGGGGAATTGGCGGAGGAACCGGGGGCGGCGGCTACGTCGGCGTCTGTCGGAGGAACGGTGGCGGCGGGGACGCAGGCACCACCGTTGCCTCGCCGCCGACGGCGTGACGCGGCGTCGGAGAGTGCGGAGCCTTCGGGTGGCGCGCAGACTCCGGACAGTGCGCCATCTCCGGGCAGCGCGCCGCCTCCGGGCAGCGCGCCGCCTCCGGGCAGCGCGCCGCCTCCGGGCAGCGCGCCTTCGGACGACACACCGCCTCACGGAACACCGCCTCACGACACGCCACCTCACGGCACGCCACCTCAGGGCACACCACCTCACGGCACTTCACCGGACCGGAGCGGGGAGGAACCCACTCGATGACCGCACTGCAGCCGGCACGACGGGGACCGGCCGGGGACGGGCCGCCCGGCGCGGCGGACCGGACCGTACGGCGCATCCCGTTCCCGGTGGTCGACGAGATCACCCGGCACTGCCTCACGGACGACGAACCGGAAACCGTGCACATCGAGGTGCACCTGCCCGGGAGGCCGGACCCCGACCGGCTGCGGGCGGCGTTCCGGGAGGCGCTGTGCCGGCACCCCCGCATCCTGATGCGCCAGGCTCCGCACCGCTGGTGGCGGCGGCGGTACGCGTGGGAGCTGACCGGCGTGCCGGACGTCGACCCGGTCGTCTTCCCGCCACCGGGCCCGGACGCCCTCGAACGCGCTCGGGAGCGGGCCCTGGCCGACTGCCCGCCGCTGGACACCTCGCCGCCGGTACGGCTGGAGGTCGTCGAGCAGGGGCCGGACGGGGATGAAGACAAGGCGGGGGTGGCGGACGGCGGCACCGTACTGCTCGTCACCATCAACCACACCGCGCTGGACGGTCCGGCCTGCCTACGGGTGCTGGCCACCGCCGCCCAGCTCTACGGAGGCGCCGACAACTCCCCGGCGCCCCCGCCCGTCCGCGCGCCCGGGGCCGCCACGGGCGGCATTCCCCCGGACACGCCGCCGCTCGGCGGGCACCGTCTGGCCCGGCCGGTACGGATCGCCGCCGAACGCGGGCCCCGGAGGACGGACGGCCGGGGCGGCTCGGGCACCATGAGCGGCTCGGCCTGTCGGGGCAACGGGATGCTCATCACCGAGCTGCCCGTACCGGCCCGGCCGCCCCGCGTCGGCGGCGTCGCCGCCTTCACCGTCAACGACCAGCTCCTCGTCGCCACCTGCCTGATGGTGGCCCGCTGGAACCACGTCCACGGGCGTCCGAGCGCCCCCGTCGTCGTGACCATGCCGGTGGACGACCGCCCACGCGGTACGGACATGCCCATCGGCAACGGCACCCGGCTGGTCTCCGTCGGATTCGGCCCGGAGGAGCAGCAGGACGCGCCGCTGCTCACGGCCGACCCGCCCGACCCGGCGGCGGTCGCCCGGCTGCTGCGGCGCACCGCCGCCCGCACCCGTTCCCTGAAGGCCGCGCCGGGATCCCAACTCGGCCTCGGTGCGGCGCTGCTGACCGCGCCGGTGCTCCCGGTCGGCGCGCGCGGCGTCCTCACGCGGGCGCTGCGCACCGCCGCCGCGCCCCTGGCGTCCACCACGCTGCTGTCCAACATCGGCCGCATCCCCTATCCGCTCGACTTCGGGGACGCGGGACGCCCCACCGCCGTGTGGTTCTCGGCCCCGGCCCGGATTCCACGCGGCCTGACCGTCACCACCGTCTCCGTCGGCGGACGCGTCCAACTGGCGCTGCGCTGGTCGCACGCGCTCCTGGACGACGAGGCGGGCGCCCGTCTGGGCACCCTCTTCGCCCGGTCGCTAGCGGCCACGTCCTGGACGCCGGAGGCCGGAGACGACGGCACGGGCCGCACGGGCCCTTCGGACCGCCCGGACCCCACGGACCACCCGGACCCCACGGTCCGCCCGGAAGGAACCACCCCGTGACCCGGCAGACCGCCACCCCTCTGGGCAGCGGTCCACGAACCACAGCGGACCGCGAACCGCCGCACACCCTCCGGGAGTTCTACGAGGACCCCGCCGTCCCCGTCGCCTCCGGTGACGCCCGGAGCCGCCGCCAGGCGCTGATGCTGGCGCGGGCCCTGGGACCGGTACGCCCCGGCGCGCCCCCGGCCACGGTCCTGGACATCGGCTGCGGCGACGGGAGCGCGGCCGCCGTCGCGGCCACCGTCCTCTCCGGCCACCGCATCGTCGGCGTCGACTGGTCGCAGGACGCGCTGCGCCGCGCCGCGACCCGGGTTCCGTACGCCGTACGGGGTGAACTGGGCGACAGCGGGCTGCCATTCGCGGACGGCAGCGCCGACGCTGTTCTCTTCAGCGAGGTCATCGAGCACCTCGTCGACCCCGACGCGGCCCTCGACGAACTGCGCCGGGTCCTGCGCCCCGGCGGTCACCTGATGCTCTCCACCCCCAATCTCGCTGCCTGGTACAACCGCGGACTCCTCCTCGCGGGGGTCCAGCCCGTCTTCTCGGAGGTGAGCATGCGCGGCATCCACGGACGGCCCGGCACCCAGGTCGTCGGCCATCTGCGCCTCTACACCGCCCGCGCCCTGCGCGGCTTCCTGCCGGCCTGCGGTTTCGAGGTCGTACGGATCGCGGGCGCGCCGTACCACGACGTGCCGCGTCCGCTGCGGCCCCTGGACCGTGCCGCCTGCCGACTGCCTTCGCTGGCCTCCGTCCTGCTCGTCCATGCCCGCCGGAGAAGGGAGTAGGGCAGTGCTGTGGTGGGGCGTGGCGGCCGCACTGTTCGCCAACGTCCTGTACAGCACCGGGTTCGTGCTGGAGAAGCGCGCCCTGTCCGCGCTGCCCGCACTGAACACCCGCCGGCCCGCCCGACTCGTCCGCCACCTGCTGAGCAGCCCGCTGTGGCTGGCCGGCTCGCTGGCCCTCGCCGCCGGTTTCGCCGCCCAGCTCGCGGTCTACCGCACCCTTCCCATCGCCGCCGCCCAGGGCATCTTCGTCTCCGGCCTGGTCCTGCTGCTCCTCCTGTCGTCGGTCTTCCTCGGCGAGCGCACCACCGGCCGCGAACGCCGGAGCATCCTGGCGATCCTGCTGGCGCTCGGCATGGTCGTCGGGTCACTCCAGGGCAGCGGCGCCGGCACCGTCACCCGTACCGCGCCCACCGGCACCCTGCTCGCCATCGCCCTGCCGTCGCTGGCCGCGGGGCTGTGGCTGTACGGGTCCGCCGAGCGGCGCGCGAAGCGCCGCCACCGCCAGCCCACCTCGGGCGTCCCCTACGGTGCGGCCGTCGGCCTGCTCTACGGCGTCAGCTCGCTCGCCATCAAGGGCGTCTCCGGACTGCTGAGCGCGCACGACCCCGCGGGCGCCGTCCGTGACGTGTTCACCTCCCCGTATCCGTATCTGCTGCTCTTCACCGGCGCGGTGGGCCTGGTGCTGTCGCAGACCGCGCTCCAGCGCTGCCGTGCCTCCCTCATCGTCCCCGTCTGTACCACCGTGACCTGCGTCTTCACCGTCGCCTGCGGCACGGTCGCGTTCGGCGAGCCGCTGCCCGCCGATCCCCTGCGCCTGGGCCTGCGCCTGGGCGGCACCGCGGTCGCCGTACTCGTCCTGCTGGCCCTGCCCCGCCAGGACGCCCCACAGGAACTGGAACCGGAACTGGAACCCGTCCTGGACCCGGAGCCGAAACCAGCACCAGAGCTAGGAACGGACACCCCCGACACCCGCCCCGCCCCACCCCAAGGAGCTGAGCCGTGACCCCCGACGACCCCCTGCTGCAGATCCTGGCCTGCCCGATCGACAAGGGCCCGCTGACCCTGCTCGTGCCGGACGACGTCCTCTACAACCCGCGGCTGCGCCGCCGTTACCCGATTCTCGACAACATCCCCCAGCTCCTCCCCTCCTGCGGTGAACAGGTCACCGAGACCGAACACGAAGCCATCCTGCGCCGGCTGCCCCCGGACGAACGCCCACCCGACGAGCCCGGTCAGGGTGCTCGCCCGCCCGGTCGTCCGCGAACATGTCCATCATGAACCCCACCACTGACAACGGCCCGGACGACGCGTCCGGCGACGGCCCCGGCAGCGGTGCGGGCGGGCCCGCCGACGGCCCCCGCGCCTTCCAGCTCGTCCTGCTGCGCCGCATGGCCGACCACCAGCCCGGCCTGGTCGAGGACGCGCTGCGCGCCCTCGGCGCCTCCCGCGCCGAGCTGCGGGAGGCCAACCGCCGCTGGCAGGCGTGGACCCACTCGCCACGGTCGCGCGGTGCGGTACAGCGTTACCGCTCGCTGCTCGGCCGCCCCGAGTCCGTCACCGCCCGCCGCATCGGCGACCTGACCTGCGAGGCGCTGACCTGGCCCGTACCGCTCTGGCCCGATCTGCGGTTCGAGGTCCTGACCGGTCCGCAGGGCACCGCGTGGAACGCGTGGCTCGTCCGGGCGCCGGGCGCCGCCGCCCCCGCCCTGCGGACGACCGGCGATCTGGTCCCGTGGTCCTGCACGGTCGACGAGGTGGCTCGCGCGTTCGCCCCGGCGCGCCCCATGGAGGGCACGGCCCCCACCCGCTGGCGCCTCGCGTTCACGGTACCCGACGCCGACGGCGAACCGCGGCCCACGGTCGCGGAGTTCACCTGGGGCCTGCTACAGCGCACCGTCGACTGAGGCCGTGGACGGCCGATCGACGGCTGAAGCCCCGGACAGCCGGCCATCGGCCGAGGCCCCGGACAGCCAACCGTCGAGCGACCCCCGCAGGCACTCGGCCGTGACCGACCCCCGCGCCGCCAGCAGCCCCCGCGGCGTCCCGGCGTACACGATCTCGCCGCCGCGCCGGCCGCCTCCGGGCCCGAGGTCGACCACCCAGTCCGCCCGCTTGACGACATCGAGGTCGTGCTCGATCACCAGGACGGTGTTGCCGCCGTCCACCAGCCGGTCGAGCAGTTCCAGCAGGCCCGCCACGTCGGCCATGTGCAGTCCGGTGGTCGGCTCGTCGAGCACGTACACGCTCCCCGTACGGTGCAGCCGGGTGGCCAGTTTGAGGCGCTGCCGTTCGCCGCCCGACAGGGAGGACACCGACTGCCCCAGCGTCAGGTAGCCGAGCCCGACCTCGACGAGGGCCGACAGCCTCCGTACGACACCTGCCACCTCGTCGCCACCGGCGGAGGCGAGGTCGCCCGCCCCGAAGAACGCCACCGCCTCCTCCCCCGTCATCTCCAGCACGTCCGCGACCGACCTGCCGCTAAGGGTCAGGCCGAGCACCTCGTCCTTGTAGCGCCGCCCCCGGCACGCCTCGCAGGTCGAGGTCACCGGGTCCATGTACGCCAGGTCCGTATGGATCACCCCGCGCCCCCGGCACTCATCGCACGCCCCGGCCGCGTTGAAGCTGAACAGCCCCGCCGGTACGCCGTTCGCGCGCGCGAAGAGCGCCCGTACCGCGTCCATCGCCCCGAGGTACGTGGCCGGGGTGGACCGAGCGGACACCCCGATCGCCGACTGGTCGACCACCACGGCCTCCGGGTGCGCCCCCACGAACGCCTCGGACACCAGCGTGCTCTTGCCGGAGCCCGCCACCCCGGTCACGACCGTGAGCACCCCGGTGGGCACGCGGAAGTCCACGCCCTTGAGGTTGTGCAGCGTCACGTCCCGTACGGTCAGCCAGTCCGTCGGCGTACGGACGTCCGCCTTCACGCCCGTCACGCGGCGCAGCCCGCGCCCCGTAGGCGTGTCGGCCGCCGCCAGCCCCCGCGCCGTCCCCGCGAAGACCACCTCGCCGCCGTGCGTACCGGCGCCGGGCCCCATGTCCACCACATGGTCCGCGACGGCGATGACGTCCCGGTCGTGTTCGACGACGAGCACGGTGTTGCCCTTGTCGCGCAAGCGCACCAGCAGGTCGTTGAGGCGGCGTACGTCGCTGGGGTGCAGCCCGGTGCTCGGCTCGTCGAAGATGTACGTCATGCCCGTCAGGCTGCTGCCCAGATGGCGCACCATCTTCAGCCGCTGCCCCTCGCCGCCGGACAGGGTGGCGGCCGGCCGGTCGAGGCTGAGGTAGCCGAGGCCGATGTCGGTCAGCCGGTCCAGCGCGGTGACCGCCCGTGCCGCGATGGCCGCGCCCAACGGCTCCTCGGCCGGGTCGATGCCGCGCAGCACCTCGCTCAGTCCGGTGACCTCCAGCGCCGCCATCTCGGCGATGTTCTGCCCCGCGACCTGGGACTTCAGGGCCGCCGCGGTCAGCCGCGCGCCCCGGCACTCCGGGCAGGTCCCTTCGCGTACGAAGCCGCGCACCATGTCCCGGGTCTTCTCGGAGAGCGCCGAGACGTCCCGCTTCACATAGCGCCGGTCGAAGTTCTCGACCAGTCCCTCGTACGTGTTGTTGTAGGCCCGCCCACCGCGCTTGACGGTGAACCCCTTGCCGTACAGGAGCAGGTCCCACTCCTTCGGGGTGTACCGGTCCAGGGGCTTGTCGGGGTCGAAGAGGCCGGAGGCCGCGTAGATCTGCCAGCCCGCCGTGCCGACGGCGAGCGGCGGGAAACGGATCGCGCCCGCGTTGAGGGAGCGGCCGGTGTCCAGGAAACGGTCGAGGTCGATGCGGGTGGTGCGGCCCAGCCCGGCGCACTCGGGGCACATGCCGGCCGGGTCGTTGAAGGAGTACGCGGTGGCTTCACCGGCGCTCGGCGTGCCGCAGCGGGAGTAGAGCACCCGCAGGATCGCGTAGATGTCGGTCAGCGTGCCGACGGTGGAGCGCGCGCCGCCGCCGAGGGGCCGCTGGTCCACGACGATCGCCGGGGAGAGTCGCTCGATGGTGTCGGCCTTGGGCCGTTCGTGTTTGGGCAACTGGTTGCGTACGTACCAGGTGAAGGTCTCGTTGAGCTGGCGCTGCGACTCCACCGCCACCGTGTCGAGGACCACCGAGGACTTGCCCGAGCCGGACACCCCGGTGAAGACGGTGATCCGCCCCCTGGGGATCTCCAGGTCCACGTCCTTGAGGTTGTGCTCCCGTGCGCCGGTGATCCTGATGCTGTCGTCGTGCGTTGCTCCCATACGGCCACGCTAGGAACGAATTAGGTCAGAACATGGCCGCCTTCTGCGGCACCCTGGGACCATGAGCGACACCCCGGCGCGCCTCCTGAAGCTGCTCACGCTCCTCCAGACCGGCCGCGAGCGGACCGGCACCGAACTGGCCGGACGGCTGGGCGTCAGCCCGCGCACGGTCCGCCGCGACATCGACCGGCTGCGCGGCCTCGGCTACCCCGTGGACGCGGCCATCGGCGCCGTCGGCGGCTACCGCCTCGCCTCCGGCACCGCGATGCCGCCGCTCCTCCTGGACGACGAGGAGGCCGTCGCCATCGCCGTGGGCCTGCACGCCGCGGCGGGCGGGACGGTCGCCGACGTGGCGGAGACCTCCGTACGGGCGCTGGCCAAGCTGGAACAGGTGCTGCCCGCCCGGCTGCGGGACCGGGTCACCGCCCTCCAGGAGGCCACCGTCCCGCTCTACGGCCTGCTCACCGGCGGCGGCGAGGCCCCCGCCACCGACCCGGCCGTGCTGACCGCCCTCGCCACCGCGTGCCGCCGCCGCGAGCGGGTGCGCTTCGGGTACGCGGCGGCGGACGGCGCCCCGAGCAGGCGGCACGCCGAGCCGTACCGCCTGGTCAGCGCGGACCAGCGGTGGTATCTCGTCGCGTACGACCTGGACCGCGCGGACTGGCGTACGTACCGGGCGGACCGGATCGACGGCCCGCGGCTCACCGGGGCCCGCTGCGTACCGGACCGCCGGCCGCCCACTCCGGACGCCGCCGCGTTCGTCGCCGAATCCGTCACCAGCCATCGCGCGCGGCACCGGGCGCTGGTCACGCTGCACACCACCCTGGAGGACGCGACCGCGCGGCTCCCCGAGGGCACCGGCCTCCTGGAGCCGCTCACCCCGGACTCCTGCCTGCTGCGTACGGGAGGGGACGCGCTGGACTGGCTCGCGTTCCGGCTCGGCCTGCTGGGCGTCCCCTTCGAGGTGCACGAACCGCCGGAACTGATCGCTTACTTGCACGATCTGGGCGACCGGCTGCTGGACGCCGCACGGCGCTCCACGGCCCCGCCGCCCTCCGGCGTCTAGCGGCACCCCCGCCCCTCAGGCCCCGGTGTCCCCCAACCGGACCTCCCCAGCGCGCACCTGACGACCCGTTGGCACACGATGGATCACGAGTGGCCGCCGGCGGCCACTCGGCCCGTACTGCCGAACGCTCCCCGGGGAGGCACCATCCATGACCGCCAGCCTGGCACAGTTGCTCCGTTGCTCGGTCGCCGTCGACCTGGGCGCGGCCCGCACCCGGATGTACATCAAGAACCAGGGCCTGGCGGTGGACCAGCCGACCGTCGCGGCCGTCAACATCCGCACCGGCGCGCTGATCGCCGTCGGGGACCGCGCCGAGGTGATGGACGGCCGCACGCCGGACCACATCCGCGTCGTGCGCCCGGTCGCCGGCGGCACCGTCGTGGACATCGACATGGCCCAGCGGCTGCTGCGCAACCTGATCGACGACCGGCTGCGCAAGGCGTGGCGGCGCAGACCCACCATGCGGGCCGCGATCTGCCTGCCGTACGGCAGTGAGCCGCTGGCGCAGCGGGCCGCGGTGGAGACCCTGAACGGGATCGGGGCCCGCCGGGTGGAGATGGTCGACACGCTGGTCGCCGCGGCGGTCGGCTGCGACCTGCCGGTGGAGCAGCCCGAAGCCACCATGATCGTGGTGTGCGGCGCGGGGACCACGCAGATCGCGGTGCTCTCGCTCGGTTCGATCGTGGCGGCGGAGACCGTCTCGGTGGGCGGCAACGCCATCGACCACGCCGTCGTCCAGCACCTGCGGCTCCAGCACAAGCTGCTGCTGCCGGGTCAGTCCGTACGGCCGCTGCACCTGATGCTCTCCAGCGACGGCGACCTGGCGGCGGGGCCGACCGAGGTGCACGGCCGGGACGTGGTCAGCGGGCTGGCCCGTTCGGTCATGGTCGAGACCGAACCGGTCCAGCGGGCCATCGCCTCACCGCTGACCACCATCCTGGACGGGATCGGGTCGGTGCTGCGGCGCTGCCCGCCGGACCTGGTGGCGGACCTGGGCGAGCGCGGGATCATGCTGGCGGGCGGCAGCGCGCTGATTCCCGGCCTGCAGTCGATGATCCGGCAGGCCACGACCATGCCGGTGCACATCGCGGACCGGCCGGACACCTGTGCGGTGCTGGGGCTGGGCGCCATGATCGAGGGCAAGGTGGAGCCCCTGCACCTCGATCCGATGGCCACCTGAGGGGCCGGGCGGTACGGGTACGGCCGGGCCGACCGAGAGCCCCGAGAGGCGGGCCTTTCAGCCGGTCGCCCCGCCCCCGCCCCTCACAGCGTCCGGGTGTTCCACCCCACCACCGCGGGCCGCCCGTGCTCCTCGCCGAGGATGCCCACCGTGCCCGTCTCGAAGGTGAACAGCGCGCCCGCCGACGCCGGCAGGCCCAGCCGACGGGCCGTCAGCACCCGCTGGAAGTGCCCGTGGCCGACCAGCACCACATCGCCGTCCGCCATGCGCAACTGTTCCTCGATACGGGCGAGCACCCGGTCGGCGCGCGCGCCGACCTGCTCGGGCGACTCGCCCGGGTGTTCCGGGGGCCCGGCGGTCACACCGTCGGTGAACAGGAACCAGTCGGGCCGGGTCCGGTGGATCTCGTCGGTGGAGATCCCCTCGTACCCGCCGTAGTCCCATTCGACCAGGTCGGCGTCGACCTGCGGCTCCGGCAGACCGGCCAGCTCGGCGGTCCGCCGGGCCCGCTGCAACGGGCTGGAGAGCACCGCGCCGATCTTCCGGCCGGCCAGCACCGGCCGCAGGGAGCGGGCCTGCTCCTCACCGCGGGCGGTGAGCGGCAGATCGGTCCAGCTCGTGTGCTGCCCCGATCTGCTCCACTCCGTCTCGCCGTGGCGGATCAGGAGCAGTTCACTCACCGGCGGCCTGCCCCTCCTGCTTCTGGGCCTCCTGCTTCTGGGCCTCTTCGACGGAGGCGCGGACCTCGTCCATGTCCAGGTTGCGAGCCTGGCCGATGACGTCCTCCAGGGCCTCCTCCGGCAGCGCGCCGGGCTGCGAGAACACCGCGATGTTCTCGCGGACGATCATCACGGTCGGGATCGACTGGATCTGGAAGGCGGCCGCCAGCTCGGGCTGCGCCTCCGTGTCGACCTTCGCGTAGACCAGGTCGTCGTTCTTGTCGGACGACCGTTCGAAAACCGGGCCGAACTGCTTGCACGGGCCGCACCACTCGGCCCAGAAATCGATCAGGACGAAATCGTTGCCGGAGACGATCTCGTCGAAGTTGTCCTTGGTGAGCTCTACCGTGCTCATGCGTACTTCCCTGCTTCCGGTTCCGGTCTCTTCTCGGTCCCGCTGCGACAACGGGCTCATCGCCCGCCCTATTCCGCACGCCGGACCGTCCCGCACCCCTGCCCAGCAAACGCCGTCCTATCCATATGAATTTCCTCGCCCGTACGGCGGCGTCCCCGGCCCCCTCGCGCCAGCTCCCGCCACACCCGGTCCCGGGTCAGCGGCAGCCGGGTGAAGCGCACCCCGGTGGCGGCGCGGAGCGCGTTGGCCAGGGCCGGCGCGACCGGATTGAAGGGGCTCTCACTCATCGACTTCGCGCCCGCCGGGCCGATCGTGTCGGACGTCTCTGTGAGGTACACCTCGGTACGGGGCACGTCCGCGAAGGCCGGCAGCCGGTACTCGCGGAACGCCGCGGTGCACACCGCGCCGCGCCCGTCCAGCCGTACGTCCTCGAAGAGCGCCGCCCCCAGTGCCTGCGCCACCCCGCCCTCGACCTGCCCCCGGCACTGCATGGGGTTGATCACCGTGCCCGCGTCCGCCACGTGCACGCTGCGCAGGATGCGGATCTCCCCGCTGTCCGGGTCGACCGCGACGCGGAACCAGTGCGCGTTGAAGGCGACCGTGCGCGGCGTCCCGGTGGCGTGGCCGTACCCGGTCAGCGGCCCGTCGCCGCCCCCGCGCGCGGCCCGGTCCCGTACCAGCCCCGCCAAGGCCCGCGCCGCCCGCAGCACCGCCTCTCCCCCGACCACGGTCCCGGCCGAGCCGAAGGCGCCGGTGTCGTGCCCGACCGCGTCGGTGTCCGCCTGCCGTACGGCGATCCGCGCACTCGTGGTGCCGAGCTCGGCGGCGGCGATCTGGCGCAGTGCGGTGGTGGTGCCGCTGCCGGATTCGATCGATCCGACGGCCAGTTCGTACGTGCCGTCGGCGGTGAGGGTGATCCGGGCGTCGGCGAAGTGCCCGCCCGGCCCGGCTGCGGCGATCATCGATACGGCGCTGCCGTGGCCGATCAGCCACCCAGGGGGCGCCTCCGACCCATCCGGTCCATCCGGTCCATTCACCCCTTCCGACCCGTCCAGCCCGTCCGCCCCTTTCGGCTCTGCCGACGCGGAAGCCTTCCGCAGCCTCCTCAGACACACATCCAGCCCATAACTCCCGATGCGCAGATCGGTCACCCCGTCCACCACCGTCTCCAGCGCGTCGCCGGGCCGCACCACATTGTGCTCCCGCAACAGCAGCGGATCGATGCCCAGCCGCCGCGCCAGCTCGTCGAGCGCGCTTTCCAGCGCGAAGACGACCTGCCCGAGCCCGTACCCGCGGAAGGCACCGGCGGGGACGGTGTGGGTGTGGACGGCGAAACCGTCCGCCTTCTTGTTCGGGCAGCGGTAGAGGGCCAGGGCGTCACCGCACCCGTGCGACAGGACGGTCCGGGCGTGGTTGCCGTACGCGCCGGTGTCGGACACCACGTGCAACTGGAGCGCGGTCAGGGTCCCGTCCCGGCGCGCGCCGGCCTTGACCCGTACGGTGAACGGGTGCCGCGTCGTCGCGCCGTGGAACTGCTCGGCCCGGGTGAACTCCAGCTTGACCGGCCGCCCGGTCCGCAACGCCGCCAGCGCCACGACGTCCTCGACGAGCATCTCCTGCTTCCCGCCGAACGCACCGCCGACCCGCCCCGCGACGACCCGTACCGCCTCGGACGGCAGGTCCAGCAGCGAGCAGAGGGAGCGGCGCACGAGGTACGGCACCTGCGTACTGGTACGGACGACCAGCCGCCGGCCGTCCGGTCCGCTGCCCTCGAAATAGGCGACCGCGCCATGCGTCTCCAGACTCGCGTGCTGCGCCCGCGGCGTGCGAAAGGTCTCCTCGTACACCGCGTCGGCCGCCGCGAACCCGCGCTTCACATCTCCGATCTCCCCATGCACCTCACCCGCCACATTGGCCCCGGACAGCTCCGCGGACCCCTTGACGTACACCACGGGGGCACCCGGCAGCATCGCCTCCTCCGGGGTGAGGACCGCGGGCAGCACCTCGTACGTCACCTCGACACGGCGACAGCCCTCCTCCGCCGCCGCCTCACTGTCCGCGACCACCGCGGCTACCCGCTGACCCACATGGCGGACCGTGTCGTCCAGCAGCCGGGTGTCGTGCGGATCGTCTTCGGGATGCTCGTGCTGAGCGGTGGAGAAGCGGCGGTCAGGGGCGTCGTGGTGGGTGAAGACCGCGTGCACGCCCGGCACCCGCAGCGCGGCCCGGGTGTCGATGGCGATGATCCGGGCGTGGGCGTGCGGCGACCGCAGCAGCTTCATGTGCAGGAGGCCGGACAGGGCACCGGAATCGATGTCGATATCTGCACCGAGGTCGAAGGTGTAGCGGGCCGTGCCGGTGACCACCTCTCGGCCGCCGGATGCGGGCGCGTTGCGGCCGATGGCGGCCGCCGCCGCAGGTTCCTCGATGTGCCGGACGCCCCGTACGGCATCCTCGATGGCCCGGTAACCGGTACAGCGGCACAGGTTTCCCTTGAAGGCGCGCGGCAGATCGGCGAGCAGCCCCTCGTCGAGCACGGCAGCCGTCATCACGAACCCGGCGGTACAGAACCCGCACTGAAACCCCTGCGCCTCCAGGAACTGCCGCTGTACGGGATGCAGCCGACCACCCGCCTCAGGCTCCATCTCCGCATCGGCATCGGCATCGACATCGGCCAGCCCTTCGATGGTCGTGATCGACCGCCCCTCGCCGCGTACGGCCGGATACACGCAACTGTGCACGGGCTCACCGTCCACGTGCACCGTGCACGCCCCGCAATCCCCGGCGTCACACCCCTTCTTGACGCCGAGGCAGCCACGCTCGCGCAGGTAGGTGCGCAGGCACTGGCCGGGGCGGGGTGCGGTGTGGGTGGGGATGCCGTTGACCTCGGCGCGGAAGGAAGCACAGAGGCGCGGACGTACGGACGCGGACGGGAGCGGAACACCCGACCGAACCAGAGCCTGCGAAGCCGCCCCCGCTTCCACCCCCGCCTCCGCCCCCAACTCCTCCCGAATCTCCTCCCCCATCCGATACGTCATGTGCCGCCGCCACTCGGGCAGCCCGTGCACGTCGTCGAACCATCCGTCGTCCGGTACGGCCCGTCCGATCGCCGCGCGCAGCTCGGATGCGGACGGCGGCTCCGGGAACCGCAGCCGCACCGGCCGTACGGTGGCGGCGGTGATCGTCAGGGTGAACGCCCCGTCCACCGGGTCCCGCGTCCCGATCAGCAGCGCGGCGGAGCGCCCGAGCCCGTACAGCGACGTCTGCCGGAACGCCGTACGACACTCCAGCGCGCGGGCCGGCAACGTGACCGAGCGCAGCAACTCGCCCTCCGTCAGCGCGTTGCGCCCGGCGCCGGTGACGAGGTCCGTCACAGGCAGTCGCCGCTCCGTCCCGTCCACGGCCAGCAGCAGGCAGGTGCCGTCCAGCGCCGCCGTAAGGGAGACCATCGGCGCGGCGGGCAGCGCGAGGCACAGGTTCCCGCCGACGGTGGCCGTGTTCCAAATCTTGAACGAGGCCAGAAAGGCACGGCAACACTGCTCGAAGAGCACCCCCACCGACGACCCACCGATGCCGCTACTACTACAGCCGCCACCACCGCCGCCGCTCCTCCCGAACCGGGACACCTCAGCAACAGTGCACGTAGCCGCGATCTCCAGCGCACCGTCCGGTAGCCACCGAAACGGTTCCCAGCCCACCCGGCTCAGATCCAGCAGCCGCCGCACCCCCGGCTGAGGCACGGAAAAGAGGTACGTACCGCCCCCCAGCCAGGCATCACCCGCCCGCCACCCGGGACGTCCCCTCGCCCCCGGAACCTCCCCGCTCTCCCCAACCTCCAGAACCTCCCGCACCTCATGCAAATCCATCCCCCGAGTGAAACAAGCACCCCTCTCCAACAGCCGCCGCCACGCACACAACACACCCCCACCACTCCACCCCACCTCACCCCATCCCCTCCTCGCCCCCTTCCCCCTCCCCTCCCTCCCGCCCTGCATAAGCGCAACTACACACCCACCCCCCTGGCATTTACGATGCTTCTCCGCGCCCTCACCTGGCGAGTGCGCACGGCAAGGTCCGGGCCCTACGCCCGGCGCCCGGACGGTACGAGGAGCACGCCCCATGCCGCACACCACCCCACCCGCCCCCGGAGGCAGCTCCGCCCCCGCCACCCTCGAACGGCTGCTGTCCGCCGTACCCGCCGACGTCCGCGCCGTCTTCAGTGCCCGCACCCTGCGCCCGCTCCTCCCCGAGCACGACAGGACCGGCACCCTGCTGCACACCCTGGAGGTCTTCCTCCGCCACGACGCCTCGTGGTCCCGCACCGCCGCCGCGCTCCGCCTTCACGTCAACACCGTCCGCTACCGCATCCAGCGCATAGAACACCTCACCGGCCGCGACCTGACCCGCCTTCCCCACCGCCTCGACCTGCACGCCGCCCTGCTGTGCCGCGCGGGGACGGCCGGCGGCGAAGCGTAGGCCGCAGCCCCCGGCACACCGCGCGAAAGGCGGGACGGCAACCACCGCCCCGCCCGGAACCGGCCCGATCAAAGGTGCAGCAGGTACACGTACTTCCCGCCCGCGCCCGCGTTCAGGTCCTTGCTGATCTTCGTCCAGCCCTCGGGCTCCTGCTCGTCCCCTTCAAGGATCATGAGGTTGACGACCGCCATGGCGCCCGTTCCTTTCTCGTCGGCGTACGGACAAGAGGCGGGCTCACGCTATGGCCGCCACCCGTGGACCACATCGGACGCAACCGGCCGGCGGACCGTTCGAATCGCCATCAGGTCACAGCACGGCTGAGCTGCTGACCATGTGGTTCACCCCGCAAACCCCCTCGAACACGAACGCCGCACGGCACGCGGACCACTGACCGGTCCCGACACCGCTCCCCTCTCACATCACGCTGGCGTCCCTCGGGTGGGCGGACGGCGCGAATGACACCGACGGGGACCGGCCGAACCGCCTGTGCTCCTCTCTTCGCGGGTAGGCAGAGAAGCACAGGCGCGCCGTCACCGAGTCAGAATGAGCCCGCAGCTGTACGCCCGAGCGTGGCCGATGCCCTCGGAGAGGGCGGTGACGAATGCGGCGGGGTCGGTGATGGTCAAGGAGCCGCGCAGCTCGGCGCGAGCGATCTTCAACCCCTTGTGGGGTGCGGGGCTGGACACCGTGGGCAGCATGCGCACGGAGATGCTGTCGGGGTCGGCAGCGGCGCCGACGCGGCCGGGGGTGTGCCCGTCCCCGAAGCGGCTGCCGCACCACTTCCTGACGCCGTCCGGCTTGGTGTGCGCCACCCGCCGGCCTCGGACCGCTCGCCCGTCCGGGCCGGTCCGGTACTTGCTGTAGGTGGGGTTGACGACGGACCGGAAGCCGACGGTGTCACCGGCGCGGAAGGTGCTGTCGACGGTGATCAGGTGCGGGGCGTCCCTCAGTGCGGCTTTGGGTACGTGTCCCCAGTCCGCGGCGACCTTGGCTTGTACGACCAAGACGAGCGCCGCCGCTTTGAGGTCCAGCGCCCACGTCGACAGGACGCCCATCTGGGCGCGGGCGTCCGGACTGCCGTCGTCGACCCACCCTTGGAACCCGCTCATCACCGTGCGGTGCATGTCTTGCGCATCGATCAGCGACTTGGCCACGTAGGGGTGGCGTGCGTCCAAGGTGAGCACGGAATGCGTCGCGACGAAACGAGCCGTCGCCGTGCGGGGCTGCGGAGAAATGCTCACGGAATGATGTCTTTCCAGTCGGTGGCGTTCGCGGCGATCGTGACCCTGCGGCGGACCTCCCAGCGGGTGGTGTGCTCAGGCCGCAGCGAGTCGAAGCTCACCGGCTGGTCCTGCACCGGCGTGGCGCCCCGCTCGGACGGCGGGACCTGGAGCCACGCCCAGGGCTTGCGCGCCGGGTCGGCCGTACCTTCGGGCCCGGGCAGCAGTCGGCGGGTGCGGAACGCCGTGTCCAGGTCACCGGCGACGGTTTCGAGGGCGAGGGTGCCGGACGGCGGGCAGGACTTGCGGCCCAGCCACAGCAGGTGCTGCGGGTGCTCAAGTGCTCGCGCCACGGTCCGCAGGAAACCCTCGTCCGGGTGCTGGAGCCCCACCAGGAACGTTGCGTCGGCGAGATACCACCGCTCGGTGATGAGGCTGGAGCGGCGCACTTCACCGGAGACCAGTACGCCGGAGTGGGGGTCGGTCGCGATCTTCTTGGGTGCTCCGTACCATCCGGCCAGAGTGTGATGGCCGAACTGGTCCCCGGTGGCCGCATCAAGACCGGCAGATACGGCGGCGGCGCGCCGGTGGTCGGTGATGACGTCGCGAGGGCGCAGTGGGTAGGAACCCGCGCCGACGGTGTGGTAGTCCCGGACGGGGACGCCGGGATGGTCGGCACGCACCCCGAAGACGGCCCCGGCCAGTTGCCCCAAGAGGGTCGGTGTCCTTCGTTCCTTTCCCTCCGCTGACCTGCCCGGTTCGACCAGGCCCATGGACCGGGGCAGTCCCAGGGCCGCCGCGCACATGCCGATCACGGCCGACTTGGTGGGACGGCTGTGCGAGTCGCGGCGGGCGGCGAAGCGGCTGGCCACGCCCCACGACTGCAGGGGCCCGGCCAACCGGAGGAGCAGTACGTAAGTCACGGCGTCAGGCCCCCGACAGAGTCCACCCGGGTCGCGCCCAGGGCGTCCAGTTCGTCGAGGAGCGCGTCGATCTGCGGGTCGTACGTGAGCAGACGGGCCGTACGGATGTCCGGGCGGCGCCGGCTGACGAAGACGTGGTGCTTGAGCAGGCGCTTGACCCCGGCGGGCCCGGCCGGCCCTTCGCCGCCCCTGCCCTCCTTACCCTCCTTGTCCTCCGGATTTTCGTCGACTGGCTTCTGGAAGGCGCCGGCGTAGCTGTACGGACGCTCGCCCTCGAAGGCGAGGACCAAGACCGGCAGCGAGCCGGTGGAGGCCGTGGAGTTCTTCTTCGCCTCGGGAAACGCCTCGACGAAAGCGTTGACGAATTCCTGCTCCGCAGCGACCGCGGCCTCTGCTGCCTCCGCCTCGGTCATGCCGGCGGCCTGGAGGTTCACCTTCAACTGGCGCCGGTCGAGCACGGCGTGCCGGTAGAACGTGCCGGAGATGAGCGACTGGTAACCCGTCATTCCCGCGCCCGCGTCGTCCGCCGCGTCCAGGAAATCCAGCGCGTTCTTCTTCCGTTCCAGCTTGGCATCGTCCGCCGCGGCGTAGAAGTCGTCGACCTGTTCGGCCTCCTGGATCGTGAAGGCATGCGCGCTTTGCACGGCGCCGTCCACGTTGGGCGAATCGGCGATCTCCGCGAGGAAGCGGCCATACAGCGCGATGTCGATGGCGTCGCGCGGAGCCAGTGCCGTGAGCACCGCGGCACGCGTCTCCTTCGGGAGCGGTGGCAGATCTTTCGTCTCCGCGGCCTCACTGTCTCCGTTCGCGGCCTCTTCGGCTGCCTTGCGCGCACCCCGCTTCGGCTTGGCGTTGGCTGCCTGGGCGGCGAGGTATTCGTCCCGCCACCCGCGCAGGCTGTCGGCCGCTGCCGCGATGTGCCCGGCGATCCGCTCGCCGGTGTCGGCCGGTGCGAACAGCAGCACCTTGGTGAGGTTGGCGACCGTCTTCTTGGCCGGGTCGCCGAACTTCAGGCCCGTGGCCTCCAGCACGGTTCGCGCCGTGACGACGGCCTCGTCCTTCTCCCAGCCGTGGGCTGTTTCCAGTACGCGCGCGGTGAGCAGCGCCCACTCACGGGTACGCACCCCTGTGGTGCGCCCGGCCAGCGGGCCGACTCCGGCGTTGGCCCGGTTGCGGGCGTGCACCCGCTCGGCCCGCCGCCGCGCCTGGCTCGTGATCATGTGCCGTTCGACGCCGCCGAAGACGATCGTTTTCGGTGATCCGTTCTCATCACGTACCGGCAGGACCGCGACCAGTGTCTCCAGCAGATGGAGGGAGAGGAACTGGCCGCGTGGGGCGGAGGTCTCGGTCACGTGCTGCTGCCCTTCTGGGTGCTCTTCCTGCCGGTGTCGTACGGTGCGTGGAAGTCGACCGCCCAGTGGTAGGCGATGCGGACCTTCCGGTCGTTCCATCGCTCAAGGTCGGCGACGAGGCCGGTCCAGGACGGCGGTTGCTGCTCGCAGGCGCGCAGCCGGGCGATGCCGTGCTGGAGGTGCCGCCACGGAATGCGTCGGCTGGCCACGATCCGGTCCACCAGCCGCGTGGCACCGGGGTCTTCGGGGCCGCGGCCGCCGGGCCTGCCGATCCTCCGGGCCGCGGTACCGAAACTGCCGAAGCCCTGGGTGGGCCGCCCCACGCCCCGGTGGTAGACGGCGAACAGGAAGGCGACCTGCTCGTAGATCTCCCTGCTGGTCTGGTTGTCCTGGTCCGGGGCGTACCAGCCGGCCCGGATACTGGCGCTGGTGCCGACTGTGGCGCGCCGGAGCTGGGCGAGAACGCCGTATTCACGGTTGTGCACCAACGTGAGGAGCCAGGCGGTGAGCCGGGCTGCCCCCAGCTCCGTGGTCTCCCACCCGGATGATTCGCTGGTCATGCTCCTCCGTTCTTGAGGGCGGTGAGGTCGGCCGGAGCCCGGGAACTGGTGAGTTCGGCCTCGAAGCTTCTGCGGGCCGCCGCGCGGGCACGCAATCCCGGCCCGTTCTTCGGCAACGAGTCCAGTCGGGCGTCCAGAAACTCTCGTGCCATCTGCACCAGCCACTCCACGTAGCCGGGCATGCAGTCGGTCACCATCGCGCCCTCGGCCACGTCCAGGAGCAGGGTGTGGAAGGGCTCCTCCGTCGCCTTCCACTGCTCGCCCCGCGCGTCGAAGCGGGCGAGTTGCGCCTTCTTGTCGCTGGGTCTGGGATTGGGGTACGTGATGGCCCAGGCCGCGTAGGCGGCTCGGTCCAGGCTGCGGGCGATGTGTTCTGCCACCTCGGAGCCGCGCAGCGAGGCCTGGTAGAGGGCCGGGGCCTGTCCCGGAGCGAAAGGGAAGACGCTGCTGACCCAGCCGACGGGAGTGGTCTTGTTCGAGAGGAGGCCGACCGCCAGCAGGTCGAAAGGGTGGCGTTCGGGTCTCCGCTCCTTGGGGAGCTTCGCGAGGCGTGCGTACAGGCCGCCGGCCTCGTTCTTCACCGCAGCGTAGAGTGCGTGCGCTTCACGCCAGAGATCACGGGTTGGCGAAGGCCACAGTGGCTTCTTCTCCCCCGTACGGGTCTGGGACATGACGGCGTCCTGAAGGTGCAGTTCGGTGTCCAGCTCAAGCAGTTCACCGGCTCCGATGAGCACCCGGTCGACGCCGGCCTCTTCTCCGTCGCACCCAGGCTTCGGACGCATCAGCACCGAACGGCCCAGATAGCTGTGCAGGTCCGCGTAGCCGCGCACAGGACGAGCCGGCGGCTTGACCTTGAACCCCCGCCGCTCGATCGGTCCCCGCGTCCAGGTCAGGTTGAGTACGCGCGGGTCGTCGGCGGTCGGCACCAGGTTGAGACGCAGGGTGTGGCCCAGGGTCCGTCCCAGAGCCAGAATCCGGATCCGGCCGCCGAGCCGCCCGGTGGCCAGGTTGGTGATGGCCGGCCCCAGCGTTGCCTTGCCTGAGAGCCGGGCGCGGCCGGACAGGCCGAAGACGTGCTGGGTCAGCATCGCCCGGAACGCTTCGGCCGCGGGCAGCGGATCAGGGTGCTTCAGGTGGTGGTGATCGGCGAACTGGTTGTAGTCACCCGCACGTTCGATCACCAGTTGGGCGGCCCCTGTGCCGTACTCCTCCAGGAACGGTGCGAGCAGGGTGTTCTGTCCCAGGGGCCGCTCGGGGTGGAACAAGTTCCAGTCGTCGTCGGATTGCCTCGTGAGCCACGAGGCAACCTCTCCAAGAGGTTGGCCCTCTTCCACCCAGTGCTGCCACTCCTCCGTCGACCTGGGGTACGTACCCGAGGCGTAGCACAGAGCGAGCAGAAACTCGACGAGAGCGACCTTTTCCCCAGGGGTGTCGCCAGCGATGTCCGTCAGTTCATCGGCCTGAGAGAACAGCCCCGTCAGGGTCCGTGCGACCACCTCACCGTCCAACGACAGAGCTCGTACACATACATGCACGCGAGGGTCCCAACGTGGGCGATCACTCATTGCGTCGAGCGGGGGCTGATCAGCCAGCTGCATGGTGTGTGACCTCGGTATTTCGCATCCGTCTGCGTGAAGTCGGGAGTCATCGGGTGGTTGGGTCCGAGGTGGTGGAGGAGTCACGTGCCCGCCGGAGGCACCGGCTCAGCCGGGCCGGCAGGTGCTGCGCATGCAGCCCGTCGACGCGCCTGCCGGTACCGGCCTTTCGTCCCCGCCGACGCGGGGAAGGCTGAGACGTGTGCGCCAACGAACGCCACCGATGGATCAACCCTACTGGTGCAGGGAACGGGACGGCTCGGGCCCGAAAGCTTCCGGTAGGGTCCCGGAGTAATGGCACATGTGCCGTCACGGTGGACACAGCACGCCCCTTCGGCGAGAGCCGTGCCCCGTGCCCCGAAGACGGTCTCTCCCGGCAATATCGCTGCCGGGAGAGACCTCTTCACATGAGCATCATGAGACGTGAGACCACGGCCGAGACGACGACTTCGAACAGCAGCCACCCCATGTCGCCCCGACGTCTCCGTAACCACCCCCTTGCGTCGACCAGGCGGGACCTGAGCCAGCGCCGTGTACGCACGTGCGCGGTCCTCCTCCCTCACTCTGCTCTCTGGCGTCTGCCAACGAGCGGACCAACGGGAGGAGCGGGGCACCGCCAAGGACCACTCTGGCACGCTGCGATGCGGCGTGCCCGGCCTTCGAGGGAACCAGTCCAACAAACGTGACCGAGTAGCTTGATCACGTCACCGGAGTGACGTACGTCCCAACAGCAGCTCACTCGCGGGGCTTTCGCCGAAGCAGGATCGCCAGCGTCGCCCGCGCATCACGGCGACGGGCCGAGGAGCGGGAGGCGACCGAGACGAGTGCGACGCCGAGCAGAGTCACGGAGTAGCTGAACCCCGTGGCGGCGGCCAGTACCGTGGCATCAGTCAGCAGGGTCGGCAGTGCGGACATGGTCAAGTTCCCTCCCATACAGGCCGGCCAGCGGGTCTGCCGGGCGGCGGGTGGGGCAGTTGTCCCACGTCCAACGGGTTTCCAACGATGTCGAAAGCCCTGGGCAGAGAGCGTTCGCGCTGCTCTCACGCGTCGCAAAAAGTTTCCAGGGACTTTCCCGGGTGGGAGATGACGTGAACGCTCAGGAGGCCGGAGGCACCGACGGTCGCCCCGAACTCGCCCGCATACGGCTCGCTGGTTGCTTGCGGGCGCTGCTTGAGGAAGCCGAAAGGGCATGCGGACGAAGGATCACGCTCGAAGAACTCGCGCCCAAGCTGGGCATCTCTACCTCAACGATCAGTAACTGGCTGAACGGCACGGCCGCGCCGTCCCAGCGAGGCGTCGTCAAGTACCTTTCCCTGATCGACTACTTGGAGGGGCGCGCCCAAAGACCTGCTCGCCCCCGCAGGGAGTGGCAGCGACTCATCAAGGAGGCCGTGGACGAAAGCCGGAGCAACCGCGGTGGGCGGCCGACCATCGCATCCCGTCCGGCCAAGATCGCCCCCTTCCGGTACTTCCACACCGCCGAGAGTTACAAGCCGTTGGAACTGGCGGGCCGGCAGGAACACCTGGGCCGACTCCCGGAGTTGATCCGCAGCGCGAAGGGATACCTGTCCCTCGTCGCCCCGCCCTGGGCCGGCAAGTCCGCGTTCCTGGCCACTTTCGTCACAACGTATGAGGCCGACGACATGGACCTCATCGCTTACTTCGTCCGGTGGGGGCACGGGACGGACAACGCTGCGCACTTTCGCAAGGTCATGATCGAGCAACTGTCGCAACATGCGCGAGGCACGCCGTCGGACGCAACCGACGAAGCCACCCTGCTGACCCTCTACAAGGAGGCCTCCCAGAAGAGCGTCGCGCTTGGCCGGCATCTTCTCCTGGTCATCGACGGACTGGACGAGGACGCCGGAGAATGCAGGCGCAGACAGAGCATCGCCTCGCTGCTGCCACCACAGCCCTACCCAGGTCTCCGCGTCCTCGTCAGCCGCCGGTGGCACCCGCCCCTGCCCGGTGACGTACGCCAGGACCACCCGCTACGGCACGCCGAGCAGATACCGCGATTCCGGCCTTCTCCGGAGGCCGGCGTACTGCGGCAGACCGCCAACGACGATCTGGCCGCACTGTTCGAGGACACCAGGGGCTGGGTACGCGACTTCCTCGGCTACCTGACCTTGGCAGACGGTGGGCTCAGCGTCACCGAACTGGACGATCTGCTCCAGTACTGCGGGCACACGACCGAGCTGATGCCCGCGGACTTGGAGAGACTGCTGCACAGCGTGGCCGGCCGGGTCTTCGGGCCGGAAGACCTGGAACCCGACACCCTCGTCCTGGCACACAAGGAACTGTACGCGGCGACCGAGAAAGGGCTGGGCCCCAGGAAGCTTGCCGAACTGACCCGGCACCTGCACACCTGGGCCGACCGCCACCGGGCCGCCGGCTGGCCCGACTCCACCCCCGCGTATCTGCTCCACCACTACCCTGAACTGCTCTGGGAAGGCGACGACCTCGACCGCTGCCGCGCCTTCGCGCTCGATCACCGCCGTCTGCTGTGCCTCGCGAACCGAGGAGGTACCGACGTCGCGCTCGCCTCGCTCGACCGCGTCATGCGGGCGCTTCCGACGCCCACCGTCCTGGCATCGGCAGCCGCCTCCCGGGCTCTCCTCGATACGAGGAGCCGACCGGTACCACGTGAGGTCCTTCGCGCTCTGGTCGTGGTCGGAGATCTCACCCGCGCCTGGTCGCTCGCGCTCTCGGCCGTCGACCCGGCCTCCAAGGCGGTACGGCTCATGGAGGTGGCTCATGCAGCCCTGGCCATGGGAGCGCTGAAGACCGCGGCTTCGGAGCAGGTGAAAAGCCTGGCGTGCGACGCTGCCGCGTGGGCCACCCACGCCAAGCTGCAGCATCCGGAGGCCACCCCCTCAGCGGAGCTGGAGACCCAGGCGCTCGTCCCCCGGGCCGCCGCCACGCTCGCCGCAGCGGAATCACCGGGCGAGGCGGTCCGCTTGCTGGCAACGGTCGACATCTGCCGGCCCGAGAACGTCGCGGCGGTTGCCGAGACCGCGGCTCTGCTGCTCGTTCCCGAACCGGCCGTCGCGGCTGAGCTGCTCGACGAACTCCTGCTGGAGGCGGAGAGTCATGCGGATACGGCAGAGGGGCGCCCCGTCTTCGCGGTGGAGATCTGGTCAGCCGTAGCCACGGCTGATCCGAGCCGGGCAGAGTCGGTCCACCGCAGGATGAAGGAGTTCGCCGAAAGCGTGGCCCTGGCGGCTCCGGGCCTGGCAGCAGTCGACTGTTGCGCGCTCACGGCCTCCGCGCTCGCCGAAGCCATGCCGGAGGAAGCCCGCCGGCTGGCGTACACCGCCATGCGCGAGGCGGAGAGAGCTTCGGGCTACGTCCCGGAGGGGCGGCTCCGGGAGTCCATGAGCCGGGTAACCCAAGCGCTGCTCGACGTGGGGGAGACACCCAGGAAGGTGCGCGCTCTGCTCCCCGACGCGACCACTGACGACACCTCATGTGCCGGGCAGTCGCTCGACGGTCGTCTCGACGATGAGAGCGCAGCACGGGAAGCCGCCGAAGCAGCGGAGGCTGCGGAATATGAAGAGCTGCTCAAGGAAATGACGCGTCTGTCCGACCTCGGAGACGGCCCCCACTTACGCCGGTGCCTGTACCGGTACACGAAGCGGGATGCCGACGGGAGCGCGCCCGTCACCTGGCTGCCCTTCCTCGCGGAAGCTCTTTTCGGCGTTCTCGATCCCGTCGAAGAGGTCAACTCGCTCTTGAGGGCCGAGCTGTCCGGCACTTCCCTGCGTCTACAGATTCTGACCTCGGCCGCAATGGCTCACGCAGACGCACAGCGCCGCGACGAGGCGTTGCGGTGCGCGGAAGGGGCAGCGGACATTGCCCAGCACATGTCGGACCCACTGCAACCGAAGATCAGGGCCCTGGTCGCCCAGGCGTTCGCTCATACAGGTGACTCCCAACGGGCCAGGCAATGGGCCGCTCCTCCTCACGGAGGCAAACCGCTCGGCAGGGCGGGCGTTCCGTACCGGCGGGCCACCCTGGCCGTTGAGATGGGTCTCGCACCGGAGGCCGTCGTCGCACGTGCCATCGCTGACGGCTTGCCGGGAGCTGGACTCGACACACCCGGAACCGAACTGCTCAAGGCGCTGTGTGATCGCGCCACCGGTGCTCGGACGGACACCCAGCTCGCCTCCCTGGAGGTCGCAGCTCACGCGCGGCTCGGCAAGGACCCCCTGTTCGCTACCGGACTCGCCCTTCTCAGGGCTGCCCACGGTGACGGCAAGCGTGCGTACTGCACAATCGGCAAGTTGCCTGACCCTGCTGCCCGGGGCGTTGCCCAGTCGGTCGTGGCCGCTTACTTGGCCGGCGTACCGCCGCATCTGGATGTGGCTGCCGACGAGGGTTACTGGACCCTTTCTGTGCTCAGAGCCCTCGCACACCACATGCACCCAGCGGAGGCTGTCGACACCGCCCTTGGGCGAAACTCCCTCCTCGAAGCCCTGGCCACCGACAGCTGGTACTGGACGTTGCCGGTGCTGGGCCGCACAGCCCCGGACGCGGTGTCCCAGGTGGTGGGTGTTCTCGAGCAGCACCGGATGGCAAGGAGGACGAAACCGTAAATGTTGCCCGTACGGCCCGGCCGGTCACCCACCGCGCGCTCACACTGAGAGCCGACCTGTGGTCCCCAAGCCCACCGACCGCCGACTGACGCAGTTCGGCGACGCATATGACCTCATCGTGCGCGACCAGCAATCACTCCAGTTCCGCCGCCTTCCGCCGCACCCTCACCCACGGCCTGGGCAAGTCCAAGGCGTACGGCTGCGGCCTGATGACCCTCGCCCCGACAGGAACCCCATGAGCACCGTCAGCCGCCGCAGCACCTCCACCCCACGGGAGCTGGCCCGCGTCGGCGACCGGCTCTCCTTCATCTACCTGGAGCGGTGCACCGTCCACCGCGACGACAACGCCATCACCGCCACCGACGCGGACGGCATCACCCACATCCCGGCCGCCACCATCGGCACCCTCCTGCTAGGTCCCGGCACCCGTGTCACCCACCAGGCCATGAGCGTCCTCGGCGAGTGCGGCGCCGGCGTGGCCTGGGTCGGCGAGCACGGGGTGCGCTTCTACGCCGGCGGCCGCGCCCTGACCCGCTCCTCGGCCCTGGCCGAAGCTCAGGCCACTGCCTGGGCCAACCAGCGCACCCGGCTGGAGGTCGCCCGCGCCATGTACCGCCTGCGCTTCCCCGACGAAGACCCTGCGGGCCGCACCCGCCAGGATCTGCTGTCCATGGAAGGCCGCCGCCTCAAGGACTGCTACCGCCACGGATCAGCCCGCACCGGCGTCCCCTGGACCCGCCGCGACTACCACCGCGACAACTTCGCCGCCGGCGACGCCCCCAACCAGGCCGTCACCGCCGCCGCCCAGTGCATGTACGGCATCGCCCATGCCGTCGTCACCGCCCTCGGCTGCTCCCCCGCCCTCGGTTTCGTCCACTCCGGCCACGAACGCTCCTTCGTCCTGGACATCGCCGACCTCTACAAGACCGACATCGCCATCCCCGCAGCCTTCGACGCCGCCGCCGACGGCCCCGACGACGTGGCCTCCGGCACCCGCAGAGCCCTGCGCACCCGCATCAACGAGGCCAGCCTGCTCGACCGTTGCGTCAACGACATCAAAACCCTGCTTCATTACGATGACACCCGAGACACCCCGGCCGACGACGACCGCATGACCCTGCAATCGGACGGCGGCACCCACCTGGAAAGCGGCCGCAACTACAGCGACGAGGTGCTGTGGTGACCGTCATCATCCTCGCCAACTGCCCCGCCGGCCTGCGCGGCTGCCTCACCCGCTGGCTCCTGGAGATCTCCCCCGGCGTCTTCATCGGCTCGCCGAGCGCCCGCATCCGCGACCTCCTGTGGGACGAAGTCCGCCAGTACTCCGACAAAGGCCGCGCCCTCCTCGTCCAGCAGGCCGACACCGAACAAGGCTTCACCTTCCACACCCACAACCACGCCTGGCACCCCACCGACCACGAGGGCCTCACCCTCCTTCACCGCCCCGCTCCCCGTACCACCCAACCGGAAACAGGCCGCTCACCCAAGCCACCGAAACAGAACTGGAGCAAGGCCGCCCAACGCCGCAAATACGGCCGCCGATAACTACACGGGCCCACATCCTTCACGAACGGAGCACCCCGCCGATGCGCGAACAAATGTCACTTATGCCGGAATCCCTGAAAGTAAGTAAAACCCGCTCCTTCGCCTGACAAAACTGCTGGTGACGTCCTGTGGTCCCCGCGCGTGCGGGGCTGTTCCCGGCCCGTACCGCGAGGGCGTAAAGGCCGCCTGGTGGTCCCCGCGCGTGCGGGGCTGTTCCCCGCCGGGCTCTCACACACCGGCAGCCGGGGCCGTGGTCCCCGCGCGTGCGGGGCTGTTCCCCTTGCGTCCATTCCGCCCGCGGAGCTGTACGGGTGGTCCCCGCGCGTGCGGAGCTGTTCCCGAGTCCCTGCTGTCGATCAGTGACACCGGTTCGTGGTCCCCGCGCGTGCGGGGCTGTTCCCCCTCCGGCCGCAGGTGCAGCACGACACTGGTGGTGGTCCACGCGCGTGCGGGGCTGTTCCCTGGCCCCAGCGGGTGCGGGCTTCCTCCACGCCGTGGTCCCCGCGCGTGCGGGGTCCGGGGTTCAGCCACAGAAGGCTCCCACTCGTGGTGTGCTCCCTGCCCGTGCAGGGATGGCCCCCGCACTGGCGGGCCGTTACTGAGCTTGCAGGCGTGCTGTCGTCAGGTGGGTCTGTGGGGCCGGAGGCATGTTGCGGCAAGGCAACCGTCGATGATCTCTCTGCGGTACTGGATCATGCGGAGTCCGTGTCGTAGAACGCGCACGAAGTGCGTGGGGTCGGCAAAGGCGGTATTGGCCTGGGAACTGCGTCGCAGTAGCGACCAGAACGTCGGCCGCGCCGCGCCTTCCCCCATTACGGCGCACCGCCTCCGCAGCAGCCCGACCGCGCGCATCTTGTGACTACCGGTCGTACACGCGTCCTCGACGTACCGAGCAGGCGGCTCAGCAGTGGGCGACGACCAGCAACGTGCCCAACTGCTCCCCGTTCGGTGCTGCCAGGACGCGCGCGTCCGCATGGGTGAAGCCGGCCCGCTTGAGGTGGTCGGCCCAGGACTGGGGCGGGTATTGCCAGCGCGGTACGGTCAGCTCGCGCTCGCGGCCCTCCAGCCATTTGCCCCGCATGGCCTGTGGCCCGTACGCGCCAGGGGACGGCTCGGCCTGGGAGAACGCGAGCACGCCGCCGGGGCCAGGCGGGCGGCGATGAGCGGGAGGAGCTGTTCGGGGTCGGTGAACCACACGGCGCCCCACACCGAGTAGATCGCGTCGAACGTCTCCTCGGTGCCGGTGAGGTAGGCGCACACCTCGGCGTGGACGAAGTCCAGGTTCGCCATGTCGTGCCACCAGGCGCGGGCGCGGGCGACCTGGACGGCGGAGAGGTCGAGGCCGGTCACCCGGACGCCGCGTTCGGCCAGGTGCGCGGCCTCCTTGCCTTCAGCCGAGCCGAGGTCCAGGGCGCGGCGGGGCGAGCCGAGGAGTTCGGCGCCGGGGCCGTGGCCGGGGTACTGCGTCCATGCGAACCGGCCGGTGGCGGGACGGGGCTGGGGGCCGTCGCCCCGGTGCGGCTTGTACGTGTCCCAGTATTCGGCCGGGGTCTGTGGCGCGCGGGGCATACGGCTCCTCGTGAGGACGGCGGGACCTGGCACCGTACCGGCCCGTCCTCCCGCTCGCGGCGGTTCGCCGTGAAGTCACCCGAGCAGCCGTCGGCCCCGGGAACGCACAGGCGTTCCCGGGGCCGACGGCGGTGTGCGGGCGGTCAGTGGCACTCCTCCCCCGGGCGGCACGGGCCGCACGCCGCGTAGTCGCGCTCCCACAGCTTCCAGTCCACCTCGAAGCCCGCGTCGGCGATCACCTTGGCGGTGCGCTCCACGCTGCCGTCGTACTTGAACGCGATCTCCGGGATGTGCTCCAGGAACTTCCCGCCGAAGTGCCGGTGGCAGAAGTCGCGGTAGTGCTTCGTGTCCAGGATGAAGTTGTGGACCGCGAGATCCACGAGGCGGCCGGCGCACAGTTCCAGGTGCTGGCCCCACTTCTCCATCGCGGTGATCAGGTACGAGACCGCGGCCCCGAACAGCCGGTCGGCCATCACCTCGTCCACCGGGTGGTCCCGCATCAGAAGCTGGATCTGCCGGTCCCACACCTCGCGCGTCACGTAGTGCCGCGGATCGCGGACCTGCGCCGTGGTCTCGATCGCTGTCGCCATCGTGTCCTCCCGTGTGCTGCGACTGTCCGGCCCGTTGCGGGCCGTACGACCACGACACCACCGGCCGGGCCCGGCCGGTGGTCAACTTGCTTACTGTGCAGACGATTTGCAGAAGCCGCACACGACGTCGACGCGGGCACGATGAGTCACTACCGTGGACGGGACCCCGGCCCCGGCGCGCGGGAGGTGCGGTGTCCGGCGACACTCTGTGGTCCTCCGACAAGGTCCGCTCCCTCGTCGCGGCCCGGCACGCCGGCGGGCTGGTCAAGGTCGGGCGCACCGCGCGCGGATGGCGGCAAGAGGACCTGGGCGGGCGCCTGGGGTGCTCGACCTCCACGGTCTCCCGGCTCGAAGCCCGCCGCTGCCCTTCCGACCTGCGTCTGCTGCGACGCGCCGCCGAAGAGGTGGGGGTCCCGACGGATGTTCTGACGGCGTCGCTCGCTCTCAGCGGGGCCCCGGCCACTAGGGTGTCGCTCGATGGTCCACAAGTCGAGGAGGACCCGATGCGCCGCCGCACCCTGCTCGCCGCCGCCGGACTCGCGGCCCCCGCGCAGTTCCTGATCGGCGTCGACGTCGCACTGGCGGGCGTCCCCGACCCCAGCGGCCTGGCCGCGCCCCTCGAACAGCGCCTGGCCCGCGCCCGCAGCCTGTTCGACTCGGGCCGGCACGCCCGGCTCCTGGAGGCGCTGCCCGGCCTGCTGGGCGACGCACACGTGGCGGCCCGCTCCCGCCAGGAACTGGCCCTGGCCCGTCTGTCGACCACCTACAGCCTGCTCGCCCAGGTCCTCACGAAGATCGGCCGCTACGAGCAGTCCCGCCAGGCCGCCGACCGCGCCACCGTTTACGCCGACCTGTCCGGCTCCCCGCTCGCCGCCGCGGCCGCCGCCCGCGAGATGAGCATCGTCCTGCGCCACCAGGACCAGCCCGCCGCGGCCCAGCGCCTGATCCTCAAGGCCGCGGCCCAGGTCGAGGCCACCGGACTCACCAGCAGTGCGCAGACCTCCGCGTACGCCCAGATGCTGTGCACCCAGGCGTACAGCGCGGCCCGCGCGGGTGACCGGGCCCAGGCCCTGGCCACGATCGGCGAAGCCCAGCGCGCCGCCCGCCTCCTGCCCGAGCAGGCCCCGGCCGGCCGCCTGTTCCCGCTGACCCCGGCGGCCGTCGCCCTGTACACCGTCGGCGTCCACTGGGCTCTCGGCGACGCCGGCGCCGCCCTGGAAGCCGGCACGAACCTGCACGAGGGCCAGTTCCGTACGCCCGAGCGCAAGGCCCGGATGCACACCGACCTCGCGCGCGCCTGGTGG
Organism: Streptomyces chrestomyceticus JCM 4735; assembly: GCF_003865135.1. Classification (NCBI taxonomy): domain Bacteria; kingdom Bacillati; phylum Actinomycetota; class Actinomycetes; order Kitasatosporales; family Streptomycetaceae; genus Streptomyces; species Streptomyces chrestomyceticus. The sequence continues at coordinate 6,434,409 of NZ_BHZC01000001.1, read as the reverse complement.
CAGATGGCCAGACCCGAACCGGCCGCCGACGCCCTGCTGCACGCCGTACGGGCCTCGCGCGGTGAAGTCCGCGACCGGCCCGCCATCCGCCAGATCGTCACCGACCTGGCTCAGCGCCACCCCCGTACGGCCGGAGTCCGCGAGCTATCGGCTGCCGTCTCCACTCGGCCCAGCTAGGTGCTTTCTCGGAAGCAACGGCTGCTATCGGCGTTCACTGCGCACCTGTCACGCCGCACTTCTTAGATCCTCAGCGGTCGGCGTCGCCCCTGCGGGGTTCTTGGCCCACTGCACGGCCGCCACCGCCTAGTCGTCCGCCGATTCCAGGAGATGGCGTACCGGTCGACCGTGGTGGTAGTGAGGAGCTCGTGTCCGAACCTTTTCTGGATCACGGGCAGCGGGACCTTTCCGGCGATCAGCCCCGAGGCATGTGTGTGGCGGAGGTCATGGATGCGGGGTCTCTTCGACCGTCCTCGGCCTCGTCTCCCTTCGGCAGGCGTGTGTAGGCGCAGGGGTTCGAGTCGTGCAGAGCCAGGGCGGTGGTCACGGCAGTCTGTAGATGCTGAGGAGCAGACCGTGAAGGTTGGCTGTGGCCTTCGGGACGTAGGCCCGCCACGTGGTTCCGGGCTCGTGATGCGGCCCCGGGCGCCCCTCTTCAGCACGGCCTCCGCCGACGCGCCGGACGACCCTGTGTAGGTCGAGGCGCCTGGCTGCCTCGTGTAGGTCTTGATGTTCGCCATGACGACCAGCGCACGGCGGTCGTGTGGGCAGAAGGGTGGCAGAAGTTCCTGCGGAAACTCTCTCGGCGAGACGTTTCCGCAGGCCACATCGTTTCTGCACCGTGATGCAGGAGTGGGGCGGGTGGGACTCGAACCCACGGCCGACGGATTATGAGTCCGCTGCTCTAACCGGCTGAGCTACCGCCCCGATACGGCGCGCCGCGCACATTTGTGCGCGCCGTCTGCCGCAGCATAGCCGCTCATACGATCTGTTGCGCGGGTGGGTCCTCGTTGGGCTGCCATGCTCGTCCAAGAGGACTTCGACTGCCGGGCGTTCGGTTCCCGCGCACAGGAAAGAGGACCCCCTCGGGGGTCCTCTTCCGTCCTGCTCCCCCGACTGGACTCGAACCAGTAACCCTCCGGTTAACAGCCGAATGCTCTGCCAATTGAGCTACAGGGGACCGAGCTCCCCCGACTGGACTCGAACCAGTAACCTGCCGGTTAACAGCCGGCTGCTCTGCCAATTGAGCTACAGGGGAATGCTCTGTGTGCCTCGAATGCACTCCGATCCGGGGACTCCGGACGGCGTGCGCTCGCTGCTGCACATACATTAGCGCAAGCAGGGGGGTGCTCCGCCAATCGGTATGGCCGCGGGTGGTCCCGGATGATCTTCTGGTCTACGGGTAGGCGGGCAGCACAGCCCGGCGGACGCGCGGGTGGGCGGGCGGCGCGGACCGGCGGGGCCCTGCACAGTGCGCGCGAGCGAGACCGACGAGAGGGAAGGTGGAGCGACGATGCGCTACCGGCTGACGTTCATCACGGGACTGGCCATCGGATACGTGCTCGGCAGCAAGGCGGGCCGGGAGCGGTACGAGCAGCTCCGCAAGAGTGCCCGGCGGATCGCGCAGAACCCGGCTGTCCGGAACACCGCGGAGTCCGCCGCGCTCGGCGGCCGCGAGGTGGCCACCAAGGCGTTCGACAAGGTGTCCGCCAAGGTCGGGGACCGGATGCCGGGGCCTGTGGCGGAGCGCATCCGTGCGCTGCGCGAGCAGCGCGGCAGCGGTGAGGACGACTGGGGGACGAGCAACACCTGAGCAGCACCTGAGCGACACCTGAGCAACGACCCGCGCGGGCGGCCGGGGCCCGGCAGCCGGGACCGGTCGCCGGGACCGGTCGCCCGCGCGGCGCCCCGCCCCCGGCCCGGCCTCCTGCCCGGGCCCCCGGCCACCGGCCGCCCGCCCACCCCCCACCCCAACGGTGTGAACCTGGCAGCCGCCCCGTCCCGTCCATGGGGCATCATCTGGGGGCATGGGGATAGTCGCCGGGCTGGACAGTTCGTCCGAGAGCACACGGATCGTCGTCTGCGACGCGGACACGGGTGCCGTCATCAGGCAGGGGTACGCGCCGCACCCCGCCGAAAAGGGACACGAGATCGACCCGCAGGCGTGGCTGATGTCACTCGGCGAGGCCGCGGGCAACGGGCTGCTGGAGGGTGTGCAGGCGATCGGGGTCTCCGCCCAGCAGCAGGGGATGCTGCCGCTGGACGCGGACGGCGCTCTCGTGCGGGCGGCGCTGGTCGGGAACGACAAGCGGGCGCAGAGCGCGGCGGCCGACCTGGTCGACGCGCTCGGCGGGCGGGCCGCGTGGACGCAGGCCGTCGGTGCCGTGCCGCACGCCGCGCAGCCGCTGACGAAGCTGCGCTGGCTGGCGCGGAACGAGCCGGCGAACGCGGCGCGCGTCGCCGAGGTCCTGCAGCCGCACGACTGGCTGGTGTGGCAGTTGCTGGGGCGGCCGGCGCGGCGTACGACGGACCGGGGCGGCGCGTCCGGCACCGGGTACTGGTCGGCGGCGGCCGGTGCGTACCGGCCGGATCTGGTGGAGCTGGCGCTCGGGCACCAGGTGCGGTTGCCGGAGGTGCTGGGGCCGTCCGGCACCGCCGGGTTCACGCCCGAGGGGCTGCTGATCTCCGCCGGGACGGGCGAGACGATGGCCGCGGCGTTCGGGCTGGGGGTCGGCGCGGGTGACGCGGTGGTGTCGCTGGGCGCCTCGGGCTCGGTCTTCGGCATCCACCACGAGGCGCTGGCGGACTCCAACGGCACGATCACCTCGTTCGCCGACGCGACGGGGATGCATCTGCCGGTGGTGCACACGAGTAACGCCGTACGGGTGCTGCGCGGCACGGCCGAGATGCTGGGCACCGACCTCCAGGGGCTGTCCGAGCTGGCGCTGAAGTCGACGCCCGGCTCGTACGGCATGGTGCTGCTGCCGTACCTGGAGGGCGAGCGGACGCCGCACCTGCCGCACACGGCGGGCTCGCTGCACGGGCTGCGGCGGGAGAGCATGAAGCCGGAGCATCTGGCGCGGGCGGCCTTCGAGGGCATGCTGTGCGGCCTCGCGGACGCGCTGGACGTGCTGCGCGGGCGGGGCGTCGAGGTGCGCCGGGTGTTCCTGCTGGGCGCGGCGGCGGAGCTGGGCGCGGTGCAGGCGGCGGCGCCGGGACTGTTCGGTGCGCAGGTCGTCGTGCCGCAGCCGGCGGACTACGCGGCGCTGGGCGCGGCACGGCAGGCGGCCTGGGCGCTGGGCGCGGCACGGCAGGCGGCCTGGGCGCTGGGCGCGGCGCACGGCACGCTGGCTCCGCACGAGCCGCCGCGCTGGCCCGCGGCGGCCAGCCAGGTGTTCGAGCCGGGCGAGGATCTGCCGGTCGGGCAGGCGGTGCGCCAGCAGTACATCGCGGTGCGGGAGGAGAGCTACGCGGGAGCGTTTCTCTCCGCGCAGTAGGGGGGCGAACGGCCCTCAGTCCAGGTAGCCCCTCAGTTGGTCCGCGAAGGCGTGGTCGCGGAGTTTGTTGAGGGTCTTGGACTCGATCTGGCGGATGCGTTCGCGGGTGACGCCGAAGATCCGGCCGATCTCCTCCAGGGTGCGCGGGCGGCCGTCGACGAGGCCGTAGCGCAACTGGACGACCTTGCGTTCCCGTTCGCCGAGGGTGGACAGGACCGCTTCGAGGTGTTCGCGCAGGAGCAGGAAGGCCGCCGACTCGACGGGGGACGCGGCGTCGCCGTCCTCGATGAGGTCGCCGAGGGCGACGTCGTCCTCCTCGCCCACGGGGGCGTGCAGGGAGACCGGTTCCTGGGCCAGGCGCAGCACCTCGCTGACCCGTTCGGGGGGCAGGTCGAGCTGGGCGGCGACCTCCTCGGGGGTGGGCTCGTACCCCCGTTCCTGGAGCATCCGGCGCTGGACCCGGACGACCCGGTTGATCAGTTCGACGACGTGCACCGGGACGCGGATCGTGCGGGCCTGGTCGGCCAGCGCGCGGGACATGGCCTGCCGGATCCACCAGGTGGCGTAGGTGGAGAATTTGTAGCCCCGGGCGTAGTCGAACTTCTCCACGGCGCGGATCAGCCCGAGGTTGCCCTCCTGGACGAGGTCGAGCATGGTCAGGCCGCGGCCGACGTAGCGCTTGGCGACGGAGACGACCAGGCGCAGGTTGGCCTCGATGAGGCGGCGCTTGGCCATCCGGCCCAGGACGACCAGCTTGTCGAGGTCCAGGGCGAGTTGGGAGTCCAGGTCGGGGGCGAGCCGCAGCCGTTCCTCGGCGAACAGGCCGGCTTCCACGCGGCGGGCCAGTTCGACCTCCTCCACGGCGGTGAGCAGCGGTATCCGGCCGATCTCGCGCAGGTACTGGCGGAACAGGTCGGAGGAGGGGCCGCCGGCCTCGGCACGCGGCGGCGGCTCCGGGGCGATCTCCTCCACGAGGATTTCGGGCGCGGGCGGCTCGGCCTGCTGCGGCACGGTGGCCGGTTCCGCGGCCGGCGCGTCGGCGAGGGTCCGGGTCTGCACGGGGGCGACCTCCAGTGTGATCGCTGCTGAGGCGGCGGAAAGGCCGGGACCGTCTGCGGCCGAGCCGCTGTCCGTCCCGTACATCAAGAGCGGTTCCGCGGGGGTTTCCGGTTCCGTACGTCCGGACCCGCCGCGCTCCGAGGACTCAGGCACCGCTCCTCAGTGTGGAGTACGACACAGTCCCGCCACGAGGGGCGTGCGGGCACTTTTTGGGTCCGGACGGTGACCGGGCGGCTACGGCGGGGTGGGTATGGGGGTGCGGGATACGGGTGCGGGGTACGGCAGCGCGGAGTGCGGCGGCACGGAGTACGGGTGCGGGGCGTCCCGCGTGCACGGGGCCGTGTCCCGCGCGTACGGGGCCCTTCGCGCGGGCGGCGGCCTTCTGGTGCCCGCCCGCCGGCCTCCGGCGGTTACAGCGCCGCGTAGCCGCGTTCGCGGAGGGACTGGCCGTACTGCTGGAGGACCCAGAGCTCGTTCTGGACGGCGGCCAGGTGCTGGGGGTCGGCGTTCGGGCCGAGGCGCTGGAGGGCGCCGCGGATCTCCGTGACGCGGCGGTTGACGGCGGCCAGCCGGACGGCGACCAACTGGACGCCCGCGTACGCCTCGTCGGGGTCGCGGCGGGTGTGCAGCGGCTCCACGGCCAGCTCGGTGACCATGGCGCGGACCGTGTCGTCGGGGGCGGCCTCGCGGACCCGGGCGAGGTAGGTGTTGTCGCCCGCGGCGGACAGGGCGCCGCCCGCGTCCTCGATGCAGCGGCGGACGGTGGCGTACGGGGGCGCGGTGAACTCGTCGGCGCCGTACGCGTCGAAGGCGGGCGAGACCAGGTCGGGGCGCTGGAGGGCCAGCTTGAGCAGTTCCCGTTCGACGCGGTGGGCGGGGCTGCGGAGGTTCAGGGCGGGGCCGCGCGGGCCGGCCGGCGCCTGGGCGGCCTCGGGGCCCTGCGGGCCGGCGCGGCGGCCCGTACGGGACGGGTCCTGGCCGTTCTGGCCGTCCCGGCCGCGCTCGCGGGCCCAGCGGGCGAGCTGGCCGACCCGGCGGACGACGAACTGGGTGTCGAGGATGCCGAGCATCCCGGCCAGTTGTACGGCGGACTCGTGCTGGATGGAGCTGTTCTTGATGTTGGCGACGATGGGCGCCGCCTCGTCGAGGGCGGCGGCGCGGCCCACCGTCGTGTCGAGGTTGTGCCGGGCTACGACCTGGCGCAGCGCGAACTCGAACAGCGGCGTACGGGACTCCACCAGCCCGGCGACGGCGGCGTCGCCCTGGGCCAGGCGCAGGTCGCAGGGGTCCATGCCGCCGGGGGTGATGGCGATGGAGGTCTGGGCGGCGAACTTCTGGTCGTCCTCGAAGGCGCGCAGCGCGGCCTTCTGGCCGGCCGCGTCGCCGTCGAAGGTGAAGACGACCTCGGAGCCGGAGTTGTCCATCAGCAGCCGGCGGAGGATCTTGATGTGGCCCTCGCCGAAGCTGGTGCCGCAGGTGGCGATGGCGGTGCGGACGCCGGCCAGGTGGCAGGCCATGACGTCGGTGTACCCCTCGACGACGACCGCCCGGTTGGTCTTGGCGATCTCCTTCTTGGCGAGGTCGATGCCGTACAGGACCTGGGACTTGCGGTAAAGGGGGGTCTCCGGGGTGTTCAGGTACTTGGGGCCGTTGTCGTCGTCGCGCAGTTTGCGGGCGCCGAAGCCGACGACCTCGCCGGCGATGTCGCGGATCGGCCACATCAGGCGGCCGCGGAAGCGGTCGATGGGGCCGCGGCGGCCGTCCTGGGAGAGGCCGGAGAGGATCAGTTCCTGGTCGCTGAAGCCGCGGCCGCGCAGGAACCGGGTGAGGTGGTCCCAGCCGGCCGGGCTGTAGCCGACGCCGAAGTGCTGGGCGGCGGCCTGGTCGAAGCCGCGGTCGGCGAGGAACTTGCGGCCGATCTCGGCCTCGGGGCTGTCGAGCTGCTCGGCGTAGTACTGCGCCGCGATCTTGTGGGCCTCGACCAGACGGGTGCGCTCGCCCTGCTGGCGGCCCGGGGCGTAGCCGCCCTCCTCGTAGCGCAGCGTGATGCCGGCCTGGGAGGCGAGGCGCTCGATGGTCTCGGCGAAGGAGAGGTGGTCGAGCTTCATGATGAAGTCGACGACGTCCCCGCCCTCTTGGCAGCCGAAGCAGTGGTAGAGGCCCTTGGCCGGGCTGACGTGGAACGACGGGGACTTCTCGTCGTGGAAGGGGCACAGACCCTTGAGGTTGCCGCCGCCCGCGTTGCGCAACTGGAGGTACTCGGACACGACGGCGTCGATCGGGACCGCGTCCCGCACCGCCTTCACGTCGTCATCGTTGATCCTGCCAGCCACCCCTGAATTCTACGGGTGGGGTACGACAGTCCCCGCCGGGCCCGCCCGGCGGGGCGGGACGGGCCGCCCGGAACGCCCGGTACGCCCGGAACGGCGGCCCTCAGGCCATCAGCTCCAGAAAGCGGTCCAGCCCGATGTTGCCGCCCGAGATCACCACCCCGACCCGGCGCGGCAGCGGGTCGACGGCGCCGGCCAGCAGGGCGGCCAGCGCGGTCGCCCCGCTCGGCTCGGTGACGATCTTCAGCCGTTCGAAGGCCAGCCGCATCGCGGCCTTGATCTCGTCGTCGCCGACCAGCACCACCGAGTCCAGCAGCCGCCGGTTGATCGGGAACGTCAGTTCGCCGGGCTCCGGCAGCGCCTGCCCGTCGGCGATGGTGCGCGGTACGGGGATGCGGACCCGCTCGCCGGCCGCCAGCGAGCGCCGGGTGTCGTCCCCGCTCTCCGGCTCGACGCCGATCATGCGGATGCCGGGGACGAGCGCGGTGGCGGCGACGGCCGAGCCCGCCATCAGGCCGCCCCCGCCGACCGGGGTGAGCAGGGCGTCCAGCGGGCCGGTCTCCTCGATCAGCTCCAGGGCGGCGGTGCCCTGCCCGGCGATGACGTGCGGATGGTCGTACGGCGGGATCAGGGCCAGGCCGCGTCCGGCGGCGAGCCGCGCGCCGATCTCGGTCCGGTCGCCGGTGTAGCGGTCGTACGTGACGATCTCGGCGCCGTAGCCCTCGGTCGCGTCCCGTTTGGAGCGCGGCGCGTCCTCCGGCATGAGGATGACGGCGCTGCTGCCCAGCTCCCGGGCGGCCAGGGCGACCGCCTGGGCGTGGTTGCCGGAGGAGAACGCCGCGACGCCGCGGGCGAGCTGCTCCGGTGCCAGCCGTGACATGGCGTGGTAGGCGCCGCGGAACTTGAAGGCGCCGGCCCGCTGGAAGTTCTCGCACTTGAGGTGCACCTCGGCGCCCACGAGGGCGTCGAGGGTGCGGGACCGCAGTACGGGGGTGCGGTGGACGACGCCCTTGACGCGGGCGGCGGCGTCCTGGACGTCGGCGAGCGTGACGGTGACTCCGCTCACGGGTGGGTCTCTCCCTGGGCGTCGGCTGCGGTACGGGGGCTCCGGCGCCGGGCGCGCGGACGCGCCCGGCGTCCCGGACTCAGAGCAGCGAGTCCAGGGCCACCTGCGGATCGGCCAGCGCGTTCGGGTCGAGGGTCCGGCCCGAGCGGATGAGCTGCTGGATCGGCCCGGTGACGTCCCACATGTTGACGTTCATGCCCGCCAGCAGCCGCCCCTCGCTCAGCCAGAAGGCGATGAACTCGCGCTTGCCGACGTCGCCGCGGCAGACCACCTGGTCGTACGAGCCCGGGGGCGCGTAGCCGGAGTACTCCAGTCCGACGTCGTACTGGTCGGAGAAGAAGTAGGGAATCCGGTCGTACGTGACGTCCTGGCCGAGCATGGCGCGGGCCGCGGCGGGGCCGCCGTTGAGGGCGTTGGCCCAGTGCTCGACGCGCAGCCCGGCCGGTTCGCCGTGCTCGGCGGCCAGCAGTGAGTACGGGAAGGCGGCGATGTCACCGGCCGCGTAGATGTGCGGATCGGAGGTGCGGAGCGCGGCGTCCACGGCGACGCCGCCGCCGTGCGCCGGGTCGACCAGGGTGAGGCCGGCCTGTTCGGCCAGGGAGGTGCGGGGGGCGGCGCCGATCGCGGCGAGCACGTCGTGGGCCGGGTGCTCCTCGCCGTCGTCGGTGCGCGCGGCCAGCACCACGCCGTCCTGCCCGGCGATCTCGGTCAGCCGGGCGCCGAAGTGGAAGCGGACGCCGTGCTCGCGGTGCAGGTCGGTGAAGAGGCTGCCCAGTTCGGGCCCGACGACGCTGTGCAGCGGGGTCGGCTCGGGCTCCACGACGGTCACCTCGGCGCCGTACGAGCGGGCGGCGGCGGCGACCTCCAGGCCGATCCAGCCGGCCCCGGCGATGACGAGGTGGCCGTTGTCCCGGCCGAGGGACTGCAGGACGCCGCGCAGCCGCTCGGCGTGCGCCAGGCGCCGCAGGTGGTGGACGCCGACCAGGTCGGTGCCGGGGATCTCCAGGCGGCGCGGCTCGGCGCCGGTGGCCAGCAGGAGCTTGTCGTACGCGATCAGGGTGCCGTCGCCGAGCCGGACCGTGCGGGCCACCGGGTCGAGGTGGACGGCGGGCTGGCCGAGGTGCAGTTCGATGTCCGCGCCGGCGTACCAGGCGGGCTCGTGGACGAAGACGCTGTCGCGCTCCTCCTTGCCGAGCAGGTACCCCTTGGAGAGCGGGGGGCGCTCGTACGGGTGGTCGCGCTCGTCACAGATCAGTATCACCCGGCCGGTGAAGCCTTCCGCACGAAGGGTCTCGGCGGCCTTTGCCCCGGCCAGGCCACCCCGACGATGACGAACGTCTGGTGTGCGTCGACCACTTGCTTCCTCCTCGCTGCGGCGCGGTGCGTCCGCGTCCGTGAACGCCCCCGGTCGTGTCCCCGTTCTACCCCCCGCAGTGCTTGCGCCGCGTACTGCCCGGCGCGGGCGGCCGCGTGTTACCGCCCGGTCGTGTGACGCGGATCTGTCATATCGCGTTCCGCGGCCGTCCACCCCGGCGTGTCGTCGTGCACCTGTTTTTGTTTCCCCCGGTACGCGGCACTCAAGCCCGAGCGTCCCGCAGCGGGCGTGCCGCGGGAAGAGGGCCCGTCCCCCAGGGGGCGCGCCGGCCCCGTCCATGGTGGCCCGGCGGCGCGGGCGCCGCTGGTCAGAGCGTGCCCCGCGGCCGGGTGAGCCGGGCGTGCAGGGAGCGTGCCGAGGCGTCGGTGAGGGCGGCGATCTGGTCGATCAGGGCGCGCATCCTGGCGGTGTCGTCGCCCGCCGCCTCGGCCCGGTCGTACAGGGCGCGGAACTGCGGGTCCAGGCCGTCGGGTGCGCGGGCGACCAGTGCCTCGGCCAGTTCGGCGATGACGATGCGCTGGTCGGCGCGGAGCGCCTCCTGGTCGGGGCGGCGCATCACGTAGCGTTCCGCGACGGCCTTCAACACGGCGCATTCCAGCCGGGTTCCGGGCGGTACGACGAGCCGGGCGCGGTGCCGGGTGAGTCCCCCGGTGCCCGGCCGGCCCGGGAGGTGTCCCCACTCGGCGCGGGTGGCGGTCTCGGCGGCGAGGCAGAAGCGGCCGATGAGCTGGCTGGTGGCGTCCTTCAGGCGGGCCTGGGCGACGGCCGTGCCGTCGTAGCCGTGCGGCCACCACTCCTGGTCGAGCAGGCGGTCGAGGGCTTCGCCCAGTTCCGCCGGGTCGGCGCCGGGTGCGTAACGGGTGGCGGCGATCGCGAACACTTCGGCACGTTCGGGCTCGGCGAGCAGGCAGTTCGGGTCCAGGTAGCCGGCGTGCAGGCCGTCCTCCACGTCGTGCACCGAGTACGCCACGTCGTCGGCCCAGTCCATGACCTGCGCCTCGAAGCTGCGGGCCGCCTCCGGCGCGCCCTGCCGGAACCAGGTGAAGACCGGCAGGTCGTCCTCGTAGACGCCGAACTTGGCCGAACCGGGGTCGGTGGGGTGGCCGCCGCGCGGCCAGGGGTACTTGGTCGCGGCGTCCAGGGCGGCGCGGGTGAGGTTGAGGCCGACGCTGACGGCCGTGCCGTCCGTGTCGGGGACGAACCGCTTGGGTTCCAGGCGGGTGAGCAGCCGCAGCGACTGGGCGTTGCCCTCGAAGCCGCCGCAGGGCGCGGCGACCTCGTTCAGCGCCTGTTCGCCGTTGTGCCCGAAGGGCGGGTGGCCCAGGTCGTGGGCGAGGCAGGCGGTCTCCACCAGGTCCGGGTCGCAGCCGAGCGCCGCGCCGAGTTCGCGGCCGACCTGGGCGCACTCCAGGGAGTGGGTGAGGCGGGTGCGCGGGCTGGCGTCCCACAGGTGTTCGGTGCTGCCCGGGGTGACGACCTGGGTCTTGCCCGCGAGGCGGCGCAGCGCGGCGGAGTGCAGCACCCGGGCCCGGTCGCGCTGGAAGGCGGTGCGGCCCGGGCGTTTGTCGGGCTCGGGGACCCAGCGTTCGGTGTCGGCCGCTCCGTACCCCGTACCGTCGTGGCCCGCTTCGCGGCCCGTCGTTCGTGTGCCCGTCATACGGTGACGGTAGCCGCCCCGGGGGAGTCCTGAACGCACTCGCCGCGTGCAGCGAGTGCCTGGTCGTAACGGTGCAGGACCAGCCGGGCCAGCGCGGGGTGGTCGCCGAGCGGCGCGGCGGCGGGCCCGGGGGCGGCCGCGGCGCACTGGGCGGCGAAGCGGCCGGGCGCGGTGAAGCAGGAGGCGAGGGCGGGCCGCCGGTGGCCGCGGGCGGCGAGGGCGCGCAGCGCGGCGGGGACGGAGAGCGGGGTGCCGGGCGGGCCGCCGTCCGCGGGGCCGAGGCGTAGGCGGGCAGGACGGGTACGCCGCCGAGCCGGTCGGACAGGAGCCGTGCCGTACGGGCGGTGTCGGCGGCCGATTCGGGGGCGCGGGACCCGGCGGCGGCCAGGACGACGGCGCTCGGCCGCCGGGCTCCGGCCTCTTCGAGGCGGGCGTGCAGGGCTTCGGCGAGCAGGGGGTGCGGGCCGAGCGGGCGGGCGAGGCGCGTGGCGAGGTGCGGCGCGTCGGCCAGCGCGGCGGGGATGTCGTGGTTGGCGTGCAGTCCGCGGGCCAGCAGCAGGGGTACGGCGACGGCCTGGCCGTGCAACTCCGCCAGGGTGTCCGGGAGCAGGGGCGCGTTCAGCTCGATGTGACCGAGGCGGACGGCGAGGCCGGGGCGCAGTTCCCGTATCCGGTCCAGGAGGGCGGTGACGGTGCGCAGCGCGGCGGGGTCACGGCTGCCGTGCGCCACGGCTAGGAGGGTGGGGTGGGCGGCGTCCGGCGGATGGACGGGGCGAGGGGCATCCGGTGGGCGGTCGGCCCGGGGCCGCGGGGGCAGGCCGCGCAGCCGGACCCGGCTGAGCCGGTCGCCGAGCTGGATGCTGATCTCCGTCATGAGCTGCGCCGTACTGTCGAAGGGGACCGCGGTGCCCGAAGGGGCCGCGGGCGGCGGGGGCGGGGTCGACGCCTGCATGAGGGGAGCCTGGCAGCCGGGCGTTGCCGGGCCGTTGCGCGGGTGTGACGGCTGGTTTCCGGTGGCTGACGGGCCGCCGGGGGCGGGCGTGAGCGGCCCCCCGGCCTCCTCACCTCCCCCGTACGGGCGCCGTGAGGCACCCTTCCCCGGCCCGTAACGCCGCCCCGGACCGGCGGAAACACGGGCGCCGCAGGCTGGCCGCATGAACGCCGCCACCCCCCGCACCACCGCCACCCCGGCGGCCCCGCTCCCGGGCGCGGACGCGCGTCCGGCCCCGGCGTCGCCCGTGGACACCCACTGCCCGTACTGCTCCCTCCAGTGCGGCATGGGCCTGCGCCGCCTCCCGGCGGGCAGCGCGGACGCCCCCGCCGAGGTGGTGGAGCGTCCCGCCTTCCCCGTCAACCGGGGCGCCCTGTGCGGCAAGGGCCGTACCGCCGCCCACCTGCTCGCGCCGGGCGCCCGGCTGACCGAGCCGCTGGTCCGCGACACGGCGACCGGCCGTCTCGTACCGGCGGACTGGGACACCGCCCTCGCGCGGGTCGCCGCGGGCCTGTCCCGTACGGGTGCCGCGTACGGCAAGGACGCGGTGGGCGTCTTCGGCGGGGGCGGGCTGACCAACGAGAAGGCGTACGCGCTGGGCAAGTTCGCGCGGGTGGTGCTCGGCACGTCGCAGATCGACTACAACGGCCGGTTCTGCATGTCCTCGGCCGCCGCCGCGCACCAGCGGGCCTTCGGGCTGGACCGCGGGCTGCCCTTCCCCCTGGCCGACATCGCCCGCACCGGCTGCGTCGTCCTGGTCGGCTCCAACCTGGCCGAAACCATGCCGCCCGCGCTGCGCTACCTGACGGAGCTGAAGGAGAACGGCGGGCGGCTGATCGTCGTCGACCCGCGCCGCACCCGTACGGCCGAGCAGGCCGACCTGCACCTGGCGCCGCGCCCCGGCACGGACCTGGCCCTCGCGCTCGGCCTGCTGCACCTGGTGGTGGCGGAGGGCCGTACGGACGAGGAGTTCATCGCGGCGCGCACCAGCGGCTGGCCGGCGGCGCGGGCCGCGGCGATGGCGCACTGGCCCGAACTGGTCGAGCGCATCACCGGCGTACCGGTCCCCCAACTCCGTTCCGCCGTACGGCTCTTCTGCGCGGCGGACAGTGCCATGGTGCTCACGGCACGCGGCCCCGAGCAGCAGTCCAAGGGCACGGACACGGTCGGCGCGTGGATCAACCTGTGCCTGGCGACCGGCCGCGCCGGCCGCGAGTACTCCGGCTACGGGTGCCTGACCGGCCAGGGCAACGGGCAGGGCGGCCGCGAACACGGCCAGAAGGCCGACCAGTTGCCGGGCTACCGCAAACTGTCCGATCCGGCCGCGCGGGCGCACGTCGCGGAGGTGTGGGGCGTACCGCCGGAGTCCCTCCCTGGCCCCGGACGCAGCGCGTACGAGCTGCTGGACGCGCTCGGCCGGGACGTACGCGCCCTGCTCCTGATGGGCTCCAACCCCGTCGTCTCCGCGCCCCGCGCCGCCCACGTCGAACAGCGCATCCGGGCACTGGACTTCCTCGCGGTGGCCGATGTGGTGCTCTCGGAGACCGCGGCCCTCGCGGACGTCGTCCTTCCGGTGGCCCAGTGGGCCGAGGAGACCGGGACGACGACCAACCTGGAGGGCCGGGTCCTGCTGCGGCGGCGTGCCCTGCCCCCGCCTCCCGGCGTCCGTACAGACCTCCAGGTCCTCCACTCCCTCGCCGCCCTCCTCGGGTGGGAGAAGGGTTTCCCCGCCGACCCGGAGGAGACCTTCGACGAACTGCGCCGCGCCTCGGCCGGCGGCCCCGCCGACTACGCCGGCATCACCTACCGCCGGATCGCCGCCGAGGACGGCGTCTTCTGGCCCTGCCCCGGCGAGGACCACCCCGGCACCCCGCGCCTCTTCCTGGACCGCTTCGCGACCCCCGACGGCCGGGCCCGTTTCATCCCGGTCACCCACCGCCCGGCGGCCGAGGAGCCCGACGACCGCTACCCGGTGGTGCTGACGACCGGCCGCGTGCTGGCCCAGTACCAGTCGGGCGCCCAGACCCGCCGCGTCCCGGAGCTGGCCGCCGCGGCGCCGGGCCCGTACGTGGAGATCCACCCCCGGCTCGCCCGGCGGTACGGCATCGAGGACGGCCGGCCGGTCGCGGTGGTCTCCCGCCGCGGCCGGGCGGTGGCCCCCGCCCGCTTCAGCGAGGCGATCCGCGCGGACACCGTCTTCATGCCCTTCCACTGGCCGGGCCCCGGCCGCGCCAACACCCTGACCAACCCGGCGCTGGACCCGGTGTCGGGGATGCCGGAGTTCAAGATGTGCGCGGTGCGGCTGGAGCAGGTGATGGGGGCGGAGGAGGTACCGGAGACGGAAGGGACGGCTCTCAAGGGACGTCGAGAATCCGCGTGATCGCGGTGGCCGCGTCATGGGCGATGCGGGTGGGCGCGAACGGCATCCCGGTCCACGGTCGCCCGCCCGACACCCACACACTGCGCAGGCCGAGGCGGTGTGCGCCGGCGATGTCGGCCTGGGGCGAGTCGCCGACGACCCAGGCGCCGCGCAGCGGGGCGCCGACCGTCGCGGCTGCCGCGCGGAAGATCTCGGGGGCCGGTTTCTTGTGGCCGACGGCCTCGGAGACCACCCAGCCGTGCACCACCCCGTCGAGCCCGCTGCGCCGGATCTTCGCCTCTTGCTGCGCGGTACGGCCGTTGGTGACGATGACGCAGGGCCGGCCGGCTGCGGCCCGCTCCAGGGCCGCGCGGGTCTCGGGCGGCAGGACGACACGGTCGGCCGCTCCCTGGTCCAGCAGGGCCTCGACCGCGCTCTCGGGCACCCGGCCGCCGTAGCGGCCGGCCATGGCGCGGGCGACGTCCTGCCTCGGGGTGTAGCCGCTCGCGTCGACGGTCATCAGCCACTCGACGTCCGGCACGGGAAGCTGCCAGGTGCCCAGGAACGCGGTCAGGGCGTCCCGGAACGCGGCGTCGCGGTCGATCAGGGTGTTGTCGAGGTCGATCAGCAGCGGCGGCGGCACGGCTTCAGCCATCCATCGGCTCGGGGCGGCGCCGCTTCGGAGGGACGGCCGCCGGTGCCTTCACGGCGTGCAGGCTTCGGCGATCGAGAGGCTGTTCTCGTAGAGGTGGTGCCGGGTGATGCGGCCGTTCTCGACGGTGAGGCGCAGGGCGAACGGGCCCTCGAAGGTCTTGCCCGTCGTCCGCACCCTCCCCGCCACGTGCCCCGTCAGCACGGCGTCGGTGCCGTCCACGAGGAAGGCGTCGACGGAGGCGCGCGACTCCTCGGGCACCGTGTGGGCGGCCAACTCCTCGGCTTGGGCGGCGCATTCGGCACCCGTGGTGCGCGGGCGTATCCACGGGACGGCGGGGTTCTCGGCGAGCAGCCAGTCGACCTCGTCGGCGAAGAGCGCGGTGAGCCGTACGGTGTCCCCGGCCATCCGGGCGGCGAGGAAATCCTGCACGACGGCCCGGGTGGTCTCGGCTACGGAAGGGTCGGGAGTGGCTGAACTCGTCGTGCCGGTGGCGGTCATCGCGTGCTCCTCGCTGCTGCGGGCGGTTCGGTGGGTGCGGGTTCCTCGATGGGGCCGATCCTGCCGTGGGAGGGGCGTGCGGGCGATTACTCCGGGGGTAATGAGGGGGCGGGCGTCAGCCGAGGGCGGCCAGCAGGTCCCGTTCGCGGTGGGTGCTCAGGCCCGCGCGTCGTGTCCGGTCCAGCCCCTGGCCGCGTTCCCAGTGCAGTACGTCGGTCAGCAGGTCCACGCGGGGGCGGTGGCGCAGGCCGGCTGCCCGCGCAACGGCGCCGCTGCGGGCCGACAAGCCTTCGAAGCCCGGCCGGGGCATCCACATCGGCAGCGACCCGGGGCCCAGGTACGGGGCCACCCCTTGGGCGAGCAGCCATGCGGAGTCGGCGGTGACCACGGGGCCGGTGTGCCCTCCGACCTCGCGGGACAGCTCGATCCACGTGCTGAACGGGAGGACCGGGCCGACCGCGTCGAAGGCGCCGGTGCTCTTCGCCTCCGCGGCGTCCAGCAGCCAGGCGGCGAGGTCGCGCACGTCGACCGCCTGGGTCGGCATGTCCGGTACGTCGGGGACCAGCATCGGGCCGTGCGGATCGCGTGCGGCGCGGGCCACCCAGTAACCGACCCGGTCGCTGGGATCGCCGGGCCCGCCGATGAGCCCGGACCGCGCGACGAGGAGACGGTCGCCCACGGCGGCGGCCGACGCCTGCTCGCAGGCGGCCTTGGCCTCGCCGTACAGCTCGCGGCCGACGGTGTCCCGGTCGGTCGGCGGGAGGAGGGCGGCGGACTCGTCGGCGTCCGCCGCGGTGTGGGTGGCGTAGGCGCTGACGGAGGACACGTACGTCCAGTGCCTGGCCCGGCCGCCCAGCGCCGCGAGGGCCCCGCGGACGAAGGCGGGCTGCCAGGACAGCTCGACGACCGCGTCCCACTCCCGGCCGGGCAGCGCCTCGTAGGCGGCCGGGTCGTTCCGGTCGGCGGCCACCAGCCGCGCCCCCGCCGCCACTTCGCCGCTCGCGCCGCGGGCCAGACAGGTCACGTGGTGGCCGCGCTCGATCGCCTGCCGGGACACCTCGCGGCCCAGCCAGGCCGTACCGCCCAGTACCAAGATCTCCATTCCGTCACTCAAGCACCACCCGCCCCTGGACGGGGGCGGGTTCGCCGTGGGCGGATCCCAGCGGTGCGCGCCAGGGGCGCCGCCTCAGTGGTGCCACATCTTCCCGCCGACGTTGTGGATCATCCGCTGGAGCACCTTCAGCGTGCGGACGTACTCCTCGTCGCTGATGCCGTCGTGGATGCGGGCGCGCATCTCCTTCTGGAGGGCGGCGCAGCGGGCGTGCAGGTCCGCGCCGTCGGCGGTGATGTACAGCCGGTCACCGTCGAGGGTGAGCAGGCCGCGGTCGAGGAGGTCGTCGGTGTCCGTGGTGAGGACGTCCGAGCCGGTGTCCAGGTAGCGCTTGAGCATGTCGGTGACCTCCGCCCGGTCGCGGCCTCCGGCGTGGCCCGCCACCTGGTTCAGCACCCACCACTGGGGCTGGCTGAGGCCGTGGCGGGCCAGGCCGGCGCGGATGTGGGTGACGGCCGCCGTGTGGGCGGCCCAGGCCCAGTAGCCGATGGGCTGGCCGGCCAGTTCGGCGTCGCTGTGCGAGTACTCCATGGTGGTGCCTCCTCTGCCCGCTGCGGGCGTCGTGCCTGATGAGGAAGAACCTAGGAACTCGACCGAACTTGAGGTCAACGGTGGCGTCGGTCACGCGGCCGGGACCGGGGGCCGTCTGTGCCCCGGCCCGGCGCACGGTCACGTACGGCCGTGCGCCTCGACCTCCTTGAGGTACGCCTCGCGGGTCGGCTCGTCCAGGAAGGACGCGCGGAAGGAGTTCCGGGCGAGGGTGCGCAGGGTCTCCTCGTCCAGCTTCAGGGCGTCGCGTACGGCGGTGAAGTTGTCGTCGGCGTAGCCGCCGAAGTAGGCGGGGTCGTCGGAGTTGACGGTGACCAGCAGGCCCGCTTCGAGCATGGCGGGCAGCGGGTGGTCGGCCAGTTCGTCGATGACCCGCAGCCGGACGTTGGACAGCGGGCAGACCGTGAGCGGCACCTGGTCGGCGACCAGGCGGGCGACCAGCCGCTCGTCCTCCAGGCAGCGCACGCCGTGGTCGACGCGGTCCACGCCGAGGACGTCCAGCGCCTCCCAGACGTACGACGGCGGGCCTTCCTCGCCCGCGTGCGCCACGCACTTGAGCCCGGCCTCCCGCGCCAGCGTGTAGACCTCCTCGAACTTCGACGGCGGGTGCCCGACCTCCGCCGAGTCCAGGCCGACGGCGGTGATCCGGTCGAGGTAGGGGCGGGCCGCCTCGAAGGTGGCGAGGGCCGACTCGGCGCTCTCGTCGCGCAGGAAGCACATGATCAGGCGGGTGGTGATGCCGTACCGCTCCTCGGCGGTGTCCAGCGCGCGCGTCAGGCCCTCGATCACCGTGCCGACGGGCACGCCGCGCGCGGTGTGCGCCTGCGGGTCGAAGAAGATCTCCGCGTGCCGGACGCCCTGCGCCTCCGCGCGGGCCAGGTAGGCGTGGGTGAGGTCGGCGAAGTCGTCCTCGGTGCGCAGGACGGCCATCAGCGCGTAGTAGAGGTTCAGGAACGACTGGAGGTCGCTGAAGGAGTACGCGCGGCGCAGTTCGTCCTCGGTGGCGTACGGCAGGGTGACGCCGTTGCGCTCGGCGAGGGCGAAGGCCAGCTCGGGTTCCAGGGTGCCCTCGATGTGGAGGTGCAGTTCCGCCTTGGGGAACGGGCGGTCCGCCGCGTTCTGGGCCGGGTCCGGGGCCGGGGAGGTGGGGGGCACGCTGGGATCACACCTGTCTGCTGCTGGGACTGCCGGGGCTGCCGGGTCCTGTGCGGTTCGGGGAAGTCGTCCAGATTAACGGGGCGGCGGCGCCGGGCGGGCGGCCGGGGCGGCCGTACGGTGCGCCGTTCCCGCAGCTCGGGAGCGCAGCCAGTCGCCGCCGGGTATCGGCGTGCCGGACGCGCGCAGCCGGGCGGCGAGGGGTTCGGCGGCCACGTACACCCAGGCCCGTACGGTCCGGCCGTCCGCGCACTTGGCCTGCCGCGCCACCCGCTCGTAGAGGTTGCCGGGGCCGCCCGGCACGTACCCCTCCAGCCGGTCCAGGGCGGCGCGCACGGCGTCGTGGACGTCCTCGCGCGGCGTGACGAGGTCGCCGAGCACGACGGCTTCGGCGGGGCCCGGCACGGCGTACGGGTAGCCCGGCCCCTCGTACAGCGACACGCCTCTGACCAGCGCGGATTCCTCGGCCGCCGTGCGGCCGCGCAGGCACCGGGCGTAGTTGGCCCGGCCGGGGCGCAGCGTTCCGTAGACGAAGAACGGCAGGCGCTCGGGCTCGGTGGTCATCCGGGCGGGCTCCTTCGTGTGGGGTACGGGGCGGAGGTCCCGCCCCGCGTTCCCGCAACCATGCCAGGCCCCGGCGCGTCGCTGCTTGCGGTGGCAACGAGAACAACGGGGGCAGCAGATGACACAGCAGGCACAGCGGGAAGGCCGGCTACGGCGCATATGGAGCCGGGTACGCCTTCCCCGGACGCGGCGCGGGCAGCGGCGGGCCTTCCAGGTCGCCGTGCTGGCCTGCGTCCTGGCGCTGCTGCCGGCGACGTGGATGAACGCCGCCGCGGCGTCCCGCATCCGTATGGTCGAGGACGTGCCCGCCGCGCCGGTGGCCGTCGTCTTCGGCGCGGGCCTGTGGGACGGTGAGCCGTCCCCGTACCTGGCGCACCGGCTGGACGCCGCCGCCCGCCTCTACGAGCGGGGGAAGGTCCGCGCGCTGCTGGTGACCGGCGACAACAGCCGCGAGGACTACGACGAGCCGGACGCCATGCGCCGGTACCTGGTCGCGCACGGCGTCCCCACGGACCGGATCGTCAGTGATTTCGCCGGTTTCGACACCTGGGACTCGTGCGCCCGCGCCCGCCGGGTCTTCGGCGTGGACCGGGCCGTCCTGGTGAGCCAGGGCTTCCACATCCGGCGCGCGCTGGCGCTGTGCGGTGCGGCCGGTGTCGACGCGTACGGGGTCGGCGTGGACGACCGGCACGACGTCACCTGGTACTACGGCGGGACCCGCGAGGTGTTCGCGGCGGCGAAGGCGGCGGCCGAGGCCGCAGTACGGCCCGATCCGCAGTTCCCCGGGCCGAAGGAGGACGGGGTGTCGGTGGCGCTGCGGTGACGACGGCGCGGCGGTTTCGCGGTGTGCGGCGTCAGCCGTCGGCAGGCCCGTGCGGCGCGCCCGCCCGGCGGGCCGTGACGACGTCCAGCATCTGCTCGCACGCCGTACGGAGCAGGGTCGGCAGGTCCACGTCGGCCATGGAGCCGCACATCGCGTCCTCCAGCCGCGTGCGGACGTTCAGCAGTGCCGGGTCCGGCTCCCCGTACGCGTCCAGCAGTTCGAGGGCGCGCCGGGCGCCGTCGGCGCAGCGGGCCGGTCCGTACGCCGGGGGTTCGTCCAGCAGGCCGTGGGCGCTGCTGAGGAGGAAGGCGGCCAGCAGGACGATGTCATCGGTCAGGTCCGGTGCTGTCGTCGGCCGGGGGTGTCCAGGTGCCATGGCGGATCACTTCGTCACGGTGGCGTCGGGCGGAGGGGCGCACCGGGTCCGCCGGGTGGCCGACCGGTACGAGGAGGACGGGTTCGAGGCGGGGCGGCAGCGCCAGCAGGCGGCGTACGGCGGTCCGGGAGAAACTGCTGACGGGACAGCCGCCCAGACCGGTCGCGTGCGCGGCCAGGAGCAGGTTCTGTACGGCCATGGCCACGCAGAGCAGGCCGATGTCCGTGGGCCCGCTGTCCTCGCGGGCGGCGCGCTCGCGGTCGAAGCACGCCGTCACCACCAGCGGCGGCAGGCCGATCATGCCCGGCGCGAAGGCCCGTAGGCAGCGCACGGTGTAGGGGTCCTGGACGGCCACGAAACCCCATGCCTGTTTGTTGGCGGCCGTGGGCGCGGCCGGCATGACGTCCAGCAGTGCGTCGAGCAGCGTGTCGTCGACCGGTTCGCGGGTGTAGCGGCGCACCACCGCCCGCGTCCGCAGCAGTTGCAGGAACGCCGTCCGTGCCGCCGCGGAGCCGGCCGCCTCGGGCGCGGTCCCGGCGGGACAGGTCACCAGAGCACCGGCAGGCGTTCGGGGGTGCGCTTGATCCAGCCGGAGCGCCAGCCGATCTCCTCGTCGGGCACGGCGAGGCGCAGGCCGGGAAGGCGCGCGAGCAGGGCGGTGAGCGCGGTGGCCGCGTGGGCCCGGGCCAGCGTGGTGGCCGGGCAGTAGTGGCGTCCGCTGCCGAACGCCAGGTGGGGGTTGGGCGTCCGGGTCAGGTCCAGCCGGCCCGGGTCGCGGAAGACGGCCGGGTCGTGGTTGGCGCCTTCGACCAGGACGAGGACGAGATCGCCCGCGGCGATGGGGGTACCGCCCAGTTCGGTGTCCCGGGTGGCGATGCGCGGCAGTGCGTCACCGATGGACAGGTTGTAGCGCAGCAGTTCCTCCACCGCCGGGCCGATGGCCTCGGGGTGGTCCCCCAGCCACCGCCGTTGCCCGGTGTCGCGGAGCAGCAGCATGATCGCCAGCGTCAGGAAGGCGGAGGTGCTGACGGCGCCCGCTTCGAACAGGGAGTGCAGCGTCATCGTGAGGTGTTCGTCGGTGTCCGCGCCCGCCTCGCCGCCGCTGTCGGCGCGGACCCGTGCCAGCGCGCCGAGGAGGCCGGGCGCTTCGGCCGCGCCGGGCGCCCGCAGCAGCCCGGCCATGTAGGCCATTCCCTTGTCCCAGTTGGCCATAGCGCCTTCGAAGGGACGGGGCGCGGTCATGATGCTGATGTCCAGGCCGCTCATCAGCCGCCGCCAGTCGTCGTCGGGCAGCCCGAGGACGGTGCACATCACGTGCGCGGTGTAGGGGTCGGTGAACCGGTCCTTGAGGTCGACGGGCGGTCCCTCGGCCAGCAGCTCGTCGATCAGCGCCTCGGCCCGGCGGCGGAACTGGCCGGTCGCCTCCTTGATCGCCCGGGGCGACAGGGCCTGCATCACGGCGTCCCGCATCCCCTCGTCCTTGATGCGCGACAGGTTCTTGCGGATCTCGATGGGGAAGGTGGGCGCGTACTGCTGGCGCGCGCCGGGGGCGGCGGTGGCCGAGAGGCTGAAGGTCTCGTCGTCCAGGACGCGGGTGGCCAGCTCGTAGGTGGACACCAGCCACGCCGGGTCGCCGGCCAGTGTGCGCACCCGGGCGACCGGGCGCTCGTCGCGCAGCCAGGCGCACTCGTCGGGGACGATGTCACCGCGCCGGGAGAGCGGGAAGGCCACGTCCGTGCCGGCCGGGTGGGCGGTCCGTTCGCCAGGAGGCTGTCCGCTCACGTCACGTCCCTTTCTCCGTCCGTGGGGGTGTCGTCCGGCGTCACCGCCAGGAACGCCTGGTTGTCCGCGGCCCGCAGGCCGTTCTCCCTCATGCACAGCGGCCCGAGGATGGGCGTGAACAGGTGGTAGCAGGAAACCGACGAGGGAACACCGAGAATGCTCGGGGTGTCCACGAAGAAAGGCAGTTCGCCGCACAGGTACTGCAGCCCGGCCCGTAGCCGGCCGGCTTCCGCCCCGTCTGCCGGGCCGCCGTCCCCGGAGTCGGCGGCGGAATGCGCTCCGCCCGCTTTCTGTGGCTGCCCCAGCATATGGAGACGGACCATGTCGTGGCAGGCGTCCGCGAATTCCGGGTCCTCGCGCAGGGCCCTGTCGATGTCCGCCCGCAGACGCTGGTAGGCGTCATTGTGCTGGAAGTCCGACAACAGATGGGCACCGGGCTGCGGACCGTCGGGCGAGGCCGCCTGGACGGCTTTGCGGATTCTGCGGCGCACATCGGTGACGCGTCTGCGAGCACGCTTTCCGACACTCTCCGGAGCCGCCCCCTCGGCGGTCAGCACGGTGTCTATGTGAAGGTCGGCGCAGATGATGTCGACGGCCCGGAACTGCCCCTGCGCCCAGTGCACCAGCGCGGTGAGCCGTTGCGCACTGAAATAGCTGTTGTTCGTGCTCACTCCGATCAACGCGTGATCGCCACGCCGGCGAATACGGTCACACCGGTCAGTGAGTGGACGTGTGCGAAAATTTACCGCAGCCTGCGGCGCACCCATACCCGACCTCCTGACTATCGGAAACGGGACAGGGAAAGCGGCCGCCCGGTCACCCCCGCGGATCTTCGCGCCCTGCCCGCACCACCGAGTGCGTTACTTTCTGAGTGCCCGGAGCCGCCGCATGCTGACCGTCACCCCTGCCCATTTCACCCATTCAGCCCACCTGAATGTTTCCCGGATGGCGCGCAGGCCCAATGAATGCACCGGCGCGCGCCGGTGCGCATTCTTTTCGACGAGTTCCGCTTGAGGGCCCGGCAAACGGGACAGCCTTGCCAATGAAGCGCATCGGGAAAGGCGAACTCCGCATGACAGCAGAGGAAATGACTCCGTACGGCAGAGAGGCCGCGCGAGTGGCCGATCAAGTCGCCACGCGCTATGCCGAAGTGGCACCCGCCCACCAGCATTCCCAGATCGCCGTCGTCGAGCGGCTGCTGACCCGCCTGCCACGCGGGGCCCGGGCACTCGACGCGGGCTGCGGCACCGGACGGCCCACCTGTGCGCAGTTGTGTGCGGGCGGGCTGGACGTCACCGGGATCGACGTGTCGGAAGCGATGCTGGCGGCGGCGCGCGCCAACGTGCCCCAGGCCCGGTTCCTTCAACTGGACCTGCTCGGCGAACAGGCCACCGGGCTGGGCACGTTCGATGCCGTGGTCAGCTTCTTCTGCCTGATGAACCTTCCCGAGCCGGTGTTCGTCTCGGCGCTGGCCCGCTTCGCCTCGCTCGCCGGGCGCGACGGAACCGTCGTCGTCGGCGTTCCCGAACGCCCTGGTGACACACCCGTGGAGGGCCTTTACGGGACATATCAGCCACCTCGGTGCACCCGCCAGGACTTGCGGCACCGCGCCGAGCAAGCCGGGCTGGCGGTCGAGGAGATCGAGGTCCGGCCGGGCACCGGCCTCATGGGCGCGGAGGAGGAACACCTCTTCCTGTACGCCCGGCCGGTCCCGCCGGGGGCCTCGGCCGCGTCCCCTGCGGATCACTCCGGGTAGTCACTCAGCCGTACGGCACCGCGCTTCGCACCCGTCACCGGGACACGGCGCGGGCGTAGAGCCGGAAGACCTCCGAGCCGTAATACGGGCTGTAGGACGTCCGGTGGCCGTCCGGGCCGGACGGGCCGCCGCCGTTCAGGCCGCCGATGTTGCCGACCACGTACCCGGTCTTCGTCCGCTCGTCGAAGCGGCTCAGCCACGGGCCGCCCGACGTGCCGCCGTAGAACCCGCCGCACTCCATGCGCAACTGCCGCTGCCCGGTGAGCCGGCTGGTCCGTACGTCGCACCGTACGGCCTGGTCGGCGGGGTCGCTGCGGACGGTCGGGTAGCCGATGATGGTGACGTCCGTGGTGTAACCGGGGGTGCGCAGCAGGATGTTGCCGCCGGTCACCGACTCCAGCGCGCGGCCCTCGGCGTCCGGCGCGACCGTCGCGAACGCGAAGTCCAGGTCCGAGCCGGGGCCGTCGCCGGTGCGCCGCGGGTCGGTGAAGCCGCGCTCGACCGCCCAGACTCCGTACGGCTGCGCGGTGGCGCCGGAACGATACTGCGGGACAAAGGCCGCACGGGACCCCGGCTTGCAGTGCCCGGCCGTCAGGATCAGGTTGCGGTGCGGGCTGCGGACGACGCTCGCGGTGCAGTGGTGGGCCCGCGCGTCCTTGTCCACGGAGAACAGCACGCCGACGGAGGGCACGCCGTCGAAGTGCCGGGCGGACCGGGCGGCGCCCGCCGTGGCACGCGCGCCGGGCGCGGCGGCGCTCTTGCCGCTGCCCGAGCCCGCCGGGACGGCCGCCGCCATCCGCCCGGCCGTCCAGTACCGGGCCGCGGCCTCACTCGTCCAGCCGCCCGCGCCATCGCCGCTGACGCTGCCACCGGTCTCGTCGGCGGCGGTGGTCGCACCGCTCGCGGGCGCCACGAGGAGGCACAGCGCGAGCCCGGCACCGACGGCGCTCACCCGGCCGCGGACCGGCCACCCGCCCCGCCGCCCGCGTCCGCGCCGCCCCGCCGGCCCCCTTACCTCGGGTCCCCCTGCCCCGGGCCCCCGTGCCTCCTCGGCTCGCCGTCCCACGTCAGCTCGTCTCCTCCGCGACCCACGCGAGATAACCGGCCCCGCCCCGTGTGACGGGCGTGGCGATGATCTCCGGCGTGTCGTAGTCGTGCGCCGCGACGAGGTACGTCTCCAGTGCCTCGTACCGCGCGGCCGCCGTCTTGAACAGCACCTGCCACTCCTGTGCCGTCTCGATCGCCTGCTCCCACCGGTACACGGACGTGACGGGCGCGCTGATCTGGGCGCACGCCGCCACCCGCGCCTCCACCGCGCCGCGCGCCAGCGCCTCCGCCTTCTCGGCGCTGTCGGTCGTCGTCATGACGGTCAGGAAGCCGGCCGGGCCGCCGTCCGCCGCCGCGGCGGCTTCCCGCCGCCCGTCGTGTTCCGCCGGTTCGTCTCGCATCCGGACGCCTCCTTCGGGCACTGGGCCGCTGATCAGGTTCCTCGCATCGTACGGACCCCGGTGATCACCCGGCCGCCGGCCACCGGCCATTCGGCAGCCGACCGGCCACCCGTCAGGATGGTCCGGGTGGCCCTGTGATGCGGTTGGCGCGGTTGGCGGAGGTGATACGGGTACCAGTACCGGCACCGGTGCCGGCCCCGGCACCGTGGACACTCGACGGACCCCGATCGAAAGGCCGCGTCATGGACGACCTCAGCTCGCTCACCCGCCGCCAGCTCGACGACGCCAGGGCCTCCGCTCACGGGCGCAGCGCCCACCTCTTCCTCCAGGACGGCCCGCTCCGGCAGACCGTGATCGCGCTCATCGAGGGCGCCGCCCTGGACGAGCACGTCACGCCGCCGGCCGCCAGCCTCCAGGTGCTGCACGGGCGGGTGCGGCTGACCGGGACGAGCGACGACCGGGACCTGATCGCCGGGCAGGTCGTGCCGGTGCCCCACGAGCGGCACGGCCTGAAGGCCCTTCAGGACTCCGCCGTCCTGCTGACCGCCGTCACCGCGACGAAGTCCATGAACTGACGGCGACCGGCCACGGCCGGCCCCCGGGCCGGTCACCGGCCGGGCCCTCAGGCCAGCCACTGGTCGAAGGCCAGCTTGCACAGCAGCGACACGACGACCACGACCAGCACCCCGCGCACGAACCCGGCCCCCCGCTTCAGGGCCATGCGCGCGCCGACCGTGCCGCCGACGAAGTTGAACACCGCGAGCAGCGCGCCCAGTTGCCACAGGACCGTGCCCTGGTAGGCGAACATGGCCAGGGCGCCGATGTTGGTGCACACGTTGACGACCTTGGCGGTGGCCGACGACGTCACCAGGTCCATGTGCAGGATCGCGGCCAGCGCGACGACGAGGAAGGCGCCGGTGCCGGGGCCGATGAGGCCGTCGTAGAAGCCGATGCCCAGGCCCGCCACCAGCAGCGCGAGCAGGAGGCGGCGCCGGGTGACCGGCCCCGAGGGCGGCGGGGCGGTGCCGAAGGCCGGGCGGAGCAGGACGAACGCCAGGACGCCCACCAGGACGGCCATGATCAGTGGGCGCAGCACCTCGCTGTCGATGCCCGCCGCGAAGAACGCGCCGCCCAGCGAGCCGCCGAGTGCGGCCAGGCCGATGCGCAGGGCGGTGCGCAGGTCGATCGGGGCCTTGCGTACGTAGGTGCAGGCCGCGGCGGCGGTGCCGACGACGGCCGTGGACTTGTTGGTGCCCAGGACGTACGCGGCGGGCGTGTGCGGAAGGCCGACGAGCAGGGCCGGCAGGAGCAGCAGACCGCCGCCGCCCACGACGGCGTCGATCCAGCCCGCCGCCAGGGCGGCCAGGCACAGCAGGAGAGTCGTCGTCAGAGATATGTCTGCGGGCACCGGGCGATCTTAAGGAGCCGGGCGGGGCGGGAGGGTGCTGCGTGGCGGGAGTCACAGAAGTGGCGTGCGAGGAGGCGCGGGAACCGCGCAAGGGGCGGGCGATGGGCGGCCCGTGACCGCCGCCCACCACCCGTCCGTATCAGGGGCGCCCCGCCCCGGCACTGGTGGGGCGGGGCGCCGCGTCCGTCATCCGGCGAGGGCCTTGGTACGCCGGTGAGGACGGTCAGGGACGGACCGCTGCGGGCGGTCCTTGGCGGGCCGCTGGGGACGGTCCGCGAGCGGCCGTTGCGCGCGGTCCGGTGCGAGCCGGGGCGCGCGCTCCGTCGTGACGAGCTGCGCGCGGTCCGTCGTGGCACGATTCGGGCGCTCCGTCGTGCCGCGTTTCGGACGGTCCGGATGGCGTTCCGTGGCCGCCGGAGCTGCCGGGGCCGCCGACTTGGCCGTACGGAAGCGGGGCGTGCGCAGGATCGCGTGGTACGCGCGGGACTTGAGGACGTAGTACGCGAGGCGCGGCGTGCGGGCCTTCATGCGGGCCCCGGTGTTCCGGCGTCGGTGTCCGGCCGGCCCAGCAGGTCCGCCAGCCCCTCCGCCAGTCCGCCCGCCCAGCAGGCGTGGTCATGACCGCCGTTGTACTCCCTGTACGTGACCGGATGGCCGAGGACACGCAGCGTGTCGCGCAGTTCCCGGGAGCGGGTGCGCGCGTCCCCCGCGTACCGGCCCGTCCGCAGGTGGGTCCGCAGCTCGCGGCGGCCTCCCCCGGCGAACCGTTCCGCCAGCCAGGACGGCCGTTCCGCGGCGTCCGTCCCGTTCACGGGCCCCGCTCCTTCCGGCCGCCACCAGAGCGCGGGCGACTGGGCCAGCACGTTGCCGAACCGGCGCGGTGCCGCGAATCCGGCGTACAGCGCGGTGAGTCCGCCCAGGCTCTCGCCCGCGACCACCGTGCGCGACGGGTCGAACGTCACCGGCAGCCGCGCCGCCGCCCAGGGCAGCAGTTCGGCGGCGAGGAAGTTCGTGTACGCCTGCCGGCCGCCGAACTCGCGGGCGCGGGTGGCGTTGTCCACGGCGTCCGGCGCCAGCACGACCAGCGGCGGCAGCACGCCGTCCGCGATCAGCCGGTCGAAGAGGTCCTGCACACCGAGCCGCCCGAACCACATGTCGCCGTCCAGCAGCACCAGCGTGTCGGCCCCACTGTCCGGGAGCGGCCCCGGCGGTACGTACGTCCAGACGTCGCGGCGGGCGGCGAGGGCGGCACTGGTCAGCCGGTGCCGTTCCACCGTGCCCCGGGCCATGCTCCCGTCCGGCCCGGCAGCGCAGGCCCATGGCCGCCACCGCTGCGGCGGGGCGTCCGGCAGCTCGAAGACCGAGCCGCCCTCACCGCGCCAACGGGACGGCAGGACGTACGGATTGAGCGGGTCGGGCCGGGCGGCGGCGAGCAGCGGGAGCAGCCGGGCCTGGAAGTCGTCCGCGGGCTCGGAGTCCGGCGCGGACGGCAGCGCCGACACCTCCCGCATCGCCACGGACACCTCCCCCGTATGGGCCCGCCCGCCCTCCAGCCCCGTGTCGGGCGCGATGACGTACGAGCCGCGGTGGTCGGAGGGCAGCCGGTAGGTGAGGTGCCAGACGTCGGTGCCGTGGATCCGGCGCATCAGGCTGCCCGCGAGGTGCGAGCGGTCCACCAGACGGTTGACCAGCAGGAGGACCCGGCGGGTCCGGTCCGTGCCGCGCCACAGGAAGGTGACGGCCCGGTGCTCGGGGTCCCAGGGGATCGGCTCGACGAGCGGGGTGCCCTGCGCCTCGGCCTCGGCCCAGAACTCGCGTACGGCGGCGTCGCGTCCGCCCGCGACGGAGGCGGCCAGCGCGACGATCCGCGGGCTGTCCACGATCTCGGCCGGTGCCGGGCGCGACGTGTGCGGCGGGCCGGCGGGTACGGCTTCCGCCGCCCCCGTCGCCGCCGGTCCGCCGCACACGCCGGAGGGTGCGCCCGGCACCGTCCCCCGTACCGCCCCCGCCGCCGTACCCGTCGCGGCGCCCGGCAGGGTTGCCCCGACCGGGCCCGTCGACGTGCCCACCGATGTCTTCATCGACGCTCCCATCGACAACCCGCTTCCCGCCCGGCGCTCCGGCGCGGGCACAGACGACGTCGGCCGAAGCCGTACGCATCTCGCCCCGACCTCGACTTAGGTAAGCCTAACCTAATCGCATATCGGTCGCCGGGACAACACCCACGGGGAGGGCTGGTCAGGCCGCCGCCCGAGCCCTTCTCTTAGAGAGTTCTTAACCCCGCGCACTATTCACGTGTCCATGGATCCCAAGATCGCCCCAACCGGCGGCGCACCCCGCCCCGGCACCCGACCCCGCAACCGCACCCGCACCGGTCCGCGCGTGCTCGCCGTCTCCCTCGCGCTGACGGCCACGGCCACCGTCGGCGCCTCCGGGTGCAGCGGCCAGGCCGTGGCCGGGACCGTCGAAGGGCGGCACGTCGACATTCCCGTACGGGGCGGTACGGCCACCGTCGACACCGGCAGCCTGGCCGTCAACGCCCGTACGGCGGACGGCAGGAGCCTGGCCCTGTCCGCCCCGTCCGGCACCGACCTCGGCAAGCCCGGCCCGGTCCGGCGCACCGACGGCGGCGCCCGCTGGAGCTACCCGGACAAGGGCCTGACGGTGACCGCGCGCGCCGACCAGGGACGGCTGCGCGTCAGCATGAAGGCGGACCGAGACGGCTCGCTCACCTGGCCGGTGACCGGCACCGACCGGGCCGCGTCGTCCGTCCAGCTTCCGCGCGGCGAAGGCCTGGACATCCCCGTACGGGACACCTTCTGGAATTCCGCGAAGGCCGGTCTCACTGGCGACGCGATCGACATCGGCGGCCAGCTCGAACTGCCGCTGTGGGGCTACTCCCTGGGCAAGGGACAAGGCGTCAGCTACCTCACCCCCACCGACATAGGCACCTCACTCAAGTTCCGCTCCGACGCCGGTCAGCTACGCACCTCCACCACCCACGACTTCAACGGCGGCGACGGCACCCGCGACTACACCGTCACCTTCGCCCTCACCGACGGAAACCCCGTCGCACCCGGCGCCGACTACCGCTCCTGGCTCTCCGAACACGGACAGCTCGGCAGCCTGCGCGAAAAGATCCGCAAGAACCCGGCGAACGGGCGGCTGCTCGGCGCCTTCCACGCGTACGTGTGGGGCGACGCGCGCAAGGCCGGGGGCGTCGAGCAGCTCAGGAAGCTGGGCGTGGACCGGATGTGGCTCGGTTACGACGCCGGGGCCGACCCGATGGACGCCGCGGCCGCCAAGGCGGCGAAGAAGGCGGGCTACCTCGTCGGCCCGTACGACACGTTCGCCAACGGCCAGGACCCGAAGACCGCCGACTCCCCCACCTCCGTCTGGCCCGGCACGGTCTACCCGGACTTCTGCGTACGGGACGCCCAGGGCAAGCCGGAGACCGGCTTCGGCGACCGCGGCTGCTACCTCAGCTCGCGCGCCTTCGAACAGGCCGAGCCGGAGCACCACTACCTCGCCGGCCGCACCCGCGCCATGACCGCCAACGGCGCCGACAGCTACTTCCTCGACGTCGACGCGACCGGCGAGGAGTTCCGCGACCACAGCGCCGCCCACCCGATGACCAAGGCGGACGACCGCGCGAACCGGCTGGCCCGGATGCGGCGCCTGGGCCAGGACAAGAAGCTCGTCCTGGGCTCGGAGAGCGCCCAGTCCTGGGCCAACCAGGTGCTCGCCTTCAACCACGGGGCGGCCACCCCGGTCGCCGACGGCCTGTGGAAACTCCAGCGCGACAAGGAGACCTGGGGCAACTGGTACCCGCAGAACGCCCCCAAGACGTTCTTCAAGCCGGTGGACCTGCCGGCCGACCTGGCGAAGGCGATGTACGACCCGGCCTACCGGGTGCCGCTGTACGAGACCGCACTGCACAGCTCGCTCGTCAACGCCGAGCGGTGGGAGCTGTCGTACAACAAACTGCCGAAGCAGAAGACCGACCGCGCGCTGCTGGCAATGCTCTACAACATCCCGCTGAACTACGTGCTCGACGGCCCGTCCATCAAGAAGTCCGGACCGGAACTGGCAGCGCTGCAAAAGTACTTCGCGCCGCTGCACAAGGCGGCGGCCACCGAGAAGCTGACCTCGTTCCGCCGCCTGACCGGCGACAACCTCGTGCAGCGTACGGAGTTCGGCAACGGCAAGCTCACCGTCACCGCCAACTTCGGTAGCACACCGCACGCCGGCCTCCCCGGCGGCTGCGTGGACGCCGAGCTGCACGGCGACAAGCAGCCGCGGCGCCTGTGCCCGGCGAAGGCCACGGGCTGAGCCCGGCCGGAGACTGAGAGCCTGGTCGGGGACCGCCCCCGGCCGGGGCTGACGAATGGAGTGAGGGCGGACGTCCGGCAGCTACTCGCCCTGGCGGCTCCGGCCGCCCTTCCGGCCGGGAAGAATCCGGCAGACCGGTTCCGGTAGCGGCCGGCCCTGCCCGAAGCCGGCCGGGCCGCCGCTCACCCGTCCTTGCCCAGGGCCTTGCGTACCGCGTCGCGGGTACGGTCCACGACGGCCGTCAGGGGGCCGAGCACGGCGTTCGCGGCGCCGGACTCGACGCCGGGGTGCGGATGCGTGGGCGCGGTGCCTTCGGCCGCCTTGACGGCCCTGGCCATGGCGGCCAGCCGGGCGGGGTCGTTCAGCCGCCGCAGCCACGAGAACTCATAGCGCTCCTCCGCGCGGGCGTGCTCCATCACGTCCGTGCGCAGCGACAGCAGCCGCGGCAGGAACGCCTCGTCCTCGACGTCCATGCCGTCCAGCGCGGACAGGGCCTGCTTGGCCGTCTTCTCCTCGCCGAGCCGGTCCGCGACGATGTCGTCCCCGCCGTCCGCCGTCCGCTTCACGTACGGGTGGACGGCCTCCTCCTCGGCCGTCTCGTGCACCGCCAGCAGCCGCACCAGCCGGCGGAACGCATCCCGGCGGGCGTCCCCGCTGCTCTGCTCGACCTCGTCGAAGAGGTTGCGGATCTGTCCGTGCTGGGCCATCAGCAGCGCCACCACATCCGTGTCCGGAGTGGGGTTCCGGTCGGTGGCCGGGTCGGTCGTCGCCGTGGTCCGCCCGTCCTCGGCGCGACCCGTCGGCGCCGTCACCGCTGCTCCGTCCGCAGCGCGGCGACCGGGTGCTCGCCCTCGGTCTCCAGCCGGTAGTCGCCGCCGATCAGCTTGTCGTGCTCGGCCAGCACCCGGTCACTCGGCGTCGTCCCGCCGCCGTTGAGGGCTTCCTGCATCGCCTCGAACCGCTCATGGGCCTCGCGGACATAGCCCGCGCCCAGCGTGGTCAGGTCCAGTTGCTCGGCGATCAGTTCCCGCAGGTACCCCTTGTTCGGCTCGAACGTCAGGACGTTGGGCAGCTCGGGGGCCAGTACCTCGGCCGGGTCGCGCCCGTCGTGGCGGCGCATCAGGTCGCAGGCGATGTGCAGGTGCTCCAGCTCCATGTTCAGGTGCAGCTCCCAGATGGCCTTCACCTTCGGATCGCTCTCCTGCTCCATGAAGGAGTGGTAGAGGTAGCACTCGTTGTACTCGTGGTTGACCAGTTGCTCCCACCACGTCTCCCCCGGGTCGACCAGCGACTCGTAGTGCGTGACGTGCTCCTCCTCGATCAGCCCGATCTCCTGGTAGAGCCGGCGGGCGATCGGCTCCATGTAGGTGGGGCCGGTGTTCATGTAGAAGTTCATGGTCTGCTGCTCCGCCGACATGATCGTCAGCGCGTGCAGCTTCGACAGCGGGTCCGTTTTGGTCCGGTCGTACGGCTCGCGCACGTTGTCCACCGGGTGGCGGTGGTGCAGCGGGGTGGGCCGGCCCGGCATCACCTCGGTCAGCCCGTCCACGATCGTCTCCGCCTTGCGGTGCTCGATGATCTCGTACAGGTTCGCGTACCGGTACAGGTGGTCGAAGTCCTCCAGCACCCCGAACTGGTACGCCTGCTTGAGGTACGGGTCGGGCTCCATCCGCGCCACCCACGCCGTCAGGTCCACGGCCACCTGCTCGTAGGCGATCGTCGTCTCCAGCACCGACGCGACGCCCGGCAGCAGCCAGTTGACCGCCTTCTGCTGCTGCGCCTCGATGTAGCGGGTCCGTGCGAGCTGCTGCTTGACCTCCATGTCCGGACAGTGCCGCGCCAACTGGTGACTGAACAGGATCGCCTCCACCTCGATCCCGTTCATCGTGATGATCCGGCACCGGGTGTACGGGTCGCAGTGGTCCGGGTCGACCGGCGTCACGTTCAGCTCACGCCAGTTGCGTAGCTGCCGGTCCAGCGGGATGCCCCGCTGTTCCAAGGGGTTGAACGGCATCAGGCTCTCCAGCCGTAGCGGAATGGGAACGGTCCAGCGACCGAGTGCCCCCATTCCGCGGAAGAAACGGCGGAACCCCGCCCGGTTGCGCCCTGGAGGCAGACATGACAGATGAATATGCCGCTGTCAGCCTGGCACCGGGGCCCGGACGGCGCGCCCGGCCACCGCCGTGGTCACGGCGGAGCCACCTGAACAGCGCACCCACGGGAGCCGACCCGAAGCTCATCGCGGCGCAACCGTCCGGCCGGACCCCCGCACACGCCCAGCCGGGGCCCGTCCGCCCCCCGCCCTGCCCTACGGGCAGTCCACCACCTGCCCCGCGTACGACAGCCCGCCCCCGAAGCTCAGCAGCAGCACCGGCCCGCCGGACGGCAGGTCGCGGCGTTCGGCCATCTTGGAGAGGGCGAGCGGTACGGACGCGGCGGAGGTGTTGCCGGACTCGACCACGTCGCGCGCGATCACCACGTCCTCGGGCAGGCCGAGCTGCTGCACCACGGCCTCGATGATGCGCAGATTGGCCTGATGGGTGACGACCCCGGCGAGGTCGGCGAGGGCGACACCGGCCCGTTCGCAGGCTTCCCGGGCCAGCGGGGTGAGTTCGGTGGTGACCCAGCGGAACACCGTCTGCCCCTCCTGCGCGAAGCGCGGGTGCCAGTCGCCCGTCAGGCGCACCGCCTGCGCGCGGGTGGGGTCGGAGCCCCAGACGACGGGCCCGATGTGCGCGGACCCGGCGGCGCTGACCACGGCGGCGCCCGCGCCGTCGCCGAGCAGGACGCAGGTGCTGCGGTCGGTCCAGTCCGTCACGTCCGACATCTTCTCGGCGCCGATGACCAGGGCGTGCCGGGCAGCGCCCGCCCGGACCGCGTGGTCGGCGGAGGCGAGCGCGGTGCAGAAGCCCGCGCAGCCGTTGTTCAGGTCGTACGCGACGGCTGCGGGGATGCCGAGCGCGGCGGCGACCTGGGCGGCGGTGGACGGGCAGCGGTCGATGGCCGAGCAGGTCGCCACGGTGACCATCCCGATGTCGGCGGGGGCCAGCCCGGAGGCGGCCAGGGCCTTGGCGGCGGCGGCCGTGGCCAGGTCGGCGACGGACTCCTCGTCGGCGATCCGGCGGGTGGCGATGCCGGTACGCCGCCGGATCCACTCGTCACTGGTGTCGACCATGCCCGCCAGGTCGTCATTGGTCAGGACGCGGGCCGGCTGGTGGTGGCCCAGCGCGGCGATACGGGTTCCCGGCACGGTTGCTCTCCTCGGCTTCGTGGACGACTCGGCTCATGGGCGCACGACGACTCGTGGACGGCACGACTCATGGACGGCACGGCACGGCGCGGCCGGTGCGCCGCCTGGCGCGCCGGTGCCGGCCGCACCGGCCGGAAATATAGCAACCGATCGGTCGGAAGTTAATTGCGGGCCGGGCGGGACGCGCTGGCTACGATGGCGGCATGAGCCCACGCAAGTCCGCCGCCGAGTCCCGCCGGACCCGGGACCGGATCATCGACCGCAGCATCGCGATCGCCTCGGTCGAAGGGCTCGACGGGCTGACCATCGGCCGCCTCGCCACCGACCTGGGCATGAGCAAGGCCGGTGTCCTCGGCCACTTCGGCACCAAGGAGACGCTCCAGCTCGCCTCCCTGGACGGCGCGTCCGCGATCTTCTCCAGGGCGGTGTGGGAACCCGCCGCCGGCACGGCCCCCGGTCTCGCCCGGCTCCGGGCCATCTGCGAGTACTGGATCACGTACCTGGAACGGGAGCACGGCGCCTTCCCCGGCGGCTGCTTCTTCACCACGGCGGCGGTCGAGTTCGACGCGCGCGGCGGGCCCATCCGCGATGCGGTGGTACGCCGTTCCCTGCTCTGGCGCCGTCGCCTGGCCAACGAGATCCGGTACGCCGTCGACGCGGGCGAACTGCCCCCGGACACCGACCCGGACCAGCTCGTCTTCGAGCTGATCGGCCTCTACACCGGCCTCAACCAGGCCATCCAGCTCTTCGCCGACCCCCAGGCCCAGGACCGCACCCGCCGCGCGCTCGCCCGGCTGCTGGCTCCCGCGTCGGAGGGGGCCCGGTGACGGGCATACCCGTGCCCCACGTCGCGGACCTGCTCAGGACCGAGATCGAGGTCAACTGGCCCACGGACGCGCGAGGCCGCTTGCAGGGCCCGCACCACCTGGTGCTCGCCGTATCGGCCGACGGCCGTCACCAGGTCCCGGCGGCAGCCGCCCACCTCCCGGACGCACTCGCCGCCGACCTGCTGGCGGCCGTCGCGCCGCGGCCCACCCCCGCGGGCCCCGGTTTGCCGCCCCCGGCCCTCCCCCACGTCCAGCACCTGCTGGAGGCGGCCCTCGGCCCCGTACACATCACCACGGGCCCCAGCTACCTCATCCACCCCGACCGCATCCGGCACGCCCCGACCGCACCCGTCATGCCCTCAGACGCGCCCCCGGCCGCCATCGCGTCCCTGCGCACCGCCAACCCCGGCAACTGGGGCGCCGACGAGTGGCACGACCTCCTCGACGGAAAGCTCGGCCCCTGGGCCATGGCCCTCGACCCCGCCGCCCCGCCCCCGGCCACCGGTCACCCCGCGCACGTCGTCTCCATCAGCCACACCCCCTGCTGGACCGCCCACGGCGCGGAAGCCGGCGCATGGACCCGCCCCGGCCACCGCGGCCGGGGCCACGCCGCGACCACCACCGCCGCCTGGTCCCGCCTCCAGGCCCCCACCGGCCGCCACCTCTTCTACAGCACCACCGACACCAACCACTCGTCCCGGAACGTCGCCGCCCGCCTGGGACTCCGGCCGCTGGGCCACTTGTGGAAGGTGTCACCGCTGCCCGACGCGGCGCCGTAGCCCCGCTCCTGGCGGCACGGGCATCACCCCACGACGCCGGTCCTCACACCCCGCCCTCCCCCACGCTGAGGGCAGCGTTCCCCGCGGGTAACAACGCAGATGCGGCCGGGTAACAGCGGGACCGCACGCTGGCGGACATGACCTCGCAACAGCGTGTGCGTGTGGTGGTGATCGGCGGCGGGATGGCGGCCGCCCGGCTCGCGCAGCGCCTCCGTCCGGCCGATGCCGGTGGCGGTCCGGCACTCACCGTCCTCGGCGCGGAGCCGCACGCGCCGTACAACCGTGTCCTGCTCGCCGAGGTGCTGGCCGGCCGGTACGCGCCCGAGGTCATCGCGCTGCCCGCCCCGCACGACGGCGTGCGGTGGCTGAGCGGGGTGCGGGCGGTACGGATCGACCGGGCGACCCGTACGGTGCTGTGCGACGACGGGCGGGCCGTACCGTACGACCGGCTCGTCCTCGCGACCGGCTCCAACCCGGTGCTGCCGCCGCTGCGCGGCCTCTTCCCGTCCGGCCACGGCGATCTCCCTGACGGCGTCCACCCCTTCCGCACCTTGGACGACTGCACGGCGCTCGCCGCGGCCGCCGCCCGGCCGGGGGTGCGCGCCGTGGTGATCGGCGGCGGGCTGCTCGGTGTCTCCGCGGCCCGTGCGCTGGCCGAGCGCGGTGTATCGGTTCTGCTCGCGCAGCAGGGCGAGCATCTGATGGAACGGCAGTTGGACGCCGGGGCCGCGGCCCTGCTGCGCGCGCACATCGAGGCGCTGGGTGTGGAGGTCCATACGGAGTGCCGGGTGCGCGGGCTGCGTGTCGAGGACGGTTCCGTACGTGGCGTGGAACTCGCGGACGGTTACGTGCCCGACGCCGACGTGGTCGTCCTCGCCTGCGGGGTACGGCCGCGCACCGGGCTCGCGCGGGCCGCCGGACTGCCGGTGGACCGCGGCATCGTCGTGGACGACGAGCTGCGGACGGCCGATCCCCGCATTCACGCGATCGGCGACTGTGCGCAGCACGACGGCGTGGTGTATGGCCTGGCGGGTGCCGCCCTCGAACAGGCGGATCTGCTGGCGCGCGTCCTCTCGGAGGAGGCCGCCCGTTACCGAGGCACCCGCGCCCTCACCCGCCTCACCCTCACCGGCCCGAGCCCCGGCCCGGACTCCGGCGCGCACCCCAGCCCAGGCTCCGGCGCGCACCCCGGCCCAGGCTCCGGCGCCCACCTCGAACCGGACTCCGGCGCGCACGACACCCCCCTCGACCTCGCCGCCTTCGGCACCCCTTCCCCCCGCCCCGGCGATGACGTGATCCACCTGTCCGACGCCACCCGGAGCGCCTACCGCAAGGTCATCGTCCGCGGTGACCGCCTCGTCGGCGGCATCCTCCTCGGCGACCTCGGCGCCGTCGGCACCCTCGCCCGTACCTGGGAGGCCGACGACCCGCTGCCCGACGCCCCCCTTCTGCACCTGCTCACCACCGACCGCCCCATCCCCGACGGAGGCTTCTGACCATGGCCGCAACCGCCGTTCCCACCCTCGTGCTCATCGGCCACGGCATGGTCGGCCAGCGGTTCCTCGAAGCCCTCGCCGACCGTGGGGTGACCCGCCGGTCCCGGGTCGTGGTGCTCTGCGAGGAGCCCCGGCCCGCCTACGACCGGGTCCAGCTCACCTCGTACTTCGCGGGCCGCACGCCGGACGACCTGTCCCTCACCGACCCCGGGTTCATGGCCCGGCACGGCATCGAACTGCACCTCGGCGACCCGGCCACCGCGATCGACCGCGCGGCGCGCACCGTCACCGCCCGTTCCGGCCTGACGGTCCCCTACGACACGCTCGTGCTGGCCACCGGCTCGTACCCCTTCGTACCGCCGGTGCCCGGCGCGGACAGCACCGGCTGTTTCGTCTACCGGACCGTCGAGGACCTGCTCGCCATCGAGGAGTACGCCAAGAACTCCCGCACCGGCACGGTCGTCGGCGGCGGCCTGCTCGGCCTGGAGGCGGCCGGTGCCCTCAAGGGCCTCGGACTGCGCACCCACATCGTGGAGTTCCAGCCGCGGCTGATGGCGGTCCAGGTGGACGAGGGCGGCGGCAGCGCGCTGCGCCGGACCGTGGAGGAGATGGGCCTGAGCGTCCACACGGGCGTGGGCGGCAAGGAGGTCGTCACGGGTGCGGACGGGGCCGTACGGGCCATGGAACTGTCCGACGGCTCGCGCGTCGAGACCGACCTGGTGGTCTTCTCGGCCGGAGTGCGCCCGCGCGATCAGCTCGCCCGCGACTGCGGGCTGGCGGTGGGCGAGCGCGGCGGCATCGTCGTGGATGAGCGGTGCCGTACCGGCGACCCGGCCGTGTACGCGATCGGCGAGTGCGCGCTGGCGGCCGACGGCAGGGTGTACGGCCTGGTGGCGCCCGGGTACGAGATGGCGGAGACGGCGGCCGCCGCGATCGCCGGCGACCGGGACGGGCCCGCCTTCACCGGCGCCGACACCTCCACCAAGCTGAAGCTCCTCGGCGTGGACGTGGCCTCCTTCGGGGACGCGCACGGCACCACCCCGGGCTGTCTCGACGTCGTGTACGCCGACTCCCGTTCCGGCGTCTACAAGAAGCTGGTCGTCGGCGCGGACGGCGAACTCCTCGGCGGTGTGCTGGTCGGCGACGCCGAGTCGTACGGGCTGCTGCGCCCGCTCACCGGCACCGTGCCGCCGGTCGCCCCGGAACAGCTCGTCCTCCCCGTGGGCACCGGCGCACCCGCCGGCGCGCTCGGCCCCGCCGCGCTCCCCGACGACGCGGTGATCTGCAACTGCCACAACGTCACCAAGAGCACCATCCGCACCGCGGTCTCCGAGCACTCCTGCACCACCGTGCCCGAGGTGAAGAAGTGCACCAAGGCGGGCACCGGCTGCGGCAGTTGCGTCAAGGCGCTGACCACGCTGGTCAACGACGAGCTGACGGCCGGCGGCGTGACCGTCGACCAGGGCCTGTGCGGCTGCTTCCCGCACACCCGCGCCGAGCTGTACGAGATCGTCCGCACCCGCCGCCTCACCTCGTACGCCGCACTGCTGGACGGCCACGGCCGGGAGGAGGCGCGCGGCGGCGACGGCTGCGAGACCTGCAAACCGACGGTCGCTTCGATCATCGCCAGCCTCGCCCCCACGGTCGGCGCCGACGGGTACGTCCTGGACGGCGAGCAGTCCGCCCTCCAGGACACCAACGACCACTTCCTCGCCAACCTCCAGCGCAACGGCTCCTACTCGGTCGTCCCGCGCATCCCCGGCGGCGAGATCACCCCGGAGAAGCTGATCGTCATCGGCGAGGTGGCCCGCGACTTCGGGCTCTACACCAAGATCACCGGCGGCCAGCGCATCGACCTGTTCGGCGCCCGCGTCGACCAGCTCCCGCGCATCTGGGCCCGCCTGGTCGACGCGGGCTTCGAGTCCGGCCACGCGTACGGGAAGGCGCTGCGCACCGTGAAGTCGTGCGTCGGACAGACCTGGTGCCGCTACGGCGTCCAGGACTCCGTCCGGATGGCCATCGACCTGGAGCTGCGCTACCGGGGCCTGCGCTCCCCGCACAAACTGAAGTCGGCCGTCTCCGGCTGCGCGCGCGAGTGCGCCGAGGCGCGCGGCAAGGACTTCGGCGTCATCGCCACCTCCAACGGCTGGAACCTCTACGTCGGCGGCAACGGCGGCGCCGACCCGCGCCACGCCGACCTGCTCGCCCAGGACCTCTCCGACGCCGAACTGGTCCGGCTCATCGACCGCTTCCTGATGTTCTACATCCGCACCGCCGACCGCCTGGAGCGCACCTCCGCCTGGCTGGAACGCATCGAGGGCGGCCTCGACCACGTACGGGACGTGGTCGTGCACGACTCGCTCGGCCTCTGCGACGAGCTGGAGGCCCTGATGGCCGCGCATGTGACGGCCTACCGCGACGAGTGGGCCGACACCCTCGCCGACCCGGAACGCCTCGCCCGGTTCGTCTCCTTCGTCAACGCGCCGGACGCCCCCGACCCGGCCGTCCGCTTCGTCCCGGAGCGCGACCAGATCAAGCCGGACCTGCACCTGCTGGCCGGAGCGACGCTGCCGGTCCGTACCGCTGCCGACAGCCGCCCCCGCACCCTGGAAGGGACCGCCGCCCGATGACTCTCGCCGTCGAACTCCCCTCGGACCGGCACTCGGACCGCACCTGGTTCCCGGTCTGTGCCCCCTCCGCCCTCGTCCCCGGCCGGGGCGTCGCCGCCCTCCTCCCCGACGGCGGGCAGGTGGCGCTGTTCATGGACCGCGCGGGACGCCCGTACGCCATCGGCAACCGTGACCCGTTCAC
This sequence comes from Streptomyces chrestomyceticus JCM 4735, assembly GCF_003865135.1. Lineage (NCBI taxonomy): Bacteria > Bacillati > Actinomycetota > Actinomycetes > Kitasatosporales > Streptomycetaceae > Streptomyces > Streptomyces chrestomyceticus. Next base: position 6,394,458 of record NZ_BHZC01000001.1, on the reverse strand, counting down.
AGGTGCGTACGTGCTGTCCCGCGGCCTGACCGGCACGGCGGACGGCCGCCCTTTCGTCGCCTCGCCCCTCCTCAAGCAGCGCTTCGACCTGGAGACGGGCGCCTGCCTGGACGATCCGGCGGTGTCGGTGCCCGTCTACCGGGTGCGGGAGATCGGGAGCTAGCCCCCACGCCCTCACTCCCGTGCCCCACGACCCACCCGGCCTGGGAGTATCCCCACCGGTCCGGGCGTAGGCTGGTGCCCCCGACGCCCCGACGAAGGAGCGCAGCAGGCGTGACCCGTTGGACCACGAGCCACATCCCCGACCAGACGGGCCGCTCGGCCGTCGTCACCGGCGCAAACAGCGGCATCGGCTACATCACCGCGCGCGAGCTGGCCCGCCGTGGCGCCCGTACCGTACTGGCCTGCCGCAACGAGGCCCGCGGGCACGCCGCGCTCGCCCGGCTGCGCTCCGAAGTACCGGCCGCCGAGGCCGAGTTCCGGCAGCTCGACCTGGCCGACCTGGCGTCCGTACGCGCCTTCGCTGCGGGCCTGGACGACTTCGACGGCGACCGTCTCGACCTCCTCGTCAACAACGCCGGTGTGATGGCGCTCCCGCACCGCCGTACCGCCGACGGCTTCGAGATGCAGTTCGGCACCAACCACCTCGGCCATTTCGCGCTCACCGGCCTCCTCCTGCCCAAGCTGCTGGCCACGCCCGGGGCGCGCGTCGTCACCGTGTCCAGCGGCTTCCACATGCTGAGCAACGTCGACCTGGGCGACCTCAACAGCGAGCGCGGCTACCGTCGCTGGATCGCCTACGCCCGTTCCAAGAGCGCCAACCTGCTCTTCGTCCACGAACTGTCGCGCCGCCTGGCACGCGCCGGTTCGCAGGTCCTGGCCGTCGCGGCGCACCCCGGGTACGCCGACACCAACCTGCAGACCGCCGGCGTGCGGATGGAGGGCCGTACGGGCGCCGAGCGCGTCGTGGCGCTGGCCAACCGCATCATCGGCCAGTCCGCCGAGTCCGGCGCCCTGCCGACGCTGTGCGCCGCCACCGCCCCGCACATGAAGCCGGACGCCTTCCTCGGCCCGCGCACCGGCCTGCGCGGCGCGACCGCGCCGTCCCCCCGCGCCCCGTGGACGCGCAACGACGAGACGTCGGCGCGGCTGTGGGACGCGTCGGAGGAGCTGACCGGCGTACGGTACGACTTCGGCGGTGCTGCCTGATGAACGCCCCCACCCCGAGCACCCCGCCGGACGGCATGCCCGTCTACCGCGTCCTGACCGGCCCGGACGACGCCACGTTCTGCCACCGGGTGAGCGAGATGCTCGCCCTCGGCTACGAGTTGTACGGCGGCCCCGCCGTGACCAGCAACGGCGGGCATGTGATCGTCGCCCAGGCGCTGCTCTGGCCGTCCGCGGCGCAAGGGGCCCGGGCAGCCGGATCGTAGGAGGTCCGGGCGGCGCGTTCGTAGCGGTCCCGGCGGCCGTGGCAAGATCCGCTCTCATGTACGACGAGCGTCACGCCCCGCCCGCCCCGGCCCCCACCAACCCCTATGCGCCGTACCAGTCCCACCCATATGCCCCACCACACCCCCATCCGTACCCCCACCAACCCCCCGTATACCGCCTCCCCGACATCCCCGAACCCGCCGGTGACCTCCGCCGCCTCACCGCGATCGTCATCGACAGCGTGCTGCTCACCGGCCTGCTCGGCGTGCTGTCCCTGGGCGTCCGGGTCGGCGGCGACCGCCCGTTCGGGGCGTTCTGGGCGGTGGCGATCGGGTGCGGGCTCGGGGTGTCGTTCCTCAACCACGTGGTGCTGACGCGGATGCTCGGCGCGAGCGTCGGCAAGTTCCTGGTCAGGACGCGGGTCATCCTGGAGAAGACCGGCACCCGGCCCCGCGTCCCCCGGCTGGTCAAGCGCTGGCTGGCCGGTTACGGATTCCTGGTGCTGTGGCTGATCACGGCGGTCTTCGACGATGCGGAGGACCCGGAGGACCTGTGCGGCGTACGCATGGTGCGCCGCCGCGACCTGCTGTCCGTATGAGCCCCGGGAACCGGACGGCCGGTCACTCCATCCCCGAAGCCTCGAAGATCCTCCGGGCACCGTCGCGGTCGACGCACTCGCCCAGCACCCGCAGCACCTCGCTCCCCGACCGCAGCAGCCCGCGCTCCCGGGACAGCCGGGCGCCGGTGTCGAGGAGGTGCCAGAGGGCCGGGTCGGCGGTGAGGACCTTGGGGTCCAGTTCGACGCGGTCGCCCAGCGCGTCGCGCAGCACCAGCCGGGGCGCCATCCCGTCGCTGCGGTGGACGAGGACCAGCAGATCGGTACGGACCCGGCGCTCCCGCAGCAGCCCACGTACGGCGAGCCAGCCCGCGCCGACCGTCACCCGTGCCGGGAAGAGCGCCGCGAAGAGCACCAGCGCGAGGGCCGTCCAGCAGGCGGCGCGCAGCGGGTCGAGGGTGCGGCAGGCGAGGTCGACGCCGAGCATGAGGCAGAGGACGCCGGCCGTGCCGCAGGCCGACGTGCGCAGTTCGGCCGTCCACCGGCGGTCGCGGTACGCCGTCGGGCCGTGCACCGGGGGTGGAAGGGCGTACCTCCTTCGCGTATGCCGTCCATCGCGCGTCACACCGCCTCTCCGTTCCATGGCCGTGACGGTAGGCCCGTGGCGGGCACGTCGCCCGGACATTGACGCGACACTGACGGCGCGTCGCGGCTGCTTGACGCACCGCTGACAACGCGGTCACCGCCGTACGCCGTACGCGTACCGGTGCCCGCGCCACCTGATGTCCCGGCCAACCGGTGCCCCGGCCACCCATCCGCATCGGTACGCGCCCGCCGGGCATCAAGAAGGCGTGAAGAAGGCCGGATCATCCGCCAAAGCCACGCCAAGAACCGGCGCGCCCGTACGAACCGGCACTCACGCTGGGCTGGCCCCGTCACCGGGGTTCTCTTCCCGCAGCGCACGGAGGTACGGCGAACGATGTCGATGGTGTGGAAATCCACGGGCCGGACCGCGGACCGGACAACCGGCCCGTCCCCTTCCGGTTCCGCCCCCACTCCCGCCCCCGCCTCCGCTCCCGATCCGGACGCCCGGCACCGTCTCACCTCCGTCCAGGGCCTCGCCGCCCTCTCCCTCGACGCGATGGCCTCCGTCGCGTACGGGCCCGAGTCCGTCGTCCTGATCCTGGCCGCCGCCGGCGCGTACGGCCTCGGGTTCACCCTCCCGGTGACCCTCTGCATCGCCGCCCTGCTCGCCGTCCTGGTCGCCTCGTACCGGCAGGTGATCGCGGCCTTCCCGAACGGCGGCGGTTCGTACGCCGTCGCCAAGGCGCACCTCGGGCGCCGCACGGCCCTGGCCGCCGCGGCCTCCCTCCTCCTCGACTACGTGCTGAACGTCGCCGTGTCGGTGACGGCCGGCGTCGCCGCGCTCACCTCCGCCTTCCCCGCCCTCTACGGCCAGCGGCTCTGGCTGTGCCTGGGGGTGCTCGTGCTGGTGACCGCGGTCAACCTGCGCGGCATCGTCGACTCGGCGAAAGCCTTCATCCTTCCCACCGCCGTCTTCGTGGGGTCGATCCTCACCGTCGTCGCGGTCGGCCTGTTCCGGGACGCGCCCGCCTCCACGGTGTCGGCCACCGGGCATGCCTCCGTCCTGGCGGACAACGCGACCTCGGTGGGCGCGCTGCTGCTGCTCAAGGCGTTCGCCGCCGGGTGTTCGGCCCTGACCGGCGTCGAGGCGGTCGCCAACGCCGTACCGTCCTTCCGCGCGCCCGCCGCCAAGCGCGCGCAGCGCACCGAGGTCGCCCTGGGCGCCCTGCTCGGCGTGATGCTGATCGGCCTCTCGGTGCTCATCGGGCGCTTCCACCTCCAGCCGGTCGAAGGCGTCACCGTCCTCGCGCAGCTCGCGGACGCGTCACTCGGCCACAACTGGGCTTTCTACGTCGTGCAGTTCGCGACGATGGTCCTGCTCGCCCTCGCCGCCAACACCAGCTTCGGCGGGCTGCCGGTCCTGATGGGCCTGCTGGCCCGCGACAACTACCTGCCGCACGTCTTCGGCCTCAAGGCGGACCGGCAGGTGCACCGGCACGGCGTCCTCGCGCTGGCCGCCGTCGCCGCCGTACTCCTCGGCTTCTCCGGCGGCGACGTGAACACCCTCGTCCCGCTCTTCGCCATCGGCGTCTTCGTCGGTTTCACCATCTGCCAGGTCGGCATGGTCCGCCACTGGCGGCAGGAACGTTCTTCCGGCTGGCGCGGCAAGGCCGCGCTCAACGGCTTCGGCGCGCTGCTGACCGGCGTCTCGGCCGTCGTCGTCACCGCGACGAAGTTCACCGAGGGCGCCTGGCTCATCGTCGTCGCGCTGCCGCTCCTCGTCCTCGCCTTCGAGGCGGTCCACCGGGCGTACGGCAGGATCGCGGACCGCCTGCACCTGGGCCGCATCCCCGAACCGCCGCACCGCGACCGCTCCCTCGTCGTCGTCCCCGTCTCCCACCTCTCCAAGCTCACCTGCGAGGCGCTGAACGCCGCGGTCTCGCTCGGCGACGAGGTGGTGGCCGTCACCGTCACGTACGCCGCGCCCGAGGACCGCCGCGCGGCGGAGTCCCTGCGCCGCGACTGGGAACTGTGGAACCCCGGCGTCGACCTCCTCGAACTGCCCTCCACCACCCGCACGGTGGGCCGCCCGATCGCCGCGTACGTACGCGAACTCGCCGGCCGGCACCCCCGTACCCGGGTCACCGTCCTGATCCCCGAGGTCGAACCGGCCCACCTCTGGCAACGCCTCCTCCAGAACCAGCGCGGCGCGGTCGTCGCCCACGCGGTGCGCCGCACGACGGACGCGACGATCTGCCGGCTGCGGTTCCGGGTGACGGCGTGAGCCGTGGTGGCCGTAGCCGTCGGGGGCCCGGTACCACTGTTAGGGTCGCTGGGGACGGAAACCGGTGGGACACCACCACCCCCTACTACCGCGGCCCTTCCTCATGCTTCTCGCCCGGATACTCTCCACCCTCGCGCTTCTCTGCGCGCTCGCCGTGACGGCCCTCGGGATCTGGCTCGGTGACACCTGGAACATCGTCCTCGGCGCCATCCTGATCTGCAGCGGGACCATCAGCGTCGTGACGGCCTGGCGAGCCCGCCGCCGCTGATGTACTGACCGGGCCCGTTGATCAATCGTGAGAATGGCGGCTGGTTGCCGCACGCGGTGTGGGGCCGGTGGTGGTTGTACCGGTGGAGCCAACCGGCCGGTGCGTCGCGTCGTTCTTGCTCGCTGGTGCAGCAGCGGGCGTAGGCCCAGCCCTCGGCCATGGTGCGGTGGAAGCGCTCGGCCTTCCCGTTCGTCCGCGGGCGGTAAGGGAGCGTGAACTTCGAGGTGATCGATAGCACTTCGCAGTTGTCGCGCCACAGGTACGAGCGGTAGGCGCCGCCGTTGCCCGACAGGACCCTCTCAATGGTGACGCCACGGTCAGCGAACCAGTCGACAGCCCGGTGCAGGAAGCCGACGGCGGTGACGGCTGTTTCGCCGTCGAGGAGGTCAGTCGACCGGGGAGACTCGGATGAGGTTGCCGTCAGGGTCCGTAATCACGAACGTGCGGCCGAAGACAGCATCATGCGGCTCCTGCACAACGTGGACCCCCTTCGAGACCCACCTCGTGAAGATCTCGTCAATCGCCTGCGATGGCCCCGGCGTCATGAGTCCGATCTCTGTCGTACGGGGGAGGCTCGGGACCGCGTGCTCGCTGTAGCCCGTCCACAGTGCGAACAGGACACCGGGGGCAGCTTCGAAGGCTACGTAGTGGGGACTGGTGAAGGTCGGTTCGATCTCGAACAGGTCGCTGTAGAAGGCGGTGGCGGCCTCGGCGTCGCGGACGCCGATCAGGAACAGGTTCGGTGCGGGCATGGAGCGCTCCTCAACTCGTTGATCTCTCGGTCCAGCACCCAGTGGATCAACCAATCGCGACAGAACCTGTCACCTTTTCCGAGAACATGGGTCAGCATGAAGGCTTCAAGACTCCTGCATCTCCTGCTGCTCCTGCAGACCCGTCAGCGGCTCACTACCACCGAGCTCGCCGCGCGCCTTGAGGTGTCCCGGCGGACTGTGCTGCGCGACGTCGAGGCGCTATCGACAGCGGGCGTGCCCGTCTATGCCGAACGTGGGCGGAACGGCGGGATCGTCCTGCTCCCCAGTGCACGGCTCAGCGCATCCCATCTGGAACCACCAGAACTGGAGGCCCTGTCCGTGGCCGGCTTGGACAGCGCACTACGTGAGCGAATGGGCCTGACTGCGGCATGGGAGTCGGCCGAGCGCAAGATCGCCGCCCGCCAGGCCGCAGCACCTGAGTCGCCGAGCCCGCTGCGGCTGGCTGACCTTGTGCTTGTCGACAGCACCGCGTGGTTTGCTGCCTCCGAGGCAGCGGTCGAAGTATCGGATCTGGCCTCGACCCTGCGACACCGGCGACGCCTTCGAATCCTGTACCGCCGCAGCGCCGAGAGCCAGGCCTCGACACGGGTGGTCGACCCGTACGGGATCGTGGCGAAATCAGGCCGCTGGTATCTCGTCGCCGATGACCAGGGCGACAGCAGGCTGCTCGCTCTGGAACGACTGTCGGCCTTCGAACAGCTAGACGCACCAGCCGTGCTCCAACCAGGCGAAACCCTCCACACCAGATGGGCCGTGCTGAAGAAACGCACTGAGGAGCAAGATCGCGTGAGCGTGACCATCCGCCTGCCGGAAAAGGGTCTCGACCTGGCGCGGCGCATCCTCGGCACCCGCATCCACCATGTCTCCGACGCGGAAAATGGCTCGTGCGTCGTCGTCGTGCGCTACCCCGACATCGAGTCGGTGCGTCAGCTTCTTCAGTTCGGCGACCACATCGAGGTGCTCGCCCCTGAGACGGCCCGCGCACGCATCAGTCAGCTCGCCAGGGACCTGGCTGACAGGCACTCAACCTCCGCATCGTGATTGCCGATCAGGCCCCCTGCTCTCCATCAACGTGCCCGGTCAGTACAGCGACAAGACGCCGGCATACGGTCAGTACCGACACCTCCCCTCCCGGCGGGTTCGCGGTCTTGCCCCTCCCCCCGCCAAGTGCGACAACGTCCCCATGCCGACCTCACCCACCCCGTACCGGGGCTTCCCTCTACGCCGACCCTCCCGGCCGCCGTTCCTCCTCCCCGCCGACCCGGAGAGCGCCGAACTGTACGGCCCCGTATTCGGCCAGGCCGACGTGTCACCCCTGGACAGCGACCTCACCCGCCACCACTCGGGCTCGGGCGCCCCCATAGGCGAACGCATCACCGTCACCGGTCGCCTCCTGGACAACCGGGGCCACCCGATCCCCCACCAGCTCCTGGAACTCTGGCAGGCCAACGCCGCCGGCCGTTACGCGCACCAGGGCGACCGGCACGACGCCCCGCTGGACCCCCACTTCACGGGCGCGGGCCGCACCCTCACCGACGCCGACGGCCGCTGGACCTTCACGACGATCAAGCCGGGCCCGTACCCGCTCGGCACCCCCGACCACGCCTGGCGCGCCGCCCACCTGCACTTCTCCCTCTTCGGCCGCGCGTTCACCCAACGCCTGGTCACCCAGATGTACTTCGAGGGCGACCCCCTCCTGGCCCACGACTCGGTACTCCACGCGGCCCCGGACGCGGAGGCCCGCCGCCGCCTGACCGCCACCTACACCCCAACGCCCCTGCTACCTGGCTGCCCCACGTCCCTCACCTACCACTGGAACATCGTCCTCGGCGGCCCGTCACCGATGGTCGCTCCCGCCTGACGTCCAGCTCGCACCACACCGTCTTGCCGACCTGCCGCTCCCGCACACCCCACCGCACGGCCACCTCCTGCACGAGCACCAGCCCGAGCCCACCGGGACTGTCGTCCCCCGGCCCCCGCACATGCGGCCACGCTTCCCCATGCGCATCACTGACCGCCAGCCGCAACACCTCCTTCCCCACCGTCAGGTGCACACGTACGAGCCGACCGGGCACCCGGCCGTGCGTGATCGCGTTCGTCAGCAGCTCGGACACCAGCAACTCGGCGTCGTCCACGAGGTGCCCGTACCCCCACTCCCACAGCAGCCGGGCCATCCGGTACCGCGCGAGCCGCACACTCTTGGGGAACGGCGAGTAGTCGAGCAGGTCCTCGTAGAGGACGGTTCCTGTGGGGTCATGCGGAGAGATCATCGACGGCCACCTCCGGATTACGAGCAGCGCGCACCCTTGCGCCAACTGATGCGGCCGCGCGAGCAGTTCGTTCGTTACGGACGGTAGGGGCGCCACGACGTCCACCACAATCGAGCGGTGCAATTTTCACCCGTGAGGGTTGCCGGGTCGCAATCCCGCACCCAAGCCGCTCCCCACGAGCGAAGGTGAGCGCATGGAACGCAGCCAGACATCACAGGGCAACCGCATGTCGACCGTGCTGGGCCGCCGCCTCGGCGGCGAACTCACCAAGCACCGCCTCGCCGCCGGCCTCACACAAGGCCAAGCGGCCAAGGTCATCAGCGCGTCGACCGGCAAGGTCGCCAGGATGGAAAGCGGCTGGGTCCCGATGCGCGACCCGGACATCCGCATCCTGTGCGAGCTGTACGAGGTGAGCGACCCGGCAACGGTGGGCGGGCTACTGGAACTGGCCCGCGTGGACCGGGAACGGCGGAAGGCGAAGGGGTGGTGGAGCGACGCTTCGGTCTTCCCCGCGATGAAGGAGTACGTCACCCTGGAGAGCGCCGCGACGACGATCAAGACCTGGCAGATTGTCTTCGTGCCTGGCCTCTTGCAGTCCGAGACTTACATTCGAGCCCTCAACCCCGACGACAGGTTCGTAGCCACGCGGCTCGCCCGCCAGAAGCGTCTGGTTGACAACCCGCCGCTCCAGCTTCGCGCCGTCATCTACGAGGCTGCCTTGAGGAACCTGGTGGGCGGAGCTGAGACGATGCGTGGCCAGCTCGACCACCTTGTGAACACGGCGACCCTGCCCAACGTCACCGTGCGCGTGCTTCCGTTCCGAGCCGGCCATCAGCTGGGCATGGGATGCGGCTTCAACGTCATCTCCTTCGCAGAGCCTGGCTCGATGGACGTGGTCTACATGGAGATCCCTCGCTCTCAGACGTGGATTGAAGGTGGAGCGGAGGCTTCCGCACACGATGACATGTTCGAGAGGATCGCCGAGCAGGCACTCAGCGAGCATGAGTCGCGCACCTTCATTCGCAACTTGAGCAAGGAGCTATGAACCATGCCGGAGCTCGTTTTCCGCAAGTCCACCTACAGCGACCACGACCACGAGTGCGTCGAAGTAGCCGCCAACCACCCCCGCACCATCGCCATACGCGACTCCAAGCGCACCGACGGCCCCACCCTCCACGTCAGCCCCGCCGCGTGGACGGCCTTCCTTACCACACTCCACACGGAGCAGTGCCCCATGGCCACACAAGCATTCCGCAAGTCCAGCTACAGCAACGCCCACGAAGAATGTGTCGAGGTAGCCGTCAGCTCCCCCGACGCAGTCGCCATACGCGGCTCCAAGCACCCCACCGGCCCCATACTCCACCTCTCCCCCGCCGCTTGGGCCTCTTTCCGGACCTCCGTACGCAGCGGTTGGTTCGAGCACTAAGACACTTGGCTCCTGGATAGTGCCGCGGAGCCGAATGACCATCGCGGCATGGCCGCCCCACTGGCCTGGCGGCCTCTCCCAGACCAGCCCGCTGAGCTCCCGAATGGGTGCGCCGGCGAGTGTCAGGTTCCCTGTTCCTAACGAAAACGGACAACTTAGGCAAGTCCCCTTTGACTCTCATTAAGAACACATCAGAGACTTCACGGGCGTTCGTCGTGTACACGATCAGGTCGCCCGTACGGGGGGCTAGAGGGGTTCCTGAGAACAAAAATGAACAAGAGCAACATCGGTCCCGCGCGTGCGGGTTCCCTCCGCGCGCGGCGCCTCGTCGCGCACGCAATCGTGACCGCCACGGCGCTGGCGGCCGTCAGCGGCATGGTGGCTCCGGTCGGCGCCTTCGCCGCGCCCTCGGATGTGGTCAGCGCGGCGGATGTCATCCGCACCAGCGAGAGCGACCGGGTCGGCGCGGGGCGGAAGATCGAGTACGAGGTGACGGCGGAGCAGCTCGGACTGAGCGACCGTGACTTCATCATCATGCTGTGGGGCAAGGCCATGGACGCCGGCGACAAGTGGGAGGCGGTGTGCCGGGCCGCGGAGAAGGCCATCGCCAGCGCCTCCGCCGACGACCACGTGCGCTTCATCACCACCGGCATCGGCGAGGCGCGCGAGCTGGACTGGCAGCGTGAGCAGGAGCAGAAGTCCGCCGACCGTATGGCGCGGAAGCTCAAGTCCCAGGCTCTGATCGCGGTCGGCATTCCCGTCAACCCCGACCTGCTGACGCTCAGCGACGACAACTTCATCCGCGCGATCATGTTGCATGACGCCGCCTCGCCGGAGGTCAAGAAGGCCGCCTCTCGCGCTCTGGGGGACAAGGACCCGGCCGTCTGGCGTGCTTTCATCGCTGACGGCGCGCGTGAGGCGCACGACCGTGACATGGAGAACGAGCGCAAGGAACTGGAGGAGAAGGACCGCGACGAGGCCCGGCGGCGCGCGGAGCTGGACGCCCGCCGGAGTGCCGCGTCCCTGTTCGACCTTGAGCTTTCCGAGGCGATGAAGAACTCCGGCGACGACGACTTCATCCGCACGCTGTTCAACTCGATAAAGGCTGAGGACCGGAGCACGGTCCTCTATGACGCGACTCTGAAGGCTTTGAGCAGCTCCGACCCGGCGGACTGGCGGACGTACATCCACTCCGGTGCCAAGCAGGCCCGCAAGCGTGACTCCGAGATCGCGGCAGAGAAGAAGGCGAAGGAGGACCTCGACAAGGTCCGCACGATCCGGGCCGATGCGGCGAACACCGGCGTGCACCCCAATCTGGTCGCTGCGGCGGACAAGGCGCTCAAGGGCAGCCCCGGGGACGTTGCCGCGTTCCTCAGGGAGGGCCAGGGCCGGGCCCTGCGGCAGTCTCTCCAGTCCGGCAACCCGAAGCTGAGCGGCTGGTACCTCCGCCAGTCCAGTGTTGACGGCGGGAACAGCTTCCTGACCCCGGTCAGCGCCAAGAGCAAAGAGACCGACCGTGAGGACGCCACGTGGGTCGTCACGAAGGCGCTGGTCAAGGCTCCCGGCTGCTACTCCTTCGAGTCCGTACGCAAGCCCGGCCACTATCTGTCGCTGAAGGACTCCCGGGTGCGGATCGCTCTGAACGACAAGAGCGAGGGCTTTCTCAACGGCGCCACCTGGTGCGTGCACGTCACCAAAGCCGGCACGACCTTCGAGTCCAAGGCCAAGGCCGGTCACATGCTGCGGCAGTACAAGGGAGACCTTTACGCGGCCGTCAAGAACGGCAAGCGCGCCTACGACACGGCCAAGGACTTCGAGCTGGACACCACCTGGAACATCTCCACGCCGCTCGCCGGCTGACCGGCACACCTGAACCATTCGACGTCACGGACGTCGTCAGCTTGAGAAGAAGAACGGACATCACGATGCCTCGGCCCATCCGAGCCGCGCTGGCCACCGCCGCCGGTCTCACCGCGCTCGTCGGCGGCGCGGCCACCGCCCACGCCGCTCCCGCCGCCTCCACACCGGCGGCGGTACAGCTCCAGGCCGCGCACAGCGGCAAGTGCCTCACCATCGCGGGCGGCAGCTTCAACAACGGTGCCAACGCCGTGCAGTCGGCCTGCGTCGACGGCCTGGACAACCAGACCTTCGAACTCGTCCCCGCCGGGGGCGGAACGTTCGAGGTACGGGCAAAGCACAGCGGCAAGTGCCTCGAAGTGCGCGGCGCAGGTACGGCGGCGGGCGACAACGTCTGGCAGTGGTGGTGCGGCGAGGGCGACCACCAGCGCTGGCGGTTCCGCCTGGTCGAGGTTGCCAAGGAGCTGTTCGAGCTGCGTCCCGAGCAAGCGCCGAACCTCTGCCTGGAGGTCAACCGCAGCAATCTGGCCGACGGCGCCAACGTGGCGCAGTGGACGTGTCACGGGGGCGACAACCAGCGCTGGCGGATCCTGCCGGTGACCGCCTGACGTGGCGCCTGCCGACCGCATTGCCCTGAATGACGACAGAACCACGAAGAAAGAGAACCGCACGATGGCACGGACCACCCGAGCTGCGCTCGTCACGGCCGGTATGGTCGCCGCGCTGACCGGCGGCGCGACGACCGCCCACGCGGCGAACGTCGCTCCCGCGCCGGTCGCGGAAACCGTACAGTTCCAGCTTGCCGCCACCGGCAAGTGTCTGGACGCCTCCCCCTACACGGCAGGGGATCAGACGAAGGTGCAGCAGCTCTCCTGCGATGGCACCGACGCCCAGAAGTGGCGCGTCGTCCCCGCCGCGGAGTCCACCTTCGAGGTGCGCAACGTGGTCAGCGGACGCTGCCTGGAGGTGCGCCGGTCACAGACCCAGTCCGGTGCCGAGGTGTGGCAGTGGCCCTGCAACGGCGGTGAGCAGCAGCGCTGGACGTTCGGTCTCCTGGACGCGGTCAACAAGCTCTACGAGATCCGCCCCAACCACATCGGTGACCAGTGTCTGGACATCGGTCACGCCCAGGACACCGAGGGTGCCGCGATCTGGCAGTGGAAGTGCAACCAGGGCGCCGCCCAGCAGTGGCGCATCCAGCCGGTCAAGTGACCTACTGAGCCGTGCCGTTCGAGGCACGGCGGACAACGCCGTGAGGAGACGGTGCCGCACCGGTTCGGCGGTGGCGGCACTGTCCTCACGTGCGCTCTTTCGCGTAACCGGTCGCAGCCGTGCCGTGCTGCCTGCTGGTTTTCTTCTCCGAGGGGACTTGAGTGAGACGTCAGTGGTGGATCGCCCAGGCGTTGACGTGCAGCGTGCTGACCGGCGGCGGCGCAGTCGCGGGAACGGCGCCGGCCTGGGCCGAGGCTCAGGGGGGCGTTCCGGCAGCCCGGAGCCAGGCCTTCGCCCAGGACTCCGACGCGGCCGCGCTCGTGATCGCCGAGGCGGCCGAGGACGCCAGAAGGGAAGTGCGTCACTACGCGTTGACGCATCCGTTCGCGGAAGTCCGCGTGTCGGCCTGGAACGCTCTGCGCAGTGAGGACCCGGAGGCGATCGCGAAGTGGCTGGCTCCGGACGGCGGTTACGACTTCGCCAGCAACCGGGGACGTACCCTTCGGGCCCGGAACCGGGCGTACATCGAGCGGATCATCCGCACCCACCCCAAGAGCTACTCACCTGAGGTGCGGGCCGCTGCCGAGAAGGCACTGAAGGGCACTCCTGACCAGCAGGCCGCATTCGTCCGCACGGGATACGCCGAGGCACAGAAGCGCGACCGTGCCCAACGCGACGCCGACACCCAGCACCAGCAGGAGGTCGCAGCCGCGGAGCGCGAGTACGTGCGCGGTCGCGGCGAACGCGACCCGGGTGAGCACGTACGGACGGCGGCACAGTGGGCACTGCGGCCCGGTGCCACCGACGACGACATCGCGGAGTTCTACGGCTACGGGTGGATGTCCGGCGCGGCGCTGGACCTGGAAGGCCGACGGTCGCGGATCGCGGACGCGGAGACGCGCCGCCACCACCAGCTGAGCCGCCTGATCCAGGTGGCCGTGGCGGCCGAGGAGGCCGTCACGGGCGCCGCCGACACGGCGAAGGCCCGAGCAGAGGCCGAACAGGCCTGGCGGGCCGTGGCCGAGCACGCCGACGCCGCCCGCAAGGCGTGGTTGGCCGAGCAGACCGCCGCCGAGAAGCAGGCGGAGAACTGGCGGGCCATCGCCGAGCAGGCCAAGAACTCCGCCGCGCTCACCTGGAAGAACATCGCCGAGTCGGCAGAGAGCAACAGCGCGGCGTGGGCCAAGGAACTGGCGGACTCCGCGGCATCGACTGCCTTTTGGCAGAAAATGTTCGACCGGGCCAGGGAAGGCGAGATCCGGGTCAAGGGCTGACCTTCGGCTCTCCTCTTTCATGTCACCCTTTTCGACTTTCCCGTACCTGCCCTGCTCGGACGCCGAACGCTACCGAGCAGGGCAGGGCTCATTTCTGTGTCCATTAACTAAGGGGGGTTCTTCCCTTGACAGGTAGATTCCGGCTCAGAGCCGGACGGCCACGCACCGCCGTGACCGGAACCATGTCCAAGGCCGTTTCCGCGGTCGTGGCCATGGCGGTGCTCGGCACCACGGCGACCGAAGCCGTCGCCGCCGTTCCCGCCAAACCCGCCCGGGCATCGTCGTTCGCCCAGGCGATGGCGACACTCGACGCGGCTACCGCGTCGCTGCCGAAGCCCGGGGCCACGACGAAGGCGCCGGCCGAATCCCGGCTCGCACGGCTCAGCGCGGAACGCGACCGCCAACTGGTCCAGGACTTCGCGGACTGGGACCCGGAGGAGGAAGTCAAGGAAGCCGCCAAAAAGGCCCTGGAGAGCGACGACCCGAACGCCATCCGGGAATTCCTGGAGCACGGCGAGGCCGAGGCCCGAAAGCGCGCCAAGGACAAGAAGACCGACCACGACGCCGAGTACCGCCAGAAGATCGAGGCGATGCGCGGCACCGGCGGGCCGCACTTCAACACCGAGGTCGAACGTGTCCTGGGCCCCAAAGCCACGGCACAGGACCGCGAGGCCTTCCTGGAATACGGTGCGCAGATCGCACGGGACCGGGACGCGAAGGACGAGAAGACCGCCAAGGAGCGCGCGGCCGAACTTCGCAGGCGAGTGGAGATGCTCGCCACGGTCGGCGGCACCCATGTGCAGGCGGCGGCCAAGGCCGCACTCGCCACCGGCACCGACGCGGCCATCACGGAGTTCCTGGAAAAGGGCTACCAGGTCGCCGCGCAGCAGGACGCCGATGACCAGGCAGCCCACGAAAAGGCCCTGAAAGAGGAGCAGGAAGCCGCCGACAAGCTGGCGGAACTGGCGATCAAGACGGCTCGCGCCGCCAAGGCCCGTACCGCGCTGATCGGCTTCCACGGGGATGCCGTCAAGGCCCTCAAGGACGCGTCCAACGCCATGACGTCGGCCGCCAGGGCCGCACGCGAGGCCGACCAGATGCTCTCGGCCGACCGGGCCGGCAAGACCCTGTCCTCCTACGACGAGGTCAAGGCCGAGGCCGCCCGCCAGGTGAAGTACGCGACCCAGGCGGCCAAGGAAGCCCGTCAAGCGGCCGCCCAGGCCAAGGTCCAGGCCGACATCCTGGTGGAGACCGGACTGACTCACGGCACGGAGTGGTCCGAGGTCGCCTCCGGCCTCGCGGCCGCCGCGGACGCGGCGGTCAAGGCGAGTGAGACCGCCCAGCACGCCGTGGACGCCACGGCCGCCGACGCCGCGGCGCTCAACTCCAAGAACGCGGCCGAGGCGCACGAGCAGCAGGCCAAGCAGTGGCGCGCCAACGCCGAGCAGCACGCCAAGGCGGCGGCCACGATGGCCGCGGCCGCCGAGAAGCAGGCCAAGATCGCGGCCGACGCGGCGGCCCGGGCCAAGACCGCTCGTATCGAGGCGGAGAAGGCTGAAGCGGAGGCGTGGGAGCACGCCAAGAAGACCCGTGCGGCCCGCCTCGAAGCCGAGCGGCAGGCGAAGATCGCCGCCGAGCAGCGCCAGATCGCCGAACGCGAGCGCAAACTGGCCGCCGAGGCCCGCGCCCGTGCCGAGCGCGAACGCGACGCCGCGGCTGCGGCACGGGCTCGCGCGGAGGCCGAGGCCCGTACCGCCTCCGCCCTGAGGGCCCAGGCCCAGTCGGCCGCCGCCACCGCCGCCTCGGCGCGCGCGAGTGCCGAGGAGAAGGAAGGCATCGCGGCCAAGGCCGACGAGCGGGCCCGCGGCGACGAGCGGGCGGCTCACGAGGCCCGGGACAAGGCCTTCCAGGCCGAACAGAACCACCGGGCCGCGGAGGCCAAGGCCAAGGCCACCGAGGCGATCGCCGCCTCCGGCCGCGGCACCCTCAACGCTGCCGAAGCCCGGGCTGCAGCGGACGGCGCCCGTCAGGACGCCAACGCCGCCGGAGCGGCGGCCGGTCAGGCACGCAGCGCCGCCGACGGCGCCAGCGGTGCGGCCGTACGCTCCCGCGCCGCCGCTACCGAAGCCGCCGGGCACGCCGCCCGGGCCCGCGCCGCTGCGGCCGAGGCCACCGCGCACGCCGCCAAGGCCGACGCCGCAGCCAACAAGGCCGAAGCCGCTGCCGCTGCCGCCAATGCCGCAGCGAACAAAGCCGAATCCGAGGCAGCCGCCACGCACGCCGCGGCGCAGCGCGCCAACGCCCAGGCCGCCGAGGCCACCGCCCAAGAGGCCCGCGCGGGCATCGCCGCCCACGAATCCGCCCGCCTGGCGGACCTGGCCATGCGGGAGGCCAAGAACGCCCTCAACGCGGCCAACCGCACCAAGGAAGAAGCCGAAGGCGCGGTCCGCGAAGCCGCGATGGCCCGACTCCAGGCCACCACCGCGGTCCAGGCATCGGTGGCCGCCCGCGGCACGGCGGCCGGCATCGCCGACCCGGCCAACACCGCCATCGAAATGACCGCGCCCTTCACCGGCTCGGACGTCGACGCGGACTTCGCCACGCAGGTCGCCAAGGCCGCCCTGGAGACCGGCCAGGAACAGGTCGAATCCGCCGAGGCCAAGGCCACCGAGGCGCTCAAGGCCGCCAAGGCCGCCGAGGACGCCGCCAAGCGGGCCAACGCCCAGGTGGCGCCCGCCTTCAAGGCCGCCGCCGACGCCGCGAACTCCGCGGCGAACGCCGCACGTTCGTCCGCCAACGCCATGAAGTCCGCTGCCCAGGCGGCCGACGACGGCGCCAAGGCCCGTGCCGCGGCAGCCAGCGCCAACAAGGCCGACGCCCAGGCCCAGGCCGACGCGCAGGCCGCCCGCCAGGCCGCCAACCAGGCCTACGCCGACGCCAAGGCAGCCCGCGACGCAGCCAACGCGGCCGAGGCCGAAGCATCCCGCGCCCGCGGCGCCGCCGCCGAGGCCACGCAGCACGCCAACGCCGCTGCCGCCGCCGCTTCCAAGGCCGAACACGAGGCCGCGGTCGCCCAGAGCGCCGCCACCCAGGCCGAGAACGACGCAGCCGCCGCAAGCAAGCTCGCCGACTCCGCCGAACAGCACGCCAAGTCGGCAGAGGAAACCGCGAAGAAGGCCAACCAGTACGCCCAGGAGGCGAAGGAATCCGCCGAAAAGGCGGAGGCTTACGAGCGTGAGCAGGAGCGGAAGCGGCGCGAGGAATCGCTGAAGGAGGAGAGCGGCAAGGGCGACTCCGAGGAACTCACTGCGGGCCAGGAGGCAGCTCTCAAGGCCGCCGGCATCACGCCTGAAGAGTACAAGGCAGCTCTCGAACTCGACGACAAGGGATTCCTCGGCTTCCTCAAGGAACACGGCGCCGAAATCCTGGTCTCCCTTCTTGGCCTTGACGACGTCAAGGCGTGTTTCACCAAGGGGGACATCGAGGCTTGCGTCTGGACTCTCATCGGCGCGCTCCCTTGGGGCAAGGCCTTCCAGGCCATCAAGGAAGCCCCGGCGATCACCAAGGCCATCTACCGGACTGTCACGGGCATCGGCAAGTTCATCGAGGAGTCCGACAAGGCGAAGAAGCTGATCCGCAAAAGCAAGGAGATCATCGACAAGCTTCGTAAAAACCCCTGTTTCTCAGAGAAGGAAAAAAATAGCTTCACTCCAAAAACTCCGGTGCTGATGGCCGACGGTTCACGTAAGGCTATCCGGGACGTGCGAGTCGGTCAGCAGGTTCTTGCTACCGATCCGACAACCGGCCGGACAGAGTCGCGCGCTGTCACCGCCGTCATCGTCGGCGAGGGACAGAAGCACCTGGTAGAAGTCACCATCGACACCGATGGTGCAGCCGGAAACGCCACCGGAACACTCATGGCCACCGACGGCCACCCGTTCTGGGCCGCCAACCGCAGCCAGTGGGTGGACGCCAAGGACCTCAAGACGGGTGACCAACTCCGCACCTCCGACGGTGACCTGCCCGAGGTCGTCGGCACCCGCGCCCGGACCGAGGTCCGTAGGGTCTACAACCTCTCCATCGCGGGCATCCACACCTACTACGTGATGGCGGGCGGGACTCCGGTTCTCGTTCACAACAGCGGCTGTGATCCCGGGGTTCGCCCGACTGTCAAATGGTCGCGACCTGACTGGGACGGCTGGAAGCACGTACAGGAAACACACCGCGAAGGCGCAGTGGAATACTTGAAGGACCCGCTCAACAAGGGTGTATTCTCTGGGAAGTTCGTCAAGGGTGAAGAGCTGAAGAAGCGCCTGCAGGAGGTTATCGACAACGGCAGGGCCTCCCCCAACACCATGGGGAGGGAAGGCACGGTGTACGAGTATGACTTCCATAAGCGGATCGGCCGCCTCTCAACGGCGGAAGGCGGTCGCGAAGCAACCGCAATTCGCGTGATCATCCTCGATGACGGAACCCTGAAGACCGCCCATCCCATATAGTCTCGGCAGGCGGGGGTGATCCGCGAGTGGGGATGCCCCCGCTCGCGGATCACCCCCGCCATCATCTCTCGCCTCCGCAGCAGTCAAGGAATACGAGGAAAACGCATGATCCTGTTGACTTTCTCGCCAGACGAACAGTCCGACTTCCCCGGTCCAGCCGCGCGTCCCGGCACGATTGACCTCACTACTGAAAGCTCCATGAATCTCCGGTATGGTTTCTTCGTGTATCCAGTGAACCTCAGGGTAGACGGAGTGGAGTTCCTTTCTGCTGCGCGCGTTCCGTTGATCGACATCATGTTCACGGTCGCCTACTCGCTGAAAGGCCTCGACCACAAGGGGGCCGGCGAGATCGACTTCACCGAAAACGCGCGCGTGATCTATATTACACAGCAAGGGGACAATGCCGTTTTCACCGACCTTCATGCGGGTACGGCAAGCTGTCTCCGCAGTGAGTATTTCGATGCAGTGCACGATTTCGTACGCCAGGGGATCCAACACCTCGCAGATCGCCACCCTGAAATACTCAGTAACAAGACCATCAGTGAGCTTCGGGAACTAATTTCCGCATAAAAGCGACTTGGACAGGCGGGCGCCAGAAACGCTCCGCGAAGTCGTCGTGGTGGGCGCCGGCCAGCGGCAGCCGCAGCCGGATTCCGCCGCCGAACAGCACGTGCAGCTTGGAGTCCTGAATGACAGTGGTGCAGTGACGGGCCCCGATGCCCTTTTCACCCGGACCCGCCAGCATGGCTGGGTGGAAACCTGGGACGATGGGCCGCTGTCATCCACCCAAGCCTGGCGCGCGGCGTCCCGGGGAGGCCGGTCGGCTCTACCACTTCACCGCGGCAACGGGCGACGTGAACGCAATCGCGAAACAGAATGCGTCCGGTGAGGCCCTGGCCGTGGTCTCCACGCTGGCCTGAACTGTCACCGCAGACGTGCCGTTGCAAGCTCAGACGGTGGATTCGGTGTTGATAAGGGCGATCGTCTGCGCGAAGGATTGGCGGTCGGCGATGAAATGCCGCCCTCTGGGCCAGAACCAGCCGAAGAAATGGCGCTGCACCGGCAGTGTCAGCGCTGTCAGGGCCTCCGTTTTCCTGGCCTCCTCCCGCTCGGAGAGCACCACCATGCGGGCGTTGCCGGCGTACTGGACGGCGAATTCGACGAGGTGAGCCCCAGCTTTCCGCGTACGCCGCGACGTTGTTGATCAGCCACCGGGTGGGCTCGTCGAGCTGCTGCCAGCAGCGTTCCCGTTCGCCTGCCAGGCGTTGGCGCATCACCGGGGTCCAGCCCGGCTCGCCGTCCGCCGGAAGGGGCACCTGCCGCAGCAGGGCGTACACCGATGTGATGCGGGAGAGATGCGTTCGGAAGGCGTCACGGGCGGCATGGACGTCCCCGAGCCGCCCTGTCCGTCCACCACCGAATCATTTCGGATCCGGCGGCTGAGACCTCCTTTCGCACCCCCTCCTCCCGCAACTTCGCCGATATCAATGCGTACGCCTCTGCACGCCGGATCTCGCTTTCCGCATCCTTCTTCAGGTCCTTTTGTGTAAGGGTGAGACGATATCGCAAGAGCAGTATGAAAGATTCCAAAGCTTCGGCGCGGACCTCCGCCATGGAGAGTTTTTGATCTCGGCGCCGGAACACCTGGCCGCAAGGTAATGGGCGGCTACGGGGGCCGGGACCTCGTGGTCGTCATCGTGGCCACTGGCCAAGGCCGTGGTCGCCGTACCGATCTGCCGAAGTGTCGTCTCACCGGGGAGCGACAAGGCGGTCCGCGCGCGGCGCGTGCCCCTGCGCCCCGCAAGTGCCCGGCGCCCCCTCCCTGTTGTTAGGATTTGCCTCATCTTGGGGGGCTCGTACTTTTAGTCGGTCGGGAGAGGCATGGCCTCTTCCTGCCCTCCGTCACCCACCGCGGCGCTCACGCCGCGACTTGCCTGGAGGGCATGTGAAACGTTCCACCGCGCCGGAGCCGAGACGGTCCCGGTTGTCCCGGCGCCTTCTGGGCGGGGCCGTCGCGCTCGGGCTCGCGGTGAGCGGCGGGGCGCTCGTGTCTCCCGCTGTGGCCGCGCCCGTGGAGCCTCCCACGTGGGACTACGTGCAGGATGTGGCGCTGAAGATCGCGCCGGGGTCCGAGATCGTCAGTGCGGGCCGTACCGGGTTCCTGTCCGTGGACCCGCAGAACAACGTGGTGTGGACGGACTACCAGGGCCGTACGACCAAGGTGGCCCAGGACGACTGGCAGTACACCCACACCACGGGACACGGCGCCGTGTCCGACGTCGTGGCGCTCGGGAACACCCCGTACATCCAGACGTTCAGCAAGATCACCCTGCGGGACATGGCCACCGGGGCCACCACACTCATCGACCTGACGAAGTACGGGTACCGGTACGCCGGCACCGTCGAGGGCTGGGTGGTCGCCACCAAGAAGGCCGCCCTCGGCGAAGAGGTGCACGTCCTCGGGCTTCAGGGCGGCGGGACGCTGACCGACCGGACCGTCACGGGCCTGCCCACCGACGGAACCG
Organism: Streptomyces chrestomyceticus JCM 4735; assembly: GCF_003865135.1. Classification (NCBI taxonomy): domain Bacteria; kingdom Bacillati; phylum Actinomycetota; class Actinomycetes; order Kitasatosporales; family Streptomycetaceae; genus Streptomyces; species Streptomyces chrestomyceticus. Next base: position 6,373,495 of record NZ_BHZC01000001.1, on the reverse strand, counting down.
AGTTCGAAATGGAGGCGGGGGCTCCGGGCAAAGCCCTGCTGCGATACGCCAGAGGCGTCAGCGGCACGGGGCTTCACGGGTACGAGGTGGTCGACCTGGCCGCGGCCAAGGTTGTTCCCACCCGCGGCATGGTGAGCCATCTCTCGTCCAACGCGGCCCTGTCGGCTACGCACATGGCCTCGATCGGGTCGGTGAACTACGGCGACGAGAAGATCTACCTGAGCGTCACCGAGACGCGCGCCGACAACCCTAAGGCGTGGAGCACACGCCTGCCCGGCTCCTACATGCCGACCATGGGCCTGGTCGGCGACTGGGTGATGTACGGGAACCGAGGCAGGGTCCGAGAAGGATCCTCGCCGGATGAACTGGCCATCCGGGCCGTCCCGGCCGGCGGTGGCACCGCCCGCAAGGTGATGGACCATGCCACGTCCTCCGCACCTACTCCGGACGGCGATCTGCTGGTGATGGGCGGCACCGTCGCCCAGGGCGAAGGGCTCTACCGGGTCTCCGCGAAGGCCGGTGGCGGGGCGCCGACCGTGGAACTGGTCGCGGGCACCGGGCAGCCCACCAAGGTCACCCTGCTCGGCTCCGACGTATCGAACACGGCACGGTTGGACCAGCGCCGGTGGCACCCGCGCTGGCATCTGTCCCGGCGCAACGTCAGCATGACCATCACCCTGCGCCACAACGCCTCGGGCAAGCGGGCCGAGTACCACCTGGTCCCGGACCAGGGAGGCGAGAACTGGGACGGTTGGGTCGACCTGAACTGGGACGGCCTGGTCAACGTGCGCGGCCGGGACGAGGCAGCGCCCAACGGCGCCTACACCTGGGAACTGACCGCCGCACCCCGTAACGGCATCGGTCCCGCCCTCCACCAGAAGGGCTCCTTCACGGTCGAGCGCAAGCCCGCCGCGCACGACTACACCGACAACGGTTCGCCGGACGTGATCGTGCGCGACCGGGCGGGCAAACTGTCGCTCGAAGACACCGCCCACGATCCTCTGAACCCGCACTCTCACAAGCGCCGCATCGTGGTCGGCGGGGGCTGGAACATCTACGACCAGGTTGTCGCCGTCGGCGACGTGGCCGGTGCCTCCCACGGTGACGTGGTGGCGCGGGACTCGGCGGGCGTGCTGTGGCTCTACCTCGGCAAGGGTGACGGGAGCTTCGACAAGCCGCTGAAGGTCGGCGCCGGATGGAACGCGTACGATGCGATCACCGGCGGCAGCGACCTGAACGGTGACGGCCGCGGCGACCTGCTGGCCCGCGACCGGTCCGGCGTGCTGTGGCTGTATCAGGGCACCGGCAACTGGCGGGCACCGTTCGCGCCGCGCAAGAAGATCGGCGGCGGCTGGGGCAGCTACGACAACATCACCGCCGTCGGTGATGTGGCGGGTGCTTCCGCCGGTGACGTGGTGGCTCGCGACCGTTCCGGCGTCCTCTGGCTCTACCTCGGCAAGGGCGACGGCACCTTCGACGGACGCGTGCAGATCGGCGCCGGCTGGGGCGGCTACCGCCAACTGATCGGCATCGGCGACTCCAACGCCGACGGCCGCGCCGACCTCCTCGTCTCCGGCCCGGACAACGGCACGTACGTCTACCACGGCACGGGCAACTGGCAGGCACCGTTCGCCCGGCCCGAGCTGGCCGGGATCACCACGTCGGACGAGACCCTCGCCTGACGACCGGACGACGGCGGACACCCACGCGCCCACCGGGGCCGGGACCGGGGCCCTCACCTCGCGAGCACCCGATCCCGGCCCCTTCGCGGTCACTTGGTCCAAGCGCCACCGCACAAGTCCTCGCCAAGCTTCGCGATCACGGCGGGGGCCAGTGCGGGCGCGTAACCGTGAACCCACTGCTCGGCGAGGGCGAGGAAGCCCTTGAGGTCGTCGTGCACGGTGCGGAGGAGGGCCGGCAGTTCGGCCGAAGGAAGCTCGATGGGGCGGCTCGCCGGAGCCTCCGTGTCGGGCCAGATCCTGACGAGCGGGCCGCCATGCTCGACGTGTGCGACGGTGCCGTGGCCGAGCCAGGGTTCGTCGCCGTCCAAGAGGTCGTACCAGTCACGCCAGTTCTCCAGGCCGAAGCAGCAGCCCGGGGCGATCACAGTGCCGGTCGTGGTGTCCTTCAGGCGGATGCCGCCCGGAGCTGTCACGAGATCGACGCTCAGCAGGTGCGCCAAGCGCCGGGCCACGGCCTCGGCGCCCGCGGCGTGAGCCGGGGCCTCGTGGTCGTCCTCGTGGCCGCTGGTCAGGACTGCCATCGCCGTACCGACTTGCCGAAGTGACATCTCGCCGGAGAGCACCAGAAGCCGGTCCTCGCTCGGCGCGGCGGCGGGCCACCGGGCGAAGTCCACGGCGTCGTAGGTCTCCATGACGGCATCAATGATCAGCACGGATTCATTCTCGGCGGCCGTCGGCGTGGGCGCTTCCCCTTTTGCCGGTGCCCGACGGCGCCATGCCCTCGCCGGCCCTCGCTCCTCACGTCCTGTAAGCCTCTGCCCTCCCGGTTGTTAGGATTTGCCGGAACTTGGGGGGCTCGTACATTTAGTCGGTCGGGAGAGGAATGGCCTCTTCCTGCCCTCCGTCGCACACCGTGGCGCTCGCGCCGCGTCCTGCCTGGAGGGCACATGAAACGTTCAGCCGCGCCGGGACCGAGACGGTCCCGGCCGTTCCGCCGGGTACTGGGCGGAGCCGTCGCGCTCGGGCTCGCGGTGAGCGGCGGGACATTCGCGTCCTCTGCTGCCGCCGCCCCCGCGAAGCCGGTTCTGAAGATTACGCCGGGGTCGGAGATCGTGAGCGCCGGCACCACCGGCTTCCTCTCGGTCGACACGAAGAACACCCTGCGGTGGACGCGTTACGCCGACGGCACGACGACCGAGGTGGGCCAGGACAGCGGCCAGCACACCCAGGACATCGCGCACGGTGCCGCGTCCGACGTGGTGGCCGTGGGCGACAATCCGAGCATCACCGCGTCCCGCGAGATCACCTTGCGCGACATGGCCACCGGGTCGTCCACCCTCGTCGACCTCGCCGCGGGCGGCTACACGTACAAAGGCGCGGTCGGCCCCTGGGTGATCGCCGTCAAGCCCCTGGAGGGCGCCGAGGAAGCCCACGTCCTCGGGCTCATGGACGGCAAGCTCACCGACCGGAAGATCACCGGGCTGCCGGAGAAGACGCGGAAGTTCACCGCGGTGGCCGGGACACCGGGCTCGGCTCTGGTGCGGTTCGCCGGGAAGACGCACCCCTTCGAGAGCAACGACTACGCGGTGGTCGACCTGGCCGCCGCGAGGGTCAGCGACAACGGCGGGCTGACGACCGACGACAGGGCCACCGCCGCCCTGTCCCCGACGTACATGGCGTCGGTCGGAGCCCCCCACAGCGGTGGCAAACGCGTAAGCGTCAGCGTCGCGCAGCGTGGGCCGGAACGGCGGCCGTGGAGCGAGGAGCTATACGCCGACGACGCCGCCAACATGGTGGGCCTGGTCGGCAACTGGGTGCTGCACGGGTACGCGGACAAGGTGTACGAAGGGTACGCCGCGTATGCATCGGCCCTCTACGCCAACTTCATCGGTGGCCCCATGCACAAGGTGCTGGACCACGCCACCTCCACGACGCCCACGCCCGAGGGCGACCTGCTGGTGATGGGCGGCACCGTCGAGCAGGGCGAGGGCCTCTACCGGATCTCCACCGAGGCCAAGGGCGAGCCCGTCACCAAGCTCGTCGCGAGCACCGGCGAGCCGACCAAGCTCACCCTCCTCGGCTCTTCCGTACCCGCCGTTGCCGACCTGAGCCGCGGTAGCTGGAGGGCACACTGGCAGCTTTCGCGGCGCAACGCCTCCGTGTACATCACGCTGCGCCACACCGCGTCCGGCAAGGAGCGCTACATCGACTTGCCCACCATGGACAGGGCCCCGGGGCCGAAGTCCCTGGACGTGGAGTGGGACGGCCTGCTCGGCCACGGCAGCGACACCATGGCCGCTCCCAACGGTGACTACACCTGGCAGCTCACCGCCCGGCCCAACAATGGAATCGGCCCCGACCTGGACCTGAACGGTAAGTTCACCGTCCGCCGCAAGCCCGCCCCGCACGACTACACCGACAACGGTTCGCCGGACGTGCTGTCCCGTGACGCGGCGGGCAACCTGTCGCTCCAGGACACCTACCACGACTCGCGGGACACGCCGCAGCTCAAGGGCACGGAGTCGAAGACGGCCGGCTGGGGCTGGAACATCTACGACAAGGTCACCGCCGTCGGCGACGTGGCCGGTGCCTCCGCCGGTGACGTGGTGGCACGGGACGCGTCGGGCGTGCTGTGGCTGTACCTCGGCAAGGGCGACGGGACCTTCGACGGACGGCTGAAGGTCGGCGCCGGGTGGGACCCGTACGACGCGATCACCGGCGGCAGCGACCTCAACGGTGACGGCCGCAGCGACCTGCTGGCCCGCGACCGGTCCGGCGTGCTCTGGCTCTACGAGGGCACCGGCAACTGGCGGACACCGTTCGCGCCGCGCAAGAAGATCGGCGCGGGCTGGGACATCTACGACAGCATCACCGCCGTCGGTGACGTGGCCGGTGCCTCCGCCGGTGACGTGGTGGCCCGCGACCGTTCCGGTGTCCTATGGCTGTTCCTGGGCACCGGGGACGGCAATGTCGACTCCCGGGTGAAGATCGGCGCCGGCTGGGGCGGTTACCGCCAGCTGGTCGGCATCGGTGACGCGAACCGTGACGGCCGCGCCGACCTCTTCGTCACCACGCCGGACGGCGCCTCGTACCTCTACCAGGGCACGGGCAACTGGCAGGCACCGTTCGCCCCGCGCGAGCTGACCGACATCAAGACGCCGTCGCACGCGACCATCGCCTGACGAGCAACACCGACGGCAGCGACACCGGGCAAACCCGCCCACCGGCGCCGGGGCCAAGGCACTCAGATCATGAGTGCCTTGGCCCCGGCCCTGTTCCGTTCAGCCGGCCCTGCTCCGTTCCCGTGCCTGCTCAGGACGCCTCGACGCCGGATATCCGGTACTTCCGTATGTCCGCGTCCAGGATGGCCGCCGTCTGCCCGGCCTCCGGTCCGCTGCCTCGGAACGCGGCCAGTTCGGCGTCGGATTCCCAGCGTTCGTAGACGTTGATGCGGCCGGGGCCCAGGCGGTCGGCCGTGAGGGTGAAGTCCAGGCAGCCGGGGGTCTTCCTGGCCTGTTCGGTCACCGCGTCGCAGTCGGCCAGGTATGCCTCGCGGGCGTCGGGGGCTACGTGGAGCGTGCCGGACACGATGATCATGGGCGTCTCCTTCGGACGGGCGGACGGGCGGACAGATGGATGGACGAGTGGGCGGGTGGACGGACGAACGGCCGTGCGGTGAATGCCTTGTACCGAATCATGCACCAGGGGTCTGACAATCGGCCCGAGCGCGGCCCAGCAATGGCCTGAGCTGCGCGGACGCGGGCGACGGCACCGACACCCCCCGGCCCTTTTCGCGCAGGTGCAATGCGTTCTTCACGGTGGTGCGGCAAAGTAGGCGCTCGCGGCGGACGGTGATCGACGATCACCGGAAGCGGCACGACAGCCGGACGACGACCGGCGCGCGACGCGCGGCGGGCCACGTAGGGGGCGATCGGGCATGACTCGCGACATCGGCAGACGGCGGCTGCTCGGGGTGGCCGGAGGGGCGGCCCTCACGGCGGTCCTGGCGGCCTGCGGTTCCAACACGGGCCGTAACGGCAAGGGTTCGGGTCCGGAGCTCAGCCAGTGGTACCACCAGTACGGGGAGCCGGGCACCGAGCAGGCCGTCAAGCGGTACGCGGCCGCGTACGGCAAGGCGCGGGTCACGGTGCAGTGGCGGCCCGGCGATTACGACCGGCAGACCGCCGCCGCGCTGCTGACGGACTCCGGGCCGGACGTCTTCGAGGTCAACGGGCCGAAGCTGGACCAGATCAAGGGCGGGCAGGTCGTGGACCTGACGGCGGAGATCGCGTCCGCCCGGGACGACTTCAACCAGGCGGTGCTCGCGCCGAAGATCTGGCAGGACAAGGTCTGGGCGGTGCCGCAGACCATAGACACCCAGTTGCTGTTCTACCGGAAGAGCCTGCTGAAGGCGGCGGGCGTCGAGCCGCCGCGCAGCGTCGACGAGCTGGTGGAGGCCGCGAAGGCGCTGACCGCGCGGCACCGGAAGGACAAGGTCAAGGGGCTGTTCCTGGGGAACGACGGCGGGGCCGCGGTGCTGGGCGGTACGCCGCTGTTCGCCGCGGGGCTGAGTCTGATCACGGAGGACGGGAAGGTCGGCTTCGACGATCCGGCCGCCGCCCGGGTCCTCGGGAAGATCCGGCAGTTGTACGCCGACGAATCGTTGCTGCTGGGAGCGCCGACGGACTGGTCCGCCCCGGCGGCCTTCGTACAGGGGCTGACCGCCATGCAGTGGTCGGGCCTGTGGGCGCTGCCGCAGGTCAGGAAGGCGCTGGGGGACGACTTCGGGGTGCTGCCGTTCCCGAAGGACGGCGCCGGGAAGCCGGCCGTACCCGTAGGGGCGTACAGTTCGGCGGTCAGTGCGCGCAGCAAGCACCGGGCGGAGGCCAAGGCGTTCGTGAAGTGGCTGTGGGTGGACGGGACCGACAAGCAGGAGGACTTCGCCCTCGCGTACGGCTTCCACATCCCCGCCCGCACCTCGCTCGCCAAGAAGGCGAAGCAGCTCCGGGAGGGCGCGGCGGCCGACGCGGTCTCGTACGCCACCCAGTACGGCCACGCCGAGCCGCTGCTCTGGACGACGCCGAGCAGCACCGCCTACCAGGACGCGCTCAACCGCATCATCAAGGGCGGCGCGAATCCGGAGAGCGAGCTGAAGGGTGTGGTGCGCAAGGTGGAGGCCGAGTTGCAGCGGGCGAAGAAGTGAGCGGAGCGGGGACCGCCGGTACGAAGGCAGGCAGCGGAGCCGGCACCGGCGCACGCCCCGGAGGCGGGCCCCTCGCCCGCCTCCGGGGGCAGCAGAACCGGAACCTGTGGTTCTGGGCGTTCGTGGGGCCGTTCGCGATCGGGCTGGGGCTGTTCACGTACGTACCGCTGGCCTGGAGCGTCTACCTCAGCTTCTTCGACGCCCACAACACGGTCACGCCGACGGACTTCGTCGGGCTGGACAACTACACGGCGATGCTCGGCGACGACGCCTTCGTGAGCAGCCTGGGCACGTTCCTGCTGTTCACGGCGTTCATCGTGCCGGCGACGTACGTGCTCTCGCTCGGCCTCGCGCTCATGGTCAACCGGCTGCGCTTCGCCCAGGCGTTCTTCCGCTCGGTCTTCTTCCTGCCGACCGCGTGCTCGTACGTGGTCGCGGCGCTGATCTGGAAGCTGTCGATCTTCAACGGGGTGCGGTTCGGGCTGGCCAACACCGTGCTCGGGTGGTTCGGCGCGGACCAGACCGCGTGGCTGTCCACGACCGACCCGCCCTGGTACTGGCTGGTGATCGTGACCGTACGGCTATGGCTGCAGGCCGGTTTCTTCATGATCCTGTTCCTGGCCGGGCTGCAACGGATCTCGCCCCGCCTGTACGAGGCCGCCGCGGTGGACGGCGCGCGGCCCGGCTGGCAGACGCTCCGGTACATCACCCTGCCGCAACTGCGCGCCACCTCGGTCGCCGTCGTCCTGCTGCTCGTGATCAACGCGTTCCAGGCGTTCGACGAGTTCTACAACCTGATGTCCGACGCCCGCGGCTACCCGCCGTACGCCCGCCCGCCGCTGGTGTACCTCTACTACACCGCCCTCGGGCAGGAGCAGAACCTCGGGCTGGGCAGCGCGGGCGCGGTGATCCTGGCGCTGATCATCGCCGTGGCGACCGTCGTCCAGGCGCGCTGGTTCGGCCTCGGGCGGAAGGAGGACTGAGCGATGACGAACAGGCCAAGGTTCACGGAACGCCCGCGCGCGCCGCAGGACCCCCGCGTCCGGGCCGGGCGCGCGCTGCGCGCGGTGATCGTCACCGTCCTCGCCCTCCTCTTCCTCCTCCCGTTCTACCTGCTCGTACGCAACGGCCTGGCCACCGAGCAGGACATCACCGCCCCCGACTGGACGTTCTTCCCGCGCGACCTCCAGTGGTCGAACCTCACCGAGGTCTTCGACGACCCGAACCTGCCGATGGCCCGCGCGCTGCTCAACTCCACCCTCATCGCGGTCTCCACGACCGTGGGCACGGTCCTGCTGGCCTCACTGGCCGGATACGGGCTGGCCCGCATCCCGTACCGGCACGCCAACCTCGTCTTCTACGCGATCCTCGGCACCCTGATGGTCCCGGCGGCCGTCACCTTCGTCCCCAGCTTCGTCCTCGTCTCGTCGCTCGGCTGGATCTCGACCCTGCGCGGACTGATCGTCCCGACCCTGTTCAGCGCCTTCGCCTGCTTCATGTTCCGCCAGTACTTCCTCGGCTTCCCCCGGGAACTGGAGGACGCGGCGCGGGTGGACGGGCTCGGGTACTGGCGTACGTACTGGCGGATCGTGGTGCCCAACTCGCGGCCCGTCTTCGCGGCCGTCGGCACGATCGTCTTCATCGGCGCCTGGAACGCGTTCCTGTGGCCGCTGGTCATCGGCCAGGACCGGCAATCGTGGACGGTGCAGGTCGCGCTGTCCACGTTCACCACGGCGCAGAACCTCAACCTGCACGAACTGTTCATCGCGGCGGCGATCTCGATCGCGCCGCTGGTAGTCGTGTTCGTGCTGCTCCAGCGGTACATCGTGGCCGGGGTGGAGCGGTCGGGGATCGACGACTGAGGCGACTGGGACGAACGCGCGCGGGCCGAGGAGTTCACGGCGAGCCGATGGTTTCGGCCACCGTCGCGCCCGCGTGCGCCATCCCCGTACCGTTCGGGTGGTACGGGGCCGCCACCGAGCCCGGCAGCAGTCCTTCCGTCCACCGCTCGCCGGCGCGGCGCGGGTTTCTGGCCATCGCACTCTCCTGCTGCTCGCCGGGGGGACAACCGTGACGATCTCTGACAAGGAAGATTCCCCGTCAGCCCCGGCCGCCAAAAGCGGCGGCACGGAAAATCGGTGGCGGTGCGCGGGAAACGTGTGGGAGAACTCAGCCATGAGCGATGCCACCACCCCGGCCCAGGAGACGGTACTCACGATCGGCGCTCACGACGCCGCCCTGGAGAAGCGCCTGGAGGACGAGCTCGACGCCTTCAACGCCGCTGCCACGGTCGGCGCCGAGCGGGCCGAATTCTCGGTACAGGTGACGGACACGGAGGGTGAGTTGATCGGCGGGCTGAGCGCCTGGGTGTGGGGCGGGCTGTGCGGGATCCACCTCCTGTGGGTACGGGAGGAGAGCCGGTCGGCCGGCTGGGGCGCGAAGCTGCTGCACGCCGCGGAGCAGGAGGCGGTACGGCGCGGCTGCGACCGCGCGACGGTGTCCTCGTACACGTTCCAGGCGCCGGGATTCTACGAGCGGCAGGGGTACACCGAGGTCGGGCGGGTGCCGGGGATGCCGGGCGGGCACGCGGACGTGTACCTGTACAAGGAGTTGAAGGGCTGAGGGGGCGAGGGGCGTACGGTGTCCCTTCCCCTGGCCATGAGGTACGGTGCGTGCCATGACCACGTACTCGACCTTCCGTGAGGCGGAGCCGCTGCGCTGCGGCCCCCACGGCGAGTGCGCGCCCCGCGGCATGACGTTTCTGCGCCGCCGCGGCCGGGTGGGTTCGCCCCCGGCCGCCGCTCTCCGCTGTCGGTGACCTTCCGGGCGTAACGGCCCTTCCGGCGGCAACTTCCGCGCACCGCCGCGGCAGCTCCGCACCCGTACGGCAACGGTGCTTGTTCCCGTGATCCCGGCGTTCCTTGGACGCGGGACGCCGGATGCCGGTGCGGGCGCCGCGCCTCTCTCCGTACCTTTCGCTCCTCTCCCTCCAGGAGGAACCCTTGACGGCCATCGCCGACCACACCGCCCCGACCCCGGCCTCGCCCGCTCCCTCCCCCGCCCTCCGTGACCACCGCATCCCCGCCGACGGCCTCTACGAGGGCACCCGCGTCCTGCGCCGCACGCCCGAGGACTGGGAGGACCGGCCCTACGAGCGGTTCGAGATCGTCCCGCAGGCCGCGACCATCGGCGCGGAGATCCGCGGCCTCGACCTGTCCCGCCCTCTCGACCCGGCACTGCGTGAGGAGTTGAACCGTGCGCTGCTGGAGTGGAAGGTGCTGTTCTTCCGGGGGCAGCACCTCACCTCGGCCGCACAGCGCGCGTTCGCCCGCAACTGGGGTGAGCTGGAGACCAATCCGCTGCTGGCCACCGGGGACGCCGAGGACGTCGTACGGTTCGACCGCAGCGCGGTGTCCACCTTCGAGAACGTGTGGCACACGGATGTGACGTTCCGCGAACGTCCGGCGCTGGGCGCGGTGTTGCAACTGCGCGAGGTCCCGCCGTACGGGGGCGACACCATGTGGGCGGACATGGCGGCCGCGTACGACAACCTGCCGCAGGACGTACGGGACCGTATCGACGGCGCGACCGCCGTGCACGACTTCCTGCCGGGCTTCGCGCGCTTCTACTCCGCCGAGCGGCTGGCGCCGTTCCAGGAGCAGTTCCCGCCGGTCGAGCACCCGGTCGTACGGCGGCACCCGGAGACCGGCCGCCGGATGCTGTTCGTCAACACCTCCTTCACCACCCGCATCGTGGGGTGGGAGCGGGCGGAGAGCGACCGGATGCTGCGGCTGCTGTTCCAGCAGGCGCACGTACCGGAGTTCCAGGTGCGGTTCCGCTGGCAGGCGGGGGACGTCGCCTTCTGGGACAACCGCGCCACGCAGCACTACGCGGTCAACGACTACGGGGCGGGGCGCCGGGTCGCCGAGCGGGTGGCGATCACGGGCGATCGTCCGTACTGAATGGAGGCCGTCCTGGGTGCGGGGCGCTGGAACGTTACTGCACAGCCCCCGCCCCCGGCACCCGCACATCCGCCTCCCGCGCCTCCAGCGCCGATATCTCCAGCCCTCGGGTGTCCACCCCCCGGACGTCCACCTCCGGACCGCCCCGCAGCAGCGCCGCCCCCAGCGGCGTCAGCGTGTGGAGTACGGCGTTGCCGTGGCGCAGTGTCAGCAGCAGCCCCGCATCGCGCAGCACCGTCGCGTGCTGGCTGGCCGAGGCCAGCGACACGTCGACGCGCCGCGCCAGTTCGCTCGTCGTGCAGCCGCCGCCCACGCCGTGCAGGATCGCCGAGCGGGTCCGCCCGACGAGCTTGCCCAGCGAGTGGCCGGGCGTGACGGCCGGCATGACGCGGGGCGCGGGGTGCTCCAAGGGGTAGACGAGGACGGGGGTGAGCTCGGGGTCGGCGAAGGTGACGGGCGTGTGACGGCAGAAGAACGACGGGAGCAGGAGCAGCCCCCGGCCGTTCAGGAACAGGTCGCGGTCGACCGGGTAGTCCACTTCCAGGACGGGCGGCCGCCAGCGCATCGTGGGCGGGAGCGAGGCGAGCAGATGGTCCGCGCCGCCGTCCAGCAGGGCCCGGCCGCGGGCGGCACGGTCCGCCTCGATACGGGCCTGGAGCAGCGGCCAGTACGGCGCGACGGCGTTCTCGTAATAGCTCCGCAGCGCGCCGGCGAGCCGCCCGAGCGCCGCGGAATCGCCCTCGCTCAGCTCCCGCAGCCACGTCGGCAGCGGCCGGGTCGCGGGCAGCCGCGAAAGTTCGGCATGCAGTCGCGCGGGCGGGGTCGCGCGGAGCGCCGCCAGCCCTTCGTCGATGCCGAGGAGCCCCTCCGGCGGCGTCAGGAAATCCGGAAAATAGCCGCGCGTGGGAACGAGCGGCGCCAGCAGTCGTGTTTCACCATTCAACCTGCACCGGGCATCGGAGCGCCATTTGCCGAAGGCCGCGCCGGGCCGCCGGTCGCGCAGTCGGTGAAAACTTAAAACGGTCTCCCACAGCACGTCAGGGCGCGCGGCAATGCGCACCCGGGCCAGATCCGGTCCACTGAAATGGACGCGTAGCACCGAACCCCCACCAATGCTCCCTAGTCGACCCCCGGCCATCTGAGTATGCACGCAGACACAGCCTGTCACCACGCCCTTTTGGCCAGAGTTGAAAGGGGTCGCGCCAACGCGGCGGGCAGGGAAAGCTGTAACTCAATTCGACGGCAGTGCGAATGGAACGGATTGCTCGATCCCGTGGGGGGTGACGAGGCAATGACCGACCGCTCAGCATTTGCCGTGGAAGGCCGTCAACCAGGCCGACATGGCTGACGGCAGCTCCCGAGGGGGGAGTCCGGAGAAAAGCGAGGGCGGCACCTCCGCACAGGTGCCGCCCTCGTCGGGTTCCGGAGCCGGCGTCAGGGTGAGGGTCGGTACGGTCCGACACCAACTCCGGTTGGCCTACCGGGTGTCACGGGTTCAGCGGCTGTCACTGCCCAGGGACTCCGCCGCCGCGCGACCCGCTTCGAGGCGGGCGACCGGGATGCGGAACGGGGAGCAGGAGACGTAGTCCAGGCCCACCTCGTGGAAGAAGTGCACCGACTCCGGGTCGCCGCCGTGCTCGCCGCAGACGCCGAGCTTGAGGTCGGGGCGGGTGGCGCGGCCGGCCTCGGCGGCGCTGCGGACCAGGGAGCCGACGCCGTCCTTGTCGATGGTCTCGAACGGGCTGACGCCGAAGATGCCCTTCTCCAGGTAGGCGGTGAAGAAGCTGGCCTCGACGTCGTCGCGGCTGAAGCCCCAGACCGTCTGGGTCAGGTCGTTGGTGCCGAAGGAGAAGAAGTCGGCGGACTCGGCGATCTGGCCGGCGGTCAGCGCCGCGCGGGGCAGTTCGATCATCGTGCCGAGGGTGAGCTTGAGGTCCACGCCGTGGGCCCGCTCGACCTCGGCGATGACCTGCTCGGCCTCCTCGCGGACGATCTCCAGCTCCTGGACGGTGCCGACCAGCGGGATCATGATCTCGGCCCGCGGGTCGCCCTTGGCGGCGTTCTTGCGCTCGGCCGCCGCCTCCGCGATGGCCCGTACCTGCATGGCGAACAGGCCGGGGATGACCAGGCCGAGGCGGACGCCGCGCAGGCCCAGCATCGGGTTCTGCTCGTGCAGCTTGTGCACGGCCTGGAGCAGGCGCAGGTCGTTCTCGTTGGCGTCCTTGCGGGACTCGGCGAGGGCGACGCGTACGGAGAGTTCGGTGATGTCGGGCAGGAACTCGTGCAGCGGCGGGTCCAGGAGGCGGACCGTCACCGGCAGGCCGTCCATGGCCTCGAACAGCTCGACGAAGTCGGCCTTCTGGAGGGGCAGCAGGCCACCGAGGGCCGCCTCGCGGTCGGCGTCGGTGTCGGCGAGGATCAGGCGCTCGACCATCTCGCGGCGCTCGCCGAGGAACATGTGCTCGGTACGGCACAGGCCGATGCCCTGGGCGCCGAAGCGGCGGGCGCGGGCGGCGTCCTCGGCGTTGTCGGCGTTGGCCCGTACGCGCAGCCGGCGCACCCGGTCCGCGTACGCCATGATCCGGTGCACGGCCTTGACCAGCTCGTCGGCGTCGTCGGCGCCGGCGTGCATGCGGCCCTCGAAGTACTCGACGACCGGGGACGGCACGACCGGCACCTCGCCGAGGTAGATCTTGCCGGAGGAGCCGTCGATGGAGACGACGTCGCCCTCCTCGACCACGATGCCGCCGGGCGCGGTCAGGCACCGGCGCTTGGTGTCGACCTCCAGCTCCTCGGCGCCGCAGACACAGGTCTTGCCCATGCCGCGGGCGACCACGGCGGCGTGCGAGGTCTTGCCGCCGCGCGAGGTGAGGATGCCCTCGGCGGCGATCATGCCGTTGAGGTCGTCGGGGTTGGTCTCGCGGCGGATCAGGATGACCTTCTCGCCGGAGCGGGACCACTTGACCGCGGTGTAGGAGTCGAAGACGGCCTTGCCGACGGCGGCGCCCGGCGAGGCGGCGATGGCCCGGCCGATCTGCTGCGTCTTCGCGTTCTCGTCGAAGCGCGGGAACATCAGTTGCGCGAGCTGCGCGCCGTTGACCCGCTGGAGCGCCTCGGCCTCGTCGATCAGGCCCTGGTCGACGAGCTGGGTGGCGATGCGGAACGCGGCGCCCGCGGTGCGCTTGCCGACGCGGGTCTGGAGCATCCACAGCTTGCCGCGCTCGATGGTGAACTCGATGTCGCACAGGTCCTTGTAGTGCGTTTCGAGCGTTTCCATGATCTGCATCAGCTCGTCGTAGGACGGCTTGTCGATGCCTTCGAGGTCGGCGAGCGGCACGGTGTTGCGGATGCCCGCGACGACGTCCTCGCCCTGCGCGTTCTGCAGGTAGTCGCCGTAGACGCCCTGCTGGCCGCTGGCCGGGTCACGGGTGAAGGCGACGCCGGTGCCGGAGTCCGGGCCGAGGTTGCCGAAGACCATGGAGCAGATGTTGACGGCGGTGCCGAGGTCGCCGGGGATGCGCTCCTGGCGGCGGTAGAGCTTGGCGCGGTCGGTGTTCCACGAGTCGAAGACCGCGCGGACGGCGAGGTCCATCTGCTCGCGGGGCTCCTGCGGGAAGTTCCGGCCGGTCTCCTTGGAAACGATGTCCTTGAACTGGCCGACGAGGTTCTTCAGGTCGGCCGCGTCCAGGTCGACGTCGACGCGTACGCCCTTGGCCCGCTTGGCCTCCTCCAGCGCCTCCTCGAAGAGGTCGCCGTCCACGCCGAGCACGGTCTTGCCGAACATCTGGATGAGACGGCGGTAGGAGTCCCACGCGAAGCGCTCGTCGCCGGCCTGGGCGGCGAGGCCGGAAACCGACGCGTCGGACAGGCCGATGTTCAGCACGGTGTCCATCATGCCGGGCATCGAGAACTTCGCCCCGGAACGCACCGATACGAGAAGGGGGTTGTCGGCCTGGCCGAGCTTCTTGCCCATGGTCGCTTCGAGCGCTTCGAGGTGCTCGGTGACCTCGGCACGCAGTGCCGCGGGCTCCTGGCCGCTGTCGAGGTAGACCTTGCACGCCTCGGTGGTGATCGTGAACCCCGGCGGAACGGGAAGCCCCAGGTTGGTCATCTCGGCGAGGTTGGCGCCCTTGCCGCCGAGAAGGTCCTTGAGGTCCTTGTTGCCCTCGGTGAAGTCGTAGACGAACTTCGAAGGCTCGGACGGGGTTACGTGGGGATCTTGTGTTTCCGGCACGGGACTCTCTCCTCGCCGCGGGCTGCCCTGACGGCGAGGAACATACCCAGATCGAAGGCGTCTGGGTACGTCCACTCGGTCGACATACGCCCGTAACCCGTCGTCCGCCAGCAGATCGAAAGTCGCGGCGGAGGGAGGGGCGACTTCAATGTTTGAAGACATGGTGGCGTAGAGCGAACACTCGCCTGCGGATTCGCTACGGAATGCGACATTCGCTTGAAGAGGCGAACGCGAGATGGGCGGCACCCAGTGCCAGCAATTGGAGAGATGCACTCCCGCCCGAAACGCTCATCTGAGCGCAACCCCTATCAGGGGTGGCGAGAATCACGCCGTTGCGCCGGCCCCGGCCCCGCGATGCGGACCCGGAATCGGACCCGCCGAAAGACGGGAGGCCGGGCTCTCGCCCGGCCTCTCGCGTCGCGTTTGCTCCTCAGCCGCCCGAAGTGTCCAGTTCCGCGTCGGCCGTGACGCCCGTGCGGTCGTACGGGTCGTCCAGCCAGCCGTCGGGCAGGACCACCCGGTTCCGGCCAGATGTGCGGCCACGGGGTCCGTCGGCGCCTGCGGGCCAGGGCTGGTCGAGGTCCAGCTCGCTCATCAGAGCGTCCAGTTCGTCCAGCGACGAGGCGATTGCCAGCTTCTTGCGCAGCTCCGAGCCGATCGAGAAGCCCTTCGTGTACCAGGCGACGTGCTTGCGGAAGTCGATGACTCCGCGCGCCTCGTCCCCGATCCACTCCCCCAGCAGCGTGGCGTGCCGCAGCATCACGGCCGCGACCTCCTTGAGGGTCGGCTTCGCGTACGTACCCGTGCCCTCGAAGGCGGCCACCAGGTCGCCGAAGAGCCACGGCCGCCCCAGGCAGCCGCGCCCCACGACCACTCCGTCACAGCCGGTCTCGCGCACCATCCGCAGCGCGTCGTCGGCCGACCAGATGTCCCCGTTGCCCAGCACCGGGATCTCCGGCACGGCCTCCTTCAGGCGCGCGATGGCGTCCCAGTCGGCCGTGCCGCCGTAGTGCTGGGCCGCGGTCCGGCCGTGCAGCGCGATGGCCGTGACGCCCTCCTGGACCGCGATCCGGCCGGCGTCGAGGAAGGTGATGTGGTCGTCGTCGATGCCCTTGCGCATCTTCATGGTGACCGGCAGGTCGCCCGCGTTGGTCACCGCCTCGCGCAGGATGGAGCGCAGCAGATGCCGCTTGTACGGGAGGGCCGAGCCGCCGCCCTTGCGGGTCACCTTCGGCACCGGACAGCCGAAGTTCAGGTCGATGTGGTCGGCCAGGCCCTCCTCGGCGATCATGCGGACGGCCTTGCCGACGGTGTCCGGGTCGACGCCGTAGAGCTGGATGGAGCGCGGCTTCTCCGTCTCGTCGAAGTGGATGAGCTGCATGGTCTTCTCGTTGCGCTCGACCAGCGCCCGCGTCGTGATCATTTCGCTGACGAACAGGCCCTTGCCGCCCGAGAACTCCCGGCACAGCGTCCGGAAGGGGGCGTTGGTGATCCCGGCCATCGGCGCGAGGACCACGGGCGGCTGCACCGCGTGCGGGCCGATCTGCAGCTTAGTCATGAGGAGCGGGTTTCCTTCGGCGGTCGACGGGCGGACTGAGCGACCTCCCATTGTCGCGCACTCGCGCGGGTGCCTCGCCAGAGCCGTAGGTCCCCTGGCCGCGGACGCCCGCGACGGCTCGTCGCGCCCTTCGGCGGCGGCCGGTCGCGAGCTCCCGCAGCGGCTCGTCCCGTCCCCCGGCGGCGGCCGGTCGCGGACTCCCGCAGCGACGCGTTCGGCCCTCCCCCGGCGGTACCTCAGGAGCCGCCGCCCCCCGTTCGTTGTACCGTTCACCTATGCCCGAGCCGAGTCACCGGCGGCGTCTGCTCGTCCTGGCGATCTGCTGCATGAGCCTGCTGATCGTCAGCCTCGACAACACCGTCCTGAACGTCGCCCTGCCGTCCATGCAGAAGGATCTGGACACCTCGGTCTCCGGCATGCAGTGGACGATCGACGCCTACACCCTGGTCCTCGCCTCGCTGCTGATGCTGGCCGGCTCCACCGCCGACCGGCTCGGCCGCCGCCGGGTCTTCCAGGCGGGCCTGGTGGTCTTCTCGCTCGGCTCGCTGCTGTGCAGCCTGGCGCCGAACCTGGAGTGCCTGGTCGCGTTCCGCATGGTGCAGGCCGTCGGCGGCTCGATGCTCAACCCCGTCGCCATGTCGATCATCACCAACACCTTCACCGAGCCGAGGGAACGGGCCCGCGCGATCGGTGTGTGGGGCGGCGTGGTCGGCATCAGCATGGCGGCCGGGCCGATCGTCGGCGGGCTGCTGGTGCAGACCGTCGACTGGCGCGCGATCTTCTGGATAAACGTCCCCATCGGGGCGCTCGCCCTCTTCCTGACCATGCGGTACGTGCCGGAGTCGCGCGCCCCCAGGCCGCGCCGCGTCGACCCCGTCGGCCAACTGCTGGTGATCGTGCTGCTCGGCGCGCTCACGTACGCGATCATCGAGGCACCCGCGGTCGGCTGGACCTCGCCGCTGATCCTCGGCTTCGCCGCGACGGCCGTCGCCGCGCTCGCCGGACTGCTGCTGTACGAGCGGCGCCGCATCGAGCCGCTGATCGACCTGCGGTTCTTCCGCAGCGCGCCGTTCAGCGGCGCCACCGTCGTGGCGGTCTGCGCGTTCGCCGCGCTCAGCGGCTTCCTCTTCGTCAACACGCTCTACCTCCAGGACGTGCGGGGCCTGTCCGCCCTGGACGCCGGGCTCTACATGCTGCCGATGGCGGGCATGACGCTGGTCTTCGCGCCGCTGTCCGGGCGGCTGGTCGGCTCGGTGGGGCCGCGGCTGCCGCTGCTGCTGGCCGGGCTGGCGATGGCGGCCAGCGGAGTGCTGTTCGCGGGCTTCGAGGCGGAGGCGAGCACACCGCTGCTCTTCACCGGGTACGTGCTCTTCGGCGTCGGCTTCGGCCTGGTCAACGCGCCCATCACCAACACCGCGGTGTCCGGGATGCCCCGTACGCAGGCGGGCGTGGCCGCGGCCGTCGCCTCCACCAGCCGGCAGGTGGGCGGCTCACTGGGGGTCGCGGTGATCGGCGCCGTACTGGCCAGCGGCACCCGCGCCGCCGCCACCGGCAGCCGGTTCGTCGAGGCGAGCCGCCCCGCCTGGTGGATCATCGCCGGATGCGGCGCGGCCGTGCTGCTGCTGGGCGCGCTGACCACCGGCCGCTGGGCCCAGGGCACCGCGCGCCGCGCCGCGGAGCGCCTGGAGTCCACGGGGGACCAGGCCCCGCCGCAGGGTCACGGCGGTCAGCCTGCCGCGCGGATCAAAGCCTGAAGCTGTTCCAGCTTCTCGCGCGTCGCCTCGTCGTCGGGCGTGTAGGTGATCATCTTGGGCCCCTGGCCGGGGCCGGTGTACAGGTTTGTGGAGGACAGCCGCAGCAGGCCGACGTCCCGCTGACGGAAGAGCTTGGACTGGCTGACCGGCCGTACGACCTCCTGCCGCGCCCAGATCTCGCGGAACTCCGGCGAGGCCGCCTCCAGCCGCGCCACCATCGCCTTCCAGGGCGGCTCGGCGACACGGCCCGCCATGGACGCGCGGAACTTGGCGGCCATCACACGCAGCGTCTCGTTCAGATCCACCAGACTCGCCCGCCACTCCGCGTTGGTGAACGCCAGCCAGAGGCAGTTGCGGTCCTCCTCGGGCAGCGCGTCCAGGTCGCACAGCAGCCGCCCGTAGGTGCTGTTGTAGGCGAGGAGGTCGAACCGGCTGTTCTGGACGGCGGCGGGGAACGGCGTGAGCCGGTCGAGCATCTGCCGCATCGCCGGTGACACGCCCGTGCACTCGCTGTTCCGCACCGGGTCGGGCACGCCGGCCAGCGCGAAGAGGTGGCCGCGCTCGGCCCGGTCCATCTGGAGTGCGCGGGCCACGGCGTCCAGCACCTGGGGCGAGACCTTGATGTCCCTCGCCTGCTCAAGCCACGTGTACCACGTGACACCGACGGCCGAGAGGTGGGCGACCTCCTCGCGGCGCAGGCCCGGTGTACGGCGGCGGGGGCCGCGCGGCAGACCGACCTGTTCCGGGGTGATCCGCTCGCGGCGGCTGCGCAGGAAGGCGGCCAGCTCGCCGCGCCTGACGTCGCCGTCGGTCCGCGGGGGCCCTGTTCGCTCCGGCGTTCTCTCCGGCATGGTGGCGGTCATGATCCCATGGTGCCGGAGAGCTCAGCGGGTTGCCAGGTAGCGCCGCTACCAGGATAAGGAGACTCTGGTACCCCCCTGGGCGACGGACGATCGTCATCCCTGTGAGCGATACCGACGTACGCGACGTACCCACCGTCCCGACGCGGGCCCCCGAGTCCGCACCCACCCGTCCCACCCACCCCGCGCTGACCCCGGTCGGCCTGGTCACCGTGCTCCTCGGCGCCGCCCTGCCGATGATCGACTTCTTTATCGTCAACGTCGCGCTGCCGACCATCGACCGCGACCTGCGCGCGGGCCCGGCCCTGCTGGAGATGGTCGTCGCGGGCTACGGCGTCGCGTACGCGGTCCTGCTCGTCGTCGGCGGACGGCTCGGTGACATGGTCGGCCGGCGCCGGCTCTACCTGTGGGGGCTGGCGGCCTTCGGGCTCACCTCGCTCGCCTGCGGCCTGGCGCCGGACGCCTGGACGCTGGTCGTGGCGCGCGTCGCCCAGGGCGCGGCGGCCGCGCTGCTGCTGCCGCAGGTGCTGGCCACCATCCAGGCCACGACGAGCGGGGCACGCCGTGCCAAGGCGCTCAGCCTGTACGGCGGTACGGCCGGAGTTTCCAGCGCGCTCGGGCAGGTGCTCGGCGGGCTGCTGGTCGCCGTCGACCTGGCCGGGACCGGCTGGCGCGCGGTGTTCCTGGTCAATGTGCCGATCGCCGCGGTGGCGCTGCTGCTCGCGCTGCGCACCGTGCCCGAGACCCGCTCGCCGCACCCCAGCCGGGTCGACGTGCCCGGCACCTTGCTGCTGGCCGTCGCGCTGGTCAGCCTCCTGCTGCCGCTGACCGAGGGCCGCGCGGCCGGTTGGCCGGTGTGGTCCTGGCTGCTGCCGGCCGTCTTCCCGTTCGCCGCCGCGGCGTTCGTCGTCGTCGAGCGGCGCGCCGAACGGGCCGGACGCACCCCGCTCGTGCCGCCGTCCCTGCTGCGCCTGCGCTCCGTACGCAGCGGCCTGGGCGTGATCCTGCCGTTCTCGATCGGCTTCGGCGGGTTCATGTTCGTGGTGGCGGTCGCCCTCCAGGACGGCCTGCGGTACGGGCCGCTGGCGGCCGGGCTCGCCCTCGTCCCGCTGTGCGCGGCGTACTTCGTCGCGTCGCTGGCCGGGCCGCGGCTGGTGGCCCGCTTCGGGCGGCGTGTGGTGGTGGCCGGGTCGCTGATCCAGAGCGCCGGGCTGCTCGCGCTGGCGCTCGTCTTCCGTACGCAGTGGGCCGACGTGTCCACCCCCGCGCTGGCGGCGGCGATGGCGGTGCTCGGCGTGGGCCAGGGCCTGGTCCTGCCGACCCTGCTGCGGATCGTCCTCAGCGAACTGCCGCCGGCCCAGGCAGGGGTGGGTGGCGGAGCGATGGTCACCACCCAGCAGGCCGGTCTGGCGCTGGGCGTCGCGACGCTCGGCACGCTCTTCCTCACGCTGCTGCCGTCGCTCGGCGTGCAGAACGCCCTCATCGTCGCGCTCCTCGCGCAGTTGGCGACGGTCGGGCTCAATGTGGCGCTCACGTTCCGGTTGCCGCGGGTGGTGCGGTAGCGGGCGGGGACCGGAAGGGGGCGGGTGGCGCCGTAGGGGCGCGGCGCGCCGGACGAGGCCGACCCTGGAATGCGCGAATGACAGATATTGAAATCTGTCATCGCGCATGCCAAGGTTGAGGAGCGCCGCCGCCACGCGTCGTGTTCCCCCGCGACGCGTGGCGGCCGGCCCTCCACCCCCCTCCCGCGCCCCTGAGGAGCACCCCGTGCAGACCCGCCCCCTCGGCACCACAGGCCCGCAGTCGTCGGCCCTCGGCCTCGGCTGCATGGGCATGTCCGCCGCGTACGGCGACCCCGGCGACCGCGCCGAGTCCGTCGCCACCATCCACGCGGCGCTCGAAGCCGGCGTCACCCTGCTGGACACCGGCGACTTCTACGGCATGGGCCACAACGAGCTGCTGATCAACGAGGCGCTGCGCAGCGCGCCCGCGGCCCGTCGCGAACAGGCGCTGATTAGCGTCAAGTTCGGCGCCCAGCGCACCGTCGAGGGTGAGTTCATCGGCTTCGACGGCCGACCCGCCGCGGTGAAGAGCTTCGCCGCGTACTCGCTCCAGCGCCTGGGCACCGACCACATCGATATCTACCGGCTGGCCCGCGTCGACCCCGACGTACCGGTCGAGGAGACGGTCGGCGCCATCGCCGAGCTGGTCGAGGCCGGTCACGTACGGCACATCGGCCTGTCCGAGGCCGGCGCGGACACCCTGCGCCGGGCCGCCGCCGTCGCCCCGATCTCCGACCTCCAGATCGAGTACGCGATCATCTCCCGCGGCATCGAGGAGAAGATCCTGCCCACCGCGCGCGAACTGGGCATCGGCATCACCGCGTACGGCGTGCTCTCCCGCGGCCTGCTCAGCGACCACTTCGCGCGCGACCGCAAGCTGGCCGCCGGCGACTTCCGCGCGGCGAGCCCGCGCTTCCAGGGCGAGAACCTGCACCGCAACCTCGACCTGACCGACGCGCTGCGCGCGATCGCCGGGCAGAAGGGCGTCACGGTCGCCCAGATCGCCATCGCCTGGGTCCTCGCCCAGGGCGAGGACATCGTGCCGCTGATCGGCGCGCGCCGCCGGGACCGGCTGACGGAGGCGCTGGGCGCGCTGGACGTCACACTGGACGCCGGCGACCTCGCGGCCATCGAGCGCGCCGTCCCGGCGGGCTCCGCGTCCGGCGACCGCTACCCGCAAGAGCACATGGCCCTTCTGGACAGCGAGCGCTGACCTTAGGGGCACAGTCGGGGAGCGTACGGGTACGGTCCGTGGAAGGACGCCTCCGCGTCCGCACCAGGACGCCGCGCCCGGCGCCCCCGACCTGAAAGGCCCGTACGCCCGCCATGCCACCAGCCGAGACCCTGACACCCGAACGCATCCTCGAAGTGACCGAGGACGTGCTGCGCCGCTACGGCCCGGCCAAGGCCACCGTCGTCGACGTGGCGCGCGCGCTGGGCGTCAGCCACGGCAGCGTGTACCGGCACTTCCGCACGAAGACGGCGCTGCGCGAGGCGGTCACGCAGCGCTGGCTGGACCGTACGAGTACGCGGCTGCAGGCCGTCGTCGCCGAGGACGGCCCGGCGCCGGAGCGGCTGAGCCGCTGGGTGCGCGAGCTGTTCACCGCGAAGCAGCACAAGGCGGGCGACGACCCCGAACTGTTCGCGACCTACATGACGCTGGTCGGCGAGAGCGGCGGCGTCGTGGAACAGCACGTCGCCGACCTGACCGGCCAACTGGCCGCGATCATCCTCGACGGCATCGAACAGGGCGCTTTCGCGCCGGGCGACTCGGCGACCCTGGCCCGCGCGGTCTTCGACGCGACCGGCCGCTTCCACGACCCGTGCTACGCGGCGGAGTGGTCGCGGCCGGGGATCGAGGAGGCGCTGGGGGCGGTGGTGGAGTTGGTGTTGCGGGGGCTGCGGAGCTGACGGACCGGCCGGCGTTGTCAGTGGCACCCCCTACGCTGAGTATCAGCCTGATCACTCAACGGGGGAAGGTGCGTCATGACACTGATGCTCGAACGGCAGACGACCGAACGCGTTCCGCACGACCCGGCCTGGTTCCCGCGCGTGCTCGGTGACCTCCTGAGCATCGACGTACCCGCCGGCCACCGGGCGGAGATCGTCGCGGACAGCATCGTCCTGTCGCCGTGGCCGCCGCCCTACTACACGCTCACGATGCTGGCGATCGAATCGCAGTTGTCGCCGCTCACTCCGGACGGTCACGTCCTCATGGGCGCCCCCTTCCTCTTCACCTTCCCGGCGCAGGAGCGCGCCCTGCAACCGGAGATGTACGCCGTCGCCGACAGCGCGTTCGACACGGACGAGTACCACCTCGACGGCCAGAATCTTTCGCTGGCCGTCGAACTGACCTGTCCGGTGACGCGTCACCACGACTACGGGGACAAGCTCGCGACGTACGGGAAGGCCGGCGTTCCGGTGTATCTGCTGGTCGACATGGAGGAGCAGCGGACCACCGTGTTCTGGGAGCCCGGTGAGGACGGCTACACCGCGCGGGAGTCGGCCGCCTTCGGCAAGGAGCTGCGGGTACCGGCGCTGTTCGCCCGTGAGCCCGGGCGCCGACGGCGCCGCTCCCCTCACACCCCCAGGAACCGCAACACCGCCAGCACCCGCCGATGATCCGCGTCGGCCCTCGGCAGGTCCAGCTTCGCCAGGATGTTGTTGATGTGCTTGGCGACCGCCGACTCGCTCACCACGAGTGCTCCCGCGATGCCCGCGTTCGAACGGCCCTCGGCCATCAGCGCCAGGACCTCCCGTTCGCGTTCGGTCAGCCGCTCCAGCGGGTCGCTGCGGCGCCGTACCAGCAGTTGCGCCACGACCTGCGGGTCCAGCGCGGTCCCGCCGTCGGCGACCCGGCGCAGCGCCTCGATGAACTCCTCGACGTCCGCGACCCGCTGCTTGAGCAGATAGCCGATACCGCTGGTGTTCGAGGCGAGCAGGTGGGCGGCGTACCGCTCCTCCACGTACTGCGACAGCATCAGTACGGCGGTGTCCGGCCACCGCTCCCTGATCTCCAGCGCCGCGCGCACCCCCTCGTCCGTGAAGCCCGGCGGCATCCGTACGTCCACCACCGCGAGGTCAGGACGGTGCCCCTCCACCGCCGCCAGCAGCGCCTGCGCGTCACCGGCCTCGGCGGCCACCTCGAACCCGGCCGTCTCCAGCACCTTCACCAGCCCGACCCGCAGCAGGACGGAGTCCTCGGCGATCACGGCGCGGCGTACGGCGGGCGTCAGGTCATGCACGGCAACTCCACGGTCATGGTGGTCGGGCCCCCGACGGGGCTGCTCATCCGGAACGCCCCGTCCACGGAGCGCACGCGCTGGGCGAGCCCCTTCAGACCGCTCCCCCGGGCCGGATCGGCACCGCCCACCCCGTCGTCGGCGACGACCACCCGCAGTATCTCCCCGAGGCGGGTCACGTCCACCTCGGCCCGGGTCGCCTCGGCGTGCTTGGCCACGTTGTTGAGGGCCTCGGAGACGACGAAGTAGGCGACCGCCTCGACGGCGGGGGCGGCCCGGCCGGGCAGGTCCGTCCACAGCCGTACGGGCAGCGGCGCCCGGGCCGCGAGGCCCGACAGGGCGGCGTCCAGGCCGAGTTCGTCCAGCACGGCCGGGTGCAGCCCGCGGACCAGGCTGTTCAGTTCCTCGATGGCTTCCTTGGCGTCCCGGTGCGCCTCCTCGATGACCTGCCGTGCCTCGGGCGGCAGATCCTTGAGTGTGGCCTTGGCGAGCCCCAGGTTCAGCGCGAGCGCGACCAGCCGCTGCTGCGCGCCGTCGTGCAGGTCCCGTTCGATACGGCGCCGCTCGGCGTCGGCGGCGTCGACCGCACCGGCCCGGCTCTCGGTCAGGTCCTCGACGCGCCGCTCCAGTTCCTCGGAGCGGCTGACGTACAGCACTGCCCGGCCGACCACGTTCTCCAGCCGTACGAGAGCGCCGGCCAGGGCGGGTACGGCGGCCAGTACGAGCAGGCCCGCGACGGTGGCGTATCCCGCCCACGTCCAGTATCCGATGTGTTCGGCCCGCAGGTCCCACGCGAGCGCCCCGACCCACAGCAGGCTCGTCGCCGCCGTCAGGGCCGTCACCAGCACCGCCAGCACGGCGAGTTCGAGAAACCCGAGGAGCGGACCGATCAGGCAGTTGTAGCCCCACTGCCGCTTCCCCTCACGCAAGCGCAACCTTGGCAGGTCGACGCCGCACAGCGTCCGGAAGCGCCACCGCTGGGCCTCGGTCAGGCCGTAGGCGGAGATGACGAGCAGCGTCACCGGGATCAGCAGCCCCAGGGTTCCCCAGGTGGTCCCCGGCCCGAGGATGTCGGCGATGTGCAGGCACGCCCAGATGCACAACAGGGGCGGTATGCCGTGCAGCGGCACCCCGGCGCCGATGAAGAGGAGGTCGCGGCGCAGCCGTACGAGAACACGGCGCAGCCGCGGCGGGATGGTCATGAGCAGAACGGTATGCGGCGGCCTGTCAGGCGAGCCATGAAGCCACTGCCCGTTCCCGGGGTGCAACTAGTGCCACCCCAAGTCGGACACCGGTGTTACTGACCGCGACCGCCCTCGCCGGAAGAGTGGATCACGAGCCCGAAAGCCGGGCCGACCCGGCCCGGAAGAGGCACACCCATGGCACTCATCGCCTTCAACGCCCCTTGCGCAGCACGCCCGTTCACCCTGACGACGAGCCGTCGCACCTGGGCGGGTCGCGTCCTGACCGGCGCCGGACTCGCCCTGCTGCCGTGGATGGGCTACCTCGCGGGAACCCTGCCGCCCTCGGAGGCGGCGGCCTGGGTGGCGCTGGACGCGGCCGAGGCGGCGTGCCTGCTGGTCGCCGGTACCCGGCTGATGAACGGGCGGTCCGGCCACCGCGCCGCCGCGGCGGCGGCAGCGGTGCTGCTCGTCGCCGACGCGTACGTCGACGTGGCGACGGCCGGGCCGGGCAGCGAGTTACTGGGCGCCATAGCCATGGCGGTCGGCGCGGAGCTGCCGCTGGCAGCGCTGTGCGGGGTACTCGCCGCGCGGGCGGTCCGGTGAAAGACGGCCTCAAACGCCGGCCGGGCTTGATTGTCCCGGCCCAGGCGCACACGCATCGGCCGGGCCGGGGATTCCCCGGCCCG
Source organism: Streptomyces chrestomyceticus JCM 4735 (assembly GCF_003865135.1). Classification (NCBI taxonomy): domain Bacteria; kingdom Bacillati; phylum Actinomycetota; class Actinomycetes; order Kitasatosporales; family Streptomycetaceae; genus Streptomyces; species Streptomyces chrestomyceticus. The sequence goes on along the minus strand of NZ_BHZC01000001.1, from coordinate 6,347,568 downwards.
GCCGATGCGCTGAGAACCGACTGGCGTCAGCAGCCCAGCAGACGCGCCCCCAGGTACGCCTGGATCTGGTCCAGCGACACCCGCTCCTGCTTCATCGTGTCGCGCTCACGCACGGTGACCGCGTTGTCGTCCAGGGTGTCGAAGTCGACGGTGACGCAGAACGGCGTGCCGATCTCGTCCTGGCGGCGGTAGCGGCGGCCGATGGCGCCCGCGTCGTCGAAGTCGATGTTCCAGTTCTTGCGCAGGTCGGCGGCGAGGCCCTTGGCCTTCGGCGAGAGCTGCGGGTTGCGGGACAGCGGCAGGACGGCGACCTTGACCGGCGACAGGCGCGGGTCGAGGCGCAGCACGGTGCGCTTCTCCATCTTGCCCTTGGCGTTCGGGGCCTCGTCCTCGTTGTACGCGTCGAGCATGAAGGCGAGCATCGCGCGGCCGACACCGGCCGCCGGCTCGATGACGTACGGGGTGTAGCGCTCGCCGGCCTCCTGGTCGAAGTACGACAGGTCCTGGCCGGACGCCTTGGCGTGCGAGGACAGGTCATAGTCCGTGCGGTTGGCGACGCCCTCCAGCTCGCCCCACTCCGAGCCGCCGAACTGGAAGCGGTACTCGATGTCGGCGGTGCGCTTGGAGTAGTGCGAGAGCTTCTCGGCGGGGTGCTCGTACCAGCGGATGTTCTCCTCGCGCAGGCCGAGGTCGCGGTACCAGTTGTACCGCTGCTCCATCCAGTACTCCTGCCACTGCTCGTCCTCGCCCGGCTTGACGAAGAACTCCATCTCCATCTGCTCGAACTCGCGGGTCCGGAAAATGAAGTTGCCGGGCGTGATCTCGTTGCGGAAGGACTTGCCCATCTGCGCGATGCCGAACGGCGGCTTCTTGCGGGAGGTCTGCTGGACCTGGGCGAAGTTGGTGAAGATGCCCTGCGCGGTCTCGGGACGCAGGTAGGCGACGGAGCCGCTGTCCTGGGTCGGGCCGAGGTGGGTGGAGAGCAGGCCGGAGAACTGCTTGGGCTCGGTGAACTGGCCCTTGTTGCCGCAGTTCGGGCAGTTGACGTCGGCCAGGCCGTTCTCGGGGAGGCGGCCGTGCTTGGCCTCGTACGCCTCTTCGAGGTGGTCGGCGCGGAACCGCTTGTGGCAGGCGGTGCACTCGGTCAGCGGGTCGGTGAAGGTCGCGACGTGACCGGAGGCCACCCAGACCTCGGGGGCCAGGATCACCGACGAGTCGATACCGACCACGTCGTCGCGCGAGGTGACCATGGAACGCCACCACTGGCGCTTGATGTTCTCCTTGAGCTCGACGCCGAGGGGGCCGTAGTCCCAGGCGGCGCGCTGGCCACCGTAGATCTCACTGCACGGGTATACGAAGCCACGGCGCTTGCTCAGGCTGACGATTGTGTCGATCTTGTCGGCGGCCACGGTGCTCTCTTCATTGCGACGACGAACGATTAATAGGAGCGGCGCCCTGCTGCCTCCGTGGGGGTGATGGCCGGGAGGCGGGCGGGCGAATGACTCAGGTTACCGGCGGCCCTGCCCCCCGGATCAAATCGGTTCCCCGGCAGCCCTCCCCGGAGGCCGTTGTTGACAATCGTTTCCACTTTTGTTGAAAATGAGTGTCATGAACGTACGACGTCACATACCCACCGCCGTCCTGGCCGGAGCCTCCGTACTCGGCGTGCTCACCCTCTCCGCCTGCTCCGGCTCGGGCGGAGGCAAGGCCGACGGCAAGCTGAACGTGACGGCGTCGTTCTACCCGATGGAGTTCCTCGCCCAGGAGATCGGCAAGGACCACGTCCAGGTCACCGACCTGACCAAGCCGGGCACCGAGCCGCACGACCTGGAGCTCAGCCCCCGCCAGACCGCCGAACTCGGCGAGTCCGACGCGATCGTCTACCTCAAGGGCGTGCAGCCCGCCGTCGACAAGGCCGTCCAGCAGTCCGGCGTGAAGCACACCGTCGACGCGGCGTCCCTGACCAAGCTGAAGAAGCACGGCTCGGAGGTCGACGGCCACGACCACACCACCGGCGACAACGGCACCGGCCACGACGAGCACGGGCACGAGGGCCACGAAGGCCACGATCACGAGGGCGACGGCAACGACCCGCACATCTGGCTCGACCCGGTGAAGCTCGCCCAGGTCGCCAAGGGAGTGGGCAAGACCTTCGCGGACGCCGACCCCGCGCACAAGGCGGACTACGCCCGTAACACCGACGACCTGGTCAAGAAGCTGACCGATCTGGACAAGAAGTTTCAGGACGGACTGAAGAACAAGAAGTCGGACACCTTCATCACCACCCACGCCGCCTTCGGCTACCTCGCCGAGCGCTACGGCCTCACCGAGGAAGCCATCAACGGCATCGACCCCGAGTCGGGCGACGTCAGCGGCAGCCGGATGAAGGAGCTGCAGAAGCTGGCGAAGGACCACCACGTCAACACGGTCTTCTTCGAGACGCTGACCAGCCCGGCGTTGGCGCAGACCCTGGCCAAGGACCTCGGCGTGAAGACCGACGTGCTCGACCCCATCGAGGGGATCACCGAGAAGTCCCGGGGCAAGGACTACGTCCAGGTCATGGAGGCCAACCTGGCGGCGCTGCAGAAGGCGCTCGGCGCCAAGTGAGCGGGCGGACGGCACGGCGGCCGGCGACCGGGCGCGACCAGCAGGTACGGCACGACGGGAGGATGCGGCCATGAAGGACCAGGACACGGTCATATCGCTGCGCGGGGCGGGTGCGGCGCTCGGCGCACGCCCCGTCCTGCGCGGCGTCGACCTGACCGTACGGCGCGGCGAGGTGGTGGCCCTGCTCGGCGCCAACGGCTCCGGGAAGTCCACCGCCGTCCGCGCGGTGGTCGGCCAGGTGCCGCTGTCCAGCGGCGAGCTGGAGCTGTTCGGCACCCCGCAGCGCCGGTTCCGGGACTGGGCGCGCATCGGGTACGTCCCGCAGCGCACCACCGCGGCGGGCGGCGTGCCCGCCACCGTCCGCGAGATCGTCGCCTCCGGCCGGCTCTCCCGTACGAAGCTGAAGTGGCCAGGACGGGCCGACCGGGACGCCGTCCACCGGGCGCTGGACCTGGTGGGCATGGCGGACCGCGCCAAGGACAGCGTCGAGGCGCTCTCCGGCGGCCAGCACCAGCGGGTGCTGATCGCCCGCGCGCTGGTCGGCTCCCCCGAACTGCTGATCATGGACGAGCCGATGGCCGGGGTCGACCTGGCCAGCCAGGAGGTGCTGGCCGAGACGCTGCGGGGGCAGGTCGCGGCGGGCGCCACCGTCCTGCTCGTACTGCACGAGCTGGGCCCGCTGGAGCCGCTGATCGACCGCGCGGTGGTGCTGCGCGACGGCTGTGTGGTGCACGACGGGCCGCCCCCGGAGGCCGTGGGCCAGCACGCCCTGCCCGGCCACGACCACGTCCACCCGCACGCGGGCCCGGCCGCCGAGCCGGTCCGCACCGGGCTGCTGACCTGAGACGGACTGACCTGACATGGACCTCCTGAACTACGCCTTCATGCAGCGCGCGCTGCTCGCCGCCCTCCTGGTCGGCGTCACCGCGCCGGCCGTCGGCATCTACCTCGTACAGCGCCGCCAGGCGATCATGGGCGACGGCATCGGCCATGTCGCGCTGACCGGCGTCGCGCTGGGCTTCCTGCTGCGCACCTCGCCCGTGTGGATGGCGGTGCTGGTCGCCGCGCTCGGCGCGATCGCCATGGAGCTGGTGCGCTCCAAGGGCCGCACCCGAGGGGACATCGCGCTGGCGATGCTCTTCTACGGCGGCATGGCCGGCGGCGTGCTGATCGTCAACCTGGCGCCCGGCGGCTCCACCGCCAACCTCACCAGTTACCTCTTCGGCTCGATCACCAGCGTCTCCGCCGAGGACGTCACGGTCACCTGCCTGCTGGCCGCCTTCGTGATGGCCGTCACCCTCGGACTGCGGCGGCAGTTGTTCGCCGTCTGCCAGGACGAGGAGTTCGCGCGGGTCATGGGCCTGCCCGTGCGGTGGCTGAACCTGCTGCTCGCGGTGACCGCCGCGCTGACCGTCACGGTCGCGATGCGCGCCGTCGGCCTGCTGCTGGTCAGCGCGCTGCTGGTGGTGCCGGTGGCCGCCGCGCAGCAGGCCACCCGCGGCTTCGCGATGACCCTCGCGCTGGCCGTCGCCATCGGCGTCGTCGTCACCCTCTCCGGTACGGTCTTCTCCTTCTACGTGGACGTGCCGCCCGGCGCGAGCATCGTGCTGCTGGCCATCGCGGTCTTCGCGCTGATGGCGGGCCTGGCCGCCCCGCTGGCCAGAAAGCGCGCGCGGGCCGCCGCCGCGGCCGCCGAACAGTGCACTCTGGATCTGCCCGGCGGCCGCTCCCCCGGCGACGATGTCAGCGTGCAAGGGGCCAAGAGGTAGGCATCCGCGTAAGCGTTGCACCCGGGCTCCGGTCATCACCTGGCACAATGGCCGGACTGATGTGCAGGGGGACGTCCCGAGACCTAGGGAGGCAACGGTGGCGAGCGCTGGATCTCCGGTGCGCGGCCGGTCGACGCGGCAGCGGGCCGCCGTGGCAGCGGCACTGGACGAGGTGGACGAGTTCCGCAGCGCGCAGGAACTGCACGACATGCTCAAGCACCGGGGGGACTCGGTCGGGCTGACCACGGTCTACCGGACGCTGCAGTCCCTCGCCGACGCGGGCGAGGTCGACGTACTGCGGACCAACGACGGCGAGGCCGTCTACCGGCGGTGCAGCACCGACGACCACCACCATCACCTGGTCTGCCGCAACTGCGGCAAGGCCGTCGAGGTGGAAGGCCCGGCCGTGGAGAAGTGGGCGGACCAGATCGCCGCCGAGCACGGCTTCCAGGACGTCGGGCACACCATCGAGATCTTCGGTACGTGCGGTGAGTGCGCGGCCAAGGCGGCCGCCGGCTCCGCCTGACGCGGAGCACACCGGCAACGGCACACGAGAGCGGCCGGTCCCCTGGCTCAGGGGACCGGCCGCTCTCGTGTGCGGCTTTACTGCTGCGGCGCGGGCTCCGCCTCCGGGGCGGCGCCGAACCGGCGGTCCCGCTTGGCGTATTCGAGGCAGGCGTCCCACAGGTTCCGCCGGTCGAAATCCGGCCAGAGAATGTCCTGGAACACCATCTCGGCGTAGGCGCTCTGCCAGATCAGGTAGTTGGAGGTGCGCTGCTCGCCGGACGGCCGGACGAACAGGTCCACGTCCGGCATGTCCGGGTAGTACATGTACTTGGCGACGGTCTTCTCGGTGACCTTCGACGGGTCCAGCTTCCCGGCCCGTACGTCCGCCGCGATGGCCGCCGCCGCGTCCGCGATCTCCGCCCGGCCGCCGTAGTTGACGCAGAAGTACAGCGTCATGGCGTCGTTGTCCTTGGTCTGCTCCTGGGCGACCTGGAGTTCCTGCACCACGGACTTCCACAGCTTCGGCATCCGGCCGACCCAGCGGATGCGGATGCCCAGCGCGTCCATCTCGTCCCGGCGGCGGCGGATGACGTCCCGGTTGAAGTTCATCAGGAAGCGGACCTCGTCGGGCGAGCGCTTCCAGTTCTCGGTGGAGAAGGCGTACAGCGACAGGTTCTTGACGCCCATCTCGATGCAGCCCTTGAGCACGTCGAGGACGACGCCCTCGCCGACCTTGTGGCCCTCGGTGCGGGGCAGACCGCGCTCCTTGGCCCAGCGGCCGTTGCCGTCCATGACGACCGCCACATGGTTCGGGACGAGCTCGCCGGGGATCTTCGGCGGACGCGCACCGGACGGGTGCGGCTCGGGCGTCTCGTACTCGCGTCGGCCGCGCCCCAGGAATCCGCGTCGTGCCATCCGGTCCACATCTCCTATGCCGTAGTGCCTGATGCGTGGTGCCTCGTGTCCGGGCCGCCGTCCGTCGCCGGCCGACGGTCGCTCCCGAACTGCTGAGCCTATCTATTTCTCCACGTACCGCAGCGAGCGCAGGCCGCGCTCCAGATGCCAGTGCAGGTAGGCCGCGACGAGCCCGCTGCCCTCCCGGACGTGCCGGGGTTCGCAGGCGTCCGCCGTCGCCCAGTCGCCGGACAGCAGCGCCGCCAGCAGCCCGATGGCCTCGGAGGAGGGTACGACGCTGCCGGGCACCCGGCAGTCGCCGCACACCACACCGCCCGACCCCACGGAGAAGAACCGGTTCGGGCCGGGCAGGCCGCACTTGGCGCAGCCGTCGAAGCTGGGGGCGTAGCCGTTGACCGCGAGTGAGCGCAGCAGGAAGGCGTCCAGCACCAGGTGCGGTTCGTGCTCGCCGCGCGCGAGCGTACGCAGTCCGCCGACCAGCAGGAGGTACTGCTGCACGGCCGGCTCACCCTCGTGGTCGGTGAACCGCTCGGCGGTCTCCAGCATGGCCGTACCGGCGGTGTACCGGGCGTAGTCGGTGACGATGCCGCCCCCGTAGGCGGCGATGGTCTCGCTCTGGGTGCACATCGGCAGGCCGCGCCCGACCAGCTCGCTGCCGCGGGCGTAGAACTGCACGTCGACGTGGGAGAACGGCTCCAGCCGGGCGCCGAACTTGGACTTCGTCCGGCGTACGCCCCGGGCCACGGCGCGTACCCGGCCGTGACCGCGGGTGAGGAACGTGATGATCCGGTCCGCCTCGCCCAGCTTCTGGGTGCGCAGCACAATGCCGTCATCGCGGAACAGACTCATGCGGTCCATTCTCGCGCACCCGGCGGGGACGGCCGCACACGGGCGGGCCCGGCCGGACGGGCCCGTGCGGGCCTCTCAGGGCGCTCGGAGCACTCCGGGCACTCGGGAGCCGCCCCGGGGCCCCCGGACCCGCTCAGGACGGCGTACGGGCCGCCGCCAGCAGCCGGGCGGTGTCGTCCGGGCACAGCAGCAGGGCCGCGCCCACGGTGGTCAGGACCTCGCGCTCGGACGGCAGGTACGGGCCGTCGGCCAGGGCGATCCGCGCGCCCTGGAGGAGCAGCGACTCCCGGCCCGCCGGGGCCAGGTGCGGGGCCAGCGGCTCCAGCGCCTCGTGCAGCTCTATGGCGAGCGCCGTGCCGCACGGGTCGAGGCCGCCGCCGGGACGGACGGCGCTCCCGGAGGCGGCGCGCGACAGGGCGCCGTCGTGCGCGCCGGGCAGCCGGCCGGTGTCCGCCGCGAGCGCGGCGAGCAGGGTCAATAGCTGGTCCTCCGTACAGTCCGCGAAGCCCGCAGCGCGCACCGTGCCCACCGCGGTGCCGCGCACCCCGGGCGAGGCCGTGCCGCCGGCCGCCAGCACGGCCAGCGTGACGGTGTGCACGGCGTCCCGGAGCATCGCCGAGAAGCGCGTGGTGGTGGGGTGGTCCAGCGCGTCCAGCGCGAAGTGGCCGCGGCAGGCGGAGCACTCGACGACCGGGCCCGCGGTGCCGCGCGGCAGCAGCGGCACACCGAGGACGGTGAGACGCCGGCGGCCGGTCCGCCGGAGGTAGTTGCGGTCCCCGCCGCACTCGGGGCAGAAGAACTCGCCGTCGGCGACGGTGCGCCAGGACGTCCGCACACCCATCACAGCCAGCTTGTGCATCACGTCGACCCTCCGTAACGCTCCGGCGTCTTTGCCGCGTTGACGTGATGTTAGCCACATCCGTGATGCGGCGTCAGTAGCGCGGACCGGACAAGACGGCCGTTTAAACCGGTTGAACGCCCAAGCGCCCCCCGGCGCTCGCGCGAAGAACCGGGGGACGCTCGGTGCACCGCAGGTCACAGCCGGTGTGCGGCCCGGCTGCCGGTCCGGCCCGGGGGCCGGGGGCGCGGGTCGCACGACGGCCCGGTGATCAGCGGCTCGCGCGGTTGACCGCGGAGACGGCCGCCTTGATCGAGGCGCGCACGATGTTCGCGTCGATGCCGACGCCCCACAGCACCTTGTCGCCGATCGCGCACTCGATGTACGCGGCGGCCTGGGCGCCGACGCCCTCGCTCATCGTGTGCTCGACGTAGTCCAGCAGCCGTACGTCCACGTCGATCGCGTGCAGCGCGTCGAAGAACGCCGCCAGCGGACCGTTGCCGGTGCCGGTCAGGACCGTGTCGGCGCCGTCCACGACCGCCTCGACGGTCAGCGCGTCGGTGCCCTCGGTCGTCGTGGAGGTCTGCGCGCTGCGCAGCGCGATCCGGCCCCAGGCGTTCTCGGGGGTCGGCAGGTACTCGTCCTGGAAGACCGACCAGATCGCGTCCGGCGTGACCTCGCCGCCCTCCGCGTCGGTCTTGCCCTGGATGGTCTTGGAGAACTCGATCTGCATCCGGCGCGGCAGGTCCAGCTTGTGGTCGTTCTTCAGGACGTACGCGATGCCGCCCTTGCCTGACTGCGAGTTGACGCGGATCACGGCCTCGTAGGAGCGGCCGACGTCCTTGGGGTCGATGGGCAGGTACGGGACCGCCCACTCCAGGTCGTCCACGCTCTTGCCCTGCTCCGCGGCCTGCGCCTCCATGGCCTCGAAGCCCTTCTTGATGGCGTCCTGGTGGGAGCCGGAGAAGGCGGTGTAGACCAGGTCGCCCGCGTACGGGTGGCGCGGGTGGACCTCCATCTGGTTGCAGTACTCGGCGGTCCGGCGGACCTCGTCGATCTGCGAGAAGTCGATCTGCGGGTCCACGCCCTGGCTGAACAGGTTCATGCCCAGGGTGACCAGGTCCACGTTGCCGGTGCGCTCGCCCTGCCCGAACAGGCAGCCCTCGATCCGGTCCGCACCGGCCATGATCGCCAGCTCGGCGGCGGCCACCGCGGTGCCCCGGTCGTTGTGCGGGTGCACGGACAGGCAGATGTGCTCGCGACGGGACAGGTTGCGCGACATCCACTCGAAGCGGTCGGCGTGCGTGGAGGGGGTGGAGCGCTCGACGGTGGCCGGCAGGTTCAGGATGATCTCGCGGCCCTCCTCGGGCTGCCAGACGTCCATCACGCCCTCGCAGACCTCCAGCGCGAAGTCCAGCTCGGTGTCGGTGAAGATCTCCGGGCTGTACTGGTAGCCGAACGCCGTCTCCGGGCCCAGGATCTTCTCCGCGTACTCCACGACCAGCCGCGTGCCGTCCACCGCGATCTGCTTGACCTGCTCGCGCGAGCCGCGGAAGACCACCCGGCGGAAGACCGGCGCGGTGGCGTTGTACAGGTGGACGGTGGCCTTGTGGGCGCCGCGCAGCGACTCCACGGTCCGCTCGATCAGCTCCTCGCGGGCCTGCGTCAGGACGGAGATCGTCACGTCCTCGGGGATCGCGCCCTCTTCGATGATCGACCGTACGAAGTCGAAGTCGGTGGCCCCGGACGAGGGGAAGCCGACCTCGATCTCCTTGTAGCCCATCTTCACCAGCAGGTCGAACATCTCGCGCTTGCGGGCCGGCGACATGGGGTCGATCAGCGCCTGGTTGCCGTCGCGCAGGTCCGTGGACAGCCAGCGGGGGGCCTGGGTGATGCGGTTGTCCGGCCAGGTGCGGTCCGGGATGTCCACGGCCTCGTAGGCGCCGTAGCGGTGGATGGGCAGGCCGGACGGCTTCTGGGTGCGGGTCGCGTTGGTGATGGGCGTGGGGCGGCCGACGGAGTTCTCAGCAGGAATCGACGGATTCGTCATGATGACGCGGGGCTCCTCGTGTGTCCGCGGGGGAAGAGGCCGACGGGGCGAAGATCGCAGCACCGAATCCCGCGGGGAGGGGGTCGGCCCTACGACAACAGACCCTCGCCGCGGCAGCTAAGGAGAAGCAGCCCGTAACGCATGATGCACAGCACCCTAGCCGAGGTGACGCGGAATCCGCGGCCCCGTATCAGTATGCGGGACCGGGCCCACGTAACCCCCGAACAGCGATCTACCACACGTTTTCGGGAATCATGGCGCCAGGGAGTGACATGCCGATGACCCAGTGCCACATTGCCGTGCATGAACCCTGAAGCCACTGCGAGCCACCCGGTCTTCTGCACGATCGTGCCGCCGCACGTCCTCGACAAGCTGGCCCGGCTCGACGACCCCGCCCGTTCCCAGCGCGCCCTGAGCACCCTGGAGCACGACGCCCTGCAGCGCACCCGCCGCCGCATCACCACCGTCCGCGGCCTCGGCGCACCCACCGCCACCCCGTCGGACAAGCCGAACCGCACCATCTACGACGCCAAGCACCAGGAGACCCTGCCGGGCAAGAAGGTGCACTCCGAGGAGGACAAGCCGTCGAAGGACGCCTCCGTCAACCGCGCGCACGCGGGCCTCGGCGCCACCTTCGAGCTGTACCTGAAGGTCTACGGCCGGCACTCGATCGACGACTCCGGGCTGCCGCTGAACGCCACCGTCCACTACGGCGAGAACTACGACAACGCCTTCTGGGACGGCCAGCGGATGGTCTTCGGCGACGGCGACAACGACCTGTTCCTCGACTTCACCATCCCGGTCGACGTCATCGGCCACGAGCTGACCCACGGCGTCACCCAGCACACCGCCAACCTGGACTACTTCGGCCAGTCCGGCGCGCTCAACGAGTCCATGTCGGATGTCTTCGGTTCGCTGATCAAGCAGTACGCGCTCGGCCAGAACACCTCCCAGGCCGACTGGCTGATCGGCGCCGGACTGCTCGGCCCGAACGTCACCGGCGAGGCGCTGCGCTCGATGAAGGCCCCGGGCACCGCGTACGACGACGACGTGCTGGGCAAGGACCCGCAGCCCGCGACGATGGACGACTACGTCAAGACGTCCCGCGACAACGGCGGCGTGCACATCAACTCCGGCATCCCCAACCACGCCTTCTACCTGCTCGCCACCGCCCTCGGCGGCAACGCGTGGGAGCGGGCCGGCCACATCTGGTACGCCACGCTGACCGGCGGCGAACTCGACAAGGACGCCCAGTTCGCCGACTTCGCACGCCTGACGGTCGCCAGCGCACGCACTCTGTACGGTGAGGGTGACGCCCTTCAGGCCCTTCTGAAGGCATGGTCGCAGGTGGGCGTGCCCGCCACCTGATCCGCCACCATCTGGCCCGTTCTGTCCGTTTCCCTCGGCCCCACTGGGTAGGAAGCCCGTCATGCGGATTCAAGTACGACGCACCGGCGGCTTCGCCGGCATCGAGCGCCACGCCGAGGTCGACACCTCCGGCCGCCCCGATGCCGCGGAATGGCACGCCCTGGCCGAGCGGGCAGCCGCCGCCGGCCGGGGTACGCCCCCGGTAGGCGTCCCCGACGGTTTCAGCTACCAGATCACCATCGACGGCGACACGGTCTACGCCTCCGACCCCCGCCTCACCGAAGAACAGCGCAAGCTGATCAGCAGAGTGCTGAAGGAGGGCTGCTGAGCGGCCGCCGGATCAACAACTCCCGTCCGCCGCGCACCTCTTGACACTTGTTCCCGGCGGTAACCACTATCCGGGGCATGGACGGTTCACAGGCGCCGGGCGGGTTCTCGCCGGACGGTTCCTCGTCGGGTGCGCTGCCGCGCTTTCCCCCGGGGTTCGTGTGGGGGGTGTCGACGTCCGCCTACCAGATCGAGGGGGCGGTGGACGAGGACGGGCGCGGGCGGTCGGTGTGGGACGCCTTCGTGGAGCGGGCCGGGCGGGTCAAGGACGGCTCGGACGGCCGGGTCGCCACCGGGCACTACCACCGGTACCGCGAGGACGTCGCGCTGATCAAGGAGCTGGGGGCCGGCGCGTACCGGTTCTCGGTGGCCTGGCCCCGGGTGATGCCGGACGGCGGCCCGCGGGTCAACGCGGCGGGGCTGGACTTCTACGACCGGCTGGTCGACGAGCTGTGCGCGGCGGGCGTCCGGCCGGTGCCGACGCTCTTCCACTGGGACACGCCGGAGGCCGTCGAGGCGGCGGGCGGGTGGCTGGAGCGGGACACGGCGCGGCGGTTCGCGGCGTACGCGGACGCCGTGGCGGCGCGGCTCGGGGACCGGGTGGACCGGTGGATCACGCTCAACGAGCCCGCCGAGCTGACGCTGCTCGGGTACGGGCTGGGGCAGCACGCGCCGGGCCGGAAACTGGGGTTCGGGGCGCTGCCGGTGGCGCATCACCTGCTGCTGGGCCACGGGCTGGCCGTGCAGGCGCTGCGGTCGCGAGGGGCTGACAATATCGGGATCGCCAATTCCCACGGGCCCACGTGGGCCGCGTCGGAGTCGGCCGCCGATCAGGAGGCGGCGGGGCTGTACGACCTGCTGCTGAATCGTTTGTTCGCGGAGCCGGTGCTGCTCGGGCGCTACCCGGAGGAAGAGCTGACGGCGCCGCTGCTGTCCGGGGCCGGTCCGGTGGACGAGGACCTGCGGATCATCGGTGAGCCGCTGGACTGGTACGGGGTGAACTACTACCAGCCGACGAAGGTGGGCGCGCCTGCGGCGGAGGGCGCCGGAGCGGTCGGCTTCGCCGGGATCGAGCTGCCGCCCGGGCTGCCGTTCGCACCACGGGAGATCGAGGGCTACCCGCTGACGGACTTCGGGTGGCCGGTGGTGCCTGAGGCGCTGACCGAGCTGCTGACCGGCTTCCGCGACCGGTACGGCGACCGCCTGCCGCCCGTCGTCATCACCGAGAACGGCTGCTCGTACGAGGGCGTCGAGGACCGGGAGCGGATCGCCTTCCTGGACGGGCACCTGCGGGCCCTGCACGACGCGATCACCGCCGGGGTCGACGTCCGCGGCTACTTCGTCTGGTCGCTGCTGGACAACTTCGAGTGGGCCGAGGGGTACGCCCGGCGCTTCGGTCTGGTGCACGTCGACTACGAAACGCTGACCCGGACGCCGAAGGCTTCGTACCACTGGCTCCGGGACGCGCTGCGGGCCCAGCGGTGACCGGCGCGGGGGCCGCGGGCACGCCCGGGGTCCCCGCGGGCGCATCGGGGTCTCCCGCCGGCCCGCCCGGGGCCTTCGCCGAGCCGGCCGAGCGGGTGGGCCGCGGCTGGACCGCGGCGCTGGCGCTGGCCAACGGGGCCGTCTGGGCCGGCTGGTACGGCCCGATCCAGGTCCTGCTGGCCCTCCAGGCGGCCGGGCTGGCACCGCCGGGCACGTCGAAGGAGTCGGTGCTGGCCTGGGTCACGGGCCTGGGCGCCGCGGTCTCCCTCGTCGCCAACCCGCTCTTCGGCGCGCTGTCGGACCGTACGGTGTCGCGCTTCGGCCGCCGTACGCCGTGGATCGTGGCCGGGGTCCTCGGCGGCGCGGCGGCCCTGTGCCTGCTGGCGACGGCCCGGAGCGTCGCCGCGATGGCGGCCGGGTGGTGCCTGGTGCAGTTCGCGCTGAACGCCGCGTTCGCGGCGGTCACCGCGGCCGTGCCGGACCGGGTGCCGCACCTTCAGCGCGGCGCGGTGGGCGGCTGGCTGGGCGCGGCGCAGATCCTGGGCGTGGTGGCCGGTACGGGGCTGGCGACCGTCGCGGGCGGTGTCGCGGCGGGGTACGTGGCCTGCGCCGGCTTCACGGTGCTGGCCACGCTGCCGTACGTGCTGCGGTACCGGGATCCGCGGATCGGGCCCGGCGACCGGCCGCCGTTCGCGTGGCGGTCGTTCCTCGCCGGTTTCTGGATCGGTCCGCGCCGCCACCCCGACCTCGCCTGGGCCTGGCTGACCCGCTTCCTGGTCAATCTCGGCAACGCGATCGCGCTGCTGTACCTGCTCTACTACCTGCGGGACGCCCTGCACCGGCCCCGCCCCGAGGACGGCGTGCTGATCCTGACCGCCGTGAACGGGGTCATGCTGCTCGCCACGGTCGTCGTCGGCGGGATCTGGTCGGACCGTACGGGCCGCCGCAAGCCGTTCGTGCTCTGGTCCGGCGTGATCATGGCGTCGGCCACCGCGCTGCTCGCCGGATGGCAGACCTGGACCGGCGCGCTGGTCGCCGCCGCGCTGCTGGGCGTCGGCTTCGGCGTCTTCACGTCGGTGGACTTCGCCCTGATGACGGACGTGCTGCCGGCCGCCGCCCACCGGGGCCGGGACCTCGGCGTCGTCAACGTCGCCAACTCGCTGCCGCAGGTGGCCGCGCCCGCGCTGGCCGCGCCGGTCGTGACGTACCTGGGCGGCTACCGGGCGCTGTACCTGGTCGCGGCGGGCATCGGGCTGGCCGGGGCGCTGCTGGTGCGGCGGATTCGCGGGGTGGAGTGAGGAACGGCGTCCCTCAGCGGTCCGGTCCCAGCAGTCCGGTCACAGCGGCCCGGCCTCGACGGTCCGGACTCAGAAGCCCAGCTTGCGGAGCTGCTTCGGGTCCCGCTGCCAGTCCTTGGCGACCTTCACGTGCAGGTCGAGGAAGACCGGCGTGCCGAGCAGCGCCTCGATGTGCTTGCGGGACTTCACGCCGACCTCCTTGAGGCGCTTGCCCTTGGGGCCGATGATGATGCCCTTCTGGCTGGGCCGCTCGATGTAGACGTTGGCGTGGATGTCCAGCAGCGGCTTGTCCGCCGGGCGGTCCTCGCGCGGCAGCATCTCCTCGACGACGACCGCGATGGAGTGCGGCAGCTCGTCCCGTACGCCTTCGAGCGCCGCCTCACGGATCAGCTCGGCGACCATGACCTGCTCGGGCTCGTCGGTGAGGTCGCCCTCGGGGTACAGCGGGGGGCTCTCCGGGAGCATCGGGACGAGCAGGTCCGCGACGAGCTGCACCTGCTGGTCACCGACCGCGGAGACCGGAATGATCTCCGCCCACTCGATACCCAGCTCCCGGCCGAGCCGGTCGACCGCGAGGAGCTGCTCGGCGAGCTGCTTGGAGTCCACCAGGTCGGTCTTGGTGACGATGGCGATCTTCGGGGTCTTCTTGATGCCGGCCAGCTCGCCCGCGATGAAGCGGTCGCCGGGGCCCAGCTTCTGGTCGGCGGGCAGGCAGAAGCCGATCACGTCGACCTCGGCCCAGGTGGTCCGTACGACGTCGTTGAGCCGCTCGCCGAGCAGGGTGCGCGGCTTGTGCAGGCCCGGGGTGTCGACCAGGACGAGCTGGGCGTCCGGGCGGTGCACGATGCCGCGCACGGTGTGCCGGGTGGTCTGCGGGCGGTTGGAGGTGATCGCCACCTTCGTGCCGACCAGAGCGTTCGTGAGGGTCGACTTGCCCGCGTTCGGGCGGCCGACGAAGCACGCGAAGCCGGCGCGGTGCTGGGCGGAGGACTCTGTACGAACGCTCATGGCGCCCATTGTCCCCGATCGGCGGGGCGGCGCCGACCACCAGCCCCGGGCTCAGGGCGCGGCGCCGACCCGCTCGGCCCGCGGCCGGTCCGGCGCCCGGCGCGCGTCGACGCGCTCCCACAGGGTCAGCATCGGGGACGCCATCACCGTCGTCACCAGCGCGACCACGACCAGCACCGCGAACATCGACGGGGTGACGATGCCGGCCGCCAGCCCGATGTTGATCGCGATGAGCTGCATCAGGCCCCGCGCGTTCATCAGCGTGCCGATGCGCAGCGCCACCCCGCTCTCCTCGCCGGCCAGCCGTGCCGCCAGCCAGCACGCGCCCAGCTTGCCGAGGACGGCCAGGGCGACGCAGCCCGCGGTGAACAGCAGCAGGCCGGGCGAGGCCAGCAGCGCGAAGTCGGTGTTCAGTCCTGAATAGGTGAAGAACAGGGGCAGGAAGACGATCCGGCTGATCGGCGCGATCGTCTCGACGGCCCGGTCCACCGGGGCGGAGCGCGGGAAGACCACGCCCAGGCTGAACGCGCCGAAGACGGCGTACAGGCCGATGCGGTCGGTGTACCAGGCGGCGAGGAACAGCGCGACGACGGTGATCAGCAGCAGCTCGTCGGGGCCGCGGCGGTTCACCAGGTCCGTGAGCCGGGGCCCGGAGCGCGCGATCAGGACCAGCACGACCACCAGGCCGGCGCTCCCGGCGAGGGCGAGGACCAGCGGCCCGGCGCCGGTGCCGGTCAGGCTCAGCACCCCGGCGAGCAGCACCCACGCCAGCGCGTCGTCCACCGCTCCGGACGCCAGCGACAGCGAGCCGAAGCGGGTGCCGGTCAGCCCCCGCTCGGTGATGATGCGGGCCAGCATGGGGAACGCGGTGATGGCCAGGGTCACGCCGACGAAGAGGGCGGAGACGGTGACGGACACGTCCGCCGGGAAGACGTCGACGCGGCCGTGCACGGCGTAGGTCAGTCCCACGCCCAGCGCGAGCGGTACGAAGATCCCGGCCCCCGAGATCATCGCGGCCGGCTTGGCCACCGCCCGGATGCCGGCCGAGCGGAACTCGTACCCGGTCTGGAACATGAAGACGACCAGACCGATCTGCCCGGCGACGTACAGCGCGGGCCGCAGCTCCGGCGGGAAGAGGGCCGTCTCCAGGCCGGGCGCCAGCAGGCCCAGCACGGACGGCCCGAGCACCACACCGGCGACCATCTCCCCCACCACGGGCGGCTGGCCCAGCGCGCGCAGGGCGCGGCCCACGAGCCGGCAGACGAGCAGGATGACGACGACGGCCAGGAAGAAGACCGGCCCTAACTCCGTGACGGTCATGGCGGAGGGTCCTTCGGCTCGCGGGGGGAGGTGAGGGTGTACGGATCAGGCGTACGGACGTACGGACCAGACGTGTGGGTCAGGCGTGCGGATACGGACAGCGCGCCGGTCCGTCGGTACCGGCCGGCAGCGGGACGCCCTGGGTGTCGTGGGCGGCGAAGTACCGCTCGGCCGGACGCAGGCGGCGGGCGTCCAGCACCATCCACGTACCGAGGACGAGCTGGACGCAGCTCCGCCACACGTCCTCCCACCGGTCGCGCACCCGCAGGAAGGCGCGGGCGGCGAACAGCCGGAGCGGCGGCAGCGGGCGGCCGCGCCGGACCAGCAGGCAGGGGGCGCGGTGCGGGATGGAGCGGGTGTGCGCGACGTCGGAGTGGAGGGTGAAGCGGCTCAGCACCTCGCGGGTCGCGGCGCGCATGACCAGCGGGGCCAGCCGCCAGGCCGGGCAGGGCCGGTTGGCGGCGACGCCGAACGGGATGTGGTGCTGGTTCTTGGCGACGAGGTGTTCCCAGCGGGCGGGGTCGAAGACGTCCGGGTCGGAGTAGCCGGTGGCGTGGTAGTCGGGGTAGTTGAAGCACAGGACGGAGCCGGCGGGGATGACGGTGTCCGGGCCGAGCGGGATGTCGTCCGTGCTGATGCGGTGGGCGACGCCGAAGAGGGGATAGAGGCGCAGCGTCTCGTCGAGGACGTTGGCGAAGTACCGGTCGTCGTCGGGTGCCGCGGCCAGCTTCCGCTGTACGTCCGGGTGCTGGGCCAGGACGAGCAGCAGGTGGACCATGGCCTCGGACAACTGGACGACGGCCGTGTTGAAGAAGGTGCCCTGGAGGTAGTACGCCTGCTCGTCGGGGGTGAGGGAGCCCGGCAGGTGGTGCGGCGGCACGTGCCCGGCGGCGATGCGCTGCCGCAGGTGCCGGGTGAGGCGGGCCCGGCGGGCCAGATGGCGTGGCCGGGTGCACTTCAGGGAGTTGACGACGTCCTCGGCGTTGTCGACGATCAGGCGCCGGACGCCGGGCGGGCACGGTTCGCGGAAGACCAGACCGTAGAAGAATTCCGCCCAGACCGGCATCATCAGGTCGCGCAGCCGGACGAACGTGGCGCGGCCGATGCCCTGTTCGTCGAGCACGGCGGCGGTACGGCGGGCCGCCGCCGCGGACAGGTCCTGGCTGGGTCCGGCGAGCACGGTGAGGGTGGTGCGGGCGACGTCGTCGTAGCGCGGGCCGTCCTCCAGGTGCTCCTGGTGGACCTCGGGGCCGGGCGCGAGCCAGTACCAGAAGAGGTCGGAGAGGGCGGCGCCGCGGCTGCGGCCGTTGGCGGCCGGGTGGGAGTAGACCTCCTGGAAACGCTCGGCGGGGACGGCGGCGTTCGGGAAGGCGATCCCCTCGTCGCCGTTGATCCGGGCGAAGAGCGCGACGCGGGCGGCGACGACGGAGCGCGGCAGCCAGTACGGGACGGAGAGGGCGGCGGCCGTGGCGGCGAGCAGCCGGACGGTGCGGGGGCGGGCGGCGATACGGAGGCGGCCCGGATACGGCGTACGGCCCGTGGCCCGGAGGCGGCTCATCGCTCCTCCCCCTTCCGTGCGCCCCGGACGCTCCCCCGCGCGACGACGAGGTCCGGTCCGAGGTCGGCCGGGCTGCCGCCGCCGCACAGCGCCAGGACGTGGTCGAACTCCGCGCGCAACAGCTCCAGTACGTGCCGTACGCCTTTCTCGCCGTCCGCGGCCAGACCCCACAGCACCGGACGGCCGACGCCGACGACGGACGCGCCCAGCGCGAGGGCCACGGCGGCGTCGGAGCCCCGGCGGACACCGCCGTCCAGGAGGACCGGCACCCGGCCCGCGACCGCCTCGGCCACGGCGGGCAGCGCCTCGACGCTCGCCGGTGCGGCGTCGAGCTGCCGGCCGCCGTGGTTGGAGACCAGCAGACCGTCCACGCCCTCGGCGACGGCGATCCGCGCGTCCCCGGGGTGCAGGACGCCCTTGAGCAGCACCGGCAGCCGGGTCTGTGCCCGCAGTCTGCGCAGGTCGTCCCAGGAGAGCCCCGGGGACATGGCGATGTCGCGGGGGCGGTCGTCGGGCGCGCCGGGCAGGCCGCGCATGTTCTCGGCGGCCAGGCCGGCGGGCAGGTCGTCGAAGCCGTGCCGGGCGTCCCGCTCACGGCGGCCGAAGACGGGCGAGTCGACCGTGACGACCAGCGCCGTGCAGCCGGCCCGCTCGGCCCTGCGGACGAGGGCGAGGGTGACCTCCGGTTCGGGCTGGAGGTAGAGCTGGAACCAGACGGCCGCTTCGGCCTGTACGGCGCGGGCGGCGGCGGTGACCTCGGCCACCGGCACGGTCGCCGCCATGCCGGTGACCAGGACCGTGCCGGCGGCCGCCGTCGCGCGGGCGGTGGCCAGCTCGCCCTCGGGGTGCGCGAGGCGGTGGAAGGCGGTGGGCGAGACCAGGACGGGCATCGCCAGGCGGTCGCCGCACAGCGTCACGGACAGGTCGCGGGCGGCTTCCCCGCGCAGGACGCGTGGCAGCAGGGCGAGCCTGCGGAACGCCGCCTCGTTCTCGTGGAGGGCCGTCTCCCCTCCGGCGCCCCCTTCGAAGAAGTCGTACACCCGGGGGTCCAGCCGCTCCCGGGCCCGCTCGCGCAGGTCGGCGAGGGTGGGGATCACGGCCGGGCCGCCGGGGCCGGGCCGGTGAGCCGGGGGCGCAGGAAGGTCCGCAGGGGTGCGCGGTGGACCTCCTCGCTGTCCCACTCGTTCTCCAGGTTCTCGGTCAGGTGGTGTTCGGCGGTCGCCTTGCCGGGGGCGGCGCCGTCGAAGACGCGCACGACCGGGTGCAGATAGCGGCCGTCCAGGCCGGTGGTGTCCTGCTGGGAGACCCGGCCGGCGGTGATGTCGAACGGGTTCACCCGGTCGTGGCCCTCGCCGTATTCGAGGGTGACGGTGAAGTAGGAGCCGACCTCGCCGAAGCCGCCCTCGCCGACGGCGGTGTGCAGGTGGTCGACCGGGACCTCCTCGCAGTAGCGGACCGTGCCGTCCCGGTCGACGAGCACCGCGTCGGAGAGGAAGCCGAAGACCTGGAAGAGCGCCGAGCTGCGGTTGACGCGGGCGATCACGGCGTCGGTGACCGCCTCGGCGGTGGCGGGCAGGGCGCGGGCGGGCCAGGGGCGGTCGTGGTGGCGGGCTTCGAGGATGCGGTGCAGGGCCCGTACGCCGTACCGGAAGCCATGGATGAAACCACTGGTGGATTTCTTGAAATCGCGTACCTGGGTGATGGTGCCGGCGAAGTACAGGCCGGGGACGTTCGGGGATTCCCAGGCGTCGGTCTGGGCCGGGAAACGGTCGTTGACGGCGAGTTCGGGGCGGCACTCCGGGGCGAATATCGACGGGTCGAAGCGGAATCCGGTGGCGAGGATGACCCGGTCGTAAGCGATGTCCTTGACGACCTCGTCGACCCGGGAAAAGGATACGGACACCACGTATGAGCCGTCCGGCTGCTGCCGGATACGCTCGATGTTTCCGTCCAGCACCGCGTTCTGCAATTTAAGCTGATAGGTGTCGAGGAAGTTGTTGTTGACGGCCCTCAGGTGTCCCACGAAATGGGTCTGCCAGGCGAGCTTCAGCGAGCCGGGTCCGGCGACGTGGATGACGGCGGCGGTCTCGATGAGGTTGTCGGCGGTCTCGAACGCGGAGTTGGCGCGGCCGATGATCAGCACCCGCTGCCCGGTGAAGCCGGCCGGGTCGACGGAGACCTCGTCGTAGCGCTCGACCGTCTCCACGCCCTCGATGGCGGGGACGTACGGGCGGGTGACGCCGGTCGCCACGACGACCCGCCGCGCGCGGTAGGTGGTGCCGTCGGCGGCGCGGGCGAGGAAGTCACCGGGGCCGTCCGGCCCCCGAACGGCCGGGATATCTCGGTGATACGGGTGTGGTAGCGGACGCGGATGCGGTGGGTGGCGGCGAAGTCGGCGAGGTAGCCGACCATTTCGTCGGCGTCCGGGAAATAGCGCGAGGTACGGGCCGTGAACAGCGGGGTGCGCTCGTCGGAGAGCAGCGAGTTCCAGTCGGTGCGCATGTTCAGCTCGGGGTCGTCCCACCCGGTGTGCACCTTGTTGATCGAGATCAGGGTGCGGTGCCGGGGGAATCGGGTGAAGAATACACCGGGAGCCGCGCCCGACTCCACGATGAGATGACTGCGCCCGGCCTGTTGCAGGAAATATCCGGCTTGTAATCCCGCGGGGCCGGCGCCGACCACCAGATAGTCCATCGTTTCGTCGTGGCTCACGCAATTCTCCTGTCACCTGCGGGGGTATGGAGATGGAGCGGAAACCGACAGTACTTGAGCATTAAAGAACGACACCAGAGTGCATATAAGTGATCTGCGTCACACTCAATCCGAGGTTTACGAGTACGCTGCACAAGCCAGTGTCACAGGGTCCGGGTCATTTACCGGGAACGCCCTTCTGTCGCGCCCTGGCGGGTCGCCGCATTACTCTCCCGCACTCCCGGCCCCGCTTGTCCCGCCGGTCCCGTGACGCATTTCAGCCGTTCACACCCACCGGAGCGGACACGAAATGAGCCAGCCCACCGCAAGCCCTTTCCCGCAAACCCTTGTCGACGCGTTCCACCGGCAGCCGGACGTACCGGCGTTTGAACACCTGGGGCGCGCCGTTCCGCGCCGCGCGGTCCTGGACCTGGCCGGCCGCTGCGTGCGCGGGCTGCGCGCGGCGGGCGTCGGCCCGGGGTCGTCCGTCGCGGTGGCCGCCGGCGTCACTCCCGAGGCGTTCGCCCTGCACCTCGCGGTGCACCTGCTGGGCGCCCGGCTGACCGGCCTGCGCCCCGGACTGCCGCCGGGCCACCTCGCCCGCGTCCTGGCCGACGGAATCGACGTCCTCGTGCACGACGAGCCGTCGGACTCCCCCGGACTCCGCGCGGCCGCCGCCCCCGTCACCACCCGGCTCGGCCTGGAGAAAGACCTGCTGAACACGGCGGAACCGGCCTCCCCCGACGACCTCGTGGTGCACGGCCGCCCGGACGACATCGCCCTGATCACCCTGACCAGCGGCAGCACCGGACAGCCCAAGGAGTGCGCGCACACCTACCGCAGCCTCACCACGGGCTGGTCGTGGCAACCCGCCCGCAGGACCGGGCGGATCGCCGGACTCGCGGCGGCCTACGCGCGCTTCCTGCTCTTCGGCACCCTCACCAGCGCGGTGATCTTCGAGCACCTGGGGCTGTGCCTGCTGGGCGGCGGCACCGCCGTCATACCGGACCCGCCGCTGTCCTTCCCGGAGGTCTTCGCACGGCACCGCGTCACCGCCTGCCTGCTGACCGTCCCCCGGCTGCACCACATCCTCAACACCCTGCGCACCGAGCCCGAAAACACCCTGGACCTCACGAGCCTCCGCGCTCTCCTTGTGGCCGGATCTCCCCTGGCGCCCCACAAGCTCGCCGAGGCCACCGAACGCCTCGGCCCCGTCGTGCACCAGGGCTACGGACAGACCGAGACCGGCATGCTCACCCTGCTCACCCCCGACGACCTGGCCCAGCGGCCGGACACCGCGTACGGCTCGGTGGGGCGCCCCCTGGACGGGGTGGACATCGACGTACGGGACCCGGCCGACGGGCGGCCCCTCCCCGACGGCGCCACCGGCGAGATCTGGGTCCGTACGGCCGGAGCACTGGCCGGCTACCGCCGGGACGAGGCGGAGACCCGCGCCGTACTACGGGACGGCTGGGTCCGCACCCGCGACCTCGGCCGCCTCGACGAGCACGGCTTCCTGCGCCTCACCGGGCGCACCCGTGACGTCATCATCGTCAACGCCGTCCTGCACTACGCGGGCGCCATCGAACAGGCCCTGGCCGCGCACCCGGACGTCGACCAGGCGTATGTCGTGGGCGCGCCGGACGAGCGGACCGGCGAGGCCGCCCACGCGTTCGTCGTACCGGCGGCGGGACGGCGGCCCGGTCTCGCGGCGCTGCGTGCCCACGTCGCCGACGCGCTGGGCCCGGCGAGCGTGCCCGCCACGATCACCGTCGTACGGGAGGTGCCGGTGGCGGCGAGCGGCAAGCCGGACAAGAAGGCGCTGCTGGAGCGGGTACGGGCGGAGTGAGGGCGGACGCGCCGTTGCGCCGGCCCGCCCGGCCGCCCCGGTGTCAGCCCGTCAGCCCGCCTGGACCGTGGCCCGCAGCGTGCCGTCCGGACCGGCGACCAGCACCGGCGTACCGGCGCCGCCGAGGTCCCGTACGGCCGCGCGGTCCGCGTCCGACGCCGACTCCGCCTCGGTCACCACGGCCGCCGCCTCCAGCGACTGCGCGCCGCTCGCGACGGCCATGGCGACCGCCGTACGCAACGCGCTGAGCTGCAACGACTCCAGGGCGACGGTCCCCGCGACATAGGTGCGCCCGGTCTCGTCACGGACGGCGGCGCCCTCCGGCACCCCGTTGCGGGCGCGCGCGGAACGGGCCAGCGTGATGATCTTGCGGTCTTCCGGGTCCAGCGGTGCGGCTTCGCTCATACGGGCGAGCATATGCGTCCCGCGGCCCGATGGGCACGAGGGGGCGTACGGCAGTGGCGGACGCCCGTTCCCTTCCGTCCCGTACGGACTACACGCCCGCGAAATAGGCCGACGGAGTGGTGCCCAGCGCCCGCCGGAACATGGCCGTGAAGGCGCTGGGAGTGGCATAGCCGAGGCCGGTGGCGACCGAGGTGACCGGGGTCCCCCTGGCCAGCAGGGTGACCGCGTGGACGAGCCTGGCCTGCTGCACCCAGCGGGCCGGGCTCATCCCCGTGGCGGCGGCGAACCTGCGGTGCAGGCTGCGCGGGCTCAGATGGGCGCGGGCCGCGGCGTTCGGGGTCGTCCAGTCCTCGCCGGGGCTGCGCCGGATCGCCGCGCACAGGTCGTGCAGCCGGGGATCGCCCGGGGCGGGCAGGTGGAGGGCCGGTACGGGGCGCGGCGCGAGTTCGTGCAGGAGCAGGTCCATCACCGTGCCGTCGCGGCCCCGTACGTCGTACTCCACCGGAAGCCGGGTGGCCTCGTCGATCAGCTCCCGCAGCAGCGGCGAGACCGAGACGACGGTGGGGGCGTCGGGCAGCCGCCAGGCGGACTGCGGCTCGATGTAGAGGGTGCGCATGGCGACCGCGCCCGCGCAGGTCATCGCGTGCGTCAGCCCGGCGGGCACCCACACGCCGCGGGTGGCGGGCACCACCCACACGCCGTGTCCGGTGGCCACCGAGATGGCGCCGGTGGTGCCGTAGATGAGCTGGGCCCGGAGGTGCCGGTGGTCGGGGATGTGGTGGCCGTCGGGCAGGTCACGGGCCATCGCGGCGACCGGCCGGGGCACCCGCTGGTAGTCCTCCCGGTCCTCGCTCTTGCCGTACACGCCGCCGCCCTTCCGCCTTCTCCCCCGCCTGGCACGTCCTCGACAGAACTTGGCACTCCCGCACAAGCCTGCCACGCCCGCCCCGGCCTAGCGTCGGCTCATGTGATCGAACCAGCTTCCGCTCCCCCGCGCACCGACCGCCCGCCCCGCTCCGGCCTGACCCGCCCGACCGCCCTGCTGCTCGCCGCCACCAGCGCCGTCACCGCCGCCAACGTCTACCTGAACCAGCCGCTGCTGGGCGCCGCCGCCCGGTCCCTCGGGGTGGCCCCGGACGTCCTCGGCGCGGTGCCCACCGCCACCCAGCTCGGCTACGCGGCCGGCATCCTGCTGCTGGTCCCGGCGGGCGACAGCCACGACCGCAGGCGGCTCATCCTCGGCCTCGGCACGGCGTCCGCGCTCGCCCTCGCCGCCTGCGCCGTGGCGCCCAGCGTGACCTGGCTGGTGGTGGCCGGTTTCGCGGTCGGCCTGCTCTCGCCCGTACCGCAGCTCGTCACGCCGCTCGCGGTGGCCCTGGCCGCCGACGGCGGCAACGCCGACCGGGGCCGCATCGTCGGCACCGTACAGGCCGGCCTGCTGGTCGGCGTGCTCGCGTCCCGCGCGTACTCGGGGGCGCTGGCGGAACAGGTGGGCTGGCGGGCGGTCTTCGGCTGCTCGTGCGTCCTGACACTGCTGACCATGCTGGTCCTGAGCCGGGCCCTGCCCCGCGTCCCGGCGGCCGCGGCCGCCTCGTACCGGTCCACGCTCGCCTCGCTGCCGCGGCTGTTCGCCGCCCACCCGCTGGTCCGGCGGATCACCGTGTCCGGCGCGCTGGTGGGCATCGCGTTCGGCGCCTTCTGGACGACGCTGACGTTCCTGCTGTCGGAGGAGTACGGGTACGGGTCCACCGAGATCGGCCTGTTCGGGCTGGTGGCCGCGGCGAGCGCGCTGGCCTCCCCGTACGCCGGACGGCTGGCCGACCGGCTCGGACGGCGCGGCGCGCTCGCGGCACTGATCGGCCTGGTGATCGCGGGCTGGCTGCTCCTGCTGCCGGGCGGCGGCTCGCTCTGGTGGCTGCTGGCCGGCGTGGTCGTGCTGGACGTCGGGGTCTGGGGCAGCCAGGCCGCCTCACAGACCTCCCTTTTCAGCCTCGACCCCGCCGTCCACAGCCGCCTCAACACCCTCTACTTCACCCTGCGCTTCTCCGGCATCGCCGTCGGATCGCTGGCCGGCACGGTGGCCTGGTCGGGCGGCGGCTGGCCCGCCGTGGTGGTCACCGGGACCGTCACGGCGCTCGCCGGGCTGTGCGTCGCGGTCAGCCCCGACCGCTTCGCACTCCGTCGCCGCGGCCGGTCCTGACCGTCACTCCGTCGCCGCGGCCGGTCCTGACCGCTTCCCGCTCCGCCGCCGGCCGTCGGTCAGTCCTGACCGTCCGCGCCGTCCTCGCCCCGGACCGGCTCGCAGAGCACCGTGACGATCTTGTTGCGGCGGCCGGCCGGGGCCTCCGCGGTCAGCCGCAGCGCCTTCGGCGAGAGCGCGGACGCGTTCTCGCTGAGGTCGATCTCGGCCGTGGCACCCGCGATCGGCACCCGGCCCAGATGCTTGGCGAGCAGCCCGCCGACCGTCTCCACGTCCTCGTCGTCCAGCTCCGCGAAGCCGTACAGCTCCCCGAGGTCGCCGATGTCCAGCCGCGCGGTCACCCGGTACCGCCCGTCGCCCAGATCCTCCACGGGCGGCAGCTCCCGGTCGTACTCGTCGGTGATCTCGCCGACGATCTCCTCCAGGATGTCCTCGATCGTCACGATGCCGGCCGTACCGCCGTACTCGTCGATGACGACCGCGACGTGATTGCGGTCCTGCTGCATCTCGCGCAGCAGATCACCGGCGTTCTTCGTGTCCGGCACGAAGACGGCGGGCCGCATCGCCGTGGAGACCAGCTCCGTCTCCGCGTCCCGGCTGATGTGCACCTTGCGGGCGAGGTCCTTCACGTACACGATGCCGACCACGTCGTCCTCGTTCTCGCCGGTCACCGGGATGCGGGAGAACCCGGAGCGCAGCGCGAGGGTCAGCGCCTGGCGGATGGTCTTGAACCGCTCGACCGAGATCAGGTCCGTCCGCGGCACCATCACCTCCCGGACCAGGGTGTCGCCGAGCTGGAAGACGGAGTGCACCATACGGCGCTCCTCGTCCTCGATCAGCGACTCCTTCTCCGCGAGGTCCACCAGCGAGCGCAGCTCGGCCTCGGAGGCGAAGGGGCCCTGCCGGAAGCCCTTGCCGGGCGTCAGGGCGTTGCCCAGAAGGATCAGCAGCCGCGGAATCGGCCCCATGACCCGGGCCAGCGGCAGCAGCACGTACGCGGCGGCGGTGGCGGTGTTCAGCGGATGCTGGCGGCCGATCGTACGGGGCGAGACGCCCACCGCGACGTACGAGACCAGCACCATCACCGCGATGGCCACGGTCAGCGCCTGCCAGGTCTCCTCGAAGGAGCGCAGACAGGCGTACGTCACCAGCACCCCGGCCGCCATCTCGCAGCCGACCCGCACCAGCAGCGCGACATTCAGATAGCGGACGGGATCGGCGGCGACGGCGGCCAGCTTCGCGCTGCCCCGCCGCCCCGACCGCACGGCTTCCTCGGCACGGAAGCTGGTCGTACGGGCGAGCCCCGCCTCGGCACACGCCGCGAGCCACGCGACGACGACGAGCAGGACCGCGACCGCGATGAGCTGGGTGGTCACCGGATCTCCCGCCTCAGGTGACGGTCGGGGCCGGCGACGGACCCGTCAGCCCGCGCTCGGCACGCCAGCCGTCGATGATCGCCGCCTGCAGACCGAACATCTCGGCCTTCTCCGAAGGCTCCTCGTGGTCGTACCCGAGCAGGTGCAGCACCCCGTGCACGGTCAGCAACTGGAGCTCCTCGTCCATGCTGTGCCCGGTCGGCGCCTCCGCACCCTGCTTCGCGGCGACCTCCGGGCAGAGCACGATGTCCCCGAGGAGCCCCTGCGGGGGCTCCTCGTCGTCCTTGGCCGGCGGACGCAGCTCGTCCATCGGGAAGGACATGACATCGGTCGGCCCCGGCAGGTCCATCCACTGGAGGTGGAGCTGTTCCATGGCGTCGGCGTCGACGACGATGACCGACAGCTCGGAAAGCGGGTGAATACGCATCAGGGCCACGGCGTAGCGCGCGACATCCAGAATCGCCTGCTCGTCGATGTCCGTTCCGGACTCGTTGTTGACGTCGATCGACATGTGGTGCTGCGTCTCGTTTCTCAGGTTCGCCGGCCGTTTTGGCTGTCGTACTTCTCGTACGCATCGACAATACGGCCGACGAGCTTGTGCCGGACGACGTCCTGGCTGCTGAGCCGCGAGAAGTGCACGTCGTCCAGCCCCTCCAGAATGTCCTGGACCTGCCGCAGACCGCTCTTCGTACCGCCCGGGAGGTCGATCTGCGTGATGTCACCGGTGATGACGATCTTCGAGTCGAACCCGAGGCGGGTGAGGAACATCTTCATCTGCTCGGGGCTGGTGTTCTGCGCCTCGTCCAGAATGATGAAAGCATCATTCAAGGTACGACCGCGCATATAGGCGAGCGGCGCCACCTCGATCGTCCCCGCCGCCATCAGCCGCGGGATCGAGTCCGGGTCGAGCATGTCGTGCAGGGCGTCGTACAGCGGGCGCAGGTACGGGTCGATCTTTTCGTAGAGGGTGCCGGGGAGGAAACCCAGGCGTTCGCCGGCCTCGACGGCGGGGCGGGTCAGGATGATGCGGTTGACCTGCTTGGACTGCAGGGCCTGGACCGCCTTGGCCATGGCGAGGTAGGTCTTGCCCGTGCCGGCGGGGCCGATGCCGAAGACGACCGTGTGCTGGTCGATGGCGTCGACGTAGCGCTTCTGGTTCAGGGTCTTGGGGCGGATGGTGCGGCCGCGGTTGGAGAGGATGTTCTGGGTGAGCACCTCGGCGGGGGTCTCGCTCGCCGCGCCCTCGCCGTCCGCCGCCGAGCGCAGCATGGCGATGGAGCGTTCCACCGCGTCCTCGGTCATCGGCTGGCCGGTGCGCAGCACCAGCATCATCTCGTCGAAGAGGCGCTGGATGAGGGCGACTTCGGCGGGGTCGCCGGTCGCCCGGATCTCGTTGCCCCGTACGTGGATGTCGGTGGCCGGGAAGGCGTTCTCGATGACCCGCAGCAGGGCGTCTCCGGACCCCAGGACCGTCACCATCGGGTGCTTGGCGGGGACGGTGAACTGGGCGTGCGCCTGCGGTCGTGTAGGTGTCTGAGTCATGGGCCGGCTCTCTGGCCTGCTCATCCCCCATTCGTTGCGCTGCGGAGGCGGTGCCCGGCAGCTCGGCTCCTTGGGATACCCAGGGTACGACGGTGCACTGACAAGCCCGAAGCCTTTTCCGGCGTTCGCCTGTTCTCGTGTTCCTCCGGTGACGGAGTGCTCATGGGTGGGTGGGGTGTGGTTGGCCGGTTGTTCACGTGCGGGGCCCGTGCGGGACCCGTGCGGGCGCTCACGCGGGCCGGCGGAATCCGAGGGTCGGCAGGGCGCGGGCCAGCGGCCAGGAGCGGTCCGCGGCGGGCAGCAGGGCGTCGAGGAAGGCGTAGCGGCGGCGCAGGGCGGCCGGGTCGTGGGGGGAGCCCGCCGAGGTGGTGGCGCCGTCCGGAGTCCGGCCGCACGCCTCCGCCTGCACTACGCGCTGCCACCAGGCGGCGATCTCGATCCAGCCCGGTGCGGACAGCGAGCCGCCGAATTCCTGGACGGAGAGCGCGGCGGTGAGCCCGGCGAAGGCGAGCCGGTCGGCCAGCGGCCAGCCGGCCAGTGAGCCGGTGACGAAGCCCGCCACGAAGACGTCGCCGGCGCCGGTGGGGTCCATGGCCTCGACCGCGATGGCGGGCACCTCGGCGGTCTCGCCGGTGCGGCCGTCGACCGCGTACGCGCCCTCGGCCCCCAGGGTGACCACGGCGACCGGCACCCGGTCGGCCAGCTTGCGGGCGGCGGCGCGCGGGCAGTCCAGGCGGGTGTAGCGCATCGCCTCCTCCGCGTTGGGCAGGAAGGCTTCGCAGTGCTCCAGTTCGGCGAGGTCGGCCGGGTCCCAGCGGCCGGAGTCGTCCCAGCCCACGTCGGCGAAGATGCGGCTGCCGCGGTGGGCGGCGCAGCCGAGCCAGCCCTCGGGGCGGCCCGGTTCGAGGGAGGCGACGCAGGCCCGGGACGGCGGCGGGCAGCCCGGTGCGTGCTTGCCGTCGAAGGCGGTGCGGGCGGGGCCGCTGGGCGCTTCGTGGCCGTGCGAGACCATGGTGCGCTCGCCCTCGTACGCCATGGAGACGGTGACGGGAGAGTGCCAGCCCGCGACGGTGCGGGACAGCGACAGGTCGACGTGTTCGCCGCGCTCCAGCGCCTCCCAGCAGTACTCGCCGTACATGTCGTCGCCGAAGGCCGCGGCGAGCGAGGTGCGCAGGCCGAGGCGGGCGAGTGCGGTGGCCATGTTGGCGACGCCGCCGGGGCTGGAGCCCATGCCGCGGGCCCAGGACTCCGTGCCGCGTACCGGCGCGGAGTCCAGGCCGGTGAAGATGATGTCGAGGAAGACCGTGCCGGTGAGATAGACGTCGGTGGCCGGGTCGCCCTCGGCCCGTACGGCGGCGAGGGGGTCGAGCGCGGGCGCGGGGCCCGGCGGGACGTGGCCGGCCGGGCCGTTGCCCGGGGTCCGCTGGACATCGTGTGCGCTCACCGTGCCTGCCCCTCTCATCCGTGCGCGTGACGCCAGTCTGCCCGATGCTGCGGTACGTTCCGGCCCATGAGGCTGACGATTTTGGGCGGCGGGGGTTTCCGGGTACCGCTCGTGCACCGTGCGCTCCTGGACGATCCCGCGCAGGCCGTCACCGAAGTGACCCTGTACGACACCGATCCGCGGCGGGTGGCCGTCATCGCCTCCGTGCTGGCCCGGCAGGCGGAGCGGCGGACCGGTCCAGGGCGGCCGTCGCCGGTCCGCGTGCGGGTCGCCGAGTCGCTCGACGACGCGCTGCGGGGCACGGACTTCGTCTTCTCGGCGATCCGTGTCGGCGGTACGGCGGGGCGGATCGCGGACGAGCGGATTCCGCTGGACGCCGGGGTGCTGGGGCAGGAGACGGTGGGTGCGGGCGGTGTGCTGTACGGGCTGCGTACGGTGCCCGTCGCGCTGCGCATCGCCGAGCGGGTGGCGGCGCTCGCGCCGGACGCCTGGGTCGTCAACTTCACCAATCCCGCCGGGATCGTCACCGAGGCGATGGCGCAGGTGCTGGGCGAGCGGGTGATCGGTATCTGTGACTCGCCGGTCGGGCTGGTGCGGCGCGCCGCGCGGGCCGCGGGCGCCGATCCGGACCGGGTGACGTACGGCTACGTCGGGCTCAACCACCTGGGCTGGCTGCGCTCCTTGACCGCCGAGGACGGCACGGACCTGCTGAAGAAGCTGCTGTCGGATTCCGGCGCGCTCACCTCGTTCGAGGAGGGCAAGCTGTTCGGGGCGGACTGGCTGCGGGCGCTGGGTGCCCTTCCCAACGAGTACCTGCATTACTACTACCTCCGCCGCGAGACGCTGGCCTCCGTACGGGACGCCTCCGAAACCCGCGGGGAGTTCCTGGACCAGCAGCAGAGCGGCTTCTTCGAGGCGGCGTCCGGCGTCTCGCCCGAGGAGGCGTACGCGCTCTGGGAGCGCACCCGGCAGGAGCGCGAGGAGACGTACATGGCCGACAGCCGGGAGGCGTCCGGCGGCTGGCAGCGCGACACCTGCGACATGGAGGAGGGCGGCGGTTACGACCAGGTGGCGCTGGCCGTCATGCGGGCCGTCTCGGGTGACCGGCCCGCGCGCCTCATCCTGAACGTGCGCAACGGGACGACCGTGCCGCAGCTCGCACCCGAGGCGATCATCGAGACGGTGTGCGAGGTGGACACGGACGGCGCGCGGCCGCTGCCGTGCGCGCCCCTGCGGGAGGACCAGTTGGGGCTGATGCTCCAGGTCAAGGCCGTCGAGCTGGCCACGGTCGAGGCGGCGGAGTTCAAGGACCGGGACGCGGCGCTGCGGGCGGTGGCGCTGCATCCGCTGGTGGATTCACCGGCGGTGGCCGCCCGCATCCTGGAGCGGGCGGCCACGGACTGACGGGGGCGGGGGTTCAGTGCCCCCGCTTCACCCACTCGTCCAGGTGCGGTGCCTCGGCGCCGATCGTGGTGCCGTCGCCGTGTCCGGTACGGACCTCGGTACGCGGGGGCAGCGTCAGCAGCCGTTCCCGGATCGAGTCGACGATGGTCGGGAAGTCGGAGAACGACCGGCCGGTGGCGCCGGGGCCGCCCTGGAAGAGGGTGTCGCCGGTGAAGACCGTGCCGTGCTCCCCCAGGTCGGGCGCGTACAGGCAGACCGCGCCCGGCGCGTGGCCGGGGGTGTGCAGCACGGTCAGGTCGACGCCGGCGATGGTGAGCACCTGCCCGTCCGCCAGCTCCTCTTCCGGCGCCCGGTCCGGGTGGGTCTGCTGCCAGAGCGGCAGGTCGGCCGGGTGCAGATGGATGGGCGCGCCGGTACGGGCGGCGAGGGCCGGGGCCGCGTCGATGTGGTCGTTGTGCGCGTGGGTGCAGATGATGGCGCGCAGCGTACGGCCATCGAGCGCCGCGAAGATCGCGTCGGCGTCGTGGGCGGCGTCGATGACGACCGCCTCGGTGTCGTCGCCGATGATCCACACGTTGTTATCGACGTCCCACTCACCGCCGTCGAGCGCGAAGGTGCCGGACGTGACCAGATGGTCGATGCGGGCCGCCATCAGAGCACCACCACCGAACGCAGTACGTCGCCCTGGTGCATCCGCTCGAATGCCTGCTCGACGCCGTCGATGCCGATCGTCTCCGTGACGAAGCCCGCCAGGTCGATCCGGCCCTGCTGGTGCAGGTCGACCAGCATCGGGAAGTCGCGGGACGGCAGGCAGTCGCCGTACCAGGACGACTTCAGCGCGCCGCCCCGGCCGAACACGTCCAGCAGCGGCAGCTCCAGCTTCATCTCCGGTGTCGGCACGCCGACCAGGACCACCGTGCCGGCCAGGTCGCGGGCGTAGAACGCCTGCCGGTAGGTCTCCGGGCGCCCCACCGCGTCGATCACCACGTCGGCGCCGAAGCCACCGGTCAGCTCGCGGATCGCCTCGACGGGGTCGGCGGCGCGGGAGTTGACGGTGTGGGTGGCGCCCATCGTCTTGGCCATGGAGAGCTTGCGGTCCTCCACGTCCACGGCGATGATCCGCGCCGCGCCGGCCAGCCGGGCGCCGACGATCGCCGCGTCGCCCACGCCGCCGCAGCCGATCACCGCGACGCTGTCGCCGCGGCCCACCGCGCCCGTGTTGATGGCCGCGCCGATGCCGGCCATCACGCCGCAGCCCAGCAGCCCGGCCACGGCGGGCGACACCTCGGGGTCGACCTTGGTGCACTGCCCGGCCGCGACCAGCGTCTTGTCGGCGAACGCGCCGATGCCGAGGGCGGGCGTCAGCTCCGTGCCGTCCTTCAGCGTCATCTTCTGCCGCGCGTTGTGGGTGTCGAAACAGTACTGCGGACGGCCGCGCTTGCAGGCCCGGCACTTCCCGCACACCGCACGCCAGTTGAGGACGACGAAGTCCCCGGGTTCGACGTCGGTCACGCCCGCCCCGACGGACTCCACGACGCCCGCCGCCTCGTGCCCGAGCAGGAACGGGAACTCGTCGTTGATCCCGCCCTGCTTGTAGTGCAGGTCCGTGTGGCACACCCCGCAGGCCTGCACCTTCACCACGGCCTCGCCCGGTCCCGGATCCGGCACCAGGATGGTCTCCAGCCGCACCGGCTCGTTCTTCCCCGGCGCGATGACGCCGCGCACTTCCTGTGCCATCGGGACAGCTCCCTCCAAAGATCACGTACGGGATGAATACGGTACGCGTCCTCGGCGCCGGAAGCGCCGGTGCGGGGTGCGCCGACGGCACGGGGCGACGGCCCTGGGGCGGCGGCCGTGGGCGGCGCTCACCACCGCGGCACCCGGGGCGTCACCCACCCCGGGTCGGCGGCCCGCATCGCCGCCGCGTCGTCGCGGTCCCGGAACGTCCCGTCGTCGGCCAGCCAGCGCGCGTGCAGAGCCGACAGCCGGTCGCGGTCGAGCGTGACGCCGAGGCCCGGCGCGTCGGACACCGGCAGTGCGCCGTCCGTGAAGGCGAGGCGTTCGGTGAGGACGTCCTCCGTCTGCCAGGGGTAGTGGGTGTCGCAGGCGTAGCGCAGGTCGGGGACGGTCGCGGCGACGTGGTTCATGGCGGCCAGGCTGATGCCGAGGTGGGTGTTGGAGTGCATGGACAGGCCGACGCCGAAGGCGCGGCAGATCGCGGCGAGTTCGCGGGTGTTGCGCAGGCCGCCCCAGTAGTGGTGGTCGGAGAGGACGACCTGGACGGCGTCCCGGGTGAACGCCTCCCGGATCTCGGCGAAGGTGGTCACGCACATGTTCGTGGCGAGCGGGAGGCCCGTACGGGAGGCGACCTCGGCCATGCGGTCGGTGGTGGCGGCGGGGTCCTCCAGGTATTCGAGGACGTCCCGGAGCTCGTGGGCGACCTTCAGGGACGTGGGGACGCTCCATGCGCCGTTCGGGTCCAGGCGCAGGGGGTGCCCGGGGAAGGCGTCGGCCAGCGCCCGGATGGCGGCGATCTCCTGCGCGGGCTCGAAGACGCCGCCCTTCAGTTTGAAGGAGCGGAAGCCGTACGTGTCGCGGAGGCGGCGGGCCTGGTCGACGATGCCGGGCGGGTCGAGGGCCGCGCCCCAGTCGTCGGGCTCGCCGCGGCCGCCGGGGTGTGCGGCCCAGCGGTAGAAGAGGTAGGCGCTGTAGTCGACACGGTCGCGGACCTTGCCGCCGAGCAGGGCGTGGACGGGCAGGCCGGTGAGCCGCCCCCAGGCGTCCAGGCAGGCGACCTCGAAGCCGGAGAGGACGGAGAGCCGCAGTTTGTCGGCGGTCTGCACACCGCGCAGGCCGCCCGCGGTGACCTCGGCGGCGCCGGTGGCCGCCGGGGAGTCGCCGCACACCTCGGCGGCCAGGCGCGGCAGCATGTTCAGGTCCGTGACCGGGCGGCCGATCAGCGCGTCGGCCAGCGGACCCGCCAGATCGAGGTACTGCGTGTCGCCGTAGGTCTCGCCGAGGCCGGTCGCGCCGCCCGCCGTGGCCACCTCGACGACCAGGCGGGGCGTGTAGGGCTGGTGGACGCCCTGGGTGTTCAGCAGGGGCGGGTCGGCCACGAGGACCGGGGTGAGGCGGACGGCGGTGATGACGGTGGGAGCGGCCGGCGCCCGGGGCGCCTCTGTCTGCGTATGTAGACGTGATCCGTCCATGGGAACGGAGGGTAAGGAGGCGCGTCCGGGGCGTCAATGGGGGCTCGCACAAGTCGGGTGGAACAAGGCCGAGTTGGGTGCGGCTCCGGCGGACACGGCTCGCTCCGCCGGGCGCGCCGCTACGCGTCCCGGGGCGTCTGCGTACGGTACGACTGGCCCAGCTCCGGCCCGAGCCCGAAGTAGTGGCGGAAGTTGTAGACGAGCGGGCTCCAGGCGGCCGGGTCGATGTGGTCGGTGCCGGGAACGACGATGCGGGGATCGGCGTACACCGCGCTCACCACGGTCTCGACGAGGACGAAGGCGCCGGAGACGTCCGGCCGCACCCGCTCGGCACGGGCCTCCATCTGGAGCGGGCATTCGGCGACGCGGGGCGGCCGTACCGAGCGGGACGGTACGGCGGTCAGCCCGGCCGCGCCGAACTTGTCCGGCTCGTACCGGCAGCCCGCGGGCTTGCCCGGCGGCACCGGGTCGCGGCCGGTGAGCGGCGCCAGCCGCTCCACCGCGGGCCACAGCCCGGGGCCCGGCAGGCTGAGCACCAGTCCGGGCCGGCTGCCGAGGTTGTGCGCGGTCTGTCCTTCGCGGCCGAGTCCGAGGACGACGGTCCGGCCGAGCGCCCAGGCGGAGGAGATGGGGGCGAGGTTGAACGTGCCGTCCTCGTTCTCCGTGGACACGAGGACCACCGGCGTCCCGAAGTACAGGACGCCGGGCGCTATCTCCAGGTGGCCGGCGGCGGGCGCGGCGGCAGGGGGTGCGGTGTTCATGGCGGGGAGCCTAGGAGCCGGTCGTTTCGGTGCGGACCGAAGCATGCCGGCCCGTCCGGTGCTGGTCCGTTCGGTCCAGCCTTTGCCAATCGTTGAATCTTCGCGCGTAGATGTCCGTGTAAACGCTCTGTTAAACCTAGGTGGCCCCCACCGGTCCACCTAGGAGCAGCACATGCGCCACCCCCTCCTCTCCCGTCGCCGTGTCCGGCTCGGCGCCGCGGCCGCCACCGTGGTCGTCGCCGGTACCGCGGCGTTCGGCGTCGGCCAGGCCACCGCCGAGCACTCCGTACCGCGTACGGACAAGGAGATCCCGAACCTCACCCAGGTCCAGGACAAGATCAAGGCGTACTACGGCGACACGGTGACCGCGGACGGGCAGCACTACGCCTCCCCGCACAGCAACTACGCCAAGCAGGTGCGCGGCATCACGGACTCGGCCCGCCGCTACCTCGACAAGGTCGCCAAGGACGCCCGCACGCACCACCACGGCAAGAAGCCCGCCATCGTCCTGGACATGGACGACACCACGCTGCTGACGTACAACTACGAGCTGCAGGTCGGCTTCCACCACACCGAGGCCGCCCAGGACAAGTACCTGGCGAGCACCGACATGGAAGCGGTCTACGGCATGGACCGCCTCGTCAACCGGGCGCACCGCCAGGGGATCGAGGTCTTCTTCGTCACCGGCCGCAAGGAGGCGCAGCGCGAGTGGAGCGTGCGCAACCTCAAGAACGTCGGCTACGGCGTCCCGCTGGACCGCGCGCACGTCTACCTCAAGGACAAGAAGAACCCGCCGGCCTACCTGCCGTGCGGCGCCACCTGCTCGACGGTGGAGTTCAAGGCGGGCACCCGCAAGCACATCGAGTCGCGGGGCTACGACATCGTCGCCAACTTCGGCGACCAGTACAGCGACCTGAACGGCGGCTACGGCGACAAGACGTTCAAGCTGCCGAACCCGATGTACTTCCTGCCCTGATCCGGCGGCACGGGCTCCCGGGGCGGCGAGCTCCTCAGGCGCGCTTGGGCACCGGGACGCGCATCAGGTCGCGGGCGACGGTCAGTTCGCCCGCGAACCCGGCCGCCCGCGCCTGCCGCTCGAACTCCGAGGGGTCCGAGTAGCGCTGGGAGAAGTGGGTGAGGACCAGGTGGCGCACGCCCGCGTCGGCGGCGACGCGGGCCGCCTGGCCCGCCGTCAGGTGCCCGTGGTCGGCGGCCAGCCGCTCGTCCTCGTCGAGGAACGTCGACTCGATGACCAGCAGGTCACAGCCCTCGGCGAGGGCGTGCACCCCGTCGCACAGCCGGGTGTCCATGACGAAGGCGAAGCGCTGGCCCCGCCGTACCTCGCTGACGTCGTCGAGGGTGACCCCGTTCAGCTCCCCCTCGCGCTGGAGGCGGCCGACGTCCGGCCCCGCGATGCCGTGCGCGGCGAGCCGCTCCGGCAGCATCCGGCGCCCGTCCGGCTCGACGAGGCGGTAGCCGAACGACTCGACCGGGTGGGAGAGCTTGCGCGCCTCCAGGACGTACGACGGGGTACGGGCCAGCACCCCGTCGGCGGCCACCGGCCGCTCGCCCAGCCGTACCGTCTCGCGGTAGGCGGTGGCGTACCGCAGCCGGTCGAAGAACCGCTGCCCGCTCGCCGGGTAGTGTGCGGTGACCGGGTGCGGCACCCGGTCGAGGTTGATCCGCTGGATGACGCCGGCGAGCCCCAGCGAGTGGTCACCGTGGAAGTGGGTGACGCAGAGCCGGTGCAGGTCGTGCGCGGCGACCCCGGCCCGCAGCATCTGCCGCTGGGTGCCCTCGCCGGGGTCGAACATGATGCCTTCGCCGTCCCAGCGCAGCACGTAACCGTTGTGGTTGCGGTGCCGGGTGGGCACCTGACTGGCGGTGCCGAGGACGACGAACTCGCGTACGGACACGGTGCTGCGGCTCCTTCGCCCCGGTCAGACCAGGCGCTGGAGGTCGCGGCCGCCCAGCACGTGGGCGTGGGCGTGGAAGACGGTCTGGCCGGCGCCCGGACCGGTGTTGAAGATGATCCGGTAGCCGGTCGCGTCGACCTTCTCGTCGGCGGCCACCGCGGCGGCCTCGCTCAGCACCTCACCGGCGATCCGCGGCTCGGCGGCGGCCAGTTCCCCGGCGTTCGCGTAGTGCACCTTGGGGATCACCAGGACGTGCGTCGGCGCCTGCGGACTGATGTCCCGGAAGGCGACGGTCGTCTCGGTCTCCCGCACGATCGTCGCGGGCACCTCGCCTGCCACGATCTTGCAGAACAGGCAGTCGGCCTGCGGTTCTCCCGCCACCGGTGGGCTCCTCCCGGGTCGCCGGCCGGTACGCGGCGCCCCCGTCCGTCCGGAGCCGGGCCACCCGTACCGCGCCGTGTCACATCACCATCACGTCTACGGGACCGGATGTTACCGGGCCGCCCGTGGGCGGTGGTGCGGCGGCCGGGCCGGAGGCGGGAGGAGCCCGGGGCGGCGCGCCGGGCGGTGGTCAGTGTTCGGCGGCCCAGGTCTGCTTCTGGCCGTCGTCTCCGTCGTGGTTGTTGCCGTCGTGGTTGTTGCCGTCGTGGTTGCCGTCGTCGTGGCCGTCGTCGTTCTGGCCGTCGTGGTCGCCCTGGCCGTCGTGGTCGTGCGAGTCGTCCGAGCAGGTTTCGCTGGGCGACGGGTCCGGGTCCGGGTCGGGGTCCGGATCCGACGGCTGAGCCGTGACCGTGACCGTGACGGGCGGTGTGGACGGCGGCTCGTGGGACGTGTGGCCGCTGCTGGGCGGCTGGACGGTGTGGGTGACGGTCGGGCGCGGGGTGCCGGTCGGCTGGTCCTGCTCGCAGTTGCCGAGCACGCCCACCTTGAAGACGACCTGCCCGGCGACCCGCGCGGTCAGCCGCCCGCGCACACAGCGGCCGTCGACCTCGGAGGTGACCCGGCCGGTGATGGTGATCTTGCTGTGGTGGGCGGTCTGGCCCTGGCAGTCGACGGTGACGACGGTGTGGCGGGTCGCCGTCGCCGTGGCGTTGCCCGTGGCCTGCTGGTCCCGCGGCACGGTCGCCGTACAGCTCAGCCAGCTCACGTTCACGCCGATGCGCTCCAGCGCCACGGTCCCCGCCTGATCGGTGGTGTAAGCGATCGACGAGGTGTTCAGTCCGCCGGCCGGCTCACAGGCGGACACCGCGACGACCGCCGCGCCCGCGGCGCCCACCGCCGCGAACAGCCGGCCGCGCCGCGTCGATCCGGCCCGGGACCTGCCGGTCCGCGCGAGCCGCGTCCGTACGTCTCGTAAGCGCCCCATGGACCCCATGCCCGGCAGCGTCCCACCATGGCCCCCGGACCAACAGTCCCGGCTCGGCCAGTGTGCGCCGCCGCCCGTACGGGCCGCCTCGTGCCGCCTGTCCGGGTGCCGCCGTACGCCGTGCCGGAATCACTAAGCTGATCCACAGACCGCCATCACCCCACGACCAGGAGTCATCCACCATGGCAACGACCCGCACCGCGCAGACCCACTGGGAAGGCAACCTGCTGGAGGGCAAGGGCCAGGTCGCCCTCGCCTCCTCCAACGTCGGCACGTTCGACGTGAACTGGCCGGCCCGCGCCGAGCAGCCGAACGGCGTCACCAGCCCCGAGGAGCTGATCGCGGCGGCCCACTCGTCCTGCTACTCGATGGCCTTCTCGCACGGCTTGGCCGGCAAGGGCTACACCGTCGCGGCGCTGGACACCAAGGCCGACGTGACCTTCCAGCCGGGCGAGGGCATCACCGGCATCGTGCTGACCCTCAAGGCCAGCGTGCCCGGCCTGTCCGAGGAGGACTTCCAGGCCGCGGCCGAGGACGCGAAGAAGAACTGCCCGGTGAGCCAGGCGCTGGCCGGCGTCAAGAACATCACCCTCCACGCCGAGCTGGTCTGATCCGGCCGTCGCGGAAGCGGCGGGGCCGCGGCGTACGTCACGCCGCGGCCCCGCCGTGCTTCTTCCGGCGCTGTCTCTGGCGTGCCGCCCCGACCGGGCGTCCTTGTCGCGCCGCCCCGGCCGGGCGTCCGTCGCGCCGTCAGCTCCAGCGGCCGGTACGGCCCAGCAGCAGCGCGGTGGCCGCCGTACCCGCCGTGGACGTCCGCAGGACGCTCCACCCGAGCCGGTACGCCTTGGCGCCCGCCTCCTCGAAGGCCGCCAACTCCTCGGGCGACACGCCCCCTTCGGGGCCGACCACGAGCACGATCCGGCCGCTGGACGGCAGTTCGGCGGCGGCCAGCGGGGCGCTGCCCGCGTCGCGGTCCTCGTGCAGTACGGCGGCGAAGTCCGCCTCCGCGAGGAGCGCCGCGACCTGCTTGGTCGACATCAGGTCGGCGACCTCGGGAAAGCGCAGCCGGCGCGCCTGCTTGCCCGCCTCCCGGGCGGTGTTGCGCCACTTGGCCAGGGACTTCGCGGCCCGCTCGCCCTTCCACTGCGTGATGCACCGGGACGCGGCCCACGGGACGACGGCGTCCACGCCGGTCTCCGTCATGGTCTCCACGGCCAGTTCGCCGCGGTCGCCCTTGGGGAGGGCCTGGACGACGGTGATGCGCGGCACCGGCTCCGGCTCGGTCTGCGTACCGGTCACCTCGACGACGAGCCGGTCCTTGCCCTCGGCGGCCCGCACCACGCCCACCGCGCCGCTGCCGTTGCCGTCCGTCAGCACCACGGGTTCGCCCGCGCGCAGCCGCCGTACGGAGACCGCGTGCCGCCCCTCGGGCCCGTCCAGCACGGTCTCCCCCGTGCCCGGGACACTGTCGACGAGAAACACCGGCGCCGTCACAGCGCACCTCCCAGCTCGCCCGGGAGCCCCGGACCGGCCTGATAGCTCTCCGGCGCGGCGGAGTCGCGCACGTCCTCCCGGACCGATCCGGCGCGTGCCGCCTCCAGTTCGGCCACCAGCACCTCGACCAACTGACCGGCCGGAAGCTGCCGCGCCATCCGGTGCCCCTGGCCCGCCCACAGCGCCATGCCCTGCGCGTCGCCGGTCTTGGCGGCGGCCTTGCGCAGGCCCGAGGTGAGGTGGTGCACGGCCGGGTAGGCGGCCGGGGCGTACGGGCCGTGCTCACGCAGGAAGCGGTTCACCAGGCTGCGGGCCGGGCGTCCGGAGAAGGCCCTGGTCAGCTCGGTACGCGTGAACAGGGGGTTGGTCATCGCCTGCTTGTGCAGCGGATTCGCGCCGGACTCCGGGGTGACCAGGAACGCCGTGCCGAGCTGCGCCATCGACGCGCCCGCCGCCAGCACCGCGGCGATCTGCGAACCACGCATCAGACCGCCCGCCGCGACGATCGGTATCTGCACGGCCTCCCGCACCTGCCCGATCAGCGACAGCAGTCCGACCCCGGCACCGGTGCCGTCGGCCTGCGGGTCGTCGCGGTGGGTGCCCTGGTGGCCGCCGGCCTCTATGCCCTGGACGCAGACCGCGTCGGCGCCGGCCCACTGCGCGGCCTGTGCCTCGGCGGCCGTGGTGGCGGTGACGATCGTGAACGTACCGACTTTGGCGAATCCGTCGAGAACGGCGCGCGACGGGCACCCGAAGTGGAAGGAGACGACCGGCACCGGGTCCTCGCGCAGGATGGCGAGCTTCGCCTCGTACCCGTCGTCGACACCCTCGTACGGGTCGATGTCGTCCAGCGGCGTCTCGTACCAGGCCGACTCGCCCGCGAGCTGCTCACGGTAGACCTCGACGGCCGCGTTGTCGGCGAGCGCGGGCTGCGGCATGAAGAGGTTGACGCCGAAGGGGCGGTCGGTGAGCCCGCGCAGTTGTTTGATCTCCTGATACATGCCGTCCGCGGTCTTGTACCCGGCGGCCAGGAAGCCGAGTCCGCCGGCGCCGCTGACGGCGGCGGCCAGCTCCGGGCGGGCGACGCCGCCTGCCATGGGGGCCTGCGCGATCGGATGACGGCAGAGATCGGTCAGCGCTGTGGGCATGACCACATCGTGTCACGCCGCACGCGGGGTCCCGAACCGGGCCCGGACCCACCAAGATCAAACAGGTCCGGCGATCAGGGCAGTTCGGGCGGGAACGGCGAACGGCGGCCGGGCCGAGAAGCCCGGCCGCCGCCGTGTGCCGTAACGGGGGGTCACCGCCCGGTGCCGTGCCCATCCGGGGGACAACCCCCGGACCCCCGGCAGGACGGAATGCCTACCGCCCGTTGAAAGCGTCCTTCAACCGCGAGAACAACCCCTGCTGCCCCGGCTGGAACTGCCCCGTCGGGCGCTCCTCCCCGCGCAGCTTGGCGAGCCGCCGCAGCAGCTCCTCCTGCTCCGCGTCCAGCTTCGACGGCGTGATGACCTCGACGTGCACGATGAGGTCGCCGCGCCCGTTGCCCCGCAGGTGGGTGACGCCGCGGCCGTGCAGCGGGATCGACTGGCCGGACTGGGTGCCGGGCCGGATGTCGATCTCCTCCATGCCGTCCAGCGTCTCCAGCGGGCACTTGGTGCCCAGCGCCGCCGCCGTCATCGGGATGGTGACCGTGCAGTGCAGGTCGTCGCCGCGCCGCTGGAACGTCGGGTGCGCCAGTTCGTGGATCTCCACGTACAGGTCGCCGGCCGGGCCGCCGCCGGGGCCGACCTCGCCCTCGCCCGCGAGCTGGATACGGGTGCCGTTGTCCACACCGGCCGGGATCTTGACCGTGAGCGTACGGCGCGAGCGGATGCGGCCGTCGCCGGCGCACTCCGGGCACGGGGTCGGCACGACGGTGCCGAAGCCCTGGCACTGCGGGCACGGCCGCGAGGTCATGACCTGGCCCAGGAAGGACCGGGTGACCTGCGAGACCTCACCGCGGCCGCGGCACATGTCACAGGTCTGCGCCGAGGTGCCGGGCGCCGCGCCCTCACCCGAACAGGTCGTACAGACGACGGCGGTGTCCACCTGGATGTCCTTGGTGGTCCCGAAGGCCGCCTCGTCCAGTTCGACGTCCAGCCGGATCATGGCGTCCTGGCCGCGCCGCGTGCGGGACCGGGGTCCGCGCTGCGACGCGGTGCCGAAGAACGCGTCCATGATGTCGGAGAAGTTGCCGAAGCCCGCGCCGAAGCCGCCGGCCCCGCCACCGCCACCCGCCTGCGAGAGGGGGTCGCCGCCGAGGTCGTAGACCTGCTTCTTCTGCGGGTCCGAGAGCACCTCGTAAGCGGCGTTGATCTCCTTGAACCGCTCCTGGGTCTTCGGATCCGGGTTCACATCCGGGTGCAGCTCGCGGGCCAGCCGCCGGAAAGCCTTCTTGATCTCGTCCTGCGAGGCATCGCGTCGTACGCCCAGGACCGCGTAATAGTCCGTGGCCACTTACGACTCCGCGAGGATCTGTCCGACGTAACGTGCCACTGCGCGTACCGCTCCCATCGTTCCGGGGTAGTCCATGCGGGTCGGTCCGACCACGCCGAGTTTGGCGACTGCCTCGTCGCCCGAACCGTAGCCGACCGCGACGACCGATGTGGACGTCAGGCCCTCATGGGCATTCTCATGCCCGATGCGTACGGTCATGCCGGAGTCCTTGGCCTCCCCCAGCAGTTTGAGGAGCACCACCTGCTCCTCCAGGGCCTCCAGCACCGGCCGGATGGTCAGTGGGAAATCGTGCCCGAAGCGCGTGAGATTGGCGGTGCCGCCGATCATCAGCCGCTCCTCGGTCTCCTCCACCAGAGTCTCCAGCAACACCGACAGCACTGTCGAGACCGTGCCCCGGTCCTCCTGCTCGAAGGACTCCGGGAGATCCTGCACGAGCTGCGGCACGTCCGTGAACCGCCGCCCCACCACGCGGCTGTTCAACCGCGCCCGCAGGTCCGCCAAGGAGGTCTCGCCGAACGGCGCCGGGCAGTCCACCATGCGCTGCTCGACCCGGCCGGTGTCCGTGATCAGCACCAGCATCAGCCGGGCCGGCGCCAGCGACAGCAGCTCCACGTGCCGCACCGTGGACCGGGTCAGCGACGGGTACTGCACGACGGCGACCTGCCGCGTGAGCTGCGCCAGCAGCCGTACCGTACGGCCCACGACGTCGTCCAGGTCGACGGCGCCGTCCAGGAAGTTCTGGATGGCGCGCCGCTCGGGGCTGGAGAGCGGCTTGACGCCGGCCAGCTTGTCGACGAAGAGGCGGTAGCCCTTGTCCGTCGGGATGCGCCCCGCGCTCGTGTGCGGCTGGGCGATGAAGCCCTCGTCCTCCAGCGCGGCCATGTCGTTGCGGACCGTGGCGGGAGAGACACCGAGCTGGTGCCGCTGGGTCAGCGCCTTGGAGCCGACCGGCTCCTCGGTCCCGACATAGTCCTGGACGATGGCGCGCAGCACTTCGAGTCTGCGTTCACTGAGCATCGCGCACACCTCCAGTCCGGCCGTGTCACCGGCGCGCGGCCGGGTTCTTCCGGGTCGTCTTCCCTGGCACTCATCAGGTCCGAGTGCCAGACCCTGACCAAGTGTACGGCCGGGTCGCACGGGCAGGGCAAGGGCGGCGGTACCGGAGTCGTGCTCCGGACTCCCGCGAAACGCGTACCGCGGGCGGCGGCGGGCACCCGGAACCCCCCGGTCCGGCGGGCAACGCTATCGCGATACGGCTAGCGTCTCGGTATGCGTACGACTTGGGAAGAGGCCGGGTGGGAACGGCTCGGCGCGGGCGTCGGGCGGCGCCGGATGCCCGGCTGGGACGAGACGGTGGGCGCCGTCGTCGGCTCGTCCGGTGTGCTGATCGTGGACACCGGCGCGACGATCCGGGACGGCGCCGAGCTGCGCCGTCAACTTCGCGACATCACAGGGCAGAACGTGACATATGTCGCGCTGACCCATCCCCACTTCGACCACGTCCTGGGCGCCGCGGCCTTCGCGGGCGTCCAGGTCTTCGGCGCGGCCGGGCTCGACGAGTTCCTGCCGCGCGCCCTGGACGACCTGCGGCGCGACGCGGTGTCGCACGGCGTGGACCCGGACGCCGCCGCGGAGGCCGCCGACCTGCTCGTGCGCCCGCACCACCTGGTCTCCGGCGAACGCACCGTCGACCTCGGCGACCGGCAGGTCCTGCTCGCCAACGTCGGCCCCGGCCACACCGCGCACGACCTGGTCGTCCTGGTACCCGGCACGCACGGCTCGCCCGAGGTCGTCTTCTGCGGCGACCTGGTCGAGGAGTCCGGCGAACCCCAGGCCGGACCGGACGCGATCCCCGGCCGGTGGCCCGCCGCCCTGGACCGGCTGCTGGCCCTCGGCGGCGAGGACGCGGTGTACGTACCCGGGCACGGAGCTGTCGTGGATGCCCGATTCGTCCGTGAGCAACGCGACGCGCTGAGCCGCCGCTTCGGCGTGTCGCGGCACTGACCGGCCATCCCTTCTTATCGTCTGTCCAATGCGCAGCAGAGAGTACGGCCCGGACCTCACCCCGCCGTGGAAGAAGCAGCAGCCGGCCCCCGAGGTCGAGGCCGAGCCGGACCTCGTCGTGGAAGAAGCCGTCACCGGGTTCTGCGGCGCGGTCGTCCGCTGCGAGAAGACCGCCGAGGGCCCGACCGTCACCCTGGAGGACCGCTTCGGCAAACACCGGGTCTTCCCGATGGTCCCGCGCGGCTTCCTCCTGGACGGCAAGCCCGTCACCCTCGTACGCCCCTCTTCCCGCGCCGCCGCACGCGGACCGGCCCGTACGGCCTCCGGCTCCCTGGCCGTCCCCGGCGCCCGCGCACGGGTCGCCCGCGCCGGGCGCATCTACGTCGAAGGGCGCCACGACGCCGAGCTGGTGGAACGCGTCTGGGGCGACGACCTGCGCATCGAGGGCGTCGTCGTGGAATACCTCGAAGGCGTCGACGACCTCCCGGCCATCGTCCGCTCCTTCTCCCCCGGCCCGGACGCCCGC
Organism: Streptomyces chrestomyceticus JCM 4735; assembly: GCF_003865135.1. Lineage (NCBI taxonomy): Bacteria > Bacillati > Actinomycetota > Actinomycetes > Kitasatosporales > Streptomycetaceae > Streptomyces > Streptomyces chrestomyceticus. The sequence continues at coordinate 6,302,983 of NZ_BHZC01000001.1, read as the reverse complement.
CTCGGCGTCCTGGTCGACCACCTCGTCCCCGGCTCGAAGGAGTCCCGCATCGCGGCCTCGGTCACGGACGAGAACGTCCTGGTCGTCGGCCACCCGTACATCGACATCTGGGAAGCGGTGAAACCCGCCGCGGTCGGCATCCCCGCCTGGCCGTCCGTCCCCCGCGGCCAGGACTGGAAAACCGGCGTCTGCCGCGCCCTGCGCTGGCCGGAGAACACCGGGGCGGCGTGGCAGCACATCCTCTCCCACGTCCACTCCTACAAGGAGCTGGAGCCGGCGCTGCTGGGGCGGGTGGAGGAACTGATCGACTTCGTCACTGCGCCGGGGTGAGCGGCGTCGGCTCTGTTACGGGCGGGAGTGGGGCCTGGCGTCGGGGAGGGTCTGGAACTCACTGGTGTCCAGCTCGATGCCGAGGAGGTCGATCGGCACGGGGTCGCCGAACTTGGTGATGCGCCGCACGGCGTAGTCGGCGTCCTTACCGGTGCCGGTGGGCTCGGTGAACAGGACGCACTGGGCCATGACGGGATCGATGATCAGGTAGGCGGGGACCTTGCCCGCCGCGTAGACGCAGCGCTTGATGTCGTAGTCACGTTCGACGCTGGTCCTGGAGACGACCTCGACGAGCAAGGTGACGACTTCGGAGGGGAGCAGCCGCCCCGCTTCCGGCCCGGCGTCACGGTGAAGCACGACGAGGTCCGGCTGTGGCTCACTGGTCTCGCTCAGCAGATCGATGTCCTGAGTTTGCAGACAGTCCCACTTCTGGTCCGGGATCTGCCGCAACACCCTCAGCACGATCCGGTTGTGCACCAGATCAGGGCCCGCCATCATCACGATTTCCCCCCGCAGGAGTTCCGCCTTGTATCCCTCGGGGACCTCAAGGTCCTCGAAGAACGCGACGAGGGGGTGAGTGATCGGTCGGTCATCCACAGCCGTCATCTCCGTGGTCCTCCGCTTCACGCCGTCGTCATGAGTACGACAGCCGGCCAGGGAGCAGCGTAGGCCGATCCGCGCGGAAAGCACATGATTCACCCTGGCGAGCGATCAGTCCACCAGATCCCGCACCACCGCGTCCGCCAGCAGCCGCCCCCGCAGGGTCAGGACGGCGCGGCCCTCCTCGTACGGGCCAGGTTGCAGGAGGCCGTCGGACAGGGCTCGGGCGGCGGCCTTCGCTCCCGCCGGGGCGAGGAGGTCGAGGGGGCAGCCGGCCGCGAGGCGGAGTTCGAGGAGGATGCGTTCGACGCGGCGGTCCTCGTCGGAGAGGAGTTCGCGGCCCGCGCCCGGGGACCGGCCCTCGCCGAGTGCCTGTGCGTACGCGCCGGGGTGCTTCACGTTCCACCAGCGCACGCCGCCCACGTGGCTGTGCGCGCCGGGGCCGGCGCCCCACCAGTCCGCGCCCGTCCAGTACAGCTCGTTGTGGCGGCAGCGGCCCGCCTCCGTCGTGGCCCAGTTGGAGACCTCGTACCACTGGAAGCCGGCCGCGGAGAGGGCCTCCTCCGTGATCAGGTAGCGGTCCGCGTGCACGTCGTCGTCGGTCATCGGCACCTCGCCGCGCCGGATGCGGCGGGCGAGCTGGGTGCCCTCCTCGACGATCAGCGCGTACGCGGAGACGTGGTCGGGCGCCGCGCCGAGCGCCGCGTCCAGCGTGGCCCGCCAGTCGTCGTCGGACTCGCCGGGCGTCCCGTAGATCAGGTCCAGGTTGACGTGGTCGAAGCCCGCCGCGCGTGCCTCGGCGACGCAGGCTTCGGGGCGGCCCGGGGTGTGCGTACGGTCCAGGATCTTCAGGACGTGCTGCCGGGCGCTCTGCATGCCGAAGGAGACCCGGTTGAAGCCGGCCTCCCGCAGTTCGGCGAGGTAGCGCGGGTCGACGGACTCCGGGTTGGCCTCGGTGGTGACCTCCGCGCCGTCCGCCAGCCCGAACTCGTCACGGATCCCGGCGAGCATCCGCCCCAGGTCGGCGGCCGGGAGCAGGGTCGGTGTGCCGCCGCCGACGAAGACCGTCTCGACCGGCCGGGGATCGTCGCCGAGCACCTTGCGGGCGAGCCGGATCTCCTCGGCGACGGTCTCCGCGTAGTTCTCCCGCGAGGCGAGCGCGCCGCCCGAGCCGCGCAGCTCGGTGGCCGTGTACGTGTTGAAGTCGCAGTAGCCGCAGCGCGTCGCGCAGTACGGCACGTGCAGGTAGAACCCGAGCGGCCGGGCGGCCGCCCCCGTCAGGGCGTGACCGGGCAGCGACCCGTCTTCGGGCATGGGCTCACCGTCGGGGAGTGCGGAAGGCATGTGGTCCATTGTCCGGCATCGGGAGGGGAACGGTTGCGGGCGGCGGGGGTGGGGCCGTACGGGAGCGCGGTGGGCGGCCGGGGCAGGTGCCGTCCGGCCGTCTCCGCCCGGTCCGGCCGCTACCGCTGCCCGGTCGCCTGGAGCACCAGCAGCGCCAGGTCGTCGTCCGGCGGCGTGTCCGCGAACGCGTGCACCGCCCGCCGGATGTGTTCGGCGACCGCGGTGGCCCCCAGGCCGGTGCAGGCGGCGAAGTGGTGGGCCAGGCCGTCATCGTCGTCGAACTGGCGGTGGCCCGAGCGCCGCTCCGTCACCCCGTCCGTGACGCACAGCAGCGTCTCGCCGGGCGCCAGCTCGAAGGACTCGGACTCGTACGACGTGTCCTCCACCACTCCGACCAGCATCTGCGGCGCGGCGGCGATCCGTACCGCGCCGTCCGTGCCGAGGACCAGCGGCAGCGGGTGACCGGCGCTGGCCAGGGTGCACCGGGCGCCCGCCGTGCCGTCGGCGTGCGGCTCGATCTCGCCGTACAGGAGGGAGAGGAAGCGGGTCTGCTCGCCCTCGGCGCGCAGTTCGACGGAGGGCTCCAGCCCGGTGCCCGCGGCGGCGACCGCCGCCGTGACGGCGGCCACCGAGTCCGCGGCCTCGCGCGCCATGGTCTTGTTGAGCCGGTCCAGCACCTCGCCCACGCCGAATCCGTCGCGGGCCAGCAGCCGCAGCACGGGGCGGGCGAGGCCGGTGACCGCCGCGGCTTCCGGGCCGTTGCCGCACACGTCGCCGAGGGCGAAGCACCAGCGGCCGTTCCCGGCGTCGAACAGATCCCAGAAGTCACCGCCAGCCCAGGCGCCCTCACGCGGCTCGTACACCACGTAGGACTCCAGACCGGGGACGGCAGGCCGGCCCCTGGGGAGGAGACGGCGCTGGAGCACCTGGCTGATCCGTTCCTGGTTCCGGTACGCGCGGGCCGTGGCCAGGGCCCGCGCGACCCGGCGGGTCAGGTCCTCTATGAGGCCCACGACCTCGTCGGGGAAGCGCATCAGCCCGGCCCGCCCGATCAGCAGCGTGCCGTGGTCGCGGCCGCCCGCCACCAGCCGGCAGGCCAGCGCGGCGCCCCCGGGCCCGTACCCGCTCGGCTCCTGCGGCCAGGGCCACGGCACCGCGGCCCCGGCGCCCTCCCGCTGCGGGCCGGGGACCGGCATCACCGGCGGCTCCTTCTCCAGAGCCATGCGCAGGGCGTCGATCCGGCTCTCGCTGGAATGCCAGACGCGGGCGAGCCGCGGTGCCTCGCCCGTGCCCTCCCGGCCGCCGCTGTGCAGCCAGACCGCGCACCAGTCGGCGAGGCGCGGTACGACCAACTGGGCGGCGAGCAGCGCCACCTGCTCCTCGTCGAGCTGCCCGGACAGCAGGTCGGACGCCTCCGCGAGGAAGGACAGGGCACCGTGGTTGATCCAGTCCGCTTCGGACCGCCGCGCCGGGGAGCGGCGGACGGGTGCGGGGGCGAGCAGTTCGGCGGCGCGCAGGCCGCGCTGCAGCTCCAGATCGTGGTGCGAGAACCGAGCCGGCGGCCCGTAGGCGTGGTGCCGCGGACCGGCCAGGAGCCGGAACCACACGGTCTTCAGGTCGCGCCGGTAGGTGATGCCCCAGGACTCGGCGACGGCGCCGACCAGTTGCAGGCCGTGGCCCCGGCTCTCGTTCGCGGAGGCCGACTGGCGCGCCCGTACGGCGCGGGCGGGGTGGTGGTCGGAGACTTCGATGACGACTGCGGTGTGGGGGAGGTTCGGGGCTGGGTCTGGGGCTGGGTCCGTGTTCGGGTCCGGAGCTGTGTCAGGGGCCGGGTTCGGGGCTGTGTCCGTGGCTGCGTCAGCGGCGCCCGTATCCCCGTCGGCGCCCGCGTCCGGGTCCGTACCCGCTTCCGCCCCTGCCTCCGTCCCCGCGTCCAGATCCGTCTCCAGGCGGCACAGCAGTTCCACGGTGGTGCCCGCGTGCACCACGACGTTCGTGACCAGCTCGCTGACCAGCAGGACCGCCTCGTCGGCGAGGCGGTCACCGATGGCGTCCGCGCCGGGCAGCGACCGGGTCACCCAGTCGGCCAGGACGGCCCGTACGAATTGACGCGCTGCCGCGGCCGCACGCGGATTGCCGGGCAGACTCGACCGGCGGACGCTGTCCCGTCCGTCGGTGGCGGACCCGGCGTCGGGGCCGGGGCCGGAAGCCGGTCTGGAGGGCGGGGCGGCGGGAGTCTCCGCGGGGACGGTTTCGGCAGGTACGGCTTCGGCGGAGGCGGCTTCCACCGGTACGCCTTCGGCAGGCGCAGCTTCCACCCGTACGCCTTCGGCAGGCGCGGCAGGTGTCCCCGTCACCTCCGGAGCCCCTGGAGTCTCCGGCGTCCCACACATCTCGCCGCCCCCCTCCGTCTCACCGTCCCCCTCCCCCGCACCCGGCCCCATGGCCGAATCCGTCACCTCGGCCTCCTTCGCCCCGGTGGCCGGATCCGTCGCCTCCGTCACCCCCTCCCCCACGGCCGCGTCCGTCGCGCCGGCCGCCTCCATGGCTGGGTCCGAGTCCGCCTCCGTGCGGGAATCCACCGGCCTGCCTCCTTCGGGACGTGCGTCGGTGAACTCCTCGCGAGGCCCGCCGGGAGCCGCCCTGCCGGGGCCGCCGCGGGCGGGGCGGAACGCCGCCCGGGCCACCGCGGCGCCCCGGGCCGGGGCGCCCCTGTCTGACGAAGTTGTCGTCCTCATTGAGCAACTCCCGAGCAGTTCCGCAATAGCGCCGAATACGCCACTCCAGAGTGACAGACTGAGCGCACCCATAAGCACCGAGTTACTGAAGTGGGGAGACATGGCGGTCGATTCGGCAGTGCCCCGAGTGTCCCTCGATCCCGGTGGTGACGTCGTGCGCACCGCCGATCTCAGACCGCTGCTGACCGCGCTGACGTCGATGGCGGCCGGCGACTTCCGTACGCGGCTGCCGGTGGCCCAGGAGGGGCTGCTGGCCGAGCTGTCCGCGGTCTTCAACCAGATAGCTTCCCGCAACCAGCACCTGTCCGACGAGCTGTTACGCCTGCGGTCGGAGGTCGTGCGCCAGGGCCGGCTGGACGAACGGATGTCGGCCAGCCCGGGTCCCGGCACCTGGGCCACCTCCGTACAGGCCGCCAACGCCATCATCGACGCCCTGGTCATCCCGACCACCCAGGCCACCCAGGTGCTGGACGCGGTGGCGGGCGGCGACCTGACCCTGCGGGTGGACCTGCACGACGGCAACCGCCCGCTGCGCGGCGACCGCCGGCGGCTGGGCCGGGCGGTGAACCGCATGGTCGACCAGTTGTCGCTGTTCACCGGCGAGGTGACCCGGGTGGCCCGCGAGTCCGGTACGGAAGGGCGGCTCGGCGGGCGGGCGAAGGTGGCGGGGCTGTCCGGGAGCTGGCGTGACGTGACCGAGGCGGTCAACACGATGGCGGCCAGGCTGACCGCCCAGGTACGGGACATCGCGCTGGTGACGACGGCGGTGGCGCGCGGCGACCTGACCCGGCAGGTGACGGTCGAGGCGGCGGGCGAGCTGCTGGAGCTGAAGCTGACCGTCAACACGATGGTCGACCAGCTCTCCGCCTTCGCCGACGAGGTCACCCGCGTCGCCCGCGAGGTCGGCACCGAGGGGCAGCTCGGCGGCCGGGCCCAGGTGCGGGGCGTGTCGGGTGTCTGGAAGGACCTCACCGACAACGTCAACTTCATGGCGTCCAACCTGACCAGCCAGGTACGCAACATCGCCCAGGTGACCACGGCGGTGGCCAACGGCGATCTCAGCCAGAAGATCACCGTGGACGCGCGCGGCGAGATCCTCCAGCTCAAGCTGACCGTCAACACGATGGTCGACCAGCTCTCCGCCTTCGCCGACGAGGTCACCCGCGTCGCCCGCGAGGTCGGCACGGAAGGGCGGCTCGGCGGCCGGGCGCACGTACGCGGTGTGTCGGGCGTCTGGAAGGACCTCACCGACAACGTCAACTTCATGGCCGACAACCTCACCTCCCAGGTGCGCAACATCGCCCTGGTGGCGACGGCGGTCGCGGAGGGCGACCTGGGCCGGAAGATCACGGTCGAGGCGAAGGGCGAGATCCTGGAGGTGAAGTCGACGATCAACACGATGGTCGACCAGCTCTCCGCCTTCGCCGACGAGGTCACCCGCGTCGCCCGCGAGGTCGGCACCGAAGGCAATCTCGGTGGTCAGGCGCAGGTGCGCGGCGCCTCGGGCGTCTGGAAGGACCTGACGGACAACGTCAACTTCATGGCGTCCAACCTCACCTCCCAGGTGCGCAACATCGCGCAGGTGACCACGGCGGTGGCCGACGGCGACCTGTCGAAGAAGATCACGGTCGACGCGCGCGGCGAGATCCTGGAGCTGAAGGACACCGTCAACTCGATGGTGGAGCAGCTACGGGCGTTCGCCGACGAGGTCACGCGAGTGGCGCGGGAGGTCGGCACGGAAGGCAACCTGGGCGGCCGGGCGCAGGTCCGGGGCGCGTCCGGGGTGTGGAAGGACCTGACGGACAACGTCAACTTCATGGCGTCCAACCTGACCACGCAGGTGCGCAACATCGCGCTGGTGGCCACCGCGGTCGCCCAGGGCGACCTGTCGAAGAAGATCGACGTGGACGCGCGCGGCGAGATCCTGGAGCTGAAGACCACGCTCAACACGATGGTCGACACCCTGTCGTCGTTCGCGTCCGAAGTCACCCGGGTCGCCCGCGAGGTGGGCAGCGAGGGGCAGCTCGGCGGCCAGGCCCGGGTCGAAGGTGTGTACGGCACCTGGAAACGGCTGACGACGAACGTCAACGAGCTGGCGTCGAACCTCACCACCCAGGTACGGGCCATCGCCGAGGTGGCCTCGGCGGTGGCGGCCGGTGACATGACCCGTAACGTGACCGTGGAGACCCAGGGCGAGGTCGCGGAGCTGCGCGACAACATCAACCTGATGGTCTCCAACCTCCGGGAGACCACCCGCGCCAAGGACTGGCTGGAGTCGAACCTCGCGCGGCTGGCGGGGCTGATGCAGGGCCACCGGGACCTGATGGAGGTCGCCGACCTGATCCTGCGGGAGCTGACGCCGCTGGTGAACGCCCAGTACGGCGCGTTCTTCCTGGCCGACACCGACCGCGACGACCTCCAGATGGCCTTCATCGCCGGGTACGGGTCGTCCCTGGACACCACGATCGACACGCCGGGCTCCATGGATCACGGCCTGGTGCGCCAGGCGGCCCTGGAGAAGAAGCGCATCCTGGTGGAGGACGCCCCGCCGGACTACATCAAGATCAATTCGGGGCTGGGCGAGGCCAACCCGGCGACCGTCGTCATCATCCCGGTGCTGTTCGAGGACCAGACGCTGGGCGTCATCGAGCTGGCGTCCTTCTCCCGCTTCTCCGACGTGCACCTGGCCTTCTTCGACCAGTTCGTGAACACCATCGGCGTGGCCATCAACACCATCGTCGCCAACTCCCGGACCGAGTCGCTGCTCGGCGAGTCGCAGCGGCTGGCCCGCCAGCTCCAGGAACGGACCGACGAGCTCCAGCGGCGGCAGGCGGAGCTCCAGCGGTCGAACGAGGAACTGGAGGAGAAGGCGGCGCTGCTGGCCAGCTCGTCCCAGTACAAGTCCGAGTTCCTGGCGAACATGTCGCACGAGCTGCGCAACCCGCTGAACTCGCTGCTCATCCTCGCCCGGCTGCTCGCCGACAACCCGGACGGGCACCTGAACGAGCAGGAGGTGCAGTTCGCGATCACGATCCACCGGTCCGGGTCCGACCTGCTCCAGCTCATCAACGACATCCTCGACCTGTCGAAGATCGAGGCGGGCCGGATGGACGTACGGCCCAAGCGGCTGCCGCTGATCAAACTGCTCAACTACGTCCACGACACGTTCCGGCCGATGACCCTCGACCGGGGGCTGGCCTTCGAGGTGTCGGTGAGCGAGAACGTGCCCAAGGAGCTGTTCTCCGACGAACAGCGCCTCCAGCAGGTGCTGCGCAACCTGCTGTCCAACGCGGTGAAGTTCACCGCCGCCGGCAAGATCGACCTGCGGGTGGACCGCTCCGGGGACGGCACCGTCGCCTTCACCGTCACGGACACCGGCATCGGTATCGCGCCGGAGAAGCTGCCGGTCATCTTCGAGGCGTTCCAGCAGGCGGACGGCACCACCAACCGCAAGTACGGCGGTACGGGCCTGGGCCTGTCGATCAGCCGGGAGATCGCGGGGCTGCTCGGCGGCCGGATCACCGCGAGCAGCCGCCCCGGCGTCGGCAGCGTCTTCACCCTGCACGTCCCCGTGGACTGCCCCGGCTACGCCGAGCCGCTGGACAGCCTGGACGGCCTGGACGGCGGTGAACAGCGCGCGGACGGTGCGCTGCACCTGGCGAAGACGCCGCGGCACCACCCGCGCTCGGGGCCGCCCGCCCCGCGCGACGAGGCGCCGTGGCCGACCACCACCCGGCTGGAGGACTGGGTGACCGGGCCCTCGGGCCCGCTGCTGTCCGGCTGCCAGGTCCTGGTCGTCGACGACGACATCCGCAATGTCTTCGCGCTCACGAATGTGCTGAGCCGGGTCGGTATGCGGGTCCTCTACGCCGAACACGGCCGGGAGGGCATCGAGATGCTGGAGAAGAATCCCGGTGTCAACCTGGTCCTGATGGACATCATGATGCCGGAGATGGACGGCTACGAAACCATTCGCGCGATCCGGCGTACACCGCGTTTCGCGGAGCTGCCCGTCATCGTGCTCACCGCGAAAGCGATGCCCGGTGACCGTGAGAAATCCCTGGAGAGCGGAGCCAACGAATACGTCCCGAAACCCGTCGACGTGGACCGCCTGCTGGCGGTGGCCGTCGATCTTCTGTCCCGGCACGGCTCCGGCACCCCGGCCCCGGGCGGTGAATCAGGCAAGCACGACCCCGACGCGACCTCTCCGAGGTCCCAAGGCACCGAAGGCCCATCATGACCCATGCACCCGACACCGGCGCCGGCGCCGGAACCGACGACCGGGCGGGCATCCTTCTCGTCGACGACATGGAGGACAACCTCGCCGCGCTCGAAGCGGTCCTGGGCTCGCTCGGCGAGCCGCTGGTCCGGGCCCGGTCCGGCGAGGAAGCCATGAAGGCACTGCTGCGGCAGGAATTCGCGGTCGTCCTGCTGGACATTCTCATGCCCGGCATGGACGGATTCGAGACCGCCTCCAACATCAAACGTCTCGACCAGACCAAGGACATCCCGATCATCTTTCTGACCGGGACGGACAGCGACTCCGGATTCGCCTTCCGCGGCTATTCGACGGGCGCCGCCGACTACCTCACCAAACCCTTCGATCCATGGGTGCTCCGCGCCAAGGTGAACGTCTTTCTCGACCTGCACCGCAAGAACCGGCAGTTGCGACGACTCATAAAGCAGGACCACGCCCGGATGGGCGAGTTGGCGGACCGTATCTCCGAGATCGAGCGCCGGCTTTCCGGCAGTTCCGACCCCGGTGAACGGGAGCTGAGCGAGAGCGTGGCGCGGATGGGCGAATCGGTGCGGGCGCTGCGGCGGGGGCAGTAGCGGCCGGGAGACGGGCGGGCGGTTCGGGGCTCAGGTTCTTGGAGCTCTCGCGGCTCTCACGGCAGGGTTCGGGGCTCGGGGTCCGGTGTTCGTACGGGCTCCGGGCGGTACGGGCACCGGTGTGCGCCGGTGTTCGTACCGCCCGGAGTCTGCGCGGCCGCCGCCCGCCCGGGGGGCCTGCCGCTACGCCGCACCAGGAGCCACGGCCCCCTCGGGCGCGGCCGTCACGCCTCGCGGGCGCCCTCGTACATCTCCTCCAGCAGGTCCTTGAAGGCCCGTTCCACCACCGGCCGCTTGATCTTGAGGCTGGGCGTCACCTCGCCGTGCTCGATGTCCAGATCCCGCGGCAGCAGCCGGAACTTGCGGATCTGCTGCCAGCGCTGGAGCCCCTCGTTGACCCGCTCGACGTAGCCCTCGATCAGCTCGCGGGTCTGCGCCGCGCCCACGACCTCGGCGTACGGCCTGCCCTTGAGGCCGTGCTCGGCGGCCCAGCCCATGATCGTGGGCTCGTCGAGGGCGATCAGCGCGGTGCAGAAGTTCCGGTTGGCGCCGTGCACCAGCACGTTGGAGACGAACGGGCAGACCGCCTTGAACTGCCCCTCGACCTCGGCCGGCGCGATGTACTTGCCGCCGGAGGTCTTGATCAGGTCCTTCTTGCGGTCGGTGATCCGCAGATAGCCGTCCGGGGACAGCTCGCCGATGTCGCCGGTGTGGAACCAGCCGTCCGACTCCAGCACCTCGGCCGTCTTCTCCGGCAGCCCGTGGTAGCCCTCCATGATGCCGGGCCCGCGCAGCAGCACCTCGCCGTCCTCGGCGATCCGCACCTCCGTGCCGGGCAGCGGCTTGCCGACCGTGCCGGTGCGGTACGCCTCGCCGGGGTTCACGAAGCTGGCCGCGCTGGACTCGGTGAGCCCGTACCCCTCCAGGATGTGGATGCCGGCACCGGCGAAGAAGTAGCCGATCTCGGGGGCGAGGGCCGCGGAGCCGGAGACCGCGGCGCGCAGCCGGCCGCCGAAGGCTTCGCGCAGCTTGGCGTAGACGAGCGCGTCGGCGATCTTGTGCTTGGCGCCGAGGGCGAAGGGGACGGAGGCGTTGCCGGTGCGGCGGAAGTTCTCCTGCGAGGTCTTGGCGTACTCCCGTGCCACGCCTGCCGCCCACTGGAAGATCTTGTACTTGGCGGCGCCGCCCTCCCGGGCCTTGGACACCACGCCGTTGTAGACCTTCTCGAAGATCCGCGGCACGGCGGCCATGTAGGTGGGCTGCACCACCGGCAGATTCTCGATGATCTTGTCGACCCGGCCGTCCACCGCGATCACGTGCCCGACGGAGATCTGCCCCGCGGTCAGCACCTTGCCGAAGACGTGCGCCAGCGGCAGCCAGAGGTACTGCACGTCGTCCTCGGTGACCAGGCCGGTGGCCTGGATCGCCCGCGCCATGTACGACCAGCAGTCGTGCGGCAGCCGTACGCCCTTGGGGCGGCCGGTGGTGCCCGAGGTGTAGATCAGGGTCGCGAGCTGGTCCGCGCGCAGCGCCGCGATCTGCTCCCGTACGCAGTCCGGGTTCTTCTCCAGGTGGGCGGCGCCGCGCCGCTCCAGCTCGGCGAGGGAGAGCACCCAGTCCTCCGGGTCGCCCTCGGCGGACCGGGCGTCGGCTTCCTCGATCACCACGACATGGGCCAGTTCCGGCAGGCCGGCGCGCTTCTCGCGGGCCTTGGCGAGCTGCCCCGCGTCCTCGGCGATCAGCACCCGGCTGCCGGAGTCGGCGAGGATGTACGCCGTCTCGTCCGCGTTGGTGCTGGGGTAGACGGTGGTGGTGGCCGCGCCGGAACACAGCACGCCGAGGTCGCTGAGGATCCACTCGACGCGGGTACTGGCGGCGAGCGCCACCCGCTCCTCGGGCCGGACGCCCAGCGAGATCAGGCCGGCGGCCACCGCGTACACCCGCTCGGCGGCCTCGGCCCAGCTCAGCACCTTCCAGTCGTCGGGCCCCCGGCCCGCGGCGGACGGCACCGGATAGCGGTACGCCTCGTGGTCGGGGGTTGCCGCGACACGCTCCAGGAAGAGGGTCGCCACGGAAGGTGGCCGGTTCTCGATCAGCGTCTGGGTGTCCGTCACGGCATCCTCCGGGGCCCGCTACGTTGCTGGTGACTCGCGAGTAACCTTCGAGCAGTGATCAGACTAGAGCGCGTCGCGCCATGGCGTAAGGGGCTGCGGCGGACTGGTTCAGGAGGGGACCAACGCGGTGGGTGTCCGGTACACGTTTCAGCCGGGCCGGATGCTCGGCGGGTCTGCGGCGAGCTGCCGGAGCGCAGGCACGCGGCCCTGACCAGCGCTGATGTCCACCCTCTGCGGTGCGGGCGGTGCGGCCGACCGGTACGCGCGGGGGTGCCCACCGGTACGGGCGGGAGGCGGACCGCTGTGTGAGCGAGGTCATCGGGCCCGCGCGGCACGCCGGTTGTGACGTGGCATACGCCATTCGTGGGGTACGGCGTCAGCCGATCGTGTGACGTGGAGGTGCGCCGTCGCCCGCGCGCCGGCCGGTGATGGGGAGTGGCCGGCGGAGGCCGGGAGCCAGTCCGTCAAGGGCGGGGCGTCCCGGGGAGGCCGCACCGGGCGGCGGGCGCGAACTGCGGGCACGGGCTTCGGGCGCGCGGACTGCGGGCGCGCGGGCTTACGGGCGCGCGGACTGCGGGCGCGCGGGCGACGGGCGGCCGGTCAGTGGCGGAGCGAAGCGGCCTGGATGCCGATGCCCTCGGCGCCGGGCGCGTTCGCCGAGGCCGAGTCGCCGACCATGTGGCCGATCTTCTCGTCGCCCCGCAGCGTGCCGTTGACCTTCTTCAGACCGTCACCGACCTGGGTGACGGCCCGCTGCGCACCGCCGACCGTCCCGCTGACGCCGCTCTTGAACTTGTCCGCCCCCGTCTGGTCGGCGAAGGCGGGCGCGGCGACGCCCACGGACAGCGCGGCCCCGGCCAGCAGCGCGGCGGCCTTGATGTACTTCATTCCCGTCCCTTTCCGGCGCGGCCTTTTCGGCGGCACGGCGCTCATGCCGCCCGGACGCCCCTGGGCCGCCCGGAACTCCGCTGCCATCCCCCACAACGGCGTCCGGCGCGTCCCGGAAACCGCCTGGCCGCCGATTTCCCCGCCGACCGCCCGGATGCCGTACGGACCGGACGCCCGTTCCGTGACAGCACTCAGCCCCCGGCCGGGATCGGCCGGGGGCTGGACGGAGGGGGCGCCGGGGCGTCCGGGCGGCGGGCACGCCGGGCCGCGGACCCGGACCACCCGCCTACGCGGCTACTTCTTGCCCTTGGAGTCGCCGTCGGAGTCCGAGGACAGGACGGCGATGAAGGCTTCCTGCGGGACCTCCACGCTGCCGACCATCTTCATCCGCTTCTTGCCTTCCTTCTGCTTCTCCAGCAGCTTCCGCTTACGGGAGATGTCACCGCCGTAGCACTTGGCGAGCACGTCCTTACGGATCGCGCGGACCGTCTCACGGGCGATGACCCGGCTGCCGATGGCGGCCTGGATCGGCACCTCGAAGCTCTGCCGCGGGATCAGCTCGCGCAGCTTGGCGACCAGCCGTACGCCGTACGCGTACGCCTTGTCCTTGTGGCAGATCGCGGAGAACGCGTCGACCTTGTCGCCGTGCAGCAGGATGTCGACCTTGACCAGGTCGGCGGCCTGCTCGCCGGTGGGCTCGTAGTCCAGCGAGGCGTAGCCGCGGGTCTTGGACTTGAGCTGGTCGAAGAAGTCGAAGACGACCTCGGCGAGCGGGAGGGTGTAGCGGATCTCGACCCGGTCCTCGGAGAGGTAGTCCATGCCGAGGAGGTTGCCACGGCGGTTCTGGCACAGCTCCATGATCGCGCCGATGAACTCGCTGGGCGCCAGGATGGTGGCCCGTACGACCGGCTCGTGGACCTTGTCGATCTTGCCGGTCGGGAACTCGCTGGGGTTGGTGACCTCGTGCTCGGCGCCGTCCTCCATGTCCACGCGGTAGACCACGTTGGGGGCGGTGGCGATCAGGTCGAGGCCGAACTCGCGCTCCAGGCGCTCGCGGATGACCTCCAGGTGCAGCAGGCCCAGGAAGCCGACGCGGAAGCCGAAGCCGAGGGCCGCGGAGGTCTCCGGCTCGTAGACCAGCGCGGCGTCGTTGAGCTGGAGCTTGTCCAGCGCGTCGCGCAGCTCCGGGTAGTCGGAGCCGTCGAGCGGGTACAGACCGGAGAAGACCATCGGCTTCGGGTCCTTGTAGCCGCCCAGCGGCACGTCGGCACCCTTGCTGAGCTGGGTGATCGTGTCGCCGACCTTGGACTGACGGACATCCTTCACGCCAGTGATCAGGTAACCGACCTCGCCCACGGACAGGCCGTCGGCGGCCGTCATCTCGGGCGAGTTCGTGCCGATCTCCAGCAGCTCGTGGGCGGCGCCGGTGGACATCATCCTGATGCGCTCGCGCTTGCTGAGCGTGCCGTCGACGACCTTCACGTACGTCACGACACCGCGGTACGCGTCGTAGACCGAGTCGAAGATCATCGCGCGGGCGGGCGCGTCCTTGACGCCGACCGGGGCCGGCACGTCACGGACGACCTTGTCGAGCAGCTCGGCGACGCCCTCACCGGTCTTCGCGGAGACCTTCAGCACGTCCTCGGGCTCGCAGCCGACGAGGTTGGCCAGCTCCTTGGCGAACTTCTCGGGCTGCGCGGCCGGCAGGTCGATCTTGTTCAGCACCGGGATGATCTGGAGGTCGTGCTCCATCGCCAGGTACAGGTTGGCGAGGGTCTGCGCCTCGATGCCCTGGGCGGCGTCCACGAGGAGGATGCAGCCCTCGCACGCGGCGAGGGAGCGCGAGACCTCGTACGTGAAGTCCACGTGGCCCGGGGTGTCGATCATGTTGAGGATGTGGGTCGCGCCACTGTCCTCGTCGGTGCGGGCCCAGGGCAGCCGGACCGCCTGGGACTTGATCGTGATGCCGCGCTCGCGCTCGATGTCCATGCGGTCGAGATACTGCGCGCGCATCTGCCGCTGCTCGACGACGCCGGTTAGCTGGAGCATCCGGTCGGCAAGCGTGGACTTGCCGTGGTCGATGTGCGCGATGATGCAAAAGTTACGGATGAGAGCCGGGTCGGTACGGCTCGGCTCCGGCACGTTCGTAGGGGTCGCGGGCACGCAGGGTCCATTCAGAAAACGCGGGTAGGCGGGACTCGGTTGTTTTTCGTCCCCCCATGGTCCCATGCGCGGCGGTCCTGGTCCGGTTTGGGAGGCCGCGGAAGCTGCTGGTAGCCTGGTCCACTGCGCTTTGTGCCCTCTCTCGTACGAGGCGCGACTCGAAATTCCAACGAACCTGAAAAGGCTCTTTCGTGGCGAACATCAAGTCCCAGATGAAGCGGATCAAGACCAACGAGAAGGCTCGTCAGCGCAACAAGGCTGTCAAGTCCTCGCTGCGCACCGCGATCCGTCGCACCCGTGAGGCCGTGGAGGCCGGTGACCTGCAGAAGGCCGCCACCGCCCAGGCCGAGGCCGCCAAGAAGCTGGACAAGGCCGTCAGCAAGGGTGTCATCCACAAGAACGCCGCCGCCAACAAGAAGTCGGCGCTGGCCAAGAAGGTCGCGGCCCTCAAGGCCTGACCTGTTCTCGACGCTTCACCACTGCCGGTAAGGGCCCAGCGGCCCCTCTCTCCGCTCCTTCCGGTGCACCACCGCGCCGCACACGGCCTGCGTTCGCCACGCGGGTGCGGCGCACACACAGCTTGAGACGAAGGACCTCGCGGTCACCCTTCCCCAGGGTGGTGCGGGGTCCTTTGTCGTGGGGTGGGGGTTCGGTCCTGAGACGGGTTCGGGGTGGGGCGGGGGGCTCGGTCCTGCTGCGGGTTCGAGGTAGGTGGCCGCTTGGTACCGGGGCAGCGGCAGGGTGGGCGGTGGGTGGGTGCTGGGCGGGCGCGGGCCGCGTGTGGCCCAGGTCACGATTACGGCCATGCGGCCGGTTCCGTTCCGCTACGCTGCCGCGCATGTCGATTCCGGGGGACCAGCAGCTTCCCTACGCGCAGCCACAGCCGACCGCTTCCTCCCAGCCGCCGCTCCTGCCGCCCCAACCGGGGGCCGGACCGGGGGCGGGAGCGGGCCCGGCGCCAGGGGTAGGACCGGGGCCGTACGGGCCCGGGATGCCGCAGCACAATCCGTACGCTCAAGGGCCCGAGCCCGGCGCGGGCGGTACCAACGGAGGTGCCCAGCACTGGCTGTGGGCGCTCGGCGGCGCGGTCGCCGCGTCGGCGATGGGCGGTGCGATCCTCTTCGCCGCCGGTGCCTTCGGGGACGCGCGGCCCGACCCCGACCTGGCGGGGTACTCGTACACGTCCGACCTGTGCAACCGCACCGCGTTCACCCCGTTCGAGAGCGCGAACTACAAGATCAAACCGGCCGGGAGCTCCTCGTCGTCGGGCTCCTCCGGCAGCAGCGCGCAGAATCCGCAGTACAGCGGCGTCCAGCAGGGCGCGGTGGACTCGATGTGGTGCAACGCCGAGCTGAAGCCGTCCGGCGCGGACAGCAACGACTACTCCTCGACCTGGGTCTACAGCAGCGCCACCCTGCACAAGAAGACCGACCCGTCGGCCGAGTTCGCGGACAGCTACCGCGCGTACGGGAGCCAGCGCAGCTCGGTCTCGTACCAGGTCACCCCGGTGCCGGGCATCGGTGACGAGGCGTATCTCGTCAGCCGGTCCGACGACAGCAGCGGCTCGTACGTGATCCTGGGGGTCCGCGACGGCTGGGCGACCTATCAGCTCACCTGGTCGAGCTACACCTCCCGCAGCAGCTCGGTGAAGCCGCCGACGACCGAGCAGGTCACGGGGCTGCTCAAGGCGAGCGCGACGGAGACGCTCCGGAAACTGCGGAGCTGAGGCCGGCCCCCTGCCCTTTCCGCTCCCCCGGCGGTCAGCGGGAGCGGGCCGCGCGGGCGATGGTGACGACGGCCTTCTCCAGTGCGTACTCGGGGTCGTCACCGCCGCCCTTGACGCCGGCGTCGGCCTCGGCCACCGCCCGCAGCGCCGTCGCCACGCCGTCCGCCGACCAGCCGCGCATCTGCTGCCGCACCCTGTCGATCTTCCAGGGGGGCATGCCCAGCTCGCGGGCGAGGTCGCCGGGGCGGGCGCCGCGCGGGGCGGAGGCCAGCTTGCCGATGGCGCGGACGCCCTGGGCGAGCGCGCTGGTGATCATGACGGGTGCGACGCCCGTCGACATGGCCCAGCGCAGCGCCTCCAGCGCCTCGGCGGCCCGGCCCTCCACCGCACGGTCCGCGACGGTGAAACTGGACGCCTCTGCCCGGCCGCGGTAGTAGCGGGCCACGATGGCGTCGTCGATGGTGCCCTCGATGTCGGCGACCAGTTGCGAACAGGCCGAGGCCAGCTCGCGCAGATCACTGCCGATCGCGTCCACCAGCGCCTGGCACGCCTCCGGGGTGGCGGACCGGCCCGCCGTACGGAACTCGCCGCGCACGAAGGCGAGGCGGTCGGCGGGCTTGGTCATCTTGGCGCAGGCGACCTCCCGCGCGCCGGCCTTGCGGGCGGCGTCCAGCAGGCCCTTGCCCTTGGCGCCGCCGGCGTGCAGCAGCACGAGGGTGATCTCCTCGGCCGGGGAGCCGAGGTACTTCTTGACGTCCTTGACCGAGTCGGCGGACAGGTCCTGGGAATTGCGGACCACCACGACCTTGCGCTCGGCGAACAGCGAGGGGCTGGTCAGCTCGGCGAGCGTGCCCGGCTGGAGCTGGTCGGGCGCGAGGTCGCGCACATCGGTGTCCGCGTCGGCGGCGCGGGCCGCCGCCACCACCTGCTGCACGGCGCGGTCCAGGAGCAGGTCCTCCTGGCCCACGGCGAGCGTGAGCGGGGTGAGCGGGTCGTCGTTTGCTGCTTTCCTGGCCATCGCGCTCCAGCATCCCACGCCCCACCGACAGCGGTGTCCGGCGCCCGGCCCGCGCCGCCGGACGACGACCGGGACAATGACCGGGTGAGCGATGTACGACATGTTCTGGTGCTGCCCGACCGCGACTCCGCCGAGGAGGTCGCCGAAGCGCTGGCCGAGCGCTTCGGCGTCACGGAGGAACCCCAGCTCGTCCGCGACGCCCTGGCGGGCGAGGACGACGCCGAGGACGCCCAGTGGCTGGTGGTCGTCGAAGACCCCACGGGGGTCCACGACCCGGCGAAGCTGGACGCCCTGGCGGACGAGTACGAGGGCTGGCTGGAGGCCGAGTGACGCACCGACCGCCTGGCGGGCAGGCGCACGTCAGCGGCGTTCCGGACAGGAACGGTCAGCGGCCTGCCGATCAGGAACGCGTCAGCCCCCGCCGGGCGGACAGCCGTCAGCCGCGCAGCTCCGGTATGCGGTCCAGCGTGATGCCGAAGTGGGTGCGGTAGGCGGGGAGCACCTCGGCTTCGGACAGTTCGCGCTCGTCCCGGCCGCCGTCGGCGTCGGTGATCACGAGCGTACGGCCGGAGAGGGTGACACGGCCGGTCTCCGTCAGCCGGGAGCAGACCAGTGACCGGGTGAAGGGCGAGTCCGGCGAGGTGCGGTGGTACCAGCAGCCCGCCACGAAGTCGGCCAGGGCGCGCGGCCGCTGTTCCAGCCGGTACTGGGGCACGCCGTCCCGCAGGACGTCGAGGTCGCCGTCGGCGGTCTCCTCGATGCGGAACAGTCCGGCGGGGTCGGGCTGCTGGTCGCGACTGTCCAGGCGCAGCGGGTACTGGCTGTTCCTGCCGAAGCCGATGTCGGCGAGCCACGGTCCGCCCGCTCCGTCGGCGGTGTGGACGCGCAGCGCGAGGTGGTCGTACGGGATACCGGGGCCTTCCGGGCCGAAGACCCGGGCGGCGAGCAGCTCGACGCGGTAGCCGAGGGCGCGGAGCAGGGCGGCGAAGGCGCCGTTGAGTTCGTAGCAGAAGCCGCCGCGCGAGGCAGCGACGACCTTGTCCACCAGCGGCTTGTACTCCAGCGCCACGTCCTCGGCGAGGTGGACGGAGAGGTTCTCGAAGGGGACGGTCCGCAGGTGCCGCAGGTGCAGGTCGTGCAGCGCCTCGGCGTCGGGCACCGCCGGCCGGTCGGCCCCGATGCGCCGCAGGTAGGCGTCGGTACGTGCCGGGTCGAGCGGCTCGGCCCGCATCCGTTCGGCGTCCGAGGGGCGGCCGGACGGCTTCCCGCCGTCCGATGGGGATGCCGCCGGGGCCGGAGATGCCTGCGGGGCCGGAGATGCCTGCGGGGCCGGGGAGACCTCCGGGGCCGGAGATGCCGCCTGAGCCGAGGGCGGGGACGCCGGCGACTCCTGAGGTGCCGGCTGCGGGGAGGCCGGCGGTCTCGGCGGGGCGGGCTGGGACGCGGACCGGGTCTGCGGGGAGTCCATCAGGTGCTCGTCCTCTCGGTCGCGAACCAGCGGCGGGTGCGCTCCGCGGCCGGTCCGGGGACGCCGGCCAGGAGGTCGGCGACGGTCTGCTTGGCCAGTTCGCGGCGCCAGGCCAGCTCCGCCCTGCGCATCGCGGTGGAGATGCCGCAGGGGCGGCGGAAGTCCCGGTCGGGTGCTCCGGAGCCGGGGCCCTGGCGGCGGATCTCGGTGCACCGGAAGACGTCGTCGGTGCCCTCGATGGCGGCCACCACGTCCATCAGGGAGATCTGCTCGGGCGGCCTGGCCAGCCGGAATCCGCCGCGGGCGCCCGGGGCCGAGGTCAGGACGCCGGCCCGGACCAGGGACTGGAGGCGCTTGTTCAGATACGCCTGGGGCAGATCGAAGGAGGCGGCGAGCCGGGCTGTCGACACGGGACGCGCGTCGCCGAGCGAGGCCAGGGTCACACAGCAGTGCAGGGCCCATTCGACGCCCTCGCTCATCCTCATATTTCTGGAGTTTACAGGTCCTGATTAACGGGGTGGTCTGATGCGGCAGGCCCCCGGCCGTCACCGGCCGCGCGGACGGCGGATGAACCTCTGGTGACGGGATGCCGAAGCCGTACCGGGCCGCTTTTCCCCTCCCTACATTGCAGGCATTCCGCCATCCGATCAGCCGTGCGAGGTAGTCGTGACCCTGCCGGACACCGAGACGCTCCTCGCCGCGGCGGGGCTCGTCGCCACGGCCGTGCTCTGGGCCGTCGAGCGGTTCCTGCCGGGCCGCAAGCGCATCGGTTACCGCGTCCAGATGGACACCGCGATCGGTATGAACCCGCGGGACGCCCACAGCCTGGTGCAACTGCGGCTGCTCCGGCAGGACCAGGAGATCACCGACGCCACCCTGGCGCTGCTGCGGTTCGAGAACGACGGCGGCAAGGACATCGTGCGGCAGGACTACCAGGAGCCGCTGACGGTCGAGTTCACCGGGCGTACGGTCATCGGGGTGGAGGTGCCGGACGCCAACCCGCCGGACCTGGTCGGGATGCTCACCCGCAACGGCGGCGGCCTGCGGCACGACGGCGGCCGGCTCTTCATACCCAAGGTGCCGTTGAACAAGCGCAACCACTTCAAGCTGCTGGTCCTGCTGTCGGCGGAGGCCGGGGACGGGAGCGGGGACGGAGACGCTGGCGGGGCGCACCGCGGCCGTGCCGGGGGCGCGGACGGCGGCCGACCGGGCGAGGTCGTCGTCGGCGGGTTCATCAGCGGCGGGCGGATCCGGCGCAACGCGCAGCGCTGGGGTCCGCGCAAACTGAGCCTCGGGCTGGGCGGCGTCTGCATCATCCTGGTCGGCCTGCTGGCCGGGCTGCTGCTCAACGGGCCCACAGTGGCGGCGAGTGCGGAGTGCGCGACCGGGCGGCTGACCGTCGACGGCTCCAGCGCCTTCGCACCGCCGATGCGGGACATCGCCCGGCAGTACGCGGCACGCTGCCGGGGCGCCGAGATCGAGGTGGTGGAGAGCGGCAGCCTGTCCGGGCTGGGGCGGCTGAACCGGGCGGGGAGATCCGCGCCGGCCGGCGGGCCCGCGTTCCTGGCCGCGTCGGACGTCGCCGCGCCGGCCATCTACCGGGAGCTGGCGGGCCGACGGATCGGCATCATTCTGCTCGGCATGGTCGTCAACGGCCGCACCGGCGTCGGCAACCTCACCTCCGAGCAACTGCGCGGCATCTACGACGGCCGGTACACCAACTGGAAGCAGCTCGGCGGCAACGACCTGCCGGTCCGCATCGTCGGCCGGGACGCGGCGTCCGGCACCCGGCGGGCGTTCGAGACGGCCGTGCTGCGCGGCTCGGAGCCGGGCACGGTGTCGTCGTACGACTGCAGCGGCAAGGACCGTGACGCGGCGGCCCGCGTCACACGCTGCGAGGTGAACAGCACCGGCAGCCTGCTGGAGACGGTCGGCCGCGTGCCGGGCGCGATCGGGTACGCGGAGGTGTACGCGGCGGCCAAGAACCCGCGGGTGACCCGCGTCCGGCTGAACGGGCGGGAGCCAGACATCGAATGGGCCGGTCAGCATAGCTATCCCTTCTGGACGGTGGAGTACCTCTACACGTACGGGCAGCCCGAGGCGGGCTCGCTCGCCGCGAAGTTCCGGGCGTTCATGGACTCCGACACGGCGAAGAACATCCTGCGCAAGTACCAGCACGTGCCCTGCGCCGATCTGGCGAGCGCGCCGAACTCCGCCTGCGGCCCTTGACGGTGGTGGTCATCCGGTCCGCGCCGCCCAGTACCGCGATGGCGCCGTCGGTGTCCGTACGCAGCACCCGTGCTCCTTGATGGCGCAGCGACTGGACGGTGCGGGGCGCCGGGTGGCCGTACGGGTTGCCGGCGCCGCAACTGATCAGCGCGATACGCGGCGCCAAGCGCCGTATCAACTGCGGATCTTGGTACGCGGAGCCGTGGTGCGCGACCTTGAGGACGTCCACGGCACCCAGGTCGGGGCGCATGGTCAACAACGCTTGCTGCGAGACCGGTTCGAGGTCGCCGAGAAGGAGGAAGTTCAGCCCGGCCGTACGCAGCAGCAGCGTGACGCTGGCGTCGTTGGGGCCTTCGACGGCCTGTGTGGCGGGCCCGGAGAAGGGGAGGCCCGGCCCGGCGCCGGGCGGCCACAGAACCTCCCAGTTGAGCGGGCCGAGACTGCGCCGCTCCCCCGGCGTGGAGCTGATCACCGGCACGCCCGCGGCTGCCGCGGTGCGGTGCACGAAGGCGGCCTGGCCGGGCGGCTCGGGCAGGGTCGTGGTCTCGATGGCGCCGACCGAGCGCCCGCGCAAGGCACCGGGCAGTCCGCTGACGTGGTCGGCGTGGAAGTGGGTGAGGACGAGCAGCGCGATACGGCGTACGCCCAGGTCGGTCAGGCACCGGTCGATGGCGTCCGGCTCCGGGCCGGTGTCCACGACCAGGGCGGTGCCCTCCCCCGCCGCGAACACCAGACCGTCGCCCTGCCCCACGTCACAGGCCACCGCCCGCCAGTCCGGAGGCGGCCAGCCGGTGATGACGCGGGTGACCGGCACCGGCCGCAGCACCGCGACGAGCAGTGCCAGGACACCGAGGACGCACAGCCAGGGCCGACGGGACAACCGTCGCCCCACCAGGACGAGCGCCAGCGTCACGACGGCCAGCAACAGCGCGCCGCCCCACCCTCCCGGCCAATCCACCTCCGCCCCGGGCAGGTTCGCCCCCGTACGGGCCACACCGGCGATCCACTCGGTCGGCCAGCTCGCGCACCAGGCCAGGGCCTGGGCCAGGGGCGGCGCGAACGGTGCGGTGGCGAGCGCCGCGAACCCCAGGACGGTGGCCGGGGCGACGGCGAGTTCGGCCAGCAGGTTGCAGGGGACGGCGACGAGACCGACGCGTGCGGAGAGCACCACGACGACGGGTGCGCAGACCGCCTGCGCCGCGGCCGCCGCGGCGAGCACCTCGGCGAGGCGGGGCGGCACCCGGCGGCGTTGCAGGGCCGCGCTCCAGCGAGGGGCGAGGGTGAGCAGGGCGCCGGTGGCCAGTACGGACAGCAGGAAGCCGTAACTGCGGGCGAGCCAGGGGTCGTAGAGCACGAGCACCAGGACGGCGGCGGCGAGCGCGGGGACGAGCGAACGGCGGCGTCCCGTCCCGATCGCGAGCAGGGTGATCAGTCCGCAGGCGGCGGCGCGCAGCACGCTGGGGTCGGGGCGGCAGACGATCACGAAGGCCAGGGCGATCGAGCCGCCGATGAGGGCGGTGGCGCGCAGCGAGAGGCCCAGGAGCGGTGCCAGGCCACGGCGTTCGGCCCGTACGGCGAGGTGGGGCGGGCCGATGAGCAGGACGAGCAGGATGGTCAGGTTGCTGCCGGAGACAGCGAGCAGGTGGGTCAGGTCGGTGGTGCGGAAGGCGTCTTCGAGATCGGGCGGAACCTGCGCGGTGTCACCGACCACCAGGCCCGGCAGGAGGGCGCGGGCATCGGGGCTCAAGTCGTCACTGGCCTCCCGGAGTCCGGCCCGCAGGCCACCGGCGAGTCGCTGCAAGGCGTCGGGGGCGCCCACCACGAGCGGTCCTGGGCCGGTGGTGACCCGAAGGGCGGCTGCGGCCGGGTCGGACGGCTGGAGGGGCGGTGCCGCGCGGGCCGCAACACGGACGCGGGTCGAGGGCAGGAGGCGCTGCCAGTCGGCGAGACGTTTCGTGCGGTGCACGACGACCAGGACGGGGGTGCGGGTGGCGGTCACCGAGCCGTCCGGTGCGGTGACGCGTAGGACGTCCGCGCTGAACACGACGGCGGGCGGCGCTTGCCGGGCACCGCTCACCCGTGGGCGGGTCAGCCGTGGATCGCCGGTCAGTTCCACCTCGGCCGTGACCTGGGCGTTCCGGCGTGCCAGCTCCGGCAGCGGCCCGCGCCGTACGTCCGCCGCATGCAGGGCGGCGGACGCGGCTCCGGCGACCGCGCCCAGCAGCACCGCGGCGAGGGCGACCAAGGCCCCGGTGGCCCACGGTCGCGGCCGGCGGACCGCGACCACGACCGCGAGCGCCGCCAACACCACGGCCATGGCACACGCCGCCGCCACCGAGCCACCGGACCATCCCAGGGCCAGTGCCGCCGCGCCCCACGCGGCCGCCGCGGGCCCGGCCAGTCGAAGATCGACGGCTTCGTCCGGCCGGCGGGGGTCGGCGGCGCCGTAGGGGGAGGATGCCGCCGCGTGGACGGCGGATCGGGCGGTGGTTCGGTCGGTGGTGGTGCCGGATGCGGTGTGGGGATCGGAGGGCTGGGGCGGCTGGAACGGCGGGAGCGCCGGCGGGGAGGGGTGCGGGCTCATGGCTGGACCAGAGGCCGCAGGTCGGCGAAGCGGCGGTCGCCGATGCCGTTCACTTCGCGGAGCTGTTCCACGGAGGTGAAGCCGCCGTGCGCGGTGCGGTATTCGATGATGTGCCGGGCCAGGACGGGGCCGACTCCGGGAAGGCCGTCGAGCTGTTCCGCGGTCGCGGAGTTCAGGCTGACGGGTGCGCCTCCGGCGCCCGTACCACCGGACCCGCCGACGCTTCCGGACGTCGCACCACCGCCCGTGCCCGCCCCGGCAGCCACTCCGGACCCGGCTTCCGTGGCCGCTCCAGAGCCCGCGCCCGGCGCCGCCCCCGCGACATCCACGGCGATCTGCTCCCCGTCGACCAGCAGCCGCGCTCGGTTCAGCCCCCGGGTGTTCGCACCGTCCAGCACCCCGCCCGCCGCTCCCAACGCGTCGGCGACCCGGGCGCCCTGCGGCAGCCGATGGATGCCGGGACGGTGCACCTTCCCGACCACGTCGACCACGAGAAGCCGCCCCGCGGCGGTCGGCGGCCCGCCTCCCGGTGTCGGCGCCGCCACCTGCGGCTGCGGCGCCGGGGCCGGAGCCGGCAGCGCCGGGGCCCGGGCG
Source organism: Streptomyces chrestomyceticus JCM 4735 (assembly GCF_003865135.1). Taxonomy (NCBI): domain Bacteria; kingdom Bacillati; phylum Actinomycetota; class Actinomycetes; order Kitasatosporales; family Streptomycetaceae; genus Streptomyces; species Streptomyces chrestomyceticus. The sequence goes on along the minus strand of NZ_BHZC01000001.1, from coordinate 6,278,354 downwards.
GCGGGCGGTACGCGGACGGGCTCGGGCCGGGCCATCCAGAAGTGGAGGACCGCGAAGGCCACCGCCACCGCGAACACCACGATCAGGGCAGTCAGCGCTTTCGGGGCGATCGCACATCTCGACTGCACCCACAGCGGCAGCCGCTCCCGCACGGCGAGCGCCAGCCGGGCGGCACGGTCGGAAGGTGCGCCCTCGCGGGCGACTTGGGTCCGGTCAGTCGTCGGGGTACCAGCGACTGACGCATCTCGGGTATCGGGAGCACCTGGAGTATCGGACGCGTCCGGCGCTGGTAAGCCGCCCGCAGACAGTGGACTGCCCGAGGGCGATGGGCTGCCGCCCGATTCCGCGGGGCTCGCCCTCCGGCCCGGACCAGGCGGCCCCCGGAACAGACCCGCGGCCCGCGTACGTACCGCCGCGGCGGTCTCCGCACGCCGGGCAGCCCGCCCGCGCGGTACGGAGTGCGAGCCAGGACCTGATTTCGGCCCGAGGTCGGGACTCCGGCCGAGGTCGGAATTCCGGCCAGGATCGGAGCCCGGGCCAGGATCGGCATCCGACCCACCGAAGAAACTGATTACAGAGAGTGATTGCGGCGTCATGCCCACGAACGTTAGACACTTCACGCAGATCCCGCCGCGACCCGTCAAATCCCGGGGATAACCGGTCCGTTGTGGATAACTCCGTCACCCGAAGGAGATCGTCCGCACCAATGCAAGATGCCGTCCGCCCTAACGCGGCGAGACCACAACCCCCAGCAGCCCCGGCCCCGTGTGCGCCCCGATCACCGCTCCCACCTCGCTCACATGCAGCTCGGCCAGCCCCGGCACCCGCTCCCGCAGCCGTTCCGCGAGCGCCTCCGCCCGTTCGGCCGCCGCGAGATGGTGCACGGCGATGTCCACCTGTGCCTCCCCGGCCCGCTCCGCGGCGATCTCCTCCAGCCGGGCGATCGCCTTGGACGCCGTACGGACCTTCTCCAGCAGGTCGATCCGCCCCTCGGCGAGCTGGAGCAGCGGCTTGACCGCGAGGGCCGAGCCGAGGAGCGCCTGCGCCGCCCCGATCCGGCCGCCCCGTCGCAGGTAGTCGAGGGTGTCGACGTAGAAGTAGGCGGACGTCTGCTCGGCACGCTTCTCGGCCGCGGCCACCGCCTCGTCCAGGCTGCCACCGGTCTCCGCGGCCTCGGCCGCCGCCAGGGCGCAGAAACCGAGCGCCATGGCGACCATGCCGGTGTCCACGACCCGCACCGGTACGGGGGCCTCGGCGGCCGCCAGTACCGCCGCGTCGTACGTGCCGGAGAACTCCGAGGACAGGTGGAGCGAAACGATGCTCTCGGCGCCCGCCTCGGCGATGGCCCGGTAGGTGGACGCGAAGGCCTCGGGGCTCGGCCGCGATGTCGTCACGTACTTGCGCTTCTGCAGGGCCTGGGCGACCGATCTCGCCGAGATCTCGGTGCCCTCCTCCAGGGCCTGGTCACCGAGGACGACGGTGAGCGGTACCGCCGTGATCCGGTGGCGCCGCAGTGCCGCCCGCGGCAGGTAGGCCGTTGAATCGGTGACGATCGCGACATGGCGGGACATGACTGGGAGGTTATCCGGGGATCACGGGAGCCGACAGTGCGGGCCCTGCCAAGATCCGCCGGTACCGGCCGGACCCGGAGTAAGGACGCCCGGCAGCAGCTTCCGGTTGCGCACCCGGGCCGACGTGATCAGACCGCCCGCCGCACGCCGGATCACCTGTCCGACCGGCGCTCCCTGCCCGGCCGCTCAGCTTCCTTCGCCTCAGGCCCTCCGTCCCATCGCCCTCAGGTCGTCCGCTCCGTACGCGGCGCCTTCTGCCATGCGTACGTGGGCTGCGTACGCGGGTCCCGGGCCGTGATGGCAGGCTTCTCGTCCTCGGCGGGCCCCCACGGCTTCCGCCCCGCCGCCCCTTCAGGAGCAGCCCCGGACGCCCCCGCCCCGGCGGTCGCCGACGCACCCCCGGACGCCTCGATGCGGTCCTCCAGCGGCTCCTTCGACCAGTGCCGCAGCGCCCCGGCCTCCATGTCGATCTGCTCGCCGAGCGCGGCGAGGTCGTCGTCGGCGAACTGCCGCGCGCGGTCCCGGGCGGCCCAGCGCAGCGACTCCGCGGAGTGCGTGATGCGATCCAGCCGCTCGCGCAGCTCGGGCAGCCGGGCCGTGATGCTGGCCTTGTCGGGCTCCCGCTCCAGCCGCTTGAGTTCGTCGTCCAGCTCGTGGCCGTGGGCGCTGAGGCGCTCGAAGAGGCCCAGCGCCTCGGTCAGCGAGGTGTCCCGCTCGGCGCCGGTGTGCAGCGCGTCCTGGGTGGCCCGCATGGACGTACGCAGCGACAGCCGCAACTGGGCCAGCTCACCGGCCACACCGGGCTGGGTGAACTGGCGGGCCCGGAGGGTGGTGTCCTCGACGGTCCGGCGCGCCTGTGCCACGCCGCGGTCCACCCCGCGCTTGGCCGCCTTGACGGCCTTGACCGTGACGAAGACGCCGGCCGCGACGAGCAGCAGGAAGAGGAGCCCGAAGATCGCGGCGACGGCTTCCATGGTTTCTCCTCGATGGCAACGGCACGGTGGGCGGCGCCGGGGTCCCGGCTCTTCCACCGTAAACGCCACGGGCAGGTCGGGGGTTCCCTTCGAACCCCCAACCTGCCCGTAGTGGTCATCCCTTAGCCACGCCCCGAAGGGCCCCGGCGCCGGGATCAGCGCGTCACGCGGGGACGATGTTCACCAGCTTCGGCGCCCGCACGATCACCTTGCGGATGCCCGCATCGCCCAGGGCCGCCACGACCGCCGGGTCCGCCAGCGCCGCCGCCTCCAGGTCCGCGTCCGAGACGGCCGGCGAGACCTCCAGGCGCGCCTTGACCTTGCCCTTGATCTGCACGACGCAGGTCACGGTCTCGTCGACCACGTAGGCCGGGTCGGCGACGGGGAAGTCCTGGTGGACGACCGAGTCGGTGTGGCCCAGCTTGCGCCACAGTTCCTCGGCGATGTGCGGGGCCAGCGGGGCGACCAGCAGCACCAGGCGCTCGGCCACCGAGCGCGAGACCGGGCCGCCCGCCTTGGTCAGGTGGTTGTTCAGCTCCGTCACCTTGGCGATGGCGGTGTTGAAGCGCAGGTTGGCCAGGTCCTGGTTGACGCCGTCGATCGCCTTGTGCAGCGCGCGCAGCGTGTCCTCGTCCGGCTCGGTGTCGACGACGGTGGCTTCGCCGGTCGCCTCGTCCACGACGTTGCGCCACAGCCGCTGGAGCAGGCGGTACTGGCCGACCACGGCGCGGGTGTCCCACGGCCGCGAGACGTCCAGCGGGCCCATCGCCATCTCGTACAGGCGCAGGGTGTCCGCGCCGTACTCCTCACAGATCTCGTCGGGCGTGACGGCGTTCTTCAGGGACTTGCCCATCTTGCCCAGGACGCGGCTGACCTTCTCGCCCTGGTAGTAGTACGCGCCGTCGCGCTCTTCCACCTCGGCGGCCGGTACGGCGATGCCACGGCTGTCCCGGTAGACGAACGCCTGGATCATGCCCTGGTTGTACAGCTTGTGGAACGGCTCGGAGGACGCGATGTGCCCCAGGTCGTGCAGCACCTTGGACCAGAACCGCGCGTACAGCAGGTGCAGTACGGCGTGCTCCTGGCCGCCCACGTACAGGTCGACGCCGCCGTGCGGCTGCCCCTCGCGCGGGCCCATCCAGTACTGCTCGACCTCCGGGTCGACCAGCGCGGTGTCGTTGCGCGGGTCGGTGTAGCGCAGCTCGTACCAGCAGGAACCGGCCCAGTTGGGCATGGTGTTGGTCTCGCGGCGGTACTTCTTCGGGCCGTCGCCCAGGTCCAGCTCGACGTTGACCCAGTCCTCGTTACGGGACAGCGGGGTCTCGGGCTGGGTGTCGGCGTCGTCCGGGTCGAAGGTGCGCGGCGAGTAGTCGTCGACCTCGGGAAGCTGCAGCGGCAGCATCGACTCGGGCAGCGCGTGCGCGACGCCGTCCTCGTCGTAGACGATCGGGAAGGGCTCGCCCCAGTAGCGCTGGCGGCTGAACAGCCAGTCGCGCAGGCGGAAGTTGACGGTGCCCTCGCCGATGCCGTTGGCGGCCAGCCACTCGGTGATCTTGATCTTGGCGTCCGGGACGGTCAGGCCGTCCAGCGTGATGCCGGCGCCCGCCGAGTTGACGATCCTCGCCTCGTACGAGTCGAAGGCCTCGTCCCAGGTGGCGGGGTCCTGGTCACGGCCGTCCGACGGCTCCACGACACAGCGCATGGGCAGTTCGAAGGCGCGCGCGAAGGCGAAGTCGCGGCTGTCGTGCGCCGGGACGGCCATGATCGCGCCGGTGCCGTAGCCCATCAGCACGTAGTCGGCGATGAAGACCGGGACGCGCTCGCCGCTGACCGGGTTGGTCGCGTACGCGCCGGTGAAGACGCCGGTCTTGTCCTTGGCCTCGGCCTGCCGCTCGACGTCCGACTTGGCCGCGGCCTGCTTGCGGTAGGCGGCGACGGCCTCGGCCGGGGTGCCGTACCCGCCGGTCCAGACCTCGTGGGTGCCCTCGGGCCAGGCGTCCGGGACGATCGAACGCTCGCCGGAGACCAGCTCGTGCTCGGGCGCCAGCACCATGTAGGTGGCGCCGAACAGGGTGTCCTGGCGGGTGGTGAAGACGGTGATCTTCTCGTCCCCTACGGGGAAGTCCACCCGCGCGCCCTCGGACCGGCCGATCCAGTTGCGCTGCTGCAGCTTGATGGCGTCCGGCCAGTCCAGCCCGTCCAGGTCCTCCAGCAGGCGGTCCGCGTAGGCGGTGATGCGCATGTTCCACTGGCGCAGCTTGGCCTTGAAGACCGGGTAGTTCCCGCGCTCGGACCGGCCCTCGGCGGTGACCTCCTCGTTGGCCAGCACGGTGCCCAGGCCGGGGCACCAGTTGACCGGCGCGTCCGAGGCGTACGCCAGGCGGTACTCACCCAGGATCTCGGCGCGCTCGGCGGCGCTCAGCGCACTCCAGGGGCGCCCGTCCGGCGTCGTACGCTCTCCGGCCTCGAACTGCGCCACCAGCTCCGCGATGGGGCGCGCCTTCTTCGCGTCGGCGTCGTACCAGGAGTTGAAGATCTGGACGAAGATCCACTGGGTCCACTTGTAGTAGTCCGGGTCGATCGTCTCGACGGAGCGGCGCGGGTCGTGGCCCAGGCCCAGCCGGCGCAGTTGGCGCCGCATGTTGACGATGTTGGCCTCGGTGGAGACGCGCGGGTGCGTGCCGGTCTGCACGGCGTACTGCTCGGCGGGCAGGCCGAAGGCGTCGAAGCCCAGGGTGTGCAGCACGTTGTGGCCGGTCATGCGCAGGTGGCGGCCGTACACGTCGGTCGCGATGAAGCCGAGCGGGTGGCCCACGTGCAGGCCCGCACCCGAGGGGTACGGGAACATGTCCATGATGAACTTCTTGGGCTTGGCCACCAGCTCCGGGTCGCCCGCCAGGTCGCCCTTCGGGTTCGGGGCCTCGTACGTGCCCTCCGCCTCCCAGAAGTCCTGCCAGCGCGCCTCGATGTCGGCGGCCAGCGCTGCCGTGTAGCGGTGCGGCGCTGCCACCTCGGCAGCCGAAGTCGTCTCGGTCATCGTCCTCAAAGCTCCATCGGTCGTCTCTGCCTGCGGCTACTGCGAAAAAGTGCGACTTTTGCGGAAACAAAAAGACCCCTCGCACAGGAGGGGACGCCGCGCCGATGCCGACCGGAAGCTCACCGGTCGGTACTGATCAGCGCGGCCCGCTAAGCAGAAGGCGTACGGCACGCATGGCGTCAGGGTACCGCAGGGGCCGCCGGGCCCGCTGGGAGCCGTCCAACCGCGGAACGGGCGGCGGCCTGGCGGGCGGGGGTCTCCGGGGCGGGACGGAGGCCGGACGAGGGCTGGTGGCGGGCGTCCGCGGCCGCCCTCCCGTGCTTCCTCGGACGAGCCCCGACGGGCCTCCCCGGTCCGGACGGACCTCTCTTCGGCCGAGCCCGACGAACCTCCGCAGTACGGGCGGACCTCCTCGGCCGAGCCCGTACGGACTCCTTCGAACAAGCCCGACAGCCGACGGTAGCAGCGCGCCGCCCCGCAGCACGCCGCTTACGCAAAGCCCGCCGTCCCGACCCCGCACCGCCCTACTTTTTCCGCATGCGTCCCCACCGCAAGAGCCGTGCCGCCTCCGGCCCGCGGCCCCCTGGCTTACCCCGCCTCCCGGTCCGCCTCTCCGTCCGCCTCCCCGTCCGTCTCCCGGGTCTGTCCCGCCCGTCCCCCGGCCCGCGCCGTCATGGCCCCCGGGACGGCCCGCGCCACACCGCCCCTCCCTGCCCGGCGACGGCCCCGGCCTCCGTCCCGCGCCGCCCGATCCCGCGCCGTCCGCGTCTGCGCCGCCGCCCCGCAGTCGCCGCCGGAGCCGTCGCCGCCCTCGCTCTCCTCCTGCTCTCCGGGACCGCCCCGCTGCGCGGCTTCCTCGACTTCACGGGCGGTGTACTGACGCTCGTCTCCCTCACGGCCGCCGTCGTCTGGGGGCTGGTCGCCGCGGGCCGTACGCTCCTGCTGCCCCGCAGCCGGCTACTCGCCCAGGGCGTCCACCGGGCCCTCGGCACCGCCTCGCTCGGCTTCCTGGCCCTGCACATCGCGGTCAAGGTAGCCGAGGGGCACGCGCACGTACTGAACGCGGTGCTGCCGTTCACCAGGACGCCCGCCGGGGCTTCCGCGCTGATCGGCTTCGGCGCCGTGGCCGGCTACCTGATGGTGCTGGCCGCCGCGACCGGCGCGCTCCGCAGCGCCTTCGCCGGCCGCGGCCGGGCCTCGGAGCGCTGGCGCGCCCTGCACGCCTGCGCGTACCCGGCCTGGTGTCTGGCGCTCGTCCACGGCCTGAAGGCCGGGCGTGCCCCCTCCGGGTGGGTCACCACCGGGTACGCGCTGTGCCTGGCGGCCGTCGCCGCCGCCCTCCTGGCACGCGCCTTCCTCCCGCGCGTCCTACGGGCCCGCCTCCGCGCCCGTACTGCCGACACCCCACCACCGCCTCCACACCCGTCTCCCGCGCCCCCCTACCCGACCTCCTCGCCGCCGTACGGACCGCACGCCCTCCACCCCGTATGGGCGCAGCCCGCCTCGCACGGCAGGAGCCGGTCGTGACCGGCCCGCTGCCCGACGTCCCGCCCGTCCAGGCCATCGGCCCGCCCCGGCTGACCGCGGGCTTCGACGAGGCCGAGCGCCTCGACCGCCGGGCCCACCTGCTCACCCACGGCTCACCGCCGTCGCTGTCGGCGGACCGGCTGACCGAGCTGGCCGGCGCCATCGCGCTGCGCGGCCGTGGCGGCGCGGGCTTCCCCCTCGTACGGAAGCTGGAGGCGGTGGCCCATCACGCGCGGCGCTCCGGCGTCCGGCCCGCGGTCGTCGTCAACGGCTGCGAGGGCGAGCCCGCCTGCCGCAAGGACACCGTCCTGCTGTGCCGCGCGCCCCACCTCGTCCTGGACGGCGCGCTGCTCGCCGCCGACGCGCTCGGCGCTCGCACGCTGGTGGTGGGGGTGACCAAGGACGCGGCCGAGCGCTCGGTGCGGGACGCGCTGGCCGAACGCGGTCTGAGCGACCGGCGGCGCGGGCGGTCGTTGCGCGCCCGGCTCGTCCGCGTACCGGAACGGCTCGTCTCCGGCGAGGCGTCCGCGCTGATCCGGGCCGCGGAGGGCGGGCCTGCGCTGCCTCCGGGGCGGCGGGTGCGGGCCGCGGAGTCCGGACTGGGCGGCGCGCCCACGCTCTTCTCCAACGCCGAGACGTTCGCCCAGCTCGCTGTCGCGGCCCGGACGGGCGCCCACCGGTACGCCGCGACCGGAGCGCCCCACGAACCCGGCACCCTGCTCCTGACCGTGTCCGGCGCGGTGCCCTCCCCCGCCGTCGTCGAGGCGCCGAGCGGGGTGCCGCTTCCGTACGTCCTCCAGGCGTGCGCCGCCGATCCGGTCCCTGGCGGCGTCCTCGTGGGCGGCTACCACGGCGCCTGGCTGGCCGCCGCGACCGCGTACGGAACGGTGGTCACCCGCGAAGCGCTCGCGGCCGGCGGCGGGGCGCTCGGCGCGGGCGCGGTGCTGCCGGTGCCCGCCGGTACTTGCCCGCTCGGCGAGACCCTGCTCGTAGCGCGCTGGCTCGCGGCTGAGTCGTCGGGCCAGTGCGGGCCTTGCCGCCTGGGCCTGCCCTCCGTGGCAAGCGCGCTGGCGGACACGTTGGCGGGCGGCGGCCAGGAAGCGCTGGAGAGCGTACGGCGTGCCACGCAGACCGCGAACGGGCGCGGCGCCTGCAAACACCCCGACGGCGCCGTGCGGTTCGTGCTCTCCGCCTTGGACGCCTTCCCGGACGATCTCGCCGCGCACACCCTGGGCGGCGGATGCGGCCGGGAGACCATCGGTGTCCTCCCCCTCCCCGCGCCGGAGACAGCCGATGCGGCCGACGGTACGGGCACGGGTACCGCGGGCACGACGGCTGCCGCGGGCCGGTTGGCGGTGGACTGGACCCTGTGCGAAGGGCACGGCCTGTGCGCCAGGCTCCTCCCCGAAGCCGTACGTCTCGACGCGGACGGCTACCCGCTCCTCCCGGAGACCGCTCTCCCACCCCGGCTCCACCAGCGCGCCCAGCGCGCGGTCAGCCGCTGCCCTGCCCTCGCCCTGCGCTTGGAGAAGCCCTGAGGAAGGCCGCCACACACTGGCCCGGCAACCGGACGGCACGGTCATTGCGGAGCATGTGCGTCACCGGTCGACTGCGGGCGGCCCCTGCCCGCTGTCGACCAGGACCTGGAAGGCCGCCGGGTCGCCAATGATCTCTTCGGCGCGATCCCGCTCCTCGTACATGCGGTAGTACCGGTCGCCGATGAGGTCGGGGTCGGCCTCACCGCCCGGGACGACCGCGGACGCGATGGTCACCGTGCCGACGTAGAGCCCGGCCGGCGCCAGTTCGGCATGCAGGGTGAGCGCCCAGTTCCGCAGGCCTGCCATGGCCATGCCGACATTGGCCAGGAAGGGCGCCGGAACCGTCGAGGAGACGCCGGTGGTCAGCAGCAGCGTGCCGTCGCCCTGGCGGCGCATTTCCGGCAGAACGTGCTGGACTGCGGCCACGGCGCCCAGCACGTGCAGTTCGAACTGGGCCGTGACGTCCGCGATCGTGGTCTGCGCGGCGTGGGTGATCGGCCCGGTCGGGCTCGGACCGAACTCCAGGACGTCGATCGGTCCCAGCGCGCTCCTCGCCGCGGACAGCGCGGCCGTCAGGCTCTCGCGGTCGCGGATGTCGGCGGGAAAGGCGGCGGCCGTGACCCCCAGCCCGGCCAGTTCCCCGACCAGGGCATCCAGCTTCTCCTTGGTCCGCGCGATCAGCCCGACCCGGAAACCGCGCCGACCGAACGCGCGGGCCACCCCCATCCCCACTCCCGGTCCCGCACCGACAACAACGAGTGTCTTCGTCACATCTGCCCCTCCGGTCGCAGCGACCGGACACGGAGGGGCCGGCGCTGATACTTACTCTTTGTGCGTAGCCACATGCTTGGTCACGGTGAGAATCCTGACAAGACGGCACATTTCTGTCAGTTGCGCACAAGGAGGTAACCGTTGTCCCACCAGAAGAACGCCGGAGGACAGGGACCCGGCGAGACGGAGGAGGAAGCGTGCCGGGACGTACTGCAGATCCTCGCCCTGATTGGGGACAAGTGGAGCATTCTGGTCATCGGTCAACTCCGCGACCGCACCCTGCGCTTCGGAGAACTGCACCGTGCCGTCACCGGCATCTCCCAGCGGATGCTCACACTGACGCTGCGACAACTGGAGCGCGACGGCCTCGTGACCCGTACCGTCCACGCCTGCGTCCCGCCCCGCGTGGATTACGCGTTGACGGAGCTCGGGACGACGCTGCTGGACTCCGTCGTCGCCCTCGGGGAATGGGCCGCCACCCACCGGAAGGAGATCGGCGCCAACCGTCGGCGCTACGACGCGGCTCATCCACCGCGGAAGCAGCCCTGATCGCGGCGGGCTCCGCCCTCGCACTCCGCCACGATCGCCCCGCGCAGGCCCGAAGCCCCAGGTCCCCAGGCCCCACAAACGCAAGATCCCGCCCGATCATTAAGACCGGACGGGATCTCGTGGACCTCTGTGAGTCACCTCACTGTTGATCCTTCTGTGGAGCTAAGGAGAATTGAACTCCTGACCTCCTGCATGCCATGCAGGCGCTCTACCAACTGAGCTATAGCCCCTTGCTGTGGTCCGCCGCGGTTCTTTTCCTTGCGGCTCCCCGCTGCGGCATCGCCTACATTACACGGCCCTCCCCGCCTTCTGCCAAATCGGTTGTCCTGGGCCCCCGGGGAAGGGGTCGATGTACTGTCGGCGGGCCGTGCCCGATTCGTCCTGGGGAGCTGTACGCCGTGTCCGCGCTGGAGCTGGAACAGTCCGCTGCACCCGGCGGTCCCTCCCCGCTGAGGGGCTTCGTCCGCCGCCGTCCGCTGCTGGTGGCGGCCGTCGGCTGTGTGGTGTCCTTCGCCGCCTTCTGGGTCGCGCAGCGGCTGGCGCACGTGACGATGGTCGACCTGATGGTCTACCGCGCCGAGGGCTGGACGGCCCGCAACGGCGAGGATCTCTACGACATGGTCGCGACCTCCGCGAACCTGCCCAACACCTACCCGCCCTTCGCCGCGCTCCTGTTCACGCCGCTCACGCTGGTCGGTGTGCCGGAGACGCGGACCCTCGCCACCCTCGGCAACCTCCTGCTCATGGTCGCCGTCGCCCATCTCGGTCTGCGGCTCGCGGGGCGGCCGAAGCGGGTACCGCCGCTCGCGGCGGCGCTGGGGTTGGCCGCGCTGCTGGTCTGGTGCGAGCCGGTGTGGACGACGCTGCGCTACGGGCAGATCAACCTGCTGCTCGCCGTCCTGGTCCTGTGGGACCTGACCCGTAAGGACACCAACCGGTGGGCCGGTGTCGGCATCGGTCTGGCGGCCGGCATCAAGCTCACCCCGGCCCTCTTCGCCGTCTTCCTCGCGCTGGCCGGGCTCGTACGGGCCTGGCAGCGTCTGCGGGCGGGCGCGGGGCCGCGGGGCGCCTGGAACCCCTGGCTGCGGCAGGCCGTCGTCGCCTGTCTCACCTTCCTGGGCACCGCGCTGCTGTCCGCGCTCGTCCTGCCGCACGACTCCCGCCGCTTCTGGACGGAGATCATCTTCGCCGCCGACCGGGTCGGCGAGGTGGAGATCACCGCCAACCAGTCACTGCGCGGCGCGCTGGCCCGGCTGCTGCACACCCACGACCCCGGCCTGTGGTGGCTGGCCGCCGCGGCCGTCGTGGCGGTCTTCGGGCTGGCCGTGGCGGTCGGCGCGCTGCTGCGCGGCCGCCGGGCCTGGGCGGCCGTCGCCTGTGCGGTGACCGCGCTGCTGGTCAGCCCGATCTCCTGGTCGCACCACTGGGTGTGGGGCGTACCGATGCTGATCCTGCTCGGCTCGGAGGCGATCGGCCGCGGCGGCTCCGGCAGCCGGGCCGGCCGACGCTGGTGGGCGGGGACGCTGGCGATGGGCCTCCTCTTCTGCTCGTTCGCGCTGTGGTTCGTGCCGCACCGCTACCACCATCACGAGGAACTGCACCAGAACGGCGGCCAGATGCTGCTGTCCGGGATCTATCCGATCGCCGGGCTGGTCTTCCTGGCCCTGACCGCCGTGCTGGTACGGAGGGACGGTGCGGCCGCACCGGACGCCGGTCCGGAGGCGGTCGCACCGGGGCGCTGAGCCGGGACGCCGGGCCGGAGCGCCGGGCCGACACCGGCCACGCACCAGCCCCGTCTCAGCGCCTGCCCCTCCCCCTCTCAGCCGTGCCCGTGCCCGCCCGGCTGGTGATGATGGAACTTGAGCACCTCACGCGGCATGACGACGAACGGCCGCATCATCCCCATGTCCTCGTGCTCCAGCAGATGGCAGTGGTACATGAACCGGCCCGTCGCGCCCTGGAAGCGGGCGAGCACGTTGACCATCTGGCCCGGCGGGACCTGTATGACGTCCTTCCAGCCCTGGTCGCCCGGGGATATCGGGGCCGTACCGCCGTATTCGAGCGGGACGCGGGTGCCGCCGGTCTTGTTGTCGTACGGGCTGTTCGGGTCGCCGTCCGCCGGGTAGCGGTCGCGGCTGAGGACCTGGAAGTCCACGAGGTGGATGTGCATCGGGTGGGTGCCGGCGCCGCCCAGGTTCAGGAAGCTCCACTGCTCCCAGTCGCCGAGCCGGACCATGTGGTTCAGCGTGTCGTCGAACATCCGGGCCGTACGGCGGTACGTGCGGGTCTTTCCGTCCGGGCCGTGGATCTGGACGACTCCCTCGACGGGGAACTTCAGGCCGGTGTCGGGGATCTCCTCCATCTCCCACATCTCCGGGTGGAAGTTGCCGACCGGACCGGGCGGGGTGAGGACGACGAGCCGGTGCCCGTGGTGGGGCGCCGAGCCGTGGGTGAGCCGCTCGAAGGACGGGGAGATCACCTGCGGGAGCACGAACGGGTCGCGCACCTGCGTGTCCCCGACCCGGAACTGCATCACGTCCGGATACGTCACCCCGGGCGCGGCGTTGACGAGCCGCAGCGTACGGCCGCGCAGCCGGCCGAAGTCGACGAGCAGGTCCATCCGCTCGGCGGACGCGACCGACAGCGGGCCGTCCACCGGGACCGGCCGCGGCAGCAGGCCGCCGTCCGAACCGATCTGCCACACCGCGCCCGTCACCGACGCGCCCGTCGCGTCGTCCACCAGGCGCAACTGGAAGGTGCGGCTGTTCGCCGCGTTCAGCACGCGGAAGCGGTACCAGCACGCCGCGACGTCGGCGTGGGGCCAGATGACCCCGTTGACGAGGGTGTACGGGCCGGTGAAGGGCAGGGAGACGTTCTTCCCGTCCTTGTCCTGGGCCACGACCTGCGTCTTGTGCAGCAGACGGCCCGTCAGGCGGCCTTCCTCGTCCGTGTCGAGGTTGCGGTCCTGGATGACCAGCGGTATCTCCCGCCTGCCGGAGGGCAGTTGCAGCATGTCCTCCTCGTCGTCGCGGACCAGGTACATCCCGGCCAGGCCCGCGAAGACGTTCCACCGCGTGATGTCCATGGCGTGGTCGTGGTACCACCAGCTCGTCGCGCGGTGGTCGTTGGGATACTCCGAGAGCTGGGAGTCGCCGGGCGCGACGGCGTTCTCCGACCAGCCGTCGTTGCCGCCGCCGGTCACCGCGCCGTGCAGGTGGGTGACCGTCCAGGGCGGCAGATCGGCGACGCCTTCCACGAGTGTGCTGTTCGCGCGGCCCGGCTCGTCGGTGGGCAGGGGCGCGCCCGGTAAGGGCTTGGCCTCGGCGGCGGTGACCGGATAGCCGCCGGTGAGACGGTTGTGCCAGTTGATGCGGAGCCGCCGGCCGCGGCGTACCTCGATCGTCGGGCCCGGGTAGTGCCCCTCGTACGCCCACACCTTGGTCGGCGGGAGTTCGGAGTGCAGCCGGACCCAGGTGGCGGTCTGGTCGATGTCGATGCCGCGCAGCGCCTCCTTGCGGCCGGGCCGCAGGACGGGCGGTATGCGCAGTTCGTCGACGAAGGGTGTCAGTCCGGCCACGGCTTCGCGCTTGGCCGGCGCGCCGGACGGCCGGTCCGGCACCGCTTCCCGGACAGGATGAATCGTCAGATCACTCACGATGCGACCCCCGTATCGCTTCCCCCGTGCCGCCGGCCGTCTCCGGCGGCAGCTTCACGCGTACAACGCCCCGCCCTTCGCACGGAGTTCCGCGTTCCCCCGGAAATTTCGTACTGATGCCCGCAACGGCGGCTCAACCCGCCCATGCGGTAGCTGACAGGCCATCCATGGCCAAAGCTGGGCGGCCGTCAAGAACCGTCACAGGGGCAACGATCCAGGTGGCACCGCAGGCGCGCACCACCCGCCCCGCCGCCGGGCGTACGCACCGCGCTCAGGCGGTCGCGAAGGAATAGAAACGCTTCAGCGTGCAGTGTTCGTCGAGCAGGCGCCCGTAGATCGGCTCCCCGTCGAGTTCGCGGTACGTCTCGATCGGGTCGCCTTTTATGACCAGGGCCCGCGCGCACTCCTCGCACCAGTACTGGTACTCGGGGTTGAGCGGCTCCATGTCCCGGACGATCGGCGTCCCGCTGCCGCACCAGTCGCATTTCCTGCTGTGAGCGCCCATCAGTCAGCTCCAGCTATGGCCGCAGGCCGTACAGACGAACGAGATGCCGCCGTTGTCGCCCAGCATCTGCGCCACGTGGGCCGAGCCGCAGGAGGGGCACTGGAGCACGGCGCCGCCGGTGCCGTTCGCGCCACGGGCGGGGCGGGCCGGGCGGGGAGCGTCCTCGGGCAGCGGGCCGGCGCTCTGCGCGGGAGCGGTCGCATCGAGCAGGTCGTCGACCTCCTCCATGATGCTCGTGGGCATCGCGTTCTCTCCTCCCCTGCCGGCGCCGTCCGAATTCTGCCACGGACCGCCGACCGGGTCAGTCCCGCCGCCGTACCCGTTGTACCAGCACACCGCCGTACGGCGGCCGGAGGGACCGGCGTGGAACGCGGGCGGGCCGCGTGGTCCCGTATCGCGGGCCCCTGGCGAGGTCTACCCCGTTACGCACCGGTTCGTGCGCCCGTCCGTGCACGAAATGATCCCGCCTCCCAGAGTGGGAGACGGGATCATCCGAGGTGTGGAGCTAAGGAGAATTGAACTCCTGACCTCCTGCATGCCATGCAGGCGCTCTACCAACTGAGCTATAGCCCCGGGTCTTGTTCCGCTCCTCCGGGGTTTTCCCCGGCGGCGCCGCGAACAAGAAGAACTCTAGCCTGCGACCAGCCCAAATGTGAAATCCGGTCGCTCCGGGCCCCGGAGCGGCGGTCCACCGGGCCCCGGGCACCGGCCGCGGGACCGCTCAGTCGTCGTCGCCGAGCACCGGCTCCGGCAGCGTGCCGGCGTTGTGCTCCATCAGGCGCCAGCCGCGGGCACCCTCGCCCAGCACGGACCAGCAGCAGTTCGACAGCCCGCCCAGCCCCTCCCAGTGGTGGGACTCCAGGCCCAGCAGCCGCCCGATGGTCGTACGGATCGTGCCGCCGTGGCTGACGACGACCAGGGTGCCGCCGTCCGGCAGCTTGTCGGCGCTGCGCTCCACGACGGGGGCCGCGCGGTCGGCGACCTCGGTCTCCAGTTCGCCGCCGCCGCGCCGTACGGGCTCGCCGCGCTTCCACGCCGCGTACTGCTCCCCGTACCGCGCCACGATCTCCTCGTGGGTCAGGCCCTGCCAGGCGCCCGCGTACGTCTCGCGCAGCCCCTGGTCGTGCGTGATCTCCAGGCCGGTGACGGCCGCCAGCTCACGGGCCGTGGCGGCGGCCCGGCGCAGGTCGGAGGCGATGATCGCGTCCGGCTTGAGGGCCGCGAGCAGCCGGGCGGCGCGCCGCGCCTGCGCCACGCCCTCCTCGGTCAGCTCGATGTCCGTGGAGCCCTGGAAACGGCGCTCCAGGTTCCACGCCGTCTGGCCGTGGCGCCACAGGACTATCCGGCGGCCACGGCCGCTGCTGGTCCCGTTCAGCTCAGGTCTCCGTCCTGCTCGGCCGACGTGGCCTCGGCGTGCGCGGCGGCCTTGCCGCGGGTGGCCTTGGCCTCCTCGGGGAGGTCCAGCTCGGGGCAGTCCTTCCAGAGGCGTTCGAGGGCGTAGAAGACGCGCTCTTCGCTGTGCTGGACGTGGACGACGATGTCGACGTAGTCGAGCAGCACCCAGCGGGCCTCGCGGTCGCCCTCGCGGCGCACCGGCTTGGCGCCCAGGTCCTTGTTCAGCCGCTCCTCGATCTCGTCGACGATCGACTTGACCTGGCGGTCGTTGGGGGCCGAGGCCAGCAGGAACGCGTCGGTGATCGAGAGCACGTCGCTGACGTCGTACGCGATGATGTCGTGCGCGAGCTTGTCGGCGGCCGCCAGCGAGGCGGCCTTGATCAGCTCGATGGAGCGGTCGGTGGCGGTCACAGTCCAGCTTTCGGAATGGATGGTCAGGTACCCACCAAGGGTCTCACGGACCGCCGACACTCCCCTCGGGCTTTGTGCACGGGCGCCACAGCCCCGGATGCGGCCGGGGGCGGCACGGGCTCCGTGCCCCGTACCGCCCCCGGACCACCGGGCACCGGCCTTCCGGTCCGGTGCCCCTCAGCCCTTGTAGTCCTGCCCCAGCACCACCGTCACGTCGGCGTTCGAGGCGGCCTTGCCCTGCTTGACCGCGCCGGCCGGCAGGCCCAGCGTCTTGGCGGCCTCCTCGGCCTTCGCCTTCTGGGCGGCGTCCGCGTACGTGACCTCGGAGGCCGGCCTGGCCGCCGCGGTGCCGCCTTCGACGAAGGAGTACCCGCCGTTGACCAGGGCGATCCGCGCCTTGTCGGTCGCTTCCTTCTTGCCGGTGGCGTTCTGGACGCTGACCCTCGGGGTCGAGCTGGGGTCGGTCTTCTTGACCGTGCCGCCGAGCACCTCCTTGACCACACCGTCCGCCGCCTGCCGGCTCAGCGTGCCGTCCTGCTGCACCGGCAGCAGGGTGGTCCCGTAGGCGCCGGACTTCGCCAGCTCTGCGCGCTGCGCGAGCGAGCTGCCCAGTTCCGCCTCGGTGAGCGGCGGGTCCAGCACCTGGAGCAGCGACTTCACGGTGGCCGTGGCGCCGTCCGCGTCGCTGGAGACCTTCTTCATGGTGGCCTGCATCACCTGGCCGAACCGCTCCAACTGCTTGGTCTGCGGTTCGCCGGGCCCCTGGAACGTGGCGTACGCCACGGCCGCCTGGCCGTTCAGCTCCTGGCTCTTGCCCTGCTTGACGAGGGGGCCGTCGCCCTTCTTGGCGCCGGGGACGGTGGTGTCGGTGTCCAGCGTGATGCCGCCGGTCGTCTCGACCAGGTTCTCCAGGTACGGGGTGTCCAGCCGCCAGCTTGCCTTGATGTCGGCGCCGAAGAGGGTGTTCAGGGCCTCCCTGGTGGGGTCGATGCCCTGGTCCTTGACCGACTTGGCCAGCGTCGTGGACCCGCCGTCCTCGGTGGAGACCGCCAGGCTGTTCGGGAGCAGGACGGTGGTGCCCTTGTGGGTGCTCTCGTTGTCCACGAGGAGCGCGGTGGAGCTGTTGCCCTTGGGGTCCTTCAGGTGCACGACGAGCACATCGCGCTTCTGTCCGGCGCCCCCGGCCTCCGTGCCCGCCCCGGCCCCGAGAGGCCGGGCAGCTTGCCCGCCCACCAGAGATAGCCGACGCCGCCGAGGAGCAGCAGGACCAGCAGCACGATCAGCATGACCTTGCGGCTGCGGCCGCGCCGCTTGGCCTCCTCACGCCGCTCGGTACGGCTCTCGGTGAACTTGAGCCAGTCGATGACGTCCTCGGAGTCCTCGGTCGGCTCCTCGATGAACGAGAACTGCTCGGTGCGGTAGTCCGTGTCGTCCGCAGCGCTCCCGGGGCCCTGGGCGGCACTCTGAGCCGACGCACGGCCCGGGGCTCCCGCGGCCCCCGGCGCCCCGTCGCGCGGGGCCTGCGGGGCGGTGTCCTGGGCGGGCTGCCCGTATGGCTGGTGCTCCGGCTCCTGGCAGGAGACCTGCTCGTACGAGGGCTGCGCCGACTGCTGCGGGATCCAGCCCTGCTGCTGTTGCTGCTGAGCCTGCTGCGGCACACCGTGCTGCTGGGGCTGGTGGAACTGCTGGGGCTGCCCGTACGGGTCGTACTGCTGGGGGTACTGAGGCGTCTGCTGCGGCACCTGCTGCTGGCCGTACGGGTCGTAGCCGTACCCCTGGCCCGCCCCCGGCTGCTCAGGGACCTGCCGGCCCGGAACCTGCTGCCCCGGGATCTGCTGCCCGGTGCCCGGCTGCCCGCCTTGCCGGCCGTACGGGTCGTACTGGCCCGGAGCGCCGTACGGGTCGTAGCCCACCGGCTGCCCGTACTGGTCGTACGCGGCCTGCTGCGGCGCTTCCGGGTACACCGGCTGCCCGTAGGCGTCGTAGGTGTACCCCGGCTGCCCCTGCTGGTCCTGGGCATACGGGTCCCGCGGCACGTACGGGTCGTGTCGGTCGTTCACCGGTGCCCCTTTCCGTGAGCCCCGTCGGCGGCCGTCGTCGGCGGCCGTCGGCAACAGATGTCAACGGCCGTCGTGGCCGGTCAGGTCCTCGCGGTACAGGTCGCGCTTGTCGATGTAGCGCACGACGCCGTCCGGCACCAGGTACCAGACCGGGTCCCCCTGGGCGACGCGCGCCCGGCAGTCGGTCGAGGAGATGGCCAGCGCCGGCACCTCGACCAGGGACACCGCCCCTTCGGGAAGCCCGGGGTCGGCGAGTATGTGCCCGGGCCTGGTCACCCCGATGAAGTGGGCGAGCGAGAACAGCTCCGGCGCGTCGTGCCAGGTCAGGATCTGGCCGAGCGCGTCGGCGCCGGTGATGAAGAAGAGGTCCGCGTCACGGTGCTGTTCGTGCAGCTCCCGCAGCGTGTCGATGGTGTACGTCTTGCCGCCGCGGTCGATGTCGATCCGGCTGACGGAGAACTGCGGGTTGGACGCGGTCGCGATGACCGTCATCAGATAGCGGTCCTCGGCCGGCGACACCGTCTTGTGGCTCTTCTGCCACGGCTGCCCGGTCGGGACGAATATGACCTCGTCGAGGTGGAACTGGCTGGCCACCTCGCTGGCGGCGACCAGGTGTCCGTGATGGATCGGGTCGAACGTCCCGCCCATCACTCCGAGCCGCCGCTTCACGGGCCCTGTCTGCTCTCCCATGCGTGCAGACCCTACTGGGCGCTGCGCGGTGCCGGGGTCCCGGTGCCCGCCCTCAGCGGTCCCGGTTGAAGCGGGTGGTGATCCAGAGCAGCAGGAGCAGGGCGATCAGGGCGCCGCCACCCGTGACGAACGGGTTCAGGCTCTCGTGCGCGCCGCCCTCCTGACCGCCTTCGGCGAGGGTGACCAGGTGCTGTGCGGTGGTGTGCAGGCTCATCGTCGGCAGAACCAATCCGGGATGGGGTCGGACAGAGACTTCCGCCACATCGTATGCGCGAGCTCACCCGTGTCTCACGCCGACTCCGCCGGGAGGGCGTTCGTACGCCCGTCCGCGGGGCCGTTCCGGGCCCGCGGGCGGGTGGGCCGTCCGGGAAGGGGCGGGGTCAGTCCCGGTCGTCGTGGTCGTCCTTCCCGTAATTGCGCAGCAGGACCCATGCGAGGAACACGGCGCCGAGGATGCCGACGATCAGGACGGTGCGCAGGATCCACCCCGGGCCGTCGTTCTTCGAGGTCTCCGCCGCGGCGGCGAGCAGCACGCTCGGGTTCGGCATGGCTGAAGCGCTCCCTTTGTACGGGCATGTGGGCATCTGCGGGCCCCGGTGCGCTCGCCAGCGTACGCCTGGGCATCCAAATGGCTGTCAGTGGCGTCCTCTAGTCTGAATCACACGCAGTCGAACAGGGGGAGGCCCCAATGACGGAGAGCCCAGGCGGCAGCGAGCGCGTACCGAGCCGGGACCGCAGGCGGTTCCCGGGGATCTCGTCCCGCGCCTACGAGCACCCGGCGGACCGTTCCGCGCTCGTGGCCCTGCGCAAGCTCAGCGGGTTCGACACCGTCTTCAAGACGCTCAGCGGCCTGTTGCCGGAGCGCAGCCTGCGGCTGCTGTTCCTGTCGGACTCGGTGCGCGTCAGCGACCAGCAGTTCACGCACCTCAACGACATGCTGCGGGACGCCTGTTACATCCTGGACCTGGAGAAGGTCCCGCCGATGTACGTGAACCAGGACCCGGTGCCGAACGCCATGTGCATCGGGCTGGACGAGCCGATCATCGTCCTGACCACCGGCCTGGTCGAGCTGCTCGACGAGGAGGAGATGCGTGCGGTCATCGGCCACGAGGTCGGCCACGCGCTGTCCGGTCACGCGGTGTACCGCACGATCCTGCTGTTC
Source organism: Streptomyces chrestomyceticus JCM 4735 (assembly GCF_003865135.1). Lineage (NCBI taxonomy): Bacteria > Bacillati > Actinomycetota > Actinomycetes > Kitasatosporales > Streptomycetaceae > Streptomyces > Streptomyces chrestomyceticus. Next base: position 6,258,509 of record NZ_BHZC01000001.1, on the reverse strand, counting down.
CTGACGAACCTGGCGCTGAAGGTCGCCTGGATCCCGCTGGGCAACGTCGCGATCATGGCGATAGTGACGGCGCTGCGCGAGTGGTTCCGCAAGTCGGAGCTGTCCGCCGACCGGGCCGGACTGCTGGTCGGGCAGGACCTGCAGGCGTCCATGCGCGGACTGATGAAGCTGGCCGGCGGCAACCACCTGCACGAGATGAACGTGGACGCGTTCCTGAAGCAGGCCGAGGAGTACGAGGCGGGCGGTGACCTGCGCGACTCCGTGCTGAAGGTGCTGAACATGCTGCCGCGCAGCCACCCGTTCACCACCGTGCGGGCGGCCGAGCTGAAGAAGTGGGCGGCCAGCCGGGACTACCAGCGCATCATGGACGGCCACTACCCGCGCAAGGACGAGGACAAGGACACCTCGGTGTCCGAATCCTTCCGTGAGTCCGCCGCGCACTACGCCGAGTCGGTGCGTACCAGCAAGGACCCGCTGATGGGCCTGGTGCGCGACATAGCCGGCGGGGCCGGGGATCTCGGCGGCAAGCTGCGGGACACGGTCTTCCGCGGCGGCTCCCGGCCCGGCGGCTCCGGGGGCACGGGCGGCTCCGGCGGCGCGAACGGGTCGGACGGCGCTAACGGTCCGGACGAGCCGGGCTCGGCTGGGAAGTAGCCGCCAGCTTCCCGCACAGCCCCGTGTTCGAACGGCCGCGGGCGTACGGGTCGGTGGCCGCCGGCCCGGCGTCCCCGGCCCGCTGCCCCGCGAGCAGCGGCCGCAAGGTGCCCGACGCGTCGGCGGAGCAGGACATCGGCCCTGCCTGGAGGCTGCTCTGCAGCACCTCCAGGCGGTGGTCGTCCAGGTCGTCGCGGCTGATCCGGAAGCGCAGTTCACGGCGGACGGTGAACAGCGAGGCGGCGGCGGCCTGTTGACCTGCCGTGGCCTTGGCACCGGCACGGGTCCCGGCGCCCGCGGGGCGTACGGCGTACGCGAAGGTGAAGTCGGCGCTCACCTCCAGCGCGTCCGCGCCGACCTCGGTGGCCGACAGGGTGCCGGTCACCCGCACATCGGTGTCGGCCAGTTCCACCTCGTCCGGGTCGAAGCGGGTCAGCCAGCCGGTGGCCGCGTGCCGCCCGTCGTCGGCCGGGTGCGCCAGACTCCGGTCGAACTGGTCGAGTTGGCCGGGATCGAGCAGCAGCCCCACCGGCCGTACGGAGCCGCCCGTCAGGGTGGCCGGGTCGATCGAGGACCGCACGAGGTAGTTCTTGGCGAGGGTCAGGGCGGAGACGACCTGGCCGTCCGAGAAGTGCTCGGTCCGCGAGACCGCGGGCAGGTTCACGCCCGCCGCGCCGATGCGGTACTGCGCCGCGGGGCTGCGCGCGAAGAGGTCGGCCGGCTTGCCGCCCGGCACGGTGCCCTCCGGCGCCAGCGGCACGACCGTGGACCGCAGCGGCTCCGCCGCCATCGGCTCGGGGGGCCGGTAGGGGTGGCGGACCCCCATGTAGATCGCGGTGCCGAAGGCGATGAGGATCAGCAGCGCGAGAAGCACGGCCTGCCGGGCGCCGCCGAGCCGTGCCCAGGCGTGCCGGGTGCGTACGGCCCGTGCGTGGTCCTCCATGCGCTCCCTCGCCGAGTACTCCTGAAGGCGTGCAGCTCGTACGAACGATTCGTCGAAGACGACGGATCGGTATTCGTCCTCTCCGCCTCCCGCGGCGCCCTCGGGGGTCCCTTCGGGAGGGTCACCAGCACCGGCCATACCACAAGAGTAGGTCTGTGGAGGCGCCGGTAAACGCCCTGGTACGGGACAAGTTCGGCGGATTCTGCCGGAGCTGTGCCCCCGCTTGCGGCGGCCGGTCCCGCTCACGGGAGCCGCCCGGCGCCCCCGGAGGGCGTACGGGCCCCGGACGTCAACTGCCGCGCGGCTCCCGGACCTCAGCCGGCACGCGGCCCCCACCGCTCAGCCGTCGCACGGCTCCCGCGTCTCAGCCGGCGCGCGGAGCGGCGGAAGCGGGCGGCGGCGTCGACTCGGCCGAGGCGGACGCCGACGGCACCAGGCTGGAGCGGACGGGCGGTACACCGTCCACCCCGCTGGTCGCGGGCGGCGGCGCCGGAGTCTGCGTGCGCCCGCCGGACGCGCCGCGGTAGACCGCGGAAAACGCGAGCGCGACCAGACCGATGCCCATGAGGACGGCGAGCACCCAGGCCACCGGGCGGTGCCAGCGGACGCTGCCGCGGTACGGGCGCAGGGCGCCGCCGTACGGGCCGTACGGTCCGTGGGGGCCGTACGCGTCCGGGTCGGCGTCCCGCTCGCGGGCGGCGCCGGTGCCGCGGCCGTAGCGCCGGCCCGTGGCACGGGACCGGCCGGCCGGGTCGTCGGCGTCCGGATCGGTGCCGTACCCCGGGCGGGCGCGGGCGGCGTCGGCCTCCGCTCGTGCCTGGGCGGCGGCCAGCATCCGTTCCACCGCGGTGGGTTCGTGGAAGCGCGCGGACCGCACGAAGTCCTCGTCGAGGACCACGGAGGCGAAGTCCTCGTCCGCTGCCCCGTGGCTCGGCTGACTGTGCTCGTCGGGCTCCTCGCCGTCCGGGAACGGCTTGCCCCCCACGTCGTCCGGCACCCGTCCAGACTAGCCCGGCCCGGTCGGTCATGGGCGGGTAGCACGGGAATTCGGCCGCGGACCGGAGCGCGGCACCGGCCCCGGCCCACGCGAGACCCGGCCCGGCCCGCGCGAGCCCCCGGCCCGCCCGGAGCCCCCGCCCCGTACCGTCAGCGCGTGTGACCGTCCCCGGTCACGATGTACTTCGTCGAGGTCAGCTCCGGCAGCCCCATCGGACCGCGGGCGTGCAGCTTCTGCGTCGAGATGCCGATCTCGGCGCCGAACCCGAACTGGCTGCCGTCGGTGAAGCGGGTGGACGCGTTGACCGCGACCGTCGTGGAGTCCACGAGCTGGGTGAACCGGCGGGCCGCCGCCTGCGAGGTGGTGACGATCGCTTCGGTGTGCCCGGAGGACCAGCGGCGGATGTGCGCCACCGCGGCGTCCAGGTCCTGCACGACGGCCGCGGCGATGTCGTACGAGAGGTACTCGGCCGCCCAGTCCTCGTCCGTGGCCGGCGCGACCAGGCCGGGACCGGCCTGCTGCCAGGCCGTGTCGCCGTGCACGATCACCCCGGCCTGGGTCAGCGCCTCCAGCGCCCGCGGCAGGAACGTCTCCGCGATGCCCGCGTGCACCAGCACCGTCTCGGCGGCGTTGCAGACGCTGGGCCGCTGCGCCTTGGAGTTGATCAGGATGTCCAGCGCCATGTCGATGTCGGCGTGCTCGTCCACGTACACGTGGCAGTTGCCGGTGCCGGTCTCGATCACCGGGACCGTGGACTCCTCGACGACCGTACGGATCAGCGAGGCGCCGCCGCGCGGGATCAGCACGTCCACCAGGCCGCGCGCCCGCATCAGCTCGCGCACCGAGTCGCGGCTCTCCCCCGGCACCAACTGGACGACGTCGGCGGGCAGCCCGACACTCGCGACCGCCTCCCGCAGCACCTCGACGAGGACGCTGTTCGTGGCGTAGGCGGAGGACGAACCGCGCAGCAGCACCGCGTTGCCCGCCTTCAGGCACAGCGCGGCGGCGTCCACGGTCACGTTCGGCCGGGCCTCGTAGATGATCCCGACGACGCCCAGCGGGACGCGGACCTGCCGCAGGTCGAGCCCGTTGGGCAGGGTGGAGCCGCGCAGCACCTCGCCCACCGGGTCGGGCAGCGCCACCACGTCGCGGACGTCGGCGGCCATCGCGGTGACCCGCTCGGGGGTCAGGGTGAGCCGGTCCACCAGGGACTCGCCGGTGCCCGCGGCCCGGGCCTTGGCGACGTCCCCGGCGTTGGCGGCGACGATCTCTTCGGTACGGGCCACCAGGGCGTCGGCGATGGCGAGCAGCGCGCCGTCGCGCGCGGTGCGCGGCTGCGGCGCCAGGACGGCCGCCGCCTCCTTGGCGCGCCGGGCGGTCTCGATGACGGGTGAGGAGTGCGCTGATTCGCTGGTCATGGCGGAAAGCGTAACCGGGCGGCGGGGCGCGGCCCGGCCACGTTCCACCTGGCGGGACGCGGCGGTCCGCCACCCGCCCGTACGGGCGCCCCCACCGCTCAGTACGGATGCACCCCCACCCGGGACGCGGGCGGCGGCCCGTACCCCTCCGCGACGCGCTGGTGGTACGTCTCCCGGTCGATGACCTCCAGGCCCACGATCTCCCACGGCGGCAGCCCGGCCGAGGAGCGGTGCTCGCCCCACAGCCGCAGGGCGACCGCGGCGGCGTCGTGCAGGTCGCGGGCCTCTTCCCAGTAGCGGATCTCGGCGTGGTCGTTGGCGTAGCGGCTGGTCAGCAGGAAGGGGTGGTCGTGGGCGAGCTGCTCCAGCGCCCGCCGGACCTCCTGGACGGGGGCCTCGGCCCCCGAGACGCTGAGGGTCACGTGCCACAGCCGGGACGCCTCGCGGCGCCCGGGCGACGGCCGCTCGGACGTCGCCCGGCCCGGCCCGGCACGGTCCCCGGACGCGGAACCGCCGGCCGGTCCGGCGGGTCCGACGCTGGTCAGTGTGCGCTCCGCCGTCCCTCGGGGCAGCGCCCCTGAGCGCCCTCGTCTCACCGGCGGCCTCCCGTTGTGCGTAGCGCTCCGCCCGTACCCACGGGGGCGGAGCCGATCGGTGCTGTCGTCCGTCACCGGCACCGGCCCGCCGCCGGACGCGCCGCCGCGTACGGACCGCCCGGGTCCCCGCGGATCGCGCTGCTCCGGGGCCCGGTCGCGGGCGGTTCCTCGGCAGTGGTCCGGCACTGCTGTCCCTCGGCGCGCACTCGCGCGCGACGGACGGCGCTCCCCGGACGCCGTCCCCGCAACAAAGTTGACCAGCCCGCGGGCCGTCGCGGGGGCATTTTCGAGAAGGTCTCCGTGGAAAGGCTGGTCTTTGGATCTTTCCTGCCACTTGTTTCCCTGTTGTGACGGCCGTCAGTGGTGCAGTACGACCAGATCGTCCCGGTGCACGACCTCGCGTTCGTACGCGGGACCCAGCTCGCGGGCGAGGTCACGGGTGGAACGGCCGATCAGCCGCGGGATCTCCCGCGCGTCGAAGTTGACCAGGCCGCGGGCGACGGCGCGGCCCGCGGTGTCCCGGAGTTCGACCGGGTCGCCGGCGCTGAACTCCCCGTCCACGGAGGCGATACCGGCGGGCAGCAACGAGGAGTGCCGTTCGACGACGGCCTCGACGGCGCCGTCGTCCAGCACCAGCGCGCCACGCGGGGTGGAGGCGTGCGCCAGCCACAGCAGCCGGTCGGCGGAGCGGCGGCCGGTGCGCAGGAAGTGGGTGCCGGTGGGGCCGCCGGCCAGGGCGTCGGCGGCGTGCACGGCGGAGGTCAGCACGACCGGGATGCCGGCCGCGGCGGCGATCCGGGCCGCCTCGACCTTGGTGACCATGCCGCCGGTGCCGACGCCGGCCCGGCCGGCGCTGCCGATCGAGACGCCCTCCAGGTCGGCCGGACCGCTCACCTGCGCGATCCGGGAGGTGCCGGGCAGGCTCGGGTCGCCGTCGTAGAGCCCGTCCACGTCCGAGAGCAGCACCAGGAGGTCGGCCCGTACGAGGTGGGCGACCAGGGCGGCCAGCCGGTCGTTGTCGCCGAAGCGGATCTCGTCGGTGGCGACGGTGTCGTTCTCGTTGACGATCGGCACGGCGCCCATGGCCAGCAGTTGGTCCAGGGTCCGGAAGGCGTTGCGGTAGTGGGCGCGGCGGCTGGTGTCGTCCGAGGTGAGCAGGACCTGGCCGACGCGGCGGCCGTAACGCGCGAAGGAGGCGGTGTAGCGGGCGACCAGCAGGCCCTGGCCGACGCTGGCGGCGGCCTGCTGCCGGGCGAGGTCCCGAGGCCGCCTGTCCAGGCCCAGGGGCGCCAGGCCGGCCGCGATGGCGCCGGAGGAGACCAGCACGATCTCCTTGTCCTGGTGCTTGGCCAGCACGTCCACCAGCGCGTCCACCCGGTCCGCGTCCAGGCCGCCGCTCGCCGTGGTCAGCGAGGACGAACCGACCTTGACCACGATCCTGCGGGCGTCCGTCACGTCCTGCCTTGCGCCTGCCACTGCCTACCCCTGTGCTCGCCTGTGCGCCGCCGCGTACGGCCGGTCCCGGGTCCGGGAGGTGCCGTACGGGTGTTTCCGTACCACCGCAATCTACGGCAGGGCGACCGGCGGGCGCCTGCCGGATTCCCACGGCCCGCCTCATCGGCCGCTGACGGCACAGCACGGCGTACGGCACGGGAAAGGCCCCGGGAGCACCGGGGGCCTCTCTCACCCACGTACGTCCACGGGACCGGACGGTCAGAACGGACGGAAGTCCTGGTACTCGTCCTCCGCCTCGTCCCGCGCCGCCTCGCGGTCGCGGCGGCGCTGCGCGGCCGGGCGCGGCGCCTCCATGCGGTGGTCCTCACCGCGCCGGCCGAGCATCTCGGCGCCCGCCGCCATCATCGGCTCCCAGTCGAAGACGACCGCGTTGTCCTCGGGGCCGATCGCGATGCCGTCGCCGGCCTGCGCGCCGACCTTGCGGAGCTGGTCCTCGACGCCGAGGCGGTTGAGGCGGTCGGCGAGGTAGCCGACGGCCTCGTCGTTGTTGAAGTCGGTCTGGCGCACCCAGCGCTCCGGCTTCTCGCCGCGGACGCGGAAGAAGTTCTCGCCCTCCGGGGTGACCGTGAAGCCCGCGTCGTCCACCGCCTTCGGGCGGATGACGATCCGGGTGGCTTCCTGGACGGGCTTGGCGGCGCGGGCCTCGGCGACGATGCCGGCCAGCGCGTACGACAGCTCCTTGAGGCCGGTGCGCGCGACGGCCGAGACCTCGAAGACGCGGTAGCCGCGCTCCTCCAGGTCGGGACGGATCATGTCGGCGAGGTCCTGCCCGTCCGGAATGTCGATCTTGTTGAGGACGACCACCCGCGGCCGGTCGTCCAGGCCGCCGTACTGGGCCAGCTCCGCCTCGATGATGTCGAGGTCGGAGACCGGGTCGCGGTCGGACTCCAGGGTCGCGGTGTCCAGCACGTGCACCAGCACCTCGCAGCGCTCCACGTGCCGCAGGAACTCCAGACCCAGGCCCTTGCCCTGGCTGGCGCCGGGGATCAGACCGGGGACGTCCGCGATGGTGTAGACGGTCGAACCGGCCGTGACCACGCCGAGGTTGGGCACCAGGGTGGTGAACGGATAGTCGGCGATCTTCGGCTTGGCGGCCGAGAGCACCGAGATCAGCGAGGACTTGCCGGCGCTCGGGTAGCCGACCAGCGCGACGTCCGCGACGGTCTTGAGCTCCAGCACGATGTCGCGGGCCTCGCCGGGCTCGCCGAGCAGCGCGAAGCCGGGGGCCTTGCGGCGGGCGGAGGCCAGCGCGGCGTTGCCGAGGCCGCCGCGGCCGCCCTGCCCGGCGACGAAGGTGGTGCCCTGGCCGACCATGTCGGCGAGCACATTGCCCTGCTTGTCCAGGACGACGGTGCCGTCCGGGACGGGCAGGACGAGGTCCTGGCCGTTCTTGCCGGCGCGGTGGTCACCGGCGCCGGGCTGGCCGTTGGTGGCCTTGCGGTGGGGGTGGTGGTGGTACTCCAGCAGCGTGGTGACGTCCTGGTCGACGACCAGGATCACGTCGCCGCCGCGGCCGCCGTTGCCGCCGTCGGGGCCGCCGAGCGGCTTGAACTTCTCGCGCATCACGGAGGCCACGCCGTGGCCTCCGTTACCCGCGGCGACATGCAGCTCGACGCGGTCCACGAAGGTGGTCATGGTGGGGATGCCTCCAGATACGACGGAATTGTCTCTGTACTAACACGCCAAGGGCGGACCGGCCTTCCCGCGTACTGCGGGGAGAGGCGGTCCGCCCTCGGAGTGGTGCTGCTGAGCTATCGCTCGATGCCGAAGTGGTGGGTCACTCGGCGATCGGGACGATGTTCACGACCTTGCGGCCGCGGTGGGTGCCGAACTGCACCGCACCCTCGGCCAGGGCGAACAGGGTGTCGTCGCCGCCGCGGCCGACGCCCGTGCCCGGGTGGAAGTGGGTGCCGCGCTGGCGGACCAGGATCTCACCGGCGAGGACGGCCTGACCGCCGAAGCGCTTCACGCCGAGCCGCTGAGCATTGGAATCGCGACCGTTCCGAGTGGACGATGCGCCCTTCTTGTGTGCCATGTCTCCTCAGTCCCTTACTTCGCCGGCGAGTCGATGCCGGTGATCTTGATCGCCGTGTACTGCTGGCGGTGACCGATCCGCTTGCGGTAGCCGGTCTTGTTCTTGTACTTCAGGATGTCGATCTTGGCGCCCTTGTGGTGGTCCACAATCTCCGCCTGGACCTTCACCCCGGCCAGCACCCACGGGTCGCTGGTAACCGACTCGCCGTCGACGACGAGCAGCGTCGAGAGCTCGACCGCGTCGCCCACCTTGCCGGCAGAAATCTTGTCAACCTCGACGATGTCACCGACAGCAACCTTGTGCTGACGGCCACCGCTACGCACGATTGCGTACACGCGGATCTCACTCTCTCGCTAGATACGGGACCACTGATGCCAGCCGCCCACACGGGTTCGAGACGATCCCGTGAAATCCGAATGGACGAGCGGCCTCCCCCGGCGGACCGGGAGGTGTTTGCTCAGGGGTTTGGCGTACTACAGACGCCGACGGTCAAGGTTACGGGGCCTTGACCTGGGGGTCAAACCGGCCCCGGGCACGTACGGCCCGGGGCACGGTCCGCCCCGCTCAGTCCTCCGTCGAAGCCGACACCGACGCGGCCGGGGCCTGCTCGGCGGCGGCGGTCTTCTTGGCCGCCGCCTTCTTCGTCGTGGCCTTCTTCGCGGTGGTCTTCTTGGTCGCGGCCTTCTTGGCCGGGGCCTTCTCCGCCGCGGCCTTCTTGGCGGTGGTGGTCTTCTTCGCCGCCGCCTTCTTGGCCGTGGTGGTCTTCTTGGCCGCCGTCTTCTTCGCGGGCGCCTTCTTGGCCGCCTTCTTCGCCGCGGTCTTCTTGGCGGGCGCCTCCTCGGCGGCCTCCTCGACGGCCTCGGCGGCGTCCGTGCTCACGACGGCGTCGCTGCTCGCGGCAGCCTCGGCGGGAGCCTCCACGGCCGGTTCGACGGCCTCGGAGACCGCTTCGGCGGCCGGCTCGGGCGCGGGCTCGGCGGCCGGCTCCGGTGCGGCTTCCGCCGCCGGGGCCTCCTCCGCGACCTTGGGCGAACCCGCGGGAGCGGTCGCCTTACGGGTCGCACGGCGGCGCGGACGGGCCGGCGCGGGCTCCGCGGCCGGTTCCGGCTCCACGACGGGCTCCGGCTCGGCGGCCGGCGCGGGCTCCGCGGCCTCCACCACGATCGCGGCGGCCTCGGACGCCTTGGGCGCGCCCGCCGGGGCGGACACCTTGCGGCTGGCGCGACGGCGGCCTCGGCCGCGTACGCCGCCTGCTGCCGCCTCGGCCTCCGCCGGGCTGCCGAACCACTCGTCGCTGCCGTCCACCGTCGGCTGCAGCTCCGCCTCGGTCACCGCGACGGGCTCCAGCTCCGGGTGCTCACCGGCCCGCGCGCTCTCCGCGTCCTGGTGCTCGTCGTGGTGCTGGTGGTCGTGCTGCTGCTGGTCCTGGCCGGAGCCGCCGCCCTTGCCCTTCTTCTTACGCTTGCCGCCGCCACCGCCGGCCGAGGACGGCTGGTCCATGTGGACGATGACGCCGCGGCCGTTGCAGTGCACGCACGGCTCGGAGAAGGACTCCAGCAGGCCCTGGCCGACCCGCTTACGGGTCATCTGGACTAGGCCCAGCGAGGTGACCTCGGCGACCTGGTGCTTCGTACGGTCGCGGCCCAGGCACTCCAGCATCCGCCGCAGCACCAGGTCCCGGTTGGACTCCAGCACCATGTCGATGAAGTCGATGACGACGATGCCGCCCAGGTCGCGCAGCCGGAGCTGGCGCACGATCTCCTCGGCCGCCTCCAGGTTGTTCCTGGTCACGGTCTCTTCGAGGTTGCCGCCCTGACCGGTGAACTTCCCGGTGTTGACGTCGATGACGACCATGGCCTCGGTCTTGTCGATCACCAGCGAACCGCCGGACGGCAGCCAGACCTTGCGGTCCAGCGCCTTCATCAACTGCTCGTCGATGCGGTACGTCGCGAAGACGTCGACGTCCGAGGTCCACTTCTGGAGGCGGTCGACCAGGTCCGGCGCCACGTGCGAGACATAGCCGTGGATGGTCTGCCACGCCTCGTCACCGCTGACGATGACCTTGGAGAAGTCCTCGTTGAAGATGTCGCGGACGACCCGGACGGTCATGTCGGGCTCGCCGTACAGCAGGCTCGGCGAGCTGGTGGAGCCCGCCTTGGCCTTCTTCTGGATGTCCTCCCACTGCGCCTGGAGGCGCTCCACGTCGCGGCGCAGCTCGTCCTCGCTGGCGCCCTCCGCGGCGGTACGGACGATGACGCCCGCGTCCTCGGGGACGATCTTCTTCAGGATCTGCTTCAGCCGCGCCCGCTCGGTGTCCGGCAGCTTGCGGCTGATGCCGGTCATCGAGCCCTCGGGCACGTAGACCAGGTAGCGGCCGGGCAGCGAGACCTGGCTGGTCAGCCGGGCGCCCTTGTGGCCGATCGGGTCCTTGGTGACCTGCACCAGCACGGACTGGCCGGACTTCAGCGCGGTCTCGATGCGGCGCGGCCCGTTGGCCATGCCGAGCGCCTCGAAGTTGACCTCGCCCGCGTACAGCACGGCGTTGCGGCCCTTGCCGATGTCGACGAAGGCGGCCTCCATCGACGGCAGGACGTTCTGCACCTTGCCGAGGTAGACGTTGCCGACGTACGAGGTCGCCTGCTCCTTGTTGACGTAGTGCTCGACGAGCACGTCGTCCTCCAGGACGCCGATCTGGGTGCGCTCGCCGCTCTGGCGGACGACCATCACACGCTCGACGGCCTCGCGGCGCGCCAGGAACTCCGCCTCGGTGATGATCGGCACCCGGCGGCGGCCCTGCTCGCGGCCCTCGCGGCGGCGCTGCTTCTTGGCCTCCAGACGCGTCGAGCCCTTGATGGACTGGACCTCGTCGGACGGCTCGTCCTTCTTGCGGGGCTCGCGGACCTTGACGACCGTGCGCTCCGGGTCGTCGCCACCCTGGGCGGCGTCCCCGTCGCCGAGGTCACCGCTGCGACGGCGGCGGCGCCGGCGCCGGCGGCTGCTGCTGGAGCCGCCGCCCTGCTGGTCGTCGTCGTCCGAGGCGGGCGCGGCCTGCTCGGCCTGCTCCTCCTCGGCGGCCGGCTGACCGGCGTCGGACGGCCGGTCCTCGGGCTGCTCGTCGCTGCCGTCGGCGGCCTCGCCACGACGGCGGCGGCGGCCTCCGCGACGGCGGCGGCGGGAGGGGCGGTCGCCCGACTCGTCGTCGCCCTGCGCGCTGTCGCGCTCGTCGTCGGCGTCGTCGTTCTCGTCCTCGTCGGCGTCCTGCGCCTCCTGGACGGGCTTGGCCTGCTCCGCCTTCGGGGCGGGCGCCTGCTCGGCCGCGGGCTGCTGCTCGGGCTCGGCGGCGGCGCCCCGGCGGCGACGGCGGCGGCCGGACGCGGGCTGTTCGTCCTGCTCGGCGGCGGGCTCCTCGGCGGCCTGCTCGGCCGCGGCGGCCGCAGCCGCGGCGGCGGTCTCCGGGGTCTGGAACATCGGCTCGGTGAAGACCGGCGCCTGGAACACGGCCGTCGGCGGACGGCGGTCACGGCGGCGGGAGCCGCGGGTGGGCTCCTCCGGCGCGGTCTCCGCCTCGGCGCGCTGCTCGGCGGCGGGCTGCTCCTGCTGCGGGGCCTCGGCCGCACGGTCGGTACGACGGCGCGAGCGGCGGCGCGGGGCGTCACCGGAGGCGGGCGCCTCGGCGGTCTCGTCCCCGGAAGCGGCGGGCGCGGCGTTCTCCGCGGCGTCGCCCGCCTGCGGGGAGCCCGTGGGGGCGGTGGCCTTACGGGTGGCGCGGCGGCGCGTACGGGCGGGCTTGGTGTCCTCGGCGGGGGCGGCCGGAGCCGCTGCCGGGGCCTGCGCCGCGGCGGTCTCCTCGGTCTCCTCGTCCTCGGCCTCGGCGTCCGCCTGGGCCGGGGCGGCCGCCTGCGGCTGCTCGGCGGCGGACTGCGGCGAACCGGCGGGCGCGGTGGCCTTACGGGTCGCACGGCGGCGCGTACGGGCGGGCTTGGCGTCGTCGGACGCGGCGGGCGCCTCGGCGGCGGGCACGGCGGCCTGCTCACCGGACGCGGCCTGCGGCTCGGGGGCAGGCGTCCCGGCGGGCGCTTCGGCGGCCGGCGAGCCTGCGGGGGCGGAGGCACGGCGGGTGGCGCGGCGGCGGGGGCGGGCGCTCGGCGCCTCGTCCTCGGCGGCCGGCTGCGTCTCCTGCGGGGCCGGCGCGGCGGCGGGCGCCTCGGCGGCGGCCGGCGCGGCCTCGGCCGCCTGCGGGGAGCCCGCGGGGGCGGTGGCCTTACGGGTGGCACGGCGGCGGGTGCGCGCCGGCTTGGCGTCGTCACCGGAGACGACCGTGGAGGCGGCGCCCTGGTCGTCCGGCGCGGCGCTCGCGGCCGCGCTGCCGGTGGTTCCGGTGCCGCTGTCCGCGGTCACCGGGCTCCCGGCGGCGGCGCTCGCCGCCCCGGAGGGCGGGCCGGCCGGCCGGGAGGCGGCGCGGCGCCGGCGGCGCGGCGGCAGCGTGTCGCTGGGGGTGCCGCCCTCGGAGGACTGCTCCGAAGGGCCGCTGGGTTCGTTGGGCTCAATGGGTTCGAGCATGCGGGCGGTTCTCCCGTCACGCTCCCGGGCGCCGCGCCTGATTCCGGACGCGGCCCGCCGGTGCTGCACGGTGCCGCCCTCCGGGGCGCGGGCGCCGCACGGGAGCTGTCGTCTCGCTCGCCGGGCCCGTAGGTCGGGGACCGGCGAAAGTCTGCTGGTCAGTGCGTCTGCCGGGCCGGGGTGGCTCCCTGGCTGATCGGCGACGCGACGACGGCGGTCCTGTGACAGGACCGTCCGGCGCCTCGCGGCACTCAGCCGGTGGCCGTTGTTGTGCCGGCCTCGGCAGCGTCGCGGTCGGGCGCGAGCGGGTCGGTCACCGCGCCGGTCTCCTCATCGAGCAGCCCCTGCGCCAGCCTGGTCACCGCTGCGGGGACCGGCGGCGCCAGGTCGGCCGTAGCTCGGAGGCCGGACAGGACGTCGTCGGGTCGTACGGCAGGTGTCAAATGCCGAACAACCAGCCGCAGTATCGCACAGGCTTTGCCGTCCGGCCTATCGCCCTCCGGGGCGACGGCTTCCAGGCGGGTGACCGCGCCGCGCGCGTCGAAGGTCCGCATGCCGTTCTTCGTACGGCGTTCGACCTGTACTTCTTCGGCGGCGAGGAACATCTCGGCGGCCCGGGCCGCCTCGGCGGGCTCGACGCCGTCGAGCCGCAGCTCCCACACCGACGCCTGCAGCCGGTCGGCGAGGCCGGAGGTACGGGCCTCCACCGCGTCGGTGATGTCCAGACCCGTCGGCAGCGACTCGTTCAGCAGCTCCCGGAGCATGGCCGGATCGCGGCGCTCGGCGAGCTGGATCTCCAGGTACTCGGCCTCGCTGCCCGTACCGGTCGGCGCGGCGTTGGCGTACGAGACCTTGGGGTGCGGGGTGAAGCCCGCCGAATACGCCATGGGGACCTCGGCGCGGCGCAGCGCCCGCTCGAAAGCGCGCTGGAAGTCGCGGTGGCTGGTGAACCGGAGGCGGCCGCGCTTGGTGTAGCGCAGTCGGATGCGCTGCACCGCCGGTGCGGGCGGCGGGCCTTCGGGCTGTCGCTTGCCCAGTGTTACTTCTCCTTGGTGTGAGGGCGCTGCCGGACGTCACCCCGCGCGGGGCGGGGACGGTCCGTCCGGATGACGCCTACCCGGCGTCGCCCGGTCCGGGCCCCCGCCCAGGCGAGGACACGTCGCGCCCGGACGTCTTACCTAGAGTACGTGCCGGCGGTACCGCGGGTTCCCGCCGGGGCTGCGGCACCGCGGCGCGCTCCGGTTGTCGCGGTGCTCCGAACAGGGCCCGGCGGAGGTCGGCACGGGTCTGCCGTACGGACTGCCGGGCGGCCGCCAGCGCCTCCCGCACGGACCGGCCGGCCGCGCCCGCCGCGCGCCGCACCGGGCGCCACAGGCCGTCCCGTACGGCATGGCCCACCGGGGTGAGGACGGTGCGGTACATCCAGCGGAACGGCTCGACGAAGATCCACCGCAGGAGTGCGCCGAGGGCCCGGCCGACGGCCCGCGACACGTACCCGGCCACCCGCCAGCAGTGCCCGAACGCGGCACCGGTCTCGCGTACGACGACGGTCACGGCGGCGCCGACCGCCCGGCCCACCGGGGCGAGCACGTACTGCCACACCGCGACGGCCGGTACGACGACCGTCCACCGTACGAGGGCGGCGACGGCGGCCACGATGCCGCGGGCCGTCCAGGCGATGCCGTGCCCGATGGGAGCCAACACGTACCGGTAGCACCATTGGGCGGGGAGCACGACCAGATGCCGGCCGAGCCAGGCCAGCCCCGCACCCAGCCCGCGCACCAGCCGGGCGAAACCACCGCCGAGCCACCTGAAGGCGTGCCCGACCGGCGTGAGCACCCAGCGGTAGACCCAGAGCGCCGGCACCACGACCAGCTGCTGGACCAGCCAGGCGACGGCCACCCCGACCGGCACCAGCACATACCGCCCCAGAGCAACCCAAGGCCAGTAGAAAACCGCCTTGCCCAGCCAGGCCAGCGCCGTACCGAAAGCCCGCACGGCCCACGCGATGCCGTGCCCGACCGGCGTGAGGACCCAGCGATACACCCAGGCCAGCGGCGCGACGACGAGGAGATGCCCCAGCCAGGACAGCCCGCGCCCCACAGGACGCAGCACCCCACGGTGCAGAGCCCGCCCACAGGCCGCGAGCACGTCCCACACCATGCGCACCGGCACCACAACCACCAGCACGACCATGCGCACCGGCAACCGGACCACCCGCGTCAGACACCCCTCACCCGGCGCGTAAGGCTCAGGCACCTGACGCTGTTCACGCTCCTTGGACAGCGACGCCCCACCCGTGGACTCCATACGGTTTTCTCCCCCTCGCACCCGATATGGGCACTGCCGCGCACATGCCGCGGCCCGGAACGCTTGCTTACTTGACGACGTTCATCCGCAGCGACTTCTCGCTCGTCGGGCCGATCTGGAAGCGCGTGTCCATCTGCGACGGATGGACACACGTCACATCCAAGGCCACCCTTTCCTCGTTGGTGAGCTTATGACGAAGCAGGGGACACACGAGCCGCGGACCCGCGTCGCGGACGTGGTTTGGAGAATGACTGACCTGCAGTTGCTGGGAGAGTTAGAAGAGGAGGAGAGACGGCTTCCACCGGACGCGCCACGGGCCCTCCTGTCCGTGCGACTGTCCGTCCTCACGGCCGAGACCACTTCGCCCGTCCGGCAGGAACTCGACCTGCGCGTCCTCGCACTGGAAAGGGGCTACCGGGTCGTCGGCGTCGCCCGCGACCTGAATGTCTCCGCGACCAAGGTCCCGCCGTGGAAACGCACGCAGTTGGGGCACTGGCTCAACGACAGGGCGCCGGATTTCGACGTCCTGCTCATCTGGAGGCTCGACCGCTTCATCCGTCGGCTGACCGATCTGAGCACGATGACGGACTGGTGTCTCGGACACGGCAAGAATCTGGTGTCCCTGCACGACACGATCGACCTGTTGAGTCCGGCCGGCAGAACCATGGCCGGGCTCATCGCGGGCATCGCCGAACTGGAGACGGCGGGGAACAGCCGTCGCGTGACGAGCCTGTGGGGTTACACCAGGGCGCAGCCGGACTGGTTGGTCGGCAAGCCGCCGTACGGCTACGCCATCGATGACCGCGGCACGCTGGTCATCGACCCGAAGGCGTACCGCGTGCTCCGATGGTGTCTGGGCGCCGCGCGTCGTGGCGTGTCGGCGCGCCGCATGACCGCCGTGCTCACGCGGGCCCGGATCCCCACCGGGGGCGGTGGAAGCTGGACCACCTCCACGTTGTTGCGCAGGCTGAGAAATCCGGCGCTCAGGGGACTCCGGGTCCAGGAGGACAAGAGCGGCGGTATCCGCCGATCGAAGATCGTCCTTGGCAGGGACGGCAATCCGGTCAAGGTGGCGGACTCCGTCTTCACGGAAGCGGAGTGGCAGTCCCTCCAGGCGGCCCTCGACGCGCGTACGAAATCCCAGCCGCCTCGGAGGACGGGCGGCGCGACCGAGTTTCTGGGCACCCTGTTGTGCGCCGACTGCGGCACGAACATGACCGTGCACCGAACGCAGACAAAGCGACGCGCTTACGCCTACCTGCGCTGTCGCAGTTGCCGGAGCGGCGGTCTGGGCGCTCCGGACCCCGAGGCTGTCTACGCCCGTCTGGTGGACGCTGCCACCGGGGCGTTCGGCGCGGAACCGGTCAGGGTGCGGGAGTATCCGCCCGCCGTGGACCGCGATCCGCAGTGGTCCCTCGAAGGCGGCACCGCGGAACGGGGCCGTTGGGTCGTGGTCGACACCGGCGACACCTTCCGTGACCGTTGGAAACGTCACGGCCGGGAGACGGTGGCCGAGGACCTGCGACGGGCAGGCGTCACCTGCGCAGTGCACCGGAGCAAGGTCCCCGGGGTCAGAGCGCCCGAGGTCCGGCTGGAACTGGTCATCCCGGATGACATCGGGGAACGCCTCGTCATCAAGAACGACGCGTTCGCGGGCCGATAGGAACGGGTCTCCCCTGCCCCGGGGCAGGGGAGACCCGTCGACAGGTACTACTTGTTGACGACACTCAGCGGCAGCAGCTTCTTGCCCGTCGGGCCGATCTGGATGTCGAGGTCGAGCTGCGGGCACACCCCACAGTCGAAGCAAGGAGTCCAGCGGCAGTCCTCGACCTCGGTCTCGTCGAGGGCGTCCTGCCAGTCCTCCCAGAGCCAGTCCTTGTCCAGGCCGGAGTCCAGGTGGTCCCAGGGCAGGACCTCCTCGTACGTGCGCTCGCGGGTGGTGTACCAGGCGACGTCGACGCCGTACGCGGGGAGGGTCTCCTCGGCGGCCTTCATCCAGCGGTCGTACGAGAAGTGCTCGCGCCAGCCGTCGAAGCGGCCGCCGCCCTCGTAGACGGCGCGGATGACGGCGCCGACGCGGCGGTCGCCGCGGGAGAGCAGGCCCTCGACGATGCCGGGCTTGCCGTCGTGGTAGCGGAAGCCGATGGAGCGGCCGTACTTCTTGTCGCCGCGGATCTTGTCGCGCAGCTTCTCCAGGCGGGCGTCGGTCTCCTCGGCGCTGAGCTGCGGCGCCCACTGGAAGGGGGTGTGCGGCTTGGGGACGAAGCCGCCGATGGAGACGGTGCAGCGGATGTCGTTGGAGTTGGCGACCTGGCGGCCCTTGGCGATCACGTTGACCGCCATGTCGCCGATCTGCAGGACGTCCTCGTCGGTCTCGGTGGGCAGGCCGCACATGAAGTACAGCTTCACCTGCCGCCAGCCGTTGCCGTAGGCCGTGGCGACCGTACGGATCAGGTCCTCTTCCGAGACCATCTTGTTGATGACCTTGCGCATCCGCTCGCTGCCGCCCTCGGGCGCGAAGGTCAGTCCCGAGCGTCGGCCGTTGCGCGTCAGCTCGTTGGCAAGATCGACGTTGAAGGCGTCGACACGGGTCGACGGCAGCGACAGACCGATCTTGTCTTCCTCGTACCGGTCGGCGAGGCCCTTGGCGATGTCGCCGATCTCGGTGTGGTCCGCGGAGGACAGCGACAGCAGGCCGACCTCCTCGAATCCCGTGGCCTTCAGGCCCTTGTCCACCATCTCGCCGATGCCGGTGATGCTTCGCTCCCGCACGGGGCGCGTGATCATGCCTGCCTGGCAGAAACGGCAGCCGCGGGTGCAGCCACGGAAGATTTCGACCGACATCCGTTCATGGACGGTCTCGGCCAGCGGGACGAGCGGCTGCTTGGGGTAGGGCCACTCGTCCAGGTCCATGACGGTGTGCTTGGACACCCGCCACGGGACGCCGGAGCGGTTCGGCACGACGCGCGAGATGCGCCCGTCGGCCAGGTACTCCACGTCGTAGAACTTGGGGACGTACACGCTGCCGGTCTTCGCGAGGCGGAACAGCAGCTCGTCGCGCCCGCCGGGACGGCCCTCGGCCTTCCAGGCGCGGATGATGTCGGTGATCTCCAGCACGGCCTGCTCGCCGTCGCCGACCACCGCACAGTCCAGGAAGTCGGCGATCGGCTCCGGGTTGAACGCCGCGTGGCCGCCCGCGAGGATCAGCGGGTGGTCCTCCGTACGGTCCTTGGCCTCGATCGGGATGCCCGACAGGTCCAGGGCGGTGAGCAGGTTGGTGTAGCCCAGCTCGGTGGAGAAGGAGACGCCGAGGACGTCGAAGGCGCTGACCGGGCGGTGCGCGTCGACGGTGAACTGCGGCACGTTGTGCTCGCGCATCAGCGCTTCGAGGTCCGGCCAGACGCTGTACGTGCGCTCGGCCAGCACCCCCTCGCGCTCGTTGAGGACCTCGTACAGGATCATGACGCCCTGGTTGGGCAGCCCGACCTCGTAGGCGTCCGGGTACATGAGCGACCAGCGCACATCGCAGGCATCCCAGTCTTTGACGGTGGAGTTGAGCTCTCCACCGACGTACTGGATGGGCTTCTGGACATGCGGGAGAAGCGCTTCCAGGCGCGGGAAGACCGTCTCGACAGGCATCGCGGCGTCTTTCATGAGCTGGCAGGGGTGACCATCCAGCGTACCCCGGGAAAGCGGCCCTGTTGACGGGGACCGCCCTGGTGGGCAAGGGGTGACGGCGTGCGGACGGTGGGTCACCGGGCGGACGGGGGGCACCGGGCGGGTCGGGGGCTCCGGGCGGGCGGCGGCCCGCCGGGCGCGGCGCGGCACCGCTGCCCGGTGGACGTCCCCGACTCATCGCACGCGGTACGTCACCCGCGCAGCTTCCTGCGGTGCGCCGGCTTCGACGCCTTCCGCCACACCCCGGGCAGCTCCCGCTCCCGGGCCGCCGCGGCCGCCTCCTCCCGCCCGTACAGCAGTCCGAAACTGAAACCGCCCTCGCCCGCGCCGTGCGCCTGTACGGCGAGGTCCCGCAGCGCCGCGCGGGCCAGCACGCTGTCCTGGTGATCGCCGAGCAGTTGCTGCACCCGCTTCATACGGGTGGCGAACTTCTTCGCCGGGCGGCCCAGCACCGGCGTCGCCGCCTCCGCCGCGTACCGCACCCGCTTGGCCGCCTTGCGGGCGGCGTGCAGCGCCTCGTCGCGCTCCGGCCCGGGCGGCGCCGCCAGCGCGGTCGCGATCCGCCCGTCCAGCCGCCGGTAGTCCTTGAGCACGGCCTTCGCCATCGCGCGCCCCGGCGGGCGGTCCGCGGCCGGGCGCAGCGGCGGGTCCGCCAGGAGCGCGTGCAGGCTCTCCAGCAGCGTCAGGTGCCGTGCCCCGTCCAGAACCGTGAGCAGCGACTGCCGGGAGCCGAGGCGGCGGCGCTGCGACCACAGGCGCAGGCGCGCGGCCACCGGGCCCATCCGCAGCTCGCGCGGCAGCTCCCCCAGCCCTTCCCGCAGCCGCTCCGCCAGCACCTCGCGGTCCCGGTCGACGCCCAGCTCCCCCGCCAGCCACTTCAGTTCGTCGCCGATCGGATCGGTCACCGACCGGTCCAGCACGGCGCCGTACGAGCGGAAGGCACTGCGCAGCCGACGGGTGGCGACACGCATCTGGTGCACCGAGTCGGGTACGTCCCGGCGGACGGCCGGGTCCAGCTCGACGAGGGTGCGGATCTGCTCACGGACGTACGCGAGGACGGCGTCACCGGCGGTACGGAGGTCGGCGGGCTGAGGGGATGTGGCGGCTGCTCCGGCCTTGCCGGGCTTTCCGGGCTTGCCCGGCTTGGCGGGCCGGCTTGCCTTGGCGGGCTTATCGGTCAGGGAGGACTTCCCGCGCTTCGGCTCTCCCTGCGACTGCTGTTCCGTCGGCTCGACTGTCCCGGCAGTCTCCGCCGTCTCCTCCAGCGCGCGGGCCAGCTTGGACGCCGAACTCGCGGGCCGTACCCCCGCGGCCGCCAGGACCTCCTCCACGGCGTCCAGGAGAGCGGGAGTCCCGTCCCCCACCAGCTCCACCTCGATCTCGCGCCAGCGGACGCCGACCGTCACCCGGCTTCCTGACGACTCCTGGTCCTGATCCTGGCTCGGGTCACGGTCCTGGTCCTGGCCGTGCCCCTCCCCCCGGTCCGCACCGTCCACCGGCCCCGCACCGTCCACCCGGTGCGCCACCACCTCGTCGACCGCCACCTCCGCGACCGGCTCGCCCTGTTCGCTCTCCAGCACCCGCAGCGTGCGCCGGGTCCGCAGTTGCGCCACCGGCGCCAGGCGCGCGCCGCGCACCCGCGAGCGCACCAGCGCCGCGAGCTTCGGCGGTACCCGGTCGGCGAGCGGCATCCGGACCTCGTCCCGTACGCCGGGGGCGACCGGCAGTTTCAGGTGCCAGCCCGCGTCGCCGCCTCCGGTGCGCCGCCGCAGCGTGACGCCGTCGGCGGCGAGCCGCTGGTCCGGCGTGTCGTAGTAGGTGGCGAGCAGGACTACGGTGCCCTGGTCCGCGACGGCCGCGACCCCGGCGACGCCGGTCAGGTCGGGCAGTTCGGTGCTGTCATCGGCCTCGTACTTTCGCTCGATCTCCCGCACGGTGTCCGCCATGGATCGAATCTAGCCGCGTGTGCGGCGCCGAGGCAGTCCCCGACCGGACGTTCCGGCGGTGGCGCGCCGTCCGCCGGAAGAGTTCCGGGCTGGCCACGTGGCGTCCGGCCCACAATCAGTTCATCTCTGTACGAACACCTGCGAATGCCCGATAGCTCCTTTCCGGCCGGTTGCGGAAATACGCCGTCTTGCCGTCGGCAGTTGCCGCTCGGACGATCGGTGCCCTCATCCCGCGTGCGGACCGCGGCGGCCGCGAGGGCCGCGGTGCGTCCGCGCGCCCTTTCACGAGGAGGAACGATGACCACCAACGGCCGCCAGAGCCTCAGTCCCGATGCGGCACGGCAACTCGCCACCGCCACCAAGACCACGCCGCAGATGCGCGGCATCACCCCGCGCTATCTGCTGCGCGCCCTGCCGTGGGTGGATGTCGACGCCGGTGTCTACCGCGTCAACCGCCGCCGTACGTTCATCCTCGGCGACGACCGGATCAGCACCTTCTCCGAGGGCGACAGCCACCGCATCGTGCCCGAGGACCTGCGGGAACTGCCGTTCCTGCGGCAGGCGGACGAGGGACAGCTTCGCGAACTGGCCGAGACGTGCGACGAGGTGACCTTCGAGGCCGGGCAGTTACTGTGCACGGAGAGCGACACCGCCGACCGGCTCTGGGTGCTCGTACGGGGCCGCGCGGAGAAGCGGGTGACCGGCCGCTACGGCGAGGACGCGCTGCTGGAGATCGTCGGCGACGGCCAGTTCTTCGACCTGGAGGCCTGGGCCAAGGGCGAGACGCTGCCGTACCGGGTCCGTACCCTCACCCCCGGTGTCGCGCTGTGCATCCACCGCTCCAAGCTGGCCGAACTGGCCGACCGCGACGAGTCGTTGCGCACCTCGATGGAGTCCTACTGCTCCGGCGAAGGGCCCACGCCGGGCGCCGAGGCGCCGGTCGACCTGGCCGCCGGGCACGTCGGCGAACCGGTGCTGCCGGGCACGTACGTGGAGTACGAGGACACGCCGCGCGAGTACCACATGAGCCTCGCCCAGACCGTGCTGCGCGTGCACACCCGCGTCGCCGACCTGTACAACCAGCCCATCGACCAGACCCGGGCGCAGAGCAACCTGACCGTGCACGCGCTGCGTGAGCGGCAGGAGTCGATGATGCTCAACCACCCGGAGTTCGGCCTGTTCAACCAGGTCGCGCCGGGGATGCGGGTGCAGCCGCGCACCGGCTCGCCGACGCCGGACGACCTGGACGAGCTGCTGGCCAAGGTGTGGAAGCAGCCCGCGTACTTCGTGGCGCACCCTCGGGCGATCGCCGCGTTCGGGCGTGAATGTACCCGCCGGGGTGTGCCCCCGGTGACCGACACCCGGTTCGGCAGTCCGCTGCTGACCTGGCGCGGCGTGCCGCTGCTGCCGTCCGACAAGGTGGGCATCAACGGCGCGGGTACGACGGAGATCCTGCTGATGCGGGTGGGCGAGGCCGAGCAGGGCGTGGTGGGTCTGCGTCCCAGCTCGGTGCCCGACGAGGCGGAACCCGGCCTGTCCATCCGCAACATGGGCGTGGACCAGAAGGCCATCACCTCGTACCTGGTCACGGCCTACTTCAACACCGCCGTCCTGGTCGAGGACGCCCTGGCCGTCCTCCAGAACGTCGAGGTGTCCAAGTACCATGACTACTCCTGAGGTCACGGGGCTCACGGCACCGCTGAGCGCGCTCCTGGGCAAGGGGACGAGGGCCGGCACCGCGGGCCCGGCGGCGCCGTCCGCCGCCGCGACGGCCCCGGCCGTACCGGCGGACACGGCACCCGCGACGGCAGCGGCCACCACACCGGCCACAGCACCGAACATGGGCGCGGCGCCGGGCGCGGGGGCGACCGTCGTACCGGCCGCCGCCATGGCCGGTCTGCCGGGGATGCCACCGGTCCCGAGCGCGGGCTCCGGCACGGGCGGCGCGACGTCAAGTGCCGTTCCCAGTACGGCGTCGGCGGTACCTGGAGCGGAGCAGTACCTCGGCTTCGGCGCCGTCCCGGGCATGAGCGCGATCCCCGGAACGAGCGCGGTTCCGGCTACGCCGACGGTCCCGGACCCGAACTCCGTTCCGGCCACGGGCGCTGTCCCCCGCATGGACGCGATACCGGCCATGGGCGCCGTCCCCGGCGTGGCCGCGATACCGACCACGGGCGCGGCCCCCGCCGCGAGTGCCGTCCCGGCCCCCGATACGGCCACCACCGTCCCCACCACCCCGGCCGTTCCCGCGACCGACCCCACCGTCGGTTCCGTTCCCCAGCAATTCCCCGGAGCCCAACGCGGCGCCTTCTCCCCGGAGATGGCGCGCCGCGACGTCCCGATCCTGCACCGGCTGGTCAACGGCCGGCCGCTCGTGTGGCTCGACAACGGCGCCACCACGCAGAAGCCGCGCCAGGTGATCGAGGCCGTGGCCGCGTTCTACGGCTCGGCCAACTCCAACATCCACCGCGGCGCCCACTCCATGGCCCGCGACGCCACCGCCCTGTACGAAGCGGGCCGGGCCGCCGTCGCGGACTTCCTGGGCGCCCCGTCCCCCGAGGAGATCGTCTTCGTCCGGGGCACCACCGAGGCGATCAACCTGGTCGCCCAGACCTGGGGGCGGGCCAACGTCGGTCCGGGCGACGACATCCTCGTCCCCGTACTGGAGCACCACTCCGACATCGTGCCGTGGCAGCAGCTCGCCGCCGAGACACACGCCCGGGTGGTGCCGGTCCCGCTGCTGCCGGACGGGCAGATCGACCAGTTCGCCTACGCCGACCTGCTGTCCTCCCGTACCCGCCTGGTGGCCGTCAGCCATGCCTCCAACGTGCTGGGCACCGTCCCGCCGGTGGCGGAGATGACGGCGCTGGCCCACCGTTACGGCGCCAAGGTGCTGGTGGACGGCGCGCAGGCGGTGGCCCACTTCCCGGTCGACGTGCAGGCTCTGGACGCCGACTTCTACGCCTTCTCCGGTCACAAGCTGTTCGCGCCCACGGGGATCGGCGCGCTGTACGCCAAGCCCGAGCTGCTGGCGTCGATGGCGCCGTGGCAGGGCGGCGGGAACATGATCGAGTCCGTTTCCTTCGACCGCACGACGTTCGCGCCCGCACCGCACCTCTTCGAGGCCGGTACGGGCCACATCTCCGGTGTGGTGGGGCTGCTCGCGGCCCTCGACTGGCTGTCGTCCTTCGACCACGAGGCCATCGCCGCGTACGAGACCCAGTTGCTGGCCTACGCGCAGCAGGTGCTGGCGGCCGTACCCGGCCTACGGGTATTGGGTGAGGCCCCGACCGCATCGGGGTGCTGGCCTTCACGCTCGCCGGGCACGACCCGACGGCGGTGGCGCAGGCCCTCGACCTGGAGGGCATCGCCGTCCGCTCGGGCCACCACTGCGCGCAGCCGGCCCTGGCCCACTACGGCCTGGACAGCGCCGTACGCGCCTCCCTGGCCCTCTACAACACCCCTGAGGAGGTGGACCAACTGGCGGCCTCCTTGCTGCGCATCCAGCAGTCCTGACGCCTGTCTGCCGGTGTCCGTCCCGAGCTGCCACCCGGGGCGGACACCGCCTTCGGCGTCCACGTTCCGGCCCGACGGCGCTCCGCCGCCCCGCCCCTGACACTGCCCGGACCCCGGTCCGTCCCCGTCCGCACCTGCCGGTACAGTGCGATCCTTGACCGGCGCACATCAGAGCAGGGGGAACGATGCTCGCGCATCTGACGGACACCGCACGCCAGTTGGCCGCTGTTCTCTGGCAGCAGCACACGGTCTACCGGGACCGGACGGGCGGGGTGGTCATACGGGGCGAGCACGTCCAGCGGTGGATAAGCCTGTCCGTCACCGGGACGCGGGGTGAGGTGCTCTTACGGGCGGGCCGCATCCTGGACGGCGGTACGAGTGCGCCCGCGCGGGCGGAGACGGTGATGCGGCTGGACAGCGGTACGGGCGAACTCGCCGCCGCCTGCCGTCGGCTGCTGGCCGACACGGCCCTCAGCGGCGCTCCGGAGGCACCTTGGGAGCCCCGGGCAAGCCGGCCCCGGCAGCGGGCGAGCGGGGCGCGGATCGCCCTCTGGGTACTCCTCGCCACGGCGGCGAGCGCCGCGGTGCTCGCCGCCCTCGTCGCCTACAGCTCCTACCGCGCCGCCCGCTGACGTACGGACCTGCCGTACGTACCCGGCGTACGGCAGGCGCGGGATCAGGCCGACACCGGCCGCTGCACATGGATGGACTGGAGCAGCCCTATGGCGATCCAGACCGCGAACATGGACGTGCCGCCGTACGAGACGAACGGCAGCGGGAGCCCGGTGACCGGCATGATGCCGAGCGTCATCCCGATGTTCTCGAACGCCTGGAACGAGAACCAGGAGATGCAGCCCGCCGCGACGATGGTGCTGTAGAGCTCGCTGGCCTCCCGGGCGATGCGGCAGGCGCGCCACAGGACGACGCCCAGCAGGACGATGATCAGGCCCGCGCCGAGGAAGCCCAGCTCCTCACCGGCGACGGTGAAGATGAAGTCGGTCTGCTGCTCCGGAACGAACTGGCCGGTGGTCTGGCTGCCCTGGAAGAGGCCGGAGCCGGTCAGCCCGCCGCCGCCGATCGCGATGCGCGCCTGGTTGGTGTTGTAGCCGACGCCCGCCGGGTCCAGGCTCGGGTTGGCGAAGGCGGCGAAGCGGGCGATCTGGTAGGCGTCCAGCAGGCCCAGTTGCCAGATGGCGACGCAGCCGGCGACACCGGCGCCCACCAGCCCGAGGATCCACCGGTTGGAGGCGCCGGAGGCGAGCAGGACGCCGAGGATGATGGCGCCGAGGACCATCACCGAGCCGAGGTCCGGCATCAGCATGATGATGCCGACCGGGACGGCGGCCAGGCCGAGGGCCTGCACGACGGTGCGGTGGTCGGGGTGCGGGCGGTCGCCCGCGTCGACCCGGCCCGCGAGGATGACCGCCATCCCCAGCGTGATCGTGATCTTGGCGAATTCGGCGGGCTGGAGGGAGAGCCCGCCGGGGATGGCGAGCCACGAGCGGGAGCCGTTGATCGTGGCGCCCAGCGGCGTCAGGACGAGCAGCGACAGCAGCAGCGAGACGGTGTACAGGATCGGCACGGCCCCGCGCAGCGTGCGGTGGCCGAGCCAGATCGCGCCGGCCGCCAGGGTCAGCCCGATGCCGGTGTTCAGCAGGTGGCGGAGGAGGAAGCCGAACTCGTCGCCGTGGTTGAGTTCGGTGCGGTTGCGGGTCGCGGAGAAGACCAGCACCGCGCCGATCAGGGACAGGGCCAGGCAGCACAGCAGCATGACCCAGTCGAGGCGGCGGACGACCGAGTCGCGCGCCGTCAGCTTGCCCCAGGCGCCGCGGTCGGGGCTGTAGCGGCGGACGGTGAAGCCGTTCGCCGTGTGCGAGCTGGTCACTGTTCCCGCCTTCCGGGCGCGGCGGACGGCGGGGTGGCGGCCACCGGCTTGATGGGCTGCGCCTGGATCGTGCCGTCGCCCAGGATCTTGGGCAGGCCGGTCTGCGGCCTGGGCAGCAGCGCCGCCTTCTCGTCGATCTTGCCCTTGTCGTCCACCCCGTACAGCGCGTTGTAGATCTTGCGTACGGCGGGACCCGCCGAGCCCGATCCCGTACCGCCCTGGGAGATGGTCATGACGATCGTGTAGTCCTTGGTGTACGTGGCGAACCAGCCCGTCGTCTGCTTGCCGTAGACCTCGGCGGTACCCGTCTTGGCGTGCATCGGGATCTTGTCCTGCGGCCAGCCCTGGAAGCGCCAGGCGGCGGTGCCTCGGGTGGCGACACCGGCCAGCGCGCCGTCGATCTGGGACAGCGTCTTGGCCGTCACCGGCAGCTTCCCGTGCGCCTTGGGCTCGATGTTCTGGATGCGCTTGCCGTCCGGGCTGACGATGGCCTTGCCGACGGTCGGGTTGTACAGCGTGCCGCCGTTGGCGATCGCCGCGTAGATCGTCGCCATCTGTATCGGGGTGACCTGGGTGTCGCCCTGGCCGATGGAGTAGTTGACGGAGTCACCGGCGCGCATCTTCATGCCGGACTCGCAGTTCTCCTTGGCGATCTTGGAGACGTAGTCGTCGCCGGTCCGGCCCTGCTTGCACCAACTGTCCTTGTTGGCCTCCCAGTACCGCTTCTTCCACTGGCGGTCCGGGACGCGGCCGGTGACCTCGTTGGGCAGGTCGATGCCCGTCTCCTTGCCGAGGCCGAACTGGTGCGCCGTCTTGTAGAACCAGTCGGCCGGGTTCTTCGGCTTGTTGCCGCCGTCCTTCTGCCACTGCTGGTAGGCGAGGCTGTAGAAGACGGTGTCGCAGGAGACCTCCAGCGCCCGGCCGAGGTTGATCGGGCCGTAGCCCTTGGACTCGAAGTTCTTGAAGACCTGGCCGCCGATGTTGAAGGAGGCGGTGCAGGGGTAGGTGCCGTTGAAGTCGTACCCGGCGGCGACCGCGGCCGAGGTGGAGACGACCTTGAAGATCGAGCCGGGCGCGGCCTGGCCCTGGATCGCCCGGTTGAGCAGCGGGTAGTTGGAGTCCTTTCCGGTCAGCTTCGCGTAGTCCTTGCCGGAGATGCCGCCGACCCAGGCGTTGGGGTCGTAGGACGGGTTGGAGGCCATGGAGACGATGCGGCCGGTCCTGTTCTCCATGACGATCACGGCGCCCGCGTCGGCCTTGTAGTTGGTGCCGGTGTTCTTGTCGTGGGTGCCGCGGGCGTCCTTCATCGCCTGCGCCAGTTCCTTCTCCGCTATGGCCTGGACCCGGGCGTCTATGCTCGTGACGACGTTGGAGCCGGGCACCGCCTTGTCGCTCTTGGCCTTGCCGATGACCCGGCCGAGGTTGTCGACCTCGTAGCGGGTCACGCCGGCCTTGCCGCGCAGCGCGCTGTCGTAGGTGCGCTCCAGCCCGGACCGGCCGATCTGGTCGGATCGCAGCAGCGGCGAGCGGGTGTTCTTGGCCTTCTGGATCTCCTCGTCGGTGACCGGCGAGAGGTAGCCGAGGACCTGCGCGGTCTCGGCCTTGCCGGGCGCGGCGTAGCGGCGTACGGCGGTGGGCTCGGCGGAGATGCCGGGGAAGTCCTCGGAGCGTTCGCGGATCTGGAGGGCCTGCTGGGTGGTGGCCTCGTCCGTGATCGGGATGGGCTGGAAGGGCGAGCCGTTCCAGCAGGGCTGCGGGGTCTTGGCGTCGCACAGCCGGACCTTGTTGCGGATCTCCGTCTCCGACATGCCCAGGACCTTGGCGAGCCGGCCGAGCACGGCCTTGCCGTCGTCCTTCATCTTCAGCAGGTCGGTGCGGCTGGCGGAGACGACCAGGCGGGTCTGGTTGTCGGCGAGCGGGATGCCGCGGGCGTCGAGGATGGAGCCCCGGGTGGCCGGTTCGACGACCTGCTGGACGTGGTTGTTGCGGGCCTCGTCGGCGTACTCCCGGCCGTTGCGGATCTGGAGGTACCAGAGCCGGCCGCCGAGGGTCAGCAGCAGGGAGAAGACGAGGATCTGGATGGCGATCAGCCGGATCGTGACGCGCGAGGTACGGCCGGTCTCCGGGATGTTGGTCACAGTCGCTTGACCCCCTTGATGCGTCCTGCCTTGTTACGGGCCGATCTGCCGAGCAGTCCGCCGCGCTGGCCGGCGATCCGGGCCGGCTTGGACGGGAAGCTGGTGCGCATCGAGCGGCTCGCCTTCAGGCCGGTGCCGGAGCCGATCCAGCCGTGCACGCTCTTGCGGCCCTTGGCGGAGCCGCCCTGCCCGCCGGCGGCGTCCGCCGCCAGCGGGTCGTGTTCCGTCCGGCGGGCCAGCGCCATCACCAGGGGTACGGCGAACGGGGCCAGCAGCAGGTCGTAGAGCGTGGCGGTGAACAGCAACCAGCCCAGGCCCACGTGGCGGGCGGCGGAGTCGCCGACGAGCGAGCCGACGCCCGCGTACAGCAGGGTCGAGCCGAGGGCGGCGGCGACCACGACGGCCAGCGGCATGGTCGCCGAGCGGTGCTGCCCGGTGTCCGGCTTGGTCAGCCCGGCCACGTACCCGATGACGCACAGCACCAGCGCGTACCGGCCGATGGCGTGGTCGGAGGGCGGCGCGAGGTCGGCGAGCAGCCCGGCGCCGAAGCCGACCAGGGCGCCGCTGACGTGCCCGTACACCAGGGCGAGGCCGAGGACGACCAGGAGCAGCAGGTCCGGTGTGGCGCCCGGGAGCTGGAGCCGCGCCAGCACGCCGACCTGGACCAGCAGGGCCACGACCACCAGCGCGGCGGAGAGCAGGATCCTCTTGATGCGCATCGGTCAGCTCCTGGGGGAGGCGCTCGCGGTGGGGGTGGCCGTGACGGTGACCGTCGGCGTCGGCTTGGGTTTGGCGGGTTTCTGCGGCAGCACCGTGTCGCGCGGGTCCTCGCGGGGCGGCTGGACGACCACGCCGACGATGTCCAGTTGCGAGAAGCCGACGAACGGGCGGACCTGGAGGGAGCGGGTCAGGTCGCCGTTGGACGGGTCGACCTTGACGACCCGTCCGACCGGGACGCCGGGCACGAACGGCTTGTCGGCGCTGGAGCCGAAGGTGACCAGCCGGTCGCCCTTCTTCACCTCGGCCTTGCCGTTGAGGAGCTGGACGCGCAGCGAGTCGCCGCCCTGGCCGGTGGCGAAGCCGATCTCGTTGGTCTTCTCCATCCGGGTGCCGACGGTGAAGTCCGGGTCGTTGGCGAGCAGGACGGTGGCGGTGCTGCGGCCGACGGTGGTGACCCGGCCGACCAGGCCGTCGCCGTTGAGGACGGTCATGTCGCGGGCGATGCCGTCCTGGGAGCCGGCGTCGATGGTGACGGTCCAGGAGAAGCCCTGCGCCGCGCCGATGGCGATGACCTGGGCGCCCTTGATGCCGTACTGGCCGGTACCGGCGGTCTTGAGCATCTTGTCCAGCTCGGCGGCCCGGTTGCGGTTGCGGTCGGTGGAGCCGAGCTTCGCCTTCAGGGCGGCGTTCTCGCGTTCCAGGACGCTGATCCGGTTGTGCCGCTCGCCGGAGTCGCGCACCGCGCCGACCGCGTTGCCCACCGGGTCGACGACCGTGGCGATACCGCTCTCGACCGGGCCGAAGGCCGCCGCGGCGGCCTGCCGGGCGGGGGCGAGCGGGGACCGTTCGCCGCCGCGGATGTCCACCGTGATCAGCGCGAACGCGATCGCGACCAGCAGCACCAGTAGCAGCCGGCTCTCTCGTGTGTCCCTCACGTGCGGCGGCCGTGTCCTTCCTCGTAGGACCGGCCGGCTGCGGGCCCGCGCCGGTCGCGCTGGGGAGTGCGGTTGTGCCTGTGTACGCAGTGCGCGCCCGTCGGGGCGTGGTGCTTGTATATCAACGATCCGCCGTACGGACGATCAGCCGCCCGTACGGCGGAATGTCGGGTTCCTCAGCGGCGCGGCTGGGAGTCCAGTACCTGCTGGAGGGCCTCGAACTCCTCGACGCACTTGCCGCTGCCGAGCGCGACGGAGTCGAGCGGGTCCTCGGCGATGTGGATCGGCATGCCGGTCTCGCGGCGCAGGCGCTCGTCGAGGCCGCGGAGCAGGGCGCCGCCGCCGGTGAGCACGATGCCGCGGTCCATCACGTCGCCGGACAGCTCCGGCGGGCACTTGTCGAGCGTGGTCTTGACCGCGTCGACGATGGAGTTGACCGGCTCCTCGATCGCCTTGCGGACCTCGGCCGCCGAGATGACGACGGTCTTGGGCAGGCCGGAGACCAGGTCGCGGCCGCGGATCTCGGTGTGCTCGTCCTGTTCCAGGTCGTACGCCGAACCGATGGTGATCTTGATGCTCTCGGCGGTGCGCTCGCCCAGCAGGAGGCTGTACTCCTTCTTGATGTGCTGGATGATCGCGTTGTCCAGCTCGTCGCCGGCCACCCGGATCGACTGGGCCGTGACGATGCCGCCGAGCGAGATCACGGCGACCTCGGTCGTGCCGCCGCCGATGTCCACCACCATGTTGCCGGTGGCCTCGTGGACCGGCAGGCCGGAGCCGATCGCGGCGGCCATCGGCTCCTCGATGATGTGCACCTGGCGCGCGCCGGCCTGGGTGGACGCCTCGATGACCGCGCGGCGCTCGACTCCGGTGATGCCGGAGGGGACACAGACGACGACGCGCGGGCGGGCCAGGTAACGGCGCTTGTGGATCTTGAGGATGAAGTAGCGGAGCATCCGCTCGGTGATCTCGAAGTCGGCGATCACGCCGTCCTTCAGAGGACGCACCGCGACGATGTTGCCGGGGGTGCGGCCGATCATCTTCTTCGCCTCGGCCCCGACGGCCAGGATGCCGCCGGTGTTGGTGTTGATGGCCACGACCGACGGCTCGTTGAGGACGATCCCGCGACCCCTGACGTACACCAGCGTGTTGGCGGTCCCGAGGTCGACAGCCATGTCACGGCCGATGAACGACATGTTGTTCCCCATGAGGATACGTCTGGCCTTCCCAACTGGAGCGAATGCTTACTTGAGGTCGGCAGGTGTGGTGCGCCGGGGCGCGGAAGCTCCATCGTAGTCACGAAGTCCCCACCGCTCGAACGCGGTGCGGGGTTCCTTCGCCATTGTCGGCGGAACACGGACCCGCCCCCCACAATGGGGACGTCGTGTCGCGCCGAAGCGTTCCCCCGTTCGGAGCGCGGATACCGCGGGGTGACCGACGGGCCGCCGGTCACCCCAGGTCACCGGGGGTCGGGGTGACCGGATGTCAGGAACGGCCCGGGAAGAAAATCTTGATTTCACGCTCCGCCGACTCCGGCGAGTCCGAGGCGTGGACGAGGTTCTCCCGGGTGATGGTCCCGAAGTCGCCGCGGATCGAGCCGCCGGGCGCCTTGATCGGGTCGGTCGGACCGGCCAGCGCCCGTACGCCCTCGATGACCCGCTCGCCCTCGACGACCAGGCTGACCACCGGGCCCGACGACATGAACTGCACCAACGGCTCGTAGAAGTCCCGGCCGACGTGCTCGGCGTAGTGCTGCTCCAGGATTTCGCGGTCCAGGGTGCGCAGCTCCAGCGCGCTGATCGTCCAGCCCGCCTTGCGCTCGATACGGCCGAGAATCTCACCGACCAGGCCGCGGCGGACCGCGTCGGGCTTGAGGAGGACGAGCGTGCGCTGGCTCACGGGAGGGGCTCCTTGTGTTACGCGACAGACGGCAGGTGCCCTGAGGCTACATGGGTGACGGCGTTGGGCTGTACGCGGTACCGGGGGCGGCCGGAGGGCCGAACGGGTGATGCGGGAGCGGGTTTCGCACGTGTGAGCGATGGGGTGCAGGTGGCGGCCGGGCGGGGTCTCCGGGGCGGGGTGCCGTACCGCCGCGCCCGGAACCACGAAGTCCGGCCCCGGGCGCGCGTCGTCCGTCCGTACATCGGTACGTCCGTACGGCCGCGCCCGGGACCGGACCGGAAGCCGTGGATCCGCGCCTACGCCGCCCCCGGCTGCGGGCCCTCCCCCGCCTGGGCCGCCCACCGGGCCTTCGCCTCGTCGATCTTGCGGCCGAAGTGCACCGACGCCCACCACAGCGCGGCGAAGACCGCGCCGAGGAAGAACATCGTGCCCACCACGAAGCCGCTGGCGATCAGGGCCGCCTGGAGGGCCCAGCCGAGCTGCACGCCGCCGGGGCGGGTGAGCACGCCGCACAGCAGGACGCACAGCAGCATCGCGACGCCGCTGACCGTCCAGACCGTGGCCGCGGAGTGGCCGGAGGTCTGCATGGCGACCAGACCGGCGAACCCGATCACGAAGAACTCGCCGATCAGCGTGCTCGCACACAGCGTGCGCATGGTCAGTTCCTTCCCAGGAGCAGCCGGGCCTCGCCGACCGTGATCACGGAGCCGGTGACCAGCACGCCGGCCCCGGAGTACTCGCCCTCCTCCTCCGCGAGGGTGATCGCCGCCTCCAGCGCGTCGTCGAGCCGGGGCTCGACCTGCACCCGCTCGGAGCCGAAGATCTCCACCGCGACGCCCGCCAGCTCGTCCGCGTCCATGGCGCGCTGGCTGGAGTTACGGGTCACCACGATCTCCGCGAAGATCGGCTCGAAGGCTTCCAGGACGCCGCGGACGTCCTTGCCCTCGCTGGCGCCGACCACCCCGACGAGTCGGCTGAAACCGAACGCCTCACTGACCGCTTCGGCCGCGGCCCGCGCACCCGCCGGGTTGTGCGCCGCGTCCAGGATCACGGTCGGGCTGCTGCGCACGACCTCCAGGCGGCCCGGCGAGGCCACCGCGGCGAACGCGGAGCGGACGGTGTCGATGTCCAGGGTGCGGGCGTGCTCGGAGCCGATGCCGAAGAACGCCTCCACGGCGGCGAGCGCCACCGCGGCGTTGTGCGCCTGGTGGGCGCCGTACAGCGGCAGGAAGATGCCCTCGTACTCGCCGCCCAGGCCGCGCAGCGTCAGAAGCTGGCCGCCGACCGCCACCTCGCGGCTGAGCACACCGAACTCCATGCCCTCGCGGGCCACGGTGGCGTCCACCTCGACCGCGTGCTTGAGCATCACGGCCGCCGCGTCCACCGGCTGCTGCGCCAGGACGACGGTGGCGTCCTTCTTGATGATCCCGGACTTCTCGCCGGCGATCTGCTCGGGGGTGTCGCCGAGGCGGTCGGTGTGGTCCAGCGAGATGGGCGTGACGACGGCGACGTCACCGTCGATCACGTTGGTCGCGTCCCAGGTGCCGCCCATGCCGACCTCGACGACCGCGACGTCCACCGGGGCGTCCGCGAAGGCCGCGTACGCCATGGCGGTGAGCACCTCGAAGAAGGAGAGGCGGTACTCCTGCTGCGCGTCGACCATCTCGACGTACGGCGCGATGTCGCGGTACGTCTCGATGAAGCGCTCGGCCGAGATCGGGGCGCCGTCCAGGCTGATCCGCTCGGTCACGGACTGGACGTGCGGGCTGGTGTACCGGCCGGTACGCAGCTCGAAGGCGGACAGCAGAGCCTCGATCATGCGGGCGGTGCTGGTCTTGCCGTTGGTGCCGGTGATGTGGATGGACGGGTAGGCGCGCTGCGGCGAGCCCAGGACGTCCATCAGCGCCTCGATGCGCCGCACCGACGGGTCCAGCTTGGTCTCGCCCCAGCGGCCGGCCAGCTCGGCCTCCACCTCGCGCAGCGCGCGGTCCACCTCGGGGTCCTCGGACGGGCGGGAACCCCGTCCCCCTGGGGCGGGCCGGCCTGGGCGCGCAGCGTACGGCTGCCGGCCTCGATCACCGCGAGGTCGGGGTCGCGGGTGGTCTCCGCGTCCACCATCTCCTCGAAGGGGTCGGCCTGGCCGTCCGGGCCGGGAATCGGGTCGGGGTCGTCGTTTCGGGGGCGCTCGTCGCTCACGGCTCCAGTCTACGAGCCACCACCGACAGCGGCGGGTGGCGGCCTGCGGCCGGGGCGCGACGGCCCGCGGCCCCGGCCGGAGCGCCCCCGGCGGGCCCCGGTGCTACGACAGCGCCGCCTTCATCATCGCCTTGGCCACCGGACCCGCCAGGCCGCCGCCCGAGATCTCGCTGCGGGCCGCGTCGCTGTCCTCGACCATGACCGCGACGGCCACCTGGTGGCCGTTGCCGTCCTTGGCGTAGGAGACGAACCAGGCGTACGGGGTGCCCTCGTTGTCCACGCCGTGCTGGGCGGTGCCCGTCTTGCCGCCGACCGTCAGTCCGTCGATCTTGGCCTTGGAGCCGGTGCCCTCGTTCACGACGGTCTCCATGGAGGACTGGAGCTGCTCGGCGGTGCGCTGCGAGACCGCCTTGCCATACTTCTTCGGCGCGTACTGCTGGAGGGTGTTGCCGCCGCTGTCGGTGAGCTTGTCGACCATCTGCGGCGTCTGGAGATCACCGCCGTTGGCGATGGCGGACGAGACCATGGCC
This sequence comes from Streptomyces chrestomyceticus JCM 4735, assembly GCF_003865135.1. Taxonomy (NCBI): domain Bacteria; kingdom Bacillati; phylum Actinomycetota; class Actinomycetes; order Kitasatosporales; family Streptomycetaceae; genus Streptomyces; species Streptomyces chrestomyceticus. The sequence continues at coordinate 6,224,035 of NZ_BHZC01000001.1, read as the reverse complement.
ATCTGGAGCGGCGTCGCGGTGTCGTCGAACTGGCCGATGCCGGACAGCGCGGTCTGCGCCTTGTCCATGCCCTGCGGGTACAGGCTCTTGCCGGCCCGCACCGGGGTGTCCAGCTTGCCGTTGTTGAAGCCGAACTTCTCGGCCTGCGCGCGCACCTTGTCCTGGCCCAGGTCGGCGGCCATCTTCGCGAAGACGGTGTTGCAGGAGTACTGGAGCGCGGTGCGGATGGTCGCGTTCTCGCAGGGCGCCGAGGCGCTCTCGTTCTTCAGGGTGGTGCGGGTGCCGGGGAGGACGTACGGGTCGGGGCTGTCGGTGGCCTCGTCCACGGAGGAGTACAGGCCGTCCTCCAGCGCGGCCGCCGCGACGACGAGCTTGAAGGTGGAGCCGGGCGGCAGCGGCTGCCGCAGCGCGCGGTTGATCTCGGGGTGCTTCTTGTCCGCCGACAGGTCCTTCCACGCCTTCTGGTCGCCGCTGCCGGAACCGGCGAACTTGCCCGGGTCGTACGAGGGCGTGCTGACCATCCCGAGGATCCTGCCGGTGGCCGGGTCGAGGGCGACCGCGGCCCCGGTCTTGTTCCCGAGCGCCTCGTAACCGGCCTTCTGCACCTTGGAGTCGATGGTGGTGGCCACGTCGCCGCCCTTGGGGCGCTGGCGGGTCAGCGCGTCGCCCGGGTTCTGCAGGCGGCTGTCGGAGCCGTCGAGGAGGTCGCCGTACAGGCTCTCCAACTGGTTGCTGCCGAAGATCTGCGAGGTGAAGCCGGTGACGGGGGCGTAGAGCGGGCCGTCCTTGTACGTCCGCTTGTTCTTCAGGGTGCCGTCGGTGGCGGTGGAGCCGGTCACCGGCTGCCCGTCCACGAGGATGTTGCCCAGTGGGTTCGCGTACTTGGCTATGGAGACGCGGGGATTGTGCGGATCGTCCGTGAACGTGGACGCCTTGGCCCCCTGCAGCCAGGTGACCCACGCCAGCAGCGCGAGGATCAGCAGGACGCAGAAGACCGAGACGCGGCGCAGGGGTTTGTTCATGGGTGGCGCGGCTCCTCGTCGCTGGACGGTGGTGCGGCCGACTACGTACGCCGTACGTTTCGCCGGAAAGTCCCGTTTGCGGGCCCCATGCTCCCCCGTCTCGATGAGAGGCGGATGAGAAGGCGGCGGCCGCCGCCCCGCCGTGACGTACGCCTCCGATCGCCGTCCACGGGCAACGCACCACCCCCTGCCCGCATCTTCCCCGGCGGGCTCTGTGAGCCTTGACCGACACGAAGATCCGGAGAAGACCGGACGAGAACGGGCCCCGGAGGGCGGCGGACGTACGGCCGCCGGGCTCCCCGGGCGAAACAGGAGCTGAAGAGCGTGCGCGTGCCGGCCATCAGTCAGCGGATGCACTTGGTGCTGCTCACCGCGTGGACCGTGCTGTGGTTCGTCGTGGTCGAGCCGAACGGGGGGTTCTCCTGGCACTACCTGCGCACCGGCGGCGAGCTGATCTACCAGGGCTCCTCCGGCGACGGCACCGGCGGCCTCAACCTCTACGCCCACCACCCCGAGCTGCAGATGGGCCCGGTCAGCTTCCTGATCGCCGGCCTGTTCAACCCGTTCCCCGAGCACACCGGACAGTTCCTGGCCGCGGCCCTGATGTCGCTGCTCGGCCTGGTGATCGTGGTGCTGGCGGGCCGCAGCGCCGCCTGGCACTTCCTGGGCACCGGCACCAACCACCAGCGGCTGCGGCAGCGCGTCCTGATAGCCGGGCTGGCGTTCATCCCCATGTGGATCGAGGTCTCGGTCCGCTTCGGGCACCTGGACGACGTGCTCGCCCTGTTCTTCACGGCGCTGGCCGTACGGTCGGTGACCCGCGGCAACGCTGCGCTGACCGGCGTCTTCCTGGCCCTCGCGATGGACTCCAAACCGACGGCGCTGGCCTTCGTCCCACTGCTGCTGGCCCTCCCGAAGGAGAAGTGGCTGCGCGCGGGGCTGTGGATGGCGGGCCTGGTCGCGGTGGCCTGGCTGCCGTTCTTCATCGGTGACATGAACTCGTTCTCGGCGGCCAAGTTCACCATCCCCAACCACCCGGCGTCCGCGCTGCGCTGGCTGGGCGTGGCCGACCCGGAGACGCCCGGCTGGGACCGGCCCGCGCAGTTCGCGCTGGGCCTGCTGCTGGGCTGCCTGGCGGTGTGGCGGGGGCGCTGGGCCGCCGTCGTCCTGCTGGGCGCCAACGCCCGTATCGTCCTGGACCCCAGCGTCTACACGTACTACACCGCGTCCGTACTGCTCGGCACGCTGCTGTGGGACGTCATCGGGCAGCGGCGCCTGGTGCCCTGGTGGAGCTGGCTGGCGCTGCTGATCCTGTACGGCAGCGTCTTCGTGGTGCCCGACGACTCGGTGCGCGGCCTGATCCGGCTGGCGTTCGTGGCCGTGTCCACGGCGTACGTCCTGCTGTGGCCGGTACGGGAACGCGGCGACCGGCGCGGCTCGGGACGGCGCAGGCCCCCGCCCGTAAGGACGAGGGGCCTGCGGAGCCGTACGCGCCGGGCGTCACGCCTTGGGCAGGGCCTCAAGCTGCGCGCTGATGCGCACGATGTCGGCCTCGGCCGTCTCCAGCCGGGTACGGATCTTGGCGACGACGTGTTCCGGGGCCTTGCCCAGGAACGCCTCGTTGCCCAGCTTCGCGTTGGCCTGGGCCTTCTCCTTCTCGGCCACCGCCAGGTCCTTCGACAGCCGCTTGCGCTCGGCCGCCACGTCGATGGCGCCCGACAGGTCCAGCGCGACGGTGGCGCCCGCGACCGGGAGGGACGCGGTGGCGGTGAAGTCCTCGCCCGCGGGCTGCAGGCGCAGCAGCGAGCGCATCGCGGCCTCGTGCGCGGCGAGCTGCGTACCCGCCAGCTCCAGCCGGGCCGGAACCTTCTGGCCCGGCTGCAGGCCCTGGTCGGACCGGAAGCGGCGGACCTCGGTGACGACCTGCTGGACGGTCTCGATCTCCCGCTCGGCGGCCGCGTCGCGGAAGCCGCTGTCGGCCGGCCACTCGGCGATCACCAGCGACTCACGGCCGGTCAGCGTCGTCCACAGGGTCTCCGTGACGAACGGCACGACCGGGTGCAGCAGCCGCAGCGTGACGTCCAGGACCTCGCCGAGGACGCGGCGCGAGGCGTCGGCGGCCGGGCCGCCCGCCATGAAGGTGGTCTTGGACAGCTCGACGTACCAGTCGAAGACCTCGTCCCAGGCGAAGTGGTACAGCGCGTCCGACAGCTTCGCGAACTGGTAGTCCTCGTAGTACGCGTCGACCTGCGCCACGACCGTGTTCAGGCGGGACAGGATCCAGCGGTCGGTCGCCGAGAGCTGCTCGGCCGGCGGCAGTTCGCCCTCCAGCGTCGCGCCGTTCATCAGCGCGAAGCGGGTGGCGTTCCAGATCTTGTTGGCGAAGTTGCGGGACGCCTGGACCCAGTCCTCGCCGATCGGCACGTCCGCGCCCGGGTTGGCGCCGCGGGCCAGCGTGAAGCGGACGGCGTCCGCGCCGTAGGCGTCCATCCAGTCCAGCGGGTCCACCGAGTTGGGGTTGGACTTGGACATCTTCTTGCCGTGCTCGTCACGGACCAGACCGGTCAGCGCGATGGTGTGGAACGGCACCTGGCCGTCCATCGCGTACAGACCGAACATCATCATCCGGGCGACCCAGAAGAAGATGATGTCGTGGCCGGTGAGCAGCACGTCGGTCGGGTAGAACTTCGCCAGGTCCGGGGTCTTCTCCGGCCAGCCCAGCGTGGAGAAGGGCCACAGGCCGGAGGAGAACCAGGTGTCCAGGACGTCGGACTCCTGGGTCCAGCCCTCGGCCTCGGTGCCCGGCGGCTCCTCGTCCGGACCGACGCAGACGATCTCGCCCTCGGGGCCGTACCAGACCGGGATGCGGTGACCCCACCAGAGCTGGCGCGAGATGCACCAGTCGTGCATGTTGTCGACCCAGTCGAAGTAGCGCTTCGACATGTCCTCGGGGTGGATCTTGACCCGGCCGTCGCGGACCGCGTCACCGGCGGCCTGCGCGAGCGGGCCGACCTTGACCCACCACTGCATGGACAGCCGCGGCTCGACGGTGGTCTTGCAGCGCGAGCAGTGGCCCACGGAGTGGGTGTACGGGCGCTTCTCGGCGACGATCCGGCCCTGCTCGCGCAGCGCCGCCACGATCGCCGAGCGCGCCTCGAAGCGGTCCAGGCCCTCGAACGGCCCGTGCACGGTGATCACACCGCGCTCGTCCATGACGGTCATCGACTCCAGGTCGTGCCGCTGGCCGATGGCGAAGTCGTTGGGGTCGTGGGCCGGGGTCACCTTGACGGCGCCGGTGCCGAACTCCGGGTCGACGTGGGTGTCGGCGACGACCGGGACGGTGCGGTCGGTCAGCGGCAGCTTGATCCGCTTGCCGATCAGGTGCGCGTACCGCTCGTCGTCCGGGTGGACGGCCACCGCGGTGTCACCCAGCATCGTCTCCGCGCGGGTGGTGGCGACGACCAGGGTGTCCTCGCCCTCGCCGTACGTGATCGAGACCAGCTCGCCGTCGTCGTCCTGGTACTCGACCTCGATGTCGGAGATCGCGGTCAGACAGCGCGGGCACCAGTTGATGATGCGCTCGGCGCGGTAGATCAGCTCGTCGTCGTAGAGCCGCTTGAAGATCGTCTGGACGGACTTGGACAGGCCCTCGTCCATCGTGAAGCGCTCACGCGACCAGTCGACGCCGTCGCCGAGGCGGCGCATCTGGCCGAGGATCTTGCCGCCGTACTCCTGCTTCCACTTCCAGACGCGCTCGACGAACTCCTCGCGCCCCAGGTCGTGGCGGGACTTGCCCTCCTCGGCGAGCTGCTGCTCGACCTTGTTCTGGGTGGCGATGCCCGCGTGGTCCATGCCGGGCAGCCACAGCGCCTCGTAGCCCTGCATGCGCTTACGGCGGGTGAGGGCGTCCATCAGCGTGTGCTGGAAGGCGTGGCCGAGGTGCAGGCTGCCGGTGACGTTCGGCGGGGGGATGACGATGGTGAACGGCGGCTTCTCGCTGTCCGCCGCCGCCTCGAAGTACCCCCGCTCCACCCAGCGCTCGTACAGCGGCCCCTCTACCTCGGCCGGCGCGTACTGGGTCGGCAGTTCAGTGGGGCTGCTGTTCGGCCCGCCGTCTCGGGGGCTCTGCTGAGTGTTCTCGGTCACGACGCTCAGTGTACGGGCGCGGATGTCGCAGTCTCGAATCGGTTTGGCCCCTGGAGCACCGGTCGGCAGTGGCGTCGTACAGGATGTTGGCGACGCACGGACATCAACTGTGACGGGTGTCATCGGACGCCGTCAGTCACTACGAGGGGAACCCGCTCCATGAGCTTCAACCAGCCGCCTCCCGGCCCGTACGGCCAGCCGCCGCAGCAGCCGGGACCGTACGGTCAGCCCGCGCCGCAGCCGGTCGGGCAACCCCAGTACGGCTATCCCCAGCAGGGCGGCCAGGTCCCTCCGCAGCAGCCTTACGGCTACCCGCAGCAGGCTTCCCAGCCCGGTTACCCGCAGCAGCCCCAGACGCCGTACGGACAGCCGCCGCAGCCCGCGCCTTACGGGCAGCAGCCCGGCGGCTACGGTCAGCAGCAGCCGCAGAGCGGCGGCAAGGGCAAGGGGATGAAGGTCACCCTCAGCATCGTCGCGGCGGCGGCCGTGGCGGGCATCGGCGTGGGCGCCTACTACGCGTTCGGTCCCGGCGGGGACGTGGCGCCGTACACGATCTCCATGCCGGCGAACCTGCTCGGTACGTACAAGAAGGCGGCGGGCAAGGACGAGACGAAGGACGAGTCCAACGACGCCGAGACCAAGGCCCTCGGCATCACCGAGGGCACCAGTGTCCAGGGCAGCTACGCGAACGAGAAGGGGCAGCCGCTGCTCGTCACCGGTGTCTACGGCAAGGTCGCCGACCCCAAGAGCACGGTGAACAAGATGGTCGCCCAGATGGAGAAGAAGTCGGAGCGGACCGACACCCAGGGCGCGAAGGTGGACGTCGTCACCCCGGTGACGGAGTTCTCGCCCGACGGCTTCGACGGCTCGGTCATGAAGTGCAAGGCGGTCAAGGGCACCGCGTCGCGGGCCGGCCTCACCGCGACGTCCACGGTGACCTGGTGCATCTGGGGCGACTCCAGCGCGGTGGGCGTCGTCATCAACAACGGGGTCGAGGCGCCCACCAGGTCCACCGGCCCCGCCTTCTCGGCCGAGCAGTTCTCCGAGAAGACCCGCGAGATCCGCGACGCGGTACGCCACGAGAAGTGACGGCCGCGGCCGTACGCAGGGGGAGGACACGTCATGAGCTTCAACCAGCCGCCGCCGGGGCCTTACGGGAGCAGCGGGCAGCCGCCGCAGGGGCCGTACGGCGACAGCGGGCAGCAGCAGCCGCAGGGCGGAGGCTTCGGGCCGCCTCAGGGGGCGCCGCAAGGATCGCCTCAGGGAGCGCCGCAAGGGCCTCCTCAGGGGCCGCCTCCCGGCCCGTACGGATACGGGGCGCCTCAGCAGCCGCCGGGCGCGCAGCAGCCGATGCAGCCCCCGCAGTTCCCTCAGTTCCCGCCGCCGGGGCCGCCCGGCCCGTCCGGGGGCGGCAGCGGGAACACCGGAAAGATCATCGCCGGGGTGGCCGCCGGTGTCGTACTCGTGGGCGCCATCATCGGCGGGGCCGTGATGCTCGTCTCGGGTGACGGCGGCAGCGGTCCCCCGCGGGCCCGGGGCGGCGAGTCCGCCGCCCCGGGGACCGGTTCCGGCGCCTCCGGCCCGTCCGAGGAGAAGCCGTCAGCGGAGGACGGCGGGCAGCGGATGCGGCTGACGACGCCCGCGACGGTCGACGAAGGCGCGTACACGCTGGAGAAGGACAAGGCGGCGCTGCAGCGCGACGGCCTGAAGCTGGGCTCGCCGCCGCCCGGTATGACGCAGGAGATCGCCCGCTACCGGGGTACCCGCGGCAGCGGGACGACCGCCCTGATGATCTCCGGCGGCTACGGCACCATCGGCGACCCGGACAGCGTGGTGGACAACATGTTCCGCGGCGTGGCCACCGGGGGCACCACGGTCGTGCGGCAGCGCGAGACGTTCCGGCCCGGCGGGGCGGACGGCACCGTCAAGATCGACTGCGAGGTCGTACGGAACCCGACGTTCGGCCACGCGCCGGTCTGCGGCTGGGCCGACGGCTCGACCGCCGCCGTGCTGCTCTACCTGAACGGCGAGCTGCGCTCCCCCTCGGACGTCAACCTGTCGCAGTACGCGGACACCACCGCCGTGGTGCGCGGCGAGACCCGCACCCCGCGGTAGCCGGGCCCCGGGACGCGGCCGAGCGAAAGGGCCGCCTCGCGACCGGTGGTCGCGGGCGGCCCTCGCCGTCCGTGCGGGGGGAACGGACGGCGCTACGCGCTCTTCTCGTGGTGTTCGCCCGACTCACCGCCGCGGTTGCGCGGTACCAGCGTCGGGTTCACGTTGGAGTGCACGACCTCTTCGGTGATCACGACGCGGGCCACGTCCTTGCGGGACGGGACCTCGTACATCACCGACTGCAGGACCTCTTCCATGATGGCGCGCAGGCCGCGCGCGCCGGTGCCGCGCAGGATCGCCTGGTCGGCGATGGCCTCCAGCGCCGGGCGGTCGAAGTCCAGCTCCACGCCGTCCAGTTCGAACAGGCGCTGGTACTGCTTGACGAGCGCGTTGCGCGGCTCCAGCAGGATCTGCAGGAGCGCCTCGCGGTCGAGGTTGTGCACCGAGGTCAGCACGGGCAGCCGGCCGATGAACTCCGGGATCATCCCGAACTTCACCAGGTCCTCCGGCATGACGTCCTGGAGCTGGTCCTTGGACTCGATCTCGCGCTTGGAGCGGATGTTGGCGCCGAAGCCGATGCCCTTGGCGCCGGACCGGGCCTCGATGATCTTCTCCAGACCCGCGAACGCGCCGCCCACGATGAACAGCACGTTCGTCGTGTCGATCTGGATGAACTCCTGGTGCGGGTGCTTGCGCCCGCCCTGCGGCGGCACCGAGGCGGTGGTGCCCTCCAGGATCTTCAGCAGGGCCTGCTGGACGCCCTCGCCGGAGACGTCACGGGTGATCGACGGGTTCTCGCTCTTGCGGGCGACCTTGTCGATCTCGTCGATGTAGATGATCCCGGTCTCGGCCTTCTTGATGTCGAAGTCCGCGGCCTGGATCAGCTTGAGGAGGATGTTCTCCACGTCCTCGCCGACATAGCCGGCCTCCGTCAGCGCCGTCGCGTCGGCGAAGGCGAACGGGACGTTGAGCATCCGGGCGAGCGTCTGCGCGAGCAGCGTCTTGCCGGAGCCGGTGGGGCCGAGCAGCAGGATGTTGGACTTGCCGAGTTCGATGCCGTCGTCGCCGCCGCGCGCGCCACCGTTCTCACCCGCCTGGACCCGCTTGTAGTGGTTGTAGACGGCGACCGAGAGCGCCTTCTTGGCGGGCTCCTGGCCTACGACGTAGCTCTCCAGGAACTCGTAGATCTCCCGGGGCTTGGGCAGTTCTTCCCAGCGGACCTCGGAGGTCTCGGCGAGCTCCTCCTCGATGATCTCGTTGCAGAGGTCGATGCACTCGTCGCAGATGTACACACCAGGCCCCGCGATGAGCTTCTTCACCTGCTTCTGACTCTTCCCGCAGAACGAGCACTTGAGCAGGTCGCCGCCGTCACCGATGCGTGCCACGAGGTGCTTCCCCTTCGCCTGGGATCCGCATTGCTCCGCGGACCCGGGTGCTTGCCTATCGACGGTACCTTGCCGGGCCCCCCGTACGGGCCCCCCTTGGACCGACTCGGTCAACCCGGTCCAAGGGGGCGTTGTGTCCGGCTCACTTCGCGACGGGTCGCGATCAGACCGAGGCGGCCGTCTTACGGGTCGAGACGATCTGGTCGACCAGACCGTACGCCAGGGACTCCTCGGCGGTCAGGATCTTGTCGCGCTCGATGTCGTCGCGGATCTTCTCGATCGGCGTGGTGGAGTGCTTGGCCAGCATGTCCTCGAGCTGCGTACGCATCCGGAGGATCTCGTTGGCGGCGATCTCCAGGTCGGACACCTGGCCGCGGCCGGTCTCGCTGTACGGCTGGTGGATCAGCACGCGGGCGTTGGGCAGCGCCATCCGCTTGCCGGGGGTGCCGGCGGCGAGCAGCACGGCCGCGGCGGAGGCCGCCTGGCCCATGCAGACCGTCTGGACGTCGGGCTTGACGAACTGCATCGTGTCGTAGATCGCGGTCAGCGCCGTGAAGGAGCCGCCGGGCGAGTTGATGTAGATCGAGATGTCCCGGTCCGGGTCCATCGACTCCAGGCACAGCAACTGCGCCATGACGTCGTTGGCCGACGCGTCGTCGATCTGCACGCCGAGGAAGATCACGCGCTCTTCGAAGAGCTTCGCGTACGGGTCGTACTCGCGCACGCCCTGCGAGGTGCGCTCGACGAAGCGCGGGACGATGTAGCGGGACTCGGCGGGCAGGCCCTGGAACTCTGCCTGCGGGGCGTCGTGGCGCTCGTAGAGGCTACGGCCGGGGAAGTTGTTCATCTTGGAGGTTCACCGTCCTGGTGGCGGTCAAAGGGGCTGGAGTCGGCTGCGTGGCGAGTCGTCCGGGGCTCAGGCCCCGGTGCCGCCCCCGCCCGGAACGCCGGCGGCGGTGGTCATGACGTCGTCGATGAGGCCGTACTCCTTGGCCTCCTGCGGGTCGAACCAGCGGTCGCGGTCGGAGTCGCGGGTGATCTGCTCGACGGTCTGGCCCGTGTGCTGGGCGGTGAGCTCCGCCATGCGCTTCTTGGTGTGCAGCAGCCGCTCGGCGTGGATCTTGATGTCCGACGCGGAGCCCGCCAGGCCCGCGGAGGGCTGGTGGATGAGGATCTCGGCGTTGGGCAGCGCGAAGCGCTTGCCCGGGGTGCCGGCGCTCAGCAGGAACTGGCCCATCGAGGCGGCGAGGCCCATGGCGATGGTGACCACGTCGTTCTTGATGTACTGCATGGTGTCGTAGATCGCCATGCCGGCCGAGATCGAGCCGCCCGGGCTGTTGATGTAAAGGAAGATGTCCTTGTCCGGGTCAGCGGCGAGGAGCAGCAGCTGCGCGGTGATCTTGTTGGCGATGTCGTCGTCGACCGGCTGGCCGAGGAAGATGATCCGCTCGCCGAGCAGCCGGTTGTAGACCTGGTCGCCGAGGCCACCGAAGGTCGGCTCAGCGGCGGCGGAAGGCATCGGGATCGTCACGTGTCCACCTGCTCGTTGTCGGACGGCCCAGGGCCGTCTCAGCGTCGTCTTCTGGGGCGCGGGGAGGGCGCGGCGTGCTCCGCCGGCGCCGTTACGGCTGGTCCCCTGCCCTCGTATCTACGGACCCTAACGCGCTGGTCGGCGGGCGCCATCCCGCATTGTCAACTGTTCGCTGTGAGCGCAGGCTCACCGGCGTTCACGGGCCCTGACGACGTACGGGCCCGAACACGCGGGCGTGGCGTGTTCGGGCCCGTACGTCTACCGGTGCCGCGGGGCGGCCGGGGCCGCCCGTGCCACCGGGGCGACCGGGGCTCAGCCCTCGGTCTTCTCGGCCTTCTCCGCCTTCTCGGCGTCGGTGCCCTCGGCCTCGGCGGCCTCGACGGTCTCGGCCGTCTCGTCCTCGTCGTCCAGGTCGACGACCTCGCCGTTGGTGTCCTTGACCGTGGCGGCCTCGACGACGACCGCGAGGGCCTTGCCGCGGGCGACCTCACCGACGAGCATCGGCACCTGGCCGCCCTCGACGACGGCCTGGGCGAACTGGTCGGGGGACATGCCGGAGGACTGCGCGCGGCGCATGAGGTGCTCGGTGAGCTCCTCCTGGCTGACGTTCAGCTTCTCCTTGTTGACCAGCTCGTCGAGGATGAACTGGGTCTTGATGCCCTTCTCGGCCTGCTCCTTGGTCTCGGCGTCGAACTCTTCCTCGGTCTTGCCCTGGATCTCCAGGTACTTCGCGAGGTCGAGGCCCATCTGGCCGAGCTGGTGGTTGACCAGGTTGTGCTTGCGGGTCTCGATCTCGTCCGCGAGCAGCTTCTCCGGCATCGGGACCTCGACCAGCTTCAGCAGCTCGTCGAGGACCTTCTCCTGGGCCTGGGTGGCCTGGTCGTACTTCTTCATCTGGGCGAGGCGCTTGGCGCTGTCGGCGCGCAGCTCCTCCAGCGTGTCGAACTCGCTCGCCAGTTGCGCGAAGTCGTCGTCCAGCGCGGGCAGCTCACGGGCGGCCACGGCGGTGACGTCGACCTTGACCTCGGCCTCCTTGCCGGCGGCGGAGCCGCCCTTCAGCTCGGAGGTGAAGGTGCCGGACTCGCCGGCCTTCAGGCCCTTGACGGCCTCGTCGATGCCGTCCAGCAGCTCGCCGGAGCCGACGGTGTAGCTGACGCCCTGGGCGACGCCGTCCTCCAGCACCTCGCCGTCGACCTTGGCCTCCAGGTCGACGGTGAGCACGTCGCCGTCCTCGGCGGCGCGCTCGACCGGGGTGGTCGAGGCGAAGCGCTCGCGGAGCTGCTCGACCGACTTGTCGATGTCCTCGTCCGACACCTCGACGGCGTCGACCTCGACCTCGATGCCGGAGTAGTCCGGGATCTCCAGGGCCGGGCGGATGTCGACCTCGGCGGTGAAGGTCAGCAGCTCGCCGTCCTTCAGCTCGGTGATGTCGACCTCGGGCTGGCCGAGGACGTTCAGCTCACCCTCGTTGACCGCCTCGGTGTAGAACTTCGGGAGCGCGTCGTTGACGGCCTCCTCGAGCACGGCGCCGCGACCGAACCGCTGGTCGATGACTCGGGCCGGGATCTTGCCCTGGCGGAAGCCCTTCACCGTGACCTGCTGGTTGATCTTCTTGTACGCCGCGTCGAGGCTGGGCTTGAGCTCCTCGAAGGGCACCTCGACAGTGAGCCGAACCCGGGTCGGGTTCAGGGTCTCCACGGCGCTCTTCACGGTTCGGTCTCCTTGGGGCTGACTTCTGGGGTTCTGCTTGAGATCTGCCGGCGCCTGGAGCCCAGGCGCCCTGCGGACCGCGCCCGGGAGAAAGACACACGGGCACGCAGCTTGCATAGTAACCGCAAGCGGGTTGGCAGCCGCAATGTGATCTTGACGGGCGGCTTACGGGCCCGTCCGCCCGGAGCCGGGCCGGGCCGCGGAGCGGGGCCCTGCGGGCGGCGGGCGCGCCGCGCCCGGAGCGCCGGTGACCGGCCGGAGACCGGGCCGGGACGCCGTACGACCGAACGCCTTACGGCCCGTACGGCGGAACGTGGAAAAAAACCTGCTGGTCGGGGTGGCCGGATTCGAACCGACGACCTTCCGCTCCCAAAGCGGACGCGCTACCAAGCTGCGCCACACCCCGTCGGTGCGACACGTAGGGTACATGGCCGGGGACGGCGCGGCTGCCGGATATCCACGGGCACGGGCCGCGGACCAGGGGGCGCACGGTGCACCGGCGGGGGCGCACGGGGCCGCGGACGGCCGCTGCCGCCGACGGGATCGGGGCGGAGTGTGCGGTGGGCCCGGGTGACCCGCTACGATGCACTGCGTGCCGAGGTCACCCGACCGGCGGCGCATGCGGGCGTAGCTCAATGGTAGAGCCCCAGTCTTCCAAACTGGCTACGCGGGTTCGATTCCCGTCGCCCGCTCCAGGTGGTTCAGGGCCAGGTCAGAGGTTTTCTCGTCCTGGCCCTGAGTGTTTTCCGGGACGGGGGCCATGGCCAGGAGGCGGTACGTCGCCCGAGGCGTGCCCGGCGGCTACCGGGTCTGGGACAACCGGGGACGGCGCTGGTGGGGCGACTTCTACGAGCTGTGCCCGGACGAGCTCGTCGAGGCGCTGAACGGCGGAGCCGACCCCGCGAAGCTCACGGCACTGATGAAGCGGTACCGGGCCCTGAAGCGGTAGCCGCCGGCCGCTCCCCCGCCGTCGTTTCTTGTCATCGCCTGACCAAGTCCGGCCGCGCCCCCAGGGCTCTCACTAAGGTGACGGCATGGAGATCTGGCTCAATCCCGCGTGTTCCAAGTGCCGCAGCGCCGTCGACCTGCTGAACGAGGCGGGCGCGGAGTACACCGTCCGCAGGTATCTCGAACAGCCCCCGACGGCCGCCGAGTTGCGGGAGGTCCTGAGCCGGCTGGGGCTGGAGCCGTGGGACATCACGCGCACGCAGGAGCCCGAGGCGGCGGAGCTGGGCATCGGCGGCTGGGAGCGTACGGACGCCACGCGGGAACGGTGGATCGAGGCGCTGGCCGAGCGGCCCCGGCTGATCCAGCGGCCGATCATCACGGCGGACGACGGCACGGCGCTGGTCGGGCGCAGCGAGGAGGCCGTGCGGGAGGCGGTCGCGCGGAGCGGACGCGACGACCGCTGATCGTCCCGGCCGGGCCCGTGCACGGTGGGTGCGGGCCCGTGACGCGCTAGAAGCTGATGTTGTTGATCGTCTCGGCCACCGAGTTCAGGAACCGGTTGATGGACGGCGCGATGCCGGTGGAGGCGAGGAAGAAGCCGAAGAGGATGGCCACCAGCGCCGGTCCCGCCTTGAGTGACTTGCCGCGTATCAACACGATCATGATGATGCCCAACAACAGCACGACGGACAGCGAAAGAGCCACAACTGATCACACCCTCGGTCGGAACGCCTGGCCGGCCCCGGAAGCATGCAGCCGCGCACACCCCCGCTCGGCACCATCGTGCCACCAAGTCACTGCCCAGTGGAGGCGGGTGGCGAATCATCGGCCAAGGCTTTGCCTGCGAACCGGACGGCCGCCCCGCCGGGCACGGCCGGACGCCGGTCCGCGGCCCGGGAATTGACGCCCCGGCACACATTCGGCCGCGCGGCCGGAACCGTACGCGGCGCCTGGCCGGATGCCGCCGCACGGACCGGCTCCCTTTTGTGCACACGTGAATTCCTGAGACGCGGGCACGCTCGACGGACGTCCACCGCACCGACATACCGGTAGCGAAGCGGACATCGTCCCCCGCTCCCACGACGGGGCATATGCCCTCGCATAAGCGGATGACGCACCCCGGGACAGATATTCACCACCCCTTCGGAAAACGCGCGAAAGTGCACCCGGGCTGCCCTGCGACCACTCCCCCAAAGGGAATTCCCGCCGCGCCACGCCGGTATTGCGCATTCGGCGGAGAAGGTTTTACGCATTCCCCGGCCGCCACTAGGGTGCGTCAGATGTTTTCCGCTGCGCCGACCCCACGACGTGTGCTTCCCCCGGCCGCCGAGCCCTCCGTCCCGGACCCGGCGGCCCCCGCCGCGGACGCCCGGGGTGAGGGGCCGCGGGCCGTCGGGCGGACGGGGACGGAGACCGCGCGACCCGCCGCCCGGGACGGTGGGGACGCCGCCGGGAGCGGCCGGAACGCTTTCTTCGACAATGCGAAGTATCTGGCGATCGTGCTGGTCGCCATGGGGCATTCCTGGGAGCCGCTGACCGGCCAGAGCCGTACGGCCGGGGCGCTCTACATGACGGTGTACGCCTTCCACATGCCGGCGTTCATCATCATCTCCGGGTATTTCTCCCGCGGTTTCGATCTGCGCCCGGACCGGCTGCGCCGGCTGATCACCGGTGTCGTGGTGCCGTACCTCGTCTTCGAGACCGCCTACACGCTTTTCGCGCGCTGGGCGTACGACGACCCGGACATGCCGGTCAGCCTCCTGGACCCCTGGTATCTGACCTGGTTCCTGGCCGCGCTGTTCGTGTGGCGGCTCACCACTCCCCTGTGGCGGATCATCCGTTGGCCCGTACCTCTGGCCCTGGCCGTGGCGGTTCTGGCGTCCGTGTCCCCGGAGGTCGGTGACGACCTCGACATGCAACGGCTGCTCCAGTTCCTGCCGTTCTTCGTCCTGGGGCTGCACCTGCGGCCCGAGCACTTCGCGCTCGTACGGCGGCGCGCGGCGCGGATCGCGGCGGTGCCCGTCTTCGCGGCCGCCCTGGCGCTGGCCTACTGGGCGGTACCGCGGATGACCTCGGCGTGGTTCTACCACCGGGAGAGCGCGCAGGAGTTGGGGGCGCCCTGGTGGGCGGGCGCGGTGATGACGCTCGCGATGTTCGGCTGCTCGCTGGTCCTGACCGGCTGCTTCCTCGCGTGGGTGCCGGCCCGCCGTACGTGGTTCACGGCGCTGGGCGCCGGCACCCTGTACGGCTACCTGCTGCACGGCTTCCTGACCAAGGGCGCCCGCTCCCGCGGCTGGTTCGAGGAGTACGCGTGGCCGCACTCGCCGCTCGGCGAGGTGGCGGTGAGCCTGACGGCGGCGGTCGCGGTGACGGCGCTGTGCACGCCGCCGGTCCGCAGCCCTGCGCTGCGTGGTGGAGCCCAGGATGGCGTGGGCGTTCCGGAAGGAGCGGCCACCGGGTCGCGGGTGACCATGACGACCGTGGTGCCGAGCCCGCCGGCCGCGTATCGCAGCAGGCCGAGGACGGCGCGAGCGAGCGCCTCGGCGGTGCGCCGCCGGTCGCGACAGGGCGACGTTCTCCCCGGCCGTCAGCGACGGCAGCAGGTTGAACGCCTGGAAGACGAAGCCGAGACGCTCGCGGCGCGGTGCGGTGAGCCGGTCCGGCCGCATCCGGGTGATGTCCGTACCGCCGACGCGGACCGTGCCGCCGTCCGTCCCGGTCTTCGTCACGCCGGCCCGTCGTGACGCCCCTCGTCCCGTACGTCCGGTCGCCCTGTGACCGTACGGAGCGGGGGTGAACCTGGACCATGGCGGCTGCCGGTGGCTTCCGGGTGGGGAAAACCCGAGGCAGGGCTCTCGTCGGGAGGCCCGGAAGGTCCCGGAGGCGGGTCGGTGGAGGAGCGGGCAGGAGCAGCGGGCGCGGCATGCGGTGCGCACGGGGGCGCCGGACCCGAAAAGTCGTTTGGTAAACTAACCATTAACGCTTTCTTGACTCCCCCTTGACCGAACACCGTCCGGCCGAACCTCTGGAGGAGCCATCGGACACGCAGAAACCCTCCTCGCGATGGGCGGGGCCTTCCTGGCCGCAGCCGTCCTCGCCCGTCTGGGCAGCCGCATCGGGCTCCCCACGATCCCCCTGTTCATCCTGGCCGGGATACTGCTCGGCCCGCACACCCCCGGCGTCGCCCTGGTCGACGACCCGCACGAGCTGGAGATGCTCTCCCTGCTGGGTCTGGTGCTGCTGCTCTTCTACCTCGGCCTCGAATTCCACATGGACGACCTCAAGGAGGGCGGCCGGAAGATGGCCGTCGCCGGGGCCGCCTATCTGGCGCTGAACGTCGGCGCCGGCCTGGTCTTCGGCTTCCTGGTCGGCTGGGGCACCTCCGAGGCGCTGGTCCTGGCCGGGGTGCTCGGCATCTCCTCGTCGGCGATCGTCACCAAAGTCCTCATGGACACCGGCCGGCTCGGCAATCCCGAGACCAAGCCGATCCTCGGCATCATCGTGGTCGAGGACATCTTCCTCGCGCTCTACCTGGCCGCGCTCCAGCCGGTGATCTCCGGCGCCGACTCGATGGCCTCGGCGGTCCTCGACGCGGGCAAGGCGTTCGGCTTCCTGCTGCTGCTCGCGGTGGTCGCCCGCTGGGGTACGGCGGTGATCGGCAAGCTGATCGCCACCAAGGACAACGAGCTGCTGGTCATCTCCTTCCTGGGCGGCGCCGTCTTCGTGGCGGGCGTCTCGGAGTGGTTCGGCGTCGCGGACGCGATCGGCGCGTTCATGGTCGGTCTGATGCTCGGCAGCACCAGTTCCGGCAAGAAGATCATGGAGCTGGTGCATCCGCTGCGGGACGCCTTCGGCGCGATCTTCTTCTTCGCGTTCGGACTCTCCATCGACCCCGGCGACCTGCCGTCGGTGGTGTGGCCGGTGCTGATCGCGGTGGCGCTGACCCTGCTGATGAACGTGGTCGCGGGGCTGGTGGCCGCCCGGATCTACGGCTTCGGACCGCGCCCGGCCGCGAACATCGCCACCGCGCTGCTCGCCCGCGGCGAGTTCGCGCTGATCCTGGCGACGATGGCGGCGGGCGCCGGGCTGGACGAGCGGCTGGCACCGTTCATCGCCGGGTACGTGCTGATCCTGGCCGTCCTGGGGCCGCTGGCGGCCGGCCGGTCGGCCTGGCTGGCGCGGGTCCTGCCGGGCGGCGGGCACCCGGAACCGGACGCGCCGGGGGGCGGCGGTCGGCCCGAGCCCGCGGCCGCCGGCAGGTAGCGCGGGCCGTACGGCGCAGCGCCGCCGGGCGGGCCGGGGGCCACGACCGGCACGAACGGCCCGGCGGCCACGGCCTTGCGGATCCAGCCCTGACCTGGCGGACCCCGTCCCGCCCCGGCGATCACATCTCCGGCCCGCCGGTCACGGCATCGCCCACGGCTCGCGCGGCAGCGGGCGGCCGGTCTCCAGCAGCGTCTTGAGGTTGGCCAGCACCGCGTACCAGCCCTGGGCCGCCGCGTCCCGCTCGGCCGCGTCGGCCAGGCCCTCGTGCGTCAGGGTCAGCCGGACGATCTCCCCGTACGGCTCGATGACGAAGGTCACCGTGGAGACGCCGGGTCCGGCCTCGGCCGCCCCCGCGCCGGGCTCCGCCCACGTGGTCACCAGCCGCGTGGGCGGACTGCTCTCCAGGACCGCGCCCTCGACGTCGGCGATGCCCGAACCGTCGGTGCGCCGGTGCTCCCAACGCGAGCCCGGCTGCCAGTCCGAGACATTGCTGTGCCCCCAGTAGGCGGCGGTCAGTTCGGGGTCGATGAGGGCGTGCCAGGTCTTCTCCGGCGTGGCCTCGATGTACGTGACGTAGCCGAAGGTGAGGGTGGCTGCCATGCGTCCTCCGCGGGTGGGTCCGGGCCGGTCGGGCCCACCGTACGGTTCAGTCGCGGCAGATCAGCAGCAGCGCGCGGTCGTCGTTGACATCCTTGGCCACGGCTTCGATCAGATGCCACGCGGCGCCCACGAAGCCGCCCGCCACATAGCGGTCGGCCTCGCCGGTCAGCCGGTCGATGCCCTCCGCGATGTCCCGGTCGGCGGCCTCCACCAGGCCGTCCGTGAAGAGCATCAGCACGTCGCCGGGGCGCAGCGTCCCTTTGACCGGGTCGAACTGCGCCCCGTCGTACACCCCGAGCAGCGGCCCCTCCGCCGCCTTCTCCTCCCAGCGGCCGGTGCCCGCGCTGAGCTGGAGGGCGGGCAGGTGTCCGGCGGACAGCAGCTCGTAGTCGCCGGACTCCAGGTCCAGCACGAGGTGGATGGAGGTGGCGAAGCCCTCGTCCCAGTCCTGGCGCAGCAGGTAGCCATTGGCGGCGGGCAGGAAGCCGTGCGGGGGCAGCGAGCCGAGCAGGCCGCCGAAGGCGCCGGACAGCAGCAGCGCGCGGGAGGCCGCGTCCATGCCCTTGCCGGACACGTCGGTCAGGACGACTTCGAGGATGTTGCCCCCGTGCGTACGGGAGGCCACCACGAAGTCGCCGGAGAAGGACTGCCCGCCGGCCGGGCGCAGCGCCATCTCGCGGTGCCAGCCGGCCGGCAGTTTGGGCAGCTTGCTCTGGACGCGGATACGTTCACGCAGGTCGAAGAGCATGGTGCCGCCGCGCCGCCACGGCACGCCGACCCGGCTGCGGAACTGCGCGATCAGCAGCCCGGACAGGCCGACCGCCGCGACCACCAGGACCGTGCCCGGGGTGATCCGGTCGCGGCCCTGGTCGTACGGGCCGAGCAGCGACGCCTCGACGATCAGGGCGGCGGCGGAGGTCCCGTACAGGGCGAGCAGATTGGCCGGGCGCAGCAGCAGTCCGCCGGCGATGACCGGCAGGACCAGCGCGGTGGGCGCGATCCAGTCGGGGCGCCAGATGGTGCCGCAGGCGATGGCGGGAATGGCGATCAGGAGGGCGACCAGGGCGATCCGGTCGGAGCCGTCGCCGCGGAAGTAGTCGACCCCGGCCTTGCGCACGCTGATACGGGCCCGGTGCACCGCCTTGCGCCACCGGGCCGTCGGGGACTCCGCTCCCGTGCTGCTCGCCATTGTTCTGGGACCTTATCCACCCGTTCGGCGGCGCGTCGATTCACGGCACGCCGCCTGGCGCAATCGCCGGGAAACGGCGTTCGAAAAACGGTCGCGCGGGCGGAAGACGTCCTGCTACCCATGGCCCATGACGACCGAGTTACGGCAACTGCGTCCGGACGACTGGGCCGACTGGTACGGGAAGCTGGAGCGGGCGTTCGGGGCACCCCGGAAGCGCCCGAGGAGCGCGCCCTGTGGCGGCGGCTCGGCGAGCCGGAGCGCTGCCTGGACCTGCGGGACGACGGCGAGACCGTGGGCACGGCGGGCGCGTACTCGTTCCGGCTGACGGTGCCCGGCGGCGCCGTCCTGCCGGTGGCCGGGATCACGCTGGTCAGCGTGCAGCCCACGCACCGGCGGCGCGGTCTGCTGCGCGCGATGATGCGCCGCCAGCTCGCGGACGTCCGGGACCGGGGCGAGGCGCTGGCCGTGCTCACCGCCTCCGAGCCGGCGATCTACGGGCGCTTCGGGTACGGCGCGGCGTCCGAGGCGGTGAGCCTGTCGCTCGACACGCTGCGCCAGTCGGTCCGGGTGCCGGAGGGCGCCGACGCCGTACGGCTGCGGCTGGTCGACCCGGAGGCCGGGCTGGCGGACTGCGAGAAGGTGTACGAACAGTTGGTCCCGGGCCGGCCCGGGATGCTCGCCCGGCAGCCGGGCTGGGAGCGGCTGCCGCTGCTCGACCCGGAGGCCGACCGGGACGGGGCCGGGCCGCTGCTGTGCGTGCTGGCCGAGGTCGCCGGGGAGGTGCGCGGGTACGCGCGCTACGCGGTCAAGGCGGGCTGGGACGGCGGCGGGCCCGACGGGACGGTGGTCCTGCGGGACGTCGAGGCGCTGGACCCGGTGGTCTACGCGGCGCTGTGGCGCTACCTGTTCGGCATCGACCTGACGTCCCGGCTGACGGTGCGCAACCGGCCGGCCGACGATCCGCTGCTGCACCTCGTGGACGACATGCGGCGCTGCCGGATCGGGGTGCGCGAGTCGCTGTTCGTACGGCTGGTGGAGGCCGGCGAGGCGCTCGCGGCGCGGACGTACGCGGCGCCGCTGGACGTGGTCCTGGACGTGGCGGACCCGTTCTGCCCCTGGAACGAGGGCCGGTGGCGGCTCACCGGCGACGAGAAGGGCGCCTCCTGCGAGCGGACCGCGGACCCGGCCGACCTGGCGCTGACCGTCCGGGAGCTGGGGGCCGCCTACCTGGGCGGCTTCACCCTGGACGCGCTGGCCGCGGCGGGCCGGGTACGCGAACTGCGCCCGGGCGCCCTGCGGGAGGCGTCGGTGGCGTTCGGCGCGTACCGCAAGCCGTGGCTGCCGCACGGGTTCTGAGGGCCGGGGCCTGAGCCGGGGCCTGAGGGCCGGTGTCCGGGCCCCGGCCCGGCGCGGGTTCCGGGCCTGGCCGCCGTCCGGGGCGGGCCGCTGACACGCCCCTCACCTGCGCGTCTATCGTTTCGGTGTGAACGAAACCGACACGACCCACGATCGGCTCGTCTGGACACTGATGGGGTGGGACGCCGACGAACGCCTGGCCGATGTCACCGAGCTCAGCCGGGAAGAGATCCTGCGTATCCGTGACCTCTTCGACCGCCGTCTCCCGGCGGGGACGGACGAATGGCTTGCCTTCGCGGACTACGAAGTGACCTCTGACCTGCGGCCCCACATGCTGGCCGCCGTTCCCCGGCTGGAGTTCGAGCCGGAGCTGGACTACTTCGTCGGAGGGGCGGTCCGTTCCCACTAGGCGCCGGACGGCTCAGCGGTCACTTCGGCTGGCACCCCGGACACCAGAAGAGATTGCGGTTGGCCAGGGCCGCCGTGCGGATCTCGGCGCGGCAGATGTGGCACTCCTGGCGGGCCCGGCGGTAGACGTAGACCTCGCCGCCGTGGTCGTCGACGCGCGGGGGGCGGCCCATGGCCTCGGGCAGGTGTTCGGCGCGGACCGTGTCGATGCGGTTGTGCCGGACCCCTTCGCGCATCAGGTCGACCAGGTCCGCCCAGATGGCGTCCCATTCGGACCGCAGAAGGTCACGTCCGGCGCGGTACGGGTCGATGCCGTGCCGGAAGAGGACCTCGGCGCGGTAGACGTTGCCGACGCCCGCGATCACCTTCTGGTCCATCAGCAGGGCGGCGACCGACGTACGGCTGCGGGAGATCCGCGCCCAGGCGCGCTCGCCGTCGTCCTCGGGGCGCAGCGGGTCGGGGCCGAGGCGGTCGTGTATCGCCTGCTTCTCGGCGTCGGTGAGCAGCGCGCAGGCGGTGGGGCCGCGCAGGTCCGCGTAGGCGGTGGCGTTGGCCAGCCGCAGCCGTACGGTGTCGGTGGGCGGCGGGGCCGGGGCGTCGCCGAAGGTCAGCTTGCCGAAGAGGCCGAGGTGGATGTGGACCCATCCGGCGGGCCCGAAGCCGAGGAAGAGGTGCTTGCCGTGCGCCTCGGCGGTGGTCATGACCTGGCCGTCGATCAGCGCCGCGCTGTCGGAGAACTTGCCCTGGGGGCTGCTCGCCCGGACCGGCGCGCCCTCGAAGAGCGCACGGTGGTCCAGCGCGAGGCGGTGGATCGTGTGCCCCTCGGGCATGGGTCGACGCCTCCTCGGCGGGGGTACGGCGACCGCCCGCGCCGGCGGGGGCGCGGGCGGGACGGCGGGTGGGCTCAGCCCTGCTGCGGGTGGTGGGCCGGGATGTCCGGGAGCTCGCCGGTGGTCTCGTAGCGGGAGAGCATCTCGATGCGGCGGGTGTGCCGCTCCTCGTTCGAGTACGGCGTGGCCAGGAACGCCTCGACGAACTTCGTCGCCTCGTCCCGGGTGTGCATCCGGCCGCCGACCGAGATCACGTTGGCGTCGTTGTGCTCACGCCCCAGCTTCGCGGTCTCCTCGCTCCAGGCCAGCACCGCCCGTACGCCCTTGACCTTGTTGGCGGCGATCTGCTCACCGTTGCCGGAGCCGCCGATGACGATGCCCAGGCTCTCCGGGTCGGCCGCGGTCCGCTCGGCGGCGCGCAGGCAGAACGGCGGATAGTCGTCCACGGCGTCGTAGATGTGCGGGCCGCAGTCGACGGGCTCGTGGCCGTGGGCCTTGAGCCACTCGACGAGGTGGTTCTTCAGTTCGAAACCGGCATGGTCGGAGCCGAGATACACGCGCATGTGCTGAGTGTTGCACGGACGTGTCGCCCGCCGGGCCCGGGGTAGGTGTCGCCGGTCCCCCCGGCCGCCATACGTGCGATGTACACACGGTGACGTGCGGAAATGAGATCCACGCAACGATCCGGATTCAGATCTTCCAAAACGGCCGTTAACGCAGTTCTAATGCGGGGACTCGACACCGAGAACCACAGAAGGACGGTGCACATGGGCGCGCATCCGCCGACCATGAACGCGGGCAAGGCGGCCGGTGGCTCCGGCGGCCCCGGCGGAGGCCAGTCTCCCGACGGCCTTCAGGCAGGTCTCAAGAACCGCCATCTGTCGATGATCGCCATCGGCGGCGTGATCGGCGCCGGGCTCTTCGTGGGCTCCGGCGCGGGCATCGCGGCGGCCGGTCCCGGCATCCTGATCTCGTACGCGCTGACCGGCCTGCTGGTCGTCCTGGTGATGCGGATGCTGGGCGAGATGGCCGCCGCCTCTCCGACCTCCGGCTCGTTCTCCGCGTACGCGGACCGGGCGCTGGGCCGCTGGGCGGGCTTCACCATCGGCTGGCTCTACTGGTTCTTCTGGTCGGTCGTGCTGGCCGTCGAGGCGACCGCCGCCGCCTCGATCCTCACCGGCTGGGTCCCCGCCGTCCCGCAGTGGGCGTGGGCGCTGCTGGTGATGATCGTGCTGACCGGCACCAACCTGATCTCCGTCGGCTCGTTCGGCGAGTTCGAGTTCTGGTTCGCCGGCATCAAGGTCGTGGCGATCGTGGTGTTCATCGTGGTCGGCGCGCTGGCGATCTTCGGGCTGCCGCCCGGCGACCACGCGGTGGGCATGGCCAACCTGACCGGCCACGGCGGCTTCCTGCCGAACGGGCCCGGCGCGATCCTCTCCGGCATGCTGCTGGTGGTCTTCTCCTTCATGGGCAGCGAGATCGTCACCCTGGCGGCCAGCGAGTCGCCGAACCCGGTGCAGGCCGTCCGCAAGGCCGTCAACAGCGTCATCTGGCGGATCGCGCTGTTCTACATCGGGTCGATCACGGTGATCGTGACGCTGCTGCCGTGGGACGACCCGGCGCTCGACAAGAGCCCGTACGTGGCCGTGCTGAAGTCGCTGGACATCCCGGCGGCCGGCACCGTGATGGACGTCGTGGTGCTCACCGCCGTGCTGTCCTGCCTGAACTCCGGTCTGTACACCGCCTCCCGGATGGCCTTCTCGCTCGGCGAGCGCGGCGACGCGCCGAAGTCCTTCGCCCGGGTGAACAAGGGCGGCGTCCCGGCGACCGCCATCTGGGCGTCGGTGGCCTTCGGCTTCGTCGCGACGATCTTCAGCTACACCTCCAAGGACACCGTCTTCGCGTTCCTGCTGAACTCCTCCGGCGCGGTGGCGCTCTTCGTCTGGCTGGTCATCTGCTTCTCGCAGCTCCGGATGCGCAAGGTCATCGAGCGGGAGATGCCGGAGCGGCTGACGGTACGGATGTGGCTGTACCCGTATCTGACGTACGCGACGATCGCGCTGATCCTCTTCGTCGTCGGCTACATGTTCTACAACCCCGACGGGCGCGAGCAGATGGTGCTCTCGGTGGTCGCGGCCGTGGTCGTCCTGGCCGTCGGCCTGGTGCTGGACCGCAGGCGGCGCGCCGACGGCGGCACCGGTACGGCGGACGGCGGCGGCCCGGCAGGTCAGGGCGACACCCGGAAGGACTCCTTGACCCGTTCGTAGGCGCGCAGGGCGGCGGCCTCGGCGGTATCCAGGTACCAGAGGTTGAGCTGGTACGTCCGGTTCCCGGCCCGGAAGCCGAGCTGCCGCCCGTGCGCCGGTTTCCCGTCGCGGGTGTAGGCGAACTGCCACTGGACGGCCGGATACCCCTGGAACGTGGTGCGCTCCAGCCGGACCCTGCGGTAGCCCGGCACGTCGTGCTGCTGCGCCTCGTACCGCTGCCAGACCGTCAGCAGGTCGCCGCCGGAGGACGGGTCCTGCCGCGCGGAGACGAGTGTGGAGCCGTCCCGCGTGCTGTACGTGATGTCGCTGGTGGACTCCTCGGTGCGGTTCCAGCCGGCCGGCGGCACCCAGTCGAAGCCGTTCTCGGTGCGGCGGACGCCGGACGGGGCCGCCGGGTCGCCGCTCCCGGTGTCCGTGGCGGTGCCCGTTCCGGTGCCGGTGGCGGAAGGGCGGCCGGTACCGGCCCCGGCACCGGCCGTGCCCCGGGGTCCGCGCCCTGCGACGCGACGAGGATCACCACGACCGCGGCGGCGGACGCGAGGACTCCGCCGGCGGCGAGCAGTGCCTGCCGCTTGCGGCGGGGACGGCCGGGTGGGTCTGACGGTGCGGGTGGTGTCGAGGGGGTGGCGGGAGCCGTCGCGGGCCGAGGGCCACTGTCCATACCGGGAGCAGGGGCTGCCGCCTCGATGCGGTCCGGCGCCGGGTCGGCCACCGTGGGCGTACGCACGTCCACGACCTCGGCCGCGTTCATCGGCTCCGTCGGATTGGCCGCCGCGGCCCGGCGTGCCGGCGGGGCGAGCAGCGTCTCGACCTCGTCGAGGGTGGGGCGCGCCTCGGGTGCCTTGTTCAGCAGGGCGGCCAGCACCTCGCGCAGCGGGCCCGCGGCGGGCGGGATGGCGGGCTCCTCGTGGAGCACCGCGTGCAGCGTGGCGAGGGTCGTGGCGCGGGTGAACGGCGACTGCCCCGCGACGGCGGCGCACAGGGTGGCGCCCAGCGACCACAGGTCGGAGGGCGGCCCCTGTTCCTGTCCCGCGACCCGTTCGGGCGCCATGTAGTCCGGCGAGCCGATCAGCATCCCGGCCATGGTCAGCGCGGTGGCGTCCTGCATGGCGGCGATGCCGAAGTCGGTCAGGACGACGGCGCCCCGGTCGTCGATCAGGACGTTGCCGGGCTTGATGTCCCGGTGGAGCACGCCCACCGCGTGCACCTCGCGCAGGGCGCGGGCCAGTCCGGCGCCGACCCGGGCCGCCGCGTCCGGGGACAGCGGGCCGTCCTGGGCGAGGATCTGTTCCAGCGAGCGGGCCTGGACCAGTTGCATGACGATCCACAGCCGGTCGCCCTCCTCGGCCACGTCGTGGACGCGCACCACATTCGGATGGTCGATACGGGCGGTGGCGCGGGCCTCGCGCAGACTGCGTTCGCGCTGCACCACGCTTTCCTCGCCGGCGTGTTCGTCGATACGTATTTCCTTGACCGCGACGCACCGGTCGAGCATTTCGTCCTGGGCGCGCCAGACCCGCCCCATTCCGCCGCGTCCGATCAATTCCAGCAGGCGGTATCGGCCCGCCGCCAGACGCCCGGGCCCCACCTCGCTCGCATTCCCCACCATGCCCAGCCCCCACAGCACCCGCGGAATCTTGTGGTACCCATCAAATACCTCAGCCGAGGACGGGGAAAAGGGGGGTTCAAGAATGTACACAACCCGACAGGGGAAACGTGCGTTCATGGTGGCCGCGGCGGCGGCCGTAGTGGCACTGTCGGCCGGTCCGGCGGCCCTGGCGGCCGAACCCGTACCGGGCAGCAGCGCGGGCGGCAAGGCCGGTCCGAGCGCGCCGGCGGGCTATCGGATCACCACGGAACTGCCGGAAAGGATTTCCGTCGACAATCGCAGCGGAAAGACGGAGCTGACCGCCAAGGTCACCAACAAGGGTTCCGCCACGACCGGTGCCGTACGGCTGACGGTCGCCGGTTTCCAGGGGCTGACGGTCGACAACGTGGCCGGGTGCACGAAGGTGCCGGAAGCGCGGCTGCCGAAGGGTTCGAACAGCGCGTACTCATGTGCGATCGACGCGTTGGCGAGCGGAAAGAGCCGTACGTTCGACGTCACCGCGCATTTCGATCTCAACCGGCAGGGGCAGATCTGTCTGCCGGTGACGCTGGGAAACACGGAGACCCTGCTGTGGCAGCAGGGCCCGGTCCATTTCGGCACCCGTAACCCGGTGTCCGACGCGCCGGACACCCCGCTGATGCTCAACACCGTCAATGTGCCGGCCGGTTCGTCGACCGCCACGCCGGGTCCGTCGGAGTCGGCGGCCCCCGGGGAGCGGCTGCCCGAGACCGGTCCGCCGTCGGTCCTGCCGCTGGCGGGCGCCGCCGCGGGCCTGCTGCTCCTCGGCGGGACCGGAGTGTGGATCACCACCCGCAGGTCGTCGCACCGGTGACCACGGGGCGTACGGGCAGGGACCGTACGGGCACGGGTCGTACGGGTACGAGCCGGACCGGTCGCCCGCGTACGCCCCGCACGTGCCCGGAAAGCCGCCGGGCCCCGTACCGCCACGCGACGTGGTGGTACGGGGCCCGGTCCGGTTCCGTACGGAAGGACGGCGCGCGCGGGGTCAGCCGCGGCGGCCGAGCAGCTTCCACGCGGTGGGCAGCGCGCCCATCGCCAGCGCGGCCTTGAGGGCGTCACCGATCAGGAAGGGGACGAGCCCGGTCGCGACCGCCTGGCCGAGCGACATGCCGGTGCTCAGCGCGAGGAAGGGCACACCGACCGCGTAGATCAGGGCCGTGCCGGCCGCCATGGTGCCGGCCGTGCGCAGCGGGCCGCGGTCGCCGCCGCGGCGGGCCAGCGCGCCGACCGCGGTGGAGGCGAGGAGCATGCCGAGGACGTAGCCGAAGGTCGCGCCGCCCGCGCCGGCCGCGCCGCCCGCGAACCAGGGCAGGCCCGCCATGCCGAGCAGCGCGTACAGCGCGAGGGAGGCGAAGCCGCGGCCCGCGCCGAGCGAGGCGCCGACGAGCAGGGCGGCGAAGGTCTGGCCGGTGACCGGGACCGGGGAGCCGGGGACCGGGAGGGCGATCTGCGCGGCGATGCCGGTGAGCGCGGCGCCGCCGACGACCAGTGCGGCGTCGCGGACGCGGGCGCGGGTGGCGTCCGCTGCGGGCAGCAGATCGGCGAGGACCGCACCGGGCCTGGTGGTTGCGTCGGCAGTGCTCATCGGAACTCCGCGGGGTGTGAGGTGGAGCGGGGACAGGGGGACGCGATGACGTTAGTCCAGCGCCCCGCAGCCGATCATCGTGTGGCGGCGACAAAGGCGCAATGGTGTCCTTGGAGACTTCCGTACAACGCCGCACCCTGTGGGCCGAACCGCCTCGTCAGCGGTCTTCGCAGGTCACGTGATGCTCATCACGGCTGTCACCCCGGACGGGTGCGCATTTTGTGGTAGCGCGTGACGGGCGGGGAAACTGGGGGGACAACGCGGGACCCTGTGGGGTTCCCCCAAAGACCCTTTACGAGAGTACGAGCCCATGCACGACGCACCCACCGCCACCGGAACGCCACCGCCGGGCGATGGCGCCGACGGGCGAGAGCCGCTGTCCGCCGGGCTCAAGCAGCGCCACCTGACCATGCTCGGGCTGGGCGGGGTGATCGGCGCGGGCCTGTTCGTGGGCTCCGGCGCGGGCATCGCGGTGGCCGGCCCCGGCATCGTCCTCTCGTACCTGATCGCGGGCGCACTGGCCATGCTGATCATGCGGATGCTCGGCGAGATGTCCTCGGCGATGCCCGCGTCCGGCGCCTTCTCGGTGCACGCGGAGCGCGCGCTGGGCCGCTGGGCGGGCTTCAGCGTGGGCTGGCTGTACTGGTTCCTGCTGGTGGTGGTGCTGGCGGTGGAGGCCACCGGCGCGGCGCAGATCGCCAACGGGTGGGTGCCCGCGGTCCCGCAGTGGGGCTGGGTGCTGATCTTCATGCTGGTGTTCACGGCCGCCAACCTCACCGCGGTGAAGAGCTTCGGCGAGTTCGAGTTCTGGTTCGCGACGCTGAAGGTCGGCGCGATCGTGCTGTTCCTGGTGCTCAGCCTGCTCGCGATCTTCGGGGTGCTGCCGGACACCGAGGCGGTCGGTCTGGCCAACCTCACCGGGCAGGGCGGCTTCCTGCCCAACGGCTGGCACGGCGTGGTCTCCGGTGTCCTCGCCGTCGCGTTCGCCTTCGGCGGTCTGGAGGTCGTGACCATCGCCGCGGCCGAGTCCGACGACCCGGCGCGCAACGTGGCGCGCGCGGTGCGCAGCGCGGTGTGGCGCATCCTCTTCTTCTACGTGGGCTCGATGCTGGTCGTCGTGACGCTGCTGCCCTGGTCGTCGATGCAGCCGGGCAAGAGCCCGTACGTCGCGGTGCTGGACAGCATCGGTGTGCCGGGCGCGGGCCAGATCATGAACGTGGTGGTCTTCGTGGCGCTGCTGTCGGCGCTCAACGCCAACCTCTACGGGTCCTCGCGGATGGTCTTCTCGCTGGCCGAGCGGGGCGAGGCGCCGCGCTCGCTGCTGAAGGTGACGGCGGGCGGGGTGCCGCGCCGGGCGGTGCTGTCCTCGGTGGCCTTCGGCTTCGTCTCGGTGCTGCTCAATCTGCTGTGGCCGGACACGGTCTTCCTCTACATGCTGAACGCGGTCGGCGCGGTGCTGCTGTTCGTCTGGGCGCTGATCGCGCTGTCGCAGTTGCGGCTGCGGCGGCAGATCGAGCGGACGGCGCCGGAGAAGCTGACCCTGCGGATGTGGGCGTTCCCGTATCTGACCTGGACGGCGCTGGCGGCCATGCTGGCGGTGCTGGTGCTGATGCTCACCGACGACGGGGCCCGGCCGCAGCTTCTGTGGTCGGCCGCGGCGACCGGTGCGGTGCTGCTGATCGCGGGCCTGCGGGAGCTGCGGATGCGGCGGTCCGGCCGCTGATCCGACGGTCGTCCGCCGCCCTCGCGGGGGCCGGGCGACCGCCCTCGTGGGGGCCGGACAATCGGCCGGAATCGGCCGCCCCTCTTCCGCCCCGCTCCCACCGCGCGAACACCCGGGGTCACGTCTCACAACGGTGTGAATACGACCGGTCACGATCACGTCTGAATACCGAACAACTGCTGCACGACTGTTGCCCTCAGCGGACACAGACACTCAAACTGAGCGCGTTTTCACCGTCGATCACCTCGCTCGCTCTCACATAATGGGACAGGTACGACCATGAATCGGACACCTTCGTCCAGCACGCCCGAGCGCGAGCGGACCGGCCAGGTCCCGGGCGCCGGGCCGGGCGCGGACGGCACCGGCAGCGCGGCGGACCCGGGCAACGGCGCCCCGCTGTCCAACGGACTCAAGCAGCGCCATCTGTCGATGATCGCGCTCGGCGGGGTGATCGGCGCCGGGCTGTTCGTCGGCTCCAAGGAGGGCATCGCGGCGGCCGGCCCGTCGATCGTGCTCGCCTACGCCGTCTCCGGCTGCCTGGTGATGCTGGTGATGCGGATGCTCGGCGAGATGGCGGCGGCCAGCCCCGCCTCCGGCTCCTTCTCCGTGCACGCCGGGCGCTCGATCGGCCCGTGGGCGGGCCTGACCACCGGCTGGATGTTCACCGCGCAACTGTGTGTGGCGGTGGCCGCCGAGGCGATCGGCGCCGCCGGGATCATGACCGGCTGGTTCCCCGGCACGCAGCCGTGGATGTGGGTGCTGCTGTTCATGGTGGTCTTCTGCGGCGCCAACCTGGCGGCGGTCAGCAACTTCGGCGAGTTCGAGTTCTGGTTCGCGGCTCTGAAGATCACCGCGATCGGCATCTTCCTCGTCCTGGGCCTGTTGGCCATCTTCGGCGTACTGCCCGGCACCTCCGCCCCCGGCGTCGCCCATCTGAGCGGTGACGGCGGCTTCCTTCCCAACGGCTCGGACGGCCTGGTCATCGGCCTGCTGGCCTCCGTCTTCGCCTACGGCGGCCTGGAGACGGTGACCATCGCCGCCGCCGAGTCCAAGGACCCGGTGCGCGGTGTGGCCCGCGCCGTGCGCACCGCGATGTGGCGGATCGCCCTGTTCTACGTCGGCTCGATGGCGGTCATCGTCACCGTCATTCCCTGGAACAACGCGGACATCGCCAAGAACGGTCCGTACGTCGCCGTCCTGGACTACCTGGACATCCCGGCGGCCGGGCAGATCATGAACGTCGTCATCCTGATCGCGCTGCTGTCCGCGATGAACGCCAACATCTACGGCTCCTCCCGGATGGCGCACTCGCTCTCCGTGCGCGGCCAGGGCCCGCGCTTCCTGCGCACCGTCAGCGGCGGCGTGCCGCGCCGCGCGGTGATCCTCTGCTCCGCCTTCGGGTTCCTCGCGGTGCTGTTCAGCTACTGGTGGCCGGAGACCGTCTTCCAGTGGCTGCTCAACATGGTGGGCGCGGCGATCCTGGTCGTATGGGGCTTCATCGCCGTCGCCCAGTTGCGGATGCGCCGCCGGCTGGAGCGTGAGGAGCCCGGGAAGCTGGTCGTCCGGATGTGGCTCTTCCCGGTGCTGACGTGGGTCGCGCTGGCCGGTGTGGTGGCGGTGCTGCTGCTGATGCTGCGGGACGAGAACCAGCGCGTGCAGCTCTACTTCACCGGCGGGTTCGCGGTGGTGCTCGTCGCCGTCGGTCTCGCCAAGCAGCGAATGGCGCGTCAAAAGGACGCCGGGTAAGCATAAGTAAGGCTTACCTCACTGAAAGCAGAAGTGCGGTAAGGCTTACCTCACCAGAATGCGCCGTGCTTTTCCGGAGGCGGTGCCCGACCTCGGACCGAGGTCGGGCACCGCCTCCTTCTTTTGGCCCAGACTCCGCCCCTCGGCAGCCCCGTGATCACTCATGCTGGTAGCGTGCAGTTGCAAGTCGATTGCAATTAAAGGTCGTAAGCAGCTGGAGGGCTCGGCATGGCCACCTACAATCTTCCGGAACTTCCGTACGACTACGCGGCGCTCGAACCCGTCATCAGCCCTGAGATCATCGAGCTGCACCACGACAAGCACCACGCCGCGTACGTCAAGGGCGCCAACGACACCCTGGAGCAGCTCGCCGAGGCGCGCGACAAGGACCAGTGGGGCTCCATCAACGGCCTGGAGAAGAACCTCGCGTTCCACCTCTCCGGCCACATCCTGCACAGCATCTACTGGCACAACATGACCGGTGACGGCGGCGGCGAGCCGCTGGACAAGGACGGCGTGGGCGAGCTGGCGGACGCCATCGCGGAGAACTTCGGCTCGTTCGCCAAGTTCAAGGCCCAGTTGACCAAGGCCGCGGCCACCACCCAGGGCTCCGGCTGGGGCGTCCTGGCCTACGAGCCGATCACCGGCCGCCTGATCGTCGAGCAGATCTACGACCACCAGGGCAACGTCGGCCAGGGCTCGGTCCCGATCCTGGTCTTCGACGCCTGGGAGCACGCCTTCTACCTGCAGTACAAGAACCAGAAGGTGGACTTCATCGAGGCGATGTGGCGCGTCGTCAACTGGCAGGACGTCGCCAAGCGCTACGCGGCCGCCAAGGAGCGCTCCAACGTACTGCTGATCGCTCCCTGATCCCGGCGCCCAGCGGCGCACCGGTGAGCGTCCTGCCTCGTGATCGTCTTCTCAGCCTTCACCCGGCAGGCGGATAGCGGAAGGACCCCCGTGAGGACGTGACTCATGGGGGTCCTTCTGCGTCCGGCGGCGGGCCGCCCGCGTCCGTACGCGGCGCCGCCGGGCCGGCGGCTCAGTCGAAGACCGGCCCCTGCGTCCGCGTCCGCTTGATCTCGTAGAAGCCCGGGATGGACGCGACCATCAGCGTGCCGTCCCAGAGCTGTGCGGCCTGCTCGCCCTTCGGGGCCGGGGTGACGACCGGGCCGAAGAAGGCGATCTGCGCGCCGTCGGCGCCGGGGACGGCGATGACCGGGGTGCCGACCTCCTGGCCCACCAGGTCGATGCCCGCCTTGTGCGAGGCGCGCAGTTCCTTGTCGTACGCGTCGGTGTCCGCCGCCTCGGCCAGCTCGGCGGGCAGTCCGGCCTCCTCCAGCGCGGCCACGATCGTCTCCCTCGTACGCGGCAGGCCCTGGTTGTGGAAGCGGGTGCCGAGCGCGGTGTAGAGGCGGGCCAGCGCCTCCTGGCCGTGCTCCCGCTCGGCGGCGACGCACACCCGCACCGGCGCCCACACCACGCCGCCGGGACGGTTCTTCTCCCGGTACTCCTCGGGAAGCTGGTCGAGTTTGTCCTCGTTCAGCACGCCGAGGCTCATCACGTGCCAGCGCACGTCCACCGGGCGCACCTTCTCCACCTCCAGCATCCAGCGGGAGGTCAGCCAGGCCCACGGGCAGGACGGGTCGAACCAGAAATCGGCCGGGGTCCGGTCGGTTGCGGCAGCGGTCTGGGACACGGTTGCTCCTCGAACGTTCGGGTCGGCGGCCGGCCGGCGGACCGGCCACCGGCTTCAACCGGGGCGCGGCGTGCCATGATTCCCAGTGTTCGATATACGAGACGAGGACGAGGGAGTCGCGTCGTGCCCGGTGAGAATCTGACCCGAGACGAGGCCCGGGAGCGGGCCGCACTGCTGAGCGTCGACGGGTACGACGTGGCCCTGGACCTGCGGTCGGCGGTCCTGGAGGGCGAGGCCGCGCGCACCTTCCGCTCGCGCACCACCCTCCGCTTCCGCTGCGCCGAGCCCGGCGCCGCCACCTTCGCGGACCTGGTGGCGCCGGCCGTCACCGCCGTCACCCTCAACGGGCGGGAGCTGGACCCGGCGGAGGTCTTCGACGGCACCCGGGTCGCCCTGGCGGACCTGGCCGCGGAGAACACCCTGGTGGTCGACGCGCAGTGCGCGTACAGCCGGACCGGTGAGGGCCTGCACCGCTTCGTCGACCCGGAGGACGGCGAGGTCTACCTCTACACGCAGTACGAGCCCGCGGACGCCCGGCGGGTCTTCGCCAACTTCGAACAGCCCGACCTGAAGGCGCCGTTCCGCTTCGAGGTGACCGCGCCCGACGGCTGGGTGGTGCTCAGCAACGGCGCCCCGGAGGGCGAGCCCGCGGCGGGCACGTACCGGTTCGCCGAGACGCGGCCGATCTCGACGTACATCACGGCCGTCGTCGCCGGCCCGTACCACTACGTCTCCGACACCTACCGGCGCACCCTCGCCGACGGCACGGAGCTGGAGATCCCGCTCGGCGCGCTGTGCCGCAAGGGCCTGTCCCGGCACTTCGACCCGGCGGACATCTTCACCGTCACCAAGCAGGGCCTGGACTTCTTCCACGAGCACTTCGACTACCCGTACCCCTTCGGCAAGTACGACCAGGCGTTCGTGCCCGAGTACAACATCGGCGCGATGGAGAACCCCGGCTGTGTGACCTTCCGCGAGGAGTTCGTCTTCCGCGGCAAGGTGACCGAGGCGTCCTACGAGCGCCGCGCCAACGTCATCCTGCACGAGATGGCCCACATGTGGTTCGGCGACCTGGTCACCATGCGGTG
Organism: Streptomyces chrestomyceticus JCM 4735; assembly: GCF_003865135.1. Lineage (NCBI taxonomy): Bacteria > Bacillati > Actinomycetota > Actinomycetes > Kitasatosporales > Streptomycetaceae > Streptomyces > Streptomyces chrestomyceticus. The sequence continues at coordinate 6,190,794 of NZ_BHZC01000001.1, read as the reverse complement.
GTGGGACGACCTGTGGCTCAAGGAGTCGTTCGCCGACTTCATGGGCGCGCTGTCCTTGGTGGAGGCGACCCGCTTCACCAACGGCTGGATCACCTTCGCCAACGGCCGCAAGGCCTGGGCGTACCGCGCCGACCAGCTCCCGTCCACCCACCCGGTCACCGCCGACATCCGTGACCTGGAGGACGCCAAGCTCAACTTCGACGGCATCACGTACGCCAAGGGCGCGGCCGTCCTCAAGCAGTTGGTCGCGTACGTCGGGCGGGACGCGTTCCTGGAGGGCGCGCGGCGCTACTTCAAGCGGCACGCGTACGGCAACACCCGCCTGACCGACCTGCTGTCCGTCCTGGAGGAGACCTCCGGACGCGACCTGGCCACCTGGTCGCGCGCCTGGCTGGAGACGGCGGGCGTCAACGCGCTCACGCCGCAGGCCACGTACGACGCCGAAGGCCGTATCACCGAGCTGAGCATCCTCCAGGAAGCCGCCCCCGAGCGCCCCGAACTGCGCCCGCACCGGGTCGCCGTGGGCCTGTACCGGCGGGAGAACGCGGACGGTGCCCTGGTCCGCTACGCCCGCGCCGAGCTGGACGTCTCCGGCCCGCGCACCGTCGTCACCGAACTGACCGGCGCCGACCGCCCGGAGCTGATCCTGGTCAACGACGACGACCTGACGTACTGCAAGGTCCGCTTCGACGAGCGGTCGCTGGCCACGCTCCGCGGCCACCTCGGCGAGATCACCGAACCGCTGTCGCGCGCGCTGTGCTGGTCCGCGGTGTGGGGCCTGACCCGCGACGGACTGATGCCCGCCCGCGACTACCTCGACCTGGTACTGCGCTTCGCGGGCCGCGAGTCGGACATCGGCGTGCTCCAGTCGCTGCACGCCCAGGCCGGTTACGCGCTCGCGCACTACACGGCCCCCGAACACCGCGACCTGGCCGCGCGGGAGCTGGCCCAGGGCGCGCTGCACGAACTGCGGCTGGCCGAGCCGGGCAGCGGACACCAGCTCTCCTGGGCCCGGTTCTTCGCCTCGGTGGCCACCACGGCCGCCGACCTCCAGCTCCTCCAGGGCCTGCTGGACGGCACCGCGAAGATCGACGGTCTGGACGTCGACCAGGAGCTGCGCTGGACGTTCCTGGAGCCGCTGACCGCGCACGGTGCGGCCGACCAGGCCGCGCTCGACGCCGAACTGCGCCGCGACGACACCGCCTCGGGCCGCCGCCACCACGTACGCTGCCTGGCCGCCCGGCCCTCGGCCGAGGTCAAGGCGCGGGCCTGGGCGGACGTGGTGGAGTCCGACGAGCTGTCCAACGCGCTGGTCGAGGCGACGATCTCCGGCTTCGCGCAGGGGTCGCAGCGGGAGCTGACGGCCCCGTACGCGCCGAAGTACTTCGCGGCCGTCGAGCGGGTCTGGCGGGAGCGGTCGATCGAGATCGGCATGGCCGTGGTCCGGGGCCTGTTCCCCGCCCACCAAGACCGCCAGGAGACGCTGGACGCGGCGGACGCGTGGCTGTCCGGCCACCCGGACGCGCCGCCCGCGCTGCGGCGCCTGGTGTCCGAGGCGCGCGACGACCTGGCGCGGGCGCTGCGGGCGCAGTCCTGCGACGCGCAGGCCGCGCGGTAGCCGCCGGGGTCCCGCGCGTGAGCCGTACGGGCTCGCGCGCGGGGCCCGTTGCCGCCTGCGTACGGGGCCGTTGGCACCCGCGTACGAGCCCCGGCCGTGCGCGCGGTCCCTCGTACAGGTGTCAACTCCGTCCGGACCGGCAATTTTCGGCAGTCGAACTCCCGTACTTTAGGACGGCGTTGTCCGGGTTTGTCGACGGGCGTGTAACAGGCGTTAGGAGGCGGGGCGGCGGCGGGAATGGCCGGGACATGAACCACACTTCCCCAACCTCCGGCGGGGAGTCCCCCACCCCGCTCTCCCCCCGTCCGCTGCACGACCGCCCCGGCCGCGGTCCCCGCGTCCTGACCGGCCGCCAGCTACGTGAACACGGCATCGGCGCCGCGGAGGCCGCCGAGCGGTGCCGCCCCGGCGGCCCCTGGCAGCAGGTGCTGCCGGGCGTGCACCTGCTCCATCCCGGCCCGCCCACCAGCGAGGAACGCCTGCACGCGGTGCTGCTGTACGCGGCGAGCCGGCCGTCCGCCGTCCCCGCGCAGACCGGCCCGGCACCGGCCCAGGACCCGATGATCACCGGGCTGGCGGCGCTGGCCCTGCACCGCTTCGCCACCGCTCCCCCACTGCTGACCCTGGACCGCATCGACGTACTGGTGCCGCGCACCCGGCGGCTGCGCTCCACCGGCTTCGCGCAGGTCGTCCGGGCGCAGGTGATGCCGCAGCCGCAGCAGATCACCGGAGTGCCGGTGGCGCCCGTACCCCGGGCGCTGGCGGACGCCGTCAGCGGGCTCTCGGACGCCTGCACGGTAGGCCGGCTGCTCACCGAGGCGGTACGCGGCGGCCACTGCGAAGCGGCGGCGGTGGTACGGGAGTTCAACGAGGCGCGACTGCTGAACCTGCCGCACGTGGTGGACGCCGTACACGCACTGCTGGCCGAGGGCCGCGCGCTCGCCGAGGGCCGGCTCTACGACCTGGTGCGGCGGTACGGCCTGCCGGACCCGCTGTGGAACGTGGACCTGCGGCTGCCCGGCGGCCCGCACTTGGGCGGGGTGGACGCGTACTGGCCGGAGCAGGCCGTGGCCGTGGAGATCGACGCGCGGGTGCCCCGCCAGGAGGACGAGGCGCTGCGGGCGCAGTACGCCCACAAGCGCGAGCACCTGGAACGGCTGGGCATCACGGTCGTCCGGCTCAGCCCACGCAAGCTGCGCGACACTCCGGAGCAGCAGGCTGCGGTGGTCCGTACGGCCCTGATGGCGGCGGACGACCACGAGCCGGGGTCGTACGTGGTGGTGCTGCCGCGCTGAGGTCCGCCACGACGGTGTACGGAGCCGGCGCTCAGCGCCGCCTCAACAACAGCTCGGTGTTGCGGTCGCCCGGACCACCGGCGAGGTCGCTCCGGGCCCCGGGGGCGTTGCAGGACAGTTCGCGGTAGAGCGCCGCCAGTCCCCGCTGCGACAGGTCGCCGAAGTCCGTGCGGTGCGGCGCGTGCGACTCGACCAGCGTGGTGAACAGGGAGAGGGTGCCGTCCCGGTTGTCCGTCACCTCCACGACCCGCGCCAACTGCGGGAAGTCGATGTGCGAGGCGGTGGTGACCTCCCAGAAGGTGCCGTGCGGGGTGATGAGGTTGCGGTGGCTGTGCCCGTTGATCCAGGCCAGCACATTGCGGTGCCGGGAGAGCAGGCCGGCCAGTTCGGGTCCGCCGTGCCGCCGCTCGGCCGGGCGGGACGGGTCGGGCAGGGTGTTGTCCATGGACGTACTGGTGTGGTGGCTGAAGACGAGGACGTGCTCGTAGGCGTGCGCCCGCAGCGTGCGGTCGAGCCAGCGCATCTGACCCGATCCGACGGAGCCGGTGTGGTGGCCGCCGGGGTCGGTGGTGTCGAGGCTGATGCCCACCACGTCCTCCGCGATCCGGAACGTGTAGTAGAGCCGGTCCGCGTCGAGGTCGTCCGCCGTGTAGCCGTGCCCGTGCGGCCCCGGGCCGGTGTGCCGGGGGTCCAGGTGCGCGCGCAGGTAGGCGGGGCGGGTGAAGGGGACGCGGCGCTCGTCCGGCGTCACGGAGCGCGCCCGTTTGCCGTGCGCTTTCAGCAGGCCCGCGAACTCCCGTCTGGCGGGGCCCGATCCGTGACGTACCGCCAGATAGGCGCGGATGGCCTCGTCGGCCGGCAGCAGTTCCAGCTTGCGGCCGCCGGTCGCGACCTCCGCCAGGAACGGGTCGTCGGGGGCGCAGCAGCCCGCGGGCAGCGAGTCGTGGTTGCCGACCGTCGAGTACCAGGGCAGGTGCAGTCCGGGGCTGGTGACCGTACGGGTCGCCGCTTCCAGGAAGCCGGGGATGCCGGGGAAGCCGCGCAGCTTGTCGGCGTCGCGCAGGGCGCTGTCCGGCTGCCAGTACAGCGGGTGGCCGCTGTTCTGCACGCCTTCGTAGTGCCGCGGGTCGCCCGAGTTGGGGGTGATGCGGCCGCCGCTCAGCGCGGTCAGGTACCAGTCGAGTTCGATGCTGGAGTTGTTGTCCGTGTTGTCGCCGGTGGTCATCGCGAAGGACAGCGGCGCCCCGGTGGCGGGCCCGCCGGGCAGGCTGTTGACCCGCTCTACGAGGGAGACCGCGCCCGCGACGGACAGCGCCTCCTGGGGACGCCAGGCGCCCGCGGACCGCACCCGCAGGTACTCGTAGCGCAACGGGTGCTGCACATCGACCACGTGCAGGTCGGTGAGCTGCACGAACGCGGCGAGTACGGTGCGCCGGTCGGCCCGGCCGGGGCGCGTGGCGGCGAGGTCACGCCGTACGACGCGGTCCCAGCCGGGGCCTTCGGCGAGCCTGCGGTACCCCGTCGCGGCGCCGCCCGGGGTGGCGACCGAGGCGAGGGTGGTGCCTTCGGTGTAGGGGACGCGGGGGACGGGCGGCGCGGCGACCGGTTCCGGGGCGACGAGGGGTGCGGCTGTCGTCGCGTCAGGACCGGCGACGAGCCGGGCGCCACCGGCTCCGTACGCCAGCGCGGACGCGGTCGTGGCGCCGACGGCACCGGCGGCGGCGAGGAAGGCGCGGCGGTCGACGGTGGGGGCGGTGGGGACAGTCTGTGCGGCGGACCGTGTACGGGACATGCACGAGCTCCCTGGTACGGACGGGACGGCGGCGAGGGCGGCGCGCGGCGCGCGTAACAGCCCTCTCACCAGGGAGCGTTGGCAGCGGGTGTGGCCCACGGGTGAACCGCGCCGCAACGCCGGCCGCCGATCGCCGGACAGGGATCACGGCGGGCGCCGATGGTCACCGGGCCCTCGGGCCGGGTGCGGGTGACGGCCACCGGAGGTTCATCTCACGGGGTAACCGGGCGGCGGCCCGGATCACCGGGGCGCCCGGGCGGCGGCACCGGCCTTACGCCCCGCACATGCCGCCCGAATGTTCACAAACTTGTGATCACGCCCCTCCCCAAACCCCACCCCGTTACGTCATATTGAGCGGTTATACGGGTTCGATTTCCGGACCCTCCACCCCCTAAGAGGTGTGCCATGACCCCCGACACAGGACGCCCGCCCGCGGGCCGGGCAAGACGCACGGCCCGGGTCGCGGCCGTCGCGGCGATCGCCGTCGCCACCGCGGCCGGGCCCGCGCTCACCGCGGCCGGCGCCGCCTTCGCGGCAGGCACCGACGCGGACGCCCGAATATCCGCCGGCACCACACCCGCGCCGAAGTCCCCGCACGACAAGCTCGGTTCGCAGGACGCCGAGCTGCTCGCCCGCGCCAAGTCCGGCGGCGCCCGGTTCGTCTCGATGATGCTGGCCACCGCGCCGGGCGCCACCGAGCAGGCGGCCGCGGGGCTGGACTCCCTGAAGGGCGCCTCCGTCGGGCGTACGGACGACAAGCTCGGCTACGTCCGGGCCACCGTGCCCACCGCCCAGGCCGACGCGGCCATCGCGAAGATGCAGAAGCTGTCCTCCGTGCACGCCATCGACCTCCGCCAGGAGATCAAGCTGCCGGACCCGCGGCCCGGCGCGGACAGCAAGCACCAGGGCAGGCCGCAGGCCGGAAGTTACCCGGCGCCCGGCAAGGACACCCCGGCGAAGAACCCGTACCAGCCGTCCTTCGAGACCGGCGCGGTGGACTTCGTCCGCGACCACCCGAAGGCCGACGGCCGCGGCGTGACCATCGGCATCCTCGACTCCGGTGTGGACCTGGCGCACCCCGCGCTGCAGAAGACCACCACCGGCGAGCGCAAGATCGTCGACTGGGTCACCGCGACCGACCCGATCAGCGACGGCGACCAGACCTGGCGCCCGATGACCACCGCGGTCTCCGGCCCGTCCTTCACCTACGGCGGCCGGACCTGGAAGGCCCCCGCGGGCTCGTACCTGGTCAGCACCTTCGCCGAGGCCGCCACCACGGGCGGCGACATGAAGGGCGACCTGAACCGCGACGGGGACACCACCGACCGCTGGGGCGTGCTCTACGACCCGGCTGCCGGCACCGTCCGGGTGGACCTGAACGACAACGGCGACTTCACCGACGACCAGCCCATGAAGCCGTACAAGGACGGCTTCGACATCGGCTACTTCGGCAAGGACGACCCGAGCACCCCGATCGCCGAGCGCATCCCCTTCACGGTGGAGATCCGCAAGGACGTCCCGATGGACCCGCTCGGCGGGGACTGGACGGGCAAGAAGGCCGACTTCGTCAACATCGGCGTCGTCGAGTCGGAGCACGGCACCCACGTCGCGGGCATCACCGCGGCGAACGGCCTGTTCGGCGGCAAGATGAACGGCGCGGCGCCCGGCGCGAAGCTGGTCTCCTCGCGCGCCTGCACCTGGAGCGGCGGCTGCACCAACATCGCGCTCACCGAGGGCATGATCGACCTCGTCACCAAGCGCGGCGTGGACATCGTCAACATGTCGATCGGCGGCCTGCCCGCGCTCAACGACGGCAACAACGCCCGCGCCGAGCTGTACACCCGGCTGATCGACACCTACGGCGTCCAGTTGGTCATCTCGGCGGGCAACAGCGGCCCCGGCGCCAACACCATCGGCGACCCCGGCCTGGCCGACAAGGTCGTCAGCGTCGGCGCGTCCATCTCCAAGGAGACCTGGGCGGCCAACTACGGCTCGGCCGTGACGCGCAAGTACGCCATGCTCCCGTTCTCCTCCCGCGGCCCGCGCGAGGACGGCGGCTTCACGCCGATCATCACCGCGCCCGGCGCCTCCATCAACACCATCCCCACCTGGGAGCCCGGCAGCCCCACCGCCGAAGCGGGCTACGAGCTGCCGCCCGGTTACGCCATGCTCCAGGGCACCTCGATGGCCGCACCGCAGGCCACCGGCGCCTCGGCGCTGCTGCTGTCCGCCGCGAAGCAGCAGCGCGTCGCGCTGCCCCCGGCGAAGCTGCGCACCGCGCTCACCTCGACCGCCAAGCAGATCAAGGGCTTCCAGTCGTACGAGCAGGGCTCCGGCCTGATGGACATCCGCGCCGCCTGGTCCGCGATCCGGCACGGCGCCGCCGCCCATGAGTACACCGTCCGCGCCCCCGTGAAGACGGCCCTGTCCGACTTCCTGAAGACGCCCGGCTACGGCACCGGCCTGTACGACCGCGAGGGCGGCCTGAAGGTGCGCCAGTCCCGGACGTACGAGATCACCCTCACCCGTACCACCGGCCCCGACCGCCCCGTCCGGCACGAGCTGGACCTGATCAACAACGACGGCACCTTCGACCTGCCGGACGAGGACGGCGCGGTCTGGCTGCCGCTGAACCAGCCGGTGACCTTCGAGATCACCGCCAAGCCGCGCACCGCCGGCATCCACAGCGTCACCGTGGACCTGGACGACCCGCGCACCGAGGGCGTCGACCGCAAGATCCTCGCCACCGTCGTGGCCGCCGAGCCGCTGGCCGCGCCCACCCACGCGGTCGCCAAGTCCGGCACCGTCCAGCGCAACGCCACCACCTCCCACTTCATCACCGTCCCGAAGGGCGCCAAGGCCCTCCAGGTCTCGATGAGCGGGCTCGCGGCCGGCAGCCAGACCCGCTGGATCGCCCTCAGCCCGCAGGGCGTCCCGGTCGACCCGACCGGCACCCCGAACTGCTACCCGAACTACCCCAACCCCGCCAACACGTGCGACCCGACGCGGCGCACCTACAAGAACCCGGCGCCCGGCGTCTGGGAGATCGAGGTCGAGTCGCGGCGCACCTCGCCGCTGCTGGACAACCCGTACACGGTCACCGCGGCCACCCTCGGCACCACCTTCGACCCGGCCGTCCGCGTCCTGCCGGAGGCCAAGGTCGGCAGCCCGGCCCCGGTGTCCTGGAAGGTCGGCAACGCCTTCGCCGCCGTCGAAGGCACCCTCAAGGGCGGCGAGCTGGGCTCGTCCCGTACGCAGCGCCCGACGATCAAGGAGGGCGAGTCGCAGCGGTACGAGATCGTCGTGGGCAGCGGTGTGTCCCGGCTGGACGCCGCGATCGGCGCGCCCGCCGACGCCAAGGCCGACCTGGACCTGAGCGTCCTGCTCGGCGGCAAGGTCGTCGCCTCGTCGGCGACCGGCACCTCGGACGAGGCGGTCAGCATCGCCAAGCCCGCGCCGGGCACCTACACCGTCGTCGTGGACGGCTACGCGATCCCCTCGGGCAGCACCGCCTACGACTACCGTGATGTGTATTACTCCACCGGACTCGGTTCGCTCAAGACGGACGAGTCGAAACCGGTGAAGCTGGGTAGCGGAGCATCGACGCAGGTCACGGCCGAGGTCGCGGTCGCGGGCCCGGCGCCCGCCGGTCGCGAGTTCTTCGGCGAGGTCCAGTTGCTGAACGCGTCCGGGACGGTCACGGGCAGCGGTGGCGTGCGCATCGAAAAGGTCGTGTCGTAACGGCCTGAGATAGTGGACAGTAACGGGGCGGGTGCCCTCCACGGCACCCGTTCCGCTGCTGTACGTACCGAACAAGGAGTGCCATGAGGATCGGAATCGTCGGAGCCACCGGTCAGGTCGGCGGCGTGATGCGGGGCATCCTCGCCGAGCGGAACTTCCCGGTGGAGCAACTGCGACTGTTCGCCTCGGCCCGCTCCGCCGGGCGTACGCTCCCGTGGCAGGACACCGAGATCACGATCGAGGACGCGGCCACCGCGGACTACTCCGGCCTGGACATCGTGCTCTTCTCGGCCGGCGGCTCGACCTCCAAGGCGCTGGCCCCCAAGGTCGCCGACGCGGGCCCGGTCGTGATCGACAACTCCTCCGCCTGGCGGATGGACCCCGACGTCCCGCTGATCGTCTCCGAGGTCAACCCGCAGGCGATCTCCGAGCGCCGCAAGGGCATCATCGCCAACCCGAACTGCACCACCATGGCCGCCATGCCGGTGCTGCGCCCGCTGCACGCCGAGGCCGGGCTGGTCTCGCTGGTGGTCTCCACCTACCAGGCGGTCTCCGGCAGCGGCCTGGCGGGCGTCGCGGAGCTGGACGAGCAGGTGCGCAAGGCCGTCGAGCAGGACGCCACCAAGCTCACCCACGACGGTTCGGCCGTCGACTTCCCCGAGCCGGACAAGTACGTCCGCCCGATCGCCTTCAACGTGCTGCCGATGGCCGGCTCCATCGTCGACGACGGTCTGAACGAGACCGACGAGGAGCAGAAGCTCCGCAACGAGAGCCGCAAGATCCTGGAGATCCCGGGCCTGAAGGTCTCCGGCACCTGCGTCCGCGTCCCGGTCTTCAGCGGCCACTCGCTCCAGGTCAACGCGCGCTTCGAGCGCGAGATCACCCCCGAGCGCGCCAACGAGCTGCTGGCCGGCGCCCCCGGCGTCGCCCTCTCGCACATCCCCACCCCGCTTCAGGCCGCCGGCCAGGACGCCTCGTACGTGGGCCGCATCCGCAAGGACGAGACGGTCGACCACGGCCTGGCGCTGTTCCTCTCCAACGACAACCTGCGCAAGGGCGCGGCCCTGAACGCGGTCCAGATCGCGGAGCTGGTCGCGGCGGAACTGCGCGGCTGAGACGTTTCAGCACGCGTCGCGGGGCCCGTACGGATCTTCCGTACGGGCCCCGCGACGTATCCGTCCGTACGGCTACGGCCGCCGCACCTCGAACTGGAAGCACCCGTACTCCAACGCCCGGACGTGCACCAGCACCACCTCCGGCCGCGCGAAAGCCTCCGCGAGCACCGCGTCAAACCCGGCCTCCGCGTCCTCCGGAATCTCGAAGAACCGCCCGCCGACGATGTGCCCGTCCGCGTCGTACCTCCGCAGCGTCCGCAGGGCCCCCGGCCGCGCGAACGGGTACCCGGCGCGGCTGCCGTCCGGCCCACCGCACTCCCCGGCGTGAATGAACACCGGCCCACACTCGTCGTACGCCCCCGGCCGCGCTCCCCACTCCTCGGCCCACCGCCGCAACGGCGCGTACGAGACGAGCGCGACCTGATCGCCTTCCTCGATCCCCCGCAGACAGCAGCGCAGCGGACTGCCCACACTGCCCACCCGGTCCCTCACGAACCCGGCGGCGAAGGGCTCCATGGCCCGCCCGGAGTCGTCCGCGACACGCAGTTGCCGGAGGGCGGTTTCGGGGATGGGGAGGGGTGTGTACGTCGTCATACGTACAGGGTGGACGGGCATCCGGCTTGTTTCCGGCGGGAATCGGACGGGGAGATCCGCGGCGCGGCTCAGAGCGCCAAGTGCCGGCGGAGGGCTGCGTCCAGGCCCACCAGTACACGCGCCGGGACGCTGCCGACTCGTCGCCCCAGACGTTCGACGGACACCGCACGCACCTGCTCACACTGGGCTTTGGAGTCCCCCGAAAGCCCGCAACCATCGGCAGTCAGCAGCACCTGAAACGGGAAGACCCGCGTGACGTTGGAAGTCACGGGCACCACCGTGATCACGCCCCGCCCTGCGCGCTGCACGGACCGATTGGCCGCGTCGTTGGACACCAGAACTGCGGGGCGCATCTTGTTGGCCTCACTACCCCGGGCAGGCTCCAGGTCGACCAGATAGATGTCACCGCGCCGCATCAACGATCCCGTCTCCCGAGGTCCGGTCCCACAGCTGAGCGTCATCGCTCTCGTCCCACTCCTCCCAAGCCGAGGCGTAGTCCGCCTCCAACTCGGAGGCGCGCAGCAGCTCGACCGCCGCGTGTATCACGGCCGATCGGGATTCGGCGTCCGTCTTCTTGCCGTACGCGTCGACGAAGTCGATGTCCTCTTCTGGCAGGCTCACACTGATCTTCATACCCCTGATCCTACTCTGGTCGGACTACGATTGCCACCCCCAATACCACCCTCCGCAGCGGCGCACCTCCGTGGAAGGATGGCCCAAAGTCCGATGCGAAGGAGATGAACGGGTGCCTGGCACGAATCTGACCCGCGACGAGGCGCAGCAGCGGGCGCGGCTGCTCAGCGTGGACGCGTATGAGATCGATCTGGACCTCTCCGGTGCGCAGGAGGCGGGTGAGGGCGGTACGTTCCGGTCGGTGACCACGGTGCGTTTCGACGCTGCCGAGGCGGGTGCGGAATCGTTCATCGACCTGGTGGCCCCGACCGTGCACGAGGTGGTGCTCAACGGCGAGAGCCTGGACCCGGGCACCGTCTTCGCGGATTCCCGGATCGCGCTCGCGGGGCTGCGGGAGGGCCGCAACGAGCTGCGGGTCGTCGCGGACTGCGCGTACACCAATTCCGGTGAGGGCCTGCACCGCTTCGTCGACCCGGTCGACCAGCAGGCGTACCTCTACACGCAGTTCGAGGTGCCGGACGCCCGCCGGGTGTTCGCCAGCTTCGAGCAGCCGGACCTGAAGGCGACGTTCACCTTCACCGTCAAGGCCCCCGAGGGCTGGACGGTGATCTCCAACTCGCCGGCGCCGGAGCCGCAGGACAACGTGTGGCGCTTCGCTCCGACGCAGCGGATCTCCACCTACATCACCGCGCTGATCGCCGGCCCGTACCACAGTGTGCACAGCACCTGGGAGGGCGAGGGCCGCTCGGTGCCGCTGGGCATCTACTGCCGGCCGTCGCTGGCCGAGCACCTGGACGCGGACGCGATCTTCGAGGTCACCCGGCAGGGCTTCGACTGGTTCGAGGAGAAGTTCGACTTCGCGTACCCGTTCGCCAAGTACGACCAGCTCTTCGTGCCGGAGTTCAACGCGGGCGCGATGGAGAACGCGGGCGCGGTGACCATCCGCGACCAGTACGTCTTCCGCTCGAAGGTGACGGACGCCGCGTACGAGGGCCGTGCCGAGACCATTCTCCACGAGCTGGCCCACATGTGGTTCGGCGACCTGGTCACCATGGAGTGGTGGAACGACCTGTGGCTGAACGAGTCGTTCGCCACCTACACCTCCATCGCCTGCCAGGCGCACGCCCCCGGCAGCCGCTGGCCGCACGCCTGGACCACCTTCGCGAACTCGATGAAGACCTGGGCGTACCGGCAGGACCAGCTCCCCTCCACGCACCCGATCATGGCCGAGATCCGTGACCTGGACGACGTGCTCGTCAACTTCGACGGCATCACGTACGCCAAGGGCGCGTCCGTCCTCAAGCAGCTCGTCGCCTACGTCGGCATGGACGAGTTCTTCCAGGGCGTGCAGGCGTACTTCAAGGCGCACGCCTTCGGCAACACCCGCCTGTCCGACCTGCTCGGCGCGCTGGAGGAGACCAGCGGCCGGGACCTGAAGACCTGGTCGAAGGCGTGGCTGGAGACGGCCGGCATCAACGTGCTGCGACCGGAGCTGACGGTCGCCGAGGACGGTACGGTCACCTCCTTCACCGTGCTCCAGGAGGCCCCGGCGCTGCCGGCCGGCGCCAAGGGCGAGCCGGTGCTGCGCCCGCACCGCATCGCGATCGGCTGCTACGACCTCAAGGACGGCAATCTCGTCCGTACGAACCGCATCGAGCTGGACGTGGACGGCGAGCGCACCGAGGTGCCGTTCCCCGCGAACACGCCCCGCCCGGCCGTCATCCTCCTCAACGACGACGACCTGTCGTACGCCAAGGTCCGCCTGGACGAGGATTCGCTGCGCGTCGTCACCGAGCACCTGGGCGACTTCACCGAGTCGCTGCCGCGCGCGCTGTGCTGGGCGTCGGCGTGGGACATGACGCGGGACGGCGAGCTGCCCACCCGCGAGTACCTGGAGCTGGTGCTGTCGGGCATCACCAAGGAGTCCGACATCGGCGTCGTGCAGTCCCTGCACCGCCAGGTGAAGCTGGCGCTGGAGCTGTACGCGGCCCCGGCCTGGCGGGAGACCGGCCTCGCGAAGTGGACCGAGGCGGCGCTGGAGCAGTTGCGGGCCGCGGCCCCCGGCAGCGACCACCAGCTCGCCTGGGCCCGCGCGTTCATCGCCACGGCCCGTACCGACGCGCAGCTCGACCTGGTCCAGGGCCTGCTGGACGGTACGCAGGAGCTGCCCGGCCTGGCCGTGGACACCGAGCTGCGCTGGGCGCTCGTCCAGCGGCTGGCCACGACCGGCCGTGCCGACGAGAAGGTCATCGAGGCGGAGCTGGAGCGCGACCGGACCTCGGCGGGCGAGCGGCACGCCGCGGCCGCGCGGGCGTCCCGGCCGACCGCCGAGGCGAAGGCGGCGGCCTGGGCCTCGGTCGTGGACAGCGACAAGCTGCCCAACGCGGTGCAGGAGGCCGTGATCAGCGGCTTCGTCCAGACCGACCAGCGGGAGCTGCTGGCACCGTACGCGGAGAAGTACTTCGCCGTGGTCAAGGACGTCTGGGACAGCCGCAGCCACGAGATGGCCCAGCAGATCGCGGTCGGCCTGTACCCGTCCCTCCAGGTCTCCCAGGAGACCCTGGACGCGACCGACGCCTGGCTCGGCTCGGCCGAACCGGGCGCGGGCCTGCGCCGCCTGGTGACGGAGTCCCGCTCCGGCATCGAGCGCGCGCTGAAGGCACAGCGGGCGGACGAAGCGGCCGCGTAACGGCGCGCCGGACACGCTGGAAGCGCCCCGGACCGGGTGGTCCGGGGCGCTTCGCCGTCCGGGCGCTGCACCGTCCCGGCGCTTCGCGGTCCGGGCCGGGCACCGGTGCGGACGCGGGCATGGTGACGCCCGGCAGGCGGCGCGCCGGGCGCTGCCGTCTGCCGGGCGAGCCGGTCGCCGCCGGGCCCCGCCCCCCTCCGGTGAGGCCCGGTGCGGGCGCGGTGCGGGGCCGGGTCAGCCGCTCAGTTCGTCGAAGCGCCACACCAGTCCGGCGCGGCCGGTCTCGGTGAGGTCGCCGTGCAGGCGCATCCGGGCGAGGCCGCCGTCGGGGTAGACGTCCAGCCGTACGTGGGTCGCGGTCACCGGGCGCGGGAGCGCGAAGCGGTGCGGGGTGTCGGGCTGGAGCCTGGTCTGCGGGAGGATCTCGAACCAGGAGGCGTCGTCGGACGGGTCGGCGGTCTCCGCGTCGCATCCGTAGAGCGCCGCCCAGCCCGCCGAGTTGCCCTTCAGGTACGCGGTGTCGAGCTCGACGGCGCGTATCTCGCCCTGCGCGGCGAGGCGGAACCGTACCCAGTCGTGGGTGTCGCGGACGCGGCGGCGCCGGTTCTCCCAGCCGTCGTCCATCTTGCGGGACAGGTCGGGCTGGATGATCTGCGCGGGCGAGGAGTAGAAGCGGTCGGAGGCGTCCTCGACGACGCCGCCGTGCATGACGGACGCCAGGTCGACGGTGCCGAGCACGTCCAGCCACGCCGGGTCGGGCACGACCTCGCCGTACACCCGCAGCCGGGCGACGCCGCCGTCCGGGTGCTGCTTGAGGCGCAGGTGGGTGAAGCGGCGCTCGGCCGTCACCCCGAAGCCGTTGGCGGCGTGGCCGCGCACCGGTGTACGGGGGACGAGCTCCTCCCACTTCACGCCGTCGGCGAGCAGGTCCTCGGGGCCCGGGCTGCCGGGGAGCGCGGTGGCCTCGACGGTGATCTGCTGCGGGTAGTTGCCGCGGAAGTGGGCGGTGTCGACGATCACGCCCCGGACGACCCCGGGGGCGGCCAGACGGATCAGCGCCCAGTCGTGCTCGTCGTCGGTGGGGAAGGGGTGCGCGCCGTCGGCCCCGCGCCGCCGCCGGGTCTCCCAGCCGTCCATGATCTTGCCCTTGTGGCCGAAGCGCTCCGGGTCGAAGACCGCGGGGCCGGGCTTCAGCAGGTTCTCGCGCTCGGCGAAGAACTCGTCGTTCGCGGCGATGACGCCGGCGCCGAAGCGGCGGTCGGCGAGGTCGACGAGCGAGGTGAAGGGGAAGTCCCCGCCGCGGTAGTCCGCGTACGGGTCGCCGCCGCCGTACGGGGCGGCGTCGTTGGCGTGCGGGTCGGTGGCGGAGGCGGCGGCCGGAGTGCTGGTCATCTCTGCCCTTCGGTGAGGGGGTGATGTGACGCGGACTCCTCGACGATCGCAGGAACGATTAATCCAGGTCTATCGAAAGTTTCTGGAGGCTACGTTCAGGCTGACTGAACGGTCTGCCTCAGCAAGCCGTCTCGCCCCGCGGCACGGCCGCCGCCTCAGAGAGCCGCCCCGCCCGGCGGCACGGCCGCCTCCCCGGCGATCCGCCGCAGCGCGGCCAGCACCCGCGCCAGTCCCGGCGCCCCCTCCGCCCCGCGCCGTACCGCCGCCACGACATGCCGTCGCGGCTGGTCGGCACGGAGCACCCGCACCGCCACCGCGGCGGCACCGCCCTCGTCCCGTACCGGCTCGGTCCGGCCCCGCGCCCCCGACATCGCCATCCGGGGCACCAGCGCCACCCCCATACCCGCGCCGACCATCGCCAGGATCGCGTCCCAGTCGGCCGCGGCGTGCGCCCTTTCCGGGACGAATCCGGCGTGCTCGCACGCGGCCGTCGTGATCTGCGACCAGGGACCGCTGCTCCCGAAGATCCACTGCTCGCCCGCCAGATCGGCCAGCCGCAGCCCCGGCTCGTCCGCCAGCGGGTGTCCCGCGGGCAGCGCCACGTCCAGCGGGTCGGCGAGCAGCGCGAGCCGGGTGAACTTCGGGTCGCGCGGCGTCGGCGCGTGCGCGGCCAGCGAGAGCGCGAGGTCGACACTGCCCTCCGCCAGCAGCTCGTACGCCTCCGCCGCCTCCGCCTCCCGTACGGACACCGCGAGGCCGGGGTGCGAGCCGCGCAGGTCCCGTACGGCGGGTACCACCAGCGCGGGGATCGAGGTGGAGAACGCGCCGACCCGCACCTCCCCCGCCTCGCCCTGGAGGTAGCCGAGCAACTCGGCGTCCGCGCGTTCCAGTTGCGCGAAGACGGCTTCGGCGTGCCGCAGGACGAGGTGCGCGGCGTCCGTCAGGCGCACCCGCCGGCCGTGGGCCTCCAGAAGCGTCACCCCGAGCTGCCTGGCCAGCCCGGCGAGCTGCTGCGACACCGCGGACGGCGTCAGGTGCAGCGCCTCGGCGGCCGCCGTGACCGTGCCCAGCTCGTGGAGGGTGCGCAGGATGCGCAGCTTCTTGATGTCCCAGTCGGCCATGCGGGCAGCGTACGCACCGGGCGGTCGGCGGCCCTACCGGCCGCGGGCCGCCCGGCGGGCCTCCCGGGCCGCCAGCCGCTCGTCGAACTTGCGCGCCTGGTCGTCCAGCCCGCCCAGGTACGTCCCCAGCTCCTCCTGGGCCCGCAGCCCGGCCGGGCCGAGGCCGCCGATCTCCAGCACCTTCAGGTAGCGCAGCACCGGCTGGAGCACGTCGTCGTGGTGGATGCGCAGGTTGTAGATCCCGCCGATCGCCATCCGGGCCGCGGCGCGCTCGAAGCCGGGCATGCCGTGCCCCGGCATCCGGAAGCCGGTGACCACGTCCCGTACGGAGCACATGGTCTGGTCGGGCGCGAGCTCGAAGGCGGCGGCGAGCAGGTTCCGGTAGAAGACCATGTGCAGGTTCTCGTCGGTGGCGATGCGGGACAGCATCCGGTCGCAGACCGGGTCGCCGGAGTGGTGGCCGGTGTTGCGGTGCGAGATACGGGTCGCCAGCTCCTGGAAGGCGACGTACGCGATCGAGTGCAGCATGCTGTGCGCGTTGTCGGACTCGAAGCCCGCCGACATGTGCGCCATCCGGAAGTTCTCCAGCTCGACCGGGTCCACGGCCCGGCTGGTGAGCAGGTAGTCCCGCATGACGATGCCGTGCCGGCCCTCCTCCGCCGTCCAGCGGTGCACCCAGGTGCCCCAGGCGCCGTCCCGCCCGAAGAGGGTGGCGATCTCGTGGTGGTAGCTGGGCAGGTTGTCCTCGGTCAGCAGGTTGACCACCAGGGCGGTCCGCCCTATGTCGCTGACCTTGGACTGCTCGGGGGCCCACGGTTCGCCGCCCATGACGCCGTCGAAGTTGCGGCCGTCACTCCAGGGCACGTACTCGTGCGGCATCCAGTCCTTGGCCACCTTCAGGTGCCGGTTCAGCTCCTTCTCGACGACCTCTTCGAGGGCGTACAGCAGCCGGGCGTCGCTCCATGCGGCCTGGCCGCGCTCTTCTGCATGGCGGTCGGGGGCAATGGTCACGGGTACTCCATGGGGACGGGGTTACCTACGGCTCCGTAGGTTACGCCATCGTAGGTTAGGGCCGTGTGAAAACAAGCCCTCGGCGGAATCCCGCCCTCCGCGACAGGGGGCAGCGGCCCGGTGCGGTATACGCGGGCACGAAAAAGAGGGCGCCCGCCGGTTCTCGCGAACCTGCGGGCGCCCTCGAAGAGGCGTGGGGAGGAATCCTGTCGGAGTCCTGCGGGAGTCCTGGGTCAGGCCTTGGACTGCTTGCGGGACTTGTCGCCTGCCATGACCAGGCCGGCGATGACCAGGAAGAGGACGATGGGAGCGGCGACATAGAGGCCGAGCGTCTGGACGACACTCAGGCCCGGACCCGGGTCGTCACCATCGTCGCGGGTGAGCGCGAACGCGGGGGACGACATCAGCAGCATCAGCGCGGTGCCGGCCGTGATGGTTCCGGCGCGCAGGGCGTTCTTCTTGACCAGATTGCTCACGAGGTCAACGTATCGGACGCCGTTCACCCTCGCGCGCCCGGGGTGGCCTAACGGTTGACCCGGCCCCTCAGAGCCCGTTCAGGTGCGGGACCGGTGGGCCGTCACCGGCGTCAGGTGCGGGGCGGCGCGGGCCGCGAGGACCCGTACGCGTACGGCGTCGGCGGTCACCGGCGCGGGCAGCGCCAGGACGCGCCGGTGGCCGACGGTCGTCCCGCCGGCGATCCGCCGCCAGGTCCCGCCGGTCCGCGCCTCGACGGCGAATCGTTCCACCCGCTGGCCGTAGCGCGGGTCCTCCCCGAGTCCGATGCGGTCGAATGTGATGCCGGCGGGGTGTGCGGGCACGGAGCGGCCGCCCGCGGAGACGTCCCGGCCGTCCTTCAGCAGGTCCCGGCCGCCTGCCAGGAGATCCTTCCCGTACGTCTCCCGTACGGCCCGCCCGAAGCCGGTGAGGGCCGCGACATCCGCCGTAT
Organism: Streptomyces chrestomyceticus JCM 4735; assembly: GCF_003865135.1. NCBI lineage: Bacteria > Bacillati > Actinomycetota > Actinomycetes > Kitasatosporales > Streptomycetaceae > Streptomyces > Streptomyces chrestomyceticus. The sequence continues at coordinate 6,172,847 of NZ_BHZC01000001.1, read as the reverse complement.
CGATCCGCCCGCCGGGCGCCGGCGGCACGTTGAGCAGCAACGACGCGTTGCGGCCCACGCTCTTCTCGTACAGGCCCAGCAACTGGGCGGGCGTCTTGGGCCGCTCCCAGGGGTGGTGGAACCAGCCGGTCCGGATCGAGACGTCCGCCTCCGCCGGATACCACTGGAGGTACTGGGTGGTGGGCGCCAGCAGCTTGGCGCGGGAGCCGATGTCGGCGTCGGTGGAGTCGTTGGGCAGGCCGCCGGAGAGCACCGACCAGGGGTCGACGGCGGACGGGGTAACGCTCCACTCCGTCTCGCGCGCCACGCCCCGCTCGTTGCCGACCCAGCGCACGCCCTGCGGCCCCTGGAAGACGACGGTGCGGGGCGAGAGGCGGCGGATCGTCTCGAACCACTGGCGCACGTCGTACTTCTGCGTGATACCGGCGTCCGCCCACGGGTTCGCGCCGTCCAGCCACAGCTCCTCGACCGGGCCGTACTGGGTGAGCAGTTCGTAGACCTGGTTGAGGTAGTACGCGTCGTAGTCGTCGGCGCGGACGGTGAAGGAGGGCAGCCGTCCGTCGCGTACGGCGTCGGCGCGGTCGTCACCGGGGACGAGGGTGGGAAGGGTGCGCTCGGTGACGGGGCTGCCGTTGCCGAAGCGGCCCAGCCCGGCGGGCGCCCGGCCGCGGTCCTCCAGGGCGACCCGTTCGGGCAGGCTGAGCGGCTTGCCCTCGGCCTGCTTGCGCCGGACCTCCTCGACCCAGCGCGCGTGCCAGGCGTGCGGCAGTTCGGCGCCGTCGGACGGGGAGAGGTAGAAGCCCACCGCGAGCCCGGCCTTGCGGGCGGCCCGCACGTACGCGCCGACGACGTCCGGCCTTCCGGGGCTCGCCCGGACGGTGTGCGGAGTGTAGCGGCTGGGGTAGAGCACGAAGCCGTCGTGGTGCTTCACGGTCAGCATGACCTGCTCGGCGCCCGCCGCCTTGTACGCGCGCATCCACTGGTCGACGTCGAGGCGCGGCGGCGCGAACCACGTCGGGTCCTCGGTGCCGGAGCCCCACTCGCGGCCGGTGAAGGTGTTCATGCCGAAGTGCGTGAACGCGGTGACCTCACGCTCCTGCCAGGCGCGCTGCGCGGTGGTCGGCACGATGTGGGCGGCCTTCTCGATGATCCGGGCCGGAGTGTCGCAGGGCAGGACGGTCATCTGGGAGGCGGGGCGTACGGGGCCCTGGCAGGAGTTCGCGGCGGGTTGAGGGGCGAAGAGCGGCGGTTGGACGGGATGACGGGCGAAGGCCGGCGGCTGGACGGGTTCCGGCCGTCCGTCGGCGGCGGTGGCCTGGAGCGGGAACGGCAGCGCGAGGGCAGCGGCGACGGTGAGCGCGAAGACGGTGCGGAAGCGGGCGCGTAAACGGGCGCGTGATCGGCTTCTTGCCATGGTTCCCTCCAACTCCCCGACCGGAAGGGGTCGGATCTCTTGGACGGCGTCCACGGCATGGTGCCGTACGGCCGGGGCGGCCGGAAGACAGCAGCCGGACGGGTGCGAGCCGCCGCCCTTCCGGCCGTACCGGCCCGATCACCGCCCCGACGTGCGCAGTTCGCTCATCAGCGCATGGAGCCGGGGCGATGCCGCGATCTCCTCCAAGGACAGCGGGCGCCCCGCCGGATCGGTGACCGGCAGCCGCCAGTTGGGGTATTCGTCCCAGGTCCCCGGGAGGTTCTGCGGCCGCCGGTCGCCCACCGCGTCCGGCAGCCACACCCCGACCATCCGGGCGGGCGTCCGCAGCAGATAGCGGTGCAGGGCCTTGACCGCCGCCTCCTCGTTCCCCCGCCCCTCCGGCAGCAGCCCCAGCCGGTGCAGCGTCTCCAGCCACTCGCCGACCTCGACCGCCTCCGCCGCCTGCTCCTCGTGGAGCGGGCGGTCCAGCAGCCCGAGGCCGTGCCGGAGCGCCGCGTGCTGCCCGGTCAGCCTGGCCGCCGTGCTGGGCAGGTCGTGCGTGGTGACCGTGGCCAGGCAGTCGGCGCGCCAGTCGCCGGGCGGCAGCGGCCGGGCCGGCTCTTTGGTGTAGTCACGTTCGAACCACAGGACGGACGTGCCGAGCACACCCCGCCCGGCCAGCTCCGTACGGACCACCGGCTCGACCGTCCCCAGGTCCTCCCCGATGACGGCGGCGCCCGCGCGGTGCGCCTCCAGGGCGAGGACGGAGAGCATCGCCTCGGCGTCGTACCGCACGTACGTACCCTCCGTCGGCGGCCGGCCCTCCGGCACCCACCACAGCCGGAACAGGCCCATGACGTGGTCGATGCGCAGGGCGCCCGCGTGCCGCAGCATGCCGCGCAGGAGACCGCGGTACGGGGCGTAGCCCTGGGCGGCCAGCGCGTCCGGCCGCCAGGGCGGCAGGCCCCAGTCCTGGCCGCGCGAGTTGAAGGCGTCCGGCGGCGCGCCCACGGACATGCCGGCCGCGAAGGCGTCCTGCTGGGCCCAGGTGTCGGACCCGGAGGGGTGGACGCCGACGGCCAGGTCGTGCACCAGCCCGATGCCCATCCCGGCCTCCTCGGCGGCGCGCTGGGCGGCGGCGAGCTGCTGGTCGGTGAACCACGCGAGGCGGCTGTAGAAGTCGATGCGGTCCAGCAGGCTGCTCCGCATCCGTGCCGTCCGGGCCGAACGCGGGTCGTCCAGACCGGCGGGCCAGCCGCGCCAGTCGGCCCCGTACAGCTCGGCCAGCGCGCACCAGGTGGCGTGGTCCTCCAGACTCGTGCCCTGCTCGGCGAGGAAGTCGCAGTAGGCGGCGCGCCGCCCGGGGCTCAGCGGCACCTTCCAGAGCAGCTCCAGCGCCTCCTTCTTCAGCTCCCACACGGCGTCCCGGTCGATCAGCGCGCCCTTGCGCAGCACCGCCTCGCGCAGCGTCCGGGCCCGTACGAGCAGCGCGTCGAACCGGGACCGCGCCGCGCCTTCGAGGCAGCCCAGCTCGGGGATGTCCTCGATGCGCAGATGGACGGGGTCGGGGAAGCGGCGGGAGGAGGGGCGGTACGGCGAGGGGTCGGTGGGCGGTCCCGGTACGGCGGCGTGCAGCGGGTTGATCTGTACGAAGCCGCAGCCGAGCGCGCGTCCGGACCAGGCGGCCAGGTCGGCGAGGTCGCCCAGGTCCCCCATGCCCCAGGAGCGGCCGGAGAGCAGGGAGTAGAGCTGCACCATGAAGCCGTGGGTGCGGCGGGGCGGCGCGGGCATCCGGTCGGGGGCGACGATCAGGTGGGCGCGGGCGGAGCGGCCGTCGGGAGTGTGGGCGCGCAGGGTGTGGATGCCGAGGGGGAGACCGCCCACGGTGCCGCGGGGGATACGGCCCTCGGTGTCGTCGGGGGCTCGGTCAGGAACTCGGTCAGGAGTGCGGGCGGAGGTCCGGCGCGGCGTGCGGGCGCCGTCGCGGCCCCGGCCCCGGGCGGGCGGCTCGTACGCGCCCTCCGGGCGGCCTCCGGGGTCCGGCCCCCAGTCGAGCACCTGGCCCGACTCGGTCTCCACCCGTAGGGCGGTGCCTTCGGGCAGGCGCGAAAGTTTCGGCGGGCGCCCCGGGCGCACCACGACGGTGGGCGGGAGCAGGGCCCGGCCCGCGCCGTGGTCGTACGCCTCCAGAGCGGCGCGTACGGCGTGCGGAGTCGAGGCGTCGACCCCGAGCGCGGCGAGGACGGCGACGACGGTGTCGTCACCGACGTGTTCCACACGGCCCGGTGCGGGCTCATAGGACGTGCACACACCGTGCAGACCGGCGAGCCGCGGTCGGCCCATCAGACCTCCATGGTCTCCGTACCCAGGCCGGCCGCGGTGGGCTCGCTGGTCAGCGGCAGCTCGGCGGCGATCGGGGACTCACTGGTGAGCGGGGCGGCGTCGGCGAGCGGGGGCTCGCTGGTCAGCGGCGGTTCGCAGAAGCAGAGCGAGCCGGAGCCGTCCAGACCGGAGTCGGGGTCGGACACGCCGTCGAACAGATCCGGCTCGACGGGTTTCTCCAGCCGGAAATTCTCCGGTCCGGAGGGTTTGACACGCTCTGCCGGGTACTCGGGGGCGGACGACAGTGCGTCGAGGAGAAGCTGAGCGGACGCGGCCACGGGGGCCTCCCGTTCGTCGGTGGTGGGACACGACCTGCCCTACCCACTCCGGGCGGTCGCAGACGTATCCATTCAACCAACGTGGTCCAGGTCACACATCCCTCGTGCAGGCGATTTGCCGGTGGCGGACGGGTGACGGCGCAGAGCTGCCCACCGGAGAGGCGTTCCGAAGGAAGTCCTTCAGCGCCTCGGACCCCTCCCGGCGCCCCGCCCCGCCCCCTCCGGCGGCCCCTGGAAAACGTCGCGACACGCCGGTCGCACAGGGCAAACCCGGCACTTGGTGTGCTGCCGTTGACACCCTCACCGCCAGAGTGGTGGGCTCACTGCCGAAGGCAGGTCCGGCGGGTTTCCACGGGGTACGAGGCCCCCGCCGCGACAGCCGGCTCAGGGGCGCGCGGCCGCGGGGCGGCCGGGCTGCGGCCGTCCGGTGCGTCACCGGCCGGCCGGGTGAGTGGGACGACGGGGACTGAGGAGAGACCGTGCGAGTCCGGAGCGGCGTTCGGGACGCCGGACAGGTCGGCAGGCAGGGCAAGGACATCGGCGGGGCCGGGAGCGGCGACGCCTCCCGGGCCGGGGACGGCGACGCCTCCTGGGCCGGAGAGGCCGCGGCGCGCCGTACCGATGGCGCCGCCACCCCTCTGACCGGCCCCACCAGCATCGGCACCGGCAGCCTCGGCGCCGGTGGCACCGGCCGTTTCGGCGCCGTACGGGCCGGGGCCCGCGCGCGGGTCGCCGGGGCCACCGCCCTCGCCGCCGCCGTCATCGGCGGGCTCCTCGGCAGCACCGCCCCTGTGTACGCGGCCCCCGCAGACCCGGCCGTCGGCACTCCCGACCTGCCCGGCCAGGCCGACGGCACCGGCCGGACCGTTTCCGCCGGGCAGTTGCCCGCCGTGTGGCCGCGTCCGCAGTCGATGCGGCCGGGCGGCGCGTCCGTAGCGCTGGACGGCGAGGCCACCCTCGTCGCCGATGCCGAGGCCGACCCGTACGCCCTGAGCGCGCTGCGCGCCGTACTGCGCGACGCCGGAGTCCGTACGGTCCACGACGCCGCCCCGGGCCAAGCGCTGCCCGGCGAGGGCCCGGTGTTCCGCGTCGGCGGCCCGGACGCCGAGACCGCGCTACGGGCCCTGCGCGCACCCGCCCGCGGGGACCTGCCCTCCGGCGGCTACCGCCTCGCGGTCGGCGAGGTGGCGGGCCGGGACACGGTCGCCCTGGACGGCGTCGGCCCGGACGGCCTCTTCCACGCCGTACAGACCCTGCGCCAGCTCATCGTGGAGCGCTCCGAGAGCGGCGGCAAGGCGGGCAGCGGCAAGGAGCTGGCCGCGGCCGTCGTACGGGACTGGCCCGGCACCGCCGTACGCGGCATGACCGAGGGCTTCTTCGGCCAGCCCTGGACCCGCGAGCAGCGCCTGTCCCAGCTCGACTTCATGGGCCGTACGAAGCAGAACCGCTACCTCTACGCGCCCGGCGACGACCCGTACCGCCAGTTCCGGTGGCGTGACCCCTACCCGGCGGAGCAGCGCGAGGACTTCCGCGCGCTGGCCGCCCGGGCCCGCGCCAACCATGTGACGCTGGCCTGGGCCGTCTCTCCCGGGCAGGCCATGTGCATGTCCTCCGAGGACGACCTGAAGGCGCTGCGCCGCAAGGTGGACGCGATGTGGGCGCTGGGCGTGCGCGCCTTCCAGCTCCAGTTCCAGGACGTCAGCTACAGCGAGTGGCACTGCGACGCGGACGCCGACACCTTCGGCTCCGGCCCCGAGGCCGCCGCGAAGGCGCACGCCAAGGTGGCGGACGCGCTCGCCGCCCACCTCGCCGAGCGGCACCCCGAGGCGCCGCCGCTCAGCCTGCTGCCGACCGAGTACTACCAGGACGGCTCGACCGCCTACCGGGAGGCGCTGGCGGTCGCGCTGTCCGACCGGGTCGAGGTCGCGTGGACCGGCGTCGGCGTCGTCCCCCGTACCATCACCGGCGGGGAACTGGCCGAGGCCCGCGAGGTGTTCGGACACCGGATGGTCACGATGGACAACTATCCGGTCAACGACTACGCGCAGGACCGTATCTTCCTCGGCCCCTACACGGGCCGCGAACCCGCCGTCGCCGCCGGCTCCAGCGCGCTGCTGGCCAACGCCATGGCGCAGCCCACCGCGTCCCGCATCGCGCTGTTCACGGCCGCCGACTACGCCTGGAACCCGCGCGGCTACCGGCCCGGCGCCTCCTGGGAGGCCGCCGTCGACGACCTCTCCGGCGGGGACGCCGCCTCCCGCGCCGCGCTGCACGCGCTGGCCGGCAACGACGCCTCCTCGGTCCTCGGCACCGACGAGTCCGCGTATCTCAAGCCGCTGATCGACGCGTTCTGGAAGGCGCGCGCCGACGCCACCGACAGCGACAACCGGGGCGACGACGAGCGTTACACCAAGGCCGCGGCCCGGCTGCGCGCCGCCTTCCACACGATGAGCGGCGCGCCGGAACGCCTCTCCCCCGGCCTGGCCGACGAAGTACGTCCCTGGGCGCGCCAATTGGCACGGTACGGTTCGGCGGGCGAGCGTGCCGTCGACATGCTGATGGCGCAGGCCCGCGGCGACGGCTCCGCCGCCTGGACCGCACAGCGCGCCGTCCAGGACCTGCTGAAAAAGATCAAAAAGAGCCCCGTGACGGTCGGAAAGGGCGTTCTGGGCCCCTTCCTCGACCGCGCGATGACCGAGTCCGACGCCTGGACCGGCGCCCGCTCCGACCGCTCCGAAACGGCCCCGCCGCCGGACCAGGACGCCCGCCCCACCTCCCTGACCGTCCCCTTCGGCCGCCCCCGCCCGCTGACCGCGGTCACCTCACTCACCGAGCCGAGCCCGTCGGCGGCCGCCGTGTCCGTGGAGGCGCACGTCCCCGGCGAGGGCTGGCGGCGCCTCGGCGGCCTCTCCGGCACCGGCTGGACGCAGACCGAGGCGCGCGGCATGAAGGCCGACAGCATCCGGCTGGCCTGGAAGGACGGCACCGCCGCGCCGTCCGTGCACTCCTTCACCCCGTGGTTCGCCGACACCCCGGCAGCGGGCCTGGAACTGGCGCACGACGAGATCGACGCCGACACCGGCGGCACCTTCTCCGTGGACGCCCGGATCTTCTCCCGCCGCCCCGCCGACGTGGAGGGCAAGCTCACGGTGAAGGCGCCCGAGGGCTTCACCGTACGGGCGCCGGAGCACGTCACGGCCCCGCGCGGCGGCACCGCCACCGCGCGTATCCAGGTCACGGTCCCGCGCGACGCCAAGTCCGGCACGTACGAGATCCCGGTCACCTACGGCGACCAGAAGCGGACGCTGACCGTCCGGACCTACCCGCCCACCGCGGGCCCCGATCTGGCCCGCGGCGCCGAGGCCACCTCCTCCGGCGACGAGACGTCCGAGTTCCCGGCCACCGCCGCCACCGACGGCGACCCGAAGACCCGCTGGTCCTCCCCCGCCCAGGACGACGCCTGGCTCCAGTTCACACTGCCGCGCCCGGCCCGCCTGGGCCGCCTCACCCTCAGCTGGCAGGACGCGTACGCGGCCGCCTACACGGTCCGGGTGTCGTCCGACGGCATCACCTGGCGCACGGCGGCCACCGTCCGCGACGGCAAGGGCGGCCGCGAGACCCTCCGGATGGACGCGAAGGACGTCCGCTTCGTCCGCATCCAGGGCGACCGGCGCGCGACCCGCTTCGGCTACTCACTGTGGAGCGTGGAGGCGTACGCGGTGAAGGACTCGGACCACCCCGGGCCGCCGCCCTCCCGGCCGTCCGGCCCCGGCGGCGACCGTCCCGGCACGCCGGCCCGGCCGGGGAAGCCCGGGGACACGCCCGGAAGCGGGCCGTCGGCCCATGAGGCGTGGCCGGGCGGCGGGCGCTAGGGAGGCGTACGGGCCGGGGGCGGCCGCCGGAAAGCGTACGGAACGGGGGCGGCCGCCGGGAGGCCGCTCCCCCTCACCACGCAAAAGACCCGGACCTATGCCGATACGGCGTCGATCCGGGCCAGCGCGTCATCCGCCCCGTACGGCTGCAGATATGGCAGCCACCGGGGGTCCCTATGCCCCGTGCCGATGATCCGCCAGGCCAGGCCGGACGGCGGCGCGGGCTGATGCCGCAACCGCCAGCCGATCTCGGCGACATGCCGGTCGGCCTTGACGTGGTTGCAGCGGCGGCACGCGGCGACGACGTTCTCCCAGGTGTGCTGCCCGCCACGACTGCGCGGAACGACGTGGTCGACGCTGGTTGCGACGCCACCGCAGTACATGCACCGCCCGCCGTCCCGGGCGAAGAGGGCACGGCGGGTCAACGGGACGGGACCGCGAAAAGGCACCCGCACGAACCGCTTGAGGCGGACCACACTGGGAGCGGGCATCACACGGGTCGCGCTGTGCATCAGGGCGCCGGACTCCTCAAGGCTGACGGCCTTTTCGTTGAGGACGAGGATGAGCGCGCGGCGGAGCGGTACGACGCCGAGCGGCTCGTACGACGCGTTGAGGACCAGGACATGCGGCACGGGTGCCTCCTTGTACGCCGGCGGCGCGTGGCTCGCGCCGGGACGATCTCTCCACAGTGTCCCCCGGTGCCTGGTCGGAGCGCCACCATCACCGGGTAACGGGTCCGAGGTGTTTTCGACCACACCGCTTTACTTCCCCCCGAACAGACCCGTAATTGGTCCGGTCACTCTCGAACACCGGCGCGGACCGCCCCCGTTGCCCCGTTAGTGTGGTTGGTCTGCCCGGGGCACGGTAGGTCCCGACCCGGGTCTGCTGTCCCACACGGAGGTTCCTGCTGTGTTCTGGTCCGCTTCCCCAGCCGCCACGCCGCCCGGCGCGCACCGCCGGGCGTCGCTCGACGACGCCACGGAGAAGGCCACCAACGCCGCCGGATGGGTGGAGGAGAACTGGGCGACCTGGCTCACGTCCGCCCTGCAGATCGCGCTGATCATCATCATCGCCGTCATCCTGCGGCATGTGATCCGGCGCACGATCACCAAGCTCATAGAACGGATGAACCGCACCGCGACGGCCGCCCAAGGCACCGCGCTGGGCGGGCTCCTGGTCAACGCCGAGCGCCGCCGCCAGCGCTCCGAGGCCATCGGCTCGGTGCTGCGCAGCGTCGCGTCGTTCGTCATCATGGGCACCGCCGCCCTGACGGTCCTGTCCGTCCTCAAGATCAACCTGGCCCCGCTGCTCGCCAGCGCCGGCGTCGCGGGCGTCGCCATCGGCTTCGGCGCCCGCAACCTCGTCACCGACTTCCTCTCCGGCGTCTTCATGATCCTGGAGGACCAGTACGGCGTCGGCGACGAGATCGACGCGGGCGTGGCCACCGGTACGGTCGTCGAGGTCGGCCTGCGCGTCACCAAGCTGCGCGGCCCCAACGGCGCCATCTGGTACATCCGCAACGGCGAGGTCAAGCGCATCGGCAACCTCAGCCAGGGCTGGTCCACCGCCACCGTCGACGTCATGATCGCCCCGGACCAGGACCTGGACCGCGCCCGCGAGATCATCACCGCCACCGGCGAGGAGATGTCCAAGGCCGAGCCCTGGAACGAACAGCTCTGGGAGCCCGTCGAGGTCCTCGGCCTCAGCGAGGTCCACCTCGACTCCGTCACCATCAGCGTCTCCGCCAAGACCATGCCCGGCAAGGCCCCCGGCATAGAACGCGAACTCCGCTGGCGCATCAAGAAGGCCCTCGACACCGAAGGCATCACCCTCGCCCCGCGCCCCCTCTCCACCGAAGAAGAACCCCCCACCCCCGACCCGTCCGCCGCGGTAGCGGCCCCGTCGGCCCTGGCCAGCCCGACATCACCGCAGTCCCTGGCGACTACACCGATACCGCCGCCGAATCTGGGGAAGTAACCGTCACAGAACACCACACCGCCGCCCCGGACCGACTTCCGGTCCGGGGCGGCGTCACGTGCAAGGGACTGAGGCGCGCTCGTATCCCGGCTCAGCCCTCCACCATCAGGAAGTCGTAATAGCCGACCGGCCCGGTGAGCACCGCCTGGAAGTACAACGGCTCCCCATCACTGTCCAGCGGAACCTCACGCCCGGCGACACGCGTGAAGCCCAGAGAAAGCTGGGGCACATTCGCGTAGAGCGTCTCGTCATGGACGGTGAGCCCCATTTCCCGCAGGCGCTCCAGCAGCACACGGGCAGGCGTACGGAAGACATCGACACCCCGGAAACTCACCGTGATCTCTTCAGGTCCAGGGCCCAGAATCCACGCCTCGGCCGCTGTGAGCGTCCGCCCGTCCTCAAAGTGAAAGACAACCTCGAACTGCGGGTGCAGCAGCAGGGCCTTCATACACCGGACAGGATCGGCGACACCCACATCCTGAACCGCGACCTGCCCCCATTCCGCAGCCTCACCCTTGACCGCGCCCACCGTGGCCCCGAACGGAAACCCCGTAACCCCACAAGGCGGATCCAACTCAATACCCCTCTTCACCCCACCCCCTATCCTCCGCATCTGCGCCCCTCACCCGAACACATCCCGCACCTGAGCCTCAGCCTCAGTACCGGCACCCGAACCGTGGCCCTGAGTGACCTCCATCGGCTCCCACGACCCGTCCTCCCGCACCCGCTTCGGCCGCCGCCCCTCGATCAGCACGGCCAGCCCGGCGAGCACCGAATCGCCGAGATACCACCAGCCCCCGTGGTTGACCATGAAGAGACGACTCTGTTCGTCCACGGCCAGCAGGGACTCTTCGCCGTGGATGCCCAGCGGAAAAGTGCGGCAGCCGATCCGGGCACCGAAGTCGTGGAACGTCTGCGACGCGTGGCGGCCTTCGCGCGGATCGATGGAAATCCCACGCACGGCAACCTCCACGCCCGCACCGCAGGCGACCGTCTCCAGGCCGTGAAAGGCGCGCAAGGCGCGCTCCGCGGCGGGAAACAGCTCCCATCGCACACCCGCTCGGGTACCGACCGTGCTGACCGTTTCCAGAATCGCCATCAGCGCTTCCGAGCCGGCATCCCGTGACGGATGCCAGCCCGCACCGGTAAGTACCGCAACCGCACTGCGCACGGCGTCGCCCGTACGGCCCTCCCCCTCGCCCACCTTCTACGCTCCGATGAACTCGATGCCCAGTTCGCTCAGCAGCTTTCCGCAGGCGGAACACGGGGCCGTCGACTGACCGTGCTCGGGGTCCCCATGTTCGCGGACCTTCTTGGACACCATGGCGGAGCCGGCGAAGTGCGGTGCAGCGTCGGCAAGAGTGAGCGGAGCGCCGGGGTTCCCCGCGTCGAGCCCCCACAGTTGGTCCGAAACGAGGGCGGACTCCGCGCAGTATCCGAGGAACGGTTCCCGGTCCTCCACCGGCAGGTGGTCGAAGAAGTCCCGTACCGCTGGGTGCAGATTGGGCTCGCCGTCGCCGGTGAGATTGGTGTGACTGAACACCTTCCCCTGCACCAGCAGCGACGACGCCGTACCGGGAATCAGTCCTGACATGATTCAGCCCAATCCTTGATAGTTGTTCACCAGCCAATTGGCGAAAGCCTCGCGCTCATTGTTGCCGAGGAAGTAGTTGTCGGACCAGTGATGATAGTAGAAGCGCCCGGATTCATCCATCAAAATGCTCGCCGACTCAGGTTCATCGTACCCGACACGAAACAGCCCGATGCCCAACTCCTCGGACAGTTCGGCGATATCCTCGAAGTCACCCTCATGACCTCCGGCCGGGTTCGTCTCCAGTACCCAGTCAGCTTTTCTCGGGTGCCGGAGTTCCAACAGCCCGTAAGAAACCAGAAACCGCTTCGCGGCCTCGAACACCGGAGCAGGGTGACCGTCGTCCTCAGCCTGCTGGACGGCATCCTCGATGAAGTCCGGGATACGGTCGGAGACATCCCTCTCGGGCGTCCATCCGTTGTCGCGAAGCCACTGGTCGATGTCGTATTTCGATTTTCCGTCGGTCACGTCTCTCCCACAGGACAGCAGTTAACGATGCGCGATGATGCCCAACCTGTCCAGCATCGGCTGACAGGAGTCGCAGGGCTTCTTGTACGCACCGTGCGGCATGTGCACATACTTCTCTCTGGTATCCGGATGCCTTCTGACATCATCCCCCAACTGCCGCGTATGGATGACCCCTCCCTCCAGTGCCCGCCGGGCATCGTCGGGGGTTCGTATCTTCGTCCCGTCCGGGTCCATCTGATGCAGACGGTCGGATATGAGCGACACCTCAGCACACTTTCCGTGCCCGGCCGCAGGATTCTCATCCATGTCCAAGAATCCCTGCTTCACATCGTCGAGAACCTGCTGCAACGCCGGATGAGCCCTTGGGTATTCCTGAGGTTGACCACCTCTGGAATTTGGGCCCCCAGAAGGTTTCCGTCGCGTGGAACTCGTGTGAGAGGTGATGATGCCATCATGCAGGAAGCTCCCTGAACAACCGTCCTTACGGTAGTCCTTTCCCGGAATGTTACTGTTCTGGTGTTTCTCGTCCCGAGCCTCGTGCGCCAGCTTGACGGCCTCGTTCTCCAGGCGATTCAACTGGGTCGGCCGGTCATCGCCCGAAACGTCGACGGGCTCACCACGATGGTGCCGCATCTGATCGGCACTGTGCCCGTGCCACCAAGGATCACGCGCACCGTCCCCGCCTCCGCCGGTCTTTCCCTTTCCCGGCGGGCGGCCGCCCCCACCACCCCCGCCGCCTCCGGCGTCAGCTCCCTTCGGAGCCTTCGGGTCCTTTTCGCCCTTGCCGAGGCCGGAGAAGTGGCTGGAGAGTTTCTGATCGTTCTCCTTGTGGTTCTTGGCCATCTGTTTGACGCCGCGGGTCATGCTGTCGTCGAGGTGCTTCGCGGCTTTCTTCACGCCGTCTTCGAGGCCGTCGACGAGCTTGTCGACCACCGCATTGGCCGAGTCCGCGATCACGTCCTTGCCGCGCGTGCGGCTGTGGTGATGTCTGGCGCGGCCGATCTTGCCGCCCGCGTTGTTGCGGAAGTGGCCGCCGGCGCTCTGCAGGCCGGTGACGGCCTTGTCGTGGGCGTCATGATCGAAAGTGAAGCCGCCACTGCCGGAACCACCGCCCGTACCGCCACCCCCGCCGCTCGCGCTCAGCAGTTGCATCGAGCTGCCGGCGGCGTCCTTGGCCCCCTGCACGCCCTGGCCGAAGCCCTCTTTGCCCGCCTTCGTGGTCCGGCCCAGGTCGACGCCGTCCTGGACTCCCAGTGCGTTGGCGCCGAGCTGGACGACCAGGTCGCCGACCATCGCGCCCAGCGCCTCCTCCACCGGAGTCAGGGCGATGCTGACGACCTGCTCAGCGACCTGCTGGCAGACTTCCTTGAAGAGGCGCTTGACGATCACGCGGGTGGCCTGGGTGGCGCCGAGAGCCCCCAGTTCGGAGAGGCCGAAGGTGAAGGGGGCGGCGGCCTGGGCCGCGATGACCTCGGCGGCCAGGATGCCAAGCTGGACGATCGCGCCCAGCTTGGCGCCCTCGATCAGTACGGCGACGCCGTCCAGCGCGGTGGCGGCCAGCTCACCGCAGTGCGCGAGCTTCGTCAGATGCGTACCGTTGATCTTGCCCCAGTGGGCGTTCAGCGCCTCCGCGGCCTGGCCGCCGCCCGCCGAGGAGACCAGCGCCTGCACCGCCTCGTGCGCTTGACCCGCGCCGTCGTTGATGTCACCGGCGAACTCGCGCATGGCCGTCGCCATCTCGCGGTAGTCGTCCTCGTCGACATTCGGCCAGGACACGCCGATGATGTCGAGGATTTCGTCCGCCCATCCCGGCAGTACGACACCCATGCGGAACACGCCCCCCGTTGAGCACACCCGAACACACTGGTAACAGTCCGGAGGACGCTTCCACCTGCGAGAACGGTTCCTCAAGAGGATATCGAGCCGACATCTTCAGCAGACTCCACGGTCCCGCTCCACGGCCTCCGCTCCACCATCACCCACATGCAGTCGTTTACCGCCCTTCTCCCTGGTGACTCGGCTGACCATGGAGACCGAGATCAGACTGCGCGTCGACGGGCAGACGCACGAGGTGACGGTGGACACGCGGACCACCGTGCTCGACGCGTTGCGGGAGCGGCTGGGGATCACCAGTCCCAAGAAGGGGTGCGACCACGGGCAGTGCGGATCGTGCACCGTGCTGCTCGACGGGCGGCGGGCGACGACCTGTTTCGCGCTGGCCGTGTCGTACGACGGGGCGGAGATCACCACGGCCGAGGGGCTGGGTGAAGGCGACGAGCTGCATCCTGTCCAACAGGCGTTCGTCGACCATGACGCGCTCCAGTGCGGGTACTGCACGCCGGGCCAGGTCTGTTCGGCGGTCGGGGTGCTGCGGGAGGCGGCGCAGGGGTGGCCCAGTGTGGTCACCGAGGTGGGTGCCGAAGGAGACATTTCGCCGGAAGCGCTGGATCATGACGAGATCGCCGAGCGGATGAGCGGCAACCTGTGCCGTTGCGGGGCGTATGTGAACATCGTTCCGGCCGTCGCGGCCGCCGCCGAGGCAGCGGGAGCGGGCCGGTGAAGCCGTTCCGGTACGAGCGGGCCGCCGACGCCGCCGGGGCCGTGGCCACCGTGGCGGCGCACCCGGGTGCCGCGTTCCTCGGCGCCGGCACCAACCTCGTCGATCACCTGAAGCTCGGGATCACCGCCCCCGACCTGCTGGTCGACGTCACGCGGCTGCCCATGGACCAGGTGGAGGAGCTGGACGGCGGCGGCCTCCGGATCGGGGCGAACGTACGCAACGCCGACCTGGCCGCGCACCCCGCCGTACGGTCGCGCTATCCGGTCCTCTCCCAGGCCCTCCTGTCCGGCGCCTCCGGGCAGCTCCGCAACCTCGCGACCACCGGCGGCAACCTCCTCCAGCGCACCCGCTGCGCCTACTTCCAGGACCCCAGCGCGCCCTGCAACAAGCGCGATCCCGGCTCCGGCTGCGCCGCCCTGAAGGGCTGGACCCGCTACCACGCCATCCTGGGCGCCTCCTCGCACTGTGTGGCCGTGCATCCGTCCGACATGGCGGTGGCGATGTCCGCCCTGGGCGCGGTGGTCGTGACGCTCGGCCCGGACGGCGAGCGCCGCATCCCGCTCACCGAGTTCCACCGGCTGCCCGGTGACGCGCCGCACCGCGACACGGTGTTGCAGCACGGCGAGCTGATCACCGCCGTCGAGCTGCCCGCGCTGCCGTACGCCGCCCGCTCCCGCTACCGCAAGGTGCGCGACCGTGCCTCGTACGCCTTCGCGCTGGTCTCCGTGGCGGTGGCGCTCGACCTGGAGGACGACGGCCGCACCGTACGGGAGGCACGGATCGCGCTGGGCGGCATCGCGCACAAGCCGTGGCGGGCCGAGCGAGCCGAAGAGGCGTTGCGCGGGCTGCCGGCCACCGAGGAGAACTGCCGGGCAGCGGCCGAGGCGGAGACGGCGGACGCGCATCCGCTGCGGGACAACGCGTTCAAGGTTCCGCTTGTGCAGAACACGCTGGTCGCGGTGGTACGCGAGCTGGTGCCGGAGACGCCGGGGGCCGCCGGCCTGGAGGGATCGCGATGACGACACGTACGTCCGAGAGCCGGACCCCGGACCCGGCCGCCCGCCCCCGTACCGTCGGCGCCGACCAGGAACGCGCCGACGCCCGCGACAAGGTGCTCGGCCGGGCCCCGTACGCCTTCGAGCACCCGATGGAACGTCCCTGCTACGCGCACGCCGTGCTGTCCGCCGTCCCGCGCGGCCGCATCACGGCCGTCGACACGGAGGCCGCGCGCCAGGAGGACGGCGTCATCACCGTACTGACGTACGAGAACGCCGAGCGGCTCGCGTCCACGGACGACGCGGAGCTGGCGATCCTCCAGGAGCCCGAGGTGGCGTTCCGCGGGCAGATCGTGGGGGCGGTGGTGGCCGAGACCCCGGAGGCGGCCCGGGAGGCGGCGTCGCTCGTGCGCATCACGTACGCCGAGGAAGCACACGCTTCCGAACTCAAACCGGGCGAGAGTGAGCTGTACCGGCCGGAGACGGCCAACGGTGGGGCAGGTACGGACAGTGAGCTGGGCGATCTGGACGCCGCCATGGAGGCGGCCCAGGCGGACCCGGGTGCGATCGCGCTGGACGAGACGTACGTGACCGCGATGACCCACTGCAACCCGATGGAGCCGCACGCGACGATCGCCGTGTGGCAGGGCGACGAGCTGACGCTGTACGACTCCAGCCAGAGTGTGCACGGGCACCGCGACACGCTGGCCGAGGTGTTCGGCCTGGACCGGGCGCGGGTGCACATGATCTGCCCGTACGTCGGCGGCGGCTTCGGTTCGAAGGGCGAGCCGCACGCCCACTCGGTGCTGGCGGCGCTGGCCGCGCGAGCGGTGCCCGGACGGCCGGTCAAGTTCGCGTTGACGCGGCAGCAGATGTTCACCCTCGTCGGCTACCGCACCCCCACGTACCAGCGGGTACGGCTCGCGGCCGGCGCCGACGGGCGGCTGACCGGCATCGGCATGGACGCGGTCGAGCAGACCTCGCGCATCAAGGAGTTCGCCGAGCAGTCCGCCAACCCGACCCGGACCCTGTACGCGGCGCCGCACCGAAGGACCACCCACCGCCTGGCCGCCCTGGACGTGCCCGTGCCGTCCTGGATGCGGGCGCCCGGCGAGTGCCCCGGCATGTTCGGGCCCGAGGTCGCGATGGACGAACTCGCCGAACGCCTCGGGCTGGACCCGGTCGACGTACGCGTCCGCAACGACGCGCCGACGGACCCGGAGACCGGCAAGCCCTTCTCCAGCCGCAACCTGGTCGCCTGCCTGCGCGAGGGCGCGCGCCGCTTCGGCTGGCAGGACCGCGACCCACGCCCGGGGGTGCGGCGCGAGGGCCGCTGGCTGATCGGTACGGGCGTCGCCTCCTCCGCCTACCCCGTCAACCGCCAGCCCGGTTCGGTCGCCGCGGTCCAGTACCGGGACGACGGGCGCTACCGGGTCGACATCGCCGCCGCCGACCTCGGCACCGGCGCCTGGACCGTACTCGCCCAGATCGCCGCCGACGCGCTGGACGTCCCCTACGACCGCGTCGAACTGCGCATCGGCGACACCGCGCTCCCGAAGGCGACCGTCGCGGGCGGGTCCTCCGGGACGGCGATGTGGGGTTCCGCGATCGTGGCGGCGGCCCAGACGTTCCGCAAACGCCACGGCCACGACCCGTCCCCCGGCGACCACGCCCAGGCCGAAACGCCCGGCAACCCGCACGCCGAACGTTTCGCCATGCACGCCTTCGGGGCGCAGTTCGCCGAAGTACGGGTGGACGCCGACACCTGCGAGGTACGCGTCCCCCGCCTCCTCGGCGTCTTCGCGGCCGGCCGCATCATCAACCCACGCACCGCCCGCTCCCAGTTGATCGGCGGCATGACGATGGGCCTGTCCATGGCCCTCCACGAGGAAACGGTGACGGACCCGCGCTACGGCCTCCTCGTCAACCACGACCTGGCGAACTACCACATCACGGCCAACGCGGACGTCCAGCGGATCGAGGCCCACTGGATCGACGAGGACGATCCGTACGTCAATCCCCTGGGCGCCAAGGGCGTCGGCGAAATCGGCATCACGGGGACGGCGGCGGCCGTCGTCAACGCGGTCCGGCATGCGACGGGGGTGCGGGTGCGGGAGGTGCCGGTGACGTTGGACAAGGTGTTGGAGGGGATGCGGGAGGGGTGAGGGGCGGGCGGGACGGAGCCGTGGTGCCGTCCGCGCTGCCTGTGCCTATATCTCTGCCTCCGCCTACGCCTACGCCTCGGCGGTCGATTGTCAGTGCCGTGCGGTTCACTGGTCACAGCAAGACGGAACGGTGACGGAAGGTACGGGGGCCGGCTGATGAGCGAGACCGTGCGGCAGGAGAGCCGTGGCGATGCGGACCGGGAAGCGCTGTTGGCTGCGGCCGTGGAGCCGACGGCGGAGTGGCTGGAGTCGATATTCGGCGCCGGGTCGCTGTGGCGGCCGAAGGCGGACGAACTGCCCGAGCGCCTGGAGGACGAGGAAAGCCGCACGTTCCTCACCCGGGTCGGCTTCCCGTCCGTCCACCTGGACTTCATCGACTTCGACTCCACCGACCTGGTCGAGGACGGCCCCTGGGAGGAAGACCCGGACGAACTGTTCGGCAACCGCTACCCGGACGACGACTCCCCGCCCAAGTCGTACGCCTACGGGATGGGCGACTCGATGGGGTACAGCCTGATGCTGCTGGGCGACACCGGCAGCATCACCCTGTACGACCCGAACGGCTGGGACCACGGCGCAGGTTACGCGGGCCACGTCATCGACAGCCTGCCGCTGCTCGCGGGTGTCCTGGGCCTGCTGACGACCTACAAGACCCGTCTCGTCGGGGACGACGAGGACGACCGGGAGGCCGCCCTGCGCGAGGTCCGTGAGCTGATCGACCGAATAGAGCCGGTCGACGGCTGCCGCTTCCTGGAGGCGATATGCGAGCGGCTGGAGGATCAGTAGCGGGCCGCTTTCAAGGCGTCGACGAAGGCTGCCCAGACGGGAGCGGAGAAGAGCAGGTGCGGCCCGTCGGGGCGCTTGCTGTCGCGTATGGGCACGGGTGAGCAGGGCGGGAGGCCGTCGGCTATCTCCAGGCATTCGTCCTGGCCTCCGCTGTACGTGCTCTTGCGCCAGGGGGTGTTTACAGGGTTCATGCTCGGGGCTCCTTGGCGATGCGCTTGATCCAGGCCGGTGATGCCGTAGGTGAAAGTGCGTGCGTACGGACGTCGGCGAGCAGCTCGCGGTAGCGCGGCACCTCCGGCCCCCGCTCCGGCCAGGCCGCTCCGGTGGGGTTCGCCGCTCGTACGACGTCCAGCGCCTACATTCGCGCGAAGCTCAGCAGCAGGTAGGACCCGAACATACCTGCGTGTGCGCCCGGGGAGAACGGCGAGGCCTGGACCGTGACGTTCGGCTCCTCAGCCATCGCCGGAAGGTGTTCGAGCTGGGCTCGCACCACCGTCGGGCCGCCGACCTGCTGAAGCAGTACGTCTTCGGTCACCACGGGCCACATGGTGAGCATCGGTTCGTCCGCGAGGCGTTCCTGGCGGGCCAGCCTTACTTGGACCCCGACGGCGGCCGTTCGCGGTACGTGCCAAGATGGCGAGACGCTCAAGTGCGGTCGCGTCCCGCACGCCGTACGTTCGCCGCGACCGAGAATCCACTGCATTCCACCTGCGCAACTCATCGCTTCCTCCCGAAACCGGCGAAGGCCCAGGTCGAGCATGCGGAGCCGCCGGAATGGGCCGCCTCTCAAGGGCTCGGCCCCACGGACGCCGGGGAGGTACGCCCGTCGTCCGGTCTCCTGGGCCGTTCGACGAGCACGGCCGAGGCATGGCGATCGTCGACGTACTCGCGGACGACGGGGGCGTGGCCCTCGGGGCAGGCCCGGGGAAGACCGTCTGGGCCGCGCTGAAAGTCAGTGGTCCAGACCCATTGACGGGGTGCTGACGCGGCGCCTACGTTCCTGTGCATCGATTGGAAACTTTCTTAACAGATCGCACAGCGAGAGGCGGGGCGGGCGTCATGGCCGTAGGGCAGGGCGGGCAGGGGGCTCCTGGGACGCCGCGGGTGTTGCGGGCCATGAACGACCGGGCCGCGCTCGACCTGCTCGTGGCGCAGGGGCCGTTGACGCGGACCCAGATCGGGGAGCTGACCGGGCTGTCCAAGCCCACCGCCTCGCAGTTGCTGGGGCGGCTGGAGGCGGCCGGGCTGGTGCGGACGACGGGGAACGTGACCGGGCGGCCGGGGCCCAACGCGCAGTTGTACGAGGTCGCTCCGGATGCCGCGTACGTGGCCGCGCTCGCCGTCGACCAGTGCGGGATCAGCGCCGCGGTCGCCGACGTCACCGGGCGGGTGCTCGGTGAGGAGCGGGTCGGTACGGATGCCGTGGACGAGGGGGCGCCGGGCAGGACGGCGCGGCTCGTGGCGGCCGCCGTGGACGGCGCGCTGGCCAAGGCCGGGCTGGAGCGGGAGCGGCTGCACGGGGCGGTGATCGGGACGCCGGGTGCGCTCGATCCGCAGACCGGGGTGCTGCGGTACGCGCCGCACCTGCCCGGCTGGCAGTCGCGGACGCTCCGCGAAGAGCTGGCCGGGGTGCTGGGCGTGCCGATTGTCATCGAGAATGATGTGAATCTGGCGGCGGTCGCCGAGCAGCACGACGGGGCCGCGCAGGATTTTGATGATTTTGTGTTGGTGTGGGCCGACGAGGGCGTCGGCGCGGCCATCGTGCTCGGCGGGCAGTTGCTGCGCGGGGCCACCGGTGGCGCGGGCGAGATCGGCTACATGCCGCTGCCGGACGCGCCGCTCGCGCGGGACGGCGACCGCAGCGCGGCCCGGCCGGACGCCGGCGGGGGCTTCCAGCGCCTCGTCGGGGCGCCGAGCGTGGTGGAACTGGCCCAGGAGTACGGGATGCGGGACGCTCGCACGGTCGAGGAGGCGCTGGCCGACGACGGGGTACGGGCCGAGGTCGCGCGGCGGCTCGCGACCGGGCTGGCCGCGGTGGTCGCCGTCGTGGACCCCCGGCTGGTGGTGCTCTCCGGCGAGGTCGCCCAGGCGGGCGGCGAACCCCTGCGGGAGCTGGTCGAGGGGGAGTTCACCGGGCTGGCGCTGCCCCGTCCGGAACTCCGGCTCAGCAATATCGAGGGGAATCCGATTCTCATCGGCGCGCTGCGAACGGCACTCGCCGAGGCTCGCAACTCCGTGTTCGACACGGCCTGATGAGACGGTACAGCGGTGACGTGACGGGCCGATTATCCGCCGGCCGCCGCGTCCGCGCGGCCGGGAACACCGGGAGCGGGAGCCGGTACGGCTCCGTGCCTGCCGGACGCGCAAGCCGCTACGGCTCCGTGCTTTCCGGGCGCGGCCGCATCCCGCCGGACACCGTTACGGCCGTCACCGTCACCGGCGAGAGCCCCGTACAGCGCAGTATTCGCAGCACCTTCTGTCATCACCCCTGCCGTAAAGGAAGTCCGCCATGCGTCCGCGTATGCGCATCTGCCTGTCGGCGGCGCTCGCCGGAGCCGGTCTGATTCTTTCGGGCTGTGCCAATCCGAGCGTCGGCAGCGATCGCGACGACCCCACCCAGCCCGTCACCCTGAAGTTCTGGCACGGCTGGTCCAACACAGCCGAGGTGAAGGCGATCGACGACAGCATCGCCCGTTTCGAGAAGCTGCATCCGAACATCACGGTGAAGACGGTCGACAACGTCTCCGACGCAACCGTGAACCAGGCGCTGCGGGCCGGCGGGGACGACGCTCCGGACGTGGTGTCGTCGTTCACCACCAACAATGTGGGGCAGTACTGCTCGTCCGGTATGTGGGTGAACCTCGACCCGTTCATGAAGAAGACGGGGCTGGTGAAGGAGAAGGTTTTCCCCAAGACGTTCCGGGAGTACACGAGTTATCAGGGGAATCAGTGTGCTCTGCCGCTCCTCGCGGACTCCTACGGGCTGTACTACAACAAGGACGCGTTCCGGGAGGCCGGTATCGAGCGGCCGCCGCGCACCATGTCCGAGTTCAAGCGGGACGCGGCCAAGCTGACCAAGCGGAAGCCGGACGGATCGCTGGAGCGGGCCGGGTTCGTCCCCAACTTCCGGCTGTACCAGAACAGTCCGGACCGGCTGTTCGCGCAGTGGGGGCCGAAGTATTTCGACAGTGAGGGGAAGGCTCGGCTCTCGAAGGACCCGCGCAGCAAGCAGTTCTTCGCCACCCAGCGGGAGCTGATCGCCGCACAGGGCGGGTATGCCGCGCTGGAGAAGTTCCGTACGACGTTCGGTGACGAGATGTCGTCGCAGAGTTCCTTCATGACGCAGAAGGCGGCCATGCACCTGGACGGCGAATGGCGCGGCCTGATGCTGGAGGAGGGGAAGGCGAAGTTCGACTGGGGGACGGCGCCGCTGCCGGTGCCGGACGACCAGGCGGACACGTACGGCCGCGGCTTCCTGACCGGCACGGTCGCGGGGATCGCGCACAGCAGCAAGCACCAGAACGCGGCGTGGGAGCTGGTGAAGTTCCTGACGACGGACACGGACCAGGTGGTGCGGTTCGCCAATGCCATCCACAATGTGCCGTCCACGTTCGCGGCGCTCAAGTCGCCGAAACTGGACGCCGATCCGGCGTTCCGCACCTTCATCGACATCGCGCGGAATCCGCACAGTACGGCACTGCCGCCGTCCGTCAACGGCGGGCAGTACGTGGTGTCGCTGCAGGACTTCTCGTACGACGTCGAGGCCGGGAAAGTGCCCGACCTCGACCGGGGCCTGCGTGAGCTCGACGCCCAGATAGACACCGACAATCTCCAGTCCGTGAACTGACGGAGCCCTGCCATGTCCCTCGTCGAATCCCCCGAGCGCCCGGCGGCCACCGCCGCGCCGCTCCGCAAAGCTCCCGCGTTGCGCCGCAAGCACACCCGCCAGCGGTTGCGTACGCTCGGTTTCCTCTCTCCCTGGCTGGTCGGTTTCAGCGTCTTCTTCGGCTACCCGCTCATCGCCACGGTCTATTTCTCGTTCATGCACTACAACCAGATCCAGCAGCCGTCGTTCGTCGGGCTGCGGAACTGGAAGTACGTCTTCACGCAGATGCCGCTGTTCGGCCCGGCACTGTGGAACACGCTCTGGCTGGTCGTGGTGATGGTCGCGCTGCGCGTGATCTTCGGCCTCGGGATCGGGCTGCTCGTCACGAAGGTCAAATCGGGTGTCGGGCTCTTCCGTACGGCGTTCTACCTGCCGTATCTCGCTCCGCCGGTCGCGGCGACGGTCGCCTTCGTCTTCCTGCTCAACCCCGGCACCGGCCCGGTCAACGGGCTGCTGGAGGCCGTCGGCATCCCGGCGCCCGGCTGGTTCAACGACGCGGCCTGGGCGAAGCCGTCGCTGGTCCTGCTCTCCCTGTGGGGCATCGGCGACCTGATGGTGATCTTCATGGCGGCGCTGCTGGACGTCCCGAAGGAGCAGTACGAGGCGGCGGAGCTGGACGGGGCCGGCGCCTGGGCCAAGTTCCGGTACGTGACCTGGCCGTCGATCACGCCGATCGTGATGTTCGCGGTGGTCACCGGCGTCGTGCAGACCATGCAGTACTACACGCAGGCGCTGGTCGCCGGGAAGCTGGCCTCCGGGGTGAACATCGGCCCCGGCTCGGTCATCCAGCCCGGCTATCCGGAGCACTCCACCCTCACCGTGCCGCAGCTCGTCTACTCGCTCGGCTTCCAGAACTTCAACACGGGCGCCGCGTGCGTGCTCTCGCTCGTGCTCTTCGTGATCGCGATGGCCGTCACCACCCTGCTGATGCGCAAGCGCGCCGGCCTGCTCCCGGCGGAGGACTGAACCGACATGACCACGACGACCCTGAGGGCGGGCGGCGCGCCGGCCCGTACCGGCTCCGCCGACCGGGGGCCCGCCGCGGCCCGCGCCCGCCGCAAGCGGCTGCTGCACTGGATAGCCGTGCACGCCGTCGCGATCGCCGCGGCGCTGTTCTTCGTCCTGCCGTTCGTGTTCGTCTTCCTGACCTCCGTCATGAGCGACGACCAGGCGATGAGCGGGGAACTGTGGCCGCACGAGTGGAACTGGTCCAACTACGCGACCGTCTTCAGCACACCGGGCTTCCTGGACTGGTGGAAGAATTCGCTGATGTACGCGGGCCTTGGCACGCTGTTCACGGTCTGCTCGGCGATTCCGGTGGCCTACGCGCTCGCCAAGTTCCGTTTCCGCGGGCGGCGTACGGCGATGGTCCTGGTGATCTCGACGATGATGCTGCCGCCGCAGGTCGTCGTGATCCCGATGTACCTGGTGTGGGCGCAGCAACTGCACCTGTCCGGTTCGCTGTGGCCGCTGCTGATCCCGATGGCGTTCGGTGACGCGTACTCCATCTTCCTGCTGCGGCAGTTCCTGCTGACGATTCCGCAGGAGTATCTGGAGTCGGCGAAGGTGGACGGCTGCGGTGAGGTCCGTACGCTGCTGCGCATCGTCGTTCCGATGGCGAAGCCGGGGATCTCGGCCGTCGCCCTGTTCCAGTTCTTCTACTGCTGGAACGACTATTTCGGACCGCAGATCTACGCCGCACAGAATCCCGCCGCCTGGACGTTGAGTTACGGACTCGAATCGTTCAAGAGCGCGCACAGCGTCAACTGGAACCTGACCATGGCCGCGACCCTGCTCGTCATGGCTCCCGTCATCATCGTCTTCTTCTTCGCCCAGAAGGCTTTTGTCGAAGGCGTCACGCTCACCGGAGTGAAGGGCTGATCGATTCATGCTGTCGTCCGCCGGGGGAACGCCCCCGCACCCCCATCTCAAGATCGCCGTGGTCGGTGGAGGATCGACCTACACCCCCGAACTCATCGACGGGTTCGCCCGGCTGCGGGACGCGCTGCCGCTGGCGGAACTGGTCCTGGTCGACCCGGCCGCCGACCGGCTGGACCTGGTCGGCGGCCTGGCCCGGCGGATCTTCGCCCGGCAGGGCCACCCGGGCCGGATCTCCTGGACGTCCGACGTCGACGCCGGCGTGGACGGCGCCGACGCGGTCCTGCTCCAGTTGCGCGTGGGCGGGCAGGCCGCCCGCAACCAGGACGAGACCTGGCCGCTGGAATGCGGCTGCGTCGGGCAGGAGACCACCGGCGCGGGCGGTCTGGCCAAGGCGCTGCGCACCGTCCCGGTCGTCCTGGACATCGCGGAGCGCATCCGCCGCCGTAATCCCGACGCGTGGATCGTGGACTTCACCAACCCCGTCGGCATCGTCACCCGGGCCCTGCTGTCGCACGGCCATAGGGCCGTCGGCCTGTGCAACGTGGCCATCGGCTTCCAGCGGAAGTTCGCGCGGCTGCTGGGCATCGCGCCGGAGCGGGTCGAGCTGGAGCACGTCGGGCTGAACCACCTGACGTGGGAGCGGTCGGTGAAGGTGGACGGCGAGGACGTGCTGCCCCGGCTGATCGCCGAGCACGGTGCGGCCATCGCCGAGGACCTGCACATGCCGCGCACCCTCGTGGAGCGGCTCGGCGTCGTACCGTCGTACTACCTGCGCTACTACTACCAGCACGACGAGGTCGTGGAGGAGCTGCGCAGCAAGCCGTCGCGGGCGGCGGAGGTCGCGGCCATCGAGAAGCAGCTCCTGGACATGTACGGCGACCCGTCGCTGGACGAGAAGCCGGAGCTGCTGGGCAAGCGCGGCGGCGCGTTCTACTCGGAGGCGGCCGTGGCACTGACCTCCGCGCTGCTCGGTGACACCGGGGACGTGCAGATCGTCAACACGTTCAACAACGGCACGCTGCCGTTCCTGCCCGACGACGCGGTGATCGAGGTACCGGCGACGGTGGACGCGGCCGGGGCGAAGCCGCTGCCCGTACGGCCGCTGGAACCGCTGTACTCCGGCCTGATCGCCAACGTCACGGCGTACGAGCACCTCGCGCTGGAAGCGGCCCTCAAGGGCGGCCGGGACCGGGTCTTCGAGGCGCTGCTCGCCCACCCGCTCATCGGCCAGATCGCGTACGCGGACCGGCTGACCGACGAACTGATCGCGCACAACCGGGAGCACCTCACGTGGCTCTGAGCGAAGCCGAGGGGGCGGGGCGGTGTCCGGGGAGACGCGTACGTCGCCCTCCGGCGGTCCGGCGCGCGCCGCCGACGGCCTGGCGCTCGCCGTCGACGCGGGCAACAGCAAGACCGACGTGGCGCTGGTCGGCGCGGACGGCACGGTGCTGGCGACGGCCCGCGGCGGCGGCTTCCAGCCGCCGGTGGTCGGCGTGGCGCGGGCCGTCGGCGACCTGGCCGTCCTGGTGGACGCGGTACGGGAACGGGCCGGCGTGACCGGCCCGGTGGGCCAGGTGTCGGCCTACCTGGCCAACGCCGATCTCCCCGCCGAGGAGACCGAACTGGCTGCCGAGATCACCTCGTACGGCTGGGCCCGTACGGTCACGGTCGGCAACGACACCTTCGCGCTGCTGCGCGCCGGGCTCCCGGACCGCGTCGAACCCGTCGGCGTCGCCGTGGTGTGCGGCGCCGGCATCAACTGCGTGGGGCTGGGGCACGGCGGCCGCACCGCGCGGTTCCCGTCCATCGGGCGGATATCCGGCGACTGGGGCGGCGGCGGGCACCTGGCCGAAGAGGCCCTGTGGTGGGCCGCGCGCGCCGACGACGGACGCGGCGAGCCGAGCGCGCTCGCCCGCGAGGTGCCCGCCTACTTCGGGCTGGCCACCATGCCGGAACTGATCGAGGCGCTGCACCTGGGCCGCATCCCGCGCGAGCGCCGCTACGGGCTGACGCCGCTGCTGTTCGCGGTGGCCGCGTCCGGCGACGCGGTCGCGCAAGCCCTGGTGACGCGGCAGGCGGAGGAGGTCGCGCTGCTGGCGTCGGTCGCGCTGGACCGGCTGGGCCTGCTCAACGAGCGGACGCCGGTGATCCTGGGCGGCGGCGTCCTGGCCGCCCGGCATCCGCTCCTGCACGACCAGGTGACCCAACTCCTGGCGGAACGCGCCCCGAAGGCGGATCCCCGTGTGGTGACGGCGCCGCCGGTCCTGGGGGCCGCCCTGCACGCGCTGGACCGGGCGGGGGCAGGGGCGGAAGCGTATGCGCGGGTGCGGGGGGAGTTCGTCTGAGGGGTGCGCTGTCGGGGTCGGCCGAGGGGCGCCTCGCGGCTCGGGGGGCGCTACCGGCCGTTCGTACGCGGGGGCCGTACGCCGGGGTTGCCGTACGCGGGAAGCCGTACTCCGGGGATCTCGTACGGAGCGGGCTCGTACGCCGAAAACCCGTACAGGCGTGCCCATTTCGGGAACCGCGCCCGGCGGCCTGCGCGTGGTGGAGGGCGAGGACGGGGGAAACGCCCACCGGACGGGAGGATTCGGAGGGGCCTGATCCGCACATGATCCAGGCATTGACGGTGTGGTTGTCAGTCCCTGCGGCCATACTGACTGCTGGCCGTGCATCTGTTCCCGTGCGCCCGTCGCACGGGGCCGGGGCCGCCGTCCGCGACCAGGGGGAGGTTCCGTGTCCAACCCGCAGACCGGCACTGCGCCGCCGACGTCGCCGTCCG
The DNA here is from genome assembly GCF_003865135.1 of Streptomyces chrestomyceticus JCM 4735. Taxonomy (NCBI): domain Bacteria; kingdom Bacillati; phylum Actinomycetota; class Actinomycetes; order Kitasatosporales; family Streptomycetaceae; genus Streptomyces; species Streptomyces chrestomyceticus. Next base: position 6,145,813 of record NZ_BHZC01000001.1, on the reverse strand, counting down.
GCCGCGCCACCGGCTCCGCCGCCTCTTCCGTCGGTACGGGCGCCGGCCTCGGCGGCACGTTCCCGGGCGGCGCGGACCCCGCCCAGGCCGCCCGGCGGCGTACCGCCTGGGCCGACGGGGTGGACCAGCTCCGGGCCACGGCCACGACCGAGCCCGGACGGCTGCGGATCATCGGCGCCGTACTGGCCTTCCTCGTCCTGGCGTTCGGCGCCGCCACGGCCTGGCAGGTCGCCGACCGGTCCGCCGCCGCGCGCGACGTCGTGGAACGCAGCCAGCCGCTGACCGCGGACGCGGCGGACATCTACCGCTCGCTCGCCGACGCCGACACCACCGCCGCCGCCGGTTTCCTGGCGGGCGGCAAGGAGACCCAGGCCACCCGCGACCGGTACGAGAACGACATCGCGACGGCCGCCCGGCTGCTGGCCAAGGCGTCGTCCAACACCAGCGGTTCGGACGCCGCGGCCCGCCAGATAGGCAAGCTCAACAGCCTCCTCCCCCGGTACACGGGCCTGGTCGAGACGGCCCGCACCAACAACCGGCAGGGCCTCCCCCTCGGCGGCGCCTACCTGCGCTACGCCAACGCGCAGATGCGCGACGAACTCCTCCCGGCGGCGCGCGGGTTGTACACGACCGAGACGGCGCGCCTGGGCGAGGACTACGACGCCGCGAAGGCGTGGCCCTGGCTCGCGCTCGCCACCGGAGTGCTGGCGCTCGGCGCCCTCGCCTGGGCCCAGCGCCGCAACTACCGGCGGACGAACCGCGTGTTCAACCGCGGTCTGCTGGCCGCCACGACCGCCTCGGCCGTCGTGCTGCTGTGGCTGGTGGCCGGGCACTCCGTGGCCCGCTCGGGCATGAACACGTCGTACGACAGCGGCGCCAGATCGCTGAAGGTCCTCAACGAGGCCCGCATCGACGCCCTCCAGGCCCGCGGTGACGAGAACCTCACCCTGGTCGCGCGCGGCGCCGTGGTGACCAAGGACCAGCAGGACTTCTACGAGGTCGGCTACCGCACCGGCATGCGGGACCTGGCGGGCCCCGGCCGGTCCGGCGCCGCCGCGGCGGACAGCAGACTGGGCACGGCCCTGACGCTCGCGGACGACGACACGGGCCGGCGCCCCGTCCGGGAAGCCGTCGAGACCGTACGGCAGTGGCAGGCGCGCCACGCCGAGGCCCGTACCGCGGACGACCAGGGGGACTACGACCGGGCGCTGGCCAAGGTGATCGGCGGCGAGGCGGCGACCGGCCAGTCCTTCGACCGGGTGGACAGCAGGCTGGCCCAGGCCCTGGCCCATGAGCAGCAGCAGTTCCGGCGGGCCGCCGACGACGGGCGCGGGGCGCTGGGCGGGCTGGCGGCCGGTGCCGTGGTGCTGGCCGTCCTGGGCGCGACGGGCGCGGTGCTGGGCATCGGGCGCAGGCTTTCGGAGTACCGGTGATGGGGCCTGGTGATGGCGACATGACGAAGCGCGCGAGGGGTCTGCGGAACCTGCGGGCCGCGCTGGCCCCGGTGGCGGCGGGCGTGTGCGTGATGGCGGCGGCCGCCGCCGTCCTCGTCCCGGTGCTCGGCGCTGACACCCCGGCGCCCCGCCCCCTGCCGCACGGGACGAGCACCGCCCACGCCGACGCCACGGCCGCGGACTGCACCCCGGGCAACGCCGCCGCGAGCCTGCGGCCCTCCCCGGACGGCGGCCCCGCGGTGGACCGGATCAAGGCCCGGGGCCGGCTGATCGTCGGCGTCGACCAGAACACCTACCGCTGGGGTTACCGCAACCCGGCCACCGGTGACCTGGAGGGCTTCGACATCGATCTGGTGCGGGCGATCGCCGAGGACATCCTCGGCCCCGACCCGAAGATCACGTTCCGGGCGATCCCCACCAACCAGCGCATCCCCGCCCTCCAGGAGCGCACCGTCGACCTGGTCGTTCGGACCATGACCATCAACTGCGTCCGCAAACGCCAGGTCGCCTTCTCGACCGCGTACTTCCAGGGCGGACAGCAGGTCCTCGCGCCGAAGAACTCCTCGATCACCGCCTTCGACGACTCGCTGAAGGGCAAACGGGTCTGTACGGCAGCCGGTTCCACGGGCGAGGCCCGGCTCGCCGAGGAGCGGCACGGCGCCCGGGTCGTGACCGTCCCGAACCAGCTCGACTGCCTGGTGCGCCTGCAGCTCGGCGAGGCCGACGCGGTGGTGACCGACAACGCGCTGGCCGCCGCGCAGGCCGCGCAGGACCCGACGGTGCAGCTCAAGGGCAAGCCGTTCACCGACGAGCCGTACGGGGTCGCGGTCAACCGCGCCGACACCGACCTGGTGCGGCGGGTCAACAAGGTGCTGGAGGACTACCGCGGCGGCGGCAGCGGGAGCCGGTGGATGGCCGCCTACAAGAAGTGGCTGCAGGCGGACCTGCCCGGCATAACGAAGGCGCCCGAGCCCCAGTACAGCGACTGATCCGTGCGGGGGACGGGCGCCGCGGCGCACAGTGAGGGCGGACGGCCCGGGGCCGGGCGGCACGGCCGGGCCGGGCATGCGGCGGACCGGCGGCACGTCGCGGACCGGCGTCCGCCCGCCGGCCGCGTCACCATGGAAGGAGCACCGCGGGCGCGGGGCCGGAAGGAGGGGAGGCAGCGGGGGCATGCGGCGGGCCCGCATGCGGCCGGACCGCACGCAGTTGCCCGCATGCGGCAGGGCCGTACGGAAGCACCCGCTCCGTACCGGGCCGTACGCAACCGGCGTACGCGACCGCCGCACCGGCTGCACATACCGCGACCGCCGGGACGACCGTCACGACTGTCACGACCGCCGCGCACCGCACGCACCGCACGCACTTTGGAGAGGTGATCGATGGGGGCCCCTGGACCCTTCCCCGGCTCTCCGGGGAAGTCCCAAGATCCGGTGCTGAGCCGGGAGGAGGTGGACCGCGCCCTGAGCCGGCTCGCTGCCGAGTACGAGGCGATCGAGACCTCGCTGCTCGCGCTGCAGGACCACGCGGGCCGCAGACTCCTGGAGGGCGCCGAACTCACCGGCCTCACCAAGGAGCGCTGGGCCGCCACCGAACAGTCCATCACCGTCCTGTGGGCGCACTTCGACGCGTACACCGAAACGCTCGCCACCGCCCGCGAACTGCGCGCCCGGCGCCGCTGGCCGTCCCCCGACGACCTCGCCGAACTGACCGAACTGCTGCGCGGCACCCGCGTCACCGTCTCCGGCGCGGCCGCGGGCGGCGGCACACCGCAGGCCGGCGGCGGCCCGGCCCGGCTGAGCGAACAGTTCAGCCTGGAGGAACTGGTCGAGCGGATGAACGGCCTGTACGCGTCGGCGCTGGACGTGATCGTCTCCGCCGACGCCGTATGGTCCGCGCTGCCCGCCCGGATAGACCTGCTCGCCGCCGAGCTGCGCCGCACCCTGTCCCTGGCGCGGTCCGTCGGCGTACGTCCCGGGGAGCACCCGGCCGGCGACGACCTGGAGCGCATCACGTACGAACTGACGCAACTGCGCGCCCAGGTGGTGTCCGACCCCCTCGCCTACTGGGTCCCGGACGCCGACCGCAGCGCCGCGCCCGGCGGCGGCCGCCCGGACACCGCCCGCTACGACCGCGCGGCGCTCGCCCTGGAGGACGCCCGGCGGGAGATCGAAGCGGTCCTGGACGTACGGCAGGACGCCGAGCGGCGGCTGATGCGGCTGCGCGACGTGCTCTCCCGCGCGGACCGGACGCTCACCGAGGCGCGGCAGGCCCGCGGCGAGGTGCTCGCGAAGATCGCCGCGTCCGAGGTGCCCGCCGTCAGCGGCCCGCCCACGGCGCTGCACGAACAGTTGTCCACCGCCGCCGAGTACCGCCGGCACGCCCAGTGGCACCGCCTCTCCCCCCTGCTCGACAGCCTCGAACAGCGCGCCGAGGACGAACTCCACCGGGCCCGCGAATCGTTGACGGCGGTCACCGCCCCGCTGGCCGTACGGGCCGAACTCCGCGGCCGTCTGGACGCGTACAAGGCGAAGGCCGCCCGGCACGGCCTGGCCGAGGACCCGCTGCTGATCGAGCGCTACGACGCCGCGCGGCGGATGCTGTGGAGCGCCCCGTGCGACCTGCGGGTCGCCGAACAGGCGGTACTGCGCTACCAGCGGACGGTGGCCGAGGCGCTCCAGCCGCCGGGACCGGGTGGCGGACCGGCGGACGGACCACAGGGGGGAACATGAGCGAGAGCGAGGAGCGGGCCGGCGGCGTCGCGTGCCAGCGGCGCGAGTGCCCGGGCACGTACGAGGACGTGGGCGGCGGCGAACGCTACTGCGACACCTGCGGCCTGGCGCCGGTGGTGTCACCGGAGGGGATGGTCGGCTCGCCGCCCACGGGGGTGACTGCGGCGCGGCGGGGGGTGGCCGGGGCTGTGGGGGCTGGGGGGTATGAGAGTTCGGGGGGTTCGGGAGGTCTCGGTGGTTCCGGTGGGGCCGGTAGTTCCGGTGGGGCCGGTGGTTCCACCGGGGGCGGGGTGGCGGAGGGGCGCGGCTCCGGTGCCGGCTCCGGCTCCGGTGCCGGCACCGAGACGTCCGTCGGCGGGCGTACGTCCGCATCCGCTTCCGCTCGTGCCACCGGCCGTTCCTCGACCTCGCGGCGCTCCGTCTCCGGGCGCCTCTCCCGCTCCCTGCCGGGCGCCTCGACGCGTTCGATGTCCGTGTCGGTACGCAGCGCGGGGCGCAGCTCAGGTGCCGGGTCCGGGCCGTCCCGCGGGCGGCTGGGGGCCGGGCTGGTGGCGGTGCCGGAAGTACCGCGTCCGGACCCGCGTACGGCCGTCCTGGAGAACCCGGAGGTCCCCGAGCGGAAGCGGTTCTGCAGCCGCGGCGACTGCGGCGCCCCCGTGGGCCGGGCCCGGGGCGACCGCCCGGGCCGTACGGAAGGTTTCTGCACCAAGTGCGGCCACCCGTACAGCTTCGTGCCCAAGCTGCGCCCCGGCGACGTGGTGCACGGCAGCTACGAGGTCGTCGGCTGTCTGGCGCACGGCGGCCTGGGCTGGATCTACCTGGCGATCGACCGCGCGGTCTCCGACCGGTGGGTGGTGCTCAAGGGCCTGCTGGACACCGGCGACGAGGAAGCCCTCGCGGTGGCCGCGTCCGAACGCCGCTTCCTCGCCGAGATCGAGCACTCCAACATCGTCCGCATCTACAACTTCGTCGAGCACCTGGACCGTACGACCGGCAGCCTGGACGGCTACATCGTCATGGAGTACGTCGGCGGCAAGTCCCTCAAGGACATCGCCAACGAGCGGCGTACGGCGCGCGGACGCCGCGACCCGCTGCCGGTCGAGCAGGCGTGCGCGTACGGCATCGAGGCCCTGGAGGCGCTCGGCCACCTGCACAGCCGTAACCTCCTGTACTGCGACTTCAAGGTGGACAACGCGATCCAGCAGAACGACCAGCTCAAGCTGATCGACATGGGCGCGGTCCGCCGGATGGACGACGACGAGAGCGCGATCTACGGCACGATCGGCTACCAGGCGCCCGAGGTCGCCGCCGCGGGCCCGTCCGTCGCCTCCGACCTCTACACGGTCGCCCGCACCCTCGCCGTGCTCACCTTCGACTTCCAGGGCTACACGAACGTCTTCGTGGACTCGCTGCCCGACCCCGACAACATCGAGGTCTTCCGTACGTACGAGTCCTTCTACCGGCTGCTGGTACGGGCCACCGACCCCGACCCGGCGCGGCGGTTCTCGTCGGCGGCGGAGATGGCCGAGCAGTTGACGGGGGTGCTGCGGGAGGTCATGGCGCTCCGGACGGGCGAGCAGCGGCCCGCGCTGTCCACGCTGTTCGGGCCGGAGCTGCGGGTCGTGGACACGGACGTGGTGGCGCGCGCGGAGGGGGACACGTCGCTGCTCGGTGGGCGTGCGGTTCCGGTGGGGCGAAAGGGGTGGATGGGGCGGAAGAGGCAGGTGGTGGTCGGTCCGGCCAGCGGGATCGGGGCGCCCGGGGTGTGGGGGTGAGGGCGGGTGTACGTGCGGGTGAGGGCGGTGGTGCGGCGGCCGGCATCTCCGCGCAGCCGGCCGGCGCCTCCCAGGCCGCTGTAGCCGCGCAGGCCGCTGTTCCCGCGCAGGTCGCGTACGAAGTCACGTCGGCCACCGGGCCGCAGACGATGAGCGGCGGCGCCGAAGCGTTGGCCGGGCCTGCCTTCACCACGTCCGCCGGGAGCGCTGTCGGAAGCGCTTCCGGGGTGGCGGCCGTGACGCCCGGCAGCGTGCGCGGCGCGCCCGTTCTCCGTCCGCTCGACACCGGCCTCGCCGTCCTCGCCCTGCCCGTACCGCGCGTCGACCCCGCCGACCCGAACGCGGGTTTCCTGGCCGGCCTGCTGGCCGCCGCCCCCGCCGAGTTGCTCGGCGCCCTGCGCGCGGCCCCCGCCGACACCATGGAAACCCGGCTGCGCAGGCTGCGGGCCCACCTGGAGCTGGGGGACGGCGCGGCGGCCCTGCGCGAACTGCGCGCCGTCGAGACGGAGCCCGGCCAGGGCTGGGACGAGGACTGGCGGGTGGTCTGGTACCGCGGCCTGGTGGCGCTGACGAACGACGACCGCGAGACGGCGGCCCTGTCGTTCGACGCGATGTACGACGCCTTCCCCGGCGAGCCGGCGCCGAAGCTGGCGCTCGCCGTCTGCGCCGAGGTGCTGGGGCAACTGGACAACGCGGCGGAGTACTACCGGCTGGTGTGGGCCACCGACCACAGTTACGTCAGCGCGGCGTTCGGGCTGGCCCGGGTACGGCTGGCGGCCGGCGACCGGGCCGGGGCCGTGGCCACCCTGGAATCCGTACCGGAGTCCTCCATTCACTACACTGCGGCGCGCATCGCGGCCGTCCGGGCCCGGCTGCGGCAACGTCCCGCCCACGACGCACTGCTGGAGGATCTGCGGTCGGCGGCCGGGCAGGTCGAGCGGCTGGCGGACTCCGGGCTGGACGCGGAGCGCCGCGAACAACTGACGACCGAAGTGCTGGGCTGTGCCCTCGACTGGGTACTCTCCGGTAGCCGCGGTGCCGAGCAGCAGGGGCGTACATTGCCGTCCGGGGCCCGCGGCCCCGGTTCCGGCGGCGCCGCCGCCCGGCCCGGTCTGCTCGGCAGCGCACTGGACGAACGCGGCCTGCGGCTCGGCCTGGAGCGGTCGTTCAGACTGCTCGCCCGGCTGGCGCAGCGCGGCGAGGAAAGGATCGAGCTGGTGGAACGGGCCAACCGCTTCCGCCCCAGGACGTGGGTGTGACATGGGTGTGACAGGGCCGTTCCGGTGTGCGAGCTGCAGCGAGCCGCTCGAACCGGGGGACAACTACTGCGGATTCTGCGGCGCCGACGTCGTGGCACCCACCGGGCCGGACGGGGCCGGTGACCGCCCCACGGTCCCGCTGGGCGGCACGGCACATCCCGCGCCCGGGACGGGGGCCGCCCCGCCGGGTCCCGTCGCGCTGCCCGCGTCGTTCTTGATGCCGGGGGCGGGAGGGGCGGCGGTGGGGCAAGGGGGGCCGGGGGTTTCCGGGACGCCGGGGGCTCCGGGGGCTCCGGGGCAGGTTCCGGTGTCTCCGGCCGTGCCGCCCTCGTCGTCCGTACCGCCGTCGCCGCCGTCCGTCTCGCCGCCGGCAGCCGTCCCGCCGCCGGTGGCCGCGCCGGTCCCGGCCCCGTCGTACGGCGGATCGTACGGCGGACCGACCCCGTCGTACGGTACGGGAGCCCGGCACGACAGCGGCCCCGCGTACGCGTCGGGCTCCACCCACACGAACGGATCGGCGCAGGCCCCGCACGTTCCGCACACTCCACACCCCCCGCACGCCCCCGTACCGCCGCCGGTCTCGCCGGGCTACGGGCACGGAGGGCAGCAGGCCCACGCGCCGGCCGGGGTCGGCGTGCAGGTCCACGCACAGGGTGACGCACAGTCCCGGGTGCCCCATGCGGAGGCGAGCGTTCCGCCGTCGGCCGGTAGTCCGTACGGGGGCATGCGCACCGGGCCGCCGCCTCCCACGGTGGCGCGCCGGACCCCCGTATCGCCGGATACGACCTCGCCGCCGAGGCGGCGGACCGCTCCGCGGACGCGAACGGCTCCGACCCGGCAGGCCCGACCGGCCCGGCAGCCTCGACAGGCCCGGCCGATCCGGCGGGCCCGCCCCACCCGCAGGCACCCGGCGGACCGGCAGAACCACCGGCCCAACCCCCAGCCACTCCCACCTCTCCCACCTCTCCCGCCACTCCTACCCCCTCCTCCCCCGAACACCAAACCCCCGCCCAAGGCACCAGTCTCTGCGCGCTCTGCCACGCGGGGACGGTCACCGGCGACGGTTACTGCGAGAACTGCGGTCACGCCCAGCCACGCGAACGCGACCACATGGAGCGGGAGCTGCCGGGCGTGGCGGCGGTCACCGACCGGGGCCACCGCCACCACCGCAACGAGGACTTCTTCGCGGTCGCCGAAGGAACGCTGCCGGACGGCTCGCCCGCCGTACTCGCCATCGTCTGCGACGGCGTCTCCTCCGCCTCGCGGCCCGACGACGCGTCCGCCGCCGCCTCCGGAGTCGCCGCGCGGTCACTGCTGGCCGCCCTGCCCGGCGGTACACACCCGCAGCGGGCCATGCACGACGCGATCCTCGCCGCCGCCAAGTCCGTCAACGCCCTGGCCGCCGCGCCCAACCAGGCCCAGCAGCACGACCCGTACCGCCAGCAGAACGCTCCCGCCTGCACCTTCGTCGGCGCGGTGGTCGGCGGTGGGCTGCTCGTCATCGGCTGGGTCGGCGACAGCCGCGCGTACTGGGTCCCCGACGACCGCAGCGCGCCCGCCGTCCGCCTCACCGAGGACGACTCCTGGGCGGCGCAGATGGTCGCCAACAACCTGATGTCGGAGGCGGAGGCGTACGCGGACGACCGGGCGCACGCCATCACGGGCTGGCTCGGCGCCGACGCGTACGAACTGGAACCGCACACCGCTTCCTTCAAGCCCGACGGACCGGGTGTAGTGGTGGTGTGCACGGACGGGCTGTGGAACTACGCGGAGGCCGCGGAGCAACTGGCCGCGGTGCTGCCGGGGGACGCGCACGACCGGCCGCTGCACAGCGCACGGACCCTGGTCGCCCACGCCCTCGCCGGCGGGGGCCACGACAACGTAACAGTGGCGGTGGTGCCGTTCCCGGCGCCATCGGGACGGGCAGGATCGGCCTGAGCGTCCGCCCGGGGCGCGCCGCCCGCCCTCGTCGGCCACGGTGGCCGGAAGCCGTGCTGCTTCCGGCCCCGCCCGGCTGACCCGTACCAGCAGCCACCACCGCACCTCCGGAACCGTCCGGACCGTACTCATCAGCAGGAGCAAGGTGCCAACGGGGGGATGATCACGGGGACTTCCGCCCGCCCAGGTGTCTCTTCACCGCCGCGACGACTGCGCCGCGGAGCCTCGCGGCGGCACAAAGGAGCGGAACAGATGGCCAATTTCTCCAAGTCCGGCGTGCCGAGGTTCGCCGCCGAGGTGTACCAGAACGCGTACCTGCCCGAGGGCGGGCGCGAGGTGAACGCCATCGTCACCGTCACCGCCACCGGGGGCGGCACCAGCGGCGGGCTGCCGCTCTTCGCGGCCGGCACGGACCCCGCCGGAACCGCGGCAGGGGCCGGAGTCGGGGTCGGAACGGGAACCGGCACCGCCCGCGCCCACGGCGGCGCACCGCACGCAGCCGTCGTGATCATGGTGGACTGCTCCGGCTCGATGGACTACCCGCCCACCAAGATGCGCAACGCGCGCGACGCCACGGCCGCCGCGATCGACACCGTACGGGACGGCGTCGCCTTCGCCGTGGTGGCCGGTACGCACCAGGCCGCCGAGGTCTACCCGGGCGGCGGGCGGCTCGCCACCGCCGGCCCGACGACCCGCGCGCAGGCCAAGGAGGCGCTGCGCAAGCTGAGCGCCGGCGGCGGCACCGCCATCGGCACCTGGCTGCGGCTGGCCGACCGGCTGCTGGCCGACGCGGACGTCGCCGTCCGGCACGGCATCCTGCTCACCGACGGCCGCAACGAACACGAGTCGCCCCAGGAACTGCGCGCCACCCTCGACGCCTGCGCCGGCCGCTTCACCTGCGACGCCCGCGGCGTCGGTACGGACTGGGAGGTCAAGGAGGTCACCGGCATCGCCTCGGCGCTGCTCGGCACGGCCGACATCGTCGCCGACCCGGCCGGGCTGGCCGCCGACTTCACCCGGATGATGGAGGCCGCGATGGGCAAGGAGGTGGCGGACGTCACCCTGCGGCTGTGGACCCCGCAGGGCGCGCAGGTCGCCTTCGTGAAGCAGGTGGCGCCGGCCGTCGAGGACCTGACCGGCCGCCGTACCGAATCCGGCCCGCGGACCGGCGACTATCCGACAGGTTCCTGGGGCGACGAGTCCCGCGACTACCACGTGTGCGTACGGGTCCGGGCCGCCGAGGTGGGCCAGGAGATGCTGGCCGCGCGGATCTCGCTCGTCCTGCCCGCGCCCGACGGCGGCACGCGGACGCTCGCCCAGGGGCTCGTACGCGCGATCTGGACGGACGACATGTCCGCTTCGACCAGTATCAACCCGCACGTCGCCCACTACACGGGACAGGCCGAACTGGCCCAGGTCATCCAGCAGGGACTGGATGCCCGCAAGTCGGGCGATGCGGACGGCGCCACGGCGAAGCTGGGCCGGGCCGTGCAACTGGCGAGCGCGTCCGGGAACGAGGACACTGCGAAACTGCTTGCGAAGGTGGTGGACGTCGTCGATGCGGCGACCGGTACTGTGCGACTGAAGGCGAAGGTCACAGAGGCGGACGAGATGACGCTCGAAACGCGCTCGACCAAGACAGTTCGCGTCAAGAAATAACAAACTAGACGTACTACCGAACACAATCGGTACTGAGGGGGAAGATCCGACATGCCGACCTGCCCGAACGGCCATCAGTCGGTGGCCGAAGACTGGTGCGAGGTGTGCGGCCACCGGATGGCGGGCGCTGTTCCCCCGCCGCCCTCCCTGCCCGCGGGATTCCTCAACACTCCGCCGGCCGGCCAGCCGGCTCCGCCGCCGCCCGCTCCGCAGGGCGGCCCGAGCCCCCAGAACGGCCCCGGAGCCCCCGGCGACACCGGCGCTCCCGGCGTCTCCGGAACCCCCGGCACTCCCGGCGCTTCCCAGGGCGGGCAGGGCTTCCCCGGCCAGACCCCGCCGCCTCAGCAGACCCCGCCGCCGCACCAGGCCCCGGCCCAGCAGCCCCCGCACCAGCAGACCCCGCCCCCTCAGGCCCCGCCCGCACCGCAGGGCCCGATGGGCCAGGTTCCCGGCCCGGCTCCCGCCCCCGGCCCGCACGCCGGCCAGGGCGGCCCGGGTTCCCACGGCGGTCAGAGCGGCCCCGGCCCTCAGGGCGGCCCGGGTTCCCAGGGCGGTCAGAGCGGCCCGGGCTCCCAAGGCGGCTACGGCTTCCCGCCCCCGGTCCAGGCCCCGGCGCCCCCTCGTCCCGGCCAGAACACCCCTGGCCCCCCTCCCCAGCAGGGCTTCGGCCCCGGACAGCAGCCCCAGCCGGGCGGCCAGCCGGAACTGTGCCCCCAGTGCCGTACGCCGCGCGAGGCGATGGCCCCGTTCTGCGAGGAGTGCCGCTACAACTTCTTGACGCACTCGGCCACCTCGTACGCCCCGCCGCCCCCCGCCCCGCAGGGCGGCCCGGGCTCCCAGGGCGGCTACGGCTTCCCGCCGCCGCACCAGGGCCCGCCCACCCCGCCCCAGCAGTACGAGTACCAGGGCTCCCGCCCGTCACAGATCAACCGCCCGGCCGAACCGCTCTCCCCGGAGCAGTCCGGCCAGTTCGGCTCGCCCGAACAGCCCGCTCCCTTCGGCCGGCCCGACCAGTCGGGCCAGTTCGGTTCGCCGGAGCAGCCCGCACCGTTCGGCGCCCCCGCACCCACCGGCCAGCCGGGCCCTCAGGGAGCCCCCGCCGGCCGGCCCGGCCCGGCGCGTCCGCCCCGGGCAGCCGACGACGACTGGCCGCTGCCTCCCCCGAACTCCCAGTCCTCTCCCCAGTCCCCGCCCCCGCCGCCCGCGCAGCCGGGTCCGCAGGGCAGCCCGGACCACGGCCAAGGCAGCCAGGGCGGCCAGAGCAGTCAGGGCGGCGGCTACGGCTTCCCGCCCCCGCAGCAGGGCCCGCCTACCCCGCCTCGGCAGCAGGGCCCGTACGAGCCCCAGCAGCCTCCGCAGCAACAGCCGCCGCATGCTCCGTACGACCCGCAAGCCGCCCAACAGGGCCCTCCGCCGGCCCCGTTCGAACCGCAGCAGCAGCCCGGCCCCTTCGGCCGGCCGCCGCAGCAGCCGGACGCGCACCAGCAACCGCAGCCCGACCAGCAGTGGAACCAGCCCGCACCGGGGCCCGCCGCCCCGCCCGGACCACCGCCGGTCGTCGGTGACGGCTGGGTCGTGGCGATCGCCCCCGACCGCGAGTACTTCATGGCGATGATGGGCCGCAGCGGCCCGGAGGCGGCCGGCCTGAACCTGCCCGCCTACTCCCCCGAGCAGCAGATCCCGCTCACCGGCACCCAGATCGCCATCGGCCGCCGCCGGCACAGCACGGGCGAGTCCCCGGACATCGACCTGGGCCGCCCCCCGGAGGATCCGGGCGTCTCGCACCAGCACGCCCTCCTGGTCCAGCAGCCCGACGGCAGTTGGGCCGTGGTCGACCAGAACTCCACCAACGGCACCACCGTCAACCTCGCCGAGGACCCGATCCAGCCCTACGTACCGACCCCCCTCCACGAGGGCGACCGCATTCACGTAGGCGCCTGGACCACCATCACCGTCCGCCGGGCCTGACGCACGACGGCCCCCGTAGGCGGGCCCGGAAAGCAGCAGGAAGCGCCGGCCACAGTGCACCCACTGTGGCCGGCGCTTCCTGCTGTCGGACACCGTTCTCGCGCGACGCGGGCAGCGTCCCCTTTAGCTCCCGGGCAGCACCCACCGGTGCGGGCCCTCCGGGGAATCGAGCCACGCGTACTGACAGGCGCCGTGCACGGTCACTCCGAACCGTTCACGGCGGGGACGGTTCTGCCGGTGCCACAGGGTGTGGGCTTCCTCGGGGGTGAGGGTGTTGGCGGTGAGGCTGCGGAGGAATTGGAAGCGGTCGTCGCGCAGGGCTTCTCGGGGGAGGCGGTGGCGGGGACTTCGGTGGTGTCCGTCGGATACGGCGGGTGGGCCGGACTGCTCGGGGGTGTCGGGGTGGAGCGGCTGTGCGGTGGGGTCGGGGCCGGTTCGCAGGGGGACGAAGTAGGCGGGGGTGGGCAGGAAGCGGCCCTCCGCCCGTACGGCCTCGGGGTCCGTCACGCGGAGTGCGATCAGGCCGGTCGCCAGCGGGGCCAGGATCAGGGCTCCCGGGACGGACTGCGCGATCCAGGCCGGCGGGACGGCAGGCAGGGCGCAGGTGGCGATGATCCGGTCGTACGGTGCGCGTTCCGGGCAGCCCCGGGCGCCGTCGCCGGTCACCACGGTGGGACGGTGCCCCGCGGCGGCCAGCCGGTCGCGCGCCGGGCCGGTGATCTCCTCGTCCAGGTCGATGGTGGTCACGTGCTCCGCGCCCAGGCGGTGAGAGAGCAGGGCGGCGTTGTAGCCGGAACCCGTACCGATCTCCAGGACGCGGCAGCCGGTGTCCGTGGGCTGCTCCTCGGTCTCCTTGGCCTCCTCCACCTCCTCGACGTGCAGTTCTTCCAGCATCATCGCCATCAGCGACGGCTGGCTGCTGGTGGACACCAGCTCGCCGTCCCGCATGTACGTCGCCAGCGCCCCGTCGGTATAGACGCCTTCCAGCCAACGTTCCCACCGCTCGGGATCGGGGTCGGAGCCCGAGAGCCGTTGGTAGCCGCGGGGTGTGGCCACGAAGTAGTACGGGACGAAGAGGTGCCGCGGGACCTCCTCGAAGGCGGCCCGCCAGCGCGGGTCTCCCAGATGGCCAGCCGCTCTGATCTGCCGGATCAGCTCGGCGCGGGCCGCTGCCGTCGGCTCGTGGTCCGGCTCCGTACCGGACGGTGTACCGCTCATGTCTCCACTGTCCTACGTCGCGGGTCCTCGGCCGAGCAGTCCGGCACCGCCGCGTCGTCTGACACCATGGACGGGTGAACAAGATTCCGCGCGGCACGCTTCAGGAACAGACTTTTTACGAGCAGGTCGGTGGCGAGCCGACGTTCCGCCGCCTGGTGCACCGTTTCTACCAGGGGGTGGCCGAGGACCCGCTGCTGCGGCCGATGTACCCGGAGGAGGATCTGGGACCGGCCGAGGAGCGGCTCGCGCTCTTCCTCATGCAGTACTGGGGCGGGCCCCGTACGTACAGCGACGGCCGTGGCCACCCGCGGCTGCGCATGCGGCACGCGCCCTTCACCGTGGACCGTGCCGCGCATGACGCCTGGCTCAAGCACATGCGGGACGCGGTGGACTCCCTGGAGCTGTCCCCCGAGCACGAGACGCAGCTCTGGAACTACCTGACGTATGCGGCGGCGTCGATGATCAATACGGCTGAGTGATGCCGTAGCCGCTCAGGCCGTCGCGGGCGGGGCGTCGGGGCCGGGCGTGGGGCCTGCCCCGCACCGCGCTGACGGGGTCTCCCGGCGGACGGCTCAGGCGGGCGTCACCGGGAGCGCCGACGGTCCGCCCGTGCGGACCGCGACCGATCCGTACGGCGTCCGCAGCCGCAGCCAGCCGCCCGCGGCCAGCAGGGTCAGCGCCGGCGGTTCCGCCAATGCGGCGCCGTACCCCGCAGAACCGGAAACGGAACCGTGGCCACCGCCTGCGGGCCCGTAGACGCCGGCTTGCGCTTCGGCCCGGACAGGGCGCAGGAAACCCAGGGACTGCGCGGCGTGCGCGGCGCGCAGCGGCAGGTGGGTGTCGCCCAGGGTGCGGGACCAGATCTCGCGGCCGATGCGGTCGCGCTCGGCGCGCGTACGGCGTTCCGGTGGCAGTGCCTCGTCCCGGGCGCGGAACTCGGCGACGGCGAGTGCGACGGTCCTGCCCAGCGCCTGCGGCGAGGGCAGCCCCGGGATCTGCTGCCAGCCGCCGCGCGGCGGCAGGACGCCGGCCCACGGCGGGCCCGTGACGGCGGCGGGCAGCGTCAGGCTGTTTGTCGACTCGTCGATGCCTTCGAGCAGGTCTCCGGCGGAGACGGTGCGGTCGAGGCCGACGGCGGGAGCGGCTCCCGTGCCGGTCCGCGGGCCGTGGGCCGCGGTCGCTGCCTGCGGGCCGGAGGACGCGGCCGGTGCCAGGCGTGCCGTACGGATCGCCAGCACCTCGAACGACGGCGGCCGCCCGAACACCGCGAGCACCCCGCCGCCCGTCTGCAACCGCACCGCGGCGGCACGGTCGTAGTGGATCAGCCGGGCCAGGAAGGCGGCGAGATCCGCCGCCTCCCCGGCATCGGCCAGGCGCAACGCCGTCATGCGGCGACGGCCCCCTCCTGCTGGGCACCGTCCGCGTCGTCCGCGCCGTCAGCGCCATCCATGTATTCCTTGAGGAAGGACTTCTCCTCGGCGGTGATACGGCGGGGCCGCTCCGCGCCGAAGTCGTACGGGACGACGACGGTCGAGGCACGGACGTACACCGTGTCCTCGTCCTTGATCTCATAGGCGATCGTCATCGACGCGGCGCCTATCTTCGTCACCCAGGACTCTACGGTCACCGGCGCGTGCCGGTGCACCAGCGGCCGTACGTAGTCGATCTCGTGGCGGGCCACCACGGACCCGCCGGAGAAGGACGTGCTGCCCTCGCCCGGCGCCAGTCGCCACATGAAGTCGATCCGCGCCTCTTCCAGGTAGCGGATGAACACCGCGTTGTTGACATGGCCGAAAGCATCCATGTCGGACCAGCGCAGCGGGCAGGAGTACAGGTGTCGCACGCGGCTCAGCCCCGGGTGAGCTTCTTGTACGTGGCGCGGTGCGGACGGGCCGCGTCCGGGCCCAGCCGCTCGACCTTGTTCTTCTCGTACGACTCGAAGTTGCCCTCGAACCAGAACCACTTGGACTCGCCCTCGTACGCCAGGATGTGCGTGGCGACGCGGTCCAGGAACCAGCGGTCGTGGGAGACGACCACGGCGCAGCCGGGGAACTCCAGCAGCGCGTTCTCCAGCGAGGACAGGGTCTCGACGTCGAGGTCGTTGGTCGGCTCGTCGAGGAGCAGCAGGTTGCCGCCCTGCTTGAGGGTGAGCGCCAGGTTCAGGCGGTTGCGCTCACCACCGGAGAGCACACCGGCCGGCTTCTGCTGGTCCGGGCCCTTGAAGCCGAACGCCGACACATAGGCGCGGGACGGCATCTCGACCTGGCCGACGTTGATGTAGTCCAGCTCGTCGGAGACGACGGCCCACAGCGTCTTCTTGGGGTCGATGTTGGCGCGGGTCTGGTCGACGTAGGAGATCTTGACCGTCTCGCCGACCTTGATGCTGCCGGAGTCCGGCTCCTCCAGGCCCTGGATCATCTTGAACAGCGTGGTCTTGCCGGCGCCGTTCGGGCCGATGACGCCGACGATGCCGTTGCGCGGGAGGGTGAACGACAGGTCGTCGATGAGGACCTTCTCGCCGAACGCCTTGTTGAGGTGCTCGACCTCGACGACGACGCTGCCCAGGCGCGGGCCCGGCGGGATCTGGATCTCCTCGAAGTCCAGCTTCCGGGTCTTCTCCGCCTCGGCCGCCATCTCCTCGTAACGGGTCAGCCGCGACTTGGACTTGGCCTGCCGGCCCTTGGCGTTGGAACGGACCCACTCCAGCTCTTCCTTCAGACGCTTCGCACGCTTGGCGTCCTTCTGGCCCTCGACCTTCAGGCGGGCGGCCTTCTTGTCCAGGTACGTGGAGTAGTTGCCCTCGTAGGCGATCGCGCGGCCGCGGTCGAGCTCCAGGATCCACTCGGCCACGTTGTCGAGGAAGTACCGGTCGTGGGTGACGGCGACGACGGTGCCGGCGTACTTGGCGAGGTGCTGCTCCAGCCACTGCACGGACTCGGCGTCCAGGTGGTTGGTGGGCTCGTCGAGGAGCAGCAGGTCGGGCGCCTCCAGGAGGAGCTTGCAGAGCGCGACGCGGCGCTTCTCACCACCGGAGAGGTTGGTGACCGGCCAGTCGCCGGGCGGGCAGCCCAGCGCGTCCATGGCCTGCTCGAGCTGGGTGTCCAGGTCCCACGCGTTGGCGTGGTCCAGGTCCTCCTGGAGCTTGCCCATCTCCTCCATCAGCGCGTCGGAGTAGTCGGTCGCCATCAGCTCGGCGACCTCGTTGAAGCGCCTGAGCTTGTCCATGATCTCGCGGGCGCCGTCCTGGACGTTCTCCAGGACGGTCTTGGACTCGTCCAGCGGCGGCTCCTGGAGGAGCATCCCGACGGTGAAGCCGGGGGTCAGGAACGCGTCGCCGTTCGACGGCTGCTCAAGACCGGCCATGATCTTCAGCACCGTCGACTTGCCGGCGCCGTTGGGCCCCACGACACCGATCTTCGCGCCCGGCAGGAAGCTCAGCGTCACGTCGTCAAGGATGACCTTGTCGCCGTGCGCCTTGCGCGTCTTGCGCATCGTGTAGATGTACTCAGCCAAGAGAAACCGTCCGGCAGTCTGGATCTGTCATGGTCAATGCGGCTCCGCCGCGTGGGCCGATGAGCGGCTCCGCCGCGCGAGGGCAGATACACCCATCTTGCCGTACGGCCAGCCCGCGATGGAAACGAGTACCTCGGGGGGACGGGGAATAGGGTGGTGGGCGGGGTGACCGGCCGGGGGAGGCGGGCCGTGAGTGCCAGGCCCCGGGCCCTTGATCCCCGCCGGCCCTGCTGGCCCTGCCGCCCAGCCGGGAATGCCACCGCCCTCCGTGGCCGAGGAGCGGATTCGCTCGGGCACGGAGGGCGGTGGGTGGTGTGCGTACGGTCACGGGCGGGCGGGGCCGGGCGCGCCGTGGCGCCGGGGCTGGGGCGCGTCGTGGCGCCGGGGGCTGGGAACGCGCCGTGTGGCACCTGGGCCGGAACCAGGGCGCCGTGTGGCACCGCGGCCGGAGCCGGGGCGCGCCGTGTGACGCCGGGGCCGGGGCGCGCTTCGTCACACCCGGGTCGGGGCCGCGGCGCGCCTCGTCACGCCGGGCCCCAGGGAGCTTCCGCGCCCCGGGGCCCGGGTGACGTCCGTGCCTCAGCTACGGGGTGACGTCCGTACCTCGGTTACGAGGTGGCGCCCGCCTTCTTCTTGCGGAGGAAGAAGACCGCGCCGCCGCCGACGACGACCAGCGCGGCCGCGACGCCCGCGATCACCGGGGTGGCGTTGCTGGAGCCGGTCTCGGCGAGGTCGCCGCCCGCGCCGCCGCCGGAGCCGGTGCCGCCGGCCGAGGCCGGGCTGGGCTGCGAGGAGGGCTTGCCGGGCGTGGTGCCGGCGGTCTTGCAGTCGAGGACGCCGGTGAAGGTCTTCTTGAAGCCGGCCTCACCCGCGATCGTGATCTCGTACGCCTGGTCCTCGCCGACCGGGACGGTGATCGTCTCGGACTTGCCCGGGGCGATCACGTGCTCCTTGCCGGAGAGCTGGAACTTGAACGGCGCGTCGCCCTTGTTGGTGGCGGTGACGTCCACGCCGCTCTTGGAGCAGTTCTTCTCCGCGGTGACGGCCGGGGCCGCGCCCGCCTTCTTCCAGGAGGCGGTGGCGGTCGCGGTGGCGGTGGACTCGCTGGAGCCGGCCAGGATCATGGTCTGGCTCTTGACGCGGCCGACGCTGCCGGTGAAGGCGCGGCCGACCGAGACCTTGGTGGCGGCCTGCGCGGTCAGCGAGGTGGCGCCGTCCTTCGCGCCGGCGGGCACGTCGAAGAAGAGCTGGGTGCCGTTGGCCGCTTTGGTGACAGGCTTGCCGTCGGCGCCGACCACCTTGACGCCGGCGGGGGTACCGGCGGCCGGGGAGACGGTGACGCTGTTGGCGTTGGTGTGGACCGTGACCGGGCCGAGCTTGCTGCCGGACTTGCCGGAGACGGCCGGCGAGTCCAGCTTCAGCGACGCCTCGGGCTCGGTGAGGATCTTCGCTTTCTGCTCCAGGTAGTCGGCGAGCTTCCCGGCCGCGGGGTCGACGGCGTCGACCTTCACGTGGTCGGAGAAGCGCCAGATCGCGACCTGGGTACCGGCGGCAGCGGTCTTCTCGGTCAGGCTCCCGGCACCGGCCTTCTGGGCGAGCGAGGCCAGGTCGTTGACCTGCGGGTAGGAGTTCTGCAGGATCCAGCGGATCTTGCCGGCGTCCGGGTTGTTGTGCAGCGACGAGGCGCTCCAGGGCACCTCCTTGTACTTCGCCATCTGCTGTGTCGGCGTGCCGATGTCGATGCAGTACGTCTGGAGGGTGCCGCCGTTGTCGACCTTCATCTCGAAGAGCCCGGCGCCGATCCGCTGGTCGCGGCCGTCGGCGTGCAGGACTGCCTGACCGTAGGTCTTCAGGCCGTCGAGCGTCGCACTGGCGCCGCCGTGGACCGGCGCCGCGTCGTCCGCCGCGGCGGGACCCGCGGTGGCTATCGTGCCCGCCGCGGCCAGGCCCGACGCCAGGACCGCGGCGGCAAGGCGGGCTGCGCCCCGCCTCTTCACTGAAATCATGAATTTCCCCTCTGGGCGAGGCGGGATCGATAGGGGAGTTGCCTCGCCGGAATGAACCCGAAGAACTCAACAGCCGAATACATCAGCCCCCGTGAGTACTCGTGAGTACCCGACGGATCCTAGAGAGCGGGCGCAACACGATCCCCCGCAATACCGTCCTATAAGCGATCCGAATCGCAATCGTTACCGACTACACCCCACTTGACCTGGCAATATCGACAAATCACCGGGACTTTCCGGGCACTGATCGCTTCTCCGGCGTACTGCGCATCAGGGGTGCGGGAGAGGCTCAGGCCGAGGCAATACCACCCTCCTCGGGAGGGGGTGCCGGGGG
This sequence comes from Streptomyces chrestomyceticus JCM 4735, assembly GCF_003865135.1. NCBI lineage: Bacteria > Bacillati > Actinomycetota > Actinomycetes > Kitasatosporales > Streptomycetaceae > Streptomyces > Streptomyces chrestomyceticus. The sequence continues at coordinate 6,125,957 of NZ_BHZC01000001.1, read as the reverse complement.
TGGCGACGACCAGTCAGGTTCGGTGCCGGATACGGCGTCCGAGGGCGTTGGGGACGGCGAGAACTCCGGATGGGGCGGAGCGGACGGAAGGGAGGGAGCGGGTGGCGCACTCGTCCGGTCGACCCGCCGGAAGGCGGAGGTGCCGCGCGACAGGTCGTGTCCGACGGCCAGGGCCTCCACCTCGACCGAGACCCGCCGCTGTCCGCCCTTCTCCTCGGGCAGTTCGCGGTCCCACACCCGCATGCGGCCGTGCACGACGAGGGGTTCGCCGCGCGAGACCGAAGCGGCGACGTGGTCCGCCAGCGACCGCCACGCGCGGACGGTGTAGAAGCTCGTGTCCCCGTCGATCCAGCACCGGCGCTCCTTGTCCCAGCGCCGCGCGGACGTCGCCAGGCGGAACCGCGCCGCCGAAGCGCCTGTCGTGGTCAGCCGGTGCTCCACCGCTGTCGCGGCGTTCCCCACCAGCGTCACCATCGTTTCGTACATGGCCGTCGCCTCCCCCGTCGTGGGCCCCGGCGGGCCCTGCGGCCCGGTCCCGGGCCTGCGTGGAACCCATGCTGCACGGATTCGCCGGAGCCCGCCGGAGCCTGTGTGCTACCGCGGAGTTGTGGACAACTCCGTCACTCCGACGGGGGGCCTGCCACGCTCGGCACGCTCCGCCGCCTCACAACCCCGCCGCCACCGCGTACTGCTCCCGCACCTCCCGGTAGCGCAGCAGTTCGGCGGCGACCGGTTCCAGCACCGCGGCACGGCCGCAGCCCGCCGCCGCCGTACGCAGCCGGCGTTCCGCTTCCTGGCCGTACCGGCGGGCCGCACCGCGCCCCGACACTCCGCACACCCACGACAGGACCGGGCCGCCCGTCGTCCCGATGACCGTCACCAGCAGCGCGGACAGCCACTCCCCCGCCTCCGCCGCGCCCACCGCCACGGCCAGCAGCCACAACACCCCGACCACTTGCAACATCGTCAGCAGCCCCTGCGTCACGGCGGCCACCGACCACCACCGCGGCCGCACCAGCGGCCCGGCGCGCAAGTCCCCTTCCGCGACAGCCGCCGCCCGGTCCAGCGCCTCCGGCAGCCCCTCGGCGCCCCGGAACGCCGCCTCGCGCACCGCCTGCGCCCAGGGCGCCGGCAGCCCTTCCGACGCCTCCCCCGCCACGGCCCGTACGGCCTGCTCGACCAGCGGGCGCGCCGTGGCCCGCCCGTCCACCGGTACCCAGCCGCTCACGGTGCCGTACGCGTCGTCGCCGCCCGCTTCACCGGCTGCGTCCGCCTCCGTGTACGCCTCCGGGTACGCGTCCCGGTGCCACAGTCTGGACCGTCCCGTACGTCCCGGACTCGTCCGCCCGGACCGTCCACGCGCCGCCCCCGACCGCCGTCCGCGCAGCCTCAGACGCAGCCACGGCGTGCCGCAGGCCCGCTGCCCGTGGCGCAGCCAGTCGCGTTCCGCCGCACTGCCCATCGCCCCGGCGCCGACCGCCTCGGCGAGCCAGTCCTCGAACTCCTCCCGGGCCGCTTCCGTCAGCCCGTACCGTCCGTCGGACACGTACACCGGCCACAGCCGCCCCGCCGCCGCGTCCACGTCGGCGGTCAGCCGCCGGTCCGCCGCGCCGCGCTCCGCGACGAACTGGCGGAGCGCCTCCCGCAGGTCCCCGACGCCCTCCCCTGTGGCGGCCGACAGCGCCAGTACGGCGGCGCCCGGTTCGCCGTGCTCCCCGAGGGCCAGACCGTCCTCGTCGAGCAGCCGCCGCAGATCGTCGATCACCTGTACGGCGGCGTCCCCCGGCAGCCGGTCCACCTGGTTGAGGACGACGAACATGACCTCGGCGTGGCCCGCCAGCGGCCGCAGATACCTTTCGTGCAGCACCGCGTCCGCGTACTTCTCCGGGTCGACCACCCAGATCACCGCGTCCACCAGCGCCAGCATCCGATCGACCTGCTCACGGTGCCCGGCCGCGGCCGAGTCGTGGTCGGGCAGGTCCAGGAGGACGAGACCGGGCAGCGTGGCCGAGCCGGCGGCCGGCGCGTGTCTGCGGCGTGCCGGTACTCCGAGCCGGTCCAGCAGGCCGTGCGCGCCCGGCTGTCCACCGGACCACACGCAGGCCACCGGCTCCGAGGTCGTCGGCCGGCGCGCCCCCACGTCCGAGTGGTCCGCCTCCACCAGCGCGTTGAACAGGGACGATTTTCCACTGCCGGTGGCTCCCGCGACGGCGATGACGGTGTGCTCCCCGGACAGCCGGCAGCGCTCGTCCGCCGCGCCGAGCACCCGTCCCGCCTCGGCCAGTGTCGCCCCGTCCAGGCGCGTCCGGGACAGCCCGACGAGCTCCCGGAGAGCGTCCAGGCGGGGGCGCAGGCGCTGCCCGGGGGTGGGCCGGGCTCCGGGGGCTCTGGAGGCCCTGAAGGCTCTGGGGCCTCGGGGGGACGTGATCCCGTCCGGGGCCACAGGGTCTTCGCGGCCTTCACGGTCCTCGGGGCCTCCGGGGTTCTTGCGCTCTCTGGTGCCTCTGATGCATCGGAGCCCCTTGGCGGTCCGTGGGTCGGGGGCGCACTCCCTCGTCTCCTGTGCACGGCCCCGCCGACCCCGCGGCTCCTGTACGGGCTCCGCGGGGTCCCGGAGTACGGCCAGTACGGCTTCGAGTTCGCTGTCGCCCTCGTCCTCCCACTCCTGCCAGTCGCGCTGCTGGTGCCACTCGTCCCCGTCGTCCAGCCACGCGTCCCCGTCCCCGCCCGGGTGAGAACTCCGGTCCCGGTCCTCCCACTCCAGCCACTCGGGCCACTCACGCCACTCGGGCTGTCTGCCTTCGCGGTGCTCCGCCGCCGCTTCCCGGGCGCGGGCGTGGCGCCGCTCGGCGACGGGCTTCGCATCCGTACCGTCCGTCGCGCGGCGGGCGATCAGCCCGTCGTTCCAGGAGGTGCGCGCCTCGGCCGGGCCCGGGGCCGGCCGAGGCGCTGCCGTCTCCGGGGCTTCCGGGGCGCCCGAAGCGTCCGGGGCGGTCGCGGAGCCAGCGCCTGCGGCCTCCGCCGCGTCTGCGGACATCACCGTGTCAGCGGCCATCGGCATGTCGGCAGCCGTCACCGGCTCCCCCGCCGCCGCCACCAGCCGCGCACCATCACCGCCGTACACCCCATCCGCACCTCCACTCACATCCCCGCCCACATCCCCATCCGTACGCCCCACACCAGCAGTCACCGCGTCACCTTCTCCTTCTGCAGTAGCGACAGCGCGGCGATCAGCGCGGCCTGGTGGTCCGGCCGTACGCCCAGCGACTCCAGCGGCGTCAGGCGCCGCTCCCGTTCGCCGTCCAGCGCGCGCTGGAGGTACGTGTCGAGCAGTCGGCCGCCCCGGTCCCGCAGCCGTACCGCGACCTGAGCGCCCAGCAGGTCGGCGAGGGCCTCGCCTGCTGTACGGGCCCGGCGGCCGCCCAGCAGGGTGGTGGCCAGCAGCGCCGCGGCCTCCTCCGGGTCGGCGGCCGACTTCGCGCGCTCCCCGGCCCGTGCCCCGCGCGCCGCGCGTCCGCCTCGTGGCGCGCGCGCTTCCCGTACGCCCTCCTCCGCCAGTTCCTCCAGGCAGCGCCGCCACCGCCTTACGACGACCCCCAGGCGGGCGGCCGAGGCCGAGGCATCCGCCACCTCCGTAAGGGCCGCGTCCGCCGCCGCTGGGTCCCGACGCCACGCCTCGGCGGCCCGCTCGTCGGCCTCTTCCACCGCGCAGCGCAGCAGGGAGGTCAGCCCGTGGGTCAGGGCGTCCAGCAGTTCGTCGGGGCGGCCGCCGAGTTCGTGGTCCCGCCAGTGGGCGCGGGCGTCGCCGGACAGCACCTCGCCCTGCTCGACCTCGCGCCGCACCCGGGCCGCGGCCTCCTCGTACGCCTGCTCCACCTGGTCGGCCAGCCGCAGCGTGGCGGCGTGCTGGGAGGCGGAGGCCCCGGCCAGGGCCGGCATCCGGGAGTGCAGCGAGGCCAGGACCCCGGCGGTGGTACGGGCGGCCGCCGCGTTCCGGACCGCGGGGTCCTGTGCGTGCCGCTCCAGCCACCGCCGCAGTGCCGCCACCGCCGTGGCGGGCAGCAGACCGCTGCCGCCGCCCGCCGACTCGGGCAGCTCGGGGATGGTGAAGCGGGGTACGTCGCCGAGCCCGGCGCGGGTCAGCAGGGCGGCGTACCGCGCCGAGATGTCGGTGGCGATCTGGTGCGGCACCCGGTCCAGCACGGTGACGAGGGTGACGTCGTACTCCTTGGCCGTACGGAGCAGGTGCCACGGCACCGCGTCCGCGTACCGGGCGGCGGTGGTGACCAGTACCCATACGTCGGCCGCGCAGATCAGCTCGGCGGCCAGCTCCCGGTTGCGCGCGACGAGCGAGTCGATGTCGGGGGCGTCCAGGAGGGCCAGTCCGCTGGGGAGGGCCGGCTCCGTCTCGATACGCAGGGGCGCCATGCCCGCCGCGTTCACCGGCGCGCCGCCGCCCTCCTCCTCGCCCTCACCTTCGTAGGTGTACTCACACTCGCGTTCACATGCGTCGTCGTACCCGTCGAGTTCCTCGGGGCCGTCCTGCTCGGGCACCCAGACGCGGGTGAACTGCGGCAGCACCCGCCGCCCCGCGAACCAGTGGTGATCGGCGGGGTGGCACACGAGCACCGGCGTACGTGTCGTGGGCCGCAGTACGCCGGCCTCACTGACGCGCCGGCCCACCAGAGAATTGACGAGCGTGGACTTGCCGGCCCCGGTGGATCCGCCGACGACCGCGAGCAGCGGGGCCTGAGGAGCGCGCAGCCGGGGCATCACATAGTCGTCGAGCTGGTCCAGCAACTCGGACCGGGTACGACGGGCGCGGGCGGCGCCGGGCAGTGGCAGCGGGAAGCGCGCGGCGTCGACGCGGTCGCGCAGCGCGGACAGGACGTCAAGGAGCCGGGGTTGTACATCCAAGGTTGCCACTCGTGCAGAATGCCCAATTTTGGCAGGTTTTTGAAGCGTATAGCCCTCTGTGCGCGCCGCGTAAACCCGTACAGATCGGGATCAGCGACGCATGGGGCAGTCGCGATCAGAGGGGCTCAGGCATAACGAGTGCACAACACCCGACGCGTGAGGCGTCAAAAACGGTGCAGAATTCGTACCTGCCTGCGATTATCGGGACCGCTTCACCGAACCTCCACAACGTGCCACGGAGGTGAAGCAACCGGGACGAGGCACGCGGAGCCCTATCCTTGTCGGCGGCCCGTGTGATCCACGCCCACCACCTGGCCCCGTAGCTCAGTGGATAGAGCAGGTGCCTTCTAAGCACTTGGCCGCAGGTTCGAGTCCTGCCGGGGGCGCACCTCGTCCGCCGTCGAGGCCGCCTGGTTCCGCCGTCGCGGACGCTCGGGCGTCGCGGCTGTCCCGTACGGCCGCCCGCTACTTCGCCCGTTCGCGCTTCAGCCGACGGCGCTCGCGGCCGTTGTGATGCCGGATGACCGCGCCGGCCATGCCGACGGAACCGGTGAGCCGGATGAGCGGCGTGTCCGGGAGCCGCCCATGCCGCCGTGCGCGGTGATGTGCGCGGGCGCCTCCCCCCAGCACCTCTTACGGGACGCGCCGTGGATGCCGCCCTTGAGGACCAGCGACTCGCCCGGATCCACCGCGGAGACGGCCTGCGGCTGGTCGGCGGTGAGCGGCGCGAGGTCGGCGAACGTCCTCGCGGTCATGAGCTGATGACGCGAACGATACGGACAACGGCGGGCCCGCTCCGCAGGGTGCTGTCCCCCTGGTCCGTGGTGAGGTTTGCCCCACCCTGATACGGGTTCTGGCCTGACTGTTTCCGTCGGCTTCTCGCACCAGCATGGAGGGCGATCGCCCCATCACCTTCATGACGGACCCCCGGCAGGCCCGTGGCACACCCATGCGCCGACCGTGTGCGAGAAGAGGAAAGCTGCCATGCGGAAAGCCTCCATACGGAAAGCCGCCACGCAAGAAGCGCCCATACGGATCGCTGCCGCGCCGCGTTTCTCGGACAGCGCCACGGTCAGCACGGGTTCCGGAGCATGAGCCTGGACGAGCGGTCCCGTCCGCACATACCGCCGCACTCACCGCCGCCGGGCACGGTCGGCCGCCTCCCGGTGGCCCAGCGCGACCGCGCCGTCGACGGGCTGCGGGCGCTGGCCCTGTTGGCCGTGCCGACCGGCCACTGGCTCGTCGGCGGCTTCGTCCGCGACCCCGACAGCTCGCTGCACAACGCGAGTCCGCTCTCCACCTTCGCGCCGCTCGCGCCGATCACCTGGGTGCTCCAGATGCTGGGCATCTTCTTCCTCGTCGGCGGCTACGCCTCCGTTCTGTCCTTCCGGCGCGCCACCGGGCGGGGCACAACGCCGGGCGACTGGCTGCGCGGCCGACTGGCCCGGTTGCTACGGCCCGCCGTCGGCGTCACCGCCGTATGGGCCGTGCTGGCCGCTGTCCTGTACGCGGCCGGAGTTCCCCTCACGACGCTGCACACGGCCGCCACTCTGGTCGTCCAACCCTTGTGGTTCGTGGGCGTGTACGCGGTGGTGACGGCACTGACGCCGTACTGCATGGCGGCCTCGCGGCGGCTCGGGGGCTGGGCGGCGGCCCCCCTGGCGGCGGTCGTCGCGGTCGTGGACTTTCTGCGCTACGGCCCGTACGCCGACTCGGTCCCGTACTGGGCCACGCTGATCAGCCTGATCCCGGGCTGGCTCTTCGGCTACCAACTGGGCGTCTCCTGGGGCGAGAAACGGCTCGGCCGGCGCGGCGCCCGGCTGCTGCTCGCCGGCGGCGCCATCCTTTTCGCGGCGCTGCTCCTCGTCTTCCACTACCCGGCGAGCCTGGTCGGCGTCCCCGGCCAGGACCGTACGAACTCCCACCCGCCGTCCCTGCTGGTGATCGCCCTCGCCGCGGCTCAGTCGGGCGCGGCGATCCTGCTGCGCGACCGGATCGCGGCCCTGCTGCGGCGGCCCGCGCTGTGGGCTCCGGTGACGGCCGTCAACCGGTCCGCGATGACGATCCTGTGCTGGCACCAGACCGCGATGCTGGCCGTCGCCGTACCGGCCGCGTTCGCCGGTACGACGGTGGAGGGCCTGACCACCGCGCCGGACTTCGCCGCCTGGATGGCGACCCGGCTGCCCTGGCTGCCGCTCTTCGCTGTCGTACTCGTCCTCGTCGCCCGGGTGGCGCGGCGGCTGGAGCTGCCGTGGACGGGGATTTCCCGGGGGCAGCGGGTGTGTGCCGGGGTGCTGGCGGTGGGATTCGCGGCGTTCGCACTGCGGCTGACGGTGGTGTGACGGGGGACGTCCCGCGCGCCGTCGGAAAACGAAGAGCACCCGTTCCGGGACCGGAGCGGGTGCTTTCGCATGAGACAGGGCGGGAGGCCGGAGGCTCAGTCGGCCATGGCCTCCGCCAGGCTGCGCGGCCGCATGTCGGTCCAGTGCTCCTCGACGTAGTCCAGGCACGCCTGCCGGCCCTCCGGGCCGAACACGCTCTGCCAGCCGGCCGGGATCTCCGCGAACGAGGGCCACAGCGAGTGCTGGTTCTCGTCGTTCGTCAGGACGTGGTACTGCGCCTCCGGGTCTTCGAAGGGGTTCGTCATGCGAGTGGCCTCTCGGTGAGGGAGTTACCAGTGGAGAATTGGATTATGCGTGAGGTTGCGGCGACGCCGAAGCGTGAGGGAGGGGAATGGAAGGTTTTGGGGAGGTTTGGTGCGGTTCGGTGAGGCGGGGTGCTTTCGGAGGCGCGGGGGCCAGGCGGTAGCAAGAACGGACGGAAGCCGGACGGACGGTATGGGGACGGACCGAAGCCGGACGGACGGAACGGCGCGAGGGCCACGGATCCGGTCCGGCTCCGCAGCCCTCGCGCCCTGTTCCTGATGCCCCGGCCGTTCCCCGAGCGTTGTTCCTCGCTGTCCGGCCGCCCCTCGCGGCCCTCAGCGCCCCCCGAAGCCCGCCGGATGGCGCTTGCGGAGCGCGGGCCGCATCGGCAGCAGGATGCCCGCCGCGACCGTCACCGCCACCACCGCCACGATCACCCCGGCCTGCACGGGCGGCAGATACGGCAGCGTCCCGGCCAGCGGCAGGCTGAGCGCGACCAGTGGCACCAGCGCGACCACCGTGCCGACCACCAGGCCCGTCAGCCCCACGACGGCCGCCTCGATGCGCAGCATCCGCCGGATCTGGCGCCGTCCCGCGCCCACGAGGCGCAGTAGTTGGATCTCCGGCCGGCGGCCGACCATGATGAGGGTGAGGGTGCTGAGTACGGCGATGACGGTGAAGCCGCCGATCACGCTCACCGCGACCACGGTGATCACTTCTCCGACGCCCCGGTCCTCGGCCTTCTGCTGTTCCCCCGCCGGGTGCGGCGTGACGCGCGCGCCCGTCGCGGAGTCCGCCAGTACCCGCTGCACGGCGGCCTGCACCTGGCCCGCCGGGGCGTCGACGCCGAGCAGGACGCGGGAGTGCAGGGGCGCGGACATGTGGGGCGCCAGTTCCTCGGTGGCGAAGAGGAAGTCGCCGAGGGCGAGCGAGCGTTCGTAGACGGCCGCCACGCGCAGCGAAACGTTTGCCCCGTCGCCGTACCGTAGCGTGACGGCGGACCCGATGCCGAGCCCGAGCGACCGCGCCCGGTCCTTGCCCACCGCGACCGTGCCACGGCCCAGCTTCGCCGTGTCGCCCTCGACCACGCCCGGGTCCAGTACACGAGGCATCGCCGCGGGGTTGACCGCCAGGACCGGCATCCGGTCCAGCCGCGGCTCGCCGAAGTCCTTGCGCGCCAGGACGACCGTGCTGTGCAGCACCCCCGAAGCGGCCGCCACTCCCGGCACCCGGCTGATCCGTTCGACCGTCTCCTCCGTGATACCGGGCCCGTCCGTGCTCCCCGAACCGTCCGTGGTGACCGCCAAGTCGGCACGTACCGCCTCCTCGCCCTGCCGGCCGCCCTGCCGGTCCAGCGTCGCGCCGCCCGACATCTGGACCGCGACGAACGCCACCATCAGCACGATCGGCGTGATCGCGGCGCCCAGCCGACGCGAGTTGGCCTGCGCGGCGGCGGCAGCCAGGTAGCCGCCCGCGCCGCCGAACCGCCGCGCGGGCGCGCCGAGCACCCGTAGGGCGCCACGCGCGATCCAGGGGCCGAGCAGCGCGCACCCGATCACCAGCGTCACCGCCGCGGTGCTCGCGGCCATCGCGGCCACCTCGCCGAACTGGAGCACCGCCGTCCCGGCCGACGCCACGCCGAGGAACAGCATCACCAGTCCGGTCACGGTACGGCCGCGGCCCGGCCGCTCCGGCTCGCCCTGTGCCTCGCCCATCGCCTGCGCGGGGCGCACCTTGGCGGTCCGCCGGCAGGCCAGGGTGCCGGTGAGCCACGCCACGAGGACGGTCAGTCCGGCGGTCAGCAGCGGTACCGCGTACAGCCACCAGGGGGTGGGCAGTTCGAGGCCCGCGGGTACGGCGTCGCGGCTGCGCAGCAGGCGGAGCAGGAGCCCGTAGACCGGTACCGCGCCGATCGCGCCGACCACTGCGGCGAGGACGGCGACCGTACGGATCTCCCGGCTCACCGTCGCGCGCAGTTGCTCCGGCGTGGCACCGACCGCGCGCAGCAGCGCCATCTCGCGGGCACGCTGGTGCACGGCCTGCGCGACCGTGCCGGCCACCACGAGTACGGCGATCATCACGACGAGACCGCAGACCGACGCCAGCAGTTGCAGCAGCCCCCAGCGGCTGGGCGCCGCGTCGAGGAATTCCGGTTCCCCGCGGCTGTCGCCGGTCAGCACGCGCAGCCCGGTGTCGTCATCCTCGTGACGCTGCCCTGCGCCGACACTGCGGGCGGGCTCCGCGCCGGCCAGCGCCGCACGTATTCCGGCGTGGATCTGCTCGTCGCTCACTCCGGGTTCGGCGAGTACACCGATGGCGTCGGTGCTGCCGGGGTGCCCCGCCAGTTGCCGCGCGCGCTGGTCGGTGAAGAAGACAGCGCCCTGGTGGTCCAGGCCGGTGCGGTCGCCCTGCCCCTTGGGGGCGGCGATGCCGCAGACCTCGTACGTCGCGGGGGCACCGAGCGACTGTGCCGTGATCGCGTCGCCCACACGTACGCCCATACGGTCGGCGAGGCTGCCGTCGAGGACCACCTGCCGGGGGCCGGCGGGGGCGCGCCCTTCGCGCAGTGTGAAGGGGGCGAGCGCGGCGGCTTGCCAGGAGTGGCCGTAGACGGGAGCGGGAGTTGAGGTGGGAGCAGGGGTGCCAGTTCGTGTGGCGGTCGGCTTCGCGGACATCGCGACCGGGAAGGCGTCGTCCGCGACGGCGGCCCGTACACCCGGCACGGCCGCGATCCGCGGCAGCACCGAACGCGGCACCCGCACCCGTTCTGTCAGCTCCGCCGAGGACGAGTGGGACTCGCCGCCCATGAGTTCCGCCGTGTAGCGGGTGGTCTGGTCGCCGGTGACGACCGCGGCGGCGCCGGCGTAACGCTCCACGCGCGCGTGGCCGGCCAGAGTGGACAGCGTGGCCAGCGCGAAACCACCCAGTACCAGAGAGGTGAGCACCAGTACCGCGAACACCGCCGCCCACGCCTTGCGGTGCAGCTTCAGCGAGCGGGCGGCGAGGAAACGGGCGGTACGGCGGGAGCGCACGGGGCGCTCGGGGCTGTCGTGGGGCGCGTACGTCGTGGTCTCGGGGCTGTCGAGGGGCGTGTACGTCATGGCCGCGCGCCTCCGCCCAGTCGCTGCATCGCCTGCGCGACGCCGTCGGGTTGCGGCTGGTCCAGTACGCCGACGACGCGCCCGGCGTCGATGAAGAGCGCCCGGTCCGTCCAGGAGGCGGCGACCGGGTCGTGGGTGACCATCACCACCGTGTGCCCCGCGCGGTCCACCGCGCCGCGCAGCAGGGTGAGTACGTCGCTGGCGGTGACCGGGTCGAGGGCGCCGGTCGGCTCGTCCGCGAAGATCACTGCGGGGTCGGTGACCAGCGCGCGGGCGATGGCCACCCGCTGCTGCTGCCTGCCGGAGAGCAGCAGCGGAGAATCGTCGGCCCGGTCCGCCAGCCCGACCGCCTCCAGGACGCGCAGCGCTCGCGCCCGTACGTCCGCACTGCCCGGCGCCTCGCCGCCCAGCAGCAGGGGCAGCGCGGCGTTCTCGACGACCGAGAGCGAGGGCACCAGGTTGAGCGACTGGAAGACGAAGCCGACGCGTTCGCGGCGGAGCCGGGTGAGGGCGGCTTCGCCGATCCGGGACAGGTCGGTGCCGTCGATGCGTACGGTTCCCGAGGTCGGCCGGTCCAGACCGGCGGCGCACTGGAGGAACGTCGTCTTGCCGGAGCCGGAACGTCCCATCACGGCCACGAAGCTGCCCCGGGGGACCGTGACGCTGACGTCGTCCAGGGCGGCTACGGTCCTGGCGCCGCGCCGGTAGCTGCGGGTCACGGATTCCAGCGTCAACGCGGCGCCGACGTCACCGGGTGTGCGGAGCGGCTCCGCGTCCCTCGTCGCTCTGCCGCTTTCGCTGTCCCGCGGGCGAAGCCTGATCATTTCCGTAACCCCTCCGGCCGTGCGCTTGCTCGCCGATGTTTCGGCTGCTCAGACGCTATGGGCGGAGCGTGGCGGTAACGAGGGCGTCGGCACCCCACTTGAGGGGGGACCCAGCGACACCATGGGGGGTGGGGGCGGCGGTACCGGGCGACGGGGAACGGACGCCTCCGTTCCCTCCCCTCCCCCGCATACGTACGCTGGCCGTTCAGAAAGCAACTCCGAACGGCCAGCGTACGAACATCGGCGATCAACCAGCCGACGGCTGCGGTCGATCAGTTCCCGGCGAGCGAGTGCAGATACCGCATCAGCGTCATCAGTACGTCACGGCTGGAGGTACGCAGCCGGGCGTCGCAGTCGATGATCGGCACCTCGGCGGGCAGGTCGAGGGCGCCCCGGATCTCCTCGATGGCGTGCACGGGGGCGTCCGGGAAGGAGTTGATGGCGACCACGAAGGGGACGCCGCGCTCCTCCAGGCGGCCGATGACGTCGAAGCTGACCTCCAGGCGACGGGTGTCGATGAGGACCACCGCGCCCAGCGCGCCGTCGAACAGCCCGTTCCACAGGAACCAGAAGCGCTGCTGGCCCGGCGTACCGAACAGGTACAGCACCAGTTCGTCGTTGAGGCTGATGCGGCCGAAGTCCATCGCCACGGTCGTCGAGGTCTTGCGCTCGACACCGACGATGTCGTCCACGCCGACACCGGCCTGGGTCATCGTTTCTTCAGTGGTCAGCGGGCGGATCTCGCTCACCGACCCCACCAGGGTCGTCTTGCCGACCCCGAAACCGCCCACGATCACGACCTTGACCGCGGCGGCGGCCGTCTCGGGCAGTTCGTCCTCGCTCCGCGGCCCCTGGGCGGGGCGCTCGACGAGCGTTTCAGAGCTTTTGAAGTCCATGGATCACCGCCTCAATAAGGGCACGGTCGGGAAGTTGGGCGGGAGGTACGGGCGCGCGTGCCACCACCCGCCCGTCGGCCAGCAGGTCACCGAGCAGGACGGTGACCACGCTGACCGGCAACTGCAGGTAGGCGGAGAGTTCCGCCACGGACAGCGGGGAATGGCACAGCCGCATGATCGACGCCTGCTCCGGCTGCATCCCCGGCTTCGGTCCGGCCTTCGACACGATCAGCGTGACCAGGTCGAGGGAGGTGGTGTGGCCGGAGGCGCCGCTGCGCCCACCGGTGATCACATAGAGCCGCTCGGGGCTCTGTTCCTCCCAGTCCTGGTCCGCTCCGCTCATGCCGTGTCCCCGCTTCGCCCCGCCGTACCCGCGCGCGGCCCGTGCCGCCGGCCGATCCGTTCGCTGCGCCCGCTCATGCGTCCTGTCCGTCGTGGCGCGGTGGGCTGCTGAGGTGCTCGCCGATACGGGCCACCAGGTCCCGCATCCGCTGACCTATCAGCCCGGCGTCCACACCCTCATCGGCCAGGACGGCGAGGTACGCGCCGGCGCCCGCCGCCATCAAGTAGAAGAAGCCACCGTCCAGTTCGATCACGACCATGCGCATCCGGCCGTCGCTGTGCGGGAACTCCGCGGACACCGCGCCCGCCAGACTCTGCAGTCCGGCACAGGCCGCCGCCAGACGGTCGGCGGTATCGGTCTCCGTACCGTACTGGGCCATGCGCAGGCCGTCCGAGGACAGCACGACCACGTGACGGGTCTGCGGAACGCTCTCCGCGAGATCCTTGAGCATCCAGTCCATGTTGGGCCGGTGCTGAATCATGGCTACTCACTCTTTTCCGACGACTCGTCACTCTTCTCACTGGCTGCACTTGCGGCACTGACTGAAGTCCCCGTACCGGCGCCCGGGCCCGGGTGGCCGACCCAGCCGGCATCCGGTCCGGGACGCTCGGCGGTCCCGCCCCACTGGGCCGGCTGACCTTGTCGGCCGTCGGCCGGCTGACCGTACTGGCCCTGGTCCGGCCGGCCGTACTGGTCGTGGTTCGGCTGAGGCTGAGGCTGGGCGTGAGGTTGGGCTTGGGCGTGCGGCTGAGCCTGGGCATGGGCAGACGCCGGGGCTTGCTGCCCTCGGGACGACTGCGCCTGCGGCTGCGACTGTCCCGACGCACCCGACCCGCTCTCGCCGGACAGACCGCTCTGGAACGCGGCGAGCCACATACCGGGCTGTACCGGCGCGGCCTCCTCCGTCCCGGCGGCGGGAGACGTGGGCGCGGGCGCCGCGTGGGCGCCGGGGGCCGCCGGGGGCACGGGCGCGGTGACACGGGACTTGCGGCGCCGCTGCGGCAGCCCGTTGGCGGTCCGCTCGGTCACGAGAGGGAGGTCATCCTGGGTCTCCTCCCGGACATCGTCCCGGAACTGCGGGGGCGCCGCCGCGGCGGCGGGCGCGGACACCCCGGGTACGGACGGCGCGGCCGGAGCCGCGTTCCGGGACGCGGCCGGAGCGGGGGCGGGCGGTACGGCCGGGGTCGCGGCGGCGTGCCGGGGGCCGGTGGCCTGCGGGGCCGCGTTCACCTCGCGGCGCTCCGTACGGGCCGTACGCGGGCCCGAGGACGCGCCGATGCCGTGCGCCCGGCCGGTCGCCGCGGCGGTGGTGATCAGGTCCTGCGGAACGATCAGCACCGCGCGGACACCGCCGTACGCGGAAGGCCGCAGCGACACATGGAAGTTGTACGCCTGCGCCAGTCGGCCGACCACGGCGAGGCCCAGCCGCGGGGTCTCCCCCAGGTCGTTGACGTCGATGCCCTGCTGCGCCTGCTGGAGCATCCGCTCGGCCCGCGCACGGGCCTCCTCGCTCATGCTGACACCGCCGTCCTCGATCTCCACGGCGATACCGGACTGCACCTCCACGGCGGTCAGGTGCACGCGGGTCTGCGGCGGGGAGTAGCGGGTGGCGTTGTCGAGCAGCTCGGCGAGCGCGTGGATCAGCGGCTCGACGGCGGTGCCGACGACCGCGACCTCCGAAACGGAGTGCAACTCGACGCGCTGATAGTCGATTATTCGCGACATCGCGCCACGCAACACGCTGAACAGCGGGACCGCGCGGCTCCACTGACGGCCCGGGCGCGCGCCACCGAGCACGGCGATGGAGTCGGCGAGCCGGCCGATCAGCGCCGTACCGTGGTCAAGGCGCAGAAGATCGCCGAAGACCTCCGGGGACTGGCCGTGCCGGTCCTCCATGTCCCGCAGTTCCTGCGCCTGTTGGTGGACGATCGCCTGCACGCGGCGGGCGATGTTCACGAAGGCGCGCTGCGCGGACTCGCGCAGGTCCTCCTCGGCGACGACGGCGTCGAGGACGGAGCGCAGCACCGCCTGGTGCGCCGCGGTGAACTCGGGCGTCAGCCCCGACTCCCGCCCCTGCCGCGTCACCTCCTCGGTGATCGCCGCGTGCACGTCCTCGGGGAACTCGCCGCGGCCGAGCCGGGCCACCACCTCGGGGAGCAGTTCCTCGGCCAGCCGTACGGTCTCGGCCTCCTGCCGGCCCAGCGCCGCCTGCTGCGCCGCGGCCTGCGCGCGGAGCGCGGCGAGCGCCCGGCCGCGACGGGTGACCTCGCCGGTGACCAGCGCGACCGCCACGGTGGCGACCGCACCGATCCACACCACCGGCGTGGTCGCCTGCGGGGGAACCGTCACTGCGGCGACCGCCGCGGCCACGGCGGTCGCCGCGGCGGGCAGTATCCACGCGAGAACCGAGGCAGGACGCGGCCCCTCGGGCGACGATCCTTCTCGAACCATCTGCACCCTAAAACCCTCAAAACATCGACAGATCACAGGACGTCTAGCGGGCCCCAGCTCCCCGTTCGGCGCCGCCACAGAGGTACCTGCGGTAACTGCCTTCATACACTGGGCCGGTAGTAGCATAACCGCCTTTGATCAAGGACTGACGCCAGGTCACTCCTCGGCTTCCGCAGGCGGATCCGCGCACTCCGCCGGAGTGGTCGGCGGTGGAGTGCGTGCCGCGACAAGCGGATGAAGAACCGGTGGCCTTGAGCCGGATCGCCTTTGGATTCAAGGTGAACGGGCTCCGGCCGTCACCGATTTCCCGTTACCCGCCGTGCGACGTCGGCGCTTTCCGTCCGGCGTCCGTATCCGGTCCGTCCGGCATCCGCGTCCGGTCAGAGTTCTTCGCCCGACAGCAGCGGTTCGAAGCGTTCGTAGGCCGCGTAGTCGCGGAAGTGCCGTGCGTACAGATCGGCGTCCTGTGTCAGGTCTTCGTCCAGCGCCGCGCTCACGTCCACCACACACTTGAAGCACCAGGACACGGTCTCGCCCCGGTCATTGAGGTAGCTCGCCTCCCGGGAGCGGGCTCGCCGCTCGGCCCGGTGCCGTGCGTCCGCCTCGTCCGTCGCGTACACGAGCAGCACGCTCTCCTCGTACAACGGGTCGCCGCCACGCTCACCCAGTGATCCGCCGCCACCCTCGCCCGGCGATCCGCCGCCACCCCTGCCCGGCGACTCCATGAGAACCACCGCAATGTACGGCCTGGGCCCGCTGTCCCGGGGCTCGTGCTGTCCGCCGGTTGCCACGGCGCATTCACCGTCCTCGGCTGTGAATCGGGCATGTGCCACGGCCCAGCGGCGTTGCGGGACCGCGCCCGTCCGCACCCGTTCGGCCGGATGGAAGACCTTCGCGTTCAGCATGGGAACCGGCTTCCCGCAACCGGCCCCGTGTCGATCATGAGCGCCAACCGGTTCGGCATGATCGTTCCTCCAGGGTGAACGGTGACTCACCGCGACCGGCCTCGCAGCCGGCGCAATCATCTTCACCCGTTCCAGGGGTTACCGCACGTCGGCGGCTTCCGGCGGGGGACGGACGGGAAGCGGGCCCGGCCGGTTCGGCACGACGCCGCGCGCCTCAGAGCCGTACGGCCTTGCGCGGCTGCTCCATCGCTCCGGCCAGCAGCCCCTGCAACGAGGCGAATTCGTCGACGCACCGGCCCGTACCGTTGACCACACAGTCCAGCGGGTCGTCGGCGACCACCACCGGTACGCCCGTCTCCTGGCGCAGCCGCTGGCTGAGGCCGCGCAGCAGCGCGCCGCCGCCGGTGAGCGCGATGCCGTGCTCGATGATGTCGCCGGACAGCTCGGGCGGGCACTCGTCGAGCGTGCGGCGTACGGCCTGGACGATCGCCTCCACCGGTTCGGCGAGTGCCGAGCGGATCTCCTCCTCGGTGATCTCCTGGATCCGCGGCAGCCCGCTGACGTGGTCCCGGCCACGTACGGTGTAGGACGTGCGGCGCTCGGGCTCGCCCTCCTCGTCCACGTCGACCGGGGTCCAGGCCGCCGAACCGATCGCGATCTTGATGTCCTCGGCGGTGCGCTCGCCGATCGCCAGCGAGTGCTTCTTCTTCACGTACGACATGATCGCCGCGTCCAGCGCGTCACCCGCGACCCGTACCGACTGGGCGGTGACGATGCCGCCCATCGAGACGACGGCCACCTCGGTCGTGCCGCCGCCGATGTCCACCACCATGCAGCCGACCGGCTCGGCCACCGGCAGACCGGCGCCGATCGCCGCCGCCATCGGCTCCTCGATCAGATGCACCTCACGGGCGCCCGCGCTGCGCGCCGAGTCGATCACGGCCCGCCGCTCGACGCCGGTGATGCCGGACGGCACGCAGATCACGACCCGCGGCTTGGAGAAGCGGCGGGTGGGCAGCGCCTTCTTCATCAGGGCGCGCAGCATCTGTTCGGCCGCGTCGAAGTCGGCGATCACCCCCTCCTGGAGCGGGCGCATCGCGGTGATGCCGGACGGGGTGCGGCCGATGGTGCGCTTGGCCTCCGACCCGACGGCGATCACCTCGCCGGCCGCGTTCACGGCGACGACGGACGGCTCGTTCAGGACGACGCCCTTGCCGCGTGAGTAGACCAGGGTGTTGGCGGTGCCCAGGTCGATGCCTATGTCGTACGTACCGGACGAAGTGCTGGACGCCATGGGAGGTTCGCTTGCTCTCTCTCGACTGGACGACAGGGCCCCGCGCGCAGGGTCCTCGAACATCGCGCCCCCGGGCGGCACGGATGGCTCGCTGAGCCGCTCGGGCGGTGAGGTCCACCGAACTCGTCACGCTCATCAAGCTCGCCAATGGCGCCATTTGCGGGCAATTATCAAGACTACAGGCGGTGCCGAATGGTTCCGGGTGGCGCCGAGCGGTTCGGCGCACCGAGGGATGCCCGACGCGTTCAGCCCGACGCCGACGTCCGCGAGACGCCCGGCCCGCCGTTCTCCCGCACCGCCCTCGCGCCTCCCGTGTCCCCCACTTCCCGTCTCCCTCCGGTGTCCGTCACTTTCCGCGTTCCTCCCGTGTCTCCCACTCTCCGCGTCCCTCCCGTGTCCCCTGCTCCCCGCGTCGCCCGGTTCCTGCCGCCGGGGCCGCGGGACAGGGCCTCGGCCAGGTCGTCCAGCGCGTCCAGGAGCAGTTCGGCGCCGCGCAGCGCGACGCCTCGGGTCTCGGACTGCGCGGCCCACTCCTCCCATACGGCGCGCAACGCGCTCCAGTCCAGGTCGCGCCGCTCCCGTACGGCGTCGACCGCGCGCGGCAGGGACTCGCGCAGCTCTTCGGTGAACGTCTGGGCCCCCGGTGAAGGTTCCGCGTCCTTGTCCGGAAGGTGCGCTTCCAGAATCATCGTCACCCGGCCCATCGTGGACAAGGCGGACTGAGCCGACGCCGCCGCGCTCAACGACAGTCCGCGGTGGCGCACCGGCTCCTTCTCGGCGCGCGCCTCGCTCTCCTCCCAGGCGGCGCGGGCCGCGCGGGCGTCCAGGAGGGCTTCGCGGACCTGGCGGGGACGGCGTTCGGCGGGCCGCGCGTAGCTGTCGAAGACGGCGATGGCGTACCGGCCGTTGGCCTCCAGCCACTGGGCCAGCCGTTCGCGCAGCCGCGGCGTCTCCCAGGCGGGGAAGAGCGCGTAGGACAGCATGGCCAGCAGGCCGCCCAGGAGGGTGAGGACGACCCGTTCCTGGACGGTCTGTTCCCAGCCGGCGCCCGCGATGCCGAGCAGGAAGACGACGTACGCGGCGACGCACGCCGAGGTCACCGACACTCCCGTACGCATCAGCAGGTACATCGCCAGGACGCACACGACCGCCAGCGCCGCGCTGACGTACAGGTTCGGGTGGGTGAGGCCCATGATCGCGCCGCCCACCGCGACGCCGACCAGGGTGCCGATGAACCGTGCGACGCCGCGCGAGTACGTCTGCCCGAAGTCGGGCCGCATCACCATCACCGAGGCCAGCGGCGCCCAGTACCCGTGGCCGAAGGGCAGCGCCTGGCCGATGAGGTACCCCGCGGCGGCCACCGCGCTGACGCGCAGCGCGTGCCGGAAGATGTGCGAGGACCAGCGGATCTCACGGCGCACGGCACGCAGCGCCACCGGCACCAGCTTCGGCACACTCGGGCGCAGCAGATGCCCGCGCTCCGCCTCGGTGGTGGGCCGGGTGGCCTGGACGGGCTCGTCGGTGAACTCCACGGCGTCGGCGAGCAGCGAGATCAGCCGCAGCGCGGAGCGGCGGGCGGCACCGGTCAGCCGCGGCCCGTCACCGTCCTGCGGCATTTCGAGGGTGGCCATCGCCTCGGGCGGCAGGCGTACGGGCTTGCCGCGCCGGATGGCGGTGGCGACGGCGTCCAGCACGGTGGCGGCCGCGCCGAGCAGTTCGCGCGCCCGGTCGCGTTCGGGCCCTTCCACGGGCGCGCCGACGACCGGGTCGGCGAGCGACGCCAGCACCGGCCTGACCTGCTCGGCCAGCGCCCGGGGGCCGTGCAGTTGGACGGGACGGCGCTTGGCCTGACGCGGGGTCACGGCGGAGGCGAGGCGCGCGTCCATCAGGGGCTGCGGGTCGAAGGGGGCCACCGGGTCGTGCCGCAGCCGGCGCGCGTAGTCCGCTTCGGCGGCCAGCGCGTCGGCGAGCGCGTCGCGCTGCACACCCCATGGCCGTACGGGAAAGAGCACGATCAGCGCGGCCTGGACGAACCCGCCGAACGCGATGATGGCCGCGTGCTCCAGGGCGCCGAGGATCGAGGTCGGCAGCGTGACGGTGACGAGCATGACCGAGACGGTCTGGGTGCCGACCAGTCCGGACACCGGCCCGACCGACCAGGCCAGGCCGGCCAGGAAGGTCCACAGGGAGAGCAGGACCAGGAAGCCGACGATGTGCGAGGCGGCCAGGTAGCCGAGGAAGGTGGAGACGGAGAGGCCGCCCGCGACCGCGAGGGCCAGTACGGGCCGGGGCCGCCAACTGCGCTGGAAGGTGGCGATGCCGGCGGCGAACGCGCCGAAGGCCGACGAGACCGCGAGGGCCGGGTTGCCGAGATAGAGGCACAGGCCGATGACGATCGCGACACCGACCGAGCCGCGGATCGCGATCAGCGGGGTGAGCTTGGCCTTCTCGATGGTCAGCCCGGAGCGGGCGGTCTTCTTCAGCGCTCGCGACCAGGTCATGCCCCCGAGAATACGTACTCGGAAGCGCCGAAACGGAATGATCTGGGCCGGTTTGTGGACGGGTTGCGGCGGGAACTCGGACGGGTTGACGCAGGGGCCGGGCCGACCGCCCGCATCAGCGCCCCGCCCGACGATTCGCCGAGAAAATCACCGTAAAGGCGGTTTCTGTGGCGGGTAAACCGCGCAGGTCACAGACGTGTCTCGCCGACGGTCCCGATCCGCGTGGGCAACACGACCGCCGGGAAGGGAAACCCCGGTGCCGGCCGCACCCTCTTGCTCGTCAGCCGGACGCCCTCCGGCCCGCTCAGCAAGGAGAATTCCCCGTGCGCAAGACCCTTCTCCCCCCAGTGGTCGTCCTGACCACCCTGGCCGCTCTCGCCGCCACCGCCGGCTGCAGCTCGGGCGGATCCGACGACACCCCGGTGCGGTTCGGTGACGCCCAGGGGTCCGGTTCGCACGGCGCCGAGCGGCCGGGCCGGGCGTCGCTCGCCCAGATGCCGACCGACCCGATCAGCTTCAAGGAGCAGCGCAAGGTCGGCGGCGCCGGGGACGACACCCCGATCGGGGTGGCCACATACCACGGCCCGAAGTCCGGGTTCACCGGGAAGGTGTGGGTATGGGCGCCGCCGGAGTACTACGAGAAGAAGAACGCGGACAAGGGGTTCCCGGTCCTGATGGCGCTGCCCGGCGCCGAGGGCTACCCGGTCAATTACTGGATCGGCGGCGACCTGAAGCTGGAGGAGAATCTGGCGCAGTGGTCGAAGGAGGGCAAGAGCCTGCCCTTCATCGTCGTGATGCCGGTGCTCAACCCCAACGCCAAGCAGTACTACGACGCCAGCGACATACCCGGCCAGCCGAAGATGGGCACCTGGCTGAACGAGGACGTGCCCGACTTCGTCCGGCAGAACTTCCGTACGCTCAAGGGCCGGGACGGCTGGGCGATCATGGGTTCCTCGTCCGGCGGTTTCGCCGCGCTGAAGAACGTCCTGCAGCACCCGGAGACGTTCAAGGCCGCGATACCGAGCGGCCCGGACATCGTGCCGGACTCACCGCTGTGGCGCGGGCACGCCAAGGAGGAGCGGGAGAACAACCCCGAGGTCCTGGCCCAGCGGCTGATCGCCAAGGGCGGGCCCGACGTCTATCTGGCCTTCCAGGACGGCTCCAAGGAAGCCACGGTCGTGCCGAAGGTCAGGAAGTTCATCGCGCGCTACGGACGCGGCCCGGTCAAGACGCGGCTGCAGACGGTGGCCGGCGGTATGCACGGCGCCGACACCTATGTGAAGGGCATGGGCGAAGGCACGATGCAGTGGGTCAGCGCCCATATGCAGGGGCCGGCGGAGTAACGTCCGCCCCTCCCCACGCACAGGTCCCGTCCGACCCACGGCATCGCGTCCCCTCCTCCTCGCGCCCCGCCCTCGCGCCCCGGGGCCGCGCCTCAGCCGCTTCTCACACCGAGCAGGCCACGTCCAGCAAGGCGATGGGCTGCTTAGCGTCCAGGTCCACGTACGCGGTGAAGTTCTCCCTGCGGTTCCCGCTCCAGTACGTGGTGATGGTCGCCCAGCCGACGCGTGCGGACTGGGCGGTGGTGACCTTGCCCACGGAGATGTCGCGCGGTGTGTTCTGAGCGCACAGCAGCAGGTCGTAGTCGGGCGTCTCGGCTGCCTTCTTCTTGAGCTCGGCGGAGACCTGGTGTTCGCGCGCCCAGGCGCTGGGGCCGTGCTTTCCGTAGAAGGAGACCAGGAAGCGGCGGATCTCTTCGGCGGTGTAGCGGCCGTTCGGGTCGGTACGCAGGTCCGCCCGGGACTGCTGCTGTACGGAAGCGTCCTGGGCGGAAGCGGCCGGGGTGGCGGCCGCAGGAGTGGCGGAGGCGGCGGGCGCCACGGTAAGGGTGAGGGCCACGGCGGTCGCGATGGCGATGACAGTGGCGGTAGCGGCAGGGGCGGTGCTGGAGGCCGCACCGGTGGCAGTGCCGGTGGCGGTGGTGCGCGAAGCGTGACGGGGCATGAGATGTCCTCGACTTCCGACTTCTGTCCTATGTGCGCATTGCCGGTCTTCACCGACTGAGACAGCCGGGAGCCCGGGATGGTTGCGGGCTTTCCCGTCCACCACCCGACTGGAGCAACGAGCCGTCCAGCCCCCGCCCGCTACGACACGATGTCCTTCTTCCCGAACCCCCGGAACGCCAGCGCGAACAGCACCAGCGCGTACGCCACGGAGACCGACGCCCCCTGGAGCATGCCCGTACCGTCGAGCTGCGGCTGGAGCGCGTCGGCCCAGGCGAACTGCCAGTGCGCCGGCAGGAAGTCGCGCCACTGGTCCAGGGCGGTGACCTGGTCCAGCACATTGCCGACGATGGTCAGGCCGACCGCGCCGCCGACCGCGCCCAGCGGCGCGTCCGTCACCGTGGAGAGCCAGAAGGCGAGGGCCGCCGTGACGAGCTGGCTGACGAAGATGTACGCGACGGCGAGCGCGAGGCGGGGCAGCGCGTCACCGGCGGCGAGCGCGCCTCCGGTCGGCAGTTGCAGCGGTCCCCATCCGTACGCGGCGGTTCCGACGCCGAGGGCGACCAGCGGCAGCAGCACCATCGCCGCCGCACTGAAGACCAGGGCGACGGTGAGTTTGCTCAGCAGCAGCCGGGTGCGCGGGACGGGCGCCGCGAGCAGATAGCGCAGCGAGGACCAGCTCGCCTCGGAGGCGACCGTGTCCCCGCAGAACAGCGCCACGGGGACGACGAGCAGAAAGCCCGCCGAGACGAACAGGACGGTCGCGGTGAAGTTGGCGCCGGAGGCGGTCGCGGTGTCCATCAGGGTGATCCGGTTGTTGCGGCCGCCCGGTTCGCCGCCGATCGCGAAGGCCGCGACCAGGACGAACGGCAGTACCGCCAGGATCGCGCCGATGACCAGCGTGCGGCGCCGTCTGAGCTGCCGCATCGCCTCGACGCGCAGCGGCAGGGTCCGGCGCGGACGGTAACCGGGAGCGTGCGGCGCGCCGGACACGGACGAGCCCGCGGGCCCGCCGGAGAGCGTGGAACCACTGGCGCGCGCGGGCTCGTCGGCGAGCGTGGGCCCGCCGGAGGGCGCGGTTCCACCGGAGCGCGCGGGCTGCCCGTCGTTGCCGGGCTCGGTGACGGGGGTCACCGGTCACCTCCGATCATGGTGAGGAAGGCGTCTTCCAGGCGCCGGTGGGGGCCGATGCGGGCCACCGGGATCTCCAGCCGGAGCAGTTCGGGCAGCAGGCGCGAGGTGCTCGTCGTGCCGTCGAGCGTGACGAGCATGCCCTCGTCGGCCCGGACGGCCGCCGCGATGCCGGGCAGCGCGGCCACCTTGTCCAGGAGGACGTCGGACAGCGGTTCGCCGCCCTCCACACCGACGAGCAGGGTGTCGCCGGTACCGACGATGTCGGCGACGGGCCCCGCCTGGACGAGCTGGCCACGGTCCATGACGACCAGATGCGTACAGGTCTGCTCGACCTCGGCCAGCAGATGACTGGAGACGATCACGGTGCGACCACCGGCCGCGTACCGGATCATCACGTCCCGCATCTCGCGGATCTGCGGCGGGTCTAGCCCGTTGGTCGGTTCGTCCAGGATGAGCAGGTCCGGAAGGCCCAGCATGGCCTGGGCGATGGCCAGGCGCTGCCGCATCCCCTGGGAGTACGTGCGTACCGCGCGCTGCAACGCGTCGCCCAGCCCGGCGATCTCCAGCGCCTCGTCGATGTGCGCGTCCTCGGCCGGGCGCCCGGTGGCCTGCCAGTACAGGTCCAGATTGGCGCGTCCGGACAAATGCGGCAGGAAACCGGCGCCCTCGACGAACGCGCCGACCCGCGACAGCACCGGCGCGCCGGGCCGGATCGCGTGCCCGAAGACCCGGATCTCCCCGGCGTCCGGCCCGATCAGGCCCATGAGCATCCGCAAGGTGGTGGTCTTGCCCGCGCCGTTCGGCCCGAGCAGCCCGAGCACCTGGCCCTTCTCGACGCGGAAGGAGAGGTCCCGTACGGCGTAGCGGTCGGCGGACTTGGCGTACCGCTTGCTCAGGCCGGTGATCTGCAGCGGTACGTCCGCCAGGTCCGGGTCGGGTGCGCCGGCCGCGGCCCGTCGCCGCCCTACGAGCAGGAGCAGTACGGCGACGACCGCGCCCGCGGCGGGCAGCGCCCAGGTCCACGCAGGCAGCGGGGCCGCCGCACTCTTGACGGCGGGCGCGGTCGGCACGTTCAGGACGCCGCTGCCTTCGCCGCTCCCGCCTTCGCCGCTTCCGCCTTCGAGCGAGGCGGTGTATGTGGCGGGCTCGGCGGGCGAGGCGTACGCGAGGTCCGTCGAGGAGAGCACCAGGCGCAGCCGGTGTCCGGCCGCGAACTCATGGTCGATGGCCGGCATCCGCAGTTCGACGCTCTTGCCGGCTTTGGCGCCGGTGATGCGGTACGGCTCGGCGAGCCCGGCGGGCAGCACCGGCCGGCTGCTGCCGTTCGGCCCGATGTCGTACACCTTGGCGAAGAGCACCGCGTCGTCGCTGGTGGAACCGATGCGTACGCGGGCGGTCGGCGCGCCGGTGACGCGTAGCGGGTCCCGGAGCGGCTGCGACTCGAAACGGGCGTACTGGCCCGGGGAGTCGAGGGAGAGACCGGCGCCGACACTGGAGAGGCTGTTGAGCGCGCCGACGCCGGGCACCGTGGAGATGGACGGCGGGCTCGCCCCGGCCGGATTGGCGAACCGCTGTTCGCGGCCGGTCAGGCGGACGGGCTGCGGATCGTTGTCCAGGCCGGGGTAGCGGTCGCCGCTCGCGCCGCGCAGCCGGGCGGCGCCGTTGGTGGAGTCCACCGCCCCGCCGCGGCTGACGCGGAACGCAGGCCCGGTGTCGGCGTCCCTCTCGTCCTTCAGATAGCGGTCGAACCACGCCTTCGTACGGTCGGCGAGACGGCCGGTCTCGCGGTCGCCGCCGTCGTGTCCGCCGGCGAGCCAGTCGACGGAGACGGGGGCGCCGTTCTCGCGGAGTGCCCGGTACATCGCGTCGGCCTGGCCGAGCGGGAAGAGTGAATCGGTTCTGCCCTGCATCAGGAGCGTCGGAACCTTGATCCGGTCCGCGACGGCGGAGGGGCTGCGTGCTGCGAGGAGTGCGCGGGCGGCGGCGTCGGGCTTGCCGGAGACGGCGACCCGCTCGTACATCTCGCACAACTGCCGCTCGAACCGGCCGCATCCGTCGGTGCTGTCCTGAGGCGGGGGCGCGGCTTCCTCGGCTGACTTCCCACTGCCACCGGCGCCCGATCCGGCACCGGAACCTGAGCCGGCACCGGTACCCGCATCGCCACCGGCACCACCGCCGCTGCCGCCTCCCGAGCCCCCCGTCGTCCCAGCCGCCCCAGATCCCTCACTCCCCTCGGCCGCACCGACCGACCCCGTGGAGAAAAACATCCCGGCCCACAGCTTCTTGAAGACGCCGTTGGGAAAGAGCGCGTCGGCCAGGTTCCAGTACGTGATCTGCGGGGCGATCGCGTCGACACGCTTGTCGTAGCCCGCCGCCAGCAGCGCGATCGCTCCTCCGTACGAGCCTCCGGCCACGCCGACCCGTGGGTCGCCCGCGCCGTCGAGCCGTACCTCGGGACGCTTCGCCAGCCAGTCGACCAGCCGGCGGACGTCGGCCACCTCCCGGTCCGGGTCGTTGAGCCCGATCTTTCCGGTGGACCTGCCGAAGCCGCGCGCCGACCAGGTCAGCACGGCGTACCCGTCCCGCGCGAGCTGCTCGGCCTGGCCGCGTACCGACTCCTTGCTGCCGCCGAAGCCGTGCCCGAGGAGGACGGCGGGACGGCGGCCGGTACCGCCCGCGGTGAAGAAGGACGCGTCGATACGGACCTTGCCCTCCCCGGAACCGCCCGTCTCGCCCCCGCCGGTCCCCTTGCCGCTATCCCCGCCACCGCTCCCGTCGGCGCCCCCGGCGCTCTCGGGCATGGCGAACGTCCGGTCCTCCCGGTGCACGGCGGGCGGGTCGTCCGCGGCCACGGCCGCCCACGTGCCTGACCCGGCAAGTACGGCCAGCACGGCCGCCGTCGCGTACAGCCGTCGTCCGCGGAGTCGGAAAGTCATACGGTGAATCCTAAGGACGTTCCGCCGCGGGCCACCGAGCCGCCGGGGCGAACCCGTACACCTCCTCCGGCAGTACGGCCGCCGCCGCACGTACCGCGCCCGTAGTACGCGCGACGCGCCCGTGCGCCCTGTGGCCCTCTGTACACCGCACCACCCCGCCGCTACAAAAGACGATGTGGGGCGGGCCGGGTCGGCCCAGGGGAGGCAGCAATGCGCAGGATCGCCATCGTCGGCGCTGGGCAGGCGGGGCTGCATCTCGCCCTGGCTCTCCTTGCCGCGGACTACGACGTCACGCTGGTCACCGACCGTACGGCGCAGGAAGTGCGCGCCGGGCGGGTGATGTCGACGCAGCTCATGTTCGGTCCGGCGCGGCGCCTGGAGCGCGCCGCCGGGCTCAATCTCTGGGACGCGACCGCGCCCGGCGTGAGTACGCTGCGCGTGACGGTGTGGGATCCGCCCGGGAAGTCCGCGCTGACCTTCACCGGGCAGTTCGACGAGCCGCCGCACTCCGTCGACCAGCGGGTGAAGACGGCCGGCTGGCTCGGTCTGTACGAGGCCAGGGGCGGCCGGGTCCGGTACGGCTCCGTCACCCCCGCCCTGCTGCCCGCGCTCGCCGCCGAACACGATCTGACGATCGTCGCCTCCGGGCGCGGCGACCTCACCCGGATCTTCGCCCGCAATCCGCTGTACTGCCCCTTCGACCGGCCGCAGCGCACGCTGGCCTGCGTGTACGTGCGCGGCATCGTGGCGCCGGCCGGCGAACCGGAGCCGCAGGCGCGGATCAACGCGGTGGCCGGGGCCGGCGAGGTCTTCGTGCTGCCGGCGCTCACGACGGGCGGGCCCTGCGGCACCGTGCTGTTCGAGGCGCTGCCGGGCGGGCCGTTCGACTGCTGGCACGACCAGCCGTCGCCGGACAGTTGTGTGTCCCGCGCGCTGGGGCTGCTGCGTACGTATACGCCCGGGGAGTACGAGCTGTGCAAGGACGCCGTGCCCACGGACGCGGGCGCGACGCTGTACGGCGCGGTCACCCCCGTCGTCCGGCATCCGGTGGCCGAGGTCGCGCCGGACACGTACGTGCTGGGCATGGCGGACGCGGTCGTGACCAACGACCCGATCACCGGCCAGGGCTCGAACACCGCGGCCCGCGGCGCGGCCGTCTACCTGGAGATGATTCTGGAGCGCGGCGGAGCGCCCTTCGATCCGGAGTGGATGCGGTCGGCCTTCGCCGCGTTCTGGCGGCACGCCCGGCAGGTCACGGAGTTCACGAACCTGATGCTGGAACCGCTGCCGCAGCATGTGCAGCGGCTGCTTGTGGCCGCCGCCGAACACCCCGCCGTGGCGCACCGTTTCGTCAACGGGTACGCCGATCCGGCGGACTTCCACGACTGGCTGATGACGGCGGCGCTCGCCGAGTCCTACCTGGCCAGCGCCACGGCGGGCAGCAAGAGGTGAGAGCCGGCAGCCCGCCGGCCCCCGCTCTCAGCTTCTGCCGCCCGTCTCCAGTGCCAGCGTGAAACGTTTCTTGTCCTTGCGGGTCGCGCCGAACCGGTCGTAGAAGCGGATCGCTCCCGCGTTCCAGTCGGGCGTGTTCCACTGCATCTCCGCGACGCCCAGCGCCTTGCCCTGGCCGATGACCGCCTCGACCAGCAGGGCGCCAAGCCCGAGTCCGCGGTGCTCGGCGCGCAGGTAGAGGCAGTCCAGGTTCAGGTACTCGCGGCCCTGCCAGGTGTCGAAGGCCGTCGAGCAGGTGGCGTACCCGGCGAGTTCGCCGCCGGACAGTTCGGCGACCAGGCAGCGCAGCCACTGCGGCCGCGGCCCGAAGAGCGCGTCCGCGAGCCGCTCCTCCAGGTCGGGGGCGGGCGGCGCGGACCGTTCGTACGCGGCGTGTTCCGCGGCCAGCGCGACCACGTCCGCCAGGTCCGTACGGACCGCGTGGCGGATCACCGGGGCCCTCGTCATGGAGCACCTGCCGCGGCACGCTGCATCTCCACGGCTCCTGTGGGCTGTTGTTCGTCATTCATACGCAGCATCATGCGTCATCCGGCCAGAACGGTTCCCCGGTATTACGACGGGTTTTCCGCGACGGCGGGGAGCGGCGGGACGCCACGGGCCCTTCCGGCCCCTGGCGCCCCGGCCCTTCGCATAGGGCGCGCCCGCGGACCTACTATGCGCCACCCGCACCACGCGCCCCCGCGGATGCCCGCCGATGTCAGTGGTTGCTGGGGAAGCCCAGGTTGATGCCGCCGTCGGACGGGTCCGGCCAGCGGGTGGTGACGACCTTGCCGCGGGTGTAGAAGTGCACGCCGTCGTTGCCGTAGATGTGGTGGTCGCCGAAGAGGGAGTCCTTCCAGCCGCCGAAGGAGTGGTAGCCGACCGGCACCGGGATCGGCACGTTCACGCCGACCATGCCGGCCTCGACCTCCAACTGGAAGCGGCGGGCCGCGCCGCCGTCCCGGGTGAAGATGGCGGTGCCGTTGCCCCAGGGCGAGGAGTTCATGAGCGAGATCGCCGCGTCGTAGGTGTCCACCCGGACGACGGACAGCACCGGGCCGAAGATCTCGTCGCAGTACGCGTCCATCTCGGGCGTGACGTGGTCGAGCAGCGAGACGCCGATCCAGTGGCCGTTCTCGTGGCCGGGGACCGTGAAGTCCGTACCGTCGACGACGACGGCCGCGCCCTGGGCCGCGGCACCGGACACGTACGAGGCGACCTTGTCACGGTGCGCCTTGGTGATGAGCGGGCCCATCTCGGAGGCCGGGTCGTCACCGGGGCCGATGGTCAGCGCGGCGGCCCGCTCCTTGATCTTCTCGATCAGCGGGTCGGCGGTCTCGCCGACGGCCACCACGACGGAGACCGCCATGCAGCGCTCGCCGGCCGAACCGTACGCGGCGTTGATCGCGGAGTCCGCGGCGAGGTCCAGGTCGGCGTCCGGCAGGACCAGCATGTGGTTCTTGGCGCCGCCGAGGGCCTGGACGCGCTTGCCGTTGGCCGTACCCGTGGAGTGGATGTAGCGGGCGACAGGGGTGGAGCCGACGAAGGAGACGGCGGCGATGTCCGGGTGCTCCAGGATGCGGTCCACCGCGACCTTGTCGCCGTTGACGACGTTCAGCACGCCGTCCGGCAGGCCCGCCTCGGCGGCCAGCTCGGCCAGCTTGAGGGCCGCGGACGGCACCTTCTCGCTGGGCTTGAGGACGAAGGTGTTGCCGCAGGCGATGGCGAGCGGGAACATCCACATCGGCACCATCGCCGGGAAGTTGAACGGCGTGATGCCGGCGACGACGCCGAGGGACTGGCGGATCGCGGCCACGTCCACACGGGTGGAGACCTGGGTGGACAGCTCGCCCTTGAGCTGCTGCGGGATGCCGCAGGCCAGCTCGACGATCTCCAGACCGCGGGCGACCTCGCCCAGCGCGTCGCTGTGCACCTTGCCGTGCTCGGCGGTGATCAGCGCGGCCAGCTCCTCGCGGTGCGCGTCGATCAGCTCGCGGTAGGCGAACAGCACGGCCGTGCGCTGGGCCAGCGAGCTGGTGCCCCAGGTGCGGAACGCCTCCTTGGCGGCGGCGACGGCCGTGTCCACCTCGTCCAGGGAGGCGAAGGCGACCTGCTTCTCCTGGGCGCCGGTCGCGGGGTTGTAGACCGGGCCGAACGAGCCGGACACGCCCTCGGCGGGCTTGCCGCCGATCCAGTGGTTGACGGTCTTCATGCGGGAGCCTTTCTGGGTGACGGCGGGGAGCGGGTGCCGTGACGGGGGCGGTCGGGGGCGGTGGTCGTTCAGTGGGCGGCGGGGGCGGGTGGTGGTCCGGGGGTCTGTTCAGGTCTGCGGGGAGCGTGGTTCAGAGATGGCGGCGGCGCGCGGTGACGTGCCGGTCGTAGTCCTTACGGGCCTCGACCGCCGCCGGACGCGTCGCGATCTCAGCCACAGGGACATCCCACCAGGCTTGGGCCTCGGGCGCGCCCGGCACAGTGTCGGCCGTTGCGGTCTCGACATAGACACATGTGGGGCGCTCGTCGGCGCGGGCCGCGGCGAGCGCGGCGCGCAGGTCACCGACGGTCGCGGCGCGGAGGACGTGCATCCCCAGGGAGGCGGCGTTGGCGGCCAGGTCCACGGGCAGCGGGTCGCCCGTGTAGGAGGCGTCGGTGGCGCGGTAGCGGTACGCGGTGCCGAAGCGCTCGCCGCCGGTCTGCTCGGACAGGCCGCCGATGGAGGCGTACCCGTGGTTCTGGACGAGCACGATGTTGATGTTGATGCCTTCCTGGACCGCGGTGACGATCTCGGTGGGCATCATCAGATACGTACCGTCGCCGACCAGCGCCCACACGGGCCGGTCGGGCGCGGCCAGCCGTACCCCGATGGCGGCGGGGATCTCGTAGCCCATGCAGGAGTAGCCGTATTCGAGGTGGTACTGGCGGCGGGAGCGGGCCCGCCAGAGTTTGTGCAGGTCACCGGGGAGCGAACCGGCCGCGTTGATGATCACGTCCTGGGCGCCGACGGCGGCGTCCAGCGCGCCGAGCACCTGGGTCTGGGAGGGGCGCGCGGAGTCGTCGGGCGCGGCGTAAGCGGCGTCGACGAGGGATTCCCAGCGGGCCTTGGCGGCGCCGTACTCCGCCTCGTACGCCTGCGGGACGCGGTGTCCGGACAGGGCCTCGGTGAGCGCTTCGAGGCCGGTGCGGGCGTCGGCGACCAGCGAGGTCGCGGCGAGCTTGTGGGCGTCGAAGGACGCGATGTTCAGGTTGACGAAGCGGACGCCGGGGGCGGCGAAGAGGGTGGCGGAGGCGGTGGTGAAGTCCGTGTAGCGGGTGCCGACACCGAGGACGAGATCGGCGCGGGCGGCCAGCGCGTCGGCCGTGGCGGTGCCGGTGTGGCCGATGCCGCCCACGTCGGCCGGGTGGTCGTGGCGCAGTGAGCCCTTGCCGGCCTGGGTGGAGGCGACGGGGATGCCGGTGGCGTCGGCGAGGGCGCGCAGGGCGTCCTCGGCCTCGCTGTGGTGGACGCCGCCGCCCGCGATGATCAACGGCCGTTCGGCGGCGCGCACCGCCCGTACGGCTTCGGCCAGCGCGGCGGCGTCGGGCGCGGACCGGGGCACCCGCCACACCCGGTCGGCGAAGAACTCCTCGGGCCAGTCGTACGCCTCGGCCTGCACGTCCTGCGGCAGCGCGAGCGTGACGGCGCCGGTCTCCACGGGGTCGGCGAGCACCCGCATCGCCTGGAGGGCGGCCGGGATCAGCGCTTCGGGGCGGGTGACGCGGTCGAAGTAGCGGGACACCGGGCGCAGGACGTCGTTGACGGACACATCGCCCGCGTACGGGACTTCGAGCTGCTGGAGGACGGGGTCGGCGGGGCGGGTGGCGAAGGTGTCGCCGGGCAGCAGAAGCACCGGGAGGCGGTTGACCGTGGCGAGGGCCGCGCCGGTGACGAGGTTGGTGGCGCCGGGGCCGATGGAGGTCGTGACGGCGTGTGCGGAGAGGCGGTCGCGCTGGCGGGCGTAGCCGACCGCGGCGTGCACCATGGCCTGCTCGTTGCGGCCCTGGAAGTAGGGCATGCTCTCCGGGCCGGCCTCCAGAAGGGCCTGGCCCACCCCGGCCACGTTGCCGTGTCCGAAGATGCCCCAGCAGGCGCTGATGAGACGGTGTCTGGCGGACGCGCCGGCCCGGCCATCGGGAGCCGCGGCGGCGTCCCGCTCCGTGTACTGGTGGGCCAGAAAGGTGACCAGGGCCTGCGCCACCGTCAGGCGTCGAGTGGTCATCGTGCGTCTCCCTCGGGGTCCTCGGGGTGGGCTTCCGGGTCGGCGTCCGGGGCGTCGTTCAGGGACGGGCGGGGGTCGGCTTCGGCGGTCTCGTTCAGGGACGGACGCGGGTCGGCTTCCGGGGCTTCGTACAGCGGCAGGCGGGGGTCGACGGGCTGGTCGGGCCAAGTGTCGCGGATCCAGCCGTGGTCCGGGTGGTCGCAGATCAGCCAGGCACGCTCCTCCCCCGGCCCGGCCATGACGTTGAGGTAGTACATGGTGTGCCCGGGTACGGCGATGGACGGGCCGTGCCAGCCGTCGGGGATCAGCACGGCGTCGCCGCTACGGACCTCGGCGAGTACGTCCGTACCGCGCCCGTTCCCGGAAGAGGTGGCGGAAGGGGTGACGCGCTGATAGCCGAGTCCCGCGGAACCGTGGGCAGGAGCGATCTCGAAGTAGTAGATCTCCTCCAGCTCGCTCTCCTCCCCCGGCCGGCACTCGTCGTGTTTGTGGGGCGGGTACGAGGACCAGTTGCCGCCGGGCGTGAGCACCTCCACGGCGATGAGCCGGTCGCACGCGAAGACACCGGCCGCGCCGAAATTGTTGACCTGACGTGAGCAGTTGCCCGTACCGCGCAGTTCCACGGGCACGCCGCTCGCGGGACCGTGACGCGCGGGCAAGCGGCGCGAGCACCGGGCACCCGTCAGCGCGAACCGGCCGCCGGCGGCGCTGCTGATCCGCACCTCGGCATCCCGCGGTACGTACGCGAAGTCGGTGACGCCGCTGAACACGTCCTTGCGACCGACCAGTTCGAAGGGCGGGTCGCTGTCGCCGCCGACCGCGACCGTACAGCCGCCGTTCAGGGGCAGCACGATCCACTCGCTGTCGCCGGTGGTGAACGTATGGCTTCCGCCGGGCGGTAGTCGGAGGATGCGCAGGGAGGCGTATCGCAGGGGTGTGTCCCCGTGGCCCGCCCGGTCCGGGTCGGCGCCCGGGTCCACGCCCGGATCGCTGCCCGGGTCGATGTTCAACTCGTACGGCCCGTGCTCATCGGCCCCGTCGCGAGCCCTGATGTGGAACTCGGTGTTGCGCAGCTCAGTCGTCATGGCTGTAAGTTTCCTCCTCACCACTGACAGTCACCGTGGTCGCAGCCGGACCACGGTCATCGCCGGGTCGCGGTCATCGCCGACATGCGGTCATCGCCGGCACGCGGTCGTCGCCGACGTCCGGTCATCGCCGAAGCAGAGATACGGCGGTGTCCACCGCCGCCGTCACGTCCCCGTCCGCCGGGTAGAGCAGCGAACGGCCCGCCACCAGCCCCTGCACGCTCGGCAGGCGCAGCGCCTTGCGCCACTTCTCGTACGCCGCTTCCTGGCCCTCGGCGCTGTCCTTGATGTCGCCGCCGAGCAGCACCGTCGGCAGCGTCGAGGTCTCGCAGACCTGCGCCATGTCGTCCGGATCGTCGGTGACCGGCAGCTTCAACCACGTGTACGCGGAGGTGCCGCCCAAGCCGGAAGCGATGGCGACGGCCTTCGTGACGGCCTCGGCGCTCAGATCGTTGCGGACGTTTCCGTCCACCCGCCGGGAGAGAAACGGTTCGACAAAAGTGGGCAGCTCCCGTTCGGCCATGGCGTCTATGGCGCGGGCCGAGGACTCCAGAGTGGCCAGCGAGCCGGGGTCCCCGTAGTCGATGCGCAGCAGCAGCTTGCCGGCGTCGAACCGGAACCGGGCGATGTCCTGCGGACGGTGGCCGGTGAACCGGTCGTCCATCTCGAAGGAGGCTCCGGCGATGCCGCCGCGGTTCATGGAGCCCATCACGACCTTGCCTTCGAGGGCGCCGAGCAGGAGCAGGTCCTCCAGGATGTCGGCGGTGGCGAGCACGCCGTCCACACCGGGTCGCGACAGTGCGAGGCACAGGCGCTCCAGGAGGTCGAGGCGGTTGGCCATGGCCAGCTTGCGGTCGCCGACGGCGAGGGCGCCCCGCGCCGGGTGGTCGGCCGCGATGATCATCAACCGGCCGCTGTCGCCGATCAGGGGGCGGCGGGTCCGGCGCGCCGCGGCCTGGGCGACGGCTTTCGGGTTCCGGGCCCGCAGCGTCACGATGTCGCAGATCCGAGTGGTCAAGGCGGTTCTCACCTTCTGGTGGGACGGGTTCGTACGGGGGCCGCCGGGCGGGGTGTTCGGGCGGGGTGTCGGTCCGGCCTCGGGGCGTTCGGCCGGGCCCTCTGCCGAATCTTCAGCGGGGCGGGGTCCGGTGACACCGGGCCGGGTCGAGTCGGGCCGGCCGGAACTCAGGCGGCCGGCCGTACGACAACCGCCCGCACCGCTCACCGAGCCGCGAGAAACTCCTCCACCTCGGCACACGTCGGCATGGCGGACGAACAGGCCAGCCGGGACGCGACGATCGCCCCGGCGGCGTTGGCGTACCGCATCATCGGCTCCAGCTCCCACCCGGACAGCAGCCCGTGACACAACGCTCCCCCGAAAGAGTCACCGGCTCCCAGGCCGTTGACGACTTCGACGGGAGTGGGCGGCACCTCGGCGGTACGGCCGTCGCGATGCACGGCCAGCACGCCCTTGGACCCCTGTTTGACGACGGCCAGTTCGACGCCCATGTCCAGCAACGCCTGCGCGCACCGCTTCGGTTCACGGACACCGGTGGCGACCTCGGCCTCGTCGATGTTGCCGACCGCGACCGTCGCGTGGGCGAGCGCGGCCTCGTAGTACGGGCGCGCCCGTTCCATCGCCGCCGCGCCGGTGACTCCGCCAGCACCGGACGCTCCTCCCTCACCGCCCCAGAACATCGGCCGCCAGTCCAGGTCGAAGACGGTGGTCCCCGCCTTGGCGCGTGCTTCCAGCGCGGCGAGGGTGGCCGTACGGCTCGGCTCCTCGCACAAGCCGGTGCCGGTCATCCAGAAGATGCGGGCGGCCCGCACGGCGCCCCGGTCCAACTCTTCGGGGTGGATGACCAGGTCGGGCGCCTTGGGGCGACGGTAGAAGTAGAGCGGGAAGTCGTCCGGCGGGAAGATCTCGCAGAAGGTGACGGGCGTCGGGTGCTCCGCGACGGGTGTCACCCAGCGGTCGTCCACGCCGAATTCGCGGAGCGCCTGGTGGACGTAGTCGCCGAAGGGGTCGCGGCCGGTGCGGCTGATGACCGCCGTACGCCGCCCCAGACGGGCGGCGGCGACCGCGACGTTGGTGGCCGAACCGCCGAGGAACTTCCCGAACGTCTCGACCTGGGGAAGCGGAACGCCCGTCTGCAACGGGTAGATGTCCACTCCGATGCGGCCCATGGCGATCAGGTCGTACGGGCCGGTCTCTGCGGTCTGCCGCGGCTCGGTCATGCGCGCCCCTCCGGTTCGTCACTGAGCACAGGTCTAACCGGGCGCCCGAGACCCTGTCAATACTTTGTCCTTACATTCTGACGTCGACCAGGAGGCGGGCGGATGGCGCCGTCCCGCCGCACCTCCCACCACAAAGTCCTTAAGTCCGTATGTCATGACGAAGTCTTGACACTCCCCGGACCGGGATGGAGGCTGTGCCCCACAACACAGCCCACGACCCAGCCCCGCGCCTCCCGGTCACCGGCGACCGGTGAGAGGAGAGCCGAGCATGTCCGTTCCCCCTGCCGTCCCGCGCGTTCTGGACCGTCTGCGCATCGGATCGGCCCCCGACTCGTGGGGCGTCTGGTTTGCCGACGACGAGCAGCAGGTCCCGTGGCAGCGCTTTCTGGACGAGGTCGCCGAGGCCCAGTACGAATGGATCGAACTCGGGCCCTACGGCTACCTGCCCACCGACCCCGCCGTCCTCCACGCGGAACTCGCCCGGCGCGACCTGAAGGTCTCCGCCGGCACGATCTTCACCTCGCTGCACCACGGCCCGGACGTATGGGACAAGACCTGGGCGCACGTCAGCGAAGTCGCCACCCTCACCCGGGCGATGGACGCCCGGCACCTGGTGGTCATCCCGTCCTTCTGGCGCGACGACAAGACCGCGGAAGAACTGGAGCCGCGCGAACTCACCACCGAGCAGTGGCACCACCTGAACAGCGGCATGGAACGGCTGGGCAGGCGCGTACGGGAGGAGTTCGGCCTGGACATCGTCGTGCACCCGCACGCCGACACCCACATCGACACCGAGGAACACGTCGAACGCTTCCTCGACGGAACCGACTCCTCCCTGGTCAGCCTGTGTCTGGACACCGGGCACTACGCGTACTGCGGCGGCGACAACGTCAAGCTCATCAAGACGTACGGCGAGCGGATCGGCTACCTCCACCTCA
This sequence comes from Streptomyces chrestomyceticus JCM 4735, assembly GCF_003865135.1. Taxonomy (NCBI): domain Bacteria; kingdom Bacillati; phylum Actinomycetota; class Actinomycetes; order Kitasatosporales; family Streptomycetaceae; genus Streptomyces; species Streptomyces chrestomyceticus. Next base: position 6,090,002 of record NZ_BHZC01000001.1, on the reverse strand, counting down.
AGCAGGTCGACCCGGAGATCCTCGCGGACGTCGTCGCGAAGGGCACGCCCTTCGGGCCAGCGGTCCGGCAGGGCGTGATGTGCGAACCGCCGCTGGGCGTCCCGGCGCTGCCGCCCGTCCTGGAGGCCGCCCAGGACCTGGACGTCGACCTCTTCGCCATCGTCGAACAGGACATGTACCCCTGTCCCGCCGACCAGCCCTTGCCCATCGCGCAGCGCACCCGCCGCTTCCTGCGCTCCTGCGGCGCCTGAGTCCCGTCCGTACGGAGCGAGGAGTACCACGAGATGAGCCAGCAGCACGGAACGCTCGGCGTGGCCGTCATCGGCACCGGCCGCATGGGTGCCGACCACGTACGCCGTATCAGCGACGTCATCAGCGGAGCACGGGTGGCGGCGGTCGTCGACATCGACGCGGACCGGGTGAAGCGCGTCGCCGACGCCGTCGAGGGCTGCACGCCCTACACCGAACCGGCGGCCGCCATGGCGGACCCGGACGTCGACGCCGTACTGATCGCCTCGCCGGGCGCGGCCCACGAGGACGCGCTGCTCGCCGCGTTCGCGCGCGACCTGCCGGTGCTGTGCGAGAAGCCGCTCACCCCGGATCCGGTCTCCGCGCTGCGCGTCCTGGAGGCCGAACAGCGGCTGGGCCACCGGCGGGTACAGGTCGGTTTCATGCGCCGGTACGACGCCGACTACCTCAAACTCAAGTCGCTGCTCGACCAGGGCGCGTACGGCCGTCCGCTGATGCTGCACAACAAGCACCGCAACGCCGGCACACCCCCCGGCTTCACCAACGCCATGATGATCCACGACTCGGCCGTCCACGAGATCGACGTGACGCGCTGGCTGCTGGACGAGGAGATCACCGCCGTCCGCGTACTCCGCCCGACGCCCCTCGGCAACGCGCCCGACGGCCTCAGCGACCCGCAGCTCATCCTCTTCGAGACCGCCGCCGGGCAGCTCGTCGACACCGAACTGTTCGTCAACTGCGGCTTCGGCTACCAGGTCAGTTGCGAGGCGGTCTGCGAAGGCGGCACCGCGCGGATCGGCGACGACCGCGGCGTGTTCGTCAACGCGGCCGGAAAATGGGGCGGCTCGATCACCCCTGGGTTCGTGGAACGCTTCGAGGAGGCGTACGACCGGCAGGTGCAGCGCTGGGTGGACGCCACGCGGCGCGGCGCGGTCGAGGGCCCGAGCTGCTGGGACGGCTACGCGGCGGCCGCGGTGTGCGCAGCGGGTGTACGCGCCCAGGCCACCGGCGAACGTGTCGAGGTCGAGCTGGGCGAGCGGCCTGCGCTGTATCGCTGAGGTGCGATCGGTTTCCTCCCCGTCCGTGTCGCCGTTCTTGGTGTAGCGGCGCGCCGTCGCGTATTGCCGCGGTCGGCGCGCCGCCTCGCGTCGTGGCCGGCGCGTCACTTCGTGTTACGGCTTGAGCGGCGCCGGACGCCGCAGTTCGCGCCCCACGCACGCCCCACCCGCACGCCCCGCACGTCCCACCCGTCTCGCCACCCACCGCAGGTCCACGCGCCGCGCCGCCGCACGCCACAGCGCACGTTCCGGCCTGCCCTCGAATAACGACGCGGCCCGCATCACCGGCCGAAAGGTCAAAGGTCTACGTCAAAAAGAAGAACTGGAGCGGCTGCCCATGGCCGCACCCAGCCGTCACCCCACACCTCGTACGCCCTCTCCCTCCTCCACACCGTCCACACCGTCCACAACTCCCGTACCCAACACCCCCTCCACACCTCACACCTCCCACTCATCGCTTCCCTCCCACCCCTCCTTGCTCCCTCCCACCCCTCGCAACGCCAAGCGCTTCATCATCGGTATCGCTGCCATCGCCGCTCTCGGCGGCGCCCTCTTCGGTTACGACACCGGCGTCGTCTCCGGTGCGCTCCCCTTCATGGAGACGCACTTCGGCCTCACCTCACTCGGTGAAGGCATCATCACCAGCGCACTGCTGATCGGCGCGGCGTTCGGGTCGCTGGCAGGCGGGCGCACGTCGGACAAGCTGGGGCGGCGCGCCGCGCTGCTGTGGGCGGGCGCGGTGTTCATCGGCGGTGCCGTGGCCGTGGCGCTCGCCCCCACCGTCGCCTTCATGGTCGTGGCGCGCTTCGCACTCGGTCTCGCTGTGGGCAGCGCCTCGGTGATCACACCGCTGTACCTCTCGGAGATCGCACCGCCGCACATCCGGGGCCGACTGGTCTCCTTCAACTCCCTCATGATCGTCAGTGGGCAGCTACTGGCGTACCTGATCAATGCGGTGCTCGCCCGGTGGGAAGCTTGGCGCTGGATGCTGGGCCTGGCGGCGCTACCGGCCGTCGCCCTGTTCATCGGGCTGTTCTTCCTGCCGGACACTCCCCGCTGGTACATCAGCCAGGGACGTACGGAGCAGGCCGCGAAAGTTCTGCTGCGCACCCTGCCCGCCGAGGAAGCCGACGGGGAACTGGCTCGCATCGGCCAGGCCCGCGCCCTGGAGGCCGACGCGCGGCGCGGCGTCTGGCGGGAACTGCGTACGCCATGGGTACGGCGCATCCTGCTCGTCGGCGTCGGACTGGCGATCGTCCAGCAGATCACCGGCGTCAACGCGGTCATCTACTTCGCGCCGAAGATCCTTGCGTCCACGGGCCTGGGCACCAACGCCGCGATCACGGCCACCATCGCGGTCGGCGCCGTCTCCGTCATCGCCACCGCGATCGGCATGTCGCTGATCGACAAGGTCGGACGACGACCGATGCTGCTCACTGGCCTTTCAAGTATGACCGTCTCACTGGTCCTACTGGGGACTTCCTTCCACCTCCCGAAGTCCACCGGGGTCAGCTACCTCGTCCTCGGCCTCATGGTCCTCTACATGGGTTTCATGCAGGCGACCTTGAACACCGGTGTCTGGCTGCTGCTCGCTGAAATGTTTCCGCTGACGGTGCGCGGACTGGCCATGGGCGCGGCGGTGTTCGTGATGTGGCTGGCCAACTTCACGGTGGCGCTGGTGTTCCCCGTACTCCTCGACGCGGCGGGCGCGAGCACCACCTTCTGGCTCTTCGGCCTGATGTGCGTACTGTCCCTGCTCTTCTGCAAGCGGTACGCCCCGGAGACCAAGGGCATGGCCCTGGAGGACCTGGAGCACGAACTGCGCAGGACAGGCCGCGGGGGCGGGCCCGAGGAAGTGAGCAACAGTACGGAGGAATGAGGATCAGCAGCGCCCCTCCCCCTCCTCACCCCACCCCTCTCCCTCTCTCCGCCTCAGGACCCCCGCCCCCCGCCCCTCCCCTTCTCCATCCCATGACAGCGATACCCCGTTCGTCACGGCTGTCACCATTACGCAGGTCTTCCGTCACAGCCGATCAACAGGCCCTCGCCCCTCCTCACCTGATGTCGTTCACCGGGCACAGGCTGAGTGATCACCAAACCGCGCGCAGTTCTTCCGTCGGCTCCCCCGGGCCGTCACTGCGCGCGGCTGAGGGAGGTGCGAGACAGATGACCGACCGCAGACTCTGGTCGTACAAGGAGATCGCCGCACACATCCGAGTCCAACCCGACACCGTGCGGTCCTACCGGAAACACGGGCTACTCCCGCCACCGGACCTCGTGGAAGGCGGCAGACCGTACTGGTTCGCCGACACCATCCGCACCTGGGTCGCCCAGCGCCCCGGACACGGCGGGCGCCGCGACAAGGACTGACGCCCCCTCCCCAGGCCCCGCGCAATCTTCGCGCGGGGCCTCCGCAACCCGCCCACGGCGGCGTTACGCTCGGCGCATGCCGCCCACACCCGTACCGGCCGAGCCTGTTCGCATCGCTGTGATCGGTGGCGGCGCGATCGGCGGATTCGTGGCAGCACTGACCCTCCTGGCCGGGCACGACGTCACTTTGTGCCTGCGCACGCCGGTGGACCGGCTCGTCCTCCAAACGGACGGCGAGGTCATCGACGCCCCCGTACGCTTCGCCGTCGATCCGCAGACGGCCGAGCCCGCGGACTGGGTTTTCCTGGCCACCAAGGCCCAGGACACCGCCGGCGCCGCCGGCTGGCTGCGCCGACTCTGCCGCTCCGGCACGGTCGTCGCCGTACTCCAGAACGGCATCGACCACACCGAACGCGTGGCCCCGCACGTCCCCGACGGTACGGACATCCTGCCCGCGGTCATCTACGCATCGGCCGAATGCACCGCTCCCGGCCGGGTCAGGCACTACGCGGGCAACGAGATCCACGTGCCCGAAGGGCCGTTGGCCACCCGCCTCGCCGGCCTCCTCACCGCCGGCCGCCTCAAGGTCGTACCCACCCCGGACTTCACGACGGTCTCCTGGCAGAAACTCCTCACCAACCTCGCGGCCAACCCGCTCACCGCCCTCCTCCAGCAGCGCATGGGCATCTTCACCGACCCCGGCATGGCCGCCCTCGCCCGGGACATCCTGAGCGAAGCGGCCACGGTCGCGCGGGCCGAGGGCGCGGACGTTCACGACGCCGACATCGACCGCGTCCTGGCGATGTACGGCATGGTCCCGCCGGACGGCGGCTCGTCGATGCTCTACGACCGCCTGGCCGGCCGCCCTTTGGAGCATGAGCACATCACGGGCGCGGTGGTACGTGCCGGGGAACGCCACGGCATCCGTACTCCACTCAACGGGATGCTCCTCACTCTTCTGCGCGCAGTCGACCGCGATATCGCCGCCGCCGGGAAGAACGCCGACGAACGTCACGCGAAGCCGTAAGAACCGCCTCGCCACTCAGCCGTCAGAGCCCCCGCGCACCCGCCTCCAGGGGTTGACATCAGTATGTCATTACATGCACGCTGCAGCGGAGCTTCGGTGCACGCAAGCGACTGAAGCCCCAAGCCTCAAGCCGCTCACTCCCAGAGCCTCATCCCCCGAGCGCCGTGAAGAAACGGTTCCGCAAACGGCCGCCGTCCACCCAGACGACAGGAGCTGGCACATGAAGATCGGCCTGATCGGCACCGGACGCATCGGAGCGTTCCACGCCGAGACCCTGAAGTCCCTCCCCGGCGTGGACCGCATCGTCGTCGCCGATGCCGACGCGGCCCGCGCACGCGTACTCGCGGACACCCTTGGTACCGAGGCAGCCGAATCCCTCCCCCGGTTGTACGCGGAGGGCCTGGACGGCGTGGTGATTGCCGCCGCGACGAGCGCGCACGCCGAACTGATCCACCAGGCCCTGGACGCAGAGGTGCCGGTCTTCTGCGAGAAGCCGGTGGCACTGGACGTCGCAGGCACCCTTGACGTAGTCAAACGTTCCGACGCCGGCAGCGTCCCCGTACAGATCGGTTTCCAACGGCGCTTCGACCGCGGCTACAGAGCCGCCCGGGAGGCCCTGCGGTCCGGCGACCTCGGCTGGATCCACACACTCCGCGCCTGCACCAGCGACCAGTCGCCGCCGCCCGCGGCGTTCATCCCCTCGTCCGGCGGACTCTTTCGCGACTGCAGCATCCACGACTTCGACATCCTGCGCTGGCTCACCGGCCGCGAAATCGTCTCCGTGTACGCGCAAGGCGCCAATCGCGGCGACCCCTGCTTCACCGACGGCGACGACGTGGACACCTGCGCCGCCCTACTGCGCTTCGACGACGACACGCTGGCCACAGTCACCGCAACCCGCTACAACGGCGCGGGGCACGACGTCCGCCTGGAAGTGTGCGGCTCCAAGGGCGCACGCATCGTCGGGCTCGACGACCGGGCCCCGCTGCCGAGCGCCGAACCACACGTCTCCTGGCAGCAGTCCGCCCCGTACACGACGTTCATTGAACGTTTCCGCGACGCGTACATCACCGAGCTGGGCGCCTTCGTGGACGTGGCCGCCGGCCGCACGGAGAGCCTGTGTTCACCTGCCGAGGCCCTGGAGGCGCTGTACGTCGCCGAGGCGTGCGACCGCTCCCGCCGCACGGGCGAACCGATGAGAGTCGCGGATGCGCGCACCGCCGCAGAATAAGCGGGTACCTACGGACCCGACGTCGCGCGCCTCTCGGAAAGCGCGGAGTGAACTGAACGGCCTCCCGCTCACCAGGACTCCGACGCCCCCTTCCGCGGCCCTTCCGGGATCGGCGCCAGCCCTTCCGCGCCCGCGCGCAGCCGCATGGCCACCAGCGGGAAGACCAGCACGGAGATCATCGCCGCCCCCACCATGGCTGCTGCCTCGCCGGCGTCGAGTACACCGCTGTCCTGACCGATCGTGGTGATCGCGACCACCAGGGGCAGCGCCGTCGACCCGTACAGCATCAGCGCGGCACGGTCCTTGCGGCCCAGGTCGCGCGGCGCGAGCAGGACGAGCGGCAGTCCACGCACGACGAGCAGCAGCACGAGGAAGAGCGGGAGCAGCAGGAGTGAGCGTCCGTTCTCGAAGAGGGACGACAGGTCGAACTCGATGCCGGTGACGATGAAGAACAGCGGCACCAGGAAGCCGAAGCCCATCGCCTCCAGCCGCCCGAGAATTTCCTGGCTGCTGTCCGGCGCGGCCTCATGCAGGACGAGTCGCATGATGATCCCGGCCGCGAACGCGCCCAGCAGGATGTCCAGCCCGAACACCTGCGAGATGCCGAGCATCACGGCCAGCAGCAGGACGAACAGCCGGATGGCGAACTGGCCGCTGCTGTGCAGCGTGCGGGCGATGATCCGGTAGAACCACAGGGGGCTGGGCTTCAGGGCCCAGTAGACGGCACCGGCAGTCAGCAGGGCGAAGACGAAGAGCAGGATGGTCGATTCGCCGGGGTCGCGCCCGCTGAGCAGCAGCGCCATCGCGATGATCGGCCCGAACTCGCCGACCGCGCCGGTGGCCAGCATCACCGATCCGAAGCGGGTTCCCAGGTCGCCGGAGTCGCGCAGTACGGGCAGGACGGTACCGAGCGCCGTACTGGTGAGCGCGGTACCGACCACGATCGCCTTGGAGAAGTCGCCGGCGGCGAATCCGAGCGCGACGGCCAGGCCGAGTGCGAGTGCGACGATCCATGCGTACCCGGCGCGCTTGAGGGTGTCGCCGCGGACCTTGGCGAACTCGATCTCGTACCCGGCGATGAACATCAAGGTGGCCAGCCCGAGGTCGGAGAGGGCGTTGATGACCTCACCGGAGTGCGCCCAGCCCAGGACGTCCGGGCCGATCAGGATGCCCAGCAGGATCTCGAAGATGACCAGGGGTACGGGCAGCCAGCGGCCGAGGCCGTATGCGAGGAGCGGAGCGGCCACGGCGATCGCCATGATCAATACGAGCGTTGCGGACTGCGACATAAGCCGCTTTTCTACCACAACGGGCATAACGGCCCCACGCCGCAGGCCGACCGAGCACCCCTTCCAGCTCGCCGGTCAACACGCCAGTCCGTGCACCATCGCGTACACGCAGAGACAGCAAGCGCGGCAAACTCGGCCGACCCCACGGATTCGACGGATACGACGAGTACGGCGAATGCCGGGACACGCCGACGCCCCGCCCCCCAGTTCTCCGCTGCCGCCCCTGGGCAGCACAACGAACGACACGCCGCAACGCCCACCCACAGGAAGTCCCCGGAACCCACTGGAGCAGCACCCGTCACCGCACCCGCAGAGCAACCCGGACCGTACGGGACCACCAGAACGCCACGCAACCAGGCATCCCCGCAGCTCACCGAAGATCGTGCCACCTCTTCCCCTCCCCCCTCAGTGCGGATGCACACCTGGCATCCATACCCCCTAGGGGTATAGAGTCGTGGTCGTCGGGAAGCACCGGGGACTCTCGGGACTCCGGAATTCCCGCACCACTCGTGCATGTCAGTGAAAACTTCGAGCACGGCGACCACACGCACCAAGGAGAAACCCATGACTGCCGAACAGACCAACGGCTCCTGCTGCTCCCCCGAGGGCTCCTGCAACTCCGGGGCCACCGACGTCCAGGTGGGCGATGTCACCGCCACCTACAAGGTGAGCGGCATGACCTGCGGTCACTGCGAGGGCGCCGTCTCCGCCGAGATCTCCGAGATTCCGGGCGTGCACTCGGTGCAGGCGTCCGCCGCCACCGGCCTGGTGACCGTCGCCTCCAAGGCGCCGCTCGACGAGGCGACCGTGCGCGCGGCGGTGGACGAGGCCGGCTACGAACTCGAAGGCCTGGCGGCCTGAGCCCGATGACCGGTACGTCCGCACAGGCGCGGGTCGAGCTCGCCATCGGCGGCATGACCTGCGCCTCGTGCGCGGCTCGCGTGGAGAAGAAGCTCAACCGGATGCCGGGCGTGAGCGCCACCGTCAACTTCGCCACCGAAAAGGCACACGTCGAGTACGGCGACGGCGTCTCGGTCGACGATCTGATCGCGACAGTCGAGAAGACGGGCTACACCGCGCAGCGGCCCGCGCCTGCCGCACCCGCGAATCCGTCGGCGCCCACCTCAGCCGGCGCTTCCGGCCAGGGCGCCGCCACCCCGCCCACCACTGAGGACGGCTCCGACTCTCGCGCGGGCTCCCCCGACCGGGAACTGGCCGGGCTGCGCCAACGGCTCATCGTCTCCGCCGCGCTGGCCGCCCCTGTCGTCCTGCTGTCGATGATTCCCTCGCTCCAGTTCGAGAACTGGCAGTGGCTGTGCCTGACGCTGGCCGCGCCCGTCGTGGTTTGGGGCGCGTACCCCTTCCACCGGGCCGCCTGGACGAACCTGCGGCACGGGGCCGCCACGATGGACACCCTGGTGTCTCTCGGGACGCTCGCCGCCTTCGGTTGGTCCGTGTGGGCGCTGTTCTTCGGCGACGCGGGGATGCCCGGCATGCGGCACGGTTTCGACTTCACGGTGGCCCGTACGGAGGGCTCCTCGGCAATCTACCTGGAGGCGGCGGCCGGAGTGACGGCGTTTCTGCTGCTCGGCCGCTATCTGGAGGCGCGTTCCAAGCGGAAGGCGGGCGCAGCGTTGCGGGCGCTGATGGAGCTGGGCGCGAAGGACGTGGTGGTGCTGCGGGGCGGACGCGAGGTGCGCGTCCTGGTGGAGCAGTTGGCCGTCGGTGACCGGTTCGTCGTACGCCCCGGAGAGAAGGTCGCCACGGACGGAACGGTCCTGGAGGGCTCTTCCGCCGTGGACGCTTCGATGCTGACCGGCGAATCGGTGCCCGTCGATGTGGCCCCCGGTGACAGCGTGACGGGTGCGACGGTGAACACCAGCGGCCGGCTGGTGGTCGAAGCCATCCGGGTCGGCGGCGACACGCGGCTGGCGCGCATGGCCGCTCTGGTCGAGGACGCGCAGAGCGGCAAGGCCGAGGTGCAGCGGCTCGCCGACCGCGTCTCCGCTGTCTTCGTCCCTGTCGTGCTGCTGGTGGCGCTCGGCACTCTGGCCGGGTGGCTGTTGGCGACCGGCGACGCGACCGCGTCGTTCACGGCGGCCGTCGCCGTACTGGTCATCGCCTGTCCCTGCGCTCTCGGCCTCGCGACGCCCACCGCCCTGATGGTCGGTACGGGCCGAGGCGCCCAGCTCGGCATCCTCATCAAAGGTCCCGAGGCCCTGGAGTCCACCCGCCGCATCGACACCGTCGTACTGGACAAGACGGGCACGGTGACCACGGGACGGATGAGCCTGTACGAGGCCGTGCCGGCGCCGGGTGTCACGGAGGACGAGCTGTTGCGTCTGGCCGGAGCGCTGGAACACGCCTCGGAACATCCGATCGCGCGCACTGTCGCCGAGGGGGCGCGTGAGCGCCTGGGCACGCTCCCGGAGCCGGAACACTTCGAGAACGTGGCGGGCCTCGGCGTGCGCGGCGTGGTGCAAAACCGTCGCGTCCTCGTCGGGCGCGAGCGGCTGCTGCGCGAGGACCCGGACGGCGGGACGGCGTCCGGGGTCCTTCCGGAGGCGCTGAGCGCCGCCAGGGACGCCGCCGAGGCCGCGGGGCGGACCGCCGTCCTCGTCGCCTGGGGCGGGCAGCCACGCGGCCTGCTGTCCGTTGCCGACACCGTCAAGGAGGGCAGCGCCGAGGCGGTGCGCCGACTGCGCGGGCTGGGGTTGTCGCCGGTACTACTGACGGGGGACAACCAGGCGGTGGCCGACGCCGTGGCGGCCGAGGTGGGCATCGACGAGGTGATCGCAGAGGTGCTGCCCGAGGACAAGGTCGCGGTGGTCGAGCGGCTCCGCGGCGAGGGCCGCAGCGTGGCGATGGTCGGCGACGGCGTCAACGACGCGGCCGCCCTGGCCGCCGCCGACCTGGGTCTGGCGATGGGAACCGGTACGGACGCGGCCATCGAGGCGGGGGACCTGACCCTCGTACGCGGCGATCTGCGGGTCGCCCCGGACGCCATCCGGCTGGCCCGCCGGACACTCGCCACGATCAAGGGAAATCTCTTCTGGGCCTTCGGCTACAACGTCGCGGCCGTTCCGCTGGCGGTGGCCGGCCTGCTCAATCCGATGATCGCGGGGGCGGCGATGGCCTTCTCGTCGGTCTTCGTGGTCAGCAACAGCCTCCGGTTGCGGCACTTCCGCTGACGGATGCGCGCGGCGCGGACTTTTTTCGCCTTCACAACTTCCCTACAACTGACACAACACCCATACGGAAGGGCCTCGATCTGCAGATCGAGGCCCTTGACCGCATTCGCCCAGTTATGGCAAGAGACCCAGATCACACCGCTTGGAACGTAACCATTGTGGGGGGTCGCGAGTCTAACAGTGCGGTGCAGGCACCTCGGCGGGGCCTGTACCGCAACGGCCAGGCTGGTCTTGGGGGACTTCGCCCGGCAACGCGTGGCCGGGGCGACGTGCCCGGGGAGCTTTGAGCGGCCCTCCCGTACGTGCGCGTCCCGGCAGATCGCGGGCACCACCCTGAAGCGCCCGGACGGATCCCGTGGGGGGAATCCGACCCGGGGAACAAGGGAAGCGCCCCGCGCTCCGGACCCGTGGGGGGATCTGGAGGCGGGGCGCTTTCTGCTGGACGGACCGGCCCGGGCCGCCACTCGGGCGGCCGGCCGGTCAGCAGCTGTCCCGGCGGACGGAGTCGCTCAGCGCTCCTCGACCGGGACGAAGTCGCGCTCGACGACTCCGGTGTAGATCTGGCGCGGGCGACCGATACGGGAACCCGGTTCCTTGATCATCTCGTGCCACTGGGCGATCCAGCCGGGCAGCCGGCCGAGCGCGAACAGCACGGTGAACATCTCGGTCGGGAAGCCCATGGCCCGGTAGATCAGACCGGTGTAGAAGTCCACGTTCGGGTAGAGCTTGCGCGAGACGAAGTAGTCGTCGGAGAGCGCGTGCTCCTCCAGCTTGAGCGCGATGTCCAGCAGCTCGTCGGACTTGCCGAGCGCCGAGAGGACGTCGTGCGCCGCCGCCTTGATGATCTTCGCCCGGGGGTCGAAGTTCTTGTAGACGCGGTGCCCGAAGCCCATGAGCTTCACGCCGTCTTCCTTGTTCTTCACCTTGCGGATGAAGGCGTCGACGTCACCGCCGTCGCGCTGGATGCCCTCCAGCATCTCCAGCACCGACTGGTTGGCGCCGCCGTGCAGCGGGCCCCACAGCGCGTTGATGCCGGCCGAGATCGAGGCGAACAGGTTCGCCTGCGAGGAGCCGACCAGGCGCACGGTGGAGGTCGAGCAGTTCTGCTCGTGGTCCGCGTGCAGGATGAGCAGCTTGTCCAGAGCGCTGACCACGACCGGGTCGAGGTCGTACTCGGCGGCCGGCACCGAGAAGGTCATGCGCAGGAAGTTCTCGACGTAGCCGAGGTCGTTGCGCGGGTAGACCACCGGGTGGCCGACCGACTTCTTGTACGCGTACGCAGCGATCGTCGGGAGCTTGGCCAGCAACCGGATCGTCGAGATGTGGCGCTGCCGCTCGTCGAACGGGTTGTGGCTGTCCTGGTAGAACGTCGACAGCGCGCTGACTACGGAGGACAGCATCGCCATCGGGTGGGCGTCCCGCGGGAAGCCGTCGAAGAACCGCTTGACGTCCTCGTGCAGCAGGGTGTGATAGGTGATGTCCTGCTTGAAGGTCGCCAGCTGGTCGACGGTGGGCAGCTCACCGTTGATCAGCAGGTAGGCGGTCTCGACGAACGTGCTGCGCTCTGCGAGCTGCTCGATCGGGTAGCCGCGGTACCGAAGAACCCCGTTCTCACCGTCCAGATAGGTGATCGCGGATTTGTACGCGGCAGTGTTGCCGTAACCGGAATCCAGGGTCACCAGACCGGTCTGGGCGCGCAGCTTCGAGATGTCGAAGCCCTTGTCGCCGACGCTGCTGTCGACGACCGGGTAGCTGTATTCGCCGTCCCCGTAACGCAGTACTACAGAGTTGTCGCTCACGTCATCCCTCACCGACGTTGTGCCTCTTCTTCGAGGTGCCCTGACTGCCTATACCTTCCCCCATTTGGACCTTGGCTGTGCACTCGGGGTCGGCCATAGGGCCCGTAGGCGGCACTCAGTGCCGCTCCAGCTGCCCATCCTGCTCCCCTTCGCCCCGATTGGGGAAGAGGTGACCACGCACCGCACCGACGAGTCGGTAGCGCAGCGCGGTCCACCTCCGACCCGCGGATACGGTGCGTACAGCCTGCCCCAAAGCCTTGCGCGAGCCGACCAGCACCACCAGCTGTTTCGCCCGCGTGACGGCCGTGTAGAGCAGGTTCCGCTGGAGCATCATCCACGCGCCGGTGGTGACCGGAATCACCACCGCCGGATACTCGCTGCCCTGGGAACGGTGAATGGTCACCGCGTAGGCGTGCGCCAGCTCGTCCAGCTCGTCGAAATCGTACGAGATCTCCTCGTCCTCGTCCGTGAGCACCGTCAGCCACTGCTCGTCCCGGTGGATCTTGATGACGACGCCGACCGTGCCGTTGAAGACGCCGCTGTGCCCCTTCTCGTAGTTGTTGCGAATCTGCGTCACCTTGTCGCCCACCCGGAACACCCGGCCTCCGGAGCGCCGCTCCGGCGCATCGGGCCGGGCCGGGGTGAGGGCCTGCTGGAGGAGACCGTTCAGCGTGCCGGCACCGGCCGGACCGCGGTGCATGGGGGTGAGCACCTGGACGTCCCGCCGCGGGTCCAGACCGAACTTCGCGGGGATCCGGCGCGCGACCACGTCGACCGTGACTCGTCCGGCCTCCTCGGAGTCCTCCTCGGCGAAGAGGTAGAAGTCGTGCATCCCCTCGACGATCGGCAGGGCGCCCTCGTTGATGCGGTGGGCGTTGGTGACCACCCCGGAGTGCTGGGCCTGGCGGAAGATCCGGGTCAGCCGTACGGCCGGGACCGGGCAGTTCTCGGCGAGCAGATCCCGCAGCACCTCACCCGCCCCCACCGAAGGAAGCTGGTCCACGTCACCCACCAGGAGGAGGTGGGCGCCCGGCGGCACCGCCTTGATGAGCTTGTTGGCCAGCAGCAGGTCCAGCATGGACGCCTCGTCGACCACCACCAGGTCGGCGTCGAGCGGCCGGTCCCGGTCGTACGCGGCGTCCCCGCCCGGTTTGAGCTCTAGCAGCCGGTGCACGGTGGACGCCTCGGCGCCGGTGAGCTCCGCGAGCCGCTTGGCGGCCCGGCCCGTCGGGGCCGCGAGCACCACCTTGGCCTTCTTCGCGCGGGCCAGCTCGACGATCGAGCGGACCGTGAAGGACTTGCCGCAGCCGGGCCCGCCGGTGAGCACGGAGACCTTCTCGGTGAGCGCCAGCCGTACGGCGGCCTCCTGCTCGGGCGCCAGCGTGGCTCCCGTACGGTTGGCCAGCCAGGAAAGCGCCCTGTCCCACGCCACGGTCCGGAACGACGGCATCCGGTCCTCCTGCGTCCGCAACAGCCGCAGGAGCTGCGCCGCGAGAGAGGTTTCGGCCCGGTGGAACGGGACGAGATAGATGGCCTTTATGGGGTTGCCGCCTTCCGGCGACGGCACGGTCTCGCGGATCACTCCCTCCGGGTCGTCCGCCAGCTCCCCCAGACAGTCGATGACCAGCCCCGTGTCGACCTGGAGCAGCTTGACCGCCGCGGCGATCAGCTCTTCTTCCGGGAGGTAGCAGTGCCCTTGGTCGGTGGACTGCGAGAGCGCGTACTGCAGGCCCGACTTGACTCGGTCCGGGCTGTCGTGCGGGATGCCGACGGCCTGCGCGATGCGGTCGGCGGTCAGGAAACCGATGCCCCAGACATCGGCGGCGAGGCGGTAGGGCTCGTTCTTGACGACGGAGATCGAGGCATCGCCGAACTTCTTGTAGATGCGCACCGCGATGGAGGTCGAGACACCCACCCCCTGCAGGAAGATCATCACCTCCTTGATGGCCTTCTGTTCTTCCCAGGCGTCACCGATCATCTTTGTGCGTTTGGGACCGAGTCCGGGCACCTCGACGAGGCGCTTCGGTTCCTTCTCGATGATGTCGAGGGTGTCCAGGCCGAAGTGTCCGGTGATGCGGTCGGCCATGACCGGCCCGATGCCCTTGATGAGGCCGGAGCCGAGGTAGCGGCGTATGCCCTGGATCGTCGCGGGCAGGACCGTCGTGTAGTTCTCGACGGTGAACTGCCGTCCGTACTGCGGGTGGGAGGACCAACGGCCTTCCAGCCGCAGCGACTCCCCCGGCTGCGCGCCCAGCAGCGAACCGACGACAGTGAGGAGATCGCCGGAGCCGCCCGTGTCGACCCGCGCGACCGTGTAACCGGTCTCCTCATTGGCGTAGGTGATCCGCTCCAGGACCCCTTCGACCACGGCTGGAATGAACATGAACCGACGGTACCGCCGAGGTCCGACATCGCGTTCGGGCCTGTGGATAACTTCGTCGGAAGGCTCTGTGGCAGGGCCCGGCGGCTACTGTTCGGCGACTCCCACGGCTGCCACGGGACGACTTCGCCGCGCCGGACCGCCACCCGTGCCGCAGACGCTTCGAGGGGCCCGGTCCGAAGACCGGGCCCCTCGATTCCCCCTCCGTTCGGCCCCCTGATCCCCCCTCGGATCCCCCCGGTTCCCTCTCCCCTCGGGAGCCTGACGACAAGTACGACCCACCTGGCCCGGGAACGGTTGCACGGATTCGGTGAGTTATTCCATCGTTACCTGGCGTGCATGACGTGGCGGGCGAATCGCTCGACGACTTCGGCCAGCACCTCCGCCCCCGGCCGCTCCCACAGCTCCGGATTGAAGATCTCCACTTCGACGGGCCCCCGGTAGCCGGCGGCATCCACCTGCTCCCGGAACCAGCGCAGGTCCACCGCGCCGTCCCCGAGTTGGCCCCGTCCGAGCAGTACGCCGGCGGGCAGCGGTGTCACCCAGTCGGCGAGCTGGAAAGCCGCGATACGGCCTCCGGCGCCCGCGCGGCCGATCTGCGCGCCGATCGTGTCGTCCCACCACAGGTGGTAGGTGTCCACGACCACGCCCACCTGCTCGGCCGGGAACCGTTCGGCCAGCGCCAAGGCCTGAGCGAGAGTGGACACGACACAGCGGTCCGCCGCGTACATCGGGTGGAGCGGTTCGAGCGCAAGACGTACCCCCGCAGCGGCTGCGTGCGGGGCGAGTTCGCCCAGCGCGTCGGCAATGCGCTCACGGGCACCGTGCAGATCGCGGCTGCCCGGCGGCAGCCCGCCGGAGACCAGGACGAGGGTGTCGGTCCCGAGGGTGGCGGCTTCCTCGATGGCGGTCCGGTTGTCGGCCAGCGCCTCCGCGCGTTCCTTCGCGTCCAGGGCGGTGAAGAAGCCACCGCGGCAGAGGCTGGTGACGGTCAACCCTGCGTCCCGTACGAGCCGGGCCGCGGCGGCCACTCCGTATTCCTGCACGGGAGCGCGCCAGAGACCGACGCCGCGTACTCCCGCTTTTGCGCAACCGTCGACAAGTTCCGGCAGAGACCATTGCTTGACGGTCTGCTGGTTGATGCTGAAGCGAGAGAACAGAGCTTCGTCCGCTTCTTCGGGGCTAGTCGGGAGAGCACTGCTCATTCCGTACCTCCGTACACCGAGGCGAGTCGACGCATACGGGCTGCCGCCAGCTCCGGGTCGGGGAACAGGTCGAGGTCGTCGGCCAGTTCGTACGCCCGCTTCAGATGGGGCAGCGAGCGTACCGACTGGAGGCCGCCGACCATGGTGAAGTGTGACTGATGCCCTGCGAGCCAGGCGAGCAGGACGACACCGGTCTTGTAGTACCGCGTCGGTTCCTGGAAAAGATGGCGGGAGAGCGCGACGGTCGGGTCCAGCAGTTTTCGGAAGCCGGCAGTGTCGCCGCCGTCTAGAAGGCGCACGGCTTCCGCCGCCAACGGCGCAAGCGGGTCGAAAATGCCGAGCAGCGCGTCGCTGAAGCCGTGCGCGTCGCCGGCGATCAGCTCGGGGTAGTGGAAATCGTCGCCCGTATAGCAGCGCACGCACTCCGGGAGACGACGGCGCAGCTGGACTTCGCGATCGGCGTCCAGCAACGACACCTTCACGCCGTCCACCTTGGCGGGGTGCCCGGCGATGATCTGAAGAAACGTCTCGGTTGCCAGGTCCAGATCCGGGCTGCCCCAGTAGCCCTGCAAAGCGGGGTCGAACATCGGGCCGAGCCAGTGAAGGATCACGGGCGCTGCGGCCTGGCGCAGCAGATGGCCGTAGATTTCCACGTATGGTTCCGGTCCGGTGGCCGTCGCGGCGAGATGCCGGGAAGCCATGATGATGGCATGGGCCCCTGCGCCCTCCACGAGGGAGAGCTGCTCTTCGTATGCGGCCCGGATATCGACCAGGCTTACTTCAGCCGCGGTCAGTTGGTCCGTGCCGACTCCGCAGGCGATACGTCCGCCTGTCGCCACGGCTTCGGCGGCGGAGCGGCGGATCAGTTCGGCCGCCGATGACCAGTCGAGGCCCATGCCGCGCTGCGCGGTGTCCATGGCCTCGGCGACGCCCAGGCCGTGCGACCAGAGGTGGTGGCGGAAGGCCAGGGTCGCGTCCCAGTCGATGGCGGCAGGGCCTTCGGGGGTGGTGTCGGCGAAGGGGTCTGCGACCACGTGAGCAGCGGCGAATACGGTACGGGAGGCGGCGGTAGGCGTGCCGACAACGGCTGGCTCGCCGGATGCGCCGCGCCCCCGGCCACTCATCGCCCGAGCTCCGGTACGTCCAGGCGGCGGCCTTCCGCCGACGATTTCAGCCCCAGTTCTGCGAGCTGGACGCCGCGCGCGCCCGCGGTCAGGTCCCAGCGCCAGGGCTCGTCCCGTACGACATGGCGCAGGAACAGTTCCCACTGGGCCTTGAAGCCGTTGTCGAATTCCGCGTTGTCCGGTACCTCCTGCCACTGTTCGCGGAACGGTTCGGTTGCCGGGATGTCCGGGTTCCAGACCGGCTTGGGAGTAGCGGCGCGGTGCTGAATACGGCACTTCCGCAACCCCGCGACGGCGGAGCCTTCCGTACCGTCCACCTGGAACTCGACCAGTTCGTCGCGGTTAACTCGCACCGCCCAGGAGGAGTTGATCTGCGCGACAACGCCCCCGTCCATCTGGAAGATTCCGTACGCGGCGTCGTCCGCAGTGGCCTCGTACGGCTTGCCGTTCTCGTCCCAGCGACGCGGTACATGGGTGGTGACCTGGGCCTGCACGGTCCGTACCCGGCCGAAGAGTTCGTGCAGGACGTACTCCCAGTGCGGGAACATGTCGGTCGCGATGCCGCCGCCGTCCTCGGCGCGATAGTTCCAGGACGGGCGCTGCGCCGACTGCCAGTCACCTTCGAAGACCCAATAGCCGAACTCGCCCCGCACGGAGAGGATGCGCCCGAAGAAACCGCCTTCGACCAGGCGGCGCAGCTTGAGCAGGCCGGGCAGGAAGATTTTGTCCTGTACTACGCCGTGCTTGACGCCGGCTTCGTCGGCCAGGCGGGCCAGTTCCAGCGCGCCGTCGAGGCTGGTGGCGGTGGGTTTCTCGCAGTACAGGTGCTTCCCGGCAGCAATCGCTTTCTTCACGGATTCCTCGCGCGCGCCAGTGACCTGGGCGTCGAAGTAGATGTCGACGCTGTCGTCCGCGAGTACAGCGTCGAGATCGGTGCTCCAGTGCTCCAGGCCGTGGCGCTCGGCGAGCGCCCGCAGCTTGTGTTCGGCGCGGCCCACGAGAATCGGTTCGGGCCAGACCACCGTGCCGTCACCGAGATCCAGTCCGCCGTGTTCTCGCAGCGCGAGGATGGATCGGACCAGGTGCTGGCGGTAGCCCATGCGTCCGGTCACGCCGTTCATGGCGATGCGTACGGTCGTACGTGTCACGGTCCGGCCCTTCCTAACGGAGGACTCCGCTCACGGAGCGGGCGCGTTACGAGCGCCGGCGCCCGCGGCAAGCGGAGCACAGCGGTTGACGTTTCATGACGACGGTGGTCAAGCCGACGGCGAGCGCGGATCAGAAACGCGTAGTAAGCGCTTTCCATCGCGGGAGAAGCTAGCCTGCGGCACGAGGCGAGGACAAGAGGCACGACAGGGGGCGGGGCGATCGATGGCAGTGACACTGGCGGATGTTGCGGCACGGGCGCGGGTTTCGACGGCAACAGTTTCGCGCGTTCTGAACGGCAACTACCCGGTCGCCGAAAACACCCGGGCCCGCGTGCTGCGCGCCGTGTCAGACCTGGAATACGTGGTCAACGGCCCGGCCAGCGCGCTGGCCGCCGCCACTTCGGACCTGGTGGGCATTCTCGTCAACGACATCGCCGACCCGTTCTTCGGAATCCTCGCCTCGGCCGTGCAGTCCGAGGTGACCAGTGGATCAGGCACGCCGACGGCCGGCGGAGCGGGCACGCGAACGGGTGACGGCGGTACGCGCCACTACCCGGGCCACCCGAACCATCTGGTACGTGCCGACGAAAAGCTGGCCGTCGTGTGCAACACAGGCGGTTGCCCGGAACGCGAACTCACTTATCTAACGCTGCTCCAACGACAACGCGCATCCGCGGTTGTCCTGACCGGCGGCGCGGTGGAGGACGCCGTTCACGCTGAGGCCGTGGCCGCGGCGCTGACACGGCTCGTCGGGGCAGGAACGAGAGTGGTGTTGTGCGGACGACCGCCTGTCACGTCAGGGGTAGACGGGCAGCGCCCTGAGGCCGGGCCGACCCAACATAAGCGCACCACAGTGGAGCGCTCCCACACCCGCACCGCCTCTCATGGCGCCGCCTTCGCCCCGCGGTACATCCCGACGCAGCAGACGCCTTCGCAGCTCGTCACCCTCGCCTTCGACAACCAGGGCGGCGCCCGACGGCTGACCGAGCACCTGGTCTCACTCGGCCACCGGAATATCGGGTACGTCGCCGGGCCGCCCGGCCGTACCACCACCCGCCACCGCCTGGAGGGCCACCGAGCCGCCCTCGCCACGCACGGCATTCCCGACCCGGCCCACCGCACCGTTCACGGCACATACGACCGCGCCGCCGGCTACGACGCCGCCCAGGAACTGCTACGCCGAGACGCTTCCTTGACCGCCATCGTCGCGGCCAACGACACCGCCGCACTCGGAGTGTGCGCCGCGCTGCGCGACCGCGGCCTGCGGATACCCGGCGACGTTTCCGTGGCGGGCTTCGACGACCTCCCGTTCAGCGCGGACGCGGCTCCGGCGCTCACCACCGTACGGCTGCCGCTTCAGGAAGCCGGCGCGCGGGCCGGGCGGCTGGCGATGGGGCGTGAGGCGCCGCCGCTGGGAGAAGTCGCCACGTTCCGCGCTGAGTTGATGGTGCGCGCGTCCACGTCCGTACCGTACCCTTGACGCAGTCAACCTTGACTGGGTCAACGGTAAGGCGGGTGCGCCATGTCAGCCCACGAGGTCCAGGAAATCCGCAGGTTCAACCGCTTCTACACGAACCTCATCGGCGCGCTCGACTACGGGCGGCACCTCTACACCCCGTTCACGCTCACCGAAGCCCGAGTCCTGTACGAGATCGCGCACACCCAGCAGGTGGACGCCGCCGACCTGCGCGCCTCGCTCTCCCTGGACGCGGGTTATCTCAGCAGGCTGCTCGGCAGGTTCGAAGAGAGCGGACTGATCACCCGCGGCCCTTCCGAGCGGGACGGGCGGCGGCAGCGCATCACGCTCACGGAGGACGGCCGCGCGACAGCGAAACTCCTGGAGGAACGTTCGTGCGACTCCGCGGGAACGCTCCTCAACCGCCTTCCTCCCTGGGACCGAGCGCGCCTCACTGAGTCGATGGCGACCATAAGAGAGCTGCTCGGCGACACGGCGAAGCATCCGGAACCGGTGCTACGGCTGCGCGCCCCCGCCCCCGGCGACCTCGGCTGGATGGTGCAGCGCAATGCCGCCTTGTACGCGCGGGAGTACGGTTTCGACCTCGGTTACGAGGCGTTGGTGGCCCGTATCGTCGCCGAATACGGCGAGCGTCGCGACGCGCGCTGGGACCGCGTCTGGATCGCCGAACTGGACGGAGAACGGGTGGGCGCCGCCATGTGCGTACGGGACGGGATCGACACGGCCATCGCCCCGGCGAGCGAGACACCTCCTCGTACGGCCCGGCTGCGACTGCTCCTGGTCGAGCCGGAAGCGCGCGGGCGCGGCGTCGGCCGAGCGCTCGTGTCCGCGTGCGTCGACTTCGCCCGCGAGGCCGGCTTCCGCGAAGTGGTCCTGTGGACGAACTCCGTACTGAGTGCGGCGCGCGTCCTGTACGAGCGCGCGGGCTTCGAGCTGACCGCCGAGAAGCCACACCACAGTTTCGGGCGGAACCTCGTCGGACAGGACTGGCGTTTGCCGCTCTGATCTGTGTTCACATGGTTCTCATGAGCGATATGCGATATGCGTTCTCGACACTCGGAGTGCCCAGGATGCCGGTGGGCGAGGTCGTGCGGCTGGCGGCCGGCGCCGGATTCGACGGGGTGGAGCTACGGGCCCACCCCGAGGAACAGGTCCATCCGCGCATCGGGTTGCGGGAACGGTCTGCGGTACGTGAGCAGTTCGCCGACGCCGGGGTGAGCATTCTGGCGGTGTCGGGGTACGCCCGAGTGGCCGCGGCCCATGACGAACGTGGCGAGGAGGAGCTGGCGGCGGAGCTGACCGAACTGGTCGTGCTCGCTTCGGACCTGGGAGCGAAGTTCGTGCGGGTGTTCCCCGGTGGGGGCGACCGCCCAGCCGAGGAAGCCGATGCGGAGGCGGCCCGGCACCTGGCCGCGGTCGCGCCGTTCGCGGCGGAGCGGGACGTGCGTGTTCTTCTGGAGACGCACGATTCGCATCCCCGCGGTGCCGACGCGGCGCGGATCGTGGGCCCCGTGGGGCATCGGCACATCGGTGCGCTCTGGGACGTACTGCATCCGTGGCTCGGCGGTGAGGCACCGGCCGACACGTTCGCGGCGCTGGCCCCGTATCTCGGGTTCGTGCAGGTCAAGGACGTTGCTTCAGCCGAGGACACCACTCCCCTGCCACTCGGCGCGGGCACGGTCCCGCTGGCCGACTCCATCGGGGCGCTCGCCCGCGCGCAGTGGGACGGTTGGCTGTGCTGGGAGTACGAGAAGCGGTGGTATCCACGCGCCGCCGACCTTCCCGGGTTGCTGAGCGCGGGGCGTGAGCACCTGGAGCGGCTGGTGGCGTCGGCTGCGTCCTGAGGAGCGCGGAATCGGGAGGCGGTGCCGCGCGCGGCCGTTGGTCGCGCCTGGCTGCGGGAGCCTCGTACGGTAGAAGGCGTCGTGGTGCGTACACAGGTCGCGACGCCGAGGGGCGTTGAGCCGGCCCGGACGTACGGAGCTGGGGAGGCCCGGGGCAGAGGCACGGAAGCACGGAGGTACGGAGGTACGGGAGTCCGGATCTACGGACGTACGGAAGCGCAGGCGTACGGGACTTCGGGCATACGAAGTTCCCACCCGCCACGCCCGGCGTCAGAAACGTTTCTGCGCCGCCCGCGCCCACCTCAGGAACACATCCCCTCACATCCGTACCTTTTCCCGTATTCGCGCCGAACCGGGGAACCCACCTGGCCCGCCGACCGTCAAAACGATGTGCTGTGTGACCCCGCAGTGCGGTGTCGGCCTCGCTGCTGGCTGCGTTGCTGACCACCCTCTCCGCCGCCTGCGGCCGACAGCACCCGCCACCGGTGCACCCCCCTCCAACGCGCCGGTGGCGGATCACCGCCCCGGGCCGTCCGCCGCCGCGCGACCGTGGACCCGAACCGTCCACCACAGCCGGCCCGCCACAGCCAGCCCAAGCCAGCCCGCGCGCCCGACCGCGCCCACGCACCGCCCCATCTGCACCGCTACCTACGCACCGCCGCATCCCCCGACTGGCAGAGCCGTCGAGCATTGACCGGCATTCCTTTTCCGGTTACTCGTGACTTCTTGGGAGTTTTCTTCGGACCGCCGGGCCGCACTCGGCGAGGAAGCTTCCCGGAAGGAGCGCCGATGCACTCCAGACGTACCGTCCTGACCACCGCCGCGGCCGCCGCCTGTGCCATGGGTACGGGCGGCGGCGCCGTTCACGCCGTCGCTTCCGGCCCGCGTGCCGCAGGGGCCGCCGATGCCCGCGCCCGCGCGGCCCGGCTCGTTTCCCGGATGAATCTGGAGGAAAAGGTCGGCCAGTTGTTCGTGATGCGGGTCTACGGGCACTCCGCGACCGATCCGGACCCCGCCGACGCCGAGGCCAACCGCAAGGAGACGGGCGTCTCCAACGCCGCCGAACTGGTCGCCAAGTACCACCTCGGCGGCATCATCTACTTCGGCTGGGCGCACAACACCCGCCAACCCCACCAGATCGCCGACCTCTCCAACGGCATCCAGCGGGCCGCCGCCGCCCAGCGCGTCCCCGTACCGCTGTTGATCTCCACCGACCAGGAGCACGGGATAGTGGCACGGATCGGCGCGCCCGCCACGCTCTTCCCCGGCGCGATGGCGCTGGGCGCCGGGCGCTCGCGCGAGGACGCCCGTACGGCCGGCCGGATCGCGGGCGAGGAGCTGTACGCGATGGGCATCCGGCAGGACTACGCGCCGGTCGCCGACGTGAACGTCAATCCCGCCAACCCCGTGATCGGCGTACGCTCCTTCGGTTCCGAGCCGAAGGCGGTGGCGCGGCTGGTCACCGCGCAGGTACAGGGGTACCAGCGCGCCGGGGTGGCCGCGACGGCCAAGCACTTCCCGGGGCACGGCGACACCGACACCGACAGCCACGTCGGGCTGCCGTACATCCGGCACACCGCCGAGGAGTGGGAGCGGCTGGACGCCCCGCCGTTGCGGGCCGCGATCGAGGCCGGCATCGATTCGGTCATGACAGCGCACATCGTCGTGCCCGCCTTCGACCCGAGCGAGGACCCGGCCACGCTGTCCCGGCCGATCCTCACCGGCGTCCTGCGCGAGCGGCTCGGTTTCGAGGGTGTGGTGGTGACCGACTCGCTCGGGATGCAGGGCGTACGGACGAAGTACGGTGACGCCCGGGTGCCGGTGCTCGCGCTCAAGGCGGGGGCCGACCAGTTGCTCAATCCGCCAAACATCGCCGTCGCTTTCGCGAGCGTGCTCAAGGCGGTACGGACGGGCGAGCTGACCGAGCGCGCCCTCGACGAGAAGCTGATCCGTATTTTCCTGCTCAAGCAGCGGCGCGGGCTGTTCGACGATCCGTACACGACGCACCGCGCGGTGGAACGTTGCGTCGGCACGCGGCGGCATCTCGCCACGGCGGACCGGATCGCGGACCGCACCACCACGCTGCTCGTCAACGACGGCGGGCTGCTGCCGTTGTCCCGGCGCGCGCAGCGGCGTCTGCTGGTGGCCGGCGCCGACGCGGCGCCGCCGTCCGGGACCGGGGGCCCGCCCACCACAGTGCTCGCAGAAACCTTCAGTCAACTGGGTTTCACGGCCACCGCGCTCCCCACCGGCACCGCACCCACCCAGGAACTGATCGACCGGGCGGTTGCGGCGCTCCGTACACAGGACGCGGCGATCGTGACGACGTACAACGTCACGGCAGCGTCGTCGCAGCGCGCCCTGGTCGGGGCACTGCTGGAAACCGGCAAGCCGGTGGTTCAGGTGGCCGTACGCAATCCGTACGACATCGCGCAACTGCCGGGCGTACGGGCGGCGCTGGCCACCTACTCCTGGACGGATGTGGAACTGCGGGCCGCGGCCCGGGTGATCGCCGGGCGCCGCGACCCGGAAGGGAAGCTACCGGTACCGGTCATGCGGGCCGACGCGCCGGGGAGCGTCCTCCATCCGGTCGGGTACGGGTTGTCGTACTGATGCGCTGACATGCTGAGCCGACGGCGACAGAGGCATCAGCGGCACCGGCAGCGTCAACAGTGCCCGCAGTATCGACGGGAACACGCGTACGGAGCTTTGGCGCTGCCGGGCTCCGTACGGACCGTGTACCGCCGGCCCCGCAGCGCTGCGTACTGCGCGGCCCGTACCTCGTGCGCAATGCGCCCGTTACGCCTGGCGTGCGCCCGAATGGGCGGGCCAGGCTGAGGTGCACGCACCGGGGAACGCAGGGGGCCGCGATGCGCAGGGTCAAGGGGTTCGGGAGCAGCACCGTGGGTTGCGTGGCGGCGGCTCTGCTGCTCGTGACGTTGTCCGCCTGCCAGCGCGACGGCAGTGGCTCGGCCGCGAACGGTGACGGAAATGCGCAAGGGGACGGAAGTGGCGGGGCGGCGGCCGCGTCCCCGTCTCCGGTAGCCACGTTTCTCGCCCCGGGTACGTGCAGCAGCCGCGGACGTACCGTCTTCTACCAAGTGTCCTGCCGCAGCGAGAGGGCCGCGGCCCTGGTGCTCTCCCGGTATGACGGCCCGCAGTCACAGGGTCCGCTGTGTCCGGAACGGACGGACTTCGTGCTGCACATCAGCGCGCGCCGCCCCGCTTCCGACAAGAATTCTCGCGAGAACGGCGACGGCGCGGTACCGCAGGGCTACGCCTGTATGCGCAATCTGGAAGCGCCGCATCCCGGTGATCCCGGCGGGGGCGGCGGCCCGCGCACCATCGTCGGGGACTGCGTCCGGCCATCGCGGCAGGGCGAGGTGAAAGAGACCGCCTGTGACGGTTCGGGCGCCCATGCCCCGCAGTTCACCGTGACAGCGGCGGTCCGCACCCGTGCTGCCTGCCCGGCCGACACGGACTTGTACGTACAGTTGGGCGGCGGGGCACCAGTAGGGTGCGCCCGCCGCCTGTGAACCGACGGCCCGTGCTTCAGACCGCCCCTCACCCGTAACGCATCTCGCGTCATACGCCACGCGTCACACGAAACGCGTCACACACCGCGCGACGACATCACGGACGCAGCATCTGCATCTTCGAGTCGTCCCGCTTGTCCAGCTTCTTGTCGTACGGAGCCAGCGGCGCGGCCGAGGCGCCCTGCGGAGCGTCGACGTCCGCCCAGTCGAGCAGGGCCTCGGTCGCCGCCTTACGGTCGGCCTCCCGCAGCTTCGCGATGTTCGAGCCGTGGTTGCCGCCGGGGACCTTGTAGACGTACGAGTCCTCGGAACCGGAGCCCAGCCGGAACGGCTCGGAGCTCCACGGGTCCCACTCACCGTTGACAAACATCATGCGCTCGCCGTGGTGGCGCACCCAACGGTCCACGTCCCGCATCGCGTTCTTGTCGAAGTGCAGGGGGATGTCACGCGGCACAAACGTCCGGGAGTTGTTAATTCCCGGGTAGCGCAGCAGGTCCTTGAGGTGGTCGTACTTGTAGCTGGGCTCGCCGAGCTGGGTGCCCGCCTGGTAGTAGTACGGCAGATTGCGCTCAAGGCCCTGGTCGGTGTAGCTGTCGAAGCCGCCGACCTTGTCGATCCACTTCCACAGTTCGTCCGTGGTGGCGGTCTTCTTGGGGACCTCGGGGCAGGCGGTGGCAGCCGGCTGGTACTGCCAGAAGCCGAACACCAGGTCGGTGACGAGAACCTCGTACGCCTTGTCGATGGTGCCGACGAGCTTGAAGGTCTTCTTGTTGTCCTGCGCCCACTTCGTGTAGCGGTTGACGATCTCGCCACGACGCAGCAGCGCCTCGCGCTCCACCGCCGCGAGGTCCTTGCGGCACTGGGCGGTGCCGACGGTGCGGAAGAACCGGTCGTACGCCGAGTCCTCCTTGTTGTTCACGTCGTTCGGCGCGACGTAGGCGACGGTGCCGTCCATGTCGTCCGGGAAGAAGCGGCGGTAATACGTGGCGGTCATGCCGCCCTTGCTGCCGCCGGTGGATATCCAGTTCCGGTCGTAGATCCGGTGCAGCGCCTTGAAGATGCGGTGCTGGTCGTTGGCCGCCTGCCGGATGGTGAGCTTCTTCCAGTCGGCGGGCTGCGGCCGCGACGGCGTGAAGTACCGGTACTCCATCGACACCTGGTTGCCGTCGATGATCTGCGTCGGCTCGCTGCGCCGTACGTCCGTGTTGAGGTTGTAGCCCGAGGTGAAGAAGACCGTGGGCCGGTCGACGGACTTGTGCAGCAGGGTCAGCCGCTGCTGGAAGGTCCCCTTGGAGGGGTGCTCGTGGTCGATCGGCTGGGTGTAGTTCAGGACGAAGAAGCGGTAGCCGTCGACCGGCTTCTCCTGGACGAGACTCATCCCCGGGATAGCCAGGATCCGGTCCTTGATGTCGGTCGCCTTCGGCTTCGCGACGGTGGCCGCGGTCGCCGACGCCGTGCCCGCACTCGCCGTGCCTATGAGCACCGCGAATGACAGCAGGCATCTGATGGCCTTGCGCATTGCACCCTCCCCTTGGGATAGCAAAGGTCGGGGTGAACCTATCGGCGCGGCAACGGTCCCACCAGCCCCTTCTTTTCGGGGAGGAGCGGTGGTAGTGGTGGCAGATGGTCGCGCCGCCGGCCGCCGGCCGCCGGCCGTCCGGCGTCCGGTCAGCTCGGTGGCCGACCGGGCGACGACGCGCACGGTCGGCCGGACGGCGATACGTACGGTCGGCCGGACGGCGATACGTACGGCACCTCGGCGGTCAGGGTGTCGCGGCGGGCGCTCAGGCGGCCACCGGCTCTTCCTCACCCGTGAACGTGCGCCACAGTTCGGCGTAGCGACCACCCCTGGCCAGGAGTTCGGCGTGGGTGCCGTCCTCGGCGACCCGGCCGTGGGCGAGGACCACGACCCGGTCGGCGCGGGCCGCGGTGGTCAGGCGGTGCGCCACGACGAGCGTCGTACGCCGTCCCGACAGCCGGTCCGTGGCCTCGTTGACGGCGGCCTCGGTGGCCAGGTCGAGCGCGGCGGTGGCTTCGTCGAGCAACAGGATGTCGGGGTCGACGAGTTCGGCGCGGGCGAGCGCGAGCAGTTGGCGCTGGCCTGCGGAAAGGTTACGGCCGCGTTCGGCGACCTCGTGGAGGTAGCCGCCGTCCAGCCCGGCGATCATGTCGTGCGCGCCGACCGACCGGGCCGCGGCCTCCACCTCGGCGTCGGTGGCGTCCGGCCGCCCGTACGCGATGGCGTCGCGCACCGTACCGGCGAACAGGTAGGACTCCTGCGGTACGACGCCGAGGCGGTGCCGGTAGCCGGTGAGATCCAGTTCGCGCAGATCCGTACCGTCGACGCGGACGGTGCCCGCGGTCGGGTCGTAGAACCGCGCCACCAGCTTGACCAGGGTGGACTTGCCCGCGCCGGTCTCACCGACGAAGGCGACGGTCTGCCCGGCGGGGATGGTCAGGTTGATACCGGAGAGGGCTGTGACGGTGGAGTCGTGGGAGCTGCCGGAGCCGTGGGAGGCGTTGGAGCTGTTGGAGGCGTGCGAGTTGTTTGAGGCAGTCGATGCTTCGGCGACGGTTCCCGTTTCGGTTTCGGAGGCGGCTCCCCCGTACCGGAAGTGCACGTCCTCGAAGGTGATCTCGCCCGCCAGCTCTCGCACCTCGCGCGGATTCTCGGCCTGGGGTGTGGTGGTCGGTTCGCGCAGCAGTTCCTGGATGCGGCCGAGCGAGACAGCGGCCTGCTGGTAGCCGTCGAAGACCTGCGAGAGCTGCTGTACGGGGGCGAAGAACAGGTCGATGTACAGCAGGTACGCGACCAGCGCGCCCGCCGTGAGGGTGCCGGCGCCGACCCGGCCCGCGCCGACGATCAGGACGAGCGCCGCGGCGACGGAGGACAGCAACTGGACGAACGGGAAGTAGACCGAGATCAGGAATTGGCCGCGGATGCGGGCCGCGCGGTAGGCGTGGCTGCGTTCCGCGAACCGGTCGGCGCCGCTGCGCTCGCGGCGGAAGGCCTGCACGATCCGCAGTCCGGCGACGCTCTCCTGGAGGTCGCCGTTGACGACGCTGATGCGTTCGCGGGCGAGTTCGTACGCCTTCACGCTCTGCTTGCGGAAGAAGTACGTACCGATGATCAGCGGCGGGAGGGTGGCGAAGACGACCAGGGCCAGTTGGACGTCGATGACCAGGAGCGCGACGAGGATGCCGAAGAAGGTCAGTACGGAGACGACGGCGGTGACCAGGCCGGTCTGCAGGAACGTGGACAGGGCGTCCACGTCCGTCGTCATCCGGGTCATGATCTTGCCGGTCAGTTCGCGCTCGTAGTAGTCGAGGCCGAGGCGCTGGAGCTGCGCGAAGATCTTGACGCGCAGCGAGTAGAGGACACGTTCGCCGGTGCGGCCCGTCATGCGGTTCGAGCCGATCTGGGCCGCCCACTGGGCGAGTACGACGAACAGCGCGAGGCCGGCAGCCGTCCAGACACCCACCAGTTGTGCGCGCCGTACGCCGTCGTCGATGCCGTGCCGGATGAGGACCGGAAGCAGCAGTCCGGCGACGGCGTCGACGGCGACCAGGGCGAGAGCGACGGCCAGCGGGCCGCCGAAACCGCGCAGGAGCCGGCGCAGGCCGTAGGACTTCTCCGGGCGAGCGGCCTGTTCCTCGTCTATGTCGGGGGTGTCGGTCGCGGGCGGGAGGGCGGCGACCCGGGCGAGGAGTTCCGGGTCGGCGGACATGCCGGGCGCGGCTTCGGTGGTTCCGGCGGCCGGGCCGGTTTTCCCGTCGGGCTCCGTGGCAGCTTCTGCGTCGGCGCGCTTCCACAGATGGGGAGTGATGCCGTCGATGCGGTGGTCGGGGGCCGCCGCGGACGGAGCGGCGGCGCCGGAATCCGCCGTGACCGGGCGTTCCAGCAGGCCGCTCGTCGCGGACTCACCGCCGAAGCCGGGGCGCTCCAGGCTGGTACCGCCCGGCTCGCCCGTATCTCCCATCCCATCGGTCCCACCCAGCTCGTCGGCACCGCTTGGCTCGCCGGTGGCGCCCAGCTCGTCCGGATCGGTCAGCAGCCGGCGGTACAGCTCGCAGCGGCTCTCCAGTTCCTCGCGCGTGCCGATGTCGACCAGTCGGCCGCCGTCCAGGACTGCGACGCGGTCGGCGAGGGCGAGGGTGGAGGCGCGGTGGGCGATCAGCAGCGTC
Organism: Streptomyces chrestomyceticus JCM 4735; assembly: GCF_003865135.1. Lineage (NCBI taxonomy): Bacteria > Bacillati > Actinomycetota > Actinomycetes > Kitasatosporales > Streptomycetaceae > Streptomyces > Streptomyces chrestomyceticus. The sequence goes on along the minus strand of NZ_BHZC01000001.1, from coordinate 6,060,889 downwards.
GTACGGCCCGCCATCACTCCACGCAGGGCCTCGTGTATCTCGTGCTCGACGCGGGCGTCGACGGCGGAGGTCGCGTCGTCCAGGACCAGCAGTCGCGGGTCGGTGAGGATCGCGCGCGCCAGCGCGACGCGCTGACGCTGGCCGCCGGACAGGGTCAGGCCCTGTTCGCCGACCTCGGTGTCGTACCCGTCCGGCAGGGCGGATATGAAGCCGTCGGCCTGTGCGGCACGCGCGGCGATACGTATCTGCTCGTCGGTGGCGTCCGGGGTTCCGTAGGCGATGTTGTCGCGCAGGGAGTCGGAGAACAGGAAGCTGTTCTCCGGTACGAGGCCGATGGCCGCGCGCAGCGACGCGAGGCTCAGATCGCGTACGTCGTGGCCGCCGACCAGGACTCGGCCCGCGGTCACGTCGTAGAAACGGGGCAGCAGCAGCGAGACGGTGGACTTGCCGCTGCCGGACGTGCCGACGACGGCGACGGTCTCGCCGGGCTCGATGCGCAGCGAGAAGTCCTCCAGTACGGGCCGCCCGTTGCCGTAGCCGAAGGAGACGTGCTCGAACTCGACGGTGGCCGGCGCGTCGGCGGGGAGTTCGAGCGCGTCCTGGCGCTCTTCGATCATCGGCTCGGTGTCGACGAGTTCGAAGACCCGCTCCACGCCGGCCCGTGCCTGCTGTCCGACGGTCAGCATCATCGCGAGCATCCGCACGGGCGCGACAAGCTGCGCGAGGTAGGTGGAGAAGGCGACGAAGGTGCCGAGGGTGATCTGCCCGTTGGTGGCCAGCCAGCCGCCGAGGGCCAGCATGGCGACCTGTCCGAGCGAGGGCACGGCCTGGAGGGCGGGGGTGTAGCGGGCGTTCATCCGTACGGTACGGAGCCGGCCGGCGAAGAGGCGGCGGCCGGCCGTACGCAACTTGGCGGTCTCCTGCTCCTCCTGGCCGAAGCCCTTGACGACGCGGACGCCGGAGACCGCGCCGTCGACGACGCCCGCGACGGCGGCGGCCTGGCCCTGCGCGTACCAGGTGGCGGGGTAGAGACGGTTGCGGCTGCGCTGGGCGATGAACCACAGGGCGGGGGCGACGGCCAGGGCGACGACGGTGAGCAGCGGGGAGAGCACCACCATCACGACCAGCGAGATCGCGAAGAGCAGTACGTTCCCGATCATCATCGGCAGCATGAACAGCAGGCTCTGGATGAGCTGCAGGTCGCTGGTGGCCCGGCCGACGACCTGGCCGGTGCTCAGTTCGTCCTGCCGGTGCCCGTCCAGCCGCGCGATCGACCGGAACATCCGGGTGCGCAGATCGTGCTGGACGTCGAGCGCCAGCCGTCCGCCGTAATAGCGGCGTACGTACGTCAGCGCGTAGACGGCGAGTGCGGCAACGACCAGCAGGGTCGCCCACGGGGCGAGCGGGCGGTCGTGGCTGACGATGACATCATCGATGATCAGCTTCGGAATGAGCGGGACGAGGGCCATCACGCCCATTCCGGCGAGTGACGAACCGAGTGCGAGCAGTACGTCCTTCTTGTACTGCCAGCACAGGCGCGTCAGCCGCCGCGCCCAGCCGCCGCCCTTTTCCGCTGGACCGCTCCCCGTCCCCGTCACGCGCTGCCTCCCGCGTCTCGTCGTTCACCAGGAGGCACCAACGCCGTGGGCAGCGGATTTCATCCCGCTGCAACAATCGGGAACGAGAAAACCCTTGACGCCGTCAACGATTAACGGCCGCCGGGCCGCACCGTCAGGCTGTACAGGCGGGTGATCTGCTTCGGGCTCTCGTTGTCGTCGCTGACCAGGAGGACACGCAGCCGTCCGCCGGGCGCGCGGCCGGTGATCGCCATGCCCTCGATGTTGTCCAGCAGCGGATTGGTCTGCGGCTGGTGCGCGGGAGCGCCCAGGGAGGGGCAGGCGCCGAGGTCGGCGAGGAGCTTCTTGTGGGCGGGGCGTACGGCCTTGCCTCCCGGCAGTCCGGCGACGCCGCTGACGTCGCTCGCCCGGCGCGGGTCGGCGAGGTAGAGGCGCACCGTATTGCCGACGCCGGCGGTGAAGCCGCGTTCCAGGACGAGCAGCCGGCCGTCGGGGAGCGCGGCGATCTCGGAGATGCCCAGTCCGGCGTCCACCGGGTATGCGTACTGCCTGCTCAGCCGGTAGGGGGCGGGACGCGATCCGCCGCCCTGACGCTGCCAGGTCTGGAAGCGCAGCAGGGGCCGGCCCGCGCTGTCCTTGCCGTCGCCGGTGAGCTGTCCTTCCATGGCGGCGGTCAGCGTGCGGCCGCCGGGAGCGAGCGTGAGGCCCTCGAAGGTCAGGTTGGACTGTGCGCGCCCGGCCGGCTCGACCTGGAGCGCCTTGGAGAGGGGCAGCCGTCCGAGGAGCGCGCCGGAACGGTCGTAGCGCCGCACGGAAGGTTCGGTCTCGGACGAGACGAGGTAGCGCCCGCCCGGTTCGACGGCCAGGCCCTCGGCGTCGAGGACGGCGCCCTTCTCGTCAACGATCTTGGTTGCCCGTACCGGCCGGTGGCTCCGTCCGTCCAGCCCGATCAGTACGGAACGGTCGGAGAGGGCGGCGAGGGAGCCGTCGGTGTCGCGGGTGAGTGCGGAGAGGTTGCCCACGAAGGTGCCCTGGAAGGTGGTCTTGTCCAGGGCGTCGGAGTAGCGGTCGATGGAGACGGACGGAGAGCAGGGATGTCCGCCTGCGGCCGAGGAGCGGTCGTTCTGGCCCGTACGTGCCGAGGCTGCGGATGTATCCGGCCGCGCGGCGGACGTTCCCGGTCCGGTGGCGGACGAGGCGGTCCGGCCCGCGGTGGCCGAGGTGGCCGAGTCCGCGGCGGCCGGTGCCGCCCGGTCCGGCCCCGCCGGTGCCCCTTCGGCGCACGCCGTGAGACAGCCGGCGGCCAGCACTGCTGCGGTGACACGGACAACCGCGGAACGTACGCGCACGAGGGGTCCTCCCGTTAGTCGACGCCCGGGGACGGACATGCCCCCGGGAGGCGGGCAGGCCCCGACGCGGGCACGCCCAGTGTCGACCCTTCCCCTCAGCGGCGCGCCGCGAGCACCCTCCGGACAATCGGTCCCGCCGCGTCGCCGCCGTGACCACCCTGCTGGACGACCGCGGCCGCCGCGGCGTCGTTGCGGTAACCGAGGAACCAACTGTTGGCGTCGCCCTGGCCGTCGGCCTCCGCCGAACCGGTCTTCGCGCCGATGTCGCCGCTGAGTCCGGCCATCGCCCGCGCGCCGGTGCCGCTCACGGCCGTACGCCGCATCATGGCCCGCAGTTGCGCGGCGACCGAGGGGGGCAGGGCGCGGCTCGCGTGGGCGACGCGCCGGCCGTCCAGTTCCGGTGAGACCAGGACGGGCTGGGAGAAGTACCCGGCCTTGGCGGTGGCGGCCACGGACGCCATGTTCAGCGGGTTGGCCTGGACGCGGCCCTGGCCGATGAGCGCCGCCGGGGTCTCCGCGCCGTCGCTCTGCGGCACGCTGCCGTCGAACGTCGGTATCCCGGCCTTCCAGTCCTTGCCGAGTCCGAAGACTTCCTGCGCCTCGTCGCTCAGGTCCGTGCCCGAGAGGCGGTCGGCCAGGCTGATGAAGGCGGTGTTGCAGGAGCGCGCGAAACTGTCGGCGAACGTACCGCCGCTGATCGCGAACATGCCCTGGTTGTGGAACGAGCGTCCGCCCGCCGACGCGTACTTCGGGCACTCCACGCTCTTGCCTGCGGAAACCAGGCCCTTCTCCATCAGCATCGCGGCCGTGACGACCTTCATCGTGGAGCCGGGCGCCAGCCGGCCCTGGAAGGCCGCGTTGAACTGGTCCGTACGGTGGTTGGCCACCGCAAGGATGTCCCCACTGCCCGGCTTGACCACGACGACCGACGCCTGGCGGTAGTCCTTGACCGCCGCTTCGGCCGCGCGCTGCACGTTCGCGTCCAGCGTCGTGCGCAACGTTCCTTCACGGCCCTTGACGACGGTGTGCAGCGTCCTGCCCGGCTCGCCGCTTTCGCCCACCACGCGCACTTCGATGCCCTGGACGCCGCCCGCCTTCTCTCCGTAGCTCTCCCGGAGGGCGGGCAGGATGGCGCCGAGCGAAGGGAGGGCCTCGGCGTCCAGTTCGGCGCCGTTACGGTCGACCGCCTTGACGGGCGGCGCGCCGTCGGAGCCGGTCTGCAGGCTCTCGCCGCGGTGCAGGGCGGGGTGGACCACGGTGGGCTGCCAGTCGACGAGCGCCTTGCCGGTGGTCTTGCCGCGTACGACGCGCAGCGCGGAATCGTACGACCAGGTCGAGTGCTCCGATCCGCCCTTCCCCTCGCCCGCGTCCTTACCCTCGTCCGTGCCCTTGGCCTTCCCGTCGCCCTTGCCCACCGAGAGCTCGGCGGTGACGTGGAAGGGGACCTTCGCGCCGTCGCTCTGCCCGGCCTCGAAGGACACCTTCGACACCAGGCCGTCGTCGTGGAAGCCGGTCAGCGCCCGGCGCGCGCCCTCGGCGTTGTCCGTGAGGAGGGCGGCGGTCTCGGTGTCGCCCTTGCTCCAGGCCGCGAGGAAGTCGCGCGCGGTGTTGCGCACTTCTTCCTCGCTCGGTGGACCGGTCGGTCTGGAGGCGGTCGTACCGGCCGTCGTCCCGGACGTACCGGAGTCGCCGCCGGCGAATGCCTCGTAGACGTTGTACGCGCCCACGCCGACCACACCCACCACCGCGGCGAAGACCCCGCCGACCACGTACTTCACACCCGTACGCACAGTTCCCCTCCCAGGTCAGACACACCGTGCGTGTCCGGACACTATGTGACGGACGCGGTCACAGATGTCTCGTTCAGGGGACGGATTGGTCACTTTCGGTCCAGACCAATGATCCGATCCAGTGATTCGGACCAGTGACTCAGGCCAGTGGCCGGACAGTGACCAAATCAATGACTGCGTCAAAGAAAAACGGCCCAGGTCGCTACGTGGCGATTTTCAGGGGTCGTCGACCCGGGCCGTTCCGAGGGGGATCCTGAACCGTTCTCGGCTACTCCCCGGCCGCCGGTCCCGCGGCCTTCTGCACCGTCAGCTCCGCGAGCCCGGGGCGCCGGCCGCCCTTCGTCGCTTCTGCGCCGCGCACCGTGAGCCGTACGTAGCGGGCCGTCGTGCGCCCGTCGTACCCGGTGCCGTACCAGTGCTTGCCGTCCGTCGAGACCTGCGCCACGTACGAGGCGGGCTCACCGTCCTTCCAGCGCGGCGTGATCTGTCCGATCCGTGACGACTTGCCGAGGTCGACGGTCAGGGTGCCGTCAGGACCGTCCGGCGTCCAGGAGGTGGCCGCGTTGCCGTCCACGGCGGCGCCCGCGTACATACCGGGCTCCTCCGACGTGGCCCGCGCCGTGGTGCAGCGGGCCACGTTGTCCGTCGCCGCGAGGTCAGGGCGGCGGGTCTTGAGCGTCAGCGGTACGCCGCGGCTCACCACGCGCTCGCCCTCCGGCGACTCGACGCGCATCGGCGCGCCCGCCGTCAGCCGCACCGTCGTGCTGTGCGCGCCGATCTCCACGTCGTACGTACGCCCCTGCCAGCGCAGCCCGCGCAGCGTGACGCCGTCGGACAGTTGCGGCGGCAGCATCGGGTCCAGGTGCACCCGGTCCTCGCGCATCCGCAGCCCGGTCAGCCCGTTGGTGAAGGTCTGCAGGAAACCGCCCTTGCCGGTGAGGAAGTCCTGCGCGGGCGATCCGGCGTGCGGGTCGCCCGCGCCCGCCTTGTCGCCGCGCGCCTCGGAGAACTGGTGGAAGGCGCCGCGTACGAACGGCTTGATGGAACGCATCATGTACGTGTACGTCGAGCAGCCCGGCTCGCCGGCTCCGGCGGCGGCGACGGCGTGCACCGAGTCGGTCATGGCGGGGCCGTCCGGGTCGGTGAGAGCGGCGTAGTGGTCGAGCGTGTTGACCTTGGCGCGCTGCGACATCGGCCATTCCAGCGGGTACATGAGCAGGACGGTGTCGGCCTGCTTGATCATCGTGTTCCGGTAGCCGTCGTACTGCTGGAAGACGTCGTTCTTCGCGTCGTACGGGATGCGGATGCGGTCGGCGATGTCCTTCCAGGCGGCGGGCGCGGACCGGCCGAGTAGTGCGGCGGCGCGTCCGGCGTTGCGCAGCGCGGTGACTGCGCCGGCGTTGGTGAAAACGCCGTCGTTCACGCCGTTGCTGTACTCGTCCGGTCCGGCGACGTTTTTGACCGAGTAGCTGCCGTCGCCGTTACGGGTGACGCGCGAGGCCCAGAATTCCGCGCTGCCCTTCAGCACCGGCCAGCCGCGTTCACGCAGCCAGGTGGTGTCCTTGGTGGCGAGGTAGTACTGCCAGGCGGCCAGGGACACGTCGCCCATCAGGTGGTTCTGGGTCTTGCAGTGCGGCGGGTCCCAGCTGTGGCACTCGTTCCAGAGGTCGCCCTTGCTGCCGCTGGTCCACGGGTAGAACAGGCCCTTGTAGCCCAGCTTCTTCGCGTTCGCGGCGGCGCCGGCCCGGGTCTTGTAGCGGTAGTCCACGACGGACTTGGCCAGGTCGGGGTGGGCGGCCAGGAGTCCCGGGTACATCCACGTCTCGGCGTCCCAGAAGATTTCGCCCGCGTAGTTGTCACTGGTCAGTCCGGCCGGGCTGATGCTGTCGCTGCTGCCGGAACGCGTGCTGGACAGCAGCCCGTACTGCGCCGCACGCACCCACGCCTGCAAGTCCCGGTGCCCGCGGCCCTTCACCTCGACGTCGCTGCGCCACAGTTTCTGCCAGGCGGCGGCGTGCTTCCGGTACAGGGCGTCCCAGCCCCGGTCCGCAGCCCGCTGCGCGGCGGTGGTCGCGGCGGCGCGCGGAGTACGGGAGGTGAGGGCGGTGTCGACGCCGACGTACTTGGTCAGCTCGTAGGAACGCCCGGCCCGTACGGGGAACGTCACGCTCTGCTGGTTGCTCAGATCCTTCGCCGCGCCCGCGCTCGCCTGTCGCGTGGGCGCGTGCTTCGCGGGCGCGTCCTGCGGGCGGACCTGGGAGCCGGGGCGCAGGGCCGAGGCGATGGCGCCGTCCGTGTTCGTGCCGTCCGTACGGAAGGTCACGTCCATCGTCCGGCTGCCCGGCCGCGCGCCGCCGCCGGTCTGCGTCATGCGGCGCGCGCCGCGTCCGTCGAGACGGTCGGTGACGGTGGCCCGGCCGCCCCAGTTGGGCGTCATGCGCAGCCGTACGGCGCCGGTGTGCGCGTTGGTGCGGTCCGCGAGTACGTCGTACACGAGGTCGGTGACGCGCCCGTCGGCGGCCGTCCACGTCAGTGATGTACGGACCAGTCCGCAGCGAATGAATTGCGTCTGGCGGTAGTTCGAGATGCGGCCCGCCGGGGTCGAGGAGTCGAAGGTCTGCGGGCGGTCGCCGGCGGCGGTCACGTCGAGGCCGGTCCAGGTGGGGAGCGCGGCGATGGCCTGGCGGCCCTTCAGCTTCTCCGGGCCGCGTGCGTACAGGCCGGAGACGAAGGAACCGTCGTAACGCGGTGTCTTCAGCGGCCAGCCGGTCGTCTCGCCGGGGGCCGTGTAGCCGGCGCCGTTGGGGGCTATCCGCTGGCCGAGGTAGCCGTTGCCGACGAAGGCGTGGTGGCCGTCTTCGGGGTCGATACGGGTGGCGGTGGGGGTCCAGCCGTCGCCGTCGTCCGTGGCGGAACGTTTCGCCTCGGAGGGCCGCGCGCCGGAACGGTCCAGGTCCCGCGGGGAGCAGGAGGCGCTGGACGGCTGGGCAGGTCCGGTGGACCGAGTGGAGTCGGCGGGCCAGGCGGATCCGGCAGGCCCGGCGGCCTGCACCGCCGCTGCCGCCGGAGCGCCCGGTGCCGAAGTGGCTGCCGGAGTAGCTGCCGACGCCGGTGGAAGCGTCGTGACGAGGGCCCCCGCGAGGAGCGGGGCGATCAGTTTGGCCGAGTGAGTCATCGGTCTCCGTCGCAAGTGTCCAACCGGTACGGCCGTGCGCTCAGCACCACGGACCACACCGAGAACATCACCAACAAACGCCCCAAAAGCATCGGAGCGCCCCACCCGCCACATGACGGAGTTCACAGGATCGCGCGCTGATTGGTCAATAGCCCACTCCATACGGCACACTTTTAGACTGACCAGTCAGATCAAAGGAGGGGCCGTGGACACCACCCGCCAGGGGGCGGCGGTCAACGCCAGGGGAATCGGAGTGAAAGGCCCGCGGGGGTGGGCGTTCAGAGACGTCCACATCACCGCGGACCCGGGTGCGCTGATCGCCGTCGAGGGCCCATCGGGCTCCGGCCGCACCTGTCTCCTGCTGGCGCTCACCGGCCGGATGAAGCTCGCCGAAGGCCACGCGACGGTCGCCGGCTTCCCCCTCCCCAAGCGCATGGGTACGGTGCGCAGCCTCACCGCCATCGCGCACGTCCCCGGCATCGCCGACCTGGAACCGGCCCTGACCGCAGGGGAACACCTGGAGGAGCAGGCCCTGTTGGGCCGCCGGATGGCCGGTTCGCTCGGCGCCCGGCTGCCCTGGGGCCGCCGCTACAAGGAGGCGACGCGGGCCCGCGTCGAGGCCGCGCTGACCGCCGTCGGCCTCGACCCCGCCACGCTGCCGAAGGGACTGCGCACGGCCGTACGCGACCTGGAGCGCATTGACGCACTGCGGTTGTCAATCGCGTTGGCCGTCATGCACGGCCCGCGGCTGGTGGCCGTCGACGACGTCGACCTCAAGCTCTCCGAGGACGAACGTTCGCTGGCCTGGCAGATGCTGCGGGACCTGGCCCTGAACGGCACGACGGTGGTGGCGGCGGCCAGCACCGCCCCGCGCGACGCGATCGTCGTACGGACCGCGCCCGCGGCCACCGAGCCCGCCGCCTCCCCCGCCCCCACTTCGACCACCGGCACGGCCGGTACGACCGACATCCACGAGGAGGAAGCAGCCCATGCGCTCGCCGAAGCTCGCCGCGCTTGAGCTCAAGCGCTTCGGCAGGGGGAGGCTCCCCCGGCTGGGCCTCGTCGCCCTGATGCTGATCCCGCTGCTGTACGGCGCGCTGTACCTGTGCTCGTTCTGGGATCCGTACGCGAACCTGGACAAGATCCCGGTCGCGCTCGTCAACGACGACCAGGGCGCCACCGCCGCCGGCAAGAAGATCCAGGCCGGCGACGAACTCGTCAAGAACGTCAAGGACAGCAAGACGTTCAACTGGGAGGAGGTCAGCTCCGCCGACGCCGAGAAGGGTGTCGAGAACGGTACGTACTACCTCTCCCTGACCGTTCCGAAGGACTTCAGCGAGCGGATCGCCTCCAGCTCGGGCGACCACCCGGAGACGGGTGCGCTCCAGGTCCGTACGAACGACGCGAACAACTACATCGTCGGCTCGATCTCCAAGACGATCTTCTCGGAGATCCGCGCGAAGACCTCGGCGAAGTCGTCGCGGGAGTTCTTCGACAAGATCTTTGTGTCGTTCTCGGATCTGCACGACCAGACCGCGAAGGCCGCGGACGGCGCCACCAAGCTCGACGACGGCCTGGGCAAGGCCAAGGACGGCACGGACAAGCTCGCCGACGGCCTCGGCACGGCCAAGGACAAGAATGGTGAGCTGACGGATGGGCTCGGTGAGCTGGGCAAGGGCGCGGGGTCGCTGCGCGACAAGACCGGCGAGCTGAGCCAGGGCGCGGGTGCCGTGAACAAGGGCGCCAAGGACCTCAACTCGGGCCTCGGCACCGCCAGGGCGAAGGGCAAGCAGCTCAGCGACGGCGCCGGCCAGGTGGCCGCGGGCACCAAGCAGCTCGCCGACAAGGTCAACGGCATCGCCAAGCAGGACCTGCCGTTCCTGAAGGCGCACGGCAAGGAGATCGCCGAGAAGGCGCGCGTCGTCGCCGACCTCAGCAAGGCTCTCGACGACGACCTCGGCAAGCTTCCGGGGAACTCCGCCAAGGCTGCCGCGGAGGCACGGAAGAACGCAGCGGACGCCAGGTCCCTCTACCAGGAGCGCTGCGGTGGCGCCTCCGCCGACAAGGCCGACTGCGCGAAGCTGAAGGGCATCGCGGCAGGCACCGCACTCGCCGCCGACGCGGCGGAAAAGGTTGACGGAGTCATAGGAAAGCTGGACCTCCAGCACCTCCGTACGCAGCTCGGCGAGCTGCACAAGGGTGCCGAGCTGGTCGCCGACAAGGCCCCGGGCATCGCCGGCAATGCGGAAAAGGCGATCGGCCAGATCAACGAACTCAACGCCGGTGCCCAGAAGGTCTCCCAAGGTGCCGGACAGTTCGTCCAGGGCATCAACACGCTCGCCGACGGCAGCGGAAAGCTGGCGAACGGTACGGGAAAGATCGCCGACGGCAGCGGAAAGATCGCCAACGGCGCCGGAAAGCTGCACGACAAGCTCGGCGACGCCAAGAACGGCTCCGGAAAGATCGGCGACGGTCTCGGACAGTTGGAGGACGGCGCGCTCGACCTCAAGGGCGGCATCTACAAGCTGAAGGACGGATCCAACCAGCTCGCCGGTGGCCTGAACAGCGGCGTGGACAAGATCCCGGACTACGACAAGAAGGACCGCGACGCCCGTACCGACGTCATGTCGAACCCGGTCGAGCTGGCCTCGAAGTCGATGCACAAGGCGCCGAACTACGGCACCGGTCTCGCCCCGTACTTCATCCCGCTGTCCCTGTGGGTCGGCGCGATGGTCGCTTACATGCTGCTCGCGCCGCTCGGCAAGCGCGCGCTTGCCGCGGGGGCGCCGGGCTGGCGGATCGCGCTCGGGTCCTGGCTGCCGGCCTTCGCCATCGGCGTGGTGCAGGTGTTGGCCCTGATGGCCGTACTGCACTGGGGCCTCGGCCTGGAGATGGAACGCGCGGGTGCCACCATCGGCTTCCTGCTGCTGGCTACGGCCGCGTTCACCGCCATCATCCAGTTCTTCGGCGCGCAGTTCGGGCCGGCGGGCCGTGTACTGACGCTCGTCGTGCTGATGCTTCAGCTGACGTCGGCGGGCGGTACGTACCCGGTGCAGACCAGCCCCGGCTTCTTCGGCGCGATCCACCCGTTCCTGCCGATGAGTTACGTGGTGGACGGCCTGCGTCGGCTCATCACCGGCGGTGACCTCGGGATCGTGTGGCAGGGCTCGATCGTGCTGGCCGTGTTCACGGTGGCCGCGCTGGCGCTCACGGCGCTGACCGCGCGCAGCCGGCAGGTCGTACGGATGAAGGACCTGCACCCGGAACTGAGCCTGTGAGCGTGCGGACCGAGCACCGGGGCAGGCACGGGGACGGCGCCGTTCGCGGCGCCGCCCCCGGCGCCGGGCCCGAAGCCGCCGCCCCGGCTCTCGGGCCCCGCCGGGGCGCCACCCGGCGCAAGCTGTTCGACGCCGCGGTCACCCTCATCGCCGAACAGGGCTTCTCCGCCACCACGGTGGACGAGATCGCCGACCGCGCCGGTGTCGCCAAGGGCACCGTCTACTACAACTTCGCCAGCAAGAACGTGCTCTACGAGGAGCTGCTGCGCGACGGCATCGACCTGCTCTCCGCCTCCCTCCGGGACGCCGCCGACCGGGCGGTGCGGGTGGACGGCGGCACCCGGGTCGACGCGTTGGACGCGATGATCCGGGCGGGCCTGGACTTCATCGCCGGCTCGCCCTCCCTGACCCAGTTGTACGTGGCGGAACTGTGGCGTACGAACCGGGTCTGGCAGCCGACCTTGCAGTCCGTACGGGGCCGGGCGGTCGCCGTCGTCGAGGACGTGCTGCGGGAGGCCGTCGACGTCGGCGAGCTGACCGAGGAACTCGACATCCCGCTGACGGCCTCCGCCCTCCTCGGCATGGTGCTCGTGGCGGCACTGGACTGGCTGTCGTTCCAGCCGCACCGCTCGGTGGAGGACGTGCACGCCTCCCTGTCGCGGCTGCTGCAAGGACGGGTCAGTCCTCTCCGCGCGGACTGAGCCGAACGCGCTTACACGCAGGTCAGAGCCCCGTTCCCGTATCCACCGGATGCGGGGGCGGGGCTCTCGCGTGAGACTGGCGGGGCATGCGTAAACGGCCGGGGCCCGTGGGACTGGCCCGGCTGGCGGCAGACGAGCGCCGGGGAGTGCGGACGGATGAGCAGACAGCCGCGGCTCCCGTGGGTCATGAACGATCCGCTGACCAACCGCGGAACCGCCTTCACCGCCGCCGAACGCGACCGCCTCGGCCTCGTCGGCCGGCTGCCCGACGCGGTGCTCACGCTGGACCAGCAGGCGCGGCGCGCGTACGAGCAGTTGCGCCGCCAGCCCGACGACCTGGCCGCGTACATCCATCTGGAGCAGTTGCACGACCGCAACGAGGTCCTTTACCACCGGCTGCTCACCGATCACCTCGCCGAGCTGCTGCCCATCGTCTACGACCCGACCGTGGGCGAGGCGATCAAGACGTACAGCCATGAGTACCGGCGCCCGCGCGGCGTCTTCCTCTCCATCGACCGGCCCCAGGACCTGCGCCGCTCCTTCGAGGAACTGGATCTCGCGCCGGACGAGGTGGACCTGGTCGTCGTCACCGACGCCGAGCAGATCCTCGGCATCGGCGACTGGGGCGTGCACGGAATCCAGATTTCGGTGGGCAAGCTGGCCGTGTACACGGCGGCCGCGGGCATCGATCCCGCGCGCTGCCTGGCGGTGGTCCTGGACGTCGGTACGGACAACGAGACGCTGCTCAACGATCCGCTGTACCTCGGCGTACGGCACAGCCGGGCGCGCGGCGAACGCTACGACACCTTCGTCGCCGCGTATCTGGACACGGTCTCGACGCTGTACCCGGACGCGCTCCTGCACTTCGAGGATTTCGGCGCGGGCAACGCGCGGCGCTTCCTGGAGCGGTACGGCGGGCGCTACCGCATGATCAACGACGACATGCAGGGCACCGGCGCCATCACGCTCGCCGCAGTCCGGTCCGCGCTCGACGTCACCGGCGTGCCGTTCCGCGAGCAGCGCGTCGTGGTGTTCGGGGCCGGGACAGCCGGCGTCGGCATCGCCGACCAGCTCCGCGAGGCCATGGTCCGCGAGGGCCTGGACGGCGCCGAAGCGACCCGCCGTATCTGGCTCGTCGACCGGCCGGGGCTGCTGCTCGACGGCATGGACGGGCTGCGCGACTATCAGCGGGGTTACGCCCGGCCCGAAGAAGAGGTCGAGAACTGGAGGGGCGACGGTGCCGGACGCGACGGCATCGATCTGCTGACGGTCGTACGGAACGTGCACCCGACCGTACTGATCGGCACCTCGACCGTACGCGGTGCCTTCACCCGGCAGATCGTGCGGGAGATGGCGGAGCACGTCGAGCGGCCCGTCATCTTTCCGCTCTCCAATCCGACCGAGAAGATCGAGGCGATGCCCGCGGACCTGCTGCGCTGGACCGGCGGCAAGGCCCTGACGACGGCCGGCATCCCGGTGGACCCGGTGGAGATCGACGGCGTCCGGCACGTCATCGGCCAGGCCAACAACGCTCTCGTCTACCCGGGGCTCGGGCTGGGCGTGGTGGTCTCGCGCGCCGAGCGGCTGACGCCCGGGATGCTGCTGGCCGCCGCCGACGCGGTCGCCGGGCAGGCCGGCGACCGTACCGGCGGCGGGCCGGGCGCGCCGCTGCTGCCGCAGGTGGAGAATCTGCGTGCTTCTTCGGCTGCCGTCGCGGTCGCGGTGGTACGGGCGGCCGTCGGTGAAGGAGTCGCGCGCGTGGCTCCCGACGATGTCGTCCAGGCGGTGCAGGACGCGATGTGGCAGCCGGAGTACGGGCCCACGCCGTCATCACCCGGTTGACGAGCCGTCGGCCGCTGGGTCTAATAGGGACGCGTGTGCGCGTGACGTCGGCCAAAGAGCAGTGGGCCGGCCGGCGGTCGGGCGACACACCTTTCTCCAGGGACGACGCCATGAGTTCATACTCCACGGGCTGAGCCTGACATCAGCGCGCCAAGTGCGCGCGCGGCGGTGCATCGCATGCCGGGTTGTATTCCGGTTCCGGCATTCCGGTTCCCTCGTTCCGGTCCCGATGCAGGTTCCTGCCCCGTTCTGGTTCCGGCGTTCTGCGTACGGCGTGGGACGCGCGTCATCCATGACATGTAGTCGATGACGTAGCGGGTAATCGATTATGCGAAACGTGATCGATTGCACGGCCCGCAACCGGTGGCACGACAGGTAACCGGTGTTTTCTCCGAACGAGGCCGCGTGCGGCCACTGCCGCGCGCCGTAAGCGTCAGCCTGCCCGCGCGCCCCCCCCCGCACCCTCTTTCCTTTCTCCCTTACTCCCTTTCACTTTTCGGAGAGCGACACCAGCATGTCCCAGTCCTTCAACCAATCGGTCATCGCCGAGTTTCGAGCCAACGGTGGAAAAGTCGGTGGCCCGTTCGAGGGCAGTGACCTTCTTCTGTTGACCACCACCGGCGCCACGTCCGGGAAGCCGCACACCGTGCCCCTCGGGTGCGTCCGCGACGGCGGTCTGCTGCTCGTCGTCGGGTCGAATCTCGGCGCGCCGGACCACCCCGACTGGTACCGGAACCTGCTCGCGCGCCCGCAGGTGCGGGTGGAGTTCGGCACGGAAGCGTTCGACGCGATCGCGGTGCCTGCCGAGGGTGAGCACCGCGACCGGCTGTTCGCGCAGGTGGTGAACGTGGCACCTGGGTACGGCGATTATCAGGCGGCTACGTCCCGCACGCTGCCGGTCGTGGTGCTGGAATCGGCCGAGCGCGAGTACGTGGCAGCGGACGGAGAGAATCCGGTCGCCGTGACCACGCTCGCCGACAAGCTCGTACAGGTGCATACATGGTTGCGCGCGCAGTTGCGGCACGTACGCGACGAGGCGGAAGCCCACCTCGCGGCGCGGGTCGCTCACCAGGGACCGGGCGCGCCGCCGGCGCCGGGGCTCGGGCTGCAGATCCGGCAGCACTGTCTGGCGTTCTGCCAGAGCCTGGAATTCCACCACACCGGCGAGGACGCGCACGTATTTCCCTCCGTCGCCCGCTATCACCCCGAGCTGCGGCCCGCCATCGACCGGCTCCAGGAGGAACACCGCACCATCGCCCGTATCCAGAACGACCTGCTGGCCCTCCTGGCGGATATCGGCACCGCCGACCCGAAACGTTTCCTCACCGATCTGGATCGGATGTCCGCCGAATTGCGCGCCCACCTCGCCTATGAGGAGGAGCAGGTGATCCCGGCACTGGCCGACGTTCCGTGGCCGCCGCCCGCACCGTAAACGGCCGGGACAGGCAGAGCGACCAGGGCCGGAATCCGCATTGGACAAGGGCCTGGTCGCGCACGGCCGGCCGGGCGGTGCGGCCGGAACTGTCAGGAGCCCGACCGGCTACTCCTCCGATGCCGGGGCTGAGGCCGAGGCCGAGGCCGAGGAACAAGCTCAGTCGGCCGACCCGTCCAGCGCCCGCTCCAGCAGCTCGGCGAGGCGGCGCAGCTCCTCGGCGTCGCACTCCGCGAACGGGCTCTGCCGCAGCAGCAGGTCCACGACCCGCTCCCGCATCTCCCGGCCCCGCCCGGTCAGTACAGCCACCCGGGCCCGCCGGTCGGCGGGGTCGGTGCCGCGCTCGACGAGTCCGCGGTCGACCAACTGGTTGACGACGAAGCTCAGGTTGGGCGCGTTGCAGTACAGCCGGCCCGCCAGCACCTTCATCGACGGCGGCGGCCGGTCCGGGTCGATGGCCCACAGGGCCTGCGCGGTCGCCAGGGTGAGACCCATTTCCTCCAGCGGCCGGGAGACCCGGTCACCGGTGCGCATGAACAGTTCGTGGTTGGCGCGCACCACCGATTCCAGCAGCGGGTCGGTCATGGTCCGAGATTAACACTTGC
This sequence comes from Streptomyces chrestomyceticus JCM 4735, assembly GCF_003865135.1. Lineage (NCBI taxonomy): Bacteria > Bacillati > Actinomycetota > Actinomycetes > Kitasatosporales > Streptomycetaceae > Streptomyces > Streptomyces chrestomyceticus. The sequence continues at coordinate 6,045,140 of NZ_BHZC01000001.1, read as the reverse complement.
TTCGAGACTCGAAGCTGTTACCTTTTCCGGCGAAGGTACTTCGAGTCTCGAAGTACATGTGCGGCGCGTCCGTGATGTGGCCCGCCGTGGAACGAAGGGACCGCGCATGACCCGCTACTCCGGCATCACCGCCCTGGTCACGGGCGCCTCGAAAGGTCTGGGCGAGGCGTACGCCCGGGAACTCGCCCGGCGCGGCGCCCGCCTCGTCCTCGTGGCCCGCTCCGGCGACGCGCTGCGCCGGGTCGCCGACTCCGTACGCGAGGAGTACGGCGCCGAGGTGACGACCGAGGTGGCCGATCTTGCCGCACCCGACGGCGTCTCCCGGCTGGTCGCGGCGCTCGACCGGCGGGACATCGCCATCGACCTGCTGGTCAACAACGCGGGCGCCGGCGCCGTCGGCCCGTTCCTCGGCTCCCCGCAGAACCGGCACATCGACAGCGTCGAGCTGAACATCGTCGCTCTCACCCGGCTCTCCCACGCGCTGGGCGGCAAGATGGTCGCGCGGAGCAGCGGCGGCATCATCAACGTGGCGTCTACGGCCGCCTTCCAGGCCATGCCGTACCTGGCGACCTACGCGGCCACCAAGGCGTATGTCCTGTCCTTCACCGAGGCGCTGGCCGAGGAGTTCCGCGGGAGCGGGGTCCGGGTCATGGCGGCCCACCCCGGGCCCACCACCACCTCGTTCTTCGAAGGCACCACCGCCGCCCTGAAGCCGGCCTTCACCGACCGGCCCGAGACGGTCGCCGCCCGGACCCTCGACGCGTTCGCCGAGGGAGCCGTCAACGCCTATCCCGGGCGCACCGGCCTGCGGGCCATCACCTGGGCCACCCGGATCCTTCCCCGCACGACGACCACGCGCGTCTCAGGACGCCTCAACCGGGCCCTGGGCCTGGACCGGGCCCACGACATCGGCGCCCCGGTCCCGGAGCCTTCCTGAACCGAACCCGGGACCGGCCCGGGACCCGGACCCAGGCCCGGACCCGACCTGCCCTGGTGATCGCCACCTTCCGGACCCGCCCCGGACCCGCCGGGCCGACGCACCACACCATCAGGACAACCAGCGCGCATCCCCCGAACTGGCCCGCGGTGGGGCGTTCCCCGACCGCCATTCCGAGGCCGACCGCCATCACCGGCTGAAGAAGAAGCAACGCGGCGCCGACATCGGGCGGCAGTTTCGGCAGCGCGGGCGTCAGCATCAGCCAGGCGAGGACCTGCCCGACGAGAGCCAGCACCGTCAGCCAGGCCCAGGCGCGACCGTCGAGGGAGAAGTCGATGCCCGTCCACGCTCCCCCCAGGAGGGCGGCGGCGGTCGCGGCGGCCGCGGTGGACGTGCACACCGGGCTGACGGTGTGCCCCTGCCCGCCGCCGAGTCGCATCAGGAAGAGATATCCCGCGTACCCGCAGCCGGCGATCAGCCCGAACACCGCTCCCCGCGCGGGGTCGCTGCCCTGGACCGGAACGCCGACGGCCCCGCTGGCCAGGGCGATTCCCAGCAGCATGACGGGGGCCACGACAACGAAGCGCCGTGGCACGGGAGTACGGGTGAAGAGCCGCGCCAGCAGCGGGTAGACCACCACCTGGATGTTGACTATCACGGTGGTGACGGACGCTCCGACGCTGTGCACCGCCGCGGCCCAGAACACGAAGTCGACACCGAGCGCCAGGCCCGCGGCCAGGTCCAGACGCCGCAGCCGCCACGCCCGCCGTCCGGCCGCTCGCCGTTCCGCGAGCGCGAGCGGCACCAGTACGGTCAGCGCGATGGCGCAGCGGAAGAAGGCGGCCGTCCCCGCGCTCGTACCGGACAGTTCGACGAAGGCGGCGGACGCGGAGATGCAGAGGCTGCCGCCGATCACCATCCATACGGGCATGCCGCGTATGCCGCCGCCGCACCCCACCGCCGCACCGGTCCGATCGGTCTGATCGGACCGGCCGGCCCGGCCCGTCTGGCATGCGCCGCCTCCTGAATCCCTCATTTCTCCACTCTGACCCCCACCACCCATCAACAAAAGCGACGTTCTGTCACCACAACTCAGTACCTCTGCTTACGAGTAGCTAGCCTGAGCGCATGATCAACTTGGAGCGACTGCGTGCCCTGGCTGCGGTGGACACCCACGGGTCCATCGCACGCGCCGCACAGGCCCTGCACATCACGGCGTCCGGGATGAGCCAGCAGCTCAGCAAGCTGGAACGGGAGTGCGGGCACCGGCTCTTGGAGCCGGAGGGGCGCAGCGTACGGCTGACGCACGCCGGCCGGGTGCTGGCGGATCACGCGGCCGCGGTCATGTCCCGGGTGGGCGCTGCCGAGCAGGATCTGGCCGCGCTGGGAACGGAGGTTCTGGGTCCGCTACGGATCGGTGCCGTGGGCAGCGCCATCCGCACCCTGCTGCCCGCCGCGCTGGCCACTCTGGGCGCACGCCATCCGCGGCTCACTCCGTCGGTGCGCGACGGCGAAGTGACCGGTCTGCTCCCCGCCCTGCTGCACGGCGAGCTGGACCTGCTGCTCATCGAGAACTGGGCGAACCGGCCGCGGCACATTCCGGAAGGCGTCGCCGTCCGGACGATCGTCACGGAGGAGGCACAGGTGGCGCTGCACGCGGACCACCCGCTCGGTGCCCGGCCCGTGCTGCGCCTCGCCGACCTCGGCGGCGTTCCGTGGGCGGCGTGTCCGCCGGGGGCCGAACCGCGCGAAGCGCTCGTACAGGCCCTGCGCGCCCATGGTGTCGAGCCGGAGATCCGCTACAGCGTCGGCGACCACGCCACCCAGCTCGCACTGGTGGCGTCCGGCCTGACCGCCGCGCTCATACCGGACGCGGCGCTGCAGCAGGTGCCGTCCGACGTGGTGTGCGTACCGACGGATCCGCCGCTGCGCCGCCATGTGCAGGCGGCGTGGCGCCCTCGTACGGAAACGCCGCCCGTCCGCGCCTGCCTCGACGTGCTCACGCACGCGTCCCGCCCGGAGGAATCCGCCACTGTGCTGAAACCCGCCTCCGGGGAGAACCGTGCGGGCGGGCGCGACGTGGGGGGAGTTGACCACCGTTGACGCGAAGCTTGACAGGACCAACGGCAGTTTCCGTGCCGCAGGAGGGGCAGTTCATGGCAGAGTCCGACATCCCGGTCCATGTTTCCGGTCACCCACCCACACCTCCCCCGCCTCCTCCGCCCCCGCCCTCACCCCCGCCACACCCGGGTACGGCGGACGACGGACCACGGCCGGTGCCGACGACGCCTGAGGAGGCGAGGGAAATCGGCCGCCGCTACTTCCGCGAAGTCGGGTCGCCCGGCGGCCCGTCCGGCCTCTTCGTCCACGAATTCGACGTCGGCTACCTGGTACGCGCGAGCTGGCCGGCTCCGGCGGACCCGCAGGCGCCGCCGGCCGGACCCGGCGGCAGCAACGTGGCGATCTCCAAGGTCGACGGCGAGGTGACCCAACTGCCGAACCATCCGCCGGAGGAAGCCGTGAGGATCTACCACCGCTGGTACCGGCCCAGTACGTCCTGACACGCCCCGCGACACGCCGGAGCTGAGCAGCAGCACCGGCCGGAGCCGGACAGCAGGCCGACCGGCTCCGAGCAGCAGCACCGCCCGGAGCCGGACAGCAGCCCTCAGCCCCTCGACGCCGCGATCTGCCGCGACATGATCGTCGTCAGCTCGTACGCCGTGTGGGAGGCCGCCACCGACGTCATCTCGGCGTGGTCGTAGGCGGGGGCCACCTCCACGAGGTCGGCGGAGACCAGGTTGCAGCCGGCCAGGCCGCGCAGGATCTCCAGCAGTTCCCGGGAGGTCAGGCCGCCGGCCTCCGGGGTGCCGGTGCCGGGGGCGTGGGCCGGGTCCAGGACGTCGATGTCGATGGAGATGTACAGCGGGCGGTCGCCGATGCGCTGGCGGAGCTGGTCGGCGACCTCGTCGACGCCGCGGCGCATGACGTCCGCCGACGTGACGATGCCGAAGCCCATCTTCTCGTCGTCGTCGAGGTCCTTCTTGCCGTAGAGGGGGCCGCGGGTGCCGACGTGGGAGAGGGCCGAGGTGTCGAGGATGCCTTCCTCGACGGCGCGGCGGAACGGGGTGCCGTGGGTGTACTCGGCGCCGAAGTAGGTGTCCCAGGTGTCCAGGTGCGCGTCGAAGTGGAGCAGCGCGACCGGGCCATGCTTCTTGGCCATGGAACGCAGCAGGGGCAGCGCGATGGTGTGGTCGCCGCCCAGCGTCATCAGGCGGGCGCCGGTGTCCAGGAGGTCGTCGGCGGCGGCCTCGATGGTCTCGACGGCCTCGTTGATGTTGAAGGGGTTGGCGGCGATGTCACCGGCGTCCGCGACCTGCGCGAGCGCGAAGGGGGACGCGTCCTGGGCCGGGTTGTACGGGCGCAGCAGGCGCGACGCCTCGCGGATGGCGTTGCCGCCGAAGCGGGCGCCGGGGCGGTAGGAGACTCCGGTGTCGAAGGGGACGCCGACCACCGCGACGTCGGCCGTGCCCACCTGGTCGAGGCGGGGCAGCCGGGCGAAGGTCGCCGGGCCCGCGTAACGGGGTATGCGGGAGGAGTCGACGGGGCCGACGGGTTCCTGGGAGGCGCCGGAGGCGGCGGATGCGGTGGTCATGAGGCTGAGGGTAGGGAGCGGGACCCGGCGTGCCCATGGACATTTGTGGTGATGTGCCGCCGGTCGATGGACATCACGTCCATCGCCGGGTGCTTCAAGGGACAATGACCCCATGCCGATACTGCCGCCTGTTCCCAGCCGCACCGAACTCGTCGACCATCTCGTACGGACCCGGATCGCCGGTGAGGTCGCCACTCCCCGCGAGAACAACCTCGACCACTACCGCAAGCTGGCCAACGGAGACCGCCACTACTGGCTCGGGCTGGAGCTCGGGGACCGCTGGACCGACGAGCAGGACGTGCTCGCGGTGATGGCGGAACGATGCGGCGTCATTGACGACACCCGTCACCGGATGGGCCAGGACACCATCGACCCCGAGCTGACGGTGGACGCCCTGGACCGCGCGGCCGCCCGGCTGCGCAAGGCCGCCGCCGGGCGCGAACGCGTGCTGTTCGCGACCGGGCACCCGGGCGGGCTGCTGGACGTGCACCGGGCCACCGCCGAGGCGCTGCGCGCCCAGGGCTGCGACATCGTCGTCGTGCCGGACGGGCTGCAGGCGGACGAGGGGGTGGTGTTCCAGTTCGCCGACGTGGCGATGCTGGAGCGCGGCGCGACGCTGTGGCACACCCACTCCCCCGCGCCGATGACCGCCGTACTGGACGGTCTGGAGCGGGCGGGCGAGGCGCTGCCCGATCTGGTCATGGCCGATCACGGCTGGGCCGGGTGCGCGGGCCAGCGCGGTCTGGACGCCATCGGGTTCGCGGACTGCAACGACCCGGCGCTGTTCGTCGGCGAGGCGGAGGGCACGCTGCAGGTGACGATTCCGCTGGACGATCACGTCCTGAGCCCGCGCTACTACGACCCGCTGACGGCGTACCTGCTGGACGCGGCGGGCCTGACGGGCTGAGGGAAGCCCGACCGGCTGAGGAAGATCCTCCTACGGTCCGTTCGCCGACCACGGCGAACGGGCCCCTCCCGCAACGACCCCACCACACCCCTCACCCCCGCGGCACCCGAATAACCCCCTCCTGGATCACCGACACCGCCAGTTGCCCGTCCGCCGTGAAGATCCGGCCCTTGCCCAGCCCCCGCCCGCCCTGCGCGGTCGGCGACTCCTGGTCGTACAGCAGCCAGTCGTCGGCCCGGAACGGCCGGTGGAACCACATGGCGTGGTCCAGGCTCGCGCCGACCACGTCGCCGACCGCCCAGCCGCCGCGCCCGTGGGCGAGCAGTACCGAGTCCAGCAGGGTCATGTCGGAGACATAGGTGACCAGGCAGATGTGCAGCAGCGGCTGGTCGATGTCGCCGTCGAGCTTGCCGTGCGTACGGAACCAGACCTGGGAGCGCGGTTCGCGCGGCTCGCCCGCCGTGCCGAACGGCGGCTCGTCCACGTAGCGGAGATCGACGGCTGCCCGTGCTTCCAGGAGGCGCTGCGCCACGCCCGGTTCGCGGAAGCGGTCGGCGTGGCGGGGCAGCATCTCGGCGGCGGTGGGCAGGGTGAGCGGGTCCGGTGCGTACGGCATCGGCTCCTGGTGCTCCATGCCCTCCTCGTACACCTGGAAGGAGGCGGAGAGGTGGAAGATCGGCTGGCCGTGCTGGACGGCGACGACGCGGCGGGTGGTGAAGGACCGGCCGTCGCGGATGCGGTCGACGGTGTAGACGATGGGCGCGCCGGGGTCGCCGGGGCGCAGGAAGTAGGCGTGCAGGGAGTGCGGCGGGCGGTCGTCGGGGACGGTGCGCCCGGCGGCGACCAGGGCCTGGGCGGCGACCTGGCCGCCGAAGACCCGGGGGACGACGGACGGGCGGCTGGTGCCGCGGAAGATGTCCTGCTCGATGCGTTCCAGGTCGAGCTGGGCGAGCAGGGCGGCGAGGGCGTCGTTCACGCGCGTACGGCTTTCGTTCGGGCTGCGGCGCGCGGGGCCGGGCGCCGGCGCGGCAGCGGGACGCGAAGGCTCACAGTCCCATGGACTTGGCGATGATCGAGCGCATGACCTCGCTGGTGCCGCCGTAGATGCGGGTGACGCGGGTGTCGGCGTACAGGCGGGAGATCGGGTACTCCTGCATGTAGCCGTAGCCGCCGTGCAACTGGAGGCACTTGTCGATGACGACGGCGGCGCGCTCGGTGGTGAAGAGTTTGGCGGAGGCGGCGTCGGCGGCGGTCAGATCGCCCGCGTCGTGGGCTTCCAGGGCGCGGTCGACGACGGCCTGCATGGCGTCCACCTCGGACTTGCAGTCCGCGAGGACGAACTTGGTGTTCTGGAAGGAGGCGACGGACTTGCCGAAGACCTCGCGCTCCTGGACGTACTCCTTGGCGAACCGGACGGCGGCGGCTGCCTGGGCGTAGGCGCCGAAGGCGATGCCGAGACGTTCCTGCGGGAGGTTCTGGCCGAGGTAGGAGAACGCCTTGCCCTCCTCGCCGAGACGGTCCTCGACGGGCACCTTGACGTCGCTGAAGGACAGTTCGGCGGTGTCGGAGCTCTTGAGGCCGAGCTTCTCCAGCTTGCGGCCGACGGCGTAGCCCTCGGAGGTGGTGTCGACCGCCAGGAGGGTGATGCCGCCCCGGCGGTCCTCGGGGGTGGGAGGGGCGGTGCGGGCACAGACGATCACGCGGTCGGCGAGGACGCCGCCGGTGATGAAGGTCTTGGCGCCGTTGAGGACGTAGTGGGTGCCGTCCTCGGAGAGCTTGGCGGTGGTCTTCATGCCGGCCAGGTCGGAGCCGGTGCCGGGCTCGGTCATGGCGATGGCGGTCATCATGTCGCCGGAGACGAACGGCGGCAGCCAGCGCCGCTTCTGCTCCTCGGTGGCGTACTTCAGGAAGTACGGGAGGCAGAGCGCGGTGTGCACGCCGGAGCCGCCGAAGCTGACGCCGGCCCGGGCACACTCTTCGGTGATGACGGCGTTGAACTTGAAGCTGGTCTCGCCGGCGCCGCCGTACTCCTCCGGGACCTCGATGCCGAAGACGCCCAGTGCGCCGAGTTTCTTGTAGAAGTCGCGGGGCGCCTGTCCGGCCTGCAGCCACTCGTCGTAGACGGGGACGACCTCGGCGGCGATGAAGTCGCGGATGGTCTCCCGGAACGCCTCGTGATCCTCGTTGAACACCGTACGACGCATCCGCCGCCTCCTCAGGTCCGCCGGCCGGCCACCACCGACCCCTCGACTAAGCGCTTGCTCAGCCGAAAGCTACCCGCCGGTCAGTGAGACTGTCCAGAGGTGACCGAGGGGGCGGAGAGCCCCCCGGGCACGCCCGTACCGCCGTCCGCGCGCCCGCTTGCGCTCCCGCTCGCACCCTCGTCCGCACCCACCGCAGCGAACGCCCCCCGGGCCAGCCGGTGCAGCAGCTCCGACATCTCCGTACGGCCCGGGAGCGCGCCGGGGCGGCTGAGGTGCGGGGTCGAGTTGAGCAGGCCGAACACGGCGTGCACGGAGGCGCGCGCGTCCGGCTCAGTGCACGCCGGATACACGTCGCGCACCACCTGCACCCACAGCTCCACGTACTCACGCTGGAGGCGGCGCACCCGCTTGCGGTCGGCCTCGCGCAGCCGGTCCAGTTCGCGGTCGTGGACGGTGATCAGCGGGCGGTCGTCGAGGGCGAAGTCGATGTGCCCCTCGATCAGGGCGTCCAGCACGGCGGCGGGGCTGTCGCCACCGGAGGCGGCGCGGATGCGGCCGCCCTCCAGCAGCCGTTCACTGATACCGACGAGCAGTTCGGCCAGCATCGCGTCCTTGCCGGCGAAGTGCCGGTAGAGGCCGGGCCCGGAGATGCCGACGGCGGCACCGATCTCGTCCACGCCGACGCCGTGGAACCCGCGCTCGGCGAAGAGCCGGGCCGCCTCCTTGAGGATCTGCTCGCGTCGGCTGGTGGCTGCCGGGGCGTGTGTGCTGCTCATACAACCGATTGTAGACAGGCGGGTTAGTGGTCGTTAACCTGGCGGCAAGGAAGTTAACGCCCATTAACGGCCGGGCGATCCCCGGCGTCCGCGGCAGCCGTACGGAGGAGCTGTGGTGAGGGAGCCGAAGGAGGCGGAGGCACGGATGCGGATGGACCCGGCGGAAGTGGCACCGGTGCTGGACAGCACGGCCGACCCGGCGTCGGACACCTGGCGCGCCAACGAGGCCGCCCACCAGGAACTGGCCGAGGACCTGCGCGCCCGGCTCGCCGCGGCCCGCCTCGGCGGCGGCGAGAAGGCCAGGGCCCGGCACACCGCGCGGGGCAAGCTGCTGCCGCGCGACCGGGTGGACGCCCTGCTGGACCCCGGCTCGCCGTTCCTGGAGCTGGCGCCGCTGGCGGCGGAGGGGATGTACGGCGGTGCCGCGCCGGCCGCGGGCGTGATCGCGGGCGTCGGCCGGGTCTCCGGTCGCGAGACGGTGATCGTCGCCAACGACGCGACGGTCAAGGGCGGCACGTACTACCCCATGACGGTCAAGAAGCACCTGCGCGCCCAGGAGGTGGCGCTGGAGAACCGCCTGCCGTGCCTGTACCTGGTCGACTCGGGCGGCGCCTTCCTGCCGATGCAGGACGAGGTCTTCCCCGACCGCGAGCACTTCGGGCGGATCTTCTACAACCAGGCGCGGATGTCCGGCGCGGGCATCCCGCAGATCGCGGCGGTCCTCGGCTCCTGCACGGCGGGCGGCGCGTACGTCCCGGCGATGAGCGACGAGGCCGTGATCGTACGGAACCAGGGCACGATCTTCCTGGGCGGTCCGCCGCTGGTGAAGGCCGCGACCGGTGAGGTCGTCACGGCCGAGGAGCTGGGCGGCGGCGAGGTGCACTCCCGTACGTCCGGGGTCACCGACCACCTCGCCGAGGACGACGCGCACGCGCTGCGCATCGTGCGCACCATCGTCTCCACGCTCGGCGGCCGCGGCCCGCTGCCCTGGACGGTGCGCCCCACAGAGGAGCCCAAGGTGGACCCGGCCGGGCTGTACGGCGCGGTGCCCGCCGACTCCCGTACGCCCTATGACGTACGGGAGGTCATCGCGCGCGTCGTGGACGGCTCCCGCTTCGCCGAGTTCAAGGCCGAGTACGGCACGACGCTGGTGACGGGCTTCGCGCACATCCACGGCCACCCGGTCGGCATCGTCGCCAACAACGGCATCCTGTTCTCCGAGTCCGCCCAGAAGGGCGCGCACTTCATCGAGCTGTGCGACCAGCGCGGCATCCCGCTGGTCTTCCTCCAGAACATCTCCGGCTTCATGGTCGGCCGCGACTACGAGGCGGGCGGTATCGCCAAGCACGGCGCGAAGATGGTCACGGCGGTGGCGTGCACCCGCGTGCCCAAGCTGACCGTCGTGATCGGCGGCTCGTACGGAGCGGGCAACTACTCGATGTGCGGCCGGGCCTATTCGCCCCGCTTCCTGTGGATGTGGCCGAACGCGAAGATTTCGGTGATGGGCGGCGAGCAGGCCGCCTCCGTCCTCGCGACGGTCAAGCGCGACCAGTTGGAGGCGCGCGGCGAGGAGTGGAGCGCCGAGGAGGAGGCCGCCTTCAAGGCCCCGGTCCGCGAGCAGTACGAGACGCAGGGCAGCGCGTACTACGCGACCGCGCGCCTGTGGGACGACGGGGTCATCGACCCGCTGGACACCCGCCGGGTGCTGGGACTGGCCCTGACGGCGTGCGGCAACGCGCCGCTGGGCGAGCCCGGCTACGGCGTCTTCCGGATGTGAGGGGAGTGCGGGGAGTGAAGGAACAGATGAGCATGTTTGACACCGTCCTGGTCGCCAACCGGGGCGAGATCGCGGTCCGTGTCATTCGGACGCTGCGCGCGCTCGGCATCCGCTCGGTCGCCGTCTTCAGCGACGCGGACGCCGACGCCCGCCATGTCCACGAGGCCGACACAGCCGTACGGATCGGGCCGCCACCGTCCACCGAGAGCTATCTCCACGCGGGCCGCCTGATCGAGGCCGCGCGCCGCAGCGGCGCGCAGGCCGTGCACCCCGGGTACGGCTTCCTCGCCGAGAACACCGCGTTCGCGGCTGCCTGCGCCGACGCCGGACTGGTCTTCATCGGGCCGTCCGCCGAGGCCATCGAGCTGATGGGCGACAAGATCCGCGCGAAGGAGACGGTGCGGGCCGCCGGGGTGCCGGTCGTCCCGGGCTCGTCCGGGAGCGGTCTGACCGACGCCCAACTGGCGGACGCCGCGCGTGAGACCGGGATGCCGGTGCTGCTCAAGCCGTCCGCGGGCGGTGGCGGCAAGGGCATGCGCCTGGTACGGGACGAGGCGCTGCTCGCCGACGAGATCGCCGCCGCCCGCCGCGAGGCGCGCGGCTCCTTCGGCGACGACACGCTGCTGGTCGAGCGCTGGGTGGACCGCCCCCGGCACATCGAGATCCAGGTGCTGGCGGACGGCCACGGCAACGTCGTCCACCTGGGCGAGCGGGAGTGCTCGCTCCAGCGCCGCCACCAGAAGGTGATCGAGGAGGCGCCGTCCGTCCTGCTGGACGAGGCGACCCGGGCCGCGATGGGCGAGGCCGCCGTCCAGGCCGCCCGGTCGTGCGGCTACCGGGGCGCGGGCACGGTCGAGTTCATCGTGCCGGGCGACGACCCCGCGTCGTACTTCTTCATGGAGATGAACACCCGCCTCCAGGTCGAGCACCCGGTCACCGAGTTCGTCACCGGCCTGGACCTGGTCGAGTGGCAGTTGCGGATCGCGGCCGGGGAGCCGCTGGCGTTCGGGCAGGACGGCGTCCGGCTGACCGGGCACGCCGTCGAGGCCCGGATCTGCGCCGAGACGGTGTCGGTCAAGGAGGGCGCACGCGGCTTCCTGCCGTCCGGCGGTACGGTCCTGGCGCTCGCCGAGCCGCAGGGCGACGGGGTGCGCACGGACTCCGGCCTGGCCGAGGGCACCGAGGTCGGCAGCCTGTACGACCCGATGCTCTCCAAGGTCATCGCGTACGGCCCGGACCGCGCGACCGCACTGCGCAGGCTGCGCGCCGCGCTCGCCGAAACGGTCGTGCTCGGCGTGCCGACCAACACCGGCTTCCTGCGCCGCCTGCTGGCCCACCCGGCCGTCCTGGCGGGCGAGCTGGACACCGGGCTGGTGGAGCGCGAGATGGACGCGCTGGTGCCTGCCGAGGTCCCCGCCGAGGTGTACGCGGCCGCCGCGGCCGTACGGAACGCGGCGCTGGAGCCGGTGGCGGACGGCGGCTGGGTGGATCCGTTCGCCGTACCGGACGGCTGGCGGATCGGCGGCCGCCCGGCGCCCGTCACCCACCAGGTCAAGGTGCCCGGACACGAACCGGTGGCCGCCACCGGCACCGGCCAGGTCACCGACAGCCAAGTCCGCGTCACCGTCGGCGGTGTCGTGCACACCTTCCACCGGGCCGGCGACTGGCTCGGCCGGGACGGCGACGCCTGGCACGTCACGGACCACGACCCGGTCGCCGAGACGCTGCGCGGCGCCGCCGGAGCGCACGGGATGGACGCGCTGACCGCGCCGATGCCCGGCACCGTCACCGTCGTGAAGGTGGCCGTCGGCGACGAAGTGGCCGCCGGGCAGGGGCTGCTGGTCGTCGAGGCGATGAAAATGGAACACGTCATCTCCGCGCCGCACGCCGGCACGGTCAGCGAGCTGGGCGTCACCCCGGGCAGCACCGTGGCCATGGACCAGGTGCTCGCCGTCGTCGATCCGCACGAGTCCGGCGCGCAGGGGCCGGACGCGCAGGCGCCCGCCCCGACCGAGGAGGCAACGGCATGACCGCTCCCGGACTCCCCATGCCCGTCCCGGCCCCCGGCCTGCCCGCCCGGGTCCGTATCCACGAGGTCGGCGCGCGCGACGGCCTGCAGAACGAGTCCGCCGTCGTCCCCACCGAGGTCAAGGCCGAGTTCGTACGCCGCCTCGTGGACGCCGGGCTGACGACCGTCGAGGCGACCAGCTTCGTGCACCCCAAGTGGGTGCCGCAGCTCGCCGACGCCGAGCAGCTCTACCCGATGCTCGCGGACCTCGACGCGCACCTGCCCGTCCTGGTCCCCAACGACCGCGGCCTGGACCGCGCGCTGGCCCTCGGTGCCCGCCGTATCGCGGTCTTCGGCAGCGCCACGGAGTCGTTCGCCAAGGCCAACCTCAACCGCACGGTCGAGGAATCGCTGGCCATGTTCACCCCGGTGGTCGCCCGCGCGAAGGAGGAGCAGGCGCACGTGCGCGGCTACCTCTCCATGTGCTTCGGCGACCCCTGGGAGGGCCCGGTCCCGGTCGCACAGGTCGTACGGGTCTGCCGCGCCCTGCTGGACATGGGCTGCGACGAGCTGAGCCTGGGCGACACCATCGGCGTGGCCACCCCCGGCCACGTCCAGGCGCTGCTCGCCGCGCTGAACGAGGCGGGCGTGCCCACCGACCGCCTCGGCGTGCACTTCCACGACACCTACGGCCAGGCACTGGCCAACACCCTCGCCGCGCTCCAGCACGGCGTCACCACCGTCGACGCGTCGGCGGGCGGCCTCGGCGGCTGCCCGTACGCCAAGAGCGCCACCGGCAACCTCGCCACCGAAGACCTGGTGTGGATGCTGCAGGGCCTCGGTATCGAGACCGGGGTCGATCTGGGCCGGCTCACCGCCACCAGCGGGTGGATGGCCGGACAGCTCGGCCGTCCGAGCCCGTCCCGCACCGTCCGCGCCCTCTCCCACAAGGAGTGAACGATGTCCCTGGACCACCGCCTGTCCCCCGAACTCGAAGAGCTGCGGCGCACGGTCGAGGCGTTCGCACACGACGTCGTCGCGCCCAAGATCGGCGAGTTCTACGAGCAGCACGAGTTCCCGTACGAGATCGTGCGGGACATGGGCCGGATGGGCCTGTTCGGTCTGCCCTTCCCCGAGGAGTACGGCGGCATGGGCGGCGACTACCTCGCCCTCGGCATCGCCCTGGAGGAGCTGGCCCGGGTCGACTCGTCCGTGGCGATCACCCTGGAGGCGGCCGTCTCGCTCGGCGCCATGCCGATCTACCACTTCGGCACCGAGGAGCAGAAGCGCGAGTGGCTGCCCCGGATGTGCACGGGTGAGGTGCTGGGCGCCTTCGGCCTGACCGAGCCGGACGGCGGCTCGGACGCGGGCGCCACCCGGACCACCGCGGTCCGGGAGGGCGACGAGTGGGTGATCAACGGCAGCAAGTGCTTCATCACCAACTCCGGTACGGACATCACCGGCCTGGTCACGGTCACCGCCGTCACCGGCCGCAAGGACGACGGCAGCCCGCTGATCTCCTCGATCATCGTGCCGTCCGGCACCCCGGGCTTCTCCGTCGGCGCCCCGTACTCCAAGGTCGGCTGGAACGCCTCGGACACCCGTGAGCTGTCCTTCTCCGACGTACGGGTCCCGGCGGCCAACCTGGTCGGTGCGGAAGGCCGCGGCTACGCCCAGTTCCTGCGCATCCTGGACGAGGGCCGGATCGCCATCGCGGCGCTGGCCACCGGTCTCGCGCAGGGCTGTGTGGACGAGTCCGTCCGGTACGCCAAGGACCGGCACGCCTTCGGCCGGCCGATCGGCCACAACCAGGCGATCCAGTTCAAGCTGGCCGACATGGAGATGCGCGCCCACACCTCCCGGCTGGCCTGGCGGGACGCCGCGTCGCGCCTGGTGCACGGCGAGCCCTTCAAGAAGGAGGCCGCCCTCGCCAAGCTGTACTCCTCCGAGATCGCGGTGGACAACGCCCGCGAGGCCACCCAGATCCACGGCGGCTACGGCTTCATGAACGAGTACCCGGTCGCCCGGATGTGGCGTGACTCCAAGATCCTGGAGATCGGCGAGGGGACGAGCGAGGTGCAGCGGCTGCTGATCGCGCGCGAGCTGGGCGTGTAGGGCGGCGTTCCGTACGGGCAGCCGTACGGCACAGGGCGGGACCGGTGCTCCGGTCCCGCCCCGCTGTCGTCACCGCCGTCAGCTCACTTGCGCCACGGCACCTGCGGGGACCGGTAGTAGTCGAAGCCCATGGCCTCCCAGCGGGGAGCCTGGGAGGCTAGCCGGTGTTTGTAGGTGTCCCAGTCGTGGGTGGACCTCGGCGACCAGCCCAGCTCGGCGATGCCGGGCAGCCTCGGGAAGGTCATGTAGTCGAGGTGCTGATCGGTGGAGAGGGTCTCCGTCCAGATGGGCGCTTCGACGCCCATGATCGATTTCTGCGGCGCGCCCTTCAGATACGTCGCGGGGTCCCAGTCGTAGGACCGCTGGACCTCGACGTACCCGGCCCACGCCTTACCGAGCTTGGTGTCCTTGGTGTACTTCATGTCGAGGTAGGACCGGTCGGCCGGCGACAGGATGAGCCCGGCGCCCTTCCGGGCGGCCGCCGCGACCTGCTCCCGCTCCTTGGCGGGGGTCTTGTCGTAGCCCCAGTACTGCACCGCGGCGCCCTTGGCGGGCGTGACGGCGGTCATCTGGTGCCACCCTATGACCCTCTTCTTGTGCTTGGTCACCAGCGGCTGGGCCTTGTTCATGAAGGTCATGTAGTCGGCGTGGCTGGTGGAGTACGCCTCGTCGCCGCCGATGTGCAGGTACGGGCCGGGGGTCAGCGCCGCGACCTCACGGAAGACGTCGTCCAGGAACTCGTACGTCACCTTCTTGGGCACGCACAGCGAGCTGAAACCGACCTCGACGCCCGTGTAGATGGGCGGCGCGACGCCGTTGCAGTTCAGCTTCGCGTACGAGGCCAGCGCGGCCTGGGTGTGTCCCGGGGTGTCGATCTCGGGGATGACCTCCAGGTAGCGGCTGGCGGCGTACCGCAGGATCTCGCGGTACTGGGCCTTGGTGTAGTAGCCGCCGGGGCCGCCGCCGACCTGGGTGCTGCCGCCGTAGGTGGCGAGCCGCGGCCAGGAGTTGATCTGGAGCCGCCAGCCCTGATCGTCGGTGAGGTGCAGATGCAGCTTGTTGTACTTGTACAGCGCAAGCTGATCGATGTAACGCTTCAACTGATCGACCGTGAAGAAGTGCCGGGACACATCGATCATCCCGCCGCGGTATCCGTACCGCGGGGTGTCGGAGATGGTGCCGCCGGCGACCTTCCAGAGGCCGTGCTGCTCGCTGCGCTTCTCGACGGACGGCGGCAGGAGCTGGCGCAGGGTCTGCACGCCGTGGAAGAGGCCGGCGGGCCGGGCGGCGGTGATCGTCACCGCGTGCCGGGTGGAGGTGAGGCGGTAGCCCTCGGCGCCGAGCGCCTTGGTGTCCTTGCCGTCCAGGCGCAGCACGATGCCGTCCCGGCCGTCCTTGCCGGTGACCGGCAGCGGGTAGCCGGTGGACGGGCGCAGGACGTCCGCCAGATAGCCGGCCACCCGCCGGACCTCGCCCGACGCGCCGGGTACGCGGATCTGCGTCCGGTGACCGATCGTGTACGGATCCTTGCCCGGTTTGACCGAGGCGGGCGCCGGGATGACCTGGTCGAGGGCTATCGGCTTGGCGTGGCGGGCGGACGGGCTGCCGCGGTCGGCCGCGGCGGACTGCGCCCCGGCCGTCGACAGGCCGGTCGCCGCCACCAGCAGCAGCGAGCAGAACAGTCTGCTTCGTCTCACGAGATTCCCTTCGCTGGGCTCATCGTGCAGGGCCGTGCGTGGACGTCGTACGTGGCATGGAGCAACCGAACGTCAACATTGAGTACCGCGCGCCCTCCTAGTGGTCAAGGTGGACACCGCCTCTGGGGCCATTCGGCGTGTCGCTTGCCCGATATCGGGCAGATTTCTTGCGTAACCCGATCCGACCCATCAGTATTCATCGGGTGCTCGATCGCCGTTCGCCCCATGAGGACCTCGTCGACCACCTGGTGCGCAGCACACCGCTCCAACGCGGTGAGGCCGCCCGGGTGGTGCTCGACGTCCTCGCGTACTTCGACGAGACGACCGAGGACTACGTCCGCAGACGCCACCGGGAACTGCAGTCGCAGGGACTGCGCAACGAGGCGATCTTCGAACGCATCGGCCAGGAGCTGCCGCACCGCGCGGTCCGCCCGCCCGAGCTCTCGGCGCGCCAACTGCGCCGCCTCGTCTACGGCTGAACCGGCCGAGCACCCCGGCGCGCGCCGCAACGTGCGCCACTGTCCAACTGCCTGACCGGGAGGGTCACCACATGTGCGGGATCGTCGGCTACATCGGTAAGCGGGACGTGGCTCCCCTGCTCCTCGAAGGACTGCAGCGCCTGGAGTACCGCGGGTACGACTCCGCCGGTATCGCCATCCACGCCAAGGGCACCGGCAAGACCCCCGGCGGCCTGAAGACCGCCAAGGCCAAGGGCCGCGTCCGCGAGCTGGAGTCCCGCCTGCCGAAGCGCTTCGCGGGCACCGCCGGCATCGCGCACACCCGCTGGGCCACCCACGGCGCGCCGACCGACGAGAACGCCCACCCGCACGTGGACACCGAGGGCAAGGTCGCCGTCGTCCACAACGGCATCATCGACAACGCCGACGAGCTGCGCGCCAAGCTCACCGCCGACGGCGCCGAGTTCCTCTCCGAGACCGACACCGAGGTGCTCGCCCACCTGATCGGCCGCTCCCAGGCGCCGACCCTGGAGGAGCAGGTCCGCGAGGCCCTGCGGGTCATCGAGGGCACGTACGGCATCGCCGTGCTGCACGCCGACTTCCCCGAGCGCATCGTCGTCGCCCGCAACGGCTCGCCGGTCGTCCTGGGCATCGGCGAGAAGGAGATGTTCGTCTCCTCCGACGTCGCCGCGCTGGTCTCGCACACCCGCCAGGTCGTCACCCTCGACGACGGTGAGATGGCCACCATCAAGGCCGACGACTACCGCACGTACACCACCGAGGGCTCGCACACCTCCGCCCAGCCGACCACCGTGGAGTGGGAGGCCGAGTCGTACGACATGGGCGGCCACGACACGTACATGCACAAGGAGATCAGCGAGCAGGCCGACGCCGTCGACCGCGTGCTGCGCGGGCGGATCGACGACCGCTTCTCCACCGTGCACCTGGGCGGGCTGAACCTGGACCCGCGCGAGGCGCGCGCCATCCGCCGGGTGAAGATCCTGGGCTGCGGCACCTCGTACCACGCGGGCCAGATCGGCGCGCAGATGATCGAGGAGCTGGCCCGTATCCCCTCGGACGCCGAGCCGGCCTCCGAGTTCCGCTACCGCAACCCGGTCGTGGACCCCGACACCCTCTACATCGCGGTCTCCCAGTCCGGCGAGACCTACGACGTGCTGGCGGCCGTGCAGGAGCTCAAGCGCAAGGGCGCGCGCGTCCTGGGCGTGGTGAACGTGGTCGGCTCGGCGATCGCGCGGGAGACCCACGGCGGCGTGTACGTGCACGCGGGCCCCGAGGTCTGCGTGGTCTCCACCAAGTGCTTCACCAACACCGTGGTCGCCTTCGGGCTGCTGGCGCTGCACCTGGGCCGCATCCGCGACCTGTCCGTCGCCGACGGCAAGCGGATCATCGAGGGCCTGCGCAAGCTGCCCGGCCAGATCCAGGAGATCCTGGCGATGGAGGACGAGGTCAAGAAGCTGGCGGCGGAGTACGCCGAGGCCAGGTCGATGATGTTCATCGGCCGGGTGCGCGGCTACCCGGTCGCCCGTGAGGCGTCGCTCAAGCTCAAGGAGATCTCCTACATCCACGCCGAGGCGTACCCGGCGTCCGAGCTCAAGCACGGTCCGCTGGCGCTCATCGAGCCGGCCATGCCGACCGTGGCGATCGTCCCGGACGACGACCTGCTGGAGAAGAACCGCGCCGCGATGGAGGAGATCAAGGCCCGCAGCGGCCGCATCCTGGCCGTCGCGCACCAGAAGCAGGACAAGGCCGACCACACCATCGTCGTGCCGAAGAACGAGAACGAGCTGGACCCGATCCTGATGGGCATCCCGCTCCAGCTCCTAGCCTACCACGTGGCGCTGGCCATGGGCCGGGACATCGACAAGCCGCGCAACCTGGCGAAGTCCGTCACGGTCGAGTAGTCGGCCGGGGGCGGGGCCGTACTGGGTGTCGCCCTTGGGCGGGTGACCGCCCAGGGGAACCGGCCGGGGCCCGCTCCGGGGCCCGGCCCGGTGAGTGACCGCCCGCCGGTGAATGACCGCCCGTGGCCGTGAGGTCCTGTCCACCTCGCGGCCGCGGGTGTCCGTCCGGGGGACGGGCGGCCTACGGGGGGCCGCCCGTGCCCCGGACGCTCCGCTTTTCGGGGGCGGGGGGCGGGGCCCCGCGCGTGCCACCAGACGCGCGGGCCCCGCCTCCCCTGTTGCCGGCGTCGCCCTTACGCCGGCGGTGGCCGCCTGCCCGGGAACCGTCACCTCCCGGGCGGCAGCACGCTGTTGACGGCCGGAGAGCCGGGCGGCGGACCCGCCCCGTCCGCCGGGGAGCCCGCGCGCCCCGGGAGCCGCGCCGGCCGCGTCCGGCCGTCCCGGCCGTTCACGCTCCGTTCGCGCCCTCTTGATCGGTTTTCTACCCCCTGGCACCGCGCATTCCACCTCTACGGGCCAGTAAATATGCCGACTGCGCGGCTACGGGGCGCTGGTGACGCTCCCTCACCTCACGCCCCAGGGGATTACGGTGCGTCAGGAGCACGGTGTCCGGTGCCGGGCGGAGAGCCGGTCGGGGAAGCGGCCGTCAGGGAATCGTCAGGGAATGACGACCACGGGCCGCTGCGCCCGCCGGGCCAGCCGTCCCGCGACCGAGCCGAAGATCCGGCCCACGATGCCGTGCGTCGAGCCGACCACGATCGCGTCGGCCTCGTACTCGTGACCGACCTCTTCGAGCTCGTGGCAGATGTCGCCGCCGCGCTCCACGAGGACCCACGGGATCTCCGCGAGGTGGTCGGCGCAGGCGAGCTCCAGCCCCAGCACTTCCGTACGGTGGTCCGGCACGTCCACGAAGACCGGGGGCTCACAGCCCGCCCAGACCGTCGTGGGCAGCCGGTTGGCCACATGGACGATGATCAGGCCGGAGCCGGAGCGCCGTGCCATACCGATTGCATACGCCAACGCCCGCTCGCTCGACGTCGATCCGTCGAAGCCGACGACGACACCGTGCCGGAAGGCGGGATCGCAGGAGTGACGTGTCTGATCCGCCGCTTGGAGGTCCGCCGTCGGATCGGCGACCTGCTTGCGGTCCGCGGGTTCGGGGATTTCGTGACCGGCCATGGTGTCTCGGCGAAGGAGGTCCTTGCGGAGGGGCGGACGGGGAGCGGCGATTGACTTGATCCGGCAGTTGACTGAGCTGGCTTGATCGAGAGGTCAGCCCTGTAGTTCAAAGGGGAACAACACGACCGGGAATCATCTTCCCAATGCCTTACCCCAAGAGTACGGCGCCAGCCCCCCGCTGCCCAGAGCCCCGCGCGGACGGCGGACCCCTGATGCGGGTGCGGCCCCCCGCGGCCACACGGGCGGAGTACCGCTCGAACATTCCCCGGAGCATGCCGGAGCGTGGGCCGGATGGCAATGCCCCGGCCTGCCCCCGTACGTACCCATCGCGGTGACCCATGGACCCCCACAGCCGTTGTAGTACCAGCCTGCCTGGAGGGAGTACGCCGTGCCCGGTCCTTCGAACACATCAGCCGATCCAGTGAGCGATCTCGTGCGCTGGGCGGCGTTCAGTTGTGCCGTGGTGCCCCTCGTCCTCGTCCTGTGCGGCGCGTCCGCCGCCGGGGCGCTCGGCACCGCCGTGGGACTGGCGACGGTGACCTGTGCCTGCCGGGCCCTGCTGCGCCAGTCCGAGCGCACCGCGGCCCGTCCGTCGGCCGACGAGATCGCCCCGCACCGCGGCCGGCACAGCCGTACCGGGACCGGAGCCCACCGGGGAGGGCGCCGTTCCGAGGGGCGTACGCCGGAGGAATGACGCGCCCGCAAGCCTGCCCAGGTTCGTTTTCGGCCAACTTCGTGCCCGAGTGCATCCCTTGGCAAAAGCGACCCGTAACCCGGGCCTGAGCTGCGAGGAAAGGACCGCGGGGCGTGGTTGCGCCCTACGGCTTACGGGCAGAGGCGAGAGGCGTACTTCCCAGCAGGCCCGACGAGTGGAACGCTTCGTGATCGAATGCTTCGCGCCAAGTTGCCATATCGACATACGAGCGGGTGGTGAACTTGGCACTCCATCCTCACGGGACGCAGTAGATTCGATCTTGGCAATCACGGCGGGGGAACAGTGCAGGACCGAGAGGGCGAGACGACCGAGGGGGGCTTAAGTGCCATGAGCCAGGACTCCGCTGCCGTACCAGATGCCGCACGCAAGCTCGCCGCCCGACGACGCCGCGAAATAGTCGCGGTGCTCCTCTTCAGTGGCGGCCCGATTTTCGAGAGCTCCATTCCGCTCTCGGTCTTCGGCATCGACCGCCAGGACGCGGGTGTTCCGCGGTACCGACTACTTGTGTGCGCGGGCGAAGATGCGCCTTTGCGCACCACCGGGGGGCTCGAACTGTCGGCCCCCTACGGGCTGGAGGCGATCGCCCGCGCGGGCACCGTCGTCGTTCCGGCCTGGCGGTCCATCACACAGGCACCACCACCGGCCGCGCTGGACGCGCTGCGCCGGGCACACGAAGAAGGGGCCCGCATCGTCGGGCTCTGCACGGGAGCCTTCGTGCTCGCCGCCGCAGGGCTCCTCGACGGCAGGCCCGCGACCACCCACTGGATGTACGCGCCGACGCTCGCCAAGCGTTATCCGTCCGTCCATGTGGACCCCCGCGAGCTCTTCGTCGACGACGGCGACGTGCTGACCTCCGCGGGGACCGCCGCCGGCATCGACCTGTGCCTGCACATCGTCCGTACCGACCACGGGGCGGACGCGGCCAACGCGCTCGCCCGGCGGCTGGTGGTCCCGCCCCGGCGCACCGCGTCGGACCTGGGGCACCAGAGGTACCTGGACAGGTCGTTACCCGAGGAGATCGGTGCGGACCCGCTCGCCGAGGTCGTGGCCTGGGCGCTGGAGCACCTCCACGAGCAGTTCGACGTGGAGACGCTGGCGGCCCGCGCCTACATGAGCCGCCGCACCTTCGACCGCCGTTTCCGGTCCCTGACCGGGAGCGCTCCGCTGCAGTGGCTGATCACCCAGCGCGTCCTCCAGGCGCAGCGGCTGCTGGAGACCTCGGACTACTCCGTGGACGAGGTCGCCGGACGCTGCGGCTTCCGGTCGCCGGTCGCCCTGCGCGGCCACTTCCGGCGGCAGTTGGGTGCCTCACCCGCGGCCTACCGCGCGGCGTACCGCGCGCGCAGGCCGCAGAACGGGGTGCCCGAGCAGGCCGCCCGGTCGGACCGGCCGGAGCGCGGTGAGCGCCCCGGTGCCGGTGCGGACCGGTTCGCCGCGGCCGCGGCGGGCCACCTGCCGGGAGGCCACGGACCGCTGCACCACGGGCAGACGTCGCACAGCCAGGCGACGCATTCCCAAGGGGGACTCGGTCCGGGCGGGCACACGCAGGGCCACCCCCAGAGCGGGCACGGTCCGGGCGGGCACCCCCAGGGTTCGCACGGGGGGCACGGCGGTCCGGGCGGGCACGGGTCGGGCGGCCAGCCGGGGCACAGTACGGCGGGCCACAACCAGCCGGTGCACAGCCAGGCCACCGCGCTCGCGCCGACAGAGCCGGGCAAACCGGAATCCGACGCCTACGCGCCACGGCTTCCGGAACAGCCCGCCGGTCGGCCGGCCGGCCGACCGGTGCTGCCCAGTCAGCGGGAGCGCCCCGTAGGGTGAGGCGTATGAACGATCGCATGGTGTGGATCGACTGCGAGATGACCGGGCTCTCGCTGGCGAACGACGCGCTCATCGAGGTGGCCGCCCTGGTCACCGACTCGGAGCTGAATGTCCTGGGCGACGGGGTGGACATCGTGATCCGCCCCCGGCCGAGGCCCTGACCACCATGCCCGAGGTCGTGCGCCAGATGCACACCTCCTCCGGGCTGCTGGCCGAGCTGGACAGTGGCACCACACTGGAGGACGCACAGGAACAGGTGCTCCAGTACCTCAAGCAGCACGTACCGGAACCCGGCCGGGCACCGCTGTGCGGCAATTCCGTCGGCACCGACCGGGGCTTCCTGCTCCGCGACATGCCGGAGCTGGAGAGCCACCTGCACTACCGGATCGTGGATGTGTCGTCCGTGAAGGAACTGGCCCGGCGCTGGTACCCGAGGGCGTACTTCAACAGTCCGGAGAAGAACGGGAACCACCGGGCGCTGGCGGACATCCGTGAATCCATCGCGGAACTCCGCTACTACCGGGAGGCGGTCTTCGTGCCGCAGCCCGGCCCGGACTCGGACACCGCGAAGGAGATCGCGGCCAGGCACGTCCTGCCCGCGGACCCGGAGTGACGCAGCTCGCTCCCGGCCTGACCCAAAGCCGGGAGCGAGCACCCCTCCAGACCCTGTACACTTTTTCTCAGCCGGTGGGGAACAAGACACCACACAGCACCGGTCATGGTGGGTATAGCTCAGCTGGTAGAGCACCTGGTTGTGGTCCAGGATGTCGCGGGTTCAAGTCCCGTTACTCACCCCAACGAGTAGGGCCCCGGACGTGAAAGCGTCCGGGGGCCCTAGTCGTTGGTGGGGGTGGGGGCCTGGGGCCGGGGCGGGTCCGGGGGCCCTCCCCGGGGAGCTGGTGAGTGTGACCGCTGACACACCTGTGGGGCGGGTGGCCTTCGTAGCGGTGGTCCGGTGGCTCGGCAGCTCGCGGGCTCGGTGACCCGGTGGCCCGGCGGCCCGGCGGGTCGCAGGCTCAGTAGCCGACGGTGAAGCGCTCCCCGATGTGCTGCGGCTTCTCGATCTCGTCCAGGAGGGCGACGGCGTAGTCCTCGGCGGAGATCCGGCTGACACCCTCCGCGTCGGCGACCAGGTCGTCCAGGGCGGTGCGGTAGGCACCGGTCCGCTCGCCGGGCTCGATCAGGGCGGCCGGGCTCACGTTGGTCCAGCGCACGTCCGAGACGGTGCGGTAGAAGTCCAGCGCGTCGCCGTGCGCGTGCATGATCTGGAGCAGGAACTCCGGCAGGCCATCCGCGTCCCAGACCTGCTTGCCGTCCGGCGTACGGAGCGAGCCGGCGCCGCCCACGGAGATCAGCCGGGGCGCGGCCTCGCCGAGCGTGCGCAGACCCGCGACCAGGGACTCGGCCGAGGGCTTGATCGTCGCGATGTGACCCGGGCCGTCGCCGCCGCCCACCGCGCTGACCACGACGTCCTGGCCCTGGGCCACGGCCGCCACGGAGGCCGGGTCGAGGATGTCGCCGGTGGTGACGGTCAGGTTCGGGTCGGTCTTGGTGATCTTCGCGGGGTCGCGGACGACCGCGGTGACCTGGTGGCCGCGGCGCAGCGCCTCGTCGAGGACGCGGCTGCCGATGGTGCCGTTGGCTCCGAAAATGGCGATCTTGGACATGTCGGTACTCCCTGTGCCCCTGCCGGGGCCTGGTCCGGTTCGGGTCTGACTCGGGTCTGGCTTTCCGTTTTCCGTCATCAGCCGCGCTGACGTCTTCTACGCTAGGGGCGCGAACACGACATACCGGGGTAGGCACGGGACCATCGATGGTGAAAAACCGACACGCTCCTCAGGACGCCGGGGAGAGCATCCCGGAAGTCCCCTTCACCGCGCCGGCCGGGCGGCCCGCCGGGGTGGAGGTGCTGACCCTCGCCGAGCTGCGCGACCGTGCCGACGCCTGCGCCCTAGCGGTACCGCACCGCCCGGACTTCCACCATCTCCTGGTGGTGGACAGCGGGCATCTCCGGCACACCGTGGACTTCCGAAAGTATGAGCTGTCGGCGAATGACTGGATGTGGGTACGTCCGGGGCAGGTTCACCACTTCGGCGATTTGTCCGGGGCCGAAGGGCGGCTGGTGCTGTTCGAATCCGGCTTCCTCGACCCGGTGACGGCGGCCGCGGCCCGGCTGGAGGACTGGTTCGGTCCCGCAGCGCACCGGCCGGAGGGCGAGGAGGCGCAGGCGGTCGAAAGCGCCCTGCGCCACCTCCACCAGGAATTCGGGGCGCTGCGCGGCCTGCCCCTGGAGACGCACATCGAGGTGCTGCGGCATCTGCTGGCCGTACTGGTCCTGCGGGCCGCCCGGCTGTCCGTACGTGACGAAGGGGCGCGGGACGAGGGCGCGTGGGGCCGGGGTGTGTGGGGCGGGGATGGCGTACCGGAGGGGACCGGCGTACGGAATCGGGGGGCGCGGGGCAGGGGCGTACGAGGCCCGGGAGCGCGGGAAGAGGGCGCGCGGAGTCCGGGGGCGCGGGACGGCCGTGCGGCGGACGGCGGGGACCACGGCGGCGGTGTCTGCGAGGCGAGCGAGACCTTCCTCCGCTTCCGCGACGCGGTGGAGCGCGGCTTCACCCGCAGCCGCCGCGTCGAGGACTACGCGCGGGCGCTCGGCTACTCACCCCGTACCCTCTCCCGCGCGACCGCCGCCGCCACCGGCGTGGGCGCGAAGGAGTTCATCGACCGTCGCGTGGTGCTGGAGGCCAAGCGGCTGCTGGCCCACGGTGACCAGACCGCCGCCCGGATCGCCGTACGCCTCGGCTTCGCCGACGCCGCGAACTTCGCCAAGTTCTTCCAGCACCGTACGGGCAGTACGCCGATCTCCTTCCGTACGGAGGTACGCGGCCCGGCGTGAGGCCGCGGCGTGCGGGGGTGCGGCGAGCGGGGAGCAGTGTGCGGGTGCAGCGGGGCCGGGCGCGCCGGAAAGGCGCGCGCCGGGTCGTCCGACGGAAACCAGTGGGAGCGCTCCCAAGGATTGGGGCGGGCGAGCGGGCCGTCAAGAGGGAAGCGACACGCGTCTGACACGGACCCCTGTGGCGAGATTTACACAACTCTGCTGTGAAACTGCGCGAGTTGGGACTACTCTCCGGGCAACCAGTGGGAGCGATTCCATCCGCTGCGGGCCGCCGTGCCCGCGGACGACCCGAGGAGTCGCTCATGCGCAGACCGTTACGCCTGTACGCGCTGGCGGTGACCGCAGCACTCGCTCTAGCGGGGGCGTCCCCGACCGCATGGGGCACCCCAGCCGCCCCAGCCACCTCGGCTGACTCGGCGGTCCTGGCGGCTTGGGCCGCGCCGGCCACCCCGGCCGCCCCGGCTGACTCGGCGGTCCTGGCGGCTTCGGCCACCCCGGCCACCGTGGCCGCACCGGCCGTCTCATCCGCCCCGGCCGCAGCCGTTCCCTCCGCCGTCTCCCCCGCGCCCGTCGCATCCCGGGCCGCGCCGCCGCAACTGCGCGTCGAGGAGAATCGTTTCGTCGACCGCGCCGGCACCCCGCGCCGCCTGCTCGGGGTGAACCGTTCCGGCGCCGAGTTCTCGTGCGTACAGGGCCGCGGGATCTTCGACGGCCCGGTGGACGACGCGTCCGTCGCGGCCATCGCGGGGTGGGGCGCCAACACCGTCCGCGTCCCGCTCAACGAGGAGTGCTGGCTGGGCACGCCCAACATCGACCCCCGGTACGCGGGCGCCGCCTACACCTCGGCCGTACGCGACTACGTACGGCGGCTGACGGCCCACGGCCTGACGCCGGTCCTCGAACTGCACTGGAGCCACGGCCGCTACACCGGCCCCTCGGCCGGCTGCGCCGACGAACACGCGAGCTGCCAGAAACCCATGCCGGACCGGCGCCACTCCCCCGCCTTCTGGTCCTCGGTCGCCGGCACCTTCAAGAACGCGCCCGAGGTCGTGTTCGACCTGTTCAACGAGCCGTACCCGGACCGCGCGACCCCGGACACCGAACGGGCCTGGGCCTGCTGGCGGGACGGCGGCACCTGCCCCGGCATCGGCTACGAGGTCGCCGGGATGCAGACCCTGGTGGACGCCGTACGGGCCACCGGCGCCCGCAACCCGGTCCTGGTGGGCGGTCTCGCGTACGCCAACGACCTCAGCCGGTGGGCCGCGTACGCGCCGAAGGACCCGGCGGGCAATCTCGCGGCCGCCTGGCACGCGTACAACTTCAACGCCTGCGCCGACGAGAGCTGCTGGTCCCGGACGGTGGGGCCGGTCGCCGACCGGGTGCCGCTCGTCACCGGCGAGATCGGCGAGAACACCTGCGCCCACGCCTTCACCGACCGCGTCATGCGGTGGCTGGACGGGCGCCGGGCGTCGTACCTGGGCTGGACCTGGAACACCTGGGACTGCGCCGCCGGACCGGCCCTCATCCGCGACTACGCCGGCACGCCCACCGCGTACGGCGTGGGGCTGCGTGATCACCTGCGCGCCCTGAACCCGGCGTGAGTCCGGGGCCGAGACACGTACTGGATCCCGTACCGAGAAAGGACGACCCGCTCATGAGACATTCCACCGAGCACCTTTCCTCCGAACGCGGCCACGAGCACGAACGCGAGCACCAGCACGGTCAGCGCCGCGCCGTACGGAACCGCACCCGCGCCGCCCGGCGCCGCACCCGCGCCGTCGCGCTCGCGGCCTGCGCGCTGCTGGCCGCCGCCGGAACCGCCGATGTCCTCCGGGGCACCGCACACGCCGTACCGGCCGCCGCCCGCGTCGACAATCCGTACGCGGGCGCGGGCGTCTACGTGAACCCGGAATGGGCGGCGAAGGCGGCGGCCGAGCCGGGCGGCGCCAAAGTCGCCGGTCAGCCGACCGGCGTCTGGCTCGACCGCATCGCGGCCATCAACGGCACCGGTGGCTCGATGGGCCTGCGCGGCCACCTGGACACCGCCTTACGGCAGGCGGCGGGCCGGCCGCTCGTCGTCCAACTGGTCATCTACAACCTGCCGGGCCGGGACTGCTCGGCGCTCGCCTCCAACGGCGAACTGGGGCCGACGGAGATCGACGCGTACAAGAGCCGCTACATCGACCCCATCGCGGCCGTCCTGGCCGACCCGAAGTACGCGTCGCTGCGGATCGTGACCACCGTGGAGATCGACTCGCTGCCCAACCTCGTCACCAACACGGGCGGGCGGGCCACCGCCACGCCGCAGTGCGACGCCATGCTCGCCAACGGCAACTACGTCAAGGGCGTCGGGTACGCGCTCAACAAGCTCGGCGCGGTCCCGAACGTCTACAACTACGTGGACGCCGGGCACCACGGCTGGATCGGCTGGGACGACAACTTCGGCGCGTCGGCGCGACTGCTGCACCAGGCCGCCACGACCGAGGGCAGCACGGTCGACAAGGTGCACGGCTTCATCACGAACACCGCCAACTACAGCGCGCTCAAGGAGGAGAACTTCGCCCTGGGCGACAACGTGGCGGGCCGGTCGGTACGGGAGTCGAAGTGGGTGGACTGGAACCGCTACACCGACGAGCTGTCGTTCGCCCAGGCGTTCCGGCAGGAGGCGGTGCGGGCCGGGTTCCGCCCGGACGTGGGCATGCTGATCGACACCTCGCGCAACGGCTGGGGCGGCAGCGCGCGGCCCTCCGGCCCCGGGCCGCGGACGAGTGTGGACGCGTACGTCGACGCGGGCCGCTACGACCGCAGGCTGCATGTCGGCAACTGGTGCAACCAGGCGGGGGCGGGGCTGGGCGAGCGCCCTCGGACGGCTCCGGCGACGGGCGTCGACGCGTACGTGTGGATGAAGGCGCCGGGTGAGTCGGACGGCTCCAGCTCGGCCGTCCCGAACGACGAGGGCAAGGGCTTCGACCGGATGTGCGACCCGTCGTACGAGGGCAATCCGCGCAACAACTACCACCGGTCGGGCGCCCTGCCGGACGCGCCGCTGTCCGGGCACTGGTTCCCGGCGCAGTTCCGGGAGTTGCTGAAGAACGCGCATCCGGCGGTTTAGGGGCGGGGCCAGTCCCAGGAGGTGGGGGCGGGGCCTGCCCCAGGGGGAGGGCACCGAGGCCCTGGGGGGAAAGTGGGGCGCGGCGTCCGGGAGGTAGGTCGCGGGCTCCGGGAGCTGGGGGCGATGTCCGGGGAGCGAGGCCCGGGCTCGGACGTCTCCTCCGGGGCTGGGTGTACGCCTCGGGGGCGGGGCGCAGGCCCGGGCTGGGGCTCCGGCCCGGGCTGGGGCTCCGGCCCGGGCTGGGGCTCCGGCCCGGAGGAGACTCCGGGCCGGGTCAGGCTTCGGCCCGGGTCAAGCTTCGGCCCCGGAGAGTGCGGCTTCGGCCCGGCCTGCGCCTTCGGGGGCTGCGGCCCTGGACGGGATGGCGCCCCGATCCTGGGACGGGGGACCGAAGTTCGGAGCCGCCCCGAGGGCCGGCCCCCGCGGGCCGGCCGGTCCCTCGCACTGCTCAGGAAGACTCCCGCCGCACCAGCTCCGTCGGGAGCACCAGATGACGCCCGGCCGGGGCAACCTGGCTGGTCGGGCCTTCCGGGCCTGCCGATCCGGCCGCTCCGGCCGGGCCCGCCGACCCGGTCCGGCCCACCGCCCCCGCCGCCCCGGCCGACTCGACCGCCCCGGTCGCCCCCACCGCATCCCGCACCTCCAACCCCCCACCCTCCCCTCCCCCAGTGATCAGCTCCATCAGCAACCCCGCCATCGCCCGCCCCATCTCCTCGATCGGCTGGCGGACGCTGGTGAGCGGTGGGTCCATGTGCCGGGCGATGGCGGAGTCGTCGAAGCCGACCAGGGCCACGTCGTCCGGGATGCGGCGGCCCGCCGTACGCAGTTCCCGGCGGGCGCCCGCGGCCATCACGTCCGAGGCGCAGAAGACGGCGTCCAGGGCGGGGCGGCGGGCGAGCAGTTCGCGCAGGGCGCGCCGGCCGCCCTCCTCGGTGAAGTCGCCGCGGGCGACGAGGGCGTCGTCCTCGGGGTGGCCGGCGGCGCGTACGGCCTGGCGGTAGCCGTCGAGGCGGCAGTGGGCCACGTACATGTCGGGCGGCCCGGTGATGGTGGCGACCTGGCGGCGGCCGCGGCCGATGAGGTGCTCCAGGGCGCTCTGCGCGCCGCCGGTGTTGTCGGAGTCCACGTACGGAACGGTTTCCCCGGCGGTGCGGCGGCCGTTCAGGACGGTCGGGATCGCCATCCGGCCCAGCAGGTCGGGCAGCGGGTCGTCGCCGTGCACGGAGACCAGCAGGACACCGTCGACGCGGTGCGCGGCGAGGTAGTCGGCGAAGCGGCGCCGCTCCTTGGACGTACGGATCAGGGTGAGCAGCAACTGCATGTCGTGGTCGGCCAGTCCGGCGCTGACGCCGCGCAGGATGCCGGAGAAGTAGGGCTCGGCGAAGAGCCGGGTCTCGGCTTCCGGTACGACCAGGGCGACCGTGTCGGCGCGGTGGCCGGCCAGGGCGCGGGCGGCGCGGTCGGGTACGTAGCCGAGGTCGGCGACGGCCTGCTGCACCAGGGAGCGGGTCCGTTCGCTGACCCGGGGGGAGCCGTTGATCACGCGGGAGACCGTGCCGCGGCCGACGCCCGCGCGCGCGGCGACCTCTTCGAGGGTGGGCCTGCCGCCCCCGCGCCGTCCGACTGGTGCCATCGCCGCCTCCGCCTGCCGTCCTGGCCGTACATTCAACAACGAACCGTCCGGCGGGTGTTGGCGCGCACGCCCTTGACATGCGTACCCGGGAACGGCGACCCTTCACCTCATCACGACTGGGAGCGCTCCCACAGTACTGGACACCCCACATCCCGCACGCACGGTCTGCAGGGCACCAGGAGGAGACGCCATGCGAACGACGATCCGCGGCCCCCGTCGGCGGGCGGTGGCCCTCGCGGCCGCCGCCGCGCTCGGGGCCGCACTGCTCGGCGGCTGCGCCGAGGACAGCGACACTCCCGCCGCGCGGGACTCCTCGGGAGCCGCCGCCAAGAAGACCACCCTGACGGTCGGCGTCTTCGGCGTCTTCGGCTACAAGCAGGCCGGTCTCTACGACGCGTACATGAAGCTGCACCCGGACATCACGATCAAAGAGACCTCGATCGAACGGAACGAGAACTACTACCCGCAACTGCTCACCCACCTGAGCACCGGCAGCGGGCTCGCCGACGTCCAGGCCGTCGAGGTCAACAACATCGCCGAGGTCACCGCCACCCAGGCGGGCAAGCTCGTCGACCTCTCGAAGGCGCCGGGTGTACGGAAGGCCGACTTCATCCCCTGGAAGTGGGCGCAAGCGACCAACGCGAGCGGCAAGACCGTCGGCCTGGGCACGGACATCGGGCCGATGGCGATCTGCTACCGCAAGGACCTCTTCGCCAAGGCCGGACTGCCGACCGACCGCGACGCGGTGGCCAAGCTCTGGGCGGGCGGCTGGGGGAAGTACCTCGACGTCGGCGAGCGCTTCAAGGACAAGGCTCCGGCGGGTACGTCCTTCGTGGACTCCGCCTCCGGTGTCTACAACGCGGTGATCTCCAGCAGCGCCGAACGTTATTACGACCGCGACGGCAAGCTGGTCTACAAGGACAGCCCGTCCGTACGGCAGGCGTGGGACGCGGCGATGCGGGCGGCGACCGGCAAACTGACCGCCCGGCTCCAGCAGTTCCAGAAGTCCTGGGACCAGGCGTACGCCAACGGGCGCTTCGCGACGGTCTCCTGCCCGCCGTGGATGCTCGGCTACATCAAGGAGAAGTCCGGGGACCAGGGCCGCGACAAGTGGGACGTGGCCGCCGCGCCCAAGCCCGGGAACTGGGGCGGTTCGTTCCTCGCCGTACCGGAAGCGGGCCGGCACAAGAGCGAGGCGGTCAAGCTGGCGGCCTGGCTGACCGCGCCCGAGCAGCAGGCGAAACTGTTCACGAAGCAGGCCAGCTTCCCCAGCGCCCGGGCGGCGTACGGGCTGCCCGCGGTGTCCGGGGCCAAGCATCCGTACTTCGGGGACGCGCCGATCGGCAAGATCTTCGCCGCGGCGGCCGAGGGCATCCCCGACCAGGTCCTCGGCCCGAAGGACCTCACCGTCAACCAGAACATCACCGATGTGGGAGTACTCCAGGTCGACCAGCAGGGCAAGACCCCCGAGCAGGGCTGGCGGGCGGCGGTCGAGTCGATCGACAACGCGCTGGACCAGTGAGCCGTGGACGGCCCGACGACCCGTTCCCCCGACCGCCCCGCCGCCGTGCACGGCCGGACGCCGCCCTCCCCCGAAAGCCCCGCCGCCGTCCGCGCGCGGGAGCGCCGCAGCCGCCGCTATCGGCGGGACCTGCGCTGGAGCCCGTACCTCTACATCGCCCCGTTCTTCCTCTTCTTCGCCGCCTTCGGGCTCTTCCCCCTCCTCTACACGGGGTGGGCCGCACTGCACCGTGTGGAGCTGACCGCGCCCACCGACATGGAGTGGGCCGGGCTGCGCAACTTCACCCGGCTGCTCGGCGACGACTTCTTCTGGAACGCCCTCGGGAACACGTTCGTCATCGGTGTCCTCTCGACCGTGCCGCAACTGCTGATGGCGCTGGGCCTCGCGCACCTGCTCAACTACCGGCTGCGCGGCTCGATGTTCTTCCGGGTGGCGCTGCTCACGCCGTACGCCACCTCGGTGGCCGCCGCGACGCTGGTGTTCGTGCTGCTCTTCGGGCGCGACTACGGGCTGGTCAACTGGCTGCTGAGCACGGTCGGCGCGGACGGCGTCGACTGGGAGAACGGGTCCTGGAGCGCCAAGCTGGCGGTCTCCACGATCGTCGTCTGGCGGTGGACGGGGTACAACGCGCTGATCTACCTGGCCGCCATGCAGGCGATACCGCACGACCTGTACGAGTCGGCGGCGCTCGACGGCGCCTCCCGGTGGCAGCAGTTCCGGTACGTCACGGTGCCGTCGCTGCGGCCGACGATCCTGTTCACCTGCGTGGTCTCGACGATCGGCGCCACGCAACTGTTCGGCGAGCCGCTGCTGTTCAGCGGGAGCGCCGGGGCCTCGGGCGGCGCCGACCACCAGTACCAGACGCTGGGCCTGTACCTGTACGAGCAGGGGTGGGTGAACCTCCATCTCGGCCGGGCCTCGGCCATCGCCTGGACGATGTTCCTGATCCTGCTGGTGATCGCCGCGGTCAACGCGCTGATCGCCCGCCGGCTGCGCACCAGCCAGTGAGGAGGAGCCATGACCGCCCGACGCGCCGGCCGGCACCTGCACGGCGGGAAGGTGACCTACGCGGTGCTGATCCTCTTCACCGCGGGCTCGCTCTTCCCGCTGCTGTGGACCGCCGTCGCCGCCTCCCGCAACAACACCCGGCTCGCCCAGACGCCGCCGCCGTTCTGGTTCGGCGGGAACCTGCTCAAGAACCTCGGTACGGCCTGGTCCGACGCCAACATGGGCGCGGCGCTGCTGAACACCACGGTGGTGGCCACGACGATCGCGGCGGGCACGGTGGTCTTCTCGACCGTCGCCGGGTTCGCCTTCGCCAAGCTGCGCTTCCGGGCGAAGAAACTGCTGCTGTTGCTGGTGATCGGCACGATGATGGTGCCGCCGCAGCTCAGTGTCGTACCGCTGTTCATGACCGTCGCCGAGCTGGAGTGGACCGACCAGTTGCAGGCCGTCATCCTGCCCACCCTCGTCAGCGCCTTCGGGGTCTTCTTCATGCGGCAGTACCTGCTCCAGGCGCTGCCCACCGAGCTGATCGAGGCGGCCCGTACGGACGGGGCGAACGGCTGGCGCGTGGTGTGGCACGTCGTCTTCCCGGCCGCCCGGCCCGCGATGGCGGTGCTCGGTCTGCTCACCTTCGTCCAGGCGTGGAACGACTTCTTCTGGCCGATCATCGCGCTGACGCAGAACGGCAACCCGACCGTGCAGGTCGCGCTGACCGGCCTCGGCCGCGGCTACATCCCCGACCAGTCCGTGATCATGGCGGGCGCGCTGCTCGGCACGCTGCCGCTGCTCGTCGCGTTCGTCCTGTTCGGCAAGCAGATCGTCGGGGGATCATGCAGGGCGCGGTCAAGGGCTGACCGATGGGCCGCCGCGCCGCTCCCCCGGGGCCGTACGGTCCGTACGTGCTGCCGTACGGGCCGGGCCGTCCCCGTGAACCACTCGCACCGCCCGCCCGCACCGCATGCACCGCCTGCACCACTCGCGCCACGCGCTCCGCACGGCCCGTGCCGTGCGCCGCGTCCTCGTGAACGGGAGTACCGCCATGTCCTGCCCCCTCCGCTTTCCGCCCGGCTTCGTCTGGGGTGCGGCCACCGCCGCCTATCAGGTCGAGGGCGCCGCCCGGGAGGGCGGCCGCACCCCGTCGATCTGGGACACCTTCAGCCACACCCCCGGCAAGGTCGCCGGGGGCGACACCGGTGACGTCGCCGTCGACCACTTCCACCGGCGCCACGAGGACGTGGAGCTGATGTCCGCCCTCGGGCTCGGTGCCTACCGCTTCTCCGTCTCCTGGTCACGGGTGCAACCGACCGGCCGCGGCCCCGCCGTGCAGCGCGGCCTCGACTTCTACCGCCGGCTCGTCGACGACCTGCTCGCCCACGGCATCACGCCGGTGCTCACGCTCTACCACTGGGACCTGCCGCAGGAGTTGGAGGCCGACATCCACGGCGGCTCCGCCTCGGGAGGCGGCTGGCCGCACCGGGACACCGCGCGGCGCTTCGCCGACTACGCGGCGATCGTCGCGGACGCCCTCGGCGACCGTGTCGAGTGGTGGACCACCCTCAACGAGCCGTGGTGCAGCGCGTTCCTCGGTTACGGGTCGGGGGTGCACGCACCCGGCCGCACCGATTCCGAGGCCGCCCTGCGCGCCGCGCACCACCTCAACCTCGCGCACGGGCTGGCCGCCCAGGCGCTGCGCGCCGCGCTGCCCGCCCGCGGCCGGGTCATGATCAGCCTCAACCCGGCGGCCGTACGGGCCCGCACCGACGCACCCGGGGACCTGGAGGCTCAGCGGCGGATCGACGCACTGGCGACGCGTATCTTCACCGGGCCCCTGCTGCGCGGCGCATACCCCGCGGACCTCCTCGCGGACACCGCGCGTATCACCGACTGGACCTTCGTCCGCGATGGCGACCTCGCCGTCATCAAGCACCCCCTCGACGCGCTGGGCATCAATTACTACACACCCACAGTGGTATCAGGCGGCACTGACAACGCCCCCCTGCCCCGGCACGACGGGCACGGCGCCGGGGCCGGTTCGCCCTGGCCGGGATCCGACCGGGTGGCTTTCCACCAGCCGCCGGGCGACCGTACGGCGATGGGCTGGTCGGTGGATCCGACCGGCCTCTACGACCTGCTCATGCGCTTTCACCGGGAGGCCCCCGGCCTGCCCCTGTTCGTCACCGAGAACGGCGCGGCCTACGACGACCTGCCCGACGCCGAGGGCGCGGTGCACGACCCGGAGCGCATCGCCTACGTCCACGGCCACCTCGCCGCCGTGCACCGCGCGCTCACCGACGGCGCCGACCTGCGCGGCTACTTCCTGTGGTCGCTGATGGACAACTTCGAATGGGCGTACGGCTACAGCAAGCGGTTCGGCTCGGTGTACGTGGACTTCACGACGCAGGCCCGTACGCCCAAGTCGAGCGCCCACTGGTACGCGGACGTGGCGCGCACCGGCGAACTGCCGGCCCTGAGCAGCGATGTGACCGCCTCATGAGGGCGGCGGGACACAGCGGCGGGGGGTGGCCGCTGTGTCCCGCCCGGGGGTGTGGCTCGGTGCCGCGCCCGGCCGGCTTCAGTACGCGCCGAGCGCCTTGGTGAAGTCGAGCGGCTTCTGGGCGACGGAACTGCACGTGGGCTGAGCGGAGTTCTGCGGGCCGCCAGGGCATGCCTTGTCGCGCGTGGCGGACCACATCGACAGCCAGCCGAGGTGCTTGGCCTGAGCGAACTTGACCAGTTCCTTGGCGTCCTCGACCGTGAAGATCTCTTTCTGTACGTCGTTGACGCCGATCATCGGCGTCACGGCGACGGCCTTCCAGGCGGCCGCGTCACCGAGGCCGAGGGTCTTCTTGAGCTGCGCCTGGGTGGCCGTGGCGGCCTGGATGGCGTACTTGCCCATGTCGCGGTCGTAGGAAGCGCCGTAGTCCATCGCCATGATGTTGACGGCGGAGATCCGCACGCCGTTCTTCTTGGCGTCGGCGATCAGGTTCAGCCCGTCCTGCGTCAGCCCTTCGGGCATGACCGGCAGCGTGAAGGAGACCTCCAGCCCCGGGTGCTTCTTCTGGAGCTGCGCGATCGCCTGGGCGCGCCGGGTGTTGGCGGCGGTGTCCGGCAGCGCGCCGCCCTCGATGTCGAAGTCGGCCTTCTTGAGCGCGAACTTGTCGATGACCTTGCCGTACGCGGCGGCGAGTTCGCCCGCCGACTTGCAGGCCAGCCCCAGCTCCGAGCCGTTGGCGCCGCCGAAGGAGATCCGTACGTCGCCGCCGGCCTTGCGCAGGGCCGGGATCTGTTTGGCCACCGCGTCGTCGCCCAGCCCGCCCGCGCCGCCCCACTTGGGCTCGCAGCCGCCGCCTCCGGAGGTGACGAAGGCGAGGTTGAAAGTCTTCACGCCGGTCTGCCTCACGGTGCCGGCCAGGTCGTACGCGGGGTACAGGGACGTGTCGACGTACGGGGAGAAGGCGCCGCCGGCCTTGACCGCCGGATCGGCTTCCGGCGCCTTGGTGGCCAGCGCGGAGCCGGCGACGGCGAAGGCGCCGCCCGCCGCCAGCGCGGCCGCCGCTGCCGTACCGATCAGCCTGGCCTTGCGGCTCGTGCGGCGGCGGTGTGCCGAGGAACTCATGTGGTGCCTGCCTGTTCGTCATGGGGAACGGTGGTGCTGTGGTGCTGTGGTGCGTCCCGCACGCTAGCGATCAGGAAACGGACAAATGCCGGTTTCGGTACGACAGTCGGAAGCCTTATGGCGCCGTTAAGGGAGCGAAAGGGACCGGTTAAGCACCGGAGCCGAACCGGCCCGACGGGAGGAGCCCGGCAACCGTTCCGGCGGGAGACCGGTGACCGGCGACCGGCCAGGTGAACGCGCGACCGTGCCTCCGGTCGGAACCGAAACGTTCATTCCCCGCCGCCCCCGCCCTGCGTACGCCCCGCCGCCCGCCGCCCTCGTCGCGACCGTCCGAGGCGCCGTCCCAGCCGTCGGCGCAGCCGGTGCCCGGTGTGCCGGCGGCGCCCCGCACGCGCCCGCCGTACGCCGTCCAGCGCCAGCCACACCCGTACCTCGGTCCCGCCCAGCACGGACCGGCCGATCCGGACGTCCCCGCCGGTCGTCTCCGCGAGCCGCCGCACGATGTCCAGGCCGAGCCCGGTGGACCCGTCGCCGCCGTCCCCGTGGCCGCGGCGCAGGGCCGCGTCCGGGTCGTCGATGCCCGGGCCGGCGTCCGAGACCAGCACGATCACCGCGTCCTCGGCATTGTGCACGTCCACCGCGAAGGCGGTGCCCTCGGGGGTGTGCCGGAAGACGTTGCCGAGCATCGCGTCCAGCGCGGCGGCGAGGTCGGGACGTGCGACGGGGATGCGTACCGGCCGGTCCACGCCCGCGACGCGCACCGTGCGCCCCTCGTCCTCCGCGAGCGCCGACCAGAAGTCCATCCGCTCCCGGATCACCTCGGCCGCGTCGCAGCCGGCCGCCGCGGCCGCCTGCTGGGCGTGCGCCCGCTGCTGCCGCGCGGTACGGATGATCTGGTCGACCTCGCGCTCCAGTTGGGCGACCGCCTCGCGGGTCTGGTCGGCCGCGGGGCCCTCGCCGAGCGAGGCGGCGTTCAGCCGCAGCACGGTCAGCGGGGTGCGCAGGCGGTGCGAGAGGTCGGCGGCCAGCTCGCGTTCGTTGGCCAGGAGCTGGACGACCTGGTCCGCCATCGCGTTGAAGGCGGCGGCCGCCGCGCGCAGTTCCCTGGGGCCGTCCTCCCGTACCCGTACGCCCAGCTTGCCCCTGCCCAGGTCGTGGGCGGCGCCGGCCAGCCGTTCGGCGGGCCGCACCATCCGGGTGCCGAGGCGGTCGGCGACGGCGACCGAGCCGACGACCAGCGCGAGGCCGACCACCGCCAGCACCGCCCACGAGGTGGTGACGCCGTTGGTGAGCGCGGCGTCCGGCACGTACACCTCGACCACCGCGATGCCGGAGGCCACGGCGGTGGGCTGGAGCAGCACCGAGCCGCCGGGCACCGGGGCGATGGAGGCGCGGCCGAGGTCGACCGCGGCATCGACGTCCGCGGGTCTGGCCCGCCGGGAACCGATCTCGGCCGGCTCGCCGCCCTTCGCGCCCGCCGGGACGTGGACGCCGATGCGCCCCAGGGGGCCGCTCTCGGTGCTGGCGACGGCGCGTTCCAGTTGCGCGTGGTCGGTGGTGATGGCCAGGACGGGCCCGATGGTGGCGGCCTGCCGCTCGGCGTTGGAGAACGCGCGGTCCTTGGCCATCTCCTTGACGACGAGCCCGAGCGGTACGGCGAAGGCCACCACGACCATCGCGGTGACGGCCAGGCACACCTTGACCAGGGCCCATCTCACGGCGCCGGCTCCGGGGGAAGGGCCAGGAAGGGTCCGGTGGCGCGCGCCGGCGGCTCCGGCGCGTACGCTCCCCGGCGCCCCGTGCGCGCGGGCGTCACAGCGGTGGCTCCAGTTTCACTCCGACCCCGCGCAGGGTGTGCAGGTACCGGGGCCGTGCGGCCGTCTCGCCCAGTTTGCGGCGCAGCCAGGAGAGGTGGACGTCGATGGTCTGGTCGTCGCCGTACGACTGCTGCCAGACCTCGGCGAGGAGTTCCTTACGGGGCACGACGACGCCCGGCCGGCCGGCGAGGAAGGCGAGGAGGTCGAACTCGCGGCGGGTCAGGTCGAGCGCCGTGCCGTCCAGTTCGGCCTGGCGGCGCAGCGGGTCGATGCTCAGGCCGCCCACCTGGAGCACCCGGGACGGCGGCTCGCCGCCCGTCGCGGCGCCACGGGAACGGCGCAGCACGGCGGCCATCCGGGCGGAGAGGTGCTCCACCGAGAACGGCTTGGTCAGGTAGTCGTCGGCCCCGTCGTTCAGGAGGCGGACGATCTCGGCCTCGTCGTCCCGCGCGGTGGCGATGATCACGGGTACGTCGGTGATCCCGCGCAGCATCTTCAGGGCCTCCGCCCCGTCCAGGTCGGGCAGGCCGAGATCCAGGATGACCACGTCGAAGCCGACGTGGGCCACCTCGCGCAGCGCCTCCAGGGCCGTACCGACGCTGCGTACCGTGTGGGACGCCTCGGTCAGATGCCGGATGAGGGCCGAGCGCACGAACTGGTCGTCCTCGACCACGAGCACACTTGCCATGGGCGGCACCGTACGCCATTCGAGGGCACTTCTTTACCTGAGGTTGACGCCCCAGTCCGTACCATCGGCCCGCATTTTCATGGGTGTTGGACGCTGCACCCCTACTGCCCCGGAACCTCCCGCGGTATCACCTTCGTTCCGCCCTCTCCGGGCCCTCCGGCCCGCTGCCCCGGTGAGGCGCGTGGTGCACTATGAGCCAGATGCACAGAGCACTGGTTCACACGGCGGCCTGGACGCTGGCGACAGGCGCGGCCGTCACGCTGTCGTGGTTCGGCGTGCACACGGTGCTGGCCGGGACGGCGTACGACCCGCCGCGCGCGCTCCCGCTCTCCGAGAACGCGCCGTCCGCGTCCGCCGGACCCGACGGCGGGGCCGCACCCCGCGCCTCCTCCACGCACCGGCCCAAACCGTCCGCTCCGGCCTCCCCCCGTCCCGGGCAGACCGCCAAATCGGGCGATCACCCCAAGGGGGACGGCGGCGGCACGTCCGGCGGTGGCGGAAAAGGTACGGGCAGCGGCCCGCACCCGCCGCCCGGCGCCGCCGTCCCGCCCGCGACGGGCAGCGCGGTGAAAAGTTTCTCCACCGCGGGCGGCCGCGTGGTCATCGACCTGGGCGCCCACTCCGCCCAGTTGGTCTCGGCCACCCCGGAAACGGGCTGGCAGATGCAGGTGTGGCAGCAGGATCAGTGGCTCCGGGTCGACTTCCGGGGCGGCGCGGGACACGCCTCGGTCATCTGCGCCTGGAACGGGCACCCGCCGACGGTCGAGACGGACAACCACGCGACGTGAGGGCCGCGTTGGCCGGGAGCCTCCCAGGGCCCCCACACGGCCTCCCCGGCGCGCTCAGGTGAAGACGGCGGGCGGCGGGGACGGCGAGTCCACCGCGGTCGCGTCCGTCACCGGCTGCGCTCCCCCGGTGAAGTCCAGGAGCGCGCGCCCGTGTTCGACCCGGCCCTGCTGCGGGTCGGTCGCGGCCCGCCGAGTCAGTTCGGCGACCGGGAGCGGCCCGGCGGCGGCCAGGAGTACGGCGTTTCCGAAGCGCTTGCCCCGGAGGACGGCCGGGTCGGCGGTCAGGCACAGCTCGGGGAAGACCGTACGGACCGTGGCGACCTGCGCCCGTACGAAGGCCAGCGGCGGGCCGTCCGCGAGGTTCGCCGCGTACCAGCCGCCGGGCCGCAGCGCCCGCGCGACCTCGCCCGCGAACTCGGCGCTGGTCAGGTGCGCCGGAGTCCGCGCGCCGCGGAAGACGTCCGCGATCACCAGGTCCGCCCAGCCGTCCGGGATCTTGGCGAGCCCCGCGCGCGCGTCCCCGTTGCGCACCCTGATCCGCCAGCCGCTGTCCAGGGGCAGCTCCCGGCGGACCAACTGGACCAGCGGCGCGTCGATCTCCACGACCTGCTGGGTGGAGCGCGGGCGGGTGGCCGCGACATAGCGCGCCATCGTCAACGCCCCGCCGCCCAGATGCACCACTTGGAGGGGTTTGCCGGGCGGCGCGGCCAGGTCGGCGATGTGGCCGAGGCGGCGTTGGTACGCGAAATCCAGGTACGCCGGGTCGTCGAGGTCCACATGGGACTGCGGGGCGCCGTCGAGGAGCAGGGTCCAGCCGCGCGGCCGGTCCCGGTCGGGACGGAGTTCCGCGGTGCCGCCGTCCACGGTTTCCACCACGGCCTCGGGCCCCGTACGGGACCGGCCGCGCCTGCTCTTCGCCATGCCCCCAGTATGCCGCGTAGCCGCAGGTCAGAGTGTGCGTTGTGAGCGGCCGGGGCCGGCCTCAGCGGCAGCGGTCGACGGCCTCGATCGTGCGGGCCGCCTCGCCGAGGGCCTCGCGCAGGACGACGGGGTCGGTGGCCGCGCCGCACGCCCCGTCCGGGGACACCAGCCAGTCGGTGCCCGTGACGGGCGGATCGGCGGGGGCGCCACCGGTGTTCCGCGCGCCCCCGCCGGGCGCCTCGCGCTCGTACGTCTGGGTGCACGCGCTGCCCGGCAGGTCCCAGCCGTCGGCCGTGCCCGGCGGCACCAGGAAGCCGAGGGTGTCGCAGGAGTCGTCGTGCAGGACCGGGCCCACACCGGCGCGCAGCCGCAGGATGTCGACCGCCTCCAGGCCCTGGCGGGCCGGCACCGTCACCAGGTCGCAGGTCCGCGGCGCCTCGGGGAGCAGACCGCAGTCCGCGGAGGGCCAGCGCCGGTCCGCGGCCGGTGAACCGTGCGCACCCGGACGGCTGTTGGGGTGCGCCGGGCGACCGGCACGTCCGGCTCCGCCGTGCGCCGTCCCCCCGGCACCCGCCTCACCGTTGACGGCGGTCCTGACGTCGGCCACACCGGACTCCCGCACGGAAACCCCTCCTCTGCACACGCCGGTCCCTTTACTTCCTGTTCAACGTCCGGACACGTCAACGGCTACGGCGGCGGACCGCCGCAAAGGATGGCACTTCATGGCGGATCAGGTGTGAGATATCCGTTTTGTAGCCAAACCCTGTGTCTCGACCCGGTCACAGCTAGTACCGTCGTCCCGCCGCACCGCCAGGCCGCGGCACCGCCACGGAGAGGGCACGGAGGCTCCGCCATGGCATCGCCAGCCGCGAGATCGACACCGTCCCAGCACGTTCCCGCCCAGCCCAACCGCGCCTTCCGGCAGTTGCGCGGCCGGCTGTCACCGGGCGAGTTCGCGGCGGCGGTACGCCGTGCCGCGCGCGAGATCGGGGAGCAGGTCGCGTGCGACGCCCGTTACGTGGGCCGCGTCGAGGCCGGGGAGATCCGGTGCCCGAATTACGCCTACGAACGGGTGTTCCGGCACATGTTCCCCGGACTCACCCTCGTGGACATGGGGTTCGCGCCCCGCGAGACGGTGCGCGGACGGCGGGCCCGGACGGCACGGGCGGACGACGGAAGGGAGGCGGGCGGCGGCACCGGGGCGCCGCCCGGTGCACGGACAGGCGCCGGACCGGCCGCCGGGCGCCCGGAAGGGCCCGGGGCCGGCCCCGGTCGTCACGACACGGACATCCAGACCGGCAAGGAGAGCGACGTGCTGCGTCGCGCGTTCATCACGGGCGGCCCGGCCGCCGCGCTGGGGCTCACCGCCCTGCCACCGTTCGTCCCGGAGGCCGCGGCCGGGCCCGGACTGCCGGACGCGGTGCCCCGCGTACCGCGCCCCTCCCCGGCGGACGGCCCCGGACGGGCCGGCGCGTCCGAGGCGGACGCCGTGGAGGAGGCCGTGCGCCGCATCCGGCTGCTGGACGACCGGCACGGCGGCGAGGGCCTCTACCGGCGCGCCGCGCAGCCGCTGCGGACCGCGTACGAGCTGCTGGACGCCGGGGTGCAGCGGAGCTCCGTCAGCGACCGCCTGCACGCGGGCGCGGGCGAACTCGCCATCTCCGTCGGCTGGCTCGCGCACGACTCGGGCCGCTTCGGCGACGCCCGGTCGCACTACGCCGAAGCGCTGGCCACCGCCCGGGTGGCCGGTGACGCGGCCCTGGAGGCGCACGCCTTTTGCAACACCGCCTTCCTGGCGCGCGACGCGGACCGACCCCGGGAGGCCGTACGCGCCGCGCAGGCCGCCCAGCAGGCCGCGAAGAACCTGGGGTCGGCGCGCCTGCTGTCCCTCCTGGCGCTGCGCGAGGCGGGCGGCTGGGCGGGCCTGGGCGACCGCAGGAGCTGCGAGCAGGCGCTCCTGCGGGCCCAGCGGCTGCTCGCCCGGGGGCCGTCCGACAACGACCCGGAGTGGATGTCCTTCTACGGGGAGGCCGAGCTGGCGGGCCTGGAGGCGCAGTGCTGGTCCGCACTGGGCGAGCCGGGGCGCGCGGCGACGCACGCGCGCCGGGCGGTGGCGCTCCAGGACCCGCACTTCACCCGGAACATCGCCCTGTTCACCGCGGAACTCGCGGGCGATCTCGCGCTCAGCCGGGCCCCGGAGGAGGCCGCGACGGCCGGTACCCGGGCGCTGGCGCTCCTGGAGGACGTCAGATCGGCCCGTATCCGCACGATGCTGGACGCGACGGCGCGGGCGCTGCGGGCGTACCGGAACGGCGCGGGAAGGGCGGGCGACGAGGTCGGCGCGTTCCTGGACCGGCACGCCGCCACCCGGCCGCCCGTGCGGACGACGGTCGGCAAGGGCGGACGGCGGACGGCGTACGGGGCGCGGCCGGAGTCGGGGCCCGGCCCGGGGCCGCAGAGCGATGCGCATACGGCCTGACCGGGCTCCGGGGGAACGGGCCGGGGGTAGGGGATGGCCCC
Organism: Streptomyces chrestomyceticus JCM 4735; assembly: GCF_003865135.1. NCBI lineage: Bacteria > Bacillati > Actinomycetota > Actinomycetes > Kitasatosporales > Streptomycetaceae > Streptomyces > Streptomyces chrestomyceticus. The sequence goes on along the minus strand of NZ_BHZC01000001.1, from coordinate 6,002,454 downwards.
CGAGGGGTCGGCCCCGAAGGGTGGGGTACGGCCCCGAGGGGACGAGGTACGGACCCGAATGGCGGCGAGCCGCTGGCCTCCGGGGCCGTCCCGCCGGGGTTCAGCCCAGGTGGCCGGTGTCGTTCCAGCGCTCGATGGCGGGCTCCCCGTACGCCCAGCCCAGTACGGACAGCGACGTCGGCTCCAGGCGGATGCGGGCGGCGAAGGAGACGTCCAGGCCGAGCCAGCGGGCCCCCAGGGAGCGCAGGATGTGGCCGTGCGCGAAGACCAGGACGTCCCGGTCGGCGGAGCGCGCCCATTCCACGACCTCGTCGGCCCGCGCCGCGACCTGGGCCAGCGTCTCGCCCTCGGGGACGCCGTCGCGCCAGATGAGCCAGTCCGGGCGCCCGGCCTTGATGTCGGCCGGGGTCAGGCCCTCGTACGCGCCGTAGTCGACCTCCATCAGCGCGTCCCAGTCCTGGGCCCGGTCGCCGAAGCCGGCCAGCTCGCAGGTCTCCTTCGCGCGCACCAGGGGGCTGGTGCGGACCTCGACGTCCGGCAGGCCGTCCCAGGGCGCGCGGTGCAGCCGCTCCCCCAGGAGCTTGGCGCCGCGGCGGCCCTCCTCCAGGAGCGGAATGTCCGTACGGCCGGTGTGCTTGCCGGACAGGGACCACTCCGTCTGCCCGTGCCGGGCCAGCAGAATGCGCGGTGCCATGGGAAATACCTCTGGCCGATTGCTCGGCTCTTCCGTCTTCGGAGCCCGCTCCGGGGCTGTGCTGCTCGACTGGTGCTCGTCCGGCGCCCGGCTCGCGTCGCCTCGTTGCGGTGGCCGTCCGTTCCATCATCGCGCATCGCCCGGCACCACCGGGGTGGGCCCCTCCCCGCCGGGAGCTTCGCGCCATACGGCGTACGGTGGAGGGTCGGCGTCTTCCGCGCCGACGGGTGCCGCCCCGCGCCGCACCCCCTCGCACCAGGCCCGCGACCGATCCGCCACGGGCCACGCATGTTGGAGAACGACCAGGATGGACGCCGTAGCGCGCCGCCCAGCGGCAGCCGGCAGCCGGCTCCGGTGGTGGACGGAACTGCCACTGCTCGCCCTCGTGTACGCGGCCTACTCCGCGGGCCGTCTCGTGGCCCGCGGCGACGCGCACACCGCCGCCGGGCACGGGCAGACGATCCTGCGGTGGGAAGAGCTGCTGCGGCTCGATCCGGAACGCGCGCTGAATCGTCTCTTCACCGCCACGCCCGCTCTCGGCATACCCGCCGACTTCGCGTACGCCTCGCTGCACTACCTGGTCACGCCCCTGGTCCTGGTGTGGCTGTGGAACCGGCGCCCCGGGCATTACCGCGCGCTCCGTACGTGGCTCATGCTCGCCACCCTCATCGGGCTGATCGGCTTCACGCTGCTGCCGACCGCGCCGCCCCGCCTGCTGGAGGCGGGCAGCGGGTTCGCGGACACCATGGCGCAGTTCTCGTCCTACGGGTGGTGGGGCGAGGACGCGAGCGCGCCGCGCGGGCTCGGCGGCATGACGAACCAGTTCGCGGCGATGCCCAGCCTCCACGTGGGGTGGGCGCTGTGGTGCGGCGTGGTGCTGTGGCGGCACGGCCGGTCCCGGCTGACGCGGGCGCTGGGGGTGGCGTACCCGCTGCTGATCGTCCTGGTGGTGATGGGCACCGCCAACCACTACCTGCTCGACGCGCTGGCCGGTACGGCCGTGATGGGCCTGGGCCTGCTGCTGACGCGCCCGGCGCTGCGGCTGGCGGACGGGGTGCGCGGGCGGTTCCGGGCGGCCGGTGGGAGCGCGGGAACCAGCCCCGGCAGCCGCGTGGCGGGCGCGGAAACCGGCACGGACACACCCGCGGCCGGCACGGAAAACGGCTTGCTCGCGGGTGTGCCGCGCGATCTTCCGGCCGCCGGGGTGCCGGGGGCCCACGCGAATGTCAGTGGCGGATGCCAGACTTCCGCGGGTGAACGTTTTCCGCGACAGCCGACCCGCCGCGGCCGACCGGCCGTCGGAGCCGCCGCCGCTGCCGCAGCCGACGACGGGGCTGCGACAGCGGCTCGGTGAGCTGCGCGGCCCCGGCGTACGGCCACGGCCGCTGGACGCCCGTGCGCTCGCCGCGCTGGCCGCCAACCCCGGCTGCCGCCGCCGCGCGCTGCTGGACGGCGCCGGGGTCGACAAGACGGCGCTCGCGGGCGCGCTCGGCTCGCCCGCGGCCTTCGGGCAGTCGCAGTTCGCGCTGGCCCGGGGCAACTCCTTCGAGGCCCGCGTCAAGGCGGACGGCGGCGCGGACCTGATGCTGCTGCTGTACGAGCGGATGGGCGGCGGCGCGGAGGCCCCCGAGCCCGGCCGGACCGCCGTCCCCGACCTGTCCGCCGCCGGTCCCGAGGGGCGTGCGGCCCGTACGGCGCTGGCCCTGCGCGAGGCAACCGCCACCGGCGGCTGGACGCTGCTGGACCATCCGCTGCTCACCCTGGACGTGGCCGGGTCGCCCGCCTATCTGGAGCCGGACGCGGTCGTGGTGCATCCGGACGGCGGCTGGACGGTCGTGGAGATCAAGTCCTTCCCGATGATCGACGGTTCCGCCGACCCGGCGAAGGTGGGCGCGGCGGCCCGGCAGGCCGCGGTGTACGTACTGGCGCTGCAGCGGGTGGCCGCCCAGGTCCTCGCCAGTACGGGCCGTCCGGTCACGGTGCGGGACCAGGTGCTGCTGGTCTGCCCGAAGGACTTCGCGAACCTCCCCACCGCCGAGGCCGTCGACATCCGTAAACAACTGGCGACGACCAGACGGCAGTTGCAGCGGCTCACCAAGGTCGAGGAGATCGCCGCGCAGCTACCGCCCGGCACCACCTTCGACCTCCGGCTCGCGGACGACGGAAAGACGGTGACGCGGTCCGCCGCCGAGCTGGCCGAGGCGGTCGAGTCCGTGGACGCGGCGTACGCGCCGGAGTGCCTGTCCGCCTGCGAGCTGGCGTTCCACTGCCGGGAGCAGGCGCGCGCCGCGGGCGCCGTGGAGTCGCTGGGCCGCGGGGTGCGCGGTGAGCTGGGCGGGCTGCGTACGGTCGAGGAGGTCCTGGCGGCAGCGCGTACGGAGGGCGGGGCGGACGGGTCCGAGGGCGCGGGTGCCACCGCTGCCCGCGCTCCGGACGGGGACACGGACGCGCCCGCCGCCGAGGCGCTGCGCCGGGCGGCGGCCCTGCGCGCCGAGGCGCTGGCGGAGGCCGCACCGGGCGGCGCGAGGGGCACAGCGGGCCGGCCCACGGGGCGGGCCGACGGAGCCGAGGGGGCGACGGCATGTCGTTGATCGAGGTGCTCGCCAGGATGGAGGCGGTGGCGGCGGGCCGTGCGCAGCCGCTGACGACGGTCCGGCACCGGCATCTGTCCGCCCGTCCGCTGGTGTTCGTCCCGCTGACGACCGCGGGTGAGGCGGGCGCCCCGCTGGGCGCGCTGGTCGGCACGGACCGCGAGAAGCCGCTGCTGCTCGCCGTACCCCAGCCGCGCGACCGTGACCTGCGGTTCGCGTTCCTCGCCGAGCTGGCCGAGGCCGTCCTGCCGTACGTGGACGGGTACGCGGACACCGTCGAGACCGAGCAGCGCAAGGAGACCGACCCCGAGACCGGCAAGAAGGTCCCGGTCGAGGTCGAGCTGTGTGCCGACGCGCCGCAGATCGTCGTGCCGAGCGCGGCCGGTGTGGAGTACGTACGCCTGCTGGGCCGGTCCATGCGGTTCCGGCGGACCGCCGACCAGGACCCGGACACCCCGCATCCGGCGCCGCCCCATGTGCCGCTGCTGGGCCGCTGGTTCACCCACTTCGGCGAGCGGGCCCGGGTGCCGGGCGCGAGCCTGCTGCTGCCGATGACCGGGCTGCTCGCCCGGCACTGGGCGACCGGTCAGAGCAACCTGGAGGACCAGCACCTGGGCGCGCTGCTCGCCTGGATCGACCCGCCCGAGGGCGAGTCCGGCGCGGCAGCCGCGCGGCGCGCGGAGACGGCACGGGACGCGGACGGCCAGTTGCTGTGCCCGCCGGCCGGCCCGGCCACGGACCCGGCGTTCGACAACAAGCGCCTCGCCCCGGCGATGGCCCGGTACGACGCAGGGCTGCCCGGCGCCGAGGAGGCGGTCCGCGACCTGGTCGAGAGCCAGTTGCGCCCCGCCTGGGACGCCGTGTGGCACGGCCTCGACCTGCTGCGGGCCCTGCCGGAAGGCTCCAGGGTGGCCGACCGCTGGAAGCGCGACCGCTGGTCGTACACCGGACACCGCGACCGGGTACGGGCCGGTGAGCCGCCGCAGCCCAAGCGGGACGACGCCATCACGGCCGCCCGCAAACTCGCCTCCCGGGAGACCGCCCAGGCGCAGTTGGACGCGCAGGAGGCGCTGGACGACCCGCTGGTCATGGCGGGCCGGCGGCTCGCCGGGGAGGCGCTGGCCGGCGAGGTGACCGGCGTCGAGATGGCGTATTCGGAGGGCAAGCGGCCGATGCCGCGCCCGCTGGTGACGCTGGCGACGGACGACCGGCCGCAACTCACCGAGGGCGGCAAGCTGTACCGCGCGCTGCCGGACGGGAAGGCCCAGCCCGCCGAGTTCGTCGCGTACACGGCGGACGGGCCGGGCGGGCTGGTCGTCCGGCTGACCGGCGGCATGGGGCGGGGGAAGACCCCGGAGCCCGGGTCGGTGCCCGAGCCCGGCGACATCGTGTGCTGGACCCTGTTCGAGCACCAGCCGCGCGGCGGACCGGAGCTGCCCGAGCCCGAGGACACGCCGTGGACGCACGGCGGGCCGCCCGTGGCCGACACCGCCGCACTGCCCGTGGACCAGCCCGATCCCGTCACCGCGGAGGACTTCCTGTGACCGAGGCCCGCCCCGCGCACCCCGACGTGCCCGCCGCCCGGCGGCCGGACGCCGCCCCAGGTGTACCGCCGGCCGCCCCCGGCGCGTCGCCGTACGGGCCCGGCGCGGCGCCCTTCGATCCGGGCGCGGCGGCGGCCGCGGCCACCGACGCGATCGTGCACAGCACGCTGCACGGTACGCACCGCGGCGTCGTCGTGGACTCGCCGCCCGGCGCGGGCAAGTCCACGCTGGTGGTGCAGGCGGCCCGCGAACTGGCCGCGGCCGGACGCCCGTTGATGATCGTCGCGCAGACGAACGCACAGGTGGACGACCTCGTCCTGCGCATCGCCGAGAAAGACCCGGAGCTGCCGGTGGGGCGACTGCACAGCAGCGAGCCGGGCGCATTCGACCCCGCGCTGGCGGAACTGCCCGCCGTCCGTACGTCGGCCAAGGTCGCCGATCTGGCCGGGCTGGACATCGTCGTCTCGACGGCCGCCAAGTGGGCGTACACGAAGGTCGACGAGCCGTGGCAGCATGCCATCGTGGACGAGGCGTACCAGATGCGCTCGGACGCGCTGCTCGCCGTCGGCGGGCTGTTCGAGCGGGCGCTGTTCGTGGGCGATCCGGGGCAGTTGGACCCGTTCAGCGTGGTCGGCGCCGAGCAGTGGGCCGGGCTCGCGTACGACCCGTCGGCCAGCGCCGTGACGACGCTGCTGGCGCACAACCCCGGCCTGCCGCAGCACCGGCTCCCGGTGTCGTGGCGGCTGCCCGCCTCCGCGGCGCGGCTGGTCTCCGACGCGTTCTACCCGTACACACCCTTCCGCAGCGGCACGGACCACGGCGACCGGCGGCTCGCCTTCGGTGTGCCCTCCGACGGCTCGGGGGTGGACCGGGTGCTGGACGAGGCCGCCGAGTCCGGCTGGGGCCTGCTCGAACTGCCCGCCCGCCACACCCCGCGTACGGACCCGGAGGCGGTGCACGCCATCGCGCGGGTGGTGCGGCGGCTGCTCGACCGGGGCGGCGCGGCCACCAGTGAGCGCGGCCCCGACCCGGTGCCGCTGACCGCCGATCGGATCGCGGTCGGCACGGCCCACCGTGACCAGGCGGCGGCGGTACGGGCCGCGCTGGCCGGGCTCGGCGTCGGCGGCGTCGCGGTGGACACCGCCAACCGCCTCCAGGGACGGGAGTTCGACGTCACGGTCTTCCTGCACCCGCTCTCCGGCCGCCCCGACGCGACCGCCTTCCACCTGGAGACCGGTCGGCTGTGCGTACTGGCCTCGCGCCACCGGCACGCCTGCATCGTGGTCAGCCGGGCCGGCATACCGGAGCTGCTGGACGAACACCCCTCGGCGGACCCCGTCCAACTGGGCGTCACGGTCAAGTTCCCGGACGGCTGGGAAGCGAACCACGCGGTCCTGGCCCATCTGAACGAACACCGGGTGGCGTGGCGGCCCTGACCGGGCGGCGGTGAGGCCGTCGGGGCAGTCGGCGGGCGGTCGGGCCGGAAGCCGCCGGGGCCGGCCTGTGCGCGCCGGCCGGGTCAGGCACGGGCCCGGCCGGGCTGGGCTGGGCTGGACGCTGGACGCTGGACCCGGACGTACGGGGCCGGGCCGACCCGCGCAGCGTCGTGTGCCGCCGCGCACGGGGGTGTCCAGGGGCGGGTATCGGTCGGCGCGGCTCACTTGCGCCCGGGCGCGCCGCGCACGGTCGTACGGTGGCGGTGCAGGCGCGTAACGGGGGCGCGCGGCACGTGATGTGCTGCCCCCTGCGGGCGGCTGAGCCCCGTAGGGGCGCGTCGCCAGGCGCACTTGCGCGGCGCGGGACAATGGAACGCGGCACACGATCCAGGAGGTACGTACATGTCCGAGCCGCAACCGGCTTCCGACCCGCGCGGAGCTGCCTCCGCGCCCCGGCGCCTGAAACCGGCTCCGCTGCTCTTCGAGCCTCCGGAGGCCACGTCCGACCCCGAGCACTTCTTCGACCTGGAGTCCATCGAGGACCCCAAGGAGCTGCTCGCCCGCTCCACCGAGCTGACGCTCGCCTTCCGCGCGGCGGCGGACCGGGCCACCGAGTTCCAGGCGATGGCGGCGGCCCACCTCGCCGATCCCCGGCGCTTCGACCGGCTGCCGCTCTCCGTGATCGCGGAGCGCGCGGACTGGACCGAGGACTACGCGGCGAAGATGGTCGAGTTCGGCCGCGGCCTGCTGCGCAACGGTGGCGGCAGCCGCCTGGACGCCACCGCCGACTGAACGGTTCAGCAGCTCCCGGCACCCGCTTCCCGATCGCCTCGACCCCGGACGGGCCCGGCCCGACCGGCCCGGCCCTCGCCCCCCGCCCCACCGGCCACGCCCTCGCATCCCCGCCCTCGCGCCCCGGCCCATGATCCCGTTGATCATGGGCCGCTGGCATATGCGGGCGCGGGAACATACCCCACACCGCCCCGTCCTGTCCGGATTTCGGCCATTCCGCAGAAACGGAACACCGCATACCGGTAAACCGGGGCCATGAGCGACTGGCCCTCCGAGCATCCCCGCCGACCCGCCCCCGCCGCCTTCCACACCGCGGCGTACGTCACCCTCGCCGGCGCCGACTGGCTCGCCTCCGCCGCCCCGCGCCCCGAGGCCGTGCACGCCCGGTGGGCGTCCTGTCCGGAGGCGCCGAGCACACTGCCGTGCGGCACGGTCTTCGACGTGATCAACGCGCCCGCGCTCTTCGGCCGCGACCTGGTGGACCGCTTATGGACCGCGGGGCCCGGGTCCGGGCCCGTCGCCACCCACCGCGGCCGCATCCTGCTGTTCGCCGAGCCCGGTACGGCCCGGCGGCTGCCCGCCCTGCTCGGCTGGGAGGAGTGGTCCGGCTCCGTACCGCCACTGCTCTGCCACGGGCCGGGCGACGCCGTGACCGTCCCGCCCCTCTTCCCCCAGCGGTCACCGCAGCCGGACCCGCCCCACACACCCCACAGCGCTCAGGACCTCACCGCCTCCCGCTGGCTGGTGGCCCCGGACGTACGCCACCCCTGGCTCCCCGGGCCGGGCGCCCTCCTCTGGGCCTGCATACGTGCCGCCCGGCGCGCCACCGGCGTCGCCACCGCAGTACCCGACGGCCCCGTCGCCACCGCGGCACGCAACAGCCCCGACGCCCCCGCCGACCCCGCCACCACCCGAACGGCGCCAACCCTCATCCCACCCCTGTGACCAGCGCCACCACCGCCCCGGCCCCCCGGAACACGGGCCCGCACCGGGTCTTCCGCCCCGCGCACCCCGGTGCGGGGCGGGCCTCGCTGAATCGATTTTTGCGCCACCCGATCAGGATGCTAATGTTTTCCACGTCAGCAGGCGCCGCTAGCTCAGTTGGTTAGAGCAGCTGACTCTTAATCAGCGGGTCCGGGGTTCGAGTCCCTGGCGGCGCACCGACAGAAGAAGGCCCCCACCTCGGTGGGGGCCTTCTTCGTACGCCGAAAAGCCGAGAGCAGGGCGGCGCCGGGAAACCGGGCGCCGGGAAACCGGGGCGGGCGCCCGTCCGGCCCCGGACACCCGCCCTCCCCCGCTCCACTCTCCCTCACCCGCTCCGCTCCACCTTGACCGTCCAGTCCCCCGAGGACGACCGCCCGTACACCTGCACCCGCACCCCGTCCTCGGCGGCGTCCAGGCTTTCGCCTTCGCCGAGCGGCGCATCAGCAAGCCGGGGGAATACGGAAGTCCCCCAACACGCCTCGGTACCGGGGTGCCCGTCCAGCACCTCCACCGGACCGCTCCCGGACGCGGTCTCGCTGTGCACCCGGTAGACCAGGACGCCCTCGGTGCAGACGTCGTGATCGTTGCCCACCGCGCCGCGCGCCTCGACGGCCAGCGCGCTGCGCGGACCGGTGCGGACGACCAGCAGCCGCGCCCGCCGCCCGTCGCCCGGCCCCATGGGCGCGGACAGCGGCCGCAGGGTGTGCACGGACGAGCGCCGCTCCCGGCCGAGGGAGACGCAGGTCACCTGGCGGCCGCCGAGCCAGCCGATCTTCCACTTGTGCCAGCCGAAGGGGTCGGGGGCGAGGCCGAACTGGCTGCCCATGAGGTCCCAGTCGCCCACGTACGTGTCCCAGTCACCCTTGCCCTCCTGGGGCCGGTGGTAGAGGTCCGGCAGGTCGAAGACGTGGCCGGTCTCGTGGGCGAGCACGTTGCGGTCCGGCGGGCTCTGCTCGAAGAGCGTGACGAACCGGCTGAGGTCCGCGTCGTCGGCGCGCAGCGGGCGGTCGAGGTTGACGACCTTGGTGGCGTCGGAGTCGACGCCGGCCGCGTCCGGGTCGGCGACGAGGTAGACGACGTCGTACCGGCTGAAGTCCACCGAGCCGTCGGCGGCGGCGACCGCGTCCCGGAGGTAGGCGGCGCGGTCGCCGGCCGCCCAGTCCCGGCGTATGCCGTACGTGCTGGAGGCCTGCGGCATCCGTACCCAGCGGCGCTGGATGTCGGGGCGCAGGGTGAAGCGGCCGTAGGACGCGCGCTCGAAGAAGCGGGTGGTGGCCGGGAAGTAGTCGGCGGCCAGTTCGCGGGGGTCGGTGACCGGCTCGGAGTCGGGGAAGGACAGGAAGACCATGACGGCGTCAAGGGTGCGGACCGGGCGCGGGTAGGCGCGGTTCCAGGTGTCCAGGCCCTCGGAGTGGTGGGCGTCGGTACGGGCCAGGGCGCACGGCGGCGTCCCCTCGGACGCGGTGGCGGGGCCCGCGATGACGGAGGTGGCTATGACGGCGCTGAGGGAGGTGGCCACGGCGGCCACCCGGCGCAGCGCGCGACGGCCCACCTCCGGAGGTTGCTGGGCGCGTGGCACATCGACCTCCCGGTACAGATTCGGAGCACCCTCACCACCTTGTGGGGAATTGCCGGATTCCGTCCTGTTCCGGGGCCCCAGACGAGTGACCGGCCCAACTCCCCACCCCGTAACGGAAAGTCACTATCGATCGTTGACCGGATACGCACGAACACAGCCGGACGGAAATGGCCAAACTTCCGCCACAGGTGCCGATGATCACGGTTACGTCGCTGGATAGGCCCTTGCGGCAGCCTCTATGATCGCCACACTTTCCAGCGCGGATTCCCCCCTCCATCACGAGACAAGCGCCATGCGGGAGCGAGCAGTGAGCGGATACCCCGGCGGCACGGGCCGCGCGCCCGGAACGACGCTCTCCGCGGTGACGGAGCGTAAAGAACCGACCAATGAATCCGGCGGAGGCCCGGACGGCGCCTCCGACCCGGCACCCGCCGACGGCCCCACCGCGGCCGACGGCCCCGCCCGGTCCGCCACACCCGACGGACACCCCCGGACCGGCGAGTCCCGACCCGGCGAGTCCGGTGCGCCAGGCCCCCCCGGCACGCCCGGCGAGCCGCGGACCGGCGTCCGCGGCGAACCCGACGCCGGTGACGGCTCGGCGGCCTCGCTGCGCGACTACCGCGCCGCCTTCCGTGCCGCCCGCGCCCCATTGGCCGTGCTGAACCGCGACGGCCTGGTGCTCGCCGCCAACCCCGCCTTCGGCGAACTGGTCGGCGCGGCACCGGACGACCTGGTCGCGGCCACCGCCGCCGACCTGACCGAGCTGGGCACCGACCCGCGCATCTGGGCCGCGTACCGGGAGGTCCTGCGCGGCCACAGCGACCGGCTGCGGTGCACCCGACGACTGAAACATCCGGACGGGCAGTTCCTCTGGGCGGAGGTGACGGTCGAGCCGCTGCCGGACGAGGACTGCGTCCTGCTGTCCGTGGCGGACATCAGCGACCGGCACGACCTGCTGGCCCGGCTGCGCCACCTCCAGATGCACGACCCGGTGACCCGGCTGCCCAACCGCGCGCTGTTCTTCGAGCGGCTCGCGGGCGCGCTGGAGTCGGCCGCCTTCGAGCAGCACGGTACGGGCCGGGTCGGCCTGTGCTACCTCGACCTGGACGGCTTCAAGGCCGTCAACGACACCCTCGGGCACCGCGTCGGCGACCGGCTGCTGAGCGCGGTGGCGCAGCGCCTGACGCACTGCGCCGAGAGCCTGGCCGATCGGGGCGCGGTACGCGGCGGCAGCGGCCACCTGGTGGCGCGGCTGGGCGGCGACGAGTTCGCCCTCCTGGTGGAGGACTCGGCCGGTACCGAACAACTCGCCGAACTGGCACAACGGGTCCTGGACGCGCTCCAGCGGCCGTTCGACCTGGCCGGGCAGCGGCTGTCGGTCTCGGCGAGCATCGGGGTCGTGGAGCGCGCGGCGACCGGCACCACGGCGACCGGCCTGATGCAGGCCGCGGACACCACGCTGTACTGGGCGAAGGAGGACGGCAAGGCCCGCTGGACGCTCTTCGACCCCGAGCGCAACGCGCACCGGATGACCCGGCAGGCGCTGTCCAGCACGCTGCGGCCGGCGGTGGACCGCGGCGAGTTCACGCTGGAGTACCAGCCGCTGGTCGGGCTCGGTGACGGGCGGGCACAGGGCGTCGAGGCGCTGGTGCGCTGGCGTCATCCGCAGTTCGGCACACTGTCGCCGAATCGGTTCATCGGATTGGCGGAGGAGAACGGCTCGATCGTCGAGCTGGGCCGCTGGGTGCTGGCCCGCGCCTGCCACCAGGCCCGCGCCTGGCAACTGGCACGTCCCGGCGCCGAGCCGCTGTTCGTCAGCGTGAACGTCGCCGTACGCCAGGTGTGGGACTCCGACCTGGTCGCGGACGTGGCGGGCATCCTCGCCGAGACCGGGCTGCCGCCCGCCCTGCTCCAACTGGAGCTGACCGAGTCGGCGGTGATGGGCTCGGCCGGGCGCCCGCTCCAGGCGCTCCAGGCGCTGAGCGAGATGGGCGTACGGATCGCCATCGACGACTTCGGCACCGGCTACTCGAACCTGGCCTACCTCAGCCGGCTGCCGGTGTCCGTACTGAAGCTGGACGGGTCCTTCGTGCGGGGCTTCCGTTCGCAGGAGCATCCGAACCCGGCGGACGAGACGATCGTGGAGGCGCTGGTGGCGCTCGCGCACCGGCTGGGTCTGACGGTCACCGCGGAGTGCGTGGAGAGCGCCGAGCAGGCGGAACGGTTGCGCCGCATCGGCTGTGACACCGGGCAGGGGTGGCTGTACTCCCGCCCGGTGCCCCCGGACCGGGTCTGCGATCTGATCGGGGCGGGGCGGGAGACCGGCGCGTAGCGGCTGCGAGGGGCGTCGCGTGGGCGCGGGCGAAGCGGCGCACTCCCCCCGTTCACTCCGATGCACCCGCCCGCCTCCGGGGCGGCACAACGGTCACAGCGCCGTCCGCACGACGATCACCCCGTCGTCCGCACGCCCGTCACACCGTCGGCGCCACCGACCGTCACACCGTAGGCAGCCCGTACGCGTCCGCGATCAGCTCGTAAGAACGCAGCCGGACGTCCCCGCCGTGCGCGTTGGCGGTGATCATCAGCTCGTCCGCGCCGGTGCGCTTGGCCAGGTCGTCCAGGCCGGTGCGGACCGCGTCGGGCGTGCCGTAGACGATGTTGGACAGCCAACTGTCCACGAAGTCGCGCTCCATGCCGCTGAACGCGTACGCCGCCGCCTCCTCGGGGCTGGGCACCAGCCCGGGACGCCCGGTGCGCAGCCGGATCATGGACAGCGCGCCGGTGAGGACCTGGCGGTGCGCCTCCTTCTCGTCCTCGGCGGCCAGCGCGGCGACGCCGATCAGCGCGTACGGCTCGGCCAGGACCGCGGAGGGGCGGAAGGACTCGCGGTACAGGTCCAGCGCGGGGATGGTGTTCGCCGCCGAGAAGTGGTGGGCGAAGGCGAACGGCAGGCCCAGGCGGCCCGCCAACTGGGCGCTGAAGCCGGAGGAGCCGAGCAGCCACAGCGGCGGCCGGTGCGCCGACTGGACGCCGCCCGGGGACGTCGCCTGGACCGGGCCCGGCACCGCGTGGATGCGGCTGTAGGGGTGCCCGTCGGGGAAGTCGTCGTCCAGGAAGCGGGTCAGCTCGGCGAGCTGCTGCGGGAACTCGTCGGCGCCCTCGTGCAGCCGCTCGGTACGGCGCAGCGCGGCGGCGGTGGCGCCGTCGGTGCCGGGCGCGCGGCCGAGGCCGAGGTCGACGCGGCCGGGGGCCATCGCCTCCAGCGTGCCGAACTGCTCGGCGATCACCAGCGGCGCATGGTTGGGCAGCATGACGCCGCCGGAGCCGAGCCGGATGCGGTCAGTGTGCGCGGCGAGGTGCGCCAGCAGGACCGCGGGGGACGAGGAGGCCACGCCGGGCATCGAGTGGTGCTCGGCGACCCAGTAGCGGTGGAAGCCGCGGCGCTCGGCCGTGCGGGCGATCCCGACGGCGGTGCGTACGGCCTCGGAGGCGGTGTGTCCCGCGCCCACGGTCACCAGGTCCAGTACGGACAGGGGGACGGGCGCGGTGCCGAGGGCCGCGCCCCGGATGCCGTCGCCGTTCCGGGCGTCGCCGTCCCGGCTTTCTTCGTGGTCCCGGATCTCGTCGTGGTCGCCGCTCACGGTGCGGGCCCTCCTCGCGTCGCTGGTCTGCCCGGAGAATAACCGGAGTACTTCTCCGGTTATTCCCGGGCGGGCGAAGAGGGCGCGTCGTCGCCGGGCGGGCGGCGGTTCCGCCGCCGTTACCCCGCCGCGGACGGCACCGGCGCCCCCGCGAACAGCGTGCCCAGCGCCGGACAGGCGACCGTGCGCTCCAGCAGCCGCAGCCCCTCCCAGGCGGTGACCTGGTTGGCGGTGAGCACCGGCTTGCGCAGCTCCGCCTCGATGGCGGGGAGGTACGCGGCGGTGTGCAGGGCCGTGTCGGGCAGCAGCACCACCTGGGCGTCGGGATGGTCCCCCGTACGGGCGAGGAGCAGGACTTCCTCCAGGCCCCAGGTGCCGACCTCGGCCGCGGTGATGATCCCGCTGCCGCACGTCGAGACGACTTCGGTGCCCGCGGACTTCAGGAACGCGCGGAAGCACTCGGCGACGTCGTCGGGATAGGTCGCGGCGATGGCCACCCGTTCGGCTCCGAGAGCCCGTACGGCGTGCGCGAAGGCGAAGGACGTACTGGAGGCGGGCAGCCCGGCGGTGGCCGACAGCTCGCGCACCTGCTCGTGGGCGCCCTCCCAGCCGAAGACGAAGCTGGCGCTGGTGCAGGCCCAGACGACGGCCTCGGCGCCGCGGCTCTTCAGTGCGGCGACGCCGGCCGCGAGCCGGGCGGCGGAGCCCATCTCCAGCAGCGCGTCGACGCGGTGGGCGTCCTCGCCGATGTCGGTGTGGACGAGCGGCAGGCTCAGTCCGTTGCCGAGGAGCGCTTCGAGCCGGGGGTAGTCGTCCTCGGCGGAGTGGCCGGGGTAGAGGAAGCCGACCGTGGATGCCATGCACGTCTCCTGACGGGGCGGGGTGATGCGTACGGGGGTGTGTGCTGCGGTGCGCGCGCCGCCCCGGGCGTACGTGCGCGGGGCGCGCGGGTGGACGGGGAGGGGGGACGGCGACCGGGCGGGCGCCGCCCGTACACGTCAGACCGGCGCCGGCGGGCCGGGTTCCTCCGGGGGATGAAAGGGCGGTACGTCCAGCCCGTCGGCCGGTTCCGCCTCGGAGGACGGGACCGCCGACCCGGCGAACGCCGCCTCGGACAGACCGCCGCGCCTCGGTATCCCGGCCCCTTCCTCCGGGGCCCAGGAGGCGGTCATGGAGGCCGGTCCGCGTCTGGCGACGGGGTCCACCAGCGCCTGGTACGGGCCGACGGCCTCGGCCCCGATGGCGCGCAGGGAGGCCCACATGGTGACCTGGTTGGCCGACAGGACCGGCATCCGCAATTCGGCCTCCAACTGCGGGATGACGTCGTACGTCGGCAAGTTCGTACAACTGATGAACAGGGCGTCCGCGGCTCCGACGACGGCCTGCCGGGCCATGTCGACGACGTCCCGGTACGGCACTTTCCAGATGTGCCGGGTCAGGCCCAGATAGGCGCGGCCGGTGACGGTGACACCGGCTTCTCTCAAGTACTCCTCCAGGGAGTCGGTGACGGACTTGGTGTAGGGGGTGACGACCGCGATCCGCCACGCATTGATCTCGCGCAGCGCTTCGAGGAGCGCGCCGGAGGTGGTGAGCGCCGGAAGCCGCTCCCCCGCCCGGGTCATGGCGGCGCACATGGCGCGCTCGCCCGCCATGCCGCCGACGAAGCTGCCCGAGGTGCAGGCGTACGAGACGACCTGCGGGGAGACGGCGCACAGCGCCTGGACGGCGGCGTGCAGGGTTTCGTGTTCACTGACGAGGCGGGCCAGGTCGAGGCTCACCTCGACGGGCACGAAAGGGGTCCGGGTGAGGTGGAGGGACACATCGTCGGGGATCCAGCGCCACAGCTCGCGGTCCAGGGCGAAGTCGAACGGAGCGACGACACCCACGCCGAGCTGAGGCTTCGGTCCCCCCAGAAATGAGACGTCCATGATGCCCCAGAAGAGCGAAGGGCTGGTAAGGGCAGTGCCTTTGCCAGGGGTTCGTGGTGCTACCGGCACGAGCCGGGGACGTCGGGACAGAGCCGTTGTTGACACGGTAGTTACGACTTCTTAGCGTGGTCAATCCTCGCATCTCAGGCATCTGTCGGCGCCTCCTTTCATTCAAGGGGGCTCACGTTTCAGAACGGTTTCTGGCCTATGTCCGAAAGCACCGTCCTTGTCCTCGGTTCCGACCCGCCCCCCAAACTGGACCGGCTCTCCGGCCGGGCCCGGCTGGTGTACGCCGACGACAAGACCTTCGCCGACCGACTGCCGCACGCCGACGTGGTGTTGGCGTGGGACTTCACCTCCGACGCGGTCCGCGACGCCTGGCCCGGCGGCGGCCCGCGACCCGTTTGGGTGCACACCGCGAGCGCGGGCGTGGACCGGCTGATGTGCCCGGAGCTCGCCGCCGACTCCACCCTGGTGACCAACGCGCGCGGCGTCTTCGAGCAGCCGATCGCCGAGTACGTGGCCGGTCTGGTGATCGCCATGGCGAAGGACTTCTACGGCAGTTGGGAGCTCCAGCGGCAGCGGCGCTGGCGGCACCGGGAGACACTGCGGGTGGCGGGCAGCCGCGCCGTGGTGGTGGGCTCGGGCCCGATCGGCCGGGCCATCGGCCGGACCCTGCTGGCACTGGGTGTCAGGGTGGATCTGGTCGGGCGGCGGGAACGTACGGACGATCCCGACTTCGGCCGGGTGCACGCGGCCGGCACGCTGCACGGTCTGCTGGGCACGGCCGACTGGGTGGTGTGCGCGGCGCCGCTGACCGAGGAGACGCGCGGCATGTTCGACCGGGCCGCGTTCGGCCGGATGCGGCAGCGGGCCCGCTTCATCAACGTGGCGCGCGGAGCGCTCGTCGTCGAGGAGGACCTGGTGGCGGCGCTGCGGGAGTGGCGGATCGCGGCCGCGGCCCTGGACGTGTTCGAGCACGAGCCGCTGACCACGGACAGCGTCCTGTGGGACGTGCCGCACCTGATCGTCTCGCCGCACATGAGCGGCGACACGCTGGGCTGGCGGGACGCGCTGGCCGAGCAGTTCGCGGACAACTTCGACCGGTGGGCGGCGGGCGAGCCGCTCACCAATGTGGTGGACAAGCGGCTGGGCTACGTACCGGGCTCCTGATCTTCCGGGACCGTGGGGGCGGAGTGTTCGCGCAGGGTTCGTGAAGGGAGGTCGGGATGGCTGAGGTGACGGATCTGGCCGACTGCTCGGCGGTGCGGCTGGTCGCCGGGTACGCGGCGGGCGAGTTCTCGCCGGTCGAGGCGGTGCAGGCGGTGATCGAGCGGGCCGGGCGGGCGCAGGAGCGGGTGAACGCCTTCACCCGGATCGACGCGGACGAGGCGCTGGCCGCGGCGAAGGAGTCCGAGGAGCGCTGGCGGACCGGGCGGCCCGCCGGGCTGGTGGACGGCGTGCCGGCCACCGTCAAGGACCTGCTGCTGACCCGTGGGACGCCGACGCTGCGCGGCTCGCGCACGGTGCGCGAGGAGGGCGTGGTCTGGGACGCGGACGCCCCGTCGGTGGCGCGGCTGCGCGAGCACGGCGCGGTGTTCGTGGGCAAGACCACCACGCCCGAGTTCGGATGGAAGGGCGTCACGGACAGTCCGCGGCACGGGGTGACGGGCAATCCGTACGACCCGTCCCGTACGGCGGGCGGGTCCAGCGGCGGCAGCGCGGCGGCCGTCGCGCTCGGCGCGGGGCCGCTGAGCCTGGGCACGGACGGCGGCGGGTCGGTGCGCATCCCCGGGGCGTTCTGCGGGATCTTCGCGCTGAAGCCGACGTACGGGCGGGTGCCGCTGTATCCGGCGAGTCCGTTCGGGACGCTGGCGCACGTCGGGCCGATAACCCGGGACGCGGCCGACGCGGCGCTGCTGATGGACGTGATCACCGGGGCGGACTGGCGGGACTGGTCGCAGCTCGCACCTCCGGCCGGGTCGTTCCGGGAGGAGCTGGAGCGGCCGGTGGCCGGGCTGCGGGTGGCCTACAGCCCGACGCTGGGCTGGGACGTGCCGGTGCAGCCGGAGGTCGCCGCCGCGGTGCGGCGCGCGGTGGACCGGCTCGCGGAGCTGGGCGCGCACGTCGAGGAGGCCGACCCGGGCATCGCTGACCCGGTGGAGGAGTTCCACACGCTGTGGTTCAGCGGCGCGGCGCGGGTGGTGCAGCACCTGAGCCACGCGCAGCGGGAGCTGCTCGACCCCGGCCTGCGGGAGATCTGCGCGGAGGGCGCGCGGCGCAGCGCGCTGGACTATCTGGCGGCGGTGGACGTACGGATGGCGATGGGCGTGGCGATGGGCCGCTTCCACAGCACGTACGACCTGCTGGTGACGCCGACCGAGCCGATCACCGCCTTCGAGGCGGGCGCCGAGGTGCCGGCCGGGTCGGGGCACACGCGCTGGACGGGCTGGACGCCGTTCACGTACCCGTTCAACATGACGCAGCAGCCCGCCGCGACCGTGCCGTGCGGCGTGGACGGGGACGGGCTGCCGATCGGGGTGCAGTTGGTGGGTGCGCGGCACGCGGACGCGCTGGTGCTGCGCGCCGCGCACGCCCTCTATACGTCGGGAGCGGCGGACCTGCCCACTGTGCCTACGCCCGGCGGAAGTTGAGGGTCTCCCCCAGCGCTCCGGCGCGCCACAGGTCCTGGCAGGCGTCGGCCATCCGGTCCAGGCCGTCCACCACCGAGCCCCACACGATGCCGGGGACCCAGCCCGCGTCACCGTTGATCAGCAGGTTGTTGCGTTCGTAGAAGAGCGCGAGGTCGACGACGGTGGCGCGGCCCCGGTGCTCGGCCTGGCTCTCGTAGCCGTACGAGGCGGTGCCCAACTGGGTGTCGCTGAAGGTGAAGTAGCACAGGTCACCGGGGATGGGCGTGACGGTCGGGTTCTCCAGAGGGGGCTCCTCCGGGGCGAACGGCGGGACGAGGGCGTAGATCTCGTTGCGGGCGTACTTGGCGTGGTAGACGTCGCCGCCGAGCGGCAGCGCGTCCCAGACGGCCTTGCAGGTGACCGGCGCGCGGTCGTCGAGCAGCCTGGCGGTGCAGCTCACACCCCGCTTGTCGAGGGAGACTTCGATGAAACGGTCGACCATTTTGCCTCCTTACGGTGCTTTGCGCCTCCATGGTGGACCAGCGGGCGGCCCGATGCACACGGGAACACCGGACGCGGTACCCCCACTCTTCCCAGGACGCGCGGCCGCTGACGACCGTCGTCAATCAGCCATCCCCGTACCGGAATTGCCGCCCCCGAACGGGTGTCGTATGCACGCATGACCGACATGCGCCACGACCCCGCACCGCTTGCATCAAGGGCCGGAAACGATTGGCATATTTTCAACGAGTCCGGGTAGCCGCGCGCCCATGGCTCCACCACAGGGGAACAGCTCAGGAAGAAACACCGCATCAGGGTTCCGCCGCCGCTCACTGCTCGCAGGAGCGGCGGCGCTGGGTTTGACGGGGGCGCTGGGGGCGACGGCCGGTTGCTCACAGGTCGACATCACCGGAGCTACGGACGGGGGACACCTACTCGATGATCTTCGCAGCAGGAAAGTCGTACGGATGGGCATCGCCAGCGAGCCGCCGTACGCGTCGATCAACAGCCAGGGGGAACTGACCGGCGAGGCGCCCGCCGTCGCCAAGACCATCTTCCAGCGGCTGGGGGTGGAGCGCTTCGAGCCGGTACCGGTCGAGTTCCAGGCGCTCGTGCCCGGTCTGCACTCCTTCCAGTACGACGTGATCGTGGCCGGCATGTTCATCAACAAGGCCCGCTGCCAGGCCGTGCTCTTCTCCGACCCGGACTACGAGTCGAAGGACGGCTTCCTCGTACCGAAGGGCAACCCCAAGAAGATCGCCTCGTACCGGGACGTGGCCGAGGGCGGCTTCCGGATGGGCACCGGCATCGGGTACGCGGAGATCGACTACGCGGTCGGCAACGGTGTCGCCAAGGGGAAGATCCAGACGTACGGCGACCAGATCGCCGGCCTGGAGGCGCTGGAGGCCGACCGCATCGACTGCTTCGCCGGCACCGCGCTGACCATGATGGAGGCGCTGAAGACCGGCAAGCACCCCAAGGTGGAGATGACCCACCCCTTCACCCCGGAGGTGGACGGCAAACCCCAGCGGGACGGCGGCGGTTACGGCTTCCGGATCGGCGAGACGAAGCTGCGGGACGCCTTCAACGGCGAACTGCACAACATGAAGAAGAGCGGCGAACTCCTGCGCATCGCCCGGCCCTTCGGGTTCACCGAGGAGTTCATGACCGACCTCACGGCGAAGGAGCTCTGTGCCCGGTGACCGGAGCCTTGTGGGAACTGTTCTTCAAAGGGGTGTGGATCACCGTCCAGTTGATGGTCTACAGCGCCGTGCTGGCCGCCGTCGTCGCCTTCGGCATCGGCGTGGCCCGCACCTCCCGGCTGTGGATCGTGCGCTTCCTGTCCGGTGTCTACGTGGAGTTCTTCCGCGGCACCTCGGCGCTGGTCCTGATGTTCTGGCTGTTCTTCGCACTGCCGCTGCTGGGCTGGCAGTTGGCCGGCCTCTGGGCGGGCACCCTGGCGCTCGGCCTGTCCTACGGGGCGTACGGCTCCGAGGTCGTACGCGGCTCTCTTCAGGCGGTGGCGCCCGCGCAGCGTGAGGCGGCGATCGCGCTGAGCTTCACGCCGTGGCAGCGGCTGCGCAAGGTCATCCTGCCGCAGGCCGTGCCGGAGATGATGCCGCCGTTCAACAACCTGCTGATCGAGCTGCTCAAGGGCACCGCGCTGGCCTCGCTGCTGTCGATCGGGGAGCTGACCTTCCAGGCCAAGCTGGCCCGGCTCTCCACCGGCCAGAGCGCCCAGGTCTACGGGATCATCCTGGTCCTCTATTTCGTGATCGCGTTCGTGGTGACCCGGATCATGCGCCTCCTGGAGCGCCGGGCCAAGGCGTCGATCGGCCGCGCGCCGGAGAAGTCCGGCTGGTTCTCGCGGCGCCTGCCGGTCGGCGGGCCGGGCCCGCAGGTGACCACCGCCCCCGGAGGTAAGCCGTGAACACCTGGTCGTGGGAGTACGTCGGCGACATCCTGCCGGACCTGCTCAGCGGGCTGTGGGTCACTGTGCAGGCGACGCTGCTCGGCTCGCTGGTGGCGTTCGCGCTCGGCCTGGTGTGGGCGCTGCTGCTGCGCTCGCCCAGCCGCTGGGTGACCTGGCCGGTCAGCGCCTTCGTGGAGTTCGTCCGCAACACGCCGCTGCTGGTGCAGTTGTTCTTCCTCTTCTTCGTCCTGCCGGGCTGGGGCCTGACCTTCGATCCGCTGACCACCGGCGTGATCGGCCTGGGACTGCACTACTCGACGTACACCGCCGAGGTCTACCGAGCGGGCATCGACGGCGTCCCGGAGGGCCAGTGGGAGGCGGCGACGGCGCTGAGCCTGCCGCGCCGGCGCACCTGGACCTCGGTGATCCTGCCGCAGGCGTTCCGCCGGGTGGTCCCGGCGCTCGGCAACTACGTCATCGCGATGTTCAAGGACACGCCGATGCTGGCCGCGATCACCGTCGCGGAGCTGCTCTTCCAGGCGAACAGCATCAGCGCGACGACCTTCGACTACATGGAGCCGATCACGGTGGTCGGCGTCCTGTTCGTCGTGATCTCGTACCCCACCTCTCTTCTCCTGCGAGTCCTGGAGCGTCGCCTTGTCCGATGACAGCACCCCCACCCAGTCGGCGCAGCCCGCGCCGCCCACGGTCGGCACCGCGGAGGACGGCCCCGAGCTGGTCCGCTTCGACCGGGTCACCAAGCGTTTCGGCGCGCACACCGTCCTGGACTCGCTGGACATGACGGTCTACGCCGGCAAGCACGTGACGCTGATCGGCCCGTCCGGGTCCGGCAAGACCACGATCCTGCGGCTGCTGATGACGCTGCTGAAGCCGGAGGAAGGGAAGATCAAGGTCGGTGACGCGTACCTGACCCACGAGGAGAAGAACGGCAGGCTCGTGCCGGCGAGCGAGAAGCACTGCCGGGAGGTCCGCAAGAACATCGGGATGGTCTTCCAGCAGTTCAACCTCTTCCCCAACATGAAGGTGCTGCGCAACATCACCGAGGCGCCGGTGCACGTGCTGGGCCTGAGCAAGGACGCCGCCGAGGAGCGGGCCCGCGGGCTGCTGGACCTGGTGGGCCTGACCCAGCACATCGACAAGTACCCGTCGCAGCTCTCCGGCGGCCAGCAGCAGCGGGTCGCCATAGCGCGCGCCCTGTCCATGCGGCCACAGGTGCTGCTGCTGGACGAGGTGACCAGCGCGCTCGACCCGGAGCTGGTGGCCGGTGTGCTGGACGTGCTGCGCGACATCGCGCACACCACCGACATCACCATGCTCTGCGTGACCCACGAGATGAACTTCGCGCGGGACATATCCGACTGCGTGATGATGTTCGACCAGGGACGGGTGATCGAGTTCGGGACGCCGGAGAAGATCTTCAGCGAACCGGAGAACGACCGCACCCGGGAGTTCCTGAGCGCGGTCCTCTGACGGCACGGGCCGCCCCGCGCGGGCGCCCGGGAGCGGCCGGCGGCCGCGTTCCGGACGCCCGCCGGGCGGCGTACCCGGTCTCCGCCACGACCCGGAATGACCTGGGCATATGCCGGTGGACCACGCCCCAGTACAGGTGCGTGGCCATCCCCCCTTTTCGGTCAAGACCCCCTCCGGCGGGCCGCTTCGGCCGCTATCGTGGTACGTGCCTCGCTGCCCGGGAACGGCCGGTTATGTTCGACGGTCGTGACCGCCGGCGACGGCAGCGACGCAAACGGTCACAACCTGCTAGGGGGACACCGTGGCGCTGAAGCCCGAGCCGACCGCGCCCTTCCACTCGGTGCAGTACGCCCTGCGCGTACTCGAAACCGTCGCCCGGCACGCCTGCGGTGTGTCGGACGTCCAGATCGCCCGCGAGACCGGCCTGCCCACCGGGCACCTCGCCCACATGCTGGCGATGCTGCGCCGCGAGGGCTATGTCGCGCAGGTCGCCGACGGTGCGTACGTCGTCGGCGAGTCGCTGGTCCTGCTCGGCTCGGGCGGCGGCCGTGAGGAGGCGCTGCGCGACAAGCTCCAGCGCACCCTGGTCGAGCTGCGCGACTCGGTGGGCGCGGCGGTCTACATCAGCCGCTACATCGACGGCGAGGTCAAGATCCTGCACTACGCCGACGGACCGCGGGCCCCCAAGGTCAACGAGTGGGCGGAATTCCGCCGGACGGCACATGCCAGCGCGGTGGGCAAGTGCCTGCTGGCGCAGTTGGACCACGACGGGCGGATGGACCACCTCTCCCGGCACAAGACCGCGCGCCTCACCTCCCGGACGATCACCAACGAGAAGGTGCTCTTCCACAAGCTGGACAGCCAGCCGCCGACCGTCCCGATGCTGGACCTCCAGGAGTACGCGGTGGGCACGGTCTGCGCGGCCGTGCCGATCACGGCGGGCTCCACGGTCGGCTGTCTGGCCCTGTCGCTCCCGCTGGAGCACGCCCACCGGCTGCGGCAGGCCGCCGACGCGCTGAACCGGCGGGCGGCCCCGGTTCTGCTGTCGCTGACGCTCTGATCCCGGGGCGCCGGGGGCTCCGAGGGGGCCCGGAGGGGCCTCGGTGCGGGCCCGGCCGGGCGGTGGTCGGAAGCACCCCTCCGGACCAGGTAGTATTTCTTTTGTCAGCGCGCGCCGCTAGCTCAGTTGGTTAGAGCAGCTGACTCTTAATCAGCGGGTCCGGGGTTCGAGTCCCTGGCGGCGCACCTGGGAGTGGGCCTCTCGGAGCACAGCTTCGAGAGGCCCACTCGTGTTTTTCCGTACCGTTCCGCCACTCGGTGCTCGACGTCTCAGTACTCGACGTCCGAGCAGGCGTAGAACGCGTTGGCGGTGTCGGCGATCGTCCAGACACCGACGATCAGGTGCCGTCCGCTCTTACCGCCGGGCAGGGTGCCCGGGTGCGAGTACGTGGTCGGCGGCTGCTGACCGTTGTAGGGGACGGTCAGGAACGGGGCTGGTTCCAGGTCCGCCCGGGTCAGGGGGCGGCTGGGGTTCCAGCCGTTCTTGGTGATGTAGTACCGGAAGTCCGTGGTGCGGTGCGGGGCGGTGAAGCGCCAGCGGAAGGTGTACGAGCCCGCGCTCACCTTGGTGGCGGGCCACTGGCCGGCGCGCGGGTCGTCCAGCTCCTTGAAGCGGCTGTTGCCGCCGGAGCAGATCTTGCCGTCGGCGGGTCCGCCGTTCGGGAAGCCCTTGGGGCCCTCGACGCTCTGCGGCTCCCACTGGATGGCGCCGCAGTTCTTCACCGTGCCGTTGGCGCACAGTTTCTGTCTGCTGACGGGGGCGTCGGTGTAGCCGTGGCTGCCGGCGCCGCCGGTCGACAGGACCGTCGCGCCGATGATGCCCAGTCCGACGACGGCCGCGCTGATCCTTTTGCGCATGCTTCGCTCCCGGAATGAGGGGGTTTCCTGCGAGCCGAGTGCACTGCGGTCCAGACCAACCAGCAGAATATTCCCGCCGGTCGGTGCTGCCTAGGGCCGGCGGGCCGACGGATGCGTACGGGCTGCGCGAGGGAGCGGGGCGCGAGGCCGGAGGGGGCCTCCCCGGAGGAAGGACAGGGAGGCCCGTGAAGGCTCCGGCGCCGGTTACGACAGGTTGACGTCGGAGCAGGCGTAGAACGCGTTGCCGGTGTCGGCGATGTTCCAGACCCCCAGGATGATGTGGTGGCCGGACTTCTGGGTGGGCACCGTGCCCTGGTGCTGCACGGTGGCGGCCGGCTGCCGTCCGCCCATCGGCACCGTCACGAACGGCTCGGGTTCGAGGTCGGCGCGGGTGAGCGGCTTGCTCGGGTCGTAGCCGTCCTTGGTGATGTAGTACCGGAAGTCGGTGGTGGCGTGCCGGGCCGTCAGGCGCCACTGGAAGGTGTAGCCCTGCCCGCCCCTGAGATTGGTGGCCGGCCACTTGCCGCCGCGCGGGTCGTCCAGCTCCTTGAACCCGCTGTTGCCGCCGGAACATATCTTGCCGTCGGCGGGTCCGGCGGCCGGGAAGCCCTTCGGGCCCTCGACGCTCTGCGGCTCGTACTGGATCGCGCCGCAGTTCTTGACGGTGCCCTTGGCGCAGAGCGCCTGACGGCTGGGGGGTGCGTCGCTGTAGCCGTGGCTGGAAGCGCTGCCCGTGGCGAACAGGGACACTCCGGCGATGCCGAGACCGACCACGGCAGCGCTGAGCTTCTTACGCATGTGGTGCTCCTGAAGAACGAGGGGGGTGTTCCATGAGCTGCTGACTTGCGTGTCGTGCGGTCTAGACCAAAAGGCAGAGTAGTGATGCCGCATGGACATGTCCAGACCAATAACAGGCGGACGGCCGGTTGCTCCTTCCGTACGGCCGCCCCAACAGCTCCCCCAAAATCACGCCACGGCGTCCACCCGGTCCGCGGCCGCGAACCCGCCCGGATGCGCGGCGCAGTGCACCAGCCCCGCGTACGTACGCCGCAGCGCGATCAGCGATTCCTGGGCCTCGCGGTAGACCGCGGCGTCCGGCCCCCCGCGGTGCGCGAGGGTGCGTACGGGCGCGCAGTGCCGGTCCAGAGCGGTCAGCCAGGCGCGCTGTCCGATCGGCAGATGGCGGCGCGTCTGGTGCCGGCCGCCCTCCCCCGACCGGCGCCCGCCCGTGCCGAGCACCGCGTCGGCCGCCAGGAACACCGGCGGCTCCAGCGCCCCCTGCTCCGCGAGCGCGCCCAGCACCGCGCTCTGCCGTGCGCAGGCCGGGGCCGCCCGCAGAGCCGCCGCCTCGCTCCGGAGCTGGGCGCGCAGCGCGTGCTGAATACGGATCAGGCGGCGCAGCGCCGTACCGGTGGACGCGTCTCCGGGGGCGCGCCCGGCGAGCGTCCCGGCCAGCCGGAGCAGCCAGATGCCGTGCGCTTCGAGCCGGGTGGTGGCCAGCATCAGCAGGTCCAGCCTGCCCAGCGGCTGCCCTTGCGGCGACCAGCGCACGACGGGGACCAAAGCCTCCGTACGGGCGAGCTGGTCGATGGGCAGGTGGCGGCGCGGCTTGCGCTCGGGTGCCCAGTTCTGGAGGGCCAGCGTGGGGAGCGCCACGAACTGCTGGTGGTCGATACGGTGCGCGACGGCCGCCCACAGGTCGAGGAAGGCGGCGTCGGCGGTGCGCGGGGAGGCGGGGGCGACCGGGTCCAGCGCGCTCCAGCCGCAGGCCGCCGCGATCACCGCCACCCGCAGGGACGCGGCGTCGGCGTTGCGCGGTGACAGCCGCGAGACCCGCTGCCGCAGCGCCGTCAGTTCGCCGTCCCGCGCCGCCCGGGCGACCAGGCCGCGGGCGGTCTCGGCGTCCGGTGCGGTGGCGGCCGCACCGGCCAGCTCGCTCAGCCCCGCCCAGGTGCCGGCCATGGTCCGTACGGGCGGCCGCTCGGGCAGGAAGCCGTGCGCTCCGGGCGTCCCTTCGGGGTGAGCTGGGTCAGGTATGCCGGCGCCCGGTGACGCCGGGCCGGGTATCGCGGGGTCCGGGCCCGCGGACGCTCCGCCGGGCGGGGCCGGAAGGGCGGTGGACGCTGTCGGCGGCATGACGGTCGGCCTTTCTGCAGGAGCGGGCCCGCGCGGCAGCGGGCGGCGGGCGGGTGACTGCGTGGTCAGCCGACCCGCCCGTACAAGGTGGGGCGGTAGGCGGCGAAGGACGAGATCCGGACCGACCGGCCGGAGCGCGGCGCCTCCAGGTACTGGCCGTCGCCGAGGTAGATCGCCACGTGGTGGACGCCGGACGAGGAGCCGTTGGTCGACCAGAAGACCAGGTCACCGCGGCGGAGCTGGGAGCGGGTGATCGGTTCGGCGGCGCGGTACTGCGCGTCGGCGACCCGGGGCAGCGAGATGCCCGCGCGCTGGTACGCCTGCTGGACCAGGCCGGAGCAGTCGAACGCGGACGGGCCGTTGCCGCCCCACGCGTAGGGCTTGCCGATCTGGGCCATCGCCCACCGGATGGCGGTCTCGGTGCCGTACCGGGTGGGGGTGCCCTTGCCGGCCCCGCTGCCCGGGGAACCGGAGTCGGTTCCGGCGTCGCTGCCTTCGGGCCCGTCGTCCCCCGGGCCGCCCTGCCTGCCGGTACGGGCCTCGTAGCGGTCCCGGTGGCTGGTCCACCACCAGCTACCGTCCTGCTGGTACCAGTACACCCGGTCGGCGGCGTCCCAGCCGGACCGGCCCCGGAAGGTGGGGTCGGGGTTGTGACCGCGCGCGCCCTTACCGGCCCGGGGCGCGGCCGGCGCCGTGGCGGACCTGTCGCCCGCGCCGCCCGCGTGCCGGGCGTACTTCGCGTAGTGGCTGGTCCAGCGCCACCAGCCGGTGGCGTCCCGGTACCAGTACTTCGTACCGTCCCAGCCCGCGTGGCGGGGCGCCGGTTCGGCGCCCGCCGTACCCGCCGCCGCGCCGACGAGCGTCACCGCGCCCACCGCCGCCGCGACCGCGCCCCGCACCGTGCACCGCGCCCGGCTGCCGCCGTGGCGCGCCGCGGACTCGACCGCGGCCCCGCCGCAGAAGGCGCATCCGCAGTCGGCCCCGACGACCTCGAAGAACTCCGGTGTCCGCATCCCACTGCCTGCCTCTCCGCTGTGTCAGTTCTTGCCGGCGGCGCTGCCGCGCGCCGTGTAGAAGGCCACGGTCAGGTCCTTGACCAGGGCTTTTCGTTCGTAGTCGTCCAGCTCCACCAGTCCTCTGCTGGTCAGCCGGCGGACGGTGTCGTCGACCGCGTCCACGACCGAGGTCAGCACGCTGTCGCGGTGCTTGGCGTCGATCGCCGCGATCTGCCGCCGCTGCATGGCCGCCGCCACCTCGGGCGCGTACTCGATCCGGGTGGGCTGGACGGAGAAGACCTCGATGCCGACCGGCCGGCAGTCCGCGGCGAGCACCTCGGTGAGGGCCTCGCCGACCGCCTGGGCGTCGCGCAGTGTCGGCGCCTCCTCGTGGAACGCGTCCGCCGGGAGCCGCGACAGCACCCGCGCCATCCCCGATTCCACCTGTTCCCGCAGGTAGGCGGTGTGATCTCGGACGGTGAGGAGGGCCCGTGCGGTGTCCCTGACCCGCCAGACGACGAGCACCACGACGCGCAGATGGATGCCTTCCGCGT
This sequence comes from Streptomyces chrestomyceticus JCM 4735, assembly GCF_003865135.1. NCBI lineage: Bacteria > Bacillati > Actinomycetota > Actinomycetes > Kitasatosporales > Streptomycetaceae > Streptomyces > Streptomyces chrestomyceticus. The sequence continues at coordinate 5,975,126 of NZ_BHZC01000001.1, read as the reverse complement.
CGACCGCCGGCATCGGCTCGCTGCGCCAGTGCCGCAGCCGTACGTCGACCCGGCGGCGCAGCACCAGCGGGCTGATCCACACCAGGCCGGTCCGGCGCACGGTGCCTCGGTAGCGCCCGAAGAGGGTGAGCACCCAGGCGCTGCCGACCCGCCCGCGGGCCAGTCCGCCGAAGGCGTACACCGCGACCACTCCGCCGAGACCGGCCAGGGCCCATTCCCACAGGTGGGGGGCGGGCCGGACGGCGATCTCCAGGCCCAGGGCCCGGACGACGGACGCGGGCAGCATGCCCCGCCACCAGAGGAAGGCGACGGAACAGGCGATCGCCAGGAAGCCGGCGAACAGGGCCAGCCAGCCGGAGAGGGAGAAGCCGCGCCGCTCGGCCGGGCCGGTGTCGTCCTCGGGGGCGGGGCGCACGGTGCCGCCGCGGAGTTCGCGGAACCACGAGGGTCTGCCGTCCGCGCCCGTACCGGGGTCCCCGTCCCGGCCGCCGGGAGCGGCGGCCGCGTCCTCCGTACGGGAGCGGCTGCCCGCGGCGGCCACCCCGAGCGCGCCGTCGACAACGGCGCGCTCCGCCGTGTCCAGCAGGTCGGTCGCGGCGGCGATACCGGCCACGGCGGCGTCGGCCCGGGTGACGCGGGCGGGTTCCCGGTCCGCCGGCGGGGCCGCCACCCGAGGCTGCTCGGTGGTGTCCGCCTCGGCGGTCCCGGTGCCGGTCTCCGGGTCGGCGCGGAAGAGCATGTCCATACGGATGCTGTCGCCGTGCCCGGTGGTCCGCAGGCGGGCGGACCAGGGGGGTGGTGCGGGTGGGTCCGTGGTGCCGGCCGCCGGGGCGCCACCGGCTGATGCCCCCTCAGCCTTCCTGCTCGTACCTGCCCCTGAGGAGCCGTCAGTACGAGCCTTCGCCGTTGCGCGCGCGGTCCCCTCCCCCACCCGGCCCGGCCCGCCGTGCTCCGCCCCCGGTCCCCCCGCCGCGTCGTTCCCGCTGTCCGCTGTCTCGGTCTTCGTCGCCATCGTGCGCTCCGTCATCGGAAGAGTCGCCGCCATGTCTCGGGGCCGGGGTAGCCGTCGGCGTCCCGGCCGGTCCAGCCCTGGGCCCGCTGGAACGCCTCGACGTTGCGGCGGTCCGCCTCCGTCCACCGGGGCCCGGGGCCGGAGCTGTAGTACTTGCCGAAACCCTTGCCCACCAGTTGCTTCCCGAGGCTGGTGACGTAGCTGTTGGACTGACCCGGCCGGAACCAGCCCCGGCCGGGGAACGCCGTCGCGCCCCCGCCGCCGGAGCCGCCGATGTCCCGGCCCACCCCGTTGACCAGGTACGACCAGGTCGCCGGGCCCGGGATGCCGTCCGCCTCGGCGCCGGTCCAGCCCTGGGCGCGCTGGAACGCCTCGGTGGCCCTGCGGTCCGCCTCGCTCCAGCGCGGGCCCGGCCCGGACGTGTAGAACCGGCCGCCGCCGCGCTCCACCAGCATCCGGCCGAGCCGGGTGACGTACGCGTTGTCCGCGCCCGGCCCGAATGTCCCCGCGCCGGGAAATGCCGAGCTGCCGCTGCCCGGGTCGCTGCCCGGATCGCCGCCCTCCGCGAGGCCGCGGTAGCGATAGGCGACATACCCCGCGGAATTGCTCCAATAGGCGTACGGCGTGGACCGTTTCACCGTGTGCGGCCGGGTCTGCTCGTACGCGATGTACCGCGTACGGGAGGAATCGGCCCAGCCGCCGAAAATGGTGGCGTGGGACCCGGCGCCCGGATTTCCGGGGTTGTGGAAGAGCAGCATGTCGCCGGGCCGCAGTTCGCTCTTCGTTATACGGATGCCGTACTGGGCCAGGCTTCCGGTCCACTGGTTGCGGCCGAGGTTCCAGGCCATCGAGATGAATCCGGAGCAGTCCTGGCGGTATCCGTCGGACCAGTAGCGACCCATGTTGTACGGGACCTGGGCACCGACCCAGCGCTGGGCCCGCGCGATGATCTCGTTCCGGGTGAGGGGCCGGGGCGCGGAGGCGGCCACGGCCCGCCCGCGCCCGCTGCCCGTCCCCCCGTACAGCCCGCTGACCTGCCCTTGCGGGGTCGCGCCCGAGGTCAGGGAGAGGGCCGGGGTGTCCGGCCGGGCGGTCCGGAGGTGGCCGGGGCCGTGGGCCACGGCGGGGGTGAGCAGGGTCCGCTCCCGGCCGGCCGGGGTGCCCGTACCGGTCCCGGCGCCGAGTGCCGCCGCTGCCCCGGATCCGGCAACGCCGCTGCTCAGGACCGTTCCGGCGGTCGCCATGAGGACCAGCGCCCGGCGCGCGCCGTGCGCGGCGGGGTGCCCGCCGTCCCGGACCGCGAGCGCGTGCTGGAGGGCGCGCCGCTCCTGGGCGCAGCCGCCGCACGGGCAGCCGCCCGCGGGGTCGAATTCCACGAATCCCGGCTCTGCCATTCCCGTTCCCCTCCAGGCTGGTTCCGTTCCCGTTCGCCTTCGCACCTGCCACAGCTTCTCAACTGGTAGGAGATATCGCATGTTGACGGGGCAACTGATGATCATCCATTACGAAAGCATACTCACAGACCAAATCGGTCATCCGGCTCGACGAAGGTCCCGAGATCACGGGACTTTCGCCCTGCCGGACCGCGGTATCCGGCGGGCGCCAACACTCCCCGGACGGACGCAAAAGCGGGTGACACAGGTCACACATTCGGCGGGCCTGGGGGGCCGGGCAGGTGGTCGGGAGCACCCCTGGAGTTCGTGTAAAGTTTTCTACGTCAGCGCGCGCCGCTAGCTCAGTTGGTTAGAGCAGCTGACTCTTAATCAGCGGGTCCGGGGTTCGAGTCCCTGGCGGCGCACGTCACACCGAGGCCCCTCGCAGTTGCGAGGGGCCTCGGTGCTTTTCCGGGCGGCCTTCCCGGCCACCGCCCCGCTCCCCCGTTTTTCCCGGCGCCGGGCCGGTGCATCGCTGGTCAAAACGGTGACCGGGGTGCACAGTCGCACAATGGCGCGCGACATCCAGGAGCGGATCAAGAAGCTCATCATCGACCGGCGGCTGGCCCCCGGGGCGCCGCTGCCCACCGAGACGGACCTGATGGAGCTGCTCGGGGTCAGCCGGAACTCCGTCCGCGAGGCACTGAAGGCGTTGCAGGCGATGGGCATCGTGGAGATCCGGCACGGCTTCGGCACCTACGTCGGACCGATGTCGATGGCCCCGATGACCGAGGGCCTGGCCTTCCGCACGGTGGCCGGCCACTACCGGGGCGAGGACAGCCTGCTCCAGTTGCTGGAGCTGCGCGAGGCGGTGGAGACCGGGCTGATCCCCCGGCTGGCGGGCCAGGTGCCGGAGGCGGCGCTCGCGGAGCTGGACGAGCTGGTGGAGCGGATGGCGGCGGAGGCCGCGGAGGGGGCGGTGCGGGCCGACACCGACCGGGCCTTCCACGCCGCGCTCTACCGGGGGCTGGACAACCGGCTGCTCAGCGAGGTGCTGGACGCGTTCTGGGAGGCGTTCCACCGCGTACGGACGGACCTGGCCGGGCTGGGGGCCGACCCCCGGGTCACCCACCGCCAGCACGCGGAGATCCTCGCGGCGGTACGCGACGGCGACGCGCGGCGCGCCGAGCAGGCCGTACGCAGCCATTTCGACAACATCCGGCGGCGGCTGAGCAGTTCGGGTCAGAAGTAATGCCCCCTCCGGCCCGACCCGTCCGGCAATGCACTCGCATGTCCGGTACACCCCGCGTTCCGCCCTTGCGATCAAGATATGAGCTTCGAGACCCTGACGGGATACTGGAGCCCAACTGAGCCTGTGCACGCTCAAGTTGGGGGACACACCGGTTGCGATGACTGTGGGAGTGGGGACCCGCCGCGCGGGAAGCGAGTCGCGGCGGGAGGCATGCAACCGGAAGGCGGCCGTGCTACGTCGTAGGCGTAGGCGGCCGACACCACTTGCGTCCGGGGCGGTCGAGGGGGCCGGAGACTCGGGCCTTGAGAAGACGGGCACGCAGCCAGCATGCGTGCCGGGGGGATGGACTCATGACGTCGCCGCCTACCGGCGCCCGGCAGGAGAACCAGTACGACCCGTCCGCGACGACGCGCCTGCGCCTGCCGCGCCATCACCGGCCGCGCCACCAGCCGCGCAGACCGCTGCCACGCTACGACTACGAGCACTACAGCCGCCTCGCCGGACCGCTCACCCAGCCCGACCCGGACCGGCCCTACCGGGTGCGCTACCGCAGCCTGCTGGCGGACGAACCGCACCGAATACGCGCGGCGTTGCTGCTCGGCGCCGCTCCCCTGGTCTCGCTCGGCCTGCTCGCCTGGCTGATGCAGCCGGCCCACTGGACCGAACGCGACCACCCCGTCCACGACTTCCTGCCGGCGCTGGACCTCGTCATGCTGGTCTCGATCGGGCTGATCGAGTTCTTCCGATGTATGAACGTGCTGTCCAACGCCCACGCCACCCTGGTGGCCCGCGACCCCATCCCGGTCGTCCCCGAACACGGCACCCGCGTCGCCTTCCTCACCTCCTTCGTGCCCGGCAAGGAACCCCTGGAGATGGTGACCAGGACGCTGGAGGCGGCCGTCAGGATCCGCCACCGCGGCCTGCTGCACGTCTGGCTCCTCGACGAGGGCGACGACCCGGACGTCAAGGCGGTCTGCGAGCGGCTGGGCGTCCACCACTTCACCCGCAAGGGCATCCCGCAGTGGAACCAGAAGAAGGGCCCGCACCGCGCGAAGACCAAGCACGGCAACTACAACGCCTGGCTCCAGGCGCACGGTGACGCCTACGACTACTTCGCCTCCGTCGACACCGACCACGTGCCGCTGCCCAACTACCTGGAGCGCATGCTCGGCTTCTTCCGCGACCCGGACGTCGGCTTCGTCATCGGCCCGCAGGTGTACGGCAACTACGACACGTTCGTCACCAAGGCCGCGGAGTCGCAGCAGTTCCTCTTCCACGCGCTGATCCAGCGGGCCGGCAACCGCTACGGCGCGCCCATGTTCGTCGGCACCTCCAACGCCGTACGCATCAGGGCGCTGCAGCAGATCGGCGGTCTGTACGACTCGATCACCGAGGACATGGCGACCGGCTTCGAGATGCACCGGCACCGCAACCCGGACACCGGCCGGAAGTGGCGCTCGGTCTACACCCCCGACGTGCTCGCGGTCGGCGAGGGACCCAACGCCTGGACGGACTTCTTCACCCAGCAACTGCGCTGGTCGCGCGGGACGTACGAAACCATCCTCAAGCAGTTCTGGAAGGCGCCCTTCACCCTGCCGCCGGGCAAGTTCTTCAACTACACCATGATGGTCATCTTTTACCCGATGTCCGCCCTGAACTGGATCCTGGCAGCGCTCAGTTGCGCGCTGTTCCTGGGGCTGGGCGCCTCGGGCGTCCAGATCGACCCGGCGGTGTGGATGATGCTGTACGGCAACGCCTCGGCGCTCCAGATCGGGCTGTACGTGTGGAACCGCCGGCACAACGTCTCGCCGCACGAGCCGGAGGGTTCCGGCGGCGTGGCCGGCATGGTGATGTCCGCGCTCTCCGCGCCGATCTACGCCCGCTCGCTGTTCGACGCGGCGCTGCGCCGCAAGAGCAAGTTCGTGGTGACGCCGAAGGGCGACTCCTCCAGCCCGGACACCCTCTTCGGCACGTTCCGGGTGCACCTGTTCTTCATCCTGGTCTTCGGGGCTCGCTGGTCGCCTCGTTCTGCTTCGGGCACAGCCATCCGGCGATGATCACCTGGGCCACGCTGGCGCTGCTGATCACGGCGGCGCCCATTGCCGCGTGGCGCTGGGGCACCCGGCGGGACCGGCGCGAGACGTCGCGGGGCGACCCGCCGGCGTCCGGTGGCGGATCCCAGCAGGCGGCGCATCCGCAGCGCCGGCCGAGCTGGGCGGCGGCCGGCGGGCACGATGCCCCCGGTGAGCCGGCGCACCGTACCGCCGGAGCCGACCGGACCGCGCAGACCGCTCTTGGGGGACGTCGCCCATGAAGTACCGTCCGAGCCGGCGCACCCGCAGAGTCGCGATCGGTGCGGCGGTGGTGCTCGCGCTGGCGGGGATGAACGGCCCGGCCCTGTTCGGGTTCGTCTCCGAGAAGTACCACGATTACAAGATCAACCAGCCTGAGTACAAGGCGGCGAACGGCCACTGGGACGTGGTGAACGTACCGCCCGAGTACAGGATCAACACGATTCACGCCGCGCTGCTGCACACCGGCAAGGTGCTGCTGGTCGCCGGGTCGGGGAACAACGCCAAGAACTTCGCGGCCAAGTCGTTCCGTACGGTCCTGTGGGACCCGGTGAAGAACACCTTCAAGAACATCCCCACCCCGAAGGACCTCTTCTGCTCCGGCCACACCCAGTTGCCGGACGGCAAGCTGCTGGTGGCGGGCGGCACCCAGCGGTACGAGAAGCTCGGCGGCGACGTGAAGAAGGCCGGCGGGCTCATGATCGTCTACAACGAGAACCCGGACGCGCCGAAGACGTTCCCCGCCGGGACGCTCTTCACCGGCAAGCAGAACGGCAAGACCTTCGCGTCCAAGGACCCGATCGTGGTCCCGCGCGCCAAGAAGAAGGCGGACCCGAGGACCGGCAAGGTCACCGTCACCCACAGCGAGGCCCGCGTCTACGTCGAGGCGCTCAAGGAGGGCCGAGCGTACTCCACCGGCGCCCAGGACAACTACCGCATCCACGGCCTGACCGGCGCCGACGCCCGCAACTTCTACGGCATCGCGCAGAAGCTCTCCTTCGACAAGAAGGACTTCCAGGGGATCAAGGACTCGTTCGAGTTCGACCCGGTGGCCGAGCGCTACATCCCGGTCGACCCGATGAACGAGGCGCGCTGGTACCCGACCCTGACCGGCCTGGAGGACGGCAAGGTGCTGTCCACCTCGGGGCTGGACGAGATCGGCCAGGTCGTCCCGGGCAAGCAGGAGGTCTACGACCCGAAGACGAAGAAGTGGACCTACCTGCCCAGGCAGCGCTTCTTCCCGACCTACCCCGCCCTCTTCCTCACCGACAAGGGACGGCTGCTCTACACCGGGTCCAACGCGGGCTACGGCCCCGACAACATCGGGCGCACCCCCGGCATCTGGGACCTGAAGACCAACAAGTTCCAGGTCATCCCCGGGATGAGCGACCCGGACGTGCTGGAGACCTCGATGTCCGTCCTGCTGCCGCCCGCGCAGGCCCAGCGGTACATGGTGCTGGGCGGCGGCGGGGTCGGCGAGGACCCCAAGGCCACCGACAAGACCCGGCTGGTGGACCTGCACGCCGACAAGCCGCGCTTCACGGACGGCCCGCCGCTGTACGCGAAGGCGCGCTATCCGAGCAGCGTGATCCTGCCCGACGACACGGTGCTCACCACCAACGGCTCCGGGGACTACCGGGGGCGCGGCGACAGCAACGTCCTCAGCGCCGAGCTGTACGACCCGAAGGCCAACACCTCGCGGGCGGTGGCCGATCCGCTGGTGGGGCGGAACTACCACTCCGGGGCGCTGCTGCTGCCGGACGGACGGGTGATGACGTTCGGCTCCGACTCGCTCTTCGCCGACAAGGACAACACCAAGCCGGGCGTCTTCCAGCAGCAGATCGACATCTGGACGCCGCCGTACCTCTACCGGGACTCGCGGCCGCAGCTCACCGACACCGGGCCGAAGACGGTGCGGTTGGGCGGCCGGGCCACGTACGGGACCGAGCACGCGTCCTCGATCAAGAAGATGCGGCTGATCCGGCCGGGTTCGTTCACGCACGTCACCAACATCGAACAACGGTCGATCGCACTGGACTTCAAGGTGACCAAGGACGGTGTCACGGTGACCCTGCCGAAGGACCCGACGCTGGTGCCGCCCGGCTGGTACATGCTCAACGCCGTGGACGACCAAGGCACCCCGTCCAAGGCGGTCTGGGTGAAGGTGCCGACGGCGTCCGAGGCCGAGCTGAAGGGGCTGGGGCTGAACTGAGCCGACGGTGCAGGGCGCTCCTGGATTCCCGGGGCGCCCGCACCGCCGTCCACCGACGGCTACTTCGTATTACGGGCCAGCTCCAGTGCGTACTCCGGCCACCAGTCGCCCGCCTTCGGGCCTCCCTTGCACGTGCCGTCGGACTCTCCGGGGCGCTTGATCCACAGGTAGGCGTCCACGAGCGGGTCGCCGGTCCGGGTCGTCGGTGCCGTGCCGAGGGCGCGGCCGGGCGGGTTGCACCAGTTCTCCGGGTCATCGCCGCCGGGCGCCGGGCCGTTGCCGTTGCGGCTGGTGTCGATGACGAAGTGCTTGCCGCCGAGCATCGAGGAGAGCCGCTTGCCGTACTTCCGGTTCTCCTCGGTGGTCTGGAAGTTGGAGATGTTCAGCGCGAAGCCGTCGGCGCGGTCCAGGCCGGCCCGCTTCAGGGGCTCGACCATACGGCCGGGGTCCTTGATCCAGTGCGGGTTGCCCGCGTCCAGGTAGACCTTGGTGTGCGGCAGCGCCTTGAGCTTGCCGACGGCCTCCGTCAGCAGGGCGTAGCGCTCCTCGTGGAACTGCTCGGGCGTGCACGCGTCCGCGATGTGCGGCAGGGCGTCCGGTTCCAGGACGACCGTGGCGGGGCGGTCCCCGATGCCCTTGAGCACGCCGTCCAGCCACGCGCGGTACGCGTTGCCGTCCGCCGCGCCGCCCTTGGAATAGCTGCCGCAGTCGCGGTGCGGGATGTTGTAGAGGACGAGCAGCGCCTCGCGGCCGGCCTGGGAAGCCGCCTCCGTGAAGCCGCGGGCCTCGCCCTGCGGGTCCTCGACGCCGATCCACTCGGCCACCGGCTGGGCGGCTATCTTGTCGATCTGCCGGGCGTCGTCGGGCTTGTCGTTCTTCGCGTAGGCGGCGGCCTGCTGTGCCGCCTTGCCGTCCGGATTCACCCAGTAGGGCACCGTGGCCTTGGGCTGCTGACCGGGTTTGGCCCCGGCCTTCCCCTCCCCTTCGCCGTCCCCGTCTCCGGACGACGAGAAGCACCCCGACACCAGCAGCAGCGCCCCCAACGCCGCTACCGTGCCGACCGCAGCGCGCCGGCGTGCGGCACGGCGCTCACCCGGGGGTTCGCCCCCGGATCCCCGAACATTGCCGTACATCCACTCCCCCCTCGGAGCACGGGACAAGACCGGTCGAATCCATCGTGGCACACGCCCCTCAACCCCAGGCCGGGCTGTGGACAACCTGTTACGGCGGTCCCGCCGGGCCGAAAACGGCCGTGCGGTGCACCACCGGTGCCCCACTTCCCCTAGGCGCCGCAACGGAGTCGTCCTACAGTGAACTTCAGTGTGAACTTCCTGTTGGTCACCTGGCCCCAGCCCCTGGCCGGGCACGTGCACGCGCCTGCGTACAGGCGCCCACGCACCTCCCGCCGGCGGCAGGGCAACTCCCGCAGTCCTGATACCCGGTGGTCGAGGACCGGCCGGTCGGCGGTTCAGGGGGAGCGAGCCGTCGGCCGGGACCGGTCGGTGCCGGGGCCGTGCCCAGCGGCTCAACTCTGCGGCGCGGGCGTGACCTTCGTGAGATAGGCGTGCACGACGACGTTGGCGCTGTAGGCGTCGCGCTCGCTGTCGTAGGTGCCGGCGCAGGTGATCAGCCGCAGTTCCGCGCGGCCCGGCAGGTGCGCGCCGTAGACCTTGCGCGGGACGAAGTTCCGGCGGTCGTAGATCTTGACGTCCTCGACGGTGAACCGCGCGGTGCTGCCGTCCTCTCTGCGCACGTCCACCGGCTGCCCCGGCTTGAGGCTGCCCAGGCGGTGGAAGACCGCGCGGCCGCTGGTCGTGTCGACGTGCCCGGCCAGCACCGCGGCGCCCGCCGTGCCCGGCTGCGGCCCCTTCGCGTACCAGCCGACGCGTCCGGGCGTGCGGTACGGCGGTGTGCCGACCGCGCCGGTGGCGTCCAGGCCGGTCTCCGTCACCTCCGCCCGTACGCCCAGTGCGCCGATCGCGACCTCGGTGGGGCGGCCGCCCGGGGAGGTGGCCAGGGGCGCGTGGGCGGCGGGCAGTTCCTGTTCGAGCGGGCGGCCGACGGCCGCGACGTCGCCGGTGGTGGGGGCCTTCGTGAGGTCTCCGCCGTCCGTCAGGTCCCGGCCCCACAGCCAGAGGCCCAGCAGCAGCACGGCCCACGCCACGCCGACGGCCATCCGGCCGCGGCCGGGCGGGTGCGGAGGGCGGCGGTCCGCCACCGGGTGGTCCTCAGCCCGCATCGCCGTCCCCCGATCCCTTGCGCCGGCGCCGCATCCGCAGTGCCTGCCCGGTGAGCGCGAGGAGCGCGCCGCCTGCCAGGACCAGGCCCACCGCATAGGCACCGTCGCCCTCGTAGCGCGCTGCGGTCCGTACGGCGGCGGTCCGGGCGAGGGTGGTGCGATCGGCGGCCATGTGGGGGTGCGGGTGCGGATACGACTGCGGGTGTGTCGCCGTCCAGCCGCCTCCTGCGCGTACCGGGGCGGACGGGGAAGCGGGCTCTCCGGGCCTGTCGGGGTCCGGTGCGGCGAGGGAACCGGAGGCCGAGGAGCCGACCGGGTCCGCGTCCTGGTCCCCGGGGGTGTCGGCGCCGTCGGCTGCTTCCGCCTCCGTACCGTCGCCGCCGTCCGCGGGTGTCGGGACGACCTCGAAGGAGCCCGCGGCGCGCCCGTCCTCGCCGTCGCAGTGGACGGAGACGGCGTACGTGCCGGGGTCAGCCGTGGAGCGTACCCGGGCGTCGCCCACCAGCCCGGCGGCGACGCCCGCCAGCGGTACGGCGTCGACGAAGGCGGCCGAGGTGGCCCGGCCGTCGCGGCCCGTGCAGCCGGTGACCTGGAGAGCCGCCTCGGTGCCCGGCGCGAGGGCGGACGGGGTGACCGCGACGGTGCCCGCCGTGGCGCCCGGCGCCCGGGGGGCGGACGCGAGCGCGGGCCCCGGCGTCAGCACCGTCACCGCCAGGGCGGCACAGAGAGTGAATCCCGGTGTGCGCATGGTGAACCTCCGAACACTTCCGAAGGTCCGCCCGGCGGCCCGGTTCCGCATCCCGGGCGGGGCCGCGGCTGCGCCGTCCGGGTGAGCGGCCGGGCTCGGACGGCGCGGACCGGGAGCGGCGCGCCGGCCTCAGGGGCCCGGCCGCGCCCCGGTCACACCAGGTCGACGAGGTCGGCGATGGAGTCGACGACCCGCGACGGCCGGAACGGGTGGCGCTCGATGTCACCCCGGCCGGTCAGCCCGGTCAGCACCAGGAACGTCTCCATGCCCGCCTCCAGACCGGCCAGCACATCGGTGTCCATCCGGTCGCCGATCATCGCGGAGGTCTCGCTGTGCGCGCCGATGACGTTCAGGCCGTGCCGCATCATCAGCGGGTTGGGCTTGCCGACGAAGTACGGCTCGACGCCCGTCGCCTTGGTGATCAGCGCGGCGACCGAGCCGGTCGCGGGCAGCGCGCCCTGTGCCGAGGGGCCGGTCTCGTCGGGGTTGGTGGCGATGAACCGGGCGCCGTCGTTGATGAGCCGGATGGCCTTGGTGAGCGCCTCGAAGCTGTACGTACGGGTCTCGCCGAGGACGACGTAGTCGGGCTCGTGGTCGGTGAGGACGTAGCCGATGTCGTGCAGCGCGGTGGTCAGGCCCGCCTCGCCGATGACGTACGCGGTGCCGGACGGCCGCTGCTCGTCCAGGAACTGGGCGGTGGCCAGCGCGGAGGTCCAGATGGACTCCCAGGGCACGTCCAGGCCGATCCGGTTCAGCCGGGCGTGCAGGTCGCGCGGGGTGTAGATGGAGTTGTTGGTCAGGACGAGGAAGGGCTTGCCCGATTCGCGCAGCCGCTTGATGAAGGCGTCGGCACCGGGCACCGGGATGCCCTCGTGCATCAGGACCCCGTCCATGTCGGTCAGCCATGACTCGATCGGCTTGCGCTCTGCCACTGCCGGTCTCCCGCCGTGCGTGTCTGCCAGGGGCGCCGGCCGTGCCCGCGCCGTCGCGGGACCCGTACGCGCCGCGCACCCCGGCGGGTGACCTGCGTCTCGTACGTATGGCCGACGCCCCCAGCCTAAGTCAGCCACCGCGATCTTGACCCCGCCGAGCGCCCCGGCCGGGCCCCGGCCCCGGTGGCGGGGTCAGCTACCCGTCGCCGTCTTCCAGGCATCGAGGTAGGTGGACAGGTTCTTGTCGATGTCGTTCCAGTCCGGGCGGAAGATGTCGACACCGTCCATGATTTTTGCCAGCTCGGTGGCGTTGCGGTCGGTGGGCCGGATGTCCGTGCGGGCGGCGAATCCGCCGCCGACCGCGGAGACCTGCTTCTGCACCTCGGGCGAGAGCAGATGGTCCAGGAACTTCTTCGCCTGCGCCGCGTGCGGGGCGTTCCTGACCAGCCCGGCCGCGTACGGGAGCGCGAAGGTGGACGGCTTCGCGCCGGGGCGGGCGGCCGGGAAGAAGATGCCCTGGTGCGGCATGGACTTCATGTTGGCGTAGTTCATCTGCACGTCACCGTTGGCGACGAGCAGTTCCCCCTTGTCGGTCTTGGGGGCGAGCTGTCCGGTGGAGGAGGACGGGCCGACGTTGTTGGCCTGGAGTTTCTTGAGGAACTCCATGGCGGGGCCCTGGCCGCCGAAGTCGTGCAGGGCCTGGACGACGACCGCCGTACCGTCCCCGGCGACGCCGGGCGTGGAGTACTGGAGCTTGTTCTTGAAGCGCGCGTCCGTCAGGTCCTGCCAGGTGCGGGGAGGCTGCTGGAGCTGCTGCTTGTTGTAGATGAAGCAGAAGTAGTTGTTGACGACGGCGGTCCACCTGCCGCCCGGGTCCTTGTCCGCGGCGGCGACCTGCTCGGAGCCCTTGGGGCGGTACGGCTCCAGCAGCCCCTTGCCGGCGGCCTGCTGCACGAACGGCGGCAGCGTCACGACGATGTCCGCCTTGGTGTTGGCCTTCTCCCGGACCAGCCGCTGCACGGCGGCGCCGGAACCGCTCTCGACCAGGTTGATCTTGATGCCGGTCTTCTTCTCGTAGTCCTCGAAGACCCGGTCGTAGAAACCGTCGCCCCGCTCACCGCGCAGGCCGTCGGCGCTGTAGACGGTGATCTCCCGGGCATCGGCGCGGGAGACGCCGCCGCAGCCGGTCAGGGCGGCGCCGAGGACCAGGGTGCCGCAGACGGCGGCGGCGGTCGGCTTGAGGGGGCTGCGCATGACGTGTCGTGCTCCTTGAGATGGCAGGGGGGCGGGCCGGGGCCCGTCAGCGGTACGCGGCTTTGGTGCGGATACGGGAGACGGCCAGCAGGACGAGCAGCGTGGCGGCCAGCAGCGTCACCGCGAGCGCGGCGCCGGCGAACAGGGCGCCCCGGTCGGTGGTGGCGAAGATCCGTACCGGCAGCGGCGTCCAGTCCGGCGGGTAGATCATCATCGTGGCGCTCAGCTCGCCCATGGACAGGGCGAAGCACAGGCCGGCGGCGGCGGTCAGGGACGGCAGCAGCAGCGGCAGTTTGACCCGCCACAGGACGTAGGCCGGGCGTGCGCCGAGGCTGGCGGCGCTCTGTTCGTACGCCGGATCAAGGCGGGCCAGCGCGGCCGTCACGGACTGGTACGCGAAGGCGGTCACCAGGACCGTGTGCGCGACGACCACGATCTGCGGGGTGCCGTTCAGGAGCAGCGGCGGCCGGGAGAAGGCGACCAGCAGCGACAGGCCCACGACGACGGACGGCACCGCGACCGGCAGCACGAACAGGCCGTCGAGGACGCGGCGGGCGCGCGGCCCCAGCCGCTGGGCGGCCAGCGCGGCCCAGGTCCCGGCCGTGAGCGCCAGCAGGCTCGCGGCGACGGCCGTGACCAGGCTGGTGGCCAGCGCCTCCAGCGAGTCGCCGCGCGCGATGTCCTGGTAGTGCGCCGTCGTCGGGCCGGACGGCAGGGCCCCACTCCAGTTGCTCGCGAAGGACGCCGCGACGACCACCAGCAGCGGCAGCGCGAAAATCGGCAGGAAGAGGACGAAGAAGACGGTCCAGACGGCCCGTCGGGCCCCTTTGCTATGCACGAGCACGGCGGCCGGCACCTCCCGCTGTCGGTGTACGGGCCCCGCCCGCCCGTGCGGCCACGGTCCGGTACAGGGCGTAAAGGGCGACGGACAGCACGATGTTGACGACGGCGACGACGCACGCGCCCGTGTAGTCACCGTCGAGGATGGCCTTGGTGTAGACGAGCACCGGCAGCGTCACCACGTCCTTGGCGCCGGTGAACAGCACGATCCCGAACTCGTTGAGCGTCAGCACCAGGACGAGCGCGCCGCCCGCCGCCAGCGAGGGCAGCGCCTCGGGCCAGATCACCTTCCGTACGATCCGGGCCGGCCGGGCGCCGAGCGACGCGGCGGCCTCCAACTGCCCGGTCTCCACCTGGGAGAAGGCCGCGAGCAGCGGGCGCATCACGAAGGGCGTGAAGTACGTGATCTCGGCGAGGAGCACGCCCCACGGGGTGTGCAGGAAGGCGAACGGCCCGGCCGCGGCGCCGGTGGCGTCCGTCCACACTCCGTTGGCCAGCCCGGCCGTGCCGTACACGAAGAGCAGGGCGAGGGTGATCAGGAAGGACGGGAAGGCGAGGAAGACGTCGACGAAGCGGCTCAGTGCCCGGCTGCCCGGGAACGGTACGAACGCGATCACCAGCGCGAGGACGAAGCCGAGCAGCAGACAGCCGGCCGTCGCGCCGACGGCGATCAGCACGGTGTTGCCGAGCGCGTCCTGGAAGGACGCCTCCGCGAAGACCTGTGCGTACGGGGCGGTGGACGGCGGGCCGCCCTCCTCGCCCGTGAAGGACTGCCGTACGACCAGGGCCAGCGGGTAGAGGAAGACGAGGGCGAGGGCGGCGAGCGGGGGCAGGGCCCAGAGGAGCGGTGCGAGACGCGCGGTCCGGCTTTCCGCATTCCGGCTGCCCAGGCCCCGGCTTTCCGCGTCCGTTCCCGTAGCTCGGTCTCCCGTGCCGCTTCCCGCGCCCTGGGGCGGCGCAAGGGTCTCCGGCCTACTCATCGGCGGTGCTCCCCGCCCCGGCCGGCAGCAGCACCGCGTCCTCGGCGGCGAAGTGCAGGACGACCTCGGCGCCGGGCTCCGGAGTGGCGCGCAGCTCCCGTACGTCCGCCATGACGCGGTGCCCGGCCACGTCCGCGTACACCCGGTGGGTCGCGCCGCGCCACTGCACCTCGGTGACCCGGCCGTGCAGCGCGTTGGGCCCCTCGCCGAGTCCGACGAGGTGCGGGCGTACGCAGAGCGTGGCGGACGCGCCGGGGGCCGCGCCGTCGGCGGGGGTGACGGCCAGCCGCGTACCGGCGAAGTCGGCCGTGCCGTGCGGACCGGCGGTCACCGGCAGCAGGTTGGCGTTGCCGACGAAGGAGGCGGTGAACTCGGTGCGCGGGCGACGGTAGAGGTCCTGCGGGGTGCCGCAGTCGCGCAGCCGCGCCCGGTCCATGACGGCGATACGGTCCGCCAGCGTCAGCGCCTCCACCTGGTCGTGGGTGACGTACAGAATCGACACGTCCGGCAGTTCGCGGTGCAGCCGGGCCAGTTCGGCGAGCATTCCGGAGCGCAGCCGGGCGTCGAGGGCGGACAGCGGCTCGTCCAGGAGCAGCACTCCGGGCCTGATGGCCAGCGCCCGCGCGATGGCGACGCGCTGCTGCTGCCCGCCGGACAGCTCGCGGGGATAGCGCCGCGCGTACGCGGCCATGCCGGTCATCTCCAGCGCCTCGGCCACGCGCGCGGCGGTCTCGGCGCGCGAACCGGTGCGTCCGCGCCGCGCCTTGAGGCCGAACGCGACGTTGTCCTCGACGCGCAGGTGCGGGAAGAGCGCGTACTGCTGGACGACCATGCCGATGCCGCGCCGGTGGGGCGGCAGTCCGGTCATGTCCCGGCCGCCGATCAGCACCCGCCCCGCACACGGCCGGACGAAGCCGGCGACCGCCCGCAGCGCGGTGGTCTTGCCGGAGCCGGACGGGCCGAGCAGGGCCATCACCTCGCCCGGTTCGACGGTCAGGTCGAAGTCGTCCAGGACGACGTTCCCGCCGTACGCGACGGAGACGTGGTCGAAGCGGATGCCGGAGGGGGTGGGGGCGGCTGCGGGAGCGGGGGCCGTGGGGGCGTCGTCGCGGGTACCGGTGGCGGCACTCATACAGGACGCTCCGGCCGCCGGCCGTCGTGCGGCGCTTCCCCACCGTCGAGTCCGTCGAGCAGCGCGGGCAGTCCGGCCACCGAGCCGAGGACGTGCGTGGCGCCCGCGTCGCGCAGCGCCGCTTCGTCATGGGCGCCGGTCAGGACCCCGGCCACGACCGAGGCACCCGCCCGGCGGCCGGAGCGCATGTCGTACGAGGTGTCACCGGCGACCGCGATCTGCCGTACGGAGTCGGCGGCGCCGGTCCGCAGCAGCGCGGCCAGCACCATGTCCGGGTACGGCCGCCCGCGCCCGCCCGCGTCGGCGGGGCACAGGGTCAGCGTCACCAGGTCCCGCCAGCCCAGCGCGTCCAGGATGGCGTCCTGGGTGACCCGCGCGAAACCGGTGGTCAGCACGACCGTGCGGCCCGCGTCCTGAAGGGCCTCGACGGCCTCCCGGGCTCCGGGCAGGGGCACGATCCGCCCGCCGTCGACCAGTTCCCCGTACGCCTCCTCGAAGGCGCTGTTGGCGCGCCGCGCCAGCTCCTCATCGCCGAACAGGTGCCGGAAGACGGAGATCTTCGACTCGCCCATGGTGGCGCGGACGTACGCCAGGTGCTTCTCGTGCTCGGCGCTGCCCGGTACGACGCCGAGCCGCCCGGCCGCCGCGCCGAACGCCTGCTCGACCAGCCCGCCGTCGGCCACCGTCGTGCCCGCCATGTCGAGCACGACCAGCGAGATCCGTGCCCGTTCCGTGGTGTCCACCGTCATCACCCTCACCACCCGATCTCGTTCGCGGTCTCTTCGGCCAGCGCCGGGGAGCAGGTCATGCCGCGCCCGCCGGGCCCGGTGACCAGCCAGACGCCGTCGCGTACCTGCTGCCGGTGCACGACGCGCGAGGTGTCCGTGCACTGCGCGTACACCCCGGCCCAGCGGCGGCGCACGGCGGGCAGCGGACGCCCGAGCATGCCCTCCACGACTCCGGCCAGGTGCTCGTACGGGTCCTCGACGACGTCGAACCCGAACGGCGCGTCGTACTCATGCGTGTCACCGATGGTCAGCCCACCATCCGCGCGCTGCACCATCAGCAGTTGCATCCGGTGCTCGGCCGCCACGGGCGCCTGCGGCCGCGCCGCCGCCCACTCGTCCAACTCGGGCCCGCCGTAGGCCGGGTAGTAGCGGAAGCTGTCCGCGTCCGCGACCGAGGTGGTCAGGGCCTCGCCGAGCGGCGCGGTCTGCATCATCTGGAGCCGGACGCGGCGCACCGGCAGGTCGGGCACCAGCTCCCGCATCAGACCGCCGAGCCAGGCGCCGGTGCAGAGCACGACGGCGTCCCCTTCGTGCAGGTCGCCGTGGTCGTCGCGGACGGCCCGTTCGCCGACGACGGCGCGTACCTCGCGGCCACCGAGAAAGGTGTAACGGCCGGACGCCGTCAGCGCCTCGCGCAGCGCGCGCTGGGCGGTACGCGGTTCCACGGCGGCATCGCGCTCACACCACAGCGCGCCGGCGAACTCGCCCCGCAGGGCCGGGTTCACGTCCCGCACCTCGTCGGCGTCGAGCAGCTTGAATCCGCGGGAGGCGGCGTCGGGGCGGCGCAGGGCGGCCTCCGCGACGGCGCGCTCCGCCTCGTCCCGTACGACGGTCAGCGAACCGTTCGCCCGGAACCCGAGACCGGGAACCCGCGCCCCGATGTCCTCCCACAACTCCCGCGCCCGCAGCGCCGTCTCCAGCTCCGCCCCATCGGCCCGCCCACCGACCCAGACCAGCCCGAAGTTCCGCACCGAGGCCCCCCGCGCCTCGGTCTCCCGCTCGATGTGCACGACCTCGTGACCGCGCCCGACCGCTTCCCAGGCGTGCATGGTCCCCAGCACCCCGGCTCCGACAACTATGACTCGCATGCCGGGAACGTTCGTGGGACCGGGTGGCCCGGGGCGGGCCGGGAGGCGACGGCGGGGTGAACGGGGACTCAATCTTGGCCTAGACCCGTTATCTGTTCGTGACTTATGGGTACGCCGTTCCGCTCGCCGGCTTCGCCCGCGGACAGCCACACGTGTTTGATCGCGCCCGCCGCGTGCGTGTTTCTTTCCGTAAGCAAGCACAGGGAAGAAGACTTCCGATCGGCATCCTTCTGCCGATCGAGGGGAACAGGCGTGCCGACAACTCATCACACAGCAGCCTGGGAAAGCGGCCGCCATGCCGAGCTCACAGCTTCCCCGTCACCTTCACGCACACCGTTCGGCAGGCACACCGAAAGAGTCTCGGAATGCCTTTCGACCCACCGCACCCTCCTGTGGACCGCACTCTGCTTCACCATCTCCTTGGCTCTGGGCCTGCAGCAGTGGACTGCGGGCAGCCTGGGCGGATTCGACCTGGGGATCTTCGATCAAGCCGTCCGTAACTATTCCGGTTTCCGATTACCCGGCTCGGAACTGAAGAGCACCCACCACGGTTTCCCGTCGGACTTCTCGATACTGGGAGACCACTTCTCCCCCGTACTGGCGCTCCTCGCCCCCCTGTACTGGATCTGGGACGACCCGCGCGTACTCCTGATCGCCGAAGCAGCGCTCTTCGCCGCCGGAGTCCCCGTGGTCCGCCGTATCGCCGGGAACTGTTTCCGGAGCGCGCCGTCACCCGTCGTCGCCCGAGCCGCGCATCTCGCCGGTGCGGCGTACGCGCTGGGGTGGCCGCTGATGACGGCGTCCCGCCGCGGTTTCCACGAGGTCGCGTTCGCCGTTCCGTTGCTGCTGCTTCTGCTGGAGCGGGGAATGCTCCGGCGCTACGGAGCGGTGCTGGCGTATGCCGGATTGCTGTGCTGCACCAAGGAAGACCTGGGCCTGGTGGTCGGCGTCCACGGCGCGGTACTGGCCTGCCGCAGCCGACGCGGCGGCGTGAAAGGCCGGGCCGGCGTCGCGACAGGGGCGACCCTGTTCGTCCTGGGCCCCGCGGCCTCCCTCGTGTCCATCAAGTGGCTGCTCCCGATGATGGGAGGAACTCCGGGGTTCTACTGGAGCTACGGTCAACTGGGCCCCGATTTCGGCGCCGCCCTTCTGAGGGTCGTGACGGAACCCTGGATTCTGTTCGGTGTGGCCACCGCCCCGCCGGTGAAAATCACGCTGGTCATGTGGCTGTTCGGCACCTTGCTGTTCCTGCCGCTGGGCTCGGCGACGGCATGGTGCGCGCTGCCTCTGGTGGCAGAACGCATCCTGTCCGAGACGTCGAACCACTGGACGGTTCTGCACCACTACGACGCCTTTCTCTGGCCGATTCTGCTCACGGCCGCGGTGGAAGTGTCGGGGCGGCTCTACCGTCGGAGCCGCGGGAGCAGTCCGGGAACGCGCGCCATTCGCAGGAGTCGGAGGAGCCGCAGTACGAGCTGGGCCGTGCGGTGGTGGGGACCGGCTGCCGGATTCCTGACGCTGGTCATCGCCGTCCCCTTCGGCCTGTTCACCCTCCCCAACCCCGCCTACTGGACGCCCGACCCCCATACGCGCGCTCTGCGCGAAGCGGCCCGGATGATTCCCGACGGGGCTTCCGCCGAGGTGGACAACATCATCGCGCCGCACCTGACCGCCCGTGGCCCCGTGGTGCTGGCGGACACGATTCCGCGCGGCGCGGATTACGTGCTGCTCCAGTTCGGCGTCGTCTCGTTCCCCTTCGCTTCCGTCACCCAGGAGCAGGAGTACTCCGGTTTTCTGCTGAAGCACGGATACCGCCGGGTCTGGGAGCGTGACAAAGTGCTGCTGTTGCGCCGCGAAGCCGAATTCCCGATCACCCCGGAAGTTCCTACCGCCGGCCCCGAAAGCATCCCGGCTCCGGAAGGAACAGCGCCCGGAACGGGAATGAGCATCTTCCGCGGCTGAGGCGAGCGGGACGGCCGGACAGGAATCCGGCCGCGGTCAGCCGCCCAAGTGGGTCGTGAACGAGAACCGGTCACCCCGGTAGAGGGACCGCACCCGTTCCAGCGGTACGCCCCGGGTGTCGCGGGAGAGGCGGTGGATCAGCAGCATCGGGAGGGCACCCGGTGTGCCGATCAGCAGCGCCTCGCGTGGGGTGGCCAGTACGGTTTCCAGGCGTTCGTCCGCGTTGCCGAAGCCGATGCCCAGATGCTCGTGGAGGTAGGCGTAGAAGGAGGAGTCGGGCTCGAACTCCGTGTCCAGGTGCGGTACGCGTGCCACGGCCACGTACGTGCTCTCCAACCCCACCCGTTCCTCGTCCGCGAGCAGTACCCGCTCCAAGTGCCAGACTTCGTCGCCTACTTGCAGGCCCAGTTCCCCGGCCAGCCTCGTCTGCGCGGGGAAGCGGTCCAGGCCGACGAGATGACGGCCCGGCCGGCGGCCCTGCTTCCGTACGCCCTCGGTGTAACTCGCCAGGGACAGCGGCTGCTCCAGCTTGGGGCCCGCCACGACCGTGCCACGGCCGAGGCGCCGCAGCCGTCCCTCCAGGTGGAGTTCGCGCAACGCCAGGCGCAGGGTCTCGCGGGAGACCTCGAAGCGCAGGGCCAGGTCGCGTTCGGTGGGCAGCGCCTCGCCCTCGCCCAGTTCGGTGAGGAGCGCTTCGATCCGGACCTTCGCCGCGTAGTACTTGGGGATGCGTCCGTGCTCGGGGATGCCGGAGCGGATCGGTGCGCCAGGTTCCTGGCCGTTCGGGTAGTCCACCGGCCGATCCTCGCACCCTTCCCGGAGGGGGAGTCGGCGGGTTCGGCTTCGGTGTCGGGGGCTTCAGCGTCGGCGGAGCCGGCGGGCCGTCGCCACCAGGAGCGCGCCGGCCGACAGGAGCACCAGGGCAGCGGCTCCGATACGGGGTACTCCCGGTGAACTGGTGTCGGCGAGGCGGGGTGGGGGTTCGTCCCGCGTCGCGGGGTCGGGTGTGGCCATGTAGGCGGCAGCCGCGGGGGCGGAGTCCGCGAGGACGGCAGCCGTGGCGGCGTGAGTCGACGGCATGGCGTGAGCCGGTGGCACGGCGTGGGCCGGTGGACCGCCGGCCGGGAGGTTCGCGGTCAGGAGGGTCGCGGCCAGCAAGGCCGTCGGGAGGGTGGCGCGCAGCAGTGCGCGGGGCGGACGCACGGGCATGACGGACGCTCCTGCTCGCTCGGCTCAGGCGACGGGACCACACCGGGCCGCTCGTATGACCGGTCGGTTCCGGACCTTGCCATGCGGACCCGCCGCCGGGGCACCGACGCCCCGGCGCGGCGCGCCGATCGCCCGAATGCCGCGCGTTCAGCGCACTCCGGTGGCGGTCACGGCCCCGAACGGCGCCCCCGGCGCGCCGAAGAGCGGGGCCAGGACGAGGTGCGCCGCGCCGTCCGCGACCGCCCGCGCGCCACCCTCGGCCAGCGCCACGGGGACCGCGGACGTACGGCCGTCACCGCGCACGCGGGCCTGTTCGGCGAGGGCTTCGGCCACCCCGCGTACGTACGTGCCGGGACGCGCCAGCACCGTACGGCCGCCGAGCAGGACCCGGTCGATGTCGAGGAGTTCCACGAGGTTGGCCGCGGCGGTGCCCAGGATGCGCGCCGCCTCGGCGGGCTCGCCGCGCGCCGCCCTGTCGAGGCACAGGGCCTCGACGCAGCCGCGTTTGCCGCAGCCGCAGGGCGGCCCGTCCAGTTGCAGCACCTGGTGGCCGAACTCCCCCGCGCCGGTCCTGGCTCCCCGGTACAGCGCGCCGCCGAGCACCAGGCCGGCGCCCAGGCCCGTACCGAGGTGGAGGTAGCCGAACGAGCCCCGGCCGTCCGGTTCGCGCTGGGCGAGGCCGAGCGCCGCGGCGTTGGTGTCCTTGTCGAGGACGACGGGGAGGCCGAGCCGTCCGGCGAGCGCGTCGCGCAGCGGGAAGCCGTCCCAGGCCGGGAAGCCGGTGACCCGGCGCAGTACCCCGGCCGTGTGGTCCAGCGGCCCCGGGCAGGCGGCGCCGACGCCCAGGACGCGGGGCGAGCGGGCCTCGGCCGGCAGTGCGGCGAGCTGTCCGGCCACCGTGTCGAGCACGGCGGGCGCGCCCGCGCCGAAGTCGAGCGGGGCGGTGCGCTCCGCGACGGTGCGGCCCGCGAGGTCGGTGAGGACGGCGGTCAGCTCGTCGCGGTCCAGGTGCAGGCCGATCGCGTACCGGGCCTCGGGCACCAGGCACAGCACCGTACGCGGTTTGCCGCCGGTGGAGGCGCGCCGGCCCGCCTCGGCCGCCAGGCCGTCGGCCCGCAGCCGGGCGGTGATCTTGCTGACGGCCTGCGGGGTCAGGCCGGTGAGCGCGGCGAGCTCCAGCCTGCTGACGCCCGCGGGCCCCGCCGACCGCAGCAGGCCCAGCACCAGCGCGGCGTTGTGGCCGCGCAGCGCGGGCAGGCCGGCCCCGCCGCCGGACGGCACGGAAGCCGGTGCGCCGGGCAGCACGGAAGCCAGGGCGGAGGACGGCGCCGGGGCCGGGGCTCCGGGCGGCGCCGCGGCTGGGGCGGGGGCGTCCGCGGCGACACGTTCCTCGGGGTCGTTGCTGGTCACCCGTCCATTGTCCGCATTGCTTGCACTTTGGCAACAGCGTTGCTTAAGTGGACGGCATGAATGACTCCCCCGGCACACCCCTCCGCGTCGGCCTCATCGGTTACGGTCTGGCCGGCTCGGTCTTCCACGCCCCGCTGATCGCCGCCACCGACGGCCTGGTGCTGGACACCGTCTCCACCGGCAGCCCGGACCGGCAGGCGCAGGCCCGCGCCGAACACCCGCGGGTCCGTACGGTCGCCACCCCCGACGAGGTGCTGGCCCGCGCCGGCGAACTGGACCTCGTCGTCATCGCGTCCCCGAACAAGACGCACGTCGCGCTCGCCGAGGCCGCGCTGCGCGCCGGGCTGCCGGCCGTCGTCGACAAGCCGCTCGCCGGGACCGCCGCCGAGGCCGACGGGCTGGCCGCCCTCGCGGACGAGTGCGGCCTGCTGCTCTCCGTCTTCCAGAACCGCCGCTGGGACAACGACTTCCGTACGGTGCGCAAGCTGGTCACCGAGGGCGCGCTCGGCGACGTACAGCGCTTCGAGTCGCGCTTCGAACGCTGGCGGCCGAAGCCGAAGGGCGGCTGGCGCGAGTCCGGCGACCCGGCGGAGCTCGGCGGCCTGCTGTACGACCTGGGCAGCCACGTCGTCGACCAGGCGCTCGCCCTGTTCGGACCGGTCACCCTGGTCTACGCCGAGTCCGACGTACGCCGCCCGGGCGCGGAGGCCGACGACGACACGTTCCTCGCCCTCACCCACGCGAACGGCGTCCGCTCGCACCTGTGGGTCAGCGCCACCACCGCCCAGCTCGGCCCGCGCTTCCGGGTGCTGGGCAGCCGCGCGGGCTACGTGAAGTACGGCCTGGACCCGCAGGAAGCCGCCCTGCGCGAGGGACGGCGGCCGGGCGACGACCCGGACGGCTGGGGTACGGAGCCGGAGTCGGCGTGGGGCCGGATCGGCGCCGGGGAGTCCCCGCTGACCGGCGGCGGCGATCCCGTACCGACCCTGCCCGGTGACTACCCCGCGTACTACGCCGCCGTCGCGGAAGCACTGCGCACCGTAGGCGAACCGCCGGTGAGCGCCAGGGAGGCGGCGGCCGCCCTGCGCGTCCTGGAAGCGGCGAAGACATCGGCGGCCGAGGGCCGCGCGGTCCGGATCGAGGAGGCGGCATGAACGGCACGGCAAACGGGAACGGCACGGGCGGCACCGGAGTGCTGAACGGGCTGGACGAGCGGGAGGCGGCCCGCCACCAGGTCCGCGAACTGGAGGAGCAGGAGCGCCGCCTGGTCCTGGACCGCTTCGGCAACGAGGACGCCTGGCGGCTCGGCTGCCTGCTGGCGGACCTGGCGCGCGAGCGCGGCGCGGCCGTGACGGTGGACATCCGGCGCGGCGCGCAGCAGCTCTTCCACTGTGCGCTGCCGGGCACGTCGGCCGACAACGACGCGTGGATCGAGCGCAAGCGCCGCGTCGTCGAGCGGTACGCGGAGTCCTCGTACCTCGTCGGCGCCCGCTTCCGCGCCAAGGGCCGGACGTTCGAAGAATCGTCCCGTCTCGACCCGGACCGCTACGCCGCGCACGGCGGCGCCTTCCCCGTACGGCTGCGCGGCACCGGAGTCGTCGGCACCGTCGCGGTCTCCGGGCTCCCCCAGGGCGACGACCACGCGCTGGTGGTCGACGCCCTGGGGCGCTACATCGAGCAGCAGCCGACGGGCTGACCCGGAGGTCAGCCGTCGGAGCGGCGCCGGCGTGTGCGGATGATCAGTACGAGCACCGCACCGCTGACGACGGCGGCCGCTGCCGCCCCGATGAACAGCGGGTCCTGGAAGGCGCTGCTGCCGCTGTGCGCCAGTTGGTCCCCGTCACCCGACGGCCCGGGGCTGGGCAGCGGGCCGGCGGAGGAGGAGTCCGTGGGGGTCGGGGTCGGGGTGGGGGTGGTCGGTGATGGTGAGGTGGTCGGCTCGGTGGGGGTCGGGGTGGGTTCGGTGGGCTCTGGGGTCGGCTCGGTCGGCTCTGGGGTCGGCTCGGTCGGCTCTGGGGTCGGCTCGGTGGGCTCCGGGGTGGGGGCGGTCGGTGACGGAGGTGCGGTCGGCCCGGTCGGTTCCGGGGTCGGCTCCGGGGGCGTCGGTGACGGCAGCCGGGTCGGCTCCGTGGGCGACGGCGTCGGGTCGGTCGGCGTGGGCGTCGGCTGGGTCGGCGTCGGCCTCGGCTCGGTGGGGGTGGGCGTCGGCTCGGTCGGGGTCGGGGACGGGCTCGGCTCCGTCGGGGTGGGTGTGGGGGTCGGAGTCGGCTCCGTCGGGGACGGGCTCGGCTCCGTCGGCGTGGGCGACGGCTCGTCGGTCGGTGACGGTGACGGCTCGTCCGTGGGGGACGGTGACGGCTCGTCCGTGGGGGACGGACTCGGCTCGGTCGGCGACGGACTCGGGTCCGTCGGGCTCGGCGACGGCTCGTCGGTCGGCGACGGCTCATCGGTCGGCGACGGCTCGTCCGTGGGAGACGGCTCGTCCGTAGGTGACGGCGACGGGTCCGTGGGCGACGGGCTCGGCTCGGTCGGAGACGGACTCGGGTCGGTCGGCGACGGACTCGGATCCGTCGGACTCGGCGACGGCTCCGTCGGTGTCGGAGTAGGCGTCGGCGTAGGCGTCGGGCTCGGGCTCGGCGCGCGGCAGTCCGGCAGATCCCCGTTGAACGGATAGTTGTGCAGCTCGGCGCCGGACGTCGAGGTGTGCACCAGCGAACCGACCGTGTAGAACCGGCCGTTCATCCCCGGTACCGACACCGTCGTCGTACTGCCCTGCTTGCCGACCAGCACACTCCCCTGGAACTGAGCGCCGCCCTTGAACTCCACCGCGTTCGCGTCCGGGAAGTTCCACAGCAGCCGCTCGCGGATGCCGGGCGGCTGGAGGTCGTGGCCGATGTAGGTGTTGATGACGCGGGCGTCGCCGACCAGGTTGACCAGCACGGTCGCGCCGGCCGGGATGTTCTGGAAGGTGATGCCCTGGGCGCCGCCGTTGCGGCCCACCAGGTCGAAGTCGACGTTGAAGACCTGGAGGGCGGAGGTCCCGTCGCCGGTGAAGACCGTCGAGTAGCCCTGGTTGACGGCGGTGCCGGTCGCGGGCCGCGGCCCGTCACCGGTCCGGGCGTAGCACTGGCTGGCCGCCGTGAGGTCGGGCACCAGCCCGCGGTACGGATCGGCGGCGCCCGGCCGCTGGTCCGACTGGGGGATCACGGTGCCGGTCAGCCTGCCTTCGTACGCGACGACGCCGTGGGTGCTGCCTTCCTCGGCGAGCAGCCGCTGGCCGTGGGCGATGGTGACGTCACCGCCCACGGTCAGGAAGTCGGAGCCGTTGGGCGGGGGCACCCGGGAGCCGACGCCGACGACGCCGACGTTGTAGACGCTGGAGCCGCCGGTCTTGTTCATCTGGAAGCCGCCGAGGGTGACGATCTTCCCTTCGGCCTCGGCGGCCGAGCCGCCGACGCGGAAGTCCCCGCCGACGAAGATGTTGAGGTTCTCGTCCCGTCCGGCCACCGGTCCGTTGTTCGGATCGGCGTACGAGGACGGGCACTGGCTCCCCCGGCACGGGCCGAGGCCGCCGGGCAGCGGGGCCGCGAAGCCGAACGCCGCGAACAGGCCGAGGAGCACGGCGGCCACGGCTCCCAGCGCGGCGGCCCCCACCACTTGGGTCCGTTTTGTCTTTTTTGCAGGCATACGGGCACTATGTGCACGGAACGGCCGGGCAGCGGGACCGTTCGCGCACCCGTACGGCGAGTCCCCCTGTCCAGCCGACAGCCGACCACCGGCCGCCCGCCCCGGACGGCCCGCGCGCCTGAGGGCCCGTCAGGCCGCCTTCAGCTCCTGCCGCTGCCGCCCCAGGCCGTCGATCTCCAGCTCCACCACGTCACCGGCGCGCAGGTACGGCTTGGGCTCCGGACAGCCCATCGCCACGCCCGCCGGGGTGCCGGTGTTGATGACGTCGCCCGGGTACAGGGTCATGAACCGGCTCACGTAACGGACCACTTCGGCCACCGGGAAGATCTGCCCGGCGGTCGTGCCGTCCTGCCGCAGCGTGCCGTTGACCCACAGCCGCACGCCCAGCGCCTGCGGGTCGGGCACCTCGTCCGCCGTCACCAGCCACGGGCCCAGCGGGTTGAACGTCTCGCAGTTCTTGCCCTTGTCCCACTGGCCGCCGCGCTCGATCTGGAACTCCCGTTCGGAGACGTCGTGCGCGATCGTGTACCCGGCGACGGCGGCGCGGGCCTCGTCGTCGGTCTCCAGGTAGCGCGCGGTACGGCCGATGACGACGGCCAGTTCGGCCTCCCAGTCCGTCTTCACGCTGCCGCGCGGCACCAGCACCGTGTCGTCGGGCCCGACGACCGTGTCCGGCGCCTTCATGAAGACGATCGGCTCGGCCGGTACGGCGGCGCCGGTCTCGCGCGCGTGGTCGTGGTAGTTCAGCCCGATGCACACGATCTTGCCGATCCGGGCGACCGGCGGCCCGGTGCGCAGACCGGCCGGGTCCCGGCGCGGCAGCACCCCGGCGGCGGCCGCCGCCCGTATCCGGTCAAGCGCCGGGCTGTCCCCGAGCAGCGCCCCGTCGATGTCCGTGACCAGCGACGACAGGTCGCGCAGCACGCCTTCCTCGTCGAGCAGCGCCGGGCGTTCCGCCCCCACCGGACCGACACGCAGCAGCTTCATCGGTACAACTCCCGTGGTCGAAGGGTCGGTCCGGGAGGGCTCTCCCGGACCGGCCGATGGGGACGGCCATCGAGCGATTCGGACGATCGTCCAAGAACGGCGTCCGCTCCGCAAGACCCGGTTCACGTACTGGACCGTTACCCGGCGGTACGGGCGGGGGCCGCGTCACTGTCCCGGCCGTCCTGGCCGTCCTGGCCCCGCTTCCGGTCCCGGTCCCTGTGCAGCAGCGCCCGCTCGCACGCCGTCCACGCCGTGGTCGTCACCAGGTAGAGCGAGGCCGCCAGCGGCAGCACCGCGATGCTGACCAGCGTCCCGAAGGACAGCAACGGCATCATCTTCGTCATGGCGGCGAGGCCGGGCACCGCAGCGCCGTCGGCCGTACCGCCGCCGGCCGGACCCGCCTGGCCGAGGGCCGCGCCCGACGCCACGTTCCGCGCCATCGTCGTACGGGCCCGCAGGTAGTTCCAGGTGGCGACGGCTGCGGCCAGCGCGAACAGCGCGAGATAGACCAGCCCGTACGGCCCGACCGGACCGCCGTCCGCGAGGGCCTGCGCCCAGTGCCCGCCGAGCGGCGCGCCCAGCAGTGTGTGCGCGAGCAGGCCGCTGCCGTCACTGGTGAACAGGTGGTACATGACGAAGAAGACGGGCAGTTGCAGCAGCGCCGGCAGGCAGCCCGCCAGTGGCGAGGAACCGGTCTCGGCGTAGAGGGCGGCGGTCTCCTCCCGTAGGCGCTGCGGGTCCTTGGCGTACGTACGGCGCAACTCGGCCAAGCGCGGGGCGTGCGCGGAACGGGTCTTCTCGCCGCGGGCGGCGGCGCGGGCGAGCGGGTGCAGGGCGGCGCGTACGCACAGGGTGCAGAGGATGATCGCGGCGGCGGTCGCCGAGGCGCCGAAGAGCGGTTCGATGAGGTCGGCGGCCTGGGACAGCGCGCTGCCCAGGGTGGCGAAAACGGACATGGGTGAGCCCTCCACGGGGTCTCGTCGTGCCGGAAGAGGAGTTCGGCGTGACGAGCCGCGCGGGGCCGGGGCCTCCGCGGGATGCGAGGGGAAAGGCGCCTACGCGGCCGTCGGGAGGGGACGGCCGGGTGCCCTGGGCCGCGGGCGGCCCGCGGCGTCGGGATCGCGTTGCGGGAGGAAGGCCGTACGGCGTTCCCGGTCGCGGATGGCGGTACGGATCCGGCCCGGCGGTTCGGGCCGGGCGAGCGCGGCGGCCAGGAAGGCGCGGCACAGCAGCAGTACGGCGGCGGTGGTCGCGGCGGCGGCGAGCGTCGAGGTCAGACCGCTCTGGGCGAGCGCGAACCCGGAGAGCAGGAAGAAGAGCGCGCCCACGTACAGCCGCCAGGCGTCGGCGAAACGCCGCATGTGCTCACCCCTCCCCCGGTCCGTACGGCATACGGCAGGCCACGGTCCGTCCGGCCTGCTTCCGCCCCAGCGTAGCGGCAGGGCCGCCGGGCAGGGCGGCAGCCCCGGAGGGGAGCCCGGGGCCGCCGCGGTCACGGTGCGCCGGTCACAGCCCGTTGACCCGGGCCTCCCTGGCCATGCCCAGCGGCCGGATGGTGGAGGCGACGGCCCGGGCCCGGCGGCCGGCCCGCGAGCGGTAGCGCCGTACGTGGGCCATCAGGCGGCGGCTGCGCAGCGCCATCTCCAGTTCGAAGCGGGTCCGGGGGTCGCGCAGCGCGGGCCCGAAGAGCTTCTCGATCTGCCGCAGGCGGTAGCGCACGGTCTGCGGGTGCACCTGGAGCACCCGGGCCGCCTCGGGCGCGCCGCCGCCCTCCAGCCAGGCGAGCAAGGTGACCTCCAAGCGTTCGCTCTGGCGTGGCGTCAGGTCGTCCAGAGGGCTCAGCCAGCGTGCGGAGAGCGCTGTGGCCAGCGACTCGTCCTGGAGGAGGAGCAGGGCGGAGAGGTGATCGTCCACGAAGGCCGGGCGGGTGTCGGGGCCGCCGCGGCCGGGTGACAGGGCGAGCAGGGCGCGGGCCCAGCGCAGCGAGGAAGCGGTGTCGCCCGCCGGTACGGCATGGCCGACCGCCGCCGCCCGGCCCTTGAGGGCGGCCTCCAGACGGGCGCGGGTCTGCGTCCCCGGGTCGGGGACGAGCAGGCAGGTGTCACCGTCGACGGTGCCGATGAGGGCGTCGCCGAGGGCGGCGGCCAGTTGCGGGGCTTCGGCGGGCGAGGCGAGCGCGACGGCCTGGACGCATGCCGGTACGGGCCAGCCGGCACAGCGGGCCACTTCGGCGAGGGCGACGTCGGAGACGTCCTTGGTCCCGGTGAGAGCGGCGAATACCTCCCGGCGGGCCGGTGCCGTCGGGAGCGGGGTGACGACGAGGTCCTTGGGCCGGCGGACGCGCTCCGCGTTTTCCTGGTAGCCGAGCGCCACCAGCATGGCCTGTTCCACGGCCCGGCGGGCCTCTTCGACGGCACCCGTTTCCGCGAGCAGTGCGGCAAAGGCGGGAATTCCGCTCCGCAGCTCCTCGGTCACCTTCTCGGCGAGCGCCGGGAGTTCCTTTCTCAGCACGCGGGTCCATTCGCCGCGGGGGCGTGACCAGATGCGGTTCAGGAGATCACACATCGCTACCTCGTTCCTGGCGTGATGCGGAGGGGGGTACGGCCCTGCTGCTCGCAAGCACCGCCAGGCGGTGGTGCGGCGTCCGGTGGTGCTTCGAGCGGTGGTCGTGCCTGAGGGGGCACCATCCGGAGTTACCCCGCGTAACTTCGATGCCGGTGCAGGAATTTGTCACAGCGCGATAAACCGGAGGACGCTCCGGCGGCGTTCCGTGATGCTGCTGCTCACCCCGGAGCACCGCCTTTGGCGCATACCTTTCCGCGTCCCGGCGGGACACCGCGCATAAACCGGCGTGAATATCTTCGGCGGCCCGGACCGGGCCACGCCTTGCGCCGATAGCGGTGGCCGTCGTCGAAACCGGACGTCACCGATACCGGCCGTCGTCGATAGCGGCGACTGTCGACTGTCGCCGAAACCGGCGCGCGGCGTACGTATTCCGTCGCGCGGCCACCACCCCAGGACGCCATCCGCACTTCTCTCCCGTACCCCCGCTCCGCGTCAAGGAGGCTCGATGCCCGCCTCGTCCCGTCTGCGGACCGCCCTGCGCCCGGCGCTGCCCGCCGTCGTACTGCTCTTCCTCGCCGTGGCCACCCAGGCCGGAGCCCCCCGGCGGGTGCTCGACTTCCTGGACTTCGGCACGGGCGTCCTCGCGCTGGTCTCGCTCACCGGCACCGTCCTGTGGGGCCTGGCCGCCACCGACCGGCTGCTGCTGCACTCCGGCCACCGGCTGATCGCGCAGGCCGTGCACCGCGGCACCGGCGTCGCCGGACTGGGCTTCCTCGCCCTGCACATCGGGGTGAAGATCGCCCGCGGCCGGACGAGCGGCACGGCCGCCGCGGTGCCGTTCGCCGACGACGGGCGGCCGCTGCTCATCGGACTCGGCACGCTGGCCGGCTATCTCTTCCTCGCGGCGGCGGTGACGGGCGCGGTACGCGGCGCGTTCACCTCGCGCCGCGGGTCGCGGTGGTGGCGGGTGCTGCACATGGGCGCGTACGTGGCCTGGTGCGCGGCGCTGGTGCACGGGCTGAAGTCGGGGCGTACGGCCGGTGGTTGGGTGACCACCGGATACATGCTGTGCGTCGCCGGGGTCGCGGTGGTGCTCGTACTGCGGCTGCGGGAGCCGCGACGGGGACGGGACCCGTACAGGCCGCCGCCGGGCGCGGAATCCGGCGGGTTCCGGGGCCCGGACCGGGTGGCCCGGCACTCCCGTAGTGGGCGTGCATGACGTACGGCTACGTGCGCAGAGTGCGCGGAGTACGCCGGTATGGCCGGTATGGGGGCGAGGGCGACCGGTGTGCACTCGGGGCCGACTCCTGTGGGCCCCCGGTTACCTCAACGTATCGCAGAGTGAATGGAGTTCCCAATGGCGCTCTTGGCGTCGGCCACCGCCGTTCCGGTGCCTGCCGTGGCCCCCTCCCCCGTTGTCCCCAGCCTGGCCGTGTTCGGGGCGGCTCGGGTGCTGGCCGGGCTGGGCGGGGCAGTCGGGCCGGGCGGGATGGACGGGGTTTACGGGCCGGGCGGGGTGGACGGCATGGACGGTTCTTACGGGGTGGGCGGGGTGGAGCGCCTGGGGCGGGTGGCGCATCTTGCCCGGCACGGCAGTCCGCCCGATCTGTCGGCGAGTGAGCTGGTGGCGCTGGCCGAGGACACCGGGCTGCGCGGGCGTGGCGGTGCGGGCTTTCCGTTCGCGCGGAAGGTGCGTGCCGTCATGGAAGGGCGGCGCCGTACGGGCGGGCGGGTCGCGGTGGTCGTCAACGGCAGCGAAGGGGAGCCCGGTTGTCTCAAGGACACAGCTCTGCTGCTGTTCGCGCCGCACCTGGTGCTGGACGGCGCGCTGCTCGCCGCGCGGGCCCTCGGCGCCGAGGAGGTCGCGGTCGGGGTGACCCGCGCGGACGTGGCCCGGTCGGTGCGCCGGGCGATCGCCGAACGGGGGCCGCTGTCCACGCCGGTACGCGCCCAACTACTGGCGGAACGTTTCGTCACGGGCGAGGGCACCGCGCTCACCGACGGCCTCGACCGGGGCCCCGGCCTGCCCTCCGGCCGCAAGGTCCGCTCCAGCGAACGCGGCCTGCACGGCCTGCCCACCCTCCTCTCCAACACCGAGACATACGCCCAGCTCGCCGTCGCCGCCCGGATGGGCGCCCTGGACTACCGCGCCACGGGCGACCCTGCCGCACCCGGCACCGTCCTGCTGACCGTGGCCGGCGAACGGGTCGTGGAGGCACCGACCGGGGTGCCGCTCGCCCGCGTCCTGGCCCTGTGCGGCCTCGGCCCCGGCCAGGGCGTCCTGATCGGCGGCTACCACGGCACCTGGCTGCCGCCGTCCGCCGCCGGTACGGCCCTCCTCAGCCGCGCCGACCTGGCCGCGTACGGCGCGGTGCTCGGCGCGGGGGCGGTGCTGCCGCTGCCGGAAGGGACCTGCCCGGCAGGCGAGACCGTACGGGTCGCGCGCTGGATGGCCGCCGAATCCGCAGGACAGTGCGGGCCCTGCGTCCTCGGACTGCCCGCGCTCGCTGACGCGCTCGGCCAGGCAGTCGGTGGTGACGGACAGCGCGCGCTGGACGCCGTACAGGATCGGATGCGCGCCGTGGAGCGGCGCGGCGCGTGCAGTCATCCCGACGGCACCGCCCGTTTCATCGCCTCGGCACTGGCCGCCTTCCCCGACGAGTTCGCCAGGCACGCCGGCGGCGCCGGGTGCGGCCGTCCGGTGCTCGGCGCGCTGCCGGTACCCGGTGAAACGGCGTACGGCGTCGGCGGCGCGCCGGAAACCAGCGGCGCACGGCGTTCCGGCGACCGCGCCGCCACGGCCACCACCGCCCGGCCGCACGCGCCCGAGCAGCGGCTGCTCGTCGACTGGACGCTGTGCCAGGGCCACGGCCTGTGCGCCGACCTCGTGCCCGGCATGGTCCGGCTGGGGCCCGACGGCTACCCGGAACGGGCCGCGATGCCACTGCCCGCCCGGATGCGCCGCCGCGCACAGCTCGCGGTACGACGCTGCCCGGCACTCGCGCTGCGCGTCCAGCACGGCGAATGACCCGGACGAACGAGGACCGACGACCGACGACCGATGACCGACGGACGACGACCGACGGACGACGGACGGCCACCGATGACCGACGGACGCCCACCGAACTGCCACCGCACGAACGCCACTTCCGCACTCTTTCGTCCGCCGATGACAACTTCCGCCCCGCCTGAACACCCGCTCCCTATCCCCCGTACCCCCGCAGACAACACTCCCCACCACTCCTCGTCCCCCCTCGAAGGAGACAACAATGAGCCCCCAGCCCCACCCCCACACCAACCACCCCCACACCGACCGCCCGCACACCGACGCCCACCCACACCCCAACACCCAACGCCGCCACGCCCTCCTGGCGATAACAGCCGCCGCCGTCATGGCGCTCACCACCGCCTGCGGCTCCGGTGACCGCACCAACGCCGCGCCCGTGGCCAACGACAAGGTCCAGGCGGGCAGCGGCAGCGGTTACGGCGACGACAG
The DNA here is from genome assembly GCF_003865135.1 of Streptomyces chrestomyceticus JCM 4735. Lineage (NCBI taxonomy): Bacteria > Bacillati > Actinomycetota > Actinomycetes > Kitasatosporales > Streptomycetaceae > Streptomyces > Streptomyces chrestomyceticus. The sequence goes on along the minus strand of NZ_BHZC01000001.1, from coordinate 5,941,888 downwards.
CGGCGCGGACAAGGGCCAGGCCGGCGGCGACGGCTACGGCGACAGCTACGGCTCGAAGGGCGACAGCAACCGGCCCGCCGCCCAGGGCGCGCCCGCCCGGACCCTCGCCCTGCGCCAGTCCCCCGAGCTGGGCCCCGTCGTCACCGACAGCAAGGGCATGGCGCTCTACCGTTTCGACAAGGACACCGCCAAGCCGCCGAACTCCGCCTGCTCCGGGGCCTGCGCGGCCACCTGGCCCCCGGTCCCCGCCGACGACGCCACCGCCGCCTCCGGCATGGCCGCGAGCGCCCTCGGTTCGGTCACCCGCGCCGACGGCACCAAGCAGCTCACCATCGGCGGCTGGCCCGCCTACCGGTACGCCAAGGACACCGCGCCCGGCGACACCAAGGGCCACGGCGTCGGCGGCACCTGGAGCGCGTTCGCCCCCGACGGCAAGAAGGCCACCGCCGGACCGGCCGCCGACGTCTCCGTCTTCGACCAGCCCAAGCTCGGCAAGCTGCTCGTCGACAAGGAGGGCCGTACGGTCTACCGGTTCAACAAGGACAGCGCCTGGCCGATGAGGTTCGCCTGCAACGGCGCGTGCCTGGACACCTGGAAACCCGTCGGCCCGGCCGACAAGGGCAAGCTGGAAGGCGTCCCCGAGAAGCTGATCAGCACCGTCACCCGGCCCGACGGCAGCAAGCAACTGGCGGTCGACTGCTGGCCGGTCTACACCTTCAGCGGCGACCAGCAGCCCGGGGACGTGAACGGTCAGGGGAAGATGGGCTCCTGGTTCGCCGTCTCCCCCGAGGGCAAGAAGATCACCTCGCCGGCGACGGGCTGACCCCGGCCGCGCCGCCCCCGCCGACACCGTTCTCCGCTGCGCCGCCGTCCTCCTCCGGATCCAGGTCCGACGCCAGCACCTCGGCGTCCGGCCGGTCGTCCACGGGCTTCGGCCCCAGCCAGGTCACCGCCAGCGCCACCACCAGGTTCACCGCGAGCGCCACGATCCCCGCGTTCACGCCCCACACCGGGTCGTGTTCGGTGAAGACCAGCCCGCAGACCACCGCGAGGCCCACGAGCAGGCCGCTGACGGCTCCGTACAGCGTCAGCCGTCGCCACACCAGACCCAGCAGGATCATCGGCACCAACTGCGCCATTCCCTCGTAGGAGATGAGGGAGAGCCGTACGAGGGTGTTCGGCGCGGTGTACGTCAGCAGCAGCGCCAGCGCGCCCGCCACCACCACGACGACCTGCGACCACAGCTTCTGGCGGTTCGCCAGGCGGGGCACCGCGCCCAGTACGCTCCTCCCCCACATCGTGCCGATGACCAGCATGAACACGGCCATCGGCACGATGGAGGAGAGCGCCGCGGCGACGCCGGTGACGCCCACCAGCCAGGCCGGCAGCGAGTCCACCACCAGCTTGAACAGCGCCAGATTGGAGTCCGCGCCGGTCAGTCCCGGCACCACGAACAGCGCCGCCATGCCCAGCAGCATCGGCACGAACAGCAGCACGTTGTAGAAGGGCAGCAGCACCGCGTTGCGCCGCAGCGCGTCGGCGTTGCGCGCGCCCAGGTAGCCCGCGACGGTCGTCGGGAAGATGACGACGGTCAGCGAGTTCAGGAGGGAGGTGGTGATGAACCAGCCCTGACCCAGGCCGCCCGACTCGTGGCCGGGGAAGGTCAGCCACTGCGGCTTCTCGGCGACGACGCGGTCCAGGAAGGGCCCGTAGCCGTCGAAGTAGTGCAGCGGCACGTACACGGCGAGGAACGCCAGCGTCGCGATGACCAGGATGTCCTTGAGGACGGACACCCAGGCGCTGCCGCGCAGCCCGCTGACCACGACGAAGAGGGTGGTCACCGCGAAGCCGATGAAGTAGGCCCAGTTCAGGCTGATCGCCCCGTAGGAGATGGTCGTCACGACCACGCCCATGCCGGTGATCTGGAGCTGGATGTACGGCAGCAGGCAGACGGTGGCGAGGACCGCCACGGCCGTGCCGAGCCAGCGCCGGCCGTAGCGGTGCGCGACCAGGTCGGTGATGCCGACCAGGCCGTGCCGGCGGGCGTACGACCAGAGCATCGGGCCGACCACGAAGCCGAGCGCGTAGCCGCAGGACATGTACGCGAGGACGTAGAGGACCGGGGCGCCGAAGTTGTAGCCCCAGCCCGCCGCGCCCAGGTAGCTGAAGCTGGTGTAGCTCTCGCCCGCCATCAGCACCCAGATGAAGACCGTGCCGAGGCTGCGGCCGCCCACCGACCATTCGGCGAGCCCGCCCTTGCGGCGCCCGCCGCCGCGCACCGCCAGCAGGCCCAGGGCCAGCGTCAGCACCATGAACGCCGCGAAGATGGAGGTGGCGATGGTCGCGTTCATGCCGCGCCCCGTTCTCCGGCCGGGGCGCCGGCGGCCCGCCGCGCGGCCCGTTTCCGGTCGCCGCGCCAGGCCAGCCACACCGACGCGGGCGTCAGCAGGGTCGCGAGCAGCATCCAGAAGACGAGGAAGGGCAGTCCGAGCACGGTCGGCGTCACGCGGTTCACCAGCGGCAGCACACCGAGGTAGAGCACGTGAGGGACCAGGAGCCACAGCAGCGTGGGACGTTTCAGCACAGCGGAAGAGCCTATCGGGGCAGCGCGCCCGTCAGGCGGCCCCACACCACCAGCCGGTACGCCGAGGAGTACTCCGGGGTGCAGGTCGTCAGCGTCAGGTAGGAGCCCGGCCCGGTGTAGCGCAGGGACGGGTGGGCGGTGCTGTACGGGACGGGGGCGATGACGGTGCCGTCGGAGGGCGTGGTACGCGGCACGGTCCGGTCGACCGCGTACGTGTAGCGGGCGGCCGCGGTGACCACCTCCACCGTGTCGCCGGGCCGCAGCCGGTTCAGGAAGCGGAACGGTTCACCGTGCGTGTTGCGGTGCCCGGCGAGCGCGAAGTTGCCCGTCTCACCGGGCTGCGCGGTGTGCGCGTAGTGCCCCGCGTATCCCTTGTTCAGGACGGCGGACCTGCTGGTGCCCTCGGCGACGGGGACGGTGAGGCCGAGCCGCGGGATGCGCAGGACCGCGTACGCGGCGTCCCGGCGCGGGCGCGGCGGCGGGACCTGCTCCAGGGTGCTGCGGAACTCCTGGCGCATACGGTCCCCGTGCCGCTCGGGAGCCGTGGAGGCGTCCGGGTCGGGCGACGGCCCGGTGGACGGCGTTCCGGTGGCCGGTGGCCCAGCGGACGGCTGCTGCTGCGCGTCCCACTGCCGTTCCAGCCGCGCCACCTGGTCGCGCGCGCCCGCCTGCGCCTGCCGGTTCGTCCAATAGAGCTGATGCACGACCAGCAGCAGCACGAGCACCCCGAACGTCACCGCCAGTTCCGCACCCACCCACACCACCCGCACAGCCCGCGACCGTCGCCGCCGCTGCCCCTGCACCACCACCGGTACCCGCTCCCGCCCGCGCACGCGCTGCACGGTAGGGCCTGCGGCGGGAGACTTCCATAGACGGGGCGGCCTGAGGCGGTGCCTCAGGCCACGTCCCACACGGCCCGGGTACTTCCTCCAGCGTCCAGGAGTGGGCGACGCACACGTACGCCGCGTGTCGGGGCAGCCGCTCGCGCGGCCCCGTCCTACCCCCCGAGCACCCGCGACACCGCGTAAATGCACAACCCGGCGAGGGCGCCGACGACCGTGCCGTTGATCCGGATGAACTGGAGGTCGCGCCCGATGTGCGCCTCGATCTTCTTCGAGGTGTGGTCGGCGTCCCAGCTCGCGACGGTGTCGGTGATCAGCGACGTGATCTCGGTGCGGTACGTCGTCACGACGTAGACCGCGGCGCCCTCCAGCCAGCCGTCGACCTTGTTCTGGAGCCGGCCGTCACGGGCCAGCCGCTGGCCCAGCGACAGCAGGGCCGCCCGGGTGCGCTGCCGCAGCTCGCTGTTCTCGTCCTCGGCGGCCGCCACGATCATGGTGCGTACGGAGCCCCACGCGGACGCGATCAGGTCCTGCACCTCGCCGCGCCCCAGCACCTCCGACTTCAGGCGCTCCACCCGCTCCCGGGTGTCGGTGTCGGACTGCAGGTCGCCCGCGAAGTCCTTGAGGAAACGGTCCACCGCGCCGCGCGCCGGGTGTTCCGGCATGTCCCGCATCTCGGTGACGAAGCGCAGCAGTTCCTTGTAGACCCGCTCGCCGACCTTGCGGTCCACGAAGCGCGGCGTCCAGCCGGGGGCGCCGCCGGAGACCGCCGTCATCACCGAGTCGCTGTGCGAGGTCAGCCAGTCGTGCGCCCGTACGCAGACCAGGTCCACGACCCGGCGGTGCCCGCCGTCCGCGACGACCTTCTCCAGCATCTTGCCGAGCCCCGGCGCGACCTCCTGCGCGTCGGCGCGCCGGGTGATCGCCTCGCCGACCACCGCCTGCACGTCGGAGTCGCGCAGCACGGTCAGCGCGCCGCGCAGCGCGGTGGACAGCTCCGCCGTCACCCGGTCGGCGTTCTTCGGTTCGGCGAGCCAGGCACCCAGCCGCCGGCCGATGCCGACCTTGCGCAGCCGCTGCCGTACGACGTCGCCGGACAGGAAGTTCTCGCCGACGAACTCGCCGAGGCTCACCCCGAGCTGGTCCTTCTTCGTCGGGATGATCGCGGTGTGCGGGATGGGCAGCCCCAGCGGCCGCTTGAATAGGGCGGTGACCGCGAACCAGTCGGCCAGCGCGCCGACCATGCCCGCCTCGGCCGCCGCCGCCACGTACCCCGCCCAGGCGCCCGCGCCGGCCGACTTCGCCCAGGTGGCGAGGGCGTACACCAGGGCCACGCCGAGCAGCAGACCGGTCGCCAGGGTCTTCATGCGCCGTACGCCGCGCCGCTTCTCCGCGTCCGCGGGGCTGTCCGGGAGGCCGCCGGGCGCCACCGGGCCGCGGAACCGGCCCACGCCCGCGCCCGCGTGCCCGCCGTCCGGCGGAGTCCCGCCCGCGCCCGCGGCCGTATCCGCCCCGGGGACCACGTCCGTCTTCGTCCGTTCCATCCGCTCCACCCGCTCGAACCCGTCAGCGTCGTATGTACAGGCATCTGCCCTGCTTCATACCGACTGTGCGTTCAACTGTGTCCTACTCCGGAGACGAACCACGAGTTCCCCTACGTGCCGCCAGGGCGCCACCCGGGCCGTCCGGACCGCGTGGCAGCATGAAGAGCCGACCGGACCCCGGCGCCGCCGACCTCACGCTGCCCTGTGCCCGCCCGGAGCACGCCGCTCCGCCTGCCATAGGAGACTGTGCCCGCATGCCGACTCCAGTGGGCCGCCCACTGCCCTCGACCTCCGGACTGGCGGCGCTGCTGGTGCTCGCCGCGGTGCTCCTCAGCTCCTGCGGTGGCGGCACCCAGGACTCCTCGGGGGACGACCGCCCGCCCTCGGCGGAACGGTGGGCCGGTACGTGGTCGGCCGCCGCGGCAGCCGCCGAGCCCGGCAAGCTCGACGGCTACGCGGACACCTCCATACGTAACGTGGTACACACCAGCATCGGTGGCACCAGCGCCCGCATCCAGCTCTCCAACCTCTACGGCACCCGCCCGCTGTCCGTCGGCCACGCCACCCTCGCCCGCGCCTCCGCCCCCGGCGACCCGTCGGCCGCGCCCGGCACCCTGCGCCGGCTGACCTTCTCCGGACGGCCCTCGGTGACCGTCCCGGCGGGCGGCGCGGTCACCAGCGACCCGGTCCGGCTGACCGTCCCGGCCGCCGCCGACCTCCTGGTCACCACCTACTCCCCGGCCCCTTCCGGGCCCGTCACCTACCACCCGCACGCCCGCCAGACGTCCTACCTGGCGCGCGGCGACCGCGCCGCGGACACCGCCGGCGGCGCCTATACCCGGAAGGTCACCGCCTGGCGCTATCTGACCGGTGTGGACGTCCTCGGCCCGCACACCGACGGCGCCGTGGTGGCCGTCGGCGACTCGATCACCGACGGCAACACCTCCACCCCGGACGCCAACCACCGCTGGCCCGACTTCCTCGCCGCCCGGCTGCGCACCGAGCCCGGCGCGCCCCGCTACGGCGTCCTCAACCAGGGCATCAGCGGCAACCGCCTGCTGACCGACAGCAGCCGCTGGTCGGTCAGCGGCGGGCCGAGTGTGCTGTCCCGGCTGGAGCGCGACGTGCTGTCGCGTGCGGGGGTACGGGCCGTCGTCGTCGAGATCGGCCTCAACGACCTGTTCAAGTCACCGCGCCGGCTCGACGCGGAAAAGCTGGCGGACGGGATGCGGGAGATCGTGCGGCGGGCAGCGGAACGGGACATCCAGGTCATCGGCAGCACGCTCACCCCGTTCGGCGGCCACCGCGGCTACCGGCCGGAGCTCGACACCGTACGGCAGGCCCTCAACGCGAAGATCCGCGCCGGGGAGGTCTACGGGCAGTACGCGGACTTCGACAAGGCGCTGCGCGACCCGCACCACCCGCTGCGGCTGCGGCCCGTCTACGACTCGGGCGACCACCTGCACCCGAGCGACGCGGGCTACCGGGCGATGGCCGACGCGGTCGATCTGCGGCAGCTCAAGGGAGCGGTCAAGGGAGCGGTCAAGGAAGCGGCCGAAGGAACGGTCGAGCGAGCGGCGCGGGCGGCACGGTGAGGTGGGCGCAGACCGAGGGCAGGGCCCCCGCGCCCGTACACGCCGTCAGTCCAGCTCCTTGCGCCGGCGCTCCGGCACCTCGTGCCCGCGCGCATCCCCCGGAAGCGCCGATTCCGCGCGCCGCTCGCGCTCCAGCCTGATCCGCTGCTTCTCCAGCTTGGAGAGCTTGCGCCGGACCCCGACGCCGCCCATCATCGCGAACCCGGTGATCTTCACCCGGGGCGCGCCCGGCTCGCCCGGCTCGCCGTCGCCGTTGTCGAAGCCACCCATGAAGCCCCAGCCGGTCACCTGCACCTCGACACCCGGCGGCACCACGACATCGATGCCGCCCATCAGCGCGAAGCAGCGCACCGTGACCTCGTCGGCCTCGAAATGCGCGTCGCGCAGGTCGATCTCGCCGCCCGCCTGGAACACCCCGGCGGTGAACGTCCGCGGTGCCGTCCAGCGCCCCTTGCGCGAGAAGCCGCTCCAGAAGGCGAAGGCCCCCCGGGAGGACGGCTCGCCGCCGATCCGCTCCCGCCAGGCGGCCGGCCCGGTCCCGGTGGCCCGGGTGTCCGGCACCCCGCCGTCGAACGTGTGCGGCAGGTCGGCGACCAGCGGCCGCAGCGCGCCGACCGTACGCGCCTCGTACGCCGCGGTCAGCCGCTCCTCGAACTCCTCCATCGCCAGCCGCCCTTCGGCGAGGGCGTCGCGCAGGATACCGGCGACCCGGTCGCGGTCGGCGTCCGAAGCGCGCAGATCGGGGAGTTCGTCAGTCATACGGACAGATTAATGCCTCATGGCGCCGCGTTGTCCGCGTACATCCGGGAGATGACGTCCTCGATGTCCGGTTCCCGCACCGACAGGTCGACCAGCGGATACCGCTCCGCCACCGCCGAGACGACCGGCGCCGCGCTCTGCGCCGCCGGGAACGCCAGCCACTGCCGCGGGCCTTCGACCTTGACCGTACGGGCACCGGGCACGCCCTCGATCGGCGGCAGCTCCCGCTCCAGGTCCACCACCAGCGTCCGCTCGCTGCGCCCCACCGCGTGCAGCCCGTCCAGACCGCCGTCGTACACCAGCCGCCCGTGGTCGATGACCATCACCCGGCGGCACAACTGCTCGATGTCGGTGAGGTCGTGGGTGGTCAGCAGGACGGTGGTGCCCTGCTCCGCGTTCACCTCGCGCAGGAAGCCGCGGACCTTCGCCTTGCTGATGACGTCCAGGCCGATGGTCGGCTCGTCGAGGTAGAGCACCTCCGGGTCGTGCAGCAGCGCCGCCGCGATGTCGCCGCGCATCCGCTGGCCGAGCGAGAGCTGCCGCACCGGGACCGGCAACAGCGCCGCCAGGTCGAGCAGTTCGACGCAGCGCTCCAGGTTCCGGCGGTAGGCGCTCTCCGGGACCCGGTACATCCGCCGCACCAGCTCGTAGGAGTCCCGCAGCGGCAGGTCCCACCACAGCGTCGTACGCTGCCCGAAGACCACCCCGACGCGGCGCGCGAGCCGGGTCCGCTCCCGCGCCGGGTCGATGCCCGCCACCCGCAGCCGGCCGCCGCTGGGCACCAGGATGCCGGTGAGCATCTTGACGGTGGTGGACTTGCCCGCGCCGTTCGGGCCGATGTAGCCGACCATCGCGCCGCGCGGCACCCGGAAGCTGATGCCGTCGACGGCCCGCACCTCCTCGCGCACCCGCCGCAGCCGCCCCGCCTTGCGCCGTACGTGGAAGACCTTCTCGACGCCGTCCAGTTCGATGAAACCGGACTCGCCGCCGCGCGCCGCGTCCCCGGCCTCCTCCGGACCGCGCACCGCCGCCCCGGTCTCCTCCGGGTCGCGCACCGCATCCCCCGTACCGCTTCGCATACCGTCCCTCAACTCCCCGTGCTCCGATAGTTGCGCAGGCCCGCCCGCCAGGCCAGCCAGGCCAACCCGCACATCGCCGCCGCGACCACGGGGCCCAGGAAGTCCACCCAGCCCGGCAGGCCCAGCGGATCGTCGCGGCCCAGCAGGCGCAGCGCGGGCAGCCAGTTGACGAAGGCGAGCGGGACGACGAAGGTGACGCCGCGCACCAGGTCCTTGGCGAAGACGGTGGGCGGGTACTGGAGCATCGTCGTACCGCCGTACGTGAACGAGTTCTGCACCTCGGCGGCGTCCTGCGCGACGAACTGGAACGCGGCCCCGATGGTGAAGACCGCCCCGAAGATCACCGCGCCGCACAGCAGCATGAGCGGCACCAGTAGCACCGCGCCCGGCGTCCAGTCCACCTCCAGCCGGGGCATCGACCAGCCCAGCACCAGCGCCGCCTGGAGAATCCGGCCGAGCCGGCGCAGCGCGAACCGGTCCGCGGCGACCTGCGCGAACACCGGTACGGGCCGCACCAGCAGGACGTCCGCCGTGCCATCCCTGACCCGCGCGCCGAGCCGGTCCATGCTGCCCAGCACCAGGTCCGCCAGGCCCAGCGCCGCGCCGGACGTGCCGTACAGGAACGCCACCTCGGGCAGCGAGAACCCGCCGAGGACCGTGATGTGCGAGAACATCAGCAGAATCGCCAGAAAGTCCAGCCCGGTGGCGGCGAAGTTGCCGAACGCCGTCAGCAGGAAGGAGGTCCGGTAGGCGAGCGTGGAGCGTACCCACATCGCCGCGATCAGGCCGTACGCCCGCAGGCCCTCGGACAGCCGCGAGCGGCGGGTCCACGGACCGTCCTCAGCCACCCTGCACCACGACCTTCCGCGTCGCCACGGACTGCACCAGCCGCCCCGCCGCCAGCAGCGCCACCGCCCACCCGGCCTGGAAGGCCAGCGCCCGCGCCACCCCCGGACCGCCGTGCACCCCGAGCAGCACATCGGCCGGCACCTGGAGCATCGAGGACCACGGCAGCAGCCGGACGGCCTCGCCGAACCCGCCGGGGAAGACGTTCAGCGGCAGCACCATCCCGGAGAAGAACAGGCACATCAGCCCGGCGACCATCCCCACGCCCGCGCCGTCCAGCAGCCAGAAGGACGTCAGCGCCACCAGGTAGCGCAGCGCGAAGCCGACCACCACACCGAGCGCCACCGACACCAGGAACAGCAGCCAGGTCACCGGCGAGGCGGGCAGCGCCGACGGGAAGACCAGCGTGCCCACCGCCATCGGCACCAGGCCCCGGCCGAGCAACTGGAAGCCGGCCCGCCCGAGGTCCGCGGCCAGCCACCACAACTGGAGGTCGGCGGGCCGGTACAGGTCGACGGCGATGTCCCCGCTGCGGATGCGCTCCTGCAGCTCGTCCATGCCGCCGCCGATCAGCAGACCGGTGGCCGCCAGCAGCGCCTGCCCGGTCCACACGAAGGTCAGCGCCTGCGGCAGGTCGTAGCCGCCCAGATGGGGGCGCTCGGTCCACAGGGCGATGTAGGTGTAGGCGAGGATGAAGCCGAAGACGGTGTTGGTGAAGACGCCGGAGGCGGTGGCGATACGGTAGGTGGCATAGCGCCGGAAGCTGCCCGCCGCGACGGCTGCGTACAACACGTCCGGCGCCTCCCGTTCCTGACGGCGCGCCAATTCTGGCGCGGAGCACCGGAGCCTAGTCCGGCACGCGGGGGCCCGGCCACGCATTTATTCACCCGTTCCGGTGAGTCTTTCGACCCGTTCGGCCGGTCACGGAGCGGTCACAGGTGCGCGCCGCCCCTCGTGGGTGAAGGGCTTGATGCGAGAGTTTCGTATCGGGCGACAGTTCCTTTTCCGGCTTTGGACGCGAATCGCCCGACACGTCACCGATCCGCCGCGGTACAACCCTCGGCGGCGGCCGAGGAGTCCATACAGACATGAGCGACGATCCGCAGCAGGACGGCAAGGCCGGCCCCCGCGTACCGAAGTGGGCCGCACGCTCCGAGTTGCCCGCGGCCGCCGACGGGGACGGCCCCGGGGAGGACCCGGCCGCCGGCGGCGGGACCAAGGCCGGCAAGGGCCGCCCCAAGCGCACCGGCTGGCGGCGCGCCCTGCCCACCTGGCGGATGGTGCTGGGCGGCTTCCTGCTCGTCCTGCTCCTGGTCGCGGGCGGCCTCGTCGCCGGGTACATGCTCGTGCCCATCCCCGCCGCCAACTCGGCCGCCCAGGCGCAGAGCAACGTCTACCTGTACGCCGACGGCAGCCAGATCGCCCGCGACGGCAAGGTCAACCGCGAGAACGTCCCGCTGAGCCAGGTCCCGAAGACCACCCAGGAAGCCGTCCTGGCCGCCGAGGACCGCGACTTCTACTCCGAGTCCGCCGTCGACCCCGTCGCCATGCTGCGCGCCGCGTGGAACACCGTCACCGGCAAGGGCAAGCAGTCCGGCTCCACCATCACCCAGCAGTACGTGAAGAACTACTACCTCGGCCAGGAACAGACCATCACCCGCAAGGCCAAGGAGTTCTTCATCGCGATCAAGCTGGACCGCGAGCGCAGCAAGTCGGAGATCCTGGAGGGCTACCTCAACACCAGCTACTACGGCCGCAACGCGTACGGCATCCAGGCCGCCGCCCAGGCGTACTACGGCAAGAACTCCGACCAGCTCAGCACCGCCGAGGGCGCCTACCTCGCCACCCTGCTCAACGCGCCCAGCGCGTACGACGTCGCCGCCCACCCGCAGAACCGGCAGCGCGCCCTGGACCGCTGGAACTACGTCCTGGACGGCATGGTCAAGAAGAAGTGGATCAGCGCGTCCGAACGGGCCGGGCTGACGTTCCCCACCCCCGGCAAGGCCAAGCCGCCCACCGGCCTGTCCGGGCAGCGCGGCTACCTCGTCGAAGCGATCAAGGACTATCTGACCAACAACAAGATCATCGATGATCAGACGCTCGCCGCGGGCGGCTACCGCATCACCACCACCCTCGACAAGAAACGCCAGGACGCCCTGGTCGAGGCCGTCGACGAGAAACTGATGCGGCAGCTCGGCACCTCCACGGCCGACCGCTACGTACGGGCCGGCGGCGCCTCCATCGACCCCGCCACCGGCAACGTCGTCGCCATGTACGGCGGCATCGACTACGCCAAGCAGTACGTCAACAGCGCCACCCGCCGCGACTACCAGGTCGGCTCCATCTTCAAGCCGATCGTCTTCACCTCCGCCGTCGCCAACGGCGCCGTCACCCAGGACGGCAACAAGATCACCCCGAACACCGTCTACGACGGCACCAACAAGCGCGAGGTGATCAGCAACGGGCGGGGCACCAGGTTCGCCCCCGAGAACGAGGACGGCCGCTCCTACGGCCCGATCACCGTCTCCGCCGCCACCGACAAGTCCGTCAACGCCGTGTACGCCCAGATGGGTGTCGACGTCGGCCCGGAGAAGGTCAAGGAGACCGCCATCGACCTCGGCATCCCCAAGGACACGCCGAGCCTCGGCTCCTCCCAGGGCGCCATCTCGCTCGGCACCGCCACTCCCAGCGTGCTGGACATGACGCAGGTCTACGCCACCCTCGCCAACCACGGCAAGCAGCGCGCGTACAGCCTCGTCGGCAAGGCCACCAAGGGCGGCGAGACCGTCGAGCTGCCGGACCGCGGCGAGAAGACCGCGGTGCCCCGCAACGCCGCCGACACCACCACCTCGATCCTGCGCAGCGTCATCGAGAGCCCCGGCGGCACCGGCTCCGCGGCCCGCGCCGTCGGACGGCCCGCGGCCGGCAAGACCGGCACGGCGGAGCAGGACAAGGCCGCCTGGTTCGCGGGCTACACCCCCGACCTGGCCACCGTCGTCGGCGTCCTGGGCCAGGACCCGGACACCGGCGCGCAGAAGCCGCTGTACGGCGCGGCGGGACGGGCCCGCATCAACGGCGGCGGCTTCCCCGCCGAGATCTGGGCCGCGTACACCGAAGCCGCCCTGGACGGCACCCCCGCCAAGGACTTCGACCTGAACCTGGAGGCCGGCGCGAGCCAGGCGCCCAGCCAGGCACCGAGCACACCCGGCGAGCAGCCGAGCACCAGCGAGGCACCGCCGAGCGACACCCCGCCGCCCAGCGGCCCCACCGGCACCCCGCCGACCAGCGGCCCCGGGCCCACCACGGCCCCCGGCCCCAGCTTCCCCACCTTCCCGACCGAGGAGCCGACCACCGCCCCCACCGACGACTGGCCCACCGTGGAGCCCCCGGCCGGGGGCGTCGAGGGCGGCATCAACGGGGGCCGGGGCGGCGGCAGCGGCAGCGGCGGCGGTATGGGAGGCGGCCTGGGAGGCGGGTTCGACGGAGGCTACGGCGGGTGGGAGAACTTCCCGGGGGCGTGAGGGGCTTCCAGGGGGCGTGAGGGGGCTTCCAGGGGCGGGCGCGAGCCGTGCGGGCGCCCGCCCGGCATACGGGTCCGGCGTCCGGCGTCAGTGGCCGGACGTCATCTTCAGACCGACGACCGCCACCAGCAGCAAGCAGATGAAGAAGATCCGCGCGGCGGTGGCGGGCTCACCCAGCACCAGCATGCCGACGACCGCCGCGCCGGCCGCGCCGATGCCGACCCAGACGCCGTAGGCGGTGCCGATCGGCAGGGTCCGGGCGGCGTACGAGAGCAGCACCATGCTGGCGACGATGCCCGCGCCGGTGAAGACGCTGGGCCACAGCCGGGTGAACCCGTCCGTGAACTTCATGCCGATCGACCAGCCGACTTCGAGCAGACCGGCGACGGCGAGCAGAATCCATGCCATGACGGCACCTCCGTGGACAACGAGCTCCTACAGGGGTGCGTCGTCTTGTCGTGACCCGGTACGGCGCGTCTCGTCGGGATGTCTCCGAGCCTAGCAAAAGGCACACAAAACGGGCGGTGACCCTGGTCACCGCCCGTCCTGGCCCCAGCACAGCCGCACGGCCGTACCGTCGCAGGTGCGCTACAGATACAGCCCCGTCGCGTCCTCGGCGCCCTCCAGGCGCTCCGCCGCCACCGCGTGCAGGTCGCGCTCGCGCATCAGGACGTACGCGACGCCGCGCACCTCGACCTCGGCCCGGTCCTCCGGGTCGTACAGCACCCGGTCACCGGGCTCCACGGTCCGCACGTTCTGCCCCACCGCGACCACCTCGGCCCAGGCCAGCCGGCGGCCGACCGCCGCGGTCGCGGGAATGACGATGCCGCCGGTGGAGCGGCGCTCGCCCTCGGCGATGTCGGTACGGACCAGCACCCGGTCGTGCAGCATCCGGATGGGCAGCTTGTCGTGGGTGTCCTTGGCGTTATTCGGGCTCACGGCACGACCGTACCTGGCCGCGCGCCCGCACAGCGCCCCCCTCAGGAACGGCGCCTCTTGGAACCCACCACGAGCAGCCCCACGACGGCCACACCGATCATCGCCAGCGGCACCACCCGCTCCAGCCGGGGCGCGCCGTCCTCCGCCACAAGCTGGGCGCGGATGTCCGAGACCGCGCGGTTGGCGGCCACGTACGCCCGCCCCGCCGTGCGGTCCACGGCCGCCGCCGTCTTCGCCTTCGCGTCCCCCATGATCGTCTTCGGGTGCAGCCGCACACCGATCTCGTCCAGCGTCACGGCAAGCTCCTGCCGCCTGCGGACGATGTCCTTCTCGATCTGCGCAGGGGTCCTGGCTTCCGACACCGCGCTGCCTCCGGTCGTCTCGATCCGTCTCCGTGCGGACAGTCTGTCAGCACCACGGGCATGCCGCCCCACAGCACCCCCTTTTCGAGCGGCTCAGTAACCTCAGGGCGTAGCGCAAACAGGGGCGCGACCCGCTCGCGCACCCGCCTTCCCCGTACGCGCACCCCGCGTGCCGCCCACCCAAGGAGAGCCATGAGCGAGCGACTGCAGCCCGGCGACACCGCCCCCGCCTTCACCCTCCCCGACGCGGACGGCAAGCAGGTCTCGCTCGCCGACCACAAGGGCCGCAAGGTCATCGTCTACTTCTACCCGGCCGCGCTGACCCCCGGCTGCACCAAGCAGGCCTGCGACTTCACCGACAACCTCGGCTTCCTGGCCGGGCACGGCTACGACGTCATCGGCATCTCCCCCGACAAGCCGGAGAAGCTCGCGAAATTCCGCGAGAAGGAGGAGCTGTCGGTCACCCTGCTGGGCGACCCCAACAAGCAGGTCCTGGAGGCGTACGGCGCGTACGGCGAGAAGAAGCTGTACGGCAAGGTCGTGACCGGCGTCATCCGCTCCACGGTGATCGTGGACGAGGAGGGCAAGGTCGAGCGCGCCCTGTACAACGTGAAGGCCACCGGCCACGTCGCAAAGATCATCAAGGATCTGGGGCTGTAGGCGGAGTCAGGCGGCGGGCAACGGGAGGGGCGAGGCGGACGGCCGAAGCCGGTACGTCCGCCCCGCTGTCCCCGGGTGGGGCGGCCTACGAGGCCGCCACCGCCCCCCGCTCCGCCGCCGGCACCGGCTCCGTCTCCCCCGGCCCGGCCGGTTCCGGCAGCTCCAGCACCGCCTCGGCGCCACCGCCCGCCGCCGTACCGAACACCAGCCGACCGCCCAGCACCTCCGCCTGACCGGCCGCGATCGTCAGCCCCAGACCGTGCCCCGTACCCCGCTCCGGAGCCGCCGTACGGAACCGGCGCGGACCCTCCTCGCACAGCTCCGGCGGATACCCCGGCCCGTGGTCGCGCACCACGATCCGCGTGCCCTCGACCCGTACCTCCACCGGCGGCGCGCCGTGCTTGGCCGCGTTCGCCAGCAGATTGACCAGCACCCGCTCCACCCGGCGCCGGTCGGTCTCCACCACCCGCGCCGGACCCACCACGACGATCTCCACACCCG
Organism: Streptomyces chrestomyceticus JCM 4735; assembly: GCF_003865135.1. Taxonomy (NCBI): domain Bacteria; kingdom Bacillati; phylum Actinomycetota; class Actinomycetes; order Kitasatosporales; family Streptomycetaceae; genus Streptomyces; species Streptomyces chrestomyceticus. Next base: position 5,926,656 of record NZ_BHZC01000001.1, on the reverse strand, counting down.
TCAGGCCGCGCACCCGCTCCGCCCGGCCCACGATCCCGCGCACCAGCGACGGCAGATCCACCGCGTCCAACTGCGCGGACTCCACGCCCGCGTCCAGCCGGGACACCTCCAGCAGGTCCTCGACCAGGTTGCGCATCGTCTGCGCCCGGTCCCGCACCAGCTCGACGGCCCGCTCGTGCGGCAGCAGCTCGGCCGCCGCCACCAGACCCGCCACCGGCGTCCGCAGCTCGTGCGCCACGTCCGCGGTGAACTTGCGCTCCGCCTCCACCCGCGCCGCCAGCGACGTCGCCATGTGGTGCACCGAACGGCCCAGCTCCGCCACCTCGTCCCGGCCGCCCGCCGCCAGCGCGTCCGCGTCCGGCGGCTCACCCGCCGCGATCCGGCGCGCCGCGGCCGCGCTGTGCCGCAGCCGCCGCGACAGCCGCTGCGAGACGAACCACGACACCCCGGCCATCAGCACCACCGTGCCGACACCCGCGATCACCAGGGCCCGGTCCAGCGCCTCCTGGGCCGGGTCGTGGTCCGGGAACGCCGCCGACACCGACAACGTCCGCGGCTGCCCGCCGGAACCACCGCCACCGGAGTCACCGGCTCCAGCCCCGGCCCCGCCGCCCACACCCGTCGCCGCCCACACCCGCGGATCCTCGCCCTGACTCACATACGTACCGGACTTCCCCTCGAACACCGCCGCCCGCAACGGACTCGGCAGCGTCGCGTCGTCCAGTTGAGCGCCCAGCGCCAGCGTGCCGTCCCGCTCGTAGATCTGCAGCGCCGAACTGAGCCGGTCGTCCTGGTACGAACGCGCCGAACGCTCCCGCTCCGCGTCCGCGATGTGGTGCACCGCGAACCCCAGCACCACCACCGCCAGCGCCGTCACACACGAGATGGCCAGCGCGATCCGGCCTCGGATGCCCATCACGCGAGGTTGTACATCTCCGTCGAGTCACCGAGCGGCGTCGAGCCCTCGTACGTCACCTCCAGCCCCGTGAAGGCCCGCGCGCCGTCCACCGTCTTCGCCGCGTACAGCCGGAACGTCGCCGGGAAACCCGCGTCCGTGCCCGCCCCCGCGGCGGCCTTCTCCACCTGCACCACGCCCTTGCCTTCGGCCTCCGCCGTGCCGTACCGGTGCCAGGTGATACCGGTCGCCACCATGCCCGCGTCCGCACACGTCAACGTGATGACCTGCGGCTTGATCTCCGGCTCGCCGAACCCGCAGTCCCGCACACCGGGCAGCCCGCCGGTCGCCTTCCCCGCCGACTTCACGTCCTGCACCGCCGACGTCTTCGGCGCCGCGTCCACCGCCGACGCGCGGTCCGCCGCCTGGCTGAACCACACCCCGCCGGCCGCCAGCGCGGTGACCGCGGCGAAGGTCGCCAGGGCGGTGCGCCCGCTGAACCGGCGGGCACCCTCGCGGTCGGTCATGAACTTCTCCTTCCGGGGCAGCGGCCCCGTGCCGGCGCGGTGCGGGCCACCGCATCCGAACGCCGCACGCGTGCCGGTGAACGTCCCCCCGCGCGCGAGGACGAGGCACAGGTGCGCGAGGTGTCCGCGGGGCGAACGGTTCGGAGCATAAGGGTGGTTTCGATACCCACCACTCTCCCCTCCCCGCCACACGGGCTGATTGCCCGGACGCTTCGGTGACCACGCGGCTTTGTACCAGTTCTGTAACAGCGATGGTCACGGCCCTGGCGAAATCCACCACGAAACCAGGAGGAACCGCTGCGCCGGACGGCGCAGACCACGTGACGTACATCGCGTTGTGGGGTCAGAGTGGTTTGAGTCGCGCTCCAGTGCGCAGGCGCACCTGTCGTACGACCACCTTTGTGATCACCGGCGACCGCCGACGGCCCACCCGGCCACGAGGACGCCCACGACCGCTGCGAAACCCCTGCCGCGCATCGAGCGCGCTGACCGACCGAGAGGACTCGACTCGTGCCGACCGGCAGCACCGAAGCCGAACCCACGACCGACCGGGACCCTGAGGCGTTCAAACGCCACAGAAACCTGTTCCGTGCCGTCGCCCGCCGCCGGAACCCCCGGCTGCGCCGCACCGACATCACGGTGACCGACGAGCGCGTCGTCAAACGCGCCGTGAAGGCCGCCGCGCTCGGCAACGCCATGGAATGGTTCGACTTCGGCATCTACAGCTATCTCGCGGTCACCATCGGAAAGGTGTTCTTCCCCGGCGGCAGCGACACGGCCAGCCTGCTGTCCTCCTTCGCCACCTTCGCCGTCGCCTTCCTCGTACGGCCCATCGGCGGCGCGTTCTTCGGCCCCCTCGGCGACCGCGTCGGCCGCAAGAAGGTCCTCGCCCTCACCATGATCATGATGGCCGCGGGCACCCTGTGCATCGGCCTGATCCCCTCGTACGCCAGCATCGGCCTGTGGGCCCCGATCCTGCTGATCGTCTTCCGCATGATCCAGGGCTTCTCCACCGGCGGCGAGTACGGCGGCGCCTCCACCTTCATCGCCGAGTACGCGCCCGACAAGAAGCGCGGCTTCTTCGGCAGCTTCCTGGAGATGGGCACCCTGGCCGGCTACACCGGCGCCGCCGGCCTGGTCCTGATCCTCAACACCTGGCTCGGCTCCGAGACCATGCACGACTGGGGCTGGCGCATCCCCTTCCTCGTCGCCGGACCGCTCGGCCTCGTCGGCCTCTACCTGCGGATGAAGCTCGACGAGACCCCCGCCTTCCAGAAGCTGGAAGCCGCCCAGACCCACAACGGCGACGCCTCCGTCACCGAGACCGAGGCCGACTTCTCCCACCTCTCGGAGAACGCCCCCAAGAAGAAGCTCGGCGAGATCTTCTCCCAGCAGTGGCCCATGCTGATCCTGTGCATCGCGTTGGTCGGCGCGTACAACATCTGCCACTACATGCTGCTCTCCTACATGCCGACCTACCTGACCGACACCCTCCACTACGACGAGGCACACGGTCTGCTGGTCGTCATCGGCACCATGCTCGTCCTGATGTGCGTCATCAGCAGCGTCGGCAAACTCAACGACCGCTACGGCCGCAAGCCCCTCCTGATGACCGGCATGCTCGGCTTCTTCCTCCTCTCCATCCCCGCCTTCCTGCTGGTCAAGCAGGGCAGCATGGCCGCGATCATCCCCGGCATGCTGATGCTCGGCCTCTCCCTGGTCTGCCTCCTCGGCACCATGTCCGCCGCGCTCCCCGCCCTCTTCCCCACCAGCGTCCGCTACGGCTCCCTCTCCATCGGCTACAACCTCGCCGTCTCCCTATTCGGCGGTACGACCCCCCTGGTCATCACCGCCCTCATGGACGGCTTCGGCGGCAACGACATGATCCCCGCCTACTACGCCATGGGCGCCGCCCTGGTCGGCGCCATCGCCGTCGCCTGCATGAAGGAAACCGCCCAACAGCCCCTGGAGGGCTCCCCGCCCGCGGTCGCCACCAAGGAAGAAGCCGTCGAAATGGTCACGTCCCAGTCCCCGGACCCGCGGTTCTGACCCCTCTCCGGACTCCGCGTCGCGGCCCTCGCCCTGGGTGGGTGGGGGCCGCGGTCGTTTCTTTGGGTTTTTGGGCTGTTCGGCGTAACCGGGTGGGGGGTGGGGCGTTGGGCAGTTCGAGGACGCTACACACGAGCGGGCAGGGCTCACCGAGCCCGTCGAAAGCGGGGGACATGAGGATCAAGTACACGCGCGAACTGCTCATGGAGGCCGCGCTCAGGTTGACGTCGTACGAGGACGTCGCACGCCACTGCGGCAGCATTCCGACACCGGGTGTCCGGTGTTACCTCAGCCGCAGAATGGCCGAAGAGCGGATCGACACCTCCCACTTCACGAACAGGTCGGTCCGCCACGACGAAGCCACGCTCCGCGAAGTGGTCGCCCTCTCCCGCAGCACCGCCGAAGTCGTACGCCGGATCGGCATCCACCCGGTGGGCGGCAACCAGGCCCACATCGCCCGGCGCATCACCGAACTGGGCATCGATACCAGCCACTTCACTTCCGGCGGCCGCCGCCGCCCCAAACGGCCCTTCGCCGACCGGCTGGTTCTGGGTTCGCCGTCCGAGGGGCGGCTGCCCGGTGACCGTCTGCGCAGGGCGCTGCTCCTCCAGGGGGTCGCGGAGAACTGCACGGTGTGCGGTACGGGTCCGGAGTGGAACGGCAAGGCCCTGCGCCTGGAGGTGGACCACCGCAACGGCGACTGGTGGGACAACCGTCCGGAGAATCTGCGTCTCCTGTGCCCCAACTGCCACGCGGTGACGGACACGTACCGCGGCCGCAAACCCCGCAGGCGGCCCGGGGTGAGGCAACCATGACGGCCCACCGGCGGTACGCACGCGACCTGCTGACTCGTACGGCCGCGGTGTCCACCGGTCCCGTCGACATACTGCGCCGCCTGGGGACCCCATCGGGCAGCGGCACGCTCCACTACCTCCGCCGCCGCCTGGCGCATTACGGCATCGACACCACGCACTTCATCGACGAACAACTGCCGCCACGCCCACCGCAGACGTATACGAAGCAGCGCCTGGAGGAAGCGGCCGCCCGGTCTCACAGCATCCGGGACATGCTGGAGTACCTGGGCGTGCCTCCGTACGACAGCGCCTACAGCCACATCCGTGGAAAGCTGACGCGCTTCGGCATCAGCACGGCGCACTTCACCGGGCGCGGCACCCGCGCGGAGCTGCTGCCGCGCGACGAACTCGCCGCCGCCGTGACCGGTTCGCAGAGCCGGGCCGCGACGCTCCGGCGACTCGGCCGCCCCGTCACCACCTCTTCCCGACGGCTCCTGGACCGGAGCATCACGGCCTACGGTCTGTCGACCGCGCACTTCACCGGGCAGGGGCACGCTCGTGGCTGTCCCTCCCCGACCCGCATGCCTGCCGATGACGTCCTCCGGCGCCGTGCACCGGGCTCCCGCCGGACGAAGACGTCCCTGCTACGCCGCGCTCTGGACGACAAGGCAGTCCCGCGGCAATGCGGTGCCTGCGGTCTCGGCGAGACCTGGCAAGGCAGGCGGCTGGTCCTGGAGATCGACCACATCAACGGGGACCGGCTCGACAACCGGATCGGCAACCTGCGCTACCTGTGCCCTTCGTGCCACAGCCAGACCCGCACATTCGGGCGGCGGTCCGCCCGAATCGAAGATCCCTCGACAGACGCGCAACAGGGCACAGTAGAGTAGACGCTGCGGGCCCGTGCCCCAGCTGGCCGAGAGGGCGCCGGTTTAGATCCGGTGTGTCGTGGGTTCGAGTCCCACCGGGCCCACCGTGACGAAGTGGCCGTCACCTCTCCTTGGAGGTGACGGCCACTTCGTCGTCCTCGGGCCGTTTTTCCCTCAGCCCAGCAACTCCCTCACCACCGGCACCAACCCCCGGAACGCCTTGCCGCGATGGCTGATGGCGTTCTTCTCGTCGGCGGTCAGTTCGGCGCAGGTGCGGGTGTCGCCGAGGGGCTGGAGGATCGGGTCGTAGCCGAAGCCGCCGGTGCCGGCGGGGGTGTGGCGGAGGGCGCCTTCGAGGCGGCCTTCGACGACGCGTTCGGTGCCGTCGGGGAGGGCGAGGGCCGCGGCGCAGGCGAAGTGGGCGGCGCGGTGACCGTCGGCGATGTCGGAGAGCTGGGCGAGGAGCAGGTCGAGGTTGGCCTGGTCGTCGCCGTGCCGGCCCGCCCAGCGGGCGGAGAAGATGCCGGGCGCGCCGCCGAGGACGTCGACGCAGAGGCCGGAGTCGTCGGCGACGGCCGGGTGGCCGGTGGCGCGGGCGAGGGCGTGGGCCTTGAGGAGGGCGTTCTCGGCGAAGGTGACGCCGGTTTCCTTGACGTCGGGGACGTCCGGGTAGGCGTCGGCGCCGACCAGTTCGACGTCGAGGTCGGCGGCGGCCAGGATGGCGCGGAGTTCGGTGACTTTGCCGGCGTTGCGGGTGGCGAGGATCAGGCGCTTCATGAGGCCCGATTATCCAGGGGAGGCGGCAGCTTCCCTCATCCCGTCGCGCAGCTCTTGGTGAGGGCGCCGGCCGCGTCGCCCAGTGCGGACAGGTCGGGGGTACGGCCGTCGCGTACGGCGTCGTCGGCTTTGTCGAGGGCGCCGGTCAGGCGGCTGAGCGCCTGCTGGACCTCGGGGTCGTCCGTCGCCTTCTGGATCTTGGCGAGATCCTTCTGGAGGCGGTCGAGGGCGCGCTGGGCGTCCTGGGGGCTGTCGGCGGCGTTGCCGAGGTCCTGCTGGAGGGAGGACAGGTCGTTGGCGAACGCCGTGGCGGTCTTGGCGCAGCCGACGGCCTTGTCGACCGCTCCGCAGGCGGCGAGGAGCGGGACGGTCAGGGCGGCTGCCGCCAGGAGGGCGGCGCCGGTGGCCGCCGGGCGGCGGCCCGCGGCGCGGCGGAGTGCGCTACGGCGGAGTGCGGTACGTCGGCGTGGAGCCATGAGAACGGTCCTCCCCTGGGCGTGCCGTGCACGGGCGGTGCGCCGGTACGGGTGCTGGTACCGGTGCCGGTACTAGGGAGAACGCCGGCGGGCGGGCTTTGGTTGCCGGGGGCCGGGCGGGCCGGGGCGCCGGGAGCGGACCGGGGCGCGTGGGGTCGGCCGGGGTGGTGCGGGGGTGAGCCGGGTGGTGCGGGGCGTGCGCCCCGTGTGTCACATGAGGCCGGTCTGGGTGAAGAGCATGGCCAGGACGATGACGAGGGTCCAGCCGACGAGGTGTTCCAGCAGGTTGGAGCCGTCCTTCGGGCCGCCGGTGCGGGCCCGGGACGCGGTGACGGAGGCGTCGGCTGCGGCAGCCGTGGCAGCGGAAGTGGACATGCGTCCCACGGTGCGCCGCGGGCCGCCGTTTTCCTAGAGACGCAGATCCCACGAGGGAAAGGTCACAGGGCGGGCCCGGCGGGACGGTGAGCGGCGCGCCGGCCCGCCGTCGCGGGGGCCGGCGCGTCAGGAGGCTCGTACGGCGGCGGAGGCCGTCACAGCGTGCGGGCGAGGGCCTCGCGCTGGGCGGCGTCCAGGGTCGAGCAGCCGGCGACGGCCAGGTCGAGGAGGGAGTTGAGTTCCTCGCGGGCGAAGGGTTCGGCCTCGGCGGTGCCCTGGACCTCGACGAAGCGGCCGTCGCCGGTGCAGACGACGTTCATGTCGGTCTCGGCGCGCACGTCCTCCTCGTAGCAGAGGTCGAGCATGGGGACGCCGCCGACGATGCCGACGCTGACGGCGGAGACGGTGCCGACGAGCGGCTGGCGGCCGGCCTTGATGCTCTTCTTGGCCTGGGCCCAGGAGATGGCGTCGGCGAGGGCGACGTAGGCGCCGGTGATGGCGGCGGTGCGGGTGCCGCCGTCGGCCTGGAGGACGTCGCAGTCCAGGACGACGGTGTTCTCGCCGAGGGCCTTGAAGTCGATGACGGCGCGCAGCGAGCGGCCGATGAGGCGGGAGATCTCGTGCGTCCGGCCGCCGATCTTGCCGCGGACGGATTCGCGGTCACCGCGGGTGTTGGTGGAGCGCGGCAGCATCGAGTACTCGGCGGTGACCCAGCCTTCGCCGCTGCCCTTGCGCCAGCGCGGGACGCCTTCGGTGAAGGAGGCGGTGCAGAAGACCTTGGTGTCGCCGAAGGAGATCAGCACGGAGCCTTCGGCGTGCTTGCTCCAGCCGCGTTCCACGGTGACGGGGCGGAGCTGATCGGGGGTGCGGCCGTCGATTCGAGACATGGCCACGACCCTATCGGCTCGGTAGAGGGGCGCGTTCCGGATCGGGGGAGGTCGGGTTCCGAGGGCCGGGTGAGGTCGGGTTCCGGCCGTGGGAGGGGTGGTCGTACCCGTACGGGGACGGGCCCGAACCCGTACCCGGCCGTACACGTACGGGCCCGTCCGTACACGTGCCGAACCGTAGCCCCCGCCCGTACACATGCCGAAGCCCCGGTCCGTCGCCCGGTGGGGCGGGCGGCCGGGGCCCGGCGGGTGAGCGGTCAGCCGCTCACATCATGTCTTCGATCTCGGCGGCGATGGGGTCCGCGTCGGTGCCGATGACGACCTGGATGGCGGTGCCCATCTTGACGACGCCGTGCGCGCCGGCGGCCTTCAGCGCGGCCTCGTCGACGAGCGAGGGGTCGGCGACCTCGGTGCGCAGGCGGGTGATGCAGCCCTCGACCTCTTCGATGTTGTCGAGTCCGCCGAGCCCGGCGACGATCTTCTCAGCCTTGCTGGCCATGTCCACTCCTGCTTGTCTCGGCCACCGGCGGTCGGTGCCGCGCGGTGATCACACGGTAACGCACGTTCAGCCCAGTTACCCGGGCGCGTGCCCGTGCTCTGGCGAATGATGGCGACCACCCGGCAGCGCTTTTCCGGGGGTCCGAAACGCACCACAAGTGGTCTACACCATCAGTATGCGGCACGTAGCGAGCCGGCCCGCTACGGACCGGCGGCCGGGAGGACGCGGATGAGCTCGAACGCGGCAGCGGCGGGAGCGAGGAAACGGTCGGCGGGCCTGTTCCAGGGCTTGCAGAAGATGGGGCGCAGTCTGCAGCTTCCCATCGCCGTGCTGCCGGCCGCGGGCATCCTGAACCGGCTCGGCCAGCCGGACGTCTTCGGCGCGGACGGTCTGGGCTGGGAGAACGTGGCGAAGGTGTTCGCGGGTGCGGGCGGCGCGCTGCTGGACTCCTCGCTGGGGCTGCCGCTGCTGTTCTGCGTCGGTGTGGCGATCGGGATGGCGAAGAAGGCGGACGGTTCGACGGCGCTGGCCGCGGTGGTCGGGTTCCTCGTCTATTACTCGGTGCTGCACCAGTTCCCGCAGGACTGTGCGGCGGGGGCGACGTATGCGACGGCCGGTCAGTGGGGCGGGGTGTGTGTCGACGGGGGCGGTAAGGCCACTCCGGCGGCGTTTCAGAACCCGGGGGTCTTCGGCGGCATCGTGATGGGTTTCTTCGCCGCGTGGATCTGGCAGCGCTATCACCGGGTGAAGCTGGTGGACTGGCTGGGCTTCTTCAACGGGCGTCGGCTGGTGCCGATCGTGATGGCGTTCGTGGGGCTGGCCTTCGCGGCGCTGTGTCTGTGGGTGTGGCCGCCGATCGGTGACGCGCTGACCGGTTTCAGCAAGTGGCTGACGGATCTCGGCGCGACCGGTTCGGGCATCTTCGGTGTCGCCAACCGGGCGCTGCTGGTGATCGGGATGCACCAGTTCCTGAATACGTTCATGTGGTTCCAGTTCGGTGATTTCACCAAGCCGGACGGTACGGCGGTGCACGGTGACATCAACCGGTTCCTGGCGGGGGATCCGACGGCCGGGCAGTTCACCACGGGTTTCTTCCCGATCATGATGTTCGCGCTGCCGGCCGCGGCGCTGGCGATCACACACTGCGCCAAGGCGCACCGCCGCAAGGAGATCGGCGGTCTGATGCTGTCGGTGGGGCTGACGTCGTTCGTCACGGGGGTGACCGAGCCGATCGAGTACTCGTTCCTGTTCGTCGCGCCGGTGCTGTACGGGATCCATGCCGTGCTGACGGGGGTGTCGATGGCGGTGAGCTGGGCGCTGGGCGTCAAGGACGGGTTCAGTTTCTCGGCCGGTCTGATCGACTACGTGATCAACTGGGGGCTGGCCACCAAACCGTGGATGATCATTCCGATCGGTCTGTGTTTCGCGGCCGTCTATTACGCGCTGTTCCGCTTCGTGATCACCAAGTTCGACCTGCACACTCCGGGGCGTGAGCCGGAGGAGGTGGAGGAGGAGCTGACGAAGGAGAATACGAAGTAGGGGGAGGCGGGGGCGGCAGGAGGAGTACGGCGGGGCCGGGGGCAGTGCGGTGGGGCGGTACGGGTTCGCGGGGTCACGGGTACGGAGTCCGGCCCGGGCCGACCGGCCCCCGGAGCCGCGGCACTTGTAGGCCGCTCGGCATGTGATCTAAACGTTGGGGAACAACGGATTCCTTTATGTGTGGGCGACATGCTAAGAATGGTCTAAACCACTGAGTGGTGTAGACCAAGCTTGGCGGGCCGTCCCCCTTTCTCCGAGTGCCCGCCTCACCAGGAGGAATCCGATGAGTTCGGCCACCGCCAAGGCGGCTCCCGACAAGAAGCGTGGCGCCGGTGCCATGGCCGTCGCGCAACGCATCGGCCGCAGCCTCATGCTGCCGATCGCGACGCTGCCCGCCGCGGCGCTCATGGTCCGTCTCGGCCAGCCGGACATGCTCGGCCGGGACTCGTTCCCCGCGTTCCTGAACAAGATCGCGGAGTTCATGGCCGCCGGCGGCGGCGCGCTCCTGGACAACATGCCGCTGCTGTTCGCCGTGGGTATCGCCATCGGCTTCGCCAAGAAGGCGGACGGCTCGACCGGTCTGGCCGCCGTCGTCGGCTACCTGGTCTTCAGCAAGGTGCTGGCGACGTTCGGCGACGACAGCCTCCCGAAGATCGCCAAGGTGGTGGACGGGAAGATAGTCGAGCAGGCCGCGCCCGCCGACGCGAAGGTGCTCGGCGGCGTGGTGATGGGCATCGTGGTCGCCCTGCTCTACCAGCGCTACAGCCGCAAGAAGCTGCCGGACTGGCTCGGCTTCTTCAGCGGCCGCCGCCTGGTGCCGATCCTGTCGTCCTTCGCGGGCCTGGTCATCGGCATCGTCTTCGGCTACATCTGGCCGGTCCTCGGCGCCGGTCTGCACAACTTCGGTGAGTGGCTGGTCGGCTCCGGCGCGGTCGGCGCGGGCATCTTCGGTGTCGCCAACCGCGGTCTGATCGCGGTCGGCATGCACCACCTGCTCAACTCCTTCCCGTGGTTCCAGGCCGGTGACTTCGAGGGCAAGCACGGCGACATCGCCCGCTTCCTGCAGGGTGACCCGAGCGCCGGCCAGTTCATGACCGGCTTCTTCCCGATCATGATGTTCGCGCTGCCCGCCGCGTGCCTGGCGATCGTGCACTGTGCCCGCCCGGAGCGCCGCAAGGTCGTCGGCGGCATGATGTTCTCGCTCGCGCTGACCGCCTTCGTCACCGGTGTGACCGAGCCGATCGAGTTCACGTTCATGTTCATCGCGCCGGTGCTGTACGCGGTGCACGCCGTCCTGACCGGTGTGTCCATGGCGCTGACCTGGGCGCTGGGCATGAAGGACGGCTTCGGCTTCTCGGCCGGCGCGATCGACTACGTACTGAACCTGGGTATCGCGACCAAGCCGCTGATGCTCGCGGTGGTCGGCCTGTGCTTCGCCGCCCTGTACTACGTGATCTTCCGGTTCGCGATCACCAAGTTCGATCTCAAGACGCCGGGCCGCGAGTCCGACGAGGAGATCGCCGAGATGCAGAAGCTCGAAGGCAAGTAGGCCCCCGGCCGCGCCCGCGACAGCGGAAGGCCCCCGTGACCACCTGGTCGCGGGGGCCTTCCGCGTACGGTCCGGACGCGCGGACGGCCAGGACGGACGGCTTCCGCGTACGGCTCAGATCTCGTACACCGCGCCCGCCTTGGCGACCTCGACCGGTCCTTCGAAGACCTCCTGCGCGTCGCGCAGGTTGATGCCCGGGTCGGTCCACGGCGGGATGTGGGTCAGGACCAGCCGTCCCGCGCGGGCGCGCGCGGCGTGCGCGCCGGCTTCGCGCCCGTTGAGGTGGAGGTCCGGGATGTCCTCCTTGCCGTGCGTGAAGGACGCCTCGCACAGGAAGAAGTCGGTGTCCTCGGCGAGGCCGTCCAGGGCGTCGCAGACTCCGGTGTCCCCGGAGTACGTCAGGGTCTTGCCGTCGTGTTCGATACGGAAGCCGAACGCTTCGACGGGGTGGCTGACCAGGTCCGTACGGACGGTGAAGGGGCCGACGGTGAACGTGCCGGGGGTCAGTGTCCGGAAGTCGAAGACCTCGCTCATGGCCTGGTCGGTCGGCAGGTCCGCGTGCGCCGCGGTCAGCCGGCGTTCGGTGCCGGCCGGGCCGTACACGGGCATCGGCGCGCACCGGCCGCCGTCGGGCCGGTAGTAGCGGACGACGAAGTAGCCGCACAGGTCGATGCAGTGGTCGGCGTGCAGGTGGGACAGGAGTACGGCGTCGAGGTCGTAGAGACCGCAGTGGCGCTGCAGCTCGCCCAGGGCACCGTTGCCCATGTCGATGAGCAGCCTGAAGCCGTCGGCCTCCAAGAGGTAGCTCGAACAGGCCGATTCCGTGGAAGGGAACGACCCCGAGCAACCGACGACAGTGAGCTTCATGCGGGCGTGAACCTCCGTGGCTGGGGGCGGAGCGGCGGGTCCATGCGGGGCTTCGGCGGGGGCGTGCACAAGTCCCCGCCGGTCCTCGTCCGGCGGGCGTCGTGCCGGGTCCTGAGCGGTCATTGCGGTGCCCACGAGCGTAAGGCGCGAAAGGGCTGGTGGCTCCTCCGGCGGGGCGAGCTGTGGGCGGAATCACCAGTCCGGGTGGGTGTGTACAGGAGGGTGTTCCCTACCTGTCGTTCCCCGGTCCCGTACGGCTACACGACGCCCGCGCGGCGGCGCCCTACTCCCGGGTACGGCCGTGCCGCCCGGCTGCCGGGGCCGGTACGGTCGGGCGGGGTCCGGAGCTTGGAGGGAACGGGTTTGGACGTCTCGGGGTGGTGGCCCGCACTGGCCGTGGTGGCCGCGCTGGCGCTGGTGGCGGCGCTCGTCGACGGGCGGGCACGCGCGCGGGGCGCGCGGAAGCGGCAGAGCGCTCGGTTCCGGCCAAGAGCGCGGGCGCGGGACCGTACGCGCCCCGGCGGCAGCCCCTCCCGGGGCGCCGGGCCGGGCGGGGCAGCGGCGCCGCGGGCGCGGGAGATCTGGTGGGCCCTGGTGCCGTACGAGGACGGGCCGGGCGCGAAGGACCGCCCGTGCCTGGTGCTGTCGGTACGCGGCGGTACGGCACACGTCGTGAAGATCACCAGCCGGCACCATCCGGACCGGCCGGGGGTGCTCCCGCTGCCTCCCGGCGTGGTCGGGGACGGGCGGCGCCGGGCGAGCTTCCTGGAGACGGACGAGCTGCGCGACGTGCCGCTGCGGGACTTCCGCCGCCGGGCGGGGACGGTCGACGACGCCCTGTGGAAGCGGGTACGCCGCCTCACGGGGAGGTGAGGCGGCGGGACGCGCATCGTCCCGCCCCTCGGGGGCCGCTCCGGGCGGCAGGGCCTCGGAGCCGCTGAACTCCGGAGCCGCGGGGCCTCACGCCCAGAGCTGTCCGTGCAGCGTCTCGATCGCGGCCTCGGTGGTTTCGGCGGTGTAGACGCCGGTGGAGAGGTACTTCCAGCCGCCGTCGGCGACGACGAAGGCGATGTCGGCGGTCTGCCCGGCCTTGACGGCCTTGCGGGCCACGCCGATCGCCGCGTGCAGGGCGGCCCCCGTCGAGACGCCCGCGAAGATGCCTTCCTCGGCGAGGAGTTCGCGGGTGCGGCGGACGGCGTCCTCGGAGCCGACGGAGAAGCGGGTGGTGAGCACCGACTCGTCGTACAGCTCGGGCACGAAGCCCTCGTCGAGGTTGCGCAGCCCGTAGACCACGTCGTCGTAGCGCGGTTCGGCGGCGACGATCTGGACGCCGGGGACGTGCTCGCGCAGGTAGCGGCCGACGCCCATGAGGGTGCCGGTGGTGCCCAGGCCGGCCACGAAGTGGGTGATGGACGGCAGGTCGGCGAGGATCTCCGGGCCGGTGGTGGCGTAGTGGGCGCCGGCGTTGTCGGGGTTGCCGTACTGGTAGAGCATCACCCAGTCGGGGTGCTCGGCGGCCAGCTCCTTGGCGACCCGTACGGCCGTGTTGGAGCCGCCCGCGGCGGGCGAGGAGACGGTCTCCGCGCCCCACATGGCGAGCAGTTCGCGCCGCTCGGAGGAGGTGTTCTCCGGCATGACGCAGACGATCCGGTAGCCCTTGAGCCTGGCCGCCATCGCCAGCGAGATGCCGGTGTTGCCCGAGGTGGGCTCCAGGATGGTGCAGCCGGGGGTGAGCCGGCCGTCCTTCTCCGCCTGCTCGATCATGTGGAGCGCGGGGCGGTCCTTGACCGAGCCGGTCGGGTTGCGGTCCTCCAGCTTGGCCCAGATGCGGACGTCGGCGGAGGGTGACAGCCGCGGCAGGCGGACCAGCGGGGTGTTGCCGACCGCCGCCAGCGGGGAGTCGTACCGCATCAGCGCTGTTCCCGGGGGCCGTCGGACATGCCCGAGCCGCCGGCCACGGCCGGGAGGATGGTGACGCTGTCGCCGTCGCTCAGCTCGGTGGAGATGCCGTTCAGGAAGCGCACGTCCTCGTCGTTGAGGTAGACGTTCACGAAGCGGCGAAGCTGCTCGCCGTCGACGAGGCGCTCCCGGATGCCGTTGTGGCGGCTCTCCAGGTCGGCGAAGAGGTCGGCGAGGGTCGCTCCGCTGCCTTCGACGGCCTTCTGGCCGTCGGTGTAGGTGCGGAGGATGGTCGGGATACGGACCTCGATGGCCATGGGAGCTCCTGTGGGAGGGCGGTGACGTGCGGGCGGGCGGACGTGCGGCGCAGGCTCGGGGCGTGCGGCGCGGAGGCGCTGGGCGTGAGGGCGCGATGCCGGGCGCGCGGCATGGATGCGCGCGCGGACCGCCGCGCGGCCGGTGGGTCCGGCGGCGTCAGGCGGCAGCGCGGACGGGACAGATGGCGCTGGCAAGGCGGCACAGATCGACGTGCAGCCGCGCCACAAGCAACATGCCCGGCGTCTTCTCGCTCACGTCGTCAAAAACCATGCGGTCATCGTATCGATTCCCGGTCCGGGGACTGGAACCTCGTCTTGCGATGCGGACGCTTGGTGCACAACAGGTGGGACGCGGTCTGCGGCGGTACGTCTCAGGAGCGCGCCGCGTAGGCCGCGATCCGCTCGTCCCTGCTGGTCAGGCAGCAACTGACGCAGCGCACGGCTTCGGCGCTCGTGTAGAAGAGGCAGCAGGTGCGGCGGAGGTAGACGAGACGCGGGGTGCCGTCGCGGCGTGTGACGGTGACCACATCGCCGAGTGCGGCGAGGCCGCCGGGCGCGCCGTCCAGGAAGGCGGTCCAGCGGCGGGCCAGCAGCTCCGGATCGGCGTGGGAGGCGGCGAGGGCGGTCGCACAGCCGTGGGCCACTCCCCCGCGCAGTTGCCGCAGTCCGGCCCGGGTGCGCTCCCGCAACGCGTCGGCCAGGGGCAGCAGGTGGCGGGCGAGGACGACGTGCTGAAGCGTATCGGCACTCGGCCCCGGCCCGTCCAGGATGCGGAACGTCCGCATCCTGACCCCGGCGATGCCGTGCCCGGGATCCGGTCGCAGCAGGACGTTCTCCGGCCGTACGTCCAGGACGCGGCCGGTCAGCGCCCAGTGCAGGACGGCCGCCGCGGTGACCCGGCCCGCGTAGACCGCGATGAGGGTGAGGGCGGCGGCGTGCGCGGTGCGGTGGCCGCTGCCCTGGTGCTCGGTGTCCAGGAGGCGGGACAGGTCCGGGCCGTACGGGTCGAGCAGGCGGTCGGCGGCGAGCCAGTCGGGCTCGCCGTCGGGCGGGGTGCCGAGGCCGAGGCGGTAGCGGGGGCCGTGGGCGGCGAGAGCCGCGAGTGCGGCGTGTGGATCGTCCGGGTTGCCCTCGGTGTGCGACCCGTCCGCATCGCCCGCCCCGACCGCTGCGAGCGGCCCGTCCACATCGTCCGCTGCGAGCGGCCCGCCATGACCGCCGGTGGCAGCGCCCGCCTCGTACGCGCTCACCGCCGCCCCACCGCCCCCGAACCCGCCGCGCTCCGCCCGCCCGCCGCCCCCGGCGGCAGATACACCACCGTCGGCGCCCCGGTCACCGGATGCGTGCTGACCTCGGCGGCGACCCCGTACACGTCGGCCAGAAGGCCGGGGGTGAGGATCTCGTGCGGCGTCCCGTGGGCGACGACGCGGCCCTCGCGCAGCACGTACAGGCGGTCGCAGTAGTACGCGGCGAGGTTGAGGTCGTGCAGGGCGAGCAGGGTGCTGGTGCCGAGGGAGGTCACCAGGGAGAGGACGTCGAGCTGGTAGCGGATGTCGAGGTGGTTGGTCGGCTCGTCGAGGACGAGCAGGGACGGCTGCTGCACGAGCGCCCGCGCGACCAGGACGCGCTGTCGCTCACCGCCGGAGAGCGCCGCGAAGGAACGTTCCCGCAGCTCCGCGACGCCCACCCGCTCCAGCGCCTCGTCGGTGCGGACGGCGTCGTCCGCCGTGTCGGTCTCCCAGAAGCGCTTGTGCGGCGAGCGGCCCATCGCGACGATCTCGCGCACGGTCAGTTCGAAGGCGCCGCTGCCGTCCTGGGGGACGGTGGCCACGCGCCGGGCCCGCTCCTTGGCGGAGAACCCGGCCAGGTCGCAGCCGTCCAGCGTGATCCGGCCGTGGGTGGGGGCCAGGGTGCCGTACACGCAGCGCAGCAGGGTGGTCTTGCCGCTGCCGTTGGGGCCGACCAGGCCCACCGTCTCGCCGGGCGCGACGTGCAGGTCGGCGCCGTCGACGAGGTGGCGGCCGTCGACGCCGTACGACAGTCCCTCGGTCCGCAGCTCGGCGGGGGCGGCGGGGTCCGTGTTCGGGACGCTCATCCGGTGATCCCTTCCGTACGGGTGGTGCGGCGCAGCAGCCACAGGAAGAACGGTCCGCCGGCCAGCGCGGTGACCACGCCGACCGGGATCTCCTGGGAGCCGGCGACGGTGCGGGCCAGCAGGTCGGCGAGGACGACGAAGACCGCGCCCGCCAGGGCGACCACCGGCAGCAGGGCCCGGTGCGAGGCGCCGACGAGCATACGGACGGCGTGCGGCACCATCAGGCCGACGAAGCCGATGGAGCCGCTGGCCGCCACGAGCACGCCGGTGACCAGGGACGCCAGGACGAAGACGGCGGCGCGGAAGCGGCCGGTGTCCAGCCCGAGGACGGTCGCGCCCTCCTCGCCGACCAGCAGCAGGTCCAGCGGCCGGGCGAGGGTGAGCAGCAGCGCGAGGCCGGCGAGCAGGACGAGGGCGGGCAGCCACAGGGTGTTCCAGCGGGCCTGGCCGAGGCCGCCGAGCGTCCAGAACATGATGGACCGCAGGTGCTCGGCCTTGGCCGAGGTGACCAGGACGAGGCTGGTGAGCGCGGAGAGGATGTACTGGACCGCGACGCCCGCCAGCACCAGCCGCCCGGTGGTCATGGTGCCGCCGCGCCGGGCCATGGCGTAGACGGCGACCAGCGCGGCCAGCGACCCGGCGAAGGCAGCCAGCGGCATCGAGACCGTACTGGCGAGTCCGCCGCCGACGCCGAGGACGACGACCATCACGGCGCCGGTCGAGGCGCCCGAGGAGACGCCGAGCAGGAACGGGTCGGCGAGCGGGTTGCGGACCAGCGCCTGCAGGACGGTGCCGATGACGGCGAGCCCCGCGCCGACGACGGCGCCGAGCAGCACGCGGGGCAGCCGTACGTCGAGGACGATGGTCGGGAACGGGCCGGCCGGCGCGTCCCCGGTCAGGATGCGCAGGACGTCGCCGGGCGGGATGCGGACGGAGCCGAGGACGAGCCCGGCCAGCCCCGCCGCGAGCAGGGCGGCGGCGAGGACGGCCAGGACGAGGGTGTAGCGCAGCCGGCGCGGCGGTGCGGCCGCGGTCTTGCAGCTCACCGCGGCTACTTGAAGGCGTCCGGGTGCAGTTGCCCGGCCAGCGACCGGACGGCGTCCGGTACGCGTACGCCGAGCACCGCGCTGGACAGCGGCAGTACCGCGAACCGCTGGTTCTTCACGGCCGGTACGTCCCGGAGGGCCGGGTCTTCGAGCAGCCGCTTCTTCTTCGCCTCGACGGGGGTGCCGCCGTAGTCGTAGATCACGATGATCTCGGGCTTGCGCTCGACGATCTGCTCCCAGGACACATCGGTGAAGGTCTTGGCGGTGTCCGCGAAGACGTTGCGGCCGCCGGCCAGGGAGATGATCTCGTTGCCGATGCCCTTGCCGCCCGCGGTGTGCACGGAGGAGTCGCCGCTGTCGTAGACGAAGACGGAGGCCGGGGCGGTGCCCCTGAGCTTGTCCTTGGTGGCGTCGATCGTGGTCTCGGCCTTCTTGACCAGGGCTTCGGCGCGGTCGCGTACGCCGAAGGTGGCGCCGACCTCGCGGATCTCCTGGGCGAGCTGCTGGACACCGGTCTTGCCGTGCGTGCAGTACTCGATGTTCAGGCGGGTCTTGATGCCGGACTTCTCCAGCGCGGCCCGCTCGCGGCCCTCGCCCTTGTCGAAGGCGCTGGCGTAGCCGCCGTAGACGAAGTCGGGGTTGGCGCCGAGCAGCGTCTCGTAGGAGGGGTACTCCTTGGCGAGGACCTTGACGCTCTTGTAGTCCTTCTCGTACCGCGGCAGGACCTTGTCGTCGAGGTAGGCGGTGCCGGCCAGCCGGTCCTTGAGGCCGAGGGCGAGCATGATCTCGGTGGTGTGCTGGTTCATGGTCACCACGCGCTCGGGCGGGGCCTTGAAGGTGGTGCGTACGCCGCAGTTGTCGACGGTGTACGGGAAGCCGGCCGCCTTGGCCGTGGCCCCGCCGGACGCCTTCGCGTCGCCGCCGTCTCCGCCGCCGGTGCCGCAGGCGGCGAGCGGCAGCAGGAGTGCCGCCGAGATGAGCGCGCGCAGTGCGCCGCGGGACCTGCGTCTGGACATGGCCGTGCCTCCTCCGGGGGATCCGCGTCCCCTGGTCGGTGTGCAGGCGGCAGGTCAGTTCCTGGCTTCCAGGCCGTGCGGCCTGGTCACAGTGGCGGGACCGTCCCGGATTCGCACCGGGTTCCTGGGTCCTGCCGCCCGAGGTGATGCGGCACAGTGTGTCAGGTGCGCCGGCGGCGTCCGCCGTCGCGGTGGCCGGCAGGCGGCCGCGGATCGGCAGACGGCCGCGGATCAGCGGGCGTCCCCGGTCAGTAGGCGTCCACGACCTCGACGTCTTCCTCCGTGACCTGACCGTCCAGGATGCGGAACGAGCGGAACTGGAACGGTCCGGCGTCGTCGGTGTCGGCCGTGGAGACCAGGACGTAGTGCGCGCCGGGCTCGTTGGCGTAGGAGATGTCCGTACGGGACGGGTACGCCTCGGTCGCGGTGTGCGAGTGGTAGATGATCACGGGTTCCTCGTCCCGGTCGTCCAGCTCGCGGTAGAGCTTGAGCAGGTCCTGGGAGTCGAACTCGTAGAAGGTGGGCGAGCGGGCGGCGTTGAGCATCGGGATGAACCGCTCGGGGCGGCCGCTGCCGGCCGGGCCCGCGACCATGCCGCAGGCCTCGTCGGGGTGGTCCTTGCGGGCGTGTTCCACGATCTGGTCGTACAGGGCCTTGGTAAGGGTCAGCATGGGCCCCAGAATAAGCAGGCGGGCCGGTGCGTACCGAAGGTTGGTACGAACCGGCCCGCATGCTGGACAGCCCGCCCGGGAGCGGGCCGCCCTCAGTCCTTCTTGCCGCCCTGCGGGGCGGACGTGACGGCCACCGGAGCGGCGGCCTTGCCGAACATGTCGGGGTTGCGGGACTTGAGCACCAGGTAGCTGACGCCCAGGACCAGCGCCCAGACCGGTGCCGCGTACAGCGAGACCCGGGCGTCCGGGTCCACCCCCATCATCACGATGACCATGCCGATGAAGGCCAGCGCGAAGATCGAGGTGTACGGGGCGCCGGGCGCCTTGAACTCGGACTGCGGCAGCTCGCCGCGGTCCGCCTTGGCCCGGTAGCGGAGCTGCGAGATCAGGATCATGATCCAGGCCCACATGCCGGAGATCGTCGCGAAGGACACCACCAGGTCGAAGGCCTTGCCCGGCCACTGGTAGTTGATCCAGACGCCGAACAGCATCATCGCGACGGAGACGCCGGTGCCCCAGGTCGGCAGGCCGTTCTTGCTGAGGCGGGTGAACAGCTTGGGTCCCTGGCCGTTGAGCGCCAGGTCACGCAGCATCCGGCCGGTGGAGTACATGCCGGAGTTGGCCGAGGACAGCGCCGCGGTCAGTACGACGAAGTTGACGATGGCGGCGCCGGCCGGCAGGCCGATCTGCTGGAAGGCCGCGACGAACGGGCTCACGCCCGGCTTGAAGACGGTCCAGCTCACGACGGACAGGATGATGATGAGCGCGCCGATGTAGAAGAGGCCGATCCGCCACGGCACGGTGTTGATGGCCTTGGGCAGGACCTTCTTGGGGTTGGTGGCCTCACCCGCGGTGACCCCGACGAGTTCGACCGCCAGGAAGGCGAACATCACGATCTGCAGGGTCATCAGCGTGCCGCCGATGCCCTTCGGGAAGAAGCCGCCGTCCGACCACAGAAGGCTGAAGGAAGCGGTGTCACCGGCGTCGGAAAAACCGATGGTGATCACGCCGAGACCGATGAGGATCATGCCGATGATCGCGGTGACCTTGACCATCGAGAACCAGAACTCCAGCTCACCGAAGAGCTTCACGGAGATCAGGTTGATACCGAACAGGGCAACCGTGAAGACCAGGGCGGACGCCCACTGGGGTATTCCCTTGTTCCAGTACTGCACATAGGTGGCGGCTGCAGTTACTTCGGTGATGCCGGTGACCACCCAGAACAGCCAGTACGTCCAGCCCGTCACGAATCCCATGAACGGGCCGAGGAATTCGCGGGCGTACTCCGAGAAGGAGCCCGACACCGGCCGGTACATGAGCAGCTCGCCCAGGGCGCGCATGATGAAGAAGATGACCAGGCCCACGATGGCGTAGGCCAGGATGATGCTGGGTCCCGCTTTCGAGATCGCCTTGCCCGCTCCGAGGAACAGACCGGTTCCGATGGCGCCACCGATGGCGATCATCTGGATCTGCCGGTTTCCCAGCCCCCGCTGGTAACCCTCTTCCGAGGCAGATCCCGCGGCGTCGCTGCCGCCGGCGTTCTTTTCGACCTGCACAGAGGTCATGTGTGGTGCGCCCTTCTCCATTCCGACCCGGTCTGTCCGGATCGGGTTCCGATCCCCCGGATGGAGTTCCTGCACGCCGACGGTCGGCCGGCCAAGCGCTCCCGGAGTGACAGGGGTGGCGTCACTCACGGCAGGTTCGTGAACATGTATCACGGCGCCTTGGACATCTACCAGTGATGTCTTGGAGCCGAGCACAAGAAAAGTAGGATAAATGCTGGAATGGGCTGGTGGGTAGTCAGGGTCGGTGACGCGATCGTTATCCGGATTTGAGCGTCCGTTGAGCGGCCCCCGCGATCGGGACATCCGGGACAGGCGACACGGGACCACGGGCGGCCGGACGGCGCGCCCGTGCGGAACCTCCGGGTCCGCTCCCGAGAGCCCGGGGATCAGGCCGTCAGCGTCTCGATCAGGCTCTCCTGGAGCCCGCCCAGCCACAGGTACGCCATCACCATCGGCTTGCGCGGGTCACTGTCCGGGAGCCGCAGCAGCTCGCCGCTCTCGTCCTCGTCGGTGACCTCCAGACGGGTGCCGATGGCCAGCCGGAGGTCGTTCAGGGCGCCCAGCCACTGCCGCGACTCGTCCGGCTTCAGGCGCAGCACGGCACCGTCCACGGCGCCCTCCGGGGCGGCGGCGTCCGAGCCGTCGGTGCGGCGGGCTCCGCCGACCGGGCCGAGCGCGTCCAGGGCCCGTACGACCGCGAGGGCGTCCTCGCGCTTACGGGTGCGCAGGTCGTTCTCCGTGTAGCGGCGGAACTCGGCCGCGGCGGCGTGCGTGGCGTCGTCCGGCACCTCGTCCGGGCCGCCGTACGCGTCCGGGAAGAGGCGGGCCAGCGCCGGGTCGGACGGGGGCTCGCTGGGGCCCTCCGTGAACAGCGCGGCCAGCGGGTCGTCGCCCTCGGCGGGCTCCTCGCCCGGCCCGATCAGCTCCATGAGCTGGACGGCGAGGCTGCGCAGGATGGAGATCTCGACCTCGTCGAGGGGGGCGGCCGCGCCGCCGCCGGGCAGGGGCTCGAAGTGGCCGGCCATCAGCGGTCCTGGGTGAGGGTCGCCCACAGGCCGTACCCGTGCATCGCTTGCACGTCGCGCTCCATTTCCTCGCGGCTGCCGCTGGAGACGACCGCCCGTCCCTTGTGGTGAACGTCGAGCATGAGCTGCTTGGCCTTGCCCTTCGAGTAGCCGAAGTAGGTCTCGAAGACGTACGCCACGTAGCTCATGAGATTGACGGGGTCGTTGTGCACCAGCGTGACCCAGGGCACGTCCGGCTCCGGCACCTCGGAGGGTGCCTCGCTGGACTCGGGTCGTTCGATCTCCACGGGGGCGCCGAGCGCGCAGCGCGTCGATCGAAGGGCGATGGTGGCAGACGGGTCGGCGCTCACGGTCTCCATGCTGCCACCCGCGGTGGGGCATCGCACAAACAGCCCGGGGAAATCGTCAGAGTGACGAGTATGAGAGGTAGCATCCTTACCATGAACACAGCAGACCTGGGGCTGCCGGTGGACGTGCCGTCGACTGCGCTCTTCACCGACCAGTACGAACTCACCATGCTGCAGGCCGCACTGCGGTCCGGGACCGCCGAGCGCCGCTCGGTCTTCGAGGTCTTCACCCGACGCCTGCCGGAAGGCCGCCGCTACGGCGTCGTCGCCGGAACGGGCCGGGTGCTGGACGCGGTGGAGAACTTCCGGTTCGACGAAACGATTCTCGGCTTCCTGCGCGAGCGCGGCATCCTCGACGACCGCACGCTGGACTGGCTGGCCGGATACCGCTTCCGCGGCGACATCTGGGGCTACCCCGAGGGCGAGGTCTACTTCCCCGGCTCGCCGATCATGCGGGTCGAGGGCACCTTCGCCGAAGCGGTCCTGCTGGAGACGGTGATCCTCTCCATCCTCAACCACGACTCCGCGGTGGCCGCCGCCGCGTCCCGGATGGCCGTCGCGGCCGGCGACCGGCCCCTCATCGAGATGGGCGCCCGCCGCACCCACGAGCTGGCCGCCGTCGCCGCCTCCCGCTCGGCGTACGTGGGCGGCTTCCACTCCACGTCCGACCTCGCGGCCGGCTTCCGCTACAACATCCCGACCGTCGGAACCAGCGCCCACTCCTTCACCCTGCTGCACGACAGCGAGCGCGACGCGTTCCGGGCACAGGTCGACGCGCTCGGCAGCGGCACCACGCTGCTCGTGGACACCTTCGACGTCACCGAGGCGGTCCGTACGGCCGTCGAGGTGGCCGGGCCCGGCCTCGGCGCCGTCCGCATCGACTCCGGCGACCTGCTGCTGCTCGCCCACCGCGTACGGCAGCAGCTCGACGAGCTGGGCGCCCGCGACACGCGCATCGTCGTGACCAGCGACCTGGACGAGTACGCCATCGCCTCGCTCGCGGCGGCACCGGTGGACGCGTACGGCGTGGGCACCCAACTGGTCACCGGCAGCGGCCACCCGACCTGCTCCATGGTCTACAAGCTGGTCGCCCGCGCCGACAGCGACGCGGCGGACGCGCCGCTGCGGCCGGTGGCCAAGAAGTCCATGGGCGGCAAGGCGTCGCTCGGCGGCCGCAAGTGGTCGGCACGGCGGCTGGACGAGCACGGCGTCGCGGAGGCGGAGGTCGTCGGCACCGGCCCGGTGCCGGCGGAGTTCGCCGAGCGGCAGCTCGCGGTGCCGCTGGTGCGCGGCGGTGAGGTGGTCGCCCGTGAGCCGCTGGACGCGGCGCGGGAGCGGCACATCGCGGCGCGGGCCGGGCTGCCGATGTCCGCGATGCAGTTGTCCCGTGGGGAGGCGGTACTGCCCACGGAGCAGGCTTGACGGGGTGCGCCCGTCAGCCCCCGGTGCCCACTCCCCCTCGGCCCGGCCAGTGGCTACCCTCGGTCACACCACTTCGCGCCCACTCCGCGCCCACTTCACCGCTCCCCAGCCGGAAGGCTCGCACCATGCACCGGGCATTGATCGTCGTTGACGTGCAGAACGATTTCTGTGAGGGCGGCAGCCTTGCCGTGGCGGGAGGTGCGGATGTGGCTGCCGCCATCACCGATCTGGTGGGTGAGGCCGCGGGCAGCGGCTACCGGCACATCGTGGCGACCCGCGACCACCACATCGATCCCGGTGACCACTTCTCCGTGCGGCCGAACTACGAGACCACCTGGCCGCCGCACTGTGTCGCCGGCACGGAGGGCAGCGGCTTCCACCCGAACTTCGCCCCGGCGCTGGCCTCCGGGGCGGTCGACGCGGTCTTCTCCAAGGGCGCCCACGCTGCCGCCTACAGCGGCTTCGAAGGCGTGGACGAGAACGGCCACCCGCTGGCCGACTGGCTGCGGGCTCACGAGGTGAGCGAGGTGGACGTGGTCGGCCTGGCCACGGATCACTGCGTGCGGGCCACGGCGGTGGACGCGGTGGGTGAGGGGTTCCGGGTGCGGGTGCTGCTGGATCTCACGGCGGGGGTGGCGGCGGGCACGACGAAGCGGGCGCTGGAGCAGATGCGGGCCGCGGGGGTCGAACTCACCGGCAAGCCGGTGATCATCGCTGCCTGAGGGGTTCGCGTTTCGCGCCTTTGGTGCGGTGGTGGGGGGCTCGGGCGGCTTTCGGAGCGATCGGGCTGGGGCTTTCACAAGCCCAAGCGCACCGGGTCTGGGGTGCGCTTTGTGCGCGATAGGTCCGGTGGTGGGGGGCTCGGGGTCCCTCCGGGGTCACTCCTCGGCACCGTGGACCGCAACGTACTTTCATTCGGCAACGCAGAGGCCCGGCTGCCTGCGGGGAGACCCCTGCGGGACCCCGAGCCCTGGCCGTCGAGCGGCTTTCGGTGCGATCGGGCTGGGGCTTTTACAAGCTGAGCGCGCCTGCGGCGCGGGAGCCTCGGCGCTCCGCCCCCCTCTGGCGCGTCAGCGCCCTGGGGCGCGGCGGAGCCGCGTCGGCGTGGGCCGGCCTGGCGCGCGCGTTCCATCGCCGGGGAGTGGCCCGCCCCCCGGCGCGTCAGCGCCCGGTGGCGCGGCGGAGCCGCGTCGGCGTGGGCCGGCCTGACGCGCGCGTTCCATCGCCGGGGAGTGGCCCGCCCCCCGGCGCGTCAGCGCCCGGTGGCGCGGCGGAGCCGCGTCGGCGTGGGCCGGCCTGACGCGCGCGTTCCATCGCCGGGGAGTGGCCCGCCTTCGCCACCACCCCGTGAGCCTCACCCCCAGGAAAGGCGCCCTCCTGCGTCATCGTTCTTTTCTCCCCCCACCGACCTCGGCTCGCCGAACCGGCCTGAGGGGGCGTGTAGGGGGCCATCCCCGCAGGCAGCCGGGCCTCTGCGTTGCCTATCGAAAGTACGTTGCGGTCCACGGTGCCGAGGAGTTGGCCCCCTGCGCGCCCCCGCCCCCACCACGCAAGCAATGCGAGCCGCCCGTCGGCACATATCCTCGCGCGCAGCGCAGAGGGCACCCCCTACGCAGAGCGGAGCAACGCCCGGATCGGATGCCAAGACTCCGTATCGTCGTCGGGCGTCTCGCGCCACACCAGCCCATCGGGGTGATGGAGGACAGCCGTGACCTCGTCCGGGGTGGGTGGCTCCGTGTTACCACGGAGATACACCGCACGCAGCCCCAGATTGCGCAACCTCGTCAGCGCGCGCTGCCGGTTCACCGCGTGGACCAGGACGCGGACGCGGTGTCCGTTGTCGCCCGGTCTGGGCAGGGTCAGGGCGACCACCACGCTTCCGGCGGGAAGCCTGATGAATCCTCCTCCGGATGTGGGCACGGTTTCCCCCGTGAGACTCGGCGTCAACAAGGACTCGCAAGGTGCATCTAAACGCGATCGGCCGCCGCCCGCTAGGGGGTGGCGGCCGAATGGCTTGTGACCTGCGGTTTTGGTGACTACTTGGTGGAGGGGCCCACCTGGAGGGTCACCGTGGAGCCGTTCCACGACTCGTTGCTGATCTTGATACGGGTGTTGGTGTCAGCAACGATCACGCCGCCGGTCGGGTTCGTCTCGTCGTAGTAGACGCCCTTGCGGTCGTCGAAGACGGTCACACCGGGCTTCGACTTGATCTTCGTGACCTTGCCGTCCTTGTGGAGCGTCAGCGCATCCGTACGGTGCCGGGTGAAGGTCGAGTCGTAGGTCTGGAAGCGGTTGCGCATCAGCTTGCCGTCCGACCACTTCTCGGCCTTCGGGTGGGCGTCGATCGGCAGGATCTGGCCGTAGCCGGGGTGCTGTCCGACGTTGTTGTCGGGCTGCGAGGTGTCCCACAGCCAGATCAGGACGCCGTTCTGGTACGGGAAGTGCTCGACCCACTGGGGGCGGTCGGTCGCCCAGCCGAAGTTGTACGGGCCGGTCTTCAGGGTCTTGTCGTACGAGACGTACTGGCGGTTCTCGGCGATGTAGTAGCGCGGGTAGTCCTTGGTGAAGGAGGCGCCGATGCGCGAGAAGCCCTTCGCGGCCCAGCCGTTGTCACCGGCCTCGGCGCCATCCGTGAACAGCGCCTTGCCGTCGGCGGTCACCGAGATCGCGTCCGCGGCGAAGCCCTTCTGGGCGGCGCCGCCGTCCGTCTGGTAGCGGAAGCGGAGGTCGATCTTCTTGCCGGCGTACGCGTCGAGCGGGAAGACGAGGTCCTTGTACGCGCCGGAGGTGCCGGTCAGGGCGGGCTTGTCGCCGCCGTCACGGGTGATCGGCTTGCCGTCGGCGGTGCCTTCCAGCGGCGTGTAGTTGGCGCCGCCGTCCGTGGAGACCTCGGCATAGGCGAAGTCGTAGTTCTGCTCGATGTCCCACCAGCCCTTGAGGGTCAGGGCGGCCTTCTTCTTGCCGGTGAGGTCGACCGGACGGGAGAGCGTGTTCTTCAGGTCGTTGCCCATGCCGCTCCACCACTGCTGGGTGCCTTCGGCGGGCTTGACGACGTCGGTGCGGACCGTCTTGGCGGGGAGTTCGACGACCAGCGCCTGCTTGTTCTTGGTGTTGTACTCGGCCACGCCCAGCTTGTGGGTGGACTTGGTGGCCGCCTTGGCCTTGTCGTAGTTGAGCCAGCCGAGCTGGAGCTTGTCCCAGGCGCTCATGTCGCCGGGGAGGTCGCCTATGGAGTCCTTGCCGCGGCCGAGCCAGGAGCCGGCGGACATCAACGACCAGGAGTCGACGGAGGATTCACCGGTGCCGGTGGTGTCGTACTCGTCGGGCAGGCCGAGGTCGTGGCCGTACTCGTGGGCGAAGACGCCGAGGCCGCCGTTCTCGGGCTGCATGGTGTAGTCGCCGACCCAGATGCCGGTGCTGCCGATCTGGGTGCCGCCGGCCTTGTTGCCGGCCGGGCCGGTACGGCCGGAGTCGCTGCCGTACGCGTACCAGCGGTGTGCCCAGATGGCGTCGGTGCCCTGGGCGCCGCCGCCCGCGGACTCGTCCTCGCCGGCGTGCACGATCTGGAAGTGGTCGATGTAGCCGTCGGGCTCGTTGAAGTTGCCGTCGCCGTCGTGGTCGTAGCGGTCCCACTGGTCGTACTTGGCGAGGTCGGCCTTGATCTGGGCGTCGGTGCGGCCCTTGGCCTTCTGGTCCTCGGCCCAGCGGTTGACGCCGTCGCGGATCAGGTCCCAGGCACTGGCACAGTTGGTGGAGCCGCAGAAGTTCGACCCGTAACGGGCCTCGTTCCAGTCGACCTTGACCCAGTCGGAGACCTCGCCGTCGACCGAGTAGCGGCCCGAGGACTGCTTCTCGTAGTACTTGGCCAGGGACTCCTTCTTCTTGTCGTGCGAGAAGTAGAGGTCCTGGAAGTGCCGGCGGTTGTAGTCCTTCTGCCAGGCGGTGGAGTTGTCGTTGCGGCGGTCGGGCTGCGCGATGGTGTTGTGCGCGGGGCCGGGCTTGCCGCCGTACTTCTTCACCGGGGGCTTGGGGCCGTCGCCGTCCGGGTCGTACATCGTGGTGTCGTCGACCTTGTCGCCGAACTCGACCAGGATGGTGAAGATCTTGTCGGTCTTCTCGCGGGCGAGTTCGACGTACTTGCCGCGGTCGAGCTTGACGACCTGGGAGGCGCCGTGCCGGGTGGGCTTGGCGTCGCCGGAGATGACCTGCTGGAGCGCTTCCTTGCGCTGCGCCGCCTGCTGGTCGCTGAACGGGCCCTTGAGGTCGTGGTCGACGGCCTGCTTGGCGGGCGCGCCCGGGTCCTGCCGCTGGACGGCGAGCGGCGGCCGGCCGTCGTCGGCCTGCGCCGGCGCGCCGGAAGACAGGGCGGCCGCCCCGATCGCGGCGGCGGCCGTGGCCAGGGCGGCCGGTTTGAACGCCCGTCTCTTGGCTCTCACTTGGCGCATTCCTCCCCTTGAAAACGGTCACTGGATGCCAGCATTTGACCGGAAGGGGGAGGGAAAAGACAGATCTTGACTTGGGCACGACAGAGAAGTACGGTTTTCGACCTTCAGGTTGCGGGTAACGGACACGTTTGGGTACGTACGGGGACGTGGTGCACGTGCGTACCCGCACTACCCCGGCGGCTCCCCCGCGCCGTGCCCCGGGCACCCCGACAGACGCGCCGATCAGGCCCGTTCAAACCAGGAATGAATCCGTGCGCCCCGTATGCCTCGGAACCGTGGGTCAGGTCACGCTTACCGCCAGTTCCGCTCGGGCAGTAAGGACCGTAGAGTCGTTTGACGGCGCGCCCCTGTCGACCACACCCCTGCCGACCTCCTGAGGACGGATCCGCCATGCCTCGTCCGACTGCCGCACAGCTCGCCTACGGATCGGCCACCGTCGTCTTCTCGACCCTCGCGTTGTTACTGCTCTCGCAGACGCGGACCGGGGTCGGAATCGCGGTCATCGCCGTCGCAGCCCTCGCCCTCGGCCTGCTGGTCGCCCTCACGGCGCCGCTGCCGGGGGTTTCTCATGTGACGCGCCGCCGCACGGCCCCGCGCTCCGGCGCGCGCGCCGTCCACGGCGTACGCGCGCACGTGCCGTCCACCACCCGTGCGTCGGCCCTGCGGGTGCCGCGTCAGCACACCCACGCGGGCGTCTCCTCCGAGGGGCGCGTCAGCGAGCACTCGCGTTAGTCGCCCGTCCGTGGCTGGTGGACGCGCGTAGGCGGCCGGGCACCGCTCGGAAGAGGGGTGCGCCGACCGCCGGTTGACGCGCCGGAGCCGCCAGGAAGGACGGCGGGTACCGGCCTCAGGCCGTGGAGACCACCACCGTCTTGGCCGTCTTGTCGTGCAGGCACTGCTGGTACGGCTTGTCCCAGGTGCACCACAGGACGTTGACGAGCCAGAAGATGAAGCCGCAGCACGGCACGATCTCCGGCAGCGTGTAGACCGCCGCCCGCACCCAGCCCGCCTGCCCGGCCGGTACCGCGCCGTTCTCCAGCATCCCCACCCGGATCTTCATCGCCATCTTGCCGACGGTCTGGCCCCGGCTGGTGAGCATCAGCCCCTCGTAGACGAGGTAGACCAGCATCGTCACGAGGGAGACGGACGCCTGGCGTCCGGTCTGGGTGCCGTCCGTCGTCCAGTAGTCGAAGCCGCCGACGACCCCGCTCATGATCAGGCCGACCGGTACGCAGACGATGATCCAGTCGATGATGCGGGCGACCAGGCGACGGCCGCGGCTCGCCAGCGGCGGCATTCCCGCCAGCGGGTCGGCGGCGCCGTACTGGCCGCCGTACGGGTTGCCCCCGTACGGGTCACCCCCGTAGGGCGGCGGCATCCCTCCGGGCGGCGGGCCGCTCCCGGGTGGCGGGGCACTGCCGCCGTACGGGTCGCCGCCGGGCGGCTGTTCGCCGTGCGGGGTGGCGTTGGCGGGGCGGTCGTACGGGGACCCGCCGGCCGGCCGGCCGCCGTACGGAGAGCCACCGGCCGGCTCGGCACCGTACGGAGCGCCGCCCGACGGCGGTTCCTGCGGCTTCTTCAGGTACGGGTCGCGCTCCGGCGGTTCGCCCGCGGAGCCGGGCCCGGGCTGGTCGGTGCTCATGGCCCGAGTCGAACCCGGGCCGCGCCCCGCCGCATCCGGCGAGGTCCGGCCGGGTGACGCGGCCGGGCGGGCGGTCTGCTCCCCGGGCTACTTCTCGGCGACGAACGTCCGGGCGATCTTGTCGTGCCAGCACTGCCGCCACGGCCGGTCGAACAGGCACCACACGGCGTTGACGACCCCGACCGCCAGCACGCCGAGCACGCCGTACACCAGCCACCGCTTGATCACCGAGGCCAGGGGCGGGGTGTCGTGGCTCTCGATGTCCAGCACCTTGACGCCGCACACCTTCTTGCCGAGCGTGTGGCCCCACTTGACGGTGGGCAGCACCTCGTACAGGCCGCCGCCGATGAGCAGCACGGCGAGCACGACGGCCAGGTAGGGGCCGGTGGTGCCGTCGAGCAGGTAGACGGTGACCTCCCGCCCGGACTGCTTGGCGGCCTCCACCTTGGCGTCGATGTGCTCGGTGGCCGGGCCCCACAGCGGTACGGCGGCGGCGCCGGTGAGGACGGCCAGGACCAGGGTGTCGATCAGGCGGGCGGCGAAGCGGCGGCCCAGGGGGGCCGGGCGGCCCTGTTCCTGCGCGGCCGCGAGGAACGGGTCGGTGGTCGGCGGCTTCCAGGGGACGACGCCTTCGGCCGCGCCGTCCTGCTGCGGCGGGAAGCCGGAGAAGGGGGCGGGCTGGGCCTGCGGGCCGGGCTGCGGCGCGGGGGCCGGTCCGGGGGCCTGCGGTGCGGGAGCCGGGGCCGGTCCGGGGGCGGACCGGGAGGCCGGCTGGTGCGGCGGAACGTGCGGTGCCGGTGACTGCTGCGGCATCTGGGGGTGCTGAGGCTGCTGCGTCGGGAACGGCTGGTGCTGCACGGGCGGCACGGCGGGCCCCGGACCGGGCTGCGGCGGGGACTGCGGCTGTACGGGCCCCTGCGGCGCCTGCTGGGCCGGTCCCTGGGCGGCGGGCGTCCGGGCCCCGGGAGCGGGCTGCGCGGCCGCCTGCTGCGGGCCGGAGGCCGCCGGCGGCTGCTGCGCGCCCGTGGACGGCAGCGGCTGCGGCGCCGCGGCGCCGGGCAGCGGCGACGCCGGGGCGCCGCCGGACTGCGGCGCCATCCGGATCGACATCGTGTCGCTCTTGCCGCCCTGGGGCCCGTCGGGGCGTACGGCGCGGATGGTGGTCGTGCCGCGGTCGCGGCCGGGGGCGCCTTCGTCCCGTACGGCGCGGATGGTGACCGTGCCGTCGGTCCGCGGCGGCTCCTCGCCGGACGCCGGCGCACCGGGCGCGGCAGCGGCCTCGTCGCGCTGCTGCGGCAGCCCGGCCTGCGCCTCCTCGGGCGAGCCCCAGGCGATACGGCGGTCCTGCTCGCCGCCGAAGCCACCCTGCCGTGCGGTGTCGGCCTGCCAGGCGGAGGCGGGCGCGCCGCTGCCCGCCCCGGTCAGCCGACCGGGTTCCTCCT
The DNA here is from genome assembly GCF_003865135.1 of Streptomyces chrestomyceticus JCM 4735. NCBI lineage: Bacteria > Bacillati > Actinomycetota > Actinomycetes > Kitasatosporales > Streptomycetaceae > Streptomyces > Streptomyces chrestomyceticus. Next base: position 5,895,621 of record NZ_BHZC01000001.1, on the reverse strand, counting down.
CCTCGTCGAGGAAGACCGGGCCGGTCTCCTCCACGGCGGGGGTGGGGGCCGGCGCGGGCGCGGGAGCCGGGGCGGCGCCGGGCGGCGGGGCGGGGAGCGCCTCGCCCTCGGCGGGCGCGGGCCGGCTGGTGCCCGGCACCCATGCGGCACCGTTCCAGTACCGGATGTAGCCGGGAATGGACGGGTCCGGGTAGAAGCCTGGCGTGGGGCTGCCGCCGGCGGATCCTGAGGAAGGGGCGCTCATGTCCGAAGTCCCGTATCTGTTCTCGGCCTGGTGTGGTGGGTGGGGCATGTGCAGTCTGCCGCAACGCAGCGTCCACATCTATCAGACGGAGGGTCGGGGCGGGTGTCCCGGCCGGGCCGGACCACCTGGAAGAGGCCCGCGAAAAAAGTTGTGCGAAGTCGCGTAATGGTCCGGGCTCCGGAGCCTCTATCCAAGTGCGGGCCCCGTCACAGGGGGGTTCGCAGGAGGTACCGAAGAGAGGCGGACCGTATGCACACCGTGGTGGAACGAGAGCTGGAGCTGGGCCTGGTCCTGTCGCCGGACCGCAGCATCCCCGTCCCGGCCCGGCTGACCTACCGCTCGGACGACCCCTACGCCGTCCACGTCACCTTCCACATCGGCTCGGACGCCCCCGTCAACTGGACGTTCGCCCGCGAACTGCTCGTCGAGGGGGTGTTCCGCCCGTGCGGCCACGGTGACGTGCGGGTGTGGCCCACGAAGGTGGACGGGCGCAGCCTGGTCTGCATGGCGCTCAGCTCCCCGGACGGCGAGGCCCTGCTGGAGGCGCCGGCCCCGGCGGTCTCGGCGTGGCTGGAGCGCACGCTGCGGGTGGTCCCGCCGGGGTCGGAGCAGGACCACTTGGGGCTGGACAAAGGGCTGAGCGCGCTGCTCGCCATGACGCCGCGGGACGACGACCGGTGGCTGTCCGGCCCGTGGCCGTCGGACGAGTCGCCGGAGGCGGGGGCGTAGGGCGTGTCTTTTGGATCAGCCTGGAGCAGCCCGCGGCGCCTGGTGCGGTGCATCGCAAGGCGGAGCATTGCCCTCGGACTGGGTGTCCGTGGGTGATGCGACAACGCCGCGAGGTGCCGTGCCAGGCGCCGCGGGCCCAGGATGATCCGAAAGACGCGCCCTAGCGCGGGCCGGACGTACCAGGGTCAGGACGATGCGGTACCGAGGTCCTCCAGGCTGTGCTTGCGGGTGAGGAACTCGATGGCGTGGCCGTCCGGGTCGCTGACGTAGACCCCGCGGCCGCCCGCGAGGTGGTTGATCTCCTGCGGCTTGTGGTGGTACGGGTCCGCCCAGTACGGCAGTTCGCGCTCCTGGATGCGGGCGAAGATCGCGTCGAACTCCTCCTCGGAGACCCGGAACGCGAGGTGCTGGGGCACGATCGCGGCCGCCTCGACGACGTGCTCGGCGTAGTCGATGGTCAGGCCGTTCGCGGTCGATACGGCGGCGAACGGGCCGAACGCCGTCGGCTCCTCCAGCCCGGCCAGCTCCGCGAGGAAGCGCGCGGACGCGAACTTGTCGGTGGCGTGGATGATGGTGTGGTCGAGTTGCACGGACACGGGGTGCCTCCTGCGACGTCTGCGCGGGCCGGTGCGTTCAGGCCCGTCGGGCTCTGGCACTCCTGACCGTACGGCGGCCCGGCGCGCCTGAGTATCGGGATTCCGACCTACGCCGCCGGTCCGGCCCTGCCCGGACCGAGGTCCTCGTCCGCGGTACGCACCGCCGCCCGGCCGCGTACGGACCGGCGTCTCAACCGCGGTACGTCTCCAGCAGCCGGAGCCACACCTCGCTGATCGTCGGATAGGCGGGCACCGCGTGCCACAGCCGGTCGATGGGGACCTCGCCGGCCACCGCGACGGTGGCGGAGTGCAGGAGTTCGCCGACGGCCGGGCCGACGAAGGTGACGCCGAGGAGGGTTTCGCGGTCGAGGTCGACGACCATACGGGCGCGGCCGCGGTAGCCGTCGGCGTACAGGCCGGCGCCCGCCACCGAGCCGAGGTCGAAGTCGACGACGCGGGTGCGGTGTCCGGCGCGTTCGGCTTCGGCGGCGGTCAGGCCGACGGAGGCGGCCTCGGGGTCGGTGAAGACGACCTGCGGTACGGCGGCGGTGTCGGCGGTCGCGGCGTGCGCGCCCCAGCGGCCGGTGTCCAGGGCGGTGGTGCCCTGGGCCTGTGCGGCGATGGCGGCGCCGACGATGCGGGCCTGGTACTTGCCCTGGTGGGTCAGCAGCGCGCGGTGGTTGACGTCGCCGACGGCGTACAGCCAGCCGTCCGCCACGCCCTTGACCCGGCAGGTGTCGTCGGTCTCCAGCCAGGTGCCGGGCTCCAGGCCGACCGTCTCCAGGCCGATGTCGTCGGTGCGCGGCGCGCGGCCGGTGGCGAACAGGATCTCGTCGGCGACCAGCTCGTCGCCGTTGTCGAGTACGACGGTGGCGGGCCCGTTGGGCATCTCGCGCCGTACCGCGGTCACCGAGACGCCGGTACGTACGGTGGCGCCCGTCTCGGCCAGGGACTCGGCGACCAGTTCGCCCGCGAACGGCTCCATCTTGGGCAGCAGTCCGCCGCCGCGCACCAGGAGCGTCACCCGGGAGCCCAGCGCCTGCCAGGCGGTGGCCATTTCGACGCCGACGACGCCGCCGCCGACCACCGCCAGGCGCGGCGGTACGGACTGCGCGCTGGTGGCCTCGCGGCTGGTCCAGGGGCGGGCGTCGGCCAGTCCGGGGAGGTCGGGGAGGACGGCGCGGCTGCCGGTGCAGACGGCGACGGCGTGCCGGGCGGTCAGGACGCGTTCCGCCCCGCCGCCCGTGTCGACCACGACGCGCCGGGGGCCGTCGAGGCGGGCCCGGCCGCGTACGAAGTCGATGCCGGCCGAGTCCAGCCACCGGACCTGGCCGTCGTCCTTCCAGTGGGAGGCGAACGCGTCGCGGTGGGCGAGCACCGCCTTGCTGTCCAGCGGCGCGGCCGCCGCCTGGAGCAGGCCGGGGACGCGGCGCGCGTCGGCGCGGGCGGTGACCGGGCGCAGCAGTGCCTTGCTGGGCATGCAGGCCCAGTACGAGCACTCGCCGCCGACCAGTTCGCTCTCCACGATCACCGCGCTGAGGCCGAGGGCGTGTGCCCGGTCGGCGACGTTCTCGCCGGTCGGCCCGGCGCCCAGCACGACGACGTCGTACGTGTCCCGGGCGGTGGCCTCTTCGGTCCCTGTGGTGGCTGGCATCGCTCTTCGCTCCCTGCGTCGGCGTCGCGGCGGTCGGCTCCATCCTCGTCCCGGGCGCCCGGCCCGGCCACATGTATCGGGGCATTCGCCGGGCGGCGGGGGCACCGGCTCTCAGCCTTCCCGGCGCTCCACGGCCTCCTTGGCCTCGACCAGGCCGGCGCCGGTCAGTTCGCGGTAGCGCTTGATCGCCTCGACCTTCCTGCCCTTGTGCAGCAGCGCGTCGATCTCGGCCATGCCCTCGGGGCCGGGCTCCTCGATGCCGAGGTGTTCCATGACGAGGTTCAGCTTGCGGTCCATGTGCCGCAGCCGGCGTTCGAGTGTCTTGTGGCGCGCGTCCATGGTGGAGGCGAGGACGACGATGACGACGGCCGCGGCGCCGATGATGGTCCAGAGGTCGGAGTTCATGGTCCGAACCCTAGAAGGTGCAGCTCATGACGGCCGAACCGCGGCCGGCCCACGGCCGGACCGCCGACGGTGCCGGTCAGAAGACCTTGCCGGGGTTGAGCAGTCCGAGCGGGTCGAAGACGGCCTTGATGCCGCGGTGCATCTCCAGGCCGACCGGGCCCAGCTCGCGGGCCAGCCACTCCTTCTTCAGGACGCCGACGCCGTGCTCGCCGGTGATCGTGCCGCCCAGTTCCAGGCCGAGCGCCATGATCTCGTCGAAGGACTCGCGGGCGCGCCGGGACTCGTCGGGGTCGTTCGCGTCGAAGCAGACGGTGGGGTGGGTGTTGCCGTCGCCCGCGTGCGCGCAGACGCCGATGGTCAGGTCGTACTTCTCGGCGATGGCGGCGGTGCCGTCGAGCATCGCGGCGAGTTGCGAGCGCGGTACGCAGACGTCGTCGATCATCGTGGCGGACTTGACGCGTTCCAGGGCGGTCAGGGTCAGCCGCCGTGCCTGGAGGAGGAGGTCGGACTCGGCCGGGGTCTCGGCCGGTACGACCTCGGTGGCGCCGGCGGCCTCGCACAGCGCGCCGACGGCGGCGAGGTCGGCGGCCGGTTCGGGGGTGTCGAAGGCGGCCAGGAGCAGGGCCTCGGTGCTGTCCGGCAGTCCCATCTGGGCCATCGCGTTGACGGCGCGGATGCTCGTACGGTCCATGAGTTCGAGCAGCGAGGGGGCGTGGCCGCGCGCCATGATCTCGCAGACCGCGTCGCACGCGGCGGCGGTGGAGGGGAACTCGGCGGCCAGCGCGAGCTGCTGGGGCGGTTCGGGCTTGAGGGCCAGGACGGCGCGTACGACGATGCCGAGGCTGCCCTCGGAACCGACGAAGAGGCGGGTGAGGTCGTAGCCCGCGACGCCCTTGGCGGTGCGGCGGCCGGTGGTGAGCAGCCGTCCGTCGGCGAGGACGACGTCCAGGCCGAGGACGTACTCGGCGGTGACGCCGTACTTGACGCAGCACAGGCCGCCGGAGGCGGTGCCGATGTTGCCGCCGATGGAGCACTCCTCCCAGCTCGAGGGGTCCGGCGGGTAATAGAGGCCGTGCTCATTGACGGCGCGGGAGAGCGCCGCGTTGACGACGCCGGGCTCGACGACCGCGATCCGGTCGACGGGGTTGATCTCGATGATCCGGTCCATCTTGACCAGGGAGAGCACGATGCAGCCGTCGGAGGCGTTGGCGGCGCCCGACAGGCCGGTGCGGGCGCCCTGGGGGACGACCGGGACGCGCAGTGCGGTGGCGGTGCGCATCACGCGCTGGACCTGCTCGACCGTGCGCGGCAGAACGACGACGGCGGGTGTGCCGGCCTCGCAGAAGCTCGCCATGTCGTGGGCGTAGGCGCCGGTGACGTCCGGGTCGGTGAGGATCGCTTCCGCGGGGAGGGCGTCGCGCAGGCGTGCGATGAGGTCCATGCCGTCAGCCTCCCATCCGTGGGCCGTACACGGAAGATCCTCTCCCGCACCCGGGTGGCGGTCCCGGGTGCGGGTGTGCCGCTCCCCTCGGGAAGGGCCGCGGCCCCGCCGGGTCAGGTTCCGGCGGGCCGCGGGGTGGGGGGTGGCGTCCGGAGGACACCCGGGGCGGGCCGGGTGTCAGAGGTTGCCGCGCCGTTCCTGCTCCCGCTCGATGGCCTCGAAGAGGGCCTTGAAGTTGCCCTTGCCGAAGCCCAGCGAGCCGTGGCGTTCGATCAGTTCGAAGAAGACGGTGGGGCGGTCCTGTACGGGCTTGGTGAAGATCTGCAGCAGATAACCGTCCTCGTCGCGGTCCACGAGGATCTTCAGCTCACGCAGCGTCTCGACCGGGACACGGGTCTCGCCGGCCCACTCGCCGAGGGTGTCGTAGTAGGAGTCCGGCGTGTCGAGGAACTCGACGCCCGCCGCGCGCATCGCCCGTACGCTCTCCACGATGTCGTTGGTGGCCAGCGCGACGTGCTGGCAGCCGGGGCCGCCGTAGAACTCCAGGTACTCGTCGATCTGCGACTTCTTCTTGGCGACGGCCGGCTCGTTGAGCGGGAACTTCACCTTGCGGGTGCCGTCCGCGACCACCTTGGACATCAGCGCGCTGTACTCGGTGGCGATGTCCGAGCCGACGAACTCCTTCATGTTCGTGAAGCCCATGACGTTGTTGTAGAAGGCGACCCACTCGTCCATCTTGCCGAGCTCGACGTTGCCGACGCAGTGGTCGATGGCCTGGAAGCGGCGCTTGCCGGGCTCGACGATGGGGTCGGCGGCGACGTAGCCGGGCAGGTAAGGGCCGTCGTAGTCGGTGCGCTCGACGAGGGTGTGCCGGGTCTTGCCGTACGTGGCGATGGAGGCGCGGACGACGACGCCGTGCTCGTCCTTGGTCTCGTACGGCTCCTCTATGCCGGTGGCACCGTGCTCCACGGCGTAGGCGTAGGCGGCGCGCGCGTCCGGCACCTCGATGGCGAGGTCGATGACGCCGTCACCGTGGGCGGCGACGTGGTCGGCCAGGAAGTGGCCCCAGTCCGTCGTCGGCTTGATGACGGAGGTGAAGACGAAGCGGGCGCCGCCGGATTCCAGCACGTAACTGGCGGTCTCGCGGCTGCCGTTCTCCGGTCCGGAGTAGGCGACCCGCTTCATGCCGAAGGCGGTGGCGTAGTAGTGCGCGGCCTGCTTGGCGTTGCCGACGGCGAAGACGACCGCGTCCATCCCCTTGACCGGGAAGGGATCGGCCTGCCGAGCACTGGTGGGGGTGGTGTGGTCCGTGGTCTGTGTCATGCCCGCAGACTCCCTCCGACCCACAAGGTGCGCAATAGTTTGCGCATTCACTGGGCAACCTGTATAGCGAATCGCTTGATTCACCGGACGATTCGTACATGATGACCATCAAATTCGGAGGCAATGGCCGTGGCGATCGATCATTTGGACGGCAGGCTCCTGGAGCTGCTCGCCGAGGAACCGCGCATCGGCGTACTGGAGGCCTCGCGCCGGCTCGGGGTGGCGCGCGGCACGGCGCAGGCGCGCCTGGACCGGCTTCAGTCGAACGGAGTGATCCGGGGATTCGGTCCGGACGTGGACCCGGCGGCGCTGGGCTACCCGGTCACCGCGTTCGCGACGCTGGAGATCAAACAGGGTCAAGGGGCCGACGTACGGGCGCACTTGGCGTCCGTACCGGAAGTGCTGGAGCTGCATACAACGACGGGACATGGGGACATGCTGTGCAGACTCGTTGCCCGTTCCAACGCCGACCTGCAACGGGTGATCGACCGAGTTGTGGGTTTCGATGGCATCATGCGGGCTTCCACCGCGATCGTCATGGAAAATCCGGTTCCGTTGCGCATCATCCCCCTGGTCAAGCAAGCCGCGGGGGACTGACCGAGGAGAGCGCGTGTGAGCTTCTGGGAGTACGTCGGCAGTCGGCACACCCAGCTCCTGACGGATACGTTTCAGCACGCCAGCGCCGTCTTCCAGTGCATGGTGCTCGCCACCGTGCTCGGCGTGCTGCTGGGCGTCGCCACCTACCGCACCGAGTGGGCCGGGAACCTCGCCACCGCCACCACCGCGACGATCCTGACGGTGCCCTCGCTGGCCCTGATCGGCCTGCTGGTGCCGATCGTCGGCCTCGGCGTGGCGCCGACCGTCATCGCCCTGACGCTGTACGGGCTGCTGCCGGTGGTACGTAACGCCGTCGTCGGCCTGCGCGGCGTCGACCCCGCGCTGATCGACGCCGCCAAGGGCATAGGGATGTCCCGCACGGCCCGGCTGCTCCGGGTCGAGCTGCCGCTGGCCTGGCCGCCGATCCTGACCGGCATCCGGGTCTCCACCCAGATGCTGATGGGTATCGCGGCCATCGCCGCCTACGCCTCCGGGCCCGGCCTGGGCAACGAGATCTTCCGCGGCATCGCCTCCCTGGGCAGCGCCAACGCGCTCAACCAGGTGCTGTCCGGAACACTCGGCATCGTCGTCCTGGCCCTGCTCTTCGACGCCGCGTACGTCGTCCTCGGACGGCTGACCATTTCCAGGGGGATCCGTGCCTGACACCACCGCCTCCGGCGCCGGCATCGCGCTGGAGAACCTGAGCAAGCTCTACCCGGGCAACCCCACGCCCGCGGTCGACAACGTGAGCATGGACATCAAGCCCGGCGAGACGGTGATCCTCGTCGGGCCCTCGGGGTGCGGCAAGTCCACCACCCTGAAGATGATCAACCGGCTGATCGAGCCCACCTCCGGGCGGATCATGATCGGCGACGAGGACGTCACCGGCATCGACCCGGTCCGGCTGCGCCGCAAGGTCGGCTACGCCATCCAGTCGTCCGGCCTCTTCCCGCACATGACCGTCGCCCAGAACATCGCGCTCGTCCCCAAGATGACCGGCTGGCCGAAGGCGAAGGTGAGCAGCCGCGTCGAGGAGATGCTCGACCTGGTCGGGCTGGACCCGCGCGAGTTCCACGGCCGCTACCCGAGACAGCTCTCCGGCGGGCAGCAGCAGCGCGTCGGCGTGGCGCGGGCGCTGGCCGCCGACCCGCCCGTCCTGCTCATGGACGAGCCGTTCGGCGCGGTCGACCCGATCACCCGCGACCACCTCCAGGACGAGCTGATCCGGCTCCAGCACGAACTGCGCAAGACCATCGTCTTCGTCACCCACGACTTCGACGAGGCGATCAAACTGGGCGACCGCATCGCGGTGCTGCGGGAGCAGTCGCACATCGCGCAGTTCGACACGCCCGAGGCCATCCTCACCAACCCCGCCGACGACTTCGTCTCCGGCTTCGTCGGGGCGGGCGCGGCCCTCAAACGCCTCAACCTCACCCGCGTACGGGACGTCGGCGTCGTCGACTTCCCCACCGCGTCCATGGAGGACCCCCTCCAGTCCATCTTCGACCTGCTGCGCTCCGGCACCACCAACGAGATCCTGCTGCTGGACCGGCACCGGCGCCCCTACAAGTGGCTGCGCCGCGGCGACCTGATGCGCGCCAAGGGCTCGCTGGCCCGCGCGGGCACGCTCGTGCACGACACGGTCACCCGCGACGCGACCCTGCGCGACGCGCTGGAGGCGGTGCTCACCGACAACGCGGGCCGGGTCGCGGTGACCGGGCGGCGCGGCGAGTACATCGGCGTCGTCGACATGGAGACGCTGATGAACAACGTCCACGAGCTGCTGGAGGAGGACCGGCTGGACGCCGTCGAGCACCGGCACGCGCTGGAGGAGCAGCGCGCGCGGCAGACGCGGCTGGCCCAGGAGGGCGTGGACCCGTCCGGTGGCGCGCACGGGGTCAAGGCGTGAGCCCCCGGGACCGGCGCCGGCCGCCGAAGGGCGAACGGCCGCCGGGCGAGCACGAGGTACGCGGGGTGACCTTCCGCGACGAGGCGGCGGCCGGGGAGCGCGGCCCCGTGCTGACGGCGGAACCGGAGCCCGCCCCGCCGGCCACCCGGCCACCGCGCCGGATCACCTGGAAGAAGGTGGCCGCGCTGCCCGCCGTACTGGCGGCGGTGCTGCTCGCCACCTGGCTGTGGTTCCGCGGCGTCGAGCTGGACTCGATCGGGCACCAGGCGGTGGACGGCGGCAAGGTGGGGCTGGCGCTGCGCCAGCACATCCAACTGACCGCCGTGTCGACCTTCTTCGTCCTGATCATCGCCATTCCCCTGGGCATCGCGCTGACCCGCGCCAAACTGCGCCGGGCCTCGCCGTTCGCGGTGGCGGTGGCCAACCTCGGGCAGGCGGTGCCCGCCCTGGGCCTGCTGGTGCTGCTGGTCATCTGGATCGGCATCGGGCCCGAGGCCGCCGTCATCGGCATGGTCATCTACGCGGTGCTGCCGGTCCTGGCCAACACCATCGCGGGCCTGAAGGCCATCGACCCGACGCTGACCGAGGCCGCCCGCGGCATCGGCATGTCCGCGGCCGGGGTGCTGGTCAAGGTCGAACTGCCGCTGGCCGTACCGCTGATCCTGGCGGGCGTACGCAACGCCCTCGTCCTGAACGTCGGCACCGCCACGCTGGCCACCTTCGGCGGTGGCGGCGGGCTCGGCGACCTGATCTCGGCGGGCATCATCACCCAGCGGATGCCGGTGCTGGTGCTCGGTTCCGTCCTGACGGTGGTGCTGGCGCTGCTGGTCGACTGGCTGGCGTCGCTCGTGGAACTGCTGCTGCGCCCGCGAGGGCTGGAGGTGGGGGAATCATGACCGCAGGACCGCGCCGGCCCCAGGGGCGGACCGTACCGGCCGCCACCGCCTGCCTGCTGCTGGGCGCGGCCGCACTGAGCGGCTGCGGGCTGGTCAGCGGCAGCCCGATGAGCGACGACGTGCGGCCCGGCACGATCGGCCGGGGGCAGCCGCTCAAAGGCGCCGAACTGACCGTGACGTCCAAGGAGTTCACCGAGAACATCATCCTGGGCCAGCTCATGGGCCTGGCCTTCAAGGCGGCCGGCGCCACGGTCGTCGACAAGACCAACATCCAGGGCTCGATCGGCGCCCGGGAGGCGGTCAAGTCCGGTACGGCGGACGGGATGTACGAGTACACCGGCACCGGCTGGATCACCTACCTCGGCCACGAACGCCCCATAGTGGACCCGCAGAAGCAGTGGGAGGCGGTACGCGACGGCGACCGCGCCAACGGCCTGGAGTGGCTGCCGCAGTCGAAGCTCAACAACACCTACGCGCTGGCGCTCAACGCCGAGCAGGACAAACGGCTGGGCGTCGAGACCCTGTCGGACGTCGCCGCGCTGTCCCGGAAGGACCCGAGCGCGGTCACCCTGTGCGCGGAGGCCGAGTTCTCGGCCCGTAACGACGGCCTGCCGGGCATGGCCAAGGCGTACGGCATGCGCATCCCGGCCGGCAACATCAAGAAGATGACCAGCGGCGTCGTCTACACGCAGGTGGCGGAGGGCCGCGCCTGCACCTTCGGCGAGGTCTACACGACCGACGGCCGGATCAAGGCGATGGGCCTGAAGACCGTCAAGGACGACCGGCACTTCTTCCCGAACTACAACGCGGCGCCCGAGATGAACGCGGCGACGATGAAGAAGTACCCGCAGATCGCCGCCCTCCTCGCGCCGATCACCGCGGCGCTGGACAACGCCGTCGCGCAGAACCTGAACGCGAAGGTGGACGTGGACGGGCAGGACCCGCACGAGGTCGCCAAGGAGTGGCTGATCGAGAAGGGGTTCATCAAGGAGGGCGGCTGAGCGGCTGCCGGGACGCTCCGGCCGGCTGCCCGCGGCTCGCAGCAGCCGGCCGTCAGCCGCCGGTCACATCCGGCCGGCAGCCGGTCAGCACCTGATCAGCAGCTCGGAACCTCGCCGCCGGACTTCAGCGCCTTGAGCGCGTCCACGGTGCCGGACAGCGTGCTGACCGGCACCAGCCGCAGCCCCGCCGGAAGCTCGGCCTGCGCGTCCCGGCACTCCGACTTCGGTACGAGGAAGACCGTGGCGCCGTCCCGGCCCGCGGCCTGCGTCTTCAGCGCGACACCGCCGACCGCTCCGACCTCGCCGTCCGCGGTGATCGTGCCGGTGCCCGCGATCTTCTTCCCGCCGGTCAGGTCGCCGCCCGCGCCGTCCCCGGCCAGCTTGTCGATGATGCCCAGCGAGAACAGCAGGCCCGCGCTGGGCCCGCCGATCGTGCCCAGGTCCAGCTTGACCTGGACGTCCTTGTCGCTCTTGTGGAGGTAGTTCAGGGCGGCGCGGGTGGCGACGTCCTGGGAGGAGCGCATGTCCTTCAGGTTGTGCTCCACGGCCTTCTCCGCCGTGTCGCCGACCGGGTAGACCGACTCGACGGGCATCACGGCCTGGTCCGTACGGAACCAGCCCCGGACGATGTCCGGCAGCCGGACCGGGGCGTCCGGGCCGGTCGCCACGATCGCCGCCATCCGCAGCTCACCGCTGGTCTCGCGGGTCGGCGCCCCGCTGATCGTGATCACCTGTTTGCCCTTGTGCTTGCCGAGCACGTCCGCCGTGTCGCCGGGGAAGGCGACCGAGAACGGCAGCGGCGCGAAGGCCACCGTGGCGAGGAGCGCGATGATCAGGGCGGCGCAGATCCCGAGGGCGCGAGTGCGAGAAGACACCCCGCCACCCTAGATGACCTGGCGGCCCGGCCTCTCACCACGGGGCGGGGCGGACACGCGCCACCGCCCCCGCCCGTCACCGCAGCGCTTCGGACACCTCACGGGCCGCCTCGACCACCCGGGGCCCGACCCGCTCGGGCACCGTGTCGGCGAGCATCACGACGCCGACGCTGCCCTCGATGCCGCTCACCCCGAGCAGCGGGGCCGCGGCGCCGCTCGCCCCCGCCTCCAACTCGCCGTGCGTCAGGGCCAGTCCGGCGTCCTCGACGCGGCCCTGCCGGGCCTTGAGGATCGCCCGCCCGGCCGCGCCCCGGTCCAGCGGGTGCCGGAAGCCCGCGCGGTAGGCGACGTGGTAGTCGGTCCAGGACGGCTCGACGACGGCGACGGCCAGCGCTTCCGTACCGTCCACGAGCGTCAGGTGGGCGGTGGCGCCGATGTCCTCGGCCAGGGCGCGCAGGGCGGGCAGCGCCGCCTCCCGCACCAGCGGATGCACCTGGCGGCCCAGGCGCAGCACGCCCAGGCCGACCCGGGCCCGGCCGCCGATGTCACGGCGTACCAGGGCGTGCTGCTCCAGGGTGGCGAGCAGACGGTAGACCACGGTCCGGTTGACCCCCAGCTTGGTGGACAGCTCGGTGACGGTCAGGCCGTGGTCGGTGTCGGCGAGCAATTTGAGGACGCGCAGTCCTCGGTCGAGCGTCTGGGAGGTCTCCGCGGTCACGACGCCCCCTCCTCGGGTGAGTGGCGGCTCGTCCGCGGGGTGCGCTGCCGGTCCCGGGGCAGCGCGCGCGAAGAGGCCGCCGGCCGCATGGCACCGGCTGCGCTCCGCGGCGGCGCTGCCACGGGGCGTGTGCGTGACCGGGACAGTAGCGAGCCGGTCCGGTCAGCGGAAGAGTCCGTCCAGAATCCGGTCTTCCATGACCGCTTTATCCCTGAACATCCGCAGGTTGTGACCGGATGGCGGCGCACACCGGCCTTTCGGCCTGGGGTACAACACGGAGACGTACGGACACGGAGACGTACGGACACGGGCACGTCCGCGCCCCCCGTACGGCCACGGCCCACGCCCCGGAACACCGTCCGGACCGCGGGCCGCCACCTCACTTCACAGGGCTCACTTCATACGCGTGGCCCACTCCCGCACCTTCTTGATCCGCTCGTTGAGCTGCCCGGCCGTGGCCTCCGCGCTCGGCGGGCCGCCGCACACCCGGCGCAGCTCGGTGTGGATCACGCCGTGCGGCTTGCCGCTCTGGTGGACGTACGCGCCGACCAGCGTGTTCAACTGCTTGCGCAGCTCCAGCAGCTCCTTGTGCGTGACCACCGGGCGCCGCTCGGCGGGCATCTCCAGCAGGTCGGCCTCGGAGTCCGGCTTCTTCTTGCTGTGCGCTATCTGCCGCGCCTGCCGCTTCTGGAGCAGCATCTGCACCTGGTCCGGCTCCAGCAGCCCGGGGATGCCGAGGTAGTCCTGCTCCTCCTCGCTGCCCGCGTGCGCCTGCATGCCGAACTCGGCACCGTCGTACAGCACCCGGTCGAAGACCGCCTCGGACTCCAGCGCCTCGAAGGAGAACTGCTCCTGCTCCCCCGTGTCCTCGTCCTGCTGCTTGTTGGCCTCGTCCATCTCCTTCTCGGACTCGGCGTACGGATCTTCCTCGCCGTCCTTCTTCGGCTTGTCCAGGACGTGGTCGCGCTCGACCTCCATCTCGTTGGCGAAGCCGAGCAGCGAGGGCACCGTGGGCAGGAAGACGGACGCGGTCTCGCCGCGCTTGCGGGACCGTACGAAGCGGCCCACCGCCTGCGCGAAGAACAGCGGGGTGGAGATCGTCGTCGCGTACACGCCGACCGCAAGCCGCGGCACGTCGACGCCCTCGGACACCATCCGGACCGCGACCATCCACCGGTCGTCGGAGTGCGCGAAGTCGTCGATGCGCTGGGAGGCGCCGCTGTCGTCGGACAGCACCAGGGTGGCGCCCTCGCCGGTGATCTCGCGGATCAGCTTGGCGTACGCGCGGGCCTGCTCCTGGTCGGAGGCGATCACCAGCGCGCCGGCGTCCGGTATCGCCTTGCGGACCTCGGTCAGCCGCTGGTCGGCGGCCTTGAGGACCTTGGGCATCCAGTCGCCGCGCGGGTCCAGCGCGGTGCGCCAGGCCTGGGAGACCGCGTCCTTGGTCATCGGCTCGCCGAGCTTCGCCGCGATCTCGTCGCCGGCCTTGGTGCGCCAGCGCATGCTGCCGCTGTACGACAGGAAGATCACCGGGCGGACGACGCCGTCGCCGAGCGCGTTGCCGTAGCCGTAGGTGTAGTCGGCGGAGCTGCGCCGGATGCCGTCGTCGCCCTCCTCGTACGTCACGAAGGGGATCGGGTTGGTGTCGGAGCGGAACGGCGTACCGGTCAGCGCGAGCCGCCGGGTGGCCGGCTCGAACGCCTCCAGGCACGCCTCGCCCCACGACTTGGAGTCGCCGGCGTGGTGGATCTCGTCGAGGATGACCAGCGTCTTGCGCTGCTCGATGCGGTTGCGGTGCAGCATCGGACGTACGCCGACACCCGCGTACGTGATCGCGATGCCGTGGTACTCCTTGCCGAGCGGACCCGCGCTGTACTCCGGGTCCAGCTTGATGCCTATCCGGGCGGCGGCCTCCGCCCACTGCTTCTTCAGGTGCTCGGTGGGGGCGACCACGGTCACCTGCTGCACGACGTGGTGGTGCAGCAGCCAGGAGGCGAGGGTGAGCGCGAAGGTGGTCTTGCCCGCGCCGGGGGTCGCGACCGCGAGGAAGTCGCGCGGCTGCGTCTGGATGTACTTGTCCATCGCGTTCTGCTGCCAGGCGCGCAGCTTGTTCGCGGTACCCCAGGGGGCCCGTCCGGGGAAGGCCGGGGACAGGTGGTGGTTGTTGGTGGCGCTGGTGGTGGTAGTCACGGTCTCCGTCGACTGGCTCGGCGATCGGCAACCGCGTCAGCCTAACGCTCCGCGGGAGCGGACGGCGTTCTCGGGTGAGCCACCGATGCCGTCTTCGCGCCACCGGACGGGACCGTCGCCAGGCCGCTTTCGGCGGGCTTCAGGCGTGTGGCCACCCACGATCCGACGAGGGCGACCGCCGCCATGGCGACGAAGACCGCGGCGAAGGCGGCGGGCTGCCCCCCGGATGCGGCGTTGGTCACGTCCGGCGTGCCGCCCGTGTCGACCGAGGCGCCGCCGAAGGCGCTGAACAGCAGGCCGCTCAGCCCGACGAACGTGATGTTGCCGAGGGCGTCGGAAACCTGGAGCGAGGCGGAATTGCTGCCCGCGTCCTCCGGCGGGGACAGCTTCAGCAGCAGCACACTCCCGCTCGAAATGTTCAGCCCCATCCCGAACCCGGCCACCACCCACGCGACCGCCACGATCCAGACCGGCACCCCGCCGAACAGCACCAGCGGCACGGCCAGGATCGACACCGTGATCAGCAGCAGCCCGATCCCCATGATCCGCTCCCGGTACGGCTCCAGGCGCGGCCGGCTCTGGGTGTACGAGCCCAGGGCCCAGGTCAGGCCGCCGCCGGTCAGCGACAGCCCGGCCAGCGTGGTGGACAGACCGCGCTCCGTGACGAGCATCAGCGGAATGAAACTCTCGGCGGCGAGCAGGGACCCGGCGGCCAGGCCACGGATCAGTACGACGGAGGGCAGCCCCCGCGCGGCCCGGAACGTCCCCTTGGGCAGCAGCCGGACAATGGCCGGCACCAGCAGTACGAGCCCGACGGCCGCGGGCACCACTGCCACCCAGTCCCGCCGCTGGGCCGCGTACTGAAGGAGCCCGGCCCCCGCCGCCACCGCCAGGGCGAGCCCAATGCGGCGCCGGTCCATCCCCTCGCCCCCCTTTCGGGGCGGCAGCTTGCGCAGCGCGGGCAGCATGACCGTCAGCGGCAGCAGAATGAGGACGGGTATGGACAGGAACACCCACCGCCAGCCCAACTGCTCGGTGACCGTCCCGGCGACGAGCGGCCCGACGATCACCGGCAGCACCCAGGCCGCCGAGAAGGCCGCGAGGACGGACGGCCGCAGCGCCTCCGGATAGGCGCGGCTCACCACCACGTACAACGCGACGATCACCAGCCCGCCCCCGATCCCCTGCACCCCGCGCCCCACCACGAACAGCCACATCTCCGGCGCGCACCCCGCGACCACCAGCCCCGCCCCGAACGTGGCGATCCCGGTGAACAGCGGCGCGAGCGGCCCGCCCCGGTCGCACCACTCCCCCGACAGCGCCATCGCGAACAGGCTCGCCGTGAAGTACGCGGAGAAGGCGAACGCGTACAGCTCGATGCCGTCCAGGGCGTGCCCGACGGCCGGCATCGCGGTGTTCACCGCGCTCGCCTCGAAGGCGATGAGCGAGACGACGGAGATGATGCCGAGGGTGAGCGCTCGGTATGTGCGGCCGAGGACGCCTTCGGTGGGCGGTGGGGGCGTGGGGTTGGGGCTGAGGCTTGCGGGGGAGGGTGCGGCCACCGGGCTCGCGGCGGGGCTCGCGAGAGAGGACGCGGCCTCCGGGCTCGCGGTGGGACCTTCGACGGGTCCCGCGACGGGCGGCGCGGCCAAGGCAGGGGCAGGTGGGGGCACTTCGGTGGCGTCACGCGGGTCCACGGCAGTCATGCGATCAGCGTAAGAGGCGTCGGTACGCTGCGCCCCTGTCGCGGGACGGGGATCTTGTCGGCCGTTCGAACTAGGGCGCCGGCCCACCCCCGCCCTCGGCTCCCCCTCCCCTCCCCTCCCTTCCCCCTCCACCCATACGGCAAGCTGCCCCCATGCCCCACTTCACCAGCTACGACGCCACCGTCCTGCACCACCGCGCACTCGGCCCGGACGATTCCGGGCTGCCGCCCCTGGTGGGTCTGGCGGGCGGCCCCGGCCGGGACGCCACGTACTTGGGCGACCTCGGCGGCCTGGCGGAGCAACGGCAACTGCTGATCCCGGACAGCCGCGGCACAGGCGCCTCCCCGCCCGCCCCCGACCCGTCCCGCTACGCCTTCCCGCACCTGGCCGAAGACCTGGAAGCACTCCGCACCCACCTCGGCCTGGACCGCTTCGCCCTGCTCGCCCACGACGCCGGGACGGCAACCGCGCAGGCGTACGCGGCGGCCTACCCGACCCGCCTCACCCGCCTGATCCTGGTCTCCCCCGTCCCACACCTCCAAGGCGAATTCCCCGACGACACACGGGACATCCTCACCTCCCGCTCGAACGAGCCATGGTGGCCGGAGGCATCAGCAGCCGTACAACACCTCTCCGAAACCCCCACCCCGGCCGATGCACACGACCTGCTCCTGACCGCGGCGCCGCTCGCCTACGGCCGCTGGGAGGCCCCCAACGAGCCCACGCAGCCACCGAAGCCGAACAACTGCACCCGGTACCGCGCGCCGCGTTCTGGCAGGGCGTCGACGAACCGGCCCGCCAGACCCTGCTGGCCGGCCTGCGCGACGTGACGTGCCCGGTCCTCGTCATGACCGGCGGCCGGGACGCGGTGACGGGCGTACGGGCAGGCGAACTGGTCGCCGACTCCTTCCCCGACGGCCGGACACACCACCTGCCCGAGGCGGGCCACTATCCCTGGGTCGACGAACCGGCCCGCTTCCGCCAGGCAGTGGAGGAGTTCCTGCACACCCCCTGAGCGCCCCTGAATCCGGCCGACCAACCGGACTCATGAACACCGCATTGCAACCACATGCCAGCCCGCCCGGAACCCTTGCCCCACCCCCGGGCCCGCGGCCTAACCTCGGTGCATCGCCTCATCACGGCCGTGTGCCCGAGCGGTTCAGGGACCGGACTGCAAATCCGGTTACGCAGGTTCGAATCCTGTCACGGCCTCGGAAGACGAGAGGGCGGCCCCGTCCGGACGGGGCCGCCCTCTCGTACGTGCGGGACCTATCCGTACGACCGCCTTCCGGTATCTCCTCCACCCGCATTCTGTGAGGGCTCACCGCAGGCCCCCACCCGATGCCCCGGATGGCGTCCGATCTCGACCGCAGCACAAGCCGCTACGGCCACGAATCCCGCGTCAAGGGCCTGCCGCCGCTCTTCGGCCTTCTCCTTGCACACGGAGCAGCCGTCGACAGGTGTCGGGTCCAGGTCGAAGAATTCCGTGAGGTGGACGGGTGGGGTGAGGAATCCGCCTGGTGTCATTCGGATCACCCCTGCTCCGTGCTCCCGAGAGCAGCCAACCCGCGTTCGGCAACGGCCTCCAGCCGGAACACAGCACTCCCTGAACCGGGAGTAGGTGTACAGATAGCTTCGTGCATGTAGAGCCTGCTCTCTCAGGTTGAGCCATGCCCCGTGCCGCCCATTACGGTCGCGGAGGGGCGAATGTGGCCCATGCTCGCGGTGTTCGCGGGACAGCACATCGACACTGCTAGACATCTTCGGACATCTTCAGGACACCAAGTCGTCCTGGCTGTCTATGCTGTTGGGATGGTCAACGAACGGCTCCGCCGTGCCATGCACCGAGCTGGACTCGACATCGCCTCTCTCGCCGACGCGTCGGAGGTATCGACCAAAACCGTGGAGCGGTGGCTCAGCGGGAAGGTCCCCTACCCGCGCACTCGCTACCGCGTGGCTGCCATCCTCCAGGAAGACGAGTCATACCTCTGGCCCGAAGCTGTCAACGGCTCCTCCCTCGCGGGCGCAGAGATGGTGGCGACCTACCCACGCCGAAGCGATGTCCCCCGGCACCTGTGGATGGAGTTGCTGCGGAGTTCCGAACGGGACATCGACCTCTTGGCTTTCGCCGGTCTCTTCCTCACCGAGGAACACCCCGACTGGCTACCCACGCTGGCCGAGAAGGCCCGGGGAGGGGCACGCGTCAGGATTCTCCTGGGCGATCCGGCCGGTACCCAACTCGCCTCAAGGGATCGCGAATACCGTATCGGCGGCGGCGTATCAGGGAGAGTCAGCTCCGTACTGAACTATTACGGCCGACTCGCGCCGGACACGGTGCAGATTCGACTGCACGATACGCCGTTGTACAACTCGATCTACCGGTTCGACGACGAGATGATCGTGAATGTACACGCGTACGGGGTGCTGGCGGCCTTCACTCCCGTCATGCACCTGCGCCGGATAGACGGCTCCTACTTCAGTACTTACGTGGAGTCGTACGAAAGGGTATGGGCTTCCGCCCGCCCCGCCGACGACGCGTTGGAGTCCCCATGACCAGGAAGACGCGCAGGATCGATTACTGGCAAGACCCCGCAGCGCCGGAACCGACGAGCCGCAAGCCGTCGGCGTCCGTATTCGTCCGCGATGACCGGGGGCGTCTGCTGCTTCTCAAACGGACGGACAACGACCTCTGGACGATCCCCACGGGAGGCGTGAAGAAGGGAGAGACGGTCGGCCAGACCGGCGTGCGCGAGTGCCACGAAGAGACCGGGTACCACGTTGAGGTCGTCGGACTGGTGGGGGTCTTCTCCTCTCCCGACCACGTGATCGTATACATGCACGGAGACCGCGTCGACGAGGTACGCCAGCCGGTCAATATCTGCCTACGCGCTCGGCTGATCGGCGGAGAGGCCCGCCCGGAGCCGTCCGAAGCAACCGAAATCCGATGGGTGGACCCGAAGCACTTGGACGATTACCGCATCCACCCAGCCATTCGCGCGCGAATCGAACACGGGCTGACCTCTTCCCAGCCGCAGATTCTCTGATACACCCACGGGCCGCTACCCGATCTCTCAACTTCCGCTCACAATCGCTCATTTCTCGCTGCTGCATGCTCGGATGCAGAGCTTTAAGTGCATGACCGGTTGTGGCCACGAGGCGAACTCGGCCTGGGAGGGTCACTCACCGTTGACCGGGCACTGACGTACAGCTCATCGTGGGACGCGGCAGTCACTGCTGTCATGGAGCTAGGAAGGGCAGACGTGGACAGGCGAATGTTTCTCGCAGGAGTCCCTTTCACAGCCGTCGCGGGTATCGGGCCGTCCCGCGATTCGCTGCTGAGTACGCTCGACCAAGACCATTCCCGGCCGGGCCGGCGGGTGAATCTCGAAGATGTTGTCGCGGTGCGGAACATGTTCGGCGTATTCCAGAAGATGGATATCTTCCAGGGTGGCGGATCCGGGCGTCGTGCCCTCACCGAGTACCTGAATCAGCACGTGTTCCCCCTGCTCAAGCGGACGTACACAGAGGACGTACGCCAAGCGCTCTGTGAAGCGGCCAGTGAGCAGACCTATTTGGCCGGGTGGATGGCCTACGACAACGGAGAACACGGCGTCGCGCAGCGGTTCCTGATCCAGTCGCTCCGGCTGGCGGAGGAGAGTGGTGACGCCGCTCTGGGCGCCCATGTGCTGGCGGGCATGGCCGACCAGGCCACGCTGGTGGGGCACCCTGCGGAGGGGCGTCGGCTGGCCCAGGCCGGGCGGCATGGCTTGGCGAAGACCACGTCGAACGCGTGCCTGGCTGATCTCTGGACGCTGGAGGCGCGCGCTCTCGCCGTCCTCGGGGAGTCCAAGGCCGCCGCTCGCGCGGTCGATGCGGCACAGACCGCGTACGCCAAGGTCGACTTGGCCGAGGAGCCCGAGTGGGCAGCCTTCATCGACCCGGCCTACCTCGGCGGGGAATGGGCCAACGCCTTCCGGGACATGGGGCGGCCCGACCATGCGGAGGAACACGCGCAGGCGTCGATTCGTCACGCGGAACGGCAGAACCGGGCCCGTCGCGGTGCGATGTCCCAAGCCGTGGTGGCGGTGTCCCATTTGCAGCGCAACGACCTCGAAGCAGCGCACGCCGCCGGTGTGCGGACGCTGAACCTGGCCGGCCAGGTGAAGTCGAGCCGATGCATGGAAGCCGTGCAGGACATCCAGCGGCGCATGGTCCCCTTCGGGAAGAACTCCCTCGTGGCCGATTTCAATGAGCGGGCCCGGTCGCTGGTCCGCGCCGCGTAGGCGGGTATTCGCACGGCTGAGGGCAGGCCCCGTATGAATGCAAGGGCCGCCCTCACGGGCGAACGCCAGCGCCTACTGCTGCTGCGCCACCGCCGCCTGCGGCCGGATCGGCAGGCGGCCTATCGGGCGGCCTGTGGCGGCGCGTACGGCGGAGGCTACGGCGGCCGGGGAGGTGACGACCGGGACGGCGCTGGCGGGTTTGGCGCCGAAGGGGGCTACCACGTCGCGTTCCTCGACCAGTTTGACGATGCGGATGTCGGGGGCGTCCAAGGCCGTGGGCATCGCGTAGCCGGTCAGGTCGGGGTGGCGGATCTGGCCGCGGGTGGTGCGGAGGTTTTCCATGAGGGCCGCGCCGAGGCCCTGGGTGACGCCGGCTTCGATGCGGGCGCGGAGCTGGCGCGGGTTGAGGACCCGGCCGACGTCCTGGGCGACGGACATCTCGACCACACGGATGGTGCCGAGTTCGATGTCGACGTCCGCGACGCAGCGGATGGCGCAGAAGGCGAGGCCGACGAAGGCGTCGCCCTGGCCGCTCTCGTCCAGGGGCTCGGTGGGGTGCGGGCGGCACTGGGCGGTGGCCCAGAGTTCCTTGCCGTCGAGGGCCTCGGCGACGGTGGTGCTGAGGACGCCGTCGTACGAGGTGATCTTGCCGTCGTTGATCTGGAGGAGTTCGGTGGACATGCCGAACTTGTGGGCCAGGGGCTGGAGGAGCTGCGTGCGCACCATCTTGGCGGCGCGTTCGACGGCGCCGCCGGAGACCCAGGTGTGGCGGCCGTGGCAGGCGCGCCCGGCGGACGGCTGGTCGGTGTCGACGGGGGCCACGTGCACCTCGTCGATGCCCAGGGTTTCCTGGACGATCTGCCGGGCCAGGGTGGAGAAGCCGGAGCCGGTCTCCACGGCGGCGCACAGCACGGTGGCGACCGAGCCGCTGACCTTGACCGTGGCGGTGGACACCTCGTCGGTGCCCTCCGCGCCGAGCATGTGGACCATGCCGAGCGCGTAGCCGACGCCGCGGCGCACCGCGGACGGCTCGCCCGCGCCCTCCAGGCCGCCGGGCAGCAGCCAGTCCTCCTCCGGGGTGTCCTTGGGGAGTTCGGGCAGCGGCTCGTCCTTGACGGCGCGCAGCAGTTCGGCGACGGGTGCGGGGCAGGTGACGGTCTGGCCGGTGGGCAGCAGGTCGCCGGTGGCCAGGACGTTGCGCAGCCGGATCTCGGCCGGATCCATGCCGAGCTTGGCGGCCAGCTTGTCCATCTGCCCCTCGTACGCGGCGCAGACCTGCATCGCGCCCTCGCCGCGCAGGTGCCCGGACGGCGGGTTGTTCGTGCGGACCGCCCAGCCCTCGATGAAGGCGTGCGGGACGACGTACGGGCCGCAGGCGAACGACACGGCGGCGGCCAGCGCCTCGGCGGAGGTGTCCGCGTACGCGCCCGCGTCCATCAGGATCTGCGCCTCGACCTTGACCAGCTTGCCCTCGGCGTCCGCGTGGTGGCGGTAGCGCAGCAGGGTGGGGTGGCGGTGGGCGTGGCCGAGGAAGGACTCCTCGCGGGTGGCGGCCAGTTTGACCGGGCAGCCGGTGCGCAGCGCGAGCAGCCCGAGGGAGAGCTGCATGCCGGGGTCCTCGCGGTCCGCGGTGGCGCCGGGCACGCCGGTGACGACGACGCGGACCCGCTCCGGCTCCAGCCCGAAGCAGGCGGCGGCCAGGTCGCGGTCGGTGTGCGGGTCCGTGGAGGCGGTGTAGATCTCCACGCCGCCGTCCGGGCGCGGCACCGCCAGCCCGGCCTCGGCGCCGATCGGCGCGGGGTCCTGGCGGCCGATGCGGTACAGGCCCTCGACGATGGTCTCGCCCACCACCTCGGGGTCGCCGAAGTGCAGCGGGATGTGCCGGATCAGGTTGCCGTCCGGGTGCAGCGGCTCGGCCTCGAAGGCCAGTTGGGGGTCGGTGACCGGCTCCAGGACGTCGTACTCGACGGCGATGGCCGCGGCCGCCAGCCGGGCCGTGTCGGGGTGGTCGGCGGCGACGGCGGCGATCGGCTCGCCGTGGTGGCGGACCACGTCGTGCGCGAAGACCGGCCGGTCGGGGATGCCCCGACCGTGTCCGGCGTCGCCCGGCACGTCCGCGTGCGTGACGACGGCCCGTACGCCCGGCATCTCCACGGCCTGCTTGGTGTCGATGGAGAGGATGCGGGCGCTGGGGTACGGGGAGCGCAGGACCGCGGCCCACAGCAGGCCCTCGGCCCACAGGTCGGAGGCGTACGGGAAGACGCCTTCCGTCTTGGCGGGCGCGTCCGCGGACGGGAGGGAGACGCCGAGGCCGTGCGGCGGCGGGTCGGCGGGTCCACCGGAACGGTCGCCCGCGGCGGGCGTCGCGGTGACGGCACCGGCGCCCTCGGATGTGCCGGTCATACGGAGCCTCCGGACTGTGGATCAGCGCCCGGGCCGTGGGGGTGCGGCCCGTGGGGGTGGTGGCCGTGGGAAGCGGGGCCCTGCGGGTCGGCGGGGCCCGCCTGGTGCGGGATGCGGGGGGCGGCGGTGCCGACCTCCTCCGGGGCGGCGGCCGCGGCCTCTTCGGCGGCCGCGGCGGCGTCGGCACGGCCGCGTACGACCTCGTTGACCGCGTCGAGCACGCCGCGGTAGCCCGAGCAGCGGCACAGGTTGCCGCAGAGGGCCTGCCGGGTCTCCAGCTCGGTGGGGGCGTGGTTGCCCTCCAGCAGGTCGTGGACGGTCATCGCCATGCCGGGGATGCAGAAGCCGCACTGCACGGCGCCGGAGTTGGCGAGGGCGCACTGCACGTCGGAGGGCGCGCCGTTCTGCGCGAGGCCCTCGACCGTACGGACCTCGCTGCCCGCCGTCGTCGCGGCGGGCACCAGGCACGACGCGACGAGCCGCCCGTCGACCTGCACGGAGCAGGCGCCGCACTCTCCCTGCGAGCAGCCGTCCTTGGCCCCGCGAGGCCGAGGCGCTCGCGCAGTACGTACAGCAGCGACTCGCCGATCCAGGCGTCGGTGACGGGGCGGTCGGTGCCGTTGACGGAGAGGACGTAGGAGGTGTGGGGATGTTCGTCGTGCGGGAGGGGGAGGGGGTCCGTGGCCGGGTCGTCGGCCGGGGTCGGGGACACGGTGGTGTCGTCGGCCGGGGGTGGTGTGGTTTCGGGGGCGGGTTCCGGTGCTGCGGGCGGCTGTTCGGCTGCGGATTCGGTGGGGGTGGTTACGGGGGCCGGGTCGGGGGTGGTGACGGGGGCCGGGTCCGTGGGTACGTCGGCGGCGGGCTCGACGGGAGCGGCCGTCGGGACGTCGGAAGCATCGGGGGTGGCTTGGTCGGCGGGCTCGGCAGGCGAGACCTCGGCGTCCGTGCCGGGGGCGGTTCCGGGCTCGGTGCCGAGGTCGGGCTCGGGCTCGGGCTCGGTGCCGGCCTCGGTCTCAGGGGTCGTGCCGTCGGCGGCCGGGGGCACGTCCGTGGCGGCACGGGTTTCGGCTTCCGGGGAGGCCCCCGTCTCGACGGCGGCTTCGGCGGCTGCGTCCACGGGCGCTTCGCCGGTGGCCTCGTCCGTACGAGCCTCGGTGTCCGTACGCACTCCGGCGGCAGGCGTGCCGCTCTCGTCCGCGCCCGGCACGGAAGCATCAGCGACAACCGGGCCGAGCGCGATCGGCCCGGACACGGGCTCCTGAGCAGCCTGACCGGCGTCTCCCCCGGCCTCCGGCTCCGGCTCCGGCCCGGTCACCGACTCCGGCGTCAACTCCGAACCCGGCTCCGTCTCCTGCTGCGGCAGCCCGTCACCGTACGCCGCCACCTCGTCCTGCGGCTCGGCCGGAGCCGCATCCCGCGGCTCCTCCACCGGCTCCGACCGCGGCGGCCACTGCGCCAGCGCGTCGGCGGGCAGCGACCAGTTGCCCGCGCCGCCGCCCAGCGTGCCGCCCGCGGTGTCGCCGGAGGCGGGTACGTGGTGGCCGGGGTCGTAGCCGGGTGTCACCTGGTCGGCGGGGCGGTGTGGCTGCTGGCCGTACGGGAGGTGGCCGGCGCCGGTGTGCTGGTCGGGGGTGTGCTGGTCGGTGGTGAAGTGCCACTGGCCGGTCGCCGCCGGGTCCACGGGGGCGTGGCCGTGGCCGTGCCCGTGGTCGTAGGGGCCGTACGCGGTGCCGTACCCGGAGGCCGGGTGCGTACGGTCGTCGCCCAGCAGGTACTCGCCGGACTCCTCCAGCACCTCGTCGGGGGCGGTCGGGATCGCCCACTGGCCCGTGGTGCCGCTGGACCCGTCGGTGCCCGCGGCGGGCCAGAGGGTGTGCGAGGAGCCGTCCGTGCCGTCGGTGTAGTGGCCGCCCGGCACGCCGGTGTGCGGGCCGCCGTCCGGCAGCCCGTGGGCGGGCAGGTCGGTGGCCGGGGCGTCGGCGAACGGCATCGTCCACTGGCCGGTGGCCGACGGGTCGGTCGTGGCGCCCGGGGTGGGCGGGGCGAAGGAGGACGGCGGGGTGTAGCCGTGGCCGGGCGCGGCGAGCGGGTCGGCGGCGTAGCCGCCGTGGTCGCCGGCGCCGGGTACGCCGTGGGCGTCCTGGATGCCGGTGCCGTGCGGGTCCGGGTAGCCCTGGTAGCCGTAACCACCCGGGTAGGGGCCGCTGGTGAAGCCGTCCGGGAGCTGGACGAAGGCGGTGGCCTCCGACTCGTACTCGTTGCCCTGGGGCAGCGGTTCCCAGCGCTGGCGGTCCTGCGGCCGCACCACGCGCAGCGGCTGGGTGTCCTCGGGGCTGTTGCGCCGGTCGGAACGGTCGGGGCGGTCGGCGTCGCTCACGAGAGCGCCCTCCCAAGTGCTCGGCGGGCCAGGGCCGCCACCGTACGGCGCAGGTGCAGTGCGGCGGGCGGCAGGGTCTGCGGTTCCGTGCCGTCCTGCGGCGGTGGCGGGTCCGGGATGCAGGCGGCGGCCACGTAGTCGCCGAAGGCGGCCAGCGCCTCGGGCACCAGCTTGCGTTCGCCGTCCCAGTCGATGATGGAGGCCACCCACTGCTCGGCCTCCAGGGGCCGCAGCGGCATGGCGGCCACCGCGCCGACCGCGCAGCGCACGCCGCGCCGGGCCGGGTCCAGGACGAGCGCGACGGAGGCGGTGGCGCGGCCGGGGCCGGTGCGGCCGGTGGCCTTCAGGAAGGTCTGCGGGGCGTGCAGCAGCGGCACCCGTACGTAGCCGACGAGTTCGCCGGGGCGCAGCATCTCGCGGCCGGCCAGCAGGTGGCTGACGGGGATCTCGCGGCGGGCGCCGCCGGGGCCGGCGACGACGAGGTTCGCTTCGAGGGCGGCGAGCACCGGCAGGGTGTCGCCGGTGGGCGCGGAGGTGACGATGTTGCCGCCGAGGGTGCCGGCGTTGCGTACCTGCGGGGGTCCGGCGGCGCGGGCGGCGGCGGCCAGGCCGGGGATGAGCGCGGCGAAGTCGGGGCGGCCCATCCGGGCGAGGGTCAGGCCCGCGCCGAGCAGGGCGTGGCCGTCCTGGTACTGCCAGCCGCGGATCTCGCTGATCCGGCCGAGGCCCACCAGTCCCGCGGGCCGCAGCAGCCCGGAGTTGACGGCGGCCATCAGGTCCGTACCGCCCGCGACGGGCACGGCGGCGGGCATGGCGGCGAGCGCCGCCACGGCCTCGTCGAGCGAGGCCGGCAACGTCACCGATTGCGAAGCCTGCGGTGCGTGCGTGGTCAACCCAGCTGCCCCTTCCCCGGTGTCCCGGCTGTTCCGCTCCGCCGTACGGTACGTGCTCACGGTCCGGACGTGGCAACTCTGGCACATCTTTGCAGGCCCGCGGCGCTAGGGCCCGGCTTCCAGACGCCTTCGGACGGCAGCGGGCGCGCCGCGTACGGGACATGGCCGGTGTTCGGGGCGTTCCGGGCGTCCGGGGCGCGCGCCGGCGGGCGGCGGCGCCGGGCGGGCGGCGGACGGCGGCCGGGGCGCGGTGGAGCAGGCGTGACGTGCGGGACGGCGTCCCCGTACGGCTCCCGGCACGGCCCCCGTCGGTGGCCGGAGCCGGGGGCCGTGCGGTGCGCGGGCGGACGTCGCCGTCCCCGCCTGGTGCGATGTACCGGACATAGCTCACCTTGGCTGCCTTCAGTGCGTTCCGCGGGAACCACCGTCCCAGGTACCGGTGTCCCGGGCCGCCCGCATCGGCTCCGGCTCACACGTTTGGGGGCGACCCCTCGATCGGGCGTCCGAGCAACCCGGGGCGCCGTTGCCACGGGAAGGGGCCGCCGGGCGGACGGTAGTCGACGCCGAGGGCGTCCAGGCGGTGGTAGTGGGCGTCCATCCGGCGGGTGAAGCCGGCGTGGTCGCGGTCCTCGGGCGGCGGCAGCCGCGACCAGGCGACCTCGGCGAAGGCGGCGAGCCGCGGGAAGACCTGGTAGTCCAGGCGCTGCTGGTTCTCCATCACCTCGGTCCAGACGTTGGCCTGGGTGCCGAGGACGCGGGCGGCCTCGTCCGGCGTGAGCTGCGGCGGCACCGGCTCGAAGCGGTAGACGTCCTCCAGCGTCCGTACGTAGCCGATCGGTACGGGTTCGTCGGCGCCGCCGTCCTGCCGGTGGTCCAGGTAGACCTGCTGCTCGGGGCACATGACGACGTCGTGGCCCGCCTGGGCGGCGGCGATGCCGCCCGCGTAGCCGCGCCAGGACGAGACCGCGGCGCCCGGCGCGAGGCCGCCCTCCAGGATCTCGTCCCAGCCGATCAGGCGGCGGCCGCGGTCGCCGAGCCAACTGTCGAAGTGCCGGATGATCCAGCTCTGCAGCTCGTCCTCGTCGGCCAGGCCCAGTTCCTTGATGCGGGCCTGGGCGGCGGGCGACGCGCGCCACTGGTCCTTGGGGCACTCGTCGCCGCCGATGTGCACGAACTGGGAGGGGAACAGGTCGAGGACTTCTTCCAGCACCCCTTCGTAGAAGCGGAGGGTGGTGTCGGAGGGGGCCAGGATGTTCGGGTTGACGCCCCAGGTGTCCCAGGGCTTGAGGGCTTCGGTGTCGATGACGTCGGCGTTGCCCAGTTCCGGGTACGCGGCGATGGCCGCCTGCGAGTGCCCCGGGATGTCGATCTCCGGGACGACGGTGATGTGCCGGGCGGCGGCGTAGGCCACGATCTCGCGGATGTCGTCCTGGGTGTAGTAGCCGCCGTGCGGCCGGTCGTCCCACAGGGGCGAGGCCCGGTGGCCGAGCTTGGTGCGCTCCCGCCAGGCGCCCGCCTCGGTGAGCCGCGGGTGGCGCCGGATCTCGATCCGCCAGCCCTGGTCGTCGGTGAGGT
Source organism: Streptomyces chrestomyceticus JCM 4735 (assembly GCF_003865135.1). Classification (NCBI taxonomy): domain Bacteria; kingdom Bacillati; phylum Actinomycetota; class Actinomycetes; order Kitasatosporales; family Streptomycetaceae; genus Streptomyces; species Streptomyces chrestomyceticus. The sequence continues at coordinate 5,867,806 of NZ_BHZC01000001.1, read as the reverse complement.
GGAAGTGCAGGACGTTGAGCTTGTGCGCGGCGAGCAGGTCGATGTAGCGCAGCACGCCGTCCTTGGGCAGGAAGTGGCGGGCGACGTCGAGCATCATGCCGCGCCAGGCGAAGCGGGGCGCGTCCTCGATGCGTACGGCCGGTACGGACCAGCGCTGTCCGGGGCGCAGGGGCGCGCGGCGGTACGCGTCGGCGCCGAGCAACTGCCGCAGGGTCTGCGCGCCCCAGAACGCGCCGGCCGCGCCGCCGCCGAGGAGGGTGACGCCGCTGCTGTCGGCCGTGAGCCGGTAGCCCTCGGGGCCGAGGGCGTCGGTGGTCTCCTCGTCGATGCGGAGGCGGATGACGCCACCGTCAGGGCCGTCCCCGGTCGTACGGTCCTCGGTCGTACGGTCCCCGGTCGTACGGGGCGGGAGCGGCAGGCCGGTCGCGGCGCCGACGGTGCCGCGCAGCCAGGCCGCGGTGGCTTCCGTACCGGGGCCCGCGTCCAGTGCGGTCTCCGGGCCCAGGAGGAAGGCGCCCTCCCCCGGCCGGGTGCCGCGTGGCTGAGGTATCAGGTCGGTCTCCGTACGGGCGTGGTCCGCCGTCGCTGCGTCGTCCATGTACTGACCCTTCCGTTCTGGGGGCTAGAGGGGTGGGAGTGGCTGGGGGGATGTACGGGGTGCGGGCGTCGTCAGTCCTTCACCGCGCCGCCCAGGCCCGACACCAGCCTGCGCTGTACGAGCACGAAGAACACCAGCACGGGAACGGTCATCACGGTCGAGGCCGCCATGATCCCGCCCCAGTCGTTCTCGTCCGGTTTGAAGAACACCAGCAGCGCCATCGGGAGGGTGGAGTTCTCCGTCGCGCTGATGATGAAGGACTTGGCGAAGAGGAAGTCGTTCCAGGTGCTGATGAAGGAGAAGACGCTGGTCGCGACGAGCCCGGGGAAGACGAGCGGGAAGAGGATCTGCCACAGGAAGCGGGCGCGTGACGCGCCGTCCAGGTAGGCGGCCTCCTCCAGGGCCTCGGGCACGGCCCGGACGAAGCCGCGCAGCATCCAGATCGCGAAGGGGAGGGAGAAGGCGAGGTGCGGCAGGATCAGCGAGCCGAGGGTGTTCAGGCCGATGCCGGGTACGGCGTCGCCGACGTCCCGCATCAGGAAGAACAGCGGGATGGTCAGGGCTTCGACCGGCACCATCTGGGCAACCAGGAACATGATCATCAGCGTCGTGCGGAACCGGAAGCGGAAGCGGGTGACGGCGGTCGCCGCGAGGAAGGCGATCAGCGCGGAGGCGATGACGACGACGCCCGCCACGAACAGGCTGTTGAGGAAGTAGCGGCCGAAGTCCTGCTGCTGGAAGACCCGCCGGAAGGCGTCCAGGGAAGGGTGCAGGGTCCAGGGCACCGGCTCGGTGGACTGCACCTCGCCCGCCGGTTTGAAGGCGGACAGCACCATCCAGTACAGGGGGAAGGCCACGGCGGCGGCGAGCAGCAGCGCGCCCGCCTCGGCGGCCAGCCGTCCGGGCCGCCGTATCCGCGGCCTGCGGACCGATGTACGGGCCGTACCCACCGTTCCTCCCCCACTCACCCCACTCACAGTTCTTCCCCTTGTCGGCGCAGCAGGCGCAGGTAGACGAGCGTGACGGCCAGCAGGATCAGCAGCATCACGATGCCGATCGCCGAGCCCAGGCTGTACTGGGACGAGGCGAACGCCTTCTGGTAGGCGTACACGTTCAGTACGAGGTTCTGTCCGGCGATGCCGCCGCCGTTGGTCATGACGTAGATCTGGGTGAAGACCTTGAAGTCCCAGATGACGGACTGGATGGTGACGACGACGAGGATCGGCCGCAGCATCGGCGCCATGACCGAGCGCCAGATCCGCCACTGCGACGCGCCGTCCATGGCGGCCGCCTCCAGGACCTCGCCCGGGATGGCGCGGATGCCCGCGTAGACGGTCACCATCACGAACGGGAACGAGCACCAGACGACTTCCAGCAGGACCAGCGCGAAGGCGCTGTAGCGCCCGTAGGTCCAGGAGAAGTCGCCGAGGCCCAGCACCCGGTTGACCGGCCCGAAGTCCGGGTCGAAGAGGAAGACCCAGACGGTGGAGCCGGTGATGGCGGGGGTGGCCCAGGCGCCGAGCGCGGCGAGCATCAGGGCCAGCCGGGGCACCGCCCGGATGCGGGTGAGCAGGACGGCGGTCGAGCAGCCGGCCAGCAGGGTGCACAGGACGCAGGCCGCGGCGAACACCACCGTCGCCAGCAGCACCTGCCAGAACTGGCCGTCGCCGAACAGTTCGGCGTAGTTCGCCAAGCCCTTGAAGCTGGTCGGTTCGCCGCCGCTGACCTGGGCCTGGGTGTATTCGAGGAACGAGATCAGGCCGAGCTGGTAGATCGGGTAGACGAGCAGGCCGACGAGGACGACCAGGGCGGGCGCGAGGTAGAGCCACGGGGTCCAGCGGCTCCCGTGCCGGGACGGCGGCCGCAGCCGGCGGCCGCCGGTGAGCGGCGTCCGGCCGCTCCCGGGGCGTGCTTCCTTGACCGTGAGCGTCACTTCTTGAACGCCTCGTTCATCTTCTTGGCCGCGTCGCCGGATGCCGTGGCGACGTCCTTGCGGCCGCTGACGATCTCCTGGTACATCGTCGGCAGCACCAGCGAGGAGTCGATGCCGCCCCAGGCCGGGGAGGCCGGGACGAACTTGGCGCCCGCCTCCAGCGTCCGCACGAAGGGCTCCACGAACGGCTGCTTCTTCTTCGCCTCGGCCCGTACGTCGCCGTACGTCGGCAGGAAGCCCATCGCGTCGAACAGCCGCCGCTGGGTGTCCTTGCCGGCCAGCGACTTCATCAGGTCGACGGCCAGCGTGCGGTGCGAACTGCTCTTCAGTACGCCGATGTTGTTGCCGCCCGCGAAGGCCGGGGCGATCGAGCCCTTCGTGGTGCCGGGCAGCGGCACGACCGCGTACTTGCCCTTGACCTTGCCGTCCTCCATGGCCTGGTGGCTGAAGTCGCCGCCGATCGTCATGCCCGCCTTGCCGGCGGCGAAGGCGGCGACGGAGTCGTTGCCGCCCATCTCGGCGCACTTGGCGGCCGGGCAGTTGGTGTCGCCGAAGAGGTCCGCGTACGCCTTGATGCCCGCCTGCGCCTTGGGGCTGTCCACGGCGGCGGTGTACGCATCGCCCTTGCCGGTCGCCAGCTCGCCGCCGTGCGCCCAGAGGAAGGGCAGCGCGCCGTAGGTGTACGCGCCGCCGACGGAGATCCCGTACAGCTCGGGCCGCTCCGCACGGATCTTGCGGGCGGTCGTGGCGACCTCGTCCAGGGTCGTGGGGACCGTGAGGCCCAGGTCCTTGAACACATCGGTGCGGTAGTAGAGCGCCCGGACGCCGACGAACAGCGGCGCGCCGTAGACCTTGCCGTCCACGGTCACCGACTGCTTGGCCGTCGGGTCGGTGTCCTTGGCGTCCTTCCAGGCGCCGAACTCCTGGCTGACGTCGGCCAGTCCGCCGTCCTTGACGTATCCGGCGGTGTCGGTGTTCCCGTACTCGATGACGTCGGGGGCGCTCTTGGGGTCGTTGAAGGCGGCCTTGATGCGCTGGGCGCGGGTGTCGACGGGGATGTAGGTGACGTCGACCTCGGTGCCCTTGTGGGCAGCCTCGTAGTCCGCCACCGCCTTGCGGACGACTTCTTCCTTGGGCTTGTTGTTGACCTCCTGGAAGAGCCAGACCCGCAGCGTGCCGGTTTTGCTGTCCTCCTTGGCGGCGCCGCCCGAGGTGGACGGGGCGCAGCCGACGGCGGCGCCGAGGGCGAGGGCAAGTGCCGCGGCACGGGCGGCTGTTCGGGCGGAGAGCTGCATCGGGTACCCCCTGAAGGATCGTTGCAACATACGCAACGGGCGTTTCGCCATGCACAATCCTCAGGAGGCTAAGCGCGCCGACGCTCCCCCACAAGAGCCGATCAGGCAACGGCGCGGGCGACACGCCGCCACTGGCCCACATTGGCCGTCAATTCGTCCCGGTACGTCTATCTATGAATCAGATGTCCCTCCTCGGCTCCCAGAAGCGGCCCCGGACCGCGTCCCCACGGACCGGCCCCCGGCAGCACCCCCTGGAAGCAGCACCCAGCCGCACGACAGACAAAGGACCGACCGAACCCATGCGCGCAAGACCCGTACGTACCGCCCTGCTGGCCGTCGCCGCCCTGGGCCTGCTCCCGCTCACCGCCACCCCCGCCAGCGCGGAGACCCAGCCGGAGACCGGCGGGCGCCAGCACATCGCCGTCCACGAGGGCACCGGCCCCTCCGGCCCACTCCTCGCCGCCGCCTACCTGCGGTGCTTCCCGACCGGCGGCAGCCACCCGACGCCGGAGGCGTCCTGCCTCAAGCTGGCCCTCGCCAACGGGGACTACGCCCGCGTACCGCAGATCCACCGCGCCTGCCCGAGGATCTACCAGCCGGTCACGGTCGTCGCCCACGGCACCTGGCACGGCAAGACGACCGCCTACCAGCACACCTATGCCAACCAGTGCATCGCCAACGCGGAGAGCGGCGACATCTTCAACCTCACCCCCTGGAGCGACTGACCCGCCCGGCCCCACCGCACGGAAGGCCCGGCCCCCACGCGGGGACCGGGCCTCTGTGTGCGGCGCGCACCACGCGTGCGGCCCGCTCCTGGTACGGGAACGGGCCGGACACGCGCGAGGCGGACGGGGAGCCGCGCGACAGCGCGCCGCCCCCGGACGGACGGACTACTTCTTGCCGCCGCCGTCCTTACCGCCCTTGTCCTTGTCGCCGCCGGCGCCCATGGACTCGTAGATCTCCTTGCACATGGGGCAGACCGGGTACTTCTTCGGGTCCCGGCCCGGCACCCACACCTTGCCGCAGAGAGCGACGACGGGCGTCCCGTCGAGCGCGCTCGCCATGATCTTGTCCTTCTGGACATAGTGGGCGTAGCGCTCGTGATCGCCGTCACCGTGCGACGTCTGCGGCGTCGGCTCTACGAGGGTCCCCGTACCTGCCCCACGCTCGGGCTCAACAGTGCTCATAACCGCCAAGGGTACCGACGCGCACGCCATGCCGGGAGCGGCGGCCCGCCCACAGGTGAAGGGCGAGCGCAAGGGGCGGGACGGGGGTGGATGCGCGGGGGTGGGTGGGGCTTGATGTCTGCCGCGAGGGCCGGTCCGCCGAGTGCGGAGCCGGCCCGCCGTCCGGTCGCTTCGCCCCTAGACTCCGATCCCTGAGCGACGAGTTCGGCCCCTTGAGCCGCGACCACCGCGTGGCGGAGCTGGAGGCGGAGATCGCCTCGCTGAGCGCACCGTGACGAGAGAGGCCCGCATGTCGCAGACCGAAGGCGCACGACTGTTCCGGGAGAGCTGGATCGCGGGGGTGCGACGGCACTTTCCCGGGGAGCCCAAGGCCGGGTACGTCACTCCGTGGGACGACACCCCGCAGTGGGAGCGCGACGCCGCCGGGGCCGTCTACGCGCAGATCCGTCAGTTCGTCGAGGTCAGCGGGGGCCGGACGGCGAGGCTGTCCCGTGAGCAGAAGAGCCGGTTCGTCGCGACGTGCTGGACGGCCCAGATGTACAAGCACTTCGAGGACCCCAAGCCCGGCTATGTGGCCGACTGGCCCGACCTGCCGTCCTGGCAGCGGGAGACCGACGCGGACATTTTTGAAGCCGTTGAGGGGGCGTGGGGCTGATCTTTCGGGTGCCTGGCCATCGCCGTGACCTGGGGGCGGGGGCGGGGCCGGTGACCTACGGGGCGAATCGAACGGTTGCGTTCCCCCAACGGGGGTTTACCCGTGGGGGCGGGCGGAACCCCGGCCTCCGGTCCCTCAGTTCAGTGACGGATCGTCCGGGTACGTCGCCACCATGGCCAGTTCGTTGCGCTGGCGGCGCAGGACCGCTCGCCAGAGTTGTTCGGGGTCCGGGGAGGAGACGTCGCCCGGTTCGGACTCGACGACGTACCAGGCGCCCTCGACCAGTTCGTCCTCCAACTGGCCGGGGCCCCAGCCCGCGTAACCGGCGAAGATCCGCAGGCTGCCGACCACCGTGGAGAGCAGTTCGGGCGGGGCCTCCAGGTCGACCAGCCCTATGGCGCCGTGTACGCGGCGCCAGCCCAGCGGGCCGTCGCCGACCAGGGCGCTCTCCGGGGTCTCGGGGCCGCCCGGCACCACGGCCACGCCGAGGGCCGAGTCCAGTGAGACCGGGCCGCCCTGGAAGACCACGCCGGGCTCGCCGGCCAGGGGCGCCCACGGCTGGAGGATGTCGCCGACGCCCACGGGCGTCGGGCGGTTGAGGACCACGCCGAGGGACCCCTCCTCGTCGTGGTCGAGCAGGAGCACCACCGCGCGGTCGAAATTCGGGTCGGCGAGCGCCGGTGTGGCGACGAGCAGCCGGCCGGTGAGCGAGGACACCTCGGTCATGGGGACATGATCCCGCACTTCGGACCGTCGCGGGGAGTCAACTGCGGTACCCGGGCGAGAGCAGCGCAGGGCGTACGACGGCAGCCCCGGCGCACGGGTCGGCGACAGAGGGGGCATAGCGGGGCATAGCCGTACGCAACGTACCGAAAGTCGATTACAGAGCAAAGGCGGACCGTAGCGGAGGGTGTTGTGACAAAGCCATTACACGCCCCGAACCCGCTCCGGCCTACGGGCACCCCCTCCGCCGCCCTTACCATTTCCCCTTGGCCCCCTGTCCGTCTCCAGGAACGCGAGATCCATGACCGTCTCTACCGACGACGTACTGCTTGTCCACGGCGGCACCCCGCTGGAGGGCGAGATCCGGGTTCGCGGCGCGAAGAACCTCGTGCCCAAGGCCATGGTCGCCGCGCTGCTCGGCAGCGGCCCGAGCAGACTGCGCAATGTGCCCGACATCCGCGACGTACGCGTCGTACGCGGCCTGCTGCAACTGCACGGCGTCACGGTGCGCCCCGGTGACGAGGCGGGCGAGCTCATCCTCGACCCGTCGCACGTGGAGAGCGCCAATGTCGCCGACATCGACGCGCACGCCGGCTCCTCGCGCATTCCGATCCTCTTCTGCGGCCCGCTGCTGCACCGCCTCGGCCACGCCTTCATCCCGGGCCTGGGCGGCTGCGACATCGGCGGCCGCCCGGTCGACTTCCACTTCGACGTGCTGCGCCAGTTCGGCGCGACCATCGAGAAGCGGGCGGACGGCCAGTACCTGGAGGCCCCGCAGCGGCTGCGGGGCTGCAAGATCCGCCTGCCGTACCCGTCCGTCGGCTCGACCGAGCAGGTGCTGCTGACCGCCGTCCTGGCGGAAGGCGTCACCGAGCTGTCGAACGCGGCCGTGGAACCGGAGATCGAAGACCTCATCTGCGTCCTGCAGAAGATGGGCGCGATCATCTCCATGGACACCGACCGGACCATCCGGATCACCGGTGTCGACAAGCTGGGCGGCTACAACCACCGCGCGCTCCCGGACCGCCTGGAGGCGGCCTCCTGGGCGTCCGCGGCGCTGGCCACCGAGGGCAACATCTACGTGCGCGGCGCGCAGCAGCGCTCGATGATGACCTTCCTGAACACCTACCGCAAGGTCGGCGGCGCCTTCGAGATCGACGACGAGGGCATCCGCTTCTGGCACCCGGGCGGCTCGCTGGACGCGATCGCCCTGGAGACCGACGTACACCCCGGTTTCCAGACCGACTGGCAGCAGCCGCTGGTCGTCGCCCTGACGCAGGCGTCCGGTCTGTCCATCGTCCACGAGACGGTGTACGAGTCCCGGCTCGGCTTCACGTCGGCGCTCAACCAGATGGGCGCGCACATCCAGCTCTACCGCGAGTGCCTGGGCGGCAGCGCCTGCCGCTTCGGGCAGCGCAACTTCCTGCACTCGGCGGTGGTGTCCGGGCCGACCAAGCTGCAGGGCGCCGACCTGGTCATCCCGGACCTGCGCGGCGGCTTCTCGTATCTGATTGCCGCCCTCGCGGCGCAGGGCACCTCGCGGGTGCACGGCATCGACCTGATCAACCGGGGCTACGAGAACTTCATGGAGAAGCTCGTGAGTCTGGGGGCGCACGTGGAGCTGCCGAACGGGGCTCTCAGCGCCTGATCGGCGGAGCGATTCAGAGGCGGTCATCCGGGAGGGTGGCCGCCTCTTCTGTTGCGCTCGGGCGTCACGTCGGGCCGGATGTTGTTTGCTGGCGCGAATGGTTGAATTCGGGCCTTTGGGTCGGGTGGCGCTCGCGGGCCGGGCCTTCGGGGATTGCGGTTGCGACGGGCACGCGAGGGGTGATGTGACGGGGGGCAGGGCGACGGGTGGGGACGAAGGGTGGGAGCGAGGGGTGGGGGCGGGATGGGTACGGAGACGGGGCCCGCGCCTTCGCCGGTGACGGTCGTCCGCGTGCTGCCCGAGGGGCCTCCGTACGACGCCCGAGTGCCGCCCGTACGACGTTCGCGACCGCCCGCGCCCCCTGAGCCGCCTCTACGCCCCTGTAGAGCAACGGGAGACATCAGGAGGCACAAGGGTCCCACCGGCCCCATCCGCGGGCCTTCTGGGCGCCTCCGTGGCCGCTGAACGCCGTACTCCGGATGCCGGGCGCCGGGTGCCGGATGTCGCGTACGCAAAAGAGCGGCCGTCCCCCGAAGGGGACGGCCGCTCTCACGCCTTTGTCACCAGGGGGCCGGTCGGGCCCCCGGCGGCTTACTTGCCCTTGGCGGCTTCCTTGAGCTTGGAGCCCGCGGAGACCTTCACGCTGTAGCCGGCCGGGATCTGGATCGGGTCGCCGGTCTGCGGGTTGCGCGCGGTGCGAGCGGCACGGTGGGTGCGCTCGAAGGTCAGGAAGCCGGGGATGGTGACCTTCTCGTCGCCCTTGGCGACGACCTCGCCGACGGTCTCGGCGAGCGCGGCCAGAACGGCGTCGGCGTCCTTGCGGGTCACCTCGGCACGGTCGGCCAGAGCGGCCACCAGCTCACTGCGGTTCATGTTTGTACTCCCGTGTTCTTCTTGCCAATGAGGCGTGAGATCGAAGCCGATGCTGCCAGGGCCCTTGGACGGTGCCCGGACCCGGGTCTGCTGACAGACCCTCGCGCCCGGATACGCATCCTGCCCCCACCTGCGGCGGTAAAGCCAATCCGGCACCCAGGAGGGTCACACGAAAAGCGCCACTGCCTCAGAGTGGTGACGTCCCGCACCGTGCCCCACCGGGCCGGCCCCGCAGGGCGGCGGCCGTCTGCTGCCCGCCACCCTATGGGGGCGCCGAGGGCCCGGTGTCACGCGACGCGCCGGGCGGTCAGGCCGTCGTGGCGGCCGTCACAGCCTCTCCCGCGGCCTTCGCGGCTTCCTTCACCGCGTCGGCCACCGCGCCCGCGACCTTGTCGTTGAAGACGCTCGGGATGATGTAGTTCGCGTTGCGCTCGTCGTCCAGGACGACATCGGCCAGCGCGCCGGCCGCGGCCAGCATCATGTCCGTGTTCACCGTACGGGACTGCGCGTCCAGCAGGCCGCGGAAGACGCCCGGGAAGACCAGCACGTTGTTGATCTGGTTGGGGAAGTCGGACCGGCCGGTGGCCACGACGGAGGCGGTCTGCCGCGCGATCGCGGGGTCCACCTCGGGGTCGGGGTTGGCGAGTGCGAACACGATCGCGCCCTGCGCCATCTTGGCGACGTCGTCGCCGTCCAGGACGTTGGGGGCGGAGACGCCGATGAAGACGTCGGCGTTGACGACGGCCTCCTTGAGGGTGCCGGTCTCGCCCTCCGGGTTGGTGTTGTCGGCGATCCAGCGCAGCGGCGAGTCGGGGTCGGCGTCGACCAGGTCCTTGCGGCCGGCGTGCACCACGCCGTTGATGTCGGCGACGACGGCGTGCTGGACGCCGGCCGCCATCAGCAGCTTGAGGATGGCCGTACCGGCGGCGCCGGCGCCGGACATCACCACGCGGACGTCCTCGAACTTCTTGTCCACCACGCGCAGCGCGTTGGTCAGCGCGGCGAGCACCACGATGGCGGTGCCGTGCTGGTCGTCGTGGAAGACCGGGATGTCCAGGGCCTCGCGCAGCCGGGCCTCGATCTCGAAGCAGCGGGGCGCGGAGATGTCCTCCAGGTTGATGCCCGCGAAGCCGGGGGCGATCGCCTTGACGATCTCCACGATCGCGTCGGTGTCCTGGGTGTCCAGGCACAGCGGCCAGGCGTCGATGCCGGCGAAGCGCTTGAAGAGGGCCGCCTTGCCCTCCATGACGGGCAGCGCGGCCTTGGGGCCGATGTTGCCCAGGCCCAGCACGGCGGAGCCGTCGGTGACGACCGCGACGCTGTTGCGCTTGATGGTCAGGCGGCGGGCGTCCTCGGGGTTGTTGGCGATGGCCTGGCAGACCCGGGCGACGCCGGGGGTGTAGACCATCGACAGGTCGTCACGGCTGCGGATGGGGTGCTTCGACTGCATCTCGATCTTGCCGCCGAGGTGCATCAGGAACGTACGGTCGGAGACCTTGCCGAGCGAGACGCCCTCGATGCCGCGGAGCTTCTCGACGATCTCGTCCGCGTGGGCGGTGGAGGTCGCGGCGATGGTGACGTCGATGCGGAGCTTTTCGTGGCCGGAGGCGGTCACATCGAGGCCGGTGACGGAGCCGCCGGAGGACTCCACGGCCGTGGTGAGCTGGCTGACCGCCGTACCGCTCGCGGGAACCTCCAGTCGCACCGTCATCGAATACGAGACGCTAGGCGCCGTTGCCATGGCCGACTTCCTCTGCTTTCCCTTGTTTCTCTCTGCGCGCCGCTCCGGGGTCCTCAGGAGGGGCCGGGCCGGAGTGCGAAGACCGATCGTCCCACCTACCAGCCGGTACACGGTAACCAGCCTCTTATTCCGGAAAGACTTTTCCACCATACGAGAGGGTGCGGTCGAACGGAAGACCTGGCCGGCAACCGTGGATGAACAGTGCGCGAACGCCGACGGGCGCCTCCCGGATTGCTCCGGAAGGCGCCCGTCGTGTGGTTCAGTGACACCGACCCGCCATGCTCGCCTCGCGGCAAGTGGTCGCTCGTAGCGACTATGGTTGGGCCCGGGGGCTTGGATCGGGCCGGTGCCACCACCAAGGCTAACAAACCATCCCTGGAAGCGAATCCCGTCCCGCCACCTTCTTTCGCGGCGGCGCACCGCCGTTCGGCGGACCCCCGGAGACGCCCCGGCGGCCCCGGGCGCCCCGGCAGCCCCCGGGCCGTCCCCGGCGCTCAGTCCCTGAGCAGGTCCGGGACCCCGTCCTCGTCCGGCTCGTCACGCGCCCCGGACAGCACCGTCAACTGCTGGGTGGCCCGGGTCAGCGCCACGTACAGCACCCGCAGCCCGGCCGGCGACTCGTCCGCGATCTCGGCGGGCGAGACCACCAGCGTCGCGTCGTACTCCAGACCCTTGGCCTCCAGCGAGCCCAGCGCCACCACCCGGTCGCCCAGCTCCGCCAGCCAGCGGCGGGCCTCGGCGCGCCGGTCCATCGCGACGACGACGCCGACGGTGCCGTCCACCTCGTCCAGCAGCCGCCTGGCCGCCTCCCGTACGGACCCGGCCAGGTCCTTCTCGTCGGCGACGGCGAAGCGCGGCGTCAGGCCCGTGGAGCGGACCGCCTCCGGCGCCTCCATGCCCGGCATGGCCAGCGCCAGCACCCGCGCCGCCAGCTCCGCGATCTCCGCCGGGTTGCGGTAGTTGACGGTGAGGGTGAAGCGGCGGCGCGGACGGGTGCCCAGCGCCTCGTCGCGGGCGACGGCCGCCTCGTCCGGGTCGGACCAGGACGACTGCGCCGGGTCGCCGACCACCGTCCACGTCGCGTGCCGGCCGCGGCGGCCGACCATCCGCCACTGCATGGGCGTCAGGTCCTGCGCCTCGTCGACGATGACGTGGGCGTAGTCCGTACGCTCCTCCTCCAGCCGCTCGCGGCGGCTGCGCCCGCCGCCGGACATCCGGTCGGCGTACGTGCTCAGCTCCTCCAGGCCGGTGAGCTGGTCCAGCGGGTCGGCGTCGCGGGGTCTGGCGGGCCGGGGCGGCGCGCCGAGGATGAGCTGGAGCTCGTCCAGGAGGGCCACGTCGTGGACGGACAGCGGGCCCTGCCCCTGGTCGTCCAGACGGCTCAGCGAGCGGGCCAGCCTGCGTACCTCGCGCTGGTTGAGCACCCGGCGCGCCCAGCGGCCGAGGCGGCGCTCGTCGGCCATGGCGGCCAGCACGCCGCGCGGGGTCAGTTCCGGCCACCAGGCGTCGAGGAAGTCCTGGAAGTCCTGCTCGGTGGTGATGTCCTCGTCGAACGCCTGGCGGGCCTCGGCGGCCAGTTCGGGGTCGGTGTAGCGCTTGGCCGCGCCGGACCGGGACCAGAGGGCGTCCAGGATCAGGCGGCGGGCGCGCGGGCGCAGCAGGTTGACGGGCGCAGTGCCGCCGAGGGCGTTGTGCCGGATGCGGTGCAGGTCGCGTGCGTCCAGTTCGACGCGGGCGCCGAAGACGACGACGCGCAGCCGGTCCGGCGGCCCTGCGGGGGCCCCTGCGGACCGGTCGTCCTCCTCGCCGAAGGCGAGCTGGCCGTCGGGGGGCGTGGCGGCGGCCCCCGCGGCCGTCGTCCCGGTCATTTCCAGGGCCCCGCGCGCCGCCTTGCGCAGCAGTTTCTGCATCCGGCTGGATCCCTTGATGCGGGCCACGGCCGGGGAGTCGTACGCGGTGGCCTCGGCGCCGTCCACCAAGGAGCCCAGTGCGCGGATGGCGACCTGGCCCTCCTCGCCGAGGGACGGCAGGACGCCCTCGGTGTACGCGACGAGCAGCGGCGTCGGGGAGACGATGAGGATGCCGCCCGCGTAGCGGCGGCGGTCCTGGTAGAGGAGGTAGGCGGCGCGGTGCAGCGCCACCGCGGTCTTGCCGGTGCCGGGGCCGCCCTCGACCTCCGTGACGGAGGCGGCGGGGGCCCGGATGACCATGTCCTGCTCGGCCTGGATGGAGGCGACGATGTCGCGCATGGTGTGGCTGCGGGCCCGGCCCAGGGCGGCCATCAGCGCGCCGTCGCCGACCGCGGGCAGCTCCTCGCCGTCCAGCGTCGCGGTGATCTCCGGGCGCATCAGGTCGTCCTCGACGCCCAGGACGCGGCGGCCCTTGGAGCGGATGACCCGGCGGCGTACGACGCGGCCGGGGGCGACCGGGGTGGCCCGGTAGAAGGGGGCGGCGGCGGGTGCGCGCCAGTCGATGACCAGCGGGCTGTAGTCGGCGTCCAGCACGCCGAGGCGGCCGATGTGCAGGGTCTCGGCGATCTCGGCGCGGCCGTCGGCGATCGCGCCGTCGGCGGGTTCGACGGAGGTGTACGCGCCGTCCGGGCCCTTCTTGCCGTCCTTGCCCAGGAGCAGGTCGATCCGGCCGAAGAGGAAGTCCTCGTACTCGGAGTTGAGCCGGTTCAGGTGGGCGCCGGCCTGGAAGACCTGGGCGTCCCGCTCGGCGAGGGCGCCGGGCGTGCCGACCTGGCCGCGTTTGGCGGCGTCGTCCACGAGGAACTCGGCCTCGTGGATCTTCTCCTCCAGACGCTGGTAGACACGGTCGAGATGCTCCTGTTCCGAAGCGATCTCGCGCTCGCGTGTGCTGTCCGGCTGTGCGTCGTGGACGGAGTCCGGCGCGTGCGTGGCATTCTGCGCGGCCACCCAGGCCCCCTTCTTCTGTGCGTAGGGCAGCCGTCAACCGTACGCGAACCGGGCACCGGGCGCACCTGACCCAAGGGACGAAATCACCACCGGGCGGGAGCAAACCGGGCACCGTGGACGGGCGGGTGGGGCGGAATCAGCGGTTCCGATTAATCGGGGAGGGGGACGGGCGGCCGGTCACGGCTCGCGCTCAGGGCCGGGCGGCCGGTCACACCCCGATCCGGAGGATCGGCCGGGCGCCGGGCCCGGGGGCCGGGCCCGCCGGTCACACCTTGATCTCGGCCAGCCGCCTGCCGTCGAGCGTGCGGACCTCGAAATGGTCGATGTAGGAACGGTTCATCGCCGAGCCGCCGTGGGTGTAGAGCGGCTCCTTGTTCCACTTGGCGGCGCCGTCCTTGAGGCCGTAGCCGCCCGGGGGCACCGCCCAGGTCGTCACGGTCTGCTCCGCGCCGCTCTTGCCGACCGCGACCAGGTCGCAGGTGAGCGGACCCCGGACGTTGCCCAGCTTGAGGGCGACGTGGGTGCCCCAGGGCCTGCGCTCCATGGAGACGCTGGCGGCGACCTTGGTCACCGGGTCGACCGTGCCGGCCTTCTCGCCGTGCTCGTACATCGCGCGGGCGTAGCTCGTCAGGTGCTCCGGGGACTCGGCGTCGTCCCCCGCCGTCAGCGCGTACGTGGCCAGCGGGCCGCCGACGACCAGTACGGCAGCGGCGGCGACCAGGTACAGGCGGCGGCGCCGGCGGGTGCGGCGCACCGCGCCGACCTCCTCCAGCAGCCCCGCCAGGAGGCCCGGCCCGGGGGCCGGGGTGACCGCCTCCGGGTCGGGCGCCGATTCCCTGGCGTCGGCGAGCAGCGGCGGCAGGCCCAGCAGGCCGTCCAGTTCGGCGGCGCACCGGTCGCAGTCGGTCAGGTGCTCCTCGAAGCGTGCCGCCTCGGCGGCGTCCAGGACGCCCAGCGCGTAGGCGCCGACGTCGGTGTGTGCTACGGGCTCAACGGGCCGCTTCACGCCGTCACTCCTCGTTCTTCCAGCGAGAGCTTCAGGGAGCGCAGGGCGTAGAAGACCCGGGACCGGACGGTCCCGGCCGGCACCCGGAGGACTTCGGCCGCCTCATTGACCGTACGCCCCTTGAAGTAGGTCTCTATCAACGCCTCCCGATGGGCCGCACTGAGGTCGCCGAGCGCTTCGGTGATCGTCATCAGGCGCAGGGCCCGGTCGATCTCGTCGGCGGCCGGCATCGATTCCAGCGGGCCGGCGTCGACCTCCTGGGGACGTGCCTGACGGCTGCGGTGGCTGTCGATGACGATGCGCCGGGCGACGGTGACCAGCCAGGGACGGACGGAACCGGTCGCGCGCTGCAACTGGCCGGCGTTGCGCCAGGCCCGCAGCAGGGTCTCCTGCACCACGTCCTCCGCCCGGTGCCGGTCCCCGGCGACCAGGCGCAGCACGAAGGCGAGCAGCGGGCCGGCGTGCTCCTCGTACAGGGCCCGCATCAGCTCCTCGTCCGGCGCCGTACTGTCTGCCACGTCGGCATCCTCGCGCACGCCAACTCCCGGGTCGATAGCGCGGATCGGACATTCGCTGCGCACGGGCATCAGTACTCGCATCCGTCGCCGGTGTCACTGTCGTCACCATCCGCACCGTCGATCACCTCGATCTGCCGTCCGCGGCCGGGCTCGCGCATGTCCGCCCCCTCGTCTCGCATTCCGGGCCGATCGGGGCCCGGGTAAAGGCCCCTTCAGTCAGCAGTACGGGGGCCGGAGCGCCGGGACTCAGTCCCCGCCGGGTGAATTCCCGTGCGGGTGAGGGGGTTAGGGGGTGCGGGCGGGCGATTGGCGAAGGGCGCGTATGCATTCCCCGGTTCACGGGGCGGCTTTCCGCCGGGAGCATCGGGGAGCGGTCCCGAGGGGCGCCGTCCGCATTTCCGGCCGGCGCGTCCGGGATGCCCTGCGGGACAGCGCTGAATGGTTTCTCTTTCAATCTCCGTACGGCGCAATTCCCGCGCACCCGGGGGCGCGTCCTCACCGGGCCGCTTACGTGTTCGTCGGCACCGTCCGTACGGCAGGGAGCGGAACCTGAGCGGTCACGGCGGGCGGCCGGCCCGCGCGGCCCTCCGCCCGCCGGCGGTGGCGGGCCACCCGTTCCCGGTTTCCGCACACCTCGCTGGAGCACCACCGGCGCCGCCGCCCGCGCGAGGTGTCCAGGTACACCAGCGCGCAGCTCTCGCCCTCGCACTGCCGTAACTGGCCGCGGGCGACCGCGTCGGTCAGCATCCCTATGGCGTCCCGCGCCACCGCCGCCAGCAGTCCGGCGCAGTCGGGGGGTACGGCGAGCGCCCGGACGAGGGCGCCGTCGTCGGCGCGTACGGCGCGGGCGGGCGGGACCGGCGCGGCGGCGGCCGCCGCGTTGAGCAGGCGCAGGTCACCGTCGGCGGCCCGGCCGCGCAGTTCGTCGTGGACGACGCGGCGCAGCAGTTCGCGCAGCATCCGGAAGCGTACGACCCAGCCGCGGTCCACGGCGCCGAGCTGGGCGCTGCCGGGGACGACGCCCGCGCCCACCAGCCAGGCCGCCAGTTGTTCGGGGCCGGCCAGCCGTTCGGCGGACCGGCCGGTCGTGGCCATCAGGTCCAGGCAGATCCGCCCGCAGTCGAACCGCAGGTCAAAAGGCGCCGCCATGTGCCCGTCACTCCTTGGGAGACAACCTCTGCCCTATCAGAGTGCCCGGCGCGGCCCCCGGCCGGAACCCTCGGCACCGCCGCGTACCGGGCCCCGCCCTTTGTATACATCACGTGTATGCATCGCGTGTATACGCCTGTTGTATAGTCCGGGGCATGTCGGCCAAGACCCTGCTCAAGAACCGTTCCAGCCTGACGCACAAGGTCCGTTACGCGGTCAGCAATCCGGCGCGCATCGCGCCCTACCTCAAGCGCACCGCCCGGGACTCGTGGCTGCGCCTCAAACACCCCGACCACGTCGCGTACTACCGCGCCGTGATGGCCTCCGACGCCGGCCGCAACCCGGAGGCCGCGGTCGGCAGCCGCAGCCACGAACGCTGGCTGGCCCTGGGCGAGATGCAGTTCAGCTATCTGATGGAGCACGGGCTCCGTCCCGACATGCGGATGCTGGACATCGGCTGCGGCAACCTGCGGGCCGGCTGGCGCTTCATCGCCCACCTCGACACCGGCAACTACTACGGCATCGACATCTCGCCGGACATCCTGATATCCGCCAAGAAGACGCTGGCCACCTACGAACTGCAGGACAAGCTCCCGCACCTGACGATCACGCAGGACCTGACCTTCGACTTCCTGCCGGACCGGCACTTCGACGTGGTGCACGCGCACAGCGTGTTCTCGCACTCGCCGCTGTCCGTGATCGACGAGTGCTTCCGGCACGTCGGCCGCGTCCTGGCGCCCGGCGGGTTCTTCGACTTCACCTTCGACCGCACCGAGGGCACCGAGCACCAGGTACTGCGCGAGGACTTCTACTACCGCACCGGGACGCTGCTGGCGCTGGCCCGCAAGCACGGGCTGGAGGCCCGGTTCATGGAGGACTGGGAGACCCGCCCGCACGGTCAGTCCAAGATCCGGGTGACGAACCCCGCGTAGCCGCCGCGGTTCGCGCGGCCCCGGACACAGCCGTACGGCGCGGTACGTCACCCGTCGCCGTACTTGGCCCCCAGCCGCGGGTCGAGCGCCAGCCGGTACCCCCGCTTGACCACCGTCTGGATCAGCTTGGGCGCGCCGAGCGCCCCCCGCAGCCGGGCCATCGCCGTCTCCACCGCGTGCTCGTCGCGCCCCGCACCCGGCAGGGCGCGCAGCAGGTCGGCGCGGGAGACGACCCAGCCGGGGCGGCGGGCCAGCGCGCGCAGCAGCGCCATCCCCGCCGGGGGTACGGGCCGCAGCGCGCCGTCCACCAGGACGGCCTGTCCGCGGATCTCCACCCGCCGTCCGGCGACCGTCAACGGGCGGACGCGGCCCGGCAGTTCGCGGCACAGGAGCTGGACGAGCGGGCCGAGCCGGAACCGTTCGGGCTGGTACGTGGTCACCTCGTGCGCTTCGAGGGGCAGCGCGGTGACCGGTCCGACGCAGGCGGGCAGCACGTCGCGGCGCAGCGCGTCCAGCAGGCCGTCCCGCAGGCCGCGTTCCTCGGCGCGGCGCAGCAGCGAGGCGGCGGCGGGCGCGCTGGTGAACGTGATCGCGTCCAGTGCGCGGCCGACCGCCGCGTCCAGCAGCCGGTCGACGGGGCCGATGTCGGCGGGCGGCATCCAGCGGTAGACCGGCACGCCGACCACCTCGGCGCCGCCCGCCCGCAGCGACTCCACGAAACCGGGCAGCGGTTCGCCGTGCAACTGGAGGGCGATCCGGCGCCCGCGCACGCCCTCCTCCAGCAGCCGGTCCAGCACCTCCGCCAGCGACTCCGACTGCGGCGACCAGGTCTCCGTCAGCCCGGCCGCGCGGATCGCGCCCTTGACCTTCGGGCCGCGGGCCAGCAGCTCGACGGCGCCGAGCCGGGCGAGCAGCGCCTCGCCGAGCCCCCAGCCCTCGGCTGCCTCGATCCAGCCCCGGAAGCCGATCGCGGTGGTCGCGATCACCACGTCCGGGGCCCGGTCGATCAGGTCCTGGGTGGCGGCGAGCAGTTCGGTGTCGTCCGGCAGCGGCACAATGCGCAGCGCGGGGGCGTGCAGGACCTGGGCGCCGCGCCGTTCGAGCAGGGCGCCCAGCTCCTCAGCGCGGCGGGCGGCGGTCACTCCGACGGTGAAGCCGTCCAGGGGGCGTACGTCCGGGGTGACCGGGGCCGCGTCCGGCGCGGCGTCCAGCGGGGCCTCTGCGCCGTCCCGCGCCGGATCGCCGGGCCGCCCCGCGCCGTCCGGTGCCCCGTCCTGTGCGCCGTCGTCGTGACGCTCGTCGTGCTCGCCCTCGTGCATCGTCCGTCCCTGGCTCGTCCTGGCTCCGGTGCCGCCGGGCACCGGTGGCGGTCCGAGCCTGCCAACCGCCGGTGACAGGCTCGCTCCCGCAGTATTTCCCAGCCGTTACGGACCACGGCGGCCGCCCGGCGCGGCGCGCGTCACACCTCCGCGAGCGCGGGCTCCGCCGCCTCCCGCTCCCGTACGGCCACGGTGGCCGCCGTACGCCTCAGGTATACGGCCCAGGTCACCGCGGAGCACAGCGCGTAACAGCCGAGGAAGGCCACGAACGCCGGGGTTCCGGAGCCCCCGGCCCGGAACGCCTGGCGGAAGGCGAGGTTGACGCCGAGTCCACCGAGCGCGCCGACGGCGCCGATCAGTCCCATCGCCGCGCCGGCCAGCCGCCGCCCGTGGGCCGCGGCCGCCTCGCCGGTCAGACCCTTCGCCAGCGCCTTGGCCTGGAAGATGCCGGGGATCATCTTGTACGTGGAGCCGTTGCCGAGGCCGCTGAGCACGAACAGGGCGACGAACCCGGCGAGGAAGACGCCCAGCGAGTGCCGCGCCGACGCCGCGATCACCACGCCCGTGGCCAGGGCCATCGCCGCGAAGGTGGCCAGGGTGATGCGGGCCCCGCCGTACCGGTCCGCCAGCCGGCCGCCCACCGGCCGCACCAGCGAGCCGAGCAGCGGCCCGAGGAAGGTCAGCGACGCCGCCTGGAGGGGCGTGCGCGCGAACTGGGTCTGCAGGACCAGGCCGAAGGCGAAGCCGTAGCCGATGAACGAGCCGAAGGTGCCGACGTAGAGGAGCGAGACGATCCAGGTGTGCGGGTCGCGGGCGGCGTCCCTGGCCGCTCCGGTGTCGTTGCGCACGGGGCGCAGGTTGTCCATGAACAGAGCCGCCAGTACGGCGGCGATCACGATCAGCGGCAGGTAGACCGCGAGCACCAGCCGGGGGTGCGCCGCGCCGGCCGTCGCGATCACGAGCAGCCCCAGCAACTGGACGACGGGCACGCCGATGTTGCCGCCGCCCGCGTTGAGGCCGAGCGCCCAGCCCTTCTTGCGCAGCGGGTAGAAGGAGTTGATGTTCGTCATGGACGAGGCGAAGTTGCCGCCGCCGACCCCCGCCAGCGCCGCGACCAGGAGAAAGACGGTGTACGAGGTGCCCGGCCGCACCGCGCACGCCGCGGCGGCGGTGGGAACCAGCAGCAACGCCGCACTGAACACCGTCCAGTTGCGGCCGCCGAACCGCGCCACCGCGAAGGTGTACGGCACCCGCAGCACCGCCCCCACCAGCGTCGGCACCGCCACCAGGAAGAACTTTCCGGCCGCGTCGATCCCGTACTCGGGGCCCATGAAGAGCACCAGCACCGACCACAGGCTCCAGACGGAGAACCCGATGTGCTCGCAGAGGATGGAGAGCGCGAGGTTGCGCCGGGCGATCCGGCGCCCGTGGCCGCGCCAGAAGGTCTCGTCCTCCGGGTCCCAGTGCTCGATCCAGTGGCCGGGGCCCCGGGTGGGGGCGGGGGCGCGGGCCGCTGCGTCTCCGCCCGTGGCTGTTCCTGTCGTTGCCGTCGTTGCTTCCGTCGCCGTCGTTTCCGTCGTTGCTGCCGTGCCCGTTTCCGCCGTCGCGTCGGTGCCCGTCATCGCGCCTCCCAGCTACCGGTTGCCGCCGTACCGCGACGCTAGGGAGGCCGCGTTTCCCCCCTGTGGCGGCGCGTGACCGCCGCGAAACCTTGCGCTCACCGCGTCCGGGAGCGCGCGGTGAGCGGAGAACGCGCTGGTGGCGCACAACCGCCGGAGGTTACGCCAATGCACCCCGTGCGCCCCCGACATCACTCGTTAGGGGCAATGGCAGGGGCCGCCGACGCTGGCAACATCTCCCTTGGACGCGCTGCGTAATCGCGTGAGCACTGCCTGTGTTCAAGAGCGGCGCAGTACCTCTGAGGGAAGGGGAAACATCCGATGCCCGAGATCCATGAACAGACCGAGACGGTGGAGTACGAAGCGCCGGAGCTGGCCGAGGCCGGTGAGTTCGCCGAGCTGACGCTCGGGTTCCACGGCCACCACTGGGACGCCTTCGGAGGCCGCGGCCACGGCTGGTGGTGACCCTGTGGCCGATCGGGTCCCACCGGTCTCCGCCACGCCCCGGTGGGGCGCCGGGTCCCCGGCCTGACGGGACGTCGCCCGCACGCCCCCAGTCCGGCGGTCCCTGCCCGGACGCGCACCGCCCGTCCCGGCAGGGGCCGCCCCCACCCGGGGCCGTACCGGCCGGACCCGTACCGCCCGCCCTCCGCCGTCACCTGTCAGCACCTGCCCGCACCCGTCCGGAACCGACCGTGCCGTACACCCGCACCGCACGCCAGGGGTGGTAAGTCATCGTGGATTTCGTCGTCTTCCCCGACCATCCCGCGACCGGTCCGCTGTGTCTGAACCTGCGCCGCGACCCCGCCGTGCGCACGGTGCGCCACCCCTCCGGACGCCCCTGGATCATGGGGCACTGGACCGATGACGAAGCTGTCGTGGCCAGTTCGGGTCCTGACCGACTGCTGCTGCTCGGCACGACCTCGGCGGACGCCGGGACCCTGGGCCGGATGCTGCGCCGGCTGCGCCGCCTGGACGACCTCGACACCCGGGTCCGCGAACTGCCCGGCAGCTTCTTCCTGCTGGCCTCGATGGGCTCCCGTACCCGGTGCCAGGGCAGCCTGTCGACGGTCCGGCAGCTCCACCACGCGACCGTCAACGGCGTCACGGTCGCCGGCAGCCGTCCGCAGGACCTGGCGGCGCTGGCCCGGGAGGCGGCCGCCGTCGGACTGCCCACCGGCGCGCCCGGCCTCGGTACGGTCGACGACGAGAGCCTGGCGCTGCGGCTGCTCGCCCCGTTCGCCCCCTTCCCGCTCGCCCAGCGCCCGGCCTGGCGGGGGTGCACGCCGTACCGCCGGGCCACTGCCTGACGCTCGGCGCCGACGGGCGGCACGGCACGGCGCGCTGGTGGCAGGCCCCGCAGCCCGATCTGTGGCTGGAGGACGCCGCCGAGTCCGTACGGGACGCGCTGACCGAGGCGGTACGGGTGCGCACCCGCCGCCCGGCGCTCAGCGCCGACCTCTCCGGCGGCATGGACTCCACCAGCCTGTGCTTCCTCGCCGCCCGTGAGGACACCCGGCTGATCACCACGGCCTGGGTGTGCCGGGACGAGGCCAACGACGACACCGTGTGGAGCGGCCACGGCGCGGCCCTGCTCCGCGCCGCCGAGCACCTTCCCCTCCCCTACGCCGACGCGCCCACCTGGTACACACCCCCGCCGCCCGCGCACACCGACCCGGCGGGCCCGCTCGCCGTGATCCGGGAGAGCGCCCGGCTCAGCCACCTGGCGCGCCTCGTCGCCGCCCGCGGCTCCCGTACGCATCTGGTCGGCGTCGGCGGTGACGAACTGTTCTCCCCGCGCCCGGTGGCGCTGAACTCCCTGGCCCGTACGGACTTCCGGTCCGCCGCCCGGCGCGCGTGCACGGCCCGCCGCCTCGGCCGCTGGACGCTGGTGGACACCCTGCGCACCCTGTTCGGCGGCGTCCCGTACCCGCAGTGGCTGGAGTCCTGCGCCGACCGGATCGTGCCCGGTGTGCGGTCCGGGGACAGCGGCGCCGACTGGGAGGTCGTACCGGCCATGCCGCCGTGGGCGCATCCGGACGCGGTGTCCACCGTGCGCCGTCTGGTGCGCGACGCCGCCGCCGGGGCGCCCGAGCCCTTCGCGCCGCTGCGCTGCCAGCACGAGACGCTGCGGGCCGCCGCCCGCGCCGGGGAGATCGTGCGCGGCGCGGCCGCCCTGACCGCGCGGCACGGCGTCACCTTCGAGGCGCCGTTCCTCGACGACACCGTCATCGAGGCCGCGCTGGCCGTGCGCCTCGTGGACCAGGTCGCGGTCGGCTCGTACAAGCCGCTGCTCAGCGCGGCCATGCGCGGCATCCTGCCGGACGCGGTGCGGGCCCGGGGCACCAAGGGCGAACACAGCGCCGAGGTCTACGCGGGCCTGCGCCGCCACCGCCGAGCCCTGTCCGCCCTCTGTGACGACTCGCACCTGGCCGGGCTGGGCCTGATCCGGCCCGAGGTGCTGCGGACGGCCCTGACCTCGCTCCAGCCGCTCGCGCACACCCTGCACCCCCTCGACCCCACCCTGGCGGCCGAGTACTGGCTGCGCTCCCTCCGGGAGACGCAGGCCCCCGTCCCCACCCGCCCCACCGTTCCCGCCGCGGAAGGAGCCTGAACCCGATGTTCGCCCTCGCCCCCACGTCAGCAGCGTGCGCACCCCCGGAGGCATGGTGCTGCTCAACGCCCGTACGGGCCGCTACTGGCAGATGAACAACACCGGCGCGTTCGTCCTGGAGCACCTGCTCGCGGGCGGCACCTGCGCGTCGGCCGCCGACGAACTGCGCCACCGCCACCCCTCGGCGGCGGACCGGGTGGCCGCGGACGCCGTCGCCCTGCTGGAGTCGCTCAGGTCGGCGAAGCTGGTGACCTCGTGAGCATCCCGGTCGCCCTGGGCGTGCCCGCGCGCCTGTCCTTCGCGGAACGCTGCGCGGCCCGCTGCTGCGTCGCCGCGGCCCGCCTCCTGACGCACTGCTCCCCCCGCACGCTGTGCCGCGCGCTGGAGGCCGTACGGCGCGGCGCCCGCCCCGCCACCGCACCGGAAGCCGCGCGTGCCCGGCACGCCGTCGTCACGGTCAGCCTGCGCTGTGCGGGCAACGGCTGTCTGCAACGCTCCGTGGCGACCGCCCTGTTGTGCCGTCTGCGCGGCCACTGGCCCCAGTGGTGCACGGGCGTCCGTACGGAACCGTTCCGCGCCCACGCGTGGGTGGCGGTGGACGGCCGTCCCGTGGGCGAGCCCGACGACACCCGGCTCTACCAGCCGTTGCTGACCGTCCCCCGGTAGATCCGCCCCCGGATGCCGCGGGCCGGTCAGCCGGCGGCCCGCGGCGGTGCCATCCGGATCACGTCGCCGCAGACGTCCATCCCGGTCTCCCGGCCCTTCTCGTCCTGTATCGGCGCCATCGCGTCGTTGCCGGTGTCGCGGGGTGCCGCCGCCACGGCGTGGCCGTTGGTGAAGCAGTCGTCGCGAGCCGGCCGCGCGCCCGCGGGGTCCCGGTACCGGAAATCGATCACGACGCTTCCACCGCTGGCCAGACCCACCGGCCGCGTCCGGCCCTGCCCGACGCCGTTCGCGAAGGGCCCCTTGCCGAGGTACACCCGGAAGGCCGGGTAGCCGCCGAAGACGCACTTGCCGCCGGTGTTGACCGCCGAGAGCCGGCCTTCCCGGTGCGTGGCGCGCGCCTTCTTCTTCAGGACCGTGACCTTCCACTTCAGGTCCTTGGTCGTGCATTTCGCGTGCAGCGCGTCGACGCGCGGGTCGTCACAGGCGACCAGGCCGCCGCTCAGGGCGAGCACGGCCAGGGCCGCCGCGGTCAGCGGACGCTTGCGCACGGGAACCCCCTTCGATGTCCGGCTACGGTTCCTGACGCCCTTAGGGAGGGGTTCCAGCGCTTACAGGTTGCTTATACGACGAAAATTCGGCAGTCGGCGGCGATCATCGGCCGTTCGCCATCAACGCGGCGTCCTCGTCCGGCAGCCACACCGGGCCCTCCGGCCGCCGCAGCCAGCCCCGCTCGGCCGCCAGCCTCCGGCAGGCCGTCCGCAGCGCGTCCAGGCCCGCGTGGCGCAGGCCGCGCCGCCACACCAGGGACACCGGCGAGAGCGGCACGGGGTCGGTGACCGGCCGCAGCGCCATACCGGGCACATTGATGAACTCCACGCTGGCCAGCACCGACCAGCCCTGCTTGCGCACCACCCGCATGAACTCCGCCGATCCCTCGATCTCCGGGAACGGCGCCGCCATCGCGATGTCCCGCCCGGCGAAGAGGCGCGCGGCGAGGTCGGTCCACTCGGCGGTGTGCGGGTTCCCGTCCCCGGCGTAGAGGGTCTCGCCCGCCAGGTCGGCCAGGGGGACGGCGGGGCGGGCCGCCAGCGGGTGGTCCGCGTCCAGCAGGACGGCCATCGGCTCGTACCGTACGGGCTGGTGCTCCAGGCGGGCCCGGACGGCCGGGGGCAGTCCGGCAATCCGCCCGAAGGACACGTCCAGCCGCCCGGCGGCGAGTTCGGCCGCCGCGCCGGTCAGGCCGCTGTGGTAGCGCGCGACGAGTTCGCAGGCGGGGGCCAGGCGGCGGGCTTCCTCCAGGACGGCGTGCGCCGTGCCCATGGGGACGCTGACGTCGACCAGCAGCGGACGGTCGTCGGGGGCGCGGAAGGCGGCGGCCAGGTCGTCGTGGGCGGCCAGCACCCGGCGCGCGTACGGGAGCAGCCGGGTGCCGTCCTCGGTGAGGGTGACCCGGCGCGTCGTACGGTCGAAGAGGTCGGCGCCCACCTCCCGTTCCAGCCGCCGGATGTCGCGGCTCAGTGCCTGCTGGGCGACGTACAGCCGGGCGGCGGCGCGGGTGAAGTGCAGTTCGTCGGCGACGGCGGTGAAGGCGCGGAGCAGGCGCGGGTCGAGGTCTCGGGGCACGCGCACATCGTGCCACCGGCGCGCGCGGGGGCCGGACGCGCCAATGGCATTGACAACAGGGATGCGTGAATGCGCGCGCTTCTGGTGTTGGACGGGGAACGGCGCTCGCAGCGACGGTAGTTGCGTGATCCTCTTCCTCGCCGCCCGGCCCGTGACCGCCCCGCCCGTCCGCCCCGCTACGCCGCCCGCCCGTCGTCGGCGCCGCCGCTCCCCCGCCGCGCTCCGACGCGTACTCGCGCCGTACGGACGGATCTTCGCCGTCCCCGGCACCCGCGCCTTCACCGCCGCCAACCTCCTCGCCCGGCTGCCCATGGGCATGTTCAGCGTCAGCGCGATCCTGATGATCGCCGGGTCGCGCGGCTCGTACGCGCTGGCCGGGGCCGTCACCGCGACAGGGCTCGCGGCGACGGCGGTCGCCGGGCCGTGGACGGCGCGGCTGGTCGACCGGTACGGACAGGCCAGGGTCGCCGTCCCCGCGACGGCACTGGCCGTGCTCGGGTCGCTGGCGCTGCTGCTGTGTGTCCACTTCGGTGCGCCGTCCTGGACGCTGTTCGCCGCGTACGCCTGCACCGCGTCCACACCGAACACCGGCGGCATGGCACGCGCCCGCTGGGCCCACCTCCTGCGGGACGACCCGCGCGCGCTGCACACCGCCAACTCCTTCGAGCAGGCGGCGGACGAGGTGTGCTTCATGCTCGGACCGGTGCTGGCGGCCTTCCTGTGCACCGGGCTCTTCCCGGAGGCGGGCACGCTGACCGGCGCGGTGCTGCTGCTGACGGGCGTGCTGCTGTTCGCCGCCCAGCGCCGTACGGAGCCGCCGGTCGCACCCGCGTCCGCCCGCCACGGCGCCGGACAACTGGTGACGTCGCTGCTCCCCCTCCTGCTGACCTTCCTTGCCACCGGCGCGGTCTTCGGCTCGCTGGAGGTCGTCACGATCGGTTTCACCGACGCGCACGGGCAGCGCGCCGTGGCGGGCGCGCTGCTCGCCCTCCAGGCGGCCGGGTCCTGCGCGGCGGGCCTGCTGTACGGGGTGCTGCGCCCGGCCGGGCCGGCGGACCGCCGCTTCGTACTGTGCGTGACCGCGATGGCCGCGCTGATGTGGCTGCCGTTCGCGGCAGCGGGCGCGGGCGGCGGGGTCCTCCTGGCGGCCGCCCTCCTGCTCGCCGGGATGGCCACGGCGCCGACCATGGTCACCGGGATGGGGCTGATCCAGTCCCGGGTGCCGGCCGGGCGCCTGAACGAGGGCATGACGCTGGCCGTCACGGCGCTGCTGACCGGCATCGCGGCGGGCTCGGCGGGCGGCGGCTGGGCCGTGCAGCACCTGCCCGCCGGCACCCCCGCGGGCTACACCGTGCCCGCCGCGGCGGGCGCCCTGGCCCTGACCGCGGCCGTCACCGCCCACGCCGTACGGGCCCGGCGGCCCGCGTGAGGCCCGGGACCCTACGGCAACGACAAGGGCGGCAACGACAAAGGCCCCGCTGCCTGGGCAGCGGGGCCTTCGCCTCACATGGGGTGACGGGTCCGGGGGCCAGGGCCTCCGGTTCTCCGTCGAGTGGAGATGGCGGGAATCGAACCCGCGTCCAACGGTGCGGAAACAGGGCTTCTCCGAGCGCAGTCCGCTGCGATTTTCTCGGCCCCGGAGATCTCGCGGACAAGTCTCCGACGGGCTCAGTCACTGTGTGATTTCCTCCTAGGACCCGTGACCGGTCCTAGAAGTTTAGTTCCCTAGCTGATGCCAGGATCCGGGTCGGGAACATCCCCGGGCTGACACTTCGCAGGTCGCTACTTAGGCAGCGAGGGCGAAGGAATCGCGCTTGGTGTTGGCGATTATTTTTTGCGACATATGGTTTACGAGATCATTGCCGCTTCCTCGGCTCGCTTCCCCTGCTTCGACATCCGCTGTCGAAACCGATCATCCCCATGTTGTTTTTTCAAGGTGGTGCCTGCACCGGCGTGCGGTGCGTAGCCCATCGTACGTGACCAACGCACGACGATGCCAGCGTATTCCTGCCCGGGGCGGCGGGCCGCGCCGCCGCTCAGGCCCGCTCGCGCCGCTTGGCCGCCGAGATCGCCCGGTCCGCCTCGCGCCGGTCCTGCTGCTCCCGCAGCGTCTGCCGCTTGTCGTACTCCTTCTTGCCCTTGGCGAGCGCGATCTCGACCTTCGCGCGGCCGTTCTTGAAGTACAGCGACAGCGGCACGATCGTGTGGCTGGTCTCCTGCGACTTCGACTCCAGCTTGTCGATCTCCAGGCGGTGCAGCAGCAGCTTGCGCTTGCGGCGCGCACTGTGGTTGGTCCAGGTGCCCTGGGCGTACTCCGGGATGTGCACGTTGTGCAGCCACGCCTCGCCGCGGTCGATCTGCACGAAGCCGTCGACCAGGGACGCCCGGCCCTGGCGCAGCGACTTGACCTCGGTGCCGGTCAGCACCAGCCCGCATTCGTACGTGTCCAGGATGAGGTAGTCGTGCCGCGCCTTCTTGTGCTGGGCGATGAGCTTGCGGCCGGTCCCGTCGTCCTTCTTGTTGTTCTTCTTGTTCGCCTTAGCCATAGTGGCGCCATTTTCGCACTACGCACCGCCCCCAAGGCCACTCAATACCGTGCGCGCGCGGGCCGGGGCATCGTCCTCGGCGATCAGGTCGGGCGTGATGCCGTGCTCGTCCACTTCCCGCCCCGACGGCATGCGGTACCGGCCGACGGTCAGCTCGGCGACCGAGCCGTCCGGCTGCGCGCTGGGAAGCTGCACCGAGCCCTTGCCGAAGGTCGGGGTGCCCACGACGACCGCGCGGCCGCGGTCCTGGAGCGCCCCTGCCAGAAGTTCTCCGGCGCTCATCGTGCCGCCGTCCACCAGGACCGCGACGGGGATGTCCGGGTCACCGCCGCCCTTCGCGTACAGGGCGCGCTGGCTGCCGCGTACGTCGTACGTGGCGACCAGGCCGCCGTCCAGGAAGGCGGAGGCGGCGGTGACCGCCTCGTCCACCAGGCCGCCGGTGTTGCCGCGCAGGTCCAGCAGCACGCCGCCGCGCGGGGAGGCCGTGCGCACCGCCCGGCGGATCTCCTCGCCCGTACCGCTGGTGAAGGCGCCGACCTTGATCCGGGTGGGCCCGTCCGGACCGTCGGGGTGGTCGGTGATCACGTTCTGGTCCCGCAGGCGGGCCCGGCGCAGGGTCTCGGTCCACTGCCTCGTACCGCGCCCCAGCTCCAGGGTGACGCCGCTCCCGGCGCCCGGCGCCGCGCCCTCGGCGGCCGGTCCGGCGTCACCGCGCAGCCGCGCCACGACCTCGGTGACCGGGCTGCCCCGGGAGGCCACGCCGTCCACCGCGCGCAGCTCGTCGCCGGGGCGCAGGCCGGCCGCCGCCGCGGGGCTGCCGGGCCGTACCCGGGAGACCAGGGCGCGGCCGTCCGGCGCCTGTCGCAGCCAC
Organism: Streptomyces chrestomyceticus JCM 4735; assembly: GCF_003865135.1. Lineage (NCBI taxonomy): Bacteria > Bacillati > Actinomycetota > Actinomycetes > Kitasatosporales > Streptomycetaceae > Streptomyces > Streptomyces chrestomyceticus. The sequence goes on along the minus strand of NZ_BHZC01000001.1, from coordinate 5,839,372 downwards.
AGGCCCACGCCCACGTACTCGCCGCCGAGCTCGCGCTGGAAGTCCTCGTACTCGCGGGCGGAGAACGCCGTGGACCAGCGGTCACCGCTGCGGCTGACGACGTCGTCCGCGGTTCCGGTGCCGTCCGGATGCGCTCCGGCGGGCCGGCCGGCGCGCGCCGGCCGGTGGCCGTGGCCGGCCCCGTCGGCCGCCCGCCCGGACATCTGCTGCCCGTCCGCCGGGTGCCCGGTCTCCTTCCAGGTGCCCGCCGCCGCGCCGGTCGCCAGCACGCTCACGAAGACCAACGTCAGGGCCGCCCCGCGGCGGCTGCGGCGGGGCCGGGCGAACAAACTCGGGCCCGTCATGCCGGTGAGTGTAGGACAGAAAGAAGCGCCGTACGGGGAGTTGACCGTACGGCGCCCTTGGCATACGTCACACCTTGAGGTACTTACGGAGCGCGAAGAACGCGGCGAGCGCCGGCATCAACAGGCCGATCAGCAGCACCAGCGGCAGCACCGCGACGACCGAATCCCAGCCGATGAACTTGATGACCAGAATCTTCGTGGCCAGCCAGTTGTTGATCAGCACCCACTTGCCGCCGACGATCAGCACACACGCGAACACCGCGCCCAGCAGGCCCGCGATGGCCGCCTCCAGGATGAACGGCATCTGGATGTAGAAGCTGGACGCACCCACCAGCCGCATGATCCCGGTCTCCCGCCGCCGGCTGAACGCCGACACCCGCACGGTGTTGACGATCAGCATCAGCGCCACCACCAGCATCAGCGCCATCACCACCAGCGCGGCGATGTTCATGCCGTTCAGGAGGTTGAACAACGGCTCGATGGTGTCCCGCTGGTCCTGCACCTCCTGGACGCCCGGCCGTTCCGAGAAGGCCGATTTGATCACTTCGTACTTCGTGGGGTCCTTGAGCTTGACCCGGAAGGACTCCGGCAACTGGTCGGGGGTGACCAGGCCCGCCACGGGGGTGTCGCCGAACTGCTCCTTGTAGTGCTTGTACGCCTGGTCGCTGGACTCGTACTGCACGTTCTGCACGATCGGCAGCCGGTCCAGTTCGGCCTTGATGTCGTTCTTCTGCTGCTGGGTGGCCGCGCCCTTGGCGCAGTGGGATCCCGTCTCGGCGTCGTTCTTGTTGCAGAAGAAGATGGAGACGTTGACCTTGTCGTACCAATAGCCCTTCATCGTGCTGACCTGGTCGCGCATCAGCAGCGAGGCGCCGAACAGGCCGAGGGAGAGGGCGACGGAGACGATGACCGCGAAGGTCATCGTGAGATTCCGGCGGAGACCGACGCCGATCTCCGACAGGACGAACTGGGCGCGCATGGCGTCCTTTCAGTGCTGGGGGCCGTACACGCTTAGTGCTGGTAGCCGTACACGCCGCGCGACTGGTCACGCACGAGCCGGCCCTTTTCGAGTTCCATGACGCGCTTGCGCATCTGGTCGACGATCTGCTGGTCGTGGGTGGCCATGACCACCGTCGTACCGGTCCGGTTGATCCGGTCCAGCAGCTTCATGATGCCGACCGAGGTCTGCGGGTCGAGGTTGCCGGTGGGCTCGTCCGCGATGAGCAGCAGGGGCCGGTTGACGAACGCCCGCGCGATGGCGACGCGCTGCTGCTCGCCACCGGACAGCTCGCCCGGCATCCGGTCGTCCTTGCCGCCGAGGCCGACGAGGTCGAGGACCTCGGGGACCGTCTTGCGGATCTGGCCGCGCGGCTTGCCGATGACTTCGAGGGCGAAGGCGACGTTCTGCCCCACCGTCTTGTTGGGGAGCAGCCGGAAGTCCTGGAAGACGGTGCCCACCTGGCGCCGCATCTGCGGCACCTTCCAGTTGGAGAGCTTCGCGAGGTCCTTGCCCAGTACGTGCACGGCGCCATGGCTGGCACGCTCCTCCCGCAGGAGCAGACGCAGGAAGGTGGACTTGCCGGAGCCCGAGGAGCCCACCAGGAAGACGAACTCACCGCGCTCGATCTCCAGGGAGACATCCCTGAGGGCGGGGCGGTTCTGCTTCGGGTAGGTCTTGGAGACGTTGTCGAATCGGATCACTGATGCACCACGGTCGACCTGGGTAGCGGCACGGGATGCCCCTGTTGGGGCTCCTGTCGGTGAGCGTGACCCTACGCGAGTCTCGCGCGAAGGCGCAGTCGCCGTTCGGGGTTGGTGCGTTTATTCACGGCATCTACGGGGACAAAACGAGCACATTCCGGCCCGGCGGCGCGGGCAGGCCCGCGGAAAAGGCCGGAAGGCGACCGGGGCGCGCCGTTCCGACGGCGAGCTGGCAAAGTGGTAGGGGAACCAACGTGGTCCCTTGCGCGTTGCAGCGGTTGAGGAGGAGGTCGCATGACGTACGACCGGCTGGTGTGCGCCAACTGCGCGGCCCCTGTGAACGAGGGCCGCTGCCCCGTGTGCCGGGCCAGCAGGGAACGGCTGCAGGAGAACGGGCTGTTCGGCCAGGTGACGCCCGCGGCCCTGGTGGCGCTGCTGGTGGCGCTCGTCGCGCTCGCGGCGCTGCTGCACCAGGCCGCCTGAGACACCCCGGGGGGCCGCGGCCCCGTGTGACGTACCGCGTACGGAGCGTCGCCGCACCCGGCGCGCAGAGGTGATGGAGAACGCCGGAGGGCCCGGAGCGCTGTTCGCGCTCCGGGCCCTCCGTCATGCGCTGCCCCGGGGTGCGGGGCGGGGCCTGGGTCAGGCCGCGGCCGCGCCGCCGTTCTTGTTGATCAGGCGCGGCATCAGGCGGAAGCCGATGCCACCGGCGATCATCGTCGCCGCGCCGACGAGCAGGAAGGTGGTGCCGGAGGCACCGGTCTCCGCCAGCTCGCCGCCCTTAGCCTGCTGCTGCGGCTGGCCGGGGGTGTCCACGATCTGCTGGCTGCCCTCGCCGGGCTGCTCGATCGGCTTGCTGCCCTCGTTGTCGGTACCGGTGCCGGTGCCGTCGTCGCTGCCGCCGGTGGAGGAGCCGCCGGTGCTGCCGGTGCTGCCGTTGCTGCCGTTGCTGCCGGAGGAGGAGCCGCCGGACTGGCCGCCGTTCCCGTTGCCGCCGGTCTGGCTGCCGGACTGACCACCGGTCTCGTTACCGCCGGTCTGGCTGCCGCTCTGGCCACCGGTCTCGTTGCCACCGGTCTGGCTGCCCGACTGACCACCAGTCTCGTTACCGCCGGTCTGGCTGCCCGACTGACCACCAGTCTCGTTACCGCCGGTCTGGCTGCCCGACTGACCACCAGTCTCGTTGCCACCGGTCTGGCTGCCCGACTGACCACCAGTCTCGTTGCCACCGGTCTGGCTGCCCGACTGACCACCAGTCTCGTTGCCACCGGTCTGGCTGCCCGACTGACCACCAGTCTCGCTACCGCCGGTCTGGCTGCCGCTCTGGCCACCGGTCTCGTTGCCACCGGTCTGGCTGCCCGACTGACCACCGGTCTCATTGCCACCGGTCTCGCTGCCACCGGTGCCACCGATCTGGCCGGCCGTCTCACTGCCGCCGGAGTCACCGCCGCCGGTGAGCAGGTCGTCGATGAGACCGCCCAGGCCGCCGGAACCACCGGAAGCCGCCGTGGTCGGCTCGTTGCCGACCGCGGAGGCCGCGCCGGCCGCGGTGAGCGACGCGCCGGCCGCGATCACCGCGCCGGCCGCAATACGCGCTACACGCAGCCGCGTCTTTTTCGTCATGTGCTGCTACCCCCAGTAGCTCTACTCATCCATGGAGCATCGCCGTTCGGGGCAGCGGCCGACCCGGGTAGGCGAGTCGCGGTACCGCCCTGCGGCCGTTGCACTCAGTTCCCCGTTCACACGCACGCCCCGGACATACGCATGCCGCGTACCACCCTTCCCAGTTCTCACAGCGTCGTCAAGGTCAAATAAAGGCGCGATGACCGAATTGAGAGGAGTTGCGGGGTCCATGGACGTATGACTGTGACCAAATTGCCACACGGCCACACGGCAGCAAAAAACAACTGCCGCTCAAAAAGCGGCAGTTGTTTTCACAGAAAATCCATGAGCCCTTCAGTCGCGGCTTACCGGTTTATCGACTCGGCGACCGATCGGCCCGGTGACCGGCCCGGTTACTTTCCCTGCTCCTGCTGCTTGCGCCAGCGGATGCCCGCCTCCAGGAAGCCGTCGATGTCGCCGTCGAGCACGGACTGCGGGTTGCCGACCTCGAACTCGGTGCGCAGGTCCTTGACCATCTGGTACGGGTGCAGGACGTACGACCGCATCTGGTTGCCCCAGGAATTGCCGCCGTCGCCCTTGAGCGCGTCCATCTTGGCCTGCTCCTCCTGGCGGCGGCGTTCGAGCAGCTTCGCCTGGAGGACGTTCATCGCGGTCGCCTTGTTCTGGATCTGCGAGCGCTCGTTCTGGCAGGAGACGACGATGCCGGTCGGGATGTGCGTCAGGCGCACCGCGGAGTCGGTCGTGTTGACGCCCTGGCCGCCGGGGCCCGAGGAGCGGTACACGTCGACGCGCAGCTCGGACTCGTCGATCTCGATGTGGTCGGTCTGCTCGACCACCGGCAGCACCTCGACGCCCGCGAAGGACGTCTGGCGGCGGCCCTGGTTGTCGAAGGGCGAGATGCGCACGAGGCGGTGGGTGCCCTGCTCGACGGAGAGGGTGCCGTAGGCGTACGGCACCTGGACGGCGAAGGTGGTCGACTTGATGCCGGCCTCTTCGGCGTACGAGGTCTCGTACAGCTCGGTCTTGTAGCCGTGTCGCTCGGCCCAGCGCAGGTACATGCGCTGGAGCTTCTCGGCGAAGTCGGCGGCGTCCACGCCGCCGGCCTCGGCGCGGATGTTGACGACGGCCTCGCGGGAGTCGTACTCGCCCGACAGCAGCGTGCGGACCTCCAGCTCGTCGACGGCCTTGCGGACGTCGGCCAGCTCCTTCTCGGCCTCGGCACGGGTCTCGTCGTCACCCTCGGCCTCGGCGAGCTCGAAGAGCACACCGACGTCGTCGACCCGGCCGCGCAGCTCCTCGGCCCGGCGGAGCTGGCCCTGGAGGTAGGACAGCCGACTGGTGATCTTCTGTGCGCTCTCCGGGTCGTCCCAGAGGGACGGCGCCGCTGCCTGCTCCTCAAGCGCGGCGATATCGGCCCTCATCTTGTCGAGGTCCAGGACGGCCTCGATCGACCCCATGGTCGAGGAGAGGGACTTCAGCTCTTCGGATACATCGACGACTGCCACGCACCCCAGCCTAACGGCTGCCGCCGCCTGCGTGCCCCGAGCCTCGCGCCGCTCGTGGGGCGGCGGCGCGAGGAGGGCGGCGGGGCGGGGCGTCGTCCGAGGTCAGCGGGTGGGCCGCGGGGTCGCCGGGTCGGATTGCCGGACGCCCGGCTTGGCGTCCTCGCCGGAGTCGCCGTGCTGGGAGGCGAACCAGCCGCCGAGCCCGGCGGCGGCCACCACCGCGGCGGCGGCCAGCCCCAGTTTCACCCGGCGGCGGCGTACCGCCTCGCGGTGCCGGGCCGAGCCGGCCCGGGGCTCGCCCGCGGCGCGCGGGGCGCGGGCCGTGCCGTGCGCACCGCCCGCCAGCTCGTCCGGGCCGGGGACGCGCATGCTGGTGTGCGTCTCGCGGTTCGAGTCGGGGGCGGCCGAGCCGTGGACGAGCGGTACGGCGCCGCGCGGGCGGGAGCCGCCGGGCGCGACCGGCGGGTAGAGGGCCTCGTCGTACGCGCCCGGGGCGGACCCGGCGGCACCGGACACGTACGGGCCGGTGGCGGTGTCCGCCGCCTCCTCGGCGGCCTGGTCGCCGTCGGGCTCGTCGATGTCCAGCGGCGGGTGGCCCGCCAGGCCGGGCAGGATCTCGCGCAGCCGGGTGGCCAGTTCGGGGGCGCGCAGCCGGGAGGCGGGCGCCTTGGCCAGGCACTGCAGGAGCAGTTGCCACAGTTCGTCCGGGATGCCGGGCAGCGGCGCCACGGCCTCGGTGACGTGGCGGCGCAGTACCGCGCCGGGGTGGCCGCCGCCGAACGGGGTGAAGCCGGCGAGCATCTCGTACAGCACCGTGGCGAGCGCGTACACGTCGACGGACGCGCGCGGCGGCAGGCCCTCGATGATCTCGGGCGCGAGGTAGTCGGGGGTGCCGATCACCTTGGCCGAGCGCAGGTTTCCGGCGGCCGGTGGCTGCGGGAGGGCGCGGCGCGGTGTGTCGACGAGGCGGGCGATGCCGAAGTCGGTGAGCAGCGCGGGGTGGGCGCCGCCGGGCCCGAGCGGTCCCTGCATGTCCAGCAGGACGTTCTCGGGCTTGACGTCGCGGTGCACGATGCCGGCCTTGTGGGCGGCGGCGAGGCCGTCGGCCACGTCGGCGGCGACGGCGACGGCGGCCTCCGGGGCGAGCCGCCGCTCCCGCTCCAGGCGGGTGCGCAGGTCCGTGCCGCGGACGAGGTCCATGACCAGGGCGAGGTCGTTGCCGTCGACGACCAGGTCGCGCACGCCGACGACGTGCGGGTGGTCCAGACCCAGCAGCGCCGCGCGCTCCTGGACGAAGCGGCCGACCAGCTCCTGGTCGGCGGCCAGGTCCTCGCGCAGCAGCTTGATGGCGACGGCCCCCTCGGGTCCGTCGCCTAGCCATACCGTGCCGGCACTGCCGCGGCCAAGGATCTGGTGGGCGGTGTACCGGCTGCCGATCTTCCGTGCCAAGACTGCTCCGACGTGTCGGGCCCGCTGAGCGTCCTCAGGGGGCTGAAGGTGGCGTCAAAGCTACGCGGGTGCCGGGGGGTTCCGTGCCCAGGATGGGCCCGGGTATCACTTCTGTGGGGGAAATCGCCCACTGGAAGTCGACAAATCCCCTTGGTCACCGTGCCGGACGCGGGCGCGGCGCTCCCCGGCGGGCGTGCCGGAGCGGCCCCGCGACCCCGGTGGGCACCGGGGCCGCGGGCAGCGGACGTCACTTGAACCAGGTGCCGACGTCGTTGAAGAAGTCCCGGACGCTGCCGATGACGTCGCCGATCTGTTCGAAGTAGCCCTTGCCCGTACCGATCCACTCCTGGAGCGGGGAGAACTCCCAGACCGCCCAGCCGCCGACGAACAGGATCACCAGGACGAAGAGACAGCCCTTCAGGCAGCCCAGGCCGGGGATGCGCATCGGGTTGGCGCTGCGCTGCCGGGGCTCGCGGCGCGGCCGGGGCTCGCGCTCCCGGGGCGGCGGCTCGGGCTCGTAGCGCTGGGGCGGCGGCTGCTGCCGGCGCGGCGCCTGCTGGGGCTGGTGCTGCGGTGGCTGGTAGGGCGCGGGGGCCTGCTGCTGGTACGGCGCGGGCGCCTGCTGCTGGTACTGCGGCGGCGGCTGCTGGGGGCGCCGCTGCGGAGGCTGCGGGGGCTGCTGCGGCTGCGCGGGCTGGCGCTGCAGGCGACGGCGCAGCGGGTCCTGGCCCGGATCCATGTACTGCGTCTGCTCGTTGCGGTCCCGGGCGGCCCGCATCTGGGACTCCCACGGGTGCGGCCCCTCGGGCCGGCCACCGGGCGGGCCCGGCGGTACGGGCGGCATCGCGCGCGTGGGGTCGGCGCCGTTCTGACCGTACCCCTGGCCGTAGTCCTGACCCTGACCGTAATCCTGCCCCTGACCGCCGGGGCCGGAGGAGAGCACCTGGGTGGGGTCGGCGTCCGGGCCGCCGGGTCCGCCCCGGCCACCGGTGGACGGCAGCACGCTGGTCGCCGCGGCCGGGTCGTACGAAGCGCCGGTGGACGGCAGCACCTGGGTGGGGTCGGCGTCGCCCGTACCGCCGGTGCCGGTGCCGGGCACCGTGGCGGGGGACGGGTCCGGCGCCAGCAGCGCGGCGACGCCGAGCGCGGCCTCGGCCTGCGCGGGGGTCGCGTGTACGCCGACGCCCGCGGCGACCGTGCGCAGCGCGCGGGCCAGGTTCTCGGCGCTGGGCCGCTCGCCCGGCTCCTTGCTCAGGCAGCGCTCGATGACCGTCCACAGCGGCTCGGGCACGGTGGACGGACGGCGCGGCTCCTCGCTGAGGTGGCGGTGCAGCACTTCGAGGGCGCTGGCGCCGCCGAACGGCGGGCGGCCGGTGACGAGCTCGTACAGCAGGATGCCGGCGCCATAGATGTCCACGGCGGAGGTCTGCGGGCGGCCCTCGGCGGACTCCGGCGCCACGTAGGCGGGGGTACCGACGAATTCGTGGGTGCGGGTCAGGCCGGGCGAGTCCGCGAGGCGCGCGATGCCGAAGTCGGTGAGCATCGGGTGCAGCTCGGCGGTGTCGCCCTCGCCGGTGCCCTGGAGCAGGACGTTGGCGGGCTTCAGGTCGCGGTGCACCACGCCGTCGGCGTGGCTGGCGGCCAGCGCGTCGGCGATCTGGGCGGTCAGCAGGGCGGCCGCGACGGGGCTGAAGGGGCCGTTGTCGCGGAGGTAGCGGTGCAGGTCGGGGCCGTCGACGAGGTCCATGACCAGGGCGAGCAGGTCGCCCTCGACGACCAGGTCGCGGGTGCGGACGATGTTCGGGTGGGTGAGCCGCAGCAGCACCGAGCGCTCGCGCAGAAAGCGCATGACGACGTCCGCGTCGTGCGCCAGCTCCTCCTTGAGGACCTTGATCGCGACCGTCTCGCCGGGCTCCCCGGCCACCGCGGCCTCGGCCCCGGCCGTCTCCCTCTGACGGGCACGCCAGACGGTGCCCGTGGCGCCGCGTCCCAGCGGCTCCTCAAGCAGGTACTTGCTGCCTACCGGCCGCACGTGCGCTCCCTGGTCGTGATCGATCCTTGCCGGGCCGGTGGGTCGCAGCGGCCCGTCGCCCCACTGTAGTGCCGCCGTACGGGCCGTACGGCGGGACGATCGGGCAGGGCTCGGAGGAAAGACGCGCATTCAGGACAGATGGTTGCGAGCGCACGGGGCCCGGTGTCCACGTCAGGCCGAACAGCGAACGCCGATGATCGAAAACCGGCCGTTCACCGTGCTCGATCAGGTGCTTTTCCGCCCGGGGACGACCGATCAAGATCACTGAGTGATGGTCGGCGGGCGTGTTGTCAGTGGCAGGTGCGAGGATGCACCCAGCACGGAAGCGGTGGGGGTGCGGGGCCTCCGTCGCGCGCGTGCGGCGCGGGAGCACGATCCCCGCGCCCAGGGACTTGTACGTGCCGAGTGCCCGGCGCGGCGGGGGAGGTCACGGGGCCCCTGCCGAACGGTCCGGGCGGAAGGGACCGCTGACGGCGATGCAGATCCGGCTGACCGTCCTCGGGCCGCGCAGCGGCCACCCCACGCGGGTCTGCGACGTCCTCGTCACGGCCCCCGCCGGGACGGCGCTCGCCACGGTCGCGGGCGGCCTCGCGGCCGCCGTGGCCGGGTCCGGCGCGGACATCGGCAGCAGCACCAGCGGCGGCACCGGCAAAGGCGCCGCCGCCCCGGCCGGCTCCGGCGGCACCGTCGTGCTCTACGCGGGCAGCGAGCGGCTGGACCCGCAGCGCGCGGCGGTCGGCGAGCCCCCGCTGATCGACGGCGCGGTGCTCTCCCTCGGCGCCCCCGGCCCGGCCCCGGCGCACGGCCTGCCGCACGGCGCGCCCCGGCTGCGGGTCGTCTCCGGGCCGGACGCCGGCGGGGTCCACCTCCTGCACGGCGGCCAGGGCGCCATCCGCGTCGGCCGCTCCGCCGAGGCGGACGTGCCCCTCGACGATCCGGACGTCTCCCGCCTGCACTGCGCGGTGACGGTCGAACCGGACGGCTCGGTGCTGGTCGCCGACCTCCGCTCGACCAACGGGACGGCCGTCGGCGGCACCGAGGTCGGCGAGCACCCGGTCCCGCTGCCGCCCGGCGCGCTGCTGCGCATCGGCGAGTCCGTGCTGCGCCTCCAGGCCGTGCCCGCCGGGCCCGACCCCGCCCTGGTGTGCGCGCCCGACGGCGAGGGCCAGTTGCGCGTCTCCCAGCAGGACGCCGGCGCCCCGGGGGCCCGGGGTGCCGGGCCTTCCGGCGCTCCCGCCGTCCCCGGCGCGCGGTCCGCCGCGCACGATCAGGACGCCCGGCGGCCCGAGGTGCCGCGCCAGGACGCCCTGCGGTCCGAGGTGCCGCGCCAGGACACCCGGCGTCCCGGGGTGCCGCACCAGAGCTCCCCCGCCGCTCCTCCCGCGGCCCGGAGCGTCCCCGCCCCCGCGCCGTACGCCACCTCGCCGCACGCCCTCACCCCGTACGGCGACCCGCGGCCGCCGGAGGAGCTGCCCGCCGCGTACGACAGCCCGGCGCGCCGCGGCACCCCGCTGCGCGGCACCCCGTACCCCGGCAGCCCCCAGGAGCACTACACGCCGTACGACCCGGACGGCGCCGGTTCGGAGCGGACCCACGGCGGCGGAGAGGATCTGGCCCCGGCCGAGGGGCACGATCCGCGCCAGGAGGAGCCGGCCCCCAGGGCCGCGCGCCGGGGCGGCATCGGGGCCTGGGCCCGTCGGCTGACCGGCGCCCGGCCGGCCGACGGGCGCGCCGGGACCGGCCCCGCCCCCGCACCGACCGTGTGGGAGGAGCAGCAGCGGCAGTCCCAGGCGGCGGCGTCCGGAGCGGCGGACCGGGCGGACGAGCCCGCCGGCGGGCGGCTGAGCCCCGAGGCCGCGGACGAGCGGTGGCCGGACCCGGCGACGGTGCTGCTGACCGCCCTCGGCCCCGGGCCCCGGCTCTGGGAGCGCGGCCCCGACCACCCGGACGCGCTCACCGTCCGGCTCGGCACCGCCCCGCAGGACGGCGGCCGGGCCGCCGTGCCGGTGACCGTCGAGCTGCGCAAGGCGGGCGCCCTGGGGCTCGCCGGGCCGCGCGCCCGGCTCGGCGGCCTCGCACGCGCCGCCGTCGCGCAGCTCGCCGCCCTGCACTCCCCCGCCACCCTGGAGATCGTGCTGGTCAGCACGGACCGCGCGCGGTCCCTGGAGGACCGGCTGGCCGACTGGTCCTGGCTCGGCTGGCTCCCCCAGGTGCGCCCGGCCCACGCCCAGGACTGCCGGCTGCTGCTCGCGTACGAGAAGGAGCAGGCGACGGCCCGTACGGCCGAGCTGGCGCGCCGCCTCGACGACGGTCCGCTGGGCCCGCACTGGGCCGGTGCCGACCGCGCCGCCGTCGCCTCCGCCGCCGCGCGCTACAACGGCCCGTACACCCTCCTGATCGTGGACGGCGACCCCGGCTCGTCGGCGCTGCGCGAGACGACGGCCCGGCTCGCGGCGAACGGCCCGGCGGCCGGCATCCATGTGCTGTGCCTGGCCGAGACGCCCGCCGCCACCCCGGCCTTCCCGCTGTCCGCGACGTACGAGGCGGCCCGCGCGGCGTCGCCCGCGTTCGGCGAGTGCGGCGCGGTCGCGGTGCTGAGCGGCGACGTCGCCACCGCGCTGCGCGTCGTCCAGCCCGGCTCGGGTCCGAACGGCACGGTCGCCGCGGTCGACGCGGTCTCCGGCGCCTGGGCCGAGCGGTTCGCACGCGCCCTCGCGCCGCTGCGCGAGGCGGACACCGGCGAGGGCCTCGGCGGGCGCCCGGCGCGCAGCGCCGCCGTACCGCTGCCGGACACCTCCCGGCTGCTGGACGAGCTGGGCCTCGCACGGGCCACCCCGGCCTCCCTGATGGCCCGTTGGGCCGCCGCCTCGGACCCCGGCCGGGCGGGCGCCGCCGCCGTGCTGGGCGCGGGCCCGCACGGGCCGCTGTGCGCCGATCCGGCCACCGACGCCTGCCATCTGCTGGTGACCGGCGGCCCGGGCAGCGGCAAGACGGAACTGCTGCGCTCGCTGGCCGCCTCGCTCGCCGCCGCCGACCGCCCCGACCTGCTCTCCCTCGTCCTGGTGGACGGCGCGGGCCCGGAGCGCGGCGAGGGGCTGCGGCTCTGCACGGACCTGCCGCACGTGACCACCCATCTGACGGCCTCCGACCCGGTGCGGATGCGGCAGTTCGCGCAGGCGCTCAGCTCCGAGCTGAAGCGGCGCGCCGAGACCCTGGCCGGCACGGACTTCGCCGAGTGGCGGGCCCGGCACCTCCCGGACCCGCGCACCCCGGCGCCCCGCCGCCCCGGCGAGGGCCCGTCCGGCGCGCCGGCCGCCGAGCGGGACACCACCTCGACGGGCACCCTGCGGCTGCGGGCGCGCAGCGCCTCCGGGGCCGGTGCCGAGGCGCAGGCGCCGCAGGCCGCGCCGCTGTCCCGGCTGTTCGTGCTGGTCGACGACTTCGACGCGCTGGTCGCCCCGGCCCTGGGCAGTACGGGCCGTCCGGCGGCCGGTTCGGTGGTGCGGGCGCTGGAGGCGGTGGCGCGGGACGGGGTGGCGCTCGGCGTGCACCTGATAGCGGCCACCGGCCACCCGGACCGTACGGCCGACACGGCCACGGACCGCGCGGCCGGACTGCGGGTGGAGCTGGGCCCGGCGGCGGACGCGGCCGAGCCGGTGCCGCCCGGGCGCGGGCGGCTGCACCGCGCGGCGGACTCCTCCGTCACCCCGTTCCAGGCCGGCCGGGTGACCGGGCGGATACCCCGGACGTCCACGCTCCGCCCCACGGTCGTACCGCTGGAGTGGGAGCGGATGGGCGATCCGCCGGCCCGCCGCCCGCTGCGCGAGCTGGGCAACGGGCCGACCGACCTGGCGCTGCTGGCGAGCGCCCTCCAGCGGGCCGCCCAGTCCTCCGGCGCGCCCGCCGCCCCGCCGCTGCTCTGACGCGCCGCCGCTCCCGGGACAGAAGGCCCGGCCCCGGCGTCCCGGCGCCCGTACGCCGCCCCGGCGTGCCGTACGTGGCGCAATCGTGAGGTGTACGCGAGGGGTAACGGGCCGGTCACGAAAGGCCAGTTGGGGCGGGAGGCGGTATTGCGGGGGCGGTGCTCCGGGCGTAGGACTGTGCCCGGCGGACCGTCACACGGCGCGGACCGCCCCACGGCGCTCGGTGCACCGCACGGGAGGGGTCTACGGGGATGGGCACTTCACGCACACGGCGCGCCGGCGCGCGCGCCACCGCAACCACCCGCGCCGCCCTGGCACTTGCCGCGGCGGGCGCGCTGACACTGACCGCCTGCAGCGGCAACGGCGGCGACGGCGGCAAGAGCAAGGGCGGCAGTGCGGGCAGCAGCGGCGGCGTCTCCGTCCAGCTCCCCAAGCTGACCGGCCAGAAACTCCAGGTCTCGGCGGTCTGGACCGGCCCGGAGCGGGCGAGCTTCCTGAAGGTGCTGGAGGAGTTCGAGAAGCGCACCGGCGCGACGGTCGACTACATTCCCAGCGGCGACGACATGGCCGGCTTCATCGGCTCGAAGGTGGCCGGCGGCGGGCAGCCGGACGTGGCGTTCCCGCCGCAGGTCGGCGTGTTGCGGGAGTTCGCGCGCAAGGGCTGGCTCAAGCCGCTCGGCCCCGAGGCCAAGGAGCAGCTCGCCAAGAACTTCTCCCCGGGCTGGCGGAAGCTGGGCTCGTACAACAGCACCGAGTACGGCGTGTACTACAAGGCCAGCAACAAGTCGCTGGTCTGGTACAACACCAAGGCGTTCGAGGACGCGGGGGTGGCCGAGCCGAAGGACTGGGCGGAGTTCCTCAAGACGGCGCAGACCATCGCGGACTCCGGGGTGCCGCCGGTCTCGGTGGGCGGCGCGGACGGCTGGACGCTGACCGACTGGTTCGAGAACGTCTACCTCTCCCAGGCCGGCCCGGAGAAGTACGACCTGCTGGCCCAGCACAAGATCAAGTGGACCGATCCGTCCGTCACCCAGGCGCTGACCGCGCTGGGCCGCCTCTTCGGCACGCCGGGCCTGCTGGCCGGCGGCAACAGCGGCGCGCTGCAGACCCAGTTCCCGGCGTCGGTCACCCAGACCTTCAGCGGCCAGCCTCCGAAGGCCGCCATGGTCTCCTCCGCCGACTACGCCGCCACCAACATCGCGCAGACCAAGGCCGAGGTCGGCAAGGACGCCAAGGTCTTCCCGTTCCCCGCGGTGGGCTCCCGGTCGCCGGTGGTGACCGGCGGCGACGCGGCGGTGGCCCTGAAGGACACCAAGGGCGCACAGGCCCTGCTCACCTTCCTCGCCTCCACGGACGCCGCGAAGATCTGGGCGCAGGCCGGCGGGTTCATCTCCCCCAACAAGGAGCTGGACCGGGCCGCGTACGCCAACGACACGATGCGCGAGATCGCCGAGGCGCTGATCAAGGCGGGCGACGACTTCCGCTTCGACATGTCCGACCAGGCACCGGCCAGTTTCGGCGGCAAGCCGGGCCAGGGCGAGTGGAAGGACCTCCAGGACTTCCTGAAGAACCCGAAGGACATCGCGGGCACCCAGAAGAAGCTGGAGCAGGACGCCGCCAAGGCGTACGGCAGCTAGCCCGGGGGCTCCGTACGGCGGCGGGCCCCCCGAGGGTCCGCCGCCGCAGCAGCGCACCCACGGTGCGCACCGCCGCCGACCGCATCGACCGGGGGACACCACCATGAACGCTGCGACCGCGGGCGGACCGGCCGGCCCGGTCCGCCCGCGCACCGGCACGCTGCGCCGGGTCAAGAGTGTGGCGGGCACCCGCCCCTGGGTCGCCGCCGTCTTCCTGCTGCCCGCCCTCGTCCTGCTCGGGGCGCTGGTCGTCTACCCCATCGGCTTCTCGGTCTACCGGAGCCTGTTCGACACGTCCGGCGACGGCTTCGTGGGCCTGGGCAACTACGTCGAGCTGTTCTCGGACGAGCGGATCCGGATCGCGCTGAAGAACAACGTCATCTGGGTCGTGGTGGCCCCGACCGTGTCCACCGCGCTCGGCCTGATCTTCGCGGTGCTCACCGAACGGGTCCGCTGGGGCACCGCCTTCAAGCTGGTCGTCTTCATGCCGATGGCGATCTCGATGCTGGCCGCCGGCATCATCTTCCGGCTGGTGTACGACCAGGACCCGGAGCGCGGTGTCGCCAACGCCGTGTGGGTCGGCATCCACGACACGTTCGCGGAGCCCGCGCCGTACCCGGGGGCGAAGCCGCGGCCCAACTCCGGTCTGACGGCGTCCGGGGGCGCGTACACCACGGCGAAGCCGGTGCGCGCGGGCGACCCGGCGAACCTGCCGCTGGTGGCCGTCCAGCCCGGCGACCTGGGCACGGCGCGTCCGGCGACGGCCGCGCGCCCGGAGCCGGGCAAGGTCACCGGCACCGCCTGGCTGGACTTCACCCGAGGTGGCGGCGGCACCCCGAACATCATCGACCGCTCCGAGAAGGGGCTGCCGGGCCTGACCGTCGAGGCGGTCAAGGACGGCCGGACCGTCGCGAGCGCGACCACCGGCCCGGACGGGCGGTTCACGCTGCCCGCCGCGGCGGACGGCGCGCTGCTGCGGCTGCCGGCGGCCAACTTCGCCGAGGCGTACAACGGGGTGAACTGGCTCGGCCCGGCCCTGGTCACCCCGGCCATCATCGGCGCGTACGTGTGGATGTGGGCCGGGTTCGCGATGGTGCTGATCGCGGCGGGCCTGGCCGGGATGCCGCGGGAGCTGCTGGAGGCGGCGCGGGTGGACGGCGCCAACGAGTGGCAGGTCTTCCGCCGGGTGACGGTGCCGCTGCTGGCGCCCGTCCTGATCGTCGTGCTGGTCACGCTCATGATCAACGTGCTGAAGATCTTCGACCTGGTCTACATCATCGCACCGGGCTCCAGCCTCAAGGACGCCAACGTCCTCGCCCTCCAGCTCTTCCAGTCGTCGTTCGGCACGGATGTGGACCAGGGCATCGGCAGCGCCATCGCGGTGTTCCTGCTGCTGCTCGTGCTGCCGGTGATGTACGTCAATCTCCGGCGCCTACGGAAGGAGCGCGGGCGATGACGACCGCCGACGGTGTCGTACGGGCCAAGCAGTCGCTGCCCGCCCGGATCGCGGCCCGCACGGGCGGCGGCGTCCTGCGGATCGTGCTGATCCTGGTCGGGCTGTTCTGGCTGATGCCGACGGTCGGCCTGCTGGTGTCCTCGCTGCGCTCGCCGCAGGACATCGCCGAGTCCGGCTGGTGGACGGTGTTCACCGAGCCCGCCCAGCTCACCTGGGCCAGCTACGGCCATCTCCTGGAGAACGCCAAGGTGATGGACTCGTTGCTGACCACCGCGCTGATCACGGTGCCGGCGACGGTGCTGGTGGTCGTCATCGGGGCGCTGGCCGGGTACGCGTTCGCCTGGATGGACTTCCCCGGGCGCGACGCGTGGTTCATGGTCGTGGTCGGGCTGCTGGTGGTGCCCGTGCAGGTCGCGCTGATTCCCGTCGCCGAGCTGTTCGGCGCGATCGGGCTGTTCGAGACGACGCCCGGTGTGATCCTCTTCCACACCGCCTTCGGCCTGCCGTTCGCGGTGTTCCTGCTGCGCAACTTCTTCGCCGAGATCCCGCGCGAACTGCTGGAGGCGGCCCGGCTGGACGGCGCCAACGAGATCCGCCTGTTCACCCGGGTGGTGCTGCCGCTGGGCGGGCCCGCCATCGCCTCGCTGGGCATCTTCCAGTTCCTGTGGGTGTGGAACGACCTGCTGGTGGCGCTGATCTTCGCGGACAGCGGCAGCCCGCCGATCACGGTCGCGCTCCAGCAGGAGGTACGGCAGTTCGGCAACAACATCGACGTACTGGCGCCCGGCGCGTTCCTGTCGATGGTGGTCCCGCTGGTCGTCTTCTTCGCCTTCCAGCGGCAGTTCGTGTCCGGGGTGATGGCGGGCGCGGTGAAGTGACCGCGTCCGGCGGGTGTCCCCGCAGGGGTACGGGAACGGGCGCGGTGGCGTAAGGGAACGCTGTGCCGTACGCCACTTTCCGTTCACGTTGCTGCCCCACGATGACGGGCACGCCGACGGCGGGTACGGCCGCCTCGGCGCGGGCCGCCGCGCGCCGCACGGACCCGCCCCCTCGACCGTCTGGAGACGGACCGCACATGACTGCCCGCACCGCAGACCTCAGTGACGGACACCTCCCGCGCCCCGGGCGGCTGTCCGACGTCAAGGGCTGGTTCTTCACCGCCGACCAGCTCCTCTTCGACTGGTTCCTGGCCCGCCAGGAGGACCGGGCCGAGCCGGGCGACCTGCTCGAACTCGGCGCCTACCTGGGCAAGAGCGCCATCTTCATGGGCGCCCGGCTGCGTCCCGGCGACCGCTTCACGGTCTGCGACCTGTTCGACTCGCCCGCCGAGGACGCCTCCAACTCCAAGGAGATGGCGAAGTCCTACGCCACCCTGACGCGCCGCGCCTTCGAGGCGAACTACCTGGCCTTCCACGACGAGCTGCCGGAGATCGTGCAGGGCCTCAGCTCCAGCGTGGCGCAGCACGTCGAGCCGGGAAGCTGCCGCTTCGCGCACATCGACGCCTCGCACCTGTACGAGCATGTGCACGGCGACATCGTCACGGTGCGCGACCTGCTCACGCCCCAGGGCATCGTCGTCCTCGACGACTTCCGCGCCGAGCACTGCCCCGGGGTGGCCGCCGCCACCTGGCAGGCGGTCACCGGCCTGGCGCTGCGTCCGATCTGCATCACGCCGACCAAGTTCTACGGCACCTGGGGCGACCCCGCGCCCGTACAGGCGGCGCTGCTGGCGTGGCTGACCGGCCGCGAGGGGGTGTGGCACGAGGTGCAGGAGGTCAACGGGGCGCCGCTGATCCGGCTGAGCGCCAAGAACGCCAAGGAGCCCGCGCACCCGGTCTCCCGGCACCGTACGGAAGCCGCGCGCGACGCCGCCCCGGCCGCCGCTGCTTCCTCCGCCTCCCCCGCTTCCGGTCCACGGGCGCCCGCCCGCGCCGCCGCGACCCGTCCGGCCGCCGCCCGCGCCCGCCGGAGCCCGGCCCGCCGGCTCGCGGTGAACGTCCTGCCGCCGTTCATCACCAAGGCCGTCGTCGCCGCCCGCCGCCGCTCGGCGGCCCGCTGAGCGCGTCCCGGCCCGCCGTCACCCGACGACCGCGCCGGGCCCCGTGAGGGTGCGGGTGGCGCCGTCCTGCCGGGCCGCGGCCCGTTCGGCGGCCCGGGGTGACGGGGCGGTACGGCGTTCGCCGGGTGGCAGCAGCGGCAGCAGGTCGTCCTCGCCGAGGAGCACCCGGCGCACCACCCGCTCCGCGGCCAGCCCGTCGTCGTACTGGCAGAAGCGCTCCCGGAAGGCGGCCCGCAGCGACGCCGCCGCCGGGCCGTCCCAGCGCCCCGAGTGGAAGGCCCCGGCGATGTCCGCCTCGTCCGCCGCGAGGACGCCGGGGGTGTCGCCGGGCCGCCCGGACAGCAGGTCGACGTAGACGCCGCGGGTGAGCCGGAAGGCGTCCCAGTCGGCGGTGTGCACGACGATCGGCCGGTCGAGGTTGGCGTAGTCGAACAGGACCGAGGAGAAGTCGCACAGCAGCGCGTCGGCGGCCAGGCACAGGTCCTCGATGTGCGGGTGGCCGGAGACGTCCAGGACCGCGCCCTCCTCCTGGAGCGCGACCGTGCGCGGGTCCGTGCCCTGGTGCGGGCCGCTGTACGGGTGCGCGCGGACCAGCAGTTGGAAGCGCGGGCCGAGCGCCGCGGCGAGGTGGGCCACGTCCAGCGGCGGGACGGCGCCGTCCGGCCGGACGCGGTGGGTGGGCGCGTACAGGACGGCGGTCGCGCCGGGCCGGATGCCGAACGCGGCGCGCAGGGCGCGTACATCGGCCGCGGTGGCGGTGGCGTACCGGTCGTTGCGGGGGAAGCCGGTGGCCAGCGTCTCGTACGAGCTGGGGTAGGCGCGTTGCCAGATCTCGCTGGAGTGCTGGTTGGCGGAGAGGCAGTAGTCCCACTGGTCGGCGTGTTCCAGCGCGCGGCCGGGGCCCGGTCCTGCCGGGGTGCCCGGGTAGCGGTGCGAGTCCAGGCCGGTGGCCTTCAGCGGGGTGCCCTGGTGGGTCTGGAGGCAGATCTGTCCCGGCCGCCCGGCCGCGCCGGGGAAGTCGCCGTCGGTGACCAGGTACGTGGCGCGGGCCAGCAGTTCCCAGTAGCGGCGGGAGCCGACGGTGACGTGGTCCGCGCCCGCCGGGACGGCGTCCACCGCGTCCGGGTGGACGGCCCAGACGCCGTGCAACTGGGGCGCGATCTCGCGGGCCTTGCGGTCGACGGCGTACGGGTTGCCGGTCACCGCGCGGTTGCCGCGCGCGCCGTAGAGCACCAGGTCGGCGTCGAGCGGGGTGTGCAGCCGCAGGCCGTAGTAGCGCCGGAAGGCCGTACGGGCGGCGGCCTCACCGCGGTCCCGCAGCTCCTTGGCCACCTCGCGCCGCAGCACCTGCGCGCCGTGCAGCGACCGGTAGGCGCGGTACGAGCGCAGTGCGGCCGGCAGTGGTGCGCCGGAAGGCCGGTGCGCGCGGATGCAGCGGCTCGCGGCGCGGAAGAAGGCGGCGCGGTCGGCGGGCACGATGCGGTCGGGGTCGTCGAGGATCGCCAGCAGCCGGTCGGTCATCCGGGCGTGCAGGACGGTCCGCAGTGGCAGCAGGCCGTCTCCGGTCCCGTCGCTGTCCTGCTCCCCCGGCAGCAGGCCGTCGAGCCGGGCGAACAGTTCCTCATAGCGTTCGACGGCGACGAAGTGGTGGCGCCCGGGTGTGGTGACGGCGCTGCCCCGCCGCCGCTCGCGCCAGGTGACGCACACCTGGTCCAGCGCCGCGACGCGCCCGGCGGTCAACAGGCTTCCGTACGCGTACGGGACGTCTTCGTACGGGCCGTCGGCGAAGGCCGGCCCCTGGCCGGTCCAGTGCTCGCGGCGCACCGCGCGGTTCCACGCGGCGGGCTCCACGCCGAGCACGTCGGGGCGCTGGACGGCGTCGAACACCGCGTCCCCCACCGCCTCCAGGAAGGCGCCGTCGCCGCTGGGCCGCCGCCGCTCCCAGACGTCCATCCGTTCGTGGTCCCACAGCAGGACGTCCGGCTCGCCGCACGCCCGCAGCCGCGCGTCGACGGCGGCCAGCGCGCCGGGGGCCAGCGTGTCGTCACCGTCGAGGAAGAGCAGGTAGTCGCCGCGGGCCTGCGCGGCACCGGCGTTACGGGACGGGCCCGCGCCGCTCGGGCGGCGCTGGTGCAGGGCGGTCAGGCGCGGGTCGCGGAGCGCGTACTCGTCGATGATCGCGCCGGTGGCGTCCGCCGAGCAGTCGTCGACGGCGATCAGCTCCACGTCCCGGTGGCACTGCTCCAGTACGGAGTCCAGGCAGGCGCGCAGGAAGCCCTGGACGCTGCGGGCGGAAACGATGACGCTGAAGCGGGGCATGGCCATCCCAAGGTCGGGAGTACACAGGAGGGAAGGATGCAGAGCGTAATCGTGTCGCTACGTACTGTCGATCGCGCCTGTCACCCGTTCGGCCCAGGCCCGGTGACCCGCCACCGTGGGGCGAGTCGATCGGTACGCCACGGACCAGCCACGGATCATGGGCGGCGGGGGCCCGCGCCCGGCCGCGGGGTGCGGGACGGCAAGATGGCCCGGAGCAGGGGCGCGCACGCAACCGCGGGCCAGCTTGCGGCCTCCGAGCAGCGGGGACGGAAGCACCGGCCCTCCGGCGCCGACCACACCGACACGAAATGTAGATGTAGTGACTGTGAATGAAGCCCCAGAGCCGCGGCCGGGGCCTGCCCTCACGCCGTCCGCGCAGGTCAGCATCGTCGTCATCGCCTACAACGACGCCACGCTGGTCGGCGAGGCGGTGCGCTCCGCGCTGGCGCAGGGGGACGCGATCGCCGAGGTGATCGCGGTCGACGACGCCTCCACCGACCGCACCGGCCGGGTCCTGGACGACCTCGCACGCGAGCATCCGCGGCTGCGGGTGATCCACCGGGAGGACAACAGCGGCGGCTGCGGTACGCCCCGCAACGACGGGCTGCGGGCCGCCACCGGCCGCTTCGTGATGTTCCTGGACAGCGACGACGTGCTGCCCGAGGGCGCCGTCGACGCCCTCCTGGCGGCCGCGCTGCGCCACGACACCCCGGTGACGGCGGGCCTGTGCGTACGCCGCGAGCTACCGGGGCCGCGCGAGGTGCCCTGGCAGCCGGACCTCTACCGCGCGCCCGCGCTGCTCGATCCCGTCACCGCCCACCCCGAGCTGGTCGGCGACACCCTGTGCGTCAACAAGCTCTACGACCGGGCCTTCCTCCTGGATCACGGCATCCTCTTCCCCGACGGCCGCTTCACCTACGAGGACTTCGTCTTCACCTCCCGGGTGCTGGCCGCCGCCCCGCGCCTCGCGGTCGTCCCCGACGAGGTGTACGTCTGGCACGTCCGGCGCAGCGCCAAGAAGCAGTCGATCTCGCTGGACCGCAAGGACGTCGCCAACTGGGAGGCCCGGATCGAGGCGCACCGCACCAGCGTGCGGATCTTCGCCGACGCCGGGCACAAGGGCCTCGCGCACGCGGCGCGCACCAAGTTCCTCGACCACGACCTGCGGATGTACGTACGGGAGCTGCACACCCGGAGCGCGGACTACCGGCAGGAGTGGTGGCGGCTGACCCGCGCCTACCTGGCCGGGTTCGAGGAGAGCGAGCTGCTCGCCGCCACCGCCCCGGCCCGCTGGCTCGCCCGGGTCCTGCTCGCCTCCGGGACGCCGGTGGACTCCGACCGGCTCACCCAGCTCGCCGCGCGCCCCGGACGGCTGCTGCCGCCGTACGCGCGGGACGGCGAGCGCCCCGTGTGGTCGTCCGCCCTGCCCGAGGCCGAACTGGACGGCCTGGACGCGCTGCCCGCCGAGCGACTGCCGGTGACCGTCGACGCCGAGCCCGTCCTCGGCACCCGCTCCCTGCTGCGGCTGCGCGTGCACGAGCTGTACGGGCGGGTGGCCGCCGCCGGGCCGGTCGGCATCGACGTGGAGCTGCGCCGCCGGGCGGACGGCCGCCGCGGGCCCGTACACACCGCCGCCCTCACCCCGGACCCGTCCGGGGACGCCTGGACGGCCGAGACGGCGCTCGACCTCGGCGCCCTGATCACCCGCGGCGGCAGCGGTTCCGGCACCCCCGTGCCGTGGGACCTGACCGCCCAGGTGCGCTGCGCGGACGGCTCCGTCCTGCACGTCGCGCTGCGGGCCACCGGCCCCGGGCTGCGGCGGCACGCGCTGCCCAGCGCGCGGCACGGCCTGCTGCTGGCGCAGCCGTACGCGACCACCGGTGGCGCGCTGGCGCTGCGGATGGCGTCCGGTATGCGTACCGCGTGGCAGATCGCGGCCCGCAAGCTGCGTCGTGGCGGCGGGCGCGCTCGTTAGTCATGTCACAGCGGCCCGGCCGGCGGCGGCCGGGCCCCGTGCGGCGGAGGCCGTGCGACGGCCCCGGTCAGCGCGCCGGACCCGGCCGACACGGCCTCCGGATCGCCGCCCGCCGGCGTCCGCACCGCACCTCCCGACGAGCAACGACCAGCTTAGGATGGCGAGATGTCTTACTTGATCACGGGCGGCGCCGGCTACATCGGCGCCCACGTCGTACGGGCCATGACACAGGCGGGCGAGCGGGTCGTGGTGCTCGACGACCTCTCCACGGGCGTGGCCGCCCGGGTCCCCGAGGGCGTGCCGATGGTGGTGGGCTCCACCCTGGACCGCGAGCTGCTGGACCGGACGATCTCCGAGCACGGCATCACCGGTGTGGTGCACCTCGCCGCGAAGAAGCAGGTCGGCGAGTCCGTGGAGATGCCGCTGCACTACTACCGCGAGAACGTGCACGGCCTCCAGACGCTGCTGGAGGCGATGGCGGCGGGCGGCGTCGGCCAGTTCGTCTTCTCGTCCTCCGCGGCCGTCTACGGCATGCCGGACGTGGACCTGGTCACCGAGGACACCCCTTGCTCGCCGATCAACCCGTACGGCGAGACCAAGCTCGTCGGCGAGTGGATGGCGCGCGCGGCGGGCAAGGCGCACGGCATCAACACCGCGTGCCTGCGCTACTTCAACGTGGCCGGCACCGCCACGCCCGAGCTGGCCGACATGGGCGTCTTCAACATCGTCCCGATGGTCTTCGAGAAGCTCACCGAGGGCGCGTCCCCGCGGATCTTCGGCGACGACTACCCGACGCCGGACGGCACCTGCATCCGCGACTACATCCACGTCGCGGACCTCGCCGACGCCCACCTGGCCGCCGCGCGCAAGCTGGCCGAGCCCGGCCCGGTGCGCGACCTGACCCTGAACATCGGCCGCGGCGAGGGCGTCTCCGTCAAGGAGATGGTCGACCTGATCACCGAGATCACCGGGCACACCGACGCGGTCGCCGAGGTCACCCCGCGCCGCCCCGGCGACCCGGCCCGGGTCGTCGCCGCCGCCGACCGGATCGCCGACGAGCTGGGCTGGAAGGCCCGCCACGACGTGCGCGACATGATCACCTCGGCCTGGCAGGGCTGGCAGCACCACCGCGCCGGCGCCTGATCCGAGCCCCTCCGTACGCCCCCGGTGCCGCCGGGGGCGTACGCCGTTTCAGGCCGTTTCCCGGGCCTCCGCCGGCCGCAGTGCGTAGCAGTCGTCCGGAATGCCGCGCTCCGGGTCGCGGAAGTACGGGTACGCGGCGTACTCCCGGCCGTCCTCGCCGCTCACCGGCGGCCCCGGCTCCCGCCCGGTGTCCGCGCCGATGATCTCGCTCAGCTCGTCCACCATGCCTTCCCGCAGACAGTGCGCGCGCAGCCGCAGCCGGGGCGGCAGGGCGGCCAGCACCCGGCCGGTGAGGTAGGACTCGACCAGCGGGCGGGCGGCCTTCGCCATGGCGTGCCGCCCCTCGGTGTCCCGGGCGAGGTACGGCGCGGCGAACTGGGCGAGGATCTCGCCGTGGAAGTGGCGGACCATGAGCGCGTCGCGCTCGGGGCCCGGCGGCACCAGCTCCGCGACCTGGGCGAGCACGGTGGCGATGTAGCCGAGGTGCTCGGGCCAGTCGAGGTCCTGGCGGCTGGCGTTGGAGTCGTCGTCGCGGCCCTGGAGGTAGTAGCAGTCGTAGTCGCCGAGGACGGAGACGGTGTCCGCGCCGAGCAGGGCGCTGATGCCGAAGGGCAGGTCCTCGGCGAGCAGCCGTCCTTCGACGAAGCGCAGGCCGCGCTCCTGGACGTAGGAGCGGCGGAAGAGTTTGTAGGCGGCCAGCGTCCAGTAGACGGGCGAGTCCCAGGGTGTGACGCGGGGGCTGGTGGTGCGCAGGTCGACGGGGGCCGGGCGCCCGCCGGTGCCGACTATGCGCCCGTAGACGAGGTCCGAGCCGTGGGTGTCGGCCATCGCGGTGAGCCGTTCCAGGGCTTCGGTGCCGAGGTGGTCGTCGGAGTCGAGGAAGAAGAGGTACCGGCCGCGGGCGCGGTCCATGCCGACGTTGCGCGGCCGGCCGGCGCCGCCCGACGGCGGCTGGTGGAGCACGGTCAGGTTCGGGTGCGTACGGGCCTGCTCGTCCAGCCAGGCGCCGCTGCCGTCGTCGGACCCGTCGTCCACGGCGATCACCTCGACGGCCTCGGGCCCGAGGCTCTGGGCGAAGACGGACCCCAGGCACTGTTCGAGGTAGCGCCGGGTGTTGTGCACCGGCACGACGACGGAGACGGCCGGGTCGCGGGGACCCCGGCCGTCGGGAGCGGGCGGACGGTCTGCTGCCACGGTGTGCCTCTATCGTCATCGGTACGGGCCGGCCCCGCGGCGTGCGGAGCCGGCCCGTCCAGGGTGCCTCAGCGCTCCAGCAAGGCGAAGAGGTCTTCCCAGCGCTTGACGATCCGGTCGGTCGAGTAGCGCTGGACGTTCTCCCGCGCCGCCGTGCCGAGCCGGTCGCGCAGCTCCTTGTCGGAGATCAGCGCGTCGATGTGGCGGGCCAGTTCGGTGGTGTTGCCGACCACGGCCAGCAGGCCGTCCTCGCCGTCCCGCACGATCTCGTGGACACCGGGCGCGCAGTCGAAGGCCGCGCACGGCACACCGCTGGCCATCGCCTCCATGAGGGAGAGCGGGAAGCCCTCGGCACGGGAGGACTGGGCGAAGACGGAGGCGCCGCGCAGCGCCCCGGCCACGTCGTCGGTACGGCCCATGAACTCCACGGAGCCGTCCAGGCCGAGCATGGCGGCCTGCTTCTTCAGCAGGTCCTCGTCGTCGCCGGAACCGTAGATGCGCAGGGTCCAGCCCGGGTGGTCCGGCGCGACCATGGCCCAGGTGTCGAGCAGCAGGTCGACGCCCTTCTCGTCGGAGAGCCGGCCGATGCTGGCGACGACCTTGGCGGTGCGGTCGGAGGGCACCTCGGGCGTCACCGGCAGCGGGTTGGGCATGAAGTCCGCGTTGTCCATGCCCTGGCGGATCCACCGGTCGGCGTCCTCGCGGGTGAGCGCGAGCAGTCGGTCCACGTCCTTGTAGTACGTCTTGACCCGCCCGAAGCGCGAGGAGTTGCGGCAGGCGTCGAAGGACTCGTGGGTCATGCCGACGACGGGCAGGCCCGCGGTGTCGGCGAGCGCCACCCACTCCATGGCCCACACCTGCGTCACGATGACCACGCCGCCCGGCCGGGCGCCGCGGAACAGCGCGCTGAGCTTGTCCGCCTGCTCCTGCATGCCGGCCTGGCGGGCGGCGCGCCGCCGCTGCTCGGCGATGTTCAGCCGGCCCTTGATGCCGCGGGGGGCCGGTACGGCCTTGGGCGGGTGCACGTCGTACAGGGTCGTGGTGGCGTACGGCAGGTCGTCGCCGAGGTCGGCGCGCAGTTCCTCGGGGGCCGGTACGACGCCGACGACGTGCACCCGGTGGCCGCTCTCGGTGAAGAGCCGGGCCATCTGGTGGGACCAGGTGGTCACCCCGCCCATCTCGTCGACGTTGTTGTTGACGATGAAGATGTCACGCCCGGTCATGGGCTTCCCCCTTCACGGAAGAACCGCTGTGCGCGGAGCCGGTGATGACGGTGGGGCCGGGCAGCGCGTCGCCGTACGCCGGGCCGCTGTCCGCCGGGCGGCCGGCGCCGGCGCCGCCGCCGAAGAACCGGTCGACGATCTGGCGGGCCGCGTCGCCCTGGTCGTACTCGCCGAACTCGGCGGTGAAGCGGCGCCGCGCCTCCCGGTGCCCGTCGTCCGCCGCCTTGAGGCCCTCGATCGCCGCGAACAGCTCCTCGGCCGTCTCCAGCACCGGGCCCGGCGCCTTCTCCTTGAGGTCGAAGTAGGTGCCGCGCGCCTCGTTGGCGTACTCCTCGTAGTCGTACGCGAAGAACAGCATCGGCCGGTCGAGCAGGGCGTAGTCGAACATCACGGAGGAGTAGTCCGTGATCAGACCGTCGGCCAACTGGAGCAGCGGGGTGATGTCGTGGTGCCCGGTGACGTCGATGACCTTGCCGCGTACGGAGGGCGGCAGCACCACGTTGTTCAGGTAGTGCGAGCGCATCAGCAGCACGAAGCGGTCGCCGAAGCGCTCGGCGAACTCGTCCACGTCAAAGGGGAGTTCGAAGCCCCGTACCGAACCGTTGGGGTTGGCGCGGAAGGTCGGCGCGTACAGCAGCACGGTCTTGTCCGCGCCGATGCCCAGCTCCTCGGCGAGCGGGCCGCGTTCGCGCGCGCCGCCCGCCTCCTCGGCGCGGCGCGTCGCGACCAGCGCGTCGTTGCGCGGGTAGCCGCTGCGCAGCAGCACCTCGTCGCGCAGCCGGAAGGCGTTGGCCAGGGTCCGTACGTCGTGCTCGGAGCGGACCAGGAAGTGGTCGAAGCGGTCCAGGACCTTCTGGAAGTCCGCCTTGGCGGCCCGCGTCTTGAGCTTCATGCGCGGCTCGTCGAAGCCCATGCGCTTGAGGGCGGAGCCGTGCCAGGTCTGGATGTAGGTGGTCTCGGGGCGCTTGACCAGGCGCAGCGGGAAGCCCTGGTTGTCGATCCAGAACTCGGCCTGGGCGAGGGCGCGCAGGTACTGCCAGCTCCAGCGCTTGACGAGGGTGGCGTCCTTGGGGAAGCCCTCCGGCTTCCGGCCGTCGTAGGACCACACGGCCTCGAAGTCGACGCCCTGGCGGCGCATCTCCTCGTAGATGGCGCGGGGGCTGTCGCTGTACTGCTTGCCGAGGTGGCTCTCGAAGACGACCAGGCCCTTGCGGA
This sequence comes from Streptomyces chrestomyceticus JCM 4735, assembly GCF_003865135.1. Lineage (NCBI taxonomy): Bacteria > Bacillati > Actinomycetota > Actinomycetes > Kitasatosporales > Streptomycetaceae > Streptomyces > Streptomyces chrestomyceticus. The sequence continues at coordinate 5,812,574 of NZ_BHZC01000001.1, read as the reverse complement.
CGGGCAGCTTGCTGAACACCTCGTGGTAGACGCGCAGCTTGGTCTCGCCGGAGTTCAGGTCGCGCTGCGCCTTGCGGGCCTTGCGCACGCCGGTCTTGGCGAGGTCGGCGGCGGGGCTGCGCAGCGCCTGCCGCAGCACCTCGTTGGTGCGCCGGGCCGCCTTGCCCTGGGCGTCCAGGACGAAGGTGAGGTGGCCACGCTTGGAGGTGGCGGGCTCGACGCGGTCGGAGACCAGCCGGGTGAGCCGGGGGCGGACCCGCAGCGCGTGGGCGCTGTCGAGGTCGACGCCGCCGACGGTCAGGCGGGTGCGGGTGGTGACGCCGTCCACGTCCAGGATCAGCCGGACGTCCCAGACGGCGTCGATCATGCCGAGCGGGCGCAGCCGGCGGGCGAGGTCCAGTTCGGCGTCCCAGTGCAGGCCGTCCGCCGCGATGCGCAGGGAGGTCAGCGGGAAGGAGAACGCCTGGAGGCTCTTGCGGCGGGCCTTCAGTTCGAGCCGGCCGCGCAGCGGGGTGCCGGGGGTGACCTTGCCGAGCGGGTTGACGACGGTGCCGGCCAGCCGGACGGTGCCCTGTCCGTCGTCCTCGTAGGCGGCGAGCTGGTTGCGCAGGAACAGCTTGCCGACGGAGCGGGTGTGGTACCCGGCGTCGGTGACGTCCAGGACCCGGCGGCCCTCGGGGTCGTCGAGGTGTTCGGCGCACCAGTAGATACGGCCGTCGCGTTCGGCGAGCGGGGAGGAGAGTTTGTCGCGGTTGATCAGGGTGTCCACCGCCGGCATCAAATTCGCCCAGTCCTCCCGGGCCAGGAGGTAGGCGCAGATCGCCTGAATGCGCTGGACGCGTTCGTACGCCTCGGGGGCGATACCGGCGAGATAGCCGTTGGCCATCCGGGCGAACTCGCGGCGGTAGTCCTCGTCCAGCAGCGGAAGATCACGCAGATGCAGCACGAGGTCGTGCTTGAGGAACTTGACGTCCTTGTGGAATTTGAGGTCGTCCAGCCCCTCGCGCTCCAGCAGTTCGTCCACCCGGCGGTGGATCTCCATGCGGTGCGCGAAGTTGGCGATCTCGTGCCGCCGGTTGCTGATCGATTTGGTGGCGGCCTTCTCGAACACGTTCCAGAAGTACACGTGGTTGGGGATCAGCGTGATCCGCTTGGCCGCCACGTACGCCTGGGCCGAGAAGAGCAGGTCCTCGTAGTGGATGCCGACGGGAAAGACGAGCCCGGCCTCCAGGAGGAATTCACGCCGATAGCACTTGTTGGTCGACAGCGTGTCGAAGACCAGCAGGTCGGGCAATTCGGAAACGGATTCGATCGTCCGGGTCCGGGAGTACAGCCAGGGATACCACTCGGTCTGCTTCTTGTTGCGGGAATCGACCTCGACCCGGACGCACATGCCGGAGACCAGGTCGGCGCCGGTGCGCTCGGCCGCCTCCAGCATGTTGCGGCAGGCGTTCGGCTCCAGGACGTCGTCGCTGTCCAGGAACATCACGTAGTCGCCGGTGGCGTGCTGGACGCCGTGGTTGCGGGGCGCTCCGCAGCCGCCGCTGTTCTCCGGCAACTGCAGCGCCCGCACCCGGTCGGGGTGGGCGGCGGCGAGCTGCCGGGCCACGTCGAAGGATCTGTCCGTGCTGCAGTCGTCGACGATCAGAACTTCGACTCCGTGGAGCGTCTGGTCCAGTACGGACCGGACGGCCGTCGGTAGCCGGTCGGCGTCGTTATAGACGATCACGACTACGGAGACGTCAGGCACGGGCACCCCAATCCTCTTTTCATAGCGCTGCGGGATCCCAAAGCTACCTTGGCCAGCGACCGGCCCGGCACGCCGTCGACCGGCGTACGAGCGCACGTTCGCCGCCGCACCTCGCTCTTGTCAAACCGCATTATTGCGGACATTTGGCTTACCGTAGGACTCTCGACCCGGGGACGATCACCCGCATCGAGATCCGGGTCCCGACATGCCGTACATGAAAAACGCATCACCCAAAAGCGGCATCTACTCGCTCAAGACGCAGGTGACCAGGGAAGCGCGGCCGCCCCGTGAATGTGACGATCAAAATGCTGACCGCGCCGGCCCAGCGCCTGGCGAGACCGCGGTACGCGCCGTCTTTCGCAGCATTGCTGGCCATGGGCGCCTATTGCCTCGGTATGACGATGCTCGGCAGCTATCCGTTCGGTACCCGCTCCCGCGCCGTCAACGACCTCGGAAATCAGTTCGTACCGTTCCACGCCCATCTGTGGGACTTGCTGCACGGCAGCACCACCGGTGACCTGCTCCTCAACTGGAACAGCGGTTACGGCGTGCCCTTTCTCGCCGACTTCCTCACCTATCTGATGAATCCGTTCTCCTGGCTTGTCGGCCTCTTCCCGCGCGACCTGGCCGAGCTGCCGGTGTTCCTCGTCACGCTGGGCTGCATCGGCCTGGGCAGCGCCCTGATGACCGTCTTCCTCGGCCGGGTGCACCCCGGCGCGCCCTGGCCGCGCGCGCTGCTCGCGGTGGGCTACGGCACCTGCGCCTGGGTCGTGAGCGACGGCACCGCCGACCCCATGTGGATGTGGGGCCTGGTCTCGCTGCCGCTGACCGGCATCGCCGCCGACTGGTGCCTGCGCCGGCGCCGCTGGGTGGCGGGCGCCCTGCTCGTCGGCGTGTCCTGGGCGGGGAACTTCTACACGGCGGCGATGGCCAGCCTCGCCATGGCCCTGGTGCTGGCGGTACGCCTGCTGCTCGCCACCGAGGTTCCCGTACGCGACCGGCTGCGCTCCCTGGCCCGCGCCGCCACCATGGCACTCACCGGCATCCTGCTCGCGGCCCCCGCGATCACTGTCACCCTCAAGGCCAGCAAGGCGTCCCGGCCCGCGCCGGAGGCGGTCTACCGGGGGCGGCCGCCGACGCTGGACTTCGTCGCGGAGCTGTTGCCCGGCGGGCGCGGCTCGGTCCCCGCGCCGCACCTCTTCATCGGGATGCTGGGGCTGCTTCTGGTGGCGGCCTTCCCGTTCGTCCGCGCCGTTCCGGTCCGTACGCGCGTCGCCTGGTACGGGCTGGCCGCCTGCGTCGCGGTCTCCTTCGTGTGGAAGCCGACGCTGCTGCTCTGGCACGGGCTGGCGGTCCCCAACGGCAGCCCGTACCGCGCCTCCTTCGTGCTCAGCGCGCTCCTGGTGATCATCGCGTGGCTGGCCCTGGCGCACCGGCCGCGCCCGCGCGAGCTGGCCGCCGGCGCCGTCCTGGTCGCCCTGCTCGCCGCGCTGTGCAGCGGCCGCAGCGTGGTGGGCCCGGCCACCTGGGTCCTGGTGGCCGGGTGCGGCCCGGTGGTACTCACGGCGCTGCTGGCGCTGGCCCGGCACCGCGCGCGCAGCAGCGTACGCACCCTCGCCGCAGCCGCCCTGACCTGCGCGGTCTTCTTCGGGTCGGCCTATGCGGCGTTCTCCGTGACGGCCGTCAGGGACCAGCTCGCCTGGTGGGAACCGAAGATCACGCTCGACGGCCGGACGATCGCGGTGCATCGGGAGATCAAGGCACGCGAGGACTGGCCGCGCTCCCGCACCGACCCCGGACCGCACGAGTTCGCCAACAACGACCCCCTGCTGCTGGGCGGCGAGGGCGGCTCGTACTACAGCAGCTACGTACCGGAGAGGACCGCACGCACCCTGCGCGAGATGGGCGGCGGCTGGTACATCCACGGCCGGCACCTCCGCAGCGTCGAGGACCCCGTAAGCCGCGCGGTCCTGGCGGTGAGCAGTTTCCGCACCGGTCCGCAGGCCGGTCCGGTCGACGTGGGGCGGGCCGCCGCCGCGCCCCTGCTGACCGTACGGCCCGGCTTGTCGGCGGACGATCTGGACCAGCCACGGCGCGGGGCGGCCAGGCGGGGCATGGACGTACGCGCCGACCCGCGCGTCGGCGGCGGCTCGGTCTTCGCCCGCCAGGAGCGGCTACTGGGCGCGCGGGTGTACGAGGTGCCCACGCTGCGCCTGGCGGGCGGGGGCAGCGGCGGCGCCGGGGGCCCCGCAGCGGGGAGCCATACGGCGGCCGCTCCCGAGAGCGGGGCCGTGCGTCCGGTGCCGCGCCTGGTCGACGGCGAGTGGCGGCTGCCCGCGACCCGCCGGGGCGGCGCGGCGCTCTTCACCGTCCGCTGCACGCCGGGCTCCGACGTCTTCTGGTACGCGCCCTGGTACCTCGGCCAGGTGCGGACCGCCGGCCTCACCTCCCCCGGGTTCGGCATCCGGGAGACGACCGCGAACCCGGTCAAGGGCCTCGGCGTCGCCCCGCCCGACGGGCGGCTGACGGTCGCCTTCAGCAGTCCGAGGGCCCAGCGCGTCCCCGAGCACCCGCTCGGCTGCCTGAGCCGCGGAAAACTCGCCGCCGCCGTCGCCGGCCTGCGGAAACAGGGCCCGGTACGGCTCTCGTCGAGCGGCCACGGGCTCTCCGCCGAGCTGCCCGCGCACCGCACCGGCACGGCCGTCCTCGCCGTCCCGGCCGTCACCGGCTGGGGCTGCCGGGTGGACGGCGGCGCCGCCCGCGCCCCGCACTCGTTCGGCGGCCTGATCGCCGTACCGCTCGGAGCGGGCGCCACGCGCCTGGACTGCTCGTACCGGCCACCCGGGCTGCTGCCGGGGCTGGCGGCGAGCGGCGCCGCGCTGGGGGTGCTGGCGGCCGTGGCCGTCACCTGCGGCGTGCGGCGGCGCCGGGGCGGAGCGCGCCGCCCGCCCTCGTCGCTCGAATCGTGACATTTCATCTCATTAGTAGAATTGCTGCCTGGGACGTGGTGGCTCCCGCCGCGCTCCGCCCCGGCGAAAGGGCTCCCCATGAAGCTCTCGGTCGTTGTCCCCTGTTACGACGAAGAGGAAGTCATCGGGCAGTTCGACGAGGAGATCCGCACGGTGCTCGGACAGCTCGCCGTCGAGTACGAGCTGTGCTACGTCGACGACGGCAGCACCGACGGCACGCTGCACCGGATACGCACCCTCGCCCAGCAGCACCGCCCCACCACCCGCTACCTCTCCTTCAGCCGCAACTTCGGCAAGGAGTCCGCGATGCTCGCGGGCCTGAAGGAGGCCAGCGGCGACGCCGTCATCCTGATGGACGCCGACCTCCAGCACCCGCCCCAGCTCATCGAGAAGATGCTCGACCTCTACCAGCTCGGCCACGACCAGGTCATCGCCAAGCGCAGCCGGGACGGCGACAAACCGCTGCGCAGCGTGTGCAGCCGGCTGTACTACCGCGCGATCAACAAGTGGGTGGACGTGGAACTGACCGACGGCGTCGGCGACTTCCGGCTGCTGTCCCGCACCGCCGTCGACGCGCTGGTCTCGCTGCCCGAGTACAACCGCTTCTCCAAGGGCCTGTTCTCCTGGATAGGCTTCGACACCGTCACCTTCGACTACCGCAACGCCCGGCGCGAGGGCGGCCGCACCAAGTGGTGCTTCGGCGCCCTGGTCAACTACGGCATCGACGGCATGATCTCCTTCAACAGCCGCCCGCTGCGGGTGGCCATCTACACCGGCCTGAGCCTGGCCGCGCTGGCCGCCGCGTACGCCCTGTGGATCGTCGGCGCCGCGATCGCCGGCGGCATCACCGCGCCCGGCTATGTGACGCTGGTGGCGATCATCGTGGGCCTGGGCGGCCTCCAGATGGTGATGCTCGGCCTGATCGGCGAGTACATCGGCCGCATCTACTACGAGACCAAGCGGCGCCCGCACTTCCTGGTCAAGGAGACCAACGGGACGGCGCCCACGCACACCCCCACGGCCCGGGTCGCCGGGCGGACCCGCCGATGAGGTGTCGGCCGAACCGCCGTCCGTACCGCCACCCGTACCGCCGTCCGTCACGGGGCCGGTCCCCGCTCGGGCGGCTGCCGCTGGGGCGGCTGCTGCGCTTCGCCGTCGTCGGCGGCGTGAACACCCTCACCTTCTACGGGTGCTACCTGGCGCTGCACCCCTGGATGCCGTACTTCGCCGCCTACACGCTCGCGTTCCTGTTCAGCATGGTGGGCTCGTTCTTCCTGAACACCTACTTCACCTACCGCACCCGGCCGAGCTGGAAGAAGTTCCTGCTCTTCCCGCTCACCCAGGTCACGAACTACGTGGTGCAGAGCGTGGGACTGGTGGTGCTGGTGAACTGGTGCGGGCTCGGCACCCGCGTCGCGCCGCTGCTCGCTGCGGTGCTGGCGATCCCGTTCACCTATTTGGTGTCCACCCGCATTCTGGTGCCGGGGGCGCGGGCTTCCGGGAAGGGCGGTCCGGTCGGTAAGGCCGGTGCGGCCGTTCCGGCCGACGAGGCAGACCGCCGTACGGGTGACGAGGCTCAGCCCGCGCGTTTCGCCGGGCCGCTCTGACCCCGCGGGACCGGCTGGGCCCGCCACTCCTGGAACGCGCCGTCCGCCCCCACGTCCCGCTGCCGCACCACGTGCAGCCGCCCGTCGTTGCCGAGGACGGCCAGCACCGCGCGCCCGTCGGTGTCCTGCCCGACGGCCGCCGCGCCCGAGTGCGGCACCTTCCCCGTCAGCCAGCGGCCCGGCGTGTCCTGCCCCGTGTCGCTGAGCGCGTACCGCAGCAGGCCCGCGTTGTCCCGCCCCGCGACCACGACGGTCCGCGCGGGCTTGCCGACGGCCGCCAGGGCCACCCGCCCGTACCCGCCGACCGGCTCGTACCGCGCCGACAGCCGCCAGGACCCGGGCCGCGGCCGCCGCTCGGCCAGGAGCACCTGGGCCGTGGCGCTCTGCCGGTACGCGAGGCGCACCGCCCCGCCGCCCAGCGGCACCAGGCTCAGCGGGCCACCGGGCTCGGGCAGCCCGGTGTCCCCGGTGGGCTCCGGTATCTGCCCCGCCTCCCTCGACACCCAGTGGTGCACGGCCCGGTCACTGGGCGCCACGACGTGCACCAGCCCCTCGGAGTCCACACATGCGTCCAGCCCGTCCACGACAGCCGGTACCCGGCCCCCGAACCGGGGGAGGCCGTCGGCGCCTCCAGGTGCCGCCACAGCGACCAGTCCCCGCCCTGGGCGCCGCTGCGGTACGCGATGCCGCCGCGCCAGTCGCGGGCGAAGACGTGCACCGTGCCGTCCTGGCCGACGGCCGCCGCCGGGAAGCCCGTCTCCAGGGACTTCAGCGGCGCGGCGTCCGGAGTGCCCAGCGACTCCCACGGGCCGAAGGCCGGTACGCCGTTTCGCGCGGTGCCGTTCTGGAGGGCGGTCAGCAGCTCGCGGCGGTGCGCGTGGTTGGGGGCGGGCAGGACCGTACGGGAGACGAAGAGCTGGAGCGCCCCGCCGGGGTGGCTCACGGCGTGGACCTGGCCCTGGAGGAGACCGCCACCGAGCCGGTGCGGGCCGCTGAAGGTGCCGTTGCCCGGCGCGGTCTCGGCCCAGCACACGGCGGTGCCGTCCAGGACGGCGAAGGCGGCGAGCCGGCCGTCCTTCAGCGGCCGCAGCCAACTGTTCGAGCCGGGGGCGCGCAGCCGGGTGCTGCGCGTCCAGTTGCGTGACCAGCCGTCGAGCGCCGAGCCGCCGACCTTGCGGTCGCCGCAGCCCGCCCGGTCGCCGCAGTCGCGGCCGTCGGCCCACCCGTAGACGGACAGCAGCTCGGCCTTGCGCCGGGCCGTCGGCAGGTCGACGTTGTTGGGCAGCACGCCCGCCTCGTACCCGATGTAGTTCTCCACGACGGTGGGACGGGTGGGCCTGCCGCCCCAGTAGGCCGCCAGCGCCGCCTGGGTGAAGCAGGCCGAGCTGATGTGGTCCTGGTGGTCGTAGTACTGGAAGCCGCGCAGCTTGGGGTCGTCGGTGGGCGGGGGCCGGTGCGGGGCGTGCACCGCGTTCGGGTCGAGAGTGCGCACCACGGTGGGCCGCACCCGTTCCAGCAGGGCCGTCAGCGACGCGACGACGTCCTCACGGGTGTACTGGAACGTGCGCTGTACGGGAGTGCCCTCCGACCGCAGCGTGGGCAGCACGTCGACGGCGCCGAGCCACAGCCCGCGCAGGCTCCGCGCGCGTGGCTCGGAGACGGTCCGCGCCTCCACCAGCTCCATGAAGACGAGCTGGTTCCGCGGCGCGGCGCGCAGCGTCTGGATCTCGACCTGGAAGCCGGGCAGCAGGGAGATGGCCTCGACGTCCCAGGGGCTGAGCGGATCGCCGGTGGCCATCACCGCGTGCGCGGCCCGCAGCCCGTTGGTACGGGCGCGCGCGAAGGCCGGGCGGTCGCGCGGCGGCATCCGGTCCCCGCGCCCGTGCTCGGCGGTGTTGCGGCCGTCCGACTCGCCGCCGGTCATACAGACCGTCACCGACCGGGCGCCGCTGCGCACCGACTGCTCCAGCGCCGGGTTCATGAAGTACAGCGAGTCGTCGGCGTGCGCGATGACGTGCAGGAACGCCTGCTCCGCACCGGACGCGGCGGCCTCCCGCTCCAGCGCCGGATCGGCCACCTGCGACAGCGGCATCCCCGGCCCGGCCCAGGCCCACCCCACGGCACCGGCCGTCACCGCGGCCGCGCCGCCCCCGGCCACCTGGAGCAGCCGCCGTCGGGACCACCGGGACGGGTGCGTCGGCACAGGTCACGCCCTCCACGGCGCCCGGCCACGCCCCACTCGTCACCATCCGGCTCACACCGGAATGAGCCACCTCGCGCACTGCACCTCCCCAGTATTCGGCCGCGCGGCGCGCGCCGCTCGCCCGATTAGTCCGGGGTCGTGGGTGTGGGGGTCCTCGCGGTGGCCGTGAGGGGGAACCGGGGTCGGGAGCCGAGCCGCAACCCGGATCGGGCCGGGGCCGGGGTGCCGCGCTACGCCTCCAGGGCCGACGCCACCGCGAGGGCCAGTTCGTCCAGGTAGGTCTTCGGGAGTTCGTCGCGTACGACCATCAGGCGCCAGTAGAGCGGGCCGGTCATCAGGTCGAGGGCCAGGCGCGCGTCGGCTTTCGGGCGCAGCTCGCCGCGTTCGACCGCGCGGGCCACCATCGCCGCCGCGACGCCCTGCTGGCTGTCGAGCAGGGCGGTGCGCAGCGCTTCGGCGATCTCGGGGCTGCGCGCGGCCTCGGCCAGCAGGTCCGGGATGATCTGCGCGGCCATCGGGTGCCGCAGCGCGCGGGCCGCGACCTCCAGCAGCATCCGTACGTCGCCGCGCAGCGTCCCGGTGTCCGGCGTCGGCAGGCCCTCGGCGGCCACCGCGGAGACCACGTCCAGCACGAGGTGCAGCTTGGAGCGCCACCGCCGGTAGACGGCGGTCTTGCCGACGCCCGCCCGCCGGGCGATGCCCTCGATGGACATCCGCGCGAACCCCACCGCCGCCAGCTCCGCGAAGACCGCGGCGCGGATCGCCTCGGTCTTCTCCTCGCGCAGTACGGCGGCCCCGGCCGGCGCCCGCCGCCCGCCCGGTACGCCCGGTGTCCTCGTCATGTCCGTGCCGTCCTTTGCCATGCCTTGATCGTAGCGTCGCGACGGTACGGGCACGTCGCGACGGGACGGTTGCGTTCCGACGAGACGATTGCGGCACACGACGGAACAACTGCGTTCCGACGAGACGGTTGCGTCGCGACGGAACGGTCAGGGCGCGACGAAACGGTCTCGTAGCGACGCTACGGTTGCGTTTCGACGTGAGCCGGTCGTACGCTCGGCACCGTTACGACGATACGGGAGCGTTCTGACGTAACCGGCGCTCCTCCGTCCCTCCCTCACCCGCCCGGAGGCGACCGCCCGTATGCCCCAGACCCTCGCCCCACCGGCCCGCCCCGCCGAGGCGCCGTCCGTGGTCCCGGCCGCCGCCCCGCCCGACCCCGGCCTGCAAGCACTGGCGGAGCGGTACGGATTGACCGTCAGCGGCGCCCGCCCGCCGCTGCGGGAGTACACCCGCCGCCTGTGGGCGCGCCGCCACTTCATCGCGTCCTTCGCCACCGCCCGGCTGACCGCCACATACACCACGGCCCGGCTGGGCCAGCTCTGGCAGGTCATGACCCCGCTGCTCAACGCGGGCGTCTACTACTTGATCTTCGGCATGCTGCTGCACACCAACCGCGGCATTCCGAACTTCATCCCGTTCCTGTGCACCGGGATCTTCGTCTTCACCTTCACCCAGTCCACGGTCCTGGCCGGCACCCGCGCCGTCTCCGGCAGCATCGGCCTGGTCCGCGCCCTGCACTTCCCGCGCGCCGCGCTGCCCGTCGCGCACACCCTCATCCAGCTCCAGCAGCTCATCTGTTCCATGGGTGTGCTGGCGGCCATCGTGCTGATCTGCGGCGTACCGGTGACATGGCACTGGCTGCTGATGATCCCCGCCCTGCTGCTCCAGTCGGTCTTCAACACCGGCCTCGCCCTGGCCATGGCCCGTATCGGCGCGAAGACCACGGACACCGCGCAGCTCATGCCGTTCGTGCTGCGCACCTGGATGTACGTGTCCGGCGTCTTCTACAACCTCTCCACGTTCACCAGCAGCGCGCCCCACCTGGTCTCGGTGGCCCTGAACTGCAATCCCGCCCTGATCTACATCGACCTGACGCGGTACGCCCTGATCGACACGGTGCGCGCCCAGGACCTGCCGCCGCACGTGTGGCCGCTGGCCCTCGGCTGGGCCCTGCTGGCCGGCGCCGCCGGATACGTCTTCTTCTGGAAGGCCGAGGAGGAGTACGGCCGTGGCTGACACCACCATCGAACGCACCCCCGCCCCCCTCGACGCCCCCGAGCCCGCCGACGACCGCACCCCCACCGTCATCTGCGACAACGTCCACATCGTCTACAAGGTGTACGGAGGCAGCGCGGGCAAGGGCGGCGCGACGGCCGCCCTGAACCGGATCGTCCGCCGCCGGCCGAGTGCCGGCGTCCGTGAGGTGCACGCCGTCAAGGGCGTCACCTTCGTCGCCCACAAGGGTGAGGCGATCGGGCTGATCGGCTCCAACGGCTCCGGGAAGTCCACGCTGCTGCGTGCCGTCGCCGGGCTCCTGCCGCCCGCCGCCGGCCGCGTCTACACCCACGGCCAGCCGTCACTCCTGGGGGTGAACGCGGCCCTGATGAACGACCTGACCGGCGAGCGCAACGTCGTCCTCGGCGGGCTCGCCATGGGGATGTCCCGCGCGGAGGTCCGCGACCGTTACCCGGGCATCGTCGACTTCTCCGGCATCAACGAGAAGGGCGACTTCGTCTCGCTGCCGATGCGCACGTACTCCTCCGGCATGGCGGCCCGGCTGCGCTTCTCCATCGCCGCCGCGAAGAGCCACGACGTCCTGATGATCGACGAAGCGCTGGCCACCGGCGACCGCGCCTTCCAGAAGCGCTCCGAGGCCCGGATCCGCGAACTCCGCGAGGAAGCCGGCACCGTCTTCCTCGTCAGCCACAACAACAAGGCGATCCGCGACACCTGCGATCGCGTCCTGTGGCTGGAGAAGGGGGAACTGGTCATGGACGGCCCCACGGAGGAGGTCGTGACGGCGTACGAGCGGGGCGCCAGGTAGCACGGCGGGTAGCGCGAGCGGTGCGGGCGCCCAGCCAGGGCCCCGCCCAAGCGCCCGCCCAGAGCACCCGCCCAGCGCTCCGGCCCAGAACGCCCCGAGCGCCCGGAACGACGGCGGCGCGGCCCGGCAGTGCCGGACCGCGCCGCTCTCATACCGTGGTGCGCGTCAGCGGTGCGTGCGCAGCAGCGTCCGCATCGTCCGCATCGCGACCGAGAGGTTCGCCAGGTCGAAGCCCTCCGACCCGTGGATCTCCTCCAGCGTGGTCCGCGCGCGTCCGAGGATCGCGGCGTTCTTCTCCTCCCACGCCTTGAACCGCTCCTCCGGCGTCGCGGAGTCGCTGCCCACCGACAGCACGTCGCTGGTCAGCGCCGCGTGCGCGGCGAACAGGTCCTCGCGGATGGAGGCGCGGGCCATCGACTGCCACCGGTCGTTGCGCGGCAGTTCCAGGATGCGGTCCAGGAGCTGGTTGATCCGCAGCCGGTCACCCAGGTCGTAGTAGACCTCGGCGACGTCCAGCGGCTCCTTGCCGGTGCGGTCCGCGATGGCCACGATGTCCAGCGCGGGGAAGACGGAGGAGAATCCGGCCACCCGGGTGGCCAGCTCCGCCGGGACCCCGGCCTCGGTCAGCTCGTCCAGGATGCGCTGGTGCCATTCCAGGTCGCTGCCGCACAGCAGCTTGGGCAGTTCGGCCCAGACCCCGGCGACCCGGTCCGCGAAGAAGTCGATGGTCTCGGAGAGCTCCAGCGGCTGCGGGCGGTTGTTGAGGAGCCAGCGGGTGCCGCGCTCCACCAGGCGCCGGGAGTGCAGCCTGATGCGGGTCTGCACGTCGGCGGCGACGACATTGTCGAGGGCCTCGACGTCGTCCCAGACCCGGTTCAGCCCGAAGATCGCGCGGGCCGCGGTGTGCGCCCGTACGACCTCTTCGAGCGCGGCGCCGGTCTCCTCCCGCATGCGGTGCAGGAAGCTGGTGCCGCCGGTGTTGACCGTGTCGTTGACCATGACGGTCGTGACGATCTCGCGGCGCAGCGCGTGCGCGTCGATCTGCTCGGCGAACTTCTCCCGCAGCGCGCTGGGGAAGTACGCGTGCAGCAGGTGCTGGAGGTACGGGTCGTCCGGCAGCCCGGTCTGGATCAGCGCGTCGGCGACCGTGATCTTCGTGTAGGCGAGGAGCACGGCGGTCTCGGGCTGGGTCAGGCCGCGGCCGGCGTTCAGTCGTTCCTTGATCTGCCGGTCGCTGGGCATGAACTCCAGCGACCGGTCCAGGTGGCCGTCGCGCTCCAGGCGGCGGATGAAGCGCTGCTGGGCGGGGAGCATGCTCGCGGACTGCGCCTGGGCCAGGGACAGCGCGATGTTCTGCGCGTAGTTGTTGCGCAGCACCAGCGCGCCGACCTCGTCGGTCATCGCGGCCAGCAGCTTGTTGCGCTGCTTGACCGTCATGTCGCCGTCGGCGACGACCGCGTTCAGCAGGATCTTGATGTTCACCTCGTGGTCGGAGGTGTCCACACCGGCACTGTTGTCGATCGCATCGGTATTGATCTTGCCGCCGTTCTGGGCGAACTCGATCCGGCCGAGCTGGGTCAGACCCAGGTTGCCGCCCTCGCCGACGACCTTGACCCGCAGGTCCTCGCCGTTGACGCGGATCGCGTCGTTGGACTTGTCGCCCACGTCCGCGTTCGACTCCGCCGACGACTTCACGTACGTACCGATGCCGCCGTTCCACAGCAGGTCCACCGGCGCGGCGAGGATCGCCCGCATCAGGTCGGCGGGGGTCATCTTCTTGACGCCCGCCTCGATGCCGAGGGCGGCCCGCACCTGCGCGTTGACCGGGATCGACTTGGCGGTACGGGGGTGGATGCCGCCGCCCTGCGACAGCAGCTTGGTGTCGTAGTCCGCCCACGAGGAGCGCGGCAGCTCGAACAGCCGGCGGCGCTCGGCGTACGAGGTGGCCGCGTCCGGCGTCGGGTCGAGGAAGATGTGCCGGTGGTCGAAGGCGGCCACCAGCCGGATGTGCTCGCTGAGCAGCATGCCGTTGCCGAACACGTCACCGGACATGTCACCGACGCCGACGACGGTGAAGTCCTCGCTCTGGGTGTCCACGCCCAGCTCGCGGAAGTGCCGCTTGACCGACTCCCAGGCGCCGCGGGCGGTGATGCCCATGCCCTTGTGGTCGTAGCCGGCGCTGCCGCCGGACGCGAAGGCGTCACCGAGCCAGAAGCCGTACGACTCGGCGACCTCGTTGGCGATGTCGGAGAACGTCGCGGTACCCTTGTCGGCCGCCACGACGAGGTACGTGTCGTCCTCGTCGTGCCGTACGACGTCCGAGGGGTGCACGACCTCGCCGCCGACCAGGTTGTCGGTGATGTCCAGCAGACCCGAGATGAACGTCTTGTAGCAGGCGATGCCCTCCGCCAGCCACGCGTCGCGGTCCACCGACGGGTCCGGAAGCTGCTTGCCGACGAACCCGCCCTTGGCGCCGACCGGCACGATGACGGTGTTCTTCACCATCTGCGCCTTGACCAGGCCGAGCACCTCCGTACGGAAGTCCTCGCGCCGGTCCGACCAGCGCAGACCGCCGCGCGCCACCTTGCCGAAGCGCAGGTGGACGCCCTCGACGCGCGGCGAGTACACCCAGATCTCGTATGCCGGGCGCGGCGCCGGCAGGTCCGGGATGGCCTGCGGGTCGAGCTTCATCGACAGGTAGGCGTGCGGCTGCCCGTCGCTGTTCTTCTGGTAGTGGTTCGTGCGCAGCGTCGCCTTGATGACGGTGAGGAACGACCGCAGGATGCGGTCCTCGTCCAGGCTCGCGACCTGGTCCAGCGCGCCGTCCAGCTCCTCCAGCAGCCCGTCGGTCAGCTCGGTGCCGGCCCGCTGCCGCTCCGGCGACATCCGCGCCTCGAAGAGGCTGACCAGCAGCCGGGTGGTGTGGACGTTGTTGGAGAGGGTGTCCTCCATGTACGTCTGGCTGAACGTCGAACCGGCCTGCCGCAGGTACTTGGCGTACGCCCGCAGCACCATCGCCTGACGCCAGTTCAGGCCGGCCCGCAGCACCAGCTTGTTGAAGTTGTCGCTCTCCGCGCGGCCGGTCCACACCGCCGTGAAGGCGTCCTGGAACCGCTCGCGCGCGTCGTCGCCGTTCATCCGCTCGGGGATGCGCAGCCCGAAGTCGTAGATCCAGGCGGTGGCGCCGTCGGTGCAGCGCAGCTCGTGCGGCCGCTCGTCGACGACCTCGACGCCGAGACGGTTCAGCACCGGCAGGACCTTGGACAGGGAGACCGGCTCACCCGTGCGGTAGATCTTGAAACGGCGCTCGTCGGGGCCCGCGCCGACCGGCTCGTACAGGCTGACCTCGAAGTCCTTGCCGCCCTTCGCCGTCAGCTTCTCCAGGTGCTGGAGGTCGGCGACCGCGCTGCGCGGCGGGTTGTCGGCCTTGTAGCCCTCGGGGAAGGCGTGGTTGTAGCGGCGCAGCAGCTCGGCGGCGCGCTCCTCGCCGACCTCGGCGGTCAGCGCCTCGGCGAAGCCGTCGGCCCAGGAGCGGGCGGCCTCGACCAGCCGCGCCTCGATGCGCTCGGCGTCGGCGTCGGTCAGGTCCGGCAGCGCGGCGCCGGGCTCGACCCGGACGACGAAGTGCAGCCGGGAGAGGATCGACTCGGTGTTCCAGGCGGTGAAGTCGACGCTGGTGCCGCCCAGTTCCTCCTTGAGGATGTCGATCAGGCGCAGCCGTACGCTGGTGGTGTAGCGGTCGCGCGGCAGGTAGACCAGCGCCGAGAAGTAGCGCCCGTACTCGTCCTGGCGCAGGTACAGCCGCAGCCGGCGGCGCTCCTGGAGGTACAGCACGCTGGTGACGATGGACTGGAGCTGGTCCACGCGCGTCTGGAACAGCTCGTCGCGCGGGTAGGTCTCCAGGATCTGGAGGAGGTCGCGGCCGTCGTGGCTGTTCGCGGTGAAGCCCGCGGCGTCCAGCACCTCGGCGACCTTGCGGCGGATGACCGGCACCCGGCGTACGGACTCGGTGTACGCGGCCGAGGAGAACAGGCCGAGGAAGCGGCGCTCGCCGACGACGTTGCCCTGGGCGTCGAACTTCTTGACGCCCACGTAGTCGAGGTACGAGGGGCGGTGCACGGTGGAGCGGCTGTTGGCCTTGGTCAGGATCAGCAGCCGGTGCTCGCGGGCCTTGGCTCGGGCGTCCTTGGGGAGCCGGTTGAACGACGGGGAGACGGGGTGGCCGTCGTCGCCCTCGCTGTGCGCCGGGTCGGAGCGCAGGATGCCGAGGCCGGTGCCGGGCACGGCGGTCAGCACGTCCTCCTCCGCGCCGGACTCGCCGGGGACCGAGGTCAGCTCGTACTCGCGGAAGCCGAGGAAGGTGAAGTGGTCGGCGGCCAGCCAGCGCAGCAGCTCGCGGGCCTCGTCGACCTCCTGGTCGCGCAGGTCGTCGGCGGTCGGCTCGGTGGGCAGCTCGTCGGCGATGCGCAGCGCGGCGTCGCGCATCTTCTCCCAGTCCTCGACGGCCTCCCGCACGTCGGACAGCACCCTCAGCAGATCGGCGGTGATCTGCTTGAGGTCGGCGCGGTCCGTCTCCCGGTCGATCTCGACGTGGATCCACGACTCGATCAGCGCGTCGTGCGGCAGGTCCCGGCCTTTGCCGTGGCCCGCCTTGTCCTTGCCGGTCCGGCCGTGCGCGTCGCACGTGTTGTCGAGGACCTCGATCAGCTTGCCGGTCACGTCACGCCGGACGATCACCTGCGGGTGGATCACCACATGGATGCCGCGGCCCTGACGCGACAGCTCGTTGGTGACCGAGTCGACCAGGAAGGGCATGTCGTCGGTGACGACCTCGACCACGGAGTGGCTGCAGGTCCAGCCGTTCTCCTCGACCGTCGGGGTGTGCACCCGGACGTTCGCGGTGCCCTGCGGCCGGTTCTCGGCCAGCCGGTAGTGGGAGAGCGCGGCGCCGAAGACGTCCACCGGGTCGCGGCCGGTCAGGTCCTCCGGCGCGGTGTGCAGGTAGTAGCGCTGGAGGTATCCCAGGAGGGTGTCCGGGTCGAGACCCTGCACCGGTGCCTGTCCCCCGGCCGGGCTGCTTTCAGCGACCCGGGCCGCCCGCGCGAGCAGCTCGGTCTTGGCTTCGTCCAGCTTGGTCTGCATGTCCTCTGGCTCCTGTCGCGCGCCGTTGCGTGACGTTGTGGATGAACTCCGTGGAAGCTGCACGACGCCGGTCCGGCCGGTGAGGGTTCCACCGCCGCAACGCGGGGAAGTGTCCGGTCGGGGACGACGCCGTGCCGCGATGAGCGATGGCCGGACCGCTCGGCACCGACCCGGTCGGGGTCGGTTTCCGGTCCTGATCGCAACGGTCAGCGGCCGCCCGGTCACTGTGCTGTCCCGGGCGCACGACGAGGGCCTCGATGCCCTCGCGGGTTATCGCGCTGATCACGATGCAAGGCTATCGCTCCCGGCCGGGGTGCCGTCATGGTCCAGCTGTGTACAAAACCACTAGCCGAAATTTGACGATCCGGACAGCGACGGGTCCGTGCGCCGCATCCCTGGAATCCCACGGTATCCCGCGGGGGCTTGGCAAGGACGGCGATCCGGAGGACGTTGAGCGGGACAGCGAGGAACGGACCACGGGCGCACGGATGTGACGAACGGCACGTCCGCGCGTGGTGAGCGACCCGAGCGGAGGTGGACGGCATGGCCGCCAAGATCCTGATCGTGACCGGCGACGCTGCGGAGTCCCTGGAGGTCCTCTACCCCTACCAGCGGCTGCGCGAGGAGGGCTACGACGTGCATGTCGCCGCCCCCGCCCGCAAGACACTGCGGCTGGTCGTGCACGACTTCGAACCGGGGTTCGACACCTACACCGAGAAACCCGGCTACACCTGGCCCGCCGACCTGGCCTTCTCCGAGGTCGACCCGGGACAGTACGCCGCGCTCGTGGTGCCCGGCGGGCGAGCGCCCGAATATCTGCGCAACGACCCCGAGCTGCGCAAACTCGTGAAGTCCTTCTTCGACGCGGACAAGCCCGTCGCCCAGATCTGCCACGGCCCGCTGCTGACCGCCGCGATCGGCGGCCTCAACGGGCGCCGGGTCACCGCCTACCCCGCCCTCGAAATGGACATGCAGGCCGCCGGGGCCGCCTTCCGGGACGCCGAGGTCGTCGTGGACGGCACGCTGGTCTCCTCCCGCGCCTGGCCGGACCACTCCGGGTGGATGCGCGAGTTCATCGCGGTGCTGCGGGCCAAGGCGCCGGTGACCTGAGGTCGCGGGGGGGCGCCCGTCCGGGGCGTGAGCCTCCGGGGGGCCGCGTCCGGGGCGGCGCCGGGGTGCCCGCCTCTGCGTTACGCGGCTATCTGCTCCGCCAGCTCCACGGCCTCCGCCAGGGTGTCCACCACCGGCACCCCGGCGGCCGCCAGGCTGGCCCGGCTGTGCGACCCGCCGGTGTAGAGCACGGCGTGGGCGCCCGCGTGCCGTGCGGCCACCGCGTCGTCCACCGCGTCACCGATCACGACCGTACGGCCCGGGTCTATGCGTCCCGTCGCGCCGCCGCGCCCCGCCGTACCGTTCCCGTGCCCGTCACCGTTCCCGGCCCCGGAAGGTCCGGCGGTCAGGGCCGCGAGGTGGCGCACCATGTGCTCGCTCTTGCTCCCGCCGGAAGGTCCCGTACGGCCGTCCACGCGCAGGAAACGCGCCTCGATGCCGAAGCCCCGCACCAGCGGCGTCAGCTCGTCATGGCCGTACATGCTCAGGATCGACTGGCTGCGGCCCGCCAGTTGCCAGCTCTCCAGCAGCAGCTCGGCGCCCTCGGTGAGGCCGCACGCGGGCCGGTGGGCGGCGTAGTGCCGGTGGAACGCCTCGTCCATGACCAGCCACTCCGCTTCGGTCGGCAGCCGGCCCAGCAGCCGCTCGTAGAACCGGGGGATCGGGACGCAGTACAGCTCCCGGTAACGGTCGAGGGTGATCGGGGGCAGGCCGAGCTCGGCGAAGGCGGCGTTGGTCGCGCCCATCACCGCTTCGGTGTCGTGAAAGAGCGTGCCGTTCCAGTCCCAGACGATGTGCGTCGCGTGCGTCCCCATGCCAAGACGGTACCCATGACCACTGACAGCCCAGTCCCGGACCGCGGCACCACGGGGCGCGCGGGCGGTCAGGCGATCAGGTTCGGGATCTCCTGCACGCCGAACCACATCAGCTCGTGGTCCTCCGCGCCGTCCACCGTGAACCGCGCGTCCTCGTCGCCGAGGTCCGCGGCGCCCAGCGCGCCGGCGGCGGCCGTGACGTCCTGGACGGCGTCGTCGGAGTCCACGTGCACCGCCGCGGCCTTCGCCATCGGCACCGGCCCGGCGATCCGGACCTCGCCCAGCGCCGCCTGGTCCAGGCCGCGGTCGGGGTCGGCGACGGCCGCGCCGTCCGGTACGTCCACGGCCACCACGACCCGGCGCCGCGGGGCGTCCGGGTCGGCCGCGAGGCGGCGCAGCGAGCCCTGCGCGGCCCGGTTGAGCGCCGCGTACTCCAGTTCCTCGATGTCGTCGGAGACGTACCACTCGCGCAGCGCGGGCGTGACGGCGTAGGCGTCCAGCGGGCCGGGGCCCAGCTCCCCGGCCTCGTGCGCCGCCGCGAGTCCGGGCAGGGTCAGGGGGACATACACGCGCATGGCTGCCGCTTCCGCTCACATCGCCGGTTCCGAAAAATCTGTCCGGCCAGCATACGGGCGCGGGGTACGGCGTGAGATACGGGCCGGAGTCCCCCTTCGTGCTCCCGCTCCGCCGCCCCGGCACCGTCCTCGACGGCCCGCGCGCCGTTCCGCGCCCGCACACCAGCCCGCTCTCATCCTGATGGGTGAATCTCCGGCCGTCCGCCCGGCCCGGCCGACGGCCCTTGCCGCAGCCGATTCCCCGCCGGTAGAAGATCCCCACCGAAGCTACTGACCGGTATCCACCGGACCGGCCGAACGGGGGCCCTCATGCTCACCACCCACACCGACACCCTCCCACCCGCCCGCACCCGCTCCCCCAGGCTTCCGCCCGCCGCGGGCCCGGGACGCCCCCGCACCGGCCCGCCCGGCCGGCCGCCCGGCCGCCGTGACCCCCGGCGCCCGGCCGGTCCCCGTACGGCCCCCACCCGGGCCGTCCGGCGCCGCCCCGCCCGCCCCGATCCGCACGACTGGTTCGCCGAGCAACTGCTCCTGACCCTGAGCGGCCGCCGCCCCGTGCACGCCCTCCTGGGACACGCGCTGCCCGCCGCGTACGACCGCCTCGTCGAACTGGCCCCACAAGCACCCCTGCGTCCCACAGGCGCCCCGGCAGGCCGCTACGCACCGGCCCCGTCGGTGGCCCACTGCGGCCTGTGCCTGCCGCGCCCGGACGTCATCGAGGCGTTCGCCCGCATCGCCTCCGGCGAGCGGCTGCGCGCCCTCGCCTTCCGGCTGGAGCTGGGCGGCGACGCCCGGTGGCGCTGCGCCGCCGTCGACATCGGCCCGAGCGCCCGTGTGTGGTGACACCTCCGTACGCGAAGAGCCGGGGCGCCGCAGCTTCCCGCTGCGACGCCCCGGCCTCACCCGTACCGGGCCTCAGACCCCGGCGGGTGTCACTTCTTGCGGCGGCGTCCGCCGCTCTTCTGGGCCTTGCGGCGCTCCGCGCGCGTCAGGCCGTCCGACTCCGAGCGGGCCGGGGCCGCGTCCTCGCTGGTGAAGTCGCCCTCGACGACACCGCCCTCGCCGTCCACGGTCGGCGCGGAGAAGTGCAGCCGGTCCGGACGCTGCGGCGCCTCCAGGCCCTTCGCGTGGATCTCCGGCCGTCCGGCGCCGGCCCCGGCGGGCACGGCGTCCTGGGCGTCCTTGTCCAGCGAGGTCTTCTCCTCGGCGGCGGCCACCGGGACCTCCTCGACCTGCTGCTCGACCTGGACCTCCAGGTTGAACAGGTAGCCGACGGACTCCTCCTTGATGCCCTCCATCATCGCGGTGAACATGTCGAAGCCCTCGCGCTGGTACTCGACCAGCGGGTCCTTCTGGGCCATCGCGCGCAGGCCGATGCCCTCCTGGAGGTAGTCCATCTCGTAGAGGTGCTCGCGCCACTTGCGGTCCAGGACGGACAGCACCACGCGGCGCTCCAGCTCGCGCATGATGTCGGAGCCGAGCTGCTCCTCACGGGCCGCGTACTGCTGGTGGATGTCCTCCTTGACGGCCTCCGCGATGAAGTCGGAGGTGATGCCGGCGCGGTCACCGGCCTCCTCCTCCAGCTCCTCGACCGTCACCTTGACCGGGTAGAGCTGCTTGAACGCGCCCCACAGGCGGTCCAGGTCCCACTCCTCGGCGAAGCCCTCGACCGTCTCCGCCTGGATGTAGGCGTCGATGGTGTCGTCCATGAAGTGCTTGATCTGCTCCTGGAGGTCCTCGCCCTCCAGGACGCGGCGGCGCTCGCCGTAGATGACCTCGCGCTGGCGGTTGAGGACCTCGTCGTACTTCAGGACGTTCTTACGGGTCTCGAAGTTCTGCTGCTCGACCTGCGACTGCGCGGACGCGATGGCGCGCGTCACCATCTTGTTCTCGATCGGTACGTCGTCCGGGACGTTGGCCATCGCCATGACCCGCTCGACCATCTGGGCCTTGAACAGGCGCATCAGGTCGTCGCCGAGGGAGAGGTAGAAGCGCGACTCGCCCGGGTCGCCCTGCCGGCCGGAGCGGCCGCGGAGCTGGTTGTCGATCCGGCGCGACTCGTGCCGCTCGGTGCCCAGGACGTACAGCCCGCCGAGGCTCTTGACCTCTTCGAACTCCGCCTCGACCGCGGCCTCGGCCCGCTCCAGGGCGGCGGGCAGCGCGGCCGCCCACTCCTCGACGTGCTCGACCGGGTCCAGGCCCTGGCTGCGCAGCTCGGCCTCGGCGAGGTCGTCCGGGTTGCCGCCCAGCTTGATGTCCGTACCGCGGCCGGCCATGTTCGTGGCGACCGTGACGGCGCCCTTGCGGCCGGCCTGGGCGACGATGGACGCCTCCCGGTCGTGCTGCTTGGCGTTGAGGACCTCGTGGGGCACGCCGCGCTTGTTCAACTGCTGGGAGAGGTACTCGGACTTCTCCACGGAGGTCGTGCCGACCAGGATCGGCTGGCCCTTCTCGTGCTTCTCGACGATGTCCTCGACGACCGCCGCGAACTTGGCGACCTCGGTGCGGTAGATCAGGTCGGCCTGGTCCTTGCGGACCATCGGGCGGTTCGTCGGGATCGGGACGACGCCCAGCTTGTAGATCTGGTGGAACTCGGCGGCCTCGGTCATGGCCGTACCGGTCATGCCGGAGAGCTTGTTGTAGAGGCGGAAGAAGTTCTGGAGGGTGATGGTGGCGAGCGTCTGGTTCTCGTCCTTGATCTCCACCCCCTCCTTCGCCTCGATGGCCTGGTGCATGCCCTCGTTGTAGCGGCGGCCGGCGAGGATACGGCCGGTGTGCTCGTCGACGATCATGACCTCGCCGTCGATGACGACGTAGTCCTTGTCGAGCTTGAACAGCTCCTTGGCCTTGATCGCGTTGTTCAGGTACCCGACCAGCGGCGTGTTGACCGACTCGTACAGGTTGTCGATGCCGAGCCAGTCCTCGACCTTGCTGACGCCCGACTCGTGGATGCCGACCGTGCGCTTCTTCTCGTCGATGTCGTAGTCGCCGGTCTCCTCGATACCGCGCTGCGGGTTGGCGGGCTCGCCCTTCTTCAGGCGCTTGACCAACTTCGCGAAGTCGCCGTACCACTTGGTGGCCGAGTCCGCCGGGCCCGAGATGATCAGCGGCGTACGGGCCTCGTCGACCAGGATGGAGTCGACCTCGTCGACGATGGCGAAGTTGTGGCCGCGCTGGACCAGCTCGTCCTTCGACCAGGCCATGTTGTCGCGCAGGTAGTCGAAACCGAACTCATTGTTCGTTCCGTACGTGATGTCCCGGTTGTACTGTTCGCGCCGTTCGGCGGGCGTCATGTTGGCCAGAATGCAACCGACCGTGAGTCCGAGGAACTTGTGGACCCGGCCCATCATCTCGGAGTCGCGCTCGGCCAGGTAGTCGTTGACCGTGATCAGGTGGACGCCCTCGCCGGACAGCGCGTTCAGATACGCGGGGAGGGTGCCTACCAGGGTCTTGCCCTCACCGGTCTTCATCTCGGCGACGTACCCCATGTGGAGGGCCGCGCCACCCATTAGCTGGACGTCGTAGGGGCGCTGGCCGAGCACCCGCTTGGCGGCCTCACGGACCGTCGCGAACGCCTCGGGCAGCAGGTCGTCCAGGGTTTCGCCGTCCGCGAACCGCTGCTTGTACTCGTCGGTGAGCGCCCGCAGCTCGGCGTCGGAGAGGGCCGCGAAGTCCTCCTCGATGGAGTTGACCTGGCCCGCGATGCGGTGCAGTTTGCGCAGGATCTTTCCTTCGCCTGCACGCATGAGCTTGTTGAAGACGGACACTTGGGCTGGTCTCCTTGCCGGTCGGGCCTGGCGCTGGGGGTACCCCCCGCCGCAGGCAGGGGGAGGGTGCGCGGGCGCGGCATTTTTCCAAGGGGCAGGCCCCGCCGCAACGGCCATCGTAAAGGAGGACCCCATCCGGCCGGGAGGTCCACCGCCGCGAAGCACACCGCTCCCCGGTGCACACCCTTCCCTACGAGAACGCGCGGGACCACGAGAAAGTGCCGGGAGGGGCCCGGGAAGCGGGCGGGGGGCCGGGGGCGGGCGGGGCCGGAGAGCCGGTGCGCAGGGGGCGGGGGTGAGCTGTGGGGCGGCGGACGGCCCGGAGGACGGACCGGGAGCGTTCCGGGAAAACCGCTCGCCGCGCCCGTCCCGTCTCCGCACACTCCCCCCATGGAACCCGTCACGCTGACCACCGAGCGTCTCCTCCTGCGCCCCTTCGCCCCCGCCGACGTCCAGGCCGTGCACACCGCCTGCCAGGACCCGGCCATCCCGCGCTGGACCTCCGTACCGTCCCCGTTCGGCATGGCGCAGGCGCACGACTACATAACCCGCAGCCAGGAGGAGTGGCGTACGGACACCCAGTACCGCTTCGCCGTGACCACCAAGGCGGACGGCACGCTGACCGGAGCCGTGAGCCTGTTCCGCATGACGCTGCGGTCCGCCGAGCGGCAGGCCGAGATCGGCTACTGGACGACGAGGGAACAGCGCGGCAACGGCTGGACCGCCGAGGCCGTACGCGAGGTCGCGCGCTGGGCCCTGACAGAACTCGGCGTCGAACGCCTGGAGTGGCTCGCCGAAGTCGGCAACAGCGCGTCGCGCGGCGTGGCGCTGAAGGCCGGATTCCGGATGGAGGGCACCCTGCGCGCCAAGATCTCGCTCCGCGGCGTCCGGCGGGACGCCTGGATCGGCTCGCTGCTCCCCGGCGACCTGGGGCTGCCCTCCGGGACGCCCCATCTCCCGTTCCCGGGCTGACGAGTTCGGGCGGTACGGCCCGCCGGACGCGGTCGGCGGCGTTGTCAGTGGTCACTCCTACGCTGTGCCTCATGACAGCCGCGAAGCCCGTGAAGCCGAAGCCCGTGACCACCCTGTCCGCCGACGACGCCCGGCGCATGGCACTGCGGGCCCAGGGTTTCCTCGGCGCGCCGGACCGCCGCGCGGGCGTACGGGGCGTCCTGCGGCGCCTGGGCGCGGTGCAGCTCGACACCATCTCGGTGCTGGCCCGCTCCCACGAGCTGATCCCGTACGCCCGGCTCGGCGCCGTCGGCCGCCCCGCCGTCGAGTCCGCCTACTGGTCGGGCGGGCACAGCTTCGAGTACTGGTCGCACGCCGCCTGCATCCTGCCCGTCGAGGAGTGGCCGCACTTCGCCTTCCGGCGCCGCGCGATGCGCGCGAAGGGGCACCGCTGGCACCGGATGGAGGACCGCGAGGGCTCCTGCGCCGCCGTACTGGACCGGCTGAAGGCCGACGGCCCGCTGACCACCTCCGACCTGGGCGGCGGCCGCAAGGGCGGCGAGTGGTGGGACTGGTCCGAGACGAAGATCGCGGTGGAGTGGCTGCTGGACACCGGCGAGGTGGTGTGCACGGAGCGCCGCGCCTGGAAGCGGGTGTACGACCTCGCCGAGCGCGCCATCCCGGACGACCTGCTGCACGACGACCTGGACGACGCGGAGTGCATGCGGCGCCTGGTCGCCCAGGCCGGCGCCGCGCTGGGCGTGGCCACCCGCGCCGACCTCGCCGACTACCACCGCCTCAAGAACGAGCAGGTGGACGCCGTCATCGAGGCGTCGGGGCTGGTCCCGGTCGAGGTGGCGGGCTGGGGCAGGCCCGCCTGGGCGGACCCCGCCGCCCTGGCCGAAACGCCGCGCGGCCGGCACCGTACGACCCTGCTCTCCCCCTTCGACTCCCTGATCTGGGACCGCCCGCGCACGGCACGGATCTTCGACTTCACCCACCGCCTGGAGGCATACGTCCCGCGCCCCAAGCGGATACACGGCTATTTCGCGATGCCGCTGCTGACCGGCGGCCGGCTCGCCGGGCGGGTGGACCCGGCCCGCGAGGGCAGCACACTCGTCGCCCGCCAGGTGTCCCTGCGCGACGCCAAGGCCGTACGGCCGATGGCCCAGGCGCTGACCGAGGCCGCGCGGTGGGTCGGCTGCGACTCCGTACGCATCGAACGCTGCGACGACGCCGCACTGCGGGCGGCGCTGGTCGCGGAGGTGGAGGTGGAAGCTGGGGCGTAGGGGCGGAAGCGGGGGCACAGGGGGTGGAGCGGGCCGTGGCACGCCCCTCCCTCAGCCCCTCAGCGGATCTCCAGGATCTTTTCCCGCATCGCGTACACGACCGCCTCCATCCGGGAGTGCAGTTGCAGCTTCTCCAGGATGTTCCGGACGTGGTTCTTGACGGTGTTCTCGGAGATGAACAGTTCCTTGGCGATGTCCCGGTTGTTCATACCGGTCGCGACCAGCTTGAGGACCTCCAGCTCACGGTCGGTGAGCCGGGGCGCCGGCACCAGGCGGCGCTCGTCGGTGCGCTGGATCATCGACTTGAACTCGGTCAGCAGCTTGGACGCCATGGACGGGCTGATCTGGGACTGGCCGTCCGCCACCGCGCGGATCGCCGTCGCCACCTCGTCCGTGGAGATCTCCTTGAGGAGGTAGCCGGTGGCCCCGGCCTTGATCGCGTCGTAGAGGTCGGCCTCCTCGTCGCTGATCGTCAGCATGATGATCTTCGCGCTGGGGGCCACCTCCTTGATGGAGGTGCACGCCTCGATGCCGCCGCGCCGGGGCATCCGTACGTCCATCAGCACAATGTCGGGCAGCAGGTCGGCGGCCTTGTCCACCGCCTCGGCGCCGTCCCCGGCCTCACCGACGACCTCGATGTCCTCCTCGTGGGCGAGCACGATCTCCAGGCCCCGGCGGAAGAGCGCGTGGTCGTCGACGACCAGGACCCTGATCGGCTCCGCGCGTGACATGCCCGCGTCCGTGCCGGAACCGTCACCGACGCCGACCCCGTCGTCGTCCGCTCCGCCGCGCACGGGCCCGAAGCTGTCCCCCATCGTTCCTCCCCGTCAACTACTCGGCCGGTGAAGGCCAGAGTTTGGACATAAGGCTGGTTGACTACAGCCCGTTGCGGCCGGCCCGAACAGCGCCATACACCCCTCTCCCCCGCATGTCGCCATCACGTGCTCACAAGCTCCCTGGCCGGCACAGACACTATACGGCCTCAACTCCTGCCCCCCGCAGGCGCAATGGTGCCCCCGGGCGTACGCCGGGGGCACCACTTCAGCGACTGTCAGCCGCCGAGCGCCCCACCGGCGCCACCGGGCTCCTCTCCCCCGAACGAGTCAGGGTTCAGATGGATGACGCCGTAGTCGTAGGCGTGCCGCCGGTAGACGACACTCGGCTGCTTGGTCTCGGCGTCGACGAAGAGGTAGAAGTCGTGTCCGACCAACTCCATCTCGTAGAGCGCCTGGTTGAGCGTCATCGGCGCCGCGGAGTGGGTCTTCTCGCGGACGACCAGCGGGCCTTCGCCCTGGACCTCCAGCGACCCGATCTTCGTCGTCGGCACCTGCTCCTGCGGCTCACCGTCCACGGTCAGGTGGCCGGTCTCGTCGAGCTTCGCCGCGTCCGGGACGCTGACCGCGACGTCGCTCGCCGGGATGCGCCCGTTGCCGCGGCGCGAGTGGCGCTTGTCGTGCTGCTTGCGCAGCCGCGCTTCCAGCTTGGCCGTGGCCAGGTCCAGCGCGGCGTAGGGGTCGGCGGCGGCCGCCTCGGCCCGTACCACCGGGCCTCGGGAGCGGAGGGTGATCTCCACTCGGTCGGAACGGTCGGCCTGCCGGGGGTTGGGCTCCTTGGACACCTCGACGTCCAGGCTGATCACCTTGCCGTCGAGCTTCTGGACCTTGTCCAGCTTCAGCTTCTCGGCCACGTGCTTGCGGAACCGCTCGGGCACCTCGGTCTTGCGGCCCTTGACGACGATGTCCACGCAGAACTCCGTTCCCGGATCACCCCGCTGCTACGCGCGGAGCGATTCCTTCTTGCACCAGGCTCCGGTGAGTGCCGAAGCCTCGGACTTGGCGACTTTCACCTCCTCCTCCCCCGTCGGCAGGGTCCCCACTCCCGTTCATTTCAGGGTCCCTGCAAAAGCCCATGAACGCACCTATCCCGGCATCCGAGGCAAAGCGTCAGCCAAGTCCTCACAACCGAACATAGCTCTCCCGGACGGGTGACGGCACCCCCTGGCCGGCACTAGCTCCGTTTGGGTGCTTTTTCGCCCTCGTTACCTGCAACGATGAATTTTGGCGGTCAGTTCCAGTTGATTTCGAAAGCACTCCGCGGCGCCGCCACCACACCTGCCCCCACCACCTTCCCCCCGGCCGCCCGCACGGCCCGCGCCGCCTCCGCCAGCGAAGCCCCGGTGGTCAACAGATCGTCCACCAGTACCACCGGGGCCACCGCCAGCAGCCGCACGGCTCCGGGGACGACTGTCAGGGCTCCGGAGACGTTGGCCACGCGCTGGCGGGCACTGAGGCCCGCCTGATCAGCAACCGTACGCCGCTGCCGCAGCACGCAGAGGACCCGAACGGGCACCCCTTCCCGCCGAAGGTCCCGAGCCGCCGCAAGCGCGATCCGCCGCACCGGATCATGCCCCCGCCCAGCCACCGCCCGCCGGGCTGAGGGGACGGGGATGAGGAGGAGGGGGGTGGTGGGGTGAGTAGGGCGAGCGCTTCGGGTGGGGTGGGTGGTGGCTGTGGGGGCGATGTGAGCTGAGGGGCCGGTGACGGTCGGGGCGCCGAGGGTGGCCGCCGGAGCGGCGGGGTGGGGCTGGCCTGGGGGGCCGGAGACGGCCCGGGGCAGCGCGGAGCCGCCGCCGTCATCCAGCGGCCGGAGGCAGCCACACGGCCCTTCAGCCGTCCCTGGCTCCCCAGGCCTGCCCGACCCAGTAAGATCCAACGCTCCACCGCCGGCGCGCGGGCACTCCACACCGGACCATACGGCCCCGGAGCAGCCCGCCCCGCCACCAGGACACGCCCTGGTACCGCACAGGTCACCCGCAGCCGCTCGCGGAAAATCTCCCCTGCTGTCCCTCCCCGCCGGGTGCCCCGCCCGACCCACCTGCCCACGGGGCTGACGCGGACAGCCCTGCACCGGCTCCGACCCGGCAGCGCCCGCTACGCCACCAGACACAAGCCGAAACCTCACCTGATCCCCTACCCACCCAGACCTCGTCTCACCACCAGCCCCTCGCACACCCCCAGCCCCACCCCTCACCGACTCCGCAGAGCAAAGCTCCCCACCGGCCAAACGCACACACCCAGCCGCCCCGGCCCCCGCCACCTCACCAGGACCAGACGCACCATCGAGCGGCCGTGCACCGCCAGGCTGCGCCTCCGGCCCTCCACCTACCTGCACGCTCGGTCCTCCGCCAGGCTGTGCCCCCGGCTCTCCACCAGACTGCGCCTCACCACCGGGCTGCGGCTCGCCACCGGGCCGAAGCTCACCACTGGGCTGATGCTCACCGCCGGGCCGAAGCTGACCACTGGGCTGACGCCCACCGCCGGCACCAGGCCCACAGCCAGCCCAGAGCCCCGTCCTCCAGCCGGACCGAGGCTCGCCACCGGACATGCCGGCACCACTGCCCTCAGACTCAGCTCCGGACGTATCAGCACCACTGCCCTCAAGCTCAGCACCAGACGCAGCAGCCCCACTAGCCCCAGGCTCTCCACCGGACAGGGCGGCACCCCTGACCCCAGGCTCTCCATCGGACAGGGCGGCACCCCTGCCCCCAGGCTCGCCCCCAGACGCAGCAGCACCCCTGCCCCCAGGCTCGCCACCGGGCCAAAGCCCACCACCTATCCCAGCGCTCACACCAGCCCCAGACCACCTACCGGCCCAAAGCTCCCCACCGCCCCCAGAACCACCACCAGCCCCAGCCTCCCCACCGTAAGAACTCAACGGCCCACCCCGCGCCCACAGCCCCCGCACGGCCCCCGCAAGCGCCTGCCCCAACGGAACGGCCAGCCGCAACGCACCCCGCTCCTTGTGCGCGAGCAGCACAGCCCGCACCTCATCGGCGTACGGCGCCGCGGCACAGGTGGGCGGAAGGCCGGGCGGAACAGGCCGCGGCCGCACCCTCCGGGGGCCCCGGGGGCCTCCCCCGCCCCCACCCCCACTCCCCCTCGCCCCCCGGATCAGCGCCTTGTGGCAGTCCTCGCACAGTTCCGTACGAGGAAGGCCGCATCCGGCGCAGTCCACCGGTAGTACCAGACCGGTGATTTCCCGCCATACGCCCCGCATGGATCTACTGTCCCGCGGGGTGGGGTGGGGCACCACCCCCTGTGGATAACCCGGGTGACGGGGTGAATCCACAGGGCTGTGCCGATCTCAGCCCCGGTCAGAACCTGCCGAACACGGCACGGTCACACCGACAACCACAACGGCCCTGCCCCGCATCCACGGCCACGACAAGACCTACACCCACCCACCGCACCCCACCACCCAAATCCCCAACAGCGACGGCAAGAACGCGGGCAACCCAAGCATCACCCGCCCCGCCCTACCCCGGATAAACCGGCGCCTTCCCCTCCTTCGCCACGGTCTTCCAGTTCGCGTCCTGCGGCAGCCGCACGATCCCCTCGGCCCCGTCCGCGACCAGCGGCCTCGTCTCGTCCTCCGAAGCCGTCACCGCCTTGACCCCGTTGACGCCGGGCAGCGTCTGCGCGCTCGACGCCGAGCCGTCCGTCTCCATGTACTGCATCTGCTGCACCCCGCCGGACTGCCGGCCGACCACCACGAGCCGGCTGCCGCCCGCCCACGACGCCGCCACCACGTCCTCCAACTGAGGCGCGATCGGCCGCAGTTCCTCCACCGACAGCACCGGGTGCTGCGCCGTGCCGCCGCGTTCGACCCGGCCGAGCTGCAGCGTCGTACGTCCCTTGTCCTCGACCAGCACCGCGATCCGGATGCCGTCGGACGCCACCTTGATCGACTTGATCCGCCGGTCACCGAGGCCGGGCACCGTGACCACGTCGGGCGTGCCCTTGCCCTCCCGCAGGCGCAGCAGCCGCGAGCCCTTGTCGCTGCGGTCCGCTATCCACAGGTCGCCCAGCCCGTCCCAACTGGGTGCCGAGAATCCGTTCTTGGCCGTGCTGTGCAGCAGCTCCGGGCCGCGTTCGGTGCCGTACTCCAGCGGCGCCACGTACAGCGACCGGCCGTCGGCCGAGACGCCCGCCGCGGTGTCCTCGCCGCGCGAGATCGCGATCGAGCTCAGCGGGGTCTTGCCGGACCCGAACGGTCCTGGCACCGGCCGCGGCTCCGTGGTCGTGTCCGGCATGCTGACGACCTTCTGGTCAGCGTCGATGAAGTACTCCTGGGCGGGCCGCCCGACGTGCTTGCGTGGCGCGAACTCGCTGTTGGCGCGGTCCTGCGACAGGACACACAGCCGGTTGCCGGTCTCGTCCTGCAGCTCCACCTCGCTGATCTTCGAAGCCCGGGTGATGTCCTGGACGGTGAAGAACAACTGGGCCGCCATCCGCCGGCACTGCCCGGGCCCGGCGGCGGCCGCCCGCTTGCTCAGCTTCACCCGCAGCGCGTTGGAGTCGTCGAGGGACAGGCCGCTGCTCCTGAGCACCGTGCCCGTCGGGAACGCGGAGGCGGTGACCTGGTTCAGCCAGTTCGTGGGCCCCTCCAGCAGCGCCGTCACGCTCGCGGTGACCGGGTCTATCCGCTGCCGCAGGTAGACGGGGTCGGCGACCAGTACGTTGTGGCCCGCCTTGGCCGACTGCGCCTCCGACTTGTAGTCGGCGAAGTAGTACTTGTTGACGGAACGGTAGATCCGCTGGAAGTCGGACTGCCCGAGCACCAGACCGTTGGGCAGCCGGTCGATGCGCCACTGACCGTCCTCCTTGGTCAGGTGGATGGTCTGCTGATACGCCCGCTCCTCCGGCGTGTAGGCGTGGTTGCTGTCGACGGTGGCCACCTGGCTGCCGGACAACGTGATCGTGTAGCCGTTCGGGTCCTCACGGTTGGCCTGCCCCACGGGCTCGGCCTTGGGCCGCTGCTGGAGCACCTTCGTCGCGGAGAACGGCTGCCACGTCTTCCTCGTCGAACTGGCCAGGTACTGCACGGCCGTACTGAAGTCCACCTCGTCGCTCGTCGTCGCGTCGAGGAAGCCACTGACGATCTCCGTGGGCTGCGCCCCGTCCTGCGGGGGTACGCCGTAGACCCGTACCTGCGCGTCGGCCTCCGCCCGCGGCGACTGGTCGACCGCCTGCATGTCCCCGCTGTCCGGCATCGTCGCGCATCCGGCGAGCAACAACGCGCCGCATCCGAGGACAGCGCCCGTACGGACAAACCTGCCGGACGTCTTCGGACGCACCCGCGCGCCACCATCGGCGCGCACCTCAGCGCCCCTGGCACCACCCCGGGCACCAACACCAGCCCGCACCTCGGCCCGCGCCCTCGCGCCCGGTTCAGTGCCCACGAACCTCGTCCTCCCGCTCAGCGCCCTCTCTGCCCCCGCCCTTCCGGTCCGGGCCGCCCCCGTTCCCATTGCCCGACGAACCGAACGGACCCGATGCACCCGATGCACCCGTCGCGTCGTCGTGCCCGCGCTCCGCCCCACCCCGTACGCCGTTCCGACGCACACCGTCTGCCGCCGCCCGGGCGCCGTCCTCACGAGCGCCCGTATGGACATCCGTACGGACATCCGCCCCCGCAGCCTCCCCCGGCTCCGACGACCGCTGCACAGGCGTACGCGCCGAGGTACGGGCCGACGTGGGGGCCGAGTCCCGGGCCGAAGTACGTGCCTCACCGTACGGCTCAAGAGGCCACGGTTCCGCCAGCCGCTGCTGCGCCGGAATGGCGGCCGTCTTCCGCACCGTCGCCGCACCGCGCGGCAGCCCCGCACCGGCCGCCTCCCGGTTGCGCCGGGAGTCCTCCGGTTCGAGCGGTATCGGCGAACCGCGCAGCGCCTCCCCCGCCGTCCGCGGCAGCGTCAGCCGGAACTGCGATCCGCCGCCCGGCTCGCCCCACGCCTGCAGCCAGCCGCCGTGCAGCCGCGCGTCCTCGACGGCGATCGACAGACCCAGGCCCGTACCGCCGGTCGTACGGGCCCGTGCCGGGTCCGCGCGCCAGAAGCGGTTGAACACCCGGGCCGCCTCGCCCGGCTTCAGGCCCACGCCGTAGTCGCGTACCGCGACGGCGACCGCGCCGCCGTTCCTGCCGCCGGCCGCGGCCAGCCGCACCACGACGTCCCGGCCCTCGCCGTGCTCCACCGCGTTGACGACGAGGTTGCGCAGCACCCGCTCAACCCGTCGGGCGTCCGCCTCCGCGATCACCGGCTGCTCGGCGCCGCGCACCAGGATCCGGCTGCCCTTGCGCTCCGCCAGCGGCTCGGCGCCCTCGATGACCCGGTGCACCACGTCCCGCAGGTCGATCGGCTCGGCCTCCAGGGCGGCCGCGCCCGCGTCGAAACGGCTGATCTCCAGCAGCTCGGCGAGCAGCGACTCGAAGCGGTCGAGCTGTCCGCGCAGCAGTTCGGCGGAGCGCGCCGTCACCGGGTCGAAGTCCTCGCGCGCGTCGTGGATGACGTCGGCGGCCATCCGTACGGTGGTCAGCGGGGTGCGCAGCTCGTGCGACACGTCCGAGACGAACCTCCGCTGCATCCGGGACAGCTCCTCCAACTGCTGGATCTTCACCTGGAGGTTCTGCGCCATCTTGTTGAAGGACTCGCCGAGGCGGGCGATGTCGTCCTCGCCGGTGACCTTCATCCGTTCCTGGAGGAGCCCGGCGGCCAGCCGTTCGGAGATGCCCGCCGCCATCCGGACGGGCGTGACGACCTGCCGCACCACGAGCCAGGCGATCGCGCCGAGCAGCACGACCACGAACACCCCGGCCGTGGCCAGGGTACCCTTCACCAGGCTCAGCGACTTCTCCTCCTGGCTGAACGGGAAGAGGTAGTAGAGCTGGTACGGGTTGCTGTTGACGTCGTTGAGCCGCTTGCCGATGATGATCGCCGGCTCGCCCTCCTCCGACCCGACGCGCTTGATCTGCGTGGACTGGCGGAAGGTACCGGTCTTGGTGTCCAGCATCTGGCGCATCTCGGCGGGCACGCTGCGCTCGGGGTCGACGTCCCCGGAGGCGCGCGGGCCGCGGGTGTCCGGGCTGCTGTCCCCGAACGGCTCCTCGACGGCCGAGCCGGAGCTGAGCGCCACCACGGAGAAGACGCCCTGACCGCCACTGGCGAGCTGTTCGACCAGGCTGGTCAGCCAGGTCGCGGAGTCCTGCGCACCACGGCTGCCGGACCGTACGGGGTCGTCGCCGCGGCTGTCGGTGGTGCCGTCGGCCAGCTTCTGCGCCACGGCGAACCCGCCGGCCGCCTGGCTCTGCGCCGCCTGCCGCTTGGCCTCCAGCAACCCGTTGCGCACCTGCCCGATGACCACGACGCCGAGCAGCAGCACCACGCCCAGCGACATCAGCAGGGTCGTGGCGACCACGCGGAGCTGGATGTTCCGGCGCCACAGGCGCAGCGCGGGCAGCAGCGGGCGGCGTATCCAGCGGCCGAAGAGCCTCAGCATCGGGTGGACCGGACCGGCCGTCGCCCCGTCGGGCAGCAGACGCGCCGGCATACCCCGGAGCCGCTCCCCCGGCCGCTCGGCGCGCCCCGGACGGGCAGCGGACCGCGCCGTCTCGCCATCGGACCGCGCCGTCTCGTCATCGGACCGCCCATCGGCACGCACACCGCGGCCAGAACTGCGGTCATCACGACCGTCAGCTTTACGGCCGTCAGCGTTACGGCCAGCAGTGTCACGACCGTCAGCCTCGCGGTCGTGAACGTCACGACCGTCGGCGCGTACGGCATCCCCACCCGCCGACCGCCTGGTCAGGCGACCGGACAACCGGCCGGGCAGCCACCCGAGCAAACGTCCCGAAAGGGGCATATCACCCGCCGGGCGGACGGTCCGCCCCCGCTCGTCCTCCGGGGCCGAACCGTCCCGCGGCATGTCAGCTAGGTCCGGCCTTATAGCCGACACCGCGCACGGTCACCACGATCTCCGGGCGCTCCGGGTCCTTCTCGACCTTGGAGCGCAGCCGCTGCACGTGCACATTGACCAGCCGGGTGTCGGCGGCGTGCCGGTAGCCCCAGACCTGCTCCAGCAGCACCTCACGCGTGAACACCTGCCACGGCTTACGGGCCAGCGCCACCAGCAGATCGAACTCCAGCGGCGTCAGCGCTATCGACTGGCCGCTGCGCTTGACCGAATGCCCGGCCACGTCGATGACCAGGTCACCGATGGCCAACTGCTCGGGCGCCGGCTCCTCCGAGCGGCGCAGCCGGGCCCGGATACGGGCCACCAGCTCCTTGGGCTTGAACGGCTTGACGATGTAGTCGTCCGCCCCCGACTCCAGGCCGACCACCACGTCGACCGTGTCACTCTTCGCGGTCAGCATGACGATCGGCACACCGGACTCGGCACGGATGAGCCGGCACACCTCTATGCCGTCCCTCCCGGGCAGCATGAGGTCGAGCAGCACGAGGTCCGGCTTGGTCTCCCGGAAGGCGGCGAGCGCCTTGTCCCCGTCCGAGACGAACGACGGTTCAAAGCCTTCGCCGCGCAGCACGATGCCGAGCATCTCTGCCAGTGCGGTGTCGTCGTCGACGACCAGGACGCGTCCCTTCATTCGGCCATCATCCCATTACCTGATCGTGACTTACCCCATCGTGATGGGGAACACAGCTCCGCCAGGCCGTCCGGAGTGACGGGTGAGACCACTCCGTTCTCAGTGACGATGGCCGTCACCAGCTCGGCCGGCGTCACGTCGAAGGCGGGGTTGTAGGCCAGCGCGCCCAGCGGCGCGATCGGTACCCCGGTGCCGGCCTCCGTCCCGGCGCCGGGCGCGAACGGCACCGCGATTTCCGTCACCTCGTGCCCGGGCCGCTGCTCCACCTCGATGAGCGCTCCCTCCGCCGTGTCCAGGTCCACCGTGCTGGTCGGCGCCACCACCACGAACGGCACGTGGTGGTACCGGGCCAGTACGGCCAGCGGGTAGCTGCCCACCTTGTTGGCGACCGAGCCGTCCGCCGTGATCCGGTCGGCGCCGATCAGTACGGCATCCACCTCGCCCGCCGCGAAGAGCGACCCGGCCGCCCCGTCCGCGAGCACCGTGTACGGCATGCCCGTCCGCGCCGCCTCGTATGCGGTCAGCCGCGCGCCCTGCAGCAGCGGCCGCGTCTCGTCCACCCACAGCCGCCGCAGCTCCCCGGCCCGGTGCGCGGTCAGCGCCACGGCCAGGGCGGTGCCCTCGCCTCCGGAGACCAGCGCGCCGGTGTTGCAGTGGGTGAGTATGCGGTGCCCGCCGCCCGGCACCAGTTCGCCCAGCAGCGCCAGCCCGTGCGCGGCCATCCGGGAGCTGGCTTCGGCGTCCTCCGCGTGGACGGCCCGTGCTTCGTCCAGGGCCGCGGCGGCGGCCCGCTCGCGGTCCGCCCCGCTCTCGACCGCGTCGCGGTAGGCGCCGGCCGCCCTCCGGACGCCGTATTCGAGGTTGACCGCCGTCGGGCGCGCGTGCGCCAGAGTGTCGGCGGCGTCGGCCACGTCGAATCCCCGCGAGGCGGCCAGGGCGACTCCGTACGCCCCGGCGATGCCCAGCAGCGGAGCGCCGCGCACAGCCAGCGTTCGAATCGCCTGCACCAGAGCCGGCACGTCCGTGCACACCAGCTCGACTTCTTCGGACGGCAGCCGGGTCTGATCGAGGAGAACCAGTACGGGCCCCTCGGGAAGCTCCTCCCAACGCAGTGACGGAACCACGGGAGCGTCGGCGCCCGCCTCGGACTTCTCGTAGCGATCGGCCATTCGCCCAGTCTGCCGTCGACACCGGTCGGAGCAGAAGGGCTCCCCCGTGCAAGGACGCTCCCCCGGACAAGGGCCCGGGGACGCCGGGCCCGTCGCCATGACACGATGACAGGCACTGCGGACGCCGCACACCGGCCGTTCGAACGGGCGGGAAGCATGAAGGAGCGACGATGAACAACTCTCCGGGCTGGGCCTCGCCCGGATCCTCCCCTTCCGACGAGCCGGACCGCGCCGCGCAGGACCAGCCCGGCGCCGCGGAACCCACCGGCTCGAACGCTCCGGCCGGTGCGCCGGGCCCCACCGAACCTCCGGGCCCGTCCGACGCCACACCGGCCGGCGGTTCCTCGGTCCCTCCGCAGTGGTCCAAGGAGCAGCCTCCCGCCGGACAGTGGTCCGCGCCCACCGGCGGCTCCGGCCGCGGCGGGCCGAGCAGGCCCTCCGGCCCGCAGGGCGGCCACGGTGGTTGGGGCGGGCAGCAGCCCGGCCAGGGAGGTCAGCCCGGGTGGGGAGGCCAGCCTGGCTGGAGCGCCCCCTGGGCACCGCCTCCCGCGGCCAAGCCGGGTGTGATCCCGCTCCGCCCGCTCGGCGTCGGCGAGATCCTCGACGGCGCGGTCTCCACCATGCGCGCCCACTGGCGCACCGTCCTCGGGATCTCGCTGGTCGTGGCGGTCGTCACGCAGACCGCGATCACGCTCGTCACCGGGTTCCTGTTCCGCAGCGCCGGAGACCTGTCCGCGCTGGAGAACAATCCCGACGCCACCCTCGACGAAGCGCTGGACGCCGTCGGCTCCACCCTCGCGGGCAGTGCCGTCACCTCGGTGATCGAGCTGCTGAGCACGATCGTCGTCACCGCGATGCTCACCATCGTCGTCAGCCGGGCCGTGCTGGGACGCTCGGTGACGGCCGGTGAGGCGTGGCGCGACTCCCGGGGCCGGCTGCCGCGGCTGCTCGGGCTGCTGCTTCTGCTGCCCCTCATCGTCTCGGCCGTCATCTTCGTGGGAATGCTGCCCGGCATCATCGTCGCGGCCGTGGGTCCGCCCACGGCCGGTCTGATGCTCGTGGTGCTCGGCGGCATAGGCGCGATCGTCGTGAGCATCTGGCTGTGGGTCCGCTTCAGCCTCGCCGCCCCGGCGCTGATGCTGGAGAAGCAGGGCGTCATCGCCTCCATGCGGCGCTCCGCCAAGCTGGTGCGCGGCGCGTGGTGGCGGATCCTGGGCATCCAGCTCCTCACCCACCTGCTGATCGCTCTCGTGCAGATGATCGTCCAGGTGCCGGCCACCGTCGTCGCCGTCCTCCTCGGCGGCGAGAGCTTCACGGCCTGGACCGAGGGCAACGGCGACACCGGCTGGACCTTCCTGATCGTGCTGGCCGTCGGCACCGTGATCACCTCCGCGGTCACGTACCCCATCAGCGCGGGCGTCACCTCGCTCCTCTACATGGACCAGCGGATCCGCCGCGAGGCCCTCGACCTGGAACTCGCCCGCGCCGCCGGCCTGCCCGGTTACGGCGCGGACGCGCCCGGCCCGCAGGCACCCGGCCAGTACGGCCCCGGTCCGGACGGCACCGGCCAGGGCACGGCCGGCAGCACCCCGGGAAGCTGATGCGGTGACGGGGGTGGGGAGGACTGCCGTGCTCGCGCAGCTGATGCCGGGCTCCGGGGACGACGGACCGGTGCGGATCCCGCGGGTGCCCGCCCGAGAGGCGGCCGAACGCGAACTCGCCGATCCGCAGTACCACCAGAACGACCCGAACCTGCTCCAGCGCGCTCTGGACTGGCTCTGGGACCGCATCGGTGACCTCTTCGAAGCCGCCGCCGGGGCCACGCCGGGCGGCTGGACCGGCCTCCTCGCCATCGTCCTCGTGATCCTGCTGCTCGCCGTCGCCCTCCGGCTCCGGCTAGGCGCCCTGCGCCGCACCCCCGCCTCCGGAGGCGGCGCGCTCTTCGGTGATCGCCCCCGTACGGCCGCGGAACACCGTGCCGCCGCGGAACGGCACGCGGCCGACAGCCGCTGGACCGAAGCCGTCCAGGAACGGATGCGGGCCATCGTCCTCGCCCTGGAGGAACGCACCCTGCTCAGCCCGGGCCCCGGCCGTACCGCCGACGAGGCCGCGTCGGAGGCGGGCCGGGCCCTGCCCGCCCACGCCGAGCGCCTGCGCGCCGCCGCCCGTACCTTCGACGACGTCACGTACGGCGGCCGCCCGGGCACCGCACAGGAGTACGCCGCCCTGAGCACCCTGGACACCGACCTGCGGCACAGCAAACCGCAGTTGTCCGCCGCTCCCCAGGGGAGCGCCGTATGAGCGCCACCACGGCCGGAACCACTTCGCTCGCACCGACCACACGCCGTCTGTGGACCCGCTCGCGCGGGCTCCTCGCCGGCCTCCTCGTCCTCCTCCTGGGCGGCGTCGGCCTCGCGCTGCTGCGGTCCGGGGACCAGCACGGACGCCTCGACCCCCGGTCGGTGGACCGCTACGGCAGCGGCGCGGTCGCCGCGCTCCTCGCCGACCACGGCGTCGACACCCGCGTCGTGACTACCACGGAGGAGGCCGCCGCCGCAGCCGGTCCGGACACCACGGTCCTGGTCACCGACCCGAACCTGCTGACCCGCCGCCAACTGGGCACCCTCCACCAGGCCGCCGGCCGCACAGCGGGACGCACCGTCCTGCTCACGCCGGGCCCGGCCGTCCTGGACGTCTTCGCACCGGGGACCCAGGCCAGGACGCCCACCGACGTGAAGCCGCTGTCCCCGGACTGCGCCCTGCCCGCCGCCCAGGCCGCGGGATACGCCGAACTCGGCGGTCTGCGCTACTCGACAGCCACCCGCACCGCCGACCGCTGCTACCCCAGCGACGGCGCCGCCACCCTGCTGCGCCTGCCTTCCACGGCCGGCGGTGACACCGTCCTCCTCGGCGCCCCGGACATCTTCTACAACCGCAACCTCGCCGAACGGGGCAACGCCTCGCTCGCCCTGCAACTGCTCGGTCCGCACAAGCATCTGGTCTGGTACCTCCCCTCCGTCAGCGACCCATCGTCCGCGCAGGACGGCCGGCGCGGCTTCCTCGACCTCATCCCCTCCGGCTGGCGCTGGGCGCTGCTCCAACTCCTCGTCGCCGCCGCCCTCGCGGGCTTCTGGCGGGCCCGCCGGCTCGGCCCCCTCGTCCCCGAACGGCTGCCGGTCACCGTCCCCGCCGCCGAGACGACCGAGGGCCACGCCCGCCTCTACCAGCGGGCAGGCGCCCGCGACCGCGCCGCCGACGTCCTACGGGCCGCCACCCGCGCCCGGCTCGCACCGCTCACCGGCGTGTCTCCCACACACGCCCACACCCCCGACATCCTTCTCCCGGCGGTCTCCGCGCGCCTGCCCTCGGACGCGGAGCCCGGCGCCACCCTGCACTCCCTGTTGTTCGGGCCCGCGCCCGCCGACGACAAGGCCCTGGTCATCCTGGCCGACCAGCTCGACCACCTGGAACGTTCGATCCTGTCCCCAGAGAGGCACGACCCCCGTGAGCACCCCGACAGCTGACAGCGCCCGAGCCTCCCTGGAGGCCGTCCGCACCGAGATCGCCAAGGCCGTCGTCGGCCAGGACCCGGCCGTCACCGGCCTGGTCGTCGCGCTGCTCTGCCGCGGGCACGTCCTGCTCGAAGGCGTCCCCGGTGTCGCCAAGACCCTGCTCGTCCGCGCGCTCTCGGCGACCCTGGAACTCGACACCAAACGCGTTCAGTTCACCCCCGACCTGATGCCGAGCGACGTCACCGGCTCGCTCGTCTACGACACCCGCAGCTCACAGTTCTCCTTCCAGCCCGGCCCGGTCTTCACCAACCTGCTGCTCGCCGACGAGATCAACCGCACCCCGCCCAAGACCCAGGCATCCCTGCTGGAGGCCATGGAGGAGCGTCAGGTCACCGTCGACGGAACGCCCCGCCCGCTCCCCGAGCCCTTCCTGGTCGCCGCCACGCAGAACCCCGTCGAGTACGAAGGCACCTATCCGCTGCCCGAGGCCCAACTCGACCGGTTCCTGCTGAAGCTGACGGTCCCGCTGCCCGCCCGCCAGGACGAGGTCGACATCCTCACCCGGCATGCCCAGGGCTTCAGCCCTCGCGACCTCGACGCGGCCGGCCTGCGTCCCGTCGCAGGCCCCGCCGATCTCGAAGCGGCCCGGGCCGCCGTGGCCAAGGTCGCCGTGTCCCCCGAGGTCACCGGCTACATCGTCGATATCTGCCGTACCACGCGCGAATCCCCCTCGCTCTCCCTGGGCGTCTCACCCCGAGGCGCCACCGCCCTGCTCTCCACCTCCCGGGCCTGGGCCTGGCTCACCGGCCGCGACTACGCCACCCCTGACGACGTGAAAGCCCTGGCCCTGCCCACACTCCGGCACCGCGTCCAACTCCGCCCGGAAGCCGAGATGGAAGGAGTCACCGCCGACTCCGTCATCAACTCCGTCCTCGCCCACCTCCCCGTCCCCCGCTGAGACCGAGCCGTGGCCCTGACCGGACGCACCGCCCTCATCTCCGCCCTCGGAGCTCTCTTCGTCGGCCTCCTCCTGCCGAGCTGGACCGGCATCCTCACCGTCCAACTCGCCCTGCTGCTAGCAATTTTGTGCGACCTGGCCCTAGCCGCGCCAGTGCGAAAGCTCCAGTTCACCCGAACCGGTGAAACATCCGTTCGACTTGGCCAGGAAGCCCGTACGCACCTGGCCGTCACCAACCCGGACCGGCGCCCGCTCCGCGCGCAGCTCCGCGACGCCTGGCCGCCCAGCTCGTTCGTCCCCGGCACCGAAGCCCCGGCCTCCCGCCATCGCGTACGCATCCCCGCGGCCGAGCGCCGCCGCATCACGACCACGCTCCACCCCACCCGTCGCGGCGACCACCACGCCGTCCGCGTCACGGTCCGCTCCTACGGCCCCCTCGGCCTCGCGGCCCGTCAGGGCAGCCACCACGTCCCGTGGACCGTGCGCGTCCTGCCACCCTTCACCAGCCGCAGACACCTGCCGGGAAAACTGGCCCGGCTCCGCGAACTCGACGGTCGCACCAGCATCCTCACCCGCGGCGAAGGCACCGAGTTCGACAGCCTCCGCGACTACACCCCCGGCGACGACACCCGCTCCATCGACTGGCGCGCCACCGCCCGCCGCCAGACCGTCGCCGTACGCACCTGGCGCCCGGAGCGCGACCGGCACATCCTCCTGGCCCTGGAGACCGGCCGCACCTCGGCCGGCCGCGTCGGCGACACGCCGCGCCTGGACGCCTCCATGGACGCCGCGCTCCTGCTGGCCGCGCTGGCGTCCCGCGCCGGCGACCGCGTCGACCTCCTCGCCTACGACCGCCGGGTACGGGCCTCCGTGCAGGGTCGCGCGGCAGGAGACCTCCTGCCCGCCCTGACCAACGCCCTCGCGCCCCTCGAACCCGAACTTGTCGAAGCGGACGCCCACGGCCTGGCCGCCGCCCTCCACCGCAGTACGCCGCGCCGCTCCCTGATCGTCCTCTTCACCGGCCTGGACACGGCCCCGGTCGAGGAAGGGCTGCTGCCCGTCCTCCCTGGCCTCACCCAACGCAACGAGATCATCGTCGCCGCGGTGGCGGATCCCCGTATCGAGGAAATGGCCGCCGCCCGCCACACCCCGCAGGCCGTGTACGCCGCAGCCGCCGCCGAGCAGACGCGCGCGGCCCGTCACCGCAGCGCGGACCGCCTGCGCCGCCTCGGCATCACGGTCATCGACTCCACCCCGGCTCGCCTCGCCCCCGACCTCGCGGACGCGTACCTGTCCCTAAAGGCTTCCGGCCGGCTGTAGGGGCCGCGCCGGCTGTAGGCGGCGAAGCTTCAGCTCTTCCGCCGATCCGTGCCTCACTGTCGGTCCCTGTGCCAAGGCTGTACGGGCCATTGCTGTATCGACTCATAGGCGCACGGCCACGGACCGGGCGCGCAGTGCCGTAGGCACGGCGCGGCTCGCCCGGGAGGCGGCGGGCCGCGGATCGCAGGCTGCTCGCGGTACGGAGTCTGCACCGGCTCCGGTAAGCGTCCGCACATACGAAAGGCCCTGCCGGTGAGCCGGCAGGGCCTTGGTCGTGATTGTGGACGTGGCGTGGCCGTGGGTATGGGCATGGTCGGGTACGGCGCGGAGCACCCATCCCTCGACGATCCCGGGATACAACGCAGAAAGCCCCGCACCATACGGTGCGGGGCTTCCCACTATCAAAAGGAGTTCGGCGGCGTCCTACTCTCCCACAGGGTCCCCCCTGCAGTACCATCGGCGCTGAAAGGCTTAGCTTCCGGGTTCGAAATGTAACCGGGCGTTTCCCTAACGCTATGACCACCGAAACACTATGAAGATAACAACCCTGCCGGCAAGGCGAGTTCGTTACTTCAGAACTAACACAGTGGACGCGA
This sequence comes from Streptomyces chrestomyceticus JCM 4735, assembly GCF_003865135.1. Lineage (NCBI taxonomy): Bacteria > Bacillati > Actinomycetota > Actinomycetes > Kitasatosporales > Streptomycetaceae > Streptomyces > Streptomyces chrestomyceticus. The sequence continues at coordinate 5,770,513 of NZ_BHZC01000001.1, read as the reverse complement.
GCAACTGAGGACAAGCCCTCGGCCTATTAGTACCAGTCAACTCCACCCGTTACCAGGCTTCCATATCTGGCCTATCAACCCAGTCGTCTACTGGGAGCCTTACCCTCTCAAGGAGGAGGGAGCCCTCATCTCGAAGCAGGCTTCCCGCTTAGATGCTTTCAGCGGTTATCCTTTCCGAACGTAGCCAACCAGCCATGCCCTTGGCAGGACAACTGGCACACCAGAGGTTCGTCCGTCCCGGTCCTCTCGTACTAGGGACAGCCCTTCTCAAGACTCCTACGCGCACAGCGGATAGGGACCGAACTGTCTCACGACGTTCTAAACCCAGCTCGCGTACCGCTTTAATGGGCGAACAGCCCAACCCTTGGGACCGACTCCAGCCCCAGGATGCGACGAGCCGACATCGAGGTGCCAAACCATCCCGTCGATATGGACTCTTGGGGAAGATCAGCCTGTTATCCCCGGGGTACCTTTTATCCGTTGAGCGACGGCGCTTCCACAAGCCACCGCCGGATCACTAGTCCCTACTTTCGTACCTGCTCGACCCGTCAGTCTCACAGTCAAGCTCCCTTGTGCACTTACACTCAACACCTGATTGCCAACCAGGCTGAGGGAACCTTTGGGCGCCTCCGTTACTCTTTAGGAGGCAACCGCCCCAGTTAAACTACCCACCAGACACTGTCCCTGATCCGGATCACGGACCCAGGTTAGACATCCAGCACGACCAGAGTGGTATTTCAACAACGACTCCCCCGCCACTGGCGTGACGAGTTCACAGTCTCCCACCTATCCTACACAAGCCGAACCGAACACCAATATCAAGCTATAGTAAAGGTCCCGGGGTCTTTCCGTCCTGCTGCGCGAAACGAGCATCTTTACTCGTAGTGCAATTTCACCGGGCCTATGGTTGAGACAGTCGAGAAGTCGTTACGCCATTCGTGCAGGTCGGAACTTACCCGACAAGGAATTTCGCTACCTTAGGATGGTTATAGTTACCACCGCCGTTTACTGGCGCTTAAGTTCTCAGCTTCGCCCCACCGAAATGGAGCTAACCGGTCCCCTTAACGTTCCAGCACCGGGCAGGCGTCAGTCCGTATACATCGCCTTACGGCTTCGCACGGACCTGTGTTTTTAGTAAACAGTCGCTTCTCGCTGGTCTCTGCGGCCACCACCAGCTCAGAGTGCAAGACTCATCACCAGCAATGGCCCCCCTTCTCCCGAAGTTACGGGGGCATTTTGCCGAGTTCCTTAACCATAGTTCACCCGAACGCCTCGGTATTCTCTACCTGACCACCTGAGTCGGTTTAGGGTACGGGCCGCCATGAAACTCGCTAGAGGCTTTTCTCGACAGCATAGGATCATCCACTTCACCACAATCGGCTCGGCATCAGGTCTCACCCTTACATGTGCGACGGATTTGCCTACCGCACGGGCTACACCCTTACCCCGGGACAACCACCGCCCGGGCTGGACTACCTTCCTGCGTCACCCCATCACTCACCTACTACCACCTTGGATCAGCGGCTCCACCACTCCCCTTTGTCCGAAGACTCCAGGGCGGCTTCACGGCCTTAGCATCAATGGATTCGATGTTTGGCGCTTCAAAGCGGGTACCGGAATATCAACCGGTTGTCCATCGACTACGCCTGTCGGCCTCGCCTTAGGTCCCGACTTACCCTGGGCAGATCAGCTTGACCCAGGAACCCTTAGTCAATCGGCGCACACGTTTCCCACGTGTGTATCGCTACTCATGCCTGCATTCTCACTCGTGAACCGTCCACAACTACCTTCCGGTGCTGCTTCACCCGGCACACGACGCTCCCCTACCCATCACAGTCCCCGTTAGGAGTATGTACTGCAATGACACGACTTCGGCGGTGTGCTTGAGCCCCGCTACATTGTCGGCGCGGAATCACTTGACCAGTGAGCTATTACGCACTCTTTCAAGGATGGCTGCTTCTAAGCCAACCTCCTGGTTGTCTCTGCGACTCCACATCCTTTCCCACTTAGCACACGCTTAGGGGCCTTAGTCGATGCTCTGGGCTGTTTCCCTCTCGACCATGGAGCTTATCCCCCACAGTCTCACTGCCGCGCTCTCACTTACCGGCATTCGGAGTTTGGCTAAGGTCAGTAACCCGGTAGGGCCCATCGCCTATCCAGTGCTCTACCTCCGGCAAGAAACACACGACGCTGCACCTAAATGCATTTCGGGGAGAACCAGCTATCACGGAGTTTGATTGGCCTTTCACCCCTAACCACAGGTCATCCCCCAGGTTTTCAACCCTGGTGGGTTCGGTCCTCCACGAAGTCTTACCTCCGCTTCAACCTGCCCATGGCTAGATCACTCCGCTTCGGGTCTTGGGCACGCTACTCAACGCCCTCTTCGGACTCGCTTTCGCTACGGCTTCCCCACACGGGTTAACCTCGCAACATACCGCAAACTCGCAGGCTCATTCTTCAAAAGGCACGCAGTCACGACTATGCAGCAAGCTGCATAGCGACGCTCCCACGGCTTGTAGGCACACGGTTTCAGGTACTATTTCACTCCGCTCCCGCGGTACTTTTCACCATTCCCTCACGGTACTATCCGCTATCGGTCACCAGGGAATATTTAGGCTTAGCGGGTGGTCCCGCCAGATTCACACGGGATTTCACGGGCCCCGTGCTACTTGGGTGTCTCTTAAACGAGCCGCTGATGTTTCAGCTACGGGGGTCTTACCCTCTACGCCGGACCTTTCGCATGTCCTTCGCCTACATCAACGGTTTCTGACTCGTCCCACAGCCGGCAGACTGCAGAAAAGAGATCCCACAACCCCGCACTGGCAACCCCTGCCGGGTATCACACCAATACGGTTTGGCCTCATCCAGTTTCGCTCGCCACTACTCCCGGAATCACGGTTGTTTTCTCTTCCTGCGGGTACTGAGATGTTTCACTTCCCCGCGTTCCCTCCACATACCCTATGTGTTCAGGTATGGGTGACAGCCCATGACGACTGCCGGGTTTCCCCATTCGGACACCCCCGGATCAAAGCTCGGTTGACAGCTCCCCGGGGCCTATCGTGGCCTCCCACGTCCTTCATCGGTTCCTGGTGCCAAGGCATCCACCGTGCGCCCTTAAAAACTTGGCCACAGATGCTCGCGTCCACTGTGCAGTTCTCAAGCAACGACCAGCCACCCACCACCCCGCCACACTCGGCGAGTTCACTGGGGCCGGCGTTTGAAGGTACAGACTCTCAGTCCGTGCCCTCAGACACCCAACAACGTGCCCGACACTCCCGTCTGGTGATACACGTTCCATGCCGAAGCAGTACTAGTGATCCCCATACCGAGTGTGCCGAGTAGTCAACGTTCCACCCATGAGCAACCAGCACCGGACATTCGCCGATGTTCTGGCCTCTGACCAGCCCGAAGGCCGGTAAGAAGTGCTCCTTAGAAAGGAGGTGATCCAGCCGCACCTTCCGGTACGGCTACCTTGTTACGACTTCGTCCCAATCGCCAGTCCCACCTTCGACGATTCCCTCCCACAAGGGGTTGGGCCACCGGCTTCGGGTGTTACCGACTTTCGTGACGTGACGGGCGGTGTGTACAAGGCCCGGGAACGTATTCACCGCAGCAATGCTGATCTGCGATTACTAGCGACTCCGACTTCATGGGGTCGAGTTGCAGACCCCAATCCGAACTGAGACCGGCTTTTTGAGATTCGCTCCACCTCGCGGTATCGCAGCTCATTGTACCGGCCATTGTAGCACGTGTGCAGCCCAAGACATAAGGGGCATGATGACTTGACGTCGTCCCCACCTTCCTCCGAGTTGACCCCGGCAGTCTCCTGTGAGTCCCCATCACCCCGAAGGGCATGCTGGCAACACAGAACAAGGGTTGCGCTCGTTGCGGGACTTAACCCAACATCTCACGACACGAGCTGACGACAGCCATGCACCACCTGTACACCGACCACAAGGGGGACCCTGTCTCCAGGGTTTTCCGGTGTATGTCAAGCCTTGGTAAGGTTCTTCGCGTTGCGTCGAATTAAGCCACATGCTCCGCCGCTTGTGCGGGCCCCCGTCAATTCCTTTGAGTTTTAGCCTTGCGGCCGTACTCCCCAGGCGGGGAACTTAATGCGTTAGCTGCGGCACGGACGACGTGGAATGTCGCCCACACCTAGTTCCCAACGTTTACGGCGTGGACTACCAGGGTATCTAATCCTGTTCGCTCCCCACGCTTTCGCTCCTCAGCGTCAGTATCGGCCCAGAGATCCGCCTTCGCCACCGGTGTTCCTCCTGATATCTGCGCATTTCACCGCTACACCAGGAATTCCGATCTCCCCTACCGAACTCTAGCCTGCCCGTATCGAATGCAGACCCGGGGTTAAGCCCCGGGCTTTCACATCCGACGTGACAAGCCGCCTACGAGCTCTTTACGCCCAATAATTCCGGACAACGCTTGCGCCCTACGTATTACCGCGGCTGCTGGCACGTAGTTAGCCGGCGCTTCTTCTGCAGGTACCGTCACTTGCGCTTCTTCCCTGCTGAAAGAGGTTTACAACCCGAAGGCCGTCATCCCTCACGCGGCGTCGCTGCATCAGGCTTGCGCCCATTGTGCAATATTCCCCACTGCTGCCTCCCGTAGGAGTCTGGGCCGTGTCTCAGTCCCAGTGTGGCCGGTCGCCCTCTCAGGCCGGCTACCCGTCGTCGCCTTGGTAGGCCATTACCCCACCAACAAGCTGATAGGCCGCGGGCTCATCCTGCACCGCCGGAGCTTTCCACACGGAGATCATGCGATCCCGTGTCGTATCCGGTATTAGACCCCGTTTCCAGGGCTTGTCCCAGAGTGCAGGGCAGATTGCCCACGTGTTACTCACCCGTTCGCCACTAATCCCCTCCCGAAGGAGGTTCATCGTTCGACTTGCATGTGTTAAGCACGCCGCCAGCGTTCGTCCTGAGCCAGGATCAAACTCTCCGTGAATGTTTCCGGGTCATCCCGGTAACACACACGAGAGCGGAACAGGAAGCGGAATAGGCTTCCCGTTCACAGCGTCCTCGCTGTGTGTGCCACCCGCACCGCGTGGATGCTGGTGGGCTTTTCAAAGGAACCTCATCCTCCGGCTGCTGCCGGTGGACAGGGTATCAACATATCTGGCGTTGACTTTTGGCACGCTGTTGAGTTCTCAAGGAACGGACGCTTCCTTTGTGCCTGTTTCACCAGGCTCTCCGGGCGCTTCCCTTCGGTCTTGCGTTTCCGACTCTATCAGATCCTCGCGGTCCTGATTTCCGCCGGTGCGTTTCCGCCTTTCGGCTTCTTCGCGGTTCCAACCTTACCAGATCCGTTCGGCGTTTCCGCTTTCCGTTTCCGGCTCCCTGCTGGAGCGGGGTGACCGTCCGGCTTTCGCTTTTCGGTCTTTCCGACTCTATCAGATCCGCTTTCCGGTCCGTTGCCGGGCCGAATTCGTTTCCGATGATTGTCGGAGGGGTTTGCCTTTCGGCTGTTCCGACTTTATCAGAAGCGTTTTGCCGATCTGAAATCGGCGAACGTTTTCCGGATAAAGATTCGGAGGTGCTTCGTGGAATCGATGTTCCGCCCGAAGCAGACGAGACACTAACCGTTGCGCTCGAACATGTCTAGTCCGTGGCAACCGTTCGAATCTACCTCCCCGCCCTGCCCGTGTCAACGGACATCTTGGGGAGATGAGGAGATTAGCAGGTCAGCGGGGTCGCACGCACATCAGGCAGCGGTCGGTACGGGTGCCTCGCGGTCCGCCTCGTCGACATCCCCCGTTTCGCCTGATCGGACGGCACGGCCGCCGAGTACGTACACGTACGCGAGAAAGGCCAGCTCGGCGACGACACCGATGGTGATGCGGGCCCAGGTGGGCAGGCCGGACGGGGTGACGAAGCCTTCGAGAACGCCGGACACGAACAGCACGGCGGCCAGGCCGACGGCCACGCCGAGGGCGGAGCGGCCCTCTTCGGCGAGGGCGGTGCGGCGGGTGCGCGGGCCGGGGTCGATGACCGTCCATCCCAGGCGCAGGCCGATGCCGGCTGCGACGAAGACCGCGGTGAGTTCCAGGAGGCCGTGCGGGAGGAGGAGGCCGAGGAAGGAGTCGAGGCGGCCGGCCGACGCCATCAGGCCGAGGCCGACGCCCAGGTTGAGCATGTTCTGGAAGAGCACCCAGAAGACGGGCAGGCCGAGGAAGGCTCCCAGGACCAGGCACAGGGCGACCGCCTGGGCGTTGTTCGTCCATACCTGGGCGGCGAAGGACGCGGCGGGGTGGCTGGAGTAGTACGTCTCGTACTCCCCGCCGGGGCGGGTCATGGCGCGCAGGTCTTCGGGGGCGCCGATGGCGGCCTGGACCTCGGGGTGGGTGGCGATCCACCAGGCGATGAGGGCGCCGATCCCAGTGGAGAGGAGGGCCGTCGGCACCCACCAGTGGCGCAGGCGGTAGACCGCGGCGGGGAACGACACCGTGAAGAAGCGGGCGGCGTCCCGCCAGGATGCCTTGCGCGCGCCGGTGACCGTACTGCGGGCGCGCGCCACGAGGGAGGTGAGGCGTCCCGTAAGGGCGGGGTCGGGGGCGCTGGCCTGGAGGAGGGACAGGTGGGTGGTGGTGCGCTGGTAGAGGGTGATCAGTTCGTCGGCCTCGGCGCCGGTGAGGCGGCGTTTACGGCGCAGCAGTTCTTCGAGCCGGTCCCACTCGGCGCGGTGGGCCCTTACGAAGACATCGAGGTCCATGGATTCAGCTCCTGGCGGCGGCCGTGAGGTGACGATGCCGTCAGCTTGGCAGACTGGCCCGGTCGGCCATGGGGCGGGCGGCGGTTCGGGGACGGACCGGTACGAGGTGGGGCAAGGAAGGGCGGCGCAGGTGAACGAGCTCGTGACGGGCGAGGCGGTGGTACTCGGGTTGCGGCCGGCCCGGTTGCCGAGCCGGGCGCTGGCGGTCCTCGTCGATCTCGCGGTGACCTGGAGTGCGTATGTGCTGGTGTCGCTGCTGCTGCTCAGTGCCACGGCGTCCATGGACGAGGCGGCGAGAGCCGCGGTGTCGGTGGCGTTGTTCGTGCTGGTGCTGGTCGGGGTGCCGATCGTGGTGGAGACGCTGAGCCACGGCCGGTCGCTCGGGAAGCTGGTGTGCGGGCTGCGGGTGGTCCGTGAGGACGGCGGGCCGGTCCGGTTCCGGAACGCACTGGTACGCGGCGCGCTGGGCGCGGTGGAGATCGTGCTGACGATGGGGGTGGTGGCGTGCATCGCCTCGCTGGTCTCGGCCAGGGGGCGGCGGCTCGGTGATGTGTTCGCGGGCACCGTCGTCGTACGGGAGCGGATACCCACCCCGCGCGGGATGCCGGTGCTGCCGCCCCCGCCGCCCTGGCTGGCGGCGGAACTCGGCGCGCTGGACCTGTCGCGGGTTCCGGACGGCTGGTGGCTGACGGTGCGCCAGTACCTGAGCCGAATAGGGCAGCTCGATCCGCAGGTCGGCGGGGCGATGGGGGCTCGGCTGGCGGCGGATCTGTGCGGCTGGACCGGGGCGTCGGTGCCGGCGGGGATGTATCCGGCGGTGTATCTGGCCGCGGTGACGGGTGAGCGGCAGGCGCGGGAGGCGCAGCGGGCGTTCGGGGCGCCGTTGGGGGCTCCGGGGCCGGTGGCTGCCGGGCAGGGGGGTGCGTATGGAGGTCCGTACGGGAGTGGCGTGTACGAGGGTGAGGCGTACGGAGGCGTCGGCTACGGGCGCGAGGCGGGCGAGCCGGGGGCGGCGCAGGTGGCGGCGTCGTACGGGGTGCCGGGGGCGGAGCAGGGTGGCGTGAGTGCCGGGGAGGCTGTTCGAGCCGGGGAAGTCGGGGGCGGGAAGGCTGAGGCCGGGGCTGGGGAGGCCGGGCCTGGGGGCGGGAACGGGGATGGAGACGGGGGCGGGGCGGCGGGCGGACGGGCGCGGCGTACGGGGTTCACGCCGCCGGTGTGAGGGCGGGGCCGGGCGCGGCGGGACGGTGACGAGGCCGAGGGGGCGGCTGGTAGCCGCGCGCGGGGGACGAGGGGCCGCTGCGGTGCGGCGCGGGAGTGTGGGTGTCGGCCGGTCAGGTGAAGGCCGAGGGCGGGGTTTCCAGGTCTTCGAGTTCGATGCCGGGGGCCGACAGGACGACGTCGCCGGCGAGGTGGACGGCGTGCTGTTCACCGGTCTCCAGGTCGTTGACCTGGTATTCGTCCGCGGTCAGCGGCCCGTTGTCAGTGGGGTGTGCTGTCCTGTTCACCAAGGCCCAGGACTGGTCGAGCGTGCGGGGTGCGAGGACGGGGGGTGTGAAGGCCACGAGGCGGGTGCGGACGGCTCCGGTGCCGGGGGCGGGGCGCAGCAGCCGGGCGGTGGCGACGAGAAAGGCGGGGGACGCGCCGGTGAAGGCGTGGGCGGGGACGTTGCCTTCGGTGGCGTGGGCTCCGGTCGGGTCGGTGCGGACCCAGGTGACGCCTTCCAGGGCGGCGCCGCGTACCTGCCAGCCGCCGGCGTGGAGTTCGAGGCGGATGGGGCGGCCGAGGTCGTCGAGGGTGAGGTCGACGGAGCCCGCGTGGTCTCCGGAGGGGGTGGTGAGCTGGGAGACGTATCGCCAGCCGGAGGGGCCGGTGGCGCAGTGGAAGTGTTCTTCGCCGAGGGGGGTGTGATCGTGCGGGTCGTGGAGGGAGTAGCGGCCGCGGGGCATGGGGGTCCTTGGTCGGGTCCGGTGGTACGGGTCAGGCCCCCGCCGTGGTGCTGGGCGGGGGCCTGGATCACCGGCTGCCGGTGGTGGTGCCCGATGGGCGCGGTGGCGTGGCGGGCACCGGGCGCGCGGGGATCAGTAGCGGTAGTGGTCGGACTTGTAGGGGCCCTCGACCGTGACGCCGATGTAGGCGGCCTGCTCGGGGCGGAGGGTCGTGAGCTTGACGCCGAGGGCGTCCAGGTGGAGGCGGGCGACCTTCTCGTCCAGGTGCTTGGGCAGGACGTAGACGTCGGTCGGGTACTCCGCCGGCTTGGTGAACAGCTCGATCTGGGCCAGGGTCTGGTCCGCGAAGGAGTTGGACATCACGAAGGAGGGGTGGCCGGTCGCGTTGCCGAGGTTGAGCAGGCGGCCCTCGGACAGCACGATCAGGACCTTGCCGTCGGGGAAGGTCCAGGTGTGGACCTGCGGCTTGACCTCGTCCTTGACGATGCCGTCGATGGCGGCGAGGCCGGCCATGTCGATCTCGTTGTCGAAGTGGCCGATGTTGCCGACGATGGCCTGGTGCTTCATCTTGGCCATGTCGGAGGCCATGATGATGTCCTTGTTGCCCGTCGTGGTGACGAAGATGTCGGCGGTCTCGACGACCTCGTCCAGGGTGGTGACCTGGTAGCCGTCCATGGCGGCCTGGAGGGCGCAAATCGGGTCGATCTCGGTGATGATCACGCGGGCGCCCTGGCCGCGCAGCGACTCGGCGCAGCCCTTGCCGACGTCGCCGTAGCCGCAGACGACGGCGGTCTTGCCGCCGATGAGGGTGTCGGTGGCGCGGTTGATGCCGTCGATCAGGGAGTGTCGGCAGCCGTACTTGTTGTCGAACTTCGACTTGGTGACAGCGTCGTTCACGTTGATCGCCGGGAAGAGCAGCACACCGTCGCGCTGCATCTCGTACAGGCGGTGCACGCCGGTGGTGGTCTCCTCGGTGACGCCGCGGATCTCCGACGCCAGCTTGGTCCACTTCTGCGGGTTCTCGGCGAGGGTGCGGTTGAGGAGCTCCAGGATGGCGCGGTGCTCGTCGTTCTCCGCGGTCTCGACGGCGGGGGCCTGGCCGGCCTTCTCGTACTCGACGCCCTTGTGCACCAGGAGGGTGGCGTCGCCGCCGTCGTCCAGGATCATGTTCGGGCCGCCGGTGGGCGAGTTCGGCCAGGTCAGCGCCTGCTCCGTGCACCACCAGTACTCTTCGAGCGTCTCGCCCTTCCAGGCGAAGACCGGGACGCCCTGCGGGTTCTCGGGGGTGCCGTTCGGGCCGACCGCGATGGCGGCCGCGGCGTGGTCCTGGGTGGAGAAGATGTTGCAGGAGGCCCAGCGGACCTCGGCGCCGAGAGCGGTGAGGGTCTCGATCAGCACGGCGGTCTGCACGGTCATGTGCAGCGAGCCGGTGACGCGGGCGCCGGCCAGCGGCTGCGCGGCGGCGTACTCCTTGCGGATCGCCATCAGGCCGGGCATCTCGTGCTCGGCGAGGGTGATCTCCTTGCGGCCGAAGGCGGCGAGGGACAGGTCGGCGACCTTGAAGTCCTGGGCGTTGGCTGCGGTCGACATTCGGGTTGCTCCCGGGGTCGAGGGTGGTTGGCTGGCAGTCTGCGGCGCGGGCAGGTGGGGACGTCGCCGCCCGGAGTGTCGCGCGGGCGGACGTACCGCATGAGCGGAACACCGTCCGGGACGGCATACCGTACGGGCGGTTCCGCGTGGGCGGACACACCTCTCCCCTGGCCGCAGCGCAGTCCGTCGGAGGCCCTCTCTCCCTCGGCCGGCCCGCGGGGCGGACCGCCCGACCGCCATCAGCAGCGACGTCTGGCACTGGGCACGAATCTACACCGATCGCCCCCTGGAACCCCAGCCCGCCCTAGGAAAATGCGTGCGGGCGGCGGGGTTCACGGGCCGGCGGCCGCGGTGCGGGCACCGGTGGCGGGTACGGGTCCGCAGGTGAGGGGGGCGCGGGGGCGGGTGGCGGGTGTGCGGGTGCGGAGCGGGTGGGTGTGGGTGGCGGGTGTGGGGGTGCGGGGCACGGGTGCTTGGGCGCGGGCCATGGGTGTGGGGGTGCGGGGCACGGGTGCTTGGGTGCGGGGCACGGGTACGGGGGTGCGGGGCGCGGGTGCTTGGGTGCGGGTGGCGGGGTTCCGGCCCGTGGCGGAGTGGCGTAGGGCACTTTGCAGCCGCTCCTCCGTATTGCAGGATGCGGGGAGCGTGAGGGCCGTCGCATGTCGCCTTGCGCGCACGTCCGTTAGGAGAACCACGTGACCACCAGTCCAGCCGATCCCCCCAAGGGCGCGGGAACGGGCGGGCAAGGGCTGAAGCTGCTCGCAGTGACCGCCTGCCCGACCGGCATAGCCCACACGTACATGGCCGCCGAGAAGCTGACCCAGGCCGCCGAGTCGCTCGGCCACGCGATGAAGGTGGAGACACAGGGGTCGATCGGCGCCGAGAACGTGCTGTCCGACAACGATGTCAGACACGCCGACGGCATCATCATCGCCGCCGACAAGGACGTCGACCCGGCGCGCTTCGTCGGCAAGAGGCTGCTGGTGGTGGGCGTGGCCGAGGGCATCCGCCATCCGGAGGAGCTGATCGGGCGGGTGCTCAGCGCGCCGGTGTACGGGGCGGAGAGTTACGGCACGGGGGCCGATGGTGCAGGTGGCGCCGGTGCGGGTGGCGATGGTGCGCAGGGGCACGGTGCGGAGGGGGATGCAGCCGGGGCCGGATCCGGAGGTGGTCCGGGTGGCCGGGGTACGGCCAGTGGGCGGCCGGGCGGGGGCGGTGGAGCCGGGGCGCGGTCCGGCAGGGGTGGTGGGGCCGGGGCCGGTGGGGCCCGGGGGAAGGAGCGCAGCCTCGCGTACAAGGCGCTGATGAACGGTGTCAGTTACATGATCCCGTTCGTCGTGGTCGGCGGCCTGCTGCTGGCGCTGTCCCTGGCGGTCGGCGGGGAGGCGACGCCGAAGGGGCTGGTCATCCCGGAAGGCACCTTCTGGGCGCATGTGAACGACATCGGCACCATCGGGTTCCAAATGATGGTGCCGGTCCTCTCCGGCTACATCGCGTACGCGATCGGGGACCGGCCCGCGCTGGTGCCGGGCATGATCGGCGGCTGGATAGCCAACACCGGCGAGCTGTACGACTCCAAGGCGGGCGCCGGGTTCATCGGGGCGATCGTCACGGGTTTCCTGGCCGGGTACCTGGTCATGTGGATCAAGAAGGTCCGGGTGCCCCGGTTCGTCCGGCCGATCATGCCGATCATCGTGATCCCGATCGTCTCGACGGCCGTGCTCGGACTGTTCTTCATCTACGTCCTCGGCAAGCCGATCTCGTGGGTGTTCACGCACCTGACGGGCTGGCTCAGCGGGATGACGGGCACCAGCGCGATCGCGCTCGGCGCGGTCCTCGGCCTGATGATCGCGTTCGACATGGGCGGGCCGGTCAACAAGACGGCGTTCCTCTTCGGCACCGGGCTGATCGCGACCGGCAACCAGACCGTCATGGGCATGTGCGCCGCCGCGATCCCGGTGATGCCGCTCGGCCAGGGCCTGGCCACGCTGATCCGCCGGCGCCTGTACTCCGACCAGGAGCGGGAGACCGGCATGGCGTCGCTCTTCATGGGCCTGTTCGGCATATCGGAGGGCGCGATCCCGTTCGCGGCGGCCCGGCCCGCGCAGGTCATCCCCGCGAACATGCTGGGCGGCGCGGTCGCCGGAGCGGTGGCCGGGATGGCCGGGGTGACGGACGCGGTGCCGCACGGCGGGCCGATCGTGGCGATCCTCGGCGCGGTCGGCGGGGTGCCGATGTTCTTCGTGGCGGTGGCGGCCGGATCGGTCGTGACGGCGCTGACGACGGTCGCGCTGGTGGATGTGGCGGAGCGGCAGAAGGGGCGTGTGGCGGCTGGGGAAGTCGGGGTTGCTGGTGTGACCGGGGCCACTGGGGTCGCTGGGGGCGTCGGGGGTGCCGAGAACGCTGGGGCGGGTTCGGGAACTGGGTCGGGCACGGGGGCTGAGCCGGGCACGGAAGCGGGGCCGGAACCGGTCCTGGCCGGTGTCGGCGCGGCCGGGGCCTTGGCGGACGGGACGGTGGCGGCCGGGGCGACCGGAGGTATGGCGGTCGGGGCGGCCGGGGTCGCGGCGGCCGAGAGCACCGGGGCCGAGAGGACCGGGGCCGAGAGGACCGTGGATGAGACGGCCGTGGACGGGAACAGGGCAGCCGGGAATGGTGCGGCTGAGAGCGCCGAGGGCGGAGACAGTGCGGCAGCGGACGGCGCCGGTGAGAGGGCCGGGGCCGGGAACGCTGGGACAGGGAACAGTGCGGCTGAGCGCGCTGGAGCCGGGGGCTCTGTGGCCGGTGAGGCGAGAGGTGGAGAAGCGTCTGGTGGGGGTGCGTCGGCGGAGGCCATGACGGGCGGGGGTGCGTCGGCCGCCGTTACGGAAGCGGGGGTGGCACCCCGTACGGAAGCCGATGCCGGGGAAGGGCCCGGCCGTACGGGGAAGCGTGGCGGCTCGGCCGGTGGGGCTGCGGAGCGGAGCACCTCGGAGGGCGGCCGGCCAGGTACGGACGCTTCGGCCGGGAGCGCGCCGGGCGGAAGCGCATCGGACGGGAACACCTCGGACGGAAGCACCTCGGACGGAAGGGCCTCGGGCGAGAGTCCACTCGGTGCGGGTGAGGAGCCGGACGGTGAGGGCCCGGAAGGCGAGACGCCGGAAGGCGAGACGCCGGAAGGCGAGACGCCGGAAGGCGAGACGCCGGAAGGCGAGACGCCGGAAGGCGAGACGCCGGAAGGCGACAGGCCGGAAGGTGTGGTGCTTTCCGGGTATGTGACGCGGGAGACCGTGAAGGTACGGCTGGCCGCTGACGGCAAGGAGGCCGCGATCCGGGAGATGGCGGAGCTCGCGGCGCGTACCGGCAAGGTTCGGGACGTCGACGAGCTGGTGCGGGTGGCGCTGGCGCGGGAGGCGCAGGGCACCACCGGTCTCGGTGAGGAGATCGCGATCCCGCACGCGAAGACGGACGCGGTGACCGCGCCCGTCGTGGGCTTCGCGCGTTCGGCCGAGGGCATCGACTGGGACTCGCTGGACGGTACGCGCGCCAAGCTGGTGTTCATGATCTCGGTGCCGGAGGCCGCCGCCGGGGACGAGCATCTGCGCATCCTGGCGCTGCTGTCGCGGAAGCTGATGGACGCGGACTTCCGGGCGCGGCTGCAGAGCGCGCCGGACGTGACGGCGATCCTGCGGGTGCTGAGCGAGGTCGGGTAGCCGGTAGCAGATAGCCGGACAGCCGAGCAGTCGGAAGTCCGGCCGAAGCGGCCGCAGCCGCAGCAGCGGTCCGGCCGAAGCGATCGGACCGCAGCGCCGCAGCGTCCGACCGGAGAGGCCGGATCACAGCGCTCCGGTCGGAGCGGACGCAGCGCCCCGACCGGAGCGGCCGGGGCAGAGCGGTCCGGTCGGAACGGCCGAAGCGGCCGGGTCAGACCGGCCGGATCAGAGCCGCCCGACCCCAGCCGCCAGAGCGACCCGCGCCGAGAAACAACAGGGCCCCGCACCACTCCAGGTGCGGGGCCCAGCCGTACAAGAAGGCCCAGCCGTCCGAGAAGACCCGGCCGTACGAGAAGGCCCTCCCGCGCGAGAAGACCCGGCCGTACGGCAGAGCCCTCCCGTACGAAAGGGCCCAGCCCTCAGGCCCCGCCCGCTGTCCCGGCCGGATGGTCGCCCGAGGCGGCGGCGGTCTCGTGGTAGATGTCGGGTTCGAGGTAGATCACGCGGGCGATGGGGACGGCCGCGCGGATCCGGGCCTCGGCGGCGTTGATCGCGTCGGCGACCTCCTTGGCCGTGTCGTCGTGCTGGACGGCGACCTTGGCGGCGACGAGGAGTTCCTCCGGGCCGAGGTGGAGGGTGCGCATGTGGATGACGCGGGTGACGGTCTCGCCGTCGGCCACGGCCGCGCGGATCTTGGCGACCTGTTCGGGTCCGGCCGCCTCGCCGAGCAGCAGCGACTTGGTCTCGGCGGCGAGGACCAGGGCGATCAGGACGAGGAGGGCGCCGATGCACATGGTGCCGATGCCGTCCCACACGCCGTTGCCGGTGGCGAGGGTGAGGCCGACGCCACCGAGCGCGAGCACCAGGCCGACGAGGGCGCCGAAGTCCTCCAGGAGGACGACGGGGAGTTCGGGGGCCTTGGCACGGCGGACGAACTGGGGCCAGGTCTGCTTGCCGCGCAGCTCGTTGGACTCCTTGATGGCCGTACGGAAGGAGAAGCCCTCGGCGACGATCGCGAAGACCAGGACGCCGACCGGCCAGACCCAGTTGTCCAGCTCGTGCGGGTCGTGGATCTTCTCGTAGCCCTCGTACAGGGCGAAGACGCCGCCGATGGTGAACAGGACGATGGAGACCAGGAAGCCGTAGATGTAGCGCTCGCGGCCGTAGCCGAAGGGGTGTTCCTCGGTGGCGGCGCGCTTGGCCTTCTTGCCGCCGAGGAGCAGGAGTCCCTGGTTGCCGGAGTCGGCGACGGAGTGGACGCCTTCGGCCAGCATCGAGGACGATCCGCTGAAGGCGAAGGCCACGAACTTCGCCGCCGCGATCGCGAGGTTGGCGCCCAGCGCCGCGACGATCGCCTTGGTACCGCCTGATGCACTCATGGGTGGCGCATGTCCCTTCCGTCGACCGGCTGCGGTGCGCAGCCTGCTCCGAGGCCGCTCCGAGGGCCCTCTTTACGAACCCTTTAGGCGGGTCATTGTTGCAGCCCTCCCGCCGGGGCGCGCACGGGGCGCCCTCGGACCGGTGTCGGACCGGTACGGGACCGGCGCCGGGTCTCCCCCGGACTGCCGTCAGAGCGCCACCGTCGCCCGGAAAATCGTTCCCTCTCCCGCCAGTTCCACGCGCTCACCGGCCGGTACGAAGACCGACTCCCCGGGCGCAAGCGTCAGGTCCGTTCGAGAACCAACGTCCGTACGGGAACCGGCGTCCGTACGAGAACCCGCATCCGTACGAGAACCCGCGTCCGTACGGGACACGGAACCACCGCCCGCCCCCGCACCGACCACATGCACCGCAACCGCCCCCGCCGTGCACAGCAGAATCTGCGGAGTACGGTCGCCGAGCGTGCGGATCGGCCCGCCGGGTGCCAGCACGAAGCGGGAGAGCCGGAACTCGTCGGTCGGGGTCTCGTAGACCTCCTCGCCCGACGCCGTGGCCTCCTCCGGCCGCAGCACCCCCGCGTCGCGGGGCTCAAAGCGGACCACCCGCAGCAGTTCCGGTACGTCCACGTGCTTGGGGGTCAGGCCGCAGCGCAGCACGTTGTCGGAGTTGGCCATCAGTTCCACGCCGAGGCCGCCGAGGTAGGCGTGCGGGATGCCGGCGCCCAGGAAGAGCGCTTCGCCGGGCTGCAGCCGTACGTGGTTGAGGAGCATGGCGGCGAGCACGCCGGGGTCGCCCGGGTAGTGGTGGGCGATGGCGGCGTACGCGGCGTAGGCGTCGGCGTGCGGGCCGCCTTCGCCGGCCAGGCGCCGGGCGGCGGTCGCGGCCTGTTCGACGGTTTCGGCCGTCTCGTCCCGGTCGGCGCCCAGTACGGCGGTGAGGACCTCGCGCAGTGCGGCGTCCTCCGGGGCGGCGCGCAGGATGTCGGCGTACGGCTTGAGGGCGCTGCCGCCGAGTCCTTCGAGGAGGGTGGCGGCCTCGGCCGGGTGCCGGAAGCCGCAGAGCCCTTCGAAGGGGGTGAGGGCGCAGATGAGTTCGGGCTTGTGGTTGGCGTCCTTGTAGTTGCGGTGCGGGGCGTCGGCGGGGACGCCGCGCTTCTCCTCGTCCGCGTACCCCTCCTGGGCCTGGGTCAGGTCGGGGTGGACCTGGAGGGACAGCGGGGAGCCGGCGGCGAGCAGTTTCAGCAGGAAGGGCAGCCGGGGGCCGAAGGCGCGTACCGCGTCGGGGCCGAGTTCGCCTTCCGGGTCCGCGGCGATGACGTCGGCCAGCGAGACCGGGCCGGCGCCGCGGTCGGTGCGGGAGGGGGCGCCGGGGTGGGCGCCCATCCACATCTCGGCCTGGGGTTCGCCGGTCGGCGCGGTGCCGAGGAGTTCCGGGATGGCGGTGGTGGAGCCCCAGGCGTAGGGGCGCACGGTGTTGGTGAGGCGGTCCATGTGACGGGCTTCCTGATTCTTCGTCTGCGGTCGGGCTGCTGCCGGGGCGCGCTCAGGTCTCTCGTACGCGCGGCGGCCGCGGCCGGACCCTCATGCTCCCTCAGTGCCGGCGAGTGCCAGGTACACGGCGGCGAAATCCGTGACGGCGAGGAGTTCGGCGGCCCTCTCCAGGGCGCTGCCGCCGGCCGGTTCCAGTTCGCTGACGGGGGTGTCGTGCTCCAGTGCCAGTTCGCGGGCGGCGGGCGCGGCGGAGAGCGGTCCCGGGGTGTCCTCGCGGAGCAGGACGACGCGGGCGTGCAGGGCGGTGGGCTGTTCGACGCGGTCGCGGAAGAAGTCGTCCGGGTCGGCGCCGGCCGCGAATGGGCCGGCGAGCAGCGCGCCGTGCGTGGTCATCGTCTCGGGCAGTTCGCCGGCGAGGGCGGGCCGGCCGGCGAGTCCGGCCAGGACGGTCGCGAAGTGCCGGCCGACGGCGCCGGAAAGGGTGCCTTCGGTCCAGATCAGCGGGAGCGCGTCGGCGAGTTCGGCGGCGAGGGTCTTGGCGGGGTTGGAGTACGTCTCGATGGCGGGGCCGCAGCGTTCGGCGACCTGGTCGAGGCGGTCGGCGAGCTGCGCGAGCAGGTCGGAGGTGGCGCTGAGCAGGCCGATCCGGTCGGCGAGGGAGAGCATCGGGATGAGCAGCGACCAGAGGGTGCCGGGGGCGGCGGGCGGCGCGCCCTCGATGTCGAACTCGGCGTCGTACGGGGTGGTGGCGAGCGGCACGGGCAGGCCGCGGGCCTGGACGACGGCGTCGGCGAGCTGGCCGCCCGCCGGGGTGACGGCAACGACGGAGCAGCCGCGGCGGTACGCCTGCTCGACGAGCTGTGCGAGTCCGGGGTCGGCGCCGTCCGGGCCGGCGATCAGCAGCAGGTCGAGCGGTCCGGACCAGCCGGGCAGGGTCCAGCGCAGCGCGCCGGGCCGCGCGGCGACGCCGGTGGGCCGGATGAGGGTGACCGGGCAGGTGCCGCCGCCGAGGGCGCCGAAGAGGTCGGCGACGCAGGCGGCGGCCGGTGCCGGGCCCGCCACGAGGACGGTGCGGGGCCGGCCGTCGGGCCGCAGGTCGGCGATGCCGGACTCGGCGGCGTTGCGGGCGGCGGTGCGCACCCGTGCCCCGGATTCGGCGACGCCGCGCAGCAGTCCGTAACGGTCGGCGCCGGCCAGTGCTTCGGGTGCGTCCAACAGGGACTCGTCGAGCATGGTGTGCGCTGCCTCCGATCGCCGGTACGGGCGGGGTGGGGTCCGGACGGCTCCGGCGCCCGGGTCAGGCGGGGCGCCGGGCCTCGTCCACCAGGAGGACGGGGATGCCGTCCCGGACGGGGTAGGCGAGGCCGCATTCGGTGCCGGTGCACCGCAGCTCGGCCGGGTCGGCGTCCGACCGGTCCGCCAGCGGGGCGTGGCACGCCGGGCAGGCGAGGATCTCGATCAGGCTGGCGTCGACCGGCATGGGGGCTTCTCCTTCGGCGGAAATACGGCACTGCCAGCGTACCGCCGGGGCGGGCGGCGGGACGCGCCGCAGGTGGTCGGGACGGGCCCGGGCCCGTCCCGCGGTCCTTCACCCGCGAACGATCTCCAGCACCTCGTCCCGCACCCGGTCGACCGTCTCCTGGTCCCGGGCCTCGACGTTCAGGCGGAGGAGGGGTTCGGTGTTGGAGGGGCGGAGGTTGAACCACCAGTCGGCGGTGCTGACGGTGAGGCCGTCCAGTTCGTCGAGTGCGGTGCCGGGCCGGCCCTCGTACGCGGTCTTCACGGCGGCGAGGCGGCCGGTCTGGTCGTCGACGGTGCTGTTGATCTCGCCGGAGGCGGCGTACCGGTCGTACTGGGCGACCAGTTCGGACAGCGGTCCTTCCTGGCCGCCGAGGGCCGCCAGGACGTGCAGGGCGGCGAGCATGCCGGTGTCGGCGTTCCAGAAGTCGCGGAAGTAGTAGTGCGCGGAGTGTTCGCCGCCGAAGATGGCGCCGGTCCTGGCCATCTCCCCCTTGATGAAGGAGTGGCCGACGCGGGTGCGTACGGGCGTGCCGCCGTTCTCCTTGACGACCTCGGGGACGGACCAGGAGGTGATGCAGTTGTGGATGACCGTGCCGCCGGGGTGCTTGGCCAGTTCGCGGGCGGCGACCAGGGCGGTGATCGCGGACGGGGAGACCGGGTCGCCGTTGCCGTCGACGACGAAGCAGCGGTCCGCGTCGCCGTCGAAGGCCAGGCCGATGTCGGCGCCGACCTCGCGGACGCGGGCCTGGAGGTCGGTGATGTTCGCCGGGTCGAGGGGGTTGGCCTCGTGGTTCGGGAAGGTGCCGTCGAGTTCGAAGTACAGGGCGTCCAGGTCGATGGGCAGGCCCTCGAAGACGGTGGGGACGGTGTGGCCGCCCATGCCGTTGCCGGCGTCCACGACGACCTTCAGGCGGCGGATGCCGGAGAGGTCGACGAGACGGCGCAGGTGGGCGGCGTAGTCGGCGAGGACGTCGCGCTGTGTGACGGTGCCGGGGGATGCTGCGGGCTCCGGGCCGTCGCCGTCGCGCCACTGCTCGACGAGGGCGCGGATCTCGGCGAGGCCGGTGTCCTGGCCGACCGGGGCGGCGCCGGCCCGGCACATCTTGATGCCGTTGTACTGCGCGGGGTTGTGCGAGGCGGTGAACATCGCGCCGGGCAGGTCCAGCGCGCCGCTGGCGTAGTAGAGCTGATCGGTCGAGCACAGGCCGATCTCGGTGACGTCGGCCCCGCGCGCGGCGGCGCCGCGGGCGAAGGCCCGGGACAGGCCGGGCGAGGAAGGCCGCATGTCGTGCCCGGTCACGATGGCGGTCGCTCCGGTCACCTGGGCGAAGGCCGCGCCGAACAGTTCGGCCAGCGGTTCGTCCCACTGGTCGGGAACCACACCGCGCACGTCGTACGCCTTCACGATCTGCGACAGATCAGTCACAGCCAGCCCTCCTGATGTCATGACGGGGTGCCAAACCTACCCGTACACGGCCGGCGGGAGGCTGGTTCGGGGCGGGGCCCGGCTGCCCGGGTCCTCTTGTGTCCCGTGCCGGGGGTGGTCATTCACGGCCGAAAGTCCCCGGAGCGGCTTCTACGGCAGCATCCACCCCAGGACGTCCGTGCTCTGCCCCACCACGATCAGACACATCACCAGCAGCAGCCCCAGGCTCCACGGCAGCACCTTGCGCAGCAGGTCGCCCTCGCGTCCGGCCAGGCCGACCGCGGCGCAGGCGATCGCCAGGTTCTGCGGGGAGATCATCTTGCCGAGGACGCCGCCGGAGCTGTTGGCCGCGGCGAGCAGGACGGGTGAGAGGCCGGACTGCCGGGCGGCGGTGACCTGGAGGGCGCCGAAGAGGGCGTTGGCGGAGGTGTCGGAGCCGGTGACGGCGACGCCGAACCAGCCGAGGACGGGCGAGAGGAAGGCCAGTCCGGCCCCGGCGGCGGCGACGAAGTGGCCGATGGTGGCGGCCTGTCCGGAGAGGTTCAGTACATAGGCGAGGGCCAGGACGGAGGTCACGGTGAGGGCGGCCAGGCGCAGTTCGCGTACGGTCGCGGCCCATTCACGTACGGCGGTGGCGGCCCGTACGCCCAGTACCGCGGCGGTCAGCACGCCGGCCAGCAGCACCAGGGTCCCGCCGGTGGCGAGCAGCGGGAGCGAGAAGACGTTGCCGCCGGCCGGCTTGCCGTCCGGGTCCGCGACGTCCAGGAAGGGCCAGTCGAAGGTGCGGGTCGCGCGGGTGAGGAGGTCCTTGAGGGGCGGGAGCTGGGCGAGGGAGAAGACGGCGACGATCAGGGCGTACGGCGCGTAGGCGCGGACGATGTCGGCGCGGGAGTCGCGGACGTCCAGGTCCTCGCTGCGGGCGCCGGTCAGGACGGCGGTCCGTACGGGTTCGGAGGCGGGTCTGCGGGCGCCGGGTACGGCGACGAGGGCGGCGGCGCCCGCGAGGGCCGCGCCGATGTCGGCGAGTTGCGCGGAGACGTAGTTGGCGGCCGCGAACTGCACGGCGGCGAAGGCCAGTCCGCAGGCGAGCGCGGGCGCCCAGGTCTCGCGCAGGCCGCGCCGCCCGTCGACCAGGAACACCAGCAGCAGCGGTACGACGAGGGCGAGCAGCGGCGTCTGGCGGCCGACGACCGGGGCGACGGCATCCAGGGGCAGGCCGGTGACCTGGGCGAGGGTGACGACGGGGGTGCCCATGGCGCCGAAGGCGACCGGCGCGGTGTTGGCGACGAGCGCGATGACGGCGGCCCGTACCGGGGAGAAGCCGAGGGCGACCAGCATCACCGCGCTGATCGCGACGGGCGCCCCGAACCCGGCGAGCGCTTCGAGCAGCGCGCCGAAGCAGAAGGCGATGACCAGGGCCTGGACGCGGGGGTCGGCGGAGAGTCCGGAGAAGGAGCGGCGCAGGACGTCGAAGTGGCGGGTGCGGACCGTCATCCGGTACACCCACAGGGCGTTGACGACGATCCACAGGATGGGGAACAGGCCGAAGAGCGCGCCCTGCGCGGCGGCGGACAGGGCCTGCCCGGCGGGCATGCCGTAGCCGAGGCAGGCGGTGGCGAGGGCGACGGCGAGGCCCACGAGTCCGGCGCGGTGGGCGCGCATCCGTACGGCGCCGAGCAGGACGAGGACGGTGACCAGCGGGAGCGCGGCGACGAGCGCGGACAGGGCGAGCGAGCCGGCCACGGGTTCCAGGTGCTGCACGAACTCCCGCTGCGGTACGGACACTCGGCCTCCCGGTGGGCAGCTTCCCCGTCACTTCCGCCATACGGAAGCGGATCTTTCGGGAGTGGAGGCATGGTGGTGCCCGCGGCGAGGCGGCGTCAATGGCGCGGACGGAAGTGCTTCCGCCGCGCGCCCGTAAGCAGGCGCCGCCCGGCCGCGGGACTCAGTTGTCCGGCGACCGCAGCACCCGCAGATGCCCCCGCCGGGCGACCTCCATCGGGTGGGCGTCGCGCCCGTTCGGCCCGCTGACCTGGGGGCCGTTGCCGCCGCCCGCCGCGCGTTCCTGGGGCCGGGCCGCCTCGCGCACCGCGTTGGCGAGCGCTTCGAGGTCGTCGCCGCTGGGGCGGGCCGGGCCGGTGTCGGTGGCCAGGCGGACGACTTCCCAGCCGCGCGGCGCGGTCAGCCGCTCGGAGTGCTCGGCGCACAGGTCGTAGCAGTGGGGCTCGGCGTAGGTGGCGAGCGGTCCGAGCACGGCGGTCGAATCCGCGTAGACGTACGTCAGCGTTGCGACGGCGGGGCGGCCGCACGCAGTGCGCGAACAGCGACGTACAGGGCTCACGACGTTGGACGGTACCGCACTCTTGAGCGGGCCGCGATGACTCTCCACGACCTCACCCAACCGTGTCGTCCCGGTTCGTCCGGTGCGCCTGACCTGCGGGCGCCCGGGCCGAACCGTACGGTGCGCACTGCGCCGGACGGCGCAGGGCGTCGAAACCCGTCACGACTCTATACATTTCATGTCATTCCCCATGCCCTTCCCGGTCCGGTGCAGGGCCGCAACCGGACTCAACGAGCCTACGACCGGTCGCCCGACGACATGCCACCGGATCCGCCGCTCTCCCCCGCCGCCTGCCCCGGGACGGTTACGCTCGGTTCTGATGGACAGCCCCGTACCTCCTCCGGCCGACTCCGGGGGGCCCTCCGCACCGTCCGGCACCGGCGGCACCCCCGCCGCGCCCGGCGGCGCCGCGCGGCCGCCCGCCCCGGCCGGGCCCCGCCCGCGCCGGCGCGACCGGCACGGCCGCGGTATGCGCGGCCCGGTCGCCCCGCCCCAGGTGCCGCTCTCGGTGAGCCGCGCGGACTCCTTCGTCGACCTGGTCTACGACTCACGGGACCGGCTGGAACGGCGCTGGCCGCAGTTGGCGGACATCGACTTCCTGGTCGTCGAGGTGCCCGGGTTCGGCCCCGACGGGGACGCCGGGCCGGCCGCCGACGAGGAGACCGTGCCGCTGGGCCGGCTGCTGCCCGCCACCGGCGACCAGCGGGAACGGGTCGTCGTCTACCGCCGCCCGGTCGAGATCCGCACCAAGAACCGCGACGAGCGGGCCCTGCTGGTGCACGAGGTCGTCGTCGAACAGGTCGCGGAGCTGCTCGGCCTGGCGCCGGAGTCGGTCGACCCGCGGTACGGGCAGGACTGACTCCGGGCATCCCGACGGGCCTCGCGGCCCCCGTATCACTTCAGCAGCAGACCGAGGTCCTCCCCCGCCGTCGGCACCACCACCGTCCCCCGGTCGTCCGGGAGCGTCTGCACGGTGAAGGCGGGCAGGGCGCCTCGAGGCAGGGCCAGGGTCCGTGCCGCGTGGACCGGGCCGCTGCCCGCCGCCGGGGTGACGGTCAGGGCGTAGGAGCCCTTGAGGCCCTGCGGGCGCGGCGGTTCCACGGTGAGGGTGCTGCCGCCCTTGACCGTGTACGTCTTCGACACCGGCGTACCGCCCCCGCTGCCCGCCGACGCGGTGACCGTGACCTTGGCGTCCTTGCCCTTCTCCGGCGCGACCAGGGACAGGGTGCTGCCCTTGTCGCGGTTGTCGGCGACGGTGGCGCGCCGGGCGACCGGTCCGGTGGCCGGGATGAAGGCCATCTCCTGCTTGTCGCCCTTGCCGCGGGTGACCCGGAGGGCCACCGCGACGGGCGCCTTGGAGCTGCCGGCAGGGGTCAGCACCAGTGAGCCCGGCTCGCCCTTGGTGAGGTCCTGGAGGTCGGCGGAGGCCGTCATGCCGCTCTTGACGTGCAGGGTCTCCAGGCCGGCCGGGGTGATCAGGCCGTTCGGGGTGGCAAGCTGCACCTTGAGGTCGGCGTCCTCCTTGCCGGACGCGACGGCGACGAGGTGGACGCCGGTGGCGTCGGCCGGGATGCCCGGCAGGACCGCGCCGGACGCGGGGTCCGCCGCCGCGGGCAGCCAGTCGCCGCCCAGTTTCGCGTCGGCGGCCTGGACGGAGGCGCCGACCCGGCCCTCGCGGGCGACCACGTGCAGGGCCGCGTCCGGGGCGGGCGTGCCCGTCAGGGTGGAGAGCAGGACCGGCACGGTGGAGTGCGGCGGGACGGTGATGTTCTCACCGGAGGCGGCCTTCAGCGGGCCGTCCTTGCCGCGCAGGTCGAGGTCGACGACGGCCGGGGTGTCGTCGGGGTTGGTGAGGTGGACGTAGTCCTGGCGGTCCTTGGCGGTGCTGACGCCGGGGAACCAGAAGTCGGTGTCGGGCGCCGCGCAGGACAGGCCGAGCAGGCCGCGTCCGTTGCCGGCCGCGACGCTGGTGGTCTGCTGGACGGTCCAGCCGGGGGCCAGGGCGCCGTCGGCGGTCCCGGCCAGGGCGGGCGCGTCCGCGCGGTCCGTGGTCGCGGTGACGGGCGTGCCGGGCTTCTTCAGGGGCGCGACGGGGTCGGCGCCCGCCTGCGCGCCCTGGCCGGCGCCCTCCTTGCCCTTGCCGCCCTTGCCGTCCGGCTGCTTGCCCGACGGCGCGGGCAGCAGCCCGGCGGTGCCCTGGGAACCGGCCTTGCCGCCCGTCCCCTCGGGGGTGAAGGCGGTGTACGTGGTGTCGCCGACCTCCGACGAGGTGGGCGGCGGGCAGAGCAGCGCGGACCGTTCGACGGGCCGCCGGGAAGCGCCCTCGGCCGGGGCGGCGCGCTGCCCGTCCGGGGCGGCGACGGCGGCGACACCGGTGACCGCGCCGAGCGCCGCGACCGCGCCGATCAAGGACATGATGGTGCGCTTCACTGCTGGTCGCTCCCGTCACGGCGGGGCTCGCGGTAGGAGCCGGGGTACGTCGTGCCGTCGTCGTAGGGCTGCTGCTGGTGCGGCGGCTGCTGGGTGGGCTGCTGGCCGTAGTGGTACGGGTCGTAGGCGCCGGGCGCGTAGGGGGCGGCGGCCTGGTCCGGGTCGGCCGGGGCGGTGCCTGCCGCGCCCGCGTACGGCTGGCCGTACTGGTTCTGCCCGTACGGGTCCGGTGTCTGCTGATCCGGTACGTGCTGATCCGGCGCGTACTGGCCCTGGGGGTACTGCTCCTGCCCGTACGGCTGCTGCTGCCACTGGTCGTACGTCTGGTGCCCGTACGGCTGCTGCGGGTCGTAGCCCTGCTGCCCGTACCCCGGCTGCTGCTCGTAGCCCGGCTGCTCCCCGTACGTCGGCTGCTGCTCGTAGCTCTGCTGCTGCGGCACGGCCGCGTACGGGTCGGCAGTCGGGGCGGCCATCGGGTCGGCGGCGGGAGGCGCCGCCGGGTCGGTCACCGGGTCGTCCCCGGGCCGCGGGCCCGGGATGCCCGGCTCCGCGCCGCCTTCGGGGGCGGCCTGGGCGGCCCGCAGCCGCCGGGCGCGGCGGCCGTCACCCGTGGCGTCCGGTGCGGCCGTCGCGGCCGCGCCGTCCTCGGGCAGGTCGTCGTCGATCTCCCGGCGGCGGCCCGGCAGGGCGAGCACCACCAGGACCACGGCGAGCAGGCCCTGGGCCCACAGCCACGCGGTGTGGCCCACGGGGTCGTCGTAAATGAGGTCCAGGCGGCCGCCGGACGCGGGCAGTTCGAAGCCCTGCGCCCAGCCGTCGACCGTGACCGCCTTCAGCGCCTTGCCGTCGAGGGTGGCCTGCCAGCCCGCGTCGGCGGTGTCGGCGAGGCGCAGTACCCGGCCGTCGGCGCCGTTGGGCAGGTCGGTGTGGGCCGCGACGGGGCCGGACGGGACCGGGACCGGTGCGGCGGCGCGGCCCGCGCGCGTGCCGTCCTTGGTGTCCCCGGGCACGATCGAGAGCCGCGAGACGCGCTGGTCGACGCGCCACAGGGCGCTGCCGTCGTCCTGGCTGAGGCGGGTCAGGCCGGGGGTGGCGTCCAGGACGCGGCCCATGTCCCGGGGCGCGCCGTCGCGGACCAGGAGGTAGCGGACCGCGTAGCCGCCGAGCTGGTTGGTCTGGTCGGCGCCGGAGCCGGCGACGAGGTGGGCGACGATGCCGCCGAGCCGCTTGTCCTCGCCGGTCTCGGTGGCGATGTCGGCGTCGCCGAGGCGGGCGCCGGAGCCGCGCACCAGGGTGTACGCGACGTGCCCGGCGTCGCCGTCGAGGACGAGGGTGCGGGCCTGGTCGACGGAGCCGGTGTCCTCGGCGACGAAGGCGGGGACCTGGACGGGGTCGCGGCGCTCCAGCGGCCCGGCCGCGCCGGTGATCATCCAACTGGCCGCGGCGTACAGCGGGGCGAGCAGGGCGGAGATCGCGATCAGGACGGCGGCCGGCTGTTTCCAGCCGAAGCCGAGGGTCTCCATACGGGAGCGGATGCCTTCGGCGCCGACGGCGGCGGCGCACAGCAGCGCGAGCCCGTAGACGAGGACGGCGGGACCGGCCCAGGCGGTGCGGTTGGCGAGCACGGCGAAGAGCAGGCCGGTCACGGCCGCGGCCCAGGCGATGCGGACCGCGCGCTGCCGGTCGGCGCGCAGGGTGGCGCCCAGCGCGGCCAGCACGATGCCGAGGAGCAGCACCCCGCCGGCGGCCTTCGGGCCGCCGGGGCTGATGCCGACGAGGTCCAGTACGGAGGCCGAGCCCGTGCCGAGGTCCAGTCCGGCTTCCCGGAAGAAGCGCGAGGGGTGGGCGAGCAGGGACAGCGACCAGGGCGCCAGGACGACGAGCGGGGCGGCGGCGACGGCCAGGAGCCGCAGGGCGTAGGGCAGGAGCAGGCCGCGGTTGCCGTCGAGGGCGCGCAGCACGAGCAGGGCGATGCCGAGCAGGACGGCGACGGGCCAGACGACCGGGGTGAAGGCGGTGGTGAAGGTGAGCAGCAGCGCGTACGCCCAGGCGGCGCGCCAGCTCGGCCGGGTGCCGGGCGACAGCCGCAAGCCGCCGGCGGCGACGGCGGCGCGTGCCATGAGGGGCAGCAGGATCGCGAGGACGGCGGTACCGATGCGGCCGCCGGCCAGGGCGCCGGTGGCGGCGGGCAGGAAGGCGTAGACGACGCTGCCCCAGGCGCGCAGCAGGCGGGAGGTGACCAGCGGCCGGGACGCGAAGTAGGCGCTCAGTCCGGCGAGCGGTACGGAGCACACGAGCAGGACGGTGACGGCGGTGCCGGTGCTGCCGAGGAAGAAGGTGGCGACGAGGGCGAGGACGGCGAGGTACGGGGGCGCGGCGGCGGTGCTGCCGGTGCCGATGGCGTGCCAGCCGTCGAGGTAGCTCGACCAGAGGTCGCCGAGGCGGTCGGGGGCGGGCAGCAGGGCGCCGCCGGTGAGGGCGCCGGAGCCGAGCAGGGAGCGGCAGGCGACGAGCGAGACGAGGAGCAGGAGGAGGAAGAGCACCGGGGCCGGCCGGCGGGCGATCCGCTTGAGCCGGGCGAACTGTTCGATCTCCAGGTAGTCGGCGTCGTCGCCGCCGGGTCCGGACTCGACGGCGCCGTGCCGTCCGGCGGAGGCGGCGTCGGGGGCGGAGCGTCCGGCGAGGTTGCCGGCGACCTGTTCGACGGTGGCCCGTACGGTCGCGCCGGGTGGCGGGAACAGGGGCCGCAGTTCGCTCGCGTCCGTGGCGGGGCGGCCGCGTTTCTTGCGGGCGGCGAGGATCGCGCCGGGGCGCAGCAGGGTGCCGATGAGGCCGGCGAGTTCGTCGAGGGCCTGGCCGGGGACCTTGCCGACGAGGTAGGCGAGGACGCGCAGCAGGGTGCCGAGGACGATGCGCAGGGCGACGTACGGGAGCAGGGCGCCCCGGGTGTTGGCCAGGAGGGTGTAGACGGCGCCGGCCTTGTCGACGCGGTGGGGGCTGGCGGTGGAACGGCCGACGCAGTCGATGGGGCGTCGCTCGCGGGCGGACGCCTCGGCGTGCCGCAGGACGGCGTCGGGGGCGACGAGGACCTGGTGTCCGGCGGCCTGGGCGCGCCAGCACAGGTCGACGTCGTCGCGCATCAGGGGCAGGCGGCGGTCGAAGCCGCCCAACTGCTCGTACACGTCGCGGCGGATGAGCATGCCCGCGCTGGAGACGGACAGGACGGGCCGTACCTGGTCGTGCTGGCCCTGGTCCTGTTCGCGGCGGTCCAGACCGGTCCAACGGCGGCCGCTGCGGGCGATGCTGACGCCTGCTTCGAGGAGCTGTCTGCGGTCGTACCAGCTACGGAGCTTGGGACCGACGACGGCGGTGGAGGGGCTGGAGTCGGCGACGCGCAGCAGTTCGGCGAGCGCGTCGGGTTCGGGGGCGCAGTCGTCGTGCAGCAGCCACAGCCACTGGACGGGTTCGCCGTGCGGGAGTTCCGGCAGGTCGTAGGCGTCGTCGCGCCAGGTGCGGCCGACCGGGTCCCAGCCGCTGGGGCGGCGCAGGTACGGCAGGTCGTCGGGGCCGAGGACGGGGGCGGTGCGGACGGCCTCGTCGACGGCGGTGCCGAAGCCGGAGCGGCGGGCGAGGTGGAGCACCCGGTCGTCGCCGAGGGCCTCGCCGAGCAGCCGGGCGGAGGCGTCCGCGCTGCCGGTGTCGGCGCCGAGGATCTGCTGCGGCGGGCGTTCCTGGCCGAGGAGTCCGGCGAGGACGTCGGGGAGCCAGCGTTCGCCGTCGTGGGAGACGAGTACGGCGGTGACGACGTGCCGGGGGAACTCCGGTGAGCCGTCGTGGTAGCGGTCGGCGGCTTGCGCGGCCTGGTCGGCCGGCTGACTGTGCACGGACATCGAGGTAGGGGCCCTCCCGGGGGTCTCGGGGTCCTCCCCCGGCATAGCGCTGCGCTGTGGACTGCGACGGACGGCGACGCGGTGCGGCCGACGGCACGGTCGTGGCCGGGTGCCGGTCAGGGCGTCGGTGCGCCTCGGACGCGGCCCCACACTAATGCTTCGGCGGTGCGCGTCCGTCTGCCGCGTACACAGCGGTCCGCCGCCGGCAGCCGGGCTCCGGAGGCGGACCGTTGTCTATAGGGGGATATGGGGAGAATCGGTGGCCCGGCAGCCGGGCCGTCGCACTGGACGTCAGACCGCTGCCTTCTTGAGCCGGCGCCGCTCGCGCTCGGACAGTCCGCCCCAGATGCCGAAGCGTTCGTCGTTGGCGAGGGCATATTCGAGACATTCGGAGCGGACCTCGCACGCGAGGCAGACCTTCTTGGCCTCGCGGGTGGAGCCACCCTTCTCCGGGAAGAAGGATTCGGGGTCGGTCTGGGCGCACAGCGCGCGCTCCTGCCAGCCGAGCTCCTCGTCCGCCTCTTCGACCAGCAATTCCTGGAACAGCTCGGTCATGTGCGCCCCTCGTCTGTCTTTGCGTCCCCGTGATGCAGCCGTTACCGATGACGGCTGAACGACACGAGTGAAATTACAAGTGTGCCGATCCGGGCCAGTCAAGCCGAGATCTGCTATTGGGCCCCTTATTCACTCTGCGGAACCAAGCCTATGCAGAAAGTGTTCAAATCGGCAAAAAACAGGACACTTCCCCAGCCGCATCACCCGTAACTCCTCTCTCACACCCAAGGACGCGACGGGCGGCGCAGCCGTTGCAGCGCGCTCGCCGAAGCGAAACAGGTCACATTCAGGTCACGAGACCGCAACGGCGCGCGGGAGTGCGCGGATGTCGCCCGTCTGCTCCGCACCGCCTCTGCACAAACCTTTCGCCGCCCGCAGTAACCGGATGAGGTGAAACATATCCCCCAAAACAGACACCCGGTTGACACGGGGCCGAGTACCCGGTCTCCTTGCATGCATGCCAGCGATTCCTGCGCTCCGCCTGACCCGTTCCTACGGGTCCCGCTGTGCTGCCCAGGCCCGCTGTCGCTGTTCGAGCTGTTGACGCCACCGAGCTCCAGCTTCCTGTTTCCCGCAGTACCCGGCCGCACGGCTTCCGTGCCCGCCGCGCGCACCCCGTGCGCCGCGGCGCACGCCTCGCGGCACCCGATCCGCGCCACCTGAGCACCCTGCCGAGGAAATCCCGCACATGAACAGCGACGTCCAGATCGCCGGCGACCCGCTCGCGATCCCGCACCTGCTCCCGCCCGTCCCCGCCCACCCCGCCACCGTCGCCGGCTTCGCCGGACTCGCCCGCGAGATCGCCGCCGACCACGCGGCCTGGGCCCCGCTGGTGCGCTACGGCGCGACCACCCGCTGGTACCACCGGCTGCGCCGGGGGCCGGGCTACGAGGTGTGGCTGCTGAGCTGGCTGCCGGGTCAGGGCAGCGGACGGCACGACCACGGCCCCTCCTCCGGCGTACTGACCGTCCTGGAGGGCGAATTGAACGAGCGCACCACCGGCGGGGACCGGACGCTGACGGCCGGCGCGCAGCGCGTCTTCGCCCCGGGGTACGTCCACGAGGTCGTCAACACCGCGCTCACCCCCGCCGTCAGCCTGCACGTGTACTTCCCCGGCCTGACCGACATGCCGATGCACAGCGCCCGGTGCGCGGCGGGCGCCTCCCACGAGACGGTCACCGGCTGACATGCTGGGACCATGCGCATTGTGGTTCTCGCCGGCGGCATCGGCGGCGCCCGCTTCCTGCGGGGTGTGAAAGCAGCGGCGCCGGACGCCGACATCACGGTCATCGGCAACACCGGTGACGACATCCATCTGTTCGGGCTGAAGGTCTGCCCCGACCTCGACACCGTGATGTACACGCTCGGCGGCGGCATCAACGAGGAGCAGGGCTGGGGCCGGGCCGACGAAACCTTCCGGGTGAAGGAGGAGTTGGCGGCATACGGGGTCGGGCCCGAGTGGTTCGGGCTGGGCGACCGCGACTTCGCCACCCACATCGTCCGTACCCAGATGCTCGGCGCCGGCTACCCGCTCAGCGCGGTGACCGAGGCGCTGTGCGCGCGGTGGAAGCCGGGCGTGCGGCTGCTGCCGATGTCCGACGACCGGGTCGAGACCCATGTCGCCGTGGACGTCGACGGCGAGCGCAAGGCCGTCCACTTCCAGGAGTACTGGGTACGGCTGCGCGCCTCGGTGGACGCGCACGCGGTGGTGCCGGTCGGCGCCGAGCAGGCCAAGCCCGCGCCGGGCGTGCTGGAGGCGATCGCCGAGGCCGACGTGGTGCTCTTCCCGCCGTCCAACCCGGTGGTGAGCGTCGGCACGATCCTGGCGGTGCCGGGCATCCGGGAGGCGATCGCGGACGCCGGGGTGCCGGTGGTCGGGCTGTCGCCGATCGTCGGGGACGCGCCGGTGCGCGGGATGGCGGACAAGGTTCTCGCGGCGGTCGGCGTCGAGTCGACGGCGGCCGCGGTGGCCAAGCACTACGGCTCCGGCCTGCTGGACGGCTGGCTCGTC
Organism: Streptomyces chrestomyceticus JCM 4735; assembly: GCF_003865135.1. Taxonomy (NCBI): domain Bacteria; kingdom Bacillati; phylum Actinomycetota; class Actinomycetes; order Kitasatosporales; family Streptomycetaceae; genus Streptomyces; species Streptomyces chrestomyceticus. Next base: position 5,739,515 of record NZ_BHZC01000001.1, on the reverse strand, counting down.
GACACGGTGGACGCGGGCGCGGTGCCCGAGGTCGAGGAGGCAGGCATCCGCTGCCAGGCCGTACCGCTGATGATGACGGACCTGGACGCGACGGCCGCGATGGCCCGGGCGGCCCTGGCGCTGGCCGAGGAGGTCCGCGCGTGACCGCCTCCGGGCCCGCACCGGCCGCCCCGAGCGCCCCCGGGGAGGCCCCGGCCTACCGGGTGTGGGCGCTGCCCGGCATCCCCGAGGTGCGGGACGGCGACGACCTCGCCAAAATCATCGCGGCCGCGGCCACCGCCGACGGGCTGCCCGGTCTCGCCGACGGTGACGTCCTGCTGGTGACCTCGAAGATCATCAGCAAGGCCGAGGGCCGGATCATGGAGGCCACCGACCGCGAGGCCGCCATCGACCAGGAGACCGTACGGGTCGTGGCGCGCCGCGGCACCCTGCGCATCGTCGAGAACCGGCAGGGCCTGGTCATGGCGGCGGCGGGCGTCGACGCCTCCAACACGCCGGCCGGCACCGTCCTGCTGCTGCCCGAGGACCCGGACGCCTCGGCGCGCGCCATCCGCGACGGGCTGCGGGAAGCGCTGGGCGTACGGGTCGGTGTCGTCGTCAGCGACACCTTCGGGCGGCCGTGGCGCAGCGGGCTGACCGATGTCGCGATCGGCGCGGCCGGGGTCCGGGTGCTGGACGACCTGCGCGGCGGCACGGACGCGTACGGCAACCCGCTCAGCGCGACGATCGTCGCCACCGCCGACGAACTGGCGGCGGCGGGCGACCTGGTGAAGGGCAAGGCGGCCGGGCTGCCGGTGGCGGTGGTCCGCGGGCTGCCGCACGTGGTCCGCGAGGACGGCCCGGACGGCGACGCGGACGACGCCGGGGCCCGGGACCTGGTGCGCTCCGCCCCGAACGACATGTTCCGGCTGGGCACCTCCGAGGCCGTACGGGAAGCGGTGACCCTGCGGCGTACGGTCCGCGAGTTCACCGACGACCCGGTGGACCCCGGCGCGGTCCGGCGCGCGGTCGCCGCGGCCGTCACCGCGCCCGCGCCGCACCACACCACCCCCTGGCGGTTCGTCCTGCTGGAGACCGAGGAGGCCCGCACCGGGCTGCTGGACGCCATGCGGGACGCCTGGATCGCCGACCTGCGCGGCGACGGTTTCAGCGAGGAGTCGATCGCCAGGCGGGTGCGCCGGGGCGACGTGCTGCGCAACGCGCCGTACCTGGTCGTGCCCTGCCTGGTCATGGACGGCTCGCACACGTATCCGGACGCGCGGCGCAGCGCGGCCGAGCGGGAGATGTTCGTCGTCGCCAACGGCGCCGGCATCCAGAACTTCCTGGTCGCGCTGGCCGGGGAGCGGCTGGGGTCGGCGTGGGTGTCCTCGACGATGTTCTGCCGCGACGTCGTCCGCGAGGCGCTGGACCTGCCGGCGGACTGGGACCCGATGGGCGCGGTGGCCGTGGGCCGCCCGGCGGCACCGCCCCGGCCGCGGCCGGACCGCTCGGGGGACGACTTCGTGGTGGTGCGCTGAGCCCGTACGCGCGGGGGCACCGCCCGGCCGGCACTACAGCCGGGCGATGTCCCCCACGGGGAAGCGCGGGGCGCGGCGCGGCAGGGTCCGGCCCGACAGCAGGATGAAGCGGGCGGCGCGGTGCCGCTGTCCCTCGTACGGGGCGAGCAGGTCGAGCATCTGCTCGTCGGTGCCGTCGCGCCGCCCGGTCAGCGCGTAGCCGACGATGCGCGGCAGGTGCAGGTCGCCGACGGTGATCGCGTCCGGCGCGCCGTTGGAGCGCTGGAGTGCCTCGGCGGCCGTCCACGGGCCGATGCCCTGGACGAGCTGGAGCCGGCGCAGGGCGTCCGGGAGGTCCATGGCCGCGGCCTCTTCGAGGCGGCGGGCGACCCGTACGGCGCGCAGGATCGTGGCCGAACGCTTGTGGTCGACGCCCGCGCGGTGCCACTCCCACGACGGGATCAGCGCCCAGCCGCGCGGATCGGGCATCACCCGCAGCCGCTCGAACGGGCCGGGCGCGGGCTCGCCGTGCCGCTGGAGCAGCAGGCGCCAGGCGCGGTACGCCTCGTCGGCGGTGACCTTCTGCTCCAGGATCGAGGGGATCAGTGACTCCAGGACCAGGCCGGTGCGGGCGAGCCGTACGCCGGGGTGGCGGCGGCGCGCCTCGTGGACGAGGCGGTGGCGCGGGGTGAAGGCCGCGGGATCGTCGCCCTCCCCCAGCAGGGCGGGCAACCCGTCCAGCATCCACTCGGCCCCGGGACCCCACGCCTCGGCCTCGACCTGCCCGGCGCCGGGCAGGGTCCGTACGCACAAGGTGGCCGGCCCCCGCGGCGTACGGCTGGCCCGCCAGACCGCGCCGTCCACCACCCGGAACGCCGGGTCGCCGGGGCCGCGACCGAGCACACCGAGGGTGCGGTGCAGGTCGTACGGACCGGGCGGGGTCCAGGTGCGGCGGAGGGCGGCGGGCATCCGGCCAGGGTAAGTGATGCGGGTGGGCGGTGGCGGGGGCCCAGGTTCTGGTGGGGTTCCTGAGGGGGCCGGGCACGGGCGGCCTCCCGGGTGGTGCCCGTGTGCCGTCCTCCGGCCTCCGGCCTACTGGTCGGAGGAGAAGCGGACCGACGCCTCGGGTATCTCGGCGCCGCACCACACCCGTATGCCGTCCCGCAGCTCGTTGTCGGCGCCGATGCGGGCGCCGTCGCCGATGACCGCGCCCTCCAGCACCGTGCGCGCCCCGATGCGCGCCCCGGCGCCGATCAGCGAGTCGCGGACGCGGGCGCCCGGCTCGACGACCGCGCCCTCCAGGACGGCGCTGCCGTCGATGCGCGCGCCCGCGCCGACCCGGGCGCGGGGGCCGACCGACGAACCGCCGGTGATCTTGGCGTCGGGTGCCACGTCGGCGGTGTCCATGACCAGGCGGTCGCCGCAGCGGCCGGGGACGGCCGGGGACGGCGCGCGGCCCAGCACCAGGTCGGCGGAGCCGCGCACGAAGGCCTGCGGGGTACCCAGGTCGAGCCAGTAGGTGGAGTCGACCATGCCCTGGAGGTGGGCACCGTCGGCCAGCAGGCCGGGGAAGGTCTCGCGTTCGACGGAGACCGGGCGGCCGGCCGGGATGGTGTCGATGACCGAGCGGTCGAAGACGTAGGCGCCCGCGTTGATCTGGTCGGTGACGATCTCCTCGGGCGTCTGCGGCTTCTCCAGGAAGGCGGTCACCCGGCCGGTCCCGTCGGTCGGCACCAGGCCGAAGGCGCGCGGGTCGGCCACCTTGGTCAGGTGCAGCGAGACGTCGGCGCCGGTGGTGCGGTGGGTGTCCACCAGGGCCGCGATGTCCAGCCCGGTGAGGATGTCGCCGTTGAAGATCAGGACCGGGTCGCCGGGTGCCGAGTGCAGGCGGGAGGCGACGTTGCGGATGGCGCCGCCGGTGCCCAGCGGCTCCTCCTCGGTGACGTACTCCAGGTGCAGACCGAGCGCCGACCCGTCGCCGAAATACGGCTCGAACACTTCGGCGAGGTAGGACGTGGCCAGCACGATGTGCTCCACGCCCGCGGCGCGGGCGCGCGCCAGTTGGTGGGTGAGGAAGGGGACACCGGCGGCCGGGACCATCGGCTTGGGCGTGTGCACCGTCAGCGGGCGCAACCGGGTGCCCTTGCCGCCGACCAGGAGGATCGCTTCAGTCACCTTGGCTTCTCTGCTTCCTGCTGGGGTCGGCCGGTCGGCGGACCAGTGTAGGCAGATACTTTCGAACGGACTTTCAGCGCCCCTGGAGGCGGGCCGCCGCATCGCGCACGGTGCCGAGCTTTCTGTACAGGCGCTCACCGGGGCACCTGGTGTTGAAGCCGTCCCGGTGCCCCGAGATGGCGTGCAGCTTAGCCCTGGTGCCCTTCGGGAACCGGTTGCCGCCGCCGGACACCAGGGTCGTGACGGCGCGCGGGTCGACTCCGTACAGGCCGAGCTTCCAGGCCGTCAGTTTCGCCACCGCGGACACGGCCGCGGCGGGCGGATTTGCATTCTCGAACGCCCCGAGGACAGCGATGCCCATGCTGTTCTGGTTGAAACCGCGGGTGTGCGCGCCCATCACCGGCTTGGCCACGCCGCCCGCGCGGCCCTCGTAGACGGTGCCGCACTTGTCGATGAGGAAGTTGTAGCCCATGTCGCGCCAGCCGCTGCTCTTGACGTGGAAGCGGTAGATGGCGCGCAGCACCGAAGGGGCTTGCCGGCAGGTGTAGTTGTTGCCGGTGGCGCTGTGGTGGACGAAGGCCGCCCGGACGGTCCTGGTGTACGCGAACTGCCGCTCGCGCAGCCGCTCGTCGGCGCCCCAGCCGGCCCGGGTGACGATGGCGGGGCGCGGGCCGACGTGGGAACGGGGGGTGGTGGGGCGTGAGGTGGCGGTGGGGCGGGGGGTGGGCTCGTCGTCGTAGTCGTCGCCGGGGCCGGCGGGCTTGCCCAGCGCCGGGAGGCGGAAGACGCCGCCGAGCAGGGCGTCGAGGGCGGAGCCGACGCTTCCGGAATTGCGGGGTGGCTTCGGGCGGCGGTCGCCGGAGGACTGTTCACCGGTCCGTGCCGCCCGCACCTGCGGGGTGTCCTGGCCGGGGTCGACCAGTTCCAGGCGCATCCCGGCGGGCAGGGCGCGCCGTACGGCCGTCCGGCCGCCGTCGCGCTCGGGAAGGACGCGCAGCTCCACGGCGTCGGAGGCGCCCACCCACAGGGGCGCGGTGCTGCCCCGTACGGAGCCGCCCCGGCGCTCGGCGGACCGCGGGTCGGGGGCGTCGTCGTCGTGCGCCTGGACGTCCTGCCAGCCGGACCAGCCGGTGCCGCCGACGGGGCGGGTACGGACCTGGACGTCGCCGTGCAGTTCGGCCGCCGGGTCGTCCCAGACGACGCCGACCATCGAGAACGGGGCGACACCGCGGGCGGACCGGCCCTGGGCGCCGGAGGACGCGCTCCGGTCCGAGGTGTGCAGGGGACGCAGGGGCAGGGAGCGGGTGCTGCCGGGGATGCCGGCGGGGGCGGCCTGAGCGGGCCGTTGTCCGGTCCGTGCGGGCTGTCCGGCCCGTGGTGCGGGCCGCCCGTCGGACGTACCGGCGGCGGAGGTTCCGGCCGGGCTCGCGGTGGTCGCCCCGGCGGGCAGGGCGAGCGGGAGGGCGAGGGCCGCGGTGCACGTCACGGCGATCGAGGTAGCAAGAATGGCACGCATGGAGAAAGCGTGAACGAATGGGACATAACATGCCATTCATGAAACTGACGGCGCGTCGGCCCGGGTGCCCCGTACCCGCCCGCCGTCCGGCTGACCGGCGGCCGCCCCCGCGCGTACCCTGACGCCGATGAACACCACCGATCGCACCCCCGCCGACCTGCTGCGTTCCGCACTCGCCGCGGACCCGGCCCGCCCGCTCGTGACCTTCTACGACGACGCCACCGGCGAGCGCGTGGAACTGTCCGTCGCCACCTTCGCCAATTGGGTGGCGAAGACCGCCAACTACCTCCAGGGCGACCTCGCCGCCGAACCCGGCGACCGCCTGGCACTGCTGCTGCCCGCGCACTGGCAGACCGCCGTCTGGCTGCTGGCCTGCTCCTCGGTCGGCGTGGTCGCGGACGTCGGCGGCGACCCGGGCGCGGCGGACCTCGTCGTGAGCGGCCCCGACACCCTGGAGGAGGCCCGCGCCTGCACGGGCGAGCGGGTGGCGCTGGCGCTGCGCCCGCTGGGCGGCCGCTTCCCGCAGGCGCCGCAGGGCTTCGCGGACTACGCGGTCGAGGTGCCGAGCCAGGGCGACCGGTTCGCGCCGTACGCGCCCGTCTCCCCGCAGGACCCGGCGCTCGCCGTGGACGGCCGGGAGCTGACCGGCGCCGAGGTCGTGGCGGCGGCGCTGGCCGACGCCGCGGAGCGCGGACTGGGCGAGGGGTCCCGGCTGCTGTCCGGCCTGCCGTACGACACCTGGGCGGGCCTGTCCGCCGGACTGTTCGCCCCGCTGGCCGCGGGCGGCTCGGTCGTCCTGTGCCGCAATGTCGAGCGGCTGGCGGCGGACGGCCTGGCGCGGCGCGAGGAGAGCGAGCGGGTGACGCACCGCGCGGTCTGACGGGACGGACTCCCGCCCCCCTTTCCCCCGTCCGGCGCACGCCTGACCCTCCGTGAGGGGCCGGTACGCGCCGGGCGGGTCATGATCTTGGGATACGGACGCCCTTGCGGGCCCGCCCGTCCGCCCCCGGACGGTGGCCCGCGTGGGCGGGACGCCGACTCCGGAGGGATGGGGACGCACACGTGAGCGACAGCCCGGAGAACCCTTCCGGCCGGCCCGGCCCGCGGGACGCCGACGGCGCGCCGGGCGCACGCCCGGCCCCGCCCGCGGCCCCGCCGCTGGACCTCACCGCGGAGAGCGGCGCGACGGCCACCGGTCCGCGCCCCGGACGGCGATGGGCGCGCTGGACCGCCCTCGGGCTCGCCGGGCTGCTGCTGGCCGCGACCGGCACCGGCTGGCTGCTCTACACCAGGCTGGACGGCAACATCCGTACCGACCACGACACCCGCAACGAGCTGGAGAAGTACGAGGCGGAGCGGCCCAAGTCGGAGCCCGGGGGCGCGGAGAACGTCCTGCTGATCGGCTCCGACCGGCGCTCCGGGGAGTCCAACGGCAAGTACGGCGAGGACAACGGCACCCAGCGCTCGGACACCGCGATCCTGCTGCACGCGGCGGCGGACCGCAGGAGCGCGACGGCGGTCAGCATCCCGCGCGATCTGATGGTGCGCATTCCCGCCTGCAAGCGTTCCGACGGAAAGCAGTCGGTGCCGCAATTCATCCAGTTCAACTGGGCGTTCGAGTTCGCGGGGGCGGCCTGCACGATCCGTACGGTCGAGAAGCTGACCGGCATTCGCATCGACCACCACATGATCGTGGATTTCGCCGGATTCAAGAAAATGGTGGACGCGGTGGACGGCGTCGACCTCTGCCTGGAACGCCCCGTCAATGACGACGAGGCACATCTGCGGCTGCCGGCCGGCTGGCAGACGCTGCGCGGGGAAGAGGCGCTCGGTTACGTCCGGGCCCGTAAAACCCTCGGCGACGGCAGCGACACCATGCGCATGGAGCGTCAGCAGCAGTTCCTGGCGGCGCTGGTGAACAAGGTCCAGAGCAACGGCGTCCTGCTGCACCCCGGGCGGCTCTATCCGCTGCTGGACGCCGCGACCAGCTCCCTGACCACCGACGAGGGGCTGGCGTCGCTGCGGGGGCTGTACGAATGGGTGCGCGGTATGCGCAGCATCCCGACCGACAAGGTGCAGTTCCTGACCGTTCCGCGTCGGGAGTACCGCTACGACCCCGACCGCGACGAACTCGTCCAGCCGGACGCCGACCAGCTCTTCCGGCAACTGGGCAAGGACCGCCCGGTGACCGTACGGCCCCCTTCGGCGACCCCCTCGCCCGCTCCCGCGGCGTCCGCCGTACCGGGCCGGGCGCGGGGCGGGGCGGACGCGCCGCATTCACCGCGCCCGGCATCCGGATCGCGTAAGGATTCCGCGGGCGACGCGTCGGACGGTTCCGCCCTCCCGTCCGCGACACCCACGTTCCGGGGAACCACCGCCGAACGTGGCATCTGTCGCTGAAAGCTCGGCAAAAATTTGCGTCCGGCCGCTCGAAAGCTGTCGAAAAGATGGGGTGAATTGCCCAGTTGTAGGGGAGTGGAATGTGTCACGGGCGTCGCTCGACGCCGAACCGGGCGGATAGTGTGAGCGATCCGGTCCGCACGACCAGGCTGACCGCGCATTGCACAACCGACCGACCGAGCGCCTTGAGGGGGAGGCGCCGCGTGGCACCGACGGAGGACACAAGGCACCGTGGACGCGCAAGGCCGTGGGCGAGGGGACGACATCGATCCCGCCGATCAGTGGGTGTTCGACCCGAACACCGGCACCTACGAGTTGCGGCTGGACCCCGGCGACGCCCCGGCGACGCAGCCGGCCGGCCGCAAGGGGCCGGCGCCCGGCCGCGGCCGTGGCACGCCGCGGCCCGAGGGGGGCACGCCCGCGCCCGGCGGCGGTACGGGACAGCCCGGCGGCGGTTCGGGGCGGCCCGGCAGCCGTACGGGGCAAAACGGTTCTGGAAGCGGTGCGCCCGGCCGGGACACCGACACCCGCGAGCTGCCCGCGCAGCGTGACCGGCGGGCCGGGAACCGCTCCGCGCCGCCCGGCGGCGGCGCGCCGAGCCGTCGTAAGCCCAAGCCGAAGAAGTCCACGAAGAAGAAGGCGCTCTACTGGACGTCCGGCGCGCTCGGCTTCGTCCTCGTCGCGGGCTGCGGCGGCGCGTTCTTCCTGTACCAGCAGTTGAACGGGAACATCTCCAAGGTCGACGTCGGCAAGGAGAACCCGGCGGTCAAGGACGGCCCGGTCAACATCCTCGTCATCGGCACGGACGCCCGCTCCGGCAAGGGCAACCAGGGCTACGGCGACGCGGGCAGCGTGGGGCACGCGGACACCACGATCCTGATGCACATCTCCAAGGACCGCTCCAACGCGACGGCCCTGAGCATCCCCCGCGACATGATCACCGACATTCCGGACTGCCCGACGAAGAAGGACGGCGCCACCCGGACCATCCCGGGGCAGCACAACGTCCGCTTCAACACGAGCCTGGGCCAGGAGGACCGCGACCCCGGCTGCACCTGGCGCACCGTCGAGAAGATGACCGGCCTGTCCATAGATCACTTCATGATGGCCGACTTCAACGCGGTCAAGGAGCTGTCGGAGGCGGTCGACGGCGTCGAGGTGTGCGCCGCGAAGCCGATCGACGACCCGAAGTCCCATCTGCACCTGCCGGCGGGCAAGAGCGTCGTCAAGGGCGAGCAGGCGCTGGCCTTCGTCCGTACCCGGCACTCCGTCGGCACCGGCAGCGACCTGAGCCGCATCCAGCTCCAGCAGCAGTTCCTCAGCTCGATGATCCGCAAGATGAAGTCCGGCGACACCCTGACCAGCGTGCCGAAGCTCTACGACCTGGCCCAGGCCGCCACCAAGGCGCTGACCGTGGACACCGGGATCGGCAGTGCGGGCAAGCTGGTGGACCTCGCCAAGGACCTCAGCCGGGTCGACATCAAAAACATCACTTTCGCCACAGTTCCCGTCCTGGACAACCCGAAGGACCCCGCGACCGTCGTACTGGACGAGGCGAAGGCCGGACCGCTGTTCCAGATGATCCGCGCCGACCACTCGCTGTCCAAGACGAAGGAGAAGAAGAGCAAGGGCACCTCGGACGACAAGAAGGTTCCCAAGGCCCCGGCCGACAAGGTCCGGGTGGACGTCAGCAACGGCGGCGGACCGATCGGTGCCGCCCAGGAGACGGTGGACTGGCTGCAGAACAGCAAGGCCGCGAAGCTGTCGACCAACGCCGGCAACGCGCCGACGAAGCTGGCCGCCACCCGGCTGGAGTACGCGCCGAACCAGGCCGACCAGGCGGCAGCCCTGGCCGACTGGATGGGCCTGCCCAAGAGCGCGCTGAAGAAGACCACCGCGGACGCGGGACCCAAGGTCCCGATGAAGCTGATCCTGGGCAAGGACTTCAAGGGACCGGGCAAGTCGATCGAGGCGCCGACGAAAACGCCGGACGGCGTGCAGAACGTGAACGCCGACGACCAGAACATCTGCGCCAAGTAGCCGGACACCGGCCGGGCCCCCGGCCGGTCCGCGGCTGCACGGGGCAGCCGGAAAGACCAAGCGAGCCCCGGCCGCCGTGACCGGCGCCGACCGACGGGGGAGAAACCCAATGCGGCACAGCAGTGCGCGTGGCGACGGGCCACAACGGCGCCGGCCCGACGCCGAGGATCTGGGCTGGGACGACAGCCTGTACGGGAACGGAAGCGGGAACGGGAACGGAAGCGGGCGGAACGGTTCGCCTGAGTCCGGTGCGCCGGGACCGGCGGACCAAGGGGGCACGCCTCCTCCGGACGCTCCGGCCGCGTCGGCCGCCCCGGCAGCTCCCGGCGGCACCGGCACGCCGTCGGCGGGCGGCGGCGCGCCCGTCCCGCCGGTGATCACCGGCGGGGTGACGGGTCCGCCCGTGATCACGGGCGGCGTCGCGGGCCCGGCCACGGGCGCCGCCGGCCAGACCCCCGCAGCGGCAGTCACGGGCACACCCTCCGCCGGTACGGCCGCCACCGGTACGCCCACCGCCACCGCCCTCAAGGACGCGGCGGACCCCGGCCCCTCCCCCGCCGACGGCTCCGAGCCCGAAGCCAAGGGCACCCGTCGCGCGCGCAGACCCCGCAGCAGAACCCGGCGCGTCCTGCGCTGGAGCGCGATAACCCTGGCCGTGCTGATAGTCGGCACGGCCGGCGCCGGTTACTGGTACTACGAGCACCTCAACAGCAACCTCCGCAAGGACGCCCTCGACCTGGGCTCCGGCGGCCTGGAGAAACCCGAGCCGAACGCCTTCGGGCAGACGCCGCTGAACATCCTGCTGCTGGGCTCGGACGGCCGGAACAGCGAGAAGAACATCGAGCTGGGCGGCGCCCGCCAGGACGCGGACCGCAAGCCGCTGGCCGACGTGCAGATGCTGCTGCACGTCTCGGCCGACCGCAGCAACATGTCGGTCATCTCGATCCCGCGCGACACCCGCGTGCCGATCCCGGAGTGCAAGGACCCGGACGACGGCAAGGTCTACCCGCAGACCACCGCGGCCATCAACACCTCGCTCCAGCACGGCGGTCCCGGCTGCACCGTCGCCACCTGGAAGGAGCTGACCGGCATCTACATCGACCACTTCATGATGGTCGACTTCGCCGGCGTGGTGGACATGGCGGACGCGATCGGCGGCGTACCCGTGTGTGTGGACAAGAATGTCTACTCGCACGACAAGAAGGGCCACGGCAGCGGTCTGAAGCTCACCGCGGGCACCCACTCGGTCAAGGGCGTCCAGGCCCTCCAGTGGCTGCGCACCCGGTACGGCTTCGAGGACAACACCGACATCGGCCGGGCCAAGGCCCAGCACATGTACATGAATTCGATGGTCCGCGAGCTGAAGGCGGGCACCAAGCTCACCGACCCGCTGAAGCTGCGCGACCTGGCCGAGGCCGCCACCAAGGCGCTGACCGTGGACGAGGGCCTGGGCAGCGTCAAGAAGCTGTACGACCTGGGCGGCGACCTCCAGCGGGTGCCGACCGAGCGGATCACGATGGTCACCATGCCGTGGCAGTACGCGGCGGGCGGCGAGTACGTCGTACCCAAGCCCGGCGACGCCGAGCAGACCTTCTCCCTCCTGCGCAACGACACCGCGCTGGACGGCAAGGACAAGAAGAAGAAGCCCACGCCCGATCCGCAGCCGACGACGGCCAAGGACAAGCTGGACGTCGTCGTCCAGAACGGCACCAACAGCACGGTGACCGGCCCGGTCTCCGGCCGTGCGAACGTGATCGCCGGCCACCTGGGAACCCTCGGCTACACGAGCGCCACCACGGACTCCCGCCTCATCACCCAGGCCGACACCACGATCACCTACCCGGCCAAGGAGGGACGCGGCGACGCCCTCGCCCTCGCGAAGGCCCTCGGCCTGCCCAAGGACTCGGTCAAGGAGTCGCGTTCGGCCACCACCATGCGGCTGGTGATCGGCAACGACTGGCGCAGGGGGACGGCGTTCCCCAAGCCGTCGGAGGACAAGAAGGAGGCCGAAAAGGCGCCGGACAGTGCCGACGCCCTCAACGGCGAGGACAAGAAGGCCTGTATGAAGGTGAACCCCGCCTACACCTTCTGACCGGACCGCGCAGGGGTGCGGCCGGGCGGCACCGCCGGGCCCGGCGGCAGGGTGCAGTGCGTACCGTGCGGGCCCGCCGGCGCACAGGCGTTCGCGGTGGTCCGTACCTCGTCGTCCACGCGCCGGTGCAGGGACGCGGTGAAGGGCGAGTCGGGGGCGAGGGTGTCCAGCAGGGCGTGGGCGCGGTGGTGGACGTCCGCGAGGAGGCGCCGGTACGGGGCGAGGACGTCCGGGGCGAACATCATGGCGGCCAGCCGGCGGCGGTCGGCGGGCGAGTCGGCGGCCCGGCCGAGGAGTTCCAGCGCCTGCTCCCGGTCCGTGCCGGTGGCCGCGTGCAGCAACTGGACCAGGAGGTAGGTGGCGGTGCGGTTGCCGAGGTCCTCGCTCTGGCCGGAGCGCAGGTCGTCCTCGTCGTTGCGGAACTGCGCGAGTATCCCGACGGCCTGTCCGAACTCACCCCAGGCGGCAACCCGCGGGTCGTCTGCGCCGTCCGCGCCTAGTGCGAGGCGGGCCGCCATCGTGGCGGCCATGGCGTAGACCGCGCCGCTCTTGTGCCGGTAGACCGTCAGCACCTCCTCGGGGCTCGTCCCGGTCGGTGTGCCGAGGAGGTCGCCGACCTGCCCGTCGCAGGCGGCGGTCCAGCCGTCGAGGTAGTCCGCGGTCAGGCGCTCGCGCAGGGCTCCGGGCACCGGCAGGGCGGCCAGGGCGCGCAACGGCAGGGCGTAGCCGCATTCCAGAGCCGCCGTCATGACGGCCGCCGGGGCGTCGCCGTACAGCCGGGCGCCGGTGTCGCCGTCCGACACGTCGTCGAAGGTGTTGGCGGCCCGCCACCACAGGGTGTGCGTCCCGGCCACCGGTACGGCCGGTTCGAGGGTGCCCTCGACGGCGCCGTGCACCAGGAGCGGCAGCGCGCTTTCGAGGGGGACCGCCTGCCGTGGGTGACGAGCCGTTCGAGCGCGGGCCGCAGGTGCGCGTACCGGGGCCGGTAGGCGTCGAGGAGCCCGGCCACGTACCGGCTCACCTGCGGGACGGTCTCGGCGAGCCGGGCTTCGGGGCTCGGCCGCACGGCGGCGGTCCGGGAATGGGGGGACAAGCGTGTCTCCGTACGGTCGGGGAATCGGTCCGGTGTCACATCGGGAGGTCGCGCGCCGCCGGTGCGCCGAGGACGTCCTCCGGCAGGCCGGCGGGGGCGGCCGCCGGGGGCAGGCCGCGGGCGAGCACCGCGGCGGCCGCCGAGGTCGTGGTCAGCGCGGTGGTGGTGACCGCGAAGGCGGCGACCACGTCGGCCGTGGCGCGGACCTGGGCGAAGAAGAGGAAGCCGTAGACGCACACGCCGAGCGCGGCGCCGAGCTGCTGCGCCGTGGAGACCACGCCGGACGCCGCGCCCGCGACCGGCTCCGGCACGGAGCGCAGGGTCACGGACAGGGCCGGGGTGACGCACAGGCCCAGCGCGCCGCCGACGGCGCACACCGCGCCGAGCAGCCAGCGCGGGTCGGTGCCGAGAGCGCTCACGGCGCAGCCCGCGTACCCGGCGGTCGCGGCGAGGGAGGCCAGGACCAGCAGCCGCACCTCCGCGCCGCGGGCCAGCCGCGGCGCGATCAGCGAGCCGGCGGCGAACGCGACCGCGGCCGGCACCATGCCCGCTCCGGTGGCCAGCGGGCTCCAGCGCAGGCCCTTCTGGAGCAGCAGTCCGAGCATCAGGACGAACGCGGCGAGCCCGCAGTTGACCAGCACGATCAGCACGATGCCGCGCCGGAAGCCGGCGAGCCCCAGCAGCCGCGGCGGTACGAGCGGGGAGCCGCCCCGGGCGTCCAGCGCGCGTTCGTGGCGCAGGAAGCAGGCGGCGACCGGGAGGGAGGCGGCCAGGCAGGCCGGTCCCCACCACACCATGCCGCCCGTGCCGCCCGCCACCAGGGGGACGGAGAACAGCCCGAGCGCGGCCGCCGCGAGGCCCAGGCCGGGCAGGTCGGCGCGCACCGGTTCGCGGCGCGCCGGCGGGCGCCCGCCCGCCGCCCACGGCAGGAGGGTGAGCGCCAGGACGCCCACCGGTACGTTGACGAGGAAGACGGCGCGCCAGCCGAGGCCGAGGACGTCCGCCGACAGCAGCCAGCCGCCGAGCAGTTGCCCGCCGATCGCGCCGAGTCCCATCACCGCGCCGATCGCGGCGTACGCCCTGCGCTGCGCCGCGCCGGTGAACAGGGTCCGCGCCGCGCGGTAGACCTGCGGCACCATCAGGGCCGTACCGGCGCCCTGGAACAGCCGGGCCAGGACCAGGACGGCCGTGGTGGGCGCGGCCCCGCAGACGACCGAGGCCGCGGTGAAGACGGCCATGCCGAGGCCGAAGACCCGCAGGGAGCCCAGCGCGTCCCCCAGCCGGCCGCCGGCGGCCAGGCCGAGCGCGTAGACCAACTGGTAACCGGCGAGGACGAGCTGCTGCTGGCTGCCGTCCGCGCCCAGGTCCCGTTCCAGCGCGGGCATCGCCACCACCACGATGAAGACATCGAGGTTGGCGAGGAACGTGCCGCACAGCAGGACAACCAGCGCCGCCCAGGGACGCACGGGGGCACCTCCAGCCGATCGCCGGGCACGGTACGTGATGATCGTGACACGTATCGTAGCCGCGCCGGGGTGCCTGTGCCCAGCCCGTATTGACCGCTGTGACGGGAGGGGCTGCGTGTGAACTGAGGGGCGGTCGTGAGGTGTGTGACGCCCGTGAAGTGTGTGGCGGCCGTGGGCTGCATGACAGCCGCGGCTTGCGTGGTGGCCCGCTCGCCCGGCGGGCCGCATCCCGGAGGACGCGGCCGCGTAAGCCGGACGCGCGGGCCACCCGCACGGTCACTCCGCGGCGGCCGGCTGCGGCGCCGGCACCGCCGGGCGGCGGCTGGCGATGACCTTCTCGGCCAGCGACCGCGGGCTGGTCAGGAAGCCCCAGCCCCACGACATGTGCATGGTCGCCAGGGCGACCGGGATCTGGACGCGGGCCTTCAGCGGCAGCCCCTTGCCCGCCGGGACCGAACCCGCCGCGATGGCGGCCAGGTACCCGGCCGGGACGGCGAAGCCCCACGGCGTGACGAGGGCGCCGACCACGACGCCCGCCGCGATGGCGCACACGGCGGTCGGCGGCGCCAGGTACCGCAGGTTGATCGAACCGGAGTGGTAGCGCGCCACGACGTGGCGCCAGCGCCCGTAGTCCTTGTACTGCTTGGCCAGCGCGCGGACGCTGGGCCGCGGCCGGTACTGCACCTTCAGCTCGGGCGAGAACCAGATCTGCCCGCCCGCCTCGCGGATGCGGAAGTTCAGCTCCCAGTCCTGGGCGCGGATGAACTCCTCGTTGTAGCCGCCCTGCTGCTCCAGCGCCTCGCGCCGGAACACGCCCAGGTAGACCGTGTCGGCCGGGCCCGCGGCGCCACCCGTGTGGAAGGCCGCGTTGCCCACGCCGATCTTGGAGGTCATCGCGGCGGCGACCGCGTCCTCCCAGGCGTTCTCGCCCTCGGCGTGCATGATGCCGCCGACGTTCTGCGCGCCGGTCTCCTCCAGGAGGCGGACCGCGGTCGCGATGTAGTCGGGCGAGAGCATGCCGTGGCCGTCGACGCGCACCACGACCGGATGGCGGGACGCCTTGATCGCCGCGTTCAGGGCGGCCGGGGTGCGGCCCGTGGGGTTGGGCACGGTCAGCACCCGGGCCCGCTCGTTCGCGGCGTTCTCGGCGACCAGCTCGGCGGCGATCTCGTCGGTACGGTCCGTCGAGGGCCCGAGCGCGATCACCACCTCCATCTCACCGGCGTACTCCTGTTCCAGGATGTGCTGGACCGAGCTGCGCAGATGACGTTCCTCGTTGAGCACCGGCATGATCACGGAGACGGCCGGGAGCTGCTGCGGTGGCGTGGCGTTCATCGCGGTCACGTTACCGCTTATGGGGGACGGGGGCCGACGGCAGGCGGGTGGCCCTGGGGGCACCGCCCGGCGTGTGGTGCTTTACAGCCGATCATATGGGCCTACGGTGACCCGGCCCCCTCCTTCCCGTCCGGAGCCGGTCCGTCCGGCCACGGAAACGGTTCCTCTCACCCCGATCCCGTCCCCGCCGATCCACCCCGTCGCCGTACCCCTCCCCCACCCCGCTCCCGCACTCCGTCCGCCCCGACCCTGCCGCGGAGGTGTCCCCATGACCGCACCGCACCGCTCGCCCCGCCCGCGCGCCCGTCACCGGCGACGGGGCGGGCGGCCCCGCTGGGGCCTGCGCATCACCGCGGGCGTCTCGCTGCTGCTGCTGGCCGCGGGCGGGGTCGGGCACGCCATGGTCACAGGCGTCGAGGACGGCATCGCCCGGGTGGACGCCTTCAAGGGCCTGGGCAACCGGCCGGACAACAGCGGCGGGGACGGCATGAACTTCCTGGTCGTCGGCACGGACGGCCGGGACAAGCTCTCCCCCGAGGAGAAACGCCGGTACCACCTGGGCGGCGAGCCGTGCCACTGCACCGACACGATCATGATGGTGCACCTGTCCGCCGACCGGAACCGCGCCAGCGTGGTCAGCCTGCCGCGCGACTCGTACGCGCAGACGCCCCCGCACACCGACGGGACCACCGGCAAGCACCACCACGGCCACCCCGTGAAGCTCAACGCGGCGTACGCGGAGGGCGGCCCCGGCCTGACCATCCGGACCGTCGAGCGGATGACCGGGGTGCACATCGACCATTACCTGGAGGTCGACTTCACCAGCTTCATGAAGACGGTGGACGCGGTCGGCGGCGTGAACGTCTGCACCAACCGCCCCCTGAAGGACAGCTACAGCGGCCTGGACCTGCCCGTCGGGCGCTCCCGGCTCAACGGCGGCCAGGCGCTCCAGTACGTCCGCGCCCGGCACCTGGACAGCGCCTCCGACCTCGGGCGGATGCAGCGCCAGCAGCGTTTCCTCGCCGCGCTCATGCACAAGATCACCAGCTCCGGCGCGCTGCTCCACCCGGTCCAGTTCAAGGAGATCACCGACGCGCTGCTGGAGTCCGTACGGGCCGACGAGGGGTTCGGCGCGGACGAGCTGGTCGACCTCGGCCAGGCGCTGCGCGGCTTCAACCCGTCGTCGTCCGAGTTCGCCTCCGTGCCGCTGGGCGACATCGACTTCCAGGTGCCCAACGTGGGCTCGACCGTGATGTGGAACGAGGAGAAGGCGAAGCAGCTCTTCCAGGCGCTGCGCGAGGACCGGCCGCTGGCCGTGCGGCGGTCCGGCCGGCAGCGCGCGACGGTCGTGGACGTACCGCCCGCCACCGTCCGGGTGCAGGTCGACAACGGCGCGGGCCGGACGGGGCTGGGCCGCGCGGTGGACAAGTCGCTGCGCGCCACCGGCTTCGACACCACCGGCACCCCGGGCAACGCCGCCACCCGCGTACGGCGCACCGTGATCGCCTACGACCCGCGCTGGGACCGCTCGGTCCGCTCCCTCGCCGCCGCCCTGCCCGGGGCGGCCCTGCGCCAGGTGCCCGGCCAGGGCCCGGTGCTGCGGGTCACCGTCGGCAAGGACTTCAAGGGGGTCCACCGGGTGCGCTCCGACGACCCGACCCAGTTGTCGGCCGCCGGCGACTTCGGAACGCTGACCGGCGACGAGGCAGCGTGCCCCGAGCCACCGGGCCACCAGTCGTGAACCCGGTTGCCGAGGCGCCGTGTACTCAGTACAGTCCCCGCCCATGGGTGAAAAACGATCACCACTCAGCGACCGGTGGTTCCTCGACCAGATCGCCGTCGTCATGCAGCAGTTCCAGCGCGCACAGCCGGACAGCGAGGTGCCGGACACTCCGGGCGCTCCGCGGCACTCCGGCCACGAGGACCTGACCGCCCGAGCCGCACGCCTGTCCGCGCAGCGGGCCCGGCTGGAACAGGAGGAAGCCGCCCTCCAGGCCGACGTGGAACGCCTCAACCACGCCCCGGCCCCCGGCCCCGCGCCGCGACCGCCGCGGTCGGCCCCCGTCCCGGACCTCGACATCAGCGCCGACGACCTCACCCTCACCGAGGCCGGCCGCATCCGCCGCGCGTACAAGATCACCGAGGCCGCCCTGCCGCGCCTCGTCCTGGAGGCCGCGGCGGACGGCCTCGACGCGCCCGCCATCGCCCGCGGCCTCGCCGTCACGCCCTCGTACGTCTACCGCATCCTGCGCGAACGCGTCCGCTACACCTGGCGCCTCGACGTACGCGACGGCGGCACCTGGGCCGTACGGAGCAGCGGTCAGGACGTCGTGCATCGCGCCCTCGGCAGCGAGACCCGGCTCGCCGAGAAGCTCCTCGCCGAGTCCGGCGCCGACCGCGTACTGCTCTGGGAAGGCTCCCGCACGACCGACGCGCAAGCAATCCTCGACCTGGCCCGCCCCGAAGGGGACTGAACCCCGCGCCGCGCCGCACCGCCCTACGCGTCGTCGATCCCGTCCGCCACCCGCTGCGCCCGCAGCTCCTTGATCGCGCGGCGCCGGGCCAGCCGGTGGGTGCGGCGGATCTGGGCCTCCTGGTAGCGGCGCTTGTCCCGCTCGGTCTCCGGGATCACCGGTGGTACGGGGCGGGGCTTGCCCTCCTCGTCCACCGCCGCGAACACCAGGTACGCCGAACCGACCTGCGTCGCGGGCGTGGACTCGTTCCAGCGCTCGGCCAGCACCCGCACCCCGACCTCCATCGAGGACCGCCCGGTCCAGTTGACCTGGGCCTTCACATGCACCAGGTCCCCTACGCGGACCGGCTCCAGGAAGGCCATCTCATCCATGGAGGCGGTGACCGCGGGCCCGCCGGAGTGCCGCCCCGCGACCGCGCCGGCCGCGTCGTCGACGAGTTTCATGATCACGCCACCGTGCACCGTGCCCAGCAGGTTGGTGTCGCCTGCCGTCATGATGTGCGACAGCGTCGTCCGGGAGACGGAAGTGGGCTTGCCCGGAAGGTCGGCCTCCGGGCCGGTGGTGACGAGATCGGTCATGCGCCCACTTTATGCGCGGGGCGCGCATCCCTTCCCCCGCGCCCACCCCGCACCACCTCCACCCCGCTCACGCTCCGAAAACCTTCCACCACCATCGGCCACAAGCCACCGCCCCCACCCCTTCCGGCCTCCCCTGATCGGGGGGGGGACACCCATGCCGGATTGATCACCTCCGTCCCCATTGCGCAAGCGGCGCTCCGCGTCACTTTGCATCAGCTCTGCAACAGCGGCGGCCCGATCTCGTACCTCCCCTGTATGGGGGAGCCGTAGGACAGGCAGACTTCCCCCATGAACGAGTGGCCTGGGTCCGACAACAGAGACCGGTACGGACGTGGCAGCGGCGCCGAGCCGGAGGGCGCGCGCGCCATGCCGCACGTCCGGCGTGGCGGTCCCAACGGCCCCGGTGGCCCCGGTGGCCCCGGCGGGCCCTACCCCGGGCCGGGGCAGCAGCCGCCCGAGCCGCCGCTGCCCCCGCACCTCTCGCCGCGCCGCCGCCCCTCCGTCCCGCCCCAGGGCCAGGGCCCCGACCCGTACGGCAACAACTACGCCGGCGGGCACGGCGACGGTTACAACACCGGCCAGGTCTACGGCGGCGGCCGCGGCGGCGGACAGGACGGCGGCGGCCGCTCCCCGCGCCCCGCCCCCAACTGGGGCCGCCGCATCAAGTGGACCGTCCTGACCCTGGTCGCCGTGCTCCTCGTCACCTCGGTCGCCACGTACTTCTGGGCCGACGGCAAGCTGCGCCGCGAGGTCGACCTGAGCAAGGTCATCGACCGCCCGGAGGAAGGCGACGGCACCAACTACCTGATCGTCGGCTCCGACAGCCGCGAGGGCATGTCCGACGAGGACAAGAAGAAGCTGCACACCGGCTCCGCCGAGGGCAAGCGCACGGACTCGATGATGATCCTGCACGACGGCGGCAACGGCCCGACCCTGATCTCCCTGCCGCGCGACTCGGACGTCGAGATCCCCTCGTTCGTCGGCTCCAAGTCCGGCAAGAAGTACGCCGGGAAGGGCCGCCACACCAAGCTCAACGCGGCCTACGCCGAGGACGGCCCCGAACTGCTGGTGCGCACCGTCGAGCACAACACCGGCCTGCGCATCGACCACTACGTCGAGATCGGCTTCGCGGGCTTCGCCAACATCGTGGACGCGATCGGCGGCGTCGAGATGGACATCCCGAAGGCGTTCAAGGACAAGAAGTCCGGCGCCGACTTCCAGGCCGGCAAGCAGACCCTCAACGGCGAACAGGCCCTCGCCTTCGTCCGCACCCGCTACGCCTTCGCGGGCAGCGACCTGGACCGCACGAAGAACCAGCAGAAGTTCCTCGCGGCCCTGGCCAGCCAGACGGCCACCCCCGGCACGATCATCAACCCGTTCAAGCTCTACCCGACGATGAGCGCGGGCCTGGACACCGTGATCGTCGACAAGGACATGGGCCTCTTCGACCTCGGCTCGATGTTCTTCGCGATGAAGGGCGTCACGGGCGGCGACGGCAAGTCGATGAACATGCCCATCGCCGGCAGCGTCGGCGGCAACCTCCGCTGGGACAAGGCCAAGGTCGCCAAACTCGTCGAACAACTGAAGAACGACGAGCCGGTGACGGTGAGCGGGAACTGACAGCCGCCACGGAGCGCACGAGAAGGCCCCTGCTTCGGCGGGGGCCTTTTCCCGTCCGTCCCGTCCGACCGGAGCCTCTCAAGATCGTCTACCCGACAACGCGAATATTCGCGATGTGCCATGGCCCCGGTCCGCGTTGCCGCCTTACTGTCCTCCTGGCGCCAGGGGCCTGCCCTGGACCAGAGGAGGGCACGATGACGCGTACAGAACTGACCCGTCTCACCGGCCACGCCGGAGGGCCCAACTGCGACGACGATGACTGCCCCAACGTCTACCGGGCCGCGAACGGTTCGTTCGTCGTACAGGGGAACGTGTCGTCCGCCTTCACGCCGCCCGTCGGCGAGGCTCTGGTGGAGATCCCCGAGCACGTTCTCCGGGAGGCCGTCCGTGCTCTTGGATGGTGAGGACTGGCGCAGGTTCTTCGACGCGTTCGAGCGCGAGGCGTGGCGGTTCGAGGCACAGCCCACCTACACCATGCCCAGGGAACAGGAGAATGTCGCCCGATTCCTACGGGGCGAGAGCAGGCCCGTCGGCCACAATGCCCGCTGGCACGAACGGGTGCGCGGTTACGTCGCATCCGGGCGGCGCATCGCCCGCGTGCGTATCGTGCGCCGGCCGCTCACCGACTACCAGCGGTATCAGTTCGCCTGGGGAATTCCCGGCAACATCGCGGCCGGTGAGGACATTCGCGTCCTGGACGTGTCGCACGACGATTACGGCCTGCCGCTCTCGGGGCGTGACTGGTGGCTGTTCGACGATGCTCGCATTGCCCACCTGAACTTCCGCCCGGACGGAACACAGATCAATCGCGAGGCGTACGACGGCGACCCCGCTCCTTACCGCCAGTGGAAGCGCATCGCCCTGGAGCACGCGGTGCCCTTCGAGAGGTATGTGAAGGGCCTTGACGTTTGATCCTGGGGAACTGAGACGGTCAAAGGCTGATCTTCAGAAGGCACTTCGCGCGCTGCGCAGGCGAGCCGGCCGCACCCAGGCGTGGCTCGCCCAGCGTTGCAACATGTCCCAGACCAAGCTCAGTAACATCGAAACCGGCCGGGTGACGCCGAGCCTTGTCGACGTGGAGCTGATTCTCAGAGCCCTCGACGCCCCTGCGAACCTCGCGGCAGAAGTGAGCGGCCTCGCGCGGCTGGCCCATACGGAATGGCAGAGCAAGCGCACATCGTGGCGGCGGGGACTGGAGAAGCGCCAGTGCGAATTGGCGGGCCTCGAAGCGGAAGCGGTGACACTCCGGTACTTCCTGCCCGCGATGGTGACAGGACTCCTGGCCACACCGGAGTACGTCAGAGCCAGCTTGGACCACTCCCCGGTGGACATCTCCAGGACGGTCGCGAAGAAGCTGGAGCGGCAAACAGTCCTGCACGACGGCAAGAAGCAGTTCACATTCTTGTTGACGGAGCAGGCTGTCAGGTGGGCAGTGGTCCCACGATCCGCCATGGCCACTCAGATCGACCACCTTGCCGCACTGTCGCACCTGCCGAATGTGCGACTGGGAGTACTCCCATTGGGCACTGCCCTTGAGCGCGGCCCGATGAACACCTTCACGGTCTACGACCACCGCCTGGCGACTGTCGAGACATTCACCGGGCGCATAGTCTTCCAGGATGCCCGGGACATCGCAGAACACCTCGAAGTCTTCGACCGGTACCAGCGCCATGCCTCCTTCGGAGAAGAGGCCAGAGACCTCCTGTCCTCCTGGGCCGACCAATACCGTTCATGATCTTCTACCCGACAACGCGAATAACGCTGGAGCTCTCCGCCCGAGTGGCCGACGATGTACCCATGCCGACCGAACCGAAGAAACGCAGCCGGACGACTCCGCCGGACTGGCGGATGGACCCTATTCCGAGCCGCCGGGCGTACCGGGACGAGGACGGGAACATTCGCGTCCCGATGTGGCTCACGAAGAACGGCCGGCATACGGCGGACACGGAAATGGTTCTGCTGCCGTCCGAGGCGGACCTGCTGGTCGACAATGTGACCCGCGCGATGCGTGACGACCCCAGGTCGATGCTGCGCGGGCGGTTCCCGGATTCCGCGACGGCTCTCGCTCCCGGTGTTCTGTACGTACCGAAAGGAACGCCGTGAGCGCCCCGGCCAAACCAGGCCGGGGCGCTCGTCCGGTTCGCCGGCAGCGCGTTACGGCAGATTCCGCGCCATCACGATCCGCTGCACCTGGTTCGTGCCCTCGTAGATTTGGGTGATCTTGGCGTCGCGCATCATGCGCTCCAGCGGGTAGTCACGGGTGTAGCCGTAGCCGCCGAGGAGCTGGACGGCGTCGGTGGTGATCTCCATGGCGGCGTCGGAGGCGTAGCACTTGGCGGCGGCGCCGAAGAAGGTGAGGTCCTCGGGCTTGCCGCCGGCGGAGATGCGCTCGGACTTGGCGGCGGCGGCGTAGGTGAGCTGGCGGGCGGCCTCCAGCTTCATGGCCATGTCGGCGAGCATGAACTGCACGCCCTGGAAGTCGCCGATCGGCTTGCCGAACTGCTTGCGCTCCTGGACATAGCCCTTGGCGTAGTCGAGGGCGCCCTGGGCGATGCCGAGGGCCTGGGCCGCGATGGTGATGCGGGTGTGGTCCAGGGTCTTCATGGCGGTGGCGAAGCCGGTGCCCTCCGCGCCGATCATGCGGTCGGCGGGGATGCGGACGTTGTCGAGGTAGACCTCGCGGGTCGGGGAGCCCTTGATGCCGAGCTTCTTCTCCGGGGCGCCGAAGGAGACGCCCTCGTCGGACTTCTCCACGACGAAGGCGGAGATGCCCTTGGAGCGCTTCTCGGGGTCGGTGACGGCCATGACCGTGTAGTACTCGGAGACGCCGGCGTTGGTGATCCAGCGCTTCACGCCGTTGAGGACGTAGTGGTCGCCGTCGCGTACGGCCTTGGTCTTCATGCCGGCCGCGTCGGAGCCCGCGTCGGGCTCGCTCAGGCAGTACGAGAACATCGCGTCGCCCTTGGCGAGCGGGCCCAGGTACTTCTTCTTCAGCTCCTCGGAGCCGGAGAGGATCACGGGGAGCGAGCCGAGCTTGTTGACCGCGGGGATCAGGGAGGAGGAGGCGCAGACGCGGGCGACCTCCTCGATGACGATGACGGTGGCCAGCGCGTCGGCGCCGGCGCCGCCGTACGCCTCGGGGACGTGGACGGCGTGCAGGTCGTTGAGGGTCAGCGCGTCCCGGGCCTCCTGCGGGAAGCGGGCCTGCTCGTCCACCTCGGCGGCGAACGGGGCGATCTTCGCCTCGGCGAGCGAGCGCACCGACTCGCGGAGCATGTCGTGCTCCTCGGACGTCCGGTACAGATCGAAATCAGCGGTTCCCGCCAACGTTTCTCACTCCCCTGAGAGCTGACTGCAGTGCTAACTACCGTTAAGTAACCCGAATTCTAGGGGGCCGTACGGGACCGGGGATACGTGAGTTTGCCGACAGCACCCGATCGGTACCGGCCACCGGGCCCGGGCCGCCGGACACCGGCCGGACTATGCTCAGGCAGCGCACTCCTCCCCGTATGCACCTGGAGCACCCATGGCCCTGAAGATCACCGTGATCGGCACCGGCTACCTCGGCGCGACGCACGCCGCGGCCATGGCGGAGCTGGGATTCGAGGTGCTGGGGCTGGACATCAACCCGGCGAAGATCGCGATGCTGGAGCGGGGCGAGACCCCGATGTACGAGCCCGGCCTGGAGGAGCTGCTGCGGGCGCACGTCGCGGGCATCGAGGGGGCCAGCGGCCGGCTGCGCTTCACCACCTCCTGGGAAGAACTGGCGGACTTCGGCGACGTGCACTTCGTGTGCGTGAACACGCCGCAGAAGCACGGTGAGTACGCCTGCGACATGTCCTACGTCGAGTCGGCCGTCGAGTCGCTGGCCCCGCTGCTGCGGCGCCCGGCGCTGGTGGTCGGCAAGTCGACGGTCCCGGTGGGCAGCGCGGCGCGGCTGGCGAAGCGGCTCGCGGAGCTGGCGCCGGCCGGTGAGGACGTGGAGCTGGCCTGGAACCCGGAGTTCCTGCGGGAAGGTTTCGCCGTGCAGGACACCCTGCACCCGGACCGGATCGTGATCGGTGTCGACGGCGGGCGGGCCGAGGAGGTGCTGCGGGAGGTGTACGCGAAGCCGATGGCCGAGGGTTCGCCGTTCGTGGTGGCCGATTTCCCCACCGCCGAGCTGGTCAAGACCTCCGCCAACTCCTTCCTGGCCACGAAGATCTCGTTCATCAACGCCATGGCGGAGGTGTGCGAGGCGGCCGGCGGTGACGTGGTGAAGCTGGCCGAGGCGATCGGCCACGACGAGCGGATCGGCAAGAAGTTCCTGCGGGCCGGCATCGGCTTCGGCGGCGGCTGTCTGCCCAAGGACATCCGGGCGTTCATGGCGCGCGCGGGCGAGCTGGGTGCCGACCAGGCGCTGACGTTCCTGCGCGAGGTCGACTCGATCAACATGCGGCGCCGCGGTCACATGGTCGAGCTGACCCGGGAGGCGGTCGGCGGTTCCTTCCTCGGTACCCGGGTCGCCGTCCTGGGCGCCACGTTCAAGCCCGATTCGGACGACGTACGGGACTCGCCCGCGCTCAACGTCGCCGGGCAGATCCACCTCCAGGGCGGCCAGGTGACGGTCTACGACCCCAAGGGCATGGAGAACGCGCGCCGCGTGTTCCCGACGCTGGGGTACGCGGACTCGGCGCCGGAGGCGGTGCGCGGCGCCGACGTGGTGCTGCACCTGACCGAGTGGCGGGAGTTCCGCGAGCTGGACCCGGCCGCGCTGGCCGAGGTGGTGGCCACGCCGCGCATCCTGGACGGGCGCAACGCGCTCGACCCGGAGCTGTGGCGCAAGGCGGGCTGGACGTACCGGGCGCTGGGCCGTCCGCAGGCCTGAGACGGGAACGCACGACGAGGGGCCGGGCTCGGCATGAGCCCGGCCCCTCGTGGCGTGGTCGCGCCGCTCAGCCGTCGAGGCCGTCGAGCTGGTCGATCGTCGCGACGGACGGTCCGCGCCCGTCCTGCACCGCGCGGGCGACGTCCTCCGCGCCGCGCAGCGTGCGGACGGCGTTCTGCCAGGTCAGCTTGGCCAGGTCGGCCGTGGACCACTTGCGGTCGAGGAGTTCGGCGACCAGGTTCGGGTAGCCGGACACGTCGGCGAGGTCGGCGGGCGTGAAGGCGGTGCCGTCGAAGTCGCCGCCGATGCCGATGTGGTCGACGCCGGCGACCTCGCGCATGTGGTCGAGGTGGTCGGCGACGGTGGCGGCGGTGGCCAGTGGACGCGGGTTCCCGGCCTCGAAGGCGCGGTGCACGGCCATGCCCTCGGCGGTGGTGTCCAGGTGGTGGAAGCCGTGCACCCGCATGTTCTCGTCCGCCCGCAGCGTCCAGTCGACGGCCTCGGGCAGGATGAACTTCGGTACGAAGGTGGCCATCGCGACACCGCCGTTGGCGGGCAGCCGCTCCAGCACGTCGTCCGGGATGTTGCGCGGGTGGTCGCACACCGCGCGCGCGGAGGAGTGCGAGAAGACGACCGGCGCGACGCTGGTGTCCAGCGCGTCGCGCATGGTGTCGGCGGAGACGTGCGAGAGGTCGACCAGCATGCCGAGACGGTTCATCTCGCGGACGACCTCGCGGCCGAAGGCGGTGAGGCCGTGCGCGCGCGGCTCGTCGGTGGCCGAGTCCGCCCAGTCGATGTTGTCGTTGTGGGTGAGCGTCATGTAGCGCACGCCCAGTTCGTACAGCGCGCGCAGGGTGGCCAGCGAGTTGTTGATGGAGTGGCCGCCCTCGGCGCCCATCAGGGAAGCGATGCGGCCGTCGGCACGGGCCGCTTCCATGTCGTCGGCGGTGTACGCCAGGCGCAGGTCGCCGGGGTAACGGGCGGCCAGCCGGCGGACCACGTCGATCTGTTCGAGGGTGGCGCTGACCGCCTGGTCGCCGGTGTAGTCGGTCCGTACGTACACCGACCAGAACTGCGCGCCGACGCCGCCGGCCCGCAGCCGGGGGATGTCGGTGTGCAGGTGCCCGGTCTGGTCGGCGGCGATGTCACGCCGGTCCAGGTCGTAGCGGACTTGCTCGCGAAGGGCCCAGGGCAGATCGTTGTGGCCGTCGACGACGGGGTGCTCGGCGAGCAGCGCGCGGGCCGCCTCCAGGGACGCGCTCACTTGCCGCTCCCGAAGCCGAAGGCCGGCGAGGCGACCTTGTTGCGCAGCCGCTTGCCCTTCTCGGTGGCCTGCTCGTTCAGGTGCTGCTGGAACTCGCGCATCCGGGCCAGCAGGTCGGGGTCGTGGGCGGCGAGCATCCGGGCGGCGAGCAGCCCGGCGTTGCGGGCGCCGCCGACCGAGACGGTGGCGACGGGCACGCCGGCCGGCATCTGCACGATGGACAGCAGCGAGTCCATGCCGTCCAGGTACTTCAGCGGTACGGGCACGCCGATGACCGGCAGCGGGGTGACCGAGGCGAGCATCCCCGGCAGGTGGGCCGCTCCCCCGGCGCCCGCGACGATCGCCTTCAGGCCGCGGCCGGCGGCCTCCTCGCCGTACGCGATCATCTCGTGCGGCATCCGGTGCGCGGAGACGACGTCGACCTCGTAGGGGATCTCGAACTCGTCGAGGGCCTTGGCGGCGGCCTCCATGACGGGCCAGTCGGAGTCGGAGCCCATGACGATGCCGACCGAGGGGGAAGTGCTCGCACTCATTCGGTGATGGTTCCTCGCAGGTAGCCGGCGGCGTGCGCGGCGCGCTCTCGCACGTCGGCCAGGTCGTCGCCGTAGGTGTTGACGTGTCCGACCTTGCGGCCGGGCTTCACGTCCTTTCCGTACATATGGATCTTCAGCCGCGGGTCCCGTGCCATGCAATGGAGGTACGCGGAATACATGTCCGGATAATCGCCGCCGAGGACGTTGGCCATCACCGTCCACCGCGCGCGCGGGCGGGGGTCGCCGAGCGGCAGGTCGAGGACGGCCCGCAGGTGGTTGGCGAACTGCGAGGTGATCGCGCCGTCCTGGGTCCAGTGGCCGGAGTTGTGCGGGCGCATGGCCAGCTCGTTGACGAGGATGCGGCCGTCGGCGGTCTCGAACAGCTCGACCGCGAGATGGCCGACCACGCCGAGTTCGTGCGCGATGCGCAGCGCCAGCTCCTGGGCCTGGCCGGACAGCGCGTCGGAGAGGTCCGGGGCGGGCGCGATCACGGTGTCGCAGACGCCGTCGACCTGGACGGACTCCACGACCGGGTACGCGACGGCCTGGCCGTGCGGCGAGCGGACCACGTTGGCGGCCAGTTCCCGTACGAAGGGGACCTTCTCCTCGGCCAGCACCGGCACTCCGGCGCGGAACGGCTCGGCGGCCTCCTTGGAGGATCGTACGACCCAGACGCCCTTGCCGTCGTAGCCGCCGCGGACGGTCTTGAGGACGACCGGGAAGCCGCCGTCCCGCCCGTCGCCCGGCCACCGCCCCTCATCGAGGCGCTGCGCGCCGCCCCCGTTGATCTCTGCGGCGAACCGCTCCACGTCCGCCGGATCGGCGACGATACGGTGCCGGGGACAGGGTGCCCCGATCGCGTCGAGCTTCGCTCGCATCACCCCCTTGTCCTGGGCGTGCACGAGCGCGTCGGGGCCGGGCCGGACGGGGATGCCGTCGGCCTCCAGAGCCCTCAAGTGCTCGGTGGGGACATGCTCGTGATCGAAAGTGATCACATCACAGCCACGGGCGAAGGCGCGCAGCGTGTCCAGGTCGCGGTGGTCGCCGATGACGACCTCGCTGACCACCTGGGCCGCCGACTCCTGCGGAGCGTTGCTGAGGAGCTTGAACTTGATGCCGAGGGGGATGCCCGCCTCGTGGGTCATACGGGCGAGCTGACCGCCGCCGACCATGCCGACTACCGGGAACGTCACGCCCCCAGGGTATCCGCCCGCCCACCGGGCCCCGTCGCCGCCTTGGAGGAACGTACGAACACAAGTGCGCCACTCTCCCCGTTCCGGCCCCCGGGGATCAGCGGGGGCGGTAGGCTCGCCGCCCGCGCCGAGGGGAAGGAACGCATGAGCGAGGGCCGGATACCCGGGCGCACCAGGACCGTGGGCATCGTCGTCGCGGTGGCGGCGCTGGCCGCCGCGGTCTACGCGGTGGTCTCCCAGTTGACCGGACCCGTCGTCTTCGGCGAGGACGACCGGGACATCACGGTCTCCTCCGGCACCCACTTCTCGATCCGCCTCAAGGACAACCCCTCCACCGGCTTCCGGTGGGTCCTCGCCGCACCGGAGCCGGACCCGGCCGTACTGCGCAGGACCGGCGGGCACTACGACGCCGACGAGCCGGCCCGCCCGGGATCGGGCGGCCTGCGCTACGTCGATTTCATGGCGCGCGGCGCCGGACGTACCGAGGTGACTCTCAGGTACTGCTTCCGCTGCGGCACCCCGCAGGCCGACGAACAGGACGAGAACAGCCGGACCCGGCGGTTCCGCGTGACCGTGGACTGACATGTTCCGTACCTCCCTGCCGTCACGGATGGCAGGCAGCACACAGGTCCCCTGGTTAGCATGAGCGTGCGGTTGCACGGGGGCGACCGTGCACAGACGCCCACGACCGCCCACCACAGGAGCTGAACGATCACGATGAGTGAACGGAGCGCACTGCGGGCCCGACTGGACACGCTGGCCCGCGAACTCATGAAGTTCGGCGCTGTCGGGGGTGCGGGAGTCCTCGTCAACTTCGTCGTCTTCAACCTGGTACGGCACCTCACCGAGCTGCCCGTCGTCCGGGCCAGTGTCGTGGCGACCGTCGTGGCCACCGGCACGAACTACCTCGGCTACCGCTACTTCACCTACCGGGACCGCGACAAGAACGGGCGGACGAAGGAGCTGACGCTCTTCCTGCTGTTCAGCGTCGTCGGCCTGATCATCGAGAACGGCGTCCTGTACGTGGCGACGTACGGGTTCGGGTGGGACACCTCGCTGCAGAGCAACGTCTTCAAGTTCCTCGGCATCGGCCTGGCCACGCTCTTCCGCTTCTGGTCCTACCGCACCTGGGTGTTCCGCGCGCTGCCCGCACGGGAGGCCGTGGAGACCGCGGAGTCCTTCCTGGCCGAGGGCGCACAGCCGCAGCGGGCGGGGGCGGCGAGCGCGGCCGCCGCCGAGCGGGCGCGCGACTAGAGCGCGACGGGCGCGCGTCCGAAGGCGGCCGGCGCGCGGCCGAGGCCGGCCGTGCGCCCCCGGGAGCGGTCCGCGGGCGCTCCCGGGCTCATTCCGCCGACGGCTCGGCCTCCCGGGCGAGGAAGAGGGCGAACACCGGCGGATGCTGCTGGAGGAGTTCCAGCCGTCCGCCGTCCGCCTCCGCCAGATCACGGGCCACGGCCAGCCCCAGCCCCGTCGAATTCCGGCCACTGACCGTCCGCTCGAAGACCCGCGAACCGAGGTCCGGCGGTACGCCCCGGCCGGCGTCCGTGACCTCGACGACCGCCTGGTTGCCGGTGACCCGGGTGCGCAGCGCCACCGTGCCGTCCCCGTGCATCAGCGAGTTCTCGATCAGGGTGGCGAGGACCTGGGCCACCGCCCCCGGGGTGCCGACCGCCCGCAGCCCCTTCTTCCCGGAGCGGACGATGGCCCGGCCCGCGCTGCGGTAGGCCGGGCGCCACTCCTCGACCTGCTGCTTGACGACCTCGTCGAGGTCGAAGGCGACGGCGGAGCCGGAGCGCGGGTCGCGGGAGTTGGTCAGCAGCCGCTGGACGACGTCGGTGAGCCGCTCGACCTGGCCCAGCGCGATGCTGGCCTCCTCCTTCACCGTGTCCGGGTCGTCGGTGAGGGTGATCTCCTCCAGCCGCATGGACAGCGCGGTCAGCGGCGTCCGCAACTGGTGGGAGGCGTCGGCGGCGAGCCGGCGTTCGGCGGTGAGCATCCGCGCGATGCGCTCGGCGCTGGCGTCCAGCACGTCCGCGACCCGGTCCAGCTCCTGGACCCCGTACCGGCGGTGGCGCGGCCGGGGGTCGCCGGAGCCGAGGCGTTCGGCGGTCTCCGCGAGGTCGGTCAGCGGCGCGGTCAGCCGGCGGGCCTGCTGGACGGCGAGCACCACCGCGGCCAGGATCGCCAGGATCGCGACGGCCAGGATGACCAGCAGCGTCCGGCCGATCTCGGCGCTGACCGTGGAGCGCGGCTCCTCGACGGTGACCACCTCGCCGCGGTCACCGCGCTGGGTCGAGGCGATGACGTCGCCCGCCGGCCGGGCGCCGATCTCGATCCGGGCCCGGCCCGGCACCTTGATCTCGGCGTACCGCTTCGCGGTGATCTGCTCCGAGAGGATCTCGGGCGTCAGTTTCTCGCCGCTGCCCAGCCGGCTCTCCACGATGCCGACGAGCCGTACGGCTTCGGCGGCGACACTGTCCTGCGCCCCCGACTGGATGGTGCGGGTCTCCACGATGACGAGCGAGACGCCGAAGACGGCGATCACCACGAGCACCACGGCGAGGGTGGAATTGATCAGACGGCGGCGCACGGTGTCCTCCGGGCGGGATGCGTTGTTCTTCTACTTCTTCCCGCCCGGCGGCGGGGCTCAGCTCTTTTCGAAGCGGAAGCCCACACCGCGCACGGTGGCGATGTAGCGCGGGTTCGCCGCGTCGTCGCCGAGCTTCTTGCGGAGCCAGGAGATGTGCATGTCCAGCGTCTTCGTGGAGGACCACCACGTGGTGTCCCAGACCTCGCGCATCAACTGGTCACGGGTGACGACCCGGCCGGCGTCCCGTACCAGCACCCGCAGCAGGTCGAACTCCTTGGCGGTGAGCTGGAGTTCGTCGTCACCCATCCAGGCGCGGTGCGACTCGACGTCGATCCGTACGCCGTGTGTCGCGGGCGGCTGCTGCGGCTCGACGGAGGAGCCGCGGCGCAGCAGGGCGCGGACGCGGGCGAGCAGTTCGGCGAGCCGGAAGGGCTTGGTGACGTAGTCGTCGGCGCCGGCGTCCAGGCCGACGACGGTGTCGACCTCGTCGGCGCGGGCGGTGAGCACGAGGATGGGGAAGCTGTGGCCTTCGTTGCGCAGCCGGCGGGCCACCTCCAGGCCGTCCATGCCGGGCAGGCCCAGGTCGAGGACGACCAGGTCGATGCTGCCCTGCAGACCGGCGTCGAGCGCCGTGGGGCCGTCCTCGCGCACCTCGACTTCGTAACCCTCGCGGCGCAGGGCGCGGGCGAGCGGCTCCGAGATGGACGCGTCATCCTCGGCGAGCAGTACACGGGTCATGGGCCGATGGTAGTCCCAGGTCTTACCTCCCCGGGCGGGACCCGGTGGGCCCGCGGGTGGCCGGAAAACGTCCCGCGGACGGCGCGCCGGCGGCGTGCTCGCGGCCGGCGGGTGATCACGGGGCGGGGCGTACGGCGCGGGCGCGGACCTCTGTACGGTTCCCGGTCGATCATGTGACCGTTGTCTCAGTGGTCCCATCGGTGCGGTTGCTGGACGTATGGTGTCCCAACCTCCGTAGCACAGCCTCGGGACCATGACGCTCAAGAGCCGTCATCGGTCCCTGTTGTGTGCGGGGCCGGAACCACCGGTCCTGCTACACAGTGAATGACCTGTCGACCGGGTCCACCGCGCACGCAGCACGGGGGCGTGGATCCCGGTGTCGCGAGTGTCCTGCCGATTCCTCTTTCCAGTGGCGTCGGCCCCCGAGGACGTGGGGGCGGGCAGCGCGACGCCGGTGCCGGTCAGCCGACCCGGGCGCGCTGCGGTCTCCTCACGCGTCCCGAGCACACCTAGGAAGCACCATGGCGTCCAGCCTGACGAAGGACGCCGGCGCGCAGGGGAACCCTGCCAGCGACGGCAAAACCTTCTTCGGCCACCCCCGCGGACTGGCCACCCTCTTCATGACCGAGATGTGGGAGCGGTTCAGCTTCTACGGCATGAGGGCGCTCCTCGTCCTCTACCTCATCTCGGGCGGCGCCGACGCCAAGGTGGGCGAGCAGGGCGGTGGCCTGGCCATGACCGCCGCGACCGCCTCGGCGATCTACGCCGTCTACATGGCGATGGTCTACCTGCTCGCCATGCCCGGCGGCTGGTTCGGCGACCGGGTCTGGGGCCCGCGCAAGACCGTGATCATCGGCGCGTGCGTGGTGATCGCCGGCCATCTGACGCTGGCGCTGCCCGGCCAGGGCACGTTCTTCGCCGGTCTGGCCATGGTGGCGCTGGGCTCGGGTCTGCTCAAGGCCAACATCTCCACGATGGTCGGCCAGCTCTACGACGGCCCGCAGGACCCGCGCCGCGACTCCGGCTTCACGATCTTCTACATCGGCATCAACCTCGGTGGCGTCTCCGCCCCGTTGGTGGTCGGCACCATCGGCCAGAACATCAACTGGCACGTGGGCTTCGCGACCGCCGGTCTCGGCATGGCGCTGGGTCTGGTCGGCTTCCTGTTCGGCACCCGCAACCTGAACCCGCGCAGCAACGAGGTCCCGACCCCGCTCACCCGTGAAGAGCGCATGGGCTGGCTGCGCAAGGGTCTGATCTGGACCGTGATCGCGGCCGTCTTCTACGGCATCGTGGTGGCCACCGGGTCCTTCACGCTGAACTGGGCGCTGATCCCGATCAGCCTGCTCGGCATGATCATCCCGATCTCGGTCCTGGTGCGCATCAAGCGCGACAAGGAGCTGACGCAGACCGAGCAGACCAAGGTCAGCGGTTACATCTGGTTCTTCGTCGCGGCCGCGATCTTCTTCATGATCTTCGACCAGGCCGGTTCGACGCTGAACGTCTTCGCCGACAAGAACACCGCGGACTCGGTCTTCGGCCTGCACTTCCCGTCGACCTGGTTCCAGTCGGTCAACTCGGCCTGGGTCCTGGCGCTCGCCCCGATCTTCGCCGCGGCGTGGACGGCACTGGCCCGGCGCTCGAAGGAGCCCAGCACGGTCGTGAAGTTCGCGATGTCGATGCTGCTGGTCGGCGCCTCGTACTTCGTGTTCATCGTGCCGATGCAGATGTCGTCCGGCGGCGACAAGGTCAGCCCGATGTGGCTGATCACCGTCTACATGATCCAGACCATGGGTGAGCTGTGCCTCTCCCCGGTCGGCCTGTCGGTGACCACCAAGATGGCCCCGCAGAAGTACGCCAGCCAGATGATGGGCGTGTGGTTCCTCGCCGTCACCACCGGTGACTGCGTGGTCAGCCTGATCTCCCTGGCCGGTGCCGACCTCAGCGGCGCGGGGGTGGTGGTGTCCGAAGCGGCCCTGGCCGTCCTGGCCGGTGTCGCGATCTGGATGTCCCGCAAGAAGATCGAGGCGTCGATGGGTGACGTCCACTGACGCTGATGTAGCGCGTCCCCTGTACGCGGAGGGGCTCGGTGCCATGGGGCACCGGGCCCCTCCTGCGTTGTGCGGGGCCGGGCCGTACGGGCTCAGCGGCGCCGCAGTGCCCGGCCGGGTACGAAGGTGAAGACCGCGCCGCCCAGCAGGACCACCGTGCCCGCGATCAGGGCGAGGGCGCGCAGGCCGCCGTGGTCGCCCGCGCCGGTCTCCGCCAGGCCGCCCGACGTGCCGCCCGCGCTCGCCGGGCCCATCGAGCCGCCGGAGCCGCCGGACGTGCCACCGGACGCCGACGAGCCGCCGCTGGTGCCGCCCTGCTGGGCCGTCGTGTCCAGGGCGAGGGAGACGCCCGGGTCCTTCTCCGGGGTGCACGTCGTGGTCGTCCCGAGGGCGTTGACGGTCAGCACGCCCGGCGTCAGGGTCGTCTTCCCGGTGGCGCCCGGGGTGTAGGTGCCCTTGAGGTCGGGGATCGCGATCGGCTGCCCGGACTTGACGGGCTCCTTGTTCGCCGGGCCGTCGGCCGTGACCGTGCCCTTGTCGGCGCCGCCGACCCGTACCTGCATGGACGGCTTGACCGCGCCGGCCGGGATGTCCGCCGGGCTGTCCATCACCGACTTCGCGAACTTCACGGTCAGGTCGTAGGCACCGCCCTTCTTGGTGGCGTTGACCTGCACCGGGGAGGTGGCGTTCTTGTCGCCGATGGGGGTCTTGCAGGCGTACGGGACCTGGACCTGCTTGCCCGTGTAGGAGGTGCCGTCGGGGTCGCCTCCGCCGCCGGAGGAGCCGCCGCTGGTGCCGCCCGTACCGCCCGTACCGCCGCCGGTCGAACCGCCGGTGTCCGAACCGCCCGCGGTGCCGCCGGTGCTGCCGGCGCTCGTCCCACCGCTCGCCGTGCTGCCGCCGGCGGCGCCTCCCGTACCGCTGCCGCCTGTGCCGCTGCCGCCCGTACCGCCCCCGGTGGTGCCGCCTGTGCCGCCGCCGTCCGTCACCTTGATCGTGGCGGCGGGCTCGACCTCCTCCTTCGGGGTGCACTTCGTATCGGTGGAGATCGGTTTGTTGACGTTGATGTTGTAGAAGCCGGGTGCCAGGGTGACCTCGCCGGGCTTCTCCAGCTTCAGGGTGCCCTTCATGTCGGAGAGCTTCATCGGGCTGTTCTTGGGGATCGGCGGGTTCTGCCGCGGCCCCTGGACGCTCAGCTCGCCGCTCTGCGCGCCGCCCACCTTGATCTTCCCGCTGGGCTGCACGGTGTCCTTGTCCAGGTCGAGGATGTCGGGGTTCTTGGACGCGGCCTCGACCGTCCGCCACACCACCTCGACCTCGTCGCCGACCTTCGCCGTCGCGGGCGCCGTCACCTCCACCTTGGTGGTGCCCTGGATGGCGGGCAGTCCGGAGATCGGCGGCGGTACGCACTCGGTCCGGTACGCCGTCTCCGCGGCACCGGCCGGACCGGCGGCCGCCAGAATGCCCGCACCGGCGAGCATCAGGGCGAAGCCGCCCGCGCTCGCTCTTCTGCGTTGCCTCAGCACGTGGACCATCACGTGGAACCTTTCGACGTCGGCGGGTCGGTGGGTGGTGCTGTGGTGGCGGACGGTGCGGTGTCCGGGGTGAACCACGGCAGGGGTGCGGCGGCGTCGCCGTCCGCGGGGGCGGGCTCCGCCGTGCGGGGCGCGGAGGCGCGGGCGCCACGGTGACGCCCGGCGGCCGCCGCACGCCGGGGAGCCCGGGGTACGGCCCTCCCCCACGGCCGGCCCTTCGTACGGGCGGCTCCCGGACGCGGGCGGACCCGGTCGACGACGGCCATGCCGATCCGGAAGACGGCGGCCGGCACGACGACGCACAGCAGGATCCAGAACAGCGTCACGCCCCAGGGCCGCCCGACGCCCCACGGCTGCTCGGCGAGCACCTTGCCGCCGTACTTCAGTGACACGAGATAGTCGCCGTGCGCCCCGGCGGGCAGCTCCACCGGCAGTTCGATCCGCTGCTTCCGCCCGGCGGGCACGGTCCCCTGCCACTGCCGCTCCTCCCACTGCGGGGCGAAGACCCCGTGCGAGGTGCCGACCTCGAAGACCGGGTCCTTGGCCGGGGTGGCGCCGACGTTGCCCACGGTGACCACGAGCCGACGCTGCGCCGGTGCGCCGAACCAGGTCAGCAGGCCGCTGGAGCCTTCCAGCCGGGGCGGCGCCAGGACGCTCAGCCGCCCGCCCGTCTCCGCCCTCGGCAGCGGCGCGACCGGGTGCCCGGCGACCGTGAACGGGGCGTCGGCGGTGGCGGGCGCGCCGGTCACGGTGGCGGCGTGCACCACGCACGGGCAGGGCTTCGGCGGCTCGGCGACCGGGAGGTCCTTGCGGAAGGAACCGTCCGGGCCGGTGGTCACGGCCCGG
Source organism: Streptomyces chrestomyceticus JCM 4735 (assembly GCF_003865135.1). Lineage (NCBI taxonomy): Bacteria > Bacillati > Actinomycetota > Actinomycetes > Kitasatosporales > Streptomycetaceae > Streptomyces > Streptomyces chrestomyceticus. Next base: position 5,703,613 of record NZ_BHZC01000001.1, on the reverse strand, counting down.
CCGTCACCGTTGGCGCACGCGTTGGTGCCGCCGATCATGTTCTGTCCGCAGATGAGCAGGGTGAGCAGCGTCCTGGGGCGCCAGCCGCTGCCGGTCACGGTGAGGGTGCCGCCCTTGCCCGCTTCCTGGGCGGAGAGCTGGATACGGGGAGTGGGGGCGGCCTGGGAAGCGGCCGAGGCCGCGGCCGGTACGGGCAGCAGGACGAGGCAGAGAAGGACGAGGAAGGGGCTCATCCGGCCGCTCATGCGTCCGCCCCCGCCCGGGAGGCTGTCACAGCGGCCGCATACGGCTCCTGTGGCGGCTCCTGTGGCGCTTCCGCCGCCGGAGAGCCCTGCCGAGGCTTCGCCGCCCTCCTCCGGCGCCGTACGCGCCACAGGGCCGCTCCCGCCAGCAGCCCCACGGGCGGCAGCGCGGCGGCGCCCCACGGCACCGCCGTGTAGGAGGCCCCCGCCGTCCCGTGCGCGCCGCCTGCCGCCGTGACCGTCAGCCGTACGTCCACCGAGTCCAGCGCGGGCGGATCGGGCCACGGCTCGGTCAGCGGGACCCGGCGGCCCGGCGGCAGCGTGACGGGGAGGGTGCGCGCCGCGCGGCGCAGGGCCGGTCCGAAGAGCCCGTCGGCGTCGACCGCGAGCCGTGGTGTGAGGGGGGTGTTGCCTCGGTTGACCAGTACGTAGCGGATGACGGCCGCGCTTCCCCGGCGCTCCACCGCCACGTCCTCGACGCTCAGGGCGGCGAGTGCGGGCCCGGTCACCCTCAGGTGCACCGGGACCGTGGCCGTCCGGCCGCTCCCTTCGGCGACGAGCGCGGCCGGGTGATCGCCCGGGGCCGCGTCCCTGGGGACGGTCACGGTGAAGGGCACGGCCGCCCGGGTACGCGGCGGCACCCGTACCTCCTGGCCCGCCGTGGAGATCCAGCCGCCGGACCCGGTCGGCCCACCGCGCAGCCGGAGCGTCACCGCGCTGCCGCCGGGGTTGGTGAGCGTCAGCCGGTCCTCCAGGACCGCGCCGGGGGCGCCTTCCAGGTAGAAGTACGGGCGGTCCTGGGCACTGGGCCGCGCCCCGTCTCCGGGGGCAGGCGCGGCGGTCCACCGCCCGCCGACCGGGCCCGGGGCCGACGGGCCGGGGACGGGCGCGGCGTACGCACCGGCCGGGCTCAGCAGCGCGACGGCGGTCGCGAGCGCTGCGCCCGGGACCACCGAGCGGGTACGGGACGGCATCGGCGGCTCCTGGGGCTGGTGCAGGTGCTGTGCTCGTACGCGTGCGGGGTGGGGGGCTTTCAGGCTGCGGGACCGGCCTCAGGCGCGCTTCTGGTTGCGCCGGGTCAGCCAGAGGACGCCTGCCGCGCCCGCGAGGAGCACCGTGCCGCCGAGCGTGCCGAGGGCGACGGCGGAGTCGGCCGGGCCGGTCTGCGGCAGCTCGCCGCCGCCGGAGGTGCCCGCCGAGCCGCCGGTACTGCTACCGGAGCCGCCCGTGGTCCCGCCGGTACCGCTGCCGCCCGTGGTGCCGGAACCGCCCGTTCCGCCGGAACTCCCCGCTCCGCCCGCGCTCTTGACGTCCAGGGTGAGCGACGGCTTCGGGTTGTTGACCGGCGTGCAGGTGGTGGTCGTGCCGAGGGCCTTGATGGTGAGCGTGGCCGCGGTGAAGGTGACCTTGCCGCTCTTCTGGGGCGTGTAGGTTCCGCTCAGGTCACTGATCTTGATAGGGGTGTTGGCGGGGATCGCCTTGTCGTTGGGCGGCCCCGACACGGGCACGGTGCCGTCCTCCGCGCCGCCCACCTTGATGAGCGCGCTCGGCTTCATGGCGCCCGCGCCCAGTTCGACGGGGCTGGAGGAGACGCCCTTCTGGAAGGACATCACGAGCTTGTACGCGCTGCCGCTCCGGGTGCTCTTGATGTCGATGGGCGAGACCGCGCCCTTGTTCCCGATCGGCGTCTTGCACTGGTAGTTGACGTCCACCACGTCGGCCTGCGCGGCCGGCGCGGCGAGCAGGACCGCGGACCCCGCCGTCAGCGCCACGGCCGCGGCCAGGCCGGCCGCGCGGCGGCGGGGGCGCGCGGCGTGCTGTTCGTAGAAGCGGGCCACCTTGAGTTCCCCTTCTCGCGGTTGAGCGCCGTCCGATGTTACTGACGGCACATCAGATCGGTGGCTCAAGGTACGCCGGGGACCTTGTCGAGGGAAGTCACAGAACAGGCCGGATCCGTACGGCGCGGGACGCCAGGGGAAGGCGGGGAGCGCGGAACACGGGGCGGGAGGGGTGCAGGGGGCACGGGATGCGTACGAGGCACAGAGCGCGGACGCATCGCCGGGCACACATCAGGGCACGTACGCGTCACAGGCCGCGCGGCCCCGGAGCCGCGCCGCCCCGGACGCGGCACCCCCGGCCGTATGTCGTGCCCCGCCGCCCCGGGGCGCGAAGGAGGGCCCCGCCCAGGGGCCCTAAGAGGGAGCCGCCAGCTCCGCCCACACGGTCTTGCCCGTGCCGTCGGGGTTGCGTACGACCCCCCAGTCCAGACACAGGCGCTGCACGATGAACATGCCGTGTCCGCCGGGCCGCCCCGCCCGGTGGGGCGTGCGGGGCGCGGGCGAGCCCGCGCCGAGGTCGGTCACTTCGATGCGCAGCATCTTGGCGTTGCTGCGCAGCCGGAGTTCCTCGGGCCCCTCGGCGTGCAGGCAGGCGTTGGTGACCAGCTCGGAGACCACGAGCAGGACGTCCTCGGCGGCCGCCCGCTGGTCGGCGCCGGCGGCCGGGAGCCAGCCCCAGTCGTGGAGGGCCTGCCGTGCGAAGTCACGGCCTCGCGCGACGGCTCCCTGCACACCCGCCAGGCGCAGCCTGCGGATCTGGCCGGCCGGTACGGCCGGGGAGGCGGAGGGAGCGCCGGCGTTGCCCGGCTCCGGGCCGAGGTCGCCCGGCGGGTACGGCCGGGTGGTGCTCATCAGCGCTTCACCTCACCGATTCGCCATTTCACGGATAGCGGTTACCTGACAGATTCAACAGATTCAGATGTCTCCTGCCCGACGGGACCGTGAGAACACCCACTTCTTGGGTACGGAAGTTGTGACGCGGGCAACGCGCACGAGGGGAACCCCCGCGACCGCACCGCCCCCGTCGCCTCCGTCAGTCGGCGAGAGCCTTGTCGAGGGAGTCGTGCACGGTGAACACCGCGTCCGCGCCTGTGATCTCGAAGACCCGCGCCACCACCGGCTGCATTCCGGCCAGATGTACTCCGCCTCCCCCGGCCTCCGCCTTCAGGCGGGCGCCGAGCAGCACGTTCAAGCCGGTGGAGTCCATGAACTCCAGTTGCGAGCAGTCGACGACCAGTCGCGCGAAGCCGTCCGCGACGCACCCCTCGAGTGATTCCCGCAACAGGTCCGCGGTGTGGTGATCCAGCTCACCCGCGACGGTCACGATCGCGCTGGCACCCTGATGCCGGATCGCGACATTGAGCCGTCCCCGACTGGCACTGCCGACCGTCCCGCGGTCCATGCGCGTGCACCCCTCTTGCTGTCTCGGCGTCCGATTGCTTACGACTGCGCTGACCGAACACTACGCCTTCGATCCACACAGCCGGTAGCCGAACAATACGCAATTCTCAGCAAACCCGGACAACACGCACTTGCCATCTTCCGGCAAACCCAGGTAGGCGTAGTAAGGACACATTCGAAACGGCCGGCTTTGGAGGCGCCGCACACCGCAGCTTCGCGTAGAGGCATCGGCAGCCATATGCCGAGAACGATGGAGGACAACATGTCACCCCGGCTCGACGAATTGCGCACCGAAGACACCACGGAGACCGCGTCGTCGACTCCCTTGTCAGAGACCACCCTCGCGGAGGCCGCCCTCACCGAGGCCGTCCTGTCCGAGGCCGCCCTGCCCGAACAGTCCCGAACGACTCATTCCCCGCAGATCACATCTGAATCGTCCGCACCGGACACGGCGGGAATCCCCGAGCTCGACGGGCTGCCCGAGATCCCCCCGTACACCGAGGTGGGGCCGGTGGACGCGCGGGCCCTGTCCAAGACGCTCTTCCAGCGCCTGGAGTCGCTGGAAGAAGGCACCCACGAATTCGCGTACGTCCGCAACACCCTGGTCGAACTCAACCTCGCGCTGGTGAAGTTCGCGGCCTCCCGGTTCCGCTCCCGCAGCGAGCCCATGGAGGACATCGTCCAGGTCGGCACCATCGGCCTGATCAAGGCGATCGACCGCTTCGAACTCGGCCGCGGCGTGGAGTTCCCGACGTTCGCCATGCCGACCATCGTCGGCGAGATCAAGCGTTTCTTCCGTGACACGAGCTGGTCCGTACGGGTGCCCCGGCGCCTTCAGGAGCTGCGCCTGGACCTGGCCAAGGCCGGCGACGAGCTGGCGCAGAAGCTGGACCGTTCCCCGACGGTGAGCGAGCTCGCCGAACGCCTCGGCATCACCAACGACGAGGTCGTCGAGGGCATGGCCGCGAGCAACGCCTACACGGCCAGCTCGCTGGACGCCCAGCCGGAGGAGGACGACAACGAAGGCGCGCTGGCCGACCGCATCGGCTACGAGGACCACGGCCTCGAAGGCATCGAGTACGTCGAGTCGCTCAAGCCGCTGATCGCCGAGCTGCCCCCGCGCGACCGCAAGATCCTCTCGCTCCGCTTCGTCGCCAACATGACGCAGTCGGAGATCGGCGAGGAGCTGAACATCTCCCAGATGCACGTGTCGCGGCTGCTGTCGCGCACGCTCGTCAAGCTCCGCAAGGGGCTGATGGTCGAGGAGTGAGTCCGGCGGACACTTCGCGGTCGCGGCCGGCCTGACGGGCCGGTCTCCGCCCGCGTGGAAGAGGGCCTGCCCCGGCTGTCCGGGACGGGCCCTCCTCTGCTGTACCGGCGCTGCGGCGGGTGCCTACCGCGTCGGCGCGGGTGCCCGCAGCGTGGTGATGATCTCCTCGCCCTCCAGGCCCGGACCGTTCTCCTCGGTGAAGTCGACGGTGACCTTCACCTGGTCGCCCGCGGCGAAGTGCGCGCCGGCGGCCTGCGTCAGGTCCAGCTTCAGGGCGCGGGTCCGGTAGTCGCACGTGAGGTCGCCGATCGCGACGGTGCCGGCGGCGGACGACGCCGGGCCGGCCTGTCCGTCCGTCGTGACCGCCTTGCCGGACAGCCCCCAGGTGTAGCCGGTGTCGCAGGAGTAGCCGAGGTGCACCGAGAGCCGCTGCCCGTCGTACGTCACCTGGTCGATGGAGAGCACGTTCGCCTTCGCCGCGGCGGCCGGCGCGGTGGCCAGGGCGGCGCCGCCGAGGACGGCGACGGTGGCCGCGGTGCCGGCCAGACGGGCCTTGAGGCGGGTCGACTGCATGAGAATCCTTTCCCCCGCGCCGCCACCTCGCGCGCACGCCGGAGTCACCTCCGGCCGAGCTGACTCCGGCGGAGGTTTCTCCGACTCTGCGGGTGACTGCGACAGTTGTCCGTGTCGGTCCCGGACATTACGTGATCTTCGCGGGGACCGGTACCCGTTACCTCGCCAGGGCGCGGATCAGACGCGTACGCCCCGGTGCCAGACGTCGGAGACGAGGGGGACGCCCGGGCGGTAGGCGAGGTGGACGTGCGAGGGCGCGTCGAGGAGGGCGAGGTCGGCGCGGGCGCCAGGGGCCAGGCGGCCGACGTCGGTACGGCGCAGGGCTGCCGCGCCGCCGGCGGTGGCGGCCCAGACGGCCTCGTCGGGCGTCATCTTCATGTCCCGTACGGCCAGGGCGATGCAGAACGGCATCGAGCTGGTGAAGGACGAGCCGGGGTTGCAGTCGGTGGACAGGGCGACGGTGGCGCCCGCGTCGAGGAGGGGACGCGCGTCGGGCCACTGGGCGCGGGTGGAGAACTCGGCGCCGGGCAGCAGGGTCGCGACGGTCGCGCTGTTGGCGAGCGCGTCGATGTCGGCGGAGTCCAGGTGGGTGCAGTGGTCGGCGGAGGCGGCGTCGAGTTCGACGGCGATCTGCACGCCGGGGCCGTGGTGCAACTGGTTGGCGTGCACGCGCGGCAGCAGGCCCTTGGCCTTGCCCGCGGTGAGGATGGCGCGGGCCTGGTCGCCGTCGAAGGCGCCCTGTTCGCAGAAGACGTCGATCCAGCGGGCGTGCGGGGCGCAGGCGTCCAGCATCGGGCCGGTGACCAGGTCGACGTAGCCGGCCGGGTCGTCGGCGTAGTCGGGGGAGACGATGTGCGCGCCGAGGAAGGTGACCTCGTCGGTGTGGGCGGCGGCGATGCGCAGGGCGCGGGCCTCGTCCTCGACGGTCAGGCCGTAGCCGGACTTGGTCTCCAGGGTCGTGGTGCCCTGGCGGAGCGCCTCGGCGAGGTACGTGGCGACGTTGGCGTGCAGTTGCTCGTCGGTGGCGGCGCGGGTGGCGGCGACGGTGGTGCGGATGCCGCCGGCCGAGTAGGCGCGGCCGGACATCCGGGCGTTGAACTCGGCGGTGCGGTCGCCGCCGAAGACCAGGTGGGAGTGGGAGTCGACGAAGCCGGGGATACCGGCCCGGCCGCCCGCGTCGACGTGACTGTCAGTGGCGGGTGTTTTGCTTGTCGTACCGACCCAGGCGACGCGGTCGCCGTCGAAGACGACGGCCGCGTCCTGGATCAGACCGAGGGGGCCTTCACCGAGGGAGGGGTCGTTGGTGACGAGGGTGGTGATGTTGGTGATGGCGGTGGTGCGGCCGTGCGCGGCCGTGGTGCCGGTGTTCATCGTGGGGGTGCTCTCCTTCGGCCGCGGGGTCAGCCGTGTACGGCCGCGATGGCCTCGGCCAGTGCGGTGGGGACGTCGGGCACGAGCGTATGGACTCCGTCGCGGACGACCTGGCGGCCGCCGACCACCGTGTGGCGCACGTCAGCCCCGGAGGCGGCGAATACGGCCGTCTCGGCGCCCAGCCGGGGCAGCGGCCCCGCGGTGCGTACGGAGTCCAGCGCGACCGTGGTGAGGTCGGCGAGCGCGCCGCGTTCGATGCTGCCCGCCTCGTCCCAGCCCAGGGCGGCGTGGCCGTCGGCGGTGGCGGCGCGCAGCAGGGCGTTGGCGGTCCAGTGGCCGCGGGTGCGGGTGCGCAGCCGTTCGTCCAGCTCCATCGCGCGGGCCTCTTCGAAGAGGTCGATGACGGCGTGGCTGTCGCTGCCGAGCGACAGGGGGCTGCCGGCGGCCTGGAGCTGGACGGCCGGGCCGATGCCGTCGGCGAGGTCGCGTTCGGTGGTGGGGCACATGCACACGCCGGTGGTGGTGTCGCCCAGCAGCCGGACGTCCTCGCCGGTGAGGTGGGTGGCGTGCACGGCGGTGGTGCGGCGGCCCAGGACGCCGTGCGCGGCGAGGAGTTCGGTGGGGGTGCGGCCGTGGGCCGCGCGGCAGGCGTCGTTCTCGGCGGTCTGCTCGGAGAGGTGGACGTGCAGCGGCGCGTCCCGGTGCCCGGCCCATTCCGCGACGGTGCTGAGCTGGTCGGCGGGCACGGCGCGTACGGAGTGCACGGCCGCCCCGACGCGGGCGTGCGGGCGGCCGTCCTTCAGGGCGGCGGCGCGTTCGGCCCAGGCGTCGGCGGTGCCGTCGGAGAAGCGCAGTTGGTGGTGGTCGGGCGGGGCGCCGAAGCCGGACGAGAGATAGGCGGTGTCGAGCAGGGTGATGCGGATGCCCGCCTCGTCGGCGGCGGCGATCAGGGCCTCGCCCATCGCGTTGGGGTCGGCGTAGCGGGTGCCGCCCGGTCCGTGGTGGAGGTAGTGGAATTCGCCGACGCAGGTGATGCCGGTCAGCGCCATTTCCGCGTACACGGCCCGCGCGAGGGCGTAGTAGGAGTCGGGGGTGAGCTTGGCGGCGACCTGGTACATCACCTCGCGCCAGGTCCAGAAGGTGCCGGAGCCGACCTGGACGGTGCCGCGCAGGGCGCGGTGGAAGGCGTGCGAGTGGGCGTTGGCGAGGCCGGGGAGGGTCAGGCCGCGCAGCGGTTCGGCGCCCGGCGGCGGTGCGGGGACCTCGGTGCGTACGGCGCTGATGCGGCCGTCGGCCGGGTCCACGTCCACGGCCACGCCCGGCTCGACGTGCGTGCCGAGCCAGGCGTGTTCCAGCCAGTACGTCGTCCTGGCGGCCGGTCGCGGCCGGTCGCCGGGTCGCGGGGACGGCTCGGATTCCTGCGGCGTCACCTGCACGCCAGGCCCTCCAGTACGTCGGCGAGTGCGGTCACCCCGGCGATGCAGTCGTCCTCGGCCGCGCGTTCGGCGGGCGAGTGCGAGACGCCGGTGGGGTTGCGTACGAACAGCATGGCGGTGGGCACGGTGGCGGACAGGATACCCGCGTCGTGTCCGGCGCCGGTGCCCAGCACGGGCACCGCGCGGGCGCCGCCCGGGCGGCGGTCCGCCGCGTGGGTGAGGATCTTGGCCAGCTCGTCCCGCAGGGCGTGCCCGAACTCGATGACGGGGGTGAAGGACTCCCGGGTGACCCGGACGTCGACGCCGTCGCGCGCGCCGCGTTCGGCGGCCGCCCGCTCGACGGCGGCGACGACGGTGTCCAGCGTCTCCTGGTCGGCGGCGCGGGAGTCCAGCCAGCCGCGGACCAGCGACGGGATGGCGTTGACGCCGTTCGGCTCGACGCTGATCTTGCCGAAGGTGGCCAGCGCGCCGGCCAGCTCGGCGTTCTCGCGGGCGGCGAGCACGGTCGCGGCGTAGGTGAGCATCGGGTCGCGCCGGTCCGCCAGGCGGGTGGTGCCCGCGTGGTTGGCCTCGCCGTGGAAGTCGAACCGCCAGCGGCCGTGCGGCCAGATGGCGGAGGCGATGCCCACGGGGTCGCCGGTCAGGTCGAGGGCGCGGCCCTGTTCGACGTGGAGTTCGACGAACGCGCCGATGCGGGCGAGGCGGTCGGGGTCCGGGCCGATGGCGTCCGGGTCGTGGCCGGCCCGCTCCATGGCCTGCGGGAGCGTCACCCCGTCGCCGTCCCGCAGCTCATGGGCGGCCTCGACGGTGAGCTGTCCGGCGCTGAGCCGGGAGCCGACGCAGGCCAGGCCGAAGCGGGCGCCTTCCTCGTCGCCGAAGTTGACGATCGCCAGCGGTTTGGCGGGCTCGGCGCCCCGGCGGCGGAGTTCGTCGAGCGCGGCGAAGGAGGACACCACGCCGAGCGGGCCGTCGAAGGCGCCGCCGTCCGGGACGGAGTCGAGGTGGGAGCCGGTGACGACGGCTTCGCCGGGGGCCACGTCCGCGGCGGACGCGGCGCCGAGCCAGGCCCACTGGTTGCCGTTGCGGTCCTGCTCGTAGGCGAGTCCGCGGGCGCGGGCCTGGGCCTCGAACCAGGCCCGGCAGTCGGCGTCGGCGCCGGTCCAGGCGAAGCGGCGGTAGCCGCCGGTGCCGGAGTGGCGGCCGATGGGCGCGAGGTCGCGCCACATCTCGTGGAAGGACGGCCCGGCGGCGCCCGCACTCCCCGGCCCCTCCGGCGCCCCGGCGGCAGCCGCCGGGTTCCCGGAGCGCCCGGGGGCACCCGTCGGAGCCCCCGGCTTCCCGGCGACGCCGGCCACCCGACCATCCGCCGTCCGGCCGTCCGCCGCTACCGCCGCCCGGCCGTCGGACGCCCGTCCGTCCGCCGCCCGGTCGCCGGCCGCCGGATCGTCGTTCGCCGGGCCGTCGTACGGCGGGGTCACTCGCCCTCCCGCATCGGGATGCGTACGCCGCGCTCGGCCGCGACCTCGTCGGCGCGGTCGTACCCGGCGTCGACGTGCCGGATGACGCCCATGCCCGGGTCGTTGGTCAGCACCCGGCGGATCTTCTCACCGGCCAGCGGTGTGCCGTCGGCGACCGTGACCTGCCCGGCGTGGATCGAGCGGCCCATGCCGACGCCGCCGCCGTGGTGCAGGGAGACCCAGGAGGCGCCGGAGGCGACGTTGACCATGGCGTTGAGCAGCGGCCAGTCGGCGATGGCGTCGGAGCCGTCGAGCATCGCCTCGGTCTCGCGGTACGGGGACGCCACCGAGCCGCAGTCCAGGTGGTCGCGGCCGATGGCCAGGGGCGCCTGGAGGGTGCCGTCGGCGACCATGTCGTTGAAGCGCTCGCCGGCCTTGTCGCGTTCGCCGTAGCCGAGCCAGCAGATCCGGGCGGGCAGGCCCTGGAAGTGCACCCGTTCGCCCGCCAGCTTGATCCACCGGGCGAGGGACTCGTTCTCCGGGAAGAGGTCCAGGATGGCCCGGTCGGTGGCGGCGATGTCCTTGGGGTCGCCGGACAGCGCGGCCCAGCGGAACGGCCCCTTGCCCTCGGCGAACAGCGGCCGGATGTAGGCGGGCACGAAGCCAGGGAAGGCGAAGGCGCGCTTGTACCCGGCGAGTTCGGCCTCGCCGCGGATGGAGTTGCCGTAGTCGAAGACCTCGGCCCCGGCGTCCATGAAGCCGACCATGGCCTCCACGTGGCGGGCCATCGACTCGCGGGCCCGGCGGGTGAAGTCGGCGGGCTGCTCGGCCGCGTAGGTGGCCATGTCCGCGAAGTCCACGCCGACCGGGAGGTAGGCGAGGGGGTCGTGGGCGGAGGTCTGGTCGGTGACGATGTCGATCGGCGCGCCGTCGGCGAGCATCTGCGGCAGCAGCTCCGCCGCGTTGCCGAGCAGGCCGATGGAGAGCGGTTTGCGCTGGTCACGGGCCTCCACAGCGAGCTGGAGGGCGTGCTGGAGGCTGTCCGCCTTCACGTCCAGGTAGCGGTGTCCGATGCGCCGCTCGATGGCCCGCGGGTCGCAGTCGATACAGATGGCGACGCCGTCGTTCATGGTGACGGCGAGCGGCTGGGCGCCGCCCATGCCGCCGAGTCCGGCGGTGAGGGTGATCGTCCCGGCGAGCGAGCCGTCGAACTTCTTCGCGGCGACGGCGGCGAACGTCTCGTACGTGCCCTGGAGGATGCCCTGGGTGCCGATGTAGATCCACGAACCGGCGGTCATCTGCCCGTACATGGTCAGGCCCAGGGCCTCCAGGCGCCGGAACTCCTCCCAGTTGGCCCAGTCGCCCACCAGGTTGGAGTTGGCGATCAGGACCCGCGGCGCCCACTCGTGCGTCTGCATGACGCCGACCGGCCGTCCGGACTGGACGAGCATCGTCTCGTCCTGCTTGAGCGTGGTGAGGGTGCGCACCATCGCGTCGAAGGAGCGCCAGTCCCGGGCGGCCTTGCCGGTGCCGCCGTAGACGACGAGCTGGTCCGGGTGCTCGGCGACCTCCGGGTCGAGATTGTTCTGCAGCATGCGCAGCGCGGCTTCCTGCTGCCATCCCCGGGCGCTCAGTTCCGTACCGCGCGGTGCCCGCACGGGTCGCGGTCCTGACATGGGCCGTGCCTCCCTGACGTCGATGCGAATGGATCGAGCTATTCACATCTTGGGGTTCTGAATAGGGCTAGTCAACAGGTCGGGGCGGTCCGTCCGCCGCCCCGGCCCGCCTGCCCGCTCCCTCAGCGCACCGTCTGGTCGCCGTCCGGCACGTCCGTCACGGTGACCTTCGCGTGCGGCTGCCCCAGGCCGTCGGCCACCGCCGCCGCCAGGCCGTCGGGGTCGGGTTCGGAGGGGAACGGCACGCTCTCGCCGTCCCCGTAGCTCTCGATCGCCTTGGTGAAGTAGCCGGGCAGCCAGGCGCCGACCGCGCCCCTGACCTCCACCGCGGTCACGTCCCGGCCGCCCACCCGGTCCCGCAGGGCGCCGAGGATACGGTCGGAGCGGTACTCCCCCGGCACCTGGAACAGGCTGGCGTGCGCGCCCACCAAGCGCCCGTCCGCGAGGTGAACCGTCACGGTCAGACAACTGGTCACGCTCGGGTAGAGCAGTGCGCCGCCGGGAGCGGCCTCCCCGACCTGGCCCTCGGTGATCCGTACAGCGGAGGCGGGCGCGGGGGCAGGTGCGGAAGCCGGGGCCGAGTGCGCGGCCGGGGCCGGCACCCCGCCCGCGCCCGAAGCCGCCGCCGTTCCGGTCTGCAACGCCAGCGCCGCGGCTGCGGCGGCCAGCGCGCAGGCCCCTCGCCGCGCGTACTGACGGCCCGATATCCCCTTGGTGAACATGTACTCCGCTTCCTCTTCGCTCGTGCGCGACGTCCGCGCACACCTGTTCACCTTCGCAGCCGCACACCCGGAACCGGGAACCCGCCACCGCCTCCGCTACAGCACGAATCCCCGGGGGAACGGGTCGGCCGGGTCGAGGACGTACCGGGCCGTGCCGGTGATCCAGGCCCGCCCGGTGACCGTGGGCACGACCGCCGCCCGGCCGCCGACCCGTCCGGTGCCCACCAGCCGGCCCGTGAAGCGGGTCCCGATCAGGGACTCGTTGACGAAGGGCCGGTGCAGCGGGAGTCCGCCGCGCGCGTGGAGCTGGGCCATCCGGGCGCTGGTGCCGGTGCCGCAGGGCGAGCGGTCGAGCCAGCCGGGGTGGATGACCATGGCGTTACGGGAGTCCGAGCCGTCCGGTCCGGGCGTGCCGGGGGCCGTGAACTGTACGTGGTGGCAGCCGGAGATGGCCGGGTCGTCCGGGTGGACGGGCCGGTCGCGTTCGTCCACCGCGGCCATCACCGCCAGCCCGGCGGTGATGATCTCGTCCAGGTGGGCGGCGGAGAACGGGATGCCCAGCGCGGCGAGCGGGGTGATCGCGTAGAAGTTGCCGCCGTACGCCAGGTCGTAGCGGACCTCGCCGTAGCCGGGCACCTTCACCACGGCGTCCAGTTCGTGCGCGTACGAGGGAACGTTGTGCAGGGTGACGTGCTCGGCGCGGCCGTCGCGGACCGCGACCCGGGCCGCCACCAGCCCGGCCGGGGTGTCCAGCCGTACGGTCGTGACGGGCTCGGTGACCTCCACCATCCCCGTCTCGACCAGGACCGTCGCGACGCCGATCGTGCCGTGCCCGCACATCGGCAGACAGCCGGAGACCTCGATGTAGACGACGCCCCAGTCCGCGTCGGGCCGGGTCGGCGGCTGGAGGACCGCCCCGCTCATGGCGGGGTGCCCGCGTGGTTCGTTGACCAGCAACTGGCGGATGTGGTCGAGGTATTCGATGAAGTGGAGACGGCGGTCGGCCATGGTCGCGCCGGGGATGGTGCCGACGCCGTCGGTGATGACGCGGGTCGGCATCCCCTCGGTGTGCGAGTCCACGGCACTGAAGGTGTGCACGCTGCGGGCGGCGAACGGGGGCGGGATGCGGGCGGCAGACGGGGCAGGGGCGCGGGCGGCGAACCGGGCCGGGGTGCCCTCGGCCGCCATCACCCGGCCGCTTTCGCCCAGATCTCCAGCGCCTGCACGGCGCCGCGCATGTCCGCGTCCAACTGCCGCCGGTGCTCGGGCAGCAGCGGGCCGCGCGGCGGCCGGCAGGGCCCGCCGTACCGGCCCACGATGTCCATCCCGCGCTTGATCGCCTGCACGAACTCGGTGCGCGAGTCCCACCGGAACGCGGCGACCAGCGGTTCGTACAGCTCCCGCGCCTCGGCCACCCGCCCGGCCCTGGCCAGCTCGTAGAGGCGTACGCAGGCGGCGGGGAAGACGTTGGGGAAGCCGGCGAACCAGCCGGTGGCGCCCATCAGCAGCGCCTCCAGCACCAGGTCGTCGGCGCCCGCCACCACGTCCAGGCCGGGGGCCTGCTCCTTGATGTGCAGCACCCGGCGGACGTCGCCGGAGAACTCCTTCACCGCCACGACCCCGTCGATCGCGGCGACCTCGCGCAGCGTCTCCGGTGTCAGGTCGACCTTCGTGTCGAGCGGGTTGTTGTAGACCATCACCGGCAGGCCGACGGCCGCGACCTCCTCGAAGTGCCGGACGACCTCGGCGGTGTTGGCCCGGTAGAGGGTGGGCGGCAGGCAGAGCACGCCGTCCGCGCCGTCCTCGGCCGCCAGTTCCGCCCAGTGCCGCGCCTGGTGCGAGCCGACCCCGTGCACGCCGACGACGACCCGCGCGTCCCGTCCCACCGCCGCGACGGCCGTACGGGCCACCGCGCGCCGCTCGTCGTCGGTGAGGGAGGAGTACTCACCGAGCGAACCGTTCGGCCCGACGCCGTGACAGCCGCTGTCGACGAGCCAGCGGCAGTGCTCGGCGTACCGGTCGAGGTCCGGCCGGAGCCCGGCGGGGGCGCTCCGGTCCTCGGCGTACGGCAGGGTGGTGGCGACGATGACGCCGGTCAGCGGCGCACGGGAGGCGGCGGTGCGGGACGTACGGGACTGCGGCGTCGCGTGGTCCGTCATGACGGGTCCTCTCGGTACGGCGGGGTCGGGGGCACGGGGCCGGGTGCGGCCAGGTCCGCGAGGCGGACCGGCTGGGCGATCGGGCGGCGGTCGGCGGTCTGGGGGTCGGGGAGGGCGTCCGGGCCGCCGAGTGCGGCCGCGTTTCGGGCGCAGATCCGGCCCTGGCAGGGGCCCAGGCCGACGCGGGTGGTGAGCTTGAACGTGCACATGCCGTCGGCCGCGAGACTGCCCCCACCGGCCCCGCCGTCCGTGCCCCGCTCCCCCGCCGCCGTACGCAGGACGCCGTACGGGACCTCCTCGCAGCGGCAGACGAGCGTGTCCTCGCCGAGCCAGGTGTGCCACCCGTCGCGTACGGGGTGGGCCGCGGCGAGCAGCCGGGCGAAGCGGCGGCCCGCGACGACCCGCCGCCGGGCGGCCGCGGCGCGCGCGCCCACATGGGCGGCGGGCACCGTCCGGCGGGCGGCCGCCAGCCCCGCCAGTTCGCCTTCCGCGGCGGCGAGGGCCGCGCCGCCGACGCCGGTGGGCTCGCCCGCCGCGTACACGCCGGGGACGGAGGTCCGCTGCCAGGCGTCCACCGCGACCCAGGCGTTGTCGCGCAGTGCGCAGCCCGCGGCGAGGGCGAGTTCCAGTTGCGGGGTGAAGCCGTAGCCGACGCAGACCGCGTCCACGTCCTCGACGCGGCGTTCGGTGCCGGGCACGATGCGCCAGTCGGCGGTGAGGCGGGCCACCGTCACCGCCTCGACGCGGTCCCGTCCGTGCGCCGCCACGACGGCCTGGCGGGTCCGGTAGGGCACGCGGTGCCGCGCCAGACCGGCAGCGTATGTGAGCAGTTCGGGCAGCTTGGCGTGGCCGTCGCGGAGCGCGGCCACGGGGGTGCGCAGCCAGGCGGCGGGCGAGCCCGCCTCGTACACCCCGAGGACGCGCGCCCCCACGGTGAGCAGCGACGACGCGACCGGCAGCAGGAAGGGTCCGGTGCCGGAGACCACCACCCGGCGGCCGATCGCCGTCCGCTGGCCCTTGGCGAGGGCCTGCGCCGCGCCCGCCGTGACGACGCCCGGCAGGTCCCAGCCGGGGAACGGCAGGGCCCGGTCGTACGCGCCGGTGCACAGGACGAGCGCGGCGGCGCGCAGCGTGTGCGCCGTGCGGCCGGGGGCGTCGGCGAGGCCTTGGAGGACGTGTACGGTCCAGCCCGCGTCCGTACGGTCCTGCGTGCCCGAGTGCAGACCACCCCCCGGCTCCAGCGCCCATACCGTGCACCCCGGAAGCCACTCGACGCGCGGATGCTCCTGTACGGCGCGGACCGCCGCGCCCCGCGCCGGGCCGTCCGCCGCCTGCCGGAGGAACTGCCCGCCCGGCCGCTGCCCGTCGTCCACCAGCGTCACCCGCGCCCCGGCCCCGGCCGCCGCCAGCGCCGCCGCCAGACCCGCCGGGCCGGCGCCCACGACGACCACCGGCGCCTCGCGCACCGTCCCCACCGGCGCGGACGCTCCCGTCTCCGGCGGTAGGCCCGGCAACGGCGTGCCCTCCTGCGTCTCGATGCGGTCGCCCGCCTCGACCACCCGTCGGCAGGCCCGTACGTCCGGTACGCCGTTGACGACCACCAGACAGTCGTGGCAGACGCCGATCCCGCAGAAGACCCCGCGCGGGCGGCCACCCCGGGTGGTACGCCAGGAGGCGCGCCCTGCCGCCAGCAGCACTGCGGCGGCCGTCTGGCCGGTGCGGGCCCACCGCTCGGTGCCGTCCACCGTCACGCGGAACACCGCGCCTCCTCCGTCAGTCCGGGCCGCGCCACCCGGTACGGCTCCGGGGCGAGGAACGGCCGTTCGCCCGCGTACAACTGGGCGAGGAGTTCGCCGGTCGCGGGGGCCAGTCCGATGCCCGCGCCTTCGTGCCCGGTGGCGTGCCACAGGCCCGGCAGACGCGGGTCCGGGCCGATGACCGGGAGGTGGTCGGGGGTGTACGGGCGGAAGCCGCCGTACGCGCGGATCACCGGGACCCGGCCCAGCACCGGGAACAGCGCCGTCGCCTTACGGGCCAGTTCGCGCAGGATGTCGACGCGGAAACGTTCCTCGAAGCCGGTCCGCTCCCGGCTGGACCCGATGAGCACCGTCCCGCCCCGGGTGGCCTCCACCACCGTCGAGGTGCGCAGGTCGGCGTCACCGCTGCCGACGGCGCCCACGTAGTCGGCGTCGTACACCTTGTGCCGGACCGTGCCCGGCGGCAGCGGCGCGGTGACCAGCACCAGGCCCCGGCGCGGCTGCACGGGCAGCGGCACACCCGCCTCCGCCGCGAACCGGCCCGCCCACGGCCCGCAGGCGTTGACGACCGCCCCGCACGGCAGCGTCCCGGCCGAGGTGCGCAGCGCCGTCACCCGCCCGTCCGTGCCGCGTTCGACACCGAGCGCCCGTACCCCGGCCCGCAGCGCGCCGCCGCGCCGCCGTACGGCGCCGAGCAGTGCGGCGGCCGCCGCGACCGGCTGGAGCTGGGCGTCCTGCGGGTAGTGGACGGCGGCGCGGACACCCGGCGCGAGGTGCGGTTCGTAGGCGTGCACGGCGTCCGGTGCGACCTCGTGGGCCGTGACACCGGCGGCCCGCTGGGCGGCGGCGAACCCGGCCAGCGCCCGGGCACCCGCCTCCCCGAGGGCGACGACCAGGCCGCCCTTCGCCTCGTACTCGCAGCGCTCGGCGAGCCGTCCGCCCGGTTCGTCACCCATCTCCTCCTCCAGCTCCGCGAGCAGCCGCGGCCAGCGGGCCGACGAGTCCATGGCCAGGGACAGTTCGGGTCCTGGCGGCTTGTCGGAGACCAGCAGGTTGCCCTCGCCGTGGGCCGTCGTACCGGAGGCGAGCGGCGCGCGGTCCAGCACGGTGACCCGTACACCGCGCCGGGTGAGCGCCTCGGCGCAGGCCGCGCCGATGATGCCACTGCCGACCACGGCCACGTCGGGGTACGGGGACCGGGGCGGCGCATACGGGGTGCCGAGCCGCACCGCCGGTCTCGCCTGGACGTGCCGGTATCGCATGAACCCGCACCACCGTTCCGCGTCGCGCGTCTGCGTGAAGGGACCCCTCGTGAGAGCGCCGCGACGTTATTGCCGCGTACCGAAGAGGTCAACACCGCCTGCCGGACGGGCCGGTCGATGGCGGCCACGGCGGACAGGTGGTGGAGTGGTGCCATGAGCCCCGCGACGCCCCCGCCCCCGCCTTCCGCCGACGCCGCACTGCGGGACCGCGCCGTCGCGTCAGCCGTCGCCCAAGGGCTGGTGAGCGCGTCCGACCCCGTCGCGGGGCTCCTGGACGTCACCGGAATCCGCCGGTCCGCCGCCGAACTGCGCGCCGCGTTCGAGGAGTTCACCGCGCCCGGCACGCCGGTCCTGCACGCCTTCGCCGTGAAGGCCGCCTCGCTCGTCCCCGTACTGCGCCTGCTCGCGCGGGAGGGGCTGGGCTGCGAGGTGGCCAGTCCCGGCGAACTGGCGCTGGCCCGCGCGGCCGGTGTGCCGCCGTCCCGTACCGTGCTGGACTCGCCCGCCAAGACCCCCGCCGAGCTGCGCGAAGCGCTCGCCCTCGGCATCGCCGTCAACGCCGACAGCTTCGGTGAGCTGGACCGCCTGGACGCCCTGACCGCCTCCGCGCCGACCGCCTCGCCGCTGGGCCTGCGCGTCAACCCGCAGCTCGGCGGCGGCAGCATCGACGCGATGAGCACCGCCACCGACACGTCGAAGTTCGGCGTGGCGCTGCGCGACGCGGACGCCCGCGAGCGGGTCGTACGGGCCTTCCTGGACCGGCCGTGGCTGACCCGGCTGCACGCCCACGTCGGGTCCCAGGGGATGCCGCCGGAGCTGATGGCGGACGGGGTGCGGGTGCTGTACGAGCTGGCCGAGGAGATCAACGAGAAGGCGGCGCGGGCCCAGGTCACCACCCTGGACATCGGCGGGGGCCTGCCGGTGAACTTCGCGTCCGACGCGGTGTCGCCCACGTACCGCGACCACGCCCGGCTGCTGCGCCGCACCGTGCCGGGGCTCTTCGACGGCCGGTACGGGCTGGTGACCGAGTTCGGCCGCTCGCTGCTCGCCAAGCACGGCCTGGTCCTGGCCCGTGTCGAGTACACCAAGTCGGCCGGGGGGCGGCGTATCGCGGTCACCCACGCGGGGGCGCAGATCGCCACCCGTACGGTCTTCGCGCCCGACTCCTGGCCGGTGCGGGTCGCCGCGTACGACGCGCAGGGGCGCCCCAAGACCGGCGAAGCGGTCGCCCAGGACGTCGCCGGGCCCTGCTGCTTCGCGGGCGACCTGGTCGCCCGCGACCGTCCGCTGCCGCCCCTGGAGCCGGGCGACCACGTCGCCCTCCTGGACACCGGCGCGTACTACTTCTCCACCCACTTCGCGTACAACTCGCTCCCCCGCCCCGGGGTGCACGGGTACGCGCCGGGCCCGGACGGGGGCGTGCGCTGGGCGACCGTACGGGCCGCGCAGCGGGTGGCCGAACTGGTCGCGGAGAGCGGCGGCGCGTACGGGGACGCGCTCACCCAGCTCTAAAGATCTTCCGGAGCGGGCATCCCGGGCTCATGCAGACCCCCTCCACGGACTCCCCGGTACCGGCCGGTCCGAGCGGCGCCGGCACCCCGCTGCGCCGCGCCATCGGTCCCAAACTGCTGGTGCTGCTGGTGGTCGGGGACATCCTCGGCACCGGCGTGTACGCCGTCACCGGCAAGGTCGCGGGCAAGGTCGGCGGCGCCCTGTGGCTGCCCTTCGTAATCGGCTTCGGGATCGCCGCGCTGACCGCCGCCTCGTACGTGGAGCTGGTCGGCAAGTACCCGAAGGCGGCCGGGGCCGCGCTCTACACCCAGAAGGCGTTCCGGGTGCCGTTCCTGACGTTCCTGGTCGCCTTCATGGTGATGTGCTCGGGCCTGTCCTCGGCGAGCGCCGCGGCCCGCGCCTTCAGCGGCGACTATCTGCGCACCTTCGCGGATCTGCCGCCGACCCTGGTGGCGGTGGTGTTCGTGCTGGCGCTGGCCGCGCTGAACCTGCGCGGCGTGGCGGAGTCGGTCAAGGCGAACGTGGTGCTGACCCTGGTCGAGGTGTCCGGCCTGCTGATCATCATCGGGCTGGGGGTGGCCGCGGTCTGGACGGGCGGCGGGGAGCCGGCGCGGCTGGCCGAGCTGGACACCGGCGGTACCGGTTTCGCGGTGCTGACCGGCGTACTGGGCGCCACCGGACTCGCCTTCTTCGCGTTCGTCGGCTTCGAGGACTCGGTGAACATGGCGGAGGAGACCCAGGCCCCCGGCCGGAACTTCCCCCGCGCGATCTTCCTCGGGGTGGGGATCACCGGCACCGTCTACGTCCTGGTGGCCCTGGTCTCGTCGCTGCTCGTCGACCACCGACGGCTCCAGGAGTCGTCGGCGCCGCTGCTGGAGGTGGTGCACGCGAGCGGCGCGACGTTCCCGCCGACGGTGTTCGCGCTGATGGCGCTGTGCGCGGTCACCAACTCCGCGCTGATCAACATGATGATGGCCTCCCGGCTCTGCTACGGCATGGCCAACGAGCGCATCCTGCCGCGCGCCGTGGCCCGCGTCCTGCCGGGCCGCCGCACGCCCGTCGTCGGTATCGCGCTGACCACGGCGCTGGCCCTGGGCCTGGTCCTCACCGGCGAGATCGAAGGGCTCGGCGACACGACGGCCTTCCTGCTGCTGTGCGTCTTCGCGGTCGTCAACGTGGCGGTGCTGGTGCTGCGCCGCGACCGGGTGCCGCACCCCCACTTCCGTACGCCGACCGTGTTCTCGGTGCTCGGGGCCGCCGGGGCCCTCCTCCTGGCCAGTCCGCTGGCGGACCGGGCGGCGGAGGTGTACGTACGGGCCGCGGTGCTGGTGGTGATCGGCATCGCGCTGTGGGGCGTGAACCGGCTCGTGCTGCGCGTGCGGGGGGAGTGACGTTTCCCCCCGCGCCATCAGACCTTCGCCGTCTTCGGCCGGGCCGCCTTCGCCCCGCCCGGACGCGCGTCCTTGGCCGCCACACCCGTCGTCAGATAGCCGCGGACGTCCTTCCCCGCGGGCCCGCCGCGTACGGCCGCCTCCGTACGGACCCACAGCAGCGCGTCGTGCTCCCGCTCCCAGCGGCCCAGCCACAGCGCCTTGGCCCACAGCCCGAGCCCCGCCCCGGCCAGCAGCATCCCGCCCGCCGCGGGCAGCACGAACGAAGAACCGACCGCCGCCAGGAACGCAAGCAGCAGCCACCAGCGGTGCGCCCGGCGCCAGACCCGCAGCGTCACGGCACGGTCCTGGAGGATCACCGACCTACCGGCCCGGGACGCCGCCTTCGCCAGGCGCGCGTACCGCTTGCGGCGCACCGCGAAGACCCCGTACGCCGCGACGACGAACAGCGCCGCCCCGGCGTACACCCCGATCCGCCGCCCGGTCAGGCCGGGCACCAGCGCGCCCGCCCCCGCGGCCAGCACACCCGGCCACCACAGCCACCCGGCCGGCGCCCGTACCAGCACCGCCACCCGCGCCAGCGCAACAGCCCCGCGACCCACGACAACCTCCTCGCTCCACGGTCCGGCCACGGACCGACGTCACGGCGGCGGATGGTAGCCAGCCCGTCTGAGAATTCCCTGAAACCGCGAGGTGCGCCGGGCGGGCCTAGGGCGCGTCTTTCGGATCATCCTGGGCCCGCGACGCCTGGCACGGCACCTCGCGGCGTTGTCGCATCACCCACGGACACCCAGTCCGAGGGCAATGCTCCGCCTTGCGATGCACCGCACCAGACGCCGCGGGCTGCTCCAGGCTGATCCAAAAGACACGCCCTACTCCACGAACAGCCCCCGCTCGGCCGCCTTCGCGTCGAACTCCTCCAGCCGCGCCTGCGCGTCCGGCAGCGCGTCGCACATCGCCTCCAGCAGCACCCGGCCGAGCAGCATCGGCGCACAGGCCGTGTCGAAGGCGAGGCCGGTGCCGACCGCGGCGGGCAGCAGCAGGTCGGTGTGGCGGGCGACCGGCGCGAAGGCGCTGTCCGCGACCGTCACGACGGTCAGGCCGGCGGCGCGCGCGTACTCCAGGGCGTCCACCACCTCGCGCGGGTGGCGCGGCAGCGCGAAGCACAACAGGGTGCTCGCGCCCGCCTGCACCGCCGCGTCGATACGGTCGGTGAGCATCGTGCCGCCCTCGTCGAGCAGCCGGACGTCCGGGTGGACCTTGCGGGCGAAGTACGCGAAACCGGCGGCCTGCGCGGTCGCCGCCCGCAGCCCGAGGACCGGCAGCGGCCGGGAGGCCGCGAAGAGCCGGCCCGCCCGGACCACCGGGCCCGGGTCGGCCAGCACCGCCGCGAGGTGCCGCAGGTTGTCGATCTCGGCCTGCACGGCCTGCTGGTACTCGTTGTACGTCCCGGTGCCGCGCGCCGTCGCGGCGGGCGCGACCTCGCGCAGGTGCTTGCGCAGCGCCGGGTAGCCGTCGAAGCCGAGGGCGACCGCGAAGCGGGTCACCGAGGGCTGGCTGACCCCGGCCAGTTCGGCCAGTTCGACGCTGGAGAGGAAGGGCGCGTCGGCGGCCCGGCGCACCATGCAGTGCGCGATGCGCCGCTGGGTCGGGGTGAGACGGTGTCCTTCGAAGAGCTTCTGCAGGCGCGCCGCCGTGCCGGTGTCCGCTCCGGGACCGGGCTCCGGTGTCCCCCGCATGCCCTCGTCCGTTTCCGCTTCCGCCGCCGTACCGCCGCGGTCCTCGCCGCCGTCCCCGTTCATCGCTGCCTCCCGGCCGTGTTCGCGGCCGTGCTCCCGGCCTTCATGTGGTTCCTGGTCGTGCGGGGCGGCGGTGTACCGCGCGGGTCCCGTCCCGCCGCCCGACTGTACGTAATCGGGACACGTTCCCCGTCCCGCCGCCCACGGTGGACACCGCGGGGCGCGGTCCCGCACCGCCCGCCGGCAGTTGGTCGGCGCGTACGGCGAGCATGGCGCGCACCTCGCGGGCGGGCAGCGGACAGCGGGTCGCCGATCGCCCCGGCGTGGCTGCGCAGCAGGCGCAGGCCGTGCCCGTCGTCGGCGACGGCCACGCCAAGACCGCGTCCTTCGAGGGCGACCGTGGGCACGGCCCCGGCGGAACGCGCCGCGGCCGGTGTACGGCCGGGCCGGCTGCCCTGGTGCGGAGTCCGGGACGGCATGGCGCGCGGCTCCCTTCCCCGACAGCCCCTATTCACTCACTGATGACTCTGCATGACGATATACAGTCGGGCAAGGGCGCCGGGCCGTGGAGCCCGCGTCACGGGCGGCCACCCGCCCGTACCGCCGACCCCCGCTCGCTCAGCCGCGGCGCGCACAGCATCCGCTTGCGCCGCACGCGCCGCCCTTCGATCGCCGCGACGGCCAGCCGCGCCGCCTCCTCGGCGATGCCGGCCAGTCCCCAGTCCAGCGTGGTCAGGGGCGGGGTGAGCACCCGGGAGACGGGGTGGTCGTCGAAGCCGACCACCGAGACGTCCCGGCCGACCGTCAGCGACGCCTCGGCCGCCGCCGCGTAGACCCCGTACGCGATCGAGTCGGAGAAGCAGAACACCGCCGTCGGCGTCGCCCCGCCCGGCCCGCCGCCGCCCAGCACGCGCCGCGCTACCGCCGTCGCCTCGCCCAGTTCCTGGGCGCACGGCAGGACTTCGGCGGTGATGCCGAGGCGTCCGGCGGCCTCCCGTACGTACACGTCGGCGGGCCGGTCGGGGGTGGACGGGCCGGTCGGCGTCAGGACGGTGACCCGGCGGTGGCCCAGCCCCGTCAAGTACTCCAGTACGGCGTCGATCCCGGCGCGGTTGTCGAACAGCACCTCGCCCGCCGTACGGGCGCGGCGCAGCGAGTCCCCGATGGACACCACCGGCACCGCCTCGGCGATCGGCGCCCAGCCCGCCGCCGAGGGGTCGACCGGGGACACCAGCAGGCCGTCCACGCGCTGGTCGCGCAGTTGTTTGGCCAGGGCGAGTTCGCGCTGCGGATCGCCGCCCGCGTCGAGGATCAGGGCGTAACGGTCGCCCGCGAGCAGCTCCCGTCCTATCGCCGCCATCAACTGCTGCTGCCACAGGTCCTGGAGGTCGCCGGCCAGTACGCCGACCATGCTCGTCCGGCCACTGGCCAGGGCGCGGGCGATGGGGTCCGCCTCGTAGCCGAGTTCGGCGGCGGCCTTGCGCACCCGTTCCTCGGTCTCCTTGGAGACGTGCGTGCCGCGCAGGGCGTAGGAGACGGCGGCGGTGGAGAGCCCGGTGGCCTCGGCCACCTCGCGGAGGGTGGGGCGCTTACGGGGCCTGACCATGCCGGAAGCCTACCCAAGGCACCGGCGTCTCCCGCGTGTTGTGCCGCCCGTCCGCCGTCGGGTGCGCGCGGGCGCCCCTGCCGTTCCCTTGACGCCGCTTTGGTTAATCGCTTCACTCAATCGCATCACTGAAGCGGTTAACCTCCTCCACCCACGGGAGGAAGTCCGTGCCTTCCGATGTCCACCAGCACGTGTGGCCACAGCAGTTCACCGAATTGCTGCGCGCCCGCCGCGTACCGCCCCGCCTGGACGGCTGGACGCTCCATCTGCCCGGCGAAACCCCGTACACCGTCGACCCCGCCGACCACGACCTCACCGCCCGGACGGAGCTGGCCCGCAGCGACGGGCTCGACCGGGCCCTGATCTGCCTCTCCAGCCCGCTCGGCGTCGAATTCCTGCCGCCCGCCGAGGCCGTCCCGCTGCTCGACGCCTTCCACGAGGGCGCGCTCGCGCTGCCGGCCCCCTTCGGCGTCTGGGCCTCACCCTGCCTGTCCGCCCGGATCCCCGGCCCCGCCTCCGTCGCACGGCTGCTGCGCCGGGCTGCAACTCCCCGCCACCGCCTTGCTCGACGCCACCGGGTGGATGCGCTGCGCGCCTCTCCTCGACGCCGTGGAAGACCTGGACAGACCCCTGTTCATCCACCCCGGCCCCGCTCCCCCGGCCCTGCCGGGCAGCCCTCCCTGGTGGCCCGCCCTGGTCCCGTACCTCCAGCAACTGCACGCCGCCTGGTTCGCCTTCCGCGCCTTCGGCCGCCCCCGCCATCCGCGCCTGCGCGTCTGTTTCGCCGCCCTCGCGGGCCTCGCCCCGCTGCACGGCGAACGGCTCGCCGCGCGCGGCGGCCGGGACCGCGGGCGCGTCGACCCCGGCGTCTTCTACGACACCTCCTCCTACGGCACACGCGCCGTGGACGCGGTCGTGCGCGCCGTCGGCATCGACGCGGTGGTGAGCGGCAGCGACCGCCCGTACGCCGTACCGGACGTGCCCGACCTCGGCGCCGCAGCCGTACACGCCCTGCGCACCGCCAATCCCGCCCGCCTCCTCGGCCCGGCGTAAGGAGCCCGCACATGTCCCCCGAGGTCCCCGCGGCGCCCCCGCCGCACGACGCCTCCGCGCTCTTCGCCGCCCTCCCCGACCGCAACCTCGGCAAGCGTGAACTGCGCACCCTGGTCGACCGGCTGGCCCTCGCGCCCGGCCTCTGGCGCGGCGAGGTCGCCTTCTCCGACGCCGAGCGGCACTACGCCTCCCTCCACCGGGACACCTATGTCGACATCTGGCTGCTGTGCTGGACCCGGCGGAACGACACCGGCTGGCACGACCACGACCTCTCGTCCGGCGCGGTCCGGGTCGTCCAGGGCGTGCTGACCGAGTCCAACCCGCGGATCGGCGGCGCGCACCTGGCCACCGCCGTCCGGGCCGGCGCCTCCTTCTGCTTCGGCCCGGACCACATCCACCGCCTCACCGGCGCCACCGACGACGCGGTGAGCCTGCACGCGTACTCGCCGCCGCTGTGGCGCCTGGGGCAGTACGCCATCACCGAGGACGGACTGATGCGCCGGCTCCCGGTCTCGTACGCGGACGAGCCGCGCCCGTTGGAGCCCGCGGTCTGCGCGGATGTCCGTACGCCCGGAGCCGGGACCGCGCCCGCGGCCGCTCCCGAAGCCCCCGGTTCTCCCTTTTCCGGTCCCGGGTATTGATTTTTCCATTCACCCGCGCCGATCCTGCATCAACTCATACAGCCGATGCGCGGAAGAGGGCAGCCGATGGCGGCAGTGGTGGAACAGCGCACGATCGACGTCGTCCCGGACGACGAACGCCACGGCACGCCGGTCAGCCAGTTCACCCTCTGGCTCGGCGCCAACCTGCAGATCACCGCCGTCGTCACCGGCGCCCTGGCCGTCGTGTTCGGCGCCGGCGCCTTCTGGTCCCTGGCCGGTCTGCTGCTCGGCAACCTCCTCGGCGGCGCGGTCATGGCGCTGCACTCGGCCCAGGGGCCGCGCCTCGGCCTGCCGCAGATGATCACTTCCCGGGCGCAGTTCGGGGTGCGCGGCGCGGTGGTGCCGCTGGCCCTGGTCATCGTGATGTACATCGGCTTCTTCGCCAGCGGCACGGTCCTGGCCGGGCAGGCGGTCGGTGAGCTGACGCACCTGGGCGACACTCCGGGCATCGTCGTCTTCGCCGTGGTCACGGCCGTCGCCGCCGCGGTCGGCTACCGGCTCGTCCACCTCCTTGGCCGCGTCGCCAGCGCCGTCTGCGCGCTGGCCTTCCTCTACCTCGGCGCGCGCCTGCTGGAGCGGGCCGACCTGGCCGTGCTGCTGCACGACCGGTCCTTCTCCTTCCCGCTCTTCCTCCTCGCCGTCTCGCTGTCCGCCTCCTGGCAGCTTGCCTTCGGCCCGTACGTCGCCGACTACTCCCGCTATCTCCCCCGGCACACCTCCGCCCGCGCCACCTTCTGGTGGACGCTGTCCGGCTCGGTCCTCGGCTCGCAGTGGTCGATGACCTTCGGCGCGCTCGCCGCCGCCGCGGCCCCCGCCGCCTTCGTCGGCCACGAGGTCTCGTACGTCGTCTCCCTGGGCGGCACCGGCCTGATCGCCTCGGCGCTCTACTTCGTCATCGCCCTCGGCAAGCTGACCATCAACGTGCTGAACACCTACGGCGGTTTCATGTCGCTGGTCACCAGCGTCAGCGGCTTCCGCAGGCCGGGGCCGCCCGGCGCCGGGGGCGAGGGGAGCACGATCACGCCGCGCGGCCGGGCCGTGTACATCACCGGCATCATGCTCGCGGGCACCGCCGTCGCCCTGCTCGGCAAGGACTCCTTCCTCACCTCGTTCAAGGACTTCCTGCTGTTCCTGCTGACCTTCTTCACCCCCTGGTCGGCGATCAACCTGGTGGACTACTACCTGATCTCCAAGGAGCGGTACGACATCCCGGCGCTCAGCGACCCGTCGGGCCGCTACGGCGCCTGGAACGGCCGGGCACTGGCGGTGTACGCGGCCGGGGTGCTGGCCCAGTTCCCCTTCCTGGCCACCCACTTCTACACCGGCCCGCTGGTCTCCCCGCTCGGCGGCGCCGACATCTCCTGGCTCGTCGGCCTGGCCGTACCCGCCGCCCTGTACTGGACCGTCGCCCGCGACGACACCGGCCGTGTCCCGCCCGCCGCCCTGGAGGAGCCGGAAGAGCCGGGAGCCACCCCCACGAATACGGGGGAAAGCCCTACCGCGCGGCCCGCCTCCCGTCCGTAATCTCGGCAGCATGGCTACCCATGACCCGGAGTTGCGGAAAGAACTCGACGCGACCCTGCAGACCCGCAAGGAGCTGGGGCCGGAGTACGAGTCGGAGTTGGTCGAGCGCTTCCTGGAGAAGCTCGACACATCGGTCGACCAGCGGGTGCGCCGGCAGTTCGCCGAGCAGCAGATGCAGGTCGCGCGCGGCGCCCTGCCGGCCCGCCCGCGGTCCGCGCCCGGCAACGGCTACGGCGAGCGCTTCGGCTTCGCCACCGTCTCCCTGGTCCTGGCGATACCGCTGTCCGCGATCGGCGCGGCCCAGGCGGACCTGATCGGGCTGCTGGTGAGCTGGGCCGGGATCGTCGGCGTCAATGTGCTGCACACCGGCGGCCTCTTCGGGTGGGCGCCCGGGAAGCGCAAGCGGGAGACGGACGGGTGGGACTGAGCCGGCCGGCGCGCGGACCGGTGCGCGGACCGGCGCCCCGGCCGGTCCCGGGGCTGATGCGCGGGGACCGCCGCACCCCGGCCGGAGCCAGGGGCGGGACGACGGCGGTCCCCGCGAAGGACGCGGACCGGGTCAGGGCCGGCCGTCGCGTCCGGGCGATCTGCGGAAGGTCCGGGAGCCGCTCCGGAAGTCCGTGTCGCCACCCTCACCACTGTGCCGGGCCAGTGTTAAGCCCGTGCTGCGGGCGCGTGACGCATACGTACACCTTGCGGTGTCCGCCCGTTTCCTGACGGTCACTTGACGCCGGCTGTCCTCGGCGCCGCGCACCACCCGTCCCGGGCTCCCCGGTGACCGCGCTACGCCTGCTTGGCGTCCCGCGCCAGGAAGGCGAGCAGGTCCTGCCGGCTCACCACGCCGGTCGGCTTGCCCTCGACGAGCACGATCGCCGCGTCCGCCTTCTCCAGGACCGCCATCAGGTCACCGACCGGCTCGCCCGAGCCGACCTGCGGCAGCGGCGGGCACAGGTGCTTCTCCAGCGGGTCGTCGAGCGACGCGCGCTGGGCGAACAGCGCGTCCAGCAGCTCCCGCTCCACGACCGAGCCGACGACCTCCGCCGCCATCACGTCGGGGTGCCCGGCGCCCGGCTTGACGATCGGCATCTGCGAGACGCCGTACTCGCGCAGCACCTCGATGGCCTCGCCGACCGTCTCCTCCGGGTGCATGTGGACCAGCGAGGGCAGCGCGCCCTCCTTGTACCGCAGCACGTCGCCTACGCGCGCCGCGGGACCGGCGTCCTCCAGGAAGCCGTAGTCGGCCATCCACTCGTCGTTGAAGATCTTGCTGAGGTACCCGCGGCCGCTGTCCGGCAGCAGCACGACCACCACGTCGTCCTCGCCGAGCCGCTCGGCGACCTCCAGGCCCGCCACGACCGCCATGCCGCAGGAGCCGCCGACCAGCAGGCCCTCCTCCTTGGCCAGGCGCCGGGTCATCTGGAAGGCGTCCTTGTCCGAGACCGGCACGATCTCGTCGGCGACCGTACGGTCGTAGGCGCTCGGCCAGAAGTCCTCACCGACGCCCTCGATCAGGTACGGACGGCCCGAGCCGCCGCTGTAGACCGAGCCCTCCGGGTCGGCGCCGATCACCTTCACCCGGCCCTCGCTCGCCTCCTTCAGGTACCGGCCGGTGCCGCTGATCGTGCCGCCGGTGCCCACGCCCGCGACGAAATGAGTGATCTTTCCCTCGGTCTGTTCCCACAGCTCGGGACCGGTCGTCTCGTAGTGCGAACGCGGGTTGTTGGGGTTGCTGTACTGGTCGGGCTTCCAGGCGCCCGGCGTCTCCCGCACCAGCCGGTCCGAGACGTTGTAGTACGAGTCCGGGTGCTCCGGGTCCACCGCCGTCGGGCAGACCACGACCTCGGCGCCGTACGCCCGCAGTACGTTGATCTTGTCGGTGGACACCTTGTCCGGGCAGACGAAGATGCACTTGTAGCCCTTCTGCTGGGCCACGATCGCCAGGCCCACCCCGGTGTTTCCCGAGGTCGGCTCGACGATGGTGCCGCCCGGCTTCAGTTCGCCGGACTTCTCGGCGGCCTCGATCATCCGTACGGCGATCCGGTCCTTCACGGACCCGCCCGGGTTGAAGTACTCGACCTTCACCAGGACGGTCGCCCGGATCCCTCGGGTGACGTTCCTGAGCTTCACCAGCGGGGTGTTGCCGACGAGCTCGATCATGGATTCGTAAAACTGCACGGTGGTCTCCGCTGTCGGGGGCGCGCTGTCCTGCGCCCATCCGACCAGCCTATTGCCCACCCCTCATGGAGTCGCCGCGCGTTGTACGGCCCGCCCGACGGGGCACCACCTTGGTACGGCGCTTCCCGCCGCCGCCACCACGGCGTACCGGCCCAGGCCCCGCGACCGTCCTGCCACCGACTCCGCCGCCGCTCCGATCCCGTCCGCCCGTCCCTCCACACCGCACTCCGCACCACTGTCCGCACCGCATTCCGCACGCATTCCGCACCATGTTTTGCACGCACTGCACGGGGAGGTGCCCGGCCTATGCCGATGACGATGTCCAGGGCGAGGGTGGCACGGCGGATCGCCACCGCCGCCGCGGTGGGCGGCGGCGGGATCGGTCTGCTCGGCGTGGCCGGTGTCGGCCTGCTGCTGACCGAGGTCCGTCTCGCCCGCCGTACGGTCGGCGGCTCCAGCGACCGGCCGCCCTGCGCGGACGGCCGCTACGGCTCCGCCTTCGCCCACCGCACCGACCGGCCGCCGCTGCGCCTGGGCTTCCTCGGCGACTCCACGGCCGCCGGACAGGGCGTCCACCGCCCCCGGCAGACCCCGGGCGCGCTGCTCGCCTCCGGCCTCGCCGCCGTCGCGGAGCTGCCGGTCGACCTGCACAACGTGGCGCTGCCCGGCGCCCAGTCCGACGACCTCGACCGGCAGGTCACGCTCGTCCTGGCGGAGCCGGGGCCGGTGCCCGACGTCGCCGTCATCATGATCGGCGCCAACGACGTCACCCACCGGATGCCGCCGGCCCGCTCGGTGCGCCTGCTGTCCGACGCGGTCCGCCGGCTGCGCGAGGCGGGCTGCGCCGTGGTCGTCGGCACCTGCCCCGACCTGGGCACCATCGAGCCGGTCTACCAGCCGCTGCGCTGGGTCGCGCGCCGCCTGTCCCGGCAACTGGCCGCCGCGCAGACCATAGGGGCGGTGGCGCACGGCGCCCGTACGGTCTCGCTCGGCGACCTGCTGGGCCCCGAGTTCGAGGCGCACCCCCGCGAACTGTTCGGCCCCGACAACTACCACCCCTCCGCCGAGGGGTACGCCACCGCCGCGATGGCCGTCCTGCCCACCCTCTGCGCCGCACTGGGCCTGTGGCCCGAGGAGGAGCGCCCGGAGCCGTACCGCCGCGAGGGCATCCTCCCGGTCGCCGAGGCCGCCGCGCAGGCCGCGGACGAGGGCGGCACCGAGGTCACCGCCACCCGCGCCCCGTGGGCCCTGCTCAAGCACCGCAGGCGGCGGCAGATCCCGCCGCCGGAGCCGACGGAGGCCGAGGTGGGGACCGGCCGGACCGGCCGGCCGGGCGACTGAACACCCGCCGGATAAGCGCTCGCTTAGAAAAGAGTTCCGCATCACAAGCCCTACCGCGTGACCTCCGCCCTACGGCCGGGTAACTTCCCCCACAGCCCTGCCAGTCCTTCCTCTGGAGCCGTCATGCCCGAAGCCGTGATCGTTTCGACCGCCCGCTCCCCGATCGGCCGCGCCTTCAAGGGCTCCCTGAAGGACGTACGGCCGGACGACCTGACCGCCGGGATCATCCAGGCCGCCCTCGCCAAGGTCCCCGCGCTGGACCCGAAGGACATCGACGACCTGATGCTCGGCTGCGGCCTGCCCGGCGGCGAGCAGGGGCACAACCTGGGCCGGATCGTCGCCGTGCAGATGGGCATGGACCACCTGCCCGGCTGTACGGTCACCCGCTACTGCTCGTCCTCCCTCCAGACGACCCGGATGGCCCTGCACGCCATCAAGGCGGGCGAGGGCGACGTCTTCATCTCGGCCGGCGTGGAGACCGTCTCGCGCTCCGTGAAGGGCACCTCGGACGGGATGCCCGAGACCCACAACCCGCTCTTCGCGGACGCCGAGGCGCGTACCGCCGCCCGGGCCGAGCAGGAGGGCGCCGACTGGCACGACCCGCGCGAGGACGGCCTGCTCCCCGACCCGTACATCGCGATGGGGCAGACCGCCGAGAACCTGGCCCGCGCCAAGGGCGTCACCCGCCAGGACATGGACGAGTTCGGCGTACGGTCCCAGAACCTCGCCGAAGAGGCCATCAAGAACGGCTTCTGGGAGCGCGAGATCACCCCGGTGACCACACCGGACGGCACGGTCGTCAGCAAGGACGACGGCCCGCGCGCGGGCGTCACCCTCGAAGGCGTGCAGGGCCTC
Organism: Streptomyces chrestomyceticus JCM 4735; assembly: GCF_003865135.1. Taxonomy (NCBI): domain Bacteria; kingdom Bacillati; phylum Actinomycetota; class Actinomycetes; order Kitasatosporales; family Streptomycetaceae; genus Streptomyces; species Streptomyces chrestomyceticus. The sequence goes on along the minus strand of NZ_BHZC01000001.1, from coordinate 5,672,591 downwards.
AAGCCGGTCTTCCGCCCCGACGGCCTGGTGACGGCCGGCAACTGCTGCCCGCTCAACGACGGCGCCGCGGCCCTCGTGATCATGTCCGACACCAAGGCCCGCGAGCTGGGCCTGACGCCGCTCGCCCGGATCGTCTCGACCGGGGTCAGCGGCCTGTCGCCGGAGATCATGGGCCTCGGCCCGGTCGAGGCGTCCAAGCAGGCCCTGCGCCGCGCCGGCCTGGGCATCTCCGACATCGACCTGGTGGAGATCAACGAGGCGTTCGCCGCCCAGGTGATCCCCTCGTACCGCGACCTCGGCATCGACCTGGACCGGCTGAACGTCAACGGCGGCGCGATCGCCGTCGGCCACCCCTTCGGGATGACCGGCGCCCGCATCACCACCACGCTGATCAACTCCCTCCAGTGGCACGACAAGCAGTTCGGCCTGGAGACGATGTGCGTGGGCGGCGGCCAGGGCATGGCGATGGTCGTCGAGCGCCTGAGCTGACCCCGGCCGGGCGGCCGCCGTCCCCGGCGGACGGCGCCCGCCCGGTGGTCACGGACGGCCGCCGGCGCGCGGCCGCGACCCGCTCCCGCGACCGTCCGTGTCCGTACGTCCCCCAGCGGCGCCACACCCGCACCCTGCGTCCCAACTGACGTACGCAGAGCGACCGTCGGTGAGCTGGGTCACCGGTTGACGCGATCGCGATCAAATAGCGACCAGGATTGTGACCAAACCCCCCACGAGGTCACGTCATCGCAGGTCAGCGCGGCGTCACCCGAACGTACGAGGACGGAATCCCCGCCCGGCCGAGGACCTGCGGCACTGGGCCCGGTCGCCGACGAGCGGCAGCCTGATGTAGGAAGTCGGGGGACATTCTGCTAATGGGAGTACGTCAGTGAGCGCCATCACCCTTGCCCTGCTGCTGGCCGCGGCGGTCGCCGTGACCCTGGGAGCGGCTGCCCTGCACACCGCCCACGCGCTGCGCCGCCAGGTCACCGGGCTGCGCGCCGAGCTGCTGGCCGCGTACGCGGAGACCCGTGCCGAGGCGCGTGCGCAGTCCGCCGCCGCGAGCATCCCCGCCGCCCGCACCACCCCGGACGCCGGGCACGCGCTCGCCGACATACGGGCCGCCGTCGCCGACGCGCTGGCCGAGGAGCGGGAGCGCGAACTCGCCGAGGCCCGCGCCTTCTGGGCCGCCCAGGAGGCCCGGGACGCCGCCGACGCCCCGTCCCTGATGGGCCCGCTGGACGGCGGCACCGACCACTTCGACCCGCACGAGCGCCTCGACGACGTGTACTTCCTGCCCCGGCAGGCGGACCTCGCCGGGCTGGAGCCGCTGCTCGGCCCGGACGCGCCGCTCACCGCCGACGGGCCGGGCGCCCTGGAGCCGGTGGACGCGCTGGACAGCGAGGCCGCCGAGGAGGCGGAGTCCGCCGAGCTGGCCGCCGCGCGCCGGCGCCACCCCTCGCACCCGGACTTCACCCCGGCCCCCGCCGTCGGTGACCACGAACGCACCGTCGGCCGTCTGGAGGAGCTGGCCCGCGACCGCACCCCGCTCGCGGACGTCCGCCCCGGCCCGCTCGGCACCCTGGACGTCTACGTCTTCACCGACGGCACCACGATCTGCATGACGCCCGGCCACCGGGAGACCGCCGAGCGCGTCGCCGCCGCCCTGCGCGCGGGCAGCGCCCCCGTCCTGCTGGGCGGCTCCGGCATCTCCGGCGCCTACGCCCTGACCTTCTCCTGGGGCCCCGCCACCACCGACAGCGTCTACATCCTCGCGGACCGCGTCATCGCGTCCCTCTGAAAGCCGCCTGCCGGAGGATCCGGCCGGAAGCAGCCGTTCCCCGGGGCCCCGGGGGCCTCAGCAGCGCGCCGCGGCCCCCCGCACCAGTTCCACCGCCTCCGCCAGCGCGCGCTCGTCACCGGCGGCGCGTATCGCCTCCACCAAGTCGTGCCCGGCCACCGCGACTTGGTCGCCGACCGCGAACATCCCGGCGTCCGGCAGCTCGCGCGGCTCCCGCCCCGGCTCTTCGACGCGCTGCGCCCGCGCCGCCAACTCTCGGGCCACGGCGAGCGCTTCGGCCGCGGCACCGCGCGCGAGGGCGCTCTGCGGCAGCGCCCGCAGGCGGTCGGCGAGGGCTTCCACGGCAGTCTGCAAAGGCGTCACGTCAAGCACAGACCGAGCTTATGCGCCACTCCCGGGTGGTTGCCAACACCCCAACGGTCAGGCACGGTGGGCTGAAGGACCAGCATCGAACGCGTCCGGAGGCGCCGATGTCTCAACTCTTCTCCGAAGAGACCCACCGGAACCTGCTCTCCCGCATCCCCCACTGCACCGGCCGCGAAGTCTCCGACTGGCTTCGCACGGTAGATGAAGGCCCCGCTCTCTTCCGCTTCGAGGAGAAGGTCAGCTGGCTCCGTGGCGAGCACAACCTCGCCTACGGGCACGCCAAGGCGATCGTCCACGAGTACGACCTCAGGCGCGCCGCGCGCAAGCTTTAGCCGTGCCCGCCGGAAGACAGGCGAAGGGCCCGTGGGAACACCCACGGGCCCTTCGTCATGTCACCGGCGGGGCGCCGCGCCGGACGTCGCCCGGCGCGGTGCCGGACCTCAGTCCCGGAGGATCGAGATCAGCCGCAGCAGCTCCATGTAGATCCACGCCAGCGTCACGGTCAGGCCGAACGCGGCCAGCCAGGACTCCTCGCGCGGAGCGCCGTACGCGATGCCGTCCTCGACCTGCTTGAAGTCCAGGGCCAGGCAGAGCGCGCCGAGCACCACGCCGACGACGCCGAACAGGATGCCCATGCCGCCGCTGCGGAAGCCGAGGCCGTCACCGCCGCCGAAGGCCATGAACAGCACGTTGACGAGCGACAGCAGCACGAAGCCGAGCAGCGCGATCATCAGGTAGCGGGTGAAGCGGGCGGTGACCCGCACGATGCGGGTCTTGTAGGCCACGAGCATGGCGACGAAGACCGCCATGGTGCCCATCACGGCCTGCATCGGCGCGCCGGCGAGCTTCGGCACGTCGTTGATCGCGCCGCTGAGCGCGCCGAGGAAAAGGCCCTCGAACGCGGCGTAGGTCAGGATCAGGGCCGGCGAGGGCTTGCGCTTGAAGGACTGGACGAACGCCAGCACCATCGCGATCAGCCCGGCGCCGACGGCGAAGCCGAGGCTCTTGGTCAGGAAGATCCAGCCGACGGCCGCACCGGCGATCACGGTGCCGAGCGTCATGCCGGTACGCAGCACGACGTCGTCCATCGTCATCCGACGGGTCTGCGGCGCGTACTGCGGCGTCTGGGTGCCCTGCGCGGCGTCCTGGGCGTAGGGGTTGCCGCCCTGGGCGTACGGGTTGGTCCCGGCGTAAGGGTTCGCTGCGGCCCCGGCCTGCGGCGGCGCGTCGAAGCCCGCGTAGCCGTTGTTGTCGCGGCTGAACCCCCGTCGCGAGAAGACCGGGTTGCTGCTCCTCATCTCACTCCTCCATGGCCGCCCTGCGCGGCCTTCCCACCAGGGTAATGGCTTGGCAAAAGCGCGTTCTAGTTCTTGAGCAGGATCTTCACCGCAACTTGGGGTGATCAATCCCGCCCGGGGACGAATCCCCCGGTGGATCACGTCGGTAAGACGTACGGGAGGCCCGAAAGGTGCCCGGACGCCGTTGAGGGACCGTACGCGGGCGGCGTGCGGTCCCTCAACGGGTTTCGGCGGCCGGTGGCGGCCGCCGGACGGGTCACTCGTTGTTGACGCCGTTCTGGGAGAGGAGCGGCAGCTTGTCGATGATGTGCGACAGTGCCTGGTCCTGCTGGGACTCGGTCGAGCTCTCGACACACTCCTGGTACTGGTCCGAGGACAGGATGTCCTGCACGCCGACGTTGACCAGGGCCACGATGTTCTGGATGTTCACGACCGGGATGCCGATGCACAGCTTGTTCAGCGAGTCACCGATGAGCGTGGCGTCCGGGCTCATGTCGCCCTCGGTGCCGCCGTTGCCGAATGCCTGCGCCGAGTGGTTTCCGTTGGCCGTACCGGTGCTGCGGCCGTCACCCACCGCCATGGCCTGCGGAGCGGCCGCTGCGGAGATACCGACCAGAGACGCGGCAACTGCCACGCTCGCCATCATCTTGTTCATCTCGAAACCCCTTCAGGAAATGAACTCCCATGACGAAGGGAGCCCTGTAAGAAACAACCCGGCACGGCCCGGAAAGTTGCGCATCATCACCCGAACAGATCGACATTCCAGCTCCCTGCCCGGATTCCCACTCTTCCGTGTGGGCTTTCGGCAGCACGTTCCGGGGACGATTATCCCGGCCCCGCCGGACAGCGAAAGGACAACGGTTACCGCATGGTCGCCCCCGTGGACGCGATGCGCGTGAAAGAGGAAATCGTCGAAGCGGTGCGCCGCGGTGACGACGCCGGCGTCGACACCCTGCTCGGCCGCTTTGCGCGGGTCGCCGATCTGGAAGCGCTGATGAGTCTGCGCAGAGCTTTGCTGGAACAGCCGGACGAGACCGGCTGACACCGGTGCGCGGACCGGTCACCGGCCGCCGGTGACCGGTCACAGGGAAAAGGGCCCGCGCCGCCGGACGGCGGCGCGGGCCCTCGGTCCGGTCACCCGGCGACGGCACCCGTCACTGGTTGTTGGTGCCGTTGACGGAGAGGACCGGCAGCTTGTCGATGAGGTGCGACAGCGGCCCGTCGCCCTGGACCTGGGTCGAGTTCTCGACACACTGCTGCTTCTGGTCCGAGGACAGCAGGTCCTGCACACCGACGTTGACCAGGCCGACGACGTTCTGCACGTTGTCGATGGGCACCGCGATGCAGGGCTTGTTGAAGGAGCCCTGGATGAGCGCGAACTGCGGGCTCATGTTCCCCATCGTGGAGAAGTTGCCGTACGTCTGGGCCGCGCCGTTGCCGTTGACCGTGGTGACCTTGCGGTGGTCTCCGACGGCCGATGCCTCTGGGGCGGTGGCGGCCGCGATACCGACAATGGAAGCAGCCGTGGCCACTGTTGCCAGCGCCTTGTTGATCATATGTGATCCTTCGCGTTTCGGGATGCTCTTTACCCGGGGCAGTTTGCACAACTCGGTGTGACGAGCTTGGTTGTGCTCCATCACTCAAATGATTTCGCGTACAACTGAGCGGCACAGTCGTACTGCGGGCCGGGCCTTACTTCCTGGCCGGCTTGGCCACCTCGACACCCTTGAGCCCCGGCGTCTTCTGCGTGACATCCCCGACGGTGCTCAGCAGCTTTTTCGTGCCGGGGGAACTCTGCAGATCACCGGAAGCGTTCTCGACGGTCCGGACCACCGGGTCGAGCTGGCGGCCGTCCAGTTGCTTGTTCTTCAGGGCGTCCGCAAGGCCACCGTTCAGACTGAAACTCGGCACCTGCCCCGGTGCCCCGGCGAAAACGGGGGACGCCGCTCCCAGAGCCATGACGGAACCGGCCAGAAACGCGGCCGTCTTCGCGTACTTCACTTTCCGCTGTCCTTTCCTGAGCGGTGTTGCCGGACGCCGCGGCCGACATCGCCGCGCGGCCTCCCCCGGCTCTCTCCGGACCACCGCTTTCTCGGTGTTCAACGATGTCGGCCCGAAAGAGAAACCCATCCGTTTCACCACTTCCCGGCCCCCTCCGACGCGAAGGGCCCCGGCACGCTTGGCTGGCGCGCCGGGGCCTTTCGCTCCATCCACTGCTACCCGTTCGACGCGGTGCGTCAGTCGTTGACGCAGGTGTTGCCGAACGCCGGGTTCAGCAGACCGATGATGTCGATCGAGTTCCCACAGAGGTTGACCGGGATGTGGATCGGGATCTGGAGAACGTTGCCGGAGAGGACGCCCGGGGAGTTCTGGGCGGCGCCCGAGGTACCCGCGTCGGCGAACGCCGGAGTGGCGGCTCCGGCCGCCATGAGCGTTCCAGCAGCGACTGCGGCAACCTTCGCGTACTTCACTTTCAGCCCTTTCCGCAGCGGAGTCTGAAACGGTCACGTCCTTCGTGCCGCACGGGCGCCTTTGCGACCGCCCGTAACGCCGCTACCAATATGTGTAACGATTCGTCCGCGCCGACGAAACTCCTGCGAAGTCGATTTTCACGAGGAATCGCCCGAATGGTTCAGCGCGGCACAGATAGAAGAGTGGGGTAATGCAGGAACTGCTCGCGCTTTTTCTGAAGCGCAAAGGCCCGAGTCGTTCAGGAGGAGAGAACCGACGCCCCGGGCCTTTCACGGCAGACCGGCTCAGCTATTGTTGACGCCGTTCTCGGACAGCAGCGGGAGCTTGTCGATGATGTGCGACAGCGCCTGGTCGCCCTGCGACTCGGTCGAGTTCTCGACACACTGCTGGTGCTGGTCCGAGGACAGGATGTCCTGGACGCCGACGTTGACCAGGGCCACGATGTTCTGGATGTTCTCGATCGGGATGCCGATGCACGGCTTGTTGAGCGTGCCTTCGATCAGGCTGAGCTGGGGGGACATGTCACCCTCGGTGTTGGCGTTGCCGAACGCCTGCCCCGCGCCGTTGCCGTTGGCCGTCGACGTGCCGCGACCGTCACCGACGGCCATGGCCTGCGGAGCTGCCATGGCCGAGACGCCGACGACGGACGCAGCTACGGCCGTCGCGGCCAGGAACTTCTTGATCACGATTCACCCTTCTCGAAGCGGAGTGTCCGTTTCCGGAGCATCCTGGACAACTCGCGTCCGCCAGTTCAGTTTCGCCGGTTCACCCGAATGCCATGAAACCGTAGACACATATCACCGCGCCGCGGCTCACCCGGAGTGCGCCGGACAATCCGAAGCCCCTGCGGCCGGGCCGCCGTCACCGAATCGCGAAAATGAGCGAAACCGCCATCGGCTCCGCCCAGCGTGCCTTTCCCCGCCCCTGGTGCCATAATTCCGCCGCACAGAGAAAGGCCCCGCGACACGCGGGGCCTTTCCTGGTCTCAGCGGGCGGGCGGGCCCAGGAGCCGCCCGTCCCGCGGAAGCCGGCTCACTGCTCGACGTTGCCGATCGCCAGGCCGACCTTGGTCACGTTCTTCTTGTACTTGAACTTGTACGTGTCGTTGTCGTTGTACGTGTACGCCTTGTTGTCGTTGTACTCGTTGTGCTCCTTGTGCACCCGGTCACAGTGGAACTTGCCGTACTTGGCACCGCAGTTGTTGCCGGCGCTGAGGCGCGGCGCGTCGTCCCACGACGCGGCGGAGGCCAGGCCCGAGAGCGGGACGACGGCAAGGGCGGCGATGGCGAACGAGCCCGCGGTACGACCGATGAACTTGCGCATGCTTTCTCTCCTCGTGCGCAGAAATGTGACACGGGATGTCTACCGCGGCCGTATCCGATCGAACACGCACTGCCATGTGATATATCTGTTCGGGTCCGAAGTGCGACCATTTGCAGCACCAGCGTTTCCCCCGTGGAAATGCTTGCGCTATCCACGGCGAGACGCATTCGTGCGGTCCGCCGAATGCGGGACCGGCCCGCGGGGCACGGCGCCCGCCGGCGGCCCCGCACGGCGGGCACGCCCCGAGCCGGCGCCGGGGAACGGCGCGCCGCCCGGCACACTGGACGGGAGCGGGGACACGCCCCGGGAGCCCGGCCGGATCCGGGCGCAGACGTGGAGGAGCGATGGCCCAAGGCAGGCGGCACCTGACGATCACCACGGTCGTCGACGCCGAGGAGTGCGCGGTCCTCCGGGTGGCCGGGGAACTGGACGTGCACGCGGAGCAGCAGTTCCTGGACGAGGCGGGCGCCGTGATCGCGGCCGGGCACCGGTTCCTGGTGCTGGACCTGACCGCGCTGCGGTTCTGCGACTCCCGTGGCCTGAACTGCCTGCTCGCCCTGGAGTGGCTGTGCCGCCGCATGAACGGCCGCCTGCTGCTCGCCTCCCTGGGCGTCCGCGTCCTGCACGTCCTCCTGGTCACCCGGGCCGTGGACGCGCTGTCCTGCTTCCCGACCGTCGGCCACGCGCTGGCCGCCGTCCCCGAGGAGATCCGCCCGTCCTGGCCGCCCGGGGGTACGGTGGCCGACGGTACGGTGAACAGCGACGGCGACGGCAGTGACAGCTTCGGCAGTCGTGACGGCAGTGTCGGCGACGGCGTCAAGGGCCACGCTCCGGACGCGTACCGGTCCGACGACCGGGAGCGGCCGCAGCAGAGCAGTCGGGACCGGTCCGCCCCGTAAGCTTCCGGACGCACATCACGGACATCACCGGCACCGGGAGCCCCGGAACGCCGGGCCGGACGACCGCCGGGCCCGGCGGTCAAGTGCTGTGCCCGGAGCCGGACTTGAACCGGCACGGCCCGAAGGCCAGCGAGGTTTAAGCTCGCCGTGTCTGCATTCCACCATCCGGGCCTGGGATCCCCCATGCCGCCTCAAAGGGGGCAGCACGAGCCTAGCCCGCAGGGCCGTCCGAACAGGGGCCCGTCTTCCCGAGGTTGTCTTATTTTATTGGCAACTGAGGGGTCATCAGCGGCTGGTACGGGCCGTCGGCACATGCCTGCGGCCCACCCGCGCCGCTCCGGCGCCTGCCGCGCACCGTGTCCGGATTGACGGAAACTCGACGCCTTGCGTGCGCCCCCTTGCGCGCCCTTCCGCCCCCCGACCCCTCAGGGTCTGCCTCCTACCCAGGGATGACCGGCCGGGTCCGCGCTACGCCCCAGGGCTCCCCCAGGACGGGCTCAGGGGGTGACGTTGGCGTGCCCACGTCTACCCCACGATGGGAAAGGCCGCTTCCACCCGGCCCTCCCCGGTCCCGACGTTCGACAGGAGTCCCTTTCCGTGACCACCCCCCACACCGGCGTTCCCACCGCCACCCGCACCACGGTGGCCGCACGCGCCACGGACCTCACCAAGGTCTACGGACAGGGCGAGACCCAGGTGGTCGCGCTGGACCAGGTGTCCGTGGAGTTCCGGCAGGCCGAGTTCACCGCGATCATGGGCCCCTCGGGGTCCGGCAAGTCCACCCTGATGCACTGCATGGCCGGACTGGACGCCATATCCCGCGGCTCGGCCCTGATCGGGGACACCGAGCTGAACGGCCTGAAGGACAAGAAGCTCACCCAGTTGCGCCGCGACAAGATCGGCTTCATCTTCCAGGCGTTCAACCTGCTGCCGACGCTCACCGCGCTGGAGAACATCACGCTGCCCATGGACATCGCGGGCCGCAAGCCCGACCGGCAGTGGCTGGACCAGGTCGTGCAGACCGTCGGCCTGTCCGGGCGGCTCAAGCACCGGCCCGCACAGCTCTCCGGCGGCCAGCAGCAGCGCGTCGCGGTGGCCCGCGCGCTCGCCTCCCAGCCCGAGATCATCTTCGCCGACGAGCCGACCGGCAACCTCGACTCCCGCTCCGGCGCCGAGGTGCTCGGCTTCCTGCGCAATTCCGTGCGGGAACTGGGCCAGACCGTGGTGATGGTGACCCACGACCCGGTGGCGGCGGCCTACGCGGACCGGGTGATCTTCCTCGCCGACGGCCGCATCGTCGACGACATGGCCGACCCGACCGCCGACCGGGTGCTGGAGCGCATGAAGGGCTTCGACGCCAGGGGCCGCGTCAGCTGACCGGTACCAGCAGTCCGCCCCCACCGCCTCCTCCCACAGGACCCACCATGTTCCGTACCGCCTTGCGCAACGTGCTCGCGCACAAGGCCCGGCTGCTGATGACCGTCCTCGCCGTCATGCTCGGCGTGGCCTTCGTCTCCGGCACCCTGGTCTTCACCTCCACCCTCTCCGAAGCCACGCAGAAGAGCTCGCAGAAGGGCTTCGACGGCGTCGACGTGGCCGTCCAGCCGCACCGCCCCGACACCGCCGACGCCGCGCCCGGCAAGGCCCCCGGGCTGAGCCAGGCGCTCCTCGACCGGGCGGGGAAGGTGCCCGGCGCGGCCGGCGCCACCGGCACCGTCCACGGGTTCACCGCCATCGCCGACAAGAAGGGGCAGCAGGCCGGCAACGGCACCAGCGCCCGCGGCCGCAACTACTACCCCGGCGCGGACGGCAAGGACGCCCGCTTCCCGATGACGTCCGGCACCGCCCCCAAGGGCCCGCACGAGATCGCGCTGGACTCCGGGACCGCCGCGAAGACCGGCTACAAGGTCGGCGACACCGTACGGCTGTCCGTCGACGGCCCGGTCCGCGAGGCGAAGATCTCCGGCATCTTCACCACCGACGACGGCGCGGTCTCCACCGGCGGCAGTCTCACGCTGTTCGACACCGCGACGGCGCAGAAGCTGTTCGCCGCGCCCGGCGAGTTCAGCGAGATCGACGTCAAGGCCGCGCCCGGCACGTCCCAGGACGCGCTGAAGGCGGCGGTCGACAAGGTGCTGCCGGCCACCGCCGAGTCGGTCACCGGCAAGAAGATGGCCGACGACCAGGCCGAGATGATCGCCAAGAGCATGGACAGCATGAAGACCGGCCTGCTGGCCTTCGCCGGCATCGCGCTCTTCGTCGGCATCTTCATCATCGCCAACACCTTCACCATGCTGGTCGCCCAGCGCACCAAGGAACTGGCCCTGATGCGCGCGGTCGGCGCCAGCCGCCGCCAGGTCACCCGCTCGGTGCTGATCGAGGCGTTCGTGGTCGGACTGGTGGCCGCCGTCACCGGCCTGCTGGCCGGTGTCGGCATCGGCGCCGGGCTGCGGGCGCTCACCGGCGCCCTCGGCACCGTCCCGGAGGGCCCGCTGGTCGTCGCCCCCTCCACGATCGTCGTCTCGCTGCTGGTCGGCACCGTGGTCACGGTGCTCGCCGCCTGGCTGCCGGGCCGCCGCGCCGCGAAGATCCCGCCGGTCGCCGCGATGAACAGCGTGCACGCGGCGGCGACCACGAAGTCCCTGGTGGTACGGAACGCCATCGGCGCCGTCCTGGCCGGCGCGGGCATCGCCTGCGTCCTGGGCGCCACCGCGATGGGCACCGACGGCAAGGGGCTGATGGGCCTCGGCGCCGGACTGCTCATGATCGGCGTCTTCGTGCTGACGCCGCTGCTGTCCCGCCCGCTGATCGCGGCCGCCGCACCTGTGCTGCGCGCGTTCGGCATCTCGGGCAAGCTGGCCCGCCAGAACGCGGTGCGCAACCCGCGCCGTACGGCCGCCACGGCCTCCGCCCTGATGATCGGGCTCACCCTGGTCACCGGCCTGACCGTGATCGCGGGCAGTGTCCAGAAGGCCGTCGACAAGATGGCGACCGACGCCCTGAAGGCGGACTACGTCGTCAGCATGGCCACCATGGGCCCGCTCTCCCCGGACGTGGCGAAGACGCTGGCGGCCGACCCGAAGGTCACCGCCTCCAGCCCGGTGCGCAGCGCCGTCGCCCGGATCGGCGGCGGGACGGAGTCCCTGACCGGCGTCGACGGCAGGACGATCGGCGAGCTGACGAACCTGGACTTCGCCGCGGGCTCCCTCGACGGGCTCGGCGCCCCGAAGACCAACCGGGCGGTCGTCGACAGCGACACCGCCAAGGAGCACGGCTGGCAGGTCGGCTCGTCCTTCGAGGCGACCTTCGAGGACGGCAAGAAGGGCCGCCTCACCGTCTCCGGTGTCTTCGAGGGCAACGAACTGCTGCGGGGCATCCTGCTCGACACCTCCGTGCTCACCCCGCACCAGCAGCACCCCACCGACGCGCAGGTGCTGGTCAAGGCCAAGGACGGCGTCAGCGAGGCCACCAAGGACGCGCTGACCGAGACGCTCGGCAAGAACCCGGCGATCACCGTCAAGGACAAGAAGGACGTCTCCGAGAGCATCGCGCAGCTCATCAACCTGCTGCTGAACATGCTCTACGGGCTGCTCGCCATGGCCGTGGTCGTCGCGGTGCTCGGCGTGGTCAACACCCTGGCCATGTCGGTCTTCGAACGGTCGCAGGAGATCGGCATGCTGCGGGCGATCGGCCTGGACCGGGCCGGCATCAAGCGGATGGTGCGGCTGGAGTCGCTGGTGATCGCGCTGTTCGGCGGGGTCCTCGGCATCGGCCTGGGCGTCTTCTTCGGCTGGGCCGCCGGTGAGCTGATCGGCAGCTCGATGTCCACCTACGAGCTGGTGCTCCCGTGGGGCCGGCTGGGCATCTTCCTGGCGCTCGCCGCCGTGGTCGGCATGCTGGCCGCGCTGTGGCCGGCCCGCCGGGCCGCGAAGCTGAACATGCTGGCGGCGATCAAGGCCGAGTAGCCGCCGCCCGTACGGCACGACCCCGGTGCCCGGTCCGCTCCGCGCGGGCCGGGCACCGGGGTCGCCGTGTGCCGTACGGGGTCAGCCGCGCCATTCCCGGGCGCGCAGCGGCAGCCCCGAGGCGCCGGAGCCCGGTGTGCGGACCGCCAGCACCTGGTTCACGCCGATGCGGTTGCGCTCGAAGGACAGGGCGGAGGCGGCCATGTACAGCCGCCACACCCGGGCGCGGCCCGGCGTCGACAGCCGTACCGCCTCCTTCCAGTGCGCCTCCAGGTTGGCCACCCAGGCGCGCAGCGTCAGCGCGTAGTGCTCGCGGATCGCCTCCACGTCCCGCACCTCGAACCCGGCGTCCTCCAACTGCCCGACGGTACGGCCGACCGGGGCCAGCTCGCCGTCGGGGAAGACGTACCGGTCGATGAACTCGTCGACGTGGTAGGCGTCCTCGTCGGCCAGCGGGCGGCGGGCGATCTGGTGGTTGAGCAGCCGCCCGCCGGGCTTGAGGAGGGCGTACAGGTCGGCGGCGTACTCGGCGTAACGGGCGCGGCCGACGTGCTCGGCCATGCCGATCGAGGAGATCGCGTCGAACGGCTCGTCGTGGACCTCGCGGTAGTCCTGGACGCGGATCTCGATCCGGTCGGCGAGGCCCGCCTCGGCGACGCGCTTGCGGCCGTAGGCGGCCTGCTCCTCGGAGAGGGTGATGCCGACGACCCGTACGCCGTACTCGCGGGCCGCGTGCAGGGCCATCGAGCTCCAGCCGCAGCCGACGTCCAGCAGCCGCTGCCCCTCCTCCAGGCGCAGCTTGCGGCAGATCAGGTCCAGCTTGTCGCGCTGGGCCTCCTCCAGGGTGGCGTCGGGGCTCTCCCAGTACGCGCACGAGTAGACCATCGACGGGCCGAGCACCAGCTCGTAGAAGTCGTTGCCGACGTCGTAGTGGTGGCTGATGGCTTCCTTGTCGCGGCGCAGCGTGTGCAGCGGGCCGTGGCTCTTGGGGGCCTCTTCGGCGGGCGGCTTGGGCGGTACGGGAAGGCCCGCCAGGGTCACCAGTTCGCGGGCGGCGGCGCGGATCTCCGGCTTGGCCAGCGCGCGCAGGGCGGCGGCACGCTGTGGCTTGTCCGCCGCCGTACCGCGCTCCCAGACCAGCCCGGACAGCAGGTCCAGTGCCTCGTACAGGTCGCCTTCCACATCGATCTCACCGGCCACCCAAGCGCGCGCGAGGCCCAACTCCCCCGGTTTGAACATGAGGCGGCGCAGGGCGCGACGGTGGCGGATGACAAGGGTGGGTGCGCCCGGCGGGCCGTACTCGCTGCGGTCCCAGGCGCGGATGCGGACCGGGAGCGGGGCTCCCAGCACCTCCTCGGCGAGCTTGGAGAGCCGTCCAGCGGCGTCGGCCATGTCGCACACCTCCGTGTTGACGAGAAGGGCGAAGACAGTTTCACCCACCATGTAAACGCCGTCCGGGCGCCCGCTAGTCCCGTTCGTTCGTAAGGGAACAGCAAAACGACCGCGTTCCGCCACAACGAATACGCCGAAGGGGCGGCCGCACCACGGATGGCGGCCGCCCCTTCGGCGGTGGTGTGCGGGTGGCGTCCGCTGCCGGACGCCACTCCCGACGGAAGGTCAGGAAGCCTTGGCCTCCGCCTTGTCGCCGCTCTTGGCCTTCTTCTCGGCGTCGTCGGCCGCGGCGGCGGGCGCCGGGGCCGGCTTGGCGGCCTCGTAGAACTCCTCGCGCGGGTTCTCCATCGCGCCGAGCGAGGTGATCTCGCGCTTGAGGAACATGCCGAGGGTCCAGTCGGCGAAGACGCGGATCTTGCGGTTGAAGGTCGGCATCGCCATGCCGTGGTACGCGCGGTGCATGTACCAGGCCAGCCGGCCCTTCAGCTTGATCTTCGTCTTGCCGACGACGATCATCGCGACGCCCTTGTGCAGACCGAGGCCCGCGACCGCGCCCTTGTTGGCGTGGCTGTACTCCTTCTGCGGGAAGCCCCGCATGCCGGAGATCACGTTGTCGCCGAGGACCTTGGCCTGGCGCAGCGCGTGCTGGGCGTTCGGCGGGCACCAGGCGTTCTCGTTGCCGGCCTTGCGGCCGACCAGGTCCGGGACCTGGGCGTTGTCGCCCGCGGCCCAGATGTAGTCGGTGCCCTGCACCTGGAGGGTGGCCTGGGTGTCCACGTGGCCACGCAGGCCCAGCGGCAGACCGAAGCGGGCGAGCGCCGGGTTCGGCTTGACGCCCGCGGTCCACACGATGGTGTTGGAGTCGACCTCCAGGTCGTTGCTCAGCACCACGTGGCCGTCGACGCAGGACTTGGTGCTGGTGCCGAGGTAGACCTCGACCCCGCGGCTCTCCAGGTGCTCCTTGCCGTAGGCGCCGAGCTTGGGGCCGACCTCGGGGAGGATCTTGTCGGCGACGTCGACCAGCAGGAAGCGCATGTCTTCGCGCTTGACGTTGTTGTAGTACTTCGCGGCGTCGCGGGCCATGTCCTCGACCTCGCCGACGGTCTCCGCACCGGCGAAGCCGCCGCCGACGAAGACGAAGGTCAGCGCCTTGCGGCGGACCTCTTCGTCGGTCGTGGAGTCGGCCTTGTCGAGCTGCTCCAGCACGTGGTTGCGCAGGCCGATGGCCTCCTCGATGCCCTTCATGCCGATGCCGTTCTCGGCGAGGCCGGGGATCGGGAAGGTACGGGAGACCGCGCCCATCGCGATGACCAGGTAGTCGAAGGGCAGCTCGTACGCCTCGCCGACCAGCGGCGAGATCGTGGCGACCTTGCGGTCCTGGTCGATGGTGGTGACGCGGCCGGTGAGGACCTCCGCCTTCGGGAGCACGCGTCGCAGCGGCACCACGACGTGGCGGGGAGAGATGCTGCCGGCAGCAGCTTCAGGGAGGAAGGGCTGGTACGTCATGTACGAGCGCGGGTCGACGACCGTGACCGTCGCCTCGCCGTACCGCATCTTCTTGAGGATGCGGCGTGCCGCGTACAAACCTACGTACCCACCGCCTACAACGAGGATCCTGGGACGCTCCGTGGTGCTCATGCAATCGAGTATCCACCCCCACTCGGGGCACCCCTCGTGAGCCCCTTCACAAGGTTGCGAAAGGGGTCTGCTACACTCCGCCGCTCCGTGATCGACGCCATAGCCCCACAAGGGAACCAAGACACCGTCCGGAGCGTTGGACACCCCCGTTGATCAGGGATTGTGCCCTCCGAGGCGACTGGACCACGCCGCACGTAAGCATCTCTTTAACACCCCTGAAAACCGCACATTCTTGCGGCACCGAGGACCTACGGCCCAAGAAGTAGGGCCCGCTGCCCGGTTTGCACGGTCAGCGAGCCCTTTTTTCATGTGAAGAGTTTCACGAACTTTCTCCGCGACGAGGGCCCGAGAGCCCCCTGAACGGGCCCTTCCGGCCCTTGCCGCCGCCCTGCGGAGTACTACGCACAGCTCCAGGCGATCCCGTCCAGGATGTCGTGTTCGGAGACGACGACCTCGTCCGCGCCCACCCGTTCCATGATCGACAGGAGCACGAGGGCGCCCGCGCCGATGACGTCGACGCGGCCCGGGTGCAGGGACGGGATGGCGGCGCGCTGCTCGTGGGTGGCGGTCAGGAGGCGGTCGGTGATCTCGCGGACCTCGGTGAGCGGGATGCGCGCGTGGTGGATGGCCTCGGAGTCGTAGCCGGGCAGGTCCAGGGCGATGGCGGCGACCGTGGTGACCGAGCCGGCCAGGCCGACCAGGGTGCGGGCCTCGGAGAGGGGGACGGTCCGCGCGGCCTCGTCCAGGGCGCGCTCGATGTCCGCCCGCACGGCGCTGATCTGCTCGGCGTCGTACGGGTCCACGATCTCGCCGTCCCGTACGAGGTGCCGCTCGGTCATCCGTACGCAGCCGATGTCGACGGAGCGGGCGGCGCGCACGGCGTCGGAGCCGAGGACGAACTCGGTGGAGCCGCCGCCGATGTCGACCACCAGGTAGGGCTTGGCCAGGTCGGTACGGCCGGTCAGCTCCTTGGTGGCGCCGGTGAAGGAGAACTCCGCCTCCTGGTCGCCGGTGATCACCTCGGGCTCGACGCCCAGGATGTCCACCACGCCGCGCACGAAGTCGTCCCGGTTCTCGGCGTCGCGGGAGGCGGAGGTGGCGACGAAGCGGACGGTCTCGGCGCCCAGCTCCTCGATGACCGCGGCGTACTCGCGGCAGGCCGCGAAGGTGCGCTCCAGGGCCTCGGGGGCGAGCCGGCCGGTACGGTCCACGCCCTGGCCCAGGCGCACGATCGTCATCCGGCGGTCCAGGTCCTTCAGCTCGCCGGTCGCCGGGTCGAGGTCGGCGACGAGCAGGCGGATGGAGTTGGTGCCGCAGTCGACGGCCGCTACGCGCTTCATGCGGTCGGGTCTCCTTCGTCCTCGGTGGTGTCCGTGCGGTCGGCGGTGTCCGTGCAGGGGGTCACGCAGGGGCCCTTGCGCCACCACGCCGGCAGCATCGCCAGCGCCTCGTCGCCGAGCGGGTTGACGCCGGGGCCGGCCGCGAGCGAGTGGCCGACCAGGACGTGCAGGCACTTGACCCGGTCGGGCATGCCGCCCGCGCTGGGGAAGTTCTTCAGCTCCTCGATGGCGTCCCGGCGGCGGATGTAGTCCTCGTGGGCGGCCCGGTACGCGGCCGCCAGCTCCGGGTCCGTGGCCAGCCGCTCGGTCATCTCCTTCATCACGCCGTTGGCCTCCAGCGTGCCGATCGCGGAGGCCGCGCGCGGGCAGGTGAGGTAGTAGAGCGTGGGGAAGGGGGTGCCGTCCTCCAGGCGGGGGGCCGTCTCGACGACGTCCGGCTGTCCGCAGGGGCAGCGGTGCGCGATGGCGCGCAGGCCGCGCGGCGGGCGGCCGAGCTGTTCCTTGAACGCCGCGATGTCCGCATCGGTGGGCTCGGTGCGCTCGGTCTGCGGCGGGGGCATGAGGTGTTCAGACACGGACGTGGGTGCTTTCGGTCGTGGCGGTGGTGGAGACGGCGGCGCCGTGCGGCGGGCCGGGCCGGGCGCGCGCCCCGCACAGGCTACTTGTCGGCGGCGTCCAGGCCGTTCCAGATGTTGTCGTACCAGGGGTCTTCGGTGGCGGCCTGCCCGGTGCGCCGCTTCCCCGTGCCGGAGCCGTCCTGGACGATGAAGCCGGTCTCGCCGGGCCGGACGTAGTGCAGGTGCAGCCGCGCCTGCTGCCGTACGTACTCCGGGTCCTGCCAGCGGGCCTTCTCGTCGCGCAGCTCGTCGGCGCGGAGCTGGGCCTCGGCTGCCTGGCGGCGCTGGTCGGCGATCTCGGAGCGCTGCGAGATGTACTGCCGGGTGGGGTAGGCGAGGGCGACGACCAGGGAGCAGAGCACCAGCGCGAGCAGCGCCGCACGGCCGGTCAGGCGGCCCCGGCGGGGCCGTCCGGCGCGCTGGACGCGGGCGGCGGCCTGTTCGCCGAGCGCCTTGAGCCGGGTCGCGGTGGAGAACCGTTCCGCGGACACGTCGCCTCCCCTGGGTCACCGGGCCGGGACGGCCCGGCCCGCAGCACGTACGTCCCCGGCAACGGTACGGGACCGCCGCCGGGGACGTACGTATTCACGGCTGCCGGGGCCGTTCGCGGCCCTCGGGGGTCAGCCCTTGCGGTGCTTGTCAGTCCGCGAGGCGGAACCGCGGGAAGGCGGAGCGGCCCGCGTAGACCGCCGCGTCGTCGAGGATCTCCTCGATGCGCAGGAGCTGGTTGTACTTGGCGACGCGCTCGGAGCGGGCCGGGGCGCCGGTCTTGATCTGGCCGCAGTTGGTGGCGACGGCCAGGTCGGCGATGGTGACGTCCTCGGTCTCGCCGGAGCGGTGCGACATCATGCACTTGAAGCCGTTGCGCTGGGCCAGCTCGACGGCGTCCAGGGTCTCGGTCAGCGAACCGATCTGGTTGACCTTGACCAGCAGGGCGTTGGCCGAGTTCTCCTCGATGCCGCGGGCCAGGCGCTCCGGGTTGGTGACGAACAGGTCGTCGCCGACGAGCTGCACCTTGGAGCCCAGGCGCTCGGTGATGACGTTCCAGCCGGCCCAGTCGTCCTCGAACAGCGGGTCCTCGATGGAGACCAGCGGGTAGGCGCCGACCAGCTCCTCGTAGTACGAGGTCATCTGCTCGGCGGTGCGCTGCTCGCCCTCGAACTCGTAGACGCCGTCCTTGTAGAACTCGGAGGCGGCGACGTCGAGCGCCAGCGCGATGTCCTGACCGGGGGTGTAACCGGCTTCCTTGATCGCTTCGAGGATCAGGTCCAGGGCCTCGCGGTTGGAGCCCAGGTTCGGGGCGAAGCCGCCCTCGTCGCCCAGGCCGGTGGCCAGGCCCTTGCTCTTCAGGACCTTCTTGAGGGTGTGGTAGACCTCGGTGCCCCAGCGCAGCGCCTCGGAGAAGGACTCCGCGCCGATCGGGGCGATCATGAATTCCTGGATGTCCACGTTGGAGTCGGCGTGCGAGCCGCCGTTCAGGATGTTCATCATCGGGACCGGCAGCACGTGGGCGTTCGGGCCGCCGAGGTAGCGGAACAGCGGCAGGTCGCTGGCCTCGGAGGCGGCGTGCGCGACGGCCAGGGAGACGCCGAGGATGGCGTTGGCGCCGAGCGAGCCCTTGTTGTCGGTGGCGTCCAGGTCGAACATGGCCTGGTCGATCAGGCGCTGCTCGGTGGCGTCGTAGCCGACCAGCTCCGGGCCGATCTGCTCGATGACCGCGAGGACGGCCTTCTCCACGCCCTTGCCCTGGTAGCGGTTCGGGTCCCCGTCCCGCAGCTCGATGGCCTCGAAGGCGCCGGTCGAGGCGCCGGACGGAACGGCGGCACGGCCGGTGCTGCCGTCGTCGAGGCCGACCTCGACCTCGACCGTGGGATTGCCTCGCGAGTCGAGGATCTCGCGAGCTACGACGACGTCGATGGACGGCACGTTGTCTCCTTCATGGGTGTCTGGAGTTCTGCAGCACGAGCCTAACGGCCTCCGGGGGTTCCGCTCGCCGCCAGCCCGGTCCTCGGGACGAATACACCCGCAAAGCCCCTGTTCACGGGACGTATGGGCGCAATGTTCGCTGAACGGGGAAGTCGGCGGACGGGGCGGGGCGGGTCCGGCCGGGTGGGGCCCCTGGGGGCCGCGGCAGGCCCTTCAGGGGCCCGGCGCGGAGCCTCCGGGGTCCGGGGCGGCCGGTACGGCTCGCGGCGGACTCACGGGGAAAAGGGAGAAGCCCCGCCGCGGCGCCTGCGGGGGACAGGCACCGTGACGGGGCAGTCTCACGGGAAGAGCGGATTCCCGGGGTGAGCGGCCCCCGGGCGGCGGGGCGGCCCGTACGTACCGCCGTACGTACGGAGCGCCTCGGTCACCCGGGATCTCTCAGGGCTTCGGCCGGCTCAGACGGCCAGCTTCTGGCCCGGGAAGATCAGGTTGGGGTTGCCGCCGATGACGGACTTGTTGTTCGCGTAGACCGACTTCCAGTTCTTGCCGTGGGAAGCGGCGATCTTGGCGAGGGTGTCACCGGACTTCACGGTGTAGTTGCCCTCGGGGTTCGACTTCGGCGTGGACTTCTGGGCCGGAGCCGGGGTCTTGCGGGCCAGCTCCTCGCCCTGCTTGCGGGCCTCGGAGCGCGAGGTGCCCTGCGGGGCGGAGTAGGAGCGCTCCGACTTGTAGGACTTGTGCGACTTGTAGGACTTGTGCGAGCTGCTGCCCTGCGACGAGCCGCCGTCGGCCTTGGCGTTCGCGTTGCCCTGGCCGAGGTGGCCGCCGGCGCAGGTCCAGGCACCCGGGCCCTGGATGGCGAGCAGGCGCTCGGCCGCGGCGATCTGCTGGCTCTTGCTGGCCTGGTCGGCGCGCGGGGCGTACTGGGTACCGCCGGCGGCGGCCCAGCTCGAGTTCGAGAACTGCAGGCCACCGTAGTAGCCGTTACCGGTGTTGATCGACCAGTTGCCACCGGACTCGCACTGGGCGACAGCGTCCCAGTTGTTGCCCGCGGCGGAGGCGGAGGTGGCGCCCATCAGCGGGACGGCCACCGCGGCACCGGCGACGCCGGCCAGCGTGGCGACGCGGACGGCCTTGGAGGGACGACGGTGCTTGCCCTTGGTGTTCAGCATGGTTGTTCCTCACCGACGCCTGCGAGGTGAGCTGTCGGGTTCGGGCCATGTGAGTTGCCCGGCCGTGTGTGCTTCACACATGGCTTCACCCCTAGCCGGTTGGACCCGCTTCCGCGGGCGGGGCCGGCGCTTACCTTGGGTCCCCCGCTCCTGCCTTCGGCGCTCTCGCGTCGAGTGACCTCCGACCACCGGCAGGATTCGGCGTGTGATCGAAGGGCCCGCTTTGGCGAGCGATGAAGACGGTAAACAGGAACACCCCGCGGGTTCAAACCCCTACATCTGAGGCCAGTTGACCCCCAGACATCACAGGATCATCACATTTCCGCAGGTCGTCGCAGGTTTGGAAACAACGGACGGGACGGTCACCGCGGTCCCGAACGAGATCCATGTCTCACTTTCACCAAAGCGGGTGAATCACCGCGAACTACCCCTGCCGGTCGCTCAGCTCAAGGCGCTGACCAGGGTGGATAAGGTCCGGATCGCCCCCGATGACGCCTTTGTTGGCCGCGTAGAGCGCCGGCCAGCCCCCGTCGACCCCGCGGTCCTCGGCGATGGCTGACAGGTTGTCACCGGGCCGCACGGTGTAGTCACCTGGCGCGCCCGGGTCCGTACGGTGCGCGTCGCCGCCCCGCGAGGGGTGGCCCCCGCCGGACCGGCCCGCGTCGCCGGAGCCGGTGCCCGTACCGGTGCCCGTGTCCGCGCCCGTACCCGTGTCCGCGCCCGTACCGGGCTGCTCCGCGGGCCGGCCCCGGTGCTTGCCCTGTGACGGGGGCGTGGTGGGGCTCGTGGAGGCGCCGTCACCCGGAGTGGCCGGGTCGGTGGGCCGCGACGGGTCCTGCGTACGGCCCGTGCCGGACGGGTCCGGCGTACGGGACGGGTCCGGGGTGCCGGCCGGGCCGGTGGGTGACGGCTTCGGCTCCGGGGTGCGCGTACCGCCGGGCTCCGGCGTCCCGGACGGCTTCGACGGCTCGGAGGAGGGCGGCGGGGTGGACGGGGACGGCGAGGAGGGCTTCGGGGACGGCGTGGCCGTGCCGCCCGGGTCGACGTCCGGCCCGCTGCCGCCCTGCTTGAGTCCCGCGTTCACGGCGCAGCTCGGCCAGGGGTCGGGGCCGCGCGCGGCGAGGATGGACTCCGCGACGGCTATCTGCTGCGACCGGCTGGCCAGGTCGGGGCGCGAGGCGTACGCGGCGCCGCCGTTCTCGTCCCACATCTCCTGGGTGAGCTGGAGCCCGCCGTAGAAGCCGTTGCCCGCGTTGGCGCTCCACACCCCGCTGCTCTCGCACTGCGCGACGCGGTCCCAGGTGGCCGCGTCGGCGGCGTTGGCGCTGCTCGCGGCGAGCAGCGGCATGGCGAGGGCGCCGCCGGCGACTCCCGCCGTGACGAAGATGGCCGGAGCCTGGCGGGGGCGTCGGTGACGGCCGTTCCCGGAGCGCATGCGGTTGCCTTTCGAGCGGCGGTTGAGTTGTCGTCGAGAGGCCGGCGCCGTCGGCTGCGTGGCCTGTGCGCTGCCGCGCCGCCCGCCCCGGCCTTTCAAACGGTTGAAAGTAGCGGGGCGGCCGGTCCGTCACAAGCCGGTGTAGCGGAGATCACGCTCAGGTCACGGGCTGACGGGTTGTCACGTACGGCCGGGCTCCCGACCCTGTACGGACGGGCACGACGTCCCCTTCGTACGGAGGTGACGTCTCCTTTGTACAGGTGCGGCATCACCCGCGTACGGGGGTGAACTCCACCGGCAGCGCCCGCAGCCCGCGCATGATCAGACCGCCGCGCCAGCGCAGTTCGTCCGGGTCGGCGCCGAGCCGGAGGTCCGGCAGCCGGGTCAGCAGGGTGGCTATCGCGGTCTGCCCTTCGAGGCGGGCCAGCGGCGCGCCCAGACAGTAGTGGATGCCGTGGCCGTACCCGAGGTGCTGGTTGTCGCGGCGGGAGAGGTCCAGGACGTCCGGCCCCGGGAAGCGCTCGGGGTCGCGGTCGGCGGCGGCCAGGACGACCAGGACCGGGTCGCCCTCGGCGATCCGCTGCCCGCCGAGGGTGAGGTCCCGGGTGGCGAAGCGCCAGGTGGCCAGCTCGACCGGGCCGTCGTAGCGCAGCAGCTCCTCGACGCCGGTGGCGAGCAGCCCCTCGTCGCCCTCGGCGGCGGCCTTCTGGAGCAGTTGCCGCTGCTCGGGGTGGCGCAGCAGTTGGTACACGCCGTTGCCGATGAGGTTGACGGTGGTCTCGAAGCCCGCGAACAGGAGGATGAAGGCCATCGCGGCGGCCTCGTTCTCGGTCAGGTGCTCGCCGTGGTCGGAGGCGCGGATCAGACCGGAGATCAGGTCGTCGGCGCCCTCGTCGCCGAGCGTTTCGCGCTTGCGGTGGATCAGCTCGGCGAGGTAGCCGCGCATCTTCTTCACCGACCGGGCGACACCGCCGCGCGGCCCGCCGCCGTGCCGGATCATCATCCCGGCCCAGTCGCGGAAGTCGTCCTGGTCCTCGCGCGGGACGCCGAGCAGGTCGCAGATGGCGTAGATGGGCAGCGGGAAGGCGAACTCGTGGATGAGGTCGGCCTCGCCGCGCTCCGCGAAGGAGTCGATGAAGGAGTCGGTCAGTTCCTGTACGCGCGGCGCGAACCGGGCGATACGGCGCGGAGTGAACGCCTTGGAGACCAGCCGGCGCAGCCGGGTGTGGTCCGGCGGGTCGATGTTGAGCAGGTGGGTCATCAGGTTGGCGCCGCGCTCGCCGGGGATGCCGACCTTGCCCTTGCCGTGCGCGGCCTCGCTGTGGTGCACCGGGTTCTTCGACAGCCGGGTGTCGGCGAGCGCCTGCCGCGCGTCCGTGTACCGGGTCACCAGCCAGGCTTCGACGCCGCTGGGCAGCCGCGTCCGGTGCACGGGCGCGTGCTCGCGCAGCCAGGCGTACGCCGGGTACGGATCGGAGGCGAACTCCCAGGTGAACAGTTCCGGGCAGGCGGGAGCGGCCGCGGGGCCGGTCACGGGGCAGCCGGGCCCGGCCCCGGCGGGATCGGCGGGCCGCCCGCCGGAGGGGAGATCGGCGGGGGGATCGGCGGGGAAAGGGGTCTGCGGTCGCACCCCTCGACGTTAACCCCCGCCGAAGGACCCGCTGTGCCCGTCCTGCCAGCGCTTGCGCTCCCGGTCCTGGTCGGCGCCGTGCCGGGTGGGGGCGTTGCCGTAGTCGGGCAGTTCGTGCGGGGTCAGCCGGTGGTCGCCGTCGCGCGGCACCTCGTTCGGGTCGCGCAGCTCGCTCTCGTACCCGGTCGGGTTCTTGGGCGGGGTCGGCTGGGTCTCCGGCTCGGGCGGGTCGGGCTCACGGTCCCGGCGGCGCCTGCCGTAGACCACGGCGAGGATCAGCCCCGCGACGATGACGATCCCGGCGATCAGCGGACCGGTGCCGACGACCATGTCCCGCGTGAGGTCCACGGCCTGCTGGACGGCCGTGCCGTCCTGGGCCGGTGTGGTCGAAGCGATCGTTGCTGTCATTGGACCCGGGTACCCGGGTGGGCGGTGACGATGCGCGGGCGGCCCCGGCGCCCGGCCCGCAGGCCGGTGCCCGCGCGAATCCGCTGGTCACCGGCTCGGGGCGCGGGTTCATGTCCCCCGTACGGCGGAGTCCGGGTCCGGCTCGCGTACGGCGGGTCCCGGGTCCGGCCCACGTAGACCGGAGCCCGGGTCCGGCTCGTCGGGGTCCACCCCCAGGGCACGCAGGAAGGCCGCGGCTGCCGGGGAGGGACCGCGGGCGCTCCAGACGACGCGTTCGACCCGGGCGGGCGCGTCGGGGACGCGCACCACGCTCAGTCCGGGCAGTTCCGCGGCGAACGCCAGCGGCACCATGCCGATGCCGAGCCCGGCGCGGACCAGCTTGGCCAGGAACTCCACGGTGGTCACCTCGAAGGCCACCTCGGTCGTCAGGCCCGCCGCGCGGAACGCGTCGTCCCGCTGGCGGCGCGCCGCCGACCCGGCCGTGAAGTCGACGAAGGTCTCCTCGGCCAGCCGCCGTAGGTCCGTCCACTCCCGGCCCGCCAGCGGATGGTCCGGCGGTACGACGGCGACCAGCTCGCCGTGGGCCAGGGCCCGCTCCCGTACGCCCGGACTGCGGGCGCCGGGCACCAGGCCGACGAAGGCGACGTCCAGCGAGCCCTGCCGGACCTGGTCGATCAGTCGCTCGCTCATCTCCATGCGCAGGCTGATGCGCACCTGCGGGTAGCGGGCGCGGTAGGAGCCCAGCTCGCGGGCCAGGTCGACGGCCGCGACGGTGGAGATCGCCCCGACGGCGAGCCGTCCGCGCACCTCGCCGGCCGCCGCCTCCACCTCGGCGCGGGCCCGCTCGGCCGCCTCCAGCGCCTGCCGGGCGACCGGTACGAACGCCTCCCCCGCCGCCGTCAGCCGCACGCTGCGGCTGGTCCGGTGGAAGAGCCGGGCGCCCAGCTCCTTCTCCAGGCGGGCGATCTGGTGGCTGAGCGCGGACTGCACGACGTGGCAGCGTTCGGCGGCGCGGGTGAAACCGCCGGTCTCGGCGACCGCGACCACGTACCGCATCTGTTGCAGCTCCATGGCGGCGAGCGTAGCCAGCCGGGGACGCCCGGCGGGGCTCATCCATCGCGCTTCACGATGAATGCGATGAAAACTATGCGTTGGACTCATCGTGTGACGCGGCGGAAGCTGAGGGCCGGAGCATCACCGACAGGGTGACGCGCCGTGCAAAGTCGTAAAGAAAGGGACCCGATGGCTTCCCAGGTAGAGGGACATCCCGGGCTGGGGCGCGGCACGCTGCTGCTGATGTCCGTGGCGACCGGCCTGTCGGTGGCGGGCAACTACTTCGCCCAGCCGCTGCTGGACGTCATAGGCCACGACCTCCACATGGGAGCGGCCACCGCCGCACTGGTGGTGACTGTCGCGCAGGTCGGCTACGGGCTCGGGCTGCTGTTCCTCGTACCGCTCGGTGACCTGCTGGAGCGGCGGCGGCTGGCGGTGGGCCTGACCGCGGCCACCGCGGTCTTCCTGACCGTGACGGCCAGCGCGCCCAACGGGACGCTGCTGCTGGTCGGCACCGCCCTCACCGGCCTGACCTCCGTCGCCGCCCAGGTCGTCGTCCCGTACGCGGCCTCCCTCGCGCCGCCCGCCGAACGCGGCCGTACGGTCGGCACCGTCATGACCGGGCTGCTGCTGGGCATCCTGCTGGCCCGTACGGCCGCCGGGCTGCTGGCCGACCTCGGCGGCTGGCGCACCGTCTACTGGGTCAACGCGGGCCTGATGCTGCTGATGGCCGTACTGCTGCGGCTGCGACTGCCCGCGCTGCACACCGGCGCCGGACTGCGCTACCCCGCGCTGATCCGCTCCACGCTCGCCCTCTTCGTACAGGAACCGGTGCTGCGCTGGCGGGCCGCGCTCGGCGCGCTGTCCTTCGCCGCGTTCAGTGTGCTGTGGACGGCGATGGCCTTCCTGATGTCCGGCCCCTCCTACGGCTGGTCGGAGTCGGCGATCGGGCTGCTGGGCCTGGTGGGCGCGGCCGGATCGCTGTCCGCCTCGGTCGCCGGGCGGCTGGCCGACCGGGGCCTGGCCCACCGGGTCACCGGCCTCGGCGGGTTCCTGCTGCTCGGCTCCTGGGCGCTGCTGGCGGCCGGGGGCGCGGGCGGTGTCTGGCCGCTGGTGGCCCTGCTGGCCGGGGTGGTCGTCCTGGACGCGGCGGTGCAGGCGGTGCACATCAGCAACCAGAACCTGGTCTACGCGGTGCGCCCGGAGGCCCGTAACCGCCTCAACTCCGCCTACATGACGAGCTACTTCGTCGGCGGCGCGGTCGGCTCGGCGCTCACCTCGGCGGTGTGGGGCGCGGCCGGCTGGGCCGGAGTGTGCGCCGTGGGCGCGTCGCTGGGCGCGGCCGTGGCCGCCGTCTGGACGGCCGAACGGCTGCGCGCCCGCGGCAGGCGGCCCGGGGCTCAGTCCGCGGCGCCGGAGGCCGCCTCCTCGGCGGACCGGATCGCGTCCCGGTAGGTACGGGCGGCGGCGCGCAACGCGGTCTCCGGGTCCGTACCGGCCGCCTCGGCCCGTACGGCGAGGGCGAGCAGCTCGTACCCGATGCCCTCGCCCGCGGGCAGGGCGTCGATACCGGACGCGCGCGCCCGCGAGGCCAGCTTGCCGGCCAGCGCCAGCGCGGGCTGACCGAGCGGAATGCCTTCGGTGACCGAGGTGCGCTGCTTCTCGGCCGCCTTCTCCCGCAGCCAGTGCGCCTTCACGTCCTCCGGGGTGTGCGCGGCCTCCTCGCCGAAGATGTGCGGGTGGCGGCGGATCAGCTTGTCCACGAGCGTGCCCGCCACATCGTCGACGGAGAACGGCTCGTCCGGGTCCTCCTGGGCGATCCGGGCGTGGAAGACGACCTGGAGGAGCACATCGCCCAGCTCCTCGCGCAGCGCCTCCCGGTCGCCCTCCTCGATGGCCTCGACCAGCTCGTACATCTCCTCGATGCCGTACTTCGCCAGGTCCTCGTGGGTGCGCACGCCGCTCCACGGGCACTGGCGGCGGATCCGGTCCATGACCTGCACGAGATCGAGCAGACGGGCGCCCGGCAGGTCGTACGACCCGGGCAGCAGCTCCAGGTCCGGCATGGTCTCCCGGCCGGAGCCCGCCATCCGGGCCAGGCCGTCGGTCAGCTCCGAGTCGCCGTCGGCCGAGGTGATCACGACCGCCGTACGGTCCCCGATCCGGCAGAACTCCACCAGCTCCCGGGCGCCCGGCACGTCCGAGCCGACCGCGACGCCCGCCTCGCGCAGATACGGGAGCTGCGGGTGGGCGGTGTCGGCGCACAGCACGAGGTCGGCGGCGCGCAGCGTCTGCCAGGCGGGCCAGGACAGCAGGCCGGGCGCGACCCGGTGGCTGGTCGTGAGCAGGACCAGGCGGCCGGGGGCCGGGGCCTGCGGAGTGCCGGGGGCGTCGGTGGCGTCAGCGTTCACCCGACGAACGTAACGCACGGCACCGACAGCGCGACCGTCCGCCCGGAGCCGGCGGCGGCACCGGAACCGTACGGCCCGCCCGCTCCCCCGGCCCGGATCAGGTCTGCCGCTGCCCCGCGCCCGTCACGTCCTTGACCCACGGCTCCTTCGTCCCGCCGAGGACGACCTGGCTGTCGTCCCACTTCCCGTAACGCGGATTGACGTCGATGTGCATCTTCCGGGACGTCTTGGCCAGCGACTCGGCGAGCCGCTGCTGGCCCTGCGGCTGCCCACGGTCGGCACCGAGGCTCTTGGCGACGCCGTCCAGCAGGAGCTGGTTGCGGACCACCGCGTCGATCTCGCCAGGCGCGATGGCCTGCTGGAGCCACATCTCCTTGAGCCGGTCCGCGCCCCCCGCGCTGCGCTCGGCCGCCGCGCGCCACTGCTGCACGTCCCGCCGGGAGACGGTGACCCCGGCGTCCTTCGCGCCGCGCTCCAGCACCCGGTCGAAGATCATGCCGTTGAGGGTGGCCGGGCTCAGCTTCCCGGTGTTCTCCACCAGTTGGGCGGCCTGCGGGGACTTCTCCTGGGCGGCGCGTACGTCCCGTACCCGCGACTGGAGCTGCGAGACGCTGATCCGCTGCCCGTCCACCACGGCCGCGGCGCCGGGATGCGCCTCCGTGCCGCAGGCCGTGAGCAGCGGGGCGGCCAGCAGGGCGGCAGCGGCGGAAACGGGAAGCGCGGTCCTACGGCGGAACATCAAGCCTCCTGGCAGGGTGCGACGACGGTACGGCGACGTGCGACGTGCGGCTCTTCCGACCTGGCGTTGATCGATGCCGATGCTAAAGAGTCCGCGGGGTCCGGGCCACCGATTCGACCAACGAGTTGTCCGGGACGCGGTTTCTCCTCCCTTCCTTCCCCGCCGCGCACGGGTCAGCCGCGTACCTGTCCGAGCCAGTACAGGGTGCGGCGGACCTCCGCCGGGAAGGCGCCGTGCGGGCCGTGCAGGCGTTCCGCGTCGTGCAGGAGGCGGGAGAGGGTTTCCTGGGCGGCGCCGCGTTCTCCGAGGGCGAGCAGGAGGTGGCCGATGGAGCGGCGGATCTCCAGGGGCCGCACGGGGTCGTCCGGGTAGCGCTCGAAGTGCGGCAGCAGGGCCCGGTACTCGTCCAGTGCCTGGCCGGCCTCGCCCAGTTGCTCCAGGCACTGGGCGGCCTCGTAGTGGAACTGGAGCGCCTGCCGGGCCGGGCCGGGGCCGGTGTCGCGGCCGAATTCCTCGGCCAGTGCGCGCAGTTCCGGCAGGGCGCGGCGGTACTGGCCGTCGTCCATGAGGGTGGCCGCGTACTGCTTGCGCAGGGACCGTACGACCGGTGAGTGGGCGCCGTGCCGGGCGGCGGCCGCGGGCAGGATGCCGCCGAGGATGTCCACGGCGTGGGTGATGCGGCCCTGGTCGAGGAGGCGTTTGACCTCGTCCACGGCCGCGGCGACGTCGGGGCCGCCGGCGCCCTGGGCCCGGGGGTCGGTGGCCCCCGGGAGCCCGTAGCCGCCGGTCCCGCCGGTTCCCATGGACGTCCGCGGGTCGGTGCCCGCGGGCGGGAACGGGGGCGACGGGGTGAAAGAGGCCGCGGGTGCCGCGGTCGTCTGCTGCGGTACGGCCACGGCGTGCTGCGGTACGGCGGTCATGGCCGCGACCGGCTGCGGGGCCAGGGGCGTCGCGACCGGCTGCGGGGCCGGGGGCGTCGCCGCGCGGGCGGGCCACGGCGCGTGCGGGTGCAGGAACGGGCGGGTCGGGTCCATCGGCGCGCCCGTGCCCGTACCGGCCAGGCCCTGCGCCGGGGTGGGCAGCAGCGGCACCAGTGCCCGGTAGACCTCCTGCGCGTCGGCGGGGCGCTCCTGCGGGTCCTTGCCGAGCAGCCGCAGGACGAGTGCCTCCAGTTGTTCGGGCACGTCCGGCCGGAGACGGCGGACCGGTACGGGCGGCTCGTAGAGGTGGCGGTGCAGCACGCCCAGCGCCGTGGAACCGGCGAACGGCACCTCGCCGCTGAGCAGCTCGTGCAGCAGCACCCCGAGCGCGTACAGATCCGTGTACGGGCCGACCGTGCCGCCCATCGCCTGCTCGGGCGCCATGTAGGCGGGGCTGCCGATGGGCGATCCGGTGCTGGTCAGGCGGGTGGTGTCGGTGTCCAGGGCGGCGGCGATGCCGAGGTCGAGGACGGTGAGGGTGCCGTCCGGCTTGACCATCACGTTCCGCGGTTTCAGGTCACGGTGGATGATCGGTACGGCGTGCACGGACGCCAGCACGGCACAGAGCTGCGCCGCGACGCTGACCGCCCACGGCCAGGGGTACGGCTCGTGCTCGGCCAGGTGGTCGGCGAGGTCGGCGCCCTCGACGTACTGCATGACGAGGTAGAGGTCGTCGCCGTCGCTGCCCGCGTCGTGCACGGTGACCAGGCCGGGGTGGTCGACCTGCGCGGTGACACGGCACTCGCGGACGAAGCGGCGGCGCATCTCCTCCGCGTCGGGGGTGCCGGACACCCGGTCGGGGCGCAGCAGTTTGACGCCGACGCGGCGGTCGAGGCGGCGGTCGTACGCGATCCAGACCTGGCCCATGCCGCCTTGGCCGAGCAGCGCGGAGAGTTCGTAGCGCTCGGCGACGACGCGTCCGTTCAACGCCCCTCCTCCTTGCGGAGGTAGTCGCTCAGCTCGTCCAGTTCGGCGCGGACGCGGTCGATGCGCTGCGGCTGGGCCGGGTAGGGGGAGGCGGGCGGCGGCTGGTGCGGCGGCTGGACTCCGGCGTACGGGTTCGGGGCGGCCGGTGCAGGGGCGGGGGCCTGGGCCGGTCCGGGGTAGCCGTAACCCGCAGTTTCGGGCCGGGGGTAGCCGTACCCCGCCGCGGCCGGCCCCGGGTAGCCGTACCCCGCGCCGGTCGCGCCGTACCCGGCCCCCGTGCCGACCGCCCCGTACTGCGGCCACTCCGGCGGGACGCGCTGCGCGCGGATGTCGACGACGAGGTAGTACACGACGGCCCCGGCCATCTGGAGGAGGAGCGCCACCACCGCGACGTTCGACTGCCAGGAGTTCTCGTCCTGGCCGCTGGCGAGCAAGATCGCGGCGAACACGAGGACCAGATCGGCGCCGAACACCCACCAGCCCAGCGGCCGGCGCTGCTGCACGAGCGCGGCGCGCAGCAGCGTCAGCCAGGCCAGGAAGCCGATGCTGAGCACGGCCAGCGCCACGAAGACCACGCGCAGCAGGACGACCGTCCTGCGCGACGCGGGACGGTGCGGCGGTGCTGCCGGGGCGGGGCCGTGCATGACTGCTCCTGACGGATCGAGGCCCGGCGTGGGGCGGAGGAGTGCGTGCCGGGACATGCTCGGATGCGTGAGATCGAGCGTATATACGACACCGCTGGGGCCGCCGGGGTTGTAGGAAAGCCGCCGGGGTTGCGGGAAATAAGCCGGACGTCACCGGACCGTCCGTCAGCCGGGCGTCACCGAACCGTCCGTCAGACCGTCGTGGAGGCCCTGGACGAGCTGTTCGCCCAGGCGGGCGGCGAGGCGCAGGGACTCCTCGAAGGCGGCCAGTTCGCGGAAGCGCCGTCCGTAGCGGAGCTGGTCGGCCAGCGGCAGCCGCGGGAGCTGGAGGCGGCGGACGTCCAGGCGGGTGGCGGTGGACGCGTAGCTGCTGGCCTGCCTTGTGTTGGCGGTGCCACGCAGGAACCCGGCGAGGAACCACGGGTCGAGGGCGGCCGGGTCGGGCCGCAGGAGGAAGAGGTTGCGGCCGAGGGCGGCACCCTCGGTGGCCTCGTCGACGACGCGGGCGACGGCACCGCCGCCCAGGACGGGCACCACGACGTCCCCGGCCGCCACCAGGACGGGCTCCTCGGCCGGGACGGCGGCGCCGCCCTCGGGCAGCGCGCCACTGGGCGCCGTGCCACCGATGACGTCGTGCTCGGTGAGGACGGCGGGCGCGGCGTCCGCGGTCGCGGTGCCGGGGCCGCCGGCGCGCAGCACGAGGGCGCCGGCGCGGGCGAGTTCCCCGACGGTGGTCAGCGGCCAGCGGGCGGGCGCGGTGTCGGGGCCGCCCGCCGCTTCCGGGGTCAGTTCGGCCGTACGGGACAGGGTGGTGGCCAGCCGCTGCCGGACGGTGGCCAGTTCGGCGAGGCCGCCGGCGGCCGAGGGGGGCGGCAGGTGGCGGGCCGGGGCCAGGTCCACGTCGTCGCCGATCAGGTCGATGGCGGCCAGCGAGCGCCGGACGCCGGGCTGTTCCACGACCTCGCCGTCCCGGTCGAACGCTTCCCACGCCTCCAGCGCGGTGGTCCGTACGGCCTGCCAGTCGGGCTTGTCCCGGCCGGGGGCGCCGCCCGCGCCGAGGGCCGCGGTGTCGACGACGAGCAGGTGCGGCGCGGGCTGGGCGGCGGCGCCCGGTTTGCGCAGGACCCACAGGTGCAGCGGGATGCCGTACGGCGGTGCCGCCCCGGCGGGCAGGGCGATCACGGCGCGCAGGGCACCGCGGCGCAGCAGGTCGGCGCGGATGCGGCGGCCGGAGCGGCGGGACGCGGCGGCGGGCGGCATCAGCAGGACGGCGGTGCCGCCCTCGCGCAGC
This sequence comes from Streptomyces chrestomyceticus JCM 4735, assembly GCF_003865135.1. Classification (NCBI taxonomy): domain Bacteria; kingdom Bacillati; phylum Actinomycetota; class Actinomycetes; order Kitasatosporales; family Streptomycetaceae; genus Streptomyces; species Streptomyces chrestomyceticus. The sequence continues at coordinate 5,640,873 of NZ_BHZC01000001.1, read as the reverse complement.
CGGGCCAGCGCGTGCTGCACCCAGGCCAGTTCGGACTCCGTACGGGCCGGGAAGCCGTACTCCCAGCGCGGGTCGTAGGCCAGTTCGTCGTGGCCCCAGTTGCGTTCGTTGAACGGCGGGTGGGCGAGGACGGCGTCGGCGGCCAGCTCCGGGAAGGCGTCGGCGCGCAGGGTGTCGGCGGCGTGCACGCGCACCTGGGCGGCGGGGGCGTGCAGCGCCAGGCGCAGCGCGGTGAGCGCGGCCAGGTCCGGGTCGGCCTCCTGCCCGTACAGCTCCGCGGTGTCCTCGGCGGTGTCGGCGGCCGCGTCCAGGAGGCTGCCGGTGCCGCTCGCCGGGTCCAGGACGGTACGGGCCGGACCGGCCAGCGCGGCCATCAGGGCGGCCGGGCCGGGCGGGGTGAGGGTGTACTGCCGGGGGTTGGCGTCCAGGTGGCGGCCGAGCAGGAACTCGAAGGCGGGTACGGCGCCGTCCTCCTCGGCGGCGAGTTCCGCGGTGGCCCGCACGAGGGCGGCGGACGGCAGGAGGGCGTCCCGGGTCAGGCCGTGCACGGGGTGGTGGGGGCCCAGGTGGGCGGCGAGGACGGATTCGAGGACGGCGGGCAGCATCCCGGCCAGTCCGGTGTCGTCGGCGGACCCGTTCAGCTCACGCCAGGCGGAGGGGCGGTCGCGGACGAACAGCAGGACGGCGCCGGCGTGCCGCAGGGCGGTGGCGGCGCCGTCCGGGTGGGAGACGAGCTGCTGCCAGACCCGTTCGCGCAGCGGGACCTCGGCGAGTTTTCCCTGGGCGCGCAGCCAGTGCTCGACGTCGGCGAGGGCGAAGGTGGGGCTGGTCTCCGTACCGCCGACGGGCCGGGGGAAGCCGGTGTGCCGGCGGCGCCAGTTGCTGACCGCGGCACGGCCGACGCCGGCCAGCCGGGCGATGCCGGCGGCGGTCACCTCGGTCACCGGCCCGGGTCCCGCGCCGTCGGCCGGTCCGCTCCCCGTCGTCGCTGCTGTCTCCACCTGGCCGGCTCCCGTCCGCTCGCGCCCTGACCTGCCTGTGTCGCCGAGCATACCCACGAATACGACACCGCCCCCTTCACGGCGTGAATCCACTTCACTCCGTGAATCGTGTTGACTCGGTTCACAGGTAGTGCTGTTATTGACCCACCGCACCACCGGTTCACACGGCGGAACCGGCTCACCCCGGTTCGCGGCGCACCCCGGTGCCCTGAACCGCCGATCTCCCGCTCCAGCGCCCGGAAGGGGCCGTATCTCCATGTCGCACCAGACGCACCACCCGCACGCGCCGCAGGCCCCGATGGGCATGCCGCCGCAGCAGGCCGCCCGCAACGGGCTGGGGATCGCCGCGCTCACCCTCGGCATCATCGGCATCCTCAGCGGACTGATCCCGCTGCTCTTCTGGCTGGCCGGCATCCTCGGCGTACTGGCCCTGATCTTCGGCCTGGTGGGGCTCGGCAGAGCCAAGCGCGGCCAGGCCACCAACAGGGGCGTGGCCCTGACCGGCACGATCCTCGGCGTCCTCGCGCTGCTCGCGTCGGTGGCCGGCCTGGTGATCACCGTGACCGCGGTCGACCAGGCGGTGAAGGAGGTCAACAAGGCCCTGGAGGGCTCAGAGGCCAAGCCGAAGGACGGCGGCGCGGCCACGAAGGAGTACCGGGGCGGCGCCACCGCCGTCTACGGCACCGGCCTGAACGTCACCGTCTCCAAGCCCACCTCCTTCACCCCCGAGGAGTTCGCCATCGGGCACGCGAAGGGCAACAAGCCCTACAAGGTCACCGTGCGGCTGGAGAACAAGGGCACCAAGGACGTCGCCGGTGACCTGGTGACGGTCGAGGCGCGGGCCGGCAAGGACGGCAAGACCGCCGAGCGGATCTACGACGACAAGTCCGGCGCCGGCTTCAGCGGCACCGTGACGGCCGGCAAGACCGCCACCGCCGACTTCGCCTTCGACGTACCGGCCGGCGCGAAGACCCTGGACGTCGAGGTCCGTCCCGGCTTCGACCACAAGGCCACCCACTGGCAGCTCACCCTCTGACCGTACGGACCGCACGCACACAGGCCGCCGGCCCGGAACCGCAGCACGCGGAACCGGGCCGGCGGCCTGTCCGGTGCACGCCTCCGGGGCGGCGGCCTGTCCGGTGCGCCGCTCGGGCTACTTCGCCGTGAACCGCTCCGGCGCCTCCGTCGGCCCGCCGCCCGCCGGCAGCTTCAGCTTCGGGCACCCGCTGAGCACCTGGGTCATCGCGTCCTTCTCCGCCTGCGTCACCCACAGCCCGTACTTCTTCTTCACCGCCACCTGGTGCGCCACGTAGTCGCAGCGGTACGCCTTGTTGGCGGGCAGCCACGTCGCCGCGTCCCCGTCGCCCTTCTGCCGGTTGGCGGAGGAGTCGGCGGCGATCAGGTTCAGCGGGTCGTTGGCGAGCGCGACGCGCTTGCGGCCCGGCCACTGCTGGGCGCCCTTCTGCCACGCGTCCGACAGCGCCACGAGGTGGTCTATGTCCACCTTGCTGCGCCCGCGCTCGTACTGGACCGCCAGACCGGTGTACGGGTCCTTCTTCAGCGTCCCGGAGGCGACCTTGCAGTGCCCGTCGGTGAACCGCACCTCCGTCAGGTCCCGCTTGAGGATGTCGTCGCGGGTGCCGCAGTGGTTGCCGTCCGTGTCGGCCCAGGCGGTGCCGAATCGCGCGCGAGTGTAACCGGTCTTGGGGGCGCGGCCCTTCACGGTGAGGGTGCCGACAGCGTGCAGCGCCGTGCCGCCCGCGGCGGGAACGGACGACGCCGCGCCGCCGTCTTCTCCCGTACCGCCCCCTTTGCCACCGTCGGGTGTGCAGCCGGTGAGGGCGAGCAGCGCGGCCAGTCCGGCCGTGGCGACGGCGACGCCGCGGCGGCGGGTGCTGGTCAGGGGTGTGGCGCGGGGCGACGATGCGGTCCGTATCCGATGCAAGAGGGACATCCCATCTCAAAACAGGCGACAATACCGGCCGGTTCGGCGGCCTCGGATATCTTTTCGGAAGTTGAGAGTAAGGACGCCCATGGACACGGCCGCAGCAACCGCGACCAGCGGCAGGACGACGCCCGTGCCCGTCACCGGGAGCGGATACGTACCGGCCCCCGGCCGGCTCCGCGCCCGCACCGCCACCCTGCTCGGCCCGCGCCTGCTCCCCTACTGGACCGCAGCGGCCTTCTTCGTCCTGTTCGCCGCGGTCTCCGTGCTGCGCTTCCGCTCGATGGCGACGTCCTCCTGGGACCTCGGCATATTCGAGCAGGCCGTACGGGCCTACGCGCACCTGCGGGCCCCCGTCGCCGACCTCAAGGGTCCCGGCACCAACCTCCTCGGCGACCACTTCAGCCCCGTGCTGGTCCTGCTCGCCCCGCTCTACCGGATCTTCCCCGGCCCCCAGACGCTCCTGTTCGCGCAGGCCCTCCTCTTCGCGCTCTCGGCCGTGCCGGTGACCCGGACCGCCGTCCGCTTCCTGGGGCAGGGCCGCGGCCTGGCCGTCGGCGTCGCGTACGGGCTGTCCTGGGGCCTGCAGAAGGCCGTCGACTTCGACTTCCACGAGATCGCCTTCGCCGTACCGCTGATCGCCTTCGCGCTGGAGGCGGTGCTGCGCGGCCGCTGGACCGCGGCGGTGTGCTGGGCGGCGCCGCTCGTCCTCGTCAAGGAGGACCTGGGGGTGACCGCCGCCGTCATCGGCGCGCTGGTCCTCGTCCGCGCGCGGCGCGCCGTGCCGCTCGCCGTCGGGCTCGTCGCCTTCGGCCTGGTGGCCACCGCCGTCACCCTCGGCGTGATCATCCCCGGCTTCAACGGGTCCGGTTCGTACGACTACTGGAACAAGCTCAGCGGCGCCGGCGGCCCGGTCCCCCGCATCCCGGCGGACACCGCCGTACGCACCCTGCTCTGGCTCCTCCTGCCCACCACCGGCCTGCTCGCGCTGCGCTCCCCCCTGCTGCTGGCCGCACTGCCCACCCTCGGCTGGCGGTTCCTCTCCCACGAACCGCACTACTGGGGCATCGACTGGCACTACAACGCCGTCCTGATGCCGGTGCTCTTCCTCGCCCTGGCCGACGCCCTGCCGCGCACGCTGGTCTCCGCGCGCGCCTGGCTCCGCGCCTACGCCCACCACCTGCCCGCCGCCGTACTGGCCGCCGCGCTGGCCCTGACCACCACCCTCCCGCTCGCCCGCCTCACCGAGGCCGGCACCTACCGCAAACCGCCGTCCGTGACGGCCGCCGAGCACCTGCTGGAACGTATCCCCGACGGCGCCACCGTCGAGGCCGACATACGGCCCATCTCCCGCCTGACCGACCGCACCCGGGTCTTCTGGATAGGGGACACCCGCGGCATCGACCCCGACTACGTCGCCGTCGAACTCCACGACGGCCGCAAGCCCGAACAGGCCCTGGAGGACGCCCGCAAGCGCCACCCCAAGGCCGTGTACGGCATCCTCGGGGCGGCCGGCGACGTCACGGTAATCCAGCGGACAGGACGGCTCTGACTCCGTACGGTGGCCCGATGACCACCGGCCCGCCCCGTACCCGCACCGACGTCGTCGTCCTGAACGGCGGCTCCAGCTCCGGCACTTCCACCCTGATCCGCCAACTCCAGGACGTCCTGCCGCGGCCCTGGCTGACGTTCGGCGTCGACTCCTTCATCGAGGCCCTGCCGCCGTCGCTCGTCGTACCGGAGGCGTCCGACACCGCGCCGGGCCTCGGCCTCGCCCCCGACGGCAGCATCACCGTCGGCCCGGTCTTCCGCGCTCTCCAGGCCGACTGGCAGGAAGGCGTCGCCGCCATCGCCCGCACCGGCACCGGCGTCCTCCTCGACGAGGTCTTCCTCGGCGGCGCCGAAGGCCAGGAACGCTGGCGCCGCACGCTGAAGGGCCTGTCGGTGCTGTGGGTCGGCGTGCGCTGCGCCCCGGAGACGGCCGCCGCCCGCGAGGCCGCGCGCGGCGACCGGATCACCGGCATGGCCGCGTCCCAGGCCGAACTGGTCCACCGGGGCGTCACCTACGACATCGAGGTCGACACCGGCGTCACCGATCCCCTCACCTGCGCACGCCAGATCGCCGCACACGTGGCATGAGCACGGACCGGGCCGCGGCGGCTCACCGCCGGCGTGCAGGCCCGGCCCGCACAGCTCACTGCCAGTGCGGACGCCCGCTCTGCATCTCGCAGCTCAGCGTCGCGCCGTGGGCGTCCTTCGTGGTCAGACCGAGGTGGGCCTTCTTGCAGAACTGCCTGCGGCGGTAGTGGTTGCCGGACGGCGCGAGGATGACGTCGCCGGAGGCGTCACTCCCGGAACCACCGGAGCCGGACCCGGACCCCGAGCCGGAGTCGGAACCGCCGGAGGACGAACCCCCGGAACCGGACCCGGCCCCGCCGGCCCCGGAGTCCGAACCCCCGCCGGTCCGGGGCGTCTTACGCGTCGCCGCGGGCGGCTCGGCAGCCTCGGGCGTGGGAGTGGGCGCGGCCGACGACGGCGTGGCGCTGGGACTCGGGCTCTCGGTCGGCGACGCGGACGGCGACGGCGTCGCGGAGGCCGTCGCGGACGGACTCGCCGCACCACTCTTGTCCGCACCGCCGTCCGGCGTACATCCGGAGAGGGCGATCAGGGCCGCGGTGACCAGCGAGGCGGTGGACAGGGCGGCGCGGCGGGGTCTTATCACGGTGGGAACATCCAGTTCTCTGAGGTCGGGTGGCCCCGTGAGACACACGGAGCAGCCTGACCATAGAGCGATATCTCCTACCGGTCACCGTCAAGGTGCCTGAATCGGGCGGAAGACAGCACAAACGCCGCCGGACCCGCTGTGGCGGCGGGCCACCGCGCCGCGCCTCAGCCGAAGGTGGAGCGCACTTCGTCGGCAACGCTGCGCTGTCCGGTGACCACCTCCGCGCTGGGGTCGGACGAAGGCTCGGCGTCCACGACCGTCACGGTCTCCGCGATGAGGCGCAGCATGTTGACGTACACCGGCAGTTCGGTCAGCGACGGGGTGCTGAGGGAGAGCGTCAGCAACTGGGCGCGGCTCGGTACGGGGATCTGCGCGTCCACGCGGGCGATACCGAGCGGCTCAGCGCCCTCGGCCGGCACCCATTCCGAGCCGTGGAAGGACACCACGCACGGCCCGGCGGGCACCCGCACCGTACTGACCTCCGTCGTCGTGTGGGACAGCGCCTCCGCGAGGCCGGCGGCGACGATCTCGGCATCGGTGACGTCCGCGTCATCGAGTCTGGCGACCACCGATGCCGTACTGATGCGGTCGTCGTCCATGCCCACGAAACAGACACCGGCGTAGAACGCCCCGTCCTCGGCGAAGGTCGCGGCCATCTCGTCGTACACGGCCGCCATGGTGTCGCGCTGGAGATCGGTCCCTTCGGACCAGACGAGGTCCGCCATCTCCCGGATGCAGTCCTCACGGTAGGCGTCGTCGCCTTCGAGGCCGAGGGTGTGGAACCCGTCCGGTATCTCGATCTGGAGCTGAGTGGAATTCTTCATGGCCTTCCGGAGGGCGTGCTGGGGGGCGGTGTCGGATTCTTGCGCGGGTCCGGGATGGCCAGCAAGATGCCGTGGCGGTCGTCAGGGGCCAGGCCGTTCCCGGTGGAACTTCCCGGCGCGATGATCCGCCAGCCGTCGGCCCGGGCGATGCGCCGGGCGGCTTCCGGGCCGCAGCCGCGGTAGTGCTGCGGGGGAACGGTGAACGAGACGTCGGGGTGCTTGCCGTGCTTCGCAGGGATGTGCCGGATCTGGTACTTGAAGCGGCCCGAAAGCGGATACTCGACCCGCCGTCCCGGTGACGACTTGATTCTCGTCGCCTCCTTGCGCAGCTTGGGCAGGAGCGCCCGGAAGTGGTCTTCCCAGCGGTCCGGGTCCCGGTTCCATTCGCGGGCAAGCCGCTTGGGGCCGAGGTAGAGCGGGGCCATGTAGGCGAGGCGGGGCTCGGTTTCGACGACCGCGTTCGCGAGGAACAAGCAGACGTACCAGACCACCAGGAGCACCAGAGCGCAGGGCAGCACCGGCCACTGCAGCACGAACCATACGAGGAGCCAGGTCCGGGACAGATACGCGGGCCCGCTGCCGGTGCCCTGTCGGTGGTTCACGCTCACCCCTCGTTCGCGGTCTGGTACATGCCCACCCCGGCGCCGACGGCGCCTTGTCCGACGAGCGGGCCCTTGGACCACCAGGACATGGGGTCGAGCGTGTCGTCCGCCCGGAGCGCCGCCTTGAAGGAGTCGGCGTCCTTGACGCCTGGGATCTTCTTCAGCGTCTCCGCCCAGCCCTTTTCCTTGATACCTGCCGCCATGGTGCCGCTGACGTGGTTCTCCCACGCCAGCTGCATGCGGTTGGAGAACCCGTTCGCCTCGAAAACCCGCCCTGCGGGGGGTTGATAGCGGCCGATGCGCCGCCCCGCAGCAAGCTCGTCACTGGAGGCGACGCCTCGCTGCACCAGGCCCTCAAGATGGTTCACCCGAGCCACCTTGTCCACGTCGGCCACCTGGCTGGTGACACCCGCCGCGTCCTCCACCGACCTGGCCCCCACCCGGACCTTGACCTTCCCCATCGCACCGGCCTTGGCAAACTTGCCGAACGGCACCACCCCGACGGCGTCCATGCCCAGGTCCGTCCAGCTCACCTTGGCCCCGCCCAGCTTGGCCCCGGCGTGTGCCGCCAATGAGCCCAGGGACAGTGCGCCGCCCGCCAGGGCGAGGGCGCCGGACAGCGGCGGGCACCACATGGTCAGGAGGGAGAGGACCCCCAGGACACCGGCGATGTTTCCGAGCCAGTCGCCGATCGTCTTCAGCAGATCGGCGTGTTTGACGCACCATTCCTTGATGGCGTGACCCATCCGCTTGAAGGCGTCGCCGAGCCGCTCGAAGAGGCTGATGTCCGGGGCGTTCTTGTTGGCCTTGCGCAGCCGGTCGGCGACGTCCCGCGCGTCGGACTGGTGGTGTTCGAGGAGTTCCTTGGCCTTCTTGAGGATGTCGTCGAGCTCGTCCTTGGCCGCGTCCAGGCGCTTGCCGACGCTGTCGAGCTCCTGGCCGGCGGTCTTCAGGCGGGCCTGGGCGGCGTCGAGCTTGCTCTGCGCCTCGTTGAGTGCCGTCTGGTCGGTGTAGTACTGGCCGGCGAGCCGGAAGGCAGGGGCCGAGGCGGCCTGGTTGTAGGCGTTGGTCGCCCGGTCGTGGGCCGCCTCTTGGGTCTTGATGCGTTCCTTGGCCGCCTTGGCCTGCGCCTCGTACTGGCGGGCCGTGTTCTGGTAGCCGGACAGCTTGCCGCGCCAGTTGCCGAGCTGGGTGGACGCCTGCTTCAGCGCGTCGACGCTGTCGGAGAGGGATTTCGGCAGGTCGCCGACGTGCTGGGTGAAGGCGTTCGCCGCCAGACCCTCCCACGTCTTGCCGCCCTTGGCGATGCCCATGAGCGTCTTGTGGGCGCTCTCCAGGCCGCTGGACGCGCGGTTGATCTTGTTGCTGAGGTCCTCGACGCTCTCGACCTTGCCCGGGGCCGGGTCGAAACCGAGGCTGGGGAATTCCTTGTCGTCGCTCACCGGGCACCCGCCCCGGGGCCGGCCGACGGGGTCGGAGCCGGCGCACCCGGCCGCGGGCCGGCCGGGTACCCGCCCACGTTGGGCGGTGCCGACGGGCCGGGCATCGGCGGGGCCGCGCCCTTGGTCATGGCGTCCCGGATGGCCTTTTCCGTCTCCTCGTAGTTGTTCTTGGTGGCCTTCAGCTTCTCCTCGATCTGCTGGGTACCCTTCGCGATCTTCTTGATCGCGTCGTCCCAACTGTCGTGGAATTCGTCGCAGGCGTGGTCGAGAGCCACGCTGCCCGTGCTTTTCGGCCCCACGTGCTCCAGCGCGTTGAGTGCTTTCTCCATGTCCTCGCGCCCGGCGCTCAACTGCCGTAGAAGCTGGTCGAGCTCGTGCGTCTCGACCTGGAATGTGCCGCCCAACCTCTGCCCCCGTATCTCGTCCGGTCTGCCACGGCATCGTAATCAATCACCGTGACAGCGGAACCGCCCCGGGCGGTTCCGCTCGGGGGACGGCGGCGGGCCCGGCCGGGCGCGGTGGCCGGCCGGGCGGAGCCTCAGGACCCCAGGATCGACGTCAGGAACTCCCCGACCCACGCCAGCAGTTCCCGGCCGACCAGCGGCTTGCCGCCGATCTTGCCGGTGGTCGGGCGGGGCACCAGGGCCTGGCGGGTGGCGGGCTTGAGGACCGTGCGGGGGTAGAGGCGCTTGAGGCGCAGTTCCTGGGACTCGCGCAGTTCGACGGGGCCGAAGCGGACGTTGGAGCCCTGGAGCGTGATGTCCGTGACGCCGCAGGAGCGGGCGAGCATCCGCAGGCCGGCGACCAGGAGGAGGTTCTCGACCGGTTCGGGCAGCTTGCCGTAGCGGTCGGTCAGCTCCTCGCGGACCGCCGCGATGTCCTCCTCCGAGGTCGCGGCGGCGATCGCCCGGTACGCCTGGAGGCGCAGCCGCTCGCCGGGCGCGTAGTCGTGCGGGACGTGCGCGTCCACCGGCAGTTCGATCTTGACCTCCAGCGGCGGCTCCTCCTCCACGCCGCCCTCCAGGGACGCCCGGTAGTCGGCGACGGCCTCGCCCACCATCCGTACGTACAGGTCGAAGCCGACGCCGGCGATGTGGCCTGACTGTTCGCCGCCGAGGAGGTTGCCCGCGCCGCGGATCTCCAGGTCCTTCATCGCGACGTACATGCCCGCGCCCATCTCCGTGTGCTGGGCGATGGTCGCGAGACGCTCGTGGGCGGTCTCCGTCAGGGGCTTCTCCGGCGGGTAGAGGAAGTAGGCGTAGCCGCGCTCGCGGCCCCGGCCGACGCGGCCGCGCAACTGGTGCAACTGGGACAGGCCGAAGTTGTCGCCGCGCTCCACGATCAGGGTGTTGGCGTTGGAGATGTCGATGCCCGACTCCACGATCGTGGTGGAGACCAGCACGTCGAACTTCTTCTCCCAGAAGTCGACCACGACCTGTTCGAGCTGCGCCTCGCCCATCTGGCCGTGCGCGGTCTGGATCCGGGCCTCCGGCACGATCTCGCGCAGCCGGGCCGCCGCCCGGTCGATGGACTCGACGCGGTTGTGGATGTAGAAGACCTGGCCCTCGCGCAGCAGTTCACGCCGGATGGCGGCGCCGATCTGCTTCTGCTCGTAGGGCCCGACGAACGTCAGGACCGGGTGCCGCTCCTCCGGCGGGGTGGTGATCGTGGACATCTCGCGGATGCCGGTCACCGCCATTTCGAGCGTACGGGGGATGGGCGTGGCGGACATCGTCAGCACGTCCACGTTGGCGCGCAGCTTCTTGAGCTGCTCCTTGTGCTCGACGCCGAAGCGCTGCTCCTCGTCCACGATGACCAGACCCAGGTCCTTGAACCTGGTCTCGGAGGAGAACAGCCGGTGGGTGCCGATGACCAGGTCGACCGAACCGTCCTTGAGCCCTTCGAGAGTGGCCTTGGCCTCGGTGTCCGTCTGGAAGCGGCTGAGCGCCTTGACGACGACGGGGAACTGGCCGTACCGCTCGGTGAACGTACCGAAGTGCTGCTGCACCAGCAGCGTCGTCGGCACCAGCACCGCGACCTGCTTGCCGTCCTGGATGGCCTTGAACGCCGCCCGCACCGCGATCTCGGTCTTGCCGTAGCCGACGTCGCCGCAGATCAGCCGGTCCATCGGGACGGACTTCTGCATGTCCTCCTTGACCTCGGCGATCGTCGTGAGCTGGTCCGGCGTCTCCGCGTACGGGAACGCGTCCTCCAGCTCGCGCTGCCAGGGCGTGTCCGGGCCGAAGGTGTGGCCGGGCGCCGCCATCCGCGCGGAGTACAGCTTGATCAGGTCGGCGGCGATCTCCTTGACGGCCTTCTTGGCGCGCGCCTTGGTCTTCGTCCAGTCGGCCCCGCCCAGGCGGTGCAGCGTCGGCGCCTCGCCGCCCACGTACTTGGTGACCTGCTCCAGTTGGTCGGTGGGGATGTACAGGCGGTCGCCGGGCTGGCCGCGCTTGGCCGGCGCGTACTCCACCAGCAGGTACTCGCGGGTGGCGCCCTGCACCGTACGCTGCACCATCTCGATGTAGCGGCCGACGCCGTGCTGCTCGTGGACGATGAAGTCGCCCGCCTGGAGCGTCAGCGGGTCGATGGTCTTACGGCGGCGGGCCGGCATCCGGCCCAGCTCCTTGCTCGCCGACTTCTGGCCCGTCAGGTCCGTCTCGGTCAGCACCGCCAGCTTCAGACCCGGGTCGATGAAGCCGTTGTCGAGGCAGCCGCACGAGACGTGCACGACCGACGGGGACAGCTCGCCCAGCTCCGGGTCGAGACGGGCCGCGATGTTCTCGTCGCCCAGCACCTCGACCGTACGGGCGGCCGGGCCGTGCCCCTCGGTGATGAACACCGTCCGCCAGCCGTCCGCGATCCAGCGCTTGGTGTCGGCCAGCGCCCGCTGGGTGTCGCCCCGGTACGTCTCCGGGGCGTGCATCCCCAGCTTGAGGGTGTCCTCGTCCAGCTCCTCGTCGGCGGCGAACGGGCTCACCGTCCACCACATCATGCCCAGCTCACGGGCCCGGTCCCGGACGTCCGCGATGCCCCAGAGGGAGGCGGCGCCGACATCGATCGGGGCCTCTCCCCCGCCCGCGCTGGCCGCCCACGACGCCTGGAGGAACTCCTGCGAGGTGGCCACCAGGTCGGCGGCGCGCGTCCGCACCCGCTCCGGGTCGCACACCACCGTCATGCTGCCCGCCGGCAGCACGTCCAGCAGCAGCTCCATGTCGTCCACCAGCACCGGGGCCAGCGACTCCATGCCCTCGACGGCGATCCCCTCGGCGATCTTGCCCAGCAGCTCGCCCAGCTCCGGGTGCCGCTCCGCGAGGTCCGCGGCCCGCGCCCGCACCTGCGCGGTCAGCAGCAGCTCACGGCACGGCGGCGCCCACAGCCCGTGCTCCGCCACCTCCAGGGACCGCTGGTCGGCGACCTTGAAGTAGCGGATCTCCTCGACGTCGTCGCCCCAGAACTCGATCCGCAGCGGGTGTTCCTCGGTCGGCGGGAACACGTCCAGGATGCCGCCGCGCACCGCGAACTCGCCGCGCTTCTCGACCAGTTCGACGCGGGCGTAGGCGGCGGCCGCCAGCCCGTCCACAATCTCTTCCAGGTCAGCCGTCTGCCCGGACCGCAGGCTCACGGGCTCCAGGTCGCCCAAGCCCTTGACCTGCGGCTGGAGCACGGACCGTACGGGCGCGACGACCACCTGGACCGGGCCCGCGGTCGGGTCGTCCTGGCTGGGGTGGGCGAGGCGGCGCAGCACCGCGGGGCGCCGGCCGACGGTGTCCGAGCGCGGCGAGAGCCGTTCGTGCGGCAGCGTCTCCCAGGACGGGTACTCCACCACCGCGTTCTCCTCGCCGGCCGGCATCAGCGAGCGCAGCGCGGCGGCCAGGTCCTCGGCCTCCCGGCCGGTGGCGGTCACCGCCAGGACCGTACGGGAGCTGCGGCGCGCCAGGGCGGCGACGGCGAACGGGCGGGCGGCGGGCGGGCCGACCAGGTCCACCTGAGGACGGTTGCCGTCCGCCGCGGCCCGCACGGCTTCGGCGAGCGCCGGGTCCTGGGCAACGGCGTCGAGCAGACCAGTCAGGCTCATGAGAATGGCTTTTCCGTCCCGGTGAGGCGAACAACGCGAACAGCCCGGCACGTGCGACGGGCCGGGTTTCACCAAGAGTACGACTCCCTGCTGACACCCGCGTTCCACTCGCCCCGGCAACCGGGCGGGCCGGGCGCGAAGCCCCGTTCCGGTAGCGGCCTCCCCGTGGAAAAGTGTCACGTACACGCAAAAGCCGAGGGGGGCACGTGAGCCAGGACAGCGGGAGCGGTCACCGCACGAGCGACCGGACGGAAGCGGAAGGGGCGGCGGGGAGCGGCATCGGGATGGGTGCGGGGGACGGCAGGGGTGCGGGGACTGGAGGAGGCGCGGGGGCTGGAAGGGGCGCGGGGGCCGGGTCGGGTGCGGGGGCCGATCGGGGTGCGGAGGACGGGTCGGGCGTGGCGGCCGAGGTGGCCGCCCCCGTACCCCCGACATCCCGGGCCTCCGAAGGGCGCGGCCGGGTCGTGGCCGCCCTGATGCTCTGTATGGCGCTCGCCGCGCTCGACTCGACGATCATCGCGACCGCCGTCCCGCAGATCGTCGGCGACCTCGGCGGCTTCGCCGTGTTCTCCTGGCTCTTCTCCGGGTACCTGCTCGCCGTCACCGTCACCCTGCCGGTCTACGGCAAGCTCTCCGACACCTTCGGCCGCAAACCCGTCCTGATCACCGGCGTGATCGTCTTCCTCGCCGGGTCGCTGCTGTGCGCTGCCGCCTGGAACATGGCCTCCCTGATCGCCTTCCGCGTCCTGCAGGGGCTCGGCGGCGGCGCCCTCCAGGGCACCGTCCAGACCGTCGCCGCCGACCTCTACCCGATGAAGGAACGGCCCAGGATCCAGGCCAGGCTGTCCACCGTATGGGCGACCTCCTCGGTCGCCGGACCCGCTCTCGGCGGCCTGCTCGCCGCGTACGCCGACTGGCGCTGGATCTTCCTGGTCAACCTGCCGGTGGGGGCCTTCGCGCTCTGGCTCGTCGTACGGCACTTCCGTGAATCGCTGCCCGCGCGGGACCGTACCGGACGCCCCCGGGTCGACTGGCCCGGCGCACTCGCGATCTTCGCCTGCGGCGGCCTGCTGCTGACCGCCCTCGTCCAGGGCGGCGTCGCCTGGCCCTGGCTCTCCGCCCCCTCGCTGCTGTTCTTCGCGGGCAGCGCGCTCTGCGGCGCCGCCACCGTCCTCATCGAACGCCGCGCCGCCGAACCGATCATCCCGGGCTGGGTCTGGCGCCGCCGGACGATCTCGGCCGTCAACCTGGCGCTCGGCGCGGTCGGCCTGCTCATGGTCGCGCCGACCGTCTTCCTGCCCACCTACGCCCAGGCCGTCCTGGGCCTGGGCCCGATCGCGGCCGGCTTCGTGCTCTCCACCATGACCCTGAGCTGGCCGGTGTCCGCCGCCCTGAGCAGCCACGTCTACAACCGCATCGGCATCCGCGCCTGCGCCATGACCGGCATCGGCGCCGCCGCCCTGGTCCTGCTGGCCTTCCCGCTGCTCCCCTACCCCGGCGCCGCCTGGCAGCCCGCGCTGCTCATGTTCGCGCTCGGCGCCACCCTCGGGATCTTCCAGCTACCGCTGATCATCGGCGTGCAGTCCTCGGTCGGCTTCGAGGAGCGCGGCACCGCGACCGCCTCGATCCTCTTCTGCCGCCAGGTCGGTCAGTCCGTCGGCGCCGCCCTCTTCGGCGCCGTCGCCAACACCACCCTCAACGGCCGGCTGGCCGCCGCGCCCACGGACATCCGGCCGGGCCTGCCGGACGACCTGGACTCCGTCTCCCACGCACTGGCCGACGCCGGTGCTCTCACCGCACGGGCCGCCGACTACCTGCGGCGCGCCGTGGACGCCACCGTCGAGCACGTCTACCTCGGGGCCGCGGCCGCCGCCGCGCTCTCCTTCCTGATCCTGCTGTTCCTCGCGCCGCGCCGCTTCCCGGTCCACGGGGAGGTGGGCGGCGGGGCGGGGGACGAGTCCGGGAGCGGGGTCGGGGACTCCACGGGAGGTACGGGAGGCACGGGAGGTACGGCCGTGGAGCAGCCGACCGTCAAACAGCCGGCCGCCGAGTCCGCGAACGGCTGACGGCGCTACGGCCCTACGGCGCCCGACGGGGAAGCGGCGCGCGCCACTCGGCGCCCGCCCCGTTCCCCGCCGGGTTCGCGGCCCGTGTCACTGCTGCCCTTCCGGCAGCCGCGGCAGCTTCGTCTCCAGGGTGTCCTCGTTGTCGGGGTCCACCGGCGCCCGCGTGTCGGCGGGCTCCCCGGCCGCGGCCGCTCCGGTACCGGACACCGTGGCCTCCCGTACCCGGACGGACCCGTCGGCCCGGTCGGACCCTGCGGACCCGTCGGCCTCACCAGTGCCCCCGGCGCCTCCGGCCACCCCGGCCTCGTCGGCCCCGTCGGCCTCCCCTGCCTCACCGGCCTTCTCCAGCAGCACCGTGCCGCCCTGCGCGTTCGTCGTGGCCCCCGCGCCCGCGACGTCCCCGCCGTCTTCGGCCGCCGCGCCGCCCCCCGGCTCGTCCTCGTCGGGGGCCTTGCCCGTCAGGGCGGCCAGCGTGTTGCGGACGTGCGTCATGTGCTCGCGCACCTTCTCGCGCCGCTCCGTGTGCTCCCGCAGTATCCGGTCGGTGGCCCGCTCGATCCGCTCGACCTCGACCCTGGCCTGCGCCAGCAGATCCGCGGCGCGCGCCTCGGCGTCCTCGTCGCGGTGCCGCGCCGCCTCCTCGGCCTCCGCGAGGAAGCGCTCCGCCTCGGCGACCTTGGCCCGGCCCAGCTCCTCCAGCTCCGCCACCCGCAGTTCGAGGTCGGCCTCCTGCGCGGCCAGGTCGCGGCCGGCCGCCTCCCACTCCTCGGTCTGCTCCTGCTCCTGCTCGCGCAGCATCGCGGTGGTGCGCTGCTCCATCTCGTGCAGCGCGTCCTGGGCGGCGGTCCGCCACTGCCCGGCGTCCTTGACGGCCGCGGCCTCGATGCCGTCCGCCTCGGCCCACGCCGCCTCGACCGTACGGCGCGCCTGGTCCTCGGTCTCGTCCCGCAGCTCCTGCGCGGCCCGTTCGGCGGCCTCCTGGATCTGCCGCGCGTACGCCTCGGCCTCGTCACGGGCCCGCTCGGCCGCCTCCTGCGCCTCCTTGCGCAGCCGGGCCGCCTCGGACTCCGCCGTCGTCAGGATCAGCCGCGCCTGGTCGCCCAGCGACTCGTACGTCTGCGGCGGCAACTGCCGGACGTACTCCTGCAGCTCCGCCAGCTCGGCCGTCATCTCGTTGGCGAGGACCGTCAGCCGTGCCGCGCGCTCCCAGCACGAGTCACGGTCGACCGAGAGCCCTTCCACCCGGCGGTCGACGTCCTCGGGACGGTAGCCACGTCCTCGTACGATCTCGAACCCGTGAGGCGAAACCGATGCACTCATCCCTCAAGCCCCTCTCCGATGTGCGGCACACTCGCGCGCACATCTTTCTGGATCGATTCGAAGCGACCGTTACGCGACACTCCGCCCCTTTCCATCGTCCAAGGATGCGTCAATTGCTGCCAGAAGTCGGAATCGGGACATCTTCGCGAAGCGCCTGGAAGAGCCGCCGCGCTCCCTGCTCGTCCCACTCCACCACATCTCCGAGACCACCCAGGTTCACCCCGGGGTTCGCCACCGGAACGGTGGTCGCCGCACCCGCCCCGTCCGCGATCCTCTTCATCGACCAGCCCAGCCGCGCCAGGTCCGGCACGCCCGCCACCCGGTCCACCGTCAGCGCCGACAGCGCCGCGTCCAGCGCCGGGACCAGCGCGAACGGATTGAGCAGCACCCCCGCCCCGAGCATCTTGTCGCCGAGCGCGCCGATCAGCTGCCGCTGCCGCCTGACCCGGCCCAGGTCGCCTTCCGGGTCGGTATAACGCGCCCGTACGTACGCAAGTGCCCGCACTCCGTCCATCTCCTGGCAGCCCGCCCGGAAGTCGGCACCCGACTTCTCGTCCTTGAGCGGTTTGTCCAGGCACATCCGTACCCCGCCGAGCGCGTCCACCACCTTCACGAAGCCGAGGAAATCCACCTCGGCGTAGCGTTCGATCCGCAGCCCCGTCGCCTGCTCCACGGTGCGCGTCAGCAGCTTCGGTCCGCCCTCGGCGAACGCCACGTTCACCTTGTTCCGGCCGTGCCCCGGCACCGCCACATAGCTGTCCCGCGGCAGGCTCACCAGGTACGGGCCGCTGTCCCCGCGGTGCAGCACCATGATCGTGTCGGTGTTCAGCCCCTGGTCGTTGCCGACGTGCAGCCGCTCCCGCTGCTCGGGCGTCAGGCTCTCGCGGCTGTCCGAACCGACCAGCAGCCAGTTCGTGCCCTTGCCCGGCGACGGCCTGCCGGAGTAGCCGGCGACGGCGTCGGTACGGCGCACCTGGTCGCCCGCCCAGACGTACAGCGCCACCCCGCCCGCCACCGCCAGCACCACCAGAACCAGCAGCACCAGCGCGATCCGCTTCGGCCAGGACAGCCGGCGCCGCCGCCCGCCCGGACGGCGGCCCCGGCGGCCCCCGCGCCCGGCCCCGGACCGGTACAGCGTCGACGTACCCTCCGGCGACGGAGGCTGCGGCGACCACGACGGCTGATCCATATACGAAGGATCATGGTGACCCGCCCGTCCCGCAGGTCTAGCGCCGCCGGAGGCGGCACCGGTGGCCCGGGAGGTACCGGCGGCGCCCTACAGCAGCCCGTCCCACATCTGTTCGAGCAGCACCGACCACCACGTCTCCGGCGACCCCAGCGCGGGCGCGTCCAGCGCCACAAGCTGCGCCTGGAAGTCCACCGTCCAGCGCCCCGCCTGCTCCGGCGTCAGCCCGTACCGCAGCCGCCACATCCGGCCCAGCATCGCCAGACAGCGCACGAACTCCGGCAGCCCGCTGTTCACGAACTGCGGCACCGCCGGCTGCCCGCCCGGCCCCTGCGCACCACCGTCCAACGGCACCGCCACGATGTGCGCCGTCCCGTACTGCACACATAGCTGACGGCCGAAGTCGTTCCCCATGACCAGGTACGACCCCGCGTCGGCAGCCGGCCGCACCCCGCGCTCCGCCGCCAGCTCCGCCAGCGTCGGCACCGGACGCCCCGGCTGCGCCTGCGCCCAGAAGAACGGCCCGAAGTCCACCGGCAGCCCGGCCCACACCAGCGTCTGCGCCACCACCTCCGGCACCCCGTGCCGGGAGACCGCCCGCTGATCGAAACGGAAGATCCCCTGCGGACCGAACGCCTGCTCCAGCTCCTGCCCGAACACCTGCGGCGGCACCGGCGGCGCCGCCTGCACTTGGGACGGGTGCGGCAACGGCGCCCGCACCGGCGCGGGCCGCGCCGGACCGTCCGCCACCTGGTGCAGCTCACCCTGGTGCTCCACGAGGTGCCGCACCCCCTGCTGCCGCGAGGCGTGCTCCGTCCCGTACGCGGCGGTGTGGCTGATCCGCACCTGCGGCCAGGTCTCCCGCACCATCCGCGCGCAGTACCCGCCCGGCACGTCGCACGACTCCAGCTCCGTGTGCAGCTCCAGCACCTGCTGCGGCGGGACGTTCATGGCGCGCAGCTCGTGCAGAAGCTGCCACTCCGGATGCGGGGTGCCCGGCGCGGAACGCCGCACGATCTTCTGCTCGGAACCGTCCGGGGCGCGGTAGCTCAGGACGGCCATGTAGCCGGGGCCGACGGTCGGCTGCCCGGACGGCGGCGCCTGCGGATAGCCGTACGAGCCGGAGGCGGGCGGCGTGGCGAGCGGCTGCGCGGCGGACGGCGGCATTCCGGGCGGCGGCACGGCCGGGCCGGATGCCACCGGGCCCGAGGCCACGGGGCCGGGCGCGGCCGGAGCGGGGGCGGGCGGGCCCGGAACGCCGGGCGGCGGCATACCGGGGCCGCCCAGGCCACCGGCGCCGTCGGCCAGCATCGTCGCGGCGGCGTGCACACCGCCGCCGGGGCCGGCCGGACCGCCGGGACCGGCCGATCCGCCGGGACCGGCCGAGGGCGGCGCGGACGGCGGAGCGGACGGAGGCGGAGGCGGGCCGCCCGCGGCGCCGGACGCGGACTGGTCAGCGGGAGTACCGGAAGCACCAGGCGCACCAGACGCACCAGACGCACCGGAAGCTTTCGGCACGCCGGGAGGCGCCGGGGGCGGCGGCACACCGGGACCGGCGGGACCACCGGCGCCGCCCGGAGCACCCGGACCGCCCGGCCCGGCCGCGTCGGACGACAGCACGGCGCCCCCGGCCAGCATCGTCGCCGCCGCGTGCACCCCACCACCGGCACCGGGCCCGGCCGACGGCGGACCGGGCGGCCCCTGCTCCCCTTCCGGCCCGGCCGCCTCCGGACCGTCCACCGCGCTCAGATCCACCTGATCGGCGTCGAGCTGCGACACGAGCTGCGTCGGGATGTACCCGCCCGCCGGAGCGGCGGCGGACGGCGCCGGCGCGTCCGCACCACCGTCCGGCGCGCCCGGACCCGTACGGTCCGCACCCGGCACACCGGGAGGCGGCGGCGGACCGCCCGCGTTCCCCGGCAGCGCCGCACCGTCCGCCAGCATCGTCGCGGCCGCGTGCACACCGGCACCGGGCGGCGGAGGCGGCGCCCCCGGCCCTTCGGCGGCGCCGGAACCCGCGTACGCAGGGGGCGGCGGCACATCGGCGATCGGCGGCCCGGACGGCGGCGGCAGCTCGGACAGTCCCGCCGCGTCCGGTCCGGCCGCGTCCGCGGGCGGCACCGGGCCGCCGTACGGCACGGCCCCGGCGGGCGGCCCCGGCAGCGGCGACGACGGAGGCGACGACGGCATCGGCGGCACCACCGGCCCGCCGGCCCCCGCGTCCCCGACCGCCGGCGCCATCATCGTCCGCGGCAACTGACTGCCGCCCGCGATCAGTTCCGTCCTGGCCTCGGCCTTCGCGCCCGCCGGCGGCGTGTCCTCGTCGTCGAACCCGGCGAGCGGCGGCGCGAAGACCGTCGCCGGCAGCCCCACCGAACGGTCGTCGGCGTCCTCGTCCGCCCGGACGTCCGTCCCCGCCCACGGCGTCACGACGGCCGGCTCGTCCCGTACGGAAGCAGCCTGACCCGGAACCGGTCCGGAAGCGGCCTGATCCGGTACGGACACGGAAGCACCCCGATCCGGCACGGAAGGGGCATCCGCCGGTACGGAAGAGTCGTCCGCCGGTACGGCCGGCCCGTCGACGGGCAGCACCAGCCCCGCCCCCGACGTCCGCCGGTCCGCCGCCTCCTGCAGCCACTCCGGCGGCGTCAGCAGGAACGACGTCGCCTCCAGATCGATCCGCCGCGGCGGCGCCTCCGCCACCACAGCGTCCGCCACCGCGCCGTACTCCTCCTCGTACCGCCGGATCACCTCACCCACCGGCAGCCCCGGCCACAGCGTCGTCTCCCCGCTGTCCCGCGCGATCACCAGCCGGGCCCGGCCGCCCTCCGTCGTCGGACCGCCCGCGCGGTCCTCCGCCCAGGCCACGAACCCCAGGTCGAACTCCCGCACCCGCACCGCACGCCGGAACGGACCCGGCACGTCCTCGTTGACCCAGCGCTCCGCGCGCTCCTGCGCCTGCGCGAACGTCACCACCGCGCCTCACCCCTCCACCGGAACGGCACGCGCGAAGCCGCCGTCCACCATCAGACCCGCCACCGTCTCCAGTTCCGGCGGACTCCCCGCCAGCTCCTGCAGGAAATCGTCGAAATCCGCCCCGCACGGCAACAGGAGCTGCTCCACCCGCTCCCGCACCGGCCACCCGTCCCGGTCCCGCGCGTCGTCGTACGCGCAGAACCACACCGAACCCGGCGCCGCACCCCGCACCTGCACCGCTATGACCCCGCCCTGCACGAACCCCACACCCAGATAGTCCTTGGTGAAGTGGTCGCGCAGACACTTGTTGACGTACACCAGATCGTTCATCGCGGCCTCGTCCCGTACCGTGAAGAACGGCTGGTCCACCAGCAGCCCCAACTCCGCGTACAGCCCCACACCCACCGGCGCGCACCCGCCCGCCGCCTTCAGGAACGCACGGTAGGCACCCGGCAGCCGGTACCCCAGCGCCTCCTCCGCCTGCCGCACCTGCTCCTCCGTCACCGACAACTCACGGTGCGGCAGTCCGAAATGCACCGGCCGGGTGTCCTGCAACGGCCGCGTCCCCCGCTTCCCGTGGTCCACCGCCGCCGTCGCCAGCCCGCCGTGATGCCGCAGCAGCGCCTTCACCTCGACCGGCACCAGCTCCATCCGCCGCGAACCCGCCACGTGGTGCCACGTCCAGCCGTGCGGCGTCGCCACCGGCGGCACGTCCTCCCACAACTCGTGCCCCCGCGCGTGCAACGCCACATTCGCCGACACATAGTCCGTCAGCCGCAACTCGTCCACGCCGAAACCCTCCGGCGGCTCCGCGATCTCCGCCGCCGCCCGCGCGTACGACGAGAAATCCGGGAACCCGGACCCGTCCACCGGCACCCCCCGCGGATACCGCGCCGCACGCACCGGATCCGGGAAATGCACGACCTGCCCGGCATAGGCCGTGTTCGGTGGCGCGGCGTGGCCCGCGGCCTGAGGGCCGGGAGGTGCCCCCAGCCCGTGCCGACCTGACGTCATGGCGGTGCTCCCTGGCTGAATCCGGCTACTGGGCACAGCCTATGCCGTACCGCAACCCGCCCTCCCGCGCACGCCCGCCGCCCTCCCACCGCCACGGCCCAACCACCTCCGCCACACAGCCACTTCACCGCACGCCCCCACCCCGCAACCACCCGCCGCCCCCGGCCGCACCACCACCCGGACACCCCGGGGCCGGGCCCCGCACCCGGACACAACCGTGACATCACCGACAGCACACCCGACTTCCCCAACACCCACCACATTTGGCAGGCTGACCCTCCCCCTACCCTTGCGGGGGACCTCCGGCGTCCCGGGGATTCGGGGAGGGAAAAGCACTGACCATGCGCACCACGGCACACCACAACACCACCACCGCGGGAGACCCCCGCGTCGGCTGGAGCGGCACCGCCGACGACGACCGTCCGCCTGCCCTCCGCCACCGCCGCGACGGCATCCTCCCCACCGTCGGCGCCGCCCTCTCCGTACGCGGACGCACCCTCACCTGCACCGCGAGCAAGGCCGAACAGCCCCCCGTGCTCCACCACCTCGTCCAGGACTTCCTCGACACCCTCGCCACCGCCCAGCGCGAACGCTTCACCGGCCGCTGCCCCGAAGCCGTCCTGCTCAGCCGGCACCTCACCGCCGTCGAGGCCAACCGCGGCAAACGCGCCTCCCGCAAACCCCTCACCAACGGCGAGGCCCGCCGCTCCCTGAAACACTCCAAGATCACCGCCCGGCACATCCGCGAGGACGGCGACCCCCTGCACGGCAGCTACGCTCCCCCCTGTCGCTCCTGCGACGCCCTCCTCGCCTTCTTCGGCGTCATGCCCATCGGTACGCACGCAGGGAGCTGACCCGCACCATGCCCCCCACCGCACCGTCCGCGGACTCCACCACCCCGGCCTCCGCCGCGCCCGTCGCCCCGGTCTACGACTCCTACGACCGGACCTCGGCCACCCGCTTCCCGGTCGCCGTCGACGCCGCCCTCCAGGACGCCGGCTGGCGCACCGGACGCTGGGACATCCAGCAGGCCGAACACTGGGCCGACGCCCTGCGCGCCCACACCTCCCCCGCCGGGCACCGCCACACCGTCTTCCCCGCCGCCGTCGAGGCCTGGGCCGAATTCGGCGGCCTCGACATCACCCCCACCGGCCCCGGCCGCCACCTCGCCCCCACCCCCTTCACCCTCGGCCCCCTGCACGGCCTCCACCTCGCCCGCACCCTCGGCGACCTCGGCCGCGCCCTGGAGACCGACGTCGCCCCCCTCGGCCAGGAAGCCGGCGGACAGGCCGTCCTCGCCATCGACACCGAAGGCCGCGTCTACAGCCTCGACCACACCGGCGACTGGTACCTCGGCCCGCACATCGACCAGGCCCTCAACACCCTCGTCCTCGGCATCCGCCCCACCCGGCTCAGCCAGGCCACGGCACGGGAGAACTGAACAGGGGCGCGCCCCGGAACGGCCGCGCCCTTCGGGCCCGAAGGGCGCGGCCACCGCCGCTGGCCGCCCCTACCGCCCCTCACTGCCCCGGCAGCACCGCCGACACCCGGAAACCGCCCGCCTCCGTCGGCCCCGACACGAACACGCCACCCAGCCCGCTCACCCGCTCCCGCATACCGACCAGGCCGTTCCCCCCGCTCGGCAGCCCCACATCCGCCGCACCCCGCTCCGACGGACCGTTCTCCACCTGCACCGCCACCTCACCCTCACGATGCGCCAGCCGCACCCGGACCTCCGCGCCCGGAGCGTGCTTGTGCACATTCGTCAGCGCCTCCTGCACCACCCGGTACACCGTCTGCTCCACCCCCGACGGATAACCGGCCTCCCCCGCCGCACCGTCCACCGACAGCTCCACCACCATCCCGGCAGCCCGCGACTGCCCCACCAGATCGCCCAGCTCCGCCAGCGAAGGCCCCTCGCCCTCCGGCTCCGCCGTCACCACCGCCGCGCCACCGCGCACCGCACCACCACCGCGCACCGCA
Source organism: Streptomyces chrestomyceticus JCM 4735 (assembly GCF_003865135.1). Taxonomy (NCBI): domain Bacteria; kingdom Bacillati; phylum Actinomycetota; class Actinomycetes; order Kitasatosporales; family Streptomycetaceae; genus Streptomyces; species Streptomyces chrestomyceticus. The sequence continues at coordinate 5,617,711 of NZ_BHZC01000001.1, read as the reverse complement.
CCACCACCGGACCCCGCCCCGGCCTCCGCCACCTGCACGGACACCTCGGACCGCACCCCCGGACCACCGGCCCCGGACCCCGCCGCCTTCGCCTTCGAGGCCACCGCCACCAGCCGCTCCGGCTCGTCCGACACCGGCGCCGACGACCGGCCCGACGCCCCCTCCCCCGTCCGCAGCACCCCCAGCATCTCCCGCAACTCCGTCAACGCCTGCCGCCCCATGTCCCCCACCAGCTCCGCGTTCCGCGACGCCTTCTCCGGATCCTTCAACGCCACCGCCTGCAACGCCGCCGCATGCACCACCATCAGACTCACCCGGTGCGCCACCACGTCGTGCATCTCCCGCGCGATCCGGGTCCGCTCCTCGTTACGCGCCCACTCCGCCCGCTCCTCGGCCCGGTCCGCCAGCAGCGACAACTCCCGCTCCAGACCGTCCGCCCGCTCCCGCAGACTCTCCACCAGCCGGCGCCGCGCACCGACGTACAACCCCCACAGCACCGGCGGAGCCGTCACCACCAGCGCCACCGCCGCCGCCATCACCAGCACGAACCACGTCGGCGGGTTGAAATCCGGCTCGCCCCCCACGTCCTGCCGGATGGTGAAGAAACTGGACACCAGCGTCCCCACCACCGCCATCCCCGCCAGCAGCCCGATCACCCGCCGCGGCGCGTCCGAGACCGCCAGCGAATACAGGCCGATCACGCCCAGCAGCGCGCCCATCTGCGCCGGCGTCACCGCCACCGACACCAGCACCACCGCCACCGGCCAGCGGCGCCGCAGCAGCAACACCGGACCCACGACCAGCCCGAGCAGCAGCCCGGCCCACGTCGGCAGCCCCGTGTCGTGGGCGAAGTCCAGCCCTTCGAACGCGGTCTCCACCGTCGAGACGGCGGCCAGCGACACGTCCAGCACGGCGCTCCGCCGCCGCGGCCACCACCACGGTCCGGCGGGCGCGTCCCTCGCACCCGTTGCTTCGATTGCCCCCGTTGCGGTCATACCGACCAGCCTACGGGCGCCCGCACGCGATGTTCCGTCGAGCGCTCTGCACGCGAGTGCACCGTTACGGGCGGATACTGAATTATTTACCCTCGAACTATTGAATCGTCCGAATTTTCGACCCCTGCGTGTCCAAACCGCCGCAACCTGACCTCATGCACCACCACACACGAGCGGACTTCGAGTCCCTGCGCGACCAAGCGGTCACCCTCCGCCGCGCCGGCCTCAGCCGCCGCCAGATCCGCGACCGCTTACACGTCCACAACAACGACATCCTCAACCGCCTCCTCGAAGGCGAACCACCCCCGGACTGGACCCGCCGCCCGAACGCGAAGGACGACCTGCGGGCGAGGGCGCGGGAGCTTCGGGGACGGGGGATGACGTACGACGCCATCCAGGTCGAACTGGGGGTGTCGAAGAGCTCCATCTCCCTCTGGGTACGGGACATGCCCCGACCGCCCAGGCGCACCCGCGAGCAGGCGTCCGCCATCGGCAAGCGCGGCTGGGAGGAGACGCTGCGCCGCCGCGACGAGGAGCGGCAGCGGACGAAACGCGTCGCGGCCGACGAGATCGGCACCATGGGCGACCGCGACCTGTTCCTCGTCGGCGTGGGCCTGTACTGGTCCGAGGGCAGCAAGAGCAAGCCGCACAATCCTCAAGAACGCGTGACGTTCATCAACAGCGACCCCGGCATGATCCAGGTCTTCGTCGCCTGGCTCTCACTCCTCGGAGTCGCCCCGGAGCACACGCAGTTCCGCGTCCAGATCCACGAGTCGGCCGACATCGGCGCGGCCGAGCGCTACTGGGCGGATCTGGTCGGCATCGACGTCACTTCCCTGGCCAGGACGACGCTGAAGAGGCACAACCCGAAGACCGTCCGCAAGAACGTGGGCGAGGACTATCACGGCTGCCTCGTGGTCCGAGTACGGCAAAGCGCCGACCTTTACCGTCGCATCGAGGGCTGGTGGTACGGCATAGTAGGGGGCGTCCGCAGCAGCCAAGAGGCGAACCGGACATAAGGTTAATCCCGGGTCGTCTAAGGGCAAGACCGCTGATTTTGGTTCAGCAGATGGGGGTTCGAGTCCTCCCCCGGGAGCCATGCTGAGTTCGGGTCCCGACCTCCGGTCGGGACCCGCCCGCGTTTCGGCCGCAAACCGCACCGGTATCCTTCGGGTGTCCACCACCCGAAGAAGCCGAAGGGCATCCCGTGAGCGCCAACCGCCCGGCCGCCGTCGTCGTTCTCGCAGCGGGTGAGGGCACCCGCATGAAGTCGTCGACCCCCAAGGTCCTGCACGCGATCTGCGGCCGCTCCCTCGTGGGGCATGTCGTCGCCGCCTCCCGTGAGCTGGACCCCGAGCACCTCGTGGTGGTCGTGGGTCACGCCCGTGAGCAGGTCGGCGGGCATCTCGCCGAGATCGACCCGGATGTGCGCACCGCTGTCCAGCACGAGCAGAACGGCACCGGCCACGCTGTCCGCATGGGCCTGGAGGAGCTGGGCAACGGCGGCATCACCCTCGACGGCACGGTGATCGTCGTGTGCGGCGACACCCCGCTGCTGACCGGTGAGACCCTCAAGAAGCTCGGTGACACCCACGCGGCGGACGGCAACGCCGTCACGGTGCTGTCGGCGGAGGTGCCGGACTCCACCGGGTACGGCCGGATCGTGCGGGACGAGAACACCGGCGCGGTGACCGAGATCGTCGAGCACAAGGACGCCACGGACGCGCAGCGCGCGATCCGGGAGATCAACTCCGGGGTGTTCGCGTTCGACGCGCAGCTTCTGGCGGACGCGCTGGGCAAGGTGCGTACGGACAACAGCCAGGGTGAGGAGTACCTCACGGACGTGCTGGGGATTCTGCGCGAGGCCGGTCACCGGGTCGGCGCGGCGGTGGCGGACGACCACCGGGAGATCCTGGGCATCAACAACCTGGTGCAGTTGGCGGAGGCGCGGCGGCTGCTCAACGAGCGGCTGCTGACGCGGGCGATGCTGGCCGGTGTGACGGTCGTGGATCCGGCGACGACGTGGGTGGACGTGTCGGTGACGTTCGAGGCGGACGCGACGGTGCATCCGGGTACGCAGTTGCTGGGCGCCACGCATGTGGCGGCGCACGCGGAGGTGGGTCCGGACACGCGGCTGAAGGACACGTCGGTCGGTGAGGGCGCGAAGGTGTCGTTCACGGTCGCGGACGGTGCGAAGGTCGGTCCGGGGGCGAGCGTGGGCCCGTACGCGTATCTGCGTCCGGGTACGGACCTGGGGCCGAAGTCGAAGGCCGGTGCGTACGTGGAGATGAAGAACGCCTCGGTGGGTGAGGGCACGAAGGTGCCGCACCTGTCGTACGTGGGTGACGCGACGATCGGTGAGTTCACCAACATCGGTGCGGCGAGCGTGTTCGTGAACTACGACGGTCAGTCGAAGCACCACACGACGATCGGGTCGCACTGCCGGACCGGCTCGGACAACATGTTTGTGGCTCCTGTCACGGTCGGGGACGGCGCGTACACCGCTGCCGGCTCGGTCATCACCAAGGATGTGCCCCCGGGTTCGCTGGCGGTCGCGCGCGGCCAGCAGCGGAATATCGAGGGCTGGGTCGCCCGTAAGCGTCCCGGAAGCGCCGCCGCGCAGGCTGCGTCTGCTGCTGGCCAGGAGTCCGACGGCGAGCAGTGATCGTGCTCGGGTGCGCCGTGCGGGGCGTACCGTGATTAGTGCACGCAAACAGGATTCGAGGAGATTTGCTGTGACCGGGATCAAGACGACCGGCGAGAAGAAGCTGATGCTCTTCTCCGGCCGCGCCCACCCCGAGCTGGCTGAGGAGGTCGCCCACCAGCTGGGTGTCGGGCTGGTCCCGACCAAGGCGTTCGACTTCGCCAACGGAGAGATCTATGTCCGTTACCAGGAGTCGGCGCGTGGTGCGGACTGCTTCTTGATGCAGAGCCACACGGCTCCCATCAACAAGTGGATCATGGAACAGTTGATCATGATCGATGCGCTGAAGCGGGCCTCGGCCCGGAGCATCACCGTGGTCATCCCGTCGTACGGGTACGCCCGCCAGGACAAGAAGCACCGCGGCCGCGAGCCGATCTCGGCCCGTCTGATCGCGGATCTGCTGAAGTGCGCGGGTGCCGACCGGATCGTCACGGTCGACCTGCACACCGACCAGATCCAGGGCTTCTTCGACGGCCCGGTGGACCACCTGTTCGCCCTGCCGGTCCTCGCGGACTACGTGGGCGCCAAGGTGGACCGCGAGAAGCTGACGGTGGTCTCGCCGGACGCGGGCCGGGTGCGGGTCGCGGACCGCTGGTGCGACCGGCTGGACGCGCCGCTGGCGATCGTGCACAAGCGCCGGGACAAGGACGTGGCGAACCAGGTCACCGTCCACGAGGTCGTCGGTGACGTGAAGGACCGGGTCTGTGTCCTGGTCGACGACATGATCGACACCGGTGGCACGATCTGTGCCGCGGCGGAGGCGCTGTTCGCCAACGGTGCCGCGGACGTCATCGTGACGGCCACGCACGGCATCCTGTCCGGTCCGGCGGCGGACCGGCTGAAGAACTCCAAGGTCAGCGAGTTCGTCTTCACCAACACCCTGCCCACCCCGTCCGAGCTGGAGCTGGACAAGATCACGGTGCTGTCGATGGCGCCGACGATCGCGCGGGCGATCCGTGAGGTGTTCGAGGACGGCTCGGTGACCAGCCTCTTCGAGGAGCAGTGAGCCGGATTCCGTAGCCCGCGGGGGCGTACGGAGATCGACTTTGGGGGCGGCCTCCCCGCCGGGTAGACTCGTGGAGTTGCTCGGCGAGGGAGGCCGCACTTTTCTGTGGTGCGGCGGTCCGTTATCGACGCGCTCTTCGTAGCAGGTCTGTCGTGGGCCGGGTGACGCCCCACAGATCCGTCCGGTCGTCCGTCGACCGTGCCGACTACGAGGAGTGCCGCCATGGCCGAGATCAAGCTCGAAGCCAAGATCCGTACCGACTTCGGCAAGGGTGCCGCCCGCCGTTCGCGCCGCGAGGACATGGTCCCCGCCGTGATCTACGGCCACGGTGACGCCCCGAAGCACGTCGCCATCCACAACCACGCGCTGATGATGGCCCTGAAGACCCCGAACGCGCTGATCCGCCTGGACGTGGACGGCGACAGCGAGCTGGTCATCCCCAAGGCCGTGCAGCGTGAGGCCATCCGTGGCTTCCTGGTCCACGTGGACTTCCTGGCCGTCAAGAAGGGCGAGAAGGTCACCGTCGAGGTGCCGATCCACGTCGAGGGCGACCTGGCGCCGGGTGCGAACCTGCTGGAGCACCTGCTGAACACCCTGCCGCTGGAGGCCGAGGCCACCCACATCCCGGAGTCGGTGACCGTCTCCGTGGCGGGCCTGGACGCCGGTGACTCGGTGCACGCCAAGGACATCACCCTGCCGGCCGGTTCGACGCTGGCGATCGACGAGGAGACCGTGGTGCTCCAGGTCGTCGCGGCGCAGGCCGAGGCGCCGGCGGCGGGCGAGGGCGACGAGTCCGCCGAGGGCTGATCGCTTCCGTAACACGCGTTACTGTCAACCGCTGCCCCGCACTCACGGTGCGGGGCGGCGGTTGAGCCGTTTCAGGGTGGGTCGCTGCAAGGAGACATGAGGATGACGACGGACGCCGAGGGCCCCTGGCTGATCGCGGGGCTGGGCAACCCCGGCCCGGAGTACGCGGCCAACCGCCACAACGTGGGGTTCATGGTGGCGGATCTGCTCGCGGAGCGGATGCGGGGGCGGTTCAAGGCGCACAAGGCGCGGGCGCAGGTCGTGGAGGGCCGGATCGGTCCGCCGGGGCCGGGGAGCCGGCGGGTGGTGGTGGCCAAGCCGATGACGTACATGAATCTGTCGGGTGGTCCGGTGACGGCGCTGCGGGACTTCTACAAGGTTCCGGTGGCGAACATCGTCGCGGTGCACGACGAGCTGGACATCGATTACGGGGCGCTGCGGCTGAAGCTGGGCGGTGGCGACAACGGGCACAACGGTCTGAAGTCGATGACGAAGTCGCTGGGGCCGGATTATCACCGGGTGCGGTTCGGTATCGGCCGTCCTCCGGGGCGGATGCAGGTGGCGGATTTTGTCCTGAAGGACTTCTCCGGTGCGGAGCGCAAGGAGCTGGACTACTTCGTGGACCGGGCGGCGGACGCGGTGGAGGCGCTGGTGCTGGACGGTCTGGAGCGGGCGCAGAGCACGTACAACTCCTGAGGCCGGCGGGCGGGGTCCCGGAGGCGGCGGGGGTGCTGTCCCGATGCCTCAGGTTGACCGCGCGCAGTCATATGGCCAAGGATCGCCGCCATGCCCAAGAGCCGCCCGAGCAGCAAGAAGCGCAGCCGCCCCGTCAAACGCAGCCGTACCCGCCGGATGGGGGAGAGCGCCTACGGGTTGCTGCTCGTCGCCCGTGTGGGGCTGATGGGCGCGCTGGCGCTGCTGCTGCTGGTGGCGGGTGTGTGGACGTCGTGGAACACGGCGCAGTACGCGATGCTCGTGGAGGCGCGGGAGCGCGGGACGATGACGGTGACGGCCTGCCACGAGGACCGGTGCACGGGCCCGTACCTGCCTCTGGAGGGCAGTCGGCGCCGGACCCAGGTGTCGATAGCCTCTGCGGCCGCTCCGGACAAGGGTGAGCATGTCGAAGTGACCGTGAAGCCGGGGACGGACCGGGCGGTGCGCATCGGCGCGGGTGGCGTGCTGCATGCGTGGGTGCCGTTCGCGGGGTCGCTGCTGCTGGCGGCCCTGGTGGTTGCGGGCGGTATGAAGCTGCGGCGTACGGCCTGGGTGATGGGGCGTTGGGTGCCGTGTTGCTGGGGGCTACGTTCGCGGCGTTGTAGCCGAGGGTTCGTGTCCGCGTACGGCTGTCGGTGGGGTTTCCGTACCCGGATACGGCTGTCGGCCGGGACCTGAGCCCCGGCCGACGATGCGTGTCCTACCGGTCGGCCGTCCGGCTCACCCGGTGTTGCGGAGCCCCGCTGCCACTCCGTTCACGGTCAGCAGGAGCGCCCGTGCCAGTACGGGGTCCGCTTCCTCGCCCCGCTCCGCGGCGGCCCGCTGGCGGTGCAGCAGGGTGACCTGGAGGTAGGAGATCGGGTCCAGGTAGGCGTCGCGGATGTGGAACGTCTGCTTGAGCACCGGGTTGGATTCGAGCAGTTCGCTCTCGCCCGTGACGCGCAGGACTTCCTGCACGGTCAGTTCGTGCTCGGCCTTGATCGTGTCGAAGACGTGCTTGAGCTCGTCGGGGACGAGGGTGTCGACGTAGTGCCGGGCGATCCGCAGGTCGGTCTTGGCCAGGGTCATTTCGACGTTGGACAGGAAGTTGCGGAAGAAGTGCCAGTGCTCGTGCATCTCGTCGAGGACGACGTCGAGTCCGGCTTCGCGGGCGGCCTTGAGGCCCGTACCCACGCCGAACCAGCCGGGGACGATCTGCCGGGACTGGGTCCAGCCGAAGACCCACGGGATGGCGCGCAGGCCGTCCAGTCCGGCGCCCGAGTCGGGGCGGCGGGAGGGCCGGGAGCCGAGGTGGAGTTCGGCGAGCTGGTCGACGGGGGTGGACGCGAAGAAGTACGCGGGCAGGTCGGGGTCCTCGACCAGCTTGCGGTACGCGCCGTGGGCGGCGTCGGAGACGGTCTCCATGGCGGCGTCCCAGCGGGCCAGTGCCTCGTCGGACTGGCGGGGCGCGGTGTGCAGCGCGGACGCCTGGAGGGTGGCGGCGACGGTCAGTTCCAGGTTCTCCCGGGCGAGGGAGGGGACCAGGTACTTGTCGGAGATGACCTCGCCCTGTTCGGTGACCTTGATCTCGCCTTCGAGGGTGCCGTAGGGCTGGGCGAGGATCGCGTCGTGGGAGGGGCCGCCGCCGCGGCCGACGGTGCCGCCGCGGCCGTGGAAGAGGCGCAGCCGTACGCCGTGCCGGTGGGCGACGTCGCGCAGCAGGCGCTGGGCGCGGTGGATCTCCCACTGGCTGGTGGTGATGCCGCCGAACTTGGAGGAGTCGGAGTAGCCGAGCATGACCTCCTGGACGTCGCCGCGCAGGGCGACCAGGCGCCGGTAGGAGGGGTCGGCGAGCATCTCGTCCAGGAGCTGGTCGGCGATCTTCAGCTCGTCGGTGGTCTCCAGGAGCGGCACGATGCCGATCTTGGCCCAGCCGGCGTGCAGGTCGATCAGGCCGGCCTCGCGGGCCAGGACGGTGGCGGCGAAGACGTCGTCGGAGCCCTGGCACATGGAGATGATGTAGGACTCCACGACCTCGGGGCCGAAGGTCTCCTTGGCCTTGAGGATGGTGCGGAAGACGCCGAGGGTCTTGGCGCCGGCCTCGTCCAGGGGGGCGGGGCTGGGGGCGAGGGGGCGGCGCGAGCGCAGTTCCTTGGCGAGGAGCTTGCGGCGGTAGTCGCGCGGCATGTCGGTGTAGCGCCAGGATTCCTCGCCGAGGCGGTCGAAGAGCTGGCCGAGGGCGTGGTGGTGGGCGTCGGCGTGTTCGCGGACGTCCATGGTGGCGAGCTGGAGGCCGAAGGCGGAGATGGTGCGGATCGTGCGCTCCAGGCGGCCGTCGGCGACGAGGCCGCCGCGGTGCTCGCGCAGCGAGGTCTGGATGAGGGTGAGGTCCTCGATGAGCCCTTCGGTGCCGAGGTAGTCGCGGCCCGGGACGTGGGGGGTGTCGTTGGCCAGGCGTTCGCGGGTGTTGACGAGCTTCTGGCGGATGCAGGTGGCCTTGAGGCGGTAGGGCTCCTCGGCGTTCAGCCGCTTGTAGCGGGGGCTGATCTCGGGGAGGGCGTCGAGGTCCTGCTGGAGGGAGGCGAGCAGTTCGTCGGTGGCGCCGCAGTTGCGGATGGAGTTGGAGAGGGCGCCGCGCAGCTCGTCGATGTGTTCGAGGGCGTCGGTGATGCCGTGTTCGTGCTGGAGGATCAGGACGTCCCAGGTGACCTGGGGGGTGACGTTGGGGTTGCCGTCGCGGTCGCCGCCGATCCAGGTGCCGAAGGTGAGGGGGCGGGTGCCGGGCGGGAGCTGGGCGCCCGCCCGTTCCAGTTCGGCGGCGAGGTCTTCGAGGATGTCGCCGACGGCGCCGCGGCCCAGCTCGTCGAGGTAGTAGATGGCGTTGCGGGCCTCGTCGGTGGGCTCCGGGCGGGCGACGCGCAGTTCGTCGGTCTGCCAGATGAGGTCGATGTTCTCGGCGAGGCGCAGGTCGGCGCGGCGGCGTTCGCCGGTGTCCGTACGGTCCAGCAGCTCGGCGACCTTGCGGAGCTTGGTGAGGACGGAGCGGCGGGCGGCTTCGGTGGGGTGGGCGGTGAAGACGGGCCGGACGCCGAGGTTGGCGGCGGTGGCGCGCAGGTGCTCGGGGTCGGCGTCCTTGAGCATGTCGGCGGTGCGGGCGAGGATGCCGCCTTCGGCGGCGCGCCGGGCGCGCAGTTCGCGGCCGCGGTGCACCTGCTCGGTGACGTTGGCGAGGTGGAAGTAGGTGGAGAAGGCGCGGACCAGCTTGGCGGCGGTGGCGAGGTCGGTGTCGCCGAGGAGCCGGGCGGCGGCCTCGCCGTCGGTGCGGGTCAGGGCGCGCACCTGTTCGACGAGGTCCAGCAGCTCCTGGCCTTCCTGGCGGACGAGGGTCTCGCCGAGGAGGTCGCCGAGGCGGCGGATGTCGGCGCGCAGGGGCCCGTTGTCGCGTGCGGCGCCGGCGGGGGCCGGGGTGTCGGTGGCGCCGGTGCGCTCGTCGTTCGCGGCGGGGGTGGGGTCGGCACTGCTCACAGGTGCGGCTCCTTGCAGTGATCTTCGTGATCTGAGCACGTCCGGGCGCTGGCAGGGGTGCTCCGCAGCGGGTGCCGGGGGTGTGCCCGGCGGTGCTGGAAGCGGGTCGCGGACCGCGCTGTCCGACGTTCCCCAGGATAGGTCTCCGCGGCGTCGGCGGATCACCCTGTCCGTTTGCTGGGCACCTACCTGTCCGGGGCGGCGCTCACACCTCTCCGCTGTCCGGATGTGACGGAACTTGCACGCTTCACCCATCTTGTTTTGCCGCAATTCGGCCACCCGTTACCGACCTGTCGGACCCTTGCCCGTCCTGGCGGCGCTGCCATACTTACGTGACCGTAGGTTACGGTCCCGTAGCCGTAACCGTGCCCCGAGCCCCCGACGAGGGACACCACATGACCGCTAGCCCCGAAGTCATCGAAGAAACGCCGAAAACCGCCGAAACCCCCCTGCCGTCCGCGACACTCGGCACCGACAGCAAACGCTCGGTCGAACAGATCACCCTGCTGCTGTTCATCACCCTGCCCTTCGTGGCGCTGGTGGCCGCGGTGCCGCTGGCCTGGGGCTGGGGCGTGAGCTGGCTCGATCTGGCACTGATGGCGGCGATGTACTTCATCGGCTGCCACGGCATCACCATCGGCTTCCACCGCTACTTCACGCACGGCGCCTTCAAGGCCAGGCGCCCGCTGCGGATCGCCCTGGCGGTCATGGGGTCGCTCGCGGTCGAGGGGCCGCTGGTGCGCTGGGTGGCCGACCACCGCAAGCACCACAAGTTCTCCGACGCCGAGGGCGACCCGCACTCCCCCTGGCGGTTCGGCGAGACGGTGCCGGCGCTCATGAAGGGCCTGTGGTGGGCCCACATCGGCTGGATGTTCGACGAGGAGCAGACGCCGCAGCACAAGTACGCGCCGGACCTGATCAAGGACCCCGCGATCCGCCGGATCTCCCGCCAGTTCGTCCTGTGGACCGTCGTCTCCCTCCTCGTCCCGCCCCTGGTCGGCGGCCTGGTCACGCTGTCCTGGCAGGGCGCGGCCACCGCCTTCTTCTGGGGCTCCCTGGTCCGCGTCGGCCTGCTCCACCACGTCACGTGGTCGATCAACTCCATCTGCCACGCGGTCGGCAAGCGCCCGTTCAAGTCCCGCGACCGCTCCGGCAACGTCTGGTGGCTCGCGGTGCTCTCCTGCGGCGAGTCCTGGCACAACCTGCACCACGCCGACCCGACGTGCGCCCGGCACGGCGTCATGAAGGGACAGCTCGACTCCAGCGCCCGCCTGATCCGCTGGTTCGAGAAGGCCGGCTGGGCGTACGACGTGCGCTGGCCGAACGCCTCCCGCCTCGACGCGAAGCGTCAGGACGCGGCCGCGCCCGGGGGTACCGGCCGGTGACAGCCGGGGAAGGCATCATTGACGGGTGGCGATCGACGGCAGCAGCGTGAACGACAACCAGGGCAAGGCCCCCTCCGGCGCGGGGACCCGGCGCACCCGCAGGGTGCGGATGACGGGCGCCCAGCGCCGTGAGCAGCTGCTCGACATCGGCCGCGCCCTCTTCGCGGAACGCGGCTTCGAGGGCACCTCGGTCGAGGAGATCGCCGCGAAGGCCGGCGTCTCCAAACCGGTCGTCTACGAGCACTTCGGCGGCAAGGAGGGCCTGTACGCGGTCGTGGTGGACCGCGAGATGCGCCAGTTGCTGGACATGGTCACCGGCGCCCTGACCGCCGGCCACCCCCGCGAACTCCTCGAACAGGCCGCGTTCGCCCTCCTCGACTACATCGAGACCTACACCGACGGCTTCCGCATCCTGGTCCGCGACTCCCCCGTGGCCCAGTCCACCGGCACCTTCGCCTCCCTGATCAGCGACATCGCCACCCAGGTCGAAGACATCCTCGGCCTGGAATTCAAGGCCCGCGGCTTCGACCCCAAACTGGCCCCCCTGTACGCCCAGGCCCTGGTCGGCATGGTCGCCCTGACCGGCCAGTGGTGGCTCGACGTCCGCAAACCGAAGAAGTCCGAGGTGGCCGCCCACCTGGTGAACCTCGCCTGGCACGGCCTGGACGGCCTGGAACCGAAGCCCCGGCTGATAGGCCATCGGCGGGCCTGACCACAGCAGCCCCGCCCCAACCCCCGGTCGCTTCCAGCCACCCCTGGAACTCCCTTCGCCGCGCGAACACATCCCGATAGCATCGGCTTCCGTTCCCGGCTGAAGTGGAGTTCCGCAACCGTGCGCCCCGAACTGGAACAGCGGTTCGCCGCTGCACTCCCCGAGGGGGAGAGATATGTCGGCATTCTCCCCGTCGGCCGATCGATGAACAGTCCGTCCGGCAAGGAAGGGTGCGACGCGCCGCAGGCGAAACGGCCCGTGGTGCTGTCGGACGCGGCACCCGTCCGAGGAGACCGGCGGGGCAGACTCGGGACACTCCTGCTGCGCCTCGGCCTCAACGACCTGCCGTCGTCGTCCACCGCCCGCACCGAGAACGACCCCGCCCTGCGCCGGAAGCGGCAGCAGCGGAAGAAGCCGTTCTTCGGCGGCTGGGACAGCCTGGCGGGCCAGTGGCTGGCGGCGGCGCAGCCCCGTTCCGAGGTCGGCGTGCTGACGTACGCGGTCCTCACGGAGCGGACGTTCCAGTTCGTGTACGCGCAGGTCCCCCGCTCGGGCGGAGAGATCACCGGCGTGATGGAGCTGGGCGCGTCCTTCGACCGCTCCGCCATCGCCTGGACCCGTCTGCACGACAAGCAGTTCTTCGACTACATGTACGGATTCACGGACGGGTCGTGGGGCGTGGCATCGGGGCCGGACGAAGAATACTTCCGCCGTTTCTTTCCCGGCGCGCTCACCGAGAAGGATCCCATTCCTTGATGGTCGCCCCATCGCCCCATCGGCGGGGCTTTGCCCACCACTGTGGTCCGCACCGACAAGCAACTGCGCTTCGTGTGTGTGCCCAGCTGGCGTCTGACCGGCCGCCTCGGTGACACCGTCGAGCTGGGGGCCTCCTTCGCCCGTGTCTCCCGACGGGTCCTGGGGCACGGTCGTGGTCGCGCCGGAAGAGGACTTCCTCAAGGCTTTTCCCGGAACGTTGAGCCATACAGTGCCCGTTCCGTGACCAGTCGATGGTCGACCGCATCGTGAAGGAGTCGAGACACCCGTCATGACACCCGAGCTGGAACAGAAGGTCCTTTCCGCGCTGCCGCCGGACGAGAAGCTCGTAGCGGCCTTCGAGGTCTCGCGCTCGCTGGCGTCCAGCCGCAGTCGGGACGGGAGCAGCAGTGCGCCGGATTCGCGACGGCCCAAGGTGCTGGTGGGGCAGGAGAAGGAGGGGGACCGCTGGGCGCGTTTCGTCGCTCGGGTCTTCCGGGTGTTCACCAACGATGTGCCTTCCCAGCAGCGGGGTAACTCCGTCGAGGATCCTTCGCTGCGGGGCAGGCGTCAGAAGGACAAGGAACCGTTCTTCGGCGGGTGGGACAGTCTGGCCGGGCAGTTCCTGATTGCCGGGCAGCCTAAGTCGAAGACCGGGGCGGCCGCTGTCGTGGCCGTCACCGATGTCTGTATGCGTTTCGTCTATGTGCAGTACCGACGGGTCCTCGGCGGGCTGGGGGAAGCCGTCGAGCTGGGTGCTTCCTTTCCGCACGACGCTGTGGTGTGGACCCGCCGCCACGCGCCGAAGAACGAGATGCAGTTCGGGTTCTCCGACGGGTCGTGGGGAACGCTGTTCGTCTCCGGTGAGGACGATTTCGTCAGGCATTTTCCGGGGACGCTCGGCCACAAGGAGCCCATTCCGTAAGGGCTTGGCTCATTCCAGGGGTTCCTGGAGTTCCAGGAATTCCAGTCGATTGCCTACCGGGTCGTGTGCGTAGAAGCGGTGATGGCCCGGGAGGTTGTCGTCCCAGGTGACGGGAGCGCCGTGGTCAGTGAGACGGGTCGCGTACGTGTGGATGCCGGTGACGCGGAAGGCCGGGTGGGACTTGGGGGACGGGTGGAAGTCGGGGTCGATGCCCAGGTGGAGTTGGGTGGCCGGGCCGGCCTCGTACCACAGGCCGCCCCGGGTGGCGAGCGACGGCGGCTTCGGGATTTCCCGTAGGCCGAGGACGTCGCCGTAGAACGCGCGCAGGATGGTTTCGCTGCCGGGGGGCGCGGCGAGCTGGACGTGGTCGAGGCCGGTGATCATGGCGTCACCTCATCGGGGGTCAGTGTTCCTTGTGGGCCACGACGAAGATGCGGCGGAACGGGAAGACCGTGCCGTGCGGGCCGGGTGGGTAGGACTTGCGGAGCAGGTCGCGGTACTGGGACAGGAATTCGTCGCGGGCGGCCGGGTCGTCCTCCAGGGCGGTCAGTACGGGGCGCAGGGCCGTGCCCTTGACCCAGTCGAGGACCGGGTCCTCGCCCTGGAGGAGCTGGACGTAGGTCGTCTCCCAGGCGTCCACGGCGCAGCCGAGCGCGGTGAGGCGTTCCAGGTAGGCGGTGGGGTCGAGGATGTGGACGAAGCGGCGGCCGTGGAGGGCGAGGCGGTCGCGCCACTGGGGTTCGTCACAGAGTTCGCCGAGCAGGGCGTGGCTGGGCGAGGTGAAGTTGCCGGGGACCTGGAAGGCGAGGGTGCCGCCGGGGGTGAGGCCGTCGATCCAGGCCGGGAGGGATTCGGGGTGGTTGGGGACCCATTGCAGCGCCGCGTTGGAGACGATCAGGTCGAACGGTTCGGCGGGGCGCCAGTCGGCGGCGTCGGCGTGGGCGAAGTCGAGGTGGCCGCCGCCGGGGGTGGGGCCGGCGTACACGTCGGCCTCCTTGAGCATGTCGGCGGAGTTGTCCAGGCCGGTGATGTGCGCGTCGGGCCAGCGGTCGGCGAGCTGGACGGTGACGTTGCCGGGGCCGCAGCCCAGGTCGGCGATGCGGGCGGGGCGGCTGCGGTGGGGCAGCTCGGGTATGCGGGCGAGCAGGTCGTGGAACGGGCGTGTGCGGTGTCCGGCGTGGCGCAGGTACTGCTGCGGATCCCAGGTTGGTGCGACGTGCATGTTCGAACCCCTTCGGCTGACGCAGGGTTGGTCCAGGCCACGCGAGCACAGCGTGAGCCCACCGCCGACGATGCCCAATAGTCCACGGAAATATATCTCGATGTCAAGGGATATGAGATCGAGAGGCTTGACGCCAAGAGACTTCATGTCGACAGACCAACTACACTGATCAGCATGGAGGACGAGGTCGACCGACTGGTCGCAGCATGGCGCCGGGAGCGCCCGGACCTCGACGTGGAACCGCTTGAGGTCCTCAGCCGCATCAGCAGGCTGGCCAGACACCTCGACCGCGCGCGCCGCCTCGCCTTCTCCGAGGTCGGCCTGGAGCCCTGGGAGTTCGACGTGCTCACCGCGCTGCGCCGCGCAGGGGCCCCGTACCAACTCTCCCCGGGCGCGCTGCTGACGCAGACCCTGGTCACCTCCGGCACGATGACCAACCGCATCGACCGCCTGGCGAAGAAGGGCCTGGTCGAACGGCTGCCCGACCCCAGCGACCGGCGCGGTGTCCTGGTCCGGCTCACCCCGGAGGGACGCGAGGCGGCCGACGAGTCGCTGGCCGGGCTGCTCACCCAGGAGCGTGCGATCCTGGCCGAGCTGTCCCCTCAGCAGCGCGGCGAACTGGCCGGGCTGCTGCGGCAGTTGACGGCGCCGTTCGACAACACGCCGGGCTGACGGCCGGGCCGGGCCCGTCGCGTCCCCTTGCCGCGCCCCCGCCCGTTGGGCTTGGATCGCGACCATGAGCCAGCACGGCCCGCGGGGCCAGCAGGGGCATGACGGCGGGCCAGGGCACGAGGACCGGCGCGGGCAGCACGAGATCACATACGGGCAGCAGGACCCGTACGGACACCAGGACCCGTACGGACACCAGGGCCGCTCCCGGCGGCAAGGGCACCGGCGGCCCGCGGGAGCGCCGGACGGTTCCCGCTTCACCGGGCGTACGGTCCTGGTGACCGGTGCCGCCGCCGGGATCGGCGCGGCCACCGCCGACCGGCTGGCGGCCGAGGGCGCGCGGGTGCTGCTCCTGGACATCGACGACGAGCGCGGCGAGCGCACCGCCCGCCGGATCCGCGCCCTCGGCGGCCGGGCCTCCTACGAGCACTGCGACGTGGCCCGCGAGGACCACTGGCAACGTGCCGCGCACGCCGCCCGGCAGCGGTACGGGCCGGTGGACGGGCTGGTCAGCAACGCGGCGCTGCAAGGGCCGCACGCGCCCGCCGACGTGACCGCGCCGGCGGACTGGGACCGGCAGCTTGCGGTGAACCTGACCGGGGCCTTCCTGGGCGTGCGGGCCGTCCTGACGGACCTGCGGGAGCGGCGCGGCGCGGTCGTGCTCACCTCGTCGGTGCAGGCGCACTTCGGGCTGCCGGGCCGTCCCGCGTACGCGGCGACGAAGGCGGGGCTGACCGGTCTGGCGCGCCAGCTCGCGGTCGAGTACGGGCCGCAGGTGCGGGTGAACAGTGTGCTGCCGGGCCCGGTGCTGACGGCGGCCTGGGAGGCGGTCGGCGAGGCGGACCGGCGGGCCAGCGCCGAGGCGACCGCGGCCGGGCGGCTCGGGCGTCCGGAGGAGGTGGCGACCGCCATCGCGTTCCTGCTCTCCGACGACGCGTCGTTCGTGACCGGCGCCGATCTGGTGGTGGACGGGGGCTGGAGCGTGCGGAAGGAGTCGTCCTGAGGGACGGCCGCCGAGGCGCTGGCGTCCCCGTAATGCCGGAGGTGCGCACTGTGCCGCCCCGCCGCGGGAATCATGACGGTACGGGCGGCCCGCAACCGCGTCGCCCGCAGCTCGTGCCGCCACACCTCGCGACCAAGGGAACCCGATGGGCATCCATTTCGGTGCGGACTACAACCCCGAGCAGTGGCCCGAGGAGGTCTGGGAAGAGGACATCGGCCTGATGAAGCAGGCCCACGTCACCATGGTCACGGCCGGGATCTTCTCCTGGGCGAAGGCCGAGCCCCGGCCCGGGGCGTACGACTTCGACTGGTTCGACCGGGTCTTGGACGGCCTCGGCGGCGCGGGCATCCGCGTGTGCCTGGCCACCATGACCGCCTCCCCGCCGCCCTGGCTCACCCGCGCGCACCCGGAGGTGCTGCCGCAGGGCCCGGACGGGCAGCGCCGCTGGCCGGGCGGGCGGCAGCACTACTGTCCGTCCAGCCCGGTCTACCGCAAGCACGCGGTCCGGCTCGTCGAGCGGCTCGCCGCCCGTTACGCCGGGCATCCGGCGCTGGCCCTGTGGCACGTCGGCAACGAGTACGGCTGCCACACCCGCCAGTGCTTCTGCGACGTGTCCGCCGCGGACTTCCGGCGGTGGCTGCGCGGGCGGTACGGGAGTGTGGCGCGCCTCAACGACGCCTGGTCCACGGCCTTCTGGTCACAGGCGTACACGGACTTCGAGGAGGTGCTGCCGCCGCGTACCGCGCCCACCTTCCCCAACCCGGCGCATCAGCTCGACTATCTGCGCTTCAGCGACGACGCGCTGCGCGACTGCTACCTGGCGGAGCGGGAGGTGCTGGCGCGCCTGAGTCCCGGGATGCCGGTGACCACGAACCTGATGCCGTTCCACAAGCCGGTGGACGCCTTCGCGTGGTCGCGTGACATGGACGCGATGGCGCTGGACTTCTACCAGGACCCGTTCGACGCGGAGACGCACCTCAAGGCCGCGTACACCTTCGACCTGATGCGTTCGGCGCGCGGCGGGCAGCCCTGGCTGCTGCTGGAGCAGGCGCCCGGCGCGGTCAACTGGCGGTCCCGCAACGGCCCGAAGCCGCCGGGCGCGATGCGTCTGTGGAGCTGGCAGGCCGTCGCGCAGGGCGCGGACGCGGTCCTGTTCTTCCAGTGGCGGCAGTCGCGCGGCGGCGCGGAGAAGTTCCACTCGGCGATGGTGCCGCACGCCGGTACGGACACCCGGATCTTCCGCGAGGTGTGCGACCTGGGGCGGGAGCTGGCGTCCGTACCGGAGCTCGCGGGGACGCGGGTGGTGCGGCCGACGGTGGCGCTGGTGACGGACTGGGACAACTGGCGGGCCCTGGAGCTGGACTCGCACCCGTCGACGGCGCTGCGCCTGCCGGAGCTGGCGCTGGGGCACTACCGGCCGCTGTTCGAGGCGGGGGTGGCGTGCGACGTCGTGCCGCCGGACCGTGACCTGTCCGGCTACCGGCTGGTCGTCGTGCCGAACCTGTACCTGGTGACGGAGGCCGTCGCGCAGCGTCTGGCGTCGTACGTGCGGGGTGGCGGCCATCTGCTGGTGTCGTTCTTCTCGGGGGTCGTGGACGACTGCGACCGGGTGCATCCCGGCGGCTGTCCGGGGCCGCTGCGGTCGTTGCTGGGCCTGCGGGTGGAGGAGTTCTGGCCGCTGGACGAGGGCGCGACGGTGGGGGTGCGGGGCCTGGCGGCGGTACGGGGCCGGGGCGGCGGCCGGGCGCGTACGGGGGCGGCGGGCGGCTGGGAACTGCCCGCCGGGACGGCGGACCTGTGGTCGGAGGCCGTCCGTCTGGAAGGCGCCGAGCCCGTCGCGGAGTTCGCCGACGGTGACCTGGCGGGCGGCCCGGCCGTCACCCGGCACGGCTACGGCGCGGGCACGGTGACGTACGTCGGCACCCGCCTCGCACCGCCGCTGATGCGCGCCCTGACGGACCGCGTACGGGAGGCGGCGGGCGTGCGGCCGGTGCTGGCCGGGCTGCCCGAGGGCGTGCAGGCCACCGTCCGGGAAGGCCCCGGCGGCCGCTTCCTCTTCCTGCTCAACCACGGCACGCGGGCAGCCGACATCGCCCTGCCGTGCCCGATGGCCGACGCGCTCGCCGGGACGCGCGGGGAGCGGGCGGAGCACACGTACCGGATAGGGCTGCCGGCCCGTGGTGCGGTCGTGCTGAAGGACCTGCGCGGGGCGGTGCCCGCAGGCGGCTGACCGGGGACCCTGGGGCGCGGCGCGGGCGGGCCCGCGCCGCGTCTCAGGTCAGCGCGGACGCCGCGGCGGTGGCCGGTTCGAGCTCCACCGGGCCCACGCCGGCCCGCCGCGCCAGCGCCACGGCGGCGAGCGTCGAGTGGACACCGAGCTTGCCGAGCACGTTCTGCATGTGCGTACGGACCGTGTGCGGGGACAGGAACAGCCGCTCGGCGACCGCCTTGCGGCCCAGGCCCGCCACCATGCAGCGCAGCACCTCGCGCTCGCGCGGTGTCAGCGACTCCACCAGCCGCTCGCTCTCCGTACGGTGCTTGCGTGCGGCCGTCAGCTCGCGCAGGACGCCGGTCAGCAGCGCGGGCGGCAGGTGCGTCTCGTCGCGCAGCACGCCGCGGATGACGGCGAGCAGGCGGGAGAGCGAGCAGTCCTTGGCGACCCAGCCGCCGGCGCCCGCCTGCAGCGCGAAGGCGGCCCGGCGCGGGTCGTCCTTCTCGGCGAGCACGACGGTACGGACGTACGGGTAGGCCGTACGGACGCCGGCGACCAGCGAGATGCCGTCCAGCGGGCCGCCGTCGGCGGTGCTGTCGCGGCCCGGCGCGGGCCGGTCCGGTACGGACGCCAGCGGCGCCGCGACGGTGCCGAGGTCGGCGTCGATGAGCATCACGTCGAAGCGCCGGCCGTCCGTGGCCGCCCGCTCCAGGCTGCGCAGAGCCGCCGGTCCGCTGCCGGCCGCGGCCACGTCCACGTCCTGCTCGGCCGCGAGCGCGGCCGCCAGGGACTCGGCGAAGATGCGGTGGTCGTCGACCACCAGAACCCGGATGCGTTGCACTGAGACCCCCTGTCTCGGGGAACGGACCAAGTGGGCACGGCGCCCGGGACCAAGGCCGACGCAGCCGCACGGCCGCCGCCGTGCCGCCTGGCTACCCCACCCCGGGCGTCGTACCCGACTGTCTCGCCCCCTGATCAGCACCGGCCCCCACCGGTGCTGGGACTCAGAGTACGGACGGGGTGCGGCAACGGAAGGCTATTGGCAAAACTGCCCGGCCCAAGTGTTCACAGTGGGGCCCAGCGGCCGTCGAGGGGCACAAGTCGACAAGGTTCGTCCGAATCCGATCGGCCGGAGCGGCCGGCCGGAGGCGCCCGGAGCGGGGTGAGCACCGGGCGCCGGACCTCAGCGCAGCCGCCGCGCCCCCGCGCCCGGAACGGCCGGAAAGATCCGTGGCGCCGGGTGCCCGGCCGCCGCGAACGCCCCGGTGACCCGCGCGGTGACGGTGTCCGTGTCCGCCTCCTCGACCAGGACGACGGCCGAGCCGCCGAATCCGCCGCCGGTCATCCGGGCGCCCAGCGCGCCCGCCGCGACCGCCGCGTCGACGGCGAGGTCCAGTTCGGCGCAGGAGACCCGGAAGTCGTCGCGCAGCGAGGCGTGTCCGGCGGTCAGCAGCGGGCCGATGGCGCGGGGGTCGCCGGCGTCCAGACGGGCGATGACGTCCTCGACGCGCCGGTTCTCGGTGACGACGTGCCGTACGACGGCGCGGACACCGGGTCCGCCGTCGCCCGTCCCGTCGCCCGGTTCGTCATGCTCCGCCGGGAGTCCGTCCAGTACGGCGGGCAGGTGTGCGTACGGCACATCGCGCAGCGCGTGTACGCCGAGCGCCCGCGCACCGCGCTCGCACATGGCGCGGCGCTGGGCGTACGCGCCGTCCCCCAGCTCGTGTTTCACCCGGGTGTCCACGACCAGAAGACGCAGCCCCTCCCCCGCCAAATCGAACGGAACCTGCCGCTGGGAGAGGTCGCGGGTGTCCAGGAACAGCGCGTGGCCGTCCGTGCAGCAGGCCGCGGCGGTCTGGTCCATGATGCCGCAGGGCACGCCCACGAAGGCGTTCTCGGCGCGCTGCGCGAGCTGCGCCAGGCGCTGCCGGGCGAGGCCGAGTCCGTACAGGTCGTCCAGGGCGAGGGCGGTGACGACCTCCAGGGCGGCCGACGAGGACAGTCCGGCGCCGACCGGGACGGTGCTGTCGTAGTGGAGGTCGGCGCCGCCGACGGGCAGTCCGGCCTCGCGCATCGCCCAGACGACGCCCGCGGGGTAGGCCGCCCAGCCGCCGTCGGGGGCCGGGCGCAGGGCGTCCAGCCGCAGTTCGACGGTCTGGCCGTCACCGCTGCCGCCGCCGTCGCCGGAGTGCACCCGCAGGACGCCGTCGGCGCGGGGCGCGGCGGCGGCGAGGGTGGTGTGCGGCAGGCCGAGCGGCATCACGAAGCCGTCGTTGTAGTCGGTGTGTTCGCCGATCAGGTTGACGCGGCCGGGCGCCGCCCACACTCCGGTGGGGGCGGCGCCGTACACCGCGCGGAAGCGCTCGGCGGTGTCCCGGGCGCGCTGCTCCTGGTCCGTGGTCCGGCCGGTGGTGTCGGTCATGGGGTGCCGGTCTCCCTCTGCCGGGCGAACCGCCAGGCGTCGGCGACGATGCCGGCCAGGTCGGTGCGGCTGGGGCGCCAGCCGAGCCGGTCGATCGCGGTCCGTGCGGAGGCGACCAGGACGGCGGGGTCGCCGCCGCGGCGGTCCGCGGTGATCTCGGGGACGGGGTGGCCGGTGACCTTGCGGACGGTCTCGACGACCTCGCGTACGGAGAAGCCGTTGCCGTTGCCGAGGTTGCAGATCAGGTGCTCGCCGGGGGCCGCCGCGGTCAGGGCGAGGAGGTGGGCCTCCGCCAGGTCGGCGACGTGGATGTAGTCGCGTACGCAGGTGCCGTCGGGCGTCGGGTAGTCGTCGCCGTAGACGGAGACGGCCGCGCGCTTGCCCTGGGCGACCTGGAGGACGAGCGGGATGAGGTGCGACTCGGGGTCGTGGCGTTCGCCGTACGCGCCGTACGCGCCCGCGACGTTGAAGTAGCGCAGCGAGACGGCGGCCAGGCCGTGCGCCGCGCACTCGCCCGCGATCATGTGGTCGACGGCGAGCTTGGAGGCGCCGTACGGGCTGGTGGGCGCGGTGGGCGCGGACTCGGTGATCGGGGTCGACTCCGGTTCGCCGTAGGTGGCGGCGGTGGAGGAGAAGACCAGGGTGCGCACGCCCGCGACGCGCATCGCGGCAAGCAGGTCCATGGTGCCGCCGACGTTGTTGCGCCAGTACTTCTCGGGGTCCGTGACGGACTCGCCGACCTGGGAGAACGCGGCGAAGTGCAGTACCGCGTCGTAGGAGGCGTCCAGGTGGCGGGCGGCGTCCTGGACGCGGCCCTCGATGAACTCGGCACCCGCCGGGACGCCCTCGCGGTGGCCGGTGGACAGGTCGTCGAGGACCGTGACGGTGTGCCCGGCCTCGACCAGGTGGGCCGCGACGACGCTGCCCACGTATCCCGCGCCGCCGGTGACCAGGTACTTGTTGCTCACTCGCTCGCTACCTCTCGCAGTCGCTCGGCCGCAGCCTCCGGCGGCACGTCGTTGATGAACACGTTCATGCCGGATTCGGAACCCGCGAGGAACTTCAGCTTGCCGGAAGTACGGCGGACGGTGAAAAGCTCGAGGTGGAGCGCGAACTCGCCGCGGTCGGCGGCGTACAGCGGCGCCTGGTGCCAGGCGGAGATGTACGGGGTCGGCGGCTCACCGGGGCCGAAGATCCGGTCGAAGCGCCGCAAGACTTCCAGATAGACCTGTGGGAACTCTGTGCGCGCGTCCTCGCCGAGGGCCAGCAGGTCGGGGACGCGGCGCTTGGGGTAGAGGTGGACCTCGTACGGCCAGTGCGCGGCGTACGGGACGAAGGCGGTCCAGTGCCCGGTGTCCAGGACGACGCGGCGGCCGTCGGCGCGTTCGTCGGCGAGGACGTCGTCGAAGAGGTTGCGGCCGCCGGTCGCCGTGCGGTGGGCGGCGAGCTGGGCGAGCATCCGTTCGGTGCGCGGGGTGGTGAAGGGGTAGGCGTAGATCTGGCCGTGCGGGTGGCCGAGGGTGACGCCGATCTCCGCGCCGCGGTTCTCGAAGCAGAAGACCTGCTGGACGCCGGGGAGTTGGGAGAGTTCGGCGGTGCGGTCGGTCCACGCCTCCAGGACGAGCGCGGCCTGTTCCTCGGTGAGGGCGGCGAAGGAGGCGTCGTGGTCGGGGGTGAAGCAGACGACCTCGCAGCGGCCGGTGTCGCCGGCCAGGGAGGGGAAACGGTTCTCGAAGACGGCGACGTCGTAGTCGGCGGCGGGGATCTCGGTGCCGTGGCCGTCCCGGGAGGGGCACAGCGGGCAGGCGTCGGCCGGCGGGTGGTACGTACGGCCCTGGCGGTGCGAGGCGACCGCGACCGCGTCCCCGAGCAGGCGGTCGTGGCGGATCTCGGAGGCGGTGGAGACCGGGTCGAGCGGGCGGCGGTCGGTGTCGTCGCGCACCACGTCGTCACGCAGGTCGTAGTAGATGAGCTCCCGGCCGTCGGCGAGCCGGGTCATCGTCTTCTTCACTGGAGCACTCCTCGGGCACACCGTCACACCCATCAAACACAAACACACACAATGAAGCACAACTAAACAACCCAGTCAACGCCTGACCTCGGCCGGATCGGCACCGGGACAATCCGCTACAAAGCACCCGCCCCGATCACGATGGGGCCACGAGAACGAACAAAAGTCTTCAGTTTCTGAAGGACCGCGCGTAGTTTCCTGTGCGTTCATCACGCACAGAGAAGTGAGTGCCCCCATGATCACCTTGGCCGCAGGGCTACGGCTGCCCACCAACGGACTCGACTACGCGATTCTGGCCGTCTACTTCGCCGTCGTCCTCGGCATCGGCTTCGCCGCCCGGCGCAGCGTGAAGACCAGCCTGGACTTCTTCCTGTCCGGGCGGTCGCTGCCCGCCTGGGTCACCGGCCTGGCCTTCGTCGCCGCCAACCTCGGCGCCACCGAGATCCTCGGCATGGCCGCCACCGGCGCGCAGTACGGCGTCGCCGTCGTGCACTGGTACTGGATCGGCGCCATCCCCGCCATGGTGTTCCTGGGCCTGGTGATGATGCCCTTCTACTACGGCTCGCGGGTGCGCTCCGTACCGGAGTTCCTGCTCCAGCGCTTCGACAAGTCGGCACACCTGCTCAGCTCGGTGCTGTTCGCCTTCGCCGCCATCCTGATCGCGGGCGTGAACCTCTACGCCCTGTCGATCGTCGTGGAGGCGCTGCTGGGCTGGCCGCAGTGGGTGGCCATCGTGGTGGCCGGGGTGTTCGTCCTCGCGTACATCACCGTCGGCGGCCTGTCCTCGGCGATCTACAACGAGGTGCTCCAGTTCTTCGTCATCCTGGCCGCGCTGATCCCGATCTGCGTCATCGGTCTGAAGCGGGTCGGCGGCTGGGACGGGCTGACCTCGTCGCTGGACAAGAGCCACGGGCACAGCTTTTTGACGGCGTGGGACGGCACCGGTATCGGCGAGCCCAACGCGCTCGGCGCCAACTGGCTGACGATCATCCTGGGCCTGGGCTTCGTGCTCTCCTTCGGCTACTGGACCACCAACTTCGCCGAGGTGCAGCGCGCGCTGTCCGCCAAGAACCTCTCCGCCGCGCAGCGCACCCCGCTGATCGCCGCCTACCCGAAGATGTTCATCGCCTTCCTGGTGATGATTCCCGGCCTGGTCGCCGCGGTGGTCGTGCCGCAGATCGGCCACGAGGGTGCGGAGTTCACGTACAACGACGCCATTCCGCTGCTGATGCGGGACCTGCTGCCCAACGGTGTCCTGGGCATCGCGGTGACCGGTCTGCTGGCCGCGTTCATGGCGGGCATGGCCGCCAACGTCTCGTCGTTCAACACCGTCTTCACCTCCGACATCTGGGCGAAGTACGTACGGCCCGGCCGCGAGGACCGCTACTACCTGCGGTTCGGCCGCCTGGTGACCGCCGTCGGCGTGCTGTGCAGCATCGGTACGGCCTTCCTGGCCGCCAGCTTCAACAACATCATGGGCTACCTCCAGACGCTGTTCTCCTTCTTCAACGTGCCGATGTTCGTGGTCTTCATCATCGGCATGTTCTGGAAGCGGGCCTCCATGAAGTCCGGTGTGTGGGGCCTGGTCGCGGGCACCACCGCGGCGATGGTCAACTACTTCTGGATCTACAAGCAGGGCATCATCGCCATCCCCACCGACCAGGGCGCCAACTTCGTCTCCGCGATCGTCGCCTTCGTCGTCGGCGCCGTGGTGATGGTCGGTGTCACCCTGTTCACGCGGCCCAAGCCCGAGGCGGAGCTGGCCGGCCTGGTCTACGGCACCCGGTCCCCCGGCCTGGACGAGCCGCCCGCCGAGGGCGACGACGCGTGGTACCGCAAGCCGGCCCTGCTCGGCTGGGGCGCGATCGTCCTCGCCGCCCTCTGCTACGTCCCGTACTCCTTCTGACGCCCGCACCCCAGCCGAAGGAACGCACGCACCATGAGTGACTACCAGCACGAGGTCGAACTGGAGCGCAGGTCGGCCACGGCCGCCCGGCTCTTCGACATCCGGCTCATCATCGGCGGCCTGTTCACGGTCTACGGCGTCATCGTCACGATCGCCGGGTTCGCCGTCTCCGACGCGGACCTGAAGAAGGCCGAGGACATCAACATCAACCTCTGGACCGGCCTGGGCATGCTGCTGCTCGGCCTGTTCTTCCTGGCCTGGATCAAGCTGCGCCCGGTGGTCCCGCCGACCGCCGAGGAACTGGCGGCCCTCCAGGAGGACACCGACTGACCGCACGCGTCACGGCGGCGGGACGGCCTCGGCCCCCGCCGCCTCGCGCGCGGCCGCGCCCCGGGTCGCCGCCCGGTCCAGCAGCCCCGTACGGGCCGCCAGCGCCGCCGCCTCCAGCCGCGAGCCCACGCCCAGCTTCATCAGGACCCGCTGCACATGCGTACGGGCGGTGCTCGGCGCGATGCCCATCCCTGCCGCGATCAGCCGGGTGTCCTCACCCTCGGCGACCCGTACCAGCACCTCGACCTCGCGCGGCGTGAGCATCTGGAGCAGCCGGGCGCCCTCGTCGTCGGGCTGCGCCGCCGGATGCAGCAGTTCCTCGAAGGCTTGCTGGAGCAACTGCGGCGCGATCGCCGCCTCCCCGGCCCGCGCCTTCATCATGGCGCGTTCCACGCCCTCGATGCGCTCGTCGTGCCGTACGTAGCCGGAGGCGCCCGCGGCGAAGGCGGCCGCGATACCGCGCGGGTTGGGCACCGGGCCGAGCACCACGACGGCGACCTGCGGCCGCTCCTTCTTGATCCGTACGACCGGGTCGAAGGCGCCCGGCTCGGCCGGGGACGCGGTGCCCAGCAGGCACACTTCGGGCGCCCGGCTCACCACCAGATCCGCCGCCCCGGCACTCGGGGCGGCCGCCGCGAGCACGCGGTGGCCGCGCAGTTTCAAGGCCGAGGCGAGTGCCTCGGCGAGCAGTCGGTGATCGTCGACCACCATCAGCCGCACGCCCATTGCAGCAACCCCCCAAATTCCCCGGCGAGCCCAGCCCCCCGGCCCTCGCCAGGCCCCTTGCCCCCGGAAGCTACACGCTTGTTCGACGTTGCGCGCCCCTAAGGGGAAGAAGCCTGCCGTAATGCTGAAATCCCGGCCAGTCATGGTTGGTTACGCACAGTTTCTTGGCCGAATGTGACAGGAGAGGCGCCGGAGCCGATCGATCGCGGCCGGCTCCGGCGGTAGCGGCTCTTCCGCTACGCGTCCTCCGCCAGTTCCAGCCACCGCATCTCCAGCTCCTCCCGCTCGCCCACCAGCTCCCGCAACTGCGCGTCCAGCCCCGCGACCTTCTCGAAGTCCGTCGCGTGCTCGGCGATCTGCGCGTGCAGCTTCGCCTCCTTCTCGCCGATGCGGTCGAGCTGCCGCTCGATCTTCTGCAGCTCCTTCTGCGCCGCCCGCGTCACGGCCGCCGGCTTCTGCTTCGGCGCCTCCTGCGCCGGAGCGGGCGCGGGCGCCGCCGCGTCGATCACCTTCTGGCGCCGCTCCAGGTACTCGTCCAGACCGCGCGGCAGCATCCGCAGCGTCGCGTCGCCCAGCAGCGCGAACACCCGGTCGGTGGTCCGCTCGACGAAGTACCGGTCGTGGCTGATGACCACCAGCGAACCCGCCCAGCCGTCGAGCAGGTCCTCAAGCTGCGTCAGCGTCTCGATGTCCAGGTCGTTGGTCGGCTCGTCCAGGAACAGCACGTTCGGCTCGTCCATCAGCAGCCGCAGGATCTGCAGCCGCCGCCGCTCACCGCCCGACAGGTCGCCGACCGGCGTCCACTGCTTCTCCTTGGTGAAGCCGAACTTCTCGCAGAGCTGGCCCGCGGTCATCTCCCGGCCCTTGCCGAGGTCCACCCGCTCCCGCACCCGCTGCACGGCCTCCAGCACCCGCAGCGCCGGGTCCAGCTCCGCGACCTCCTGCGACAGGTAGGCCAGCTTCACGGTCCGGCCGACCACGATCTTCCCGGCCGCCGGCTGCGCCTCGCCCTCCGTACGCGCCGCCTCGGCCAGCGCCCGCAGCAGCGAGGTCTTGCCCGCGCCGTTCACCCCGACCAGGCCGATCCGGTCGCCCGGCCCGAGCTGCCAGGTCAGATGCTTGAGCAGCACCTTGGGCCCGGCCTGCACGGTCACGTCCTCCAGCTCGAAGACGGTCTTGCCCAGCCGGGAGTTGGCGAACTTCATCAGCTCGGCGGTGTCCCGCGGCGGCGGCACGTCCGCGATCAGCTCGTTGGCCGCCTCGATACGGAACCGCGGCTTGCTGGTGCGCGCCGGAGCGCCCCGGCGCAGCCAGGCCAGCTCCTTGCGCATCAGGTTCTGCCGCTTGGCCTCTTCGCTGGCGGCGATCCGCTCGCGCTCGGCACGGGCGAAGACGTAGTCGCTGTAGCCGCCCTCGTACTCGTGGACGTCGCCGCGCTGGACGTCCCACATCCGGGTGCACACCTGGTCCAGGAACCAGCGGTCGTGGGTGACGCACACCAGCGCCGACCGGCGTTCGCGCAGATGGCGGGCGAGCCAGGAGATGCCCTCGACGTCCAGGTGGTTGGTCGGCTCGTCCAGCACGATCAGGTCCTGCTCGGCGATCAGCAGCTTCGCCAGCGCGATCCGGCGGCGCTCACCACCGGACAGCGGACCGATCACGGTGTCCAGGCCCTGCCCCAGCCCCGGCAGGTCCAGCCCGCCGAACAGCCCGGTCAGCACGTCCCGGATCTTGGCGTTGCCCCGCCATTCGTGGTCCGCGAGGTCGCCGATGACCTCGTGCCGCACGGTCGCGGCCGGGTCCAGCGAGTCGTGCTGGGTCAGCACGCCGAGCCGCAGTCCGCTGTTGTGCGTCACCCGGCCGTCGTCGGCGTCCTCCAGCTTCGCGAGGATCCGGATCAAGGTCGTCTTGCCGTCGCCGTTACGCCCCACGACGCCGATCCGGTCCCCCTCATTGACACCCAGGGAAACACCGTCGAGCAGTGCACGGGTCCCGTACACCTTGCCCACGGCTTCCAGATTGACGAGGTTGACGGCCACACTTCACTCCATCGGTCGGGGTCCTCCCGACAGCCTAGTCCGGCCCCGGAGGCTTTTCCCCGCGTGCTTCCCGCGCGGGGAGTGCGGACCGGGGCGCCGCGCGCCGCGGGGGTGGCCGGGGCGCCGCACACGCCCCCTCCCCTCGGACGGCCGTCTCAGACGACCGTCGCGCCCGGCACCGGTCCCGCCGCCACCCGGGCGGCCCGGCAGGTGCCGGAGGTCAGCAGGGCGTCGGCCACCGAGGCGGCCGTGTCGGCGTCCTTGGTGAGGAAGGCCGTGGTGGGGCCCGAGCCGGAGACCAGGGCCGCCAGGGCTCCGGCGGTGGTGCCCGCCGTGAGGGTGGCGGCCAGCGACGGGCGCAGGGAGAGCGCGGCGGGCTGGAGGTCGTTGGCGAGGGCGGGGGCCAGGGCGGTCGGGTCGCCGGTGCGCAGCGCGTCGAGCAGGGCCGGGGACGCTTCCGGGGCGGGGACGCTCACGTTTTCGGTGAGGCGGTCGAACTCGGCGTAGACGGCCGGGGTGGACAGTCCGCCGTCGGCCACCGCGAAGACCCAGTGGAACGTGCCGCCCACCTCCAGCGGCGTCAGCAGCTCGCCGCGCCCACGGCCCAGCGCCGCCCCGCCCACCAGCGAGAACGGCACGTCGCTGCCCAGCTCGGCACAGATCGCGAGCAGCTCTTCGCGGGTGGCGCCGGTGCCCCACAGCGCGTCGCACGCCACCAGGGCGCCCGCCGCGTCCGCGCTGCCGCCGGCCATGCCGCCCGCGACGGGGATGTCCTTGGCGAGGTGCAGGTGCACGTCGGGCGCGATGCCGTGCCGGGCGGCGAGGAGTTCCGCGGCGCGGGCGGCCAGGTTCGTACGGTCGAGGGGGACGCGGTCGGTGTCCGGGCCGGTCGCGGTGACGCGCAGGGCGTCGGCCGGGGTGGCGGTGACCTCGTCGTACAGGCCGACGGCCAGGAAGACGTTGGCCAGGTCGTGGAAGCCGTCCGGGCGGGCGCCGCCGACGGCGAGCTGGACGTTGACCTTGGCGGGTACGCGGACGGTGACGGCGGGCCGGTCGGTCACGCGGCGCTCTCCTCGTGGACGGGCTTGTGCTCGGCGATGCGGGCGAACTCCTCGACGGTCAGCGCCTCACCGCGGGCCTGCGGCGAGACACCGGCGGCGACCAGCGCGGTCTCTGCGGCGGCAGCCGACCCGGCCCACCCGGCCAGGGCGGCGCGCAGCGTCTTGCGGCGCTGGGCGAACGCCGCGTCGACCACCGCGAAGACCTGGGCACGGCTGGCGGTCGTCTCGACCGGCTTCTCCCGGCGGACGAGCGAGACCAGTCCGGAGTCGACGTTGGGCGCGGGCCAGAACACGTTGCGCCCGATCGCGCCGGCCCGCTTGACCTCGGCGTACCAGTTGGCCTTGACCGACGGCACGCCGTACACCTTGTTGCCGGGCCGGGCCGCGAGCCGGTCGGCGACCTCGGACTGGACCATGACCAGGGTGCGGTCGATGGTGGGGAACGTCGCGAGCATGTGCAGCAGGACAGGAACGGCGATGTTGTACGGGAGGTTGGCGACCAGCGCGGTGGGCGCGGGTCCCGGCAGGTCCCGCACGAGCATGGCGTCACTGTGCACGAGCGCGAAGCGGTCGGCGCGGCCGGGCAGCCGGGTCTCGACGGTGGCGGGCAGCGCGGCGGCCAGCACGTCGTCGATCTCGACGGCGGTGACCCGGTCGGCGGCCTCCAGCAGGGCCAGGGTCAGCGAGCCGAGCCCGGGTCCGACCTCGACGACGACGTCGTCCGGCCGCACCTCGGCGGTACGCACGATGCGCCGGACGGTGTTGGCGTCGATGACGAAGTTCTGGCCGCGCTGCTTGGTGGGGCGGACGCCCAGGGCGGTGGCCAGTTCGCGGATGTCGGCGGCGCCCAGGAGGGGGCCGGGCTCGTCGGTGGGGCTGCTGTTGCTCACCCGTGCAGCTTACGGCGCCCCGGGCGGGGCGCGGCGACAGCGGCCGCCACGCCCCCGGGCCGGAGGGCCGCTCAGTCGTGCAGCTTGCGCCCGCACACCGGCCACGGGCTCGCGCCCCGGCTGATGTAGAGCTTCTTGGCGCGGTAGGTCTGCTCCCTGGCCGGGGCGTCCTGGGGGCGTCCGTTGCCGCCGAGTCCGCGCCAGGTGCCGGTGTCGAACTGGTAGAGGCCGCCGTAGGTGCCGGACGCGTCGACCGCGTCGGGGCGGCCGCCCGCCTCGCACTCGGCGAGCGCGCCCCAGTTCAGGTGGTCGGCCCCGTCCACGCTCATCGGCATCGGCTTGGTGCCGACGTGCACGATCCGGTCGCGCGGCTCGCGGACGACCTCCGAGCCGACCTTCTTGGGCTTCTGCTGGACGCCGTTGACCGTACGGATCTCGTAGGTCAGGCGGCGTACGCCGGGCTGTCCCTGGCGGACCACCGTCTCGGTGCCCTTGAAGAGCGTCGGGTCGGCCTGCTTGACGGTCTCGAACGGGATGGTGACCTCGCGGACCTTCTCGGCGCCGGTGATGCGCAGGACGGAGACGGTCTGTCCGTCGCGCGGGAAGGACTCGGGCGCCACCGAGGTGATGTCCTCGCCGCGCAGCACGATGCCCGCCTGGTCGAGTGCCTCGCTGACGGTGGCCGCGTTGGTGCGGACGGTGTGCTCGCGGCCGTCGGCGACGAAGGTGACGCTGCGTTCGGTGCGGACGTCGAGGTCGAGGCCATTGCGGCCGATGCGCTGGGCGGGGTCGGCGGACAGGTGGGCGCCCTCGGCGCGGACGCCGAGTTCGCGGAGCGCGCCGCCGACGGTCTCGGCGGTCGTCCAGACCTGGCGGCGTTCGCCGTCCAGGGTGAGGCGGACCGGCCGTCCGTAGCGGACGGTGATCTCGTCGCCGCTGGTCAGGGCGGCGTCGGCGGCGGGCTGGACGAGGTCGTGCGCGCCGACCGGGACGTCCTCGTCGGCGAGCAGGTCGCCGACGTCGGCGGCGAAGGTGTGCAGGGTGCGGGGTTCGCCGTCGACGTCGATGCGGACGGCCTTGTCGTGGGCGATGAAGGCGGAGGTGCCACCGGCCAGGAAGGCCACGACGAGGGCCTGCGGGAGCAGGCGGCGGCGGGTTTCGGTGCCGTCGGTGCCGCGGCGGTCGGTGGCGTTGAGCCGGCCGGTCATGCCGCGGCGGTGGGCGGTGCCTCGGGAGGCGCGGCGGGCGGCGGCCCGTCCTCCGGCGCGGGGGGCGGGGACGCCGGCCAGGTCGTCGCGCAGCGGGACCAGCGGCCCCTGGTGGGGTACACGCGCAGGCGCGGCGGCTGCGGGCGTCTCCCAGGTCTCGTCCGGGCCGGGCGGGTTCGCGGGGCCGCCCGGAGCTTCCTCCGGCTGCCAGGGGGTCTCGGTGTCACGCGCCGGGGCGGCCGGGGCGGGAGCGGTACGGCTGTCCCGCGCGGGGTCGTGCCGGTCGCCCGTTCCGTACGGGCTGTACGTCTCGTACACGTCGTACGGCCCGTACTCGCCGTACGCGCTGTAGCTCCCGTACTCGCCCTGCGTCCCGTATCCCCCGCGCGTCCCGTACGCCCCGTCGCCGTACGCGGCATACCTCCCGTACGGGTCGGGGTTCTCGACGGCTGCGTCACGCGGCGGCTCGGTGCTGGGTCCGTGTCCGCCGTGCGCGAGGTGGTGGCTGCCCTGCGAATGAGTCACGACGCTCCACGTGCCACGGGTCCGGGTGTGGCCCGGAATGTAGCGGAGCGCGGGTGACTCTCCAAAGCGGACCCGCTACACAGTGTCGTCGCGCTATTGTGCCGCGCCCGTCCTCGCGGGCCCGTCAGTAGGCGAAGGCGCGGGCCGTGTTCGCCGCGACGGCGCTGGCCAGGGCGTCCTCCGTCATTCCCTTGACCTCGGCCATGGCCCGCAGCGTGACCGGAATGAGATACGGGGCGTTAGGCCGTCCGCGGTACGGCGCGGGGGTGAGGAAGGGCGCGTCGGTCTCGACGAGCACCAGTTCGGGCGGGGCGACGGCGAGGGCGTCGCGCAGCGGCTGGGCGTTCTTGAAGGTGACGTTGCCCGCGAAGGACATGAAGTATCCGGCCTCGGCGCAGACCTTGGCCATCTCGGCGTCGCCCGAGTAGCAGTGGAAGACGACGGTGTCCGGCGCGCCCTCTTCGCGCAGGATCCGCAACACGTCGTCGTGGGCCTCGCGGTCGTGGATGACCAGGGCCTTGCCGTGCCGCTTGGCGATCTCGATGTGGGCGCGGAAGGAGCGCTGCTGGGCGGCCATGCCGTCGGGGCCGGTGCGGAAGTGGTCCAGGCCGGTCTCGCCGACGCCGCGGACGTGCGGGAGGGCGGCGAGGGCGTCGATCTCGGCGAGCGCGGCGTCGAGGGCGGCGTCCCCGCCGGCCTCGCGGGCGCCCTGCCGCGACCATCCGTCCGGGTCTCCGAGCACGATCCGCGGCGCCTCGTTCGGGTGCAGCGCGACGGTCGCGTGCACGGCCTCGTGCGCGGCGGCGGTCTCGGCGGCCCAGCGCGAGCCGTTCACGTCGCAGCCGACCTGGACGACGGTGGTCACGCCCACGGAGGCGGCCTTGGCCAGGGCCTCGGTGACCGTGCTCCCCTGCATGTCCAGGTGGGTGTGCGAGTCCGCCACCGGCACCCGAAGCGGTTCGGGCAGCGGCGGCGGCGCATCCTTGGTGCTCTTGCTCATGGCCGCGATCCTACGAGGGGCCGGTGACGGCCACCGGCCGGGACCGCGGCCGCCGGCTCACCTGCGGTGGTGCTGGAAGGGGTGCAGCAGGTCGGCGAGGTGCCAGTGGTGGCGCTCGCGGTGGCCGTCCGCGGAGGCACCGCCCTCAGTGGTGCTCTCGCTGTTCTCGCTCTGCTGCGGGACGGTTCCCGCGCCCGCGCCCGCGTTGCCCTCGGCGGCGCCCGCCGACGGCTGCTCGTACAGACTCGCGATCGCCTTGGAGACCATGGAGACCTGTCCGGCCCGCATGATGCGGACGACGTGCGCGCCGCAGTTCAGGCAGGTGGGCCGGGTCA
This sequence comes from Streptomyces chrestomyceticus JCM 4735, assembly GCF_003865135.1. NCBI lineage: Bacteria > Bacillati > Actinomycetota > Actinomycetes > Kitasatosporales > Streptomycetaceae > Streptomyces > Streptomyces chrestomyceticus. The sequence continues at coordinate 5,584,647 of NZ_BHZC01000001.1, read as the reverse complement.
GGGGGGAAGGCACGCGCTCGCCGTCCGCGTAGTACACACAGTGCGCGCGCCCGTCCGCGTCGACGTGGTGCGTTATCTCGTACGACTGCTCCCAGCCGTGGCCGCACCTCATGCACGCGAAGGCGTACGCCTCGTGTGCCGGGGGGTCGGCCGGGGGGATGGGGTGGGCGCCGGCGGTGATGCTGCCCGGCGTACGCGCGATGTCACTCATAGCCGCTCCTCTTGCCCGCTGGACAAGGTCTCCGGGGACGGACGTCCCACCTCCCAGTGGACGCCTTCCCCGGCGGTGGCGCAGCAAGGGCGGTTAGCTGTTGGCCCAGTTTTGGCGGGGGGCAGAGAATCGGCCCCGCTGCGCGGCCCGCGTTTTACCTTCCAGGCTAGTCATTTACCTTCCACCGGTCCCGTTCGCGCCGCATTCTTTGCCGCCACGACGGCATCGAACACCTCGCGTTTGGGAAGGCCGGTCTCGGCGGCGACGGCGGCGATGGCCTCCTTGCGGCGCTCCCCCGCCTCCTCCCTGACGTGTACGCGACGCACGAGCTCCTCGGGGCCGAGGTCCTGCGGGCCGGTCTCGGGGGCGCCCTCGACGACGATGGTGATCTCGCCGCGTACGCCGTCCGCCGCCCACGCGGCCAGCTCCTCCAGCGGCCCGCGCCGGACCTCCTCGTACGTCTTGGTCAGCTCGCGGCAGACCGCGGCGCGGCGGTCGGCGCCGAAGACCTCGGTCATCGCGGCGAGGGTGTCGTCGAGGCGGTGCGGGGCCTCGAAGTAGACGAGGGTGCGGCGCTCGTCGGCGACCTCGCGCAGCCGGGAGCGGCGCTCGCCGCCCTTGCGCGGCAGGAAGCCCTCGAAGCAGAACCGGTCCACGGGCAGGCCGGAGACGGCGAGCGCGGTGAGCACCGCGCTGGGGCCCGGCACGGCGGTGACCTTGACGCCGCGTTCGACGGCGGCGGCGACCAGCCGGTAGCCGGGGTCGGAGACCGAGGGCATCCCGGCGTCGGTGACGAGCAGGACGCGGGCGCCCGCTGCGAGGGCGTCGGCCAGCTCGGGGTGCGGGCCGCCTCGTTGCCTTCGAAGTACGACACGACGCGGCCGGTCGTGTGCACGCCGAGCGCCTGGGTCAGGCGGCGCAGCCGCCGGGTGTCCTCGGCGGCGATCACCTCGGCCGCCGCCAGTTCGGCGGCGAGCCGCGGCGGGGCGTCCGCGACGTCGCCGATGGGCGTCCCTGCAAGTACCAGCGTTCCAGTCACGCCCCCATCCTCCCAGCCGTACGGCGCGGCGCGTCCCGGTGGCGGCTGCCGCACGCGGCTCACCGGTCCCGTACGCCCCGCCCGTACCGGTCCTGCGGGCCCGGCCGCGCGGCCCCCGCGTTCCGCACAGACCGCTTCCCTACGATGGGCCGGTGACGAGTGACACCGCGACAGACGCAGACCGCGCCGAGGAGGAGGCCGCCGGGCAGCCCCGGCGGTGGCAGCGCAGGCTGCGCCGGTTCGGCTACGCCGGGCAGCCGCAGGCCGACGCCCGTGAGCGGCTGGTGCCGGCGTTCCCCGAGCCGGGGACGCGGGTGTGGACGGTCCTGGGCCTGGGCCCGGCCGCCGCCGGCCGGCTCGCGCGCTGGTCGGGCTGGGGCGGTCCGCTGCTGGTCGCGCTCTTCGCGGGCCTGCTGCGGTTCTGGAACCTGGGCAGTCCGGCGAAGGTGATATTCGACGAGACGTACTACCCCAAGGACGCCTGGTCGCTGCTCCGGTACGGCTACGAGGGCACCTGGGCGAAGAACGCCAACGACGCGCTGGTGGCGCACCCGCCGGAGATCCTGCTCTCGCCCGAGCACTCCTACGTCGTCCATCCGCCGCTGGGCAAGTGGATGATCGCGCTGGGCGAGTGGGCGTTCGGGATGAACCCCTTCGGCTGGCGGTTCACGGTGGCGCTGCTCGGCACCCTGTCGGTGCTGATGATCTGCCGCATCGGGCGCCGGCTGATGCGCTCCACGGCGCTGGGCTGCCTGGCGGGCGTGCTGCTGGCGGTGGACGGGCTGCACTTCGTGATGAGCCGTACCGCGCTGCTGGACCTCATCGTCATGTTCTGGGTGGTGGCGGCGTTCGGCTGCCTGCTGGTGGACCGCGACCGCACCCGGGCGCGGCTGGCGGCGGCACTGCCGGTCGGCACGGACGGGCTGGCCCGGCCGGACGAGACGGTGGGCGACCGGCTGCGGCTGGGGTGGCGGCCGTGGCGGCTGGCGGCGGGGCTGTGCCTGGGCCTGTCCGCCGCGAGCAAGTGGAACGGCCTGTACTACCTGGCGGCGTTCGCCCTGCTGTCGGTGCTGTGGGACATGGCCGCGCGGCGCACGGCCGGCGCCCGGCACCCCGTACGCGCGGTGCTGCGCCGGGACGTGGTGCCCGCGTTCGTCTCGACCGTCGTGGTGGGCATGGCCGCGTACCTGGTGACGTGGACCGGATGGATCGTCACCAAGGGCGGCTACTACCGTGACTGGGCCACCGCCACACCGGAGGGCCGGGCGGGCGGCTGGCAGTGGCTCCCGGACTGGCTGCGCAGCCTGTGGCACTACGAGACGGAGGTCTACGACTTCCACAAGGGCCTGTCCACGCCGCACACGTACCAGTCCAACCCCTGGAGCTGGCTGGTCCAGGGCCGTCCCGTCTCGTACTTCTACGAGGACCCCAAGATGGGGCACGACGGCTGCAAGGCGGCCGAGGGCTGCGCACGGGAAGTGCTCGCGCTGGGCACTCCCCTGCTGTGGTGGGCGGGCTGCTTCGCGCTCCTGTACGTGCTCTACCGCTGGCTGTTCAAGCGCGACTGGCGGGCGGGCGCCATCGCCTGCGGCATCGCGGCGGGCTACCTGCCGTGGTTCCTGTACCAGGACCGGACGATCTTCCTGTTCTACGCGGTGGTGTTCGTGCCGTTCGTGTGCCTGGCCCTGGCCATGATGATCGGCGCCGTCCTCGGCCCGCCGGGATCCAGCGAACGGCGGCGCGCGGTCGGCGCGGTGGGCGCCGGAGTCCTCGTCCTGCTCATCATCTGGAACTTCATCTACTTCTACCCGCTGTACACCGGACAGCCGATCCCCAAGAGCGCCTGGCACAACCGGATGTGGTTCGACACGTGGGTCTAGGGCACTGCTGACGGTCTCCGGGGGCACGTGGGCGGCGGGCGGTCCTCGTGCGGGTAGCCGGCGCATCGAGGGCCGATGGCGGGCCGTTTGGCGTCCGGCGCGCCGGACGGGGCACTCCTCCTCATGGGGCGGGGCGTCGTCGTCCCCCGTCACCCGGGCCCCGGGTACGACACGGCCGGGACCTGTACGCCGAAAGCGCCGTCCGCGCAGGGGCGGCGGTCATACTTGGCCGTCATCGAACGATGCCGGTCAATGCCGATCGCTGCCCTGGAGCCCGGACGGGCAGGGAGGGACCGTAGTTGAGCACACCGAAGATCGTCTACGTCATCGAGCACAACAAGCCGGAACAGGTCGAGGACCACGGCTCGCTGCGCACCGTCGCGCCCGCCTGCAAGGAGCTGGCCCTCGCCGCGTTCCTCGACATCGAGCAGGCCAGGGAGGAGGCCGAGATCTGGGGCGAACGGCAGCACTACCCGGGGCTGACCTGGCAGGAGAGCAGCAACGCGCTGCTCGGCGACGCTCCCGGCCTCCAGGCCACGACCGAGGTGGACGGGCAGAAGACCACGGTCTTCCGCATCAACCCGGTGGAGGTCGTCGCCACCCAGCGCTGGCAGCGCCGGCCGCCCCGGCAGCAGCCGCACACCTGAGACGCCGCGCCGCCCCACCGGGGCCGCCCGCGTCACCGGGCCGGAACTCCCTCCCGCACCCCGTGTCCCATAGAGTGCGCTGCACGTTCTTGTGTGCGTGCTGAAGAACGAGGATTCGGGAGGGGATCGGCGACATGCGCCGTGAGGTGAGGTACGGGCTGATCGGCGGGGCGGTGGCCCTGGTCGTGGGCGGCGTCGGCGGCTACACGCTGCTCGGCGGGTCCGGCGACGGCGATCAGGCCCAGGAGGTCCGCGCGGCCCGGGACGGCAAGCCCGGTGACGCGGCGCCCGAGGTGAAGTCCGGCCCGCTGTCCGCCGAGGAAGTCACCGGCACCGCGGGGAAGTTCCTGGACGCCTGGCGGGCGGGCGCCGCCGACAAGGCCGCCGCTCTCACGGACGACGCCAAGGCGGCCGCCGCCGGCCTGGCCGCGTACCCGAAGCAGACCCACTTCACGGACCTGAAGCTCACCCCGGGCAAGGCCGCCGGCGACAAGGTCGCCTACACGGTCGCCGCGCAGATCTCGTACAAGAACCTGAAGGCTCCCGTCTCGTACGGCACCTCACTGACCGTCAAGCGCGACAAGGAGACCGGCGAGCCGCGGATCGCCTGGGCCCCGAGCATCCTGCACCCCAAGCTGGGCAAGGGCGACGTGCTGCGGACCGGCGAGGCCGAGGCGCCGCCCATCAAGGCCGTGGACCGCAACGGCGCCGAGCTGACCAAGGAGGCGCACCCGGCGCTGGCCGGGGTGCTGGACAGCCTGCGCGACAAGTACGGCAAGAAGACGGACGGCAAGCCCGGCGTGGAGCTGTCCGTCCACCGGGCCCGCGGTGACAAGGCGACGCAGCAGCCCGACGAGACGCTGAAGGTGCTCTCCAAGGGCACGCCGGGCACCCTGAAGACCACGCTGGACGCCAAGGTGCAGGCGGCGGCGGAGAAGGCGGTCAAGGGCAAGCCGAAGGCGTCCGCGGTGGCCCTCAAGCCGAGCACCGGCGAGATCCTGGCCATCGCCAACTCCCCGGAGAAGGGCTTCAACACGGCTACCCAGGGCTCACTGGCGCCCGGCTCGACGATGAAGATCGTGACGGCTTCGATGCTCATCGACAAGGGCCTGACGGCGCCGGACAAGCCGCACCCGTGCGAGAAGTTCGTGACGGTCGGCGGCTGGAAGTTCCAGAACCTGAACAAGACCGAGATCAAGGACGGCACCTTCGCGCAGAGCTTCGCCGCGTCCTGCAACAACGCCTTCATCTCCATGGCGCCCAAGCTCGCCGACGACGACCTGACGAAGCAGGCCAGGGACGTCTTCGGCATCGGCCTGAACTGGCAGACCGGCATCCCGACCTTCGACGGCGCGGTGCCGGTGCAGAGCGACGCGCAGATGGCCGCCTCGCTGATCGGGCAGGGCGGGGTGCGGATGAACCCGCTGACCGTCGCCTCCGTCGCCGCGACCGTGCAGAACGGCGGCTTCCACCAGCCGTACATCGTCGCGCCGTCGCTGGACGGCCGGGCGCTGGCCAAGGCCCCGCGCGCGATGAAGCCGGACACCGCGTCCGCGGTGAAGTCGCTGATGAAGCTGACCGCCACGTCCGGCACGGCGGCGGAGGCGATGTCCGGGCTCAGCGGCGACATCGGCGCGAAGACCGGCTCGGCCGAGGTCGACGGGCAGGAGAAGCCGAACGCCTGGTTCACCGCCTACCGCGGCGACGTCGCGGCGGCCGCCGTGGTCCCGGCCAGCGGCCACGGCGGCTCGAACGCCGGGCCGGTGGTCCGCTCGATCCTGTCGGCGGGCTGAGGCCCGCCGCCCCGGGGCGCCCTCCCGCGGTGCCCCGGGCCGTCCCGGGGTGATCTCCCCCACCCCGCCCGCGCACCATCGCATGGCCCGTACAGCTACAGCTAGCGTGCGGGTCATGCGCCATTTCCCGTACGGTCATGAAGCTCCCCGCCCACCGGCCCCCGGCGCCGCCCCCGGACTCCCGGCCCCGTACGCGCGGAACCGGGCGGCCGACGTGCGCGAGCGCGCCGCATGAGCCCGCTGGTCGTCGCGGCGGTCCTGACCGCCGCCGTCACCCACGCGAGCTGGAACGCGATCGCGCACCACATCGAGGACCAGCTCATCGCCTTCACGCTGGTCGGCGGCGGCGGTGCGGTCTGCGGCGCGGTGCTGGCCGGCTTCGCGCCGCTGCCCGCGCCCGCCGCCTGGCTCCCGCTCGCCGGCTCCACCGTGCTGCACATCGTCTACCAGGTGCTGCTGATGCAGTCCTTCCGCATGGGCGAGTTCGGGCAGATGTACCCCATCGCGCGGGGCACCGCGCCGCTCGCCGTCACGGTCCTGGCCGCCGTCTTCGTCGGGGAGGTGCCCGACGCCTGGGCGCTGGCCGGCGTGGTGCTGGCCTCGGCGGGCCTGGTCGGCCTGGCGCTGTGGGGCATCCGGGGTTCCGGCACGAAGCCGCACTGGCCGGCCATCGTCGCCGCCCTCGCCACCGGGCTGGCCATCGCCTCGTACACGACGGTGGACGGCGTCGGTGTCCGCGCCTCCGGCACCTCGCTCGGCTACATCGGCTGGCTGATGGTCCTCGAAGGTCTGGCGATCCCCGTGTACGCGCTGGTCACCCGGCGCCGGCTGCTGGCGGCCCAGTTGCGCCCGGTGGCGCTGCGCGGCGCGCTCGGGGGTGTGCTGTCCGTGTTCGCGTACGGCCTGGTCCTGTGGGCCCAGACGCGGGCCGACCTGGCGCCGATCGCCGCGCTCCGGGAGTCCTCGATCATCGTGGGGGCCGCCATCGGCACCCTGTTCTTCAAGGAACGTTTCGGCGCCCCGCGTCTCGCGGCGGCGGGGCTGATGGTCGCGGGCATCGCACTGATGCTGCGCTAGCGGGGCGCTTCCGGGCCGCCGCGCAGCGCCCGGCTCAGGGACGTGTTGGCGATCAGGATGCCGCCGTCCACCGGGAGCGTGACGCCGGTGATCCAGGCTGCGTCGGAGGAGGCCAGGAAGGCGACGGCGGCGGCGATGTCGGCGGGGCGGCCGACGCGGCCCAGGGGGTACTCGGCTGCTGCGCGCTCCAGCGCTTCGGGGCGGTCGCCCCAGTTGGGGGTGTCGACCGTGCCGGGCGCGATCAGGTTGACCCGTACGCCCCGCCCGGCCGCCTCGCCCGCGAGGGTACGGGTGAGGGAGGCCAGGCCCGCCTTGGCGGCGCTGTAGGCGTGGTTGCCGAAGTCCTGCTCGCCGTTGACCGAGCCGACGCTGACGATCGCGCCGCGGCCGTCCGCGGCGGCCAGGTGGGGCAGGGCGGCGCGGGCGCAGCGGTACGCGCCGTTGAGGGTGACGTCCAGGTCGCCGGCCCAGTCCTCGTCCCGTTGGCCGTCGAAGAGCGGGGCGTCGGGGGTGCAGCGGCAGGCGTTGTTGACCAGCACGTCGAGGCCGCCGAAGCGCCGTACGGCGTGTCCGACGGCCGCCTCGACGGCGGTGCGGTCCGCGACGTCGCAGGCGAGCGCCTCGGCGGTGCCGCCGCTGTCGCGTACCTCGGCGCTGTCCCGGATGGCGGCCGCCGCCCGCTCGGCCCGTTCCCCGTCCAGGTCGGTGACCAGGACCCGCGCGCCCTCGGTGGCGAGCCGCCGGGCGGTGGCCTCGCCGATGCCCTGGCCGGCGCCGGTGATCAGTACGCGGTAGCCGTCGAATCGCCTCATGCGCCCACCTTGGCGCATGCGACCCACGGGCAACAGAGGGCGTCGGCCCGGCCGGTACCGCGTGCCTGGTTCAGGGCCGGTACCGGGCTCTGGCCTCCGGGTCAGTACCGCTTCGGGGCCGGCTTCGGCTTCTCGCCGCGTACGGACGGCTGGTCCGCGTTGACCTCCTCGGCACTGCGGTCCCGCTCGCTGTTCAGCGGCTTGGGCTTGTCCTGGGCCGGTCCGGCTTCCCGGGGGTCCTTGATCTTGCGCTGCTCGGCCATGCCGGCTCCTTGGGGTGGGCGGACGTGTCAGGCGTACGGGTGCCCCTCCCGCCCCTTACGACACGTCCGTACCGCGCGCTCAGCCCTCCAGCGCTGCCCGCAGCCCCCGTACCAGCGCCTGGGCCCGCGGGTCGGCCGTCACGTTCTGCTGCATGCCGTTGGTGACGTAGCCGAAGGCGGTGCCGGACTCGGGGTCGGCGAAGGCCAGGCAGCCGCCGCGGCCGGGGTGCCCGAAGGAGCCGGGGCCCAGGAGGGGCGCGGCGGGCCCGTGCAGCATGTGGCCGAGGCCGAAGCGGGTGCTGACCACGAGGGTGCGGTCGGGGCCCGCGGACTCCTCCGTACGGGCCAGGGTGAGGGTGGCGGGCGCGAAGAGGCGGGGGTGGCCGTCGACGGGGCCGATGAGCGCCGCGTAGCAGCGGGCCAGGGCGCGGGCGGTGGCGATGCCGTTGGAGGCGGGGAGTTCGGCGGCGCGGTAGGCGTCGGCGTTCTCGTCGGGGGCCGGGGTGATGGCGCCGAAGGCGCGCCGGGTGAGGGAGGCGGGGTCGCGGTAGGCGTCGGTGACGCTGCGCTTGGGGCGGACGCGCAGTCCGGCCGCGGCGGGCGGGGCCGGTGCCTCGACGTCGGCCAGGCGGCCGGTGCGGGCGAGCGCGTCGGCGGGTGCGCCGACCCACAGTTCCAGGCCGAGGGGGCCGGATATCTCGTCGGCGATCCAGGTGCCGATGGTGCGGCCGGTGACCCGCCGTACCAGTTCGGCCAGCAGCCAGCTATAGGTCTGGGCGTGGTAGCCGTGCTCGGTGCCGGGGGTCCAGGCGGGGGCCTGGGCGGCGAGGGCGGCGGGGCCGCTGACGCCGTCGACGGCCTGTTCCGGGGTGAGCGGGGTGTCCAGGACAGGCAGCCCGGCGCGGTGCGAGAGGAGGTGGCGGACCAGGACGCGGTCCTTGCCGGCGGCCTTGAACTCGGGCCAGTACGTGCCGACGGGCGCGTCCAGGTCGAGCAGGCCGCGCTGGTGCAGCAGGAGCGGGACGATCGCGGCGACGCCCTTGGTGGCGGAGCGGACGACCTGGGCGGTGTCCGCCTCCCAGGGGGCGCCGCCGTCCGCGGGGGCGTCGGCGTCCCGGCTGCCGCCCCACAGGTCGACGATCTTGCGCCCGTGCCGGTAGACGGCGACAGCCGCGCCGCGCTCGCCGCGCCGCGCGAAGTTGGCCGCAAAGGCGTCCCGGACCGGCTCGAAGCCGTCCGCGACCGTGCCCTGGACGTCCACCACTGTTTCCCGCTTCCCACTCATCCGTCGCGTTTGTGACCTATCAATGGTGCAACGCGCGGATCAGTGCTGGTGACCAGGGGCGGCGGCGGACGCGGTGTGCGGGGGTGCCGTCAGGGCGTGGGGATCGTCACAGAGCGCGGATCGAATCCGAAGGGCAGTTCGAGTCGGTGCGCGGTCATCAGTTCCGTGTCGCTGAGCAGGTGCTGGGTGGGCCCGTCGGCGGTGATGACGCCGTCGGACAGCACGACGGCGCGCGGGCACAGTTCGAGCGCGTACGGCAGGTCGTGCGTGACCATCAGCACCGTGACGTCCAACGCCCGCAGGATGTCGGCGAGTTCGCGGCGGGAGGCGGGGTCGAGGTTGGAGGACGGCTCGTCCAGGACGAGGATTTCGGGGCGCATCGCGAGGACGGTGGCGACGGCGACCCGGCGGCGCTGCCCGAAGGAGAGGTGGTGCGGCGGGCGGTCGGCGAAGTCGGCCATGCCGACGCGGCCGAGCGCCTCGGTGACCCGCGCCGCCAGTTCGGCGCCGCGCAGCCCGGCCGCGGCGGGCCCGAAGGCGACGTCCTCGCGGACGGTGGGCATGAAAAGCTGGTCGTCCGGGTCCTGGAAGACGATGCCGACCCGGCGGCGGACCTCGGCGAGGTGGCGGCGGGTGACGGGCAGCCCGGCGACCGTGACCGTGCCGGCGCCGGGCGTGAGGATGCCGTTCAGGTGCAGGACGAGGGTGGTCTTGCCGGCGCCGTTGGGGCCGAGCAGGGCGACCCGCTCGCCGCGGGCGACGGTCAGGTCGACGCCGTATAGGGCCTGGTGTCCGTCGGGGTAGGCGTAGGCGAGCCCGGCGACCTCCAGGGAGGGCGCGGAGGGCTCCGGGGGCGGTACGGGTGCGGTGGACACGGGTGCGGTCGCTCGGTCGTTCAAAGGGTCCATCCCAGCAGGCATACGGCGAGGGCGGCGGCGGGCAGGGCGGCGGCACGGGTCCACTGGGCGCCGGTCGCGGCGGCGGCGTCCGGTACGGGCAGGGTGCCCGTATAACCGCGGCTGACCATGGCGAGGTGGACGCGTTCGCCGCGTTCGTAGGAGCGGATGAACAGGGCGCCCGCGGACTTGGCGAGGACGCCCCAGTGGCGGACGCCGCGTGCCTCGAAGCCCCGGGAGAGGCGGGCGACGCGCATCCGCCGCAGCTCGTCGGCGATCACGTCGCCGTACCGGATCATGAAGGAGGCGATCTGGACGAGCAGTGGCGGCATCCGCAGCCGTTGCAGCCCGAGCAGCAGGCCGCGCAGGTCGGTGGTGGCGGCGAGCAGGACGGAGGCGGCGACGCCCAGCGTGCCCTTGGCGAGGATGTTCCAGGCGCCCCAGAGTCCGGGCTCGCTCAGCGCCGTCCCCAGGATGTGGACGCGCGGCCCGGTGGCGACGAACGGCATCAGGACGGCGAAGGCCACGAACGGCACCTCGATGAGCAGCCGCTTGAGCAGGAACCCGGCGGGCACCCGGGCCGCCGCCGCGACCGCGGCGAGCAGCAGCGCGTACAGGGCGAAGGTCCAGACGGCGGTGCGCGGGGTGGCGACGACGGTCAGCACGAAGCAGAGCACGGCCGCGATCTTGCAGTGCGGCGGCAGGGCGTGCACCGGCGAGTGCCCGCGCCGGTAGAGCTTGTGGGCGTGCCCGGCGCTCATGTCAGGCCGATTCCGCGCTGTGCCGCGGGGACGCCTGGGCGTCCCCGGCGACGGCAGCGGCATCCGCCCCGGCGGCGTCCCGGGCCGCGCCGCGACGCCGCCGTACGACGACGAAGACACCGGTGCCGACGGCGAGCGTCGCCCCCACCCCGATCACTCCGGCGAGCCCGCCGGAGATCCTGGGGTTCGCGATGTCCTTGACGCTGTAGTCGGCCAGCGGCGAGTCCTTCGCGGCGTGTTCCTCGGCCTTGGCGTCGATGCCCTGGTCCTCGGCGACCTTCTCCAGGCCGTCCGGGCTGGCGGAGGCGTAGTAGCTGACGCCGCCCGCGCAGACGAGCGCGACAACGACGCCCGCGAGCCAGACGCGGCGGGCCGAGCGCCGGGCGGCGGGCCGGGCCGCCCCCGCCGGTTCCGGCTCCCGCTCCCCCGCTCTCGCCGCGGGTCCGGCCAAGGGGGAAGTCCGCAGTTGGAGCGGCTTGGCCAGCCCGCGCGCCCCGTACACGAGGTCGGGGCGCACGGCGAGGACCGCACCGACGGTGAGTGCGGTGATGGCGGCCTCGCCGATGCCGATGAGGACGTGTACGCCGGTCATCGCCGCGAAGACGGTGCCGATCGGTACGTCGGTGGTGCCGCCCAGCGCGTACAGCCCGGTGAAGGCGGCGGCCGCGGCCGGTACGGAGACCACGGCGGCCACGAAGGCGGCGGCCGTCACCGCGCGGCGGCCGCGCGGCAGCGCCTTCACCAGGCCGCGGAAGATCCCGTACGCGACGACGGTGGTCACCACCGCCATGTCGGTGATGTTGACGCCGAGCGCGGTCAGCCCGCCGTCCGCGAAGAGCACGGCCTGCATGAGCAGCACGACGGAGACGCAGAGCACGCCCGTGTACGGGCCGACGAGGATGGCGGCCAGCGCGCCGCCGAGCAGGTGGCCGCTGGTCCCGGCGGCGACGGGGAAGTTGAGCATCTGGACGGCGAAGATGAAGGCGGCGACCAGTCCCGCGAGGGGCGCGGTGCGTTCGGCGCCGGGTCCGGCGTGCGGTCCGGGGCCGCCCAGTTCGCGGCGGGCGCCGCGCAGGCTGACGGCCACGGCGGCAGCGGCGAAGACGCCGGTGGCGGCCGAGACGGGGGCGTCGATGAATCCGTCGGGTACGTGCATGAGAGTCTCCGCTCAGCCGCGCAATCCCTTCATCGTGGCCGTACTGCAAACGGGTCGCAAGAGCGCTCGGGGCGCGAAACGGCAACGGCCGCGTCACCCCCACAGCAGCAAAAGGTGGCGAAGCGGGGCATTGGCGCAAAGGCTTGGTCCATGACCACGGCCGCCGCGCACGCCTCCGCCCCCGAAGCGCGCAGCACCCCGCCCGCGCTCAGCCGCCGCCGTACCAATCTCGTCTTCACCACGATCGTGCTCGGCATGCTGCTGGCCGCCCTGGACCAGACGATCGTGTCCACCGCGCTGCCCACGATCGTCGCGGACCTGGGCGGCGGCGGGCACATGGCGTGGGTGGTGACGGCGTACCTGCTGGCGGAGACCGTGGCGACGGTGCTGGTCGGCAAGTTCGGCGACCTCTTCGGCCGGAAAATCATCTTCCAGGTCAGCGCGGTGGTCTTCGTCGGCGGCTCGATCCTGGCCGGCGCCTCGACCTCGATGCTGATGCTGGTCGTGGCCCGCGCCGTGCAGGGCGTCGGCGGTGGTGGCCTGATGGTGACGGCGATGGCGCTGATCGCGGACGTCATCCCGCTGCGCGAACGCGGCAAGTACCAGGGCGCGCTGGGCGCCGTCTTCGGGGTGACGACGGTCGTCGGGCCCACGCTGGGCGGCCTGTTCACCGACCACGCGTCCTGGCGGTGGTGCTTCTACGTCAACATCCCCATCGCGATCGTGATGGTCGTCATGGCGGCGCGTACGGTGCCCGTCGTACGGGCCGCGGTCCGCCCGGTGATCGACTACATCGGCATCGTGCTGGTCGCGCTGGGCTCCTCCGGCCTGGTGCTGGGCCTGGAGTGGGGCGGCAACGAGTACGCGTGGGGCTCGCCCGTCATCATCGGCCTGTTCGTGGGCTCGGTGGTGCTGCTGGCGGCCTTCGTCTTCGTGGAGCTGCGGGCGAAGGAGCCGATGCTCCCGATGCATCTGTTCCGCAACCCGGTCTTCACCGTCTGCTCGGTGCTCAGCTTCATCGTCGGCTTCGCGATGCTCGGCGCGATGACGTACCTGCCGACGTACCTCCAGTTCGTCGACGGGGTCTCGGCGACCATGTCGGGCGTGCGGACGCTGCCCATGGTCGCCGGGCTGCTGGGCACCTCGATGCTCTCCGGCGTCGTCGTCAGCCGCACCGGCCGCTACCGGGTCTTCCCGATCGCCGGTACGGGCGTGATGGCACTCGGCCTGTACCTGATGTCGACCATGGGCGCGGACACCGGCGCCTGGCTCGAATCGCTGTACATGTTCGTCCTCGGTCTCGGCATCGGACTGGCGATGCAGGTGCTGACGATCGCCGTGCAGAACACGGTCGACTACCACGAGCTGGGCTCCGCGACCTCCGGCGTGACCTTCTTCCGTACCCTCGGCTCGTCCTTCGGCACGGCCGTCTTCGGCACCCTCTACAGCAACCGCCTCGACCCCGACCTGAAGGCCGCGCTGGCCAGGTCGCCGGGTGTGCCGCCGGAGGCCGCGGCGAGCCCGCAGGCATTGCACCGGCTGCCCGAAGCGCAGGCCAGGCCGGTGATCGACGCGTACGCCGACACCGTCAACCACGTCTTCCAGTGGGTGGTGCCGGTCGCGCTGGCCGGGTTCGTGGTGGCGTGGTTCCTCAAGGAGGTGCCGCTGCGCGACAGCGCGCGGGCGGCCGCCGGTGACCTGGGCGAGGGCTTCGCCGCGCCCGATTCCACCGACTCCGACCAGCAGTTGGAGCGTGCGGTCGCGCGGGCGATGCGCAAGGCGGAGGGGCCGGTGAGCCTGGAGGTACTGGCCGTGTCCGGCAGCCCGCTCACGCCCGGCCAGGCGTGGGCGCTGGGCCAGGTCCACTGGCGTACCCGCATCCACGGCGAGACGTCGCCGGCGGCCGTCGCGCAGGCGCACCGGATGCCGGAGGAGGTACTGGAGCCGGTCTTCGACCGCGTGGTCTCCGCGGGGTACGCGCGGTACGGGGACGACGGCCGGCTGGAGCTGACCGAGGCGGGCCGTACCGAGATCGACCGGCTGATCGTCGCCTGGCGCGAGTGGCTGGACGAGCGGCTGGAGGGCTGGACCGCGGAGGACCCCGAGGACCGCGCCCGGCTGGCGCGTGCGCTGGACAGCATGGCGGCGCGGCTGCTGGACGAGGACACGTCACACCGGGAGCGGACGGCGGTCTGAGGGCGCTGTGAAGGCGCTCTGAGGGCACAACGGGAGACTCCGGGGGCGGGATCGCGCCAAGGGCCGTCCAAGTGTCCAGCGGCGTCCTGGACGGGGCCGCGGCCCGGAGTTAGGTTGCCGAGGCAACCATGCAGCCCGCGTGAGGAGCCGCCGACCGTGACGACAGCCGTTCAGGGCACCTGTGCCCCGCAGTTCGAGACCGTACGGGCCGAGTTCGCGCGCAACTTCGCCGAACGCGACGAGGTGGGCGCCGCGGTCGCGGTGTGGCTGGACGGGGAGCCCGTCGTCGACCTGTGGGGCGGGCACGCGGACGCCGACGGCACCCGCCCCTGGGAGCGCGACACGCTGGTCACCGTGTACTCGACGAGCAAGGGCATGACCGCCCTGTGCGCCCATCTGCTCGCCGACCGCGGCGAGCTGGACCTGGACGCGCCCGTCGCCCGCTACTGGCCGGAGTTCGCGCAGGCCGGCAAGGGCGAGGTGCCGGTGCGCTGGCTGCTCTCGCACCGCGTGGGCCTGATCGGCCCCCGCGAGCCGCTGACGGCCGAGGACGTGTACGACTGGGAGAAGACCTGCGCCGTACTGGCCGCCACCGAGCCGTGGTGGGAGCCGGGCACCGCGCAGGGCTACCACGCCGTCAGCTTCGGCTTCCTGGTCGGCGAGGTCGTCCGCCGTATCACCGGGGTCTCGCTCGGCACCTTCCTGCGTACGGAGATCACCGAGCCGCTCGGCGCCGACCTGTACATCGGCACGCCCGCCTCGGAGCACGGCCGCTGCGCCCAGTTCATCGGCCCGGAGGGCGACGGCGTCCTCAGCAGCGCGTTCCCGGGCATTCCGGACGGGACCGTACGGTCCCTGGACTCCCACCCGTTCGCCCCGCTGGCGCTCGCCATGCGCCACATGCCCATGGGGGACGTGAACAGCGCCGCGTGCCGCTCGGCCGAGATCCCCGCCGGCAACGGCAACGCCACCGCGCGCGGCCTGGCGGCGGTCTACCGCGCGCTGGGCGACGGCGAGCTGGTCGGCCCGGGCACCCTCGCGGCCCTGCGGGAACGGCAGAGCCGGCCCGGCGAACGCGACCTGGTGCTCGGCGCGTTCGCGCCGGAGGACCTGCCGTTCGCCTGGGCCTCCGGCTACATGCTCAACGAGTCCCACTACTTCGGCCCGAACCGGACGGCCTTCGGCCATGGCGGCGCGGGCGGCTCGCTCGCCTTCGCCGACCCGGAGAACCGCCTGGCATACGCGTATGTGATGAACAGCTTCGGGGGCGGCACGACGGGTGACGACACCCGCAACCTGAAGCTGGTCGAGGCGGTGTACGCGGCGCTGGGGCAGGCCGGGGACGCCGCCTGAGGAGACCCGCCGACCGGCACGCGGACACGGCGACGCGGACACGGCACGCGGACACGGCACGGCCCGGCGACCGGCCCCGTTCCGTACGGGACCCGTCGCCGGGCCGTGTCGTCCGCACCGCGCCCCGTCCCCACGGGGCGGCGCGGTCCGGGGCGGACGCGCCGCTCACGCGGCCGCCCCGGGGCTCGTCACGCCTCGGCCGTCACACCTTGGCGAGTTCCGGCTTCCCGTCCGCTTCGGGTGCGAGGTGCTTCTGGAGCTGTTCGCCCTCGACGTCCACGTTGGGCAGGGCCCGCTGGAGCCACGTGGGCAGCCACCACGCCGCGCGTCCGAGGAGCGCGAGGACGGCGGGGACGAGGGCCATGCGGACCACGAACGCGTCGAAGAAGACGGCGACGGCGAGCCCGAAGCCAATCATCTTGATCATGGATTCGGAGGAGCCGATGAAGCCCGCGAAGACCGAGATCATGATGACCGCGGCGGCCGTGACCACCCGTGCGCCGTGCCGGAAGCCGGTGACGACGGCCTGTCCGGGGCGCTCCCCGTGGACGAACGCCTCCCGCATCCGGGTCACGAGGAAGACCTCGTAGTCCATGGCGAGTCCGAAGACCACGCCCACCATGAAGATCGGCATCATGCTCATGACCGGGCCGGTCTGCTCGACGCCGAACAGGTCGGCCAGCCAGCCCCACTGGAAGACCGCGACCACCGCGCCGAGCGCCGCGACGACCGACAGCAGGAAGCCGAGGGCGGCCTTCAGGGGCACCAGGACCGAGCGGAAGACCACCATCAGCAGCAGGAAGGCCAGGCCGACCACGAGCGCCAGGTAGGGCAGCAGCGCGTCGTTGAGCTTCTCGGAGACGTCGATGTTCATCGCGGTGGTGCCGGTGACCAGCGCCTGCGCGTCGGCGTCCCGCGCCGCGTCGCCCGCCTTGCCGCGGATCTCGTGGACCAGGTCCTCGGTCTCGGTGCTGCTCGGCTTGGACTTCGGTACGACGTTCAGCAGCGCCGTGTCGCCCGCCTGGTTGAAGGTCGGCGGGGTGACGGCCGCGACGCCGTCCAGCTTGGCGACGGTCCCGGCGACCCGCGCCGCCGCGGCCTTCGGGTCCTTGCTGCCCTGCCCGTCCACGACCAGCATCAGCGGGCCGTTGAAGCCCGGCCCGAAGCCGTCGGAGAGCAGGTCGTACGCCTTGCGCTGGGTGGTGCTGGTGGGCTGCGCGCCGTCGTCCGGCAGGCCCATCTCCAGCGAGCCGGCGGGTACGGCGATGACGCCCAGGCCGACGACCCCGGCCAGCAGCACGGCGACCGGCCGCCGCAGTACGAAGCGCGCCCAGCGGGTGCCCATGTTCGGCTTGCCGCCCTCGGCTTCGCTCGCGGCGACAGCGCCCTTACGGGCCTTGCGGCTCAGCACCCGCTTGCCCGCGAAGCCCAGCAGCGCGGGGATCAGGGTCAGGGCGACGAGGACGGCGATGACGACCGTGCCGGCCGCCGCGATGCCCATCTTGGTGAGCATCGGGATGTTGACCACGGACAGGCCCACGAGGGCGATGACGACGGTCAGTCCGGCGAAGACCACGGCGGACCCGGCGGTGCCGGTCGCGCGTCCGGCCGCTTCCTCCCGCTCGCGGCCCTCGGCCAGTTCGGAGCGGTAGCGGGAGACGATGAACAGCGCGTAGTCGATGCCGACGGCGAGGCCGATCATCATGGCGAGGGTGGAGGTCGTACTCGACAGGTCCAGCACGCTGCCCAGCGCGGTGATGGACGAGACGCCGATGCCCACGCCGATCAGCGCGGTCAGCAACGGCAGGCCGGCGGCTATGAGCGCGCCGAAGGTGATGACGAGGACGACGGCGGAGATGACGATGCCGATGATCTCGGTGGCGCCGGTCTCCGGCATGGCCTGGAGCGCGTTGCCGCCGATCTCGACGGTCAGTCCGGCGTCCCGGCCGTGCTGTGCCGCGTCCTTGAGCGCGTCGCGCGCGTCGTCCTTCAGCTCGAAGCCGGAGACCTTGTAGGTGACCTGCGCGTAGGCGATCTTGCCGTCCCGGGCCACGCCCTTGGCCAGGTACGGGTCGGAGACCGAGGCGACCTGCGGCGAGGAGGACTTCAGCTCGCCGACGACCTTCTCGACGGCCTTCTTCTGCGCCGGCGCGGTCACCTGCTGCCCGTCGGGCGCCTTGAAGACCACCCGCGCGGTCGCGCCGTCCGCCTTGGTGCCGGGGAAGCGTTCGCCCAGCAGGTCGAAGGTCTTCTGCGACTCCGTACCCGGTACGGAGAAGGAGTCGGCGGCGGGCGAGGACGCGGTGGCGGCGCCGACTCCGGCGACGGCCAGCAGCGCCACCCATATGAGGGCGACGAAGCGGCGTCGCCGGAAGGCGAACCGTCCGAGTTTGTAGAGGAATGTAGCCACGAGAAGGGGCGCTCCCGTCGGGATGAGGGACGTACAAGGGCGTACGGAGCCGGCCCGACGACGAGAGCGGCGCGTCGAGTGCTGCCGTTATGGGGGGAGTTGGGGACGGACGGCCCGGCCCAGCGGGGGCCGGGGCCGGTCAGACGCCTAGGGCGGGGAGGACCACGGCGTCGACGTAATCGGCGAGGAAGGCGCGGTTCGGGGGCCGGTCCTCGATGAGCTGCTGGGCGACGAAGGCGCCGAGCAGCATGTGGGGTACGTAGGCGAGCGCGGGGCGTCCGGCGGGGATCTCGCCGCGTTCGACGGCGCGGGCGAGCATCGCGTCCATCCCGGAGATGTCCGGGTTGACGATCAGGTCGCGCAGCGCCTGGTGGAGGTCGGGGTTGTCGTGCGCGGCCCGGGCGAGGCCCCGCAGCAGCGCGCAGTCGCGTTCCATCTCGCAGTCGTCCGCGCGGGAGATCATGGCGTGCAGGTCGCCACGGAGGCTGCCGGTGTCGATGTCGGCGACCTGGACGGGCTTGTGGTGGTGGAGCGCCCGGGCGACCAGTTCGGGCTTGCCCTGCCACTGGCGGTAGAGGGTGGCCTTGCTGGCGTGGGTGCGGGTGGCGACGGCGTCCATGGTCAGGGCGTCGTAGCCGACCTCGCGGAGCAGGTCGAGCACGGCCGCGTAGAGCTCCGCCTCGCGCTCGGGGGTCAGCCGGCTGCGGCCCATGGCGGCACACCTCCTCGTGGTGAACGAAACCGTTTCGTACAGCTCGGTACGGCTCGACCGTACCTCCGGCCCCAGCGAAACGGAAACGTTTCGATGGTGGTGTGCGTCACGGGAACACCGCACCGGCCGAGTTGCCACCGTCCGCACTCGCCGAAAGCATGGGGGCGTGAGTGACGGCGCGTATCTCCGGTTCCCGCATCTCCACGGCGAGATGCTGTGTTTCGCCGCCGAGGACGACCTCTGGGTGGCACCGCTGACGACCGAGGGCGGCAGTACGCCCCGGGCCTGGCGGCTGACGGTGGACCGCACCCGGATCAGCCACCCCCGGATCTCCCCGGACGGCAGACAGATCGCCTTCACCACCTGGCGCAGCCTCGACCCGGAGATCCACCTCGCCCCGGTGGAGGGCGGCCCGGCCCGCCGCCTCACCTATTGGGGGAGCACCGACGCCCGGGTCTGCGGCTGGACCCCGGACGGCCAGATCCTGGCCGTCTCCTCGCACGGCCAGCCCTTCTCGTACTACTCCTGGGCCTACAGCGTCCCCACCGACGGCAGCCCCGGCGGCCGGCTGCCCTGGGGCCCGGTCTCGGACATCGCGGTCGCCGACTTCGCCGCGGACGGGCACCGGCTGGAGGGCGACGGCCATCCGTACGGGCACGTAGGCGACGGGGACGGCGCCGGCGGCGGCCACGACGACTCGGTGGACCGCAAGACGCTGCTGCTCACCGGCAAGCCGCCGCACGAGCCCGCCTCCTGGAAGCGCTACCGGGGCGGCGCGATGGGCCGGATGTGGCTGCACGGCACCCGGCTCGTGCCGGACCTGCGCGGTCACCTGGACGCGGTGATGTTCGTCGGCGACCGTATCGCGTTCCTCTCCGACCACGAAGGCATCGCCAACCTCTACTCCTGCAAGCCGGACAGCACCGACCTGCGGCGGCACACCGACCACGCCGACTTCTACGCCCGGCACGCCGCCACCGACGGGCAGCGCGTCGTCTACCAGTGCGGCGGCGACCTGTGGCTGGTGGACGACCTGAGCCCGGGCGGCACACCGCGCCGCCTGCGGGTGCGGCTCGGCGGGCCGCGCGCCGGACGCCGTACGTACCAGATCCCGGCCGGCTCGCACATCACCTCCCTCGCCGTGGACACCACCGGGCGGGCCAGCGCCGTCGGCGTGCGCGGCAGCCTGTACTGGCTCACCCACCGCGACGGCCCGGCCCGCACCATCCACGACGAGCCGGGGGTCCGCGTCCGGCTGCCCGAGATGCTGGGCTCCACCGGCCGGATCGCCTACATCACCTCCGCCGAGGGCGACGACGCCATCGAGATCGCCGACCTGCCCAAGGCCGGCATCCCGCGCGACCCGCACCGCCTGGCCGCCGGCCGGCTCGGCCGGGTGCACGAGCTGGTCGCCGCGCCGGACGGCGAACGGCTGGCGGTGGCCGCGCACGACGGGCGGCTGCTGCTCGTCGACGTCTCGGCCGACGGCGACGGCGAAGGCCGGGTCACCGAGCTGATCAGGTCGGAGAACGGGCCGGTGCGCGACCTGGCCTTCTCCCCCGACTCGGGCTGGCTGACCTGGTCCCACCCCGGCATCGGCCGCACGCTGCGCAGCATCAAGATGGCCCGGCTGACCGGCAACGGCTCCGGGGACGGCACGGAGGCCGCCAGCACCGTCGTGGACGTCACCAACGGCCGCTTCGAGGACGAGCAGCCGGTCTTCACCCGCGACGGCCGCTACCTCGCGTTCCTGTCCTGGCGCGGCTTCGACCCGGTCTACGACGTGCACACCGGCGACCTGTCCTTCCCGCTCGGCTGCCGCCCCTACCTCGTACCGCTGTCCTCCGCCACGCCCTCCCCCTTCCAGTTGTCCGCCGACGGGCGGCCCGCGGCGGGCGGTCTGGACCCGGCGGAGGCCCCGGTGACGGCCGAGGGCACGGCGCTGGTGGAGGTGGAGGGGCTGGCCAGCCGGGTGACGCCGTTCCCGGTGTCGGCGTCGAAGTACTCGGCGCTGCGCCCGGTCGCGGGCGGCGGGCTGGTCTGGCTGCGCTGGCCGATCTCCGGCGCGCTCGGCGAGACCTTCGCCAATCCCGACAACACCTCGGGCCAGCCCACGCTGGAACACTTCGACCTGTTCAAGGCCAAGCGCACCGAACTGACCTCCGTCATCGACTCCTACGCGCTCAGCGGCGACGGCACCCGGCTGGTCGTCAACGACGAGGGCGACCTGCGGGCGGTGCCCGCGACCGAGCCGCCGGACGCCGACTCGACCGTCCATCTGGACCCTCGGCGCATCCTGCACGAGGTGGACCCGCCCGCCGAGTGGCGCCAGGCGTACGACGAGGCGGGCCGGATCATCCGCGCCTATTTCTGGGACCCGGGGCTCAGCAACGTCGACTGGGACGGGGTGCTGGAGCAGTACCGGCCGCTGGTCGAACGGGTCGCCTCGCCCGACGAGTTCGCCGACCTGATGCGCGAGGTGCTGGGCGAGCTGGGCACCTCGCACGCGTACGTCACGGCGGGCAAGCGCAACGAGGGCCCGCCGCACTACCAGCGCGCGATCGGCCTGCTCGGCGCCAACTTCGTCTTCAAGGACGGCTACTGGGTGGTGCGGCGCATCCTGCCCGGCGACTCCTCCGACTCCCGGGCCCGCTCGCCGCTGGCCGGTACGGGCATCCGCGAGGGCGCCGCGCTCACCCACGTGGACGGCCGCCGGGTCGATCCGGTGGCGGGGCCCGCCCCGTTGCTGTCCGCGGCCGGCGGCACCACCGTCGAGCTGACCTTTGCGCCCGAGGGCGGCGGCCCGTCGCGGCGGGTCGCGGTGGTCCCGCTGGTCGACGAGCGGCCGCTGCGCTACCAGGACTGGGTGGCCAAGCGCCGCGAGGTGGTGCGCGAGCTGAGCGACGGCCGGTGCGGCTATCTGCACATCCCCGACATGGGCGGCTCCGGCTGGGCGCAGTTCAACCGCGACCTGCGGATGGAGGTCTCGCGGCCCGCGCTGATCGTGGACGTCCGGGGCAACGCCGGCGGCAACATCTCCGAGCTGGTCGTGGAGAAGCTGACCCGCACCATCGTCGGCTGGGACCTGACGCGCGACGCCCAGCCGGTCAGTTACGCGAGCAACGCGCCGCGCGGCCCGGTCGTCGCCGTCGCCGACGAGATGACCTCCTCCGACGGCGACATGATCACCGCCGCGTTCAAACTGCAGGGCATCGGCCCGGTCGTGGGTCTGCGCACCTGGGGCGGTGTGGTCGGGATGACCGGGCGGCACCGGCTGGGCGACGGTACGTACATCACCGTGCCGATGAACGCGGCCTGGTTCGAGGCGTACGGCTGGGGTGTGGAGAACCACGGCGTGGAGCCGGACATCGAGGCGCCGCGCTCCCCGCTGGACTGGGCCGAGGGCCGCCACCCGCAGCTCGGCGTCGCCGTCCGTACCGCGCTGGACCTCCTGGAACGCCACCCCGCCGCGAAGCCGCCCGACCTGTCCGACGTACCGGACCGGCGTCGGCCCCCGCTGCCGCCCCGCAGCGGCTGAGCACCGTCCCCGCACGACAGGAGCACCTGCATGGCATCCCACATACGCACCGCGTCACTGGCCGTCACCGCAGCGTTGACGGCGGGACTCGCCTCGGCCACGCCACCCGCCCATGCCGCCCCGCCACCCGGCCGCGCGGGCCCGACCCACCTCGTCTTCGAGAAGAACCGGCGCGACCCGGCCACGTCCCGGGTGCGCCTGGTGCAGACCGGCACCGGCAGGGTGCTGGCCGACTACCGCGCCGGGTCCGGCCAGGGCGGTACGGCGGGCCGCGACGAATGCGTACGGAACAAGGGCTGGCTGCCGGACGGCACGTACCGGGTGCTCTCGCACACCACGCGCAAGAAGGGCGGGCGGGACGGCATCAACGGCTACGCGATCCACGTCGGCGACAAGGTCTGCCGGGACGGCCGCACCCAGCGCACCGCGCTGTTCGTGCACAGCGAGATGCGGTCGGACGGCGCCCAGGGCATCGCGGTCCCGGGCCGCGACAGCCCGTACCGCTGGGACGGCGACGGGGACTACCGCTCGCTGGGCTGCGTGAAGCTGGCCCCGGCGGACATCAAGAACCTCTTCGCGGCGGCGCAGCGGTACGGCTGGCCGGCGTCGCTGAAGGTCACCAAGTAGGCCCAGGGGCTCATGCGTTGAGGGGTGCACCCGCCGGAACGGGTGCACCCCTCGGGCGCGCGCAGTGTGCGGTACGCGCGCCGGATCCCGCGACCGCTCAGCTCTGGAAGCGGTCGCGGGCGTCCTGGGCGGCGTCCTGCGCCTTCTCACGGCCCTGCTGGGCGCGGTCGCCGGCCTCGCCCTTGCCTTGCTGCCCGCGCTCCTTGGCCTTGTCCGCCTTGTCCTGGAGCTGGCGCTTCTTGTCCTCGAACTGGTCCTTGATACCCATGCGGTGCACTCCTGTCGG
Source organism: Streptomyces chrestomyceticus JCM 4735 (assembly GCF_003865135.1). Taxonomy (NCBI): domain Bacteria; kingdom Bacillati; phylum Actinomycetota; class Actinomycetes; order Kitasatosporales; family Streptomycetaceae; genus Streptomyces; species Streptomyces chrestomyceticus. The sequence continues at coordinate 5,561,705 of NZ_BHZC01000001.1, read as the reverse complement.
GGTGGTCGGGGGTGGGCCCGACCAGCCTCGCACGCCAGGACATACAACGCATTTCGATCAACCAGCCGTGCCGGGAACGCTTCTCAGTGGTTCGCGCGCACCTTCTCGTCCGCCTCCCCGCCCGCGCCGACCAGCCCCACGCGCATCCCCTCCAGCCGGTCGCCGAAGCGCCGCATCTCGCGCTGCCCCACCGTCCCGATGACGGACGGCAGATATCCGCGGACCGACTGCATGCCGCGCAACCACCACTGCCCGTACACATGCGAGGAGCGGCGCTCGATGCCCGCCACGATCCGGTCCACGGCCGGGCTCAGCGGGTACGTCTTGTTCGTCGGCCAGGGCAGCCGCTGCCGCAGCTCGCGCATGATGTCGTCCTGGTCGGCGCCGCGCACCATGTCGGTGTCGGTCCAGCTCAGGTAACCGACGCCGACCCGTACGCCCTTGTAGCCGACCTCGGCGCGCAGGCTGTGCGCGAACGCCTCCACGCCGGACTTGGAGGCGCAGTACGCGGTCATCATCGGCGCCGGGGTGAGCGCGGCGAGCGAGGCTATCTGGAGGAAGTAGCCGCGCGACTCCATCAGGACCGGCAGGAACGCCCGTCCCGTGACCGCGCCGCCGATGAGGTTGACCTCGATGACCCGCCGCCAGGACACCGGGTCGGAGTCCACGAACGGTCCGCCGGTGGCCACCCCGGCGTTGGCGACCACGATGTCCACCTTGCCGAAGCGCGCCTTGACCTCGCGCGCCACCTGGGCCATCGCCTCGTGGTCGGTCACGTCGGCGTGCCAGTGCGCCGCCTCGCCGTGCATCGAGGCGGCGACGCGCGCCAGTTCCTCCGGCTCCAGGCCGACGAGCGCGAGCGTGGCGCCGCGTGCGGACAGTTTGCGGGCGAGGAGTTCGCCGACCCCGCGGGCCGCGCCGGTGACGACGGCGACCTGCCCCTCCAGGCTCCTGCGTGCGCTCATACGGTCCTCTCCTTCGCGTCGGTGGCCGCCTCGGCGCGGTCGCCACGGGCCGGCAGGTGATCGCGTACCAGCTCCCGGATGCGGCCGATGACCGCGTCCGGCTCCTCGATGGGCGTCATGTGCCCGGCTCCGGGCAGCTCGGTCAGTCCCAGGAACCGGGGCAGTACGGAGGCCAGCCGCCGGGAGAGGACGATCGGGGTGAGCCGGTCGGCGGTGCCCGCGATGACGGCGGTCGGCACCTCCAACCGGGCCGCGCCGCCGGTCAGTTCGAGGCCCGCGAGGACCTTGCCCCACTTCGCCCGGGGACGTACCTGGCAGGCGTGCACGATGCGGGCGCACGCCTCGACCTGCTCGGGCGTGGCGGCCGGCCCCATCGTGGCGTACTTCAGAAGCCGCTTGGCGACCGCGCTGACCGGTCCGAGCGGTGCCCGCGACCCGAGGACGACCTGGTGCGCGACGCGCCGTCCGGCCGGCGAGCGCAGCGGGATCACCAGGCACTCCGCCGTCAGGTTCGCGCTGCCGGTGCTGCACAGCAGGACGGCGGCGGCCCGCTCCCGGAACTCGGGGCGTTCGGCGGACGCCATCATCGTCATGCCGCCCATGGAGTGCCCGGCGAGCACCGCCCGCTCCCCCGGCTCCAGCGCGGCGCCGAGGACGGCGGTCAGGTCGTCGGCGAGGGCGGTGGTGCTGTAGCCGCGCGGGCCCACCGCCGGGGTGCGGCCGTGGCCCCGCTGGTCGTAGAGCACGACCTTGTGGTCGGCGGCCAGGTCCCGTACGACAGGGGCCCAGAAGGCGGTCGAGCAGGTCCAGCCGTGCGACAGGACGACGGCGGGGGTGCCGGGCGCCTCCGGCCCGTGGATCTCCACATGCAGCCGGGAGCCGTCGGCGGAGGTGGCGGTCAGTTCGCGGCGCGGTGCGGGCGGCGCGTACCGCCCACGCGTCATGGGGGTCGGCGCCATCACGCCACCGCCTTCGCGGTCCGCCCGGCCCGTTCGCCCGTACGGGACGCCGGGGCGCGCAGCACCTCGTACTCCGCGAGGTCCACCTCCCGCGTCAGCCGCCGGAACTCGGCGGTCGTACCGGGCCAGACCGTCGTGTTGCGGCCGTTGGCGTCCAGGTACCAACTGTCGCAGCCGCCGGTGTTCCACACCGTGCGCTCCATCCGCCGCTGCACGCCGCGCGTCCAGGCGTGCACCGCGGACGGCCGCGCGTTCAGGGCTATCTTCCCGCCCAGCACGTCGAGCTGGCGCAGGTAGTCGACCAGGTAGTTGAGCTGCGACTCGATCATCAGGATCATCGAGCTGTTCCCGAGGCCCGTGTTGGGGCCGATGATGGTGAGGAAGTTGGGGAAGCCGGCCGCGCTGGCGCCGCGCAGCGACTCCATGCCGTCCTTCCACTCCTCGGCGAGGGTGGTGCCGTTGGCGCCGGTGACCCGGTGGGCGATCGGCATGTCGGTGACGTGGAAGCCGGTGCCGAAGACGATCGCGTCCGCCTCCGTCTCCGTACCGTCCGAGGCGACCAGCACATTGCCCCGGACCTCCTTCAGGCCGCCCGCCACCACGTCCACATTCGGCTGCGTCAGCGCCGGGTAGTACGTGTTCGACAGCAGGATCCGCTTGCACCCGATGCGGTAGTCCGGCGTCAGCTTGGCCCGCAGCGCCGGGTCCTTCACGGCCCGCTTCATGTGCCCCTTGGCCAGGCCCTCTATCAGCCCCAGCTCGTTCGGCCGCTTGGTGAACGCGCTGACCTGCATCTCCCGTATGCCCCACAGCAGTCCGCGGCGCGCCACCCGGGTCGCCGGGATCTTGGTGTGCAGCCAGCGCTCCAGGCCGCTGATCCGCCGGTCGGCGCGCGGCAGCACCCAGGCCGGGGTGCGCTGGAAGAGGGTGAGGCGGTCGACCGTCGGCTGGATCGACGGCACGATCTGGATCGCCGAGGCGCCCGTACCGATCATCGCGATCCGCTTGCCGCGCAGGTCGTAGGCGTGGTCCCAGCGCGCCGAGTGGAACACCTTCCCCGGGAACGAGTCCAGCCCCGGGACGTCCGGCACCTTCGGGTCCGACAGCGGCCCGGTGGCGGACACGACCACGTCCGCCGTCAGGGCCCCCTGCGCCGTCTCCACCTCCCAGTGCAGCTCCTCCCCGTTCCACCGCAGGCTGCGCACCTCCGAGTCGAAGCGGAGGTGCGGCCGCAGCCCGAAGGTGTCGGTGACCCGCTCCAGGTACGCGCGGATGTGCGGCTGTCCGGAGAAGTTGCGCGGCCACTCGGGGTTGGGCGCGAAGGAGAACGAGTACAGGTGCGACGGCACGTCGCACGCGCATCCCGGATAGCTGTTGTCACGCCAGGTGCCGCCCACCGAGCCGGCCCGCTCCAGGACCACGAAGTCGGTGATGCCCTGGCGTCGCAGCCGGACGGCCGCCCCCAGACCACCGAACCCCGATCCGATCACCGCCACCCGTACGTGCTCGTGTTCGCGCTCGGCCATGCCGCCGCCTCCCGAGTTGACCGTCAGAACGTCAAGCCTTCGTCTCAATCGCGCCAGCAATCACTGGCACGATTGGAGGGTAGGACACGGACGTACTGAGCGGTAGGGGGTGTGCGGCGGGAAGTTACCGCTGGTTGCACCTCGGCCGGGGCCCGGGGCGGCGACATAGGGTGAAGGCGTGGCAGAGAACAGCAACGGGGCGCCCGTCCCGGACGAAGCGGCCCCGGACTCCCCGGCCGGCACCCCCGGACCCGGCACCCGCGAGTTCCGCATGGCCGACCTCGCCCGGGAGGCCGGCATCACCGTCCGCACCCTGCGCTTCTACCGCGAGCGCAAACTCATCCCGCCACCACGCCGCGAAGGCCGCATCGCCTGGTACAACGAGCACCACCTCGCCCGCCTCCGCACCATCGCCGGCCTGCTCGAACGCGGCCACACCCTCGGCGGCATCGCCGAACTCCTCTCCGCCTTCGACACCGGCCGCGACGTAGGGGAACTCCTCGGTCTGGAGGACACCCTCGTAGCCCCCTGGTCCGAGGAGACCCCCGTACGCCTGACCCCCGAGGAACTCGCCGACCACTTCAAGGACGACGTCACCCCGGAAAACCTCTCGGCCTCCCTCGACATCGGCTATCTGGCCGTCGACGGCGACGAGTTCGTGCACATCAGCCGCCGCCTCCTCGACGCCTCCACCGAACTCGTCGCGGGCGGCGTACCGCTCTCCGCCGTCCTCCAGGCGGGCCGCGAGGTCCGCGCCCACGCCGACGCCCTCGCCGACCTGTTCATCTCCGTCATCCGCACCCACGTCCTGTCCGACGTCCTCGACCGCGCCGCCACCGGCGCCACCGTCGATCCGGCCGAACTCGCCCACATCACCCGGACCGTCGAGAAACTCCGCCCGATCTCCAAGGGCATCGTCGACGCGGAACTCTCGATGGCGATGGACCGGAGGGTGCGGGCGGAGCTGGAGTCGTGGCGGCGGGAGACGGAAGACGGGGGCGGAAGCGGGGACTGACCGGTCCCCGCTCCCTGGAAGTCGGCCGGTACAGGGTGGACGGCAAGTGCCCTGATTCCTCCGGCGTGCGGCCCGCGCCCAACACCGGCCGCAACCGCGCGCGATCACTGGCGAAGCCGAGAACGGTACTCGCCCGGAGGCATGCCCCGGGCCCGCCGGAAGGCCCGGCTGAAAGCGTGCGGCGAGGCGTAGCCGACCGCGCCGGAGATCGACTCGACCGGCTCGTCGGTGTCGCGGAGCCGGACGGACGCCAGGTCCAGGCGCCACTGCGTCACGTACGCGCCCGGCGTCTGTCCGAGCGCCGACCGGAAGTGCCTGGACAGCGTCGTCCGGGAGACCGCCGTCGCGGCCGCCAGGGACTCGGTGGTCCAGGGGTGTTCCGGTCGGGCGTGGACACAGGCCAGGGCGTCGCGTACGACCGGATCACGCATCGCGCCGAGCCAGGAGCCGGACGGCTCCTCCGGATGGCGGGCCAGCCAGACCCGTACGAACTGGATGAGCAGCAGATCGACGATGCTGTTGACGGCGGCGGTGGTGCCGATCTGCGGCTGTGCGAGCTCCGCCGTGAGAAGTTCGACGGTCCTTCTGAACTGTGCGTTCTCCCGGCTCGTGACGTGCATCGGCCGGGCGAGGGAGGTGAGCACCGGCGTGCTCACCTCCGGGTCCTGCTCGTAGCGCAGGACGAGCACTTCGGTCTGCGCCGGCGCCGAGCCCAGGTGCAGGGCGGTGCCGTCGGTGAGGGCCTGGTCCGTCGCCTTCCGGTCACAGGGGCCCAGCACCGTACCGGCCCCGCCGGCGATCCCGTGGGCGGTGCCCGGCGACAGCAGCACGGCGTCTCCCGCCCGCATCTCCAGGGGGCTCCCGCCCGGGACGTGGAGCCACATCGAGCCGCGGGACACCACGTGCAGTGCCGCCGCCGGAGAGGAGTCCAGCCACAGGCCCCAGGTGCCTCCGGCCTTCAGTACGACCCCGAGCGCCCCTCGCGCGCCCGATACCCGCAGGGCCTCCGCGAGTACGTCCATCGTCACCATCCTCCTCGACGGGCGTCAGACCACGTCAAGAACGATCTTTCCGTGCACCGTCCGCGCGAACAGCGCCCGGACGGCGTCGCCCACGTCCTGCCAGCCGCCGCGCAGTCCGACCGGCGCCGCCAGCTTCCCGGCGGCCATGAGGCCCAGCAGGTCCGTCAACTCCCCGCTGGTCGGCGTCATGTCGCCATAGGTGGCGATGCTGCGGGGTGCGCCGAAACCGAACAGGGCCCCGGACGGGAACGTGGTGTCCTGCCCCGAGGAGTACCCGACCACGTGAATGGTGCCGCCCTCGGCGAGGAGGCTCCACGCCTGGGGCACCAGCGGCCCGCCGACCGTGTCCAGGACGAGGTCGAACCGGCGCTCGGCCCCGGCCAGGTCGGTCAGGACCGTGCCGGCCCCGAGTTCGCGGAGCCCGGCGGCCCGGTCCGGCGAACCCACCAGTGCCGTCACCCGGGCGCCCGCCAGCGCCGCCAACTGGACGGCGAAGTGCCCCACGCCCCCACTGGCTCCGGTGATCAGCACGTCGCGCGCCAGCAGGGACCGCTTGCGCAGCACCCGCAGCGCGGTGACTCCGGCGATCCCCAGCGCGGCGGCGTCGGCCAGCTCCACGCCCTCGGGGACGGTGCCGAGCGAGGCGGGGCTGACGGCCACCCGCTCCGCCCACGCGTGGGCGGACATCCCCAGCGCGACGCGCGCCCCTTCGGGCGGCCCCGAGCCGTCGGCCGCGGCGCGCACCACGACACCGGACGCGTCGTGACCGTGCACGGCGCCGGCCGGCCACTGGTGTACGTAGTTCAGCTCGCCGAAGTTGAGACCGATGTGCCGTATCTCGACCAGCGCCTCGTCGTCGGCCGGTACGGGCTCATCGACGTCGGCGAACCGGACGGGCCCGGCCTCGCCGTGATCGACCACAAGGGCGCGCATAAGGGTGCTTCCTTCGCTCGGGAATGCGCCGGAACACTCGGCGCGGCAGGGGGGACGGAGTGCGCGAATGCCGCACTGCCGTCTCCTGAAAACCCTTACGCAGGGCCGGCGCGGCGACCAGTCCCGTGAGAACCGTTCAGTTGACGATCTGTAGCAGTGCGACGGGCGTGCGGAGGAATGCGCGACACCGCAGAACGCGAACGAGCCGCTGCCCGGCGACTTCTTCGCCGGGCAGCGGCTCGCTCAACTCTGAGTCCGTCTGGCTCAAAGGCCGTCCGCCTCCGGGGCCCGCCCCGAAGCCGTCCGGCGATCAGACCTCAGCCGCCGAACGGACCGGGGTTGTTCTTGTCCGCGTCCTGGCACTGCTTGATCCGCTTCTCGATCGCCCGTGCCTTGGCGCGCTCCTTGTCGGCGGCCTTGTGCTGGCCGCGGGCGTCCAGCTTCGCGGCCTTGGACCGGTGCGCCTTGGCCTCCTGGCTCATCTGGCCGATGTGGCAGGTGACCTTCCCACGGGCCGCCACGGCGCCCTGGGCCGCCTGCGCGGGAACGGCCGCGAACAGGACGCCGCCCGCGAGTGCGGCGGACACGGCAAGTGTGGTGATACGTCGACGCATAAAGCTCCCCGTTCACATAACGAGTCGTACCGACCGACCCGTTGAGGTGTGGCTGATAACAGTCGATCACTGTAGCCGAAGCAATCAGCATTCCCCGCCGTCACCCAATTCACCGCTTATCCCGCGAAAGCCCGCACTTTTCCCCCGGATCGTCCAGCCACACCTCTTCTCCTTCCGCGGTGACGGTCAGGCCGAACCGTTCATGCCCGGGCCGGCCATTCCCTTCCCACCACCGGTACGCGGCCTCCGCCTCGTCCCAGAGCCGGCGGGGCCGCCCTGCCAGACGCGGGCTCCCCCGCCGTCCCGGAAGTACGCACACGCCCAGGACCGGTCCCGCAGGCCGTAGAGCCACACCGGGCGCGCGCCGTCCCGCCTCTCCGCCTCGACCTGCACACAGTCGGGCACCCGCAGCCCGATCACAAACCGTTGCGGCCCGAACGCCCCACCCGTGAATTCCTCCTCCGTGAGTTCCGTGGCCGTCTCGTCCCCGCCTCTCACGCTCCCCGGTACGAACTCCGCGTGCTCAACCGGCCGCAGCCGATGCGCCCGCAGCTTCATGAATTCCACCGGCCCGGTGAATTTCCCCGAAGCGCTCCGACCGTCCTCCGCCACCACCAGACGAACCAGGCCGTCGGCATTGCTGTAATACGTCCCCCAAGGCGCCACGAGCATTCCCCCGGGCCGGCACTGCTCGACCCACGCCCAGGGAAGGCGGCGGACCCCGCAGGTCCCGACGATCCGGTCGTACGGCGCCCCCTCCGGACACCCCAGCCCGCCATCCCCGTGAACAACCCGTACGGCGCTGCCGAACCGCTCCAACACCCCACGCGCCCGCTCCGCGACCCCCGCGTCCACCTCCACGCTGACCACCCGCCCCGCCCCGGCCCGGTGCGCCAGCAGCGCCGCGTTCCACCCCGTGGCCGTCCCGATCTCCAGCACCTTGTGACCGGGCCGCAGGTCCAGTTCCCGCAGCATCCGGAACACCACCGACGGCATGGACGCGGAACTGGTGGCCGCCACCCCCGGTTCCGTACCGGCGTGCGCACCGTCGTCCCACTGCGTGACCACCGGACAGTCCGCGTCGGCATAGGCCCGCCACCGCTCCGGCTCGTCCGCCCGGGAAACGAACACACTGCACCCGGCCTCCATGTCCCACGGCCACATGAGCGCCGGTAGAAAGGCCGAGCGGGGGACTTCCGCGAACGACGGCGCCCACTCGGCGGACAACACGCCGGTGCGGACGAGGGCGAGGCCCAACTCGGTACTCACAGGCAGCCGCTGACGTCCGTACGCCATGCCTAGACTCCCCTGAGCAGGCTCGGAACGCCGGATCCGCCGTGGTCGGGGTGCCGACGGATCAGGACCTGGCAGTCCGTCGCCCTGGACCGGTCCCCGGCTTTCAGCGCGACGACCAGGGCGCGCGCCAACTCCGCACACCCCGGGCACTCCCCGGCGCCTCCTCGGTCCGAACGCGAGTCCGTCATGCCCGGCCTCCTCGTCCGTGGGGGTGACCGGCGATGACGCCGTTGCAGCTCAGCACGGTGAGCAAGTGACCGTCGGCCCGGGCGGGCTCCCGGTCCCGGCACGCGGACGCGCACACGTCGCAGCCGGGGACGGGCGCCGGCTCCTCATCGCGCTCTCCCGGGCGGCCTTCAACGGTCGCGCCGGGCCTTCCTGTGACACCCATGGGCAGTACCTCATCTGTTCCAGAACCGCACATTCACTCAGTGCGGCCAACTGGTTACAGAGTGGCGCAGCAATCAGTAGCCTGGGGAGCGTTCGGGCGATCGACCTGAGCGTTGCACGGTTCGGCATATGCACATGCCGCTGACCACAGAAAACGGCCCGAGCGGGAACCATGACCAGACCCTGAGTCGGGGGAATCGTGGACGAAGAAACTGACAACACGGCAGATCCACGCCGAGAGTTCGCAGAAGAGTGCCGAAGCGCCAGGGAATTGCACGACCCGGCAGCTCTGACACAAGAAGACCTGGCGAAACTGGTACGCACCTCCCGAAGCACCATCTCTCGTGTGGAGACGTGCCAGGGATCGATCCCGCCGGACCTCCCACCTCTGCTGGACGAAGTCTTCGCAACCGACGGTCTGTTCAAACGGTTGTACGCAGACCTTTCCGCCTTGGATTTCCCGGCGCACTCGCGCCGACGCATCGAACTGGAACCCTCCGCGATCGCCATCGCGGAGTGGTCTCCCACCGTCGTGCCCGGCCTGCTCCAGACGCATGGATACGCACGCTCGCTCTTCCGCGAGGGCGACCGCCGAGCGAGCGAGGCAGAGCTGACCAGCAAGGTGAACAAGCGGATCGCGCGACAGCACGTACTGAAGGGCAGTTCGCCACCGGACTTCTCGGTCATCATTTGCGAGTCGGTTATTCGCCGGAAGGTTGGCGACGCCGATGTGATGCGCGGACAACTCGCAGCGCTCCTCAAACACGTCGATCGACCGACGACCGTCCTGCAAGTGCTCCCGCTGTCTGCCGGTACACACGGGCTCATGGACGGGCCCATCTCGATCCTGACAACGTCCGATGGGCAGACAGTGGTCTACACGGAAGGCGTCCGCTCAGGAGCGATCATCGACGAACCGACGGAGGTGCGGAACCTGTCACGGTCCTACGATGTCCTTACAGCTTCGGCCCTATCGCGTGACGCGTCCGCCGAAATGATCAGAAAGCTAATGGAGGCATCGTGACCCCGCCCCTGGACCTCCCCTGGGTCAAGTCCAGCTACAGCAGCCAAGACGGCGGCAACTGCCTGGAATGGTGCCCCGCTTCAGTCATACCCAGCGGGTCCGTCCCGGTGCGCGACAGCAAGACCCCGGACGGTCCCACCCTCACCATCCCCTCCACCGCATTCGCGGAATTCATCGCGGGCGTCAAGGCCGGAACCTTCTCCGCCTGAGCGATTCGCCCGGTGTCCCTCACCCCTCCAAGAACCGCCGCAGGGACGCCGTCAGGCCGGCCGCGAACGTGTCCCGGGTCTGCTCGGGGAGCAGGTCCAGGGAAAGGTACGGATTGAGGTCCTCCAGCTCGACCAGGAGCAGACCGCCCTCGGGGTGCGGCAGGCGTCCACGCGCTGGATGCCGTGATCGAGGGTGTTCCAGGCGATGAACTTCCGGGCGAAGGCGAGGTCCGCCTCGGTGGGCTCGTACGGTTCGAGTTCCCATCGGCGGGCGGGGTCGGGGGCGTGGAGGGCGTACTGGAAGGTGTCGTCCACGTAGTAGAAGGACACCTCGTAGCGGAAGTCGATGCGCGGCTGGACGAGGATGTCGCCGTAGGCGAGACCGGCGAGTCGGTCCGCGGGGGCGAAGGTCAGGCCGATGGAGTCCGCGCCCGCCTTCGGCTTGATCACGTACTGTGCGGCCCGGGGCAGCAGGTGAAGGTCTTCGGGCCGGTCGACGGTGGGGATGACCGGATAGCCGGCGGCGGTGAGGTCCAGCAGGTACTGCTTGCCGGCCATGTCGCCGCGCCCGTTCAACGGGTTGTAGACCCGGGTGCCGCGCGCCAGGGCCTGCTCCCGGAAGGCGTCGTACTCCTCCTGGTAGTGCAGCACGGGACCGCTGTTACGGACGATCACCACGTCGAAGGCGTCCATCAGCCCGGCGGCGTCCAGGGGGTGGCACAGGGCGACGGTGAAGGCGTCGCGCAGCCGGGACGACAGGAAGATGTCCTCGTCGCAGTAGCGCCGCCCCTTGGCCTGATAGGCGAGGTCGGTCACGAACAGAACGCGGGGGCGGGCAGGCACGGGACATCTCCTTGGACGGTGATCACCAGCCTAACCGCGCAGGCAGGAGATGCCTTGGCCGGGCCGCACCGCCCCCGGCCACCGGGGCACGAACCGGGCCTCACCCCTCCACCGGCGCGCCCACCAGCCGCACGACCGAAGGCCGCGGATCGGGGGCACCCGGCCAAGTCGTCATCAGCAGTGGTGGGCGGCGCCCACAGGTCACCGGCCGGGCTCCGCGCGGGCTGCCATGTGGCGGATGTTGGACGCTTCTTCCAGGAGCGCCTTGGCTTCGGCCGGGTCGGTGCACTCATAGGCGGCGCGGTGTTCGAGGGCGGTGACGTGGGCATCGAGCCGCGGGTCGCGGGCGATCGCGTACTCGGCCCACCACCGGGCCATGAACGCGGGCACCGTGCTGGTGTCGTACGCGTCGGCGACGTACCGCTTCCAGTGCGCGTCGAAATCGGTCAGGAGCTGGGGAGCGTGCCGGGAGATGGCCTCGCGGAGGGCCTTCGGGGTTCTTGCCGGCATAGGGGGGATGTCCGGCTCGCCCGCGGCGGCTGTGGTCATCGCGCCCTCCTCCGTCCTCTCCGTCCGGCTGTGTTTCCTGATGCGGAGTACCGCCTGTGCAGCCTAACGCCGCGCAGACGGTGAGCGAGGGCATACCGGGTGAATCCGAGCTGAGCCCCGTCCGTGCGCTGCGCCGCGGGGCGTACAGGCGAGGCTCCCGTCGGACCGGCCCTAGAGCTCGTAGACCACCGTGACCGGCGCGTGGTCCGACCAGCGGGCGTCGTGGGACACGGCGCGCTCCACGAAGCCCTTGACCGCGCGGGCGGCGAGGCCGGGCGACGACACGTGGTAGTCGATGCGCCACCCTGCGTCATTGTCAAAGGCGCGGCCCCGGTAGGACCACCAGGAGTACGGCCCCTCGGTGTCCGGATGCAGGGCGCGGACCACGTCCACGTAACCGGCGTCGTGCTCGTCGAGGACGCGGGTGAGCCAGGCGCGCTCCTCGGGCAGGAAGCCGGCCTTCTTGCGGTTGGCCTTCCAGTTCTTCAGGTCGGCCTCCTGGTGGGCGATGTTCCAGTCGCCGCACACCAGGACCTCACGACCGGACGCGGCGGCCCGCTCGCGCAGCGCGGCGAGGTACGGGAGGAACTCGGCCATGAACCGTTCCTTCTCGTCCTGCCGGTCGGTGCCCACCTCGCCGGAGGGGAGGTAGAGGCTGGCCACCGTCACACCGGGCAGGTCGATCTCCACGTACCGGCCGCTGGTGTCGAACTCGGCCGACCCGAACCCGATCTGTACGCGCTCGGGCTCGCGGCGCGAGTAGAGGGAGACACCGGCCCGGCCCTTCGCCGCCGCGGGGGCGTGCACCGTGTGCCAGCCCTCGGGGTCGCGGGCCTCGGCGGGCAACTGGTCCGGCTCGGCGCGTACCTCCTGGAGGCAGATCACGTCGGCGTCCGTCTCCGCCAGCCAGGGAAGGAAGCCCTTCTTGGCCGCGGCGCGCAGGCCGTTGACGTTGACGGTTGTCACAGTTAGCACTACTTGCTCCCTCATCGCGCTGGCGGCAGCGCAGCAGCCTACGCGACGGGAGGGGGCGGAAACGACTCGGCGCTATCCGCGCGGGTGCCCGGCGCGATGAGCGCCGGGCACCACGGTGAGCCGTCCCGGTCAGTGGCAGATCGAGGAGGCCGGGGTCGCGTACAGGTCGCGGTAGCAGGTCGGCAGCCGGTCGGTGTCGGTCTTGTTCACCGCCGTGATGACATACCTGCCGTTCCGGTCCCCGAGGAGCTGGTACGGCTTGTGCCCCCATCCGATGGTGCCGGGGTAATCCCGCTCGCCGCGGCTCTCGCCGTTGGCGCTGTCGTCGTTCGACTGGCCGCCGAAGCTGACCGGCGGTGCGGGGTCCGCCGGGGCCGCCGCCACGGCGGCCCCGGTCAGACCGGATGCGGACAGGGAGAGTACGGCGGCGGCGGTGGCCAGCACGGGACGCAGACGCATGGGTTTCTCCTTCGGTTCAGCGTCAGTGGCGCAGCAGCCGTTCCCCGCCGCGGGCCCGTACTGTCCGTTCCGGTACCGACACACCCCCATCGGGTGCTTTGGCTCCGCCGAACCGCCGTATGCGAGGGGAGGGCGGGGGCGGGGTCCGGTAGAGGGGGTGCGGGGCGGTGGAGGGAGGGCGGGGTGCCCGGTATGGGAACGGGCGTTCGGCTGGAGGCGCGGATGAAGGCCGAGGCGGAGGCGCGGATGAAGGCACAGGCGCAGGCACGGACGAAGATCCCTGACATGTCCCGCGGCGCTCGCCTGGCCGCTTACGGCACCGTCTCCGCCTCGCTGGCGTCGTACAGCGATCACCGACTCCGCGAGCTCGTGGACGCCGCCGCACCGGCCGGTTCCGGAATCGGCGGCCAGACCATGGCGCTGGAGATCGCCGGAACCCCGGTCTTCGTCAAACAGGTACCGCTGACCGACCTGGAGCGACGGCCGGAGAACGTGCGCTCCACGGCGAACCTGTTCGGGCTGCCGCCCTTCTGCCACTACGGCATCGGCCGCATCGGCAGCCCGGGGTCCGGCGCCTGGCGGGAGCTGGCCGTGCACACCATGACGACGGACTGGGTGCTCGCGGGAGACCACGAGGGCTTCCCCCTCATGTATCACTGGCGGGTCCTCCCGGGCCCTCACCGGCCGGTGCCCGAAGACCTGGCCGACGTGGAACGCGCTGTCGCCCACTGGGGAGGCGGGACGGGGATACGCCGCCGGATCGAGGGCCTCCAGCAGTCCACGGCGAGCCTGCTGCTGTTCCTGGAGCACATCCCGTACAACCTGCACGACTGGCTGAGCGCGCGGATCGAGGCAGGTGGCGAGGCGGCCGGACGGGCCTGCGCCATGGTGGACAGCGAGCTGCGCTCCGGCACGTCCTTCATGAACGCCCGCGGGATGCTGCACTTCGACGCCCACTTCAAGAACATCCTCACCGACGGCCGCCGCCTCTTCTTCGCCGACTACGGCCTCGCCCTCGCCACCCGCTTCGCGCTCACCCAGGACGAGGCCGCCTTCTTCCGCCGGCACCGCGGCTACGACCGGCACTACACCGCCGCACACCTGGTGAACTGGCTGGCCTTCGCCCTGTACGGGTACGGCCCGGAAGAACGCGAGGCGTTCGCGCGTACCTGCGCCCAGGGGACGCCGCCGGAAGGAGTACCGCCGACCATCGCGGAGATCTTCGTCCGCTACGCGCCGATTGCCGTAGCGATGGGGGATTTCCAGCGCCGCTTCCAGCAGGAGAGCAGGTCAGCCCCCTACCCGTCCGACACTCTCGCCACAACGGCCGGACATCCGTACGATTCCTCGGATGGAGATCCGTCCCGTCCCCTATGACCACCCCGACGCCGTCGACCTCGACCGGCTGGTCCAGCGCGAGTACGCGCAGCGGTACGACGACGAGGGCGACATCACGCCGCTCGACCCGGGCATGTTCGAGCCGCCGAACGGCCTGTACCTGCTCGCCTACGAGGACGGACGCCCGCTGGCCACCGGCGGCTGGCGGACCCAGGACTCCAACCCCGAGGGCTACGCGGACGGGGACGCCGAGATCAAGCGGATGTTCGTGGTCACGGAGGCCCGCGGACGCGGCCTGGCCCGGCGCATCCTCGCGGCCCTGGAGGCGGACGCGCGCGCCGCGGGCCGCACCCGGATGGTGCTGGAGACGGGCATCAAGCAGCCCGAGGCACTGGCGCTGTACGCGTCGTGCGGCTACCGGCCGGTGACGAAGTTCGGGCTGTACCGGATGTACGAGGAGAGTCGGTGCATGGCGAAGTCGCTGGTGACAGCGGGGGACGATGCCGGGGCGCCGAGCGGTGCGGGGAGTTGGGTGCACAGCTCGTAGGGACTGTAGGGCTCGTTGGGGCGGCCGGGCGCCGCCGCCCACTCCGGATATACGCCCCTCAGCCGCTCTCCGCGATCAGCTCCTCCACGTGCCTGCGCACCTCGGCCGCCGGGTAGCGGATGACGCCTTCGCCGATGCCCGCCAACGCCGCGTCGACCGGGCCCCTGGCCGGTTCGGAGACCTCGGCGACCAGGACGGTGCTGCCCGGCGGCACCTCTGCCGCCAGCATGTCCACGGCCGCGTTGTCCGCGCTGGCCCGCCGTGCGTCACGGGCGCCGCCGAGGAGGCCGCCGGCGCCGAAGCCGACCATGGCGCCCAGCGGGCCGCCCAGCAGTCCGACGAGGCCGCCGAGCAGCCCGCCGACGGCGAAGCCGCGCACGGTGCCGGTGTGGTCGACGTTCTCGGGGAAGGTGACGTTGCCGTCGGCGTCCCGGGCGATCACGGTGGCCTCGCGCAGCGTGATCCGGTGTTCGGCGTCCTCGTGGCGCAGCGCGTCCAGGGCGCGCCGCGCCGCGCCCTCACCGGCGGCGGTGAGGTCCATGAAGAGCACGTTCTCGTCCATCGCGGTGGCTCCAGTGGTCTGCGGTCGGTGGGGGGATACCGGTACGCCTGCTCCGGACGCGGGCGTCTCACACCACTCTTGGCGCGAACGGGCCCGTACGCATGTCAGGAGCGGTCGGAGGGAGTGCCGTCGGAGGAGGTGGTGGAGGGAGTGCCTTCGGGGGACGCGCCCCCGGAGGCGGGGCGGTCGGCGAGGGAGTGGCTGAGGTCCAGGGTCGCCTCGGCCCCGCCGCCCTCCGGATTGGCGAACGTCAGCCGCCCGCCCAGCACCCGCGCCTGCCCGGACGCGATGGTCAGCCCCAGGCCGAGCCCCTGGCCGTCCGAGCCGCCGCCCGTACGGAAGCGCTGCGGCCCGTGGGCCGGCAGGGCCTCCGGGAAGCCCGGCCCGCTGTCGCGGACGCGCAGGATGCCGCGTTCGATCTCGACGGTCACCGGGGCCGCGCCGTGCCGCAGCGCGTTGCCGATCAGGTTGACGAGGATGCGTTCGACCCGCCGCGGGGGGCGGTCTCCACCAGCCCGTCCGAGAGGACCCGTACCTCCACGCCCGCCCCGGCGGCCCCGCCCAGCGCGGCCACCGTCCGCCGCGCCAGCTCGGCCAGCGGCCGCAGTTCCGTGTCGGCCTCCTCGGTACGCGCGTCGAGCCGCGCCACCTCCAGGACGTCCTCCATCAGCCTCCGTACGCGCTGGGCCCGGTCCTGGACCAGCTCGGTGGGACGTGAGGGCGGCAGCAGGCCGGCGGCCGCGACCAGGCCGGCGACGGGGGTACGCAGTTCATGGGCGATGTTCGCGGTGACGTCGCGTTCGGCCTGGAGGCGGGCGGCCAGCGCGTCGGCCATGGTGTTGACCGCGGTGGTGAGCTGGGCTATCTCGTCCTTGCCGCCGCGCGGCAGCCGCGCGGTCAGGTCGCCCTCGGCGATCCGCTGCGCGGTGACCGCCGAGGAGGTCAGCCGCCGCCCCAGCCGGCGGGCGACCAGCAGGCCGACGACGCAGCCCAGCGCGGTGCCCGCGATGCCGGACAGCCACAGCACGCGGTCCAGGCTGCGCAGGGTCTCCCGCTCCCGTACGTACGGGCGCTTGAGCGCGATGACCTCGCCGCCCAGCTCGGTCGCGGCCCAGAGATGCGGCTTGGGGCCGTCCGGTTCCAGGTAGACGCCGCGTTCGCCGTGCGCGACGGCGTCCTTCAGCGGGCCGGGGAGGTCGGGCGGGTCGATGATCGCCCGGCCGGTGTCGATACCGGCCGCCCGGTCCTGCACCAGGCTCTGCAGCCGCCCGTCGATCGACTCGGCCGCCAGGTCGAACTGCGCGTCCACCGTCCGGTTGTGCACGAGCACCCCGATGAGGACCGCGACCACGGCGGCCGTGGCGGCGATCGCCATGCCGATCTTCGCGCGCAACCCCATGACGGCCTAGAACTCCGGGGTGTGCAGGCTGACCCTGCCCAGTTCGGCGGCCTTCTCCGGCGGCAGGCGGTCGGAGACGAGCGTGGCACTCGAATAGAACGCCGGCCGGTCCTCCCGCCGCTTCGGCCCGTCCTGCCTGAGCAGTCCGCTGAGCGTGACCGCGACCGGGTACGGCTGTCTCCCGCACTCGGGACGGCACCAGGCGCCGCTGAGCCCTCCGGTGGCCTTGGCGGTCGCGTCACCCCAGGACGACCAGTGCAGACCGGTCAGGCTCACCGCGCCGGTCAGCTCGAAGGAGGCGGGGCGCTGCAACGGGCGGCGGGCCGCGTCGGAGACGTAGACGGGTTCGGTGACCTCGGCCGGGCCGGCGGGCGGCGAGGGAGACACGGCGGGGCCCGCCACCCGCAGGCCGCGCGGGTCGGAGCAGCCGGACAGCAGCAGCGCGGCCGCGGACATCGCGGCGACGCAGGCGGTCGCGGTGAGTGAGCGCACGGGTCCCTCGGTCGGCTGGGCGGGATGCGGGCGGCACCGGGGCGCCGTCCGGTGCCCCGGGTGGCGCCCTGGGTGGGCTTTTACGACAAAGGTAACCGTGTCCGCCCAGATTGCCCCCACGCTAAGCAGCCTGCTTCACGGCGGCCCCACGGGCGTGTAACAGCGGGTCATCGGTGGGGTGCGGGAGCTGTCACGGCCGGTTCCGCTTGCCCCTCCCCCCACGTCAGGCCGCAGCCTGTGCCCGTACGGCGCGGGCCGTACGGCGGCCCGGCGGGCCGTGGCACGAGAGGCGGTTCCATGGCCACCGGGCGCGGGCACGACGGCCGCCGCACTACGGGCCGGAGCCCCGGCCGTACCGGTACCGGTCACCGCCGACCAGCCGTTCTGGGCCGCCCGGCCGGCGGCGGAGGACGGCGCGGGTGAGGTGGTGGAGGGCGAGGGGTGACGCCCGTGGGGAGGGCGGGGCGGCCGGGTCCGCAGGTCTTCGGCCGCCCCGCCCGCGCGTCAGCCCGCCGCGCGCGCCAGCCGTACCGTCACGATCTGGAACGGGCGCAGCGTGAGCGCGACCTGGCCGTCCCGCACCTCGCCGACGGCAGTACCGGCAGCACCGGCCGAATCGACCGAACCTGCCGAACCTGCCGAACCTGCCGAACCAACCATCTCCCGCTCCAACAGATCCGTCTCCACGGCCCCCGCCACCGGGAACCCGGCCGTGAGCCTCGCCGACGCCCGGCCCCCGTGCGACTCGTACAGCCGGACCACGACATCGCCGCTGCGGTCCTCGGCCAGCTTCACGGCCTCGACCACGACCGCGTCGTTGTCCACGCCGACCAGCGGCTCGACCGGCCCGCCGCCCCGCACCGTGCGCTCGGGCAGGTTGATCCAGTGGCCCTCCCGTACGGCGTCGCCGACCGCCGCGCCGGGCGCGAGCGCGTACCGCAGGTGGTGGTGGCCCTGGTCGGTCTCCGGGTCCGGGTAGCGGGGCGCGCGCAGCAGGGACAGCCGTACGGTCGTGGTCTGGCCGCCGTCCGGGCGGATGTCGCGGGTGACGTCGTGGCCGTACGTGGAGTCGTTGACCAGGGCCGCGCCCCAGCCCGGTTCCTCGACCTGGATCCAGCGGTGCGCGCAGATCTCGAACTTGGCGGCCTCCCACGACGTGTTGGTGTGGGTGGCGCGGAAGACGTGCCCGAACT
The DNA here is from genome assembly GCF_003865135.1 of Streptomyces chrestomyceticus JCM 4735. Classification (NCBI taxonomy): domain Bacteria; kingdom Bacillati; phylum Actinomycetota; class Actinomycetes; order Kitasatosporales; family Streptomycetaceae; genus Streptomyces; species Streptomyces chrestomyceticus. Next base: position 5,543,395 of record NZ_BHZC01000001.1, on the reverse strand, counting down.
GGGTCTCGGAGGCGGACCGGTCGGCCTTCACGTCCAGCGGGAAGGCGGCCTTGAGGAACGTCTCGGTCTCCCGCCAGTCCACCTCGGTGTCGATCTCCAGCACCTTGGCGCCGGACCGCAGCGTCAGGGTCTGCTCGACGGTGGAGCCGTGCCCGAAGGACCGGGTGACCTTGACCCGTACCTCGTGCGGTCCGGCCGCGTCGACCGTCAGTTCGTCCACGGACACCAGGTCGGTGACGTTGTGCCGGTAGAACTCGTCCACGTCCCAGGCGTCCCACATGTTGGGGAAGTCCGGGTGGATCTGGAGGAGGTTGGCCGCCGCGCCCGGTGCCACGGCCTCCCGTTCGGCCTCGATGTCATATGCGGACACGACCAGACCGCGGGCGTCGACGTCGATCCGCAGCCGGCCGTTGGCGAGACGGTGGCCGCCGGTGGCCCGGCCGTCCACGGTCAGCGGCTCGACCATCACCGGGCTTACGGACACGGGCGTGCCGCCCTGGCCAGTAGCCTTTCCGGGTGACTGCCCGGCGGTCTGCCCCGGTGCGGGCCGCGCGCCGCCCGCCGGGACACCGCCGCGCGCGTGCGGAGCGGCGTTGAAGACGATCTCCTGGTCCCCCGGGCCCGCCAGCGCGGTCTGCGCCGCGCCGACGATCGCGGTCAGCTCCTCACGTACCCGCGCGTACGTGTCGCGGGCCTCCCGGTGCACCCAGGCGATCGACGAGCCGGGCAGGATGTCGTGGAACTGGTGCAGCAGCACCGTCTTCCAGATCCGCTCCAGGTCCTCGTACGGGTAGGTGTACGCGTCGCCCGGCACCCGTACGGCGGCGGTGGCGGCCCACAGCTCGGCCTCGCGCAGCAGGGACTCGCTGTGCCGGTTGCCCTGCTTGGTCTTGGCCTGCGAGGTGTACGTGCCGCGGTGCAGCTCCAGGTACAGCTCACCCGCCCACACCGGCGCGTCCGGGTACTCCGCGTGCGCCTTCTCGAAGAACGTTTCGGGCTTCTCGATCTCGACCCGCGGCGAGCCCTCCAGGTCCCGCAGCCGGGCGGCGCGGGCCAGCATCTCGCGGGTGGCGCCGCCACCGCCGTCGCCCCACCCGAAGGGCGCGAGCGACCGGGAACCCCGGCCCTTCTCCCGGTAGTTGCGGGCGGCGTGCGCCATCTCCTTGCCGCCGAGGTCGGAGTTGTACGTGTCGACGGGCGGGAAGTGGGTGAAGACGCGGGTGCCGTCGATGCCCTCCCACCAGAAGGTGTGGTGCGGGAAGCGGTTGACCTGGCTCCAGGAGATCTTCTGCGTCAGGAACCACGTCGAGCCGGACAGCTTCACGAGCTGCGGCATGGCCGCCGTGTAGCCGAAGGAGTCCGGCAGCCACACCTCCTTCGTCTCGATGCCGAACTCGTCCAGGAAGAACTTCTTCCCGTACAGGAACTGCCGGGCCATCGCCTCGCCGCCGACCATGTTGGTGTCCGACTCCACCCACATGCCGCCGACCGGCACGAACTGCCCGGCCTCGATCTTCGCCTGCACCTTGGCGAACACCTCGGGCCGGTGCTCCTTGATCCACGCGAGCTGCTGCGCCTGCGACATGGCGAAGACGAACTCGGGGTGCGCGTCCATCAGGTTGACCATGTTCGAGGACGTACGGGCCACCTTGCGGACCGTCTCGCGCAGCGGCCACAGCCAGGCCGAGTCGATGTGCGCGTGGCCGACCGCGCTGACGCGGTGCGCCGAGGCGTGCGCCGGGGACGCGAGGACGTCCGCGAGCTGCTCGCGCGCCCGCGCGGCGGTGCCGGGGATGTCCTTCAGGTCGACGGCGTCCAGGGCCCGCTCGACGGCGCGCAGGATGCCGTGGCGGCGCGCGTCGGCCACGTCCAGCTCCTGCATCAGGCTGCCCAGCACCTCCAGATCCTGGACCAGCTCCCAGACCTCGGTCTCGAAGACGACGAGGTCCATCCGCCGCAGCCGGTACAGCGGCGCGTGGCTCGCGGTGAGCCGGTCGCCCTCGTAGGTGGGCCGGTGGTCCGCCAGTACGGGGTTGGAGGCCGCCTCCACGTACAGCTCGACGGCCTCGTCGCCGGTGGCGGCCTCGGCGACGCGCACCCAGTCGTTGCGCGGGTTCAGGCCCTTCACCGCCTCGCCGTCCGCCCGGTAGACCAGACCCTCGCACTGGAAACCGGGCATGTTCGCGTCGAAGCCGAGGTCCAGTACGGCTTCGACGGTGCGCCCGGCCCACTCCGCCGGGACCTGCCCGGTGACCCGGAACCAGGTGGTGCCCCAGGCGGGCCCCCACCCCTCCCCGGTCTTCGTCGGTTCAAAGACGGCGGCCAGTCCCTCGGCGGGCGGCACCGGCTCGCCCGGCGCCTCCCAGCGTTCGACCGTCAGCGGCACGGAGCGGCTGCGGACGGCGGGCGCGATGCGGTCGTTCAGGACACGGCGTAGACGGTGTTCCACGATGCTGCGGTCGTCGTGCATGAGGGGGCTCCGGTGGGTGTGGGGCGGGTGGGGTGGGTGCGAGGTACCTGCGAGCGGGCGGAACGGTGGCGCGGGTGCTGCGGGTGCTGGGGGTTTTCTGCCCCTTGGGCGGGTGACCTACCAGGTGAATACGGCCGCCGCGGCTGCCGACGCGGTGTACAGCTCGCCGACCGCCCGCACTTCCGGCCGGGTTCGCGGCTCGCCTGACGTACGCCGCAGCGCGGGCAGGTAGAAGGCCGTGCCGCAGGTCCCGCCCAGGAAGCGCCGCTGCCCGTCCGGGAGGATCTGGTGCACCTCGTAGTGCCGTACGGGTACGGGCCCGGCCTTGGCCTTGGCCGACGGCTTCCAGGTGAGCCGCAGTTCGGCCGTGCCGTCGCCCGTGACGCGCGACGCGGCGACCTGCACGGCGCTCGGCGCTGCGGGCTTGTGCGCTACGGGCTCACCGTCGTGCACGGCGAGGGCGCCGAGCCGCCAGCGCACGGGGCTGCCGCCGGGGGCGCTCAGCCGGACGCCGAGCGCGTACGCGGTACGGCCGGGCGCGTCCCCGATCCGTACGATCGAGGTGACCCAGCCGCCCGGACCGTCCACGGCTCGGCGGGCCCGTACGATCCGGGCCGGCAGCCGGCGGAACTCCGGCCGCCCGCCCGCCTCCGCGGGTTCCGCGTACGCCACGGCCGCCTCCACGGTGACCGCTGCCGAGCCCTCGTCGGCGCGGTGCGTGATCTCCAGGACGGTGCCGGCGCGCAGGGGGAGCCGCGTCCGGTACAGCTCCAGCGTCACGGGACGGTCGAGCGTGCCGTCCACGAGCAGGCTGCTGCCGCCGCGCCACGCCGCCCCGAAGTCGAAGCCGACGGCGGGCCGCCGGAACGTTCCGCCGCCGTCGTCCGTCCACAGCGCCCACCGCCGCCCCGGCAGCCGGTCCTGAAGGCCGAGGTGGTTCCACTCGGTGTCGCCGGTCCGTACTCCGCCCTCGTACCAGGCCGTCCCGTGGCCCGTGTTGAAGGAAGTGGCGAACGGTACGGACGTGACGGTCGAGCGGTCCGCGACCGTACGGGCGGCCGGGCGCCAGGAGCCCGGCCCGGCGAGCGCCGACGGGTCGGTGTTCCGCCCGCCCCAGAACTGGTCGTCGCGCGCGTGGAACGGTCCGGGCGCCTCACCGGAGCGCCGCGTCCACTCCGGCCGGTAGAGCCCGTACGACACCACGTGGTCGCGGCCCTCCGGCACGAAGGCGTCCCAGTTCACGCGCGCGTCCCAGCCGCTCGCCTCGACGTCGACCCCGGCCCACAGCTCGTACGGCGAACGCCCCAGCCGCCGGGCGTACGCGGCCGACGACGCCAGCCGGGACGCGCTCCACCGGAAGTCCACGAACACCGTGTCGGACAGCTTCTCGGCGCCGCGCTGGAAGAACATCGCGTTCTTGTCGTTCAGCGCGCCCTGCCAGCCGACCCGGCCGTCCGCGTTGAACGCGTCGTACCAGGTGATGCGCAGTTCGGGCGCACCCTTGCGCAGCGCCTGCACGAAGTCGGCGAACTGCCGGGCCAGCGCGGGGTCGCCGCCGTCGGTCTCGCCGTTGAGGAACCAGCCGTCGAATCCGTACGTACGGGCCACCTGGATCAGCTTGTCCGCCAGCGGGAAACGGCCGAGCGCGTCCTTCTGGACCAGCTCGCGCGTCCAGGTCAGCTCGCCGCCGTACGCGGTGGGCGGGAGGAAGACGTTGCCCAGCACGGGCACGCCATTGCGGTGCGCGGCGTCGGTGACGGGGGCGTTGGGGGCGAGGATGACACCCTCGCCCGAGGAGCCGCCCCAGAAGACGAGTTCGTCCAGGTAGGCCCAGTGACTGAGGGCGTAGTAGTCCGCTTTGGGGCTGCCCTGGGAGGGGTTTCCGGCCGTACCCGCGAAGGAGACGAGCGCCGAGATGCGGGCCTGGCCGGTTCGGGCGGTGGGGTTGGCGGGCACGGGGGCGAAACGTTTGGCCAGAGGGACGGTCGCGACGTTGTACGGGAGGTCAGCGTCGTCCTGCGGACGCCAGCTCTTCAGGCTGCGCCAGACCGCGCCCGGGTCGGGCTCGCGGCCCTCGGGGAAGCTGTCGGGGAACCAGTAGGAGGCGTAGGGCTGGAGGGAGCCTGCTGCCTTCGATGTCTTCGGAGTCTTCAGTGCGTTCGGGTCCTTCGGGGCCGTCCCGCCACTCCGGGGGCGTGCGTCCGTACGACCGCGCCCGCGCTCCCGGATGTCAGCGGCAGCGCCAGGCCCGCTCCGGCCGCCGCGGCCCCGGCGATCAGTTTCCGCCGGGAGGGCCGGCGCTCCGCGTTCCGGTCCTCGTCCCGTTCCGAGCCCGGTTCTGCGCCTCGGCCCAGACCCCGCCCCGCGCCATGTCGTGCGCCCATTGCTTGAGCCCTCCTCCACGTCTCGTCCTGCCGATCGCGACCACGCCCGTACCGCCCGTACCGCTCGTACCGGCCGTACCGCTCCGCTCCGCGTCCCCGCTCACTTGACGTCCGAGGGCCACACCACCTCCGTGATCCCCCGCCCCTCCAGATACGCGGCGTCCCGCGCCCGGTCCGCCAGGACGGCTCCCGCCCGTACGCCCTGGTCGGCCAGCCGGACCCACGCCTCGAAGAAGGCCCCGCCCGGCGCGCACACCGAGCGGTGCGGCGCCGTGCCGACGTCCCCCGCGTCCAGGACGAGCGCGGTCGTCCGGCGTACCGGCCGGGGCGGCCCGGCCCGCAGCCGCGCCGCGGTCTCGGCCACCGCCCGCCCCGCCGGCTTGACCGCGCCGTCCGAGGTGAGCAGCCCGAGCCCGTACTCCAGCTCCGGGAAGTCCGCCAGCTCGCGGGACACGTCGTGCGAGCACCACCAGGTGATGCCGGAAAGCTCCGCGCAGGTCAGGGCGTTGTCGAGGGTGGCGGTGGCGAACGCGGCGGCGTGTTCGGGCGGTACGAGCGGGGCGGGCGCGCCGACCTCCTGGAGCCAGACCGAGCGCGCCGGACCGTCTGCCCAGGCCGTGGCCACCTGGATCAGGTACTCGGCCAGCCGTACCGTCGCGGTCCCGTCGTGGCCGTGCCGCTGGGCCGTGCCGTTGAAGACCCAGGAGTGGAGGGTGGTGGCCCGGCCGAGGCGCGCGGCCTGGGCGGGGGTGAAGGGGTGGCCGTCCTGGAACCACACCGCGTCGTACTCGGCGTGGGTGTGCAGCCGCCCCGGCGCGGCCCGCTCGCACACGTCCAGCAGCCGGGTCAGCCACTGTCCGGCTTCCTCGTACGTGCACGGGTCGGGGTCCGGGTGCGGCGGCCCCGCGAACTGGTTGACCTCGTTTCCCAGCGTCATACCCAGGAAGTTGGGACGCCCGGCAAGGGACGCCGCGAGGGTCTCCAGGTACCGGGCCGCGCCGTCGACCGCTTCCGGGTCGGTGAACATGTTGCGCCGGTGCCAGGTGCGCAGCCAGGACGGTACGAAGTCGAAGCTGGACAGGTGGCCTTGGAGTGCGTCCACGGCGACGTCGAGGCCGCACTCCGCGGCGGCGTCCACCAGGTGCCCCAGTTGCTCGACGGCGCGCGGGCGGATGAGGGAACGGTTCGGCTGGAAGACCGGCCACAGGGCGAAGACTCGGACGTGGTCCAGGCCGAGCGCCGCGAGGGCGTCCAGGTCGCGGCGTACGGCGTCGAGGTCGAAATCCAGCCAGTGGTGGAACCAGCCGTGGCTGGGGTGTAGTTGGCGCCCATACGGGGCGCGCGGCCGACGGACGACGTCACATCGCTTCCCTTCACGTCTTCAGCGCTCCCTCGCCCACGCCCTTGAAGAAGAACCGCTGCAGGGCGAAGAAGAGCGCCATCATCGGGATCAGCGCGGCCATCGCGCCTGCCGCGATCAGCCGCTGGTCGTTGACCGTGGTGGCCCCGGCCAGCGATTTCAGTCCGAGTTGCAGGGTGTAGTGATCGCTGTTGGTCAGCACGATCAGCGGCCACAGGAAGTCGTCCCAGGCGCCCATGAAGCTGGTCAGACAGACCACCGCCAGCGCGCCCTTCGCCGCCGGTACGAACACCTTCGTGAAGCGCTGCCACTCGTTGGCTCCGTCCAGGACCGCGGCCTCTTCCACCTCCTTCGGTACGGCGAGGAAGGCGGCCCGCATGATCATCAGGTTGAGCACCGAGACCGCGCCGGGCAGCCAGACGCCGACGAGCGTGTCCACCAGCCCCATCGAACGCACCGTGAGGAACATCGAGATCATCACGGACTCGAAGGGGAACATCAGCGTCGCGACCAGCACCGTGAAGACGACACGCCGTCCGGGCCACCCGGCCCGCGACAGCGCGTAGCCGCCCATCGCGGCGAACACGCAGTTGGAGGTGACGGCCAGCGCCGCGACGATCAGCGTGTTGCCGACGTAGTGCAGCAGCGGGAAGGACTCGGCGACCCGTACGTAGTTGTCCAGGGTCGGCTGACTGGGCAGCACGCCCCCGTACACGTCTTCCCCGCGTCCCTTCAGCGACGTCAGGAACTGCCAGACGATGGGCCCCAGCATCACCACCAGCATCAGGCAGAGCGTGAGGTAACGGCCGGAGAGGCCGAGAACCGCCTTGCGTCCACGGCCCGCGGCCGAGGCGCGCCGTACACCTGACGAGGGCAGCACGGTCACTGCTCGTCTCCCTTCGACAGCCGGTGTCCCAGCAGGCTGAACGCCAGCGTCAGCAGGAACAGCAGGATCGATACGGCCGCCGCGTAACCGGTCTCGCCCGCGAAGCCCAGCCCGACCTGCCGGATCAGGAACGGCAGCGTCCGGGCCCCGCCGCCGGGGCCGCCGCTCTCCCCGCCGAGGATGTAGATCTCGGTGAACACGCGCAGCGCGGAGATCGCCGACAACGTCCCGACCAGCAGCATCATCGGCTTCACGCTGGGGATGGTGATGCTGAGGAAGCGGCGTACGGCACCGGCGCCGTCGAGCGCGGCGGCCTCGTACAGCGACGCCGGCACGTTCCCCAGCGCCGCCAGGTAGAAGACCATGTAGTAGCCCAGGCCCTTCCAGATCGTGACGATCATGGCGGAGACCAGCAGCATCGAGGAATCGGTCAGAAACGGGACCGGCCCGGAGATCAGGTGCAGCTTTTCGAACACGGTGTTGACCAGTCCGTCACTGCGCAGCACCCACTGCCAGATCAGCCCGACGACGACGGCCGACGCGATGACCGGCGTGTAGAAGGCGGAACGGAAGAACCCGATCCCGGGCACCTTGCGCTGCACGAGCACGGCGAGCGCCAGCGGCAGCAGCACCAGACACGGGACGACGACGGCGAGGTAGACGACGCTGTTGACGGTCGCCGTCCAGAAGTCGGGGTCGTCCAGCGCCCGCCCGTAGTTCTCCAGGCCCACGAACCGGCCGCCGCGCAGGATCTGCGCGTCGGTGAGCGACAGGATGACGGTGTTGACGAACGGCCAGAGGCTGAAGAGCACCACCATGACCAGCCCCGGCAGCAGAAAGAGGTACGGCGTCCACCAGCGGCGGTGCGGGAGGCCGGTGTCGGTGCCGGTGCCGGTGCCGGTGCGGCGGGGGTTGATGCGGCGGGTGGTGCGTGGGGCGGGAGTGGGGAGGGGGAGGGGGCGGACGAGGGCTGGGCCGGGTCCGGATCCGAGGGTGAGCCCGAGCAGGAGGCTGATCCGGAGGCTGATCCGAAGCCCGATCCCGGCCCCGGGCCCGAGCCCGAGGGAGCCGTCGTGCGCTTCGTACGCTTGCTGCGCGTCGTACCGGATGTCATCACCGGTCACGACCGCTTCTGCGTCTGCTGCTGGTGCTTCTGTTGCTGTTCGAGGATCTTGTTGGCCGCTTCCTGCGCGTTCTTGACCGCCGTCGCGGGCTCCTCCTCCCCCTTGATCCCCTTCTGCATCTCCCGCACCACCGCGTCACCGACCTGGGTGGTCCACTCCACGGGGGTGTTCGCGTCCAGTTGGGCCGCCTTCAGCTCCTCGGCCCCGACGGCGCGCGCCATCGTCTCGGGGTCCTTGCCGTCGCCCCGGTCGGCGAAGTACGGGTCGGCGAGGCCCCTGGCGTTCGACGGGTAGATGGTCACCTGCTTCGAGAACGCCACCTGGTTCGGCCCGTTGGTCACCCACTTCGCGAACTCCGCCGCCGCGTCCGGGTGCTCGGTGTCCTTCCGTACGCCCAGCGACTGCGTGTAGATGCCGATGTGCTTCAGCGTCCCGGTGACGGCCGGCGCCACCCGCGTGTTCGCGTACGCCGACGGGGAGTTGCGCTTGACGTCCTTGAGGATCCCCGGCGACCCGGGCCCGAACACCAGCTTCCCCGCCCCGTAGAGCTGCGCGAGGTCGTCGGCCTTGGTCAGCGACTCCTTCGGCATCGCCCCCATCGCGTACAGCTTCTTCATCCGCCGCACCCACTCGACGGCCTTGGGCGTGTCGAAGACGAACGCGCTCTTCTCCTTGTTCAGGATCGGCACGCCCATCTTCTGCCAGTCGCCGGGCAACCGCCCCTTCGGGTCCGCCATGAACGCGCTGTACCGGCCGTCCGCCGCCTTCGCGATCCGCTCCGCCTGGTCGAAGAACTGCTCCACCGTGGCGGGCGGCTTGTTCACGTCGAGCCCGGCCTTGGCGAAGAGTTCCTTGTTGTACGTGAGGATCTCGGGCGTCACGTACCAGGGATACGCGAAGACGCCGTCCCCCTTACCTGGCAGCTTGTACTGCTCCCAGGCGCCCGGTACGTACTCCTGCGCGATCTTCGGGTCCAGCCGGGCCACGTCCGCGAGCATCCCCCGGTCGCCGAGCAGTTGGAACGAGTCGGTGTTCAGGTTGACCACATCCGGCAGCCCGCCGGCCTGCGCGTCGGCGACGAGCTTCTCGTTGTAGCCGTCACCCGGCACGTCTTCCCAGGTCACCTTCACATCGGGGTACTTCTTCTCGAACGCGTCGATGACGCCTTGCACGTACGCCGTGAAGTTCGGCTTCAACTGAAGCGTACGAAAGGTGATCTCACCGGCCACCTTGCCCGTCCGCTTCGGCTGCCCCTCGGCGGCCGAAGACCCCTCGGCCCCGCCGACACCACAGGCGGCCGTGGCCGACATCAGCGCGACCGCGAGGGCGGTGGCGAACACCAGCCGCGAACGGCTAGGACGAAGGCCGCTCGCGTTGTGCACATTCCTCTTGTTGAGCTCGTTGCTTGCGCTGTGTACGGGAGCCAGGTGCCTGCGCGTCATGGTCACTCCTGCGTCGGGGAAACGCTTCTGCCCGGGAGGCACGTCCCCGTGAGGGAGCGCTCCCGCGTCGGGGAACCGCGAGGAAACAGCGAAGAGCCACGCACGGCCCGGCACACGCCCGGCCGCGCCGCCGGATGGCGATGCCAACGTTGTCGCCCGTTCCCCCTCCCGTCAACGCACGCCCCCAACTCCCGCCTCAACCACTCCCCCTCCCCACACCCCAACCCCTCCTCCGCCCCCATCTCCTATCTGCACTAATGCGCTAAAGCTGCCACTCACGGAACCCGCCATCTCATTTCCGTAACAACGCGCATCAGTTCACGACCCCACCCCCCTTCCGCCACCTTCAACCGCATCTCCCCTACAACGATTGACTTCCTTCTCCCACACCGTGATCCTGAACCACCTAATGCGCTTTAGCCCGACGACCTGATGCGGTTTGGCGACAAGGCCCGCCCAGGCCGCCGCACCACGGAGACCGGGCCGACCGGAGGAGCTGACGGACGACATGACCACCGGCCCCCCGGCCGCGGACGACGCCCCCCGCATCCCCACGGCGTCCCCGCGCCGCCGCCCGACCATGAAGGACATCGCCGAACGCGCCGGCGTCTCCCCCTCGGCCGTCTCCTTCGCCCTCAACGACCGCGACGGTGTCTCCCCCGCCACCCGAGCCCGCATCCGCGAGGTCGCCGAGGAACTGGGCTGGCAGCCCAACAGCGCCGCCCGCGCCCTGTCCGGCGAACGCTCCGGCTGCGTCGGCCTCGTCCTCGCCCGCCCCGCCCGCACCCTCGGCGTCGAGTCCTTCTTCCTCCAACTGGTCTCCGGCATCCAGGAGGCCCTCGCCGCCCGACGCGTCGCCCTCCTCTTCCAGGTCGTCGAGGACCTGGACGCCGAGTGCGCGACCTACCGGCGCTGGTGGGCCGAACGCCGCGTGGACGGCGTCCTGGTCGTCGACCCCCGCACCGAGGACCCCCGCCCGGCACTCCTCGCCTCCCTGACCCTCCCGACCGTAGTAATCGGCGACACCCAACCGGCCCCGACAGCCAGCAAAGCCCCAGGCTCCATCCCTGACTCCGTCTCTGAAACCAGCCCAGGCCCAGCACCCGGCCCTGGCACCAGCCCAGGCGTCAGCCAAGCCCCCGCGCCCGTCCCTGGTACCAGCCCAGGCCCTGCACTCATCCCTGGCGCCAACCCAGGCCCTGCGCTCATCCCCGGCGCCAGCCCGGACCCCACGCCCATCCCCGGCTCCAGCCCAAGCCCTGTACCCGCCTTTGGCGCCAGCCCGGACCTCGCGCCCATTCCCGGCGCCAGCTCAGGCCCCGCGCCCATCCCCGACGCCAACCCAGGCCCCGCACCTATCCCTGGCACCAGCCCAAGCCCTGCACGCATCCCCGGCGCCGGCCCGGACCCCACGCCCGTTCCCGACGCCAACCCGAGCCCCGCACCCGTCCCTGGCACCAGCCCGGACCCCACGCCCATCCCCGGCACCAGCCCAGGCCCCGCCCCCTCCCCCTCTTCCCCCCTCTCCACCATCTGGGCCGACGACGCCGCCGCGATGCGCTCGATCATCGACCACCTCCACGCACTCGGCCACCGCCGCATCGTGCACATCGCCGGCCTGCCCGGCCTCGCCCACACCGACCGCCGGGTCGCCGCCCTACGAGCCGAGGCCGCCCGCCTCGGCATGGACGCCGCCGACGTCCGCTCCGTCTGCACGGACTACTCCGACGAGCAGGGCGCCGAAGCCACCCGCCGCCTGCTGGCGGCCCCCCACCCGCCCACCGCGATCGTCTACGACAACGACGTGATGGCCGTGGCCGGAGCCGCCGTGGCCGCCGGACTCGGCGTCCCCGTGCCCGGCGCCTTGTCGATCGTCGCCTGGGACGACTCGCCCCTGTGCCGCGTGACCCACCCGCGCCTGACCTCCCTCGTACGTGACACCGCGGGCTTCGGCCGCCTGGCCGCCCAAGAACTGCTGTCCCTCCTCGACGGCGCCCCCACCCGCCGCCTCCAGGCCGAACTCCCACACCTCGAACTCCGCGAAAGCACCACCCGCGCGCCCTGATTCCCCGTCCGCCCGGACTCACCCCTGTTACCACCCGGTACGGGGAACCTCTGCGCCGTTCGGGCGCCCCCCGCGTGTTTCCGGATGCGTACGCCCGTCCCAGGGCGTGTCCTCGCAACTATGAACTGGCTCCGCAGACGACTCCTGCTGCACGGCGTGGTCCCCGCGGCCCTCGGCACCGTCCTCAGCCTGACCGTGACCGAGGCGGTCCCGGCCGTACCGGCGGGCTCGTGGACCCGTCCGATCGCCGTCAACGCCCGCGTCAGCTCGCCCTACGGCGTCAAGGGAAACTGGGCCGCCGGCCACCACACCGGCGTGGACTTCGCCGTCCGCACCGGCACCCCCGTCTCCTCGGTCGGTCCCGGCACCGTCGTCCTGGCCAAACGCTCGGGCGACTACGGCCTGGCCGTCACCATCCACATGACCGACGGCTACTACACCCTCTTCGGTCACCTCTCCCGCATCACCGCCCGCGTCGGCCAGCGCGTACGGGCCGGCACCCGCATCGGCTACAGCGGAGCCACCGGCCGCACCACGGGCCCCCACCTCCACTTCGAAGTCCGCAAGACACGCCACTACGGTTCCGACATCAACCCCCTCACCTACCTGGCCCGCCGCGGCATCCGCATCACCCACCGCGCCCTCCCCTACTGACCCCCACACCACACGCCCCAGCCCCCACTCCCCTCCCCACTCCAACTGCCCCGCCTCTCTCCCCTCCCCCCCCGGGGGCCCCGCCCCGCCCCCTCCCTCCCCCACCGCCCCCGCCTCCCACTCCCCCACAGCACCACCGCAACCACCACCCACCCCACGCCCCAACCCCACGCCCAGCCCGCCACCCAGTCTGACGCCCAACCCAACACCCACCCGACGGCGGCCTCCGCACCGAACAGCACGCCGAACGGCACACCGAGCAGTGCACCGAACGCGACCCGCACGGCTCGCCGCATGTCACAGCCCCCAAAGCGGTCATCGGCGCCATGACAGCCATGAGCGCGCCGGCCTCGCAACGCCGTGACGCCGGACCACCGGACCACCGGACCACCGGACGCCCAGCCAGCAGCCCCCGCACCCACCGACCGTGAACAGCCCCAGGAGCCATCCGTTCGCCGACCAGGAGGAGGCGACGGTGGGCGGCGTCGCGCCCCCTCACAGCCAGCACAAACCCAGAGACGATCCCCGGGCCAGTGGCGCAGAGGGCGCTAACCGACACCACCGACACCATCCGCGTACGAGGCCGTCACCCCATACAGATGGCCGCCACCAGCACGAACACCCCGCTCAACGCCCCCCCCCCCCGCAGCCCCAGCCGACCTCCTCCCCACCCTTCTCCCGACCTTCCCCGACCTTCTCTCCCCCGCCTCCCCCTACTCCTGCCGACTCCTCCCCCTCCCCTCCCGATCCCTCTCCGGCAACCCCTCGACCTCCGCCCGGTCGTACCGGCCGAGCCGTCCCGGGGTCAGACCGTTCCGTTCCGCCGCCACCTCGAAGCGGCCGGCCGGCCACCCCAGCAGTGCCGCCGCCTCCCTGGCCGTCACACTCCGTTCCATCCACCGCTGCCGCTCACCCACCACCTCCGCGACCAGCTCCCTGTCCAGCCCGTCGAGGCTCTCCAGGCTGAACATGGGGTACCCCCGGAACTCCCCCACCGGCCGCAGATACCCCTCCCCCGCCAGCGCCCGCACGTCCTCCCGCTCGACCTCCAGCTCCGTACGCTCGGCAAGGCGCTTCGCGGCATCGATCGACCCCAGCCCGGGATGGTCGCCGAGCTCTTCCCTTATCTCCGCCGCCCGCCCCCGCAGGCCCTCCACGACCTCGCGCGACCATCGCTTGCCGTCCACGTCCGGCGGCGGGAGCAACCCCCGCTGCTCGGCCCGGCCGACCTGCCACCGCTGGAGCTCCAGCTCACTCGCCAACTGGTGCGGTCCGAACGCGTCCCCCTTCACCGGCTGACGACGCCCGGCCTTCCCGGCTCCCTGCGCCTCCCCGTAGTTCTCGTCCCCCACCACGGACAGGATCTCCTCGACCCGGTCCGGCAGCGTCTTGGCCAACCCCACCGACCATCGCTCGTCCCCCACGTCCGGGGCGGAATCAGCCCCCGGGTCTCGGCACGCCGTACATGCCGCGGCTCGATCCCCAGCCACTCGGCCAGCTGATGCGGCCCGAACGCCCGTTCCTTGGCCATGTGTCCTCCCGTCGCCACCGCCATCGGATACCCGATCACGTACCCATGACGAAGCCCACCGGCCCCGCAGAAACCAACTTTAGGGCTCAGGACCGACAAGCAACTGGGCCTGTGGATAACTATGGTTGGGCCGCGTCCGCCCACTCCGGCCACGACGCAAACGTGCCGAGATGCTGCCTCCGGCGGCGAAAGGGGGCGACGAAAGAACCCCGCCCGATCGCTCGGAACGGACGGGGCCCACCCAACCACTACCCGGCCCGACCTTGAGGAGGCCCTCCCACAACCGCCGAGCGCTACCTGGCGGGCCCCCTCCCGCCAGGCACGGAGCGGTCAGTCAAAGTCAGAGGTCGGCTGGAACAGGTGTTCTTGCTCAGGGAGTTCGTCGAAGATCTCCGACTCCACATTCCCCTCCACCAGCACAGATGCCAGGAACGCCGTGCAGCTCATGGGGTGATGCTCCCATTCGGAGCCGCGCCCTTCCTTGATCATCACGGTCCAGTCGGCGGGGTCCTGTCCCGGTCGCACGAGCCAGTACAGGTAATCACCATCCTCCGTGAGGGCCCACGCGATCAATCGGTTCTCGTCCGACTCCAGTTGGGCCGGCCTGGCTTCCCCCAACTCCCACAACCGGGCGACAGCTTCCATCCTGCCTTCGTTCTCGTTCAGCAGGTCGTAGTACTTGTTGGAGCTGTCCGGCTCCAGGACCCAGATGGCTTCGTCGAAGTACCCACCGCCGTATGCATCGATCAACTCCTTGTAATCGGCAGGCAACTGGGCCCCGAGGCGGCTCTCCACCAGCCCCCAGTCGCGATCCTGCACACCTCCGGGCGGAGGGAAGACTTCAGCCAGCCGCTGAACCGAAGAGTTCATAGCGTTCCTTTCATTTCTTGAACACTCGGGCACCCGAGGTCCGCCTACACCTAACGCTTAGGCTCGTTGAGGAGGGAAATATGGTTGCTACGCCCGCCACCCTCGTAGGGCCGGAATGTGAACCCGCGGTCTCCGCGCGCTTCTATGGTGAGGCCCACGGGGATGACATCACTCGGATCATTCGTCCGATAAATCGGGGTCACGCTGTATTCGATTTTTTCTCCGGCTGCGGCCGCGTCGCGTATCTGCGTCTCAATGGCAAGCATGACAGGGGAATTCATGTTCCGGTGCGCCGTGACGAAATTTCGCGAGTCCTTGTTACTTCCTCCGATCAGAGCACCCAAAAGATGGGTTCTATTGTAGTTCTTACCGGGCACGTAACCTGCGCACCCGTCCTTGGGCCTGGCCTTGGTCCTGCCACCCAGCATGGTGTCGTCGATGGTGGCACGCATCCAGGTGGCCCGATTCCCCGGGCCCAGCGGCCCGTACTGCACCCGCCCGCCCCAAGTGACATCCTGCTCGTCGCAGGGCGTGAGGCCAAGCGGGTCGCTAAGGAGATGCGGGTTGTCGACGTACGTACTGGGATTGGGAGCCGGGTCCAACCCCAGCGGGTCCAGACTCAGATAGCGAGCGGTTTCCGGGTCGTAGTGACGGAAATGGTTGTAGTGAAGCTGGGTTTCCGCGTCGAAGTACTGACCGGGAAAGCGCAGAGGAGTGTAGGCGGTTGCGTCCTTGTTCCAGCTGGTGACCCCCCAGACGGTCGCGCGGCTACGCCAAGCAATGCCCCCGTTCTCGTCGATCAGTTCGGTCGGTGTTCCCACCTGATCTGTGACGATGGCAAAGAAGCGCTGGTCTATGACGTCTTGAGGGGCACTGGACAGACACTTTGTCTCCGTCTGCGCCAGCGGCGTGAGTCCGTCGTGGTCCCAGGTGATGGTGATGGCGACGGGCGTGCGAGCATGCGTCGTAGTCTGTTCGGCCAGCGTGAGGCCGTCCCAGGTGAAACGCGTTTCCTCGACGACGTCCTCGCTGCCGGGCGCTGAACGAAGTTTGGCTATACGCCGGCCCAGCGGATCGTAGAGGTATCGCCAGCAGGACCCGTCGGGGGTGCGGACGGAGGTCAGCCGGTCCTCGGCATCCCATGTGTAGCGCCAGGTGTCCGGGCGCCGCGAAAGGCGTACCTTCTGTCGCAGAACCACGCGGCCTTGTGCGTCATGTTCGTAGCGGATATTGCCGGCTCGGGTGACACGGGTTCCGGAATATGCACGCTCCCCTCGGGATTCAGCTTGGGGGTGCCTGTCCGGCCAGGAGGCATAGGTCTGGTTCCCGGTTTCATCGAAGGCATAGCTTTCGCTCCACCCGGCCGCGCTGACCCCATGGACGCGGCCGTCTGCACTTAGCGCGAAGGACCGTAGCCCGGTCTGCTGATCGTCCACCGAGGTCATGCATCCATCGCCACGGTAAGAATAGGCGCGGCGCTGCAAAGTAGCGCTTGAGTGCGCGAGTTCGAGTGTCTGACTGACCAACTGCCCGGCAGGATCCCAGGCGTGGGCAAGGGTAACGTTTCCCCCCACTTCCCGGCGGGTTTCTTTGCCGACAGCGTCGTGCTGGAAGGAGAGGAAGCGTCCGGAAACCGTCAGGCCGCCGACGTGCCCGGCGGCATCGTACGTCAGTGTGGTCACCGCTCCCGTGGGCGTGGTGCGGCCGATGCGGCGACCGACGGAATCCCGGGAGACGAAGAGTGTCCGGCCGTTCACGGTTTCGGCTGTGCACTGCCCCAGGACGTCATGGCGCTGTTCAAGCGTGGCGTCGGGGCCGACGGCGCGCAGGAGGCGGCCGCACGGGTCGCGTTCGTATGTGATCTCCAGGCCGTCGACATCCTTGGCCGAGAGTCCACCCACGCTGTCGTAGCGATATGCGGTCGTCTGACCGATGGCATTGGTTCGGCTCGCCAATCGTCCGGTGGCGTCGTACGCGTAGGTGAGGGTGCGTCCTTCGAAGTCGGTCTCCGAGATCAGTCGGCCGACGGCATCGTACGTGTACTTCCAGGTCAGGCCCTGGGGGTTGGTGACTTGAGTGAGACGCAACTCGGTATCGTGCGCGAATTCGTAACGAACCCCCTCGGGCGTGGTACAGGCCGTCGCCAGGTCGAAGTAGGTGTACTCGAAACGCGTCCTGCGGCCGAGCTGGTCGGTGTAGCAGGTGCAGTTTCCCTCGCCGTCGTAATCCCACCTCTCCGTTTCGCCGTTGGCGTCGGTGCGGCTCGCGAGATGGCCCTCCGTGGTCCACACCATCCGCATGACGTGGTTGAGGGGATTGGTGACAGTCGTCAAACGGCCAAAACTGTCGTATGCATAGTGTGTGACCGCGCCGACCGGGTCGGTGACGGTCAGCGGCAGACCCGCCGCATTGGTCACCAGCTTCATGGTCTGACCTGCCGGGTCGGTCACCGAGCTGATGTGACCACGTTGGTCGTAGGAGTAGCGAGTGACCCCGCCGGACGGATCGATCAACGCGATCCGGTTTCCCTGCTCGTCGTAGACGTGTTGCCACATGGCCCCGTCAGGCTCGGTGAGCGTGCGGAGCCGGCCGCGGTCGTCGTAGGTGGCTGAGGTCCGATGCCCATCGGCCCGGATGAGCGCCGTGGGCCGGTCGTCTCCGTCGTACTCGGTCCGTGTCACTCGGCCCAGGGCGTCGGTCGTTGCCAGGAGCCTGTCGCGATCGTCGTACTCGCTCTGTGTCGTTGCCCCGGAGGGATCGGTTCGTGCGACCACCTGGAGACGGTCATTGATCGAATATCGGCTCACCCGGCCGACTGAATCGGTGACCGTGGTGACGCGCCGGCCACTTCGGGAATCGCGCTCGCTGTAGTCATAGCGGTAACGCAGGTGTCCTTCTGCTCCGCCCTGCGCGACACAGCGGCTGAGAAAGTCGTAGGTGTACTCGTACCGGCTGTCGTTGGAATCCACCCATGCGGTTATTCGGTGGTCTTCGTCATACTCGAAACGAG
Organism: Streptomyces chrestomyceticus JCM 4735; assembly: GCF_003865135.1. Lineage (NCBI taxonomy): Bacteria > Bacillati > Actinomycetota > Actinomycetes > Kitasatosporales > Streptomycetaceae > Streptomyces > Streptomyces chrestomyceticus. The sequence continues at coordinate 5,525,599 of NZ_BHZC01000001.1, read as the reverse complement.
TGCTTCTGCCCGCACCGTCGGTGACCGTATCGAGATTTCCCGAGAGGTCGTAGCCGTACGACTTCACGAGCACATCGGAATCCGGGGAGCCCGAGCCGACGAGGTGCAGGGCAGCGATCTTCCCATGCTCGTCGTGAGTGAACCTCACGTGGTAGCCGGCGGAATGCCGGATGGCGAGGGGTGCTCCCGTCCGGTCGTCGTAGTCGAAGTGGTAGTGATTCCCCCGACCGTCCGTGACCTCGTCCAGAAGTGCCAGGCCCGGGTCATGGAGTGCCGTCGAGAAGTACCGCGTGAGACCGGTCTCAGGCTCGTGCACGGACCAGTCTCCTTGCGGAGTACGTGCCAGTGGCCAGCGGGGACCGTACACAGGAAGAACGGACGCTCCCTCATCGGGGATGCTGTAAGACAGCAGAAGGCCGTGTTCCGTGACGAAGATGATGCCCGCACTGTCGAATTCGAGGCGCTGATCAACCGTCGATGCCCATGATGCGCCCAGGCGACGGCCTGATCGGTAGGAGGATTCGAACTTCCGGATGAAGCGCATCGGAGGCAGGCATGGGAGTTCGATATCCGTCTGCCGGAGGAAAACTCGCCCGGTCGCCACGTCCACCGGGTCACCACAGCCCTCGACTGCTCCGTCGGTGCGCGTACTGTTGTTGGGATGGTTCCGGCCGAGCTGGTCTCTCGCCTTGTTGCCGCCCTTGCCGGCCGAATTCAAAGATGTCCCGGGCGTACCGTTCGGCGATTTGGCGTCCGACTTGCCGCCCTTGCCGAGACCGCTGAAATGGTCAGATAGCTTCTGATCATTCTCTCGGTGGTTCTTGGCCATCTGCTTGATTCCACGACTCATGTCGTCGTCCAAGTGCTTGGCCGTCTTCTTTACCGCGTCCTCGATGCCGTCGATGACCCTTTCCAGCATTCCGTTCGCGGCATCCGCGATGGCGTCTTTACCCCGGGTGCGACTGTGATGTCCCTTGGCGCGGCCGATCTTGCCGCCTGCCTTGTTACGGAAGATGCCACCGGCGTTCTGCAGACCTGTGACGACACTGTCGTGTTCGGCTTCGTCGAAACTGAAGCCGCTACCACCACCGGAGCCACCGCCCCTGCTGCCCCCGCCGGCACTGAGGAGTTCCATCGGACTGTCCGCAGCGGACCTGGCGGTGTCCTTGGCGCCCTGGACGCCCTGCTGGAACCCTTCTTTGCCCGCCTGGGCAGCATGCTTGAGATCGACACCGTCCTGAACTCCCAAGGCATTGGCGCCGAGCTGGACGACAAGGTCACCGACCATCGCAGCCAGTGCTTCCTCGACGGGCGTCAGGGCGACGCTGACGACCTGTTCGGCGACCTGCTGACAGGCCTCCTTGAACAACCGCTTGAGGGCGATCCGGGTGACCTGTGTCGCGCCGAGCGCGCCCAGTTCCGAAAGGCCGAAGGTGAAGGGTGCTGCGGCCTGGGCAGCGATGACTTCCGCCGCGAGGATGCCGAGCTGCACGAGCGCACCGAGCTTGGCGCCCTCGATGAGCGTGGCCACTCCGTCCATGGCTGTCCCCGCCATGCGACCACACCCGGCCAGGTTCTTGAGGTGCTTGCCGTTGACCTTTCCCCAGTGGGCGTTCAGCGCCTCCACAGCCACCGAACCACCCGCAGAACTCACCAGGTTCTGGATGGCACCGTGCGCTTCGTTGGAGCCCTCGTCGATGTCGTCGGCAAACTCCCGCATGGCATTCGCCATCTCACGGTAGTCGTCCTCATCCACGTTCGGCCACGAAACCCCGATCAGGTCCAGCAGCTCATCCGCCCAACCCGGCAGCACAACACCCATACGAAACAAGCCCCCCGTGATTACCAGCCAAGTGACCTGACACTGACACCACAGGGACAGTTCCTCAAGTTCGAAACGCGCCCCGGAACATCCCCCACAAGGCAAGCGGGGCTGCCTCTAGTTCGCACCCCCGGGCACCCTCACGCCACGGACGACGGCTGCCGCACGCTGCCTGGTCCTGGGCGTCGATGGAAGGTCCCGCGCATTCCGTGACCGTTCACACAAGAGGCCCTCGCAGGACTGGGGCCCCCGGGGAGAAGCCGACACCGCCCGGGAGAAGCCCGGTGATCCGACGTGCTCGCAGCGCTTACCCGCCGCACGACACGCAAGAGCCCCTGCCGGATCTCTCCGGCAGGGGCTCTGACGTCGGTGGACCTGAGGGGATTCGAACCCCTGACCCCCTCGTTGCGAACGAGGTGCGCTACCAGCTGCGCCACAGGCCCTTGCGACGAGTGAAACTCTAGCATCCTTGTCGGGGTGCTCAAAAATCGCTTCCCCTGCTGGTCAGCCGCAGGGGGTCACTCGTTCGCCGCGCGGGGGCGGTCGTCGTCGGCGTACTGGTCGAACAGGGGGGTGCGGCCCCGGGTGCGGCGGCCGGGGGTGGTGCGGCGCTGCGGGGTGGTGGACGGGGCCGGCTGGGGGGTTTCGGTGGCCGGGCCGGAGCGGGCGGAGCTCCAGGCGTCGTCGGCGTCGAGGTCGACGTGGCTGGTGGCGCGCGGGGCGACCGGGGCCGTGACGTACGTCGGGAGCGGGACCGGGACGGGGTCCCAGCCGCCGGGCTCGGTGCGCTCGCGTTCGCGCTGCTGGTCCACCCACTCCGCGTGGTCGGTCTCCTCCACCAGGGCGCGGCGGCCGGCCGTCGACGCCGGCTCGGGGCGGGAGGCGGGCGCGGTGGTGCGCGACGGGGCGGGGGGCGTGGCGGCGGCGTCCTCAGCGGGGGCTTCGTCGGCGGGGGGCTGCTGGGACGCCTGGGGAGGGCGTGGCCTGCCCTCCCGTAGGCGTTGGGCGGCCGCCTCCGCCTGGCGCTGGTCCATCGTGAAGGTGAAGCGGCGCCGCTCCTGGGCGCGGAGGTAGACGATGTACGCGCTGAGGAGTATCGCGGGGATGGCCGGCGCCCAGAGGAAGGCCAGGCCGCCGACGGCCGCGATGATCGTGCCGACGGTGAAGGCGAGGAAGAGGACGGTGGTGGTGCGCCGACGGCGGGCCAGCACCTTGGCGCGCTTCATGCGGTCTGCGGTGGAGGCCCGGTTGAAGCCGGGCTTCTTGCCCGGGTGGGGGGCGGGCCCGGAGGCGGCAGCACCTGCGGACGCCGACCGGCCGCCAGGGGACCCGCCACCGGCCGCGGGCGCCGCGTGGCGCTGAGCGGCGGGCGGGGCTTCGTCCGAGGGCGCGTCGAACTCCCGGACGTCGGCCTCCTCGGCCGCGGCGTCCGGCTCACGCGCTTCGCCCGCATCGTCGGTGGACCGGCCGCCCTGCCCCTCCAGCCCCTTGGCGTAACGGCGCTCCATGGCCGCCCGTCCGGACAGGAGCCGGATGGCGGTACTGAAGCGCTCCGTCGGCCGGGCTTCATTGAGCTCGTCCTGCCTGCGGAGCCACATCGGCACCAAGTAGGCGGCCCAGGCCCCGACGATGACTGCGTAGATGAGGCCGCTGCTGCTCACGTCTCACACGGTAGAGGGGTTTGCAGGGGGCCATCCGCCAATTGAGCCGGTGTGTCGCACGATCTGGCTGATATCTCGAACTTTTTTTGTGATTGTTGAGATCAGCCGTACGCGGTTGTGGTCAATCGGTGAAATTATTCGAACATATATTTTATTTGTGGGGTGTGCTGGGCTTCTCCCGGTGCCAGCGGCTCAACAGCCCCTCCGGCACCTCCTCCGCCGTCAGCGCGAATACGAGGTGGTCGCGCCAGGCCCCGTCGATGTGCAGATAACGCGGCCGCAGCCCCTCCTCGCGAAAGCCGAGTTTCTCCACGACCCGGCGGCTGGGCAGGTTCTCCGGCCGGATACAGACCTCGATGCGGTGCAGGCCCACCGAGCGGAAGCAGTGGTCGACGGCGAGCGCCACCGCCGTCGGTATGACGCCGCGGCCCGCCACCGCCTCGTCGACCCAGTAGCCGACATGGCCCGAACACATCGAGCCCCAGGTGATCCCGGCCACCGTCAGTTGCCCGGCCAGCCGCCCCCGGTGCTCGACGACGAACGGCAGCATCCGGCCCGCGTGCGCCTCGGCGCGCAGGTGGCGGACCATCTGGCGGTACGTGGGCCGGTGCGGCGCGGGGACGCCCGGCGGGGGCGGCGGGATGGTCGCCTCCCACGGGCGCAGCCAGTCGCGGTTACGGCGGTTGACATCGCGCCAGGCCCGTTGGTCGCGCAGCTTTATCGGGCGGAGGGCGGTCTCGCCGTCCGCCAGTACGACGGGCCAGGGGGCGTTCAGTGTGCGCTCCCGGTGGAGGTGGGATCAGGGGGCGCCGGTGCAGGCGTCGGAGTCGGTGCCGGTGTCGGCCCGTGGTCGCCGCCCCGTAGCTGGTCCGCCGCGTGCGGGAGGAGGTCGGCGAGGACCGCCAGACCGTCGCGGACGCCGCCGGTCGAGCCGGGCAGGTTGACGATCAGCGTACGGCCCGCGACCCCGGCCAGGCCCCGGGAGAGCGCGGCGGTGGGCACCTTCGCGCGGCCCGCGGCGCGGATCGCCTCCGGGATGCCGGGGACCTCGTAGTCGATGACGCGGCGGGTGACGTCGGGGGTGCGGTCGGTGGGCGAGATGCCCGTACCGCCGGTGGTCAGGACGACGTCGTAGCCGGCGGTGACGGCGGCGCGCAGGGCGGCCTCGACGGGCTCGCCGTCCGGGACGACCTGCGGCCCGTCGACCGCGAAGCCCAGTGCGGCCAGGCCCTCGGCGAGCAGCGGCCCGCCCTTGTCCGGGTACACCCCGGCCGCCGCGCGGTTGGACGCGGTGACGACGAGGGCCCGGAGAGGAGCCCCGGGCGGCGGTGCGACGGGGGTGGCCTGCTGGGGCGAGGGGTGCGGGTCCGCGGTCATGACCGGCTCCAGTGGCCCGACTTGCCGCCCGTCTTCTCCTCGACCCGTACGTCGGTGACGACCGCTCCCTTGTCGACGGCCTTGACCATGTCCACGACGGTGAGGGCGGCGACCGAGACGGCCGTCAGGGCCTCCATCTCCACGCCGGTGCGGTCGGTGGTGCGGACCGTGGCCAGGATCTCCACGGCGTCGTCGGCCACCCGGAGGTCGATCTCCACCCCGGAGATCGCGAGCGGGTGGCAGAGCGGGATCAGGTCGGGGGTGCGCTTGGCGCCCATGATGCCCGCGATACGGGCGGTGGCGAGCGCGTCGCCCTTCGGTACGCCCTCGCCGCGCAGCAGCTCGACGACGCGCGGCGCGACCAGGACGCGGCCGCTGGCGCGGGCGGTGCGCGCGGTGACGTCCTTCTGGGACACGTCGACCATACGGGCCGCGCCCGACGCGTCGAGGTGGGTGAGGTCTTGCTGGCCGCTGCTCATCGTTCTCCCGGTCCGGACCGTGCCGCCTGTGCGACGACACCGTACCCGCAGGCGTCGGCCGTCACCCGGCTGCCCGGTGCGGACGACGGCACGCACGTTCGGCGCGGACGGGCCCGACAGCTCTGTATGGGTGGGCCCGACGCTTCCGTACCGACGGCTCCCACGGCGCCGTACGGACACCGCCCGCCTCATCCCCTGCCCCTGACACCTCACCCCAGCAGCACGACCTCCACCTCCGCCCCCTCCGCGACCTCGGTCGTCTCCTCCGGGATCACGATCAGCGCGTTGGCCTGGGCCAGCGCCATGATCAGGTGGGAGCCGGCGCCGCCCACGGGCGTGACGGTGGCGGTGTCGGCGTCGTACCAGCCGCGCAGGAACTGGCGCCGGCCCTGCGGGGACGAGTCCACGGGTGCGCCGCAGGTGGCCCGGGAGGTGTGGCGGTGCACGTCGGGCAGGCCCATGAGCGTACGGATGGCGGGGCGGACGAACAGTTCGAAGGAGACGTACGAGCTGACCGGGTTGCCGGGCAGGGCCAGCAGCGGGGTACGGTCCGGGCCGATGAGGCCGAAGCCCTGCGGCTTGCCGGGCTGCATGGCCAGCTTGCGGAACTCGACGGTGCCCTCCTCGGCGGAGAGGTCGGCGAGGGTCTCCTTGACCACGTCGTACGCGCCGACGCTGACGCCGCCGCTGGTCACCAGGATGTCGGCCCGGATGAGCTGGTCCTCCAGGGTGGCGCGCAGCGTCTCGGCGTCGTCGGCGACGGCACCGACCCGGTAGGCGATGGCGCCGGCCGCGCGGGCGGCGGCGGTGAGCTGGAAGCTGTTGGAGTCGTGGATCTGGCCGGGGGCCAACTCTTCACCGGGCTGCACAAGTTCGCTGCCGGTGGACAGGACCACGACCCGGGGGCGCGGCCGGACCCGGACAGAGGCGCGTCCGATGGCGGCGAGCAGGCCGGTCTGGGCGGGGCCGATGACGGTGCCGGCCTTCAGGGCCAGTTCGCCGGCCGGGACGTCGCTGCCCCGGGCGCGTACGTGCTGGCGTTCGTCGACCGGGCGGTAGACCCGGACCTCGCCGCCGGCGGCCTCGGGTGCCGCGCTGTGCGCGCGCATCGCCTCGGCGGGCCCGCCGCCCGTTCCGCCGTCGGTCCACTCCACGGGCACGACAGCTTCCGCGCCTGGCGGGAGGGGTGCGCCGGTCATGATGCGGGCGGCTTCGCCGGGGCCGACGGCAGGCAGTTCGGCACTGCCCGCCGCGACATCGCCGACCACCGTCAGGGCGGCGGGGAACGCGTCGGTCGCGCCGGCCACATCGGCGACACGGACCGCGTACCCGTCCATGGAGCTGTTGTCGAAGGGCGGCAGGGCGGCGGGGACGGTGACGTCCTCCACCAGCACGCAGCCCTGCGCGTCCAGGAGGTGGAGGTCGATCGGCTCCAGCGGGTGGATCTTGGACAGTACGTCGTCGAGGTGGTCGGCCACCGACCAGACGCGTTCCTGGTGGGTGGGCCGGCCGGTGGTGGCGCTCACGGTCTCACATCTCCTCGCTGACGAAGCTGCGCAGCCAGGTCCGGAACTCCGGGCCCAGGTCCTCACGTTCGCACGCCAGTCTGACAATGGCGCGGAGGTAGTCGCCGCGGTCGCCGGTGTCGTAGCGGCGCCCCTTGAAGACCACACCGTGTACGGGGCCGCCGAGCTCCGGGTCGGCGGCGAGCGCCTGGAGGGCGTCGGTGAGCTGGATCTCGCCGCCGCGGCCCGGCGGGGTCCGGCGCAGCACCTCGAAGACGGCCGGGTCGAGGACGTACCGGCCGATGATGGCGAGATTGCTGGGGGCGTCGGCCGGATCCGGCTTCTCGACCAGGTCGGAGACGAGCACCACGTCGTCGTCGCCGTCCGGGGCGGCGGCCGCGCACCCGTAGAGGCCGATCTGTGCCGGGTCGACCTCCATGAGGGCGATGACGGAGCCGCCGTGCTGCTCCCGTACCTGGATCATGCGCTGGAGCAGCGGGTCGCGCGGGTCGATCAGGTCGTCGCCGAGCATGACCGCGAAGGGCTGGTCGCCGACGTGCGGGGCGGCGCACAGGACGGCGTGGCCGAGGCCCTTGGGGTCGCCCTGGCGGACGTAGTGCATGGTGGCCAGGTCGCTGGACTCCTGGACACGGGCGAGGCGCGATTCGTCCCCTTTGCGGTCCAGCGCCTCTTCGAGCTCGTAATTGCGGTCGAAATGGTCTTCGAGAGGGCGCTTGTTGCGGCCGGTGACCATCAGGACGTCGCTGAGTCCGGCGGTGGCGGCCTCTTCCACGACGTACTGGATGGCGGGTTTGTCGACGACCGGCAGCATCTCCTTGGGCGTGGCCTTGGTCGCCGGGAGGAAGCGGGTCCCGAGACCGGCTGCCGGAATGACAGCCTTGGTGATCCGAGTACGCGATGGAGTCATGCGGATCACGATAACCGGCACTTTGCGCCGGAAGGCCGGGTCCGGTGAACGGGTCACAGGAGCGGGAGCGACGGCGCATCATGAGCGGTTACGACGGTGGGAAAAGCGGGTTGCGGCGCGATCTCCTGGACATGAGGGCCCAGTTGCCGGCCGGTGAAATCCGGGCGGCGGGGGCGGTGCTGGCGCGCCGTGCGCTGGCCCTGCCGGAGCTGGCCGGGGCGGGCACGGTCGCCGCGTACGTGTCGGTGGGGCGCGAGCCGTCCACCCACGCGCTGTTGGACCAGTTGCACGCCGCCGGGGTGCGGGTGCTGCTGCCCGTACTGCTGCCGGACAACGACCTGGACTGGGCCCCGTACGACGGCGCCGAGAGCCTCGTACGGGCCGCGCGGGGTCTTCGGGAGCCCGCCGGTCCCCGGCTGGGTCCGCGGTCCGTCACCGAGGCGGACGCGGTGCTGCTGCCGGGGCTGGCGGTGGACCGGCGCGGCATGCGGCTCGGGCGCGGGGGCGGGTCGTACGACCGGGTGCTGGAGCGGCTGGAGCAGGCGGGTGTCCGGCCGGCGAAGGTGGTGCTGCTGTACGACGCGGAGGTGCTGGCGGAGGTGCCGGCCGAGGAGCACGACCGGCCGGTGGACGTGGCGGTGACGCCGGGGGGTGTGCACCGGTTCGCGGTGCCGTCGTCCCCGACTTCGCCGACCGTGTAAGCGCCCCCTACAGGACACCGCACATAAGGGCGCGCAAAAGGCCGCCATAAAAAAACCGGGCGGACTCGAAGAAATTCGAGCCCGCCCGGTCCACGAGGTCAGCGCCCCGTCACGGCGACAACGTCAGCGTGTCCTTGGCCGCGGCCTTGACGGCCTTCTGGGAGTAGGCCCACGGGAGCAGTTCGCCCTTGGCCCACTTGTCCGTCTGGTCGTAGTAGTGCGCGCTGTACGCGTGCCCGGAGGCGCCCGTCAGGTTGATCCACCGCGACTTGTCCAAGTCGGCCAGGTTGACGACCATCCGCATGGACGGGACCCAGGTGACCCCGTAGCCGCCGGCCGCGTTCCAGCCGGTGGCGTTGACGGCCGCCTCGCCGCCGCCCACGTTCCAGGGGCCGCGGTTGAACAGGCCCTGGAGGAGGCCCGGGCCACTGGTGCCCAGGGTCTGGTTCTTGAGGAACATCTGGTGCAGGCGGCCCCAGCTCCAGTTGTCGACGTTCTTGCCCAGCTTGCTGGTGAGCTCGTAGCGGGCGTCCCGCATGGCGTGCTTGAGGAGCTGGTCGCGGTTGGCGTCCAGGACGCGGCCGGGCCGGGACTCCGTCTTCCACCAGTCGTTCTTGGGGTCGTCGATGATGTTCCGGACGACCTCGTACCAGCGGTCGCCGCCGTCGGGCTGCGCCTGGTCGGGGGCGCGCTGGCCGCACTCGCGCACCAGCTTGTCCTGGTCGTCGGCCGGACCGGTGTCGTCGGCCGGGCGGACGTTGAGGCACTGCCCCTCGACCCGCAGCTCCTTGGGCATCTTGTTGCCGAAGGCCAGCTTGAGGGTGTTGCGCCAGACCGCGTTGAAGTAGGCGGCGGCGGCCGAGTCGGGCTCCTGGGTGTAGTCCCAGCCCTCCAGCAGCTTCTGCGCCTCGCGGACGTACGCGTCGTTCACGTCGATCTTCAGCAGGTAGGGCGTCAGCAGCTTGGCGATCTCGCTGCTGTTGTCCATCTGCATGGTCTGCATGTCGTCCGTGGAGACCTTGCCGCCGTCCTTGATCTTGGACTGGATCAGGTCGTTGATCCGCTGGCTGCGGGCGCCGTAGCCCCAGTCCTTGGTCAGCAGGTACGGGTACTTGTCCGGGTCGACGACGGCCTGGTTGGCGGTGACGATGTAGCCGCGCGCCGGGTTGTACTCGTTGGGCAGCGCCTTCTGGGGCACGTAGCCGTCCCAGCGGGCCTTGGGGTCCCAGCCCGGGGAGGGCAGCGTGCCGTCGTAGCCCTTGCCGCGGACCGGGATCCGGCCGGGCGCCTGGTAGCCGATGTTGCCCTTGGTGTCGGCGTAGATCAGGTTCTGCGAGGGCACCTCGAAGTGCGCGGCGGCCTTGCGGAAGTCCGTCCAGTTCTTGGCGCGGTTCAGTTCGAAGACCGCGTCCATCGACTTGCCGGGGTCCAGGGCGGTCCAGCGCAGCGAGACGCCGTAGCCGTCGCCGCGGTCGGGTGCCGCGTTGCCGACCGGGGCGTGCTTGCCGACCTTGCTCATCTCGTCGTCGCGGTCGGAGATCAGCGGGCCGTTGTCGGTCGTGCGGACGGTGATCTCGCGGTCCGCGCCGCCGGCGACCTTGATGGTCTCCTTGCGGGTCTTGTACGGCTTGACCGTGTTGTTCGACAGGTAGCCGTTGGCGCTGATCTTCTCCAGGTACAGGTCGGTGACGTCGGCGCCCAGGTTGGTCATGCCCCAGGAAATGTCCTGGTTGTGGCCGATGACCACGCCGGGCATCCCGGAGAAGGTGTAGCCCGAGACGTCGTAGTTGCACTTGGCGCTGGTGGTGCGGCAGTGCAGGCCCATCTGGTACCAGAGGGACGGCATCTGGGGGGCCAGGTGCGGGTCGTTGGCGAGCAGCGGCTTGCCGGTGGTGGTGTGGGAGCCGGAGACGACCCAGGAGTTCGAGCCGATGCCGTTGCCGTTGGGGCCGAGCAGGGCCGGGATCTTCTCCAGGGACTTGGAGACCGAGGAGAGCTGGGTCTGCACGCCCTGAGTGGCGGCGGAGGCGGAGTTGGTTCCCGTACCGGTGCCGGTTCCGGTACCGCTGCCGGTTCCGGTGCCCGTACCCGTCCCGGTGCCCGTGCCGTTGCCGGCTCCCTGGCCCGTACGCGAACCGGCGCCGTTCCCCGGGCCCGTGCCCGTACCGGTGCCGGAACCCGTACCCGTGCCGGAGCCCGACCCCGAGTTGTTCTGCAGGCCGCCGCTCGGCTTCGCCTTGGCGTCGAAGTCCTTGGTGACCGGGTCGACCGCGCCGCCGTCGACGATCGGGCGGTTCCGCTTGGCCGGGTACTTCGGGTAGAGCTGGTCGATCTGCGTCGGGCTGAAGCGGCTGGTCAGCAGGGCGCGGTCGATCTCGTCCTGCATGTTGCCGCGCAGGTCCCAGGCCATCGCCTTGAGCCAGGCCACCGAGTCGACCGGGGTCCACTTCTGCGGCTTGTAGTCGTTCTGGAAGCCGAGCGCCGCGTACTCCAGGGACAGCGCCGAGCCCTCGTGGTCCTTGAGGTAGGCGTTGACGCCGTCCGCGTACGCCTGGAGGTACTTCTTCGTCTCCGGGGAGAGCTTGGTGTCGTACTCCCGCTGCGCGACGTCGTGCCAGCCGAGCGTGCGCAGGAAGGCGTCGGTGTCGACCTGGCTCTGGCCGAACATCTCCGAGAGGCGGCCGGCCGTCATGTGACGGCGTACGTCCATCTCCCAGAAGCGGTCCTGGGCCTGCACGAAGCCCTGGGCGCGGAAGAGGTCCTCGTCGGTGTCGGCGTAGATCTGCGGAATGCCGTTGCCGTCGCGGGAGACGTCGACGGGCGCGGTCAGGCCGGCCAGTTTCAGGGAGCCGGTGGTCTGCGGGTACGAGGCGCGGACGGTACTGACGCCCCAGTACGCGCCGGAGCCGATGCCCGCCACGAGCAGAAGCACGACCGTGGTCGCGACGAGGCGGCCGCGCCGCCCCTTCTTCTTCGGCTTCTTCGCAGCCTTGTCAGGGGCGGGGGCGGACTTGTTGGCGGGCATCTCTGTCCTTCGAGGGGCAGGGTGGGAGTGCTGGAGCAACCATAGGCGCACGGGTCCGCCGAGCCCTACGCGGTGTAGCCGGCGGCACCTCCAAGATTCAAGCAATGGTAAATTGTTAGTCTCAGTAACTAGATACGGTAAGGAAAGCCCGCCCGTTCCACAGCCCTGTGCCCGTACCCGTGCCTGACCGGCCCGCCACGAGGAAGGACCAGTCCTGACTGTCGACCGCCTCAACGAACTCCTGCTGATCTGCGCCCTCGTCCTGCTCGTCGCGGTGGCAGCGGTACGCGTCTCCTCCCGCAGCGGGCTGCCCAGCCTGCTCATCTACCTGGGGATAGGCATCGCCATAGGGCAGGACGGATTCGGCGGGGTCGTCTTCGACAACGCCGAGCTGACCCAGATACTGGGCTACACCGCCCTGGTCGTGATCCTGGCCGAGGGCGGCCTCGGCACGAAGTGGAAAGAGATCAAACCCGCACTGCCCAGAGCCGCGGTGCTGTCCACGTTCGGCGTCGCGGTGAGCGTGGGGGTCACCGCGGCCGGCGCCCACTACCTCGTCGGCCTGGACTGGCGCCAGGCGCTGCTCATCGGCGCGGTGGTCTCCTCGACGGACGCGGCGGCGGTCTTCTCCGTCCTGCGCAACGTGCCGCTGCCCGCCCGGCTGACCGGCGTCCTGGAGGCCGAGTCCGGCTTCAACGACGCCCCCGTGGTCATCCTCGTCGTCGCGTTCTCCACCGCCGGACCGGTGGAGCACTGGTACACGCTGATCGGCGAGATCGCGCTGGAACTGGCCATCGGCGCGGCCATCGGCCTGGCCGTCGGCTGGCTGGGCGCGTACGGGATGCGCCATGTCGCGCTGCCCGCGTCCGGCCTGTACCCGATCGCCGTGATGGCCATCGCCGTCTCCGCCTACGCGGCCGGCGCGCTGGCGCACGGCTCCGGCTTCCTCGCGGTCTACCTCGCCGCGCTGGTCCTCGGCAACGCGAAACTGCCGCACTCGGCCGCCACCCGCGGCTTCGCCGAAGGTCTCGGCTGGATCGGCCAGATCGGCATGTTCGTGCTGCTCGGCCTGCTGGTCACCCCGCACACGCTGTTCGACGACGCGGTACCGGCGCTGATCATCGGCCTGATCCTGACGATCGTGGCCCGGCCGATGTCGGTGTTCCTGGGACTGCTGCCCTTCAAGGTGCCCTGGCGCGAGAAGGCGCTGCTGTCCTGGGCCGGGCTGCGCGGCGCCGTACCGATCGTGCTGGCCACCATCCCGATGGTGGGCGGTGTGCCCGGCAGCGACCGGGCCTTCAACATCGTCTTCATCCTGGTCGTCGTCTACACGCTGATCCAGGGGCCCACGCTGCCCTGGCTGGCCAGGAAGCTGCGCCTGGGGGACGACGAGGAGGCCGCCGACCTGGGGATCGAGTCGGCGCCGCTGGAGCGGCTGCGCGGCCATCTGCTGTCCACCACGGTCAGCCCGAAGTCGCGGATGCACGGTGTGGAGATCAGCGAGCTGCGGCTGCCTCCGGGGGCCGCGGTCACCCTCGTCGTACGGGACGGCACCAGCTTCGTCCCGTCGCCCACGACCGTGCTGCGCCGCGGGGACGACCTGCTGGTCGTGGCCACGGACCCGGTACGGGACGCGGTCGAGAACCGGCTCCAGGCGGTCTCCCACCACGGCAAGCTGGCCGGCTGGCTGGCGCCGGGCGGGCCGGCCGGGCGGCGGGCCATCAAGAAGGCGGGGCTGCGGCCGGGCGACCGGGCGGGCGGCCGGGGCGGTGAACGGTCCGGGGAGCGGCCTGGGGAGCATCCCGGTGGCCGGGCCGGGGAGCGGGCCGGTGGCCGGTCGCGTGGCCGGGCCGGTGAAGGCTCCGGGGAGCGGCCCGGCGGCCGGTCCGCCGCGCGGCCGGACGGGGAGGCCGGAGGGCGGCCGGACGGAGCCGCCGGGGGCCGGCCTGACGGAGCGCCCGGAGGGCGGCCGCCGCACACGCCGGCCCGCTGAGCGACGGCGTCCGGACGCCGGGCGGTCGGCGTCCGGACGCCGGGCGGTCGGCGGCCGGCGGCAGGCACCTCCGGCGGTCGGCGGTCGGGCGGCAGGCGCCTCCAGCGGTCGGCGACAGGCCGCAGGCGCCCAGCGGTCCGCCACCGCCGCCCATCCGGGACCAACCGCCAAACATGCCGAAAATCGCCGCGGGAAGCCCTGGCCGACGCCAGGGCCTCCCCCGTATCGGCCTGTACTATGACATGGCAATCAAAGGAACCAACTCTGCCTGACGCAGAGCTGGCGCGACCGCTCGGCGGCCGCGGTCCCCTGCCACACGCAGCCACCTCCCCGGTGCGGACCACGCGGTATCACTCGGTCCTGCGCGAGAGGACAGCTCTCGGCGCGCACACCCCGTGACAACCTCGCGGGCGGCGCGCTACCAGGCGGTAGAAAGGCTCGGCCGTGGCATCCGCGGTCAAGGACAACGCGGGCAAGGGCGCCCAGGACGAGGCCGTCCAGGACACGACCGCCCCCGCACAGCAGACACCGGCCAAGAACGCCCGTCCCGGTTACGGGCAACTGCTGCGCACCCCCGGGGCGTGGGCGTTCCTGCTGCCGGGCTTCCTGGCCCGGCAGCCCTTCGCGATGCTGACGTTCAGCATCCTGCTGCTCGTCCAGCACACCACCGGCTCGTACGGCACCGCCGGTGTCGTCTCGGCGGTCACCGGCGTCTCGATGGCGCTGTTCGCGCCGCAGAGCGGCAAGCTGGCGGACCGGTTCGGGCAGCGCGCGGTGCTCGTACCCGGCGTACTGGTGCACGCGGCGGCGGTCGCCGCGATGATCACGCTGGCGCTGTCGCACGCCCCGCTGTGGGCGCTGCTGGTCATCGCCGTACCGACCGGCGCCTCGACGCCGCAGATCGGCCCCATGGTGCGCTCCCGGTGGGCCGCCAAGCTGACCGGTACGCCCCTGATGCCGACGTCCACCGCCTTCGAGTCGGTGACCGACGAGTTCACCTTCGTCATCGGCTCGGTGCTGGCGACCGCGCTGTGCACCGGCGTCCACCCGGCGGCCGGCCTGATCGCCGAGGGCGTCCTGACGCTGGGCGGCGGTCTGCTCTTCGCGGCGCAGCGGCGCAGCCAGCCGCCGGTGCACCGGTCCGCGGACAGCTCCGCCAAGCGCGCGTCCGCGCTGTCGGTGCCGGGCCTGCGGGTCCTGATCGCGGGTCTCTTCGGCATCGGCACGGTCTTCGGCGGCATGCAGGTCTCCCTCACGGCCTTCGCCGAGGACATCGGGCAGCCCGGCATCAACGGCCTGCTGTACGGGGTCTTCGCGACGGGCAACATGCTGGCCGGCATCGTGTGCGGCGCGATCTCCTGGAAGGTCGGCCCCCGGCGCCGCCTGCTGGTCGGGTACGCGCTGCTGACGCTGCTGACCACCCCGCTGTGGGCGGTCACCGTGGCGCCGCTGATGGGCGCGGTGGGCCTGCTGGTGGGCCTGTGCATCGCCCCGGCGCTGATCACCGGCTACACGCTGGTGGACTCGCTGGTGCCGGCCGCCGCCCGTACCGAGGCGTTCACCTGGCTGACCGGCGCGGTCGGTCTCGGCCAGGCCGCAGCGTCGACGGTCGCCGGTCTGCTGGCGGACCACTTCGGTCCGCATGCCGGATTCCTGGTGCCGCTGTGCGGTACGGGCCTGGCACTGGTGGTGCTGGCGGTGTTCCGGAGGCACCTGGTGCCGCGCGCCGAAACCCTGGTCGTCGGACGTGGGGTGGGTCACCGCTCACCGGCAACAGTGGACTGACGGGCCGGAATACTGCACTATGGAGCGTCGTTAGCACTCATTGAGTGAGAGTGCCAGGAGGAAGTCACAGTGCCGACCTACCAGTATCAGTGCACCGCGTGCGGCGAGGGCCTTGAGGCGGTGCAGAAGTTCACCGACGATGCGCTCACCGAGTGCCCCGCCTGCAACGGACGTCTCAAGAAGGTGTTCTCCGCGGTCGGCATCGTGTTCAAGGGCTCCGGGTTCTACCGGAACGACAGCCGCGGCTCGTCGTCCAGCAGCACGCCCGCGTCGAGCTCGTCCTCGTCGTCCAGCTCCTCGTCGTCCTCGGACTCGGGCTCTTCGTCGTCGTCCTCGTCGTCCTCGGGCAGCGAGTCGAAGTCGTCGGCCGGTTCGTCGGGCTCGGGCTCCAGCTCGGCGCCCAAGACGTCGGCTGCCTGATCTCGACTGCCTGAGGCTTCGGGTACCTGAGCCTCGGCCGCCTGGGCGCGGCTCCGGCCTCACCCGGCAGCACTCCTGCAGCACCCCGGTACGGACACGACGCGCGCGCCCGTGCCGGACACCTCTTCGCGGAAGCCCCGCCGTCACCGACGGCGGGGCTTCGCGCGTTCCGGAACGCGCCCCGCCCCCCACAGGTCCCCTCCTCGAGCCCCCTCCCCGCGGCTAATGTGACCGCATGGCTGACGCGGAGATCGGGGTCATCGGCGGATCCGGCTTCTACTCATTCCTGGACGACGTGACGGAGATCACCGTCGACACCCCCTACGGCGCCCCCAGCGACTCCCTCTTCCTCGGCGAGGTGGCCGGCCGCGCCGTCGCCTTCCTGCCCCGGCACGGCCGCCGGCACCATCTGCCGCCGCACCGCATCAACTACCGCGCCAACCTGTGGGCGCTGCGGTCGGTCGGTGTGCGGCAGGTGCTCGGCCCGTGCGCGGTGGGCGGGCTGCGCCCGGAGTACGGGCCCGGGACGCTGCTCGTACCGGACCAGCTCGTGGACCGTACGAAGGCCAGGGCGCAGACGTACTTGGACGGCGTGCCGCTGCCGGACGGCAGCGTGCCGAACGTGGTGCACCTGTCGTTCGCCGATCCGTACTGCCCGGTCGGCCGCGCGACGGTGGCCGCGGCGGCCCGGGGCCGCGCGTGGGAGCCGGTGGAAGGCGGCACGCTCGTGGTCATCGAGGGGCCGCGCTTCTCGACCCGCGCGGAGTCGCGGTGGCACGCGGCGCAGGGCTGGTCGGTGGTCGGCATGACCGGCCATCCGGAAGCGGTGCTGGCTCGTGAGCTGGCCCTCTGCTACACGTCGTTGTCCCTGGTCACGGACCTGGACGCGGGTACGGAGACGGGTGAGGGCGTCTCGCACGAGGAGGTGCTGGAGGTCTTCGGGCGGAACGTCGGCCGGTTGCGTGAAGTGCTGTTCGACGCGGTGGGCGCGCTGCCGACGACGGCGGAGCGGGCCTGCGCGTGCGCGGTCGCGCACGCGGGCTGGGACCTGGGAATCCCGTTGCCGTGAGGTGAGGGGCGGAAGGGGTTAGTGAGGTACGGAGGAGGTTCGTGAGGAGGCCGTGAGGGACTGAGGGGGCTCGTGAGGGGTGGAGAGGCCCGTGAGGGTGACCGTGTTCTCCACAACCCACGGGTAGTGATCCTCGGCCCGCGCGTGTCGAGGTTCCGTTGTCCACAGGGTCGAGCGGGCTCCGGCGAAGTCCGGCACGGTGGAGCTCGTCCGCACCGATTCCGGCACCGCAGGCGGTGGTTACCGTGCCCCACGACCTCGACCCAGACCTCGACCTCACCCCTCCCCTCCCCCTCCCTCCGCCGTGTGAGGTTGCGCACTTCACTCCCGTACGGGCCCAGGGCGGGCGGCACCGCTTGCGCAGGGCCGTGCGGCGCCGTCGGCGCACCATGACGGCCGGGCTGGCGATGACCGCCGCGGCCCTGACCGCCACGGCCCACCAGAGCGGCGAAGGCCGCGCCTCGGGCCCGTCAGGCGCCTGTGCCGCCCCGGCACCCGGGGGTCACCCGGGCTGGGGGCAGTCATGACGGCCCGGACCGCGCCCGGCGAAGATCGAGTGGCCTTTGCCCGATATGCGCGCGACACTGGCCGGAGTGGCGGGGTGCGTCCGCCGTGCCGTGGGGAAGGCTCTTCTCCGGCCGGCCGGGACGCGTCGCCGATCCGTACGGACGCTCTGTCCGCTCACCGGTTCAGGTCATGGGATTGGACAGCCTCGCCCTGCCCTGCCGTAGGTTGCGGTGCTGTTCGTTGCACGGTTCGTAGTGAGTGTGGAAAGAGGCTTTCAGTTGAGCGGGAAGACGGGCGTACTCTCGGGATTCAAAGAATTCCTGATGCGCGGCAACGTGATCGAGCTCGCGGTGGCCGTGGTCGTCGGAGCCGCGTTCACGAACATCGTGAATGCCGTGGTCAAGGGCGTGATCAACCCGATCGTCGGTGCCCTGGGCTCGCAGAACCTCGACCACTACAAGACCTGCCTCAGCACCTGCCACACGGACGCCAAGACCGGCGACTACACGGACGGGATCTACATCCTGTGGGGCTCGGTGCTCAGCGCCGTCCTGACGTTCCTGATCACCGCCGCGGTCGTGTACTTCCTCATGATCCTGCCGATGAACAAGTGGAAGGCGCGCCAGGACGCCAAGAAGCCGGTGGACGACGGCCCGGCGGACCCGACCGAGGTCGAGCTGCTGATGGAGATCCGCGACGCGCTCGTGGCGCAGCGCAACGGTTCGCTGTCCGGTTCGTCCACGGGCTCGCAAGGCAGTGGCGGCACCGGCTCGGTCGTCACGCAGAAGACGCAGTAGCAGTAACAGCCGCCGTAACGGACCCCGGTCCCGCGAAGCCGTCCCGGCGCCTCGGTCAGAGGTGGTGGGGCGGCTTTTCGTCGAGGAAGCGCGCCAGGTCGGCAGCGCTGTCCGCACTGCCCGGACGCTCGCCCCAGCCACGGTCGGTGTCGTCCGACGACCGCCGGCTCAGCGGGTCGTCAAAGATCAGCGCCGCGTGCGCCGCGGACTGCGGGGTCCGCTCGGAGTTCGCGGCGGATGCCGTGGTCTCCGCGGTCTCCGGCCGCGCCGGACTCTCCTGCGGCTCCGCGTCGGCCTCGGACCGGGATTCGGGGGTCGTACTCACTCCTCCAGGGTACGGCCGCCGGACTCATGGGTGTCCTCCATGCCCGGCACGCTGTCGCTCCGTGCCCCCTACTCTGAGCCGTGCCGGACTCTTCAGAGAGGGGCCAGACCGTGTCTCAAGAAGGTGCCACCCCCGACTCCGCCCCCGCTCCCCTGGTCTTCGGCCAGCGGATGCAGATCCTGCGGCAGCGCCGCGGCATGACCCGTACGGTGCTCGCCGGACTCATCGGCATGTCCGAGTCGTGGGTGAAGCGGGTGGAGAACGGGCAGTTGAAGACACCCGGGTTGGACATGGTCCTACGAGTGGCCGAGGCACTGCGTGTCCGGGACCTTGCGGAACTCACCGGGTCCGGGTCGGTACGGGTCGGCCTGTTCGCCGGGCCTGGGCACCGGCTGCTGCCTGCGGTCGCCGCGGCGGTGAACCAGTTCCCCTTCCAGGCGGACCGGGCCGCTCCTTCGACGGCGCACCTGCGGTCGCGGTTGGCCCATGCCTGGTCGGCCCGGCACTCCGCGCCGCACCACAGGGATGTCATCGGCGGACTGATCCCGGACCTCATCCGCGATGCCCAGCTCGCCGTACGGCAGGCCGACTCGGCGGCCGAACGACGTACCGCCCAGGGCCTCCTTTCGGAGGTCTACAGCCTCAGCCAGTTCTTCGTCGCCTACCAGCCGGACGCCGCGCTCCTGTGGCGCGTCGCGGAACGCGCTGTGATCGCGGCCCAGGAGTCCGAGGACCCCCACACGATCGGCATCGCGGCCTGGCTCACCGGGCAGGCGTACCGGGACGCCGGCCCACGCCACTACGACGCTGCCGACGAGGTGAACCTGGCGACGCTCCGCTACCTGGACCCCCTGCTGCCGGACGCGACCGATGACGTACGGGCCATCGCCGGGGCCCTGCAGTTCGAGGTCGGGTACACAGCGGCCCGGCGTGGGGACACGGGCACGGCATGGCGCTACTGGGACATCGCCCGTGAGGTGGCCGAGCGGCTGCCTGCGGACTACTTCCACCCGGTGACCTCGTTCTCCCGCGGCATCATGGGGGCCCATGCCGTGACCGTCGCGGTCGAACTGCACGCCGGCCCCGAGGCCGTCCGGCAGGCGGAACGGGCCGAGGCCGGATACATCCCCTCCCGGCCGCGTCGAGCCCGGCACCGCATCGAGCAGGCTCGCGGCTATCAGCTCGACAAGCAGGGGACGTAGCGCTGGCGACGCTCGGCCAGGCGTACGAAGCCGCCCCGGAAACAGTCCGCTACAACGGCTACGCGAAGAGGATCGTGCTGGAGGAAACCGAGTCGAAGATTCCGTCCCGCCGTCGCCGGGCATCCGAACTGGCCCAGAAGATCGGCCTGCTGGCCGCCTGAGGATGCACAGGCGGGGCGAGGGACACGATCTGTGCCCCTGCTGCCCGGCGGGCGCTCCTACGGTCGTGCCGTACCACCGAGAGGCACGACGCACGTAAGGGGAACCGCCATGCCCACCACACCCCCACTCGCCTTCGTCTACGACCGTTGTGCCACGCGGTCGCATGCGATGTTGGAACTGCGGTTGGCCGGGTGTCGTGCCTATGCGGAGCGGCAGGGGTGGGAGGTGGCCGGGTGGTGGGTGGATTTCGGGGATGCGGCGTTGGGGGGTGAGCGGCCCGAATTGGGGGCGCTGATCGGTATGTTGGGGCGCCAGGTGGTGGTGCGGCGCGCGTTCTGTCTCGTGCACCACTGGAACCGGTTCGCGCACGACGCCGAGGGGCGGCTCACGCTTCAGCGGCGCGTGGCGGAGGCCGGTGGGTATTCGGTCACGACGTTCGGCGAGAGTGACGGGAGTGACGAGCGGGCTGGGTACGCGCGGGTGCCGACCGCGCAGGCGGGACGGCAGCCCTTGGGGTAGCGGGACCGGCCGGGGCGGGCGTCAGCGGGTTGCGAGGGCCTCGTGCCACCAGTGGTCGCGGCCTGCCGTCCAGGAGACCGGGCGGCTGGTGCGGTTCACGACCAGGACGGAACGTACCCCTGTGCAATCGCGGCGCAGGGCGCGGTCCAGTACGGGCTTGACCGGGCGCACCGCGCCGTCCCAGAACGCGGCGTCCGCGGTGATGATCACCTTGGCGCCGGAGTCGCGGGCCGCCTCGGCGAGTTCCGGGACGGTCAGATAGACCGGCAGCGTCGTACGGACGGCTCCGAGCCGGCCGCAGGCGAGGGTGGCGATGACCGACTCCGGTACCAGCGGCAGGTGGACCGCCACCGGGTCGCCGGCCCGTACGCCGAGCCGGGCCAGCGCAGCGGCCGCCCGCTTGGCCTGGCCCATGAGCATGGTGTGGGTCAGCTCCTCGTGACGTCCCGGCTCACCGTGCCAGGTGAGGGCCATCGGGGACGGGGACGCCGGGCGCTCTTGCGTTTCCCGGGTCGTTTCCTCATGCTCGGAGATCACACGGCGCAACATGTGGACCAGCTTGAAGATCAGCGATCAACAACTGCTGAACGTCCGCTGTACGGCACGTCCCGTGCCCCCGCAGCCGCCGCGTTCGCGACGCCCGGAAGGCGTCGCTTCTCGTGCCCCTCGGGCGACGTACCAGTGCGAAACCGTAGGTGCCCGTACGGCACCCCCACGTCTCTGCCCCGTCTCCGGCACACCCAATCCCCCGCCTTTCACCTTCCTCGTCCGTACGTAGCGCGCCGTGCCGACCCGCGTGGCGCGAGAGGTGGAGTGGTGTGTCCGATGGCTGAACGGAATAGCGAGCCGTGTGGTGTGGGTGGTGCCCGGGTGGTGGTGCGGGGTGGAGTGTGGGCTGTGGTGGTGGCTGTGGCGATCGGCGGGTTCTGTGTGCAGTTGGATGCCTTCGCATTGAATATGACGTTGCCGGTGGTCCGCCGGGACCTGGGCATTTCCGCGGCGGGTGGGCCGTGGGTGATCAGCGGTTATCTGTTGGCGGCCGGGGCGCTGATGCCGGCTGCCGGGCGGTTGGGTGATCTGTACGGGAGGCGGCGGCTGCTGCTGTTCGGGCTCGCGTTGTTCGGGGGATCGTCGGCGGGGTGCGCGGTGGCGCCTTCGTTGCCGTTGCTGGTGGTGTTCCGGGTGCTGCAAGGGGCGGGCGGTGCGCTGGTCATGCCGGTGGGGCTGGCCCTGCTGACACGTTCCTTCCCGCCCGGACGGGCGCGCGTCGCGACGGGATACGCGCTGGGGCTGGCCGGTCTGGCCACGGCGTGCGGGCCGTTCGTGGGCGGGGTGTTGGCCGAGGAGCTGTCCTGGCGGGCTGTGTTCTGGGTGAATGTGCCGCTGTGTGCGGGGGCGATGTTGTGCGCTCGGAGGGTGGTGGAGCACCGGGATGCGGTGGTGGTTCAGCGGGCCGGGGGCGGGGATGTTCGGGTCCGTTGGTGGGGTCGGGTGGTTCGGTCGGGCTCGGTGGTGGTGGGGGTCGGGGTGCCGGTGTGTTTGGTGATGGCTGTCGAGAGTGTGGGGGTGTGGTGGCAGGCAGGTGGGTGGGCGGTGGGCGCTTTGGGGCTCGGTGCGTTGTTCGTACGGGCCGAGCGCCGGTCGCGCGCGCCGCTGATCGACCTCGCTCTGTTCCGTAACGCGCCCTATGTCACGCTCACTTCCGCCGGTGCCGTGGCGAACGCGGCGACCGTGGTGCTGCTCTTCGTGGTCCCGTTCGTGCTCCAGGAGGTGCAGGGGCTGTCCGTACTGGGTGCGGGGACGGCCTTCCTCGTACCGGCGGCCGCGATGGCGGCGGCCGGGCCGGTGGCCGGACGGGTGCCGACGCGCGCCGCCGAACCCGTGACGGCCGCCTGCCTCGGCCTCGCCGCTGCCGCCTTGGCCGCGACGGCGGCTGCGGCAACGACAGCGTCAGCGGCGGTGGCAGCGGCGGCGCAGGCCGGTGCGGCATCGGGTCCGGCCCTGCTGCTGGTGGCGGCCACCGTGGCCGCGGCGTCGCTGGGTGTGGCCGGGGCCCTGACGCTGACGGGCACCCAGGCCGTGGTCCCGCCGGACCGGGTGGGCGAGGCGTCCGGGCTGACCAAGTGCGCGATCACGGTGACGGCCGGGCTGGGCCTCGCGCCCGCCGGTACGGACCCGGGTGGCGCGCTGCGCCTTGCCTCAGCCGGGTGCGCGGCCGCCTGCCTCGCCCTCCTGATGCGGAGCGGGCGCTCCCTGCGGCGTGTCAGCCGCAGGTGGTCGCGGCCGCCTCGTAGCCCCCGATGACGTCCCGTACGTCCCGGAAGCCGCGGGCCTCCAGCAGCGCGGCGGCGATCACGGAGCGGCCGCCGCTGCGGCAGTAGAGGACGACCGGCCGCTCGGGATCAAGCGTCGCGCAACTGGTGGGGAGGCTCGCGAGGGGCAGGTTGCGGGCGTCCGGCAGGGCGCCCGTCTCGTACTCGGCGGGGTTGCGGACGTCGATGAGCTGGACGCCCTCGGACGGCACGTCGCCGGGCGAGAGGCGGCGGCTGCGGGACACCAGCTCGGGGTGGCGGGCGAGTTCGGCGGCCGGGTCGGGTACGTGCCCGAGGACGTGGTCGTAGCCGATGCGGGCCAGGCGGAGGCGGGCTTCGGCCTCCGTGCCGGGGTCGCTGACGAGGACGATCGGCGTGCCGGGCGCCACCACGCTGCCCGCGTACTCGGCGAACCGGGTGTCCAGGCTGATGTGCAGCGAGCCGGTGAAGTGCGCCGCGGTGTAGGCGGTGAGCGGGCGGCTGTCCAGGAGGACCGCGCCCGCGTCCCGGCAGGCGGCGAGCGCCTCGTCGAGGGTGAGCGCGGCGGGCGGCGTGGCGTCCAGGAGCGGGTGGCCGTCGCGGTTGAGGGCGGCGTCGTGGGCGAAGTAGCCGGGTGTGGCGGGCTGTCCGGCCGTGACCAGGCGGATGAACTCGGCCTCCGGCATGGGCTGCAGGGCGTAGTTGAGACGGCGCTGGTCGCCGATGGTGGAGGTGGTCTCGGTGGAGAGGTTGCGGCCGCAGGCCGAGCCGGCGCCGTGGGCGGGGAAGACGCGGGTGGCGTCCGGGAGGGTGAGCAGTTTGCCGTGCAGGGAGCGGTAGAGACGGCCCGCCATGTCCTGGGGCGTCAGCCCGGCCGTGGCGAGCAGGTCGGGGCGCCCGACGTCGCCGACGAAGAGCGTGTCGCCGGTCAGGACGCCGTACGGCTCCGGCGCCTCCGGGTGTTCGTGGACGACGAGACAGATGGATTCCGGGGTGTGGCCGGGGGTGGCGAGGACGGTGAGGGTGACGCCGGAGGGTGCCGGTCCGTCGCCAAGTTCGCTGCCCAGTTCGCCGCCCGGTCCGTTGCCCGGTTCGCCGCTCGGTCCGCTGCCCGTCCCCCCGTCCGGTTCGCCGCCCAGGTGGATCCGTTCGCCGTCGCGCAGCCGCCGTATCGGATAGCCGGTCTCGGCGGCCTCGCCGAAGGCGATGGTGGCGCCGGTGGCGCGGGCCAGTTCGAGGTGTCCGGAGAGGAAGTCGGCGTGGAAGTGCGTCTCGATGATCAGTTCGATGCGCAGTCCGGCCGCCTCCGCGTCGCGCAGGTAGTCGTCGATGTCGCGGCGTGGGTCGACGAGGACGGCACGTCCGGTGGTCTCGTCGCCGATCAGGTACGACGCCTGGGAGAGGCAGTCGAGGTAGTACTGCGCGAAGTGCACGGTCGACCTCCGTGGTCCTGCGGACCCGCCGTCGCGGGCCCCGCGGGGAGTGTGTTGTGCGGATGCACGGATGTACGTACATTAGGCATGCGGCGTCGGCGGCGACAAGTTCGGGCGGGTGCGGCGGCGGGTGCCGAGGAGGACGGCCGGCCGTCCGGATACGCCGGAGGCGCCGCGCCGGAGACAACGATCCAGCACCACACGGAGGCGCCCTCATGACCGACCACTCGCCGGGCCCGCGTCCCCTGGACCGGCGCTCCCCGCTGCCCCTGTGGGCCCAGCTCTCCGAGGACCTGCGGCGCCGGATGGAGGCGGACGAGTTCGCCGAGGAGTTCCCGGCCGAGCACCGGCTCACCGGGGAGTACGAGGTCAGCCGGCACACCGTGCGTGAGGCGCTGCGCAAGCTGCGCGCGGACGGCCTGGTGATCGCCGAACGCGGGCGCGCCAGCCGCCTGAACACCCGGCGCATACAGCAGCCGCTCGGCTCGCTCTACAGCCTCTTCCGCGAGCTGGAGGGCCAGGGCGTGGAGCAGCGCAGCGAGGTGCTGCGGCTGGAGCGGACGGCGGACGGGCCGATCGCCGACCAGCTCGGGCTCGTCCCGGACGCACCGCTGGTCGTCCTGGAGCGGCTCCGGCTGGCGGACGGCGAGCCGCTCGCCCACGACACCACGTATCTGCCCGCCGAGGTGGCCGAGCCGCTGCTCGACGCCGACTTCCGGCACACCTCGCTCTACGGCGAGCTGCAGCAGCGCTGCGGGATCAAGGTCACCGGCGGCCGGGAACGCATCCACCCCTTCCTGCCCGACATCCGGCAGGCGTGGCTGCTGGGGCTGGCCGACCGTGAGCCCGCGTTCGCCATCGAGCGGCTGGGGCGTTCCGGGGAGCGGCCGGTGGAGTGGCGCGAGACCGTCGTACGCGGCGACCGGTTCGCCTTCGTCGCCGAGTGGTCGAGCGACAGCCACGCGGTCGAACTGGCACCCCGCGCCTCGTGTCCGTCATGACGGCCGGGCTCGCGCCGCACACCGCGACACGTCTCGGACCGCACGCCGCGACGCGCCTCGCACCAAACACCGCGTCCCGGCCCGCGTCACGCGCCGCTTCGCGACCGGTGCCGCCGACGAACCGCCGCCGGCGATGCCGCTCCTAGCCTGGGCGGCACTGCCCTGCGGGCTGGTCATCGGACTGCTGCTGGGCGCGCTCGGCGGCGGCGGTTCGATCCTCGCCGTACCGGCGCTGGTCTACCTACTGCATCAGACCCCGCACGAGGCCACGGCGGGTGCGCTCGTAGTCGTCGGGATCGGCGCGGCGTCCGGTCTGGCCTGTCATGCCCGTGCGGGCCGGGTCCGTTGGGCGGCGGGGGCGGCGTTCGGCGGGCTGGGCACCGCGGGAACGTTTCTGGGCTCCCGCTGGAGCGCGTCACTGAACCCGACCGTCCTGATGACGGCGTTCGCCGGGCTGATGCTGGCGGTCGCGGCGGTGATGCTCGTACGGACGTGGCGCGAACGGTCACGAGAACGGGACCGGGAGCGGGAACGAGAGCGGGAGCGGGAACGAGAGCGGGACCAGGAGCGGAACCAGGAGAAGGCGAGCGCCGGTCATGCCGCGCAGAGCACCGCTTCCGAGGCGCCGCCCACCGCCCCGAAGCCCCCCTCCCCCGCCTCTCCGCCGCCCGCCTCGCCTCCGCCCTGCGCATCGGTGTCACCGCGACCGCCGTCGGCCTGCTGACCGGCTTCTTCGGCGTCGGCGGCGGCTTCGTCGTGGTGCCGGCGCTGACCCTCGTCCTCGGCCTGGAGATGCCGGTCGCCGTCGGTACGTCGCTCCTGGTCATCCTCGTCAACTCCGGTACGGCGTTCGCCACCCGGGCGGGGGCGGGCGGCCTGGACTGGCCACTGCTGGCCTCCTTCGCCGCCTGCGCCGCGCTCGGCAGTTGGCTCGGCAACCGGCTCGCCGCCCGGCTGCGGCCGCAGGCCCTGTCCACGGCGTTCGCGTCACTGGTCACGGTGCTCGCCGTGTCGATGGCGGTGACCAGCATCCCCCGCCTGTGACCCGGGCACCCGGGCCCTACCCCGAACCAATCCGTTCCTCGATCCCCGCTCGATCTCAGGAGGAAAGAACCATGACTTCCGCCCCGACGCACCACCAGGTCGTCATCATCGGCGGCGGCACCGCGGGCATCACCGTGGCCGCCCGGCTGCGCCGCGCCGGTCTGCGTGACATCGCGGTGCTGGAGCCTTCCGAGACGCACTGGTACCAGCCGCTCTGGACGCTGGTCGGCGGCGGTCAGGCACCGCTGCGGGCCGCGCTGCGTACGGAGGCGGAGGTCATGCCGCCCGGTGTGCGGTGGCTGCGCGAGTCCGCCGTCTCGGTCGACCCGGCCGCCCGTACGGTCGGCACCGCCTCCGGGCGGACGGTCTCGTACGACCGGCTGGTGCTCGCCCCCGGGCTGAGCCTGGACTGGGACGGCATACCGGGGCTGGCGCAGGCCCTCGGCCACGGTGGCGTCTCCAGCAACTACCGCCCCGATCTCGCCCCGCTGACCTGGGACTACATCCGGCGCACCAAGCGCGGTACGGCACTGTTCACCATGCCGTCCGGCCCGGTGAAGTGCGGCGGCGCCCCGCAGAAGATCGCGTACCTGGCCGCCGACTACTGGCGTAAGCGGGGGCTGCTGGGCCGTATCCGTACGATCCTGGTGCTGCCCGAACCCGCCATGTTCAAGGTGCCCGTCTTCGACCGGGCGCTGCAGGAGACGGCACGGCGGTACGGCATCGAGGTGCGGCTCCAGTCGGAGCTGACGCAGGTGGACGGCGGCGCGCGCGAGGCGGAGATCGTCGACCACGCGACCGGCGCGAAGGAGACGATCCCCTACGACCTGCTGCACGCCGTACCGCCGCAGCGCGCGCCGCAGTGGGTGGCCGACAGCCCGCTTGCGGACCCGGCCTCGCCCTTCGGCTATGCCAAGGCCGACCGGGAGACGCTCCAGCACCCCGACTTCCCCGAGGTGTTCGCGATCGGTGACGTGGCGAACCTCCCGACATCCAAGACGGGCGCGGCAATCCGCAAGCAGGCCCCCGCTGTCGTCGCCAACCTGCGGGCCAGTCTGCGCGGGCGGCCCGCCACCGCCCGCTACGACGGCTACACCTCGTGCCCCCTGGTCACCGCGCGCCACAAGATGCTGCTCGCCGAATTCGACTACGACCTGGAACCGGCGCCGTCCATCCCGTTCATCGACACGACGAAGGAGCGGACCGACATGTGGTTCCTGAAGCGGTACGGGCTGCCGCAGTTGTACTTCAAGGGGATGCTCAAGGGCCTGGCCTGAGCGGGCCCCTACCCTTCGTCCGGCAGCAGCTCCCAGAGCATCGCCTCGAACTCCTCAGCAGCAGGCGGCTCGTCGGCCAGCAGGGCCTGGAGGCGCAGCCCTTCGTAGGCGCGGATGAAGAGCGCGACGCGCATCGGGTCCTGTGTGTGGAGGCGGGCGAAGTCGGCGAGCGCTTCGGACCAGCGGCGGGTGTGGCTGCGCAGTTCGGGGCGGCGGGCGGCCAAGAGGCACAGCTCGAACTCGGCGAGCTGCGGCCCCCGGTCCGCCAGTGCCCCGGCCGTCAGGCGCGCCAGCATCCGCCGCTTGTCGCCGTGCCCGCCCGCCGCGCCCGACCCGTCGGCGGGCGCGGCGGTGAGCTGCCGCAGCCGTTCGGTCTCCAGTTCCATGGCGTTGGTCAGCGCGGCAGTGAGCAGCGCGGCGGGGCTCTCGAAGGCGGACGTGGCGGCCGTGGTGGGCAGCCGCGCCTCTTGGGCGACGGTGCGGTGGGTGATCCCGGCCGCACCGTCCCGTTCGATGATCCGTAGGGCGGCTTCGAGGAGAGCCTGCCGCTGGAGCTGCCCGCCGGACCGGTGTTGCCCGTCGGACCGTGATCCGTCGGACTGTTGCCCGTCGGCGGCCGGTTCGTACGCATCCGGCGCGTACACGTCCGGGTGGCCCGGGTCCGGGGCGCAGGCGTCCGGGTCGTACGCTTCCGGGTCGTTCACGGGCCCTCCAGCAGCAGGTACGGAATCGGCGATGTCGCCGGACGATACTCGCGCGCCTCGGCGCTACATGGGCGCCGACACGTCCGTGGCCCCGTCCACCGGCACGGCCGGCGGCACCTCCGCGATCACATCCGCCACCACACAGCTCACGTTGTCCGGCGCCCCGGCATCGTGCGCCAGCGCCACCAGGTCCCGTACCGCCCGCCCGGGATCGGGGGCCGCGCCGAGCACCTCCCGTACGGCGTCGAAGGACACCACCGCCGACAGGCCGTCCGAGCAGAGCAGATAGCGGTCGCCGGGGCGCGCCTCCCGCAGCCCCACCTCCGGTTCGACGCCGTCACTGCCGTCCAGCGCGCGGAACAGCAGGGCGCGCTGCGGATGCGACTCGGCTTCCTCGGGCGTCAGCCGTCCCTCCTCGACCAGGGACTGCACGTGGGTGTGGTCGTGCGTGATCTGGAACAGCTCGCCGCCGCGCAGCAGGTACGCCCGTGAATCACCCACGTGCACGAGGGCCAGGTGGGAGCCGGTCCAGAGCATGGCGGTCAGCGTGGTGCCGGTGTGGTCCGGGGCCCCGTCCGGCACGACGCCCCGTACGGAACGGTTCGCCTGCCCGGCCGCGTCCGCCAGTACGTTGAGCAGGTCGCCGGGGCGCAGCACCCCGCCGTCGAAGCTCTCCAGGCCGCGCAGCGCCTCGACGGCCGCGGCCCCGGCGGACGCCCCGGCCCCGCCGAAGCCGTCGGCCACGGCCAGCAGCCGGTCACCCGCGTAGGCGGTGTCCTGGTTGCTCTCCCGGACCAGCCCGGTGTCCGAGAGGGCCGCGTAACGGATGCCGAGCGGTGGCGGCAGCGGTCGTCCGGGCCTCGCGGTGCCCGGGGAAATGTCCTTCATGGCTTCGTCCTCGTCCTTCCTCTTCAGGTGGTCGACGAGGAAGGCCGCCAGTTCGCGGCGGGCGGCGGTGTCCGCCTCGGTCTGTGCCCAGTACGCCGACACCGCCTCGGCGGCGGGGCCCGCGGCCAGCTCGCACACGTCCCGGATGCGGGCCAGTGGCATACCGAGCCGGCGCAGCCAGGCGACCAGCCGCGCGTGCTCCAACTGGGCAGGGGCGTAGCGCCGGTAGCCGTTGGCGGGATCGACGTGGGCGGGCGGCAGCAGCCCCAGTTCGTCGTAGAGCCGCAGCGCCTTCGGCGAAAGCCGCGCCAGCCGGGCGAACGCCCCGATGCTCAGCAGCCGCCCGGTTCCCCCGCCGTCCGCCCGTTCCCTCACCCGTCCACCCTCCTCGTACGGGGACGACCCCCGCGGACCTGAGGCTGCGTCTTCCCCCAAGGGCAAGGTCAAGGGCGGGGGCGGGTCCGTTCACCGCCGTCTGGTGAAGTGGGTGACCGTGACGCCGTTGACGAACGAGTCTCGGTTGGTCACGTCGAAGACGCTCGGGTCGAGTTCCCCGTCGAACACGGGAATCCCGGCCCCGGCGACCACCGGACAGCTCTTGATGATCAGCTCGTCGATCTCGGGCAGCAGCGCGCCCGCGAGCCGCGGGGCGGTAGCTGCCGAGCCCCATCCGTACGGTGTCGAAGCGCCGGTTGGGCGTGTCGGCGAGGCCGAGGGCGGCGCGCATGGCGGTGGGTACGCATTCCGGGTGGCGGGCGTTGCACCGTGCGCTGTAGGCGGCGGCCTGCTGCTCGTCGCCCGCAGGATAGAAGTCGAACTCTCCGCCAGGGCCCGCGATACGGCCGTCGAGGCTGACGGCCACGTAGTAGACCAGCTTGCGCATACCGGTGACGCCACCCATAGTACTCTAAGCGAAGTGGTGAGGACGTAGTACTACGAACGGAGTGGTGTCAATGGTCCGCAGGAACGACGAGCGGAGGGCCGCTCTGGTCGACGCCGCGATCGAGGTGCTGGCCGCGGAGGGCGCCCGCGGCCTGACCTTCCGCGCGGTGGACACCGAGGCCGCCGTGCCCCCCGGCACCGCCTCCAACTACTTCGCCAACCGCGACGACCTGCTCACCCAGGCGGGCGCCCGGGTCTACGAACGCCTCCAGCCGGACGAGGCGACGATCACGCGGCAGCGGTCGGCCACGCCCGACCGGGAGACGTACGCGATGCTGATGCGGGAGCTGGTCGGCCGGGTCAGCTCGTTCCGTACCGGGTACCTGGCGCTGCTCGAACTGCGCCTCGAAGCCACCCGCCGCCCCGCACTGCGCGCGGTGCTGACCGAGCGCGTCCGTGCCGACGTCGACGCCAACGTGGCCTACCACCAGGAATCCGGCCTGCCCGGCGACGCGACCGCCGTCCGGCTGCTGTACCTGGCCTTCAACTGGCTCATCGTCGAACAGCTCACCCTGCCCGACGTGTTCTCGGAGGCCGAGCGCGAGGAGCTGGTGAACGCCGCGGTCGACCGCATCGTGGCGCCCTGACCGCCCCCGGCCCGCGCCCCGGGTCCCGTCCCGCCGGCCGGACTTGAACCTGACGTCGCGTGATGTTGCACCGTAAAGACATGACCGACGCCACCACCTGGAAGGTCGGCCGGCTCGCCGAGGCGAGCGGGCTGACCGTCCGGACCCTGCACCACTGGGACACCATCGGGCTGCTCAGCCCGTCCCGCCGCACGCCCGGCGGCCACCGCGAGTACACGGAGGACGACGCCGCCCGCCTCTACCAGGTGCTGGCCCTGCGCAGTCTGGGCCTGGACCTGGAGACCATCGCGGTCTGCCTGGACTCGGGCGTCGCTCCGCTGCGCCTCGTACGGGACCACCTGGCGGAAGTCGAGGAGTCCCTGACCGCCCTGGAAGCGCTGCGCGGGCGGCTGCGGCGGCTGGAGGAGTCACTGTCGGCGGGCACGGCACCGGGCACCCCCGACCTGCTGGCGGCGCTGGAGGCGATCGGCCGCACCGGCCCGTCGGCGGACCGCGCCCTGCGCCGCCACCTGGACGCGGACCAGCTCCAGGTACTCGCGGCGCGCGGCGCGGCGCTGGGACCGGCGGCGCACTACCTGCTGCGGGTGGAGTGGCCGGAGCTGTACCGCCGGGCGGAGCGGCTGCGTACGGCCGGGGTGCCGGCTGCCGATCGGCGCGTACGGCGCCTGGTGGCGCGGATGGACGAGCTGGGCGCGCTGTTCAGCGGCGGGGACGCGGGGGTGTCCGCCGGGGTGCGGGAGGCGTGGCGTACGGAGGTGGGGGCGGAGGAGGCGGGGCCGGGCTCTGCTCCAGGGCCAGGGACGGAGCCACGGCGAGAGCCTGGGCCAAGGCAAGAGCCGGAGCCAGGGGCAGCGGCCGACGGCAGCCTCAACGCCTGGGCGGCGCTGGCGGATTACCTCGACGCGGCGCGCGGGGTGCGCTCCACCGGCCCCCGAACGACCACAGGAAACGATTCATGACCCGCCACCCCCGCTCCCCCATCAGCACCCGCACCCGTATCCGCCTCGCCACCGCCTCCGTCCTCCCGACCCTGATCACCGTCCCCCTGTGCGCCGCCCTCGCCGCCGCGGGAGCGCTCCCCTGGGCCGTGCCGCCCGCCGTCGTGGTCGCGTTGGCCGTCCAGGGGTGGATGGCCTACGTACGTCTGGGCGTACGGGAGATCACCGGGCCGGCTCCAGGTGGCTCAGGGCCGCGACGGTGAGCGCCTGGACGCCCATGGTCAGGGTGGGCTGCTTGACCGGGGTGAAGTGCGGCGAGTGGTTGGAGGGGATGTCCTGCGCGAGGCGTCCGGAGGACATCGCGGCGCGGAACTCGTCCGGGTCCCAGCCGCCCAGCCACCAGTAGTAGAGCGGCGCGCCGGCGGCCGTGGCGATCAGTCCGGCGTCCTCGCTGCCGGCGGCCGGTTCGTAGCCGAACAGCCGCTGGGCGCCGAAGTGGTCGGTGAAGGCGGCGTTGACCCGTTCCAGCGTCCGGTCGTCGTTGCGGGTGACCGGGAAGGTGTTCAGCACCTCGGACTCCGGCTCGCGCGGCGCGCCGGACGCGGTGGCCTCGGCCTTGGCGATGCGGTCGATGGCCGCCAGCACCCGGCCGCGCACGTCCTCGTCGAAGGTGCGGACGCTGAGCTGCACCACCGCCTGGTCGGGGATGACGTTGGGGGCGTCCCCGGCCTGGAAGGAGCCCACGGTGACGACGGCGCGGTCCTTGGGCGCGACCTCGCGGGCGACGACGGACTGCAGCCGCTGGACGAAGGCGGCGGCCATCACGATCGGGTCGACGGCAGTCTCGGGCCGGGAGCCGTGGCCGCCGGTCCCGTGGAAGGTGATCTTCAGGCTGTCCGAGGCGGCCATACAGGCGCCGGGGGCGTACGAGATCAGGCCCGCGCCGAGCGGGGCGACGTGCTGGGCGAGCACCACGTCGGGGGTCGGCACCCGCCCCTGCCCGTCGGCGCCGGCACCAGAACCGGCCTCGGCACCGTCCGCCACGGCCCCGAACAGCCCGTCCTCGATCATCGCCCGTGCCCCGTCGCCGACCTCCTCGGCGGGCTGGAAGAGCACGACCAGCGTGCCGGACCAGTGCTCCCGGCCCGCCGCGAGCAGATCGGCGGCGCCCGCCAGGCAGGTGACGTGCACGTCGTGGCCGCAGGCGTGCATGACGCCGGGGACGGCGGAGGCGTACGGCAGGCCGCTGCGCTCGGTGACGGGCAGGGCGTCCATGTCGGCCCGCAGCAGGACGACCGGGCCGGGGCCGTTGCGCAGCACGCCGACCACGCCCGTCCGGCCGATGCCGGTGGTGACCTCGTAGCCGTACGAGGTCAGGCGGCGGGCCGCCTCGGCTGCCGTACGGGACTCCTGGAAGCCGAGTTCGGGGTGCCGGTGGAGGTCTTCGTAGAGGGATTCGAGGTCCGCCATGCGGGCGTCGAGCGGGGCCAGTACGGTGTCACGCGCGCTATCGCTCATATGTAGCATTTGATCATCCATCGGACGCGCGGGCGAGGTCCGGACCGGCCGTGGCGGGCCGGAAAACACCGTCCGGGCCCACCCCGGACCCACCGGCGAAAACCGGCGGCAGCCGACAGCAACCGGCGCACGGCAGACCGCTGCGCGCCCCCTCCTTTCCTGTGCAAATCCTGTACGGACAACGTCCGTTGCCCACGCGAGAGTTCCCGGCCGCGCCACCTTCTTCCGCCTTCTCCCGTCTTCCCACCCCGCCCGCGGATCACCCGCACGGAAACCCCCATGCGGGAATTCCCGGGACCGAAACGCCTGGAACGGTTTATTGGGCGCCCTATCGGGCCGAATGGCCGCCCCGCCACTCTTCGTCCGGCCGAAGTCCGACGGGAATCGGCTATGCTCCTCCGGCACCGAAGTGACCTGGTGAGCAGCGGAATACAGGGACCATGGAAACGGCGTGCGGTACGCGATTCGTCCGCATCCGGGAATTCCGCACGGCACATCAGGCAGTTCGGTACGGGAAGCGCACGCATACACGCACGGGGGACGGTACTCAGGCATGGCCGACGGGTCGGGTTACGCGATCAAGAAATCCGGTACGGAGAGCAGCGCGTCGGAACTGGATTCCGCCGCCGGACAACTCGCCTCCGTACAGAAATCCCTCCCGCAGCAGTCGTGCAGCAGGCCGGAATCGTTCGGCGGCGAGGACGTGGCGCCCGCCTTCGACAACTTCGCCGGCGCCTGGCAGCGCGAAGCCACCGTTCTGCACGACGCCCTCGGTGAGATCGCGAAGAAACTCCGCACCACGACGGCGAACTACGGCGCCGCGGACCATGCCGCCATCTCCGGCCTCCGTCACGCGGCCGCCGCCGCACCGGCGCCCTCCGGCGCGGGCAGCACCCCCTTCGGCTGACCGGCGCCCCCACCCGCCACCACCGAACCAAGCCGCCCCGGCCCGCACCCTTCCGTACCGAGCGGCGCCCCGCCCCGCCACGCCACCAGAACAGGGCAAGCCAGCCATGACCGCATTCCCCCGAAGACCGACGACGACCTGCTGCGCCTCGACATCCCGCCCATGCTCCGCTTCGGCCTGCCCGCCGAAGGCCACGCCCGCCGCGCCCTCTTCAGCGACGGGGCGATCGCCGCCGCCGTGACGCTCGGCCGGCTCGGCGTACTGCCCCGCTCCGTGGCCTACCTCGCCCGGGTCGTCCGCGCGGGCGGCGCCGCGTACGCCGCCGCGCTCGACCTGCCGCTGCCGGGCGAGACACCGGCCCGTACGGCGGGCGCCTGGCTCGCCGCCGCGGCCGGGGTCGGCGGGGGCGTGGACGACGACGAGACGCTCGCCCGCTGGTTCGAGGCGGTGGCCGCGCTGATGGAGCTGCGGCTGACCGCAGGCACCTCCCCGGCACCGTAAGCGCACATAAGCACACGCGAGCACGCATAAGCACCCACTGGCACCACCAGCTCATCACTCAACACCACCAGCTCATCACCACCGACACCACAGCAACAGCAGCACCACGGGGGAAAGGCGGCCCACCATGGCGGGCGAATCCACGACGGCGCGGCGGGCCGAACTCGCCGAGCGGATCAAGGGCATCGACGGTGCCGACAGCAAGAACGACCTGATATCCGAGATCAAGAAGGCGCTCGCCGTACCGGCGCCGTTCGGTGACCCCGGCGCGATCGAGAGCGCCGGCAAGAGCTACCGCGCCGCGGCCGACGCCTGCGCCCACGAGGTGCAGCCCCGTACCCAGAAGGTCGCCCAGGAGACCCTGCCGGACGCCTGGACCGGCACGACCGCGGTCAAGGCGGCGGACGTGGTGGCCGCGGCGGACCGGGCGGCGCAGCAGATGGCGGAGGCGTTCAGCAAGGCGGGCGGTGAGCTGATCCGGCTCGCGGACGCCGTACGGTCCGCCCAGGAGACCGACCGCCGGGGCCGCCCCAGCCTGGAGGAGGCGCTGAGCCTGCTCGGCGGCGAGGACGGGTTCTTCGACGACATGTGGGAGGACGACGGCGAGGAGGACGCCAAGAACCGGGCGAAGAGCCTGGCCCAGACCGGCGTCGGCGACCTCCACAGAGCGGCCGTGACCGCCGACGACGCGGGGCGGGAGGCGGCGCGCGAGCTGAACAAGTACGCCGCGGAGGCCCGTTCGGGCAAGGTGACCGCCCAGGGGCTGACCGCCGCGGACAAGCTGATGCTCGCCGACACCTCCACCGTCGACGAGAACGACCCGTCCCGCGAGCAGAACGAGATCCTCACCAGCAACGATCTCCAGCGCTCCAGCCAGTACCTGAACAAGATGAACGCCGAGGACCGGGCCGAGTTCGAGCGGATGCTCGCCGAGTCCAAGTCGCCCGAGGAACGCGCCTACCTGATGAAGGCGCTCGCCGCCGGCAACGACCTCGACTCCGTACGCGGCTTCCGCGACAAGATCCATCCGCACGGCGACGACGAGGCGTGGCTGGCCGCCCACCTCACACCGGTCGTCACCCAGGGCGACAGCAAGAACGACGAAGGGCTCAACGCCGACGGGTCGAACGTCAACAGGGACACCGCGGCCTTCAACGGCCAGGCGTGGGCCCAGGGCGGCGACGGCCAGGAGGGCACCTGTGTGGCCTCCTCGACCGTCACCGCGCGGGCGATGGTCGACCCGGTCTACGCCCTGGGCCTCACGGGCGGCGAGTCGGGCCAGGAGAACGACCCGAAGGCGTTCCGCGAGCGGCTGGTGGACGAGCAGCACCGGGTGCACGAGGAGGGCGACGGCGGCCACGAGGGCTGGTTCGGCACCGGAGCGCCCAGCGGTATGGACAACGACGGCAAGACCGAGGTCGTCAACAAGGAGATCAGCCCGCACACGGGCGGTGCGTACGAGCTGCGCGAGATCGGCAGCGCGGACGCCCGCCGGGACGCACTGCCGGACATCGAGAAGGCGGTGGCCGAGGGCAAGCCCGTACCGATCGGCGTCGAGGGCTACAAGGACGGCGACCGCAGCGGCCACGCCATGATGATCGTCGGCCAGGAGGGCGACATGCTCCAGGTCTACAACCCGTGGGGGACCACGACCTGGGTCAGCGAGGACGACTTCGTCAACGGCCGGATGCAGAAGGCGTCCGACAACGACCTGCCGGACGCGTACGCCGTGCACGTACCGAAGTGAGCCGCCCGATGCCGAATTTTCCAGGACCCGTTCCCCGGCTGCGCGCCGCCGCCCTGGCCACGGCCGGCGCCGCGCTCGTCGCCCTGACGACCGGCGCGTGCGGCGGCCCGTCGGACTGCTGCGTCAAGGCGCCGACCGCCTCGCCGTCGCCCACCGCACCGGACGGGGTCCGGGCGTTCCCGTCCCAGGCGACGAGCCTGCGGGTGCGGACCGGTACGGACTTCGACATCGTGCTGCGGGCGGGCGGCAGCAGCGGCCCGGGTGCAGGGGTGGCCGAGAACAGCGGCTGGCGGGTGGACGAGCCGAAGATCGAGGGCGCGGCGGTACGGCACCGGACCGGCCTCCCTGCTTCGCACGCCGGCGTACGGGCCGCCTTCCACGCCGTCAGCCCCGGCACCGCGCGCATCGTGCTGACCTCGGCGGACCGCGAGCGCACCATGACGTACCAGGTCACCGTCGGTACGGGCCCGGCCACCGCACCGAGCGCGGCACCGAGCGCGACGCACGGTGGCCTCAACCGGGGGCGCTCGCTGAGCACCGGTTTCGCGGCCGGTTCCGGCGGCGAGGTGACCGTCCGGCGCGGGGAACGCTTCTCGCTCCCGAACGCCTACTCGAACGTTCCGGGCATCACCTGGCGGGTCGTCAGCCGCAGCTCCTCCGGACCCGCTCCGCTGCTGAGCGACGTGCCGCACGTCGAAGGCGACGCGGCGGGCGAGCGCACGGACTGGTACACCTTCTCGGCCGACCGGCCGGGCACCACCGTCGTCGAGCTGTTCGGCTGCTACCGCTGCATGAACGGCGGTGCCGGCACCGGCCCCGGCACCCCGGAATCGGCGGAGAGCCGCGCGTACTCCGAGACCAGAACGGTGAAGATCACCGTGCGCTGACCCCGCGCGTCTCATGGCGATTTTCGGCCAAGCGGACTGTACTGATCACCATGATGGCCCGAATGACAGCCCGCGGCCGCTCCGAGGCGCACCGTGCGGCCACCCCGCTGGAGCTCTTCTTCGACCTGTGCTTCGTCGTGGCGGTCGCCCAGGCCGGGAAGCAGCTCGTCCACGCCCTCGCCGAGGGGCACCCGGGGCACGGCGTCCCCGGCTACCTGATGCTCTTCTTCGCCATCTGGTGGGCCTGGGTCAACTTCTCGTGGTTCTCGTCCGCGTACGACACCGACGACGCGCTGTACCGGGTGGTGACGCTCGTACAGATGGCGGGTGTCCTGATCCTGGCGGCTGGGGTGCCACGCGCGTTCGACGGCGACTTCGCGGTGGTCTGGTTCGGCTATCTGGTGATGCGGCTCGCGCTGGTGGCGCAGTGGCTGCGGGCCGCGCACGGCAGCACCGGCCCCGAGCGGACCACCGCGCTGCGCTACGCCGCCGGGGTGGCGCTGTGTCAGGTCGGCTGGCTGGCCGTCCTACTGTCTCCGGAGGGCGTACGGCCGTGGGTGTTCCTCGCGCTGGCGGTCGCGGAGATGGCGGTGCCCACGGTGGCCGAGCGCGACCACCAGACGGCCTGGCATCCGCACCACATCGCGGAACGGTACGGCCTGTTCGTCATCATCATGCTCGGCGAGACGGTCTCCGCCGCGACGATCGCGGTGCAGTCCGCGGTGGACGAGCAGGAGGAGCTGGGCAATCTGCTGCCCATCGCGGCGGGTGGGCTGCTGCTGATCTTCGCGGCGTACTGGATCTACTTCGCGGTCCCGATCCACCTGCACCTCTCCTCCAACCGCCAGGCGTTCCTCTGGGGTTACGGGCACTACCTGATCTTCGGCTCGGCGGCGGCGATCGGCGCGGGCATCGAGGTGGCGGTGGAGGAGTCGGTCGGCAAGGCGCACCTCTCGCAGTTCGCGGCGTCGGCGTGCGTGACGGTCCCCGGCGCGCTGTTCATGTTCACCGTGTGGCTGATCCATTCCCGCCATCAGAAGCGCGGCCTGGCCCAGCAACTGGTCCTGCCGGTGTCCTCCGTACTGGTCCTGGCCTGCACGTTCGCGGGCCATGCGGCAGTGCTGCTGGCCGGGCTGGTGGCGTCGCTCACGGTCGCGGTGGGGGTGACGCTGACCGCGCGGCAGGGGCAGGCGCTGGGCGACTGACGGAGGGCCCTGGGGCTTGGGTCCTGGGCCCTGAGTCCTGGGGCCTTGACTCTTGGTCCCCACGCGTCAGTACGCTCGTACCGCGCACCAGCAGACGCACGGAACCCGTGATTCCGGCCAAAGGGCCTGTCTCTTTCGGCCATTGACCTCTCCTGACGCATGAACAGCACCAGGACCGGTACGGAGCATTTCCCTGAACGGTGTAGGGTGCAGATTGCCCGATTTATACCTGCGACAGCCCACCGGCCAGAGCCGACGGGCGAGGAGACGCCACGACATGGCTGCCCGCCACGCCCAGCCGGGCGGTACGCGAATAAGGATGACCCGTCGCGGCAAGGCCGTGAGCGGTCTCGCCCTGACCACCCTCGTGGGCACCGCGCTGTGGGCCTGGCCCGCCTCCGGTGACGACCACGACGGCCACCGCACCGACCAGGCCCGCCCGGCCCCGTCGGCACCGGACGCCCCCGCGCACCACGTCACCGGCGGCACCACCGCACCGGCCCCGCGCACGATCCCGGGCCTGAGCGACGCCGCCCGCAAGCAGATCCCCGCCGAGTCCCGGCAGGTCCTGGTCGTCACGGGCCAGGGTCCGGACGCGCACGACTCCTCCGTCGTGCTCTACACCCGCGCCGAGCACTCGGAGGACTGGCGGCCCGGCACCCGCTGGGTGGCGCACAACGCCTCCCGCGGCTGGACCAAGGACCACCACTACGGCGACCTGCGCTCGCCCGAGGGCGTGTTCACGCTCAGCGACGCGGGCGGCAAGCTGGCACCCCCGGAGGGCACCAAGCTGCCGTACGACCGCAACGACAGCTTCGTCGCGCACGGCACCGGCGTCGAAGGGGAGCCGCTGGGCGGCGCCTTCGACTACGTCATCGCCATCGACTACAACCGGGTCAAGGGCTCCTCGCCCCTGGACCAGCGGCGCCCGCAGGGTGCCGCGAAGGGCGGCGGCGTCTGGCTGCACGTCGACCACAACGGGCCCACGCAGGGCTGCATCAGCCTCAAGCCCGAGGTGATGCGGGAGCTGCTGCGCACCCTGGACCCGGCACAGCACCCGGTCGTCGTGATGGGCCCGGCGGGCCACTGACCCCGCCCGCGTCGGACGGGCAGGCCACCGTCAGCGGCCCCGGCGGGGCCCGCCGAAAGCACCACCTAAAGCCCCGCCGCTCCCCGTACCGCCCCGGCTTCACACGTGGTACGCATGTGCCATGGCCGACGACCCTCGGAAGTCGCACGACGAAGCCGCCCCCCGCGTCTCCCTCTCCGCCCCTGAGGAGGCCCCGCAACGCTCCGGCCCCCGTGACGCGTTGACCGACGTCACCGGCCTGCGGGTCGGCCACGCGCAGCTCCTCGGCGACGGGCGGCTGACGGGCACCACCGTCGTCCTGGCGCCCGAGGGCGGTGTGATCGCCGCCGTGGACGTGCGCGGCGGCGGCCCCGGCACCCGGGAGACGGACGCCCTGGACCCGCGCAATCTCGTCCAGCACATCGAGGCCGTCGTCCTGACGGGCGGCAGCGCCTTCGGGCTGGACGCCGCCTCCGGGGCGGTGGCCTGGCTGGCGGAGCAGGGCCGCGGCTACCGCGTCGGCCCGGACCCGGCGCAGGTCGTCCCCGTCGTACCGGCCGCGGCCCTGTTCGACCTGGGGCGCGGCGGCGACTGGTTCGCCCGCCCGGACGCCGCGCTGGGCCGCGCCGCCATCGAGGACGCCGCCACCACGGAGCTGAACGCGCCCGTACGGGAGGGCAACACCGGCGCCGGTACGGGCGCGGTGGCCGGCGGCGTGAAGGGCGGCGTCGGCACCGCGAGCGTGGTCCTGCCGTCGGGCGTCACGGTCGCCGCGCTGGCTGCCGTCAACGCTGCGGGGTCGGTGGTCGATCCGCGTACCGGTGTGCTGTACGGGCGGTACGGGGACGTGTGCGAGGAGTTGGCGCGGTCGGTGCCCGAAGACGGTGCCGGACATCTGACCCCGGGGGCGCTCTCCGGCCTGCCCTCCCCCGGCGCGCACGCCCGCGCACAGCGCCGTCTCGCCGAGGCCCGTACCGCTTCCGAGCGACGTTCGGCCGTCTCCGCGCGCCCGCCCCTGAACACCACCCTCGCCGTCGTCGCGACCGACGCGGTCCTGACCCGTGCCCAGGCCCAGAAGCTGGCGGGCATCGGACACGACGGGCTGGCCCGCGCCGTCCGCCCGGCACACCTGCTCACCGACGGCGACACGGTCTTCGCGCTGGCCACCGGTGACCGGCCGCCGTGGTCCGAAGCCTCCGCCGGCCCGGCGTCCGGGGCGCACGCCGAGACCGCCGCCCTCAACGAGATCCTGGCCGCGGGGGCCGACGTGCTGGCCCGCGCGGTGGTCAAGGGCGTACTGGCGGCGGAGACGGTGGACACTCCGGGCGGCCACTTCCCGTCGTACCGCGACCTCTACCCGTCGTCGTACCCGTCACCGTAACCGCCGCCCTACCCGTCGCAGCCGCCCTCCTGACACCGGTGGTAGAACGGGCCTTATGTCCGTGCCGCCGCCTCCCCCACGCTCGTCCAGCCATCGCCCAAGAAGAAACCGGGCCCGCCGCAGCCGCCGAAGCGGCGCCGGCGGCTGTGGTGGCACCGTCTGTTCCTCGGGCTCTGGTACCGGCCCGTCGAGGTGATGGACGAGGCGCGCGACCGCAGCGCCTGGAGTGCGGCCGTCCTGCTGTGCCTGATCAGCGGCGCCCTCGGCATCGTGTCGGTGGACGCCTTCCGCAAGCAGTGGGCGATGGACCAGCGCGAGGCCCTGGAGCTGGCGGCCGTCGCGGAGGCGGGCGTCCTGCTCGCCAGTCTCGCGCTGGGCGTGGTCACCCACGCCATAGCGCGCACGATCGGCGGGAACGGCAGGTTCGAGCCGACGGTCAGCCTGTTCGTCGTGCTGTTCTGGGTCACCGACCTGCCGCGGCTGGTGCTGGCCACCTGGCTGCCGCACGGCTCGACGCTCGTGCAGGCGGTGGCCTGGACGACCTGGGGCTTCGGCTATCTGCTGGCCATCCTGCTCATCCGGGGCCAGCACCATCTGTCCACCGTCAAGGCGGCGGTGGCGGTGGCGGTGCAGATGCTGACGTCGCTGGCGCTGCTGAAGCTGGGGCCGGTGCGCTGAGGCCGGGTCCGGGGTGCTGAAGCCCGGCCCGGCGCCGCACGGCTCGGCTCAGTGCCGCTCGTTGCCGTCCAGTTGCCGTACGAGTCCGGCGAACGCCTCGCGCTCGGCGGCGCTCAACTCCACGCGCTCGGACGGCGGCCCGGCCGGGCCGGTCTGCCGCGGGACCGCGCGCAGCAGCGGTCTGGTGCCGTTCCCGGCCGGGGAGCCGAAACGGTGCCGGCGCACGAGCCGGGCCTGGCTCACGGCCCACCCCACGGTGACGGTGAGCAGGATGGCCAGGCCGATCTGCTGGAGGAGCGGAACGGAGGGGAGCATGCGGTCCTCCAGGTCGGGTGCGCGACGGTGCGGTTCCGGGCCCGTGCGGGCCCCGGCGGGCGGACTTCAGTAGTAGACACCATGTCAGGGACTTCCGTCAGGGGATTCAACGGACTTACACCCCACACGTGACGTAACTCCCACACTGTTCGCACACTTCCGCACGTCCCGCCCGGCCTCCCCACGCTTCACCCACACCGCCGCACGCCGACGCCCCCTTCCCCTCCCCCAAGATCGTCCACGAGCATGTGGCACACCGCCCTCCCGATACGAGGAGTACGCACGTGCCGCAGCCGACCGCGCCCCGCACCGCCCAGGAGGCGCCCGCCGCCCCGACAGCCCTGGCCTGCACCGCCCCCAAGGCCCTGGAAGGCGTCCTCGTAGCCGACTTCAGCCGTGTCCTGGCCGGCCCGCTGGCCGCCGCCACACTGGCCGACCTGGGTGCCGACGTGGTCAAGGTGGAGCGGCCCGGCTCCGGCGACGACACCCGCTCCTGGGGGCCGCCGTTCTCCGCCGACGGCACGGCCGCGTACTTCGACGCCGCCAACCGCTCCAAGCGCGGCCTCACCCTGGACCTTTCCGACCCCGGCGACGCGGCGGCCGCCCGGGAACTGGCCCGCCGGGCCGACGTACTGATCGAGAACTTCCGGCCCGGCGCGCTCGCCCGCTACGGGCTGGACCCGGCGGCCACCCTCGCCGCCCACCCGGGCCTGGTGCACTGCTCGATCACCGGGTTCGGCTCCGGCGAGGGCGCCCGCCTTCCGGGCTACGACTTCGTCGTGCAGGCCGTCGGCGGCCTGATGAGCATCACCGGCGAACCCGGCGGCCCACCCCTGAAGGCGGGCGTCGCGCTCGTCGACGTGCTGACCGCGAAGGACGCCACCACCGCCGTCCTGGCCGCGCTGCGCCACCGCGACCGTACGGGGCAGGGCCAGCACGTCGAGGTCAACTTGCTGTCGACGCTACTCGGTTCGCTGGTCAACCAGGCGA
Organism: Streptomyces chrestomyceticus JCM 4735; assembly: GCF_003865135.1. Lineage (NCBI taxonomy): Bacteria > Bacillati > Actinomycetota > Actinomycetes > Kitasatosporales > Streptomycetaceae > Streptomyces > Streptomyces chrestomyceticus. The sequence goes on along the minus strand of NZ_BHZC01000001.1, from coordinate 5,483,019 downwards.
CCGGGCACCTGGCCACCGGCCGCGACCCGGGCCCGATGGGCAACCGGCACCCGAGCATCGCCCCGTACGAGACGCTGGCCTGCCGGGACGGCGAGCCGCTGGCCGTCGCGGTCGGCAACGACCGGCAGTTCCGGGCGCTGGCGCAGGCGCTCGGCGCGCCCGGCCTCGCCGACGACGAGCGGTTCGCGCGCAATCAGGACCGGGTGCGGCACCGCGTCGAACTGGTCGGGGAACTGGAGAAGCGGCTGGCGGCGGAGACGCCCGCGGTCTGGACCGAGCGGCTGACCGCCGCGTCCGTGCCGTGCGGGCCGGTCAACTCCGTCGGCGAGGCCCTGTCGCTGGCCGAACGGCTCGGCCTGGACCCGGTCGTGCCGGTCGGCGCCGGCCGGACCCCGCAGGTGCGCAGCCCGCTGCGGCTGTCCGCCACGCCGGTCGTCGCCCCGCACGCCCCGCCCGCCCTGGACGAGCACGGCGACCCCCTGCGCGCCTGGCTGTCCGGCCCGGACGACACACCCCTGCCACCTCTTGTGTGACGTTCATCACAACCGTTTGGGGAGTGCAACCAAACCCGCCCGTAGTTGCTGTTTACCAGCACTGACTGACAACACCCTTGCATGGAGCAGCCCGTGACAATGCCGGACAACACCGCGCCGCCCGCACCGTCCCGCGCCAAGCGCCGGCTGCGTCGCGGTCTTGCGGCGGCCTCCCTCCTGACCGCCGGGGCCCTGGCCCTGTCCGCGTGCGGCGGTGACGCCTCGGCGGGCGGCAACGACGGCAAGGGGCAGGCGGGCGCGGACGCCGCGGCCGCCAAGGACGCCTCCGAGGCGAAGATCACGGTCACCTCGAAGAACGGCGCCACCGACGCCAGCATCAACGACACCGGGGTGAAGGTCAGCGGCGGCAAGCTGACCGACGTGAAGCTGGTGCAGGCGGACAACGGGGCGGCGGTCAAGGGCGCGATATCCGCCGACGGTTCGTCCTGGAAGCCGTCGGCGCAACTGGAGCGCGGGACGAAGTACAAGCTGGTGGCCAACGCCAAGGACGGCAAGGACCGGCCCGCCACCGAGAACGTCACCTTCACCACCGTCTCGTCGAAGAACAGCTTCATCGGCTCCTACACGCCCGACGGCGGCAAGACCGTCGGCGTGGGCATGCCGGTGTCCTTCACCTTCGACAAGGCGATCAGCAACAAGAAGGACGTCCAGTCGCACATCACGGTGACCTCCAGCAGCGGCCAGAAGGTGGTCGGTCACTGGTTCGGCGCCCAGCGGCTCGACTTCCGCCCGGAGCAGTACTGGAAGGCCGGGTCCAAGGTCACGCTGAAGATCGACCTGGACGGGGTCAAGGGCGGCCAGGGCATCACCGGTGTGCAGTCCAAGACGGTGTCCTTCACCGTCGGCCGCTCCCAGGTCTCGACCGTCGACATGAACACCCAGACCATGACGGTGGTCCGGGACGGCAAGACGGTCAAGTCGATACCGATCTCCGGCGGCAGCGCGAAGAACCCGACGTACAACGGCCAGATGGTCATCTCGGAGAAGTTCACGCAGACCCGCATGGACGGCTCGACGGTCGGCTTCGGCGGTGAGTACGACATCAAGGACGTCCCGCACGCGATGCGGCTGTCCAGCTCCGGCACGTTCATCCACGGCAACTACTGGGGCAGCCCGTCGATCTTCGGCAGGGCCGGCACCAGCCACGGCTGCGTCGGCCTCCAGGACAACCGGGGCGGCGGTGGCGACACCCCCGGCAAGTGGTTCTTCGAGAACTCGCTGATCGGTGACGTCGTGGTCGTCAAGAACTCCCCCGACAAGACCGTGAAGCCGGACAACGGCCTCAACGGCTGGAACATGTCGTGGAGCGAGTGGCAGGCGGGCAGCGCGGGCTGATTCCGCGTACGTACCAGTGACGGTGGCCGGTCCCCTCGGGGGACCGGCCGTCGTCGTTTCGCTCAGACCGCCACCGGGGTGTTTTCGGCGGGCGCCTGGGCCGGACCGGCCGCCACCTCGGGCGCGGCCGGCTTGCGCAGGCCCTTCAGGAGGATCACCAAGGCCGCGGTGACCGCCGTACCGGCCAGCACGGCCACCAGGTAGAGCAGCGGCTGCCCGATCAGCGGCACCACGAAGACACCGCCGTGCGGGGCCCGGAGCGTGCAGCCGAACGCCATCGACAGGGCGCCGGTCACCGCGCCGCCCGCCATCGCGGACGGGATGACGCGCAGCGGGTCGGCCGCCGCGAACGGGATCGCGCCCTCGGTGATGAACGACGCGCCCAGGACCCAGGCGGCCTTCCCGTTCTCCCGCTCGGTACGGGTGAACAGCTTGCCGCGTACGGTCGTGGCCAGCGCCATCGCCAGCGGCGGCACCATGCCGGCCGCCATCGCCGCGGCCATCACCTTCAGGCTGCCGTCGTTGGGGTTGGCGAGGCCGCCCACGGCGAACGCGTACGCCACCTTGTTGAGCGGGCCGCCGAGGTCGAACGTCATCATCAGCCCGAGGATGACGCCCAGGATGACGGCGTTGGCGCCGGACAGCCCGCTCAGCCAGTCGGTCAGCGCCTTCTGGAGCGCGGCGATCGGCTTGCCGACCACCAGGAACATCAGGAAGCCGACGACCGCCGACGAGAGCAGCGGGATGACGACGACCGGCATGATCCCGCGCAGCGCGGGCGGCACCGCGACTCGCTGGACCGCCATCACCACCGCGCCCGCGATCAGACCGGCGATCAGTCCGCCGAGGAACCCCGCGTTGACGGTCAGGGCGATCGCGCCGCCGACGAAGCCCGGCACCAGACCCGGCCGGTCGGCCATGCCGTACGCGATGAAGCCCGCCAGCACGGGGACGAGGAAGCCGAACGCGACGCCGCCGATCTGGAAGAGCAGCGCCGCCCAGCTCGCGGCCTCGGTCCACACGAAGTGCTCGGCGACGGACGGCGCCTTGTCGATGCCGTACCCGCCGATCGCGAAGCCCAGGGCGATCAGCAGACCGCCCGCGGCGACGAACGGGACCATGTAGCTGACGCCGGTCATCAGCCACTTGCGCAGCCGCGTGGCGAAGCCGTCGCCCGCCTCGCCGTCGCGGTCCATGGGCGCGGAACCGGCCGCGGCGGGAGCGGTGGTGTCGCCGCGCGCGGCCTTCTCGCGTACCTCGGCGATCAGTTCGGCGGGCCGGTTGACGCCCGCCTTCACCCCGACGTCGACCGTCGGCTTCCCGGCGAACCGCGCCCGGTCCCGTACCTCCACGTCGTGCGCGAAGATCACGCCGTCCGCGGTGGCCACGACCTCCGGGTCCAGCCGCTCGAACCCGGCCGACCCCTGCGTCTCCACGACCAGTTCGACCCCGGCCTCCTTGCCCGCCTTGGCCAGCGCTTCGGCGGCCATGTAGGTGTGGGCGATGCCGGTGGGGCAGGAGGTGACGGCGACGATGCGGAAGGGGGCGGCGGGAGGAGACGTTTCCTCCGGGGCGGGGTCCGCCTCAGCGGTTGCCGCGGGTACGGACGCGGCCTCCGGTACGGCATCGGACGCGGCCTCCGGCTCGTCGCCCCGGATCAGCGCCGCTGCCGCCGCCGGATCGTCCGCCGCCCGCAGCGCCCCCGTGAACTCCTCGTCCATCAGGTGCCGGGCCAGCGTCGACAGGATCGACAGGTGGTCGGCGTCGCCGCCCGCCGGGGCCGCGATCAGGAAGACCAGGTCGGCGGGCCCGTCCGCCGCGCCGAAGTCGATCCCGGCGGCGCTGCGCCCGAAGGCGAGCGTCGGCTCGGTGACGTGCGCGCTGCGGCAGTGCGGTATGCCGATGCCGCCGTCCAGGCCGGTCGGCATCTGGGCCTCGCGCGCGGCCACGTCGGCGAGGAAGCCCGCCAGGTCGGTGACCCGGCCGAGCGCGGCCATCCGCTCGGCCAGCGACCGCGCGGCCGCTTCCTTGGTCTCGGCGGACAGGTCGAGATCGACCAGTTCCGCGGTGATCAGCTCACTCATCGCGGGCTCCTTCGCTCGCATCAAGTCCCAGCACATCCAGCCCGTCCGGCAATTGAGGACGAGCGGAGCGACAACACGTGAGCCGGTCCGGGGCGCTCATCCCACCGGTTCCCGCAGCTCCAGCCCCACCGGCACGGGGGCGCCCACCAGAACCGCCGAAGGATCGAGATCCTTCGGTGTCGGCATGGCACTGCCGGGCAACTGCACGGCGGCCGCCCCGTAGGCCACGGCCGAGGTCAGCGCCCGTACGCCCGTACCGCCCGCCGCCAGGAATCCGGCCAGCGACGCGTCCCCCGCGCCGACGTTGCTGCGTACGGTCGCGACCGGCGCGGAGGCGAAGTGCTCCCCGTCCGCGTCGACCAGAAGCTGCCCGTCCGCGCCGAGGGAGGCGAGCACCGCGCCCGCACCCAGGGCGCGCAGTTCCCGTGCGGCCTCGACGGCGTCACCGACGGTGCGCAGCGGCCGGCCGACCGCCTGGGCCAGCTCCTCCGCGTTCGGCTTGACGACGTCCGGCCGGGCCCGCAGCGCGGCGGTCAGCGACGGCCCGGAGGTGTCCAGTGCGATCCGGGCCCCGGCGCGGTGCACCTGGGCGACCAGCTCCGCGTACCAGGAGGGGGCCAGGCCGCGCGGCAGGCTGCCGCAGCAGGCGATCCAGTCCGCGCCGGCCGAGCGGGTCCGTACGGTGTCCAGCAGCGCCCGCGACTCGTCCGCCGTCAGTTCGGGGCCCGTCGCGTTGATCTTCGTGAGGGTGCCGTCCGGTTCGACGGCGGAGATGTTCGAACGGGTCTGACCGGCCACCGGCACGCCCGCGACCTCGATGCCCTCCGCCGCCAGCAGATCGCCCAGCGCGTCGCCCGCCGGTCCGCCGAGCGGCAGGACGGCGAGGGTGCGGTGCCCGGCGGCGGCCACGGCGCGGGAGACGTTGACGCCCTTGCCGCCCGGGTCGATCCGGTCCGCTGTGGCCCGCAGCACGGCGCCGCGCTCCAGCGCCGGGATCTCGTACGTCCGGTCCAGGCTGGGGTTGGGGGTGACGGTGAGGATCATGCGCGCACTACTTCCGTGCCCGCGCGCTCGATGGCGAGGGCGTCGTCGGGGCTGAGCCCGGTGTCGGTGACGAGCAGGTCCACGTCGTCCAGTCCGCCGAAGCGGGCGAAGTGCACCTGCCCGAACTTGCTGCTGTCCGCGACGAGCACGACCCGCCGCGCGGCGGCGACCGCCGCCCGCTTCACGGCCGCCTCGGCGAGGTCGGGGGTGGTCAGGCCGCCCTCCAGGGAGAAGCCGTTGGTCGCCAGGAACACCACGTCCGCGTTGATCTCGCGGTAGGCGCGCAGCGCCCACTCGTCGACCGCGGCCCGCGTGCGGTGCCGGATGCGGCCGCCGACGAGGTGGAGGGTCAGGCCCGGGTGGTCGGCCAGCCGGGCGGCGACCGGGAGCGCGTGCGTGACGACGGTCAGCTCGGCCTCCAGCGGCAGCTCGGCGGCGATCCGGGCGGCCGTGGTGCCCGCGTCGAGGATCACGCTGCCGGGCGCGGACCCGCCGGGCAGTTCCGCGAGGGCGGCCCGCGCGATGCGCTGCTTCTCGTCGGCGGCGACGGTGTCCCGTTCGGCGAGGTCCGGCTCGAAGTCCAGGCGTCCGGCGGGGATGGCGCCGCCGTGCACCCGGCGGACCAGGCCGGCCCGGTCCAGGGCCTTCAGGTCCCGGCGTACGGTCTCGGCGGTGACCTGGAACTCCTCGGCGAGCGAGAGGACGTCGACCCGTCCGCTCTCCCGCGCGAGGCGCAGGATCTCCTGCTGCCGCTCCGCTGCGTACATGTGACTTCGCGCCTGCCTCGTGCCCGACTGTGTGGTTTCAGGCCAAAGGTACGTCCGGGCGGACGGGAAGTAAACACATCCGGGCAGACAACAAAAGCAAACGGGCATGAGTGGGCAGCAAAGAGCCCCGGCGCCGAGGGGGGGTTCGGCACCGGGGCTCGTCTATGGGGGAAGGGGTCGGATCGGGCGCAGGCTGCCGCCCCACACCGGGTCAGGCCACCGCTGACCAGCAGGAGCAACGCCATCGGCGTTCGACCACCGGGCCGCGGGCAGCGGCCCCGCGGCCACTACGCCGCCGCGTCGAACCCCGTGTCACGCGCCATCCGCTTGAGCTCCAGCAGCGCGTGCTTCTCTATCTGCCGGATGCGCTCGCGCGTCAGGCCGTGCTGCTTGCCGACCTCGGTGAGGGTCCGCTCGCGGCCGTCCTCGATGCCGTACCGCGCCTTGATGATCGAGGCCGTACGGTGGTCGAGCCGGTCGATCAGGTCCTCCAGCTCCTCACTGCGCAGCAGCGTCAGGACGGACTGCTCGGGCGAGGCCGCGGAGGTGTCCTCCAGCAGGTCGCCGAACTGGGTGTCGCCCTCGTCGTCCACGGACATGTTCAGGCTGACCGGGTCGCGGGCCCAGTCCAGGACGTCCGTGACGCGCTCGGGCGTGGAGCCCAGCTCCTGGGCGACCTCGGCGGGCTCCGGGTCGCGGCCGTTCTCCCGGTTGAACTCGCGCTGCACGCGGCGGATGCGGCCCAGCTCCTCCACGAGGTGGACGGGGAGCCGGATGGTGCGCGACTGGTCCGCGATGGAGCGGGTGATGGCCTGGCGGATCCACCACGTAGCGTACGTGGAGAACTTGAAGCCCTTCGCGTAGTCGAACTTCTCGACCGCGCGGACCAGACCCGCGTTGCCCTCCTGGATCAGGTCGAGCAGGGGCAGACCGGCGCGCGGGTAGCGGCGGGCGACCGCTACGACCAGGCGCAGGTTGGAGCGGATGAAGATGTCCTTGGCCTTCTCGGCCTCTTCGGCCAGCGCTTCGAGCTCCTCGCGGGTGCCGCCGGCGGCGTTGCCGTCTTCGACGGTCCCGTCGAGGATCTGCCGGGCGTAGACGCCCGCCTCGATGGTCTGGGACAGCTCGACCTCCCTGGCGGCGTCGAGCAGGGGTGTTCGCGCGATCTCGTCGAGGTACATGCCGACCAGGTCGCGGTCGGCGATCTCCCCGCCTACGGCGCGAACACTGTTGGCCCCGTCAGCACCGCTGCTGGTGGCCTGACGTCGGGCGACGGCACGGGTTGCCATGCGTGTGCTCCCTTTGCGATGAGTCGGTCGCGGGATGGTGGCGGTGGGACACCGGGTGCGAGACCCGAGTACCCCTTCCGAAGGAAACAACGGCTGGAATCCGGACAGAATTCCCCTGCCGAGCACCTATTTTCGTGATCATGCAGTACCCTGCATCCCCACCAAGGAGGTCGGATGTCTCCGGAGTACCGGGAAGTGCAGGTCAGGGCGGCAACCGAGACCGACCTCGGCAGCCTCACGGACCTCTACAACCACTACGTCCGTGAGACGCCCATCACCTTCGACACGGAGCCGTTCACCCCCGAGCAGCGCCGCTCGTGGTTGCTCTCCCACCCTGAAGACGGCCCGCACCGTCTTCTGGTTGCCCGGGACCGGACCTGCCGGAGTCTGTTGGGTTATGTGACCAGTACGCCTTTCCGGATCAAGCCCGCCTATGCCACCTCGGTGGAGGTGAGTGTCTACTGCGCGCGCGAGGCCGTCGGACGCGGCGTCGGCACACTGCTGTACAAGGCGCTCTTCGAGGCGCTGGCGGACGAGGACGTGCACCGCGCGTACGCGGGCATCGCCCTGCCCAACGAGGCGTCGGTCCGGCTGCACACCCGTTTCGGCTTCCGGCACGTCGGTACGTACGGCGAGGTCGGCCGCAAGTTCGGCCGCTACTGGGACGTCGCCTGGTACGAGAAGCACCTGGACTGAGCGGGCCTACGGCCCGGCGACAGGCCGGAACCGGCCCCTCCGGTTGACGGTGGCGAGGCCCGGGTGTCGCCTGGAAGACGGGGGCGACTGAGAGGAGCCCGTCATGGAGACACCCGTCCACCGGCACGGCGCCACCGCGGACCCGCAGTCCGGGGCCACGGCCCGGTCCCAGGCCGCATCGCACGAGAACGCACCCGGCTCCGCCTCCGAGCGGGGCTCCGGCTCCAAGCGGCGCGGCATGTCCACCACCGCGCTGACCCTGCCCGTCGCCGCCGCGGCCCTCTACGGTCTGTGGACCGCCTTCGTCGACCGCACCAGCGGCTCCTCACTGGGCCACGCCTGGCTGCTGGGCCTGATCGCGGCCGTCGTCAGCGGCGTGCTCGGGCTGGCGCTGGTGAGCGTCCAGTCGACGCTGATCACCGAGGTACGGGCACTGGCGTACGGGGCGCTCTTCGGCACCGCGATGGGCTACCTGTACAGCATCTCCCACACGACCGGACCGTCCATCCTGGAGTCGGTGCGAATGGGGCTGGTCCTGGGCGCGGTGATGTTCGTCGTCTCCTTGTACATCTTCCGCACCCACCGCACCCGCGAGCCCCACGGCGAACACCGGCCCCGTGGGACGGGGATGACGCATCGGTCCCAGGGAGCGCACCGGACACACCAGCCGCATCCGACCCGCTGAGAGGCGAACTCCGTGTGACTCCGTCCGGCTCCGTACGGCTGCACCCGGCTCCGTACGGTTCCGTCCGGGCGACCACGCAGGCGTCCTACGCGGACGCGACGGTGACCTCGGGCGGCTCGGCGCCGTTCCCCCGCCGGATGACACGCAGGGGGCCGCCGGGCCGCCAGGTCTCCAGCACGATGTCCGGGTCCTCGACATACGTACGGACCACCTCGGTCAGCTCCGCCCGGAACAGGTGGAACGGTTCCGGCGGCTTCGTCGCGTCCGCGTAGCGCGCGAGCACCGCCGGGTCGGTCACCTCCACGGCCCGGCCGGCGACCCGTACGTCACCGCCCGCCATGTCCGTCCCCGGCCCCGGGTTGGCGTGCAGTTCGAACCGCGGATCGCGCCGCAGGTCCAGCGCCTTGCGGGAGTTGGCCATCATGCCCAGCCTCAGTTCACCGGACCGGAAGTCCGCCTCGATGCCGCTGAGGCGCGGTGAGCCGTCGGCGCGCAGCGTCCCGAGGACGTGATGCCGGTACGCCGCGAAGCGCGCCTCCACCTGTTCCGCCAACTCCGGCTGCGCGGCCAGGAATCCCGCCCAGCCCGCGCCACGGGCCGTCCGGCCTGGGCGGTCGCCGCTGCTCGTGCCTGTCTTGTCGCTCGTCATGCGCCCACCGTCCCTTCCATACCCGACATCTCCTGTCCGGTATGGGGGGCGAGGTGGCGACCGCACCCGGCCTTACGACCATCGCCGTACAGCGGCGTAGGACCGGCGTCCGTTACGGAGGCCCGGCACCCCGCCTAGCCTCGACGCCATGGACTTAAGCAGCGGCATTCTCGACGAGGCCCTGGAGCGCCTGCACAGCTCGGGCCCTGAATTCGAGGGGTTTCTCGCCAATCACGGGCCGATGGCGGTGGAGGCCCTGGTCCGGCACGGGCAGGCGGACTCCGTCCACCGCTGGCTCGATCAGTACGCGACGAAGCTGGAGGAGGTCCCGAGTCCGCAGGAGGCGATCTCGGACGCCGACTGGCAGGCGGCGCTGGGAGATCCGCGCCGGGTCACCGACTGGACCACGTACTTCTCCCGGCTGGTCGCCGAGCGCCCGTGGCGGGACGTGCTCGCCGAGTGGTGGCCACGGCTGCTGCCCGGCATCGCCGGTGCCGCGACGCATCCCGTCATCCGGGTGGGGCATGTCGTACGGACGCTCCTGGAGGACGGCGAGGAGGCGCCTCGGCTCGCGGAGCTGGCGCATGCGCTCGGTTACTGGGCGGCGCGCCACACCACGCTGCCCGTCGCCGTGAACCCCGCCGGCACCGCCTCCCCCGACGAGGCGCTGGCCGCCCTTCCGCGCATCGCCGACCAGCAGGTTCTGCCGCTCGACGGCCTGGCCCAGCTCCCCGGTACGCCGGGCTGGACGGCCGCGGCGGATGCGCTGCGCGTGCCGTACGGGGACCCGGAGGCCGTCCGCGAGCAGTTGGCCGCGCTCGTCCGGGCCGCCGTGCACCGCTATCTCGACCGCGGGCACGGCAACGGCATCCTGATGGTGCACACCGCCACCGCCCCGAACGCCGTGCTGCGCACCCTGCCCGCGCTCCCCCGCGAGCTGTGGGCGGTGTCGCTCGGCGCGGCCTGGGCGGCGAGTGCCGCGATCACTTCGGTGTACGGGGCCGCCGAGGCGCTGCCGCCGCTGACGGGGGCCGGGACGCTCGACCCGGAGGACGTGTTCGAGCGTTCCGCCCGGCACGGCGACGAGCACGTCATCAAGATGACCGACACGGCGTTGGACGTGGCGGCCTCGGCCGTGGACGGTGACGACCGGGCGCTGGCCGCCGCCGTGCGCGCCCAGCGGCTGATTTCCGCCGTTTCCTGAACGGATTGCCTCGGGTTGCGGCTGTTCCAGAGCGTTCCTGAAAAAACCGGCGCCCCCTGGACAACGGCTCACCTGCGCATTTCTCGCCTGTCACCCTTAGTTAAAACTTCAAGAAATGGCGGAGCGGTGAGACAGTGGATGGTATGAGCACCGAACCCGCAGGTGAGCCTCGCTGGCTCAGCGACGAAGAGCAGTACGCCTGGCAGTCGTACCTGCACGCCACCACGCTCCTGGAGGACCACCTCGACCGCCAGCTCCAGCGTGACGCAGGCATGCCGCACGTCTATTACGGGCTGCTCGTCCAGCTCTCCCAGGCCCCCCGGCGCCGGTTGCGGATGACCGAACTGGCCCAGAACGCCAAGATCACCCGTTCCCGGCTCTCGCACGCCGTGGCCCGCCTGGAGAAGAGCGGCTGGGTCCGGCGCGAGAACTGCCCCTCCGACAAGCGCGGCCAGAACGCCGTCCTCACCGACGAGGGACTGCGCGTCCTGGAGAAGGCCGCCCCGGCCATGTCGCCGCCGTACGGGCGGCGATATTCGACCGGCTCAGCCCCGAACAGGTCGGCCAGTTGGCCGCCATCTGCCGCACGGTGGCGGACGGCCTGCAACCGCAAGGCGCCGACCTGCCCTGGCTCCGCTGAGAGACGGGAGCAGAGGGGGCAGGCCGGCGCCCGAGGGTTCGGAGCCACCCGCAGTACGGGCCTGTGGCCGGTCACCGACCGGCCACAGGCCCGTACGCGCACGCTCAGTGCCTCAGCACCTCAGTGCCTCAGCGCCTCAGTGCGCCATGACCGGAATCGGCACGTCCGCCTCCGCGTCGGCGCCCTCGGCCGTGTCCGCGCCGTCCCCGGAGCGGGCGACCGGTCCGCTGCCGCCCTGGTGGCCGGTGGTGACCATGGTGAAGGCGAGGACCGCCGCGACGGCCAGGATGCCGACCGCCCACCAGATGGCGGCGGTGTAGCCGTGCACCATCGACTCCAGCTTGAGCAGGTCCACCGAGGGCGTGCTCTTGGCGTGGGAGGTGGCGTACGCGGTGGTGGCGCTGGCCGCGATGGTGTTCAGCAGGGCCGTGCCGATCGCGCCGCCCACCTGCTGCGAGGTGTTGACCATCGCCGAGGCGACACCCGCGTCACGCGCCTGGACGCCGTGCGTGGCCAGCGACATGGCGGGCATGAAGGCGGTGCCCATGCCGAGGCCGAGCAGCAGGAAGGCGGGCAGGATCAGCGCCGGGTAGGACGTGTCCAGGTCGATCCCGGTCAGCAGGAACATGCCGACGGCGGCGAGCAGGAAGCCCGGGGCCATCAGCAGCCGCGGCCGGACGCGGGTCATCAGCCGGGCACCGATCTGCGTCGAGCCGGTGATCATGCCGACGATCATCGGAAGGAAGGCCAGACCGGTCGTGACCGGCGTGTATCCCTTCACGATCTGCATGTAGTAGGTCAGGAACAGGAACAGACCGAACATGCCGATGACGGCCAGACCCAGCGACGTGTAGACGCCGGCCCGGTTGCGGTCGGTGAGCACCCGCAGCGGCAGCAGCGGGGACTTGACCTTCGACTCGACGAGCACGAACGCGCCGAGCAGTACGGCGGCGGCCACGAACAGGCCGATGGTCATCCCGGCGCCCCAGCCGTCGGACTCGGCGCGCGTGAAGCCGTACACCAGGGAGACCAGGCCGAGGGTGGCCAGGATGACGCCGGGCACGTCCAGCTTGGACGGGTTGCGGCTGCCCGCGGGCTCGCGGATCACCAGCAGCGCGCCGACGGCCGCGATCACGGCGAACGGGATGTTGACGAAGAAGGTCCAGCGCCAGTTCATGTACTCGGTGAGCACACCGCCGAGGATCAGGCCCACGGCACCGCCACCACCGGCGATGGCGCCGAAGATGCCGAACGCCTTGGCCCGCTCGCGCGCCTCGGTGAACGTCACCGCGAGCAGCGACAGCGCCGACGGCGCCAGCAGCGCGCCGAAGACACCCTGGAGGGCACGGGCGCCGAGCAGGACGCCCTCGTTGGACGCGGCGCCGCCGAGGGCCGAGGCCAGCGCGAAGCCGACCAGGCCGATGATGAAGGTCCGCTTGCGGCCCCACAGGTCGGCGACCCGCCCGCCGAACAGCAGCAGACCGCCGAACGCGAGCGCGTACGCCGTGATGACCCACTGCCGGTTCGCGTCGGAGATGCCGAGGTCGGCCTGTGCGGAGGGCAGTGCGATGTTCACGATCGTCGCGTCGAGCACGACCATGAGCTGCGCCAGGGCGATGAATATGAGCGCTTTCCAGCGCCGGGGATCGACGTAGGTGGTCGAATCAGACATGGGTGGGTCCGCCTAGTGGTGCGTGAGCGTACGTGAGCGAAGAAGTCGGGACGTGGGCAGGGCGTGTCCGTCCGTGAACGCGTGGACGTCCGTGACGGCCCGTGACCGCGGTGCCGTGGTGTGGAAGAAACGTGTCGGAGTGGTGTTGATCGGGTGTTCAGTACGTGTTGATCACATGTTGATCGCTTGCGTGTACGGCTACGGGTGCGCCGGCGCCGCCGGTACGGGCGTGCGACGGTGCTCCGTACGGCAGGCCGGCACGGTGGATCGGCGCGCTGGATCTGTGCCGACGAACCCACCGGCCTGTAGGTCGGTGACGGGTCGCCGGAAGTTCCCGGTGCGTCCGGAAGCCCCCGTGTGGTGTGCGGTGAGTGCCGCCTCCGGGCCGTCGGCCCCTCAGCCGTGCCGGAGGTCCTCCAGCGTGGCCGCCGCCCCGGGCAGTTCCGAACGCGCGGGCGCCCGCAGACCGTCCAGGAACAGCACCAGGTGCCGGTACACGAACCGATCGAAGTTCGTACAACCGCTTCCGGGCAGCGGCCGCGTAAGTTGGGTGAGCGCGACCATCAGGTCACCGACGGCGATGTCGGTACGCAGTTGGCCGCTGTCGCGTGCGGCGCCCATCAGGGCCTCGACGGCCCCCTCCAGGCGCTCACGCGCTGCGAGCAGGTCGGGGTGGTCCTTGTCGACGCCGTCCGAGAGCAGCGGGCACAGGGCACCGATCCGCTCCTCGACCGCGGCGAAGACGAAGCGCCTCAGCGCTTGGAAAGCATCGGGCTCCTCGGCGAGCGCACTCTCCGCCTTGTCCGCGGTGCGGTCCATGACGGAGAGCGTGACGTGGTGGATCAACTCCAGGCGATCCGGGAAGTGACGGTAGAGCGTCGCATTGCCGACCCCGGCCCGTCGAGCGATTTCGTCGAGCGGGATCTCCGCCCCGAACTCGACCATCGCCTCACGGGCCGCGCCGATGATCCGCTCCCTGTTGCGCACGGCGTCCGCGCGCAGCCGGTGCGGCGGAGTCGCCGCGCAGGCGCCGGGGACGCGGGTGCGGGACCGGGTGGCGGTCATGTCGGCACGTTCCTCTCGTCGTGAGCAGAATTCGGGTTTCGCGAAGTGGGGAGTGACTCCCCGCTTCAGTCGGACACCGGGTTAAACGGGGATGCGCTCCCCGGTTATTTCGGCCATCGCTGTGTCCTGCGCCACATCCCTCCGTACGGACCCCGCACCGGCACGCCGGATCCCCCGCGGCCCGGCGGGGCGCGCACGAGCGCGCGGCATGGCGGACCACGTGCTGTGCACGGCGGATCGCGTGCCGTATACCTGCGCCATGACCGCTTCGTTCCGCCCGGCCGCCCCGTTCCGCGCGGTCCGGTCGTACGTGTGCCGGGCCCCCGGCACATTCATCTGGCTCGCGATCCTCTTCGTGACGTCGGTGATCGTGCGCCACCTGTCACCCGAGACACTGGACAGCGTCCTTCAGCGCCGCTCCACCAACATCCACAACCTGGTGCACACGCCCGGCCGGGTACTCCTCACCAGCGCGCTCTGGATCGACGGCGGCGGCTGGCTCCGCTACTTCGTGCTCTACAACGTCTTCCACGTCCCGGCCGAACGCTGGCTCGGCACCCGCCGCTGGCTGGCGGTCCTCGGGATCGCCCACATCGGCGCCACGTATCTGAGCGAGGGAATACTCGCCCTCGCCATCCACACGGGCGCGGCGCCGCACTCCGCCGTGGACACACTCGACGTCGGCGTCAGCTACGCGCTGGCCGGCGTCGTCGCCGTCCTGACGTACCGCATCCCCTGGCGCCCGGTGCGCTACGTATACGCCGCAGGCGTCCTCGTCTTCTACGCGATCCCCCTTTTCGACAACCTCACCTTCACCGACATCGGCCACTTCAGCGCCGCGCTGCTGGGGCTGGCGTGTTACCCCCTCACACCGAGGAGGAAGTCACTCCAGGCCGCCGACCCGAACGTGAGCTGAAAACTCTGCGGGCCTCGGGAATCCCGGACGTGAATGGCGACGGGGGTCATGGATATCTCGACGCACTCCGCGCCGTCGTCATTGCTGTAGGTGCTCGTGAGCCACACCCGGCCGTCGTTCACAGCTCCGCCTCCAGCTTTTCGATGAACCGAGCCGAGTCCTCGGCGTCCATGGCCATCTGGAGAAGCATCTCGTACCTCTGACCGATTTGGCCGACCCTCTCGGGATCCGCGCACAACACGCCCCCCAGGTGACCCTCTTCGTAGACGATTCGCTCGCAATCCGGCGTCGTCAGCACGATGAAAGAACCGAAGAGCGCGGGGCTGGCACCGTTTCTGTGGAGCAGGACCTGGAGGGTCACGTTACGCCGCTCCCCCGCTTCGAGCAGCCGGTGCAACTGCTCCTTGTGCTCCTTTCCCGTGACCACGGACTGCCGCAGCACGGCTTCGCCGATGACGAAGCTGAACGTCCGGGTTTCCTCGTCCAGCAAGGGCTGACGCTCCAAGCGGATCCTGACGCGCTGCTCGATCGTCTCCCGATCCGCCGGTGGCCAGCGACCTTCCAGGAGTTTCCGCGCATACTCCTCGGTTTGGAGCAGACCGGGAATCAGTTGCGTCTGGTACGAGTTGATGGCGATGGCATCGGCCTCGTACCGCATGTACTCGGCGGAGTACAACGGGAATTTCTCCGGCTGCAGGTACACATCACCCGCCGTCAGCATCCCGCGCGCCCCGCACATCTCGTCCGCCACCCGCAGCAGTTGAAGCGTCGGCCTGCGTCGGCCCTGCTCCATCGACTTCACGTACTCGGCCGAATATCCGGCCTCCTCCGCCAATTCCTCCCGACTGACCTCCGATCGCGCCCGCCACAGCTTGATCTGATTGCCGCAGTACCGCCATGCGACCGGTGGATTGGCATTCTCGTCCGACATCGCGCCCGCCTCCCGCTACTCGCGTAGTTGACCCACGGCAAACGCTAGACCCACCCACTGACAATCGCGCCAAATGGCTTAACTGCGCCACCATTTGGTCGCCGACGAACAAACGGCGATCAGGAACCGGCATCGCGCCAATGCCTACGCCCCACGTCGATGAGACGTAGCTGCCTCCTCGCCGTACCCGCGACCGCGCGCCACCGCTCCGTGTCCTGGTCACCCCCGTCCCGTACGTCCAGGAACGCGGAGGCCGTCATTACCAGCCGGTCCACGTACAGCTCCGCCAGCATCCGTACGTCCTCGTCGCTCCAGCCGTCCGACACCGGCTGGGACTTGAGCGCCGCGGCGACCTCCGTCGCAAACCGGTCCAGTTCACCGGCTATCGCCTGCCGTACGGCCCGTACGCCGCCGTGCCGTTCGCGGGCGATGAAGCGGACGTGCGCGGGCTGTTCGCGTACGTACCGTTCGACGACCGCCACCGTGTGGTCGATCCGCTCCTCCGCGCCGGCCTGTTCGGCGAGCACCGCGCGGACGGTCGCGTGCAGGCTGCTCAACGACTCCTGGACCAGGGCGACTCCGAGTTCGCCCAGGTCACGGAAGTGCCGGTAGAAGGCGGTGGGGGCGACGCCGACCACCCGCGTCACCTCGCGCAACCCCAGGCTGCTCAGACTCTGTTCCTCCAGCAGCCCGAGTGCCGCGTCGAGCAGGGCTTGCCGCGTGCGCTGCTTCTGGGCCTGCCGGACGCCGCCGGCCTCGCTGTGACTCATGCCATCCAGTAAACAACTGTGCTCTGAGTTTCTCCACCCCTACAGTGGGAACCTGAGTGAACAACTGTCCTCCAGAATGGAAAGGCAGATCATGCTCTTCCTTGTCGCAGCCCTCCTCCTGCTGGGGATTCTGGTGGGTACCGCGGCACACCTCCCGGTCCCCGTCACGATCATCGCGGCAGTGGCCATCAGTTGCTGGCTGCTCGTCTTCTTCATCCGCGAGCGCCGCCACCACTCCGACAAGACCGAGGGAGCATCCCGATGACCACCCTCACCCCCGACCACGACACCGAGACCCGGCACGACACCGACACCCGGCACGGCACGGGCGCCGGCGCCGCCACCGAGCCGGACGCCAAGTCCCCCGCCGCACCGGCGAAGCGCGGTGCGCCGCGCGGGCAGGCCGACGGCATGGCCGTGGCCGCGTTCGTCCTCGGCCTCGTCGGCACCCTGGTCGCCAACGTCGTCCTCGGCCCGTGCGCCCTCGTACTCGGAGCGCTGGCCCTGGCCCGCAACACCACCCGACGCTTCCGCGCCGTCCTGGGCATGGCCCTCGGCGCCGTCGACCTGATCATCCTGGCGACGCTGGCCACCGCCGACGGCACCCTGAGCTGGACGATCGGCGGCTGACACCGCCTCGCTCCGCCCCGGCCCGCGGCACGCGACCGCCCGTCACCCCGCGAGGGAGAGGGGCGGTCCGCCCGTGCGCTCCCGGGAGGCGGCGGACGGTTGCGCGGGAACGTGGCCGTACGGGCGCGGGAGCGCGTGCAGCCGCTGGTGCGGGCCGCGTTCCGCCCGTACGGCGTCGAGCGCGGTGAGCGACTGGACGGCGTACGCGGCAGAGGCCAGCGTCATGTGCCGGTGCCAGCCCTCGTACGACCGGCCCTCGAAGTCCCGCAGCCCCGTACGGCCGCCGATGCGGACGCTGTCCCGCGCCACGTACGCGGCGGTTCTCGTGAACTGGTGCAGATCGACCGGCGACCGCCGGGTCGGCGTCGTCAGCCAGAAGTCCGCGCGGGGGCCCGCCCCGTGGCGCCCGTCGCGGCCCTCGCGCCCTTCGGGGTCCTCGTACCGCTGCGCGTAGAGCATCAGCTCACCCGCCTCGCCGCTCGCGCCACCCTCACCGCCCACGCCCGGCCGCACCGGCACGACCCGGGCCAGCACCGCCCGCACTCCGGGGGCCACGTCGTGGACCTGGAGGCCCAGGCGTTCCGGCGCGGCCAGGACGCGCTGCGCCGGAAGGGCGCCGCGGCGCGTCGGCCGCCCGCTGCGGTCCAGCAGTTGGAGCGGGAGGGAGCCGGGCGTACGGGCCATGACGGGCAGCCCGAGTGGGGCCAGGGCGCTCAGCACCTCCCCGCGTGGCGCATCTGGCTGTCCCAGACGACGGGGGCGGCGGCTCCGGGTGCGGCGTTCGCGGCCCGCCGCACCAGTTCGAGGATCTGGGGCACGCCGTCGTCGTCGGGGGCGGGGAGACCGGTGGCCGGCGGCTGGAGGTGCAGGCGCCAGTCGACGGGGACGTTGAGGGACTGGCCCGCGTACCAGAGCCCGTACGCGAGCTGGCCGTTGACCAACTGTCCGGTGGCGGGGACGAAGTGGCGGTGGACGCCGACCGAGTTCGTGCCGGACTTGGGGATCAGCATCGGGCGGACGACCCACGAGCGCGGCCGGGTGAGGGCGAGGAGGTAGTCGGCGAGGGCTTCGCGGACGGTGCGCCAGTTCCACGGGGCGTTGCAGACGAAGTGGTGCAGGCGCTGGGCCGCGCCGGTGTCGTCCAGCGTCCGGGCGATGTTGCGGATGGACTTGCGGCCGGGGGCGGTCAGCAGCCCGCGCAGGTACTGCTCGCCCTTGAGGTGGTGGTCCGCCCGGTTGAAGGAGACGAAGAGGTGCCTGCACAGGTCCTCGACCCACGCCTCCTGGGTGCTGGTCGGCCGCCCGGGGAGGTACGGCGGAACGGCGGTGGGGGATGCGGGCACGGACAAGGGACTGGCCCCCGGGGAGACGGGACGGGTGTGCGGGTGACAGCAGGACAATAAAGAATGTTCGCTATGTTTCTCGCCCTGTCGGGCGGATCGCGTACGACTTCACGAAGTTGCCGAGGGGGGCGGGGCGGGGGCGGCGGCATGGGGCTGAAGTGGCCCGCCAGAGGCGCGTGGCGGGCGCCTCAGGGCTACGGACGGTCCGCGGAGCGGGGCGGGGGCGAGGCCGTACGTCCCCGGCCGGGCGGGATTCCGAGCGGCCCTCCGTCCGGGTTTCCGTACGGAATTTCTGGTACCGCGTGGGCGAGGACGAGCTTGGGCAGCGGGGCGGCCGGGAGCACCCGAAGCCGGTCGGTACGGCGAACAGCGCGACCGGCCGGACGAGATGCCGTCGCGACCGGTGACCAGCGTCGCACCGGTCGGCGCCCGTCCTCCCCCGGTGGCGCCGCCCCGCGCTGTCCCCTCAGTCCCGCAGGCCCCCGGCGAACGGCAGCGTCCGCCAGTGCTCGATGGCGGGCTTCAGCGCCTCCGCCAGCATGGGCAACCGCGGCACGAGCGCGAGGCACGCCACCACCCGGATCATGCCCACCGCGTCGACGAAGCGCAGGGCGCGTGCGTCGAGTTGCCGCAGGCCGTGCCGACGCGCGGCTTCGTCGTACGCGGCCGCGCATTCGGGGCCGAGGGTCGCCATGTCCCACTCGGCAGGTCCGAACGTGGTCAGCTCGAAATCGGAGTACAGCGCGCCACCCTTGGCGGCGACGATGTTGACGGCGGGCGCGTCCCCGTGGATCGGCTGGAAATCGACGCCGGGGAACTCCGCCTCGAACGCCGCACGCGAAGCCACCAAGGGCTCCAGGACCGCCCACTCCCGCCGCGCACGGTCGAGATCGGCCGGATCGATGAGGTCGGTGTGCCCTTCGAGGGCGGCCAGCGCCTCCGTCGCGAACCTCGGTTCGGCGGCCGACAGGAACGGCAGCTCGCCCGGGTAGGCGCGCAGGGCGGCGTGCAGGTCGGCCGTCAGGCGGGAGTTGCGTACGTAGTCGGGCTCCCGGCCCTCGCCCTCCTCGTGCTCCACGAACTGCCAGAACGTCATCGAGAAACCGTCGCGCCGCACGGGCTCCCGGGGCACGAGCGGGCTCGGCGGGATCACCGGGACACCGCGCATCGCCAGCCAGGCCACCACGTCCAGTTCGAGACGCTGGCGCACCGCCTGGGTGGCGGCGTCGGCGTACGGCGGCAGGACGGTCGGCACCCGGACCACCACGGGTGAGGGGGCGAGGTGCACGACGACGGAGAACATGTCGTGCAGCACCGTCGGATCGGTCACCGTCAGGCCCAGTTCGCGCCCGGCGGTGACGGCCGCGTCCAGCGCGCGGGACGTGCGGGCGGCGAGCTGGTCGGGCGTCATGAACTCCGGCAGTCCTGGCATGGCGCCGATGGTGCCACGGCCGGTGGCGGGGCGCGACGGAATTGCCGATCACCTGGCGGGGGGCCGCGAGCGGGTGCCGTACGGCGTCGGGCGGTCGTACCGCCGTCACCGGGAGGCGGCGCGCACCCGGCCTTCGCCTGCCCGGCAGTCCCCCGGCCGGGGCTCGGGCAGCCGGTGTTCCGTCACACGGATGTCGGTCGGCCGGTGGTCGCCCGGCCGGTGGTCTCCCGTTCGGAGGTCGCTCGGTCGGTGGTCTCCCGCCCGGTGGTCGGCGCCGCGGTCGACGCCCGCCGGGTCCTCGCCGGGCAGCCGGGGCTCCGAGTACTCGCTGGTCGGCCGGGCCTCCGGGTACTCGTCACCGCCCACCAGGAGCGGCGGCCGCGCGCCGAGCACCAGGCCCCAGACGCGGTCCACGTGTTCCGTCGGGGACAGTCCGGACGCGACGCCGCGCGGCACGCCGGTGCGAGCCGCGAACTCCGCGCCGGTCACCACGGAGACCGCCGTGGCGGTGACCGCCTCCGCCGTCGTCCAGCCGGTGAAGTCCGGGCGGGCCCGCTCGACGAGCTCGCCGAGCGACGGCAGCCACATCGCGTACCAGGTGTCGCCGTCGTCCGGGAAGTCCCAGGCCAGGCGGGCGGCGGCCCGTACGGACGGTTCCTCTTCGAGCAGTCGCGCGAGGGTACGGGTGAAGGTGACGACCCGTCGTAACTCGCCGCGCGCGGCCGCCTTGGGGCTTCTGCTCGCCGTCATGAGGGAGGACAGCGCGGCGCAGGTCAGCGTGCAGCCGGACTCCCTGACCGCTTCGGCGAGCGCCGCCTTGGACGGAAAGTGGAACGTCAGGCCGCCGATCGTGACGTCCGCCGCGGTACTGATGCGGGACATCGAGGCACCCGCGTACCCCTTCTCGGCTATCTCGTCGGCGGCGGCCCGCAGCAGGGTCCGGCGCGTCCGCTCAGCTCGGTCCTGTCGCGCCATTGTCCCGCCTCGGTGATCGCCCTCGGTTGCCAACGTCGTACCGGTGACACCCAACCAGCCATGTTAGGGGCGGGTTTGACGGGGCGCACAGTCGCGGCGGCAGTTGGCAAAGACTTGATCAGTATGGGAACCGGCGGGCACCGCGGGCAGTCATTCATTCTCCTGGGGTGAGGCCGGGCCGGCCCCGAGGGGGCTGGGGGCTGCGGAAGCGGAATCCTGGGCGCGGCCCGTCCCCGTGCCCGCTCCCGGGCCCGCCCGCATTGATCGTTTCCCCGCCGCACGCCCGCAGTTCGGCCTCCGTCCGGCCGCGCCCGGAGGGCTCCTGGTACGACGAAAACAGCCCCGGACCTCGTGGGCTCGCAAAAAAAACGATCGTTCTTTATTCTTTGCTGGTCGGCGCCCGATTCACGGGATGACCACGGGAGGGAACGAACACCATGACGACAGAAACTGCGCATCCGGCGACCCGCACCCCCGCACACACCCTGGCCGCGTCCCTCTCTTCCAGCTCTTCCAGTCGCCCGATCGCAGTACGTAGTCTGTCCGACAAATCGGGTGTGCGCGACGTCTCGTCCGTCACCACCGACGCCCTTCCCGCCGGCTCCGGAAGGACCGCCCGCAACGGCCGCTCGGCCGCCCGCAACGGCGGCACCGGAAGGGCCCCGGCCGCCGGTCCGACCGGGCCTGCCGGACGAACCGGAACCACCCGCAGGGCAGGCCGTACCGAGGCCCCCGCCGCCCCCGCGCCCGCGCTCCGCGCCGCCGTGTCCGGCGCCTCCGCCGCCCCGGCCGGGACGTCCGGCCCGTGCGAGAAGTCCGTCCCGTCCGAGAAGTCTGAGGCGTGTGAGACGTTCGGATCGTTCGATGCCTTCGCGGACGACCTTTTCGGCCATCTTCCGCGCACCGATCAGCGGCGCTGGGCCCACGCGTACCTGCTGGCACTGCTGACCACCGAGGGCAAGAAGTCCGTACGCCGGCTGGCCGCCGCCGTCTCCGACTCGCCCACCGCGTCGCAGTCGCTCCACCAGTTCCTCAACGCCAGCCCCTGGGACTGGAACCCGGTACGCCGCGAACTCGTACGCCGGGCGGAGCAGCCCGCGGCACCCCGGGCGTGGATTCTCGCCCCGGCGGTGCTGCCCAAGCGCGGCGGGCACTCCGTGGGCGTGCACCGCCGCTTCGACTCCGCCGCCGGGCGGACCGTGAGCTGTCAGCTCGCCATGGGGATGTTCCTGCCGGTGGGGGAGGCGGCCACGGCTGCGGCGGTGTCGGTGTCCGCCGCTTCGGGGGCGCTGGGTCCGGGAGCGTCGGGTGCGGCGGCATCCGGGGCATCGGGTGCGGCGGGGGACTCCGGCGCATCCGCCGCCGGTGACTGCGGCGGCAGCGCGGCCGTGTCCGTCGACTGGCGGCTGTTCCTGCCGCCCCAGTGGGCCGAGGACCCCGAGCTGCTGCGCCGCAACCGCATACCCGCCTCGGAGACGAACCACCCCCGCCCGATGTGGGTGCACGCGCTCGACCTCGTGGAGGCGCAGGCCGCCCGCTCGACCTGCGCTCCGGCGCCGGTGGTGGCGGATCTGAGCGAGTACTCCGACTCCGTACGGCTCATCGAGGCGCTGGCCCGGCAGGGACGCGACTTCGTCATCGCCGTACCGTCCGCCACCGCGCTGGCCACCCCGGCGACGCCCGGCATGCCCGGTGACCCGGGCGCCCGCCCGCGCCTGCTGCAGTCCGCGCCCACGCCGGTACGCCTGCCCGGCTCGCACCACACCTACCGCGCCTTCACCGAGCCCGGACCGGCCGGTGTCCGGCCGTCCCGGATCTGGCTCACCAACATGGCGCACCGGCGCCTGGGCCAGCTCCTCGGCCTCGCCCGGCTGCACCAGCTCCCCACGGCCACGCTGCGCACCCTCGCGACGGACTTCGGACTGCACGACTTCGAGGGCCGCTCCTTCCCGGGCTGGCACCACCACATGACGCTGACCTCGGCGGCGCACGCGTATCGCGCGCTGGCGGAGGTGCCGGACGAGCAGACGCTTACGGCGGTGCGGTTCGTGTCCTGAGACGGTTCCTGGCCTGAGGGCGGGGGCCGGGGGCTGTTCGGGGCTGCTGCTCGGGGCGGACGTTCGGGGCCGGTTCGGGGGCCGGCCTGGGGACGGGTTCCGGGGCAGCCCGGTTCAGACCCGGGTCTGAAGATGGGAGCGGTACCAGTCGGCGGCTTCCGCGAGCCGTACGAGGGGGCCGGGGCCCGGGTCGCAGCCGGCCGCCGTCCACACCTCATCACTGCGGTACCAGTGATCGCTGGCCAGGAGGGCGAACTGCCGCGCGCTCACCCGGCCGGGGACGGCGGCGAGGCGCTCCAGGCAGGCGTCCCAGGAGAGGTCGGGGCCGCCTTGAGGTGAGGTGGCATACGGGTCCGGGAGGACACCGTGGCCGATCAGGGTGTCCATGAGGTCCCCGTTGCGTACGGGGGTGGGGTGACTCGCGTGGTACACGCCGCCGGGTACTCCCCCGGGCGCGAGGGCCAGCCGCACGAACAGGCGGGCCAGGTCCTCGACCGCCACGACGGAGAGCAGGCCACGCCCGCCGTCCCAGCGCGCCGGCACCCGGTGGAGCAGTTCGGCCAGCGCCGGCACCACCCACCGGTCGCCCGCGCCGAGCACCAGGCCCGGCCGCAGTACCGTGCCGCCCGCTTCCAGTACCGGGCGTTCGGCGGCCAGGCGGGTACGGCTGGCCGGGGAGACCGGCGCGGGTTCGACCTCGCCCACGCCCGGACCGGTGTGCGGCCCGGCCCCGTACACGGCGGCGGTGGAGAGCTGGACGATCCGGCCGACACCCGCCCGTACCGCCTCACCCACGAGGGCGGCGGTGCCCCGGACGTTGACGAGCTCGCAGCGTTCCGCGTCCCGGCCGATGTCGGAGGCGAGGTGCAGCAGGACGTCGGCGCCTTCGCAGATGCCGCGCAGGGAGGCGGGGTCGGCCAGGTCGGCGGCGCGCCATTCGACGGGGGCGGTCGGGTTCGGCTGCGGGGGCTGGTGGGGCTCTGGAAACCCGACCGGCTCCGGGGACCCGGCGGGCTCCGGCGGCTTGCGAGCCACGGCCCGGAGGCGGAGCGAGCGCGCCGAAACCGAATCCAGATTCGGAAAAGCGAGCAGTTCCCGTACCACCGCGGAGCCGATGAACCCGGACGCCCCGGTCACCACCACCCGCCGGGGAGCCGTCGCCGCCGCACCGTCCGCCACCTCGCCCAGCACGCCCTTCACCCCGCTCTTCGCCACGCCTTCCACCGTCACCGTACGCGGCCTCGCCCCGCCCTCAGACCGCAGCCCGCTTCTGTCGCACCGCGTCGTCGACCCGCTGTCTGACGGTCGGCGCGGCGACGCCCGGGAGGAGGTAGCGCCAGAGGGAAACCACGCGTTGGTGCAGGTCAGCGCGGCCGGTGGAGATCTGCGAGAAGAGCTGCGTACCGGTGTAGGCGCTCACCAGGACCCAGGCCAGCTCCTCCACGTTCACCTCGGGGAGCAGTTCGCCCTTCTCCCGCGCGGCACGGAGCTGGCCGCCGAACTGCTCGGCCCAGAGGCGGTACGCGGAGTCGTCCTGCACGCCGAACTCGCCCTGCTCGGCCGCGAGCCGCACGCCGGCCCGAAGGGTGGGGTTGGACTGCAGCTCCTCCGCCAGATACAGGGTGATGTCGACCAGGCGCTCAAGGCCGTCCTCTCCCGGCGGCAGCCGCAGGCCGTCGCTCTGCTCGACCATCACCGCCCTGGCCAGGGCTTCTTTGGACGGGAAGTGGAAATACATCCCGCCCTGGGTCACCCCGGCGCGCTTCATGATCTTGCTGATGCTGGCGCCGCTGAACCCGAACTCGTCGAAGACCTCGGCGGCAGCCCGGAGGATGACCTCCCGTGTCCTGACCGCGCGCTCCTGCATGGACAGCACCAGCTCCCTCGACAAACAAAAAGAATAGTATTTATTTTATGAGCGCCGAGGCCCTCACACGGCGACAGCGGAACCGGGCACGCCACGGCTCCTGTTGGTCAGCAGGCGCCGTGCGGGACAGCGACGCCCTGCCCCGGGAGCCCCGGCCGGACCACAAAGGGCCAGGGCCGCAAAGGGCCGGACCTGCAACACTCCCCAGGGGGACACCGCATGAGCATCACCGGCCGGCTTCCGGAAACCTCCGCACCCGCTGCCGGCCCGTGTCCACGCACGCTGACCACCACCGTGCCCAAGGAGTATGTACACAAGACGGCGCTGTCCGAAGTCCTGCTCACCAGTTGGAAGGAGACGGCCCCGGACGTCCACGTCGTGACCGCGGAATGGCCGCGGGCCCACGCGTTCTACTCCTCCAGGAACCGGCTGCACGACCCCCTTCTGCTCGTCGAGACGATCCGCCAGACCATTCCGCTGCTCTCGCACCTCGCTTATCAGGTGCCGTTCGGACACCAGTTGATCTGGGACCACTTCACTTATGCGCTCGAACCCGGCGTGCTGCGTACCGAGACTGCCCCCACCGAGATCGAACTACGCATCGTCTGCTCCGGCATCAAGCGCCGCCGGGGCATCCTCAGCTCTCTGACCATGGACGTCGAGGCGACGCGGAACGGCGTCCGCCTCGGCACCGCGGTCGCGCGTTTCACCAGCCACGCCCCGGCGGTCTACCGCCGCCTGCGCGGAGCATACGGCGACGCCCGCGAGGCGATGGCCCGCGCGGTGCCGCTGCCGCCGCCGGTCGCGCCGCGGCGGGTGGCCCGCGCCCAGTACGAGAGTGTGGTGCTCTCCCCCACGGACACCCGCAACCGCTGGCAGCTCCGTGCGGACACCACCCACCCGGTCATCTTCGACCACCCGGTCGACCACGCACCCGGGATGCTGCTGCTGGAAGCCACGCACCAGGCCGTCCATGCCGTACTCCACCCGCTGCCCGTGATACCCGTCGGCTTGAGCGCCGTATTCGCCCGGTACGCCGAACTGGACGCGCCGTGCTGGATAGAGGCCACGATAATCGGCCAGGAGGGCGAGGTGGGGGAACCAGGGACGGAATCAGGGGTGGGAACGGGAGCGGATTCGGGGGCGGAATCCGGGACGGAATCGGGGGCCGCGCGCACCGGTTCGTCCGGCCTCGTCCACGTACGCGTCACCGCGCACCAGAACGGCCGGGAGCTGTTCACCGCAACGGTCGAGGCCCGGCCACTGGTACCGGAGCCGCGGATGCCACCGAATCCCGAATATGACGGTTAGTCAGGCGCTATGCGGGCAGGGAAAGTCGGGCGCAACGACAAGAATCCGGCACAAGAACTCGGACAAGACCCGGCACAACAACTCACGTACCGACAGAAGCGACCACGACTGTCGAATCCCCGGCGCATGAACAACACACAGGCGGCACACAGACGACACACAGGAAACGCATAGACAAGGCACGGAGCGAGGCCGCCGAATGCCTTGTCCGGCACGCCCGATTCACCCCCCTGCGGGGCCGCACACTTCGCGCGCCAACCCGCTACGACTTCGGGAGATCCACCGGGCGTTCGGCGATTCACCGAGCGTTCACTCTGTGGCCACCTTGTCGTAACCAGGCCACTCCAAGCCGTTCCGGCCATCGTTTTTCTTGTCATGAACGCGACATAACAATTCTGTGGTCCAGACCATCAGTCGACCGCACGCCTGTCGGCCGCAACCGGCCACTACCGGCCACGGAGCCCCTGCGAGCTGTGGCCATGAGGGGAAGGATCAAGCCAAAGTGCCCGTCCTTGTCGGCGTTTGAGCCATCCTTGCATTGCGGGCCTTTGACGATCACTTGGTCTTTCTTTTACGTTCTAAGGAGCGGCACCCGCGCGACTCGCGTGGCTGATCATCGCCGTTTTCCGCCATCCCCTGCCTTCGGAGGCTCGACGGACATGGAAAAGCTGATCAAGAAGATGGCCCAGGACAACGTCTGGCGCGAGTGGGTCGCCGTGAACTCCCCGCGCGAAGCGGGCAAGGACGGCTGCATCAGCGCGACGAAGTCCGGCTGCATCAGCGCGACCTCGGCCGCGCCCAAAACGGGATGTATTTCCTGACCGGGCGCTGAGCCTTCCGGGCGGGGAGCCGGCCGGCGGCCCGCACACCTCCGGCCGCCTCCCCGCCACTTCCAGCATCCGGCCGCGATCCGGGCGCGGTCCGGTCGCCATTCGGCCGCGTTACCGGTCGCGGTCCCGGTCACGGCCCGCTCGCAGCCCGTTCGCGGCAGGCCGGTTATGCGGATTCCGCGAGTTCCACGGAAACCGCGCGTTCCGCTCGCTTCCTACGCTTTTGGTACCGGTTCCCGTACGCCGCGACACCGATCACTCCCCGTCCGCCAGACAAGACAGACCTGAGGGTGACCATGGATGGCCAGCCGAGCAGGCCCGGACAGCCGACCGCCGACATCGTGGACCGGATAAGGGACATACCGATCTACCGCTCGTCGATAGAGCGGGGCCACTTCCCCATACTGGAGAAGCCCGAGATCGCCCGGGGATTTCCGGACAACTGGATGACGCCGGTACTGGCCGACGCCCTCGCCGCCGGCACCGCGGAGTACGTGCTCTCCACCGGCACCAACCACGCGCGGATGCAGATCATCCGGCCGCCGTACTTCCTGCTGAACTCGTACTACCGGTTGTGGAGCGAGCACCCGGACATCGCCGGCACCTGGCACGAAGGGTGCCGGCGCGTCTCCCTCACCACCGTGCTGGCCACCGAGCACGTGGCGCGCGTCAACGCGAAGAAGCACGGCCGTACCGCGCCCGCGCCCGTACCCACCCTGGCGGACCGGCGCCTCGACGAGCGCACCTTCTACGTCAACCGCACGCTCGACCCGGCCCTTTGGGACCGCGCGGACGTCGAGCGGATGCTCGGCGAGATCCGCACGGCCCAGCAGGAACACCCGCACGGCCGCTACCACCTCGACTGCAGCAGCTACCACTTGGCGCACCTCGTGCGGAAGGTGACCGACTGGGGCCTGTGGGACCGCTTCCCGCAGCCGGCGAGCATCGTGCACGCGTACGAGTACACGCCGGTGAACGTGCGGCGCTACCTGCACGAGCACTTCGACTGCCCGGTCATCGACCTGTTCGGCAGCACCGAGCTGGGCTACCTCTACTACAGCGACCGGCACGGCAGGTACCACCCGTACCTCGACAAGATGAGCGTCGAGCTGGTCCCGGTGGAGCCGGGCAGCCACCTCTTCAGCATGATCGTGTCGAGCGTCCGCAACCCGTACATGCCGCTGATCCGTTACCGCTCCGGGGACTGCGCGCGCACGCTCGACGGCACACCGGACCCGGCGAAGATCTCCCGGTTCT
Source organism: Streptomyces chrestomyceticus JCM 4735 (assembly GCF_003865135.1). Taxonomy (NCBI): domain Bacteria; kingdom Bacillati; phylum Actinomycetota; class Actinomycetes; order Kitasatosporales; family Streptomycetaceae; genus Streptomyces; species Streptomyces chrestomyceticus. The sequence continues at coordinate 5,455,016 of NZ_BHZC01000001.1, read as the reverse complement.
GCGGCCGCGAGAAGGAGCTGCTCGCGTCGGCACACGGCCAGGGCCCGGTCGCGCAGGGCGATCTCGACGACTGCGTCAGCGCGGCGTCGACCCGCGTGTTCGTCCACCAACTGCACGTGCCGGAGGACCGGAGCGGCGCCGAGCTGCGGTACACGACGTTCGACGGCGCTCCCGTGGACGCGGCGGAAGCGGCGGCGCTGAGCGCGGGAGTGGAACGGCTGACGGGGCTTCCGTGCCGTGTCGAGCACCGCGCGCACATCCCGATAGGGAAGTCGGGGAAGTACGCGTGGCTGGAGCGGGGGCAGGGCGTCGGCTGACGCCCGCGCGCTTGATTCCGTACGGCTGAGACGCGTACGGCCGGAGCCGTACGGAGCGGCCCCGAAGACTTCCGTACCGACCGCACCGACCCTTGCGACCGCACCGACTCGACCCGAAGAGACCGGGAGCACCATGACCTCGCAGACGCGGGAACCGCACGTCACGCCCGACGACCTCACAGCCCTGCTCGGTGAGCGCCTGCACACCGAAGTGGTCCAGCACTTCGTGGCGCTGAGCGGCGCCGGGACCGCGTACGTGGAGCGGCAGGTCACCGAGTGCCTGCGCTACCTCTACCTCGTCTCGCGCCACCGCGAGCAGCTCAGCGGCCTCTTCCTGCCCGTCGAGCAGGACATCGACGAGATCTGGCACTACCTCATCCTCCAGACGCGCGAGTACCGCGAGTGGTGCGAGCAGCGGCTGCCGGGACGGTTCTTCATCGAGCACCGCAGCATCGGCTACGACGCGTACCAGCAGGAACCGGGGCGGGAGCAGGCCATCGAGGAGGCCCTGCGCTGGATACCGCTGTACGTCCGCGAGTTCGGCCCCTTCGACGAGGGCGCCCTGCCGCACTGGACGATCGTGCGCTTCCTGCACGACCAGCTCAGCATGTCGCTGCGGGACATCGCGGCGCTCCAGCCTGCCGGCGCGCCCTGAGCGCGCTTTCGGGGCAGCCCGAGAACGAGGAAACGGACCCATGAGCGCTCGGCCCGGCACACCGGCATCACCAGCCGCACCGCACGCCGCACCGGACGGCCCGCACGACGATCGGACCGGAGAGGTGTGGGAGCCCCCGGAGCAGAAACGTGTACTCATCGTGCTCGCGCTGTCGCAAACGCTCAGCGGCGCCGGACTGGCCGCGGGCATCACGGTGGGGGCGCTGCTCGCGGAGGAGATGCTCGGCTCGACGGGGCTGGCCGGCCTGCCCGCCGCCCTGTTCACGGGCGGGGCGGCGCTCGGTGCCGTCGGCATCGGCCGGGTCTGCCAGCGCTGGGGCCGGCGGCCGGGCCTCACCGCGGGGTACGCGACCGCCGGCCTGGGCAGCCTCGGCGTCGTCGCCGCCGCGGGCCTCGGCTCCGTATGGCTGCTGTTCCTGTCGCTGCTCGTCTACGGGGCGGGGACGGCGACGACCCTGATGGCCCGGTACGCGGGCGCCGACCTGGCCGCACCGGCGCGGCGGGGGCGTGCGGTGAGCCTGGTGCTGTTCGCCACCACGCTCGGTGCGGTGATCGGGCCGAACCTGGTCGGGGTGACGGGCGAGGCCGCGCACGGGCTGGGCGTGCCGCGCCTGGCGGGACCGTTCCTGCTGGCGGTGGTCGCGTACGCGGCGGCGGCCGTGGTGCTGGGGGTGTTCCTGCGTCCGGACCCGCTGCGTCTGGCGCGGCGGCTTGCGGAGGAGAGGGAGGCGGAGGCGGGCGCTGCTCCTCCCCTTGGCGCGGCGGAGGACACTTCCGCTGATCCGGCCGCCGCCCCCGCGCCCCGTACCGACACCCGAAAGCTCGCCACCGGCGCCGCCGTCATGACCTTCACCCAGTTGGTCATGATCGCCATCATGACGATGACGCCCGTCCACATGCGGGCGCACGGCCACCCGACCGAGACCGCCGGGCTCGTCATCGCCCTGCACGTGGCGGCGATGTACCTGCCGTCGCCGCTCACCGGAATGCTGGTGGACCGGATCGGCCGGCTGCGCGTCGCGGCGGCCTCCGGCATCGTCCTGCTCGCCGCGGGCGTCCTCGCCGCACTGGCGCCGGCCCACTCCGTACCGGCGCTCGCCACCGCCCTCGTACTCCTGGGCCTCGGCTGGAACTTCGGCCTCGTCAGCGGCACCGCCATCGTCACCGACACCGTACCACTGGCCACCCGCGCCTCGACGCAGGGCCTGGTCGACGTGGGCATCGCCGTCGCCGGCGCCACGGGCGGCATGGCGTCGGGCCTGGTCGTGGCCACGGGCGGCTACTCCACGCTGGCGCTGGGCGGGGGGATCGTGGCGCTGGGCCTCGTACCGCTGCTGGTGCTGAGCGGGCGTGGTGACCGTACGGGTACGGGCTCGCGCGCGGTCGCGGGTCCGTCGGCGCCGGGGGAGCAGGCATGAGGTACTTCAAGAGCCTCACGGGCCGCAAAGGCTTCCCCCAACTGCAGACCCGTCCGGACACCGCCGGGCACCCTGCCCACTACACGGCCGCCAACCGCCCGCACAGCCCGCCAGGTTCGGGGCCGGTGCGTACGGCGGTCCGTACGGCGGCGCGCGCGGCGACACGTACGGGCACTGGTGCGGGCACCGCCTCCGGGCCCGCCGCCACCAAGGCCGCAGCCTCCGAGGCCACCGCCGCTGAACCCGCCGCCGTCACCCCGACCGGCAAGCGTCCGGCAACGCCGCCCTGTATGCGGACCGCTGCCCGCGTACGGCCCCCCGTCCGACGGCGGCCCCAGCACACCCGGAAACCCGACAACACCAGCTCCACCCGCTCCCCCCACCACATCCCTCACCCCCGTACCTCCCTCACCTCCCGCACCCCCCTCCCCCTCCTCAGCGTCCTCGGCATCTTCATCCTGGCGCTGACCCTGCTCTACTCCGGAACGGCAGCGGCCAAGGGCGGCAAGACCCCGACCCTCACGGCCGCCGGCACCGCGCCCGTACAGGCCCCCGATCCCACCCCCACCCCGGCGGCCCCCAAAGGCGCGCACGGCACCCCCACCCAGGTGTCCCCCGCCCAGGCCGGTTCCAGCACGGGCATCCAGTACCGGCGCGACAACGAACGCGATCCCGGGCGGGAGAAGGAAAAGGACCGTAACCAGGCGCGCCGTTGCACGCGGACCGCGCCGGGCGCGCCGTCCCCGCACCGCCGTCCGCTTCCGTCGCACCCGTGCGCGGCCCGGTCGTACCCGACCGACGTCCTGTTCTCCGCACACACCGGCACCGCCGCCGCACTCACCACTTCAAGACCAGGCGTGGCCACCCGCCCCGCCTTGCACTGTCTCCACTGCGTATTCCGCTGCTGAGAAGCACTGCTGGGGCTTCCTGCTCCGCACCAGTCGAACGGGTTCTGCCATGCCCCTCAATGGCACCACTTACCGACCAGCAGGAGACATTCCCTCGTGGAAACCTTCATCGAACATGCCCGCACCTTCAACGCCCGCATCGCGGCCGCGCACGAGGAGCGTGAGACCTACCAGCGGCTCGCCGACGGCCAGTCGCCGCTCGCCCTGTTCATCACCTGCTCCGACTCACGGATCATCCCGTCCCTGATCACCGGGGCGCTGCCGGGCGAACTCTTCGAACTGCGTACGGCGGGCAACGCCGTACCCGCGCACCGGCCGGACCGGCCGGCCAGCGCGGAGGCCGCCACCATCGAGTACGCGATGCGGGTGCTCCGCGTCGCCGACATCGTGGTCTGCGGTCACTCGCACTGCGGGGCGATCGGCGCCATGGCGCGCCGCGAGGATCTCGCCGGTGCTCCCGACGTCCGCGCCTGGCTGACCCAGGAGCTCTCCGACGAGCTGCCCAGGGACGAGGCGCCGACGGTCGCGACCGCGGTCCAGCGGCACGTCACCGAGCAGGTGGCGCGGCTGCGCGAGTACCCGTGCGTGCGCGAGCGCGTCGACGCGGGCGAGGTGAACCTGCACGGCTGGTACTACGAGGTCCACACCGGCCTGGTCACGGCGCACCGTCCCGACACCGACACGTTCCTCCCCCTCTGACGGCGAAGGCGCCCACCATGACACCGAAATCGACCCCGGGCACGACCACGGACGTGACCACGGGCGTGACAGCTCCCTCCCCGGCGCCCGCCACCGACGGCGCGCCCCACTCCACCCCGACCCACCCGAAATCCCCCGCCTCCTCTCCCTCCTCTCCCGCCTCCCCCTCCCCCCGCTGGCCGCACCTCCGGGCGGACTTCACCGCCTCCATCGTCGTCTTCCTGGTGGCCCTGCCGCTGTGCGTCGGTGTGGCCGTCGCCTCCGGCGTCCCGGCCGAACTCGGTCTGATCACCGGCATCGTCGGCGGTCTGCTCACCGGCCTCCTGCCCGGCAGCAGCCTCCAGGTCAGCGGACCGGCCGCCGGGCTGACCGTCCTCGTCTTCGAGGCGGTCAAGGAATTCGGGCTCGGCACCCTGGGCGCGCTCGTCCTCGTGGCGGGCCTCCTCCAGTTCGCCATGGGCGCCCTGCGCCTCGGCCGCTGGTTCCGGGCCATCTCCGTGGCCGTCGTCCAGGGCATGCTGGCGGGCATCGGGCTCGTCCTGATCGCCGCACAGCTCTACACCCTCACCGACGCCAAGGCCCCCGGCAGCGGACTCGCCAACCTCGGCGGCCTGCCCGGCCTGGTCATCGGCACCGCCGGCTCCGGAGCCGCCCTGTCCGCGCTCGCGGTCGGCGCGGGCACCATCGCCGTACTGGTGCTGTGGCCCCGGTGGAAGCGCGCGGCCCGCGTCCTGCCGGCCCCGCTCGCGGCCGTGGCCCTGGCCACGCTCGCGGTCTTCGCCCTCGACCTGCCCATAGCCCGCGTCGAGGTCCATGGCCTGCTCTCCTCGATCCAGCCGCCCGGCGGCTCGGACTTCGCCCAGTTGGCGGGCATCGGCGCGATCGGCACGGTGCTCGCCTTCGCGCTCATCGCGTCCGCCGAGTCCCTGTTCAGCGCGGCGGCCGTGGACCGGCTGCACGACGGGCCGCGTACGCAGTACGACAAGGAGCTGATGGCGCAGGGCGCGGGCAACACCGTGTGCGGCATCCTGGGCGCGCTGCCCATGACCGCGGTGATCGTGCGCAGCTCCGCGAACGTCAGCGCCGGCGCCCGTACCAAGGCGTCCCGGGTGCTGCACGGCGCCTGGCTGCTGATCTTCGCGGCGGCCCTCCCGGCGGCCCTGGGCATCATCCCGGTCGCGGCGCTGGCGGGCGTACTCGTCCACGCGGGCTTCAAGCTCATCCCCGTACGCGACTTCGGCCCCCTGTGGCGCGAACACCGCGGCGAAGCGGTGGTGCTCGCCGCGACGGCGATCGCCATCGTCGTCACCAACATGTTCGAGGGCGTGCTGATCGGCCTCCTCCTGGCGATCGCCAAGACCGCCTGGGAGACCTCGCACGTCCACCTGGAGATCTCCGGCCTGGACGCCCCGCCCACCGAACCCGTCCGGGTACGCGCCCTCGGCAACGCCACCTTCCTGCGCCTCCCCAAGATCCTCGACCAGTTGGAGGCCCTCCCCCACGACCGCGAGGTCACCCTCGACCTCACCGGCCTGCGCCACCTCGACCACGCCTGCGCCACCGCCCTCACCACCTGGACCACCCACCGCTCCACCCCCGCCAACTCCCCGACCCCCGACAACCCGGCCCACGCGCCCTAACCGGTCGGCTGCGCTGGCCCGACAGCCGGCCCTGACGTCCCCAATGGCGCCCACCGCCCCCACCCGGGGCGGTGGGCGCCGCCTACCTGGGGCGCGGGCGCCGCCTATCTGGGGCGTGGGCGCCGCCCACCTGGGCCTGCGGCCGCCTACCTCCCCGACCCCCGCCCCTCCCCACCACCCACCCCCCATCCGCTACCCTGTCCAAAGCTGCCCACCAGCAGCCCGGCCGCGCGCCCACCAGGCGCCGACCACGCCCCGCCTCCGTAGCTCAGGGGATAGAGCACCGCTCTCCTAAAGCGGGTGTCGCAGGTTCGAATCCTGCCGGGGGCACCAGTGCGAAGGCCCCGGAGCGATCAAGCTCCGGGGCCGGACGCGTCTGCACAGCGGAAGCCGTAAGGTTCCGTCCATGGTGATGGCGACTGTCCGTGAGTGGGACGACGAGCAAGGGTGGGGCGTTCTCGACTCCCCCGAGACCCCTGGCGGCTGCTTCGGCCACTTCACCGACATCCAGGCGACCGGCTTCCGCACTCTGTCGGCCGGACAGCAGGTCGACCTCACCTGGGAAGCCCCTGGTTTCAAGCAGGACGGATACGACTACCGCGCGGTGAGCATCGTGCCTCGAACTGCCTGACATCCACAGCGGACACCAACGGCGGCGATCGAGTCGGCGGGCGACATCTTTTCCACGCTCTCCGTTCTGCCGCAGGCCGGTGTCCGCTTTCATGAGGGGTGCTGCGGCGAGCTGTGCGTGGGTGCGGGTCATGGTTCATGAGGAGCGGGTGCGGCCTCTTCGGGGGCGTTGGGGGCGTGGGGTCGAGCAGCGTGGGCACCAGTAGCCGTCGCCCTGGTAGTACGTCCACCCCATGTCGGCGATGCGCGGGGCGGCCGCCTTGGCGCTGTGCAGGAGGTGGCCGAAGAGGTCCGTCTCGATGTCCGGGGGCTGATCGGGGACGACCAGGTCGAGGACGGCGCGGGCGCCGCAGCCCAGGCGGTCGCACATGAGGAAGAAACGTACGGGGCCTGGCGGTTCGCCGGCGGTCGTGAGGCTCATGCGCTCACTTTGGTGGATGGCGTGGTCGAAGGCGGGCGGTTCGGTACAACCCGCCCTCGATGGTGGCCACTTGACCGCGTGACTGGCGTGTTGATGCGTTGATGTCAGGCGGGTGTCGGGCGCCACCAGGTCGTGGTCGGGGTCCAGACGCGGATGCCGGTGGGCGGGGCGCCGATGGCGGTGGCGTCGAAGCGGCGGCCGTGGTGCGACGGGTCGGCGGCGACGGTGATGAAGTCGACGGTACGGACGGGCGGGGTGGGGCGGCCGGTGACGGTGTGGACCGTGGCGTATGCGGTGGAGCCGGGGGCGAGGTGGTACGGGGCACTCTCGGTGGGCGGGTCGGGCTCGGCGGCACCGTCGAGATCGCCGAAGGTGACGGTCGGGATGCGGCCGATGACGCAGGGCTTGGTGGTGCGGTTGGTGGCGCTGATGTGCAGGACGTCGGGGTGTTGGGGGGTGGGGACGGATGCCTTGATCGTTAGGGCGGATTCGGGGCAGTGGGGGGTGGTGGGGGTGGCTGAGGCTGTGGGGGTGAGGGTGGCGAGGGTTGCGAGGGTGGCTGTGAGGGTGGTGAGGAGGGCTGTGGCGGTTCTGGCTGCGTGGGGGCGGGTGGAGTGGGTGGGGTGAGGTGGGGTGGTGCGCATGTGGGTCTCCGTCCTGCGGGTGGTCTTGGTGGAGGAGGGAGGGGGAGGGAGGGGCCTGGGCCGGGGCCGGGGCGGTGGGGTGCGGTGGCGGGGCCGTGGGGTGTCGTGTTCGCGGGGCGCGATGTGTGATGTTCCTCGTTGTTCTGTGAGACGGACGGACGGCGGTTTTCGTTGTACGGCGGCGTGGCGTGAGACGTTTCGGGGCCGCGTGGGCCCGTACGAGGCCCGTTTGGGGCTCGCATACGGCTCGTACGGGGCTCGGGGCGGGAGTAGCAGAGGGAGGTGGTCCGGCGCGGAGTTATCCACAGGGCTGAGCGCGGGTGGCGGGATTGCTCGTACGCTGCTGGCATGAGCGAGGTGGAGATGGCTTCCGGTGCCGGGGAAACCGAGGACGACGTCAGTGACGCGGTAGGCGTGCTGCGACGGGTATTCGGGTACGACGCGTTCCGCGGGGAACAGCAGTCGATCATCGAGCACGTCATAACGGGTGGCGACGCGGTCGTACTGATGCCGACCGGCGGCGGAAAATCCCTGTGCTACCAGATTCCGGCCCTGGTGCGGCCGGGCGTCGGGGTGGTCGTCTCGCCGCTGATCGCGTTGATGCAGGACCAGGTCGACGCGCTGCGGGCGCTGGGCGTGCGAGCGGGGTTCCTCAACTCCACGCAGGACCTGGAGGAGCGGCGGCTGGTGGAGGCCGAGTTCCTCTCCGGGGAGCTGGACCTGCTGTATCTGGCGCCGGAGCGGCTGCGGGTGGAGCAGACGCTGAACCTGCTCGACCGGGGCAAGATCTCGCTGTTCGCCATCGACGAGGCGCACTGTGTCGCGCAGTGGGGCCACGACTTCCGGCCGGACTACCTCGCTCTGTCGATGCTCCGGGAGCGGTGGCCCGAGGTCCCGAGGATGGCCCTGACCGCGACGGCCACGGAAGCCACCCACCGCGAGATCACCTCGCGGCTCGGGATGGAGAACGCCCGGCATTTCGTGGCCAGCTTCGACCGGCCGAACATTCAGTACCGGATCGCCGCAAAGAGCGACCCGAAGAAGCAACTGCTGGAATTGCTGCGCACCGAGCACGCCGGTGACGCGGGAATTGTGTACTGCCTTTCCCGGGCATCGGTCGAGAAGACCGCGGAATTCCTGGTGCAGAACGGCATCACGGCGCTTCCGTATCACGCGGGGCTGGACGCCCGGATGCGCGCCGAACACCAGGCCCGCTTTCTGCGGGAGGACGGGGTGGTGGTCGTCGCCACCATCGCGTTCGGCATGGGTATCGACAAGCCCGACGTACGGTTCGTGGCCCACCTGGACCTGCCGAAATCGGTGGAGGGGTACTACCAGGAGACGGGGCGCGCGGGGCGGGACGGCCAGCCGTCCACGGCGTGGCTGGCGTACGGGCTGCAGGACGTGGTCCAGCAGCGGAAGATGATCGACGGTTCGGACGGGGACGACGCCCACCGCAGGCGGCTGTCGGCGCACCTCGACGCGATGCTCGCGCTCTGCGAGACGGTGGAGTGCCGGCGGGTGCGGCTGCTCGCCTACTTCGGGCAGGAGAGCAGTCCGTGCGGGAACTGCGACACGTGCCTGACACCGCCGCAGACCTGGGACGGCACGGTCCCGTCGCAGAAGCTGCTCTCCACGGTGGTACGGCTGCAGCGCGAGCGGAAGCAGAAGTTCGGCGCCGGGCAGATCGTCGACATCCTGATGGGGCGGAAGACCGCGAAGGTCATCCAGTTCGATCACGACCAACTGAGCGTCTTCGGGATCGGTGAGGATCTGCGGGAGGCCGAATGGCGCGGTGTCATCCGGCAGTTGCTCGCCCAGCGGCTTCTCGCGGTGGAGGGCGACTACGGCACACTGGTGCTCACCGAGGCGAGCGGTGAGGTGCTGCGGGGGCAGCGCGAGGTGCTGATGCGGCGGGAGCCGGAGAAGGCCGTGAAGGCCAAGGTCGCGAAGGCGGCCAAGGGCCGGCGGGCGGTGCCGGTGGACCTCCCGGAGGAGGCCGTGCCGGTGTTCGAGGAGCTGCGCGCCTGGCGGGGGCGTACGGCCAAGGAGCAGGGCGTACCGGCGTACGTGATCTTCCACGACGCGACGTTGCGGGAGATCGCCACGGCCCGGCCGTCGAGCCTGGGCGAGCTCGGCACCGTGAACGGCGTGGGCGAGAACAAGCTCGCGAAGTACGGCGAGCAGATTCTGGCTGTGCTGTCGGAGGAGACGGTGCCGCCGGCGGAGCCTGCGGAGCAGGTGGCGGTGCCGGCCGCGGGGCGGCAGCCGGGGCCCGGGTCGGAGCCGGTTCCGGAGGAGGAGTGGGACTGGGGCGGGGAGCCGCCGGTTGAGGAGGAGTGAGGGGGGACTGAGAGCCCGGGGGGGGCAAGGAGAGCTGGGTCCGGTGTGGCGTGAGGGGGGAGGGGGCTAGTTGAGGAAGGTGAAGGCTAGGCAGGTTTGGAAGGCTTGGGCCTGTTCGGGGGTGGCCAGGACCATGATGCTGTCGTAGCCGCGGTGCGGTTGGCGTTCGAAGTCGAGACAGCGCCAGGTGCGGGGGTCGTCGTCGTGGGCGGTCTCGGCTATGGCCTCGCAGGCGGCGCCCTGGTCGAAGTAGTCCTCCGCGAGGTGGTCGGCCAGGATGGACACGAGCTTGCCGTCCCGTTCGAACTCCAGTTGGTCCAGGCGGCCGCCCTCGAAGTCGCCTTCGCCCTCGACGATCCGGACATCGGTGATGGCGACCCTGCCCCCGGCGACCGCTACGGCGTCTTCCAGCAGGGTGGCGTAGTCGTAGTGGATGGAGTCGATGTCGTCGGCGTGCACCGAGATTGCGACGCCGAATTCTTCGAGGGCGCAGGCGGCCTCGAAATGCTCTTCCAGTGGTTCGTACGCGTAGTTTGCCGCCTCCGCCAGGGTGCGGTGCATTTGCGCCTCGGACACCATGCCGATCTCGTGCAGGATCGCGCCGATACGGGCGTACGTCATCGATGAAATGTTCGACATACGGCGGATCTTGGCAGACGGTCGTACTCCGTGCATCCGGTTCTCTTACAGCCGACTGGCCGAAGCGCACGCGCCCAGGGTGATTGCGCGGAGTTCCGGGAATTGCCGCGAAGGGGGTGGGTATGGGGCGAGAGTTGATGTGAGGCCGGACCGGAGTGTGGGGGACTGATGATGATTCAGGTCAGGCTGGACGAGGCGGAGAACGACCTGGAGTTGCGGTCGTTGTGCGAGTGGCTGACGGACGACCCCGCCGTGGGCCGGAGCGCGGACGTCTCGCTGCGGGCGAGGGAGAACAGGCCCGGGAGGATGGGGCTGGGGTTCGATGCCGTCCAACTGATCGTCGACAGCGCGTTCCAGTTGAGCAGCCTCGCCATCGCCATCGACGGCTGGCGCAGGGCGTATGCGGCGCGCCCCAAGATGACGATCGAACGCAATGGCGTACGGGTCAGTTTCGCCACGGCGGACACGGACGGTGCCCGGAGCATCCTTCGCGCGTTGGAGGAGTTGGAGGGGGTGGAGCAGTTGGAGGCAGAGGGAGAAACCCGTACGGGACAACCGCGTACGGGAGAAGCGCGTGACGGTGGGACGGGTGGGGGCTGACGGAATGGGTGGAGTCGGGGGAGATGCGGGGACGGCGTTCGATCCGGCGGAGTCGGCTTGTGTGATCATCGGGGTCGACCGGTACGCCAATCTGCCGCCGCTGCCCGGGGTCCGCAACAACCTCAAGGCGCTCAAGGCCGCGCTGACCGACCGGACCATCGGCGGCATGCCCAGGAAGAACTGCCGGATCGTGTCCAACCCCCGGACGATCACGGGGGCGTTGAAGCCCATCGAGGAAGCGGTACGGGCCGCGCGGGACACCCTGATCGTGTACTACGCGGGCCACGGCTTCCTCGACTCGCGGCAGGAGGGCCTGTACCTCACGCTGCCCGGTACGGAACCGGGGAAGGTGCACAGCGGCATCCCGTACACCTGGCTGCGCAGTGCCCTGGGCACCCGTACGCCGCCCAAGCGCCGCATCATCATCCTCGACTGCTGCTACAGCGGCAGCGTGATCAAGGGCATGTCCGCCGGGACGATGGGCGGCACCATGTCCACCGTGGCGGCCACGCAGCAGGCGTCCAGTCGGCTGGGTGAGGCGCTGTTCGAGGGCATGGACAGCCTGGAGGGCGTCTCGTACCTGCTCACCTCGACGCCCTGGAACGTCGAGGCGCTGGCGCCGGAGGGCGAGGAGCACACCGCCTTCACCGGGGAGTTCCTGCGGGTGTTGCGGGAGGGGGTTCCCGGCACGGCCCAGGCCCCGGGCCCGGGCCCGACACCGGCCCCCGGGAGCACGGCAACCACCACGGCCACGGCTCCCCCGCCCCACGATCACCTCAGCCTCGAAGTCATCTACCGGGAGGTCCGCCGCGCCCTCCGCGAGAAGAACCGTCCGCTGCCGCAGCAGCAGGCGCAGAACGGCATCGAGAAGCTGCCGTTCGTACGGAACCGGGCTGTGCGCCCCGCTCCCCCGGCAGATCAAGCGGGCCAGACCGGCGAGACCGGCCGACCTGGCCGGCCCGGACAGCCCGGACAGCCTGGTCCGGCTTCGAGCGGCGGCTCGACAGCGGGCGCGAGGGCCGGCGGCCCTCCTGGGGCCCCGGGTACCGCGCAGTCCCCCGCACCCCTCGCTCCAGAAGCCGTCAAGACACGGAAGGTCCGGCGGCAGGCGCTGGTCTCCGTACTGTGCGTCGCGGTGGTGGCGATAGCGGTCCCGGCCGCCGTGTGGTGGCAGACGCGGGACGGCGAGCCGGCCTCCGGCGCCTGCTCCGCCGACGTGGCGCTGATCGGCCACAGTGACGCGCTCAACGGCGTCGAGTACGAGGGCGCCGTACCGGTGGACGGCCTGTCCGGCCTGGCGCTGTCCGGCCCCTCCCGGGCGTGGGCGCTGGCCGACAACGCGCCGGGCCGGCTCTTCGACCTCGACCTCGGCACGTCGGGCGTCGCACCGCCGGCCGCCCGCGCCGTCCACCTGCGTACCCTCCGCCCCGCCGGCGGCGGACGCTTCGACGGCGAGGGGCTCGTCCTGGAGAAGGGCGGACGGACCGTTCTGGTCGCCTCGGAGGCGGGCCCGTCAATCCGCAGGTTCCGGTTGTCGGACGGCGCGGAGACGGGTCGCGTCGAGCTGCCGCGCAACCTGGTCGAGTGGGCCGGGCCGGAGAACCTGGAGGCGCTGGGCGCGTCACCGGACGGCCGGTATCTGTACGCGGGCATGGAGGCGCCGCTCTTCCATGACGGCAAGGCGCGCGGCCGAAGCCTGCTGCGTATCCAGCGCTTCAAGGGGACGCCGGGCGGCGCGTACGTACCGGACAAGCAGTTCGCCTACCAGTCGGCGGCGGGGCTGCGGGTCTCGGAGCTGGTGGCGACGGGCGGTGACCGGCTGCTCGTGCTGGAGACCAACCACGCGGAGGGCCAGGGCAACGCGGTACGCGTCTTCGGGGCCGACCTGAGCCGGGCGAAGGACGTCTCCCGGGTGGCGTCGTTGCAGTCGGAGCCGGTCGACGCGTTCGCGAAGAAGTGGGAGCCGGTCGACCTCGTCACCTGTCCCCGGGGTGGCGCGGCGGCCGCCCAGCCGCAGTCGAACCCGTTGCTGGAGAACGCCGAGGGGATGGCGCTCGGCACCGTGCCGCTGGCCTCCGGCCCGTACAAGGGGCGGCTGCCGCTGTTCATCGTGTCGGACAACAACAACAGCCCGCACCAGATCACCCGGGTGTACGCCCTGGCGATCCGGACGGGTCGGACGGGGACGGGGACCGAGGCAGGGGCCGGGGGCGGAACTCCGGCGGGTGTGGGGCGGAGGCGGGGTAAGGCGGAGGACGGCTCGGGCGCCGCCGTCCGGTGCGTTGGTGAAGTGCAGTTCGATGCCCAGGACGGACGCCTGGCCGACGGCGATGGTCAGGCCGAGGCCGTGGCCCTTGCCGCGGCCCGGCGCGTCGGTACGGAAGCGCTGCGGGCCGTGGTGCAGCAACTCGTCCGGGAAGCCGGGGCCGTGGTCGCGTACTTCCACGACGGGGGTCGGGGGCGGTCCTCTTCGGGGGCTTCGTCGTGCGGTGGCCTGTCCTGTGATGGCTTGACGTGCGGCTCTTCCCCGTACGCCCCGCCCCCACCCCCACCCGGTACGTCCACGGTCACCACCACCGGCGGCTCCCCGTGCCGGTGCGCGTTCAGGACCAGGTTGCACAGGATGCGGTCCAGGCGGCGCCGGTCCGTCCGTACGACCGCGTCCCGCACGACGCGCACCTCGGTGTCGAGGCCCGTGCCCCGCACCGCACCGCGCACCAGTGCGCCCAGTTCGTACGCGGCCAGGTCGGGGCGTTCGGCGCCGGAGTCGAGGCGGGAGATCTCCAGCAGGTCCTCGGTGAGCCGGTGCAGCGCCCGCAGCCGGTCGTTCATCATCTCCTTGGGGCGGCCCTCGGGCAGCAGTTCGGCCGAGGCGAGGATGCCGGTCAGCGGGGTGCGCAGTTCGTGGGCCACGTCGGCGGTGAAGCGCTGTTCGGCCTGGAGGCGGGCCTGGAGGGAACCGGCCACCGAGTCCAGCGCCGCTGCCACCGCCGCCACCTCGTCCTGCGCTCCCGGCCGGCCCCGCCGCCCCTCCCCCTCGGTGCCGACCCGCGCGTCCAGGTCCCCCGCGGTGATGCGGCGCGCGACGGCCGCCGTGGTGCTCAGCCGGCGGCTGATGCGGTGCGCGAGGAACAGTCCGGCGAGGGCGACGGCGGTGGCGGCGAGGACGGCGGAGCCGAAGATGGCCGTGTCGAGGTTCTCCAGGGAGCGGCGGGTGTTCTCGTACGGGGACCAGACCGCCATCACCTGGTCGCCGGCCGGCGCCGCCGTCCACATCACGCGCTGCCCGTGGTAGGTGCCTACCATGCTGCCGCGCCTGTCGTGGTGCACCAACGTACGGAGCTGGGCGGGCAGTTCCGCCGGGTCGAGTACGGAGTTGAGGCCCTCGCGGGAGGTGCCGTACTCGTACAGGTCCAGCGCGTCGTCGAGGTCGGCGAGGGTCTCCTTCCGTACCTGGCCGACGGTTTGGCGGGCGACGGCGTTGTGGACCAGTACGCCCAGCACGGCGGCGACCGCGCAGCACACCGCCGTGACGGTGAGCGCGATCTTCCAGCGGAGGGAGAGCGCCAAGCGCGGCAGGCGGGTCGGACGCGCCGGGCGTGCCGGGCGGGTCGGACGTGCCGGGCGGGTCATGCGGGAGCCCCCGGGGACGGGGTGTTCGACGGGGCCGTGGGCAGCGGGTTCTGCGGGGTCCGGTACTCGTCCAGGGTGAGGTCCCACAGGCCCATCCGCCGGCCGTCCCACACGTAGTCGGTGACGCTGACGTAGCGCGGGTCCTTGGTGGGCTCGCGTACGGCGAGGTGGCCCGCGGCCAGTTCGACGCCCGCGAGGACGGCGCGCATCGCCAGGACGCGCGTCACGACCTGGTCGCGGACGCTGTAGACGCGCAGCAGGCTGGTGCGCGCGTCCAGGTCGACGGCGCTGATCAGGTCCGGTTTTCCGTCGTCGGTGAGGTCGTGGAGGACCGGACTGCGTACGGCGCCGGGGGCGGGCGGCCGGTCCCCGTCGGCCGCGATGTCCGCACGGACGACGGCCGCCGGGTCGGTGTCCTTCATGCTGCCGGAGGGGACGCGGGCGATGCCCGGTACGGCGCGCTGGTCGCCGGGGTCCTCGTCGCGGACGCGTGGCGCGGGCGTACGGTCCGCCCACAGGGCGAGCGGGGCTTTGACGTCCCGCGCGCGGCCGTCGTCGTGCAGACCGGCGACGGGTGCGCAGCCCGCCGCCAGGGCGAGCGGCAGCGGCAGCACGGTCAGTGCCACCGCCGTGAGCTTCCGGCGCCGCACGGCCCACCGCCTTCCCGTCCGACGCGTCCCCGTGACCTTCCGGGCACGGACACAGATGTACGTAACGAGACAAAGTTACCCATAGTGGCGGCGCGCGTACGGTTACCTGCGCCCACGCCGTGACACCACTGCCCGCAGAGAGGGTCAAGGCTGTTACACAACCTACGGATCGCCGTGAAACACGCCTCGTACATTCATCTTCGAACCAGCAGACAGCGTCAGACAGCAGACCTACGGCAGTCCGGTCAGGGCCGCCACGACGAGGAGTAGTTCCATGCGGGCAAAGCGCCGCTCCGTGATCCGTACCGCCGCCGTCGCGACCGGTGTCGCGGCCGCACTGCTCCTCCCGGTGAGCGGCGCGTTCGCCGCCACCGACGCCACTGCCGCCACCACGCAGCAGCACGCGACGGGCCGCCTGTCCGCCCTCCTGCCCGAGAACGGCCTCGCCGGGGTCGCCGAGCGGATCGGCGAGCTGCCCGCGGGCGGGCTCGCGGGCGCGGCCGGTGTACTCGGCGCGGCGGGTGTGGGTGTCGCGATGCACCGGCGCCGCCAGGCACAGCAGGTCTGAGCCGAGGCCGCCCGCCCGCAGCCTCGCCCCGCCCCTTTCGGCCCGTCACTCCGCCAGCCGCTGCACCTCCCCGTAACCGGGCACACCGGCGAGGCCCCCTGGCCCGCCCCCACCGTCCACCCCGTCCGCCCGTACGGACTCCGCGAGCGTCACCGCCGCGTGCAGCGCCGAACGGAACAGCAGCGAACCGGTACTGACGCGCCGTACGCCCAGCTCGGCAAGGCGGGCGAGGCGGCCCCGGCCGCCGTCCGGGCCTGGTGTGTACAGGACGTTCAGCGGCGCCGGGATGCCCGCGACGAGCGTGCGGATGACCCGTTCGTCCGCGACGCCGGGCACGAAGATGCCGTCCGCCCCGGCCGCCAGATACGTTTCGGCGCGGGCCAGCGTCTCGTCCAGCGGCCGCGTCGCGGCGTCGTCCACGAGCCAGTGCGTGTCGATCCGGGCGTTGACGTAGAGGCCCGGCGCACTCTCCTTGACCGCGCGGATCAGCTCCGCCTGCCGCGCGGCCGCGACCAGCGGGCCGTCCCCCGTACGGCCCGGCAGCCCGTCCTCCAAGTTGACGCCGGACGCACCCGCCTCCGCCAACTCCGCCGCCAGCGCGCCCACTTCCTCCGGCCCGCCACCGAAGCCGCCTTCGATGTCGACCGTGTACGGGCAGGTCAGACGGCTGCCGAGCCGTCGCGCGAGGGCGACCGTGGCGTCCCGTACGCGGGCCGAGCCCTGCCCGTCGGGTTCGCCCAGCGCTGCCGCGACGCCCAGGCTCGTGGTGCCGATCGCGGCGAAGCCGACGGCGGCGAGGGCGGTGGCGGAGGCGGCGTCCCAGGCGTTGGGGAGCAGCAGTGGCTCGTCGGCGGCGTGGTGCAGGGCGTGGAAGGTGCTGGTCAGGTGCGTGCGGTCGGGTTGGGGCACTTGCGTCTCCGAGTCCGTGGTCGTGTCCGCAGTCGTGTCCGTGCCGGTGTTCACCGCGCTCATCCGCACACCACCTCCAGTGCCGCCGGCACCCGCAGGTTCACGGACGGCTCGTACGCGAGGTCCGGGCGGACGAGGCGGCAGCCGCGCGCGAGCAACGCGTCCAGCACTCCGGCCGCGACGGCTCGGGCATGGGCCTGGCCAGGACAGGCGTGCGCCCCGGCGCCGAAGGCCAGCGATCCGTCGGAGGTGACCAGGCCGACGCGTACCGGGTCGCCTCCGTCGACGGGGGCTCGGAGGGTGCCCCGTACGGGCGGGTCGGTGCGCAGGGTCTGATCGAGCCGGTCCGTGACGAGGTCGGCGGAGGGTTCGGGTGGGGGCTCCGGCGCGTGGCCCGTTCCCGTCCCCGCTCCTGCTTCCGCTCCTGTCAGCGCCAGGTACGCCGCGTTCCCGATCAGCCCCGCCGTGGCGTCGTACGCCTGCACCAGCAGGCCGATGCGGGCCGCCGTGGCCTCGTCCCACGTACCGCCGCAGTCCGCCACGAGCCGAGTGAGGGCGCGGTCCGCAGCCGGGATGGTCTCGCCGTGCGCGTGGTACGCGCTGGCCACGTCTCCCACCAGCCCGGCCGTGTCGGCCGTGACCGGCAGACCGAGCGACGCGGCGAGTACCTCGGCGGGCACGACGCGGGCCACTCGCGCCATCACCTCGACCGTGCCGGGGGCGCTCAGCAGCTCCTGCGTCCGAACGCGGGCCGCATCGCGCAGCGCCTCGGCATTCACGTCCGGCCCGTCAGACACACCGAGCGCACCGAGTGCACCGATCGCCAGCGCCCGCCGCCGCGCATGCGCCTCCCCGCTGCTGAAGCGGGCCACCCGCGCCCGCAGCCAGGCCATCGTGCCCTCGGGTACGTCCTCCGGCACCGGCGGCACCCTCCAGCCCGGGTCCGTGAGCAGGTCAGGCCCGGCCCCCTCGCGTACGCCGTCTTCCATGTCGTCCACGTCGTCCAGATCCAAGGTCCGCATGCCAGGACCGTAGAACCGCATCGTTTCGGGCCCGGCCGAAACGTGCCCGCGCACAATGGACCCATGACCACACAGGTACCGCCGCCGGACGCGGCACCGGCGCAGAGCATCGGGCTCGCGCGGCTCGCGGGCCTGCTCGCCGACCGGACCCGGGCCGCGTTCTGCCTGGCCCTGCTGGACGGGCGGGCGTGGACGGCGGGTGAGCTGGCCGCGTACGCGCGGGTCGCGCCGTCCAGTGCGAGCGAGCATCTGACGCGGCTGACCGAGGGCGGGCTGCTGGTGGAGCACCGCCAGGGCCGGCACCGGTACGTGCAGCTCGCGAGCCCCCGCGTCGCCGAGCTGATCGAGGGGCTGACCGCGCACCTCGATCCGCCCGCCGAGCGGCCGCGCGGACTGCGCGCCGCCAACGCGTCGGCCGCGCTGGCCCGCGGGCGTACCTGCTACGACCACCTGGCCGGGCGGCTGGGCGTGGCCGTCACGGACGCGATGACCGGGCGCGGCCTGATCGACCAGGACGGCGGCTTCGCGCTCACCGCTGCGGGCCGTACCTGGTTCGCCGAGGCCCTCGCCACCGACACCGCCACGCTCCGCGCGGGCCGCCGCCCGACGGCCCGCGGCTGCCTGGACTGGACCGAGCGGCGGCAGCACCTGGCAGGTGTGGCGGGCGCCCGGCTCTGCGCGGGGCTGCTGGAACGGGCGTGGGTACGGCGCGTCGGCAGCGGCCGGGCCGTACGGCTGACGCCTGCAGGGGCGGAGGCCCTGCGTGACCTGCTGGGACTGGACGCGGAGGCGGCGGGGCTGCTCTAGCCGGAGCGCGGACCTCGCCTCTCAGCAGTAGCCCGGACGGGCGTACAGCGTGATGCTCGCGCCCTTCACGTCCCTCGTCGCGCAGACCTGGAACGCGGCCTTCAAGGTGGTCCGCTTGGCGATCTCCTGGTCGGTCCGGTCGAGCGGCTGTCCCTTCGCGTCGCCGACCGCGACGATACGGCGGGCCCGCGTCATGTGCGCGTGGATGCGGTCGCCGGACAGTTCGGTGCCGTACAGCGTGTGGGAGGCCACCGGGCTCTCGTCGAGCGCGAGGTCCCGCAGGCGGTGGAACTCGTGCGGCGCGGCCGCCGCCCACACCCGGCGCCGGGCGGGCAGGAACAGCAGGCCGTCGCCGGGCGATGACAGCTCCCGTACGGCCTGGGTGACCGCGATCGCGTCGTCGGTGCGGCTCTGCGGGCTGCGCAGGAAGACGTTGACGGGGACGAGCAGCGCCAGGACCACCACGAGCGCCGCCGACCGGTACAGCACCCTGCGCCGGGTCTGGCCGCGGCGGCCGGGCGGGCGCAGTACCCAGTCGAGCGCCGCTCCCGCCAGGAGGGCGAACCCGGCCACGTAGTACAGGACGTAACGGTCCACGTACATCGGCTTGAGCTGGGAGAGCAGCACCAGCAGCGCCGTGGGCAGGACCAGCAGGGGAAACGCGACCGGCCGCAGCCGCAGTTGCTGCCGGCCCGCGCGGGCGACCGGCGCGCGCGAGCAGAGCAGGCCGCCCAGCACCAGGGCGATGAAGGTGCCCAACTGGACGGGGTTGGGCCACTGGAGCCAACTGAGCTGTTCCGACTGCCCCATGCTGAACAGGGCCAGCGGCACCAGGCCGACGACCACCGCGGCCGCCGCCACACACCAGGCCCTGCGCACCGCGCGCGGCAGCCCGGACAGGGCGACGGCGGCGCCGTGCGCGGGCAGGACCAGTACGGCGAACTCATGCATCAGGCAGGCCGCCAGCGACAGTGCCGCGTACCCCGCCCACAGGCGCTTGCCGGGCCGGGCGGTGACCCGCGCCAGCAGGTAGGTGGACCACACGACCAGCGCGCACACCAACGCGTAGGAGCGGCCCTCCTGCGCGTACTGCTGCACCATCGGCAGCAGTACGAAGACAAGGCCCGCGAAGAGCCCCGCCCGCCGGCCCGCCAGTTGCCTGCCCAGCAGCGTGACCCCGGCGGCGGCTGCCGCCATCGCCACCACCGACGGCAGTCGCAGGGCCACCACACCCCCGTCGAAGACGAGGAACCATCCGCGCATGAGCACGTAGTAGAGACCGTGCACCGCGTCCACGGTCTGGAGGGTCGGCCACAGCTCCGCCAGGGTGCGGTGCGCCATGTCGTACGTGACCGCCTCGTCCCGCCACATGCTGTCCTGGCGGCGGATGCCCCACAGCCCCAGGACGAGCATCAGCGCGGCCGGGAACAGCGCGACGGCCCCCCGCGACGCCCAGATGCTCCGGGCGCGCGCGGGGACGCGTAGGCGGTCTGCGCTATGTCGATGGCGGGCTCCGAGGGCGGGAAAGGGACTGGGCCAGGGGGCGGGGACTGGGGCTGTGACGCTTAGACCGTACGACAGCCGCCGCCCAGCAGCAGGCCGGGGCCCGCCGGTGAGCGGCGACTGCGCGCCGGGCATGACCGAGGCCCCGGCAAGCGTCTGCTTGCCGGGGCCTCGACGGAACGGGTCAAGTGATCAGGCGATGCGCTTCAGCTTGGCGCCGAAGGACGGCTCGGCGAGGTCCTTCTGCAGGGCCACCGGCACCTTCGCCGCAGTGGAGCCGGTGCCGACGGTCAGCTCGCCGACCACCGTGCCGGCCTTCGCCTCGTGCGGGACGGACTTGCCGGCGGCGGCGCCGATCTTGAAGTCGATCTTCTGGCCGGGGACGCCGATCGCCTGCAGGTCCTTCGTCGCGACGACGGGCGTCTCGCCGCCCACACCGTCGTCCACATAGCCGACGACCTGGCCCTTCTTCACCGTGGTGGCGGAGGTCAGGGCGTTGCGGACGGCTTCGATCATGGGCCTGCTGCGCTCCAGGACCAGCGCGAGGCTGCTGGTTCCGTTGGGGTCCGGGCCCTTGGCGTGCTGTCCCATCGTCACGCCGAGGATGAGCTGGTCCTTGCCGCCCACGCCCTTGTAGGACGCCCACACCAGCGCACCGCCGGCCGCCGTGCTGGAGCCGGTCTTGATGCCCTTGACGCTCAGCTCGGGGTACCGCGCGATCAGGTCGTTGGCGTTGAAGATCCGCGTGGGCAGCCCGTCCTTGGCGTCGGGCATCGCGACGATCGGCCGGAACGCGTCCAGCTTCATGACCTCCTCGGCCAGCTTGAGCTGGTCGACGGCGGTGCTGACGGTGGTCTTGGTCAGGCCGCTGGGGTCGGTGTACGTGGTGTTCTTCATGCCGAGGTCCTGGGCCGCGGCGTTCATCTTCTTGGCGAACTCCTGCTCCGAACCGGCGTCCCAGCGGGCCAGCGCGCGGGCGATGTTGTTGGCCGAGTGGATCATCAGCATCTGAAGCATCTTCGCCTCGCTGTACTGCTGTCCCTCCTTGAGCCCCGGGATCGTCGACTCGCCCGGGGCGTTGCCCTCCCGGACCGCCTTCGCGTCGATCGTGATCTTCGGGCCCTCTTCCTTGACCTTGAGAGGGTGGTTCTTCAGGATCACGTACGCGGTCATGATCTTGGCGACGCTCGCCGTCGGCACCGGCTTCTCCTCGCCGTACGTGCCCAGGCTGCCCGCGCCCACGACCTTCGCCGCGGCCTGGCCCTCCTTCGGCCACGGCATCTGGAACGAGCCGCCCTCGAACGTGAACGAGGTCTTCCCGTTCAGCGCCAGCGACGGGCTCGGCAGCGGCCGCACCTGCTGCACGACCACGAAG
Organism: Streptomyces chrestomyceticus JCM 4735; assembly: GCF_003865135.1. Classification (NCBI taxonomy): domain Bacteria; kingdom Bacillati; phylum Actinomycetota; class Actinomycetes; order Kitasatosporales; family Streptomycetaceae; genus Streptomyces; species Streptomyces chrestomyceticus. The sequence goes on along the minus strand of NZ_BHZC01000001.1, from coordinate 5,433,615 downwards.
ACCACCAGCAGCAGAAGGACCAGCGGCGTCCAGATCTTGAACCGCCGGGCGATCGTCCGCATCGGAGTCTCGGGCGGCGGCGGGGTGTTGGTCAGTTGCGCCAGCAGGTCCAGCGGGGGCAGCGGCTGCTGCCTGGTCTGCTCGGAGTCGGGCAGCGCGGTGGCACCGGACTTCGCCGCCGTACCGGCCGGGGCCGCGGTGGCGGATGCCTCGGCGGCGCCGGACTTGGCCTCCGGCTGCGTACCGGTGGCGGCGCCGGAAGTGGCGGCAGCCTTCGCGCCCCACTTCGTGCCCGGGGCGACGTCCGGCTCGGCAGCCGGCTTCGCGCCCGGCTTGTCGTCGGCCTTCGCGGCGTCCTTGGCCGCCTGCTTCCCGCCCTTGCCCGCCTTGCCGGACTTGTCGCCCCCGACCGGGCGCGGCGACTTGATCGGCTGCGGGTCGGTGGACTTCAGCGCCACGAACTGGCTGGTCCGCTCGCCGTCCGACTCCGCGGCGCCGGGGGGCCGGACGGCCTTGATCGCGGTGGTCGGCTGGTCGACCGGGGAGGCGGAACCGGTGTCGGGCTTGCCCTCGGGCTTGCCCTCGGACTTGGTGCCGGCCTTGGCGTCGGATGCGGGATCCGTCTTGGCGCCGGACTTTCCGGTGGCCTTTTCGGCAGGCTTCCCGGTGGGCTTTTCGGCGGCCTTTCGGTCGCCCTTTTCGACGGACTTCTCAGCGGCCCCTTCGGCGGACTTCTCCGACTTCGGGGCGGCGGCCTCGGCGTCGGGCTTTCCGCCCTTCGCGCCGTTCTTCGCACCGCCCTTCGCGCTGTCCCCGGCGCCGCTCCCGGTGTCGGCCTTCGCCGGATCGGCGTCGCCCGAACCCTTCTGCTTTGCGATCGAGAACACTCGCGTGGCCTCGTCGGCGGACGCTTCACCGTCCTCCGCGAGGCTCGGCGCCTTGAAGATCGCCGTCGGCTGGTCCACGGACGCCGACGCGCCTTCGGAGGCGGCACCCGAAGCGCCCTTCTCCTTGACGGCGGAACCCTTCGCGCCCGAGCCCTTGCCCGCCGAGCCCTTCGCGGCGCTCCCGGCCGCGGAACCCTCGGCGGCGGCCTTCGCCCCGGCCTCCTTGGCGTCGCCCGCGGGAGCAGCCTTCCCGGCGTCCTTGGAGGCGCCCTTAGGGGCGTCCTTGGAGGCGTCCGCAGCGGTGCCCTCGGCCGGCTCCCCGGCCGTTCCCTTCCCCTTCGCCGGCTCCTTCGCCGGCGCCTTCACCGACTTGTCCGCCGATTCCTTCGCCGCGCCCTCGGCCGCAGCACCGGAACCAGCGGCCTCACCGTCACCAGCACCGGCACCGACTCCGGCATCAGCCGACGCCTTCGTCACCGGAGCATCCCCCGCCTCAGCCTTCGCACGTGTTTCCTTCTCGGCGTCCGTGCCGGTCCCGGTTTCCTCGCCGGACCCGCCCTCGGCACCGTCGTCGTCCTTGGTCGCCACCCACGCGGCAACCGCTTCCCGCAGCCGTTCGTCCCGGCCCTCGCCCTGGGCACCGGCCGCCTTGTCGCCGTTGTCGGCCTTACCGGCCGTACCGGACTTGTCAGCCTTACCCGCCTCGTCGGCTTTCGCCTCACCGGCCGGTGTTTCACGGAAGACTGCGAGTCGCGGATCGCGTTCGCTCCCCGCCGTCTCCCCCGACGACTGCTTCTGCTCCGGCTTGCCGGGGGACTCGCCCGCCACCTATGTCTCCTTCACACGTCCGCGACACGTCGCGCTCTGTCTGGCCCAGTGTTCCCAAGTGTCCTGTGTCCGCGAGGCACGTCCGCACCGCCACGCGAAACGCTGGGCGCCCCGCCCCACAGAAGGCGTCGCCAAGGAGCTAGACGAGAACGACATACCTACAGGTTCCCTGCCTAACCCCCCAGGCACTCTCGACAGATGAATGTGAGAGGGGTCACCCTGTCATTCATCCACGCGGGGAGGCATGGATGGGCAGGAGCCGCAGAACAATTCCGGAGGAGCTTCTGCTGCTCGCTTTGGACCCGGCAACGGGAACCACAGCGCAGCCGCAGTCGCTCGACCTCGGTCTGGCCGGGGCCCAGCTAGTAGAGCTGGCTCTGGCCGGACGGATAGCCCCTGACGGGGATCGTATCGCCGTGGTGCTGCCACGGCCGACCGGAGATCCGACTCTGGACTCCGCGCTCGAACTGCTGCGCCGACGCGGCAGCCCGGTGCGCGCCGTCCACTGGATCGGCGGGCCCCGGCTGGGGCTGCGCCAGACGTATCTCACGCATCTGGAGCGGTGCGGCATGGTGCATGCCGTGGCGGGCCAGATGTGCGGGGTGCTGCCGACGACTCGCTACCAGGCGACGGACACGGCCATCAGCCGGGAGATCAAGAACCGGCTGGACAACGCGATCCGCACCGGCGTACCGCCGGACCCGCGGACCGCGGCGCTCGCCGCACTGGCCCACGCGGTCGGTCTCGGCAAGCACCTGTATCCCGGGAACGAGGGGCGCTCCTCGCGCTCCCGCCTCCGGGACCTGATCCGGCACGACCCGATGGGCGGGCTGGTCGCACATGCCGTCATGGATGTGCAGAACGGCGTCGCGGCACAGCCGAGGCGCGCACCGGTGACGGTGTCGGGAGCGGCGTCCGGGCCGGGTGCGGGCAGGCAGCCCGCGACCCGCGTGGCGGCCGAGCCGGCGGGCGTACCGGTACAGCCGCGGCACGGGTCCATGGCCCGCGTCGGCGCACGCTGACGTCCCGCGTCGGCGAGCACGGACGACGAGCCCGGTACCGCGGCGGTGACGGCACGTCGCGCGGAGCGCGGACACACCACGCGGCACCCACGCTCGGTGCGTGTCAGGCGCACCAAGCACCAGCACCAAGCACCACCCACACCTCAGCAGAAACAGCAGGACCGGCAGAAACAGCAGGACCCGTACAACGAGCAGGACCCGTGCGACGAGTACGACCAGCGGAACGAGCACGAGCGCGATCAGCAGAACCAGCACCACCGTCCCCACAGTCCCGTTCGGGAGCCGCAGCAAGCGCGGGGTGGCGGACCGGCCGTTCCGGACGACGGCCGGGCCGCCACCCCGCGCGCACGTCCGCTCGCCTTGTGTGTCCATTCCACTGCGCCGCGCGGACCTGGGATGGCAATCTGCTGAGCAGGAGAAATCAGCAGTACGGAGCCGGAGGTGCACGTCCCGTGGCGTCCAACATCAATCCCACCGTCCGGCGGCGCCGGCTGGGCCAGGAGCTGCGCAGGCTCCGCGAGCTGAAGGGCATGACGGCCGAAGAGGTCGCCGAGCGCCTGCTCGTGTCCCAGTCGAAGATCAGCCGACTGGAGAACGGCCGCCGCAGCATCAGCCAGCGGGACGTCCGGGACCTGTGCGGGGTCTACGAGGTCGACGACCACCGGGTCGTGGATTCGCTGATGCAGATGGCCAAGGACTCCCGCCAGCAGGGCTGGTGGCACGCGTTCGGCGACATCCCGTACAGCGTCTACATCGGGCTGGAGACCGAGGCGGCCTCGCTGCGGGTGTACGAGTCGCTGCTCGTACCGGGCCTGCTGCAGACGTCCGGCTATGCCGAGGCCGTCATTCCCGGCACGGTCCCCGAGCTGACGCAGGAGCAGCTTGAGAAACGCATTCAAGTGCGGATGCGCCGCCAGGACCGGGTCAATCACCCCGACAGTCCGCTGCGGTTGTGGGTCGTCCTGGACGAGAGCGCGCTGCGGCGGGTGGTGGGCAGTCACCTGATCATGCGCGAGCAGCTCGAACACCTCGTGGAGGTCAGCAATCTGCCGCATGTGACGGTGCAGGTGCTGCCGTACGACGCGGGCGCGCACGCCGGCATGTCGGGCACCTTCTCGATCCTGGAGTTCGACGACGCGGCCGATTCGAGCGTGGTCTACATCGAGGGCGTCACCAGCGATCTGTACCTGGAGAAGACCAACGATGTGCACAAGTACACGATCATGTACGAACATCTGCGGGCCCAGGCGCTGAGTGCGGACCAGAGCAGGGAGTTCATCGCCGCGGCGGCGAAGAAGCACGCGGACAGCATGGCCTGATCACGATGCCAGGTTGGCTGAATCCGGGATTCCGGAAGAAGTCCGGCACCGTACACCGAGATGCGGCCGCTTCAAAAGAGATCAAGGAATATGCCATACGGATGGGTGAACTACTCCTGCCGTCGGTGATGTTGGCGCGTAGCGTCGGGACTACCGAATCCGCGGCAACGCGGTGCAACTCAGATCGAGTCGGAGTGAACATGGCCATTCAGCCCAATTCCGCATTCTCCTGGACGAAGTCCTCGTACTCCGGTGGCAATGGCGCTTGCGTCGAGGTCGCCGTGCCGGCGCCCGCCGCCATCGCGGTCCGTGACTCCAAGAACCCCGACGGCCCGCGCCTGACCTTCGACACCTCCGCGTGGAGCTCCTTCGTGGGGGACGTGAGCAAAGGCGCGTACGACCTGACCTGATCCGGACCCTCCTGATCTGTTCCGGGTCTGATCCCGGTCCGATCCGGCCGGTCACGGCCTGATGCCGTACACCGCATGTCGCGTACCACCCCAGAGCCCTCTCGACTGGATCGCCGTCCCGGCCGAGGGGGCTCGGCCCTGCCCGACCCCTCCCCAGCCCCTCCCCCCTCAGCGCAGCTCGTCCACGTACCGGTCCGTCCCCGGCACCGTGGGGACGAACGGCGCGACCAGCTCCACCCGCCCCAGCCCCGAGGCCGTGACCTCCCCGTCCAGCCCCGTGCACCACGGCTCCCAGCACGCGCGCGGGTCCTCCTGGAGGAACCACAGCAGCGTCAGCCGGGTGTCCGCGCCCTCCACCTGCCGCACGTACGCCATCCGGTCGGCCGACAGCGGCCTGGGCCGGAAGACCGTCACCATGGCCGCGGGCGAGCCCGCCAGCCGGCGCGGCAGCCGCTCCTCCGTCAGCCACCGCAGCAGCGCGGTACGGCCCGGGGTGCCCGCCGTGTCGATGACCTCCAGGACGAGTCCGGCGTACGGGTGGTCCAGGGCGTGGAAGTCGCGCGGGCCGCGGGTGCCGTCCCGGTAGACGGTGGCCTCGTGGTCGTGGAAGGCCGTGAAGACGTGCGTGCGGTCGTGGTGGATGCGGCCGTCGGCGTTCAGCCGCCGGTTGATGGCGACGGTCCACCGCAGATGGTCGTCGTAGCGGCCCTCGGTGATCCAGTACGTGGACAGGTAGCAACCGGCGGTGACGGGCCGGGCGACGGCCGACCGCGCGGGGTAGCGCAGGAGCTGGAGGTCACGGGTGGCGACCCAGCGGCGGCCCGCGAAGATCCAGGGCATCGCCATCGCGCCGGCCAGGTAGTGGTCGTCCTCGTACCAGCGGTTGTAGGTGTACTCGTGGCCGGGGTGCGGCTCGACCATGGTGATCAGCGCGTGCCCGGGGCGCACGCCGTAGGGGCCGACGGCGGCCAGTTCGGCGTAGGTCCCGCTGCGGGTGTCCGCGGCCGTTGCCGCAGCCGCGGCCGATTCCGTTTCCGCGTGCTCGTCGTCCGTGCCGGGGTTCTGGGTCATGTCCAGTGGTGTAGCTGACGCGGCATCAGGTAGCGAGATGCCCGCCCCTCCCACCACCCCCCGGCCCACCATGCGGGCACCCCTGCACACCCCGTACGCCCCCGCCTAAGCTCCCTGCATCCTGCACCTATCGAGGGGCGGGCCGCCTCGCGCGCCCGCGGCGCAGGCCGTACGACGACGGGAGAACGCCATGCCGGAAGACGTCCGATCCACCCCGCAGCTCGCCGCGCGTGCGGCGCGGACGGGCGGCTCCCCGGTACGCGAGATCCTCGCCCTGACCGCCCGGCCCGAGGTCATATCCTTCGCCGGCGGGCTGCCCGCGGGCGAGCTGTTCGACACCGGCGGCATCTCCGCCGCCTTCCGGCACGTACTGGACGAGGCGCCGCGGCAGGCCCTTCAGTACTCGACGACCGAGGGCGACCCGGCCCTGCGCGCGGCCGTGGCGGCCCGGGTGAGTGCCCGCGGCCTCGCCACCGCGCCGGACGACCTGTTGATCACCACCGGTTCGCAGCAGGGACTGTCGCTGCTGGCCACGGCCCTGCTGGAGCCCGGCGACACGGTGCTGGTCGAGGACCCGTGCTACCTGGCGGCGCTCCAGGTCTTCTCGCTCGCGGGCGCGCGGGTGGTACCGGTGCCGACCGACGACGAGGGGCTGGACCCGCAGGCGCTGGACGAGATCGCGGCGCGCGGGCGGCCGAAGCTGCTCTACCTCGTGCCGACGTTCCAGAATCCGACGGGCCGGACGCTGCCGGCGGGGCGGCGGGCCGCGGTGGCCCGGGTGGCGGCCCGTCGCGGGCTGTGGATCGTGGAGGACGACCCGTACGGAGAGCTGCGGTTCGAGGGCGATCCGGTGCCGTACCTCGGTTCGTTCCCCGGCGCCGAGGACCGTACGGCGCTGCTCGGCTCCTTCTCGAAGATCGTGGCGCCGGGGCTGCGGCTGGGCTGGCTGCGGGCGCCGGCCGTACTGCGCCGGGCCTGCGTCGTCGCGAAGCAGGCGGCCGACCTGCACACCTCGACGCTCGACCAGGCGGCCGCCGCCCGCTATCTGGCGGGCCCGGACCTGGACGCCCACCTGGAACGGGTGCGCGGCGCCTACCGCGCCCGGCGCGACGCGCTGGTGGACGGTCTGGGCGAGGCCCTGCCCGAGGGCTCGCGCTGGAACCGGCCGGACGGCGGGATGTTCGTCTGGGCGTCGATGCCCGCCGGGTACGACGCGGCGGCGCTGCTGCCCGAGGTGGTCCGGTACGACGTGGCGTACGTGCCGGGCGCGCCCTTCTACGCCGGGCCGGCCGACGCGGGGACGATGCGGCTGTCCTTCGTGACGCATCCGCCGGAGGAGATTCGGGAGGGGCTGCTGCGGCTGGCGAAGACGCTGCGGGCGCCACGACCATAGTCATCCGTCACCCGCGCCACTATCCTGACGCCCCATCAGATGCCACCCGGCTGGAGGCGCGCATGCTGCTGCGGGACAAGACCGTCGTCGTCTCGGGCGTCGGCGCCGGGCTCGGCCACCAGGTGGCGACGGCGTGTGTACGGGACGGCGCTTCGGTGGTGCTCGGCGCCCGTACGGAGTCCCGCCTCGCCGAGACAGCGGCACAGGCCGATCCGTCGGGCGAGCGCGTCGCCTGGCGGGTGACGGACATCGCGGACGAGGAGCAGTGCGCTGCGCTGGCCGCGCTCGCGGCCGAACGTTTCGGCGGCATCGACGCGCTCGTTCAGGTGGCCGCGCTGGACTCGCACTTCGGCGGGCTGGCGGACGCCGACTTCGACACCTGGCAGCGCGTCGTGGACATCAACCTCTTCGGCACGCTGCGCATGGCGCGCGCCTGCCTGTCGTCCATGACGGAGCGCGGTGGCGGGTCGGTCGTACTGATCGGCACGCAGTCGTCGGTCGCCGCGCCGTCCGAGGTGCGGCAGGCGGCGTACGCGGCGTCCAAGGGCGCGCTGGTCTCGGCGATGTACTCGCTCGCGCGCGAGCTGGGGCCGCGCCGGATACGCGTCAACACCGTGCAGCCGGGCTGGATGTGGGGCCCGCAGGTCGAGGCGTACGTCCGCTATGCGGCGCACACCGAGGACGTACCGGAGCGTGAGGTGCTGGACCGGCTCACCACCCGGATGGCGCTGCCGGAGATGGCGACGGACGCCGATGTCGCGGAGAGCGCGGTGTTCCTGGCGTCCGACCGGGCGCGGGCGATCACCGGGCAGTCGCTGCTGGTGAACGCCGGTGAGGTCATGCGCTAGCGGACCGGCCCTGGCGACGCCCTCCGGGTTCGTTCGCCGCGCTGACAGCAGTTCACATCCTTGACCGCCCGTGCTCTTGACCGCCCCTCCTCACGAGCGGTTCAATCCCCGAAGTCCCCGCTCCGGCAGGGGAACCCGCCTCGCGGACCGTACGCCGACGTGTCTCCCCGTTCACAAGGCGGACCCCTGGAGGGGGCATGAACAGTCTCGACTGGGCCGTGCTCGTCGGCTACTTCGGCGTGATGGTCGCGATCGGCGTCTGGTCCCACCGGCGCGTGGACGACGTCGGCGACTTCTTCACCGCGGGCGGCCGGATGCCCTGGTGGCTGTCCGGCATCTCGCACCACATGTCGGGCTACAGCGCCGTGATGTTCACCGGGTACGCGGGCATCGCCTATCAGTACGGCGTCACGTCCTACGTCACCTGGTCCTTCCCCATCGCGGTGGGGATCGCCATCGGGGCGCGTCTGTTCGCCGGGCGGCTGAACCGGCTGCGGTCGCGGCTGCACGTCGCCTCGCCGCTGGAGTACCTCAAGAGCCGCTACAACCTGCCCACCCAGCAGGCGCTCGCCTGGTCCGGCGTGGTGCTGAAGATCGTGGACGTGGGGGCCAAGTGGGCGGCGATAGCGACCCTCCTGTCCGTCTTCACCGGGCTCTCCCTCAACCAGGGCATCCTGATCACAGGTGTCGTCACCGGCGTGTACTGCACCGTCGGCGGCCTGTGGGCGGACGCGCTCACCGAGCTGGGGCAGTTCGTCATCCAGTTGCTGGCGGGTGTGGCGATGCTGGTGACCGTCCTGGCGGAGCTGGGCGGTGTCAGCGCGCTGTGGACGGTGTGGGACCGGCTGCCGGACAGCCACGCCCGTCCGACGGTCGGCCCGTACACGCTGACGTTCCTGCTCGCGTACCTCTTCATCAAGACGTTCGAGTACAGCGGCGGCATGTGGAACCAGGCGCAGCGCTACATGGCCACCCGCAGCGCGCGCGAGGCGCGGCGTTCGGCGCGGCTGTCAGCCGTCCTGTGGTTCGTGTGGCCGGCGGTGCTCTTCTTCCCGATGTGGGTCGCGCCGCTGCTGGTGAAGGCCGAGAAACCGGACGCCTCCGACTCGTACGCGCTGCTCACCGAACATCTGCTGCCGCACGGCCTGCTGGGTCTGGTCATCGTCGGGTTCTTCTCGCACACGATGGCCATGTGCTCGTCCGACGCCAACGCCATCTCCGCCGTCTTCACCCGGGACATCGCACCCGCGCTGCCGAAGCTGGGCGCGCGGGCCCGTACCTGGTCGCACCGGGCGGGGCTGCTGGCCGCGCGGCTGTCCACCGTCGCCTTCCTGGCGCTGTCGATGGCCATCGCCACCCAGGTGAACTCGCCGACGTTCAAGGACATCATCACCGTCGTGATCAAGTGGGTGGCCGGTCTGGTCGGGCCGATCTCCATTCCGTTCCTGCTCGGCATGGTGCCGCGTTTTCGCAGGTCCGGGCCGACGGCGGCGCTGGTGTCCTGGGCGGCGGGCCTGTTCGCGTTCTGGTTCACCAACTACGGGCTGACCGGTGTCCAGCTCCAGATCCAGATCGTCGCGCCGGTGGCCACCTCGCTGGTCCTGTACGTCGTGCTCGGCTTCCTCAAACCGGAGGACACGCCGGAGCGGGACGCGGTGCTCGCCCGGATCAACTCCGGCGACGACGACCAGGAAGACCTGGGTGACGACGGGAGCGGAAGCGGCGGGGACGGCATCGGCACGGCGTCCGGGCGGGGCGACGGGCCCGGACACCGTGCCGCGCCGCGGTGAGGCGGCCGTACGCCCCGCCGCGGCGGACCACACGGGCTACTGCTTCGTGTAGCCGATCCGCTCGTACGCGATGTCGGCCATGCCCTGGGCGCCCAGGTTGGCCAGATTCTTCTTGGCCGCGGTGATCTCGGGGAGCTGGTAGGTCGGCAGGACGCCGGCCACCTGCCACGCCTCCGCGTCGGCCGCGTTGACGGTCTCCAGGGCGGTGGCCTGGTCCGCGCTGCGGCCCGCCTTGTCCAGCAGGTCGTCCAGCTTGGCGCTGCCGGTCTTGGAGTCGTTGCCGCCGCCGTCGCGGGCGTAGGTGCCGCTGGAGCCGGTCGCGGCGAACGGCGTACGGGAGAAGCTGTAGGGCGCCACGTCGTAGTCGCCCGGGGTCACGTACTTGTCGAAGAACTCGTTGACGGGCACCGTCCGGATGTCCAGTGCGACCCCGGCCTGGGCCCACATCTGGGTGAGTATGGTGGCCTCGTTCTTCGCGGCGGGCTGGCCGGTGGGGATCACGAAGCGCAGCTTCAGCTCCTCGCCGCCCTTCTTGCGGACCGTGCCGCCGTCCAGCTTCCACCCGGCCTCGTCCAGCATCCGGGCGGCGGCCTTCGGGTCGTACGTGCCGAGGTCGCCGGCGTTGTTCCGGTAGCCCTTCTGGTTGGGCATGAGGAAGTGGTTGCCCAGCGGCTTGCCCTCCCAGTTGAGGCCCTTCAAGCCGGACTTCACGAGCGTCTCGCGGTCGGTGGCCTTGAACAGCGCCTTGCGCACCTTGGGGTCGCTGAGCTTCGGGCTCTTGCCGTTGAAGGTCAGGTGCCGGTAGTTGGGGCCGCCGGCCTCGCGTATCTCACCCGACTTCACGCCCGAGACCTGCTTGAAGGCGGCCACACTCGCGTTCAGGTCGAAGTAGTCGATCTCCCCGTTGGCGTAGGCGGCGGGCATCGACTCGGTCGTCATCGCATGGAAGACGATCTTGTCGAGCTTCGGCTTGTCGCCCCACCACGCGGGGTCCGGCACCAGGGTGACGGTCTGCGCGGTCTTGTCGATGCCGCCGAGCTTGTACGCGTTGGCGGTGACCGGGATGGTGTTGAGGTAGCCGGTGGTGAAGCTCTTCGCGTCGGCCATGTACTTCGCCGGGTAGAGCGGGGTGTTGTTGGGCGCCCCGAACAGGGCGCGCCAGTCCGCGTACGGCTTGTCGAAGGTCAGGACGGCCTCGTGGTCGTCCTTGCCCCTGCGTACGGACGACACGTCCTCGTACCCGGCCGGCGAAACGACCTTGTACGCCGGGTCCTTGCTGCTCAGCGCCCGGACGTTGGCCTCCAGGTCGCGGTAGGTGATCGGTGTGCCGTCGGACCACTTCGCCTTGGGGTTCAGGTGGTACGTGACGATCTGCTTGCCGCCCTCCGTACGGCTCGCGGCGTCCAGCAGGAACGCCTTGTCGGGCACCTGCTCGCCGTTGGGCCGCGAGTGCCACAGCGACGGCAGCACGGCCTCGACGACGGCGTTGGTGGCGGCCTGGTTGCCGTCCGTCTCCATCTCGTTGAACTGGACGGGGAACTGGTCTATCGCCCAGTTCAGCGTGCCGCCCCGGGTCAGTCGCGCCGGGTCGGTCTGGTTGATGTCCAGCGCGGTGGTCTTCGGCGGCTGCTTCGCCGTGCCGCCACCGCCCTCGTCGTCCGACGTGCCACAAGCGGTCAGCGCCGAGGACGCCACCATGACGGTGACGACGAGGGCGAGCGGAACTCTGGAGTGCTTCATTGCGGAGACGTTCCCTTTCTCGACTGCACTGACGGAAACACAGGGAGGGCGTGGTGCGGGAGGTGTTCTTCAGCCTCCTGTGGGCGGTGTGACCGGCCCGTGCCCCGCGGTCCCGGGCCCCGCGTAGTGGCAGGCCGACTCGTGGCCGGGCCCGACGGGCTCCGGGGGCGGGTCCTGCTGCTCGCAGCGCCGCTGCTCCGGCGCGCCGAGCGTCGCGTACAGCGGGCAGCGGCCGCGGAACCGGCAGCCGGACGGCACGTCCGCCGGGCTCGGCGGGTCGCCGCGCAGCAGAATCCGGGTCCTGGCCCGCTCCTTGCGCGGATCGGGCAGCGGTACGGCGGACAGCAAAGCCCGGGTGTACGGGTGCGCCGGCGCCGCGAACACGTCCGAGGTGGCCCCCGTTTCCACGATGCGGCCCAGGTACATGACCGCGATCCGGTCGGCGCTGTGCCGGACGACGGACAGGTCGTGGGCGACGAGCAGGTAGCTCAGGCCGAGCCGCGCCTTCAGCTCGTCCAGCAGGTTCAGCACACCGGCCTGCACGGACACGTCGAGCGCGGAGACCGGCTCGTCCAGCACCAGCAGCCGTGGCTCCAGCGCCAGGGCGCGCGCGACGGCGATGCGCTGGCGCTGGCCGCCGCTGAACTCGCGCGGGTAGCGGCCCGCGTCCGTGGCCGCCAGGCCGACCGTCTCCAGCAGCTCGGGGACCCGGGCGGCGATCCGGTCCCTGGGCCAGCGGTGGGTGCGCAGCGGCTCGGCGAGGATGTCGCCGGCGGGCATCCGGGGGTCCAGTGCGGCCGTCGGGTCCTGGAAGACGATCTGGAGGTCACGGCGCAGGGCGCGGCGCGCGGCGCGGTCCAGGTCGCGTACGTCCCGTCCGAAGAGGCGGACGGTGCCCGCCTGCCCGGCCGCCAGGTCCATGATCTCCATCAGGGTGGTGGTCTTGCCGCACCCCGACTCACCGACCAGGGCGAGCGTCTCCCCCTCCCGCACGACGAGGCTGATGCCGTCCACGGCCCGCACGGCGCCGATCGTGCGCTTGACGAAGGTGCCGCGGGTGAGGGGGTAGTGCTTGACGAGGTCTTCGACTTCGAGGATGGCGGGGTGGGGGGTGGGTGGGACGGGGGGCTTGGGCGAGGGGGTGATCGGGGCGAGAGGGTGGACAGGGGCGAGGGGGCGGGTTGCGGGGCGGGTGGCGTGGTTCCGGGCCGTGGCCCCTGGGTAACCCCCTGCTGGGGGGTCCGGGGCGTTCGATTTGCCCTCGTAGGCGCGCGGTCTGCATGGGTTTGGGGTGCGGGCGTGCCGTCCCCGCCAAAGGGCGTCCCCCCGACCCCCGCGAAGATCCCCGCCCGAGGCAGCGCCCCCGAGGCGATCTCCTCGCTGCGGTGGCAGGCGGCGGTATGGCCGGGAGCCGCCGTGGCCGGGGCGACCGCAGCGGATGGGGTGACGGCCGTCGATACCGCCGGGGCCGGGTCGGGCTCCGTCTCGTGGCACTGGGGGACGGCGACGGGGCAGCGCGGGGCGAACGGGCAGCCGGGCGGCAGGGCCGTCAGGGACGGCGGGGTGCCGTGTACGGGGGTCAGCGGTACGCCCGTGGGCCCGTCCAGGCGGGGCGTCGCGCCCAACAGGCCGATGGTGTACGGCATCCGGGGCCGGTAGTAGATCGCGTCGACCGTACCGGCCTCCACGGGCCGGCCCGCGTACATGACCTGCACCCGGTCCGCGAACCCCGCGACCACCCCCAGGTCGTGGGTGATCAGGACGATCGCGGCGCCGGTCACCTCCCTGGCGGTCCGCAGGACGTCCAGGATCTGCGCCTGGACGGTGACGTCGAGCGCGGTGGTCGGCTCGTCCGCGACGATCACCCTCGGTTCGTTGGCGATGGCCATGGCGATCACCGCGCGCTGCCGCATCCCGCCGGAGAACTCGTGCGGGAAGGCGTCGGCGCGGCGCCGAGGGTCGGGGATGCCGACGAGGGCGAGGAGTTCGACGGCGCGGTCCCGTGCGGCCTTGCGGCTCAGGTCCTGGTGGACCCGGAGCGCCTCGACGAGCTGGCTGCCGATGCTGTAGACGGGCGTGAGGGCGGACAGCGGGTCCTGGAAGACCATGCTGATGCCGTTGCCGCGGATCCTGGACAGCGCGGCGTCGCCGAGTCCGAGCAGTTCCCGGCCGTCCAGTTCGACGGAGCCGCGTACGGCGGTGCCGTCCGGCAGCAGTCCGAGGACGGCCTGGGCGGCGGCGGACTTGCCCGAGCCGGACTCCCCGACGATGCCGAGCACCTCGCCTGGCCGTACGGCGTAGCTCAGACCGCGTACGGCGTGTACGGGGCCGTGTTCGCCGGGGAAGGTGACGTGCAGGTCCGTCACCTGGAGGGCGGGGCGGGCGGCCGCCGGCTCCGGGGCGGTGGCGCGCTGTCCGGTCACCGGCGGCGGCCTTCCATGGCGGCGCGCTTCCCACGCTTCTTGGCGCGCGCCTGCGCCGCCGCCGAGTCGGGGTCCAACGCGTCCCGCAGTCCGTCGCCGATGAAGGCGAGGGAGACGCCGATGAGCACCAGGCACCCGGCGGGGAAGAAGAACAGCCACGGGTAACTCGCGGCCATGTTGGTGTTGTCGGCGATGACCGTGCCGAGCGACACGTCCGGCGGCTGCACCCCGAACCCGAAGTACGACAGGCCGCTCTCCCCGATGACCGCGGCCCCGGCCTGGATGACCGCGTCGATGATCAGCAGGGAGGCCATGTTGGGCAGGATGTGCCGGAAGACGATCACCGGCCCCGGTACGCCCATGTAGCGGGCCGCCTTGACGTACTCGCGGTCCTTGAGCGTGAGCGTCACACTGCGCACCACCCGCCCGGTGATCATCCAACTGAAGGCGGCCAGCAGCACGACGAAGACCGGCCAGCCGGAGCCGCGGACCAGCGGCGACAGGACGGCGACGACCAGGAACGCGGGCATCACCAGCAGCAGGTCGACGGCGCCCGTCAGGACGCGGTCGGTCCAGCCGCCGAAGTACCCGGCGAAAGCGCCCACCACGGCCGACAGGAGAGTCGAGACCACTCCCACGAGGATGCCGATGACCAGGGACTTCTGGAGTCCGCGCAGGGTGAGCGCGTACAGGTCCAGGCCGCTCTGGGTGGTGCCCCACCAGTGTTCGGCGGACGGTCCGGAGAGGAAGTTGAGGAAGTCGTGGGTGCGGTGGTCCCAGGGGGTCAGCAGCGGGCCGGCGTACGCGGCGAGGAAGAGGAGGACGAGCAGCGCCAGCCCGGCCACGGCGAGCCGGTTGCGCGCGAAGCGGCGCGCGGTGAGGCGGGCGCGGGACGGGTGCTGGTCACGGGGCGGGCGGGCGGACCGTGGGGTACGGGTACGGCCGGACCACGGTGTACGGCGGGGCGATGCCGTACGGCGGGGCGATGGCGCGCGGCCGGGCGACGGTGTACGGCGGGACCACGGCGCGCGGCGGGACGACGGCGTACGGCCGCCGGGTGCGGTACGCATCACCGCACCCTTACGCGGGGGTCCAGGGCCGCGTACAGGAGGTCCGAGAGCAGTCCCGCGGCCAGCACCAGTACGGCGGTGAACAGTCCCACCGCAGCGACTGCGTTGACGTCCTGGCCGGCGACCGAGTCGACGAGCAGTTCGCCCATGCCGTGCCAGCCGAAGGTCTTCTCGACGAAGGTGGCACCGGCGAAGAGCAGCACGATGTTGTAGACCAGCAGCGGGACCACCGGCAGGACGGCCGTGCGCAGCCCGTGCCGTAACAAGGCGGTGCGGCGGCGCAGTCCCTTGGCGCGCGCGGTACGCAGGAAGTCGGCGCCGAGCACGTCGAGCATGGTGTTGCGCTGGTAGCGGCTGTAGAGGGCGACCTGCACGATGATCAGGGTCAGGGCGGGCAGCAGCATGTGCTGGGCCCGGTTGAACAGGGCGGCGGGGTCCCACCGGCCGGCGTACTGCGCGTCGTACTCGCCGAGGACTTTGATCGTCTGCGTTCCGTCGTTGAGGGCGGTGGCGCCGATCTTCAGGGCGACGCCGACCACGAACACCGGCATGGCCAGGACGAAGAACGAGGCGAGGGTGGAGAACCGGTCGAAGAACCGGTACTGGCGGATCGCGCCGTACGCGCCGACGGCGACGCCGAGCGCCGAGCCGGCGAAGGTGGCCAGGAGCAGCAGCCGGGTGCTGACACCGACCCGGCGGCCGAAGTCGTCGTTGAGCGAGTCGCCGGAGAGGGTCCGGCCGAGGTCGCCGTGGACGACGTCACCGGCCCAGCGCGCGAAGCGGACCGCCACCGGGGTGTCCGGGTTCATGTTGACGTCGTCGAGGGTGCGGGTGACGGCGGCCTCGGGCAGCGGCGGGTTGTGGTTCTCGAACCGGGCCCGCGGGTTCAGGCTCAGCCCGGCGAGGAAGTACGTCAGGGACGCCGCCACGGCCACCAGGACGAGGTAACCGGCCAGCCTGCGCAGCAGGTAGCGGCCCATGATCTCTCTCCCCCTCGTACGGCTGCGGCACGCACCGCCTGCGGCCCCCTGGGCTGTTCTCGCATGCCCGGGGCGGGTTTGTCGACCAAGGCCACCCCAAAGCGGGACATTGCGAACGGGGGTGGTGGGGGCGTGAGTTCGTGGCGGTGCGGTTGGGGTGGGAGGGGCGGGAGGGATGGGGGCAGGGCGGGGTGGGACGGGGCGGGGCCTAATGGTGCGGACGGGATCCGGTGGGGCGGGCGGCACGGTTCCGGCGCGCCGCCCCTGGGTAACCCCCTGCTGGGGGGATGTGGGCGTTCGATTCGCCCCGGTAGAAGCGCGGTTCGCGCCCACGGTGCCGCCGCAGCCCGACGTACGTCCGCCCCGCGACCAAGCATCACGCCCCCGCCCCGCAGCCGCGCCGCCCCCCCTCAAGCCCGCGGATACCGCTCCAGCCACCCCGGCGCGGAGTTGCCCGGTCCGTGCAGGGCCGGGCCCTGGGTCATCTCCATGGCGAAGTCGTCGGCGAGTTGCAGGATCGTCGCGCGGCCCTCCACCTCGGCCAGCCACACGGGCGGCAGTGCCGTCTCGCCGTGCAGGGTGCCCAGGAGATTGCCGCAGATGGCGCCGGTGGAGTCGCTGTCGCCGCCGTGGTTGACCGCCAGCAGCAGCCCGTGCCGGACATCCTCGGCGACCAGTGCGCAGTACACGCCGATCGCCAGGGCCTCCTCGGCCGTCCAGCCCGCGCCGAGCGACTCCACGCGGGCGGCCGTGGGCATGCCCTGCCGTACGGCGCCCAGCGCCTGCTTGAGCGCCTCGGTGGTCTCCTCGTGGTCCGGCCGGGTGGCCAGGTGGGCCAGGGACTTCTGTACGGCGCTGTCCAGGTCCTCACCCCGGGCCAGCGAGTGGTTGATCACCGCCATGGCGCCGGCCGCGAGGTAGCCGGTCGGGTGGCCGTGCGTCTGGGCGGCGCACTCGACGGCGAGCTGGAAGACCAGTTGCGGTTCCCAGCCGACCAGCAGCCCGAAGGGCGCCGACCGCATGACCGCGCCGCAGCCCTTGGATTCCGGGTTCTTGGGCTGTTCCAGCGTTCCCATCACGTCGTCGCCGAGGCCGGACAGGCAGGCCCGGCCGGGCGCCCGCTGCGCGTACAGCCACTCCTCGCGCGCCAGCCAGCCGTCGTCCTTCTTGCGTTCGTCGGGGCCCCAGTCGCGCTGGGTGGCGGCCCAGCGCAGGTACGCGCGGTGCACGTCGGTGGGCGGGTGCCAGGCGCCGGTGTCGCGCCGTACCTGGGCGCGGATCAGTCCGTCGACGGTGAACAGCGTCATCTGGGTGTCGTCGGTGACCGTGCCGCGCCGCCCGAAGGCCGGTACGTAGTCCGTCACGCCGTCCTGGCCGTGGGCCTCGCGGATCGCGTCCAGCGAGCTGAACTCGATGCCGGCGCCGAGTGCGTCACCGATCGCCCCGCCCAGCAGGCAGCCGCGTACCCGGCTGCGGAAGTCCTGCTGTTCGGCGCGGCCCCAGATGGCCGTACCGCCTGCCGCTGTACTCACGCTCGTCCCTCCCCGTGGCCCACCACTTCCCTTACGGGGTCCTTACGCCCCCCTGTCGCAGCACTGTAATCGACCAAGAACGGCCAACTCCGGGCAAGGAACGCTATGCGAACAGTCACCCCACCGGAGGCTTTTGATCACTACGGTCCCGATCAGCACAGTCGTGCCCCCTGCGTACCGAGGCCATACGTCCGGCGTGCGGGGGGAATGCTTCCTTCATGCCCGACTTCGAGTGGGACCGCACCGCCATGGCCACCGTGGCCTGCGCCCTGGCCGGTGACAGCGACGGCGCCGTGGAACTCCTCCGGCCGCTCTCCCAGCGTGACGTGTGCCAGATCACCGTCCGGCTGGCCGCGATGGCCGCCGACGCCCTCATCTCCGCCGCCGAGGACACCGGCGGCGACCGCGCGGAAGCACTGGCGCAGTGGCAGCAGTGCATCCTCCAGCACGAGGCGGAGGCGGAGACGGGGGACGGGTGAGGGGCTGACGGCGGACGGGTGAGGGCCTGACCGGGAGACGGATGAGGGCCTGACGGCGGACGGGCGAGGGTCTACGGGCCGGTCATGAAGGGTCGGGGCCCACTTCGGCCATCCGCTCCAGGAGTACGCGACGGAGCGCGGCCAAGCGGTCCGTACCCGCCGCGTCCAGGCCCGGCCGCAGCCCGACCGGCTCCCACAGCCCGGCCGACTCCCGCAGCCCAGCCAGCTCCCGCAGCCCGAACTCCGCTTCGGCCAGCCGCTCCCAGGGCGTGCCGTCGCGCAGCAGGCCGGTGAGCACGGCCTGGGCACCGGCCCAGTCGGCCAGGGCGCAGCGGCTGACGACGGCGGCCACGGCGGGGTCGGTGAAGGCGTCGTCGTCCGGCGGCCGGGACTCCGCGTCCCGTAGTGCCTCCCAGGCGGGCACGGCGGCCCGTGGCCCGCGTACGGCGCAGGTGAGGAGCGCGGCCTCGTACCGCACCGACAGTTCGTCCGGCGCGAGGGCCGTGGCGGCCTCGACCGCTTCGCGTGCCGCGTCCAGTCGTCCCGCCCGGCGCAGGCATCCGGCGCGTGCCGCCAGGAAGACGGCCCGGGGGCCGTCCGGCACGTCCGGCTCGGCGGCCCGGCCGTAGTCGGCGAGCGCTTCGGTCTCCGCGCCCCGCAGCTCGTTCGCCCTGGCGCGGCGGGCGAAGAGCCAGGGGTCGACCGTTCCGAGGGCGGCCGCCCGGTCGAAGTCCGCCACCGCTTCCGCGAGCCGCCCCGAGAGGAGCGCGACCCGCCCCCGGGCTCCGGAGGCCCAGCCGTACGCCGGGTTGACGGCCAGCGCACGGTCGAACTCCGCCAGCGCCTCCGTGAAACGGCCCATGGCCCGATAGGTCATGCCCCGCTCGGCCATCGCCCAGGCGTAGTCGGGACGCATCTCGACGGCGCGCTCCAGCCCCGTCAGCGCCGCTTCGTAACGCCCCAGGTGCCGCAGGCAGACGGCGCGGCTGCCGTGGGCGGACACGTGCCGCGGGTCCAGTTCCAGCGTACGGTCGAGCACCGTCAGCGCCTGCTCGTGGCGTCCCATGAGCCGGTTGGTCTCGCCCAGGTGGAACGCCGCGGCCACGCTGCCCGGGTCCAGGTCCAGGGCGCGGGTGAAATCCTCGGCGGCGCGCTCGAAGTCGCGCCGGTAGCGGTGCGTCAGGCCGCGGCCGGTCCATGCCCGTACGTCGTCCGGTGCCAGCTCCAGGCACCGGTCGAAGTCGGCGAGCGCTTCCCGCCAGCGCTGCGCCATCCGGCGTTCGCGGCCGCGTACGTGGTGGATCGCCAACTGTTCCGGCGTGCCGAGGCCGGGCCGGGCGAGCAGCGCCGTCAGGGCCCGCTCCAGGCCGTCCGGTCCGTCGAGGGCGTCCGTCAGCCGCTCGCCCCAGCGGCGTACCCCGGCCGCGTCCCCGTCCTCCCCCGCCTGCCGGACGGTCTGCGCGACCAGCCGTACGCCGGCGGGGGCGTGCTCGGCCGTGGTCACGACCTCGGACAGTGCCTCGGGCAGCGCCGTCCGCGGATCGGCGCACAGCGCGTGGTAGACCTCCCGCGCGCGCAGCTCCCGCCACCGTGCGTCCCACCGGCACTCGGCCGGGCTCCGGTCGCCCGCGCACTCCGCCTGCCACCGCCGTGCCGCCTCCGCCAGCCGCCCGTGCCGTGCGGCCCAGGCGCGCGGCGAGCGGCGGCGCTGGAGGCGCAGCATCGCCGTACGGACCACCTCGTGGTACTGCCACCGGTCCCCGCGACCGGAGACGAACGGCAGCGTGCACAGCCACCCGAAGTGGCCGGCGGCCGCCGCGTCCACCGTTTCCCGGTACACGTCCTCGTCCAGGTGGCGCGGCAGGGCGGCGGCCAGCGCGGCTTCCCTGCGTACCGGGTCGGTCTCCCACTTCAGGAAGCGTTCGACGGCGGTGTCGCTGGGGTCGTCGACGGCCTCCGCCGCGTGCGGCCGGTTCTCGGCGAGGGTGGACACCAGGACCGGCAGGCGGCCGGTCAGCCGCAGGATCACGTCGACGGTCTCCGCGTCGGTGACGTTCCGGGCCGACAGCAACCGGCGGGCCTCGGCCTCCGTGAAGGCGTCGAGCGGTACGTCGGTGACGTGTTCGAGGTGGTCGGCCCAGCAGCCCCGGTCCAGTGCGTCCCGGCCGGAGAGGGTGACCATGACGTTCTGCGCGAGCGGGCCGTAGCGGTCGCTGAAGAGGAGGTCGCGCAGCCAGGTGTCCAGGAGCGGGCCGGTCGCCTCGTACGTGTCGAAGAAGAGCGCCAGGACGGGCACGGCGTCGGCGGCGTCGTTCAGCTCCCGTACGAAGACCGGGGTCAGCACCTCGACCGGGGACAGGACCAGCTCGACGTCGTCGTGGTTGCGCAGCCGGGCGCCGAGCCGGCTGCGCAGCCGGTCGGTGCCGCGGGCGACCTGGGTGGCGTCGACCGCGCCGGCGAAGGGGCCGACGCCCGGGAGCAGGCCGATGCCCGCCACCCCCGCCCTGGCGACGATCAGGCTGCCGGCCGAGGGCGGCGCCTCGGCGGCCGGTTCGTCCGGCCCGGCCAGCGCCGCCTCCGCCTCCTGCCGTCGCTGCCGGTAGGTGGCCAGCAGCTTGTCGAAAGCTTTCAGCGGGCTGCCCTGGCGGGCCAGCCGGGCGCTGATCTCGGCCATCGCCTCCGGGACACCGTGCACCGACTCGTCCACGTACACGGTGAGCGCCCCGTACTCACGCGCCTCTTCTTCGAAACGCTGGACGAGGGACGTCTTGCCGACACCCGCCTGACCGCGTACGTGGTGCAGGAACCGGAAATCCGGGTCGGCCGGGTCCCGGGCGAGATTGGCCCGGAAGGCCGACAGTTCGCCCTCGCGGCCGACGAACCCGGTCCCGCTCCGGGCGCGGATCAGTTCCTGGCGCGAGAGCCGCCTGCGGTCCACCGCTCACCTCCCGGGCCCGCACTCCCCCGGCGGGCTGTGGGAGGTAACCGTAGCGGGAGGCGGCCGCGCCCGGCCTCCCCCTTACTCCACCACCGGCAGCAACTCCGGCAGATGCCCGTCCGACGCCAGCGCCGCCGCCTCCCGCTCCGCGGCCACCGGCCCGTACAGCGTCGTGCGGGCGCGCGACGGGCGGCCCGCGGCGTCCGCAATGGCGATCAGGTCCTGGATGGACCGGTACGAGCCGTAACTGGAGCCCGCCATCCGGGAGATGGTCTCCTCCATCAGGGTGCCGCCGAGGTCGTTGGCCCCGGAGCGGAGCATCTCGGCGGCGCCTTCGGTGCCCAGTTTGACCCAACTGGTCTGGATGTTGGGGATGTGCGGGTGGAGCAGGACGCGGGCCATGGCCGTCACGGCGCGGTTGTCGCGGGTGGTGGGGCCCGGGCGGGCGATGCCGGCCAGGTAGACGGGCGCGTTGGTGTGGATGAACGGCAGCGTCACGAACTCCGTGAACCCGCCGGTCTCCTGCTGGATCTCGGCGAGCAGCCGCAGATGGCCGAGCCAGTGCCGGGGCTGGTCGACATGGCCGTACATCATCGTGGAGGACGAGCGGATGCCCAGCTCGTGGGCGGTCTTGATGACCTCGACCCAGGTGGCGGTGGGCAGCTTGCCCTTGGTCAGCACCCAGCGGACCTCGTCGTCGAGGATCTCGGCGGCGGTGCCGGGGATGCTGTCCAGGCCGGCGGCCTTGGCCTCGCTCAGCCACTCGCGGATGGACAGGCCGGTGCGGGTCGCGCCGTTGACGACCTCCATCGGCGAGAAGGCGTGGACATGCATCCCGGGGACGCGTTCCTTGACGGCGCGCGCGATGTCGAAGTACGCGGTGCCGGGCAGGTCGGGGTGGATGCCCCCCTGCATGCACACCTCGACCGCGCCGACGTCCCACGCCTGCTGGGCACGGTCGGCGACCTGGGAGAGGGAGAGGGTGTAGGCGTCGGCGTCCGTACGGCGCTGGGCGAAGGCGCAGAAGCGGCAGCCGGTGTAGCAGACGTTGGTGAAGTTGATGTTGCGGGTGACGATGTACGTGACGTCGTCGCCGACCGTCGCGCGGCGCAGGTCGTCCGCGATGCCGCACAGCGCGTCCAGCGCGGGGCCGTCGGCGTGCAGCAGGGCCAGCGCCTCGGCGTCGGTGAGCTTGGTGGGGTCGTCGGCGGCCTGCGCCAGGGCGGCGCGGACGTCCGTGTCGATGCGCTCGGGCGCCATACCGGGCGCGGCGGCCTCGCGCAGCGCTTCCCAGTCGCCGTACACCTCGTCGAAGTCGTTGCGGCGGTCGCTGGTGCGGCCGTCCGTGTCGATGGTGCGGTGCAGGTCCGTACGGCCCGAGGAGGCCATCGAGAAGCCCTCGTCGGGCTCCTGCCAGGGGCGGCCCTCGACCTTGGCGTCCGGGCGGGCCAGCCCGGTCTCCGGGTCGGCCAGGGCCCGGACGTGCGGCAGCAGGCGCGGGTCGAGCCAGGGTTCGCCGCGCTCGACGTACTCCGGGTAGACGGCGAGCCGCTCGCGCAGCTCGAAGCCCGCGGCGGCGGACTTCTCGGCCAGCTCCTCGATCCGGGGCCACGGCCGCTCGGGGTTGACGTGGTCGGGCGTCACCGGGGAGACGCCGCCCCAGTCGTCGATGCCCGCCTCGATGAGCAGCGCGTACTCGGAGTCGACGAGGTTGGGCGGCGCCTGGATACAGCCGGACGGGCCGAGGATGTGCCGGGCGACGGCGACGGTGGCGGCCAGGTCCTCCAGCTCGGCGTCGGGCATGCCGCGCATCGCCGTGTCCGGCTTGGCGCGGAAGTTCTGCACGATGACTTCCTGGATGCCGTGGTAGGCGCGCTGCACCTTGCGCAGCGCGAACAGCGACTCGGCGCGCTCCTCGTACGTCTCGCCGATGCCGATGAGCAGGCCGGACGTGAACGGCACGTTGGAGCGCCCGGCGTCCTCCAGGACGCGCAGCCGTACGGCCGGCTCCTTGTCCGGCGAGCCGTGGTGCGGGCCGCCGGGCTCGCTCCACAGGCGCTCGGCGGTGGTCTCCAGCATCATGCCCATCGAGGGGGCGACGGGCTTCAGCGTCTGGAAGTCCGTCCAGGACAGCACGCCCGGATTCAGGTGGGGCAGCAGCCCGGTCTCCTCCAGGATGCGGATCGCGATGGAGCGTACGTACGCGATCGTGGAGTCGTACCCCTCGGCCTCCAGCCACTCGCGCGCCTCGGGCCAGCGGTCCTCCGGCTTGTCGCCGAGCGTGATCAGCGCTTCCTTGCAGCCCAGTTCGGCGCCGCGGCGGGCGATGTCCAGCACCTCGTCGGGGGACATGAACATGCCGTGGCCGGCGCGGCGCAGCTTGCCGGGCACGGTGACGAACGTGCAGTAGTGGCACTTGTCGCGGCACAGGCGGGTGAGCGGGATGAACACGCTTTTGGAGTACGTGATGACACCGGGCCGCCCGGCGGCCGCCAGGCCGGCGTCGCGCACCCGGGCCGCGGACGCGCACAGGTCGCGCAGGTCGTCGCCGCGCGCCTGGAGCAGCACCGCGGCCTCCCCGACGTCGAGCGCGACGCCGTCACGGGCGCGCTTGAGGGCGCGGCGCATGGCGTTGGCGGTGGGGGCGGTGGCGGGAGAGGGCGTGCCGGTGGGGACCGCCCGGTCCGTCCCCTGTCCGGGTACCTGCGCGCTGCTAGTCATCCAACGAGCATACGAGCGACCACCGACAGTGCCGCCGACCGGACGGCCTGCGACGGTGTGCCACTGATCACTTCATGCGGAGGTTCCCTCCGGGCCGCGGGCGGGCAGCCTGGGCGGGGGCGGTACGACCGTGTGCGGGGGCCGTAGGCCCTGTACGGAGGCGTACCCGCCCGGCCGTGCCGCCCTCGCCGAGTGACCGGCCGCCCCTGCCGCCCCTCACAAATACTGCGCGTACTCGTCCAGCGTCCGTAGTACCTCCGCCTCCCCCGCCGACGGCAGCCCCACGACGACCTCCTCCACCCCCAAGTCCCGCAGCCGCGCCAGCTTCCCGGCCGACGGCTGCACCGCGTACGGCACCACCACCGGCGCGCCGTCCCGGCCCGCGTCCGCCCACGCCTGCCGCAGCGCCGGCAGCGCCTCCGCCAGGCCCGCGCCGCCGATCGGCAGCCAGCCGTCCGCGTACTCCGCGATGCCCGCGAAGAGCCGCGGCCCCGGCGCGCCGCCGAGCAGCGTGCGCGGCGCGCCCTTGACCGGCTTCGGATGCGCCAGACTGGCCCGTACGGAAGCGAACCGGCCCTCGTACGCCGTCGGCTCCTCCGCCCACAGGGCACGCATCAGCAGCATCCGCTCCCGCACCAGCGCGCGCCGCGAGGACCACTCGACCCCGTGGTCCGCCGCCTCCTCCACGTTCCAGCCGTAGCCCACCCCGAACGTGAACCGCCCGCCCGAGAGGAAGTCCAGCGTGGCGACCTGCTTGGCCAGGACGATCGGGTCGTGCTGGGCGACAAGGGTGACGCCGGTGGCGACCGTCAGCCGTTCGGTGACGGCGGCGGCCTGCCCCAGGGCCACGAACGGGTCGAGGGTGCGCCCGTACTCGCGGGGCAGCGGCTCGCCCATCGGGGCGGGTGTGTCGCGGGCGGCCGGAATGTGTGTGTGCTCCGGGAGGTAGAGCCCGGCGAAACCCCGCTGCTCCAGTTCCCGGGCCAGCCGGTCGGGCCGGACCGTCTCGTCGGTCAGGAAGATGGTGGTCGAGATCCGCATACTGGGCGTACCTCCGCGTCGGCAGTGCTCCCTTCCTACCGCCGGGAAGGGGCAGCGTCCATGAGGCGCCGGTGCGGTGGCCGCGGAACACGCCACGCGGTGCGCCACACGAGAGCGTTTCTGTCCGGCCCCCTTCCCTTGTCCGCCCGTTCACGACTCAATACGAGAGTTTCCGTACGCCGGTTTCGCCACGCCTGTCCGGGAGTGATGCCCCATGTGCGACGACGACAGAACCAGCGGCCCCGTCGGTCGCCGCACGCTCCTGGTGACGGGAGCCGCCGCGGCGCTTACGTTGAACGGTGTGAGCTTCGCTGCGGCCGACGAGAACGGTGGCGGGCCGGACCGCGACGGCGGCCGGACCGGCGAGGCCCGCCGTACGGAGACGCGCAAGGTCACCGGACACCTCCCCACCGGCGCCCCCGACTACGTCTACCTCCCCGTCGAAATCCCCGACGGCGTACGCGAGATCGCCGTCTCCTACACCTACGACCGCCCCGCCACCCCGCCCGGCACCCCGGGCAACGCCTGCGACATCGGCATCTTCGACGAACGCGGCACGGACCTCGGCGGACGCGGCTTCCGCGGCTGGTCGGGCGGCGCCCGTACGGAGTTCTTCCTGCGCGCCGACGACGCCACGCCCGGCTATCTGCCCGGCCCTCTCAACCCCGGCACCTGGCACATCGCCCTCGGCCCGTACACCGTCGCCCCGCAGGGCCTCACCTACGAAGTGACCATCACCCTCCGATACGGCCCCCCTTCCGCCCCGCCCGTCCCCTCCTACCCTCCCCAACGCGCCAAGGGCCGCGGCCGTTCCTGGTACCGGGGCGACAGCCACCTCCACTCCGTCCACTCCGACGGCAAGCGCACCCCTGCCCAGATCGCCGCCCTCGCCCGCGCCGCCGGCCTGGACTTCATCACCACCACCGAGCACAACACCACCTCCTCGCACCGGGCGTGGGAAGGGCTCTGGGGCGACGACCTGCTCATCCTCACCGGCGAGGAGGTCACCACCCGCAACGGCCACGTGGTGGCGATGGGCACCGACCCCGGCGTCTTCATCGACTGGCGCTACCGGGCCCGCGACGCCGTCTTCGGCCGCTTCGCCCGCCGCGTCCACCGCGCGGGCGGCCTCGTCATCCCGGCCCACCCGCACGCCACCTGCATCGGCTGCAATTGGAAGTTCGGCTACGAGGAGGCGGACGCGGTCGAGGTCTGGAACGGCCCCTTCACCCTGGACGACGAGGTGGCCGTCGCCGAATGGGACAACGCCCTCGTGGCGCACACCCACGGCCGGGGCCGCTTCCTCCCCGCCGTCGGCCACAGCGACGCCCACCGCGACCCGGACGTCATCGGCCTCCCCCAGACCGTCGTCCTCGCCGACGACCTGACCCGCGACGCGATCCTCACCGGCGTCCGCAAGGGCCACACCTACCTCGCCGAATCCGCCGCCCTCACCCTCACCTTCACCGCCACCGGCCCCAAGGGCGAACACGCCGCCATCGGCGACCGCCTCCCCGTATCCCCCTCAACCCCCGTCACCATCCGCCTCGCCGTAACCGGCGCCCCACCCGACAGCACCATCCGCCTCCTCACCGACCAGGGCCAACGCTTCACCACCCCCGCCACGGAAGCCACCACGTGGCACACCACCCCGGCCAACGCCGCCTACGTACGCGCCGAGGTACGGCATCCGGCGACGACAGCGGGGGTGCCGGGGCCGATGGCGGCCATGACGAACCCGATTTTCCTGGGCCGGGACTGACACGGCCGACGGCCCGCCCCAGGTACCGGGGGACGGGCCGCCGCTCCTACCTGACTCCCTACCCGAGACCGCCGAACCGGCCCCCGGCCACGGCGGAAACGAACGCGGCCAACTGTCCGCGGCCGAGCAGCAGCGCCGGCCCGCCCGGGTTCTTGCTGTCCCGTACGGCCACCGTCCCGGTGTCGACGATGGCGCACTCGATGCACTGGGCACCGCTGTCGCTGTACGTGGACTTCCACCACGTCACAGGGAGGGCAGAGGCGTCACCAACGTGACTCATGTGTTCTTCCTTATCTCTGTGATCAGGTCCGCCGAAGCTCCGACCGGGAGGGCAGCAGAGGTAAGCCGTTGCCACGCGTCCCGGTGGGCCGCGACCTTGTCGTGCTCCTCGATGTACAGAGCCGAGGTCAGCCCCTCGACATGGACGACGTCCAGGTCGACATGCGAGCCGAATCCCAGTACCGAGAAGCTGCCCAATTGCCCGACGTGCAAGGCCGCGTCAGCGGGTAGCACCTGGATGTTCACATTCGGCCGCTTCCCCATGGCCAGCAGTCGGCCCAACTGCTCATGCATCAGGCCTTCGGCCTCGGAGGTCGAACGCAGGGCCTGCTCGGAGATGATCGCCCAGAGGGCGGGCGGCTCTTCGCGGGTGAGCACTGCCTGACGCGCGAGACGCACCTCGACCAGCGCATCGACGCGTGCCTCGACCGCCCCGGACATCGCCGTCGCGCGGATGATCTCGCGGGCGTACTCGCCGGTCTGGAGCAAGCCGGGGACTACGCCCAACTGCCACGCCGACACCGATTCCGCCTCGGCTTCCAGGCTGATCAGATCCTCGTACACCGGCGTCAGCACGCCCCGGTACGAGTGCCACCAGCCCCGCTGACCGCCCTCTTTCGTGAGTGTCAGCAGCGCGGCCCGGAGCTCCTCGCTCACTTCGCGGCCGGCCTCGGCGTACAGGTCGAGCAGGGCCTCCACGTCCTTGGCCTTGGCCGCTGTCTTGGCCGTCTCGATCCGGGAGACCTTCGAGGCGACGAACCGGCCGCCGGACTTCTCGGCGAGTTGGTCGAGTGTGAGGTCACCCCGCAAGGTGCGCAGTTTCGCACCGAGGCGCCGACGGCGCACGGTGGGTGCGCTCACATTTTCCCCCTCCGGTCGATGTCTGCCCGACAGTCTGCCGTGCCCCGTCATCGCCTGTCATCAATGCACTGCGTTCGCGATCGCCACCTTCCCCGTACGAGTGCAATTTTGCATTCACCCATGCCAGCTATTGCTGCGCGTAGCCAACCAGGAGCACTCTGTGCGACGAACCGCGATCGAGCCATCGACGTGCTCTCGACTGGCTCGTGCTCCATGGCACGCTCCCGTTAGGGGACTTGCATGATCGAACTACGGCGGGACCACCAACCCACCTACAGCACTGCCGTTATCGCCCCTTCAGCCGTTTTGACCCTGGCCGGCGACTGCCAATCAGCGCGCCTAGCACGGCAGTTCGTACGCGAGTACATCGCCTGCCACGTACCGGGGGCCTCCACAGATCACGTTGACCGGGTCACCCTTGTGGTCTCGGAACTGGTCACCAACTCCATCCGCTACGGCACCGAACCGGGCGACTCGCTGCGCCTCGTACTCGACGCTGACGGCGGCCGTACGCGCGTCGAGGTGCACGACCCCGTACGCCGCCGCCCCCGCACCAGGCCCGAATCCGGAGTGCGCACCCGTGGGCGCGGCCTGCTGGTCCTTGACGCCCTGTGCCCCGGCACCTGGGGCGTCGACAACATCCCCCTCGGCAAATCCGTGTGGGCGGAGGTGCCGGCGTGACCACGCCCGGCGTCACAGCGCCTCCCGGCCCCGGGTTCGTCGCCGGCCTCCGGCTCGCGACCGGCCTCCACCACACCCCGACACACAGCGTCGCCCAGCTCCTCGTCTCCCACCTGCCGCCACGGCTGCCGCACGAGAGCGACGAGCACATCCGAACCGGCATGAAATCGCTCGCCGCGTCCCTCCGCCTCGGGCCGGTCACCGAAAACCCACCCATGATCGGCCATCGCGTCCGGATATGGCGCGGTCTGCCGTGGCTCGACTACGGCGACGACTCGTACCGCCTCTGTCTGCCCGCAGCGCCCTCATGGGCCCGCATGGTGGGTACCGGCACCCCCGTACGCGTCCTGGCCCTGTTCGACCCTCTGCCGGCCGGGGCCGACCAGCACGAAACCGACGCACACGTACGCCGCGGCTACCTGCGCAGATCCATGCGCTGGGGCACGGCGTACCACGCCTGACCTGCTCACACGCAGCCAAGCGGCCTGTCCGGAAGCGAGCTGGCCCCAAGGGTCGGCTCGGCACGTCGCCTGCGCGCGTACCGTGGACAGCCGACGGGATGCAGAAGCCCCGAAGACCGCCGGGAGTTGATGATGGCGGACCTGACCCGCGACGACATGGACCCGTCCCGCAGAGGCGTCCTCCAAGCCGGTCTCTACTCGGCCGCTCTGGCGGTGCCGCTCTTCTCCGACCTCGCCGGGCGGGCCGAGGCGGTGGCGCGTCCGGGGCGGACCGGGCGGGTCGGGGCGGCGCAGGTCGAGACGGTCCGGGCGGTGACGGACCGGGTGGCGGACATCCTCGACGAGTTCGGGGGCGGTCATGCGCGGCCGATGGCGGCGGCGTTCCTGGTGAACTCGGTGGGGCCGTGGCTGACGGCCCCCGCGTCGGAGCAGGTGCACGACGACCTGCTCGCGGCGGCCTCCGACCTGACGTACCTCACCGGCTGGATGGCGATGTACGAGCGGGCGCACGGCCTCGGGCAGCGCTACTACGTCAAGGCCCTGCACCTGGCCGGTGAGGCGAAGGACCACCTCACGTACTGCCGCACGCTGCGCGGCATGTCGCTCCAGGCGTCCAGCCTCGGTTACGGCGCGAAGGCCCTGGAGCTGGCAGACTCAGCCGCGGCCGCCGCCCCCTCGGCCGGGCCGCGCCTGGTGGCCTTTCTGCGCGGGCAGCAGGCCCACGCCGCTTCGATGACCGGGGACCGGCACACGGCGATCACCCGGCTCCGGGAGGCGGAGACCGCGCTCTCCAAGGCGGACTCCCGGCGCGAGTCGATCGGCGGGTACGACGCGTCGGCGTACCTCTTCCACGTCTCGCACGTGCTCTACGAGTTCAAGGATCTGCCCGGCTCAATCAAAGCCCTGAACAGCTCCCTGAAAACCCAGCCCCGCCAGGAACGGCAGGGCCGCGTCCACTCGCACGCCCTCCTCGCCCAGCGCCAGTTCGAACTGGGCCACCTCGACGCGGCCTGCGCGACCTGGCACCGCTTCCTCGACGACTACACGGAAATCTCCTCCGCCCGCGGCGACGCCCACTTCGCAACGCTGCGCACCCGCATCCGCCCGCACCACCGCGCGCGAGCCGTGCGCGCCCTGGGGGAACGGGTTCGGGAGGTCGCGGCGATGAAGGTTTGAGGTCCTTGGCTTGCCGTTTCGGCAATGATGCTTGCCGTATTGCCCAGGCCGGACGCACTGTCGTCCTCATACGGAGGAGGTGGTGCAGATGACCACGGAAGAGAAGCAGAGCGCCGAGAACGCACCGCACTACGACATCATCGTGATCGGCGGCGGTGCCGCCGGGCTGGCCGGGGCGTTGACATTGGGGCGGGCGCGGCGGTCTGTGCTGGTGGTGGATGCGGGGCAGCCCCGGAACGCTTCGGCGGAGGCTTCGCACAACTATCTGACGCGGGACGGCGTGCCGCCCGCCGAGCTGCTGGCCGCAGGGCGGGCCGAGGTGGCCGGGTACGGCGGGGAGTTCGTGGCGGGTGAGGTGGTCGCTGCCGAGTCCGTGGCGGGCGGCGGCTTCCGGGTGGTGCTGGGGAGTGGGGCGACAGCCAGGGCCCGGCGGCTGCTGGTGACCAGTGGGCTCGTCGACGAACTGCCCGATGTGCCGGGGCTCGCCGGGCGGTGGGGACGGGATGTGCTGCACTGCCCGTACTGCCACGGGTACGAAGTGCGCGACCGGGCGATCGGGGTGCTGTCCACCGGGCCGATGGGCGTGCGGCAGGCGTTGTTGTGGCGGCAGTGGAGTGCGGAGGTGCGGCTCTTCCTGCACACGGGGCCCGAGCCCACGGACGAGCAGTACGAGCAGCTCGCCGCGCGCGGCATCGCCGTGGTGGACGGCGAGGTGAGCGAGGTGGAGATCACCGGGTGGTCGGGGGCCGGGGACGACCGGATTTCGGGGGTGAAGCTGGCCGGTGGGACGGTCGTGCCGTGTGAGGCCCTGGTGGTCGCGCCGCGCTTCGATGTATGCGGGAAGGTGATCGACAGTCTCGGGCTGGAGGTGGCCGGCAAGGCCGCGGGGGACGGATCCGTACTGGGAAGACACGTGGTCGCCGAGCCCGGTGGTGCGACACGGATTCCCGGCGTGTGGGTGGCCGGTAACGTCGCGGACCCGATGGCCAAGGTCAGCGGCGCCACCGCGATGGGCGTGCACGCGGCGACGGAGATCAACTTCGATCTGGTCGAGGAGGACACCCGGCGGGCGGTGGAGGTGCGGAGGCGGGGACAGGAGGCCGCTTGAGCATGCGGATTGGCCCCGCCCCGGCGCTCAGGGCCGCTCCGCGCCCGGCTCACGCGCCGGCAGGCCCCTCAGCAGGGTGTCGAGGAACAGGTCGAAGCGTGGGGCGCCGTGGTTGAAAGGTAGGTCGGACGGTGTTTCCTGGACGGCGAGCCAGCCGACGACCGTGGTGATGAAGATGTACCAGCTCTGCTCGGCCAGTTCGGGGGCGACGCCGGCGTTCGTGAAGGCGGTGACGACTTCCTGCCGGAGGCGGCCGAGGGCGTCGGAGTTGTGGCGGTGCGGGCGGGACAGGCGGGTGGCGTAGCCGGGTACGGCGAGGAACTGGTCGTGCATGGACCAGGCGACTCGGGCGAGCCAGGGGCGCCAGTCGGCGTCGCGCGCGCCGTCGGGTGAGCCGTCGGGTGAGCCGCCCGGCGGGCCCCCGGTGGGCAGGATGCGTTCGACCATCACGTCGCTGACGAGGTCGAAGAGCTGGTCGCGATTGCTGACCCAGCGGTAGAGCGCGCCGTGGCTGACGTCCAGGCGGGCGGCGAGGGCGCGCATGGTCAGGGTGTCGAGATTTCCGGCCGCGACGGCCGCGTCCACGATCCGCTCGCGGTTGAGCCGCGCGGGGCGGCCCGGGCGCGGTCGGGGGGTCGCGGGATCGGGCATGGCCACGACTATACGGAACCGGGCTGTTGGCGGAACCTTGGCGGGGCCATTAGTGACCAGTGGTTACTAATGGCTTAGGGTCGGGCTTCGTGAGGTGCGGCCGGACGGCATCGCGGCCGGTCGCAGGTCGATGCTCGATGCCGGGAGGCAAGAAATGGGGAACGGCAGCACACCTCAGGGCTCCGTCGCCGACGGATTTCAGGCGGTACGGGACCAGTTCGCGGCGGTCGCGGCCGAGGAGGGCGGCGACTTCGCCGCGCAGCTCGTGGCGTACCGGCACGGCGAGCGGGTCGTGGACCTGTGGACCGGACCGGAGATCACCGGCGATTCGCTGCTCGGCGCGTACTCCGCGAGCAAGGGCGCCGCACATCTGGTGGTCGCCCTGCTCGTGCAGGAGGGCGTGCTGGACCTTGATCGGGAGGTCGGCCACTACTGGCCGGAGTTCGGTGTGGCGGGCAAGCGGGACGTCACCTTGCGGGACCTGCTGTCGCACCGCGCCGGCCTGGTCGGCGCCGACGCCGGGTTCACGCTCGACGAGCTGACCGACGACCGGGTCGTCGCCGAACGCCTCGCCGGGCAGCGCCCGTACTGGCGGCCGGGCAGCGCGTTCGGCTACCACGCGCTCGTCATCGCAGCGCTGACCGGCGAGGTGGTACGGCGCACCACCGGACGGACCGTTCAGGAGCACTTCGCCGAGCGCGTACGCGATCCGTACGGGGTGGATGTCCACCTCGGGCTCCCGGACGACCAGGAGCACCGCTACTTGAGCGCGCAGCCGATGATGCCGACTCCCGAGCGGCTGGCCGAACTGGCGGTGCGCGCGACCGGGCCGAACTCGCTGTCCGGTATCGCCTTCAACCGCCACCACCCGCAAAACCCGGAGCTGTGGCGGCTGCCGAACTTCCGGTCGGTCCGGGCCGCCGGGCCGGCGTCGTTCGGCGGTGTGGCCTCGGCCCGCGGCATGGCCCGGATGTACGCGGCGGCGATCACCCCGCCGGACGGCCTGGCGCCGCTGCTCAAGCCGGACACCGCGGCCGAGTTCGCGCAGGTCCACTCCGTGGGGCATGACCTGGTCACCCGCGAGCACAAGGCGTTCGGGCTCGGCTTCCACGCCACGTCCGAGGTGTATCCGGTGCTGGGGCAGGGCGCGTTCGGGCACAGCGGCGCGGGCGGCCAGCAGGCGTTCGCCGACCCGCGCAACGGACTGGCTTACGGCTACACCCGCCGCCGGTTCCCGTTCCCCAACGGTCCCGCGCCGGAGAACGGCCGTCTGATCCGGGCGCTGTACGCCGCGGCCGGATCGAGTACGTCAATCTCGCACGGGCACGGACACGGGCACCGGTCCTGACCAGGCCGGACATGGCCCGTCCTGTCCCGGACACGGTCCGGCCTGTCCCGGACAGCCGATCCCGTTGACCCACCGGCCGGCGGGCCCGCAGTCTCGTTCCGCCGCGGCGACCAGGTGGTTGATCCGAGATCCGCCCGCCGCGGCCGGAGGACCCGGAAGGTGTGCGTGGTCCTGCCGTACGTGCGTCACCGGGACCGGGCGTGTGCAAGGCCGTGCCGCGTCTTCCGGGTGATCGCGCGCCGTCGAATCCGACCGAGACCTAGGAGTGCACGTGGTCGAGCACATGAGACAGAGCTGGAAGAGCGTGGTGCGGGCGTCCGGCGTCGTCGCCGCGGGGGCGGCGTTGCTGGTGGGTGTCACGGGCGGTACGGCCCATGCGGCGGTCGGGTGGAACGCCCAGTACACGGCCGGGGACATCGGTGGCGCCCACGCCTGGGGTTCGGTCGACGCCCAGTCCCGGGTGTTCGTCAAGGTCAACATCAAGGACTCCAAGCCCGGCGACGCCTACGGCGCCCGCGTGTACCTCAAGGCGCGCTACAACGACGGCGGGACGCGTTCGGAGAACCTGAGCGTCTCCGGCGGCACGAAGAGCACCACGTGGAACTTCGCCGCCAACGTGGTCAAGATCGAGGTGCAGGAGTGCACCACCAAGGGCGGGTCCGCGTACAAGTGCGCTTCCGGGTGGCACACCCTGCCCAGGGGCTGAGCGACAACAGGCCCGGCCGTCCCGCTGTCTTCGTATGAAGGCAGCGGGACGGCTTCGTCCTACTCGTCCACCACCATCGCCGGCGTCGACCGCGTCAGCACCTCGCCCCGGAAGAACGCCGGGCTGCGCCGCCGCATCACCAGCATGAGGACGAAGCCGAGCAGGAGCAGTCCGACGCCGATGACGAAGACCGAGCCGACGCCGAGGACGGAGCTGCCGGAGCCGTAGGCCGGGTTCCACATGTCGATGAGGGTCTTGGTGAAGACGGCGGTGAGGAGCACGCCGCCGAGGACCGGGAAGACGCCCTTGAAGAGCAGGTCGCGGGCCGAGCGGCGCAGTGCGCGGCGGAAGTACCAGGCGCAGGCGAAGGCCGTGATCGCGTAGTAGAAGCAGATCATGAGGCCGAGGGCGTAGATGGTGTCGACCAGGACGTTCTGCGACAGGAACGTCATGCCCGCGTAGAAGACGCCGGTGGCGACGCCCGCCGCGACGGTGGCGCGGCCCGGGGAGCGGAAGCGCGGGTGGATGCGGGCGAAGGACGGCGGCAGGGCCTCGTACGCGCTCATCGCCAGGACCGTGCGGGCCACCGGGATGAAGGTGGTCTGGAGGCTGGCGGCGGCGGAGGCGAGGACCGCGACGAACAGGAGGATGCCGAGGACCGGGCCCATGACGGGGGTGGCGAGGGCCGCGAAGACGTTGTCGGCGGTGTCCGGGTTGCCCAGGCCGGGGCCTTCGGTGCCGACGCCGGAGTACATCTGGGCGGCGACGGCGGTCAGCAGGTACGAGCCGATGAGGACGACCATGGCGAGGAGCGCGGCGCGGCCGGGGGTCCTGTCGCTGCCCGCGGTCTCCTCGTTGACGGTCAGGCAGGCGTCCCAGCCCCAGAACATGAAGATCGAGAGGGACAGGCCGGCGGTGAAGGCGGAGAAGGACTGGACGGAGAACGGGTTCAGCCAGGCGAGGGAGAAGTGGAGGGAGCCGGGGAAGTCGCCGGAGCCCGCTTTGCTGAAGGCCATGGCGACGAAGACGGCGAGGACGGCCAGTTGGAGGCCGACGAGGGCGTACTGGACGCCTTTTGTGGCGGTCATGCCGCGGTAGCTGACGGCGGTGGCGAGGGCGATGAAGGCCAGGCACGTCAGGACGTGGGCGGCCTTGTTGCCGTCCAGGGCGGCGATGGCGTCGCTGCCGGTGAGTTCGCCGAGCAGCAGCCAGAAGAACGAGGTGGCGACGCCGGCCAGGTTGGAGAGGACGATGATCGTGGCGATCACCAGTCCCCAGCCGCACATCCAGCCGATGCGCGGGCCGAACGCCTTCACCGACCAGGTGAAGGACGTACCGCAGTCGGGCACGGCCTTGTTCAGCTCGCGGTAGGCGAAGGCGACCAGCAGCATCGGCAGGAAGCCCGCGAGGAAGACGGCCGGCATCTGGAGGCCGACCTCGCCGACGGTGGGGCCGAGGGTCGAGGTCAGGCAGTAGACGGGGGCGACGGTGGAGACGCCGATGACGGCGCTGCCGAGCAGGCCGACGGAGTTGCCGCTCAGGCCCTTGCCGCGGGTTCCGTCGGCGCGGCCACGGGCCTTGTCACCAGCCGTGCCGGCGGCCCTCGTTACCGTGTCTCCGGCCGGGAGCCGGGGGTCTACCTGAACCATGAACAGGACGTTAAGGGCTGCTGTTTCCGCATCGTGGGGCTGGAGATCCACCATGAGAAGACGGCGAGGGCTTCACTTCGCGGGGCGTTGCGGGCCGTTTGGCCGTGGTTTGCAAGGTGCGGCGCGCGTTACGGCCGGTAACTTGAAGGCCGTACCGTCGAGTTCCGGACTGCGGGAACCGCAGCGCTGTCCGCTTCGTCCTGATTCAAAATTTTCCCGCCGGTCTTCCGCCCGTCTCAGCCCGGCCACACCACCGCCTGCGTCTCGCTGTAGGCGTGCAGCGCGTACGAGCCGACATCGCGCCCGACCCCGCTCCGCTTGAAGCCGCCGAACGGAGCCTCCATGTTGCGGCCGACCGTGTTGACGCCGACCCCGCCCGCGCGCAGCCGCCCCGCCACCCGGAACGCGCGCGCCACGTCGCCGGACCAGACGTAGTCCAGCAGGCCGTAGTCGCTGTCGTTGGCGAGCGCGACGGCCTCCTCCTCGTCGGTGAAGGGGAGGACGACGATCACCGGGCCGAAGATCTCCTCGCGGACCACCCGCATGGCGGGGGCGCAGTCGGTGAAGAGGGTGGGGGCCACGTAGAAGCCGCGTGGGAGGGGTGGGCGGTCGCCGCCCGTGATCAGGCGAGCGCCTTCCTTCCGGCCCAGTTCGATGTACGACTCGACGCGGTCGCGGTGCGCGGCGGAGATCACCGGGCCGACGGCCGTGTCCGCCGCAGCCGGGTCGCCGACCTTCAGGCGCGTCGCGTACGCGGCCAGCCGCTCCACCAGCCGGTCGTGGATGCCGCGCTGGGCCAGCACCCGCGTCGGAGCCGTACAGATCTGTCCGCTGTAGAAGGAGTACGTGGTGCCGATGCCGGCCACCGCCGCGTCCAGGTCGGCGTCGTCGAAGACCAGCGCGGCGCCCTTGCCGCCCAGCTCCATGAGCCGGCGTTTCATGCCGCGTCCGCACACCTCGGCGATGCGCTGCCCGACGGCCGTGGAGCCGGTGAAGCTGACCATGTCCACGTCCGGGGAGTCCACCGCGGCCTCGCCGACCGCCGGGTCCCCGCCGGTCACGAGGTTGACGACGCCGGGCGGTGCCCCGGCCTCGGCCAGCGCCTCCTGGAGCGCCGCGGCCAGGCGGTGGACGGAGAGCGGGTCCTGCGGGGCGGGCTTGATCACGACGGTGTTGCCCATGGCCAGGGCGGGCGCGATCTTGCCTGCCGGGTTGGCCCAGGGGTTGTTGTAGGAGGTGATGCAGGTGACGACGCCGACGGGGCGGCGCACCGCCAGCGCGCCGAGGACGGCGGCCTTGCCGAAGGGGCCCGCCTCGTTGATCTGCGGAGGCAGGGGGGTTTCCGTCGGCTCCAGCGCTCCGCGCGCGTACCGCTTGAGGCGGGCGATGGCGACGCCCACCTGCATCGCGCGGGCGGTGCCGGTCGTCGCGCCGGTCTCCGCCTGCGCGAGCCGGGCGTACGCGCCGATGTCGCGCGCCAGGAGCTCGGCGGCGCGGTCGAGCACCCGCGCGCGGGTCTCGGGCGCCGTGCGCGACCAGGGCCCGAACGCCTCGCGCGCCGCGCGGGCCGCCTCGTACGCCTGGTCCCGGCTCGCCTCCGCCGCCAGCCCGACGGTCTCCTCGGCCGCCGGGTCGGTGACCTCGTAGTGGCCGTGGTCGGGTGC
Organism: Streptomyces chrestomyceticus JCM 4735; assembly: GCF_003865135.1. Lineage (NCBI taxonomy): Bacteria > Bacillati > Actinomycetota > Actinomycetes > Kitasatosporales > Streptomycetaceae > Streptomyces > Streptomyces chrestomyceticus. The sequence goes on along the minus strand of NZ_BHZC01000001.1, from coordinate 5,396,777 downwards.
GGTCCATTCGCCGCCGATCAGCAGCCGCTCGGCGGACACACCAGAGGATGTACTCACCGCGTCCGCACCGTCTCGGTGTCCCGCCCCGACCGCAGCACCTTTCCCGGTACCGCCCCGGTCACCGCACCGTCCCGTACCGTCTCGACGCCGTTGACCCGTACGCTCACGATCCCGGCGGCCTCCGAGTCCAGCCGCGGGCTGTCCCCCGGCAGATCGTGCACCAGCCGCGCCGGACCGGCGTCGATCCGTTCCGGATCGAAGAGGACCAGGTCGGCGTGGTGGCCGACGGCGATCCGGCCGCGGTCGCGCAGGCCGAAGAGCCGGGCCGGGTCGTCGGTCAGCATCCGTACGGCCTGCTCCAGCCCGACCAGTTGCCGGCCGCGCAGGCAGTCGCCGAGGAACCGCGTCGTGTACGGGGCCCCGCACATCCGGTCCAGGTGGGCGCCCGCGTCGGAGCCGCCCAGCATGACGTCCTCGTGCTGCCAGGTGCGCTGCCGCAGGGCCCAACTGTCCGGGTCGTTGTCGGTCGGCATGGGCCACAGGACGGTGCGCAGCCCGTCCTCGGCGCAGATCTCGACCAGGGTGCGGAAGGGGTCCTGGCCGCGTTCGGCGGCGATGTCGCCGACCACCCGGCCGGAGAGTCCCTGGTTGGCGGCGGAGTACGTGTCGCCGATGACGTACCGGGCGAAGTCGGTCAGCCGCCGGAAGACGCCCGCCTCCTTGCTCGCCGCGCGCCGCAGCATCTCCTCCCGTACGGCCGGGTCGCGCAGCCGGGCGATGCGCTCCGGTACGGGCAGGGCGAGGATGTCGCCCCAGCCGGGGATGAGGTTGAGGGCGCAGAAGGTGCCCAGCGACATGTTCATGGGGGTGAGGATCGGCATGGTGAGGGCGACGATGCGGCCGCCCGCCTTACGGGCGCGTTCGCTCGCCTCCAGTTGGCGGGGCACCCGTTCCGGTACGGCGCTGTCGATGGTCAGCACGTTCCAGTTGAGGGGGCGCCCGGCGGCGGCCGACATCTCGACGAGCAGGTCGATCTCCTCGTCCGCGAACTGGTCGAGGCAGCCCGCGACGATCGCCTCCAACTGGGTGCCCTCGTGGTCGGCGACCGCGCGGGAGAGGGCGAGCAGTTCGGCGGGGCGGGCGTGCCGGGACGCGACCGGCTGTCCGTCGCCGTCGGCGTGGGTCGAGGACTGGGTGGTGGACAGGCCCCAGGCGCCCGCGTCCATCGCGTCGTGGAACAGCCGCAGCATCGCGTGGAGCTGGGCCTCGGTGGGCTGTCCGCCGATCGCGTCCGGGCCCATGACGTGGCGGCGGAGCGCGCAGTGGCCGACCATGAAGCCCGCGTTGACGGCGGTCCGGCCGTCCAGCGCGTCCAGGTACTCGCCGAAGGTGGACCAGTTCCACGGCGCGCCCTGCTCCAGCGCCGCCAGCGACATGCCTTCGACGCGGCTCATCATGCGGCGGGTGTAGTCGGCGTCGCCGGGGCGGTCCGGGTTGAGCGGGGCGAGGGTGAAGCCGCAGTTGCCGCCCGCGACGGTGGTGACGCCGTGGTGCATGGAGGGGGTGGCGTAGGGGTCCCAGAAGAGCTGGGCGTCGTAGTGGGTGTGCGGGTCGACGAAGCCGGGTGTGAGCACGAGGCCGTGGGCGTCCTCGGTGGTGCTGGCGGGGTCGCTGATGCTTCCGATGGCGGTGATGCGGCCGTGCTGTACGGCGAGGTCGGCCTGGTACGCGGGGGCGCCGGTGCCGTCGACGATCGTGGCGCCCTTGATCAGGTGGTCGAGCATCCCCGGGGGTCCCTTTCGCTCAGGCGGCCGGTCCGGTGCCCGGTCCGGCGTCCGGCTCGGTGTCCGGCCCGGCGGCGCTCTGCCGGAAGCGGGCGGTCCGGTGCACCGGGTCTGTGTCGATCTTCGGGATCACGTGCTCGCCGATGAGGCGGATGGTGGTGAGGGTGTCCTCGGGCGAGACGCCGATGGGCAGGCCGAAGGAGAGCTGGTCGGCGCCGGCCTGTTCCCAGCGCTTGCACTGGCGGAACACCTCGTCGGGGTCGCCGCAGATCATCAGCTCCTCGGCGATCAGCAGCTCGATGATCTCCTCGGTGTACTCCGGCAGCAGCTCCGGCCACTCCGGGATGCCCTCGGGGCGCGGGAACGTGTCGTGGTAGCGGAACAGCAGCGACTGGAGGTAGTTGAGCCCGCCGCCGACGGCGATCTCGACGGCCTTCTGGTGGGTCTCGGCGCAGATCGCGGTGGAGGTCACCATGACGTTGTCGTTGACGTACGCGCCGACCGGCTCGGCCTCCTTCACGGCCGTCTTGTACGACTCGACGACCCACTCCATGTCCGCGACCTTCTGCACGCTGAAGCCCAGCACGCCGAGGCCCTTCTTCCCCGCCATCGCGTACGAGGCGGGCGACCCGGCCGCGTACCACATCGGCGGGTGCGCGGTCCCGTACGGCTTGGGCAGCACCTTGCGGGGCGGCAGTTGCCAGTGCTTCCCCTGGAACCCCTGGTACTCGTCCTGGAGCCACATCTTCGGGAACTCGGCGATGGTCTCTTCCCACAGCTCCTTGGTGTGGTTCATGTCCGTCACGCCCGGCATGAACCCCAGGATCTCGTGGCTGCCCGCCCCACGCCCGGTGCCGAACTCGAAGCGGCCGCCGGAGAGGTGGTCGAGCATGGCGGCCTTCTCGGCGACCTTGACGGGGTGGTTGACCGGGGCGAGCGGGTTGAAGATGCCGGAGCCGAGGTGGATGCGCTCGGTGGCGTGGGCGAGGTAGCCCAGGTAGACGTCGTTGGCGGAGAGGTGGGAGTACTCCTCCAGGAAGTGGTGCTCGGAGGCCCACGCGTACTTGAACCCGGACCGGTCGGCCTGGATGACGTACTCCGTCTCCTCCATCAGTGCGTGGTGCTCAGCCTCGGGGTCGACCTTCGCCCGCGCGGCGGGCACATATCCCTGTACGAACAGCCCGAATTCCAAGGGGGTTCACCGTCCCTCGTCCGCCCTGGCGCCTTTACCTGACGCCTCGTCAGGTCGGGTCCGACTCTCGCACCGGGCCTCCGGACCGTCAATACCTGACGACCCATCAGGTAGCGGCGGGACGGAGGGGCGGCGTACGCGTCTCAGTACAGGCTGATGCCGGACAGCCGGCCGCCGTCGATGACGAACGGCTGCCCCGTGATGTACGAGGAGTCCGCGCACGACAGGAACAGCGCCAGCCGGGCCACCTCCTCCGGCCGGCCGATCCGCCCGAGGGGGACGGTCTTCGCGTAGAACGCGTCCAGGTCCGGGGCGGAGGCTGTGGAGGCATCGGGGACACCGGCAGCTTCCGCCGGACCCCGCTCCGGCCGGGTCATCGGGGTGTCGACGGCCCCCGGGCACATCGCGTTCACCCGGATGCCCCGGCCCGCCAGCTCCATCGCCGCCACCCGCGTCATGCCGACCACCGCGGCCTTGGACGCCGCGTACGCGGTCAGGTACGCCATGCCGGACAGCGCGGCGTACGAGGCGGTGTTCACGACGGTGCCGCCGCCGGCCGCCGTCAGCTCCGGGATCACCGCCCGCATCCCGAGGAACGTGCCGACCTGGTTGACCTGCACCACCTCCTGGAACTCGGCGAGCGGGGTGGCGGCCAGCTCGTTGAAGCGCAGGATGCCGGCGTTGTTGACCAGCCCGTCGACCGTGCCGAACGTTTCCCCGGCGGCCCGGACCGCGGCTTCCCAGTCCACTTCCCGGCGCACGTCCAGGTGGACGTACCGGGCGCGGCCGTCCCCCAGTTCCGCCGCCAGCGCCTCCCCCGGGCCGTCCAGTACGTCGCCCAGCACGACACGGGCGCCCTCCGCGACGAAGAGCCGCGCCTCCTGCTCGCCCTGGCCGCGTGCGGCGCCGGTGATGATGACGACCCGGCCGTCCAGCTTCCCCATGTGCACCGGTCCCTCCGGGGTTCGCCGTGCGTCTCAGCGGTCGAGGTGCGGGGCCACGCCGGTGGCGAACGCCGCCATCTGGTCCGTCAGTTCGGCGCGGCTCCGGCTGCGGAACCGGACCTGGATCTGCCGCACCCCCATCGCCTGGTACTCGCGCAGCGACTCCGCCAGCCGCTCGGGCGGCCCGGTGAGGGTGCTCCGGCCGGTGTCCCACGCGGGCTCGCCGACGTACAGCGGCTCGGTGATGGCGCCGGCCTCGGCGGGCGTGCTGATCCCGGCTTCTTCCCGCAGCCGCCGCAGCTTCGCGAGCTGCGCCGGGAGCTGATCGCGGCGGTCGCCCTGCGGCAGCCAGCCGTCACCGCGTACGGCCGCCCTGCGAAGGGCGGCGGGCGACGAGCCGCCCACCCAGACCGGCGGGCGCGGCGTCTGTACGGGGCGCGGGCGCTGCCCCAGCCCGTCGAAGGCGAATCGTTTCCCTTGATACGAGGGGAACTCCTCCGGGCCCAGCGCCGCCTTCAGCGCGTCGACGGCCTCGTCCAGCAGGGCGCCGCGCCGGGCGAAGTCCACACCGAGGGCGTCGAACTCCTCCGGTACGTGCCCGGCGCCGACCCCGAGGATCAGCCGCCCGCCCGAGAGGTGGTCCAGGGTCGCGTACTGCTTGGCGCTGATCAGCGGGTGCTTGAGGGCGGCCAAGGCGATGTGGCTGAGCAGCCGTACGCGGGTGGTGGCCGCCGCCAGGTAGGAGAGGGTGGCGACCGGGTCGTACCAGACCGTGCTCATGGCGGCGGCCAGCCGGCGCGGGATGCCGATGTGCTCGCAGCAGGCGATGTAGGCGAAGCCGTGGCGGTCGGCGGTGCGGGCGATCTCCACGAGGTCGGCGGGGCCCGCCCCGGCCTCCCACGGCTCCGTGTAGAGGGTGCTCTGGGACTGCACGGGGAGCTGGATGCCGTAGGCCAGCTTCCCTTCGGGCAGCACCCGCACCCCGTCGTCGCTGTGTGTGCCGCTTCCCGTAGCGCTGTCCACGTCCGCGTCCACCCCCGGGCGCTCGGCCGACGGCCCGTCGTCGGCGGCTGGGGTCATGGTGTGGGCTGACGGCCCGTCAGGCAAGGGTGCGGACGGTGGCGGCCGGGCGGTGGCGCGGGCGGTCAGGGCCTGAGGTGCGCGGGGAGCGAGCAGGCCGCGGTGCCGCCGGGCATGCGGTGGCGGTTGTCGGCGACCAGGCGGTACACGGCGTGGGCGGCCTGGCGGAACGGCGGCAGGGTCAGCAGCGCGCCGGGGACGGACCATGGCCCGCGCGCGCTCATCAGCAGCTTGGCGACCGCCTGCGCGCCGCCGTACACGGTCCCCGCCGGGGTGATCCACAACACCTCGTGCTCGGCCCGCTCCTGGGTGACGCCGAGCGCCTTCAGGTCGGTGAACTGCCAGGGCGAGACGGTGCAGCGGGGGCGGATGCGGCGTTCGACGAAGCGTACGCAGGTGGCGCAGAAGCCGCAGTCCCCGTCGTAGACGAGTACGGGTCGGTTGCTCATGGCCCCATCATGCCGGGGTGCGGGGAAGGGGCCGGTGGGGCCCGGCGGGCGTACCGCGGGCAGACGCGTCTCAGGCGGGCGCCCCGAGCCGCTCCCCCTCGTCCGCCGCCGCCCGCAGCAGCAGGTCGGTCAGCTCGCCGGGGCAGGACAGCATGGGCCAGTGCCCGGTGTCGAGGTCGAAGAAGCCGATCTGGGGGTCGGCGAGGCCCGCGACGGCGGGGTCGCCGGAGGCCACCAGGGCGCGGACGGCCGCCGTACTGGTGACGTTGCGCGTGCAGAGGATGCCGGTGGCGGGCAGGCCGGCCGTGGCGCCGGTCAGCCGGACCGGCTGGGTGAGGGTGGCCAGCGGCTGCGGTGCGGCGAGGCGGGCCAGCCGGTCCAGGCCGTCCTTGGAGATGCCGTCCAGGCTGCCCCAGATGTCCGTCTCCTCGAACGCGGGCGGCGGCAGCCGCCAGCCGTCGCCGTGCTCCTGGGCGCGGCGCCGCAGCCGTTCCCGTACGGCCGGGTCGGGCAGCGCGTCGAGGACGGCGCGGCCGTCGCGGGGCAGGCCCGCGTCCACGAACACCAGGCGGGCGATGCGGTCCGGGTCGCGGTCGGCGGCGGCCATGACCGGGTAGCTGCCGTAGCAGTGCGCGACCAGTACGGTCTCGCCCGCCTCGTGCGGCTCCCCGGCGCCCTCGTGGTCCAGGACCTGCGCCACGTCCTCGATGTGGGTGTTCAGGTCGGTGCCCGGACCTGACAGGTGGCGGCGGTCCCCCATCCCGGTAAGGGTGACCGGTCGCGCCCGGTGTCCCGCCGCGCGCAGGTGGTCCGCCACCTCCCGCCAGATCCATCCTCCGGTGTACCCGCCCGACACCAGCACGAACGTCGTCATGTGTGTCACCTCCCAGACCTCCCATCGTGACCGCTCGGCCGCCGTGCGGGGAGGTCTCGGGACGTTCCGGGTGCACGAAAGGCGTCACTCCGCGCGGGCGCGCACCGGCGCTACACCCCCGCACCCGCCCCTGCCCACAGCCCCTCCGGCGTCAGCCCCAGCAGCTCGATGGCGTTGCCGCGGACGATCCGTTCGACCGTCTCGGGCGGGAGGTGCCCCATCTGGGCCTCGCCGACCTCCCTGGAGCGCGGCCAGGTGGAGTCCGAGTGCGGGTAGTCGGTCTCGTAGAGGACGTTGCCGACGCCGATCGCGTCCAGGTTGCGCAGGCCGAAGGCGTCGTCGAAGAAGCAGCCGTACACGTGCCCGGCGAAGAGTTCGGAGGGCGGCCGCAGGACCTTGTCGGCGACGCCGCCCCAGCCGCGGTTCTCCTCCCAGACCACGTCGGCGCGTTCCAGGATGTACGGGATCCACCCGATCTGCCCCTCCGCGTACATGATCTTCAGGCCGGGGAAGCGGTCGAACGCTCCGCTCATCAGCCAGTCGACCATCGAGAAGCAGCAGTTGGCGAAGGTGATCGTGGAGCCGACGGCGGGCGGCGCGTCGGCGGAGGTGGACGGCATCCTGCTGGAGGAGCCGATGTGCATGGCGATGACGGTCCCGGTCTCCTCGCAGGCGCGCAGGAAGGGGTCCCAGTCGCCGGTGTGAATACTGGGCAGGCCCAGATGTGGCGGGATTTCGCTGAAGCAGACCGCCCGTACGCCCCGCTCCGCGTTCCGGCGCACCTCCTGCGCGGCCAGTTCCGCGTCCCACAACGGGACGAGGCCGAGCGGTATGAGGCGTCCGCGCGCGGCCGGGCCGCACCACTCCTCCACCATCCAGTCGTTGTACGCGCGCACCCCCAGCAGCCCCAGTTCGCGGTCCTTGGCCTCGGTGAAGGTCTGACCGCAAAAACGCGGGAACGTGGGGAAACACAGGGCCGACTGCACGTGATTGACGTCCATGTCGGCCAGCCGCTCCGGGACGCTGAAGGAGCCGGGGCGCATCTGCTCGTAGGTGATGCCTTCGAGCCTGATGTCGTCGCGGGCGCAGCCGACGGCGGTGTCCAGGCGGGTCAGCGGGCGGTGCAGGTCCTCGTAGACCCACCAGTCGGCGAGCGGCCCGTCGTCCCCCGGCCGGCCCATCTTCGGCGCGAACCTGCCGCCCACGAAGGTCATTTCCTTCAGGGGCGCCCGGACGATTCGGGGGCCTATGTCGTGATATTTCGAGGGGAGGCGGTCCCGCCAGACGTGCGGCGGCTCCACCGTGTGGTCGTCCACCGAGATTATCTTCGGAAAACTCTCCATGTTTTTTACCGTAGCGCTGAACTGACGGGTCGTCAGTAACGCAGTGACGGGAGGGAATGCATGCAGATGACACCGTTCCGGGCGCCGGCCGGGCGCCGCGCGGCCCCGCAGGCGGCTGAGCAGCGACGCTCGGGCCCACGCCCGCGCACGGACCGCGCACGGGCAACTGCACGCGCATCCGCACGGGCGCCGGCGCCGGTGACCGTCCCGGACCGCCGCCCGCCGCGCACCCGAACACCAGCCCGAACGCCGGGCGTGGAGAGAGCGTGCTGAGACCGGACCCCTACTGACGTAAGGGGCTACGACAAGGCAGACTGGCCGATGCGAACGAAGTGCACAGGGCAGGGGGACACCATGGACGACGGTCCGGGGCAGGGCCAGGAGCGGCTCCGCTTCACCGTGCTCGGTCCCGTACGGGCCTGGCGCGGCGCGACGCCACTGGCGGCCGGCTCCCCGCAGCAGCGTGCGCTGCTGGCCGCCCTTCTCCTGCGGGGCGGACGCACCGCCACCGCGTCCGAACTCGTCGACGCCCTCTGGGGCGAGGAACCGCCGCACGCCGCCCTCGCGGCGCTGCGCACGTACGCCTCCCGCATCCGCAAAGCCCTCGGGCCGGACGCGGACACGCTGGTCAGCGAGTCCGGCGGCTATGCGCTGCGACCGGTCGGCAACCAGCCGCTCGACCTCGACATGGACCACGCCGAGCAGTACGCGGCCGACGCCGAGAAGGCCCGCGCCACCGGCGACCGCTGCCGCGCCCGGGACCTCCTGGACTCCGCGCTGGCCCTGTGGGACGGCGAGCCGCTGGCCAACCTCGCCGGGCCCTACGCGGAGAACCAGCGCACCCGCCTGGAGGAGTGGCGCCTGTCCCTCATGGAGACGCGCCTGGAGCTCGACCTGGAGCTGGGATGCCACGGCGACGCCGTCTCGGAGCTGACCGCGCTGACCGCGGCGCACCCCTTGCGCGAGCGGCTGCGAGAACTCCTCATGCTGGCGCTGTACCGCAGCGGCCGGCAGGCCGAGGCACTCGCCGTATACGCCGACACCCGGCGTCTGCTCGCCGATGAGCTGGGGGTGGACCCCTGCGCGTCGCTCTCCGAACTCCAGCAGCGCATCCTGCGCGCGGACACCGAGCTGGACGCGCCCGCCGTGCCGCACGACGGCCAGGTGCCCGGCGAGCCGGCCTTCGTCCGACCGCAGCAACTTCCGGCCACGGTCGCCGACTTCACCGGCCGGGCCGCCTTCGTCACGGAGCTGAGCGAGCAGCTCGCCACCGCCGAGGGCCGGGTGATGGCCGTCTCGGCGCTCACCGGCATCGGCGGCGTCGGCAAGACCACCCTCGCCGTACATGTCGCGCACGCCGCCCATGTGCACTTCCCGGACGGCCAGCTCTACGTGGACCTCCAGGGCGTCGGGCACTCCCCGTCCGACCCGGAAGCGGTGCTCGGCGCGTTCCTGCGCGCGCTGGGGACGCCGGGCGCGGCCATCCCCGACGGCATCGAGGAACGGGCCGCCCTCTACCGCTCGGCCCTCGCCGGGCGCCGGCTGCTGGTCCTGCTCGACAACGCCCGCGACGCCGCCCAGGTCCGCCCGCTGCTGCCCGGTACGGACGGCTGCGCGGCGCTGATCACCAGCCGCGTCCGGATGATAGACCTGGCCGGCGCGCACCTGGTCGACCTGGACGTGATGAGCCCTGAGGAAGCGTTCACCCTCTTCGCGCTCATCGTCGGCGAGGAGCGCGTGAACGCCGAGCGCGAGGCGTCCATGGACGTGGTCGGCGCCTGCGGTTTCCTGCCGCTGGCCATCCGTATCGCCGCGTCCCGGCTGGCCGCCCGCCGCACCTGGACCGTCTCGATCCTCGCCCGCAAGCTGGCCGACGAGCGCCGCAGGCTGGACGAGCTGCGCGCCGGCGACCTCGCCGTGAACTCCACCTTCGAACTGGGCTACAAACAACTGGAGCCCCGCCAGGCGCGGGCCTTCCGCCTCCTGGGCCTCGCCGACGGCCCCGACATCTCGCTGGCCGCCGCGGCCGCCCTCCTCGACATGGACACCGACGACGCCGAGGACCTCCTCGAATCGCTCGTCGACACCTCCCTCCTGGAGTCCGCCGCCCCCGGCCGCTACCGCTTCCACGACCTGGTGCACCTCTACGCCCGCTCCTGCGCGGAGCGCGACGAGCAGCCGGCCGAGGAGCGCGACGCGGCCCTGGCCCGGCTGCTGGACTTCTACCTGGCCACCGCCGCCCACATGTACGCGCTGGAGCGCCCCGGTGACCGCCTGGCCGACTACACGGAGACGCCGCACTACCCGGGCTTGACCTTCGCCGACCGCACCGAGGCACTGAGCTGGCTCTTCAACGAAACGCGCTGCCTGATCGCCTGCGCGCTGCAGAACACCGGCGAGAAGGTGCTGCGGCGCGCCGTCGACCTGTTGCTGCTGACCCGGGACATGGCCGAGTCCGGCGCCAACAACCGCCAGTACGAGCAGGCCAATCTCGCCCTGCTGGCCGCTGCGCGCCGAGCCGGCGACCAGCATGCGGAAGGCCGAGCCCACTGGTCGCTGGCACCCATCTACATCCAGTCCGGACGGCTCACCGAGGCGGACGAGCATGCCAAGCTGGCCACCTTGCTGGGACTCGCCGCCGAGGACCCCTTCTCCGCCTCCAACGGCCCCAACGACCGCGGCATCATCGCCAGCATCCAACGCCGCTTCGACGCGGCGGAGGGCTATCTGAATCAGGCCCTGCTCGCCTTCCGCGAGAACAACAACAAGCAGTCCGAGGCCAGCGCGCTGTGCAACCTCTCGCGCCTGCACCTGGACACCGGGCGCACCGAGAGCGCCATCCAGCTCGCCGAGCAGGGCATCACCGCCCTCCGCGAGGTCGGTGCCACCCGCCGCCTCGGCAACGGCATGTACGCGCTGGGCATCGCGCTGACGCTGGCCGGCAGACTGGACGAGGCCGCCCAGCAACTGACCGAGGCGCTCGTCATCTTCCGCGACAGCCGGCAGCGGTTCTGGGAGGGCATGACGTACCTCCGGCTCGCCGAGGTCGACCTGGCGGCCCACCGCCCGGCCAACGCGGCCAACTACGCCGAGCAGGCGCTGTCCGCCCTGCGGGGGCTCGGCGGCGGCCGCTGGCGGGCGGACGCGCTGACGACGCTGGGGCACGCCCTGAACCAGATCGGGCACACCGGCCGCGCGAAGGTCTGCTGGCAGGAAGTCGTGACCATTCACGAGCAGATGGGCCTCCCCGTGGACGGGGAGATACACCATCTCGCAGCCCCCGTCGCGCTGGTGTAAAAGCCGCCCGGACCACGGGCTTCAGGCGTTTATCGATCGTTCATCGCGAGGGGCCACTCTCTAATTACCGATCCGCCGCCTCGGGGGGCAAGCGGCTCGGTGACCAGGCCCCACCGCAAGGTGTAAGGCCATGGTCCACCCGTCCGGCGACCCACGGGGGAGTTGCCGGCCGGGTGGGCCACAGCGCCCACACAACGGAGTTGATCACCGTGAGCTCTCAGAATCAGGCTCGGAAGGACGACGACAGGAACATCGTCAAACCGCTGGACAGTCACCGGCCCATTCAGCCGCAGGACAGCCACCGGCCCATTCAGCCGCAGACCGTCGACAGCCACCGGCCGATCAAGCCGGAGGACAGTCACCGGCCCATCGTGCCCATGGACAGCCACCGGCCGATCCAGCCGGAGACCGTCGACAGCCACCGGCCCATCCAGCCGGAGGACAGTCACCGGCCCATCCAGCCCATGGACAGCCACCGGCCCATCCAGCCCATGGACAGCCACCGGCCCATCCAGCCGGAGGACAGTCACCGGCCGATCATCGACGGTCCGCTGACCGCGGAGGACGGCAGTGTCGTCGTGCTGGACGAGGGCACCGTGCCCGTGGCCGAGCCGAAGTAGCGCGACGCCGTACGGGCGGGTGACGGGGGAAACGACACCCCGCCCGTACGGCGGGCAATTCCACACCAGACCCACTGCGGTTTCGGCAGTCCGGGGGATCGGGGGATCCGGGGGGACGGCCGAATCCGGGGATCGGGGGATCCGGGGGGATCCGGGGGATCGCGGGGGCCGGTTTCGATGGCACTCAGGGGGGAGCCATCGAAGCCGGTCCCCGCGGCATACCCGCAGTCACACGCTTTCTCCCCCGCCGCACGGCCGTTTCCGGCCAGGGGGATCGAACACACGCCTCACCACAAGCTAGCGTCACTCATATGGGATTCCCCCACGGAGGAGCTGTCATGAGTTGTATCAAGCGCACCCTTGTCACTCTTGCTTTCGCCACTGCCGTAACGGGCGCGGCGGCGGTCCCCGCCCTGGCCGACAACCACCGGCCGACGCCTGTCAGCTCTTCCATCGCGGGCGACAACCACCGGCCGATATCCGCCGACCGTTCCGTCGCGCCCGACAACCACCGCCCGGACGCGGACACCGTGGCCCCGCTGGACAACCACCGCCCGTAACCCGTCGGCCCGTCACGGGCCGGAGGACGTACGACCGACGGGGGCCGGACCGGGTGAGGCCGGCCCCTACGGTCTAGACGAGCGCCCCCATGTCCGCCGACAGCCACCGCCGCGGCCGCAGCCGGACGGTCACCGACGGGCCGAACGTGGGCAGCACCTTCTCGAAGTACGCCGCCGCGGCCTCCGGAGCGAGGTAGCGCTCGGCGATCGCGTGCAGCTCCTCGTCCGTCGACGGCTCGGCCGAGACGACCTCGCCCTCGACCGACACATAGCGGACCGTCGGCTCGACCCGGTCCACCATCAGGGAGAACCGGCCCGCCGCCGCGATCAGCCGGTACTTGCGCGAGTCCCGCTCGGTGGTGATCCACAGATCGCCGCCCGGCTCGTAGCCGTACCAGATCGGCACGGTCAGCGGGGCGCGGTCCGCCGCGCCCGACGCCACCGACAGGGCGCCGATGTGCGGCTCGGCCAGGAAAGCCTCGCGCTCTTCCGTACTCAACGGCATGGCCGTCTCCTCATGTACGCGGGTGGACCAGGTCACCAGCCCCCAACGCCGTCGCCCGTGCGGATGTTCCGCACCTCCCCCGAACTGACGTCTCGTCATATCTGCTGACTTCTGCTACCGTCGCGCCCCCGCTCCCCTAGGAGGCGACGTGTTCGAGCCCGATCGTGTGCGGTCGCTGTGGGAACTGATGGAGTACCGGGCGGAGCTGTCCCCGCGGCAGCCGATGTTCTTCGACGAGACCACCGGCGGCTCCGGGCAGGCCGTCACCTTCGGGGAGGTACGGGACCGGGCGCTGCGGCTGGCGGCCGGGTTCCACGGGCTGGGGATCGGGGCCGGTACGCGCGTCCTGTGGCAGTTGCCCACCTGGCCCCTGACCGTCGCGGTGTCCCTCGCGCTGGCCCGGCTCGGCGCCGTACAGATACCCGTCCTGCACCTGCACCGGGAGCGTGAAGTCGGCTTCGCGCTGCGGCAGTCGGGCGCAGCGTACGCGATCGTGCCGGGCGAGTGGCGCGGCCACGACTACGCGGGCACGGCGCGGAAGGCGGCGCCCGCCGGTGTGCGGGTGCTCTCCGTCGCCGACGGGCTGCCGGAAGCCGCGCCCGGCTCCGGGGACGCGCTGCCGGACTTCGTACGGCCGGACAGCACCCCGACGTGGATCTACTACACCTCCGGCACGACCGCCGCCCCCAAGGGGGTCGAGCACACCGACGGCTCGCTCCTCGCGGGCGGCATCGGGCTGGCCACCGCGCTGGGCACGACCGACGCGGACACCGGCTCGATCGCCTTCCCGTACGCGCACATCGCCGGGCCCGACTACGTGATCGCGATGCTGCTCGGCGGCTTCCCGGCCGTCGTGCTGGACACGTTCGAACCGGCGGCGGCGGTCGAGGCGTACCGGCGGCACGGAGTCACCATGGCGGGCGGCAGCACGGCCTTCTACCAGGCGTTCCTCGGCGAGGCCCGCCGGCGCCGGGCGCATGCCGGGCCGGGTCCCGCGGTCCCGCTCGTCCCCACGCTGCGGCTGCTGTCCGGCGGCGGGGCGCCGCTGCCGCCGGAGCTGTACCACGCGGCGGGCCGGGAGCTGGAGTGCGCGGTGGTGCACGGGTACGGGATGACGGAGTGCTCCATGATCGCGATGGGCACGCCGTACGACAGCGACGAGCAGTTGGCGCACACCGTGGGCAAGCCGGTGACCGGGGCCCGCGTCCGGATCGCCCGGCCGGACGGCGGTGAGGCGCGGCCCGGCGAGGCGGGCGAGATCACGGTACGCGGGCCGATGGTCTGCCGCGGCTACACCGATCCGGCGCTGACGGCCGGGGCGTTCGACGCGGACGGCTGGTTCCGCACCGGAGACCTGGGATTGCTGCGTACGGACGGGCACCTCGTGATCACCGGGCGGCTCAAGGACATCGTCATCAGGAAGGGCGAGAACATCTCCGCCCAGGAGGTCGAGGAGCTGATCCGTACGCACCCGGCGGTGGGCGAGGTGGCGGTGATCGGCCTGCCGGACCGGGAGCGGGGGGAGCGGGTGTGCGCGGTGGTGACTCTCGCGCAGCCTGAGGTGGCGGGTTTGACGCTCGGGGCGCTCACCGCTCATCTGCGGCGGGCGGGGCTGATGCCGCAGAAGCTGCCGGAGCAGTTGGAGATCCTGGACGCGCTGCCGCGGGGCGGCCCCTTGAACAAGGTGCTCAAGGGGGCCCTGCGGGAGCGGTTCGGGGCACGGTGAGGGCCGGGAACGGTCAGGCGAGGGGGCCGGGCTGCGGCGTGGGCTCGGGGGCCGTGTCCGGGTCGGACGGCCGCGGGATCGGGTCCGGGCCCATGGGGTCGCTCGGTCCGGGCGGGGGCGGGCTCGGGTCGCGCCCCGGCTGAGGCTCGTGGCCCGGGTGTGGGCCGGGCGGGTCGGGCGGGTCGGTTACGGGGCCGCCGGGTTCGGGGCCGTCGGGATACGGAGTGCTCATACTGCACGCCTTCCACGCGAGCGCCGCTTCACAACACCGGATCGGGACAACGCCGAGCCGGGGCCCGTGACGGATGCGCGCAGCCCCCGGTCGGGGGCCGGGGGCTGCGCCGGGGGCGGGAAAGTGGTTTACGGGTGGTAGCGCTCCTCCACCTTGGTGGCGATGCCCCGGTGGATCGTGGCGCGGACCTTGACCGTGTTCTTCTTGGCGGCCTCGTCGAGCTGGTCCGTGGTGCAGGGGGTGGTGCCGTAGCTGTCCTTCGTGATGGTGACCTGCCCGCCGGGGCCGCCGCAGAGGGTCGCGGCCCCGAGGACCTTGGTGTCCTCGGCGACGAAGAACGCCTGCTCCGTACCGGACTCCGGGGTCACGGTGAGCTTGCCCGGGGCGAGGTACTTGAGGGTGCCGACCAGGGTGGCGTCGACGCCCTTGCGGCCGGTGCCGGTGCCTGTACCGGCTCCCGTGCCCGTACCGGTGCCCGTGCCCTTGCCCGTGCCGGACCCGGTGGAGCCCGATCCGCCGGTCGAGCCGCCGGAGGACTGCGATCCCGAGCCGCCGGTGTCCGCGGAGCCCGCGTCGCCGCCCGAGGAGCCCGCGTCGCCGCCCGAGGAGCCCGCGTCGCCGCCCGAGCCGCCGGTCGAGCCGCCGGACGAGCCGCCGGTCGACCCGCCCTCGGGAGCATCCACCGCCGCGCTCTTGGCCGGTCCCGGGCCGCCGGCGGAGCTGTTGCACGCGGTGAGCGAGAACGCCGCGACGGCGACGATCGAGGCGGCGGCGAGCCGGCGGGCGCGGCGGAAGGCGGTGGTGGTCAGGCTGGGCATGCGGGTCCCCCAGGAACGGGTGCGTCGGGTGCGTCGGTACGTACCCAACGGTGCCGGGGGCGGCTAACAGCCTGCTAACACGCCGGTAATCGACGGGTGGCGTCCGCCCCGCCCACGCTGCCGCCTCACCTGCGGTTGTCCGCTACGGACGCGCCGGAAGGACGGCCGCCCCGCGCAGCTCCCCCTTGACCACCTTCCCGCTCGCATTGCGCGGCAGCGCCGTCACGAAGGCGACCTCCCGGGGCACCTTGTAGTTGGCCATCTCCCGGCGCGCCCAGGCGATCAGTTCCGCCGCGGTGAGCGTGGAGCGCGGGCGGCGGACCGTGTACGCCTTGCCGACCTCGCCGAGCCGGGGGTCGGGGATGCCGACGACGGCGACCTCGGCGACGTCCGGGTGGCGGGCTAGCAGCCGCTCGATCTCGGCGGGGTAGGCGTTGAAGCCGCCGACGATGAACATGTCCTTGAGGCGGTCGGTGATGCGCAGGTTGCCGTCGGCGTCCAGGACTCCGATGTCGCCGGTGCGCAGCCAGCCGTCCGGGGTCAGCGCGTCGGCGGTGGCCGGCGGGTCCTCGTAGTAGCCGGTCATCACGTGGTAGCCGCGGACCTGCACCTCGCCCGGTGTCCCCGGCTCCGCCGCCGTGCGGCCGTCGGCGGCGGCGATCCGTATCTCCGTGCCGGGTACGGCGCGCCCGGACGTGGCGGCGACGGTGGCGGGCGGGTCGTCGCGGCGGCACATCGTGGCGATGCCGGAGCATTCGGAGAGGCCGTAGGCGGTCAGTACGGTGCGGACGCCCAGCTCGCCGCGGAGCCGTTCGACCAGTTCCAGCGGTACGACGGCGGCGCCGGTGACGACCAGGCGCAGCGAGCCGAGGTCGTACCGGGCGCGGTCGGGGTGGTCCAGGAGCTGCTGGTGGAGGCTGGGCGGGCCGGGCAGGACCGTGACGCGTTCGGCGGCGATGTGGGCCAGTGCGGTGGGGACGCCGAAGACCGGCTGGGGGATCATCGTCGCGCCGCGCAGCAGGCAGGCGATGATGCCGGCCTTGTAGCCGAAGGTGTGGAAGAACGGGTTGACGATCAGGTAGCGGTCGCCGGGTGCGAGGCCGGCGAGTTCGCTCCAGACGCCGTACGCGCGCAGGGTCTGGGCGTGGGTGATGACGGCGCCCTTGGGGAGGCCGGTGGTGCCGGAGGTGAAGATGATGTCCGAGGGGTCCTCGGGGCGGACGGCGTCGGCCCGTACGCGCACCGCGGCGGCCGGTACCGCCTCGCCCGCCGCCAGGAAGTCCCGCCAGGTGCGGAAGGAGTCCGGGGCGTCCCCCGAGAGGACGACGGCCCGCTCCAGGTCCGGCAGGCCGGGGAGCGGGCCGCGGCCGGTGCCTTCCCGGGCGGCGCGGCGCAGCGAGGCCACGTAGGACGTGCCGAGGAACGTGCCGGTGACGAAGAGCAGGCGGGCGCGGGTGCGGCGCAGGACGTGGGCCGCCTCGGCGCCCTTGAAACGGGTGTTGACCGGCACCAGGACGGCGCCCGCCGTCACCGCGCCGAGCGCCGCGGTGATCCATTCGGTGGTGTTGGGGGCCCACACGGCCACCCGGTCGCCGGGCTCGACACCTGCGGCGATGCAGGCCGCGGCGGCCCGTTCGACCCGCTCCCCCAGTTGCGCCCAGCTCAGGCGGTGGCGGCCTTCGGCGACCGCCTCGGCCGGGCCGTACCGCTCGGCCGCGGCCCGTACCAGCCGGGGGACGGTGCCGTGCTCCAGGTCGGCGCGGGGGTCGGTGGTGCCGGGCTCGTCCAGGTCACCGCGCATCGCACAACCTCCCGCGAAAGAGCTGACTACCCGTCAGGTTAGCGGTAGCCTCCTCGGCTGTCAGCACGGACGGCCGACCACGGAGGTGGCGATGGGGGCGACCCTCAAGGACGCTGCGGTGATAGCCGGGACCGGCCGGACGGCGTTCGCCAAGCGGCTGCCGGAGTCCGAACGCGCGCTGGCGTGCCGGGCGATCGTCGCGGCGCTGGACGACGCGGGGATCGCGCCGTCCGAGGTGGACGCGTTCGCCTCGTACACCATGGAGGAGACCGACGAGGTGGAGGTCGCCAAGGCGATCGGCGCCGGTGACGTGACCTTCTTCGCCAAGGCCGGTTACGGCGGCGGCGGTTCGTGCGCGACCGTCGCGCACCTGGCGGCGGCCATCGCCACCGGCCAGGCGAGCGTGGGTGTCGCCTGGCGCTCGCGCAAGCGCGGTTCGGGGCCCCGCCCGTGGCGGAACACCGCTGTCCAACTGCCCACTCCGGCCCAATGGACCCGCCCCTTCGGTCTGCTGCGGCCCGCCGACGAGATCGGCATCCTCGCCCGGCGCTACATGCACGAGTACGGCGCGACCCGGGACCACTTCTTCAACGTCGCGCTCGCCTGCCGCAACCGCGCCAACCAGAACCCGGCCGCGATCATGTACGACCGGCCGCTGACCCGCGAGATGTACATGACCTCCCGCTGGATCAGCGAGCCGCTCTGCCTCTTCGACAACTGCCTGGAGACCGACGGCGCGCTGGCGTGTGTGGTCGTCGCCGCCGAACGTGCCCGCGACCTGCGCCACCGCCCGGTGTATGTGCACTCCGTAGCGCAGGGCCTGCCCGCCCAGCACCACGGCATGGTCAACTACTGGACCGACGACCCGCTCACCGGGCCGGCCTGGACCGCGGCCCGGCAACTGTGGAAACAGGCCGACTTCGGCCCCGAGGACGTCGATGTGGCGCAGATCTACGACGCGTTCACCCCGCTGATCCCCCTCTCCCTGGAGGGCTACGGCTTCTGCGGACGCGGCGAGGGCGCGGCCTTCACCGAGGGCGGTGCCCTGGAGACCGGCGGCCGGCTGCCGCTGAACACCTCGGGCGGCGGGCTGAGCGAGGCGTACGTGCACGGTTTCAACCTCATCACCGAAGGCGTCCGGCAACTGCGCGGCACCAGCACCGCCCAGGTCCCGGACGCCGCCACCTGCCTGGTCACGGCCGGTGAGGGGGTCCCCACATCGGCTCTGCTGCTGAGGAGTTGAGTGCTCATGTCCACCAGCATGATGCCGGCCACTGACAACGGGCCGGACGAGCGGCTGCTCCTGCCCGTCCCCGACGACGACGGCGCCCCCTTCTGGGCGTACGCCGCCCGCCACGAACTCCGCGTCCAGTCCTGCGCCGCCTGCGGCGAGCTGCGCTTCCCGCCCCGCCCGTGCTGCCCGCACTGCCAGTCCTTCGACCACCGCTGGCGGCGGATGTCCGGCCGGGGCCGCGTCTGGTCGTACGTCGTGCCGCACCCGCCGCTGCTGCCCGCCTACGCCGCACAGGCCCCGTACACCGTCGTCGTGGTGGAGCTGGCCGACGCCCCGCGCATCCGCCTGGCCGGCAACCTGGTCGCGGCCCCCGACGCCGCGCTGAACTCCGTCGATCCGGGCCGGGTCCGGATCGGCGCCGCGGTGAAGGTGGCGTTCCACGAGCAGGCGCCGGGCGTCACCGTGCCGCGCTGGCTGCTGGAGCGGCCGTGACGGCGCCGGACGGGCAGCCGTCCGTACGGGTGGAGACGGGACCCGACGGCGTCGCCCTGGTCACGCTGGACCGGCCCGAGCGCCACAACGCCGTGGATCTGGCGACGGCGGGCGCGCTCGCGGCCGTCTGGCGCCGGTTCCGTTCCGACGACGCCGTACGGGCCGTCGTCCTGACCGGCGCCGGGCGGGCGGCGTTCTGCACCGGCATCGACCGTTCGGCGGACGTCCCGCAGCCGTCGTCCCCGTTCTCGGCCGACGACCCGCTGCTCGGCATCGGCCCGAAGGCGAACGACCTGTGGAAGCCGGTCGTCGCGGCCGTCGAGGGGATGGCCTGCGGCGGGGCGTTCTACCTGCTGGGCGAGTGCGAGTTCCTGGTCGCCTCCGAGGAGGCCACGTTCTTCGACCCGCACACGACGTACGGGATGGTCAGCGCGTACGAGTCGGTCTTCATGGCGCAGCGGATGCCGTACGGCGAGATCGCGCGGCTGTCCCTGATGGGCACGGCGGAGCGGCTCGGCGCCCGTCGCGCCTATGCGACGGGCCTGGTGTCGGAGCTGACGCCGCCGGGCGGCGCGGTGGCCGCGGCCCGGCGTGCCGCCGCCGTGCTCGCCGCCCAGCCGACCAGGGCGGTGCAGGGCACCGTACGGGCCCTGTGGGCGTCGCGGGAGGCCGCGCGGGCGCAGGCCGTGGCGCACGCCCCGCAGCTCATCGCGCTGGGCAGTCTGCCGCCGGAGGAGCAGGCGGAGCTGTTCGCGGCCCGTTCCCGGGACTTCCGGGTCCGCTGACGCCCGGGGCGCACCGGACCCGCCCCGGCTGCCTCACAGCTCCGACTTGCGCGCCCTGCGGATCTCGCACTGGAACCACAGTTGCTGTGTCGAGGTGTTGGTGTAGCTGTAGGTGGCCGTGTACGTCTCGGTCTGCCCCGGCCGGACGATGATGCTGCGCTGGTGCAGCCCGAACGCCGTGCCGTCGGCGGGCCGCGCCTTCATCCAGTTGACGGCCATCTCGTACTTGAAGGTCTTGGTCAGCGACGGGTTGGTCACCGAGACCGAGTATTCGAGGCGGCGGGCCGACAGGTCGTAGCGGCAGTTGTTGCCGCGCGCGTCCGAGCGGCCGTCCGGGTCGTACGTCTCCTCCGGCGTCGGTGACGGCGAGTAGGAGTACGTCGGCTCGTACGAGGGCGAGCCGTAGCCGGGCGACGGCGAGTAGCTGTAGCCGGGCGGTGGCGGCGGCGGTGTCACCTGGCGGGCGTGGCCGCCGGGCAGCAGGGCACCGCAGCCGACCAGCCCGAGCGCTCCGGCGGCCGCCGTCACGGCCGCGATGGCGGCCCGGACGGGCCGCCGTTCCGTGGTGGCCATCAGGACAGCGGGGTGCGCTGGACGTCGGTCACCGAGCAGCGGTACGTACCGGCGGTGGCGGCGTCGGACGGCACGTACTGGATCACGTCGGTGGAGTCGGTGCGCCCCGGCATCACGTAGGGGATGCTCGGGTGGCGGGTGCCGAGGTCCTTGCCGCCGGGCGCGGTGAACTTCACCGTCAGCAGGTACGTGTACTTGGTGGTGGACGAGCTGTTGGTGGCGCTGACCGTGGTCTTCACGCTGCCCGCGCCGTTGTACTGACATCCGTTGATCTTGATGTCGCCCATGGCGCTGCGGCTGCTGCCGGAGCCGCCGCTGGTGTAGCCGGAGGTGCTGCCGCTGGTGGTGCTGCCACTGGTCGTGCCGCCACTCGTGGAGCTGCCGCTGCTGGTACCGCCGTCGTAGCCACCGGTGCCGGCCTCGTAGCCGCCGCTGGTGCTGCTGCCACTGGTGCTGCTGCCGCCCGTGCTGCTGGAACCGCCGTCGCTGCCGCTGCTGTGACTGCTGCCGCAGCCGCCGCCGTGCGAGTGACGTGCGCCGGTCAGCGCGACCAGGACCACCGCGGCCGCAGCGACCGCGCGGACATGACGGAATTTCATGTTGTTGTGCCCCCGTTGACCCCGTTGAAAGAGCCGCGACTTACTCGCGCGGCCCCGCTCGTCCTTATGTTTTCTTGACGAGTGCACGGCAGACTAGCAACCTCTCCGCTTTACCCAAAATCTCTTCCTGACCAGGTAAAACGCACAGGTCTGGCGCGCGCGTGCAGTCGGGCGTAGCGTCGTTTACAGAGGGAAACGGGACGAATCAGCGACCTGAGAGGCGACGCCTGTGGTGCGCAACGTACTCGGATCCGTACTGGCCCTCGCCGGAGCGGCGGCCGCCGTCTGGAGCCCCTTCCGTGCCTGGTACGACGGCCGTCACGGCAGCGAGATCCGTATCGAGGACCTCTTCCGGGGCATCACCGGGGAGAAGGCGGAGCTGTTCGCGTCGGTGTTCCTGCCGATGGCCTTCGCCGCACTGGTGACCCTGATCGGTATCGCCCTCCGCTCCCGCCTGCTCGTCGCGGTGGCGGGGCTCGTCGTGCTCGGCTTCACCACCCTGTGGATGGTCCGTCAGGGGCAGCAGGCGGGCAGCCTGACCGTGGGCGAGAACGCGGACCAGGGCCTGGGGCTGGGGGTGGCGTACGCCCTCGGAGGGGGCGCGCTGCTGTGGCTGGGCGCCCTGGTGATGAGCGGGCGCCGCGGCGTGCGCTCCCGGCGCCGGGAAGCCGGTTACGAGGAGCGGGACAACCGGTACGGCCAGCCGACGCCCTACGGGGCACCCGGGCCCGAGTGGGAGCCCGGACCGATCCGGGGCGGTGACACCCCGCCGCAGGGCACGCCCGCGTACGGCGCGACGCCGCCTCCGAACCCCGGGCAGCAGCCGCCCGTACGGTGGCCGGGCGCCGGGCACCCGCCGCCCGGGTCGAACCCGCCGGACCCGGACGACCAGCCCACCCGGGCGGTCCGGATGCCGCCGGCCTCGGACGATCCGGGACGGCCGCCGCCCCGGCCCGACGACGAGACGCGGCCCATGCGGACGACGCCGCCCCCGGAGCGGCCGCAGCAGCCGGAGCGGCCCCCCGAGGGGGAGCCTCCGCACCTGGACAAGGACCGGTGAACGGCCCCCGTCACGACCGCCGTGCCAGCCCCGTCCCCTTCGCCGCGTCCAGCGCGTACACGCACCGGTCCTTGCTGCACGCGTAGACGACGCCCCCGGCGGCCACCGGCGTGCCGGTGATCTCGCCGCCGGTGGCCAGCTTCCAGCGCAGTTGTCCGCCCGTCGCGTCGAGGGTGTACAGGCAGTGGTCGGCGGAGCCGAAGTGCACCCGGCCGTCCGCCACGACGGGCGCGCCGATCACCTCGCCGCCCGCCTGGAACCGCCAGCGGGGGGTGCCCGTGACGGCGTCGAGCGTGTAGAGCGCCTGGCCGCTGCCGAGGTGCACGGCGCCGTCCGCGACCAGTACCGGTTCGGTGGACTGCCGGGCCTCGGTCGCGATGCGCCAGCGGTCCCGGCCGTCGGCCGCGTCCAGGGCGTAGACCGTGCCGAGGTAGTCGGCCAGGTACAGGCCGCCGCCGGTGACCGCGGGCCCCGGCGCGAACGCGGGGCGGCTGAGGAACGCGGCGGGCGCCTCGAAGTGCCAGCGCACCTCGCCGCGCGCGAGGTCGATCGCCAGCACCCGCGACCCGGCGGTGACGTACACGGCGCCGTCCGGCGCGGGCAGCAGCCGCACCGGGACGCCGCCGCAGGAGGCCGCGTCGCCGACCGGGTACGACCAGCGCTCGGCGCCCGTACGGGCCTCCAGGGCCTTCAGCCGCCCGTCGGCCCAGAGGAGGACCGTGCCCTCGTGCAGGACCGGCCCCAGGTCGGCGGTCTCGAAGTCGGTCTGGACGCCGCCGGTCTCCCACAGCCGTTCGCCGGTGGCGGCTTCCCACGCCTGGACGCCGCCGCCCCGGGTGGCGGTGACGACGGTGCCCCGGTCGGCCTTGAGCGCGTAGATCCAGCCGTCGCTGCCCAGGCGCCAGCGCTCGGTGCCGTCGGCGGCGTCGAGCGCGTACAGGCTCGGCCCGTCGGAGGCGTGGATACGGCCGTCCGCGACGGACATGCTCCAGGCCACGTCGCGGGTCTTGAACTGGCGGCGGCCACTGGCCACGTCGAGGGCGTGCACCTCGAAGGAGGTGACGTACAGCAGGTCGCCGGCGACCGTGGGCGTGCCCCACACGTCGTTGGACATGCGGAACCGCCAGGGGCGCCAGCGGGCGGGCGCGGCCCCTCCGGAGGCGCCGCCCGCGCCGGTGGCGGGCGCGCCGGAGCCGGGTCCCGGCGTGGCGCCCTGCTGCGGCAGGTGCGCGCCCGGGTCGCCTTCGTGGGTGCCGTGGCCGGGGGCGCCCGGCGTGCCCGCGGGCGGCCGGACCCAGTCCGTGGCGGGTGCCTGGGCGCGTTGCTGCGGCGGTCCGCCGTCCCCGGCGCGGGGGCCGGGGCCTATCGGGGCCGAGGTGCCGGCGAGGCGTACGGAGCCGTCCGGAACGTCGGCGTCCGGCAGCCGGGACGCCGCGGGCGGCGCGGCCGAGTACGGCGGCGCGGCGACCGGCGGCGCGGCGGCCACCGGACCGGCGGGCGCGGACTGCGGCGGCTGCGCGGCGCCGCGCGGGTCGGCGGCCCGGCGTGCGCCGGGGCCCACCCCGGCGGCTCCGGCCCAGCCGGGCTCCGCCGCGGGCGCCCCCATCGCGCCCCCGGCCTGCGCGGCGGCGACTGCCGGGGCGTTGCGCGGGCGCGGTGGCGACGGCTGGGCGGGCGGCGGCGAGTGCGGTACGGGCTGCCGCGCGGCGCGGGGCTGTCCGGTGCCCCCGCGCCCGGCGGCCGCCGGTGTGGTCTGGCGCCCGCCGCGCCGCCCCTCGATGAGGGCGACGGCGCCGTCCGGCAGCCAGGCGGAGGCGGTGCCGCTGTCGTCGCTGCCGGAGCCGAACAGGTGCGGTGCGAGCTGGGACTGGAGGTCGGCGGGGGTGGGGCGGCCGGGCGCCTCCATCTGCATGCAGGACTCGATCAGCGGCCGCAGTTCGTCCGGCAGCCCGGCCAGGTCCGGGCCCTCGCGCAGCAGCATGAAGACCGTCTCGACCGGGTTGGCGCCGTGGAAGGGGGCGTGTCCGGTGGCGGCGAAGACCAGGGTGGAGCCGAGCGAGAAGACATCGCTGGCGCCGGTGACGCTACGGGAGTCACGGGCCTGCTCGGGCGACATGTACGCGGGCGTGCCGACGGCCACGTTCGTCATGGTCAGGCGGGTGTTGGAGACACCGCTGGCGATGCCGAAGTCGATGACGCGCGGGCCGTCCTCGACGACCAGCACGTTGGACGGCTTCAGGTCCCGGTGGACCAGGCCCGCGCCGTGGATGGACTGCAGCGCCTCGGCGATGCCGGCCGCGAGCCAGCGCACCGCCTGGGCCGGGAGCGGCCCGCACTCATTGACTATTTCCTCCAGGGAGGGCGCGGGCACGTAGGCGGTGGCCAGCCACGGCACCGCGGCCCGGGGGTCGGCGTCCACCACCGCGGCGGTGTAGAAGCCGCTGACCGCGCGGGCCGCCTCCACCTCACGGGTGAAGCGGACCCGGAAAAGCTGGTCCTCGGCGAGCTCCGTACGCACCGTCTTGATCGCCACCCGCCGCCCGGACGCCGAGCGTGCGAGGTAGACCAGCCCCATGCCGCCGGCCCCGAGACGGCCGAGCACCTCGAACGGGCCGATCCGCCGGGGATCGTGCTGCGTGAGCTGTGTGAGCTGCTCCACCACTTGCCTGCCACCTCCCCGTGGGGCGTAAAAGAGACTCTCAAAAGCCAGTGGCCGCCGAGAGCCACTGCCCCGTGCAGCGTCTCACCGCCTGGCCTGTTCGGCCGTACGCGTACTGATTCTTCCTGGCCGGGCCCCCGGTTGCGAACCCGGGGCCGCTCCCGTCGTGTCCCGGCGGGCTCCTGCGGTGCGCACCGGTACCGTCACATGCCGTGACGGGCCCGCGCGGACGGAGGTCCGTACGGACGGGCCCGGTCGCCGCCGCGGGCCACCGGGGACCGCCGACGAGCTGTCGAACACCGTACGACCGGATCGCGCCGGAGCATGCCGTCGCCGCGCCGTCACTCCGTCCGAAACCGGCGCCGGGCCTGCCATCGGTCCGGGAATGCCCGGGTACCTCCGCCGGACACCGATATGTCCAGCAGTCCTCCGTGCCCCGCCCCGCGCCGGGGCGCCCCCGCACCCCGCCCCGCAAGGACCGGAAGCCGTCCGTCCGGTCCGCTGTCCGTACTGGTCATGCCGTCCCGTCCCCGTTCTCTCCCCGCGCGCGGCCGTACCCACTGTGCCGTACCCAAGGTCGCCGCGCCGCCCCCACAGGCTCCCCGCACGGGCCTGCGCGCATACCCCCGCACGCACCCCCGCACAGACCCGCTGCCGGGCCGCGCCGTCCGCGGCCCGACAGCGGGAGCTGTCACCGGCCCCAATTGTGGTCCGCGGGGCCTACTTCGCCGCCATGACGCCGAACCCCGCGCCCTGGTCGTCGGTGAGCACCGCGAACGGACCGCCCGGCGTGCCGACCGGCTCGACCGTGACCCGGCCGCCGAGCCGGGTGGTGGTCCGTACGGCGTCGTCCATCTCGGGGACGAGGAAGCAGACGGTGAAGTGCGGCGGCATCGCGGCGGGCGCGTGCTCGTCCATGAGGATGCGGCCGCCGACCTCGCGGTCCTGGCCGGCCGGCCGCCAGGGCCGGAAGCGCTCGTCGGCCGCCGGGCTGTCGGCCACGCTCTCGAAGCCGAAGACCTCCTCGTAGAAGGCGTCGGCCCGCTCCGGGTCGCGGGTGCTCAGACTCGTCCAGACGTACGCGCCGGACTCGCGCTGCACGCCGAAGCCCTGGTGGGTGCCGGCCTGCCAGATGCTGAAGACCGCGCCGGTCGGGTCGGCCGCGACCAGCATGGTGCCCAAGTCACCGACGGGCACGGCCTCCGTGATGATGTGGCCGCCCGCCCGCAGGATCTGCGCGCTGGTACGGGCGGCGTCCGGGGTCGCGAAGTACACGTTCCACGCGGTGGGCATCCGGCCGTCCTGCTTGGGCATCAGGCCGGCGGCGGCCCTGCCATCCTTGTACGCCTCGGTGTAACCGCCGAACTCGGGAGCGCCGCCGGAGAACGTCCAGCCGAACAGCTCTCCGTAGAATCTCTTGCCCGCTTCCAGGTCGGGCAGCATGACGTCGGCCCAGCACGGGACGCCCGCCGCGAATGCAGTCATGGGGCCAAAGTAGCCCTGGATCTTGCGTCCCGCCCGGAGAGTAATCGAACATTCTGCCAATTCTCCGCGATCACGCTGCTTACCGGACATTCCCCTTCGGCCGGTAAGGGGCCGTGCCGTGTTCCGGTAATGATCCGTTCCGCGGCCACAATGCCGTACGGCGTGACCGCACACCCCGCCGGAACCCTGTCCGCCCGTCCGGAAAAGTTGTCCACAGCCTGTTGACAATACGATTCACTTGTTCGGGTCAAGCCGCCCTCCGGGCCCGCTCCGGACCGCCCCGGCCGCCCGGCGCACGGGACCGGCCGGGACCGATACGGCCGAACTCCCGCATCCCCATTTGCAGGCAGCCAAATCGCGCTCCGATCACCCCTCGGTAAGCTGACGGCATGACAGGACAAGTTCGGACCGTCGACGGCAGAGTCGCCGGGCGCCGTGGACAGGCGACCCGGCAGAAGCTGCTCGACTGCCTCAGCGACATGCTCAGTTCGTCCCCGTACCGAGACGTCAAGGTCATCGATGTGGCCCGCAAAGCGGGCACTTCGCCCGCGACGTTCTACCAGTACTTCCCCGATGTCGAGGGCGCGGTACTGGAAATCGCCGAGGAGATGGCCAAAGAGGGCGCGAGCCTTACCGACCTGGTGGCCGGGCGCTCCTGGGTGGGCCGGTCCGGCCGGCAGGCGGCCGAGGAACTCGTCGAGGGATTCCTCTCCTTCTGGCGCCGGAACGACGCGATCCTGCGCGTCGTCGACCTCGGTGCCGCCGAGGGCGACAAACGGTTCTACAAGATCCGCATGAAGATCCTGAATGCGGTCACCAACTCCCTTACGGACTCCATCAAGGAGCTCCAGTCCAAGGGCAAGGTGGACAAGGACGTCAGCGCGGCCGCGATGGCCGGTTCGCTCGTCGCCATGCTGGCGGCGGTCGCCGCCCATCAGAAGGGTTTCACGAGCTGGGGTGTCAAACAGCAGGAACTGAAGCCGAACCTGGCGCTCCTGGTGCACCTGGGCGTCACCGGGAAAAAGCCCACCAAATAACCCGGGACGCATTTCACGGGGCACGGCCTACGCCGCATTTCGCCCCGTGTATCACCCCCTGCACCCGTTCACGTTCCGCACCACGACACCGCTCGGGAATACCTCACGAAACAGCCCACGGAACGGTCCTCGTTCACCCTCGTCCTGCCATAGCTGTACGTCACAGCGGGTGTTGTCCGCCCCTCGGGGCCGGCCGGCACCCGCTGTGCGCGTCTCCGGGCAGCATCCGGCCGGACGCCCCTGCGCCCGTACGGTCAGCGCGGCTCCAGCCGGAAGAGCCGGATCTCCCGGCCGGCCCGCTCCTGGTACGCGGCGTACGGCGGCCAGAACCGGACCGCCGCCGCCCACGCCCGCGCCCGCTCCGTACCGGTCAGCAGCCGGGCCCGTACGGGGATGTCCCGGCCGCGCCAACTGATCTCGGCCTCCGGGTGCTTCAGCAGGTTGGCCGACCAGGCCGGGTGCCCAGGGCGGCCGAAGTTGCTGCCGATCAGCAGCCACGTCCCGTCCCCCTCCGGCAGGCACGCCAGCGGCGTCCGCCGCGGCAGGCCGGTCCGGGCGCCCGTCGCCGTCAGGACCGCCCCGGACAGCATCCGCGCGCTCAGCAGCAGCTTGCCCCCGGTGAGGCGGTGCACCGTACGGTCCAGGGCCGGGACGACATACGGCGCCACCCGCGCGAAGCCGGGCGTCGCGGACACCTTCTGCACCAGCCGCCTGCCGTACGCCTTCACACCGACACCTCTGCCCGTATTCCGTCGCCCCCGAACACTCCCGCCGTCTCGGCGGCGTGCGCCCGCAGCCGGTGTACGGGCCCGAACAGCAGCTCGTCGCAGGCCGCGCGCTTGAAGAAGAGGTGGGCCTCGTGCTCCCAGGTGAAGCCGATGCCGCCGTGCAACTGGATGGCCTCCCCGGCCACCGCGCGCAGCGTCTCCAAGGCGTGTGCGAGCGCGAGGCCGGGGCGCCGGGCTCGGCGCCCTCCGCCGCTCCGCCCACCGCCCAGGCCGCGTAGCAGGCCGCGGACCGGGCGGCCTGCACCTGTACGTAGAGGTCGGCGAGCCGGTGCTGGACGGCCTGGAAGGAGCCGATGGGCCGGCCGAACTGTTCCCGCACCTTGACGTACGCGACGGTCCACTCCAGCGCCGCGCCCGCCGCCCCGACCGCCTCGGCGGCCAGCGCCGCCGCGGCCCCGGCCCCGGCCCGTGCGAGCGCGCGCTCCACGCTGCCCACGCCCCCCACACCCTCAGCGCCCTCCGCCCCCAACAACGAAGCGCGTACATTGCGCAGTTGGACGGCCCCCAGCGCCCGGGTCTCATCCATCGCCGTCTGCCGCACCCGCACCACACCGGGCGCGTCCCCCGTACGACGAACAGCAGCGTCCGGCTGCGCGCATAACCGCCCGCGTGCGCGGCCACCAGGAGCAGCCCCGCACTGTGCCCGCCCAGCACCTGCGCGGCCTCCCCGTACAGCCGCCACTCCCCCGCCGCCCCGTGCTCCCCTCCCCCTCCGCACTCCCGCGCCTGGATGCCACCGGCCCGGCCGCCCCCGCCCAGTCCCCGGCGTTACGGGCGGTGAGCGCGAGGGCCGTGCTCAACTGCCCGCCCGGTACGGCCAGCGCCCCCGTCAGCTCGCCCGACGCGAGGGCGGGCAGCAGCTCCGCCCGCTGCGCCTCCGTCCCCAGCACCAGCACCAGCGGCGCGACGAGGGCGGTGGTGGGCAGCAGCGGTGAGGGCAGCAGCACCCGACCGGTCTCCTCGCAGGCCAGCGCCAGCTCGGTGGGCCCGCAGCCGACACCCCCGTACGCGGCGGGCAGCGCCAGCCCCGGCAGCCCCAGCTTCTGCGCGAGCTGTCGCCACAGGCCGGGGTCGTACCCCTCGGGAGTGCGTACGGCGGCCCGGAGGTCGTCGGGGCCGCAGCGCTTGTGGAGCAGTTCGCGCAGCGTACGGCGGATCTCGTCCTGCTCCTCGGTGAACGCGGCATCCATCGGCGGGCTCCTCCCGGCCGTACAGCGACCTGACGGCCCGTCATGTTAGGTACTCCGCCGCACTTTTCCCACCCTCGCGCAGCACCCCACCCGGCCGCCGCCCTCTCCCGCCCCACCCGCAACCTGATGTACCGTCAGATTTATGCCGCTGCCGTCAGGGAGCACCACGTCCCCCGCAAGGTGGTCATCGCCGGTGTCGCCCTCTCCGACTGCGGGCGCGTGGCCGAAGCCACCCCGTACGCCCTCCACGCCCAGGCCGCCCGCCGCGCGCTGGCCGACTCCGGCCTCGACCGCTCCCTGGTCGACGGCTTCGCCTCGGCCGGGCTCGGCACTCTGGCGCCGGTGGAGGTCGCCGAGTACCTGGGACTGCGCCCCACCTGGGCCGACTCCACCTCGGTGGGCGGCGCCACCTGGGAGGTGATGGCCGCGCATGCCGTGGACGCCATCGCGGCCGGGCAGGCGCGCGCGGTGCTGCTGGTGTACGGGTCCACAGCGCGCGCCGACCTCAAGGCCGGCCGCCGCACAGCCAACCTCTCCTTCGGCGCCCGCGGCCCGCTCCAGTACGAGGTGCCGTACGGCCACACCCTCGTCGCCAAGTACGCCATGGCCGCGCGCCGCCACATGCACCAGTACGGCACCACACTCGCCCAGCTCGCCGAGGTCGCCGTCCAGGCGCGGGCCAACGCGGCCACCAACCCGGACGCGATGTACCGGGACCCCATCACCGTCGACGACGTACTGTCCGGACCGCTGATCGCCGACCCCTTCACCAAGCTGCACTGCTGCATCCGCTCCGACGGCGGCTGCGCGGTCCTCCTGGCCGCCGAGGAGTACGTACGCGACCTGGCCAAGCCGCCCGTCCACGTCCTGGGCGCGGGCACCGCCCTGTCCCACTCCGCGATGTCCGAGTGGGACGACTTCACCGTCTCCCCCGCCGCCGTCTCCGGCCGCCTCGCCTTCGAACGGGCCGGGGTGCGCCCCTCGGAGATCGACGTGGCCGAGATCTACGACGCCTTCACCTACATGACGCTGGTGACCCTGGAAGACCTCGGCTTCTGTGCCAAGGGCGAGGGCGGCGCCTTCGTGGAGAAGGGCCGCCTGCTGCGCGACGGCGCCCTCCCCGTCAACACCGACGGCGGCGGCCTGGCCGCCTGCCACCCCGGCATGCGCGGCCTGTTCCTGCTGGTCGAGGCAGTACGCCAGCTACGCGGCGAAGCAGGCGAGGACCGCCAGGTACACCGCCCGGACGGCACCCTCCCGCAACTGGCCGTGGCGTCGGGGACGGGCGGCTGGTTCTGCTCTTCGGGGACGTTGGTGCTGGGGCGGGGGTAGCGAGTGGGGGAACCGGAGGCCGACGTGACCCGTTCCAGTGGTCATGAAGAAGCGGAGGGTCCGAAGACACACCCTGGTACCGGCCGGAGCAGTCGTCATGGCTCTTGCCGCTGTCTCGGCATGCGGGGCGCCACCGCCCCCAGCGGGCGGGAGCGGGCGCGGCACTCCGGCCTCCGCCTCACCTTCGGAGAAGGGGCCGGGCGGGGTGGGTGGCTCGTTGTCCCATGGGATCTGGGAGTTCTACGACGTCACGGCGGAGGGGGCGACGGATCGCCAAGACGGGCACGGCATACGTCCGTGGGTCGAGTTCCATGACGACGGGACGGCGACGGGCTCCTACGGGTGCGCCACGTTCCGGGTGAATGCGGAACTGCGTTCAACAAGACTGGCGTTGGGCGAGGAGGTGGGCACGCCCCCGCCGACACCGAGCCCCAGGGACTCCTCCACCTTGTGCACGTCCTCCGCGGACAAGCCGTACGTGGATCAGAACGAGCGCAGCCTCAAGCGATTCCTCCGAGGGCCGCTGACGATCACCAGGAAACCTCCGGAGAAACCCACCGTCCCCGGGCGCCCGGCACGGCACGACGAGATCGTGCTGAAGAACGAGCGCGGCGAGTCGGCGACGGCCTCACCGGTCATGTTCGAGGGGTTCTTCACGACGCGGTACCGGCCCAAGGAATTCCGTCCCGAGAACACCGTACTGGGTTTTGCTTCCGCCGACGAAGACCTCTACTGGGACTTCCACCCCGGTGGCGTCGTCACCGGCAAGCTCGGCTGCAATGCCTTCAGCGCAGCGGCCGAATTCTCCGGCACGAGTGTCTACTTCCACGGCCCGAAGCTCATCACGCACCGCACCTGCCCCGGACCGAACTCGGCGGACGAGCATCGGCTGCTCGGAATCCTGGATGCGAAGAGGTACGAGTACAAGGCAAGCGAGAGCGGCATGTGGGTGGAGCGGGGTTACCATCCCGACAACTCCCTGCTCTCGTTCGAAGCCGTGCCGCGTCCATGAACCGGCGGCACGGCCCGCCCTGCCCCCGCTCTATGCCAGCGACAGGGTGTACTCCACGGCACGCGAATGCGTCGCCGCGAACCCCAACCGGCGTAGCGCCGCGTGGAGTTCCTCGTCGTCGGGTGCCGCGTTGACCTCCGCGGCGCGCAGCCCGGGGTGGTCGGTGTCGAGTGCGTGGAGGGCCGCCGAGGTGAGGGCGGTGAGGGCGGTGAGGGCGTCGGCGGTGCTCTCGTCCGCGCGGTCGTGGACCAGGCGAGCGCGGTCGTCGTCCAGCTCGACGTCGTACCAGGCGTCGTCCGTGCCGATACGGAACGCGACGCCCTCCTCCTCGGAGGGGAGCTGCCGTACCGCCGCGTCCCGCACGGGGACACCGGCCGGCAGGTCGCGCCGCCACCAGCGGTAGACCTCGCCGCTTTCGAGGGCGCCCAGCTCCACCGCGGCCTTGCCGGGGCTCACGTCCTCCTCCGTGATCCAGCGCAGCGTCGTACCGCCCGCCTTACGGGCCTCGTCCGCCGCTCCCCGCAACAGGGGCACCAGGATTTCGCCCTCCGGGCAGTCGAGGACGGCGACGAAGCGCAGGGCCGGGTCGTCGGCACCCAGATCCAGCAGCGCGACCGACCCTTCGACCCGACCGGCGCCCTCGGCGGCGCCCTCCGGGCGGGCGGCGAACACGGCGACCGTCCGGTCTCCGCACCACAGCGGTCCGGCGGCGTCCGGGTCGGTTATACATTCAACGAAGTTTGCCATTTCTTTACCTTATGGAGATTATCTCCCCTCTGTCCACTATGGCCCCGCCCGCAGCGCCCCCGCACCCGTCCCGGCGCCTGCTTTCGCTCACCCGAGCGTGCCCAGGAACTCCCGTACGGCCCTGACCAGCCCCTCCGGGTCCTCGGTCGGGATGAAGTGCCCGGCGTCCAGCTCGACCCGGCGGGTGTGCGGGCGGCGTTCGGCCATCTCCCGGGCCAGCCCCGGCGTCACCAGGAAGCTCGTACGGCCGTGCACGAGCAGGGCCGGGCAGTCGCTGGCCAGCCAGACCGGCCAGTGATCACCGCGCACACCCAGGTCGGACGCGACGACGTCCTCCGGTACGAACGGCAGCCGCCAGCCGCCGTCGTCCTGCCGCCGCAGCCATGGGGCGACCATCGGCGCCGCCGCGCCGAGCCCGTCGAGCAGGGCCTCTCGGGTCGGCGCCTGCCGCGGCCAGTCCAGGCAGAAGGAGATGCCGCTGGGACCGGTGTCGGTGATCACGACCGGGTCGTCCACATTGATCAGCGCGCGGACCCGCTCCGGGTGCCGGGCGGCGAGGTGGTACGCGTTCTTGCCGCCCATGGAGTGCCCGAGCACCACGGCGGACGCCAGGCCGAGGTGGTCGAGGAGGGCGAGCGCGTCGGCGACGTACGCCTCGCGGGAATGGTCCGGGGTACGGTCCGACTCGCCGTGGCCGCCCTGGTCGGGGGCGATCACCCGCCATTCCGGGGCGAGTTCGGCGGCGAGCCCGGCGAAACTCAGGCCCTCGGAGAAATGCCCGTGCAGGGCGAGGAGCGGTTTTCCGTCGGCGGGGCCGAAGTCGATGTACGAGAGGCTACGGCCGTCCAGGAGCAGCCGATTGCGGTGTTCTTGCGGAGTCTCCATGCCCGGCACGCTAATCCCGGGCACCCCTTAACCTGTAAAGGTTATTTTTTGCTCATTGCTGTTCATTGCTGGAAATGTTGGTGCATGACATGAAGAAGCAGGCCCGTCTCACGGCCTTCCTGGCGGCTGCCGCGGTCGCGCCGGCCGTACTGTTCGCCTCCCCGGCGGTCGCCGCCGAGGCACCGGACGCCGCCAACTCGGTGCCGGACCAGGGCGCGCAGGCGCAGCCGGACGAGTCCGGGAAGACGCCGGCGGACACGGCGCGCATGAAGGAGGATCTGCTCGCGGTCGCGCGGATGCTGGACGGGAACCCCGGCCGCGCGCTGGCCCGGGAGGCCAAGAAGGCGCTCACGGGCCCGCGCGAGGGTCTGCGTCGGTTCCTGGAGACGGGGCAGTACGAGGCCCGCGACGAGGACAACAAGGTGGCGATCCTGCGGATCTTGGCGGGCAAGAACGTCGGCTCCAGTGTCCGCGAAGCGGCGAACAAGGCTCTCGACGGCGCCCCGCAGGACCGGGTGCGCTTCCTGGAGGAGGGCCTGAGCCTCGCCATTGAAGGGGACAACAGGGTGCGCGTGGTGCAGATTGCCAGCGTCGGCGGCCCCGCCGTCCAGGCCGCCGCTGATGAGGCGCTGTGGGGCGGGCCCGAGGACCTTCAGCACTTCCTCGACGTAGGCCAGTACGAGGCCCGCGCCAAGGACGAGGCCGCCGCGAAGAAGGCGGAAGAGGAGAGGGCGGCGAAGGAGAAGGCCGCCAAGGACAAGGCGGCCAAGGACAAGGCCGCGAAGGAGAAGGGGGCCGGGGGCAAGGCCGCGGAGGGTGGCGGCAAGAACGTCACGCCCGCCGTCGACACCAAGCCCGCGGGCGACCACGGCACCACCGGCTCCGGCACGCCCTCCGGTACCGCCGTCACGTCCACCGGCAGCGACACCACCAGCAACACCAGCACCGGCAGCAGCCTGGCCGCGACCGGCGTCAGCCCGGTCACCCCGTGGGCCGCCGGCGGCGCCGCCGTCGCCGTCGCCGCGGGCGCGGGCCTGGTGGTCGCGGGCCGCCGCCGCACCACCGCCGAGCGCGGCTGACGCCCGGCAGCGGTAAAGGCCGAGGCAGCGGTAGAGGCAGACAACTGACGCGCCCGGCGGCCGGTCCCCCGTGGCCGGCCG
Source organism: Streptomyces chrestomyceticus JCM 4735 (assembly GCF_003865135.1). Classification (NCBI taxonomy): domain Bacteria; kingdom Bacillati; phylum Actinomycetota; class Actinomycetes; order Kitasatosporales; family Streptomycetaceae; genus Streptomyces; species Streptomyces chrestomyceticus. Next base: position 5,362,514 of record NZ_BHZC01000001.1, on the reverse strand, counting down.
CCGGGCGCGCTGTTACGCGGGCTGCTCGGGCCGCGCCGCGCCCTTACGCCTTCGGACGCGCGCCGATCATGAACTCCGTACCGAACGGGTCCGTCACCCGCGCCTGCCGTACGTACACCGTGTCCTCCGGCTCGGTAGCCGTCCCGCCGGCCGCGACCGCCCGCGCCACCGCCGCGTCCGTGTCCGCCACCTCGAAGCACGTCCCCCAGCTCGCGGCCCCGAGGGACGGGACGCCCAGGATCCCGCCGATCTCGTGCCCGTCCGGGCGGCGCAAGAACGTGAAGTCGGCGTCCGCCATGTCCGGGTTGCCGTCCAGCGTGTAGGAGAAGACCGCCGTGTAGAACTCGCGGGCCCGCGCGGCATCCGCGGCCGGCGCCAACAGGTCGTTGCGTACGAGGGTGTTGGGCTCGTTGACGATCTCGCAGCCGACGTGGGCGCGCGCCTGCCAGAGCCCGAACTGCGCCCCCACGTTGTCCTCGGCGAGCACGGCCCGCCCGAAGTCCCGGATGTCCACCGGGCCCCACAGCACCCGGCCGCCCGCGTCGGTGATCCGCTTGGCCGTGCCGTCGCAGTCGTCGGCCGCCATGAACATGGTCCACGGGTCGCCCTGCGCGTCGGACCGCTCCATCAGGCCCGCGGCGCGCTGCCCGTCCACCAGCCCGATGGCGTACGGCCCCTCCGCCATCGTCTCCCGCTCGTACGTCCAGCCGAACAGCTTCCCGTAGAAGTCCATGGCGCGTTCGAGATCGGGCACCACCAGCTCGACCCAGGTAGGCGTTCCGTCGGGCTGGTTGCCGGTGACACGGCTCATGGCGTGCTCCTCACGGTACGGGGCGGCCGGGTGACCGCACTGGCCGATGACGAAGACGTTAGGCGGCATGGCGGACAGTACGTGTCCTACATGCGGGGACGGTTTCCGGCCGGATTCCCGGGCCCGTAACACCACTGCACCTTCCTCTACGGCGGGCCGTTACGCCTCCGCCGAATTGCCGCAACAAAGGGCAGACAACATCATGTGCGGTGTGGCCCCTGCCCGCCGCCGCCCTTCAGGCCCGACCGGAAATGACGTACCGATGCCCCGTTCCCTGCCGGCCGTGGCGCTCGCCCTGGCCGCCACGTGCGCGCTGGTCAGCGGGTGCGACGGGACGGGTGAGCCGAAGAGTGCGGGGCGTACGGCCGGGGCGTCGGCGCCCGCGCTGCTGTGGCCCGGCCGGACGCCCGCGCCGGAGCAGACGTACGAGCCCAACTCCGCCGAGCGCCCGACGCCGCTGAAGTCGGCGCCGCGCGTCCCCTCCGGTGACCTGCACCGGGTGTCGGCGCTGGCCGTCGCGCAGGCCAAGGTCGCGTCCATGACGGGCGAGCTGGACGAGGACGGCACCAACAGGAAGATCGGGGAGTGCCGGGCCGCCGGGCAGAAGGGCTGCCCCGTACTGGCGCCGCAGTACCGGGACCTGAACGGTGACGGCAAGGACGAGCTGCTGCTCGGCATCGAGTCCGGGAAAACGTTTCTGTTCCTGTGGGGGTTCACGGCGAAGGACGGGGTGGTCACCCAGATCATGGACGCCGGAGTGACACCCCTGTCCGTCGAACTGTCCGGCCACGACGTGATCATCCGCGAACCGGCCGGCCGGGGCGGCTACAGCCTCCGGCGCGTCTACTCCTGGGACGACCACCTGCAAGCCATGAACGAACGCGTCATCGAGTACGACGCGACCCGCACTACGAGATGAGGCGCAGGAAGTCGGCCCAGGCGGCGGGGGGTACGGAGAGGGCGGGGCCGGTGACGTTCTTGGAGTCGCGTATGTGGATGGTGGTGGGGGTGGTGGCCACTTCGACGCAGTTGGTGTCGGCGTCTTGTTCGCCGCTGTAGCTGGACTTACGCCAGGCGTAGGCCACTTCCACACACGTTTGGCCATCGGGGTTGCTGTGGCTGCTCTTGAACCAGGTCAGTTCGGCGTTCACACTCACCTTGCCAGTTTCTCGACGAATTCCAGCGACCTCTGCGGGTCCATGGCCTGCGACCGGAGAGCACCGACCCTCTGGACGTACTGGTGTGCCTCAGCCGGCCTCGACAGCAACCTACCCTTGGCCTGCCCCTCCATGAAGATGCTGTACCGCCCGTCCGGCGAGAACACCACGTCCAACGGCCCGTTGAGCCCCGCGTGCTCGGTCACGTTCGTGGGCATCACCTGCAGCATGACGTGATCGAGTTCGCGGACCGTCTGCACGACGTGGAGCAAGCACTTCTTGAACGCCGCAACACCGCCGATCGGCCGCTCGAACACCGACTGCTCGACCACGAAGCTCACCGTCGGGGCCGGGTCCCGGATGAGCGTGACCTTTCGTTCCAGCCGTTCCTCCACCAGCCGGTCGACTTCGCCCTTGCTGTACGCCGGTAGCCGAGTCCGGAACAGGGCATAGACGTAGTCAGGCGCCTGCAGCAGCCCAGGCAGCACCATGCTCTGGTACCCCTCCATGCTCAGCGCCTCACTCTCCAGCGCCTTCCACTCCAGGAACTGGTCCCGCCCCGGCTCCTGTTCCATCAGGCCGATGCACGATTCCAGCTCGCCCTCCGCGACGGTGAGTCGGTCAGCCTCGATGAGAAAGCCCGCGCTCGGGATACGTTCCGCACGCTCGTAAGCGCCCTCCAGCGACACCGACACATGCGTCTGGAGCGCCAGTTCCTTCTGCGTCATCCCCGCGCGCTGGCGCCAGGAGCTGATGAGCCCCCCGACATGCACGCGCGCGGGCGACGGCTCCAACCACTTCGCGGCCATGATCAACCACCCCACACTCGCCCTGTGGACCTCTTACTCCTGGTGACGCTACGCACACGTGCCGACCATTGAAGCCATGACGACCGAAAACCACCCCCAAGAGCCGCGCCTCCTCCCCTGGGCCGCTCAGGACGGCAAGCCCTGCTACCTGATCGGCGACGGGCGCGGCCTCGTGTCGGACCTGGCCGACGGGCTGGAAGAGTTGCAACTGTGCACCGCAGTCGAGGTGTTGGATCACTCGCGTACCGCCCTGAACCAGATCGAACCCCCCGCCCCCACCGAACTCCTCTTCATCACCAACCGCCTCACCGAGTCGCTCAGCGACGCCGTACGCGTGGCGGACAGCCGGGGCCGCAGGCTGGACCAGGCCCTGCACGCACCGTGATCATCGCCGATCTATACGGTTGTCATAGACGACCGTCTGATACAGTCGTATAGTCACGGCATGACCTCCACACTCCGTCCCCACGCCCTCATCTCCGGCGCCGGCATCGGCGGCCCCGCCCTCGCGTACTGGCTGCACCGTTACGGCTACGCCGTCACCGTGGTCGAGCGCGCGCCCGTACTCCGGACCGGCGGTTACAAGGTCGACCTGCGCGGCGTCGCGATCGAGGTCGCGGACCGGATGGGCGTACTGCCGGAGATCCGGCGCGCCAGTACGGACATGCGGACCGGCGCGTACGTGAACGACGACGGGCGGCGGGTGGCCACGCTGCCCGCCGACATCTTCGGCGCCCGGGTGGACGGCGACGACGAGATCATGCGCGGCGACCTGACCCGCATCCTCCACGACCGCACGCGCGGCGACGTGGAGTACGTCTTCGGCGACTCGATCAGCTCGCTCGCGGACGACGGCACGGGGGTGGACGTCACCTTCGAACGCGGGACGCCGCGCCGTTTCGACCTGGTCGTCGGCGCGGACGGCCTGCACTCCACCGTCCGCCGCCTGGCCTTCGGCGACGAGTCGCGCTATCTGCGGCACATCGGCGCGTACATAGCGGCCTTCAGCATCCCGGGCGAGCTGGCGGCGCCCGGCGAGGAGTTGTACCACCTCACGCCCGGCCGCCTCGTCTGCACGTACAGCGCGTCCGGTGAACGCGGCGCCAACGGCGCCAAGGCGTGGCTCTGCTTCCGTTCGCCCCGGCTGGACTACGACCACCGGGACGCGGACGGCCAACGCGCGCTGCTGGCGACCGCGTTCGAGGGCGCCGGCTGGCAGGTGCCGCGCCTCCTCGACGCGTCCCGCACCGCCGCCGACTTCTACTTCGACGGGCTCGACCTGATCGAAATGGACCGCTGGTCGCGCGGGCGCGTGGTGCTGCTGGGCGACGCCGCGCACTGCGCGTCACCCGCGTCGGGACAGGGGACGGGGATGGCGCTGGTGGGCGCGTACGTACTGGCCGGGGAACTCGCGGCGGCGGGCGGCGACCCCCGTACCGCCTTCGCGCGCTACGAGGCGGAGATGCAGCCGTACGTCACGGCGAACCAGCGGATGGCGGAGAAGTTCGTACCGCAGATGACGCCCGCCTCCCGGGCCGCCATCCGGTTCCGGCACGTGATGCTGCGGATGCTGCCCCACCTGCCGTGGAAGAACTACGTGGCGAAGAAGCTCGCCGAGGACGTGCAGCGCTGCGCCCACGCGATCACGCTGAAGCCGTACGGCACCCGCCGCCCGGCCCCGGCTCTTACATCGGCGCAAGCCGGAACCTTTTGCCCCGGCGGGGCATCTCTCCACGCGTAAGGGCCCGGTCAGGTGGAGGAGTTGTTCGGATGGTGCGTCGAGTTCGTGTGCTGCTGTTGACGGCCGCACTGCTGCTGACAGGTTCGGTGATCTGGTCCGCGCCGGCCTCCGCCGTCATCGGCGGGGCGAAGAGCACCTACGGCCCGTGGGCGGTACGCATGCTCATCGACGGCCAGCCCACGTGTACGGGGACGGCGGTCGCCCCGCAGTGGATACTCACGGCCTCGCACTGCTTCTACGAGCAGGCGCAGCCGGTCGCCGACAAGCGGATCTCCTTCCGGGTCGGCAACCTCGACATGCGCAAGGGCACCACGGTCCGGCCGCTGCCCGGCAAGCGGGTGGGCAGCACCGCCGACATGATGCTCGTCAAGGTCCCGAAGATGAACATCCCCACGGCGCGCCTGGCCACGGCCGGCGTCCGCGTCGGCCAGACCGTGCGGCAGTACGGGTGGGGCGCCACCTGCACCGACGACGAGAACGCCTGCCAGTCCCCCGTGCTCAAGCAGTCGGACCTGCGGGTCGTACGGCCGGACGACCGCCGCTGCAAGGGCTACACGGCACCGGGCGGCCCGGACTTCTGCATGGAGAAGGTGACCGGGATTCCGGCCGGCGGCGACTCCGGCGGTCCGGTGATGAGCATCGGAGCGCAGGGCACCGAAACGCTCCTCGGCGTCTTCAACGGCTCGGACCGGGAGACGGTCGCCCAGGCCGGAGAGGTCTCCCAGCAACTCGCCTGGATCCGCTCGGTCATCCGCCACTAGGCGCGGCCTGGGCCGGAGCACAGCAGGCGCGGCCTCGTCCGCTGCCTCGCCGGACCAGCAGGGCGGCGGGGCGGCCTGCACCACCCCGGCCGCCCGGACCGCCCGAGCGGCCTACCGGCCCAGCTCGTAGTCGAACCAGATCCGGTGGGTGCCGTCCGCGTCGACGGCCACGCCACCGGTTCCGGATATCCCGGCCAGGGCCCCCTTCCCGCTGCCCGGGACGATGACGAAGAACTCGCTCTCCCGTCCTTCACCCAGGGTCGTCGCGGAGTGCGCGAAGTTGAAGGCGCCCGCCTGCCCGTCGAGCGTCCCTTCGAAGGACTCCATCGCGACGTACGTCCCCGTCCCGGTGGCCTGGTCGAACGCGGCGGTGAACAGGGTCGCGGAGCCCCCGGTCACCTGGCCTTCGTACTGCTTCCGCATCGTGGCGACACCGACGGGCAGCGCCGTCTCGATCGCGGGGCTCGCCACCGGCGCCGGCGTGAAATCGGCGACGTCGAACGTTCCTGAAGCTCTCATGTCCCGAGCGTACGGCGCACCACTGACAACGCCATCGGCGCTGACCCCACCCCTGCCCCGCAGGCCCACGGACTAGGCTGCCGGCCATGGTCGAACACCCGGCAGGAAACACGCCCCCGCACACGGGTACGGGCACGAGCGCGGGAGCAGGCACCGGCGCGGGCACAGGAACGGGCACCGGCGCGGACTCCGACGAGCGCTTCCACGCGCTCCTGCGCTCCCTGCGCGTCTGGGACTGCGAGCTGCCCGGCATCGACCCCGACCCGGCGCACGCCCCGGCCGACCCGCTGCCGCTCTTCCGGCAGTGGCTGCGGGAGGCCGCGGAGGCGGGCGTGCCCGAGCCGCACACCATGACGCTCGCGACCGCCGACGCGTCCGGCGACCCGAACGTCCGCACCCTGATGCTGCACGACGCCGACGAGCGCGGCTGGCACTTCGCCACCCACCGCGACAGCCGCAAGGGCCGCGAACTCGCCGCCCGGCCGCGCGCCGCCCTCGGCTTCTACTGGGCGGGCCTCGGCCGCCAGGTGCGCGTACGGGGCCGGGTCACCGAGGCGGGTCCGGAGGAGAGCGCGGCCGACCTCCACCGTCGCTCGACGGGCGCCCTGGCCGCCGCCCTCGTCGGCCACCAGAGTGAAGTCCTCGCCTCGTACGCGGACCTGGAACGCGCCTCGGAGGCCGCATGGGCCCGCGCCCAGGCGGAGCCGACCGCTCCGGTCCCTGGCTGGACCCTGTACGTCCTGCGCCCCGACGAGGTGGAGTTCTTCCAGGGCGACGCCCGCCGACGGCACGTACGGATCAACTACCGCCGGGAGGGCGGGGGCTGGGCCCGCGAACTCCTCTGGCCCTAGGCTGCGGGACCTGCGGGCTGCTGTGCCGATGCCGTCGCGGCCTTCCAGCGGCGGATCATCTCCCCCTTTGCGGCCTCCATGGCCGAGTCGAACTCCTCCTTGACCGGAGCGGGCAGGAAAATCCTTTCACCACTCGCCAGGTCCACCCGTATGCGGTGGTGCGGCGTGCCCGTACGGCCGTAGAGGGAGACGCCCTCGCTCCGGTCGACGCCGATCCCCGTGATGTCGTGCCAGGCCATGCGTCGCCGCCGCAGCGGAGTCCGCACCCGTATGCCTCCGTCACTGACGTACGTACGGCTGGCCATGCAGTGGTACAGGACGACGGCGAGGGGCACGCACACCCCGAGCGCGACGGTCAGCTCACGCAGATCGCTGCCGCGCGGCTCCGCCCGGAAGCGCCGCCCGAACTCCTCCCACCCCATGCCGAAGGTGACGAGGCACAGCGGAACGACCCCGCCGACGAAGACGAAAGCCAGGGCACTCCACTGCCACCAGCGGGACGCGGGACGGTACACGATCGTTTCCACTCTTTTACCCTACATCCCACCCATAACACGCTGTTCCTACCGCATTCGGGCCAACCTGGGCGGCGCCGCGTGCGGCACGCCGTTACGGTGCCGGAGAGGGGCGCGGGCTGTCCGGAACGGGCCGGACCCGCCGGAGTGGAGGCCGCCGATGCGTCGTACGACGACCGGGGACCCGGCGCGGCGCGGGCTGTCAGCCCTGGTCGCACTCGCCGCCGTGGCCTTGTCGGCGGCTCCGGCAGCCCCAGTGGCCCCACCGGCATCAGCGACACCGGAGGGGGAGGCGGCGGAGCCGGGCCAAGTGATCGTGCTGCCGGGGGCCAGCTCGGCCGAAGGCATCGCCGCCGGACGCGGCTCCACCTTCTACGCGGGTGACTACTTCCGTGGCGACATCTACCGCGGCGACGCCGAGGCGGGCACCGCCGCCCGCCTCATCGACGTGCCGCGTGGCCGCCATGCCCTCGGGATGGCGGCGCACCCCCGTCATGACCTGCTGTTCGTCGGCGGCGGCCGGACCGGGCAGGCGTACGTCTACGACATCGGGACCGGGCGGACGGTGGCGAGCTACCGGTTCGGGCCCGCAGGCACGACGTTCGTCAACGACGTGACCCTGACCCGCTCCGGCGCGTGGTTCACCGACTCCCGCCGGGCCCGGCTCTACTTCGTACCCGTCGACCGGGACGGGAAGCCTGGCCGCTCCACCGCCCTCCGTGTCAGCGGCCCAGCCGCCGGGATCAAGGGCCCGTGGAACCTCAACGGCATCCAGGCCACGCCCGACGGGCGGACGCTGATCGTCGCGCACTCCGCCAAGGGCGCCCTCTACACCGTCGATCCGGTGAGCGGACGCAGTGCGGCGATCGCCGGGGTGTCCGTACCGAGGGTGGACGGCATCGTGCTGCACGGGCGCACCCTGTGGGCCGTCCAGGGCTTCCGGGGCCAGGTGCGGCGCATCGCCCTCAACAGCTCGCTGACCAGCGGGAAGGCGAAGAAGACGATCAAATCCGAACTGTTCCGGACGCCGTCGACGGCCGCTCGGTTCGGGAACACGCTCGCCGTGGTCAACGCCAAGCTGCACACGGGCACGCCGCCCACCGCCAAGGGGTATGAAGTGGTCATGGTGGACGGCTGACGGGTGACGCGGGGGGGGCTGGGTACGGCTCGGGCCGTCCGGGTCCTCCGGAGTGTCCGAGGCCGCTCAGAACCGCTGGTACATGATGTGCAGGCCGACGTAGCCCTTGGTGGGGTGGCGGAAGCCCTCGGGCAGGGTCGTCATGACGGCGAAGCCGAGGGACTTCCAGAGGGCGACGGCACGGGTGTTGGTCTCGACCACCGCGTTGAACTGCATGGCCCGGAAGCCCGTCGCGCGGGCCCACTCGACGGCGTACGCACCGAGCGCGCGGCCCACACCACGGCCGCCGTGGGCCGGGTCGACCATGAAGGAGGCGGTGGCGATGTGTGCGGCGCCGCCCATGTGGTTGGCGTGCATCTTGGCCGTGCCCAGGACCGTACCGTCGTCGTCCACGGCGACGACCGTGCGGGCCGGCGGGGCCGGCATCCACATCGTACGGCTGGTCGCCTCGTCCATGTCGCGGGCGTAGGTGTACGTTTCACCGGCCGCGACGATGGCGCGGAAGAACGGCCAGATGGCGGGCCAGTCGGCCGCGGTCGCTTCTCGGATCAGCACGCGCGCCAGCATGGCGGGCGGCGGGTGCGGGCAGCCAGCGAATATCCGCCGCCCAGGATGCGGAGGCGAGGCCCCTTCTTCCTCGTCCGGTCCCGTCCAGCCCCGTCCAGCCTTACGTGTGGCCGAATCCCACCGCTAGCATGCGGTCGGCGGGGCCAAGTGCCGGCCCGCCCACTCCACGGTTCACGACTGACCGGCCTCCTTTCGCTTCCTTCCCTTCCTTCTTCGGGCACGCGCGGAGGTGCGCATGACCGTTTCGGCTGCTCCCGTGGTCCCCTTCGGGGGGCACGACCTGTTCCTCTTCCTGCTCCAGGTGGGGCTGTTGCTCTCGCTCGCCTTCCTGCTCGGGAGGCTGGCGCTGCGCCTGGGGATGCCGGCCATCGTCGGCGAGCTGTGTGCGGGGCTGCTGCTGGGGCCGTCCGTACTGGCGCACGTGGCACCGGACTTGAGCGGCTGGCTGCTCCCGCAGTCGGCCGACCGGTTCCACCTGCTGGACGCGGTCGGGCAGATAGGCGTCATCCTGCTCGTGGGCCTGACCGGGCTGAGCATGGATCTGAAGCTGGTGCGCCGCCGGGGCGGCACCTCCGCCCGGATCAGCGTCGCGGGGCTGGTCGTCCCGCTGGGCCTCGGTGTGTGCACGGGCCTGCTGGTGCCCGCGGCGCTGGTGCCGGGAGGGACCGAGCGCAGCACGTTCGGGCTGTTCATGGGGGTGGCCATGGGGGTCAGCGCGATCCCGGTCATCGCCAAGACCCTGATCGAACTCAAGCTCATCCACCGCGATGTCGGCCAGTTGACGCTCAGCGCGGCGATGATCGACGACATCGTCGGCTGGATGCTGCTCTCCGTGGTCTCGGCCATGGCCACCACCGGCGTACGGGCCGGGGACGTCGCGTTCTCCCTCGCCGGCCTGGTCGTCGTGATCGTCGCCGCGGTCCTGCTGCGCCCCCTGGTACGGCGTTCTCTGCGCTCGGCCGTACAGTCCCGTGAGCGCGGGGCGGCGATCGCCCTCGTGACCATGTTCGTCCTGCTGAGCGCGGCGGGTACGCAGGCGATGAGGCTGGAGGCGGTGTTCGGCGCGTTCGTCTGCGGGCTCCTGATCAACAGTTGCGGGGTGCTGGACGCCACCCGGCTCGCCCCGTTGCGTACGGTCGTCATGTCAGTGCTCGCTCCGCTGTTCTTCGCGATGGCCGGGCTGCGGATGGACCTGACCTCGCTGGCGGACGGAACGGTCGCCCTGACCGGCCTGGTCGTCCTGACCGTGGCGATCGCGGGCAAGTTCGCGGGCGCCTACATGGGGGCCCGGCTGAGCCGCGTGAACCACTGGGAGTCACTGGCCATCGGTGCCGGAATGAACGCCCGGGGGGTCATCGAGGTCATCGTCGCCATGGTCGGCCTGCGGCTCGGGGTGCTCAGCCTGGAGATGTACACGATCATCGTCCTGGTCGCCGTCGTCACCTCGCTGATGGCCCCGCCGCTGCTCCGGATGACGATGGCGCACGTCGCGTACACCGACGAGGAGAGGGAACGGGAACGCCGGAACGCGGTGGACGAACCGGCCGCAGCAGCGGAGACGGCCTCGCCCGGGAACTGAGCGAGCCGTGCGCGGAGGCTTTGTGGGCCATGCGCGGAGGATGATTGGGCCAAGCGCGGACGCTCAGTGGGCCGTGCGCGGGCGCTGAGTAGGATCTGGCGGATGGGCAAGAACCGGCGGCCGACGCTCGATCCGGACAGCGGAGTGGAAGACCTGGTGCCGCTCATCCTGGAGTGGCTGGGCGAGCAGGGCATCAGCGCCCTGATCAGGGTGGACGCGGAGCGGGTGCGCGAGCGCAGGCCGGCCTGGACGTTCTTCGCCTCGGGTGGCCCGCTGTCGCCGGACCACAGCGTTCAGGTGGCCGGGCGAACCGCCGGTGAGTGCGTGGGGCTGGCCCTCGCCTACCTGCGGCGCGCCGGGGTGGCCGTGCCGGTCTGACGCCGTGCGGGGGCGGTGGCCATCGTGGTTGTCCTCGTCCCCGGGCCCCGGGGGGGCGGGTCCTGGTTCGGACCGGAGTCTTCACGCGGGGCCGAAGACGGGGACGGCCAGGGTCGGGGCGGCCGGGTCCGTACCCGTGCCCCTACCCGTGCCCGCTCCCGTGTCCGCCCCCGTACGGAACCGCACCCGTAGCGGCATGCCGATCCGCAGGTCCGCCTCCGGGCAGTCGACGACCTCCGTCATCATCCGCGGGCCCTCGGCCAGGTCCACCACCGCGGCCACGTACGGCACGCGCTCACCGAACGGCGGGAGATCGTTGCGGTGCACCACCGACCACGTGTAGAGCGTGGCCCGGCCGCTCGCCTCCTCCCACTCCATGTCTTCGCTCCAGCAACGCGGGCAGAACTCGCGCGGATAGTGGTGCGCCGCCCCGCAGCCGTCGGCGCGGCAGCGGCGCAGCAGCAAACGGCCCTGAGCAGCCGCGTCCCAGTAGACGCGGCTGAACGCGTCGGTGCCGGGCAGGTCGTACCTGGGCGCCGCGGACGGCACCGCCGCTCCCCCGGGCTCGGACGGGGATGTCGCCTTCGGTCTCACTCCGGACCACCCGCTTCCCATCGGCACGCGGCGCACAGCGCCCTTCCATCCGCCACCTGACGGTACGTCAGTTCAGTTGACGTTGGCCGGGATGCGCAAGGGGGCGGGCACGGGCAGTGCCTCGTACGGCGACATGCGCGCCATCCGCGGTTACCCTCACCGGCATGCCGGACGACGCAGCGCACGCCAGCTCCTCCGCATCCCGCTCCCCCACGGACAGCGCCGCCGTGCCCGCGGCGGCGGCCGCCTCCGGCGGGCCGCCCGTGTACGTCGTCGGAGGCGGGCCGGGCGGGCTCGCCGTGGCCGCCGCGCTCGGCGCCTACGGCATCCGCGCCGTGGTCCTCGAAAAGGCCGACTCGGTGGGCGCCTCCTGGCGGGGCCACTACGACCGTCTGCGACTGCACACCACGCGCCGCCTCTCCGGCCTGCCGGGCCTGCCCATCCCGCGCGCCTACGGGCGGTGGGTCGCGCGCGACGACGTGGTGCGCTACCTGGAGCAGTACGCCGAGCACCATCGCCTCGAAGTCGCCACGGGCGTCGAGGTGCGGCGCGTGGACCGCGCGGCCGACGGCGGGTGGGTGCTGCACGCGAACGGCGGGCGCGCGCCGGCCGCCCGTACGGTCGTGATCGCCACCGGCTACAACCACACCCCGCACCTCCCCGACTGGCCCGGCCGCGACAGCTACCCGGGCGCCCTCCTGCACGCCGGCGACTACCGCAACGCCACCCCGTACGCGGGCAAGGACGTCCTGGTCGTCGGCACCGGCAACACCGGGGCCGAGATCGCCGTCGACCTGGCGGAAGGCGGTGCGGCCCGGGTCCGGCTGGCGGTCCGCACCGCCCCGCACATCGTGCGCCGCTCGACGGCGGGCTGGCCCGCCCAGGCGACGGGCATCCTCGTACGCCGCCTGCCGCCGCGCGCGGTGGACCGGGCGGCCCGGGTGATGCGCCGCCTCTCCGTACCGGACCTGTCGGAGCATGGCCTGCCGATGCCGGACACCGGGCTGTACAGCCGGGTCCTGGAAGGGGCGATCCCCGTCCAGGACGTGGGGCTGATCGACGCCGTACTGCGCGGAGCGGTACGGCCGGTGGCGGCCGTGGCGTCCTTCGACGGCGGCGTCGTACGACTCGCGGACGGCGACGCGATCGAGCCGGAGGCCGTCATCGCCGCCACCGGCTACCGGCGCGGCCTGGACGGCCTCGTCGGCCATCTCGGCCTCCTCGACACCCGCGGCCGTCCGCACGTCCACGGCCCCCGCACCCTCCCGTCCTGTCCGGGCCTCCACTTCACCGGCTACACCAACCCGATCAGCGGCATGTTCCGCGAACTGTCCCTCGACGCCCGCCGCATCGCCCACGCCATTGCCGAGGCCCACGCCCACGCCCATGCCCACCAGGGCTCGGCTTCCGCCCCCGCCCGCACACGATCCCGTACGACCCATTCCTGACTGAACGTCAGTTGCCCTAACCTGACGGTGCGTCAGTTGAATCGGCACTCGTCACACGGGAGCGGGCGTCAGCGATGCTTGGATCGACCTACGGCAGCCTCACCACTCACTCCAGCCCGGCCCGCGTAGTGGCGTGCGGGGCGACCCCACCGCACACCGTGCACGGTACGGCCGCGCCACCCGCGGGCGGCCCGCACGCCGACGGCACACCCGCCGGTGCCACAGGGCCCGACCTGGACGTCAGCGGGCGCCCGCTGTACGCCCCCGTCCCCGACCTGGACCGGTTCTTCCGGCCCGGGGCGGTGGCGGTGGTCGGCGCCTCGGACAGCGAGGGCCGTCCGAACACCGGCATCACCCGGCAGCTCATCGCGTGGGCCGAACGCGTCGGCGCCCGTCTGTACCCGGTCAACCCGGGCCGCGATCGTGTCTTCGGCCTGCCCTGTCTCACCTCCGTCTCCGACCTGCCCGAGCAGGCCGACCTCGCCGTACTGCTGGTCGCCGACCCCGTACCGGTCATCGGGGAACTGGCCGATGCCAAGATCAAGTTCGCGGTCGCCTTCGCCTCCGGCTTCGCCGAGACCGGGGCGGCCGGCGCCGCCGCCCAAGAACGGCTCGCCGAGGCCGTGGCCCGTACCGGCATCCGGCTGCTCGGCCCGAACACCAACCTCAACGCCTTCGCGTCGTTCCGCGAGGACCTGGACGGCCCCGCCATCGCCCTGATCACCCAGTCAGGCCACCAGGGCCGCCCCGTCTTCTCCCTCCAGGAACTGGGCATCCGCCTCTCGCACTGGGCCCCGACCGGCAACGAGGCCGATCTGGAGACCGCCGACTTCCTCTCCTACTTCGCCTCCCGTCCCGAGGTCGGGGCCGTCGCCGCGTACATCGAAGGGTTCAAGGACGGCCGCAGCTTCCTGCTCGCCGCCGACCGGGCGGCCCGCAACAAGGTCCCGGTCGTCGCCGTCAAGGTCGGCCGCACCGAGGCCGGGGCCCGTACGGCCGCCTCGCACACCGGCAAACTGACCGGTGCCGACGCGGTGGTGGACGCGGCCATGCGGCAGTTCGGGGTGATCCGGGTGGACGGGCTGGACGAGTTGCAGGACACCGCGGCGCTGCTCGCCCGGGCCCGCACCCCGACGGCCGACGGCGTCGCCGTCTATTCGATATCCGGGGGCACCGGCGCCCACTTCGCGGACCTGGCGACGGCCGCCGGGCTCACGCTGCCCGCCCTGTCCCGCGCGAAACAGGACGAGCTGCACCAGTGGATCCCGGACTGTCTGAACGTGGCCAACCCGGTGGACAGCGGCGGCCACCCGGTCGGCGACTGGCGCGGCCGCAAGATCATCGACGCGCTTCTCGCCGACCCGTCCATCGGCGTACTGATCTGCCCGATCACCGGCCCGTTCCCACCGATGAGCGACAAGCTGGCGCAGGATCTCGTGGACGCGGCGGAACAGACGGACAAGCTGGTGTGTGTCATCTGGGGCTCGCCGGTCGGGACCGAGGACGCCTACCGGCGCACCCTCCTCGGCTCCCGGCGCGTGGCGACCTTCCGCACCTTCGCCAACTGCGTCACGGCCGTCCGCGCCCACCTCGCCCACCACCGCTTCACCGCCGGCTACCGCTCCCCCTTCGACGACGCCCCGCGCACCCCGTCGCCCTCCGCGCGCAAGGCGCAGGACCTGATGCGCCCAGGTCAGCAGCTCAGCGAACACGCGGCGAAACAGCTCCTGCGCGCCTACGGGATCAGGGTGCCGCGCGAACAGCTCGTCACCAGCGCGGCGGCGGCCGTGCGCGCCGCGAGCCTGGTCGGCTACCCCGTCGTCATGAAGGCGTCCGCGCCGCAGCTCGCGCACAAGACGGAACTCGGGCTCGTCAAGACCGGGCTGACCTCCGCCAGCCAGGTCAGGGACGCCTACCGGGAGCTGGCCGACATCGCCCGTCACGAAGGCATCGAGCTGGACGGGGTGCTCGTCTGCCAGATGGTCGAACGGGGCGTGGAGATGGTCGTGGGCGTCACCGCGGACCGCCTCTTCGGGCCGACCGTGACGGTCGGGCTGGGCGGGGTGCTCGTCGAAGTGCTGCGGGACACCGCCGTCGGCGTGCCGCCCTTCGGCGAGGACCGGGCCCGCGCGATGCTCCGCGAACTGCGCGGACACGCCCTGCTGGACGGCGTACGGGGAGGGCCGCCGGCCGACGTGGACGCGCTCGTCGAAGTCGTCCTGCGCGTCCAGCGGATGGCGCTGGACCTGAGCGGCGAACTCTCCGAACTGGACATCAACCCGCTGATGGTGCTGCCGCGCGGCCAGGGCGCCGTCGCGCTCGACGCGCTCGCCGTCTGCCACTGACCGCGCGGACGGCCGGATGCCCGTACGCAGGGTCTTCCGGATGACCGGTCGCGCGATCGGCTGGATGTCCGGGCCCCCGGACTTCCGGATGGCTGGCCACGCGACCTGCCGTTTGACCGGCCACACAACCTGCCGGACGACCGGCCACGCAACCGGCCGGAGCGCCCGTCCGACCGCCGGCCGTGCCACCGACCACACTGCTTGGAGCCGCCTCACCATGGCCCCCACCCCCGATTCCCCCGGAACCGCACCCGGTCCTTCTCCCGAATCCGGTCCTTCTTCCGCTTCCGGCCCTACGCCTGATCCCGCTGCTTCCGCACCCGCTCCGCAACCCGCCCGTCCCGCTGATTCATTGATACTCCACACCACTGACAACGCCGTGCTGTGGATCACCCTCAACCGCCCCGCCGCCCTCAACGCCCTCACCTGGGACCAGCGCGAACGCGTCATCGCGCTGCTTTCCGACGCCTCCGCCGACCCGGCCGTGCGCGCCGTCGTCGTCACCGGCACGGGCAAAGGTTTCTGCGCGGGAGCCGACCTGCGCGGCGGGCCGGGCAACGGCGGATCGGACGGCGGATCGCCCCCGTCCGAGCGCGTCGCGGGCGACGTGGCCCGCATGATCCGGCGCGGCGCTCAGCGCCTCGTCACCGCCGTCCTGGACTGCGAGAAACCGGTCCTCGCCGCCGTCAACGGCACCGCCGCCGGGCTCGGCGCGCACCTCGCCCTCGCCTGCGACCTGGTGGTGGCGGCCGAGTCCGCCACGTTCATCGAGGTGTTCGCGCGGCGCGGCCTCGTACCGGACGGCGGCGGCGCGTACCTGCTGCCCCGGCTCGTCGGGCCGCGGCGCGCGAAGGAGCTGCTGTTCTTCGGCGACGCCGTGACGGCCTCGGACGCCGAACGGATGGGCCTGGTCAACCGTGTCGTCCCGGACGCCGGGCTGGAGAAGGCCGCACGCGACTGGGCGGAACGGCTGGCCACCGGCCCGACCCGGGCGTTCGCCCTCACCAAGCAGTTGGTCAACGCCTCGCTGGACGGCGACCGCGGCGCGGCGCTCGCCGCCGAGGCGGCGGCCCAGGAGATCAACATGACGACGGCGGACGCGCGGGAGGGCGTCGCGTCGTTCGTGGAGCGCCGCCGGCCCACGTACCGGGGGCGGTAGGGGATGGGTACGGGCCGCGGCCAGGAAGCCCCGCCGCCCACCGGCTTCCTAACTGACGACCCGTCAGGTTCAATGGAGCCATGATGGGACACGCCGGTATGGCAGCCACCGCGGTGCGCTATCTGCGGTCGGTCGGCGCGCCGACCTCGGCCGGGGCCCCGGCGACGGCCCCAGCCACGGGCCCGGCCCTGGACCCGGCCACGGACCGTGCCGCCCCCGCCCCACGCCCCGCCCTCAGAGCCGTACGGGAGGACGAGCGCGCGCCCCTGGACCCGGCGGCATTCCGCGACGTCCTCGGCCACTTCGCCAGCGGCGTCACGGTCGTCACCGCCCCGGCCTCCGGCCCGGACACCGCCCCCGCGGGCTTCGCCTGCCAGTCCTTCGCGTCGCTCTCCCTCGACCCGCCGCTGGTCACGTTCATGGTGGCCCGTACGTCCACCACCTGGCCCCGGATCGCCCGCGCGGGCGTCTTCTGCGTCAACATCCTGGGCGCGCACCAGGAGGGCCTGTGCCGCGCCTTCGCGGTCAGCGGCGCCGACAAGTTCGCCGGCGTCTCCCACGCGCCCGCCCCCGTCACCGGCTCACCGCGCCTGGCGGGCGTCCCGGCCTGGATCGACTGCACGGTCCAGGCCGTGCACACCGGCGGCGACCACCTCATCGTCGTCGGCCGGGTCGCCGCCCTCGGCCCGGACCCGGAAGCCACCGGCCCCGGGCCGCTCCTCTTCCACCGGGGCGCCTTCGGCCGTTTGGCAAGCTGCGCCGGGCTCCGTGACGAGTGACGCTCGTACGGCAGTGAGGTTCACCGGCCTCGACCTCGCGGTCGAGGCTGGTCAGGGACGAGCCGGCACGCCACGTGCCGGAGGACGGCGTCCACGACGAGGAGCGGACCGGCCGGAAGAACCCCTCACCGCCCTGCACCGCCAGGTGTTCCCGATGGCATCGGCGGGCGGCCGGGTGACCGACCTGGGCGGTGAGTGCGTACCGACGGGCGACATGGCGGGGTGGGTAGCGCGGCGGTGAGTGCGGACGCCACTCCCGGAGGGCGGTACGTCAGAACGTCAGCACCCCCCGCGCCACCCGCCCCCGCCGCAGGTCCTCCACCGCCCCGTCGAAGTCCTTGACCTCGTACGTCCTGGTCACCAGCTCGTCCAGGAGGAGGCGGCCCTCCTCGTAGAACCTCGCGTACCGCGCGATGTCGCGCTGCGGGCGGGACGAGCCGTAGCGGCAGCCCAGGATGGACTTGTCCAGGTACATCGACGCGACCAGGAACGACGCCTCGGCGGTGGCCGGGGGCACGCCCAGCAGCACCGCCTGGCCGTGCCGGCCCAGGAGGTCCACGGCCTGCCGGATCAGCTCCGTACGGCCGACGCACTCGAAGGCGTGGTCGGCGCCGTGCGGCAGGACGCCGCGTACGGCCTCGGCGGTGTTTGGCACCGCCGACGCGTCCACGAAGTGCGTCGCGCCGAAGAGCCGCGCCACCGCCTCCTTGGCCGGGTTGACGTCCACGGCGACGATCGGCGAGGCACCGGCCAGCCGGGCGCCCTGGAGCACGTTCAGCCCGACGCCGCCCGTGCCGATCACCACCACCGTGTCGCCCTGCTCCACCCGCGCGCGGTTCAGGACGGCGCCGACCCCGGTCAGCACACCGCACCCGATCAGCGCCGCCGACGTCAGCGGTATGCCGCGGGGAATCCGCACCGCCTGCACGGCCCGGACGACCGTACGCTCGGCGAAGGCCGAGCTGGACGCGAAGCTGTACATCTCCCGGCCGCCGTGCCGGAACGGCTTCCCGGGCATCCCGATCGAGGCGCGGCACATCGTCGGCCGGCCGCGGTCGCACTCCGCGCACGTCCCGCAGTTGGCCAGCGTGGACAGCGCGACATGATCTCCTGCCGCTACATGCGTGACCCCGTCCCCCACCTCCTCGACCACACCCGCACCCTCGTGCCCCAGCACCACCGGCACCGGGTAAGGAATCGTCCCATCGACCACTGACACATCGCTGTGGCACAGCCCCGCCGCCCGGATGCCGACCAGCACCTCGCCCGGCCCCGGGGCCCGTACCTCCAGGTCGTCCACGACCCGCGGCCGTCCACCGTCGAACATGACGCCTCGCATCACCGCTCCCGCCCTCCACCGAGGCCGAGCACCCGCCCGGCAATGATCGTGCGCTGGATCTCGTCCGAACCGCCGTAGACCGTGTCGGCCCGGCTGAAGAGGAACCGCCGCTGCGCCGCGTCGAGTTCGTAGGCGGAGTCCGCCGTCCACGGCTCCGGACCGCACGCCGCGCCCGCCCCCCGTACCCGCATCGCCAGCTCCCCCATCCGCTGGTGCCAGCCGGACCACAGCAGCTTCGCCACACTGGGCGCGCCCGCGTCCCCGGCCGCCGGGCCGAGCGTGCGCAGCGCGTTCCACCGCATCACCCGCAGCTCGGCCCACTGCCGTACGAGCCGGTCGCGCAGTACGGGGTCGTCCACCGCCCCCGTACGCACCGCCTCATGGACGACCTCGCGCAACTCGTCGGCAAACCCGATCTGTTGGGCGAGCGTGGAGACGCCGCGCTCCAGCGCCAGCAGCCCCATGGCCACCCGCCACCCGGCACCGGGCCCGCCCACCACGTGCGCGGCGCGCGCCACCGCCCCGTCGAAGAACACCTCGTTGAACTCGGACGTCCCCGTCAACTGCCGGATGGGCCGCACCTCGATGCGCCCCGGCTGGTCCATCGGCACCAGCAGGAAGGACAGCCCCCGGTGCCGCCGCTCCCCCGGGTCGGTCCTGGCCAGTACGAAGCACCAGTCGGCCTCCCGCGCGAGCGAGGTCCAGATCTTCTGACCGCTGATCCGATACGTGCCCCCGTCCCGCACGGCCGCCGTACGGACCGCCGCGAGGTCCGAGCCCGCGCCGGGCTCGCTGTACCCCTGGCACCACAGCTCCTCACCCCGTGCGACAGCGGGCAGGAAACGTTTCCGCTGCGCATCGTCCCCGTAAGCGATCAGCGTCGGCGCCAGCAACTGCTCCCCGATGTGCCCCACCCGCTCCGGCGCACGCGCCGCGGCGTACTCCTCGGCCCACACGACCTGCTGTGTCAGCGTGGCACCCCGGTTCCCGAAGGAACCGTACGCACGATCCCAGCCGATCCCGATCCATCCGCCGCCCCCCAACTCCCGCTCCCAGCACCGACGTACGTCGAATCCCTCACGCCCGGCCAGCCACTCCCCACCCAGATGCTCCGCCAGCCAACGACGCACCTCATCCCGAAACACCCCGTCTTCGACACCAGCCGAGAAATCCACCATCCGCCTCCCACCGAGATCGGCCCCCACCCACCTCTCCTCCCACCCCCCAACGGAAGGGGGCGGGCCGGAGCGGCCTGCCGCGCAGGCCCGCCCCCGAACCTTGACAGCCCCGCGCAGCGGCCACCGCCCGCCGCAGGCGCGAACAAGGCCGCACCCGAAGGCGAACCGGCACCGTCGAACCGGAAAGCCCCCCGGGTGGACCTACGCGTTGGGTCGGCGCCCCCCGGCCGCATCCGCGGCCATCTCCTCCACCCGGGCCAGCAACGGCATCGGATCGACCCCCACCGCCCCCGGCAGAAATTCCGCGATCTTCTCCGGCGTCCACCCACCCTCCGCGTACGCGGAGCGCAGCTCCCTCGGCTGGGCCCATACCGCGATCTTCGGCCCGGCGACCGTGTAGACCTGCCCGGTGATGCGTTCCCGCTGGGCGCGGTCGCTGAGCAGGTAGACGACGAGGGCCGCGACGTCCTCGGGCTCGCCGATCTCCGTCAGCTCCGTCGGCACGCCGGCGGACATCCGGGTACGGGCGACGGGGGCGACCGCGTTGGCGGTGACGCCGTACCGGCTGAGGCCAAGGGCGGCGCTGCGCACCAACGAGATGACGCCGCCCTTGGCCGAGGCGTAGTTGGCCTGCGAGACGCTGCCCTGGTGGTTGCCGCTGGTGAAGCCGATGAGGGTGCCGGACCGCTGCCGGCGCATGACCGCCGAGGCCGCCCGGAACACGGTGAAGGTGCCCTTCAGGTGGGTGGCGACGACCGGGTCCCACTCCTCCTCGGTCATGTTGAAGAGCATCCGTTCGCGCAGGATGCCGGCCACGCACACCACGCCGTCCACCCGCCCGTAGCGGGTGAGCGCCGTGTCGACGATCCGCTGCCCGCCCGCCATCGTGGACACGTCGTCCGCGACGGCGACCGCCTCACCGCCCGCCTGCTCGATCTCCTTGACCACCGCCTCGGCGACCTCGCTGCTCGGCCCGGCGCCGTCGACCGCCACCCCGTAGTCGTTGACGACCACCCGGGCGCCCTGGGCGGCGCAGGCCAGGGCCACCGCGCGCCCGATGCCGCGGCCCGCGCCGGTGACGGCGACCACCTTGTCCGCCAAGAAGTTCCCCATGCCGCGCCCCTTCCCGCAGTTTCTGACGGCCCGTTAGATTTTTGAGCAGACCCGCACCGAGCACAAGACCCGGCGCAGCCTGGAGCGGCGTCCGCGGCGCAGCCGCCCGCAGCGCAACCGCCGAAACGCACCCGCCGCCCGCACCGACGCACACCCGACACCCACACCGACGCGCCCCCTCGACCGCCCCCAGGAGCCCCCATGTCACTCCCCGCCGAGTTCCACGCCCTCGCCAAGCGCGTGAACAACTGGGGCCGCTGGGGCGCGGACGACGAGATCGGCACGCTCAACCTGCTCACGCCCGGCGTCGTACGGGAGGCCGCCGCCACCGTCCGCTCCGGCCGCCGTATCGCCCTCGCGCTGCCGCTGCGGCAGGACGGTGTGCAGACCGGCCTGATCCCCGGCCGCGTCAACCCCCTGCACACCATGACCGCGATCAACCAGGAGATCTTCGGCCCGGGGACCGTGGCCGTCTCCGACGACGCCGTCACCATGGGCCTCCAGGCGGCCACCCACTGGGACGGCCTGTCCCATGTCTCGCACTCCGGCCGGCTCTACAACAACCGCCCCGCCGACTCCGTCACCGCACACGGCGGCGCCACCGTCCACGGCATCGAGAAGGCGCCCCCGATCGTCTCGCGCGGCGTCCTGCTCGACGTGGCCCGCGCGCGCTGCGGGGACTCCGACAGGCCCGGGAGGCTGCCCGCCGGTCACGCGGTGACGCCGGAGGATCTGGACGCGGCGGAGGAGCTGGCCGGGACGCGGGTAAGGCCCGGCGACATCGTGCTGGTCCGTACCGGGCAGATCCAGCACTACCTGGCGGGCGACCGGGACGCGTACGCCTTCCCGTCACCCGGGCTGTCGGTCCGTACGCCCGAGTGGTTCCACGCCCGTGACGTCGCGGCCGTCGCCGCCGACACGCTCACCTTCGAGATCTTCCCGCCGGAGATCGACGGCCTCTGGATGCCGGTGCACGCGCTGCACCTGGTGGAGATGGGCATGATCCAGGGCCAGAACTGGAATCTGGAGGAGCTGGCCGGGGCCTGCGCGGAGGAGAACCGTTACGCCTTCTTCCTCACCGCGATGGCCGAGCCGTTCGTGGGCGGCGCCGGCACGCCGGTGGCGCCGGTCGCGGTCCTCTGAGGCGGTCGCCCCAGCCGGGTGGCGGTACGCCCGTGCGCACCCCGAGCGTGGCACCACGGACCACCACCCGGCTACGGGACACGACCCGCGCTCGCCGAGGCCCCGGCCCCGTACCCTCGGCGTCCCCTCGCGGCGAATCGCTCCGCCCCAGCGTGATCACCTGGCCACGCCACGTCAACACCTGGTCCGGACTTTCCTTCGGCCGGACGGCCGGACGGTCAGGCGCGGTGCGGTACGGAGCAGTGCGGGTCGTACGCCCCCAGGTCCGACCCGGCCGCCATCAGCATCGACTGGGCGCGGTCCACCTCGCACCAGATGCTCTTGCCGGTCCCCTCGGGCCGCCAGCCCCAGCGGTCCGCCAGGCCGTCGACCAGCTCCAGTCCGCGGCCGTTCGTGTCGTCGCCGTCGGCCCGCCGGGGGCGTGGCGCGCGGGTGCTGCGGTCCGCGACCTCGACCCGTACGGTGCCCACCACGGCACCCGAACCCGAGAAGCACATCCGCAGCTCGGCGGGGTTCCCGGTATGCACGACGGCATTGGTGACCAACTCGGAGATCAGCAGGATCAGCGTCTCCGCCAACGGCTCGTCGGCCTCTATACCCGAGCCGGCCAGCCGCGACCTGGCCCACCTCCGGGCCCGCCCCACCTCCGCGGGGTCAGGCCGGACTTCCAACTGCACCTGAAGCACCTGCACCGCTCACACCATCCGAACCGGCGGACACATCGCCTCGCGCCTCCTCGGGGTCACACTCCGTGACCCCGGTGATGCACAGCATGGTTGACGTTCAGTCACCCCAACAAGCGCTTCGGGCATATTCCAGCGCAAGGGAGTATGCGTGGTGCATACTGTGCGACGCGCATTGCCGGGAGTCGAACAAGAGGGCTTCACACCCCTCCTTCGAGGGCGGGTGGAGCGCGTTCGGCATCCCGGGTCGGTCGCCACGACCTCACGGGAACTGTTGCGCCTCAGAACCACTCGCACCCAAGGGAGCGTACCCGAGCGGGGCGCCGACTCCCCCCTGTGACGAGTTACGCCCAGGACACCACCCGATTTCGACCCTCCGTGACCGCTTGTGTGTACGGAGTCCGACATTCCGCACACAATGCACTACTCACCGTCATGGCCGGTCAGCAGCGCCTCGGCGAGCGCTTCCTCCGCTTTTCCGCCGCTTTGCCACTGTTCGACTCGGAGCCATGCCCGTTTGAGATGCAAATGGACGTCGGCCTCCCAGGTGAAGCCCATTCCGCCGTGGACCTGGAGGCAGTCCCGGGCGTTGCGCACGGCGGCCTCGTCGGCGAGCACCTTGGCGACGACTACAGGGAGTGACTTTGCGGTGAGCGAAGCCGCATATACGGCACTTCGCGCCATTTCCACTCGTATCAGCATCTCGGCGCACAGATGTTTCACCGCCTGGAACGATCCGATGCGTACGCCGAACTGCTCTCGGCGCCGGGCGTGTTCCACGGCCATCTCGACCGTACGGGCAGCGCTGCCCAACTGGAGCGCCGCCGTCAGCAGGGCGGCCTCGCGGCGCAGCCGGGGCACGTCCAGAGAGCGCGGCGCGCGGCGCGGGTAGGACGTCACGCGCGCGAGCGGCGTCAGCGGGTCGATCGAGCGGACGGGCTCCAGGACAGGCCAGTCCGGGGCGTTCCAGAACGCTCTGCCGTGGGCGTCCGTCCCGTCCTCCAGCAAGATCAACTCGTCGCAGTCCCCAGGGTGTTCCCACAGCACCTCCCCGCCCCTCCCCGCATCGCACAGCCCCGCCACCCGCTCCCCCGTGGCCACCCCCGGCACCACCCCCGCCAGCAGCTCTCCCGCCACCAGCGGCCCCGGCAGCAGCGCCCGTCCGGCCTCCTCGAAGACCAGCACCGCGTCCGGCAGGCCGAGCCCCACCCCGCCGTCCGCCTCCGGCAGCCGCAGCGCGAAGAGCCCGGCCGCGCCCAGCTCGCGCCAGAGCGCGCGGTCGAGCGCGGGGGCCTCCACCGCCTCCCGCAGCCGGTCCCGCCCGAAGCACCGCGTCAGCAGTTCGCGGGTTCCCGCCTGCAAGGCCCGTTGATCAGCGGTGGGTCGGAGGTCCACGGCGCCCCTCACCGTCCCTTCGGCAGGCCGAGGATGCGCTCGGCGATGATGTCGCGCTGGATCTGCGACGTACCGGCGGCGATCGTGTACGAGAGGGACGACAGCCGGTCCGCCGTCCACCGCTGGTCCGCGTCGAGCGCGCCGGACGGCCCCAGCACCTCGGCGGCCGCGTCGTACAGCTCCTGGCGGACCTGCGAGTAGCGCAGCTTGAAGACCGAGCCGCCCGCGTCCGGCACCCCGCCCGCGTCCCGGGCCGCGCCGACGTTGCGCTGGATGAGCCGCCACAGGGCCGTGAACTCGGCGTTCAGCCGGCCCAGCCGACGGCGCAGCACCGGGTCGTCCCAGCGCCCGTTCGCCCGTGCCGCGCGGGCCAGCTCGCCGAGCGTACGGCGGCAGGCCACCACCTCGCCGACGAAGGCGGTGCCCCGCTCGAAGGAGAGCGTGACCATGGTGACCCGCCAGCCGTCGTGCTCGGCGCCGACCCGGTTGGCCACCGGCACCCGCACCCCGTCGAGGAAGACCTCCGCGAACTCGGCCGGGCCGGCGAGCGTACGCAGCGGCCGTACGGTGATCCCGGGGGCGTCCATCGGCATCGCCAGCCAGGAGATCCCCCGGTGCCGGGGCGCCTCCGGATCCGTACGCACCAGCAACTCGCACCAGTCCGCGATCTCCGCGTGCGAGGTCCAGATCTTCTGTCCGGTGACCACGTACTCGTCGCCGTCCCGTACGGCGCGGGTACGCAGGGCGGCGAGGTCGGAGCCCGCCTCCGGCTCGCTGAAGCCCTGGCACCACACCTCGTCACCGCGCACGACGGGCGGCAGCCAGCGGGCGCGCTGCTCGTCCGTGCCCTCGGCGGCGATGGTCGGTCCGGCGTGCAGCAGCCCGACGAAGTTGGCGCCCACATAGGGCGCGCCGGCACGCTCCGTCTCCTCCAGGAAGATCAGCCGCACGGTGGGCGAGGCGTCCCAGTGCACCGCGCCGTACCCGGCGTCGTACAGCCGCCGCTGCCAGCCGAGGTCGTAGGCGCGGCGGCCCGGCCAGTCCAGCGGGTCGGGCCGGGCGGGCAGGTCCGGGAGCGTCTTGGCCAGCCACTCCCGGAGCCGGGCCCGGAACTCCTCCTCCTCGGGCGCGTACGCCAGGTCCATCAGGCGAGGTCGAGGTCGAGCATGCGGATCGCGTTGCCGCGCATCAGCTTGTACACGGTCTCTTCGTCCAGGCCCTTCACGTGGTCGAGGGCGACCTCCTTGGTGTGCGGGAAGGTCGAGTCCACGTGCGGGTAGTCGGTCTCGAAGGTCGCGTTGTCCCGGCCGACCACGTCCAGCGAGGCGATACCGTGCTTGTCGCGGAAGAAGCAGCAGAAGATCTGCCGGTAGTAGTACGTGGAGGGCGGCTCGGGAATGAGGTCGCGTACCCCGCCCCAGGCGCGGTGCTCCTCCCACACGTCGTCCGCGCGCTCCAGGGCGTACGGAATCCAGCCCATCTGCCCCTCGCTGTAGGCGAGTTTCAGGGTCGGGAACTTCACCAGCACCCCGCTGAAGAGGAAGTCCATCATCGACGCCATGGCGTTGTTGAAGCTCAGCGACGCCTGGACGGCGGGCGGCGCGTCCGGGGAGGCGGCCGGCATCTGCGAACTGGACCCGATGTGCATGTTGACCACCGTCCCGGTCTCCTCGCAGACCGCGAAGAACGGATCCCAGTAACCCGAGTGGATCGACGGCAGCCCGAGGTGGGTCGGAATCTCGCTGAACGTCACGGCCCGCACCCCGCGCGCCGCGTTCCGCCGTATCTCGGTCACCGCCAGGCCGATGTCCCACAGCGGGACGATACACAGCGGGATCAGCCGCCCGCCGCTGTCCCCGCACCACTCCTCCACCATCCAGTCGTTGTACGCGCGGACGCACGCCAGGGCGACCTCCTTGTCCCGCGCCTCGGCGAACGTCTGGCCGCAGAACCGGGGGAAGGTCGGGAAGCACAGCGACGCCTCGACGTGGTTGAGGTCCATGTCCGCGAGGCGCGCCTTCGGGTCCCAGCAGCCGCGCCGCATCTCGGCGCGGGTGATGCCCTCCAGCGTCATGTCGTCGCGGTCGAAGCCGACGGCGGCGATGTTGCGCTTGTACGGGAACTGCAGGTCCTCGTAGATCCACCAGTCGGTGGGCGGCCCGTCCGGGTCCATCGTGATCACGTACTTGCCGCCGGTGTACGCCAGCTCGCCGATGCCCGCGGTCAGCGGCTGCGGGCCCCGCGCCCGGTACTTCGCCGGCAGCCAGGTGTCGAAGAGGTGCGCGGGCTCGATGACGTGGTCGTCGACGCTGACGATGCGCGGTAGCTCCATCTGGTTCCCCTCACGCGGTTCATCCGAGCGGTGCCGACGGGTGTACGCGGGTCGCTTTCTGACGGGCCGTCAGTTACGAGGCTAGCCGTGCGGCCCGGAGCCGACAAGGCGCGCGGCGAGGGCCGGCAGGGGATGACGAGGGGGTGCGAAGGTGGTGTGGCCGGTTGCCAGGCCGTCGCCCAGGAAGTGGCGCGGCGGGGCTAGTTGGGGCGGTAGGAGCCCGTCGCCTGGTCGTAGAGGCGGTCGACCTCGCGGCGTTCGTTGTCCGGGCCGATGACCTGGACGACGTGGTAGCGGCCGTTGTGGATCATCGCGAGGTTGCGTACGTAGACCTGGCGACCGCTGCTGTCCTGCCAGGTGAAGGTGCCCTCGGCCATCGCGGCCTGACCGACGTCGATACGGCGCAGGCCGGAGGAGCCGGACCAACTGGACTCCCGGTACGGGGCCAGTTCCGCCTCCTTGTCCTGCTGGTAGGCCATCGGGTCGGTGCCGTAGCGGGACGTGGTGTCGCGGCCGGGCACGATCAGCAGCTCGAAGTCGTTCCCCAGATAACGGACCTGGCCGCGCTCGTTCTCCCCGCGGCGCTGCCAGCCCTGGTGGACGGCGACCTGGAAGCCTTCCGGGTCCTTGCGTACCGCGAAGCCCTCGGCGAGGTCGGCGGGTTCGGTCGTCTGCGGCTGCTGCTTGCGCTCGCCCTGGTCGCCGGACCGCCCGCCGGCGCCGCCGTCAGGTGTCGAGGTCTGCATGCCCACGGCGCCCTTGCGCTCGCGGACGCCGGCCGCGCCGCCCTCCCCCGAGCCGGCCTTCGGCATGAACAGCACCGCGACCAGGATCGTGCCCACCACCAGCAGGATCACCAACCCGACGAGAAGCAGCCCGAGGCGGCGCGGGCTGCGGCCACCCGGGGACGAGGCGCCCTCGGTCCGCCGGAGCTGCTTGGCCGGGCGGGGCTGCTTGGCGGGGCGGGCGGTTCGGGCCGGTGCGGGGGCGGGGCGGAGGGGTGCTGAGGCTGAGAGGACTGGTGGGGCTGCTGGGACTGGTCGTTCTCGTGGGGGTACCGGCCGTCTTGGGGGCGGGCGCGAACGGGTGGGCGGGAGGCTGGTACTGAGGAGGTGACGGGAACTGGGACGGGTGCTGGGCCTGGGCCTGGGCCTGGGGCGGCGGCGGTATGAGGGGCTGCGGCTGCTGCTCGGCGGGCGCTTCGGTGAGGCCGGGCTGGGCGTGCTGGGTGGTCTCCCGGTACGCCACGGCCGGGCGCTTGCCCTTCGGCTGCCGCGGCGGCTTGGCCGGGCGCGGCGGCCGGGACTGGCGCGCCTTCTTGTGCCGCCCCTTGCGGACGAGCTCGCCCCGGCGCCGGAGGATCGGGAGCCGCCGCGAGTCGCCCGGCCCGTCCAGCGACGGTACGGTCACGACACGGCTTCCCACCTCGGGCTCCGGCGCGGTACGGATCAGCGACCGCAGCCAGCCGCGCAGTTCCTCGAAGTCCGGGCGGTCGGCCGGGTCCTGGCGCATCAGCGACTCGACGACCGGGCGCAGCGCGCCGCACTCCTCGGCGTACGACGGCGGTTCCGAACACACCAGTTGCACCAGCTCGGCAGCGCTGTCCTCGGGGTAGGCGGAGTGCCCCTGCACGATCCGGAACAGCAGCGCGCCGACCGCCCACAGGTCGGTGGCGGGGCCGATCGGCGGCGCGAGCTGCCAGTTGGCGTGCACCGGGCCGGCCTGCTCCGGCGCCCAGCGCTCGGTGACTGGGCCGACGACGTTGATCCGTGTCTGCCGTGCCCGCTCGGCGGCCAGGGCCGCGCCGGGGCGCCCGTACGGAACGGCCGGGTCCGGATGCTCCGGGCGCTCCAAAGGCTGCGGCTGCCGCGAAGACTGCGGAGGCTTCGGAAGATTCGATTCCGCCGGCTCCTTGGCCAAGGAAGGACCCGCCTCCGGCGCCGGGCGCTGCACCGGCAGCGGGTGCGGCACCTGGATGCCTCCGGGCCGCGCTCCCGCGACCGTCCCCGGCCCTGGAAGGCTGCCGCCGTACGTGACGCTGCCCGGCCGCGACGGGGCGGCGGGTGATGCCGGTGGCGTCTGCGATACCGGTGGCGTCGGTGCGGTGATGTGGTCCCGGTACGGGCTGAAGTGCGGGTCGGCGGGGTGCGCGGGGTCGGTGGCCGCCGTCGCGTTCTCCCCGGTGGCCGTACGGGCGGCCGCCGCCCGGGTGCCCGCCCGGTAGGCGGCTATGGCCCCGGCCCGGGCCCGGCGTGCGTCCGCTTCGGGCGTGACACCGCCCGGCTCCCCGGCTGCGGCACCGCCCCCGGCCACCGCTCCGGGAACGGCCGGCTCCGCCACCGTCCCGCCCGGCGCGGAAGCCCGCCCCGACACGGAAGCCTGCTCCGGCACAGGAGCATGCCCCGCCCCGGAGCCCTCCCCCGGGCCCGCCGCACGCTCCCCCGCGCCCCCGCCCGGCTCCTCCCCAGGGACCGGGTCGTACCCGCACAGCGCTTCCTCCGCCGCGCCCGCGGCCAGGCCGGTCAGGATCGCCCGCCCGTCGTCGCAGACCAGGACCGTGCGGACGGTGATGTTGCGGTGGGTCCAGCCGTGCGCGTGCAGGGCGCGCAGGGCGGTGAGGATGTCGGCGGCGACCTCCGCCGCACGGTGCGGGGTGAGGGTGCGTTCGGCGAGGAGCGCGGCGAGCGGGCGGGCGGCGATGCGTTCGCTGACGATCCACAGGCTGCCGTCCTGGGCGAAGACGTCGAAGACCTGGTCGAGCTGCGGGTGGTCGGGCAGCCGGGCCGCGGCGGTCGCGGCCTCCAGGGCGCGCCGTACGGCGGGGTCCCGCGGCGTACGGTCGGCGCCGGACACCCGGTGCCCGTGGCCGTGTCCATGGCCCTGCCCGTACCCGTGTCCGTACCCGGTTCCGGGCCCGTCCGGGCGCCCGGTGTCCAGGAGTTCCGCGTCCACGACTTCGGGCAGCGGCACCTGGCGTACGAGGACCTCCTGCCCGCTGTACGTGTCGAAGGCGCGGGTCTCGGCGAACTCGTACTCGTCCGCCGGCGGCACCGGCAGGCGGTAGCGCTCGGCGAGCACTCTTCCCGCGTACTCGTCCACGACGCCTCCCCAGCGCGCGATTCACGCCGCCTGCCCGGCTTTGCCCGGGAGCTCCCGGTTCCACTGGTTACCCCCAGTGGTCAAAACCGGTCGCATTCCCTCCGATTGCGGCTGCGTACGGTCTTCGGGGTCTCACGATACGTGCCGGGGGCGTGGGTTGAGGAGCGCTCCGGCCAACAGTTCCCCCAGGACTTCGCTCGCGCCCTGCGGATGGCGCCGCGCACACCTCGTCGGCCTGCGCACCTCTGCGGTACGCGGGCCGCGGCAGGTCAGTCCTTCACCTGGAAGGTCGCGAACGCGGTGTCCCGCAGGTTCCGGCACTCCGCCGCGTCCCAGGCGTCCGCCTTGCAGGTGACCATGATGGCGTAGCCGTGCTGGTCGTCCGCCCGGAAACCGCGGTTGAGCACCCGGACGTCCTGACCGCTCTGCTTGCGCGTGAACGACCAGTCGGCGACCGTCGGGTACCCCCGCCACGCGATCGGCTTGATGTCGATGCGCCGGTAGTCCTGGACGCTGCCGCGGACGGCCGGCTCCAGGCTGCGCCAGGCGGCCGCGGCGTCGCTGCCGGGCTTGGCGTTGTAGTCGATCTGGACGCGCGGGAAGCCGCCCGAGGCGCTGAAGATCGCGCCGGAGTTCTGGCCGGCCGTGTCCGTCTGCTTCCAGCCGGACGGCAGCGCCACGGCGAAGTGGAACCCGGGGTGGGACACCGTCCCGTAGCCCTGCGGCAGTGCCTTGTCCTTGCCGTCACCGCCCGGCTTGCCGTTCTGACCGTTCCGGCCGTTCTGTCCGCCGCCCGGCTTGCCGTCCGTCGGCTCGCCTGCGGTGTCACCGGCTGAGGCCGGTGCAGAGCCGGCCGCGCCGGTGGCCGCCGTGTCGGTGCCCGCCGCCCGGCCGCTGTCCTTCTCGTCGCTCCCGCTGAGCGCGAAGGCCAGCACCGTGCCGAGCACGGCGAGCACCACGACCACCGCGGCGATGACGAGCGTACGGCGGGGTACGACATCGGTGACGGACGCCCGCGGCGGGCCGGCCGGGCGCGCGCCGTCGTCCTGCTTCGGCTCCGGCCTGGCGGCGGCGGCAGCGGCGGCCGCCGCCTTGCGCACCGCCTGGAGCGCGGTCCGTACCTTCTCCTTCGCGCCCTCCGACTCGAAGCCCGTCCGGCCGGCCGAGCCGACCGCCGTCGGCCAGTTCTTCGGCCCGTTCGTGGAGCCGGTCTGCGCCGACTGGCCGGTGGTGCTCCGTGTCGTCGAGGCGGTCGCCGCCCTGGCTCCGGAGCCCGTCGCACCCGTCGTACCTGCGCCCGATCCGGTACGGGGCCCCGGCGCCGTACGCGCCCCGGAGTCCGTGAGCGGACCGGCGGCCGACGCCGCACGCGCACCCGCAGCCGACGTGTCCGGCCGCGGCGAACCGCCGCCCGCTCCCGGCGCGCGTCTCTCGGCGTCCTTGCCGCGCTGCTTGGGCTTCCACTGCGGGCGCGGCACCGACGGCTTCGACCGCGCCGTCTCCCGGTCCTTGTCCCGGCCGCGGTCCTTGGGCCGCACCGCGGCCTCCTCCGGGATGACCGGCAGGGCCATCGCCCGCGTCGCATCCGGAGCGGGCGGTTCCGGTCCGGTGTCCTCCGGCGCGCTGGCCGCGTCCAGGAGCAGCGCCCGCGCGGCCGGGGTGTCGAGCCGCTCCGCCGGGTCCTTCACCAGCAGCCCGTAGATGACCTCTTCCAGCACACCGGCGCTCTTCGGCGGCTCCAGCGGCTCGGTCATCACCGCGGTCAGGGTGGCGATCGCCGACCCCTTGTCGTACGGGGGCACGCCCTCGACACAGGCGTACAGCAGGCCGCCCAGCGACCACAGGTCCGCCGGCGGGCCGGGCTTCTGGCCGCGGGCCCGCTCGGGCGATATGTACGAGGGCGCGCCGACGAGCATGCCGGTGGAGGTCACCGAGGGGTCGCCCTCGACCTGGGCGATGCCGAAGTCGGTGAGCACGACCCGGCCGTCGTCGGACATCAGGACGTTGGAGGGCTTCACGTCGCGGTGCAGGATGCCCTCGCGGTGGGCGGCGTTCAGCACGTCGAGGACGGCGAGGCCGACCTCGGCCGCCCGGCGCGGCGTCAGCGGGCCGTCGTCGCGCACCACCTCGGCGAGCGAGCGGCCCTCGACCAGCTCCATGACGATCCACGGGCGGTCGTCCTCGTCGACCACGTCGAAGACCGTGACCGCGCCGTTGTTGCGGATCCGGGCGATCGCCTTGGCCTCCCGCAGCGTACGGGTGATCAGGCGGCGCTTCTCGTCCTCCTCGACCCCGCCAGGGAAGCGCAGCTCCTTGACCGCGACCGTACGGCCGAGCACCTCGTCCCGGGCGCGCCAGACCGTACCCATTCCGCCCCGGCCGAGGACTTCGGCGAGCCGGTACCGGCCGGCGAGCAGCCTGCCCTCCTTGCCGTCCATCTCGACCTCGTCGCCCACTGAATCCCCTCTGCAATCCAGCCGAGTTGGCATCTCGAACACTTGTCGATCACCAAACTGGCCCAACTCGGACAACCCACCCTGGCGGAGCCTTCATTCTCTCTCATCCGCGCCCGTGGGGAAGGCCAGGGTCCACGACTCGGCGCCTGTTGTGCACCCGCCATGATGGCCCGGAAGGGTGGCGTCCCCGCTGACGAGGGCATCATCGGCCTCATCTCCTCCGGCGTCTCCCGCGTCTCCCGAGCCCCTTCCGTCACCCGGTCCGGCTCCGGCCTCCCTTTCCTTCACGCCGGTACCGCCCCCTCCGGTTCTCCCCGCGCCGCACCCGCCCCACCCGCCGCACCTTCCTTCGCCTGGTCACCCTCGCCGCGACCGTCGCCGGGTCGCTTCGGGTCGCTTCAGGTCGCCTTCAGGTCGCCTTCAGGTCGCTTTCGGTGCCCGGAACAGCGTTCTGCCGGGCAGGCCCGGTCGCGTCGGGCCCGCCCGGCAGCACCGGCCGGCTGAGGTCCGTACCTTTACAGCGGCACGATGTCCGGCGCCCCCAGCCGCGCCGCGTCGGCGGTCAGGTCGTCCGGCTGCCGCTGCGACTCGCGCTCCGCCTCCACCCGCTTCTCGTAGTGCTGCACCTCGCGGTCGACCTGGTCCGCGTCCCAGCCCAGGACCGGAGCCATCAGCTCCGCGCACTCGCGGGCGCTGCGGGTGCCCCGGTCGAAGGTCTCGATGGAGATGCGCGTACGGCGGGTGAGGACGTCGTCGAGGTGGCGGGCGCCCTCGTGGGTGCAGGCGTAGACGACCTCGGCGCGCAGGTAGTCGTCGGCGGCGGCGAGCGGCTCGCCGAGGCCCGGGTCGGCGAGGATGAGCTCGAAGACCTCGTCGGCCAGGGAGCCGTAACGGTTCAGCAGGTGCTCGACGCGCACCACGTGCAGGCCGGTACGCGCCGCCGTGTGGGCCCGCGCGTTCCACCGCGCCTTGTAGCCCTCGGCGCCGACGAGCGGCGTGTCCTCGGTGACGCACTCGGCGACCCGCTGGTCGAGCCCGTGCACCGCCTCGTCCACCGCGTCCTTGGCCATCACCCGGTACGTCGTGTACTTGCCGCCCGCGACCACGACGACGCCCGGCACCGGGTGCGCGACGGTGTGCTCGCGCGACAGCTTGCTGGTCGCGTCCGACTCGCCGGCCAGCAGGGGGCGCAGACCCGCGTAGACGCCCTCGACGTCGTCGCGGGTGAGCGGGGTGGCGAGCACCGAGTTCACGTGCTCCAGCAGGTAGTCGATGTCGGCGCTGGACGCCGCCGGGTGCGCCTTGTCCAGGTCCCAGTCGGTGTCGGTCGTGCCGACGATCCAGTGCCGTCCCCAC
The DNA here is from genome assembly GCF_003865135.1 of Streptomyces chrestomyceticus JCM 4735. Lineage (NCBI taxonomy): Bacteria > Bacillati > Actinomycetota > Actinomycetes > Kitasatosporales > Streptomycetaceae > Streptomyces > Streptomyces chrestomyceticus. Next base: position 5,329,269 of record NZ_BHZC01000001.1, on the reverse strand, counting down.
GGGATGACGAAGAGCACGCTCTTCTCCGTGCGCAGGATCAGCCCGGTCGTCGAGTGGATGCGGTCCTTGGGCACGACCAGGTGGATGCCCTTGGACGCCCGTACGTGGAACTGGCCGCGCTCGCCGATCAGGGCCTGGGTGTCGTCGGTCCACACGCCGGTCGCGTTCACGATCTGGCGCGCCCGTACCTCGTACTCACCGCCCGCCTCCACGTCCTGCACCCGGGCGCCGACGACGCGTTCGCCCTCGCGCAGGAAGCCGACCACCCTGGCCCGGTTGGCGGCGTCCGCCCCGTAAGCGGCCGCGGTGCGGACGAGGTTCATCACGAAGCGGGCGTCGTCCATCTGGGCGTCGTAGTACTGCAACGCGCCGACCAGGGCGTCCTTCTTCAGGCAGGGCGCGACCCGCAGCGCGCGCTTGTGCGAGAGGTGCCGGTGGACGGGCAGTCCGCGGCCGTGCCCGGAGGAGATCGACATGCCGTCGTACAGGGCGACGCCGGAGCCCGCGTACCAGCGTTCCCAGCCCTTGTGGGTGAGCGGGTAGAGGAACGGAACCGGCTTGACCAGGTGCGGCGCGAGCCGCTCCAGCAGCAGCCCGCGCTCCTTCAGCGCTTCCCTTACGAGCGCGAAGTCCAGCATCTCCAGGTACCGCAGTCCGCCGTGGATGAGCTTGCTCGACCGGCTCGACGTGCCCGATGCCCAGTCGCGGGCCTCGACCAGTCCGGTGTCCAGGCCGCGGGTCGCCGCGTCCAGTGCCGTGCCGGCGCCGACGACTCCGCCGCCGACCACCAAAATGTCCAGCTCCCGTTCCGCCATCCGTGCGAGCGCTTCGGCACGCTGGGCCGGTCCGAGTGTCGCTGTCCTCACCGCTGCCTCCCGCTGTGGTCGGGGCCACACTCCCCGTCCGTCGATTTTGGCCGCGCCACCGGCCCGTATCCACCCTCCGGCGGGCCGGGCAACACCCCGCCGCCCCCGATCCGCCAATCCCCATTCTGGGCCAAATGTCCGCTTAGTCTATTTATGCTCTTATGCTTCACCGCCTCATCCGGAACCGCTCGGGAAGGACGGCAGCCAGCCATGCCCGCAGACCTCGCCGTCATCGGACTAGGCCATATCGGTCTCCCCCTCGCCCAGGCCGCCGCCCTCGCCGGCGTCCGCACCATCGGCTACGAACCCGGACCGCCGCCGGCCGCGGCCGCGCCGGACACCGCCGCGCCCCCGGACGGCCGCCCGGCCACCACCGCGCACAGCCCGCTCAGCGCGTCCGAGACCCGCCGGCTGCTCGCGGCCGGCTTCCGCGTCACCGACGACCCCACCGCGCTCGGCCGGGTCCGTACGGCTGTCATCTGCGCCCCCACCCCACTCGGCGCGGACGGCGCCCTCGACCTGACCGCGGTCGCCGACGCCGCCCGCGTACTGGCGGCGCAGTTGCGCCCGCACACCACGGTCGTCCTGGAGTCCACCGTCTACCCGGGCACCACCGAGGAATTCCTGCGCCCCCTCCTGGAAGAGGGCTCCGGTCTGACCGCGGGACGCGACTTCCATCTCGCCTGCTCCCCCGCCCGCCACGACCCCGGCAACCGCGCGCACCGCTACAGCACCGTCCCCAAGGTCATCGGCGGTCTGACCCCGGCCTGCACGGAGGCCGCGGCCGCGTTCTATGCCCGGCTCACCGACAAGGTCGTCCGCGCGCGCGGGCCGCGCGAGGCGGAGACGGCCAAGCTGCTGGAGACCAACTACCGGCACCTGAACATCGCGCTCATGAACGAGATGGCGGTGCTCTGCCACGACATCGGCGTCGACCTGTGGGACGTCATCCGCTGCGCCGAGACCAAACCGTTCGGGTTCCAGGCGTTCCGCCCCGGCCCCGGGGTCGGCGGCCATACCGCCCCCATCGACCCCAACTACTACTCCTACAAGGGCCGTTCGCTCGGCTACCCCCTGCGTCTGGTCGAGCTGGCGCAGGAGGTCAACAGCCGGATGCCGCGCTATGTCGTACAGCGCTGCGCGACCCTGCTCAACGAGCACGGCAAGTCCGCGCGCGGCGCCCGCGTGCTGCTGCTGGGCGTCACGTACAAGCCGGACACCGGCGACGAGGAAGGCTCCCCGGCCCGCGAAGTCGCCTCCCGGCTTATGGAGTTGGGCGCGCACATCACGTATCACGACCCGTACGTCCACCAGTGGCAGGTCCAGGACCGGCCCGTCCCGCGCGCCGACGCCCTCTACGAAGCGGCCGCCGGGGCCGACCTCACCGTGCTGCTCCAGCACCACCGCACGTACGACCTCCAGGGCCTGGCGGTGAAGGCCCAGTTGCTGCTGGACACCCGGGGGGCGACACCGACGGGCGCCGCGTACCGGCTCTGACGCCGCGTACCGGCTCTGCGCCCGGGCGGAATTTCGTAGCGGACATGTCAGACCTGTCTGTTAATTTGTGTCCGCGCATCGAACGTGTGCGCGTCCATGCCGACCGGTCCCGTGCCCAGCGCCGCGACGGTCTCCACCTCGGGGGAATCTTCATGAGCCAGTCCGTGCCGCCCGCGCCTCAGCAGCCCCACCAGCCGCCGCAGGGCCCGTACGGCGCTCCCGCACCGGGCGGCTTCCCCGCTCCGGGCGGCTTCCCGGCCCCGACGGCTCCGCCGCCCGCCCGCCAGGGCAACGCCGGACTGGCCGTCGCGCTCGGTGTCGTCACCACGCTGGTCGCGGCCGGTGTCTACGGCGCGGTCCTCAAGGCCGTCGACGGCGCCTCGATCGGCTACGCGGCGCTCGCCGTCGGCGCGCTGATCGGCGCCGTCGTGGGCAAGGTGGGCGGCCGCAACGCCGCGCTGCCGGTCGTCGGCGCGGTGCTCGGCCTGCTCGGGCTCTACCTCGGCCAGGTCTTCGGCATGGCCCTCATCACCTCCGACCTCGCGCACGCCTCGCTCACCGAGACCGTCTTCAGCCACTTCGACGTGGTCCACGCGGTGTGGAAGGAGTACCTCGGCCTGATCGACGTGGCCTTCTACCTGCTGGCGGGCGCCGGCGGCTTCCAGGTCGCCAAGAAGCTGGGGGCCTGACGCCCCGCCCGCACGGCGAAGGGCCCGGACCGCACGAGGTGTGCGGTCCGGGCCCTTCGGCGTCCGTGGCCGTGCCTCAGCGCTTGTCGTGCTGCGACGGCGCGACCGTCACCTCGACCCGCTGGAACTCCTTCAGCTCGGAGTAGCCGGTGGTCGCCATCGCCCGGCGCAGCGCGCCGAAGAAGTTCATCGAACCGTCCGGCGTGTTCGAGGGACCGCACAGGATCTCCTCGGTGGTGCCGACCGCGCCCAGGTCCATCCGCTTGCCACGCGGCACGTCCGGGTGCACGGCCTCCATGCCCCAGTGGTGGCCGCGGCCCGGCGCGTCGGTGGCGCGCGCCAGCGGCGAGCCCATCATCACCGCGTCCGCGCCGCAGGCGATGGCCTTGGGCAGGTCGCCGGACCAGCCCACGCCGCCGTCGGCGATGACGTGCACGTACCGGCCGCCGGACTCGTCCATGTAGTCCCGGCGGGCAGCGGCCACGTCGGCCACCGCGGTCGCCATCGGCACCTGGATGCCGAGCACGTTACGGGTGGTGTGCGCGGCGCCGCCGCCGAAGCCGACCAGCACGCCCGCCGCGCCGGTGCGCATCAGGTGCAGGGCCGCGGTGTACGTGGCGCAGCCGCCGACGATCACCGGGACGTCCAGCTCGTAGATGAACTGCTTCAGGTTCAGCGGCTCGGCGGCCGACGAGACGTGCTCGGCCGAGACGGTGGTGCCGCGGATCACGAAGATGTCCACGCCCGCGTCCACCACGGCCTTGGAGAACTCGGCCGTACGCTGCGGCGAGAGCGCGGCGGCGGTGACCACACCGGAGTCGCGCACCTCCTTGATGCGCTGCCCGATCAGCTCTTCCTTGATCGGCGCGGCGTAGATCTCCTGGAGGCGCTTGGTGGCGGCCTCGCCGTCCAGCTCCGCGATCTCCGCGAGCAGCGGCTCCGGGTCCTCGTAGCGCGTCCAGAGCCCTTCCAGGTTCAGGACGCCCAGGCCGCCCAGCTCACCGATGCGGATGGCGGTCTGCGGCGAGACGACCGAGTCCATCGGGGCCGCCAGGAACGGCAGCTCGAAACGGTAGGCATCGATCTGCCAGGCGATCGAGACCTCCTTCGGGTCGCGGGTGCGCCGACTCGGTACGACGGCGATGTCGTCGAAGGCGTACGCCCGGCGGCCGCGCTTGCCGCGCCCGATCTCGATCTCAGTCACGTGTGTGGCCCTTCCATACGATTACGTCCCCAGTATCCCCGACCGGGGACGCTGGGGACGTATCAGGGCTTGATCAGTCTGCGTTTTCGAGGAGCACGTGGGAGGTGTCCACGACACCTACCGGCTCACCGCCGCGCGTAGTTCGGCGCCTCGGTCACCATCTGCACGTCGTGCGGGTGGCTCTCCTTCAGGCCCGCCGCCGTGATGCGGACGAAGCGGCCCTTCTCCTTCAGCTCCTCGATGTTCGCGGAGCCGACGTAGCCCATGGAGGCGCGCAGGCCGCCGACGAGCTGGTGGGCCACCGAGCCGAGCGGGCCGCGGTAGGGGACCTGGCCCTCGATGCCCTCGGGGACCAGCTTGTCCTCGGAGAGGACGTTGTCCTGGAAGTAGCGGTCCTTGGAGAAGGAACGCGCCTGGCCGCGGGACTGCATGGCGCCCAGCGAACCCATGCCGCGGTACGACTTGAACTGCTTGCCGTTGATGAAGACCATCTCGCCCGGCGACTCCTCGCAGCCGGCCAGCAGCGAGCCCAGCATGACCGTGTCGGCACCGGCCGCGATGGCCTTGGCGATGTCGCCGGAGAACTGCAGGCCGCCGTCGCCGATCAGCGGCACGCCCGCCGCGTTCGCGGCCTGCGCGGCCTCGTAGATCGCGGTGACCTGCGGCACGCCGACGCCGGCGACGACGCGGGTGGTGCAGATGGAGCCGGGGCCGACGCCGACCTTGATGCCGTCCGCGCCGGCGTCGATCAGCGCCTGGGCGCCGTCACGGGTGGCGACGTTGCCGCCGACCACGTCGACGCGGACGTTGGACTTCACCTTGGCGATCATGTCGAGGATGCCGCGGCTGTGGCCGTGCGCGCTGTCCACGACCAGGAAGTCCGCGCCGGCCTCGACCAGCGCCTGGGCGCGGTCGAACGCCTCGTCGCCGACGCCCACCGCGGCACCGACGACCAGCCGGCCCTCGGCGTCCTTGGCCGCGTTCGGGTACTTCTCGGCCTTCACGAAGTCCTTGACCGTGATCAGGCCCTTGAGGACGCCGGAGTCGTCGACCAGCGGCAGCTTCTCGATCTTGTGGCGGCGCAGCAACTCGATGGCGTCCTCGCCGGAGATGCCGACCTTGCCGGTGACCAGCGGCATCGGCGTCATGACCTCGCGCACCTGGCGGCTGCGGTCCAGCTCGAAGGCCATGTCGCGGTTGGTGACGATGCCCAGCAGCTTGCCCGCGGCGTCGGTCACCGGCACACCGCTGATGCGGAACTTCGCACAGAGCGCGTCCGCCTCGACGAGGGTGGCGTCCGGGCGGACCGTGATCGGGTCGGTGACCATGCCGGACTCGGAGCGCTTGACCAGGTCGACCTGGTTGGCCTGGTCCTCGATGGAGAGGTTGCGGTGCAGCACGCCCGCGCCGCCCTGCCGCGCCATGGCGATCGCCATCCGCGCCTCGGTGACCTTGTCCATCGCGGCGGACAGCAGCGGGATGTTGACCTTCACGTTGCGCGAGACCCGGGACGCCGTGTCGACCGCGTTCGGCAGCACCTCGGAGGCGCCGGGCAGCAACAGCACGTCGTCATATGTCAGACCGAGCATCGCGAATTTGGCGGGCATTCCGTCGACGTTGTCAGTCATGACACCTTCCCAAATGGTCTTGCCTCAGCGCGGACACCCATGCTAACGGCCACCACAGGCGTCTCATTCCACAGCCGGTGAGGAGCGCATCACTTGTACGTTCCTATGAATTGACCGCAGCACCGACGTACGTTCCTACGGCTGCATGTTTCTTCGACTGTACGTTCCCCCGCGGCGTCCGGCCGCCCCGACCTCCGCCGGGGCCCGGAACGCCGCTCCGGGCCGGGCGCCGGACAGCTCTCCACCGCGCACCGGACCGTCGCCGGAACGCGCCGCGCCCCGCCGGTCCGGCTACTGCTCGGCCAGCGCCCGCAGCCGGCTCAGCGCCCGGTGCTGCGCCACCCGTACCGCGCCCGGCGACATCCCCAGCATCTGCCCGGTCTCCTCGGCCGTCAGCCCGACCGCGACCCGCAGCAGCACCAGCTCACGCTGGTTCTCCGGCAGGTTGGCCAGCAGCTTCTTGGCCCACTCGGCGTCGCTGCTGAGCAGCGCCCGCTCCTCGGGGCCCAGCGAGTCGTCCGGCTGCTCGGGCATCTCGTTGGACGGCACGGCCGTGCTGCCGGGGCCGCGCATCGCGGCCCGCTGCAGGTCGGCGACCTTGTGGGCGGCGATGGCGAAGACGAACGCCTCGAAGGGCTTTCCGGTGTCCCGGTAGCGCGGCAGCGCGCAGAGCACCGCGACGCAGACCTCCTGCGCCAGGTCCTCCACGAAGTGCCGCGCGTCCCCCGGCAGCCGGGACAGCCGGGTACGGCAGTAGCGCAGGGCGAGGGGGTGCACATGGGCCAGCAGGTCGTGGGTGGCCCGGCGATCCCCTTCCACGGCGCGTGCGACGAGATCGCCGATCTCCTGAATCCCGTCATCGCGCATCGGTCCATGGTGCCTTGGCGCGGCGCGATCCGCGGCATCAGGTCCGTACTTGTGCACCGAAGCGTTATGCGCGGCAGGTGCGCCGGCTGTCATCTCCCGCGCCCTCCCCTCGCACCGGATCGGCCCGTCCCCGAGGAACTCCATACCTCAAGGATGCGGCACCGCGCGCCGAACCGGGACGGCGCTCCCGGAGCGGCGCCTGCGGGACCTGCTGCCACCCCGCCCGCCACGCGGCGGGCGGGGACCCTCATTCCCCCGCATCGCTGCACGTCACGGCCGTCCTAGCGGACCAGACCCCAGCGGAATCCGAGCGCGACCGCGTGGGCCCGGTCGGAGGCGCCGAGCTTTTTGAACAGCCGCCGGGCATGGGTTTTGACGGTGTCCTCGGAGAGGAACAGCTCACGTCCGATCTCCGCGTTGGAGCGGCCGTGGCTCATGCCCTCCAGCACCTGGATCTCCCGCGCGGTGAGCGTCGGCGCGGCCCCCATCTCGGCCGACCGCAGCCTGCGCGGCGCGAGCCGCCAGGTGGGGTCGGCGAGCGCCTGGGTGACCGTCGCGCGCAGCTCGGCGCGGGAGGCGTCCTTGTGCAGATAGCCGCGGGCGCCGGCGGCGACCGCCAAGGCGACCCCGTCCAGATCCTCGGCGACCGTGAGCATGATGATGCGGGCCCCGGGGTCGGCGGAGAGCAGCCGGCGAACCGTCTCGACCCCGCCCAGTCCGGGCATCCGCACGTCCATCAGAATCAGGTCCGAGCGATCGGCGCCCCAGCGGCGGAGGACTTCCTCGCCGTTGGCCGCCGTCGTCACACGCTCTACACCGGGCACGGTCGCGACCGCGCGGCGGAGCGCCTCTCGGGCAAGCGGGGAGTCGTCACAGACGAGGACGGATGTCATGACCGCCCTCCGCAGCTGATGCGCGTCACCTTGAGCCTCCAGGCTGGTACGTATCGTCACCTGAGCGATCGACCGCCTCGGACATCTGCCCGAGACCTACCTCCGCCAACCGCTTCCGCCCTTCCAACGACGGTCACTCGAAAGAGTTACGGGTTGGACAGCCGCCTTCGGCACTCTACGTGAGGGCCCGGACACGCAGAAGATGCGCGGTCGAGTATCGCCCCTCTTCATGGCTACATGCCCTATTTGGTGGCTTTTCTTCCATTTTCACGGTGTCTGTGGCTAGATTCGCAATGAGTCATATTTACATCTACTTAGACAGTAGATGTACGGTCGTGAGCACCGAGGCCGAACCGGTATCGCTTCGAGGGGACTAGCAATGGCAGATTTCTCGCGCCTTCCGGGCCCGAACGCAGATCTCTGGGACTGGCAGCTTCTCGCCGCGTGCCGTGGCGTGGACAGTTCCCTCTTCTTCCATCCCGAGGGCGAACGCGGTGCCGCGCGCAGCGCGCGGGAGACCTCCGCGAAAGAGGTGTGCATGCGCTGCCCGGTACGTGCCCAGTGCGCGGCGCACGCCCTCGCGGTCCGCGAGCCGTACGGGGTGTGGGGCGGGCTGACGGAGGACGAGCGCGAAGAGCTGATGGGCCGGGCGCGGCACCGGCTGGTGCCGGCGACGGCGGCGGTGGGGCACCCCGGCGCCCGGAACGGCTGAGAGCCCGGACCGAAGAAACGTTTCCTCGGAAACTTCACCCGATCGGCGCAGTCAGGCCAGGTCCCCGCCGCGCGCCGACCGACGCCTACGGGCCGGTGTCCGGGCCCGCGTCCGATCCAGGCCGGACGCCTCGGCGCCCGCCCCGCCCCGCCGCCTCAGCGGCCGACCGCCCCCGCGAGCCGCCCGAGCATCGCCTCGACCGCCGGGACCTGTGCGAGGTCCGGCAGGGTGAGCGCCACCACCTCGCGCTGCACGCACGGCTCCATCGTGACCGTACGGACCCCCTTGTGCCGTACCGACTCCAGCGCCAGCTCCGGCAGTACGGCGACGCCCAGACCCGCGCCCACCAGGCCGATCACCGCCGGGTAGTCGTCCGTCGCGAAGTCGATGCGCGGGGTGAACCCCGCCCCCTCGCAGACCTCGACCAGGTGCCGCCGGCAGCGCGGGCAGCCCGCGATCCACGGCTCGCCGGCCAGGTCGGCGTAGCCCGCCGTCCCGGCGCCGGCCAGCCGGTGCGTCTCCGGGACCAGGCCCACCAGCCGGTCGACCAGGACCGGCCGGACGACCAGGTCGTCCCACTCCGCCTCGGCGGCGGGGTCCGCGCCGCGCACCTCCGGGTACCGGAAGGCCAGCGTGATCTCGCAGTCGCCGTTGCGCAGCATCTCGACCGAGCGCGGCGGCTCGGCCTCGACCAGGGAGACCCGGGTGCCGGGGTGGTCGGCGCGCATGGCGGCCAGGGCGGTGGGCACCAGCGTCGAGCTGCCGGAGGGGAAGGAGACCAGCCGTACCCGCCCGGCCCGCAGCCCGGCGATGGCGGCGACCTCCTCCTCGGCGGCGGTCAGCCCGGCCAGGATGCCGGTGGCGTGGCGTACCAGCGCCTCGCCCGCCTGCGTCAGCCGCATCTCGCGGCCCGTACGGATCAGCAGCGGGGTGCCGGCGGACTGTTCGAGGGCCTTCATCTGCTGGCTGACGGCGGGCTGGGTGCAGCCCAGCTCGCGGGCGGCGGCGGAGAAGGAACCGGTCCGGGCGACAGCGCGCAGCACACGGAGATGACGGGCCTCGATCATGCTTCGAGCATAAGCGGACCTTGGGGCGAGCGGGAAATAATGACTCGCGGCTTTGGCCCGGCGCCCGTAGCGTGCCGCCATGAAGCTTCTGTCTGTGAACGTGGGGCGGCCGGGGCCCATGGAGTACCCCGGTGCCACGGGCAGTACGGGCATCGGGAAGCGGCCCGTCGACGGACCGGTGGCGGTCTCCGCGCCCGGCCCCAAGGGCGTCGCCGGGAGCGGTCTGGCCGGGGACGCGGTGGTCAATCTTCAGCACCACGGCGGCAACGATCAGGCGGTGTACGCGTATGCCCGCGAGGATCTGGACGTCTGGGAGAGGGAACTGGGCCGCCCGCTGCCCTCCGGGACGTTCGGGGAGAACCTCACCACCAGCGGCCTGGACGTGACGCACGCGCGGATCGGCGAGCGCTGGCGCGTCGGCCCTCGGCTGCTGCTGGAGGTGACCTCCGCGCGCATCCCCTGCATGACCTTCCAGGGCCGGCTGGGCGAGCCGGGCTGGATCAAGCGCTTCACGCGGGCCGAGGTGCCCGGCGCGTATCTGCGGGTCCTGGAGCCGGGCGAGATCCGGGCCGGGGACCCGATCACCGTCGAGCACCGCCCGGACCACGACGTGACGATCGCCCTCGCCTTCCGCGGCATGACCACCGGGCGCGAGGTGCTGCCGCGGCTCCTGGAGGCGGGCGCGGCACTCCACCCCGAGCTGCGCGAATCGGCGCTCAAGTACATCCGTACGCAAGAGGCTTGAACCCGGCCGAACAGGGCGCCCGTACCCCGGCCGACGGACACCGGCCGGGGCGAGTGGCGTGCGCGGATGCGGATAGCGTGCCCGTATGACGACTGCATTGATTACGGGAGCGACGGCGGGCATCGGCGCCGCTTTCGCCCGCCGGCTGGCGGGCGACGGCCACAACCTGGTGCTCGTGGCGCGCAACGAGAAGCGGCTGCGCGAGCAGGCCACCGAGCTGCACGACCGGCACGGCGTCGAGGTGTCCGTGCTGGTCGCGGACCTGGCGACGGAGGACGGCATCGCCGCGGTCGAGAAGCGGCTGGGCGACCGCACCCATCCGGTGGACCTGCTGGTCAACAACGCGGGCTTCGGCAACAAGGGCGAATTCCTGGACGTGCCGATGGCCGACGAGCTGAAGATGCTCAAGGTGCACTGCGAGGCGGTGCTGCGGCTGACGTCGGAGGCGCTGAAGGGGATGCGCGACCGGCGCCGGGGCGGGGTCGTCAACGTGGCCTCGGTGGCCGCGTTCGTGCCGCGCGGCACGTACGGGGCGAGCAAGGCGTGGGTCGTGCAGTTCACCCAGGGCGCCGCCCGTGACCTGGCGGGCAGCAACGTACGGCTGATGGCGCTGTGCCCGGGGTTCGTACGGACCGAGTTCCACGAGCGGGCCGGAATGGGTACGGACAACATCCCCGACTGGATGTGGCTGGACCCCGACAAACTGGTGGACGCCGCGATGAAGGACCTGGCGCGCGGCAAGTCGCTGTCGATCCCGGACCCGCGCTACAAGGCGCTGATGGGCGTGGCGAAGCTGGCGCCGCGCAACATGCTCGGCGGGATCACGTCGAAGACGGGACGCAAGTACGGGCCCAAGTGACGCGGTGCGGTACGGGCCGTGTCGCGAAGCGGTAAGGGCCGTGGGTGGTGCGCGCCTTAGGTGAGACGCGCACCGCCCGTACCGTCCCGGAGTCGTCAGTGGACGCCGGGGCCCTCGTAAGCGCCGATGGTGGGGGCTCCGGCGGGCAGCGGTGTGCCGAAGTAGTCGCGGCCGCCGTTGTCCGCCACGTGCTGCCCGGCGGCGTGGGCAGGTGACCCGGCGGTGAGGCGGAAGTCGTCGCGCAGTCCGGGGTCGGCCGTGGTGCCGCCGGGGTTGGCGGGTAGGTGCGCCGGTGGCAGGCCGTGGAAGACGTTGTGGTCGAAGCGCAGGCCGGGTGTGGGGTTCTTGAGGGCGTAGCCGCCCTGTCCACGGCTGACGAAGATGTTGTTGCGGACGGTCAGCTCGTGGTCGGTGGTGGTGGGGGACGGGGTGTCGTCCTGGACCAGGTAGGCAGGGATGCGGTCCGTGTTAAGGAAGCTGTTGTTGTAGATGCGGGTGTCGAGGACGGGACCCGCACAGTTCTGGATCAGCCGCGCGCCGTCGTAGCGGCTGACGTTGTAGCGGACGGTGGTGCCGACGGTCTTGGCGCCGCTGTACGGGCACAGCAACAGGAAGCCGCCCTTGTTGTCGTGGCTGTTGTTGTACTGGAACACCGTGTTCCGGGAGGCGCCGTCCGCGTCGAAGGACATGCCGTCGTGTGTGTTGCCGCCGCCGGAGACCTCGTTGAACTGGACGAGGGTGTCGTCGGTGTTGAACGTCCAGACTCCCGCGTTGGCCGAAGGCGAGCGGAGCTGGAAACCGTCCACCCTGTTGTGCTCGACGACGGCACCCGCCGTGGTGTCCAGCTTGATGCCGTCGCCCGCCAGTGACCTGAGGGTGTTGTGGTGGACGCGGACCCGGGTGCTCGGGGTCCAGGCGCCGGGGTAGGTGTGCGGGTCCTGCTGGTTGCCGACGAGGGGACGCCGGGACCAGGTGGACTTGAAGTACACGCCCTCCCGGTCGACGTCCTCGATGCGGTTACCGGCGATCTCCAGCCCGTCGTAGCGGCTGGGCCGCGCCGTGCCCTCAACGGTGACGTGGATGCCGCTGGACCCGGTGAGGGTCTTGGCGTCGCCGCCGCGTACGTCGTGCACGTACAGCCCGGTGACCGCGATATCGCGGGCGGTGCCGTAGTCGGTCAGGCGCAGCCGTACGCCGTTGCGTTCGCTGCCGGGGCGGGCCGCGTTGACGATTTCCAGCGCGCTGAGACGTAGGTGCTGCGTGTTGCTCAGCAGCACCGTGTCGTGGGCGCCGGCGCCGTCCAGTCGGGCACGGGCGGCGGCGCTCCCGTAGTCGGCGATGGTGAAGGGCGCGGTGGCGGAGCCCTCTCCCCTGGGGGCGAGGGTGCCGGTGCAGGTGCTGCCTCGGCGGAACAGCAGGCGGTCGCCGGGGCCGTACGGCTGGGCGTTGGCCTGGGCCAGCGTGGACCAGGGGCGGTCACGCGAGCCGTCGCCCCCGGCGGGCGCGGCGCAGTCGACGTGGAAGACGTGGCCTGCCGAAGCGGAGGTGCGGTCGGCGGCGCGCGCGCCGGGGGCTGTGACGAGCGTGAGCGCGGCGGACAGGGCGAGAGCGGCGGGGAGCGCGCGTGCGGTGACGCGCGGTCCCCGGCCCGGCTCGGGTCTCATGGTCCGTGGGCCTCCGTTACGGGGCGGTGACGGTGTCCGCGGTCAGGGTCAGAGCGCTGGTGGTGCCGTCCTTCCAGGTCACGTGGAGGTCGTGGGAGCCGCTGAGCCGTACCTCGGCCAGGGTGCGGGCCGGGGCCGGGCCGGACTCGGCGGTGAGCGAGGCGATCGAGACGAACAGGGCGCCTTCGGGGGCGTCCGGCACCGTGCCGTCGAGGCAGGCGGTGCGGGTGCGCTCCCCGAAGGGCGTGCTGCCGGTCGGTACGGTGCGCGGCTGCCCGTCGTCCCCTGAGAAGCCGTGTACGGCGTGGAGCTGGGCGGCCGGCCCGTCGTCCGGGACGGCGTAGCCGGTCTGCCGTACGGGCGTGCCGGGCGCGGCCCCGGTGACCAGGTGGGCGCGGACCTCGGCGCGGCCGTGCGCCAGGGTCGCGGACACGACCCGTACACCGGCGAGTTCGGAGCCGTCCGCGCGGCGCGGGGTGTGCGCCGAGGCGGCCCAGCCGGGGCCGCCGCCCAGCGGTTCGACCGGGCCGCGGCCGGTGGGCGTGCCGTCCACGAGCAGCGCGAAGTGGTTGTCCGGGGTCGCGGCGGGGGTGGTGTCGGAGCCGGGGTTCGCCGCCGTGTCCACGACCGCCGCGGTCTCCTCCGCGGCCGACGGTCCCGTACGCGTCGAGTAGGCGAACCGCGCGTAGTTCGGGTCGGCCGGGCCGAAGACCGAGGAGCTGCCGTGGTTGTGCAGCCTGACCAGCCCGTCGGCCGCCGTGGACTGCACGAGCAGGCCGGGCGCGCGGAGCGTGGTGACGGCGTCCTCGGTCTCGGCGGGCAGCGGCTCCTCGCGCTCGGTCCAGGCGGGGTGGCCGTCCGGCAGCAGCAGACCGAGCAGCCCCTTGGACGCCCAGTACGGGGAGGCGGGTCCGGAGTAGCCCTGGAGCATGGGGGCGTACGGGCCGTACCAGCCGAGCGGCAGGAGGCCCTGGTCCGTCACGGCGCCGTGGTCGACGAAGTGCCGCAGGGTGCCGGAGGCGAGGCGGCGGGTGGCGCCGGGGCTGAGCGGGGTGTGGCCGGTGAGCGCGCCGAGCCAGGGCGCGGCGAGGGTGGCGAAGCGGTAGGTGAGCGAGCGGCCGAACGGCATCGGGGCGCCGTTGGCGTCGAACATCCGGCGGTAGCCGTCCAGGTGGGCGCGCAGCCGCTCGCCGTACGTGTCGAGCAGCGCGCGGTCGCCGGAGAGATGGGCGTGCAGGACGGGATAGAAATGCAGCGCCCAGCCGTTGTAGTGGTCGAACGCCTGGTTGTCGCCGTCGCTGTACCACCCCTCGCCCCGGTACCAGCCGTCAATCCGCTCCAGCGCGCGGTCGACGGACGCCTGCGCGCGTTCCGTCTCGACGCCCGCGTCGAGGAGGAAACCGCCGACGGTCAGGCCGAACAGCCACCAGTTGTTGTCGATGGGCGGCGGGTCGAGGGCGGGCAGCAGCCAGTCCACGGCCCGGGTGCGGACCTTGTCGTCCAGGGTGTCCCACAGCCAGGGGCGGGTCAGCCGCAGGCCGAGGGCGACGGAGGCGGATTCGACGATGGCCTGCCGGGTGTCCGGGATGACCGGCCAGGCGTCGGGGTCCTTGCCGTCCAGCCCCGGCTCGGTCACCGGGTGCTCGGTGCCGGCGGCGAGCCCTTCGCCGTACCGGGCCAGGTAACCGTGCGGATCCTGGCCGCCGCTGCCGGCCACCCGGAAGGCGGCCGCGAGGAAGGTACGGGCGTACCCTTCGAGACCGTCCGAACGCGGCCCGGCCCAACTGGGACGGGCGCCCGGGAGGTTGATGAGAGCGTTGCGGGGCGACGCGAACGGGACGACCGCTTGCAGGAGGCTGTCGGCCGTGGCTTCCCAGTGCGCACGGGTCCAGCCGGTGTACGGACTGCGCTCGCGGTCCTCCGGCGGCAGGGCGCCGGCGATCCGGCCGGCGGGCTGAGCGGACTGCGGGGGCTGGGGCACGGTCATGGGCGCTTCCCTTACGGTCGTCGACCCCAGAAATCCTCAACTCGCCACGATCGAACGTCAAGACCACCCGATCGGTTGACCGTTTACTGGGCCGTTCGATCACGCTGGACTAGGGTGCGTCCTCACTCCTGGAGGCCGGCCCGGGACCGGCCGCGGTCCCGGCCCGCCCCCGTCCACCACACCGCGAGGGGGCTGCCGCCGTGCGCGAGCGTGCTGTGCAACGTCATGACCGTCTGCTGTCCTTGGTACGGCAGCGCGGCTCGGCCCGCGTCACCGAACTGGCCGACCAGCTCGGCGTCTCGCCCGTCACCGTACGGCGCGACGTCGAGGCGCTGACCGGCAAGGGCCTGCTCGACCGGGTGCACGGCGCGGTGTCCTGGCCCCGGCAGCGCGACCGGGCCGCCGGCGGCCGCGCGCCCGCCGCCGAGGGGCCGGTGCTGGGTCTACTGGCGCCCTCGGCCACGTACTACTTCGCCGACGTGATCCGCGGCGCCCACGAGGCCGCGGCGCGCGCCGGGGCCCGGCTCGTCCTGCGGATATCCGACTACCGGCCCGAGGAGGACCCGGCACGCGCCGAGGGACTGCTGTCCGCCGGGGCCGAAGGGCTGCTCGTCGCGCCGGGCTGGCGCGGACCGGACGACCCGGCCGAGTACGGCGGCTGGGTCGCCGAACTGCCCGCCCCCGTCGTGCTGTTGGAACGCAGCGTGCCGCCGGACAGCCCGCTGGCCGGGCTGGACCAGGTGTGCTCGGACCACGGCCACGGGGTGCTGCTCGCGCTGCGCCACCTGATCGCGCAGGGGCACGCGGCGCCCCTGCTGGTGGCCCGCGCCGACAGCCCGACGGCCCTCGCCGTGCGCGAAGGGTACGACGCGGCGCTGCGGGCCCTCGGCGTGCCACGGCCGCGGCCGGTGATCGGGTCGGTGCCCGCCGACCTGGACCCGGCGGGCTTCGAGCGGGCCGTACGGGAGCTGCGGGCGGCGGTGGCCTCGGGGGAGGCGACGGCGGCGCTGGTGCACAACGACGTGGACGCGATCCAGATGGTGCAGCGGCTCGCCGAACTGGGCGTACGGGTGCCGCGCGACCTGGCGCTGGTCGCGTACGACGACGAGGTGGCGGCGCTGGCGGACACGCCGCTCACGGCCGTGGCGCCGCCCAAGCGGGAGGTGGGGCGGCAGGCGGCGGGGCTCCTGGTGCACCGGCTGCGCGAGCCGGCCGATCCCGTCGGCGCGCCGTCGCCGCGCCGCCACGTCACGCTGCTGCCGACGCTGCGGGTGCGGGCTTCTTGCGGGGCGGGGGGCGGGGTGTGGGTGGGGGCTGGTGGGGTGGGGGCCGGCGGGTCGGGCGCCGGTGGTTCAGGTTCGGGCGCTGGCGGCTCGGGCGGCGGCGGGCGAGGCGCTGGCGGTTCGGGTCCTGGCGGTTCGGGCGACGGCGGTTCGGGCCCTGGCATCTCGGACGCCGACGGTTCGGGTCCTGGAGTTTTGGACGTCGGCGGTTCGGGCCTTGGAGGTTCGCACCGTGGCGGTTCGGGTCCTGGCAGTTCCGCCCCCGGACCCGCCTCCGCGGGTCCCACCTCCGCCGCCCCCGAGGGCGGCCCCATGGGAGGCCCCGGGATCTCGGCCGACCCGGGGCGCGGCCCCGGCACCGACTCCGCCTGACCACCCCCTGCCCCCGGCCTCCCGTCCCTGCCCTGCCCCCGGACGCCGCACCCGCCTCCCCCATCCTGTTCTTTTTTCGATCAATCAATCTTTCGCTCTTGACTTCGCTCAAGGCCGGCCCAAGGATCGCGGATCGCGGCCATCACCTTCGCGCCGCGCCCCTCCCCCATGCTCAGGAGCCGCGCCATGAGCCTCAGTTGGAGCAGAACGACGCTCGCGCTAGCCGGCGGCCTCACCGCCCTGACCCTGCTGACGGCCTGCGGCGGCGGCAGCGGCGCCGCCGGGAGCGAGGGCCTCGTGACCCTCACGTACTGGGGCTGGACCAAGGGCACGAAACAGGCCGTGGACGCGTTCAACGCCACCCACCGCGACACGAAGGTACGGTTCGAGGAGATCCCCTCGGGCACTGCGGGCGGCTACGCCAAGATTTCCAACGCGGTCAAGGCGGGCAACGCGCCCGACCTGGTCAGCGTCGAGTACCCGACCCTCCCCGAGTTCGTCAGCCAGGGCGCCGTCCGGGACATCACCCCGTACGTGACGCCCGGGCTGAAGCGGAAGCTGCTGCCGCAGGCCGTCCAGCTCACCACCCTCGGCGGCCGCAACTGGGCCGTCCCCTTCGACGCCGCGCCGCAGGTCTACTACTACCGCAAGGACTTCTTCACCCGGCACAAGATCGAGGTGCCCCGGACCTGGGACGCCTTCCGCGCCGCTGCCGCCGCCGTGAAGAAGGCCGACCCGAAGGCGCGCATCGGCACCTTCTTCCCCGACGACCCGACCACCTTCGAGGCGATGGCCTGGCAGGCCGGCGCCCACTGGTTCGCCACTGAGGGCGACTCCTGGAAGCTGACCACCACCGACCCGGCGACCAGGAAGGTCACCGACTACTGGCAGGGCCTCCTCAAGGACGACCTCGTCCACACCCATGTCTCCTTCAGCCCCGGATGGACCAACTCCCTCAAGGGCGGCGGCACCGTCGGCTACCTGGGCGCCTCCTGGGGCGCGGGCGTCCTCAAGGGCACCCTGCCCGACCAGAGCGGCAAGTGGGCCGCGGCACCCGTGCCGAGCTGGGACGGCAGGCCCGCGAGCGGCATGCTCGGCGGGTCCACGACCGCCGTGACCAAGAGCAGCCGCCACACCGAGGCCGCGGTACGGTTCGCGACCTGGATGTCCACCTCCGCCGAGGCGGTCAAGGCCCGGGTCGCCTCCGGCGAGTCCAGCGCCTACCCGGCCGCGACGGCGCTGCGCCCGGTCGCCCGGCGCGCGTTCGACACCCGCTACTACGGCGGCCAGGACGTCTACGCCCTCTTCGACGCCGCGGCCGCCTCGGTCGACGCGAGGTGGGGCTGGGGCCCGGCCACCAGCACCACCAACACCACGCTCAAGGACGAGTTCGGCAAGGCCGCGGGCGCGGGGGGCGGCGGCACGGGCTCGCTCGCCGCCGCCGTACGCGCCGGAAGCGACGCGACGGTACGCGAACTGAGGAAGCGCGGCCTGAAGGTCATGGGCCGGTGAACGCCAAGGCGCGGGCCGTCACCGTCCTGCTCACCCCCTTCTTCGCCCTGTTCACCGTGGTCATGGTCGTCCCGGTCGGGTACGCGGTCTGGCTCAGCCTCTTCACCGAGCAGCAGTCCGGCCTCGGCTTCGGCGGTACGCACACGGTCTTCAGCGGGCTCGGCAACTACGCTGCGGCCCTCGGCGACCACGCCTTCCGCGACGGCTTCCTCGTCCTCCTCGGCTACTGCGCCCTCTACCTCCCCCTCCTGCTGGCCGGCGCGCTGACGCTCGCCCTGCTGCTGGACTCCGCCCTCGCCCGCGCCCGCCGCTTCTTCCAGCTCGCCCTGTTCCTGCCGCACGCCGTGCCCGGCATCATCGCCGCCCTGATCTGGGTCTACCTCTACACGCCCAAGCTCAGCCCGGTCGTGGCCGCGATGGAGTCCGGCGGCCTCGGCTTCGACTTCCTGTCCCCCTCCGGAGCGCTGCCCTCGGTCGTCAACATCGCCCTGTGGGAGTGGCTCGGCTACAACATGGTCATCTTCTACGCCGCCCTCCAGGCCGTCGACCGCTCGGTGATCGAGGCCGCGACGGTGGACGGCGCGGGCGCCTGGCGTATCGCGACCGGCGTCAAGATCCCCCTCATCCGCTCCTCCCTCGTCATGGTGGCCCTCTTCACCGTGATCGGCTCGCTCCAGCTCTTCACCGAGCCGCTGATCCTCAACCAGGGCGCCGGCTCCGCCGTCACCTCCTCCTGGACGCCGAACATGTACGCCTACACCGCCGCCTTCGCCCGCAACGACTACGGCCTCGCGGCCGCCTCGTCCGTCCTGCTCGCCCTCGCCGCCGCGCTGCTGTCCTTCGCCGTCACCCGCCTCTCCGGCCGCCTCGTCCGAACCGGCCGCCCCTCCCGAACCGGCCGCTCCTCCCTAGCCGGCCGCTCCTCCCGGCCCGGCCGCCGCCTGCCGAACGCGTCCCGTCCCCCGCTCGCCCACCCGAAGGGCAGGCCCTGATGACGCTGTCACCCCGCACCACCGTCGCCGGCCCGGCGGCCCCCGCGCCCGTACGCCCCTCCCGCGCCCCGTCCGTACGCGCCGCCGACCGCCGCCCGCGCGGCCGCTGGCTCTCCCCCGCCGCCGTCAACGCGGCCCTCGCCCTCGCCGTCCTCTACACGCTCTTCCCCCTCGTCTGGCTGGTCACCGCCGCCACCAAGGACGCGGGCGGCCTGCTGGCCGGGAACGCCCTGTCCTTCGAGGGCTTCGACCTGGCCGGCAACCTCTCCCGCCTCGCCTCGGAGGGCGACGGCGTCTACTTCCGGTGGTACGCCAACAGCCTGCTCTACGCGGGCGTCGGCGCCGCGCTCTGCGCCCTGATCTCCGTGGCCGCCGGTTACGCCTTCGACAAGTACCGGTTCCCGGGCAAGGAGAAGCTGTTCGGCCTCGTCCTGCTCGGCGTGCTGGTCCCCACCACGGCGCTGGCCCTCCCCCTCTACTTGCTGGCCAGCCGCACCGGCGTGGTCAACACCTACTGGTCGGTGCTGGTGCCCGTACTCGTCAACCCGCTCGGCGTATATCTGGCGCGGGTCTTCAGCGCGGGCTACGTCCCGGACGAGGCCCTCGAAGCGGCCCGTATCGACGGCGCGGGCGAGCTGCGCGTCTTCTGGTCCATCGGCCTGCGTATGGTCGCGCCGGGCCTGGTGACCGTCTTCCTCTTCCAGTTCACCGCGATCTGGAACAACTTCTTCCTCCCCCTCGTGATGCTCTCCGACCAGCGGCTCTTCCCCGTGAGCCTCGGCCTGTACGCCTGGAGCGGCAACGCGCACGGCGAGCCGTCCTTCTATCCCCTCGTCGTCACCGGCTCCCTCCTCGCCGTCCTCCCCCTGATCATCGCCTTCGTGACCCTCCAGCGGCACTGGAAGGCCGGACTCGCCGCCGGAAGCGTCAAGTGACGCCCCGAACCAGGAGCACGCTTCCACCATGCACCACACCACTGACAATTCCTCTGACCAGGCACTTTCCCGCCCCACGCTGCTGCTCGCCATGCAACCCGGCCTCGCCGGCCGCCTCCTCGCCGACCACCACCGCAGCCGTCTGACAGCGCTCGCCCGCACCGATCCCGGCCTGGTGGCCCACGACTTGGCCGACCCGCCCCCGGCCGTGGCCACCGCGCTGGCGGGCGCCGAAGTCCTCCTGACCTCGTGGGGAGCGACCCCGCTGACCGCCGCCGTCCTCGACCGGGCCCCAAGCCTGCGTGCCGTCATCCACGCCGGCGGATCGGTCAAACCCCATGTGACCGCCGCCTGTTGGGGCCGTGGCATCACCGTCACCTCGGCGGCCGCCGCCAACGCGCAGCCCGTCGCCGAGTACACGCTCGCCGCGATCCTCTTCGCCAACAAACGCGTCCTGCACTCCGCACACCGCTACCGCGCGCTGCGCGCCCCCCACGACTGGCTCCGCGAACTGGACGGCGCCGGCAACCACCGCCGCACCGTGGGCGTCATCGGCGCCTCCCGTATCGGCCGCCGCGTCATCGAACTCCTGCGCCCGTTCGACCTGACGGTCCTCCTCCACGACCCGTACGTGGACGAGGCCGAAGCCGACCGCCTGGGTGTCACCCTCGCCTCCCTCGACGACCTGTGCGCCGCCTCCGACGTGGTCACCGTCCACGCTCCCCAACTGCCCGCCACCCACCATCTGCTCGACGCCCGGCGACTGGCCCTCCTGCCCGACGGCGCCACCCTGATCAATACCGCCCGCGGCACCCTCGTCGACGAAACGGCCCTGCTCCCCGAGCTGGTCACCGGCCGCATCAGCGCCGTACTCGACGTCACGGACCCCGAGCTGCCGCCCCCCGACTCCCCCCTCTACGACCTGCCCAACGTCCTGCTCACCCCGCATCTCGCCGGCTCCCTCGGGGGCGAACTCCACCGCATGGCCGATCAGGCTCTGGACGAACTGGAGCGCTACGCGAAGGGGCTGCCGTTCGCCGATCCGGTACGACCGGAAGGACTGGGGCGGTCGGCGTGAGGGACGAGAGGGTCACAGCGACGCCAAGTAGCGGACCAGCAAGGCCAGTTCGGCATTGACTTGTAGCAAGCCTTGTCGCACCGTGTTGGGGCAAGAGTTGGTACAAAAAGGCGTCATGCCGAAGGGAACGACTCCGGACACCGACCGGCCGGTACGGCAGGCCGACCGGCGGGCCGCGGCGACATTGCCGCGACGGGCGGCCCATCCGGTCCGGCTCGGCCGGCGCACCGTGATCGGTGGGCCGCGAGTCCTGTTCGCGGTCGCCACGTTCGCGGGCGCGACCTCGCCGGCTGTCGGCTTCCTGACCAAGCAGGACCCCACCGCGCGGTACGCGGCACTCGTCCTGCTCATCGGGCTGTGCGGGGTCGCGGCCGGGACGGTCGTCCAGTTGCGCCACGTCCTGGTGCGCCCGGTCGTGGCCGACGACGAGGGCTCGCTCACCGCCGACGTCGTCCTGCGGGTCGAGGACGCCCGGGACGTCGCCACTCCCGGTGTGGTGTGGTGCCTGCCGACCGTGTCGGTGTTCGGTGCCGGGCTCGGCTGGTGGACCGCCGCCTGGCTTGGCTTCGTCCTCCTGAGCGTCATCGTGCTCGCCCTGATCACCGCGCGGACCGCACGGAGCTCCACGGTGGCGCGGAACGTCATGAGCGTCCGGTGAGACCCGTGATCGTCATCGACCCGGCCTCCCCCGTCCCGCCGTTCGAGCAGCTCCGCGCCCAGCTTGCCCGGCAGATCCAGGACCGCACACTGGCCGTGGGCACCCGGCTGCCGGCCATCCGCCGCCTGGCCGCGGACCTCGGCCTGGCCGCCAACACCGTCGGCCGGGCCTACCGGGAGCTGGAGGAGGCCGGGCTGATCGAGACCCGGGGAGCGGCCGGCTCGTACGTGTCCGCGGCCGGCGAGAAGGGACGCGAACGGGCACGCCGCGCCGCCGCCGAGTACGCCGCCGTCATCGCCCGCGCCGGCATCGGCACCGACGAGGCCCTCCGCATCGTCCGAGCGGCGCTGGCCGACGGCACCGCCGGATGACGGCGGGGACTCCCGTCAACGGGACGAGGCCCGGACCCCTCGAAAGGGGACCGGGCCTCGAACGGCGATGAGCTGCCTCAGTGGGCGTGGCCGTGGCCGTGACCGGCCTCGGGCTCCTCCTCGGCCGGCTTCTCGACGACCAGGGTCTCGGTCGTGAGCAGCAGCGAGGCGATCGACGCGGCGTTCTCCAGCGCCGAGCGGGTGACCTTGACCGGGTCGATGACGCCGGCCTTCACCAGGTCGCCGTACTCGCCGGTCGCGGCGTTGAAGCCCTGGTTCTTGTCCAGCTCCGCCACCTTCGAGGTGATGACGTAGCCCTCCAGGCCGGCGTTCTCGGCGATCCAGCGCAGCGGCTCGACGGCGGCGCGGCGGACCACGGCGACACCGGTGGCCTCGTCGCCCTCCTTGCCGAGGGAGCCCTCCAGCACCTTGGCGGCGTGCACCAGGGCGGAGCCACCACCGGAGACGATGCCCTCCTCGACCGCGGCGCGGGTCGCGGAGATGGCGTCCTCCAGACGGTGCTTCTTCTCCTTGAGCTCGACCTCGGTGGCCGCACCCACGCGGATCACGCAGACGCCGCCGGCCAGCTTCGCCAGACGCTCCTGGAGCTTCTCGCGGTCCCAGTCCGAGTCGGTCGACTCGATCTCGGCCTTGATCTGGTTGACGCGGCCCTCGACGTCGGCGGAGTTGCCGCCACCGTCCACGATGGTCGTGTCGTCCTTGGTGACGGTCACGCGGCGGGCGGTGCCCAGCACGTCCAGGCCGGCCTGGTCGAGCTTGAGGCCGACCTCCTCGGCGATGACGGTCGCGCCGGTCAGGGCGGCCATGTCGCCGAGCATCGCCTTGCGGCGGTCGCCGAAGCCGGGCGCCTTGACGGCGACGGCGTTGAAGGTGCCGCGGATCTTGTTGACGACCAGGGTCGACAGGGCCTCGCCCTCGACGTCCTCGGCGATGATCAGCAGCGGCTTGGAGGAGCCGGCCTGGATGACCTTCTCCAGCAGCGGCAGCAGGTCCTGGATCGAGGCGATCTTGCCCTGGTGGATCAGGATGTACGGGTCCTCCAGGACCGCTTCCATCCGCTCCTGGTCGGTGACCATGTACGGCGAGAGGTAGCCCTTGTCGAAGGCCATGCCCTCGGTGAAGTCCAGCTCCAGGCCGAAGGTGTTGGACTCCTCGACGGTGATGACACCGTCCTTGCCGACCTTGTCCATCGCCTCGGCGATCAGCTCGCCGACCTGCTTGTCCTGCGCGGACAGACCGGCGACGGCCGCGATGTCGGACTTCTCGTCGATCGGGCGGGCGGTCGCGAGGAGGTCCTCGGACACGGCCTTGACCGCGGCGTCGATGCCCTTCTTCAGGGCGGCCGGGGAAGCGCCCGCGGCGACGTTGCGCAGACCCTCACGGACCAGCGCCTGCGCCAGCACGGTGGCGGTGGTGGTGCCGTCACCCGCGATGTCGTTGGTCTTGGTCGCCACCTCCTTCACGAGCTGCGCGCCGAGGTTCTCGTACGGGTCGTCGACCTCGACCTCACGGGCGATGGTCACGCCGTCGTTGGTGATGGTCGGGGCGCCGAACTTCTTGTCGATGACGACGTTGCGGCCCTTGGGGCCGATCGTCACCTTCACGGTGTCGGCAAGCTTGTTGACGCCGCGCTCAAGGGCGCGACGGGCGTCCTCGTCGAACTTCAGGATCTTCGCCATGAGTTACGTGTCCTTAGTCGTTCTCTGCAACGAACTGCGCCCCGGGAAACCGGTTGTTTAGACGCGGGAACCAGGGGCGCAGATCAAGGCAATCTTCGGTGAATTACTTCTCGATGATCGCGAGCACGTCGCGCGCCGAGAGGACGAGGTACTCGTCGCCGTTGTACTTCACCTCGGTGCCGCCGTACTTGCTGTAGAGAACGACGTCACCCACCTGGACGTCGAGCGGCAGGCGCTCGCCGTTCTCGAAGCGGCCCGGACCCACGGCGAGGACGGCGCCCTCCTGGGGCTTCTCCTTCGCGGTGTCGGGAATGACCAGGCCCGAAGCCGTGGTCTGCTCGGCGTCGAGCGGCTGGACCACGATGCGGTCCTCGAGCGGCTTGATGGCAACCTTGGAGCTGGCGGTCGTCACGATCCGACCTCCCCCTTCGGAGATCTCACGGGGTTAACTGTCTGAGGTGGCGACCAGGAGGATCCGTCGTCGCGGGTGCCGGACCTGCCCGTCGCTGTGTTTGGCACTCCCCGGTGGAGAGTGCCAGAGCCGAGACTATGACGCGGTTAGCACTCGGTCAAGCGGAGTGCCAATGCGCCTGCGGCGCGTCTTTCCGGGGGTGGGTGGTTCTGGGGCTCCTTGCCCAGGTGGGGGGCTTGGCAATCCTGGTCTGCACTGCGTGCTGCTTTGCGCTTCGCGCGGGGGTGTGTGGGGTTGACGTTCGGCTCGCATGGGGTGCGTTGTGGGGCGGGGGCGCGCAGGGGGCCAACTCCTCGGCACCGTGCACCGCGACGTGACTTTTTTTCGGTGACGCAGACACCCGGCTGCCTGCGGGGATGGCCCCCTACACGCCCCCTCCGGCCGGTTTGGCGAGCCGAGGTCGGTGGGGGGAAGTTTTCGATGACACAGGAGGGCGCCTTACGTGGGGGTGAGGCTCACGGGGAGGTGGCGGGACGGCAGGCCACTCCCCGGCGATGCAACGCGCACACCAGGCCGGCTCACGCCGACGCGGCTTCGCCGCGCCACCGGGCGCTGACGCGCCAGGGTGCCTCGGCTTGTGAGAAGCCCAGCCCAATCGCACCGATAGCCGCTCGACGGCCAGGGCTCGGGTCCCGCAGGGGTCTCCCCGCAGGCAGCCGGGCCTCTGCGTTGCCTAATCAAGGTACGTTGCGGTCCACGGTGCCGAGGAGTGACCCCGGAGGGACCCCGAGCCCCCCACCACCGGACCCATCGCGCAAGACGCGCACCCCCACCGGGGCTCATCGCGCCCGACGCGCACCCACCAGCTCCTCCCCCAGGAATACACCTGAACCATGACAATGAGTCCATGCACATACTGGTCGTGGAGGACGAAGAGGGGCTCGCCGACTCCTTGCGGCGGGGGCTGGCTGCTGAGGGGCACTGGGTGGATGTGGCCCGGGACGGGCATCGGGGGCTGGAGCTGGCGTTGGCGGGGGCCTATGACGCGATCGTGCTGGATGTGATGCTGCCGGGGCCCAGTGGGTACGAGATCTGTGGGCGGCTGCGGCGCCGCGACGACTGGACGCCGGTGCTGATGCTGACCGCCAAGGACGGCGAGTACGACGTGGCCGAGGGGCTGGACGCGGGCGCCGACGATTACCTGACGAAACCGTTCTCGTTCGTCGTGCTGCTCGCCCGGTTGCGTGCGCTCACCCGGCGTGGGCGGGCTGCCGAGCGTCCGCGCACCTTGCAGAGTGGTGATCTCACGCTGGATGCCGAGGCCCGGCGTTGTCGTCGAGGTGACACCGAGATCGAGCTGACCGCGCGGGAACTGGGCGTGCTGCGCTGTCTCATGGCGGGCGAGGGGCAGGCGGTCGCCAAGCGGGACATCCTCGACGAGGTGTGGGACTCGCCGGCCGACGTGGATCCCAACATCGTCGAGGTGTACGTCTCGTCGTTGCGCAAGAAGGTGGACGTGCCGTTCGGACGCCATTCCATCCGTACCGTGCACGGGACGGGGTACCGGATGGCGCCCGATGACGGCTGAAAACCGCCGTCGGGTCCGGTTCCGGACCAGGCCCGCGTCCATGCGCGGCCGCACCGCCGCGGCCGCGGCGCTCGCGATGGGTCTCGTGCTGGCCGTGGGGGGTGGTTGGCTGTACGCGTTGTTGCGGGCGAACCTTCTGGACAACACCACCAGTCGTACGGAAGTGGCCGCCCGTAAGGTCGCCGCGCAGGCGGACACGGGTGCCCTGCCGGACGTGCTGCCTTCGCCCGCCGACGGTGTGGATCTGGTGCTGGTTCTGGACGCGACGGGCCGGGTCGTCGCCACCAGTCTCCGTACCGCTGATCCGCTCGCCGCCGAACTGCGGGGCTTGCGTCCCTCCCCGGGGCAGGACTCCGCCGACCGCGTGCTGACCGGCTCCCCCGCCGCGGCGGCCGGCGGTGCGCGCGCGGACGTGGTGGTCGTCCGGGCGTCGCCGCCCGGCGGCAGCGGGCAGGAGCGGTACGTGTACGCCGTGACCGTGCTCTCGGACGTGGACGACGCGACCCACGCCATCGGCGTGGCCCTGCTGGCCAGCGCCCCGCCGCTGATCGCGCTGGCCGCCGCCATCGCGTGGGCGGTGACGGGGCTGGCGCTGCGTCCGGTCACGGCCATCAGGACCGAGCTGGCCGCCGTCAGCGAGAGCGAGCTGGACCGGCGGGTGCCGGATCCGGCGGGCGGTGACGAGATCGCGCTGATGGCCCGTACGGTCAATGCCACCCTGGACCGGCTGGAGCAGGCCGTCACCCGGCAGCGCCAGTTCGTCGCGGACGCGTCGCACGAGTTGCGCAATCCGATCGCGGCGGTGCGGTCCCGGCTGGAGGTGGCGCTCGCGGGCAGGGGTGGCGGCTGTGGCGGCGAGCATGAGGAGTCCGTACGCGCGGCGCTGCGGGACACCGAGCGGCTGCAGCGGATCGCCGCTGACCTGCTGCTTCTCGCCCGGCTCGACGCGCATGCCCCGCGTGGCGCGGAGCCGGTGGATCTGGCGCTGCTGGCGGCGGAGGAGGCCGCGCGCCGTCCGGGCGGCGGTGGGCCGCGGCTGGTCGTCGAGGCCGGTGAGCCCGTTCCGGTGCGGGGTGATCCGGCGCAACTGGAGCGTCTGCTGACCAATCTGGTCGACAACGCGCTGCGGTATGCGGCGTCCGAGGTGCGGCTTGTGGCGTGGGGGGATCCGGGGGCGGGGCAGGCCGTGCTGGAAGTGGTGGATGACGGGCCTGGGGTTCCGGAGGCGGACCGGGGGAAGGTTTTCGAGCGGTTCGCCCGGCTCGACGCGGCGCGTGGCCGGGAGACCGGCGGTACGGGGCTGGGGCTGGCCATCGCCCGGGGGATCGCCCGCGCGCACGGCGGGGAGCTGACCGTGCGGGGGCGGGAGGACGGGCGGGCCGGTGCGCGGTTTGTGGTGGTACTGCCCGTACCGGCCGTCGAAGGCGCCGCCGGCGTCGGGCGCCACTCCTGAGGGGTTCTTCAGGACCTTCAGGCTTCCTTCAGCGGCGGGCCGTCAGCCTGTTCGGATGAAGCACCGTCGCAGGCCCACCGCTCCGGAGTCCGCCCGCCCGCGAGGGCGCCGGCGCCGGTCCCGGCGTCGTGTCGTGTTGCGCAGGCTGGCCCTGTGCGTGGCCGTGCTCCTGCTGGGCACGGCGGGCGCGGGCTGGTACCTCTACCGCGATCTCGCCGCGCGGATCGGCTCGTCGCGGGCGCTCGGCGACGGGGCGCCCAGATCGTCCGGCGGGGCGGTCAACATCCTGCTGATGGGGCTGGACAGCCGTAAGGACCAGGACGGGAACGACCTGCCGAAGGACGTGCTGGAGAAGCTGCACGCGGGCGCCTCGTCCGACATCGGCGGTTACAACACCAATACGCTGATGCTGCTGCATGTGCCTGCCGGTGGGGGGCGGGCCACCGCGTTCTCCGTACCGCGCGATGATCTCGTGGACATCCCGGGGCACGGCAAGGACAAGATCAAGAAGGCGTACGGGCTGGCCAAGGCCGAGGCCGAGGAGCGGCTGGCGCGGCGGGGCGTCACCGATCACGAACGGCTGGAGCACGAGGGGCGGGAGGCCGGCCGCCGGGCGCAGATCGCGACGGTGCGGGCCTTCCTCGGTGTGCCGGTCGATCACTTCGCCGAGGTGAACCTGGTGGGATTCCTGCACATCGCGGACGCCCTCGACGGCGTACCGGTGTGTCTGAAGCACGCCGTCAAGGACCGGTACTCGGGTGCCGACTTCCCGGCCGGACGGCAGACGCTCGACGGGCCGCAGTCGCTGGCGTTCGTACGGCAGCGGCACGGTCTGCCCGCGGGCGATCTGGACCGTACGCGCCGCCAGCAGGCGTTCCTCGCCTCCGCCACGCACAAGCTGAACTCGGCCGGCACCTTCGCCGATCCGCTGCGGCTGCTGAAGCTGACGGAGGTCGCGAAGCAGGACCTGGTGATCGACGAGGGCTGGGACCTGTTGGCGTTCCTGCGGCAGGCGAAGAACCTTTCGGGTGGGAATGTACGCTTCACCACGCTGCCCGTGGAGGGCTTCGCCAAGCATCACGGTGAGGACGTGAACCGGGTGGATCCGGACAAGATACGGCGGCTCGTCGCCCGCGAAACCAGGCCGGAGGACGCCGGTTCGGCCGCTCCGACCAGCGGCGACGCGCCCGAAGGCGGGTCCGCCGCACCCCGTTCACCTGGGGGAACCCTGCAACCGTCGCCCTCGTCTTCCTCATCGACGGTGGAGTCCGGCTCCGGAGCGGAACGTTCCGGGCAGTCGGCTCCCATGATGGACGGCGGAGGCATCCCGTGCGTGGACTGACGAGCTCGCCCCGGCCCCTCGGGGCGCCGGAGAGCGACGCCGAGCGCACCATGACGTTCGCCGCGCTCGCCCAGGCCCCGAACCGGCGGCGTACGGAGATGTGGCTGCTCGCCTTCGCCGTACTGATCACGGTCTTCGGCTACACGTACACCGGCCTGTCGATGAACGGCCGGCTGCCCGCCGGGCTGCCCGGCTTCAGCGCCGCCGTCTTCTTCATGGCGCTCGTCCCGCACCTGGTCGTGCGCCGCTTCGCGCCGCGCGCCGACCCGCTGATCCTGCCGCTCGCCACGCTGCTGTCCGGCATCGGCCTGGTGCTGCTGAACCGCCTCGACATCACGTACGCGGCCAAACCCAGCCTGCACATGACCCCGGCGGCGGGCGGGCAGCTCGTGTGGACGGTGATCGGGGTGGCGGTCTGTACGGCCGTGCTGATGCTGCTGCGCGACCACCGCTTCCTCCAGCGGTACATCTATCTGACGATGGCCGTCGCGCTGGTGCTGCTGATGGCTCCGGCTTTCTTCCCCGGCGACACGTTCGGCGCCAAGCGGTGGATCTTCGTGGGGCCGCTGTCGCTGCAGCCCGGCGAGTTCGTGAAGATCATGATCGCGGTGTTCTTCGCGGGCTACCTGACGCTCAACCGCGACGCGCTCGCGCTCTCCGGCCGCCGCGTCATGGGCGTCCAGCTCCCGCCGGGACGCCAGCTCGGGCCGATCTTCACCATCTGGGTCATCAGCCTCCTGGTGCTGGTCTTCGAACGCGACCTCGGTACGTCGCTGATCTTCTTCGGCCTCTTCGTGATCACCCTCTACATGGCCACCGAACGCACCAGTTGGGTGCTGTGCGGCCTGGCCATGGCGGTGATCGGCGCCGCCGTCGTCGGTTCCGTCGAACCGCACGTCAAGGGCCGGGTCATGGCCTGGCTGCATCCCATGGACATCTTCCTGCCCGCCAAGGAGCGGCCGCCGGGCCTGCAGTCCGAGCAGGCCGCACAGGCGCTGTTCAGCTTCGGCAGCGGCGGCATCAGCGGTACGGGCCTGGGGCAGGGGCATCCCGAACTGATCGGCTTCGCGGGCAACAGCGACTTCATCCTCACCACCGTCGGCGAGGAACTGGGCCTCGCCGGGGTGATGGTCGTCCTGCTCCTGTACGTCCTGCTCGCCCAGCGCGGCCTGCGCGTCGGCCTCCTCGCCCGCGACCCCTTCGGCAAGCTGCTGGCGGTCGGCCTGGCCAGCTCGCTGCTGCTCCAGGTCTTCGTCGTCGCGGGCGGCGTCACCGGGCTGATACCCCTCACCGGCAAGGCACTGCCCTTCCTGGCCAAGGGCGGGTCCTCGCTCGTCGCGAACTGGGTCATGGTCGCGCTGCTCATACGCATCAGCGACAGCGCGCAGCGCCGCCGCGAGCCGATAGGAGAGCCGGGCGGACGGCGCGGGCGGCGTGGACGGCGCGCCGCCCGCGCCGCGGTGGACCTGGACGCCACCCAGGCCACCCCCCGCGTGGTCCAGGCCGCCCTGCCCGCCCCGGTCACGCCCCGGGACAGCGGACGCCCGCCGGGCCACGGCCGTCGCGCCCGCCGCGCACACGGCTGACTCCGGCCCTCCACGACCTCGCCCCGCCGCTCCGCGCCGCGCGCGCTGGCCCACAATGGACCGGGTGAACCAGGCGAACGACCTCGACTCCTTCTCCGCGCTGCACACGCCCGAAGGCCAGGCCCTGCTGGCCGAACTGCGCGACCACGACCCCGCCGACGAACTGGCGACCGCGACCCGGCTGCGGCGCGACCACCCGGCGCCGCTGGTCTCCGCCGCGCTGGGCCAGGCGCGGCTGCGGCAGCGGGCCGCGGCCAAGTTCGGGGCGGACGCCGCGCGCATGTACTTCACGCCCAACGGCGTCGAACAGTCCACCCGCAGCACGGTCGCCGCCCACCGCGCCACCCGCCTCGCCGCCCTCGGCGTCCGCTCGCTCGCCGACCTGTGCTCCGGCATCGGCGGCGACGCCATCGCCCTGGCGCGCGCCGGCATCCACGTCCTGGCCGTCGACCGCGACCCGCTGACCTGCGCGGCGGCCCGTGCCAACGCGGAGGCGCTGGGGCTGGCCGACCGGATCGAGGTGCGCTGCGCCGATGTCACCGAGGTGGACACCTCGGCGTACGACGCGGTCTTCGTCGACCCGGCGCGGCGCGGCGGCCGGGGCGGACGCGGCGGGCGGATCTTCGACCCGGAGGCGTACTCACCGCCGCTGTCCTGGGCCGTCCAGGCCGCCCGTACGGCGCCGCACGCGGCCCTCAAGATCGCGCCGGGCATTCCACACGAGATCATCCCCGACGAGGCGGAGGCGGAGTGGATCTCCGACGGCGGCGACGTGAAGGAAGCCGTCCTGTGGTTCGGCACCGCGCCCGGCGCGCGCCGCGCCACGCTCCTGCCCGCCGGTGACTTCCTGCTGGGCACCGGCCTGCCCGACCCCGAGCCGGGCCCGGTCGGCCGCTGGCTGTACGAACCGGACGGCGCGGTCATCCGCGCGCACCTGGTCGCGGAGGTCGCCCAGCAGGTGGACGGCCGCCTGCTCGACCCGACCATCGCCTACATCACGGCCGACGAGCACCGCCCGACCCCGTACGCCACGGCCTACGAGATCACCGACACGCTGCCCTTCAACGTCAAGAAGCTGAAGGCGCTGCTGCGCGAGCGCGGCGTCGGGATCGCCGTGATCAAGAAGCGGGGTTCGGCCGTAGAGCCCGACGAACTGCGCAAAAAGCTCAAGCTGTCGGGGCCGAACTCCTGCGTGGTGTTCCTGACACGGGTGGCCGGGGCGCCCACGATGCTGCTGGGCCGCACGGCGCCGTCCTCCTGAGGCGAGGCCGCCTACGCCCGGTCCGTCAGCTCCTCCGCGAACACCTGCGAGAGGGGCTGCGGGCCGACGTACTGCTGGCAGGTGCACTGCCCCGGCTCGTACGCGACCGGCTTCTTCTCCGCGTCCCAGGCCGTCGGCACCTGGACCGCCTCATGACACCTGCCCTGCTTGTCGTGCTTGGCGAGATGGTGCGTACACCCGCACACCGCCTCCGGCGGCCGCTGCGCCGCCTCCAGCTCCAGCCGCTCCTGCCGCGCACCCTCCAGCCGCTCCATCTTGCGCGCGTGCCGCGTACTCATCGCCTTCCGCCCGACGTCCGCGACCTTGGCGAAACCCCCGCCATGAAGAACGCGAACACCCACCAGATCCAGTTCACGGCCTGCCGCCCCCCTGTATACCTGCACTTTTTCCAGTCCAGGGTATGACGTGGTGTCACGCGTGGGCAGGGCAGGATTGCGCGGCGGCGCCTTTCGGGGTCTTGGGCGCCGGGATCAGGGCACTTCGCCGTGCGCCACGGCAGCATGCGCGGCGTCCAGGATGCGGCCGAGTTCGGCCACCGCGCCGCGGGCCTCGTCGGGGTCGCCGGAGGCCACCGCCCGGTCCTCCAGTTCCCGGTACCGGGCGGCCGTCTCGCGATCACGCTGGATGTGTACGTGGACGGTCCACTGCACCGCGAAGCACCGCAACGAGAGGAAGTCCCCTCCCTGAAGAGCGCTGTCGGCGGCCCAGGACAGCTCACGGGTGAAGGCGGGCAGAGCGGCGGGCGTGACCTCCGCCACGGCGTCGTGCGACAGCGTGATCGAGGCCATCCGCCCTCTCCCCTACGAGTACAGGTTGTCCTTGCTCAGCTCATGGAAGTGGTCGTGGTCGTGACCATGGCCGTGCGGGTGGCCGTGGCTCTCGTGGTCATGGTCCGGCGCCGGTACATGCGGCTCCGTCACCGGGAGGGACGAGTCGGCCGGGAGGTCCCAGGCGGAGGCGGGGCGGTTGCGGGCGACCATTTCGGCGCCGAGGGCGGCGACCATGGCGCCGTTGTCGGTGCAGAGTTTGGGGCGGGGGACGCGCAGGGTGATGCCCGCCTTCTCGCAGCGGTGCTGGGCCAGTGCGCGGAGACGGGAGTTGGCGGCGACGCCGCCGCCGATCATCAGGTGGTCGACGCCGTTGTCCTTGCAGGCGCGGACCGCCTTGCGGGTCAGGACGTCGACGACCGCTTCCTGGAAGGACGCCGCGACGTCCGCGACCGGGACCTCCTCGCCCGCGGCGCGCTTCGCCTCGATCCAGCGGGCGACGGCCGTCTTGAGGCCGGAGAAGGAGAAGTCGTAGATCGGGTCGCGGGAGCCGGTCAGGCCGCGCGGGAAGCGGATCGCCTCCGGGTCGCCCTCGCGGGCGTAGCGGTCGATGACCGGGCCGCCGGGGAAACCGAGGTTCAGTACGCGGGCGACCTTGTCGAACGCCTCGCCCGCCGCGTCGTCGATGGTCGAGCCGAGGGGGCGTACGTCGGAGGTGATGTCGGGGGCCAGCAGGAGCGAGGAGTGGCCGCCGGAGACCAGCAGGGCCATCGTCGGCTCGGGCAGGGCGCCGTGTTCGAGCTGGTCGACGCAGATGTGCGAGGCGAGGTGGTTGACGCCGTACAGCGGCTTGCCGAGGGCGTACGCGTACGCCTTGGCGGCCGAGACGCCGACGAGGAGGGCGCCGGCCAGGCCGGGCCCGGCGGTGACCGCGATGCCGTCGAGGTCGGACGCGGCGACGCCGGCCTCCTTCAGGGCGCGCTGGATGGTGGGGACCATCGCCTCCAGGTGCGCGCGCGAGGCCACCTCCGGGACGACGCCGCCGAAGCGGGCGTGCTCGTCGACGCTGGAGGCGACGGCGTCCGCGAGGAGCGTGTGGCCGCGCACGATGCCGACGCCGGTCTCGTCGCAGGAGGTCTCGATGCCGAGGACGAGCGGTTCGTCAGCCATGGGCCTGGGTTCCTTGTGCGGGGGAAGGTGGGGTGGAGGTTTCGCCGGACGGTCCGGGGGCGGAATCGGCCGGGGATTCGGAGGGGGACTCGGTGGTACGGCGCATGACGAGGGCGTCCACGTTGCCCGGCTGGTAGTAGCCGCGCCGGAATCCGATCGGCTCGAAGCCGAACCGTTCGTACAGGCGCTGCGCCCGCGTGTTGTCGACGCGGACTTCGAGCAGCACCTCGGCGCATTCGAAGGCGGTGGCGGCGGACAGCAGCTCGGTCAGCAGCCGGGAGCCGAGGCCGGAGCCCCACTGGTCGCGGGCGGTGGCGATGGTCTGGATGTCGCCGGTGCCGTCGACGGCGGCCAGGCCGCCGTAGCCGACCAGGCGGCCGTCCTGTTCGGCGACGAGGTAGCGGCGGTTGGCGGCCGGGCCGCGCGCGTGCGCCAGCTCCGACCAGAACATGCCCGCCGACCAGGCGTCCTCGGGGAACAGCTCGCGCTCCAGGTCCAGGGCCGGCGCGATGTCCCACCAGCGCATCTCGCGGAGTACGGCGCCGTCGCGCGCGCCGTCCCCGGAGGCGGTCCGCGCGGTCACTTCGGGGTGACCACCTTGTAGTTGGCGGGCACCTGCGCGTCGGGGCGGCGCAGGTACAGCGGCTGCGGGGGCAGCAGTTCCTCGCCGCGCGCGAGCTTCTCGGCGGCCAGCGCCGCGAGCGCGCCCGCGGACTGGTGCTCCGGGCCGCCGTCCCGTACGCCGGTGAAGGTGTCCGCGTACAGCAGCGCGCCCGCGCCCACCGACGGCAGCGCGCCGGCCTCGTCGGCGATGTCCGCGGGGCGGTCCACGGCGGGCTCGGTGAGCCGCGTGCGGGCGTCGGCGTAGCGCGCCCAGTAGACCTCCTTGCGGCGGGCGTCGGTCGCCACCAGGAACGGCTCGTCGAGCCCGGCGGCGTACGCGATGCCGTCCAGGGTGCACAGGCCGTGGACCGGCACGTCGAGGGCGGCCGCGAAGGTCGCCGCGGTGACGAGCCCGACCCGCAGTCCGGTGTACGGGCCGGGGCCGACGCCGACGACGATGTCGCTGACCGCGCCGAGTTTCACGCCGGCCTCGGCGAGCACCCGGTCGACGGCGGGCAGCAGCAGTTCGCCGTGCCGGCGGGCGTCGACCTGGCGTTCCTCGGCGAGGACGCGGGAGCCGTCGTGGACGGCGACGGTGACGGCGGGGGTTGCGGTGTCCAGAGCAAGCAGCAGCACGCCTCCAAGACTACGGCGCGGTCGCGGGTGCCTCGCCGGGTGCTACCGTCACCCGTAGTCACGCGCGTACGAAAGGTGGCACGGCGGTGTCCGCAAAGAGCAGCTCGATCGTCACCGCTCTGACCACGGTTGCGCTCGCCGCCGTCGGTTTCCTGGCCTATCAGGCGTCCGCCTCGGCCCCCGACCACACCACCCCGGACAAGAAGCCGTCGTCGACCGCGAGCCCGGCCCCGGGCAAGGGCAAGGACGGCGCGGACCGGCAGAAGGCCGAGGTGCCGGTGCCGGCCGACTCGGGCGAGGGCGAGCGGGTCGTCTACGCGCTGGGCGCGCGGCGGGTGTGGCTGGTCACGGCGGACGGCAAGGTGAAGCGGACGTACGAGGTCACGCCGAGCACCGTCAGCCCGGCCCCGGGCACGTACAAGGTCAGCGGCCGGACGCTGAAGCTCACCGGCTCCGACGGGGTGCCGGTCGAGCACGTGGTGCGTTTCGCCATGGCCGACGGTGTGGTGGTCGGGTTCAGCGCGGCGGTCGACGGCTCGATGCCGGATCCGGGGGCGACGAAGAAGACCGGCGGTATCCGGGAGTCGCGTGCGGACGGCACGGCGATGTGGGACTTCGCGCTGCACAAGACGAAGGTCGTCGTGGTGAAGTGAGCGCCGGCGTACGCCGGGGCGGGGGGTGAGCCGGGCCCGGGCGTGAGCCGACGCGGGGCTTGAGCCTCCCTATGCGGCGTCGCGGGCTGCCGCCCCGTGCGTCCCGGTGCCGCGCGGACCCGTACCGGTGTCCTCACACGCGTTGTCCTCGGTGTTCCCGGCGTTCTCGGTGTCTTCCGCGGCCTCGCCCCGGGACGGCGGCTGCGGGGGCGTGGACACCGCGCTCGCCGCGGCGCACGCGGCCAGCAGCTCGTTCATGGTCGGCGTCGGTTCGGCCGCGCCGTTGCGGACCGCTGCGGTGACGGGCTGGTGGGCCGACATGGATGCCTCCCGTGGCTCCTGGGCAAGCGGGCGTAGTTAGGCAGACCTAACCGGCTCTCTCTGCACCCATGTGACCACGTCCGGCGCCGCGCGCGCAACATCTTCCCGACGGCTTGTCGGAAACTACCGTACGGGTACCCCCTACGACCCGGCCAGCACCGTCAGATCCACGTCCGCCCAGCGCGCTCCGACGCCGCGCACCGTGACCTCGCGCACGTCGTCCTCGTCCGGCGCCTCACCCTCGGCGGGGGCGGCGGGCGCGTCCGCGCCGACGGCGCGCTCGATGACCACGTGCAGCCGGTCCTCGGACAGCTCCTCGACCTTGCCGT
Organism: Streptomyces chrestomyceticus JCM 4735; assembly: GCF_003865135.1. Taxonomy (NCBI): domain Bacteria; kingdom Bacillati; phylum Actinomycetota; class Actinomycetes; order Kitasatosporales; family Streptomycetaceae; genus Streptomyces; species Streptomyces chrestomyceticus. The sequence goes on along the minus strand of NZ_BHZC01000001.1, from coordinate 5,293,548 downwards.
CGCCCCACTCCACGACCACCACCGACTCGGGCAGCGACACGTCGAGGTCCAGGTCCTCCATCTCGTCCAGGCCGCCGCCGAGCCGGTACGCGTCCACGTGCACCAGGGCCGGCCCGCCGGCCAGCGGCGGGTGCACCCGGGCGATCACGAAGGTCGGCGAGGTGACCGCGCCGCGCACGCCCAGGCCCTCGCCCAGCCCGCGGGTCAGCGTCGTCTTGCCCGCTCCCAGCTCCCCGGTCAGCAGCACCAGGTCCCCGGGGCGCAGCAGCCCGGCCAGTGCGCGGCCCAACTCCTGCATCCGCCGGGGTGACTTGACGGTTACGTGCTCGATCGTCTCGGTGGCGCTCATGCGCCGATGGTACGGCGCGCACAACCGGCATTTCGAACCCGTCCGCGGCGGACGGGCGCCGCCGGACCCACCGGGCCCGCAGGCCGCGCGGCTACGCCCGCGCCGACCGGGCGCCCGCCGCCGTCGCCGCCGCCCGCTCGATCAGGGTCTCCAGATGACCGGTGACCGCCTCGGGCCGCTCCAGCATCACCAGGTGGCCCGCCCCCGGCTCGCACACCGACTCCGCGCCCGGCAGCAGCCCGGCGATGGCCTCGCTGTGGTCGGACGGGGTGATCAGGTCCCGGTCACCGGCCAGCACCAGCGCCGGTACGGGGTCGAACGCGGCCAGCGCCTCGGTCTTGTCGTGCACGGCGAAGGCCGGGAAGAACTCGGCGACGACGTCGATCGGGGTCGCCTCGATCATCCGCTCGGCGAACCGCGCCACCCCCGGGTCCACCTCCTTCGGCGTACCGAAGGAGTACCGCTTGACCAGCCCGGCGAAGAGGTCGGCGGTCGCCCGGCGGCCCTTCTCGACCAGCTCGCTCTGCGCGCCGAGCGCCTTGAGCACGCCCGGCGCGAAGCGGTGGAACGCCTTGACGCCCAGCGACGGCAGCCCGAAGGCGACCTCGCTGAGCCGGCCCGCCGAGGTGCCGATCAGGGCCACCCCGACCACCCGCTCCGCGACGTACTCCGGGTACTGGTCGGCCAGCGCCATCACCGTCATGCCGCCCATGGAGTGCCCGACCAGCACGATCGGCCCCTCGGGCACGGCGGCGTCCAGCACCGCCTTCAGGTCCCGGCCCAGCAGGTCGATGGTGACCGGCTCGGTGCCGTCGCGCTGGGCCCGGCCGCGCTCCGAGCGGCCGTGGCTGCGCTGGTCCCAGTGGACGCTGCGCACCGCGCCGCGCAGGGCCGCGCGCTGGAAGTGCCAGGAGTCCTGGTTCAGGCAGTAGCCGTGGCTGAAGACGACCGTGGGGGCTTCGGAGCGGCGTCCCAGCAGCCCCAGCAGCCGCTTGCGGCGCGCGCCGCCCTTGGCGCCCTTGCCGTCGCCCGGCTCGTCGGTCTCGTAGTGCAGCTCCGTGCCGTCCTCGGCCACCGCCGTGCCCGGTGTGCCGCGCAGCGTGCCGTACGGGCCCGCCGCGTCCAGCGCGAGCCGTGCCTTGCGCCGTACGCCCCGGCCGACCGTCAGCCGCTCGATGGCCACGCCCGCCGCGGCGCCCGCGGCGACCACGCCGAGCGCGGCGCCCGCGAGGCCCGCGTGGCGTCCCGCCCGGCTCCAGTTTCCGGCCGTCGTGACCGCTTCGGCCGCCGCGTCGATCGCGGCGTCGGCGGCCGCCCCCGTCCTGTCGCTCATGTCCCGCTCCCCGTGTCCGCGCGCTCGCCGACATAGACGCGGGGCACCCGGGTACCGATCCGCGTGACGATCTCGTACCCGATCGTGCCCGTCGCACGCGCCCAGTCCTCGACGGTCGGCTCGCCCCGGTCCCCCGGTCCGAACAGTACGGCCACGTCCCCCACCTGGGCCGGGTCCCCGCCGAGATCGACCACGAACTGGTCCATCGCGACGGTGCCGGCGGCCGTCCGCCATTTGCCCGCGACCAGCACCGGTCCGCAGTTCGACGCATGGCGGGGGATGCCGTCGGCGTAGCCGAGCGGGACCAGGGCGAGGGTGGTCTCGCCGGACGTGGTGTAGCGGTGCCCGTACGAGACACCGTGGCCGCCGGGCACGTGCTTCACCGACGCCAGGGACGCCTCCAGCGTCATCGCGGGCCGCAGCCCGAAGTCCTCCGGCACGCCCATCTCGGGGCTGGGCGAGACACCGTAGATGCCGATACCGGCACGTACCAGGTCGAAGTGCGCGTGCGGGAGGCTGAGCAGCGCCGGGGTGTTGGCGTGGTGACGCACCTCCGGGTCCAGGCCCGCCCGGCGGACCACCGCGTCGGCGTCGGCGAAGACCGCGAGCTGGGCGTCGATGGAGGGGTGTCCGGGCTCGTCGGCGCAGGCGAAGTGCGACCAGACGCCGGTGACCCGTATCGCGCCCTCGGCCTCGGCGGCGCGGGCGGCGGCGACCAGTTCGGGCCAGTCGGCGGGCTGGCAGCCGCTGCGCCCCAGTCCCGTGTCGATCTTCAACTGGACGCGGGCGGTACGGCCGCACGCCCGCGCCGCCGCGGTCACCTCGTGCAGCGCCCACATCCCGCTGACCGACACGTCGATGTCCTGCTCGACGGCCTGCCGCCAGGGCCCGCCGGGCGTCCACAGCCAGCACATCAGCCGCCCGGTGTCCCCCGCGGCGCGCAGCACGAACGCCTCCTCGGGGAGCGCGGTGCCCAGCCACGCCGCCCCGGCCTCCCGGGCCGCACGGGCGCACGGAACGGCGCCGTGGCCGTACCCGTCGGACTTCACCACGGCCATCAGCTCGGCCCGGGGCGCGCGGGCCCGCAGCGCCCGCACGTTGGAGCGCACCGCGTCGAGGTCCACGGCCGCACGGGCCCGCATGGCTGCATGGTTCATCCACCCAGTGTCGCAGAACGGGGTGTTGGGGCCGGGAGAGGCGGGTGCGCGGGGGTGCGCGCGGTCGCTCGCGGTACGGGTCCGCGCCCCGGTGTCCTCAGTGGCGGCTGACGTCCCGCCACGCCGCCCCCAGCGCCCCGGCCACGTCCGTCGCCTGGATCGGCGCGCCGTCCGGGGTGGCCGCCAGCCGGGCGGCCAGACCGTGCAGGTACGCGCCGACGGCGGCCGCCTCACGCGCGGGCAGGCCGGTGGCCAGCAGGGAGCCGGTCAGTCCGGACAGCACGTCGCCGCTGCCCGCGGTGGCGAGCCAGCCCGTGCCGGTGGGGTTGGCGCGCACCGGGCCGCCCGCCGGGTCGGCGACGAGGGTCGTGGAGCCCTTCAGGAGGGCCGTGGCGCCGTACCGCTCGGCCAGGTCCCGTACGGAGCGCAGGCGGGACGCCTCCACGTCCGCCCGGTCGGTGCCGAGCAGGGCCGCGGCCTCCCCGGCGTGCGGGGTGAGCAGGGTCGGCGCGTCGCGGCCCCGTACCCGCGCGGGATCCAGGAAGCGCAGCCCGTCGGCGTCCACCAGGACGGGGACGTCCGAGTCGAGGACGTCCGCCATGGCGTCGCCCTCGTCGCCGATGCCGGGGCCGATGACCCAGGACTGCACACGGCCCGCCTTCGAGGGCGGCCCCGCGTGCACCAGGGTCTCCGGGAACTGCGCGAGGACGGCGTCGGCCGCCGGGCCCACGTACCGTACGGCTCCGGCGCCGCCCCGCAGCGCCCCGGAGACGGCCAGGACGGCGGCGCCCGGATAGCGCGCCGAGCCCGCGACGACGCCGACCACGCCGCGCCGGTACTTGTCGCTCTCCGCCGAAGGGCGCGGCAGCAGCTCCGCCACGTCCGCGTACTGGAGCGCCTCGGCCGTCGCCTCCCCGGGCAGCTCCAGGCCGATGTCCACCAGCCGCAGCGCGCCCGCGTACTCGCGCGCCGGGTCGATGAGCAGCCCCGGCTTGTACGCGCCGAACGTCACCGTCGCGTCGGCCCGTACGGCCTCGCCCGCCACCTCCCCGGTGTCCGCGTCCACACCGCTCGGCAGGTCGACGGAGACGACCAGGGACTGCCGCGCCGCGCCGGCCAGCCGGGCCGCCTCCGGCCGCAGCCCGCCCTTGCCGCCGATGCCGACGATCCCGTCCACGACGAGGTCGGCCCGCTCGATGTCGGCGAGGGCGTCGCCGGACACCTGGCCGCCCGCCGCGCGCAGCGCCGCCAGGCCGCCCGCGTGGGCCCGGTCCGGGGACAGCAGGACGGCGCGTACGCCCGCGCCGCGCCGGGCCAGCCGGGCGCCCGCGTACAGGGCGTCGCCGCCGTTGTCTCCGCTGCCCACGAGCAGCACGACCCGCGATCCGTACACCCGCCCCAGCAGCTCCGCGCACGCCACCGCGAGACCGGCGGCGGCCCGCTGCATCAGGGCCCCTTCGGGCAGCCGCGCCATCAGGTCCCGCTCGGCCGCCCGTACGACATCCACGCTGTACGCAGTCCTCATGCCCTCAGTCTCACCCCGGACGGCGCGGGCATTCCTCCCGGCTCGCCCGGCCGGCGGCGGCGCGTACGGATACGGCAAGGCATACGGACACGGCGTCACGTACGGATACGCGTACGGCCTCATCACCCCCCGCCCCCGCTCACCCCTCCGCGATCACCACCGCCGAGGCCACCCCCGCGTCATGACTGAGCGACACGTGCCAGGACCGCACGCCGAGTTCCGCGGCCCGCTGGGCGACCGTGCCGCGGATCTTGAGTATCGGCTGCCCGGTCTCCAGCACCGCCACCTCCGCGTCCGTCCAGCGCAGCCCGGCCGGCGCCCCCAGCGCCTTGGCCACCGCCTCCTTGGCCGCGAACCGCGCGGCGAGCGAGGCGATGCCCCGGCGCTCGCCGCTGGGCAGCGTCAGCTCGCGTTCGACGAACAGCCGGGTCGCCATGTCCGGGGTGCGCTCCAGCGCCGCCGCGAACCGGTCGATCTCGGCGACGTCGATCCCCACTCCGACGATCATTCGACGGTCACCGACTTGGCGAGGTTGCGCGGCTGGTCGACCTCGTTGCCGCGGGCCGTGGCCAGTTCGCAGGCGAAGACCTGGAGCGGCACGGTGGAGACCATCGGCTGGAGCAGGGTCGGGGTGCGCGGGATACGGACGAGGTGGTCCGCGTACGGGACGACCGTCTCGTCCCCGTCCTCCGCGATGACGATGGTCAGCGCGCCCCGGGCCCGGATCTCCTGGATGTTGGAGACGATCTTGTCGTGCAGGACGGACCGGCCGCGCGGCGACGGTACGACCACGACGACCGGCACGCCCTCCTCGATCAGCGCGATCGGCCCGTGCTTCAGCTCGCCCGCCGCGAAGCCCTCCGCGTGCATGTACGCGAGTTCCTTCAGCTTCAGCGCGCCCTCCAGGGCGACGGGGTAGCCCACGTGCCTCCCCAGGAACAGCACCGTGTTCTTCTCCGCCAGACTGCGCGCCAGCTCCCGTACCGGCTCCATCGTCCCCAGCACCTGCTCGACCTGGGTGCCGATCGCGGCCAGTTCGCGCACCACCGCACGGATCTCGTCGCCCCACTGGGTGCCGCGCACCTGGCCCAGGTACAGCGCGAGCAGGTAGCAGGCCACCAGTTGCGTCAGGAACGCCTTGGTCGAGGCGACCGCGACCTCGGGCCCGGCGTGCGTGTAGAGCACCGCGTCCGACTCGCGGGGAATCGTCGAGCCGTTGGTGTTGCACACCGCGAGCACCTTCGCGCCCTGCTCACGGGCGTGCCGTACCGCCATCAGGGTGTCCATCGTCTCGCCGGACTGCGAGATGGCGACGACCAGGGTGCGCGGGTCCAGGATCGGGTCGCGGTAGCGGAACTCGCTGGCCAGCTCCACCTCGCAGGGGATACGGGTCCAGTGCTCGATCGCGTACTTGGCGATCATCCCGGCGTGGAAGGCCGTGCCGCAGGCCACTATCACCACCTTGGTGGCCTCGCGCAGCACCGTGTCCTCGATGCGGACCTCGTCCAGCGAGAGCACCCCGGACTCGTCCACCCGGCCCAGCAGCGTGTCGGCGACCGCCTTCGGCTGCTCGGCGATCTCCTTGAGCATGAAGTAGTCGTAGCCGCCCTTCTCGGCGGCCGACGCGTCCCAGTCCACGTGGTACTTGCGCACCTCGCCCGGCGTGCCGTCGAAGCCGGTGACCGTCACCCCGTCCCGGCGCAGCTCCACGACCTGGTCCTGGCCCAGTTCGACGGCCTCGCGGGTGTACGAGATGAACGCCGCCACGTCCGACGCCAGGAACGCCTCGTCCTCGCCGATGCCCACCACCAGCGGAGAGTTGCGGCGCGCGCCCACCACCACGTCCGGCGCGTCGGCGTGCACCGCGACCAGCGTGAACGCACCCTCCAGACGGCGGCACACCTGGCGCATCGCCTCGGCCAGGTCCCCGCAGGAGGAGAAGTTCTCCGCCAGCAGGTGCCCGACGACCTCGGTGTCCGTCTCGGAGGCCAGCGTGTGGCCGCGCTTGGCCAGTTCGGCGCGCAGGGCCGCGAAGTTCTCGATGATGCCGTTGTGGACGACGGCGACCCGTCCGGCGTTGTCCAGATGCGGATGGGCGTTGGTGTCGGTCGGCGCGCCGTGCGTGGCCCACCGGGTGTGCCCGATCCCGGTCGTCCCGGCCGGCAGCGGACGGTCGGCCAGTTCCTTGTCCAGGTTGGCGAGTTTGCCGGCCTTCTTGGCCGCCGCCAGCCCGCCGTCCGCGAGCACGGCCACCCCGGCCGAGTCGTAGCCGCGGTACTCCAGCCGCTTCAGCCCGGTGAGCACGACGTCCAGGGCGGACCGGCCGCCCGCATACCCCACGATTCCGCACATGAGGGCAGCCTACGGGGCCGTACGTGCCCGCCCCGCGCTCCATCCGGCCAACGGCGCCGCGCACCGGACCCGCACCCTCCGCCTCCCGCGCGCCGCCCGGCACCGCCGTACCCGTACGCGCGACACCCGGACCGGGCGGCCACAACCCCACCCCGGGGTGAACCGGCCCCCGCGCCTGCGGACAATGGGCGCGTGCCCCTCACCACAGAGCCGACCGAGTCGCAGCACCGCCGCCGCGCCGAGCGCACGCCGTACGTCGACCTGACGCGCGCCGAGTGGAGCGCCCTGCGGGAGAAGACACCGCTGCCGCTGACCGCCGAGGAGGTCGAGCGGCTGCGCGGTCTGGGCGACGTGATCGACCTGGACGAGGTGCGCGACGTCTACCTGCCGCTGTCCCGGCTCCTCAACCTGTACGTGGGCGCGTCCAGCAACCTGCGCGGTGCCCTGAACACCTTCCTCGGCGACGCGGGCGGCGGCCACGGCGCGCAGCCCGGCACACCGTTCGTCATAGGGGTCGCGGGCAGCGTGGCGGTCGGCAAGTCCACCACCGCCCGGCTCCTCCAGGCCCTGCTGGCCCGCTGGCCGGAGCACCCGCGCGTCGAACTGGTCACCACCGACGGCTTCCTGTTCCCCAACGCCGAGCTGCACCGCCGCGGCCTGATGTCCCGCAAGGGCTTCCCCGAGTCGTACGACCGCCGCGCCCTGACCCGCTTCGTCGCCGATGTGAAGTCCGGGAAGGCCGAGGTCAGCGCCCCGGTGTACTCCCACCTGATCTACGACATCGTGCCCGGCGAGCGGCTGACCGTGCACCGCCCCGACATCCTGGTCGTCGAGGGCCTGAACGTCCTGCAGCCCGCCCTCCCCGGCAAGGACGGACGCACCCGCCTCGGCCTCGCCGACTTCTTCGACTTCTCGGTGTACGTGGACGCCCGCACGGAGGACATCGAGCGCTGGTACCTGGGCCGGTTCCGCAAGCTGCGCGAGACCGCCTTCCAGAACCCGTTCTCGTACTTCCGCAAGTACACCCAGGTCTCCGAGGAAGAAGCCCTCGACTACGCCCGGATGATCTGGCGCACCGTCAACAAGCCCAACCTGGAACAGAACGTCGCCCCGACCCGCGGCCGCGCCAACCTCGTGCTGCGCAAGGGGCCCGATCACAAGGTGCAGCGGCTGTCCTTGCGCAAGCTCTGACGACGGCGATCCGCCGCCTTCCACGAGAGGTACACCGTGCTGCACCTGCGCCTGATCGTTCCCGCCGACCGTACGCAGGCCGTGCTGCACCTGGTGGAGAACACCGTCGGCACCGCCCACCTCGCCGTCCTGACCGGCGCCGCGCGCGAACCGCGGGGGGACGTGATCCTGTGCGACGTGGCCCGTGAGGCCGGTGACGGCCTGCTGCACGAGCTGCGGGCGCTCGGCATCGACCGGGACGGCTCGATCGCCGTGGAGAACGTCGACCTGTCCCTGTCCACCCGCGCGGACCAGGCGGAGAAGGACGCGCCCGGCGAGGGCGTGGACGCCGTGCTGTGGGAGTCGCTGACCGACGCCACCCACGAGGAGTCCACGCTCTCCGTCACCTATCTGGCGTTCCTGGCGCTCGCCACGATGATCGCGGCCTGCGGCGTGGTGCTGGACAACGCGATCCTGATCGTCGGCGCGATGGCCGTCGGCCCGGAGTTCGGCCCGCTGGCCGGCATCTGCACCGCCTTGGTGCGCCGCGCGCCCCGGCTGGCCTGGCGCTCCCTGCTGGCGCTGGTCGTGGGCTTCGCGGTGGCGATGGCGGCGACGGTGGGCTTCAGCCTGTTCATGGACGCGGTGGGGCTCTTCGACGCCGGGGCGCTGACGGCGGACCGCCCGAACACGAACTTCATCTACCGGCCGGACTGGTTCTCGTTCGTGGTCGCCGTCCTCGCCGGAATCGCCGGCGTCCTCTCACTGACCTCGGCGAAGTCCGGCGCCCTGGTCGGCGTGGCGATCTCGGTCACCACCGTCCCGGCCGCCGCGAACGCCGCCGTCGCGTTCAGCTACCGCTCGTACGCGCAGGCTTGGGGGTCCACCGAGCAGCTCCTGCTGAACCTCGCCGGGATCGTCATCGCGGGCACGCTGACGCTGCTGGCCCAGAAGCTCTTCTGGGCCGGCAGCCGACAGCGCGTACGCAAGGAGGGCGCGGGCTAGCCCAGCGCCGACTTCACCACATCCGCCAGACGGCCGGCCACGGCCCCCGCCTGCTCGATGTCGGCGGCCTCGACCATGACCCGTACCAGCGGCTCCGTGCCCGAGGGGCGCAGCAGGACCCGGCCGGTGGCGCCCAGCTCGCGCTCCGCCTCCGCGACGGCCGAGGTGACCTCCGGGGACGTGCTGACGCGGGACTTGTCCACGTCCGGCACGTTGACCAGGACCTGCGGCAGGCGCTTCATGACGCCGGCCAGCTCGCCCAGCGGGCGGCCCGTGGCCGCGACGCGGGCGGCCAGCATCAGGCCGGTGAGGGTGCCGTCGCCGGTCGTCGCGTGGTCCAGCGCGATGACGTGCCCGGACTGCTCACCGCCGAGCGCGAAGCCGCCGGACTTCATCTCCTCCAGGACGTACCGGTCGCCGACCGCCGTCTGGACGAAGGTCAGGCCCTCGCGCTCCATGGCCAGCTTGAAGCCCAGGTTGGACATCACGGTCGCCACGACGGTGTCCTTGCGCAGCGTGCCCGCCTCGCGCATCCCGAGGGCGAGGACGGCCAGGATCTGGTCACCGTCGATCTCGTTGCCGTCGCGGTCCACCGCCAGGCAGCGGTCCGCGTCGCCGTCGTGCGCCACGCCGAGGTCGGCGCCGTGCTCGACGACCGCGGCGCACAGGCCGGCGAGGTGCGTGGAGCCGCAGTCGTCGTTGATGTTCAGGCCGTCGGGGTCGGCACCGATGGTGACGACCTCGGCACCGGCCCGGGCGAACGCCTCCGGGGAGACCCGGGAGGCCGCGCCGTGCGCGCCGTCGATGACGACCTTCAGGCCGTCCAGGCGGTTCGGCAGCACGCCCACCAGGTGCGCGACGTAGTTGTCAAAGCCCTGGTCGTAGTCCTTGACCCGGCCCACACCGGCGCCGGTCGGCCGGTCCCACGGCTCGCCGGAGCTGTGCGAGCGGTACGTACGCTCGATGCGGTCCTCCAGCTCGTCGGCGAGCTTGTGGCCGCCGCGGGCGAAGAACTTGATGCCGTTGTCGGGCATCGGGTTGTGGCTGGCGGAGAGCATCACGCCCAGGTCGGCGCCGAGCGACCCGGTCAGGTACGCCACGGCCGGGGTCGGCAGCACGCCCACCCGCAGCACGTCCACGCCCGCACTGGCCAGTCCCGCCACGACGGCGGCCTCCAGGAACTCTCCGGACGCCCTCGGATCGCGCCCGACCACGGCCACCGGCCGGTGGCCCTGGAAAGTGCCGGCCTCCGCGAGCACATGCGCCGCCGCGACCGACAGACCGAGCGCCAGCTCCGCCGTGAGATCCGCGTTGGCGACACCGCGCACACCGTCCGTGCCGAAGAGTCGTCCCACTGGTGTCCTCCGAGTTGATGTACGTGGACCAGAGCGTTGCGTCCAGGTATACGCCGCTGGTCCCGGATAGCCGAACGCCCCGGCAGCACGGATGGTGCCACCGGGGCGTTCGCCAAGAGCCGCGCGAGCAGCCGAGCGGCAATTAGCGCTTGCTGTACTGCGGGGCCTTGCGGGCCTTCTTCAGACCGGCCTTCTTGCGCTCGACCGCACGGTCGTCGCGCTTGAGGAAGCCGGCCTTCTTCAGCGGGCCGCGGTTGTTGTCCTCGTCCGCCTCGTTCAGCGCACGGGCCACGCCCAGGCGCAGCGCACCGGCCTGGCCGGAGATGCCGCCGCCGGAGATGCGGGCGACCACGTCGTAGCGGTTGTCCAGTTCGAGCACCTTGAAGGGCTCGTTGACTTCCTGCTGGTGCACCTTGTTCGGGAAGTAACCCTCAAGGGTGCGGCCGTTGATCTTCCACTGGCCGGAGCCGGGGATGATCCGCACGCGGGCGATGGCGTTCTTGCGACGGCCCAGGCCGGCGGCCGGCTGCGGGTCGCCGAAGCGCGACGCGAGCGACTCGGAGGTGTACTCACCCTCCAGCGGAACCTCGGTCTCGGTGGTGTACTCCTCGACCTCGTCCAGCGGGGTCTCGGGGGTGGTCTCAGCCACGATTCTCCTCAGATTCTCTTCGTCTTAGGGGGTGGCCGGACTTACTGCGCGACCTGGGTGATCTCGAACGGGACCGGCTGCTGCGCAGCGTGCGGGTGCTCGGCGCCCGCGTAGACCTTCAGCTTCGAGAGCATCTGACGGCCCAGGGTGTTCTTGGGGAGCATGCCCTTGACGGCCTTCTCGACAGCCTTCTCGGGGTTCTTGTCGAGGAGCTCGTCGTAGCGCACCGAGCGCAGACCGCCCGGGAAGCCGGAGTGGCGGTAGGCCATCTTCTGGCTGCGCTTGTTGCCGGACAGGTGCACCTTGTCGGCGTTGACGATGATGACGAAGTCACCGGTGTCGACGTGCGGCGCGTACACCGGCTTGTGCTTGCCCCTCAGGAGGGACGCGGCCTGCGAGGCCAGACGGCCCAGGACAACGTCCTGCGCGTCAATGATGTGCCACTGGCGCTGGACATCGCCGGGCTTGGGGCTGAACGTACGCACGGTTAGCCTTCGCTTCTTCAGTGAATAGGGTCCTGTACTGGTCACCTCGGTCGATCTCCAGCACTGGCGGCCCCGCGGGTGACGCAACCCGGGTTCCTGCCGCTGGTCATCGGCCCGGTGGACCGGCGTAAGGGCCCCTCACGTGAGATAGAGCAAGCCAATACGCATAACGAACTGGCAGAATACCGGGCCGCCCCCAGCCGGGTCAAAACACGTCCCGAACCGGCGTACGATCCGCGCTCTCGGGCCCCACGGACATGATAGTCACCGCCCGCAGCATCCGGGGACGGACACAGGTCCACGCCACCGCCGCCGCCACGGTGCACAGCATCACGGTGTCCTTGAAGGCCCGCCGGTGCAGTCCCTCCAGGTGCGGCCAGGGCAGCCCGCTGATCTGCGGCACCAGGGCGACCCAGAACCAGACCGTACGGGCCGCCGAGCCCGGCAGGACCACGGAGGCCACCAGCGGCGGCAGCACCACCAGCAGATAGTGGTCGAAGGACGGCCTGGACACCAGGAAGGCCGCCAGCATCAGCATCGCGGCGGTCTCCACGAGCCGCTGGGCCCCCGGGTCGCCGCGCCGCCATCGCAGCCACGCGCAGCCCGTCCCCGCGACCGCCGCCACCGCCGCCACGCCGTACGCCGCGGTCTCGGGCACCCCCAATCGGGTGAGGATCATGCCGGGCGAGGCGTCGAACGGGCGGGCGAAACTGTCCTGGCCGTGCAGCAGGAACGGCAGCGTACGGGTGAAGAACATGCCCGGCCGCGGCATCACCAGCGCCGCCAGCACGGACGCCGCCACCGGCACCGCCACCGCCACGGCGAAAGCCCGCCACCGCCGCGCGAGGACCAGGAGCAGCAGCAGCGGCGCCAGCATCGGCTTGACCGCCAGCGCGAGCCCCAGGACCGCGCCCGCGGCGATCCACCGGGAGCGCAGTGCCAGGAGCAGCATCAGGGGCAGTGCGACCACGGAGGCCAGCGTCCAGTTCCCGATGTTCACGACGTTGCGGAACGGCTCGAAGAACGCCAGGGCCACCACGCCGAGCGCCGCCAGCCGGCTCCGTACGGGAATCCGGAAGATCCGCAGCGAGGCGAGCCACCCCAGCAGCACCAGCCCCACCCCCGCCACCGGCACCAGCAGCCGCAGCTTCCCGGCGGACAGCAGCGCCTCGGGCACCGCCGCCGGCACCGCACTCGGCAGATACAGGAACCGCTTGTCGGCGTACGGAGCGTCCCCGGCCAGCAGCGCCCGCGCCGCCTTCACGACGAAGTCGTTGTCCATGCCGACGGTGGGACTGTGCCGCTGGACATGGAAGATCACCGCGCCCATCAGGACGGCGGCCACTCCCCACAGGGGCCACGGGGCCCGCCCGAGCAGCCACCCGACGACCGGCGGGTCCGCGGGCCGCACCGCGTCCCGGACCTCGCCGGCACCCGCCAGGCCCGTCTTCTCCGCGCTCATGCGTCCATCTAAGAGCCGCCCCCACGGCCCCACCACCGCACGCGTCCAAGCGGTGACCCCGGGCTACCGCTTCCGCTCCACCCTGCGCTCGTCCCACACCGGCTCCGCCGTCTCCCGCACCCGCCCGTCCGCGCCGAAGACCAGGTACCGGTCGAAGGACCGCGCGAACCAGCGGTCGTGCGTCACCGCCAGCACCGTCCCCTCGTACGCCTCCAGCCCCTCCTGAAGGGCCTCCGCGCTCTCCAGGTCGAGGTTGTCGGTCGGCTCGTCCAGCAGCAGGGCGGTCGTCCCCGCCAGCTCCAGCAGCAGGATCTGGAAGCGCGCCTGCTGGCCGCCCGACAGCCGGTCGAAGCGCTGCTCGGCCTGGCGCTCCAGCTCGTACCGGCGCAGCGCGCTCATCGCCTTGCCGCGGTCCTTGGCGTGTTCCGTCCACAGAATGTCCAGAAGCGTGCGCCCCTCCAGCTCCGGGTGCGCGTGTGTCTGCGCGAAGTGACCGGGGACGACGCGGGCACCCAGCTTCCAGGCGCCCGTGTGCGCGACGTCCTCCCCCGCGAGCAGCCGTAGGAAGTGCGACTTCCCGGAGCCGTTCGACCCCAGCACCGCGACCCGCTCCCCGTAGAAGACCTCCAGGTCGAACGGCTTCATCAGCCCGGTCAGCTCAAGGTTCTCGCAGGTCACCGCCCGCACACCGGTACGGCCGCCCTTGAGCCGCATGGTGATCTCCTGCTCGCGCGGCGGCTCCGGCGGCGGCCCGGCCTCCTCGAACTTGCGCAGCCGGGTCTGCGCGGCGTGGTACCGGGTGGCCAGCTCGTGGCTGATCTCCGCGGCCTGCCGCAGGTTGCGCACCAGCTTCTTCAGTTGCTCGTGCTTCTCGTCCCAGCGCCGCCGCAGCTCCTCGAAGCGGGCGAAGCGCTCCTTGCGCGCCTGGTGGTACGTGCCGAAGCCGCCGCCGTGCACCCACACGTCCGACCCGGCGGGCCCCGGCTCGACGCTGACGATCTTCTCGGCGGAGCGGGCCAGCAGCTCCCGGTCGTGGCTGACGAACAGCACCGTCTTCTTCGTCTCGCGCAGCCGCTCCTCCAGCCAGCGCTTGCCCGGCACGTCCAGGTAGTTGTCCGGCTCGTCCAGCAGCAGCACCTCGTCGGTGCCGCGCAGCAGCGACTCCAGCACCAGCCGCTTCTGCTCACCGCCGCTGAGCGTGCGCACCTGCCGCCACTGCGCCTTCTCGTACGGGACGCCCAGCGCGGCCATGGTGCACATGTCCCACACCGTCTCGGCCTCGTACCCGCGCGCCTCGGCCCAGTCGCTGAGCGCCTGCGCGTACCGCATCTGCGCGGCCTCGTCGTCGACCGTCATGACGGCTTCCTCGGCGGCGTCCACGGCCGCGGCGGCCTCCCTGATCCGCGGCTGCGCCACCGACACCAGCAGGTCCCGTACGGTCCGCTCATCCCTCACGGAACCCACGAACTGCGGCATCACCCCCAGCCCGCCGCTCACGGTCACCGCGCCGCCGTGCGGCTGCAGCTCCCCCGCGATCAGCCGCAGCAGCGTCGTCTTGCCCGCCCCGTTCGCGCCGACCAGCGCCACCGAGGCGCCCTCGCCGACCCTGAAGGACACGTCGCCCAACAGCACCCGCCCGTCCGGCAGGTAGTACTCCAGATGCCCGGCCTCCACGTGTCCCATAGCCCCGGATTGTCGCCGCCCGCCGCGCGTTCCACCAACCGGTTTAGGATGCGCGGCATGAGCTTTGGGAATGGCGGGCCGTTCGGCCCTGGGGGACCGGACTCCTCGACTCCTGACTGGGACGCGCTCGCCGACGAGAGCGAGGCGCGCGGCCGCCGCAGACGCTGGCTCCTCATCGGCGGCGGCGCGCTGGCCACCGCGGCCGTGGCCGGCATCGTCGCCACCGCCGTGATCACCAGCAACAAGGGCGGCGACCTGCCGCGCCCGGTGACCCTGCCGACCGAGTCCGCGGCCCCCAAGCCGTCCTTCTCCGAGGTCTCCGTCCCGCCGCCGCCGAACCCGCGGGACTACATCACCGACCCCAAGAAGGACACCGCCGCCCTCACCCCCGCCGGCCTCTTCCCCGACCAGAACATGGTCCTCGGCAAGAACAGCTACCCCCGCCGGAGCACCGCCGTCACCGACGACTGCACGGCCGGCACCTACGGCGCCCTCGGCTCGGTCCTCAAGCACAACGGCTGCAAGAAGCTGCTGCGCGCCACCTACGCCAAGGACGGCGTGGCGGTCACCGTCGGCGTCGCCGTCTTCGACTCCAAGGCCGCCGCGTTCAAGGTCAAGGCAGCCGGCAAGCCCGGCCTCGCACCGCTGCCGGGCGACGGCGTCGGCTCCTTCTGCCAGGGCTCGCCCTGCACCACGTACGCCAACGCCACCGGCCGCTACGCCTACTTCACCATCGCCGGGAACCTCGACGGCTCGGCCGTCACCAACGCGTCCACCAAGGCCCTGCAGATAGGGCGGGACGGCGGCCAGTACGCCTTCCACCGCATCTGGCAGCGCGGCACGGACCAGGCGGCCAAGGCCGCCCGCGCCCAGTCCTGACGCCCGCGCGCCCGGCCCCGGGGCGGCTCAGCAGCAGCCGCCCCCCGGCAGGGTCCGCTTGTTGCGCGCCTCCTTGTTACGGGCCATGAGCTGGTCGTCCGCCGGATAGCCGACCTCTTCCAGCGTCAGCCCGTGCGGCCGTACGACGTGCACCGCCGAGTCCCGCACCCCGGCCGCCAGCACCTTGCCCGGCCACTCCACCGGCCGGTGCCCGTCCCCCACGAACAGCAGCGCGCCCACCAGGGACCGCACCATGTTGTGGCAGAAGGCGTCCGCCTTGACCGTCGCCGTGACGATCCCGTCCGCGTCCCGCACCCAGCTCAGCGTCTGGAGCGTACGGATCGTCGTGGCCCCCTCGCGCCGCTTGCAGTAGGCCGCGAAGTCGTGCTCCCCCAGCAGCGCCTGCGACGCCTCGTTCATCGCGTCGACGTCCAGGTCCCAGTCGTGCCACAGCACGTGACCGCGCAGCAGCGGGTCCACGCCGCCCGGGTGGTCGGTCACCCGATAGGCGTACCGCCGCCAGATCGCCGAGAACCGCGCGTTGAACCCGTACGGCGCCTCGGCCGCCCGCCACACCCGTACGTCCTTCGGCAGCCGCCCGGCCAGCCGCCGCAGCAGCTTGTCCGCGTGCTCGGCCCACAGCTCCGCGGGCAGATCCACGTGCGCCACCTGCCCACGCGCGTGCACCCCGGCGTCCGTCCGCCCCGCCACCGTCAGCTCGTACGTCTCCGCCGACCGCGTCACCGTCCGCAGCGCCGTCTCCAGCTCCTCCTGGACCGTGCGCCGCGCCCGCTGCTTCGCCCAGCCCGAGAAGTCCTTCCCGTCGTAGGAAAGGTCCAGCCGCACCCGTACGAACCCGGGCTCCACTTCATCGCTCACGCGTGCATCCTCTCAAGCGGAACGGGCCCGCCCCCCTGAGGGGAGCGGGCCCGTCCGGTGGCCTGTGTCAGGCTCAGGCGTCCTTGGACTCCTCGGCCGGGGCCTCGGCGGCCTCGCCCTTGGTGTCCTCGGCCTTGGCGGCCTCGTCGGACTCCTTCACCGCGCGCTTGGTCGCGGCCTCGGCCTCGGCAACGGTGGCCTTCTTGGCGATCTCGCCCTCGACCAGCTCGATGACGGCCATCGGGGCGTTGTCGCCACGACGGTTGCCGATCTTGGTGATACGGGTGTAACCACCCGGACGCTCCGAGAAGCGCGGCGCGATCTCCGTGAAGAGCGTGTGCACGACGCTCTTGTCCGAGATCAGCTGCATGACCTGACGGCGGTTGTGAAGGTCACCCTTCTTCGCCTTGGTCACCAGACGCTCGGCGTACGGACGCAGACGACGGGCCTTGGCCTCAGTCGTCGTGATCCGGCCGTGCTCGAACAGGCTGGTGGCCAGGTTGCGCAGCATAAGACGCTCGTGCGCGGCGCTGCCGCCCAGACGGGCACCCTTGGCGGGCTTCGGCATGGTATTTCTCCTTCATTGCTGCACCGGCCGTATCAGGTACCGGTGTCAGTTCCCGGGGGCGGGTGCCCCGCGGAAGATTGCACGCGGGCCGGAGGCCCGCTGGGCTGTCGTGGCTGAGCGCAGCTCATCCCTATCCAGCCCGTCCGGCGTTTGAGGACGATGCCTCAAGGCCGATACAAGCCGCACTCGACACGGCGGGCCAGCCGAGACCGGCCAACCCGCCGTACGGCGGCTCAGTACTGCTCGGTCTCCACGAAGCCCGCATCCGCGTCATCGTCGGCACCAAAGGCGTCAGCCGCGGCGGTCGGGTCGAACCCGGGAGGCGAGTCCTTCAGCGCCAGACCCATGCCGGCCAGCTTCGCCTTGACCTCGTCGATCGACTTCGCACCGAAGTTGCGGATGTCGAGCAGGTCGGCCTCGGAGCGGGCCACGAGCTCACCCACGGAGTGGATGCCCTCGCGCTTGAGGCAGTTGTACGACCGAACGGTGAGCTCCAGCTCCTCGATCGGCAGCGCCAGGTCGGCGGCCAGGGCGGCGTCCGTGGGGGACGGGCCCATGTCGATGCCCTCGGCGTCGATGTTGAGCTCGCGGGCCAGACCGAACAGCTCGACCAGGGTCTTGCCGGCCGACGCCATGGCGTCACGCGGGCGCATGGCCTGCTTGGTCTCGACGTCGACGATCAGCTTGTCGAAGTCGGTGCGCTGCTCGACACGGGTCGCCTCGACCTTGTAGGTGACCTTGAGAACCGGCGAGTAGATGGAGTCGACCGGGATCCGGCCGATCTCCTGGCCCACCTGCTTGTTCTGCACGGCGGAGACATAGCCGCGACCGCGCTCGACGGTCAGCTCCATCTCCAGCTTGCCCTTGCCGTTGAGGGTGGCGAGGACCAGGTCGGGGTTGTGCACCTCGACACCGGCCGGCGGGGCGATGTCCGCGGCGGTGACCAGGCCGGGGCCCTGCTTGCGCAGGTACATCACGACCGGCTCGTCGTGCTCCGAGGAGACGACGAGCTGCTTGATGTTCAGGATGAGGTCGGTGACGTCCTCCTTGACGCCCGGCACGGTGGTGAACTCGTGCAGGACACCGTCGATGCGGATGGACGTGACCGCCGCACCCGGGATCGAGGAGAGGAGCGTACGACGCAGGGAGTTGCCGAGGGTGTAGCCGAAGCCCGGCTCCAGCGGCTCGATCACGAACCGCGAGCGGTATTCGTCGACGACCTCTTCGGTCAGCGAGGGACGCTGAGCGATCAGCATGAGGTGTTTCGCCTTCCAGTCGTGGCACCCGCTATTTGATGCCAGCTCCGCCGGACGGTGGCCCGGCGGTTTCTACAAGGGTACGGGCGGCACGGCGCGGCTCCCAGGAGTCGCGGCGTACCGCCCGAAAGTGCCCGGTGCCGGGCCGCGCCGGAGCGCGGACCGACAGGCTGCGGCCCTATGAGGACCGCGCGACGTCAGACGCGACGGCGCTTGGGGGACGGCAGCCGTTGTGCGGCGTGGGGGTGACGTCCTGGATCGAGCCGACCTCCAGGCCGGTGGCCTGGAGCGAGCGGATCGCGGTCTCACGGCCGGAGCCGGGACCCTTGACGAAGACGTCGACCTTGCGCATGCCGTGCTCCTGCGCGCGGCGGGCGGCCGACTCGGCAGCCATCTGCGCGGCGAACGGCGTGGACTTGCGCGAGCCCTTGAAGCCCACGTGGCCCGCCGAGGCCCAGGAGATCACGTTGCCCGTGGGGTCGGTGATCGAAACGATGGTGTTGTTGAACGTGCTCTTGATGTGAGCGTGCCCGTGGGCGACGTTCTTCTTCTCCTTGCGGCGCACCTTCTTGGCGCCGGCCGTACGGCCCTTCGGAGGCATGTATTACTCCCGGTGGAGGTGGTCGGTCCTACAGCGAAGACCGCTGATGAGCGTCCGCTGAGGACTACTTCTTGCCCGGCTTCTTCTTGCCGGCGATCGCGCGACGCGGGCCCTTGCGGGTACGGGCGTTCGTGCTGGTGCGCTGACCGTGCACCGGCAGGCCGCGGCGGTGACGCAGACCCTGGTAGCAGCCGATCTCGACCTTGCGGCGGATGTCGGCCTGGATCTCGCGACGGAGGTCACCCTCGGTCTTGAGGTTGTTGTCCACGTACTCGCGGATCTTGACCAGGTCTTCCTCGGCCAGGTCGCGAACGCGGGTGTCCGGGTTCACGCCGGTGGCGGCGAGGGTCTGCTGCGACAGGGTGCGCCCGATGCCGAAGACGTAGGTGAGGGCGACCTCGACGCGCTTGTCGCGCGGGAGATCAACGCCTGCGAGGCGTGCCATTGATTGGCTCCTGAGGTATTCGGAGGTCTTCCGCAGCACCGTTCCCGTAAGACTCTTCAGCATTACGAGCCGGGTCCCCGGCCTCCGAGCCGGGGGTGTCGTCCCCTGCGTCCGCTACGTGAGCGGGCACGGGGGTCGGGTGTCTGCGTATGTACGTATTACTGTGCGTTTGCGTCGCGCGAAGATACTGCGAAATGCAGAGAGGTCGGCGTGCGTCAGCCCTGGCGCTGCTTGTGGCGCAGGTTGTCGCAGATCACCATGACCCGGCCGTGGCGGCGGATCACCTTGCACTTGTCGCAGATCTTCTTGACGCTCGGCTTGACCTTCATGGGTGTGAGGTTCTCCGGGTCAGTGCCGCCACCCCACGGGAGGGGGCGTCGACAAGATCTACTTGTAGCGGTAGACGATCCGGCCACGCGTCAGGTCGTAGGGAGACAGCTCCACGACGACCCGGTCATCCGGAAGGATGCGGATGTAGTGCATCCGCATCTTGCCGCTGATGTGCGCGAGGACCTTGTGACCGTTCTGAAGCTCCACCTTGAACATCGCGTTCGGGAGGGACTCGATCACGGTGCCCTCGATTTCGATGGCACCTTGCTTCTTGGCCACGCTTCGCCCTTCGAATCGGCTACCTTGATCAACTGCGTACGGACGCATACCCGGCAAACAGGCACACGGATGCACGACAGCCGACGCGTCAGTCTACGTCAGCGACCCCGAAAAGACGAATCCACGATTATTGCCCACGGACAGTGATCGTTACGCCTCGGGTCCGGCCCGTACCGCCGGCCGGGTGCGGGCCTCAGGCCAGCGGGTCGGGCGCGGCCTCGATGCCCAGCTCGGCCAGTTTCGCCTTGCCGCCGTCCGGGGCGGTCAGCACCAGCGGGCCCTGCTCGGTCAGCGCGACCGAGTGCTCCCAGTGCGAGGACCAGCTCCCGTCGTTCGACTTGACCGTCCAGTCGTCCGCCAGCACGTGGGTCTTGGCCGTACCCAGGTTGACCATGGGCTCGATGGCGATGCAGAAGCCCGGGACCAGCTTCGGACCGCGCCCGCGCTTGCGGTCGACGTAGTTCAGCAGGTGCGGGTCCATGTGCATCTCGGAGCCGATGCCGTGGCCGCCGTAGTCCTCGACGATGCCGTACTTGCCGTTGGCCGGGCGCGGCTGGCGGCGGATGTAGCCCTCGATCGCCTTGGAGATGTCGACCAGGCGGTTGCCCTTGCGGACGGCGGCGATGCCGGCCCACATGGACTCCTCGGTGACCCGGCTCAGCTCCACCAGCTCCGGAGAGTGACCGGAGCCCACGAAGGCGGTGTAGGCCGCGTCGCCGTGCCAGCCGTCGATGATCGCGCCGCAGTCGATGGAGATGATGTCGCCGTCGGCGAGCACGGTCTCGGTGTCGGGGATGCCGTGGACGACGACGTCGTTGACCGACGTGCAGATCGTCGCGGGGAAGCCGCCGTACCCGAGGAAGTTCGACTTGGCGCCGTGCTCGGCCAGCACCTTGCGCGCGGCGTCGTCCAGGTCCTTGGTGGTGGCGCCGGGCACCGCCACCTCCCGGGTGGCCGCGTGGATGGCGGCGACCACCAGCCCCGCCTCGCGCATCTTCGCGATCTGCTCGGGGTTCTTGATCTCCACCATGGGGGCCGACGCCTTCCTCAAACCGACTACTACGACGCTGCTGCGGCCGCAGAGGCCGCCACATACACGATACGGCCGCGGCGCCCGTGCCCGGGCACCGCGGCCGTGTGCGTGGTTCTCGTGCCTGTCAGGCCTTGTCCAGCGCGGCCATCGCGCGCTGGGTGACCTCGTCCACCTTGCCGAGGGCCGGGATCGTGACGACCAGGTCCTGCGCCTTGTAGTGGTCGATGATCGGCTCGGTCTCCGTGTGGTAGACCTCCAGCCGCTTGCGGACGGTGTCCTCGCGGTCGTCCTCACGCTGGTACAGGTCGCCGCCGCAGAGGTCGCAGACGCCCTCGGTCTTCGGCTTGTGGTAGTCCACATGGAAGACGTGGCTGCTGTCGTTGCGGCAGATCCGCCGGCCCGCGATCCGCTTGACGACCTCGTCCTCCGGGACCTCCAGGTCCAGGACGGCGTCCAGCTTCACGCCCTTGCCCTTGAGGTACGCGTCCAGCGCCTCGGCCTGGCCGATGTTGCGCGGGAAGCCGTCCAGCAGGAAACCGCCCTCGGCGTCCGGCTGGTCCATCCGGTCCTCGGCCATCGCGATCGTCACCGAGTCGGGGACCAGGTTGCCCGCGTCCATGTAGGACTTGGCCTCTTTGCCCAGGTCGGTGCCCTGGCTGATGTTGGCGCGGAACAGGTCGCCCGTAGAGATGTGCGGGATCGAGAGGTTCTTGGCGAGGTACGCGGCCTGCGTACCCTTCCCTGCCCCAGGAGGCCCGACGAGGACGATTCGCATCAGCGGAGGAACCCTTCGTAGTTGCGCTGCTGGAGCTGGCTCTCGATCTGCTTCACGGTCTCCAGACCCACACCCACGATGATCAGGATGCTCGTCCCGCCGAACGGGAAGTTCTGGTTGGCCTTGAACAGCACCAACGCCACGGTGGGCACCAGCGCGATCAGACCCAGATACAGCGAGCCCGGCCACGTGATCCGGTTGAGCACGTAGCTGAGGTACTCGGCCGTGGGGCGACCGGCCCGGATCCCCGGGATGAAGCCACCATACTTCTTCATGTTGTCGGCAACTTCTTCGGGGTTGAAGGAGATGGCGACGTAGAAGAACGCGAAGAAGACGATCAGCAGGAAGTACGTGACGATGTAGACCGGGTGGTTGCCCTTGGTGAAGTTCGTTTCGATCCAGGTCGCCCAGCCGGCCTTCGACCCGCTGAACTGTGCCACCAGGGCCGGGATGTAGAGCAGCGACGAAGCGAAGATGACGGGGATCACACCCGCCTGGTTCACCTTGAGCGGGATGTAGGTGGACGTACCGCCGTAGGAGCGACGTCCGATCATCCGCTTGGCGTACTGCACGGGGATCCGCCGCTGGGCCTGCTCGACGAAGACGACCAGGGCGACCATCGCCAGACCCACCACGATGACGGCGAAGAACTCGATCCAGCCGTCGGCGAGCTTGCCGGACATCTTGATCTGCCACAGCGAGCCGGGGAAGCCGGCCGCGATACCGACGAACATCAGGATCGACATGCCGTTGCCGATGCCGCGGTCGGTCACCAGCTCACCGAGCCACATGACCATGGCGGTGCCGGCGGTCATCGTGATGACCATGGTGATGGTCGTGAAGATCGTGTCGCTCGGCACGATCTCGCTGGCGACGGGGCAGCCCTGGAACAACGCGCCGCTCTTGGCGGTGGCGACCAGGCCGGTGCCCTGGAGGACCGCCAGCGCGACGGTCAGGTACCGGGTGTACTGAGTGATCTTTGCCTGTCCGGACTGGCCCTCTTTCTTGAGGGCCTCCAGACGGGGGATGACCACGGTCAGGAGCTGGAGGATGATGCTTGCCGTGATGTACGGCATGATCCCCAGCGCGAAGATCGTGATCTGGAGCAGCGCACCACCGCTGAACATGTTCACCAGGCCGAAGAGGCCGCCGTTGGCGCCGGCCTGCTTCATGCAGGTGTCGACATTGGAGTAGTTCACCCCGGGCACCGGAACATGCGCCCCGAGCCGGTAGACGAGCACAATGCCCAACGTGAACAGCAGCTTCTTGCGCAGGTCGGGCGTCTTGAACGCTCGGGCGAACGCGGTGAGCACGGTGCCTCCTGCGCCTCCCGCCTCTGGAGCGAGAGGTGACGGTCTTGAGGATCGACGAATACAAAGCGGCCAAAACCGCGCAGACATTAGCCCACGCGGTGGGGGTCCAGGGGAAGAACCCCCGGAAAATACAGCAACAGTGCACGCCACCTTACCGGCGACCATGCCCCCCTTGGAACGACCAACCGGGGATGCCCCAATACGTGGGCATCCCCGGTCAGTTGATTCACTGAGCTCAGATGAGCTCGGTGACGCTGCCACCGGCAGCGGTGATCTTCTCCTTGGCGGAGCCGGAGAC
Organism: Streptomyces chrestomyceticus JCM 4735; assembly: GCF_003865135.1. Taxonomy (NCBI): domain Bacteria; kingdom Bacillati; phylum Actinomycetota; class Actinomycetes; order Kitasatosporales; family Streptomycetaceae; genus Streptomyces; species Streptomyces chrestomyceticus. The sequence continues at coordinate 5,270,367 of NZ_BHZC01000001.1, read as the reverse complement.
GGAGTCCACCGTCACCGTCAGCGCCACGGAGATCTCGCCCTGGCCCAGGACCTTGACGAGCTCGTTCTTGCGCACCGCGCCCTTGGCGACCAGGTCGGTCACCGTGACCTCGCCACCCTGCGGGTAGAGCGCGGCCAGCTTGTCCAGGTTCACGACCTGGAACTGCTTGTGGGCGGGGTTCTTGAAGCCCTTCAGCTTCGGGAGGCGCATGTGGAGGGGCATCTGCCCACCCTCGAAGCGCTCCGGAACCTGGTAACGGGCCTTCGTGCCCTTGGTACCACGACCTGCGGTCTTACCCTTGGACGCCTCACCACGACCCACACGGGTCTTGGCGGTCTTGGCGCCCGGGGCAGGACGGAGGTTGTGGACCTTCAGCGGGTTGTTCTCCGCCATGTCAGTCGACCTCCTCGACCGTCACGAGGTGGCGGACGGTGTGCACCATGCCGCGGTACTCGGGACGGTCTTCCTTGACAACCACGTCGTTGATCTTCTTGAGACCGAGCGAACGCAGGGTGTCGCGGTGGTTCTGCTTGCTGCCGATGATGGACTTGGTCTGCGTGATCTTGAGCGAAGCCATTACGCGTTCACCCCGGCACGCGCCCGCAGCAGAGCGGCGGGAGCAACGTCCTCCAGCGGCAGACCACGGCGGGCGGCGATCTCCTCGGGGCGCTGCAGGCCCCGCAGAGCGGCCACCGTGGCGTGCACGATGTTGATCGGGTTCGACGAACCGAGCGACTTGCTCAGCACGTCGTGGATGCCCGCGCACTCCAGCACGGCACGCACCGGGCCACCGGCGATCACACCGGTACCGGGGGAAGCCGGCTTGAGCAGGACGACGCCCGCGGCCTCTTCGCCCTGGATGGGGTGCGGGATGGTGCCACCGATACGGGGGACCTTGAAGAAGTGCTTCTTGGCCTCCTCCACACCCTTGGCGATGGCGGCCGGCACCTCCTTGGCCTTGCCGTAACCGACACCCACGGTGCCGTCACCGTCGCCCACCACGACCAGCGCGGTGAAGCTGAAGCGACGACCACCCTTCACAACCTTGGCGACGCGGTTGATTGCGACAACACGCTCGACGTAGGCGGTCTTCTCGGCAGCAGCGCCGCCGTCCCGCCGGTCCTTACGGTCCCGCCGCTCGCCGCCACCGGCACCGCTCCCGCGGCGCTGGGGTCCAGCCATTGGATTTACCTCTCTCTGTTACGTCCGCTAGCTCGGAACCGGGGCTTAGAACTTCAGCCCGGCTTCGCGGGCGGCGTCGGCCAGAGCGGCAATCCGCCCGGCGTACTGCTTGCCACCACGGTCGAACACGACGGCCTCGACACCGGCGGCCTTGGCGCGCTCGGCGACCAGGGAGCCGACCTGCTTGGCCAGGTCCGTCTTGTTGCCCTCGCCACCGCGGATCGACGCGTCCAGGGTCGACGCCGACGCCAGGGTGTGACCCTTGATGTCGTCGATGACCTGGGCGGTGATACCGCGGTTGGACCGCGTCACGACCAGACGCGGACGCTCCGGCGTACCCGAAATCCGCTTGCGGATGCGGATGTGGCGACGCTTGGCGGCGGCGCGCTTGTAGGCGTCACCCTTCGCGACCTTCACACCGTATGCCATGGCTTACTTACCAGCCTTTCCGACCTTGCGGCGGATGACCTCGCCGGCGTACTTGACGCCCTTGGCCTTGTACGGGTCGGGCTTGCGCAGCTTGCGGATGTTCGCGGCGACCTCGCCGACCTTCTGCTTGTCGATGCCCTCGACGCTCAGCTTGGTCGGGGACTCGACCTTGAACGAGATGCCCTCGGGCGCCTCGACCAGGATCGGGTGGCTGTAACCGAGCGAGAACTCCAGGTTGGAGCCCTTCGCCTGGACGCGGTAACCGACACCACTGATTTCGAGCGCCTTGCTGAATCCCTGGGTCACGCCGGTGATCATGTTCGCCACCAGCGTGCGGGACAGGCCGTGCAGGGCCTTGTTCTGACGCTCGTCGTTCGGGCGGGTGACGGCGATGAAGCCGTCCTCACCCTTGGCGACCTCGATGGGCGCGGCGACGGTGTGCTGCAGGGAGCCCTTGGGACCCTTCACCGAAACCGTGCGGCCGTCGATGGTGACGTCCACACCAGCGGGAACCTGGATGGGCAGCTTGCCAATACGCGACATTAGCTATTCCTCCGTTCCCGAATTACCAGACGTAGGCGAGAACTTCTCCGCCTACGCCCTTCTTGCTGGCCTGCTGACCGGTGAGGAGACCGTGCGACGTGGAGATGATCGCCACGCCCAGGCCGCCGAGCACCTTCGGCAGGTTGGTGGACTTTGCGTAGACCCGCAGGCCCGGCTTCGAGATGCGCTTGATGCCGGCGATCGACCGCTCGCGGTTCGGACCGAACTTCAGCTCGAGGATGAGGTTCTTGCCGACCTCGGCGTCCTCGACCTTCCAGCCGGTGATGTAACCCTCCTGCTGGAGGATCTCCGCGATGTGCGACTTGATCTTGCTGTGCGGCATCACGACGGTGTCGTGGTACGCCGAGTTCGCGTTACGCAGACGCGTGAGCATGTCTGCGATGGGGTCAGTCATGGTCATGAATTGGCCTTCGGCCTCTCTCGCCGGGGTTTCCTGTATGCGCCATCCCTCTCCCCGAGCAGGGTCGGGACGGGTGCGGCGCGGGGACCTTCGGCGTAGTAAGTCGTTCCTGGGCGGCGGGGCGCCCAACCCTTCTACCCTACGGGATCAAAGGGCGGGGCCCCGCCGAACAGATGCTTACCGAGAGACTCCGGAACCACCCACATGATTCCTGCCGTCCGCCGGTGCGCCCGTGAGGGCGCTGGTCGGACGTGCGGGAGGGGGTGTTACCAGGAGCTCTTGGTCACGCCCGGCAGCTCGCCACGGTGAGCCATCTCACGGAGGCACACGCGGCACAGGCCGAACTTGCGGTAGACGGAGTGCGGCCGGCCGCAGCGCTGGCAACGCGTGTACGCGCGCACAGCGAACTTCGGCTTGCGGGCCGCCTTAGCGATCAGAGCCTTCTTCGCCACGGTCAGTTCTCCTTGAACGGGAAGCCGAGGTGACGAAGCAGGGCGCGGCCCTCATCGTCGTTGGACGCCGTGGTGACCACGGTGATGTCCATGCCCCGCTGCCGGTCGATCTTGTCCTGGTCGATCTCGTGGAACATGACCTGCTCCGTGAGACCGAAGGTGTAGTTGCCCCGACCGTCGAACTGCTTCGGGGACAGACCACGGAAGTCGCGGATGCGCGGCAGCGCGAGCGACAGCAGGCGGTCCAGGAACTCCCACATGCGGTCACCGCGGAGGGTGACGTGGGCACCGATCGGCTGGCCCTCGCGCAGCTTGAACTGCGCGATGGACTTACGGGCCTTGGTGACGGCCGGCTTCTGGCCGGTGATCGTGGTGAGGTCCTTGATGGCACCCTCGATCAGCTTGGAGTCGCGGGCGGCGTCGCCCACACCCATGTTGACCACGATCTTGGTCAGACCGGGGATCTGCATGACGTTCTCGTAGGAGAACTCGTCCTTCAGCTTCCCGGCGATCTCTTCGCGGTAGCGCTGCTTGAGGCGCGGCGCGTTGGTGGTGGCAGTCATCAGATGTCCTCACCGGTCCGCTTGGCAACGCGGATCTTGTTGCCCTCTTCGTCGAAGCGGTACCCGACGCGGGTGACGACCTTGTTGCCGTCCTTCTCCACAACGAGCTGCACGTTGCTCACGTGGATGGGGGCCTCGGTCGTCACGATGCCGCCGGTCTTGGAGCCGCGAGCGGTCTGACCGGCCTTGGTGTGCTTCTTGACCCGGTTGACACCCTCGACCAGGACACGGTCCTCGCGGGGGAAGGCCGCGATGACCTTGCCCTGCTTGCCCTTGTCCTTGCCGGTGATGATCTGGACCAGGTCGCCCTTCTTGATCTTCATCGGTTACAGCACCTCCGGCGCGAGCGAGATGATCTTCATGAACTTCTTCTCGCGCAGCTCCCGGCCCACCGGGCCGAAGATGCGGGTGCCGCGGGGGTCGCCATCGTTCTTGAGGATGACGGCCGCGTTCTCGTCGAAGCGGATGTACGAGCCGTCCGGACGGCGGCGCTCCTTGACGGTGCGAACGATGACCGCCTTGACGACGTCACCCTTCTTCACGTTGCCACCGGGGATCGCATCCTTGACGGTGGCGACGATGACGTCACCGATGCCCGCGTAGCGGCGGCCCGAACCACCGAGAACACGGATGGTGAGAATTTCCTTCGCACCCGTGTTGTCGGCGACCCGAAGCCGCGACTCCTGCTGGATCACGTCTATCTCCTGATCGTCTGCCGGTTCCCGGCGGGGGCCTCATTGCTGAGGCCCACCGCCGAGCCTGGCGGAACTGACCTGGGGGAAACCCCCCAGGCGGTATCTATAGGAATTCCCGAACGGGAATGTCCTTACTTGGCCTTCTCGAGGATCTCGACGATGCGCCAGCGCTTGCTCGCCGACAGCGGACGCGTCTCCATCAGGAGGACGCGGTCGCCGACACCGGCAGCGTTCTGCTCGTCGTGCGCCTTGAGCTTGTTCGTACGGCGGATGACCTTGCCGTACAGCGCGTGCTTGACACGGTCCTCGACAGCGACGACGACGGTCTTGTCCATCTTGTCGCTGACGACGAGACCCTCGCGGGTCTTGCGGAAGCCGCGCTGCTCGTTCGTCTCAGTCACATTCTTCTCGCTCATCAGGCGCTCTCCACCGTCTCGATGCCGAGCTCGCGCTCACGCATCAGGGTGTAGATCCGGGCGATGTCCTTGCGGACGGCCTTCAGCCGGCCGTGGTTTTCGAGCTGTCCGGTCGCCGCCTGGAAGCGGAGGTTGAACAGCTCCTCCTTGGCCTCGCGGAGCTTCGCAACGAGGTCCTCGTTGTTCAGCTCGCGCAGCTCGGTCGCCTTGGTACCGGCCGCCATCACGACTCACCTGCCTCGCGCCGCACGATGCGGCACTTCATCGGAAGCTTGTGGGCGGCGCGGGTCAGCGCCTCCTTCGCAACCTTTTCGTTCGGGAAGGACAGCTCGAACATCACCCGACCGGGCTTGACGTTCGCGACCCACCACTCCGGAGAACCCTTACCGGAACCCATGCGGGTCTCGGCCGGCTTCTTCGTCAGCGGGCGGTCCGGGTAAATGTTGATCCAGACCTTGCCGCCACGCTTGATGTGACGGGTCATGGCGATACGAGCGGACTCGATCTGCCGGTTCGTCACGTAGGCGGGGGTCACGGCCTGAATGCCGTACTCACCGAAGGCAAGCTCGGTGCCACCCTTGGCCATACCGTTGCGCTTCGGGTGGTGCTGCTTGCGGTGCTTGACCCTGCGAGGGATCAGCATGTCGGTCAGCCCTCCGTTCCGGTGCTCTCAGCAGCCGGAGCAGCGGCAGCGGCCTCGGCCTTGGGGGCCTCGGCAGCGGCGTTCTGCTGCGGCTTGCGGCCGCCACGGCCGCCGCGCTCGCCACCGCGGCGCGGGCGGTCGTTGCCGCCACCGCGGGCCGGGCGGTTACCCGCACGGGCGGCAGCGTTCTCGGCGCGGACCTCGGCGATGTTCTTGACGTCGCCCTTGTAGATCCAGACCTTCACACCGATACGGCCGAAGGTCGTCTTGGCCTCGAAGAAGCCGTAGTCGACGTTGGCGCGGAGCGTGTGCAGGGGCACGCGGCCCTCGCGGTAGAACTCCGAGCGCGACATCTCGGCGCCGCCGAGACGGCCACCGCACTGGATCTTGATGCCCTTGGCGCCGGCCTTCATCGTCGACTGCATGCTCTTGCGCATGGCGCGACGGAAGGAGACGCGGGAGGAAAGCTGCTCGGCGACGGCCTGGGCCACGAGCTGAGCATCGGTCTCGGGGTTCTTGACCTCGAGGATGTTCAGCTGGACCTGCTTGCCGGTCAGCTTCTCCAGTTCGCCGCGGATGCGGTCGGCCTCGGCGCCGCGGCGGCCGATGACGATGCCCGGACGAGCGGTGTGGATGTCGACGCGGACGCGCTCACGGGTGCGCTCGATCTCCACCTTGGAGATACCGGCGCGCTCCATGCCCTTCGTCATCATGCGACGAATGGCGACGTCTTCCTTGACGTAGTCCTTGTACAGCTTGTCGGCGTACCAACGCGACTTGAAGTCGGTGGTGATGCCGAGCCGGAACCCGTGCGGGTTTACCTTCTGGCCCATTACCGGGTTCCTTCCTTGCTGCTGACGACCACGGTGATGTGGCTGGTCCGCTTGCGGATCCGGTAGGCACGGCCCTGGGCACGCGGCCGGAACCGCTTCAGGGTCGGACCCTCGTCGACGTACGCCTCGGAAATGAAGAGGCTGCCGGCGTCGGTGTGGTCGTAGTTGTGCGCCGCGTTGGCAATGGCGCTGTCCAGCACCTTGCCGACGGGCACGCTCGCGGCCTGCGGGGCGAAACGCAGGACCGCCTGAGCCTCCGTGGCATCCATGCCACGGATAAGGTCCACCACGCGGCGGGCCTTCATGGGCGTGACGCGGATGTACCGCGCCTGGGCCCTGGCTTCCATGGTTGTCCCTTCGGTGTCAGTCATAAGTCTTCGCACTCCGCCGATCAGCGACGACGCGACTTGCGGTCGTCCTTCTCGTGGCCGCGGAAGGTGCGGGTCGGCGCAAACTCGCCGAGCTTGTGGCCGACCATCGACTCGGTGACGAACACCGGGACGTGCTTGCGGCCGTCGTGCACCGCGATCGTGTGGCCGAGCATGGCCGGGACGATCATGGAGCGGCGGGACCAGGTCTTGATGACGTTCTTGGTGCCGGCTTCGTTCTGCGTGTCCACCTTCTTGCTCAGGTGGTCGTCGACGAAGGGCCCCTTCTTGAGACTACGCGGCATCTAAACCCGCTCCTAGCGCTTCTTGTTCGTCTTGCGGCGGCGGACGATGTACTTGTTCGAAGCCTTCTTAGGCGAACGCGTACGACCCTCCTTCTGGCCCCAGGGCGAGACCGGGTGGCGACCACCGGAGGTCTTGCCCTCACCACCACCGTGCGGGTGGTCGACCGGGTTCATCACGACACCACGCACGGTCGGGCGGACGCCCTTCCAGCGCATACGGCCGGCCTTGCCCCAGTTGATGTTCGACTGCTCGGCGTTGCCGACCTCGCCGACGGTGGCGCGGCAGCGCACGTCGACCAGGCGGATCTCACCGGACGGCATACGAAGGTGGGCCATGGAGCCCTCCTTCGCCAGCAGCTGCACGGAGGCACCCGCGGAGCGGGCGAACTTCGCGCCGCCGCCGGGCCGCAGCTCGATGGCGTGGATCGTCGTACCGACCGGGATGTGGCGCAGCGGCAGGTTGTTGCCCGGCTTGATGTCGGCGCCCTGGCCGTTCTCAATCCGAGCACCCTGCACCAGGCCACGCGGCGCGATGATGTAGCGCTTCTCGCCGTCTGCGTAGTGCAGCAGCGCGATGCGCGCGGTGCGGTTGGGGTCGTACTCGATGTGCGCGACCTTGGCCGGCACGCCGTCCTTGTCGTGACGACGGAAGTCGATCACGCGGTAGGCGCGCTTGTGGCCACCGCCCTGGTGGCGAACGGTCACACGACCGGCGTTGTTACGGCCGCCCTTGCTGTGCAGCGGGCGGACCAGCGACTTCTCCGGCGTGGACCGCGTGATCTCGACAAAGTCGGCGACGCTGGAGCCACGACGGCCCGGGGTCGTCGGCTTGTACTTGCGGATACCCATTTCTCAGTCCTCGTCCGATTCCGGACGACTCGGACTCCGTTAGGAGACCGGGCCGCCGAAGATGTCGATACGGTCGCCCTCGGCGAGGGTCACGATGGCGCGCTTGGTGTTGGCGCGCTTACCGAAACCGGTGCGGGTGCGCTTGCGCTTGCCCTGGCGGTTGATCGTGTTGACCCCGGTGACCTTGACCGAGAAGACCGCCTCGACGGCCTGCTTGATCTGGGTCTTGTTCGCACGCGGGTCGACGATGAACGTGTACTTGTTCTCGTCCAGCAGCGCGTAGCTCTTCTCGGAGACGACCGGCTTGACCAGAAGGTCGCGCGGGTCCGAGAAGGACTTGCTGGTAACGGTCGCCTCAGTCATCAGGCGGCGCTCCCTTCGAGCTCAGCGGCCTTGGGACCAGCCACGAAGGACTCGAAGGCGGCCTTGGTGAAGACCACGTCGTCGGAGACGAGCACGTCGTACGTGTTCAGCTGGCCCGGCTCCAGGATGTGGACCTGGGGCAGGTTGCGGGCGGAGAGCCACGCGGCCTGGTCGGCGCGCTCGGCGACCAGCAGCACGTGCTTGCGCTCGCTGATCTTGCCGAGGAGAGCCTTGGCGGCCTTCGTGGAGACCTCGCCCTCGACCACGCCGGAGACGACGTGGATGCGGCTGTTGCGGGCCCGGTCGGTGAGGGCACCGCGCAGGGCGGCGGCCTTCATCTTCTTCGGGGTCCGCTGCGAGTAGTCACGCGGCACGGGACCGTGCACGACGCCACCGCCGGCGAACTGCGGCGCACGGGTCGAACCCTGGCGCGCGCGGCCGGTGCCCTTCTGGCGGTACGGCTTCTTGCCACCGCCGCGGACCTCGCCACGGGTCTTGGTCTTGTGCGTGCCCTGACGGGCCGCGGCCAGCTGCGCGACAACGACCTGGTGGATCAGCGGAACGCTGACCTTCGCGTCGAAGATCTCCGTGGGGAGCTCGACGGTCCCGGCCTTGTCGCCTGCCGGCGAAAGGATGTCAATGGTGCTCATCGGTTACCTCAGGCCCCCTTGGCCGCGGTACGGACCAGGACGAGGCCGCCGTTCGGACCAGGAACTGCGCCCTTGATGAGCAGCAGACCCTTCTCCGCGTCAACGGCATGGACGGTCAGGTTCTGGGTGGTGACCCGCTCGTTGCCCATACGGCCGGCCATCCGCATGCCCTTGAACACGCGGCCCGGGGTGGCGCAGCCACCGATGGAGCCCGGCTTGCGGTGCACGCGGTGGGCACCGTGCGAAGCCTTGCCGCCGTGGAAGCCGTGACGCTTCATGACACCGGCGAAGCCCTTGCCCTTGCTCTTGCCGGTCACGTCCACCTTGACGCCGGACTCGAAGGTCTCGGCGGTCAGCTCCTGGCCGAGGGTGTACTCACTGGCGTCAGTGGTACGGACCTCGACGAGGTGCCGGCGGGGGGTGACGTCGGCCTTCGCGAAGTGGCCCTTGAGGGGCTTGTTCACCTTGCGCGGGTCGATCTCGCCGAAGGCGATCTGGACGGAGTCGTAGCCGTCCTGGTCATTGGTGCGCACCTGGGTAACGACGCAGGGGCCGGCCTTGACCACAGTGACCGGGACGACACGGTTGTTCTCGTCCCAGACCTGGGTCATGCCGAGCTTCTCGCCCAGGATGCCCTTGATCTGCTTAGCCATCTCTACTGCGCCTCTCAGAGCTTGATCTCGATGTCAACGCCGGCCGGAAGGTCCAGGCGCATCAGCGAGTCAACGGTCTTGGGCGTCGGGTCGAGAATGTCGATCAGGCGCTTGTGCGTGCGCATCTCGAAGTGCTCGCGCGAGTCCTTGTACTTGTGCGGCGACTTGATGACGCAGTACACGTTCTTCTCGGTGGGGAGCGGCACCGGGCCCGCGACCGACGCACCAGTACGGGTCACCGTCTCGACGATCTTCTTCGCCGACGTGTCGATGACCTCGTGGTCGTAGGCCTTGAGCCGGATGCGGATCTTCTGTCCCGCCATGGCTACTTCGTAGTCCTGTCTCTCGTAACGCTCTGGGACCCGGTACGTTGCCGTCCATCCACCGACCTCCGACCCACGCGGTCGGGCGTGTCGCCCTCCTTCCCGCAGATCCCCGCAAGGGCGATCCTTCGAGAAGGAAAACGTGGGGGATGAACACCCACCGGGCGCCTGGCTGAGGCACCCCGCTGCACTTCCCGGAAGATTCCCGTACTTCCGCCCCTGATAAGGAGCGACGAATACCTAGGACTCGCTTCCAGTCCCCCCGGCGGGAGGCGCGCAGCATCGGCACTCAACCGAGCAACCTGGACAGTGTGCCACATCAGCGGCGGGCGCTGCCAATCGAGCGGGAGATCGTACACCGCGTCGTACCGTCCGGATGCACGGACCCGCCTCCGGCGTGCCGGGACCGACCGCCACCAGGGCGCTCACCGGCCCGCCCTCACGCGGCGATCGCGAGCTGCCACTGGATGCGGGCGGACTCCTCCGCGTGACGGTCGTCACCCTCCACGGCGAAGGTCGCGTGCGGGAAGTCGCGGATCTGGCGGAGCCACTCGCCGACCGTCGCCGTGCCGGGTACGGGCACGACGCGGCCCGAGCGGTCCGGGCCCTGGCTGGCGAGGACGGTGACCGTGAACTGGTCGGTCTCGGTCACCAGCACCACGTCGTGCGGGAACTGCGCCACCCGCTCCATGACCCCGCGGGCCGGTTCGCGCCCGTCGGCCACCACCAGGACGTGGTCGCCGTGCTCGTCGGTGGTCCCCTCGAAGCCCGCCAGTATGCCCAGGAACCGGTTTATGTGGCGGTTGCGCAGCTCGTCGATGACGCGCTGCCGCCCCTCCTGGAAGCCCGTGGTCGCGGCGAACCGGAACGTCAGCGAGACCCGGCCGGCCAGCGCCACGTCGATCTCCGCCATCTCCTCGCGCGTGGGGTGGACCGCCCCGTCGTCGAGGCCGTACGCCGCGAGCCAGCGGTTGACCTCCGACCACAGCCACGCCTGGGAACGCCCGACGGTCCCCTCGGCGGCCGGGAACGGGGCGCCCTGGGCCTTGCGCGCCCCGGCGGCCCACTGGGCGACGTTCTGCCGGGAGCGGCCCGTGCGCTCGGCGATCTCGTGTATGCCGACCAGGTCGCGGTCGAGGCGGCGCACCCTCAGGCGCGGCACCGCGGCGCGCGCCGCGGAGGCCGCTTCGAGCGCGGCCCGTACCGCGCAGTCGCCGGGCCAGGTGACGCTGAGCAGGTCGGTGCCGCCGGCCCGCGCCAGGAGGGCGTCACAGGTGTCGCGCAGCGCGTCGACGGCGTCCTGGTCGTCGACGGTCGCGCCCGTGACGACGAAGGTGAAGTCGAAGTCCATGGCGGCGTCCCCCTAGTCCTTGGGCAGGGTTGCAGGTCCGTTGTCGTTCGTCAACAGACAAAGCATGACAAAACCTGTCGCACCTCGCATGGGCAGCCGTCGTAAGACGCACGGTCACCACCGGCCCACCTCAGTTGACGCGGTGGTCACGCTTCGCCGCGCGGCATCCCCGTCAGACTGCGGTTCGCCGCGTCCTCCGGCAGCGGACACCGCGCCGCCAGCCGGTCGATCACGCGCGCGTGCGCGGTGGCGCTGCGCGGCGTGCCCGCCACCGGGATGACCGTGCAGCGCCCCGCGCACGGGCAGTAGAGCCGCCCCCAGTGTCCGTCCTTGCGCAGCGTCCAGCCACGGGCCGCCCACTTCTCCAGCACCCGCCGTACGTCCTTCTTGGGGTGATCGCAGGGCCTGATCTCGCTGCCGACCATCCGCTCACCGCCCGTCGGCGCGTACGGAGGACACCGGCGACCCGCGGCGCACGCGCGGCTTCGGGGCCGGCGCGGAGCCCGTGCCCCGCGGCGCGGCACGGGTGACGGGGTGAGCAAGTACCACGAGAGGCTGACTCCTCTGGTGCCGACTGGACTTCCTGGCGACGCCCGCCCTCCTCGGCGCGAGCCGCCCCTCCCCGGACGGTGACGCTCCGACACCAGCACGTTACTCCAAATGACGGAAGGCCCCTCGCCTTTTCGTGCGCGCCGCACCCGCGAACAGAACTCGCGCGCCGCGCGGCGCCGGGGCGCGGCGCACTCCCCTCCCCCGGCTCCGGCTCACGACCGCGCACCGCCGTTCGCTCCCCGGGCGCCGAGCGCAGCAGGATATCCGGCACGGACAGAAACACGCCGTCTCGCAATAGCCCCAAAATCCTACAGCTCACAAGAAATGGAAGCCTTCCGGCTGAAGCTGCGCCCCCGGCGACTACGCCGCACCCCCGGGGAATCCTGAACCATATCGGCGGGGCGAGCAGGAAGGAGGATTTCATGCAGCGTCCCTTTTCCGGACGTCCTTTCCGGCGCGGCGGCCGCGCCCGCTCCAGACATCGTCCTTTCCACGGCCGCCGGCCGTGCCGCGGCGGGAGAGATCCCGCCCCCGCGTACGGGAGACACCCGGGCCCCGTACGAGGGCGGCGGGCGTGACCGGGGCACCGGGCCCCGCCGCCGCCTCCCTCCCGCCCCGCCCCGAGGACGGCCCGGCGCGCCGCGCCACCACGACGTTCGGCTCGCTGCGCATCCGCAACTACCGGCTGTTCGCCTCCGGACAGGCCGTCTCCCACACCGGCACCTGGATGCAGCGCATCGCCCAGGACTGGCTGGTCGTCGAGCTGACCGGCTCCCCCGCCGCCGTCGGCTTGACCATCGGGCTCCAGTACGCGCCCATGCTGTTCCTCGGGCTGCACGGCGGTCTGATCGCCGACCGGCTGCCCATGCGCCGCCTGCTGCTCCACACCCAGGCCGCGCTCGGCACGACGGGGCTGGTCCTGGCCGTACTGGTCCTGTCCGGCCAGGTACGGCCCTGGCACGTGTACGTCATGGCGGCCGTGCTCGGTCTGGTCTCCGTCGCGGACGCCCCCGCCCGGCAGGCGTTCGTCTCCGAGCTGGTCGGGCCGGAGCAGTTGCGCAACGCGGTCAGCCTGAACTCCGCCGTCTTCCAGACCGCGCGCCTGGTCGGCCCGGCCGTCGCGGGCTTGGTGATCACGGCGGTGGGCATCGGCTGGGCCTTCCTCCTCAACGCCGTCTCCTACCTCGCGCCCCTCGTCGCCCTGCTGCTCATGCGCCCCGCCGAGATGTACCCGGCCGAGCGCGCCCCGCAGGGCAGCGGCCAGGTCAGGGCGACGCTGCGGCAGGTCCGACGTGATCCCGGGCTGCTGTGGCCGATCGTGCTGGTCGCCTTCGTCGGTACGTTCGGGTTCAACTTCCCGGTCTGGCTGACCACGTTCACCGTGCAGGTCTTCCGTACCGGCTCCGGCGTGTACGGCCTGCTCAACTCGCTGCTGGCGGCGGGTGCGGTGGCGGGGGCGCTGTGGGCGGCGCGCAGCCTCGCGCCGCCCCGGCGGGTGCTGACCACGGCGGCGCTGCTGTTCGGCGCGCTGGAGACGGCCGCCGCCCTGGCGCCCGCCCTGTGGCTGTTCGCGGCCCTGCTGGTCCCGGTCGGCATGGCCGGCCTGGTCGTCACCGCCACCGCCAACGCGCACGTCCAGCTCACCGCGGACGCCGCGACGCGGGGCCGGGTGATGAGCCTGTTCAAGATCGCGTTCGTGGGCGGCACGCCGGTGGCCGCGCCGGCCGTCGGCTGGATCACCGAGACCTGCGGGCCCCGCGCCGGCTTCCTCACCGGCGGCCTGACCTCGCTCGCGGCGGCCGGCGTCGTCGGCTGCGCGCTCTCCCGTCCGGCGGCCGAGCCGGAGACGGACCCACCGACGGACGCGGCGCCCGGCACCGGGCCGGAGCGCGGGACGGGGACGAAGCGGGACGGGGACGCGGACCCGGCCCCGCAGACCTGAATCCCGGCCGCGGGGCGCGGCCTTTTCCGCACAGCCGGTATTCACCTCCGTATGCACAACGCCCCGGAGACCGGGACGCCGGGAATTCCCGGGTCCCGCCAGGCGATCAGCTCCCATTCGTCCACCTGTCCCGCCCCACGAAAACACCCGTACGGAAAAGAAACGCACCGCACCGTCTTATGCCGAAAGCCCGGACCCCGTCCGACCGTGCACCTCCGGAGGAAAACACCATGCCCCTGAACCCACCCGCCGAAGACCGCCCACCGGCAGCACACCGGGTCATCGCCGTGAGCGGACCGGCGTACGTGGGCAAGGACACCCAGCTCCGCCTGCTCGCCCGCCGCATCCCGCAGATCGACACCCCCGCCCCCGCGGAGACCTACGCCTCCCGATGGCCCGCTCTGAGTGGCACCGAGGCCACCGGGTGGTGGCTCGACGGCGCTTCCTACCAGGAGCTGGCGGACGTCCTCGCCGCCGCCTACCTGGCCCGCGCCCGGCGCCCCCGGGCCAGTGGGGAAGTGCGCTGCGTACGGCAGGGCCTGCCCATGCTGGAAGCGACGCTCGCCGCCGTTGCCGCCGTACGCGAGCGGTGCGGTACGGCGCGGGCGGCCCGCGAAGCGCGCGCGGTACTGGCCCCGTACCGCACCGCCCTGCGCGCCTCCGAGGACACCGAGTACGGCGTCGTCCTGCTGCACGACGAGGACCCCGCCCAGAGCGCCGCGCGCGGCCTGGCCCGGTCCCTGGCCCCCGACAGCCTCCTGGAGTACTACCAGCGGCGGCTGAACGAGCAGATCAACCGCCTCCTCGACGAGGGACGGTTCGACACGGCCGTCGTCGTCGGCGACCGGCCCGCAGTCGACGTGCAGCACGAACTGCGGCAGCGTCTGCACCGGCTGTACCCCGCGATCCCGGAGTGCGCGCTCTCCCGGGTGCGGGTGGCGGCCCTGGGCGGCGACTGCGAGCACGCGCGCGACGCCGCCGGGGAGTACCTGCGCACCCGCCGCGGCTACGCCCGTCTCAACGCCGCCCACCTCGCCGCCGCGTCGCACGACCCGGCCCTACCGGACACCGCCGACGCCACCGCCCTGGCCGAGCGCATCGCCGACGGCCTCGACCGCTACTGCGCCGCGCACCCGTTCCTCGACCGCGTGAGCATCGAGCCCGTACGCGACCGGGCCACCGTCGAAGAGCTGCGCACGCTCTTCGGCGACCGGCTGCGCGCCGTACACCCCGAGCCCGGGACCGGCCCCGCAGCCGCCCCGCACGCGCCCGCCCCGCGCGCCCTCGACCTCACCGACTCCGTGCCGGGCGCCGCACCCGAGTACGCCACGTCCGGATCCGCCGCTCAGCACGCCGCCCCTTGGCCCCGCCTGCGCCTCCAGCGGCACCTGGACCGCCTCGCCTTCGACGCCGCCTGGACGTTCCGGCCGCTCAAGCCCGTCTCCGTACACAGCCTGAACCTCCCGAGCCACCTCGGGACGTACCTGCGTGACCTGCGCGAACGGCTCACCCGGCCCGGTACGGCCGTGGACCTGGTCGCCGTGACCGGCAGCGCGGCCCGGGGCACGTACCGGGAGGGCTGGAGCGACCTGGACGTCCTGGTCCTGGCGCCGCAGGACGCCCTCCCCCGGCTCCGGAGCGTCCGTACGGAGCTGGCACCGGTGCTGAACGGAGTCCGGATGACCATGACGGTCCTCACCGAGGACGAGTTCCGCGCGGGCGCCCTGCCGCCCCGGCTGCTGCACGTCCTCACCCTCAGCGGCGCGGGCGCCCTCGCCCCCCTGTGGTGCGCCCCCGGCCTCGCCCTGCCCGTACCGGACGCCGTCACGTACGCCGACGTCAGTGTGCGCGACGGCGTCCAGGCCGCCGTCACCCTCCGCAAACAGCTTCTGCTCGCCGAACCGGACCTGCGGGTGCTCTACAAGGCCACCGCCCTGCTCGCGAAGATCATGCTCCGGATGGAGAGCGGAGCCGAGTACCCGGCCGACGACCAGGCCGTCACCGCCTTCCACCACCGCCGTCCCGACGGTTTCGGGGCCGCGCCCGGCGACGTACGGTACGACCGCGCCGGCACCGAACGGATGGCCGCCGCCGTCCTGCGCGGCTGGCTCGCCACGCTCACCCCGGCTCCGCGACCGGAGGCCACCGGCCATGGCGCCACCTGACCTGCGCCGCCCGTTCGGCTCCGGACTGTCCGTGGCCGCGCAGATCGTCCGGGTGCCCTCGA
The DNA here is from genome assembly GCF_003865135.1 of Streptomyces chrestomyceticus JCM 4735. Lineage (NCBI taxonomy): Bacteria > Bacillati > Actinomycetota > Actinomycetes > Kitasatosporales > Streptomycetaceae > Streptomyces > Streptomyces chrestomyceticus. Next base: position 5,254,607 of record NZ_BHZC01000001.1, on the reverse strand, counting down.
TGTGCTGCATGTCGGCCGCGCAGGAACGCGAGCTGCTGGCCGCGTTCAACCGGTACGGCTTCGCGATCCTGCGCTGCGCCGAGCGGGCCAGGAGCCGCCAGGACCTGCTCAGCCTGCGCCGTCGCTTCGGCGCCCCGGTGCCGCACCCGCGCGCGGACGGCGACGGGATCGTGCCGATCAGCCCGGCCCGCCCGGTCGCCGGCTTCCTCGGCTCCAGCCGCGTGGAGCACCTGCTGCACACCGACGGCGCGTTCCGTGACCGCCCGGAGGCCCTGATGACGCTCCAGTGCGTCCGGCCCGCCGTGCGCGGCGGCCTGTCCGTCCTGGCCAGCGCCCAGGCCGCCTACGAGTATCTGGCGCGGCACTTCCCCGGCCGACGGGACGCGCTGGCCGAGCCCGACGCGCTGACGATCACCCGTACCGACCAGACCAGTACCCAGCCGCTGTTCCACCGCCGGGACGGCGTCTGCACGCTGAGGTTCCGGATGGCGGACGGCGTGTCGCGGGTCGTCCCGCGCGCGGACGTCCGTGACCAGTACGCCGAGCTGTGCCGGTTCTTCGCCGCCCCCGCCAACCGGCTGAGCTTCAAGCTCGCCGTCGGCGACGTACTGATCGCCGACAACACGGCCCTGGTGCACGGCAGGACACCCATCCCCGCCGGGATGCCCCGCGTGATGCGCCGCCTCAACTTCGACGCCACGGGGCCGGTCTGCGACCGGATGGCCTTCGGCTTCCCCGCACGGCCGGTACGGCCGTGAGCCCGGGCCCTAAACCCGTACGACCGCCTGCGGGCTGCGCTCCGCCGAACCGCCGGGCACCGGCTCCGACGCGTCCGCGCCGACGGCGACGATGCGGTTGTCCGCGTCCACGTGCACGACACGCGGGCGCAGCGCACGGGCCTCGGCGTCGTCCACCTGGGCGTAGCTGATGAGGATCACCAGGTCGCCGGGGTGGACGAGGTGCGCGGCCGCGCCGTTGATGCCGAGGACGCCGGAGCCGCGCTCGCCCTCGATGATGTACGTCTCCAGGCGCGCGCCGTTGGTGATGTCGACGATGTGGACCAGCTCGCCGGGCAGCAGGTCGGCGGCGTCCAGCAGGTCGGCGTCGACCGTCACCGAGCCGACGTAGTGCAGGTCCGCCTGGGTGACGGTGGCACGGTGGATCTTGGACTTGAACATGGTGCGCAGCATGGCGTCACTTCCGGGAAGAGGGTCGCGTCCCGATGGGGTACGCGCCGACCCGCACATGCTAAGCAGCCGGCGGGCCCAGCAGAAGAGCCCGGCCCCCGAACAGCGAGGAGCCCCGCTCACCCGAAGGTGAGCGGGGCTCCTCAGAGCGCTCGGAAGAGCTGCCGGGTCTCCCCGACCGTCAAGAATTACTTGACGATCTTGGTGACCTGGCCGGCGCCGACGGTCCGGCCACCCTCACGGATGGCGAACTTCAGGCCCTCCTCCATGGCGACCGGCTGGATCAGCTGGACCGACATCTCGGTGTTGTCGCCCGGCATGACCATCTCGGTGCCCTCGGGGAGGGTCACAACACCGGTCACGTCAGTCGTACGGAAGTAGAACTGCGGACGGTAGTTGTTGAAGAACGGCGTGTGGCGGCCACCCTCGTCCTTGGACAGGATGTAGGCCTGCGCCTCGAACTCGGTGTGCGGGGTGACCGAGCCCGGCTTGATGATGACCTGGCCGCGCTCGACGTCCTCGCGCTTGATGCCGCGGAGCAGCAGACCGACGTTCTCACCGGCCTGGCCCTCGTCGAGCAGCTTCCGGAACATCTCGATGCCGGTGACCGTGGTGGTGGTCTTCTCGGTCTTGATGCCGATGATGTCGACGGTCTCGTTGACCTTGAGGACACCACGCTCGATACGACCGGTGACAACGGTGCCACGGCCGGTGATCGTGAAGACGTCCTCGATCGGCATCAGGAACGGCTTGTCGACGTCACGCTCGGGCTGCGGGATCGACTCGTCGACCGCGGCCATGAGCTTGAGGACCGACTCGCCCCACTCCTTGTCGCCCTCCAGCGCCTTGAGCGCGGAGACCTTGACGACCGGAACGTCGTCGCCCGGGAACTCGTACTCCGAGAGGAGCTCACGGACCTCGAGCTCGACGAGCTCCAGGATCTCCTCGTCGTCCACCATGTCGGCCTTGTTCAGGGCCACCACGATGTAGGGCACGCCGACCTGGCGGGCCAGGAGCACGTGCTCCTTGGTCTGCGGCATCGGACCGTCGGTCGCCGCGACCACGAGGATCGCGCCGTCCATCTGGGCGGCACCGGTGATCATGTTCTTGATGTAGTCCGCGTGACCGGGGCAGTCAACGTGGGCGTAGTGACGGTTCTCCGTCTGGTACTCGACGTGCGCGATGGAGATGGTGATACCGCGCTGGCGCTCCTCGGGCGCCTTGTCGATCATGTCGAAGGCCGAGGCCTCGTTCAGGTCCGGGAACGCGTCGTGCAGCACCTTGGTAATGGCGGCCGTGAGGGTCGTCTTACCGTGGTCGATGTGACCGATGGTGCCGATGTTGACGTGCGGCTTAGTCCGCTCGAACTTCGCCTTCGCCACTGGGTCCTCCTGAAGTGGTTCTGTACGCCTTACTCATCGGCGCCAGGTGATCTTTGCTGGGATGCCGGCCGCCGGGGCCCCCTCGCGGGTGGCGGGGACGGGCCCCGGCAGACGGTGTCAAGCCTAAAGCGTCTTGCGACTCGTGCGAGCCGGTACTACTCGCCCTTGGCCTTCGCGATGATCTCCTCGGCGACGTTCCGCGGAACCTCGGCGTAGGAGTCGAACTGCATCGAGTAGCTTGCGCGACCCGAGGTCTTGCTGCGGAGGTCTCCGACGTAGCCGAACATCTCCGAGAGCGGAACCAGGCCCGTGACGAGCTTGGCGCCGTGGCGGTCCTCCATGGACTGGATCTGACCGCGACGCGAGTTGATGTCGCCGATGACGTCACCCATGTAGTCCTCGGGCGTCGTCACCTCGACCTTCATCATCGGCTCCAGCAGGGCCGGGCTGGCCTTGCGGGCGGCCTCCTTGAAGGCCATCGAACCGGCGATCTTGAAGGCCATCTCGGACGAGTCGACCTCGTGGAACGCACCGTCGAGAAGCACGACCTTGACGCCGGTCAGCGGGTAGCCGGCGAGCACGCCGAACTCCATGGCCTCCTGGCAGCCCGCGTCCACGGACGGGATGTACTCCCGCGGGATACGGCCACCGGTGACCTTGTTCTCGAACTCGTACCCGTCACCCTCGAGCGGCTCAAGGGCGATCTGCACCTTCGCGAACTGGCCGGAACCACCAGTCTGCTTCTTGTGCGTGTAGTCCAGGCGCTCGACGGCCTTGCGCAGGGTCTCGCGGTACGCGACCTGCGGCTTGCCGACGTTCGCCTCGACCCGGAACTCGCGCTTCATACGGTCGACCAGCACGTCGAGGTGCAGCTCGCCCATACCCGCGATGATGGTCTGACCGGTCTCCTCGTCCGTGTGGACCTGGAAGGACGGGTCCTCCTCGGCGAGACGCTGGATGGCGACACCCAGCTTCTCCTGGTCGCCCTTGGACTTGGGCTCGATGGCGACCTGGATGACCGGGGCCGGGAACTCCATCGACTCCAGGATGACCTGGTTCGACGGGTCGCAGAGGGTCTCACCGGTGGTGGTCTGCTTCAGACCCATGACGGCGACGATGTCACCGGCACCCACCGACTCGATCTCCTCACGCTTGTTCGCGTGCATCCGGTAGATCTTGCCGATGCGCTCCTTCTTGCCCTTCACCGAGTTGGTGACCTGCGAGCCGGCCTCGAGGCGGCCCGAGTACACCCGGATGAAGGTGAGCTTGCCCAGGTGGGGGTCGCTCGCAATCTTGAACGCGAGGGCGGCCAGCGGCTCCTCCTCGGAGGGGCGGCGCTTGATGACCTCGTCCGCGTCGTTGACGGCGTGGCCCTCGATGGCCTCGACGTCCAGCGGCGACGGGAGGTAGCGCACGACCGCGTCGAGCAGGGGCTGCACGCCCTTGTTCTTGAACGCGGTACCGCAGAAGACGGGGGTGACGGTGGTGTCGCCGCCCTTGCCCGAGTTGATGGTGATACGGCGGATCGCCGCGTGAAGCTGGTCCACGGTGGGCTCCTGGCCCTCCAGGTACAGCTCCATCATCTCTTCGTCGTTCTCGGCGACGGCCTCGAGGAGCTTGCCGCGCCACTCGTCGGCGGCCTCGGCGTGCGTGGCCGGGATGTCGACGGTGTCGTACATCTCGCCCTTGGCCGCCTCGGCGGACCAGACCAGCGCCTTCATGGAGACGAGGTCGATGACGCCCTTGAAGTCCGCCTCGGTGCCGATCGGGAGCTGCATCACGATCGGGGTCGCGCCCAGGCGGTCCACGATCATGTCGACGCAGCGGTGGAACTCCGCACCGGTGCGGTCGAGCTTGTTGACGAAGCAGATGCGCGGCACGCCGTAACGGTCGGCCTGACGCCAGACGGTCTCGGACTGCGGCTCAACACCGGCAACGCCGTCGAACACCGTCACCGCACCGTCGAGCACGCGCAGCGAACGCTCCACCTCGACGGTGAAGTCGACGTGGCCCGGGGTGTCGATGATGTTGATGGTGTGGTCGACGTCGTTCAGCGGCCAGTGGCAGGTCGTCGCGGCAGACGTGATCGTGATGCCGCGCTCCTGCTCCTGCTCCATCCAGTCCATCGTGGCAGCGCCGTCGTGGACCTCACCGATCTTGTAGGAGACACCGGTGTAGAACAGGATCCGCTCGGTGGTGGTCGTCTTGCCCGCGTCGATGTGGGCCATGATCCCAATGTTGCGGACCTTGGCCAGGTCAAGCGAAGTGGTAGCCATATCGGCTCAATCTTCTCTCGGTCTCGATGGGGGTAGCGACTACCAGCGGTAGTGCGCGAAGGCCTTGTTGGACTCGGCCATCTTGTGCGTGTCCTCACGCTTCTTGACCGAAGCGCCGAGGCCGTTCGAGGCGTCCAGCAGCTCGTTCATGAGGCGCTCGGTCATGGTCTTCTCACGGCGGGCGCGCGAGTAGCCCACGAGCCAGCGCAGCGAGAGCGTGGCGGCGCGGCCGGGCTTGACCTCGACCGGGACCTGGTAGGTCGCGCCACCGACACGGCGGGACTTGACCTCAAGGGTCGGCTTGATGTTCTCCAGCGCGCGCTTCAGCGTGATGACCGGGTCGTTGCCGGTCTTCTCACGCAGACCCTCCATGGCGCCGTAAACGATGCGCTCGGCGGTGGAGCGCTTGCCGTTCAGCAGGACCTTGTTGATGAGGGAGGTCACCAGAGGAGAGCTGTAGACCGGGTCAATGATGACCGGGCGCTTCGGGGCGGGGCCCTTACGAGGCATTCTTACTTCTCCTTCTTGGCGCCGTAGCGGCTGCGAGCCTGCTTGCGGTTCTTGACGCCCTGCGTGTCGAGGGAGCCGCGGATGATCTTGTACCGAACACCCGGCAGGTCCTTCACACGGCCGCCACGCACGAGCACGATCGAGTGCTCCTGCAGGTTGTGGCCCTCACCCGGAATGTAAGCGGTGACCTCGATGCCGCTGGTCAGACGCACACGCGCGACCTTACGCAGGGCCGAGTTCGGCTTCTTCGGGGTGGTCGTGAAAACACGCGTGCAGACGCCGCGGCGCTGGGGCGAACCCTCCAGTGCGGGCGTCTTGTTCTTCTCGACCTTGTCCTGCCGGCCCTTGCGGACCAGCTGCTGGATCGTAGGCACCGTTTCTCCGGTTTCTGTGTGCCAGTCTCGGTAAAGCTAACCTGGAACAGTCCCCGACCCACGCGGTCGGGTGTGTCGAATACTGCAGACCCCTCGCTGGAACGAGGACGGCGGCAGATTGCGGTGTCGAGACCCGGCTTCCGTACGGACGAGTGCACGCACGGCAGCCTGAGGACACCCCAGGCACAAGGTCAGAGCGTACCTACCGCATGGGCTGCGGTCAAAACAAATGCACACGCGAAGGACACGCCGGACTCCTCCGGCGCTGCGGCCACCGTAGTGGGATCGGGGGCCGTACGGAAGAAGGCTCCACCATCGCCGCGCGCGCCGTGACGGCCGTCGTACGGCGCCCGGAGCCGCTCCCGGCTCCCGGTGGCCCCCGCGCCTCCGGCGCCTCACCGCCGCGGCCTCAGAGGTTCGCCGCCCCCACGAAGACCATCAGGATGAAGAACAGCAGCCAGCCGCTGATCCCCAGCCAGCCCAGGACCAGCCCGGCGACCGCCTGACCGTCCCCGCGCTCCCCCGTGCGGCGGATCTCGGCGCGCGCCTTGTGCCCCAGGATCACCGCGGGTATCGAGGTCAGGCCCCACGTCACCGGGGCGAGGATGCCGCACACCAGCGCGCCGGTCGCCGAGCCGTTGGTCGGCGCGAGCACCGGCTGCACCGGCATGAACGCCGGCGGTACCGCGGGCGGGGGCCCGAACTGCTGCTGCGGCATCGGACCCTGCGGCAGGTCCGCCACCAGCATCTGCAGCTCGGCCTGGGTCTGTGCCTGGTACGCGCGGCCGATGCGCTGCTCGTACTCCTGCTGCGGAAGCCGCCCCTCGGCGAAACCGGCCTTCAGCACGTCCACCGCACGCTCGCGGTCGGCGTGCGAGGCACGCATGGCCGGGACCTGGCCCGGGCCCTGGACCGGCTGCCCGCCTTGCCACGGCGCCGGCTGTCCACCCTGCCACGGCTGGAACGCCACTCTCAGCACCTCCCCCACATTAGGCAGTACCACCCATCATTCAGTACGCGCCAGAAGAGCGCACGGTTCCCCGCGCATGATTCCGCGCACGCACCACACCGCCCCGCCCGCCGCAAGCCGGGCCGGCGGGCCGCCGACGGGGTGAATCGCCCCACAACGCCGCAGGGCGGCCACCCCGTAGGGTGACCGCCCTGCCGCTCACAGCGCGTGTCCGGTCCGGCCGCTCAGGCCGGCCGGGCCCTTACTGGTTGTACGGACCGTAGTCGTAGTCCTCCAGCGGGACCGCCTGGCCGGAGCCGGTGCCGAAGGGCGAGTAGTCGATGTCGTCGTAACCGACGGCCGAGTACATCGCGGCCTTGGCCTCCTCGGTGGGCTCCACCCGGATGTTGCGGTAGCGGGACAGGCCCGTACCGGCCGGGATGAGCTTACCGATGATGACGTTCTCCTTGAGGCCGATCAGGGAGTCCGACTTGGCGTTGATCGCCGCGTCGGTGAGCACCCGGGTCGTCTCCTGGAAGGACGCCGCCGACAGCCAGGACTCGGTGGCCAGCGAAGCCTTGGTGATACCCATCAGCTGCGGACGGCCGGAGGCCGGGTGGCCGCCTTCCTGGACCACACGACGGTTCTCGCTCTCGAACTTCGTCCGCTCCACCAGCTCGCCCGGCAGCAGCTCCGCGTCGCCGGACTCGATGATCGTCACGCGGCGCAGCATCTGCCGGATGATGATCTCGATGTGCTTGTCGTGGATCGCCACGCCCTGGTTGTTGTAGACCTTCTGGACCTCGCCGACCAGGTGGACCTGGACGGCGCGCTGGCCCAGGATGCGCAGCACGTCGTGCGGGTTGACGGCACCCACGGTCAGCGCCTGGCCGACCTCGACGTGGTCACCCTCGCTCACCAGCAGACGGGCACGCTTGGAGACGCCGTACGCCGTCTCGTCGCTGCCGTCGTCCGGCGTGACGACGACCTTCTTCGTCTTCTCGGTCTCCTCGATCCGCACGCGGCCGGCGGCCTCGGAGATCGGGGCGACGCCCTTGGGCGTACGCGCCTCGAAGAGCTCGACGACACGCGGCAGACCCAGGGTGATGTCGTCACCCGCCACACCACCGGTGTGGAAGGTACGCATCGTGAGCTGGGTGCCGGGCTCACCGATGGACTGGGCGGCGATGATGCCGACCGCCTCACCGATGTCGACCAGCTTGCCGGTGGCCAGCGAGCGGCCGTAGCAGAAGGCACAGGTGCCGACGGCGGACTCGCAGGTCAGGACCGAGCGGGTCTTGACCTCCTCGACGCCGTGCGCGACGAGCTGGTCGATGAGGACATCGCCCAGGTCGACGTTGGCGGGGCCGATGACCTTGCCGTCCACCACGACGTCCTCGGCCAGCATGCGTGCGTACACGCTGGACTCGACGTCGTCCGCCTTGCGCAGGACACCGTCGGCGCCCTTGCTGGCGATCCGCAGCTTCAGACCGCGCTCGGTGCCGCAGTCCTCCTCGCGGATGATGACGTCCTGCGAGACGTCCACGAGACGACGGGTCAGGTAACCCGAGTCGGCGGTACGCAGGGCGGTGTCCGCGAGACCCTTACGGGCACCGTGGGTGGAGATGAAGTACTCCAGCACGGACAGACCCTCACGGAACGACGCCTTGATGGGCCGCGGGATGGTCTCGTTCTTCGCGTTCGACACCAGACCACGCATACCGGCGATCTGCCGCATCTGCATCATGTTTCCTCGGGCACCCGAGTCAACCATCATGAAGATGGGGTTCGTCTTGGGGAAGTTGTCGTTCATCGCCTCGGCGACCTCGTTGGTCGCCTTGGTCCAGATGTTGATCAGTTCCTGAGTGCGCTCGTCCTTGGTGATCAGACCGCGCTCGTACTGCTTCTGGACCTTCTCGTCCTGGGCCTCGTAGCCCGCGACGATGGCCTTCTTGGCCTCCGGCACGACGATGTCCGAGACCGCGACGGTGACACCGGAACGGGTCGCCCAGTGGAAACCGGCCGCCTTCAGGTTGTCCAGCGTCGCCGCCACGATGACCTTGGGGTAGCGCTCGGCCAGGTCGTTGACGATCGCGGAGAGCTGCTTCTTGCCCACCGAGTAGTCGACGAACGGGTAGTCCTCGGGCAGCAGCTCGTTGAAGAGCGCGCGGCCCAGGGTCGTCCGCAGCCGGAAGCTGTCACCCTGCTGCCACTCGGGCTCGCCCTCCTCCTGGACCGGCGGGGTCCAGCCGCGGGGCGGGACGGTGCCGATCGGGAAGCGGATGTCGACCTTCGCCTGGAGCGACAGCTCCCGGTTGTCGAAGGCCATGATCGCCTCGGCGACCGAGCCGAAGGACCGGCCCTCACCGATGACCTCGCGCTCCGCCTCGTCGGTGGTGAGGAAGAACAGGCCCAGCACCATGTCCTGGGTCGGCATGGTGACCGGACGGCCGTCGGCCGGCTTGAGGATGTTGTTCGAGGACAGCATCAGGATGCGGGCCTCGGCCTGCGCCTCCGCGGACAGCGGCAGGTGCACGGCCATCTGGTCACCGTCGAAGTCCGCGTTGAACGCGGTGCACACGAGCGGGTGAATCTGAATGGCCTTGCCCTCGACGAGCTGCGGCTCGAAGGCCTGGATGCCGAGGCGGTGCAGGGTGGGCGCACGGTTCAGCAGGACCGGGTGCTCCGCGATGACCTCTTCGAGGACGTCGTAGACGACCGTGCGGCCGCGCTCGACCATCCGCTTGGCGCTCTTGATGTTCTGCGCGTGGTTCAGGTCGACCAGGCGCTTCATCACGAACGGCTTGAAGAGCTCCAGCGCCATGGCCTTCGGCAGACCGCACTGGTGCAGCTTGAGCTGCGGACCGACGACGATCACGGAACGCGCGGAGTAGTCCACACGCTTGCCGAGCAGGTTCTGACGGAAGCGGCCCTGCTTGCCCTTCAGCATGTCGCTGAGGGACTTCAGCGGGCGGTTGCCCGGGCCGGTGACCGGCCGGCCACGACGGCCGTTGTCGAACAGCGCGTCCACGGCCTCCTGGAGCATGCGCTTCTCGTTGTTCACGATGATCTCGGGCGCGCCGAGGTCGAGAAGCCGCTTCAGGCGGTTGTTGCGGTTGATCACACGGCGGTACAGGTCGTTCAGGTCGGAGGTCGCGAAGCGGCCACCGTCCAACTGCACCATCGGACGCAGGTCCGGCGGGATGACCGGGATGCAGTCCAGCACCATGCCGTTGGGGCTGTTGCGGGTCTGCAGGAACGCGGAGACGACCTTCAGGCGCTTGAGCGCACGGGTCTTCTTCTGGCCCTTGCCGGTACGGATGATCTCGCGGAGCTTCTCGGCCTCTTCGTCGAGGTCGAAGGACTCCAGGCGCTTCTGGAGCGCCGCCGCGCCCATGCCGCCCATGAAGTACGTGCCGAAGCGGTCACGCAGCTCGCGGTAGAGCAGCTCGTCGCCCTCCAGGTCCTGGACCTTGAGGTTCTTGAAGCGGCTCCACACCTCGTCGAGGCGGTCGATCTCGCGCTGCGCGCGGTCGCGAAGCTGCTTCATCTCCCGCTCGGCGCCCTCGCGCACCTTGCGGCGCACGTCCGCCTTGGCGCCCTCGGCCTCCAGCTCGGCCAGGTCGGTCTCGAGCTTCTTGGCGCGGGCCTCGAGGTCCGCGTCGCGGCGCTGCTCGATCTGCTGGCGCTCGACGGAGACGTGCGCCTCCAGCGAGGGCAGGTCGCGCGTACGGCGCTCCTCGTCCACCCACGTGATCATGTAGGCGGCGAAGTAGATGACCTTCTCCAGGTCCTTCGGGGCGAGGTCGAGCAGGTAGCCCAGCCGCGACGGAACGCCCTTGAAGTACCAGATGTGCGTGACGGGGGCGGCCAGCTCGATGTGGCCCATCCGCTCACGGCGCACCTTGGCGCGAGTGACCTCGACGCCACAGCGCTCGCAGATGATGCCCTTGAACCGGACACGCTTGTACTTGCCGCAGTAGCACTCCCAGTCCCGGGTCGGACCGAAGATCTTCTCGCAGAAGAGCCCGTCCTTTTCCGGCTTGAGGGTGCGGTAGTTGATGGTCTCCGGCTTCTTGACCTCACCGTGGGACCACTGTCGGATGTCGTCCGCGGTCGCCAGGCCGATCCGCAGCTCGTCGAAGAAGTTGACGTCGAGCACTGTCGTCAATCCCTCTTTCAGGGTCGTGCCCTTCGCGTAAGCGAAAAAATGGGCTCTACATCATGGTCTGTACGGGTCCGGGGCGACCGGGGCTCCTTGGGGGGAAGGAGCCCCGGCCAGGCCCGTCAGACCTCTTCGACGCTGCTCGGCTCGCGCCGGGACAGGTCGATACCGAGCTCCTCCGCGGCGCGGAAGACATCCTCGTCCGTGTCGCGCATCTCGATGGACATGCCGTCCGAGGACAGCACCTCCACGTTCAGGCAGAGCGACTGCATTTCCTTGATGAGCACCTTGAAGGACTCGGGAATGCCGGGCTCGGGGATGTTCTCGCCCTTGACGATCGCCTCGTAGACCTTCACGCGGCCGGTCACGTCGTCGGACTTGATGGTCAGCAGCTCCTGGAGGGCGTACGCGGCGCCGTAAGCCTCCAGCGCCCACACCTCCATCTCACCGAAGCGCTGGCCACCGAACTGGGCCTTACCACCCAGCGGCTGCTGGGTGATCATCGAGTACGGACCGGTCGACCGCGCGTGCAGCTTGTCGTCGACCAGGTGGTGGAGCTTCAGGATGTACATGTACCCGACCGAGATCGGGTCCGGGAACGGCTCACCGGAACGGCCGTCGAACATCCGGGCCTTGCCGGTGTCCTTGACCATCCGCTCGCCGTCGCGGTTCGGCAGCGTGGAGTCGAACAGACCAGCGAGCTCGTCCTCGCGCGCACCGTCGAAGACCGGGGTCGCGACGTTGGTGCGGGGCGCGACCTCGTCGGCGCCGATCGCCTGGAGACGCTTCTGCCAGTCGGCGTCGCCCTCGACCTTCCAGCCCTGGCTGGCGAGCCAGCCGAGGTGGATCTCCAGGACCTGACCCGGGTTCATTCGGGACGGGACACCCAGCGGGTTGAGGATGATGTCGACCGGGGTGCCGTCCTCCAGGAACGGCATGTCCTCGACCGGCAGGATCTTGGAGATGACACCCTTGTTGCCGTGGCGGCCGGCGAGCTTGTCACCGTCGGTGATCTTGCGCTTCTGCGCCACGTAGACGCGGACGAGCTGGTTCACGCCCGGGGGCAGCTCGTCGCCCTCTTCACGGTCGAAGACGCGGACGCCGATGACCTTGCCGATCTCGCCGTGCGGGACCTTCAGCGAGGTGTCACGGACCTCACGGGCCTTCTCACCGAAGATGGCGCGCAGCAGGCGCTCCTCGGGGGTCAGCTCGGTCTCACCCTTGGGCGTGACCTTGCCGACGAGGATGTCGCCGGCGACGACCTCGGCACCGATCCGGATGATGCCGCGCTCGTCGAGGTCCGAGAGGACCTCCTCGGAGACGTTCGGGATGTCCCGGGTGATCTCCTCCGGGCCCAGCTTGGTGTCCCGGGCGTCGACCTCGTGCTCCTCGATGTGGATCGAGGACAGGACGTCGTCCTGCACGAGGCGCTGCGACAGGATGATCGCGTCCTCGTAGTTGTGGCCCTCCCACGGCATGAACGCCACGAGGAGGTTCTTGCCGAGCGCCATCTCGCCCTGGTCCGTGGAGGGACCGTCGGCGAGCACCTGGCCCACGACGACGCGCGCGCCCTCGTCCACGACGACCTTCTGGTTGAAGGAGGTGCCCTGGTTGGAGCGGGTGAACTTGGCGACGCGGTACGTGGTGTACGTGCCGTCGTCGTTGGCGACGGTGATGTAGTCCGCGGAGACCTCCTGGACCACACCGTCCTTCTCGGCCTTGATGACGTCACCGGCGTCGACCGCGCAGCGGTACTCCATGCCGGTGCCGACCAGCGGGGCCTCCGCCTTGATCAGCGGCACGGCCTGGCGCATCATGTTCGATCCCATGAGCGCGCGGTTGGCGTCGTCGTGCTCCAGGAAGGGGATCATGGCGGTCGCGGCCGACACCATCTGGCGCGGCGAGACGTCCATGTAGTCCACGTCCTCGCGGGCGGCGAGGTCGACCTCACCACCGCGGCGGCGGCACATGACGCGGCCTTCGGCGAACTGCATGTCCTCGGTGAGGGGGGCGTTCGCCTGCGCGATGAGGAAGCGGTCTTCCTCGTCGGCGGTCAGGTAGTCGACCTGCTCGGTGACCCGGCCGTCGACGACCTTGCGGTACGGCGTCTCGATGAAGCCGAAGACGTTGACCCGGCCGTAGGAGGCGAGCGAGCCGATCAGACCGATGTTCGGGCCTTCGGGCGTCTCGATCGGGCACATGCGGCCGTAGTGCGAGGGGTGCACGTCACGGACGTCCAGGCCGGCCCGCTCACGGGACAGACCGCCGGGGCCCAGCGCGGACAGACGGCGCTTGTGGGTCAGGCCCGACAGCGGGTTCGTCTGGTCCATGAACTGGGAAAGCTGGCTGGTGCCGAAGAACTCCTTGATGGAGGCGACGACCGGCCGGATGTTGATCAGGGTCTGCGGCGTGATCGCCTCGACGTCCTGGGTGGTCATGCGCTCACGCACGACACGCTCCATACGGGCGAGACCCGTACGGACCTGGTTCTGGATCAGCTCGCCGACGTTGCGCAGGCGGCGGTTGCCGAAGTGGTCGATGTCGTCGGTCTCGACGACGATCTCCGTGCCGTTCTCGCCGATCGTCTCGGTCTCGCCGGCGTGCAGCTTGACCAGGTACTTGATCGTGGCGATGACGTCGTCGGTGGTCAGCACACCGGCGTCCAGCGGCTCGTCGCCGCCGAGCTTCTTGTTGACCTTGTAGCGGCCGACCTTCGCGAGGTCGTAGCGCTTCGGGTTGAAGTAGAGGTTCTCCAGCAGCGTCTGCGCGGCCTCGCGCGTCGGCGGCTCGCCCGGACGCAGCTTGCGGTAGATGTCGAGCAGCGCGTCGTCCTGGCCCTGGGTGTGGTCCTTCTCCAGGGTGGCGCGCATCGACTCGTACTCGCCGAACTCTTCGAGGATCTGCTCGGTCGTCCAGCCGAGAGCCTTGAGGAGGACGGTCACGGACTGCTTGCGCTTGCGGTCGATGCGCACGCCGACCATGTCGCGCTTGTCGATCTCCATCTCCAGCCAGGCACCCCGGGACGGGATGATCTTGGCGGTGAAGATGTCCTTGTCGGACGTCTTGTCGATCTGGCTGTCGAAGTAGACGCCCGGCGAGCGGACCAACTGCGAGACGACGACACGCTCGGTGCCGTTGATGCAGAAGGTGCCCTTGTTGGTCATGAGCGGGAAGTCGCCCATGAAGACCGTCTGAGACTTGATCTCACCGGTCTCGTTGTTGGTGAACTCAGCCGTGACGAAGAGCGGAGCCGCGTACGTGAAGTCGCGCTCCTTGCACTCGTCGATGGAGTTCTTCGGGGGCTCGAATCGGTGGTCGCGGAACGTCAGCGACATCGACCCGGAGAAGTCCTCGATCGGGGAGATCTCTTCGAAGATCTCCTCCAGACCGGACTTGGTGGGGACGTCCTGACCACTTTCCAGCGCAGCCTCGACGCGACCCTTCCATGCGGCATTGCCGAGCAGCCAGTCGAAGCTTTCGGTCTGCAGCGCAAGGAGGTTCGGAACCCCGAGGGGCTCCTTGATCTTCGCAAAAGAGATGCGCAGCGGGGCGGTGCTGTCGCCGTTGTTCGTATTGGCAGTCGAGGCGTTGCGCGAGGCGGCCAAGAGGGGGTCCTTCCGAGGGCTCGGACTCACTACGCGCGTACCGGTCCCGGACCGAACACAGCCGGAGGAAAGGCCCAGGTCAGGGCGGATCAGTCGGCATTGCTCGAGCTCGGGTATGCCCCTGGTGACGGGCAGGGAGCAGCTAACAGGCAGCGCAAAGGGTCAGTGTAGCCACTCGGCACACTGATGTCCAGAGTGAGTTTCCGGAGACCGGTTCAGCACCGTGATACCGATCTTCTCCCTCCGGGAGGCGGCACCCTCCGTGACGGAGGTACCCCTCTTTGTTCGTCTCAACGCCCAACGTCTTATGCCTGCCACGAGCCGTGCGCCAACAGGCGCACCCCGATGCTTCCCTCTTCGCCGGCGATCCATGCCTCGAACCCGGATCGCTTCTGACGTCGCGTCCTGAGAATTGCGCGCTGCGTGCGGTTCGTCAAGGCCCCCCACCCACTGGAAGATCGTCACGGGGTGCACGGCCGGGCAACGAAGATCACCATACTCGCACGGAAGGGCGGGAGGGCGCAGCCGCGGCCTGAACGCCCGAAGGCGACCACCCGCATGGGTGATCGCCTTCAGGTTTGCGAAGAGTCAGCAGACTCGTCGGGTCACTTGACCTCGACGGAGGCGCCGGCGCCCTTGAGGGCCTCGGCGGCCTTGTCCGCGGCGTCCTTGGCGACCTTCTCGAGGACCGGCTTCGGGGTGCCGTCCACGAGGTCCTTGGCCTCCTTCAGACCCAGCGAGGTCAGCTCACGCACGACCTTGATGACCTGGATCTTCTTGTCGCCGGCACCGGTGAGGATGACGTCGAACTCGTCCTGCTCCTCGGCGGCGGCGGCGTCGCCACCACCCTGGGCCGGGGCGGCAACGACGGCGGCCGGGGCGGCAGCCTCGACGTCGAACTTCTCCTCGAACTTCTTCACGAAGTCGGAGAGCTCGATGAGGGTCATCTCCTCGAACTGGGCCAGCAGTTCGTCCTGGGTGAGCTTCGCCATGGTGGCGGTCCTTCCACTAATTCGGCTGGTGCCGGATGTACATTGCGGCGGGCGTGCTGAGCAGACGTGCCCGCTGGACTGCGGAGTGGTTACTCCGCCGCCTCGGCGGGAGCCGGCTCACCGGCACCGCCCTGCTCGACCTTGCTGCGAAGAGCTTCCGCGGTGCGGACCATCTTCGTGAGCGGGGCCTGGAAGGTCGCCGCGGCCTTGGCCATGGACGCCTTCATGCCACCCGCCAGCTTGGCGAGCAGAACCTCGCGGGACTCGAGGTCCGCAAGCTTCTTGATCTCGTCGGCGGACAGCGCCTTGCCTTCAAGGACACCGCCCTTGATGACGAGAGAGGGGTTCTCCTTGGCGAAGTCACGAAGACCCTTCGCCGCCTCGACCGGGTCACCGGTCACAAAAGCGACAGCCGTCGAGCCCTTGAGGTGCTCGTCCAGCGTGATCCCGGCCTCAGTGGCCGCAATCTTGGTCAGCGTGTTCTTCACCACACGGTACTGAGCGTTGTCACCGAGCGAACGGCGCAGCTGCTTGAGCTGAGCGACGGACAGTCCGGTGTACGCGGTCACAACAGCGGCGTTGGAGTTACGGAGCTTGTCCGTGATCTCCTCGACGGCTGCGACCTTGTCGGGCCTCGCCATGAGCCTCGGCCTCCTTCCGGGTGATGAGGACCGCGCAGAAGGGGCTGGGCAAAACAAACGCCCCGGCGCAAGCGCACGGGGCATGGCTCTACCGGTCGAAACGGAGTTCTTCCGGGAGTTCTTCCTCGTCCACCTGCGCAGGCCGTCCGCAGCTAGCGGATCCTTCGGTTCCGTACGCCACGAGGGCGCACAGAGACAACCAGCGGTCTTTGGCTTCTTCGCTACGGTACGCGAACGGCCACCGCGCAGGCAAATCCGCTCCCGGACCCGGCGGCGCGCGGCGCGCCGGGCCCGGAGACGGCGGGGCGGGCGGGCGCCGGTCAGCCCTTCAGGCCGCCGCCCACGGCGCCGGCGCCGATCTTGCTGCCGTCGGTGACCTGCGAGGCCGGCGGCTCCTGGACGCTCACCTTGGTGCCGTAGTCGGAGTAGTAGGTCGTGCTCTCCACCAGACCCACATTGCTCCGGGTCTTCTCGGCCTTCTTGACCAGCAGGTCACCGGGGCCGATCCACAGGTCGAGGGTCTGGTTCTTGATGCCGCTCTGCTTGTACGACTCCTCCAGCGCCTTCATGTCCTTGGCGCTGAAGTTCTCGGACGTCTGCATACGGGTCAGCTCGGCCGCGTCGAAGGTGGCGGTGTAGTGGGTCGCCTGGACGCCGCGTACGTCCTCCGTACCGGTCTTCTTGGCCTTGCCCGACGCGATGACCAGGCCGACGGACCGCGACGGGTTGCTGTTCTGCATCTGGTCCTTGAGCAGCGCGTAGAGCGTGCTCTTCTCGGCCATGACGTTGTAGTCGTACTTCAGCCAGGACTTGCCGCCGCCGAGGTTCAGGAACGCCGCCTCCGGGGTGTAGACGGCCTTCATGGGCTTGCCGCCGCCCAGCCCGCCCTTACCGGCCATCTCGACGTTCATCCGCATGCCCTCGGACCAGTCCATCTCGCTCTTCATGGTCTGGGTCGCCTGGCCCGACCTGGTCGTCGTCTCGGCCTTGGCCGACTTCTCCGCGCCGGTCTTCTCGGAGGCCGTCCGCAGCGCCGCGACGGCGGCCTGGACGGGCGAGCCGTTGCCGCCCGCGTCGCCGCCCGCCTTGTTGCCGCCGTCCTTGTCGCCGCAGGCGGTCAGGCCGGCCAGCATGACGACGCCGGCCACGGCCGCCGTGATCCGCGCAGTACGCACGTGTGTCTCCCCGTTGTAGATCAGCTTTACGACTGCGGCCGAGCGTAGTGCAGAGGGGTGACAGCGCCCGGTGCCGGGCCCCGCGGCGTCCCGAACGCCCCGTGCCGTCCCGTACGGGCCCGATGGGCGCAAAAAGCGCCGGGCCCCGCACCTCGGGTGAGGTGCGGGGCCCGGCGTACGCGTACGCGCGCGCCTGCCGTCAGACTCAGACGGCGAGCGCGTCCTCCTCGACGAGGAGGTTGCGGGTGCGGTTGCTGTCGACCGGGACGCCGGGGCCCATCGTGGTGGCGATGGTGGCCTTCTTGATGTAGCGGCCCTTGGCGGCGGACGGCTTGAGACGGTTGATCTCCTCCAGCGCCGCGGCGTAGTTCTCCACCAGCTTGGCGTCGTCGAAGGACACCTTGCCGATGATGAAGTGGAGGTTCGCGTGCTTGTCCACGCGGAACTCGATCTTGCCGCCCTTGATGTCGGTGACAGCCTTGGCGACATCCGGGGTGACGGTGCCGGTCTTCGGGTTCGGCATCAGACCACGGGGACCGAGCACGCGGCCGAGGCGGCCGACCTTGCCCATGAGGTCCGGCGTGGCGACGACGGCGTCGAAGTCCAGGCGGCCCTTGGAGACCTCGTCGATCAGTTCGTCGGAGCCGACGATGTCGGCGCCGGCGGCTTCCGCGGCCGCAGCACGGTCGCCGGTCGCGAAGACCAGGACCCGGGCGGTCTTACCGGTGCCGTGCGGAAGGTTCACGGTGCCACGGACCATCTGGTCGGCCTTGCGCGGGTCGACACCCAGACGCATGGCGACCTCGACGGTCGCGTCGAACTTGGCCGCGGAGGTCTCCTTGGCCAGACGGACGGCCTCGAGCGGGGCGTACAGACGCTCCCGGTCGATCTTCGCGTCCGCGTTGCGAAGAGTCTTGCTGCGCTTCACTGCTGCTCCTGAATGGTGGCGATGGAGTCGTGGTACGGGCCAGCGCCTGGCCCTGCCACGTGCCCCGTGATGCGGCGGGTGCCGCGGGGCGGATGCGGGGTGGCTGTCAGCCCTCGACCGTGATGCCCATGGAACGGGCGGTGCCGGCGATGATCTTCGACGCGGCGTCCAGGTCGTTGGCGTTCAGGTCGGGCATCTTGGTGGTGGCGATCTCGCGGACCTGGTCGGCCGTGATCTTGGCGACCTTGGTCTTGTGCGGCTCGCCGGAGCCCTTCTCCACGCCCGCGGCCTTCAGGATCATCTTCGAGGCCGGCGGCGTCTTGGTCACGAAGGTGAAGGAACGGTCCTCGTAGACCGTGATCTCCACCGGGATGACCCAGCCACGCTGCGACTCGGTCGCGGCGTTGTAGGCCTTGCAGAACTCCATGATGTTGACGCCGTGCTGACCCAGCGCGGGGCCGACCGGCGGAGCCGGGTTCGCGGCACCGGCCTGGATCTGGAGCTTGATGAGCCCCGTGACCTTCTTCTTCTTGGGAGGCATGCTCTCTCCGGGTCCTAGTGAGAGGTTTTTCGCCAGACCATCCGGTCATCCGGATGGAGGCATACCGCACAACGATAACGGGTATAGAGGTGCGGCCAAAAACCGAGCAGGTCAGACGGTCCCCGAGGGGCTCGCCTGACCTGTTCGGAAGCGTGGTTCCAGAAGGTGTCAGTTCTTCTGGATCTGGTCGAAGCTCAGCTCGACCGGGGTCTCCCGGCCGAAGATCTCGACCAGGCCCTTGACCTTCTTCGAGTCGGCGTTGATCTCGTTGATCGTGGCCTGCAGCGTGGCGAACGGGCCGTCGGTGACGGTGACCGAGTCGCCCACCTCGAAGTCCAGCACCTGGACCTCGACCTTGCGGGACGGCGCCGGCTTGCCCTCGGCCTCGGCGGCCTCCTTGGCGGCCTTCGCCTCGGCCTCCGGGGCGAGCATCTTGACGATCTCGTCCAGGGTCAGCGGGTACGGGTCGTAGGCGTTGCCCACGAAGCCGGTCACGCCGGGCGTGTTGCGCACGACGCCCCAGGACTCGTTCGTCAGGTCCATGCGCACGAGCACGTAGCCCGGGAGCTTGTTCTGGCGGACGTTCTTGCGCTCGCCGTTCTTGATCTGGACGATCTCTTCCTCGGGGACCTCGGCCTGGTAGATGAAGTCCTCGACGTTGAGCGAGACGGCGCGCTGCTCCAGGTTGGCCTTCACGCGCTTCTCGTAGCCCGCGTAGGTGTGGATGACGTACCACTCGCCCGGAAGGGTGCGCAGCTCCTCGCGGAGCGCGGCGATCGGGTCGACCGGCTCGGCCTCGTCCTCGGCCTCGTCCTGCGCCGCGGCCTCGTCGGTCTCCGCCTCGCCGGCGGCCTCATCGGCCTCGTCGGCCTCGGCAGCCTCGTCTTCGGCCTCGACGTTCACCGCGGCCTCTTCGGCGGGCTCGCCCGCCTCGGCGTCCTCGGTGTCGAGCTCGTCGGCCGCGTCGGCGCCCTCGACGATCTCGCGAGCGCCCTCTTCGTCGGCAATCGCCGCAGCGTCGCCCTCGACCTCGGCCGAGGCAGCCGCGTCAACGTCGGCCGCTGCCGTCTCGACGGAGTCGGCGGCGTCGTTCAGGTTCGGGTCAGACACGGTGGCTGCTTCTTCCTGGCTTCAAGGGGTTGAACATGCAAAGGGGCGCCCGGAAGGCGCCCTTCGCGGGATCAGCCGAAGACGTACTTGACGGCCTCGTTGAATCCCAAGTCAATCACGGTTACAAGACCGATGACGATGACGACGAAGACGATCACCACGGTGGTGTACGTGGAGAGCTGTCCCCGCGTGGGCCAGACGACCTTGCGGAGTTCGGCGATGATCTGCCGGTAGAAGAGCGCGAGGCGGGCGAACGGGCCCTTCTTGCCGCGCTTGCCGCCGCGGCGGGGCTTCTTCGCGTCCGAGCCCTCGTCTTCGGAACGACCGCGCTCAGGCATGTCGATGGAGCCCAGGGCGTCCGTCACTCGTCCTCACCTGAATCCGGGTCGTTGGCCGTGCCGCGCCCGGTAGAGCCGCACGGCGGTGCATTTCAGTACGTACGCGTGCACGCGACTCGGCGACGAGTGCGTGTAGCAGGGCCGGAGGGACTTGAACCCCCAACCGCTGGTTTTGGAGACCAGTGCTCTACCAATTGAGCTACGACCCTTTGTGGTTCCCCCAACCTACCGCATCCCGACCACTGCACCAGGTGCGTGGCCGCTTGCGCCCTGTCGGGAGCCAACGGTCTGCGAGTGTACGTGGTTCGCGGCCGGGCGTCGAACAGAAAGCCCCGAGGTGGTGCCCGCAAACCCGTGTGCCCGCCCTGTCGGCGGTCTGGGAACATGCAGTACATGAGCGCTACTCCTCCCGCACAGTCCCCCACCGACCGTCGGGTGTCGGCCCGCGTCGGGTCGATCTCCGAGTCCGCGACCCTCGCCGTCGACGCCAAGGCGAAGGCCCTCAAGGCCGCCGGGCGTCCGGTGATCGGCTTCGGCGCCGGTGAGCCCGACTTCCCCACGCCGGACTACATCGTCGAGGCCGCCGTCGAGGCGTGCCGCGACCCGAAGTTCCACCGCTACACGCCGGCCGGCGGTCTGCCCGAGCTGAAGGCGGCCATCGCCGCGAAGACGCAGCGCGACTCCGGGTACGCGGTCGAGGCGGCGAACGTGCTGGTCACCAACGGTGGCAAGCAGGCGATCTACGAGGCGTTCGCGGCGATCCTGGACCCGGGCGACGAGGTCATCGTGCCGGCCCCGTACTGGACCACCTACCCGGAGTCGATCCGGCTGGCGGGCGGCGTGCCGGTGGACGTGGTGGCCGACGAGACCACCGGTTACCGGGTGTCCGTGGAGCAACTGGAGGCGGCCCGTACGGACCGTACGAAGGTGCTGCTGTTCGTCTCGCCGTCCAACCCGACCGGCGCGGTCTACACCCGCGAGCAGGTCGAGGCGGTGGGCCGCTGGGCCGCCGAGCACGGCCTGTGGGTCCTGACGGACGAGATCTACGAGCACCTGGTCTACGGCGACGCGGAGTTCTCCTCGCTGCCGGTGGTGGTCCCGGAGCTGCGCGACAAGTGCATCATCGTCAACGGTGTGGCCAAGACGTACGCGATGACCGGCTGGCGGGTGGGCTGGGCCATCGGCCCGCAGGATGTGATCAAGGCCGCGGCGAACCTCCAGTCGCACGCCACCTCCAACGTCTCCAACGTCGCGCAGGCGGCCGCCATCGCCGCGGTCTCCGGTGACCTGGACGCCGTCGAGGAGATGAAGGTCGCCTTCGACCGGCGCCGCAAGACGATGGTGCGGATGCTCAACGAGATCGAGGGCGTGCTGTGCCCCGAGCCGGAGGGCGCGTTCTACGCCTACCCGTCGGTCAAGGGCCTGCTCGGCAAGGAGATCCGGGGCAAGCGCCCGCAGACCAGCGTGGAGCTGGCCGGGCTGATCCTGGAGGAGGCCGAGGTGGCGGTCGTCCCGGGTGAGGCGTTCGGCACGCCGGGCTACCTGCGTCTGTCGTACGCGCTGGGTGACGAGGACCTGGTCGAGGGCATCTCGCGGGTCCAGAAGCTGCTGGCCGAGGCCAAGTAGCGCACAGCGGCATCCGTGCGGGCCCCGGGGCTTTCCCGGGGCCCGCATCTGCTTTCGGGCGGGCGCTCGTTCGGGCAGGGGCCTACCGGCGCGTCGGCCCCGTACGGCAAGATCCTGGGATGGAACGTGTACGCGATGTCCGAGGGCTGCCGAAGGCCCACCTGCACCTGCACTTCACGGGGTCGATGCGGCCGTCGACCCTGCTGGAGCTCGCCGACAAGTACGGCGTGCACCTGCCGGAGGCCCTGAAGGGCGGCGAGCCGCCGAAGCTGCGGGCCACGGACGAGCGCGGCTGGTTCCGCTTCCAGCGGCTGTACGACATCGCGCGCTCCTGTCTGCGCTCCCCGGAGGACATCCAGCGGCTGGTCAGGGAGGCCGCCGAGGAGGACGTACGGGACGGCTCGGGCTGGCTGGAGATCCAGGTCGACCCGACCTCGTACGCGCCCCGGCTGGGCGGGCTGATCCCGGCTCTGGAGATCATCCTGGACGCGGTGCGGGCCGCCTCCCGGGACACCGGGCTCGGGATACGGGTGCTGGTGGCCGCGAACCGGATGAAGCACCCCCTGGACGCCCGTACGCTGGCCCGTCTCGCGGTCCGCTACGCCGACCACGGCGTGATCGGTTTCGGTCTCTCCAACGACGAGCGGCGGGGTTTCGCACGCGATTTCGACCGGGCCTTCGCCATCGCGCGCGACGGCGGGCTGCTGGCGGCTCCGCACGGCGGCGAGCTGTCCGGGCCGTCGAGCGTCCGGGACTGCCTGGACGACCTGCACGCGTCCCGTGTGGGGCACGGGGTGCGGGCGGCGGAGGACCCGGCGCTGCTGCGGCGGCTGGCCGAGCGCGGGGTGACCTGCGAGGTCTGCCCGGCGTCGAACGTGGCCCTGGGCGTCTACGAGAAGCCCGAGGACGTACCGCTGCGGACGCTGTACGACGCGGGCGTCCCGATGGCGCTGGGCGCCGATGACCCGCTGCTGTTCGGCTCCCGGCTGGCGGAGCAGTACGAGATCGCCCGTACGGCGCACGGCTTCTCGGACGCGGAGCTGGCCGAGCTGGCCCGCCAGTCGATCGAGGGCTCGCGGGCGCCGGAGGACGTACGGCGGAAACTGCTGGCCGGGGTGGACGCGTGGCTGGCGGACGGCTGAGCGCTGGGCGGGCCCCGCGCCCTAAAGGGTGACGCCGACCGTCACCGGCTCGTTGACCAGCGTGACGCCGAAGGCCGCGCGGACGCCCTCGCGGACCTCGCGGGCCAGCGCGAGCAGGTCCTCGGTGGTGGCCTCGCCGCGGTTGGTGAGGGCGAGGGTGTGCTTGGTGGAGATGCGGGCCGGGCCGTCGCCGTAGCCCTTGGTGAAGCCGGCGCGGTCGATGAGCCAGGCTGCCGAGGTCTTCACGCGCCCCTCCCCGCCGGGAAGGCGGGCGGGGTGACGTCCGCGCCGAGGCGCTCGTGGACGCGGGCGAGGAAGTCCGCGTACTGGGCCTCGGTGAGGACCGGATTGGTGAAGAAGGAGCCCGCCGACCAGGTGTCGTGGTCCTCCGGGTCGAGCACCATGCCCTTGCCGGCCCGCAGCTTGAGCACGGTCTCGCGGGCGTCGGCGGCCGGCACCCGGTCGCCCGCCTCGACACCGAGGGTGCGGGCGGTCTCCGCGTACTTGATCGGCGCGGACAACCCGCCCGCGTCCTCCAGGGCGAAGCGCACGCGCAGCACGACGAACCGGCCGGGGTGCTCCTTGAAGCGGCTGTGGCGGTACGAGAACGCGCACTCGGCGTTCGAAAGGGTCACGGTCTCGCCCGCTGTGCGGTCGTACGCGACCACTTCGGTGATGGTGGAGGACACTTCCTGTCCGTACGCGCCCACGTTCTGAATGGGCGTGGCACCCGCCGAGCCGGGGATGCCGGCCAGGCACTCGATGCCCGCGAGCCCGGCCTCGACCGTACGGGCCACCGCGTCGGACCAGTTCTCGCCCGCGGCCAGCGTCAGGTCGGTGCCGTCCAGGGCGAAGCCGCGGGTGGCGATGCGCAGCGCGGTGCCCTCGAAGCCCTTGTCGCCGATGACCAGGTTGCTGCCGCCGCCGATGACGAGCAGCGGCGTACCGGAGGCGTCGGCCTCGCGGACGGCCGCGATCACCTCGTCGTCCGTGGTGGCGGTGAGCAGCCGGGTGGCCGGTCCGCCGAGGCGGAAGGTGGTCAGCGGGGCGAGGGGAGCGTCGGTGAGTTCCTGCACGGGCTCAAGAGTACGGGGGCGGTCCGCCGCGCCGGCCGGGCCGCCCCCGTGCAGTGACGATCACTCGCCTCAGGCGAGCCGCACCACCGCGCGCGACATCCCGAGCACCTTCTTGCCGTCGCTGGTCGCGGTGAGGTCGACGCGGACCGTACGGGCCTGGTCGTCCAGTTTGGCCGCGACCTTGGCGCTGACCTCGATGACCGCGCCCTCGTCGTCGTTGGGCACCACGACCGGCTTGGTGAAGCGCACGCCGTACTCGACGACGGCGCCCGGGTCACCGGTCCAGTCGGTGATCACACGGATCGCCTCGGCCATGGTGAACATGCCGTGCGCGATCACGTCGGGCAGGCCGACCTCCTTGGCGAACTTCTCGTTCCAGTGGATCGGGTTGAAGTCGCCGGAGGCGCCCGCGTAGCGCACGAGTGTGGCGCGGGTCACGGGAAAGGTCTGCGCCGGGAGTTCGGTGCCGGCCTCGACGTCGTCGTAAGAGATCTTCGCCGTCATCGCGTCAGCCCTCCTGCCCGGCGGCGCGCGCCACCAGCTTGGTGAAAGCGGTCACCACGTGTTCGCCCGCCGCGTCGTGCACCTCACCGCGGATATCGAGAATGTCGTTTCCCGCCATGGATTTGATCGCCTCGATGGTCGAGGTGACCGTCAGCCGGTCACCGGCGCGCACCGGGCGGGTGTAGACGAATTTCTGGTCGCCGTGCACCACCCGGCTGTAATCGAGACCGAGCTGCGGGTCTTCGACCACCTGTCCGGCGGCACGGAAAGTGATGGAGAACACAAAGGTCGGCGGGGCGATCACATCGGGGTGACCGAGCGCCCTGGCGGCTTCGGCGTCGGTGTACGCCGGTGCGGGGTCCCCGATCGCCTCGGCGAATTCGCGGATCTTCTCCCGGCCGACCTCGTAAGGAGCGGTGGCCGGGTAGCTCCGCCCGACAAAGGACTGGTCGAGCGCCATGGGCTCGCAACCTCCCTGAAGTGGTCCCTGCAAAGAACCTGACCTTGCCATACCGGCACGCCGGCCCGGCGGGGCGGCACCGCGCCGCGCGCCGCCGCCGTCGCACCACAACGCCGCGAGGCCGCCCCCAAGGACTGGGGACGGCCTCGCGGACGAGCCTGGTGTTATCGCGTCTCGCGGTGCGCGGTGTGCGAGTTGCAGCGCGGGCAGTGCTTCTTCATCTCAAGACGGTCCGGGTCGTTACGCCGGTTCTTCTTGGTGATGTAGTTCCGCTCCTTGCACTCCACGCAGGCCAGCGTGATCTTCGGGCGGACGTCGGTGGCAGCCACGTGAGTGCTCCTTGACGGACGGATGGACGGATGAACGCATAGAAGAGTAGCCGATCGGAGGACCGACCCCACAATCGGCTACTGTCAGTAGCGGTGACCGGACTTGAACCGGTGACACAGCGATTATGAGCCGCTTGCTCTACCGACTGAGCTACACCGCTGTGATGCGAGTGGACCCCGCCCGAAGGCGGGATACCTCACACATCAGAGCCCCAATACGGAATCGAACCGTAGACCTTCTCCTTACCATGGAGACGCTCTGCCGACTGAGCTATTGGGGCGAGCGATGAAGACATTACACGGCCTGCCGCCAAAGGTGAAATCCGTATCCGGAGCCCCGCCCCGGCCGCCCCCCGCACCACACCGGTACGACTATTTCGCGCCTCCGTGAAGCTCCCCGGAGCGCCCCCTAGGCTCGGACCACGCTGCGTGATCTTGCACGCCCGGTCCTTCGAGGAGCGCGATGTCCGACAGCAGTCAGCCGCAGCCGGGGCCCGAGAAGGCCACGGGCAGCGACGGCACGGGCGCCGCGGCAGGCACCCTGGTGCTCTGCGACGCCCGGCTCGCCGACGGCCGCGTGGTGGACGTACGGCTCAGCGGCGGGCGCATCGAGGCGGTCGGTACGGCGGGCAGCCTCGCCCCGCACGGCTCCCGCGTCGACCTCGGCGGCTACCTGCTGCTCCCGGCCCCCGCCGAGCCGCACGCGCACTGCGACACCGCGCTGACCGCCGACGCCCCCGGCCCCGTCGCCGGCACGCTCGAAGACGTGCAGCGCCGCACCACCGAGGCGGCCCTCCTGCAACTCGGCCACGGCGCGACGGCCCTGCGCACCCACGTACGGATCGGCGACGTCCAGGGGCTGCGATCGCTGGAGGCCGTCCTCCAGGCGGGCCGGTCGCTGCGCGGGCTCGCCGAGCTGACCGCGGTCGCGGTGCCGCGGATACTCACCGGGGTGGCCGGCGCGGACGGCCTGGCCATGCTGCGGGACGCCCTCAAGATGGGCGCCGCGGTCGTCGGCGGCTGCCCGGACCTCGACCCCGACCCCGCCGGATACGCCGAGACCGTCCTGGAGCTGGCGAACGAGCACGGCTGCGCGGTGGACCTGCACACCGACGGCGACGACCCCGCGCGCCTCGCCCGGTTCGCCGCGATGGCGGGCGGGCTGCGGCCCGGGGTGACCCTCGGGCCGTGCGCGGGCCTGTCGGCGCTGCCGCCGGAGGTGGCGGCGCGCACCGCCGAGCAGCTCGCGGCGGCCGGCGTGACGGTCGTCTGCCTGCCGCAGGGCGGCTGTGCGGCCCTGGAACGGCAGGGCGGCGGGCTGCCGGGGCACGGCGGGGCCGCGGGCGGCCGAGGGCCCCGTTCCGCGCCCGTACGGCTGCTGCGCGCGGCCGGCGTACGGGTGGCGGCGGGCAGCGGCGCTCTGCGCGACGCGGCGAACCCGGTGGGCCGCGGCGACCCCCTGGAGGCGGCGTACCTGCTGGCCTCCCTGGGCGAGGCCGGCCCCGAGGCCGCCTACGGGGCGGTCAGCACCGCCGCCCGCGCCACTCTGGGCCTCCCGGAGGTCCGCGTCGAAGCGGGCTTCCCCGCCGAGCTGCTGGCCGTACGGGGCGAGAGCCTCGCCGGGGTGCTGTCGCTCGCGTACAGCCGGATCGTCGTGCACCGGGGACGCGTGGTGGCCCGGACGAGCGCGGTGCGCGAGTACTGCGACTCGGCGGCGGTGGTGGCGCTGGAGCTGCCGCGGCAGTCACAGCGCTGAGCTGCTGAGCTGAGGGGCAGGGGCACCCGATCCGGCTCCGGCCGCCCGGGCTGCCGCGCCGGACCGGGTGACAGGCGTACGGTCGGGATCATGCGCATTGTCATCGCAGGTGGACATGGTCAGATCGCGCTGCGGCTGGAGCGGCTGCTCGCCGGGCGCGGGGACGAGGTGGCGGGCATCGTCCGGCGGCCCGAACAGGCCGGGGACTTGCTGTCCGCCGGGGCCGAACCGGTCGTCTGCGACCTGGAGACGGCCACCGTCGCAGACGTCGCCCGGCACCTCGAGGGCGCGGACGCGGCGGTCTTCGCGGCGGGCGCCGGGCCGGGCAGCGGCATCGAACGCAAGGAGACGGTGGACCGCGGCGCCGCGTCCCTCTTCGCGGACGCTGCGGAGGCGGCCGGCGTACGGCGCTTCGTCGTCGTGTCGTCGATGGGCGCCGACAAGGAGCCCCCGGCTGGCACCGACGAGGTGTTCGCCGCGTATCTGCGCGCCAAGGGCGCCGCGGACGCCGACGTACGCGCCCGGCCCGGCCTGGACTGGACGATCCTGCGGCCGGGCCGCCTCACGGACGACCCGGGCACCGGCCTGGTCCGGCTGGCCGAGTCGACCGGCCGCGCCGAGATTCCCCGGGACGACGTGGCGGCCGTACTGGCCGCCCTCCTGGACGAGCCGCGCACGATCGGCCGCACGCTGGAGCTGATCGGCGGCGACACTCCCGTCGAGGAGGCCGTCCGGGCGGTCGTGGGCTGACCGTGCCGGCCGGGGTCCCGTCTACGCGCGGCGCGCGGCGGGGCCTCGGCCGGTCCCGCGTACGGCGGGTGTCCGGCAAGCGGGTCCGGCAAGCGAAAAGGCCCTGATCCGTTCACACGGATCAGGGCCTTTTCGGACCTGTGGCGGCGCCAGGATTCGAACCTGGGAAGGCTGAGCCGGCAGATTTACAGTCTGCTCCCTTTGGCCGCTCGGGCACACCGCCATGGGTTTCGCTGCCGGGAGATCCGCCGGTGTGGCGTCGCTCCGTGGCAACGACGTAAACCATACCCGATGGCCGGGGGTGGTCCGCCACTCGGTTCGTCCCGGACCGATCATGCTCGGGGTGACTAGGCTTGCGTAGCGGTCCCAGGCGGGCCGTACCCCTGACGGATCTATGCATGAGGAGCCAACTCAAGATGGCCGACTCCAGTTTCGACATCGTCTCGAAGGTCGAGCGGCAGGAGGTCGACAACGCCCTCAACCAGGCCGCCAAGGAGATCTCGCAGCGCTACGACTTCAAGGGCGTGGGCGCGTCGATCGAGTGGTCGGGCGAGAAGATCGAGATGCGGGCCAACGCCGAGGAGCGGGTGAAGGCTGTCCTCGACATCTTCCAGTCCAAGCTGATCAAGCGCGGGATCTCGCTGAAGGCGCTGGACGCGGGCGAGCCGCAGGCGTCCGGCAAGGAGTACAAGATCTTCGCCTCCCTCCAGGAGGGCATCTCTCAGGAGAACGCGAAGAAGGTCGCCAAGATCATCCGCGACGAGGGCCCGAAGGGCGTCAAGGCGCAGGTGCAGGGCGACGAGCTGCGCGTCAGCTCGAAGAGCCGGGACGACCTCCAGGCCGTGCAGCAGCTCCTGAAGGGCAAGGACCTGGACTTCGCGCTGCAGTTCGTGAACTACCGGTAGTCGTCGGCGTTCTGCCGGTGCGTCCGGCGGCGGACACGACCGGGGGCGCGGCACCGAGAAACGTCTCGGCGCCGCGCCCCCGTCGCGTCGCCTACGCCGGGCCGTCGGTACGCGTACCGGTGTCCGGCCACCGGGTGCGCCGGCGGCGCGTGACGAGGACCGTGACCCACGCGAGAACGGCGGCCGTGGCGGCTACGGCGAGCGCGTTCGCGGGGCCGGGGCCGGGGGCCGGCCCCGCCGGGCGGATCGATCTCACCGGGCGGGGCGGTACCCGTGACCTCCACCTTGATCGGCGCGGCGTTGTTCGCGGGGCCGGGATCTCCCTGCGCGGGCTCGCCCACCGAGAGCCGCCCTTCCGCGCCTTCGACCCGCCGGTCGATCCGGACGCGCAGCGTGATGAAGTGGTGCCACATGTCGCGGCAGAGGTGCCCGTCCCGGTCGTCACGTCCGCAGAAGAACTCCTCGGACGCGGTTCCCTCCCGTTCGTCCCGCGACAGCGAGGCCGAGGCGAGGCGCGGTTCACCACATCGAAGCGGACACCCTCGCACGTCGTTCGATTTTCGCGATCAGGCGCTTGACCTCAAGTTTGCTTGAGGTCAGAGGCTGTTCGCATGACTTCGAAAACGGAAACCCCGCAGACCTCGCACGCCCACCCCACCGCACCGGGCGGCGTCCCGGCCCCGGACGGCTTCCGGGCGGACACCCTCCCCGACATCCGGCGGGCCGGCGTCGGCACCGTACTGATCAGCGAATGGGACGCGGGAACCCCCGAGCGGCAGCAGGCCATGGCCGAGGGTGCCGCGCTGGCGCTGCGGGCGGCACCGCTGCCGGACGGGCTGGTCTCGCAGGTCTACCTCACCGGTACGGACGGCCGGACCGTACTCGGCTTCGGGCAGTGGGCGGACGGGGAGGACGGTCGCGCCGGGGCCTCCCGGGCGGTCGTCGAGGCGGGCGGGGCGCGGCGCTACCGCTACTACCGCAGCCTGCTGCCGGAGGGCGAACAGCCGGAGCCGGGGTGCGTGGTGGCCGTCTCGTTCGGGACGACGGGGCATGAGGCCGCGCGGCAGCTCGTCGACGGCCTGCTGGACCTGCTGGGCGAGATGCAGCCGGGCTCGGCCGAGACCTCGCGGACCGGGTCCGGCGGGATCTCCTCGAACTTCCACATCAGCGAGGACGGCACCCGGGTCTTCAACTACAGCGAGTGGACGGACGAGGCCGCGCACCAGCGGACGGTCGAGACGTCGCTCCAGCAGGGCGGCGCGGTGATGAACCTCATCGCGAGCATCCCGGGCGTCACCCCGCTCGGATTCAAGCGGTACGTGACGCCTCGGGGGCTCGTACGTACGTGACGCCTCAAGGGCTCGGGCGGCGGCCGGCAGGACGGTCCGGGGCCGCTCCAAGGCCCCCGAAGGCGCCCGGCAGGCGCTCCCGGCTCAGTAGCGCCCGGCGAAGGGCTGGTCCGTCGGGACGATCTCGCGGCCGAGCGGCAGCAGGGAGATCGGGATCATCTTGAAGTTGGCGATGCCGAACGGGATGCCGATGATCGTCACGCACTGCAGGGCGCCCGTGACGATGTGGCCCAGCGCGAGCCACCAGCCCGCGAAGACGACCCAGACGACGTTGCCGACGACCGAGCCGGCGCCCGCGTCGCGCCGCTCCACCGTCGTCCGGCCGAAGGGCCACAGCGCATAGCCCGCGATGCGGAACGAGGCGATGCCGAAGGGGATCGTGACGATCAGGATGCAGCAGATGACGCCTGCGACGACGTAGCCGATGGCCATCCACAAGCCGCTCAGGATCAGCCAGATGACGTTGAGGATGAGCTTCATGGTCGGCAACCTTCCGTGCACCCGTGTGGTGCGGTGGTGGTGTTTTCCTCCAGGGAGACGCGGCGGCGGTCGGAAACAGTTGCGGCCGGGGGCCGATGTCAGGACTGACGGCCCGCCATCTGTTCGAGGCGGGTGATGCGCTCGCGCATCGGCGGGTGGGTCGAGAAGAGCTTGGTCAGGCCGTCACCGGGCCGGAACGGGTTGGCGATCATCATGTGGCTGGCCGTCTCCAGCCGTGGTTCGGCCGGCAGCGGGAGCTGCTGGGTGCCCGCCTCCAGCTTGCGGAGCGCGGAGGCCAGGGCGAGCGGGTCGCCGGTGAGCTGGGCGCCGGAAGCGTCGGCCTGGTACTCGCGGGAGCGGCTGACGGCCAACTGGATGAGGGAGGCCGCCACCGGCCCGAGGATCATGATCAGGAGCATCCCCAGGATGCCGGGGCCCTCGTCGTCGTCGGAGCGGCCTATGGGAATCAGCCAGGCGAAGTTGACCAGGAACATCACCACCGAGGCCAGGGCTCCGGCCACGGACGAGATGAGGATGTCGCGGTTGTAGACGTGGCTGAGTTCGTGGCCGATGACGCCGCGCAGTTCGCGTTCGTCCAGGAGGTGCAGGATGCCTTCCGTGCAGCAGACGGCGGCGTTGCGCGGGTTGCGGCCGGTGGCGAAGGCGTTGGGGGCCTGGGTCGGGGAGATGTAGAGGCGGGGCATGGGCTGGCGCGCGGCCGTGGAGAGCTCGCGGACCATGCGGTAGAGCTGTGGGGCCTGGAACTCGCTGACCGGGCGGGCGCGCATCGCCCGCAGAGCGAGTTTGTCGCTGTTCCAGTACGCGTAGGCGTTGGTGCCGAGGGCCACGAGGACCGCGATGATCAGGCCCGTACGGCCGAAGAATCCGCCGATGACGATGATGAGTGCGGACAGTCCCCCGAGGAGTACGGCGGTCTTGAGCCCGTTGTGCCTGCGGTGCACGGTACGCCCTCCAGGTGGTGCGGCAGGGGAACCCTTTGCTGACGTTTCCTCCACTTTTCAGTGGACCCTTTCTGTCTGGTCAACGCCAGATGGAGGGCGCTAGTTCCCTTGTGCATGCGCGGACGGCGTACGGCCGTGCGAGTGAGCCCGCGCACGGGTGCGTTTCGCGCGCCCGTTCGGGGGTGATCGCAGGCGGGCGCATTCCGGCCAGCAGGCGGCCGGGGAGCCGTGCGCGAGTGGCCGAAGATCGCGGGCGGCGGGCAGGAGAACGGCCGGCCGACGGCTGGGCCGGCCTCGGACCGCGATCAGAAGTGGCGCCGGGTATCCCCGCGCGGCGCGCTCAGAGGAGCGCGCCGGAGGCGAACCGGAGGACGAGCTGCGGCGCGCCGGACAGGACGATGCCCAGGACGGCGGCGAGGGCGATCGCGGCGGCCAGCGGGGCCGGGACCTTGGCCTTGGGAAGCCCGGCCGGTCCGGCCGCCCCGGGAGGCCGCGTACGGGCCCCCTCGGGCCCTTCGCCGTCCGCTCCGGCTCCGCGGCCCGGCTCGGACCCGGCCTCGGCGCCAGAACCGGCACCGGCACCAGCCCGGGCACCCGCCTTCACCCGCGCCCCAGCCGCAACCTCCGCCTCGACCGCCTCCTCCGCGTCAGCCGTCTCCCCCGCCGTACGGAAGAGCACCGCCGTCCACTGGAGGTAGTAGTAGAGCGCGATCACCACATTGACGGCCATGACCACCGCGAGCCAGGCCAGCCCCGCGTCGACGGCGGCCGAGAAGACCGTGACCTTGGCGAACAGGCCGATGATGCCGGGCGGCAGACCCGCGAGGCAGAGCAGGAAGAAGCCGAGGGCCAGCGCGGCCAGCGGGCGGCGCGCGACGAGGCCGCGGTAGTCGCTGATGCGGTTGGCGGGGCTCGTACGGGCCACCAGGGCGGCGACCCCGAAGGCGCCGAGGTTCACGGCCGCGTACATCAGGGCGTACGCGACGGTCGCGCCGATGGCGTGCGCCGCGTCGTCGGCGTACCCGGCGGCGGCGATCGGCACCAGGAGGTAGCCCGCCTGGCCCACCGAGGACCAGGCGAGCAGGCGTACCGCGCTGTGCGCCCGCTCCGGGGCCTGGCGCTGCGCGGCGACATTGCCGACGGTCATGGTGAGGGCGGCCAGGACGGCGACGGCCGGGCCCCAGACGTCCGCGTACGAGGGGAAGCCCTCGACCGTGACCAGGATGAGGCCCGAGAAGCCGACGGCCTTGCCGATGACGGACAGGTAGGCGGCGATCGGCAGCGGCGCGCCCACATAGGTGTCGGGCACCCAGAAGTGGAACGGCACCGCGGCGGTCTTGAAGGCGAAGCCGACGAGGGTCAGGGCGACGCCCGCCGTGGCCAGGGTGGCCAGTTGCGGGTCGGGCAGGTCCGTGAGGGCGGTGGCGACGCGGGACAGGTGCAGGCTGCCGGTCGCCGCGTAGACGAAGCTGACGCCCAGGAGCATGACCGCGGTGGCCGCCACCGAGGACAGGAAGAACTTCAGGGCCGCCTCCGAGGAGAGGCGGTTCCCGCGCTTGAGCCCCACGAGGGCGAAGGCGGGCAGCGAGGCAACTTCGAGGGCGATGACGAGGGTCGCCAGGTCCCGGGAGGCGGGCAGCAGGGCCGCGCCCGCCGCGGAGGACAGCAGCAGGAACCAGAACTCACCCGCGGGCAGGCGGTGGTCCTCGACGGCGCTGACCGACAGCAGGGCGGTGAGCAGCGCGCCGGCCAGCACCAGGAACTGGATGACGACGGCGAAGTGGTCGGCGGCGTAGCTGCACACGCCCGGGTCCGTGGTCAGGCAGAAGGTACGGCGGTCCCCCGCCACCAGGGGGAGGAGCGAGAGCGCGGCCAGCGCGAGGCCGCCGATCGCGCACCATCCGAGGAGCGGCTTGCGGTGCCGCGGGACGAAGAGGTCGGCGACCAGGACGGCCAGGGCGACGACGGCGGTGACGGTGGGCGGTGCGACGGCGACCCAGTCGACGGACTGGACCAGGGAGGTCACGGAACTCATCACTTACCGCCTCCGAGGAGCTGCTGGACGGCCGGGTCGGTGAGGCCGAGGAGGGCCGCGGGCCACAGGCCGGCGAGGACGGTGAGCACGGCGAGGGGGGACCAGGCCGCGTATTCGTAGCGGGCCAGGTCGGGGACGACGGGGGCGGCACGGGTGGCGCCGGACTCCTCGGAGCCCGCGGTCCCGAGGGCTTCGGCCCCGCCGTCTTCCGCCGGCTCCTTGGCCCCCATGCACACCCGCCGTACGACGATCAGCAGGTACGCGGCGGTGAGGAGCGTGCCGAGGCCGGCCAGCGCCATGAAGGTGAGGAACGCGGGGCGGCTGAGGCCGGCGGCGGGCCGGAAGGCGCCGAACATGGCCAGCATCTCGCCCCAGAACCCGGCGAGCCCGGGCAGGCCGAGGGAGGCGATGGCGCCGAACGCCAGCAGGCCGCCGAAGCGCGGTGCGCGCCCGTACAGGGCCGCGCCGGTGCGGCCCGCGAGCTGGTCCAGGTCGGTGGTGCCGTACCGGTCCTTGAGGGCGCCGACCAGGAAGAAGAGGAGGCCGGTGATCAGGCCGTGCGCGATGTTGGCGAACAGCGCGCCGTTGACGCCGGTCGGTGTCATGGTCGCGATGCCGAGCAGGACGAAGCCCATGTGGCCGACGGAGCTGTACGCGATCAGGCGCTTGAGGTCGCCCTTGGCGCCGCGCCGGGCGAGCGCCAGGCAGGCGAGCGAGCCGTAGACGATGCCGACGGCGGCGAAGGCGGCGAGGTACGGGGCGAAGGTGTGCATGCCGTCCGGCGCGATGGGCAGCGCGATGCGGACGAAGCCGTACGTGCCCATCTTCAGCAGGACGCCGGCCAGGAGCACCGAGCCGACGGTGGGGGCGGCGGTGTGCGCGTCGGGCAGCCAACTGTGCAGGGGCCACATCGGTGCCTTGACGGCCAGTCCGATGCCGATCGCGAGCACCGCGAGGAGCTGGACGGTGTGGCTGAGCTGGGAGTTCGGGCCGTTGTCAGTGGCGAGTGCCACCATGTCGAACGTGCCGGACTTCAGGCCGACGAGGAGCAGGCCCAGCAGCATCACGACCGAGCCGAGGAGGGTGTAGAGGATGAACTTCCACGCCGCGTACGTCCGTTGCGCACCGCCCCACCGGGCGATGAGGAAGTACATCGGGATGAGGACCGTCTCGAAGGCGAGGAAGAACAGCACGAGGTCCAGGACGGCGAAGGTGGCGAGGGTGCCGGCCTCCAGGACCAGGAGCAGGGCCACGAACGCCTTCGGGGACGGGCCCGCGGGCAGGTGGAAGTAGCTGTAGAGCGCGCAGAGGAAGGTCAGCAGCGCGGTCAGGACGAGGAGGGGGAGCGAGATGCCGTCGATGCCGAGATGGATCCGGATGCCGAGTGCCTGGATCCAACTGATGTCGGTGGTGGCCTGCATCCGGGCCGGGTGGTCGTGGTCGAAGCCGACGGCCAGCGCGACGGCCGCGGCCAGGACGACACCGGTCACGGTCACGCCGTGGCGCAGTACGGCCTGGTCGGGGTCGCGGCCCTTGAGACCGGGCGGGGCGGGGAGCAGGGCGGCGACCGCGCCCAGCAGGGGGAGGACGACGACGGCCGCGAGGAGAAGCTGCATAGCGGTGTGATTCACGGTCAGGCTCCCGTGCCCGTAGCGACGAGGACGACGGCGACGGCCAGGACGAGCGAGCCCGCGAGCAGCGCGCCCAGGTAGGTCTGCACATTGCCGGTCTGGGCGCGGCGGACGGCGGCTCCCAGCCAGCGGGAGGCGGTGCCCGCGCCGTGGACGTACGTGTCGACGACCTCGCGGTCGAGGAAGCGCACGAGCCGGGCGGCGGCCCGCACCGGCCGCACGAACAGGGCGGTGTAGAGGGCGTCGAGGTGGAAGCCGACGGCGGCGGGACGGTGCAGCGGTCCCAGCAGGAGCCGGCCGGGGTCGGCGGGGTCCGGGGCGCCGGCGTTGTCGCCGTAGGCCGCGGCGTGGGTGGCGATGGCGCGCTCCTCGGAGTCCGCGGGGGCGGCGTCCGGGTCCACGGCGACCGCGCCGAGCGGGACGCGCGCCGCGAGAGCGGTGGTGTGCCGCCAGGCACCGTAGGTGACCAGGGCGCCGACGAGGGCGACGCCGGTGCCCAGGACGGAGGTGGTCAGGGTCGGGGTCAGCGAGCGGCCGTCGAACCAGTCGGGCAGGACGGGGGTGGCGAGGCCCAGCGCGAGGGTGGGGACGAACAGCACCCACAGCACGGCGTTCATGACGACCGGCTGCCTGCCGTGGTCGGGGGCGGGTTCCGGGCCCTTGCCGTGGAAGGCCAGCAGCCACAGCCGGGTCGCGTATCCGGCGGTGAGGAGGGCGGTGAGCAGGCCGGCGATCAGGACGGTCCAGCCGGCCGCCGTGGGGACGGCGGCGAGCGTGCCGGAGGCCGTCGCGTGGCCGGTGGCGGCGTGTTCGGCGGCGCCCAGGACGGCTTCCTTGGAGAAGAAGCCGGCGAACGGGGGGATGGCGGCCAGGGCGAGCAGCGCGACCGTCATCGTCCAGTAGGCGTCGGGGATGCGCCGGGCCAGGCCGCGCATCCGTGACATGGCGGCCAGCGAGTTGGTGCCGGCGGCGTGGATGACCACACCGGCGGCGAGGAAGAGCAGGGCCTTGAACGCGCCGTGCGACAGGAGGTGGAAGACGGCGGCGCCGCGGTCACCGACGGCCAGGGCGCCGGTCATGTAGCCGAGCTGGCCGACCGTCGAATAGGCCAGGACGCGTTTGATGTCGTCCTGCGCCAGGGCCGCGAGACCGGAGCCGACCATGGTCACCGCGGCCATGACGGCGAGCACGACCATCGCGGCGGCGGACGCCGCGAAGACGGGGAGGAGACGGGCGACGAAGTAGACACCGGCGGCGACCATGGTGGCCGCGTGGATGAGGGCCGAGACCGGGGTCGGGCCGGCCATCGCGTCGGGCAGCCAGGTGTGCAGCGGGAACTGCGCGGACTTGCCCGCGACACCGGCCAGGAGCAGCAGCGCGATGAGCGTCGGGTGGTCCAGTCCGCCGACGGCCACGGTCTTGAGGATGCCGGTGATGCGGAACGTACCGGCGTCGGCGGCGAGCGCGAAGATGCCGAAGAGGAAGGGGACGTCGCCCAGCTTGGTGACGAGGAACGCCTTGAGGGAGGCGGAGCGGGCGGCTTCGGTCTCCCAGTAGTGGCCGACCAGGAAGTACGAGCAGATGCCCATGATCTCCCAGCCGACCAGCAGCACCATCAGGTCGCCGGAGTAGACGACCAGCAGCATCGCGGCGGTGAAGAGGGAGACCAGGGCGGCGTAGGAGGGGTAGCGCGGGTCGTCGCGCAGGTAGCCGGTCGAGTAGATCTGCACGCAGCAGGCGACGACGGCCACGAGGACGGCGACGAGGGCGGCGAAGCCGTCGATGTGCAGGGCGAGGTCGACGGGGACCGAGCCGGTCGGGGTGAGCCGGGTCGCGGCGTCCACCGGGGCCTTCCCGGCACCGGCGCCACCGCCCTGGGAGACGGCCACCACGACGGCCAGGGCGGCCGCGGCGACGGTCGGCAGGATGGCCAGCGGGCGCACGAAGCCGGGCGCCCGGCGGCCGAGGAGGAGGCCCGCGAGGGCGCCGAGGAAGGGAAGGAGGGGTACGAGTACGGCGGTGGTCGTGGTCGTCACGCGGCGGCCTCCGCCCGGTGGTCCGGCCGCGGCCGGCCGGCGGCACCGTCCGCGCCGCCGGTGGTGTCGTCGTTCGGGTCGCTGCCGTCCGGGCGCTCGGCGAGGTCGCGGAGGCGGTCCACGTCGGAGCTGCCGCGGTTGCGGTACACGAGCAGGACGATCGCCAGGCCGATGCCGATCTCGGCGGCGGCCACGGCGATGGTGAAGAGGGTGAGGGCCTGGCCGGCGTGCAGCTTGTCGCGCAGCCAGACGTCGAAGGCCACCAGGTTCAGGTTGACGGCGTTGAGCATCAGCTCGACCGACATCAGGACGAGGATCGCGTTGCGGCGGGCGAGGACGCCGTACAGGCCGACGCAGAACAGGAGGACGGCGAGGACGGCGGGATAGGCGAGATGCATCAGCCTCGGTCCTCTCGGGTGCGTGCGGGGTCGCGGGGTCGCGCGCGGTCGGCGGTCCGCGTCCGGTCTCCGGCCTGCCCCCGGTCGTCGTTCTTGCGGGAGAGCACGATCGCGCCGACGAGGGCGGCGAGAAGGAGGACGGAGAGCGCTTCGAACGGCAGCACCCAGTACTGGAACAGGCTGCGCCCGGAGGCTTCGGTGGAGCCCTGGACCGTGCCGTCCAGGTCGATCCAGGTCGTACGGAACGCGTCCACGACGACCCAGACCAGCGCGGCGGCGGAGGCGGCGGCCACGGCGATCGCGGCCCAGCGGTTGCCCGAGTCGGCGTTCTCGGAGCGGCCGATGGGCGCCTTGGTGAGCATCAGTCCGAACAGGAGGAGCACGACGACGGACCCGACGTAGATCAGGACCTGCACCCAGGCGATGAACTCCGCGGTCAGCAGCAGGTACTCCACGGCGATACCGCCGAGGGCGACCACCAGCCACAGGGCGGCGTGCACCAACTGTTTGGTGGTGACGGTGACCACGGCCGCGCCGAGGGTGACGAGGCCGACCAGGAGGAAGGCGATCTCGACCCCGGTCGGGGAGAGGAAACCGTGGCTTGCGGCGGCGAGCGTCACGCTTCCCCCTCCTGTTCCTGGGCGGTGTTCGGGGCTGCTTCCCCGGCCGCCTGCTGCGCGGCCTGCCGTTCGGCCGCTTCCTGCGCGGCGAGCTTGTCGGCGGCCTTGCGGGCCGCGGCGATCTCCTTGGGCTCCTCGGCCGCGGGGTCGAGGGCGGGCGGCTCCGGGACCGTCCACATCCATTCGCGGAGTTTGTCCCGCTCGTGGGTGAGGTTGTGGATGTCGGTCTCGGCGTACTCGAACTCCGGCGACCAGAACAGCGCGTCGAACGGACACACCTCGATGCAGATACCGCAGTACATGCAGAGGGAGAAGTCGATGGCGAAGCGGTCCAGGACGTTACGGCTGCGCTCGCGGCCGCCGGGCGCGGCGGGCGGCACCGTCTCCTTGTGGGAGTCGATGTAGATGCACCAGTCCGGGCATTCGCGCGCACACAGCATGCAGACCGTGCAGTTCTCCTCGAACAGCCCGATCACACCTCGGGTGCGCGGGGCCAGTTCGGGCTGGACGTCCGGGTACTGCTCGGTGACCGAACGCTTCGTCATCGTACGGAGGGTCACGGCCAGCCCCTTGGCGAGGCCGCTG
The DNA here is from genome assembly GCF_003865135.1 of Streptomyces chrestomyceticus JCM 4735. Lineage (NCBI taxonomy): Bacteria > Bacillati > Actinomycetota > Actinomycetes > Kitasatosporales > Streptomycetaceae > Streptomyces > Streptomyces chrestomyceticus. Next base: position 5,215,790 of record NZ_BHZC01000001.1, on the reverse strand, counting down.
CCGGGCCGGCCGGACTTCTTCGCCGGATTCTCCGGTGCCATTACGAGATCACCACCTTGACGACGCCGGTGAGGGCGATCTGGGCGAGGGCCAGTGGGATCAGCACCGTCCAGGCCAGCTTCTGCAACTGGTCCTCACGCAGCCGCGGGTAGCTGACCCGCAGCCAGATCACGCCGAAGGCGAGGACCGCGGTCTTCAGCAGCGTCCACAGCCAGCCGAGCCCGTCGGCGCCGAACGGTCCGTGCCAGCCGCCGAGGAAGAGGACGGAGGTCAGGGCGCACAGGACGAGGATGCCCGCGTACTCGGCGAGCAGGAACAGCGCGAAGCGCAGCCCGGTGTACTCGGTGTACGCACCGAAGATGATCTCGGAGTCGGCGACCGGCATGTCGAACGGCGGCCGCTGCAGTTCGGCCAGCCCCGCCGTGAAGAAGACCAGGCCGCCGACGATCTGCCAGGGCACCCACCACCAGTGGAAGGCGTCCAGGATGCCGGGCAGCGAGAGCGTTCCGGCGGCCATCGCGACGGACGCCGCGGCGAGCAGCATCGGCAGCTCGTACGCGAGCAACTGGGCGGCCGTACGCAACCCGCCGAGCAGCGAGAACTTGTTGGCCGACGCCCAGCCCGCCATCAGCGAGCCCAGGACGCCGACGCCCATCACGGCGAGGACGAAGAAGATGCCCGCGTCCAGCGACTGCCCGACCGCGTTGTCCGGGCCGAGCGGGATGGCGACCAGCACGAGCAGGTACGGCAGGAGCGCGACGGCGGGCGCGAGCTGGAAGATCCGCCGGTCGGCACCGGCCGGGACGACGTCCTCCTTCTGCGCGAACTTCACCCCGTCGGCGACCAACTGCGCCCAGCCGTGGAAGCCACCCGCGTACATGGGGCCGAGGCGGCCCTGCATATGGGCCATGACCTTGTGCTCGGTCTGGCCGATGACCAGCGGGAAGACCAGGAAGGCGACGAAGACGGCGATCAGGCGCAGGGCGATGTCGAGGGCGTCGCTCATGGTCTGGTCCCGCCTTCTTCCGCTGCGTCGATGGGGCCGGTGCCGGTGCCGTCACCAGTGGTGGTGGCGGGGGGCTCGGGGGTGTCTTCGGAGGCGGGTTTCTCCGGGGAGGCGGGTTTCTGTTCGGGGGCGGGGTGTTCTTCGGAGGCGGGGGCGGGCTCGGCCTCGGTTTCGGGCGCGGCCTCAGGGGCGGGTGCGGGCGCGGCTTCGGGCGCACGCTTCTCACCGGTCTTCGGCTCGTCCTCGAACGCGGGGCGGGCGTGGTGCCACGGGGCGTCGGAGGAGCCGGTGGCGGCGGGCGCCGGGCCGGATGCCTTGCCGGTCGCCGGGCCGGATGCCTCGTCGGACGCCTTGTCGGACGGCTGTCCGGCCTGCTGGGCGGCCGTCTGCTGGCTGGCCGAGCCCTGGCTGGCGCTGCGCGTCCGGCGGGCAGGGCGTTCCGGCCGGGCGGCCGGGGCCGAATCCGGGGCCGAGGTCGAAGCCGGAGCGGCCGCCGGGGACGCGGCGGAGGCCCCCGCGTCCGTGGCCGGTGTCCGCGCGCTGTCCGCGGCGCTCTGCTGGCTCGCCGAGCCCGCACCCGCCGTACGCGTACGGCGGGCAGGCCGCTCCCCCGCGGCTCCGGCAGCCGCACGGGCCCCACCGGCCGCACGCGCACCACGCGCGGGCCGGGCCGGAGCAGGCGGAAGCTGGCCCTTCAGCGGCCCCCACTCGTTCGGGTCGGGCACGCCGGGCGGCAGCATCTGGCGGCGCTTGGGCCCGCCGTGCTCGGACTCGCCCGGCTCCTTCGCGCCCGGCCACGCCTTGGCGACCCGCGCGGCGAGCACGAAGTCCTTGCGCAGCGGGTGGCCCTCGAAGTTCTCGGGGAGCAGCAGGGGTTTCAGGTACGGGTGGCCGGTGAAGTCCACGCCGAACATCTCGTGCGTCTCGCGCTCGTGCCAGCCCGCACCCGCGTACACCTCGGTGGCGGTGGGCAGGACGGCCGCCTCGTGCGGGACGGTGGTGCGCAGCACCAGGCGTCGTACCCGGCCGGGCCGGGCGATGTCGGCGAGGTGGGCGCAGACGCGGAAGCCGGTGCCGGGCTCGTCGACGGCGCTCAGCCAGTCGAAGTAGCTGCACCCGAGGTCGTCGCGGGCGACGGTGAGCGCCGGGATCCAGGCGTCGGCGGGTACGTCGACGGTCAGCAGGTCGTACGCCTCGTCGGCGGTCGCGCCGGGGCCGAAGAGGTCGGCGGCGGAACCGGGCAGCCACCCGACGGGCGGCTCGGGCGGCGCCTCGGCCGGCTCGGCGGTCCCGGTCGGCCCGGCCGGCGACTCGGCGGTCCCGGCCGACGGCCCGTCGGCTTCGGCGGGCGTCTCCTCGGCCGGCGGGACCGGAGGCTGTTCGTCGCTCACTGGTCCCCCGCTCCCTGCGGCTTACCGCCGCCGGTGTCGGTTTCGTCTCCGGACGTCTTGGCCCCGGGCCCCGCCTCGGCCTCCGCCCCCGGCGCAGGCGGCGTCACCAGCCCGCTGCGCAGCGCGGCAGCCGACGGCGCGGCGCCGTTGCCCGCCGCCCCGTACCGCTCGCCCAGCGACTCGCGGGCGATCTTCTCCTGGAGCTTGAGAATGCCCTGGAGCAGCGCCTCGGGCCGGGGCGGGCAGCCCGGTACGTACACGTCGACGGGGATGATCTGGTCGACGCCCTTGGTGACCGCGTACGAGTCCCAGTAGGGCCCGCCGCAGTTCGAGCAGGCGCCGAAGGAGATGACGTACTTCGGCTCCGGCATCTGCTCGTACAGCCGCTTGACCGCGGGCGCCATCTTGTCCGTCACCGTGCCGGAGACGATCATGAGATCCGCCTGCCGGGGGCCCGGCGCGAACGGGATCACGCCCAGCCGGATGAAGTCGTGCCGCGCCATGGACGCGGCGATGAACTCGATCGCGCAGCAGGCGAGCCCGAAGTTGAAGACCCACAGGCTGTAACGGCGGCCCCAGTTCAGGACCACCTTCATGGGTTCGGGAGCCAGCCGGGCGAGCGGGCCCAGCCGGCGTCGTTCGACGGTGCCGCCGGCGGACACGACGGGCAGTTCGGTGCCCGTCGCGGTGGCCGGCCTCGCGTTCGTCACGTCCATTCCAGGACGCCCTTCTTCCATGCGTAGAGCAGGCCGACGGCGAGGAAGCCGAGGAAGATGAACATCTCCACCAGCGTGACGCCGCCGAAACCGGGGGCGGCGAAGACCGTCGCCCAGGGGAACAGGAAGATCGAGTCGACGGCGAAGATCACGTAGAGGAAGGCGTAGACGTAGTAGCGGACCTGGGTGTGTGCCCAGCCCTCGCCCACCGGGTCCACGCCGCATTCGTAGGTGAGCAGTTTCTCCGGGGTGGGCACCACGGGCCGCAGCAGCCGCCCGGCACCGAAGGCCACGGCCACGAAGAGCACGCCGATCACGGCGATGAGCCCGACGACCGAGTACCCCTGGAAATAGTCCGCGGCAAGGCTGGTGCGTACGGTCGCGTCCGGCACGTCCGCCCTCGCTCCCTGACTGCTCTTGTTCAACGACTTCGACGATCTGTACGCACGGGAGTCTAGGCCCTGGCCCGCCCCAGGTGAGCAGTCGCGTCACCTGGCGGACAGCTATGGCCCGTCTTCGCCCCACCTGGCCCCTGCGCCTAGGACCCCTCGCAGGTCCCGGCAGCCCCGCGCGCGGCGGCTCAGCCTTCGCGTGCGCCCTCGCGCTGCCTGCCGCCCGGCCCGCGCGAGACCGCACGGTCCATCACCTCGGCGGCCAGCCGCGCCGCCGCCTCCCGCGTCCGCTCGCCCAGCAGCTCCGTACGGACGGCACCGCCGCCCGCCAGATGCCGGTCGTACGGCAGCGGAAGCACCGCCGCGCCGCCCGCCCCCAGGTGCTCGACGGCCTTGCGTACGTCGATGCCCCCGTCGGGCGACGTGTGGTTGAGCACGACGACGGCGGTCGGCAGCAGCCCGCGGTGCACCCCGCCCATCCACTCCAGCACGGACTTGGTCGCCCGTACGCCCTCCACGGTCGCCGGCGTCACCAGGACGCGCGCCTGAGTGGTGACCAGCGCGGTACGCGCCACCTCGGCCGGCAGCGTCTCGCAGTCCACGACCGTGGTCGCGAAGTGGCGGCGCAGGGAGGTCATGACGATGCGGTACGTGTCGAGGTCCAGCCGCGCGCCGATCGAGCCCTGACTGCCGGGCAGCAGCCAGCCGCCGCCCGTGAACGGCAAGAGATAACCGGTCAGGTCGGTGATCAGCATGGACGGGTCGACGATCTGCGCCAGATCGGTACCGGACCAGCGCACCTCCCGCACGCCCAGCCGGTGCGGCAGCGTGCCCAGCGCCGGGTCGGCCTCCACCGCGAGCACCGGGTCCGAGCGGTAGTGCGCGTACGTGAGGGCCAGCAGCGCGGCGACCGTGGACTTGCCCGCACCGCCGCGGATGCTGGAGACAGCCAACTGGCGGCCGGTGGTCACGGGCTGCTGGATGGCGTGCGCGGCGCGCGTGACGGCCTCGGTCTCGGCCGCCGCCGAGGAGGCGAACACCCGCCGCAGCGCCCGCCCGGCCCTACGGGCGACGGTCTCGCCGTGCCGGGGCTTGGCCTGCACACCGTCGAGCTCGGGCGGGAGGACGGGGACGGAGACGGGGGTGGGCGTGAGGGCGGAGGACGAGTGGTGCGGCTGATGTATTTGCGGGTGCACACCTGATGCGGGGATGACCGGGCCCGCCGGTATGACGGGCGCGGGTACGGGTGCGGGTACGGCTCCACCCCCGGGCAACGGCGCGACCACCGGCGCGGGCGCCGCAGGCGCGCCACCGTGCGCCCCGGCGGGAGCCGTCGGCGCCGCCCCGCTGTTGACGGCGCCGCCTCCCGGCACGCCCCCACCACTCGCCCCCGGCGCATACCCAGGCATCGGCGGCACCACCGGCCCCGGCTGCCCCGACGGCCCTCCCTGCCCCGTCCGGCCTGCCTGTCCCGCCTGCCCCGTCTCCCCCGCACCCCATTGCCCCGGCTGCCCTGACTGCCCCGTCTGTCCCGACATGAACCCTCCGCCGCCCCTTCTGGTCGGACTGATCGCTCCGGCCGACCGTCGCGGCCGATCATTTTCGTCGACCGGCCGGTCCTTGGCGGCCGGCCGGCTGGTCAGAACATGTCCGGCAGACCGCCGTACACCCCGAGCGCCCCGAGGACGACCGGAATCAGCGCCACCACGCTCACCGATTCGACGACGTTCATCAGGTGCCGCACCCGCAGCCGTACGTGCTCCGGCGGCCGTACCGCGAGGGCGGCCAGCGGCAGCACTGCCAACAGGCACAGCACGGTCAGCGCGGCAGCCGGGTTCCCGCCGTCGGACCCCCACAGCAGGACGAGCCGTACGCAGACCGCCGCACCGGCCAGCAGCAGCGCCATGACCTCCAGGACCAGCGGGTAGGCCCGCGCCCGTGAGAACAGCACGACGCTCAGCAGCAGCGCGACCGCCACCGTCCAGCCGTCCGCCGTTCCGGACGCGTCCCCGGTGCCGCTGACGGCCAGCACCCCGGCCGCCCCGGCCGATCCGGCCGTCGTGACGGCGGCCAGGGTGAGTCCGCGGTGCGTGGCACCCAAGGCCGCCGCGGCCCGGTACCTGCTGACCGGCGCGCCTCCGGAGTGGCGGTCGTCCAGGCGCGTCAGCCCGGCCGACGCCAGCGCGAGCCGCGGCAGATATCCCAGTACGAGGACCGAGACCACGCCCAGCACGGCACCGGTACGGGCCGGGTCGGCGACCGCCAGCCCGACGGCCCACGCGCCGGCCGCGACCGCGACGGCCGCCGCTCCGACGAGTCCGCCCCGCCCCAGGCCCGTACAGAGCCCGAGCAGCGCCAGTACGGCCGCCACCGTCAGCCCGGCAGCGGCCAGGCGCGGGGCGCCGTCCGGCGTCGCGCCCCAGGAGGCGAACACGCCGAGCGTTCCGCCTACCAGGAGCAGCGCGGTAGCCGTCGCCTTCCGGGGGAGCAGGAGGCCGGCCGCCGCACCGGCTCCGGCCGCGGCCACCGCGGCCAGGCCGAGCCACAGAGCGGCCCGGTCCAGCCCGTACCGGTCGCCTGCGAACACGCCGACGACGACCGTGAGCAGCACGGCGGCCACGACCGCCGCCCCTGTCCGGCTCTCCTCGTCCCACTGCCGGACGTACCCGCCACGGTCGTCGCGGCCCTCGTGGCCGCCACCGCTGCCATCCCTGCCGTGGCCACCGTGTTCGTCACGCCCGTCCCGGCCACCCGCCGTCTCGCCGACCACGCCCCGCCCGGCCGGGACTTCGGCCGCACCGTGCTCCCGTACCAGTCGCACGACGGACCCGTCCGCCACGTTCGCAGAAGCAAGCGTCTCGCTCCGCGCGAGCACGGCTCCGCCCGCCGTCACCAGACGGCACGTCGGCGGTTCGTGTGCCGCCCGGTCACCGGCCGCCCGCAGGATCTCGGGCAGCAGCGCGCCGATCGGCTCGTGCGCGGGCAGCACAAGGTCGACCCGTCGCCGTTCGCCCGCCAGCACCAGCCGTCGCAGCGTCACCCGCTGTCCGGCCTCAGCGTTCACCATGCCGACCACGCCCCCGTACTAGAACCGGAACCCACCCCACCGCACCGCGACACGATACGACTCGCCTCCCCCGCCCCGGAACCGCCTGCCCCCGACCGTCTGTCCCGGCCGCACCCCGGGTGTCCGCCCTCGGGCCGACAGCCTCCGGGCCGCCCGGCCGCTACCGGTCCAGCAGCTCCTGACCTGCGACTATCCGCGCTTGACCACCACGGTGCCGGCCACCTTGTCGTGCAAGCACTGCCGGAACGGCTCGTCCCAGCAGCACCACAGCACGTTGATCAGACCCAGGAACGGCACGAATCCCATCGGGATCACCACGGCCCAACGCCCCAGCGCCTGCCCGAAGGTCAGTGCCGACCCGTCGCTCAGCCGGGCGATCCGCAGGCCGCAGATCTGCTTGCCGAACGTGCCGCCGTACTTCCAGTTCATGAACGGCTCGTAGAGCAGCACCGCGACGACGCCGACGATCCCGGCCAGGGCCGTCGGTATGCCCACTCCGGCACCGCGCGGCAGCAGGGCCTGGACGATGCCGACCACCACGAAGATGACGACGATCGCGACGGCCTGGAAGACCCCGTCCAGCGCGCGTGCCCCGAGCCGCGCCCCCTGGCCCGCCAGCATGCCTATGGGCGGTCCGCCCGCCTGCGGGGTTCCGTACGGGTACCCCTGCTGTCCTGGCGCGCCGTATCCAGGTGCTCCGTAACCAGGTGCCTGGCCCTGTCCCTGGCCCTGTCCGTACGCCTCGTAGGGCGGCTGCTGCCCGTAGGGCGGTTGTTGTCCGTTCGGTGCCTGCTGTCCGTAGGGCGGCTGCTGCCCGTACGGTCCCTGCTGGTGCTCACTCATGTCGGAGATCCAAGCTGCCGTGTCCGCCTTCGCACAAGCCGCGCCCGTCGTGACCGCCGCGGTCCGGGGCGTCGGGGTGAGGAAAACCCCACCTTCGGTCACCGACGTCCCCCATGGTCGGCACGGGTGGTGACCGGCAAGCTAGGGCGTATGACCGCACCTTCCGCTCACGACCGACGCCACGATCACCTCTCCGGAGGGACCGCACCGGCGCCGGGCGCCTTCGGTCACGGCCACCGTCCCGACGGTGGCGATCCCCTGCCGCCGCCCCGGGCCGCGCTGTCCGCCACGACCTGGCGGGAAGTCGTCCACCTCCTGACCGACCTCCCGTTGGGCGTCCTGGCCTTCGCCGTACTGACCGTCTGGCTGGTGGCGGGCATCGGGCTGTCCGTCACCGTCGTGGGGCTGCCGCTGCTCGCGGTGGGGCTCCTGGTGTGCCGTCAGTACGGGAAGCTGGAGCGCGCCCGCGCACGGCGCCTGCTGGGCGTACGGGTGGACGAGCCCAGCCCGCTGCACACCGCGGGGAACGGTTTCTTCGCCTGGCTGTGGATGCGCCTGAAGGACCCGGTCGGGTGGCGGCACGCGCTGTACGCGTTCATCCGGCTGCCCTGGTCGATCCTGACCTTCCCGCTGACGATCGCCTCGTTCTTCCTGCTCTGGCCCGCGCTGCCCTGGATCGCGCGCGGACTGTCCAACGTGGACCGGATGATGGTGCGCGGCCTGCTGTCGCCCTCCGACGAACTGGAGCGGCGGATCGCCGAGCTGAAGTCGGACCGCGCGACGGTCTCCGACACCGCCGCCGCCGACCTGCGCCGGATCGAACGTGACCTGCACGACGGGGCGCAGGCCCGGCTCGTGGCCCTGGCCATGGGCCTCGGTCTGGCCAAGGAGAAGCTGCTGGAGGACCCGGACGCGGCGGCCCAGATGGTCGACGAGGCGCACGGCGAGGTGAAGCTCGCCCTTCAGGAGCTGCGCGACCTCGCGCGCGGCATCCACCCGGCGATCCTCACCGACCGCGGGCTGGGCCCGGCCCTCACCTCGCTGGCGGGTCGCTGCACGGTTCCGGTCACGGTGGAGGTGGACGTGGCGCAGCGGCCCGCGCCGGCGATCGAGGGCATCGCCTACTTCACCGTCTCGGAGCTGCTGCAGAACGTCGCGAAGCACAGTGGCGCGCGGGCGGCGCGGGTGGAGCTCTGGCGCGCCCAGGACCGGCTGCTGATCCAGGTTCAGGACGACGGTCGGGGCGGTGCGCGGCTGGACGGCGGCAGCGGGATGGCCGGGCTCGCGGAACGGCTGGGTTCGGTGGACGGCGTGTTCGTCCTCGATTCGCCGGTCGGCGGGCCGACGCGGGTGACGGCCGAGCTGCCGTGGCGGGGCCGGGCGGGGGACGAGGACGGTCGCCAGGGCGCGGGCAAGGGCGCGCGGGCCGGAGCGGGAGCGGCGGCGCGCGGTGGCGGGAAGGCGCGCGGGCGGGACAAGGGGCAGCGGGGCGAGCGGAAACGGGGCGAGGGAGAGCGGGCAGGCCGGCGGAACGGCGTGGGCGCCGGCGGCTGACTACGCGGCCCGTGCGGGCTCCGTACGGCCTCCGTACGGGCTGCGGGGGCGGGGCGGGGGTGGGGAAAACCCCAGGGTGAAGACTGCGCTTTCCCTCATGGTGCGGACGGCGGCGAGCGCGGAGGCTTGAGGTAGTCGGAAGAGCCGGATGCAGCGGGTCTGACGGCGCGGCAGCGGCTGGACGCTGCCGGAGGCGTACAACGGCGCCGGCAGCAGGCCGACCCGGACCTGGCAGAACGGACGACGAGACCATGGACACCGCCTACCGCCCCCCCTCCCCCGCACCGGCGACCTCGCGTGTGCCCGTCGCCCTGCGCGCCCCGTTCGCGGGCCGTACCTGGCGGGAGTTCCTCTACCTCCTCCTGAGCCTCCCGGTCGCCTGCGTGATGTTCAGCTACGCCGTCGCCATGGTCTCGGTCGGCGCGGGCCTGCTGATCACGTTCCTGGGGATACCGGTGCTCGCGGGCGCGCTGATCGGCTGCCGAGGGCTCGGAAATCTGGAGCGGGTCCGGGCGCGTGCGCTGCTGGATCTGGACGTGGAGCACCCGGAGCCGGTGCGCCCCGCCAAGCCGGGGATGATGAGCTGGGTCTGCGCGGTGCTCAAGAGCGGTGTCTCCTGGCGCCATCTCCTGTACTCGATACTCCACTTCCCGTGGGCGGTCTTCGCCTTCGTCTTCGCGGTGACGTTCTGGTCGGTGGCCTGGTCCCTGCTCCTCTACCCGCTGTGGCAGTGGACGTTCCCCGCCTACCTCGACCAGCCGGGCATCCAGCTCTGGGGCAACGGCCGGGGAGACGGCATCTACCTGGACTCCCCGCCCGGCATGGCGATAGCCAGCGGCCTCGGCCTGCTGCTGGTCCTGGCCGGACCGTGGCTGATACGCGGCCTGACGCACGTGGACCGCGTCCTGGTCCACGGGCTGCTCGGCCCCTCCCTGCTCGCCACGCGCGTCTCGGAGCTGGAGACGGACCGCGGGGTGGTCGTGGACACCGCCGCCGCCGACCTGCGGCGCATCGAGCGGGACCTGCACGACGGCGCGCAGGCCCGGCTGGTGTCGCTGGCGATGGACCTGGGCCTGGCGAAGGAGAAGCTGGCGCAGGACCCGGAGGCCGCCGCGAAGATGGTGGACGAGGCACACGGCGAGGTGAAGATCGCCCTCCAGGAGCTGCGCGACCTCGCGCGCGGCATCCACCCGGCGATCCTGACCGACCGCGGGCTGGGCCCGGCCCTGTCGGCCCTCTCCGCCCGCTGCACGGTGCCGGTCAAGGTCTCCGTGGACCTGGACCACCGCCCCGCCGCGGCCATCGAGGGCATCGCCTACTTCACCGTCTCCGAACTGCTCCAGAACGTCTCCAAGCACGCCCGGGCGGCCGGCGCCTCCGTGGACGTGTGGCGGGTGGCGGACCGGCTCATGGTGCTCGTCTCGGACGACGGGCAGGGCGGCGCGAGCACGGAGACCGGCAGCGGGCTGGCGGGCCTGGCCGAGCGGCTCAGCGCGGTCGACGGCCTCCTGGTCGTCGACTCTCCTCCGGGCGGCCCGACCAACATCACGGCAGACCTCCCCTGGCGCGCCTGACCCGGCCGCCCGGACCAGACCGGGCCGGGCCGACCGTTCCACCCGCCCGCGCCCGGTCCACCTGAGTGGTCCGGGCGGTTCGGTCGGGCACGGACGGTGCGGGCGGTTCGGGCGGCCCAGCAGCCCGGGCGGTCCGGGCGGCCCAGTCGGCCCAGCAACCCGGTCGGCACGAGCGGCCCAGCAACCCGGTCGGCACGAGCGGCCCAGCAGCTCGAGCGGCACGAGCGGCCCAGCAGCCCGGACCGCAACTCGCCCCAACCTCCAACCGCTCCCTCTCCCCCTCCCGTCCCCTCCCCCTCCCACCCCGCCCGGATTAGCCCCCGTCACCGCCCGCCCCACCCGTCACAGCCCCTGGCCGGTCCCGAATGACGCCCCGGCCCCGTCCGGAGTCGTGTCCGTCGTTTAGGGGCGGGTGGGGGCGGGCGGGATCGGATGCTGGGATGCTGGGGGCGCAGGGTGGGGAAATATCAAGACTGTGGGGGCGGGAAGAGCCGTGGAGGACAGGGTGCGGGTGGTCATCGCCGAGGACTCGGTGCTGCTTCGGGAGGGCCTGACCCGGTTGCTCACCGACCGTGGGCACGACGTCGTGGCGGGGGTGGGTGACGCCGACGCGTTGATCAAGGTCATCGGGGAGCTGGCGGCCGAGGACGAGCTGCCGGACGTGGTGGTGGCGGACGTACGGATGCCGCCGACGCACACGGACGAGGGGGTGCGGGCCGCGGTCCGGCTGCGGCGTGATCACCCGGGGCTGGGGGTGCTGGTGCTGTCGCAGTACGTGGAGGAGCAGTACGCGACCGAATTGCTCGCGGGATCCAGTCACGGCGTCGGCTATCTCCTCAAGGACCGGGTAGCCGAAGTGCGGGAGTTCGTCGACGCGGTGGTCCGGGTCGCCGAGGGGGGCACCGCGCTGGACCCCGAAGTGGTCGCGCAACTGCTCGGCCGCAGCCGTAAGCAGGACGTGCTGGCGAACCTCACGCCACGCGAGCGGGAGGTCCTGGGGCTGATGGCCGAGGGGCGGACGAACTCCGCGATCGCGCGGCAGCTGGTGGTGAGCGACGGTGCGGTGGAGAAGCACGTCAGCAACATCTTCCTCAAGCTGGGACTGTCGCCGAGTGACGGGGATCACCGCCGGGTGCTGGCCGTCCTCAGGTATCTCGGCTCCTGAGAAACCGACACGCTGTCAGTCACGCAGGTTGCGGGCGGCTCCGTGGGCCGTCCGGGACCTGAGGAGTAGAACCAAAGGCCGAGACGCGAGCGTCTTGGAGAAGGGGGCCGGGGGGCGGTTGTTTCATGACAATTGTTGACAGAACGCTGTCTCACGTCCGCGTCCATCATGTGATCGGCCCAGGGAAGGCGACCCTTACCCACGTACGATGTTCGTGGGACGACCGGTCGGCACGACGAGTCCCGAGCCACCGCCCCGAGGGAGGTCCGAAGCAGTGACCAGCCAGGTCAGCAGCCAAGCCGAGCAGGCCGACGGAGCGCTCACCCGGGAGCCGCAGGCTCCCGGGACCGGCGCCGACGGCGGGAAGAACGGCGGTACACACGGCGGTACAGACGGCGGTAAGAACGGCGGCAAAGAGGTACGTCGCCTGGACCGGGTGATCATCCGGTTCGCGGGCGACTCCGGTGACGGTATGCAGCTCACGGGCGACCGGTTCACCTCCGAGACGGCGACCTTCGGCAACGACCTGTCGACGCTGCCGAACTTCCCCGCCGAGATCCGGGCCCCCGCCGGCACCCTGCCGGGCGTCTCCAGCTTCCAGCTCCACTTCGCGGACCACGACATCCTCACCCCCGGCGACGCGCCCAACGTCCTGGTGGCGATGAACCCGGCCGCGCTGAAGGCGAACCTGGCGGACGTGCCGCGCGGCGCGGAGATCATCGTCAACACGGACGAGTTCACCAAGCGGCCGATGGCGAAGGTGGGCTACGACGTCAGCCCGCTGGAGGACGGGTCGCTGCAGGGATACAACGTCCACCCGGTGCCGCTGACGACGTTGACGATCGAGGCGCTCAAGGAGTTCGGGCTCTCCCGCAAGGAGGCCGAGCGTTCCAAGAACATGTTCGCGCTGGGCCTGCTGTCGTGGATGTACCACCGGCCGACCGAGGGCACCGAAGCGTTCCTGCGGCAGAAGTTCGCCAAGAAGCCGGACATCGCCGAGGCGAACGTCGCCGCGTTCCGCGCGGGCTGGAACTTCGGCGAGACCACCGAGGACTTCGCGGTCTCCTACGAGGTCGCGCCGGCCACCCAGGCGTTCCCGACGGGGACGTACCGCAACATCTCCGGCAACCTGGCGCTGTCGTACGGCCTGATCGCCGCCGGGCAGCAGGCCGACCTGCCGCTCTACCTCGGCTCGTACCCGATCACGCCGGCCTCGGACATCCTGCACGAGCTGAGCAAGCACAAGAACTTCGGCGTGCGGACCTTCCAGGCCGAGGACGAGATCGCCGGCATCGGCGCGGCACTGGGCGCCGCCTTCGGCGGCGCGCTCGCGGTGACCACCACGTCGGGCCCCGGTGTGGCGCTGAAGTCGGAGACCATCGGACTCGCGGTCTCCCTCGAACTCCCGCTGGTCATCGTGGACATCCAGCGCGGCGGCCCGTCCACCGGTCTGCCCACCAAGACCGAGCAGGCCGACCTGCTCCAGGCGATGTACGGGCGCAACGGCGAGGCGCCGGTGCCGATCGTGGCGCCGAAGACGCCCGCCGACTGCTTCGACGCGGCGCTGGACGCGGCGCGCATCGCGCTGACGTACCGTACGCCGGTCTTCCTGCTGTCCGACGGCTACCTGGCCAACGGCTCCGAGCCGTGGCGCATTCCGGAGGTCGACGAACTGCCCGACCTGCGCGTGCAGTTCGCGTCCGGCACGAACCACACGCTGGCCGACGGCACCGAGGTGTTCTGGCCGTACAAGCGCGACGAGCAGACCCTCGCCCGGCCGTGGGCGGTGCCCGGCACGCCGGGTCTGGAGCACCGGATCGGCGGCATCGAGAAGCAGGACGGCACGGGCAACATCTCCTACGACCCGGCCAACCACGACTTCATGGTGCGGACGCGCCAGGCGAAGGTCGACGGCGTCGAGGTGCCGGACCTGGAGGTCGACGACCCGACGGTGGAGGCGGCCGTCCAGGACGGCCAGGGTGCCGCCGCCGCGCAGGGCGCCGACACCCTCGTGCTGGGCTGGGGCTCGACGTACGGGCCGATCACCGCGGCCGTCCGGCGCGTACGGCGGGACGGCGGGCGGATCGCGCAGGCCCATCTGCGCCATCTCAACCCCTTCCCGCGGAATCTCGGCGCGGTGCTGGCGCGTTACGACAAGGTGGTCGTACCGGAGATGAACCTCGGCCAGCTCGCGACGCTGCTGCGGGCGAAGTACCTCGTCGACGCCCGCTCGTACACCCAGGTCAGCGGAATGCCGTTCAAGGCCGAGCAGCTTGCGGAGGTCTTTAAGGAGGCCATCAATGACTGAGACGATCGCGGAGGGGACCTCGACGATCGAGGCGCTTTCGCTGGTGCCCAAGGCCGAGGCCAAGCAGTCCATGAAGGACTTCAAGTCCGATCAGGAAGTGCGCTGGTGCCCCGGCTGCGGTGATTACGCGGTTCTCGCCGCCGTGCAGGGCTTCATGCCCGAACTCGGTCTGGCGAAGGAGAACATCGTCTTCGTCTCGGGCATCGGCTGCTCCTCCCGGTTCCCGTACTACATGAACACGTACGGGATGCACTCCATCCACGGCCGCGCCCCGGCCATCGCCTCCGGCCTGGCCTCCTCGCGCCGTGACCTGTCGGTGTGGGTCGTCACCGGCGACGGCGACGCGCTGTCCATCGGCGGCAACCACCTCATCCACGCGCTGCGCCGCAACGTCAACCTCAAGATCCTGCTGTTCAACAACCGGATCTACGGTCTGACCAAGGGCCAGTACAGCCCCACCTCCGAGGTCGGCAAGATCACCAAGTCGACGCCGATGGGCTCGCTGGACGCGCCCTTCAACCCGGTGTCGCTGGCCATCGGCGCGGAGGCGTCCTTCGTGGCCCGTACGGTCGACTCCGACCGCAAGCACCTGACCAGCGTGCTGCGCGCGGCCGCCGCCCACCCGGGCACGGCGCTGGTGGAGATCTACCAGAACTGCAACATCTTCAACGACGGCGCCTTCGAGGTCCTCAAGGACAAGCAGCAGGCCGAGGAGGCCGTGATCCGTCTGGAGCACGGGCAGCCGATCCGCTTCGGCGCGCTCGCCGAGGACGGCCTCGGCTCCAAGGGCGTGGTACGCGATCCGGCCACCGGCGACCTGAAGGTCGTCGACGTGGCGACGGTGGGCGCGGACGCGGTGCTCGTCCACGACGCGCACAACGCCTCGCCGACCACCGCGTTCGCCCTGTCCCGGCTCGCCGACCCGGACACGCTGCACCACACCCCCATCGGCGTGCTGCGCAACGTGGACCGCCCGGTGTACGACACGCTCATGGGTGAGCAGTTGGACACCGCCATCGAGCAGAAGGGCAAGGGCGACCTGGCCTCCCTGCTGGCGGGCAACGACACCTGGACGGTGGTCGGCTGAGCAGCCGGCCACGGGCCTTCCGGTGCCCGTACGGAGCGTCTTCGGACGTCCCGTACGGGCACCGTCGTTTTCGGCCACGCGATGGCCGGTCCGCACCGCTACCCCGCCCCGTCAGGACCGTATCCCGGGACGGACATGACAGTCGGGCCGTCCGGCGTTACCTTCGGAGCGCGACCCGTGCCACCGCCGGCGCAGATGGAGCAGCATTCCTCCGGAGGGCCCCTTGCAACCCCAGAACGAACAGCGCACCGGACTCGTCTACGGCACCGCCGCGTACGTGGTGTGGGGCCTCCTCCCGCTGTACTGGCATCTGCTGGGCGACCTGGCCCCCACCGAGATCCTGGCCCACCGGATGGTGTGGTCGCTGCCGGTGGCCGTCCTCATCCTGGCCGCGATACGCCGCTGGTCCTGGGTACGGGAGCTGGTGCGGCAGCCCAAGCGGCTCGGCATGGTGCTGGTCTGCGCCGCGGTCATCTCCGTCAACTGGTTCCTGTACATCTGGGCGGTCAACGCCGGGCATGTGCTCGAAGCGAGCCTCGGCTACTTCATCAACCCGCTGGTCAGCATCGCCTTCGGCGTCCTGGTGCTGCGCGAGCGGCTGCGGCCGCTGCAGTGGACCGCGGTGGGCGTCGGCGTCGCGGCGGTGGTCGTGATGGCCGTGGCGTACGGCAAGGTGCCCTGGATCTCCCTCGCGCTGGCGTTCACGTTCGCCACGTACGGCCTGGTCAAGAAGGGCGTGAAGCTGGGCGGCATCGAAGGCTTCAGCGCCGAGACGGCGATGCAGTTCCTTCCCGCCCTCGGCATCCTGGTCTTCCTCGGCGCACGCGGCGAGGCCGGGTTCCTGACCGGCGGGGTGGGCCAGATGCTGCTGCTCATGGGCTGCGGCGTGGCCACCGCGCTGCCGCTGATCGCCTTCGGGGCGGCGGCGGTACGGCTGCCGCTGACCGTGCTCGGGATGCTCCAGTACCTCGCGCCCACCTTCCAGTTCGCGCTCGGCCTGCTGGTCTTCCACGAGGAGATGCCGGTGGAGCGCTGGGCGGGCTTCGGTCTCGTCTGGCTGGCGCTGGTGGTGCTGACGTACGACGCGGTGCGCACCGCCCGTTCCGCGCGTACGGCGCTGGCCACGGCCCGCAAGACGGCCCGGGAAGTGGTCGGGGAGACGGCCGCGGCCCTGACCCCGGCCGCCGCGGAGCAGACCGCGCCCGAAGCCCCGGAAACCGCCCGCGAGGTGGGTGCCGCCAAGCGCTGACCCGCCCGAACGATATGCGGGTCGGGGTGTCCGGATTCCGCCTTGCCAGCGGCGCGTGGCGCGCCCACCATCAGCTTCGCGCCATGCACGGTCCGTTCACTCCACGTTCGGAATCCGGAGACCCCTCATGTCATGGAATGCCGCAAGACCCCGCACGACCAGGCGTTTTCGAAGATCTGGCAGCAGCGGCGGCAGCGGTCCCGGTGGCCTCGGGCTGACTGCCGCCGGTGCCGTACTCGGCCTGATCGTTGCGATACCCGGGGCGGCCGGCGCGGCCACCGCCGCGCCCGCCGCCCGCTCCGCCACCCCCACCGTCAGCACCGCCGCCGCCCCCGACCTGCCGCTGGCCAACCTCAAAGCGCACCTGAGCCAGCTCCAGTCGATCGCCACCGCCAACGGCGGCAACCGGGCCCACGGCCGGCCCGGCTACCGGGCCTCGATCGACTACCTCAAGGGCAAGCTGGACGCCGCGGGCTTCACCACCAGCGTGCAGCAGTTCAGCACCGGCGGCACCACCGGCTACAACCTGATCGCCGACTGGCCCGGCGGCGACCCGAACCAGGTCCTGATGACCGGCGCGCACCTGGACTCCGTCAGCGCGGGCCCCGGCATCAACGACAACGGCTCCGGCTCGGCCGCGGTCCTCGAAACCGCGCTGGCCGTCGCCCGCACGGGCGCCAAACCCGCCAAGCACCTGCGGTTCGGCTGGTGGGGCGCCGAGGAGCTGGGGATGCGCGGCTCGCAGTACTACGTGAGCCGGCTGGCCGCGACGGAGCGGTCGAAGTTCAGCGGCTATCTGAACTTCGACATGGTGGGCTCCCCCAACCCCGGCTACTTCGTCTACGACGACGACCGCGCCATCGAGGCCGTGTTCAAGGCGTACTACGCCTCGCTGAACATCCCCACGGAGATCGAGACCGAGGGCGACGGCCGCAGCGACCACGCGCCGTTCAAGAACGTCGGCATCCCCGTGGGCGGCCTGTTCTCCGGCGCCGACTACACCAAGACGGCCGCCCAGGCGCAGAAGTGGGGCGGTACGGCGGGCCAGCCCTTCGACCGCTGCTACCACCGCTCCTGCGACACCTCGTCGAACATCAACGACACCGCCCTGGACCGCAACAGCGACGCCGTCGCCCACGCGGTGTGGACGCTGGGCGTCGGTACGACGACCCCGCCCGGCGGCACCGTCTTCGAGAACACCGACGACGTGCAGATCCCGGACGCGGGCGCCGCGGTGACCTCGTCGGTGACGGTCTCCGGCCGTACCGGCAACGCCCCGGCCACCCTCCAAGTCGGGGTGGACATCAAGCACAGCTACCGCGGTGACCTGGTCATCGACCTCGTGGGGCCGAGTGGGCAGGCGTACCGGCTGAAGAACTCCAGCGGCTCGGACTCGGCGCCGAACGTGATCACCACATACACCGTCGACGCGTCCGCCGAGACGGCCGACGGCACCTGGCAGCTACGGGTGCAGGACCTCGGCCCGCAGGACACCGGCTACCTCGACAGTTGGAAGCTCACCTTCTGACGGCCGGCCGCACCGGCGGCCCGTGACCGTACGGCGCGGGGCGGCGCGGCTCAGGCCGTGACGTCCCGCGCCGTGAAGCGCGCCCAGGCGGCGGAGCCGAAAACCGCCGCGTACACCGCCTGGAGACCGAAGTTCTTCTGGAGCTGGTCCCAGTAGACGGGGTCGCGCAGCACGTCGGCGAAGGACAGCCAGTGGTGCGAGAAGAGGTACGGCTGGATCGCGTGGAGCTGCGGGATGGTGTCGAGGATCTGCACCACGATCAGCAGGCCGACGGTGGTGGCCATCGCCGCGATGCCGCTGTTGGTGAGCGTCGAGACGAACAGGCCGATCGCCGCCACCCCCACCAGGGACAGCGCCACGACGACCGCGATCGCCAGCGCCCGCAGCAGTCCCTCGGCGAACGGCACGGTCGTCCCGGACAGCAGCGTCACCTCGCCGACCGGGAACAGCAGCGCGCCGGTCACCAGCGCCGACACCGCCACCACCAACGTCGCCACCAGGCAGAACGTCAGCGTCGTCGCGTACTTGACCAGCAGCAGCCGGGTCCGCCCGGCCGGTGCGACGAGCAGATAGCGCAGCGTCCCGGCGTGCGCCTCACCGGCGACCGAGTCCCCGGCGACCACGCCGACCGCCAGCGGCAGGAAGACCGGCAGGGTCACGGCGAGCGCGGTGAAGACCAGGAAGAGCCCGTTGTTGGTGATCTGGGAGACGAACGCCGCGCCGCCGGATCCGCCCTGGCCACCGCCCTCACCACTCGTCTCGATCTTGACGGCGACACCGATCAGGACCGGTACGGCGGCGAGGACGGCGAGCAGCGCGAGGGTGCGCCAGCGCCGGAAGGTCGTCCCGATCTCGTTGCGCAGCAGACCGAGCGACCACAGCGGCCGCGGCGCGCGACGTACGGCCGCGCTCCCGACCCGCGCGCTCCCGGCCGCTTCCGCGCTCCCGGCCGTCTCAACCCGCGACATCGAAGCCCTCCCCCGTCAGCTCCACGAAGACGTCCTCCAGGGACGCCCGTTCCACGCCGAAGGCCCGTACGCGCACCCCGGCCCGTACGAGCGCGGCGTTGACCTCCGCCAGGTCGGGCGGCCCGCCGGCCGGTGCCGGCAGATCCCCGGTCACCCGTTCCTCCGCCACCACGAGGTCGGTCACCCCGTACTCCTTGAGCACCCGCGCCGCGTCGGCGGTGTCGGGCGTGCCGACCACCAGCCGCCCCCGGGTGCCCGCGGACAGCGCGGCGACCGTGCCCTGGGTGACGAGCCGGCCGCGGGCCATCACGGCGGCGTGCGTACAGACCTGCTCGATCTCGTCGAGGAGGTGGGAGGAGAGGAAGACGGTGGTGCCGTCACCCGCCAGTTCCCTGACGAGCGTACGGATCTCGCGCATGCCCTGCGGGTCCAGGCCGTTGGTCGGCTCGTCCAGCACGAGGAGCTCACGGGGCTGCAGGAGCGCCGCGGCCAGCCCCAGGCGCTGCTTCATGCCCAGCGAGTAGGCGCGTGCCTTCTTGCGGGCGGCGGCGGCCAGCCCGACCCGTTCCAGCACGTGGTCCACGCGCTGCGCGCGGGTGCGGGGGTCGGTGGCCGGGTCGGCCGCGTCGTACCGTACGAGGTTGTCCCGCCCGCTGAGGAAGCCGTACAGCGCCGGTCCCTCGATGAGGGCGCCGACCCTGGGCAGCACCCGGCGGGCGGCCCGCGGCATCGGCTCGCCGAGCAGCCGGGCGCCGCCCGCGGACGGCTCGATCAGGCCGAGCAGCATTCTGATGGTGGTGGTCTTGCCCGAGCCGTTGGGTCCGAGGAAGCCGAAGACGCTGCCGCGCGGTACGGCGAGGTCGAGGCGGTCGACGGCGAGCTGTCCGCCGCGGTAGGTCTTCGTCAGCCCCCGGGTCTCGATCACCCGGTCCCCGGCGGACGGCTGCGTCATCGGCTCCCCCATGTGGTCACGCCCGTGGTCACGCCTCAGGTCGCACCGGTGGTCCTGTCCCGGGCGTGGGGTGCGGCCGCCGGCCGCACCCCACGCCGTTTCCGTCACGTGGCGGACTCGGCCGCCTTGATCAGGGACTCCTTGTCCACGGCACCGGCGTAGACCGAGCCGTCGTCCGTCACCAGGGCGTTGACCAGGCGGGTGCTGTAGAGCCGGCCGGAGCCGAACTTCCCGTCCACCTTCTCGCCCAGGCTGTCCAGCAGCTTGGCCGCCTCACCGGACGCGCCCTTGCCGCCGGCCGCGGAGAGACCGGAGCCGACGCCCTTGACGTGGGCGATCGAGGTCCAGCCGGAGCCGATGACGTCGACGCCGCCCTTGCCCTTCGCGGCGTTCTTGCCGCCCAGGCCGTACTGCCCCAGGATGCCCTTGAGGTCCTCGGCGGTCCGCTCGCCCTTGGCGCGCTGCTGCGCGCGGGCCTTGTCGCCGTCCACGACCTCGGCGCCCTTCGGCGGCTTGAAGTCGAAGGTGCCGGCCGCGGGCTTGGCGAAGTCGACGGAGGTGAAGCCGACGTCGATCGCGGCGGCGCCGCCGCCCTTGGGCGTGAGCGTGAACTTCAGCGGTACGCCGGTCTCGGCGTCCACCGAGATCCGGATCGAGTCGACCGTGGAACCGGCCTGCTTGGGCTTGATGGAGAGCTGGTACGCGTCCCGTCCGGCCACCTTGGCCGTGCCGTCGACGGTCACCGAGGTGCTGTCGCCGACCGCGTCGAGCGCCTTCTTGGCCAGCTCCTGCGGGGTGGCGTTCTTCAGGTCGCCGCTCTCGCC
This sequence comes from Streptomyces chrestomyceticus JCM 4735, assembly GCF_003865135.1. Lineage (NCBI taxonomy): Bacteria > Bacillati > Actinomycetota > Actinomycetes > Kitasatosporales > Streptomycetaceae > Streptomyces > Streptomyces chrestomyceticus. The sequence goes on along the minus strand of NZ_BHZC01000001.1, from coordinate 5,195,166 downwards.
GGATGTGCCGGACTTGCCGGACCCGTGCTTCCCGTCCTTGCCCGCTTCGGCCGGGACCGTGCTGTGGTACGCGGTGTTGCTCTTGCTGTCGTAGCCCCAGATGTCACGGCCGTTGTGCACGAGGTTGTACTCGGCGGCCTTGCCGACGACCGAGACCCGCTGCTTGTCCGGCCCGTCGGCGGCGACCTGCAGTGTGTGCGAGCCGGACGCCAGGTCCATAAGCTGGTTCTGCGGGCTCGCGGAGGCTCCCTTGCCGTCCTTGTCGCCCGAGCCGCTGCCGCCCTGGCCCGCCGAGCCGCTGCCGAAGGTACCGGCACTGGCACCCGACAGGGACGGCAGTCCCAGGTCGGTGTTGGTACGGACCGTGCCGGACAACTGCTGCACGTCCGACGCGGCGACCTTGGCTATCAGGTCCTGCGCGGAGATCTTCGGCAGGTCCGGGGAGCCGGCGCCGGCGAACGCCGGGACCAGCCCGATGGTGGCCGCGGTGATGCCCACGACGGCGGCCGGGACGGCGTACCGCATCATTCTGCGGCGCTTCGCGGAGCGCCCCCCGTCCCCGTCCCATTCGTCGGTGACCTGTGCCGGTTGGTTCCGTGGCATGTGCCTTACCTCCGTCGTAAGCGGCGGCCTGCTGCGCGACGCACTCGTCCCACTCCCGGGCTCATTGTGACCCGTTCCGCCGCGGCGTGGTGCTCCTCATCCCACCAAACCGGCCAGCCTGGCGCGTCAGCCCCGGGGGCCAACTCCGCGTACTCCGGTGGGATGAGCCCCGCGCGACCGCAGGGTGGAACCGGTATGACCAAAGACAGAGACGGGTCCCCGAGGCCCCTAAGGGTTACCGGAGGTCACCCCGCCCGGTGCACCACCGAGTCGCAGAGCCCTTCCAGCGCGGCCTTCGCCATGCACTCGGGCAGCGGCGCGAGGGTGGCCCGCGCCTCCTCCGCGTAGCGCACGGTGTCGCGGCGGGCCTGCTCCAGCGCCGGGTGGGCGCGCAGTCCGGCCAGCGCCTCGGCGTGCCGGGCGTCGTCGGTCAGGTCGCCGGCCAGCAGGTCGCGCAGCTCGCGGTCCTTGTCGGTGCCGTGCTCGCCGTCGGCCAGGGCGCGCAGGTGCAGGACCGGCAGGGTCGGGATGCCCTCGCGCAGGTCCGTGCCGGGGGTCTTGCCGGACTCGTGGGAGTCGCTGGCGATGTCCAGGACGTCGTCGGCGAGCTGGAAGGCGGTGCCGAGGCGTTCGCCGTACTGGGTCAGGATGTTGACGGTCGTCTCGTCGGCGCCGGACATCATCGCGCCGAAGCGGCCCGCGACGGCGATCAGCGAGCCGGTCTTGCCCGCGATGACGTCCAGGTAGTGGTCGATCGGGTCGCGGCCGTCCCGCGGGCCCGCCGTCTCCAGGATCTGACCGGTCACGAGGCGTTCGAACGCCTCGGCCTGGATACGGACGGCCTCCGGCCCGAGGTCGGCCAGTATGTGCGAGGCGCGCGCGAAGAGGAAGTCGCCGGTGAGCACCGCCACGGAGTTGCCCCAGCGGGCGTTGGCGCTGGCCACCCCGCGGCGCACGTCCGCCTCGTCCATGACGTCGTCGTGGTACAGCGTCGCCAGGTGCGTCAGCTCCACGACGACGGCCGAGGGGACGACGCCCGGCGTGTGCGGGTCGCCGAACTGCGCGGCCAGCATCACCAGCAGCGGCCGGAACCGCTTGCCACCTGCGCGGACGAGATGCTGGGCGGCCTCGGTGATGAACGGCACGTCGCTCTTGGTGGCCTCCAGCAGGCCCTCCTCGACAGCCGCCAACCCGGCCTGGACATCGGCCTCAAGAGCCTGGTCCCGCACGCTCAGCCCGAAGGGCCCGACGACGGTCACGAGGGGTACTCCTGTCTGCTGACGATCAAACGGATTGTCGATCTGTCGCTGTCTCCACCATTGGCCAGCGTATCCGGTCGCTGTTGGATCACCGTGAGCGCCCGCCCCCTCCGAGGCTCTCGAACGGTGTGCGGGCCCGTTCGACCGCCGTACGCGGGCGGCACGGGCGGCGGCAGGACCGGCGGACGGCCGGTGTCGGGCCCGTGGACGTCCGCGCCACGTCCGTATGGCGAACACGCTTCTCGCACCTCGGACACCGCTGGATTCCGGACAGAACGGAGCACCCCGGCCGCTCAGCGACGGGGTGCTCGTCAGACCTTCCGGTCAGCCATCCGCTCAGGGGCCCGCTCAGGCCCTACCGCGCCACCGCCTCCGCCACCCGCCGGGACGCGAACTCCGTACCGCAGACGAAGCGCATCACGGGCCCGAAGGACGCCGCCGCCGGAAGGCCCGTGAAGTGCAGGCCCGGGACGGACGAGCCGAAGCCCGCGTCCAGGCGGGGTCCTCCGCCGCTGACCGTGACGCCGGTGCGCAGGCCCTGGCCGAGGAAGTCCATCGCCGCCAGATCGACCTGGTAGCCGGTGGCGGCCAGCACATGATCGGCGGCCAGTTCGCCGGTGCGGCCGTCGGGGGCGCGCAGCGTCAGGACCGGGCGCCCGTCCTCGACGCGGGCCCGGACGATCCGCTGCCCGGCCGTGACCTGGACGCGGCCCACGAAGCGGTCACGCAGCCACCAGGCGCCGAGCGGGCCCAGCACCCGGCGGACCAGGTAGCGCCGGGCCGGTGCGGGCAGGTGGCGGAATCCGCCCGCGTAGTAGGTGAACGCGTACAGCGACCAGGCGTTGCCGAACGGTGTCTCCGGCCGCAGCCTGGGCTGCTGGTCCGGCGGGGCGCCGAAACCCACCGCCGTACGCCCGCGCGCGACGACCCGTACGGACCGGGCGCCGGACTCGGCGAGCAGCACCGCGCTCTCCAGCGCCGACTGCCCGGCGCCGACCACCACCACGTCCCGGCCCGCGAAGACCGACAGGTCGCGGTGCTGGGAGCTGTGCGAGACCGGACCGGTGGGGGACGGTCCGTCCGGCACCGCCGCGGCCAGCTCACGCGGCAGCCGGGCGAAACCGGTCAGTCCGGTGGCCACCACGACCGCACGGGCCCGGAACTGTTCGCCGCTGTCCAGTTTCAGCTCGAATCCGTCGGAGCGCCGGTCGTATCCGCCGGACCGCCGGTCGACCGAGACGACCCGTACCTGCTCCAGGTCGGGCACCAGCCGTTCCTGGAACCATTCGCCGTACCGCACGAAGGTCTCGACGGGGAGGATGTCCCAGTCGGACTCGTAGCGCCGCCCGCCCGTCGCGTCGCAGAAGTCCTGGAGCGTGTGCCCGGCCTGCGGGGCGTCGATGGTGGACGCCGCCGGGGTCGACTTGAGCAGCATGCCCGCGGGCATGTTCTCGCGCCAGCTCACCATCGGCCGGCCGAAGACGCGTACGGGCACGCCCCGCGCGCGCAGGTGCGCCGCCGTCGACAGGCCGTACGGACCGGCTCCGACGACTGCTACCGGAGTGTTCACGTGCGTTCCCCTCCCCAGGGTGTTGCTGCTGGTCCGGCAGTGCCCCCCACTGCCCTTGCGGGGAACGGTCGTACTGATCCCCCGTTCATCGCCCGCGCGCGTCTGCTCGCCCGGCGCAGCTCGACCAGGTGCCGGGCTCCCGGACCGACGAAGCGGGCCAGCATCGTGAAGAACGGCTTGAGGTCGTCGGCGGCCAGCCACGCCAGCTCGGTGCCGGTGGTGCGGCTCGGCGCGTGCGGCGTGGTGTAGCCGCTCCGGCGGTACGCGAGCAGCGCCGGCAGGTCGATGTTCTCCACGACGAACCGCTGCCCGGCCCGCTGTTCCGCCTCCGGGACCTTCCGGCCGGTCAGGTCCAGGTGCTGGGCCCGTACGACGTCGATGCCCGCCTCGTTCTCGAACAGCCGGAACTGGGCGCCCATCCGCGGGTTGAAGTCCAGCAGCTTGTACGCGCCGTCCCGGCGGTCGTAGCGCCAGTCCAGGTCCACGATGCCGCTGAAGCCGACGCGCTTGACGAACTGGGCGGTCAGCTCGGCCAGTTCGGGGTTGTCGACGACGTACGCGCAGGCCGTCATGCCCGCGTGCGGCGGCCAGGAGCGCACCTTGACGCCGGTGAACAGGCTCAGCGCGGTGCTGTCCGCGTCGAAGTACGCGTGCACGATCCAGTCCTCGGCCTCCTCCCGCGGCAGGTACTCCTGGAGGATCACGTCCGGCCGCGGCCCCCAGTCGTGCGCCAGGCCGACGAGCTGGTCGGGGCCCGCGATCAGGGTGGTGCCGGCGACCGCGGGGTGCCGGCGCCGCTGGAACGCCTCGCGGTTCTTGGCCACGACCGGAAAGCGCGCCCGTGCGGCGAACTGCTCGATGTCCGAGAGCGACTCCGGGAAGGCGGACGCCGGTGACGGAATTCCGTGCTCCACGCAGAGTTCGTACAGCCCCTGTTTGCTCGCCAGGCGGCGCGGCAGGCCCGCTACGGTGCGGGGGAACAGGAAATGGCCGCTGAGGACGTCGGCGTACTCAGCGGTCAGGACGGCGGCCTCCTCGTCGGTCGGAATCAGGACCGCGGGCCGGCCGATGCGCTTGCCGATGCGCAGCAGCACCTCGACGAGCCGCTGGGGGTCCTCGCGTCCGGTGGTCGGCCAGACACAGCGTCCGTGCAGGTAGCGGGAGGTGGCGGCGGGGGTGAACCGGTCCTCGGTGATCGCGTACATGGGTACGCCGAGGCGCCCCAGACTGCGGATCGCCCCCACCCCGCCGTGGTGCAGCGGATAGTCCCCGATCTTCACGATGAGCCCCGGAACGGTCCGGTCCACCGCGAACGCTGTACTGCTCCGAGCCACCTGACCCCCCAATGGCGCGCGTCCCGCCCCGGCCACGCCCCGCAAGGAAGCTAGAACTGAACTGTCCGTTCGGGTACCGTCTTTCCGGACATTACGAACTCTTTTATGGCGCTTTGCCAACGCCTTTCGTTCGGTTCTGATTGTCTTGTGCCGCTGTCCCCTTCGGTCCGCCGCTGTCCCGGCCACCTCCGCAGCAGCACCCGCTCCCCGATCGGGCATCCCCTCGCGGCCCGTTGGGCCGTAATCTGATCGCAGAGCCCGCCGGCCCGCCGGCCGGGGCCGCGGCCACAGGTGACGACGCACGCGAGAGACCACGCGAGGAGCCGTACATGTCCGAGCACCACCCGCTCGACCTGCCCGAGGACCACCCCTTCGGGCCGCACACCCTCCCCTACGGTGTCTTCAGTACGGCGGACGATCCGACACGGCGCCGCATCGGCGTGCGCTACGGCGACCACGTACTCGACCTCGACGCGCTGGCCACCACCTCCGGATCGCCGCACGCCGACCTGCTCGCCGCACCGACCCTGAACCCGCTGCTCGCCGCGGGCCGCGAGATCTGGCAGGCCGTGCGGGAGGCCGTCCGCACGGCCGTCACCGACCCCGCGCAGCGCGCCACCACCGAGTCGCTGCTGCTCCCGCTCAACGCGGTGACGCTGCACCTGCCGTTCGAGGTCGCGGACTACGTCGACTTCTACGCCAGCGAGCACCACGCCACCAACGTCGGCCGGATCTTCCGGCCGAACGCCGACGCGCTCACCCCCAACTGGAAGCACCTGCCCATCGGCTACCACGGCCGGGCCGGCACCGTCGTCGTCTCCGGCACCCCGGTCGTCCGGCCCAGCGGCCAGCGCAAGGCGCCCGCCGACGCGGCGCCCACCTTCGGGCCCTCCCGGCGTCTGGACATCGAGGCGGAGGTCGGCTTCGTCGTCGGCACGCCGTCCGCGCTCGGCGAGCCGGTCGGCCTGGCCGGCTTCCGCGACCACGTCTTCGGCGTCTGCCTGGTCAACGACTGGTCGGCGCGCGACATCCAGGCCTGGGAGTACGTACCGCTCGGCCCCTTCCTCGGCAAGTCCTTCGCGACCTCCGTGTCCGCGTGGATCACGCCCCTGGACGCGCTGGACCACGCCCGTACGGCACCGCCCGCCCGCGACGTCCCCGTCCTCCCCTACCTGGACGACTCGGACTCCGAGCCGGGCGGCATCGACCTGCGCATCCAGGTCGACATCAACGGGGAGACGGTCGCCCGCCCGCCCTTCTCCGCCATGTACTGGACCGCCGCCCAGCAGCTCACCCACATGACGGTCAACGGCGCCTCGCTGCGCACCGGCGACCTCTACGCCTCCGGCACGGTCTCCGGGCCGGAGCCGGACCAGCTCGGCTGCCTCCTCGAACTCACCCAGGGCAAGGGCCCGTTCCTGGAGGACGGCGACGAGGTCACGCTGACCGCCTGGGCGCCGGGCCCCGAGGGCTCCCGGATCGGCCTGGGCGAGGTCACCGGACGTATCCGGCCCGCGCGTACGTCATGACCGGGCACGGGGCGGGGAGCAAGTGGGGCGGCGCGGACCGCGGCCCCACGCTGCCCGAGGAGTTGCTGCTCCTCGCCCTGGACCCGGTGCGGGGCAAGCCGCTGAACGATCCGTCCCACCTGCGGTACGGCCTGGCCGGCGCCGCCCTCGCGGAGCTGGAGCGGGCCGGGCGGGTCACCGAGGGCCGCGGCGGCCGGATTCTGGCGGGCAGCCCGCTGCCCCTCGGTGACCTGGTGCTGGACACGGCGCTGGGCACGCTGCCCGACGCCGGCAAGGGCGGCGAGATCAAGGTCAAGCGCTGGGTGCGGAGCACGGCGCGCGGTATCGACGAGGTGTGCCGGCAGCGGCTGGAACAGCGCGGTGCGGTCCGCCGGGAGTCGCGGCGCGCGCTGGGCCTGTTCCGTTATGAGCGGCTGGCGGCCGGGCCGCTGGACCTGGCCGGACCGGCCCGCGCGCGCTTCAAGGGCGCGCTGGCCACCGGCTTCGCGGACCCGCGCGACCGGGCTCTGGCCGCTCTGGTGGCGGCCACCCACCTGGACCGCAAGCTGGACCTGGGCCGGGACCGGCGGGCCGTACGCCGCGACCTGAAAGCGCTGGTCCGCGACGACTGGATCGCCCGCGCGGTGGCGGCCGTGATCCTCCAGGACCAGGCCGCCGCCGGTAGCGGCGGCGGTGCCGGATGAGGCGACGGTGCCGGACGAGGTGCCGGTGTCGTATGAGGTGTCCGAAGGTCACGGCGGCGCGCCGAATGTGTAGCGACGCCGCCGCAATCCCTCGGGTCCCACCCGTTACGGAGCCGGGCCGCGCACCGCGTTGCTAGCCTCACCTGTCCTGCCCCCCCAACGGAGGAGACGTACGTGCGCAAGGCAGCGCAGATCGCCGGTACGGCCGCCATGGCCGCGCTCCTGCTCAGCGGCTGCGGAGGCGGCAGCAGCAGCGGCGGGGACGGCAAGCGCGACGCGGCGGGCGGGACGGGCACGGCGCCGGCCGCCACCCCGTCGCAGAGCCCCGACGGCCCAGCCGGTGACGGCTCCAGTGACGGCGGAACCGGCCGCCTCGACGGTGCCTGGACCGCCACCACCGGCGACTCGCACCTCACCCTCGTGATCTACCGGGGCATCGCCTCCCTGGGGCTCGGCGCGGACACCGGGTCGGCCTGTCAGGGCAAGGTGGAGACGGTGGGCACCACGGTGATCGCCCTGAAGTGCATGGGCGGCCACACCACCCGCACGCTGGGCACCGTCACGCCGGGCGCCGACGGCAGGACGCTGAAGGTGAGCTGGAAGGGCGGGCCCACCGACGACTTCACCAAGGCCGAGGGCAAGCTCAAGCTGCCGGGAATGCCGAGCCTGCCCGCGGGCACGCCCGCCTCCTGACGGGCGGTCAGGCCCCGCCGCGCCCCAGGGACCTGACCGGCGCGAACGGCCGAGAGCCGCCGCGAACGGCGGAGGCCCGCTACGCCACCAGGGGTGTTTCCGGGGCGGCGCCGGGAAAGACGCCATACGCTGAGCCATATTCACTCCGAGTAGTTGCTCGACACCGACAACCACGAGGAGTCACGGAATGCGCCTGCGTACCTCCGTCGCCGCCGCCTTCGGAGCGGCCGTACTCGCCCTGACCACCCCCACCTCCGCCTACGCCGCCGACGGCGTCTTCTCCTACGGCTTCAACACCGGCAACCAGCTCGACCAGCGTGCGGCCCTCTTCAACCCGCCCGGCAAGCAGTGCATCACCCTCAAGCTCCCGAACGGCGCCGACTTCGCCTACGCCGCGCTCAACCGGACGAACGCCACCGTGACCCTCTTCGCCGACGACGACTGCAGCAGCGACGTCTTCTACGTCGTCCCGCCCGGCAAGGCCGCGCCGAAGAAGGTTCTGGTCCGGTCGGTGCTGTTCTCCCGCTGAGCCCGGTCCCCCTGCGCTGAGCTGCGCCTTTCGCACTCCGGCCGGCCCTCCTCGTACGTGCTTCTGGCCGCGCCGGTCCCCTTCGCCCGAGTGGCGCAACGGCCGCCGCCCGGCACCCCCTCGGGGCACCGGGCGGCGGCCGTGGGCCGTACGCCGTGCATCCGGCCGGGTGGACCCGGCCTGGGCCACTCAGCGCACGAACACTCCCGCCTGGCCCGCCAGGTCGAGGAAGTACTGCGGCGCCAGACCGAGGACCAGCGTGACCACGACACCGACCGCGATGGCCGTCATGGTCAGCGGGCTGGGTACCGCCACGGTCGGCCCGTCCGCCTTCGGCTCGTTGAAGAACATCAGCACGATGACCCGGATGTAGAAGAACGCGGCGATGGCGGACGAGACGACACCGACCACGACCAGCCAGCCCGCGCCGCTCTCCGCCGCCGCCTTGAACACCGCGAACTTCCCGGTGAAGCCCGAGGTCAGCGGGATGCCGGCGAAGGCCAGCAGGAAGACCGCGAAGACCGCCGCCGTCAGGGGCGAGCGCCGGCCCAGCCCCGCCCACTTCGCGAGCTGCGTCGCCTCGCCGCCCGCGTCCCGGACGAGGGTGACCACCGCGAACGCGCCGAGCGTCACGAAGGAGTACGCCGCCAGGTAGAACAGGACGGACGAGATGCCGTCCTTGCTGGTGGCGATCACACCGGCCAGGATGAACCCGGCGTGTGCGATGGAGCTGTACGCCAGCAGCCGCTTGATGTCGGTCTGGGTGATCGCGACGATCGCGCCGCCCAGCATCGTGACGATCGCGACGCCCCACATCACCGGCCGCCAGTCCCAGCGCAGTCCCGGCAGGACCACGTACAACAGCCGCAGCAGCGCCCCGAACGCGGCGACCTTGGTGGCCGCCGCCATGAAGCCGGTGACCGGGGTCGGCGCGCCCTGGTAGACGTCCGGCGTCCACATGTGGAACGGCACCGCGCCGACCTTGAAGAGCAGCCCCATGAGCACCAGCGCCGCGCCGATCAGCAGCAGCGCGTCGTTGCCCATGGTGTCGGCCAGCGCCGGGTCGATCTGCTTGGCGCCGTCGCTGACGACCTGCGCGATACCGGAGTACGTGACGGTGCCCGCGTACCCGTACAGCAGGGCGATGCCGAACAGCAGGAACGCCGAGGAGAACGCGCCGAGCAGGAAGTACTTCACCGCGGCCTCCTGCGACAGCAGCCGCTGGCGGCGGGCCAGCGCGCACAGGATGTACAGCGGGAGGGAGAAGACCTCCAGCGCGATGAAGAGGGTCAGCAGGTCGTTGGCGGCGGGGAAGACCAGCATCCCGCCGACCGCGAACAGTGCGATCGGGAACACCTCGGTGGTGGTGAACCCGGCCTTGACCGCGGCCTGTTCGGCTTCCCCGCCGGGCACCGCGGCGGCCTGCGCCACGAAGGAGTCCACCTTCTTGCCGTGCGCGGCCGGATCGAGCCGCCGCTCGGCGAAGGTGAACGTGGCGACCAGCGCCACCAGCAGGATCGTGCCCTGGAGGAAGAGCGCCGGACCGTCCACGGCGATGGCGCCCATCGCCGCGATCTTGGCCTTGGTGGTGCCGAAGCCGCCCGCCGCCAGCCCCACGACGGCCGCGAACCCGGCGGCCAGCGCGAGCACGGACAGCAGGAGCTGGGCGTAGTACCGGCTGCGGCGCGGCAGGAACGCCTCCAGGACGATGCCGACGACCGCGGCACCCAGCACGATCAGCGCCGGGGCCAACTGGGCATACTCGATCTTCGGCGCCGGGATCCTGGCCGGTGCCTCGGCCGCAAGGGTCCACAGGCTGTGGACAGTTGCCACGGAACTCACTTCGCGGCCTCCGCATCTGCCTTCACGGCTACGTCGGGGCGGGGATCGTGCTGATCGACGACGGACAGGGTGTGGTCCACCGCCGGGTTGACGACGTCCGTCAGCGGCTTGGGGTAGACGCCGAGGAACAGCAGCAGCGCGATCAGCGGGGCGACTACCGCCAGCTCCCGCGCCTTGAGGTCGGGCATCGTCCGCACCTCGGCCTTCACCGGGCCGGTCATCGTCCGCTGGTAGAGGACGAGGACGTACAGCGCGGCGAGCACGATGCCGACGGTGGCCACGATCCCCACCGCCGGGTAGCGGCTGAACGTGCCGACCAGCACCAGGAATTCGCTGACGAACGGCGCCAGGCCCGGCAGCGACAGCGTCGCCAGACCGCCGACCAGGAAGGTGCCGGCCAGCACCGGCGCGACCTTCTGCACCCCGCCGTAGTCGGCGATCAGCCGGGAGCCGCGCCGCGAGATCAGGAACCCGGCGACCAGCATCAGCGCCGCCGTCGAGATGCCGTGGTTGACCATGTACAGCGTCGCGCCGCCCTGGCCCTGGGTCGTCATCGCGAAGATGCCCATGACGATGAAGCCGAAGTGGGAGATGGACGCGTACGCCACCAGGCGCTTGATGTCCCGCTGGCCGACCGCGAGCAGCGCGCCGTACAGGATGCTGATCAGCGCGAGGACCAGGATGACCGGGGTGGCCCAGTTGCTGGCCTCCGGGAAGAGCTGGAGGCAGAAGCGCAGCATCGCGAAGGTGCCGACCTTGTCGACCACCGCGGTGATCAGTACGGCCACGGGCGCCGTGGACTCGCCCATCGCGCCGGGCAGCCAGGTGTGCAGCGGCCACAGCGGCGCCTTCACCGCGAAGGCGAAGAAGAAGCCGAGGAACAGCAGCCGTTCGGTGCCGGTGCCCAGCGCCAGCTTCCCGTCCGCCCGCGCCTGGACGATCTCCGTCAGGGAGAACGTGCCGCTGCCGAGCTGGTCGGCGGTGGCCGCGTACAGCCCGATCACCGCGGCCAGCATGATCAGCCCGCCGGCCAGGTTGTACAGCAGGAACTTCACGGCGGCCTGCGAGCGCAGCTTCGCGCTGTGCTCCTCGCCGTCCGCCCCGGCCCGGTCCCCGAAGCCGCCGATGAGGAAGTACATCGGGATGAGCATGGCTTCGAAGAAGATGTAGAAGAGGAAGACGTCGGTGGCCTCGAAGGAGATGACCACCATCGCCTCGACGGCGAGGACCAGCGCGAAGAAGCCCTGGGTGGGCCTCCAGCGCCGGTTGGGCGTGGCGTCTTCCAGAGGGTCGGCGTCGTGCCAGCCCGCCAGGATCACGAACGGGACCAGCAGCGCGGTCAGCGCGATCAGCGCCACCGCGATGCCGTCCACGCCCAGTTCGTAGCGGACGCCGAAGTCCTTGATCCAGGCGTGCGACTCGGTGAGCTGGAACGGGCCCTTCGCGCCCGGGGTGAAGCGGACCGCGACCACCGCCGCGAGCACCAGGGTGGCCAGCGAGAAGAGCAGGGCCAGCCATTTGGCGGCGGTGCGCTTGGCGGCGGGCACCGCGGCGGTGGCGATCGCGCCGATCGCCGGGACCGCCGCGGTGGCCGTCAGAAGGGGAAACGACATGGCTCAGACACCCCTCATCAGCAGGGTCGCGGCGATCAGCACGGCCGCACCGCCCAACATCTGTACCGCGTACGAGCGGGCGAAGCCGTTCTGCACCCGGCGCAGCCGGCCGGAGAGGCCGCCCATCGACGCCGCCGTGCCGTTGACCGCGCCGTCCACGACGGATTGGTCCAACTGGACCAGGGCGCGGGTCAGCTCGCCGCCGCCGCGCACCAGCACGACGTGGTTGAAGTCGTCCTGGAGCAGGTCGCGGCGGGCCGCCCGGGTGAGCAGCGAGCCGCGCGGGGCGACGGCGGGGACCGGCTTGCGCCCGTACTGGAGGTAGGCGAGCCCGACGCCGAGGACCATCACCACGATCGTGGCGGTGGTGATCGCCGAGGCGCTCAGCGGCGGGTGCCCGTGGTCGAAGGAGGTGACCGGCTCCAGCCAGGTCACGAACGCCTCGTTGAGGCTGAACAGGCCGCCCGCGAAGACCGATCCGACGGCCAGCAGGATCATCGGGATCGTCATGGACTTGGGCGACTCGTGCGGGTGCGGCGGGGTGTACTCGCCCCGGGTCTCGGCCGCGGGCTCCACGGACGGCTCGGCGGGGGACGGCGTCGGCGCCTTGCGCCAGCGCTCCTCGCCGAAGAACGTCATCAGCATCACCCGCGTCATGTAGAACGCGGTGATCGCGGCGCCCAGCAGCGCCGCGCCGCCGAGGATCCAGCCTTCCGTGCCGCCCTTGGCGAACGCCGCCTCGATGATCTTGTCCTTGGAGAAGAAGCCGGACAGACCGGGGAAGCCGATGATCGCCAGATAGCCGAGGCCGAAGGTGATGAACGTGACGGGCATGTACTTGCGCAGGCCGCCGTAGCGGCGCATGTCCACCTCGTCGTTCATCCCGTGCATCACCGAGCCGGCGCCCAGGAAGAGGCCCGCCTTGAAGAAGCCGTGGGTGACCAGGTGCATGATCGCGAAGGCGTAGCCGATCGGGCCCAGCCCGGCGGCCAGGATCATGTAGCCGATCTGCGACATCGTCGAGCCCGCCAGGGCCTTCTTGATGTCGTCCTTCGCGCAACCGACGATCGCACCGAACAGCAGCGTCACCGCGCCGACCACCACGACGGCGGTCTGCGCGTCCGGCGCCCCGTTGAAGATCGCGCCGGAGCGGGTGATCAGGTAGACGCCAGCGGTCACCATGGTCGCCGCGTGGATCAGGGCCGAGACCGGGGTCGGGCCCTCCATCGCGTCGCCCAGCCAGGACTGGAGCGGGACCTGCGCCGACTTGCCGCAGGCGGCGAGCAGCAGCATCAGGCCGATGGCGGTGAGCTTGCCCTCGGAGGTGTCGCCGACCGCGCCCAGCACCGGCCCGAACGCGAACGTTCCGAACGTGGTGAACATCAGCATGATCGCGATGGACAGGCCCATGTCACCAACGCGGTTGACCAGGAACGCCTTCTTCGCCGCCGTCGCCGCGCTGGGCTTGTGCTGCCAGAAGCCGATGAGCAGGTACGAGGCCAGGCCGACACCCTCCCAGCCGACGTACAGCAGGAGGTAGTTGTCGGCGAGGACGAGCAGCAGCATGGCCGCGAGGAAGAGGTTGAGGTAGCCGAAGAAGCGGCGGCGCCGCTCGTCGTGCTCCATGTAGCCGACCGAGTAGATGTGGATCAGCGATCCGACACCGGTGATCAGCAGGACGAACGTCATGGACAGTTGGTCGAGCTGGAAGGCCACGTCCGCCTGGAAGCCGCCCACCGGCACCCAACTGAACAGGTGCTGGTGCAGGGTCCGCTGCTCGGCGTCCCGGCCCAGCAGCTCCATGAACAAGGGGACGGCCAGGGCGAAGGACGCCAGTGCGAACAGCGTGCCGAGCCAGTGGCCGGCCCGGTCCAGTCTCCTGCCGCCGCACAGCAGCAGGGCCGCGCCGGCCAGGGGGGCCGCGACGAGCAGGGCGATCAAGTTCTCCACGTTTACGACCCCTTACAGCTTCATCAGGCTGGCGTCGTCGACCGAGGCCGTGTGGCGGGTACGGAAGATGGACACGATGATCGCCAGGCCCACCACGACCTCGGCCGCGGCGACGACCATCGTGAAGAACGCGATGATCTGTCCGTCCAGGTTTCCGTGCATCCGCGAGAAGGCCACGAAGGCGAGGTTGCAGGCGTTGAGCATCAGCTCGATGCACATGAACACCACGATGGCGTTCCGCCTGATCAGCACCCCGGCCGCGCCGATGGTGAACAACAGGGCGGCGAGATAGAGGTAGTTGACCGGGTTCACCGCTTCGCCTCCTCGCTGCGGCCCAGCCGCTCTTCGGAGCGCTGCTCCAGCGCCTTCAGCTCGTCCAGCGCCGCACCGGAGACGTCGCGGATCTGGCCGCGCTCGCGCAGCGTCGGGTTGACGGTCAGCTCGGACGGCGTGCCGTCGGGGAGCAGACCGGGGACGTCGACCGCGTTGTGCCGGGCGTAGACGCCCGGGGCGGGCAGCGGCGGAATGTGCTTGCCCTCGCGGATACGGGCCTCGGACTGCTCGCGCTGCGTCTTGGCGCGCTCCGTACGCTCCCGGTGCGTCAGCACCATCGCGCCGACCGCCGCCGTGATCAGCAGGGCGCCGGTGACCTCGAAGGCGAAGACGTACTTGGTGAAGATCAGCGCCGCCAGGCCCTGGACGTTGCCCCCGGCGTTGGCCTCGCCGAGGCCCTTGAAGTGCCGGAGCGAGGCGTTGCCGATCCCGGCGATCAGCAGGATGCCGAAGCCGAGGCCGCAGGCGGCGGCCAGCCAGCGCTGGCCCTTGAGGGTCTCCTTGAGGGAGTCGGCCGCCGTGACGCCGACGAGCATGACGACGAAGAGGAACAGCATCATGATCGCGCCGGTGTAGACGACGATCTGCACGATGCCGAGGAAGTACGCGCCGTTGGCGAGGTAGAACACCGCCAGGACGATCATGGTGCCGGCGAGCGACAGGGCGCTGTGCACGGCGCGCCGCATCAGGATCGTGCACAGCGCGCCGATCACCGCGACCGTACCGAGGATCCAGAACTGCACCGCCTCGCCGGTGGAGGCCGCGGCGGCCAGGGAAGTCGTGGTCACCGGGTCACCTCCCGGGCGGCGGGCTCGTCGGGCCCGAAGGTGGAGACGGCCTCCTGGGGCGCCGCGGTGTCCGCGCCGCCCTCCCCTTCGGCCGTCTCGCCCTTGGAGACGGCGACCTGCCGCACCGTCCCCGGCGCGGCCTCGGTCACCAGGCCGCGGTAGTAGTCCTTCTCCGTCATGCCGGGGAAGATGGCGTGCGGGGTGTCGACCATGGTCTCCTCCAGCCCCGCGAGCAGCTCCTCCTTGGTGTAGATGAGCGACTCACGGGACCGGTCGGCGAGTTCGTACTCGTTGGTCATGGTCAGCGCGCGGGTGGGGCACGCCTCGACGCACAGCCCGCACAGGATGCAGCGCAGGTAGTTGATCTGGTAGACGCGGCCGTAGCGCTCGCCGGGGCTGTAGCGCTCCTCGTCGGTGTTGTCGGCACCTTCGACGTAGATCGCGTCGGCCGGGCAGGCCCAGGCGCACAGCTCGCAGCCGACGCACTTCTCCAGCCCGTCGGGATGCCGGTTGAGCTGGTGGCGGCCGTGGAAGCGCGGCGCCGTCGGTTTCTTCTCCTCCGGATACTGCTCGGTCAGCCGCTTCTTGAACATGGCCTTGAAGGTCACGCCGAAGCCGGCCACGGGGTTCTGGAAGTCAGGCACCGTCGCCCCCCTTTCCGTCCTTGTCGATTCCGTCACTGACAGTGTCCACCCCACCACTGACAATCAGCTCCCGCTCCCGTCGCGGCCTGCGGCGCGGCACGGGAGGCAGGGTCTGTCCGGGCAGCGGCGGCACGGGGAAGCCGCCCGCCATGGGGTCGAAGGCCGGCTCCTCGGCCGGCTCCTCCTTCTCGCCGCGCCGGAAGAAGTCGGCGACGAGGGAGATCAGCAGGACGGCGATGGCCGCGCCGCCCACGAACATCACGATCCGCTGGAAGTCGTACCCCTCGTTCTTCAGGGCCCGTACGGTCGCGACGAGCATCAGCCAGACCATGGAGACCGGGATGAGGACCTTCCACCCCAGCTTCATGAACTGGTCGTAGCGCACGCGGGGCAGCGTGCCGCGCAGCCAGATGAAGAAGAACAGCAGCAGTTGCACCTTGATGACGAACCAGAGCAGCGGCCACCAGCCGTGGTTGGCGCCTTCCCAGAAGCTGCTGACCGGGTACGGGGCCTTCCAGCCGCCCAGGAAGAGGGTCACCGCGACCGCCGAGACGGTCACCATGTTGATGTACTCGGCGAGCATGAACATCGCGAACTTGATGGACGAGTACTCGGTGTTGAAGCCGCCGACCAGGTCGCCCTCGGACTCCGGCATGTCGAACGGCGCCCGGTTGGTCTCGCCCACCATGGCGACGATGTAGATGATGAAGGAGACCGGCAGCAGCAGCACGTACCACCGGTCCTGCTGCGACTCCACGATCGTCGAGGTCGACATCGACCCCGAGTAGAGGAAGACCGCCGCGAAGGACATGCCCATCGCGATCTCGTACGAGATCATCTGCGCGCACGAGCGCAGACCGCCGAGCAGCGGGTACGTCGAGCCGGAGGACCAGCCCGCCAGCACGATGCCGTAGATGCCGACGGAGGCGGTGGCCAGGATGTAGAGCACGCCGATCGGCAGGTCGGTCAACTGCATCGTGGTGCGCTGGCCGAAGATCGAGATCTCGTTGCCGGCCGGGCCGAAGGGGATCACCGCGACGGCCATGAAGGCCGGTACGGCCGCCACGATCGGCGCGAGCACGTACACCGCCTTGTCGGCCCGCTTGACGACCAGGTCCTCCTTGAGCATCAGCTTGATGCCGTCCGCGAGGGACTGGAGCATGCCCCAGGGGCCGTGCCGGTTGGGGCCGATGCGCAACTGCATCCACGCGACGACCTTGCGTTCCCAGACGATCGAGAAGAGCACGGTCAGCATGAGGAACGCGAAGCAGAAGACCGCCTTGACGGCGATCAGCCACCACGGGTCGCGGCCGAACATCGACAGGTCTTCCTGGGCCAGCGCGCTGCCGGACAGCGCCAGGTGCTGCATCACGCGTCCACCTCCTCGACGGGGCCGGACACCGAACCGGAAGTGCCGGAGGCACCCGGCGCGGGGCCCGGCTCACCGGCCCCGGACACCGCCGCGACCTTGACCAACTCCCCGGGCCGCGCGCCCGTGTCGGCGGCGACCCCGCCGCCCACCGAGTTCATCGGCAGCCACACCACCCGGTCGGGCATCGGGGTGACCGCCAGCGGCAGCCGTACGGACCCGGCGGGCCCGGTGACCGCCAGCAGGTCGCCGTCCTTGACGCCGGTCTCCTCGGCGGTGGCCGGCGACATCCGGGCGACGGCCGCGTGCCGCGTACCGGCCAGCGCCTCGTCGCCCTCCTGCATCCGCCCCTGGTCGAGCAGCAGCCGGTGACCCGCCAGTACGGCCTCGCCGGGCTCCGGCCGCGGCAGCGCGCGCCCGGTCTCCAGCGGGTCGGCGGCGTACGTGCCGTCCCACGTCCCCAGCGCGGTCAGCTCCCGCCGCACCGCCCGTACGTCGGGCAGCGCCAGGTGGACGTCCATCGCGTCGGCGAGCATGTGCAGCACCCGGGCGTCCGGCAGCAGGTGCCGCCGGATCATCTGGTCCGGTTTGAGCGCGGCCTCGAACAGCCGGGCCCGGCCCTCCCAGTTGAGGAAGGTGCCGGGCTTCTCGGCGACCGCCGCGACCGGCAGGACGACGTCCGCCCGCTCCGTCACGGCCGACGGGCGCTGCTCCAGGCTCACCAGGAAGCCCACCGCGTCCAGTGCCTCCAGGGCCCGCGCCGGGTCCGGCAGGTCCGCCGGGTCGACGCCCGCCACCAGCAGGGCGCTCAGCTCCCCGGCGGCCGCGGCGGCGACGATCTGACCGGTGTCCCGGCCGTGCCGCTGCGGCAGGCCGGCGACGCCCCAGGCGGCGGCGACCTCCTCACGGGCGCGCGGATCGGTCGCCGGACGGCCGCCCGGCAGCAGTCCGGGCAGCGCGCCCGCCTCGACGGCGCCGCGCTCCCCGGCCCGCCGGGGAATCCACACCAGCCGGGCGCCGGTCGCGGTGGCCGCCCGTACGGCCGCTGTCAGCGCGCCCGGGACCGCGGCCAGCCGCTCGCCAACGACGATCACCGAACCGGCGCCGCGCAGCGCCTCGGCCGCAGTCCGCCCCGCACCTTCCAGTCCGACGCCGCCGGCCAGCGCGTCCAGCCACTCCGTCTCCGTGCCGGGCGCGGCGGGCAGCAGCGTGCCGCCCGCCTTGACCAGGCCGCGCGTCGCGTACGGCGCGAGCCCGAAGGTGCGCTGGCCGCGCTTGCGGTGGGCCTTGCGCAGCCGCAGGAAGACGCCGGGCGCCTCTTCCTCCGCCTCGATACCGGCGAGGAGGACGGCGGATGCCTTTTCCAGGACCTCGTACGTGACCCCGGACCCGTCGTCGTCCAGGTCGCGGCCCCGTCCGGCGACCCGAGCCGCCAGGAAGTCGGCCTCCTCGGCGCTGTGCGCGCGGGCCCGGAAGTCGATGTCGTTGGTGTCCAGGGCGATCCGCGCGAACTTGGCGTAGGCGTACGCGTCCTCGACGGTCAGCCGGCCGCCGGTCAGCACGCCGGTACGGCCCTTGGCGGCGCCCAGCCCGCGCGCCGCCGCCTCCAGGGCCTCCGGCCAGCTCGCCGTGACCAGTTCGCCGGTCTCCGCGTCCCGCACCATCGGGTGCTCCAGCCGGTCGCGCTGCTGCGCGTACCGGAAGGCGAAGCGCCCCTTGTCGCAGATCCACTCCTCGTTGACCTCGGGGTCCTCGGCGGCCAGCCGCCGCATGACCTTGCCGCGCCGGTGGTCCGTACGGGTCGCGCAGCCGCCCGCGCAGTGCTCGCAGACGCTCGGCGAGGACACCAGGTCGAAGGGGCGCGACCGGAAGCGGTACGCGGCCGAGGTCAGCGCGCCGACCGGGCAGATCTGGATGGTGTTGCCGGAGAAGTACGACTGGAACGGGTCGCCTTCGCCCGTACCGACCTGCTGGAGCGCGCCCCGCTCGATCAGTTCGATCATCGGGTCGCCCGCGACCTGGTTGGAGAAGCGGGTGCAACGCGCACACAGCACGCACCGCTCGCGGTCCAGCAGCACCTGCTTGGAGATCGGCACCGGCTTCTCGAAGGTGCGCTTCTTGCCCTCGAAGCGGGTGTCGGCCTGCCCGGCGGACATCGCCTGGTTCTGCAGCGGGCACTCGCCGCCCTTGTCGCAGACCGGGCAGTCCAGCGGGTGGTTGATCAGCAGCAGTTCCATCACGCCGCGCTGCGCCTTCTCGGCGACGGGCGAGGTGAGTTGCGACTTGACCACCATGCCGTCGGTGCAGGTGATGGTGCAGGAGGCCATCGGCTTGCGCTGGCCCTCCACCTCCACGATGCACTGGCGGCAGGCGCCGGCCGGGTCCAGCAGCGGGTGGTCGCAGAAGCGCGGGATCTCGATGCCGAGGAGTTCGGCGGCCCGGATGACCAGCGTCCCCTTGGGTACGGAGATCTCGATGCCGTCGATCGTCAGCGTGACGAGGTCTTCGGGCGGTACGGCCGCCCCGCCGGCCCCGGCGGGGGCGTCGCTGGTGACGGTCATGCGTTCACCCCCAGGTGAGCGTCGGTGTCGGCCCAGGCGGTCGACCTGGCGGGGTCGAAGGGGCAGCCCTTGCCGGTGATGTGCTGCTCGTACTCCGGGCGGAAGTACTGCAGCGAGGAGAAGATCGGTGAAGCGGCACCGTCACCCAGCGCGCAGAAGGACTTGCCGTTGATGTTGTCGGCGATGTCGTGGAGCTTGTCGAGGTCGCTCATGCGGCCCTTGCCCGCCTCGATGTCGCGCAGCAACTGGACGAGCCAGTAGGTGCCTTCGCGGCAGGGGGTGCACTTGCCGCAGGACTCGTGCGCGTAGAACTCCGTCCAGCGGGTGACGGCCCGTACGACGCAGGTGGTCTCGTCGAAGCACTGGAGCGCCTTGGTGCCGAGCATCGAACCGGCGGCGCCGACGCCTTCGTAGTCCAGCGGCACGTCGAGGTGCTCGTCGGTGAACATCGGGGTGGAGGAGCCGCCGGGCGTCCAGAACTTGAGGCGGTGGCCCGGCCGGATGCCGCCGCTCATGTCGAGCAGTTGGCGCAGGGTGATGCCCAGCGGGGCTTCGTACTGGCCGGGGTTGGTGACGTGGCCGCTGAGCGAGTACAGCGTGAAGCCCGGGGACTTCTCGCTGCCCATGGTCCTGAACCAGTCCTTGCCCTTGTTCATGATGGCGGGAACCGACGCGATGGACTCGACGTTGTTGACGACAGTGGGGCAGGCGTACAGGCCCGCCACCGCCGGGAAGGGAGGACGCAGCCGGGGCTGTCCGCGACGGCCCTCCAGGGAGTCCAGCAGCGCGGTCTCCTCGCCGCAGATGTACGCGCCGGCGCCCGCGTGCACGACGACGTCCAGGTCCAGGCCCGAGCCGAGGATGTCGCGGCCGAGGTAGCCCGCGTCGTACGCCTCCCGGACGGCCTCGTGCAACCGCCGCAGTACGGGCACGACTTCACCGCGCAGGTAGATGAAGGCGTGGTTCGACCGGATCGCGTGACACGCGATGACGATGCCCTCGATCAAGGAGTGCGGATTGGCGAAGAGCAGCGGGATGTCCTTGCAGGTGCCCGGCTCGGACTCGTCGGCGTTGACGACGAGGTAGTGCGGCTTGCCGTCGCCCTGCGGGATGAACTGCCACTTCATCCCGGTGGGGAAGCCGGCGCCGCCGCGGCCGCGCAGTCCGGCGTCCTTGACGTATGCGATCACGTCGTCCGGCGGCATCGCGAGGGCCTTGCGCATGCCCGCGTAGCCCTCGTGCCGGAGGTAGGTTTCCAGCGTCCAGGAGTCCGGCTGGTCCCAGAAGGCGGACAGTACGGGTGCGAGCAGCTTCTCCGGGTTGGCCTTGCTGACCTCGGCAGCCACGGTCATCACTCCCCCTCCTCGGCGGTCGGCCCGGCCGGGTGCGAAGGGTCGGAGGCCGAGGTGTCGCGCGGTGCGTCGTGCGAGCTGGGGTGGGTGGCCGGGGCCTCGCCCGGGGCCCGGCCGGCGTGCTCGCCCTCGGCTTCGGTGGGGTCCGCGCCCCGCTGCGGTACGACATGGTCGGCGGCCTGGCCCGCGCCCGGCACGGCCTCGCCCTTGGCCAGCCGCAGCCCCACCAGCGAGGCGGGCCCGGCACCGCCGGTGGCCTCGACCGCGCCCGGCCGCTGATCCGGGAACCCGGCGAGGATGCGGGCCGTTTCCTTGTACGTGCACAGCGGCGCGCCCCGGGTCGGCGCGACGGCCCGGCCCGCTCGCAGGTCGTCCACGAGCCGCTTGGCGCTGTCCGGCGTCTGGTTGTCGAAGAACTCCCAGTTGACCATCACGACGGGCGCGAAGTCGCAGGCCGCGTTGCACTCGATGTGCTCCAGCGTGACCTTGCCGTCCTCGGTCGTCCCGCCGTTGCCGACGCCCAGGTGTTTCTGCAGCGTCTCGAAGATCGCGTCGCCGCCCATCACCGCGCACAGGGTGTTGGTGCACACCCCCACCTGGTAGTCGCCGCCGGGCCCGCGCCGGTACATGGAGTAGAAGGTGGCGACCGCCGTGACCTCCGCCGTCGTCAGGTCCAGCATCTCGGCGCAGAAGCGGACGCCGGTACGGGTGACGTGCCCCTCCTCCGCCTGGACGAGGTGCAGCAGCGGCAGCAGCGCGGAGCGCGAGCCCGGGTAGCGGGCGATCACCTCCTTCGCGTCCGCTTCGAGCCGGGCCCTGACCTCGGCGGGATAGTCGGGGGCGGGGAGCTGCGGCATCCCCAAACTGACGTCTGTCACCGGTCGACGCCTCCCATCACGGGGTCGATGGACGCGACGGCGACGATGACGTCGGCCACCTGGCCGCCCTCGCACATCGCCGCCATGGCCTGGAGGTTGGTGAAGGACGGGTCGCGGAAGTGCACCCGGTAGGGGCGGGTCCCGCCGTCGCTGACGGCGTGCACGCCCAGCTCGCCCTTGGGCGACTCGACGGCCGCGTACGCCTGGCCGGGCGGCACCCGGAAGCCCTCCGTCACCAGCTTGAAGTGGTGGATCAGGGCCTCCATCGAGGTCCCCATGATCTTCTTGATGTGGTCCAGCGAGTTGCCGAGCCCGTCCGGGCCCATGGCCAACTGGGCGGGCCAGGCGATCTTCTTGTCGGCGACCATCACCGGGCCGGGCGCCAGCCGGTCCAGGCACTGTTCGACGATGCGCAGCGACTGGCGCATCTCCTCCAGGCGGATCAGGAAGCGCCCGTAGGAGTCGCAGGTGTCGGCGGTCGGCACCTCGAAGTCGTAGTGCTCGTAGCCGCAGTACGGCTGGGTCTTGCGCAGGTCGTGCGGGAGTCCGGCGGAGCGCAGCACCGGTCCGGTGGCGCCGGTGGCCAGACAGCCGGCCAGGTCGAGGTAGCCGATGTCCTGCATCCGGCCCTTGAAGACCGGGTTGCCGGTGGCGAGCTTGTCGTACTCGCCCAGGTTCTTGCGCATCTTCTTCACGAACTCGCGCACCTGGTCCACCGCGCCCGGCGGCAGGTCCTGGGCGAGCCCGCCGGGCCGGATGTACGCGTGGTTCATCCGCAGGCCGGTGATCAGCTCGTAGA
Organism: Streptomyces chrestomyceticus JCM 4735; assembly: GCF_003865135.1. NCBI lineage: Bacteria > Bacillati > Actinomycetota > Actinomycetes > Kitasatosporales > Streptomycetaceae > Streptomyces > Streptomyces chrestomyceticus. The sequence continues at coordinate 5,172,837 of NZ_BHZC01000001.1, read as the reverse complement.
TGTCCAGGATCAGTTCCCGGTCCCGGAACCCGTAGATCATGATGGTGGTGGCGCCCAGCTCCATGCCGCCGGTGGCGATGGCCACCAGGTGGGAGGAGAGCCGGTTGAGCTCCATCAGCATCACGCGGATGACGGAGGCCCGGTCCGGGATGTCGTCGGTGATGCCGAGCAGCTTCTCCACGGCCAGGCAGTACGCCGTCTCGTTGAAGAACGGCGTGAGGTAGTCCATCCGGGTCACGAAGGTGGTGCCCTGCGTCCACGTACGGAATTCGAGGTTCTTCTCGATGCCGGTGTGCAGATAGCCGATGCCGCAGCGGGCCTCGGTGACGGTCTCGCCGTCGATCTCCAGGATCAGCCGCAGCACGCCGTGCGTGGAGGGGTGCTGGGGGCCCATGTTGACGACGATCCGCTCGTCGTCGGCGCGGGCCGCGGCGGCCGCGATCTCGTCCCAGTCGCCGCCGGTGACCGTGTAGACGGTGCCCTCGGTCGTCTCCCGAGGGGTCGCATGGCTGGTGGACATCAGGTGTACGACCTCCGCTGGTCGGGAGCCGGGATCTGGGCGCCCTTGTACTCGACGGGGATGCCGCCGAGCGGGTAGTCCTTGCGCTGCGGGAAGCCCTGCCAGTCGTCCGGCATCATGATCCGGGTGAGCGCCGGGTGGCCGTCGAAGATCAGTCCGAAGAAGTCGTACGCCTCGCGCTCGTGCCAGTCGTTGGTCGGGTAGACGCCCACGAGGGACGGCACGTGCGGGTCGGCGTCCGGCGCGGACACCTCCAGCCGGATCAGCCGGTTGTGGGTGATCGAGCGCAGGTGGTAGACGGCGTGCAGCTCGCGGCCCTTGTCCTCGGGGAAGTGCACCCCGCTGACGCCGGTGCACAGCTCGAAGCGGAGCGCGGGGTCGTCGCGGAGGGTCTTGGCGACGGCCGGCAGATACTCCCGCTCGATGTGGAAGGTCAGCTCGCCGCGGTCGACGACGGTCTTCTCGATGACGTTCTCGGGGATCAGCCCCTGTTCGTCCAGCGCGCCTTCGAGCTCGTCCGCCACCTCGTCGAACCAGCCGCCGTACGGCCGCCGCGTGGCGCCCGGCATCCGTACGGACCGGACGAGGCCGCCGTACCCGGAGGTGTCGCCGCCGCCGCTCGCGCCGAACATGCCGCGGCGGGTGCCGATGACCTCGCCGTGGTCGCCGCGCTGGCCGGGGAGGTTCTGCGCGTTCAGGTCCTGGTCGGGGTTGACTCCGTCGGGCCCCTTGGCCGCTCCGGTCCCGCCGTTCCCGTTGACACCGCCAGTGCCGTTGGTGTCACCGTTCCCGGGGGTCCCGTTGGTGCCGCCGGTCCCCTTGGTGCCGTCGCTCACCGCAGCAGCCCCTTCATCTCGATCGTCGGGAGCGCCTTGAGCGCCGCTTCCTCCGCCTCGCGGGCCGCCTGCTGCTGGTTGACCCCGAGCTTGGTGCCCTGGATCTTCTGGTGCAGCTTGAGAATGGCGTCCATCAGCATTTCCGGACGCGGCGGGCAGCCGGGCAGATAGATGTCCACCGGGACGATGTGGTCGACGCCCTGGACGATCGCGTAGTTGTTGAACATCCCGCCCGACGAGGCGCAGACGCCCATCGAGATGACCCATTTCGGGTTCGGCATCTGGTCGTACACCTGCCGCAGCACGGGCGCCATCTTCTGGCTCACCCGGCCCGCCACGATCATCAGATCGGCCTGGCGCGGCGACCCGCGGAAGACCTCCATGCCGAAGCGGGCGAGGTCGTAGCGCCCGGCGCCGGTCGTCATCATCTCGATGGCGCAGCAGGCGAGGCCGAAGGTGGCGGGGAAGACCGATGACTTGCGCACCCAGCCCGCGGCCTGTTCGACGGTGGAAAGCAGAAAGCCGCTCGGCAGCTTCTCTTCAAGTCCCATTGGTGGCCCCTAGTCCCATTCCAGGCCGCCACGACGCCATACGTAGGCGTAGGCGACGAAGACGGTGAGCGCGAAGAGGAGCATCTCCACGAGCCCGAAAAGCCCGAGCGCGTCGAAGGTGACGGCCCAGGGGTAGAGGAAGACGATCTCGATGTCGAAAATGATGAAGAGCATCGCCGTGAGGTAGTACTTGATCGGAAATCGACCGCCGCCGGCCGGCTGTGGCGTCGGCTCGATTCCGCATTCGTACGCCTCTAGCTTCGCCCGGTTGTAGCGCTTGGGTCCGACGAGCGTGGCCATCACGACAGAGAAGATCGCAAAGCCTGCCCCGAGGGCTCCCAGTACGAGGATGGGCGCGTAAGCGTTCACCGTCCCCGCTCCCTTCAGTCGACGATGACTGGATGGCGGTCCGCCCGGCCCTGCTCACCGGCCCCACGAAGATCGCGCCTATGTGAGGCAGTTCACAAGCCCGAGCCGCCTGCATCTTATGCCCGGTGGTCTGTGATCTGCGACACGGGGTGCGACAACACCTTTGTGATCTCCACCACCTGACGCCCGGTCATCTCGTCCGATGAGCGTCGATCTTCGTACGGCAAGCGCGCGGATGATCACCGGTGGTGACTTTTTCCGGCGTTGCCGCTGGTCAGCGTGGGGTTGCCACTATCAAGAGGTGGGGGATTCAAGCAAATTGGCGCTGGACGCAGCCAACTGCTAGCGCGCGGCGGGCCACCGGGGCGGAGGGCGGGGCACCCTCCACCGTGACCGTCCCGAGACCGTCGTGACCGTCCCGTGATCATCGGTACGTGCTCGCGTTCACGAGCGCTCCCGCCACACCCGCATCACGGGAACATAACGGGCACTCACGAGTGAGCTACCCCACGCGGCTTGCTGTCTTGAACGCTTGACCCTCGGGAAGCCTTGGCGTGGCGGATCAGTAGGTGATAAGTGGCCCCGGAGCGCGCATCGGCCCGTAAACGCCATGCACAGGAACATGATCACGAAATCCGGACAGGCCGCCGCCCGCTCGCCGACCGGCGAAAAGTCCCTTTTATTCATCGCGTACGCGTCAAGTGTGGCGCACGCCACCTTTGTTGGCAGCAACCTGTGGCTCCTGATAGCCGTGGTGCCATGTCCCCGAACGCAGTCATACCCAGCCACCGGAAGCCCCGCCGTTCCGCGTCCTCGCGGGCACTGCGCGCAGGGGTCACCGGTGGCATCATCACCCTGGCGGTGACCGGCGCGAGCATGCCGGCCGGTGCCGCGGAGAAGCCCGTCTCCGAGACCCAGGAGATGCCGACCATCACGTCGGCACTGGCCACCAGCCTGGCCAAGAGCGCGGACACCGCCCAGCAGATGGCGCTGGACTACGAGCGCCAGGCCGCGCAGGACACCGCCGCCGCCGAGGCCACCGAGGCCGCCACCAAGGCGAAGGAAGAGGCCGACAAGAAGGCCGCGGCCGAGAAGAAGGCCGAAGAGGCCCGCAAGGCCGAGGAGAAGAAGAAGGCCGAACAGCAGCAGCAGCGCGCCTCCCGCTCCTCCGAGCGCACCTCGCTGCGCTCCCTGGCCGCCACGTCCGACGACGCCCCCGTCACCGGCGCGACCGGCAGCACCAGCTCCCTGGTCGGCTTCCTCCGCGCCCAGCTCGGCAAGTCCTACGTGCTCGGCGCCTCCGGCCCGTCCGCGTACGACTGCTCCAGCCTGGTGCAGGCCGCCTACCGCACCATCGGCATCGACCTGCCGCGCACCTCGCAGCCGCAGTCCACCGCCGGCACCCAGGTGGGCCTGGACAACCTCCAGGTCGGCGACATCCTGTACTGGGGCAGCGCGGGCAGTGCGTACCACGTCGGCGTCTACGTCGGTAACGGCAACTTCATCGGTGCCCAGAACTCCAGCACCGGCATCGTCGAGCGGCCGCTGAGCTACAGCCAGCCGACCGGCGCGGTCCGCGTCCTGTAGGACACCCCCACGCACGGCCGAGGGCCGCCGTTCCCACCGCTCGGGAACGGCGGCCCTCGTGCGTTGCGCGAGCAAAGTGACGCCGCGCCCCATTTGATGGCCGATCATCGGATCAGTCGCCATCGTCCATTCGATGAAGAGACGCCCGTTCGGCACAACTACCGTAACGACTCTGTCTCAGTTGTACCTCTCGCCGTACTCATCCCTTCCGCTCCGTAATGCCCGCACCTCATTTCCGTGGCATCGGACAGCGGCTGACGAGAGGAAGCACTTACTTAGATGAGAATCCACCGTGCCCATACTTTTCGGGCCGTCGCCTGGACGGTGACGGCCGCCGCACTTGCCTCCACTCTCAGCCTGGGACCGGCCGCCGCCGCCGAGCCGGACTGCCCGCCGGCCGAGCCCCGACAGACGCCCGCCAATACCTGTCCCGTGCCACCCGCGAAGAAGCAGCCCGCGAAGAAGCAAGCGGCCAAGAAGCAGGCTCCCAAAAAAACCGCTGCCAAGAAGCAGGCCAGTGACAAGCAGGCCGCCGCGCGGAAACAGGCCGCACGGAAACAGGCGGCGGACAAGCAGGCGGCACGGAAGCAAGCCGCGAAGAAGCAGGCAGCGCGGAAGCAGGCGGCCGAGAAACAGGCCGCACGGAAGCAGTCCCCCCAGGCGCCGACGGCGGCCTGCCGCCCGCCGAGGCCCAAGCCGAAGCCCGCCGACTCCTGCCAGACCACCCCCCGGAAGCCCGCAGCGAAGAAGCCGGCCAGGGAACAGCCCGCCGCGAAGAAGCCTTCCGCGCAGAAGCCGACCACCCAGCGGCCCCCGAGGAAGCGCCCACCGGCCAAGCGGCCCCCGGCCAAGAAGCCCCCGGCCCAGCGGAAGCAATTGAAGCAGGACCACGGCTGGCGTTCCGAGGGGCTCTACATCGACGCCGCCGACCTGCGTAAGGTCAATGTCTTCCTGGCCCGTGCCAGAAAGGCCGAACGGACCATCAGCCCCCAGGTCCGCAGCATCGCCCGCCGGACCAACGCCACCGTGGTCAGCTTCGACGAACGGCTGAGAAAACCCGAATCGGTCAAGCGCGCGGTGGCCCGCACCATGCAGGGCGATCCCACCATGACCGCGGAAGACGCCCTCGCCAGAATCAACAATTCCGTCCGCTACATCCTCCAGTGGCCGGACCGCTCCTACGTCAAGGGCGTCCAGGACACCACCAAGCTGCTGGCCGGGTGGAAGAACGCGAACCTCCGCTGGTCCAACACCTGGGCCCGCCCCCGCGGCTACAAGGCCATCAACTCCGCCTGGCGCGCCAACAATTCAGGCCACCCGTACGAACTCCAGTTCCACACCCCGAAAAGCCGCGCCGCCCAGCGCCGGATCCGCCCCCTGTACGAAGAGTCCCACCGCTCCCGAACCACCTCCCAGCGCCGTGCCCAGATCCAGGGCGAGATGAACCGCATCTACGCCACAGTCCCCTGCCCCGCCGGCTCCCAACTCCTCAACGGCCCCCGCCGCCGCTCCGCAGAACGCAGGGTCGTGAACGGCCGCCAATACGTACGGTCCGTACCGGTAATGGCCCGCAACACCTTCATGGGGCACGAACCCCTGAAGCCATAACCGCTGCCCTCATTCGCTCGCGGTCCGGTCCCCCGGCCTCCATCGCCCGGGGAGTTGGCCGCACTGGTGGCGGGCTCACCGGGTCGCGGGTTTCCACGACCCGGTGAGCCAGGACGCGGCGCGCCCCGAGGTCTTGAAAAGAACCGGGGAAGAACTGAACCAACCTCCCCTCCCTGTCCCCTTTTTCCGTTTGTCACCTGATCAGGTGACGCGCTCGCTTACGGGGGCCCGGAGGATGTACGTTCGCGCCACAAACCCAAAAAAACGGCCCCCGGCGGGACTGCCATCCCATGTGCCGAGGGCCTGATCAAGAGGAAAAGAGAGTTCCCCATGATCCACAAGAGGAAGTCGGAACCTTCCCCATGACTCGACTTGAGTCTAACGCGCTCGTCCACACCGCCACAGTGATTCCGCCGTTCTCCGGCGTGATCCACGTGCGGCACAACCACACGACCCGCTTCACGGTGGTCGGCAACCACTTGGCGCTCAACACCTCGATCTCCTCAAGCGCCGTGGGCTACGCCGTACGCATCCAGGCCGTCGCCGACGGCGCCCCCGTCAGCATCCGGGCGCTCGCCGACAAGTACGGGGAGTCGGAGTACAAGATCGCGCAAGCCCTCCGGGAGCTGGAGGCCGCGGGCTATCTGGTCCGGGAGCGGCTGCGCATCGAGGGCCAGCGCATCGTCACCCGAACCACGTACTACGAGCACCCGGATGACCGGCGGCTGCCGACCACGCCGCCGCCTCCGCCGCGGCGGCAGCGTCCGCCGTCACCACCACCGCCCCCGCCGTCGCCGCCCCCACTCGCGCCCGCGCCGACGCCCCGCCCACAGCCTGTGGGCACCCCCGAGCCCGCGCAGACAGCGGCGGCAGAGGCATCAGGGCCAGCGGAGGCAGCCGCTGCTCCCGAGGTGTCTGAGAGGTCTGGGGCCCCCGTGGCGCCCGAGGCGTTCGAGGTGCCGGTCGTGACCGAGAGGGCTCGGACACCGCGAGTACGCGTACGTTCCGCACCCCCGGACCTCGTCCCCTCCCCGGCCGCCGACCTCCTCAGCGGCCTGCGGCTCGCCGACGCGCGGCTGACGCTCTCCGTACGGGATGTGCACCGCCTGGTCCCGGCCGTCTCGGCCTGGCTCGACCGTGGCGTACCGGCGGCGCACGTCGCCCGTACGCTCGTCTCGGACCTCCCCGACGGCGTCATCTTCCGGGCGGCCTCGTTACTGGAGCACCGGCTGACCGAGTGGCTGCCGCCGCCCCTGCCCCTCCGGCCCGCCGAGGAGCCGAGGAGCGTGCGCGGCACCGTCCAGGAGTGCCAGCTCTGCGGGCGCCCCTTCGCGCCCCCGCCCGAGGCTTCGGCCCCGGCCCCATCCACGTCCTTGGTCCGCTGCCCCCGTTGCCGTACGGCCGACACCTGGACGGCGGCGGCGCCCCGGCCGTCCGCACTGCGCAATGTCCAGGCGCCCACCCGTCTCAGGACCGGAGCAGCCGCTTCTGGACGGACTCCAGCGGCCCGTGCTCGAAACGGCGCAACCAGAGCCCTGCCCCGCTGACCAGTACGGCGCACACCGTCGCCCACAGGCCCAGCACCCACCATGGACCGTGGTCCGCCCACCGTGCGGCCAGGCCGAGGCCGAGGCCGTAACAGGCCAGGACGCACAGCACGTTCTGGAGGACGTAGCAGGACAGCGCCGTACGGCCGACCGCGGTGAGTCCGGCGGTCAGCGGGCCCGGCCGGCGGACGCGGTCGACGATCAGGCCGATGAGGCCGATGTAACCGACGGCGACGACGGGGGCGGCGCCGTACCGGGCCACCATGGCCAGGCCGGGGCCGGCCGCCACCGCGGCCACGTTGAGCGGGATGCCGAGGCCCAGGCCCCAGCCGCACATACGGCGCCGGATGCGCCGCCCGTGCGCGTCCGGACGGAAGGCGCCCGCCCGGTACAGCCGTACACCGAGGTGGAAGAGGAGGACGAGCAGGGCGAAGGAGATGACGGGTTCCAAGCGCAGCGCGATCGCGTTCTGGAGACGGAAGGCGATCTGGTCCAGGTAACTTCCGTTCGCGTACAGGTCGACAACTCGCGGGTTGATGCCACTGATTGGCGCGCTCCCGGCGTCCGCGTTGCTTCCGCGTCCGGCCACGGCGGCCAGCGTCAGCAACCCCAGCATCAGCCCGTGCACCCCGCCCGCCACCCACATCAGCACCCGCTGCGTGCGCGCCGTTCGCGTCAGTTGCCAGGCCACCAGGAGGGCCACGACCGCGTACCCCATCAGTACGTCCCACGCGAAGACGAGCACGAAGTGCACGGTGCCCTCGACGAAGAGGAACAGGGCGCGCCCCTTGTACCGGCCGGGCCACGGGCGGCCGCGCTTCGCGGCGGAGCCGAACTGGATGGCCAGGCCGACGCCGAAGAGGATCGTCAGCATCGAGAGGAACTTGCCGTCCGCGAGAAACCGGAAGACGCCTTCCACGGTCCCTGCCCATGACCCGCCGAACGACGCCGAGGTGACGTTCCCGTTCAGCACGCCCCACTCCGCGCCCGGCGCCGCGAAGATCCAGACGTTGGTCATCAGCGTCCCGAGGATCGCCACCCCGCGCAGCACGTCCAGCAACGGCAAGCGCCCGGCCTGCCCCACCCCGCCCGAAACCGACGTGGCCGTAACCGCCGTACCCGGTGGATTCCCCCGCGTCCGCGTCTGTGTCTCCGTCACGTCGCCGCCCTCCCCCGGTGCTCTCTTTCACACCATGATCAGGTCGGGGAGATCCCGATTCTTCGTCCGCGACGACGAGAAACGACTACACCGTTCGATGCAGCGGGAACGTCCGCACAGCGGCCCACGCCCCCGCGCGGCTCACCCAGCCGCCTCGCGAGCCTCTCGCAACACAGCCACCAGCTCGTCCCGCGCCGCGCTCCACCCCGGATCGTCGTGATCGAGTGTCTGGAGGGAGTGTTCGGCGGCGCGGCGTCGGGACAGCAGGTCGGGGCGCCGCTCGATCTCGATCTCGCCGGCCCATACGGTCAGCCACCCTCGGATCGGGCCGAGGCTCTCCGACTTGGCGGCGAGTTCGAAGGCTTCGTTCTTCTGCTGCTCCATCTCGGGCAGCCGGTGCGGCGCGAGGCGGGCCAGTGCCAGCCGCAACGCGTCGGGGCTCCGGTCGGGTCTCGGGGCGCGCGCAGCCCCCTCCGCACCGTAACCTGCGGGCTCGGACACTCCGCACCTCCTTCATCGCGCGCTACCCGGGGCACCACGCTCCCCGGAGCATCCACGCTACGCCCACCCGCCCTAGGCGAGAGCAGGTATGCGCTCCTGCCCTCACATCGAGCGATCGACGGACGGACGACGGATGACCGTCGAGCACCTCCTAGGCCTTCGGGGCCACCTTGCTCAACCCATTGATGATGCGGTCCATCGCATCGCCACCCGTGGGGTCGGTGAGGTTGGCGAGCATCTTGAGGGTGAAGCGCATCAGCATGGGGTGGGTGAGGCCGCGCTGGGTGGCGAGCTTCATGACCTTCGGGTTGCCGATGAGCTTCACGAAGGCGCGGCCGAGGGAGTAGTAGCCGCCGTAGGTGTCCTTGAGGATCTTCGGGTAGCGCTGCAGGGCCAGCTCGCGCTGGGCGTACGTGGCGCGGGCGTGGGCCTGGACGATGACCTCGGCGGCGATGGCGCCGGACTCCATGGCGTACGCGATGCCCTCACCGTTGAACGGGTTGACCAGGCCACCCGCGTCACCGACGAGCAGCAGGCCCTTGGTGTAGTGCGGCTGGCGGTTGAAGGCCATGGGGAGGGCGGCGCCGCGGATCGGGCCGGTCATGTTCTCCGGCGTGTAGCCCCAGTCGGCGGGCATGGAGGCGCACCACGCCTTGAGGATCTCGCGCCAGTCCAGCTCCTTGAAGGAGGAGGACGTGTTGAGGACGCCGAGACCGACGTTGCTCGTACCGTCGCCCATGCCGAAGATCCAGCCGTAGCCGGGCAGCAGACGGTCCTCGGCGCCGCGGCGGTCCCACAGCTCCAGCCAGGATTCGAGGTAGTCGTCGTCGTGGCGGGGCGAGGTGAAGTACGTACGGACCGCGACGCCCATCGGGCGGTCCTCGCGGCGGTGCAGGCCCATCGCCAGGGAGAGGCGGGTGGAGTTGCCGTCCGCGGCGACCACGAGGGGGGCGTGGAAGGTGACCGGCGTCTTCTCCTCGCCGAGCTTGGCCTCGACGCCCTCGATGCGGCCGGTCAGGTCGTTGATGATCGGCGCGCCGACGTTGCAGCGCTCGTACAGGCGGGCGCCGGCCTTCTGCGCCTGGTGCGCGAGCTGCTCGTCGAAGTCGTCGCGCTTGCGGACCAGGCCGTAGTCCGGGTACGAGGCCAGGTCCGGCCAGTCGAGCTGGAGGCGGTTGCCGCCGCCGATGATGCGCAGGCCCTTGTTGCGCAGCCAGCCCGCCTCTTCGGAGATGTCGATCCCCATGGAGATCAACTGCTTGGTGGCGCGGGGCGTCAGGCCGTCGCCGCAGACCTTTTCGCGCGGGAAGGCGGTCTTCTCCAGGAGGAGGACGTCCAGGCCGGACTTGGCGAGGTGGTACGCGGTCGCCGAGCCGGCGGGACCGGCCCCGACGACGATGACGTCCGCGCAGTACTCGGAGCGGGGGGTGGACACGGACGCGCTCACGGCTTCGCTCACGGACTCAGTCGCGGACTCGGTCACGGCGGGATCTCCCGGAAGTCGATATCTGGGTGCCGACCGGCACTGGGCCCCTGCAGTCTATGGGGGCCAGGTGATCAGGATCTGAAGGGTTGGTCGGTCCATGCACGAGCCACAGCCACAGCCGTTTCCGGCCGCACGGCCGCTGCCGCGACCGCCTTCCGCGGCGGGTTTCACGCTCCGGGTGCCGTCCGAGGAGGACGCGCTGCACTGGCACCGGGTGTTCGCGCACCCCGACGTGATGGAGTTCCACGGCGGCGCCCCGGCCGAACTGTCCGAGTACCAGGAGCTGACCGCCCGGCAGCGTCGCCACCACGCGGAGCACGGGTTCTGCATGTACTCGATGATCGGTACGGCCGGGGAGGAGACCGGCGCCGTCCTGGGCTTCACGGGCGCGCAGCCGTGGCCGTACGACTGGGGGCCGGTGGGCGAGATCGAGATCGGGTGGCGGATGGGGCGGGCGTACTGGGGCAAGGGGTACGCGACGCGGGCGGCCCGGGCCGCGCTGGAGGTGGTGCGGGACGCGGGGGTACGGGACGTGGTCGCGATGGTGGCGGCCGGGAACGAGCGGTCGGTGGCGGTGACGCGACGGCTCGGGATGCGGCACGCGGAGACGTTCCGTACGCCGTCCGGGCGGGAGGGGTACTGCTTCCGGCTGGATCTGTGAGGTGGGCGTACGGGTGATGAGGGGCCACCGGCCGGGCCGAGGCCCCTCCATGGCCCCTTCCCCGTCACGCGTCCGGCTTCGTCCCCCGGTGCAGCGCCACGATCCCGCCCGTCAGGTTGCGCCAGGCCACCTTCGACCAGCCCGCTCCCTGGAGGCGCGCCGCCAGGGCCGGCTGGTTGGGCCAGGAGCGGATGGACTCGGCGAGGTACACGTACGCGTCCGGGTTGCTGCTCACCGCACGCGCGACGGGCGGCAGCGCCCGCATCAGGTACTCGGTGTAGACCGTACGGAACGGCCCCCACGTCGGCTCGCTGAACTCGCAGATCACGACCCGGCCGCCGGGCTTGGTGACCCGGTACAGCTCGCGCAGGGCGGCGTCCGTGTCCTGCACGTTGCGCAGCCCGAAGGAGATGGTCACGGCGTCGAACACGTCGTCGGCGAAGGGCAGTCGCATCCCGTCACCGGCCACGAACGGCATCCACGGGCGGCGCTTCTTGCCCTCGCCCAGCATGCCGACGGAGAAGTCGCACGGGACGACGTACGCGCCGGTGCGGGTGAAGGGCAGCGAGGAGGTGCCCGTACCGGCGGCGAGGTCGAGCACGCGCTCGGCGGGGCGCGCCGCGACGGCCCGCTCCACCTCCTTGCGCCACAGCCGGGCCTGCCCGAGGGACAGCACGTCGTTGGTGAGGTCGTAGCGCGCCGCCACGTCGTCGAACATCGCGGCGACGTCCTGCGGCTGCTTGTCCAGAGAGGCTCGGGTCACCCGGCCATTGTTCCTTACGGCTCCGGAAGGCGTTGGTCGGGGACGGCCCGATGCCCCCCTCAGAACATCCGGGCGGTCCAGCGGTGCTGCGTCTGCTGCGAAGCATCGTGAGCGGCCGAATGGGCCGTCCCCGCGGGAAAGATCCTGCCGGGTGGAGGGGCGGGTTCCGGTTCTGTTGACGGGGTACTGACGCGGGGTCGGGGGGCCTTGACGGACCTCTGACGCGCTCAGCGCCGGACGACCCCCGTCAGATCAAAGCTCACCGGGAACGGGTGCTCCGTCTCCAGTTTCTCGCGATGCAGGGGATGCTCAGGTGCCGGGATGTAGACGCCCAGCTCACGATGGAGCCAGAACTCATGCACCTCGGGGACGTTGTCCGGACCGTGCTCGACCCGCCAGAAGTACGGAACCCCCGCGGCCGCGAACATCGCCGGTTTGCGCACCCGGTCGTCCTGCTGCGATCCCGTGGACACCACTTCGACCACGAGAACGACCCACTGGACCGGCACGCTTTCCAGTTCCCATAGGTCCTGCCCCTGGCCGTCGAAGACGATGACGTCCGGCTTGGGGGTGTTGCGACCGTCGATCCGGACGCTCTGCTCGGCCAAGACCTCGTACGGATCGCGCTGCGCGTCTTCGAGGGACCGCAGGAGACGGTCCCGCACCCGGTTGTGCCACGGTACGGTCTGCCCCCGAGCCACGATCACTCCGTCCACAAGTTCCCAGTCGAAGGGAAGGTCCAGATCTTTGACCTGTTCCTGCGTCCAACCGTCGGCGGGCGGGAACATCCAGGTCTCAGGAGTGGCTTTCTCCGGCCGGTCAGTGCTCATCACTGCTCCCATGGACACGAGTGTGGACGCGAGTGCGGATCACGGTCCTGAATACGACACTACCGTCACACGAAGTGACGGTCGCGCTTCTCGACGTTGACGCCTCAGCGTCCCTGTCCCTGTACCCGTCCCCGGTACACCAGTCGGCCGCCCAGCACCGTCACCAGACACCCGCCGCCCTCCGCGAACACGGCGAAGTCGGCCGGGGCACCGGGGGTCAGGGGGTGCGGGGCCGGGTGGGCGCGGAGGCCGGAGCGGGCTACTGCGGTGCGGACGGCGGGGTGGGTGAAGGGGCCCGCGATCGATGTCGTGCCGGTGGAGAGCAGGCGCTGGATGCCGCGGCGGGCGCTCGCGCCCCAGCGGGTGTCGGTCATGCCGAGTGCGGTGAGCGCGTCGCCCGTGAGTGGGGCGGTGCCCAGGTCGTCGGCCTCGCGTGGGTCGGGGTGGTAGGCGGTTTCGAGCAGTGCGGCGCCGTCGGGTTCGTGGCGGCCCGGGGTCAGGACGCCGTCCCAGTCGCGTACGCGGGCGCGGTCGCCGTAGCGCTCGTACAGCTCCTCGTACGGGCCGACGGCCTCGATGCGGTCGCCGGAGACGACGACCGCGTGCCCGGGGTCCGGGGCGCCGTCGTGGGCGCGGCGGACGCCGTGCACGCGGTGGATCGTCAGCACGTGTGTCTCGGCAGTCTCGGGCGACTCAATTGTCTCGGTCGACTCGGCTGTCTCAGTTGGCCTCGACGAGCTTCAGCTCGGGGTGGGCCGTGCCGCCCTCGATGGCCGTGGAGGAGATGTGCGAGGTGACGCGGTCGTCGACCGGGTCGTTCGCCGGGTCGTCGTGCACGACCAGGTGCTCGTACGTGGTCGTGCGCTGCGCCGGTACGCGGCCCGCCTTGCGGATCAGGTCGATGATCTCCTGGCGGTTGGAGCGGTGCCTGGCGCCGGCGGAGGAGACCACGTTCTCCTCCAGCATGATCGAGCCGAGGTCGTCGGCGCCGTAGTGCAGGGAGAGCTGGCCGATCTCCTTGCCGGTGGTCAGCCAGGAGCCCTGGATGTGGGCGACGTTGTCGAGGAAGATCCGGGCGATGGCGATCATGCGCAGGTACTCGAAGATCGTCGCCTGGGTGCGGCCCTTGAGGTGGTTGTTCTCGGGCTGGTAGGTGTACGGGATGAAGGCGCGGAAGCCGCCCGTACGGTCCTGCACGTCGCGGATCATGCGCAGGTGCTCGATGCGCTCGGCGTTGGTCTCGCCGGTGCCCATCAGCATGGTGGAGGTGGATTCGACGCCCAGGTTGTGGGCGGTCTCCATGATCTCCAGCCAGCGCTCGCCGGACTCCTTCAGCGGGGCGATGGCCTTGCGCGGGCGCTCGGGGAGGAGTTCCGCGCCGGCGCCGGCGAAGGAGTCCAGGCCGGCCGCGTGGATACGGCGGATGGCGTCCTCGACGGAGGTCTTGGAGATCCGGGCCATGTGCTCGACCTCGGAGGCGCCGAGGGAGTGGATGACCAGTTGCGGGAACGCCTTCTTGATGGCGGAGAAGTGCTCTTCGTAGTACTCGACGCCGTAGTCGGGGTGGTGGCCGCCCTGGAACATGATCTGGGTGCCGCCCAGCTCGACCGTCTCGGCGCAGCGGCGCAGGATGTCGTCGAGGTCGCGGGACCAGCCCTTGGCGGTGTCCTTGGGCGCGGCGTAGAAGGCGCAGAACTTGCAGGCCGTCACGCACACGTTGGTGTAGTTGATGTTGCGCTCGATGATGTACGTCGCGATGTGCTCCGTACCGGCGTAACGGCGGCGGCGCACGGCGTCGGCCGCGACGCCCAGCGCGTGCAGCGGCGCGGAACGGTACAGGTCCAGCGCTTCCTCGGGCGTGATCCGCCCGCCCCCCGCGGCGCGGTCGAGTACGGACTGAAGGTCGGCGTTCTCGGTCACCGGGCGTCCCTTCGGAGGCGGGCATAACGACCGAACCAGCGTACGCCAGCGGTACGACAGACCTGGCGGCGGCCGTTACGTGCGGGTGCAAGCGGCCGGGCGGCGGGTCAGCCGCCGGTCTTCTTCATGGTGGCGCGGGGCCGGCCGCCCGCCTCGTCGTCGGAGGCGAAGGAGAGGGTGCCGTCCTTGCCGAGCGTGTACGTGACGGCCGCCTCTGCGCCCGTGCAGCCGGGTCCGGCCTTGCCGTCCGTGCGCTCCCGGAGGGTCAGCGTGGTGGCGGTGGCGGACACCAGTTTCGCCTTGGCCGCGCACCGGGCGATCAGGAAGTCGTACGAGGTGTGGACGACGTAGTCGCCCTTGGTGCCGGGGGCGATGGTGCTGGTGATGGTGCCGTTGGGGATGTTGTGGCGGGTGACGACCGTGCCGGTCCAGGTGCCGAGGAAGGACTTCGGGACGGCCGGCTCCCCGGGCCGGGACGCGCCGGGCGACGGGGTCTGCCCGCTGCCGGGCGGCTTCGCGGCCGCGTCCCTGCCGTTGTCCTCGCCCTGGCCGGGCAGCAACTGGAAGACGAACGCGGCGGTCGTCGCGGCGGCGAGCGCACCGGCCACGGACAGGACCAGTGTGCAGCTCATCCGGCGGCGTCCGGATGTTCCGCCGCCGAGGGCGCCCCTGAGGGTGAGGCGGCGCTCTTTGGGCGGGGCGGCCGGTTCCGGCGGGTTGGGCGGCTGCGTGGGGACGGAACCGGCGGCCGGCCAGGAGGGAGGGGAGGGGTACGCGGGGTGGGGGTGAGGCTGGGGCGGGATGTAGGTCGGTTGCTGTCCGGAGGCAGTGGGGGCGGATGCGTCGGGACCGGCCGGAGCGTCGAACGGGACGAGGCCGGACGGTGCCCCGTACGGAGCGGCGGCCTCCCTTCCGTACGCAGGGTCGGCAGGCCCTCCGAAGCCCTCCGCCTCCTCCCCCGCCCGCGCGTCCAGATTCAGCAGCTCCACCGCCTGCCTGCTGACGCGTTCGACCAGCGGCGCCGGCAGCCAACCGGCGCGCTCCGGACCACCGTCCGCACCCGGCGCGCCACCCGTCGCCGCTGTCCCGTCCAGCCGCCGCACGATCTCCTCCGGAGCAGGCCGGTTCTCGGGGCGCTTCGCCAGACAGGCCGTGGTGATCTCGCGGAGTTCGCCCGTGAGGGCGGTGCCGAGGTCGGGGTAGCCGTGCACGACTTTGTAGAGGAGGGCGGCCGAGCTGTCCCCGGTGAACGGGCCGGCGCCGGTGGCCGCGTAGAAAAGGACCGCGCCGAGGGAGAAGACGTCGCAGGCGCCGGTGACCTCCTGGCCGAGGATCTGCTCGGGCGCCATGTAGCCGGGTGAGCCGACGGAGACGCCGGTGGCGGTGAGCGCGGCGCCGCCGTCGGTGGCGCGGGCGATGCCGAAGTCGATGAGCAGCGGGCCGTCGAGGGTGAGCAGGACGTTGGACGGTTTGACGTCCCGGTGGACCAGGCCGTGGGTGTGCACGGCGGCCAGCGCCCGGGCGAGCCCGGCGCCCAGTGTCCGTACGGCGGGGCCGTCCAGCGGGCCGAAGTCCTCGACCGCGCGGGTGAGCGAGGGGCCCGCCACGTAACCGGTGGCCACCCAGGGGACGGGGGCGTCGGGGTCGGCGTCCAGTACGGGCGCGGTCCAGGCACCGCCGACCCGGCGCGCGGACTCCACCTCGCGCCGGAAGCGGGCCCGGAATTGATCGTCGGCCGCGAACTGCGCGTGGACGGACTTGACCGCGACGGTACGGCCGCCGGCGCTGCGCCCGAGGTAGACACGGCCCATGCCGCCCGCGCCGAGCCGGCCCAGCAGCCGGTACGTACCGATGACGCGCGGATCGTCCGCCCCCAGCGGCTCCATGGCTTCGCCTCCCCCTGCCGGCCCGGATCACGGCACAGCCTATGACCCAGGTCATGCCCGGTCCGGTGAACCCGCACAAGGGCTTTCGCCATCAAAGAGATGGAACGCCAGCAACCGTCCGACTTGTCCTGCGGGGCAGTGCACCCACCCGGAGAGCTTCGTGCAGCACCAGTACGGGGAGCACCCCCGAACGGCCCCGAGGGCCGGCCCGCGTACGGGTACGAGGCCGACGGCGGGCCCGCGTACGGCCCCGCCCGGGAGCACCGCGCGCCGCGCCGCCGGCTGGGCAGACGGACGGGCCGGCGCAAGCGGCTCTGGATCGCGGGGGCGGTCGTGGCCGTACTGGGCCTGGCCGCCGTGCCCGTACTGAACGCCTTCGACGTCTTCTCCGACAACGGCGAGCCGATGTCCTTCGACCGGCCCCGCACGGACGGCGGCGGAACGGGCGGTTCCGGCGGCGCGGGCGGGTCGTCCGACGGGTCAGCGCCGGGGGTGCGGATGCCCACGGGGCCGCAGGCGCAGTTCACGACGGCGAACACGCTGGACGACGGCACCAAGATCGGCGTGACCACGCTGCACGGCAAGAAGTCCGGCTTCACGGGCCGGGTCTGGGTGTGGGCGCCCAAGGAGTACTACGAGGACAAGTACGCGAAGAGCGCGTTCCCGGTGCTCATCGCGCTGCCCGGCGGCCCCGGCTATCCGGTCAACTACTGGATGGGAACCGACCTGAAGTTGCAGAGCAGCATCAGCGAGTGGTCGAAGTCGGGCAAGAGCAAGCCGTTCATCGTCGTCATGCCGGTCCTGAACGCGGACGACAAGAACTACTACGACGGCAGTGACATCCCGGGGCAGCCGAAGATGGGCACCTGGATGTCCGACGACGTCCCCGACCTGGTCAAGGCCAACTTCCGTACCTTCACGTCGCGGGACGGCTGGGCCTTCATGGGCTCCTCCTCGGGCGCCTACGTGGGCCTCAAGCAGGTGCTCCAGCATCCCGACCGGTTCAAGGCCGTGATCGCCTCCGGCCCGGACACCCGGCCGGACTCGCCGCTGTGGCGCGGCCACGAGAAGGAGCGGCTGGCCAACGACCCGGAGCAACTGGCCAAGCACCTGATCGCCCGGCCCGGGGCCCCGGACGTGCACATCGCCTTCCAGATCGGCACCAAGGAGGGGGGCCGGGCCAAGCTGGAAGCCTTCATGAAGAAAATCGGCAAGGGACCGATCAAGACCCGTCTTCAGGTGATCGAAGGCGGCGGCCACAACGCCAGGGGGTACGTCCGCGGCATGAATGACGGAACCATGGAATGGATCAGCAAGGTCATGCCGGGCCCGACGCCCGCGCCCTGACACGCCGGCCGGGCATTTCGTACGTCTTTCTCACTTTTTCCGGACGGCTTCCCGGGCGACTTCACGGACGGCTTCCCGGCTGACTTCCGGCCGGGGTTCCGTTCGGGCTTCCTTGGGAACTTCCGTGCGGGTTCCGTACGCCCCCCGTACGACTTCCGCACTTCTCCGTACGCGTTACCCGTGCCTTTCGTGCACTTTTCGCATACCTTTCGCACTACTTCCCGCACAGCTCACGTACCACTCGCGCATGCCTTCCGCGCGTTCCCTACGCGTTCTGTTCAGGTTCCGTACGCGATCCGTATGCGTTCCGTACGCGCGGAATTCGCCGCCGGAATCGGGGGTCAGGCCGGCGGGTTCTCCAGCAGGTCGACCCGTACGTCCGCCGGATAGCCGGTCGATTCTCCCGTCCGGCGGGCGAATTCCGTCACACCGCGCAACTGGTCCGGGCCGAACCGGAAGTCCAGTGTCGTGAAGTAGCGTTCCAGCACCTTCTCGTCGAAGGTCTCCCAGCGCGCGGCCTGCTCGGCCACCTTGCCGACCTCTTCGAGCGACAGGTCGCGGGAGGCCAGGAACGCCTCGTGCACCTTGCGCACGACGAGGGGTTCGCGCTCCAGGTAGTCCCGGCGGGTCGCCCAGACGGCGAAGACGAACGGCAGGCCGGTCCAGTCCTTCCACATCTGGCCGAGGTCGTGCACCTGGAGGCCGAGCCGCGGCGCGTCGTGCAGGTTCGCGCGCAGCGCCGCGTCCCCGATGAGCACGGCGGCCTCCGCCTCCTGCATCATCACGCCGAGGTCGGGCGGGCAGGTGTAGTAGTCAGGAGTGACGCCGATCTTCTCGGCCAGCAGCAGTTGGGCCAGGCGTACGGATGTACGGGAGGTCGAGCCGAGTGCGACCCGTGCCCCGTCCAGTTCCTCCAGGGGCTTCTGCGACACGATCACGCACGACATGACCGGGCCGTCGCAGCCGACCGCCAGGTCGGGAAAGGCGACCAGGTCGTCGGCGGCCCGCAGGAACTCCACGAGGGTCACCGGGGCGATGTCGAGATCGCCGCGCACCAGCTGTTCGCTGAGCTTTTCCGGGGTGTCCTTCGTGAGCTCCAGGTCGAGCAGCGTGCCCGTCCGCGCGAGGCCCCAGTACAGGGGCATACAGTTCAGGAACTGGATGTGGCCCACCCGCGGCCGGCTCCGACGGTGGTCGGCTGCGGCTCCTGCGGATGCGTCTCCAACGGTTGAATTGTCCACATGCGGAGGCTAGACCCGGGGGCTGCCGGACGGTGCGGCGGGGCCGCCCATGGCCACTGCACCGCTCGGGTAAACGTGATCTTTGGCTCTTCCGCCCTCCAAGCGCCCCGTGCTAGGCTCAGCGCAAGTTGCAGTTTGGTTTCCCTTGCAGTACAGAGCCTGCGGAGCATGTGACGCCGCAGGCTTTTGTAGTTTTCAGACTTCTCGCAGGTTCTGGAGCAGGGCAACCCTTTGGCCCAAGGAGGGCTTATGGCTACCGGAACCGTGAAGTGGTTCAACGCTGAAAAGGGCTTCGGCTTCATCGCCCAGGACGGCGGCGGCCCGGATGTCTTCGTCCACTACTCTGCGATCAACGCCACTGGCTTCCGTTCCCTGGAAGAGAACCAGCAGGTGAACTTCGACGTCACGCAGGGCCCGAAGGGTCCGCAGGCGGAGAACGTCACGCCGGTCTGAGTTGCCCGGTCCGACCGATCGCGGTCGACTTAGCAGTACCCAAGGAGCCCCGCTCCTTCCTTTCGGGGAAGGGGACGGGGCTCCTGCCTTTCCCGTCCTGCCTTTCCCGCACCGCCGGCCGCTGCCCTTTCCCCCACCGCCGCCGGAATACGTCGCTGCCGCCCCTCCTGACCTCTTCGGCCCCCGCGGCTACCGTGCAGGGTCATGACCGGGCCGACCATCGCCGTGCACCATGTGCGGGCCGTACTCAGCGGTGTGCGGCGGGCGGGTGTGGACACCGTGCCGCTGTTGCAGGCGGCGCGGATCTCTCCGCTGCTGCTGGGGGACGAACGGGCCCGGATCGGCGCCGACCGGTTCGCACGGCTGGTCAAGGAGGTGCAGCGGGCGACGGGCGACGAGTTCCTGGGGCTCGGGCCGCTGCCCAGCCGCCGGGGCACGTTCGCCATGATGGGCCTCGCCTGCCTGGGCTGCCCCGATCTCGGTACGGCGCTGGAGCGGGCCGTGCGGTTCTACGGGCTGTTCCCGGGCGGGCCGGAGATGGCGGTGACGGTGGGGGGTGAGGGCGGGACGGGGGCCTGTTCCGACGGGCCCGGGAGCGCCTCAGGGGCCGGGACCGCCTCCGAGTACGGGTACGGGGCCGCGTCCGGCCTCGGCGCCGCGTCCGCCACCGCCGAGTTCTCGATCCGTACCGATCTGCGCCCGTACCCCGAGGCCACCTTCCTCGCCGAGTCCGTGATGATCATCTGGCACCGGCTCTCCAGTTGGCTGATCGGCCGCCGCATCCCGCTGCGCCACGCCCGCTTCGCCCACCCCGCCCCCGCCCACGCGCACGAGTACGAGCTGCTCTTCGGCTGTGCGGTGCGCTTCGGGGCCCCGCGCACCGCGGCGGCCTTCGACGCCCGCTGGCTGGCGGCGCCGGTCGTCCGGGACGAGGCGGCGCTGACGGCGATGCTGCGGCGGGCGCCCGCCGATCTGCTGAGCCGCCGGGAGTACGGCACGACCGTCACCGAGCGGGTGCGGCGCACGCTCGTCCTCGCCCTGGGCGCCACGGGCCCGGCCCGGCTGCCGGAGGTGGCCGAGGTCGCGGCGCGACTGGCGGTGAGCCCGGCGACGCTGCGCCGCCGGCTCCAGGAGGAGGGCACCTCGTACCGGCGGCTGAAGGACGCGGTGCGCCGGGACGCGGCGATCAGCTCGCTGGCGGCGGGCCGGGAGCCGATCGCCGAGCTGGCGGCGCGGCTCGGTTTCTCCGAGGACACCGCCTTCCACCGGGCGTTCCGGCGGTGGACGGGGACCACGCCGGGTGCGTACCGGCTGCGTCCGCGGGCGGCGGGCGCTCCGCCGGGTCAGCAAAGCTGAGCGTCCCGGTCAGCGCCGTCCGTAGCGCCGAGTCCCTACGGTCACCCCAGTCGAACCGTCCTGAACCTCCCCCCGGACCGTTGGGAGAGCCGCATGGTGCACCCCCGCGCCACCCGTGCCACCCGCGCGCTGCGCGGTACCGCCCTCACCGCCGCCACGGCACTCGCCCTCTCGCTCGGTCTCCCGAGCGCCACGGCCACCGCGCGTTCCGCCCCCTCGACCCCCGAGGCTGCTACAGCCCCGTCCGCCCCGCACGCCACGTCCGCCCAGGCGGACAGCGCCCGTCCGGGCGACATCGTGGCGTCCTCCCCCACCTCCTTCCACCCGCTGCCAGGCCAGCCGACCCGCACCCGCGCCTGGCACATGGAGTACCGCTCGACCACCGCCAAGGGCACCCCGAACGTCGTCTCCGGCACGGTCATCGTCCCGGACGACGGCCGTACCGGGCCGCGCCCGCTGGTCACGTACGCCGTCGGTACGGTCGGCCTCGCCGACACGTGCGCGCCCTCGGCCGGCTTCCCCAAGGGCACCACCGTCGAGGCCAACCTCATCCAGCAGCTCACGGCCCGCGGCTGGGCGGTCGCCGTGACCGACTACGAGGGCCTGGGCACACCCGGCGACCACACCTACACCGTCGGCCGCGCCGAGGGGCAGGCCGTCCTCGACGCCGCGCGCGCCGCGCAGCGGCTGCCCGGTGCCGTGCGCGCGGGCGTCACCGAGGACTCCCCGGTCGGGATCATGGGCTATTCACAGGGCGGGCAAGCCTCTAGCTGGGCGGCCGAGCTGCACAGTACGTACGCGCCCGAACTCAAGGTCAAAGGCACCGCGACGGGCGGTGTCCCGGCCGACCTGCTCAAGGTCGCCGACTTCAACAACGGCAATGTCGGCGCGGGTCTGATCCTGATGGCGGCCGTCGGCCAGGACGCCGCGTTCCCGGAGCTGGACCTGGCGAAGTACCTGAACGACAAGGGCCGGCACTACGTCGACTTCATGAAGAAGAACTGCGTGGCCATCGACGCCATCGCCGGTGCCTTCAAGAAGATCTCCGACGTCACGGTCAAGAACCCGCTGTACGAGGCCGACTGGCAGCAGCGGCTGCGGGAGTCGGACCTCGGTACGCGCAGGCCGGACGCGCCGGTGTTCCTCTACCACGGCACGCTCGACGAGCTGATTCCGTACGGCGTCGGCAAGCAACTGCGTACGGACTGGTGCGCCAAGGGCGCCGAGGTGCGGTGGGCCCCGATCCCGCTGGGTGAGCACGTCGTCGGCGCGGTCGCGGGTGCCGTACCGGCCGCCGACTGGCTCGCGGGCCGCTTCGCCGGGAAGCCGGCGCACGGCAACTGCGGCTGAGCGGACGGCGGCAGGGCCCCGGCGGCCGATAGCCGGTGCCCGGGGCCCGATGTCCGGTGCCCCAAGAGGAACCCCGTGCCACTTCCCCCACAGAGGTGACACGGGGTTCCGGTCTGCCGGGCCGGTCTCGGCGGCGCCGCATACGAGGTTACCCGCCGGTCAGTTAACGGAGCATCAGTACCCCGGCCCGTTTCCGTACCCGTTCCCGTACAACTCCTTTATCTCCGCGCCGAAGTCACGCGCGATGGCGGCCCGCCGCAGCTTCATGGACGGGGTGAGGTGACCGGCCTCCTCCGTGAAGTCGACCGGCAGCACGGTGAACCGGCGTATCGATTCGGCGCGCGAGACGAGCTGGTTGGCGTCGTCCACCGCGTCCTGGAGGTCGGCCAGCAGCGCCTCGTCGCGGACCAGTTCCGCCAACGGCACCTGCTGCTTCTTCCGCATCTGCCGCCAGTGCGCCAGCCCGTCCGGCTCCAGCGTGACCAGCGCGGTGACGTACGGGCGGCCGTCGCCGACGACCATGCACTGGCCGACCAGCGGATGTGCCCGCAGCCGGTCCTCCAGCGGGGCCGGGGCGACGTTCTTGCCGCCGGAGGTGACGATCATCTCCTTCTTGCGGCCGGTGATGGTCAGATAGCCGTCCGCGTCCAGGGCGCCGATGTCACCGGTCGCCAGCCAGCCGCCGCCCTCCGCACCGGCTCCGGCGCCCGCGCCCACACCCTCGCCCGCCCCGCTCTCGTCCACGTCCCCGGCCGGCAGCGGCCCGCCGGTCGCCGCGTCCCAGTACCCGCTGAAGACCTGTCCGCCGCGCAGCAGCACCTCCCCGTCGTCCGCTATCCGTACGGCGGTGCCGGGCAGCGGCCGGCCGACCGTGCCGATCCGGGGCTTCAGCGGCGGGGTGAGGGTGGCGGCCGCGGTGGTCTCGGTGAGCCCGTACCCCTCGAAGATCTCGATGCCGGCGCCCGCGTAGAAGGCCGCGAGCCGCCGTCCGAGCGGGGAGCCGCCGCAGATCGCGTAGCGGACCTTGCCGCCGAGCGCGGCGCGGATACGGCGGTAGACCAGCGGGTCGTACATCCGCCGGGCCGCCTTCAGCGCCACGCCGGGGCCGCTGCCCGTGCCGTGCTCCTGCGCCTCGACGGCTTCCCCGTAGCGCCGCGCGACCGCGGCGGCGCGGTCGAAGGACGCGGCCCGGCCCATCTTCTCGGCCGTGGCGCGGCCGGTGTTGTAGACCTTCTCCAGGACGTAGGGGATCGCGAGCAGGAACGTCGGCCGGAAGGCGGCCAGGTCGGCCAGGAGGTCCTCGGTACGGATGCTGGGCGCGTGGCCGAGCCGTACCCGGGCGCGCAGACAGCCGACCGCGACCATCCGGCCGAAGACGTGCGACAGGGGCAGGAAGAGCAGCGTCGAGGCGGGTTCGCTGCTGACCGACCGGAAGACCGGGTGCAGCAGTTCGATCGCGTTGTCCACCTCGGTGAAGAAGTTGCCGTGGGTCAGGACGCAGCCCTTGGGGCGGCCGGTGGTGCCGGAGGTGTAGACGAGGGTGGCGATGTCCGACGGGCCGGTGGCCGCCCGCCGTTCGGTCACCAGGGCGTCCGGGACCGGCCGCCCGGCCGCCACGATCTGCGGCACGGCGCCGGTGTCCAGTTGCCACAGGTGGCGCAGTCCGGGCAGCCCGGACCGGACGCCGCTCACCAGCCGGGCCTCCGCGACGCTCTCCACGACGCAGGCCGCCGCCCCCGAGTCCTGGAGGATCCAGTGCGCCTGGTGGGCCGAGGAGGTCGGGTAGACGGGCACGGTGACCAGCCCGGCCGCCCACGCGGCGAAGTCGATCAGCGTCCACTCGTACGTCGTACGGGCCATGATGGCCAGCCGGTCGCCCGCCCGCAGCCCGTGCGCGATCAGGCCCTTGGCCACGGCGAGCACCTCGGCGGCGAACTCGGCGGCGCTCACGTCCCGCCACGCGCCCCCGGCGTCACCGCCCGCCTTCTTGCGCGCCAGTACGGCCTCGCCGGGCGCTTGCGCGGCGTTGTCGAAGGGGATGTCTCCCAGGGAACCGGTGCGCACCGGCGCCACCAGCGGCGGTACGGACACCTCCCGCACGGCCCCGTCCCGCACCTGGATGCGCGGCTCCGCCGGAGCGGGCGCCGGTGGCCCGCCTTGCCGTTGCTGACTGGACACGAGCGGCTCCTCGTCTCACGGTGGTCGCAGGGTGTGCGCGGCGCGGCGGCCGGCGCGGCACAGCGGCCGGCGGCTGTCAACGGGCCGGAGGAGCAGGCCCGTTGGGCGGCCGGGGCGGCGCGCGGCCCGCAGGTTCGCGCTCTCGACCAACACCTGACCCGACAGTAACCTTACTTCGAAGTAAATTTACGCGAGGACCAGGAGTTGGCCAATGCCCGAACACCGTCTTCCTCCCACCGCTGCCGCCCCGGGCCTCCTCCGCTCCCCTCGCACGGGCCGCCCGCCGACCGCACCGCTCCTCCGGCCGGGTGCCTGATGGCGGCCGACGTACCGGGCGGCGCGTCCACCGGCCTGACCCGCGCGCCGCGGCTGATGCCCGTACTGGCCAAGGGCGTGCTGACCGGCTTCGGCAAGCATCCGCGGCCGGACGCCGCCCTGCCGCGCACCCGCCTCGTCCTGCCCGCCGTCCGCATCGGGCTGGGCCGGGCCGCCACGTACGCCCGGGTCTGCGGGTACGACGCCACCGAGCCGCTGCCCGTCACCTATCCGCACATCCTCGGATTTCCGCTGGCCGCCCGGCTGATGAGCGCGCGGGACTTCCCGCTGCCGATGCTCGGCCTGGTGCACACCGGCATCGAGATCACCCAGTACGCGCCGCTGCACCCGACCGACACGCTCGAACTGACGGTGTTCGCGGGCGCGTTGCGGCCGCACCGCCGGGGCACCGAGGTGGTGATGACCACCGAGGCGCGCCGCGGTGGCGCGCTGGTGTGGCACGACCGGAGCACGTATCTGGCGCGGCACCGGACGGCCGGGAGCAGCGGTCCGCGCGGGGACGGCGCCCCCGACTCCCCCAGGGCGCCCGGCCCTTCGAGCAGCGGCCGCGACCTGCCCGTACGGGCCCGATGGCGCCTGCCCGCCGACCTCGGCCGCCGCCACGCCGCCGTCTCCGGCGACTACAACCCGATCCACCTGCACGCCCTGACGGCCCGCCCGCTCGGCTTCCCGCGCGCCATCGCGCACGGCATGTGGACCTTCGCGCGCTGCGCCGCCGAGGCGGTGCTGCCGGGTACGGCGACGCTGCGCATCTCGGCGGAATTCCGCTCCCCGGTCCTGCTGCCCGCCACCGTCGCGTACGCCTACGAGACCACGCGCAACGGCGGCACGTTCCAGTTGCGCGGCGCGCCCGAGGGGCGGGCGCGCGTCCACCTGGAGGGGAGGGTGGAGACGGACATGTGACGCCTGCCGGCCCGCCGGCCCGACGTGGCCCGCCCCTGGAGGGCCCGCCCCCGGACCCGCATCACATCACCCGGCCACCCCTCACCCGCCCGGCGACCACCGCTCTCCGTCCATCAACCGCCCCAACCCGGCCCAGGCGAAGTTCATCAGCGTCGCCGCCGTCTCCTTGGCCGACGGGCGCTCCCCCGGCACCGCCCCGCCGCCCCGGCCGTTGGCCCAGTCGGCCAGTGATTCGGCGGCCCCCACCAGCGCGTGCGCCAGGCCGGAGACTTCGCGCGCGGCCGGTTCCCGGCCGCAGCCCGCCTCCTGGGCCGCCGCGCCGATCATCGCCGTGACGAACTCGACGATCTCCGCCCGCATCGCGGCGACTTCGACCGCGAACGGTTCCCCCTGCGTACGGGCCTGCTGGTGCAGTACCGCCCAGCCGTCCGGATGCTCGGCCGTATGTGCGAAGAATCCTTTCAGCCCGCTCCAGAGCTGCCGGTCGGCGGGCGCGTCCGGCTCCACCGCGGCGCGTACCGCCTCCGCGAGCGCCGCCGACTCCCGCCGGATCACGGCGCTGAACAGCTCCTCCTTGGAGTTCAGGTACAGATAGACCAGCGGCTTGGACACCCCCGCCACCTCGGCGATCTCGTCCATCGAGGCCGCCCGGTAACCGCGCCGCGCGAAGGTCAGCACGGCCGCGTCGAGCATCTGCTGCTCCCGTACGGCCCGCGGCATCCGCTTGCTCTTCACAGCTCCCACGCCCATTGCCCTCCCGTCCCACCCCTTTACCGCCAAGTAAGTTTACGTTTTCCCGCCTTGTCCGCCGCCTCTTGACGCGATCGCTCCGTTAGCGAGACGATACGACTCGTCTCGCTTATTCGGCCGGAAGGAACTCCCCCATGCACCAGGCACACCAGCGGTTCGTCGAGGCGGCTCCCGGCGTACGCCTGTGGACCGACCGGCGCGGACCGGCCGACGCGCCCCCGCTGCTGCTGGTCATGGGCGCACAGGCGTCCGGCCTGGGCTGGCCGGAGCCGTTCGTCGACGCGCTCGCCGTCCAGCACCGGGTCATCCGTTACGACCACCGCGACACGGGCCGCTCCACCTGGCCCTTCGACGAGCGGCCGTACCGCATCACGGACCTGGCGGAGGACATCGTCCGCGTCCTCGACGGCCTCGGCGTCGAGCGGGCGCACCTGGTGGGAATGTCGCTCGGCGGGATGCTGACGCAGATCGCCCTCGCCGACCACCCCGACCGGATCCTGAGCGCCACCCTGATCGGCACCAACGCGATGAGCACCACCCCGTACACCCGCCCGGACGGCGTCCAGGTGCCCGTCGAGGACCTGCCCGGCATCGCCCCGGAGGTACTGGAGATGTGGGCCCGGCCCGTCGAGGACCACGGCCTGGAGGCCGAACTCGACCGGCGCGTGGAGCACTGGCGGGTCCTCGGCGGCGGCCGGCTCCCCTTCGACCCCGCCTACTACCGCGCCCTGGAACGCCGGATCATCGAACACACCGGCCGCTACGACGTCTCCGACGCGCCTGCCCGCGCGGACCACTCGGGAATGCTCCGCACCGAAGCCCTGGCCGCCAACCAGGTGCCCGCCCTGGTCATCAGCGCCCCGGCCGAACCGGTCTTCCCGCCCCCGCACCCGCACCACCTCGCCCAGGCCGTCGGACACGCCCACCTGGTGGAGATCCCCGGCATGGGCCACGCCCTGCCACCGGAGGTCCAGGGCCCGCTGGCGGAGGCGATCCTGGCGCATACGGCGAAGGCCGGCTGAGCGGGAGGGCCAGGCGTCCGCGTCATCGTCGGCGCTCTCCCACGGAAGAGAGCCGGAGACGACACGGCGGCCTGACCGACGACTGCCGTAACCGTATTGTCCGTATGCATGTTGGTCATGGCGCGGGTACGTCGTCTGCGACCAGGGGGGGCCATGACCAAGCCGAAGCGTGCGGGGATCTACGTCCGGATCAGCAAGGACCGCAAAGGCCGGGAGCTCGGCGTCCGACGCCAGGAAAAGGCCTGCCGGGAGCTGTGCGAGCGCATGGGCTGGGGCGTCCTCAAGGTCTACGCGGAGAACGACGTGTCCGCGTCGACCACCAGCAAACGGCACCGCCCCGCTTACACGGAGATGCTCCGCGACGTGCGCGACGGCTTCATCGACGGCATCGTCGTCCACTCCATCGACCGGCTGACGCGCCGGATCGGCGAGCTGGCCGGCTTTCTGGAGGAGCAGAAGGAGAACGGATTCGCCTTCGCCACGACAGAGGGCGAGGACACGTCGACCGCCGGCGGACGCATGATTCTGACGATCAAGGGCGCCGTGGCCCAGCAGGAGACCGAGCGCATGTCGGAGAGGATCAACATCTCTCTCTTGCAGCGCAGAGAGCAGGGCAGACCGCACGCCGGCGGGAAGCGGCAGTTCGGGTTCAAGGCGGGGTCGTGCTTCCAGGAGCTGGACGAGGCCGAGACCGAACTCATCCGCGACGGCCACCGGATGCTCCTGGACCGGGCCTCGAAGACTCCCGGCGATGTCGCCCGGTACTGGAACGCCTTGGGCTGCACGACTCCACAGGGTGGCGCCTGGACGATCCAGTCGGTGAAACGCGTGTACCGGTCCGAGCGCACCGGCGGCATCGTCACCTACAAGGGCCAGGACATCGGGGACAGCGTCTACGGTGCTCCGCTGACTCGGGAGCAGTGGCAGAACGTACAGACTCTGCTGGACGACCGGGCCACGCCCGCGCCGCAGGGGCAGGCAAGCGGAAGCACGTGTACTCCGGGTTCCTGCGGTGCGGCAACTGCGGCTCGTCCCTGCGCGTCCAGTGGGCAACCGTCCAGGGGCGGACGTTCCGCCGGACGTTCTGCCACTCCGGCCAGCGAGGCAGGGACGGCCGCCTCGGCTGCGGGAAGGTCAACCGCACCTACGTATGGATCGAGGAACAGCTCGACGAGGTCGTCGAAGCTGCCCTCAGGGAACGGGCAGCTCGGCAGGAGGAGGTGCCGGCCGAGGACCTCACGGGACCGATCGGTCTGCTGGAAGTCCGCATCAACGCACTCCGGGACCGCTGGAAGGGCGAGCAGTTGGAGGACGACGACTACTTCGACGCCTTGGCGCACCTCCGGGATGAGCTGCGGACACTGCGCAAGCGTGCTGCGGTGGCGGTCGTCCGCAGGTCCCGCGCCGAGGCGGACGCATTGACGGTCTGGAAGGACGATGCCCCCGAGAATCTGGAGCGCCGTCGTGCCCTCGTGGCGACGGTGATCGACCACGTCGACGTCTTCAGCGTCGGTCGCGGACGACGCAAGCCTCCGGAGCCCACGTCGATCAGCATCACGCCGGCACCGTGCTGACCAGCGGCGGCCTCGGGACGCAAAGCTCCCGTGCACACGGCCGACGCCCCCGGTCCCTGAACGGACCTGGGGCGTCGGGCGAAGCCGGGGACGTCAGGCGGCGGCAGCTACCGGCTGAGTCTCGTCCACGGGGGTCGACGTCGCGCTGTCGTACTTGTCGCGGTCGAGGATCTTTTCCTGCGCAGCCACGATCAACGGCGTTACAACTTGGCCGGCCACATTCGTAGCCGTCCGCATCATGTCCAGGATCGGGTCGATGGCCATCAGCAGGCCGACGCCCTCCAGGGGGAGGCCGAGGGTGGACAGGGTCAGGGTCAGCATGACGGTGGCGCCCGTCAGGCCGGCGGTGGCCGCCGAGCCGATGACCGAGACGAAGGCGATCAGGATGTAGTCGCCGACGCCCAGGTCGACGTCGAAGATCTGCGCGATGAAGATCGCGGCGAGCGCCGGGTAGATCGAGGCGCAGCCGTCCATCTTGGTCGTCGAGCCGAAGGGCACCGCGAAGGACGCGTACTCCTTCGGGACGCCCAGGCGCTCGGTGACCTTCTGGGTCAGCGGCATGGTGCCGACCGAGGAGCGGGAGACGAACGCCAACTGGATGGCGGGCCAGGCGCCCTTGAAGAACTGCAGCGGGCTCACCTTGGCGAAGGCCGACAGCAGCAGCGGGTAGACGCCGAACAGGACGATCGCGCAGCCGACGTAGATGTCGACGGTGAAGGTCGCGTACTTGCTGATCAGGTCCCAGCCGTAGTCCGCGATGGCGTAGCCGATCAGGCCGAGCGAGCCGATCGGGGCGAGGCGGATGACCCACCACAGGGCCTTCTGCAGCAGCTCCAGCACGGAGCGGCTCAGGCGCAGCACCGGCTCGGCGCGGTCGCCCAGCTTCAGGGCCGCGATGCCGGCCACCGTCGCCATGAAGACGATCTGCATGACCTTCAGGTCGGTGAACGGCGTGACGACGTTCTTGGGGATGATCCCGGTCAGGAAGTCGATCCAGGAGCCGGCGTGCTCGGGGAGCTTGCCGTCCTTGGGGGTCAGGCCGGTGCCCGCGCCGGGGTTGCTGATCAGGCCGATCGCCATGCCGATGGCGACCGCGATCAGCGAGGTGACCATGAACCACAGCAGGGTGCGGGTGGCCAGCCGGGCCGCGTTGTTGACCTGCCGCAGGTTGGTGATCGAGACCAGGATGGCGAAGAAGACCAGCGGTGCCACGGCCAGCTTGAGCAACTGGACGAAGAGGCTGCCGATGGTGTCGAGGGTGGTCTTCAGCCAGGAGACGTCACCGCTCTTGGCGATCCAGCCGAGCAGTACGCCCAGGACGAGGCCGAGCAGGATCTGGGCCCAGAACGGGACCTTGGGTATGCGGCGGGATCTGGCGGTCTCGGACCGCGGGGTCTCGGAAGACGTGGTGGACAACGGACACACTCCGGGGACAGACAGGCGTCGAAAGGGTGAGGAGACGGCGCACAGCGCCAGGAGACAGGAGGTCCGTAACCGATCCGTACGGGATCTCCGGCCGCTGCGAGCTGGGATCAGCGGCGGCAACAGGCCGCGGACATGCAGCGGCAAAGATCGACGTGCAGGCGCGCCACGAGCGGGACGCCCGTGGTGTGGTGGTGCGCTGCTGCTGTCTTCATGTCGAACACGTTAACACTTGAACTTTGGGGAACCCAAAGAGTTTCTTTGGGCCTACGGGGCGGGGGAGGGCCGGAGCGGCTGGGGGAACGCGTGATGCCCCGCCGTGGAGGGGTTCTCCTCGGCGGGGCATCCGTCGACTGTGAGGCGCCTTACAGCGCCTGCGGAGGGCTACAGGAGGCCGTCCTCCTGGCGGGCGCTGGCCGCGATGCGGGCCTTCTGCCGGTCGACCTTCGCCACGATCTGCTCGGACATCGCGTCCCGCTGCTTGCGCAGCAGCACGAAGCTCAGCGGCGCGGAGATCACGATCGCGAGCAGCAGCAGCCACACGGCGTTGGAACTGCCCACGCCGAGCGGGATGATGTGGAAGTACGCCAGCGCCCAGACCAGCGCGAAGCACACGACGAAGATCCCCAGGCGCAGGGCGGTGTAGCGGAGCGTGGCGAACTTCTGGCTACTCACGGGCGGACCTTCTTCACGACGACAACCGAAAGGGTCTGACTCCAGTCAAGCACAGCCCGATTCGTGATCTTTTCGGACCCCTGCCGTGGGCCGGGACGCGGCGCGCCGTCACGCCAGTTCGCGCCACATCGTGATGTCGTCCCGGTAGTCGTCGTCGGCCAGTTTGATGGCCGACGGGACCCGGCCGACCTCCTTGTAGCCGCAGGAGGTGTAGAAGCCGTCGACGCCGGTGCCGCCGCGGCAGGTGAGCCGGATGCCCTCGATGCCGTCGGTCGCGCGGGCGGCCTCGTCGACGGCCGCCATCAGGGCGCGGCCGGCGCCCTGCCCCTGGAGGGAGGGGTGCACCATCACGGTGTAGACCCACAGCCAGTGCTTCATCAGGCGGTGCTGGTTGAGGTGGAGGAAGGCGGTGGCGAGCACCCGGCCGTCGTGCGCGTCGCGGCCCGCGACCAGCCGGGCGCGCCCCTCGGACATCGCCACCAGGTGGGAGAGCAGGTCGGGGCGGACGTCCTCGGCCGTCACCGGCGGGACGAACCCGACGGCACCGCCCGCGTTGGACACCTCGGCCCACAGTGTGCGGATGCCGTCGGTCAGTTCGGGGGTGACGGCGGGGTCCAGGTCGAAGCGGAGATCCATGGTGCGGACCCTAATCGCCCCGGGTGACACCCGCCCCTGCCGTCCTGTCCGGCCCTGGCGTATCGGCTGTCCTTGCCGTATCGCC
Organism: Streptomyces chrestomyceticus JCM 4735; assembly: GCF_003865135.1. Lineage (NCBI taxonomy): Bacteria > Bacillati > Actinomycetota > Actinomycetes > Kitasatosporales > Streptomycetaceae > Streptomyces > Streptomyces chrestomyceticus. The sequence continues at coordinate 5,141,285 of NZ_BHZC01000001.1, read as the reverse complement.
AGGCACCGGCGTTCCGTCCGGCCCTGGTGTCACACCCGCATCGGCTGCGGTGCCTCGCGGCGCTCCGCGTCCGGGCCCGGGTACTCCCGGATGATCTCGTAGCGGGTGTTGCGCTCGACCGGCCGGAAGCCCGCGTCGCGGATCAGTTCCAGCAGGTCGTCGCGGGTGAGCTTGTTCGGCGTGCCGTAGTTGTCCGCGTCGTGCGTGATCTTGTACTCGACGACCGAGCCGTCCATGTCGTCGGCGCCGTGCTGCAGCGCGAGCTGCGCGGTCTGCACGCCGTGCATGACCCAGAAGACCTTCACGTGCGGCACGTTGTCGAACAGCAGCCGGGAGACCGCGAAGGTCTTCAGGGCCTCGGCGCCGGTCGCCATCGTGGTGCGCGCCTGGAGCTTGTTGCGGACCTTGCCGTCCTTCATGTCCACGAAGTCGTGCTGGTAGCGCAGCGGGATGAAGACCTGGAAGCCGTTGGTCTCGTCCTGCAGCTCACGCAGCCGCAGTACGTGGTCGACGCGGTGCCGGGGCTCCTCGATGTGCCCGTACAGCATCGTCGCCGGGGTCTTCAGACCCTTCTCGTGCGCCAGGCGGTGGATGCGCGACCAGTCCTCCCAGTGGGTGTCGTGGTCGACGATGTGCTGGCGCACCTCCCAGTCGAAGATCTCCGCGCCGCCGCCGGTCAGCGACTCCAGACCGGAGGCGATCAGCTCGTCGAGGATCTCGGAGGCGGGCAGCCCGGAGATCTTCTCGAAGTGGTGGATCTCGGTGGCGGTGAACGCCTTGAGGGAGACCGTGTCGGGCAGCGCCTCCTTGAGGGCGCTGAGCGAGCGCGGGTAGTAGCGCCACGGCAGGGTGGGGTGGAGGCCGTTGACGATGTGCAGCTCGGTGAGCTTGTCGCCCTCCATCGCCTTGGCGAGGCGGACGGCCTCCTCGATGCGCATCGTGTACGCGTCCTTCTCGCCCGGCTTGCGCTGGAAGGAGCAGTACGCGCACGAGGCGGTGCACACGTTCGTCATGTTGAGGTGACGGTTGACGTTGAAGTGCACGACGTCGCCGTTCTTGCGCGTGCGCACCTCGTGGGCGAGGCCGCCGAGCCACGCCAGGTCGTCGCTCTCGTAGAGGGCGATGCCGTCCTCGCGGGTCAGCCGCTCCCCGGACCGGACCTTGTCCTCCAGCTCGCGCTTGAGACCCACATCCATGGATGCAGTCATCCGGCCGCCTCCCATATCTCTGCCAAAATCGGGCTTCACCGAGCGTACTCCCCCGTTTTCCGGCCCCGCCGGGCCCCCATGCCTGTACGGCCGGGAGCCCGCCGTACAGGCCAGGGAGCGGGGTTCCGCGTGTCGTGCGGCGGGCCGCCTACGCGTCCTCGGGCAGCTCGCCCACGCGGTTCTCCCACTTGGTGGAGAGCACGATGGTGGTGCGCGTCCGGGAGACGCCCTTGGTGCCCGAGAGCCTGCGGATGGTGCGCTCCAGCCCGTCCACGTCGCCGACCCGGACCTTGAGCATGTACGAGTCGTCGCCCGCGATGAACCAGGCGTCCTCGATCTCCGCGAGGTCGCGCAGCCGCATCGCCACGTCCTCGTGGTCGGCCGCGTCCGACAGCGAGATGCCGACCAGGGCGGTGACGCCCAGGCCGAGCGAGGCCGCGTCGACGGTCGCGCGGTAACCGGTGATCACGCCGGCCGCCTCCAGGCGGTTGATCCGGTCGGTGACGCTGGGCCCGGACAGGCCCACGAGCTGGCCCAGCTCCGCGTACGAGGCCCTGCCGTTCTCCCGCAGTGCCTGGATGAGCTGCCTATCTACGGCATCCATACGCCCCTGACCTTCCATTCACTCTGCAATCCCGGCTTTTACATGTAGAATCTAAGGCATACAGGGGCTGCGACCCTGTAGAACCGTCAATCCCAGTTGATCAAAGACGATCTTTCCCAGGAGATGTCACCGTGTACTCGATCGAGATGGCCTACGCCCGCATGCGCGAGCTGCAGGAGCTGGCCAATCGTTCTCGTGCTCACCGTCCCGCCGCCACCGCCCAGGGCAAGCGCCGCTTCGGCCGCAACGGCTCCACCGCCGGGAAGCGCTAAGCCTCCTTGGAGCCCGATCCGAGCTCCCCTTCCCACCGCCGGTAGAGCCGGTGCGGCACCTCCGCCGTATCCAGCACCCGGCCCGCGACGAAGTCCACCAGATCCTGGATGTGCGTCGCTCCCGCGTAGAACGCCGGCGAGGCGGGCACCACGACGGCGCCCGCCTCGTCCAGCGTCACCAGATGCCTGAGGGTCTGCCCGTTCAGCGGGGTCTCCCGCACCGCGACCACCAGCCTCCTGCGTTCCTTGAGCGTCACGCTCGCCACCCGCTGGAGCAGGTCCTTCGACAGCCCCAGCGCCACGCCCGCCACACACGCCGTGCTGGCCGGCACGATCAGCATCCCCTTCACCGGGTACGAGCCCGACGACGGCCCCGCGGCCAGATCACCGGCCGGCCAGTACCGCACCAGGTCCAGGTCGGCGTCCGTGACGCCGAACGTCCCCGGCTTGCCGTCCGCGCCCCGCGCCAGCCACTCCCGCAGGTCCGCGCGCCAGTGCGCGTCCCGGAAGGAGATGCCCGTCTCGTCCAGCAGCGTCAGCCTCGAGGCCCGGCTGACGATCAGGTCCACCGCCTCGCCGGCCGTCAGCAGGCCGCGCACCACGGACGCCGCGTACGGCGTGCCGGACGCGCCGGAGACACCCACCACCCAAGGGCGGCGGGGCACGTCGGCGGACCCGGCGGCCGGACGGGCGGGGGCCCGCCGGGCCTTGCGACGCCGGGCTGACTGGGGTTGTCGTCCTGCGGTTCCACGGTTCGAGCCTATCCGGCGGAACCATCGGACCCCGCACGGCCGTTTGTTCCAGTGAACGGGGAAGGGGAGGTGCCGCGGATGATGACGCGAGCGCTGGAGCGGGCCAGGCCCGCCGCCGTACTGATGCTCGGCTGGGTCGCCCTGCTGTGGGTGCTCGAGATCGCCGACGCCGCGTCCGGCAACGCGCTGGACACCTTCGGCGTACGGCCGCGCGAGCTGAGCGAGCTGGCCGACGTGCTGCCCGCCGCCTTCATCCACTTCGGCTTCGACCACCTGACGGCCAACACCCTGCCGCTGCTGCTCCTCGGCTTCCTGGCCGCGTTCCGCGTCGGCCTGCGCCGCTTCGTCGGGGTGGCGCTGCTGATAGCCCTGACCAGCGGCCTGGGCGTCTGGCTGACCGCCCCCGCCGGGAGCAACACGGCCGGTGCCTCCGGTGTCGTCTTCGGCCTCTTCGGCTATCTCCTGATACGCGGCTTCATCGACCGCAAGCCGCTGGACATCGGCCTCGGGGTGCTGGTCGCCGCGGTGTACGGCTCGATCCTGTGGGGCGCGCTGCCCACCGACAGCGGCATCAGTTGGCAGGGCCACCTGTTCGGGCTGGTGGGCGGCGTGCTGGCGGCGTTCGCCTTCCGGCAGCGACCGGCCGAGCGGATATCCGGGGTGGAGACCCGGGCGGTTCCGTAACGGGTGCGGTTCCGTGGGGGGGCTCGACCCGGACTGTGCGGTGGCGGTGGCGAGGGCCGCCACAACGTACGACGCTCCGGAGGCAGCCGCCCCCGGAGCGCCACGGCCCGGACCATCAGACCGTCAGACCGACCCATTCCGTCAGGCCGGCCGGTTCCGTCAGACCGTCAGACCGTCAGACCGCGAACGAACAGATCGAGCAGCGCGCAGACGAACAGCGCTATCCCGATGAACCCGTTGACCTGGAAGAAGGCCCGGTTGAGCCGGGAGAGGTCGTGCGGCCGCACGATCGTGTGCTCGTAGAGGAAGGCCGCTACGACGATCACCAGACCGATCCAGAAGAAGACCCCGGCGTGGGTGGCGAGCGCGTACCAGACCAGCAGCGCCGTGGTGACGGCGTGGCAGGCGCGGGCGCCGTGCAGCGCCGCCGGGATGCCGAAGCGGGCCGGTACGGACTTCACGCCGTGCGCCCGGTCGGCCTGCACGTCCTGGCAGGCGAAGATCAGGTCGAAGCCGCCGATCCAGACACCGACGGCGACCCCGAGGATCACCGCGTCCCAGGACCAGGACCCCGTGACGGCTATCCACGCGCCGATCGGGCCGATCGCCTGGGCGAGGCCCAGGATCGCGTGCGGGAAGTTCGTGAACCGCTTCCCGTACGGATAGACCACCATCGGGATCACGGCGACCGGCGCCAGCGCCAGGCACAGCGGGTTCAGCAGCGCCGCGGCGCCCAGGAAGAACACCACGGCGATTAGCGCGCCGGTCCACGCGGAGCGCACGCTCACCGCGCCGGTGACCAGCTCGCGGCCCGCGGTGCGCGGGTTACGGGCGTCGATCTCCCGGTCGATGATGCGGTTGGCGGCCATCGCGAACGTCCGCAGGCCCACCATCGCGACCGTGACCAGCAGCAGCTCGACCCAGTGGACGCTCTTGTCGGAGCCGTGCATCGCGGTCAGCGAGGCGATGTAGGCGAAGGGCAGCGCGAAGACCGAGTGCTCGATCATCACCAGCCGCAGGAAGGCTTTGATCTTGCCGGGCGGTGCGGGTTCGGGGGCGAAGAGATCCGGTGTCGCTGAATCGGCGCTCATGTCTAGAACCCGTACTCCTTCCAGCGGCGGTCGACCTTCGCCGCCGTCTCGCGGTCCGACTCGACCATCTCCGGCCAGCCGCCGTCCCTCGTGTAGCCCTCCTCGGGCAGCTTGCGCGTCGCGTCGATGCCTGCCTTGCCGCCCCAGAACTGCTGGTACGAGGCGTGGTCCAGGTGGTCGACCGGGCCCTCGACGACGGTCAGGTCGCGCGCGTAGTCCGTATTGCCGAGGGCCCGCCAGGACACCTCGTGCAGGTTGTGCACGTCGCAGTCGGCGTCGACCACGATGATCAGCTTGGTCAGCGACATCATGTGCGCGCCCCAGATGGCGTGCATCACCTTCTGGGCGTGCTTGGGGTACTTCTTGTCGATCGAGACGATCGCGCAGTTGTGGAAGCCGCCCGACTCGGGCAGGTGGTAGTCCACGATGTCCGGCACGATGATCTTCAGCAGCGGCAGGAAGAACCGTTCCGTTGCCCGGCCCAGCGGCCCGTCCTCCGTCGGCGGCCGGCCGACGACGATCGACTGGAGCAGCGGCCGCCGGCGCATCGTGACGCAGTCGATGGTCAGCGCGGGGAACGGCTCCTGCGGCGTGTAGAAGCCGGTGTGGTCGCCGAAGGGGCCCTCCGGCAGCATCTCGCCGGGCTCCAGCCAGCCCTCCAGCACGACCTCGGCGTTGGCCGGGACCTGGAGCGGCACGGTCTTGCAGTCCACCATCTCGATCCGCTTGCCCTGGACGAACCCGGCGAACAGGTACTCGTCGATGTCGCCGGGCAGCGGCGCGGTGGAGGCGTACGTCACGGCCGGCGGACAGCCGAAGGCGATGGCGACCGGCAGCTTCTCACCGCGCTTGGCGGCCACCTGGTAGTGGTTGCGGCTGTCCTTGTGGATCTGCCAGTGCATGCCGATGGTGCGCTTGTCGTGGCGCTGGAGGCGGTAGAGGCCCAGGTTGCGTACGCCGCTCTCCGGGTCCTTGGTGTGGGTCAGGCCCAGGTTGAAGAACGACCCGCCGTCCTGCGGCCAGGTGAACAGCGCGGGGAGCCGGTCCAGGTCGACGTCGTCGCCCTGGAGCACGACCTCCTGGACCGGGGCGCTGTCGCCCTTGACCTTCTTCGGCGGTACGTGCGTCATGTTCGCGAGCTTGCCGAACGCCTCCCGCACCCCGACGAAGCCCTGCGGCAGCTCGGGCCGGAGCAGCCCGCCGATCTTGTCGCTGATGTCGTTGTACGAGGTCAGGCCGAGCGCCTTGAGCAGCCGGCGGTCGGTGCCGTACACGTTCATCGCCAGCGGCATCGACGAGCCCTTGACGTTCTCGAAGAGCAGCGCGGGACCGCCGGACTTCTGCACCCGGTCGACGATCTCGCCGACTTCCAGGTACGGGTCGACCTCGGCCTTGATCCGCTTGAGGTCGCCCTCCCGGTCGAGCGCGCGCAGGAACGAGCGAAGGTCGTCATAAGCCATGCGTTCCAGTATCCGGTACGCACTACCCTGGACGGGTCACCGGGCCCCGCCGAGGCCCGCCCGTCAGCTCTGGGGGGCTGCTTCCGCAATGCTCAGGTATCTGCCGTTCCTCGTGATCCTGGCGCTGTGGATCTATGCGTTCATCGACTGCCTGAACACGCCGGAGAACCAGGTCCGCGGCCTGCCGAAGATTGCCTGGGTCTTCATCATCCTGCTCTTCGGCGAGGTGCTGATCGGGCCGGTCGCGTGGCTGGTGGCGGGCCGGCCCCGCCGTGAGCACGCCGGGGGCGGCGCCGCGTCGCCGTGGCCCCGCGGCGGGCGCGGCGCGGCCCCGAAGTGGGTCGCGCCGGACGACAACCCCGAGTTCCTGCGCTCGCTCAAGGACGACGGCGAGAAGAAGGACGGCCCGAAGGACGAGGGCAAGCGGGACGAGGCGCTCCTGAAGGACTGGGAGGCCGACCTGCGGCGCCGCGAGGAGGAACTGCGGCGCAAGGAAAACGGTTCGGCGGACGGCGAGGGCGGCACCCCGCCGCCGAAGGGCTGACGCTCCCGCCGCGTACCGGCACGCCCTTGCGCGCCCGACCGGCGCGCCCTTCCCCGCCGTACCGACACGCCCCGCCCGCCCTACCGACACGCCCCGCCTGCCGCAGCAGCGCGCCACTTCCCCGGGCCCGGCCCCGGCTCCCCGGACCCGGCCACACCTCCCCGAGCCCGGCCCCGGCTCCCCGGCCCCGGCCCGGCGCGTGCCCCCGTACCCGCACGCCCTCCCCGCACTCCCCGCCATCGGACACTCCGGCCTGATCACGTCCCACGCGTTGCCCGGCCGTCCCGAGGCGAGGAGAGTGGCCGTCGTGAGGGACCGGGAGCGGATGATGCTGGCGACGGCGGTCGCCGAGGCACGGGCCGGACTGGCGGAGGGCGGCATCCCCATCGGCGCCGCGCTGTACGACTTCGACGGCACCGTCCTCGGACGCGGCCACAACCGGCGCGTCCAGGACGGCGACCCGTCCGCGCACGCGGAGACCACCGCCTTCCGCGCCGCGGGCCGCCGCCGCGACTACCGCGGCACGACGATGGTCACCACCCTCTCCCCCTGCTGGTTCTGCTGCGGCCTGATCCGCCAGTTCGGCATCCCGCGCGTCCTGATCGGCGAGACCCGCACCTTCCACGGCGGCCACGACTGGCTGGCGCAGAGCGGCATACGGATCGTGCTGCTGGACGACGCGGAATGCAGGACGCTGCTCCGCGAGTTCATCGCCGCCCGGCCCGCGCTGTGGAACGAGGACATCGGCCATGAGTGACCTCCCGTCCCCCGTCCCCACCGTCGACCTCACCCGCTGGCGGGACGGCGGTACGGACACCCGCCGCCGTATCGCCGAGGCCGTCGACGCCGGGCTGCGCGCCGCCGGCTTCCTCCTCGTCACCGGCCACGGCATCGACCAGGAGCTGCGCGACCGCGTCCGCGCCACCGCCCGTACCTTCTTCGCGCTGCCCGCCGCGGCCAAGCAGCCGTACGCCACCGAGGTCGGCGGCCGCGGCTGGCTCGGCCCCGGCGCCGAGGCCAACGGCGCCGCCGAAGGCACCACCACCCCACCGGACCTGAAGGAGTCGCTGTCCTTCGCCTCCGAGGAGCCGACCGGCGTCCCGGCCGTCGACGCCGAGTGGTTCCTGCCCAACATCTGGCCCCACCAGGTCCCGGCGCTCCGCACCGACGTCCAGGACCTCCTCGCCGCCCTGCGCGCCCTCTCCGACCAGCTCCTGGAACTCCTCGCCACCGCGCTCGGCGCCGCGCCCGACCGCTTCACCCGGCACACCGCCCACCCCACCTGGGGCTTCAACATCAACTGGTATCCGGGGACGGAGACGGTGGGCGAGGCCCTGCCCGGCCAGTTCCGCATCGGCCCGCACACCGACTTCGGCACGGTCACGGTCCTGGACCGGCAGTACGGCAAGGGCGGCCTGCAGATCTGGACCGACCCCGCGCACGGCGGCACCGGCTGGCAGGACGCCCCGTACGTACCCGGCTCCCTCACCGTCAACATCGGCGACCTGATGGCCCACTGGACCGACGGCCGCTGGCGCTCCGGCCGCCACCGCGTCCTGCCGCCCCCGCCGGACGACCCCACCGAAGAGCTGATGTCCCTGGTCTACTTCTACGAGTGCGACCCCGGCACCCGCGTCGGCGCCCTGCCGGACTCCCACACGTACCTGCGCGGCCAACTGAACGCCATCAACGCGCAGGGCACCTCCTGACGTACGGTCCGCCGCCGAATTCAGTGGCCCCCGGAGGGGCTGCCCGCCCAGACTGACGGCCCATGAACGTCGAACCCGACCAGCTCGACCGCACCACCGGACACACCGCCCACCCCGAACCCCTCCGCCGCATCCGCGCCCTCCACACCGCCACGACCATCACCGTCTACCAGGCGTACAGCCCGGCCCTCGGCCTCCCCGCCGCCCGCGACGGCCGCTTCCCGCCCGCGTGGAAACGGGAGCGGATGACGTGGATCAAGCCGTCGTTCCTGTGGATGATGTACCGCTGCGGCTGGGCCACCAAGCCCGACCAGGAGCGCGTCCTCGCCATCGAGCTCGACCGCGCCGGCTTCGACTGGGCGCTGCGCCACGCCTGCCTGTCCCACTACGACCCCGCCGTCCACACCGACCGGGACGCCTGGAGACAGCAACTGCGCGACTCCCCGGCCCGCATCCAGTGGGACCCCGAACGCGACCTCCGCCTCTCTCCCCTGCCCCACCGCTCGCTCCAGCTCGGCCTGTCCGACGAGGCGTCCCGCCGCTACGCCGACGAGTGGACCGTCGCCATCCGGGACGTCACCCCGCTCGCCCACGAGATCCACGCGCTCGTCACCCGCGGCGACCTGACCACCGCCGCCGGACTGCTCCCCGAGGAAAGCCCCTATCCGGCCCCGACAGGTACCCCGGGCCTTCACTCCCCCGCCGCCGCGTAGTCCGCGCGCAGCTCCCGCCACCGGTCGAGGTTCCAGGTGGACCAGTCCTTGGGCCGGCCCGCCAGTGCCTCGGCCAGGAACTCGAAGTGGTGGTGCCAGCCCGCGAGGCAGTCCAGCCGGCAGGCGGGCGAGCCGGTGAACTCGTTGGTGAAGCGCAGGCGGGTGCCGTCCGCGCCGTCGCGCGGCTGGAGATCGAAGCGGATCCGGCCGTGGACGTCGACGGTGTACTCGGCCAGCCGGGTCGGCCCCCAGCCCGTGACCTGGCCCGGAGCCACCGTCGCGGTGCCGTTCTCATCGGTGTTCTGCCACCGCAGGGTGATCGCGCCGCCCTCGTGCCGTACGAACGGATCGGCGACCGCGAGCCAGCCCGGCAGCCCCTCCTGGGTGGCCACCGCGTCCCACACCCGCTCCACAGGCTGGGGAAAGCTCAGCTCGTACCGGAGGGTGTGGGTGTCGTCGGCGGAAACGGCGGTGCCGTACGGGACGGGGCTCTCAAGACGATCCATGAGGCCACCGTCGCGTACGGCACGGGTTTCCGCCGGGGTACTGCTCCGACCGGGTCAGACCCCCGAGTAGGAGTGCAGACCCGAGAAGAAGTAGTTCACGACGTAGTAGTTGAAGATGTACGTCAGGAAGGCGAACAGGCCCAGGTAGGCGGCCTTGCGGCCCTTCCAGCCGGCGGTGGCGCGGGCGTGGAGGTAGGCGGCGTAGGCGACCCAGGTGACGAACGACCAGATCTCCTTGGAGTCCCAGCCCCAGTAGCGGCCCCAGGCCTCGCCGGCCCAGATGGCGCCCGCGATGATCGTGAAGGTCCACAGGGGGAAGATCGTGGCGTTCACGCGGTAGGAGAACTTGTCCAGGCTGGCGGCCGCGGGGAGGCGCTCCATCACGGAGGTGGCGAAGGCGCCGGGCTGCTTGCCGGAGGGGTCGGCCAGCTTGCTCTCGTAGCGGTCGCGGAAGAGGTAGAGCAGCGTGGAGACGGCGCCGAGGTAGAGGAAGGCGCCGGAGATGATCGCGCAGCTCACGTGGATCCACAGCCAGTACGAGTGCAGGGCCGGGACGAGCTGGGAGCTGTCGGTGTAGAGCCAGGTGACGGCCACGCCGAGGTCCAGCAGGACGGTGGCGGTCAGCAGCAGGCCGATCCAGCGGACGTTCTTCTTCAGGGCGAGCAGGACGAGGTACGCGGCGACCGCGACCATGCCGAAGGTCGTGGAGAACTCGTACATGTTGCCCCAGGGGGCGCGCTGTACGGACAGGCCGCGGGTGAGGACGCCGCCGAGGTGGATCAGGAAGGCGAGGGTGGTCAGCGAGATGGCGATCCGGCCGTACAGGTCGCCCTTCTCGGTGCCGCCCGCGGCGCCCGGGCCGTCCGGGACGTCCCGGCTGCCGTTGGCCGCGCGGGTGACGACCTTGGGGCGCTCCAGTACGGCGGTGCCGCCGCCCTGTTCCGCCGTGCGGGCCGCCGTCGCCTTGGCGGGGGCGGGCACCGTGGCGGTCAGGGCCGCGGCCGTACGGCCGACCTTGCTGCGGCTGCCGAAGGCCCACTCGGCGAGGTGCGCGAGGAAGGCGAGGGTGTACACGGCCATGGCCGAGTAGATCAGCACGTTGCTGATACTGGCCAGGTTCTCGTTGGTGGCTGCGGCAGCGAGGTTCACGCGCGCGCTCCTTCGGAGGGATCGGCAGGATCATCGGCGGAGTCGGTGGGCTTCGCCGCGTTCTCGGGGCCGGTGGGGGTGGGATTCTTCGAGGCGGCGGACGGGGCCGAGTCGGGGTCCGCCGCTGTCTGGGCGGTCTGCGGCGCGTCCGGATCGGGGGCCGCCGCCGCCTCCGCGGCCTGCGGCGCGTCCGGCCCGAGGGCTTCCGCCAGATCCGCCAGTTCCTCCGGCAGGCGGGCGGACTCGCTGCGGCCCAGGCCCGCCAGTTCGACGACGGTCACGCCGTCGGCGCCCCGGACGGCCCGTACCCACACCCGGCGGCGCTGGATGAACAGCGAGCCGGCCAGGCCGAGCAGCACGGCGATCGCGCCGATCAGCGCGAGGCCGTTGCCGGGCTGGTGGGAGACCTGGAAGGTGGCCCACTGCTTGACGCCGACGAACTTGATGCTGCCGTCGCCGCCGGGCAGCTTCATCGTCTCACCGGGCTGCATCATCTGGGCGACGGCGCGGCCGTCCTGCTTGTACTGCTTGAGGTTCTTCTTCTCCAGTTGGTACACGCTCTGCGGCAGTCCGGAGTCCACGCCGAGGTCGCCGTGGTACGCGGTCAGCGTCAGCCGCGGATTGTCCAGCGCGGGGAAGGTGGAGAACATCGAGCCGGAGCCCTTGCCGCCGTACGTCGGCACGAAGAAGCCGGAGAAGCCGAGCTGGTTGCGCTTGCCGTCCGGGGTCAGCGCGTTGGGCACCTTGACCACACCGGTGGAGGTGTAGTTCTGCATGTCCTGCGGCAGGAACGGCACCGCGCCGCTGTAGACCTTCTTGCCGCGGCCGTCGGTGACCTCGACGACCGGCGCGTAGCCGTGCGAGAGCAGGAAGATCTTGGAGTCGGCGATCTCCAGCGGGTGGTTGACCTCGATCTTGCCCTGGTGCTCCTGGCCGTCCGCGCCCCGGAAGTACGAGATGTTGGCGCGGAACTCGCGCGGGGTGCCCTTCTGGGGCCGGTGCGCTCGTAGGACGCGTCGAAGCTCTTGAGGGAGAAGCCGAAGGGCTCCAGGTCGTCGGTGTCGTAGAAGGCACCGGACTTGAAGTTGTCGTACTGGGTGAGGCTGTTGGCGAAGCCGTCGCCCTCGACGACGAGCTTGCCGCCCTCGGACTTCCACAGGCTGCCGACGGCGACCGCCACCAGGATCACGATCAGGGAGATGTGGAAGACGAGGTTGCCGGCCTCGCGGAGGTAGCCCTTCTCGGCGGCGACCGCGTCACCGACCGTGTGGGCGCGGAAACGGCGCTTCTTCAGCATCCGCTGCGCGGCGCCGAGCACCTCCTCGGGCGCCCGGTCCGTACGCCACGTGGTGTACGCGGGCAGCCGGGTCAGCCGGCGCGGGGCGCCCGGCGGGCGGCTGCGCAGTTGCCCGACGAACTGCCACGTGCGCGGCACGATGCAGCCGATCAGCGAGATGAACAGCAGCAGGTAGATCGCGGAGAACCAGACCGAGCTGTAGACGTGGAAGAGGCCCAGCTTGTCGTAGATCGGCGCCAGCGTGGTGTGGTCGGCCCGGAACTGCTCGACCTTGGTCGGGTCGATGCTGGTCTGCGGGACCAGCGAGCCGGGGATGGCCCCCAGGGAGAGCAGGAACAGCAGGATCAGCGCGACCCGCATCGAGGTGAGCTGCCGCCAGAACCACCGGGCCCAGCCGATCGGCCCCAGGGACGGGAAGGAGACCTCCTCCTGGGGCGCGGTGGAAAGCTGCGAGCCCGCGGCGCCGACATCGGCGTCGTCGGCGTCGCGGGCGGCGTCGGTCTTGGTGGTCATCGATCAGATCCCTGGGGTGAAGCTGCTGGACCAGCTCCGCATGGTGGACATCAGGTCGGCCCACGCGCCGGTGAGGAGCAGGACGCCGAGCACGACCATCATGCCGCCGCCCAGCCGCATCACCCACACGTAGTGGCGCTTGACCCAGCCGAAGGCGCCGAGCACCTTGCGGAAGGCCAGCGCGACGGCGATGAAGGGCAGGCCCAGTCCCAGACAGTAGGCCACGGTCAGCAGGGCGCCGCGTCCGGCACTGGCCTGGTCGATGGCGAGCGAGCTGACGGCGGTCAGGGTCGGGCCCAGGCACGGCGTCCAGCCGACGCCGAAGAGCACGCCGAGCACCGGCGCGCCGGCCAGGCCCATGGCGGGCTTCTTGTGGAAGCGCAGCTCACGCTGGCCGAAGTTCTTCAGGATGCCGGCGAAGGCCAGGCCGAGCAGGATCAGCAGGACGCCGAGGATCTTGTTGAGGATGTCCTGGTGTTCCTGGAGGACGCTGCCGAAGAAGCCGAAGAGCGCGCCGGTGGAGACGAAGACGGCGGTGAAGCCGAGGATGAAGAGGGAGGCGCCGGCGAGCATCCGACCGCGCTTGGCGTCGGCGAGGTCCGTACCGGTCACGCCGGTGACGTAGGACATGTAGCCGGGTACGAGCGGCAGCACGCAGGGCGAGAAGAAGGAGACCAGCCCGCCGAGGAGGGCGACGGGCACGGCGAGGAGCAGGGTGCCCGAGGTGATGGTGGAGGCGGGCCCCGAGGTGGCGGCGGCGAGCGCGATCACGTGATCACTTCTCGTCGATCAGCGGCTGCAGCATCTTGCGCAGCTCGTCCTCGCCGAGCGGGCCGATGGACCGCGCGGCGATCCTGCCCTCCCGGTCGACGGCGATGGTGGAGGGGATCGCCTGCGGGTTGAGGCTGCCCTTGGGGAAGCGCAGCATCAGCTTGCCGGTGGGGTCGAACAGGCTCGGGTACGGCACCTTGTGCTGTTCCTCGAAGCTGACCGCCTGGGACTTCTGCGAGTCGCGGGTGTTGATGCCGACGAACTGGACACCCTTGGCCTTGGTCTCGTTGGCGACCTTGGCGAAGTTGGGGGCCTCGGCGATGCAGGGGGCGCACCACGATCCCCAGACGTTCAGGACGACGACCTTGCCCTTGTAGTCCTTGATGTCCAGCTTCGCGCTCTGGGTGGTTTCGCCGGAGATGTCGGGGACGGGCTTACGGTCCGCCTTGGCGACCCGCTCGACGCCGTCCTTGCCCTCGACGAACTGGGTCTGTTCGGAACCGCCGGACGTGCCCTCGCCGCAGGCGCTCAGCGTCAGCGCGGCGAGCGCGGCTCCCGCGGCGAACAGCGCGGTGCGGCGATGACTGGCGAGTCGTCGGGGGACGCGGCAGGCACTCATGTGAAAAGTTTCGCATGGGGCCGTAGCGGATCTTCCGCACCCCCCTCGCCGGGGCGGTACCGGTCATGTCGGGGCACGTCAGGCGGCTTACGGGGCCCGGTTCCGCCGATGCGTACGGGCCGGGGCGCGCGGCCCCGGCCCGTACCCCGCGTCTCAGGCGCCCGAGAGGAACGTCTTCCAGCCGCCCGTGGGCTTCTGGCCGACCCGCAGGCCCTGGAGCTTGGCCACGACCTTCGGGTCCTGCGCGTCGAGCCAGTCGGTGAACTGCCGGAAGGAGACCAGGCGCACGTCCTTGCGCTTCTCGTCGGCGATGTGCTTGAGCGCTTCCTCGACGGCGTCCATGTAGAGGCCGCCGTTCCACTGCTCGAAGTGGTTGCCGACGAACAGGGGGGCGCGGTTGGTCTCGTAGGCCCGCTCGAAGCCCTTGATGTAGGCGCCGGTGGCCTCCTTGCGCCAGTGCGGGTAGTTGGCGGGCGGGCCCTTGGTGGAGTTCTTGGACTGGTTCGCGAGGATGTTGTAGTCCATGGAGAGGACCTCGAACCGGTGTCCGGGGAAAGGTATCTGCTGGAGCGGGAAGTCCCAGATGCCCATCTTCTTCTTGGGCCACATCTGCAGGCCGCCCGGCGAGCTGGCGTCGTAGCGCCAGCCCAGCTTCTTGGCGGTGGGCAGCAGGTTCTCCTGGCCGAGCAGGCAGGGCGTACGGCCGCCGATCAGTTCCTTCTTGTAGTCGAAGGGCAGCGGTTCGAGATCGGTGAAACCGGTGTTCGTCCGCCATTTGGTGACGAAGTCCATGGCCTGGTCGATCTCGGACTGCCACTGGGCGGGGGTCCAGTGCTTGACCGAGGTACGGGCCTCGCCGCAGAAGTGCCCGTTGAAGTGGGTGCCGATCTCGTGGCCCTCCAGCCACGCCTCCCGCACGTTCTTCAGGGTCGCCTTGATGTGCTCGTCGGAGAGGTAGCCGATGTCCGAGGCGCCGACCTTGTTGTTCGGCGGGCGGTAGAGGTGCTTCTTCGACTCCGGGAGGCAGTAGAGCCCGGAGAGGAAGAAGGTCATGGCCGCGTTGTGGTCCTTGGCCAGCTTGCGGAAGCGCGGGAAGAGGCCGTTGCCGACCTCGCCCGCGCCGTCCCACGAGAAGATCACGAATTGCGGCGGGGTCTCGCCGGGCTCCAGCCGGCGCGGCTTCTCCGGCTGGTGCGGCTGCGGGCCCGAGTCGGCCGTCGAGCCGTCGCCGATCGGCTTGGCCTTGGCCTGCACCGCGTTCTTGTCCTGGCCGGAGCCGGACCCGGAACCGGAGCCGGTGGAGCAGCCCGCGACGCCGAGCGCCGCGGCCGCCCCCACTCCCATGCCCAGCACGTTCCGCCGACTGATCGCGCGCATACCGTCGTCCCCATCCGTACTCGTCACACTCAATATCCGTATAAACGGACATCGGGTAAGAGGCATTGTCGAACACGGAGGTTCCGGGCTATTGGCGCGATTTTATTATTTTGCTTGTAGATGACCTCACGTCACACCGGCCTCTCGCATCCCTCACATCACACGATGCGAAAAACCGGCCGGAGGTTACGCCCCGAAGGCTTTGGATTTACCGGCCTGCGGCTTGGCGCCCGCCCGCAGGTGCGCCGGCACCAGATCGAGCGCCGGCTCGCTGTAACCCACCGAAATGATCTTGTCGCCGCGGAAGGTGAACGAGGTCAGCGAGGCGAGCGTGCACTGCCGCTTGCGCGGGTCGTGCCACAGCCGCCGCCGCTCGGCGAAGCTGCGCACGATCCAGATCGGAAGCTGGTGGCTGACCGCCACCGCCTCGTGCCCGCGGGCCGCGTCGCGCGCCGCGCCGAGCGCCCCCATCATCCGTACGACCTGCTCCAGGTACGGCTCGCCCCACGACGGGCGGAACGGGTTGGTCAGGTACTTCCAGTTGCCCGGCTTCTTCAGCGCGCCGTCGCCGACCCCGAAGGTCTTGCCCTCGAAGACGTTGGCCGCCTCTATCAGCCGCTCGTCGGTGGCCAGGTCCAGGCCGTGCGCCTTGGCGACCGGCGCCGCGGTCTCCTGCGCCCGCTCCAGCGGGGACGCCACGACATGGGTGATGTCCCGCCCCGCCAGGTGCTCGGCCACCCGGTCGGCCATGGTCCGTCCCAGCTCGGAGAGGTGGTAGCCGGGCCGCCGCCCGTACAGCACGCCCTCCGGGTTGTGCACCTCGCCGTGCCGCATCAGATGTACGACGGTGATGTCTTCGCTGTTCATGTCACCCATCTTCCGGTCCGCTCCGCCGTCCGCCGCGCTCACGCGCTCGCTTCGGCGGCGGCCCGCGCGGCCGACGGCAGGGCGGCGGCGATCCGCTCGACCGCCCGCTCGTCGTGGGCGGTCGAGACGAACCAGGACTCGAACGCGGACGGCGGCAGGTACACGCCCTGGGACAGCATCGAGTGGAAGAAGGCGGTGAAGCGGAACGCCTCCTGCGCCTTGGCCGAGGCGTAGTCGGTCACGTCCTGGTCGGTGAAGGCGAACGAGAACATGTTGCCCGCGACCTGGAGGCGGTGCGCGACGCCCGCCTTCGTCAGGGCGTCGGCGACCAGCGAGCGCACCTGCTCGGAGACCGCGTCGACCTTCTCGTACGCCGCCTCGTCCAGCAGCTTCAACTGGGCGATCCCCGCGGCCGTGGCGACCGGGTTACCGGACAGGGTGCCCGCCTGGTAGACCGGGCCGACCGGGGCGAGGTGCGCCATCACGTCGGCGCGCCCGCCGAAGGCCGCGGCCGGGAAGCCGCCGCCCATGACCTTGCCGAAGGTCATCAGGTCGGGGCGGACGCCGTCGATGCCGTACCAGCCGGTGCGGCTGACCCGGAAGCCGGTCATGACCTCGTCGGAGATGTAGAGCGCGCCGCTCTCGGCGCAGAGGTCCTTCAGGCCCTGGTTGAAGCCGGGCAGCGGCGGGACGACGCCCATGTTGCCGGCCGCCGCCTCGGTGATCACGCAGGCGATCTCGCCGGGGTGCGCGGCGAAGGCGGCCCGTACGGCCTCGATGTCGTTGTACGGCAGCACGATCGTGTCACCGGCCTGGGCGCCCGTGACGCCGGGCGTGTCCGGCAGCCCGAAGGTGGCGACGCCGGAGCCGGCCGCGGCCAGCAGCGCGTCCACGTGCCCGTGGTAGCAGCCGGCGAACTTCACGACCTTGGTGCGGCCGGTGAAACCGCGCGCCAGCCGGATGGCGGACATGGTCGCCTCGGTGCCGGAGGAGACCAGCCGGACCTGCTCGACCGGGGCGATCCGGTCCACGATCCGCTCGGCCAGCTCCACCTCGCCCTCGCCGGGCGTGCCGAAGGAGGTGCCGCGGGCGACGGCCTCCTGGACGGCGGCGAGCACCTCGGGGTGGGAGTGCCCGAGGATCATCGGGCCCCACGAGCACACGAGGTCGACGTACTCGCGTCCGTCGGCGTCGGTGAGGTACGGACCGGTACCGGACACCATGAACCGGGGCGAACCACCCACGGCGCCGAACGCGCGCACGGGAGAGTTCACCCCGCCCGGCGTCACAACGGCCGCACGGTCGAAGAGCGTCTGCGAAACTGGGGCTTCATAGGGAAAAGGCACTGTGATCCTGACCTGCGCAAATGTAGGAAGGGGCGGCGGCCGGCGGCGGCACCCGGGCGGAGCGCGGAGCGGAAATCCCCTCGCTACCGACCAGGTGTCAGACCCCGCGGGTCTGCAAAACTGGGGCAACGTACGAGTAAGTCACGCAAGCAATGGTCTCAGAGGCGCACGGGGGCGCGCGGCCGGGCGTTTCGCGCGCCGGTGACGGGGGAGGTCTCTGAGACGATGATCGGGTTGCGCGGCTGGGGCTGCGAGTGGTCGGGTGGAGATATGCATCGCGGTGGCGGACTGGGCGAGGGCACCGATGACCGGGGGCCTGAGCGCGACCAGCGGGGCCGCCACCGGCGCGAGGAGATCAAGGGCGGGGGAAACAGAGGCGGCCGCATGGGGGTGACGTACAAATACTTCGGCGCGCCGAACGGTGCCACGGCGGCGCGCGTGCCGATCTCGATGCGGCCCGAAGAGCTCGGCGGCGACGAGCTCGGCATGGGCGGCATGTTCACGAAGATCAAGCCGGAGACGATGGCCGCGATGGTCCTCACCGGCATAGAAGGCATACCGCTGCACAAGGTCCCGCCGCTCGAACTGGTCGTCCTCCATCCCGACTACGCCGTCGTCAAGCTCCCCATGACGGTCGTCGACCCGCTGCGCGGCGTCGGCGAGGAGTCGGTGGGCGCCGCGGCCTTCATCTGGTCCACGGTCCCCGACCGCGGCGGCCCCCGGGACGCCTTCACCGTCTACCAGCTCCTCCACGAGTGGCAGGACTTCTCCCACCGGCTGCACGACGCCGGACACCAGGCGTACTGCCTGGTGTGGCCGTGACCTGCTGAAAGCTGTCAGGCGCCGGGCCCCGGCGGGGGCTCGGCCGCGGGTGGCCGGAACCTCTGCCGGGGTGGCCGGGACTCCCGCGGCGGTCACGGACGGCGGCTCCGTACGGCGCGCGCCGTACGGATGATGCGCCGTCAGGGCGCCCCCGCCCCCGACCGGTCGGCCACGCACGCTGTTCCCGCCACCCGCCCCGCACTACCCTGGACGGTGCAGCCCGAGTCCCCGGCAGCGCGGAAGCCCGTCCGCCCCGAGGAGGCGCGTGCTGATGGCAGACCCCGGAACGTCCCTCGACTTCCCGCGCGCCGGCGCGGTCGGCACGCGGGTGCCGCCCCGCCACCACACCCGGCACGCACCGGCGCGGACCGCCACGCCGGCCGTGCCGCCGGAGCCCGCGACGGGCGAGGTGCCGTCGGTCCCCGTGACCGACACCGACTTCGCGGTCCTCATCGTGCGCGGCCGGGTGGACCTGGCGACCCTGCCCACCCTGCGCGAACGCCTGCGGCGCCTGCCCCGCGCTCCCGGAAGCCTGCTGATCGTCGACCTGTCCGAGGTCACCGACTGCTGCGCGCTCGCCCTCGGCCCGCTCGTCGCGGCGGCCAGGCGGGCCCGTGCGCAGGGCGGTGACCTGCGGCTCGTCCAGCCGAGCCCGGCCGTCCTCGCGGCGTTGCAGGCCAGCGGCCTGAACCGGCTGCTGCCGGTCTTCTCCGGCCTGGACACCGCGACCGGCACCCCGGCCGCCGAACCGCCCGGCCCACCGGCCGGGGCCGTGGCCTAGCGGCGCTCCGGCGGGGCGCCTCCGATCACCGCACACTGTGGGAGGTGCGCAGTGTTCCCACTTCTGCTCGTCTCGTTCCTGCTGACGGTCGCCGCCGGGTTCGCCAATCCGGTGTGGTGGCTGGCCTCCGCCGTCCTGCTCTATCTGGCCGTGCGCTTCCGCCAGGGCTATCTGAGCTACGACGCGGAGTACCGCGCCTACCGGGAGCGCCGCATCCGCCAGGACCGCTACGACAAGCGGTACCGCGCGGAGCGTGGTGGCGCGGCGAAGGGCAAGTAGGGCGCCGGGGCCGGGCGGGCGGTGCGGGACGGGCGGGCGTCGGGTGAGCGGTCACCATGTGGGTCTGGCCGACACCCCGCCGTCCACCACCAGGTCGTGCCCGGTCACCCATGCGGCCATCGGTGAGGCGAGGAAGACACAGGCGTCTCCGATGTCCTCGGGGCGCCCGAGCCGGCCGGCCGGTGCCGCCTGCCGGTAGCGGTGCACGCCGTCCGGCCAGGACTCCGCCAGGCCCTCGCGGTCGATCAGGCCCGGCGAGACGCTGTTGACGCGGATGCCGTCGGGCCCGTACTCCAGCGCGGCCGTGCGCGCGTGCATCACGACGGCCGCCTTGGACGCGCAGTAGTGGGCGTGGGCCGCGGTGGGCTGGTGCGCCTCGATGGAGGCGATGTGGGTGATAGAGCCGCCTCCGCCGTCCCGCATCACCGCGGCGGCGGCCTGGGTGCAGGCGAAGACGCTCAGGACGTTGGTGTCGTTGACCGCGCGCCAGTCGGCGACGCTCATGGAGGCCAGGTCCTGGACGGGCTGCACGCCCGCGTTGTTCACCAGGGCGGTGAGCCGGCCGCGCCACTCCGCCGCCGTACGCACCAACTGGTGGCACTCCTCCTCGACGGACAGGTCGGCCCGTACGGCAAGCGCGCTGCCGCCCTGCTCCTCAATGTGCGAGACGAGTGCTTCGGCGGCGGTGGCGTTCGTCCGGTAGTGGGCGACGACCGCGGCGCCCGCCTCGGCGAGGCGCAGCGCGATGCCGGTGCCGAGGCCGCCGCCCGCACCGGTGACCAGGGCCACCTGGCCCGCGAGGGAGGGCAGCCGCGGGCTGCCGGCGGGCGCGCTCACGGGCGGGACAGCGCGGTGATGCGCGCCGCCTCCTGGGGATAGCGCGCGGCCAGTTCGGCGGCGTCCCCGTGCTCGTACACGTCGAAGGTGAAGCCGGGCGCCATGGTGCAGCCGAACAGCGACCAGGCGCCGCCGTCGGCGACCTCGGCCGCCATCCAGGTGCCGGCCGGCACCGTGAACTGGACGTGCTGGCCGCCCAGCACGTCCGGCCCGAGGACGACCGTCCGGGTGCCGCCGGACGGGTCCAGCAGGAGCATCGCGAGCGGGTCGCCGAGGTAGAAGTGCCAGACCTCGTCGGTGGGCAGGCGGTGGAGCGCGCTGTGGCCGTCGGGTTCCGCGGTGAGCAGGACGACGATCGCGGAGCCCTCCGGGCGCCCGTCGGGGCGTGCGGGCCCCGCCCAGGTCTGCCGGTAGCGGCCCCCCTCCCTGGGCAGCGGCTCCAGTCCGTAGAGTTCGACGATTTCCTGGGGCGACGGTGACACGGACGGTTGCCGGGCCATGCGTCTCCTTCCCGGTCCTCTGCGGGTACGGCGGCACGTACGGCTGGTGCGGCCACCACCGTAGAACGGCGGTGCCGCCTCGTCCGGGGATCACGGAAGCCTGGCGCGTCATGGGCAGGTCGGGGCAGGTCTCCGGCCGGATCACGCCACCGGCTCTACGGGTGCTCGGCGGTCAGATAGTGCTGGATGGTGGGCCCCAGCCAGCTCACGACCTCCTCGCGGCCGAGGGCGGCGGCGGGCGGCAGCACCAGGACGTACCGCAGCATGCCCATGCCCACGAGCTGGGAGCCGACCAGCGCCGCGCGGGACTCGGCCTTCTCCGGGACCGCGCAGACCGCCGCGAGCGCCGGTCTGATCTGTTCGGCGAAGACGCCGCGCAGCCGTTCGGCGCCCGCTTCGTTGGTGACGGCGACGCGCACCATCGCGGTCAGCGTCTCGTCGCGCTCCCAGCGGTCGAGGAAGTGCCGTACGAGCATGGCGCCGAGCTGGTCGCGCGGTACCGACGTCAGGTCGGGCAGCTTCAGGTCGATCTCGGAGGCCGCCGCGAACAGGCCCGCCTTGTTGCCGTAGTAGCGCATGACCATCGACGGGTCGATGCCCGCGTCCCGGGCGACGGCCCGGATGGTGGCGCGTTCGTAGCCGTCGGCGGCGAAGCGCTCGCGGGCGGCTTCGAGGATCGCGGCACGGGTGGCGTCGGAGCGACGGGGGCGGTCCGGCGCGGCGTCCGGTGCGGACGGGGAGGATTCGGTCTCAGCCATGCCAACGACTGTAGGCCAACAACTGTTGACCGGCCAGCGACCCGGCCCTATCGTTGCCAACAAGCGTTGACCAACAACCGTTGGCAAACAAGTGTTGGCATTGGAGGCGGCCATGTCCCGCGATCCCGGCACCACCGACGACCCGAACCCCACACACCCCACGACCACCGTCCGCACCGGCGCGCCCGCCGACGTCCTCGTGGTCGGCGCCGGCCCCACCGGGCTGCTGCTCGCCGGGGACCTCGCCGTCGCCGGCCTGCGCGTCACCCTGCTGGAGCGGCGCGCCCCCGGCCTCAGCAACCTG
This sequence comes from Streptomyces chrestomyceticus JCM 4735, assembly GCF_003865135.1. Taxonomy (NCBI): domain Bacteria; kingdom Bacillati; phylum Actinomycetota; class Actinomycetes; order Kitasatosporales; family Streptomycetaceae; genus Streptomyces; species Streptomyces chrestomyceticus. The sequence goes on along the minus strand of NZ_BHZC01000001.1, from coordinate 5,119,522 downwards.
ACCCGCGCGATGGCGGTGCACGCCCGCAGCCTCGAACAGCTCGACGCGCGCGGCCTCGCCGACGAACTGGTGGCGGGCGGCCACGCGCTGCGGACCATGCGGCTCTTCGGCGGCGTCGTCCTGAAGCCGGACCGGCTGCCCTCCCGTTTCCCGTTCGTACTGATCACTCCGCAGTACGAGGTCGAACGGCTGCTGGAGCGGCGCGCGCAGAAGGCCGGCGTCACCTTTCGGTACGGGGCCCGGGTGACCGGCCTGGACCAGGACGCCCACGGCATCCAGGCCCGCGTGACGGAGGAGGACGGGACGGCCACGGCGTACCGCGCGTCCTACCTGGTCGGCACGGACGGCGTGCGCAGCACCGTCCGGGAGGCACTCGGCCTGCCCTTCCCCGGCCGCGCCGTGGTCAGCTCCGTCGTCCTCGCCGACGTACGGCTCGACGAGCAGCCCGACCTTCCGTTGGTCGGCAACGCCAACGGCGACGCCATCGCGGTCGTGGCCAACTTCGGCGACGGCTGGTACCGCGTCGTCGGCTGGGACCGCCGCCGCCAGATCCCCGAGGACGTCCCCGTCGGCGCCGAAGAGGTCCGCGGCTACCTGCGCCTCGCCCTCGGCACCGACTACGGGATGAGCGAGGTGCGCTGGACCTCGCGCTTCCACAGCGACGAGCGCCAGGTGCCCCGCTACCGCGTCGGCCGCGCCTTCCTCGCGGGCGACGCCGCGCACGTCCACTCCCCGGCCGGCGGCCAGGGCATGAACACCGGGCTCCAGGACGCGGCCAACCTCAGTTGGAAGCTGGCCGCCGTACTGCACGGCGACGCACCCGACAGCCTGCTGGACAGTTACGACGCCGAGCGCCACCCGGTGGGGAAGACGGTGCTGCGCAGCAGCGGCACGCTCATCCGGGCGGCGCAACTGCGCAGCGCGCCGGCGCGGGCGCTGCGCGCGTCGGTCGCCGGGCTGCTGAACGTGACGCCACTGCTGGCGGACCGGGCACTGGCACAGGTCAGCGGGGTCGGCATCTCCTACCCGGCCGAGCGCGGCGCCCATCCGCTCACCGGCAAGCGGGTCCCCGACCTGCGGCTGGCGGGCGGCACCCGGCTGTACGAGGCGCTGCGCGGCGGCGCGTTCGTCCTCGTCGTACCGCGGGACGAGGAACTGCCGGGGACCGAAGGGCTGCCGAGGGCCGAAGCGCTGCCGGACACCGGGGCGCCGCAGGACGGGGCCGCGGCGGAGGGCGGTTCCGCCGCCGCCCGTCTCGTACGGGCGTCCTGGGCCGGTGACCGGCACACCGCGCTCCTCGTACGCCCCGACGGCTACATCGCCTGGGCCACCGACGCCGCCGACCCGGACGTACGCGCCGCGTCGCTGCGCGGCGCCCTCGACCGCTGGACCGGCCCGGTGCGGGCCGCGACCCGCACCGCGGTCCCGGCCTGACCGGCACACCGTGCCGCATCCGGTGCGGCCCCGCGCGGACCCGTCCCCCGGCCATGAACGGGGAACGGGCCCGCGCCGCCCGGACGCCCGGCCGTCCCCGGGCCGGGCGGACGGACGCTCGCCGGGCCTGACGGCCGGACCGGATCCCGCAACTGCCCGGTACCCGCCGCCCGCCACCGAAGTCCGTGCGGTCGCGCGCGATGGAAGGTGAGACCGGTCCCCGAAGACGCGGGGCGGGCCGGGCGCGTCGGCGCGCACCCGGACACACCGCACGGAATGCGAGGCGGTCATCCGTTGTCGTCAGCGTCGTACCCCCCGGTAGAAGGGGAATCTAGGGACGCCTCTGCCGCCTGACAAGGGGCCCGGCCAGGGCATGTGACGCCCCGTACGGTTTTTGGCCAGTGGTTCGCCGTTCACGCAGCGGCGCCCGCCGGACCGGCCCCCTTCCCCGTCAATCCCCGCTTCCGGACAACGCTCCGGACACCGTTCCAGGGCACCGCTCCCCGGCACCGCTCCCGGCTCAGTCGATGATGTGCCGCAGATACGCCCGAGGGTCGGTGAGATAGCGCCGCCAGTGGTCGACGAGGGCCAGCTCGTCCCACTCCACCGACCGCATGCCGTGCTCACCGACCTCGACTATCTCCGCGCCGGGCAGGGCCGTGAGCAGCGGAGAATGGGTGGCGCAGACGACCTGGGCGCCGCCGCGGCCCAACGCGTGCAGTACCGCGAGCAGTTCCAGGCAGGAGGAGAACGACAGCGCGGCCTCCGGCTCGTCCAGCACGTAGAGCCCCGGCCGCCGGAACTTCTCCCGGATCGCCATCAGGAACCCCTCGCCGTGACTCATCTCGTCCGGCACCCCCGACAGCCGCGCCCGGCCGAGCATGTCGAAGGCCGTCTCGGCCCGCAGGAAGAAGCCGCGCCGGCGCGTGCGCGGCCCGCGGACCATCCGGCGGCCCGCCGGCGTCGCGTCGAAGCGGATGGCCTGGCCCAGCACGGACGGCTCGCGCGAACTGGCGTACTTGTAACCGGCCGAGCCGCCGTACGAGTCGAGCCCGAAGCCCTCCGCCAGGGCCTCGGCCAGCGTGGACTTGCCCGAGCCGTTCTCCCCCACGAGAAAGGTGACCGGCGCGCGGAACTTCAGCCCGTCCGCGGCCAACCGGCGCACGCACGGAACCGTCCAGGGCCAGTCGTCCCCGGCCGCCGCCCTCGCTTCCTCGGAGCGATCCACGTACGCGCGTTCGATGAGCATGTCTCGAAGCTCTCACACACCACTGACAATCACCCCCGTCCTTACGCTGGCCCCATGCTCATCGCCCGCTCCATCGCTCTCTTCGCCCTCGCCGCCCTCTTCGAGATCGGCGGCGCCTGGCTCGTCTGGCAGGGCGTGCGCGAACATCGGGGCTGGGTCTGGATCGGCGCGGGCGTGCTCGCCCTCGGCGTGTACGGCTTCGTCGCCACGCTCCAGCCGGACGCCGACTTCGGCCGCATCCTCGCCGCGTACGGCGGTGTCTTCGTCGCGGGCTCGCTGGCCTGGGGCATGGTCGCCGACGGCTACCGCCCGGACCGCTGGGACGTGGCCGGCGCCCTGATCTGCCTGGCCGGCATGGCTGTGATCATGTACGCGCCCAGGGGCCGCTGACCCGCGCCTATCCTGCGTAGGCACCACGACCGACGCCCGCAGCGCCCGAGGAGCCCGCCGCATGACCGCCGTACCCGACGCGCCCGCCGACCGCCCCCGTACCCGTACCGCCGTCGTCACCGGAGCCAGCAGCGGCATCGGCGCCGCGACCGCCCGCCGGCTGGCCGCCGAGGGCTACCGCGTCGTCCTCGCCGCCCGCCGCACCGACCGCATCGAGGCGCTGGCCGCCGAGCTGCCGGACGCCGAGGCGCACCGGCTCGACGTCACCGACCGCGCCGCGGTGGACGCCTTCGCCGCGCACCTCCGGGAGCACCACGACTCGGTGGACGTGCTGGTCAACAACGCCGGCGGGGCGCTGGGCGCCGACCCCGTGGCCACCGGCGACCCGGCCGACTGGCGCACCATGTACGAGGTCAACGTCCTCGGCGTCCTCCACGTCACCCAGGCCCTGCTGCCCGCCCTGACCGCCTCCGGGGACGGCACGGTCGTGGTCGTCTCCTCCACCGCAGGACACGGCACCTACGAGGGCGGCGGCGGCTATGTCGCCGCCAAGCACGGCGCGCACGTCATCGCCGAGACGCTCCGGCTGGAGCTGTGCGGCGAGCCCGTCCGCGTCATCGAGATCGCCCCCGGCATGGTCAAGACCGACGAGTTCGCCACCACCCGCTTCCGCGGCGACACCGCCAAGGCCGCCAAGGTGTACGCGGGCGTGGCCGAGCCCCTGACCGCCGACGACGTCGCCGACACCATCGGCTGGGCCGTCACCCGCCCGGCCCACGTCAACATCGACCTCCTGGTCGTCCGCCCGCGTGCCCAGGCGTCCAACACCAAGGTGCACCGCACGGCGTGAGGCCGGCGCGCGCCCTGGGCCCGGGAGCCGGGGCCCAGGGCGCCGCCCCCGGAAAACCGTTGGCGCCGCTGCCGCCCCCGCCCGTACCGTTTCCTGAGCCGGCGCACCTGCGCGTCGGCGCGCGTGCGCCTACCCGCACGCGTCCCCTCTCTCGGGCCTCGCCCTGGAAAGCAGTGTCTATGCCCCGGCCGGCGCTGAGCGCGCCTCATCACCGCGCGGACGCACCCCGCCGCTGACGTTCACCGTCCGACGGCCGCCGTCCGCCGCACCGGCCCGGCCGCACCCGCCTGCGCGCGGTGCCGCCCCTGCCCGTACGACCGAGGCCGCTCGGCCTGCTCCCGCTGCCCTTTCACGCTTTCCGGCAAGGAGTACCCGAGTGCTGTCCAACAGCCCCAAGAGCTCGAACCGTCCGAACCCGCTGCCGCGCACCGACACCTTCACCTGCGTCCGGTGCGGGCTGACCGTCACCACCCTCGACCCCGGCGGCAGCCGCCGCAACCACTGCCCGAGCTGCCTGCACTCCCAGCACGTCCGGGACGCGGCCGAGGGCGGCCCGTCCGCCTGCCGGGGCCGGATGTCGCCCATCGCCATCGCGGTGCTGCGCACCGACGACTGGATGGTGATCCACCGGTGCACCCGCTGCGACGAGCTGACGTCCAATCCGGTCTCCCCGGACGACAACCAGCTCATCCTGATGCGGATGGCGGTCCGGCCGCTGGCCCATCCGCCGTTCCCGCTCGAAGCGTTCGGCGACCTGTGAGCGGGGAGTGACGAAACCGTGCCACGACGCCGTACACCCAAGCAGCAGCGCCGCGCCCAGCGGCCCAAGGACGTCCTCCACGGGCCGGGCGGCGCGTCCGGCGACACCTTCCGCTGTGTCGGCTGCCGCCTGGAGGTCCCGCTGGCCGCACCGGGCACCGCCCACCGCAACCACTGCCCGCACTGCCTGGCCAGCCGCCACGTGGACCGCAAGATTCCGGGCGACCGGGCCGCGGACTGCGGCGGCCGGATGCGGGCGCTGTGCCTGGCCGCCCGGCAGGACGGGGAGTGGCTGCTGGTCCACCAGTGCCTGGCCTGCGGTGAGCTGAGCACCAACCGCACCGCGGGGGACGACAACGCCCTGGCCCTGGTACGGCTGGCCGTCCGGCCGCTGGCCGACACCAGGATGCCCGTACGGGCGCTGATCTCGCTGTAAGCGGCCAGGACACCCGCACAGGCAATGGCGAGGGCCCCGGACCGGCGGAAAAGCCGGCCCGGGGCCCTCACCCACGGGGCCCTCACCCCTTCACACACACCACCTGCTTGAGCTTGGCCACGACCTCCACCAGGTCCCGCTGCTGGTCGATGACCTTCTCGATCGGCTTGTACGCGCCCGGGATCTCGTCCACGACGCCGGAGTCCTTGCGGCACTCCACGCCCCGCGTCTGCTCCTCCAGGTCCTGCGTCGAGAAACGCTTCTTCGCGGCGTTGCGGCTCATCTTCCGGCCCGCGCCGTGCGAGGCGGAGTTGAAGGACGCCGGGTTACCGAGGCCCTTGACGATGTACGAGCCGGTGCCCATCGAGCCGGGGATGATGCCGTAGTCACCGCTCCCGGCGCGGATCGCGCCCTTGCGCGTCACCAGCAGGTCCATCCCGTCGTACCGCTCCTCCGCCACGTAGTTGTGGTGACAGGAGATCACCGGCTCGAACGTTGGCTTCGCCTTCTTGAACTCCTTGCGGACCACGTCCTGGAAGAGCGCCATCATGATCGCGCGGTTGTGCCGGGCGTACTCCTGCGCCCAGAAGAGGTCGTTGCGGTACGCCGCCATCTGCGGGGTGTCCGCGACGAAGACGGCGAGGTCGCGGTCGACCAGCCCCTGGTTGTGCGGCAGCTTCTGCGCCTGGCCGATGTGGAAGTCGGCCAGCTCCTTGCCGATGTTGCGGGAGCCGGAGTGCAGCATCAGCCACACCGCGCCGGTCTCGTCGAGGCAGAACTCGATGAAGTGGTTGCCGCCGCCGAGCGACCCCATCTGCTTGACGGCCCGCTCCTCACGGAACCTGACCGCTTCCGCCACCCCGCCGAAGCGGCTCCAGAAGTCGTCCCAGCCGCTGGTCGCCAGGCCGTGCAGCCGGCCCGGGTGCACCGGCTCGTCGTGCATGGCCCGCCCGACCGGGATGGCCTCCTCGATCTTGGAGCGGAGGCGGGAGAGGTCGCCGGGGAGGTCGTCGGCGGTGAGCGAGGTCTTCACGGCGCTCATGCCGCAGCCGATGTCGACACCGACGGCCGCCGGGCAGACCGCCCCGTGCATGGCGATCACCGAGCCGACCGTCGCACCCTTGCCGTAATGCACGTCCGGCATCACGGCCAGGCCCTTGATCCATGGCAGGGTGGCCACGTTGCGCAGTTGCTGCATGGCCGCGCCCTCGACCGTGGACGGGTCCGTCCACATCCGGATCGGAACCTTCGCGCCGGGCACTTCGGTGTACGTCATAACGTCCCCATTCCCCCGAAAATCAATAAATAGCAAAAGCCGGACAAGAAGCCTGATCAAGGACAGGGAACCGGCGTATGCGGCAGAACGTGCGGTAGACATTGTGTCCATCCGCCGTCTGGCCGCGGCAACCAGATTTCCTACGGAAGGAGCCGGGAACGGTGCAGCGAAGGTCGTTCGTACCGGGGACCGCGCTGGCGACCGTGGCGGCGCTGGCCGCCACGCTCACCGCCTGCACCGGCGGCTCCGGATCCGCCGGCGGCTCCGCCGACACCAAGGGCGGCGGCGCGGCCGCCACGTCGGCGTCCGCCGAGCCCGGCAAGTACAAGACCCTTCCCGAACCCTGCGGCCTGCCCTCCAAGGGCATCCTGCGCCGGCTGCTGCCGCCCGGCGGTACGGAGAGCCCGCAGGACGCCGACAAGGTCTACGCGGGCACGGCCGACATCACGTACGACACGGACCGCCGGGTCGGCTGCCGCTGGAAGCGTGAGGCGCCCGACGGCACCCGCCACCTCACCCTGGACTTCGAGCGGGTCGTCTCCTACGACCCCGCCGTCAGCGACGACGACAAGGCACAGAACGTCTACGGGAAGAAGGAGCTCGCCGCCCAGCTCCCGGCAGGCGGCAGCAGCACCTCCCCCACACCCTCCTCCTCTTCCGGCAAGGACGACAAGGGCGGCAAGCCCGGCCAGAACACCCCGGACGGCCAGGGCACCCAGAACGACGGTCCCGACGACGACCAGGCGGCCGGCAAGGTCGCCGCGGGCGGCAAGGCGTCCCCCGCCTCCTCCTCACCGCCCGCCTCCCCGAGCGGGAGCCCGAGCGACACACCCGGCTCCGACATCGCCCCACGTGTCCTGGACGGCCTCGCCGACGCCGCCTTCCTCAACGACAAGCTGGTCACCGCGGACAGCGGTGTGCACCGGGACGTCACGATCGTCTTCCGCTCCTCGAACGTCATCGTGACCCTCTCCTACGACCAGTGGTCGGCCGACAAGACGACGCTGCCCGACAGCAGGGATCTTCAGGAGAAGGCCCAGGCGCTGGCCCAGGAGCTGGCCGACCGCTTCAACGAATAGTCCGGTTTGTCCGGCGAGTAACGTCACGAATCGCCCTCCGGCCGCCTTCCGCCGCGTACCGTGTGCCCCCGAGCCCCGCGCGCGGCAGCGTCGCCGCGCGCTCCGAAGGACGTACCGCGGACGGACCGCACCCGGCCCGCCGCGGCACCCGACGGCGTCCAGTGCGACGCGCCGAACGACGACGAACAGCGAAGGAACCATGCACCGTTCAGCCAAGCGACTCGCCAGCCTCCTCGCCTGCGCAGCCGTACCGGTGATGCTCGTCGCCGGCTGCTCCTCCGACGACGACTCCGGCAAGAAGGAGTCGGGCGGCGGCGCATCGAAGTCCGCCGCCCCCAGCAAGAGCGGCAGCTCCTCCCCCAGCGTCGCGCCCGCGAAGCTGAAGAAGCTGCCCAACCCCTGCCAGGCCGTGTCCCAGGACACCGTCAAGAAGCTGGTCCCCAAGACCAAGAACGCCGACGGCGAACAGGGCAAGTCCTCCGACGCCATGGCCCGCGGCTACTGCGCCTGGAACAGCTCCGACTCCCAGGGCGTGGACGGCACCCAGTACCGCTGGCTGGACGTCGGCTTCCAGCGCTACGACTCGGACCCGACCCTGGGCACCGGCGAGAAGCGCGCCACCGACTTCTACAAGAAGCAGGTCGACGCCGCCAAGGCCACCCAGGGCGCCAAGAACGTCAAGACCGGCGCGGTCGAGGGCAACGGTGACGAGTCGTCCTGGATCACCTACGACCTGAAGAAGGACGACTCCGACTTCAAGAACCAGACGGTGGTCGCCCGCACCGCGAACGTCGTGGTCACCGTCAACTACAACGGCGCGGGCCTGGCCGGCGCCGACGCCCCCGACCCGAGCGACCTCCTCAAGTCCGCCGAGACCGCCGCCAAGGAGGCCGTCGCGGCGGTCGGCAAGGCGAATCAGTAACGCGTTTCGTGGGCCCTCCCCGGCCCCGGCCCGACAGCGGGCCGAGGGGCGGGGAGGGACCTCGACGGCTCGGCTCATGTCCGAGCCGTACCGCCCCGCGTGCTCAGTGCCTCCGCAACGGCCGCCTCCCCGGCGGCTGGGCCGGCTCCGGGCGGGCGGGGAGTTCCGGGATCTCCCGTTCCTGGGGGGCCTTGTCGGAGACGGTGAGCGGTTCGCCGTAGTGCTGTATTTCCAGCGGCGATCCCTCGACCATGCTGTACGTCACCGTCTTGGCGGTGATTTCGACGCGGAGCCGACGCCCCAGCACCTGGACCGAGAACGCCAGGCGGCTGAGTTTCTCGGGGAGGCGCGGTGCGAACGTCAGGCCCTTCCCCGAGTGGCGCATGCCGCCGAAGCCGGCGACCAGGGCGATCCAGGTGCCGGCAAGTGAGGCGGTGTGCAGGCCGTCGCGGGTGTTGTTCTCCAGGTCCTGGAGGTCCATCAGGGCCGCTTCGCCCAAGTAGTCGTAGGCCAGGCGCAGATGGCCGACCTCGGCGGCGACGACCGCCTGGACGCAGGCGGACAGGGAGGAGTCGCGTACGGTCAGCGGCTCGTAGTAGGCGAAGTTGCGCGCCTTGTGCTCGTCGTCGAAGCAGTCGCCGCGCTTGTACAGGGCGAGGACCAGGTCGGCCTGTTTGACGACCTGTTTGCGGTAGAGGTCGAAGTACGGGAAGTGCAGCATCAGCGGGTACTGGTCCGTGCGGGTGCCGGAGAAGTCCCAGGTCTGGTGGGTGGTGAAGCCCGCCGACTGTTCGTGCACCCGCAGGCTGCGGTTGTACGGCACGGCCACCGCCTCGGCGGCGTCCCGCCAGGACGCGCTCTCCTCGTCGTCGACGCCGAGCGCCTCGGCCTCGCGCGGGTGGCGTTCGACCACGTCGGCGGCGGCCCGCAGGTTCGCCTGGGCCATGAGGTTGGTGTAGACGTTGTCGTCGGCGACGGCGCTGTACTCGTCGGGGCCGGTGACGCCGTCGATGTGGAACGTGCCGTGGTGGTCGTGCTGGCCCAGCGAGTGCCACAGCCGGGCGGTCTCCACCAGGATCGGTACGGCCGTCTCCCGCTCGAACTCCTCGTCGCCGGTGGCGCAGACGTAGCGGACGACCGCGTCGGCGATGTCGGCGTTGACGTGGAAGGCCGCGGTGCCGGCCGGCCAGTACGCCGAGCACTCCGAGCCCTCGATGGTCCGCCACGGGAACGCGACGCCGCGGAAGCCGAGTTGTTCCGCACGCGCGCGGGCGGCGCCCATCGTGTTCTGCCGCCAGCGCAGCGCTTCGGCGACGGCGCCGGGCGAGGTGTACGTCAGCATCGGCAGGACGAACGTCTCGCTGTCCCAGAACGTGTGGCCGTCGTACCCGGAGCCGGTCAGGCCCTTGGCGGGAATGGCGCGCTGCTCGGCCCGCGCGCCCGCCTGGAGGACGTGGAAGAGGGCGAAGCGGACGGCCTGCTGGATCTCCGCGTCGCCGTCGACCTCGACGTCCGCGCGGTCCCAGAAGTCGTCCAGGTAGGCGCGCTGCTGGTCGGCCAGGCCCTGCCAGCCGGTGCTGCGGGCCCCGGCGAGCGCCGCGTCCACCTGGTCGCGCAGGGCGGGCAGCGAACGCGCGCTGGACCAGCCGTACGCCACCGTCTTCTCCAGCCGCAGCCGCTGCCCCTGTTCGAGGAGCGCGGTGACGGTGTAGCGGGCGACGTCGTCGCCGCTCTCGCCGTCGGTACGGGTGGTGCCCTCGGGGGCGTCGACGATGTGGTCGGCGGCGGCCGCCACCCGCAGTCCGCTGCGCCGCGTGCGGTGGATCAGCCGCAGGCGCGCGTCGGAGGCGAAGTGCTCCTCCGCCTCCAGCGGGTTGTGCAGCGCCGAGGAGACCCGGGGGTCGCCGCCGGACTCGGGCAGTTGCTCGTTGGTGACGAGTTCGGACTGCAGGACGACCCGCACCTCGGAGTCCAGCGGCTCGACCTCGTAGGCGACGGCGGCGACGGCCCGCTGGGTGAAGGAGACCAGCCGGGTGGAGGTCACCCGCACGGTGCAGCCGGCCGGCGAGGTCCATTCGCAGGTACGGCGCAGTACGCCGGCGCGCAGGTCCAGTACGCGTTCGTGGCTGCGCAGCCGGCCGTAGCGCAGGTCGAACGGTTCGTCGTTGACGAGCAGCCGGATCAGCTTGCCGTTGGTGACGTTGATGACGGTCTGCCCGGACTCGGGATAGCCGTAGCCGGCCTCGGCGTACGGGAGCGGGCGCAGTTCGTGGACGCCGTTGAGGTAGCTGCCGGGCAGTCCGTGCGGTTCGCCCTCGTCCAGGTTGCCGCGCCAGCCGATGTGCCCGTTGGAGAGCGCGAAGACCGACTCGCTCTGCGGCAGCACGTCCAGGTTGAGGTCGGTCTCGCGCAGGATCCAGGGGTCGCAGGCGTAGGAGGAGTGGGTGATCATGCCTGGCCGCCCTCCTCCGTGGTCGAGGACGTCGGCTGCCCGGGTTTCAGCAGTTCGGCGAGGTCCTTGACCACGACATCGGCGCCGTGCCGCCGCAGCGCGTCGGCCTGGCCGACCCGGTCGACGCCGACGACATACCCGAAGTGGCCGGCCCGCCCGGCGTCCATCCCGGCCAGGGCGTCCTCGTAGACCGCCGCCTGCGAGGCGGGGACGCCCAGCTCCTTGGCGGCCTCCAGGAAGGTGTCGGGGTGCGGTTTGCCCGGCAGTTTCCGCTCGGCGGCCACGTTCCCGTCGATCCGTACGTCGAAGAGGCCCGTCATGTCCACGGACTCCAGCACCTCGCGGCAGTTGGCGCTGGAGGAGACGACGGCGGTGGCCAGCCCCCGCTCCCGTACGGCGTTCACATAGCGGCGGGAGCCTTCGTACGCCTCGGCACCCTGCTCGCGGAGTTTCTTCAGCAGCAGATCGTTCTTGCGGTTGCCCAGCCCGTGCACGGTCTCGCGGTCCGGCGGGTCGTCGGGGCCGCCCTCCGGCAGCTCGATGCCGCGCGAGGCGAGGAAGGTACGGACGCCGTCGGCGCGCGGGCGGCCGTCCACGTACTCGTCGTAGTCGGAGACCGGATCGAAAGGGGTGAATCCGGGGCCGTCCCGGTGGCGCAGGAAGTCGTCGAACGTCTCCTTCCAGGCGGCCGTGTGCACGACGGCCGTCTTGGTCAGGACGCCGTCGAGATCGAAAAGGCAGGCCCGGACACGGTCCGGCAGTCCGAGTGGGGTCAGCGAATCCGTCATGGGACACGAGTCCCCGCCCGGTGTTCGACGTATGTCTGTTCCGGGCATTTCCCGCCCGGAACGCTGCGGGACGGGCGGCTACGCGCCCGGCCGCACACCCTTCCTGCGCTTCTTCTCCGCCTCCGCCCACACGGTGAGGGCCAGGCCGGCCGCGGCCATCCCGGCGTACGCGAGCGCCGGCAGGTCGAACCAGTGCGGCAGGATGCCCCAGCCCGTACCGTCCGTGAAGATCCGGCCGAGGGCGCCCATGGCTCCCTGGACCAGAACGACGATGCCGATGACTCCGATGATTTCTCGCATGGTTCCACCTTCATGCGAACGGCCCCGGGAAACGTCGTCCCCGGGGCCGAACCAGCGGTACTTCCAAAGTCGCAGCGGCGCGGTCAGGGCCTCATACCCGTACCCGCGTCCGTACGCGCCGGCCGTACGGACGGTCCGCCGCGCCCGGCCTCACGCCCCCAGCAGCTTGCGCACCCGGTCCGCGCCGACCGCGAGCAGCAGCGTGGGCAGCCGCGGGCCGGTGTCGCGGCCGACGAGCAGGTTGTAGAGGAGCGCGAAGAACGAGCGCTGCGCGACCTTCAGCTCGGGCGTCGGCTTGGCCTCCGGCGTCAGCCCGGCCTGGATCTTCGGGACGCCGTAGACGAGCGTGGTCAGCCCGTCCAGCGACCAGTGCTCGTCCAGCCCGTCCAGCAGCAGCCGCAGCGACTCGCGGGCCTGGTCGTCGAGCGAGCCGAGCAGCTCGGTGTCCGGCTCGTCCCGCACGATGGTGCGCTGCTCGGCCGGGACCTGGGTGTTGATCCAGTACTCGGCCTTGTCCAGCCGGGGCCGGGTCTCGTCCAGGGACGTGACCGGGTCGGCCGGGTCCAGCTCGCCGAGGATGCGCAGCGTCTGCTCGTCGTGCCCGCCGGTGATGTCGGCGACCGAGGCCAGCGTGCGGTACGGCAGCGGGCGCGGGGTACGGGGCAGCTCACCGGCGGCGGTGCGGACCGCGCGGGAGTGCGCGGCGGCGTCGGCGGGCAGCGCCGAGCCGTCGGCGACCTTGGCCTCCAGCTTGTCCCACTCGTCGTAGAGCCGCTGGATCTCCTGGTCGAAGGCGATCTTGAAGGACTGGTTGGGCTTGCGGCGCGCGTACAGCCAGCGCAGCAGCGGCGCCTCCATGATCTTCAGCGCGTCGCCCGGGGTCGGCACGCCGCCCTTGGAGGACGACATCTTGGCCATGCCGCTGATGCCGACGAAGGCGTACATCGGGCCGATGGGCTGCGCGCCGTCGAAGACCTCGCGCACGATCTGCCCGCCGACGACGAACGACGAGCCCGGCGAGGAGTGGTCCACACCCGACGGCTCGAAGATCACGCCCTCGTAGGCCCAGCGCATCGGCCAGTCGACCTTCCAGACCAGCTTGCCGCGGTTGAACTCGCTGAGCCGGACCGTCTCGCCGAACCCGCAGGCCGTGCAGGTGTACGTCAGCTCGGTCGTCTCCTCCACGTAGGAGGTGACCGTGGTCAGGTCCTTGTCGCACTGGCCGCAGTACGGCTTGTACGGGAAATAGCCCGCCGAGCCGCTGCTGCCGTCGTCCTCGGCGGCCGCGCCGGAGCCCTCGGCGGCCTCCAGCTCGGCCTCGTCGACCGGCTTCTGCGACTTCTTCGCCGGGGCCTTCTTGGTGCGGTACTGGGCGAGGATCGCGTCGATGTCGGCGCGGTGCTTCATCGCGTGCAGGATCTGCTCGCGGTAGGCACCGGAGGTGTACTGCTCGGTCTGGCTGATGCCGTCGTACTCCACGCCCAGCTCGGCGAGCGCCTCGACCATGGCGGCCTTGAAGTGCTCGGCCCAGTTCGGGTAGGCGGAACCGGCCGGGGCCGGCACCGAGGTCAGCGGCTTGCCGATGTGCTCGGCCCAGGACTCGTCGACGCCCGCGACGCCGGCCGGGACCTTGCGGTAGCGGTCGTAGTCGTCCCAGGAGATCAGGTGGCGGACCTCGAAGCCCCTGCGGCGGATCTCGTCCGCGACCAGGTGCGGCGTCATGACCTCACGCAGATTGCCCAGGTGGATCGGGCCGGAAGGGCTCAGGCCCGAGGCGCAGACGATCGGTTTGCCGGGGGCGCGGCGCTCCGCCTCGGCAATGACCTCGTCCGCGAACCTGGAGACCCAGTCGGTCTCGGTGCTCTGCTGAGCCACGATCGGCCCTTCCTCTTCTCACCACTCGACAAGCCTGACGGCGACCATTCTCCCAGACGGCGCCGCCGCCGGTTTTTCCCTGTGGAAAACCGAGGGAACCGCCGTGGGATACTCGGTGGCAAACCCTTTCCACACCAACGGAACGGCCTTCATTCCATGACATCGGTCCCTTCCCTCGCAGCCACGGTCAACCAGCGCGTCGCGGACGCCCTCTCGGCAGCCCTGCCGGAGGCCGGCGCCGCGGACCCGCTGCTGCGACGAAGCGACCGGGCCGACTTCCAGGCCAACGGCATGCTGGCGCTGGCCAAGAAGCTCAAGGGCAACCCCCGGGAGCTGGCCTCCCAGGTCGTCGGGCAGCTCGCCGCCGGTGACGTGATCAAGGAGATCGAGGTCTCCGGACCCGGCTTCCTGAACATCACCGTCTCCGACGAGGCGATCGTCCGGACGCTGGCCGCGCGCGCCGCCGACGACCGCCTCGGCGTCCCGTACGCCGACAACCCGGGCACCACGGTCATCGACTACGCGCAGCCGAACGTCGCCAAGGAGATGCACGTCGGCCATCTGCGCTCCGCCGTGATCGGCGCCGCGATGGTCGAGATCCTGGAGTTCACCGGCGAGAAGGTGGTCCGCCGCCACCACATCGGCGACTGGGGCACCCAGTTCGGCATGCTCATCCAGTACCTGATCGAGCACCCGCACGAGCTCGACCACAAGAGCGACGAGACCTCCGGCGAAGAGGCCATGTCGAACCTCAACCGCCTCTACAAGGCGTCCCGCGCGCTCTTCGACTCCGACGAGGAGTTCAAGGACCGCGCCCGCCGCCGCGTCGTCGACCTCCAGGCCGGCGACGAGGAGACGCTCGCCCTGTGGCAGCGCTTCGTCGACGAGTCGAAGGTCTACTTCTACTCCGTCTTCAACAAGCTCGACATGGAGATCCGGGACGCGGACGTGGTCGGCGAGTCCGGCTACAACGCGATGCTGGAGGAGACCTGCCGCCTCCTGGAGGAGTCCGGCGTCGCGGTCCGCTCCGACGGCGCGCTCTGTGTCTTCTTCGACGACGTCAAGGGCCCGGACGGCAACCCGACCCCGCTGATCGTCAAGAAGTCCAACGGCGGCTACGGCTACGCGGCCACCGACCTGTCGGCCATCCGCGACCGCGTGCAGAACCTCGGCGCCACGACCCTGCTGTACGTGGTCGACGCCCGTCAGTCGCTGCACTTCAAGATGGTCTTCGAGACCGCCCGCCGGGCCGGCTGGCTGGGCGACGACGTCGAGCCCGTACAACTCGC
Organism: Streptomyces chrestomyceticus JCM 4735; assembly: GCF_003865135.1. Lineage (NCBI taxonomy): Bacteria > Bacillati > Actinomycetota > Actinomycetes > Kitasatosporales > Streptomycetaceae > Streptomyces > Streptomyces chrestomyceticus. Next base: position 5,104,423 of record NZ_BHZC01000001.1, on the reverse strand, counting down.
CTTCGGCACCGTCCTCGGCAAGGACGGCAAGCCGTTCAAGACCCGTGAGGGCGAGACGGTGCGGCTGGTGGACCTGCTCGACGAGGCGGTGGACCGGGCGACCGCCGTCGTCCGGGAGAAGGGCGAGAACATCGGCCTGACCGAGCAGGAGATCACCGAGAACGGCTTCCAGGTCGGCATCGGCGCCGTGAAGTACGCGGACCTGTCCACCTCGGCCTCCCGCGACTACAAGTTCGACCTGGACCAGATGGTCTCGCTCAACGGCGACACCAGCGTCTACATCCAGTACGCGTACGCCCGCGTCCAGTCCATCTTCCGCCGCGCCGGGGACGCCGCGCCCAAGGCCCACCCGGAACTGGAGCTGGCCCCGGCGGAGCGCGCGCTGGGTCTGCACCTGGACCAGTTCGGTGAGGTCGTGGCGGAGGCGGCGGCCGGTTACGAGCCCCACAAGCTGGCCGCGTACCTCTACCAGCTCGCCTCTCTCTACACAACCTTCTACGACCAGTGCCCGGTCCTGAAGGCCGAAGGCGGCAACGAGCAGGTGGAGAACCGCCTGTTCCTGTGCGAGCTGACGGCCCGCACGCTGCACCGCGGCATGGCGCTGCTGGGCATCCGGACGCCCGAGCGGCTCTGACACCCGAGAGGCGTATGCGAAGAAGGCCCCGCCGGAACATCCCGTTCCGGCGGGGCCTTCCGTCTCCCATGGGGGGAGACAGTTCCACGGTCAGCTCCCGTAGGGGGCCCAGGCGTTCTGGTCCCACCGGTAGATGTACTGCGGACGTCCCTTGATCGCGCTCGTACGGAACGGCTTGCCGTGGTCGTCCAGGCGCAGCGTGCCGCGCCGCCCGCCGCTGCTCCACTCCAGCTCCAGGTACCAGCTCACGTCGTTCGCCTCCGCGTGCGCGTCCACGTACAGCATCTGCGGGTCGGACGCCGAGACCTTGAACGGGAAGTCGGTCGCCGGGATCTTCCGGTCCCCCTGCTCGCCGCCCACCGGCCGTGTCACCGGCTGCGCCGCGTCCAACCCGACGTCGAACGAGGCCGGGGTGAGCCCGCCGCCGCAGCCGTCGCCCATGGAGTACGCCGACCCCGCCGCCGACGCCGTACGCGTGGTGGTCCGTACGGTCAGCGAGTGCAGGACGACGGCCTGGTCACTGGTGCCCTGCACGGCCAGCGCCACCCTGAGGTGGCCACCGGACACCCCGCCGAGCGCGTTCGCCCAGCCGCGCGCGCTCACCCCGGTGGGCGGCGGCGGGACCTCGGTGGGCGGCTTGTCGAGCAGGTACCAGCGGTCGCAGGGGTCGTCCCAGTTGTTCGTACGGACATCCACGGTGAGCGGTGTCCCGCTGCTTTCGCCACTGCTGCCGCCCGCCTCGCCCTTGCCTTCACCCTCCTCGGGCGGGCCGTCGGACTCGCCCCCGGACGGGCTCGCGGTGTCCGCCGCCCGGCCCCGCACCGGCGCGTCGGCCGCCCCGGAAGCGGACGCCGACGCGGACGGGGACGGCGTGCCGGAGGCCCCGCCGTCCGGCACCGGCCCGCGCCCATCGCGGGCCGACCGGCCGGCCACCTCCGTCCCGGCCGGGGCCGACCGGTCCGAATCCGAGGAGGAGGTGCTGACGAGGATGACGGGCACGGCCAGCGCGACGACGGCGGCGGCTGCCAGGGCCAGGCGGAGTTTGGGGCGGGTGGTGGGGGTAGTGGGGGTGGGGGTGGGGGGTTCTGCGGAGGCGGGAGTGGGAGCCTGCTCGGGGGCGGGCTCGGGAGCCGGTACGGACTCGGGGCCCGGCACGGACTCGGGGCCCGGCACGGACTCGGGCTCCGGTACCGACTCGGGTACAGCAGCCTCCGTCCCGGTCTTCCCCGGCCCGCCCTCCTCCGGCTCGGCGTCCCCCGCCTTCCCGTCCCCCGCCTTCCCGTCCCCCGCCGCCGTCCGTCGCCCCCGCGCCGCGTCGGCCAGGATCCACCGGCGGTGCAGCTCGACCAGTTCCTCCGGCCGCGCGCCGCACACCCGGGCCAGCCGCTCCACGGGCGCGTAATCCGTCGGCACCGCGTCGCCGTTGCAGTAGCGGTGCAGCGTGGACGTACTCATGTGCAGGCGTTTGGCCAGGGCGCCGTAACTCAGCCCTGACCTCGTCTTCAACGTGCGCAGCAGTGCCGCGAAACCGTCCGTGCCGGAAGCCGTGCTCACCGATTCCCCTCCTGCCCGTCCCGGAACCCCGTTCCAGGGAGCCCCCATTCCCCCAGGTCAGAGTACGCGCAATCGTTCCAGCGTCCCGGATCCGCGGACAGCCGTTGCGGCCGGGACGGACCGTCGCCCAGGCTGTGATCACCGACGACGCCCTGACCAGGGCCTTACCGGGGAGCAGCCGTGCGGATCCGTTTCCGCTGTCCTCTCGAACCGGCCGACTTCGCGGCACTGGGCGTACTGACCGCCTGTGTCGTCGTCATCGCGGCCGTCCTCCACAGCTTCTGATCGCGCCCGATCAAACGTTCCGTCCCATTCCAGTCCCATGACCTCACGGGGAGCACCACTCATGCGTTCGCGTCTCTTCTCCACCCGCACCGCCCGGGTCGCCGCCTCCGCCGCGGCCGTCGCCGCCGCCCTCTCCCTGACCGCCTGCGGCGGCGCCGAGGACGGCAAGAAGGCCGCCGGGGCCGCACAGCCCGCGGCCTCGGCCGGCTCGGCCCCCGCCCCGGGCCAGGACTCCTCGGCCGGTTCCGCGAACGGATCGGGCGGTACGGGCCCGTCGGCGAAGTCCCCCTCGGGCGCGGGCTCGCAGGGCGGTCACGGCGCGCAGGCGACTCCCACCAGGACCGGTTCCGGCGGCAAGCACGGCGCCTCTACGGGCGCGAAGTCCACCCCCTGCACCGCGGCCAACACCAAGGTGACCGTCTCCAAGCTCAGCCGCCCCATCAACCACATCCTCCTCACCCTCACCAACACCGGCTCGACCCGCTGCGACGCGTACCACTACCCGGCCCTCCGCTTCGACGACGCCCAGGCGCCCACCGACGTCCTGCAGAGCAGCAAGCCGCAGTCCGTGGTGTCCGTCGAGCCGGGCCGGTCCGCGTACGCGGCGGTGCGCACGTCGGACGCCACTGGGGAGGCCCAGGGCGGCAGGACGGTGCACAGCCTGGACGTGTTCTTCGCGAACCGGGACGGCAGCTACGCGGAGCGTCCGGCCCACCCCACGCTGCCGAAGGGCACGTACATCGACGACTCCGCCCAGGTCACGTACTGGCAGAGCGAACTGGACAACGCCCTCTGACAACCCTGCCGTGGGGCCGACGGACTACCGGGCCGCTGGGCTACCGGGGTGCCGGACTACCGGGGTGCCGGGCTGTCGGACCACCGGGCTTGCGCAACCAACCCCTCCACCCCCAACGTCCCCACCAGCAACAGCCACCCGGGGGACTGGGGAAAGGACACACCATGCGCAAGCCCACGCCGTCTCTCACCCGGCGTTCCGTACTCGGCACCGGCCTCGGCCTCGGTCTGGGTGGCGCGCTCGCCCTCGGCACCACCACGGCGAGCGCCACCCAGCCCGGCCCCACCGCCCCCGCCTCCACTCCCGCCACCCACCGCCTCCGCGAACTGGAACGGGAACACCAGGCCAGAATCGGCGTCTTCGCCCTGAACCTGGCCACCGGCGCCACCCTGCTCCACCGCGCCCACGAACGTTTCCCCATGTGCTCCGTCTTCAAGGGGCTCGCCGCCGCGGCCGTACTGCGCGACCTCGACCACGACGGCACCCAGTTGTCCCGCGTCATCCACTACACCGAGGCCGACGTACGCAAGGCCGGCCATGTACCCATCACGTCCCAGCACGTCGCCGACGGCATGTCCGTACGGGACCTGTGCGACGCGGCGGTCCGGTACAGCGACAACTGCGCCGCCAACCTCCTCCTGCGCGAGCTGGGCGGCCCGACCGCCGTCACCCGCTTCTGCCGGTCCCTCGGCGACCCGGTGACCCGCCTCGACCGCTGGGAGCCCGAGCTGAACTCCGGCGAGCCGGACCGCCGTACGGACACCACCTCCCCGTACGCCATCGCGCACACCTACCGCCGGCTCGTCCTCGGCGATGCCCTGAACCGCCCCGACCGCGCCCTCCTGACCGACTGGCTGCTGCGCAGCACCACCAGCGTGGAACGTTTCCGCGCGGGGCTGCCGAAGGACTGGAAGGTGGCGGACAAGTCCGGCGGCGGCAGCACGTACGGGACGAGCAACGACGCGGGCGTGGCCTGGACGCCCGACGGCACCCCGATCGTCCTCGCGGTCTTCACCCACAAGCCGACGCTCCCCACCGCCTCGGGCGACACCCCGCTCGTCATCAAGACCGCCACCGTGATGGCCGAGGCGGTCGCCCCGGCCTGACCCCGTTCCACCGCCCCCTCTGCCTCACCTGCCCCGGCCGTCACTTCCGGCCGGGGCAGCCCCGTCGCAAACCCATTTGCCGTGCCACCCACCATCCCGTAAATTCCCTCTCCTCCCGCCCCAGGGCGGGCATTTTCATGTTCAGGGGAGTTACTCAGCCATGTCTCACATACCCGTCGGCCCGCCGCCCCCCGGCTTCCCGCCCACCGGCGGGCCGGCACTCCGGCCGACCTGGGGTCTCGCCATCGCGCTGACCGTGCTGTTCAGCCTGGTCATCGCCACCGACGTCCTCGCGCTGGTCGCCGACCTCAACATGCGCGCGGTACTGGACAGCCTGGCCACCACCACCGAAAAGCAGGCCGACCGCGCCGACATGCTGTACGGAGTGGCCGCCCTCCTCCAGGGCACCCTCCTGATCCCCACCGCCGTCGCCTTCATCATCTGGTTCCACCGGTCCCGGGTGAACGCCGAGCACTACACACGGGACGTGTGCACGCTGGGCAGCGGCTGGGCCATCGGCTCCTGGTTCATCCCGATCGGCAACCTGTGGCTGCCGTTCCGCGTCGCCAGGGAGACCTGGGAGTCCAGCGCCCAGCCGGCGCCCGACGGCTCCGGTCGCAAGGTCCCCACCCTGCTGGTGCGGGTCTGGTGGCTGCTGTGGGTCCTCACGCTGATCATCGGCCGGATCGGCAGCACCCTCTACGACAAGGCGGATCTTCCGCACACCCTCCGCCGGGCCGTGTCCGTGGTGGCGCTCTCCGACCTCCTGGACCTCGCCGCGGCCGTCCTCGCCATCCTCTTCGTCCGCAAGCTGTCCCGTATGCAGCAGATCCCCGCCGCACCGTACGGCGCGCCGCCCCACCCCGCCCCGTAACCCAGCGACCGTACGACTCCGGCCCGCAAACCCAGGCCAAGGCGCCCCCGCCCAAGGCGCCTTGACCTTCACACCGGTGTCAGGACCTACGGTCCCGCGCATGCCTCCCACCCACCCTCCAACCACACACCCCCTCCCCCGCCTCCTCCCCCTCTCTCTCCTCGTCTTCATCATCGGCACCATCGAGTTCCTGCCGGTCGGCCTGCTGCCGGACATCAGCCGTGACTTGGAGGTGGCCCCCTCCCGCACGGGGCTGCTCGTCACGGTCTACGCCTTCGCCGTCGGCCTGACCGCCGCCCCGCTCACCGCGCGCACCTCCGCCTGGCCCCGCAAGCGCCTCTTCCTGACCACCTGCGCCGTCTTCATGGCCGCCACCGCGCTCTCGGGTCTCTCCCCCAACTACGCCACTCTCGCGACGACCCGCCTCCTCTGCGGCCTGGCGCACGGCGTCTTCTACGCCATCGTCGCCGGGTACGCGGCGGCCATCGCCGGACCGGGACGTTCGGGCCGCGCCACAGCCATCGTCTTCGCGGGCGTCTCCCTGGCCTTCGTCGTGGGCGTGCCACTCGGGACGACGGCCGGTACGGCCTTCGGCTGGCGCACCGCGTTCCTCGCCACCGCCGCACTCGGCACGGTCACCCTGCTCACGGCGGCGCGCCTCCTGCCCCACGTCCCGCCCGGCCCCGCCCTCCGCGTCTCCGACCTCCCCCGCGTGGCCCGCACCCCGGGCCTGCGCCCGGTCGTCCTGACCACCGGCCTCGTCATCCTCGGCCACTTCACGCTCTACACCTACGTGACGGAATTCCTCCGCGACGCCGCCGGCTTCGCCCCCGCCTCCGTCAGCGCCGTACTCCTCCTCTTCGGCCTGACCGGCATCGCGGGCACCTGGCTCAGCGGCGCCCTCGTCGACACCCGCCCCCGCACCACGCTCCTCGGCACCCTCGCCCTGATGGCCGTCTCCCTCACCGCCTTGGGCGCGGCCCCGACCTACCGCCCCCTCCTCTTCCTCTCCATCGCCACCTGGGGCATGGCCTGCACCGCGCTCCCCGTCTGCTTCCAGACCGCCGTCCTGCGCACGGCCCTCGACGCCCCCGACGCGGCGTCCTCCCTCTACGTCGCCGCGTTCAACACCGGCATCGGCGGCGGCGCACTGACCGGCGCCCTCCTCCTGACCGTCTCCCCACCCACAGCCCTCCCCTGGGCCGCTCTGTCCCTTCTCCTGACCGGTACGGCAACCACCCTCCTCACCCGCCCCCACCACCCCGCAACGGACACTCCTCCCCCAACTCGAACCACATCACCTTGCCCCCACCCGACCCCAACGCCCCCGACCCGTAAGCGAACCCGCCAAAACTCTCGGCACACGCCCTGACCAGCCCCAGCCCCCTCCCGGCCTCGGCCCCCGGCCCGGCCACCGCGCCCACCCCGAAGCTGGGCAGCTCCGGATTCCCGTCCCACACACTGACGCGCAGGCGCGCCCCGATCCGCTTCACCCGCACATTGGCAGGCCCCTTCGCGTACCGGTACGAGTTGGCGATCAACTCCGCCGCCAACAGCTCCGCCCCGTCGACCAGCCCCGTCTCCCCATGCTCTTCCAGCACCAGCCGCACCACCCGCCGCGCGACACGCGGAGCGCGCGGGTTGTCGGACATCTCGAACGCGTACTCCCAGTCACCGGACATGCGAAGCCTCCGTTACGGATGCGCAGTTGACTCACGCGGAGCGTGAGTGACGTGGGACACACCGTAGTGGCATCGGCGCCACTATGCACCGTCATTCGGAACATAGATGCTCCGCTGGACCGCGACTGGCTGCCCCGGCAGACTGTGCGCGACACGAGAGTGAGGGTCGATGCCGCCCAGGACCACACCGACAGTTCGCCAACAGCGTCTAGGCGCCGAGCTGCGCAAACTTCGCGAGAGTGCCGGGATGACCGCTTCGGCCGCAGGCTCCCTGCTCGGCGTCGATCAAGCTCGCATCAGCAACATCGAACGCGGGCGAGCGGGCATCAGCGCCACCCGCGTGCGCACGCTGGCTTGCAATTACGCCTGCGGGAACCAGGCCCTCATCGACGCCCTCGCGGCCATGGCCGACGATCGTGTCCGTCACTGGTGGGAGGAGTACCGCGGCACCCTGCCGGCCGGACAACTCGACATCGCCGAGATGGAATTCCATGCCACCGAACTCCGAACGGCGCAGACCTCCACCTTGCCCGGCCTGCTCCAGACCATCGACCACGCGCGTGTCGTCTTCAACCAGGGTGTGCCGCCCCTGCCGCCGCACGAGGTCGAGCACCGCACCTCATTCCGCGTCAAACGCCAGGCAGCCATTTACCAGGAGGACGCCGCCCCCTACACCGCGATCATCCACGAAGCGGCCCTGCGGATGCAGTTCGGCGGACGTGCGATCGCCCGCAAACAACTTGAACACATCACCACGACGAGTGAACGCGACAACGTCACCGTGCTCGTGATCCCGTTCTCACGCGGCGAGTTCCCCGGCTCCGGGCAGACGATCACGTACGCATCCGGCCCGGCGCCAGAGCTCGACACCGTGCAGCTCGACCAAATGGGCGGCCCCGCGTTCCACGATGCCACCGCACAACTGTCGCGCCATCACGCCGTCATGGACCTGCTGACACAAAAGTCGCTCACCGCAGCCGAATCCCGCGATTTCATCCACAGCATCGCCCGCGAACTCTGAAAGGCGTGACCGTGCCGTCCACCCAGTGGCAGAAGTCCTCCTACTGCGCAGACTCCAGCAACTGCCTGAACGTCGCCGCATTCCCCGACCACACCGTCCGCATCCGAGAAAGCGCAGCTCCCCACGCGGAGGTCACCACCACTCGCCCCCAGCTCGGCTTGCTCATAGCTGCCGTCAAGGGCGACACCCTCGCCCCAGACGCCTGAGCCCTACCGCGCCCGTCGCTCAACCGGCCACGCGGTCAGGTCCCGTACGAACTCGCTGTAGGAGCGATTCGAACCGTCGGGCCTGTCCAGCAGCCCCTGGCGCAACGCCTCGTTCACGATCTCTGGCCCGTCGCTCTCTCTGAAGTGGGGCCGGGCCAGTACGGCCTCGATGTCTTCCTTCGGGGTTCTTCGGCGGCCGGTGTCCTTCCCCTTCCACTGAGCCGGAAGCTTCCATGAGGGCCGGAAGAGAGGGAACGCGTCGGGGAACAGCAGGAGCCATGCCTCGGACTCCGCCGCGGCCAGCGCATAGACGGACGACGAGGCGCCGGCCGCCTTGGCGAGCGCGGCGGAGACCGCTCGTCGTGCCGTGTCGTAGGCGGGCCCGGGGCAGGCGTCCATGTCCTCGTGCACCGCGATACCGACGAAATCTCCGGCCTTCAGCTTGGCTTTTCCTCGCGCCTTGCCCACCAGCACGTTCGCCGCTGTCGCCAGGTCGGTACCTGATTTCTTCCGCAGCCGGACCGGGTCGGTGATTTCGGTGAGGCAGACGGAATCCGCTAAGTCCGGGTGAGCGGCCTTGATGAACGTGGCCAACATGCGCCGGTCGTTGGAACTCTCCCCTGCCAGGACGACAATGCCTCTGCCCGCCGCCCGGCTCGCTCCGCGCCTCACAGCTCGTCCTCCGTCAGGTCACCGCCGAGTACGCCGGAGAACCACAGTTCACCGAGCGGCCGGTCGCCGGCTTCGGCGGCGATCTCCTTGACCTCGTCCTCCGTCAGCGCCGGGATGATCGACGCGCCGCTTTCGTCGCGGTCACACACGATGAACTCGTGCGGTTGCAGCCGGTCGACCAGCGCCGGCGAGTGAGTCGCCACGATGAACTGGGTGCGTGCAGATGCCTCTCGCAATCGCTCCACGATCAGTTCCAGTGCTTGCGGGTGCAGACCGTGGTCGATCTCTTCGACGCAGGTGAGCGCGGGAGGATGCGGGTCGTACAGCATGGCCAGCAGGCCCAGGAGGCGCACCGTTCCGAAGGAGGCGTCGGCCAAGGGGGTGGTGCGGCGCAGACCTCGCTCGTGGAGCACGACGGCGAGACGGTCGGCGTAGCCACCGACCTGCTCGAACTCGATCGCCTCCAATTGCGGCAGTATGCGGCGCGCGTCCGTCGTCAGGTGCTCCCAGCGTTCCTCGTCCGCGCTCAACTGGACGAGGAACGCCGCCAGATTCTCGGCATGCGACTGCAGGCGGTCTGCAAGGGTGGAACGAGCGCGGGTCGGCTGCCGGGCAGCGGTGACATCCACGTCGAACACCCGGAAGGAGGAGAGACGTTCGGCGACGCGCGTCACCTCTTCCCCGCCGTCCGATCGCCCGAGGCGCGGAAGCGTCGACAAGCCGCTGCTGAGCCGCTGCATTCCGAACCGGGTGTTGTCGTCCTCCCGCCCGGCTCTCTCGTCGACGACATGTGCCTCATCACCTGAAATGGTGATGCGACGGCCTCTGCCGCGCGTCCGCTTGAACCGAAAGGTTTCGTGACGTGACAACGTGTGGGGATGGCGGCTGGTCGGTGTGGCACGCCTGCGAATGGTCAGTGCGTACTCGTCCGGTGCCTTGGGGCTCGCATGCGTCGTCCAGGTGGCTTTCAACTCGATCTTCATCGAGGTCGGAGGTCTCTCGCCGCCCCAGAACCCCACCTCGTCGAAGCCTCCGCGATCGTCGAGCGCGGGTTGCAGGTCCGTTCGGATGATCGAGGCAAGGAAGTCGAAGACCTTCAGCACATTCGACTTCCCCACCCCGTTCGGGCCCACGAGCACATTGAGCGGGCCAAGGGGGATGGTCACGTCACGCAGACTGCGGAAGTTCTCTACGTGAAGCTCCAAGAGGCGGCCAGGCATAGGGCGAACCTATCGGGTTCGGATGTCGCAGGGCAGCACCTTGTCCAGGCACCACCCAGCCCTCATCCCACCTCCTTGTAAAAGAACGTGCAGTCCCGCAGCTCGCCTCCCGGGTCCGCCGCGTAGGACGGGACCGTGCCGTACGGGGTCCAGCCGGTGCGGCGGTACAGGTGATCCGCCGGGCTGGCGGTTTCCGTGTCGAGGAGCAGGAGGCGGAAGCCGGAGCGGACGGCGGACTGTTCGGCGGTGGTGAGGAGGGTGCGGCCGAGGCCCTGGCCGCGGGCGGTTCGGTGGACGAGGAGTTTGACGATCTCGGCGCGGTGGCGGCCGTTCGCCTTTTGCGGGTGGGCGAGGCTGATCGTGCCGGTGATTCCGGCGGGGCCCTCGGCCACCCAGATGTCGAGGGTGCCGTCGGCCACGGCGGGGCGTTGGGTGCGCCACCAGGCCGCCGCTTCCTCCCGGCCGAAGGGGGCGACGAAGCCCAGGGAGGAGCCGCCGGCGACGGTGTCGGTGAGGAGGTCTGCCAGGCCGCGGACGCTGGCGTCGAAAGTCTCCGGGGAGAGCCGGGTGATGGTGATGGGGCAGTGGTGGGGTGGGTCATGGGAGGACCACCACCAGTGCGTAGCGCGCGGGGCGGAGCCTGTGTTGCGGAAGCGGGTGGGGCCCCAGAGGCGGAAGCGGAGACAGTCGCCCGGGGTGAGGGAGTGGGCCGTACCGGAGGTGGTGATCTCCAACTGGCCGTCCAGCAGCCAGATGTGTTGTTCCAGGCCGGGTACGGGCGGCGGGCTGTCGTAGGCGATGTCGGCGCCGGGGGCCAGGGTGGCTTCCACGACTTCGCCCCGTAGGTTGGGGTGGGGCGGTGAGACGGAGCGGCGGGTGAAGCCGGAGGGGGCGTCGTGCCATACGGGCTGCGCGTCGGCCCGTACGAGTTGGGGCGGCTCCGACTCGACCTCGGCCAGCAGCCGGGACATCGGCCGTTCGTACGCCGCGCACAGCCGGGACAGCAGGGCGGCCGTGGGGCTGATCTCGGCCCGTTCCAGGCGCGAGAGGGTGGACCGGCTCACCTCCGTACGCCGGGCCAGGTCGTCGAGCGACCAGCCGCGCTCCGTACGCAACTCGGCCAGGCGGGCGGCGAGTCGGGACTCCATGGGGGTGGTGTGAGCGTTGTCCACAACACCACGGGTCGGCCCTTCGGTTCTCATATGCGGGAAGGTATCCCGGATATGGGAGGGGAGGGAAGGGAGACCCGTGATGTCGGGTGGCGGAGGCATCCCGGGCCTGTGTGCGGCCCGGGACGCGTCCGGTCAGCTCGCCAGCTTGGTGGCGGCCTTCTCGATCTGGGCGGAGAAGGCGCTCACCTTCGTGTAGACGCCGGGCTTGCCGGGCCGCGCGCAGCCCTCGCCCCAACTGGTGATGCCGACCTGTACCCAGTCGCCGTCCCCGTCGCGGCGGAACATCGGGCCGCCGGAGTCGCCCTGGCAGGTGTCGACGCCACCCTCGGCCAGGAAGCCGGCGCAGAGCTCCTCACCGGGGGTGAGCAGGTCGCCGTACGCCTGCTTGCAGGCGGTCATGTTCACGAACGGGACCTTCGCCTTGCGCAGGTAGCGCTGCTGGGGGCCGCTCTCCCGACTGGCGCCCCAGCCGGCGATGGTGAACGTGCCGCGGTCGAAGTTGTCGTCCTCGGCGAGGTGCAGCGTCTCCTGGTTCTTGATCGGCGTGGCGAGCTTGATCAGCGCCCAGTCCTTGCCCTTGCCGTCGTACCCGGGTGCCTGCGCGACCTCGGTGGACTTCACCTTGATCGCCTTGGGGTTCTGGAGGTCCACGACGCCCGCGGTGACGGTGATGCCGGTGTTGGGGCCGCTGCCGTCCACGCAGTGCGCGGCGGTCAGCACGACGTCCTCCCGGATGAGGGAGCCGCCGCAGCCCATCGAGAGCCGGACCATGAACGGGAACTCGCCCTGCTTGGCGGGCGGTCCGCCGATGATCTGCTGGCCGGGGCTCGGCGCCGGGGCCGGTGCGGCGGTGGCCCCGCCTGCCGACTGGAGGGCGACCGCCGCCGCCACGGCGGCACCAACGGCTATGGATCTCTTGATACATCTCGCGGAGCGCTTCAAGGACTTTCCTCTCGCGTCGGGGAGGCACACCGATGTCCAGCTCGTGCTGCGCAGCACGGGGCAGCACCACCGGCGCCAACTGCTGCGCCGGAAGTGCCGTGGCGTGACTGGAGCGTTGTGATTATGTGGACGCGCCTCAAAGACGCACAAGGTTCTGAAACCAGCCACTTGTCGGGCCACGTGTCGGGATCGGCGACGTATGCGGATCTGGACGGTTCGGTACCGGTTCCGTTCGGTACCGGTTCCCGCAGGGGCAGACAGAAGGGCGGGGCGGCGATGTCGCCGCCCCGCCCGTACGGGTCCTAAGGGCCCTTAGCGCCCCGAGAGGCTCAGCGTCGTAGCTGGTCCGCCGCCTTCGCGATGGCCTGCGAGAAGGCGCTCACCCGCGTGTAGACACCGGGCTTACCGGGCCGCGCGCAGCCGTCGCCCCAACTGGTGATGCCGACCTGGATCCAGGCACCGTTGTTGTCCTTGCGGAACATCGGGCCACCGGAGTCGCCCTGGCAGGTGTCGACGCCGCCGGTCGACATGATGCCGGCGCAGATCTCCTCACCGGGGATGTACGCGCTCCCGTACGCCCGCTGGCAGGTCGGGGTGTCGACGAACGGCACCGTCGCCTTGCGCAGATAGCGCTGCTGGCCGCCGCCCTCGCGCGTGGCGCCCCAGCCCGCGACGGTGAAGTCGCCCGAGTCGTAGCGGCCGTCGGTGGTGACGGGGAGGGTGGGCAGGTTGGTGATCGGTCGGGCGAGCTTGATCAGGGCCCAGTCCTTGCCGGAGCCGTTGTAACCGGGGGCCTGGAGGACTTTGGTGGACTTGACCTTGATCGCGCTGGAGCTCTGGAGGTCCACGACACCGGCCGTGGCGGTGATGGAGGTGTTGTTGCCGCTGCCGTCCACGCAGTGCGCGGCGGTGAGCACGATGTCCTGGCGGTAGAGCGCACCGCCGCAGCCCATGGACAGCCGCACCATGAACGGGAATTCGCCTTGCGCGGCGGGCACTCCGCCGACGACCTTCGTGCCGGGTGTGCTGCTCGACGGGGTCGGTTCACCGGCGGCGCTCGCCGCCGTGGGCTGCAGCGACAGGGCCGCCAGGGCGACCGCTCCGGCGGCGACGGATCTCTTCAGGAATCTCGCGTGACGGGTCAACGGACGTCCTCTCCAAGGGGGTGGTGCCGCTTCGGCCAGCGCCGGTCGACGTTGTCCGGGTCATGCCAATTACCAAGCGACGGGCGCCCTCGGAGCAGGACGTACGTGGGGGACGGGCGCCGCGCCGCGGCAGAGCGTTGTGATTATGTGGACGCTACGAACGGGGCACAAGTCACAGAACTGGCCAATCGCCATGTGTGGGACGCGGGGGCCCGCAGCGCGAGCCGCGCCCCGGGAGGACGCGACTCGCACCGACCCGTCAGGCCGCGTAATGCACAGTGCCCGACATCCCGGCCGTCCCGCCGTCGCACACCTGCCGGTAGCGGGCCGACAGGCCGGTCACCTTGCCCTCGTCGGTGAAGTACAGCCGGTCCACGGTGAATTCACCGGTCGCGTTCCCGCAGCCGCGCCCGTTCCCGTAGACCTCCAGGGTCGCGCCGCCTTCCGCGCCGGTGACCTGGTACGTACGCCCGGCGGTCAGCCGCTCCCCCGTCGGCGGCCGGAACTCCGCCGTCCAATACTCCCGCTTGCCCTCGACCCCGAACGAGACGCCGCCGCCGTAGCTGTCCGACAGCCGGAAGGTGCTGGTGGCGCCGGTGTGCGTCACCGACTTGCCCTGCCCGACCCAGTCGCCGACGTCGCTCTTGTACGCGTACGACAGCGGCAGCGCGCGGTACTTGACCGTCCCCTTCAGCGGCTGGGCCGTCGCCGACTCGCACTTCTGCGTGTACGAGGCGTCGAGCAGCGTGACCGCGCCCGACGCGTCCGTGGCGATCTGGTCCACGCTGAACTGCCCGTACACCTCGTTGCAGCCGCGGCCGTTGCCGCCGACGTCGAGGCCGGGCGAGCGGCCGGTGCGGAACGCGGCCCGCTCGGCGTCGCGGTAGATCCCGGGACGCAGTTGGTCGCCCTTGGGGGCGGCGAGTTCGACGTCCCACGAGTCGTCGGTGCCCTGGACCCGGACGCGGACCGCCCCGGCGTCCCCGGTCAGAGTGATCTTCGCGGTCGGCTCCCGGTACGTACCGGCCTTCCCCTGCCCGATGTAGTCCCCCGCCACGCTCGTGTACGTGTACGAGGTCACCGGTGTCGGCCCAGCGGCCGCCGCGGCCGGCGTGGCCAGCGCCCCGCCGAGGCCGGCCGCCGCACACAGCGCGACGGCGGCGCTCCCGACGGAGCGCCGCCATCTCTTCAGTCGTGTCCTCATGTCTGTACCCCTCCCTGTCGATACGTCGCTTCTTCCCTCCCCCTTACGAGAGTTGGGTACACGGGTGCGACGCCGCAACAGCAGAGGCACGGATGGGGAACTAGAGCTTGCGCGCGACCTCCGTGGCCCAGTAGGTCAGGATCATGTCCGCGCCCGCGCGCTTGAAGCCGGTCAGGGCCTCCAGGATCGCCGCGTCACGGTCGATCCAGCCCTTCTCGGCGGCGGCCTCGACCATCGCGTACTCACCGGAGATCTGGTACGCGGCGACCGGCACGTCCACCGCCTCCGCGATCTTCGCCAGCACGTCCAGGTACGGCATGCCCGGCTTGACCATCACCATGTCGGCGCCCTCCTGGAGGTCGAGCGCCAGCTCGCGCAGCGACTCGCGGGAGTTGCCGTAGTCCTGCTGGTAGGTCTTGCGGTCGCCCTTGAGCGACGAGCCGACCGCCTCGCGGAACGGGCCGAAGAACGCCGAGGCGTACTTCGCGGTGTAGGCCAGGATCGAGACGTCCTCGTGGCCGGTCTGGTCCAGCGCGTCACGGATGACTCCGACCTGGCCGTCCATCATGCCGCTCGGACCCACCACATGGGCGCCCGCGTCCGCCTGGACCTGCGCCATCTCGGCGTAGCGCTCCAGCGTCGCGTCGTTGTCCACCCGGCCCTCGGCGTCCAGGACGCCGCAGTGGCCGTGGTCGGTGTACTCGTCCAGGCACAGGTCCGACATGATCACCAGGTCGTCGCCGACCTCGGCGCGCACATCGCGGAGGCCCTGCTGGAGGATGCCGTCCGGGTCCGTGCCCGCCGTACCGGCCGCGTCCTTCTTCGCCTCCTCCGGCACACCGAACAGCATGATCCCGGCGACGCCCGCCTCGACCGCCTCTACGGCGGCCTTCCGCAGCGTGTCACGGGTGTGCTGCAGCACGCCCGGCATCGCGCCGATCGGCACCGGCTCCGAGATCCCCTCCCGCACGAACGCGGGCAGGATCAGGTCCGCCGGGTGCAGGCGGTGTTCGGCGACCATCCGGCGCATGGCCGGCGTGGTGCGCAGCCGGCGCGGCCGGGCGCCGGGGAAGCTGCCGTACGTACTGCTGCTCAACTGCGAGCCCTCCTACGCGATCCGGGCCGGCGCTCGCTGGGACGCGTGACCGGGTCACCGGCCTCCAGCGCGGCATCGCGCCGCGCCGCGCCGAACTCCGCGAGCGCTTCGGCCAACTTGTGCACCGACGGCTCGGGCGACATGACGTCCACGCGCAGCCCGTGCTCCTCGGCGGTCTTTGCGGTGGCCGGGCCGATACAGGCGATCACGGTCACGTTGTGCGGCTTGCCGGCGATGCCGACCAGGTTGCGCACCGTGGAGGACGAGGTGAACAGCACGGCGTCGAAACCGCCGCCCTTGATCGCCTCGCGGGTCTCCTGCGGCGGCGGCGAGGCCCGTACGGTCCGGTAGGCCGTGACGTCGTCGACCTCCCAGCCCAGCTCGATCAGGCCCGCCACCAGCGTCTCGGTGGCGATGTCGGCACGCGGCAGGAAGACACGGTCGATCGGGTCGAAGACCGGGTCGTACGGCGGCCAGTCCTCCAGCAGCCCGGCCGCGGACTGCTCACCGGACGGTACGAGGTCGGGCTTCACACCGAAGGCGATCAGCGCCTTGGCGGTCTGCTCACCCACCGCCGCGACCTTGATCCCGGCGAACGCGCGGGCGTCCAGCCCGTACTCCTCGAACTTCTCCCGGACCGCCTTGACGGCGTTGACCGAGGTGAAGGCGATCCACTCGTAACGGCCGGTGACCAGGCCCTTGACCGCGCGCTCCATCTGCTGCGGGGTACGCGGCGGCTCCACGGCGATGGTCGGCACCTCGTGCGGCACCGCGCCGTACTCGACGAGCTGGTCGGAGAGCGACGCGGCCTGCTCCTTGGTCCGCGGCACGAGGACACGCCAGCCGAACAGCGGCTTGTTCTCGAACCACGAGAGCTGGTCGCGCCGGGCCGCGGCCCCGCGCTCACCGACCACGGCTATGACCGGCTGCCCGCCGTCCGCCGACGGCAGCACCTTCGCGGCCTTCAGCACCTGGGCGACCGACCCGAGGGTGGCGTTCCAGGTCCGCTGGCGTGTCGTCGTACCGGCGACGGTGACCGTCATCGGCGTGTCGGGCTTGCGGCCCGCGGAGACCAGCTCGCCGGCCGCCGCGGCCACCGAGTCCAGCGAGGTGGACACGACGGCGGTCGCGTCGCTCGCGCCCACCTCCGTCCAGCAGCGCTCGCCGGCCGTCCGCGCGTCGATGAACCGCACGTCCGTGCCGTCCGCGTCGCGCAGCGGCACACCGGCGTACGCGGGCACGCCGACCGCGGCGGCGATGCCCGGCACGACCTCGAAGACGACGCCCTCGGCGGCGCACGCCAGCATCTCCTCGGCGACGTGCGCGTCCAGTCCGGGGTCGCCGGACACCGCACGCACCACCCGCTTGCCGGTGCGCACAGCCGACATGACAAGATTGGTGGTGTCCCTAAGCGCGGGTACTCCAGCGGTGGTTGACGCTTCGTCAGCCGTGGGCTGCTGCGGCGTGTCCACCTGCGGGCGCGCATGCCCGCGGACGACGTCGAGCACCTGCGGGTCGGCGATCAGCACGTCGGCGCGGGCCAGTGCCTCGACGGCACGCAACGTCAGCAGACCCGGGTCTCCGGGTCCGGCGCCGATGAAGGTGACCTGGCCGGCGGCAGGATGGTTCGGGGCGGTGGGGCTCAAAGTGCTCGCTCCCCCATAAGACCGGCCGCACCCTTCGCGAGCATCTCGGCGGCGAGTTCGCGCCCCATGTTCACGGGGGTCGCCGCGTCGCCGAGAGAGGCGGGTACGTGTCCGGTGGTGGACAGCTGCACCAGCGTCGAGCCGTCGGTCGTGCCGACGACGCCACGCAGGCGCATTTCGGTGACAGCCTGCCCGTCCCCCTGCAGGTCGGCCAGCGCACCCACAGGTGCGGAGCAGCCGGCCTCCAGGGCGGCGAGCAGGGAACGCTCGGCGGTCACGGCGGCCCGGGTGAACGGGTCGTCGAGCTCCGCGAGCTGGGCGGCGAGCTGCGCGTTGTGCGCGGCGCACTCCACCGCCAGGGCCCCCTGGCCGGGGGCGGGCAAAATCATGTCGGGCGACAGGTGTTCCGTCGCCTCCTCGATCCGGCCGAGCCGGGACAGTCCGGCCGCGGCCAGCACGACCGCGTCCAGCTCACCCTTCTCGACGTAGCCGATACGGGTGTCGATGTTCCCGCGGATCGGCACGGTCTCCACCTGCCGGCCCAGCGAACGCGCCCAGGCGTTCAACTGCGCCATGCGGCGCGGCGAACCGGTCCCCACCCGGGCACCGTCCGGCAGCTCCTCGAAGGTCAGGCCGTCGCGCGCCACCAGCACGTCACGCGGGTCCTCGCGCAGCGGTACGGCGGCCAGCGCCAGCTCGGCGGGCTGCGCGGTCGGCAGGTCCTTCAGCGAGTGCACGGCGAAGTCGATCGTCCCGTCGAGCAGCGCGTCGCGCAGCGCGGAGACGAACACACCGGTGCCGCCTATCTGCGCCAGGTGCTCCCGCGAGGTGTCGCCGTAGGTGGTGATCTCCACCAGCTCTACCGGACGGCCGGTGACCTCGCGCACCGCGTCCGCCACCATCCCGGACTGGGCCATGGCGAGCTTGCTGCGCCGCGTCCCCAGCCTCAGGGCCCGTGGATTGCTGTCAGTCATGCCCGCTCCCGTGCTGTGTGCGGGCCGTCGGCCCGCGTGTCGGCCCGGCTGACGGCGGCAACCGTCTGCGGGTCGAGGTCGAAGAGTTCGCGCAGCGCGTCCGCGTACCCGGCGCCGCCGGGTTCGCTGGCAAGCTGCTTGACCCGCACGGTGGGCGCGTGCAGGAGTTTGTCGACGACCCGGCGCACGGTCTGGGTGATCTCCGCGCGCTCCTTGTCGTCGAGGTCGGGGAGGCGGCCGTCCAGCCGGGCGATCTCGCTCGCCACGACGTCCGCCGCCATGGTGCGCAGCGCGACCACCGTCGGGGTGATGTGCGCCGCCCGCTGCGCCGCGCCGAACGCGGCCACCTCGTCGGAGACGATGCCGCGCACCCGGTCCACGTCGGCCGCCATCGGAGCGTCCGCGGACGCGTCGGCGAGCGACTCGATGTCGACGAGGCGCACGCCGTCGGCCCGGTGGGCGGCAGCGTCGATGTCACGCGGCATGGCCAGGTCGAGCAGCGCCAGCTCCGGCGCCGGCGCGACCGCGCTGCCGGAACCGCCCGCGGTCCCGGCGTACCCGTCACCGGCCGCGATCCGGGCGGCGCGGGTCTCCGCGGCCGTCTCGATCGACTCGCCGGTCAGCACCAGGCCGGTGGCGCCCGTACAGGACACCACGACGTCGGCCAGGGCCAGCTCGGACTGTACGGCGGTCATCGCCACGGCGCGGGCGGTCAGCCCGTTCAGCGCGCCCGCCGAGCCCGGCTCGGTCAGGATCCGCGTCAGCCGCTCGGCGCGCTCCACCGTCCGGTTGGCCACCGCCAGCTCGCTCACCCCGGCCCGTACGAGGGTGGTGGCGGCCAGCGACGACATCGACCCGGCACCGATGACCAGGGCACGCTTGCCCCGGGCCCACTCGGCGACATCGGTGTCGCCCGCAAGCTGCTCCAGACCGAAGGTGACCAGCGACTGGCCCGCCTTGTCGATCCCGGTCTCGCTGTGGGCGCGCTTGCCGACCCGCAGCGCCTGCTGGAACAGGTCGTTCAGCAGCCGGCCCGCGGTGTGCTGCTCCTGCGCGACCGCGAGCGCGTCCTTGATCTGACCGAGGATCTGGCCCTCGCCCACGACCATCGAGTCCAGGCCGCAGGCCACCGAGAAGAGGTGGTGGACGGCCCGGTCCTCGTAGTGCACGTACAGGTACGGGGTCAGCTCGTCCAGGCCCGCGCCGCTGTGCCGCGCCAGCAGGGTGGACAGCTCGGCGACACCGGCGTGGAACTTGTCCACGTCGGCGTACAGCTCGATGCGGTTGCAGGTGGAGAGCACCGCGGCCTCGGCGGCCGGCTCGGCCGACACCGTGTCCTGGAGCAGCTTGCCGCGCGCCTCGGGGGCGATGGCCGCGTGCTCCAGCACGCTCACGGGGGCACTGCGGTGACTGAGCCCTACGACAAGAAGGCTCATGCTTTCACCTCGCTACGCGAGGCACAGCCTTCGCCTGTGACGCACCTTTTGTTGATTCTCCCCCAGTCTCCGACCGGGGGTACCCCCACGCTGCGCTCGCTCATGCCGGCATCACGGCGGGTACGTCCCCGTCGGGTCCCTTGCGGTCGGACGCACCGGCGGGCGCGGGCGCGTCCGGGCCGGTCTTGCCCGCGGCCTCGCGCACCTCGCGCACGGCCCGCCGGGCCTCGCGCGCGGCGACGGCGCGGGCGTCGTCGGACCCGTCGTCCTGGCCCGCGTCCTCGCCCGCCTTGCGCTGCTCGTGGAAGGCCAGGATCTGCAGTTCTATCGACAGGTCGACCTTGCGCACGTCCACGCCGTCCGGGACGGTCAGCACGGTCGGCGCGAAGTTCAGGATGGAGGTGACACCGGCCGCGACGAGCCGGTCGCAGACCTGCTGGGCGGCGCCCGCCGGGGTCGCGATCACACCGATCGAGACGCCGTTGTCCTTGATGATCTTTTCCAGCTCGTCGGTGTGCTGGACGGCGATGCCCGCCACCGGCTTGCCCGCCATCGCCGGGTCGGCGTCTATCAGCGCGGCGACGCGGAACCCGCGGGAGGCGAAGCCGCCGTAGTTGGCCAGGGCTGCGCCGAGGTTACCGATACCGACGATCACGACCGGCCAGTCCTGCGTCAGGCCCAGCTCGCGGGAGATCTGGTAGACGAGGTACTCCACGTCGTAGCCGACCCCGCGGGTGCCGTACGAACCGAGGTAGGAGAAGTCCTTGCGCAGCTTGGCGGAGTTGACCCCCGCGGCGGCGGCGAGTTCCTCGGAGGAGACCGTGGGGACCGAGCGCTCGGAGAGCGCGGTCAACGCGCGCAGATACAGCGGAAGCCGGGCGACGGTGGCCTCGGGAATCCCTCGGCTTCGGGTCGCCGGTCGGTGAGTTCGGCCAGTTGCCACGGTGCTCCTGCGGGTAGAGCGGGGCTGTGGACGGCCGTAGGTTTCCCGACCGCCCCGTCGACAGCAGGCTATGTCTTTGTGAACGCGTGCACAAAGATGGTGTCCGCTTTGTCCGGCCAAAGTGACGGGGGTCACGCGGCTTTTACGCCGCTTCGCGGAACCAACTCCCCCGGCGCACCGTTCACACGTTTCGCGCCGGTAACACGGGAGCGCCGACGGCCACACGCGCCCTCACTCCTCACCGCTATCACCCCGGAAACCTACAAATCGCCCACCGATGGTAGTCGACTCAGGCGACTATCCGCCCCGTCCGGCAGCGCGGTGACGGGGACACGTCAGCGACGCGGCGACGCCCCGGACGGAGGCACAATGACGGTCATGGCCTCCCTCTTCAGCCGCAGCGCCCGCAAGAACCCCGCCGACAGCACGGTCACGCTCATCGGCAAGCCCGGCTGCCACCTGTGTGATGTCGCACAGGAAGTCATCGAGCGCGTCTGCGCCGAGACCGGCGCCTCCTGGGAGAAGAAGGACATCACCCAGGACCAGGAGCTGTACCGCAAGTACTGGGAACAGATTCCGGTCGTCCTCGTGGACGGCGCGCAGCACGATTTCTGGCGGGTCGACCCCCAGCGGCTGCGCAAGGCACTCGGCGCCTGACGGTACGAGCCACCGCCCCCACAGCGGTACGAGCTCGGCTACGCCCGGCAGGCCAGGCCGCGTACGGCACCGGAACCGCCCGGCGTACGCCCCCACGGCAGCGCACGCCCCCGCGGCCCGGCACCGTCCCCGGGATGGCCGTAACGCAACGGTCGGCCACAGCGCGGCCGCCGGACATCCGGCCGTAACCGGCCGCACCGAACAACCTGGCTACGCTAGCTACATGGCCCACCCGTCGTCCGCCCGCCGTCCCCGTAGGAACGCCTACGGCGCGCTCCTCCCCACGGGGTGGTTCAGCCGCCGTAGGCGCCCCGCCACCGCGCGCAGCGTGCTCGCAGGCGAGGCCGCCGCCGAGGCCGCGCGCAAGTCCTCACTGGAGGCCGAGGCCGCCGAGGCCCAGGAAGCGGCCGCCCAGGGCGAGGACCCCGAAGAGCCGGAGTTCCCGGTCGTCGGCGACACCCACGCCGCCGCCTTCTTCGACCTCGACAACACCGTCATGCAGGGCGCGTCCCTCTTCCACTTCGGACGCGGCCTGTACAAGCGGCGCTTCTTCCACAAGCGCGACCTGGCCCGCTTCGTCTGGCAGCAGATCTACTTCCGTTTCATCGGCTCGGAGAACCCCGAGCACATGGCGGACGCCCGCAACAGCGCGCTCTCCATCGTCCAGGGCCACCGCGTCTCCGAGCTGATGACCATCGGCGAGGAGATCTACGACGAGTACATGGCCGAACGGATCTGGCCCGGCACCCGCGCCCTCGCCCAGGCCCACCTGGACGCGGGCCAGAAGGTCTGGCTGGTCACCGCCGCCCCCGTCGAGACCGCGACGATCATCGCCCGGCGGCTCGGCCTGACCGGCGCGCTCGGCACCGTCGCCGAGTCCGTCGGCGGCGTCTACACCGGCAAACTGGTCGGCGAACCCCTGCACGGCCCCGCCAAGGCCGAAGCCGTACGGGCCCTGGCCGCCGCCGAGGGCCTGGACCTGGGGCGCTGCGCCGCCTACAGCGACTCCGCCAACGACATCCCGATGTTGTCGCTGGTCGGCCACCCGTACGCGGTCAACCCCGACGGCCGCCTGCGCAAGCACGCCCGCGAACAGGGCTGGCGCCTGCGCGACTACCGGACCGGCCGCAAGGCCGTGAAGATCGGCATCCCGGCGGCGGCCGGCGTGGGGGCGCTCGCCGGCGGGGCGGCCGCGGCGGTGGCGCTTCAGCGGCGGAGGCGCTGAACCGGTTCTTCTGCCTTCGGCTGGGCGCGCGTTGCGCGCGGTTGGTCCGGTGGTAGGTGCTCGGGTGGCTTTCGGTGCGGCCGGGCTGGGGCTTTCACAAGCCCAAGCGCACCGGGTCTGGGGCGCGCGTCTCGCGCGATAGGTCCGGTGGTGGGGGGCTCGGGGTCCCTCCGGGGTCACTCTCCCCCAGCCTTCGGCCGGGGGTGCCCCCACGGCACCGTGTACCTCAACGTGCTTTCATTCGGCGACGCAGAGGCCCGGCTGCCTGCGGGGAGACCCCTGCGGGACCCCGAGCCCTGGCCGTCGAGCGGCTATCGGAGCGATGGGGCTGGGGCTTTTGCAAGCCCAAACGCTCCCGGCCCGGGGCTCGCGTCGTGCGTGATGGGTCCGGTGGTGGGGGCTCGGGCTGCTTCCCGAGCGATCGGGCCGGGGTCTCTGACAAGCCGAGCGCCCCGGGGTGGGTGCCTCAGCACCCCGTCCTCCGGCGCGTCAGCGCCCGGGGGCGCGGCGGAGCCGCGTCGGCGTGAGCCGGCCTGGTGTGCGCGTTGCATCGCCGGGGAGGGGCCTGCCGTCCCGCCCCCACCCCGTGAGCCTCACCCCCAGGAGAGGCGCCCTCCTGCGTCATCGAAAACTTCCCCCACCGACCTCGGCTCGCCGAACCGGCCGGAGGGGGCGTGTAGGGGGCCATCCCCGCAGGCAGCCGGGCCTCTGCGTTACCGAAAAAAAGTCACGTTGCGGTCCACGGTGCCGAGGAGTTGGCCCCCTGCGCGCCCCCGCCCCCCAACGAAACCAATGCGAACCGCGCGTCAGCGCACCCCTCCGCGCGAAGCGCGCCCCCCACACCCGGGCCAATCCCCGCTACCTACCCCCACCCCACCCCCCACAGTCCCGCCACCCCCGCTCCGCCACAAGGCGCCCCGCAACCAGGCAGATCACGTTCCTTTCTGATCAATATCTGCTCAGGAATCGATACTTGATCGGGCATGAATTCGTAACGGACCAGAAGTAATCGATGATTTGAGCAACTGGGTGTAGCGCTGCCTGTACGAAGCGTTATTCTCCTCAGACGCAAACCGGTACCCACGCGTCCCTACGACGGGTGAACGGTCCCGCACTGCACGTGATGGAAGCTCTGCCTCTGGGAGTCCCGTGTACCCACACGTCGGGGTTGACGCCTCGGGCCTGGCTACGCTGCGTACGACACTCGTCGACCACCTGCGCAGTTTTGTCCCCACCGCGATCGCCGTCCCCGCATTCGCCACAGCCACCCCCGCCGGTCCCTGCTACGCCCTGGCCGACGGAAGCGCCACCACCGTCACCAAGACCGGCGGCAGAACCCGCCGCGGCGCGGGCACGCCCGCCGCCCGGCGCCCCGCCGACAGCGACAGCCGCCGCATGATGGACCTCGTCGAGCGCGCGCAGGCCGGCGAGGCAGAGGCGTTCGGCCGGCTCTACGACCAGTACGCCGACACGGTCTACCGCTACATCTACTACCGGGTGGGCGGCCGGGCCACGGCCGAGGACCTGACCAGCGAGACGTTCCTGCGCGCTCTGCGCCGCATCGGCACGTTCACCTGGCAGGGCCGCGACTTCGGGGCCTGGCTGGTCACGATCGCCCGCAACCTGGTCGCCGACCACTTCAAGTCGTCGCGCTTCCGCCTGGAGGTCACCACCGGTGAGATGCTCGACGCCAACGAGGTCGAACGCAGCCCCGAGGACTCGGTGCTGGAGTCGCTGTCCAACGCGGCGCTGCTGGAGGCGGTCCGCAAGCTCAATCCGCAGCAGCAGGAGTGCGTGACGCTGCGCTTCCTCCAGGGCCTGTCGGTCGCGGAGACCGCCCGCGTCATGGGGAAGAACGAGGGCGCCATCAAGACGCTGCAGTACCGCGCCGTACGGACCCTGGCGCGGCTGCTCCCGGACGACGCCCGCTGACCGCCGCCACGGCGCACGGGCCCCGGTCCGTGCCGCCTGCCGTGCCCCGGTTGCCACCCGCGTCCCCGTGCCCACTGCGCTTCCGCCTGCCTCACCGCCCCGGACCGTCCGCTCCGGCCCGCCGCCAGGACTAACGCTTGGACCACCGCCCCGATCGCCTGAATCTCCCGGACCGATGTTGACGGCCACGCCTTTCGTACGCCTCCGGGTGCGCCGACCGTGCCCGCTGACACGCCCGGCGCCGGCCACCGCGGTGATCGACCGTGGGTGTCCGTTCGTGACCGTTCCGTCAGATCATCGTGAGTGCGTAACCCAAGTGCCGCGGCGCTCGTTGTGCAGAACGCAGGCTCCCCGCGGTCACGCCATGCCCGCACCCTCTCACTCGATCGAGTGGATGCGAACAGGGCGTGCAACCTTCCGGCCCGTCTGGATAGTCAAGCCAGTCCGGGGAGTCGAGCGGGATGACGAGAGGAGGTGCCGCCCGTGATCGCGAACGTATCGGTGCACCGGCGGGCTAACGCCTTCGCCCAGGCCCTGGAGGATCAGGTCCTTCCGGGCGCGGCGGCCGAGGACGAGGTCGGCACACCGGCGGAAGCGTGCGGAGAAACAAGGCTGTTGGCGGTCGCCGGCACCCTCGGAGAACTCCCCAAGCCGGAGTTGGACCCCGAGGTCAAGACCGTCCACCGGGCCCAGCTCATCGCGGCGATGGAGGCGGCCTTCGCCGAGGGCGCCGCGTCCGACGGCTCCCGGGTGCCGCAGCAGCGCGGGACGCGCGGCGCGCACCGCGCGGCGAAGTCCCTGGGACGGCTGCGCCCCCGGTCGCGGCTGTCGAAGGGGCTCGCGGCGGGCGGCCTGACGGTGGGCGTCGCGGCCGGCGCCTTCAGCGGCGTCGCCGCCGCCAGCTCCGACGCGCTCCCCGGCGACTCGCTGTACCCGCTCAAGCGGGGCATGGAGGACCTGAAGCTGAACCTGACGGGCGACGTGGCCGACCGTGGCCGCCTCTTCCTCGACCAGGCGTCCACCCGCATGTCCGAGGCCCACCGCCTCATGGAGCGCCTCCGCTCCGGCCCCCTCGACCACGAGTCGCTCGGCGAGATCCGCAAGGCGCTGTCCGGCGTCAAGCAGGACGCCGGCGAGGGCCACCGCCTCCTCCACGAGGAGTACGAGCGCGACGGCTCCCTCGGCCCGATCCAGACCCTCAACTCCTTCACCAAGTCGCACCGCGAAAGCTGGACCCGGCTGCGCGACCGCCTGCCGGTCCAGTTGACGGACGTGCGTGACGAGGTCAGCTCGGTCTTCGACGCCATAGACGAAGAGGTCGGCCCGCTGCGCTCCCTGCTGCCCAAGCACCTGGGCGGCGAGAGCCACCGCGAGAAGGCCCCCGCGGCACCCGCCCCGGGCAGCACCCAGGGCCGTACGGATCACCCGTCACCGTCCGGGAAGAGCGCCTCCACGTCCAGCGAGGCGGACGGCTCGCACACGCCGCAGCACCCGTCGGCCTCGTCCCCGTCCCATGAGGACGAGGGCCTGCTCGGCGGCAGCACGGGCGGCCTGCTCGATCCGCCCGCCGACTCCGGCACCCCGGAGCCGGACGGCAAGGGCACCGGCAAGAGCAAGGAGACGCCGCACGAGCCCGACGTCACGATCCCGCCGCTGCTCCCCGGGCTGCTGCCGGACATCGGCCTCGACGGCAAGAACCCGCTGGGCTGACCCGCTCGCGTCGGGCCGCCACCCGACGCCTCGACGCCCCGGTGCCACCACACGGCGCCGGGGCGTCGCGAGCGTTCACGGAGCAGCCCCGTACCGTATGGTCCCGCGGCCCCGGCCTGCCGGGCGGCAGCGTCAGAAGAAGACCGACCGCCGCTGCACCAGCAGCTTGTACAGGGTGTGCTGGATCGTCTCCCGTACCTGGTCCGTCAGGTTGAACATCAGCATCGGGTCGTCCGCCGCCTCCGCCGGATACCCGTCCGTCGGGATCGGCTCCCCGAACTGGATCGTCCACTTCGTCGGCAGCGGCACCAGCCCCAGCGGCCCGAACCACGGGAAGGTCGGCGTCAGCGGGAAGTACGGGAAGCCCAGCACCCGCGCCAGCGTCTTGGCGTCCCCGATCTTCGGGTAGATCTCCTCGGCGCCCACGATCGAGCAGGGCACGATCGGCACCCCGGCCCGCAGCGCGGTGGAGACGAACCCGCCACGCCCGAACCGCTGGAGCTTGTAGCGGTCCGCGAAGGGCTTGCCGATGCCCTTGAAGCCCTCCGGCATCACCCCGACGACCTCACCGCGCTCCAGCAGCCGCTGGGCGTCCTCGGCGCAGGCGAGGGTGTGCCCGGCCTTGCGCGCCAGCTCGTTGATCACCGGCAGAACGAAGACCAGGTCGGCCGCGAGCAGCCGCAGGTGCCGGTCGGCGGGGTGGTGGTCGTGCACCGCGACCTGGAGCATCAGCCCGTCCAGGGGCAGCGTCCCGGAGTGGTTGGCGACGATCAGCGCGCCGCCGTCCGCCGGGATGTTCTCGATGCCTTTGACCTCGACCCGGAAGTACTTCTCGTACAAAGGCCGCAGCACCGACATCAGGACCTGGTCGGTCAGCTCCTCGTCGTACCCGAAGTCGTCGACCTCGTACTCGCCGGTGAGCCGCCGGCGCAGGAAGCGCAGGCCGCCCGCGATCCGCTGCTCCAGGGACGCCCCCGGCGCCCCCTGCGGCCCTCCCGGCACCTGTTCCCGCCCGTCCTGCCGCCGCGGCTCCGGTACGGGCGACAGCGGCGTACGGCGGCCTCCGCGGCCCGGCCGCTTGATCTTTCTGCGCGACCGGGGCTCCTCGCCGAAAGGAATGACCTTGGCGTCCGCCATCGTGGGTGAACTCCTCACTGGGTCGGGCCGCTGCGTGCGCACAGCACGGCGGCGAGCCGGTCGACGGTACGGGCGAGGACCTCGGGCGGCAGCAGCCCGGGCCCACGGCTGCGGGCGAACTCCGCGAAGGACTCCGCCGTCGTGTATTTCGGGTGAAACCCCAGTGTCTCGCGCATCTGGGTCGTCTGGACGACCCGGCCGTGCGTGAGCATCCGGATCTGCTCCGGCGAGAAGTCGGTCACGCCGACCGAACGCAGCGCGGTGCCGGCCCAGGTGACGGTCGGCAGGAACAGCGGCAGCGTGGGCCGGCCGAGCCGCCGGGAGCACTGGGAGAGCAGCAGGGCGCCGTCCCCCGCGATGTTGAACGTGCCGCTGTTGAGCGTGCCGCGGCGCGGCTTGCCGGAGGCCAGGCACAGCGCCTCGATCGCGTCGTCCTCGTGGACGAACTGCAGCCGCGGGTCGTAGCCCAGGACCGTGGGCAGGACGGGCAGCGAGAAGTACTCGGCGAGCGGTGAGTCGGCGCAGGGCCCGAGGATGTTGGCGAAGCGCAGGACGCACACCGCCACGTCGGGCCGGCGCCTGGCGAAGCCGCGTACGTACCCCTCGACCTCGACCGCGTCCTTCGCGAAGCCGCCACTGGGCAGCGACTTCGGGGGCGTGGTCTCGGTGAAGACCGCGGGGTCGCGGGGCGCGGAGCCGTACACGCTGGCGCTGGACTTCACCACCAGCCGTTTGACGTTGGGCGCTTTCTGGCAGGCACCGAGCAGTTGCATGGTGCCGATGACATTGGTCTCCTTGACCGTCGCCCGGCTGCCGCGGCCGCCCAGCGGCGTGCCGTTGATGTCCATGTGGACCACGGTGTCCACATTGGTCTCGGCCAGCACTCTGGCTATGGCCGGATGCCGGATGTCGGCCTTGAGGAAATCGGCGCCGCCCAAGGAGTGCTCGGGCTCCACGGCATCGACTCCGATCACCCGGCCGACGTCGGGGTCGCGCTGAATGCGTCGTACGAACCGGCCCCCCAGTTGCCGTGCGACTCCAGTGACGAGCACGACCTTTCCCAAGATCAGCCCTTCCTTCCCGCCCTTTGTCCCTCGCGTGAGCCGAGCTGTGCGGCCACGCTATCGGGTCGTTGTTGCGCTGTGATGACCGCGGGATGCGCTGAGCTACATTTCAAGCCTTGGCCCGAGCTTTGCCCGACCCGTCGGCCGACTTTTCCGCAGGGCCGGAGCCGTGCTCTCCCGCGGGCCGTGCTTTCGGGAAACTCCGCCGGGCTCGGAACACCTCGCCCGGCCGGTGACGCCGTCCGGGTATCGGCCGCCCGGTCCGCGCCTCACCGGGTGCACCGCGAAAGGGCCCCCGAAACGCACCGCAGCCCCCCACCGCGTACTGCGGTGAGAGGCTGCGGAATCGCGATCAGCGTTGCTTACTTCTTGTTGCGACGCTGAACACGGGTGCGCTTGAGCAGCTTGCGGTGCTTCTTCTTGGCCATCCGCTTGCGCCGCTTCTTGATAACAGAGCCCACGACTACCCTCGCTCACTTCGTATCACTCGGTGCGGGGCGTCCGAGCCCACACTACCTACATCGGGCCAGCCTACCCGCCGTCGAGCCTACGGCGTAATCCGAGGGTCACCTTGAGCCCCTCAGGCCGATTCCACCCCCACATAGGACTCACGGAGGTAGTCGTGAACCGCTTGCTCCGGGACCCGGAACGACCTCCCCACTCGGATCGCGGGCAGATGACCGCTGTGCACCAAGCGGTACACGGTCATCTTCGACACTCGCATCACCGTGGCGACTTCCGCCACGGTCAGGAACACGACCTCGTTGAGAGGCCTTTGCTCTGCAGCCATGACACACCTGAACCTTCCGCACATGACGGGCACCGGCTTCCCCTCCGGTGACTCCCCGTCGCTGTGCGCTCACTCCCCAGGTTAGGGGCGGGTGATGCGAGTGGGGAAGAGGAGCAGCGATCGGCCGCCTACTGTGACAGACACGCTCGATTGAGTACATAGCGAGTAAGCGGTCGGTAGTAATCAGACCGCACAGCGTCATCAAGCGGAACTACGGCGGACACCCGCCCCTCGGCCTGTCCGACGAACAGCGCGGGATCGTCCGTATCCGCCAGTCCGATGGCCTCAAAGCCCAGCTGACCTGCTCCGCAGACCCATCCGTGGTCACCGATCACCAGCTCGGGAAGGGGTCCGCCGGCGTCTGCCGCGGCGTCGAGGGCGGTACGAACCGGGAGGGGGGAGTGCGTGTGCACACCCGGCTCACCGGCGGTGCGCCGCACGCCCGGTTCGCGCATCAGCGCGACTCCCCGTACGTAGTCAAGGTTGTACGTGCGTACCCCGAATCGGGTCGCTATGTCGACACAGCGGCCATACGCCGGGGTGAGAAGGGGGCATCCCGCCGCCGACAGGGCGTCTGCCAGGCCGCCGTAGAAGCCCAGCAGCCGGTGCGGATGGCCGGTCCCGATCAGTACCGGAGCGTGCCGGGCGGCCGCCGCGCCGAGCCGGTCGGCGAAGGCGTCGAGCCCCACCAGCGTACGGTGCGGATCGATCACATCTGGGCCGGAAGTATGTCCAGGGTCGGCCGAAACTCCACACTGCTCAGCCATCACCTGAAGAACTTCTGCCACAGACCAGTCGTTCTCGGGCTCCAGACCGATCAGTACCCGCGGGTCGCCGGCCGCGAAGAGACGGTAGCGGGTGAGGCTCTTCTCCCTGGAGGTCGCGATCGTCCCCGCGAGCCGCGCCCTGACCACATGCGACTTCAGCGCTTCGGCCGCCGCCGACCCGTCCGTGCCCGCACCGGTGCCCCACACGGGTCCCATGCTGACGCCCCGAACTCCGGTCCATGCCCGAACCGCCCAGTAGTCACACATCCGGGCGTATGGGCCCCGAAGTACGACTTGGCTCCGGAGCCGTCCGTGCGCCTTACGGCAGCAGCCTGAGCGCTTTACGGCAGCAGCCCGTGCGCGGGGAAAACCGCCCGGCGCGTCGCCAGGATCGCCTGGTCCAGGCGGTCGGCCGGGTCGTAACCGTCGCCGACGAAGTCGCTCCAGCCCGTCCCGCGTCCGTCCGTCATCCGGTGCGGCCCGCCCTGGCGCGTGCGCCGGTAGACCTCGTGCCGCCACTCCTCCGGCACCGCCGACGTGGGCTCGATCGGGCGCCCCGCCGCGATCGCCACCAGGTGGGTCCAGGTACGGGGGACGACGTCCACCACCGCGTAGCCGCCGCCTCCCAGCGCGATCCACCGGCCGTCGGCCGTCTCGTGCGCCAGGTCGTGGCAGGCCGCCGCCACCGCCCGCTGCGCGTCCAGGCTCACCGCCAGGTGCGCGAGCGGGTCCTCGAAGTGGGTGTCGGCCCCGTGCTGCGTGACGAGGACATCGGGCCGGAACGCGTCCAGCAGGTCCGGCACCACCGCGTGGAAGGCCCGCAGCCACCCCTCGTCGCCGGTACCGGCCGGCAGCGCCACGTTCACCGCGCTGCCTACGGCCTCGCGCCCGCCGGTCTCCTCAGGCCAGCCGGTCTGCGGAAAGAGCGTCCGGGGGTGTTCGTGCAGGGAGATCGTCAGGACCCGAGGGTCGTCCCAGAAGGCGGCCTGCACGCCGTCCCCGTGGTGCACGTCCACATCCACGTACGCGACGCGCTCGGCACCCAGCTCCAGCAGACGTGCGACGGCCAGCGCCGCGTCGTTGTAGATGCAGAACCCCGCCGCGCCGCCCGGCATCGCGTGGTGGAGACCGCCCGCGAAGTTCACCGCGTGCAGGGCCTCGCCGCGCCACACCGCCTCCGCGGCCCCCACCGACTGCCCCGCGATCAGTGCCGACGCCTCGTGCATCCCGGCGAACGCCGGGTCGTCCTCGGTGCCGAGCCCGTACACGGGGTCGGCGGTCTTCGGGTCGGCCGATGCCTTCCGTACGGCGTCGATGTAGTCCTCGCGGTGCACGAGCCGCAGCGTGGAGATCCCGGCGGCCTTCGCGGCCACGACCTCCACCGCGTCCGGTCCCCGGTCGAGTCCGTACGCCTCCACCAACCGCATGGTCAGCGCGAGCCGGACCGGGTCCATCGGATGGCCGGGCCCGAAGTCGTAGCCCGTTACTGCCTCGTCCCACATCAGTTGTGCACGGCCGCTCATGCCCGTCACCGTATCGGTCCGGGCTCAGGGCGGAAGGCGGGGTAGGGGGCGGAGGGAGGGCAGGGCGGTACGGGCCGATGCGGGGGCGGCCGGGGCTACGCGAGCAGCGCCGGCAGCTCTTCCATGCGCGCGAAGAGGCCGGTGACCGGACCGGCCGCGGTCAGCTTCTCCGCGGGGGTCATGGCGGTGAAGCCGTACACGTCCATACCGGCGGCGACGGCGGCCTGGACGCCGAGCGGGCTGTCCTCGATCACCGCGCAGCGCTCGGGCGCCACACCCATCTCACGGGCCGCGTGAAGGAAGAGGTCGGGGGCCGGCTTGCCCTTGCCGACGTCCTGCGAGCTGAAGATCCACTCCTCTTCGAACCACTCGTCGAGGCCGGTCTTGCGGTGGCCGACGCGGATCCGCTCGTGGCTGCCGGAGGAGGCCACGCAGTACGGCGTCCCGTCGGCCGTCAGCTTGCCCAGCACCTCGTCCACGCCGGCGACCGGCTCCAGCTCCCGCTCGAAAGCTTCGAAGACGCGCGCGTGCAGCGTGGTCTCGAAGTCCTCGGGGAGGAGCTGCCCGGTCCGCTCCTTGACGAGGTCGTGCACCCGGTGCACCGCGGCGCCCATGTAGTCGCGCAGCGATTCCTCGTACGAGGTGGGATGGCCGAGTTCGGTGAGGTAACCGGCAAGGATGGTGTTGGAAAGCGGCTCGCTGTCGACGAGCACACCGTCATTGTCGAAGATGATGAGGTCATAACGCATCCTTCGAGCGTAAACGCCATGCCCGGAGGGGCCGAAAAATTACCCGGGGACCGTGCCGCGCCTTCTCCGGGAACGCAAAAAAGCTCTGGTCCCTGAACCAGAGGTTCAGGGACCAGAGCTGAAAAATTGTTCGGCGGCGTCCTACTCTCCCACAGGGTCCCCCCTGCAGTACCATCGGCGCTGAAAGGCTTAGCTTCCGGGTTCGAAATGTAACCGGGCGTTTCCCTAACGCTATGACCACCGAAACACTATGAAGATGAACTCCAGCCGGCAAGGCGAGTTCGTTACTTCAGAACTAACACAGTGGACGCGAGCAACTGAGGACAAGCCCTCGGCCTATTAGTACCAGTCAACTCCACCCGTTACCAGGCTTCCATATCTGGCCTATCAACCCAGTCGTCTACTGGGAGCCTTACCCTCTCAAGGAGGAGGGAGCCCTCATCTCGAAGCAGGCTTCCCGCTTAGATGCTTTCAGCGGTTATCCTTTCCGAACGTAGCCAACCAGCCATGCCCTTGGCAGGACAACTGGCACACCAGAGGTTCGTCCGTCCCGGTCCTCTCGTACTAGGGACAGCCCTTCTCAAGACTCCTACGCGCACAGCGGATAGGGACCGAACTGTCTCACGACGTTCTAAACCCAGCTCGCGTACCGCTTTAATGGGCGAACAGCCCAACCCTTGGGACCGACTCCAGCCCCAGGATGCGACGAGCCGACATCGAGGTGCCAAACCATCCCGTCGATATGGACTCTTGGGGAAGATCAGCCTGTTATCCCCGGGGTACCTTTTATCCGTTGAGCGACGGCGCTTCCACAAGCCACCGCCGGATCACTAGTCCCTACTTTCGTACCTGCTCGACCCGTCAGTCTCACAGTCAAGCTCCCTTGTGCACTTACACTCAACACCTGATTGCCAACCAGGCTGAGGGAACCTTTGGGCGCCTCCGTTACTCTTTAGGAGGCAACCGCCCCAGTTAAACTACCCACCAGACACTGTCCCTGATCCGGATCACGGACCCAGGTTAGACATCCAGCACGACCAGAGTGGTATTTCAACAACGACTCCCCCGCCACTGGCGTGACGAGTTCACAGTCTCCCACCTATCCTACACAAGCCGAACCGAACACCAATATCAAGCTATAGTAAAGGTCCCGGGGTCTTTCCGTCCTGCTGTGCGAAACGAGCATCTTTACTCGTAGTGCAATTTCACCGGGCCTATGGTTGAGACAGTCGAGAAGTCGTTACGCCATTCGTGCAGGTCGGAACTTACCCGACAAGGAATTTCGCTACCTTAGGATGGTTATAGTTACCACCGCCGTTTACTGGCGCTTAAGTTCTCAGCTTCGCCCTGTCGAAACAGAGCTAACCGGTCCCCTTAACGTTCCAGCACCGGGCAGGCGTCAGTCCGTATACATCGCCTTACGGCTTCGCACGGACCTGTGTTTTTAGTAAACAGTCGCTTCTCGCTGGTCTCTGCGGCCACCACCAGCTCAGAGTGCAAGACTCATCACCAGCAATGGCCCCCCTTCTCCCGAAGTTACGGGGGCATTTTGCCGAGTTCCTTAACCATAGTTCACCCGAACGCCTCGGTATTCTCTACCTGACCACCTGAGTCGGTTTAGGGTACGGGCCGCCATGAAACTCGCTAGAGGCTTTTCTCGACAGCATAGGATCATCCACTTCACCACAATCGGCTCGGCATCAGGTCTCACCCTCCATGTCATCCGGATTTGCCTAGATGACGGGCTACACCCTTACCCCGGGACAACCACCGCCCGGGCTGGACTACCTTCCTGCGTCACCCCATCACTCACCTACTACAAGTCTGGATCATCGGCTCCACCACTCCCCTACGCTCCGAAGAGCTCAGGGCGGCTTCACGGACTTAGCATCGCCTGATTCGATGTTTGGCGCTTCAAAGCGGGTACCGGAATATCAACCGGTTGTCCATCGACTACGCCTGTCGGCCTCGCCTTAGGTCCCGACTTACCCTGGGCAGATCAGCTTGACCCAGGAACCCTTAGTCAATCGGCGCACACGTTTCCCACGTGTGTATCGCTACTCATGCCTGCATTCTCACTCGTGAACCGTCCACAACTACCTTCCGGTGCTGCTTCACCCGGCACACGACGCTCCCCTACCCATCACAGTCCCCGTTAGAGGTATGTACTGCAATGACACGACTTCGGCGGTGTGCTTGAGCCCCGCTACATTGTCGGCGCGGAATCACTTGACCAGTGAGCTATTACGCACTCTTTCAAGGATGGCTGCTTCTAAGCCAACCTCCTGGTTGTCTCTGCGACTCCACATCCTTTCCCACTTAGCACACGCTTAGGGGCCTTAGTCGATGCTCTGGGCTGTTTCCCTCTCGACCATGGAGCTTATCCCCCACAGTCTCACTGCCGCGCTCTCACTTACCGGCATTCGGAGTTTGGCTAAGGTCAGTAACCCGGTAGGGCCCATCGCCTATCCAGTGCTCTACCTCCGGCAAGAAACACACGACGCTGCACCTAAATGCATTTCGGGGAGAACCAGCTATCACGGAGTTTGATTGGCCTTTCACCCCTAACCACAGGTCATCCCCCAGGTTTTCAACCCTGGTGGGTTCGGTCCTCCACGAAGTCTTACCTCCGCTTCAACCTGCCCATGGCTAGATCACTCCGCTTCGGGTCTTGGGCACGCTACTCAACGCCCTCTTCGGACTCGCTTTCGCTACGGCTTCCCCACACGGGTTAACCTCGCAACATACCGCAAACTCGCAGGCTCATTCTTCAAAAGGCACGCAGTCACGACTATGCAGCAAGCTGCATAGCGACGCTCCCACGGCTTGTAGGCACACGGTTTCAGGTACTATTTCACTCCGCTCCCGCGGTACTTTTCACCATTCCCTCACGGTACTATCCGCTATCGGTCACCAGGGAATATTTAGGCTTAGCGGGTGGTCCCGCCAGATTCACACGGGATTTCACGGGCCCCGTGCTACTTGGGTGTCTCTTAAACGAGCCGCTGATGTTTCAGCTACGGGGGTCTTACCCTCTACGCCGGACCTTTCGCATGTCCTTCGCCTACATCAACGGTTTCTGACTCGTCCCACAGCCGGCAGACTGCAGAAAAGAGATCCCACAACCCCGCACTGGCAACCCCTGCCGGGTATCACACCAATACGGTTTGGCCTCATCCAGTTTCGCTCGCCACTACTCCCGGAATCACGGTTGTTTTCTCTTCCTGCGGGTACTGAGATGTTTCACTTCCCCGCGTTCCCTCCACATACCCTATGTGTTCAGGTATGGGTGACAGCCCATGACGACTGCCGGGTTTCCCCATTCGGACACCCCCGGATCAAAGCTCGGTTGACAGCTCCCCGGGGCCTATCGTGGCCTCCCACGTCCTTCATCGGTTCCTGGTGCCAAGGCATCCACCGTGCGCCCTTAAAAACTTGGCCACAGATGCTCGCGTCCACTGTGCAGTTCTCAAGCAACGACCAGCCACCCACCACCCAGCCCTGACGGACCGGTTCACTGGGGCCGGCGTTTGAAGGTACAGACTCTCAGTCCGTGCCCTCAGACACCCAACAGCGTGCCCGACACCCTCGCCCCCCTGACACGTTCCACGCCGAAGCAGTACTAGTAACCAGTGAGTCAAGTGTGCCGAGTAGTCAACGTTCCACCCATGAGCAAACCACCGCAGAACATTCGCCTGCGTAGTGGCTCTGGACAACCTTGCGGCTGCCTAGAAGCTCCTTAGAAAGGAGGTGATCCAGCCGCACCTTCCGGTACGGCTACCTTGTTACGACTTCGTCCCAATCGCCAGTCCCACCTTCGACGATTCCCTCCCACAAGGGGTTGGGCCACCGGCTTCGGGTGTTACCGACTTTCGTGACGTGACGGGCGGTGTGTACAAGGCCCGGGAACGTATTCACCGCAGCAATGCTGATCTGCGATTACTAGCGACTCCGACTTCATGGGGTCGAGTTGCAGACCCCAATCCGAACTGAGACCGGCTTTTTGAGATTCGCTCCACCTCGCGGTATCGCAGCTCATTGTACCGGCCATTGTAGCACGTGTGCAGCCCAAGACATAAGGGGCATGATGACTTGACGTCGTCCCCACCTTCCTCCGAGTTGACCCCGGCAGTCTCCTGTGAGTCCCCATCACCCCGAAGGGCATGCTGGCAACACAGAACAAGGGTTGCGCTCGTTGCGGGACTTAACCCAACATCTCACGACACGAGCTGACGACAGCCATGCACCACCTGTACACCGACCACAAGGGGGACCCTGTCTCCAGGGTTTTCCGGTGTATGTCAAGCCTTGGTAAGGTTCTTCGCGTTGCGTCGAATTAAGCCACATGCTCCGCCGCTTGTGCGGGCCCCCGTCAATTCCTTTGAGTTTTAGCCTTGCGGCCGTACTCCCCAGGCGGGGAACTTAATGCGTTAGCTGCGGCACGGACGACGTGGAATGTCGCCCACACCTAGTTCCCAACGTTTACGGCGTGGACTACCAGGGTATCTAATCCTGTTCGCTCCCCACGCTTTCGCTCCTCAGCGTCAGTATCGGCCCAGAGATCCGCCTTCGCCACCGGTGTTCCTCCTGATATCTGCGCATTTCACCGCTACACCAGGAATTCCGATCTCCCCTACCGAACTCTAGCCTGCCCGTATCGAATGCAGACCCGGGGTTAAGCCCCGGGCTTTCACATCCGACGTGACAAGCCGCCTACGAGCTCTTTACGCCCAATAATTCCGGACAACGCTTGCGCCCTACGTATTACCGCGGCTGCTGGCACGTAGTTAGCCGGCGCTTCTTCTGCAGGTACCGTCACTTGCGCTTCTTCCCTGCTGAAAGAGGTTTACAACCCGAAGGCCGTCATCCCTCACGCGGCGTCGCTGCATCAGGCTTTCGCCCATTGTGCAATATTCCCCACTGCTGCCTCCCGTAGGAGTCTGGGCCGTGTCTCAGTCCCAGTGTGGCCGGTCGCCCTCTCAGGCCGGCTACCCGTCGTCGCCTTGGTAGGCCATTACCCCACCAACAAGCTGATAGGCCGCGGGCTCATCCTGCACCGCCGGAGCTTTCCACACGGAGATCATGCGATCCCGTGTCGTATCCGGTATTAGACCCCGTTTCCAGGGCTTGTCCCAGAGTGCAGGGCAGATTGCCCACGTGTTACTCACCCGTTCGCCACTAATCCCCTCCCGAAGGAGGTTCATCGTTCGACTTGCATGTGTTAAGCACGCCGCCAGCGTTCGTCCTGAGCCAGGATCAAACTCTCCGTGAATGTTTCCGGGTTATCCCGGTAACACACACGAGAGCGGAACAGGAAGCGGAATAGGCTTCCCGTTCACAGCGTCCTCGCTGTGTGTGCCACCCGCACCGCGTGGATGCTGGTGGGCTTTTCAAAGGAACCTCATCCTCCGGCTGCTGCCGGTGGACGGGGTATCAACATATCTGGCGTTGACTTTTGGCACGCTGTTGAGTTCTCAAGGAACGGACGCTTCCTTTGTGCCTGTTTCACCAGGCTCTCCGGGCGCTTCCCTTCGGTCTTGCGTTTCCGACTCTATCAGATCCTCGCGGTCCTGATTTCCGCCGGTGCGTTTCGGCCTTTCGGCTTCTTCGCGGTTCCAACCTTACCAGATCCGTTCGGCGTTTCCGCTTTCCGTTTCCGGCCCCTGTTGGAGCGGGGTGACCGTCCGGCTTTCGCTTTTCGGTCTTTCCGACTCTATCAGATCTGCTTTTCGTTCCGGGCTTCCGGTGAAGGAAGCTGGTCGGTTCGAATGTGAATCCGATTCCCCGTCGGAGGGGGTTGTTCGCGCCTTCCGGCGTGATCACTACGTTAGTGCCTTTTCCCGGTGACGCATAATCGAGTCACTGGTCGGAATTTCGGCATGCGAAATTCGTCCCGTTCGGGAGTCGTGCAGTAGTGGTTGTGCCGCCGGTGCGGCGCGAGGGGCTACCGCAGAACCGTTACAGCTCCATGGCAACTCGAAGAACCTTACGTACGGCGGCGGGCCATGTCAACCACCTCTGGTCAACCGGTTTTGCGCCCGCGTCAGCCGTGGCCGGTCGGCCGCAGCCGGCCAGTCGGCCAGCCGCTCAGTCCAGATCGTTCAGCCGACCGTCGGCGTCCGGCTGGGCGTCCTCGACGCGGCACAGCAGGCGCGTCAGCATCTCGCCGAGCTGTCCGCGCTCCTCGTTGGAGAGGTCCTGGAGCAGGTCCTCCTCGAAGACCGAGGCCATCCGCATCGCCTCGACCCACTTCTCGCGGCCTTCCTGGGTGAGCTCGACGATCACCCGTACGCGGTTGGCCTCGTCCCGCTCCCGCGTCACCAGACCCTCGCTCGCCATCCGGTCGATGCGATGGGTCATGGCGGCCGGCGTGAGACCGAGGCGTTTGGCCAGCTCGCCGGGGCCCATTTGGTAGGGCGCCCCCGCGACGACGAGGGCCTTCAGCACCTCCCACTCCGCGTTGCTCATGTTGAGGGTCGCGGTCTGCCGTCCGTAGGCGACGTTCATCCGGCGGTTGAGGCGCTGCAGTGCGGAGACGACCTGCTCCACCTGGGGATCGAGACCTTGGAACTCGCGCTGGTAAGCGGCGATCTGTTCCTCGAGGCTCGGCTCCGCAGGACTGTGGGCCGCATCTGAGGGCTCTGACATGCCGGGAAGTATGACACGGACCTCATTGGCATTGAAGTCCTTCGCCATGTACTCTTTAGCTTCGAACTTTAGTGTTGAAGTCTTCAGGGTGTGACTGTCCAGTCCCCCTCGATCTGACCTAGGTAGGTGAGTGTGACCACCGCGATGGGCGCCGCGCTGCGCCGGATCCAGCTGGGCAACGCGCTGAGCGCGTTCGGTAACGGCTTCACGGTTCCGTATCTCTACGTCTATGTGGCGAAGGTGCGGGATCTAGGCGCGGGCACGGCCGGTCTCGTACTGATGACACTGGCCTTCGCCGCGCTCCTCGTGCTGCCGTTCACCGGCTGGGCGATCGACCGGCGGGGTCCGCTGCCGGTCGCCGTCGTGGGTGCCGTCACCTCCGCCGTCGGGTCGCTCGGGCTCGGGCTGTCCACCACCGAACCGCTGGTCATCCTGTCCGCCGTGGCGCTCGGCGCCGGTATCGCGGTGATCCAGCCGGCCCTGGCCACGATGATCGTGTGGTGCTCGACGGCGGTCACCCGTTCGCGCGCGTTCGCCACCCAGTTCTTCCTGAACAACCTCGGTCTGGGCATCGGCGGCCTGATCGGCGGCCTGCTGGTCGACGAGACGGCGGCCGACAGCTTCGTCCGGCTCTTCGCGATCGAGGCCGTGATGTTCCTGGTGCTGGGCGCGGCCATCGCGACCGTACGGCTGCCGCGTACGGCGCGGGTCGAGGACCCGGTGCCGGGCGAGGCCCGCGGCAAGGGTGCCCTGCGCTCGCTGTTCACCGACCGCCGCATGATGTGGCTGTGCCTGCTGGGCTTCGTGCTGTTCTTTGCCTGCTACGGCCAGTTCGAGTCGGGGCTCGCGGCGTACGCCACCGAGGTCACGCACATCGCGCCGTCCACGCTCGGTATCGCGCTGGCCGCCAACACGGCCGCGATCGTGGCGGCCCAGTTCGTGGTCCTCAAGCTGGTCGAGCGGCGGCGGCGCAGCCGGGTGATGGCCGTGGTCGGGCTGATATGGACCGTGGCGTGGCTGGCCGCCGGCCTGTCGGGCCTGGTGCACGGTGCGCACGCGGTGGCCACCACTCTGCTGATCTCGACGTACGCCCTGTTCGGTATAGGGGAGTCGCTGCTCTCGCCGACGGTGGCCCCGCTGGTGGCCGACCTCGCGCCGACGTCCCTGGTCGGTCTCTACAACTCGGTCTTCGCCCTGGTGAAGCAGCTCGCCCTGGCGATCGGCCCGGGGATGGGCGCCCTCATGGTGGGCCACGGGCTGGCGGCCCCGTACATCGGGACGCTGGTGCTCTGCACCGTCGGCATCAGCCTGCTGGCGCTGCGGCTGGGGCGGATGCTGACCCCGGCGCAGGACAACCCGCACATCCGGGCCTTCACTCCGGACGCGCCGGCCGGCACGGTCACCGACACGGGCGCCGAGACGGCGGCCGGCGCCGGTGCGCCGCGACGGGAGTCCGTCACGGCGGTGGCGTAAGCCGCACGGCCCAACCGGCTGCCTACGGGCCGGACCCTGCACCGAGCGGGGTCCGGCCCGTTGCGCTACCCGTACGCGTACCCGCCCCGCCGCTACTCCCTGGGCAGGGCGAACTCGCACCACACGGCCTTGCCGCCACCGGGTGTCCGGCGCGACCCCCACGCCGAGGCGATCGTCGCGACGATCGAGATCCCGCGGCCCGCCTCGTCGGCCGGCTCGGCCCGGCGCCGCCGCGGCAGGTGGTCGTCCCCGTCGGTCACCTCGATGATCAGGCGGCGGTCCGTACGGCGCAGCCGCAGCCGCATCGGCGGGGTGCCGTGCTGGAACGAGTTGGCGACCAGTTCGCTGGCGGCCAGGACGCCGAGGTCGTGCAGCTCCGGGGAGAAGCGCCAGGAGGCGAGCACCCCGGAGGCGAAGGCGCGGGCGCGGGGTGCCGCTTCCGTACCGCCGTGGAGTTCGAGGGCGGCGTTGTGGAACAGCTCGGCGTCGTGCCCCGTACGGGCGGGGTGCTGGAGGACCAGGACGGCGACGTCGTCGTCGTGGTCGGTGGTGATCCCGAGGGCGCGCAGCAGCCGGTCGCAGACGATGTCCGGCGCTCCGGTCGCCCCCGCGAAGGCGCGCTCCAGGGCCTCGACCCCGTGGTCGATGTCCTTGTCACGGCGCTCGACCAGACCGTCCGTATAGAGGACAGCGCTCGAACCGGGGCCCAGCGGGACGCTGCCGGAGGTGTGCAGCCAGCCGCCGGTGCCCAGGGGCGGGCCGGTCGGCTCGGCGGCGCGCAGGACCGTGCCGTCGGCGTCGCGCACCAGGATGGGCAGGTGACCGGCGGAGGCGTAGACCAGGCGGCCCTCGTTCGGGTCGTGGACCGCGTAGACGCAGGTCGCGATCTGGCTGGCGTCGATCTCGGCGGCCAGTCCGTCCAGCAACTGGAGGACTTCGTGGGGCGGCAGGTCGAGCCGGGCGTAGGCGCGGACCGCCGTACGCAACTGTCCCATGACGGCCGCGGCGCGCACGCCCCGGCCCATGACGTCCCCGATGACCAGGGCCGTACGGCCGGCGCCGAGGGTGATGACGTCGTACCAGTCGCCGCCGACCGCGGCGTCCGTGCCGCCCGGCTGGTACGTCGCGGCGACCCGCAGGTCGTCGGGCTGCTCCAGCTCCTGCGGCAGCAGGGAGCGCTGGAGCGTCACGGCCGCGGCGCGCTGGCGTGCCTCACTGGCGCGCAGCCGTTCGGTGGACTCCACCTGGTCGGTGACGTCGGCGCCGAAGACGAGCACGCCCTTGTGCGGCGCCACGCAGGCGACCTCGGGGTCGGGCGCCGGGCCACTGGCGGCGACCTCGATGGGGGTGCAGGTGAACGTGTAGTAGCCGTCGCGGGACTGGTCGGCACCGGCGCCGCCGGGCACCCGGCGGGCCTTGACCGTACGGGGGCGGCCGCTGCGCAGCACCTGGTCCATCAGGGGGAGCAGGCCGAGCGCGTCCAGCTCGGGCAGTGCCTCGCGTGCGGTGGCGCCGGGCGGGCGGGGGCCGAAGACGGTGGCGTACGCGCCGTTGACGTACGCGATGCGGTGCTCGGGGCCGTACACGACCGCCACCAGGGCGGGGACCTTGCCCAGGATGTCGTGGACGGACAGCGCGTCGACGCTGGGCGCGCGGCAGGGGCCGGCGGGCAGGCCGTCACCGGCCGCTTCGGAGTCGGGGTGTTCGGCGCGGGCCGCGGGGACCGCGCCGGGGACCGCGGCCGGCGGGCCGCTCGGGGCCGGGGCGGCGGGCCCGGACGGCACGGCGGCGGAGGCCGCCGCGGCGCGGTCGGGCCGGGCGGCGCTCCGCCGCTGTGTGCCGGGGAGCCGGGCGCTCCAGCGCGTGAAGTTCACGGAGGGGTACCTCTTACTTCGCGTCGTCGCGCGGGATCGGGCCGTCGGCTCGGTGGAACTCCCCGCGCGCACGCCGGAGGGACGCCCGCCCGGCGGAAGCGGGGAGCAGTGTCGGCTGGGGGCACCCTCGGTGCCCTCTGGCGGATTGCAGCAATCGTCCAGAATCCTCGTGATTGTCACTCTTCGCAGATACGAGCCCACCCATGGTCACACGTCCAGTGTGGCCGACCGGACTGACATCCGTCAGACGCCGGAGGCACGAGGTGGAGTTCCTGGCTCCGGCTACGGGGGTTGCGGAGGGGCGGGGGTGCGGGTGGTACGGCGGGGCGGGCGGGTGATGCGCGGGTCGGGGCGGGCGGACGGTACGGCGGTCCGGGTGTGCGGGCGAGGGGCGTGCCGTCAGGGCGGGGCCGTACGACCCGGGGGATTCGGCACCGGGGGATTCGGTCGCGGTCGCGGGGGATTCGGTCCCGGCGGCCCGTACGGCTGACGGGGTACGACGGGCCGTCAGTTCGGGGCGGCGGCCTGTCAGCTCGGCCCGCCGGTCCGGCATGGCGGCGCATCAGCTCGACCCGTCAGTTCGGCGCGGTGGCGCGTCAGCTCGGCCCGTCAGCTCGCCATGGCGGCAGCCCGCCGCCGGCCCGTCCCGTCAGCTCGGCTCGTTGTGACGCCCGGTGCCCGCCGCCAGTTCGAACTCGGCGCGCGGGTGTTCCAGCGAGCCGAGAGAAACGATTTCCCGCTTGAACAGCCCGGCGAGCGTCCACTCGGCCAGCACCCGCGCCTTCCGGTTGAACGTGGGCACCCGGCTCAAGTGGTACACGCGGTGCATGAGCCACGCCGGATAGCCCTTCAGGCGGCGCCCGTAGACATGCGCGACCCCCTTGTGCAGCCCGAGCGAGGCGACCGAACCGGCGTACTTGTGCGCGTAGTCCACGACGGTCCCGCCGCGCACCACCGCGGCGATGTTCTCCGCCAGCACCCGCGCCTGCCGGACGGCGTGCTGGGCGTTGGGCGCGCACTCCCGGCGCGGCTCGTCCGGCTTGGCCGGGCGCTCCGCCGTCAGGTCCGGTACGGCCGCGGCGTCCCCGCCGACCAG
Organism: Streptomyces chrestomyceticus JCM 4735; assembly: GCF_003865135.1. Lineage (NCBI taxonomy): Bacteria > Bacillati > Actinomycetota > Actinomycetes > Kitasatosporales > Streptomycetaceae > Streptomyces > Streptomyces chrestomyceticus. The sequence goes on along the minus strand of NZ_BHZC01000001.1, from coordinate 5,061,170 downwards.
GCGTGCTCGACGCCCTCGACCCGGAGGGCGGCGGTGCATTTGAGACGGCCGCGCCCGGTGCGCGGCAGGCCGGAAGCGGCGATGAGCGGGTGCGGTTTGACGCCCGCGGTCCACACGAGAGTGCGAGCCGGGAAGCGTGCGCCGTCACTCAGGACGGCGACCCGCCCCTCGTACGACTCCAGGCGGGTGTCCAGCCGTACGTCGATGTTGCGCGCCCGCAGCTCCCGTACGGCGTACTGCCCCATCGCCGTACCCACCTCCGGCAGGATGCGGCCGGTCGCCTCGACCAGGATCCACTTCATGTCAGCGGGCTCGACGTTGTGGTAGTAGCGCGCCGCGTAGCGCGCCATGTCCTCCAGTTCCGCGAGCGCCTCCACCCCCGCGTACCCGCCGCCGACGAAGACGAAGGTCAGCGCGGCGTCGCGGATCGCCGGGTCGCGGGTCGAGGAAGCGATGTCCAACTGCTCCAGGACGTGGTTGCGCAGGCCGATGGCCTCCTCGACGGACTTGAAACCGATGCCGCCCTCGGCGAGGCCCGGGACCGGCAGGGCGCGGGAGACCGAGCCGGGCGCCAGCACCAGCTCGTCGTAGGCCAGTTGCAGGCCGCCGGTGCCGTCCTCCTCGGAGGCCGGCGTCGTGACCGTGGCGGTCCGCGCCGCGTGGTCGAGCGCGGTGACTTCCCCGACGACGACCTTGCAGAGCGGCAGCACCCGGCGCAGCGGTACGACGACGTGCCGCGGCGAGATGGAGCCGGCCGCGGCCTCGGGGAGAAATGGCTGATACGTCATGTACGGATCGGGGTCCACCACGACCACCTCGACGGCGGCCCGCCGCAGTTCCTGTTTCAGTTTCCGCTGCAGGCGCAGCGCGGTGTACATCCCGACGTAGCCGCCGCCGACAACGAGAATGCGCGCCGGTTCCTTCACAGAGGTTCTCCTCGCGACATCGAAAGGCCGGCCCGCGCCGGTTGCCACCGTCGTCCGGCCGGCCTGCCACCACCAGGCACTGTGCCCCCGGAAGGGCACAGCACTGTTCCATGACGCACCGGCGACACGCCTTTGTCCACAGGCCTGACGAAATGTATGACCGGTCCGGTACTTCGTCCCGGAGGGCCGGATTCCGCGCCGCCGAGCACAGGAGTGCAGGTCAGGTGGTGGGTCTACGGCGAGCGGAGGGTACGGAATAGGGGCGGAAGGGATCCGTACTCCGATCGGTGCACGGACTGTGCGGAACTGCCCCCTTCATTCTTGACCTGGGCTCAACTATGTTCGTACCTCGTTGGGGTGCAGCCTCTCGTCGTCACGTCGTTACACCCCAGCAGTCAGGGCGGGGAGTCTCCGGGGGGAGACGTCATTACCGGGGGATCATCTATGCACATTCAGGGCTCTCAATGGCCGACTGCCGTAACTGCCGCCGCGCACGCTTCGGAGGGCAGGGGAAACGGCACCACGCACACGCACCCGCACACCGCGCACTCCGGTGCCGGCGGCCGCAGCACACCGCTGCGGGTGGACGCGCAGCGCAATCTTGAGCACGTCCTGCGGGCGGCTCGCGAGGTCTTCGGCGAGCTGGGGTACGGCGCGCCCATGGAAGACGTGGCGCGGCGTGCCCGCGTCGGGGTGGGGACGGTGTACCGCCGCTTCCCGAGCAAGGACGTGCTGGTCAGGCGAATAGCCGAGGAGGAGACCGCCCGGCTCACCGACCAGGCGCGTACGGCGCTCGGCCAGGAGGACGACCCGTGGTCGGCGCTCTCGCGCTTCCTGCGGACGTCGGTCGCCTCCGGCGCAGGGCGGCTGCTGCCGCCGAGCATATTGCGGGTGAGCGCCAGCGCTCCGGTGCCGGAGGGCACGCCTGGTGCCGGTTCCGGTGCCGGTGTCGGTGCTGCTTCCGGTGCTGCCGAAGCCCGGGTTCCGCAGCAGCGTCAGGCGTACGGGCCGGAGCCGGCGGACGGGTCCACCGGGGCGGCACACCGCCCCTCGGACGGGTCCGGCGCGCTGACGTCCGACGTGCCCGCGGAGTTCCGCGTGGTCGCACAGCGCGGCGTCCCCGGGGCCGAGGTCTCGGACGTACCGGCCATGGTCCCGAACGGGATGTCCGCCGACGTTCCGAACGGCGTGTCCGCACGCGGCACGGCCGTCACCGGCACGCTGGAGGCACCGTCCGGGCCGGGCGACGCCACGGCGGACGGCGGCGCCCAGGCGCTGCTGGAGGTCGTCGGGCAGCTCGTCGAGCGGGCACGCGAGGCGGGCGAACTGCGCGCGGACGTGACGGTGGCCGACGTGCTGCTGGTCATCGCCACAGGCGCGCCGTCCCTGCCGGACCCGGCCCAGCAGCAGGCCGCCTCGGCCCGGCTGCTGGAGATCCTGCTGGAGGGGCTGCGGTCGCGGCCTGCCGAGTAAGGCTGGGCGAGGCTGCGTGACATCAGCCCGAGAGATCGGGCGGGGCGGGGCGTGGGGTCGGCTGTGGGCCGGCGCCGCGTCCCGTTCTGCGTCGTGGGAATGGGGGGTTTCGGGGGGGCGGCTGGGGGCCGTCTGCGTGTCCTGGGCGCGGGCGGTCGAGTATTCCCCGTACGAGTGACGTCTAGTGCTGCCGTTCATGAACTCACCCCGGACGAGTGGTTGGTGTGCTTGCCGGACCGGCCGACGGGGCCGCCTGTGACACGCTTGCGCGGTGTTACCGCAGCGACGGCGTGTTCGGGGGCCTCGGCGATGGGTGTGGACGGGCGGAACGAGCGGCGGGACGAGCGGCTTGGCGGGGAGCGTGGCGGTCAGCCTGGCGGGGAGCGTGGCCCTCAAGTCCCGGGACAGAAGCGTCCGTACGGGGTGGGCGGCCCGGACACATCGGGCGCGGCTTCCGCGGGACGTTCCGCGGAACGGCACGACCGGGCCGAGGACGACTACCGGCCCGGACCGGCCGAACGAAACGTTCCTCAGCAGCGGGAGCGGCGGAAGAGCCCGGATCCGGCGGACGCGCGGGAACGGAGTGAAGCCCGGGAGCTGAGGGGCGCGCGAGAGCTGAGGGGTGCCCGAGGCTCGAAGGGCCGGGGCGCTCACCGGAAGCCGAGCGGTCCGGAGGCGGCCGAAACCGGCGGCTCCGCGAGGCGGGACGGTTCTGCGGAAGCGGACGGCTCGGCGGCGTCGGAAACGTCAGGGGCTCCGGTGGCGCAACCGCAGCCCGGTCCCCCGCCCGGGGACCGTGAGTTGATCGACCGGATGCGGAGCGGTGACGACAGCGCGTACGAGGAGCTGTACCGCCGCCACGCCGACGCCGTACGGCGCTACGCGCGCGGTTGCTGCCGGGACGCGCACACCGCCGACGACCTCACCGGCGAAGTCTTCGCCCGTACCCTCCAGGCCGTACGCGGCGGCGCCGGCCCCGACTCGTCCGTACGCGCCTATCTGCTCACCACCGTCCGCCGGGTGGCCGCGGCCTGGGGAAAGACCGCGAAGCGCGAGCAACTGGTCGAGGACTTCGCCGTGTTCGCGGTGTCGGCGGCCGGCACCACGCTGGACGACGACACGCTCGACCTCGGCGCGGACGTCCGCGCCATGCACGAAGCCGAGCAGTCCATGGCCGTACGGGCGTTCCGCAGCCTGCCGGAGCGCTACCAGACCGTGCTGTGGCACACCACGATCGAGGAGGAGTCGCCGAGCGAGGTCGCGCCGCTGCTCGGGCTGTCGGCCAACGCCACCGCCGTACTGGCCCACCGTGCACGCGAGGGCCTCAAGCAGGCGTACTTGCAGGCGCACGTGAACCGTTCGCTCACCGCCGGGGGCGACTGCGCCCGGTACGCGGACCGGCTCGGCGCGTACGCCCGGGGCGGCCTGCGGATGCGGGCGGAGCGCGGGCTGCGAAAGCACCTGGAGGACTGCGCCCGGTGCCGTACGGCGGCCTCGGAGGTCGCGGACGTCAACGAGCACATCCGCGTCATCCTTCCGGTGGCGGTGATCGGCTGGTTCGCGGCCGGATACGCGGTCAAGGGGCCGCGGCCGTGGTGGGGCTCGGCAGCGCGGGCGCCGCGGCGGGAGCGGGCGCGGCTGCGGCGGCCGGGGGTACGGGAGCGGGGGCCGGGGCCGGGGCGTCCGCGGGGGCGGGGGCTGCTGCGGGGGCTGGCGGGGCTGCGGGGGCGAGTGGGGCCGCAGGAGCGGGTGCCGCTGGTGGGTCCGGTGGTGCGGGCGGGGCGGGTGCCGCGGTGGGCGAGGGGCTCGGCGCGCCCGCGAAGGTGGCGATCGGCGCGGGCCTGGTGATCGTGGTGGGTGCCGCGATCGCCCTGGCGCTGATCGGAGATCCGCAGCCGGCGCCGCAAACGCAGGCCAAGCGGCCCGGAGCGGCCTCGGTCGCGCCGCCACCGCCCGAGTCGGAACCGCTGGAGCGCGCTCCGGGGCAGCCGCCCCCGACGCCCGCCCCCGCGTCCCCGAAGCCGACGCCCGGCCCCACCGCCTCCTCCCGGCCGGAACCGACGCCGACGCCGTCCCCGACTCCCACGCCGACGAAGACCTCGCCCACCCCCGCACCCGAGCCGCCGCACTCCCCCGCACCGGCCGACCCGCCCACACATTCCCCGAGGCCGACGCCGACGCCGACTCCGCCGGCGCCCGCTCCGTCCCCGTACCAGATCAACAAGTTGACGTGGGACTTCATGGGGGACGGCACGAAGCCCGAAGTGCGCATGGCGGACAGCAGTTGGCTGTGGCAGCGGCAGGGGCTGCGCATCGGCGGCAGGACGTTCCGGCACGGGGTGACCGTGCACGCGCCGTCCTCCGTGACCATCGACCTGAACCGGCAGTGCACGGCGTACGACGCGTTCGCCGGCGTGGACGACATGGGGCTCGGCCTCGGGGTGCTGCGCTTCTCCGTGTACGCGGACGGGCAGCGGCTCTGGCGCTCGGGAGTCGTACGCGGCGGACAGCCCGCCGTCCCGGTGCATGTGCCGTTGCAGGGGCACAAGACGCTGCGGCTGGTGGTCGAGCCCGGTGCGTCCAACACCGTGATGTTCCTGGGCGACTGGGCCCAGTCACAGATCACCTGCCGCTGAGGGCACCGAGGGGTGCGGCCGCGACGCGACGTGCCCGTATCGGCGAACCGTCCCCGTCACGACGCACCGCGCCCGTATCGGCGAACCGCCACCGTAACGACGCGACGCACACGTCTCGACGAGCCGCTGCCGTAGCGTCGCGACGGCCCCGTAGCAGCGAGCCGCCGGCGTAACGACGCACCACTCCCGTATCAACGAAACGCCACCGTCACGACGCACCGCACCCGTACCAACGAAACGCCACCGTCACGACGCGACGCCCCCGCCCCACCGTCCCGACGTACCAACCAGCCCGCCCCGCTCCCTCAAAGACTCGGCCGCGGCGACACCCCGCCCGCCACGGCCCGCTGGCGGGGCGCGGCCGTACCGGTCCAGCAGGTGCCGCGGCGGGCGAGCAGGCGACGCAGCCAGAGTTCGGTGGAGACGAGTTCGGCGAGCCCGTCGAGGGGGAGCGGGGCGCCCTCGGCCGCCGCTCGCAGGGCCTTCCGTACGACCCGCGCCTCGACCAGCCCCGCGTCGGCGAGCAGCGGCGCGTCGAAGAGGCCGACCACGTCCCCGATCGAGGTGCGCAGCCCGGCCCGTACGGCCGCCGCGTGGGTGATGTGGGACGTGGCGCCCCAGCCGGGCGGCAGGTCGCGGACGCCCGCGCCGGACAGGACAGCACGCAGCACGGCCGCCCGCGCCCCCGGTTGGACGCGCAGGGTGTCCGGCAGGGCCCGGCAGGCCAGCACCACCTGGTTGTCGAGGAAGGGGGCGTGCAGGCGCTGGTTGCGTACCTCCACGGCCTGTTCGAAGATCCGGTGGTCGGCCGCGTGCCGGGCCAGCGCGGCGCGGGCCCGGCGTTCTCCCGGCCGTCCCACGGTGGGGGTCCGGACGGCCGCGGCATTGAGACGAACCGATACTTCAGCCAGCGCCTCCCCCGTGAGCCACCGCGCCGCCGGCCCGGGCCGGCACCAGGAGAGCGCCGCCAAGGACGCGTCCACCGCCCCGCCGCCCGCCACCGGCTCGTCGGTGAACCGCCGCTCCTTCAGACGGGTGGCCGTGTCGGCGATGCCCGCCCCGTATGTCGTACGGGCCAGCTTGCGCGCGGCCCGGTAGACGGTGAACGGCACCAGCGCCGACTGCGACAGCGGCCCGTCGGCCTTGGCCAGTGCCGTGACGGGCCGCAGCAGGTGGCGTCTGCGGCGGTCCAGGAGCAGGTCGGCGAGGCGGGCCGGGTGCGCGTCCAGGACCTGCCGCGCCCCGGCACCCACGAGGTGGTCCGCGCTGCCCGCCAGCAGCCGCCGGCGGTGGCGTCCGGCCATGACGAGCGACGGCCCCGGTTCGTCCGTGAGCGGCCCGCCCTCCAGGTCCGCATACGGGAGGGCTTCCTCGCCCGCCGCGACGACGACGTGGTGCAGGCGCGGGTTGGCGGCGATGCTGCGGGCCCGCTCCAGTTCGGCCTCGCGGTACGGGCGGCCCCCATGGGTGGCACGGTCGTTGAAGGTGACGGCCAGAAGGCGCTCGCCCCGCCCGTTGACCGTGCCGGGCACTCCGGGCAGTCCGGCCGCGAGCAGGGCCAGGGTGGCGGAGGCGCTGCCTCCCGAGAGGTCGGCGCCGACGCCGGGGACCGGCGCACCCCGCGCGGCCCGCCGCTCGGCCGGGCCCATGCCCGGTACGGGCCCCGGGTCCAGGCCGTGCAGGCCGTCCGGGTCCGGTGCGTGCCGGGGGCCGGACAGCCGTGCCCGTACGGCTTCGACCAGCGCGTCGCGCACGCCGTCGACGGCCTGCTCCGGCGGCAGTTGGGGCGCGGAGACGGCGAGCGACGCCGTCGGCTCGTAGGAGGTGATGTCGCAACTGCCGCCCCGGAGGACGAGCGCGTGGCCGGGCGGTACCCGCCGCACTCCCTCGTACGGGGTACCGGCGCCGAGCGCCTCGGGCGCGTCCGGGCAGGCCAGCAGCGCGGCCAGATGCCCGACGTCCAGGTTCGCCTCGATCAGGTCGGCGAGCGGGAGGGCGGCGGTCGCGTACGCCGTACCGCCCGCCCACGGGGTGTGGAAGACCGGCCGCGCGCCCGCCAGGTCACCGGTGACCGTCACACGCCTGCCGACCTGGACGACGGCCGTGTAACTGCCGGGCCAGGCGGTGAGGTGGCGCAGCGCGCCCCCGCGGGCCGCGAAGAGGCCGACCCGCAGTTGGTCGTCGGTGGCGCCGCAGACGCCGAAGACGGCGAGCCGGGTCTCGGCGTCGGCCTGGACGACGCGCACCTCGTCGGCACGCCAGTCGCCGACCGCCCACAGCGGGTCGGGGTCGCCCCACAGGAGCTGGGCGCCTACGGGGAGGACCGTACGGGCCTCCTCGGTGGGGGCCGGTCCCGTACCGGTACTGCTCCACCCCACCAACCAGCGCATCGCCGCCTCCACCCTGTTCGCCGCCGCCGGGCGGCCCCCGTCCGTCCGCCCGGGCGGACGCCCGCCCACCTCAGGATCGCCCTGCCTCAGGATCGCCCTGACGGTCGGCAGGGTGGACCGGACCGCCGCCCCGTACAGCGGATTGCCAAGCCGTTGCCAAGCTGTTGTGCGGACCATGCTGCCACGACAGCGGCCTTCTGGAGGCGCCGAGGAGGGCCCGGGTGCGGGGGTGTTCGGAAGACGTTATCGAGCGCGGCCGGGCCGGGCGGGTCGGAGCCGGCGGGTTCGAGAGGGAGTTCGGGTCCGGAGGACAAGTGCGGGGCCGGGGGACGAGTTCGGGCCTGGAGGTGCGCGGCGGGGGCGACGGCGGGAGTGGCGGCGGTGTATGAAGGGCCGTTCCTCGCCCGGGAGATCGCGAAGAGACGGCGCGATGTCGCGAGGACGAGGAGGGAAGCTCAGCAGGGCCGGTCCGCGAAGCCGGCCCACGATGTCCCGCGAAAGGGCGACAGGTCCGTACGCCCCCCTGCGCCCCGCTCCCGAAAGCAAACCCGCCTACGTCGATTTTCAGCCAAAATCTGTGCGGCGGCGCCTGGTTGGACCGATACCGGCCAGGGCGCCCGGAGCGCGGCCGATCACCCGACGGGCGACCGCCGGACCACCCTGCCGGGCACCCGGACGCGCCCTCGGGACGCCGCGCCGAACGGCCGGGCTCCTTCCCGGACGCCACTGCGGCCGAGGAGGCACCTCCCGGGCCGTCCCGGCGGGCCCTTCCCGCGACATGCGACAGTCCGGGAGGCGGGACTCGCCCCCCGGACCGGACCGCCACCCGCGGGGAATGAGGCGGCGGTGTCCCCCAGCCCACTGGATCCAGTGCAGCGGGCCGACCCACGCAGGTCTCATGGAAGCGCTCCCGCACCAACCCGGCCAGCGCGCACGCACGGGCGCACGGCAACACGTACCCGGAGCACATGCCAAACCCCCTGCGGCCGCTTGGACTTGAAACCCGCCATCCGGGACATCGGGCCTTAACGGTAGGGATTCGGCGAACTACTCTGGGTGGACGCGTGCCCCGGGGTACCGGGGCTGCCGTCGCTGTGTCGAGGGGTGCGCATGTCAAGGGATATACGCGGGCCGAACGAGAAGCTCGGCACCGTTCTCGCCCTCGCGGGGATCAGCAATGCCGGGCTCGCCCGCCGGGTCAACGACCTGGGGGCGCAGCGCGGGTTGACGCTTCGCTACGACAAGACGTCGGTGGCCCGGTGGGTCTCCAAGGGCATGGTCCCGCAGGGCGCCGCGCCCCACCTGATCGCGGCCGCGATAGCGGGCAAGCTCGGCCGCCCGGTGCCGCTCCACGAGATCGGCCTGGCGGACGCCGACCCGGCCCCCGAGGTGGGCCTGGCCTTCCCGCGCGACGTGGGCGCCGCGGTCCGGTCCGCGACCGAGCTGTACCGCCTCGACCTGGCCGGACGCCGCGGTGGCGGGGGCATCTGGCAGAGCCTGGCCGGATCCTTCTCGGTGAGCGCGTACGCGACGCCCGCCTCGCGGTGGCTGATATCCCCGGCCGACAGTTCCGTCGCGCGCGAAGCGCCTGACCTGCGGGAAGTACGGGACGGCAACGGCGCGGCGGGCAAGGACGGCGTCCCGGGCGCCGACACCGTGCCCCAGCACGTCGGCCACAGCGACGTCACCAAGCTGCGGGAGGCCGCCGAGGACGCCCGCCGCTGGGACTCCAAGTACGGGGGCGGCGACTGGCGCTCCTCGATGGTGCCCGAATGCCTCCGGGTGGACGCGGCGCCGCTGCTCCTCGCCTCGTACAGCGACGAGGTGGGCCGCGCGCTGTTCGGGGCGACCTCCGAACTCACCAGACTCGCGGGCTGGATGGCCTTCGACACCGGGCAGCAGGAGGCGGCCCAGCGCTACTACATCCAGGCGCTGCGCCTGGCCCGGGCCGCCGCCGACGTCCCGCTGGGGGGCTATGTCCTGGCCTCGATGTCGCTCCAGGCGACCTACCGCGGTTTCGCCGACGAGGGCGTCGACCTGGCGCAGGCCGCCCTCGAACGCAACCGCGGCCTGGCCACCGCCCGCACGATGAGCTTCTTCCGCCTGGTGGAGGCACGCGCGCAGGCCAAGGCCAACGAGGCGCGCGCCTGCGAGGTGGCCCTGAAGGCCGCCGAGGGCTGGCTGGAGCGCTCCCGGGAGGGCGACCCCGACCCGTCCTGGCTGGACTTCTACTCGTACGAGCGGTTCGCCGCCGACGCCGCCGAGTGCTACCGCGACCTGCGGCTGCCCCGCCAGGTGCGCCGCTTCACGGAGCAGGCGCTGTCCCGCCCCACGGAGGAGTACGTCCGCTCGCACGGGCTGCGGCTCGTGGTCTCCGCGGTGGCCGAGCTGGAGTCCGGCAACCTGGACGCGGCCTGCGCGGCCGGCACCCGGGCGGTCGAGGTGGCGGGCCGCATCTCGTCGGCCCGTACGACCGAGTACGTACGTGATCTCCTGCACCGCCTCGAACCGTACGGCGACGAGCCCCGCGTCGTGGAGCTGCGCGAACGGGCCCGGCCGCTGCTCGTGGCCCCGGCGTAGAGCGGGCGCGGAGGCGGGACGAAGGCGGGCACGACGGGCGCGGAGGCGGGACGGAGACGGGCGCGGCGGCAGACGCCGGGGCAGTGACGAAAACGTACGAGTGTGAGTACGGGTACGGGCGTGATCCTGGGTATGCATGCGGGCCAGAGCCAGGAGGCGGAGGCAGGCATGGAACCGGACCCGGCGGCGAACGCGTCGCCGCCGCTCTCCCGGCCCGTTGTCAGACCCCCGCGTCATGATGGGATACGTCTGATTCCAGGGGTTCCAGGGGAGGTGCTGTGACGGCGTACGACTGCGACGTGCTGGTGATCGGTGCCGGCATCGTCGGACTCTCGACGGCCTACGCGATCACGCGCGCCGCTCCCGGCACCCGTGTGGTGGTCCTGGAGAAGGAGCCGGGCCCCGCCCGCCACCAGACCGGCCGGAACAGCGGCGTGATCCACAGCGGCATCTACTACCCGCCCGGTTCCCTGAAGGCCCGCTTCGCGCTCCAGGGCTCGGCGGAGATGATCAAGTTCTGCCTGGACCACGACATCCCGCACGAGGTCACCGGCAAGCTGATCGTCGCCACCGACCGCAGCGAGCTGCCCCGCCTGCACAGCCTCATCCAGCGCGGCCGGGAGCACGGCATCCCGGTCCGCGAGCTGGGCCCGGCACAGCTCGCGACGTACGAGCCGGAGGTCAGCGGCCTGGCCGCCATCCATGTCGGTACGACCGGCATCGCCGACTTCGGCGCGGTCGCCCGGCGCTTCGCCGCCCTGGCCACGGACGCGGGCGCCCGCATCGCGTACGGCAGCGAGGTCACCACCATCGGCCGCCGCCCCGGCCGCGTAGCGGTGCGCACCTCCGCCGGCACCGTCTTCCGCGCCCGCACCCTGGTCAACTGCGCCGGCCTGCACTGCGACCGCATCGCGCGCCTGGCGGGCGACGCGCCGGCCATGCGCATCGTCCCCTTCCGAGGCGAGTACTACACCCTCGCCCCTGCCCGCGCCTCCCTGGTGCGCGGCCTGGTCTACCCGGTCCCCGACCCCGCCTTCCCGTTCCTCGGCGTCCACCTCACCCGAGGGATCGACGGCTCCGTCCACATCGGCCCCAACGCCGTCCCCGCACTCGCCCGCGAGGGGTACGACTGGCGCACCGTCCGCCCTGCGGAGCTGGCCGGCACCCTGACGTACCGCGGCTCCTGGCACATAGCCCGCCGCCACTGGCGCTACGGCACCGGCGAACTGCACCGCTCCCTCTCCCGCCGGGCCTTCACCGAAGCGGTCCGCCGCCTGCTCCCGGCGGTCCGCGAAGAGGACCTGCGCCCCGCCCCCGCCGGCGTCCGCGCCCAAGCCGTCCTGCCCGACGGCACCCTCGCCGACGACTTCCTCATCACCGAGTCCCCGTCCGCCGTCCACGTCCTCAACGCCCCGTCCCCTGCGGCCACGGCTTCCCTGCCGATCGGGAGAGAGATAGCCGGGCGGGCGCTGGCCATGCTGGAGACGACGGAATGAGGCCGACGGAGGGCGGCTGACACCGGGGCGCCCGACGCCGCAGGACGGCGCAGCCCCCTACATGTCATCCCCGCCATGCCATCGCCCCTCGCCCCCCGCTCCTCCCCCTCCCGCTATCCCCCGCCCGTAGAATCGACCCACTGTGTCCGAGAACTCCGCCACCCCCGAACCCGGCCCGGCCGCTCAGCACGTCCCCGCTGCCGAGCCCGGCCCAGCCGCTGAGCCCCTCCCTGCCTCCGCCCCCGGCGCCGACACCTCCGCGCACCCGGGCGAGCGCCCCGGACACGCGGACGACGCGCCGGCCGCCTCGGCCCCCAGGGGGCATCCCGCCCCGCCCCCAAGTCGATGTTCCCCGACGGCACCGGCCCGGCGGCCGACCCGGCCGGTTCGCACCACGAACGGCGGATCCGTTCCTTCCAGCCGCGCCGCAGCCGGGTCTCCCCCGGCCAGGCGGACGCCCTGCGCCGCCTGTGGCCCCAGTGGGGCCTGGACATCGACGGCCTCTCCCGGATCGACCTGGACCAGCTCTTCGAGGGCCGCCCGGTCGTCCTGGAAATCGGCTTCGGCATGGGCGAGGCCACGGCCCAGATGGCCGCCGCCGACCCGGACACCGGCATCCTCGCCTGCGACGTCCACACCCCGGGCCAGGGCAATCTACTCGGCCTCGCGGAACGCAACGGCCTGTCCAACATCCGGGTGGCCAACGGCGACGCGATCATCCTGCTCCGCGAGATGCTGGCCCCCGCCTCCCTCGCCGGCCTGCGCGTCTACTTCCCCGACCCGTGGCCCAAGAAGCGGCACCACAAGCGCCGCCTGATCCAGCCCGAGTTCCTCTCCCTGGTCACGACGCGTCTCGCGCCGGGCGCGCTGGTCCACTGCGCGACCGACTGGGAGCCGTACGCCGAGCAGATGCTGGACGTCCTCTCCGCCGAGCCCACCCTCGCGAACGAGTATTCCGGCTACGCCCCGCGCCCGGACTTCCGTCCCTTCACCAAGTTCGAGGGACAGGGCCTGGACAAGGGTCACGTCGTCCACGACCTCCTCTTCCGGCGGCTCCCGGCATAGTCCGTCCCGCGGTGGTTAGGGTCGATGGGTGAATCCGCCGCAGCCGCCTCCGCTTCCGCCGAAACCGGCGTACGCGCCCGACCCGCGCCACGCCGGCCCCGCCGCGTCGCCCGCGGCGGCGCAGTGGCACTACACACCGCGCCGCCGCCCGGCGCCCTGGCACAGCAGGACGGCCCGCGCCGTCGCCCTCTTCTCGCTCCTCGCCCTCTCCGGCGTGATCATCCTGGCGATGGTCCGCCAGCAGACCGGTACGCAGGGATTCCTCGTCGGCCTCGGCCTGGCCGTCTTCCCCGTACCCGTCCTCATCGCCGGCTTCTGCTGGCTGGACCGCATAGACCCCGAACCACGCCGCAACCTGCTCTTCGCCTTCGCCTGGGGCGCCTGCGCGGCGACTCTCGTAGCCCTCCTGGCCAACGGTTTCGCCACGAACTGGCTGGAGAACAACCTCTCCACCCTCTCCCCCGACGACGCCCAGACCTGGGGCGCGACCGTCTTCGCCCCGATCATCGAGGAGACGGTCAAGGCGGCCGCCGTCGTGCTCCTCTTCCTCTTCCGCCGCCAGAACTTCGACGGCATCACGGACGGCCTCGTCCTGGCCGGCATCACGGCCACCGGTTTCGCCTTCACCGAGAACGTTCTCTACCTGGGCAACGCCTTCGGCCAGGACCAGTCCCTCGGCCACACCGGCCTCGACTCCCTGACCGCCGCGACCTTCTTCGTACGGATCATCCTCTCGCCGTTCGCCCACCCCCTCTTCACCATGCTCACCGGCCTGGCCTTCGGCATAGCCGCGACCAGCTACCCCCACCGCCGGCCACTGCGCCTGGCCCTGCCCTTCGTCGGCCTGGCCACCGCCGTCCTCCTGCACTCCATCTGGAACGCCGCCACCACCCTCGGCGACCTCGGCTTCATCACCGTCTACGGCCTCTTCATGCTGCCCGTCTTCGCCGCCCTGACCTGGCTCGCCGTCTGGGCCCGCCACCGCGAGCTCCTCGCCCTGCGCACCTACCTCCCCCCGTACGTCACCACCGGCTGGCTCTCCCCCACCGAGCCCATCTCCCTCTCCTCCCTCAAGACCCGCTCGGTGGCCCGCGACATAGCCCGCCGCACCCACGGCCCCGCCGCCGCCCGCGCCGTAACGGAATACGCCGCCCTAGCCACCTCCCTCGCCTTCCTCCGCCGCCGAGCCCACCGCACCGGCCCCTCCCCGGACTTCCCCACCCAGGAACAAGCCCTCCTCCACCACCTGTGGCACCACAAGCCGGTGGCCCATCCGGCGCTCCTACAGGCGTTGCATACGACGCACCGGCCGTCCCCCTCTCCTCCCCACCCCCGCTAGCCCCGTTGCAGTCCGGCCGCTAACCGATCAGTCCAGCTGCTAGGGCAGAGGGCGACCCGGCCCACCCGGTTGGGGTCCGCCACACGGAAGCGATGCCACGCTGTTCCAGGTATTCGACGTACGCCCCAATCTCTTCCGTAAAGAGCGCAAGCAGGCTCGGCTGCGTACCGTCTACCTGTTCATGGAGGAAATAGCTGTACTCATAGAGTTGCCCGACTGCCTCACGTACTGCTTTCGTGGGGTTTCCTAGCGCGACCGTCTTCGCCTCAACCAGCCACGCTATCCCGTCCTTTCGGAGCACCAGGTCCCTGGGATGCACACCTTCGTTGGCTGGGACAAACCCATGCCTCTGAACTTCGCCTCCGAAAGCTTCAATCAGCTGCTCATGGCGCCGAGTCTTCCGTAGGGTCCGCGCCGGGAGGTGCGCTACGTAATCGCTGGCGTCTCTCGGGCGAAATCGCTCCAGCCCCTGGGGCTGCGTCCTCTTCTTCGGGACGAACTCGACATGGCCACCATCGGGGCTCCGCTGCTCGCTGAGCCCCCGCTCCACCAACGCTGCGTCCTGGAGAACGTCCGCCAGATGCCAGAGGTCCTCGCGCAATGCGTCCTCGTGTGGCATGGCCTCGATGTCGTAGACACGCGCGGCGACGCTGCCAGCCTCGTATGCCAACGCTCTGTCCACGGAGCTCTTGAACGATGGCCGCACATCCCACCCCGCGATGGATTCCTGCGGGAGCAGACTCTGGAGTTTCCGCGCTCGATCAGCGAGATACTCTCGACGCCTCTTGCCTCGCCCCAGTTGATAAGCCAAGGCTGTCACGCCCTGCTGGAGGGTGAGGGTCACCGTCTTCAGGTCTGCCGCAAAGATGTATGCAAGGTAGAGGCCAACCTTGGGATCGCGAGTGATCGATGGATCGAAGAACCCAATCCACGGCGTACTACTAGGCCCGCCACTGCCGCCGTACCCCTCCGCCTCAAGTTCGCCTGGCAAGAGGGGGCCTAGGTGATCGCGAACCGCACGCAGCAGGTCTTGAGCAGGTACCCCGATCGATGTTTTGTCCGGGTGGTTGGCGTCGTAGGTGCTGGCTACCTCAACCAGCAAGCTTCGTATCTCCATGCGCAGACACTAGACACGTTCGATCACAAACAGCCAGAACTCGACTACTTCAAGCCACCCACATGACAGAGGCGGCACCACTCTTGATCGTCCCGGCGTCTCGTGTCAGTCGGCGCTGGTACAACCAAGGTGTCGGCAGGCGAGAAGGGGATGTCACTGTGAGCAGTCAGCCCGTGCACGAGGCAGTACCGGTACCCGGCTTGTATGAGCGGCTGATCACCACACGACTTGAGCAGCGCATTCAGGAACTGCAAGAGATCGGGTGGCACGCGGCTGAGCAGCAGGTGGGTGACCAGTCCTCCCCCACGTGCTCGCTCGCCATATCGCTGAAACCGTGCGGGCCGTCTTGGCATCCCTACCGCCCGAGCAGCGCGTCGAGGAGGCCAACCTCATCTTGGCGTCGCTCCGCTCGCGCGACAGCGCAAAGGACTGGATCGAACTCATCGCCGAGGGGCCCCGCCAGCTCACTGCCATCGCTGAACTGGACGAGGCAGGAGCCTATGCGGTGCGCCCCGCTACCCCTCTTTCCGAGAGCGCGTTGATCACCAACTCTCCAGAGGACCCGAACCTGGGGTACGAACTGCGCGCTGAACTGGCTACAGCGGACCGCATCGATCTTCTGTGTGCGTTCGTGAAGTGGCACGGCTTGCGTGTCCTGAAAGAGTCACTCAAAGCAGCGAGTAGGCGCGGAGTGCCCATACGCGTCATCACCACGACCTATATCGGCGCCACCGAACGGCGAGCGCTCGACCGACTGGTTAACGATTTCCATGCCGAAGTCAAGGTCAACTACGAGATCCGGTCAACGCGCTTGCATGCCAAGGCATGGCTCTTTCGCCGCAATAGCAGCTACGACACCGCGTACGTCGGAAGCTCAAACTTGTCCCGGGCCGCCTTGCTGGATGGACTGGAGTGGAACGTCAGGTTGTCGTCCGTAGCCACGCCTGCGGTCTTGAAAAAGTTCGAAGCTACGTTTGATTCATACTGGGTCGAGCCGGCATTCGAGTCATACGACCCAACAACTGACGGTGAACGCCTCCAGGAGGCTTTGGCGCTAGCTAGCGGTAAGCAGCGTGCGGGTAACCTACCCATCAGCCTCTCCGGTTTGGAACTTCGCCCCTACCCACATCAGCAGGATATGCTCGAACGTCTCCGCATCGAGCGAGAGATTCACGGCCGGCATCGCAACTTGCTGGTAGCAGCGACCGGCACCGGAAAGACCGTTATGGCGGCAATCGACTACCGCAACCTCAAGCGTCAACACGGAAACCACGACCTCAAGCTCCTCTTCGTTGCCCACCGCCAGGAGATTCTGAAGCAATCGCTTCGCACCTACCAAGAGGCGCTCGACGACGCTAACTTCGGGGAGCTACACGTAGGCGGTGCGGTGCCTCAGGAATGGACACACGTTTTTGCTAGCGTGCAGTCACTTAATGGCGCAGCACTTGATCGTCTCAGCCAGAACCATTTTGATATCATCGTGATCGATGAATTCCATCATGCGGTATCCAAAACTTATCGACGCATCATAGAACATTTCCAGCCCAGTGAACTTCTTGGCCTCACCGCAACACCTGAACGACTGGACGGCCGGAATGTCCAAGACGAGTATTTCGACGGTCGCATCGCAGCCGAGATGCGACTGTGGGAGGCGCTGGAAAATGACCTGCTCAGCCCGTTCCACTACTTCGGTGTCGCAGACAATACCGATTTGGAAGCGATCACGTGGAAACGTGGCACCTACGACAGCACCGAATTGAACAAACTGTTCACGGGAAACGACGCGCGTGCACGCCTCATCATTAAAGCCGTTCGAGACAAAGTGGCTGATCCCAGCTCCATGAAGGCGCTAGGGTTCTGTGTATCAGTGGACCACGCCCACTTCATGGCCAACTACTTCCACCAGGCAGGTTTCGCTGCTGTAGCACTCGATGGCCAGACTCCGCCCACCGAGAGAGCGAACGCACTCACTTCTCTACGCAACGGAACCCTCCAGGTAATTTTTTCTGTAGACCTTTTTAACGAGGGATTGGACGTCCCGGACGTCGACACACTCCTCCTTCTGCGACCGACAGCCAGCGCCACCATTTTCTTGCAGCAGCTAGGCCGCGGACTACGTCGTGCACCCGATAAGGCCGTACTCACGGTGCTCGACTTCATCGGGCAACACCGGAAAGAGTTCCGCTACGAGGAACAGTTTCGCGCACTCACCAACCTCACTCGGAACCGACTGGTACAGCACATTGAGCGCGACTTCCCCCAACTCCCGTCCGGCTGTCAGATTATTCTGGACCGCAAGTCCAAGGAAAGAATTCTCAACAACGTAAAAAGTCAGGTTGGCGTCAACGTGTCCCAACTGACGAAGGAAGTTGCGGCATACAGCGAGCGAGAGTTGGTCGCCTACCTGCACGAAAGTCAGCGCGAGCTCAAAGAAATCTATAAGGCCGGCAATTCTTGGACTCGGCTCCTGCGGCGAGCTCGCCTACTGGCCGATGACGCGCCGGAAGGTGAGGAAAACCTCCTCAAGCGGATGTCCGCATTTCTGCATGTCGATGACCCGCAGCGCGTAATGGCCTACACGCGCATGCTGGAAGATGACGCCCCACATTACGATGCGCTCGATTCTACAGGGCAGGCCTATGCTCGCATGTTGTTCTTTTGCTTGTGGCCGCTGGGCGGAGGTTTTTCCAGCTACGCTCAGGGATTCGAGACGCTCCGCCGCCAGGCGGCCTTCCGGGATGAACTCCGACAGATACTGGCATACAGTCTAGAGCGGACCGAGCACTACCCGATCCCTCTGATCGGTGCCCACAGCACCATTCCGCTAACCGTGCACGCTTATTACAGTCGAGAAGAAATCTTGCCTGCGCTAGGACAAGCAGCGGTGGACGGGTTCAAACCTGGACACTTCCGTGAAGGCGTGAAATGGTGTGCCGGTATCAGTACTGACGCTCTCTTGATCACGCTAGAAAAAGATGATAGAGACTTTTCACCGCAGACGCGCTACAAGGACTATGCGTTGAGTCCCGAGCAGTTCCACTGGGAGTCCCAGAATCAGACTTCAGAGTCTTCCCCAACGGGCCAGCGATATCAGAATCACAAGAAGCTGGGCTCTCACGTCCTGTTGTTCGTCCGCAGGTATAAATCCACCGACATCGGCGGTCCGCAGCCTTGGATGCTGCTCGGCCCCGCCGAGTATGTCTCACACGAGGGCAGTAACCCTATGGGCATCGTCTGGAAGCTACAGCATCCATTGCCCGCGGACGTTTGGACCTACTCGGCCATCACGGGCGGCTAAGGGCCCTAGGTAGCTACCAACCCTTCGACGCCTGATGGCGAAACGCCCGCACTTACATCTGCGAGCGATGTCGGCATCAGGCGGAAAGGGGTTGAGTATCTCCTCACCCCGAGGGAAGTTGCAGCTCACGTCTTTGGGTACGACCACTCCACCGAGCATGTTCCACCACTACCTGATCTGCGATCCGCCCGACCCTCCCAAGGGTGTACCGAATAGCGCTTGGGACGCGTATACGGTGGGGCGGGGTCACCTCTCTCACGTGCGCTGGAAACGACACGGCCGCCACACTCGGGCTCACGCATACCGCGACTACAAAGCTGTCGTCCCGAGCGTCGGCCGGCACCAGCCGGTGCACCACGACGCCTGCCAACAGCCCAGTTGCTCGCCCCGCCATGACGAGGAGCTCAACGTCAAGAGCGTCACAACTCTCTTCGGTGTCCAACCCGTACTCCGCGGCGACCTTCGCGACCACCGCATCCGTCAGTTCCACTGAGCAACGCCTCCCAACTGAGCTTCGAAGTGCATCTGCGCCCGATCCAGGACGTTCTCTGGATCACTGCCTTGGGCACGGAGCCACCAGAGGAGATCGGCAATCAGTGCGGTCGCTGCTTCTTCACGTGTCGTGACGCGAAGACGATCACTCAACTCGGTACCACTTGTCGGCACGCAGTCGTAGAGAGTCAGTAGCGCCTCGGCCTTGTGGAGCTGCGGTCGGCACGCGCAGCGCCGTGGCATAGCAGTGAGTACGGACAGCTCACACCACGTGCTCTTGCCTGTGGACGTGGGTACGACCCCCCATCGATCAGCCATGGCATCGACGAGGCTGAGCCCGCGCCCCGTTTTAGAGAAGGCCGTGAAGGGGCGGAGAGCGGGGAGTTCGACGCTCAGGGAGTCTCGGACCTCAATGCGCAGTTGTGCAGCACTCAGCGAGACGGTAAGGGTGATCGGGGTTTCTGAACCGACGTGATCGATCACGTTGGTGATCAGCTCACTGACACAGAGTTCAGCTCGGTCTTCGAGATCAGCGAGCCCCCATGCTGCCAGGCGAGCACGGGTGAGCCGTCTCAGATGAGGGACCACTTCAGGCTTCGCGATGAAGTCGCTCGACCAGTCAGGCTGTGGCAGGCAGTGACAGGAGTGCATGAGATCCAGCTCCCTCGCGTTAGCGCACAACTCAGTGATCACCATCAGCAACCACCGTGCGAGGTTGGTCGCTCTGCGTGTGAGAGTGGCAGGTGCCCATCCCGGCATGCAATGTGCACAGAGGGATTCGCTCCAACGAGTGATTGGCTCCGTCGGCCCCGCCCGCAAGACTCGAACCCACTGTCACTACAGGGGAGTTGCCGTGTCCGGATCACCGACAGCGCGCCGCCGCCGACTGGCCGTCGAGTTGAAGAACCTTCGCGCGTCGCATCAGCTCACCTGCCAGCAGGTAGGCCAACAACTGGACTGGAGTGGTTCAAAGGTAAACCGCCTGGAGACTGGCAGTGGCCGTGTTCAACCATCGGACGTGGATGCGCTCTGTCGCTTCTACGAGACCACCGACGAACTGCGCGAATTCCTCAAGCGTTTGGCCAAGGAATCGAAGGTGCGCGGTTGGTGGCACGCCCACGGCTCAGCCGTGCCACCTTGGTTTTCCGTATATATCGGCCTTGAGCAAGATGCTTGCAGTCTTCGGCAGTACCAGAATGAGTTCGTGCCCGGACTGATGCAGACCGCCGCGTATGCCGCTGAGCTACACCGGGCATCCGGCCAGTACACCGCCGAGGCGCTTGATCGCGCAGTGAACGTACGGATGGCACGGCAGCAGATCCTGACTGGTGCGAAGCCCCCTGAGCTGCGGGCCATCGTGCACGAGAGCGTACTTCGGCACGTGGTCGGTGACTACGCTCTCATGCGGGAACAGCTTGGTCATATGCTCGACGTAGGGGCGCTGAAGAACGTGACTTTGCAAGTTTTGCCGTTCACCGCGGGTACGTACCCGGCGACTGGAGCATTCACCGTGCTCGGTTTCTCTGAGCAGGAAGACCCCGATGTGGTGTATCGAGATGGCCTGACGGATGGCGTCTACCTGGAATCGCCGGACGAGGTAGCCCAGTACACGAGGGCCTTCGACAACCTTCAAGCCATCGCTTCCAGCCCTGCTCGATCAACCGCCGTGATCAAAGAAGTACTGGAGGAGTGCTCTCCATGAGCAGCGATCCTTACCCGATAGCCACCGCTCACGGGTGGCGCAAGAGCAGTTACAGCAACGGTACGGGCGGGGAATGCTTGGAGGCCTCCAAGCATTCTGATGCCACCATACTGGTACGAGATTCAAAAAATTGCGAAGGGCCGATCCTTAGCTTCCCCCAGCCGGCCTGGCAGGAGTTCGTCCGAGCCGTTCAGCGATGTGACCTGCACCGGCCGCCACAGCCCATTTCGCATGATTGAGCGAGCCTGGGCGTAAGGTCGAAGAGCTGATCGAGTTTTCTCTGACGTGGAGGTAATGCTCATGGCTCGGGTGCCGAGTGCGTTGGTTGCTGCTACTGGGCTCGTAGGCGGCTACGGCGTAGCCCGTTGGACCAAGAAGCGGCCGCTTGGTGGGGTGGCGTTGGCGGCTGCGGGGGCTTTCGCGGCTCGGGAGTGGGAGCGGAAGGCTGGGGGAAGGTTGCTGTGGTGTTGAGTGGGGCTTATGTGGCGGCGTTTGCCGGGTCGCATCCGTTGGCCAAGAAGGTGGGGGCCTGGCCGTCGGTGTTTGCGGTGGCGGGGGTTGTGGGGGCGGCTTCTTGGGTGGTTGCTGATCGGCGCGGTAAGTAGGTCTGTGCCGGTAGTCGGTGCGGAGGGCGGTGGTGTGCAGGGCTACGCCGCCGCCCTTCGCGTTGCCGGGTGGGGTCAGGCCGAGGCCTCGTTGAGGAGGGTCAGGTCGTCCTGGGTGAGGTGGAGGTCGGCGGCGGCCATGAGGGCGGGGAGTTGGTCGACTGTGCGGGCGCTGGCGATGGGGGCCACGACCGTGGGCTGGGCGGCGAGCCAGGCGAGGGCCACCGTCGCGTGTTCGGCCTGGTGGGTGGCGGCGACCGTGTCCAGGGCGGCGAGGACCTTGCGGCCGCGGTCGGTGGACAGGTACTGGGCGGCCTTCTGGGAGCGGGCGCTGTTCACGTCGCTGTCCGGGCGGTACTTGCCGGTGAGGAAGCCTGAGGCCAGGGCGTAGTACGGGACGGCGGCGACGCCGTGGCGGGCGGCGGTGTCGGCGAGGTCGCCCTCGTAGGTGTCGCGGGAGACCAGGTTGTAGTGGGGCTGGATGGCGACGTAGCGGGCCAGGTTCTCCTCGGCGGAGAAGGTCAGGGCCGCTTCGAGGCGCGGGGCCGAGATGTTGGAGGCGGCGATCTCGCGGACCTTGCCGGCCTTGACCAGTTCGTCGAGGGCCGGGAGGAAGTCGGAGACGGCTAGGGACTCGTCGTCGTAGTGGGTGTAGTAGAGGTCGATGTAGTCGGTGCGCAGGCGGGTGAGGGACGCGTCGACGGCGGCCTTGATGGTGGTGGGGGCGAGACCCTTGAGGTCGGGGTGGGCACCGACCTTGGTGGCGATGACGACCTGGTCGCGGTTGCCGCGGGAGGCGAGCCAGTTGCCGAGGACGGTTTCGGATTCGCCGCCCTTGTTGCCCGGCACCCAGGCCGAGTAGGCGTCGGCGGTGTCGATGAAGTTGCCGCCGCCGGCGACGTACGCGTCCAGGACGGCGAAGGACTGGGGCTCGTCCGCGGTCCAGCCGAAGACGTTGCCGCCGAGGGAGAGCGGCGAGACGGACAGGGAGCCGAGGGGTTTCTGATGCGCGGTCATGGAGCTCCAATTTAGGGAATCCGGGAATCCAGTGGGAGGGCAGCGCGGCCGGGTTGTGGCCCGGGGAGGAGGGGGGAAAGAGGTGCGGTCAGGTGGTGGGGGTGGTGGAGAGGGGGGCGGCGATGCTTTCCAGGGAGCGGCGTTCGGCGCGTACGGCCAGGAAGGCGGCGGTCAGGCCGGCCAGGCACATGAGGGCGGCGCCGATGCAGAAGGCGAGTGCGGTGTCGGCGGCCACGCCGGATTCCGTCAGTTCGGCGAAGACCAGGGGGCCGCTGATGCCGCCCGCGGCCGTACCGACCGCGTAGAAGAAGGCGATGGCCATGGCCCGGGTCTCCATCGGGAAGATCTCCGAGACGGTCAGGTACGCGCTGCTGGCCCCGGCCGAGGCGAAGAAGAGGACCACGCACCAGCAGGCGGTGAGCGTGGTGGCCGTCAGATGGCCGGCGGAGAAGAGCCAGGCGGTGGCGAAGAGGAGTACGCCGGAGAGCAGATAGGTGCCGGAGATCATGATGCGGCGGCCGACGGTGTCGAAGAGCTTGCCGAGGAGGAGGGGGCCGAGGAAGTTGCCGGCCGCCATCACGGCGAAGTAGTAGCCGGTGCGCGAGGTCGACACGTCGAAGAACGAGGTGAGGATGGCGCCGAAGCCGAAGGTGATCGCGTTGTAGAGGAACGCCTGGCCGATGAAGAGGGCGAGGCCGAGGACGGCACGCCGGCGGTAGCGCGAGAAGACGGTGCGGCCGATTTCGAGGAAGCCGATGCTCTTGCGGGGGTGGATGGTGATCTCACCGGCGGGCTCAGGGAGAGGGGTGTGCTTTTTGCCCTTGCCGCCCTGTTTGGTCTTCTCTTCGGTGATCTGCTTTTCGATGGAGGTGACGAGCCGGTCCGCCTCGTCACCCCGTCCGTGGATGAACAGCCAGCGTGGGCTCTCGGGCACGTGGCGGCGTACGAGGAGGATGACCAGGCCGAGGACGACGCCGAGCGCGAAGGTCAGCCGCCAGCCCACATTGACGGGGAAGACGCTGGTGTCCAGCATCACGATGGACAGCAGGGAGCCGCCGATCGCGCCGAGCCAGAAGCTGCCGTTGATGACGAGGTCGACGCGGCCCCGGTAGGCGGAGGGGATCAGTTCGTCGATGGCGGAGTTGATCGCCGCGTACTCGCCGCCGATCCCGAAACCGGTCAGGAAGCGGAAGAGGAAGAACCACCAGGAGGAGAAGGAGACCGCGGTCAGGGCGGTGGCGGCCAGGTAGACGGCCAGGGTGATCAGGAAGAGCTTCTTACGGCCGAAGAGGTCGGTGAGCCGCCCGAAGAACAGCGCGCCGAGGCAGGCACCGGCCACATACAGGGCCGCGGCCACTCCGGTGACCTGGGCGGACGAGATGGGCAGCCCGCTGCCCTCTTCGGAGAGGCGGCCGGCGATGTTGCCGACGACGGTGACTTCCAGGCCGTCGAGGATCCACACCGTGCCGAGGCCGATGACGACCATCCAGTGCCAGCGCGACCAAGGGAGACGGTCGAGGCGGGCGGGGACGTCGGTGGTGACGGCGGGGGCATCGGGGGTGTCTGGGGCGCCTGGGGCGGTGGCATCGCGGTGGGGCGTGGGCGGATGAGGTGCGGGCGGGTGGGTGCCGGTGGGGGTACGGGGGCCGCTGTCCCCGGGCGTCGCGGCTCCCCCGCCGTACTCCGTGCCCGACGTGTCCCCTGCCTTGTCGTTCGGACTCATCGCACCCTCCTGAACCGGGCCGGGGCCGGTCACCCCGGCGGCGCATCCATCCGAGTGCCCGGCGGACAGCGCGCGAAGCAGGGGAAATGCCCAGGTTGGGAGGGATTCTCTATGAGGTGGGGAGCGTCGGGGGAGATCCGGCCTGCGGCGCGGCACGCGTGTCGCGCAGGAGGCAGGAGGTAAGCAGGCAAGGAGGTAAGGGCTAGGAGCAGGAGGACAGGGAGGCGGCGCGGAAGTCCTGAGGGTCAGACGGCGATCCCGTGACCGCTCAGCCAGGGCTTCGGGTCCACCGGGGTGCCGCCCGGGCGTACTTCCAGGTGGAGGTGGGGGCCGGCGACGTTGCCGGTGGCGCCGACCCGGCCGATGATGTCCCCGGCGGCGACCCGGCCGGAGATCCGCACCAGGGAGGACAGGTGGCAGAACCACAGTTCCGTACCGTCGTCCAGGGTCAGGACGGCCCGGTAGCCGTACGCGCCGGCCCAGCCCGCCTGGGTGATCGTGCCGCCGTGGATCGCCTTGACCGGAGTGCCGGCGGGGGCGGCGAAGTCGAGGCCCGTGTGGTTGGCCGCCCAGCGGTCGCCGGCCTGGCCGAACCCGGCGGTGAGGGTGTAGGTGGAGAGCGGGATGACATAGCTGCGGGCGAGTTCGGCGCGGCGCTCGGCCTCCGCCTTCTGGCGCGCTGCCTCCGCCGCCGCTCGACGGGTCTCGCGCTCCGCCACCTCCCGGGCGTCCGCGGCCTTCGCCGCCTGCTGCTGTTGCGCGGTCGCGTGTCGTGCGGCGTGCTGGGCGGCGGTGCGCTCCGCGGCGAGACGTTCCTCTTCCTCGGCGGCGCTCTGCTGCCGGTCGGCTTGCAGGCGGACGCGGTCGCTCAGCGACTGGCCCGCGCCCGCGCCGCCGCCCATGCCCTGTCCGGCTCCTGCTGAAGCCGCGTGGGAAGCGGAAGCCTCCGATCCGGGTACGAGGTCACCGGTCCCCGGCAGGGGCTCGGCGGCCGGCAGCTTCGCCGCGAGGTCGTCCGCCAGTTCGTCCGCCGGCCCGCCGACGTCCGGCAGGGATATCGCGAGCTGCGGCTTCTCCTCGGCGGTGGCCATGCCGCCGGCGC
Source organism: Streptomyces chrestomyceticus JCM 4735 (assembly GCF_003865135.1). Taxonomy (NCBI): domain Bacteria; kingdom Bacillati; phylum Actinomycetota; class Actinomycetes; order Kitasatosporales; family Streptomycetaceae; genus Streptomyces; species Streptomyces chrestomyceticus. Next base: position 5,036,209 of record NZ_BHZC01000001.1, on the reverse strand, counting down.
CGACCGCCGCGATCACGCCGACGCCGAGGACCGTACCGCCGCGGGCGAGGCCGCCGCGCTGCTTGGCGGTCACCCGGTGCTTGCCGCGTACGGGCCGTACGGAGTCCTCGGTGGGGTTCCACTCCTCCCAGGTGCCGGTGTCGAACGCGGCGGGCTCGGCGGCGAACGGCCCGGAACCGACGGCCGGAACGGTGGCGGCGGGAGTGGAAGCAGCGGTGGGATCACCGGCCGCGACGGCAGCATCGGCCGCAGCCGCGGCGACGGCAGCGCCGCCCGTACCCGCGCCGAACGCCTGGAACGGGCCGGAGGCGCCGGAGGGGGCGCCGAAAGGAACCTCGGAGCCGGAGCCGGCAGGGCTGTTGGACGCCACGGGGGCGTACTCCTTTCCTTCCTCTCGCCTACCGGGTCAGCGGTGGAGCCGCCTCCCAGGCCGGTCCGGCGCCGGAGGGGGACGGGCCTCCGGGGCCGTGCAGGCGCTGGGACGTGGCTCCTAGGACGTGCGGGGCTGGGACGTGCGGAGCAGGAAGGTCTGCCACGGACGGTGTACGGCGGGCGGCTTCCGACGTGTCGGCGGCCGCCCGGCCCGGCGCACCCCAGCGTGGTGGTTCCCCGGTTCCCAGGACACGCGCCGGTACGGCACCGGCCCGAAGGCCGGTCCGGCCAGTGGTGCCCCAACGGTGATTCAGTTGTGAACCTGCTGACGGGATTAGGCGTCGGCGCACGGTGCCGCCTCTTGCGACGGCTGGGACGACCGCGCTGCGTTATCGGACTGTAATAGAAAGCATGGGCCGATACCAAGCGTTCCGCCGAATCCATGGGCGCTTTGGGATAGCTTTGGCCTTAGCTTAAACGCCCATCGAGTGGCAAAACAGGGCGAGTTGCCGACAGCGCTTCAAACCTGTGATGCGCGATCGTGCGGGAGTCGTTATGCGCAGGGGTGCCCGGCGCTCACCCCCGGTGAGCGCAGTAACGTCTGATCATGGTCGTCAACAGCGCGCAGGCACTGGCGGATCGGTACGTGGACTTCGCCTGGTACCAGGCACGGGGGCAGTCCGACGCCCATGAGGAGCTGGCCGCGCGGATCGGCCACGACCCCGAGTTCTGCGACCATCTCGCGCGCTCCCTGCCCGCCGGCAACAAGCAGCAGCCCAAGCTCCTGTTCGCCGCGGTCCGCTACCTCGACGGCCCGTACGCCGAGCACGGACCGCGCGGCGACGCGGCGTACCGCGGCTGGCGGGAATGGACCCTGCGCCACTGGGAGCAGGTCAGGGCCGTCGTCATGCGGCGCCTGACGCAGACCAACGAGCCGGCCCGCTGCGCGACCCTGCTCCCCCTGCTCGCCCGGCTCCCGCAGCCGCTGGCCCTCCTGGAGGTCGGCGCGTCGGCGGGGCTGTGCCTGTACCCGGACCGCTACCGCTACCGCTACGACGACCGGCCGGAGTTCGGGGCCCCGGACAGCGCGGCCGTCTTCCCCTGCCGTACGGGACTGGGCACCCCCGTACCCGATCGCGTCCCCGACATCGCCTGGCGGGCGGGCATCGACCTCAACCCCCTCGACCCGGCCGACCCCGACGACATGCGCTGGCTGGAGGCCCTCGTCTGGCCGGGCGCCACCGACGAGCGCGTACGGCGGCAGCGGGCCGCCATTGAGGCCGTACGGTCCGCGCCGCGCCCCCGGATCGTCCGCGGCGACCTGATCGACGCACTGCCCGCGCTGGCCGCCGAGGCGCCTCCCGGGGCGACGCTCGTCGTCTTCCACACCTCCGTACTGACGTACCTTCCCCCGGCACGCCGGGAGGAGTTCGCCCGGCTCGCACGAACCGTCCTCCGGGAGCGCGACCGCCCCGGGCACTGGGTCTCCAACGAGCACCGCTCCGTACTCCCGTGGATCACCACGCCCCGCCCGGCGCAGCCCCTGAAGGTGACGGAGCTGCTGCTGACCCTGGCCCTGGACGAGCGGGCGGTCGCCCTGACCGGCCAGCACGGGCAGAGCGTGCAGTGGCTGTGAGCCCCCCGTGCGCGCTGTGCGCCCCGTGCGCGCTGTGAGCGCTGTGAGCGCTCTGGGACCCACCACTGTTTGACGCCTGCGGGCCGGCGCCCACTCCCCCACAGCCCCTCACCCCTTCAGCAGCCGCTGCACCGCCAACAACGCCATGTCGTCCGCCGTCTCCCCACCCGTGTGCGCCGCCACGTCCGCCACCAGCGCGTCCAGCAGCGCCTCCGGCCCCTCGCAGGCCCAGACCCGACCGCGCAGCCGCCGCGCCGGCTCGTAGAAGACGTTGTCGGCGTCCCGGGCCTCGGTCACGCCGTCGGTGAAGAGCAGCAGGATCGAGCCCGCGGGGCAGACCGTCTCGTCCGCCCGGTCCGGCCAGCCGGCCACCTCGCTCATGCCGAGCGGCAGCGCGGGCGTCCTGGGTGTCAGCTCGCGCAGTTCGCCGTCGGGGGTGAGGAGCAGCGGTGCCGGATGGCCGCGGTTGAGGACGCGGATCGCCGCGTGTTCGTCCGGGGGCAGCTCCGCCAGTACGGCCGTCGTGAACCCTTCGAACTGGTCGAGGCCCTCCCGCCGGCTGCCCTCGCGCTGCAGCGCGCGCTCCAGCCGCCCCGCCACCGCCTCCAGGCTGGCCTCCTGCTCGGCCGCCTCCCGGAAGGCCCCGATGACGATCACCGCGGCCTCCACCGCCTCCAGGCCCTTGCCCCGTACGTCGCCGACGATCAGCCGTACGCCGTACGGAGTGTCCTGGACGGCGTACAGGTCGCCGCCGATCCGGGCGTCCGCCTGCGCCGCCACGTAGCGCGCCGCGACCGCCAGCCCGCCGATGCGTTCGGCGGGCGTCGGCAGCACGGCCCGCTGGGCGGCCTCCGCGACGTCCCGTACGGAGGCGAGCCGGGCGTCGCTCATCCGTACGACCCGGTTGATGCCCAGCGCCAGGACGGCGACGACCAGGACGGTCAGGCCCTCGGTGAAGGACTGGTTGGCGTCGCGGCCCCCGTGGTACGTCACGACCCAGGTCTCGGCGATGACGGCGGCCGCCGCGACGACGGCCGTACTGCTCAGCGAGTACAGCGGCGCCGCCACCAGCGGGGCGGCGGAGAAGAAGGGCGCGGCCGTGTACCGGTCGGGGGTGCCGCTGTCGAAGATCAGCCCCGCCACCAGCAGGATCAGCGGCAGCCAGCAGACCAGCCGCCGGCCGAACGGCGACATGCCGGAGCGGCGGCGCCGCCGCTCCCGCTCGCCCGTACGGCCCCTGCCGCCTCGACGCACCCGCACCGGCCTGCCTCCCACTCCCGTCGCAGCCGGGCCGCGACCCGCGCCCGTCCGTACGACCACCGCCGCCGTCCCAAGGTTTTCCGCTGCCGGGCCGGGGGGCGAATCAGATGGGGCCGTACGGGTCATACGGGGGCATTGGTGTGTCCGGTGGAATACGCGGGCCGGCGCCGGGCGACGGAACGGTGGCGCCCCTCCAGCCGGCCGTTGCCGTGGTACGACGCGGTAATGACCTCGATGAACCGACGCACGGCGCTGACCGGGCTGATGACGGCACCCTTGGCGGGTGGTGCGTCCAAGGCGTCCGGTGGCCCCTCCTTCCGGCCGTCCGAACGGGACGTGCGGGACGTGCGGGACGTGCTGATCCGCGGTGCGGCGACAGTACTGACAATGGACCCGAAGATCGGGTATGGGCTGCTCGGCGAGGTGCACGGCGCCGATGTGCTGGTGCGGGACCGCCGCGTGCATGCCGTCGGGCAGGGCCTGGACGCGCCCGCTGGTGCCCGGCTCGTCGACGCGTCAGGGAAGCTGGTCATGCCCGGCTTCATCGATGTGCACAACCATCTGTGGCAGTCGAGCTTCCGCGGTGGCTGTTCGGGCCAGGAGCTCGACGGCTGGCTCGACGATTGCCATGTTCCTGTCCTCGACGCTCTGACACCCGAACAGATCTTCTGGTTCGTGCTGCTGTCGTGCGTGGATGTCCTGGGGTCAGGAGTCACCACGGTGGTGGACTGGCTGGCCCCCATGCCGTACCCGATGTACGTGAAGTACTTTGCCGCCCTGGACCGCTCGGGACTCCGGTTCGTCGTCGCGGCGTCGAACGACGCCCGTGACACCCGACTGGTCCCGCGGCTGAACCGGGAGCTTGTGTCCTCGTGCCCGAGGGCGTCGCTTCAGGTGGCCGGAAGCGCCTTCATGGCCGCGCTGGGCCAGTTGCGGGCCGACTACGGGGCGGCCCGTGACCTGGGGGTGATGTACCACTGCCACCTCCTGGAAACGGGGGACCAGCGTCGGGGCGATCCGGTCCGCGCCTTGCGGGAGGCAGGTGCCCTGGGGCCCGGGACCCTGGCCGCCCACGCCGTCCACCTGACCGTCGAGGAGATGGCCCTCCTGGCCGGACACGATGTGCGCGTGGCGCACTGCCCGCTCAGCAACATGCGTCTGGGCTCGGGCATCATGCGCCTTCCCGAGCTGCACCGTCACGGTGTGAAGATCGGCCTGGGACAGGACGGCGCCGCCAACGACTCCTCCGACTACTTCGCGCTGATGAAGACCGCGGTGGGGCTTCAACGCGCGGTGCACCAGCGGGCCGACGTCCATCCGCGGATCCCTGAGGTGCTCTACATGGCGACTCTGGGAGGCGCCGAAGCCATCGGCATGGACGACCGGGTCGGAAGCCTGACACCGGGCAAGGCGGCTGATCTGATCATTGTCGATCCGCACACGGCGAACTTCGCTCCGCGGCGCGACTGGACCAGTCAGCTCGTGCTCAACGGGCAGCCGCACAACGTTTCCCACGTCTTCGTCGACGGTGTCGAGGTCAAGAAGGACGGCCAGGTCATGAGTGTGGACGCCGCGGAGACCGTCGCACGGGCCGAGCGGGCTTCCCGGGCGCTGCACGGATGACCGTACCGCTCGCACCTGCCGCACACGGACCGGCGGACGATCGCGCTCGACAGCTTCGTTCGTCGCACCCCTGTCCGGTCGGGCCAGCAAGGGGCCAGCAGGGGGCCGGCTGATGCTCCCGGAAGCCCTGCGAACGCGTTGACGCCCAGGTGAGATGCCGTCTCACCTGGGCGTTACCGGTGGGCCATCAGGGGCTCGAACCCTGAACCAATGGATTAAAAGTCCACTGCTCTGCCAATTGAGCTAATGGCCCGCACCGAGCAGCATAGCCCGCGTTCCCGCCGCAGCCCGAAGGCATGGGGCATCGGAACGGCGGAGGCGCCGCGTCCGCTTTCGGGCGGGTGTGGCGCACGAGGCTGCCGTACGGCGGGGAGCGCGGTCAAGGGGCCGCGCGGGGAACGGAGTTGAGACGCGGGGCCCGCGCCCACCCCGTACCGGAGTACGGAAGTGGGCGCGGGCCCCGCGGTCGCAGAGGGCGATGTCGTCGGACGTCGCGGACTCTGTCAGGTGTCTCGGACGAGGTCAGGAACCACAGGTCCCGTCAGGCGTCACGGACTCCGTCAGCCGTTGCGCTTCCAGCGCGGCTTGTCGTCACGGCGGCCGACGGAGCCGGTGCCGTGGCCGCGGTGGTCGTCCCGGCGGCCATACGGACGGTCGCCGCCGCCCGAGCGGTAGCCGCCGCCCGAGGAGGGGCGGTCGTCGCGGCGGTCGCGGTTGTACGGGCGGTCGCCGCCACCGGAGCGGTAGCCGCCGCCCGGGCGGCCGCCGGAGCGGTCGTCACGGTTGAAGGAACGGTTCGGACGGTCGCCGCGGTCGCGGTTGAAGCCGCCGCCCGAGCGGTCGTCGCGACGGTCGCGGCTGAAGCCACCGCCGGAGCGGTCGTCACGGCGGTCACGGTTGAAACCGCCACCGGAACGGTCGTCACGACGGAAGCCGCCACGGTCACCGCGGTCACCGCGCTCGCCACGGTCGTCGCGGCGGTCGCGGTTGAAGCCGCCACCGGAACGGTCGTCACGGCGGAAGCCGCCGCCCGAGCGGTCGTCGCGACGGTCACGGTTGAAACCACCGCCGGAGCGGTCGTCACGGCGGTCACGGTTGAAACCGCCACCGGAACGGTCGTCACGACGGAAGCCGCCACGGTCACCGCGGTCGTTGTCCCGGCGGTCCCGGCGCTCGTAGTTGCCCCGCTCGTCGCGGTACGAGGAACGGCGCGGCGCCTCGTCGGCCTCGGGAGCGGCCTGGGCCGGTACGACGGCCTCGGCGGCCTCCTCCACGGCGGCCTCGGCGGCGGCGATCGCCTCCTCCGGGTCCTCGCCCCGCTCGCGCGCGGCGCGGGCGGTCAGGCGGTTGGCCTCCTCGCGCAGCTCGGTCGCCCGGCGCTGCGCGCGCTCCAGCTCGCGGGAGAGCTCCTGGGCCTCGCGCTCGGCCTGCTTGGCGGAGTTGGTCGCCGAGTCGGCCTGCACCTCGGTGAGCGAGCGGGCGCCGGTGATCCGGGCCACGTCCTCGTCGAAGGCGCCGGCGCCGCCGACGATGTGACGCGAGGCGTCCACGCCCGCGTCCTCCATCAGGCGGAAGATCTGGCGGCGCTGGTGCGGCAGAGCCAGCGAGACGACCGTGCCGGACTGGCCCGCGCGGGCGGTACGGCCGGAACGGTGCAGGTAGTCCTTGTGGTCGCCGGCCGGGTCCACGTTCAGGACCAGGTCGATGCCGTCGACGTGGATACCGCGGGCGGCGACGTCGGTGGCGACGAGGACGTTGACGTAACCGTCCTTGAAGTCGGCCAGCGTGCGGGTCCGCGCGCCCTGCGTCATGCCGCCGTGCAGCGCGTCGGCGCGCACACCGGAGTCGCAGAGCTGCTCGGCGACGCGGTCGGCGCCGAGCTGGGTGCGGACGAAGATGATGGTGCGGCCCTTGCGGGCGGCGATGGCGGCGGTGACCGGCGCCTTGTCCTTCGGCTTCACGACCAGCACGTGGTGGGTCATGGTGGTGACCGCGCCCTGGGCCGCGTCGACCTCGTGGGTCGCCGGGTCGGTCAGGTAGCGCTTGACCAGGGTGCCGATCTCGTTCTCCATCGTGGCGGAGAACAGCATCCGCTGGCCGCCGGACGGAATCAGGTCGAGCAGCTCGGTGACCTCGGGCAGGAAGCCCAGGTCGGCCATCTGGTCGGCCTCGTCCAGGACGGCGGTCTCGACGTCGTCCAGCGAGCAGGCGCCGCGGTTGATGATGTCGCGCAGCCGGCCGGGGGTGGCGACGAGCACGTCGACGCCGCGCTCCAGCGCGTAGATCTGGTTGCCCATGGACGTACCGCCGCAGACGACCTTGAGCTTGAGGCCCAGGACGTCGCCGTACGGCTGCAGCGCGTCGCTGACCTGCATGGCCAGCTCACGGGTCGGGGTGAGGATGACGCCGCGCGGGCGCTTCTTCGCGGTGTGGCCGCCGGCCAGGCGGCTGAGCAGCGGCAGACCGAAGGAGAGGGTCTTGCCGGAGCCGGTACGGCCGCGGCCGAGGATGTCGCGGCCGGCGAGCGCGTCGGGGATGGTCGCGGCCTGGATGGGGAACGGGGTGGTGACACCGTTCGCGGCCAGCTTGCGGACGATCTTCTCGTCGAGGCCGAGGTCACCGAAGGTGATCTGCGGGGCAGCGTCCTCGGCTTCCTCGGCGACGGCGTCGGTGTCGACGTCGGCGGCCGGCTCGGCCGCTTCGGTCACCTCGGCGGGCGCCTCGGTGACGGCCTGGTCCTGCGGCTGGTCCTGGGGGGCCACCTGCTCGTCGGCAGCGGGCAGGACGGACTGATCAGTGGAAACAGACATGCGAAATGCGAAACCTTCCGGAGTCTCGGCACAGGCACGCGCCCAAACTCCGTGAGACTTCACAAACGACCGCCTCAATGCGGTCAGCCACGGCAAGGGAGAGAACGCGCCACACGGCGCTGCATCATGCGCCGGGCAAATGGGATCAAACGATCTACCACCATACTCACTCGGACCCCCGGAAGGCAAATGCCCTCCCGAACCCCCGTTCCCCACCGCGCCCACCTGGCCTTTTGCCGCACCCCGCGCACTCCGCACACCCCGGCCCCCACCCGCACCACACCCGCTCCGCCGCCCCCGCCCTCCCGTACGCCACTCCCCGCATCCCGCCCCCGCCGCTATCCCCCGCTGTCCGGGTTCGAGGGTGCGGGCGGCGCGGACGACGGGGTCGGCGCGGGGGAACTCGGCTGCGGGTCCGGGCTGGCACTCGGCGTCGGCTTCACGGTCGGGGTCGTACGGGGCGGCTGGGCGGTCGACGAGGGGCGGCCGCTGCCGGGCCGCGGCGGGCCGGGCGCGGCGGGGCCGGTGCCGGGCGGGCCGGGCTGCTCGGGGCCGGGCGCGGCGCCCGAGGCGGGTTCCGGTTCCGGTTCCGGCCGCGTCTCGCGCGCCGAGGGCGTGTGATCGCTGGCGCGCGCCCCGGCGTGCCCCTCCACACCGTGACCACCGCCCGTACGCCCCCTGCGGTCCGGGCTGCCGCCCCGGGTGTCCACCGTGCCGCCGTCCGGCGCGGGCCCGCCGTCGGGCCGCGCGGAGGAGCCCGACGGCTTGGGGGGCTCCGCGTCGCTCACGCTCATGCAGCCGCTCAGCGACGCGGCCAGGGCGGAGGCGGCGGCCACGGCGGCGGCGAGCCGGTTCAGGGCCGGGCCGGGAAGGGGGGAAGCGATCGGGCGCACGGGCGGGACCTCCGGATCCGGAGCGCGGAGACTGCGGAGATGAACGCCCTGCCCAACTCCCGCCGGGCACCGGAGGACACGCGCCGCGGGCACCGGATCGCGTCCGTACGGGCCCGATCTCCGCCCCGGCCACCAGCGGCATCGCCCCGAACGCCACGAATGCCGCGAACCGCCGCGCCACCCCCGTGCACCCCGGCCCCCCGTCAGCCGTACCCCAGCGCGTGCAGCCGCTCGTCGTCGATGCCGAAGTGGTGCGCGATCTCGTGCACGACGGTCACCTCGGTCTCCGCCACCACGTCCTCCCGGGTTTCGCACATCCGCAGGGTCGGGTTGCGGTAGATCGTGATCCGGTCGGGCAGCACGCCCGCGTACCACTCGCCGCGGTCGGTCAGCGGCGTTCCCTCGTACAGCCCCAGGAGATCGGGGTCCTCGGCCGGTGGTTCGTCCTCGACGAACACCGCCACGTTGTCCATCAGCCGCGTCAGCTCCGGCGGGATCCGGTCCAGCGCCTCGGCCACCAGTTCCTCGAACTCCTCGCGCGTCATCTCCAGCACACCACCCATTGTCCGCCACGCCACCGCGCGGCGGCGGTACCGCGCGGCGCCGTCGGGGGCCCGGCGCGCGGGGGCCGTTTTCCGGGCATGACGGGCGCGGCGCACGGGAATACGCGCCCAATGGCCCGTGTCGCGCCGCCCGGGGACTCCTCCCCCGGCTCCTCCGACTCCTCCGGCTCCACCGACTCCGCCGGTCCCGCCGCGTTCCGGCTGCTCCGCGCCGCGCTCGCCCGGGTACGGGGCGTCCCCGCCGCCGTGCTCCGCGACTACCGCTCCCACCACACCGCCCCCACCAGCACCCTCACCCACACACCGCACCCGTACGCCCGTGCCCTCGGCCTGCTGGCCGTCACCCTGCTCGGCGCCTGGCTGGGGCTGCTGATCGTCGGCAGCATCCACGCGCCCGTGGGGCCGGTGGACACGAACATGACACTGCGCCCGTCGCTCTCCGGCGGCACGAAGATCAACGTCTCGCCGCTGGGCGCCCTGGAGCTGCGCAGCCACCACGCGCCGATACGGCTGGACGTCGACGTCGACCGGCTGGATCCCGTACGGGCCCAGGCCCTGGTCGACCACCCGGAACGGTTCGCCGGCCTCCAGGAGCAGGTCACCCGCGACGTCGTCCGCGGCACCGGCACCCTCGCCTTCCGCTCCTGCGTCGCGGTCGTCTCCGGCGCCACCGCGCTGGGGCTGGCCGTCTACCGGCGGCCGCGCCGCGCGCTGGCCGCGGGCGGGCTGGCGCTCGTCCTGCTGGCCTCGTCGGGCGCCGCCGCGTACGCCACCTGGAACCCGAAGTCGGTCCTGGAGCCGAAGTTCTCCGGGCTGCTGTCCTCGGCGCCCTCGGTGGTCGGCAACGCCCGCAACATCGTCAGCGAGTTCGACGTGTACCAGCGGGAGTTGGCGCGTCTGGTGACGAACGTGACCAAGCTGTACGAAGCCACCTCGACGCTGCCCGCGTACGCGCCCGACCCCACCACGATCCGGGTGCTGCACGTCTCCGACATCCACCTGAACCCGGCGGCCTGGCAGATCGTCAAGTCGCTGGTGAAGCAGTACAAGATCGACGTGATCATCGACACCGGCGACACCATGGACCACGGCTCGGCCGCCGAGAACGCCTTCCTGGACCCGGTCGCCACGCTCGGCGCGCCGTACGTCTGGGTGCGCGGCAACCACGACTCCGCGACCACGCAGAAGTACCTGGCGACCCGCAAGCACGCCACCGTCCTGGACGGCGGGCGGGCGGTGAGCGTCGGCGGGCTGCGGATCGCGGGCGTCGGCGACCCGCAGTTCACCCCGGACCGCTCGGTCGTCGAGGAAGGGGACTTCTCGGAGCGCACGGCCGGCGGCAAGCTGGCCGACTCGCTCCGTACGCAGCGGCTCGCGGGCACGCCGGTGGACATCGCGCTGGCGCACAACCCGGTCGCGCTGTCCGAGGCGGACGGCCTGGTCCCGCTGGCGCTGGCCGGGCACATCCACCACCGCGAGAACAGCGTGCTCCCCCGGGGCACCCGGCTGATGATCGAGGGCTCCACGGGTGGCGGCGGGCTGCGCGCGGTGCAGGGCAAGAAGCCCGCTCCGGTGCAGGCGTCCGTCCTCTACCTGGACCGGGAGACCCGGCGCCTCCAGGCGTGGGACGAGATCACGCTCGGCGGGCTGGGGCTGTCGAAGGCGGAGGTCAGCCGCCATCTGCCGAAGGAGAACCGGCCGGGGGCCACGCCGTCCCCCGGGTCCACTCCGTCCCCCAAGGCCACTCTGTCCCCAGGAGGCACACAGCCCACAGGAGCCACGCCGTCCCCGCGCACGTCGTCCCCGGGCACACCGTCCCCCTGAGCACCCGCAGGCCGCCCGCCGCCCCTCCCCGAACACCCCCTCGGAGGGGCTCGAACAATCCGTTTTGGCGAACGGTCCCCGCATCCCATATGCTTCTCACGTCCCCGACGGCGCCCCACAAGGCGCGGAGGCGGGCCATCAGCCCTCATCGTCTAGTGGCCCAGGACGCCGCCCTTTCAAGGCGGTAGCACGGGTTCGAATCCCGTTGGGGGCACGCATTACCGTGTGCGAGACCAGGTACGCTTGATCTCGCACAGTGCAAGGTCCTGTGGAGCAGTTTGGAGTGCTCGCCACCCTGTCAAGGTGGAGGCCGCGGGTTCAAATCCCGTCAGGACCGCTGTGGCTGGGTAGCTCAGTTGGTACGAGCGATCGCCTGAAAAGCGATAGGTCGCCGGTTCGACCCCGGCCCCAGCCACCAGCAGTGGGAAAAGGCCCCGATCTTCGGATCGGGGCCTTTTTCTTTTCCGCCCGCCGGGGCTACCCCGTCCCCCGTACGGCCGAAGCCGGGACCGCGAAGCCGGGGCCGGCCCGAAGGCCCGGCCCCGCGTACCTCAGGCGCCCGACGCGTCCGGTGCGCCCTGCGCGCCCGCCCGGTGCGCCCCCGAGGTGAGCGCCCCCACCTCGCGCCCGCCCGGGTGCCGGTGCCGCCAGATCCAGAAGACCGCACACGAGACCAGCGCCCAGCCGGCCAGCACCAGGAACGGGAAGACGTGCTGCGAACCGCCGAAGTAGACGGCGGTGTGCTGCGCGTTGACCGAGGCGCCCGGCGGCAGCCAGCGGCCGATGTGCCCGAGGACGGACGGCAGCAGCGGCCAGGAGACCGCGCCGCCCGAGGACGGATTGCCCAGCAGCACCATCAGGCCCCACGTCGGGATCATCGCCCAGCGCCCGATCAGGGTGTTGAACATCGTGAAGACCATGCCGGACGTGAACATCGTCAGCGCCAGGATCAGCCAGGACTCCACGAACGGCAGGTCCAGCGCCCCCAGCAGCCAGTCCACGACCGCGGCGATCGCGAAGGCGCCCAGCAGCGCGTACAGCACGGTGAAGGCGATCCGTTCCAGCGGATTGAGGCCGCGCGCGTGCACGCTCAACTGGATCGCGCCGACGAACCCGATGATCACCGCGGCGAGCGAGATGTAGAAGAGGGCGAGCCCGCGCGGGTCGCCCTCCTGGAGCGGCTTGAGGTCCTTGACCTCGACCGGCACGCCGACCGCCTGGCCCACCTTGGGCCCCGCCTGTTCCAGCACCTGCGCCACCTGGGCGCCGGCCGCCCCGGCCACGTCCAGCTCCATGCTCTTGTCCCGCACCCGCAGGATCGCGAAGACCTCCTGCTCCTCGATGCCCTTCTCGGCGGCGGCGTAGGTGTCGTACGCGTGCAGTTGCAGGGAGGCGTTCAGGGCCTTCTCCATGCCGTCGACGAAGGCCCTGCCGTGCGGGGAGTCCGGCGGGCCGACCACGGCGGTCGGGATGTGCCTCGGGGTCGGGTTGGCCATCGTGTACGTGTACGAGCCCGCGAAGAGGCCGGCGGCGACGGCGAGGATGAAGACCAGCACGGTGGCGGGCAGGAACGGCGACTTCTTGAACGCGCTCCATCTCTCGGCCGCGGTGGGAGGCCGTCCATGGGCGCCGTGCGGCTGGGGGAGGTCACCGTGCTGATCAGACATAAGGCCACGCTAAAGCACCTATCCCGGACATTCCCCTGGTGGTCGGCCCACCGTGCGCGGGGCCCGCCGGGTACGGCCGGGAGAGTCCGCCGGAAGCGGCCGGAAGCGGCCGCCCGGTACGGCCGCGCGCGGTCGCCGCAGCGGCCCGGGAACCCTCCCGGCCCCGTACCGGCGGCAATTCGTTCGCCACCGTATTCACGGAGGTGAGATCCTGGGGGACGTATGTCCAGTCAGCCTGCCTCCGCCCGGCCCGACGGTGCCGCCCCCTCCCTGCCCGCTCTCCTGGAGCGGCTGCCCGAGCTGATGCTGCGCGACCAGCAGCGGCTGGGGCGCCGGCTCGACGGCGCGCGCCGGATCCGTAAGCCCGAGGCCCGCGCGGCCGTGCTCGCCGAGATCGCCGACGGGATCGAGGAGGCGGAGCTGCGGGTCGAGCAGCGCCGCGCCGCGGTGCCCGCGATCACGTATCCGGAGCAGTTGCCGGTCAGCCAGAAGAAGGACGAGATCCTCGAAGCGATCCGCGACCACCAGGTCGTGATCGTCGCGGGTGAGACCGGGTCCGGCAAGACGACCCAGATCCCCAAGATCTGCCTGGAGCTGGGCCGCGGCGTGCGCGGTCTGATCGGGCACACCCAACCGCGCCGGATCGCCGCCCGTACGGTCGCCGAGCGGGTCGCCGAGGAGCTGAACACCCCGCTGGGCGAGGCGGTCGGCTGGAAGGTCCGGTTCACCGACCAGGTCGGCCCGGAGACCCTGGTCAAGCTGATGACGGACGGCATCCTCCTCGCGGAGATCCAGACCGACCGGGAGCTGCGCCAGTACGACACGATCATCATCGACGAGGCCCACGAGCGCAGCCTCAACATCGACTTCATCCTCGGGTACCTGGCCCAGTTGCTGCCCCGGCGCCCGGACCTGAAGGTCGTGATCACCTCCGCGACCATCGACCCGGAGCGGTTCGCCCGGCACTTCGGCTCCTTCGCCTCCGTACCGGCGGCAGGGGACGGGGACGAGGCCCCGAGCGCGCCGATCGTCGAGGTCTCGGGCCGTACGTTCCCGGTGGAGGTCCGCTACCGCCCGCTCCTGGAGGAGGGCGGCACCGACAGCGACCGCGACCAGATCACCGCGATCTGCGACGCCGTGGACGAGCTGCGGGGCGAGGGCCCCGGCGACATCCTGGTCTTCCTCTCCGGCGAGCGCGAGATCCGCGACACGGCGGACGCGCTCAACAAGAAGAACCTGCCGCAGACCGAGGTGCTGCCGCTGTACGCGCGTCTGTCGCACGCCGAGCAGCACCGGGTCTTCCAGCGCCACACCGGCCGCCGGATCGTGCTCGCGACCAACGTCGCGGAGACCTCGCTGACCGTGCCGGGCATCCGGTACGTGATCGACCCCGGCATGGCCCGGATCTCGCGCTACAGCTACCGCACCAAGGTCCAGCGGCTGCCGATCGAGCCGATTTCGCAGGCCAGCGCCAACCAGCGCAAGGGCCGCTGCGGCCGGACCAGCGACGGCATCTGCATCCGGCTGTACTCGGAGGACGACTTCCTCACCCGGCCGGAGTTCACCGACGCCGAGATCCTGCGGACGAACCTGGCCTCCGTCATCCTGCAGATGACCGCGGCCGGCCTCGGCGACATCGAGAAGTTCCCGTTCATCGACCCGCCGGACCGCCGCAACATCAAGGACGGCGTGGACCTGCTGCACGAGCTGGGCGCCATCGACCCGAAGCAGAAGGACCCGAAGAAACGGCTCACCCAGATGGGGCGCAAGCTGTCCCAGCTACCGGTGGACCCGCGGCTGGCCCGGATGGTGCTGGAGGCCGACCGCAACGGGTGCGTACGCGAAGTCATGGTGATCGCGGCGGCGCTGTCCATCCAGGACCCGCGTGAGCGGCCGGCCGAGAAGCAGCAGCAGGCCGACCAGCAGCACGCCCGCTTCAAGGACGAGACCAGCGACTTCCTGGCGTACCTGAACCTGTGGCGGTACGTCCGCGAGCAGCAGAAGGCGCTGTCGTCCTCGGCGTTCCGCCGGATGTGCCGCAACGAGTTCCTGAACTATCTGCGGATACGCGAGTGGCAGGACATCTACTCGCAACTGCGGACGGTCGCCAAGACGATGGGGGTCCATCTCAGCGAGCAGGACGCGGCGCCCGACCCCATTCACACCTCCCTCCTCTCCGGTTTGCTTTCGCACATCGGATTGAAGGACACGGAGGCCAAGAACGAATACCTCGGCGCCCGCAGCGCGAAATTCGCGGTCTTCCCCGGCTCGGCGCTCTTCAAGAAGCCGCCGCGCTGGATCATGTCGGCGGAGCTGGTCGAAACGTCCCGCCTGTGGGCGCGGGTGAACGCCAGGATCGAGCCCGAGTGGATCGAGCCGCTGGCCCAGCACCTGGTGAAGCGGACGTACAGCGAGCCGCACTGGGAACAGAAGATGGCCGCGGTGATGGCGTACGAGCGGGTGACGCTGTACGGCGTGCCGATCGTGGCCCAGCGGAAGGTGAACTACGGGCGGATCGACCCGGAGACCTCCCGGGACCTGTTCATCCGCAACGCCCTGGTCGAGGGCGACTGGCGCACCCACCACCAGTTCTTCCACGACAACCGCAAACTGCTCGGCGAGGTCGAGGAGCTGGAGCACCGCGCCCGGCGGCGCGACATCCTCGTGGACGACGAGACGCTCTTCGACTTCTACGACCAGCGGCTGCCCGAGCACGTCGTATCGGGCGCCCACTTCGACTCGTGGTGGAAGAAGAAGCGCCATGACGAGCCGGAGCTGCTCAACTTCGAGCACTCCATGCTCATCAACGAGTCCGCCGAGGCCGTCACCAAGGACGACTACCCGGACTCCTGGCGGCAGGGGAAGCTGAAGTTCCGCGTCACGTACCAGTTCGAGCCGGGCGCGGACGCGGACGGTGTGACCGTCCACATCCCCCTCCAGGTGCTCAACCAGGTCACTTCCGAAGGCTTCGACTGGCAGATCCCGGGCCTGCGCGAACAACTCGTGACCGAACTGATCCGTTCGCTGCCCAAACCGATCCGCCGCAACTACGTACCGGCACCCAACTTCGCCGCCCGCTTCCTGGACTCGACGGTGCCCCTCCAGGGCCCGCTGACCACCGCGCTGGCGGCCGGGCTCCAGCGGATGGTCGGCGTCCCGGTCGACCCGGCCGACTTCGACCTGGCCAAGGTCCCGGACCATCTGAAGATCACGTTCCGGGTGGTCGACGAACGCCGGCGCAAGCTGGCCGAGGCCAAGGACCTCGAAGCGCTGCGCCTGAAGCTCAAGCCGAAGACGCAGGCGGCGCTCACCAAGGCGTTCGCGCAGGCCGCCGAGCGGCCCGCCAAGGGCGGCGGGGACGGTGCCGCCGCGGGCGCCGGGGCGCCGGCCGGCCTGGAACAGCGCACCGGCCTGACGTCCTGGACGCTCGGCACGCTGCCCCGCACCTTCGAGACCCGGCGCGGCGGCCAGCCGCTGAAGGCGTACCCGGCGCTGGTCGACGAGGGCACGAGCGTGGCCGTACGTCTCTTCGACACCGAGGCGGAACAGCGGACCGCGATGTGGACCGGCACCCGCCGTTTGATCTTGTTGAATATTCCGAGCAACCCAGCCAAGTTCGCGCAGGGCAAGCTCACCAATCAACAGAAGCTGGCACTGTCCGCCAACCCCCACGGCTCCATACAGGCCCTCTTCGAGGACTGCGTGACCGCCGCCGCCGACCGGCTGATCGCCGCGCACGGCGGCCCGGCCTGGGACGAGGAGTCCTTCCGCAAACTCTTCGACGCGGTCCGCGCCGACCTGGTGGACGCCACGATGAAGACCGTCCAGCAGGTACGGGAGGTACTGGCGGCCTGGCAGGCGTGCGAGCGCCGTCTGAAGGCCACCACTTTCGCCTCGCTGCTCCCGTCCCTCACGGACGTCAAGGAACAGCTCGCCGCGCTGATCAAGCCCGGCTTCGTGACCGCGCACGGCGCCAAGCGCCTGCCGGACCTCATGCGCTACCTGGTCGCCGTGGACCGCCGCCTCCAGCAGCTCCCCAACAACGCCGAGCGGGACCGCTCCCGGATGGCGAAGGTCAAGGAGATGCAGGACGAGTACGCCTGGCTGCTGGAGCAGTACCCCCCGGGGCGGCCGGTGCCGGCCGAGGCGCGGGAGATCCGCTGGATGATCGAGGAGCTGCGGGTGAGCTACTTCGCGCACGCGCTCGGCACCGCGTACCCGGTCTCCGACAAGCGGATCGTGAAGGCCGTGGACGCGGCGGTGCCCAAGGTGTGACCGGCCGCGGGGCCGCTCCGGGCGGCCCCGCGGGACCGGGTTCGACCGCACCCCCTGACCTGCTGTAGAGTCTTGCTTCGCAGCACCGCGCAAGCGGAAGCCGCACCAAGGTCCTGTGGAGCAGTTTGGAGTGCTCGCCACCCTGTCAAGGTGGAGGCCGCGGGTTCAAATCCCGTCAGGACCGCAGCAGATCGGCCCGCATCCTTCCGAGGATGCGGGCCGATCGCGTTGTGTCAGGCGTACGCCGGAGAGCGCGCGCCGGCGCCGCGACCGGTCGCCGTCCGGCCCGCGCCCTCTCCCGGGTGCGGGCCGTTTGCGTCGCCCCGCGGCTGGGGAGTGTGGACGGGAGCGGCGCTCCGCCCCGTGGCCGGATGGTCCGGGCCGTACGGGCCCCAGCCGATGCGCGTATTGACCGGGGCACGTACCACCGGTAGGCACGAGGGAAGGCGCCGGGCCGGGAGGAGGGTGCGATGTCGACAGCCGCCAGGCACGAGACCAGGGCGCTGCTGCGGGCCCACCTGTCGGCCGCCACGGGCTATCGCCACCTGACCCGCCACTGCCCCGTCTGCGCCCGTCTCCTGCGGCTCGCCATGGAGCCCCGCAGCCGCGCCGCCGGCGCACCGGCCGCCGACTCCGGCGCCCGGACGTCCGCGCGGCCCTCCAGGGGGCCGTCCACGGCTTCTGACGCCGCACCGGACACGGACCCGGCCTCCCGCGAGACGCCGTCGGCGGCGGCCGCCGCGCCCGGGGAAGGGGGCGGGGACCAAAGTCCCCCGGCCCGGTGACCAACGGCGCGTTCCCCACCGGCCGTGCGGTGGGAGGCTGTTGAGGGAGGGAAGGGGTTCCGGCCCTCTATCGCAGCGGCGTCGGCACCACAACCTTCCCGGGCTGTGACGGGTGTCACCGTCCGGGTTTCCGGAACCGGGAATCTTACGGCCGCCCTACACCCGGTCAATTTAATATGTGCAATTGCACCGCCCGCCCGGCAGTCCTTGGACTGGACCGGAGAACAGCGGGGGTCTGCCACGGCGGCCCCCGCGGGCGGTGTCCAGCCGGCCGGACCGGCCGCCCGCACGGGTTCTCGCGCGCACAAAAAAGATCGCGCTGGACCCGGCGGAGTCCAGCGCGATCGATGACGTACCCAGATGGTGCGGGTGTGGGGCCTGTTGGGGCAGGCTCCGCGTCGTATGAAGCTGAGTGGTGCTAGGTGGTGCGGTGCGGAGCCGGGTGGGGCTCCACGGGCCGGAATCGGGTTGGGGGGCCCGAAAACAGCCCGGTCATGCGGTTGTTCAGCTTTCGCTGCGCTGCTGCGGAATGCCCGCGAGCAGAGCGCGAACCTCGGCTTCGCGGTAGCGCCGGTGTCCTCCGAGCGTGCGGATGGACGTGAGCTTGCCTGCCTTGGCCCAGCGGGTCACCGTCTTCGGGTCCACGCGGAACATCGTGGCGACCTCGGCGGGGGTAAGCAGCGGCTCGGCGTCAGGGGTGCGAGCGGTCATGAGCGGCCTCCTCGGGAGAACCGAACCATCACGGTTCTTTCCTCTAAATTCTGCACCTTGACCCGCGTTGCCCGAAATGGCGGACGCGGGCCGAGTCGGTTATAGGACGAACGGCTTGTCCTCGGCACTACAACTACACCATCTGTCCAGCCACGTCGGCCAAACCGATGGAATTGCCCTCTCAGGTGTTCAACCTCGGCGGAAGCCGATGGACCATGCCATAGCGGACAGTCACACCACCGTGACGATCAGTCACACGGTGATCAGCCGCCATCAGACCCACCAAGGAGCGCAATACCGAACTATCCGCCCTTAACGGGACGGAAGGGGCCCTTGTCAGGCTCCTTGTCCTATTTTGGCACGAGGGTATGGCTTGGCCGCAAGGCCCGAAGTCAGTGCTTTAGGTCACCCTTGAGGCAATCGCCCGGATCGGGACCTACGTCCCACGCCCCCCGTGTCAGTAGTGTGCACGAGCCTCGGCAGCCGCAGATCATTTTGTCGTTCCGCGGGACGGCCGACGACCGGGGAAGCGCTCGTCTCAACTGGCGAACTGACGCTCGCGCACCTCGCGCCAGCGGTCCGACAGCTTCTCGTACGCCTCGCCGGCCCGGTCGCTGTCCCCCTCGCGCAGCGCCGCCAGCCCCTCCGCCACCTCGGCGGCCGACCGGTCCTCGGCGAGCTGCCCCTCGGGCACCGCGTGCACCAGTCCGCCGTAGTCCAGCTCCACCAGCGCCCTCGGATGGAACTCCTCCAGCCACCGGCCCACGTCCACCAGGCCGTCGATCAACGGCCCCTCCTCCAGGGAGTCGCGCAGCGTGCGCAGGCCCCGCGCCACCCGGCGCCGCGCCTGCACCATGGGCGTCCGGTACCGCAGCACCGGCCCGTGCTCGCTCTTGGTGTACTCCCGCTCGCCGTCCCCGAAGAGCGCGAACCAGCGCACCGGTACGTGCCAGGTGGCGGTACGGATCCAGGGCCGGGCGTCCGGATTGCGCTCCAGCCACTCCTCGTAGTCCGCGGCCGCCTGGCGCCGCACCACCGGGGGCAGCGCCGCGTCCAGCACCGGCGCCGGGAGGAGTTCGGACAGCTCTTCCAGGGCCTGCCAACCCCGCAGCCGCGTCCGCCAGGGGCAGACGCACGTCACCCCGTCCACGACCGTGACGAAGGCGTCGCTGCTCTCGTGGACCGGGACCGGGACCGGCGGGGTCGGCAGCAAATCGGCCAGAGACCGCCGAAGTTCGTCCTGAACCGTGGGGGTCTCCGCGCGCCGGGCATAGCGCGCCCAGTAGGAGCGCTCCGGTTCGGGGAACGCTGCCAGCGGCTCGTAGACCCGTAGATATGCCGCGTACGGGACCATCACCGACGACGCCAAGGCCACGCCCGCTCCTTTGTCTCCTGCGACGTGCGTCCGCAGAACTACCGCAAAGATTGGCAAAGTGGTGCAAAGTGCCGGGAGTTGACTCACGCCACCCGGCTCGGGATACGGCAAATCGTCCCACGCCCGTCCCTCAGGAGAGGGTGATCCTCCGCACTGCACCGATCAGCGCGCCCCCAGGTCTTACTCTCTTCCCGACCGGCCCTCCGGCCCTCCTCCTGCCACAAGCCCTAAGGAGCCGCCGGAGAGCGTCCTCCGCGACTTATGGGAGTCACCACCGTGACCGACGTACGTCCTTCCTCCGTCAGCGCCGACGGCGGAGTCCTGCACACCCTGTTCCGTTCCGAGCAGGGTGGCCACGAGCAAGTCGTCCTCTGCCAGGACCGCGCCAGCGGTCTGCGGGCCGTCATCGCCATCCACGACACCGCCCTCGGCCCGGCCCTCGGCGGCACCCGCTTCCACGCGTACGCCTCCGAGGAGGAGGCGGTGCTGGACGCCCTGAACCTCTCCCGTGGCATGTCGTACAAGAACGCCCTCGCCGGTCTCGACCACGGTGGCGGTAAGGCCGTGATCATCGGTGACCCCGAATTGATCAAGACCGAAGAACTCCTGCTCGCATACGGCCGGTTCGTGGCTTCCCTCGGCGGCCGCTACGTGACCGCGTGCGACGTCGGCACGTACGTCGCGGACATGGACGTCGTCGCCCGCACCAACAAGTGGACCACCGGCCGCTCCCCCGAGAACGGCGGCGCCGGCGACTCCTCCGTCCTCACCGCCTTCGGTGTCTTCCAGGGGATGCGCGCCTCGGCGCAGCACCTGTGGGGCGACCCGACGCTGCGCGGCCGCAAGGTCGGCGTCGCGGGCGTCGGCAAGGTGGGCCACCACCTCGTCGAACACCTCCTCCAGGACGGCGCGGAGGTCGTGATCACGGATGTGCGTGCCGAATCGATCGAGCGTGTCCGCAGCCGGCACCCGCAGGTGCAGGTGGCGCCGGACACCGGGTCGCTGATCCGTACGCCGGGCCTGGACGTGTACGCGCCGTGCGCCCTCGGCGGCGCCCTGAACGACGAGTCCGTACCGGCGCTGACCGCGAAGGTGGTCTGCGGCGCGGCCAACAACCAGTTGGCCCACCCCGGCGTCGAGAAGGACCTGTCCGACCGCGACGTCCTCTACGCGCCGGACTACGTGGTGAACGCCGGCGGCGTCATCCAGGTGGCCGACGAGCTGCACGGCTTCGACTTCGACCGCTGCAAGACCAAGGCGGCGAAGATCTTCGACACCACGCTGGCGATATTCGCTCGTGCGAAGGAGGACGGCATTCCGCCCGCCGCGGCGGCGGACCGGCTGGCCGAACAGCGGATGGCGGACGCCCGGCGGGGCTGAGGCACCCGGCGGCGGGCCGACCGGGCCGGTACCGATCGGTTCAGGCCATTTTTCTAGCCGGTCGCAAAGCAAAAATGCGACCGATCCTGCTCCTCAATGTCCAAGAATGCTCGGGTCCGACCGAAGCCGATCGCGATCCGATCATGCGCACGGAAGGCCCCGGGCGGGCCCGCACACCCTCGCGGACGCCGATCCGGTCACGGACCGTACCGGACGTCGTCACGGTGAGTATGGAAATGGCCTGCGGAGCGCTCGCGTAACGATCTCTGAGCGCTGCGTAAGGGATCACGGGTGGTGAAGGAGACATCCCTCACCACCCGTCGGCGGGTCGCCGGACGGGACAGGTTAAAATCGCAGCTGACCAGCGGGGACGGGGCGTCCTGCCGGTCGTGCCGAGCGGTCGGTGATGCGGGCGACGTACCGTATGGCCGCGGAAGCAGGTACCGTTAAAGCCCTACGGGCCGGTCTCTCCGTCGAGAGTCCGCTCTGAATCATGAACGCGTGTCAAGACTCTGGGGCCGTCGAGCCCCGTCGTTGAGGGGGTCGAGCCATGGGGCGCGGCCGGGCCAAGGCCAAGCAGACGAAGGTCGCCCGCCAGCTGAAGTACAACAGCGGTGGGACTGATCTCTCACGCCTGGCCGAAGAGCTGGGTGCATCGCCGCAACAGCCGGCACAGCAGCAGCCGCCGAACGGCGAGCCGTTCGAGGATGACGAGGACGACGACCCGTACGCGCGGTACGCCGACCTTTACAACCGAGACGACGATGACGAGGACGAGGGCAACTCGTCCCAGCAGCGTCGTCGCGCCTGACGTACGACGTCTCTTCTGTCGTGCGTGCACGGTGTGCACAGCATTTCCACGGACCCGGTCCGGGGTAGTCACCTCGGACCGGGTTCTGTGCTGCCCTGCGGGCGGCCGGGTCAGGCAGCGTAGTCACCGGTCAGGGTCACTGCCTCGGTGTGGTCACCACGCTCGACGATCTCGCCGCTGACCCAGGCGTCCACGCCGCGGTCCGCGAGGGTGGCCAGCGCCACGTCCACCGACTCCTGCGGTACGACGGCCATCATGCCGACGCCCATGTTCAGGGTCTTCTCCAGTTCCAGCCGTTCCACGTCACCGGCCGTGCCGACCAGGTCGAAGATCGGGTCCGGGGTCCAGGTGGACCGGTCGACCGTGGCGTGCAGGCCGTCCGGGATCACCCGGGCCAGGTTGTTGGCCAGGCCGCCGCCAGTGATGTGCGAGAACGCGTGCACCTCGGCCGTGCGGGTCAGCGCCAGGCAGTCCAGCGAGTAGATCTTCGTGGGCTCCAGCAGTTCCTCGCCGAGCGTCCGGCCGAGCTCCTCGACCCGCTGGTCCAGCGACATCCCCGCGCGGTCGAACAGCACGTGGCGAACGAGTGAGTACCCGTTCGAGTGAAGACCGGAGGACTCCATCGCGATGACGATGTCACCCGTACGGATACGATCCGCGCCCAGCACCCGGTCCGCCTCGACGACACCCGTACCGGCGCCCGCGACGTCGAAGTCGTCGGCCCCCAGCAGCCCCGGGTGCTCCGCGGTCTCGCCGCCGACCAGCGCGCAGCCGGCCAGCACACAGCCCTCGGCGATGCCCTTGACGATCGCCGCGACCCGCTCCGGGTAGACCTTGCCGACGCAGATGTAGTCGGTCATGAACAGCGGCTCGGCGCCGCAGACGACCAGGTCGTCCACGACCATGCCGACCAGGTCGTGGCCGATCGTGTCGTAGACGCCCATCCGGCGGGCGATGTCGACCTTGGTGCCGACTCCGTCGGTGGCCGAGGCGAGCAGCGGCCGCTCGTACCGCTTGAGGGCCGAGGCGTCGAAGAGGCCGGCGAACCCGCCGAGGCCGCCGACGACCTCGGGGCGGGTGGCCTTCTTGACCCACTGCTTCATCAGGTCGACGGCGCGGTCGCCCGCTTCGATGTCCACGCCCGCTGCTGCGTAGCTGGCGCTGGTGCCCGCGTGCTGGGCACGCTCAAAAGACTCGGCAGACATGGCGTTGAAATCTTTCCTGTCAGTTGTACGAGCTCTACGGGCGGCGCAGCGCGTCGGCGCCGCCGACCCCGGCCGTCAGCGTCCCGACGCCGTCCAGGTCCGGCTTGGCCTGGCCCGCGGCCTCCGCCTCCAGGAGGTGCTTGCCCAGCAGCTCCGGGTCGGGGAGGTCGACCGGGTACTCGCCGTCGAAGCACGCGCGGCACAGGTCCGGCTTGGCGATCGTCGTCGACTCGATCATGCCGTCGATCGAGATGTACGCCAGCGAGTCGGCGCCCAGCGACGTACCGATCTCGTCCACGGTCAGGCCGTTGGCGATCAGCTCGGCGCGGGTGGCGAAGTCGATGCCGTAGAAACACGGCCACTTGATCGGCGGCGAGGAGATCCGGATGTGGACCTCGGCGGCGCCGGCCTCCCGGAGCATCCGGACCAGGGCGCGCTGGGTGTTGCCGCGGACGATCGAGTCGTCGACGACCACCAGCCGCTTGCCGCGGATGACTTCCTTGAGCGGGTTGAGCTTGAGCCGGATGCCGAGCTGCCGGATGGTCTGCGAGGGCTGGATGAAGGTCCGGCCGACGTAGGAGTTCTTGACCAGGCCGACGCCGTACGGGATGCCGCTGGCCTCGGCGTAGCCGACCGCGGCCGGCGTGCCGGACTCCGGGGTCGCTATGACGAGGTCGGCCTCGGCGGGCGCCTCGGCGGCCAGCCTGCGGCCCATCTCCACCCGGGAGAGGTACACGTTGCGGCCGGCGATGTCGGTGTCCGGGCGGGCCAGGTAGACGTACTCGAAGACGCAGCCCTTGGGCTTGGTCTCGGCGAAGCGGGAGCTGCGCAGGCCGTTCTCGTCGACGGCGATCAGTTCGCCCGGCTCGATCTCGCGAATGAAGCTGGCGCCGCAGATGTCCAGGGCGGCCGTCTCGGAGGCCACCACCCAGCCGCGCTCCAGGCGGCCGAGGACCAGCGGGCGGATGCCCTGCGGGTCACGGGCCGCGTACAGGGTGTGCTCGTCCATGAAGCACAGCGAGAAGGCACCGGAGACCTTGGGCAGGACGCGCGGCGCGGCCTCCTCGACGGTCAGCGGCTTGCCGTCCTCGTCCACCTGGCCGGCCAGCAGGGCCGTCACGAGGTCGGTGTCGTTGGTCGCCGCGACCTGGGTCGCGCGGCCGCCCTCACGGGGCAGTGCGGCGACCATCTCGGCGAGTTCGGCGGTGTTGACCAGGTTGCCGTTGTGACCCAGGGCGATCGAGCCGTGCGCGGTGGCACGGAACGTCGGCTGGGCGTTCTCCCACACCGAGGCACCGGTGGTGGAGTAGCGGGCGTGGCCCACGGCGATGTGGCCCTGGAGGGAACCGAGGGAGGTCTCGTCGAAGACCTGGGAAACCAGGCCCATGTCCTTGAATACGAGGATTTGGGAGCCGTTGCTCACTGCGATGCCCGCGGACTCCTGACCGCGGTGCTGCAGGGCATACAGCCCGAAATAGGTGAGTTTGGCGACCTCTTCACCCGGAGCCCAGACACCGAAGACGCCACATGCGTCCTGGGGGCCCTTCTCGCCGGGGAGCAGGTCGTGGCTGAGTCGTCCGTCACCACGTGGCACAGCACTGAGTCTAGGGCAGGTCCGCGATTCATCCGAACCGGGGATCGAACCGGGGCCGGGCCCGGGGGGCCTGCCCCAGGTGGTCGAGTGCTTGACGTGAGCACGCACTCACGGACAGGATCACGCTCCATGCAGAGCCCGCAGCCCTTGGTGCAGCGCCGCCACGTCGACCTCGGTCGCGTCGCCAGCGCCATCTGTCGCTGCGTGCGGCGCGGCTGAACGCCGCTTTCCCCCGCGTTCGCCTTCACCTTCTCTTCACGCGAGATCCGGCCGGTTGCGGCGCGGGTCCGGCGTGCGCCGTTCCGCTTCTCCCGCGCCCCCCGTCCGGGGCGTGGGGTGAGATGCGCCACTCCTCCGTTCCGAGGGTGCGGCGCGGCGAACGTTCCGGCGAATTCCGGGCTTTTCAGCCCCGACCGGCCCTGACTCCTCGCGTCTCCGTCCCGCGCCCGTCCGGGGCGCACCTCGCCTGCACACCCTTCCGGAAGGTCCCGTTCCGTGACGCGTTCCGCCTCTGCCCCCACGTCTCCCTCCCACCCTGATTCCTCCACGAACGACCGGATTTCTCCTACCGGTGGCATCTCCCGCCGTGCCTTCGGCGGCCTGGTCGGCGCGACCGCCGCGGCCGGCACCCTGGCCGTGGGAGCCGCGGGCCCGGCCACCGCCGCCGGGACCGCCCACCAGGAGCGGCCGTTCCGCGCGGCGACCGGCCGCCGGGCCGCCCGCCGTCCGAACATCCTGCTCATCCTCGGTGACGACCTCGGCTGGGCCGACCTGTCCTCGTACGGATCACCGCACATCCGCACGCCGCACCTGGACCGCCTGGCCCGCCAGGGCGTGCGCTTCACCCAGGCGTACGCCGGCTCGTCGACCTGCTCCCCCACCCGGTTCTCCCTGTACACCGGGCGGTTTCCCGGCCGTACCGAGGGCGGGCTGGCGGAGCCCATCGCGGACCGGTCCGTCGGCCTCGAACCCGACCACCCCACGCTCGCCTCCCTGCTGCGCGACGCGGGGTACGCGACCGGCCTGATCGGCAAATGGCACTGCGGCTATCTGCCCGACTTCAGCCCCACCAAGTCCGGCTGGGAGACCTTCTTCGGGAACTTCGGCGGCGCGCTGGAGTACTACTCCAAACTCGGGCTGGCCGGGGAGTACGACCTTTACGAAGGCAACGTCACCGAGGGTGACGCCGAATACCGCGACCTGCGCTACTACACGCGGATCATCACCGAGCGTGCCGTCGACTTCGTGGGCGCGCGGCAGGCCCGGCCGTGGCTGCTCAACCTGAACTTCACCACCCCGCACTGGCCCTGGATCGCGGACGGCGACGAGGCCGCGAGCGCCGACATCGTCCGCCGTATCAAGGCGGGCGACAGAGGCGCGTTGCAGCACCGGGACGGCGGCTCGCTGGCGAAGTACAAGGAGATGGTCGAGGACCTGGACCGGTCGGTGGGCACCGTGCTGGCCGCCCTGAAGCGCTCCGGGCAGGAACAGGACACCCTGGTCTTCTTCGGCAGCGACAACGGCGGTGAGCGCTGGTCCTACAACTGGCCGCTGAGCGGCAACAAGTTCACCCTCCAGGAGGGCGGCATCCGCGTCCCCGCGATCGTGCGCTGGCCGGCCCGTATCGACGGCGGCCAGGTCAGCCACGAGCCGCACTTCAGCCCCGACTGGACGGCGACCCTCCTGGAGCTCGCCGGCGCCCGGCCGCACCGCGCCTACCCGCTGGACGGTACGAGCCTGGCGGGCTATCTGCTGCGCGGCGAACGGCTCCCGGAACGGGACCTGTTCTGGCGCACCCGGGGTGAGCGGGCGCTGCGGCGCGGCGACTGGAAGTACTACCGGGGCACGAAGAAGAAGGACCAGCTCTTCCACCTGACCGAGGACCCCCGCGAACAGGCGGACCGGGCCGGGGCCGAGGGGCGGCGGCTGGCGGAGCTGCGGGCGGCGTGGGAGGCGGTGGACGCCACGTTGTTGCCGTATCCGGAGGGGTGAGGAGGCGCCGCTCAGGGTTCGGAGGCCGGCTCTCAGCCCATGAGGGGCAGGTAGGGGGCGAGATCGGCCCGTTCGCCGCTGGCGCTCACGGCGGCCGCGTCGAGCGCGGCGGGCCAGTCCGTGCGCCCGGTGGCCAGGCGGAGCCAGGTCAGCGGGTCGGTCTCGACGACGTTCGGCGGCGTGCCCCGGGTGTGCCGGGGACCCTCGACGCACTGGACGACGGCGAACGGCGGCACCCGGACTTCGACCGAGCCGCCGGGCGCCTTCACGGCCAGCGCGTCGGCGAGCACCCGGGTGGCGGTGGCCAGGGCCTGGCGGTCGAACGGGATGTCCAGGCCGGTGGCGGCGGCCAGGTCGTCGGTGTGCACGACCAGTTCGACGCAGCGCACCACCAGGAAGTCGGCCAGGCGCATCGCGCCGATACGGACCGCCAGCAGCCGGTCGTCGGGGGCCATCGGGACCGCCTCGGCATACCGGGCGGCGGCGTGGTCCAGGAGGGCGGCGGGCTCGCCGCCGGCCGCCGTGTCGCGGGCGTTCTCGTCCACCTTCGCGGCCAGGGCGCGGGTCACGGACGGCCAGGTGGCCAGGGTGACTTCCTGGGCGGCCGGCGCGGGCTGCGCGAGCGCCGCCGGGACCTGCTCCACCGCCATGGCCAGGTGGGCGACCAGTTCGCGGACCGTCCAGTCCCCAGCCGGGTGGGCAACGCGAACTGCTCGGGCGTCAGGCGCTCCACGGCGGCCCGTACGTGGCCGAACTGCGCGATGACGGCGGCACGGGTCTTGGCGGAGTCGTAACTGCGGGCGCGGGCTCGGCCGGACGGCTTGCGGGCACTGGGCATGGCGTCGAGGCTACTCGGCGGGGCGCGTCGCGTAGTCCCCCAGCCCTTGCTCCACCAGGCCGAAGGCCCGGTGGGCGGCGGCCACCGCGTCGGGATACACCGCGTCGGCGGACTCACCGGCCAGCAGCCTGCGGTGGTTCTCGTTGATGAGCGCGTTCCGGGCGGCCATCAACTGGCCCGCGGCGACCTGGGCCTCCATCCGGTCGCCGCCGGTCTCCGCCGCCAGCACGTCGGCGAGTTGCTGGAGGCCGTGCATCCGGTTGGCGTACGCGCGGAGCAGCAGGCCCGGGGTCTCCACGATCAGGCGGCGGATGCTGAGTACCTCCTGCTGGTCGCACAGGCCGACGGAGGGGTCCCGCAGCTCCAGCAGCTCGACGAACTGGCGGCAGACGGCCGCGACCGCGGACTCCCCGGCGCGCGGGTGTGGACGGCGTGGGCCGCGTCGCCGGCGTGGTGCTCCATCGGCTTGAGGACCAGGTCCTCCTTGGAGCCGTAGTAGTTGAAGACGGTCATCTTCGAGACCTCGGCGGCGGCGGCGATCTCCTGGACGGAGACCTTTTCGAAGCCCCGCTCCAGGAACAGTTCGACGGCGGTCCGCCAGACCCGCCGCTCCGTCTGCAGTTTCTTGCGCTCGCGCAGTCCCAGCTCCTCGGCCATGCCACCACTGTACCAGGACAAAAAATAATACCGGGCAAAACATTGACTCGGTCTACGCTTCGCGGGCATGGTGCTGCCATGAACGCTTCCACCACTCCTTCGCACCCCCCACGGACCCCGCCGGGCAGCGTCGCCACAGGTGGCGCCGGTCCCGGTGCCGCATCCGGCGCCGATCCCGGTCCCGGGACCGACGGACCCGGCGGCACGACCTCGCTCCGACTCAAGATCGGCTTCACCGTCTGCCTCGCCACGATGCTCCTCGCCGTACTCGACCAGAACATCGTCTCGGCCGCGACCGTCCCGATCGCCCGCGAGCTGGACCCGCTGCACGGCATCGACCGCATCCCCTGGCTCGTCAGCGCGTTCTCGCTCGCTGCCACCGCCGCGCTGCCCCTGTACGGCAAACTCTGCGACTCCCTCGGCGCGAAGCGGGTCTTCCTCGGCGCCGTGGCCACCTTCCTGCTCGGCTCGGCGCTGTGCGGGGCCGCACAGGACATGGACCAGTTGGTCGCCTTCCGTGCGGTGCAGGGCCTGGGCGGCGGCGGTCTGATGAGCGTCACCATGGTCGTCATCGCGCAGCTCAGAGGGCCGGGGAAGCGCGGCCCGGGCAAGGGGGCCGGACTGGGCGGGCTGGTCGCGGGGGCCGGCATGGCCCTGGGACCGGTCGTCGGCGGGCTGCTCGCCGAACACGCGGACTGGCGTTGGATCTTCTACGTCAACCTGCCGATCGGCCTGGTCGTGCTCGTCGTGTCGGCCTTCGTCCTCGACCTCCCCCGCCACGGCGAACGGCGGCGCATCGACTTCCTCGGGGCGGCGCTGGCCGCCGCGTTCTCCACGGCGCTGCTGCTGGTGACGGAGTGGGGCGGCCGGGAGCACCCCTGGGGCTCACCGGTGATCCTGGGGCTGGCCGGCGGGGCGGTGGCGCTGCTCGCACTGTTCCTGTGGCGGCAGGCCACCGCCGCCGAACCGCTGCTCCCGCTGTCGATGTTCCGAATCCGTACGCTGCGTGCCGCCTTCGCCGTCCAGGGCCTGGTCGGCGTGGCCCTGACGGGCTCGCTGGTCTACGTGATGATCTATCTCCAGTTGGCGCGCGGCATCGATCCCACCTCGGCGAGCCTGTTCATGATCCCGGTGGCGCTCGGCATAGCCGGCTCGGGCCTGCTGACGAGCCGGCTCAGCGCCCGCGGCTGGTCGGAGAAGAACTCCGTGATCAGTGGTGCGGCCTGCGCCGCCGTGGCCACGCTCCTGCTCTCGACGAACGGCGCCGACACCGGCCTGTGGACCGTACGGGCCGAACTCCTGCTGCTCGGCGCCGGTTTCGGCCAGACTCTCGGGCAGCTGATCGTGCTGGTCCAGCAGGCCGCACCCCACCACCAGCTCGGAGTGGCGACGACCGGCATCCGCTTCTTCCAGACCCTCGGCAGCTCACTGGGCGTGGCCTTCTTCGGAACGGTACTGGCCCGCGTCTACGCCGACCACGGCCCCGGCGGCTCCACCAGCGCCATACCGGCCCTGAAGGGCGAGGCCCACGCCCGGGCGCTGGACGCCTTCGGCTCCTCCATAGCCGCCGTCTTCCTCTGCTCGACAGCCGTGCTGGCGCTGGCGGTGCTCCTGGCGCTCTGCATACGGGGAGGAGGCGCGGCCGGGCAGCCGGCTGAGCCGGCCGCCGGGAGCGAGTGGAGCGAATAGGCCGAAGGCGGGGCCCCGGGGCGCGAGCAGGGTCGGAGGCGGGGAGCCTCGGGGCGCGGGCAGGACGGGGAGGGGAACCCCAGGGCGCGAGGAGGACGGGGAGGGGGCCTCAGGGCGAGGAAGGGGGAGAGGGGTGGGGCGGGGGGGGGAGGGGGAAGGGGCAGAGGTTCTGCCCCCGGACGGGCCGGCACCGGCAGGGCTTACGGCGGTGGCCCGCCCCCGAAGGGACGGGCCACCGTGCGGGCGGACTGCACCAGGTGCGGCGCCGTCGGCCAGGTCGAGCCGAGCCGGACCGACCCTGGCCAGACCGAGCCGGACCGGACCAGGCCAGACCGAGCCGGACCGGACCAGGCCAGACCGAGCCGGACCGGACCAGGCCGGACCGGACCGCCCCGTTTCAGCCGAACAGCGACGGAATCGTCGCCTCGTGCGCCGCGCGGAGTTCGCTCAGCGGCAGGGTGAACTGGTCCTGTACGTCGATCGCGTCACCGTCGACCACGCCGATGCGGGTGGCCGGGAGGCCGCGCGCGCCGCACATGTCGGTGAAGCGCAGTTCCTCGCTGCGCGGGACGGCGACGATCGCGCGGCCCGCCGACTCCGAGAAGAGGAGGACGAAGGGGTCCATCCCGTCGGGGACGACGATCCGGGCGCCCTTGCCGCCGCGCAGGCACGACTCGACGAGCGCCTGGACCAGGCCGCCGTCGGAGAGGTCGTGCGCCGCGTCGACCATGCCGTCGCGGGAGGCCGAGATCAGGATCTCGGCCAGCAGCTTCTCGCGGGCGAGGTCCACCTTCGGCGGCAGGCCGCCGAGGTGGTCGTGGACGACCTGGGACCAGGCCGAGCCGCTCAGTTCGTCCTCGGTGTCGCCGAGGAGGTAGACGAGGTGGCCCTCGTCGGCGAAGGCGACCGGCGTGCGACGGCTGACGTCGTCGATGACGCCGAGCACCGCGACCACGGGGGTCGGGTGGATGGCGGCCTCGCCGGTCTGGTTGTAGAGCGAGACGTTGCCGCCGGTGACGGGCGTGCCGAGCTCCAGGCAGCCGTCGGCGAGACCGCGGACGGCCTCGGAGAACTGCCACATGACGGCCGGGTCCTCGGGCGAGCCGAAGTTCAGGCAGTCGGAGATCGCGAGCGGCTTGGCGCCGGTCGCCGCGACGTTGCGGTACGACTCGGCCAGCGCCAGTTGCGCGCCGTGGTACGGGTCGAGCTTGGCGTAGCGGCCGTTGCCGTCGGTGGCGATGGCCACGCCCAGCCCGGTCTTCTCGTCGATCCGGATCATGCCGGCGTCCTCCGGCTGGGCCAGCACGGTGCCGCCCTGCACGAAGTGGTCGTACTGGCTGGTGATCCAGGACTTGGACGCCTGGTTGGGCGAGGCGACCAGCTTCAGGACCTGCTCACGCAGTTCCTCGCCGGTCCGCGGCCGTGCCAGCTTGCCCGCGTCGTCGGCCTGCAGTTCGTCCTGCCAGGCGGGGCGCGCGTACGGACGCTCGTAGACCGGGCCTTCGTGGGCGACGGTCTTCGGGTCGACGTCGACGATCTTCTCGCCGTGCCAGAAGATCTCCAGCCGGTCGCCGTCGGTGACCTCACCGATGACGGTGGCGGTGACGTCCCACTTCTCGCAGATCGCCAGGAACCGTTCGACCTTCGCGGGCTCCACGACGGCGCACATGCGTTCCTGCGACTCGCTCATGAGGATTTCCTCGGGCGAGAGCGTGGAGTCGCGCAGTGGTACGTCGTCCAGCTCCACGCGCATGCCGCCGGAGCCGTTGGAGGCCAGCTCGCTGGTGGCGCAGGACAGCCCGGCCGCGCCGAGGTCCTGGATGCCGACGACGAGCTTTTCGGCGAACGCCTCCAGGGTGCACTCGATGAGCAGCTTCTCCTGGAAGGGGTCGCCGACCTGGACGGCGGGTCGCTTGGACGGCTTCGCACCCGCGGCGTCAGCCGCTGATGCATCCGTGAAGGTCTCGGAGGCCAGGATGGAGGCGCCGCCGATGCCGTCGCCGCCGGTCCGGGCGCCGTAGAGGATGACCTTGTTGCCGGCGCCGGACGCCTTGGCGAGGTGGATGTCCTCGTGCCGCATCACGCCGATGGCACCGGCGTTGACCAGCGGGTTGCCCTGGTAGCAGGAGTCGAAGACGACCTCGCCGCCGATGTTGGGCAGGCCCAGGCAGTTGCCGTAGCCGCCGATGCCCGCGACGACGCCCGGCAGGACGCGCTTGGTGTCGGGGTGGTCGGCGGCGCCGAAGCGCAGCGGGTCCACGACGGCGACCGGGCGGGCGCCCATGGCGATGATGTCGCGGACGATGCCGCCGACGCCGGTGGCCGCGCCCTGGTAGGGCTCCACGTAGGACGGGTGGTTGTGCGACTCGACCTTGAAGGTGACGGCGTAACCCTGGCCGACGTCGACGACGCCCGCGTTCTCGCCGATGCCGACGAGCATCGCGTCGTTCTCGGGGACCTTCTGGCCGAACTGCTTCAGGTGGACCTTGCTGCTCTTGTACGAGCAGTGCTCGGACCACATGACGGAGTACATGGCGAGTTCGGCGCCGGTGGGACGGCGGCCGAGGATCTCGCGGACGCGCTCGTACTCGTCCTGCTTCAGGCCCAGTTCGGCCCACGGCTGGTCGGTGTCCGGCGTCTCGGCTGCGTGCTTGACCGTGTCGAGCGTCATGCGGTGACCAATTTCTTCAGGATCGAGGTGAAGAATCCGAGGCCGTCCGTACGGCCGGTGCCGATCAGCGGCTCGACGGCGTGCTCGGGATGCGGCATGAGGCCGACGACGTTGCCCGCCTCGTTGGTGACGCCGGCGATGTCGCGCAGCGAGCCGTTGGGGTTGCCGTAGCCGTCGGCGGGGTCGCCCTCGGTCAGGTAGCGGAAGGCGACCCGGCCCTCGGCCTCCAGCATGTCGAGCGTGCGCTCGTCGGCGACGTACCGGCCGTCGATGTTCTTCAGCGGTACGGAGATCTCCTGGCCGGCGGTGTAGTCGGCGGTCCAGGCGGTGTCCGCGTTCTCCACCCGCAGCCGCTGGTCGCGGCAGATGAAGTGCAGGCTGTCGTTGCGCAGCATCGCGCCGGGCAGCAGGTGGGTCTCGGTCAGGACCTGGAAGCCGTTGCAGATGCCGAGGACCGGCAGGCCGCCCTTGGCCTGTTCGATCACGGTCTCCATGACCGGCGAGAAACGGGAGATGGCGCCGGCCCGCAGGTAGTCGCCGTAGGAGAAGCCGCCGGGGAGCACCACGGCGTCGACCTGCTTGAGGTCCTTGTCGCGGTGCCACAGCGGCACCGCCTCGGCCCCCGCGAGCCGGACGGCGCGCTGGGTGTCACGGTCGTCGAGCGTGCCGGGAAAGGTGATGACCCCGATGCGAGTGTTGCTGCGGCCCGCAGGGCCTCCGCTCGGGGCGGTGGCGGGCGACGGGCGGGTCATGACCCGGCCCGGTCTTCGACGTGGACGGTGAAGTCCTCGATGACGGTGTTGGCCAGGAAGGTCTCGGCCATCTCGTGGATACGGGCAAGGGCGGCGTCGTCGACCGGGCCCTCCACCTCAAGTTCGAATCGCTTGCCCTGACGGACGTCGCCGATCCCCTCGAATCCCAGGCGTGGCAGTGCGCGCTGCACCGCCTGCCCCTGCGGGTCGAGGATCTCCGGCTTGAGCATGACGTCGACTACGACGCGTGCCACTGGCACTCCCGATGGTGTGGTGCGTAAGGCGGTGCCATCACAGTACCGTGTTCGAAAATCTACGCGCATAGATATCGTGACGGCGCGGTCACGGTACGGCGTCGGCCGCGGTAAGCGGTGGGGAAAATCTCAGAAAAGACCTAGGGTCCGCATTGCGGAAGGACACGCTGAGGAAATTAACTGGGCTTCACCATGCAATGCCCGCCGCTGTACAAATGAAAATGCATTGATCCCAATCAGCCGGATCTGCAGCATCCCCCCATGTCAAGGTGGGGTTGCTGCTCGAAAGGACCGATATCCGTGGCGCAGCGCGTAGTAGTCACGCTCTCCGATGACATCGAAGGCGGAGAAGCCGCAGAGACGGTCACCTTCGGTTTGGACGGGAAGTGGTACGAGATCGACCTCAATCCCGCCAATGCGAAGAAACTGCGCGGCGCCCTCGCCCCGTTCGTGGAGGCCGGCCGCAAGCGGTCGAAGTCCGGCAAGGCGTACCACCACACCTCGGTGACCCCGGACCCCGCCGCCGTGCGCGCCTGGGCCCGTTCCCACCACATGGACGTGCCCCGCGCGGCCGGATTCCGAAGAAGGTCTACGAGGCTTTCGACGCGGCCAACAACTGATCCGGAGGGGCGGCCGGCCGCGGAGGGGGAGGGTCCGCCTCCTCCCCTCGCGCCCACCCGCCCCCTCACACGCCTCCCTCGCCCCCGTCAGGCCGCCGGTCCCCAGCCGGACGGAGCGGGGACGGGCCGGGGAGGGGCGCGGAGGCGCCTCGGCCGAGGCCGGTCATCGGCGGGAAGACGGGGCGGCCGCGCCCGGTTCCGGCCGTCCCCCAGCGGAGTTGCGCAGCACCCCCGTTGATCAGCTAGAGTCTGGAGCACGCCGAGGGGCGAGGCCGAAAGGCCGGATCCCGAGGAGTCACGCGGGTGTAGCTCAGTAGTAGAGCGCCCTCTTTCCAAGAGGGAGGCGCAGTGTGCGATCCCTGTCACCCGCTCTGACAGCATCAAGAAGTCCGTACGGACCGATTGATGGTGGTCATGCGGGTGTAGCTCAGTAGTAGAGCGCCCCCTTTCCAAGGGGGAGGCGCAGTGTGCAATCCCTGTCACCCGCTCCGACAGTACCGACCACTCCGGTGGATCAGGTAGAGTAGCTGTCGCGCCGCCCGGTGAAAGCCGGTCGGATGCCTGCGGACGTAGCTCAGTTGGTAGAGCGCAACCTTGCCAAGGTTGAGGTCGCGAGTTCGAGCCTCGTCGTCCGCTCAGGCAAAAGACCCCGGTCATCGCGACCGGGGTCTTTTGCCTTTCCTCGTCCCGGACCCCACGCCGGGCCGCACCCCGGCTCCCGCCCCGGATTCCGCTCCGGAACCGGCCCCTCCCCTCCTCCGGTTCCCCCGCCCCGCCCCTCCTGACATTTGTCATCTGCGGTGATGACAAGCCGCACTGCCCGGAGCCCGGTTCCGGCGGGAGCCTTGAAGCATGAACATCGGGGACACGAGCGGGCGCGTGATAGACGTCACGGGCCTGCGCAGGCGGTACGGGCCGTCCGGGGGCGGCCGGAGGAACAAGAAGGACACCACGGCCTTCGAAGCGGTACGGGGCATCGACTTCTCCGTCGAGCGCGGCGAGCTGTTCGCCCTGCTGGGGACGAACGGGGCGGGCAAGACCTCCACCCTCGAAGTCCTGGAGGGACTGGCCGCGCCGACCGGCGGCACGGTACGGGTGCTGGGCCACAACCCGTACACGGAGCGCGCGAAGGTCCGGCCGCGGGTCGGCGCGATGCTCCAGGAGGGCGGCTTCCCCGCGGAGTTGACCGTGGAGGAGACCGTACGGATGTGGGCCGGGGCCACCACCGGCGCCCGGCCGGTCGGCGAGGCGCTGGCCACGGTCGGCATGACCAAGCGCAAGGACGTACGGGTCAAACAGCTCTCCGGCGGTGAACGGCGGCGGCTGGACCTGGCCACGGCGACGCTGGGACGGCCCGAGGTGCTCTTCCTGGACGAGCCGACCACCGGCCTGGACACCGAAGCCCGCCACACGACCTGGGAGTTGATCCGCGAGCTGCGGGCGGGCGGCACGACGGTCGTGCTGACCACGCACTACCTGGAAGAGGCCCAGGAGCTGGCCGACCGCCTCGCGATCATGCACCGGGGCCGGATCGCGACGGCCGGCACCGTCGCGGACGTGGTGGCCACCCACCCCGCGCAGATCTCCTTCGAACTGCCCCCGGGCTACACGCCGGACCACCTGCCGCCACTGGCGGCGCTGGGCGTGGAAGGGCAGGAGACGGCGGGCCGGACCCTGCGGCTGCAGACGTCCGACCTGCAGCGGGCCGCGACCGGTCTGCTGCTCTGGGCGCGCGACGAGGGCGTCGAGCTGCGGGGGCTGGACGCCCGCTCGGCATCGCTGGAAGAGGCGTTCCTGCGGATCGCCAAGGGTTTGGAGGACAAGTGAGCGTCGCCGACGTCAAGGCCGTCGAGCAGGAGCCCGGTACGAGTGCCGCAGCGGGCGCCCGTACGGGAGCGCGGGAGCGGCTGGCCGCCCTGTTCCGCGCCGAACTGATCCTCCTGGGCCGTAACAAGACCGCGCTGTTCATGACGCTGCTGATGCCGCTGATCATGGCCTTCGCCATGCGGCAGGCGGTTTCCGAGATGCCGCTCCAGGCCAACGGCCTGTCGGTCGGCACGGTGCTGCTGCCGGGCACCATCGGCTTCGTCCTGCTCTTCGCGGTGTACTCGTCCGTCACCGGGTCGCTGGTGACCCGGCGCGAGGAGCTGGTGCTCAAGCGGCTGCGCTGCGGTGAGCTGTCGGACCGGGAGATCCTGGCCGGGTCGGCGCTGCCGGCGGTGCTCCTCGGGCTGGCGCAGATCGTCCTGCTGGCCGTCCTCGGCGGACTCGTCATGGACGCGGGCGCCCCCCGGGCCCCGCACCTGGTCGTGCTGGGCGTCCTCCTGGGCATGCTGATCGCGGTGGCGATGGCCGCCGCCTCCACCGGCATCACCAAGAGCGCCGAGGCGGCGCAGTTGACGACGATGCCGTTCGTCTTCGTCTCGATGGCCGGCTCCGGCATGATCGTGCCGCTGGACGTCCTGCCCGACAAGATCGCCAACATCCTGGAGTTGCTGCCGCTCTCCCCGGTGATGGGCCTGGTCCGGGACGGCTGGATCGGCCAGGGCGACCTCACCGACACACTGAAGCGGCTGGTCATCGCGTTGGTCTGGGCCGGTCTGGCGGTGTTTGCTGTACGTCGGTGGTTCCGTTGGGAGCCACGGAACTGACCATGTACGGCGATGGGGACGACGGGGGTGCGGGGCCGGTGTTCCACGGGCAGCTACGCAAGTTGCGGGGGCGTGGCAGGGTCGCGCAGGTGTACATGTGGGCGCGGTGGACGCTGTACATCACGCCGTGGCTGATGCTCATCGGCTGGCTCGCGGCGCCGCTCCTCAGCGCGACGGCCGAGATCCACCGCTCTCCGGCTCTGATCCTGCCCACGGTGGTGCTGGGGCTGGTGCAGTGCGCCGTCTACGTACCCGGCGTACGGCGCGGGCTGTCGCACTACGTGTACGGCACCCCCGCGCCATGGCGGCTGATCGCCGTGTCGGGCGTGCTGTCAGCCGTGTCGGTCGTCCTGGTCACGATGCTCGCCACCAGCCTGCCGATGCGTGCGTCGCTCTACTGCACGGCGATGCTGTTCCCCGTCCTGCCCGCCGGATCGCTTCTCGCCCTGGTGCTCAAGAAGCGCTGGCAGGCGGTGGTCTCCGTCGCGGCTTCGGTGGTCGCCGTGGCAGGACTGGCCCTTACGGGCGTCCCGATCAAGTACGCCTTGGGTCTGCCGCCTACTTTCCTCTTCTCCTCAGCCTTCGCCGCGCTCACATGCCGTAGCTGGGCCTGGATCCTCGCCGCGATGCGCGAGCTGGACGAGGCCAAGGGCGACCAGGCCCGGCTGGCCGTCGCCGAGGAGCGGCTGCGGTTCGCGCGCGACATGCACGACGTCGTCGGCCGCAACCTGTCCGTCATCGCCCTCAAGAGCGAGCTGGGGGTACGGCTGGCGCGCAAGGGCCGGCCGGAGGCCGCCGACCAGATGGCGGAGGTGCAGCAGTTGGCCCAGGACTCCCAGCGGGAGGTACGGGACGTGGTCCGCGCCTACCGGGAGGCCGATCTCCAGGTGGAGCTGGCGGGCGCCCGGGCGGTGCTCCTGGCGGCCGGGGTGGAGTGCCTGATGGACCAGGAGGGCAGCGCCGGGGTTCCGCAGCAGGTGCAGTCGGTGCTGGCCTGGGTCGTACGGGAAGGCACCACCAACGTGCTGCGGCACGCGAACGCGGCCTCCTGCTGGCTGACCCTGCGGGTGACGCCCGACGGCGCGCCCGGGGCCGGGCGGACGGCCGCCGCGGCGCGGCCCGGACCGGCGGTGGTGTTCTCGATGGAGAACGACGGCGTGCTGGAGGACGCCGCGCGGCGCGGTGACGGAAGCGGCATCGCCGGGCTGCGGGAACGGCTCGCCGCGTTCGGCGGCACCCTGACCGTCGGCCCCCGGCCAGGCGGGCGTTTCTGGCTGCGGGCCCACGTACCGCTGGAGAAGGACGAGCTGCTGGGGTACGGGCCGGAGACGGCCGCGGACGGGCTGCCGGCCGGGGCGCAGGGCAACGGGAAAGCCATCGGGTAAGGCATCGGGTAAGGCATCGGGTAAGGACAAGGCGTGCGGCGGGCGGCCGCGGCACGTGGCGGGCGCGGAGCGCCGGGAGAGAAGCGGAAATCATGGCGGAGGAGCCGGGGCGGATGTCCGAGGGAGTGCCGGGAGCGCCGGGAGGCGAGGACGGTCGGGGGCCGGGCACGGGCGCGGCCGGGGCCCCCGCGCCGCTGCGGGTGCTGCTCGCCGACGACGAGCATCTGATCCGGGGCGCGCTGGCGGCGCTGCTCGCGCTGGAGGACGATCTCCAGGTGGTGGCGGAGGCCGCTTCCGGACCGGAGGCCCTGGCGATGGCGCTGGCCCAGCGTCCCGACATCGCCGTACTGGATCTTCAGATGCCGGGGCTGGACGGTGTGGCGGTGGCCACATCCCTGCGCACCCGGCTGCCCGGCTGCCGGACCATGATCGTGACCAGTCACGGGCGCCCCGGCCATCTGAAGCGGGCCCTGGAGGCGGGGGTCAAGGGGTTCGTCCCCAAGACCGTCTCGGCCCAGCGGCTGGCCGAGATCATCCGCTCGGTGCACGCCGGAAACCGTTATGTCGACCCGGAGTTGGCGGCCGACGCGATCAGTGCCGGGGACTCGCCGCTGACCGTACGGGAGGCGGAGGTGCTGGAGTACGCGGAGAACGGCGCGCCCATCGCGGAGATCGCGGAGCGGGCCGCGCTGTCGCCGGGAACGGTGCGCAACTACCTCTCCTCGGCCGCCGCGAAACTGTGCGCGGAGAACCGGCACGCGGCAGCGCGCATCGCCCGCGCCCGAGGTTGGCTATAGTGGAGCCCGCACCGCGCCGCTGAGCGCGGGGCAGGCGGACGTAGCTCAGTTGGTAGAGCGCAACCTTGCCAAGGTTGAGGTCGCGAGTTCGAGCCTCGTCGTCCGCTCAGGGAAAAGGCCCCGGTCATCGCGACCGGGGCCTTTCGCGTGCGGGACCCTTCGCGTACGGGACGGAGTGACGCCGGTCCCCGGCCCGCGTCACTCCGTCCCCGGCGTCACGACCAGGGCAGCCCGGTGAGCCGCTCGTACGCCTCGATGTACTTGGCGCGGGTGTGCTCGACCGTCTCCTGCGGCAGCGGCGGGGGCGGCTGCTCGCTCCGGCGGTCCCAGCCGGAGGCGGGCGAGGTGAGCCAGTCGCGGACGAACTGCTTGTCGAAGGAGGGCTGGGCCCGGCCCGGCTGCCACGCGTCCGCGGGCCAGAAGCGCGAGGAGTCCGGGGTGAGGACCTCGTCCGCCAGCGTCAGCCGCTGTTCCGTGTCGAAGCCGAACTCGAACTTGGTGTCCGCCAGCACGATGCCGCGCTCGCGGGCGATGTCGCGGGCGCGCCCGTACACGGCGAGGGTGGTCTGCCGGAGCTGGGCGGCGACCTCGGCGCCGACCTGGCGGGCGACCTCCTCGTACGGGACGTTCTCGTCGTGCTCGCCGACGGCGGCCTTGGTGGCAGGGGTGAAGATCGGTCCGGGCAGTTCCGAGCCGTCGCTCAGCCCCTCCGGCAGCGCCAGCCCGCAGACCGTACGGGTCTGCTGGTACTCGGCGAGGCCGGAGCCGGTGAGGTAGCCGCGGGCGACGCACTCCACCGGGACCATGGCCAGCGACGTGCAGACCGTCGTCCGGCCCTCCCAGTCCGCGGGGGCGCCCGGGGCAGGTCCGTGGAGAGCACGTGGTTGGGCACGAGGTCGGCGAGCTGGTCGAACCACCACAGCGAGAGCTGGGTCAGCACCCGGCCCTTGTCGGGGATCTCGGTGGGCAGCACCCAGTCGAAGGCGGAGATGCGGTCACTGGCGACCATGATCAGCTCGCCGTCGGCGTTCTGGTAGAGGTCGCGCACCTTGCCCGTGTGGAGGTGGGTGAGCCCCGGTACCTCCACTGCCTCGGGCTTTTCTACAAAACCGGACACGCTGCCTCCGCGTAGGTTGATCCAGTCCCCTCCGCCCGATTCTCCCGTATGCGGGGTGGAAGCGGCGGCGCAGGGTCCGGTCGGGTGCGGATCAGGTCCCGGTCACACTCCGTCCCGGCGGGCCGCGCGGCCGACCGCGGCCAGTGTCAGCAGGGCCAGCACCGCGGCGGCCGCGAGGACGACCGGTGGCGGCACCGCCGCGCTGACCAGGGTGATCACGTACGGGGCGAAGAACCCCAGATAGGCGAGGGTCCAGAAGCGGGCGGTGAGGCGGGCCAGCCGGTGCGGCGGCGCCAGGGCGGCGACCTCGGTCAGCCCGTACGCCACGCACAGCCCGTATCCGCCGCCGAGCACGGCCGCGGCGATCAGCGCCACGACGGGCTGCCCGGCCGCCACGGCACCGGCGGCGACGAGGAGGCCGAGTGCGACGGCCGCCAGTCCGGCGGCGGCGGTGGCGAGGCGGTGCCGGGCGGCGAGCCGGCGGGCGAGGGGCGCCACGAGGAGCCCGGCGCCCGGGGTCACGGCGGTGGCGACGCCCGCGTACACGGTCTGCCAGCCGTCCAGGCGGTCGCCGACGAGGCCGGGGAGGGTCACGAAGGCGATGGTGGGGGCGGCGAACACCCAGGGCGCCACCGGGGCCACCAGCCGCCGGAAGGGGGCGCCGGACGTCCCGTGGGCGGCGGGCCGGGCCGCGTCGGCGGCGGAGGCGGCGGCGTGCGGTACGGCCCCGGCCCGGCCCGTCTCCGGCGCCCGGGCGGCCGCCAGCGCGGCCACCGCCGAGAGCACCAGGTGCGGGACGTACGCCGTGACCATCGGGTGCGGTGCCCACTGGGCGATCAGCGCGGCGGCCAGCCCGCCGGAGGCGAAGCCCGCGGAGAGGAAGAGCCCGGAGCGGCGGGCGGCCGTGCCGGGTGCGGTGGCCGGGTCGTACGGGGCGGACGAGAGCTCCTTGATCCACACGCTGCCCGCGGTGAGCAGGGCGCCCGCGCCGAGACCGGTCAGGAAGCGGCCCGGCCACAGGAGCCAGGCGGCGGCCGGGCCCGCCATCAGCAGACAGGTCGCCACGGCGGCGGTGGCGAGCGCGGCGAAGACCACGGGACGGCGGCCACGCCGGTCGGCGAGCGGGCCGCCCAGCAGCAGCCCGGGGATCAGGCCGAGGACGTACACCGCGAAGAGGGCGGTGGTGGTGGCCGTGGCCAGGCCCAGGTCGTCACGGTAGGCGCCGAGGAGGGCGGAGAACTGGTTGGCGCTCCAGCCGGAGGCCGTCATCATCCAGCCGGCACGGAGCCAGTGGCGGTGACGGGAGTCGGTACGGGCGTCCGTACGGAGAGCCGTACGGGAATCGGTGCGGGGATCGGTGCGGGGATCGGTACGTGGATCGGCGGCGGGCGTGCTCATGAGAGCCGTTGTACGAGGCCGGAGGCCCTGGGCGCCGCCTCCGTTCAGGAATCGTGAACGGCCCCCGTGACCGGACGCCGGATCGTTTTATCGTGGCACGCATGGACCTGCGACGACTGTCTTCCTTCTTGGCGGTGGTCGAGGAAGGCCACTTCGGACGGGCCGCGTCGCGGCTCTTCCTCTCCCCCGCCGCGGTCACCCAGCACGTGCAGCAACTGGAGCGCGAGCTCGGCACCCGGCTGCTGGACCGCGGCAACGGCCCCGTGCGGCCGACCGCCGCCGGCCGGCGGCTGGCCTCCCACGCCCGTACGCTGCTGGCCGCCGCGAACGCCGCCGTGGAGGACGTGACCGAGGCGGCGCAGCGCGCCTCGGCGGCGTCGTCCCTGGCCGACCGCGGGCTGCGGGTGGGGGTGATGGGCCACGGTTCGGCCGAGGTCACGCCGGCGGCCGTCAACGCCTTCCGCCGGGCCCGCCCGGAGGTCCCGCTCAAGCTCGTCCAGCTCAACTTCACGGAGCACTGCAGCGCGCTGCGCGAGGACCGGGTGGACGTCGCGTTCGTCCGGCCCGCGATCCGGAGCGAGGACATCGAGGTGGACGTCCTGACCACCGAGCAGCGCATCGTCGCCGTGTCGGCGGCCTCGCAGCTCGCGGACGCGGCGGCGACGGGCGTCCGGGTCGCGGACATCATCGACCTGCCGTACCTGCGGCTGCCCCGGCACACCCCGCGCCCGTTCACCGACTACCTGTACTTCGACGAGGGCGAGCGCCGCGCCCCGGACTGCGCGCTGACCCCGCAGGACGTGCTGACGAGTGTCGCGGCGGGCCGCGGGGCGGGCTCCGGGCTGAAGTCCTTCGCCCGCTACTACCCGTGGCCGGGGACCGTGTACGTGCCGGTGCTGGACGCGCCGTACGCGCACAGCGTGCTGGCGACGCGGGCGGACGATCCCCACCCCGAGGTACGGATCTTCCGGGCGCTGACGGTGGCGCTGGCGCGGGAGCTGGGGACGTTCGCGGCGCGGTAGCGGCGGAATCCCCTGGGCCCACCGCCGCTCCCCCCGTTTCAGTCCCGCTTGCAGATGCGGTCGAGCAGATTGGCCGTGGCCCGCTGCACCCGTTCGTCCACGTGTCCGGGGCGGTCCAGCGCCGGTGACCAGGCGAAGGTGCCGGACGCGAAGACCAGGGCGCCGCTGAGGGCGCGGTACAGCGACGTCTCCTGATGGCGGCGGACGCCCTCGCTGTCCTCGTACGGGGAGTGCGCCAGCAGGATGCGGTGGCTGTGCTCGGGCAGGGGCGTACGCGGGAAGTATCGGTCCGCCTCACCGGCAACGAGGCCCGGCAGTTCGTCGCCCTCGTGGGCGCCGGTCGCCTCCCACATCCAGTGGTCGGCGTTGCGGACGACCAGCGGCGCGGGCTCCGGCACCCGGCCCGCGTACTGGATGCCCATCAACTGCTGCTCCGGGTCACCGGCCTCGCGCCATAGGGCGGGCTTGCCGGGGCCCTGGCGTTTGCGGCAACTGAGCAGGGAGTCCGGTCCGGCGGGCGAGGGGGCCAGTTCGACCTGCCAGTACATGGTGTTGGCGGACAGGAAGACCAGCGAGGTCCCGCTGTCGCGGGCCAGTTCGGCGGTCCGCCGCATCGGCTGGGACCAGTACTCGTCGTGGCCGGGGAAGACCAGGCCGCGGTAGCGGGACGGGTCGACCAGCCCGGCGTGCAGGTCGCGGGCGTCGGCGTAGGCGAGGTCGTAGCCGTAACGCTCGGCCCAGCGGATGAAGTCGTAAGCGTGGCCGACGTGCAGGGGCAGGCCGGCGCCCGCGTACGGGCGGTCGAAGGAGACGGTGGTGGCGGCGTCCGGCTCGCCGAGCAGCGAGCCGTCGGCGTCCCAGGCGTGGTACAGGCTGGCGCCGGTGCGGCCGTCCTCCGGGTAGAGGTTGTACGCCTGCCAGGTGATGTCGGGCAGGAGCAGCAGGAGGTCGGCGGGGTGGGCGTCGCGGACCGTGAAGGGCACATGGCTGCGGTGGCCGT
Source organism: Streptomyces chrestomyceticus JCM 4735 (assembly GCF_003865135.1). Classification (NCBI taxonomy): domain Bacteria; kingdom Bacillati; phylum Actinomycetota; class Actinomycetes; order Kitasatosporales; family Streptomycetaceae; genus Streptomyces; species Streptomyces chrestomyceticus. The sequence continues at coordinate 4,992,582 of NZ_BHZC01000001.1, read as the reverse complement.
CGGCGGTGGTCAGGACGGCGACGTAGGCGCCCAGCTTCCAGTACGCGGGGACCTGGAGGCGCCAGGACAGCCACCAGTGGTGGCAGGAGACCGTGCGGTCGGCGGTGAGCGGTGCGGGCTGCACGATGCCGGCCAGCCGGGGGCTGGTCGTGATCTTGGCGGCGCCGGTGCCCGCGTAGTGGCCGATGCGGTAGATGTCGATGCTGAAGGGCTGCGGCGGATCGACCGAGACACGGAAGTCGATGGCCTCGCCGGGGGCCACCGCGCCGGTGCTCACGAAGCCCTTGATCTGCTGCCGTACGTCGTCGGCCGTCCGGGGTCCTGCGCTGGAGCGGGGCGAGGGCAGGCGCTTCTCGCCGGGGGCCACCGCCGGGTCGACGTACCAGGGGACCACCTGACCGGAGTCGAAGTAGTTCTCGCTGCCGCGCAGCCAGGGCAGCGGGCCCTGTCCGAACGGATCCGTGACCGCGTGCGCAAGTGCTCCCGACTCCCAGCGCCGGATCTGCTCCGTCCCCATTCGTACTCCCCTCCCTGCGTCCCCCCGCCGACTGAGCAGGCCGCCGCGGCACTCAGATGTCGTGCTCGATTGAACGACTGGGGCCACCCCCAGCACATCACATTACGCACTTGCTCCGTCACCCTTCGTCGTGAATTCGCAAGGGTTCCGGCCATGAACGGCGAACTGGAGGGGAACATTCAGCCCGGTCGTGCGGGTGATGCCCGGCGGGTGCCGACAACAGGCGCACTCGGCTCCTTCATGCCCCCGAATGCGCCCCCGTACGCTCCCTGCGCGCCCTTGGCGCCCCTCACACGAGCCGGACCGGCTTCTCGGGCCGCACACCGACCTCGCCGAGCCAGTCGCCCAGCGGGCCCGCGTCCCCGTCGTCGACGAGCCGGAGCACCGGGTGGCCCAGGTCCGAACGGCGCACACCGTCCACGAGCAGCACCGGGCCGTCGAGCCAGTCCAGGCCGGGGGCGGCGCCGGCGGTGTCCACGGCGGCGCAGCACACCATCGCGGTCACATGGTCGGCGAGCAGCTCACGGCCGGTGCGCGGGGGCTGCATCGGGAACAGCGGGAGGCCGTCGGCGAGCCCGTCGCCCCAGGTGACGCCGGGCAGGCCCGGCACACCCGGTACGCCCGCGTCCAGGCCGTCGGCCACCGGCTCGCGGGCGGCCTGGCGCTCCGCCTCCGCGCGCTCCTCCCGCGCCAGCTCGGCGCCGAGCCGGGCGGCCACCAGGTCGCCCGCGCGCCCGTCCGCCGTCAGGCGCTCGATGACCCGTGTCAGCGTCGGACCGGAACTCTCCGGTCCGGGGTCGGCGGACCGCTCCCCCGGCACCGGGGCCTGCGGCCCTGAGGACTGGGCCCCCGACGGCTGCGGCCGTCCGGACGTCTTCGGTCCTGTCGGCTGCGGCCCCGGGGACTGCTCCTCCGGGGACTGCGGCGCCGGACGGGGTATGCGGTACTCGGGCCGGGCGGGGCGCTCCGGCGCCGCCGGGGGGCGTGCGGGCTGCGCGCCCTCGGCCGGTTCCGGCGGGAGGGCGTCCAGGACCCGGTGGAGCCGGGCGGCCTCCTGGCGCCACTTGCGGTCCACGACCTCCTCCGGATACTGCTGCCAGCCGACCGGCGACCAGTCGGGCCCCGGCTCGGCCGGGCCGCCGTGGAAGAGGCGGGCGGCGAGGAGGGAGGCGGCGCGGTCCACGGCGCCGGGCTCCTCCAGGAGGTCGCACGCCGGGCGCTCGCCCAGGCGGGAGGCGAAACCTTCGGCCAGACGGTCGCGGCGGGAGAGTTCGGTGAGCGCGGAGACCACCCCGGCGTCCAGCCGGGAGGGCCAGCGGCCCATCCGCCAGGCGGGCAGCGCGACCCGGGTCAGCAGCCGGTCCCAGCCCGCGTACGCCAGCCCGACCTGCTCCTGGGCGACGATCCGCAGGCCGTAGTCGACGCTCTGGGCGCGCTCGGACGCGGCGGCGGCCACGCACCGCTCCATCTCCAGCGCGTGCTCGCGGCAGGCCCGCAGCAGCAGCCGCGCGACCCAGCCGACGAACGCGTGCGCCGGTGCGGTCAGAGGGCTCTTGGCGCGCGCCGATACCGCCACCGCGGCGTCCAGACCCCGTACGAAGCGGCGGGCCGCGGCTATGTCCGGGTTGGCGGAGGGGCCGGTGCCGGCCACGACGGGCGCCAGCAGGGCCCGCAGCTCGGCGACCCGCATCCACCACATGAACGGCGATCCGATCACCAGGACCGGCGCCTGCTCGGCACGCGCGCCGTCGCGCGCTCCCGCGCCCCTGCCACCGCGCGCCGCCCGGCCGCGCGGCGGGGCGTGCGCCCGGTGCGTACGGTCCTCCAGCCAACTGTCGCAGTCGGGAGTCAGCGCTATCGCGGACGGCGCGGGCACCTCCAGGCGGTCGGCCAGGTCCCGTACCAGGCGGTACAGGTCGGGGGCCGAGGACTCGGCTATCGGGACCGACGGGCTCAGCGCGGGCCGCGCCCGGACGACGACGGCCGTGACCAGCGCCGCCAGCAGCAGCACGACCAGCGCGATGCCGGTCACCGCCCAGCGCGCCGTGTCCCAGCCGCCGGAACTCGTGACCGGGTCGGCACGGCCGATACGGCCGGTGAGGCCGCCGACGAGCAGCACCACGGCCACCGCCGCGGGCACCAGGGCCACGCCCAGCGCCGCGCCGCGGATCCGCAGCACCGCGAGCGCGCGGGCGCGCGCCGCCTCTGCTCCTGCTTCCGGACCTGCCACCAGCCTGTACACCCCCTGCTGCCCTGATCAACCGGACGGAGAGAACACGGGACGAGACGAGAGCGGGGCAACGGTGCCGGGGCCGCGGACGGCTTCCGGCGGCGTCGCTCGCTCTCCACCACTGTGGCACCGGCCACCGACACCGCAATGCCGGTGAGCCACTTGCCGGACGCCGCCGTGACAGCCGTACCGCGGGGCGGCCCGGGCGCCACACGACGCATGCGGGGAACCCTAGTTGGGGCTTCCCTCCCCGTCAGCCGGATGGCGGTGCGGTCACTCGATGGAATGGCTTTGGGTAAAGCCGGGAGCCATATCCCGGCCAAAATCGTCCGGTACGCCCGGAACGGCGCGTAGCGGGCACCGCGCGGGCCGGGTCGGACAGGGACCGGACCCGACCGGACGCCGACCGGCCGGAAAGCGGCCCGAAAGCCGCCGGAAAGCGGACCGGACCGGCCCGGAAAGCGGACCGGTCCGGGCCGGAAAAGCACCGGTACGGGCTCAGCTCTCCCCCGCCGCCCGCGCCGCGATGTCCGTACGGTGGTGCGACCCGTCCAGCGTGATCCGGCCGAGCGCCCGGTAGGCGCGCTCCCGGGCCGCGGCCAGGTCGGGGCCGGTGGCCGTCACGGACAGCACCCGGCCGCCCGCGCTGACGACCTCGCCGGTGGCGTCGTCCTTCTTCGTGCCCGCGTGCAGGACGTACGCGCCGGGCGCGTCCTGCTCCGCGACCTCGGTCAGGCCGCCGATCGGGTCGCCCGTGCGCGGCGTACCGGGGTAGTTGTGCGAGGCCACCACGACCGTCACCGCGGCGTCGTCGCTCCAGCGCAGCGGCGGCAGCGCGGCCAGCGTGCCGGTGGCGGCCGCGTGCAGCAGCGCGGACAGCGGGGTACGGAGGCGGGCCAGCACGACCTGGGTCTCCGGGTCGCCGAACCGCGCGTTGAACTCGATCACGCGGACACCGCGCGAGGTGATCGCCAGGCCCGCGTACAGCAGCCCGGAGAAAGGCGTGCCACGGCGGCGCAGTTCGTCGACGGTGGGCTGGAGGACGGTCTGGAGCACCTCGTCGACCAGCTTGGGGTCGGCCCAGGGCAGCGGGCTGTAGGCGCCCATGCCGCCGGTGTTCGGGCCCTCGTCGGCGTCGTGGGCGCGCTTGAAGTCCTGGGCGGGCTGGAGCGGTACGACGGTCTCGCCGTCGGTGACGGCGAACAGGGAGACCTCGGGGCCGTCCAGGAACTCCTCGATGACAACTCTCCCCCGCTGCCTGGACGGCGCGGGAGGTGCCCCCACGCAGGCCAGCGCATGGGCGCGGGCGGTCTCGACGTCCTCGGTGACCACGACGCCCTTGCCGGCCGCCAGGCCGTCGTCCTTGACCACGTACGGGGCGCCGAACGCGTCCAGCGCCGCGTCGATCTCGGCGGGGGTGGTGCACAGGTAGCTGCGGGCGGTGGGCACCCCGGCGGCGGCCATCACGTCCTTGGCGAACGCCTTGGAGCCCTCCAGCACGGCCGCCTGCGCGGACGGCCCGAAGACCGGGACGCCGCGCTCGCGCACGGCGTCGGCGACCCCGGCGACCAGCGGCGCTTCGGGGCCGACCACCACCAGGTCCGCTTCCAGGCGCTGCGCCAGGTCTGCCACCGCCGCGCCGTCGACGGCGTCGACGGCGTGCAGCTCGGCCACTTCCGCGATGCCGGCGTTGCCGGGGGCGCAGTGCAGCGCGGTGACGTCGGGGTCGAGGGACAGTGAGCGGCACAGGGCGTGTTCGCGGGCGCCGCCGCCGATGACGAGGACCTTCACGTGAGCAGCCTAGTCGCCGCCGGCGCGGGCGCGGGGCGGCGCCCCCACGGGCCCTGGGCGGCCGGGCGGCGGAGGGGGACGGGACCGGGAACCAAAGGGCCGGAAGCCGTGGAAACCGTACGCCACCGGGCAGTGGCAACTCTTTCGAGTGAGAGGGGGCATGGTCCTATACCTGATTCCGCACCACTTCCGGGCGGAAATAAAGCGATCTTGGGGGCGAGGCCCACCGTTCGGCGGTAGGAAGGAGGATGCGCACCGGCCGTCTCGTACGTACCGCGCGCATCGCACGTATCTGCATGAGGGAGTGCACGGGTGAGTCAGCCGGAGATGCAGCCCGAGGGGCTCCCTCGGGAGGAGCGCGGGCCCGGGGGCGGCCGCGGCGATCTGGGGAGCCGCACCTTCCCGCTCGGGGACTGGGGCGAGCCGGCTGAGCGCCTCGACGAGCTGTACCACTGGGTCGAGGAGGGCGCCCTGCGGGCCGCCTCCTGGTACCTGCACGACCGGGTGGCCAAACGGCGCGGCGCGCGGGCCCTGCGCCTGGGGGCGGCGGCTGGTGTGGCGGTGGGTGCTCTGATGCCGCTGCTCGACCTCACGGGGGTGGTCCCCGGGGGCGCGAAGTGGGGGTATCTGGCGCTGCTGGTCGCTGCGGTGTGCGTGGCCGGGGACCGGTTCTTCGGGGTGACCGCGGGCTGGATGCGGGACGTGGCGACCGCGCAGGCGGTGCAACGGCGGCTGGCGGCCCTGCAGTTCGACTGGGCCTCGGAGAACGTCCGCGAGGTCCTCGGCCCGACGGAGGGCACCGCCGGGGAGGCGGCGGAGCGCTGCCTGGGCGTGCTGCGCCGGTTCAACGAGGACATCGCGGAGCTGGTGCGGGCCGAGACCGCCGACTGGATGGCCCAGTTCCGTCCGGGCCCGCTGCCGCCGGCCGCGCGGGCGACGGCGCAGTGGGGGCAGCGCCCGGAGCCCGGCGGTCCGCAACCTGGCCGGATCACGCTCCCGCCGGGCACCCGCCCGAACATGCCGCGGCAGCGGCCGCCCGAGTCGCCGCGCTGATGGCGTACGCCCGCTCGCGCGGACCGGCGGCCGCGCCCGCACCGGCCGCCGTCAACTGAAGACGATCATCGACCCTTGGCCGAGACTGCGCGTGGCCGCCGCGTGCAGCCCCAGCCAGACGTGCCGCTCCCGCGCGAACGGACTGTCGTCCGGCGGCAGTCCCTCCACCCGTTCCTCCAGCGTGGTGGGACGCGACGGGGCCTGCGGCGCGGCCGGCGGATTGGCCGGATCGATGCCGATGGCCGGCGCGACCAGTTCGAGGTCGCGCAACAGGCCGTGCGCGGAGCCCAGCGGCCCGCCGCCCTCCAGGAGTTCGTCGGTGGCCAGCGGGTGCGGGAAGTCGACCGGGACGTACGCCCCGGCGTGGTCGTAGTGCCAGACCAGGTGCGACTGCTGGGCGGTGGTCTCGAACATCTCCAGCAACTGCTCGTAGTCGCCGCCCAGTTCGTCCACCGGCGTCACTTCGAGGCCGCAGATCTTCAGCAGGTACGCGCGCCGCAGGAAGTGCAGCGCGTCGTAGTCGAAGCCCGCCACCGGGGCGACGTCCCCGGAGAGGCCGGGCATGTAGCTGAAGACGGGGACCGGCGGCAGCCCCGCTTCCGTGAGGGCCTGGTCGTAGGCGGCGATCTCTTCGGAGAAGGGGTTGTCGGGGCTGTGGCACAGCACATCGACAAGGGGGACCAGCCACAGGTCACATGCCACGAGACGAGACTCGCTTCCAGTCGGGTGGGGGGCGGTCGGGACAGCGTAGTGCTACCCGGGTCCACCGACGAGGGCGAGGGAGTGCTCGTTGTACTCGCGTACCAGCCGTTGTGCCTCGGCCAGGTCGTGCCGGACCACGGCGGCGACCAGATCGCGGTGGTCGTGCCACAGCCGGCCGCGCAGATCCGGCTCGCGCCGCAGCAGCGGCACGGCGAAGACCCAGCTCTGGACCCGTACCCGGTCCAGGAAGTCACTGATGTACGGGTTTCCCACCAGACTGCCCAGTTCGCGCCAGAAGCGCAGGTCGTACCCGATCAGTACGTCCATGTCACCGGCCCGCGCGGCCCGTTCGGCCTCCTCGGCACGGCGCCGGACGGACATCATCACCGCGGGCGAGACGGTGCTCAGCGCCCGCTCCGCGCGGGTGCGGAAGATGCCCTCGACGATCAGGGTGCGGGCCTCGATCATGGCCCGGTAGTCGGCGGCGGTGAAGGCGTGCACCCGGAAACCGCGGTGCTGCTCGACGTCGAGGAGGCCCTGGGCGCACAGGTCGAGCAGCGCCTCGCGCACGGGCGTCGCGGAGACCCCGTACTGCTCGGCGATCTCCTTGACCGTGAACTGGTCTCCGCAGGGCAGCCGTCCGGCCAGCACCTCGTCGCGCAGCGCGTCGGCGATCTGCTGGCGCAGGGTGTTGCGCCGTATGACTCCGCTGCCTGGGCCGGCGGGCATCGTGTCCGTCTCCTTCGGCGGCCTCGTGGCCCCGGGGGCCCGTGCGACCGCATGGTCCGTAGACCGCGCAAGGAGAGCGGCCCTCGCCCTCACGATAGGCGAGGGGGGCGGGCGGGGCGACGGTGGCGCGGGGAGTGGCCCGGGACGGCCGGGGCCGCCGGGCCCCGGCCCGCGCCCGTTCTCACCCCGCGTGCGTGTGGGTGTCCGCCACCGACAGGGCCGCGTCCAGGGCCGCCAGGCCCTCCTTCGCCTCGGCCTCCGTGACGGTGCAGGGCGGCACGACATGCGTACGGTTCATGTTCACGAAGGGCCACAGACCGCCGCGCTTGCAGGCCGCCGCGAACTCGGCCATCGGCCCGTTGGCCGCGCCCGACGCGTTGTACGGCACCAGCGGCTCGCGCGTCTCCTTGTCCTTGACCAGCTCCAGTGCCCAGAAGACACCCAGGCCGCGCACCTCGCCGACCGAGGGGTGGCGCTCCGCGATGGCGCGCAGCTCGGGCCCGATGACCTTCTCGCCGATCTCGGCGGCGTTCTCCACGATCTTCTCCTCGGCCATCGCGTTGATCGTGGCGACGGCGGAGGCGCAGGCCAGCGGGTGCCCGGAGTAGGTCAGGCCGCCCGGGTAGGGGCGCTGGTCGAAGGTGGCGGCGATCTCGGCGGAGATGGCGACGCCGCCCAGCGGTACGTAGCCGGAGTTCACGCCCTTGGCGAAGGTCAGCAGGTCGGGCGTGACGCCGAAGTGGTCGGCGGCGAACCAGTGGCCCGTACGGCCGAAGCCCGCCATGACCTCGTCCAGGACGAAGACGATGCCGTACCGGTCGCAGATCTCGCGGACGCCGGCCAGGTAGCCGGGCGGGGGGACCATGATCCCGGCGGTGCCCGGGACGGTCTCCAGGATGATCGCGGCGACGGTCTGCGGCCCCTCGAAGGCGATCGTGTCCTCCAGGTGCGCGAGGGCGCGCTCACACTCCTGGGCCTCGTTCTCCGCGTGGAAGGGCGAGCGGTACAGGAACGGTCCCCAGAAGTGCACGACACCGGCCGACGCGGTGTCGGACGGCCAGCGGCGCGGGTCGCCGGTCAGGTTGATCGCGGCGGCGGTGGCGCCGTGGTACGAGCGGTAGGCGGACAGCACCTTGGTCCGGCCGGTGTGCAGCCGGGCCATGCGGACCGCGTTCTCCACGGCCTCGGCGCCGCCGTTGGTGAAGAAGATCTTGTCGAGGTCGCCGGGGGTGCGCTCGGCGACCAGCCGGGCGGCCTCGGCGCGGACGTCCACGGCGAAGCCCGGCGCGATCGTGCACAGCTTGCCGGCCTGCTCCTGGATCGCGGCGACGACCTTCGGGTGCTGGTGGCCGATGTTGGTGTTGACCAGTTGGGAGGAGAAGTCCAGGTAGCGGTTGCCGTCGTAGTCCCAGAAGTACGAGCCCTCGGCGCCGGCGACCGGCAGCGGGTCGATCAGGCCCTGCGCGGACCAGGAGTGGAAGACGTGCGCGCGGTCGGCGGCCTTGACCGCCGCGCCTGCTGCCGGGTCGGGTTGCGTCGTGGTCACGGGCACTACCTCGGATCGCTCGGGCCCGCCAAGGGGCACGGTACGGCGGACGCCTTCAGCCTAGGGAGGCGCGCGGGGCGTGGGGTACCGACACTGTGTATGGCGCTCACCACGGGTGCGGACAGACTGTCGGTGGGGCTGTAGGAACCTCCAGGGCACGCGTCACGGGCCGCTCCGGCCCGGCGCCCGCGGACCGCCGCTCCCGGGGCGCGCGGCCCCCGCCGCCAAGCCGCGGCCCCGCCGCTAAGCAGCCGCCCGCGGAAACGCCTCCCGCACCGCCCGCCGCCACTGATGGGACGTCAGCCCTGGCCGCAGTGCCGCCATCGCCCCGCAGTACTTGGTGAACTCGGCGGCGCGCAGCCCGTAGCTGTGCAGCAGCCGGTCCGCCTCCGTCAGGTGGCCGGTGACCGCGGACTTCGTCTCGACCAGGACCAGCCCGCCGTCGGCCCGTACGCTGCGGCCGGTGCCCGCGTCCCGGCACACCAGGTCCGCGTCGCAGGTGACGCGCTGCCCGTCGGCGACGAAGGTGGCGCGCCGGTAGTCGGTCACCAGCGACGGCACCAGTTCGCCGGGGGCGGCGATGCCGTACGTACCGTGCAGGACGGAGGCCAGGAAGCCGCGCGGGCCGCGCCCGAGCGTCGCTTCGCCGGGCAGCAGCGGCTGCCGCCGCTTGAGCGTCTCGCCGCGCCGCCCCCTGAGCTTGATCTCGAACTGCCGCTCGCCGGAGTCCTCGTACAGCCGCTCGCGGATCCTGTAGCGGTGGCGGCGGCCCTGCCGGTGGTCGTGGAAGGTCTGCAGGCCGGGGGTGTCGTAGTGGACGGAGTGGTAGCCGAACCAGCGGCGGCCGTTGATGCACAGCGCCTGGAACGGGCCGCCGGGACGCCTCGGGTCGGTCAGCCGGGCCGCGAAGTCCGCGAAGATCCCGACCGGTACGAGGTAGCTGCGGTCGATGCGGGCCATCAGCTCCGCGCGGGCCTGGAGCTCGGAGAGGGTGATCGGGCGCGCCGCCATGGCGGCGCGGGCGATCGCCCGTACGGCGGGAATCACACGGTCTCCTCGGAAAGGGGACGGGGCTGCGGGTGCGCGGGGGGAGCGGGTGATCGTGCGGTGCCGGTTGCGGTCGGTGCGCTGTGAGGTCGTACGAGCGGGCCTGCCGAAAGGTTCCGGCAGACGGCAGCGGACGTCCGCCACCGTCAAGTCCCGGACATCATCGATTTCCCTGTATCGCCCGGGGGCTGTCACGCAGGCACCCGGGCGGGCCGAGTTGCTTCCACTCACCGATGACGGTCTGCCCGCTTTGCTCCGAATCAGCCCGGATCGCGCCCCGTTCGCCACCGCCCTGGCCGAACAGCTAGGCGGCACAGCGGACTTCCGCGCGGTCGTGGAGGCGGTGGAGACGCTGTCGCGCGCGCTGGATAATCTCGGCTACTGAGTGCGCCGAAGTGTGCGCTCACGCCCGCGTCCTGACGACCGTTCCGAAGTCCGCGCCCGGCCCGGCCGGCCCGTCCCCACCGCACACCGGCCGCACCGGACACCGGCCGCACACGACCCGGCCCGGCCACGGCCCGTACGGACACCGGGGGAACCGAAACCGGACCGTCGGCGTCGTCCGATACGTTCGCGCCTGCGGCACCGTCCCCGCAGGGCACGTCCGGGAGCACAGGGCGAACAAGCTGAAAGGGCAAGCGGAACGTGAATGAGCGCGCAGAGCGCGGCCGCCTCGGGCAGCTCGGCCCCCAGGACCCGCCGCGGATCGGGGCGTACCGGCTGCTGGGGCGGCTGGGCGAGGGCGGCATGGGCCGCGTCTACCTCGCCCGTTCCGACCGCGGCCGCACGGTCGCCGTCAAGCTGGTCAAGACCGAACTGTCCGGCCAGGACGACTTCCGGGCCCGGTTCCGGCAGGAGGTGCAGGCCGCGCGGCGCGTCGGCGGCGAGTGGACCGCGCCCGTCCTGGACGCCGACACCGAGGCCGCGACGCCGTGGGTCGCCACCGGCTACATCGCGGGCCCCTCGCTCCGGCAGGTGATCACCGAGGGCCGTACGCCGCTGCCCGAACGTTCCGTGCGCATCCTCGCCGGCGGGCTGGCGGGCGCGCTGCGCAGCATCCACGCCGCCGGCATCGTGCACCGCGACCTCAAGCCGTCCAACATCCTGCTCACCATCGACGGCCCCAAGGTCATCGACTTCGGCATCGCCCGGGCGCTGGAGGCGGTGACCGTCGGCGGCGGCCTCACCCGTACCAACCAGGCGGTCGGCTCGCCCGGCTTCATGTCGCCCGAGCAGGTGCGCGGCCGGCCCGTCACGCCCGCCAGCGACGTCTTCTGCCTCGGCTCGGTGCTGATGTTCGCCGCCACCGGGCGGCTGCCCTTCGGTACGTCCGACAGCGGTGTGCACGCGCTGATGTACCGCATCGCCCAGGAGGACCCGGACCTGACCGGGCTGCCGTACGGGCTGCACAGCCTGGTCGCGGCCTGCCTCGCCAAGGACCCGGCGCAGCGCCCGACGCCGGAGCAGCTCATCGCGTACACCGCGTCCGAGGACGACGGCCAGGAGCCGTGGCTGCCGGGCGCGCTCATCGCCGAACTGGGGCGGCACGCCGTCGAGCTGCTCGACGCGGAGAATCCGAACGGCGCGTGGGAGGAGTCCGGGGACGCGTCCTGGGACAACCCCGCAGACCCGTCCTGGGACAAGTCCGGCAACCGGTCCTGGGACGGGTCCGGTGGCCACCGGTCCTGGGAGAGCGCCGACGGCTCCTGGAACCACTCCGGCGCGGTACGGGGCCGGGAGCAGACTCCCGCGCCCGCGCCGGGGCCCGTTTCGGCGCCCCTGCCGCCCCAGGTGCCCGGTACCGCGACCCCGCCGCCGTACGCCGCGGCGGGCGCTCCGACGTCCGGGCCGGCCGCCTCGGACGCCACCGTGACGCCGTCCCCCGGGGCCACCACCCACGGCCGTCGCCGCAAGGGCTCCACAGGCCGCACCGGACTCGGCAGCAGCCCGAGCCATACCAGCCACAGTGGAGGCAGCGGTCACGGTGGTCACAGCAGCCGCTCCGGAGACACTGGCCGCAGCCGTATCACCGGAACCCCCCGCTCCACCGGCCGCCCCCGTACCCGCACCCTCGGCCTGGCCGCCGCCGTCGGCATCGGCCTCGCCACCGCCGGCATCGGCATCGCCTACGTCTGGTTCAGCCCCGACGGGGACGACGGGAGCGCCGCGAAGGCCGACGGCGGCACCGTGACCGCGGCGGACGGCAAGGTCGGCAAGGCGGCGGGCAAGGAGCCCGGTGTCATCCCGCAGAAGTTCCTGGGCACCTGGGAGACCAAGCGCGGCAAGGGCGGCAGCGACACCTACCGCTTCACCCTCACCCAGGGCGCGGTCGGCGACACCGTCCTGGCCATGGAGGCGAGCGGGGCCAAATTCCGCTGCGAGTTCAAGGCGATCCTCATGAACGGCGGACCGCCCGTACGCCTCGGCCCGACCACCGTCGTGGCAGGCCCGGCGACCACTTGCAGCCCGGGCGCCCCCAGCACCCTGCGCCTGCAGCCGGACGGCAAGCTCCGTCGGGTCTTCGACGACGGCAAGCCGACGTTCACGTACACGAAGAAGGACTGATGCGGGCCCGCGCGGGACATGGCGGTGCCGGAACCGGGCATCCGTATGACGTGACGGTGGACCCCTGGCACGAAGCCCTGGCCCGGCAACTGGGGGACACCCGTGCCTCGTCCCGCGAACTGGTGCTCAGAAGCCGGGCGCTGATCGAGGAGAACCACCGGCTGCTCGACGAGAACTACCGGCTCAGGCAGCAGCGGGCCGCCATAGTGGGCGGCGACGAGGCCCGGCGGTAACGGACCTGCCCCCCGCCAAAGGCTCACCACCTGCGGAAACGCAAAAGCCGCGGTCCCACTCCGGAAGGGAGCGGGACCGCGGCCCCCGCACGGCTGCCGCCGCTCGGGCCTCGCGTCCGTCAGTCCAGGAACGAGTTGATCTGAATCGTCTCGTCCCGGCCCGGGCCGACGCCGATCGCGGAGATCGGCGCGCCGGACATCTCCTCCAGCGCCTTGACGTACGCCTGCGCGTTCTTCGGCAGCTCGGCGAAGGTCTTGGCCTTGGTGATGTCCTCGGACCAGCCCGGCAGGGTCTCGTAGATCGGCTTCGCGTGGTGGAAGTCGGTCTGCGAGTAGGGCAGCTCCTCGACGCGCTTGCCGTCGATCTCGTACGCGACGCAGACCGGGATCTGCTCCCAGCCGGTGAGCACGTCCAGCTTGGTGAGGAAGAAGTCGGTCAGGCCGTTGACGCGGGTCGCGTACCGGGCGATGACCGCGTCGAACCAGCCGCAGCGCCGGTCGCGGCCGGTGGTCACACCGCGCTCGCCGCCGATGGTGCGCAGCGCCTCGCCGTCCGCGTCGAACAGCTCGGTCGGGAACGGGCCCGCGCCGACCCGGGTCGTGTAGGCCTTGAGGATGCCGATGACCCGGCTGATCTTCGTGGGGCCGACACCCGCGCCGGTGCAGGCGCCGCCCGCGGTCGGGTTGGAGGAGGTCACGAACGGGTAGGTCCCGTGGTCCACGTCGAGCAGCGTGCCCTGGCCGCCCTCGAAGAGGACGACCTTGCCGTCGTCGATCGCGTTGTTCAGCAGGAGGGTGGTGTCGGCCACGTAACCCTTGATCTGGTCCGCGTAGCTGAGCATCTCCTCGACGACCTGCTCGGCGACCACCGCGCGGTGGTTGTAGAGCTTGGCCAGCACCTGGTTCTTGAAGTCGAGGGCCGCCTCGACCTTCTGGTGCAGGATCGACTCGTCGAAGAGGTCCTGGACGCGGATACCGGTGCGGTTGATCTTGTCGGCGTAGGTCGGGCCGATGCCGCGGCCCGTCGTACCGATCTTCCGCTTGCCGAGGAAACGTTCCGTGACCTTGTCGACCGTGATGTTGTACGGCGTGATCAGGTGCGCGTTACCGCTGATCAGCAGCTTGGACGTGTCGACACCGCGCTCGTTGAGTCCGCTCAGCTCGGAGAGCAGGACCGCAGGGTCGACGACGACACCGTTGCCGATGACCGGGGTGCACCCCGGCGAGAGGATTCCGGAAGGGAGAAGGTGCAGCGCGTATTTCTGGTCGCCTACGACAACCGTGTGACCGGCGTTGTTGCCGCCCTGGTAACGCACCACATAGTCGACGGACCCACCGAGCAGATCGGTGGCCTTTCCCTTGCCCTCATCACCCCACTGAGCACCGAGCAGCACAAGTGCGGGCACAGGCGTACACCCCTTCCGGGCGGGGCATGTCCAACGTGCGCGCGGCCGTATGCGTGCAGGTGTACGCGTACGGCATCGCTGAAGCCGTCGAACCGGTGCCCCGGAATAGACGAAGCCCCTGGCGCAATAGCGCAAGGGGCTCTTGCACCGAGATGCTACCTGAGGAAGGACCGAGGTGTCGGCGCAGCCTTCTGGGCACTCTCTCCCGGACGGGGTCCGGGGGCACCCCCTGCTCGTGGTCATCGACCCGGCCGCCCGCAGTACGGACGGGGAATCCGTACGGATCGCCAAGGACGTCCTGTGCGCGGGCGCGGCCGCGAAAATCTGCTTTCCCGACGGTCCCGAGGAGTACGCGCGGGCGCTCGCCCGCCGTGGTCATCGCCGCCCCGTGGTGATCGGTGACGACCGTGCGCTGCTGCGCGCCGTGGCGCTGCTGCACAAGGAGCGCGATCTGGCGGGGGTGGCGCTGGCGGTGGTGCCGGTGGGCGCGCCGGGCGCGGTGGCGCTGGCCCGCGCGCTGGGCGTGCCGACGGACACCGTCGCCGCCGCCCGCGCGGTCCTGGACGGTACGGAACACAGCCTGCACCTGCTCACGGACGACAGCGACGGCATCGTCCTGGGCGGCCTGGACATCCCGTCCGGTACGGAGCCGGAGCCATCCGGCAGGCGAAGCCGGCGACACCGCTGGAAGGGGCTGCGCGGGCGGCCGGGACAGCGCCTGCCGGTCCGGCGCGACGGTACGGAAACGGTCCCGCTGCCGGGCCCTCGCACGGCGGCGTGGTGGGACCGGCTCGTCCGTACGGCCCGTACGGCACTGTCGCGGCCGGCCGCGCCGCCCGCCGGCCCCTCGGAACCGCCCGGCCCCTACGAACCGCCCGGTCTGACGGCCCTACCCGGCGGCCGGCGTTCCGGTGCGGCGGGCCACCGGCTGCGGGTCGAGGCGGACGGCGTGGTGCTGGCCGACCTGGACCGGCCGGTGCGGTGGGTCTCGGTGACGCCGGGCGACGGCGACGACGGCACCGGGCTGGCCGAGGTGGTGGTGCACTGGCAGGAGGCCGAGCCGCCGGTACGGGCCCGCGCGCGGGCGGTGACGGTATCGGGCGCGGACTTCCGCTACCGGGCGGACGTGGTCGTCGGCGGCCCGGTGAGGACCCGTACGTGGACGGTGCATCCGGACGCGTGGCGGCTGACGCTGCCGCACGACTGACGGCCCGGGACGGCTGACGCGGCCGCACGGCTGACGGCCCCGGGCGGCTGATGCTCCCGGACGGCCGGCGCGGCGCCGTCGCGCGAGCGGTCCTCAGCTTCCGCTTCCGCCGCGCAGCTCCGTGTCCCGGTACTCGCGCCAGCGCTCCAGCATCCTGGTCAGCTCGCCCTGCATGAACTCGAAGAAGGCCACGGTCTCGGCGACCCGGGCACCGGCCGGGGTGTCCGGCCCGAGCGACTTCGTGCCCTCCCGCAGGACGTCTTCCCAGCGCGTCAGCACGTTGTCGCGGTTGCCCAGCGTCTCGTACCAGAGTTCGTTCAGGAGGCGGTAGCGGTCCCGCCGGGTGCCCGGCTCGCGCTCCCGGCGGACCATGCTCACCTGCACCAGATAGCGGATCGCACCGGAGACGGCGGCGGGGCTGATCTGCAAGCGCTCGGACAGTTCGGCGGAGGTGAGGGCGCCGGAGTCGGAGGCGAGCAGCGCCGCGAAGACCCGGGAGGCCATCCGCTGCATGCCCGCCTCGGTCAGCTCCGAGGCGAAGCGCTCCACGAACCGGGCGACCGCCTCCTCGTCACGCCCGGCGTCCCCGGCCTGCTGCTGCGCTGCCGCTGCCTGCTCACTCACCCTCTGATCCTCTCCCGCGCTCCCCCGGACGGACGTGCCACGACCCTTGACTTTATACGGTTTCTTAACTTCACAAATTTGTGAAGGAAGCGTACGTTCAAAACATGACGAAGGCAATCTCGGTGTCCGGCCTCCGCAAGACCTTCGGCCGGACCCGCGCGTTGGACGGCCTCGACCTCGACGTCGAGACCGGTGAGGTGCACGGTTTCCTCGGCCCCAACGGGGCGGGCAAGTCCACCACCATCCGCGTCCTGCTCGGTCTGCTGCGCGCCGACGGGGGTGGCGCGCAACTGATGGGCAAGGACCCGTGGCGCGACGCCGTCGCCCTGCACCGCCGGATCGCGTACGTACCCGGCGACGTCACGCTCTGGCGCAACCTCTCCGGCGGCGAGGTCATCGACCTCTACGGGCGGCTGCGCGGCGGCCTCGACCCGGCCCGCCGGAACAGCCTCCTGGAACGCTTCGAGCTGGACCCCACCAAGAAGGGCCGCACCTACTCCAAGGGCAACCGCCAGAAGGTCGCCCTGGTCGCCGCGTTCGCCTCCGACGTGGACCTGCTCATCCTGGACGAGCCGACCTCCGGGCTGGACCCGCTGATGGAGGAGGTCTTCCAGGACTGCGTCGAGGAGGAGCGCGACCGCGGCCGTACGGTGCTGCTCTCCAGCCATGTCCTGTCCGAGGTCGAGGCGCTGTGCGACCGCGTCAGCATCATCCGCAAGGGCCGCACCGTCGAGTCCGGCTCCCTCGCCGACCTGCGGCACCTGACCCGTACGAGCGTGACCGCCGAACTGGCCGGCGCCCCGAACGGGCTCTCCGGCCTCCCCGGTGTGCACGACCTCGACATCCAGGGCCACCGGGTCCGGCTCCAGGTGGACACCGACAAGCTGGACGCGGTGCTGCGCTCGCTCAGCGCGTCCGGTGTGCGCAGCCTGACCAGCACTCCGCCCACGCTGGAGGAGCTGTTCCTGCGCCACTACCAGGACGGCACCGACGCCGGCCAGGGCACGGCCACCGGTGCCGCTTCCGCTTCCGCTTCCGCTTCCGCTTCCGCTTCCGGGAAGGCGACGCTGCGATGACCGCCGTGACGCTCCCCGCCGCCGCCCGTACCGGCGGCTCCCGCGGCCTGGCCGGCACCGGCACCCTGCTGCGCCTGGCACTGCGCCGCGACCGGCTGATGATCCCGGCCTGGGTGGTGCTGCTCGGCCTGACCGTCGTCAGCATGGGCAGCGCCCTCGGCACGCTCTACGACACACCCGCCAAGCGCGCGGAAGTCGCGGCCTCGATGACCGGCAACGGCTCGCTGCGCGCCATCTACGGGCCCGTGTTCAGCGACTCCCTGGGCGGCCTGACCGCCTGGCGCATCGGCGGGATCGCCGCCCTGCTGGCCGGCGTGATGAGCCTGCTGATCGTCGTACGCCACACCCGCGAGGAGGAGGAGACCGGCCGCCAGGAACTCCTCTCCGCCGCCATGGTCGGCCGGCGCGCCCCGCTCACCGCGGCCCTGCTCGCCGCGCTCGTCGCCGACGCCGCGCTGGCCCTGCTCATCACCGCCGGGCTGGCCGCCTCCGGCCGGCCGGCGGGCGGGGCGCTGGCCCTCGGCCTCGCCGTCGGCGGCACCGGGCTGGTCTTCGCCGGGCCGGCGGCGGTCACCGCGCAGCTCACCGAGAGCGCGCGGGCCGCCAAGGGCCTGGCCGGTGCCGTACTGGGCGCGGCGTTCGTGCTGCGGGCCGCAGGCGACGCCGCGTCCGAGGACGCCTCCTCCCCGCTCGTCTGGGCCTCCCCCGTCGGCTGGGCCGAGAACCTGCGCGCGTTCGCCGGCGAGCGTTGGTGGGTGCTGCTGCTCTTCCTCGCCGGTACGGCCGTCACGGTCGGCGCCGCGTACTGCCTCACCGCCCGCCGCGACCTCGGCATGAGCTTCCTGCCCGCCCGTCCGGGACCGGCTCGCGCGCCCGCCTCCCTGAACGGTCCCACCGGCCTGGCCTGGCGCCTGCAACGGACCACCCTGTTCGGCTGGTCGGCCGGGTTCCTCCTCGCCGGTGCCGTCTTCGGCGGCATCATCGACGGCGCGTCCGACCTGGTCGGCGACAACGAGCGGACCCGCTCGATCTTCGAGCGGATGGGGGGGCACCAGGGCCTGACGGACGCGTTCGTCTCCGCGCTGACCGGGATGCTCGGCATGGTCGCGGCCCTGTACGCGGTGGGCGCGGTGCTCCGGCTGCGCGGCGAGGAGACCGGCGACCGCGCCGAACCCGTCCTGGCCGGTGCCGTGGGACGCCTGCGCTGGGCGGCCGGACACCTGGCCGTCGCCTTCCTCGGTACGGCCCTCGTCCTCCTCCTGGGCGGGCTGGGCCTCGGCTTCACGTACGGCCTGACCGTCGGCGACGTCGGCGGGCAGCTCGGCCCCGCGGTGGGCGCCGCGCTGGCCCAGGCGCCCGCGGTCTGGGCCCTCACCGGCCTCGCGGTGCTGCTCGTCGGCGCTCTGCCCAAGGCGGCCGGCGCCACCTGGGCCGTGGTCGGCGGCTGCCTCGGCATCGGCTGGGTGGGCCCGGCCGTCCAGCTCCCCCAGTGGGCGATGAACCTGTCGCCCTTCAGCCACCTCCCGAAGCTGCCGGGCGGCGAGGCCACCGCGGCGCCCTTCCTGTGGTTGCTCGCCCTGACCGCGGTGTCCGTGGCGGCGGGCCTGACCGCGCTGCGCCGCCGCGACATCGGCTGAGAGCCGCGGACACCGTCCGGCAGCGTGCGCCGCCGGAGCCGTAGCGGGCTCCGGCGCCGTACTTCCCCGTACGCCGCCGGTGCGTCATACGGCGGGAGCGATACCCGCCCGGGGGCGTACGCCGGTCCGGCGCCCGCGCTCCCCGCCCGCTCCAACTGGTAGAGACCTCCTGCCGCCACCGCTGCTCCACGAGCGTCCCGGAAAGACCAGTGGAGCGGGAGTGGGGCATTCCGCGCCGGTGTGCCGCGAACCACGCGGCGGGGCGCGGTTGTCCGCGTTTCCGGGTGGGCACAACCTCCGCGGGCGGCGATGGCGGCGCTAATAGGGCCGGCACGCCGCAATTCCTTGCCTAGGGGCGGGCGGAGGTGTCCGTGAACCGAATGGGACCACGCAGGGCGTTATGGGTGATGCGGAATCTGGGGGTCGTCCTGACGGCCGGAGCAGCCTGTGTGCTGTTCAGCCTGATCATGACGATGGTGCCCGGACTGCGCACTCCGGGCAGTGGAAATGCGGGCCAGGCCTACGGCGCCGCGGCTTCTTCCACTGCCGTACTGGTGCTGTTCTACATGGCGAGGACGCTGCGTCTGCAGCGGGACGAGACCTCGCTGCAACGTGAGGAACTGGAACTCCAGCGCGCGGAAATGCGCCTGCAACGCGCCGAACTGGAACTGCAGCGGGACGAGATGCGCCGGTCGGCGGGTGAGCTGCACCGCAGCGCCGAAGCCGATCTGCGGCACCTGCACATGGACCTGCTCAAAATGAGCATCGGCGACCCGGAACTGGCCGAGGTCTGGCCCGCGTTCGCGCCGGAACTGACACCGAAGGAGAACCGGCAGTATCTGTACGCCAACCTGATCTACTGCCACTCCATGCTCGCGCACAAACTGGAGATGCTCGACGACCGCGAGGCGCTGGGTCATCTGCGGTACATCGTCCGGTCGCCGGCCTTCCGCGGATACTGGGAATCGGCGCGCTCCATGCGCGCCGAAATGGACCCGGCCTCGCACGAACGCCGCTTCGCCGCCCTCGTCGACGAGGCGCTGACCCAGTCGAACGCACAAGCACCGTATGCACCGAACCTGCGTTTGATCGAAGGTCAACACAACGAGCCGTAAAGCGCTCACAGGTGTAGCGGCCCGCACCGAAAAGGGACATTTACGCAATTCGGCTCGCGTTGCCGCGTGCCGCCGGGGTATTCCGGCCCGATGACGACACTCGACATCTCCCGACGGCTGGGCGCCACCCCACAGGAGCGCGGCAGCATGGGCAACGGAAGCTGCCCCGACCTCTTCGAGCTCAGCGACGGCCGCTTCGCCGTCATCGGCACCGACATGACGGCCGACCTCGACGGAAAACTGCCCGCCGACGCCAGCCGCGCCGACTACGAGAAAATCGTGGTGATCACCCGCGACACCCTGCTGCGGGCCAAGTCCGACATCGCCCGACTGTGACCCGCCGGCCCGGCCCGCCGTTCCTCACCCGCCCGGCGTGACCAGCCGGGCCTCGTACGCGAAGACCGCCGCCTGGGTGCGGTCACGCAGTCCCAGCTTCACCAGAATCCGGCTGACGTGCGTCTTCACCGTCGACTCGGCCACCACCAGATGCTCGGCGATCTCACCGTTGGACAGACCCTGGGCCACCAGCACCAGGACCTCGGTCTCCCGCTCGGTGAGGTCGCCGATGCGTTCCTGGGTGGGCGCCCGCGGCGTGTCGAGCTTGGAGAACTCCGAGATCAGCCGCTTGGTGACGGCCGGTGCGAGCAGCGCCTCGCCGTTCGCGACGATCCGTACGCCCTCCGCGAGCTGGCCCGCCGAGGCGTCCTTGAGCAGGAAGCCGCTCGCCCCGGCCCGCAGCGCCTGGTAGACGTACTCGTCCAGGTCGAAGGTGGTCAGCACCAGCACCTTGGCGTCCGCGTCGGCGGCGACGATCTCGCGGGTCGCCTCCAGCCCGTTCATCTCCGGCATCCGGATGTCCATCAGCACCACGTCAGGCCGCAGCTCGGCGACCTTGGCCACCGCCTGCCGGCCGTCCACGGCCTCGCCGACGACCTCGATGTCCGGCATCGCGCCCAGCAGCACCGAGAAGCCCTCACGGACCATGACCTGGTCGTCCACGATCATTACCCGGATCACGCCGTCTTCCCCTCCGCCGCGCTCTGCGCCGCCGACACCGGGATGAAGGCCGCGACCTCGAACCCGCCCTCTTCGGTGTGGTCCGCCGTCATCTCCCCGCCCAGCATCTGCACCCGCTCCCGCATTCCCAGTACGCCGTGCCCGGCCCCCGGTGACGGTTTGGCCAGGCGGCTCGCCCTGCCGTTGACGATACGCAGTCCGATCCCGCCGAGCACGTACGAGATCTCCACCCGCGCCTCGGCGCCCGGCGCGTGCCGCAGGGTGTTGCTCAGCGCCTCCTGGACGATGCGGTACGCGGACAGCTCGACGCCCTGCGGCAGCGGCCGCGGCGAGCCGGTGATCACCGTTTCGACCTCCAGCCCCGCGCTGCGCACGCTCGCCAGCAGCGAGTCCAGGCTGGCCAGGGTCGGCTGCGGCGCCTCCGGGTCGGCGTCGGCGAAGGCGTCCGGGTCCTCGGACCGCACGACACCGAGGATGCGGCGCAGCTCGGTCAGTGCCGCCACCGCGTTCTCCCGGATGGTCGAGAAGGAGGTGGCCAACTCGGGCGGGGTGTCCTTGACGCGGTAGGGGGCGGCCTCGGCCTGGATGGCGATGACCGACATGTGGTGCGCGACCACGTCGTGCAGCTCGCGGGCGATCAGGGCGCGCTCCTCCAGCAGCGTGCGCCGCGAACGCTCCTCGGCGGTGGCGGTCTGCGTCTCGACCACGTGCTGCCGCTCCTCGCGCCAGGCGCGGATGGCGGCGGCGGGGACCAGCACCATCACCGACAGCACCGCGAACGGCGCCACGTCCGAGATCGTCCGGGGCACCAGCAGCACCAGTACGGCCGACGCCGCCATGGTGACCAGCCACATCTCGGCGGCCAGCCGGGGCCGGGTACGGAGCACGGCCAGGACCATCACCGCGGTGTGCGTCACGAAGCCGATCTCGTACCCGGTGGACCCGGCCCCGGTGACGATGTAGGCCAGCATCGCGAAGCCGAACGCCCCGCCCGACAGCCAGAACGCGCCGACCGGGCGGAAGAGGGTCAGCGCGATCGGCGCGGCGAGCAGGAAGCTGAAGACCGTCGCGAAGAGGAAGCCCAGCGCGCTGGAGCGGGCCATCACGCTGGTGGTCGCGAGGAACACCATGGCCGCGACGGCCGCGAGCACCACGTGCGGGGCCCAGCGCACATGACGGCGCAGCCGCTGCGGGACCCACGACCACCCGGACACGCGCGCGTCGTCCAGGGGCAGCATCGGGCGGAAGGCGAAGGCGTCCACGATCAGGTCCTGGCGCAGCCGGTTCAGCGCGCCGCGGACGAGTCGGGCTTCCGAGCGCAGGTCGTCGCGCTGCGAGTGGGTCGTCTGGTTCACGCACACCACGGTAAGCAGAGGGCGGCCCCCGGTCGTCCCCTCCTGAGCGGATCTGGGGCCGTCCTCCTCAAGTACTACGCAGGGTGTCGAGGAGGACGCGGAAGGCGGCGGTGCCGGGGGTGACGGGCGCGTAGTGGCCGGTTCCGGCCAGCTCCCGCAGGTGCGGCGCGGTGCCGCCGGCGGCCTCGGCGGCCCGTACGTAGCGGCGGGAGAGCCCGATGGGCACGTCGGGGTCGGCGGTGCCGTGCAGGACCGTCACGGGGACCGTACACGGCAGCCGGCGTACCGGGTCCGCCGCGGTGAGCCGGTCCGCCCATCCGGGCCCGGTGCCCAGGAACTCCGCCACGGCGCGGTCGCTCAGTCCCAGCTCATGGGCGTGCGCGAGGTCGGCGACGGGGGCCACGACGATGATCCGGCGTGGCGCGTCCGGGCCTGGGCGGTCCGGCCGGTCCGGGTGGTCCGGCCGTGCCGCCGCGAGGAGCAGCGCGAGGTGCCCGCCCGCCGAGTGCCCCACGGCCACCACGGGCCGCTCCAGCGCGGCCGTCGCGGCCACCACGTCCTCGTACGTGTGCGGCCAGCCGCCGCCCGCGCCCGAGCGGCGGTATTCGGCCAGCGCGACCGGCAGCCCGTGCCGGGCGAGCTCCGCGGCGAGCGGCGACAGATGCGTACGGTCGTACGCCGCGCGCCAGAAACCGCCGTGCAACAGCAGCACCACCGGCCCCGCGTTCCGCTGCCCGTACAGGTCGATCACCTGGTCCGGGTGCGGCCCGTACGCCAGCGTCGCGTCGGGCGCCACGGGCGCGAGGCCGAGCAGCGCCGCCTCCTCGGCCGCTGCGCCCGGACCGCTCACCCCACGACCTCGCCCAGCACCCGCGCGGCCCGCGCCACGTCCGCGAAGGACGTGTAGAGCGGCGTGAAGCCGAAGCGCAGCACGTCGGGGTGGCGGAAGTCGCCGACCACCCCGCGCCGGATCAGCTCCGTCATCACCGCACCCGCGTCCGCGCAGGCCAGCGCGATCTGGCTGCCCCGCTGCGGGTGCTCTCGCGGGGTGACGCAACGCACCCGTCCCTCGGGTACGTGCGTGTCCACGCACTCCAGGAAGAAGTCGCCGAGCGCGAGGCTCTTGGCCCGTACGGCCTCGACGGACACGCCGTCCCAGACGTCCAGGGCCGCCTCCAGGGCGAGCATGGACAGGATGTCGGGCGTGCCGACGCGACCCCGGGTGATGCCGTCGGCCGGGGCGTACGCGGGGTCCATGCCGAAGGGCACGGCGTGCGAGTTCCAGCCGGGCAGCGGCGAGTCGAAGCGTGCCTGGAGCTCCTCGCGCACATACAGGTACGCGGGCGCGCCCGGACCGCCGTTCAGGTACTTGTACGTGCAGCCCACCGCGAGGTCGACGCCGTGGGCGTCCAGCCGGACCGGCAGCGCGCCCGCGCTGTGGCACAGGTCCCAGACCGCCAGGGCCCCGGCGTCGTGCAGGGCCGCGGTGATGCCGGGCAGGTCGTTGAGCCGTCCGGTGCGGTAGTCGACGTGGTTGACCAGCGCGAGCGCGGTCCGGGGCCCGGCCTCGCCGGGAATCCGCTCGGCCGGCAGGGCCCGCAGGGTGCAGCCCGTCATACGCGCCGCGGACTCCGCGATGTAGCCGTCGGTCGGGAAGGACGCCTCGTCGGCGAGGATCTCGTCCCGGCCCGCGCCCGCCATCCGTACCGCGCCGACCACCGCCTTGAACACGTTGACGCTGGTCGAGTCGCCCGCCACGACCTGCCCCGGCGCGGCGCCGAGCAGCGGGGCGATCCGGTCGCCGACGCGTTCCGGCGCGGTCCACCAGCCCGACTCCTCCCAGGAGCGGATGCGCAGCTCGCCCCACTCCCGGGTGATCACGTCGGCGACGCGGGCCGGTACGTGGCCGGGCAGCGCGCCCAGCGAGTTCCCGTCCAGGTACACGGTGTCGTCCAGGACGAATTTCTCCCGTACGGGGCGGAGTTCGTCCTTCTCGTCCAGCGCCGCGGCGCGCTCCGCCGGGTCAGACATGGCTGCGCGCCGTCCACAGCTCCGGAAAAACGTTCTTGCTGGCCCGCTTCTCCAGCCATGCCACACCCGCCGAACCGCCGGTCCCCATCTTGGCTCCCATCGCCCGCCGCGTCGCCACCAAATGATCGTTACGCCAGCGCCACACCAGCTCCGCGACGTCCGTCAGCGCCTCACCGAGCCGCACCAGCTCACCGTCGCGCGGCCCCGCGTACACCTCGGCCCACACCGCCTCGACGCGCGCGTCCGGCTCGTACCGCGCCGTCACCTCACGGTCCAGCACCTCACGGGGTATCCCGTACCCCCGGCGCGCCAGCAGCCGCAGCACCTCGTCCCACAGGCTCGGCTCCTGCAACGCCTTCTCCAGCTCGGCGTGCTCACGCGGCGCGCCCCGGTGCGGCACCAGCATCGACGCCGACTTCTCCCCCAGCAGGAACTCCATCCGCCGGTACATCGCGGACTGGAACCCCGAACCCTCCCCCAGCGCACCCCGGAACGCGTTGAACTGCGCCGGCGTCAGCCGCGCCAACGGCTTCCACGCCGCGTTCAGCGCCTCCAACTGGTGCGTCGAACGCTCCAGCGCCTCCATCGCCGCCGGCAGGTCGTCCCGGCGCAACGCCTGCGCGGCGGTGTGCCACTCGTGCACCACGACCGTGAACCACAGCTCCATCACCTGGGTCGTCACCAGGAACGCCATCTCGCCCGGATCGTCGGACAGCGGATGCTGGAGGTGGGTGAGCACGTCCGCGTGGACGTAATCCTCGTACGGCGTCGTCCCCGTACTGCCGATGCTCAGATCGGGCCGCCGGACCTCGGCGGCTTGCGGGGCGGACTGCTGCGACATGAGGAACTCCTCGATGCTGCTGGCTTCCGGGTAGCGGTCCGCTCCTTCCCGTCGGCAAACGGAGCCCCGGTCCCCTCGGGCACGGAATCTTCCGGCCCACTGGCATCATCCGTGCTCCGCGGAGGGCGCGCAAGAGGCCGCCCACGGCGTGCGAAAGGCCGGCCGCGCATGCGCGGCCGGCCTCGATTCCGTCCCGGCGGTCAGCCGGAAGCGCAGCTCAGCGCCCTACGAAAGGGTGTCGGCCGCCGTCGGCGACGACTCCCGCAGGAACGTGGAGCACCGCTCGTACTCCTCCTGCTCGCCGATGGCCTGCGCGGCACGGGCGAGCGCGTGCAGGGCACGCAGGAAGCCCCGGTTGGGCTCGTGCTCGAACGGCACCGGACCGTGCCCCTTCCAGCCGGCCCGGCGCAGCGCGTCCAGGCCCCGGTGGTAACCCGTACGGGCATACGCGTACGACTCGACCGTACGGCCCGCCTGGAACGCGTCATCGGCAAGCTGCGCCCAGGCCAGCGAGGAGGTCGGATACTTCGCCGCGACGTCCGCCGGCGCGGCACCCGAGGCGAGGAGCTCGCGGGGCTCGGGGTCGTCGGGGAGTTCGGTGGGGGGCGGGCCCCCTAGGAGGTTCTGATGAATGGCCATGCTCCCATCTTCCCGGAGGGGCCAGTCGATTACGTACCTCAGGGGGCTGGGCCTTGTGTGGCGGTTCACCCCGGTGTCGGGGGACGTTTCGCGCTGCGCGCGGGGGTGTGTGGTGTTGACGTTCGGTTCGCATTGGTTTCGTGGTGGGGCGGGGGCGCGCAGGGGCCAACTCCTCGGCACCGTGCACCGCGACGTGACTTTTTTTCGGTGACGCAGACACCCGGCTGCCTGCGGGGATGGCCCCCTACACGCCCCCTCGGGCCGGATTGGCGAGCCGAGGTCGGTGGGGGGAAGTTTTCGATGACGCAGGGGGGCGCCTTACCTAGGGGTGAGGCTCACGAGGTGGTGGCGGTACGGCAGGCCCCTCCCCGGCGATGAGATGCGCACGCCGGGGCTGGCCCACCCCGACGCGGCTCCGCCGCGCCATCGGGCGCTGACGCGCCGGAGGACGGAGCGCCGGGGCTCCCGCGCCGCTGACGCGCCCGGCTTGTAAAAGCCCCAGCCCGAACACGCGGGAAGCCGCCCGCGCCCCCACCACCGGGCCCATCACGCACGACGCGAGCCCCGAACCGGGAGCGTTTGGGCTTGTGAAAGCCCCAGCCCGATCGCTCCGATAGCCGCTCGACGGCCGGGGCTCGGGGTCCCGCAGGGGTCTCCCCGCAGGCAGCCGGGCCTCTGCGTTGCCTAGTGAAGGTACGTTGCGGTCCACGGTGCCGAGGAGTGACCCCGGAGGGACCCCGAGCCCCCACACACCGAACCCACTGCGCACAACGCGAGCCCCCACCGGGCCGGCTTTCGCTTGGGCTTGTGAAAGCCCCAGCCCGATCGCTCCGATAGCCGCTCGACGGCCAGGGCTCGGGGTCCCGCAGGGGTCTCCCCGCAGGCAGCCGGGCCTCTGCGTTGCCTAGTGAAGGTACGTTGCGGTCCACGGTGCCGAGGAGTGACCCCGGAGGAACCCCGAGCCCCCACCCACCGAACCCTCCGCGCACAACGCGCGCCCACACCCACGCGCACGAAGGCCCCGGCCGCCGTGAAGGCGGGCCGGGGCCGGGGACCCGGAGGGTTACTTGATCTTGGTGCCGGTGGAGCGGAGGTTGGCGCAGGCTTCGGTGACGCGCTTGGCCATGCCGGCCTCGGCGAGCTTGCCCCAGCTTCGCGGGTCGTAGGTCTTCTTGTTGCCGACGTCGCCGTCGACCTTGAGGACGCCGTCGTAGTTGCGGAACATGTGGTCCGCGATCGGACGCGTGAACGCGTACTGCGTGTCCGTGTCCAGGTTCATCTTCACGACGCCGTTCTCCAGCGCCGTGGCGATCTCCTCGGCCGTGGAGCCGGAGCCGCCGTGGAAGACGAAGTCGAAGGGGGACTGCTTGCCGTACTTGGCGCCCACGCCCTCCTGGAGGTCCTTGAGGAGCTCGGGGCGGAGCACGACGTTGCCCGGCTTGTAGACGCCGTGCACGTTGCCGAACGAGGCGGCGAGCAGGTAGCGGCCCTTCTCGCCCAGGCCCAGCGCCTCAGCGGTCCGCAGCGCGTCGTCGACGGTGGTGTACAGCTCGTCGTTGATCTCGTGGGTGACGCCGTCCTCCTCGCCACCGGTCGGGGTGATCTCGACCTCAAGGATGATCTTCGCGGCGGCCGCCTGGGCCAGCAGCTCCTGGGCGATGGACAGGTTGTCGGCCAGGGTCTCGGCGGAACCGTCCCACATGTGGGACTGGAACAGCGGGTTCTGGCCCTTGGCCACCCGCTGCTCGGAGACGGCCAGCAGCGGACGGACGTAGCCGTCCAGCTTGTCCTTGGGGCAGTGGTCGGTGTGGAGCGCGACGTTGATGTCGTACTTCTCCGCGACGATGTGCGCGAACTCCGCCAGCGCGACCGCGCCGGTCACCATGTCCTTGTTGTGCTGGCCGCCCAGGAACTCCGCACCACCGGTGGAAATCTGGACGATGCCGTCGCTCTCGGCCTCGGCGAAACCACGCAGCGCTGCGTGCAGAGTCTGCGTCGAGGTCACGTTGATGGCCGGGTAGGCGAACTTGCCTGCCTTCGCCCGATCCAGCATCTCGTTGTAGACCTCGGGAGTTGCGATGGGCATCTGTCCGCTCCTTGTGATGTGCGGGTGTGCGTTCTTGGCCCTGACCAGGGGGCGACGACATCGCCGTAGCTCATCTTCCCAGACTCGGCGGTTTGCTCCACATCCCGTACACGCCACCGGCACACAAAGGGGTGGCCGGTTTCACGTGAAACCAACCACCCGTTTGCGATAAGCGCTGGTCAGAGCCAGGAGACCGGCGAGGGCTCAGGCGAGGCCGAGGTCTCCCAGCCGGTAGCCGGTGATGTACGGCAGACCCGCGTCGGCGATGGCCGACTCCGCCCCGCGGTCCACGATCGTGGCGACCGCGACCACCTCCGCGCCCGCCTCGCGCGCCGCCTCGACGGCGGTCAGCGGCGAGCCGCCGGTGGTGGAGGTGTCCTCGACGACCAGGACCCGGCGGCCCTTGATGTCCGGGCCCTCGATCCGCCGCTGCATGCCGTGCGTCTTCTGCGCCTTGCGGACGACGAACGCGTCCAGCCGGCGACCGCGCGCCGCGGCGGCGTGCAGCATCGAGGCCGCGACCGGGTCGGCACCGAGCGTGAGCCCGCCGACCGCGTCGTAGTCCAGGTCGGCGGTGATGTCCAGCATCAGCCGCCCGACGAGGGGCGCGGCCGCTCCGTCGAGGGTGATCCGGCGCAGGTCGATGTAGTAATCGGCCTCCTTGCCGGAGGAGAGCGTCACCTTGCCGTGCACCACGGCCTTGTCCTTGATCTGCTGCAGCAGATCGCCGCGTACGTCGTCAGTCATGCGCACGAGCTTAGAGCGTGTGCCGGGGCCCGGCCGGACGCCGGTCGGCGGGTGGGTCAGGCCGGGTCAGCTCAGGGTGCGCCAGGTCCAGGTGGTCGAGATCTCCAGCGGGTCGATGGGCGTGACCAGGCGCGGCAGCGTGTTGAGGCCGTTGGGCGGGCCGGACTGCGGCTCCACGCAGACCGCCTCGTCCTGCTCGTCGTAGACCACCACCCACTCCGCGCCGCTGGTGACCTTCAGCTCCAGCCGGCCCGGCCAGGTGAGGGCGACGTCCACGCCGTCCGGCATGCCGAAGCAGTCGTCCCAGGGGCCGGGCCGCGGGTCGATGCGCCGTCCGGTGGGCAGGTGGTCGTCGCCCCGCTCCTCCTGCCACG
The DNA here is from genome assembly GCF_003865135.1 of Streptomyces chrestomyceticus JCM 4735. Lineage (NCBI taxonomy): Bacteria > Bacillati > Actinomycetota > Actinomycetes > Kitasatosporales > Streptomycetaceae > Streptomyces > Streptomyces chrestomyceticus. The sequence goes on along the minus strand of NZ_BHZC01000001.1, from coordinate 4,964,014 downwards.
CGGCGGTGAAGTCGATCTTCACGTCCTCGCCGCCCCCGTCCAGGCGGCGCAGGAACCACGGGTGCCAGCCTGCCTGGGCGGGGAAGGAGTCGCCGCTCGCCTCGACGCCCATGGTCAGGGTGAGGGAGCTGCCGTCCTCGGCCAGCTCGACCACCTGGGTGACCCGGCCCGGGTACGGCCAGGGGGCGGCGTCCGGGTCGAGCAGTTCGTAGGTGAACGCGGCGCTGGTGTCGTCCGCGCGGGCCGTCTTCCAGGCGACGTTGCGGCCGGTGCCGTGGATCGCGTGCGGCGGGGAGTTGACCGGCATCTGGTGCACTTCGCCGCCGTTGCGGAAGCGCCCGTTCTCGATGCGGCCGCACCACGGCACCATCGGGAAGGAGCCGTACTTGGCGCCCTGCCGCAGCAGTTCCGTACCCCCGATGCGCAGGCTCGCGAGCCGGCAGCCGTTGGCCGGGTCCACGGTCACTTCGGTGTCGCCCGCGGCCAGCCGTACCTGTCCCTGCGCGACGTTTCGCGTGTCGTTGTCACTCACGGTCCGACCCTAACGGGGAGGCGGGGAGCCGACACGGTACGGCGGGCGCGCGCCACGGCTCAGCGGCGTCGCCGCAGCACCCGGCCCACCACGACGGCCGACGCGAGGGCGAGGGCCGCGGCCGGTGCCGCCCAGCGCAGGGTGGCGGAGGTCGTCGCCGACTGGGGGGCGGGGACCGGCGCGTACCGGCCGCGCGGCGGTGCGTGGTCGACCTCCTCGGCGCTCCGCCCGATCATCGTGCGCCGTGCGTGCGCGGCCTCGGCGGGCGGTGTGCCGTCCTGGTCGTCGGTGTCGGTGAGCGGGTCGAGGGACGGCGGCGGGACCTCGGTGTCGAAGAGGGCCGCGGTGGCGGGCGTGCCGCTGTCCTGGGTGTCCGGCGGGGTATCGGTGAGGTCCGCCGCGAGGTTGGCGGCGAAGCGGTCCAGGACCCGGCGTCCGGCGGACTCGGCCGCCTGAGCGGTGGCTTCCGCGAGGCGGCCGGTGCTGGTGACCGTACCGGCGCAGCTCAGGACCGTGGTGGCGGAGTCGTCGGGCCCGGCGGCGAGCCGCACGGTGAGGGACAGCTCGGCGGAGCCGTCGCCCCGCGACTCCATGCCGCTCGCCTCGACCAGGACGGTGTCGGCGCCGCGCAGGGTGACGGTGAGGGTGCCGCGGTAGGTGATGGTGGAACTCCCGATGCGCAGCCGCAGCCGCCCGCCGGGGGTGCCGGGGTCCGCGTCGGCGTCGAGTTGGCACCCGGGAATGCAGCGCGCCACGCGCTCCGGCTCGGCCAGCGCCTGCCGCACGGTCTCGACGGGAAACGGAACGTACACCTCGTGCTCCATGGCATGGGAGCCTACCCAGCCCTCCCGGCACACGTGCCCGGTCCGGCACCAATTTTCTCCCGTGGCCGAACGGGGAGCGGGGCTGGGGCGGATCGCCGCGCCGGGCGTCGGCGTCGGGCCGGTGGAGCGCCGGCGGGCCGGGCGGGGGCCGGTCCCGTTCGGCCCGGTCAGTCCAGGTGGCGTGGGTGCATCAGCGTTGACGGCGGGAGGCCGGGCACGCGGGTGGGGGCGAGGGAGCGGGCAGCGGACCGGAGGGCGGCGGGCGTCAGGGAGCGCAGGACGGGGGCGTCCGGGGCGAGGGTCAGGCGGGGGTGCGGTGGGCCGCGAGGAGGAAGCCCCAGCCGCAGGCGCGGCGGTGGCCGGTGGGGTGGCCCGTTCCGCAGGAGCGTTCCGGCGCGCCGGTGCGAGGCGGGGTCCGGGGGACGGTCCGGCCGGGGATGCGGTACGGGGCGGTGCTCAGGCCCGCGGCCCGTACGGTCGCGTCGACCGTCCAGAACGTCCGGGGCCGGGACGTGGGCTCTCCGGCGTGCACCGCCAGCCGGCCGCCCCGGGCCAGCGCGCGGGACGCGAGGCCGTAGAACTCCTGCGAGTAGAGCTTGGTGCTGGCCGTGCTGCCCGGGTCGGGCAGGTCGGCGATCACGACGTCGTACGGACCGCCGTTCCGGGCCGCCGCGCCGCCCTGCCGCAGCCACTCGAACACGTCGCCCGTGACCACGCGGACCCTCGGGTCGTCCAGCGCGTGCCCGTTGAGCGCGGACAGGCCCGGGTCCGTACGGGCCAGGCGGGCCAGGTCCGGATCGAGTTCGACGACGGTCACGGCCGTGACGCCGGGGTAGCGCAGGACCTCGCGGGCGGCGAGGCCGTCGCCGCCGCCGAGCACCAGGACCCGGCGGTGCGGTCCGCCCGCCATGGCCGGGTGCACCAGCCCTTCGTGGTACGGGTGGTCGTCCTCCGCGCCGGCCCGCAGGCGGCCGTCCAGGTAGAGGCCGAGTGGGCCGCCGGCTCCGGCACCGTTCTTCGCCGAGTCCGGTGCGGGGCCTGCTGCCCCGTGGCGGCCGGCCCGGTCGAGGTGCTGGTCCGCGGTCCCGGCCCGGCGCGTGGTGTCCGGGTCCGCGGCGTCCGGGTCCGTACCGCCCGTGATCACGACTTCCTGGATGCCGGTACGGACCGCGACCCGCGCCGCCGACCCGTACACCGCGTCCCGCGCGGCCCGCTCGAAGGGCGGCACCAGGACCGTCCCGGCGGCGAGCAGCGCCAGCACCAGCACGTTCGCGGCGATCAGAGCCCAGCGGGCCCGTACGGACAGGTCGCTGCGGAAGAGCCAGAGCACCAGCCCGCCGCCGGCCACCGCGTTGACCGAACCGGTGAGCAGGGCGCCGGAGATCTGGCCCAGCCCCGGCAGCAACAGGAAGGGGAAGGCGAGTCCGCCGACCAGGGCGCCCACGTAGTCGGCCGCGAAGAGGTCCGCCACCGCACCCCCCGCGTCCTGGCGGCGGACCCGCTGGATGAGCGTCATCAGCAGCGGTACCTCGGCGCCGATGAGCATGCCCATGGCCAGCGAGAAGGCGACCAGGACGGAGCGGGACTGGCCGAACCAGGCGTAGCAGGCGTAGAGCGCCATCGCGGAGAAGCCGCCGACGAGGGCGAGGACCGCCTCCAGCGCGCCGAAGCCGACGGCCGCCCGGCAGCGGAGCCGTTTGGCGAGCAGCGAGCCGATGCCCATGGCGAAGACCATGACGGACAGCACGACGGATGCCTGGGTGACCGAGTCGCCGGTCAGGTAGGAGGCGAGGGCGACCATTTCGAGTTCGTAGACCAGGCCGCAGGCGGCGCAGACGAAGACGGTGGCCAGCACGAGCAGCCGGCCGAGTCCGGCGGGTACGGGCAGCCGCGCCGGACTCCCCGCCTCGGGCGGCTCGGGGGAACCGCGGTGGACTGGATCAGGCGGGTCGATCATGTCGTGCAACGCTACGTGACGACCGAGTGGCCCTATGTCACCCACACGAGCGTAGTGCGCGTCCCACACGGGCGACTTGGAGCGCGACGCACACCCGGCCCGGCCCGCGAGCCGGTAGAAGCGCCCGCGGGAATCGCCGCTCAGATGGCCGCCGCCACCCGGACCCCGACCCGCGTACGCGTCGCGACCAGCCGCCCCTCCTGCGGGTAGGCGTGCCAGGTACGCCAGCGCACCTGGCCGTCCTCGCGCTGGGCCAGCATCGCGGTGAACGCGTGCGGCGAGCCCGGGAACGTTCCGGCAAGGCCGAGAGGGTGTTCGGCGACCAGGGCCAGCAGCTCCTGGGCGCGCCCGGCGAACGAGCCCCGGGAGAGCGTCTCGACATGGGCGGCGAATTCGTACTCCCAGTCGCCGATGCGTTTCGCCACGCCCAGCGGCAGCGGGGTGCTGCTGCCGGGTATGCAGGCGACGGTTTCGGAGCAGGTGCCGCGCTCCTCCTCCAGGAGCACCTGGTGCGAGGCTCCGAGCAGTCTCAACTGTACGTGGGCGTCCGCGAGTTGGAGGTCGAGCACGGCAAGGGCCGGCAGCGGCTCCCGGCCGAGTGCCCAGGCGAGGTCGGATGCGCGGGTATCGGTGTAGGCCGTTTTCAGGGTCGTGAGCATGGGTCGGCTCCGCAAGCACGCAGTGGATGGTGGGCCGGCCTGCCCCGGAGACGGGATCAGGGTTACGACTGTCTGCCGGCTCGTGCCCACGTGGGGTCCGAGAACTGGGATTCTCTAGGGAGAGGGAATCATGAAACGAGCGGGGCCCACAGCGTTTTTACCCATCTTCGCCGGGTTTCCATCCCTCAGAGGGCCACTCAGTTCAGTTGTTCAACATCCCACTCCCCAGGGCCCGTTGACCCTGCTGGGCGCATATGCGGACCTGCATGGGCCCCCTGCATGTGTACGGGGCAGCCACGCGTCGGCGACTGCCCCGGAACCCGTTTCCGACCGCCCCTCGGGAGCTGCCGTCGACGTACCCCGAAGCCTGCGCCGCCGCCCCTCAGGAACTGCCCCCGCCGCAGCCCCCGCCACCCCCGCAGGACGACGAGTGGTGCCCACCGCCCCCACCGCCGCCGCACGACATCGAACCGCCGCAGGAGTGCCCGTGGTGGTGCCCGCCGCCCACGCCCGGGTCACCGGCCACCCACCAGCCGGTGCCGTCCCGCCCGCGCTTGCCGAGGCTGCGGCGGCCACCGCCGTCGCGGCTCTGCGCCGCCGTGACCACCAGGGCCGCGACCACCACACAGATCACGAGGAAGACCACAAAACCCATCGTCGCCCCACACTCCTTTCCGTCCCCCGAAGCGAGGCACCCGCTCCGCCCGCCGCCGTGTCCCCGGCCCGGTCGGAGCGCCGTCGTAGGTGTCCTACGGGTCGTCCGTGTCCTTGATCCCTCTCCGGTCCACGCTGATCCACTCCGGATCCGGCGTCCTCTTTCGGGCCGTCCGGTTCCGCGCCGTGTCATCGGTGCGGGGGTCATGCCCGGACCCCGGCGGCCGCAAAGCACAGTTGAGGAAGTCCAGAGGTTCGGCGGAGGATGGCGGACATGTCACGACCGCTGCTCAACCGCCGCCTCGCCGAGTTCGGTACGACGATCTTCGCCGAGATGTCCGCACTCGCCCTGCGCACCGGATCGATCAACCTGGGACAGGGCTTTCCCGACACCGACGGGCCGGAGAAGGTCAGGGAGGCGGCGGTCCGCGCACTGCGCGACGGTCGCGGCAACCAGTACCCGCCGGGCCCCGGCGTCCCCGAACTGCGCGCCGCCGTCGCCGCGCACCAGCACCGCTTCTACGGCCACCTCGGCGTCGCGTACGACCCGGACACCGAGGTCCTGGTGACCGCCGGGGCCACCGAGGCGATCGCCGCCTCGCTGCTCGCCCTGCTGGAGCCCGGCGACGAGGTGATCGCGCTGGAGCCGTACTACGACTCCTACGCCGCGTGCATCGCGATGGCGGGCGGCACCCGCGTCCCGGTGACGCTGCGCCCGTCCGCCGAGGACGGTACGTACTCCCTCGACCTGGACGAGCTGCGGGACGCCATCACCGACCGCACCCGCCTCATCCTCCTCAACACCCCCCACAACCCCACCGGAACCGTCCTCGACCGCGCCGAACTGACCGAGATCGCCCGCCTCGCCTGCGAACGCGACCTCCTCGTGATCACCGACGAGGTGTACGAGCACCTCGTCTTCGAGGGCGAACACCTCCCGCTGGCGTCCTTCCCCGGCATGCGCGAGCGCACCGTCACCATCGGCTCGGCCGGCAAGACCTTCTCCTTCACCGGCTGGAAGGTCGGCTGGGTCACCGCGAGCCCGGAGCTGGTCGGCGCCGTCCGCTCCGCCAAGCAGTTCCTCACGTACGTCTCCGCCGGCCCGTTCCAGTACGCGGTCGCCGAGGCGCTGGCCCTGCCCGACAGCTACTACACCGGCCTGCGCGACGACCTGCGGACCAAGCGCGACCTCCTGGCCGACGGCCTCGCCGCCGCCGGGTTCCGCGTCTTCCGCCCGTCCGGCACGTACTTCGTCACCACCGACATCCGCCCCCTCGGCGAAGAGGACGGCTTCGCCTTCTGCCGCGCTCTCCCGGAACGCGCCGGCGTCGTGGCCATCCCCAACGCCGTCTTCTACGACCACCAGGACCAGGGCGCACCGTACGTCCGCTTCGCCTTCTGCAAGCAGGAGAAGGTCCTTCAAGAAGCGGTCGACCGCCTCCGCGCCCTCTGACGGCATCCAGGCCCCGGCCCCCTCCACACCACCCACCCGGCCTACCCCCAGCCACCAGAGGTAGCGGGACGGACAGACGCCCCCGAGAGTCGTAATGCCGGAGTGTGCCGGGCGCGCGGGACCCGGTGGGTGACCGTCGCGTACCGGAGGTGTTCCGTGGCCGCCGAGACCGTCGACACCGCGGCCGCCGCAGCGCAACGGCCCGGTTCCGTACGCGTCCACGTCCGGGCGGCGCTGCGCCGTGCGGCGCCCGCTCTCGCGCTGTTCGCGGCCGTTCGCTGCGCGGGGGTCCTGTGCGCGGCGCTGTGGGCGTGGCACACCGGCCGTCATCCGCGGAATCTGCTGGGCGCCACCTGGGACTCCAACTGGTACCTGGGCGTGGCCCGGTACGGCTACGGCTCCCCGGCGCCCCACCACATGTGGCCGCCGGACCACCTCGCCGACCTGGCCTTCTTCCCCCTCTACCCGGGGCTGATCCGCGGCGTGTCCGCCGTCCTGCCGGTGGGTGCGCTCAACGCCGGGCTGCTGCTCGCGTGGACGGCCTCGGCCGTGGCGGCCTGGGGGACCTTCGCGGTCGGCGCGCATCTGTACGGGCGGCGGGCCGGGACGTTCCTGGTGGTGCTGTGGGCGCTGCTGCCGCACGCCGTCATCGAGTCGCTGAGCTATACGGAGCCGCTGCTCACCGCGCTGGCCGCGTGGGCGCTGTACGCCCTGCTCACCGACCGCCCGCTGTGGGCCGGCGCGCTGGCGGTCCTGGCCGGGCTGGCGCGGCCGAACGGGCTCGCGGTGGCCGCGGCGGTCATGGTCGCGGCGGCGGTCAGGATGACGGCGGCCGGACGTACCTGGCGGCGCGGGTGCGACCCGGAGCGCCCCGTACTGTGCCGCGCACGCCCCCTCTGGCCCTACTGGGCCGCCGCCCTGATCGCCCCCGCCGGCTGGCTCGGCTACGTCCTGTGGGTGGGGGCGCGCACCGGCGCCGGGCCGCGCGGCTACTTCCGGGTGCAGGAGATCTGGGGCTCGCGGTTCGACTTCGGACGGGACACCCTGCGGTCCGTGAAGCGGCTGTTCCTGCACAACGAGCCGCTGGTGCAGCACCTGGCCGCCGCGGTCGTCGCCGTGGCGGTCCTGCTCCTCGTCCTGCTGGTGCTGGACCGGCCGCCCCTGCCGCTGCTCGCCTACACGGCGGTCCTGGTCGTCATGGCGCTGGGCGGCACCGGCTACTTCCCCTCCAAGCCGCGGTTCCTGCTGCCGGCCTTCCCGCTGCTCGTACCGGCGGCGGTCGCGCTGGCCCGCGCCCGGCCGCGGTCCGTCGTCCTGGCGACCGGCTCACTGGCCGTACTCTCCCTCGGCTACGGCGTGTACCTGCTGGCCTTGGCGCCGCTGCCGCTGTGAACCGGGACCGGCCGCACACGGCGGCGGGCCCCGGAGCAGATCGCTCCGGGGCCCGCCGGTCACCTGGTCACGGGAAGGCTCACGCCTCCGCGTCACCCGGCTTCTCGTCGCCTTCACCCTCGGCGTCGGCCTCCAGGCCGAGCTGCTCGACGATCCACTTGTCGAACTCGATCGACGCGCGGACCCAACTGACCGTGCTGGAGACAAAGTGCTCCAGGGCCACGCCGGTGCCGATCAGCATCGACGCCTCGCCGATCAGACGGACCGTGCCGTCGTCGTGGGTGTGGGTGTACGCCTTGGGCCACAGCGTCCGGCGGTTCCAGTCGTCGAGCGCCTCCAGCAGCTTCGGCTTGTCGTCGATGCCGTGCGGGCGGTCGTAGAACGTACGGACGGAGAAGATCTGCTGCTCCTCCTCGCCGCGGAACATGAAGTACGTGCGGAACTGCTCCCACGGGGCGGCGAGGTCACCCTCGTCGTCGACTACGTACTTCAGCTCCATCTGGTCGAGGAGCTGCTTGACCAGGTCCTGGTCGGGCAGGACGGGACCATCAGGCCCCGACGGCTGCGGTTCGGGCTGGCCCCCGAAATTCGGGATCGAGGACGGGTCGATGCTCACCGTGGAATTCCCTTCGTATGGTCCCCGCCATCCTCTCCCATCCCGGCCCTGTCATGGCAAGCCCGCCGCCCACTCTCCGCTGCGGGCGCAAAACCCGGGGGGAGAGGCGGCGGGACGCCTCGTGCGACGGCCGGAGGTCAGCGGTCCGGATGTGGTGGTCCGGTGCGCCTCACCGTACGGGAGCGACCACCAGCGACCTGCCGTCCTCGGCGACATCCACCCGTACGGTGTCGCCGTCCAGCACGTCGCCCGCCAGGATCGCCTTGGCGAGCTGGTCGCCGATGGCCGTCTGGACCAGGCGGCGCAGCGGGCGGGCGCCGTAGGAGAGGTCCGGGGCGGCCTGCGGCTGGTCCACGACCGGCTCCTGGCCGAGGAAGGCCAGCCAGGTCAGGGCGCGCTCGGTGACGTCCAGCGTCAGCCTCCGGTCGGCGAGCCGGCGCTGCAGGTGGGCGAGCTGGATGCCCGCGATCCGCTGGAGCTGGTCGGTGCCGAGCGGGTGGAAGACCACCAGGTCGTCCAGCCGGTTGAGGAACTCGGGCCGGAACGAGGTCCGTACCGTCTCCAGGACCTTCTCCTTCTTCTGGTCCTCCTTGAGGAGCGGGTCCATCAGGAAGTTCGAGCCCAGGTTGGAGGTCAGGATCAGGATCGTGTTGCGGAAGTCCACCGTGCGGCCCTGGCCGTCGGTGAGTCGCCCGTCGTCCAGCACCTGGAGCAGCACGTCGAAGACCTCGTGGTGCGCCTTCTCCACCTCGTCCAGCAGGACGACGCTGTACGGGCGGCGGCGGACCGCCTCGGTGAGCTGGCCGCCCTCCTCGTAGCCGACGTAGCCGGGCGGGGCGCCGACCAGCCGGGCCACGCTGTGCTTCTCGCCGTACTCGCTCATGTCGATACGGACCATCGCCCGCTCGTCGTCGAAGAGGAAGTCGGCGAGCGCCTTGGCCAGCTCGGTCTTGCCGACACCGGTCGGGCCGAGGAAGAGGAACGAGCCGGTGGGACGGTCCGGGTCGGCGATGCCGGCGCGGGTGCGGCGCACCGCGTCCGAGACGGCCCGTACGGCCTCGGTCTGGCCGATCAGCCGCTTGCCCAGCTCGTCCTCCATGCGGAGCAGCTTCTGCGTCTCGCCCTCCAGCAGGCGCCCGGCCGGGATGCCGGTCCAGGAGCCGACCACGTCCGCGATGTCGTCCGGGCCGACCTCCTCCTTGACCATGGAGGACTTGGCGTCCTGGGACGCCTCCTGCTCGGCCTCGGCCGCCGCGGCCTCCTCCAGCTCCCGCTCCAGGCCCGGGATCTCCCCGTACAGCAGCTTGGAGGCGGTGTCGAAGTCGCCGTCGCGCTGGGCGCGCTCGGCCTGGCCGCGCAGTTCGTCCAGGCGCTCCTTCAGCTCGCCGAGGCGGTTGAGGCCCTGCTTCTCCTTCTCCCAGCGGGCGGTCAGGCCGCGCAGCTCCTCCTCCTTGTCGGCGAGGTCCTTGCGCAGCTTCTCCAGCCGCTGGACGGAGCCGGCGTCGGTCTCGTTCTTGAGCGCCAGCTCCTCCATGCGCAGCCGGTCGACGGAGCGCTGGAGTTCGTCGATCTCCACGGGCGAGGAGTCGATCTCCATCCGGAGGCGGGAGGCCGCCTCGTCGACGAGGTCGATGGCCTTGTCCGGCAGGAAGCGGGAGGTGATGTAGCGGTCGGAGAGGGTGGCGGCGGCGACCAGCGCGGAGTCCGCGATCTGCACCTTGTGGTGGGCCTCGTAGCGGCCCTTGAGACCGCGCAGGATCGCGACCGTGTCCTCGACGGTCGGCTCGGCGACCAGCACCTGCTGGAAGCGGCGCTCCAGCGCCGGGTCCTTCTCGATGCGCTCGCGGTACTCGTCCAGGGTCGTCGCGCCGACCATCCGCAGCTCGCCGCGGGCCAGCATGGGCTTGAGCATGTTGCCCGCGTCCATGGCGGAGTCGCCGCCGGCCCCGGCGCCGACGACCGTGTGCAGCTCGTCGATGAACGTGATGATCTGGCCGTCGCTGGACTTGATCTCCGCCAGTACGGTCTTGAGGCGCTCCTCGAACTCGCCGCGGTACTTCGCGCCCGCGACCATCGCGCCCAGGTCCAGCGCCACCAGCCGCTTGTCCCGCAGCGACTCGGGGACGTCGCCCTTCACTATCCGCTGCGCCAGGCCCTCGACGACGGCGGTCTTGCCGACGCCGGGCTCGCCGATGAGCACCGGGTTGTTCTTCGTACGCCGCGAGAGCACCTGCACCACACGGCGGATCTCCTGGTCACGGCCGATGACCGGGTCCAGCTTGCCGTCGCGGGCGGCCGCCGTGAAGTCCGTACCGAACTTCTCCAGCGCCTTGTACGTGCCCTCCGGGTCCGGGTTGGTGACCCGCCGGCCGCCCCGGTTGTCCTCGAAGGCGCTCAGCAGCTTCTTGGCCGAGGCACCCTGCTGCTCCAGCAGTTCGCCGGTGCGGCCGCCCTTGGCGGCGATGCCGATGAGCAGGTGCTCGGTGGAGATGAAGTCGTCGCCGAGCTCCTTCGCGCGCTGCGCGGCGTCGGCGATGACGGCCAGCGTGTCGCGGTCCGGCTGCGGCGGGGCGACCGTGGAGCCCTGCACGCTGGGCAGGGCGGCCAACTGGCGCTCGGCGCCGGAGCGCAGCGCGACGGCGTCCGCGCCGACGGCGGCCAGCAGGTCGGTGATGTTCTCGTTGTCCGCGCCGGCGAGGAGGGCGAGCAGCAGGTGCACGGGGGTCATGTCCGCGTGTCCCGCCGTCACCGCCCGCTCGTTGGCGGCGCTCAGCGCCTCACGGCTCTTGTTGGTCAGCTCGGCGTCCACTCGCGCGCTCCTCCTTGGGCTCGGTGCGTGATCGGTGCCGTGGTCCGGCAGGGAAACCTGCTCAGCTCAACGTCCGATAAGTTGAGTCTATTCCACTCAACGCCGTTCCGGGGACCGCACCGGGCATCTTCCCGGCACCTTTCCGGCATCTTTCGGCTTTCCGGTCCTTCTCCGGGTGCACCGGACGGCCCGGACCATGCCACCGGCGCGGCGGAACCTGCCGAAGTCAGGCGCACTTCCCCGGGCCCGTACGGCGACGGCCCACCCTCTTCACGCCTCCTCCACGTTCCCTGCGCTGTCCCTTTGCAGACCCTCCGCACGGCGGCCCCACAGGATCCCCAATTACTCTTCCGGTCATGGCCCACGACCTGGACGACCTCAGCCCCGAGTACCTCGCCTTCTGGAGCGAGCACCTCCTGTGCACGCTGACCACCCTGCGCCCCGACGGCACACCGCACGTCGTCCCGGTCGGTGTCACCTTCGACGCGAACCAGCGCATCGCCCGCGTGATCACCCGCAAGGACAGCAGCAAGGTCGGCCATGTCCTCGCCGGCGGCCCGGACGGCGCCCGGGTCGCGGTGTGCCAGATGAGCGGCCGGCGGTGGGCCACCCTGGAGGGCGTCGCCCGGATCCGTACGGACGCGGACGTGGTGGCGGACGCGGTACGGCGCTACGCCGAGCGGTACGGGCGCACCCCCACCCCCAAGCCGGACCGGGTGATGATCGAGATCACCGTCAACAAGGCACTGGGCCGGGCGTAGCAAGCCGGCGCGAGGGACCGCCGGGCGTACGGCCGCCAGGGACCACCGGGCGACGGCCGGACGTCCGCCATGCGTGCGGACCTGCCCCGCCGCCCGGCACCGCCCCCGCACCGCACCCGGCCCACGGCGGTATCGTCGCCCCCACACTCGCCACGTCCCCGGGGGCGCGATGAACTCGGTCCGAGTGACGGCGATCGCCTGCCTGATGCCGCTGTCGGGGCTGGACGACGCCCCCTTCCTGGTGGACGACCACGGCCAGCACGCCATGTGCGCGCAGTGGGCCCGGGCCCGCGACTACGAGCTGACCTGCCGGCTGAGCGTGCACCGGCTCCGCGCCGACCACACCACGCTGTGGCAGGACGTGGCGGCCGGACTGGTCGACGTGTTCATCGCCCCCAACCGCCGCACGCTGGAGAACGCGATCGCCTCGGCCGACGAGTTCTCCGCGCGGTGCGCCGCCGCCGGCGTACGGCTGGAGACCGCCGACTACGACGAGCCGGTCTACACCACCGCGATGCGGTCCCACGTGCACCGCCGGCTGTCCATGCCGACGGCCGGTTACCACGGCTGCTGAACCGGCTGCCGGAACGGCGGCGGGGCCGGGGTGCGCTGTGCACCCCGGCCCCGCATCGCCGACCTCGACGGCCCGCGGCCTACTCGGACCGCTTCTTCGGACGCCACACGACCAGCGCGCCGGCCTGCTGCACGTCCTGATACGGCACCAGGTCGCGACGGTACGAGGCGTGCACCGCCGCCTCCCGCTGCTGGATGGTGGCGGCCGCGCCCTCGACCGCGTGCTGGAGCTCGGCGACCCGCTGCCGCAGGGCCGTGACCTGGTTCTCCAGCTCGATGATGCGCTTGATGCCGGCGAGGTTGATGCCCTCGTCCTGCGACAACCGCTGCACTTCCCGGAGCAGTTCGATGTCCCGGGAGGAGTAGCGCCGGCCGCGCCCCGCCGTACGGTCGGGCGAGACCAGCCCCAGGCGGTCGTACTGACGCAGGGTCTGCGGGTGCAGACCCGAGAGCTGAGCCGCGACGGAAATGACGTACACCGGCGACTCTTCGGTCAGTTCGTACGGGTTCCGACGCCCGCCCCGGCCATCCATCCGACTCAAGCTCCCTTCGCGGCCTGGAACAGCTCCGCCCGCGGGTCCTCGCCCGCGGTCGCCTCACGGTAGGACTCCAACGACTCCCGTGCGGCGTCGCCGAGGTCCTTGGGGACGCTCACCTCGACGGTGACCAGCAGGTCGCCGCGGGTGCCGTCCTTGCGCGACGCTCCCTTGCCGCGCACGCGCATCGTACGTCCGTTGGGAGTCCCGGCCGGGAGCTTGAGCGTCACCGGCGGGCCGCCGAGTGTCGGCACCCGCACCTCGCCGCCCAGCGCCGCCTCCGGGAAGGTGACCGGCACGGTGACGGTCAGGTTGTCGCCCTTGCGGCCGAAGACCGGGTGGGCCTCGACGTGCACGACGACGTACAGGTCGCCGTTCGGCCCGCCGCGCTCGCCCGGGGTGCCCTTGCCGCGCAGCCGGATGCGCTGCCCGTCGGAGACACCCGCCGGGATCCGCACCTGCATGGTGCGCGAACTGGTCGCCCGGCCGCTGCCCTTGCAGACGTCGCAGGGGTTCTCCGCGATCAGGCCGCGGCCCTTGCAGTCCACACACGGGTCGGTGAGCGAGAAGCCGCCACCGCCACCGCGGCTGACCTGACCGGTGCCGACGCAGGTCGGGCACACGCGCGGTGTGCCGTTCTTGTCGCCGGTGCCGGAGCAGGTCTTGCAGGGCGCCTGGCTGGACATCCGCAGCGGGACCGTGGCCCCGTCCGCCGCCTCGGTGAAGCTGAGCGTCACCTCGGACTCGACGTCCTGCCCGCGGCGCGGCTGCGTACGCGTGCCGCCGCCGCGGTTGAACAGGCCGCCGAAGACGTCGCCGAGCCCGCCGCCGAAGCCGCCGCCCGCCGTGCCGCCCTGGGCACCGCCGCCGAAGAGGTCGCCGAGGTCGAAGTTGAACGATCCGCCACCGGCGCCGCCGGGGCCGGCGCGGAAGCCGCCGTTGCCGAACAGCGCCCGCGCCTCGTCGTACTCCTTGCGGCGCTTGGGGTCACCGAGGATGTCGTTGGCCTCGGAGATCTCCTTGAAGCGCTCCTCGGCCTTGGCGTCCCCCTTGTTGGCGTCCGGGTGGAACTCCCGGGCCAGCTTGCGGTACGCCTTCTTGATCTCCGCCTCGGTGGCGTCCTTCGGGACGCCGAGGACCTTGTAGTAGTCCTTCTCCACGAAGTCCTTGGTGTTCATCCCCGACGTCCCTCCTCCCGAACTGCTTCTTCCGTCGCCGCGTCAGCCCTCGTCCGGGCCACCGCTCTCCTCGTCCGAAGCCTTCACGTCTTCCTCACCGGCGGCCTTGCCGGGCTGCGCGCCCGGCTGCGGCTCGGCGACCGCGACCCGCGCGGGGCGGATCGTTCGTTCACCGATGCGATACCCCGGCTGGAGGATGGCGACGCACGTGGTCTCCGTGACATCCGGAGCGTACGAGTGCATCAGCGCCTCGTGGATCGTCGGGTCGAAGGGCTCGCCCTCCTTGCCGAACTGCTGGAGGCCCAGCTTCGCGACCACGGTCTCCAGCGACTCGGCCACCGACTTGAAGCCGCCGACCAGCTCGCCGTGCTCCCGGGCCCGCCCGATGTCGTCGAGCACCGGCAGCAGCTCGGTGAGGAGGTTCGCCGCGGCGATCTCCTTCACCGACACCCGGTCCCGCTCCACCCGGCGGCGGTAGTTCTGGTACTCCGCCTGGAGCCGCTGGAGGTCCGCGGTGCGCTCGTTGAGCGCGGTACGCACCTGGTCCAGCTGCGCCGTGACGGCTACGTCCTGGTTCGTCTCCCCGGCCGGGGCCGAGCCCGCCGTGTCGGCGGACTCGGCCTGCGCCGCGTCATCAGGGGTCTGTGCGGCATCGGCGGGGACGTCGGGCTTCTTGTCCTCGAAGCCCGGAGTCTCCTCCGTCACGCGGCACCGTCCTTCTTGGGCTTCTCGTCGTCGACGATCTCGGCGTCGACCACGTCGTCCTCGGCCTTGGCCTGCTGACCGCCCGCGGCACCCGCGGCACCGGCGGCGCCCTCGGCACCACCCGCGGCCTGCGCGTCGGCGTACATGGCCTGGCCCAGCTTCTGGCTGACCGCGGCGACCTTCTCGGTCGCGGTGCGGATCTCGGCCGTGTCCTCGCCCTTGAGCTTCTCCTTCAGCTCGGCGACGGCGGTCTCGACCTCGGTCTTCACCTCGGCGGGGACCTTCTCCTCGTTGTCCTTGAGGAACTTCTCCGTCTGGTAGACGAGCTGCTCGCCCTGGTTACGGGACTCCGCGGCCTCGCGGCGGCGGTGGTCCTCGTCGGCGTACTGCTCGGCCTCCTGGCGCATCCGGTCGACCTCGTCCTTCGGCAGCGAGGAGCCGCCGGTGACGGTCATCTTCTGCTCCTTGCCGGTGCCGAGGTCCTTCGCCGCGACGTGCATGATGCCGTTCGCGTCGATGTCGAAGGCGACCTCGATCTGCGGCACGCCGCGCGGGGCCGGGGGCAGACCGGTCAGCTCGAACATGCCGAGCTTCTTGTTGTACGCCGCGATCTCGCGCTCGCCCTGGTAGACCTGGATCTGCACGGAGGGCTGGTTGTCCTCGGCGGTGGTGAAGATCTCCGAGCGCTTGGTCGGGATCGTCGTGTTCCGCTCGATGAGCTTGGTCATGATGCCGCCCTTGGTCTCGATACCGAGGGACAGCGGGGTGACGTCCAGCAGGAGGACGTCCTTGACCTCACCCTTGAGGACACCGGCCTGCAGCGACGCGCCGATGGCGACGACCTCGTCCGGGTTGACGCCCTTGTTGGCGTCCTTGCCGCCGGTCAGCTCCTTGACGAGCTCGGCGACGGCGGGCATCCGGGTCGAACCGCCGACCAGGACCACGTGGTCGATCTCGGACAGCTCGATGCCGGCGTCCTTGATGACGTTGTGGAACGGGGTCTTGCAGCGCTCCAGGAGGTCCTGGGTGAGCTGCTGGAACTGCGCCCGGGTGAGCTTCTCGTCCAGGTGCAGCGGGCCCTCGGCGGAGGCGGTGATGTAGGGCAGGTTGATCGTCGTCTCGGTGGACGAGGACAGCTCGATCTTCGCCTTCTCCGCGGCCTCGCGCAGACGCTGGAGCGCCATCTTGTCCTTGGACAGGTCGACGCCGTGGCCGTTCTGGAACTGCTTGACCAGGTAGTCGACGACGCGCTGGTCCCAGTCGTCACCACCGAGGTGGTTGTCGCCGTTGGTCGCCTTGACCTCGACGACACCGTCGCCGATCTCCAGCAGCGAGACGTCGAAGGTACCGCCACCGAGGTCGAAGACCAGGATGGTCTGGTCGTCCTTCTCCAGGCCGTAGGCCAGGGCCGCGGCGGTGGGCTCGTTGACGATGCGCAGGACGTTCAGGCCCGCGATCTCGCCGGCCTCCTTGGTGGCCTGGCGCTCGGAGTCGTTGAAGTAGGCCGGAACGGTGATGACCGCGTCCGCGACCTTCTCGCCGAGGTAGGCCTCCGCGTCCCGCTTGAGCTTCTGCAGGATGAAGGCGCTCATCTGCTGCGGGTTGAAGTCCTTGCCGTCCAGGTTGACCTTCCAGTCAGTGCCCATGTGGCGCTTGACCGAACGGATCGTCCTGTCGACGTTGGTGACCGCCTGGCGCTTCGCGACCTCGCCGACCAGCACCTCGCCGTTCTTGGCGAAGGCGACGACGGACGGCGTGGTCCTGGCGCCCTCGGCGTTGGTGATGACGGTGGGCTCACCGCCTTCGAGAACACTGACGACGGAGTTCGTCGTGCCCAGGTCGATGCCGACCGCACGTGCCATTTCGATTCCTCCAGTGACTTGAGTGGAACAGACTCAAGCGTGCAGCACCATCGCCAGCCTGTCAATTGACCTGAGCCGGGCCCGCTCAACTTTTATGTCGGGCTTATCGTCACTCCCTCTTCAGGGGACGCCGGCCGGGTCAGGAAGGGTTGCCTGCGCGACACAGATCACCGGCCGGGCGGCTTCATGGCGCTCGGGATACTGGGTAACCTCAGCGCAGACCCGAAAAGTTACTGCTTAGTAATCGCTGTAGTCCTTGTACTGCGGACTCCGCGTACCCCTCGTACGTACGCGCAGCCCTTCAAGTATTCCCCGTAACCCCCGCACTCGCAGGCCCGAGGAGCCACCCATGCAACTCGCCGCGATCATCGTGTCGCTGGTCCTAATCGCGGTCGGCGTCGCACTGTTCGGCCGTGCCATCCTGCAGATCGTCCGCCAGATGCGGCTCGGCCAGCCCGTACCCGCAGGCACCCGGACCGATGCCCCGACGCAACGCACGGTCACGGTGGTCAAGGAGTTCCTCGGCCACACCCGGATGAACCGCTGGGGCGTCGTGGGCGCGGCGCACTGGTTCGTGGCGGTGGGCTTCTTCTCGCTGCTGCTGACGATCGTCAACGCGATCGGCCAGCTCTTCAAGGCCGACTGGCTGCTGCCCGTCGTCGGCGAGTGGGCGCCGTACAACGTCTTCGTCGAGTTCATCGGCACCATGACGGTGCTCGGCATCCTGGCCCTGATCGTCATCCGGCAACTGAGCAAGCCGGGCAAGCCGGGCCGCAAGTCCCGCTTCGCGGGGTCCAATTTCGGTCAGGCGTACTTCGTCGAGGCCGTCATCCTCATCGTCGGCGTCTGCATCTTCATGCTGCACGCGCTGGAGGGCGCCCAGCACCACGTGGACGGCTACGAGGCGTCGTTCTTCATCTCGTACCCCGTGGTCTCCTGGCTGGAGGGCATGGACGTCGCGACGCTCCAGAACCTCACCTACTTCTTCGCCGGCCTGAAGATCGCGACGTCCTTCATCTGGATGATCACGGTCGCGCTGAAGACCGACATGGGTGTGGCCTGGCACCGCTTCCTCGCCTTCCCGAACATCTGGTTCAAGCGCGAGGCCGACGGCGACGTCGCGCTCGGCGCGCTCCAGCCCATGACCAGCGCGGGCAAGCCGATCGACTTCGAGGACCCGGGCGAGGACGACCAGTTCGGCGTCTCCCAGGTCGAGCACTTCTCCTGGAAGGGCCTGCTCGACTTCTCCACCTGCACCGAGTGCGGCCGCTGCCAGTCGCAGTGCCCCGCCTGGAACACCGGCAAGCCGCTGTCGCCGAAGCTGCTGATCATGGCGCTGCGGGATCATGCGCACGCCAAGGCTCCGTACCTGCTCGCCGGTGGCGGCAAGGACGAGGAGGGCGCCGAGAAGGCGACCGCCGCCCAGCTCAAGGACGTCCCGGCGGCGGCGCTCGCCGAGGCCGAGCGCCCGCTGATCGGCACCCTCGAAGAGAACGGCGTCATCGACCCCGACGTCCTGTGGTCCTGCACCACCTGCGGCGCCTGCGTCGAGCAGTGCCCGGTCGACATCGAGCACATCGACCACATCGTCGACATGCGCCGCTACCAGGTCATGATCGAGTCGAGCTTCCCCAGCGAGGCCGGCACGATGCTGAAGAACCTGGAGAAGAAGGGCAACCCCTGGGGCCTGGCCAAGAAGCAGCGCCTGGCCTGGACCAAGGAGGTCGACTTCGAGGTCCCGGTCGTCGGCAAGGACGTCGAGGACCTCACCGAGGTCGAGTACCTGTACTGGGTCGGCTGTGCGGGCGCCCTGGAGGACCGCGCCAAGAAGACCACCAAGGCGTTCGCCGAGCTGCTGCACATCGCGGGCGTGAAGTTCGCGATCATGGGCGGCGACGAGAAGTGCACCGGTGACTCGCCGCGCCGTCTGGGCAACGAGTTCCTGTTCCAGCAGTTGGGCGCGGAGAACGTCGCCTCGCTCAACGCGGCCTTCGGCGAGGACGACGAGGACCCGGCGACGAAGAAGCCGAAGGCCGCGAAGAAGATCGTCGCGACCTGCCCGCACTGCTTCAACACGATCGCGAACGAGTACCCCCAGTTGGGCGGCGAGTACGAGGTCATCCACCACACCCAGCTTCTCCAGCACCTGATCGACGAGGGCAAGCTGGTCCCCGTCACCCCGGTCGAGGGCCTGATCACGTACCACGACCCCTGCTACCTGGGCCGCCACAACAAGGTCTACACACCGCCGCGCGAGATCATCGCCAAGGTGCCGGGCCTGCGGAACGAGGAGATGCACCGCCACAAGGAGCGCGGCTTCTGCTGTGGCGCGGGTGGCGCGCGCATGTGGATGGAGGAGCGGATCGGCAAGCGCATCAACAACGAGCGCGTCGACGAGGCGCTGTCCCTCAACCCGGACATCGTCTCCACCGCCTGCCCGTTCTGCCTGGTCATGCTGACCGACTCCGTCAACGGCAAGAAGAACGACGGCAAGGCGAAGGAGTCCGTGCAGGTCGTCGACGTGGCCCAGTTGCTGCTGGACTCCGTCAAGACTCCGGTCGATCCGGCGGGCGAGGCGTCGGCTGCGTCTGAGCCTGAGCCGGAGCCGGTGAAGTAGCGACCGGTTTTTCGCTCGGCCTGCGGCCGGTTCTGCTTCGGCGGGGCCGGCCGTGGTGGTTTCGCGCTTCGCGCGAGGGGTGTGCTGACGCACGGTTCGCATTGCTTGCGTTGTGGGGGCGGGGGCGCGCAGGGGGCCAACTCCTCGGCACCGTGCACCTCAACGTGACTTTTCTTCGGTGACGCAGACACCCGGCTGCCTGCGGGGATGGCCCCCT
Source organism: Streptomyces chrestomyceticus JCM 4735 (assembly GCF_003865135.1). Taxonomy (NCBI): domain Bacteria; kingdom Bacillati; phylum Actinomycetota; class Actinomycetes; order Kitasatosporales; family Streptomycetaceae; genus Streptomyces; species Streptomyces chrestomyceticus. The sequence goes on along the minus strand of NZ_BHZC01000001.1, from coordinate 4,944,669 downwards.
ACACGCCCCCTCGGGCCGGTTCGGCGAGCCGAGGTCGGTGGGGGAGAGAAAGGAACGATGACGCAGGGGGGCGCCTTCCCTGAGGGTGAGGCTCACCGGGTGGGGGCGGCACGGCAGGCCACTCCCTGGCGATGGAACGCGCGCGTCGGGCCGGCCGACGCCGACGCGGCTCCGCCGCGCCACCGGGGCGCTGCGCGCCAGGGCATTTCGGCTTGTGAAAGCCCCAGCCCGATCGCACCGAAAGCCGCCAGACGGCCAGGGCTCGGGGTCCCGCAGGGGTCTCCCCGCAGGCAGCCGGGCCTCTGCGTCACCGAATCAAGGCACGTTGCGGTCCACGGTGCCGAGGAGTGACCCCGGAGGGACCCCGAGCCCCCCACCCACCGAACCCATCGCGCACAACGCGCACCCCCCACCAGGCCGGCTTCCGCTTGGGCTTGTGAAAGCCCCAGCCCGATCGCACCGAAAGCCGCCCGACGGCCAGGGCTCGGGGTCCCCCGCAGGGGTCTCCCCGCAGGGGTCTCCCCGCAGGCAGCCGGGCCTCTGCGTCGCCGAATGAAGGTACGTTGCGGTCCACGGTGCCGTGGGGGCACCCCCGGCCGAAGGCTGGGGGAGAGTGACCCCGGAGGGACCCCGAGCCCCGACCACCGAACCCATCGCGCACGACGCGCACCCCCATCACGACGTACCGTCCCGTACATGAGACCCGCTTCCGCCGCTCTGGTCACAGCCGCCGCGCTCACCGCACTCGTCACGCTGACCGGGTGCGGCGGCGCGTCGCAGGCGGCGGATCCCTCGCAGCCGTCCGCGCGGCCTTTCGAGGGACTGCCCTTCACCGGGGTCCTGATCGCGGACGGCGAGCACTACTGCACGGCGAGCGTCATCGACAGCCCGAAGGGCAACATGCTCGCCACCGCGGCGCACTGCGTGCACTTCCAGGGCGAGGACGCCTCCGAGGGGTATGAGCCCGGCCCGATCACCGGCGACATAGAGTTCGCGCCACGCTTCTCCGGGGCCGGCGAGGGCACGTTCCCGTACGGCAAGTGGAAGGTCAGCGGTGTGCACGTGCCCAAGGCGTGGACCGAGGAGGACGACGATCGCGGCGACTACGCCTTCCTGACCGTCGAGCCGGACGCCCAGGGCCGCTCCGTGCAGGAGGTCGTCGGCGCCGCGACCCCCGACTGGTCCTCGGGCCCCCGCCGCCACGTCACCGTCGTCGGCTACCCCAACGAGTCCTACAACCCGGGCAACCGCCCGATCACCTGCACCACGGACACCCGGCGCGACGACGACGAACCGTACATGCTCCAGATGCGGTGCGGCGGCTTCTACGACGGCACCAGCGGCGGCCCCTGGCTGGCCGACCACCACGACGCCCGCCGCCCCGGACACCTGATCGGCGTACTGAGCGGCGGCGACACCGACGCCGAGTCGACGGCCGTGCTCTTCGACAAGGGGGCGCGGGAGCTGTACGAACGGGTGGCGCGGGGCACGGCGAAGTCGGCCTGATTCGTACTGTCGCATTCCGTCCCCGCCATTGCGCCGCCGGAGGCGGCCCTGCACCATCACCAGCGACCGACGGTGCCAGACGGTTCTACTGGGCCCCTTGAGGCTGGACGGGACACGGTGGACGCATGTCCGGACGAGAGCGAGGACGCGGGCGCGGACGAAAACGGGGCCGGGGACGAAGACGGGGGCGACGCACGCCCGTGAGCGGCCGAAGACAGGTGCGGAGCGCCCTCGTCCTCACCGCGGCCCTGCTCACCGGCTGCGGCCCCTCGGGCCCGCCTCGCCCGACGGCCCCGACCGCCCCGCGGCCCACGCCGAACACCCCGTCGGCCCCGCCCAGCGCCCCGTCCCCCACGGCACCGGCAGCAAGGTCCCGTACGACTTCAACGGGGACGGCCACCCCGACCTGGTCGTGAACGACCTGCTCCACCGCGGCGGCCGGGCCGCGCACGACGACGACCCCGGTATCGGCATCGTCTACGGGTCGGCTCGCGGCCTGGTGCCCGGCACCCGGCAACTGCTCACAGCGTCCCGTAACGCCGCCCCCACCAAGGGCGTCGTCCCCGCCGCCTTCGAGGCGAGTGCCGCGTGCGACCTCGACCGGGACGGCTTCACGGACCTCGTCGTCACCACCGACCCGCCGTACGACGGTGTCGGCCGGCCGCCCGTGCCCGTCCAGATCCTGTTCGGCTCGCCCCGAGGGCCGGCAGCCGGCCGCGCCGTACCGCTGCGCATCCCCGAGCGGGCGCGGGACGGCAACGAGTGGCCCGACCAGCCGGTGTGCGGCGACTTCGACGGCGACGGCGCGACGGACCTCGCGGTGACCGCCTCCGGGGCGAGGATCAGTTACCTGCGGGGACCGTTCACCCGCCGGGGCGCTCCGCGAGCCGCCGCTCCCCTCGACGTACCCGGTACGGCGCTCGCGGCTCTCCCCGGACCGCTCGACGCCGACCGCGACGGCGCCGACGATCTCCTCGTCCGGGCCGCCGACCCGGGCAGCGCCGCCACCAGCCGGCTGGCCCTCGGCGGCCCCCGGGGCCCGGCCCGCGCGGGCGCCGCCTTCCCCTCCGGCCACGCACTCGCCTTCGGCCGCTTCCGGCGCGGCACCGGCACGGACGCGGTGGTCGCCACCGGTTCCCGACTGCTCCCCCGTTACGGCCTGACCGGCGACGCACCACCCCTTCCGGTACGCGGCCGGGCCCTGCACGCCGCCGACGTCACGGCGGACGGTTACACCGATCTGGTCGTCAGCGGCACGGACGGGATGGCCAGCGGCACGGACCCGGCGTCGGGGGACGCCGCTTCCACCGAGACCGCACCGTCCGCGCCGACCTTCCTGCCGGGCTCCGCCTCCGGCCTGTCGGGCCGGGAGGCCCGCCCGCTCCGCCCGCCGGCGCTTCCGGGTACCGGCCCCCCGCGCACCACCGTCCTGGCCCTCACCGACTACGACGGTGACGGCCACGCCGACCTCGTCCTCCTCACCCGCCGCACCCCGGCCCAGAACGCCCCCGCCCAGGACCGCGTCACCATCCACCCCGGCACTCCCACCGGCCCCAGCGCCACGCCCCAAGTCACCTTCTCCACCACCGCCTTCGCCGTCTTCTTCACCGACGACTGACCCGCCGCTCCCCGGAGGACCCCGTATACGGATATTCCGCCCCGGTACCTGAAGGTGCACCTATCCTTTCCCCCGTGCGCAGGTGAGGCAGCCGGAGCCGGACGGACGGTTCTGTCTGCCCGGGGGAAGGGTCGTACTGAACATGTCTGCGGAGCCGGGGGCCGCCGCCCCGCCGGTGCCTTCGGTGCTGTCCCTGCGGACGGCGGACCTGGACGAGGCGCGGTGGGCGATCGGCGAGACCTTCTACGCCAGCCGCATCGACCAGTTGTCCCGGGACGTCGACCTGGGCGCGCGCTTCGACGTCGTGCGGCTCGGGGCGGTCACCGTCGGCGAGGTGGGGTTCGCCGCCGAGCTGCGCCTGCGGTTCGGGGAGTTGGGCGCGTACCACGTGGACGTACCGCTGAGCGGTTCCATCCAGTGGCGGCAGGGGACGCGGGAGCCGCAGACCACCACACCGGACCGGGCCGGCGTGTTCCGGCCGGACGGCGTCACCACCATCGACCGGTGGAGCGGCGGCTGCCGGCTGCTGGCGGTGAAGATCCGTACGGCGGACCTCGAACAGCATCTGGAGCACCTGCTGGGCCGGCCCGTCCGTACCCCGCTGCGCTTCGCCCCCGTCCTCGACGTGTCCAGAGGCCCGGGGCGCGGCTGGGCACGGCTGGTCCGTACCGCCGTACGGGACATTCAGGACGCGGGCGAGCTGATGCACCAGCCGCTGGTCGCGGCGCCGCTGCAAGAAGCCCTGCTGAGCGGGCTGTTGCTGGCCGCCGACCACCCGTACCGCGAGGAGCTGGTCCAGCCGTCGGCCCCGGCGGCGCCGTCCTACCGCCCGGCGCCCGTGAAGCGCGCGGTGGACGCCATCCAGGGGCGGCCCGAGCACCCCTTCGACACCACCGAGCTGGCCGCCGTCGCGCGGGTCAGCGTGCGGTGGCTCCAGGAGGGGTTCCGCCGGCACGTCGGCATGTCGCCGATGGCCTATCTGCGGGACGTACGGCTGAGCCGCGTACGGGACGAGCTGCGGCGGGCGGGGCCGGGGGAGGTGAGTGTGGGCGAGGTGGCGTACCGGTGGGGGTTCGTGCATCTCGGGCGGTTCGCGCGCAGTTACCGGGAGCGGTTCGGGGAGTCGCCCTCACAGACGCTGCACGCGCCGTGAGCGGGCGGCGCACCCAGGGCGGCCCAGCACGATCGTGCACGTCAAAAGGCGGCCCGGCCCTATCGGGTGCGAACGGGTGCGACCGGGTACGGCCGAGGCGCGCCCCTGCCGCGAACACGCAGCGTGATCCGGATACCGGCTGCGCAGAATGGATCATGCCCGTGCCTCCGTACCGCTACGGTCTGGGGTGCCAGGGCCGAGTCGGCGACGCCGGTGCGTACGTCCGTCAGCGCATGCCGACGCGACATCCACCGGTGGCCGACCCCTGGGTACCGGCCGGTATCCCCCCGTAACCGCAGCCGGACCCCCACCCATGAGGCGTCCGACCACGACGGTCCGGCGCCTCATGGGCCGGTGGAGCAGTCGTCGCGGGCCGGTCGCCGGGGCGGGCGCCGAGACGACTGCCGGGCTGTCCTCCAGGCCGTCCTCGGGGCCGCCCATCGGGGCCATGACCTGCGTACCGGCAGCCTCCCTGACCTCCCTGGCACCCCTCCGCCTCCCCCACCCCACCCGTATCCCTCGGGGACCCGCCCCCGCTCCCCTAGGGGATGTCACAGGTCGGCAGCAAAGCCGCCCCGGGCGCCTGGGCCCGGCCACGCGGCCTCCGAGAACAGGTACGTTCGACGCGTGGCTGGATTCAGGATGGGTCGCGGACGGGACGCCCGCTCCGCGCAACAGGGGCAGCAGCAGGGGCAGCAAGTGCCGTACGGGCAGCAGGGACAGCCGTACGGGCAGCAGCCCCCGTCTCCGCACGGGCAGTGGCAGCAGCAACCGCACCGGCCGCCGCAGCCCCCGCAGCCGTACGGCGGACCGCATCCCGCAGGGGCGCACGGCGGTGACCGGCACGGCGAGCCCGAGTACTTCGGCGACGGCGGCTACCAGCCGCAGCAGCAGTCCTACGCCCCGTACGCCAACGACAACAGCCCGGGCCACACCCAGCAGTTCAGCGTCGGCGAGGCCCCGGACGCCTACGGCCCGCCCGGCGGACCGTCGAACGGCGGGTACGACAACGGCGGGTACGCACCCGGCGGCCACGGCGGCCCGGGCGGCTCCGGTCCCGGCGGCCCGTACGGCGACGACGGGTACGCCGACGGCGGCACCTACCGCGCGGGCCAGACCTCGGCCCCGCCGGCCGGCCCCCGCCTGCCCTGGAAGCAACTGCTGACGGGCCTGGTCACCCGCCCGAACCCGACGTTCTGGCAGATGCGCGACCACCCGGTGTGGGGCCCGGCCCTGATCGTCACCTTCGTCTACGGCCTGCTCGCGGTCTTCGGCTTCGACAAGGCCCGCGGGGACGTGCTGAACGCCACGCTCTCCAACAGCATCCCGTGGGTGCTGATCACCGCCGTGATGTTCGTCATCGGCGGTCTGATCCTCGGCGCGGTCACCCACACCCTCGCCCGTCAGCTCGGCGGCGACGGTGCCTGGCAGCCGACCGTCGGCCTGTCCATGCTGATCATGTCGATCACGGACGCGCCGCGGCTGCTCTTCGCGATGTTCCTGGGCGGCGACAGCACCCTGGTGCAGGTCGTGGGCTGGGCCACCTGGCTGGCCGCGGGCGCGCTCTTCACCTCGATGGTGAGCAAGTCGCACGACCTGCCGTGGCCCAAGGCGCTGGGCGCCTCCGCGATCCAGTTGGTCGCGCTGCTGGCCCTGGTCAAGCTCGGCACGCTGTAGCCGTTCACCGGCGTCCCGTACGGAAGGCCCCGCTCGGAAGGCCCCGCTCCAGCCGGAGCGGGGCCTTCCGCGTATCAGCGGGTCACGGGGTCACACGAACCGCTGCGCCGCCGACCCGTCGCACTTCTGCAGCCGTACCGCGTCCTTCGCCGAGCCCAGCGTCAGGCACAGCCCCGGCGCGGCCGCCGGCCGGACCGAGCCGCTCGCGGCGTCCTTGGTGAACTGCTGGTTGGCCGCGCCCGAGCAGTTCCACAGCACCAGGCCGGCCCCGGCCTCGTACTTGGCGCCCGGCACGTCCAGGCACCGGTCCTGCGTCAGTCCCACGTGCACCGAGCGGCGCTCCGCGTCCTGCCACCAGTCCTGGTTCCGCTGGCCGTTGCAGTCCCAGCCCACGACCGCCGTACCGTTAGCGCTGCTCGCGCCCTTGGCGTCCACACAACTGCCGGTGCCGGCGTTCTTCAGCGGCTTGTACACGTCGTCCCAGGCCAGCGGGTACAGCCGCGGCTGCCCGGTGCTCGCGGGGTCGGCGCAGGACGCCTCGCGCCGGTCCGACGCGTACAACTGGGTGAGGCAGGAGGCGAAGGCGGCGTGGCCGCGCGCGTTCGGGTGGAAGGACTGCCGTACGGAGTTGGCGTTGGGCGGGAAGGGGTTGGCCAGGTCCACGTACAGGCCGCGGGCCCAGGTGTCCTCCATGCAGACCTCGTGCCCGTGGAAGAGCCGCGAGTTGTCCAGGTAGGTGGCGCCGGTGTCCGCCGCGACCTTCCGCATGCCCTTCTCGAAGACGGGTACGGCCGCGTCGCGGCCCCACGCCGAGTCGGAGGTGTAGCCCGTGCAGCCGCCCGGCAGTTTGCCCGGGAAGTTCGGGTTGTCCTCGACGTCCGGGCCGATGGGGCTCGGGTAGCCCATCACGACCAGCTTGTAGTCGCCGTCCGCGTACCCCGCGTCGCGCATCACGGTCCGCAGGTCGCGCACGCTCTTCTCGACCTTGGGCACCAGCGCGTCGACCCGCCCCTGCCACCCGGGCTGGTACTTGGGCTCGCACGGCCCCTGCAAGGTGAACCAGCGGGTGACGCAGTCCGTCATCACCGGCCCGAACTGGAGGTCGTCGTTGGCCCCGGCGACCAGCAGCACCATCTTCAGCCGGGTGTTCCTGGCCTTGATCGCCAGGCTGTCGCTCTGCACCAGCTCGTCGGCGTACTGCTTCGTTCCGCCGATCTCGATGTTCCCGGTGTACGCACCGGAGCAGGCGACGTTGTACGTCACGTCCGCCGCTATCCCGGTCCGGTGGATGGCCGCGTCCGGCGAACGGTGACACCAGTTGTCCGGCCCGTTCGTCCCCTGCTCGTACGTCCCCACCCCCTCGCCCGATATCTCACTGTCCCCCAGCGAGATCAGGGACGACTTCCGCTGCGCGGCCGGCCGCTCGGCGGCGTCCCCGTACAGCTTGACGGCCTCGGCCGCCCGGATCTTCTCCAGCTCGGGCGGCAGCGGCTTGGCCGCCGCGGGACCGGCCGGGGCGGCCACCGCCGTACCGGCGCCCACCCCCGCGACTCCGCCCGCTCCGCCGAACCCCACCGCCAACGCCGCTGCGACGGCCGTCAGCCGCCCCGCTCTCCCACGCACCCTTGGGCCTCCCCGGCTTCCGGTCTGCTGTCTCCGCCGGTTTCTACTCGGAGGTAGCCAACGGTGGAACACCCGGAACGGGATTGGCCCGAATTCACAGCCCGCGCTCTAAACCCGGCCGGCACGCCGGAAACACACCGGAAGGCGCGCCCCGAACGACGTGGGTGCCCCGCCCCCCTCGAACAACAAGAAGCGCACCGGGCCGTCACCACCCGATGCGCTTCCCCGCCCGGCCACCGGCCGGACTCCGCTCTTCTCCCGCTTCCGCTCCCGAACCGCCGCCCTCAGGCGTCGAGAACCTGCCCCTCGCGCCGCACCACCGGCGGCTCGACGCTCCACGGGAAGTTGATCCACTCGTCCGTGCGCTTCCACACGTACTCGCACTTCACCAGCGAGTGCGACTTCTCGTAGATCACCGCGCTGCGGACCTCGGCCACCGTCCCCAGGCAGAAGTCGTGCACCAGCTTCAGCGTCTTGCCGGTGTCGGCCACGTCGTCCGCGATCAGGACCTTCTTGTCCGAGAAGTCGATCGCGTTCGGTACGGGCGCCAGCATGACCGGCATCTCCAGGGTCGTACCGACGCCGGTGTAGAACTCCACGTTCACCAGGTGGATGTTCTTGCAGTCCAGCGCGTACGCCAGGCCGCCGGCCACGAAGACGCCGCCGCGCGCGATCGACAGCACGATGTCGGGCTCGTACCCGTCGTCGGCGATCGTCTGCGCCAGCTCACGGATCGCGCCGCCGAAGCGCTCGTACGTCAGGTTCTCCCGCACACCACTCACTGGTTCTCTCGCACTCTCAGACCTGTGTCCGATGAAAATTCTGGAACGACCGCGAGGGCGTCGGCCCCCGCTGGCCCTGGTACCGCGAGCCGTACTTGGCGGAGCCGTACGGGTGCTCGGCGGCCGACGTCAGCCGGAACATGCAAAGCTGCCCGATCTTCATGCCGGGCCACAGCTTTATCGGCAGCGTCGCGACATTGCTCAGCTCCAGCGTGACATGTCCGCTGAAACCAGGGTCGATGAAGCCGGCCGTGGAGTGCGTCAGCAGTCCCAGCCGCCCCAGCGAGCTCTTGCCCTCCAGCCGCGAAGCAAGATCGTCGGGCAGCGTGATGACCTCGTACGTCGACGCGAGCACGAACTCGCCGGGGTGCAGGATGAACGCCTCGTCCCCCTCCGGCACCACCTCGCGCGTCAGGTCCTGCTGCTCCACGGCGGGGTCGATGTGCGGGTACCGGTGGTTCTCGAACACCCGGAAGTACCGGTCGAGGCGCACATCGATACTCGACGGCTGCACCATCGACTCGTCATAGGGATCGATGCGGACCCGGCCCGCGTCGATCTCGGTCCGGATGTCCTTGTCTGAGAGAAGCACGCATCGAGGATACGCGCCCGACCCCACCCACCCCGCACACCATCGCCCCGGCCCGCGCCTCCGTACGGCGAAGGCCCGGCCCCCACCACAGGGAACCGGGCCCACGCCCACACATCTCACAGCCGCTCCACCGGCTGCCGTCCGTTCCGCCTCCGCCCCACCGGGGGACCGCCGCCCTACGGCGTACGGTCAGCGCCCGGCGGCCCCGACCTCAGCGCTTCTCGCACCCCACCGGCACCGAATGCCGCAGCCGCGCGCAGCGCGGACACCGCAGCAGCCGGGCGGGGCCGAGCCGGTCCGTGGTCTGCATGGGAAACGAAGCGGTGCTGAACACGTGCCCCTCGGCACAACGTACGACGGTGCGCTCCATCAAGTTCTCTCCCAAGTGCGTGGACAACAAAAGCCACACTAGGGGATGAACTGGGCGCCACCACACGCGGCACTCCGCGCCCCCACCGTACGCCCCAACTCCCGCACCCCGGACCGCAACCCACCCCCACAAACAACCGGACCCCACGGCCAACTACACCGGGGGTCCGCGATGGGGTAGAGTGTGCGACGCTGCACCGCCCTCACCACAGGCGGCGCTCAAGCGGGTGTAGTTTAATGGTAGAACATGAGCTTCCCAAGCTCAGAGCGCGGGTTCGATTCCCGTCACCCGCTCCATAACGAAGTCCCAGGTCAGTGGCCTGGGACTTGTTTGTTGTCCAGACCGGCGCAGGCGGTTGCGAAGTACCGGGAACGGTGAACGGGACAGCCCCATCGCGCACGAAGGGCGCGGCCGCCCGAGCAGCCGCGCCCCGTCGTACCGGAACCGGTCGGACGATCAGTCGCGCTGCGCGTTCGCCGGGAGGGTGCGCAGTTTCAGTGTTTTGGCCTTGGTGGTGCCGAAGCCGTGGTCGAGCAGCTTGGCGGCGTCGGCGTAGCGGTCCTTGCTGTTGAGGACGGTGCCGTAGAGGGTCTTGTCGCCTCGGGTGGCGGCGAAGACCAGGCAGTCGCCGGCCGGGGTGGTGGTGCCGGTCTTGATACCGATGACGCCGTCGTAGGAGCCGAGGAGCTGGTTGGTGTTGTTCCAGGTGTAGTAGCGGGTGCGGCCGTTGGCCGCGGGTGCCTCGCCCTTGTACTGCTTGGTCTTGACGACCGTGCGGAAGGTGTCGTTCTGCATGGCGTGGCGGGCGAGCCGGACCAGCTCGTTGGGGGTGCTGGCGTCGGTGCCCGCGCCGTCGAAGGAGTCGAACTTGGTGTGGGAGAGGCCGAGTTCGCCGGCCTTCTGGTTCATCTGGGCGATGAAGGAGGCGGTGCGCTCGTCGTTGGTGCTGCCGGTGCCGAAGGTGTCGGCGAGGGCGTAGGCGGCGTCGGCGCCGGAGGGCAGCAGGGCGGCGTAGAGCAGTTGGCGGACGGTGAGCTTGTCACCGGTCTGGAGGTCCGCGGTGCTGGAGCCGTGCTGGGTGACGAAGTCCCGGTACTCCTGCTTGACGGGGACCTTCCGCTCCAGGTCGACGCCCTGGGTGTCGAGCACCACGGAGGCGGCCATGATCTTGGCCGTGCTGGCGATGGGGCGGACCGTGTCCGCCTCCTTGCCGAAGAGGGAGGTGCCGGTCGCGCCGTCGACCAGGCTCGCGCCCTTGGCCGCGATGACGGGTGCGGTCTGGGCGGGCCGCGGGGTCTGCGAGGTCTGGAAGGTGTGGGTGGAGGGGGCGTTCTGCGTGGGGGGTGTGGCCTGAGCGGCCTGCACGGTCAGGGGGGAGAGGGCGAGCAGGGCGCCGCCTGCGACGGCTGCTGCTCGCGCAGTCAGGACTCTGGCAGTCAAGTGGGGACGCTCCGTAACTGTCGTGCTTCTGGTCGAGCTGTGCTCTCGTACGGGACGAGCGTGCGTGCGGAAGGTGCACGCAAAGGGTGCCTGCCCTGTACATCCAACTGTATGGAGGAGGTGAATGGGCAGTGGGGACCTTCCTGTAACTCCTTAGTAAGCAGGCGACTTGCGGAAGTAAGGCGGCGGTTTGCCGGATACCGCCGGACTTCGCCGGATTGCCCCTGAGGCGTCGGAGGCTCGGGGTAGGGTCCGGAACCGGAGGGGGGAGGTTCGGGATGCGTGTGGTTCTCGGGGAAGATCTGGTGCTCCTGCGGGAGGGCATGGAGCACCTGCTGACGGCCCACGGCTGCACGGTCGTCGCCTCCGTCGGCAGCGCGCCGGAGCTGCTGCGCGCCCTGCTCGACGAGCGGCCCGACGTGGCCGTCGTGGACGTACGGTTACCGCCGGGCTTCTCCGACGAGGGCGTCCAGGTCGCGCTGGAGGCCCGCCGCCGCGTCCCCGGCCTGCCCGTCCTGGTCCTCTCGCAGTACGTGGAGCAGTTGTACGCCCGTGAACTGCTCGCGGATGGCGCGGGAGCGGTCGGCTACCTCCTCAAGGACCGGGTGCTCGACAGCCGTCAGTTCGTCGCGGCGGTGCGCCGCGTCGCGGACGGCGGTACGGCCATGGACCCCGCGGTCGTCGAGCGGCTGCTGCACAACGGGCCGCGCCGCGAGCCCCTGGACCTCCTCACCCGGCGCGAGCTGGAGGTGCTGGGCCTGATGGCCGAGGGCAGGTCCAACGCCGCCGTCGCCGAGGCGCTGTTCGTCACGGACAAGGCGATCGACAAGCACATCAACAGCATCTTCACCAAGCTCCAGTTGCTGCCGTCCAAGGACGACAACCGCCGGGTGCAGGCGGTGCTGGCGTATCTGACGTATGTGCATCACGACCACCAGGAAGCGGTCCGGCCTGCGGCGGGCACCACGCGGAAGTAGCAGAAGTAGGGCTAGCACCACTGATTGCCGGCGCCGTGCGTCGGACGATGGGTGCGGCGTAGCGGACGCGTGACGGGTGCGCCGTGGGGGCGTGATGGATGCGTAGGCGAATCCGTGTGCGCGCATCGGAATGGAGACGAGTGAGATGGCCGAAGGTCCGGGTCCGGGCAGCGATGTTCAAGGCGTGCGCCAGGGACGCAACTGGTTCACCGCCGGCTGGGCAGCCATGGGGCGCGGGCTGAGCATGTTCTTCGTCGGCCTGCTCGCCGTCGTCCTCGCCTGGGTCGCCCTCACCGGGATGTCCCTGGTGCTGCTCGGGTTCGGTCTCTTCCTCGTGCCGGGTCTGGTCGCGGCCCTGCGATGGGCGGCGAACGCGCAGCGGCGCCTGACCGGGAAGACGGGGGTGCCGATCGGTGAGCCGTACCGGCCCGTGCCCCGCGCTGCGGGCGGCTGGAAGGGCGCCTGGCGCCGCTGCAAGGCGGTCTTCGCCGACAGCGCCACCTGGCGCGACGTGCTGTGGGCGCAGTGCGCCGTCACCGTGACCGGCCTCCTCGCGATCGTCCCGTTCGGGATGCTCGCGCACGGCCTGTTCGGGATGGCGCTGCCGTTCATCTGGGAGCCGGTGACCGGTGCCTGGGATGGCACCTGGTACCTGTTCGTCCCCGTACGCAGCCAGGAGACCGCCTGGATCGCCGGCGGCCTCGGACTGGCCGAGATCCCCGTCGGCCTGCTGATCGCCCCGTACGTGCTGCGCCTGCACGCCCGCATCACGCGCTCCCTGCTGGCACCCACCGCCAAGGCCGAGATGGGCCTGCGGGTGGAGCACCTGGCCCGCACCCGTACCGATGCCGTCGACTCGTCCGCGGCCGAGATCCGCCGCATCGAGCGCGACCTGCACGACGGGGCACAGGCCCGGCTGCTGGCCATGGGCATGAAGCTGGACGCCGCCGAATCGCTGCTGGACGAGAACCCCGAGGCCGTCCGTACGCTGCTGGCCGAGACCCGCGACGCCTCCATGCGCGCGCTGGAGGAGCTGCGCGACCTCGTCCGCGGCATCCACCCGCCGGTGCTCGCCGACCGCGGCCTCGTCGACGCCGTCCGCTCGCTCGCCCTGGAGAGCCGCCTCCAGGCCCAGGTGACCGCGGACCTGCCGTCCCGCCCGGAGCCGGCCGTGGAGTCCGCCGCCTACTTCGCCGTCTGCGAGCTGCTGACCAACGCCACCAAGCACTCCGGTGCGCAGCGGGTCCTGATCGACATCCAGTACCGCTCCGGCGCGCTCGCCGTCAGCGTCACCGACGACGGCAACGGCGGTGCGGGCCTGGAGCTGGAGAACGGCAGCGGCCTCCGGGGCATCCAGCGGCGGCTGGCCGCCTTCGACGGCACCCTCGGCATCAGCAGCCCGGCGGGCGGCCCGACGGTCGTCAGTTTCCAGGTGCCCTGCGCGTTGACGGTCATGTCCTGAGCGCGCGCCCGGCGCACGTAACCGGCCCTCCGTCCTATCCACTTGCGGAGCCGTGGGCGCGTGTTCTTACCTGAGAGCCCGAGGGCTTGAGACATGACCGATCAGGGGGTTCGCCCCTGGTGCGCCCCGTGTCCGCCCCGCCGTACGCCGTACCCGCCCGCCCGACCGAACCGGTGACCTCCATGACCACGCACCGTCCCGCCGTCCGGCCCGCCACCCACGCGGACCTTCCCCGCGCCCTGCGCACGCTGGACCGCGCGTTCGCCGACTACCCCTTCACCCGCCACACCATCGCGGCCGACGACCACGCCGCCCGTCTGCACCGCTCCAACGAACTGTTCGTCGCCCGGATCGGGCTGGCGCACGGCCGGGTGTGGGTGGCCGACGACGGCGACGCGGTGGCCGTGTGGACCACCCCGGAGACGGCGGCGGGCGAGGTCTTCGCCGAACTCGGGCCACGATTCGCGGAGATCGCCGGGGACCGCGCCGAGGCGTCCGCGCAGGCCGAGGCCGCCATGGGCGTGCACCGCCCCGGTGAGCCCGTGTGGTTCCTCGGCTCGGTGGGGGTCGATCCCGGCTGCCAGGGCCGCGGTCTGGGACGCGCGGTGATCCGTCCTGGGCTGGAGGCCGCCGAGGCGGCCGGGGTGCCCGCCTTCCTGGAGACCTCCGACGAGCGCAATGTGGGCTTCTACGAGCGCCTCGGGTTCGAGGTGACCGCCGACTACCCGCTCCCGGGCGGCGGGCCGCACACCTGGGCGATGACACGCAAACCGGGCGTCTGAGAGGGAAGTTCTGCCGCGCGGTCGGCCGGGGGGCGTCTTTTCAGCGGGTGTTGGAATGTCCACCGCGACAAAAACGTTCAGAGGGCATCCACTTGTCCCTACCGGAGGCCGCACCTATGCCGCAGACGACGGAACAGCGCGCCGGGGAACCGGCGCCCACCGCCGCGCACCCCCTGCCCGACCCCACCGCAGCAGCCCTGGAAGCTCCCGAAGGGGCCCGGCGGACCGGTAGCGGCGCCGTCGTCCCCGTCCTCGCCTTCGCCGGCATCGTCGTCGCCGTCATGCAGACGATGCTCGTACCGGTCATCAAGGACCTGCCGACCCTCCTGGCCACCGCCCCGAGCAACGCCACCTGGGTGATGACGGCGACGCTGCTCACCGGCGCCGTCGCCACCCCCATCATGGGCCGGCTCGGCGATCTGTACGGCAAGCGCCGGATGCTGCTGACGAGCCTGGCATTCATGGTCCTCGGCTCGCTGATCTGCGGCTTTACGGTTGACATGACCACGATGCTGGTGGGCAGGGCGCTACAGGGCTTCGCCATGGGCGCCATCCCGCTCGGCATCGGCATCATGCGCGACGAGCTGCCCCGGGAACGCCTCGGCTCGGCCATGGCGCTGATGAGTTCGTCCATCGGCGTCGGCGGCGGCCTCGCGCTGCCCGCCGCGTCCCTGGTCGCCCAGCAGGCCGACTGGCACGCGCTGTTCTTCGGCGCCGCGGGCCTGGGCGTCCTGGCCATGCTGCTCAGCGTGGCCCTCGTACCCGAGACCTCCGTACGGGCCACCGGCCGCTTCGACGTCCTCGGCGCCATCGGGCTGACCGGCGGCCTGGTCTGCCTGCTGCTGCCGATCACCAAGGGCAGTGACTGGGGCTGGGGTTCGTCCACCACCCTCGGGCTCTTCGGCGGCGCGGTCGCCCTGCTGCTCCTGTGGGGGCTGTACGAACTGCGCGTCGCCGCGCCGCTGGTGGACCTGCGCACCACCGCCCGCCGCGAGGTCCTGCTCACCAACCTCACGTCCATCATGGTCGGCGTCGCCTTCTACGCGATCTCCCTCGTCCTGCCGCAGCTCCTCCAGCTCCCGGCGTCCACCGGGTACGGGCTGGGCCAGTCGATGGTGGTGGCGGGCCTGTGCGTGGCGCCGCTCGGCCTGACGATGATGCTCACCGCCCCCGTGTACGCGCGGATATCCGCCCGGCGCGGCCCCAAGGCCACCCTCATGCTCGGCATGCTGATCATCGCCGTCGGGTACGGCACCGGGCTCGGCCTGATGAGCGCCGCCTGGCAGACCGTGATCATCTCGGTGATCGTCGGCGCGGGCATCGGCCTGGCGTACTCCTCGCTGCCCGCCCTGATCGTCGGTGCCGTCGACCCGTCGGAGACCAGCGCCGCCAACGGTCTCAACACCCTGATGCGCTCGATCGGCACGTCCGTGTCGAGCGCCGTCATCGGCATGGTGCTGGCCCACATGTCCGCCCCGGCGGGGGCCGTATCGGTGCCCACCATGGCCGGGTTCCGCACCTCGTTCGCCATCGCCACCGGCGCGGTCGCCGTCGGACTCGTCCTGGCGGCTTTCCTGCCGTCCCAGCGCGCGGCGTCCCGACCGCAGTTGCTCGCGCGCGGCGGGGAGGAGAGCGGAAGCTTCGAGCTGGTCGCTCCGGGCGGCGACGGAGAGGGCAGCGCCTCGGACGGCGAGAAGGTGAGTGCTTCCGGCGGCGAGAAGGGCAGCGCTTCGGAAGGGGAGAAGGGCAGCGCCCCGGGCAGCGGTCGGCGGACGGATTCCGCGAGCGCCACCACGCCCGCGTCGATCCACGTCACCGCACCCCGGCCCGGCTCCCACCGCATCCACGGCACCCTGCTCGGCGGCATCGACGGCACCCCGCTCCACGGCGGACGCGTCGTCCTCACCGACACGCACGGCGCGGTCGTGGCCACCACGACGGCCGACGCACAGGGCAGTTGGGAACTGACCGGACTCATGCCCGGGGGCTTCACCCTGGTACTGAGCGCCACGGGCCACCGCCCGCTCGCGCGTTCACTCATGTCTCCCGGCACACCCGCACGTCAGGATGCCCGGCTCGCTCCGGCGGCCGCGGTCCGCGGCACCGTACGGGACCCGCACGGACGCCCGCTGCCGGACGCCGCCGTCACTCTTCAAGATCAGGGCGGTTCACCCGCCGTCCACACCGTGACCGGTCCGGACGGCACCTTCGCCTTCACCGGACTCGCTGGCGGCGCCTACACGCTGACGGCCGCCGGCTACCCGCCGCACGCCGACCGGGTCACGCTCGCCGCCGGTGACCGGGAACGCCGCCTCGACCTGGACCTCACTCACGAGGCCGCCAGGAGGCCGCTTCCATAGGCCGTTCAGGGCCGGGGGAGTTGCTGCCGGTATCCGGTACGTCTGCCGTCACCTGCGCCGTAGGGCCCAGAAGCTCACGGGCTCACGCGGTTGCGGCTCGGTCCCGTACTCGGTACGGACCGGAAACGCACTCGGCGCGGATCGCAGCGCCCGGATGGGCCCGGGCGCGTACTCCGTACGGCTCAGGCCGGGCAGAGGACGCGCTCGGGGCGACGGGCGGCAGGCACCGCGCCGCGGGGCGACGGGACCGCGGCGGCACGGGCCGGCGGGGCGCCGACGGGGGCGCTGTACGGGGCGGGATACGGAGCCGCGTACGGGGCGTCGAAGGCGTCGGACTGCACGCAGCGGGAGCTGGGGGCCGCGCCGTGCGCCTCGGCGCGGATGCGCTGCTTCATCGTCGGCGGCAGGGTCCGCCCGTACATCATCCGGGGTGCGGCGAACAGTGGCGCGGTGCCCGGGTACCCGAAGTCACGGTCGGCGTGCGGGCTTTCGGAAGCGCCCGGCGCCGCGTGCTTCCTGCTGCCGGGCGGCGCGGTCACCTCCCTCGCCCCGGCGGCGGGCGCGGCGGTCGTGCCGCGCGCCTCTCCTTCGGCCGGCGCGGGGATCGCGGCGAAGGCGACGGAGGAGGCCGCGGGGGTGCGGAACCCCAGCGCGGCGAGGAACTTGACGATGACGACGAGGAAGGCGGTCCAGAGTTTCGTGACCTTGGTGGTGGCCATGATCCCTCTCTTCTCTGCTCGGTCCTGCGGTGGTTCCGGGGCCTCGGGGCGGCACCGCGGTGAAGCGGTGGCACAGCGCCGCTGAGACGCTTGTCCCGATGACCGATTTGCGTACTTCCCTCATGATGTGTAGGCGCCGCCGGAACACGAGCACCGGCCACCGCGAATCGCCGTTCTTCGGATGAACACCACCCGGTCGGCCGATCCCGGCTCGCGCCGGCCGCCCGTTCCGTGCCCGCCGCGCCGCCCGCTCCTCCGTCTTCGCGCCCTCCGTTGGGGTGGCGGCGGCCGAGGCGCCGCGTGCTGGTCACCCGGCATTCACCGTGGGCTGGTGGGCTTCGCTGCGTCGGCATCCGGCCGGCGTACGAAGAGGAGAACTCATGCGAAGACTGCGCCTGT
Organism: Streptomyces chrestomyceticus JCM 4735; assembly: GCF_003865135.1. Lineage (NCBI taxonomy): Bacteria > Bacillati > Actinomycetota > Actinomycetes > Kitasatosporales > Streptomycetaceae > Streptomyces > Streptomyces chrestomyceticus. The sequence continues at coordinate 4,927,209 of NZ_BHZC01000001.1, read as the reverse complement.
CCCGCCGCAGCGTCATCACCGGTGCCGCCGTGGTGCTGGCCACCGCCGCCGCCGTGCCCGCGGGAGCCGCCGCGTTCGGGACGGCGGACCAGGCGGAGCGGGCGGTCAGGGGCGGAGCGGCGAAGAACGTCATCCTGCTGATCGGCGACGGGATGGGCGACAGCGAGATCACCCTCGCCCGGGACTACACCGTGGGGGCCGCCGGGCGGCTGAACATGGACAAGTTCCCGATGACCGGCGCCTACACGACGTATGCCGTGGACAAGAACAAGAAGCCGGACTACGTCACCGACTCCGCGGCCAGCGGCAGCGGCTGGGCCACCGGCCACAAGACGGTCAACGGCCGGATCTCCAAGACGCCGGACACCGACAAGGCGCTGCCGACGATCCTGGAGCTGGCGCAGAGGAACGGTTACGCCACCGGCTCCGTCACCACCGCCGAGCTGACCGACGCCACCCCGGCCGTGCTCGCCTCGCACGCCACCGACCGAAGCTGCCAGGGCCCGGCCGACATGGCCAAGTGCCCCACCGACAAGATCAGCAAGGGCGGTCCCGGCTCGATCGCCGAGCAGAGCGTCAACCACAAGGTGGACGTGCTCCTCGGCGGGGGCAAGCAGCGCTTCGACCAGAAGATCACCGAGGGCCCGTACAAGGGTCTGACCGTGGCCGAGCAGGCCCGCAAGCTGGGCTACCAGGTCGTCACCGACCGCGACGCGCTCAAGCGGGTCAAGAGCGTCGCGGGCGGCAAGCCGGTGCTCGGCCTCTTCGCGCCGGGCAACGTGCCCGTGGAGTGGACCGGCAAGCCCGCCGCGGTCGGCGGCACCGACCCGCAGCGCTGCACGACCGCCAACCCGCAGCGGCCCCAGGGCACGCCCGCCCTGGACGAGCAGGCCGCCAAGGCCATCCAACTGCTGGAGAAGAAGCAGAAGGCGCAGCGCGGCCACGGCCGGGACAAGGGCTTCTTCCTCCAGGTCGAGGGCGCCTCGATCGACAAGCAGGACCACGCGGCCGACCCCTGCGGGCAGATCGGCGAGACCGCGGCGTTCGACCGCGCGGTGAAGGTGGCGCGGGACTACGCCGCCAAGCACCCCGACACGCTCGTCGTCACCACGGCCGACCACGGCCACTCCAGCCAGATCGTGCCGCTGGACGCCCAGCCGCCCGGCCTCTCCTCGACGCTCGTCACCGACGAGGGCGGCAAGCTGAAGGTCAACTACTCGACCAACACGCCGGGCAAGTCGCAGGAGCACACCGGTACGCAGGTCCGGATCGCCGCGCAGGGCCCGCAGGCGTACCGCGTCCTCGGCGTCACCGACCAGACGGAACTGTTCACCACGATCCGCACCGCGCTGCGGCTGCGGTGAGGGGCGGGCGGCGAGCCTGACCACCACCTGAGCCCGAGGGGGCTTTCGGGGAACGGGGGACGCGGAGGGCCGGGGCTGTCGCCCCGGCCCTCCGCCTGTGTGCGTCCGCCGAGGTGGGCCGTGTCCCGCGAGAATCTACAAGCCTGTAGATTTTGCTTGCGCATTACTCGATGGCGAGCGGTGCGCGGCACCCCGCGGGAACGACAAGGAGATCCACATGGCTCTGTGGGACCGGATCAAGGATTCCGCCCAGACGATGCAGACCCAGCTCGTCGCGAAGAAGAACGAACTGAAGAGCGGCGCCTTCCGGGACGCAAGCATGGCGATGTGCGCGCTCGTCGCCGCCGCCGACGGCCACGTCGACCCCTCCGAGCGGCAGCGGGTGGCCCAGCTCATCGCCACCAACGAGGTGCTGCAGAACTTCGCCGCCGACGATCTGCGCCGCCGCTTCGACACCTACCTGGACAAGCTGACCGCCGACTTCGACTTCGGCAAGGTCGGCCTGATGCAGGAGATCGGCAAGGTGAAGAAGAAGCCGGTCGAGGCGCGTGCCGTCATCCAGATCGGCATCGTCATCGGCGGCGCCGACGGCGACTTCGACAAGACCGAGCAGGCCGTCGTGCGCGAGGTCTGCTACGCGCTGGACATCCCGCCGGCCGAGTTCGACCTCTGACCGGACCGCGTCGTACGGCGCGCGGGCCCGCGGCATCTCTGCCGCGGGCCCGCCGTCGTACCGCCTGCCTCCGGTCGTCGCTCAGACGTTGACGCCGAAGTCCGCCGCGATGCCGGCCAGGCCGGACGCGTAGCCCTGGCCGACGGCGCGGAACTTCCACTCCGCGCCGTGCCGGTACAGCTCACCGAAGACCATGGCGGTCTCGGTGGAGGCGTCCTCGGTCAGGTCGTAGCGGGCCAGCTCGGCGCCGTCCGCCTGGTTGACGACGCGGATGAACGCGTTGCGGACCTGGCCGAAGCTCTGGCCGCGGGACTGCGCGTCGTGGATGGAGACCGGGAAGACGATCTTGGTGACCTCGGCGGGCACGCCCGCCAGGTTCACGTTGACCGACTCGTCGTCGCCCTCGCCCTCACCGGTCAGGTTGTCACCGGTGTGCTGGACCGAGCCGTCCGGGCTGGTGAGGTTGTTGTAGAAGACGAAGTGCCGGTCCGAGACGACCTTGCCCGACTCGTTGCACAGCAGGGCGCTCGCGTCGAGGTCGTAGTCGGCGCCGGTGGTCGTCCGGACGTCCCAGCCGAGGCCCACCGTCACGGCGGTCAGGCCGGGCGCCTCCTTCGACAGCGAGACGTTGCCGCCCTTGGCCAGCGAGACTCCCATGGATGTTCCTCCCGGGTCGGGGTGTGGCCTCCCGTGTGTGGCGGGCCACAAAATCTACAGTGCTGTAGAGCATGACGAACGAGGGACAGGACGCGTTCCCGGACCCCTCAGTAGGATGCGGCGACGCCCCCGCCGCGCGGGGCGTGCGGTACGGACGGGAGGCGACGGCGATGAACGGGGACCCCTCCGACGGCCGTACGGGCAGGTTCGGCGGCCATACGGGCGGGCCCGGTGGCCGTACGGGCGGACTCGGCGGCCCTACGGGCGAGCCCGGTGACCACACGGGCGGACCCGGTGACCACGCGGGCGGGCTCGACGGCCACCCGGGCAGCCGCGACCGGGCGCGCCGCCGCGGCCAGGGCGAGCTGGAGGCCCAGGTGCTGGCGGCGCTGCACCAGGCGCCCGGCCCGGCCACCGCCGCCTGGGTGCAGGACCACCTCGGCGGCGACCTCGCGTACACGACGGTGATGACGATCCTCTCCCGCCTGCACGCCAAGAAGGCCGTCACCCGGGAACGCGCCGGCCGCTCCTACGTGTGGCTCCCGGCGGCCGACGAGGCCGGGCTCGCCGCGCTGCGGATGCGCCGCGTCCTGGACAGCGAGTCCGACCGGGACGCGGTCCTGGCCAGCTTCGTCTCGGCGCTCTCCGCCCAGGACGAGCGGCTGCTGCGCACCCTGCTGGAGCGCGCCACCGGCGAGGACTTTGGCCCCGACGCCACCGGCCCCGACCCGGGCCGCCCCCCGCTCGGAGACTGAACTGACCCATGGGCGTCTTCGTCTTCCTCCCGCTCGTCCTGCCGCTGACCGCGCTGCCGATCGCCCGCCTCGCCGGGCAGCATCTGCACCCGCGCAGTACCACCCGCCTGCTGACCGCCCTGTCCGTGGTCCTCGGCGTGTGCAGCACGTTGTGTCTGGGGCTGCTGCTGGTGGTGGGCACCGCCCAGCTCCCCGGCAACCCCCTGCCCGACGGCTGGTCCGATCCGGAGGTGCGCGCCGCGGTGCCGTTCGCCGAGGTGGCCGGTACGGCGGCGATCGCCGCGCTCGCCGCCGTCGTGACTGCCGGTGGCACCGAACTGCGCCGCTACTACCGCGTCCGCTCCCGTACGCACCGCGCGCTGGACGGCCTGCCGTCCGCCACGGAACTGGCGGTGCTGCCCGACGACTCCCCCTACGCCTACGCCGTCCCCGCCCTGCCCGCGCGGCCCGGCAGGCCCGCGCGGCCCGGCCGGATCGCGGTCTCCCGCGGCATGCTGCGCAGCCTGGACAGCGACGAGCGCCGCGCCCTCATCGCCCACGAGCGCGCCCACCTGACGGAGCGCCACCACCGCTTCCAGCTCGCCGTACGGCTGGCGGGCTGCGCGAACCCGCTGCTGCGGCCGCTGCGTACGGCGGTCGCCTTCAGCGCCGAGCGCTGGGCCGACGAGGAGGCGGCGCGGACCGTCGGCGACCGGCGGCTGACCGCGCGCGCCGTGGGCAAGGCCGCACTGGTCTCCCGCCCCACGCCCGGCCCGCTGCTGGCAGGCTTCGCCGCCCCCGGCCCGGGCCCCGTACCGCGCCGGGTGGCCGCGCTCCTGGGCCCCGTGCCCCCGGCCCGGAGCTGGCCGCCGGCCCTCACTCCGGCCGGTCTGGCCGCCCTGATCGCCGCCGCGGGCACCGCCGCCTCGGCCCTCTCCGCGCTGAACGCGGCGGTGGCCCTGTTCCTCGTCCTCAAGGCGGCCACGCCGCTCTGACCCGCCCCCAGGGACACCTCAACGCACCGGCCACCTTTCTCCGGTCCTGCTGCCGCCCCCACCCCACCCCTCCTGTGATCTGCCCCACACCCCGCTACTTCTACAGTCGTGTAGAGCTGGGCTGTAGAGTGCGCCGGAACATGCACAACGGACGTGACGGCAGGGGGAGATGACGACGAGGTGCGGACCCCCGCCGGAAGGCGGCCCACCCCCGGAGGCGGAGGTGCAGTGGGTCTACCAACCGGTTGAACTGCAACACCCCGACGGTGGCTGGGAGTTGGGCCGTATCACCGCCTGGTGGCGGGACGGGGCAGGCGAACTGTGGTGCAGGTTGCGTACGATGCGCGGCAGCGGCGGCAGTTGCCCGCAGTGGTTTCCGTACGACCCCGACCGGATTCTCGTTCTGCCGAGCGCGGGCATCTGACGCACCAGAAGGACCATAGAGCGTGCAAGACAGGCACCGGCCCCGGCGGGGCGCACCCACCGGCCAGACCGGCTCTTCCGTCACCTCCGGCCCCGCGGGCCGGAGCGGCCCCTCGGGCCGCAGCGCCTCCACGGGCCGCACCGGCCCGGCCGGGGGCTCCCGCCGCGCGGGCTCCGGCGGCTCCCGCCGCGCCGCCGGTTCCGGCCGTGCCGCGGGCTCCGGCCGTGCCGCGGGCTCCGGCCGCGGGCGCAGGCCCGGCAAGGCCCGGATGACCCGGCGCGGCCGCATCCTCGCCTGGACCGGCGGCATCATCGGCGTCCTGCTGCTGATCACGGCCGGGGTCGGCGGCTGGATCTACTTCAAGCTGGACGGCAACATCCACGGCGCGGACGTCGGCAGCCGCCTCGGCGGCGACCGCCCCGCCAACCTCAGCCCCGGCTCCAAGAACATCCTCGTCGTCGGGTCGGACAGCCGCGCGGGCGCCAACGCCAAGTACGGCAAGAACCTGGACACCATGCAGTCGGACACCCTGATGGTGCTGCACATCGCCGCCAACCGGGAGTGGGCCACCGCCGTCTCCTTCCCGCGGGACTCCTGGGTGTCCATCCCGTCCTGCGACAGCGGCAACGGCCGGAAGTCCAAGCCCCACCACTTCAAGATCAACGAAGCGTTCACCATCGGCGGCGAGGGCGGTGACGTCGCCAGCGCGGCGGCCTGCACCATCAAGACCGTCGAGAAGAACACCGGGCTGCGCATCGACCACTTCGTCTCGGTCGACTTCCAGGGCTTCAAGGGCATGGTCAACGCCCTGGGAGGCATAGAGGTCTGCCCGAAGACCGCGATCCACGACAAGAAGGCGCACCTGGACATGGAGGCGGGCTGCCAGAACGTCCAGGACGAGAAGGCGCTCGGCTACGTCCGTACCCGCTACAGCGTCGGCGACGGCTCCGACCTCGGCCGGATCGGCCGCCAGCAGGAGTTCATGAAGGCGCTCGGCGAGAAGGCGCAGTCCAAGCTGACCAGCCCCGGCGCGCTGTACGACTTCCTCGACTCGGCCACCAAGTCGATCACCACGGACGACGACCTGGCGGGCGTCAAGCCGCTGTCCGAGCTGGCCTCCACGGTCAAGGACATCCCCAGCGACCGGCTCACCTTCCTGACCGTGCCGAACTATGCGCGCGAGGCGGACGTGCCCACCGACAAGGCGAATGTGGTCTGGCAGTACCCGCAGGCCGGCGGCCTCTTCAGCGACCTGGCGCACGACAAGGAGGTCAGCAAGGACAAGCTGGCCGCCGAGGCCAAGAAGCTCGTCACGGCGCGCTCGGTGAAGGTACGGGTCCTCAACGGCACGGGGAAGACGGGCTACGCGGCCGAGGTGGCGGCGACCCTGCGCAAGATGGGCTTCACGGTCGTCGCCACCGACAACGCGCCCCCCGGCACCAGCGAGACGGTCATCACCCACCCCGCGTCGCTGGACGCGCAGGCCCAGGTGCTCTCCGCCCGGCTCTCGGGCGTCAAGACGGAGAAGTCGGCGGACGCGACGGCCGCCGGGCCGGGCGTGGTGACGCTGACGGTGGGGCAAGGGTTCAGCACGACGGGCTGACGCCTCCTGCCACGTACGGCAGCGTCACGCGAACGCCGGAGCGCCGGCCGGGCTGATCACCCAGCCCGGCCGGCGCTCCGCCGTCTGTCTGCTCCTAAGCGCCCGTCAGCTCTTCTCCTCCAGGTCGCCCTCGGTCTCCAGGAACGCCTCCCGGAGCGCCGTCAGCGTCTCCTTGTCCGGCTCGGCCCACATGCCGCGCGACTCCGCCTCCAGGAGGCGCTCGGCGATGCCGTGCAGGGCCCAGGGGTTGGCCTCCTGGAGGAAGGCGCGGTTCTCCGGGTCCAGGACGTACGTCTGGGCGAGCTTGTCGTACATCCAGTCGGCGACGACGCCGGTCGTGGCGTCGTACCCGAACAGGTAGTCGACGGTCGCGGCCAGCTCGAAGGCGCCCTTGTAGCCGTGGCGGCGCATCGCCTCGATCCAGCGCGGGTTGACCACGCGGGCACGGAAGACCCGGGAGGTCTCCTCGACCAGCGTGCGGGTGCGGACTGTCTCGGGACGGGTGGAGTCGCCGATGTACGCCTCGGGCGCGGTGCCCTTGAGCGCGCGCACGGTCGCGACCATGCCGCCGTGGTACTGGAAGTAGTCGTCCGAGTCGGCGATGTCGTGCTCGCGGGTGTCGGTGTTCTTCGCCGCCACCGCGATCCGCTTGTAAGCGGTCTCCATCTCCTCGCGCGCAGGGCAGCCCTCCAGGCCGCGCCCGTACGCGTAACCGCCCCACACCGTGTAGACCTCGGCGAGGTCCGCGTCCGTACGCCAGTCACGCGAGTCGATGAGCTGGAGCAGGCCCGCGCCGTACGTGCCGGGGCGGGAGCCGAAGATGCGGGTGGTGGCGCGGCGCTCGTCGCCGTGCGCGGCCAGGTCGGCCTGGGCGTGCGCGCGGACGTAGTTGACGTCGGCGGGCTCGTCCAGGGACGCGGCGAGCCGTACGGCGTCGTCCAGCAGGCCGATGACGTGCGGGAACGCGTCGCGGAAGAAGCCGGAGATACGCAGCGTCACATCGACGCGCGGGCGCCCCAGTTCGTCCGCCGGGATGGGCTCCAGGCCGGTCACCCGGCGCGAGGCGTCGTCCCACACAGGCCGGATGCCGAGCAGGGCCATCGCCTCGGCCACGTCGTCACCGGAGGTACGCATCGCGCTCGTACCCCACAGGGACAGGCCCACCGAGGTCGGCCAGTCGCCGTGGTCGGTGCGGTAGCGCTCCAGGAGGCTGTCGGCGAGGGCCTGGCCGGTCTCCCAGGCCAGCTTGCTGGGGACGGCCTTGGGGTCGACGGAGTAGAAGTTACGGCCGGTCGGCAGGACGTTGACCAGGCCGCGCAGCGGCGATCCGGACGGGCCCGCCGGGACGAAGCCGCCGGCCAGCGCGTGCACGGCGTGGTCGATCTCGTCGGTGGTGGCGGCGAGGCGCGGCACGACCTCGCGGGCGGCGAAGGCGAGGATCGCCGCCACCGGCTCGCGCTGTGCCTCGGGCAGCTCGGCGGTGACCCGCTCGACGGCCGCCAGGTCCCACCCGGCGTCGTCCATGGCCTGCACCAGGCCGCGGGCCTGCTCCTCGACCGCGTCGGCGGTCGTCCGGGTCGCGGCCGACTCGTCCAGGCCCAGCGCCTCGCGCAGGCCCGGGAGCGAGGACGTACCGCCCCAGATCTGCCGGGCGCGCAGGATGGCGAGCACGAGGTTGACGCGCGCCTCACCCGCGGGCGCGCCGCCGAGGACGTGCAGGCCGTCGCGGATCTGCGCGTCCTTGACCTCGCACAGCCAGCCGTCGACGTGCAGCAGGAAGTCGTCGAAGCCCTCGTCGTCCGGGCGCTCCTCCAGGCCGAGGTCGTGGTGCAGCTTCGCGGCCTGGATCAGCGTCCAGATCTGGGCGCGGATCGCGGGCAGCTTGGCCGGGTCCATGGCGGAGATCGCCGCGTACTCGTCCAGCAACTGCTCCAGGCGCGCGATGTCGCCGTACGACTCGGCGCGGGCCATCGGCGGTACGAGGTGGTCGACCAGCGTGGCGTGCACCCGGCGCTTGGCCTGGGTGCCCTCGCCCGGGTCGTTGACCAGGAACGGGTAGATCAGCGGCAGGTCGCCGAGGGCCGCGTCCGGGCCGCAGGCGGCGGACAGGCCGGCGTTCTTGCCGGGCAGCCACTCCAGGTTGCCGTGCTTGCCCAGGTGGACCATGGCGTCGGCGCCGAAGCCGCCGTCCTCCTGGGAGGCGGCGATCCAGCGGTAGGCGGCCAGGTAGTGGTGCGACGGCGGCAGATCGGGGTCGTGGTAGATCGCGATCGGGTTCTCGCCGAAACCGCGCGGCGGCTGGATGAGGATGAGCAGATTGCCGCGGCGCAGGGCCGCCAGCACGATGTCGCCGTCCGGGTTCTGACTGCGGTCCACGAACATCTCGCCGGGCGGCGGGCCCCAGTGCTCCTCGACCTGCTCGCGCAGCTCCTGCGGCAGCGTGCCGTACCAGCGCTTGTAGTCGGCGGCCGGGATGCGGACGGGGTTGCGGGCGAGCTGCTCCTCGGTCAGCCACTCCTGGTCGTGGCCGCCCGCCTCGATCAGCGCGTAGATCAGCTCGTCGCCGTCGCCGGACTCCAGGCCGGGCACGGGCTCGTCCCCGTAGTCGTAGCCCTCTTCACGCAGGCGGCGCAGCAGGGCGACGGCGCTGGCCGGGGTGTCCAGGCCCACCGCGTTGCCGATGCGGGAGTGCTTGGTCGGGTACGCGGACAGCACCAGCGCCAGGCGCTTGTCGGCGGGCGCGATGTGGCGCAGCCGGGCGTGACGGACGGCGATGCCGGCGACCCGGGCGGCGCGCTCGGGGTCGGCGACGTACACCGGCAGGCCGTCCTCGTCGGTCTCCTTGAAGGAGAACGGAACGGTGATCAGCCGGCCGTCGAACTCGGGCACCGCGATCTGGCTGGCCGCGTCCAGCGGCGACAGGCCCTCGTCGTTCTCCTCCCAGGCGCTGCGCGGCCCGGTCAGGCACAGGGCCTGGAGGATCGGCACGTCCAGCGCGGCCAGCGCGCCCGCGTCCCAGGACTCGTCGTCACCGCCGGCCGACGCCTCGGCGGGCTTGGTGCCGCCCGCCGCCAGCACGGTCGTCACGATCGCGTCGGCGGCCCGCAGCTCCTCGATCAGCTCCGGCTCGGGCGCCCGCAGCGAGGCCACGAACAGCGGCATCGGGCGGCCGCCGGCCTCCTCGATCCGCTCGCACAGCGACTCGACGAAGCCGGTGTTGCCGCTCATGTGGTGGGCGCGGTAGTAGAGCACGGCGACCAGCGGGCCGGTCGCGGCGCCCGTGTCGTCCGTACGGGCCACGACCTCCGCGCCCGTACGCGCCTCGGCCGCCAGGTGCTTGGAGCGCTCCAGGTGGCCCCAGGAGGGCGCGGCGGCGGGCGGCTCGAAGCCGTGGCCGGTCAGCAGCACGGTGTCGGACAGGAAGCGGGCGAGCTGGTCCAGGTTGGCGGGGCCGCCGTGCGCCAGGTAGGCGTGGGCCTCGGCCGCGATGCCGATGGGGACGGTGGACGCCTCCATGAGCTGCGCGTCCGGCGCCTGTTCGCCGGTGAGCACCACGACGGGGCGGGTCTGGTCGGCGGCCAGGAGCTGGTCCAGGCCCTCCTGCCAGGCGCGCAGGCCGCCGAGGAGACGGACGACGACCAGGTCGGCGCCGTCCAGCAGGGCGGGCAGCTCGGCGAGGTCGAGACGGGCGGGGTTGGCGAGCCGGTACGGCACGGGACCGGCGGCCGCGCGGGCGCTCAGCAGGTCGGTGTCGGACGTCGACAGCAGCAGGATCATGGCGGCGTCTGGCCTTCCTCGGGGTCCGCGCCCCGGGCGGTGTCACGGACGGCGGGAGTTCCTGGCTCGCCCGGCGGTGGCCGGGCTCACAGTGGCGGGACCGCGCCGGGTTTCCACCGGGCTTCCTCCCTTGGCGCCGTCGCTGGCGTCCGATGGGCCAGGTGACCCATCGACCTGCATAGTAGAGGCTGCGATCGAACGGCGGGCGGGAGACCGTACAGACCATCGTCGGTATGCTCGCCGCCATGCCGCCCACCCCCGCGATACCCCCGCACCGGGACGAATCCCTCGTACGGGACAGCGGTGCCGCCTGCGCACCGGACCGTGGAGACCCCGGACGGGACGGCGGGGACGCCGTACGAGGCGCTGAGGGCACCCAGGTACAGGACCGAGCGGACGCCCACGTACAGAGCCCCGGAGACGCCCTCGTACGGGACCGCGGGGACGCCTGCCCCGGCGCGCTGCGGCTGCACTCCGCCGCCGACGGCTCCCTGGCCCGGCTCCGGCTCCCGGCCGGACTCCTGACGCCGCCTCAGACCCGTGCCCTCGCCGACGCCGCGGACCGCCTCGGCGACGGCCACCTCTCCCTCACCTCCCGAGGCAACGTGGAGCTGCGCGGCCTGGGCGACGCCTGCGCCGCACCGCTCGCCGGCCTGCTGCGCGACGCCGGTCTCCTCCCCTCCGACCAGCACGAACGCATCCGGAACATCGTCGCCTCCCCGCTCGCGGGCCTGGACGGGCAGGGCGCCGACGGCGGTGCCGCCGTCCAGGAGTGGGCCCGTGAGCTGGACCGCCTGCTGTGCGCGAGCGACGTGACCCCCGCCCTCTCCGGCCGCTTCCTCTTCGCGCTGGACGACGGCCGCGGCGACGTGGCCGCGCTCGGCGGCGATCTGACGTTGGTCGCAGAACCCGGCGGTACGGCGCTGCTGCGCGTCGGCGACGACACCGAGGCCCTGCGCCTGCCCGACAGCGCGGCCCCCCGCGCGGCCCGCACGGCCGCGGAAGCGTTTCTCTCCGTCGCCCACGAGGCCGGCAACGGCTCCTGGCGCGTCCGGGAACTCCCGCCCGGACACGACGCCGCGACCGTACGCGCCCGCCTCCGTAGCCGGCTACCGCAGCCGTACGAGACGGCCACGCCCCCGACGCCCACCGCGCCCCGCCCGCCCCGTCCCGGCATCCTCATCGCCCCCGACGGCACCCGGGCCGCCCTCTCCCTTCTCGCCCCCCTCGGCCGCCTCACCACCGCCCAGTTGCGGCGGCTGGCCGACGTGGCGGCCCAGGACGGGTACGGCGAACTCCGTATGACACCCTGGCGCGGCGTGGTCCTCCCCGGCCTCTCTCCCGAGGCGGCCGGCCCCCGGCTGCGCGAACTGGCCACGGCCGGCCTGGTCACCGACCCGGCCTCCCCCTGGTACGGGCTCGGCGCCTGCACCGGCCGTCCCGGCTGCGCCAAGTCCCTGTCCGACGTACGGGCGGACGCCGTGACCGCCCTGCGCGAGGACGGCACGGACGCACACGGGGAAACCACCGGCCCGGGTGCGGACGGCACCGGCCCCCACCGGCCGGACCCCGGCCTCCTCCCCGTCCACTGGTCGGGCTGCGCCCGCCGCTGCGGCCACCCGCACGGCGCGTGGGTCGATGTCGTCGCCACCGGCGACGCCTACGAGGTGTCCGTACGGGGCACCCGGCACCCGGCGCCCGCCACGGCCACCGTCCCCCTGACCGAACCCGGACGCCTCGCCGACGCCGTCGCGTCGGCCCGCGCGGCCGGCCGCACCACGCCATGACGGCCACCCGCACACCTGACATGACCGATGACATGACCGAGGGCAACGAAACACAGTGAGCGAGTTCGACTACGAGAAGGACGGCGCGGAGATCTACCGCCAGTCCTTCGCCACCATCCGCGCCGAGGCGGACCTCGCGGACCTGCCCGACGACGTCAGCAGGGTCGCCGTCCGCATGATCCACGCCTGCGGCATGACCGACCTGGTACGCGACCTGGCGTACTCCCCGAAGGTCGTCGCCCGGGCGAGCGAGGCGCTGCGGGACGGCGCCCCCATCCTCTGCGACGCCAACATGGTCGCCAGCGGCGTCACCCGCAAGCGGCTGCCCGCGGACAACGAGGTGCTCTGCACCCTCGCCGACCCGTCCGTACCGGACCTGGCCGAGCGGATGGGCACCACCCGCAGCGCCGCCGCCCTCGAACTGTGGCGCGACCGCCTGGACGGCGCGGTGGTCGCCGTCGGCAACGCCCCCACCGCCCTCTTCCGCCTCCTGGAGATGATCGAGGAGGGCGCGCCCCGCCCGGCCGCCGTCATCGGCATCCCGGTCGGCTTCATCGGCGCGGCCGAGTCCAAGGACGCGCTGGCCCAGCACCCCGCGGGCCTGGAACACCTGGTGGTACGCGGCCGGCGCGGCGGCAGCGCCATGGCCGCGGCGGCGATCAACGCGATAGCGAGCGTGGAAGAGTGACCGAGCAGCACCTCACCGGCCCCCGGGCCGGCCAGCCCTCCCCCGCCCCGGGCCGCCTGTACGGAGTCGGCCTCGGCCCCGGCGACCCGAACCTGATGACGCTTCGGGCCGTCGAGGTCATCTCCTCCGCCGACGTGATCGCGTACCACAGCGCCCGGCACGGCCGCTCGATCGCCCGCTCCATCGCCGAGCGCCACCTCCGCCCGGACCACATCGAAGAACGCCTGGTCTACCCGGTCACCACGGAGTCCACGGACCACCCCGACGGCTACCGGGGCGCCCTCAACGACTTCTACACCGAGGCCGCCGCCCGCCTCGCCGCCCACCTCGACGCGGGCCGCACGGTCGCCGTACTCGCCGAGGGCGACCCGTTGTTCTACGGCTCGTACCAGCACATGCACCAGCGCCTGGCGGACCGGTACGAGACCGAGGTCATCCCCGGCGTCACGTCCGTGAGCGCCGCCGCGGCCCGCCTCGGCAAACCTCTCTGCGAAGCCGACGAAGTCCTCACCATCCTCCCCGGCACCCTCCCCACCGAGGAACTGACCGCTCGCCTCGCCGCCACCGACGCCGCCGTCGTCATGAAGCTCGGCCGCACCTTCCCCTCCGTGCACCAGGCCCTGACCGACTCCGGCCGTCTCCCGGAGGCCGACTACGTCGAACGCGCCACCATGCCCGGTGAACGCACGGCACCACTGGCCTCGGTCGACCCGTCCACCGTCCCGTACTTCTCGGTGGCCGTCGTCCCCAGCCGCATCGCCACCCCGCCCCCGGCCCCCGTCACAGGCTCGGTCGTGGTCGTCGGCACCGGCCCGGCAGGCCCCCGCTGGCTCACCCCCGAGTCCCGCGGCGCCCTCGCCTCCGCCACCGACCTCGTCGGCTACACCACCTACCTGGACCGCGTCCCCGTACGCCCCGGCCAGGAGCGCCACGCCTCGGACAACAAGGTCGAGTCCGAGCGCGCCGAACTCGCCCTGGACCTGGCCCGCCGCGGCCGCCGGGTCGCGGTCGTCTCCGGCGGCGACCCCGGCATCTTCGCCATGGCGACGGCCGTCCTCGAAGTGGCCGCGCAGGAGCCCTACCGCGACGTCCCCGTCCAGGTCCTCCCCGGCGTCACCGCCGCCAACGCGGCCGCCGCCCGCGCCGGCGCCCCCCTCGGCCACGACTACGCGGTCATCTCCCTCTCCGACCGCCTCAAGCCCTGGGAAGTCATCGCCGACCGCCTCCACGCGGCCGCCTCCGCCGACCTGGCCCTGGCCCTCTACAACCCCGGCTCCCGCACCCGCACCTGGCAGGTCGCCAAGGCCCGCGAACTCCTCCTGGAGCACCGCACCCCCGACACCCCGGTGGTCATGGCCCGCGACGTCGGCGGCCCGACGGAGTCCGTACGCGTCGTCCCCCTGTCCGACCTGAACCCCGAGGAGGTCGACATGCGCACCATCCTCCTCATCGGCTCCTCCCAGACGGAGTCGGTACGCCGCGGGGATGCCGACCGCGACACGGTGTGGACGCCACGGCGGTACCCGGAGAAGTAAGAGTTCGCGCGACGGGCGGGGCCGGGCCACACCCCGGCCTGCACGTCGCGCGGGCCCGGCAAACACCCCGGCCCGCACGGCGGGTGGGTCCGGCTCACACCCCGGCCCGCCTGTCCCGGCCGCCCCGTCCTCCCCGCTCCCTCCGGTCGAACACCCGCCAAAAGACCCCCACCCAGCAGCCGAATCCAGCCACCCCCGGACCACCCCTCCCGCCGATCACCTAATCTCGGCGCGGCCCCGCCAACCCGGCGGACCGCTCAACGGGGCACACAAACGGGGACAGCACCACATGACCGGCAGATCCGGAAGCAAGCACCCACACTTACGCACCGCCGTCGCCACCGCCACGGCACTCCTACTAGCAGCCACAGCCACCGGCTGCGCCACCGAAAACAAACGCTGCGGCCCGGCCCCCTCGTCGCGCTACCGCGCCACGGACCTCCACGGCACCTGGTCCTCCCTGAAGGGCCACCTCAAGCTCAGCGACCTCGGCGGCAAACTGGGCCAGACCTTCAACTCCCAGGGCTGGCCGAAGAACACCACCCTCGACCAGACCGTCAACGACGCCCCCCTCGAAGGCGGCCTCTTCGGCAAGGGCACCTGGTCCCTCTCCACCGACCACACCACCCTCACCCTCACCTTCGACCGCCTGGACGCCGAGCTGGAACGCACCACCATCCACACTCTGCGGATCGGCGAGGAGAAGAACCAACCGGTCCTCTACACCAGGGTCGGAGACCCGGAGGAGTGCCATGTGTTCGCGCTGACGCGGCAGGGGGACTGAGCCGGAGCAGAACGACGAGTTGTGGCGGCCGGACCCGCGCCCGGGCCCGGCCGCCCACTCATTCAGTCCTTGTCACCGCCCTCCGGCGGGGGAACGACAAATCCCCTCAGTG
Source organism: Streptomyces chrestomyceticus JCM 4735 (assembly GCF_003865135.1). Lineage (NCBI taxonomy): Bacteria > Bacillati > Actinomycetota > Actinomycetes > Kitasatosporales > Streptomycetaceae > Streptomyces > Streptomyces chrestomyceticus. Next base: position 4,912,076 of record NZ_BHZC01000001.1, on the reverse strand, counting down.
GCCGGGGCAAGCGGCCTTCTTCCGCCTCGGCACGCTGCTGGGCGGCGTGTGCCCGCAGTCGGCGGCCACCACCACGAGTTCTTCGGCAGGCGTACGCCACAATTCCCCGTCGACGACGAATCCGGCCTCCCCCATGAGCGCCGTCGTACGGTCGATGACCGTTTGCGGCTGGCGTCGCGGTTCCGGCGGCTGCGGGTAATGGTGGACGAATCCGCCGAGCCGGTCGCACAGCGCGGCATAGGACTTCGTATGCAGAATCAGCGCGTGCCAGCCCTCGTCGACGACGCGGGACGGCGCAATGGCCGCACCCCGATACCGGGCGGCCGTCGCCACGAATGCCAGTGCCTGTACGAGAATGCGCTCCGCCGTGAGCCGGGGCATTCCGCGGTTCCCCGTCGCGATGGTGTCGCTCACGGCCAGGAATTCCGCTGCGGGCAGCAGCGCGCGAGCAGGGTTTTCCATGGACTTCCCCTCCACGTGGCTCCGCCCCTACCAGCAGCCCACGCCGGACAGCACTACCCGCCGCTGTTCGTCCGACTCGTCGAAAGTCGTCGCCGTACAGCCACCTGCCTCCGCGACCAACTTCTGCTGTTGCAGACGCACTTCGTGGTCCTGGGCCAGCCGCCCCCAGTTGTGCACCAGGCAGATCACTTTCCGCCGTTCCGCCTGCGGCCGCATGGTGCCGAGGAGGTCGCGGAATCGCGGCCGCTGGACGCCGATGGCGTGGTCACCGAAGTCGACCCATGTACCGGCCACCTCCCAACCCCACCGTGCGGCGTAGTTCTGGCAGCCGACGAGGCGCAGATCCAGGAGACTGTGCGACCTTGTCGCGCTGCGGTCGTAGATGAAGACGAGCGGCGTGTCCGGGCTCGCCGCACCGATCCGGATGTTCTCGTTGCCGACGGCCGTACCGCGCGACGACGATGTTTTCGTGTCCATGCACCGATTTCAGCTCCGCCACGGCGGGCACGGCAGACGACAACCTGCGACACGGAGTTGATCATGCCTGAATCCATCACCATCACCGGTACGCGTTCCACCGACCACCACCCGGACCAGTGGTACAGGACGGCCTTCTCCGCCTACCTCGCCCCTTTCGCCGCCCCCCGGGCCCACTTCTTCATCGGCGGCGCGAAAGGCATCGATTCCCTCGCCCTGCTGTGGCTGGCAGCCCGCTCCCGTTCCGCCATCACCGTGGTGGTGCCGGTGACCGTCGCCCAACAACCGGAAGAGGCACGACAGGCCATTGCGCAGTGCCGGAGCCGTATCACCGAAGTCGTGGAACTACAGGCTCCCGAACTCCACCCCGCCGCCTACCACGCACGTAATCGATGGATGGTGGACCGAAGCGATCTGACCATCGGCTTCCCACTCGAAGGGCAACACGACATGACCCGCGCGTCGGGTACCTGGCAAACTCTCGACTATACGGCCTCCCTGGGCAAACCCCGTCTCGTCGTGCCGACTTGAGGCTCCGCGCGGGCATCATGTGCCCATGAATACGCGTGACACGGCCGTCGGCGCCCGCACGCTGAAGCGCTTGCGCAGGTCCCGCGGCTGGTCCCTGGCCGGTCTGGCCCGAGCCCTGACCGGCACCGCCACGAGGCTGGGCCTCCCGCTCGCCGCCCCCACCACCGGCGTGCAACGCAGCGTCGCCCGCTGGGAGAACTCCGCCGCACCCGTCCGGCCCGGCCACCACTACCAACTCCTGCTGGCGCACCTCTACGCACGCGGCCCCGACGGCACCCCGCAGCTCGGCCCCGGCAGTGACTTCGCCGAACTCCTCACCGCCCTGGCTCACCACGGAGAGAGCGACCGGCAACTGGCCGACCTGCGCACCGTGGTCACCCGCACGGTGACCACCGGGAACGGAAGCCTGCTCGCCCTCCTCGGCCCGCACACCCAGGCGACGGTCTCCGGGGCCCTCGCGGACCCCGGCCGCACCGACGCCGGCCTGCTCGACACCCTCCACGCCGCAGTCGACACCGCGAACCAGCACGTGGGCTCGCTCCCCTTCGTACGCCTTCACCTGCTCCTCTCGCCCGTCGTCGAGACCTGTCGACGCCTCCTGACCCGCGACGTCCCGGCCCCGCTGCTCCCCGGGCTGCACACCGTCGCGGCACAGACCTTCACCCTCGCCGGCCGCATCGCCTTCGAGACACACGACGACGCCGCGTCGCGTGCTCTGTACGCCGCAGCCACGGAAGCCGCCGACCGGCTCCCGACATGGCGCCGCGCGGTCGTGCACATGAGCCACGCCCTCGTCACGCTCCACTCCGCGCCCGGCACCGACGCCGCCCGCGCGCTCGTGGAGGCCGCCGTCCGTGACGCGCGAACGGGAGACAGTCCCGCCGTACGCGGCCGCGCCCACGCCCTGCACGCCGAGATCGCCGCTCGCTCCGGCCATCGGCACCAGGCGCTCACCGCGCTCTCCCTGGCCCGGTACGACATCGACGACGGGCCTACGGACGACCCGTCGAACGCGGGATTCTCCTCCGCCCATCTCCGGGGCTTCGAGGGCCTGTGCACTCTCCACACCGGAGACGCCGCAACGGCCGAAACCCACTTCGCCGGCGCGGCAGCAGCTCTCACCCGGCCCCGCGACCGCCTGCAACGCGCGATCATCACCACTGACCAGGCACTCGCCCGCATCCGCTCGGGCGACCCCGCCGCAGGCACCGCGCTCCTGCACACCTGCGCCGACGAAATCTCAGCCACCGGTGGCCGAGTCCCCGCCCTGCGCCTCCGCAGAGCCCGTCACGCCCTCCGCCCCTGGCACGGCGAACGCTTCGTAGCAGAACTGGACGACCACCTTCTCACCATGTGCTGAAACCGCGCGGTGAAGCCTTGACGGCCAGCGCGACCCAACATAACGTTCCGATCCGAATCGGAACGTTAACCGGGTCACTCGTCAACGTGAAGGAGCTGCACAGTGAAAGCAGTCATCGCCGGATCTTCCGGAAACACCACCGTGACCGACACCCCGGACCCGTCCCCCACCCCCACCCAAGTCCTCATCGACGTCGAAGCCGCAGGCGTCGGATATGTGGACGTCATGACGCTGCGCGGCGAGTACCCGGCGTTTCCCGGGCGGGGGCGGTGCCCGGGATGGAGGTCGTCGGGCGGGTGACGGCGGTCGGGGCGGAGGTGTCCGAAGGGCTGGTGGGGCAGCAGGTTCTGGCGTTGCTGCCGGGGTTCGGCGGGTTTGCCGAGAGGGGCGTGGCCGAGGCCGAGATGGTCCTCGCGAGCCCGCCGGGGGCCGGTGCGGACGAGGTGGTCGCGCTGGGTGTCAACGCTCTGGTCGCCGAGCTGGCGCTCCAGCGGGTGGGGGCCGCTGCCGGGGAGCGGGTGCTCGTCCGTGGGGCCGGTGGCGGGATCGGGGTGCTCGCCACGCAGATCGCGCATGCGCGGGGAGCCGAGGTCACCGTCGTCACCTCGTCCTCGGCGCGCGGCGAGCGCCTGCGGGAGCTGGGCGCCGCGCACGTCGTCGACCGGAACCGGTCCGGCGTTCCCGATGCGGGCTTCGATGTCGTGGTGGACACGGTCGCCGGCCCGGATCTGGGGCAGCATCTCGAACTCCTGCGGCCGAACGGGCGTTACGTCATCTGTGGCGCCGCCGGTGGCCTTCCCTCAGTGGAGTCCTTCGCGCCGCTGCTGCGGGATTTCCACAAGTCGCTGTCGCTGCACGCGTTCAGCCTCAACTCGGTGACCCCGGAGGAGCTTCGAGGCTCTTGGAAGAGGGTGGTGGCGCTTCTGGGCGAGGGCCGGCTGTCAGCCGTGGTGGATCAGGTTTTCCCGCTCGCCGAGGCCGCCGCCGCACTGCGGCACGTGGCGGACGGAAAGGCGTTCGGCAAGGTCGTCCTGCGTCCCCGGTAGGGTTGCCGGTCGACAGGATGGGCGTGCGGTTCCCGGGAGAGTTCGATGGCGCGCAGGCGGGACGAGCGGATCGATCACGCCGTACTGGCCGCGGTGTCCGAGCTCGTACGGGAGGTCGGCTACCCGGCTCTGACGATGGAAGCCATCGCGCAGCGGGCGGGCACCACCAAGCCCGCCATCCGCCGGCGCTGGGCGAGTCAGAAACACCTGGTCGTCGAGGCCATGGCGCGGGACCGGGCCGGGGTCGTGGAGATCGACACCGGGTGCACCCACTGCGACATCGTCGGGCATCTCGAAGCGCTCCGGGACGCGATGGACGACCCGGCCTTCGGCCATGTGCTCTGCGCGCTGGTCGCCGATCTCGCGGACGACCCGGAACTGCGGGAACGCTTCCTCACCGAGTTCTGGCAGCCGCGCCGGGAAGCGTGCGTCGTCATCCTGCGCAAGGCGCAGGAACGCGGCGACCTCCGGCCCGGTCTCGACGTCGACCTCGTGCTGGACCTGTTCGCCGCGCCCATCGTGTTCCGGGCGCTCTTCGGCCACTCCGGTCTCGGGCCGGAGTTTCCGGAGGAGGTGGTGTCTGCTGTGCTCTCCGGGACGGGGACGGGGACGGGGCAGGGGACGGGTACGGGAGCTGGCGGGCGGCCCGGCTGCGAGCGGCACCGTGCGCTACGCGGTCACAGCGCCAGCAGCCAGTCGACCGCCTGATCCGGAGTCTCGGCGACCGGTACGCCGTGCGGAACCGCCGGCCTCTGGACGACCACCACCGGCACCCCCGCCTCCCGCGCCGCCGCCAGCTTCGGGGCCGTCGCCGTCGCGCCGCTGTCCTTCGTCACCAGGACGTCGACGCGGTGGTCGCGGAGGAGGGCACGTTCGCCTTCGAGGGTGAAGGGGCCCCGGTCGAGGACGGTCAGCATGCGGGGCGGGTGGGGAGGTTCCGGGGCGTCCACGGAGCGGACGAGGAACCAGAGGTCGGTGAGGTGGGCGAAGGTGGCGAGGCCCATGCGGCCGGTGGTGAGGAAGACGCGGTGGCCGAGGGCCGGGAGAGCGGCGGCGGCCTCTTCGAGGGAGGCGACCGGGTGCCAGTCGTCGCCCGGGCCGGGGACCCAGCCGGGCCTGCGGAGGGCGAGCAGGGGAACATGGGCGGTGGCGGCCGCCTGCGCCGCGTTGAAACTGATCGTGCCGGCGAAGGGATGGGTGGCGTCGATGAGCGCGTCCACCGCGTGCTCGCGCAGCCAGTGCGCGAGGCCGTCCGGGCCTCCGAATCCGCCGATCCGCACCTCGCCGGCGGGGAGCCGGGGCGCGGCCACCCGGCCGGCCAGGGATGTGGTGACGCGCAGGCCGGGCCGCCGGTCCGCCAGTCCGGCGGCCAGCCGGCGGGCCTCGGTCGTGCCGCCGAGGATCAGGACGTGCGGAACGTGTGCGGCTCCGGCGGGGACGCTCATGGCAGGGGGTCTTCTCCATGGGTGAGGCAGGTACGGACACGAACGGTACGGCAGGCGCCACCGGCGGCCGTACGGCGCAGCTCGCGCACACCGGGCTGCGGCACGGCTGGACGACCGGGGCCTGCGCGACCGCGGCCACGACCGCCGCGTACACGGCCCTGCTGACCGGGGACTTCCCGGACCCGGTGACGATCACCCTGCCGAAGGGGCAGACACCCGCGTTCGCGCTCGCCGCCGAGGAGATGCCCGAGGACCGCGCCACGGCCATGGCGGCCGTCGTGAAAGACGCGGGGGACGATCCCGACGTCACGCACGGCGCGCTGGTCCGGGCCACCGTGCGCCGGCTCCCGGCGGGCAGCGGCGTGGTGTTCAAGGCGGGGCCGGGGGTGGGTACGGTCACCCGTCCGGGGCTGCCGCTGGACGTGGGTGAGCCGGCGGTCAATCCCGTACCGCGGCAGATGATGCGGGAGCACGTCGCGGAGGTCGCGCGGCGGTACGGGGGCGACGGGGACGTCGAGGTCGAGCTGTCGGTCGATCATGGCGAGGAGATCGCGCGGAGTACGTGGAATCCGCGGCTGGGCATCCTGGGAGGGCTGTCGATCCTGGGGACGACCGGGATCGTGGTGCCGTACTCGTGCTCGGCGTGGATCGACTCGATCCGCAGAGGTGTGGATGTGGCGCGTGCGGCGGGGCGTACGCATGTGGCCGGATGCACCGGTTCGACCTCGGAGAAGGTCGTCGTCGCGGAACACGGCCTGCCGGAGGACGCGCTGCTGGACATGGGCGACTTCGCGGGCGCGGTGCTGAAGTACGTACGGCGGCATCCCGTGCCGCGGCTGACGGTCTGCGGCGGCTTCGCGAAGCTGTCCAAGCTGGCGGCGGGCCATCTGGACCTGCACTCGGCGCGTTCGCAGGTGGACAAGGGGTTCCTGGCGGAACTGGCGCGGCAGGGCGGGGCGGATGCGGAGCTCGCTGACGAGGTCGCCGTGGCCAATACGGGGCTGGCCGCGCTCCAGTTGTGCACGGCGCGCGGCGTGCCGCTCGGGGACCTGGTCGCCATGAGGGCCCGCGACGAAGCGCTGGCGGTCCTGCGGGGCGCGCCGGTCGCGGTGGACGTGATCTGCATCGACCGGGCGGGGAACGTGGTGGGGCGGGCGGAACCCCGGGGGCCGCGCGACGGGGAGTGACCGACACGGGCCTGCCGTACGCCCGCTTTCCGTTACGCCGCGTCCGGCCCCGGCGGCGCCTGGAACGGTACGTCCTTCGCGTACGCGACGATCTCGACCTCGTCGCCGAGAGCCCACTCCGCGACGCGCGAGGCCATCGCCGCCGGGACGCCCTCCGTCTCGCCCGGCGCGGGCGGTACGTCATAGGTGCCGTGCGCGTCGTGCGGCAGGACGACGCGGTACTCGCGCTCCAGGGCGCTCCGCGCGGTCGCCAGTACGCACATCTCGGACATCACGCCGCAGACGACGAGGGACCGTACGCCGGACTCGGTGAGCAGCTCGCCCAGCGGGGTTCCGTGGAAGCCGTCGTCCAGCGTCTTGCGGATCACGACCTCGCGCGGGCCGGGCTCGACGGACAGGTGCAGTTCCCAGCCAGGGGTGCCCGTCTCGTCGGACATCCCGGGCGCGCCGTCGTTCTGGAGGTGGACGATCAGCGCGCCGGCGGCCCGCGCCCGGCCGACCAGGTCCTCGGCGCGCTCCTGGACGGCCGCCGCGTGCGGCGCCGCGCCCTCGCCCGCGAAGAAGGCCGACTGCACGTCGACGACGATCAGGGCTTCGACGGGCTCGGGCTGCGGCATCGCGTTCATCCGGCCGATCCTGCTGGGTCCGCCCTACCCGATCAACCGGTTATTCGGCTTGTGCGGCGCGGAGTTGCCCGGTCCCCGCCGCGCATCCCCGCTCCCGCTCCGTCGAGTACAGGTGGCTGTCGCGGAACTGCGAGGCGCCCAGCGTGCGACCGACCATGATCACCGCCGTACGGACCACACCCGCCGCCTTCACCTGGTCCGCGATGCCGGCGAGGGTGCCGCGCAGCACCAGTTCGTCGGGGCGGGAGGCCATCGCGACGACCGCGGCGGGGCAGTCGGCGCCGTAGTGCGGCAGGAGTTCGCCGACGACCCGGTCCACGTAACGGGCCGCGAGGTGCAGGACCAGGAGGGCGCCGCTGCGGCCCAGGGTGGCCAGGTCCTCGCCCTCGGGCATGGGGGTGGCCTGCTGGGCGACGCGGGTGAGGATGACGGTCTGGCCGACGGTGGGGACGGTCAGTTCGCGCTTGAGGGCGGCCGCGGCGGCGGCGAACGCCGGGACGCCGGGGACGACCTCGTACGGCACGCCCGCCGCGTCCAGGCGGCGCATCTGCTCGGCCACGGCGCTGAAGACGGACGGGTCGCCGGAGTGCAGCCGGGCGACGTCCTGGCCGGCCTCGTGGGCGCGGACCAGTTCGGCGGTGATCTGGTCGAGGTCCAGGTTCGCGGTGTCGACCAGGCGGGCGCCGGGCGGGCACTCGTCCAGCAGTTCGCGCGGCACCAGGCTGCCCGCGTACAGGCAGACCTCGCAGCGGGCCAGGAGGCGGGCGCCGCGCAGCGTGATCAGGTCGGCCGCGCCCGGTCCGGCGCCGATGAAGTGGACGGTCACTGTGCGTCTCCTGGGGCAGAGGGGGCAGAGGGGGTGGCGGTGGAAGGGGTGGCGGGAGCGTCGGGGGCCGCGGGCTTCGTCACCGACCACTGTGTGACCGGCATCGCCTGCCGCCAGCCGGTGAAGCCGCCCACCGGTACGGCGTGCGCGACCGCGAGCCGTACGAGGTCGCCGCCGTGCCGCCGGTACCACTCGGCGAGCAGCGCCTCGGACTCCAGCGTGACGGTGTTGGCGACCAGCCGGCCGCCCGGCGGCAGCGCCGCCCAGCACGCCTCCAGGAGGCCGGGCGCGGTGAGGCCGCCGCCGATGAACACGGCGTGCGGAGCCGGGAGTCCGGCGAGCGCTCCGGGCGCGGGGCCGGTGACCACGCGCAGGGCCGGTACGCCGAGCGCGTCCGCGTTGCGGGTGATGCGTCCGGACCGTACGGCGTCCCGCTCGACGGCGACGGCGCGGCAGGTGCGATGCGTACGCATCCACTCGATGCCGATGGAGCCGGAACCGCCGCCGATGTCCCACAGCAGTTCGCCGGGGGCGGGGGCCAGCGCGGCGAGGGTGGCTGCGCGTACGTGGCGCTTGGTCAACTGGCCGTCGTGCTCGTACGCGTCGTCCGGCAGGCCGGGGGCGGCGGAGAGCCGGAGGGCTTCCGGGGCGCGGGCGCAGTCCAGGGCGATGACGTTGAGGGGGTCGGTGCCGTCCGCGACGGGCGGGGCCGGCCAGTCCGCGGCCGTGCCCTCCGTCTGCCGTTCGCGCGGGCCGCCGAGCTGTTCCAGTACGCGCATCCGGGTCGGGCCGAAACCTCGCTCCCGCAGCAGCCCGGCGACCTGGGCGGGGGTCTCGGCGCCCGCGGAGAGGACGAGCAGCCGGCGGCCGTCGTGCAGGGCGGCCGCCAGGCCCGCGAGGGGACGGCCGACGACGGTGACGACCTCGGTGTCCTCGACGGGCCAGCCGAGCCGGGCGCACGCGTACGAGACGGAGGACGGGTGCGGCAGCACGCGCGGCGGCGCGGCACCCGCCTCGGCGAGCACCTCGGTGAGCGTCCGCCCGATGCCGTAGAACATCGGGTCCCCGCTGGCCAGGACGCACACCTCGCGTCCGGCGTGCGCGGCGAGCAGCCCCGGTACGGCGGGCCGCAGCGGCGACGGCCACGGGATCCGCGCGCCCGCGCACTCCGCGGGCAACAGGTCGAGCTGCCGTGCGCCCCCGACGAGCGCCCCCGCGCCCCGCAGCACCTCGCGCGAGGCGGCCGGCAGCCCGTCCCAGCCGTCCGCGCCGATCCCGACGACGGTGACACGGGCGGGGACGCGTGGCGCGGGGGCCGCGGGCGACGGTTCGGGAGTACCCGGCGCGGGCGCTGCGGGCGGCGGGGCGGGGCTCACTGCCGGTTACCTCATGGCTTCGGGTCGGCCGCCGTACGGGGCGGCACGACGGGGTCCGGTGGACGCGGGAAGTCAACCGGGAGCGGACCACCCGGTCGGTGCGTTTCCAGAGTAAGAGGCAGTGTGCACGGCCCTCACCGGCGGGCTGCGGGCACCGGTACGGGCGGGGTCGGCGGAACCCCCGCCGAATTCGTTTCACGGGCGCATAATTGGCTACTCCTAGTAATCGTGACGTCACCGGGCGATGCTGTTCGGTGACGCACGAACCGGGCACCGAGGGAAGGCGCTGCGATCATGGACACAGTGGAACGCACGACGGCGGTCGAGAGCATCACGGACGCCGAGGCGGCGCGGGACGAACTCCAGGCCGCGCTGGCCGGAGTGGGCATCACCCTGCCGTCACTGGGCCTGGACGGCCCGTCGCTGGCGGCCGACGCACCACGGCCGCTGGTGGAACTGGGCCGCTGCGCACCCGACGTCGCACGGCGGCTGGCGGCCGCGCTGCGGTGTACGGGGCGGGAACGGTGAGGGGGCGGCGAGGGGAATGAGGGTGCGGCGAGCGGCGTAGGAGCCACGGGCGGCGAGCGGCGTACGGACCGTAGGAGGCGGGTGCGAGGAGCTGCGGACCCGCGTCCGTAGAACTCGCCGAGCCCGGACCGGACCTGCCGTCGGCGGACGGCTGCGCCCCGCCCCCTCGGCAGGACAGGCCCCCCCCACCACCGCTGCGCAGGCCCCTCACCACGGTTTGAGGTGCCTGCGCAGCGGTGGTGCAGGTGTGGCGACGCCCCCGTACGGACATGAAGGAGTACACCTGCCGCAGCACCCCACCGGTCCCGTGCGCCCCTCGCGCGGACCAGCCGCCACCACCGGCCACCGGGGCAAGGTTTTCTCAAGGACCGGTCAAGGCTTCCGTCCCACCCCGTGGGCATCCCCTCCCCAACCGGCCGCCGTGTCCGGTCCGGGACACGGCGGCTTGATCCGACAGGGGGATGTCATGGGGGCATTGAGCGCTTTCGACAAGAATTCACCACACCAGTTACGCGAGTGGCTGACCCTCACCGGCCGCAAACGCGTCCTCGTCGTCGCCCACACGGTGACGTACATCAAACGCCTCCAGGAAGTGTTCTCGCTCCTGGAGTCCGACCTGCGGGTCCAGGTCCTGTTCACCGCCCCTCCGCATCCGTTCGGCGACGGGGTGGCCGCGTTCCTCCACCGGCTCGGCAGCGCCGTACTGCCCTGGGAGAAGGCGGCCCGGCTCGACTACGACCTCGCGCTCGCCGCGGGGCCGCGGGGGCTGGGCGAGATCAGCGCGCCGCTGATCACGCTGCCGCACGGGGCCAACTACCTCAAGCGCATCGTCGAGGGCACCGACGCCCGGGTGGCCGGCCTCGGGCGCCCGGACATCGTGCCGGACGGCCGGTGCCTGCCCGCCGCCGTGGTCCTGCCCCACCGGGACGACCTGCACGGCCTGGCGCAACTGTGCCCGGAGGCCCTGCCCGTGGCCTCCGTGGTCGGGGACCCGGTGCACGACCGCATCGTGGCCAGCCTGCCCCGCCGTCCCGCCTACCGGCGGGCGCTCGGGCTGCGCAAGGGGCAGAAGCTCGTCGCCGTGGTGTCCACCTGGGGCGCGCTGTCGTCCTTCGGGTCGATCGAAGCGCTGCTCCCCCGCCTCATCAACGAGCTGTGCGGCAAGGGCCGGCGGGTGGCGCTGCTGATCCATCCCAACGTCTGGTCGGGGCACGGCGCCTGGCAGGTACGGGCCTGGCTGGCGCAGTGCCGGCGGTACGGCATCGCCGTCGTACCGCCCGAGGCGGACTGGCGGTCCGTGCTGGTGGCGGCGGACTGGATCATCGGGGACCACGGGTCGGTGACGCTGTACGGAACACTGACCCGCGCCCCGATCCTGCTCGCCTCCTCGCCGGAGCGGGAGATCAACCCGTTGTCGCCCGCCGCGGCCCTGGCCCGGACCGCGCCGGCCCTCTCCCCGGGCCATTCGCTCACCAGCCAGTTGGCGTACGCCGCCACCGAGTACGGGGAGCACCAGGGCGAGGAGTACGCGGCCATCGCGTCCCGGATCACCTCGGAACCGGGGCGGTTCACCAGAAACATGCGGCGGCTGATGTACCGGGTCCTGGGCCTGGGGCAGCCCGCGCACCCGGCGGTCACGCGACAACTGCCGCTGCCGCCGCGCCTGGACTCCTGGTGCGCTGCGGACACCGGTGCCGGTACGGATACGGATGCGGACACGGAGGCAACAGCATGATCAGTACGTGGAGCACGATCGGCACCGTCGGAACCCTCGGCATCACCGCGCCACCGGTGTCCGGCGGCCGGTGGCACCGTTCCGTACAGGTGATCTACGGGCCGCCGGCCGCCGGTGCCTTCGGTACGGGCCCCGACCCCGTGGCCGGCATCACCGTCGCCACGCGGAGCGGAGTACGCACCGTACTCGTCCACAGCGGGCAACCGGACGGGCCGACCGCACCGGCCGGTCCGACCGGACCGACCACGCACCCGCCCCTCCTCGGCACCGACGACCACTTCGCCGTCGACGCCGACACCTGCGCCGAAGGGCCCTGGCTCGCCTGCGCGGACGTCCTGGTCCACAGCCGGCCGCGGCAGCGGAGCGGAGCGTGGCTCCGGCTCAACCGCGTGCTCGCCCGCCATGCCGGCTGCCGGCTCGTGGCCCTGCCCCTCCTGGACGGCAGTTGCGCCGTGGCGGACCGCGACGGCACCCGATGCCTGCTGCGGCTCGCCGAGGGAACGGGTACGGCGGGGCCGGAGAGATGGTCGCAGGCCGCGTCGTGCCTCCACGGCCTGCTCTCGACGGGGCACACCCTGGACGGGCTGCGGCACGTCAGCTTTCTGACGGGTCCGTAGGGCGTTCCGCCCGGGGGTCTGCTGGGCCCCCCGGTCTGCTCGCACCACTCAGGCCGGCCAGCAGATCCCCTACGCGCCGGGCGTCCGAAGGGCTCTGCGACGCGTACAGGATCCGGGCGCGCTCCCAGTGTTCCCGTGCCGTGTCCGGGAGGGCGTGCTCGTGCGCGCACGCTCCCAGCATCTCCGACACGCGCGCCTGCCAGTGGGCGGACCCGGCGGATTCGAAGAACCGCAGCGCCTCGCCGAGCCGCTCCGCCGCCGTGTCGTACGTACCGGTCAGCGCACTCGCCCGTCCGGAGAAGGCGAGTGCCCGCGCGGCGTCGTACGGGTCGTTCAGCGCGACCAGCGCTTCGTGCGCCTGCGCGAAGAGTTCCGCCGCCCGCTCGGCCGGGCCGCCTGCGCCCCCGGAACGCTCTGCCTGCGCCTCCTCCAGCGCGATTTCTCCCAGTATGATCCGCGCCAGTGCCACGCCACGCCCGTAACCCGCCTCCTGCCAGGTCGAGATGGCCCGGTGGAGGTGGTCCGCCGCTTCCTGGAAACGTCCCGCCTCCCGGTGCGCGGCGCCGATCCCGAGCAGCGCCTGGCCCTCGTCGCGGATGTCGCCGGCCTCGCGGGCGGCCCGCAGCGACCGGGTGAACCAGTCGATGGCGTCGTCGGTGTGCCCGGCCGCGTTGAGGCCGATGGCACCGGAGTTCAGCATCTGGCGCTCCGCCGTACGGTCGCCGTCCCGGCGCGCCGCCCGGCGGCCGATCTCGTGTGCTTCGATCCAGAGGTCGTAGTGGCGCAGCCGGTGGAACAAGGGCCATAACGCGTCCACGAGCTGCCAGGCCAGCTTGTCCCACCGCTTCTCGTCAGCGGTGCGTACGGTCGCCATCAGGTCCGCGCGCCGGGTGTCCAACCAGGTGAGCGCACCGCTCTCGTCCGCGAAGGGGCAGGAAACGGTCGGTTCGTAGACATACTCACGGCCGAGGGTGAACTGTATGGGGGAGAGCAGCGCCTGAGCCGCCGACGCGGTGTGCAGATGCCAGTCACCCACACGACGAGACGTTTCTTCCTGAGCCGTCGGAGACTCTTCCGCCCGGCCGCGTTCCTCGGCGTGCAGACGGACCAGGTCGTGGAAGCGGTAGGCGTCCGGGCCGGTGTCCTCCAGCAGGTTGGCCTCGACCAGCACGTCCAGCAGCCGCTCCGCCTCCCCGAGGGGCACGTCGAGGGCCACCGCCGCGAGGCGCGAGTCCAGTTGCCGGGCCGGCAGCAGTGCGAGGCACCGGTACAGCCGGGCCGCCTCGGGCGTCAGTACCGCATACGACTCGTCGAGCGCCGCGTACACCGATAACTCCCCCTCCACGGCCAGCGCCGCCAGCCGTCCTCGGTCCTGTGCCAACGCTTCCGCCATGGTGCGCACCGGCTGCCGGGGGCGGGAAGCGAGCCGGGCGGACGCCAGGCACACCGCCAGGGGCAGACCGGCGCACAGGGCCACGACCTGGTGCACCGCGCTGCCCTCGCTCCGTACGCGCTCGGCGCCGATGCCCCGGGTGAGGATCTCGACGGCGGCGTCCTGCTCCAGCAGGCCCAGTTCGTGGTAGAGCGCTCCGTCGGCGCGCAGTCCGGTCAGGCGGTATCTGCTGGTCACGACGACGAGGCAGTGCCGGCCGCCGGGCAGCAGGGACCGCGCCTGGGCGGCGGACAGGACGTTGTCGAGCATGATCGATACGTGCAGGCCGTCGGTGACCGAGCGCCACAGCGCGGCTCTCTCGTCCAGACCGTGCGGCACCTGTACGACACCCAGCGCGCGCAGGAATTGCCCCATGACGTCGCCGGGATCGGCCGGTCCCGTCTCCGAGTGGCCGCGGAGATCGGCGTACAACTGGCCGTCGGGAAAACTCCCGGTCATCCCGCGCAGCCATCGGGACACCAGCGTGGTCTTGCCGATTCCGGCGGGCCCGCTGACGACGATCAACGGGGTGGACAGCTCGGGAAATCGGCCGTGGAGATCCGCCAGCGCCGACAGATCATTTTCCCGGTCGGTGAAATGCGGCGTCACGGAGAGAAGCTGACGGGGAACGGGAAGCCGCGCGGCGGGGTCCGCGTGCACATGTATGCCGCCGCTGACATCTCCCGCCTGGATACTCGTCCCGTGAATCCTGGCCGAACCGCCAATGGCGTTCGCATCCCGGCGCATCCCCCACCCCCGTCCGGCACGACCTCGGCGATCACTTCAGCTCTACCCACGGAACGGCGGCGGGAGACCTCCGGAAGGACGGCGGACGCCGCGGAGCGCGGCGCAGGGCCCGAATCGGCCACCGCCCGTGCCCACCGGCAACCGCCCCTGCCCACCGGCCACCTCCGGTGCCTACTGGCCACTTCAACCATTGAGTGCCATGCTCGCGGAACCGGTATGGGGCGCCGATGACGGGAGGCGCTGATGGAGATTTTCATCCTCGGCCCCATTTGCCTCGGCTCGGACACGCACCGGGTCGGCCTCGGCTCCGACAAAGAGCGTGGCGTTCTCGCGTCGCTGGCCTTGTCCGCGGGCCGGCCCGTCGCTCTGGACGCATTGATCGACCGTCTTTGGGACGGCACACCGCCGGGCAAAGCCCGCGAATCGGTTCACACGTACGTGTCACGCATTCGCAAATCCATACGCATGGCAGCCGCCGGGACCGCACTGCCGAAAGCCGCCGCGATCACCCATCATGCGCACACCTATACCCTCGAAATTCTGCCCGAGCGCATTGACTGGCACCGTTTCCAGGATCTCGTCTCCAGGGCCCGGCGCCTGTCGGACGACGGCGGCGACGACCGGGCGGTCGCACTGCTCCACCAGGCGGACGACCTGTGGCGCGGCGATGCCCTCGCGGGCCTGCCGGGGTCGTGGGCCGAGCGCATGCGCACGAGCCTGACCGAACAGCGGCTCAGCGCCACCACCTCGCGGATCGCCATGCAGTTGCGCCTGGGGCGCTTCAGCGAGGTGATCGGTGTTCTCTGCTCGCTGGTCGGCCAGTTCCCCGACGACGAAACCCTCCTCGGCTACTACATGCTGGCCTGCTACGGCTGCGGCCGGCACGCGGACGCCTTGCGGATCTACCAGGAGGCCCGCCGGAAACTCCGTACGGAACTGGGCTCCGACCCGAGCGAAGAACTCGCCCGCATCCACCAGCGCATTCTGCGGCGCGCGCCCGCCCGCGAGATCCTTTTCGACGGCCCGCAACATGCCCCTGACACATTCCGCCCCGCTTACGCCCCGCGCAACCTGCCACGTCAGGCCGCTCTCGTCGGCCGCCGGACGGAAATGCGGCGGTTCCACGCCGTGATCGCCGCCGCGAGCCGGGACGAGGGGGACGGTTACGCCGCCATCGTGGCCCTGGAAGCGATTTCCGGTATGGCCGGGGTGGGCAAGACGGCTCTGGCCGTGAATGCCGCCAGTGCGCTGGG
This sequence comes from Streptomyces chrestomyceticus JCM 4735, assembly GCF_003865135.1. Classification (NCBI taxonomy): domain Bacteria; kingdom Bacillati; phylum Actinomycetota; class Actinomycetes; order Kitasatosporales; family Streptomycetaceae; genus Streptomyces; species Streptomyces chrestomyceticus. The sequence continues at coordinate 4,896,428 of NZ_BHZC01000001.1, read as the reverse complement.
CCGGCACTTCCCCGACGGGCAGCTCTACATCGATCTGCGCACCCACGCCAGCGTCCAGGAACCGCTGAGCGCCTCCACCGCGCTGGCAACTCTGCTCCGGCTTCTGGGAATTCCGGCGAACTCCATCCCTTCCGCGCTCGAAGAACGCACGGACCTGTGGCGGACCCTGCTCTCGCACAAAAGAGCCGTCATCATCCTCGACGACGCCGCGGACACCGACCAGGTGCGCCCACTCCTTCCCGGCCTGTCACCCTCCCTCATCATCATCACCAGCCGCCGCCATCTGGCGGGATTACCCGGCGCCCACCCTCTCGCCCTCGACGTACTCCCCCCACAGGACGCAGTGGACCTCTTCCGGGCGTTCTCCGGACAGGAACGCACCCAGGACGCCACCGGAATATCCCGGATCGTGAATCTCTGCGGAAATCTGCCGCTCGCCATCGAGATCGCCGCGAACCGGTTCAACGCCCGCCCGTCCTGGTCCCTGTCCGATCTCCGCGAGCGGCTCACCCGCGGCCCCGGCCGGCTCGCCGAACTGCACGACGGATACTCGGAAGTGGCCCGTGCCTTCGAGATGTCGTACCAGACGCTGACGCCAGCCCAGCAGTCCGCGTTCCGCCGCCTCGCCCTCCATCTGGGCGCCGAGTTCGGCCCGCACGCGGCATCCGCGCTGATGGGCCTTCCCCAGCAGCAGACGGAACGGCTTCTCGAAAGCCTCCTGTACTGCCATTTGCTTCAGGAGCCCCGACCCGACAGGTACCGGTTCCACGACCTGCTCGGAGAATACGCACGGGCTCTCGCGCATTCCGAGGACGACGAGGAAACCCGTGAGCAGGCCGTGCAGCGCCTGATCGACTTCTACTTGTCCGCCACCGAGGCCGCGGACACCCTCGTCTATCCGCAACGGCCCCGGATGGCCCGTCAGCGCGCCGACAGTACGGCCGGCACCATCGGCAGCCGGCTGCCTTGGCGCGATGCCGAGGCGGCCAAGGAATGGCTCGCCACGGAACGCTCCAACCTCCTCACCGTGGAACGGTATGCGCGCACCCACGGCGTCTCCCGCCAGGCCGCACTACTGAGTCACGCACTGTCGGAGTTCCTGGACGCCGAATGCCACTGGGTGGACACCGACCGGATGCAGCGGCACGCCGTCGACCACTGGAAGCAGACGGGTGACCAGCGCGCACTGTGTCTGGCCCTGCTCGACCTCAGCGCGACCCGCACGAACACCGGCCACTATCCCGAGGCCATGGCGGCGGCCCGCCACGCACTCGAACTGGCACGCACCACGAATGCCCCCGACGCGGAAGCCGACGCGCTGCGGAAACTGGGCATCCTGCACTGGAATCACGGCCAGAATCACGAGGCGCTCGCCGCCCACCGGGAAGCCATCGCCGTACATGAACGCTCGGGCAATACCTGGGGTCAGGCCCGCTGCGAGAACAACTATGCGATTTCGCTATTACACCTGGGAAAGCACCAGGAGGCCCTGGAGTACTTCACCCGGGCGATCGACACGTTCCAGCAGGCCGGTGACCGCCGGAATTCGGCCAAGTGCATCAACAATCTGGGCGATCTGCACCTGCAAGTGGGGAATGTGGAGCTGGCACGCCAGACGTACGAAACCTCCCTCGCCCTCACCAAGAACGTCGGCAGTCTCTCCGACGTGGCGACGATGCAGGCCAATCTCGCCGGCCTGCTCTCCGCCTCGGCCGACCGGCACGACGTCGCTTCTGGCATGGACATGTTTAGGGAGTGCCTGTTCACCTTCCGGCGGCTCGGCGACCGTAAGAACGAGGGAAATGCCCTGATCGGCCTGGGTAAGGCCCACTTCGGTCTAGGACAGTTCACCGAGGCGGCCACCCACCATCAGCAGGCCCTGACTCTGGCCCGGAGCATCGGCGCCGCCCAGGAAGAAGCACGCGCCCTGCGGTGTCTGGGAAGCGCGGAGGCGGCACTCGGCAGTCTCGCCGCCGCCGCGGAGCACCTTTGCGCGGCGATTTCGCTCGCCCACCGAATTCACTTCCCGGAGGAAGAGGCACGGGCGACGGATGTGCTGGCGGAGGTGCGGCTCCGGGAGGGAAGCCGTGAGGCCGCGCAGACGCTGTGGCGACAGGCGTTCGAATTGTTCAGTGGTCTGGACAAGGCGGAGGCGTCCCGGGTCGCACTGAACCTTGAGGCAAAAGGCGCCAATAGTTGACAGTTTCGTCAATGGCGGCGGGCTTGCTCGACCGTTGCAGAGACAGGCATTGTCACTGACGCGCAATCGTGATCCAATCTGCGCTCAGATTGATCCGCTCTCTGCACGAGGACCCTCTAGGTGACAAAACACGTAGTGCGGCGCATTGTCTCCATGGCGTTAGCCGGAGCCGCCGCTCTCCTGGCGATTACCGCAGCGACTGCCTCGCCCGTAGCGGCGAATGATCATCAAGTCGCCCACAGCATGGCGTCCGCCACCGCGACACCCACCATGCGCACGGTCGCGAGGATATGCATACCGACGTAGACGTTCGCGTCCGTCGTCAGTCGCTCCGAGGGGGCCGCCGCAAGACCTGCGCCGGCCCCCTCGGCCGTCCTCCCCACCCACCCCCCTGACCTGCACCGATGCGCCATCCGACGGTAATGACAACGGTCACCGGTGCAGCCTTTGGATCTAGCGGAGAAGTGCGGTTTGCTTCGTGGCGCACGTCCTTTTGGACGCCCCAGGGAGGAGCGCGCCCCATGCCCGAGCACGCCCACAGCCACGACCACGCCCCCGGCCATTCGCACTCGCACTCGCACACCCTCGCCCCCGACGCCGACCGCCGCTGGCTGCGTGCCGCGCTGGTGCTGATCACCGCGTTCATGGCCGTGGAGGTGGTGATCGGTTTTCTGGCGCGTTCCCTGGCGCTGATCTCCGACGCGGCCCACATGCTGACCGACGCCGCTTCGATCGTGCTCGCCCTGGTCGCCATGCGGCTGGCCGCGCGGCCCGCGCGCGGTGGCTACACGTACGGGCTCAAGCGCGCCGAGATCCTGTCCGCGCAGGCCAACGGCATCACCCTGCTCGTACTGTCCCTCTGGCTCGGGTACGAGGCGATCACCCGCCTGGTGTCACCGCCCGAAGTGACCGGCGGCCTGGTGCTGGTCACCGCGCTGGCCGGGGTCGTCGTCAACATCGCGGCGGCCTGGTGCATCTCCCGGGCCAACCGCAGCAGCCTGAACGTCGAGGGCGCCTACCAGCACATCCTCACCGACCTGTTCGGCTTCATCGCCACCGCCGTCGCCGGCGCGGTCGTGCTGACCACCGGCTTCGCGCGGGCCGACGCCATCGCCTCGCTCGTCGTGGTCGTCCTGATGCTGCGGGCGGGCACCGGCCTGGTCCGCGAGTCCGGGCGGATCTTCATGGAGGCCGCGCCGAGCGGTGTGGACCCGGACGCGCTGGGGGACCACCTGGTCGAGGTGGACCAGGTCGTGGAGGTCCACGACCTGCACATCTGGGAGATCACGTCCGGGGAACCGGCCCTGTCGGCGCACATCCTGGTCACGCCGGGCGGCGACTGCCATGCCGTACGGCGCGGCCTGCACGAGCTGCTGAGCCTGAAGTACGGCATCACCCACGCCACCCTCCAGGTCGACCACGTGGGCGAGCTGCCCCGCTCCGGTGAGGTGCTGCACATAGCGGCGGGGCCGGACGACGCGGCGCTGGCGCCCCCGCACTGCGAGGGCACGCACGGGCCGGTGCACCGGCCTGGCCCGCACGACCACTGAGGAGGCCCGGGCCGACCCGAGTCGGCCCGGTGCGGTCAGAAGGTGATGACCGTCTTGCCCTGCGCGTGCCCCGTACGGCTCGCCTCCAGCGTTTCCGGTGCCTCCTCCAGCGTGATCTCCTCGCCGAAGATCACGGTCAGCCGCCCCGCGTCGAGCTGCCCGGCGAGGATCTCCAGCAGTTGCGGCGACGGCCGGTTCTGGAAGTTGAAGCCGCGCAGGTTGTGGTCGGTCAGCGCGTCCGCGTCGGCGGACCCGACGGTGGAGACGGCCGTACCGCCGTCCCGTACGGTCCGGGTCATCTCGCCGAACGCGGCCGGACCGCTGACCAGGTCGAGCAGCACGTCCACGCCGTCCGGATGGGCGGCCAGCACCTGGTCGGCCACCGGGCCCAGCGTGTGGTCCACCGTCTCCGCAGCACCCAGACTGACCATCAGGTCCGTCAGGCCCGGCCGCGCGGTGACGATCACCTCGGCGCCCCGGCCGGCCGCCAACTGGGTGGCGAAGGTGCCGACGCCGCCGGTGCCGCCGACGATCAGGACCCGTTTGCCCTCGCTGATCCGGGTCTCCTCCACCAGGTTGTAGGCCGTCGTCCCGGCCGTGGGGACGGCCGCCGAGGTCGCGTACGTGACGCTGCGGGCCGCGCCGGCCAGCGCCTTCTCCTCGACCGCCGCGAACTCGGCGTACGAGCCGCCGCCCCGCTCCGGCCGCTGGAACTGGCCGAACACCGAGTCGCCCACCGTGAAGCGGCGCACCCCGGTGCCGATCGCGACCACCTCGCCCGCGCCGTCCGACCCCAGGACGAGCGGGAAGGTGTGCGGCACCGCGTCCTTGAGGAGGCCGTCGGCGATCTTCCAGTCGAGGGGGTTGACCCCGGCGGCGGACATCCGCACCAGGACCTCGCCCGGTCCGGGATCGGGCTCCGACAGTTCCATGAGCTGGGGCTGTTCGCCGAATGCGGTGACTGCTACGGCCTTCATCGTCGCGTTCCCTTCCGCCCGAACGATCCTCGTTCCACCCTCCCGACCGGTGGCAGGGCAAGGGCCGCCGTCAACATGGCGCCCGTCGAGGCCCGCCTTCGGGTGAAACGACGCCAGGTGACGACAGCCCACAGGATCGTAAGCACGCGAACCGGGCGTATCCGGCAGGACGAGGGGCGGTGCCCCGGAAGCAACTCGTACGGCCCCCCGCCGAACCGGTGCCGCCCGGCCCGGCGCCACGCCGCGTTTGCCCCGCGGCCCGGCCGGTTACCCGTCCTCGGTATGAGCGGCAGCAGCGGCGGCGCGGACGACGCACACACCATCAAGGCGGGGCGGCGCACGGTCAAGATCAGCCGGCCCGGCAAAGTCCTCTTCCCGGACGACGGGATCACCAAGGCCGACCTGGCCGACCACTACAAGGCGGTCGCCCGGCGCGCGGTACCGCACCTGCGCGACCGGCCGCTGATGATGGAGCGGCACCCCGACGGCATCGGCGGCAAGCCCCTGATGCAGAAGAACGCCCCGGACTACTTCCCCGAGTGGGTACGGCGTTCCGAGCAGTCCAAGGAGGGCGGCACCGTCACCCACGTCGTGTGCGACGACCCGGCGACCCTCGTCTACCTCGCGGACCAGGCCACCGTCACCGTCCACCGCTGGCTCTCCCGCGAGCACCGCCCCGACCACCCCGACCTGATCATTTTCGATCTCGACCCGGCCGAGGGCGCGGACTTCGAGGACGTACGGTGGGCCGCCCACCGGGTCTGCGACCTGTGGGACGAACTGAAGCTGCCCGCGCGCCTGATGACCACCGGCTCGCGCGGCCTGCACGTCATCGCGCCGCTGGACGGCGGCTCCGACTTCGACGCGGTACGCGACTTCGCCCACCTGGCCGCCGAACGCCTCGCCCGGCAGCACCCGGACCGCCTCACCACCGAGCAGCGCAAGGCCGACCGCAAGGGCCGCATCTACCTGGACGTGCAGCGCAACGCGTACGCGCAGACGGCGGTCGCGCCCTATTCCGTACGGGCGAAGCCGGGCGCCCCGGTGGCCACCCCGATCTCCCGCGACGAGCTGGACGACCCCGGACTGACGGCCCAGCGGTGGACGGTCGCCACCTTCCCCGACCGGCTCGCCGAGGACGACCCGTGGGCCGGGCTGTCCTGGCGCGGCCGGTCGGTGCCGGCGGCGCGGGAGCGGCTGGAGGCGCTGGAGGAGTAGGGCAGGGCCCTTGCCTTCCCGCGGCCCCGCCCGTTTGCCCGCATAAGGCGACCGCCCCTGGGCCGCGGGCTTCAATGGACCAATGATCCGGTTCGAGTCCGTCACCAAGCGCTACCCGGACGGCACCACCGCCGTGGACGACCTGTCCTTCGAGGTCGCCGAGGGCGAGCTGGTGACGCTGGTCGGACCGTCCGGCTGCGGCAAGACCACGACGATGAAGATGGTCAACCGGCTCATCGACCCGACCGGCGGCCGCGTCCTCGTCGAGGACGAGGACATCGCGACGGCCGACCCCGTACGCCTGCGCCGCCGCATCGGCTACGTCATCCAGCAGACCGGCCTCTTCCCGCACCGCACCGTCCTCGACAACACGGCCACCGTGCCGCACCTGCTCGGCTGGCCGCGCAAGAAGGCCCGCGCCCGCGCCGCCGAACTCCTGGACCTGGTCGGCCTGGACCCCGGCCTCCACGGGCCGCGCTACCCGGACCAGCTCTCCGGCGGCGAGCGGCAGCGCGTCGGCGTGGCGCGCGCGCTGGCCGCCGACCCGCCCGTCCTGCTGATGGACGAACCGTTCGGCGCGGTCGACCCGGTCGTCCGCGACCGGCTCCAGAAGGAGTTCCTGCGGCTCCAGGCGTCGCTGCACAAGACGGTGCTGCTGGTCACGCACGACATCGAGGAGGCCATCCGGCTGGGCGACCGGATCGCGGTCTACGGGCAGGGCCGGATCGAGCAGTACGACACTCCGGCGAGCGTGCTGGGCGCGCCGGCCTCCCCGTACGTCGCCGAGTTCGTCGGCAGCGACCGGGCCCTGAAGCAGCTCGCGGTCACCGGCATCGACCCCGGCGACCTGGAGCATCCCCCCTTCGCCCGCCTCGGCGAACCGGCCGCCCGGGCGGCGGAGCGGCTGCGCGCGGAGGGCGCGCGCTGGGCCGTCGTCCTGGACGAGGAGGGCGGGCTGCACGGGTGGGTGGGGACGGAAGAGATGTCGGAAGCGCGGGGGAACGTTTCGGCGCACGCGCGCCGGATGGAGGCGTGGGTCCCGGTCAGCGGCTCGCTCAAGGACGCCTTCAGCGAGATGCTCAAGTACGACGCGGGCTGGATCGCGGTCGTGGACGGCACCCGCTTCCTGGGCGTCCTGACCCCGGCCCGGCTGCACGAGGCGCTACGGCGCACGATCGGGTCCGACGAGCAGGGGGTGCCGAGGGAGGAGACGGAGGTGGACTCGGTACCCACGGAGTGAGACGGCGGCCCGGCTACAGCAGCCCCTTCTTCCGCAGATAGTCCCGCGCCACGTCCTCCGGGAGCCGCCGCCAACTGTCCACCCGCTGATTGAGGTCGGCCAGGTCCTCCGTCGTCAGTACGGAGTTGAGCTTGCCCAGCGCGGCGGCGATCCGCCGGCTCCCCGCGCGGGCCCGGTTGACCACCGGAACGACGTAGTCCGCGTTCTGCAGCTTCTTGTCGTCCTCAAGGAAGACCAGCCCGAACTGCTCGACCGTCGCGTCCGTACTGGTCGTCAGCACCATCTGGTCCTGCCCGTTCTGCACGGCCTGCTTGGCGGGCGTGGTGCCCACCCCCTTCGGGTCGACGGCCGTGATGTCGATCCCGTACGTACGCTTCAGACCGGGCGCGCAGAACGGCCGCCGCACACACTCGTCACCCGCCGCCAGCCGTACCGGCAGCTTGGCGCGCCCCAGGTCGCTGAGGGTCTTCAGACGGTGCTGCTGCGCGTACGAGGCGGCCACGGCGAACGCGTTCTGGTCGACGGCCCGGCCCGGCGGCAGCACGGTCAGGCCGCGGGGCGTGGCCAGGTCGCGCAGCACCTTCATCGTCGTGCCGAGGTCCGGGGAGGCCACCGGGTCGGCGTCGGCGCCGTTGGTCTTGGCGTTCAGCCAGTCGGCGAAGGTCGCCGCGTACTCGGGTACGACGTCGATCCGGCCGCTCTCCAGGGACGGCTCGTACAGCTCCCGGTTGCCGACGGTGAGGATGCCGGTCCCGTACCCGGCCTTGCCGAGCAGCACCGCGTACATCTGGGCCAGCAGCTCGCTCTCGGTGAAGCCGGCCGAGCCGATCGACAGGTGGCGGCTGTCGCCGGGCGCGGCGGTGACCTGGCCGCGGTTCTCCAGGGAGGGGCCGGTGGCGCAGCCGGAGAGCACGGTCAGGGCCGTCAGCCCCGCCAGTCCCGAGAGGCGGGCCTGCCGGCCCGTACGCCGCAGTACGGCCCGGACCGGTCCGCCGGCGCGCCCCCTCACCGCGTCCGCCCCCGCGCCCACGCCGGCCCCAGCCGCTGCACCACCTCGAACAGCACCTCCATCAGCAGCGCGAACACCGCCACGATCACCGCCCCGCCACCACCTGCGGCGTACTCGCCAGGTTGAACCCCGCCGTGATGATCCGCCCGAGCCCGCCCCCGCCGACCAGCGCGGCCAGCGTCGCCGTGGCGACCAGTTGCACCGCCGCGATCCGCACCCCGGTCAGCACCAGCGGCAGCGCCAGCGGCACCTCCACCCGCCGCACCAGTTGCCCGCCGGACATCCCCATCCCGCGCGCCGCCTCCACCACGTCCCGGTCCACCTCCCGCATCCCGACGTACGCGTTGGTCAGCAGCGGGGGCAGCGCGAACAGCACCAGCGCGATGAACGTCGGCCAGTCCCCGTGCCGGCCGAGCGGGGTCAGCAGGAGCAGCACCAGCACCGCGAAGGTGGGCACGGCGCGCCCGACGTTGGCGAGGTTGACGGCCAGCGCGCCGCCGCGGCCGAGGTGCCCGAGGGTGACGGCGACGGGCAGCGCGATCAGGCAGGCGGCGAGCAGGCAGCCGACGGTCAGCAGCAGGTGTTCGGTGAGGCGGTGCCAGATGCCGTTCTCGCCGGCCCAGTTCGCGCCCGTGGCGAGCCAGGTCCAGACGTCCCCTAGCGTGCTCATGCGCGCCGCCACGGCGTCAGCAGCCGTTCCAGTCCGAGCAGCAGCAGATCGAAGGCGACGGCGATGACGACGCACAGCACGGACGCCGTCAGCACCTGCGCCTTGAAGAACGAGTTCATCCCCGCGTAGATCAGATTGCCCAGCCCGCCGTGGCCGACGATCGCCCCGATCGTCGTCAGCGCGACGGCGGAGACGGTCGCGATGCGCAGCCCCGCCATCGCGGCGGGCACCGCCAGCGGCAGTTCGACGGCCAGAAGCTGCCGCAGCGGCCCGTAGCCCATGCCGCGGGCCGCCTCCTTCGCCTCCTCCGGTACGCCGGCCAGCCCCGCCAGGATGTTCCGTACGAGCAGGGTCAGGGAGTACAGCGCCAGCCCCACGATGACCAGGGTGGACGACAGCCCGTACAGCGGCAGCAGCAGCGAGAACATCGCCAGCGACGGAATGGTGTAGAGCACGGTGGTGACGCCCAGCACCGGCCCCACCGTCCAGCGCCACCGGCGCGCGACCAGTGCCAGCGGCAGCGCGATCACCAGGCCGAGCAGCACGGACACCACGGTCAGGTGGAGGTGCTGGAGCGCCGCGTCGAGCAGGATGTGGCGGCGGGTGGCGAGGTAATCGCCGCAGATCCAGTCGTTGCGGGCCAGGCAGTCGTCCGGAGGGGCGGTCACGACAGCAGTCCACCGCGGCGCGGGGCGGGTGTCCTGCCGGGTGGGCCGGACGGGTGAGGGCCCGTACCCGTGCCCGCTCCTACGGCGCCGCCGACGGCGATGACGAGGACGGCCGGGACGGCGACGGGGACGGCGTCGCCCCCGCCCCCGGCCGCTTCGGTGGCGCGTGCGCAGCCTCCACGTCCTGCGGGAACGTCAGTTGCCGCCCCTGCCACTCCAGGGCCGGCGCCACCTCCCGCCGCCACGTCGAGAACTGATGGCTGCCCCGCGGCAGGATGATCGAGTCGACGGTCATCGGGGGCCTCGCCGCCTCGACGAACCGCAGGGTGTCCCGGTAGTTCGGCTCGCCCAGACGGCTGCTGGCCACCAGCGCCGAGACCTGCGGTACGGGCCGGTGCGCCAGCCGCCACAGCAGGTCGTGCTCACGCTCCCGGCGCGCGGCGGCCGCACCGCTGCCGAACAGACTCCCGGTTGTCAGGTCGTCCTTGACGGCGTAGTCACCGGAGAGCGAGACCGCGGAGGTGTAGGTGCCGGGGTTGCGCAGGGCGAGCAGCATCGAACACGTACCGCCGGACGAGTAACCGAACGCGCCCCACGCGCTCGGATCATGTCCCACCCGATAAGCCGCCTTGACGGCCTCCGGCAGGTCCGCGGTGAAGAACGTCTCCGCCTGCGGCCCGCCCGGCACGTCCACGCACTCGGTGTCCCGCGGCGGCGCGATCGTCGGCCGGACCATCACCAGCACGGTCGGCTGCATCCGGCCCTCCTCGATCAGCCTGCCCGCGGTCTGCGGGATACGGAGGTGCTGCGCGAGGTTCATGATGCCGCCGGGGTAGCCGCTGATCACGACGGAGACGGGGAAGCGCTGACGGCGGTACTGGTGCTGGAAGTACTGCGGCGGCAGGTAGACGAAGGCCGGGTTGACGACGCGGGTACGGCGCCCGACGAGCCGTACGGACTCCACCTTGCCGACCTCCTGGGGCGGGCCCTCCGGCAGCCCGGTCACCCGGTCCAGGCCCTGCGGCCCCGCGGGCTGGACCAGTCCGCCCCGGAGGCTGCGGGCATCGGCGTACCGCGGACCGCCGGCCCCGCTCACCGCCACCGGACCGTCCTCGGTGCGGCCCAGCAGCTCGTCCCAACTGCTGTAGAACTCGAAGCTGGAGTTCACGGCCAGGGCGAGCGAGCACAGGACCGCAACCTGGGTGACGAGGATGGAACCGATCCTGCCCAGTACGGGGAGCACGCCGCGCGGGGAGAGCCGCGGCCACAGCCACACCGTCAGGGTCACACAGGCCACGGCCAGCGTGATCACCGTGATTTCGAGCGACTGGCTGGTCAGCTCCATGTGCCCACATCTCCCGTCACCCGTACGAGGGTTGCACGGCCCTTCCGGACCGCCGCCAGGGTCAACGGACGTCCGGTCGAAGGGTCACCACACGGGCCACGCCCACCACGCCCCGCCACTCCCGCCACCGCTCGCCTCCCCCGCCCGAGCCACCCGCTCCTCCCGCAGCCCCCCGTGTGACGTGCACAGACGCCCCCTTCACCCGTCGCGCACGCCGTCTCTCCGCAACCTCCACCCCTCCCTCACCGCCCCACACCGCACAAACATCCGCCCCCACCCGACCGCCACACCCTCACCCGACCACTCCCCTCCGCTCCTTTCCCCTCCCGGGCGGCGGCCGGTGACCCTCCACCCGCCCCACCCCTTCGCGCACCCGCCCGCCGCACATACGCTCTGCACACACACGCCCCACCCGCACACCCCCACCAGTCCCCGCACCCCCACACCACCCCGATACACAAAACACCCAAACGGGGCGTGCCACGAGACGCGCGGGCTCCCACGATGGGACCGGCCCAGGCGGCTACCCTTACGTGTCCGGCCTGGTCAGGGACATGTCCGCGCTTCTCGGACATTCGCCGCACCCCACACACGCTAGAGAGGTTCGCCGATGGGCATTCGGAGTCTGCTGCGCAACGCTTTCGGTCGCTCCAAGGCGGCCCGCGAGGAATCGAACACCGCGGCGAGCGGCACCAAGGCGCCGGAAACGGCGACGATCCCGGAGGCCCGCGAAGAGGCCACCCCGGAACCCGCCACGCCCCGCGACCCCGCCGTCCCCACGGCCCGCACCGCCCCCACCGACCCCCGGCCGCCTCCCTCCCCACCCAGACCACCCGCACCGAAGCCGCGTCCCCCGCCGAGAACTCGGCCTCCGACCTGGTCTCCCAGGCATTCGACGCACCGAAGCCGACGCGGGAGGCGGAGGCGGAGACGGTGGCGGAGGGGGAGACGGTGGCGAAGGTGGAGCCGGAGCCGGTGGTGAAGGCGGAGGCGAAGCCCGAAGCGGAGGCGGTGAAGGCGGAGGCGGAGACGGCGGAGCCGGAGGCCGCGTCCGCGTCCGCGTCCGCGGACGCGGACGGGACAAAGTCCGAGACGAAGCCCGAGGCGAAGCCGGAGGCTGTGGACGAGGCGAAGCCCGAAGCGAAGGCAGAGCCCGAACCCGAGGCGAAGCCCGCGCCCGTAGTCGAGCCGAAGCCCGAGCCCGTAGCCGAGGCCGCCCCCGAGGCCACGGCCGCCCCCGAGCCCGTAACCGCAACCGAGCCCGAGGCCACGCCCGAGCCTGCCCCCGAGCCCGTAGCCAAGACGGTCCCCAAACCGACCGTCGAGGCCGAGCCCGTAACCGATACGGAACCCGCCCCCACCTCCCTCACCAAGGTAGAAGCCCAGGCCCCCGCCCTCGTCAGCCTCTACAAGGCCGCCCGGGTCTCCCTGGAGAAGCAGGGGCTGGCCACCCAGCGCGCCGCGGTCTACCTCGTCCTCGACCGCTCGGGCTCGATGCGCAACTACTACAAGGACGGCACGGTCCAGCACCTGGCCGAGCAGGCCCTCGGCCTGTCCGCCAACCTGGACGACGACGGCACCGTCCCGGTGGTCTTCTTCTCCACCGACGTCGACGGCACCGCCGATCTCGATCTGACCAATTACGCGGGCCGGATCGAGGAGTTGCACGCGGGCCTCGGCCACATGGGCCGTACGAACTACCACTGGGCGATCAACGCCGTGATCGAGCACTACGAGAAGTCCGGCGCCACCGACCCCGCCTTCGTCATCTTCCAGACGGACGGCGCCCCCACGTCCAAGCCGGCCGCCGAGAAGGCGCTCTGCGAGGCCGCGAAGCTCCCCATCTTCTGGCAGTTCGTCGGCTTCGGCGACCCGGACGCCAAGGGCTTCGACTTCCTCCGCAAGCTGGACGACCTGGCCGTACCGGAGCGGCGCGCGGTCGACAACGCGGGCTTCTTCCACGCCGGCCGCGACCCGCGCGCCCTCGCCGACGCCGACCTCTACCAGCAGCTCATGGTCGAGTTCCCCGCCTGGCTCCAGGAAGCCCGCACCGCCGGCATCCTCCCCACCTGACGCACCACCCCCACCACCACCCACCTGCACCACCCGTCGGCCGCGGCCGGGCCACCTGGCCCACCGCGGCCGACGGCATGTCCGCCGCCCTCCTCAGCGAAGCGAGAAACACATGAGCATGCCGCCCCAGCCGCCACCCCCCGGAAACGGATACGGAGGTGCGCCCCAGGGCCCTTACGGTCAGGCGCAGCCCCCGTACGGCATACCGCCCGCGCCTCCGGTCGGCGGGCCCTACGGGCAGCAGTCGCCTCCGTTTCCGGGGCAGCAGCCGCCACCGCCCGGGTACGGCGGAGGGTGGAACGGGATGCCGCCGGCGGGGCAGCCTCCGCGTAAGAGCAATACCGGGAAGGTGCTGGGCATTGTCGGGGGCGTGGTCGCGCTCGTGGTGGTCGGGGGGATCGTGGCGGGGGTGATGATGAGTGGTGCTGACGGGCCCAAGTACAAGACGGTGGTGCCGAAGACCCTCGTCGACGGGAAGTACACCCTCACGAAGGATCTGAGTGACACGGTGGGCGCCCAGGTGCCGCGCAACGGCTCGTACGCCCACAACATGACCACGGTGGGCGGGCAATACCAGTCGGGTGCCAAGTCGCTGGTGCTGCTTTCCATGTACGGCTCCGTCAGCGATCCGACGGAGGCCGTCAAGCAGACGATTCACGGTATGGAGAACAGCGGCGGCGAACTGGTCGTACCGAAGCACGAAGAGCGGCCGCACGGCACCAAGGAACCGGTGTACTGCGGTGTCCTCGTGAAGCGGCAGATGGGGCAGAAATTCACCGCGCCGTTCTGCACCTGGGCGGATTCGAGTACGACCGGGAATGTGATGGAGACGGACGCGGACCGGATCGACGTCGACCCGTTCTCGGTGGATCTGGAAGCGCTCGCGGAGAAGGCGGACCGGATTCGCAGCGAGATCAAGGTACCGATCGGGCAGTAATCAGGGCGGTAACCGGAGTCCGGGCGGCCGAGAGGCGAGGGGGCGGGGCAGCGCCTACGCTGGTTTCGGGCTGCGGTGCTCGCCCGACGGGTGACCGTTGTCCGTTGTCCACGGCGGAGGCGGGTATTCATGAGCCAGGGCCAGGAGCAGGATCAGCGTCAGGATCAGGGGCAGAGTCGGACGCGGGAGCGGACGGGTACGGCTGGGGAACCTGATCCGCGGCGATGGTGGGGACTTGTCGTCATTGCCGTGGCCCAGTTGATGGTGGTGCTGGACGCCACGATCGTGAATATCGCCCTGCCGTCGGCGCAGCGGGAGCTGCACATGTCGGATGCCAACCGGCAGTGGGTGATCACGGCGTACACGCTCGCCTTTGGTGGATTGCTGCTGTTGGGCGGGCGGATCGCCGACCTGGTGGGGCGTAAGCGGGCGTTCATCATCGGGCTGGTGGGATTCGCGATCGCCTCCGCGCTGGGTGGTGCGGCGTCGGGGCAGGGATTGCTGTTCGGGGCCAGGGCGTTGCAGGGCGCGTTCGCCGCCGTGCTGGCGCCGTCCGCGTTGTCGTTGTTGACGACGACCTTCACGGACGGGAAAGAGCGGAGCAAGGCGTTCGGGATTTACGGCGCCATCGCGGGCGGTGGCTCGGCCATCGGGCTGATAGCCGGCGGGTTGCTGACGGAGTACCTGGACTGGCGCTGGTGCCTTTACGTGAATGTGCCGATCGCGGTGGTGGCGATAGCGGGAGCCTGGGTTTTTCTGCACGACCGGCGGGGGCATGGCGAAGCCCGGCTGGATGTGCCCGGTGTGGTGCTGGGGTGCGGCGGGCTGGTCGCCATTGTCTATGGGTGCAGTGAGGCGCAGCCCCGGGGGTGGGGGGATGCGATGGTTATCGGGCTGCTGGTGGGCGGTGCCGTATTGCTGGCCGTTTTCGCGTGGTGGCAGGGGCGGGCGCGTCATCCCTTGCTGCCGTTGCACATCGTGCGGGACCGGAATCGCGCGGGCGCGTTTCTGACCATGGCGTTGGCGGTCATCGCCATGTTCGGGATGTTCCTGTTCATGACGTACTACTTGCAGGTGGTACTGGGGTATTCGCCGGTGAAGACGGGCCTGGCGTTTCTGCCGGTCACGGCGGCGATCATTGTGGGGTCGACGCAGATATCGGCACGGCTGCTGCACCATCTGCCGCCCCGGGTGCTGATGGTGCCGGGCGCGGTGTTCGCGGCGGCGGGACTGTTCTGGCTGACGACGCTGACCGCCGAGCCCGCGTACGTCTCCCACGTACTGCCGTCCGAGCTGCTGGTCGGCCTCGGCATGGGCCTGATCTTCATGCCGGTGATGTCCACGGCCACGGCGGGCGTCGCGCCGCAGGACTCCGGGGTGACGTCCGCGACCGTCAACACGGCTCAGCAGGTGGGCGGTTCGATCGGTACGGCGCTGCTGAACACCATCGCCACGTCGACCAGCGCGACGTACATCGGGAGTCATCTGGCCACGGCCGCGCGGGAAGCGGGTGGCCGTGTCACGCCCGCGATGCGGGAGGGGGTCGTCAAGGACGGTGTCGTGCACGGGTTCACGGTGGCCATCGGGTGGGGCGCGGGGATCATGCTGCTGGCGGGGGTGGTCGCGGGCGTGTTGGTGAATGGGAAGGCGCCGAAGCATGGGGAAGGGGCGGGGAAAGGGGGAGGGGTGGGGGCCGCGTGACGGGTCTGATGCGTCGGGGTGGCTGCGGGCGCTGAGTGGGGCGCGCCATGGGACCCGCGCGGGGGCCCGGAAAAAATCTTGGCCGGCCATGTCGAGAACCCCCGATCGGCTCCGTCCCCGTAGTGAACGCGACCACAATGGGCCGCACCACTCCCGAGGAGACCCACGATGGCCAAGTACCTGCTGCTGAAGCACTACCGAGGCGCCCCGGCTCCGGTGAACAACGTCCCGATGGACCGGTGGACGCCGGAGGAGATCTCGGCGCACATGCAGTACATGCAGGACTTCGCGGACCGGCTCGAAAAGAGCGGCGAGTTCGTGGACGGGCAGGCGCTCGCCGCCGAGGGGGCGTGGGTCCGGTACGACGGTGAGGGGCGCCCGCCGGTGACCGACGGTCCGTTCGCCGAGACCAAGGACCTGATCGCCGGCTGGATGGTGATCGACGTCGACAGCTACGAGCGCGCCGTCGAGCTGGCCGGGGAGCTGTCGGCGGCCCCCGGGGCGGGCGGGAAGCCGATCCACGAGTGGCTGGAGGTGCGCCCGTTCCTGGCCGCGCCGCCCACCGTCACGGAGTGACCGCCGACGTGCCGCAGGTGGACGAGGCCCTGCTCCGGGGCCTCGCGCCGGGCGTGCTCGCCGTCCTCGTCCGCCGTGGAGCCGACTTCGCGGCGGCCGAGGACGCCGTACAGGACGCGCTGGTCGAGGCGGTCCGCGTCTGGCCCGCCGGGACGCCGCGCGATCCCAAGGGCTGGCTGGTCACGGTGGCCTGGCGCCGGTTCCTCGACGCGGCCCGGTCGGACGCGTCCCGCCGGCGGCGGGAGGATCTCGTGGACCGGGAGCCGGCGCCCGGGCCCGCGTCCCCGGTGGACGACACACTCCGGCTCTACTTCCTGTGCGCGCACCCGGCGCTGTCGCCGTCGTCCGCGGTCGCGCTCACGCTGCGCGCCGTGGGCGGGCTCACCACCCGGCAGATCGCCCAGGCGTACCTGGTGCCCGAGGCGACCATGGCGCAGCGGATCAGCCGCGCCAAGCGCACCGTCTCCAAGGTCCGCCTCGACCGGCCCGGCGACGTCTCCACCGTGCTCCGCGTCCTCTACCTCGTCTTCAACGAGGGCTACTCCGGTGACGTGGACCTCGCCGCCGAGGCCGTACGGCTCACCCGGCAGCTCGCGGCCTCGATCGACCACCCCGAGGTGGCGGGGCTGCTCGCCCTGATGCTGCTCCACCACGCGCGGCGCGCCGCCCGTACCGCGCCCGACGGCAGCCTGGTGCCGCTCGCCGAGCAGGACCGCGCCCGGTGGGACACCGGCGCGATCGCCGAGGGCATCGCGATCCTCCAGGCCGCCCTGGCCCGCGACCGGCTCGGCGAGTTCCAGGCGCAGGCCGCCATCGCGGCCCTGCACGCCGACGCGCCCACCGCGGCGGAGACCGACTGGGTGCAGATCGTCGAGTGGTACGACGAACTCGCGCGCCTGACCGGCAGCCCGGTCGTCCGGCTCAACCGCGCGGTGGCCGTCGGGGAGGCCGACGGGCCACGCGCCGGGCTGGCGGCGCTCGCGGAGCTGGACGCCGCGCTGCCCCGCCACACGGCGGTGGCGGCGTACCTCCACGAGCGGGACGGAGACCTGGCCACGGCGGCACGGCTGTACGCCGAGGCCGCCCGGAAGGCGTCCAGCCCGGCCGAGCGCGACCATCTGACGCGCCAGGCCGCCCGGATCAACGCGCGCCAGGGCCCCTGAGGCTCCGGAACAGCTCGCGGCACAGGCTCCGCTCAGTACGCTGGCCCCGTGTTCACCCCCGAGGGACCGACGCTCCGCGAGCTGACCGTGCAGGCGCTCTCCTCCGTCGAGCGCGGCTACGACCTGCTGGCCCCGAAGTTCGACCGGACGCCGTTCCGTACGCCGGACCGGATTCTCGACGCGACGGCGGAGGCGTTGCGGGACCTCGGCCCATCTGCGGGAGGGTTCGAGGTGGGGCTCGATGTCTGCTGCGGTACGGGGGCGGGCATCGGCGTGCTGCGGTCCCTGTGCCGGGAGCGGGTCGTCGGCGTCGATTTCAGCGCGGGGATGCTCACGGAGGCGCGGACGGCAGCGAACGGGCGTACGGGCGGGGGTACGGGCGGCCCCGCCGCGACATACGCCCGCGCCGACGCCCGCGCCCTCCCCTTCACCGCCGCCTTCGACCTCGCCGTCACCTTCGGCGCCCTCGGCCACTTCCTGCCCGCCGAGCGCGCGGCCGTCTTCGCCGGGGTCCACCGGGCGCTGCGTCCGGGCGGCGTCTTCGCCTTCCCGGTCGCCGCGCCGCCGTCGCCCCGCTTCGCCCTGTACTGGACGCTCCTCGGCTTCGACACGGTGATGCGCGTACGGAACGCGCTGTGGCGTCCGCCGTTCGTCATGTATTACCGGACCGGTGCACTGCGGGACGTACGGGACGATCTGCTCGCCGCCGGGTTCTCCGTGGAGCTGGCCCCGGTACGGGGAGCTGCCCGCCGCCCCGACGGCAGCCCGAGCTGGGCGCTCGTGGTGGCCCGACGGCCGTGATCGCACAGACCCGGCGGCCTCGACCGCACAGACCACCTGCCGTGATCGCGCGGAACCGACGATCAAGCCCCTTACGGGACGCGGAAAACCGGGCGCGGTGGCCCCGTACCCGTCCAGTACGATATTGACGTTCCGTAGAACAAAACCTCACTCACCGTAGCGACTTGGGAGCAGCCGGCAATGGCTCGACACCTCATCACCAGCGCCCTTCCGTACATCAACGGGATCAAGCACCTGGGCAACATGGTGGGGTCCATGCTCCCGGCCGACGTGTACGGGCGGTATATGCGCCAGCGCGGCCACGAGGTGCTCTACATCTGCGCCACGGACGAGCACGGCACGCCCGCCGAGCTGGCGGCCAAGGACGCCGGCCAGTCCGTCGACGCGTACTGCGGCGAGCAGCACGACGCGCAGAAGGCCATCTACGACGGCTTCCACCTACGGTTCGACCACTTCGGCCGCAGCTCCTCGCAGCAGAACGTGGAGCTGACCCAGCACTTCGCGCGCAAGCTCCACGAGAACGGCTTCATCGAGGAGCGCGCCATCCGGCAGGTCTACTCGATCGCCGACGAGCGCTTCCTCCCGGACCGCTACATCGTCGGCACCTGCCCGCACTGCGGCTACGACAAGGCCCGCGGCGACCAGTGCGAGAACTGCACCCGCGTCCTGGACCCGACCGACCTGATCGACGCCCGGTCGGCGATCAGCGGCAGCAGCGACCTGGAGGTGCGCGAGACCAAGCACCTCTTCCTGCTCCAGTCCGCGCTCCAGGGCGAGGTCGAGCAGTGGATCGACGACAGCAGCGAGGACTGGCCCACGCTGGCGTCCTCCATCGCGCGCAAGTGGCTGACCGAGGGCCTCCAGGACCGGGCGATCACCCGTGACCTGGAGTGGGGCGTGCCGGTCCCGGCGGACGTGTGGCCGGAGCTGGCCGCCGAGGGCAAGGTCTTCTACGTCTGGTTCGACGCGCCGATCGAGTACATCGGCGCGACGAAGGAGTGGGCGGACGCCGACCCGGCCAACCGCGACTGGAAGTCGTGGTGGTACGAGGCCGACGACGTGCGCTACACGGAGTTCATGGCCAAGGACAACGTCCCGTTCCACTCGGTGATGTTCCCGGCCACCGAGCTGGGCACCCGTGAGCCGTGGAAGAAGGTCGACTTCCTCAAGGCGTTCAACTGGCTGACGTACTACGGCGGCAAGTTCTCCACCTCGCAGCGGCGCGGCATCTTCACCGACGCGGCGCTGGAGCTGCTGCCCGCCGACTACTGGCGCTACTTCCTGATCGCCAACGCGCCCGAGTCCGACGACACGTCCTTCACCTGGGAACTCTTCTCCTCCTCGGTCAACAAGGACCTGGCCGACACCCTCGGCAACTTCGTCAACCGGGTGCTGTCCTTCTCCCGCAAGCGCTTCGGCGACGAGGTGCCGGCGGGCGCGGCGGCCGGAGAGGCCGAGGCGAAGCTGGGCGAGCAGATCGCCGAGCTGCTGGCGGAGTACGAGAGCCACATGGAGGCCCTCCAGTTCCGCAAGGCGGCCGCGGCCCTGCGCGCGCTGTGGAGCGCGGGCAACTCCTACCTGGAGGAGAAGGCCCCCTGGCTGGAGATCAAGACCGACCAGGAGGCGGCGGCGCTGACGCTGCGCACCGCGATGAACCTGATCCACCTGTACGCGATCGTCTCGGAGCCGTTCATCCCGGCGGCCGCGAAGGCGATGCGCGGTGCGTTCGCGCTGGACGGCGACACGGCGGCCTGGGTCACGGCGGACGAGGCCCGCGCCCTGGCCTCGGTCCCGGCCGGCACGGCGTTCACGGTCCCGCCGGTGCTCTTCGCGAAGATCACGGAGGATGACCTGGCGGCGTACCGGGAGCGGTTCGGCGCGGCGGAGTAGGCGGTCCGACGGCATAGCGCGAGGGCCCGGAACCGGTCACCGGTTCCGGGCCCTCGGCATGCGCGGGCGGCGCCTACGCGGACGTACCGCCATACGGGTGCCAGCCCGCCGTCCGTACGGTGAAACCCATCGGCTCCGGCAGGGGAATCTCCTGGCCGAAGATGCCCTTCGCGGTCTCGACGTAATGGCGGCCGTCGAGCTGGAGGATGTGCCAGGTGGCGTCGTTGGGGTCGACGATCAAGTAGACGGGGATTCCGGCCTCGGCGTAGCGCTCGCGCTTGTCCCACGCCGCTTGACCACCTCCGCCAAAGCCATGTTGACGGTGTCCTCCTTGGTCTTCGTACCGAGGAGCTTCGCGGCTTCCGCCAGCGCCTCGTCGTCGACCTCCAGCCGAAGCTTCGCCATGCGTCAGTGCACCCAGCCCTTCAGCGGCTCGGTGTCCAGGTCGATGCCCACCGGGTCCGGCAGGGTGACCGTCTTTCCGAACGGCACCGTCAGCAGCATCTCGTAGCGCCCACCGTCGGGCTGCGAGTGCACCTTGACCTCGCAGGTGTCCCGGTCGATCAGCAGGTACACCGGGATGCCGGTCCCGGCGTACGCCTTCGGCTTGTCCTCGCGGTCCCGGCGGTCGGTGTCGTGGTCACGGGAAGTGACCTCGACGGCCAGGAGCACTCCTTCGGCATCCGCCCACTCACCGTGGCCGACGAAGGCATCGCTCGATGCGAGGCAACCGTCGGGGCGGGCGTTGCCCTTGCGGCCCTGCTCGACCCGCAGCCCCTGTCCCACGTGAAGCCACCACCCCGCATCGGCCTGGACGCACCGACGCGTCAGCCACGCGATGATCTCCGCGTGATCGCCGTCCGGCATGGGCTTCTCCCGGATCCTCCCGCCGACGCATTCCAGACGTAGCGCCTCTTCCACCCGCACGCCAAGGCGAGCCACCTCTTCGAACTGCTCCTGACTCAGGACACTCACCATGCCCGGAGCGTGACACGCGAAAGGACCCGCGATCATACGATCGCGGGCCCTTCACACGGACGAACGAACTACTTCACCTGCGGCTTGCGGATCGACAGGTGCAGCTCCTTCAGCCGCGACTTCTCGACCTCCGACGGGGCGCCCATGAGCAGGTCCTGGGCGTTGCCGTT
Organism: Streptomyces chrestomyceticus JCM 4735; assembly: GCF_003865135.1. Lineage (NCBI taxonomy): Bacteria > Bacillati > Actinomycetota > Actinomycetes > Kitasatosporales > Streptomycetaceae > Streptomyces > Streptomyces chrestomyceticus. The sequence goes on along the minus strand of NZ_BHZC01000001.1, from coordinate 4,875,262 downwards.
GAGGGGGAAGGCGATGGTCTCGCGGATGTTGGGCTCGTCGGCGAGGAGCATGACGATGCGGTCGACGCCGGGGGCGATGCCGCCGTGCGGCGGGGCGCCGAACTTGAAGGCGCGGAGCATGCCGCCGAACTCGGCCTCGACGGTGTCCTTGTCGTAGCCGGCGATGGCGAACGCCTTGTACATGACGTCCGGCTCGTGGTTGCGGATGGCGCCGGAGGACAGCTCGACGCCGTTGCAGACGATGTCGTACTGCCAGGCGAGGATGTCCAGCGGGTCCTTGGTCTCCAGCGCCTCCAGGCCGCCCTGCGGCATGGAGAACGGGTTGTGGGAGAACTCGATCTTGCCGGTGTCCTCGTCCTTCTCGAACATCGGGAAGTCGACGATCCAGCAGAAGCGGAACTCGCCCTCGACGAAGTGGCCGGTGCGCTTGGCCGCCTCGACGCGGACCGCGCCCATGATCTTGGAGACCTCGTCGAACTCGCCGGCGCCGAAGAAGACGGCCGAGCCGGGCTTCAGGTCCAGTGCCTCGACCAGCGCCTTCACGTCGTCCTCGGTGAGGAACTTGGCGATCGGGCCGGTGAGGGTGTTCTCTTCGCCGACGCGGACCCAGGCCAGGCCCTTCGCGCCCTGCTGGACGGCGAAGTCACCCATCTGGTCGAAGAACTTCCGCGGCTGGTCGGCGGTGTCCGGCACGGCCAGCGCGCGGACGTGCTTGTCGGCGAACGCCTTGAAGCCGGAGCCGGCGAAGACCGACGAGACGTCGACCAGCTCCAGCTCGGCGCGCAGGTCCGGCTTGTCGGAGCCGTACTTGAGCATCGACTCGCGGAACGGGATGCGCGGGAACGGCGAGGTGACCGTGCGGCCGCCGCCGAACTCGGTGAACAGCTCGGTCATGAGCTGCTCGATCGGGCCGAAGACGTCCTCCTGCTCGACGAAGCTCATCTCGACGTCGAGCTGGTAGAACTCGCCCGGCGAGCGGTCCGCGCGGGCGTCCTCGTCGCGGAAGCAGGGCGCGATCTGGAAGTAGCGGTCGAAGCCCGCGATCATCAGGAGCTGCTTGAACTGCTGCGGGGCCTGCGGCAGCGCGTAGAACTTGCCGGCGTGCAGACGGGACGGGACGAGGAAGTCGCGGGCGCCCTCGGGGGAGGTCGCGGACAGGATCGGCGTCGCCATCTCGTTGAAGCCGAGCGCGGTCATCTTGTGCCGGATGGCGGAGATGACGGCGGTGCGCAGCATCAGGTTGCGGTGCATCCGCTCGCGGCGCAGGTCGAGGAAGCGGTATTCGAGGCGCTTCTCCTCGTTGACCCCGTCCTCGGCGTTGATCGTGAAGGGGATCTGCTCGGCGGCGCCCAGCACCTCGACGGCCGTGACCTCGACCTCGATCTCGCCGGTGGGCAGGTCGGGGTTGACGTTGTCCGCGCCGCGGGCGCTGACCTTGCCGTCGATCCGGACGACGGACTCCTTGGTCAGCGAGCCGAGCGCCTCGTTGGCGGGGGTGCCGGGGCGGGCGACGAGCTGGACCAGACCGTAGTGGTCGCGCAGATCGATGAAGAGGATGCCGCCCAGGTCACGTCGATTGTGCAGCCAGCCGCTGAGGCGGACGTCGGTGTCGACGTCCGCGGCTCGGAGCTCGCCACAGTTATGGGACCGGTACCGATGCATCGCTCATCCAAGTCGTCGCAAGTTGGAGTGTGAGAGTTAACTGCTCCAGGTTACCGGTCGGCCTAGGCCGCCGATTGACATATCCGCGTCAAGTCGGCCATGCGAAGATGGGGGTGTCCGCCGCGGTGCCCGCCGCACTGGTCGGCCCCCGTCAAACCCACATAAAGTGATGCAATGCGCACCAAGGACCTCCTGGCCGCCACCGCGACCGGCCTGTGGCGCTGGGACAACGTCTCGGGAGAAGTGACCCTCGACGCCGAGACCGCCCGGCTGCTGGGGCTGCCCGCGGAGCCCACCGAGCTGTCCGAGGCGGCCATGCGCTCCCGCCTCCACCCCGCCGACTTCGCCGAGATCACCGGCATCGTCAACCTCTCCGTCACCGAGAGCAGCGTCGCCGAGGCCCGGCTGCGCGTCATGGACAGCTCCGGCCGGGTGCTGCGCACCGTCCGCACCCGCTCCCGTGCCTTCCTGCGCAGCGACACCGACCACACGGACTACGAGCTGGTCGGCACCGTCCAGGAGATCTTCGAGACCCAGCCCGGCACCGTCTCCCCGCACGCCCCGGCCACCGGCGACTGGCGCCGCTCCCGCGAGGCGTTCCTGCTGGACGCGGGCCGCGCGCTCGCCGAGGCGCACTCCACCGCCGAGGTGCTGCGCGTCGCCGCCGGCCTGTCCATGCCCGGCTTCAGCCCGGACGGTCTGGCGGTCTTCGGCATCGAGGGCGACCGGATCTCCGTCATCGGCCACCACGGGCACCGGCAGGGCGACCTCGCGCCCTTCGTCGACATGCCGCTGGACACCGACTACCCGGCCGCCGAGGTGGTACGGACCGGCCGCGCCGTCTACCTGCCCACCCCCGAGGACTACCGCCGCCGCTACCCCGCCACCTGGCCGCTGGCCGCCGCCTTCCACCGGGCGTCCTGGGCCTTCCTGCCCCTGGTGAGCGCGGGCCGCACGGTCGGCGCCTGGATGGCGGCCTTCGGTACGCCGGTCGCCTTCACGCCCGACGAGCGCTCGGTGCTCACCACCGTCGCCCGGATGCTCGCCCAGGCGCTGGCCCGCGCCGGCGACCAGGAGTCGCGGCGCGAGCTGACCGACGGCCTGCAGCGCAGCATGATGCCGACGGTGCACCCGGACATCCCCGGCATGACGGTGGCGGCGCGGTACGTGCCGACCGGCGGCGGCCTGGAGGTCGGCGGCGACTGGTACGACATGATCACGCTGCCGTCCGGCCGGTTCGCGCTGGTCATCGGCGACGTGCAGGGCCACGACGTACGGGCCGCCGGCCTGATGGGGCAGCTCCGGATCGCCCTGCGCGCCTATGCCTCCGAGGGCCACCATCCGGACGCGGTGCTCTCCCGCGCCTCCCGCTTCCTGTCCGGCATCAACGACACCGAGTTCGGCGGCGAGGACCCGCGCTTCGCCACCTGCCTCTACATCGAGGTGGACCCGGCGACCGGCCTGCTGGACATCGCGCGGGCCGGGCACCCCGACCCCACCATCCGGATGGCCGACGGGACCGTCCTCGTCCGGCCCACCGCGGGCGGCCTGCCGCTGGGCATCGTGCCGGACACCGACTACCCCACCACCCGGCTCGTCCTGGAGCCCGGCGAGACGATGCTGGTCTGCACGGACGGGCTGATCGAGACCGGCGGGCACGACCTGGAGTCCGGCTGGGCGCGGCTGCGGCGGGTCATCGAGACGTACGGGGCCGCGGACGGGGAGGCGGCGGACGTGGTGGCCCCGGCCCTGGAGGACGCGGCGGGCCTGGAGAAGCTCGCCGACGCGCTCGTGCAGGCGGTGCACGGCCCGCCGTCGTACCACACCACCGGTCCGTTCATGGACCGCCGCGAGGACGACATAGCGATGCTGCTGCTGTGCCGCGAGGGCGGGAGCTGCGGAGTCGGTACGGGCGGCACGGCGGCGCACCGGCCCGTCCGCCGTACGGTGCTGACCGTCAAGCAGGCCGAGCCCGAGCGGATAGCGGAGGCCCGGCACCAGGTCCGCGACGTGCTGCACGACTGGTCCGACGAGGACCAGGTCGACTCGGCCGTCCTGATGGTCTCCGAGATGGTCACCAACGTGCTGATGCACACCGACGGTGACGCGCTGCTGGTCGCGGAGATCACCGGGGAGAAGGGCAGCCGCCGGATCCGTGTCGACGTCGCCGACAGCAGCGACGAGCTGCCGCACCGCCGCACCCCGGGGGAACTGGCCTCCTCGGGGCGCGGCCTGGTGCTGATGGAACTGCTGGCGGGCGCGTGGGGCGTGGACCCGCGCGGCGACGGCAAGTCGACGTGGTTCGAACTCTACGAGGACGCGGCGGGCGGCGCCGAGCCGTCACTGGCGGACCTCTCCGCCCCGACGGCCGCCCCGACGGCCGGACCGCCGTCCGGTCCGCTGCCCGAGCCCGCGGCGTAGTGCCGGCGCAGCTCCGAGAGCACGCCGAAAGCCGCCGCGGTCAGCGGCACGGACAGCAGCATCCCCATCACCCCGGCGACGCTGGCGCCCGCGGTGATCGCCAGCATCACGATGGCCGGGTGCATCTGGACCGTACGGCTCTGCACGATCGGCTGCAGGATGTGCCCCTCCAGGAAGAACACCACCAGGACGATGCCCAGCGTCCACAGCGCGATGGCCGGGCCCCGGTCGTCGGCGAACGCGACCAGCACGGCCACCGAACCGGACAGGAACGAGCCCAGGTACGGGATGTAGGCGCCCACGAAGACCAGCGCGCCCAGCCCGAACGCGCCGGGCACCTGGAGGATCAGCAGGCCGACGGTGATGCCGACCGCGTCGATCAGCGCGATCAGCGTCGTACCGCGCATGAAGCCCTCGATGGCCTGGTAGCCGCGGCGGGCCATCTGCTCCAGCCCCGGGCCGGAGTCGCCGGGCGCCCAGTCGTGCAGGGCGCGCACGGCCTTGTCCGCGTCGCGCAGGAAGAAGAACGTCAGGAACAGGGCGAGGACGGACGCGGCGAGGGTGGCCGCGACGACGCCGACGCCCTCCAGGACGCCGGTGGCCGCGGTGCCGCCGAACTTCCCTATGAAGGGCTTGGCGTTGGAGACGATGTCGTCCAGTGAGGTGCCGGCGGCGCCGAAGTGCCGGGACACCTCCTTGGCGGCGTCCTTGAGCGAGGCGATGATCTGGTCGCCGGTGTCGATCAGCGCGCTGACGACGATGTATCCGGCGCCGCCGACCACCACGACCAGCAGGGCGCAGGTCAGCCCGGCGGCGAGCGAACGGTTCAGCTTCATCGCCACCAGCCGCCGGTAGACCGGCCCGAGCAGCGCACTGCCGAGCAGGGCCAGCAGGACGGGGGTGACGGCGGCGCTCAGGGTCACACACAGCCAGACGCCGAGGGCCGCCACGGCGGCGACCAGCAGGCCCACGCCGCACCAGGCCGCGGCGCGGCGGGCGGCGACCGGGAGCAGTGGCTGACGGTCCGGGGGTCTCAGATCGTTTCGCACCCCGCCAGTGGATCACGGGGCCGCTCGAACAGGGCGGCATTCCGCCGCGAGCGGATGCGGTCTTGAAGCGGACGCGGGCGGGTACGGACCTCGGTCGGCCCGTACCCGCTGCCCGTCCCCGCTTCCCCGGTGGCCGCTCAGTGGCCTTCGGCCGGCACCGTCCCCAGCCGCCCGGCCTGGAAGTCCTCGAAGGCCTGGGCCAGTTCGGCGTGGGTGTTCATGACGAACGGGCCGTAGTGCATCATCGGCTCGCGGATCGGCTGCCCGCCGAGCAGCACGACCTCCAGGTTGGGGCTGCGGGACTCCTGTGTGGCGTCCGCCCGGATGGTGAGCGAGTCGCCGCCGGGCCCGAACACGACGGTCTGCCCGGTACGGAACGGCCGCCCGAGCGGGCCCGCGGTGCCGCGGCCGGCCAGCCCGTACGCCAGCGCGTTGAAGTCCGAGCGCCACGGGATGGTCACCTCGGCGCCGGGGCTGACCGAGACGTGCATCATCGTGATCGGGGTGTGGGTGATCCCCGGCCCTTCATGACCGGCGATGTCGCCCGCGATCAGCCGCAGCAGCGCGCCGCCGTCCGCCGAGGTCAGCAGCTTCACCTGGCCGCCACCGATGTCCTGGTAGCGCGGCGCCATCATCTTGTCCTTCTTGGGCAGGTTCACCCAGAGCTGGAGGCCGTGGAAGAGCCCGCCGGTCATGACCAGCTCCTCCGGCGGCGCCTCGATGTGCAGCAGGCCGGAGCCCGCCGTCATCCACTGGGTGTCGCCGTCGTTGATGACGCCACCGCCGCCGTGCGAGTCACGGTGGATGAAGCTGCCGTCGATCAGGTACGTGACGGTCTCGAAGCCGCGGTGCGGGTGCCAGGGGGTGCCCTTGGGCTCGCCCGGCGCGTACTCCACCTCGCCCATCTGGTCCATCATGATGAACGGGTCCAGGTGCGTGTAGTCGATGCCGGCGAAGGCACGGCGCACCGGAAAGCCCTCCCCCTCGAACCCGCCGGGCGCGGTGGACACCGCGAGCACGGCCCGCGGCCGGGCGTCGGCGGGCGCCGCCACTCGGGGCAGGGTCAGCGGATTCTCTACGGTCACTGCGGGCATGACGGCCTCCTCGGTCGTTCGCCATTCAACTTAGTTGAACTCTGAACAACCTGCAAGGCGTCGCCCATTCCCGCGGCACGTGCGCCGACGAAAGCGCTGGTCACAGCGGTGCGCGGAAGCGGCGGACGGCGCACCACTTCCGGCTCACGCACGCCTCTCGCGCCGGGCGCGCGACGCGCGCACTCTGGACGCATGGGCACTTCCGCTCAGGACCCAGCGGGCCATGGAGAAGGGTGGAGGCAGCCGGGCCAGGGTCCCCCGGCGGCCTCGGAGCAAGGACAGCCGGGACCACCCGGCTCGCCGTATGCGGCACCACCACCGCCGCCGCCCCCGCGCAGACGCCGCAAGGGCTGTCTGACCTGCGGCATCGCGGCGGCCGTCGGAGCCGTGATCGTGCTGGTCGTCATCGTCGTCCTGGTCGTCTCCGTCGGCGGCTCCGACGGCGGCAAGGACGAGAGCGGCGGCTCCGGCTCCTCCGGGACACCGTCCGCGTCCACCGGGAAGGGCCGGATCACCAAGGAGATGTACGACCGCGTCCGTACGGGCATGACCGAGCGCGAGGTCACCGCGATCACCGGCCCGTGCGAGTCCTCGGCGGAGGACGAGGTGGCGGGGGTCCGCGGCAAGGTGCTGACCTGCCGGGGCGCCGAAGCCTTCAGCGCGGCGACGTTCACGTTCAGCAACGGGCGGCTGGCCGCCAAGGGACAGGTGGGCCTGGGCGGCGACGCGGCCAGGAAGGGGCCGATGACCAAGGAGAAGTACGACCGGCTGCGGACCGGGATGAGCCTGAAGGAAGCCCTGGCCGTCGCGGGGGCGTGCGAGAAGGACTCCGACACCGACGTCGCGGGCAGCTCGGCGACCGGTTACACCTGCACCTCGGCGGACGGGCTGGGCAACGCCTCGCTCGTCTTCACCGACGGGAAGCTGACGGCCAAGGCGCAGACCGGGCTGGAGTGACGGGTGCGGGGCGTGGAAGAGGTACGCGGCGGCACCGCGCAGTGTCGGAAAGGGTGCGGCGGCACCCCAGGTGCCGCCAGGTGCCGCCGTCAGGGATCCGTCAGCCGTACATCCGGCGCATCGCGAAGTCGACCATCTGCTCCACCGACTTGGCGTCGAAGACCATCCGGTGGTCGCCCTCCATGTCCAGGACGAAGCCGTAGCCGGTGGGGAGCAGGTCCAGGACCTCGGCGCCGGTGATCACGAAGTACTTGGACTCCTTGCCCGCGTACCGGCGCAGCTCCTTGAGCGAGGTGAACATCGGGATGACCGGCTGCTGCGTGTTGTGCAGCGCCAGGAACCCGGGGTTGTCGCCGCGCGGGCAGTAGACCTTGGAGGTGGAGAAGATGCCCTGGAAGTCCTCCGCCGACATCGAGCCGGTGGTGAAGGCCCGCACCGCGTCGGCGAGGGAGGGCGGGGACGGCTCGGGGTAGAGGGGCTGCTCGCCGTAGCCGCCGGGGGCCGGGTGCTGCGGCGGGGGCGCACCGTACTGTTGCTGCCCGGCGCCCGCGTTCTGGTCGTAGCCGTACATGCGGCACAGCGTACTGAGTCGGCGCGGTACGTACGCCGCTACGTTGGAAGAGCTCCGAGTCCGCCCGACCGACCGAGGCCCCGCACCGATGACCGATCGCGATCGACCGAAGCCCCGCGTCACCCGCGGCGGCGTGCTGCTCACCGTCACCGCCCTGACCGCCTGCGGACTGATGCTCTTCGGTGCCATCCAGCTCAGGGACGCGCAGGCGTCCTGGTCCCTGACGTACGAGGCCACCTCCACGGGCGGGCCGCCGCGGGCCACGGAGGTGCGCTACCGGCACTCGGAGGGCGGCGACGAGCACGAGGGGGAGACCGGCGGGACGCGCCTGCCCTGGCACAGGACGGTGGTCGTGGACGCCGGCGACGAGGCATGGCTGGAGGTCCGGCCGGCCGGGAACGGGACGGCTTCCTGCCGGATCCTGCTCGACGGCGAGCGCCAGGTCGCCTCGGGGAAGTCCCCGGGGCCGGGCGAGCCCGCCGTGTGCCGGGTGACCACCAGTGACACGGCGCAGCAGTGGCGGTAGGGGCGCGGGAGGACGTACAAGGATGGACGAGAGGGCCGTCCGGCCCCTCCGGAGCTGCGCAAACAGGGCATCACGGCCCCTGAGGGCGCACGGCAGGGGCCCTGGCGCCGCTCATTGACGCTCGTCACAGATGGGCGGTCAGGGGTTGCTTCTTATTACCGACGGGTAGCATCATCGTAGCTACTTGCTGGTATTGCGTTTGAGGTCCCTCGCTTCCAAGCGCTGGGTCTCCTCCCGAACCTTACGGAGCCGTACCCATGGGCCACTACAAGTCGAATCTCCGCGACATCGAGTTCAACCTCTTCGAGGTGCTCGGCCGCGACGCCGTGTACGGCACCGGACCGTTCGCGGAGATGGACGTCGACACCGCCAAGAGCGTGCTGAGCGAGATCGCCCGGCTCTCCGAGAACGAGCTGGCGGACTCCTTCGCGGACACCGACCGCAACCCGCCGGTCTTCGACCCGGACACCAACACCGCGCCGGTGCCCGACACCTTCAAGAAGAGCTACCAGGCGTACATGGACGCCGAGTGGTGGCGCCTGGGCATCCCGGAGGAGATCGGCGGCACCACCGCGCCGCGCTCCCTGCTGTGGGCCTTCGCCGAGACCATCCTGGGCGCCAACCCGGCCATCTGGATGTACGCCTCCGGCCCGGCCTTCGCGGGGGTGCTCCACGAGGAGGGCACCGAGGAGCAGCACAAGATCGCGCAGCTCATGGTGGACAAGCAGTGGGGCTCCACCATGGTGCTGACCGAGCCCGACGCGGGTTCGGACGTCGGCGCCGGCCGCACCAAGGCCACCCAGCAGGCGGACGGCACCTGGCACATCGAGGGCGTGAAGCGCTTCATCACCTCCGGTGAGCACGACATGTCCGAGAACATCGTGCACTTCGTGCTGGCGCGTCCCGAGGGCGCCGGTCCGGGCACCAAGGGCCTGTCGCTGTTCATCGTGCCGAAGTACGACTTCGACTGGGAGACCGGCGAGCTGGGCGAGCGCAACGGCGTCTACGCCACCAACGTCGAGCACAAGATGGGCCTGAAGGCGTCCAACACGTGCGAGATGACCTTCGGCGCCAACCACCCGGCCAAGGGCTGGCTGCTGGGCGAGAAGCACGACGGCATCCGCCAGATGTTCAAGATCATCGAGTTCGCGCGGATGATGGTCGGCACGAAGGCCATCGCCACCCTCTCCACCGGCTACCTCAACGCCCTGGAGTACGCCAAGGAGCGCGTGCAGGGCCCCGACCTGGCCGCCTTCACCGACAAGACCGCGCCGCGCGTCACCATCACCCACCACCCCGACGTACGCCGCGCGCTGATGACGCAGAAGGCGTACGCCGAGGGCATGCGCGCCCTGGTGCTCTACACCGCGACCGTCCAGGACGAGATCATCGCCAAGGAGGCCGCGGGCGAGGACGCCTCCGCCGCGACCCGCCTGAACGACCTGCTGCTGCCGATCGTCAAGGGCTACGGCTCGGAGAAGTCCTACGAGCAGCTCGCCCAGTCGCTGCAGACCTTCGGCGGCTCCGGGTACCTCCAGGAGTACCCGATCGAGCAGTACATCCGGGACGCCAAGATCGACACCCTCTACGAGGGCACCACCGCCATCCAGGGCCAGGACTTCTTCTTCCGGAAGATCGTCCGGGACCAGGGCCAGGCGCTGACCGCGCTCTCCGAGGAGATCAAGAAGTTCCTCGCGGAGGCCGTCGGCGGCGAGGAGCTGGAGGCGGCCCGCGGCGAGCTGGCCACCGCCGCCGCCGACCTGGAGGCGATCGTCGGCGCGATGCTGACCGACCTGGCCGGCACCGAGAAGGACGTGAAGTCCATCTACAAGGTGGGCCTGAACACCACCCGCCTGCTGATGGCCTCCGGCGACGTCGTCATCGGCTACCTGCTCCTGAAGGGCGCCGCGGTCGCGAGCGAGAAGCTGGCGGGTGCCTCCAGCAAGGACAAGCCGTTCTACGAGGGCAAGATCGCGGCGGCGAAGTTCTTCGCGCACAACGTGCTGCCGGGCGTGTCCGTGCAGCGTGGACTGGCCGAGACCGTCGACCAGTCGCTGATGGAGCTGGACGAGGCCGCGTTCTGAGGTGACCCGAGGGGCACGGCGCGCCCTGCGGGCCTTCTAAGGGCGGCTTAAGCCCCGTCCGGAAAGAACCGGTGCCCGGGACGCTCTCACAGCGTTCTCAGACAACCGCGCCAGACTGGCGTTGCCCGCCTCCCATCCCCCGGGGAGGCGGGCATCGTCGTTCGGGGGCTGCCGTTCGGGAGCTGCCGTGCGGGCGTTGCGGGAAGCCTCGCGGAAGCGGTGTGGAAGCCTCGCGGACCGTGCCCGAACGGGCCTGCCGAAGGTTCCCCAACGGGCCGCCCAGATTCCCGTACGGACCTCCGGAAAGCGCGGTCACGGCCCTTCAGGAGCCGCGCGGACGCCGGTCGCCGGGGCGTTCCGGTTCCCATACCGTGATGCATGCGGATTCGTATACCGGGGAAGGGCTCCCGCTAGTCCTTATGCTGAATCCATGAGCCATTCCGCCCGCTTCGACCGCGGCCACACCGACGACCTGATGTCCTTCCTCGCCGCCTCCCCCTCGCCGTACCACGCCGTGGCCAACGCGGCCGAGCGGCTGGAGAAGGCGGGGTTCCGGCAGGTGGCCGAGACCGACGCCTGGGACGGCGAGAGCGGCGGCAAGTACGTCCTGCGCGGCGGGGCGATCATCGCCTGGTACGTCCCGGAGGGCGCCACCGCGGCCACTCCGTACCGCATCGTCGGCGCCCACACCGACTCGCCCAATCTGCGCGTCAAGCCCATCCCGGACACCGGCCACCGCGGCTGGCGGCAGGTCGCCGTCGAGGTCTACGGCGGCACCCTGCTCAACACCTGGCTCGACCGTGACCTGGGCCTGAGCGGCCGGGTCACGCTGCGCGACGGCAGCACCCGGCTGGTCAACGTCGACCGCGCCCTGATGCGGGTGCCGCAGCTCGCCGTGCACCTGGACCGCTCGGTCAACGCCGACGGACTCAAGCTCGACAAGCAGCGCCACATGACGCCGATCTGGGGCCTGGGCGAGGTGCGCGAGGGCGACCTGGTCGCCTTCGTGGAGGAGGAGATCGGGGTGCCGGCCGGCGACATACGCGGCTGGGACCTGATGCTCCACAGCATCGAGCCGCCCGCCTACCTCGGCCGCGACCGCGAGCTGGTGGCCGGTCCGCGGATGGACAACCTGCTGTCCGTGCACGCCGGTACGGCCGCGCTGGCGGCGGTCACCACGTCCGACGCGGAGCCGCCGTACATCCCGGTGCTGGCCGCCTTCGACCACGAGGAGAACGGCAGCCAGTCCGACACCGGCGCCGACGGCCCGCTGCTCGGCACGGTGCTCGAACGTTCGGTCTTCGCCCGCGGCGGCTCGTACGAGGACCGCGCCCGCGCCTTCGCCGGCACGGTCTGCCTCTCCTCGGACACCGGCCACGCGCTGCACCCCAACTACACCGAGCGGCACGACCCGGGCCACCACCCGATGCCCAACGGCGGACCGATCCTGAAGGTCAACGTCAACCAGCGGTACGCCACCGACGGCAGCGGCCGCGCGGTCTTCGCGGACGCCTGCGAGCGGGCCGGCGTGCCGTGGCAGTCCTTCGTCTCGAACAACGCGATGCCCTGCGGCACCACCATCGGGCCGATCACCGCGGCCCGGCACGGCATCGCCACGGTCGACATCGGCGTCGCCATCCTGTCGATGCACTCGGCGCGCGAGCTGTGCGGCAGCGAGGACCCGCACCTGCTGGCGAGCGCCCTGACGGCCTTCCTGGAGGGCTGAGTTGGACTTCTCCCTGCTGGGCCCGATAACCGTCACCACCGGTGCCGGTGAGCTGGCGCTCGGGCCCGCCAAACGGAGCAGCGTGCTCGCGCTGCTGCTGTTGCAGCCCAACACGACTGTTCCCCTGGAGCAGTTGATCGACTCCCTGTGGGAGGAGGAACCACCCGAACACGCCCGTACCGTCGTCCAGGGCCATGTCTCGCGGCTGCGCGCCACACTGGCCCGCGGCGGCGCCGAGGCGTACGGCATCGAACTGGCCACCCACGGCTCGGCGTACCTGCTGCGCCTGCCCGAGGAGCTGATCGACGCCCACCGCTTCGCCGAACTGGTCGCCCTGGCCCGCCCCGAGGCGGCCCCCGCCGACGCGGTACCCCTGCTGCGCGAGGCGCTCGGCCTGTGGCGCGGCCCGGCCCTCACCGGCACGGTCACCAGCCCGCCGTTCGCCGCCGCCGCGCACGCGCTGGAGGAACAGCGGCTCGCCGCGACCGAGGCGCTGGCCCGGGCGCACGGCGCGCTCGGCGAGCACGAACAGGCCGCGGCGATCCTCTACACGGCCGCGGTCAACAACCCGCTGCGGGAGGGGATGGTCGCCGAGCTGATGCGCGCGCTGTTCCGTACGGGACGGCAGTCGGACGCGATGGAGTGGTTCCACCGGACCCGGCGCCTGCTCGACGAGGAACTGGGCGTCGGCCCCGGGGCGCGGCTCAAGGGCGCCTACGAGGAGATCCTGCGCGCGGAGGAAGCGGGCGCCGGGGGTCGCGGACGGGGCGACACGGCTTCCGGTACCGGGCAAGGCGGCGGTACGCACGGCGCGGGACGGGCAGCGCAGGGCGCGCCGCAGGAGGCGGGCGCCTCCGACGCGCGCCCCACCACCGCCCAGGACCCCGCGTACCCGCCCAAGGCGGCCGCGGGCCCACGGGCGGCGCACCCGGCCGTACCTCCGGCCCGCCCGCCGTACCCCGGCTGCTGCCCCGGCCGCCCGCCCGCTTCCTCGGGCGGGAGCAGCAACTCGCCGCGCTCACCACCGTGGTGCAGTCCGCCGTACCCGGTGAGAGCCCGCTCGCCGTCGTCACCGGACCGGCCGGCGTCGGCAAGACCGCCTGCGCGGTCCAGTGGTCGCACGCGTACGCCGGGGCCTTCCCCGACGGCCAGCTCTTCGCCGACCTGCGCGGCTTCAACGAGGGCGCGGCGGCCGAACCCGTCGAGATCCTGCGCGACTTCCTGCTCGCGCTCGGCACGCCACCGGAGCGCGTACCGACGTCCGCGCAGTCGGCCTCCGCGCTGTTCAGGTCGCTGGTGGCCGAACGCCGGCTGCTGGTCGTCCTCGACAACGCGCAGAGCTCCGCCCAGGTACGCCCGCTGCTGCCCGGCGGCGCGCACTGCGCCACGGTCGTCACCAGCCGCAGCCGCCTGGACGGCCTGGTCGCCACCGACGTCGCCCGGCCGGTGCCCGTCCAGGCGCTCGGCGCGGCGGAAGGCACCGCCCTGCTCGGGGCGATGCTCGGCGCGGAACGCGTCGCCGACGACCCGGACGCCGCGCAGGAACTGGTCGCCCTGTGCGACGGGCTGCCACTGGCCCTGCGCGCGGCAGCCGCACAGCTCACGGCCAGACCACGCTGGCGGCTGGCCCGCCTGGCCGCCGCACTGCGCGACGAACGGCGGCGCCTGGCCCTGCTGTCCGCCGAGGACACGGGGGTCGCGGCGGCCCTGCGGATGTCCGTGGCCCGCCTCTCGGCGGACGACGCACGCCTGCTCAGCGCGCTCGCCGCGAACGCCGACGGCCATCTGAACGCGTCCGTGGCGGCGGCGCTGGCCGGTGCCGACCCGGAGGTCATCCAGGAGGGCCTGGACCGGCTCACCGAGATGCACCTGGTCGACGAGGAGGCCACCGACGTCTACACGATCAGCACGCTGACGCAGTTGTTCGCACGGGACGAAGGGCCGGCCGGGGGCCGGAGGGGAAGCCGGGCGGAGGTTCCGGCAGCGGCTGAGAGCGGCTGCTGAGAACGGCGGCTGCAAGCAGTGACCGGCGCGAGGCCGGACGCACGACCGACGGACCGCCGGCGGAGACGCCGGACAACGGGGGACGGTCCGGAGGGCGGGCATCGGGGCGGGGCGGGTCGTACAGCAAGGGCCCGGGACGGGGGCGGGACGTACAACCGGCGCCCGGAGCAGGGGTAGGACACACAGCAGGGGCCCGGAGCAGGCCGTAGCAGACCGCGCCAGGAGCGGACCCCGCGTACGCTCCGGTGGCCCGCCACCCCCGGGGGACAGAACGGACACCCCCCTCCGAACCCTACGTTTCCACAACCTCCCCCTCCCCACCCTCCGTTCGAACTGTTCCCTTTCCGGCCGGTGCCCCCTACCGTCACCGGATGCGCATGATCAAACTCCGGTACACGGCCGCGGCCACCGCTCTCGCCTGCACGGCCGCCCTCGTCGCCAGCCAGTCCGCGACGGCACAGTCCGCGCACCGCCCCACTCCGGCCCCCGCCCCGGCCTGGCAGAAGGTGGGCGACGGCATCACGTCCGGCATCAGCGGCCTCGCCGTCGTACCCGGTTCCCGGGCGGACCGCACCGACCTCCTCGTCGCCCGCGACAACAAGGACCCCGGCGAGAACCGGCTGGCCCTCATACACCTGCGCCCCGGCGACCGCCCCCAGGTGCGCCCGCTCGCCTGGCGGGGCAGCCGGATACCCGTCGACCTCGAAGCGCTCGACGCGGTCCCCGGCCGGCCCGGCGAGTACGTCGCCCTGGCCAGCGACGGCACCGGATACCACCTGCGCCTGGACACGGGGGCGGGCGTGGCGCGCGTCCTCGGCGCCTTCACCGTCCCCGGCGCCTCGGAGGACGACAACTACGAGGGCTTCGCGCTCTCCGCCCAGGGGCACCGGCTCGTCGCCGTATGGGCCGACCGCGGCGAGGACAGCCGCCCCGGCACCCTGCACGCCGCCCGCCTCGACCTCACCCGGCGCGCCTTCTCCGCCCCGGTCTCGGCCACGTTCCGCGCGCCGTACCCTGCCGAGAACGTACGGCACGTCAGCGACCTGAAGATCAGTGCGTCCGGCGCACTCAAGGTCTCCGCGGCCTCGGACCACGGCGACGACGGCCCATTCGACTCCGCCCTCTACGACGCGGGTACGGTGTCCGTCGACGGCCGGGGCACGGTACGGCTGTCCGTACGGAAGGCCCCGAAGCCCCTCGGCCGTTACGCCGGCCACAAGATAGAGGCGCTGGCCTGCCTGCCGCACTCCCGCCACGGCGTACTCGGCACCGACGACGAGAACGCGGGCGGCGCGCTCCGCGCCGTCGTCGGCGGCCCGTGCTGAAACCCGCCGCGAGCTGCGCGCCGACCCGGGCCGATTCCGTTAGGCAAGCGTTAGCCAGGCGCCAGGGAAGCACGTCAGGGTGGCAGTACAGCATGCAGCGAACGTAGCGACCCCGGGAGACCCCATGCCGCGCCACACCGTTACGGAGGCCGCCACCGCCCACAGCGCCCGCCACCGTGCCGACGGCGGGCGCGCGCGTTCCCGTGCCCTGCGGGCCGCTGCCGCCGGGCTCACCGCCGTGGCCGCCCTCGGCCTGCTCACCGCCTGCGGCGGGCAGGAGGCCCTCAAGACCAGCGACGCCAAGCCGTTCCACCCCTTCGGGAAGGACTCCGGCGGCTCGGACGAGCCGCTGGGTCCGGGCATGCCCAGCAGCTCCCGTACCGGCCAGGCCGTCGGCAACAGCGGCCGCCCGGCCTGCGACGCCTCGAAGGTGGTGGTCGCGGCCAAGCCGATCCCCCAGCCGCCCGGCCGTCTCCTCCTCCAGGTCACCAACACTTCCCCCGCCGCCTGCGACCTGTACGGATTCCCGCGCCTGCGGGACGGTGACACGACCCCCACCACCGCCCCGGACGCCCGCAGCGCACCCCGCTCGCCCCTCACCCTCGCCCCCGGCGGCACCGCGTACGCCGCCCTCACGCCGTCCCCCGCCGATGACGCCCCCGAGCGGCACACCCTGACGGTCGGCTTCACGGACCACCGCGGCCACGGCATACCCGGGCCCCGCGCACACGTCCAGTTGCCCGGCGGAGTCCGCTTCGACGGCGCCGCACAGGTGACGTACTGGCAGTACGACGTGAACCGCGCCGTACGCCCGTAAGACCCCGCCCCCGGAACAGCGCGCTCCGGCCATCTCTCCCCACCCCCCGACTCACGCGATTGCCCCCACCGGCCCCGGGTACCCGGTCAACGACCGGCCCGGAACATCCAATTGCGTACGGAGGCAACAACCATGGGCATCGGATGGTGCATCGGTCTGCTCGCGCTGGGAGGCATCCTGACCTTCGCGGTGGACTGGCAGATGGCCGGAGTCAACCTCCACCTCGTCGGCCTGATCCTGATGGTGGTCGGCGTCATCGGCATCGCGGCGTACGTCAGCATCTTCAAGCGCCGCCGCATGCAGCCGCCGAGCCCGGCGGCCCCGGTGGTCGAGGAGACCCACCGCATGCACTACGAGGACTGACCCGCCCGCTCCCGACCTCTCACCCGGCCCGCGCGCTCCGCAAAACCCTTTGCCACCACGGGCCGCCGCGAGGACCCTGTACGGCATGCGACAGGACGAGATCTGGGATCACCGTGCCGCACAGCGCTACGACACCCCCGGCACCGGCATGTTCGCCCCGGAGGTGCTGGACCCGGCCGTGGACCGCCTCGCGGAACTCGCCGACGGCGGCCGGGCGCTGGAGTTCGCCATCGGCACCGGCCGCGTGGCCGTACCGCTCGCACAGCGCGGCGTCCTGGTCACCGGCATCGAACTCTCCCAGCCGATGATCGACCAACTCCGTACGAAAGCGGACGAGTCGACCATCCCGGTCGTGATGGGCGACATGGCAACCACCACCGCCCCCGGCCCCTTCCACCTCGTCTACCTGGTCTTCAACACCATCTCCAACCTCCTCACCCAGCCCGAACAGGTCGAGTGCTTCCGCAACGCCGCCCGCCACCTCACCCCCGGCGGCCGTTTCGTCATCGAACTGCACGTACCCGACCTGCGAAGACTCCCACCCGGCCAACAAGCCGTCGTCTTCACCTCGGAACCCGGCTACCTGGGCGTGGACACCTACGACCCCCTCCACCAGCACCTCACCTCCCACCACTTCCGCTACACCGAAGACGGCCAAGCCCACCTGGCCCGCAGCCCCCACCGCTACATCTGGCCCGCCGAACTCGACCTCATGGCCCAACTGGCCGGCTTCGAGCTGGAGTCCCGGCATGCGGACTGGAAGGGCGGGGAATTCACGGCGGAGTCGGGGGCGCATGTTTCGGTTTACCGGTTGGGGGAGGGAGCGTAGGGGCTCGGGGCCGTACGCGCGCCCGCGCCGGCCACGCACCGGCACGTCCGCCGCGCCGTCAACCATGCTCTCGTCGCTGATGCTGACGCATGAGGACGTTGGCGTCCGTCTGTGCGCTGGCGTCGGACCTCGCCCGGGCTGCGGCCCGCTGTGCGGCGAGTGCCGCGCACGTCTCGCAGCCTGGGACGGGTACGGGTGGGCGGCTCATGTCTTCCTGCTGTCCGTGCATGGCTTTTGGCCTTCTCTCCTCGGCTCAAGCCACCAGTGCGGGCGGCGTCTGCGGCGGCGGAGGGCCGGTGCGTACCGCCAGTTCGAACCAGATGCTCTTGCCGCCGGGCCCGAGCAACGAGTCCCCGAGCGCGCAGCCGCCCCACCGGTCCGCCACGCGGTCGAGGATGAACAGGCCGCGTCCGCTGCCCGCTTCGAGCGTGGGCGACCGCAGCGTGGCGGGCAGGAACGGCACCGTGTCCGAGACGCTGACCCGCAGGACGGGATGCGTCCAGCGCAGGCGGACGCTCGCGGAACCCTTGGCGTGCCGTACGGAGTTGGTGGTCAGCTCCGAGGTCAGCAACTCGGCCCGCTCGATGAGTTCGGGCACGCCGTGGGCGGCCAGCACCGCGCGCAGGGTCATACGGGCGATGCCGGGCCCGCGCGGGTCGCCGGGAAAGGCGAGTTCGTACTCCCACGGGTCGGTGAAGGCGAGGGGTTCGGGGGACGGGGGCCACGGTTCGACGTACACGGGGCACCTCCATGCGGGGCGCGAAGGGGTACGGGACGTACGTGCCGTACGGGGCGGCACCGGATGAGCTGGTGACGTGGGTCACACCGTAGCGCCGCCTTTTTAACGAGTGCTACTCGCGTCACTCCAACGAGTGCTTCCTACGGATTCGATGGACACCCGGCCCCGGCTGCCGAGACGCTGTGGCGCCCGAGCAAGGAGTTGCCCCATGGCCCCACGCCAAGCCCCCACCGTCCGCCAACGCCGCTTCGGCACCGAACTCCGGCGCCTGCGCGAAGCCGTCGGCATGACCGCCCCGGTAGCCGGCGAGCGGCTGGGCGCGGACCGCACGATGATCTCCAACATCGAAGCGGGCCGGTTCGGCATCAGCGAGGAGCGGCTGCGCCGCCTGGCCAGCATCTACGAATGTGACGACCCCGCGCTGGTGGACGCCCTCGCCACGATGACCGGCGGCCGGTCGAAGGGCTGGTGGGACGAGTACCGGGGCAAGATCCCGCCGGACTTCCTGGACGTAGCGGAACTGGAGCACCACGCGACGAGCCTGCGGACGCTCCAGACGGTGCACATCCCCGGCCTGTTCCAGACCGAGGACCACGCCCGGGCCCTGTTCGACCTCTACATTCCCGCGCTGCCCCGGCTGGAGGTCGAGTTGCGGGTGGCCCACCGCCTGGCACGGCACGATGTGGTGGCGCGGGAGTCGGGCGTTCCGTATGTGGCGACGATCCACGAGGCGGCCCTGCGTATGCAGATCGGAGGAAGGAAGACCGCCAAGAACCAGCTCAGCCGTCTTCTGGAGGAGAGCGAACGCCCCAACGTCCGAATGCTGGTGATCCCCTTCTCGGCCGGCGGCTTTCCCATGGCCGAGGGCTCCATGATCTACGCCTCGGCCGCGAACCCGCACCTGGACACCGTGGAAGTGGACTCACCGGTGGGCGCCATCTTCTTCGATTCGCCCACCCACTTGGCCAACTTCCGGCGGCGTATGGACTGCGTCGAAGAGGTGGCGTTGAATCCGAAGAAGTCGAGGGATCTCATCCTCGCCATCGCCGCCACCCTTTAGGAGGAACAACCGTGCCCGAACCGCAGTGGCTCAAGTCCTCATTCTCCGAGGCATCCGGCAACAACTGCGTCGAAATCGCCTCGACCGGCGCCCATGTGGCGCTCCGCGAAAGCGAAGATCTCAGCCGTACCCTCATGACCGCCCCCCATGCATTCCGGAGCCTGCTGGTCGGCATAAAGGCCGACATAGTCGTTGCCACGGACCACTGAAGGCGCGTGCCTGCCCGGCCGCCCGTAATGGCGTCGATTGCGACCCATTGCGGCGGTGTGGCGCCAAACTGACGGCACTGGCGCGCCATCCCTCACTCGCTATGGTGGCTTTGCCATGACACCGTCACACGCACCACCGCCGCACCCGTACCACTGATCGCAGTGACACCACTGGGGGAACCATGTCCGCACGCCGCTCCCGCCGCTCCGCCGCATATGCGGCGCTCGCCGTCGCGATGGCCGGGTCGCTTGCCCTGACCGGATGTTCCGGGAATGCGAAGAGCAAGAAGAGCGCGAAGAAGTCGTCTTCGAAGTCGTCGAAGAGCAAGAAGAAAAAGATCATCGGCGGTGGCGCGGCAGCGGGCGCGGGTGCCGGTGCTGCGGCAGGTTCGCGGAGTGCGCGGGCGTGCGGTCCCGGAATGTTCCGCTTCGAGGTGTATTCCCACGCGCCGAACGATCACGTCGTGATCAAGGCCGTGAACACCAGCGGCACCCGCTCCTGCCTGGTCTACAACCACCCGCTGATCCGCTTCGGCGGCGCCAAGGATCCGCTGCCGCTGCTCAAGGGCAGCAATGTCATGGGCGGGGACGTGGAGACCGTCCGGCCCAAGGGCGCGGTCTGGGCGAGCATTCCCACCGCCACCGCCGCCCAGAAGGGCAGCGGCAAGAAGACGTACGCGACGGTCGAGTTCAGCGGCAGCGACCTGAACGGTGCCCCGAAGGGGCCGCCGCAGCGCGTCGACTTCCGTAACGCGCCGGTGGCGGTCGGCGCCTCCCAGGTCACGTACTGGCAGAGCACGCTGAACCGGGCGGAGAGCTACACGAAGCCGAAGGGGTGAGGGGTACCGGTCCGGGCCGGTGGCCCGGACCGGACCGCGTCACTCCGCGCTCGCCTCGTCCATCCCCGCCAGCACCAGCGCCAGCCGCCCCGTGCCGCCCTCGACGACCCGGACCGGAACGCCCCAGTCCTGCTGGTGCACATGGCAGGCCGGGTACTCGACCGCCGGGTCGTCGTCGCAGGACGCCGCCATCGCGGAGACGTGCAGCACGCCCTCCGTCACCCCGTCCGCGAGCACCAGTTCGCGGCTGAGGTCGGTGTCCGCGCCGTCGCCGGAGGCCAGCAGTTCGGGCGGGGTCGAGCTGACGAGGAGCCGGGTGGACGGGCCGTAGCGGAGGTCCAGCTTCTGGCCCGCCGGGGCCTGGAAGATGACGTCCAGGCTGAGCTTGCCGGGGCCGACCTCGGTCGCCGCGCGCTGCGTACGGTGTGCGACGGACTCGACCCGTACGGCTTCCTCGGGCAGCCGCAGCCGGGTCAGGCGGTGACGTGCCGACTCGACCACGACGATCTCCGGATCGCCGGAGCCCTCGTCTCCGACGAGCACCGCGTCGGACGGTTCGCGCAGGTCGGTCGCGAGCGTGCTGACCTCGCCGGTCGCGGGGTCGTAGCGGCGCAGCGCGTGGTTGTACGTGTCGGAGACGGCGACCGAGCCGTCAGGGAGCGCGGTGACGCCGAGCGGGTGCTGGAGCAGCGCCTGGGCCGCGTCGCCGTCGCGGTGCCCGAAGTCGAACAGGCCGGTGCCCACCGCGGTGTGCACGACGAGGTCGGTGTCCAGCCAGCGGACCGCGCTGGTCTCGGAGTCCGCGACCCACAGCCGGTCCCCGGCCGCCGCCAGGCCGGACGGCTGCGCGAACCACGCCTCGGCCGCCGGGCCGTCCACCAGGCCCTCGTTCGTCGTACCGGCGACCGCTGCGACGGTCTCCGTGGCCGGGTCGTACGTCCACAGTTGGTGCACGCCGGCCATCGCGATCCACAGCCGGTCCTGCCACCAGGCCACGTCCCACGGCGAGGACAGGTCCACCTCGCGGGCGGGGCCGGAGGTCGCCGAGCCCTGCCACCACTGCTTGCCGGTGCCGGCCACGGTCGCGATCTCGCCGGTCTCCGGGTCGAACGTGCGGATCGCGTGGTTGACGGTGTCGGCGACGGCGATCTTCCCGTCCGGCAGCAGCGCCAGGCCCTGCGGCTCGCTGAAGGCGTCCGGGCCGAAGCCGCGCTCGCCGCTGCCGATCCGGCGCAGTACGGTCTCGCCGTCCGCGGCCAGCTCCACGAGCTGGTGCCGGGTGGTGTCGGACACCAGGAACGTGCCACCGGGCAGACGCAGCGCCTTGCCCGGGAAGCGCAGGTCGGTGGCGACCGGCTCCGGCGGCACGTACGGCCCGTCCCCGCGCCGCAGCGTCCCCTTCGCCTCGTGCTCCGCCTCCAGCTCCGCCACCAGCGTCTCGATGGCGTGCGCGTGCCCCTCACCGGCGTGCTGCGCGACGACGTACCCCTCGGGGTCGATGACGACCAGCGTCGGCCAGGCCCGCACCGCGTACTGCTTCCAGGTGGCCAGCTCGGGGTCGTCCAGCACCGGGTGCTCGACCTCGTACCGCTCGACGGCGTCCACCACGGCCTGGTGCTCGGCCTCGTGCACGAACTTCGGCGAGTGCACCCCGATGATCACCACGGTGTCCCGGTGGCGCTCCTCCAGCTCCCGCAGCTCGTCCAGAACGTGCAGGCAGTTCACACAGCAGAAGGTCCAAAAATCGAGGATCAATGTGCGACCTCGAAAGTCGGCGAGCTTCAGATCTTTCCCGCCGGTGTTGATCCAGCCGCCCTTGCCGATCAGTTCAGGGGCGCGGACACGGGCACGGCGGGGCGCGGGCGCAGAGGTGGGCACCGGGGCATCATCGTTCATGTTTCAAGCTTGCCATTAACCCATGAACATCAGATCACGGCCGTACGACGCGGTCTGCCCGCCCAGCTATGCGATCCGCTCACCACGGCGAGCTCCGAGGCTTCTCGGTGGTAGGTGATGGTGCCGTGGTCTCGGCCGACAGGTGGCGGCGCATAACGAAGCTCACGTACCGCAGCACGGCTTTCACGCTCACGTCGACTCCCCAGGGTGCGAGTGGTTTCGGAGCCCCACGTTGCAGTCACTGACCATGGAGTTGTCGCCTTCGAAACAGGCCCCTCGATGCTGCGCGGCCAGGGCGGTGCAGACCCCGCACCCATCGCCCCATCAGGTCGATGAGCACGGGGGCCCATGGTGTTCCACCGCCCGCGGGCGGCTCCGTGGGGCCTTTTGCAGGCTTTGCAGGGCGTCAACTGTGCCGCTCTCGCACCTTCGGCAGTCGGTATGCGCTGGTCAGAGCCACCATAGACCCGAAAACGGCGTCACACCCAGCGTGTGCGTTCCGAGCCGGAACCGGGGTCGGGATGGCGACCACAGCTCGATTTCACACTGATCCTCGGGCGGCTCCAGGGACGAACTGACGGAATGACGTTTAGCTCTATTCCATCCATAGAAACTCAGAACTTCCCTTAAGGAGGTAATGGACTTAGACCGTCATTCCGTCACTTCGTCACCCGACGAATCCTCCTCAGCACCGTCTCCCGCCGCCCAGATGATCCGGCAGCGCTCGTCACCATCGAACCTCACGCCCACCCTGCCTCGCCGGACTTCCACTCGATCGATTGCGAGGCCAAGGCGTACACGTCTTCCGGCCGTGTCGTCGGCTCCCCAAGCTTCACGCAGCAGGCCCGCATCCAGGAGAGGAGAGATGTCCACGGAAGGGGTCGGCATTCGCAGTAGGTCCGCGCGCAGCCCCTCGATCCGGGTACGAAGTCGTCCTGCGAGCCGGTCGTACCGGTCAATCGCGTCTGCGCCAGTGAATTCGCCACGGACGTACCTGGCCTCCTCCAGGTCCGCCAGACGAGCCCCCTCGTCCGCGATCTCCGCCTCGATCGCGTCCCGCTTCGCGAAGACCTCCGGGTCCTCCCTCCGTACCCAGCGATCGGCGATCACAGCGAGCAGCGGGTCCTGAGGTTCCAGGGACGGCAGGTGTGAGAGGAACGCCCGGGTCACGTAATCGTCGACGCTCTCCACCCGAGCCGAGACGCCGGAGCATCCTCGCCCTATGCGGTGGCTGGAGCACTGGTACGACGTGCCAGCCTTACTCATCCGGGTCCCACAGAGCCCACAACGCGCTATGCCGGTGAGCAATGACTTCCCTTGCTTGTGGCCGTGCCGCTTCCCCGCCAGAGGGAACGTACGCGCTTCAAGCTGCCGGAGAATGAGTTCACGCTCCCCGACCGTGATGATCCCCTCGCCGATACTCACGGTGTCGAGCGTCTCCGGGTCTCGGTAAGGAGAGACCCGGTTCATGTACTTACGCGTCCCGTCCGGCTGCTCCTCGTACTCGGTCTGCGGCGTGAGACCGGCGAAGGCCGGTGAGCGAAGGAGCTGCATGACGCTGGACGAGTTCCACTCGCCTCCACGGGCGGACTCCACCCCGTGCTCGTTCAGCAGCCGGGCGACGTGGACGAGGGCCTTCCCGGACAGCGCCTCGTCGGCGATCAGGCGGGCGTAGACGACGGTCTCGGGGTCGTGGACGAGCTTCTTCGTCTCCGAGTCCACCAGCAGGCCGTAAGGCGGCTGCCCGCCGATCCACTGGCCCCGCTGGCGTAGGTACCGCTTGGCGTTGCCGACGCGCATCCCAAGGTTGCGGGACTCGTCGCGCGCCAGTTCCGCCAGCATCGCGATGGTGGCCCTGGCGCTGTCGTTCTTCGTGTCGAGGCCGTCCATGACGGAGACCAACCGTCCGCCGACCCGGCTCATGTCATCCAGCGCCTTGCCGACCTCGCCGATGCCCTTGCGGGACAGACGGTCGAGCTTCCAGACGATCAGAACGCCCACGACGCCGGCCGTGGCTGCTGTGATCGCCGCGTCGAATCCCTTGCGGCTGACGTTCTTGTAACCGGAACGCCCACGGTCGATGTGGACCTTGCGGACGGTCAGTCCGTTCCGCTCCGCCCATGCGCGGCAGTCGGCTTCCTGGCGGTCGATCGCCGTCTTTCCCTCCCCGTCCAGGGATAGACGCAAGTACAGGTCAGCAGTGGTGTGTTGGTGCACATCTCCAACGCTAGCGAGGAGTGCTCACATTGGTTCAGGAAATCCAAAAATTCACAACGCCGCACTTACCCCGCAGGTCGGCGAGGGTGAGCTCTTTTCCACCCGTGTTCAGCCAGCCGCCCTTGCCGATCAGCTCGGGGGCGCGGACACGGGCACGGCGGGGGGGGTGTTCGAAACGGGGGCGGCGTCGTTCATGCTTCAAGCTTGCCACCCGCCCGTGAACGCGGGTTCACACCCGTACGAAACGCCTGCTCAGTCAGGCCATTCCCCGTCAGCTCAGAGGGCCGTCGGCGGTCCGGTCTCAGGCACCGCGCGGTTGCCGTGGTCTCCGCCGGACAACGCCGCTGTACCGTCGTCTTCGAGAGAAGATCACTGGCAGGGGGGGGCGGCATGAGTCAGCTTGAATTCAGCTGGGAACTCAGGGGTAGTGGTTGGGCGACCTGCCGCATAGCGGACGGTGCAAGGGAGCAGAAAGACTTTGTAAGCTACTGCACGGACGCCCTTGCGGACGTGCTCCACGGTGTCGCAGGGCTCTACGGTCACCTCTCCGTCCAGCGTTTCTCCTTCGATCTTGAGCCGGCCGAAGTGCGGTGGGTGCTGCGCCGCACAAGCTCGGACGTGCACGTCGCGATCTACCGGTTTCCCGACATGTCCACGAGCTTCGACGTGCCGGACCAGGCAGGCACACTCTCGTGGACCTCCACTCAGCCCCTCGGCCTCCTCGGGCACGTCGTCCTGGAGGCGGCTCAGTCGGTGCTCCGGCTCCACGGGGAGGACGGCTATCGGGCGAAGTGGGTGCGGTACCCATTTCCCGTCGCTGCTCTGCAGGACCTCCGTCGTCTGCATTTGCAGCATGACGGATGCGAACGTCAGCACGGTGTGATGCCCGCGTAGACCACGGTCGGACGCACGGATGCTGGTGCGGCGGCAGTTCAATGTCTGTTCCATCGCCTCCGCGCCTCACGTCCACCCCGCCTCCAACTCCGTCCCATGAACCGTCCGCATGTGCTGTCTGATCAGGACCCGGGCGTCCGTCTCGGCGCTGCGGTCGTGGGTGGCTGCCGCGTGGTGGCGGGCCGTGTCGAGGTGGGCGCAGCGGGTGCAGCCCGGGTACGGGGTGAAGCGCCGTGTCGTCGCCGCGTCTGCCATGGGGTCATGGTCCGGGTGCGGTGGCTCATGGGGGCGAAGGACCCGCGTGGGGACGGGGAAGGTCACCTGGGTGCGCGGGCGGGCCGCGTGGCGGCGTGTCCCGGGGCGTACGGGCGCGTGGGGGCGGGGTGGCCGGGAACATGGCTGCCATGAAGTTTCTCGTGCACGACCGGATCTTCGGCATCGGTGACGACTACTGGATCGACGACGAGCACGGACGGCATGCCTATCTCGTCGACGGCAAGGCGCTGCGGCTGCGGGAGACCTTCGAGCTGAAGGACACCGAGCGGCGGGTGCTGGTGACCATCCGCAAGAAGTGGCTCGCCCTGCGCGACACCATGACGATCGAGCGGGACGACCGGCCGCTGGCCACCGTCCGGCGCAAGCGGCTGTCGCTGCTGCGCAACCACTACCGGGTCGAGCTGGTGGACGGCACCGAGCTGGACGTCAGCGGCAAGATCCTGGACCGCGAGTTCGCCGTCGAGTACGACGGCGAACTGCTCGCGGACATCTCGCGCCGCTGGCTGTCCGTACGGGACACCTATGCGGTGCACGTGGTGCGGGAGGACGCCGACGCGGCGCTGCTGATCGCCGTGGCGGTGTGTGTGATCCGGCTTGCGGAGAGGGAGCGGGGGGAGGATTGAGGGGGAAGCACCGAGGTGCGGGTTTACGGGGTGTCGAGGCCCAGTACGCGGTCGCGCAGGGCCGGGAAGTCGGCGCGGGTCTTCGCCACCTTGGCCGGGTCCAGGTCGACGGTGAGCACTTCCTCGTACGGTCCGGCCTCCGCGAGGACCTCGCCCCACGGGTCGACGACGACGCTGTGGCCGGCCTGCTCGACGCCGCCGTTGGTGCCCGCGGTGCCGCAGGCCAGTACGTAGCTCTGGTTCTCGACCGCGCGGGCGCGGGCCAGCAGCGACCAGTGCGCGCGGCGGCGGGCGGGCCAGCCCGCGGGGATGACGAGGGTCTGCGCGCCGGCGTCCACCAACTGCCGGAAGAGTTCGGGAAAGCGCAGGTCGTAGCAGGTGGCGAGGCCCAGGGTGGTGTCGGGGAGCGGCACCGTGACCGGTGTGTCGCCGGCCCCCATCAGGACCGCTTCGCCCTTGTCGAAGCCGAAGCGGTGGATCTTGCGGTAGGAGGCGGCGAGGGCGCCGTCCGGGGAGAAGACCAGGGACGTGTTGTAGAGGGTGCCGTCGGGGGCCCGTTCGACGAAGGAGCCCGCGTGCAGCCAGACGCCGGCGTCGCGCGCGGCCTGCGACATCGCCTGGTGTGTGGGGCCCTCGAAGGGTTCCGCCTGGTCGGCGAAGGTCTCGAACGCGAAGGCGCCGACCGGCCACAGTTCGGGGAGGACGACGAGATCGCTGCTCGCTCGCTCGCGGATCAGTGAACCGGCCCGTTCACGGCGTGAATTGACTGGTTCCGCCGGGTCCACGTGCATCTGGATCAGTGAAGCGCGCACAGTACCACCGCCTAAGCATTCGAGCCGGTCCGCCGTCAAAAATCAGCCTACGATGGTCACCCGAAAGCGCTGCCGGGGTACCCGTGCGCAGCGTAACTTAACTGCACAGACCGCAGCCCGCGTACGAACCGTCCGAGGGGTCCCGTGACCGTCCATCCCAGCCTGCAGCCCTCCATCGACGCCTGGACGCACTCCATCGAAGCGATATCCGAGCTGGTCAAGCCACTCGTCGAGGGCGAGTGGAACCGGGCGACGGACCTCCCGGGGTGGTCCGTGCGCGACATCGTCTCGCACATCATCGGCCTGGAGAGCGAGATGCTCGGGGACCCCCGGCCCATCCACTCCCTGCCGCGCGACCTCTACCACGTACGCACGGAATTCGCCCGCCGGATGGAGCTCCAGGTGGACGTCCGGCGGCACCACACCGGTCCGGAGATGACCGCCGAGCTGGAGTACATGGTCATCCGGCGCGCGCGGTCGCTGCGCAACGAGACCCGCGACCCCGAGACGGTGCTGCGCACCCCGCTCGGTGAGGACCGCACGCTCGCGTACGCCCTGCGGCAGCGGGCGTTCGACGTCTGGGTCCACGAGCAGGACCTGCGCCACGCGCTGAACCTGCCCGGCAACCTCGACTCCCCCGGCGCGCAGCTCACCCGGGACCTGCTGCTGCTCGCGCTGCCGAAGGTGGTCGCCAAGGACGCGGGCGCGCCCGCCGATTCGGCGGTGGTCTTCGACGTGGGCGGCGCGCTGGAGTTCATGCGGACGGTCCGGGTGGACGCGCAGGGCAACGGCACGATCGACGAGAGCGTCTCGCTCGGCCCGGCCGTGACGCTGTCGATGGACTGGGAGACGTTCTTCCGGCTGGCCTGCGGCCGGGTGCGGCCCGCCGCCGTCGCCGACCAGGTGAAGATCGACGGCGACCGGCCGCTGGCGGACGCGGTGCTGGAGCATTTCGCGGTCACGCCGTGAGGAGTACCAGTACGGGCACGGGTACGTCGTAAAGCGCGAGCGCTTGCGGCGTGCGGCGGGGTCGCCCCCGCCCGGCCCCTCACGCCGGTACGTGCACCGCCTCCACCCGGCTGGTCACCAGCCGCTCCCGCTCCCGCCGGTGCGCCTGGCCGCGCAGCCGCAGGATCTGTGCGACGCCCAGCGCCTCCAGGACGAAGACGGAGACGAACGCGATCCGGTAGTTGTCGCCGGTCGCGTCCAGCAGGACGCCGATCGCCAGCAGCGTGGTCATCGACGCGGTGAAGCCGCCCATGTTGACGATGCCGGAGGCGGTGCCCTGGCGCTCCGGCGGGTTGGCCGGGCGGGCGAAGTCGAAGCCGATCATCGAGGCGGGGCCGCAGGCGCCGAGCACGGTGCACAGGACGATCAGCAGCCATCCGGGCGCGTGGTCGGCCGGCCAGGCCAGCGTGACCGCCCACAGCAGCGCGGTGGCGGCGACGGTACCGAGCGCCAGCGGCGTACGGGCGTTGTGGTGGCGGGCGATGACCTGCCCGTAGACCAGGCCGACGACCATGTTGGACAGCACGACGAGGGTGAGCAGTTCGCCCGCTTCGCCGCGCGTCAGGCCCTGGGCCTCGACGAGGAACGGCAGGCCCCACAGCAGCAGGAAGACCATCGCCGGGAACTGGGTGGTGAAGTGCACCCACATGCCCAGCCGGGTGCCCGGCTCGCGCCAGGCGTCGGCTATCTGGCGGCGGACGTACGCGCCGCCGGTGTGTGTGGCGGGCGCCGGAGCGGGCTCGTAACCCTCGGGGTGGTCCTTGAGGAAGGCCAGCACCAGGGCGAGGACGACGAAGCCGCCCAGCGCGCTGGCCACGAAGGTCGGGGTCCAGCCGAAGGTGTGCAGGAGGCGGGCCAGGACGAGGGTGGAGACGAGGTTGCCCGCCATGCCGATGAGGGCGGCGATCTGCGCTATCAGCGGGCCCCGGCGGGCCGGGAACCAGCGCGCGCCCAGCCGCAGCACGCTGATGAACGTCAGCGCGTCACCGCAGCCGAGCAGCGCGCGCGAGCCCAGCGCCATGGCGTACGACTGCGACAGCGCGAAGCCGAACTGGCCGACGGTGTACAGCACGACGCCCAGGATCAGCACCTTCTTGGTGCCTAGCCGGTCGACCATCAGGCCGACGGGTATCTGCATGCCCGCGTAGACGAGCAACTGGAGGATGGAGAAGGTGGAGAGCGCGGAGGCGTTGATGTGGAAACGTTCCGCCGCGTCCAGGCCCGCCACACCGAGGCTCGTCCGGTAGGTGATCGCCACGAAGTAGACGGCGACGCCGATGCCCCAGACGGCCATGGCCTTGCGGCCGCCGGGCGGGTCGCCGGGGAGCAGGGTGCCGTGGCCGGTGGTGGATCCGCTCATCGGACGTCCCCCTGCGCCAGGTTCCGCACCCAGCTCACGTGGCGGTGCACGGCGTCCACGGCCGCGGCCGCGTCCCCGGCGCGCAGCGCCTGGAGGATCTCGCCGTGCTCCGCGATGTTCTTCGCGATCCGGTCCGGGTTGGCGTGCATCACGGCGACACCCATCCGGAGCTGCCGGTCCCGCAGTTGCTCGTACAGCCGGTCCAGGATCTGGTTGCCGGCGCTGCGCACGATCGCGGCGTGGAAGCAGCGGTCGGCCACGGAGACGGCGGCGAGGTCGCCGGAGGCGGCCAGCTCCACCATCTTGGCGAGCTGTTCCTCCAGCTCGGCGATGAGCGCGGGGGCGGCCGGCACGGCCTTGCGCGCGGCGTGCTCCTCGACGAGCAGCCGGGTCTCCACCACGTCCGCGATCTCCTGTGCGGAGACCGGCAGGACCATGGCGCCCTTCTTCGGGTAGAGCTTCAGCAGCCCTTCGACCTCCAGGCGCAGCAGCGCTTCCCGTACGGGCGTGCGCGACACGCCGACCGCCTCGGCCAGCTCCCCTTCGGTGAGCAGCATGCCGCCCTCGTAGTGGCGCTCCAGTACGGCCTGCTTGACGTACGCGTAGACGCGTTCGGCGGCGGGCGGGGCTTTGGCGGGAGCGGGGGTGGGGGCGGCAGCGTTCGTGGTGCTTGGGGTTTCCGGGGCAGAGGTGACCGGAGCGGCGGCTGAGGACATGTGCACAGCATAGATACAACACGTATGCGTCCGGGAGGGCGGTCCAGGATGCGGACGGGGGCGGGGAGGGTGCGGACGGGGCGGACCAGGGGCGCACAGCACAGTCGGCGCGCCCCGCCTCAGTGCTCGTGCGCCGTCAGCTCCTCGTCGCGGTCCAGTGCGTACGCCCAGATCAGATGCCGTACGCGGGGAGCGCTCCCGGGGCGGGTCAGGCCGCGCGCCCGGAGCTCCAGCTCCTGGTCCTCCTTGGTCCCGCGTTCCAGATGCTGGCGCAGGTGTTCCCGCTCGGAGACGACGGTGAACGTTTCGAGGAACAGCGTCGGGTCGTCCATGTCCTCGTACAGGCCCCACATCGTGGCGCCGGTGCGCCGCCGCGCCTGCCCGACCGGGCGCATGGCCCGGATGAACGCCTCCGCGTCCGGCCGGTCCACCCGCCACTCCACGATGACCATGACGGGCCCGATGTTGCGGCCCGGCGTCTCCATGCTCTCCGCCTCGGGCCAGTGCTGGACGTGTTCCATGTCGATGTGGCCCGCGGGCATCGGCATCGTCCGCATGCCCACCACCGTGGTCAGGGCCAGCCCGATGCCCGCGATCACGAACGCGCTCTGCACGCCGAACCAGTCGGCCACCAGTCCCCAGCCCACCCCGCCCACCGCCTGGCCGCCCATGAAGACGAGCTGGTAGTAGGCGAGCGCGCGGGTGCGCGCCCAGACGGGGAGCAGGATCTGGGCGGAGGCGGAGAGGGTGGACAGCACCGCCACCCAGGCCAGCCCCGAGATGATCAGTGCGACGGCGGCGACGATCGACGACGTGACCAGTCCGATCACGGCCATGGTGGCCGCGTACAGGATCATCGCGACGGTGACCAGGCCGTTCGTCGTCGTACGGGGCCGTACCGCGGGCAGGGCCAGCGCACCGGCCACCGCGCCCACCCCGACGCAGCCGAGCAGCAGCCCGTAGCCGCCCGCGCTCATGCCCAGCGGGCCGCGGGCGATCGCCGGGAGCAGCGCCCACAGGCCGCCCGCGAAGAGCATGAACAGCCCGGAGCGGCCGAGTACGGCGCCGAACTCCGGAGCCCTGCGGACGTACCGGGCGCCCGCGCGGATCGCGCCGCGTACGTGCTCCGAGCCCAGCGGGCGGTGGGTGGCGGGCCGCCGCCAGGCGTACAGGACGATCATGACGCCCAGGAAGGACAGCGCGTTGATCCCGAAGGTGGCCGCCGGTCCGGCGGCGGAGATCAGGATGCCGCCGAGGGCCGGTCCGGCGGCGCGCGCGACGTTGCCGTTGGCGCTGTTGAGGAGGGCCGCCTGGGGGATCTCGTCCTTGGTGACCAGTTCGGGCTGGATGGACTGGAAGGAGGAGATGCAGAAGGCCTCGCCGACGCCCATCACGGCGGTGAGCAGGAGCAGCAGGGTCGGGGTGGCCCGGTCACCGGCGGTGACGGCGGCCAGGCCGGCCGCCCCGATGAACATCAGGAGCTGCCCGCCGAGGAGCAGCCGCCGTTGGTCGAGGATGTCGCCGAGCGCTCCGGCGGGCACCACCAGCGCGAAGACCGGCAGGGTGGTGGCCGTCTGGACGAGGGCGACCTCCAGCGGGCCGCCGCCGAGGTCGCCCATCAGCCACTGGGCGCCGACGGTCTGCATCCAGGTGCCCATGTTGGCGGCGAGCTGGGCGATCCACAGCGCCCGGAACATCCGGCGGCGCATCGGGGCCCACGCCGACGGTTCCGGACGGGCCGCCTCCGGGGGTGCTTCGTCCGGGGGCGGCTCGTCCAGCGTGGGTGGCTGATTCACCGGAAACGCTCTCCTCGCCGTGGGCGCCGACCGCTGTGTCCCTGTGTCCGTACCCGCGACGGCCGCGCACGGTTCCTTACGTCCCGATATTCACCGGTCTGGGAGAGGGGGCGGCGGCTCCGGAGGGCGACTGCGGACCGCGGCGCCCGGCCCCGGCTCCGCGCCGCGGGCACCGGCCGCCGGGCCGGACCTGTCACTGGCGGACGGGCCGGACCTCCCGTTGACGGACGGGCCCGACCGGCCGCTGACGGCCGACGCGGGCAGCCGGGTGCCGATGCTGCGGTAGCGGACGGGCAGGGCGGCCATCTGCTCCGGACTGAGGCAGTTCTTGCCGTCGATGACCAGCCGCGGCTCGTACAGCAGGGCGGACAGGGCCCGCCAGTCCGCCTCGATCGCCTGCGGCCACTCGGTGAGCACCACGACGGCGTGCGCCCCCTCGACCGCCTCCGTCAGGCCGGGCGCGGGGCGGGCGCCGGGGAAGAGTCCCGCGATGGCGTCCGTGTCGGTGCCCGGGTCCCACACCCGTACGCGCGCGCCCTGGCCGAGCAGCGCCGGGACCACCGTCCGGCTGGGCGCCGCCCGCAGGTCGTCGCTCCAGGGCTCGTACCGTACGCCGAGCACCGCGATCTCCGCGTCCGCCAGGCCGTCGGCGGGCCCGTCGCCGAGTTCGGTGCGCAGCATCTGGACGGCCAGCCCGAACTGGGCGTCGTTGACGGCGATGGTGGCGCGCAGCAGCGGGGTCGGCAGGCCCTCGGTGCTCGCCCAGTGGGCCAGCGCGTTGGTGTCCTTGGGCAGGCAGGAGTCGCCGTAGCCGAGGCCGGGCTGGAGGAAGGCGTGGCCGATCCGGGGGTCGAAGCCGACGCCCTGCATCACGTGGTCGACGTCGATGTCCGGGCCGCAGCACATGCCGGCCACCTCGTTCGCGAAGCTGATCTTCGTGGCGAGGAAGGCGTTGCTGGCGTACTTGATCATTTCGGCGCCGGACGGCGTGGTCTCGACCCACGGCGCGGCGATCCCCTCGTACAGCTCGCGCAGCGCCCGCAGCCCGGCCTCACCCCAGGTGCCGGCCACGATACGGGCGGGCACGGCCCAGTCGTCCAGCGCGCTGCCCTGGTTGAGGAACTCGGGGTTGTACGCGAAGCGTTCCCGCAGTCCGGGGTACGTCTCGGCGAGCACGGCGCTCGTACCGGGCGGCACGGTGGACTTCAGCACCACGCAGGGGGCGGGCAGCAGTTGCAGGACCTCGTCCAGTACGGACGTGACCTGCGTCAGGTCGGCGGACCCGTCGGCGGCGGGCGGTGTGCCGACCGTGACGAGCACGATGTCGAACGGTGTCCGCCGGTGGGTTTCGGTGACGGAGCCGGAGAAACCGAGCCGCCCGGTGGCCTGGGCGGCCGCCAGTTGCTCCGGCAGTCCGGGCTCGAAGACCGGGGCCCGGCCCGCGTCCAGGACGCGCAGCCGGTCCGGGTCCTGCTCGATCCCGGTGACGTGATGCCCTTGATGGGCGAGGGCGACCGCTCCGGTCAAGCCCACATATCCCTGTCCTACGACCGCTACTCGCATCACAAATCAGCCCCTTCGGTGCTGCTGATTTGATTCGCCGCGCCCCCGGAATCACGGATTCGTGCCGCCGTTTACGGCTTCGTGCCACGCGACGAGGCAATTGTTGCCAGTGTGCGGGGTGCGGTGCGAAGGCGCAGCCGGAGCCGGCCTCCCGTAGCGGAAAAGGCGTCCGGGGTGGTGGTGGAACCGCCCCCGGACGCCCTTCGTATCAGCGCTTCAGGTCAGCGCTGCCGGCCGCTGCCGCGCCAGGTCAGCGCTTCCAGTTCGTACCGACCGACACCAGCTTGTCCTTGCCGCAGTCGCCGCCGAACGTCCACGAGCCACGGCCGACCCAGGCGCCGTTCTTGGCGTAGGTCTTCCGCTTGGAATTCCAGCACTCGGTCTCGGCGCGCGCCTTGCCGCTCCACACGATGCAGCTCGCGGTCCACTTGTGCTTGCCGCTCTTCCAGTTGCCGCACGCGTAATCGTTGGACACCGCGCTGGCGGGCGAAGCCGTACCGAGCAGCGTGCCGCCGACGAACACCGCGGTGGCCGCGATTCCGGCCATCCGGCCGCGCTTTCCGGAAATCCGCATTTCCCGTAAACCCCGTTTCCGCCCGGGAGAGCCGGGCGTACACCTATGAGATACCCGCGTCGCGCGGGCCATGATCATTATCCCACAGCAACCGGGAACGGCGAGTAGACAGTGTCTACTCCTCGCTGGTAGACACTGTCTATGCACACGTCGAGCGAGCCCTCGGGGCCGCAGCCGGAAGACGGCGGACTCCGGTCCCGCCTGGTGGCCACCGGAGCCGAACTGGTCGCGACCGAGGGAGTGCAGGCGCTGACGCTGCGGGAGATCGCCCGCCGCGCCGGTGTCTCGCACGGGGCCCCGCGCCGCTACTTCCCCACGCACCTCTCCCTGCTGTCCGCCATCGCGCGGCAGGGCTTCGGCGAGCTGTCGGAGCACCTCGCGGCGTCGGCGGCCGACAGCCTGCCGGACCCGCGCGCGCAGTTGCACGCCCTTGCCCGTGCCTACCTGGATTTCGCCCGCACACGCCCCGGCATGTACGAGCTGATGTTCCGCCACGACCTGTTGGAGAGCGGCCACCTCGGGCTAAGGGACACGAGCCTGCCGCTGTTCAGCACGCTCGTAGACCTGACCGCCCAGGCCGGGCCCCGCCCGGCCGCCGACCCCGCCGTCGTAGCGGGCGCCCTCTGGGCCAACCTGCACGGCATCGCCCAACTGTGGGGATGGGGCAGCCTCCAGCTCGCGACCGGCACCGCCGACGTCGAACCGCTGCTGAGCGCCGCGCTCGACGCGCACCTCGGCCCGGCGACCCGGTGATCCTGTGACCCCAGCCCGCCTCCGGCGCCTCACACTCGTCAGCAGCATCACCGGGGCCGTGATCGTCGCCCTGGACGGCACCGTGCTGACCGTCGCCCAGCCCACCCTGCAACGGGACCTGGGCGCCACCTTCGTACAGGTCCAGTGGGCGAGCACCGGCTATCTGATCGCCGTGGCGGGGCTGCTCGTCTTCGCGGGCCGGCTCGGCGACCGCTACGGCCACCGGCGCGTCTTCGCCACCGGGGTCCTCGGTTTCGCCGTCACCTCGGCGGGCATCGGACTGGCCACCGGCATCGGCTGGGTCATCGGCCTGCGCGTCGCCCAGGGCGTGTTCGGCGCGCTGCTGCAGCCGGCCACGCTGGGCATGCTCCGCGCGGCCTACCCGCCCGACCGGCTCGGCAAGCCCATCGCGATCCGTACGAGCGCCATCGGGCTCGCAGCCGCGGCCGGTCCCGTGCTCGGCGGCGCGCTCGCCGCCCACCTGGGATGGCGGGCGGTGTTCTTCCTCAACGTGCTGCCCGCGCTGGGAGCGTGCGCCGTGGCGTTGGCGGTACGGATGCCAGGGCCGCGCCCCGCGAACGAAGCCGAGCCCACACCCGCCGCCGTACGGCCGGACCGGCTCGACCTGCCCGGCGCCTGCCTGCTCGCCGTGGCCCTGAGCGGCCTGGTGCACACGCTCGTCGGGCTGCCGGAGTCCGGCTGGACGCCCGTCACTACCCTCGGGCTCGCGGCCGCCGTCGTGGCCGCAGCGGCCTTCGTACGGCACGAGTCGCGGACGCCCGCGCCGCTGGTCCCGCCCCGCGTGCTCCGCGCCCCGGGCGTCACCCCGGCCCTCGGCATCCTGGTCAGCGCTTCGGCGGCCATGTTCGGCGCGCTGTTCCTCTGCACGTACTACCTCCAGGACGTCCTCGCGCTGGACCCGTTCCGCAGCGGCCTGGAGACGCTGCCGCTCGCCGTGACGATGGTGCTGGGCGCGCCGGCCTCGGCCGTGCTGCTGCGGCTGCTGGGCGCGCGCCGCACGACGCTGTACGGGGCGGCTCTGATCACCGGCGGCGTGTTCCTGATGTCCCGGCTCGGCCAGGGGTCGGGCAGCGTGGCCGTCGGCAGTTGCTTCCTGCTGCTGGGCGCCGGGTTCGGCACGGTGATGGTGACCGCGACGGCCGTCGTCGTACGCCAGGCGTCCGCGCACACCGCCGGAGTGGCCGGCGGTCTCCAGCAGACGGCGATGAACATCGGGCCGACGCTGGGGGTGGCCGCGGCGACCATGCTGATGACGGCGTTCGCCGTGCCCGGGATTGGGGCGAGGCCCGATGGCGGGCCCTACGGGGACGATCACGCCTTCATCTCCGCCATGGCCCCGACGCTGACGATCCTCGCTGGTGTGGCAGCCGTCGGCATGGCCCTGGCGCTTCGGCTGCCAGGACGGGCACGGACCGCAGCGGTGTCGAGCAACGACGAAGCACCGTCTCCCGCCCCGGCCGGGCAACCGACTCCCTGAAGCGCCGCCCCAGACTGCCCCTCAGGCCGTACCTTCCCCGGCCCCCACCGCCGCCCCCTGCTCCACCAGCCACTCCCGGTACCACTCCACCGTCGCGCCGATCCCGTCGGGCAGCGGGGTCGGCGCCATGCCGAAGCGCCGCTCGAACGCGTCCGAGACCATCGTCTGCGCCTCGGTGTGCTGGTAGAACATCTCGGCGTACTCCGCCATGAACGTCTCGTCGAACGGCCCCCAGGGACGCGGCTCCGCCAGCACCTCCGTCTCGAACGGAACCCCGGCACGCTCCCGCACCAGAGCCAGCACCTCGCGCACCGTGGGAGCCGGGGCCGTCGGCAGGTGCCAGGCCCGCCCGTACGCGTCCGGCTCCTGGCCGAGCCTGGCCAGGCCGCGGGCGACATCCTTGATGTACGTGAAGCTGTGCGGCAGGTCCAGGGCGCCGAGGGCAAGGACCGTGCCGCCGGTCAGGGCCGCCGGGAAGGTCGTGCCGCCCAGCGTGGAGTTGAGGACGCGCGGCCCGTAGAAGTCGGCGGCGCGGGCCAGGACGACCGGGAGCCGGCCCGCGTCGTGGGCCGCCAGGTACGCCCCGTCCAGTTGGGCCCGCATGCGCCCCTTACGGGAGGTGGCCCGCCACGGGGAGTCCTCGGTCAGCGGCACGCCGCCGGACGGCCCGTACGGGTAGACGGTGTCCATCACCACCAGCCGGGCACCGGCCGCCGCCGCGGCGTCCACGATGACCTTCTGAAGGGCGGGCATCACCTCCACCTGGAGCTCGTAGGCCACGTTGACGCAGTGGTAGACCACCTCGGCCCCGGCCACCGCCTCCCGGGCGGCGGCCGGGGACCCCAGGTCGGCGGCGACGTTCTCCGCCCCTGGCAGGCCACCCCGGCCCGAGCGGTCGACGGTCCGTACGCGGAAGCCCTGCCGGAGCAGTTCCTCGGCCAGCGTGGTGCCGGCCGGGCCGGTACCGAGGACGACGTGCAGCGGGGCGGACGGCGTGGCTGCGGACATGAGAGACCCCTGACCTCGAAGAAGCACGAAGGACCGCGGAACGCCGCACCACGACGCCCCGCGCTTGCATCACTCACTATAGCTACAACCTCTAACCAAAACTAGACTCGATACCCTGCCTCCGGACACACCAAAGAACCCGCGCCGCCCTGCCCGACCTCTGGAGCCGCCACATGCCCCCCTCCACGCCCTCCGCTCCCTCCACCTCCTCCGGGGCCCCCACCCCCCAAACCCCACGCCAGCGCTACCGGGCCCAGCTCCAGCAAGAGATCAAGCAGGCCGCGCTGGCGCAGATCGCGGAGGGCGGCATCGAGGCGCTGAGCATCAACGCCATCGCCAAGACCCTCGGCATGTCGGGCCCCGCGCTCTACAAGTACTTCCGCAACCGCGACGACCTGCTCACCGCGCTCATCAGCGACGCGTACGAGGACGCCGCCGAGGCCATCCGCACGGCCGCGCACCGGACCGCCGACCGGTCACCGCGCGACCGGCTGCTCGCCCTCGCCCACGCGTACCGCGACTGGGCCCTCGCCCAGCCGCACCGCTACCTGCTGCTCGCGGGCACCCCCGCAGCGACGTACGAGGCCCCCGCCCACACCACGGACAGCGCCCGCGCGGTCATGGGCCCGTTCCTGGCCGTCCTGGCCGAGGGCACGCCGTGGCCGGCCGCCGAGCCGCTGTACGACGAGGTGCGCGCCTGGGTGACGGACACCCCTGCGGTCGCCGAGTGGGCCGCCGCGTACGCCCCCGCCGCCGACGACCCGGTCCCCGCGCTCGCGGCCTCCGTGCTCGCCTGGTCCCGTATGCACGGCATCGTCAGCCTCGAAGTCCAGGGCAGCTTCCAGGGCATGGGCCACGACTCCGCGACGCTCCTCGCCCTCGAAATCGGGGCACTGGCCGACGCGGTGAAGCTCTCTCCCGACGCCTGACGCCCGACGTCTCACGGATCACGCATCACGGAAAAGGGCCTTGGCGATGTCCGTCGCCAAGGCCCCGCAGGTTGCGCCCCCTACCGCGCAGCGCCCTTCTTGCAAGCCGGCTTCACGTACTTGTCCTTGACGTGCAGCGCCTCCAGCCGCTGGCGGCAGATGTCGAGCGAGTACCGCGACCCCTCGCCGTCCTCGGCGATCGAACACGCCTTGGCGGCTTTGCCGCCGACCGGCACGTTGTACCCCTTGTGCCGCAGATACTGCTGGCAGTCCCACGACCACGCCTGCGCCGGCCCCGCCGTCATCAGCGGCAACGCCCCCGCCACGAACACCCCACTCGCGGCCACGGCCGCCCGCTTGACCCATTTGTTCCGCATCACACGCTCCTCTCGGCGCTCATAGGTGCCGGGGCCGCCTGCCCGTGATCCGGGGAGTCATGTCCGTCGTACGTGAGCCCCGTCGGCTCGCTTCAGCAGCACGCACCCCGACTGCCGCCCTAGGATGCGAGAGCACGACGCCACCCCGGCCAGTACCCGGTACGAAGGAGAGGGCAGCGGCATGAGTGCCCAACCCGACGAACAGTGCACCAGGGCCGCAGAAGCGGGGTCGTCCGAGCGCATCAAGGGCTTCCGGCTCAAGTGGGCGACGGCCGTCGAGCTGAAGCGGCGACGCGACCTCGATCAGCGCATGGAAGCCGCACAGCGCCTCGTGCACACCCTCCACCGTGACGACCCGCAGTGGCGAGCCGCCATGGACGAGGTCCGGGATGTCTACAACGAGGCACGTCGGGCAGTGACCGGCGGTTGAGTGCGCTCAGGCCGCACGCGGGATGTACGCCAGCCCGTGGGCCCCCGCCTCGCCGCGCTTGGCGATGTCCAGCCGGGCGAGCATCTGCCAGGTCTCCAGGTCGACCACCTCGACGGTGGACGACGCGATGCAGGCCACGTACCCGAGACGGCCGTCCGGCGACGAGGTGATGGTCAGCGGGGCGCGCCCCACCTCGATCCCGCCCAAGCGCTCGCCGGTCCCGGCGGAGAACCCTGTGAGACGCCCCGGCGCGTGTCCTCCGGGCTGGGATTCCGGGTCGGATGCCATCCGCTCTTCGCCCACGAGCAGTTGGCCCGCCGAGGTCAGGTGTACGGGTACGACGACGTGTTCCGTGGGCAGGGTGCCGACGACGGACGCCGTCCGGGCGTCGATGACCTGGATGCCGGCGTCCGGCCGGTCCCCGGAACCGGCGAGCACGGAACCGGCGTACGGAGCGGCGACGAAGACCCGCGTGCCGTCGGCGGCGACGGCGAGCCCCTCGCTGCCCGGCACCTCCACCTTCGCCGTGAGGACGCCCCGTTCGAGGTCCACGACCGACACGAACGGCGCCTCCTTGTTGGTGGCGTAACCCGCCGTGCCCGCGGGGTCGATGGCGAACCAGTGCGGTCCGGGCGCGTCCGTGTCGATCCGGCCCACCGGCCGGCGCGTCTCGGTGTCGATCACCACGACGCCGCCGGGCCGGTCCGCCGAGCCCTCCACGCTGACGTACAGGCGGCGGCGCGCGGTGTCGAGCGCCAGGCCATGCGGGCCGTGTTCCGGTGCGAGGTCGATGACCTCGACAACGCGCCGGGTGCCGGGGTCGATGACGGTCAGTTCGGTGCTCCGGCCGCTGTTCGCGTGGTAGTAGCCCGAGAGGTACGTGCTGGTGCACCACAGCAACCGCTGCGTCGGGTCGTAACACAGCTCGTGCGGCTGGGCCGGCACGTCCACCGTACCGACGTGCCGGTCGGTGGCGGCGTCGAAGAACGCGACCGACGGACCGGTCTGACTGACGACGGCCAGGACGTCACCGTCCCGGCCGGTGCGCGCTGACTGCGGCATGGCGAACTCCTTGAGTGGTGTGGTGTGGACGGGGCGTCACGCGTATTCGCGGACTTCTCCACTCTCGGCTCGCGGCGACCCGGCGAACAATGCAAGGATCGGCATCCAATAGTTGCCCCAAACGTAAAAGCCCAGCTCAGGAGCGTCATTGGATCTCAACTTGCTCCGCGTCCTGGACGCCCTCCTCCAGGAGAACAGCGTGACCCGCGCCGCCGGACGGCTCGGTACGTCGCCCGCCGCGGTCAGCCGCACCCTCGCCCGGCTGCGCCGCGCGGTCGGCGATCCGCTGCTGGTCCGCGCCGGCCAGGGCCTGGTCCCGACCCCGCGTGCCCTGGAACTCCGCGACGAGGTCGCGGAGTTGCTGCGCGGCTGCGACAACGTCCTGCGGCCCGGGGCCGGGTTCGACCCCGCCCACCTCCAGCGCACCTTCGCCGTGCAGGCCACCGACCTGATGCTGTCGGGACTGGCCGGGATCTTGACCGAGCGCATCCACCAGGAAGCCCCGCACGTGGACGTGGTGTTCCTGCCGGAGGCGGCGGAGGGCGGCCCGGCGCTGCGGCAGGGTTCGGTGGACGTGGAACTGGGCGTACTGGGGCCCCTCGACCCGGAGATCCGCACCCAGCCGCTGACCCGGATGACGGTGGCGGGCGTCGCCCGCAGCGGTCACCCGCTCTTCGACGGACGGATCGACGCCCGCCGCTTCGCCGCGGCCGGCCACATCGGCATCTCCCGGCACGGCGAACGCCTCGGCCCCATCGACAGCGCCCTCGCGGAACGCGGGCTGCACCGCCGGGTCGCGGTCGTCGTCCCGAGCCACACCAGCGCGATGATCCTCGCCCGCGACACCGACCTCGTCGCCCTCACCCTCACCGA
The DNA here is from genome assembly GCF_003865135.1 of Streptomyces chrestomyceticus JCM 4735. Taxonomy (NCBI): domain Bacteria; kingdom Bacillati; phylum Actinomycetota; class Actinomycetes; order Kitasatosporales; family Streptomycetaceae; genus Streptomyces; species Streptomyces chrestomyceticus. The sequence goes on along the minus strand of NZ_BHZC01000001.1, from coordinate 4,834,322 downwards.
CTGGCTCCCCGGCACCATCACCGCCCTCGGCCTGCGCACCTTCCCCATCCCCCTCGACCTCCCCGCCATCGACTTCGGCATGGCCTGGCACCCCCGCAACTCGGCGGACCCGGGCCACCGGTGGTTCCGCGAGCACCTGGCTGCGGCGGTGCGGGGGCGGGGGGTTGGCGGGGCAGAGGAAGTGCTCGGCCCCGGCCGCGCATGAGGGGTTAGGCGGTGAGTGATGTCGCGCATATCTGGCCGTCGATCACGGCGGAGCGGAAGGCCAGCCACTCCCGTCCTCCGACGAGCAAGACCGGACCCGACACGTCCCTGGAGTCCCGGACGGCCACGACGGCAGGCACGTTGGTCGCTACCTCGACGCACTCCCCTCCGATCGGGCTGCTGTAGCTGGACTTGGCGAACTGGAATATGTTCCGTGTCACGCTGCCTCCCCGGTCAGGTCACGGATTCACACTCGCAGGTCATATCTTCCCGTCGACCACGGCGGACCGGAAGACCAACCACTCACGCTCCCCGAAGAGCAAGGTGCTCCCACAAGGGTTTTTGGAGTCACGGACGGCCACGACGGCGGGCACGTTGGTCGCGACCTCGACGCATTCCTGTCCTGGGTTACCTCCGCTGTAGCTGGACTTTATGAAGGCGAAGTCAGGCACGGGCTACATCTCCTTGCGGATACCAGCGATAAGGTCTGCCGAGTTGTGCTGTGCAAGTGCGAGACGCGTGATGCGGTCGAAAATCACCCGGTGGTGTGCGGCGTCGGACTCGCTCTCCAGCCAGACAGTAGCCGAGGTCGTATCCATGTGCACCACGTCCATCGCTCCGGGACCGTCGAACGAGACGATGGTGAAAGCGCAGTTCATGCCAGGGTTGGCTCCGGCCGCGCTCGGTAGCACCTGGAGACTCACATTCGGGCGGCCCACCTGCTCCAGGAGATGAGCGAGTTGCGTCCGCATCACCGCTCGGCCACCCACGAGTTGGCGCAGTGCGCTCTCGTGAACCACCGCCCGCAACTGCAACGGCGCATCACCGACAAGCCTGGCCTGTCGCGCCAGACGCGAATCGACGAACGGCTCGACGTCCCCGGGATCGTCCCACTTCCCGTTGCCCATCGCGAGGGCACGCGCATAGTCAGCTGTCTGCAATAGGCCGGGGACAATTACCTGCTGCCAGGTACGCACGCTACACGCGACATCTTCCAGCGCCACGTACTCCACCATGTCCCGAAGCGCGGGGTACTCGTTCCACCACCCCTTCGCTTTCCGCCGCTCCCGGTCCAGCTTCGCCAAGCTCAACAGCCGCGTCACCGTGCCGGCGTCATCCATCCCGTAGAGATGACACAGCGCACGGATGTCCGGATCACGCATCGGCACCAGCCCGGGCTCCATCTTCGCGACCTTCGGGACCGAAGCCGTGAGCGCCTCCGCCGCGTGGGCCTGGCGCAGGCCGCGTGTCTCGCGCATACGCAGGAGTTCGCCGCCCAGTCTGCGGCCCAGCACCGTCGAGACCGAGGTCCCACGTTCGGGTCGGCCTGCTGTCATGTCCCGTCCCCTCCCCCTGAGTTGACCAAGCTATCGCCAGTAAAAGTTTCTGCGCGAGCAACTTGCTTCATCACACACAGCAACACTACCGTCTGTATCCACTCGCTCGCACAGCGAGCACGTTGGCACCCCGACGGAGGCGATCAGCCATGCCCGTTCCCCAACTCATCCACGTGGACTCGCTCGACTACACCCCCACCGCCCGCAGCGTCTCCCTCGCCCGGCGGCGGGCCGCGCGGCTGGTGGCGGAGTGGGGGTGGGAGGAGGTTGCCGGGGATGCGGCGCTGGTGGTTTCGGAGTTGGCTACCAACGCGCTGCTGCACGGGTCGTTGCGGGGGCGGCTCTTCCGGGTGCGGCTGGTGCTGGGGCCGACCCTGCTGCGGATCGAGGTCAGTGATCCTCGGGGGAGCGGGTGCCGCGGCGGAGGCGCGGGGTGGCCTCCACGTCCGGGCACGGGCTCGTGCTGGTGGGCGGGCTCGCCGAACGGTGGGGGATCGAGCCCCGTACGGTCGGGAAGACGGTGTGGGCGGAGCTGGAACCGGGGCTCCGGGCCGGCCCCCTCACGCGGTCATGCGGCCCTGCGCGATCAAGCGGTTGACCACGCGCATATGAGCCGGCGCGCAGCGCTCGCGCGCCTCGTGGCGGTCGAACCAGGCGTACTCGGCGATCTCGCGGCCGGGCGCGGGGGCGATGTCCTGGGGGCCGCCGGTGAAGCAGGTCATGTGCAGGCGGCGGCCGGCGTTCACGCCGTGGGCGGAGGCGTGGATGGTGAAGGCTTCGGAGAGGTCCGCCGCCGGGACGGACAGGCCGAGTTCTTCGGAGAGTTCACGGGAGAGGGCCTCGGGCGCGGTCTCTCCCGGTTCGTACTTGCCGCCGGGCAGGTAGAACGTGTCGTTGCCGCGCGTACGGACGCTGAGCAGGCGGCCGTCCCGTATGTGCAGCCAGCTCACGGAGCGCAGCGGCGCCGGGCGGCCCAGGGTGATCACCTCCTCGCCGGTGGCCTCGTCCGTGCGGCGGTCGCGTTCCGTGAAGCCGAGGTGGGCGTAGAACGCGCGGGCCGCCTCGTTGCGTGCGAAGACGCCGAGGGTGAGGGCGCCGTGGAGGGACGCGGCGTGTTCGAGGAGTTGGGCGCCGATGCCGCGGCCCTGTGCCTCGGGGGCCACGAAGAGGCCGCCGATCTCGGAGCCGAGGAGGCCGAGGAGGCCCAGTACGGTGCCGTCGTGTTCGTCCTCGGCGACCCAGTTGTCCGCCTGGACGAGGTAGACCTCGCGGAGCTGCCGCGCGCGTTCACCCGTACCCTCGCCCTCGATGAACGGGTGGGCCCGGCGTACGGCGCGGGACCACAGGTCCATGACGGCGGGCTCGTCCGCCGGGCGGTAGGGGCGGATGATCGTCGGGCTGCTCATCCGGATGACGGTAGGCGGGGTGGGCGGGGGTGGCAACTTCATTTGCCGGCGGGGGCCGTCACCGGGGGCGCGATCTGCCGAAGGATGTACGCGGCGGCGGGCCGGTGTCCGACTTAAGGCTGACGTGAGTCTGTACCTGACGCGTACGACATGGGCGATATCCCGTGAAGTAATGGAGGGGTGGGGCCGCCCGAGGCCCCGAACCGTACGCAAGGGGAGACCACCATGCAGTCCAGGACGAACGCCGGCCGCCGTGCTCGGACCACCGTCATGGTCGCGCTGCTCGTGGCCGCGCTGTGGGGCGGTGTCGCGCTGACGAAGGGCGCGGCGCAGGCCGACGGCTCGGCGCCGGGCGGGCCCGTGGGGCACCTCAGCCGCGCCGTCGAGATCATCCGGGGCTGAGCACCGAGCCAGGACGCCGAGAGGGCGGGCCCGGAGGCGAACCGTTTCGGTCGCCTCCGGGCCCGCCCTCATGTCGTACGGGGCCGGAGCCCGGGCCGTGCCCCGTCAGGCCCAGGTGATCAGGCGCTTGGGCTGTTCCAGGATCGCCGCGGTGTCCGCGAGGACCTTGGAGCCCAGCTCGCCGTCGACCAGACGGTGGTCGAAGGACAGCGCCAGCGTGGTGACCTGGCGGGGCTTGACCTTGCCCTTGTGGACCCAGGGCTGGAGCTTGACCGCGCCCATGGCGAGGATCGCCGGCTCCCCGGGGTTGAGGATCGGGGTGCCGGTGTCGACGCCGAAGACGCCCACGTTGGTGATGGTGATCGTGCCGCCCGCCATGTCGCCGGGCGCCGTCTTGCCCTCGCGGGCCGTGGTGACCAGCTCGCCGAGCGCGGCGGCCAACTGCGGCAGGGTCTTGGCGTCCGCGTCCTTGATGTTCGGGACGATCAGACCGCGGGGGGTGGCCGCGGCGATGCCCAGGTTCACGTAGTCCTTGCGGACGATCTCCTGGTTCTCCTCGTCCCAGGCCGCGCTGATCTCGGGGTTGCGCTTGATGGCGACCAGCAGCGCCTTGGCGACCAGCAGCAGCGGGTTGACGCGCAGGCCCGCCATGTCGGGGTCCTGCTTCAGCTCCTGGACGAGCTTCATCGTGCGGGTCACGTCGACGGTGATGAACTCCGTGACGTGCGGCGCGGTGAAGGCGCTGTTGACCATCGCCTGGGCGGTGGCCTTGCGTACGCCCTTGATGGGGATACGGGTCTCCCGGGCGCGGACCGCCTCGGAGCCCGAGGAGGGCGCGGTGGCGGCCGGGGCCACAGCCGGGGCCGAGGCCTCGGGGGCGGGCGCGGGGGCCGCCGCCGCGTGCACGTCCTCGCGAGTGATCACACCGTCCGGGCCGGTCGGGGTGACCGTGGCCAGGTCGATGCCGAGGTCCTTGGCCAGTTTGCGGACGGGAGGCTTGGCCAGCGGCCGCCCGGCCACGGGGACGGCGGCCGGGGAGGCGGAGGGGACGGGAGCGGCCGGTGAGGCGGCGGGGGCGGCCGGGGCCGGTGCCGCCGCGTGGCCGTTCAGTTCCGCCTGGACCGCCGCGGCGGCCGGCTCCTGAGCCGCCGCGCCCGGCTGCGGCTTGCGCGCCCGCCGCTTGGTGGACGACGGGGCCGCGCCGTACCCGACGAGGACGGCCTGCCGGCCCTGCGGCTCGGCGTCCTCCTCGTCGGCGGCCGGCGCGGGCTCGGCAGCGGCGGCCGGGGCGGCTGCCTCGGCCGGACCGGCGCCGGGGTCGGTGTCCACCGCGATGATCGAGGTGCCCACGTCGACGGTGGCGCCCTCCTCGAAGTGCACCGCGTGCACCACGCCCTCGTACGGGCAGGGCAGCTCCACGGCGGCCTTGGCGGTCTCCACCTCGCAGATGACCTGCCCGTCGGTGACGGTGTCACCCGGCTGTACGTACCACTTGAGGATCTCGGCCTCGGTGAGTCCCTCGCCCACGTCGGGCATCTTGAACTCGCGGAAGCGCTGCTCGGTTGCAGTCATGGTCACTACTCCTCAAGCCCTTCAGTACGCCAGCGCGCGGTCGACCGCGTCGAGCACCCGGTCGAGTCCCGGCAGGTATTCGTCCTCCAGCCTGGACGGCGGGTACGGCGAGTGGAAACCGCCCACCCGCAGCACCGGCGCCTCCAGGTGGTAGAAGCACCGCTCGGTGATGCGGGCGGCGATCTCCGAGCCCGAACCGAGGAAGACCGGTGCCTCGTGGACGACGACCAGCCGCCGGGTCTTCTCCACCGAGGTCTGGATCGCGTCGAAGTCCATGGGCGAGATGGAGCGCAGGTCCAGGACCTCGACCGACTTGCCCTCCTCAGCGGCGACCTTGGCGACGTCCAGACAGACCTTGACCATCGGGCCGTAGGCGGCCAGCGTCACGTCCGTACCGGCCTGCGCCACCCGCGCCGCGTGCAGCGGGTCGGGGATCGCCTCGGTGTCCAGGCGGCCCTTGTCGTGGTAGCGGCGCTTGGGCTCGAAGTAGATGACCGGGTCGTCGCTCTCGATGGCCTGGCGCATCATCCAGTACGCGTCCGAGGCGTTCGAGGGCGACACGCACTTGAGGCCCGCGACGTGCGCGAACAGCGCCTCGGGCGACTCGGAGTGGTGCTCGACCGCGCCGATGCCGCCGCCGTAGGGGATACGGATGACCACCGGCATCTTGATCTTGCCCAGGGCGCGGGCGTGCATCTTGGCGAGCTGGGTGACGATCTGGTCGTACGCGGGGAAGACGAAACCGTCGAACTGGATCTCCACCACGGGCCGGTAGCCGCGCAGCGCCATGCCGATGGCGGTGCCGACGATGCCGGACTCGGCCAGCGGGGTGTCGATCACCCGCTCCTCGCCGAAGTCCTTCTGCAGCCCGTCGGTGACCCGGAAGACGCCGCCGAGCTTGCCGACGTCCTCGCCCATGACCAGGACCTTGGGGTCGGCCTCCATGGAGGCGCGCAGCGACGCGTTGATCGCCTTGGACAGCGTGATCTTCTCGAAGACAGCCATGGTCAGTTCTCCTCCGCGTCCACGAACGACGCCTGGTACGCGGCGAACTGCGCGCGCTCCTCGTCGACGAGCGCGTGTCCGTCGGCGTACACGTTCTCAAAAATGGCCATGGTGTCCGGGTCCGGCATCGAGCGCACCACCTCGCGCACCCGCTTGCCCAGCGTCTCGCTCTCCTCCTCGATCGCGTCCAGGTACGCCTGGTCGGCGATGCCCTCGGTCTCCAGGTAGGTGCGCAGCCGCAGGATCGGGTCCTTGGCCTCCCACGCCTCGCGCTCCTCGTCGGCGCGGTAGCGCGTCGGGTCGTCGGAGGTGGTGTGGGCGCCCATCCGGTACGTGAACGCCTCGACCAGCGTCGGGCCCTCGCCCGCCCGGGCCCGCTCCAGGGCCGCCCTGGTCACGGCCAGGCACGCCAGGACGTCGTTGCCGTCCACCCGCACACCGGGGAAGCCGTAGCCGCGGGCGCGCTGGTAGAGCGGGACCCGGGTCTGCTTCTCGGTGGGCTCGGAGATCGCCCACTGGTTGTTCTGGCAGAAGAACACCACGGGCGCGTTGTAGACCGCGGAGAAGGTGAAGGACTCGGCCACGTCGCCCTGGCTGGAGGCGCCGTCGCCGAAGTACGCGATGACCGCCGAGTCGGCGCCGTCCTTCTGGACGCCCATGGCGTAGCCGGTCGCGTGCAGCGCCTGCGAGCCGATGACGATCGTGTACAGGTGGAAGTTGTTGCTGTTGGGGTCCCAGCCGCCGTTGTTCACGCCGCGGAACATGCCCAGCAGGTTCGTCGGGTCCACGCCGCGGCACCAGGCGACCCCGTGCTCCCGGTAGGTCGGGAAGACGTAGTCGTCGTCGCGCAGCGCGCGCCCGGAGCCGATCTGGGCGGCCTCCTGGCCCAGCAGCGAGGCCCACAGGCCCAGCTCACCCTGGCGCTGGAGGGTGGTCGCCTCGGCGTCGAAGCGCCGTGTGAGAACCATGTCCCGGTACAGGCCGCGCAGTTCCTCGTCCGAGAGGTCGATCGCGTACTCGGGGTGCTCGACGCGCTTGCCTTCGGGGGTCAGCAACTGTACGAGCTGGTCCTGCTCCGCCTCGGCAGGGGCCTGGGCGGCCGTCTTCGCCTTGGCGGGTGACGCCTTTTTTGCGGTGGTGCGCTTGCCGCCACCGCGGGTGTTCTTCCGCGCGGCAGTGCTCTCCACGGTCACGTGCTGCTCCTCCGTCTGTCCGGCCCCCGGGGTCCGCCGGTGGCCGTATTGCGGCTCACCCGGTATCCGATACGGCGCACGGGGTGTGTGCGGCACGGCGCGGCCCGGGTGGAACAAGGTGCCCCGGCCACGGCCTGCCGGAAGGGGCGTTGTGCCCTACTTCCGGAGCCTAGGCGAAAGGGGCCCTGACCTGCGACTTTGCTTGGGGTTCCAAGTATTTTGCTTGGATTTCCGAGCATTCGCGCCGACCAGTCGGCAATCCCCTGTTCACAGCGTTGCAGTCCGCCGGGACAACGGCACGTTATATCGGTGACCTGGAGCACGGGAAGACTTCGTGTGTGAGACTGAGCAGGTGCGCGAAGAAGGAAAAATCACGGTATTCCTGCTCGACGACCACGAGGTCGTGCGGCGCGGCGTCCACGAGATGCTCTCGGTGGAGGCGGACATCGAGGTGGTCGGTGAGGCCGGCACCGCCGCAGATGCCCTGGTCAGGATCCCTGCGACCCGTCCCGACGTCGCCGTGCTCGACGTCCGGCTGCCGGACGGCAGCGGGGTGGAGGTCTGCCGGGAGATCCGTTCCCAGGACGAGTCGATCAATTGCCTGATGCTCACCTCTTTCGCTGACGACGAAGCGCTTTTCGACGCCATCATGGCGGGCGCGTCCGGGTACGTGCTCAAGGCGATCCGGGGCAACGAGCTGCTCACCGCCGTACGGGACGTGGCGGCCGGCAAGTCGCTGCTGGACCCGGTGGCCACCGCCCGCGTACTGGAGCGCCTGCGGGACGGCAACAACCCGCGCGGCGACGACCGGCTGGCCAACCTGACCGAGCAGGAGCGCAAGATCCTCGACCTGATCGGCGAGGGACTGACCAACCGGGCGATCGGCGAGCGGCTGCACCTCGCCGAGAAAACGATCAAGAACTATGTCTCCAGCCTGCTCTCCAAGCTGGGCATGGAGCGCCGGTCCCAGGCGGCCGCTTATGTGGCGCGGATGCAGGCGGAGCGGCACTAGCCGGTACGGGGCGGAGTGGCGGCCGCGTACGGGACGGCCGCCGGTCTCTTGTGAAAATCCCGGGTGGAATCTGTGAACGAATATCGTGGGTGAACGTTCAAGAGTAGGGAAAATTCGGCGCCCGTAACCCCTCTGACCTCCTGAAACAGCGCCCAAGCGGAGAATTGCCGCACGATTCAGGACCAACGTCCCGTTTCCACCAGGGCTGGGGCCCCTACTTTCGTGCGCACCGGCACGGCAGGGTGTAGCCATGCCCACCGACGACCTCCATGCCATCGAGCTGCTGAACCGCGTCCCTTACGGACGGGTGTCGGCCAGCCAGCGGGCGCTGCCCTTCACCGCCGTCACACGGCATGTCGTGAGCGACGGCCGGCTGCTGCTGCGGCTGCATCGCGGCCACGGCTACCACCGCGCCCTGGACGGCAATGTCGTCGCCTACGAGGCCGACAACGTGAACTCCGGCGCCAACGACACCTGGTCCGTCCAGTTCACCGGCACCGCCCGCGCCGTCACGCCCACGCCGGCCGAGTTCGAACTGTTCGGCCCCACGCCGCGGCTGGCCGACGGAGAGCCCTTCGACCCGGTTTTCCTCCGCATAGAAGCGGAGTTTGTCAAGGTCCACTACCTCTGCGATGTCCCTGTGTTCCGATACGCCCACTCAGCGTGACGCAGTGATCTAACATCTGGCGCGTGCTGCGCTCATCCGATGTCCGGACGGTGACCACGCCCGACGGACACATCCTCGGCTCCCTGCTGCGCCGTTACGGCGCCGGGGAGCCGTTGACGTGCGAGCCGGTCGCCGAGGGACTGCTCAACCACGGTTACCGCCTCGCCACCACCCACGGCCGCTACTTCCTCAAACACCACCTCGACGGCGACCAGGCCGCCATCGCCCGCCAGCACCGCGCCACGCGCCGCCTGGGCGCGCTCGGCCTGCCGGTCGCCCCGCCGCTCGCCGACGCGGACGGCCGTACGGTCACGGTCCTCGGCGGCCGGTGCTACGCGCTGCACCCGTGGGTCGAGGGCCGCCACCGTGACGGCGCCGCCCTCACCCGGCTCCAGTCGCGCCGCCTGGGCGCCCTGCTGGGCCATGTGCACACCGCGCTGGAGCAGGTCATAACGCGCGACCCGGCGGGGCCCCGCGCCCCGTACGAGCACCCGGGCGCCGACCCGGCACGGACCTTCGAGATGATCGACGAACTGCTCGCGCTCGCCCGCCGGACCCGCCCGCGCAGCAGCTTCGACGAACTCGCCGAACACCGGCTGCTGGAACGCCGGACGCTGCTGGAACGGGAGGCGCACCGGCGCCCCGCAGCAGCGCAGGTACCCGCCACGGGCTGGGTCCACGGCGACTTCCACCCGCTCAACCTGCTCTACCGGGGCGCCGAACCCGCCGCCATCGTCGACTGGGACCGGCTGGGCGTGCAGCCCCGCGCCGAGGAGGCCGTACGGGCCGCGGCCATCTTCTTCGTCCAGCCCGCCGGCACCCTCGACCTGCCGAAGGTACGGGCCTACGCGGGCGCCTACCGCCGCGCCTCGGGCGCCGGCGCGGCGGAACTGGCCGCCGCCGTCCACCGGGTGTGGTGGGAGCGCCTCAACGACTTCTGGATGCTCGACTGGCGCTACCGGCTCGGCGACCGGCGGGCCGACCCGCAGTTCCCGGCGGCGGCCGCGCTGGCGGTGTGGTGGACGCGGGAGTACGGGGCGGTCCAGGGGGCTTTCACGGAGTGAGGGGGCTTCTGGGCCGGCCAGGAACGTGACAGCGGGCGGCCGGTGATCCGGCCGCCCGCTGTGTTCGGACGAGGTGCTGAGCGGCTTTCGTGCGGCCGCTGAGCGGTGGTCAGACGATCGCCGAGCGGTGCTCAGGCGGACGCCGACCGGTGGTCAGGCGGTACGTCCGTCAGTCGCCGTTCAGGTCGCCGACGGCACCGCTGCCGCCCGGACCGCTGCCCGCGCTCGTCCCGGCGTTCGTGTTGCCGCTGCTGGTGTTGCCGCTGGACGTGTTGCCGTTGGAGTCACCGCCGTTGCCGCCGTTGGCACCGCTGCTCGTGTTGCCGCTCGACGTGTTGCCGTTGGTCGGCTTGCTGGTCGGCGTCGTCGTCGGGGGCTTGCTCGTCGGCGGCGGCGAGCTGGGCGGCTGGGAGGTGCGCGGCGTGCTCGGGTAGCGCGTCGTCGGCGGGTTGTACGTGTGCGAGTTGCCGCCCGAGCCGCCCGGCTGCGTGTACGTGTTGGTCGGCTCGTCGGACGGCTCCTCGGAGGGCTTCTCCTCGGAGCTCTGGGAGGCCGACGGGGTGGGGGTCGGCTTCGTGTCCGGCTTCCCGTCACCGCCCGCGTTCTTCAGCGCGATGGCCACGCCGACCGCGATGGCGATCACCGCGAGCGCCGCGATCAGCCAGATCTTGCCGCGGCCGCCCTTGGCGGGCCGGTGCCCGCCCTCGTAGCCGCCGTCGCCGTCCCGCATGGTGGGGGGCAGGATCGGCTGGGCCGTGGTCTGTCCGTGGTCCGGGTGCGGCAGCGCCGTGGTGGCGGCGACCGAGCCCAGGGCCGGGGTGTGCCCGCCCTCGTGCACGGCGACCGGGCCGGTGTTCCACGTACCGGTGTGGCCGCCCTGCTCGTGCAGCATCTGCAGGGCGTACTGGACCAGCCCGCGCATCTCCTCAGCGGTCTGGAAACGGTCGTCCGGGTCCTTGGCCAGCGAGCGCATCACCAGGCCGTCCAGCTCCGGCGGCACCGACCCGGCGACCTCGGAGGGCGGCACCGGCATGTCCTGGACGTGCTGGTAGACGACCGACAGCGGGGTCTCGCCGGTGAACGGGGGGCGCAGGGCCAGCAGTTCGTACAGCAGGCAGCCGGTCGCGTACAGGTCGGAGCGGGTGTCCACGGTCTTGCCGAGGGCCTGCTCGGGCGACAGGTACTGCGGCGTGCCCATGACCATGCCGGTCTGGGTCATCGTCGACTGCGCGCCGTGCAGCGCGCGGGCGATGCCGAAGTCCATCACCTTGACCGCGCCGCCGTGCGTGATGATCACGTTCGCCGGCTTGATGTCGCGGTGCACGATGCCGTGCTGGTGGCTGTAGGCCAGCGCCTCCAGCACCCCGGAGACGATGATCAGCGCCTGGTCCGGCGGCGGCGCGTCCGCGTTCAGCAGCAGGTCACGGATGGTGCGGCCCTCGACCAGCTCCATCACGATGTACGGCACGGTGTTGCCGCCGACGTAGTCCTCGCCGGAGTCGTACACCGCCACCACCGCGTGGTGGTTCAGCCCCGCGACGGACTGTGCCTCACGGGTGAAGCGGGCCTTGGAGACCGGGTCCTCCGCGAGGTCGGCCCGCAGCAGCTTGACGGCGACGGTGCGGCCGAGGCGCACGTCCTCGGCGGCGAACACCTCCGCCATGCCGCCACGGCCGAGCCGGCGCGTGAGCCGGTAGCGTCCGTCGCCCACCAAACCGCCATTGCCCCACATCTCCGGTGCATCGGAAGGATTTGCATCAGGAGAGTGGGAGCCGGTGGCATCAGGATCGGACGGGCCCTGGGGGCTCTGCGTCGGTGCCATCGGTCCTCGCCGTCGTATCGATCCGCATCACAGCGGTAAGGTCTCGGTCTTCGCTAGAGCACGCTACAGGCTCCGCGGCACACGCCGGTCCCGTGATGGACCGGTCATCACACCTTCCAAGGCCCCATTGTCGCAAGTTAACCCCGGGCGATCAGCCGCCGGCCGGCGGCCCGGACGGTCCGGGACCGTAATGGGACCTTGCGCATCTGGTCACGGAACGGGCACACGGCTTGACGTGTCCGTGCCCTAAGAGACACTGGGCTGGGATTCGGCCACGATCCCGGTACAACCCATACTGATCTCGGCACGTCCGCAGGCGCACGTGCCGCGGGCCCACCACCTGCCGCAGGTGCCGGGGTCCACCACGTTGAGTAACGTCTGTGCACGTCAACACGGAACACGTGGTCGTACGGACGGGCAAGGCATCGGCCACGAGGCGCGGCGCGCCGCAACACGTGCGCGGGAACAGCGCGCCGAGGGGGAAGCGGGACCATGAGCCAGGACGGCGCTCAGGACGGGTACGAGGGCCGTTCGGTCGGCGGGGGACGCTACCAGCTCCGTGATCTTCTGGGCGCCGGCGGCATGGCGTCCGTGCACCTCGCGTACGACAGCGTCCTGGACCGCGAGGTCGCGATCAAGACGCTGCACACCGAGCTCGGCCGCGAGCAGGCGTTCCGCGAGCGCTTCCGGCGCGAGGCCCAGTCCGTGGCGAAGCTCACGCACACCAACATCGTCTCGGTGTTCGACTCCGGCGAGGACGAGCTGGACGGCGGCCTGGTGCCGTACATCGTCATGGAGTACGTCGCGGGTCAGCCGCTCCGCTCCGATCTGGACAACGACATCGCCCGGCACGGCGCGATGCCCACCGAGAAGGCCCTGAAGATCACCGCCGATGTGCTGGCCGCCCTGGAGGCCAGCCACGAGATGGGGCTGGTCCACCGGGACATCAAGCCCGGCAACGTCATGCTGAACAAGCGCGGCGTCGTCAAGGTCATGGACTTCGGCATCGCCCGCGCCATGCAGTCCGGCGTCACCTCCATGACGCAGACCGGCATGGTCGTCGGCACCCCGCAGTACCTCTCGCCCGAGCAGGCCCTGGGCCGCGGCGTGGACGCCCGCTCCGACCTGTACTCGGTCGGCATCATGCTCTTCGAGCTGCTGACCGGCCGGCTCCCCTTCGACGCGGACTCCCCGCTGGCCATCGCGTACGCGCACGTCCAGGAGGAGCCGCCGGTCCCCTCCGGCATCAACCGGTCGCTGCCGCCCGCCGTGGACGCGCTGGTCGCCCGTGCGCTGAAGAAGAACCCCAACGAGCGGTTCCCGACCGCCGAAGCGATGCGCGACGAGTGCCTGCGCGTCGCCGGGTCGGGCCAGTCCGGCGCCACGCCGCTGATCATCAGCGAGGGCCCGCGCGCCCGCACCAGCGGCGCCTCGGTGGCCTCCGCGGTCTTCCCGACCGCGTCCCCGAACGCCGCCGGGCCGCACACCCCGGCACCGCCGAACGTCCAGACGCCGTACCAGCCGACGCAGGCCGCGCCGCAGGCCGGACCGCATGCCGGACCGCGAATGGGTCCCGGGCCGTCGGCGGGCGGCGGGGCGGGGTTCGGGCCGTCGGCGCCGTCCACGCCGCCGCCGGTGAACGCTTATCCGGGGCAGGGGCCGATTCCTGGTCAGGGGCCGATGGGGGCCTCGGGGCCGATGGGGGCCTCGGGTCCGATCGGGGCGTCCGGGCCCATGGGCGCGTCGGGCCCGATCCCGGCGCAGGGTCCGCTCCCGGGCCCGGGCCCGGCTCCGTTCAACAGCGGCTTCCAGACCCCACCGCCGTACGCCGGCCCGTCGACGCCCGCTCCGGCGCCCGCACCGGTCGGCCCGCGGCCGGGCGGCAGCCGTCCCGGCGGCCGCGGCAACACCCCGGTGATCGTCGTCTCCGCCATCGTCGGCGTGGTCGTGGTCACCGCGATCGCCATCGGCATCGGCCTGAGCGGCGGCAGCGACAGCACGAACACGCGCCGCACCAGCCCGTACACCTACTCGCCGTCCCCGTCGGTCAAGCCCGAGGACCCGACGGCCACCATCTCCACCTCGCGCTGCACCGACCCGGCCAAGAGCTACAGCCAGAAGGGCAAGATCTTCCTGCCGTCCTTCTACGGCAAGAACCTGACCTCGGTGAAGGCGTGCATGGACGCGGCCGGCTGGTCGTACGACGTCTCCGAGCGCAGCAGCTCCCTCTACGGCAAGAACACCGTCGTCAGCCAGTCCCCGTCCGGCCTGTGGGACCCCAAGGGCGGCGAGAAGATTCACCTGACCGTGTCCACGGGGCGCAGTTCGTAGGACCGGGCCGCTCCGGCCGGCCGACCGGAGCGAGCAGGGAAGCTTCGCGGACTCGGACTGTCAGAGGTACGGGCCCGAGCGGGCGCCGCCCTGGCCGGGGTTGGGCTGCTCCATGTCGTCGGACGGCACCGCACCGGGCGGCAGCGCGCGGCGCATCTGCTCCAACTGGGCGCGCGCCGCCATCTGCTGGGCGAACAGCGCGGTCTGGATGCCGTGGAACAGGCCCTCCAGCCAGCCGACCAACTGGGCCTGCGCGATCCGCAGTTCCGCGTCGGTGGGCACCGAGTCGTCGGTGAACGGCAGGGACAGCCGCTCCAGCTCCTCGACCAGCTCGGGCGCCAGGCCGTCCTCCAGCTCCTTGACCGAGCTGGAGTGGATCTCCTTGAGACGCACCCGGCTCGCCTCGTCCAGCGGCGCCGCCTTCACCTCTTCGAGAAGCTGCTTGATCATGCTGCCGATGCGCATGACCTTTGCGGGCTGTTCGACCATGTCCGTCACGGGAACCTCGCGGGACTCGTCGTCGCCGTCCCCGCCACCGGAGCCGGCGCTGCCGAGAGCCATTCCGTCCGGGCCGACCACCAGGACGTGCGGGCTCTCCTGCGACCGTTCGTTCATCGGCATATCCATGCCGCCATTCTCTCGTACAGCCGACTAGGAACGGTTGTGCCCTGGGAGAAAGATGATCCAACCTCTGGGGGCGGGTGGGCTTCGGGGAGGGGTTCGGCATGATCTTGAAGGTGCGCCGGGGCGGGGTTCGGGTCGGTTCGGGGCCGGGCTCAGGAGCGGCGCAGGCGCAGGGCGATGAAGCCGAGGCCGAGGCCGGTCAGTGCCATCCCGGCGCCCAGCGGCAGGACCCGGTGGACACCGCCGCCCGGCCCGGAGTCGGCGTACGGGGCCCGGGACGCGGCGGAGGCGGCGCCCGGCACCGCGCCGGGCGCGTAGCGGGAGGGGCCGTGCGTCCGGGCGGCGGAGGTCGTCGGAGCGGGGGCCTGGAGGGGCGGCAGGGGCACGTAGGGGCGATGGGCGAGCCGTCCGGCCAGATCACCCCGTCGGGTGGCCGTGGGGGTGGGAGAGGCCGTTCCAGGGCGCCGTGAGGTGGCAGCGGGGGACGGGGGACGGGTCGCGCGGCCGTCCGGGGCGCCCGCACCGGCCGAGGGCTCGGTGTCCGGGGCGGACGGGTGCGGGTCCGACGGCAGGGCCGGACGGGCGGGGGCGGGACCGGAACCGAACAGGGGGCCGAGGGGGACCGGGAGGAGAGGGGTCAGGGGGTTGGCCTCTTCGAGTTCGGTCAGAGGGTCGGGGGTGGAGTGGGGTTGGGGGTGGGGGTGCTCGTGACGGCTGGGGCCGGGGCTGCGGGTGGGAGCGGGGTCGGGAGTGATCCGGCCCGTATCAGGGGCCTGGCTGTGGCCGGAGGTGTCGCCGCTGTCGAGGACGGCGCGTGCCGCCGTGGCCGCCGACGCGGCCGCCGCGTTCGCGTGGGGCAGGGGCAGCAGCGCGGCGGTGCAGAGCAGCAGTCCGGAGGCGAGGGGGAGGCGGAACCGGAACCGGTGCGTGCGCGATCCGTGCGGGCGGAACCGGCGGGGACGGGAGCGGCTCCGACGCCGCCGCCGTCCCGGCGCCGCGGCCACGGGTTCCGGGGTCACGCGTTCCGAAGTCACGCCCATGACCTCCCGGGCCTGCGGAGCCGTCGCCTGATGTCCTCAGCGTCACACGGAGGGTGGTCAGCGGCATCTCGGGCGTATCGGGCGTACGGCCAGGGGGTGACGGCGCGGCCCGGGAGGCGGTGGGCTCGGACCTGGGCTCAGGCCTGGGCTCGGACCTGGGCTCAGACCGTCAGGACGACCTTGCCCACGTGACCGCTCGCGTCCACGACCCGGTGGGCCTCGGCGGCCTCCGTGATCGGCAGCGTACGGTCCACGATCGGCCTGACCCGGCCGTTCTCGATCAGCGGCCAGACGTGTTCGCGTACCGCCGCCACGATCGACGCCTTCTCGGCCAGCGGGCGCCCGCGCAGCGAGGTGGCGGTGACGGCGGCGCGCTTGGTGAGCAGCGCGCCGAGGTGCAACTCGCCCTTGGCGCCGCCCTGGAGCCCGATGATCGCGAGCCGTCCGTTGGTGGCCAGCGCCTTGACGTTCGGGCCGAGGTACTTGGCGCCCATGATGTCCAGGATGACGTCCGCGCCCTTGCCGTCGGTGGCCTTGCGCAGCTCCTGGACGAAGTCCTGGTCCCGGTAGTTGACGAGGATGTCGGCGCCCAGTTCGGCGCAGCGGGCCAGCTTGTCGGCGCTGCCCGCGGTGACCGCGACCCGGGCGCCGACGGCCTTGGCGAGCTGGATCGCCATCGTGCCGATGCCGCTGGAGCCGCCGTGCACGAGCAGCGTCTCGCCCGGCCGCAGGTGGGCGATCATGAAGACGTTGGACCAGACGGTACACGTCACCTCGGGCAGCGCCGCGGCGGCGGCCATGTCGAGACCCTTCGGTACGGGCATCAACTGGCCCGCCGGGACGACGACCTGCTCCGCGTACCCGCCGCCCGCCAGCAGCGCGCACACCTCGTCGCCAACCGACCAGCCGCTGACCCCCGGGCCGAGGGCCTTGACGCGCCCGGCGCACTCCAGGCCGGGGTACGGGGGCGCGCCGGGCGGCGGGTCGTAGAAGCCCTGGCGCTGGAGGAGGTCGGCGCGGTTGACGGCCGTGGCCGCCACCTCGACCAGGACCTCCCCCTCGGACGGTTGCGGATCGGGCACCTCCGCCCATACGAGGGCGTCGGGACCGCCGGGTTCGGGAATGGTGATCGCACGCATGGCCGCGAGGCTACTCCGCCGCCTGCCGGGACGCGCCGGGTGTGTTGTCCGGAGAGGTGGGTCACAGGCGTCGCGGGCCCAGGATCATCCGAAGACCCGCCCTAGTCGTCGCGGCGCACCGGCGCCATCGGGGACACCCCCGTACCGGGGATCATCGGCTTCACGCCGGGCTTGGTCGGGCCGTCCTGCTGCTCCGCGGACGCCGCCCGGACGATGGTGATCACCCGGTCGGCGGCCTGCAGCGGGCTGGCCGCCGGGTCGTCGTAGCCGAGCAGGCGGTGCCCGCGCAGTACGGAGACGATCAGGTCGTCGGTCTCCCGTACGGACTTGCCGACCTCGGCCTTCACCACCGGGCGCTCGATCAGGTCCAGCCCGCTGCCCTGCTGGATCAGGTCCTCCAGGACGGTACCGGCGCTGGGGCTGTGCACCGACAGGCCCAGCAGGCGGCCGGCGGCGCTGGCCGAGGTGATGACCATGTCGGCGCCGGACTGGCGCAGCAGCGGCGCGTTCTCCTCCTCCCGTACGGCCGCGACGATGTTGGCCTTCTTGTTGAGCTGACGGGCGGTGAGCGAGACGAGGACGGCCGTGTCGTCGCGCTGGGTGGCGATGACGACCTGCCGGGCCCGCTGGATCTCGGCCCGTACGAGGACGTCGCTGCGGGTCGCGTCGCCGACCACGCCCGCGAAGCCCTCGGCGACCGCCGAGTCGATGACCTTGGGGCTCGGGTCGACGATGACGATGCGGTCGCGGGTCAGGCCCGTGGCGCGCAGGGTCTGGGCCGCGGACCGGCCCTTGGTGCCGAAGCCGACGATGACGGTGTGGTCGCGCAAGGCGTTTCTCCAGCGGTTCAGTTGCCACTGCTCGCGGGTGCGCTCGGTGAGGACTTCGAGCGTGGTGCCGACCAGGATGATCAGAAAGAGGACCCGGAGGGGAGTGATGAGCAGGATGTTCAGCAGCCGCGCGCCGTCTCCGTACGGGACGATGTCGCCGTAACCGGTGGTGGAGAGCGTGACGGTGGCGTAGTAGACGCAGTCGAGGAAGTCGACGGAGCCGTTGGCGTTGTCGTGGTACTCGTCGCGGTCGATCCAGACGATGGCCACCGTCGCGACGAGCACCAGCAGGGCCATCAGGAGCCGGCGCGCGACCTGGCGCAGCGGCGCCACCGGGGTGCGGCGGGGCAGCACGACGCGGTGGCTGGACTCCTCGGGAATCTCGCGCGCCGCGGCGTCGTGGGTGGGGAGCTTCACGCGGCGCCTCCGCCGGTCGGGTCGGTGGGGGCGGGTGGGGTGGGGTCTGGTGGGGTGGGGTCGGAAGGCGTCGGGCCGGATGGGGCGGGGTCGGGGGGAGTGGGGGCGGGTGGGGTGGCTTTCGGGCCGGAGGCCGGGGGGTGGGGTGCGGAAACGTTCGGGCTTGGGTCGGGGGTGGTACCGGTTTCGGGCCGGGCCCTGGTGTCGGGTGCGACGGACGGGGTCGAGGGAGCTGACGGGGTGTACGGGGCGGGTGCGTCGGGCGCCCACCCCGTCACCGCGTCCGCCGTCCCGTCGGCCGTCCAGGGCAGGTCGAGGAGTTCGACCTCGGCACCGCGTTCCGCGCCGCCGGGCGGTACGACGGCCATCGCGTCGGCCGCCGCGATGCCGCGCAGCATGGCGGGCCCGCTGAACCGCAGCGGTACGACCGCGCCTCCGTCGCCGTCCCCCTCGTCGGCCGGGCCCTCCCGGAAGGCGACCGGGACCAGCCGCGTGTCGTGCGGGTGGCCGGGCACGGCGGCGGTCAGCGGCGCCCGGTAGGAGGGCAGCCGGCGGCGGGCGGCGAGCGTACGCAGTGCCGGTTCCGCCAGGGTGAGCAGGCCCGAGACGGCGGCCAGGGGGTTGCCGGGCAGGCCGACGAGGAGACGGCCGGGAGCCGGGTGATCCGAGTGGTGCGGGTGGTCGGGGTGATCCGGGTGGTGCGGGTGGTCCGGGATGCGGGCGAGGAGCATGGGGTGGCCGGGGCGTACCGCCACGCCGTCCACCAGCACCTCCGCCCCGAGCCTGCGCAGCGTGGGATGCACATGGTCGACCGGCCCGGACGCCGTACCCCCGGTGGTGATCACCAGATCGGCCTCCGAGGACGCGAGGGCTTCGTACAACACCTCGGCGTCGTCCCCGAGATGGCGGGGCGGTCCGGTCTCCGCGCCCAGCGCACGCAGCCACGGGGTGATCATCGGGCCGAGCGCGTCCCGGATACGGCCCTCGGCGGGCAGCCCGGAACTCAGCAACTCGTCACCCAGCACCAGCACTTCCACGCGCGGCCGGGCGTACGCGGTCAGCGCGTCGTACCCCGCGGCGGCGGCCAGCCCCAGCACGGCCGGGGTCACCAGCGCACCGGCGGGCAGGAGTTGGTCGCCACGGCGGCACTCCTGTCCGCGCGGCCGGATGTCCTGGCCGTGCGGCACGGGCGCGGGCGCGTACAACTGCGCGTCTCCGGTGGACCGGACGCGTACCTCGCCGTGTTCGCTGCGCAGTACGGCCGTGGCGCCGGGCGGGATGCGCGCGCCCGTGGCGATCGGCACCGCGTCCCCGTCGGCCACGCCCTCGGACGGCTCGTGACCGGCGAGGATGCCGTGCTCGCGCTCGTCCGGGCGGGTACGGGCGGCGAGGTGCCAGGGACCGGGCCCGGCCACCGCCCAGCCGTCCATCGCGGACGTGTCGAAGGACGGCAGGTCGGTGAGCGCGACCAGCGGCTCGGCGAGGGTACGGCCGAGCGCCGCACTGCCCAGCGGGCAGACGACCGGGGGCAGCGGGCCGTACGGCGCCCGGGCGGCGATCCTGCGGGCCGCGCGCCACGAGGTGGGCGCGGGGCGGTCGTGCTGGGTGCGTCGGCCGTGGTGGTCGGGGGCGGTGGGAGTGGTGGAGGCGGTGGGAGTGGTGTAGGTGGTTGGGGCGGAGATTCCGGGGTCGGTGGGAGCGCCGCGATGATCGGGGGTGGTGGGGCGATCGGGCGCGCCGGTGCCGGCCGCCGGTGTGGTCGGTACGGGCGAGGAGGGGCGCGGCGGAGGAGAACTACGGTGCAACGGCGCGGACGGAGGCTCGGGCGCCCTGCCGGGGGCGCGCGGCGGCTCGTGCGCTCCCGAGGGCGGGGCGGCGTCCCACGGTGTGTACGGGCCACGGCGCGTGTCGTCGTCCAGTCCCGTACCCGCCGTCGGCGCTCTGCCGTCCCGGCCGGTCTCCCGGGTCGGCTCCCGCTCCTCGAAGATCCACGCGTAGCCGTCGTCGAAGACCGGCGCGTAACGGTCACCGCCGGAGGCGGGCGCGGAAGCAGCACCGGGGGCGGGCCCGCTCCCGTAGCCGCAGCCGTATCCGGTCTCGTACCCGTCACCGTGCTCCGGCGCCCGTCCGGCACCGGCACCCGCACCCGCACCGCGGTGTCCCGTTCGCCCTTCGTCGTACCGGCTTCCCTCGCGCCGCCCGTCGTCGTACCGGCCCGGCGCGCGCTGAGCGTCGGCGTCGTGGCCGGGCGGCCGGTGGACGTCGCGGCGCGGCATCTCGACCGGGCCGCCGTTGGCCAGCGCCAGCGCGTCGTCGAACTCCCCGTCGGTCATTCCGCCGGCTTCGCTTCCGGCTCGCCCTCGGATGCCGCGTCCGTCGTGGCACCGGCCTTCCCGGCGGCCTCGGTGCTCCCGGCCTTCCCGGCGCCCTCGGCGGCCCCGGTCTTCCCGGCACTCTCGCCAGTCCCGGCGCCCTCAGCGGTCCCGGCGCCCTCGGTCGCCTCGGCCGCCCAGCGATTGGCCAGCGCGGCCGCCTTCTCCGCCAGGTCCGTCACGTCCCGGCCCTGCTGAGCGGCGGCGTAACCGACCAGGAACGTCGTCAGTGGCGCCGCCGGCCGGGCCACGCCGTGCGCGGCGTCGCGCGCGAGGTCGAGGAGGGCCGCCGTGTCGACATCGAGTTCAATGCCCAGTTCGGCCTTGGCTGCGGTGATCCATTCGTCCAACACGGTTCCATGCTCCCTGATACGGGCGCGTGCCGCTTCGATGTCCTCCCAGGTGTCGCAGTCGAAGGACGCCGCGGCCGTCGGACCGGTCACCCGGCGCAGCGCCAGACGCCCCGACAGCACCCGCAGCGGCAGCCCGGCGAGCGCGCCGTGCTCGGCCCGTACGCCGTCCAGCGCACGGCGCAGCGGCTCCGCGCGGTATGCGGCGACCAGCGGCTGGTCCCGGCCTTCCGCGTCCCGGAGCAGCGCGCCGTCGGCCCCGTCCTCCGCGGCGGCCGCGAGCAGGGTCCGTACGGTCCCGCCGGTCAGGAACGGCAGGTCGGCGGAGAGCACGAGCACGACCGGCGCCGTGCTGTGCCGCAGCCCGGCGTCCAGCGCGGCCAGCGGCCCGCCGCCGGGCGGCTCCTCGCGGGCGTGCACGACCGGCCGTACGGTGGGCCTCTCGGGCCCGACGACGACCGCGGTCGCCGCGTCCGGACAGGCGTCGAGCACCCGGTCCAGCAACGGCCGTCCCCCGACGGACACCGCCGGCTTGTCCACCCCGCCGAGCCGCCGGGCAGCGCCCCCGGCCGGCACGACGACGTCGTACGGATACTGCTCGTGCGCGGTCTGGTGGTCGGTCACCCCTTGAGTATCGCCGGGAGTGTCCCGATCACCGGACCGGCCCGCTCACAACGTGCGCAACAACACCGCCGGCCGCTCCACACAGTCCGCGACGAACCGCAGGAACCCGCCCGCCGTGCCTCCGTCGCACACCCGGTGGTCGAAGGTGAGCGACAACTGCACGACCTGACGTACGGCCAACTCCCCCTCGTGGACCCACGGCTTCGCCGTTATTCGGCCCACCCCCAGCATCGCCGCCTCGGGGTGGTTGATGATCGGCGTGGAACCGTCGACGCCGAAGACTCCGTAGTTGTTGAGGGTGAAGGTGCCGTGGGTCAGCTCGGCCAGACCGAGCGCACCGGTCCGGGCCGCCTCGGTCAGCCGGGCCATCTCGGCGGACAGCCCCTCGGCCGTACGGCGGTGTGCGTCCCGTACGACCGGCACCACCAGCCCGCGGTCGGTCTGCGCCGCGAAGCCCAGATGCACGGCCGGCAGCCGCACGATCTCGTTGGCCTCCAGGTCGACGGTGGCGTTGAGCTGCGGATACCGCGCGAGCGCCGCCGTACAGACCCGGGCCAGCAGCGCGAGCAGCGACACCTTCGGTCCACCGGCCGCGTTCATGTCCCGCCGGGCGGCGAGCAGTTCCGTGGCGTCGGCGTCCACCCAGCAGGTCGCGTCGGGGATCTCCTGACGGCTGCGCCGGAACTTCTCCGCCGCGGCGCCCCGCATGCCCCGCAGCGGTATGCGCTCGGCCTCCAGGGGAAGCCCCACGGACGCCACCGCGCCACCTTCCGCACCGGACGCACTCCCCGGCACCCCTGGCACGCCCGACGGCCGACCCCCGCCGCCGCCCGCACCGAGCCCGGCGCCGGCCCCGGCCCCAGCCTCTGCTCCGGTCCTGGCACCGGCCACGCCCCGGCCGGCCCCGGCTTGGGCCCCGGCCGCCCGTGCCCGTACCGCCGCCTCCACATCCGTACGGAGAATCAGGCCCTCCGGCCCCGACCCGCGTATCTCCCGCAGGTCCAGCCCGTGCTCCCGCGCCAGCCGTCGGACCAGCGGCGAAATCACCGGCACCGGACCGGCCCCGGGACCACCCCGCCGCACGACACCCGGCCCGAAGCCTCAGCCCGCCCCACTTCCGGAGCCTGACTCCGCCCCGCATCCGAAGCCTCACCCGGCCCCCGGCCGCCCCGGCTCCCGTCTTCGGACGGACCCGCCGCCGACGCCCCGCCGCGGCACTCGTGCCGTACCCGACCAGCACATTCCCCGACCCTTCGGCCGCACCCGCACCCGCACCGGACCCCGCGTCCTCCTCGGACCCCGAAACCCCACCAGCCTCACCGCTAACTCCCCCAGCACCCGAACCCGCGCCCTCCCCAGCACCCGCCGCCTCGCCGCCGGCCGCCGCCTGCGACCCGACCGCCACCGTCAGCAGCGGCGACCCGACGGGCAGTTCCGCTCCCTCGTCCCCGAACCGCGCGGTGACCACGCCCCCGTACGGACACGGCACGTCCACCAGCGCCTTCGCGGTCTCCACCTCGACCACCGGCTGGTCGACGGCGACGACCTCGCCGACCTCGACCAGCCACCGCACCACCGTCGCCTCGGTCAGCCCCTCGCCGAGGTCGGGCAGTGTGAACTCACGGACCACGGCCATCAGTCACCGCTCCCCTCGGTCCAGTCCGACTCCCACTGGAGCCGGCCGACGGTGTCCAGGATCCGGTCGACGCCCGGCAGGTGGTGGCGCTCCAGCATGGGCGGCGGGTACGGGATGTCGAAGCCCGCGACCCGCAGCACCGGCGCCTCCAGGTGGTGGAAACAGCGCTCCGTGACGCGCGCGGCTATCTCCCCGCCGGGGCCGCCGAAGCCGCTGGACTCGTGCACGACGACCGCGCGGCCCGTGCGCCGTACCGAGGCGCAGACCGTCTCGTCGTCGAAGGGCACCAGCGAGCGCAGGTCGAGGACCTCCAGGTCCCAGCCCTCCGCCGTGGCCGCCTCGGCCGCCTCCAGACAGACCGGCAGCGACGGTCCGTACGTGATCAGCGTGGCGCTGCGCCCGCGCCGCCGGATCTCCGCGCGGCCCAGTTCGGCCACCTGCTCCGGGGCGTCGGGGGACCAGTCGGCGCGCGACCAGTACAGCCGTTTCGGTTCGAGGAAGACCACCGGGTCGTCGGAGGCGATGGCCGCCCGCAGCAGCCCGTACGCGTCGGCGACCGTCGCCGGGGTGACGACCTGGAGCCCGGGGGTGGCGAGGTAGTACGCCTCGGAGGAGTCACTGTGGTGCTCCACGCCGCCGATCCCGCCGCCGTACGGGACGCGGATGGTCAGCGGCAGCGGCATGGCGCCCCGGGTGCGGTTGCGCATCCGGGCGACATGGCTGATCAACTGCTCGAACCCGGGGTAGGCAAAGGCGTCGAACTGCATCTCCACGACCGGCCGCAGCCCGTACATGGCCATACCGACCGCCGTACCGAGGATGCCCGCCTCGGCGAGCGGGGTGTCGCCGCAGCGCTCCTCGCCGAACTCCTTCGCCAGGCCGTCGGTGATCCGGAAGACCCCGCCCAGCTCCGCCACGTCCTCGCCCATCACATGGACGGCCGGGTCGTCGGCCATCGCGTCGCGCAGCGCGCGGTTCAGCGCCTGCGCCATGCTGGCGGGCTTGCGTCCGGCCTCCGCCGCTGTCGCCGTCATGGCCGCTCCTCCCCAGCCGCACCGCGCGCCGTGCCACCGGCGGTGTCTCCTTTGGCGGCCTTTTCCTCGTCCTTCCCGGCGTCCGCCGCCTCGGCCTCCAGCTCGGCGCGCAACTGCGTCTCCTGCTCGCGCAACTGGGCGGTCTGCTCGGCGTAGACGTGCGCAAACAGGTCCATCGGGTCCAGGGCCGGGTCCTGGTTCATGTGGTCCCGGAGTGCGGCGGCCATCTCCTCGGCGCCGTCCCGGGTCCGCTGCACGAAGTCGTCGGTGAGCAGGCCGCGCTCGGTCAGTTCGCGCTCCACCAGGGCTATCGGGTCGTGCTCGCGCCACTCCTCGACCTCGGCCTCGGTGCGGTAGCGGGTGGCGTCGTCGGCGTTGGTGTGGGCCTCGATGCGGTACGTGAGCGCCTCTACGAGCGTCGGTCCCCCGCCCCGGCGCGCCCGCTCCACCGCCTCGCCGAGCACCTCGTGCAGCGCGGGCGCGTCGTTGCCGTCCACCAGGCGGCCCGGCATCCCGTACCCGACGGCCTTGTGGGCGAGAGACGGCGCGGCGGACTGCTTGGCGAGCGGTACGGAGATCGCGAACCCGTTGTTCTGGACGAGGAAGACCACCGGGGCCTGCCACACCGCGGCGAAGTTCAGCGCCTCGTGGAAGTCGCCCTCACTGGTGCCGCCGTCGCCCACCAGGGCGAGCGCCACCACGTCGTCCCCCTTCAGGCGCGCGGCGTGCGCGAGGCCCACCGCGTGCGGGAGCTGGGTGGCGAGCGGGGTGCACAGCGGGGCGATGCGGTGCTCGTGCGGGTCGTACCCCGTGTGCCAGTCGCCCCGGAGGAGGGTGAGGGCCTGTACGGGGTCGAGGCCGCGGGCCACGGCGGCGAGGGTGTCGCGGTAGCTGGGAAAGAGCCAGTCCTGCTCCTTGAGCACCCGCGCGGCGGCGACCTGGCACGCCTCCTGGCCGGTGGAGGACGGGTAGACCGCCAGCCTGCCCTGCCGCGTCAGAGCCGTGGCCTGGGCGTTGTACCGGCGGCCGCGCACCAGCTCCGCGTACAGGTCCGTCAGCAGTCCGGCATCGATCCGGCCGGCGGCGTCCGTGCCCAGCAGCCGGTACGGCTCCGCGTCGGGCAGGAGGGGCGCGGGGTCCACGCGCGGACGCCACGCGGGCGGCGGTGCGGGCCAGTAGCTCCCGCTCCTCCTGCTGGCGCGCTGCTCAAGAACCGTCATGACGAGCACCTCCTTGGACTTCGGAAAGAGTGGCGCGGAGCGCCTGGCCGGGGTCGGTGACGGGCGACGGGCGGGTAGAGGAACGAAGGGACGGGTGAGTGGCCCGCACCTACCGATTGTTCGGTCGTCGGCACATTTTGGCTACAGGCGGGCTCAGCCTGTGGACAATCGGTTCTCCACAGCCTGAGATGAGGACAGGGCGTCCATCCAGGGGAGGCGAGGCGGTATGCCGGACGAACAGATGGCCACCGGCGGTGGGCAGCGCCCCGCCCGCCCCCTGGACACCATCGACCGTGCGATCCTGAACATGCTGCAGGCGGACGGACGGGCTTCGATACGCTCCGTCGCCGAGCGGGTACACGTTTCGCGCGCCAACGCCTACGCGCGGATCAACCGGCTGATCGACGACGGGGTGATCCGCGGCTTCAGCGCCCGCATCGACCAGGAACGGGCCGGGCAGAGCGCCTCCGCCTACGTCACGCTGAAGATCGTGCAGAACTCCTGGCGGACGGTCCGCGCCCAGCTCACCGAGCTTCCGGGGGCCGCGCACATCGCCCTGGTCAGCGGCGATTTCGACGTCCTGCTGTTAGTGCACACCAAGGACAACCAGGAGCTGCGGGAACTGGTCCTCACCCGTATCCAGTCGATCCCGGAGGTGCTCAGCACCCGCACCCTGCTCGTCTTCGAGGAGACCGACCTGGGGACCGAGCAGCAGAGCTAGGCGCCCTGTCCCGGGCCTGGGAGGCCGCCTCAGGGTGGCGGCAGGCCCGGGGCCCCGCCTCAGGTCCGCAGCCCCGCGAACGCCGTCCGCACCACGGCCTCGGCGACCTCTTCGCTGGTCGCCGACCCGCCGCGGCCCGGCCGGTACCACTCCACGATCGAGTTGATCATGCCGAAGAGCAGCCGGGTCGCCAGCCGCACGTCCACGTCCGCGCGCAGGTCACCGTCGGCGGCGGCCTGCTTGAGGAGTTCGGTGACCTCGCCGTCGAAGTCCCGGCGGCGCTCCATGGCCCAGCGCTCCGTGTCCGTGTTGCCGCGCACCCGCAGCAGCAGCGTCACGTACGGCAGCTCCTCCATCAGCACTTCCGCCTCGCGCCTGGCCACGTACTCCAGCCGCTCGATGGCCCGCCCCGTACATGCCCCGGGCTCCTGTAGGACCCCGAAGAGCCCGTCCAGCGCGCGGCTTATGGCCCGGTGCAGCAGCTCTTCCTTGCTGCGTACGTGGTGGTAGATCGAGGACTTGGAGATGCCGGCCGCCCGGGAGAGGTGCTCCATGGAGGTGCCGTCGTACCCGCGCTCGTTGAACACCTCGACGGCGACCGACAGCAGCGAATCGGGCGTGTAGGTGTCGCGCTTGGCCATGGTCATGATTAGAGCATCCGGCCGTTCAGCTTCAAACTGCGGCGCAGGGCCCGGGACGGTCCGTAACGGCCGTCGGCGTACTGGTGGCGCAGCGTCTCCAGCAGGTCGCACAGCCAGTGCCGGCCGACGCGCGCGGCCCATTCCGAGGGCCCACCCGGGTAGTTCACGCCGAGCCGCATGGCCGTGTCGATGTCCTCGCGGCTCGCGACACCGCGCGCCTCGGCGTCCGCGGCGAAGTCCACGATCATCGCGACGGTACGGGCGGCGATCATGCCCGGTACGTCGTCGATGACGCTCACCTCCATGCCGAGCGCCTGGAAGAGGCCGACCGCCTCCCGTACGTCCTGCTCGGACGCCTCCGCACCGGGCGCGAGGGCGATGCGGGTCGCGGCCCGGTAGTCCAGCGCCAGGTCGAAGCGGATCGTGGGACCGGACGGGTCCCCGGTGGCGGGGTGGCCGTCGGTCAGCGCCAAGCGGGCACCGCCCGGCAACCGGATGCAGCCCTCGTGCTCCTCTGGCGCGCGGTCCCGGCTGACCTTGATGCCGGCCTCCTCGATCAGCTCCTGGAGCACGGCGGCCGGCCCGGCGAGGTGGGTGTGCACCGTCACGGCCGCCGGTGCCGGGCAGGGCTCCGCGGTGTGCGGCTGCTGCCCGGGGGCGCCGTCGGCGTAGTCGTACCAGCCCCGGCCCGCCTTGCGGCCCAGCAGGCCGGCCTCCACCAGGCGCCGCTGCGCCAGCGACGGCGTGAACTTCGGGTCACGGAAGAAGCCTTCCCACACCGATCGGGTGACGGCTTCGTTCACGTCCTGTCCGATGAGGTCCATCAGCTCGAACGGCCCCATCCGGAAGCCGCAGGACCCGCGCAGCACGGCATCGACGGTGGCCGGGTCGGCGGCGCGCTCCTCGTGGACGCGCAGGGCCTCCGCGTAGAAGGGGCGGGCGATGCGGTTGACGATGAACCCGGGGGTGTCGGCGCTGCGTACGGGCGTCTTGCCCCAGGCCGCGGCCGTCTCGTACGCGGTGGTGGCCGCCGAGGCGTCCGTCGTGAAGCCGCTGACGACCTCGACGAGGGGCAGGAGCGGTGCCGGGTTGAAGAAGTGCAGGCCGACGAAGCGCCCGGGCAGGCGGAGCGCGCCCGCGACGGCGGTGACGGACAGGGACGAGGTGTTGGTGGCCAGCAGGCAGTCCTCGCCGACCACGTCCTCCAGAGTGGCGAACAGTTCCTGCTTCGCGCCGAGTTCTTCCACGATCGCTTCGACTACCAGGGCGGCGTCGGCGAGTTGGGGGAGCGCGGTGGCGGGGGTGAGGCGTGCGCGGGCCGCCGCGCGCTCCGCGGGCGCCATCCTGCCCTTCTCCACCAGCCGGTCCAGGCGGCGCCCGATCGCCTCGGCGGCTTCGGCGGCCCGGCCCGGCAGCGCGTCGTAGAGCCGCACCGGATGGCCCGCGACCAGCGCGACCTGCGCGATTCCCTGGCCCATGGTGCCCGTGCCGACGACCGCGACGGTACGGCCCGCTTCGATGGCTGTCATGACGGCTGATCCTCCCCGACGGAGTTGTCCACAGGTTCGCCGGACCCTCTTGCCCCGACCGATCGTTCGGTTACTCTAGCCCCGTCGCCGAAATGGTGCCCAGCCCTGTCCTCGGACCTGTCCTCGCAGAGGCGTCGCTTCCCCGGCGTGGCGTCCGCGTCACGCGGCGGGCGCCCTGAGACGGCAGGCCCAGCCCGCCCGACGAGGAGTTGGTCTTCGATGGCCGCCGAACTGACCGCAGCGCAGTTGCTCGAAAAGCACCGCCCGACGCTCGACCAGGCGCTGGAGGCGATCCGTACCCGCGCGTACTGGTCCCCGCACCCCGAGCACCCCAAGGCCTACGGGGAGAACGCCGCGGCGGACGGCCAGGCCGCCTTCGACGCCCTGCGCGGCAAGCGTTTCGAGCTGGACCAGCCCGGCACGGACGACTGGGTGGGCGAGGAAGTCTCCCCGTACGGCATCGGGTTGAACATCAGCTATCCGCACCCGGACGCGGACGTGCTGCTGCCCGCGATGCGCGCGGCGGTGCCCGCGTGGCGCGACGCCGGCCCGCAGACCCGGGCCCTGGTCTGCCTGGAGATCCTGTCGCGGATCAGCGCGCGCACCCACGAGTTCGCGCAGGCCGTGATGCACACCAGCGGCCAGGCGTTCATGATGGCGTTCCAGGCGGGCGGGCCGCACGCGCAGGACCGCGGCATGGAGGCCGTCGCGTACGCCTACGCCGAGCAGGTCCGCACCCCGGAGCAAGCCGCCTGGTCCAAGCCGCAGGGCAAGCGCGACCCGCTGGAGCTGACCAAGTCCTTCAAGGCCGTGCCCCGCGGCGTCGCCCTCCTGATCGGCTGCAACACCTTCCCGACGTGGAACGGCTACCCGGGGCTGTTCGCCTCCCTGGCCACCGGCAACGCGGTCCTGGTCAAGCCGCACCCGAGGGCCGTGCTGCCGCTCGCGCTCACCGTCCGGGTGGCGCGCGAGGTGCTGGCCGAGGCCGGGTTCTCCCCCGACCTGGTCGCCCTGGCCGTCGACCGGCCCGGCGAAGGCCTGGCCAAGACCCTCGCGACGCGCCCCGAGGTCCGCATCATCGACTACACCGGCTCCACCGAGTTCGGCGACTGGCTGGAGGCCAACGCGCCCCAGGCGCGCGTCTACACGGAGAAGGCCGGCGTCAACACGGTCGTCATCGACTCGACGGACGACTACAAGGGCATGCTCGGCAACCTCGCCTTCTCCCTGTCCCTGTACAGCGGCCAGATGTGCACCACCCCGCAGAACCTCCTCATCCCCCGCGACGGCATCACCACGGACGCCGGTCACAAGTCGTACGACGACGTGGTCGGCGACCTCGCGACCGCTGTCGACAAGCTGCTGGGCGACGACGCGCGGGCCAACGCCCTGCTGGGCGCGATCGTCAACCCGCAGGTCAAGGAGCGGATCGAGGCGGCATCCGGGCTGGGCGAGGTGGCCCTGGCCTCCCGCGAGGTGACCAACCCCGACTTCCCCGACGCCACGGTCCGTACGCCGGTGATGGTCAAGATGGACGGCGCACGCAAGCTCTGGGAGGGCGCGGGCGCCGACGCCGCCTACCTCTCCGAGTGCTTCGGCCCCGTCTCCTTCGCGGTGGCCGTCGACTCCGCCGCCGACGCGGTGGACCTGCTGCGGCACACGACCCGCGTCAAGGGCGCGATGACGGTCGGCGCGTACACCACCTCCGGGGAGGTGGAGAAGCTGGTGGAAGAGGCGTGCCTGGAGGAGTGCGCGCAGCTCTCCCTCAACCTGACCGGCGGGGTGTACGTCAACCAGACCGCCGCCTTCTCCGACTTCCATGGCTCGGGCGGCAACCCGGCGGCCAACGCGGCACTGTGCGACGGCGCGTTCGTGGCCGACCGCTTCCGGACGGTGGAGGTGCGCAGGCCCGCCCAGGAGAGCTAGAGGAGCGACGGCCCGGCGGCCGCTCCGGTCACCCCGGCCGGGGCGGCCGGGGCCGCCGTACCGCGGGACATCCAGTGGAAGAGGCCCATGGCCACACTCGTGGCCAGGTTGAAGCTGGACACCCGCGCCTGCATCGGCACCGCGACCAGCGCCGATGCCCGCTCCCGCAGCTCGTCCGAGATGCCCTGCCGCTCGGACCCGAAGGCCAGGATCGCGTCGTCCGGGAACGTCACGGAGCGGATGTCCGCGCCTTCGGGGTCGAGGGCATAGACCGGTCCGGGCGGCAGTTCCGGCAGTGTCAGGCGCTCCACCGCGCCGGCGAAGTGCAGGCCGGCGCTGCCCCGTACGGCATTGGGGTGCCAGGGGTCGAGCGAGCCGGTGGTGACCACGCCGGTCGCCCCGAAACCGGCCGCCAGGCGGACGACGGCACCGATATTGCCCAGGTTGCGCGGATTCTCCAGGAGCACGACCGGGGCGGGCCGCGGGACCTCGCGGAGCCTGGCCAGGTTCGCCGCGGCGTCGGGGCGTACGGCGAGGGCCGCGACGCCCGTGGGGTGCACCTTCGGCAGGAGCGTGCGCAGTGCCGCCAAGGGAACCTGCTCCGCCAGCACGTCGAGGTCACCGGTCAGGTCGTCCGCGAGTTCCTCGGCGAGGGCCAGCAGAGCGGGCTTGTCGCCGGTCAGGACGTGCCGTACGTCCCCGCCGAAGCGCAGGGCGTGCTTCAGCGCGTGGAAGCCGTCCAGGAGGACCGAGGCGGGATCGTCGGCGCTCGCGCGCCAGCGCCGTACCGGATCGTCCGAGGTCCCGTTCTCGATCATTCCTCCACTATCTCAACTGTCCGCCGGGCGGACACCCGCCGCTCCCGTCCACGGCGTCACTCGCGTACCGCCGTACGGCGGGGGAGCACCCGGTCGCGTACGGAGGCGACCCGGGCACCCAGCCACACCAGGAAGACCGTCGGCAGGAACACCGCGTCCGCCGTGATCATCGCGAGCGAGAAGAACGGCAGGCCGAGCAGGAACGCGATCGACAGGTGCTCGCAGATCATCGCGACCAGCAGCACGTTCTTCAGGCGGCGGTTGAAGAGGGTGAAGGGGAAGGCGACCTGCACGATCACCGTGCCGTACGTGATCAGCATGATCATCAGGCCGTTGTCGGCGAGCACCCGGGACAGCTCGGGCCAGGGGGAGAAGTAGTCCAGGTGCATCGGGTAGTACACCGCGGTGCCGTCCTGCCAGCGCGATCCCTGGATCTTGTACCAGCCGGCCGTGGCGTAGATCAGGCAGACCTCGACCACGATCACCAGCAGGGCACCGTTGTGGATCAGCTTGCTGATCATGTCGAGGACGGTGCGCGGCTCTCCGGACGCGTACCTCCGCACCGCCCACCACACCCCGTGGGACAGCCACAGCACCCAGAACGTCAGGCCCCAGCCCACGCTCGGAAAGGGCCCGGGGCCGAACCAGGAGAGGCCCGACAGGCCCAGGAGCTGGGCGACGGCGAGGAACAGCCCGAGAGCCGCCCACAGGACGACGCCGGTGACATCGCGCTCCGGGCCCCCGCCGGATGATCCCGCGTGCCGCGCCGCGCGGCGCGCGTCCAGCGACCACACCTGCCCGCACCGGGTGAGCACCAGATATATCGCCATCAGGTGCAGGACGTTGTCGCCGCCGTCCCCGATGAAGATGCTGCGGTTCTGCAGCGAGAGCACACCCACCATGAACAGCACGGACATGGTGCGGGTCCGCCAGCCGACCAGCAGCAGGGCACTGGCGACCACGGCGAGCCCGTAGACGAGCTCGAACCAGCCGAGGTTGTCGGTCCACGTCAGGACCGAGAACGCCTCGTTGCCGTCGAGGAGCCGGCGCGCCATGTCGCCGCTCCAGGGGCCGTGCGGCCCGTAGAGCTCATGCCGGTACGGCCACTCCCGCAGCAGGAAGAAGAGCCAGGTGGCCGCGAATCCGATGCGGAGGACGGCGGACTGGTACGGGGCGAACGCGGTGCCCGTGACGCGTCTGAAGGCGCTCCCGAAGGCGCGTTCGATGCGCGTCTCGTCGGGGCGGGGGCGCGTCTCCGTGGCCGTTATGGGGGCGGCTCCGAGGGGAGGCCGGGGGGTGGGGGGACGACGGGCCAGGTGGTGCGGGCCTGAGTGGGGGAGTCGGTGCGTTCTGTCCGGCTCTGGGGAGGGACGGTCGTCGTGGGGGTTCCGCCGTCCGTACGGCCGGCTGTCAGCGCGGCACCGGCTCCGGTACCGGTGGTCGTCGCCGGCGAGCCGGTACCGGTCTCGTCGGCTGCCGCCGGAGTGCCGGTGTCCGCCGCGTCCCGCGCCTCTTCCGAAGCCCCTTGCGAAGGCGTCCTGTGCGCTGTCACTGGATTTTCGCTCCTTCGGGCAGGTCGTCTGCGGTGACCGGCCACCAGGGCAGCTCGCGGTACCTGGGCTTTTCGCTGATCTTCTCCGAGCTCCACGACGGCGGGCTGACGGCCGTCGTCTTCGAGCGCACCTGCATCTGCTCGACCTTGCCGCGCGCCGCCCACTGCGTGCTCATGCGCTGCATCACGATCCGCCGTACGTACTGCTCGGCCAGCTCACCCCGGGTGCCGGAGGTGCGGTTCTGCGCGTCGTGGGTGTTCAGGTAGTACTCCCAGGCGCGGCGGAGTTCGTTCTGCTGGGTATGGCTCGGTACGGGGTTGTGCAGCAGGGCCCGGCCGTCGGCGGCGGACAGGTCGGTCCAGCCGGTGGTCAGCCGGTCGTCGCCCGCGGTGCGCACCTGGGCGCGTACCTGCACCGCGATGTTCTGCTGGAGGGGATTGGGCGCGAACAGCTTCCAGTTCTGCTCGTACTCCGGGAAGACGTAGTCGTTGATCAACTCGCTGTGCTGCTTGCTCAGCGTGTTGGGCGGTGCCACGTGCAGGAACATCATGGCCAGATGGACGGCGACGGCCAGCGTCACGGCGCCCGCCACGACGGTCATCACGACGCGTGACGGTAGCGAGAGCGCGGCCGGTGGCCGCGGTTCGTCCCCGTAATGCTGCATTCCTGCCCCGTTCCCAGATCCCGAGCGGCTTTTCACCGCCCCGGAACCGTACCTAGGCGGCCCCACACGGCACACCCTCCCCTGAGTTATCCACAGGGTTGACACCCCGCACGCGCGGCCACACCATTGAACCGAACGATCGGTCGGTCGGGAGGCAGGGGGATCACATGACGACGATCGCGCCGGGCGAGGAGTCCCTCGCGGCCCTGGAGACGGACTTCGACGCCGCCGTGGCCGCGGACGAACGCATCGAGCCGCGTGACTGGATGCCGGACGCCTACCGCTCCTCGCTGGTACGCCAGATAGCGCAGCACGCGCACTCCGAGATCATCGGGATGCAGCCGGAGGCGAACTGGATCACCCGGGCCCCGTCGTTGCGCCGCAAGGCGATCCTGATGGCGAAGGTGCAGGACGAGGCGGGCCACGGCCTGTATCTCTACAGCGCCGCCGAAACCCTCGGAGCGAGCCGCGACGAACTGCTCGACAAGCTGCACTCCGGCCGCCAGAAGTACTCGTCCATCTTCAACTACCCCACCCTGACCTGGGCCGACGTCGGTGCCATCGGCTGGCTGGTGGACGGCGCCGCGATCACGAACCAGGTCCCGCTGTGCCGCTGTTCGTACGGCCCGTACGCCCGCGCCATGGTCCGCGTCTGCAAGGAGGAGTCCTTCCACCAGCGCCAGGGCTACGAGCTCCTGCTGGCCCTGAGCCGCGGCACCGAGGCCCAGCACGCCATGGCGCAGGACGCCGTGGACCGGTGGTGGTGGCCGTCGCTGATGATGTTCGGCCCGCCCGACGACGAATCGGCGCACTCGGCCCAGTCCATGGCCTGGAAGATCAAGCGGCACAGCAACGACGAACTGCGCCAGCGCTTCGTGGACATCTGCGTCCCGCAGGCCGAATCGCTCGGCCTCACCCTCCCGGACCCCGACCTGACGTGGAACGAACAGCGCGGTCACTGGGACTTCGGCCCCATCGACTGGGACGAGTTCCGCGAGGTGCTCAAGGGCAACGGGCCCTGCAACGACCAGCGGATCAGCCAGCGGCGCCGCGCCCACGAAGAAGGCGCCTGGGTGCGCGACGCCGCGGCGGCGTACGCGGCCAAGCACGGGGAGGGGAACCGATGACCACGACCGGTACGGAAAGCAGCGAGCACCCGGAGCACCGGCCGGCTCCGGACGGCCCCGCGAGCCAGACCGGGCCGGGTGACCGCACCGAGCCCGGGGCCGCATCGGCGGAGCCGTCCACGCCACAGCCGGCACCGGACAGGGCGCCCACCGCTCCCCGGGGCAGCACACAGGCCGCGCCCACGGCGAAGCCCACCGACTGGCCCCTGTGGGAGGTCTTCGTCCGCAGCCGGCGCGGCCTGTCCCACACCCACGCGGGCAGCCTGCACGCTCCGGACGCCGAGATGGCCCTGCGCAACGCCCGCGACCTCTACACCCGCCGCTCGGAAGGCATCTCGATCTGGGTGGTCCCGTCCGCCGCGATCTCCGCCTCCTCCCCGGACGAGAAGGACTCCTTCTTCGAACCGGCCGCCGACAAGCCCTACCGCCACCCGACCTTCTACGAGATCCCGGAGGGGGTGCAGCACCTGTGAAGCCCGTACCGACAGCACAGGCCCCGGCCACCGCCGACAGCGCCCCCGCGGCGCCCGCCCCCGCGGGCTCCCTCGCCCGGGACGTCGCCGCCGCTGCCCCGGCCCTGGCCCTCGGTGACGACGCCCTCGTCCTGTCCCACCGCCTGGGGGAGTGGGCCGGGCACGCCCCCGTCCTGGAGGAGGAGGTGGCCCTCGCGAACATCGCGCTGGACCTCCTCGGCCAGGCCCGCGTCCTGCTCTCCCTCGCCGGGGACGAGGACGAACTGGCCTACCTCCGCGAGGAACGGGCCTTCCGCAACTGCCAGCTCGTCGAGCAGCCCAACGGCGACTTCGCCCACACCATCGCCCGCCAGCTCTACTTCTCCACCTACCAGGAGCTGCTCTACGGCCAACTGGCCTCCGGCGGCTCCCCGCTGGCCCCGCTGGCAGCGAAGGCGGTCAAGGAGGTCGCCTACCACCGCGACCACGCCGAGCAGTGGACCCTGCGCCTGGGGGACGGCACCGAGGAGAGCCACGAGCGGATACAGCGCGGCCTGACCGCCCTGTGGCGCTTCACCGGAGAGCTCTTCGAGCCCGTGCCGGGGCTGGACGTCGACCTGCCCGCCCTGCACGACGCCTGGGCCACCCGCATCGAGTCCGCCCTGACGCGCGCCACCCTCACCGTCCCCGAGGGCCCGAGCCGCGGCGCCTGGACCGCGGGAGCCGGGCGCCAAGGGCTGCACACCGAACCGTTCGGCCGGATGCTCGCCGAGATGCAGCACCTGCACCGGAGCCACCCGGGGGCGACATGGTGACCACCACCCTCGAAGAACGGCTGCGCGACCTGGCCGGCTCCGTACCCGACCCGGAGCTGCCGGTCGTCACCCTGGCCGAACTGGGCGTCCTCCGCAGGCTGCGGCTGACCGGCCCCGGACAGGTGGAGGTCGAACTCACCCCGACGTACACGGGCTGCCCCGCCGTCGAGACCATGTCCGCCGACATCGAACGCGTCCTCCACGACAACGGCATCCCCCAGGTCGAGGTGCGTACGGTCCTCGACCCGCCGTGGACGACCGACGCGATCACGGCCGAGGGCCGCCGCAAGCTGTCCGAGTACGGCATAGCCCCGCCACGCCCCGCCGGCCCGGCCGGCGGGCCCGTACCGGTGACGCTGGCCATCCGCTGCCCGCACTGCGGATCGACCGACACCACGCTGCTCAGCCGGTTCTCCTCCACCGCCTGCAAGGCACTGCGCCGCTGCGAGTCCTGCCGCGAACCGTTCGACCACTTCAAGGAGTTGTGATGTTCCACCCGCTCCGGGTCGCGGAGATCGAACGGCTCACGGACGACGCCGTCGCCGTCACCTTCCAGGTGCCGCCGGAGCTGCGCACGGCCTTCCGGCACGTCCCCGGCCAGCACATCGCACTGCGCCGCACGGTGGACGGCCGGGAGATCCGCCGTACGTACTCGATCTGCACCCCGGCAACCGACGATCCCGTACTGCGGGTGGGGATACGCCTGGTCGAGGACGGCGAGTTCTCCACCTACGCGCTCAAGGAACTGGCCGTCGGTGACACCGTCGACGTCATGGCGCCGGCCGGGCGCTTCATCCTGGAGCCCCGCCCCGGGCACTTCGTCGGCATCGTCGGCGGCAGCGGCATCACACCGGTGCTGTCCATCGTCGCGACCCTGCTGGCCCGTCAGCCGGACGCCCGTTTCTGCCTGGTCCGCAGCGACCGTACGGCAGCGTCGACGATGTTCCTGGAGGAGGTCGCCGACCTCAAGGACCGCTTCCCGGAACGCTTCCAGCTCGTCTCCGTCCTCTCCCGCGAGGACCAGCAGTCGGGCCTGCCCTCCGGCCGGCTGGACGAGGAACGGCTCCGCTCGCTGCTGCCCGCCCTGCTGCCCGTGGCATCCGTCGACGGCTGGTACCTGTGCGGCCCGTACGGCCTCGTCCAGGCTGCGGAACGCGCCCTGCGGACCCTCCACGTCCCCCGGAACCGCATCCACGAAGAGATCTTCCACATATCCGAGCCCACGCCGGCGGAAGCCGCCCTCGCGGCGGACACCGCTTCCACGGCCCCCGCGACTCCTGGCCTCACCACCACGAACACCACGGTTCCGGGAGACTCCGCCTCTCTCCCCGGCGGATCCGCGCCGCTGCGCGCCCCCGCACACAGCACCGTGACCGCCACCCTGGACGGCCGGGCGGGCAGTTGGCCGGTCCTGGACGGTGAGCCGCTGCTGGAAACCGTGCTGCGCAACCGGGCGGACGCTCCGTACGCCTGCAAAGGAGGCGTCTGCGGCACCTGCCGCGCGTTCCTGGTGTCGGGTGAGGTCCGTATGGACCGCAACTACGCCTTGGAGGACGAGGAGGTCGCGTCGGGATACGTACTCGCCTGCCAGTCGCATCCCGTGACGGAGGAGGTCGAGCTGGACTTCGACCACTGACCCCATTCCCAAATACTGCAACCTGTTCTAACTTGACGACCCGTCAGGCAGTCACCGTGCGGGCCCGCGGGAGGACAGGACAGTGGACTTCACCTTCACCGAGGAGCAGCAGGCGGCCGTCGAGGCGGCCAAGGCCGTCTTCGCGGACGTCGCCCCCGACAGCGTGCCGAGCCCCGCCCTCACCGCCGGAGCCGTGGCCGACGACATCGACCGCCCCCTGTGGCGCAAGCTGGCCGACGCCGACCTGCTGAGCCTGGTACTCGCCCCGGAGTACGGCGGTGCGGGCCTCGATCCCATCGCGCTCTGCCTGGTGCTGCGCGAGTCCGCCAGGGTGCTCGCCCGCGTACCGCTGCTGGAGAACAGCGCCGCGGCCCTCACTGTCCAGACCTACGCCACCGACGCGCTGCGCGCCGACCTACTGCCCCGGGCCGGACGCGGCGAGCTGATCCTCACGGTCGCCGCCGCCGGACGCACCGGCCACGACCCCGCCGAACTCGCCGTCACCGCGCGCCGCGATAAGGCAGGCTGGGTCCTCGACGGCATGCAGACCGCCGTCCCCTGGGCGCAGAGCGCCGACCGCATCCTCGTCCCCGCCCACACCGGCGACGGAACCGCCGTACTCGCCCTCGTACCCCGCCTCGAGAGCGGTGTCCGCCTCGACGACCAGACCTCCACCAACGGCGAACGCCACGCGGAGGTCCACCTGGACTCCGTACGGCTCCCCGACGAAGAGATGATCACCGCACCCGGCGCCTGGGACTGGCTGCGCGACCTTCTCACCACCGGCACATGCGCGCTGGCCCTCGGCCTCGGCCAAGCCGTACTGGCCATGACCAGCGCCTACACGTCAAAACGCGAACAGTTCGGTTTCCCCGTGGCCACCTTCCAGGCCGTCGCCGTCCAGGCCGCCGACCGCTACATCGACCTGCGGGCCATGGAGGCCACCCTCTGGCAGGCCGCGTGGCGCATCAGCAGCGGCGCGGACGGTGCGCTGCCACCGGCAGGGGATGTCGCGGTGGCCAAAATCTGGGCGTCGGAGGGCGTACGCCGCGTCGTGCAGACCGCACAGCACCTGCACGGCGGATTCGGCGCGGACACCGACTACGCACTGCACCGGTACCACGCCTGGGCGAAGCAGCTCGAACTGTCGCTCGGCCCCGCCGCCGCACACGAAGAGGCCCTGGGCGACCTGCTGGCCGCCCACGCCCTCGGCTGAGCGGCCGGCTGAACGCGGCAGGTCAGATGACCGCGCCCGGCTCGCCCTTGCTGTCCTTCACC
Source organism: Streptomyces chrestomyceticus JCM 4735 (assembly GCF_003865135.1). Lineage (NCBI taxonomy): Bacteria > Bacillati > Actinomycetota > Actinomycetes > Kitasatosporales > Streptomycetaceae > Streptomyces > Streptomyces chrestomyceticus. The sequence continues at coordinate 4,795,861 of NZ_BHZC01000001.1, read as the reverse complement.
GGGCGGCCGGCAGCCTCCCACGCCTGCATCCCACCGTCGACGTTCACCGCGTCGATGCCCTGCTGGATCAGGTACTGGGCGACCTGCGCGGAACGGCCGCCGACCCGGCACAGCACATAGACCTTGCCGCCGTCGGGCGCGCGCTCCGTCAACTCGCCGTACCGGGCGACGAACTCGCTCATCGGGATGTGCAGCGCGCCTTCGGCGTGCCCCGCCTCCCACTCGTCGTCCTCCCGGACGTCCAGGAGGAAGTCCTCGGACGTCAATGCGTCGACCTTGACCGTGGGCAGAGAACCGAAATGCATGGACCCGACGCTACCCGACCAACTGCGCCAGGTACGCCTCGCGCTCGGCCACATCCGCCAACAGCTTCTCGGCGATCTCCTCCAGCAGCGCGTCCGGGTCCTCGGGCGCCATCTTGATCATCGCGCCGATCGCACTGTCCTCCAGCTCGGCGGCGATCACCGCGAGCATCTCCTTACGCTCCGCCAGCCACTCCAGCCGCGCGTAGAGCTCCTCACTCTCACCCGTCCGCTGCTCCCGCGGCGCCGGGCCGGCCTCCCACTCACGGGCCAGCTCGCGCAGCGCCGCCTCGTCCCCGGCACCGTACGCGGCGTTGACCCGCATGATGAACGCGTCCCTGCGATCCCGCTCGGCCTCGTCGCGCGCCAGGTCGGGATGGGCCTTACGCACCAGGTCACGGTAGACCCGGCGGGCCTCCTCGCTCGGTCGCACCTTCTGCGGCGGCCGGACCGGCTGCTCGTTGAGCATCGCCTCGGCCTCCGGGTACAGGCCCTCCGACCCCATCCACCCGTGGAACAGCTCCTCGACATCGGGCATCGGCAGCACCGACGCCCGCGCCTCCCGCGCCTTGCGTACGTCCTCGGGGTCACCCGTACGAGCGGCGATCGCCTCGGCGATCTGGACATCCAGCTCGTCCAACCGCGCGTACATGGGGCCGAGACGCTGATGGTGCAGCCGGGAGAAGTTCTCCACCTCCACCCGGAAGGTCTCCACCGCGATCTCGAACTCGATCAACGCCTGCTCAGCCGCCTCCACAGCCTGCGCCAACCGCCCGGTCGAGGCCCCACCAGCGCCGGCGTCCTCAGGCGCGGGTCCGGCACCGGCATCGGCGCCAGCACCGCCCCCAGCATCGAAAGACGAATCCTGGCCCTGAGCCGAGGCGTGCGAGTCCTGAGCCGGCACGTCCGAGCCACCCTGGTTTCCCGTGGCTCCCGTTCCCTCTGCTGCTTCCATCCCCTCAGGCACTCCTTGGCTCTCCGGGTCTCCCTGTCCGACGGGGACTTCCTGCCCTACGGGGCTCCCTGGCCCACGGGGGCAGCCTGACCCGCAGGGGTTCCTTGGCCCATGAAGGCTCCGTGTCCGACGGAGCCACCCTGCTCCATTGGTCCCTCGTGCCCCATGCGGCTCCCCTGGCCGCCCTGCACCGAATATCCGCTCTCGCCCGCCTGAACTGTGTGCCCGACGCCCTCGTACCCGGCTTCGGCATATCCGCCCTGGACGGGGTAGAAGCCCTGGTCCCGGTAGTCGCCGTGGGCGGGATAGGAGCCCTCCGCCCGGTAGTCACCCTGGGCGGAGTGGGGGCCCTGGTCCCGGTAGTCGCCCTGGACGTGGTGGAGGCCCTGAGCGGGGTTGGAGCCCTGCCCCTCAGCGCGAGCCGCAGCCCCACCCGGGGCGCCGGGGTCGGCGTAACCGCCCTGTGCCGCATCGGCCGCCAGGCCCGTCAGACCCGCATGGCCCCCCGCACCGGCCTGGTCCCCCACACCCGCATGGCCCTCCTGACCCGCCTGGGTCTCCTGGCCCGCCTGGATCTCCTGACCCACCTGGGTCTGATGTCCCCCCTGCGTCGCGTGGGCCGCATGCCCCGCGATCCCGTGGTCAGCGTGTGCGTCCTGGCCGTCCTGCGCGTTCTCCGCCTGCGAGTTCGTCACCCGGCCACCCTACGGCCCGCCCCGGCCCCGCTCAGACTCCCGTCTCCGCGGCTATCCGCCCCTTCCTGATGGCCGCGACCAACTCCGCGTGATCCGCCTCCGTACGGTCCGCGTAGGCCACCGCGAAATCGGCCAGCGCCTCGTCCAACGCCTCCCCCTTGCCGCAGTACCCCGCCACCACCTGCGGATCGGCACTGTGCGCGTGTGCCCGGGCCAGCAACGCGCCCGTCATCCGTGCGTAGTCGTCGATCTGGTCGCCGGCGAGGGCGGCCGGGTCGACGCTGCCCTTACGGTTCCGGAACTGCCGCACCTGGTAGGGCCTCCCCGCCCCCGCCCCCCGCCCCCACCCCGCCTTTCGTGTCGTGTCCCCGCCCACCGCTCGGCCCGCCGCCAGCCCGACGGCTCCCCCTCGCCCCGCCCCCATCCCACGCCCCGCTCTGCCTCTGCCCCCACGCCCCACTCTGGCCCCCGCTCCCCGCCCCGCCCTGCCTCTCGCTCCCCGGCCCACCAAGCCCCTCGATCTCCGCCCCACCACGCCCTGCGCCCCACGCCTCGCCATGCCCCTCGCGCCCCGCCCCACCGCTCTCTACGCCGCACGCCTCGCCGTGGCCCGCATCCCATGCCCCGCCATGGCCATCGCCCCAGGCCGTGCCCCACCCCACAGCCCGCGCCCCACCATGGCCCTCGACCACCGCGTCGCTGCAACCCTCGGCACACGGCTCAGCCCACGTCTCACCCACGCCCTCAGCCGTTGCCCCAACCACCGGTCCGGCCCACGCCCGCCCCATCCCCTCAGCCGACGACCCAGCTCGCGGTCCAACCCACGTCTCTCCCGCCCCTTCGGCTGTCGCCCCAGCCTTCAGCCCGTCCCCCGGCCGCCCCAGTTCTTCGGCCGATGCCCCCGCCCCAGGCCCTGCCGACGCCTCGCCACGCCTTCCATCCCCCGCCTCAAACCCCGCCTGTCCCCGAGGCTCACCCTGCCCCGCACTCCACGGCGCGCTCTCCCCGGCGTCCCGCACCTCGTCCCGAGAATCAGGCCCCGCATCGGGCCACACCCCGGGCTGCAGCTCACGTCCCCTCTCGTCCCGCGTCTCAGGTCCTAGCGACCACGTCTCGGTCCACTGCTCGGTCCGCCCCTCAGCCCACTCCTCGTCCCTGCCCTCGCCACGCCCCCGCTCACGTGCCCGAGCCACCTGCTCACCCGCGCCACCACCGCCCCTACCGCTTCCCGCGTGCGGCTCGTAGACCGTTGTCCAGCCGAGCAGGCTGTCGCTCACCACCTGCATGTGCCGCTGCCCGCGGACGATCCGGCGGCCCTCGTGTGCGACCACCGGTGCGGGGAAGCCGGCTTTCTCCACGTACGGGGTCAGGGCCGAACTCTTCGCCTCCTTCACCTGGAGCACCAGTGGCTCACCGCGGTGATCGAGCAGCAGGACGACGTACGAGCGCAGGCCCACACTGCCCGTGCCCACCACCCTGAACGCCACGTCCTGCACCTCGTACCTGGCCAGCAGCGGGAGCCGGTCCTCCGGCAGCGTGTCCAGGTAATCGGCGAGCGAGGAGACGACCGCGGCGGCCTCCGCGTCCGGTATTCGCCGCAGTACGGGCGGAGCGTCCACGAACCTCCTGCCGCCGCCGGGTATCTCCTCCGTAGCCTTCGCCGCGAACCGCGCACTGGTGTTCTTCCGCGCCTTGGCCACCACCCGCTCCAGCGTGCCCAGCAGGTCGCGGGCGTCCGCGTGGGAGACCAGTTCCTCGTCGGCTATCGCGTTCCAGGCGTCGGCGGCCGACATGCCCGCCAGCAGCCGCATCGTGCGCCGGTACGCACCCACCGCGTCCCGGGCCGCCTCACGGCACTGCTCCTCACTCGCCCCCGCCTCCCGGCCGGCCAGCACCAACGAGGCCACGAGCCGCTTCAGGTCCCACTCCCAGGGCCCGTACAACGTCTCGTCGAAGTCGTTGAGATCCATCACCAGCTTGCCGCGGGCATCGCCGTAGAGACCGAAGTTGGCCGCGTGCGCGTCCCCGCATATCTGCGCGCCGATGCCGGTCACCGGGGTGGTCATCAGGTCGTACGCCATCAGGCCGGCGGTGCCGCGGAGGAAGGCGAAGGGGCCGGCGGCCATGCGGCCGACCCGTATGGGCACCAGTTCCGGGAGGCGGCCGGCGTTGGACTCCTCGACGGTCGTCACCGCGTCGGGCCGCCCGGCGTCCGGCGTGAACCGGCCGTGCGCGGACCGTGGTGCCCGCTCCCGGAGCGCCTTGCCGACCGCCTTCGGCGCGGGCCTCCGCGCGTCCGGCTTCGCGAACCCCGTTACGTACGGCAATCGCGTCATCGCCGCCACCTCCCCCTTCGTACCCCTGCCCCGGCCCCGGACCCCGTCGTCCGGCCGCGTCGGAACGTCCGCGGAAACCGGTGGTCTGCCGCCGGTTGCCGGGTCGCTGTCTCCGCCGCGTGTTCACGACGGTACAGACAGGCCCCGCCTTGCGGCAGGGCCTGTGGATAACTCTGTGTGACGGATATGCGAGATGGATCTGTGAGGCGGATCCGTGGGCTGATTTGGGGGCAGATCTGTGGGGCGGGGTGGGAAGAGGCGAGGCGGGGCGCGGCACCTGCTGCGGTTGCCTTACAGCTCACTCGGCCCGGCCGACCCGGCTGGCCCGGACGAATCGAGCGGGTCGCTCGGCCCGGCCAGCCCGGCCAACCCTGCCGGCCGGGACGACTTGCTCATCCCCGCCGACTCGATCCCGATCGGTTCAGACTCCGACCGCCTCTTCCATCTCCTCCTCTGCCTCCTCAGCCGCCTTGGTCCGCCCGGCCCGCTCCGCGTTCTCACCGTCGCCGGCTCCCGCGGCGTGGGCGGGCCGGCGTTCCGGCACCGTTGCGGCCACGGCGGCCGCGGCCACGGCCGTCGCGTTCTGTGCCGCGGCCGCCGCCGCGCGCCGGCGGCGCGCCTCGGCCAGGGATGCCACGCCGATCATCACGAAGCCCACGACCAGCCACAGCACCAGCGTCCAGACGTGCCCGGCCAGCCCGTTGTTGTCGAAGTAGACGTGGCTGCGGGTGCCCTCGACGAAACCGGCGCCGTTCCAGAACGCGTGGAGGGAGGCGAAGAAACCGTTCTGCAGCTCGGGGCGGAAGACGCCGCCCGCCGAGGTGAAGTTGAGCATCACGAACAGCGCCATGACGCCCAGCGTGGTCCAGCGCTTGAGGAACGTGTGCAGGCCGGTACCGATCAGCAGGATGCCCGCCGAGTACAGCCAGGCCATGGACCACAGCCCCCACAGCCCGTGGTCCACGAGGTGGAAGACCGGTCCGGCGAAGAGCGTTCCGAGGATGCTGACCACGAAGGAGGTACCGACCGCCAGCGCCGCGCGCAGCCGGATCGGCAGGACGGCCCCGGCGCCGCCGATCACCGCGACCGAGGCGTACGAGCCGATGCTGACCGCGACCATCAGGAAGAAGATGCCCTGGCCCGTCGGGTCGTCCTCGGCCGGCGGAGCGACGTCGGTGACCTTGAGCGGCGCACCCTGCTGGGCCGCGACGGGGGTGAAGATCTTCTGCACCACGGTCGCCGTGGTGTCGGAGCCGGCGGTCGCGACCACCAGTTCCGGCGCCGCCTTCGCACCGGCGGCGGACGCGCCCTCGTGCTTCACGGCCGTACCGCCGTCGTCCTTAACGCCGGCCCCGGCGCCGTTCTTCGCCGCCGACTCTCCGTCCTTCGGGGCCGACGCCCCGCCGCTCGCCCCGGCCGGTGCGCCACCGCCGGAGGAGTGCGCGTCCATCACGTACGCGCCGAAGATCTCCTGGTGCTTCAGTTGGTCCACGGCCTCGGCCCGGCTGCCGACCGTGCGGACGTCCAGGCCACCGTGCGCCTTGTCGCTGATCGACTGGGCGAGCACCTGCGCCTGGGACCCCGAACCGACCACGGCGACGGGCAGGTGGTGCGGCTCGGGGTGCGCGAACGCACCCAGGTAGGCCAGGCCCATCCCGATGCACATCAGCAGCGGGGTGACCAGGTGGGTCAGGACGTGCCGCAGATCGGCTCTGTGGTCGGGGCGGTGGTGGTCAGGACGTCGGACCGAACTCATGCGTCGTGCCTTCTCAAGCTAGTCGCTCAGCATCGAGTAGTTGGCTTATACAACTCTCACTTCACGTTGTACTATACAACTACTTCAACGAAAGGCAAGCACCCGTGGCCCGCAGAGACGAATCCGTCGAGACCATCCAGCAGGAGATGACCGCGTTCGCCCGCCGGGCACGCGCCACCGCCGCCCGCATGCACCCCGAGCTCTCGCTCGTCTCCTACACGCTGCTGGCGCATCTCGACGACCAGAAGGGATGCCGCGCGACCGACCTCGCCGCGCACTACCTCCTGGACAAGTCCACGGTCAGCCGGCAGATCTCCGCCCTGGAGAAGCTCGGCTTCGTCGAGCGCCGCGTCGACCCGGACGACCACCGTGTCCAGGTGCTGCACCCCACGGTCAAGGGCGCGCAGATGCTGGCCAATGTCACCGCCAGCCGCCGCCAGGCGTTCCACGAGCGGCTCGCCGACTGGGACGAGGAGGACCTGGACCGTTTCGCCTCGTACCTGCTGCGCTACAACGCCGCGCAGGCACGGCTGGGCTGAGCACCGCAGACGGACCCGCGCCCCTGCCGCCGTCTCTCCCGCTCAGCCCCGGAAGCGTGCCGGGCACTGCCCTCCGTCGGCGAGGTACGTCTCCGCCCACCGGGACAACTCCTTGAGCGCGGGGTCGAGCGCCCGCCCCGCCTCGGTCAGGCGGTACGAGACGCGCAGCGGCGGGCCGCCGTCCACCTCGCGCACGACCAGACCGGCCGCGGACAGCTCCGTGAGCCGGTCCGAGAGCATGCGTTCACTGATTCCGGGGACCGCCCGCCGCAGCTCGGCGAAGTACACGGGGCCGTCCAGCAGGACAGCCACGACCAGGCCGGTCCACCGCTTCCCCAGCAGCGCGAAGACCCGCGTCATGCCGGTGTCCACCTGCCTGCATGCCTCTTCGCCGCGCTCTGTCATACGCCCAGGTTACTGCTCCGACGTTGGGTACTGAGGAAAAGTAAGCTACTGTTCTATCCATAGGTACGAACGGAAATCTTCCGTAGGCCGCATGCCGGCCACGACCGAAGGACCGCATCATGGCCACGCTCCTGCACCTCGACTCCTCTCTCTACCCGGCCGACGGATCCGCCTCCCGCGCGGTGACCGCCGCCTTCCGCAAAGCATGGGAGGAGCAGCACCCCGACGGCACCGTCGTCTACCGCGACCTCGCCGCCACACCGCTGCCGCACCTGGAGGCCGCTGGATTCACCGCCGCCTTCAGCGCCCCGGAGGACCACACCCCGGAGCAGCGGGCCGCTTTCGCGCAGCGCCTCGAACTGGTGGAGGAGCTGGAGCAGGCGGACGCAGTCGTCCTCGGCGCCCCCATGTACAACTTCACGATTCCCTCCACCGTGAAGGCATGGCTGGACCACGTGATCATCATGGGCCGGACCACCGGGGACGAGTCCACGCTCAAGGGCAAGCCGCTGACCGTCGTCACCAGCCGTGGCGGCTCGTACGCCCCGGGCACGCCCCGCGCGGGCTTCGACTACGTGCAGAACTACCTGGAGGCCGTGCTCGGCACCATGTTCGGCATGGAGGTCGACTTCATCGTCCCCGAGCTGACGATGGCGCCCACCAACCCCGCGATGGCGGACCTCATACCGCTGTACGAGGCGTCCCGCGACAAGGCTTTCCAGGAAGCCGCCGACAAGGCCAAGGCCCTCGCCACGCGCCTGGCCGCCTGACGCACGCGTCGCTACGGGCACGCGGCTGGCCGCCCGCCCCGTCGCTACGGACCCGCGTCCGGTCGCCTGACCCGTCGCTACGGACCCGCACTTCGCCGCCTGACGCACCGCGCCCGGCCAGCCCCGCACAGGACCCGCACGCGCCCAACACCTGCCCGGCCCGGACATGATCCGGGTCGGGCCGCTCTACGCCCCCGACTCCGCGTCGCGCGCGAGCAACGCCGCCTGTACCCGGTTCTCGCAGCCCAGCTTGGACAGGATCCGGCTGACGTACGTCTTCACCGTCGCCTCGCTCATGTGGATCCGCTCACCCGCGTCGGCGTTGGAAAGCCCCTCGCCGAGCAGGGACAGCACCTCCTTCTCCCGTTCCGTCAGGACGGACAGCCGCCGCCTGGCCTCCTCCGCACGCCGTGCCGTACGCGTCGCGCCGGTCTCGCCGCCCGCACCGCTGCCGTGTGCCACCAGCGAATCGGCCACGTGCCGGGTCGCCACCGGCGACATGTAGGCATGGCCGGCGGCCGCGGCACGCACCGCCCGGATCAGTTCGTCCGGCGCGGAGTCCTTCAGCAGGAAGCCCGCGCTTCCCTCGCCCATCGCCCGCAGGACGTTCTCCCGCTCCCCGAACGTCGTCAGGATCAAGGCCCGTACGGCGGGTGCCGCGCGGCGCAGTTCGGCGAGTGCCGTCAGCCCGTCCATGACCGGCATCTGGATGTCCAGGAGCACCACGTCCGCGCCATGGACCCGCGCGGCCTCGACCGCCTCCCTGCCGTTGCCCGCCTCCGCCACGACCGCGATGTCCTGGTCGGAGGTGAGGATCATCCTGATACCGGCTCTGATGAGCGGCTCGTCGTCGGCAACGATCACCCTGATCACGCGGGCTCCCGCACGGGCTCGGTCGGTTGTTTCCACGGACAGCGCCATCTTCCCCCCATTCACGCGCCGGTCCGTCCCGGCCGCCCTCAGACCTTCCCCACGAAGGTCTGCTTCTCCACCAGCTTCCCGTCCTTGAAACAGAACCGGAACGCGCGCTCCTCCGCCCAGTCATCAGACGGTTCGTCGGACGCGAACGTCGCGCAGCGCGCGCCCTCCGGCTTCGCGGGCCCCTGGTCGTTCAGCTCGCTGTTCAGGAACGACTCCTCCGGCAGTTGTCCGCGCACCTCGTCCTCCGGCGCCCCGGTCTTCAGCCGCTCGAAGGTGGCCGGTGACACCGAGCTCTCCTCCATCGCCTTGAAGAGCTCGACCGCTCCCCACGCGGTCACCAGGCCGAGGACCACGACCACGCCCGCCGCCAGACCGCACCCGACGGCGAACCCGCTGCGCCTCGGCTCCCCGCGGAACCTCGCCGTGTCGGGCGCCGCATACACCCGGGACCAGTCGATGACCGGCTTACCGTCCTTGCCGGTACGCACCACAGGACGCCCGCGCCCGGTGTCCGGGAAGCCGCCGATCGGAGCATCCGGACCGCCCGGGCCGCCTGACCCGTCCGGGTCGGCCGCCGCCCCTGCCGTTTCCGCCGTCGGTACGGGCTCCCTGGCCGTCGCCGACACCGCCACCGGCCCGTACGGCAGGACCCCGGCGAGCCGGAAGCCGCCGCCCGGCACCGGACCGCTGTGCACCATGCCGCCCACCAGCCGTGCCCGCTCCCGCAGCCCCGTCAGCCCCTGGCCGCCGCTGACCTGGGGACCGCCGGCCGCGCCCGGCGGCACCGGCCCGTTGACGACCTCCACCAGCAGCGAGTCGGGCTCGTAGCGCAGCGCCACCGCCACCGGCGCCCCCGACGCGTGCTTGTGCGCGTTGGTCAGCCCCTCCTGCACGATGCGGTACGCGGCCCGGTCGACGGCCGGCGCCAGCGCGCGCGGCTCCCCCGACCGGGACACGGATATTCGCGCCCCCGCGCCACGCGACGCCTCGGCCAGCGCGTCCACCTGGTCCACCCCGCGCTGCCCGCGCCCGGAGCCGTGCCCGCGCCGATCGCCGGATGTGCTCCGGCCGTGTCCTCGTGCTCGTCGCGCAGCAGGCCCACCACCTCCCGCAGTTCGCGCATCGCCGCCACCGAGGCCCCGCGCAGCACGCCGACCGCCTCCCGCTGCCGCCCGTTCAGCTCGGAGTCCACCTCCAGCGCGCCCGTGTGCACGGCGATCAGCGTGAGCTGGTGCCCCAGGCTGTCGTGCATGTCCTGCGCGATGCGCTGTCGCTCGCGCAGCCGCGTCTGGCGGGCGATCATCGCGTTCTCCCGCAGCAGTTGGGTGCGCTGCGCGTGGAGCGTCTCCACCAGGGTGCGGTTCTGCGACCAGTAGCGGCTCGCGATGCCCGGCATGGCCACTATGGCCAGGAAGGACACCGCCAGGATCATCAGCTTCTCCGGCGACACCAGCGGGAGATCCTGGACCACCGGCACCACCGTGCTCACCACCAGGGCCACCGCGAACACCGCCAGCGCTCGCGCGCTGCCCGCGATCCGGCGCCCGGCCGACCACCCCGCCACGATCAGCAGCACCGTCATCCCCGCGCACGGCCAGCTCAGCGCCGCCGCGATGATCAGGACCGTGCCGGGCAGGGCGCGGCGCAGCGGTGCGAGCACCACCACCGCGCCGGTCACCAGCCACGTACGGACGTCGCCGTTGTCGCTGAGCTTCTCCATGCCGAGCGCGATCAGCCCCAGCAGCAGTGCCAGCAGCGACTCACCGACGACGCGGTACGGCGGCCACTGCTCGGGACGGGCCAGGCACCGCCACCCCCGCCCGGCCGCCGCCCGGACCTCCGCGAGCCGGACCGCCGTCGTACGGGCCGCCGCCCGGACCGCCGTCGTACGGGCCGCCGCCCGGACCGCCGTCCTGCGGACCGCCGCCCCGTCCGCCACCTGTTCCTTCCCCCTGATGTTCACGTACCGAGCGTAGGCACGCCCCGCCCACCGACACAGTCACCATTCGTCGCTCCCTGCCGCAACGAAAGTCGCGGCCCCGAAACCCCACCGCCCCCGCACACCTGCCCCGTCCCCACCTCTGTCCCCCCCTTCACACCCTCCCCGCGCCCGGCCCCCGCCCCACCCCCACCGCGACCAACGCCCCCACCGCCAGCGCGCCCCCGCTCCACAGCACCGCGGTGATCCCCCAGCCGTCCGCCACCCGGCCCCCGCCGAAGGCCCCCAGGGCGATGGCCGCGTTGAACACCGCCACGAACAGCGCGGACGCCGCCTCCCGCGCCTCCGGGGCCACCACCATCAGCCAAGTCTGCGTACTGACCGACACCCCTCCGTACGCCAGCCCCCAGACCGCCAGCAACGCCGCCGCCCCCGGCACGCCCACCCCCAGCACGGGCACCAGCAGCACGGCCCCGGCCAGCACCGCGCTGATCACCACCAGCGTGCCGCGCGGCGACCGCCCCGCACCCGCACCGCCCACGAAGTTGCCCGCCACCCCCGCGACCCCGTACACCAGCAGCAGCGTGCTGATCACCCCGGGACCGACCCCGGACACCTCCTCCAGCACCGGCCGCACATACGTGTACGCGACGAAGTGCCCGCCTACCAGGAGCGCCACCACCACCAACCCGGTCCGCACCCGCGCGTCGTGGAACAGCCGCAGCACCCCGCCCAGCCGTACCGCCCCCTCGGCCGGCAGCGGCGGCAGCAGCACGGCCAGCGCCCCCGTGACCAGCGCCGCCAGCACACCCACCACCACGAACGCCGTACGCCACCCGCCCAGTTGCCCGATCAGCGTGCCCATCGGAACCCCGAGCACCGACGCGGCAGCCACCCCACTGAAGATCAACGATGTCGCCGCGGCCACCGACCGCGCCGCCACCAGCCGCACCGCGAGCCCCGCCGCCAGCGCCCACACACCGCCCATGCCCAGCCCGACCAGCACCCGCGCCGCCAGCATCACCCCGAAGCCCGGCGCCCACGCGGCCAGCAGGTTCGCCGCCGCGAGCATCACCATCAGCCCGCACAGCACCACCCGCCGGTCCGCCCGCCCCACCGCCAAAGTGAGCACCGGCGCCCCCAGCGCCGCCACCACGCCGGCCACCGTGAGCGTCAGCCCCGCCGTACCGTCCGTGACCCCCAGCGCGCCCCCGATGGGCGTCAGCAGCCCCACCGGCAGCATCTCCGACGTCACCACCGTGAACGTGGCCGCCGCCAGCGCTCCCACCGCGGGCCACCCCGCGGCCCGCCGCAACTCGCCGTCGCGGCCCGCCGTTTCCTCGATCGTCTCCATGTCCCCCAGCCAATGCGCAGCCGCCCGCGGGAACAACGGCGAACCCCTCACGCTTCCATGAGCGTGGCTCATCGATCCCGGAGTACCCGGAGTACCCCTTCCCCCCGGAGCATCACCGTGCCCGTCACCTCCGGCGGCCTGGAGATGCGCGAGCTGGAGTGCTTCCTCGTCCTCGCCGAAGAACTGCACTTCGGGCGCACCGGCGCACGCCTGTACGTCTCCCAGAGCCGCGTCAGCCAGCTCGTCCGCGCCCTGGAACGCCGCGTCGGAGCCCGCCTCGTCGAGCGCACCAGCCGCCGCGTACGGCTCACCCCTCTGGGTACGGACTTCCTGGCCGGCCTGCGCCCCGCCTACGACGCCCTGCGCGGCACGGTCGAGTCCACCGTCGCCGCTGCCCGCGGCATCGAGGGCCGGCTGCGCATCGGCTTCCAGGGGACCGCCGACGACCGCATCATGCGGGCCATCGACACCTTCCACACCCGCCACCCCGGATGCGCCACGGAGATCGTCGAAATCCCGCTCCAGGACCCCTTCGGCCCGGTGCACCGGGGCGAGGTCGATGCCGCCGTCGTCCTGCTGCCCGTCCAGGAACCCGGCCTCGTGCTGGGCCCGGTCTTCTCCGAGCAGCAGCAGACCCTGGCCGTCTCCGTACGCCACCCCTTCGCCTCCCGCGCCTCCCTCGACGCCGAGGACCTGGCCGACGGGCCGCTCGTCACCGTCGAAGGTCCCGCCCCCGAGTACTGGCGCTACGCCCAGGCCCCCACCAGCACCCCCGGCGGCCGCCCCATCCCGCCCGGACCCGGCGTCCGCACCCTCCAGGAGGGCCTCACCCTGGCCGCCGCCGGACGCGGCGCGATGCTGCTCTGCCGCCCCACGGCGGAGTACCACGGGCGCCGCGACATCACATTCGTACCGGTCAACGGGCTGCCGGACTCCGCGCTCGGACTCGTCTGGCACCAGGACCGCGAGACCGCGCGCACCCGCGCCTTCAGTACGGCCGTCACCGATGTGACGTAGCGCTCACCGGGGCGACGTAGGGGCGGTGGTGTGATGTAGAGCTCACTGGGCGTCAGTGGGGGTCCGGGGACGGCACGCCGTTTGGGGAATCCGGCGGAATAACGCAAGAACCCCGGTCCGGGGGTCCCGGGCCGGGGTTCTTATCTGTGCGCGAGGGGGAGTTGAACCCCCACGCCCTTTCGGGCACTGGAACCTGAATCCAGCGCGTCTGCCTATTCCGCCACCCGCGCATTGGGTGTGTCATCCGATTCTCTCACGCGATCCGGGGTGTTCCGTCCGGGTCTTGTGCGAGCGCCTTCCGACATGCAGAACATTAGCACGCTGTCGGGGGTGCAATCACATCCGTACTCCGGCACCCGCCCGTGACCTGCCCCGGAACCCCGTCGGGGCCCCTTCGTCACCCTTCGGCCGTCACCTGTCACCCCGATGCGCCCGCCATGACGACCGGCGCCCCGGCCCGGCCCCCGCACCCGTCACACCCCGCACCGCCCCCGCACCGACTCCCCCCTCTGGACGAGCCCCGGTCACCCCTCCGCCACATCCGGCAGTCACCGCCCACCCCGCTCGGTCACCGCCCCCGCCCTGGCAGTCGCCCGTCCGCCACACCCGACGACCGGCCTCGTCCGTCCCGGACCGGCCCGATTCCCGCCACCCCGACCGATTCGCGCCCCCCCGCACACCCCCGCCCGCATCCGCCCCCGCCTCGCCGCCCCACCCGGTCGGCGAACCCGGCGGTTGCGGGACACTGTGAGTGGGGCACATCTACGATCGCAGTGCCATCGCAACGCCGGCGCGGTCCCATCGCGAAGCCATCGCGGTGCCCGGGCCCGTCCCGGCGGCCGGCGGCACGGCAGGTTTCACCATGGCGGCACCGCGGTCCCATCGCGGTTACGCCGGAGTGACGCACCGGCAAGCAGCAGTGAGCAACCTTGTGAGGGGCGACACTCGTCCTCACGACGGGAAAGGGGAACCAGCCGATTTCCCGGCGCGTGGATACGATCAGTAAGCAGTATCAGGACGACCCTGTCGAAGACCGACCTGACGAAGACTGAGGAAGGAGGTGCCCCCGTGGGAGTACTGAAGCGCTTCGAGCAGCGTCTCGAAGGTCTCGTCAACGGCACCTTCGCCAAGGTGTTCAAGTCCGAGGTGCAGCCCGTTGAGATCGCCGGCGCGCTCCAGCGCGAGTGCGACAACAACGCCACCATCTGGAACCGCGACCGCACGGTCGTCCCCAACGACTTCATCGTCGAACTGAGCACCCCCGACTACGAGCGGCTCAGCCCGTACAGCGGCCAGCTCGGAGACGAGCTCTCCGGCATGGTCCGCGACTACGCCAAGCAGCAGCGCTACACCTTCATGGGCCCGATCAAGGTCCACCTGGAGAAGGCCGACGACCTCGACACCGGCCTGTACCGCGTCCGCAGCCGCACCCTCGCGTCCAGCACGTCCCAGGAGCACCCGGGTGCCGCCGCCGCGGCCCAGCGCCCCACCGCGCCCCGGAACAGCCCGTCCGGCCCCGGCGGTCATGTGGGTCCGCCCCCCATGCCCACCTCGCCGCCCGGTGCCGCCCCGCCCGCGTCCCGTCCGGGGGCGCCCGGCGCCGGTCCGCAGCCGGGCGCTGCCTCCGACGGCTGGTACCAGGGCCGGGGCGGCGCGGAGCGCGGCGCACCGACGCGACGCTGGATCGAGATCAACGGCAACCGCCACCAGATCTCCCGGTCGACCCTCGTCCTGGGCCGCAGCACCGACGCCGACGTACGGATCGACGATCCGGGAGTCTCCCGCCGGCACTGCGAGATCCGCGTCGGAACGCCGCCGACCATCCAGGATCTGGGTTCTACCAACGGCATCGTGGTAGACGGGCAGCACACCACCCGCGCTACGCTCCGCGACGGCTCGCGGATCGTCGTGGGCAGTACCACCATCGTTTACCGGCAAGCCGAAGGGTGAAGCGGGGGCAATGTCAGAGCTGACCCTCACGGTCATGCGGTTGGGTTTCCTCGCCGTACTGTGGCTGTTCGTCATCGTGGCCGTCCAGGTCATCCGCAGCGATCTGTTCGGCACGCGGGTCACGCAGCGCGGCGCCGCCCGCCGCGGCGGCCAGGAGGCGCGTTCGCAGCAGCGCCAGCAGGCCGCGCCGCCGCAGCAGCGCCGCCAGGAAGGCGGCCGCGGCAACAACCGTCAGCGCCGCGGTGCCCCCACAAAGCTGGTGGTCTCCGAGGGCACGTTGACGGGGACGACCGTCGCCCTCCAGGGCCAGACCATCTCCCTGGGACGCGCGCACGACTCCACGATCGTGCTGGACGACGACTACGCCTCCAGCCGGCATGCCAGGATCTACCCGGACCGTGACGGCCAGTGGATCGTCGAGGATCTCGGGTCCACCAACGGCACGTATCTCGACCGGACCCGACTGACGACCCCGACACCGATTCCGCTGGGCGCCCCGATCCGCATCGGCAAGACCGTCATCGAGCTGCGGAAGTAGTGCTACGTCATGAAAGAGCGCGAGCGGAGCGAGCGAGCCGTGGCGGTCCACTCGACGGACCCGAGCGTGCTCCCGACCGGAGGGTGGGCACCGTGCGGATGTACCCCGAGCCGACGGGCGAGGTGCGTATGAGTCTGTCACTGCGCTTCGCCGCCGGATCGCACAAGGGCATGATCCGGGAGGGCAACGAGGACTCCGGTTACGCCGGCCCGCGCCTGCTCGCCATCGCCGACGGCATGGGCGGCCAGGCCGCGGGCGAGGTCGCCTCGTCCGAGGTGATCTCCACCCTCGTCCAGCTCGACGACGACGTCCCCGGCTCCGACATCCTCACCTCCCTCGGTACGGCCGTCCAGCGCGCCAACGACCAACTGCGCGTCATGGTCGAGGAGGACCCGCAGCTGGAGGGCATGGGCACGACCCTGACCGCCCTGCTGTGGACCGGGCAGCGGCTCGGCCTCGTCCACGTCGGCGACTCCCGCGCCTACCTGCTGCGCGACGGCGTCCTGACGCAGATCACGCAGGACCACACCTGGGTGCAGCGGCTCGTCGACGAGGGCCGGATCACCGAGGAGGAAGCCACCACCCACCCGCAGCGCTCCCTGCTGATGCGCGCGCTGGGCAGCGGCGACCACGTCGAACCCGACCTGTCCATCCGTGAGGTACGGGCCGGCGACCGCTACCTGATCTGCTCGGACGGCCTGTCCGGCGTGGTCAGCCACCAGACGCTCGAAGACACCCTCGCCAGCTACCACGGCCCGCACGAGACGGTGCAGGAGCTGATCCAGTTGGCGCTGCGCGGCGGCGGACCGGACAACATCACCTGCATCGTTGCCGACGTCCTGGACGTCGACGCCGGTGACACCCTCGCGGGTCACCTCAACGACACCCCGGTCGTCGTCGGTGCCGTCGCCGAGAACCAGAACCAGCTCAGCGACCCCAGCACGATGCAGACGCCGGCCGCCCGCGCCGCCGAACTGGGCCGCCACCGGGACGCGCCGCAGAGCGCGCCGGGCGGCTCCTTCGGCCCGCCGGGCAGCGGCGACAACGGCGTACCGGGCCCGCCGCAGGGCTCGTTCGGCGCGTTCACGGACGAGGAGTTCCTCAAGCCGGAGCGCGGCCGGGGCCGGTGGATCAAGCGATCGCTGATCATCGTGCTGGCGCTGGCCGTGGTCGGCGGCGGCCTGTACGCGGGCTACCGCTGGACGCAGACGCAGTACTTCGTCGGCGCCAAGGACGACCACGTCGCGCTGTACCAGGGCATCAGCCAGGACCTCGCCTGGATCAAGCTCAACAACGTCGACGAGGACCACCCGGAGATCGAACTCAAGTACCTCCCCGTCTACCAGCGCAACCAGGTCAAGGAGACCATCGCCGTCGACAGCCGCAACCAGGCGGTCGACAAGGTCACCGAGCTGGGCAAGCAGGCCACCGCCTGCCGCTCCAAGGAGACGCGGGAAACGGCGGAGCGCGAGGCGGCGGCCCGTAAGAAGGCCGAGGAAGACGCCCGTAAGAACAAGACCGGCAAGCCCGGCGCGCCCCAGGCGACTCCGAAACCCACACCCACCACCAGCCAGACGCCCCCCTCCGAGGAGCAGCAGAAGCTGGAAAAGAATTGCAGCACCCAGCAGTGAGGGCGTAGGGGGCCGTAGAACTGATGAGCAGTACCACCACCACGACCACCGTGGGCACGATCGGTGCCCCGAGCCGCCGCAACACCGAGCTGGCCATGCTCGTCTTCGCGGTGCTCATCGCGGTGTTTGCGTACATCAACGTGGGCCTGGCCAAGGAGGGCTCGGTCCCGGCCGGCGTCCTGGGCTACGCCCTCGGCCTCGGCCTGCTGGCCGGCATCACCCACCTCGTCGTCCGCAAGTGGGCCCCGTACGCCGACCCGCTGATGCTGCCCATCGCGACCCTTCTCAACGGTCTCGGCCTGGTCTTCATCTGGCGCCTGGACCAGGAACCGCAGATCACCACCAAGCAACTGGGCGGCGCGATGGCGCCCGGACAGCTCATGTGGTCGACGCTCGGCGTCGCCCTCTTCCTCGGCGTGCTGATCTTCCTCAAGGACCACCGCGTCCTGCAGCGCTACACCTACATCTCGATGGTCGTCGCGCTGGTCCTGCTGATCGCCCCGATCTTCTTCCCGGCCAAGTTCGGCGCCCGCATCTGGATCACCATCCCCGGTGTCGGTTCGCTGCAGCCCGGTGAGTTCGCCAAGATCGTCATCGCGATCTTCTTCGCGGGCTACCTCATGGTCAAACGGGACGCGCTGGCGCTGGCCAGCCGCCGCTTCATGGGCCTGTACCTGCCGCGCGGCCGCGACCTCGGCCCGATCCTGGTCATCTGGGCGCTGAGCCTGATGATCCTGGTCTTCGAGACCGACCTCGGTACGTCCCTGCTGTTCTTCGGCCTGTTCGTGATCATGCTGTACGTGGCCACCGAGCGCACCAGTTGGATCGTCTTCGGCCTGCTGCTCAGCGCCGGCGGCGCGGTCGCGGTGGCCACCTTCGAGTCGCACGTGCAGGAGCGGGTGCACAACTGGCTCAACCCCCTGCAGCTCCTCAACGGCGGCGTCACCGAGACCGCCCAGGCCATGTACTCCTTCGGCTCCGGCGGCATCCTCGGCTCCGGCCTCGGCCAGGGCTACTCCCGCCTGATCGGCGGCATCGCCCCCAAGAGCGACTACATCCTCGCCACCGTCGGCGAGGAAGCCGGTCTCGCCGGCGTGATGGCGATCCTGCTGCTGTACGGCCTGCTCATCGAGCGCGGCATCCGTACGGCGCTGGCCGCCCGCGACCCGTTCGGCAAGCTCCTCGCCATCGGCCTGTCCGGCGCCTTCGCCCTCCAGGTCTTCGTCGTCGCCGGCGGTGTCACCGGCCTGATCCCGCTGACCGGTATGACGATGCCGTTCCTCGCCCAGGGCGGTTCCTCCGTCATCGCGAACTGGGCCCTGGTGGCCATCCTGCTGCGCATCAGCGACACCGCGCGCCGCCCGGCCCCGGCCCCCGCGCCCTCCACCGACGCCGAGATGACCCAGGTGGTCCGACCGTGAACAAGCCGCTGCGCCGCGTCGCCATCTTCTGCGGCCTGCTCGTTCTCTCGCTGCTCATCCGCGTCAACTGGGTGCAGTTCGTCCAGGCCGACGAGCTGAAGAACGACACGCACAACCGGCGCGTGGCCATCGAGCGCTACAGCCAGCCGCGCGGCAACATCATCGTCGACGGCAAGGCCGTCACCGGCTCGACCACCAACGAGAGCGGCGACTTCAAGTACAAGCGGACCTACAAGGACGGCCCGATGTGGGCGCCGGTCACCGGCTACGCGTCCCAGGCGTTCGGCTCCAACCAGCTCGAAAAGCTCAACGACAGCATCCTGTCCGGCACCGACGACAAGCTCTTCTTCAGCCGTACGGTCGACATGTTCACCGGCGAGAAGCAGAAGGGCGGCGACGTCGTCACCACCCTGAACGCCAAGGCGCAGAAGGCTGCCTACGACGGCCTGAACAAGAGCAAGGGCGCGGTCGCCGCGATCAACCCGGAGACCGGCGCGATCCTGGCGCTGGCCAGCACCCCGTCGTACGACCCCTCCACCTTCGCCGGCATGTCCGACAAGGACTCCAAGGCGTACAACGGGCTGCTGAAGAAGAACAACCCGGACGACCCGATGCTCAACCGGGCCCTGCGCCAGACCTACCCGCCGGGCTCCACCTTCAAGGTCGTCACCGCCGCCGCCGCGCTGGAGAACGGCCTCTACACCGACATCAACGCCAAGACGGACTCGCCGCTGCCCTGGTACCTGCCGGACACCGCGCACCAGCCGCTGAACAACGAGGGCAACATCCCCTGCGAGAACGCCAGCCTCAAGGAAGCGCTGCGCTGGTCCTGCAACACCGTCTTCGGCAAGATCAGCGCCGACCTCGGCAACAAGAAGATGAAGGCCGAGGCCGAGAAGTTCGGCTACAACAACCCCGAGGTCGACACCCCCGTACGGGCCGCCGAGAGCGTCTACCCGACCGACAACCGGCCGCAGAACGCGATGGCCGGCATCGGCCAGGCGTCCAACCGCGCCACCCCGCTGCAGATGGCCATGATCACCGCGGCCATCGCCAACGGCGGCAAGCTGATGAAGCCGTACATGGTCGACCAGCTCGTGGCCCCCAACCTCAACGTCGTGCAGCAGCACACGCCGGAGGCGATGAGCCAGCCGCTCAAGCCGGAGAACGCCCAGAAGCTCCAGGAGATGATGGAGGGTGTCGTCAAGAACGGCACCGGCACCAACGGCCAGATCGACGGCGTCACCGTCGGCGGCAAGACCGGCACCGCCCAGCACGGCGAGAACAACAAGGACAACCCGTACGCCTGGTTCATCTCCTACGCCAAGACCTCCAAGGGAACGCCGGTGGCCGTCGCCGTCGTGATTGAGGGCTCGGACACGCTCCGCGGCGACATCGCGGGCGGCAAGCTGGCCGCCCCCATCGCCAAGAAGGTCATGGAGGCGGTACTCGACGGCAAGAAGTGACCCCGGTCACGCCAATACCGGTCGGATATCAGGTGCCGGTCGCGACCGGGCCCCGCACGGCGTGCCGGGTACGGTATGCCCGAACAGCACACCGCCGGACCACACACGGGTGCGGTCGGGACTGACGGAGAGGGCTGGAGAAGCTTATGGAAGAGCCGCGTCGCCTCGGCGGCCGGTACGAGCTGGGCTCGGTGCTCGGCCGCGGTGGCATGGCCGAGGTCTACCTCGCGCACGACACCCGCCTGGGCCGCACCGTCGCTGTGAAGACGCTGCGCGTGGACCTCGCCCGCGACCCGTCCTTCCAGGCCCGGTTCCGCCGTGAGGCCCAGTCGGCCGCCTCGCTGAACCACCCGTCGATCGTCGCGGTGTACGACACCGGCGAGGACTACGTCGACGGCGTCTCCATCCCGTACATCGTCATGGAGTACGTCGACGGCTCCACCCTGCGTGAGCTGCTGCACTCCGGCCGCAAGCTGCTGCCCGAACGGTCGCTGGAGATGACCATCGGCGTGCTCCAGGCGCTGGAGTACTCCCACCGGGCCGGCATCGTCCACCGTGACATCAAGCCGGCCAACGTCATGCTGACCCGCACCGGCCAGGTGAAGGTCATGGACTTCGGCATCGCCCGTGCGATGGGCGACGCCGGCATGACGATGACGCAGACCGCCGCGGTCATCGGCACGGCGCAGTACCTCTCGCCCGAGCAGGCCAAGGGCGAGCAGGTCGACGCCCGCTCCGACCTGTACTCGACCGGCTGTCTGCTCTACGAACTGCTCACCGTGCGGCCGCCCTTCGTCGGCGACTCACCCGTCGCCGTGGCTTACCAGCACGTACGGGAAGAGCCGCAGCCGCCGAGCAACTTCGACCCCGAGATCACCCCCGAGATGGACGCCATCGTCCTGAAGGCGCTGGTCAAGGACCCCGACTACCGCTACCAGTCGGCGGACGAGATGCGCGCCGACATCGAGGCGGCCCTCGACGGGCAGCCGGTCGCGGCGACCGCCGCCCTCGGCGCGGCCGGCTACGACCAGGACCAGCCGACGGCGATGCTGCGCCCGCAGGACCCGGCCGGCCAGACGTCGATGCTGCCGCCGATGAACCCGGACGACGGCGGTTACGGCTACGACGAGCGGCCCGACCGGCGCCGCGGCGGTGGCGGCCAGAAGAAGAAGCACACCTCCACGATCCTGCTCGTCGTCGCGGGCATCCTCGTCCTGGCCGGTGCGATCTTCATCGGCAAGGCGATGTTCAGCAGCACGAACACCAACAGCGACGTGAAGGTGCCGGAGCTGACGGGGAAGACCCTGGAACAGGCCAAGGCGGCCGGGGTCAACGGCGGCTTCAAGGTCTCCAAGGGCGGCAGCACCGCCTGCGAGAACGTCGAGAAGGACCAGATCACCAAGCAGGAACCGGCCGCCGGCGGCACGGTCGCCAAGGACGAGACGGTGACGGTGACGCTCTGCACCGGGCCGGAGAAGGTCACCATCCCGGACGTCACGGGGCTGACCTTCGAGAAGGCGAAGGACGACCTGAAGAACAAGGGCTTCGAGGACGTCCAGAAGACCGAGCGGGTCTCGGAGCGCCCGGAGGGCACGGTCGTCGACCAGGACCCCAAGGGCCAGAGCGAGGGCACCAAGAAGACCAAGATCACGCTGGTGGTCGCCAAGAAGTCGCCCACGACGACGGTGCCGCCGGTGACCGGTCAGGACTTCAACACCGCGCAGAAGCAGCTCACCGACCTCGGCTTCCAGGTCAGCAAGAACGAGCAGGAGGTCTCCGACCCGAACCAGGTCGGCAAGGTCACCGCGCAGTCCCCGGACGGCAACGCGCAGGCCCGGAACGGCTCCACGATCACGCTGACCGTCGGCAAGGCCGCCGAGCAGAAGCCGGTGCCCGCCGTCATCGGTCAGTCCGTCAAGGACGCCAAGAAGGCCCTGCAGGACGCCGGCTTCACGAACATCCAGTTCGCGGGCGGCAGCTCGCAGGACGACAAGGCCCGCGTGGTCAGCCAGGACCCGCAGCCCAACACCCCGTCCGCCCCCGGCTCCACGACGGTGACGCTCACCACGATGGGCGCCCCCACCGGGGACGACGACAGCGGTGACGACGGTGGCGGCGTCATAGGAGGCTGGTGGGGGCGGCACAACAAGCACTGACGGGGAAACCGTCGCCGCACGGGAAAGCCCCGGCGCCCTTCTCGGGTGCCGGGGCTTTGCCGTGTGCGGGGGCGGTACGGGCCCGGGATCAGTACCGTCCCGTGAGGGCCAGTGCCGCCCTCAGCGCAGTTCCTTCGGCGGGGTGCGCTCGGCGTCGACCTTCTCGGTGCGCTCCAGCTCGCCCCAGACGATGTAGCGGTACGTGGAGGTGTACACCGGCGTGCAGGTCGTCAGCGTGATGTAGCGGCCCGGCTTGCGCTTGCCGGACTCCTTGGGGACCTCGTCCAGGACGTCGACGTTGTACTTCGAGGTCTCGTCCAGGGACGCGTAGACCTTGTAGATGTACCACGTGTCCTTGGACTCGAAGACGATCGGATCGCCTTCCTTGAGCTTGTCGATGTTGTGGAACTTCGCGCCGTGCCCGTCCCGGTGTGCGGCGAGCGAGAAGTTGCCCTTCTTGTCCTGCGGAAGGGCCGACTTGACGGGCTCGGTGTAGTAACCGGCCACGCCCTCGTTCAGGACGTCGGGGTCGATGCCCTTCTTGACCAGCACCTCGCCGTTCTTCATCGCCGGGACGTGCAGGAAGCCGATGCCGTCCTTGGTGTCGAGCGCGCCGGGGCCCTTCGGCGCCTGTGCCCAGTTCTTGCGCACCGTGTCGCCCTGCTTGTGCGCCTCGCGGTCGGCGAGGACGTTCGTCCACCACAGCGAGTAGACGACGAAGAGGGCCAGGATCAGCCCCGCCGTGATCAGCAGCTCTCCGACGACGCTGACGACGGCGGCGATGCGCCCGCGCAGGCGGCGCGGCGGCGTGGACGCCGGCGGCTCCGCCGCCGTGCCGGTGTCCTCGTCGTGTCCGGTGGCAGTCACCGCGTGGTACCCCTCTTACGTTCGCTCAGCTGACGAGCGCATCCGGCTTGCCCTTGCTCCGCGGCCGCTCCTCGACCATCTTGCCCCAGACGATCATCCGGAAGGTACTGGTGAATTCGGGGGTGCAGGTCGTCAGCGTGAGGTAGCGGCCGGGGCGGGTGAATCCGGACCGCCTGGGCACCGGGTCGAGCACCGCGATGTCCCGCGGCGAGGTCTGCGGCAGGATGCTCTCCATCGTGTACGTGTAGTACGTGCTGCGCGTCTCGACGACGATCTTGTCGCCCTTGACCAGCTTGTTGATGTAGCGGAACGGCTCACCGTGGGTGTTGCGGTGCCCGGCCACCGCGAAGTTGCCCTGCTTGTCCCAGGGCATCGCGGTCT
Organism: Streptomyces chrestomyceticus JCM 4735; assembly: GCF_003865135.1. Lineage (NCBI taxonomy): Bacteria > Bacillati > Actinomycetota > Actinomycetes > Kitasatosporales > Streptomycetaceae > Streptomyces > Streptomyces chrestomyceticus. Next base: position 4,772,462 of record NZ_BHZC01000001.1, on the reverse strand, counting down.
GCACGCTGTTCTTGTCGTAGTGGCCGATCATGCCGCGGTCCAGCACCGCGGGCTTGCTGATGCCCTCGGCGATCGGGACCTTCACGTCCAGCTTGGGGATATACATGATCGCGAAGCCCTGACCGGGCGAGAAGGCGTCGGGCTTGCGGTCCTCGCCGCCCTCGTCCCACTCGTGCTCCAGGTTGCTGGCGGTGCCGCCCGCCTGCTGGTGCGCCAGCACGTTCGTCCACCACAACTGGTAGGTGACGAAGAGCAGCATCAGCACGCCGAGGGTGATGAACACCTCGCCCACGGCGCGGCTGACGATGATGCCCGGGCTCTCCTTGCCGGCGCGTTCGGCGCGGCGTGCCTCCATCCGCGTCATGGGCGCGGAAGGCGTCCCAGCGGTCGAGGACGAGGCGTTCGCACCGGTCGAAGGGGAACCACGCCGTGCGCGCCTGTTACCGCGCTTGGCGGCCTCCTGGGCGGCTTTACGGCGTGCGGCGCGGCCACCGGTCGCCGGTGGCGTGGAAGCCGACGAGCCGGGAGCTGACGCCTGGGGCTCTGCGGGCTCTGTTTCACGTGAAACAACGTCCGGCCCGCCGTGTTCGCCAACTGGCTCCGCAGCCTGACGGAGTGCCATGGTCTCGGCGTCGTACGCCGGATCCGGACCGTCGGTGCCGACCGGGCCCGGTACGTACGGCGGGTCCAGGGACGGGTTGAGGAACGGGTCCGGCGCGGGAGCGGGGGCGGGCACGGGAGCCGTGGCCGGTCCCGGGGGCGGAGCCGGGCTCGCGGCCGGAGACGGGTTCGGGTTCAGGGCCGGTTCGGGAGCCGGGTACGGAGCCGGGTTCGGGTTCAGGGCCGGTTCGGGAGCCGGGTACGGAGCCGGGTTCGGTGCAGCCGTGTGAGCGGGCACCTGGCCCTGCCCGTACGGGGGCGCCGTGGTCCGGTCCGGTCCGGGTATCCCGCGGCCCCGGTCCTGGCCCTGCTGCGGCGCGGGAGGCGCCGCCGGGGCCTGATGCGGCCGGAACCACGGAGAACCGCTCCGCCCGGAGGCGGGCTGCCCGGACTGCGAAGGCTGCCCAGGCTGAGGGGACCGCATCGGCTGTACCGGCTGCCCAGGCTGTGAGGGCTGCCCGGACTGCGCCGGCCACTCCGACCCGGTCGGCCGCTCCGCCCCGGCGGGCCGCTCCGGCCGCGGACGTTCGTCCCGCCCGGTGCCCGGTCGGCCCGGCTGCGGCTCCCGCGCCGGCGGACGGCCGGGGAGCGGGTCCGTCAGCGGGTCGTCCAGCCGCCCGACGGCCGCCTCGAACGCCGCACGGTCGTACGAACCGTCGGCGTCACGCGACGGCTCGTAGGACCTCCCCTCGCGCTCGGGACGGAGGTCAGTCACGCGCCGACCTTGCCGACCACCGGGGCAAGCCCCGCCGAACGCTCCACCGCACCGGAGTCGCCGCACTCCACCAGCCAGTTGGCGAGCATCCGGTGGCCCCACTCGGTCAGGACCGACTCGGGGTGGAACTGGACGCCTTCGACGGGAAGTTCCCGGTGCCGCAGCCCCATCGCCACACCGGTCTCGGCGTCGTCGCCCGTCCAGGCGGTGACCACCATCTCGTCGGGAACGGTGCCGGGCTGCACGGCCAGGGAGTGGTAACGGGTGGCGGTGAAGGGGGTGGGCAGACCCTGGAAGACGCCCGCGCCCTCGTGGGAGACCAGCGACGTCTTGCCGTGCAGCAGTTCGGGCGCCCGGCCCACGACACCGCCGTAGGCGACCGCCATCGACTGCAGCCCGAGACAGACCCCGAAGACCGGCACGCCCGTGTCGGCGCAGTGCCGGACCATGTCGACGCAGACGCCCGCCTGCTCGGGGGCGCCGGGCCCGGGCGAGAGCAGGACGCCGTCGAAGCCGTCCTGCGCGTGCCGCAGCTCGACCTCGTCGTTGCGCAGCACCTCGCACTCGGCGCCGAGTTGGTAGAGGTACTGGACGAGGTTGAAGACAAAGCTGTCGTAGTTGTCGACCACGAGGATCCTTGCGGTCATCGGACGGTTCCCATCCCTCGGTCGACCGTGACGTCGTTGAAGGGGAGCAGCGGCTCCGCCCACGGGAAGACGTACTGGAAGAGCACATAGACGATCGCCAGCACCAGCACGAGGGAGATCAGCGCCCTCACCCATGCGTTCCCCGGCAGATGCCGCCAGATCCAGCCGTACATGCTGTCGCTGCCCCTACTTGCCGATGACGATGACCGTGTCGATCGATGTCGATCGCTCCACCAGACTAAAGGGCGAGGGCGGCGGCCGGGGGATCAGCCGGTCAAAGCCGACGGCCGTCCGCGCTCCACGGGTTGGGTGGAATCCAGGTGCGCCCAGACGATCAGCCGGTGGCTGTGGCCCCACTCCGGCTCGCAGGTCGTCAGGGTGAGATAGCGACCAGGACCGTTGTATCCCGATTTGCGGGGTACGGGGTCGATCACCCCGATGTCGGTGGGCAGCGTCGTCCAGGGGCGCCGGTCGATCCGGTACGTGAACCAGGTCGCGCCGTCCGTGAGCACCACCGCGTCGCCCGGCCGCAGTTCGGGGAAGTCCTTGAACGGGTCGCCGTAGGTGCGGCGGTGCCCGGCGACCGCGAAGTTTCCCGTCGCGCCGAGCCGTGCGGTGCGGTCGTAGTGCCCCAGGCCCTTCTTCAGGACGTCCGTCCCGGTGCCCTCCAGTACGGGCTTGCTCCAGTCGGCGCCGAACCGCGGGATGTACATCACGGCGAAGGACTTGCCGTTCTCGTACCGCGGTGATCTCCCGGCCTTGTCGGGCTGCCCGGTGGCACCGTCCGGCGACGCGGAGGCGACCGGGCCGGTGGACCACCGGTCCTGGAGTGCGCCGATCTCACTGTCCATCGCGCTGTCCGCCCGTACGCCGGTCCAGAACAGGACGTACACCACGAAGAGAACGATCAGCGTGCCGACGGTGACGCACACTTCGCTGAACGTCCGTACGACCAGCCGCGCCGCCGTGCCGGGCCGCCTCCCCCCGCCGGGCCGGCCTCCCGTCCCGGACCGCACCACCGCCCTGGACCGTGCCGTCATCGCGGACCGCCCCCTCCCCGGCCGCCGGCGCCGGTGCGGGCGGCCGGCGGGTCACGGCTTCACAGGCTGTGCGTAGTGGAGATCCACTGTGCCGGAGTAGCCGGGCAGAGTCACCGTCTCGTGCTGGTCGACTTTCCAGCCGAGCCCGTAGGCGTTGACGTACTGCATGTAGTTCTGGATGGCCGGCGAGGCGGTCAGCGCCCTGCTCAGCTTCTCGCGGTCGCCGACGGCGGTGACCTTGTACGGCGGCGAGTAGACGCGGCCCTGGAGGATCAGGGTGTTGCCCACGCAGCGCACCGCGCTGGTGGAGATCAGCCGCTGGTCCATGACACGGATGCCCTTGGCACCGCCCTGCCACAGCGCGTTGACCACGGCCTGCAGGTCCTGCTGGTGGATGACCAGGTCGTTGGGCTGCGGCTCCGGCACGCCGGGGATCTTCGCGGTGGCGTTCGGCGGGGCGTCGGTGAGGGTGACGGTCAGGCCCTGGCCGTCGACCGGCTTGGTGCCCGCGTTCTTCTCCAGCGCCGCCAGCCTGGCGTTCTCGGCCGCCGAGTTGCCGCTGTCCTGGTGCGCGAGGGTGTCGACCTCGTCGCGCAGCGCGGCGTTGCGCTCGTCGTGCGCGCCGTTCTTGTGGCTGCGTTCCTGGATGAGGTCGGACAGCCGCAGCATCGAGTCGTCGGAGCGCAGGTCCGTGCCGCGCGCGGTGTCGAAGCTCAGCCAGAAGATCAGCCCGGCGAGCGCGAAGACGCCCAGGGTCAGCAGGCGCACCGGCCGCAGGCGGCGGCGCGGCGGGCGGCCGGGGGAGTCAGCGGAAGTGCTCAACGTACCCTTGCTCCTTACGACGCCGCGGAAGCACTACGCTAACGGACGCCCGGGGAGGGAATCCGCTCCCCGTCGCGTCCCCGCCCGGCCCGCGTCATGCATCATCCGCCCTCAGTGCGGTCACGCAGATCATCGACAGGAGAGTTCCTCGTGCCGAAGTCACGGATCCGCAAGAAGGACGACTTCACGCCGCCGCCGGCGAAGCAGACGACCAGTCTGCGCATGAGCTCCGGCCGGGGCTGGGTCGCCCCGGTGATGCTCGCGCTGTTCCTGATCGGTCTGGTGTGGATCGTGCTCTTCTACGTGACCGGGGGCGACATGCCCGTCAAGGCGATGGGCAACTGGAACATCGTGTGCGGGTTCGGCTTCATCGCGGTGGGCTTCGGCGTGTCCACCCAGTGGAAGTAATCCGGAACGGACTCCGTCCCCGATAACCGGTGACACCGGTCGTCGGGGCCGGCCGGCCTGCTTTTCGGCCCCGCGCAGGCACCGACACGCAAGCCCTGCCCAAGGCCATCCACACAGTTATCCACAGCCGGGGAAAACTTCAGAAGATCTGTGGATAACTTCCCGGCCGTTGACGCCGGTGTGACCAGCGGTCCGTCCCCCTGGCCACCGTGACGCCCCGTTCTTCCTGGGAAAACGCGTCTTTGTGCAGGCCGGAACACACGTTCCCCACTCGGTGCACAAGATCCGCCACCCGCTGTGGACAACCCGTACCCGGAGCGTGGACAACGCGTACCCGAAGGACCTCACGGACCGGTACGGGACAACCGCGTACCGCACACGGCGGACCGCGAAACCCGCACTCCGGCGCCCGCCGCCCCGCTCACCCCACGAGCTGGACGGTCCGCACCCACACCACCGCGACGATCGCCAGGAACGCCACCGCGAACGTCAGCCCCTGCACCAGCGCCCGCCGCTCCCGCGGCGCGTGCACCATCCCGTACGTCACGGCCGCGCCCACGACCAGCCCGCCGACATGCGCCTGCCACGCGATGTTGGGCCACGCGAACGTGAAGACCAGGTTGAGCGCCAGCAGGATCAGCACGGGCCGCATGTCGTAGTTCAGGCGGCGCATCAGTATGGCCGTCGCGCCGAGCAGCCCGAAGACCGCGCCGGACGCCCCCAGCGACGGCTGGTTCTGCGCGGCGAGCAGGTACGACAGGGCGCTGCCGCCGAGCGCGGAGAGCAGGTAGAGCCCGATGAAGCGGACCCGGCCAAGGGCCGCCTCCAGCGGCGGGCCCAGCCACCACAGCGACAGCATGTTGAAGATGATGTGCATCGGCTCCTGGTGCAGGAACGCCGCCGTCAGCAGGCGGTAGAACTCACCCTCGGCGACGCCGATGAATGTCAGGTCCTCGGGGACGAACGCCCCGCCGATCATCTCCAGGTCCTGGACCAGGCTGTCGCCCACCGCCAGCACCGCGATGAACACCGCGACGTTGATGCCGAGCAGGATCTTGGTGACCAGGCGGGTGTCCGCGGCGAGCGAGCCGCCCGCGATCGTCCGGGGAGCGGTGGCCTGCGCCGGACGGCCCGTGCCGCTGCCGCCGCGTACGCAGTCCGGGCACTGGAACCCGACCGACGCGCTGACCATGCACTCGGGGCAGACGGGCCGCTCGCAGCGCGTACAGCTGATGCCCGTCGCGCGGTCCGGATGGCGGTAGCAGCCGGGCGCGGCGTCGCCCGGCCGTGCGTCCTGCGGCTCCTGCGGGCTGCCCGGCGCCTGGTCCATGGTCCCCTCGGTCCCTCGTCCGAATCCGTGCGGACGTCACCGCACGACGAAGTGCGCGCCCCACCCGATCTACGACCGGGCGGGGCGCAATGGTTCCCGCGGGTCCGCGGTCCGGGGCCGCTGCGGGCTCGCCGGACCGGACGTCCGCGGTGGCGCGGTACCGCGCGTCAGCGGGTCTCGACGACGACCGACTCGATCACGACGTCGTTGACCGGGCGGTCCGTACGCGGGTTGGTCTGCGTCGCCGCGATGGCGTCCACGACCTTCTTGCCCGCGTCGGTGGTGACCTCGCCGAAGATGGTGTGCTTGCCGGTCAGCCAGGTGGTCGGGGAGACCGTGATGAAGAACTGCGAGCCGTTGGTGCCCGGGCCGGCGTTGGCCATGGCGAGCAGGTACGGCTTGTTGAAGGACAGGTCCGGGTGGAACTCGTCCTTGAACTCGTACCCCGGGCCGCCGGTGCCGTTGCCCAGCGGGTCGCCGCCCTGGATCATGAAGCCGCTGATCACCCGGTGGAAGACGGTGCCGTCGTACAGCTTCTCCGTGGACTTCTTGCCGGTCGCCGGGTGGGTCCACTCGCGCTCGCCCTTGGCGAGTTCGACGAAGTTCTTCACCGTCGTCGGGGCGTGGTTCGGCAGGAGCCGAATCTCGATGTCGCCCTGATTGGTCTTCAGGGTGGCGTAGAGCTCTTCAGCCACGATCTACCTTCCATAAGTCTGCACTGACGGTTCCCGATCCTCGCATGGACGTGTGCCCCGCACCCGGACACCGCCGCGTTCGTTTCCCCTTTCCGCCACCAGTACCCGCCGAACCGGCGCACGGCCCGGAAAACCGTGGCATTGTCATCGCAAGGCTCCGTATGGCCCCAATGACCCGGATGCCCGCCCGCACATGCCGTATGTCGTGTGAGCAGGCATGATCTTGAACCGGGTGGACAGGCGACACAGCAGACATCGGGGGACAACCCCCGAGCCCCCCGGACACGCCACCGAGGAGGAGGATCCCGTGACCCGCAAGGACAGCGTGCGCGCGGCGACCAGTTCGGCCAAGGACAGCGTGCGACACGCGGCGGAGGTGGTGGCTCCGTATGCCGGTACGGCCAAGGACACCGCCACGCACTACGCGCACGAGGCCCGCACGCGACTGGCACCCAAGGTGGCCGAGGCCGCTCACCAGGCCCGCAGCCAGTACGACGCCCACCTGCAGCCGCGCATCGAGCACGCCCGCGGCGCCCTGCCGCCGAAGGTCGACGCGGCCGCGAGCCGTGCCGCCGAGCGCACCCGCAAGGCGGCCCGCCAGGCCGCCGACTACACCGCCCCGCGCGTCGAGCACGCCGTGCACAGCGCACGCGCCGCCGCGGAACCGGTCCGCGAGCAGGCCGTGGCCCGTGGCACGGCCGCCATCGCGGCCCTCCGCGGCCAGGTGTCGGCCAAGGAGATCGAGAAGCTCGTCAAGAAGCACAACCGCCGTCGCCGCGCCGGCAAGGCCGCCAAGCGCATCGCGATCGTGGGTCTCCTCGCCGGAGGCGCCTACGCCGCCTGGAAGTGGTGGGACAAGCAGGCCAACCCGGACTGGCTGGTCGAGCCCCCCGCCCCACCGAGGTCAACGAACGCGCCACCCTGACCGCCGTCGACGGCACCGCGGAGGCGGCCGCCCTGGACCCGGAGGTCCAGGCCAAACAGGCCGAAGCCGAAGCAGAGGAACGCGGCGGCCCCAAGCCCTGACCCGCCCGTGCCCTCTCCGGCGACACCCCCGCCCCCGAAGTCTCCGGACCCCACCCGGCCCGCGCCGCAGCGCCCAATGAGGAGCGCGGCACGGGCCGTTGGGCGTTGGGGGGGAGATGGTGGCGGCTTCGCGCTCTCCCCCTGAGCGTCGGGGGCCGGTGCGCCGTCAGTTCACACAGCGACGAGACGGACCCGTCCCCCACAGAGCTTGGTCATGTCGTCGGCATCCGAGGTCAGCATGACAACAGGCCGTCGCTGCCGAAGCGCGCCCTCGGCCACCGCCGCGTCGATGGCGTATTGGTGACCGTGCAGCCCGGCCCCCGTCAACAGGGCCGAAGCCGCCTTGGCCTCCTCATCCCCTACCGGGATCACGCGAAGGCCGGACAGCAACCACCTCAGCCGCGCCGTGTCGGTACGGGCATGCACGGCCTCGATGATGGTGAGCGCGCAGATCACCACTTCCATGCCGCGTGAACGCGCCTCCGCGACCAGGGCCACCACGGTCTCGTCGTCAGCGAGCAGCTTGGAGAGCCCTTCGCTGTCCAGGACCAGGGTCCCCTCATGAGTCAGCTTGCGGCGGGCCACTGGCCTTCCTCTGCGAACACCTCGTCGAACACCTGCCGCGCGCGCTGTTGTGCCTGCTCGGACACCGGCCCCTTGCGGTTCTCGTAGTCGGCCAGGTACTCGTCCAGCACCTGCCCCCGCAGCTCCCGCTCGACGGCCGCGGAGATGAACGCGGAGAACTCCCGCTTACCGACCCGGGACCGGATCGCCTCCGCGGTCCCCTCGGGCAGGGACAGACTGACCCGAGTCGCCGGTCCCTCACCGATGTTGTACGCCGATTCAGACATGGCCCCCATTGTGTCAAACGAGTAGGAAACCAGAAAGTCGCTCCGCTTCCGTCGGGGGACGGAGCGGGGAGCGAAGCCCGAGCCGCGCAGCCCCGGCCCGCCGCAGGACCACCTCGGCACCACCACTCCGGTACGCCGACCGGAGCACGCACAAAAAAAGACCTCCTGACCTGCATTCCTGCAGGTCAGGAGGTCTGACCATGTGGAGCCTAGGGGAGTCGAACCCCTGACATCTGCCATGCAAAGACAGCGCTCTACCAACTGAGCTAAGGCCCCGTCGCGAACCAGGGTACCCGGTGCCCGGGACGTTTCCCGACCGGGTATCGCCGCGCACAGGTGCTCTCCGTAGGATGCTTCGCGAGATTCGCGGCAGCGAAGCGCGATCGGGGAGACAGGGGAGACGCCATGGACGCAGCACAGCAAGAAGCCACCGCGCGCGCTCGGGAGCTGCAGCGCAGCTGGTACGGCGAGCCCCTGGGAGCGCTGTTCCGCCGTCTCATCGACGATCTCGGCCTCAATCAGGCCCGTCTCGCCTCCGTACTGGGACTCTCCGCGCCCATGCTGTCACAGCTCATGAGCGGCCAGCGGGCCAAGATCGGGAACCCGGCCGTCGTCCAACGGGTGCAGGCCCTCCAGGAGCTGGCCGGTCAGGTGGCGGACGGCAGTGTGAGCGCCGCCGAGGCCACCGACCGGATGGACGAGATCAAGAAGACCGCGGGCGGGTCGGTGCTCAACAACACCGCGCAGACCGCGTCGTCCACCGGGGCGACGACCGTACGGCGCGTGGTGCGCGAGATCCAGTCGCTGTTGCGCTCGGTTTCGGCCGCCGGCGACATCATCGACGCCGCGAACACCCTCGCCCCCACCCACCCCGAACTGGCAGAGTTCCTCAGGGTCTACGGAGCGGGGCGCACTGCGGACGCGGTCTCCCACTACGAGGCCCACCAGAGTTAGACGGCGAGCGGCCGGGGGCGCGCGAAGGCCCCCGGAAGTCGGGCAGTTCGGTGGTTCGGTAGGCGGACGGGGCGCAATGGGTGAGGTCTTCGCCGGTCGGTACGAGCTGATCGACCCGATCGGGCGGGGCGGCGTGGGAGCCGTGTGGCGCGCCTGGGACCAGCGGCGGCGCCGTTACGTGGCGGCCAAGGTGCTGCAGCAGAGCGACGCGCACACGCTGCTGCGGTTCGTCCGCGAACAGGCCGTACGGATCGACCACCCGCATGTGCTGGCCCCCGCGAGCTGGGCCGCGGACGACGACAAGGTCCTGTTCACCATGGACCTGGTGCACGGCGGTTCGCTGGCCCACCTCGTGGGGGACTACGGGCCGCTGCCGCCGCGCCTGGTGTGTGTCCTGCTCGACCAGTTGCTGTCGGGGCTGACCGCGGTCCACGCGGAAGGCATCGTGCACCGCGACATCAAGCCCGCGAACGTCCTGCTGGAGTCGACCGGGACCGGCCGGCCGCACGTGCGGCTGTCCGACTTCGGCATCGCGATGCGCAAGGGCGAGCCGCGGCTGACCGACGCCAATTACGTGGTGGGTACGCCCGGTTACTTCGCGCCGGAGCAGATGCTGGGTGCCGAGCCCGACTTCCCCGGGGATCTCTTCGCGGTCGGCCTGGTCGCGGTGAACCTGCTCACCGGCGCCAAGCCGGACGCGCAGAGCCTGGTCGAGCACTTCACCGAGCACGGCACCCCGGAGGCTCCCGAGGACATCGCGGAGCCCCTGTGGCAGGTGCTGGCGAATCTGCTCCAGCCTGACCCCGAACTGCGCTTCAAGACGGCAGCGGGCGCGCGCAAGGCGCTGCTCGCGGCGGCCGAGCTGCTGCCGGAGGCGACGATCGAGGACGAGGCCGTCGAGGTCTTCGATCACATCGGGCCGCTGCCTGCCGGGTTCGGGCCGGACGGTCCGCTCCGGGCGGAGCAGCCGGGAGACGCGTCGTCGACGCCACCCGCGCCCGCCACGCCTCCGGTCAGCATGTCCGACACCGGCGGCTTCCCCTTGGCGCCGCCCTCCAGCGGCATACCCGCGCCGCAGCACCCCGCAGCCGGCGTCCCGGGCGCCGAGGAACCGTCCGGCACCGGGCGGGACGGGGTACGGCCGCAGGACGACGCTCAGGGCGGCGCTCAGGGGGCCGATGGGGAGCAGGTGGGCAGCTCGCACGGGAACGCGTACGGGAGGACATACGGGCCCTCGTACGAAACCCCGGACGGCACCCCGCCCCCGGCCCCCTACGCGGCACCCCAACCGCCCACCACACCACCGCCCTTGCCCCGGCCCACCCCCACGGCCACCTCCCACCCGGCCCTCCGGACACCCGCCCGTACACCCCCGACCACCCGCAGCCGCTGCCGCCCTCCGCACGCGCTGCGGCCCGTCGGCACCGGGCCGTGCCTCAGCGGCGTCCGGGGCCTCCGCCTAGGGTCGCGGTCCCGGTGATCGTGGTGGCGCTGCTGTGCATCGCATTCGGTGTCTGGGCCTTGTCCGTGAGCTGAAGGTTCCCGGCGTCACTGCTGCCCGCGCGCCCCACCAACCCTCCAGCGCGCTGCCACCGCCCACACCCCCAGCGCCAGCAGCAGCACCACCCCCGTGCCGATGCCGCCGTACCCCAGCACGCGCATCCTGCTGCTCGACGCGACCTGTCGGGCCGTCATGCCTTCGTCTGCTGCTGCGCGTTGCCGCGGCGACACGGAGAAGTCGGTGGTCTTCTCTCGGTAGTCGGGGCCGCGTTGCGGCCGGCCTGCCGGGTCGACGCGTAGCGTGATCGGGGTGCCGTTCTCGAAGTACTTCGCGGCGTCCGGGTGCAGCGACACGGCCAGGTAGTACGAGCCCGCGAAGCGCATTGCGCTGACCGGTGCGGCGGCGTTGTAGCGGTTGCCGTAGGCCACCGGTGCCGTGGCGATCCTGGCGGCGGCCGGCTTGCCGTCGTACGCGATGAAGCGGGTGTCGCTGACCGGGCCGCGCGCCGGGTTGTAGACCCCCAGTCCCAGCGCGCTGGCGACGAGCCGCGAGCCGGCCACCGCGCTCTGCCCGCGCACCCTGGCTTCACCACCCGCCAGCGTCCCGCCCGGCAGCTCGACGCTCACGCTCAGTTGCTGTCCCCAGTCCACCGGCACCCGGTAGAAGCGGGTCTCCCCCGGCCTGATGCGGTCCTGCCACACCCCCTTGCCGATCGGCCCGGCGTCGTTGAAGCCGGTGCCGCCGTCGGCCTCTTTCTTCGTGCCGCCGGTCAACGGTGCAGGGGTCGCTGTGGACCAGGTGCCCGGGGCTGGTTGGGCGGGCGGTGTGCCCGTGACCCCGGGTTCGCGCTGGAAGCGGAGTTCTACGGGCCAGCGGTCCGCTCCCGGCGCCGCCGCCTTGCCGGCCCGCTTGACCACGAAGTAGTAGGCGCCTGCCTTCTGGCAGTTGGTGCGCGGGCCGTCGGCCCGGCGGGTGGCGTAGTCGGCGATCGGATACGCCATGCCGCGGCCGTGGAAGGCCGTACTCCCGCCGGGGGAACAGGCGTTGCCGTCGGCGTCGCGGAGGCTGACCTTCAGGCTGTCGGTGTGGTCCGCGACCTCACTGCCGGGCCGGGGCGCGGCCACCGCGGAGAAGTAGGCGCTGGACTTCCCGTCCAGCCGTACCGCGTAGTGCTTCTCGTCGCCTCGGGCGAGGGAGTCGGTGTACGTCCCGGGCTCGATCCGCGGCGCGCCGGACGGTCTCTGGGTGCCCTGTACGGGCTGGGCGCCGACCGCCGTCCTGTAGGCGGGCGGGCTGCTCCGTAAACCGTCCGCAGGTCCCGCCGCCGCAGCGCCTGCCAGCGCCGGTACGGATACGAGTACGGGCACCAGGACGGGCACCAGCCTCCCCACGCACCCGCCCCTTCGCGTACGCCCCCTTGCCACGAGCCACCCCTCACCACATTTGCTTTTGCAAGCTACTTATGTGCTTTGGCAAACCCGCTGGGACGGTCCAGCCGTGCGCCGTCCCGCCCCCGGACGCACGAGACCCCGGTCACCGTCACACGGTGGCCGGGGTACGTACGTTGACTACGAACTGCTCTGCGTCTCACACACCCGAACCTGCGGGCACGGAGTCGGTCGCCTCCGTCCACAGATCCTGCTCGGCGCGATCCGCCTGGATCTGGCGGTACACGAGGAGCCCGCCGATGGCGGCCAGTGCGACCAGGAGAAGCTTCTTCACCGCGCGACCTCGTCTTTCGTTGACGTAGGGGACCTCTGGGGGCCGATGATACACACCGGCCGATACCGATCGGTGACCTAGGGCCCGACCCATGCGCAATGATGCACGGCCCGTCATCGCCCACCCCGGCCGTGACCACCCCGGACGCGAAAGAGGCCCCACCGTCTCCGGTAGGACCTCTGTCGCGCTGGTGGGGCTAACAGGACTTGAACCTGTGGCCTCTTCCTTATCAGGGAAGCGCTCTAACCGTCTGAGCTATAGCCCCGCGCTGCACCGAAAGATTAGCGCACTTCAGAGGCATTCCCAAAATCGTGCGCCGGGAGCCTCCGGGCCCTCGGACGGGGCCGCCGTACGGCCCCGTCCGAGGACGCCCGCGTCCGTCACTCGTCCTCGGCGAGGGTCAGCTCGACGCCGCCCACGAACCCGGCCGAGATGTTGTAGATGAAGGCCCCGAGCGTGGCCAGCGCCGTGGCGAGCACGACGTCGATCACCGCGATGACCGCGGTGAACAGCAGCACCCGCGGCAGCGACAGGAACGACTGGAGGTCGAAACCGCCGCCGTCGCCCGAACCCGTCGCCTCACTGATCGTGCCGCCGACCGTGGTGAAGACACCCATCGCGTCCATCACCATCCACAGCACCGACACCGCCACGATGGTGCAGATCCCGAGCGCGATGGAGAGCAGGAAGCTGACCTTCATCACCGACCACGGATCGGCCCGGGCGACCCGCAGCCGGGCCTTGCGGGTACGGGGCGTCGTACTGGCGCCCGTACGCGGCCGGCGCACCCCCTGCTGCGCCCCCGCGCCCTGTCCCACACCCGATCGGTACGCCTGGGGCGGCTGGTACGGCTGCTGGCCGCCCTGGGTGCCCCCGCCCTGGGACCCGGGCGCCGGGCCCGAACCCTGGGCCGGAGGCTGCGGCTGCGCCGCGGAATGCGGTTGCGGCTGACGCCGGTCGGTCACGGTTCCCCCCTGGTAGGAGTCCTCGGACGAGGTGTCGCCGGACGTGGCGGAGCCACGGGCGCTGTCCTCCGTCACGGTCGCGGGTCCCGAACGGGAGCTCTTCCTGTCTCCCGGTCCACCCGCCGCAGCGCCCGTGGCTCCACTCACGACCTACTCCTCGCGTTACTCCGCCGCGGGCTCGCCGCCCTCGGCCACCGCGGACTCGGTGCCCTCCGCCTCGTCGGCCGCCCCGGGCTCCACACCCGCGTCGACCTCCTCGGCCTCGCGACCGGCCTCGGCGTTACGTGCGATACCGACCACGGCATCGCGCTTGCCCAGGTTGATCAGTTGGACGCCCATGGTGTCACGGCCCGTCTCCCTGACCTCGCTGACCCGCGTACGGATCACGCCACCGCTCAGCGTGATGGCGAGAATCTCGTCCGTCTCCTCGACCACCAGGGCACCGACCAGCTCACCCCGGTCCTCCACGATCTTGGCGGCCTTGATGCCGAGGCCACCACGGCCCTGCACGCGGTACTCGTCCACCGAGGTGCGTTTGGCGTAACCGCCGTCGGTGGCGGTGAAGACGAACGTACCGGCCCGCACCACATTCATCGAGAGCAGTTCGTCGCCCTCGCGGAAACTCATGCCCTTGACACCCGAGGTGGCGCGTCCCATCGGACGCAGCGCCTCGTCCGTGGCGGTGAACCGGATGGACTGCGCCTTCTTGCTGATCAGCAGCAGGTCGTCCTCGGCGGAGACCAGTTCGGCGCCGATCAGCTCGTCGTCCGCGCCCTCCTCCGTCTCCCGGAGGTTGATGGCGATGACACCGCCGGAACGCGGCGAGTCGTAGTCCTTGAGCGGCGTCTTCTTCACCAGACCGCCCTTGGTGGCGAGCACCAGGTAGGGCATGGCCTCGTAGTCGCGGATCGCCAGGATCTGGGCGATCTGCTCGTCCGGCTGGAAGGCCAGCAGGTTGGCCACGTGCTGGCCGCGCGCGTCCCGCCCGGCGTCCGGCAGCTCGTACGCCTTGGCCCGGTAGACCCGGCCCTTGTTGGTGAAGAACAGCAGCCAGTGGTGGGTGGTGGAGACGAAGAAGTGGTCGACGATGTCGTCTTCCTTCAGCTTCGTGCCCCGTACGCCCTTGCCGCCGCGCTTCTGCGACCGGTAGTCGTCGGTCTTCGTCCGCTTCACATAGCCGCCACGGGAGATCGTGACGACGATGTCCTCCTCGGCGATCAGGTCCTCGACGGACATGTCGCCCTCGAAGGGCACCAGCTTCGAGCGCCGGTCGTCGCCGAACTTCTCGACGATCGCCGCCAGCTCCTCGCTGATGATCTGACGCTGGCGCTCCGGCGAGGCGAGGATCGCCTGGTACTCGTTGATCTTCGCCTGCAGCTCGTCGTGCTCGGCGGTGATCTTCTGGCGCTCCAGGGCGGCCAGTCGGCGCAGTTGCATCTCCAGGATCGCGTTGGCCTGGATCTCGTCGATGGTCAGCAGGCCCATCAGGCCCTCGCGCGCCTCCTCGACCGTCTGGCTGCGGCGGATGAGCGCGATGACCTCGTCGATCGCGTCCAGCGCCTTGAGCAGACCGCGCAGGATGTGGGCCCGCTCCTCGGCCTTGCGCAGCCGGAACTTGGTACGCCGGACGATGACCTCGACCTGGTGGCCGACCCAGTTGCGGATGAACGCGTCCAGCGACAGGGTGCGCGGCACACCGTCCACCAGCGCCAGCATGTTCGCGCCGAAGTTCGTCTGCAGGTCGGTGTGCTTGTAGAGGTTGTTCAGCACGACCTTGGCGACGGCGTCCCGCTTGAGGACGATGACCAGGCGCTGGCCCGTACGCGAGGAGGTCTCGTCACGGACGTCGGCGATGCCGCCGATCTTGCCGTCCTTCACCAGGTCGGCGATCTTCTGCGCGAGGTTGTCCGGGTTGACCTGGTACGGCAGCTCGGTGACCACCAGGCACTGGCGGTTCTGGATCTCCTCGACCTCGACCACCGCGCGCATGGTGATCGAGCCGCGGCCGGTGCGGTACGCGTCCTCGATGCCCTTGCGGCCCACCACCAGCGCGCCGGTCGGGAAGTCCGGGCCCTTGATGCGCTCGATGAGCGCGTCCAGCAGCTCCTCGCTGGACGCCTCCGGGTTCTCCAGCGCCCACTGGGCACCGGCGGCGACCTCGCGCAGGTTGTGCGGCGGGATGTTGGTCGCCATGCCGACCGCGATGCCGGCGCTGCCGTTGATCAGCAGGTTCGGGAAGCGGGCCGGCAGGACCGTCGGCTCCTGGTTGCGGCCGTCGTAGTTGTCCTGGAAATCGACGGTCTCCTCGTCGATGTCCCGCAGCATCTCCATGGAGAGCTGCTTCATCTTGCACTCGGTGTACCGCATGGCCGCGGCCGGGTCGTTGCCGGGCGAGCCGAAGTTGCCGTTGGAGTCCACCAGCGGCATCCGCATCGACCACGGCTGGGCCAGCCGGACCAGGGCGTCGTAGATGGAGGAGTCACCGTGCGGGTGGTACGTACCCATCACGTCGCCGACGACGCGGGCGCACTTGTAGAAGCCCTTCTCCGGGCGGTACCCGCCGTCGTACATCGCGTACAGGACGCGGCGGTGCACCGGCTTGAGGCCGTCCCGCACGTCCGGCAGCGCGCGCGAGACGATGACGGACATCGCGTAGTCGAGGTAGGAGCGCTGCATCTCCGTTTCGAGCCCGACGGGCTCGACGCGCATGCCCACGCCTTCGATGGCGGGGGCCGCGCCCTCGGCGGTCACGCCGTCCGGGGTCACAGGGGGGTTCTCGTCGGCCATTGCTGTTCTAGATCCTTTCGAGCTGCGGCTGCTGCGGTCCCCGCCACCGGGCGGGGGAGGGCCGACAGGGCTCAGATGTCGAGGAAGCGGACGTCCTTGGCGTTGCGCTGGATGAAGGAGCGCCGGGCCTCGACGTCCTCACCCATCAGCACCGAGAACAGGTCGTCGGCGCGCGCCGCGTCGTCCAGCGAGACCTGGCCGAGCACGCGGCTGTCGACGTCCATCGTCGTCACGCGCAGCTCCTCGGCGTTCATCTCGCCCAGACCCTTGAAGCGCTGGACCGAGTCGTCCTTGATCCGCTTGCCGTTCTGCTTGCCGAGCTCGATCAGGGCGTTGCGCTCCCGGTCGGAGTAGGCGTACTCGTGGTCGTCCCGGCCCCACTTGATCTTGTAGAGCGGCGGGCGGGAGAGGTAGACGTGCCCGGCCTCCACCAGCGGCCGCATGAAGCGGAAGAGGAAGGTGAGCAGCAGGGTGTTGATGTGCTGGCCGTCGACGTCGGCGTCCGCCATCAGAATGATCTTGTGGTACCGGAGCTTCTCGATGTCGAAGTCCTCGTGGACACCGGTACCGAAGGCCGAGATCAGCGCCTGCACCTCGTTGTTGTGCAGGATCTTGTCGACCCGCGCCTTCTCCACGTTCAGGATCTTGCCGCGGATCGGCAGGATGGCCTGGTACTGCGGGTCACGGCCGGACTTGGCCGAGCCGCCGGCCGAGTCACCCTCGACGATGAAGATCTCGCACTTGGTGGGGTCGTTGGACTGGCAGTCCGAGAGCTTGCCGGGCAGCGACGCCGTCTCCAGCAGGCCCTTGCGGCGGGTCAGGTCGCGGGCCTTACGGGCCGCCACCCGCGCGGTCGCGGCCTGGATGCCCTTGCGGATGATGTCCGCGGCCTCGTTCGGGTTGCGGTCGAGCCAGTCCGTCAGGTGCTCGTGGACCACCTTCTGCACGAAGGTCTTGGCCTCGGTGTTGCCCAGCTTCGTCTTGGTCTGGCCCTCGAACTGCGGCTCGCCGAGCTTGACCGAGATGATCGCCGTCAGACCCTCGCGGATGTCCTCACCCGTGAGGTTGTCGTCCTTCTCGCGCAGCAGCTTCTTGTCCCTGGCGTAACGGTTGATCAGACCCGTCATCGCCGAGCGGAAGCCCTCTTCGTGCGTACCGCCCTCGTGGGTGTGGATGGTGTTGGCGAAGCTGTAGACACCCTCGGTGTACTGGGTGTTCCACTGCATCGCGACCTCGAGGGAGAGCATCCGCTCCTTGTCCTCGGCCTCGATGTCGATCACCGTGGGGTGGACGACCTCGCCCTTGCGCGAGTTCAGGTACTTCACGAAGTCGACGATGCCGCCCTCGTAGTGGTACCGGACCGTGAGCGGCTTGCCCTCCTCGTCCACATGGGCCTCGCGCTCGTCGGTGAGCGTGATCGTCAGGCCCTTGTTGAGGAACGCCATCTCCTGGAAGCGGCGCGACAGCGTCTCGAAGCTGTACTCGGTCGTCTCGAAGATGTCGCCGTCGGCCCAGAAGGTGACCGTCGTACCGGTCTCCTCGGTGGCCTCGTTACGGGACAGCGGCGCCGTCGGCACGCCGAGCTTGTAGTCCTGGGTCCAGCGGTGGCCGTCCCGCTTGACCTCGACGGCGACCTTCTGCGACAGCGCGTTGACGACGGAGACACCCACGCCGTGCAGACCACCGGAGACCGCGTAACCGCCGCCGCCGAACTTGCCGCCCGCGTGCAGCACCGTCAGCACGACCTCGACGGCCGGCTTCTTCTCCGAGGGCACGATGTCGACGGGGATGCCGCGGCCGTTGTCGACGACGCGCACACCGCCGTCCGGCAGGATCGTCACGTCGATGGTGTCCGCGTGCCCGGCCAGCGCCTCGTCGACGGAGTTGTCGACGACCTCGTACACGAGGTGGTGCAGACCACGCTCGCCGGTCGAGCCGATGTACATACCGGGGCGCTTACGGACCGCGTCCAGGCCCTCGAGGACGGTGATCGCGCTGGCGTCGTACGACTTCTCTTCCGGAGAGTCGCCACTGGCGCCGGCAGGAACCCCCTCTTCAGTAGAAGCCGTGTTGTTCTCGTTGAGGTCGCCGGAGTCGGCCACGAAGCGCCCTTTCTGGCACAGCACGAGCCGCCTCCATCAGAAGCAGGGCGGCTGCGTCGTTCGACATGTTCCGCGAGTGGGCGGGATTGCTACCAGTCTACCGGTAGCGCCGACACTAATGGGGGTTTGCGGG
Organism: Streptomyces chrestomyceticus JCM 4735; assembly: GCF_003865135.1. NCBI lineage: Bacteria > Bacillati > Actinomycetota > Actinomycetes > Kitasatosporales > Streptomycetaceae > Streptomyces > Streptomyces chrestomyceticus. Next base: position 4,754,104 of record NZ_BHZC01000001.1, on the reverse strand, counting down.
CGCCTGAGTCGTCATGTGCCGCCCTGAAGTGCCGTTGGCCGACTCCCCATATCTGCGACGGGCCCCCAGGACGCTCTAGACGGCCTTCAGCGCTTCGGGCTGTCAACCTCCGGCTACCGTGAGCGGAGTCTCACCCGCACCACGCGTTCACCTCAGCCGTACGTGTCCCCGGGCCCCTTGCTGCCGGGCGCCCGCAGCGGCCCGTACCGCCGCGCCGGACCGCCCGGACCCAGCACCTTGATCAGCTTCACCGTGCCCTGGCCCAGATCCTGGTTCAGCCGCGCGACGAGCTGCGGCGCCAGCAGCCGCAGTTGCGTCGCCCACACCGTCGAGTCGCACTGCACCGTCAGCACGCGCGCTTCCTCGTCGTACTTCTGCGGCTCGCAGTGCTGCGCCACCTCCGGCCCCACCAACTGCGGCCAGCGCCCCATGACGCCGCCCACCGCGGCCGGGGTCTCCCAGCCGCGCTCCGTGATGAGCCGGTTGATCGCCGCACCCAGCGGCAGCGGATCGCGCCCGTCGGCGCGTGCGCCGGAGCGCAGACCACCGCGGCGCGCCTGTTTCTTCTGCTGCGCGGCGGCGCCCCGCGCCTTCGCCTGCTCCTTGGCGGCGACCAGCGCCTGCCGTGCCAGATCGATCCCGGACAGCTCCGGGGGCTTGGGCTGGTCGGCGCCGGGCGGCCGCTCCGAGGGCTCCTCGGAGGGCCGGTCCGGTTGCTCGCCGTTCATCACCGGCTCCGACGCCCGCTCATGGTGCGACCTTCTCCGCCACACCCTCGGACACCGCGAACCGGGCCCCCGACAGCACGCCCGGCACATCGTCGTCCACCGCCGCGGTCACCAGCACCTGCTCAGCGGGCGCCACCAGCTCCGCCAGCCGCTCCCGCCGCCGGCTGTCCAGCTCCGCGAAGACGTCGTCGAGCACCAGCACCGGCTCATTGCCCTCACCGCGCAGCAGGTCGTACGAGGCCAGCCGCAGCGCGAGCGCGTACGACCAGGACTCGCCGTGGCTCGCGTACCCCTTGGCGGGCAGTTGCCCCAGCTTGAGCAGCAGGTCGTCGCGGTGCGGGCCGACCAGTGTCACCCCGCGCTCGATCTCGTTCTTACGGGCCGCGCCGAGCGCCTCGGTCAGCAGCCCGTACAGCTCCTCGCGCGTCGAGGCGCCGTGCAGCGCGTCACCGGCCGAGCCGCGGTACTCCATCGCCAGCGGCCCGCCGCCCGGCGCCAACTGCTCGTACGCCTTGTCGGCCAGCGGCTGGAGTGTGGCGATCAGGTCCAGGCGCTGGGCCAACAGCTCGGCGCCGACCCGGGCCAGGTGCTGGTCCCACACGTCGAGGGTCGACAGATCCATCTGCCGGCCGCCGTGCCGTCTGGCCAGCGCCGCGCTCTTCAGCAGCGTGTTGCGCTGCTTGAGCACCCGGTCGTAGTCCGAGCGCACACCCGCCATCCGCGGTGAACGCGCCGTGATCAGCTCGTCCAGGAAGCGGCGGCGCTCCCCCGGGTCGCCCTTGACCAGCGCCAGGTCCTCCGGCGCGAACAGCACCGTCCGCACGATCCCCAGGACGTCACGCGGTCTGACCTGCGACGACCTGTTGATACGGGCCCGGTTGGCCTTGCCCGGGTTCAGCTCCAGCTCGACCAACTGCTGCCGCTCACCCTGGACGACCGCGGCCCGCACGATCGCCCGTTCGGCCCCCATCCGCACCAGCGGCGCGTCGGAGGAGACCCGGTGGCTGCCCAGCGTGGCCAGATAGCCGACCGCCTCGACGAGGTTGGTCTTGCCCTGCCCGTTGGGGCCCACGAAAGCGGTGACGCCCGGGTCGAGCGGGACCTCGACCCGGGCGTACGAGCGGAAGTCGGCGAGCGAGAGATGCGATACGTGCATGTGGCGCGCCGACCTCCCCCGGCTACCGGACTGCTGCTGTTACCGGACTGCTTGCTGCTTGCTCTGCTTGCTTACTGCTTCGCGTTGCTGCTTGTCGCGGTACTACCCCTTCGCCGTACTACCGCTTCGCGTTGCTACTTCTTCGCGTTCTCGACGGCGTGGCCGCCGAACTGGTTCCGCAGCGCCGCGATCATCTTCATCTGCGGCGAGTCGTCCTGACGCGAGGCGAAGCGCGCGAAGAGCGACGCCGTGATCGCGGGCAGCGGCACGGCGTTGTCGATCGCGGCCTCGACCGTCCAGCGGCCCTCGCCGGAGTCGGCGGCGAAGCCCCGGAGCTTCTCCAGGTGCTCGTCGTCGTCCAGCGCGTTGACCGCCAGGTCCAGCAGCCAGGAACGGATGACCGTGCCCTCCTGCCAGGACCGGAAGACCTCGCGTACGTCGGTGACCGAGTCGACCGCCTCCAGCAGCTCCCAGCCCTCGGCGTAGGCCTGCATCATGGCGTACTCGATGCCGTTGTGGACCATCTTCGCGAAGTGGCCCGCGCCCACCTTGCCGGCGTGCACCGAGCCGAAGTCGCCCTCCGGCTTGAGCGCGTCGAAGATCGGCTGCACCTTGGCGACGTCCTCCGTGGAGCCGCCGTACATCAGCGCGTAGCCGTTCTCCAGGCCCCAGACACCGCCCGAGACGCCGCAGTCGACGAAGCCGATGCCCTTGGCGCGCAGCTCCTCGGAGTGCTTCTCGTCGTCGGTCCAGCGGGAGTTCCCGCCGTCCACCACGACGTCGCCGGGGGAGAGCAGCTCGCCCAGCTCGTCGATGGTCGCCTGGGTCGCTTCGCCGGCGGGCACCATGACCCACACCACGCGCGGACCCTTGAGCCCGTCCACCAGTTCCTTGAGGCTGTTCACGTCAGCCAGGTCCGGGTTGCGGTCGTATCCGATGACGGTGTGGCCTGCGCGGCGGATGCGCTCGCGCATGTTGCCGCCCATCTTGCCGAGACCGACGAGACCGAGCTCCATCAGTACCCCTTACGTTGCGTTACGGCACATCCCCGCCCTACGTGTCGAGTTTACGCGCGAAGCCACGACGCGGCGGCCCGCCCCCCACACCTGTGGACAACCGGGTGTGCCGCGGGGTGGCGTTCGCGGGGCATTCGGCATTCGGGGCTTGGGGAGTACGCCGGTCAAGGCATTCGCCTGGCGGCGGGGGTTTTGAGCGGGGTGGACGCGCTCGACTGCGTATTTCGTGGGGGCCATCGGGGTATGCCGCCGGCTGTCGCGCCGGGGCGGCCCGGCTTGCATTACTGCGCTCTGCATCGGCGCTGTTTGGGCGGTCGAGTGGCGGGCCTGGGCGCAGCGGTCGACCGGGTTATCCACAGCCGCACCTTCGCACGCGCGGCCAGCAACGCTGTGACCAGCCGCTTCGCAGGTACTCGGAGCAGGACCGCCAGGGCTGTGGATTATTTTCCGCCCAGGGTGGTCACCTGGGTGCCGCGGCGCCGGGGGCCTGGGGACGGTGTGGATACGGGCATGGCTCGACGCACCGGATATCCGCAGCCTGGGGAAAACCTTCCGTCCACCCGAGGCTTTTGCTCGGCACGTAAAGGTGAAATGTGGTCGCAGACGTGAAGCGACTGGTGGACATTCTCCATCGACGCCGTCACGCACCCGAAAGGCTTATTTCGTATTCTCCACCGAAAAACTCCGCCCCTGATACACGAGCGCTGCGTGCGTGTATCAGGGGCGGAGCGAAAACTCCCGGGTGACTTCCGTCGACGGACGGCCGTACGGCCGGAGCCGCCGGCAGCCGGAGACCGGAGCGGTCCGGAGCCGGAGTCGCCCGGCATCCGGCCGGAAGATCAACCGGAGAGGCGCACCGGCATGATCAGGTACTTGTAGGCGTCGTCCGCCTCGGCGTCCTTGGCCGGGCAGCCGCTGAGCAGCGCCGGCTTGGTCGAGGTGGTGAAGGACAACTGGGCCACCGGGGAGTCAATCGCCGACAGGCCCTCCAGGAGGAAGCCCGGGTTGAAGGCGATGGAGATGTCGTCGCCCTCCAGGTCCGCGTCCACCCGCTCCACAGCCTGTGCGTCGTCGCTGGAGCCCGCCTCCAGGATCAGCACGCCCTGCTCGAAGCTCAGGCGCACCGGGGTGTTCCGCTCGGCGACCAGCGCCACACGCTTGACGGCCTCGACGAACGGGGCGGTCTCGATCACGGCGACCGAGTTGAACTCGGTGGGGAAGAGCGTGCGGTACTTCGGGAGGTCGCCCTCCAGGAGCCGGGTGGTCGTCCGGCGGCCCGCGCCCTCGAAACCGATCAGGCCCTCACCGGCACCCGAGCCGGACAGCGCCAGCGTGACGCTGTCGCCGCTGCTGAGGGACTTGGCGGTGTCCAGCAGCGTCTTGGCGGGCACCAGGGCCACCGCGGAGGCGTCCGGGCTCTCCGGCTTCCACAGGAACTCGCGGACCGCGAAGCGGTAGCGGTCGGTGGAGGCCAGGGTGACCGTGTCGCCCTCAATCTCGATGCGCACACCGGTGAGCACCGGGAGGGTGTCGTCACGGCCGGCGGCGATCGCGACCTGGGCGGCGGCCGCCGCGAAAACCTCACCGGGCACGGTGCCGGTGGCGGTCGGCATCTGCGGCAGCGCCGGGTACTCCTCCACCGGGAGGGTGTGGAGCGTGAACCGCGAGGAGCCGCAGACGACGGTGACCCGTACACCGTCGGTGGAAATCTCCACCGGGCGGTTGGGGAGGGCACGGCAGATGTCGGCCAGCAGGCGGCCGGAGACCAGGACGGTGCCTTCCTCCTCCACGTCCGCGTCGACGGAGACGCGCGCCGAGACCTCGTAGTCGAAGCCGGAGAGGCTCAGGCTGCCTTCCTCCGCCTTCAGCAGCAGGCCCGCGAGGACGGGCACCGGCGGACGGGCCGGGAGGCTCTTGGCCGCCCAGGCCACTGCCTCCGCGAGTACATCGCGCTCCACCCGGATCTTCACCGGAAACCGCCTCCTGCTGTTGCTGGCTTACGCCCTGCTGGCCTTCTTCGTCGGCTGGGTCGCCGGGGACCAGTCTGACGTACGTCACCGATAGCTGTTGCTGCTCGGGGTCAAGTCGGGTCGAGAGGCGTCGGACGACCGATCCCCAAGTTGTGCACAGCACCCGATTCGAAACGAGTTCCCCGGTAGCTATCTGTGGTCGTAGTAGTAGGGCCTGTGGAAACCGTGGACAACTGCGTCTGCGCAGGTCAACACGGTTTTTTTGTCCACCGGGCCTGTGGGCGGCAGCCGTGGACAACCGGCCGAGTCTGTGGACCGCCGTTCTTCATGCACACCCGATGCACAGGGGAGCCCTACTTCTCCCCAGTCCTGTCCCCAGCTTTACCCCGGTTCCCCACAGCCCAATCCGGCACCTTGGTGTGACGCCTTTCACTCGGCCCGGTGAGCGCGGGTGTCGCCTTGCCGAACAGTGGACAGGGGTGTGGAGAAGTTGGGGACAAGCGCGGGCCACCTGTGGGCGGGCAGTGGACAACGCGATCGCCCCCCTGTGGACGAATCCTCTGTCCACACCCTGTGGATGAGCGTTAGCCACAAATCCACACGCCGCTGACCTCGGCTGATGCTCCTGCGCTCGGTCCTCCTGTGGAAGCCACCGGGATAACTTCCCAGTCCCCAGCATGTGGACGGAAGAATCTTGGTCAATCTGTGGAGTACGGCCGTGACCTGACGAGGAATCGAACAGAGCAGTGGCCTTCCACAGGGGCGGGACGGGGTCGGGGCGGTCGCGGGACGGGGCCGGAGGAGCTGCGGAGCGTGGTGGAGACGCCTCCGTACGACGAAATCGGGCGTCCCGTGCGGGCCGGAGAAACGCGCTGAGCGAGACAGAGTGCCTTGCCGTACGGGCCGGAGTTCCAGGCCGCACGAGCCGGAGAGACGGCGCCGTACGGGGCCAGGGAGCCCGCTGTGCGTCCGCCGGGACCCCTGCCGTACGCCCGTGGAGCCCTGCGTACGTCCGCAGGAGCCGCGCCCCGTACGTCCGTGGAGCCCCCGAGCGACGAAGGGCGCCCCGGGAGCGGTTACGTCCCCGGGGCGCCCTCGAAACTCCGGCCGGCCGGTGGCCGATGCCGCGTCAGCCGTTCTTGATGCGGTTAGTCAGCTCGGTGACCTGGTTGTAGATGGACCGTCGTTCGGCCATCAATGCCCGGATCTTGCGGTCCGCGTGCATCACCGTCGTATGGTCACGCCCGCCGAACTGCGCACCGATCTTCGGCAGCGACAGATCCGTCAGCTCACGGCACAGGTACATCGCGATCTGCCGGGCCGTCACCAGCACGCGGCTGCGCGACGATCCGCACAGGTCGTCCACGGTCAGCCCGAAGTAGTCCGCGGTCGCCGCCATGATGGCGGTCGCGGTGATCTCGGGAGCCGCGTCCTCGCCACCGGGGATCAGGTCCTTCAGGACGATCTCCGTCAGGCCCAGGTCCACCGGCTGGCGGTTGAGGGAGGCGAAGGCGGTGACCCGGATCAGCGCCCCCTCCAGCTCGCGGATGTTGCGCGAGATGCGGGAGGCGATGAACTCCAGCACCTCCGGCGGCGCATTCAACTGCTCCTGGACCGCCTTCTTGCGCAGGATCGCGATCCGGGTCTCCAGCTCCGGCGGCTGGACGTCGGTGATCAGTCCCCACTCGAAGCGGTTGCGCAGCCGGTCCTCCAGGGTGACCAACTGCTTGGGCGGCCGGTCCGAGGACAGCACGATCTGCTTGTTGGCGTTGTGCAGGGTGTTGAAGGTGTGGAAGAACTCCTCCTGCGTCGACTCCTTGCTCGCCAGGAACTGGATGTCGTCGACGAGCAGGATGTCCATGTCGCGGTAGCGCTTGCGGAACGCGTCCGCCTTGCCGTCGCGGATGGAGTTGATGAACTCGTTGGTGAACTCCTCCGAGCTGACGTACCGCACCCGGGTGCCCGGGTAGAGGCTGCGCGCGTAGTGCCCGATGGCGTGCAGCAGGTGCGTCTTGCCGAGGCCGGACTCCCCGTAGATGAAGAGCGGGTTGTACGCCTTGGCCGGCGCCTCGGCCACGGCGACCGCGGCGGCGTGCGCGAAGCGGTTGGACGCGCCGATGACGAAGGTGTCGAAGAGGTACTTCGGGTTCAGCCGGGCGGTCGGCTCGCCGGGGCCGGTCGCGGGCGCGGGCTGCGCGGCGAGCGGGCCGGGGGCGCCGCTGGGCGCGGGCAGGCCGCCGGGGCCGGGGTTCTGGATGTGCGCGGGGGGCTGGTGCTCGGCGAGGTCACGCCGCTGCGGCGGCTGCTGCTCGTACGGGGAGTGGCCCTCGGAGTGCTGGTGCTGCGGCGGGCCGGTGTGCTCGGGAGCCTGCGAACGGTAGTCGCTCTGTGACCGCTGGTGCTGCTGGTGCTGCTGTACGTGTGCGGGGGGCGGCGTCGCGTAAGGGTCGCGCTCGGGGAATCCGCCGAGGCGCTGCTGCTGCCATCCGTAGTCCTCGCGCGGGGCGGGGCCGTTCTGGCCGCCCATGCCGGAGTGCTGCGGCCAGGAGCCGGGCTCGTGCCGGGGCTGCTGATGCTGCTGGTACTCCGGGTACGCGGGACGTACGTGGGGCAGGTCGTCGTCCTGGTGGCCGTAACCCTGCCGGTTGTCGTAGCCCTCGCTCTGCCGGCTGTCGTAGCCGCCGTACGCATCGTGCTGCTGCCCCGGCTGTCCCCCTTGCTGCTGAGGCTGCTGGGGCTGGTGCCGCTGCTGCAAGTGCGGAGACGGCTGGGGCTGCTGCATCGGCTGCTGAGGCTGTGGCTCCTCGGCGGAGTCGTCGACGGTGATCGCGATCCGGATCGGGCGCCCGCACTCGTGGCTCAGCGCCTCCCCGATGAGCGGCGCGAGCCGGCCTTCCAGCACGCCCTTGGCGAACTCGTTGGGCACGGCCAGCAGGGCGGTGTCCGCCACCAGGGCCAGCGGCTGGGTCCGCTTCAGCCAGTCCTGGTCCTTCGGCTTGAGGCTGTCGCTCTCCGCCCGTAGGAGGTGATCAAGTACGCGTGGCCACACTGCGGCAAGATCGGCAGGTACGTCGGCCACAGAGCACGCTCTCTCACTGGTCCCACGAATGTGTGATTCTCAGGACGGGCGGGAAGGAATCGGAGTTGACCCACGGTAGTCAGGGCGACCCTGGTGATTCAAGTTGTTGTCCACAGGCTGTGCATAGTGTGTCCCGGCCGAGGGCCGGTTTGACCGGATGACGCCGCCGCGCGTACCGTAACCAGGTCGAGTTGTCGATGGCTGCTGCCGCCTGCCTCCGATGGGCAAAGATCGCGCTCAAGTGATCGAAGTAGCGGTGCACTCGGGCGTTGCGAGCTACTCGTGGGCGCACGGTGACAGCCAGTCGACGCCCCACACCTGTCTCCCCGGAGACACCAAGCATCTCTGGAGCCCCCGAGTGAGCAAGCGCACCTTCCAGCCGAACAACCGTCGTCGCGCCAAGACCCACGGCTTCCGCCTGCGGATGCGTACCCGTGCCGGCCGCGCGATCCTCGCGTCCCGCCGTGGCAAGGGTCGCGCCCGCCTGTCGGCCTGAGCCCTGAGCTAGGTCCATGACGTGCTGCCTACCGAGCATCGGCTGAGGCGGCGCGAGGACTTTGCGACCGCGGTACGCCGGGGACGCAGGGCCGGGCGCCCGCTCCTCGTCGTCCATCTACGCAGCGGTGCAACGGACCCGCACGCAGCGGGGGAGAGCCCTCCCCCGGCGCGTGCGGGTTTCGTCGTGAGCAAGGCCATCGGCGGTGCCGTGGTCCGCAACAAGGTCAAACGACGGCTGCGCCACCTCGTGCGCGACCGGCTGGACCGGCTGCCCGCCGGTAGCCTGGTTGTCGTACGGGCGCTGCCCGGCGCGGGCGATGCGGACCACGATCAACTGGCCCGTGACCTGGACACCGCGCTGCAGCGGCTGCTGGATGGAGTTCCCCCCACCCGAGGTCAGGGGAGGGAGCCGCGGTGAAGTACCCGCTGCTGCTGTTGATCAAGCTGTACCAGTGGACCATCAGCCCCCTGCTGGGGCCGGTCTGCCGGTACTACCCGTCGTGCTCCCACTATGGCTACACGGCCATCGACCGGCACGGCGCGGTGAAAGGGACCGCGCTGACGGCTTGGCGCATCCTGCGTTGCAACCCGTGGTCGCCCGGTGGCGTCGACCACGTTCCACCCCGGAAGCGTCCGGTCTGGCATCGGCGGCTGAGGAGCCGCCTGGGCGGGTCCACCGTCCCTGAGCCTGCCGCACAGCCTGAGACTCAGCCCACCGCCCAAGGAGCCTGATTCGTGGACACGATCCTCAGTCCTCTCTATTACGCAGTTTCCTGGATCATCGTCCAGTTCCACTCGTTCTACAGCCTCATCTTCGACGAGAACAGTGGCGCGGCGTGGGGTCTGTCCATCGTCTCGCTGGTGGTGCTGATCCGTGTCTGCCTGATCCCGCTCTTCGTGAAGCAGATCAAGTCGACGCGGAACATGCAGGCGCTCCAGCCGAAGATGAAGGCGATCCAGGAGCGCTACAAGAGCGACAAGCAGCGTCAGTCCGAAGAGATGATGAAGCTGTACAAGGAGACGGGCACCAACCCGCTCTCCAGTTGCCTGCCGATCCTGGCGCAGTCGCCGTTCTTCATCTCGCTGTACCAGGTCCTCAGCCACATCGCGAACAACCAGACGGTCGGCGTCATCAACCAGTCGCTGCTGGAGAGCGCGCAGAAGGCGCACATCTTCGGCGCGCCGCTGGCCGCGAAGTTCCTGGACACCCCGGAGAAGATCCAGTCTCTGGGTGCGTCGGTCACCGACGTCCGCGTGGTCACCGTCATCATGATCGTCCTGATGTCGGCGTCGCAGTTCTACACGCAGCGCCAGTTGATGACCAAGAACGTCGACCTGACGGTGAAGACGCCGTTCATGCAGCAGCAGAAGATGCTGATGTACGTCTTCCCGATCATGTTCGCCGTCTTCGGTATCGGCTTCCCCGGCTTCCCCGTCGGCGTTCTCCTGTACTGGCTGACCACCAACGTCTGGACCATGGGCCAGCAGATGTTCGTCATCCGCCGGAACCCCACCCCGGGCAGCAAGGCGTTCGAGGAGCGTCAGCAGCGACTGCGCGCCAAGGGCAAGCTCAAGGAGGACCCGGCCGAGGTCGAGGCCAAGAAGGTCGCCGAGGAGGCGCGCCAGAACCGGCAGCAGCCCAAGCGGCAGAGCAAGTCCCAGCGCCAGACCCAGCCCGCCGCCGGCGGCAAGCAGGCCGGCGGCAAGCCCGCCGGTGGCGCCGGTGCGCAGCGGCGCACCCGGGCGGGGTCCGGCTCCAGCGCTTCCGACGCCTCCGGCTCGGACGCTTCGAAGAAGCAGTCCCTGGAGAAGCAGGCACCTCAGGACAGCAAGCCGAAGGGCGGCTCCTCCGCCTCCGGCTCCCGTAACGCCAAGTCTGGACAGCGCAAGGGCCAGCAGCGGCCCAAGCACCCGTCCAAGAAGTAAGAAGGAGTCCTTCCGTGACGGACACGACCCGCCCCTCGTCGTCGACAGGGGGGACCCCGGCCGCCGAGGGGACCGACACCCTCACCCGCCTGGAGCAGGAGGGCGAGATCGCGGCCGACTACCTCGAAGGCCTGCTGGACATCGCCGACCTCGACGGCGACATCGACATGGACGTCGAGGCCGACCGCGCCGCTGTGTCGATCATCAGCGACTCGACCAGCCGTGACCTGCAGAAGCTGGTGGGCCGGGACGGTGAGGTGCTGGAGGCGCTCCAGGAGCTGACCCGGCTCGCGGTGCACCGGGAGACCGGTGACCGCAGCCGTCTGATGCTGGACATCGCCGGGTACCGGGCCCAGAAGCGCGAGGAGCTCGCGGAGCTGGGCGCCGAGGCGGCGGAGGAGGCCAAGGGCACCGGCGAGCCGGTGAAGCTGAAGGCCATGACCCCCTTCGAGCGCAAGGTCGTGCACGACGCGGTGGCGGCCGCAGGGCTGCGCAGCGAGTCCGAGGGCGAAGAGCCCCAGCGGTGTGTGGTGGTCCTCCCGGCCTGACGGCCAGAGCCCCGCACCGCTTGATGTCACCGGCCCCGTCTGTCTCGCAGGCGGGGCCACATCTTGTCAGCCTTATAACAGTCCAGAGGAAGGGCGTTTCCCGTGACGGACGCAGCAGCGGAGCTCCCACCGGCGCCGGATGTGGCGCGTGAGGTGTTCGGTGAGCTTTTTCCGGAGGCCGTGCGCTACGGCGAGCTGCTCGCCGACGCGGGCGTACGCAGAGGTCTGATCGGCCCGCGTGAGGTGCCGCGGCTGTGGGAGCGGCACCTGCTGAACTGCGCGGTGCTCTCCGAGGTGGTGCCCGAGGGCGTCACCGTCTGTGATGTCGGCTCGGGCGCGGGGCTGCCGGGCATTCCGCTGGCCCTGGTGCGGCCGGACCTCAAGATCACGCTGCTGGAGCCGCTGCTGCGGCGGACGAACTTCCTGCTGGAGGTGGTCGAGCTGCTCGGGCTGGACCATGTCACGGTGGTGCGCGGCCGCGCGGAAGAGGTCATGGGCAAGCTTCCGCAGGTGCATGTGGTGACGGCGCGTGCGGTGGCGCCGCTCGACCGGCTGGCGGGCTGGGGTGTTCCGCTGCTGCGTCCCTACGGCGAGATGCTGGCGCTCAAGGGGGACACGGCCGAGGAGGAGCTGAAGGGGGCCCGCGCCGCGCTGAGCAAGCTCGGTGTCGTGGAGACCTCGGTGGTCCAGGTCGGTGAAGGGGTCGTGGATCCGCTGTCGACCGTGGTCCGTGTCGAGGTCGGCGAGAGCCCTGGCGGTGTGCGGTTCGCGGCCAAGCGTGCGAAGGCGGCCCGGCCCAGCCGGGCGCAGCGGGGGCGGCGCCGCTGAGCGGGGCGGTAGCCCTGCTGACTACCCCAGCCAAACCAACAAAACGACACAAAGCGGAGTGTCGCGTACAAAACGGACGCAACGCTGTCATCGTGTTTCACGTGAAACGTCGTTCTCTGCTGCATGGAATCATCAGCCGTGGTCGCGCGGCTGCCGCGCCGCGTGACCGGAAGCCCCCAGGGGTGACGGAAGTATCCACAGAGGTGGGTTCATCCACAGGAGAGCGGACCTCACTGGTTCACGACACCGAAAGCATGGCAGGCTCTGAGCACTGCGAGCCTGATGTCGAGGAGAGTGAATCCTTGCGGTCCGACGCCAACATCGCGGGCCCGATGACCGATCCGGTCCCCGGTCCCCGTAGCGAGTCGCTCAGGGATGACGTTTCACGTGAAACGCCGTCCCCCATGGACGACACCCCGATCGGTCGTGCAGCTCAGCTGGCGGTTCAGACGCTTGGCCGCACCGGAGAAGCCCTGCCCCGGCCCGAGAACACCCGGGTCATGGTGGTCGCCAACCAGAAGGGCGGGGTCGGCAAGACCACCACGACGGTCAACCTTGCCGCCTCGCTGGCTCTGCACGGTGCCCGCGTCCTGGTCATCGACCTCGATCCGCAGGGCAATGCCTCCACGGCCCTGGGTATCGACCATCATGCCGAAGTTCCCTCCATCTACGACGTGCTGGTGGAGAGCAAGCCGCTGGCCGATGTCGTGGTTCCGGTGCCCGACGTGGAGGGGCTGTTCTGTGCGCCGGCCACCATCGACCTGGCCGGCGCCGAGATCGAGCTGGTCTCGCTGGTGGCACGGGAAAGCCGGCTGGACCGGGCCATCAAGGCCTACGAACAGCCGCTGGACTACATCCTCATCGACTGCCCGCCGTCGCTCGGCCTGCTGACCGTCAACGCACTGGTCGCGGGTGCCGAGGTACTGATCCCGATCCAGTGCGAGTACTACGCGCTGGAAGGGCTCGGCCAACTGCAGCGCAACGTCGACCTGGTGCGCGGGCACCTCAACCCCAAGCTCCATGTGTCGACGATCCTGCTCACCATGTACGACGGTCGCACCCGGCTGGCCTCCCAGGTCGCGGAGGAGGTGCGTAACCACTTCGGCAGCGAGGTGCTGCGCACCAGCATCCCCCGTTCGGTGCGTATCTCCGAGGCGCCCAGCTACGGGCAGACCGTCCTCACCTATGACCCGGGTTCCAGCGGCTCGCTGTCCTACCTTGAGGCGGCCCGGGAGATTGCCTTGCGCGGGGTCGCTCAGGCCGGGATCGGCTCCGAGGGACTCACCGTGAACTACGAACCACAGCACAGCATGTCGGAGGGGAATCAGTGAGCGAACGACGTAGAGGACTGGGCCGTGGGCTCGGTGCGCTGATCCCCGCGGCGCCGCAGGCAGCGGAGAGCACCGCGCCCGTGGTGGGCCGGGGAGCGACCTCGCCGTCCGCGGTGCCGGCCATGCCGCCGGACCGCGGGGTGGCGGCGGCCAAGGTCACCTCGATCGCGGTCAGGAGTGTTTCACGTGAAACGGAAGAGCCGCAGAAGACCGAAGCAGCGGCGGCTGTGACGGGAGAGGTGGCGGGGGCGCACTTCGCCGAGCTGCCGCTCGACGTGATCACGCCCAACCCGCGGCAGCCGCGTGAGGTCTTCGAAGAGGAGGCACTTGCCGAGCTGGTCACCTCCATCCAGGAGGTCGGGCTCCTCCAGCCGGTGGTGGTCCGGCAGACCGGCCCCGAGCGGTACGAGCTCATCATGGGCGAGCGGCGCTGGCGGGCCTGCCGCGAGGCCGGCCTGGAGCGCATCCCGGCGATCGTCCGTGCGACCGACGACGAGAAGCTGCTGCTGGACGCCCTGCTGGAGAATCTCCACCGGGCCCAGTTGAACCCGCTGGAAGAGGCCGCGGCCTACGACCAACTGCTGCGGGACTTCAGCTGCACCCACGACGAGCTGGCCGACCGTATCGGCCGGTCGCGCTCGCAGGTCTCCAACACCCTGCGGCTGCTGAAGCTCCCGACGTCCGTGCAGTTCCGGGTAGCCTCCGGGGTGCTCTCCGCCGGCCACGCGCGTGCCCTGCTGGGCGTGGACGACGCGGACGAGCAGGAGGAGCTGGCGCGCCGTATCGTTCGCGAAGGACTCTCGGTGCGCTCGGTCGAGGAGATCGTGCGGCTGATGGGTTCCGAGCCCGCCGGTACCGCCAAGACGAAGAAGCCGCGGGCCGGCACCCGGGTCTCCCCCGCCCTGACGGGCCTCGCCTCCCGGCTGTCCGACCGCTTCGAGACCCGGGTGAAGGTCGACCTCGGGCAGAAGAAGGGCAAGATCGTCGTCGAGTTCGCCTCGATAGAAGATCTTGAGCGCATTCTCGGCACCATGGCCCCCGGCGAGGGCCGGGTGCTCGACAAGAGCCTCACCGAGGACAACGGCGAAGAGGACTGAGCCGAGTCCCCGGGCCCGGAGGGCGGGCCGTGTTCCCAGCGGATTACGGAACACGGCCCGTCCTTTGCTGTGTGGCGGTACCCGCGTGGGCGGACCGTGGATACGATGCGATCGGGTATGGCGCACATCCACGTGGAAACCCCCACAACAAGGAGTAAGCCATGCGAACGGTGAGCCGCACCGGACTGCTGGCAGCGGGCTTCGGCCTCGGGGCAGTCGGTGGTTTCGTCGGTGGCCTGCTCAGAGAGCGGGACGTGCGGACGGTATCGCGCGGTGCGGCGGGCGAGGGAAGCGAGGACCTGTCTTCATGGGCCGTCGGCTCGTACCGCTCACGCTGGACAACCTTCCGGATCTCCCCAAGCGCTGCCGCTCCTGCGTTTTCTGGGAACTGGACCCCGTCAGCGGCGAAGCCGCGGTAAGAGCGGGCCGGCCCGAGCTGGAGAAGGAAGCCTGGATCTCGGCCGTCCTTCTGGAGTGGGGCTCCTGCGGCCGTGTGGTCCTTGTCGACGACGTCCCGGTCGGCTTCGTGCTGTACGCCCCGCCCGCGTACGTACCGCGCTCCACGGCCTTCCCCACGAGCCCGGTGTCCCCCGACGCCGTACAGCTCCTCACGGCGTGGCTGACGCCGGGGTATCAGGGGCAGGGGCTGGGCCGGGTGATGGTGCAGACGGTGGCCAAGGACCTCATCCGCCGCGGATTCAAGGCGGTCGAGGCGTTCGGTGACGCCCGCTGGTCGGAGCCCGCGTGCGTGCTTCCCGCCGATCACCTGCTGGCCGTCGGCTTCAAGACGGTCCGCCCGCATCCCCGCTTCCCCCGGCTGAGGCTGGAACTGCGCACCACGATCTCGTGGAAGGAAGACGTGGAGATGGCCCTCGACCGTCTCCTGGGCGCGGTACAGAAGGAACCGGCTCTGCGTCCGCTCTGAAGAGCGGGATTGCACGAACGCGAACGGGCCCGGCCCCCGGAGGGGCGGGCCCGTTCGCGTTCGTGCGGGTCGCGGAGTGCGCTCAGGCGAGGAAGTCGCTCAGCTCGCGCTCCAGCGCCCCCTTCGGCTTCGCGCCGACGATGGTCTTCACGACCTCGCCGCCCTGGTAGACGTTCATCGTCGGGATCGACATGACGCCGTACTTGGCGGTGATGGTCGGGTTCTCGTCGGTGTTCAGCTTCGCGATGACGATCTCGTCGTGCTCGGCGGCGATGGCCTCCAGCGACGGGGCGATCTGGCGGCACGGACCGCACCAGGTGGCCCAGAAGTCCACGAGTACGGGCTTGTCGCTCTTGAGGACGACCTCTTCGAAGTTGGCGTCCGTCACGGTCACCGTGGCACCGGCCATGGCAGTCTCCTTACTGGGTGGGGTGGGGCTCGGGGGCGTTCAGGGGCGGAGTCAGGCGGAGGCGGTCTTCTCCGGCTCGGGGACGTCCTCGCTGTCCGAGAGCGCGGCGAGGTGCCGCTCGGCGTCCAGGGCCGCGGAGCAGCCGGTACCGGCCGCCGTGATCGCCTGGCGGTAGGTGTGGTCGACGACGTCGCCGGCGGCGAAGACACCCGTGATGTTGGTACGGGTGCTCGGGGCCTCCACCTGGAGGTAGCCCTCGTCGTCCAGCTCCAGCTGGCCCTTGAACAGCTCGGTGCGCGGGTCGTGGCCGATCGCGATGAACAGGCCGGTCACCGGGGACTCCGAGGTCTCGCCGGTCTTCAGGTTGCGCAGCGTCAGGCCGGAGAGCTTGTTCTCGCCGTGCAGTTCGGCGACCTCGCTGTCCCAGACGAAGCTGATCTTCGGGTCGGCGAAGGCGCGTTCCTGCATCGCCTTGCTGGCCCGCAGCGTGTCACGGCGGTGGATGATCGTGACCGACTTGGCGAAGCGGGAGAGGAAGGTGGCCTCCTCCATCGCGGTGTCGCCGCCGCCGACCACGGCGATGTCCTGGTCCTTGAAGAAGAACCCGTCGCAGGTGGCGCACCACGAGACACCGCGGCCGGAGAGCTCGTCCTCACGGGGCAGGCCCAGCTTGCGGTGCTGGGAGCCGGTCGTGACGATCACGGCCTTGGCGCGGTGCACGGTGCCGGCGGTGTCGGTGACGGTCTTGATCTCACCGGTCAGGTCGACCGCGACCACGTCGTCCGGGACCAGCTCGGCGCCGAAGCGCTCGGCCTGGGCACGCATGTTGTCCATCAGGTCGGGGCCCATGATGCCGTCGCGGAACCCGGGGAAGTTCTCCACCTCGGTGGTGTTCATCAGCGCGCCACCGGCGGTGACGGCGCCCTCGAAAACCAGCGGCTTCAGGGAGGCACGGGCGGTGTAGAGCGCGGCGGTGTAGCCCGCGGGCCCGGAGCCGATGATGATCACGTTACGGACGTCGCTCACGGGTGTCTTCCTTGTCTCTGCCGACTGCTTGCTGGGGCTCTCGGTGAACTCTCACCCCACCCAACGGATCCTAAGGGGCAAGCATTCCCGCGGAGCCCCGGCGCTCTTACCGCCGGTTCAGGCCCGCCGGTACGAGTGGGTCAGCAGCACCTTGCCAGGAGCCGGCGGAGACGCGGAGACGCAGGAGGAGGAGATGACGTAGGCGGAGACGCGGTCGGCGTCGGTCGGGTGCGGCAGCACCAGGAGGTACGCGTCCTGGCCCTCGTAGGTGCTGTGCGTGGCTGCCAGGGGGGTCTCGGGCCGCCCGGTGCCGCGCTGGACGCAGGACGGCACGGTGTCCGTCGCGCCCCGCAGCGGTGTGTCGGGAGAGCTCTGCGTGCCGACGTCCGGCGCCTTCTTGGTGTGCGACGAGGCCAGCAGGTCGTGGACCCGTGTCTCCAGGGTGGCGGACGTCAGCGCGGACGCGGCCCCGGCGCTCTTCTCCGCCGCCTCGGTGTGCGGCTTCTGTGCTGTCCCCTGGCCACTGCCGGAGGACGCGTTCTGAATGACGATCCCGCCGACGCCGATGACCGCCACGGCAGCGGCGGCACCGAGCAGCGCCCTCGGCCAGCGTCGGCTGCGGGGCCGGCCGCCGGCTGTACGGCGCCCCGGGCCGGAAGCCGCCCGAGGGTGCCCTGCGGGCCGGGTGACGGGCGCGGGAGGGGCGGTGACGGTGGCGGGTGCGGTGTCGGTTTCACGTGAAACAGGAACGGTCGTGGCCGCCGGAACCTCCCGCTCGGCCGGCTCCTGGTCCGGTGCGGTGGAGTCGAGCAGCGCCTCGGCCGCCAGCGCCGCGTCGATGCGCTCCGCCACGTCGGCCGGCATCCGCGAAGGCCCTGGAAGGGTGCCCAGCAGCCCCCGGATCTCCTCCAGGGAGGCATGGACGTCCTCGCACAGCTCGCAGCACGCGAGGTGATCGCGTAGGTCCGCGGTGCGGGACGGGGAGAGCAGCCCGTCCGTGAGCGCGGAGATCTCGGAGACCTCCGGGTGCTCGTCCGTGTCGGTCGTCGAAGTCACGAGCGCCCACCTCCGCCCTTCACGGCATCTGTGTCCTTCGGCCCTGCCGCCTCTGGGACGGATGTCCCCTGCGCCCGGTTCCTTCCCCCGCCGACGGGTCTGCTATCCCCTTCACCCGGGCGCAGATGGGTGAGCATCGGAAGAAGCCGGGCCCGGCCTCGCGCACAGCGGCTCTTCACCGTCCCCGTGGGGACGTCGAGGATCGCGGCGGCCTCGGCCACCGGATATCCCTGCATGTCAACGAGGACCAGCGCCGCACGTTGTTCTTCGGGCAGGGTGCGCAGCGCACCGAGCAGTTCCCGGTGCAGATCCTGCCGCTCGGCCGGCACGGCGGCGGACTCGTGCGGTTCCAGCAGTTGCTCCAGCCGCTCCGTCTCGGCGACCGGGGACGTACGGCGGGAGGCCGCTTTGCGTGCCCGGTCCAGACAGGCGTTGACGGTGATGCGGTGCAGCCAGGTCGTGACGGCCGACTGGCCCCGGAAGGTGTGGGCGGCCCGGTAGGCCGAGACGAGCGCGTCCTGCACGGCGTCCGCCGCTTCTTCCCGGTCGCCGAGGGTGCGCAGCGCCACCGCCCAGAGCCGGTCGCGGTGGCGCCGGACTATCTCGCCGAAGGCGTCGGGGTCGCCGGCCACGTGGCGCGCGAGGAGGTCACCGTCGCTCACCACGTCAGAGCCGCCTGTCTCAGGCCCCACATGTCCCCCTGCTCGCGGCGGGTAGCGGATAGGTGGCTCCATTGAAGCCCGCCGGGCTGCGAAAGTAAACGCCGGTCAGGCGTGGGGCCGGTCTCGGGCACGGCGGGTGCCGACCACTGTCCGGCGCCGGGCGCGGCATCATTTCGCCGCCTTGAAAGCGCGTATTGCGAGAGTTGCCGAGTCGCGGTGACGGCTGAAACGATCAAGATGCCGCACATAGACGGAGCGCCGGTAATCGCCCGCTGCGGAACGGTTCGACCGGCTGCTTCTCGTCTGCCGCCAAAGATTCAAGGAATTGCTGTATGAAAAACCTCAAGCGTCTTCTGCTGATCGCGGTGGCTTCGGTCCTTGCCGTGGGGGCGATGCCGGGTTCGGCGTCCGCGTACTCCAAGGGAAACTGCAGCCACCGCAAGACGCTGTCGGTGAAGACCTACGGCGGGCACGCCACGGTCAAGCTCCTCGTCTACCGCTGCAAGGACGGTCACGACTGGACGATGGCGAGCATGACGTCGAACGGGGGTGACAGTGAGGGAGCGCTCTGGATGGACGTCTCCCGCAACGGCGGAAAGACCTGGAAGGGATTGGTGCAGAAGCGCCGGTTCACTCTTGACCCGGGCGACACGGCATCCATCGCGAACAACAAGCTCCAGAACGACGGCCCCGGATACTCGGTGCGGGCCTGTGGGTACTTCGGCAACAATACGGTGTATTGCACCAAGTGGAACTGAAGTGTAAGTAGGTTCCGGTTTTCCGGGTCCCCGGCCGATGCGTCGGCCGGGGACCCGGTGTGCTCACGGCCCTTCTTCGGCAGCAGCCGGATTCACGGGTGAATTGCCGGAATTCGGGTCGAAGTCGCGCGTCAGAAGCGCCCCACCGTCTCGCGAAAAAACCGAGCACGCGCTGCTGATGCAGCACGTGCTCGGACCTCGTGAAATTGGCCGGATCCCGCAAGCGGGGAGCAGGTCGCGCCCTGCGAGCGCCCAGCGAAGGGCGCTCGGAGGGTCAGCCGCTGACCTTGATCTCCGAGATACCGCCCCGGTAGCCGTCCTCCTCGTCGTCGCTGGGCAGCTCGGTGATGTGGACCAGGACGTAACGCGTCTTGACGGGCTTGTCCAGCTTCGCGGTCAGTGAGCTGCCGGCCTTCTCCAGCTTCGACAGACGCTTTGTGAACGCGTTGAGCGTCGTCGGGTTCGTCGCTTCGGGGTCGGCGGCGAGCACCTCGGCCGTCTGCCCCGGCCGGTACATGCTGGCCTGCACCTCGGAGACGTCCTGGACGCTGCCGAGGTCGACGACCAGGCCGCTGCCGTCCGCGCGCTGCGGAAGGTTGCCGAAGTTCGCCCAGCCCTTGAACAACCCGGTCACCCAGGCGGTGCCCGGGTCCCCGTCCACCGCGTTCGACGCCGGGCTGTAGCGGCCGCCGACGGGCGAACTGGTGCGGGGAGAGAACTCCGTCGCGCTGTCGATCTTGATCGGCTTCGGTGCGGGCTTCTTCTGCTTGCCGCTCTCGGGCTGCGTGCTCTCCTGGCTGTCCTGGCCCTCGTCCTTGAGGAGGGTGTCCGCCAGCTGCCAGCTACCGAGCCCCAGCGCCGCGATCAGCAGTCCGGACACGCACCACTTCAGGGCCCGGCCGGTGCGGCTCTGCAGCGGTGGCGGCGGAACGGGCACCGCCGCTGCCCGGGTCGGCGCCCCGCCGTTGCGCGACGGGGGCTGCCCGTACGAACCCTGCTGGAAGGCGGTGCGCTGGTAGGGCGGCGGTGAGGTGAAGGAGGTCTCCGGCGGGCGGATGCGCGGTATGGCCGTGACGGCCTTCACCAGCTCCTCCGGAGTGGTGCAGGCCGGCTCCTGTCGGGAGGCGGTGGCACCGTCGTTGACCAGCGCCCGCATGGCCAGCTCGGACAGGCCGCGGTGCACTCCGGCCCGTACCTGGTCCGGCGGGATCATGCCGATGTCCTTGGGCAGCCCCGACAGGCCGTACGCGTCGCTCTCGTACGGCCAGCGCTGGGTGAGGGCGGCGTACAGGAGCGCGCCGATCGCCTCGGTGTCCGTGCGCTGCGGGTGGTCGCTGCTGATGCCGCGCAGCGCGGCCATCACGGCCAGCCCGCGGATGCGGTACTGCCCGGACTCGGTCCGCAGCACCGAGCTGGGGTTGAGCCTGAGATGGGCCAGGCCCTCCCGGTGGGCGGCGGCCATGGCCTGGGAGACCTGGCTGACGAGCTGGTAGGCGTCGTGCGGTTCGAGCGGGCCGCTCGCGAGCACCGCGGTCAGCTCCGTGGCGTCCGGCAGCCACTCGTGCACGACGTAGACGAGGTCGTTCTCCTCGACGGCGTCGAGGACCTGCACGAAGCGGGGGTCGCCGAGCAGCGCGGCGGAGCGCGCGGCGGACAGCACGGGGCGGGCACGCGGGTGGTCCGCGGGCAGGATGTGTACGCCGACGGCACGGCGCAGTTTCTCGTCGACCGCACGCCAACTGCTGAATCCGTCCAGACGGGTGACGCACTCCTCCAGGCGGTAGCGTCTGGCGAGCTTGTGGCCGCTGTGCAGTTCGGGCGGCTTGGTGTCGGCCACCGCGGCAGGCTGTTCGCCGGTGCGTGCGGTGTCCTGGTCCGTGCCGGTTACGCTCTCGGCCTCCGCACCGTCGTCCGTGGCCTGTCCCGCCTGGGCGGTCAGCGGTTCGTCACCGCTCGTGTCGGCCACGTCGACGGCAGCCGTGCTCCGTTCCGCCACCGTCGTTCCTGCCTCCCCATCCGTTGCAGGCTCTACGAGCCAAGACAATTGTGCCCACAGTCCGCCACTATGCACGACACACGGTTGCGGCCGATGGTTGTGCCCGCTCAGCGCCCCAGCTTGGCTCGGACCATGCCGACCATGGCGTTCATCTCCTCGACCCGCATCCGTTTCGCGGCGAGGAAGAAGACGGCGATCAGTGTGACACCGCCACCGGCCAAGGCGGCCAGCGATCCGGTGACCCCGCTGCCGAGCGCCAGGGTGATTCCGTATGCGGCCGCGCCGCCGACCAGAGCGGCGGGCACACAGGCGCCGGAGAGACGGGCGTACGTACGAATGACGTGTGGTCCGTCCAGGTCGCCACCCAGCCGGGTGCGCAGGCGCCGCCAGGCCACGCCGACGCCGACGGCGTAGGCCAGGCCATAGGACGCCGCGAGGCCGACCACGACCCAGCGGGCCGGCAGGAGGAGGAAGCACAGCCCGGAGCCCGCCGCGTTGACGGCCGCGACGATCACCGTGTTGAAGAACGGCGTGCGGGTGTCCTCGTAGGCGTAGAAACCGCGCAGGATGACGTACTGCGCGGAGTACGGGATCAGGCCGAGTCCGAACGCCATGATCACGTAGCCGATGTTGGTGGCGCCGGAGCCGGCGCTGGAGAACATCAGCGTCGCCATGGGCACACCGAGCGCCACGAACGCGAAGGCGCACGGCACGATGGCCACCGCGGAGGTCCGCAGCCCGTAGGAGATGTCGTCGCGGACGGCGGTCTCGTCCCCGTCGTGGGCGGCCCGGGAGATGCGCGGCAGGACGGCGGTCATGACCGAGACGGTGATGATGGCCTGCGGCATCTGCCAGAGCTGCAGCGCGTAGTTGTAGGCGGTGATACCGGTGCCGGAGTGGCCCTCACTCTCGGCCACCGAGCCGGCCCAGGTGGCGATCTGGGTCACCACGACCATGCCGAGCTGGTTGGCGAGGACGAAGAAGAAGGTCCACTTGGCGAGCCGGGCCGCCTTGCCGAGCCCGTGACCGCGCCAGTCGAAGCGGGGGCGGAGCCGGAAACCGGCGTCCCGGAGGTAGGGGAACATGGCGAGCGCCTGCACGGTCAGCCCGAGCAGGGTGCCGATGCCCAGCAGCCGGACCGCGTCGGCGGAGACGTTGCCCGCGCCCACACCGCTGTGCGAGAAGCTGCCGAAGACCCAGATGAACGCGCCGAAGGTGGCGATCACGATGATGTTGTTGAGGACCGGGGTCCACATCATCGCGCCGAACCGGCCGCGGGCGTTGAGGATCTGTCCCAGTACGACGTGCACGCCCATGAAGAACATGGTCGGCAGGCAGTAGCGGGCGAAGGCGACCGCGACGTCCATCTGCTCGGGGTCCGAGGCGATCTTCGGCGACATGATGCCGATGAAGACCGGCGCCGCCAGCACACAGACCGTGGTGACACCGGCCATCAGCACGGTGACCAGGGTCAGGAGCCGGTTGGCGTACGCCTCGCCGCCGTCCTCGTCGGTCTTCATGGCCCGCACGAGCTGCGGGATGAAGACGGCGTTCAGGGCGCCGCCGCCGACCAGGATGTAGATCATCGTCGGCAGGGTGTTGGCGACCTGGTACGAGTCGTTGAGCGTGCCGACGCCGATCGCCGCGGCGATGACGAGGTTGCGGACGAAGCCCAGGATGCGCGAGACCAGCGTGCCCGCGGCCATGACTGCGCTGGACTTCAGCAGGCTGGAGGCGCGCCCGCCGGAGCGCTTGGCGGGCTCCGGCGCGGGCACCGGGGCAGGCGGCTGCTCCGGCACGGCGGCGGCCTGCGGAACGGGGTCCGGCTGCGGCGTCATCGCCTGCTGCGGCTCGTACGGGCGCTGCTGGCCGTAAGGCTGCTGTGTTCCCTGCGGGGGCTGCTGCCCGTACGGCTGCTGTGTTTCCTGGGGGCGCTGCTGTCCGTACGGGCGTTGCTGGCCGTACGGCTGCTGCTGCGCTTCGTGGGGGCGCTGCTGCTCATAAGGACGCTGCGGTTCGTACGGCTGCTGCTGGTCCCGGTACAGGTGCGCGAAGGCGTCCTGCCCGGGGCGCTCGTCGGCGGCCTGCGTGATGAGGTCGTCCACCCCCACGAACTGCGTCGTGGCGGCGTCGTCACCGTACGGCAGGTGCCGGGTCGGGCCCTGGGGCTCGGGAGGCGGGGGCGGGGCCCACACCTGGGGGTCCGGAGTGTGCTGCGGGGCAGGTGGCTGCTGGTAGAGCGGGTGCGGGGCCTGGCCGGGGGCCGGCGGGGGGTGGGCCGACCGGTCGTAGAGGACGTCGTTCACCGGGTCCTGGGCCGTGGGGTCCTGCGCCCGGTACGGGTCGTTGGCGTACGCGTCCTGCACGTACGGGTCCTGGGGCGGCTGCCCCTGAGGCGTCGGCGGTCCCTGACCCGCAGGAGTGCCGCGCGCACCCCTGCCGCGGTCACCGTCGTACGGCGCATTCATCGCTGCCCCACCTCATCCGTCGCCGGCCATCCGGCCCCGCCATCTATCAACGGTCCACTTTCTCACCTGAGCCGGACGGGTCCGTGCTTCCCGAACCGGTGTCCGGCTCGGGGTCACCCGGCTGCACCGGCCCGTCACCGTCCGTACCGCCGTCGTCGGCTCCGCCGCTGTGCCCGCTGCCGCCGTCGGCCCCTTCGCCGCCGGCTCCGCCGGACCCCGCGCCGCCGCCGGCCCCGTCGGCGCCCTCGCCGCCGGTCCCTTCGTCGCCGTGCCGGGCGGCACGCTTGCGCTGGAGGTAGATGCGCACACCGGCGAGGACGAGCAGCAGCACGCCGCCGGCGATCACGAGCATGATCGTCGAGGTGATCTCGGTGACGTTGACCTGGAAGGTCATCGGCCGGCCGTACGGCTTGCCCTCGGAGGTGTAGAGCTGCGCCGTCACCTGCACGGGACCGTTGGCGTTCGCCGTCGTGTCGAACTTGAACGACTGGCTGTGGCCGCCGTCGACCGTGATCTCCTGCGGCTCTCCCGTGTCGAGGCGGTTGGGCTGCGAGGACGTCAGCTCCAGCGTCAGGTTCTTCACGCCCTGCACGAGGTTGTTCTGCACCGTCACCGGAATGGTCGCGCTGCGCCCGGAGAGCGTCGCGTCCGACTTCTGGATCAGTTGCACGTTCTTCGTCAGACCGTCGAGGTAGGTGCGTACGGAGCTGCGGAAGGCCGCGGCGCCCGCCTCGTCGCCCCGCCACTCGGTCGACATCTCCCGCATGATGGCGTTGCCGAACGGCGTCACCACACGGGGGGGCTGGGAGAGCACGGGCTCGAAGTCGTCCAGCGTGCTCTGGGTCTCCTGGATCTCCTCGAAGGCCGCGGTCGGCAGTTCCTGCTCGCGCAGCGAGGCCGGATACGCGGAGCTCCGGGGCACGTCGCGGTTGGCGTCGGGGTCCGGCGTGGCCTTGGCGGCGCTCGCCAGGTTCATCGGTTCGGCCCAGCGGCCGGGCACCAGGCTCTTCACGCCGGCGGCCATGGCCTGGGCCTGGCTGACCGACGGTGTGCGCTGCGGGGCGACGACGATGTTGCGCTGCCGCTCGGGCTCCTGGCCGTTGACCATCAGGCTCTGGGCGAGGAACTCCTGGATCGCGAGGGTGGAGTTCTCGGCCTTGGACAGGTCGCCCTCGAAGGCGGTGGACAGCCGGGCGTCCGAGACGATCGCGGTGTTCCCGCCGCCGATGGGGCGGGCCGCCGTCGGGCTGTAGGAGAGGTCGTTCTCCTGGAGGCTGTCGCTGCGGGCGATGATGTTGTGCGCGCCGCCGGAGGTGGCCACGTCGACGATCGAGGAGTCGACGGCGCCCTCAGCGGGCCAGGCGAAGTCGGTACGGGGCTTGACGCCCAGGATCGTCTCCACGGTCGTGGCCGCCAGCGTCGTGGCGGGGCCGAGGTGGCCCAGGGCGCTGGGGACCTCCTTGCCGCGGTGGGCGAGGGAGGCCAGGTCGGGGTCGGCGAAGGGGAGGGCGACGACCTCGTGGGTCTTGACGGCCTCCTCCACCTGGCCCAGCCACTGCTTGGCGACGGCCTGGTTCTTGCCCGCCGTGGGGCCGTTCGGGCCTTCGACCTTGTACGTCTTGGTCATCGCGTCGACGGAGGCGAGCACGTCCGGGTCGATGACGAAGGTGACGGGGAGGTCCTTGCCGAGCGCCACGAGCTGCTGGAGCCGCCCGCCGGGAGCGATCTCCGCGGCCAGGTTGTCGTTGCGGAAGACGGGGGTCTGTTCCGCGTCCGCGTCCGTCTCCGCGGTGAGGTGCGTCGAGGAGATCAGCGGCCACAGGTACGTGAGCTGGGACTTCTTCGCCACGTCGGAGGTCTGCCAGGGCAGGAACGTGCGCTGGACGCCGAGCACCTGCTCGTACGAGGAGCCGCCGGACCGGCCGGACAAGGAGACACCGAGCTGGTAGACACCGTCGTCCCCCAGGCCGAGGTCCTTGACCGGCACATGGAGGGTGAAGGCGCGGCTGACGCCCGGGGCCAGCTTGTCGATCTTCTGCGTGCCGTTCTTGATCTCCTCGCCGTCCGCGCCGGACGAGAAGCCGGTGCGCTTGGCGGCCGTGTCGATGGCGCTGCGGCTGGTGAGGGCCTGGCCCCGCCGCAGGCCCACATGCGCGTTGGTGACCGGTGTGTCGCTGCGGTTGGTGAGCGTGCCGGAGACGGTGAGCGTGTCGTCCTTCTTCGGCACGGTGGGCGTGAGCGCGTCGATGGAGACGTCGACGGTGCGCGGTCCGGCGGCACGGGCTTCGGGGGCGGCCGGGAACTGCACCATCGCCATCAGCAAAGGCACTCCGGCGACCAGTGCCGCGACTCGGCGCGACCACCGGCCGCGCGGCCGTTCACTCCCCTGCAACCCTGCCGCCTCGGCCACGCGTTCGCCCGTCCCTCGTCGTCGTCAGTGGTCGTCGGAATGTGCGTCCACGCATGGTAACGAGACCTGCTGTGCCGAAGTGCTGGGGACTGCTCCACAAGATCGCCCGGCGCTCGGCCGCCGGAAGGCCTTGTCCCCTTTTACCGGGGATGCCCGGCGAGGCGGGTGACAGGACGCTTTGCCGGGCGCGGACCCGTACCCTGTTCTGTTGTGCCGAACGCCAACAATGACTTCCTCGCCCCGCAGTCCGAGCGGACCTCGCAGCCGACGAGCGCACTGAGCCAGGTGCAGCGCCGTGCCGTCGGCGAACTGTTGCGGGTCTCCCCTGTCGCGGACGACCTGGCCCGCCGTTTCCAGGAGGCCGGGTTCACGCTTGCCCTGGTCGGCGGTTCGGTGCGGGACGCCCTGCTCGGCCGGCTCGGCAACGACCTGGACTTCACCACCGACGCCCGCCCGAGGACGTGCTGCGGATCGTGCGGCCGTGGGCGGACGCGGTGTGGGAGGTCGGTATCGCCTTCGGCACGGTCGGCTGCAAGAAGGACTCGTTCGACATCGAGGTCACCACGTACCGCTCCGAGGCGTACGACCGGTCCTCGCGCAAGCCCGAGGTGTCCTACGGCGACTCCATCGAGCAGGACCTGGTGCGCCGGGACTTCACGGTGAACGCCATGGCGGTGGCGCTGCCGCAGAAGGAGTTCATCGACCCGCACAACGGTCTGGAGGACCTGGCGGCGCGCGTCCTGCGGACGCCGGGGACGCCGGAGGAGTCGTTCTCCGACGACCCGCTGCGGATGATGCGGGCGGCCCGGTTCGCGGCCCAGCTCGACTTCGAGGTGGCCGAGGACGTCGTCTCCGCCATGAAGGCCATGGCGGAGCGCATCGACATCGTCTCCGCCGAGCGGGTGCGGGACGAGCTGAACAAGTTGCTGCTGGGCGCACACCCGCGCAAGGGGCTCAGGCTGCTGGTCGACACGGGGATCGCCGACCGGGTGCTGCCGGAGCTGCCCGCCCTGCGGCTGGAAAGTGACGAACATCACCGTCATAAGGACGTCTACGAGCACTCGCTGACGGTGCTGGAGCAGGCCATCGACCTCGAAGAGGACGGTCCGGACCTGGTGCTGCGGCTGGCGGCGCTGCTGCACGACATCGGCAAGCCGAAGACGCGGCGCTTCGAGAGCGACGGGCGGGTCTCCTTCCACCACCATGAGGTCGTGGGGGCGAAGATGACCAAGAAGCGGATGACCGCGCTGAAGTACTCCAACGACATGATCAAGGACGTCTCGCTGCTGGTGGAGCTGCATCTGCGCTTCCACGGCTACGGGACGGGCGAGTGGACCGACTCCGCGGTCCGCCGGTACGTGCGGGACGCGGGCCCGCAGTTGCGGCGCCTGCACAAGCTGACGCGTTCGGACTGCACCACCCGCAACAAGCGCAAGGCCAACGCGCTCTCCCGGGCCTACGACGGTCTGGAGGAGCGGATCGCGCGTCTGCAGGAGCAGGAGGAGCTGGACTCGATCCGGCCGGACCTGGACGGCAACGACATCATGCAGATCCTCGGTGTCGCCCCTGGCCCGGCGGTCGGCAAGGCGTACAAGTACCTGCTCGAACTGCGCCTGGAGAACGGGCCGATGGAGCGGGACCAGGCCGTCGCAGCCCTGCAGGAATGGTGGGCCACGCAGAGCTGAGTCTGCTGTTTCACGTGAAACACGATGCCGGAGCCAGGCCGTGTTTCACGTGAAACACATCGCGGCCCCTACTTCTTGAGGTTTTCGAGGCAGAGGACGACCTTGTTGCGGTGCCTGCGTCCGGTGGCTTCCGAGTAGGCGCTGTACTTCGTCAGGTCGCACAGCTTCTCGTCGGCGGTGTCGTCATGTACCTCGGCGACCTTGTAGGCGGCACCGGAAGAGGAGCAGTCCACCTTCTCCAGGTCCGGCCGGATGGTCGTGCCGTTGTTCTTCATGCAGTCACCGACGGCGGCCTTCTTGGCGTCCGAGCTGAAGAAGGAGTTGAAGGCCGCGAGGCCCCCGAGCGCCAGGCCGAGCACGACGAAGGTCATGACGACGCGGGTGACCTTCCGGCCCACGGTGTCCGGCCGCTGCGGCCTGGGCGGCTGAGGAGTCGGCCCCTGGGGCGGCATGCCGTACGGCTGCTGAGGGGGCGCGGCCTGCGGCCAGGGCGCACCTTGCTGCTGCGGTGCCTGCGGCGGGTACGCGTAGCCGCCTTGAGACTGGCCGTACGGCGCCTGGGGAGCCTGCGGTGGCTGCCCGTAGGGGCTCGGCGCTTGCGGCGGCTGCCCGTACGGAGCGCTCGGTGCCTGCGGGTACGGATTCTGCCCGTAGGCACCCTGCCCATAGGGATTCTGTCCGTACGGATTCTGGCCCGGAGGCGGCGGCATGGTCACGAAGGTCCCCCTGATGAACGATGCGTCGTGTGTGCGTGCGAAGCACGTAACGTATCGGGTTACGAGAGGCCCGGGCGCACGGTGAGTGTCTGGAGGCCAGAGCCTCAGTTCCGCAGGAAGCGCACCAGCGACGCGGCGGTCGCCGCGTGCAGCAGGGCGACGCCGATGACGAGCAGACTCGACGTGCCGTCCGGCGGCAGCATCAGCGCCGCCACGGCCGCGGCACCGACATAGGCGACGTTGAAGAGCATGTCGTAGACGGCGAAGACGCGACCGCGGAAGGCGTCGTCCACGGAGGACTGCACCACCGTGTCCGTGGAGATCTTGGCTGCCTGAGTGCTGAGACCGAGCACGAACGCGGCCACCAGCATCGGGCCGTACGCGAAGGTCAGCCCCAGAGTCGGAGCCAGCACGGCCGACAGTCCCGCACAGCACGCCATCCAGGCCAAGGGACCGAACCGGGCAACGGCCGGAGGCGTGACGACCGCGGCGGTGAAGAAGCCGGCCCCCGACACACCGACGGCGATTCCGAGGAGCGCCAGCCCGTTCGCTTCGCTGTCGGACCAGGCGTACCGGCACAGCATCAGCACCATCACCGTCAGCGCTCCGTAGCAGAAGCGCAGCGCGGTCATCGCTGTCAGCGCCACCGCGGCCGTACGGCGTTCGGCAAGGTGACGCAGGCCCTCGACCAGCCCACGGGCGGTGCTCGACACGGCGATGCCCAACCGCGGCTGCAGCTCGCCGGGTTCAGGTCCCAGCAGCCCCGGGGCCATCCGCAGGGAGACCCCGGCAGCACAGAGATAGAGGGCCGCGGCCAGCACCACGACGGCCGAGTTCGACTCGATGCCCGCGAGCCGTGCCGTGAAGGCGAGACCACCGCCCGCGGTGGTCGCGAGGGTGCCGGCGGTCGGAGACAGGGAATTGGCCAGCACCAGGCGCTCCGTACCGTCGACCACGCGGGGCAGGGAGGCCGAGAGCCCGGCCAGCACGAAGCGGTTGACGGCCATGACGGAGAGGGCGGACGCGTAGAAGAGCCAGTCCGGGACCTGGGCGGCGATCAGGGCCGCGGTTCCGGCGGTGAGTGCGGTGCGCAGCAGGTTGCCGTACATCAGCACCTGCCGGCGGCGCCAGCGGTCGAGGAGGACGCCGGCGAAGGGGCCGAGGAGCGAGTACGGGAGCAGCAGGACCGCCATGGCCGAGGCGATGGCCGCGGGTGAAGCCTGTTTCTCGGGTGAGAAGACGACGTACGTGGCGAGCGCGACCTGGTAGACGCCGTCGGCGGCCTGGGAGAGCAGCCGCACGGCCAGCAGGGAGCGGAAGTCGCGTAGCTGGAGCAGTACGCGGAGGTCACGCACAACGGGCATGAGACCCAGCCTCACACAGCTCACAGGCCCCCGGACGGAATTTCCGGGGGCCTGTGAGCACGGGGGAGGGCGCGGAGCTTAGCGCTCGACCTCACCCTTGATGAACTTCTCGACGTTGGCGTGCGCCTCGTCGTCGAAGTACTGCACCGGCGGCGACTTCATGAAGTACGAGGACGCGGAGAGCACCGGGCCGCCGATGCCGCGGTCCTTGGCGATCTTCGCGGCGCGCAGGGCGTCGATGATGACACCGGCGGAGTTGGGGGAGTCCCAGACCTCCAGCTTGTACTCCAGGTTCAGCGGGACGTCGCCGAAGGCGCGGCCCTCCAGGCGCACATAGGCCCACTTGCGGTCGTCCAGCCAGGCGACGTAGTCCGACGGGCCGATGTGGACGTTGTCCTCGCCCAGCTCGCGGTCGCGGATCTGCGAGGTGACGGCCTGGGTCTTGGAGATCTTCTTGGACTCCAGGCGCTCACGCTCCAGCATGTTCTTGAAGTCCATGTTGCCGCCGACGTTCAGCTGCATCGTGCGGTCCAGGACGACGCCCCGGTCCTCGAAGAGCTTGGCCATCACGCGGTGCGTGATGGTGGCGCCGACCTGGGACTTGATGTCGTCACCGACGATCGGCACGCCCGCCTCGGTGAACTTGTCCGCCCACTCCTTGGTGCCGGCGATGAAGACCGGGAGGGCGTTGACGAAGGCGACCTTGGCGTCGATGGCGCACTGCGCGTAGAACTTCGCGGCGTCCTCGGAGCCGACGGGCAGGTAGCACACCAGGACGTCGACCTGCTGGTCCTTGAGGACCTGGACGATGTCGACCGGCGTCTCGTCGGACTCCTCGATGGTCTGGCGGTAGTACTTGCCCAGACCGTCGAGGGTGTGCCCGCGCTGGACGGTCACGCCGGAGTTCGGCACGTCGCAGATCTTGATGGTGTTGTTCTCGCTGGCACCGATGGCGTCCGCCAGGTCGAGGCCGACCTTCTTGGCGTCGACGTCGAAAGCGGCCACGAACTCGATGTCACGGACGTGGTAGTCGCCGAACTGCACGTGCATCAGGCCGGGCACGCGGGTGTCCGGGTCTGCGTCCTTGTAGTACTCGACGCCCTGTACCAGCGAGGCGGCGCAGTTGCCCACGCCGGCGATGGCTACGCGAACCGAACCCATTCCGGTTGCTCCCTGTGATCTCGACAAGGTCCCGCTGACTGCGGGACCTCATGTGGTGGTGTCATCGGACGGATCCGGCCGGGAACCACCCCGACGCCGGGGCAGACCGCCCGCATCTCCTGACGTGTCCTTCTGGTGCTGCTCGGCAGGGTCGACGGCGCGCTGGTCGCGGCCGGCGCGCTCGCTCTCGATCAGCCCGTTGAGCCACCGGACCTCGCGTTCCACGGACTCCATGCCGTGCCGCTGAAGTTCGAGGGTGTAGTCGTCCAGCCGCTCACGCGAACGGGCCAGGGAGGTGCGCATCTTTTCGAGGCGCTCCTCCAGCCGGCTGCGGCGGCCTTCGAGGACCCGCATCCGTACGTCGCGCGAGGTCTGCCCGAAGAAGGCGAAGCGGACGCCGAAGTGCTCGTCCTCCCACGCGTCCGGGCCGGAGTGGGCGAGCAGCTCCTCGAAGTGGCTCTTCCCCTCCGCCGTCAGCCGGTAGACGATCTTCGCCCGGCGGTTGGTGAGGGACGTGGGTTCCGGGGAACCGCCCGTCTCCTCGGTCAGCCAGCCGTTGGCGACCAGTGCCTTCAGGCAGGGATAGAGCGTGCCGTAGCTGAACGCACGGAAGACCCCCAGCGAGGTGTTGAGCCGTTTGCGCAGCTCATAGCCGTGCATGGGGGACTCGCGGAGCAGTCCGAGGACGGCGAACTCAAGGATGCCGGACCGCCTGCTCATGTCCGCCTCCTTGGTGTCGTGCGCTCTTTATGCCGAGCTGATGTATCGAACCGATACATCCAGACGATAGATCGGCCCCCGGGGAGGAACAAGAGGGGGGACGGTGAACGCCATCACATCACCGTTTCGTTCTACCCAACCTGACTGATTTGGAGTGAATTTCGACGGTGGGCAGGTTTTGGCCGTGCGTAGTCTGTGCGCCATGCAAACTGCCGGGAACCGCGGGACGGAACATGACGTCCCCGTCCTCGGTGTAGTGCGACCCCATGCGCCATATGGGTGCCGTACGTCGGGGGGACCTGAAGCCAACTGCCGCCTTCAGGCGACGAGATAGATAGCGCGCCTGCCCGAGGAGTATTCGTTCCATGAGCGAGCACCGTCGCAAACCGCCCCAGCCGCAGGGCGGCGGACGTGCTGCGGCCCGACGAGCCGCACAGCAATCACCGGGGCGCCGCGCCGCGCCCACCCGCGGCTCCGCCCCTGCCCCGGCCCCGACTCCGGAGCGTACGGGCAGGAACGGCCGGCCGGCGGCAGAGCCGAGGCCCGGCGTGCCGCACAACGCGGCGGCCGACGACGTGCCTCCGACACGGCGGCGATGGCCTCGGGCAGTGGCCATGGCGGCCGAGGCGGCGGACGCCGAGGTGGCGGCGGTGGCGGTGGTGATGAAGGTGGCCGCGGACGTGGCCGGGGCGCAGGCAGGCCCGGCAAGAAGCGGATCATCGACTACCCGAGGGCCGGGAAGATCGGCTGGCGCCGGTTCGTGCCCTCGTGGAAACAGACCCTCGGCACCTGCATCGGGTTTCTGGCGCTGATCGTCGGAGCGTCCGGTATCGCCCTGGCCTACGTGGACATCCCGGACCCGCAGAAGGCGTCGCAGCTCCAGAAGAACGTCTACTACTGGTCCAACGGCAAGCCGATGGTCGTCGCCGGCGGTGGTGAACTCAACCGGCAGATCGTACCGATCTCCTCCATCCCCGCGACCATGCAGGACGCGGTGATCTCCGCCGAGAACGCCTCCTTCTACGAGGACTCGGGCATCGACCCGATGGGCATCGCGCGTGCCGTCTTCAACATGGCCAGGGGCGGTGAGACCCAGAGTGGTTCCACCATCACCCAGCAGTACGTGAAGAACACCTACCTCGACCAGTCGCAGACCATCAAGCGCAAGCTCACCGAGCTGTTCATCTCGGTGAAGGTGGGCATCAAGGAGGATAAGAAGGACATCCTGGCGGGTTACCTCAACACCGCCTACTACGGCCGCGGTGCCTATGGCATCCAGGCCGCGTCCCGGGCGTACTACGGCAAGGACTGCGACAAGCTCACCCCGAGTGAGAGCGCCTTCATGGCCGCACTGCTCAACGGCCCCAACCTGTACGACCCGTACATCACCACGGAGACCAAGGGCGCGAACCTCAAGCGCGCCGAGTACCGCTGGAAGTGGACGCTGGACCGCGAGGTCGAGGTAGGCCGGATGAAGAAGCCGGACCGGGACCAGATCAAGGACTTCCCGATGCCTCTGAAGCCCAAGAAGGCCATGGACCTCCGCGGTCAGAAGGGCTACCTGGTCGACCTGGCCAACAACTACATCACGGCCAACACCAAGATCACGGACGCCATGCTCAAGAAGGGCGGCTACGAGATCCACACGACCTTCGACGAGAAGCAGGTCAACGAACTCGCGGCGTCCGTCGACAAGGTGACCAAGGAACACATCAAGCCGGACGAGCGCGAGGTGGACAAGTACGTCCAGTTCGGCGGCGCCTCGGTCGAACCGGGCACCGGCAAGATCGTCGCCATCTACGGCGGCAAGGACGCGACCCAGCACTACACGAATAACGCCGACTACACCGGTGTCCAGGTCGGCTCGACCTTCAAGCCGTTCGTACTGGCGTCGGCGATGAGCGAAGGCGTCCGGGACCCGCACAATCCCGAACGGCGCACGCGGGTCTCGCCGAACAGCATCTACAACGGCGACAACAAGCTGAAGCTGCTCAACTACGACGGGACCGTCTGGCACGACAAGGACGGCAAGGAGTGGCACCAGGCGAACGACGGCAACGAGGACAAGGGCAAGGTCACGCTCCGCACCGCCATGCAGTTCTCGGTGAACACCCCGTACATCCAGCTCGGCATGGATGTGGGCCGCGACAAGGTGAAGGAAGCGGCCATCGCCGCGGGACTCCGCGACGACCAGAGCATGGCGAAGACCACCCCGGCCTTCTCGCTGGGCACCTCGGCGCCGAGCGCGATCCGGCTGGCCGGTGCGTACGCCACCTTCGCGGCCAGCGGGCAGCAGGACGATCCGTACTCGGTCGAGTCCGTCGAGAAGGACGGCCAGACCAAGTACGAGCACACCAAGAAGCCCAAGACGGGCTTCAGCGCCGCGGTCGCGGACAACGTGACGGACGTGCTGAAGACCGTGGTGGAGAAGGGCACCGGTACGGCGGCGAAGCTGCCCGACGGGCGCGAGGCGGCCGGCAAGACCGGTACCACCGACGACAACAAGTCGGCCTGGTTCGCCGGCTACACGAAGCAACTGGCCACCACGATCGGCATGTGGCGGGTGGACGACCAGGCCAAGCAGCAGCAGTTCCTCAAGATGTACGGCGTGGGCGGCGAGAAGAAGGTCCACGGTGCGTCGTTCCCGGCCCGCATCTGGGCGGACTACATGGCGCAGGTCATGAAGGGCAAGAAGCTCGAACGCTTCCCGCAGCCCGCACCGATCGGCCAGACGGTCTACGGGGACGGTATGAGCCCGTCGCCGAAGCCCACCCCGTCCGCTCCCCCGCCCAGCTCCCCGACGCCCACCCCCACCAAGTCCGCACCGACCAGTCCTACGCCCACCCCCACGCCGACCAAGACGTGCGCGGACTGGGACCTCAGTTGCCGGACCAACGGTGGCGCGAACGGTGGGGACACCGGTGGACGTCCGGGCGGCGGAGATTCCGGCGGCAACACTCCGACACCCGATCCGGGCACCGGCGGGCCCGGAGGCGACGAAGGCGGCATCTTCGGCCACCCGGCCGGCGGCTCGGGCTCAGGGGGACGACGCGACTACTGACCGGTGACTGTTTCACGTGAAACGTGACGGAGAAGCCCCCGGACCCGTGCATACGGGCCGGGGGCTTCTCCGCGTTCGGCCCAGTCCCGTACGGCAGGATGGGCGCATGACGAGCGTGCGACAGGACGAGCCCGTACGGCCGACGCGACGGGACGAGGTGGCGGCGGCCGGCAGCGAGCTGGTCGGCGGCCCCGCCGGGCGGCGCGCGGTCTTCGGCACGGGCTGGTGGAACCCGGTACGCGTCATCGCGCTCGTCATGATCGGGATGTTCGCGCTCGGCATGGTGCAGAAGCTGCCGTGCTACGAGAGCGGATGGTTCTTCGGCGCCACCAGCCAGTACACCCACGCCTGCTACTCCGACATCCCCCACCTGTACGCGGGCCGTGGCTTCGCCGACGGTCTGATTCCGTACTTCGACCGACTGCCCGGCGAGATGGAGTACCTCGAATACCCGGTACTGACCGGCGTGTTCATGGAGGTCGCCTCCTGGATGACTCCGCACGGCGGCTCCATGCAGGATCGGGAACAGATCTACTGGCTGGTCAACGCCGGCCTGCTGATGGCCTGTGCCGCGGCTCTCGCCGTCTGCGTGGCACGTACCCACCGCCGTCGCCCCTGGGACGGCCTCCTGGTCGCCCTCGCCCCCGCCCTCGCGCTCACGGCCACCATCAACTGGGACCTCCTGGCCGTCGCGCTGACCGCAGTCGGAATGCTGATGTGGTCGCGCAGCCGGGCCCTCGCGGCGGGCGTGTTCATCGGGCTCGCGACCGCCGCGAAGCTGTACCCGGTGTTGCTGCTCGGCCCGCTGCTCGTCCTGTGCTGGCGAGCCGGACAGTGGCGCGCCTACGGCAAGGCCGTCGCCGGAGCCGCGGCCGCGTGGCTGGTCGTCAACGTGCCGGTGATGATCACGCACGACGGGTCCGGATTCCACATCCGGGAGGGCTGGGCGAAGTTCTACACCTTCAGCCAGGAGCGGCCCATCGACTTCGGATCGATCTGGCTGCTCCTCTCCCAGCGCACCGGCAATCCGCTGGAGGACGCGAACACCTACGCGACGCTGCTGATGATCCTGGGGTGCGGCGCTCTGGCGCTGCTCACCTTCTACGCACCGCGCCGGCCGCGGTTCGCGCAGCTCGCCTTCCTGGTCGTCGCGCTGTTCATCCTCACCAACAAGGTCTACTCGCCGCAGTACGTGCTCTGGCTGATCCCGCTCGCCGCGCTGGCACGGCCCTGCTGGCGTGACTTCCTGGTGTGGCAGGCGTGCGAGGTCATGTACTTCCTCGGCATCTGGATGTACCTGGCCTACACCGGCAACGGCGACAAGCACCAGGGACTGCCGCTGGAGGGCTACCAACTGGCCATGGCACTGCACCTGCTGGGGACGTTGTACCTGTGCGCCGTGGTGGTACGCGATGTGCTGCTGCCGGAGCGGGACGTCGTGCGCAAGGACGGCGAAGACGATCCGTCGGGCGGCGTGCTGGACCACGCACCGGACGTCTTCGTGCTCGGCCGGGCACAGCACCTGCCACGGCACGCCGTGCAGTTCGAGGGGGCACCGCAGGTGCGCTGGGGTGCGGCCCGGAAGTAGCAGCGCGTACGGAAAAGGCCCGGGGCCGCAGATCTGCTCTGCGGCCCCGGGCCTTCTCCGTACGAGTGACCGCGGCTCAGCGGTCCACGATGCGGTCGTACTGCGTCGTGGTGTGCCGCAGGTGCGCCACCAGTTCCTCCCCGACGTGGGGCTCGGGGGCGTCACCCGGCACGAACAGGATGGAGACCTGCATGTGCGGAGGCTCCGCGAACCACCGCTGCTTGCCCCCCCACACGTACGGCGAGAGGTTGCGGTTGACCGTCGCCAGGCCCGCCCGCGCCACGCCCTTGGCGCGGGGCATCACGCCGTGCAGCGCCTTGGGCGACTCCAGGCCCACACCGTGCGACGTACCGCCGGCCACCACGACCAGGTAGCCGTCCGAGGCGGCCTTCTGCTGGCGGTAACCGAAGCGGTCGCCCTTGCCGACCCGGGTGACGTCCAGGACCGAGCCGCGGTACTGGGTGGCCTCGTGGTCGCCGAGCCACAGCCGGGTGCCGATCCGCGCGCGGAAGCGCGTCTGCGGGAACTGCTGCTGGAGGCGGTGGAGCTCATCGGCCTTGAGGTGGCTGACGAACATCGTGTGCAGCGGCAGACGGGCGGCCCGCAGCCGGTCCATCCAGCCGATGACCTCCTCCACCGCGTCGGAACTGTCGGTGCGGTCCAGCGGCAGGTGGAGGGCGAAGCCCTCCAGCCGTACGTCCTCGATGGCCGCGGCCAGCTTCGGCAGGTCCTCGGGCAGCACGCCGTGGCGCTTCATGCTGCTCATGACCTCGATGACCACCCGGGCGCCCACCAGGCCGCCCACGCCTTCGACCGAGGAGACCGAACGGATGGCGCGGTCCGGCAGCGGAACCGGTTCCTCACCGTGCCGGAAGGGGGTCAGCACGAGCAGGTCACCGCTGAAGTAGTCCTTCATGCGGGCCGCTTCGTACGTCGTCCCTACGGCGAGGAGGTCGGCGCCGAGCCGGGTCGTCTCCTCGGCGAGGCGCTCGTGGCCGAAGCCGTAACCGTTGCCTTTGCAGACCGGGACGAGCCCCGGGAACTGCTGCAGAACGCTCTGCTGGTGTGCCCGCCAGCGCGCGGTGTCGACGTAGAGGGTGAGCGCCATGGCCGGGCCCGGAACCTTTCTCGTGGCTGCGATGCGGTCGAACAGGGGGTGTGACGGTCAGCGGCGCGACATGTAGATGTCGAGCGCCTTGTGCAGGAGCTTGTTGAGCGGGAAGTCCCACTCGCCCAGGTACTCGGCTGCCTGCCCGCCCGTGCCCACCTTGAACTGGATGAGGCCGAAGAGGTGGTCGTTCTCGTCGAGCGAGTCGCTGATGCCGCGCAGGTCGTAGACGGTGGCGCCCAGCGCGTAGGCGTCGCGCAGCATCCGCCACTGCATGGCGTTGGACGGCCGGACCTCACGGCCGATGTTGTCCGAGGCGCCGTAGGAGTACCAGACGTGGCCGCCGACGACCAGCATCGTCGCGGCGGAGAGGTTCACGCCGTTGTGCCGGGCGAAGTACAGCCGCATGCGGTTGGGGTCCTCGGTGTTGAGGGCTGCCCACATCCGCTGGAAGTAGCTGAGCGGCCGCGGCCGGAAGTGGTCGCGCACCGCGGTGATCTCGTACAGGCGCTGCCACTCGGCGAGATCCTCGTAGCGGCCCTGGACGACCTCGACGCCGGCCTTCTCGGCCTTCTTGATGTTGCGGCGCCACAACTGGTTGAAGCTCTTGTGGACGTCCTCCAGCGAACGGTTCTCCAGCGGCACCTGGAAGACGTACCGGGGCTGGACGTCACCGAAGCCGGCCCCGCCGTCCTCGCCCTGCTGCCAGCCCATCCGGCGCAGCTTGTCGGACACCTCGAAGGCGCGCGGCTCGATGTGGGTGGGCTCGACGTCCCGCAGGCGCTTGACGTCCGGGTCCTGGATCCCCGACTTGATCGCGGTGGAGTCCCAGCGCCGGATGATCACCGGCGGGCCCATCTTCACCGAGAAGGCGCCCTGCTGCTTCAGGTGCGCCAGCATCGGCTTGAGCCAGTCCTCCAGGTTCGGCGCGAACCAGTTGATTACCGGCCCTTCGGGCAGGTACGCGAGGTACCGCTTGATCTTGGGCAGCTGGCGGTAGAGGACCAGGCCCGCGCCGACCAGCTGACCGGTCTTGTCGAACCAGCCCAGGTTCTCCGAGCGCCACTCGGACTTCACATCGGCCCAGGCCGGCACCTGCATGTGGCTCGCCGAAGGCAGGCTCTGGATGTACGCCAGATGCTGCTCTCGGCTGATGGTCCTCAGGGTCAGGCTCATGCGGGGCGCTCCTCGGCAGGTTTGTCCCCAGGGTCGGGGCTCCGGCTCTCGCGCCGAAGCCTACTGTGACTAGGGAGCGCCCCGTTTGGGCGTAGGGGGGTGGAGCCCCCGCCGCCCGGCTAGCCGAGCAGCCCGCCGAAGAGTCCGCCGTGGGCCATGCCGAGGAAGAAGCCGACCGCCGCGGCGCCGAGGCCGATGATCAGCAGGAAGCGCTCGCCGGTGGTGGCGGAGATGAACTGTCCCCACGCGCCGGTGCCGATGCCGATCAGTCCCGTCCAGGAACTCAGCAGGTGAAGGTGGTGGAAATGGGCGGTGGCGAAGGCGATCGCGCCGAACACCAGCGTCACGGCGACGAGGGTGTTCTCGACGGGATGGGCCTTGCCGTCGCTGTTCAGAAGAGAGAGAAGGCCGTGCTGCGGCCGGACTGCCTGTGCCATGCGGCACCTCCGAAGACAGGGCGGCGAACTGTAACGCCGCTCACACCCGTTGTGTTCCAGATTGGGGGGATCGGCGGCAGGATTTCAACCGGAAGCCCACGGGCGGGTACTCTGTACAGTCTGCGCCCACGTCTGCCCAGGTCTCCTGGCCGGGCCGGGTGCGGAACGCATCATGACCCTCCTGCCACGGAACGACCGTGGCCGCTGAGTCCAAAGGAGGTGGGTTCTACATGCGTCACTACGAGGTGATGGTCATCCTCGACCCCGATCTCGAGGAGCGCGCTGTCTCCCCGCTGATCGAGAACTTCCTCTCCGTCGTCCGTGAGGGCAACGGAAAGGTCGAGAAGGTCGACACCTGGGGCCGTCGTCGTCTCTCGTACGAGATCAACAAGAAGCCCGAGGGCATCTACTCGGTCATCGACCTGCAGGCCGAGCCTGCGGTCGTCAAGGAACTCGACCGTCAGATGAACCTGAACGAGTCGGTCCTCCGGACCAAGGTCCTCCGTCCCGAGACCCACTGACGCATCGGCGTCAGCGGTAACCGGGTTCGAGTAGCAACACCAGCAGCCAGCAGCACACCCGCCGAGAGGTTCCCCTAATGGCAGGCGAGACCGTCATCACGGTCGTCGGCAATCTTGTCGACGACCCCGAGCTGCGCTTCACCCCGTCCGGTGCGGCGGTCGCGAAGTTCCGCGTCGCGTCCACCCCCCGCACCTTCGACCGCCAGACCAATGAGTGGAAGGACGGCGAGAGCCTGTTCCTGACCTGCTCGGTGTGGCGTCAGGCGGCGGAGAACGTCGCCGAGTCCCTCACGCGGGGCACTCGCGTGATCGTGCAGGGCCGCCTGAAGCAGCGGTCGTACGAGGACCGCGAGGGCGTCAAGCGCACGGTCTACGAGCTCGACGTCGACGAGGTCGGCGCCAGCTTGCGCAATGCCACGGCCAAGGTCACCAAGACCTCGGGCCGCGGTGGCCAGGGCGGCGGCTTCGGCGGCGGTCCGCAGGGCGGTGGCCAGGGTGGCGGCGGCTGGGGCGGCGGCCCCGGCGGCGGCCAGCAGGGCGGCGGCGGTGCTCCCGCCGACGACCCGTGGGCGACCGGTGCCCCTGCCGGCGGCGGCCAGCAGAGTGGCGGCTGGGGCGGCGGCTCCGGCGGCGGCTACTCGGACGAGCCGCCCTTCTAGGTCCGACATCCGGCACGTACGCGCGCTGTTTCACGTGAAACAGCGCGAGGCGGCCGAGGGCCTGAGGGCGTCAGCACAAACTTCTTGAACTCACTGGAGAGAGACAATGGCGAAGCCGCCTGCTCGCAAGCCTAAGAAGAAGGTTTGCGTGTTCTGCAAGGAGAAGATCTCCTACGTCGACTACAAGGACACGAACCTGCTGCGGAAGTTCATCTCCGACCGCGGCAAGATCCGTGCCCGCCGGGTGACCGGCAACTGCACCCAGCACCAGCGTGACGTCGCCACGGCCGTGAAGAACAGCCGTGAGATGGCGCTGCTGCCCTACACCTCCACTGCGCGATAAGGGAAGGGTGACCGACTCATGAAGATCATCCTCACCCACGAGGTCTCCGGCCTCGGCACCGCCGGCGACGTCGTCGACGTCCGTGACGGTTACGCCCGTAACTACCTGGTCCCGCGCGGTTTCGCGATCCGCTGGACCAAGGGTGGCGAGAAGGACGTCGAGCAGATCCGCCGCGGTCGCAAGATCCGCGAGATCGCCTCGGTCGAGCAGGCCAACGAGGTCAAGGGCCAGCTCGAGGGCGTCAAGGTGAAGCTGGCCGTGCGTGCCGGCGACGCCGGCCGCCTGTTCGGCTCCGTCACGCCGGCCGACGTCGCCTCGGCGATCAAGGCCGCGGGCGGCCCCGACGTGGACAAGCGCCGCGTCGAGCTCGGCTCGCCGATCAAGACCCTGGGCGCGCACCAGGTGTCCGTACGCCTGCACAGCGACGTTGTCGCGAAGCTGGGCGTCGAGGTCGTCGCCGCCTGATAGCAGCGACACCGCAGCACGCGAAAGGGCCGCACTCCGGAAACGGGGTGCGGCCCTTTCGCATGCGCGGACTGCTCTCAGCCTTCGTCCGCTTCCTGGGCCCGCTCGTAGAGATCGGCGACCGCCTCACCGAAGTACGCGGCGTAGGAGACGTCGTCCTCGTCACCGCCGCCCTGGTGTCCGCCCAGCACGCCGATGACCGTGCCGGTGTGGCTCTTGGGGTCGTAGTCGGCGAGCCAGGGGCTGCCGCTCGTGCCGCCCGCGAAGTCGGTGCACCGGACGCGCATCTGGGTGTCGCTGAACTTCGTGGCGCGGTTGTGGCAGGAGATCGGCGTCTCACTGCTGGTGGGGTAACCGGTGATCTTGACGTCATTGTCGAAGCCGGGATCGATGCCGAGGGTGTTGCCGCCCAGCACGTCCTGGATCTGCTTGCCGTCCTTGCTGCCGAGGACGAGGAAGGCGACGTCCATGTCCTCGTCCTGGGACTTGGCCCAGCGGTCGTCGACGACGACCTTCTCGACCTTCCACAGGCCGGTCGGCTCCTTGCCGTCGCGGTAGTCGGGTGCGAAGACGAGGTCGTTGACGGGCTGGCCGGTCTCGGCGTCGAAAGCGCAGTGCGCCGCGGTGATCAGCATGTTCCGGCCGGGGCTCTGCACGACGCTCGCGGTGCAGAAGTGGTCGCCGGAGTCGTCCTTCTCGAAGATGGCCCCGACACGGGCGTTCTGCTCGGTACTGCGCGGGGTGTACGCGCTGCCGTCGTCGGCGGGTGCGGTGGCGGACGGGTCCTGGTCCTGGGGGTCCTGGCGGGACTCGCCCGACTTGCCGTGACCGCTTCTGAGCGTGCCGTTGCCACGGCTGCTGGTGTCGGCTTCCTGGGAGGCGTAGCCCACTATGGCGCCTGCCCCGACGACGGTCAGCGTCAGGGGCAGGACGATCTTCCTGGCAAGCGGGCGCACAGGGTCATTATCAGCACGGGGCCGTTGTTTCGGGTGGCTTCAACGCGAGGCTCCGGTCACAATCCAGCGGCCCGACCGGGTGCGTGCCCACAATGTCAGCATCCGCACGGTCATCATCAGGGTCATGGCCCACCACAGCGCGGTCAGGCCGCCGCCGACGACCGGCACCAGCAGCGCGGCGGGCGCGAAGAGCGCCAGCGTCACCAGCATCGCCCAGGCCAGGTAGGGGCCGTCGCCGGCGCCCATCAGCACGCCGTCGAGGACGAAGACGATGCCGGCGACCGGCTGGGTGAGGGCGACGACCAGCAGCGCGGGCAGCAGGGCGTCCTTCACGGCCTGGTCGTCGGTGAACAGCGGCATGAACAGCGGCCGGGTGAGGACGACGAGCAGCCCGAGCACCACACCGGAGGCGACGCCCCACTGCACCATGCGGCGGCAGGCCGCCTTGGCGCCCGCCACGTCGTCGGCTCCCAGGTAGCGGCCGATGATCGCCTGAC
The DNA here is from genome assembly GCF_003865135.1 of Streptomyces chrestomyceticus JCM 4735. NCBI lineage: Bacteria > Bacillati > Actinomycetota > Actinomycetes > Kitasatosporales > Streptomycetaceae > Streptomyces > Streptomyces chrestomyceticus. The sequence goes on along the minus strand of NZ_BHZC01000001.1, from coordinate 4,711,760 downwards.
CGGCGATGGCGATGGCGTCCAGGGCGAAGGCCAGCAGGGACCACAGGGTGATGACGATCTGGTGGGCGGCCACCTCGGCGTCACCGAGGCGGGCGGCCACGGCAGTCGCGATCATGAGGACGGCGCGCAGCGAGAGCGTACGGACCAGCAGCGGCACCCCGGCCTGGGCACAGGCGCGGATACCGGCCGCGTCCGGCCGCAGCGAGGCACCGTGCCGGCGGGCGCCCCGCACCACGACGACCAGGTAGACGGTGGCCATACCGCACTGGGCGACGACCGTTCCCCAGGCCGATCCGGCGATGCCGAGTCCGGCACCGTAGACCAGCCCGATGTTCAGGGCCGCGTTGACGGAGAAGCCGCCGATGGCGACGTACAGCGGTGTCCGGGTGTCCTGGAGGCCGCGCAGTACACCGGTGGCCGCCAGCACCACGAGCATCGCCGGGATGCCGAGGGCGCTGATGCGCAGGTAGGTGATGGCGTACGGGGCGGCGGTGGACGAGGCGCCGAAGATGTCGACGAGCCAGGGCGCGGTGGGCAGGACGGCGGCCAGTACGGCGGCGCCCAGCAGCAGGGCGAGCCAGATACCGTCCATGCCCTGCCGGATGGCGGCCGAGCGGTCACCGGCACCGACCCGCCGGGCGACGGCGGCGGTGGTGGCGTACGCGAGGAAGACGAAGACCGAGACCGCGGTCGTCAGCAGCGGGGCGGCGACGCCGAGTCCGGCGAGCTGCCGGGTGCCGAGGTGGCCGATGACGGCGCTGTCGACCATGACGAAGAGCGGTTCCGCGACGAGCGCGCCGAAGGCGGGCAGGGCGAGCGAGATGATCTCGCGGTCGTGGCGGCGGTCGGTGCGCCGCGGCGTCGCGGGGGCCTGTGTCATGCCGTCAATCTAATCTTCCACAGGTAAGTGGCACAACTGCTGAGCAATCATTACTTCGCGGCGGGTGGAGCGTTCTCCTCCACGCCGTTCGGTCCGATCATGAACAGGTTGCCGAAGTTTTTCTCCCCCACAGCCTATGGACGACAAAGTTGCAGGTCAGATGGGTGGGAGTCGACTGATTGTGTGTTTGTCCACAGCAGTGTCCCCCGTGCCGTGCACAGGATCGGCGCACTTCTCCACAGGAACGGGTCCCTCGTCCACATGGCCTGTGGATAACCAGATTGGCGGACGGTGCCGACGGGCCTACCGTAGTCCGGCGCCTGGCCCCTGTTCCGGTCTGAGAACCCGTCCGAACTCGACGCGCCGTAACCGGAGTCGGGCGTCTCGTTTGTCAGAGCCGTGCCGTAAGAAAGAAGGGCACAGCAAGGTCCGCGCCGCGGACGGGAGGAGGTGCCGGGGTGAGTATGCCCGAGCCCGTGGAAGACCCCTGGGCGGACGCCGGCCCCAGTGACCGGCTGCCTGCCGCGCGCTCCCGTCGGGGTGAGGGCAAGGGCCGGGGCCGCGACGACCGCCGCGACCGAGGCGGCGACGAGGAGGGCGGCTGGTCCTCCGGCGGTTTCGAGCGGGTACCGCCCCAGGACCTGGACGCCGAGCAGTCCGTGCTCGGCGGCATGCTGCTGTCCAAGGACGCCATCGCGGACGTCGTCGAGGTGCTCAAGGGCCACGACTTCTACCGGCCGGCCCACGAGCTGATCTACCAGGCGATCCTCGACCTGTACGCCAAGGGCGAGCCGGCCGACCCGATCACCATCGCGGCCGAGCTGACCAAGCGCGGCGAGATCGCCCGGGTGGGCGGCGCGTCGTATCTGCACACCCTGGTCCAGTCCGTGCCGACGGCGGCCAACGCCGAGTACTACGCCGAGATCGTCCACGAACGGGCGGTCCTGCGCCGGCTCGTCGAGGCCGGTACCCGCATCACCCAGATGGGATACGCGGCCGACGGCGACGTCGACGAGATCGTCAACAGCGCCCAGGCGGAGATCTACGCCGTCACCGAGCAGCGCACCAGCGAGGACTACCTGCCGCTCGGCGACATCATGGAGGGGGCCCTCGACGAGATCGAGGCGATCGGCTCCCGCCAGGGCCAGATGACCGGCGTACCCACCGGCTTCACCGACCTGGACTCCCTCACCAACGGCCTGCACCCCGGCCAGATGATCGTCATCGCGGCCCGTCCCGCGATGGGTAAGTCCACCCTCGCGCTGGACTTCGCCCGGGCCTGTTCCATCAAGAGCAACCTGCCGAGCGTGATCTTCTCGCTCGAAATGGGCCGCAACGAGATCGCGATGCGTCTGCTGTCCGCCGAGGCGCGGGTGGCCCTGCACCACATGCGGTCCGGCTCGATGACGGACGAGGACTGGACCCGGCTGGCCCGGCGGATGCCGGACGTGTCGGCCGCGCCGCTCTACATCGACGACTCGCCGAACCTGTCGATGATGGAGATCCGCGCGAAGTGCCGCCGCCTCAAGCAGCGCAACGAGCTGAAGCTGGTGGTCATCGACTACCTCCAGCTCATGCAGTCCGGCGGCTCCAAGCGCGCCGAGAGCCGCCAGCAGGAGGTGTCGGACATGTCCCGTAACCTCAAGCTGCTGGCCAAGGAACTGGAGCTGCCGGTCATCGCGCTCTCGCAGCTTAACCGTGGCCCCGAGCAGCGTACGGACAAGAAGCCGATGGTTTCGGACCTTCGTGAATCCGGTTCGATCGAGCAGGACGCTGACATGGTCATCCTGCTGCACCGCGAGGACGCCTACGAGAAGGAGTCGCCCCGCGCCGGCGAGGCCGACCTGATCGTGGCCAAGCACCGTAACGGCCCGACGGCGACCATCACGGTGGCCTTCCAGGGCCACTACTCCCGCTTTGTGGACATGGCGCAGACCTGACCTGGGGGCGTAGCGGCCAGGCGTCGGACAACCACAGGTGAAGGGTGCCACCCGTTCGGGTGGCACCCTTCAGCTTTCCCGTGCCTACCGGGCGAAGAAGCCGATGAGCTCTTGGGGCGTGGGGTTGTGGGTGACCTCGGCGGTCGCGGCGGCTGTGGCGCTGCGGGGGAACAGGGCCTGCTCGTACGCGGTGAGGGCGGTCTCGATGTCGTCGGGGTGCGCGGCGAGGGCCGTGCCGAGTTCGGCGGCGTCCTGCATGGCGAGGTTGGCGCCCTCGCCGTCAGGGGGCGAGAGGTGGGCGGCGTCGCCGAGCAGGGTCACTCCCGGCACCCGGTCCCAGCGGTGCCCGACCGGCAGGGCATGGAGGGGGCGCAGGACCGGTGCCGTGTCGATGCCGGTGATCAGGGTGGCGAGTTCCGGTGCCCAGCCGTCGTACTCCTGGGCGATCCGCGTGGCGGCCGCGGCGGCATCGGTGAAGTCGATGCCGGCGAACCAGTCCTGCGGCTTGGCCAGCGTGACGTAGGCGCGGAGGGCACCGTCCTTCTCCCGGTGGGCCACGAGCCACTTCCCGCGCTCGTCCGGGTCGAACGCCGCGAGCGTCCCGCCGCCGACCGCTTTCGCGGTGGCCGGATGGTGGGTGTCCGCGTCGTACAGGCAGGTCTCGACGAAGGACCGGCCGATGTATGCGGGGGTGGCGTCGGAGAGCAGCGGGCGGACGCGTGACCAGGCGCCGTCCGCGCCGACCAGGAGGTTCGTGGCGACGGTGGAGCCGTCGGCGAAGATCACCTCGTGGCGGGCCTCGCCGACGGTGCGGACGCCGGTGGCCTTGTGGCCCCATCGGACGGTGCCGTCGGGGAGCGCGTCGAGCAGGATCTGCCGCAAGTCGCCGCGCTGTACCTCGGGGCTCGTACCGGTGCCGTCGTCGGCCTTGTCGAAGAGGACGGTCCCGTTCCGGTCGAGGAGCCGTATGGCTTGGCGGCCCTCCAGGACGATGCCGCGGAACTCTTCCGTCAAAGCCGCCGCTCCGAGCGCGAATTGGCCACTGTGGGCGTGGATGTCGAGCATCCCGCCCTGCGAGCGCGCCGTCGGCGAAGGGTCCGCCTCGTAGATCACGGCCGGGATGCCGTGTACGTGCAGGACGCGGGCCAGCACCAGGCCGCCGAGGCCGGCGCCGATGATCGTGACAGGAGTGTGCATGGGACTCCTTGCGTGTCGTACACCTGCCGGGCCCGGCAGGTGCTCCGGGAGTACGGCCCGCCGGGCAGCGCGACCGCGCGGGAAGCGGCTCAGACGACGATGACCCGCCGCCCTCGGGTGTGACCGGCGTGGCTGTCGATGTGCGCCGTCGCGGCCTCGGCGAGCGTGTACGTCTTCTCGACCGGGATGTGGAGCTTGCCCCGCTCGACCAGGGCGGCGGCCTCGATGAGCGCGTCCGGCACGCTTCCGGCCACGCCGGAGAAGCGGACACCGAACTCCGGTGCGCCGAGGTCGGCGATGGAGATCACCTTCTGCGGGTCGCCGGTCAGGTCGACGAGTTCGCGGATCACGCCCGAGCCGGCCAGGTCGAGGGCCGCGTCGATGTGGCCGAGCTGCCGTACCCGCTCGGTCCAGCCCTCGCCGTACGTCGTGGCGATGGCGCCCAGGCTGCGCAGGTAGTCCTGGTTTGCGGCCCCGGCCGTACCGATCACCGTGATGCCGCGGTCGCGGGCGATCTGCAGCACCGCCGAACCGACTCCCCCGGACGCGCCGCTGACCAGCAGCGTCTGCCCGGGACGCACGCCGACCTGGTGGATGATGCGCAGCGCGGTCTCCACCACGGAGGGGTAGCCGGCCGCCTCTTCGAACGTCAGGTGCTCGGGCATCCGGGCCCAGGCCGACAGCACGGCGAACTCGGCGTAAGTGCTCGCGCCCTCGCCGAACACGCGGTCGCCGGCCCGGATCCCTTCGACGCCCGCACCGACCTCGTCCACCACTCCGGAGGCGTCCTGCCCGACTCCTGCGGGCAGCTCGATCGGGTGGGCCTTCTGGAACTGGCCCTCGCGGATCCGCCAGTCGACGGGGTTCACGCCCGCCGCCCGTACGGCGATACGTATCTGCCCGGGGCCCGCGTGGGGCTCCTCGGCGTCGATGAGGCGCAGCACGTCGGGACCGCCGAACTCGGAGAAGCTCACTTTCTTCATGCCGGGGACCGTAGCACTAACGGTTAGTGTTTTGGAACTGTTGCGGCTTCGTACCTGATAGCATCAACGCATGACGGAGCCGCCCGGACGCCGTGAACGCAAGAAAGCCGCGACGCGCCAGAAGATCGCCGACGCCGCTCTGCGGCTCTTCCTGGAACGCGGGTACGACGCGGTGGGCATCCGTGACGTCGCCGCCGAGGCGGACGTGGCCGTCACCACGCTCTTCTCCCACTTCGCCTCGAAAGAGGCCCTGGTGTTCGAGCAGGACGAAGACTTCGAGCAACGCCTCATCCGGGCGGTCACCGACCGGGGGCCGCACGAGCCGCTCATCCCCGCGCTGCGCCGCGAGATCCAGGCCCTGGTGCGGCACTGCACCGCGGCGGAAGCCGCCCCCATCTGGCGCATGATCGACGGTTCACCCGCCCTGCGGAAGTACGAGGAGTCGATGCGGCTGCGCCATGCGGAGTCGCTGGCGGCGGCCATCACCGCCGAGCCCGGCCTGCCGCTGACCATGACGGCCGGCCGGACGATCGCGCGGTTCGTGATCGACGCCTATTCGCTGGCCCGTGAGGAGGCCGAACCGCAGGCCGCGGTGGACGAGATCTTCCGGATGATCGAGGCGGCCTGGGAGGTCGCCCGCTCTGCGTGACCGGCGTACGGAACCGTTCCTCCCGCCGCGCGGGTCAGGGGTGGTCGGAGGCGGGGAACGTCAGTCCGCCTGGCGGGACCCGATCGCGGCAGCCACGAATGACGCGACCATCGGCCGGCGGTCCTGTGCGTTCCAGGCGAGTACGAGGCGGCTGGGCGGCGCGTCGGTCACCGGGACGCAGATCAGGCCGGCCGGAACCGGTTCGGCCAGTGAGCGGGGCAGCACCCCGATCATCCGGCCCGCCGTGATCATGTGGAGTAGCTGGGTGACGTCGGCGACCTCCGGACCGGTGCCGTCGCCCCCGGGCACCCCTCTCCAGCGCGGCAGCGTCTCACCCTCCAGATCCGCCATGCGCACCGAAGCCTGCCCGGCCAACCGGTGCGCGGACGGGACGATGACCACGCGCTCCTCGGCGTGCAGCGTCTCGTGGGCCAGGCCGTCGAGATCGTCGAACGGTACGTAGAGCAGGCCGATGTCGGCCCGGCCGTCGCGGAGCATGTCGACACGGTCGGCGGGGCCGCTGAACAGGATGTCCACCTGGCGGGAGTCGTGCCGACGGGCATACTCGGCCAGGATCGCGGACAGCAGCCCGGCGTCGCCACCGGGCTTGAGCACGAGCCGCAGGTGGCGCCGGGTGTCGCCGGCGCGACGGGCGCTCTGGACGGCCGCGCTGACCGCGTTGAGCGCATGGCGACCGTGCTCCTGCAACGCCCGCCCGGCCGGTGTTAGTTCGACGCTCCGGCTGGAGCGGATGAACAGCGGTACGCCGAGCCGGGCCTCGATCCGCCGAATCGCTTTCGACAGCGCGGGCTGAGCGATGGCGAGCCGGTCGGCGGCCCGGCCGAAGTGCAGCTCGTCGGCGACGCCGAGGAAGTACTCCAGCTCGCGGGTCTCCAGTTCGGCCATGCCTGTAGGTTATCGCCGCATGTCGAACGGGTCTTGGACGCCGATGGCGGACGACCCCAAGACTGGTCGCATGGTCAACCACACAATGATCGTTTCCTTTGACCGGCCGCTGCCCGACACCGAGCTGGACCGATATCTCGCGGACATCGAACGGGTCATGCTGGACACCGGACTCGTACAGTCGGTCGTGGCCCGGCGTCACCTTCCCGTCCCGGGCGAGGAGGCCGTCGCGGCGTTGGTAGCGACCGCGATCGTGCAGATGGTCCTGCCCGACACCGACGCGCTGGCGAAAGCGTTCACTGCACCTGGAGTGCACGAGGTCATCGAATACTGGCAAGCACGGCACCCGTACAAGGTCGCCTGGGCGAATCACGAGCCGCTGGCATGAGCGACGCTTCTCGGAAGATAGGGCTGGTCACCGGCGCAGGCAGCGGGATCGGCCGTGCGGCGGCCCTGAAGTTCGCTGAGAGCGGTGCCGCCGTCGCCGTACTCGACATCGACGGCAGCACGGCGGCCGAGACCGCGGAGCTGATCAGGACGGACGGTGGGGAAGCACTGGCCGTCACCGTCGACATCGCCGACGAGCGTTCCGTGCGGGCGGCCGTCGAGCGCACGGTCACGGAGTACGGCGGCCTCGACTTCGCCGTGAACAACGCCGGCATGGCCTCGCACCACCGGCGGCTCGACCGGATGACCCAGGACGAGTTCGAGCGCGTGACCCGCGTCAACCTGACGGGGACCTTCCTGTGCATGAAGTACGAGCTGCCCCTGCTCGAAAGCGGGGGCGCGATCGTCAACATCGCCTCCAACGGCGGCCTGTACGCGATCCCGCACGCCCCCGCTTATGTGGCCGCCAAGCACGGCATCGTCGGCCTCACCAAAGCCGCAGCGGTCGACTACGCGCCGGACGGCATCAGGGTCAACGCCGTCTGCCCCGGCCCGACCCGCACCCCGGGGTTCGAGACGGTGGCGGCCGGCACGGACATGATCGCGATGCAGGAGGCGATCACGCCCCTCGGCCGGCTGGCCGTGCCGGAGGAGGCCGCCGCGGCGGCGGTCTGGCTCTGCTCGGACGCTGCTTCGTACGTCACCGGGATCGCGATGTCGGTCGACGGCGGGCGGCGGGCTTGAGGGGCGTCGCGGTCGAGAGGGAGGCAGCGGGGACTGCGGGCGTGTGCCCGCGCCGTGCCGTCCCGTCAGTTCTGTCAGTTGAGTCAGTCGAGTCAGAGAACGGACCATCATGCGCATCGCAGTACTCGGCGCGTCCGGGCGGGTCGGCCGCCTGCTCGTCGACCAGGCACTTGAGCGGGGACACCAGGTCGTGGCTCTCGTCCGCGCCCCGGATCGGGCCGCCGTGGCCACCTCGCGGCAGGTCGACGTCCGGCGGGCGGACGTCTTCTGCCCCCGCAACTTTCCCGGCCTGGATGATGCCGACGTGGTCGTCTCGGCCATCGGCATCGGCAAGGGCGACGGCCCGGGGGCGCTCGTCGCCGGCGCCAGGCTGCTCGCCGCCGCACAACGCCCCACCGTGTGGCTCGGTGCACTGGGGTCGGGCCCGTCGGAACGCGCGGGCGGAATGATCTACCGGGCGGTGATGCGGACGTTCGTCGGCGCGGAACTGGCCGAGAAGGCCGAGGCCGACCAGATCGCCCTCGACGCCGGCGCCACGGTGTTCCACGCCCCGGACCTCAAGGACGGGCCCTTGAGCCCCGGACGCCGTCTCGTGCCGCTCGCCGACCTGCCGCGTCCGCTGCTGCCGCCCAGAATCTCGCGTGCCACGGTCGCCGCCCTCATGCTGGACGAGGCTCAGACGTCCGGTCACGGTGGCGAGATACTCGTCCCACTGAGCTGATCGCCCATGACGACGACGGCTGTTGGGCTTGCGCGGGGTGTCTGGCATCACGGCTGCGTTGTCAGTGGCTGCTGTGATGCTGCACCCCATGATTCCTCTGACGCTCACTGACATCACTCAAGCGATCCGCGCGGGCTGGGCCGCCGATACGTGTTCGCCCGACGATCTCCTCCGTAGTCCCTGGACCGCCGACAACCCGGCCTGGGGCCACTGCGACATCACCGCTCTCGTCGTGCACGACTTCTTCGGTGGCGAGTTGTTGGCCGGGGAGGTGCACCTCGACGGGGAGCAGCAGGGGCACCACATGTGGAACCGGCTTCCCAGCGGCATCGAGGTCGACCTCACGCACGAGCAGTTCAGGCGTGGGCAGGTGGTGTCCGGCAGGCGGGTTGTCGAGCGGCCTGTGGGGCGACTGCCGCGCCGTGCCGACGAGTACGAGCTGTTGCGCGGCCGGGTCTGGCAGGCACTCGGCCGAACGCCCGCGTAGGTGACGGGAGCGCGGCGCCACCGGCTCGGCTTTGACCTTCAGGTTGCTTGAAGTCCCACAATCGCGGTCATGGACGAGAGCGATGAGCTGCTGGGCATCGGAGCGTTCGGGCGGCGGGTAGGCCTGGCTCCGAGCGCGCTGCGCTTCTATGACGACTGCGGAGTCCTGCGTCCCGTCAAGGTCGACCCGGCGAGCGGCTACCGGTTCTACGGGGCCGAGCAGGAGGGCCGTGCTGTGTTGCTCCGCAGGTTGCGGGAGGCAGGACTGCCGTTGCTGGATGCAAGGGCCGTACTGGACGGGGGCGAGGTGGAAGCCCGTACGGTCCTGTACTCGCACGTGGATCGGACGCGACAGGCGGCGGACGCCGCCCGGGCGTTGATCGAGGAGATGCTGCGAGGGAGCCCGGCGGAGACTCCGCAGCAGCCGCGGGGGCGGGCCGGTGTCGGTGGTGCGGAGCTGGCCAGCGCGGTACGGCAGGTGGGGCCCGCGGTCGCGGACGCCGGGACCCGTGCGAAGTATCCGGCGCTCGGCTGCGTGTTGCTCGAACTCGACGACAGCGAGGTGCGGGTGGTGGCCACCGACCGGTACCGGTTGGCGGTCCGGACCCTGCGGGCGATGACGGCGGGTGGCGCTCCGACCCGGCTACTGATCGATGCGGCAGAACTGGCCGACATGGCGGTGTGGGCACTGCGACACCAGCACGTCGACATCGAGGTGAACGGTGACGAAGGACGCCTGATCGGGGACAGCGGGGAGTGCCGCCCGTTCGTGGGGCGTGCGGGGGAGTTTCCCGATTACCGGGTGGTGCTGGACGGAATGGGGACCGTCCGGCATCGGATCATTGCGGACCGGACGGCGCTCCGTGAGGCTTTCGCCGAGCGGGAGAAGGGCGCTGTGATCACAGTGCGGGTTGGAGCACAGGAGGTGGTTGTCAGCGGAGGTGGAGGCGGGGACGAGAGCGGAGGCGGAGGGCGATCGGCGGTCGAGGTGGGTGCGGTCTGCTCGGGTCCGCCGTTGCGTATCGCCTTCGATCCGGCGGTGCTCGTTCCCGCTCTGGACGCGGGGGTGGGGCCCGATGTGCTGCTGGAGGTCGCTTCCGAGAGCGAGCCGGTCGTCGTGCGCTCCGCTGACCAAGGCAGTTTCACCACCTTGGTCATGCCGGTGCGGGTGCTTGTTTCACGTGAAACAGGCTGAAGGGGAGCCGAACGATGGACGCGAACAATCATGTGGTGCGGCTGTGCGTGCACGGCATGGAGGCCGAGGCGCGGGGCGAGGACGGCATCGCGCTCCGTCTTTTCCTGGAGGCGTGGGAAGAAGCGAGTGACGATTACGAGGCATGTGTCGCCGCTCATTACGTGGCACGGCACCAGGACACGCCGGAGGAGACGCTCCGGTGGAATCAGGAGTGCTTGGACCGGGCGGACCGGGTGAGCGACGAACGCGTCAGCGGGTTCTACGCGTCCCTGTACGCGAACATGGCGCGTGCCCACCGGGAGCTGGGTGAGACCGCTGTGGCGCACGAGTACTTTCAGCGCGCTGCCGAGCGGGTGGAGGACGCTCCGGGCGGGGACTACGGGATGTGGAACCGTCTCGCCATCGCGGAAGGGTTGCGGGGGACAGCAGTGGGACAGGAGGTGACGGAAGCGGCGGGAGGTCGGCAGGCTGAGGGCGCGTTGCTGGCGGGGCTGCTGGCCAGGCTCTGCGAGCAGCAGGACCTCAGGGCGCTGGGGATGATCCTGCCGGCGTACCTGAGTGATCTCGGTTCCGAGCAGGATCGTGACCGGCTCCGGTCGGTGCTGCACATGGTCCATGCGGCGCGGTGGCTCATGGCGGAGGAACAGCAGATCCTCGGGGAGGCCATCGTGTCGTTGGGCGAAGGGGCCGGTGCATCGGTGGCGGGTGGAGTCAGCTCTCGGCGCGGGTGAGCTCGCACAGTGGGTGAGGCTGGGGCCCTCCGGGTTGTGTGACCGGGCCGGCCAGCTCGTTCATGGCCTCTTCGGCGCGGGCCAGTTGATCGCCCACCTGCTCCCGTACCTCCTGGAGTTGCGCGATGCAGGCGTCCAGTTCGGCCAGCTTGCGCCGGTAGACCTGGACCGAGGCGGGGCAGGCGTCGCCTGCTGGGTGGCCGGCGCGCAGGCATTCCACGAAGGGCCGGGTCTCTTCCAGTTCGAAGCCGAAGCGTTGCAGCACCTGGATCTGCCGCAGCAGCCTGAGGTCGGCATCGTCGTAGGTGCGGTGACCGTTGGCCGTGCGCTCGGCGTGGAGCAGCCCGCGCGCTTCGTAGTACCGCAAGGTGCGAGTGGTGGTACCCGCTCGCTCGGCGAGTTCTCCGATCCGCATGTCCGCCCCCGTCCGGGCCCGGCACGGTGCTGTTCCGGGCGCCGTGACGACCGTAGCCGTTGACGTCGGCGTCATGTCCAGGGGCTCGGACGGATTTGACGGTGCGGGCGGTGGGCCGGGTGCTCCATCCTTGTCCGGACCGTGGTTGTTGACCTGTCGAGGAGTGCCATGAGTGGGGAGCCGTCCGACGTGCGCCAGGAACGGGGATCAGACGGGGAGCTGGTCGGTACGGGAGAGCACGAGGCGGAGCCGTTCGGGGCCTTGCTGCCGGAGACGAGGCGGGCACTGTTGCGGCGGCTGGCGGTCGGCCAGGCCGAGGGACGCGCGCCGTCGCTGACGGGCGCGGTGATCCGGGACGGGAAGGTGGCCTGGGCTGCGTCTCGTAGCGGCAGCGACGACGGCGCCGGCGGCGGTGTGGGTGTTCAGTACCGGATCGGTTCGATCACCAAGACGTTTGTCGCGGTACTGGTGCTGCGGCTGCGTGACGAAGGGCTGCTCACCCTGGACGATCCGCTCGGCAAGCATGTGCCGGGCAGCGCGGCTCCGGACGTGACCGTCGCCCAGCTCCTCTCGCACAGCTCGGGGCTGGCGGCCGAAGCTCGTGGTCCCTGGTGGGAGCGGACACCCGGGACCCTGAGGCCGGAGCCCGGCGATCTTTTCGAGGGAGATCCGCGCCGTATGTCCGCCGGGCGGCGGTTCCACTACTCCAATCCGGGTTACGCCCTGCTGGGCTCCCTGGTCGAGCGCCTGCGCGGTGGGCAGCCCTGGGGTGAGGTGCTGCGCCGGGAGGTGCTGGAACCGCTGGGCATGGGCCGTACGACGCTCCAGCCGCAGGCGCCGTATGCCGACGGGTGGGCGGTGCATCCCTGGGCGGACGTGATGTTGCCGGAGCCCGCCCAGGACACCGGCCTGATGAGCCCGGCCGGACAGCTCTGGTCCACGGTCGAGGACCTGGGGCGCTGGGCGGCGTTCCTGGTCCGTGGTGACGACCGGGTGCTCAGCGCCGCCACCCTGGCCGAGATGCGTACGCCGTCGGTACCGCCCGAGGATGCGGCGTGGGACGGCGGCTTCGGGCTCGGGCTTCAGCTCGTACGGTGGAACGGGCGCCTGCTGTTCGGCCACACCGGATCCATGCCCGGCTTCCTGGCGTCCCTGTGGGTCGACGTTGCCGAAGACGTCGCCGGTGTCGTGCTGGCGAACTGCACGTCGGGTCCGGCCGTCAGCGCCGTCGCCGCCGATCTGGCCGGGATCGTCGCAGAGCGGGAGCCGCGCATTCCCGAGCCGTGGAGCCCGTTGGCCGGACCGCTGGACGAGGACCTGCTGGCCCTCACCGGGCCGTGGTACTGGGGCGCGCACCCGTACGTCCTGCAGTTGGGTGCGGCACGGGCGCTGGAGATCTCGCTCCTCTCGGGCCCGGGGGGCCGGGCTTCGCGGTTCCGTGCGGAGGCCGATGGCACCTGGACCGGGCTGGACGGCTACTTCGCCGGTGAGAGGCTGCGTGTCGTCCGTGGTGAGGACGGCTCGGTCAGCCACCTGGACGTGGGCACCTTCGTCTTCACCCGGGGCCCGTACGAGCCCGCAGAGTCGGTGCCGGGTGGAGTCGATGCGGAGGGCTGGCGCGGTCGCTGACGGTGGCGGGGGACGCGAGCCCGTACGGCAGGGGTGACTGCCCCGGACGTACAGTCGTGCCACATATCAGGAGCCGCCGCACCGCGGCCCGCTACCGCTGGAAGGCCACCGTGACTGACGTGACCGCCGTGAACACGACCTCCGACGCCCCGGATCTGCTCGATCTGCCGCCGCTCACCGCCGGACACTTCGCGCGGATCGAGGACAAGGTCGCGGCGCTGATGCGCACCCAGGCCGACGTCGTGGCCATGCAGGGTGAGGCGTTGCTGCCGCTGGAGGCGTGCATCCGTTCTGCCGTGGGCCCCGGCAACACGGCGCTCAACATCGTGACCGGACCGTACGGCGAGACCTTCGGCGGCTGGCTGCGGTCCTGCGGCGCCGAGTTCGTCACGATCAGCGCACCGTTCACGGGGGCCGTGCGCCCGGAGCAGGTGGCGGAGGCGTTGCGTGAGCACCCCGCCATCGACTTCGTGAGCCTGGTGCACGCCGAGGCGGCGACCGGTAACACCAACCCGGTCGCCGAGATCGGTGCCGTCGTGCGAGAGCACGGCGCGCTGTTCATGCTCGACGCCGTGGCCTCGGTGGGAGCGGAACCGCTGCTCACCGACGACTGGGGCGTCGACCTGTGCGTGATCGGCGGGCAGAAGGCGCTGGGCGGGCCGGCCGGCGTCTCGGCCGTCTCGGTGAGCGCCCGGGCCTGGGAGCGCATCGCGGCCAACGAGCAGGCTCCCCGTCGCTCCTACCTCTCGCTGCTGGACTGGAAGGAGCGGTGGATCGACGGCGGACGTACCGCGCTGCCGCACGCTCCGGCACAACTGGAGATGCTCGCTCTGGAGCAGGCCGTGGACCGGGTCGAGGCGGAGGGCCTGGACGCGGTCATCACCCGTCACCGGGCGGCCGCGGCGGCGGTACGGGCAGGTGTGCGTGCGCTCGGTGCCCTGTCCCCGTACGTACTGCGGGACGAGGACGCGGCCCCCGCGGCCACGACGCTGCGCGTGCCTGCCGACATGGACGCCCGCGACATCGTCTCCGCTGCGCTGGACGCGGCGGACGGAACGGTCGTGGTGCCCGTCCAGGCTGCGGCCGGGGCGCTGGCCAAGGAGATGATCCGGTTGAACCACTACGGTCAGGCGGCAGAGCGGGGTGTGGTGCTGGCGTCCCTCGCGGCGTTGGCGGCGGGACTGCGGGCGCTCGGTGTCACGGTGGACGGTGACGGGGCGGCCGCGGCGGCGGGCGCGGCTTGGGATGAGGTCATCGCGGGCTGAGGCTCTGAGCGCTCGCCGCGCAGCGCCTTCGGCGCGCGGTACCTGGGGTGTCGTTTCACGTGAAACGACACCCCATTTTTTTGTCGGTCGGTAGCTGTTTCACGTGAAACCGGGGTGCTGGGCGAGAGCGACCCTGTGGCGGCCAACGAACTTGTGAATGCGCTCAGTTGGGCGCTGTGGCGTGACAGCGAAGGCGAGTGGCCGTGTCTTGGCTTCGTGCGCCGTGGCCGTGACGGCGCGGCCGTGGTGGGGCTCCGCCGTTCGGTCGTACTCCGGTGGCGGGGCGGGAGAGCCGGAGTGAGGCTGGACGCTGAAGGCTCGTGCGCTCCCGGTCCCGCACCCGCTCGCTACGACGGCGGCACCTACATGGCCGAGGTCGCCGCGTACCCCTGCGGGTCTGTTGCTCCCGTCACCGCAGCGGCGCGGCTGTTGGTGATCTTGATCTCAGGCCCCTCTAGAATCGGAACGAATGACCCGGTTGAGCGCGAAGACCGCTCGTACCGGAAGTCGACGGTTCTGAGGAGGGCGAGATGGTGACGAGTGGGGCGTCCGCCCCTGCGCGGGCGGACGCGCGGCGCAACAGGGAGCTGGTGCTGCAAGCGGCCCGAACCGCTTTCGAAGAGCAGGGGTTGGGTGTACCGCTGGGCGAGATCGCGCGGCGCGCCGGAGTCGGTGCTGGCACCGTCTATCGTCATTTCCCCTCCAAAGACGCGCTGTTCAGAGCAGCAGTCGCCGACCGGGTGCGGCTTTTCACCGACACGGCAAGGGACTTGGCGGATGCCGCGGACCCCGTTGCCGTCTTCTTCCGGTTCCTCGCGTCGGTGATCCGGCTGGCGTCCCGTAACAAGGCGCTGTGCGACGCGCTGGAAGCGGCCGGCGAGGGTGGTTACCAGCCCTCGCCGCAGGCCGAACGGGACTTCACCGAGGCCCTGGGCGTCTTGCTCGTACGGGCCCAAGAGGCGGGCGGCGTAAGGAAGGACGTCAGCCTCGACGATGTCCTGGCCCTCCTGGTCGGGTGTCTCTCGATGGAGCAGCGGCGGGTTTCGTCAGGGGCGTCGCAGGGGCGGATGACGACGTTGATGTGCGACGGGTTGCGGGTCGGCAGAGGTGTGACGAAACTTCCCCGACAAGCGCAGGGCCGTAACGAAACTCTGTGCGAGGTGTGCGGTGACCCTGTTTCTTCCGCGCGGACGGGGCGGCCGGCTCGGTTCTGCGGCGGAGCCTGCCGACAGAAGGCGCATCGGGCCAGGGCGCGAGCGGTGCGTACCGCGCCTACCCGCGGAGAGGGCGGGAGCCGCGACTGAGAAGGCGCGGGGCGAAGAGGTGACCCGGGCGCGTAGGACGTCCCGGGTCACCCGGTGCGGCGGTCGCGCGGGCGCCCCGGGACGGGCTGAGCAAGCGGAAACGCGGCGGGAGGAGGCGGGGGAAGAACGCGTCGGGGCAGGGCGGTGCGAGGTCAGAGGTGGAGTTTGAAGCCCAGGTGGGACGCCTCGAAGCCGAGGTGCTCGTAGAAGCGGTGGGCGTCGACGCGCGTCGCGTCGGAGGTGAGCTGGACCAGCCGGCAGCCGAGGGCGCGCGATTCGGAGACTGCCCACTCGATCAGCCGGGTACCCAGGCCGCTGCCCCGCTCGTCCGCGTGGACACGCACCGCCTCGATGAGAGAACGGCTGCTGCCGCGTCGTGAAAGCCCCGGTATCACCGTGAGCTGGAGCGTCCCCACCGGGCGGTCGCCGCGTACGGCGACGACCAGATGCTGGTTGGGGTCGGCGGCCAGCAGCTCGTACGCCGCGCGGTACGGGGTCAGGTCGTCCGGGCTCTCGCGGGTGGCGCCCAGCGCGTCGTCGGCCAGCATGGCGACGATGGCGGGAAGGTCGTCCTCGGTCGCTGGGCGGATCTCGATGTCGCTCATGAGCGGGACCCTACGCACCCCTGCTCAGGCAGGCGCTGCGAGGGTTTCCACCGCGGTCACCAGAGGGGCCAGCTCGGGGCGTTTTGCGGCGTCCTGGAGTGCTTCGCGCAGCGCCGCGTCGTGCGTCGGACGGGCCTCTTCGAGGAGCTGACGGCCTTCGTCGGTGACGTTGGTGTAGATGCCGCGCCGGTCGTCGGGGCAGAGGTACCGGGAGAGCAGGCGGCGCTCTTCGAGGCGGGTGACCAGGCGGGTGGTGGCGCTCTGGCTGAGGACGACCGAGTCCGCGACCTGGTGCATCCGCAGGTGGCCGCCCGGGCCGTCGTGCTGCTCGTTGAGCACGTTCAGTACGGAGAACTCCCGGACGCTCAGGTCGTGCCGGGCCTGCAACGCGCGCTCGATGTGCGACTCGATACGGCCGTGCAGGGCGGAGAGGGCGCACCAGCCCTGGGCGAGGGCCGGGGCGGAACTGGAGCCGGCGGGGCAGCCCTGCCCGGGCGCCTGGTGGCCGTGCTGCGCGTCCTCGTCCTGTCCCGTCCGCCGCGGGTCCTGCGGCGCCCGCCGGGTCTGCTGCGTCATCGAGGGACCTCCTTACAGGTCGTACGACCCAGGATAGGACACCGGCGAAATAGCCCGCGCTTGCAAATAACCAGCGTCTGCAATTATTGTCAACGCTTGTTAAACCTGCATGCAATCGTTCGAAGGGATCCGTCATGCCGCTCGCTCTCCTGGCGCTGACCATCGGCGCCTTCGGGATCGGGATGACCGAGTTCGCGGTGATGGGGCTGCTGCCCGACGTGGCCGCGGGCTTCGGTGTCTCCATCCCCATGGCCGGATACGCGACCACCCTCTACGCCCTCGGCGTCGTCGTCGGCGCCCCGCTGACGACCGTCCTCGGCACCCGCATGACCCGTAAGCAGATGCTGATGCTGCTGATGGGGCTGTTCGTGGTGGGCAACCTGCTCACTGCCGTGGCGCCGGTGTTCGCGGTCATGCTGGCCGGGCGGATCGTTTCGTCCTTTGCGCACGGCGCGTTCTTCGGCATCGGATCACTGGTGGCCGCCGATCTCGTCGCGCCGCACAAGCGGGCCGGCGCCATCTCGATGATGTTCGCCGGACTGACCGTCGCCAACGTCGTGGGCGTACCGTTCGGCACCTTGCTCGCCCAGCAGATCAACTGGCGCGCCACCTTCGTCGCCATCGCGGTCCTGGGCGTGCTCGGCTTCCTCGGCGTCGCCCGGCTGGTCCCGGCGCAGCCCGTAAAGGCGGCCGCGCCCATGGGCCAAGAGATCGCCGTCTTCCGGAACCCGCAGGTCGGACTGGCGATGCTGATGACGGTCCTCGGATTCGGCGGCGTCTTCGCGGCCGTCACCTACCTCGCCTCGATGATGACCGAGGTGGCCGGCTTCGCGCCGTCGTCCGTCGTCTGGCTCACGGCCGTCTTCGGCCTGGGCATGGTCGGCGGCAACCTCGTCTCGGGACGGTTCACCGACCGCCACATGATGCCGATGCTGTACGTGTCATTGATCGGGCTCGCGCTCTCGCTGGCCGCGTTCAGCTTCGCGGCCCACAACAAGGCCGCCGCGACCGTCACCGTTGCCCTCATCGGCGCCTTCGGCTTCGCGACCGTGCCACCGCTGCAGAAGCGGATCATGGATCAGGCGGCAGCCGCCCCCACGCTCGCCTCGGTGGGCAACATCGCGGCCTTCAACTTCGGCAACGCGCTCGCCGCCTGGCTCGGCGGGATCGTCATCGCGGCGGGGCTCGGGCTGACCGCGCCGAATTGGGTCGGCGTGGGGATGACCGTCCTGGCTCTGGGCGTCGCGATCCTCGCGGGGGCACTGGAGCGCCGGGGCGGCCGGGATGACCGGAGTGGCGCGGATGAGCGCGGCGGCCGGGTTGTCGCCGCCTCGGGAGCCGGGGCCGGGCCCGGGGACGGGAGCGGAGCGGTGGCCGACAGTGCTGCGGAGGAGGCTGCGGCGGCCGTACGCGGTTAGGGGCCGAAGCGCCTCTGACTGGCACCCAGGTTCGTCCGCCCCTCACCCGTACGGCGATCACCCGTACACAGGCCAGCGCGCCCCGCCCATCCGTTCGGGCATCCCCCACGGCTGGCACCAGCGCACATAGTCCACATACCCCTACGTACTTGCACACACCCGCACACACAGGAGCACCCCTCATGAGCACCACCCCCACCGTCCGCCCCCTCACCACCCACGACGCGGACGCCCTGATAGAGGCCGCTCGCGCTGCCGCCGCTGACCTCGGGGTCCAGGGCAGTGTCACCGTCCTGGACGCGGGCGGTCACCTGCTCGGCTTCCGGCGCGACGACACCGCCGTGCTGATCTCGGGCGAGACCAGCACCCGTAAGGCGTACACCGCGCTCCAGTTGGACGCGCCGACCGCCGCTCTTGTCGACGCCGTACGGCCCGACGGCCTCTTCCACACGCTGCCCACCGCGCTCGACCGCCCGCTGCTGTTCATCGCCGGTGGCGTACCGGTCCACCGGGACGGCCGTCTGATCGGCGCGATCGGCGTCGGCGGCGGTGCACCGGAGCAGGACGACCGCATCGCCCGTACCGCCATCGGGGCGGCGGGCCTCAACTGACGACTCCACTCGGGCGCTTACGTGCCCGTCCGCGGACCCCGGCCGACTGTGCAGTGCGCAGTCGGCCGCCGCGTCGGGTGAGGCCCCAGGGCTTGAGTACGGAGATGGCGGTGACGAAGAGGTACGTGGCCGTCGCCACGGACGGCGCGGACACCATGCTCAGGCCGGTGTCCGGAGAGCCCGCCACGGCATCGGCCGCGAGCCGGTCGATGCCCGGGCGCAAGGAGAAGGCCGTCAGCAGTATGGTCACCGACGTCAACCAGAATTTGACGACGATCCAGCGGTGACGGGCCAGCCCCCAGGGCGTACCGAAGGACAGCACCAGTCCGCTGACCAGCGCAATCAGCGCCACGGGGAGGATCAGCCAGTCGCTGAAGATCTTCATGGCGCGGTAGGCGGCCACGGTGGTCTCCAGCGACCCCGAGGCGTACCCGGTGACGCTGAGCGTGAGCAGCCCGAGCGTGAGCCCGAGCCAGCCGACGGAGACCGCGACATGGACGACGAGGACGGTGCGGCGAACGGGCCGGCTGAGCTGCTTCATGAGATCCACGGTCGCGCCCGGCGGACAGCGCGGCATCCGACGGCGGGAGTATCCGGCCGTACGCGCGGTTGAGCAGCGGGCATCCGCTCTCCCCGTCGGCGCCCCCCTTTACGCTCCCAGGTATGGGGAGACTGCATCTGTTCGACATGGACGGCACGCTGCTCTACGGCTCGGCGGCCGCCGTCGAGATATCCCGGCAACTCGGGCTGGACCAGGAGATCGCCGAGCTGGAGCGGGCCTTCATTGCCGGCGAGCTGACGCCGGTGCGCTTCGCGGAGCTGGCGTGCGAGCTGTGGGCCGAGCTGACCGAGGACGTGGTGGCGACGGCCTTCGAGGGCGCTCCGTGGCTGGCCGGCATCCGGGAGGTGTGGGCCGACATCCGGGCGCGGGGGAGCGGTGCGCGGTGATCTCCCTGTCACCGGCGTTCTTCGTCGAGCGGCTGACGCTCTGGGGAGCGGACGCCGCGCACGGCTCCCGCTGGCCCGCACTGCCTTTTCGTGAACCGGTGGAACCGGACGGGATACTTTCCGCGTCTGCAAAGGTGCGGATTATGGATGAACTGTGCGCCGAGTTCGGTCTGAGCCGGTCCGACTGTGTGGCGTACGGCGATTCCCTGTCCGACACCGCCCTGTTCGCGGCCGTTCCCGCTTCCGTGGCGGTGAATGCGGACCACCATGTCAGCGCTCTGGCCTCATACGCATACGACGGCCGTGACCTGCGCGAGGCGTACGAACTCGTCCGGGCCGACGGGTAATTCCCGGCTGCCCTCACGGTCGTTCGGTACTTCTCGCCTGCCCGATGAATCGTGTTCTATGGGACGGATCACGGAAATCGGCGGGCCCGGAGTAAGTGTCCCCAGTACAGGGGTTGTGTATTCAAGTACTGCGGGTATGGTCTAGTCCGGTTGAGCGGTACGGCTGCTTCCGGCAGCCTGCGACTGTGCGGCGGGGCGGTATGTGAAGCCCGCCAGCTTAGTGGCAGAGGGGTCCGCCGCGCCCGGACTTCCAGGTGTTTGTCCGGTGCGCCGGGGCAGGTGGCACGCTGCGGAGAAGGAGTCCGCACGCGGTGCCGGACGAACGCGAAGTGTGTCCGCTATGGAGGGTGTTGCCGGGACAGCTCTGATCGATTAGGTATTCCGAAGCGGTGCGGGGGAATTGCGGGCACATTCCGGACTGCGGAAGTGCGAAGACGATCGAAAGACGTTCGAGGCGAGGCAGACCATGGACGCTCCGACCACCACGACAGCCGATAACGGCTCTTCTGGCGGCAGTAGTGGCGATTGGGGATGGTTCACTCCGTCGAAGAAGTCCACCGAAGATCACCCTGAAGATCATCAGGGATCGACGGACGGTCGGAGCGAGCATGACGGTGCGTACGTCGGCGAGTACGCGGGAGAGAACCCGGAAGACCGTGTGCAGGTAGGGCGAACGGCGGAAGGCCGTGCGCAGGAAGGCCGGGTGGAGGAGCGCCTGGTACGGGAAGGCCGCGCATCGGGGCGGCACGCTCAGAACAGCCGTGCGCAGGCCGGCCATGCCCAGGTAGACCACGCTCAGGCCAGTCATGAGCAAGGCGGCGGCACCCAAAGCGCCGACACCCAAGGCAAATACGTCCAGGGCAGGCACGCGCAAGGTGGACCCGCCCAGGGCGGTCACGTACCCGACAGCCGCGTCCAGGGCAGTCACGTACCCGACAGCCGTGCCCAGGGCAGGCATGGCGTACCGGATGTCGGTTACGGCCAAGGGCAGATACCCAGCCGACCGGTCAGTTCGATAAGGCCGGTGGGTACGGCAGCGGAGCGCGAGCGGGCGCCCGAAGAGTGGGGCGCCGGGGGCGTGGCGCATGAGGACGTGGCGCACGAAGGCGTACGGGATGCGGCTTCGCACGAGGGGCTACGGGCTGGGTTTTCGCCCCGGGGCGCACGGGCTGGGGGCTCGGCCGGGTATGGGGCCGGGCTTGAGGTTGGGGACGGTTCTCCCTCCCCGTCCCCCTTCCCCCTGCCCACCCACCCGCCTCCACCACCATCTCAGCCTCAACCCCAGCCTCGACCTCCGACTTCGCCCACACTCCTGGCTCCACGACCGGGGCCGGCGGGCGTGCGGGTGGGGCGTCCGTCCCCGCGCGTGGGGCTGACTCGGTGGCGGGCTCAGCCGGTGCCGCGGACACCGGCGTTCGTCCGTCCGTTGCCGTCTCCCCCGACGCGGTGCTCATCCGGCGGACCCTGGACGAGATCGAGCCCGTGGCGGACAAGGTCACCTCGTACTTCTACGCGCTGCTCTTCGTGAACCACCCCGATCTGCGTGCGCTGTTTCCAGC
This sequence comes from Streptomyces chrestomyceticus JCM 4735, assembly GCF_003865135.1. Taxonomy (NCBI): domain Bacteria; kingdom Bacillati; phylum Actinomycetota; class Actinomycetes; order Kitasatosporales; family Streptomycetaceae; genus Streptomyces; species Streptomyces chrestomyceticus. The sequence continues at coordinate 4,690,264 of NZ_BHZC01000001.1, read as the reverse complement.
CGCGATGGACGTCCAACGTGACCGGCTGTTCAAGGCGTTGCTCACCTCCGTCAAGAACGTCGACGACACGGACTACCTCACCGAGTACCTCTCCCACCTCGGGCGCGGGCACCGTAAGTACGGCACGCTGCCCGAGCACTACCCCGCTGTCGGCGAGTGCCTGCTGAGCGCGCTCGCCCGGTACGCCTCCGGCACCTGGAATCCGGAGACCGAAGCCGCTTGGGTGCGGGCGTACACCACCATTTCGCAGATCATGATCGACGCTGCCGCCGAGGACGAGGCGGTGGCCCCCGCCTGGTGGCAGGCCGAGGTCGTCTCGCACGAGCTGCGTACGCCCGACATCGCTGTCGTCACCGTCCGTCCCGACCAGCCCTACCCTTTTCTGGCCGGTCAGTACGCCAGTGTGGAAACTCCCTGGTGGCCGCGCATATGGCGGCACTACTCCTTCGCCGCGGCGCCCCGCTCCGACGGCCTGCTCTCCTTCCATGTGAAGGCTGTCCCGGCCGGCTGGGTGTCCAACGCCATGGTCCATCGCGCCCGCCCCGGCGATGTCGTCCGGCTCGGCCCCCCATCCGGTTCCATGACCGTAGACCACACCACTGACAACGGGCTGCTGTGCCTGGGCGGCGGTACGGGCATCGCACCGATCAAGGCCCTGGTCGAGGACGTCGCCGAGCGTGGCCACCGGCGTCCGATGGAGGTCTTCTACGGCGCTCGCAGCGGCCACGACCTGTACGACCTCGACACCATGCTGCGGCTGGAACAGAGCCACCCCTGGCTGTCCGTACGCCCGGTCGTCGCCACCGGACGCCCCGACGGTCCGGCCAACAGCCTCAGCGGCCAACTCCCCGACGCGGTGCGTCAGTACGGGCCGTGGCGGGAATATGACGCCTACTTGTCCGGGCCGCCCGGAATGATACGTAACGGCGTGGACGCATTGGTGGGGGTCGGCATTCCCTCCGACCGCATACGGCACGACTCCGTGGATGAGCTGGTCGCGGCGGGAGATTGAGCAGTGACGACACATAGTGATCAGGGCTTCGCAGCACAGGGCGGGAGCGGTTTGACGGCATACGGCGACCTCGGCGCGACCGGGGCTCCTGACGCGTACGGGCTGGCGGGGCCGGGTGGGAGCCCCGGCGGCCGACCCGGGACGGACGTGCGGGAAGCGCGTCCGGGCAGCGACGGCGAGCATCTGGTGCAGCAGCGGCTGGGTACGACCGAACGCGCCGACCGGTTCTACGACGACCAGGTGCTCGACCATCTGAACGACCGGATGCGGGAGTTCGTGGGCCGTCAGGAAATGTTCTTCCTGGCCACAGCCGACCGGCACGGGGAGTGCGACTCCACGTTCCGGGCCGGCCCGCCCGGGTTCCTCCAGGTCCTGGACGAGCGGACGCTCGCCTACCCGGAATACCGCGGGAACGGCGTCATGGCATCCGTCGGGAACCTGTCCGAGAACCCGCACCTCGGCATTCTGATGATCGACTTCACGGGTGACCGCATCGGGCTGCACGTCAACGGACGGGCCCGGGTGGTCATGGACGACGAGATGCGGGCGCGGCATCCGGACCTGCCCACCGACCCGGTGCCCGGCCGACGGGCGCAGTTGTGGGTGGAGGTCGCGGTTGAGGAAACGTATATCCACTGCGCCAAGCACATCCCGCACCTACAGAAGGTGCCCCGGCAGGCCAGTGGATCGCGCGCCTGGGGCACGGACGACGCCAGGCGCAAGGGCGGGGACTTCTTCGGCGCGGCGGCGGAGGCTGCTGCCCGCCGGGAGGAGAGGGCGGGCCAGGAGAAGGCGTGTCGGGAGAAAGGGACGCGTCAGGAAGATGGGGCGTGTTGCGAGGGCGGGGGAGGTCGCCGAGCGGTGGCTGAGCCGCGATCGGCAGCGAGCTCCCCGCAGGGCGCCGTCATGCGACCGGACGTCGCCTCTCGCCCGGAGGCCGATGTCTGGCGGGAACTGGAGCCTGCGGTTCGACAGGGGGTCTCTCAGCGGGAGCCGGGGGTCGGGCCTGGGGCTGTCCCCAGTCCGGTGCCGGCCCCCGGCCCGGAGCCAGTCCCCAGTTTGGGATCTGCCTCCGGCCCACAACCTGCCCCCAGCCTGGGACCTGCCCCTCACCCGGAGGCTGTCCTCAGCGCAGCACCTGTCCCCACCCCGAACCCGCCCCGAGAGCCCCGAGAAGTACGCCAAGTCCGGGAACAAGTCGAGCGCGAAGTCGAGCAGGTGCTCACCCGCGCCCGGCTGCGGGCCCCAGCGGTGGCCGAGGGAGACGGTTTCCGGGGCTGGTTCGGGTAGCACGCGGGAGGGCGCCGGAGGACGCGGGCGAGGGGCGTGAGCGATCGGCAGCGGGCCCGTGGAGCGGCCGGGGGCGCTGCCGTACGCCGCCGCCGGCTGCCTCACGTCATCCGAGGTCTGGCGCGTGCATCGCCCGTACGCCCTCGATGTTGCCGTCGAGGTAGTGGCGCAGGGACAGCGGCACGACCTCGGCCGAGGCGATACCCACCCGGGTGAACGGCACCCGCACGACCTCGTACTCGCCGCAGGGTTCGTCCACCTCCGGACCGTGCCGCAGCGAGAGGTCCATCGACTCCAGCCGGCAGACGAAGAAGTGCTGCACCTTCACTCCGTCCACCCCGCCGTCACTGATGTGCTCGACGGTGTCGACGAAGACCGGGACGACGTCGGTGATCTTGGCTCCCAGCTCCTCGTGGACTTCGCGGTGCAGGGCGTCCACGACCGTGGCGTCCTCCGGCTCGACCCCACCGCCGGGAGTGATCCAGTACGGGGCCCGGCCGGGCTTGGTGCGCTTGATCAGAATGATGTCGGCACCGTCGAGCAGGATTGCGCGGGCGGTGCGTTTGACGACTGGCCGTACGGTCATACGGGACAGATGCCGCAGCCGGGACTCCGTGAAACCACCGTCCCACCAGTCCGCCGAGACGCGCCCCGAGCCGTGAGGCGGACCTTCCGGAGGGTCACGGACCACCGACCGCCTCCCCACGGGCCTGCCCGGGCGATCCGCCCCCTCCCCACGCCCCTTCCTGGGCGAAGCGCCGCCTCCCCGCCGCCCCAGGAGCGCCTCACCACTCCGCAGCCGCCCGCAGCAGCCACTCATGAGTACGGGCGATGTGCGGCAGCGCCAGCGTCCCGGCCCGGGTGACCAGGAAGTACGTACGCAGCGGCGGTACCGGAGGGTCGAGCAGGGCGACGGCCTCTCCGCTGTCCAGCGCCTCCGTGCACAGGTAGCGCGGCAGTACCGCGAGGCCGGCGCCCGCCATGACGCACGCCAGTACGGCCCGTAAGTCGGAGGCGATGACGGCCGCCGAGGCCGCGGGCGGCGTCTCGAAGACCGCCGACCAGTAACGGGAGATCAGCGGGAGGCTTTCGTGGACCTCGACGAGCGGTACGGGGGCGAGCGCGTGCACCCCCTTCGCTTGGACGACCGCGGGGCCGCCGAGGCGGTCCGCCCACCGTGGGGCGGCTATCAGGACGTGCTCCTCGTCGCACAGCGGGGTGGCGGTGAGCAGGGCGCCACGCGGCCGGGTGGTCGTGATCGCGAGGTCGTGGTGGCCGTCCGCCAGGCCGGACAGCAGCTCGTCCGCGGGACCGAAGGCGGCCCGTACGCAGAGCCCCTGGTCTATGAGCGGCGCCAGGGCCGGTAACGCGCGCTGGGAGGTGAACTCCGGGGGGCCGGCGAGGTGCAGGGTGCGGATGGCGGACTCCTCGTCGAGTCCGGCTTCGGTGATCTCGGTGAGCGCGTCCAGGTGGGGCGCGACCTTGTGGGCGAGTTCGTCGCCGACGGTGGTGGGGGTCACGCCGCGGGCCTTGCGGAGGAAGAGCGGCCGGCCCAACTGCCGCTCCAGGCTGCGTATCTGGCTGGTCACGGCGGGCTGGGAGAGGCCCAGCAGAGCGGCGGCGCGGGTGAAGGAACCCGCTCGGTGCACCGTGACGAACGTGCGTAATAAAGCGAGGTCCATCCGTACCTCCCTCCACTCCCGTCGAGTCGGCGACCGCCAACTATAAATTTGTCGATAGGGCTGTGTCGTCAGCGTGATTGGACACTGACGCTGAGTCAACTAGCCTTGTCTGCGCGGTTCGAAATGATGCGAACCGGGGCTGGCAGGGTGCCGAGGGGGGATACCCTGCCAGCCCGCTCTGCGTAGCGGCACGGGTACGGGCCGGTGACACCGGCCGCTGCGGCGGCTGCCCCGTCGGCTGCCGTCTCCCGCTACGACGGCCGCTCGAACGCCGTGTCCAGCGCCGCCGTCACATCCGCGATCAGGTCCGCCGGTTCCTCGACCCCGACCGAGAAGCGGATGAAACCTTCCGGCACCGCGTCGCCGCCCCACCGTCCGCGCCGCTCGGCGGTCGACCGCACACTGCCGAAGCTGGTCGCGTCGTCCACCAGCGTCAGCGCCGCCAGGAAGCGTTCCGCGTGGGCGCGGTCGGGCAGCGTGAAGGAGACCACGTTGCCGAAGCGGCCCTCGCGCATCTGCCGTACGGCGATCTCGTGGGCGGGGTCGGACGGCAGCCCGGGATGGCGCAGGCCCGTCACCTCGGGCCGTTCCTGGAGCGCCGCCGCGAGCGCGAGCGCCCCGGCGGACTGCTGGCGCACCCGTAGGGCGAGCGTGGCGAGTGACCGGTGGGCCAGCCACGCCTCCATCGGGCCGGGAATCGCGCCGACGGTTTTGCGCCACATCCGTACGGAGTCGGCGAGGGCCGCGTCACGGGTCGTGACGTAACCGAGGAGTACGTCGCCGTGGCCGGTCAGCGCCTTGGTGCCGCTGGCGACGGAGAAGTCGGCGCCGAGGTCCAGGGGGCGCTGGCCGAGCGGTGTGGCCAGGGTGTTGTCGACGGCGACCAGGGCGCCGCGCGCGTGCGCTGCCGTCGCCAGCCGCCGGATGTCGCAGACGTCCAGGCCGGGGTTGGACGGCGTCTCGATCCACAGCAGCCGGGCGCCGTCGAGCGCGTCGAGTTGCGCGTCACCGGGGGTGGGGGCCGTACGCACCTCGATGCCGTAGCTCTCCAGGCGCTCGCGGACGGCGGGCAGCAACTGGTAGCCGTCACTCGGGAGGACGACGGTGTCGCCGCTGCGCAGGCAGGAGAAGAGGACGGCCGAGATGGCGGCCATCCCGGAGGCGAAGGTCACGGTCTGCGCGGGCTCGTCCGGGGACTCCAGGTCGCCGATGGCCGATTCCAGCCGGGTCCAGGTGGGATTGGACTCGCGGCCGTACGTATACGGGCCGGTGGCGTCGCCGGGGAGGTGGTAGTGCGCGGCGAAGGCCGGGCCGGGCAGGGAGGGTTCGTACGCCTCGGCCGCCGGGAGCCCGGCCCGTACGGCCCGTGTGCTGTCACCTGTCATGCGGGTTCCTCTCGGTGGAGGTGGGGAGGGGAGCGGCTGTGCCTGGGCCCGGACTTGGGCCTGCGCGCCGCGGATCGGGGCGTGGCCCTGGACGTGTGCCTGGCGGTGAGGCCGGACCGGAGTCGTCAGGCGACAGACGGTTCCCCAGCGGGCGACCGGCCCTGCTCGGTAGACGCCCGGCCATGATCCGCAGACGACCGGCCATGATCTTTAGACGGCCGATCCCGTCCTGCAGACGACCGAACCTTGCCCTCGGACGACCGGATCTCGTCGGTCGGCTGCCCTCCGGCCGGAGCCCCCTCCCCTTCGAGGGCGGCCCGTACCGCCGCCAGCAGTCCGTCACTGGCGGTCTCGATCATCTCCAGGCACTCCTCGAACCCTGCCATACCGCCGTAATACGGGTCGGGAACGTCCAGATCGTGGGAGCGCGCCCCCGTAGGAGCCTCACCGGAGGACACCGTTCCGCCCAGACGCACGGCCCCTCCGGGCGCCACCGCGGCGTCGTACGAGCGCAGCAGCCGCACCTTGTCCGCGTCCCGCGCGCTGGGCGCCAGCCGCCGCAGCGCGCGCAGATGACCTTCGTCCAGCGCGATCACCAGGTCGAGCGTCCCGAACCACTCGGCTCGGAACTGCCGGGCCGTGTGGCCCTCCTCGTAGCCGGCGGCACGGAGGACGGCGACGGTGCGGGGGTCGGCCCCGTCGCCCTCGTGCCAGCCGCCCGTACCGGCGCTGTCGACGACGACCAGCCCGTCGAGGCCGTCCTCCTCGACGCGGGCCCGGAAGACGGCCTCGGCCATCGGCGAGCGGCATATGTTGCCGGTGCAGACGAAACAGACGCGGTACGGGGCGGCAGCCCGCGGGTGTGCCGGACGCGGTGTCGGAGTGCGCACGGTTCAGTCCCTGTCGTCGGGCAGCACCATGTGCAGGGCCCAGGAGACGATCGAGATGATCACGCCGCCCAGGACGGCGGTCCAGAAGCCCTGGACGTGGAAGGCGAGGTCGAGCTCCTTCGCCAGCCAGGAGGTGAGCAGCAGCATCAACGCGTTGATCACCAGCGTGAAGAGGCCGAGCGTGAGGATGAAGAGCGGCAAGGACAGCAGCTTGACCACGGGTTTGACGACGAAGTTCACCACACCGAAGAGCAGCGCGACCAGCAGCAGCGTCAGCGTCTTGCGCCCGGTGCTCTCACCGGTCAGTGTGATGTCCTTCAGCAGCCAGATGGCCACGGCAAGCGCCGCGGCATTGGCGATCGTCTTGACCACGAAATTCTTCATGGTGAGATCGTCGCAGACGATACGGACACTCCGAGGGGTACCAACGGCATGAAGGCTTTCAGGCTCGACGAACTGGAGGCGGAGCGGGCCGCCAACGACGGCGCGTATCTGCAGTTCCTGCGGGAGCGGAACATGTCGGTAGGGCTCTACGCCCTCGACGCGGGCAGCACCGACCCGCAGCTCCCGCACAACCAGGACGAGGTGTACCTGGTCGTCAGCGGGCGGGCGGCGATCACCGTCGGCATGGAGACGACCTCGGTGGCGCGCGGCAGCGTGGTGTACGTCCCCGCCGGGGTGCCGCACAAGTTCCACCACATCAGCGAGGACCTGCGGGTCATGGTGGTCTTCTCTCCGCCCGAAAGCTGAGGCGCGCACCCCTGGACCCGTAGGGGACGGTTCAGGGGAGGGCCGGGGCCGCGCGGCCCCCGTTCCGTCCCGCGCCGCCCTAGCATCGGTGGTGCAGGGGGGAACAAGGCATCGGGCCCCCGGGCCGGGGCACCGGCCGGGCACGTGACACGGACGCGAGACGTTGAACAGGACCTCGGACCGGGCACGGTCCGGGGACCGGGATCGCGGACCGGGACCAGGGATCGCGGATCGCGGACCGGGGCCCGCGTGAGCAAGGCGCACCACAGACAGACGACAGCAAACGCGAAGAAGACGCAGAAAGCAGGGCAGAGCAATGGCCGGCAAGGGGACGTTCGCAGGTCTTCCGTGGTGGGTGACGTGGGTCGCGGTGCCCGTCGTCCTCCTGGTGGTGTTCGGCAGCCTGATCGCCAGCGCGGTCGGCTTCCTGATCGGCCTGCTCTTCAAGGTGCTGATAGCGGTGGCGCTGATCGCCGGTGTCGTCTACCTGGCGCGCAGGCTCAAGGGCTCCTCGTCCTCCTCGTCGCGGAGCGACTGGTGACCGATCGGTCCGTGGGGAGCCGGGCCCGGTCCTGCTGACCGCGCCCGTTCCTCCCTCCTGACCGCGCGCCCGGCTCTTCCGGCCCTCCGTCCCGCCTGCCCCGCCCCGAATGGGAGCGGGGCTTTGCCTTGTGCGCCGGCGGTACGGGAGGGCCGGGCCCGGCCGACTCGCTCGCGGCTCCGTGACCGCTCCCTGACCGATCTCCTGGCTGATCCCGGGCCTGTCCCCGCACCGGCCTGCACGCCGATCTCCTCTCCGATCTCCGCGCCAAATCCCTCTGCCGCCCGGAGCGGCCAAGTTAGAGTGCGGTTCGCAGGCGTCTTCCGGATGGTGACGTTCCGGAAAATAACGAGCGAGGCAGGGCCCGGCCGGGCGTCGACGAGGGCCCCTGGGAGACGCGGGCGGAGCGGGAGCGGCTCCCGCCACCGGGGCTGTGCCGCCCCGGCGACCCGACCAGGGGGTTGGCGTTGGCAACGGTGAACGGTGAATCCGTTTCGCACCCCACGTTGATCGGCTCGGTGCAGCGGGCGCTGCGCCTGCTGGAGGCGGTGGGCGCGCACTCCGCCGGTGCGCCCGCCAAACAACTGGCCAGAGAGGCGGGCCTGCCGCTTCCGACGACGTACCACCTGCTGCGGACCCTGACGCACGAGGGCTACCTGCGGCGCGAGAACGGGGTGTTCGTCTACGGAGAGGCCGCCGGCACCATCGGGAGAGCGGGCGCCGAGCGGTGCCGCCGTGCCGAGCTGGGGGACGCGCTGGCCGTCGTGGGCAGACGGATCGGCGCCGCGGCCTACTTCGCGGTCTACCGGGAGGGCGAGGTGGAGGTGGTGGCCGCCACCGAGGACCCGCAACGGCCGCCGGTGGAGGAGTGGGTGGACTTCCGTACCACCGCGCACGCACATGCGATCGGGCAGTGTCTGCTCGCACAACTCGACGAACAGGCCAGGAAGGATCACCTGGCCAGGTACCCGGTGCAGTCGCTCACGCCCTATTCGGTGCGGTGCGAGGACGACCTGCTGCACCGGCTGGACGCGGTGCGCCGCGCCCAAGTCGCCTATGAGCAACAGGAATATGCCTTGGGCACAGTATGCTCGGCGATTCCGATCCAGGTGGGTTCGGCGGCCGCGACCGTGGCGATTTCTCTTCCCGCGAGCGACGCTCAGCGCCTACACTGCGTTACCGAACGACTACGCAGAATGGCGGAGGCGACGTTAACAACACTCGCTTTCTCTATCAGTATCTGAAAAATCACTCCTTGTGATCCGTTTGCACGTGACAGACGATGGCGTCAATGGGGCCAAGAGGGACGATTCCTGGCCATCTCCGACCAAGTACGGGGCAGAGGTTGATGACCGACACAGTTCAGGCAGAAGTGATCATGAGCTTCCTCGTGTCCGAGGAACTCGCCTTCCGTATCCCGGTGGAGCTGTACTTCGACCGCGCGGACCCCTATGCGGTCAGCTTCACCTTCGACCTTCCCGGCGATGTGCCCGTGACCTGGGCGTTCAGCCGGGAGCTGCTGCTGGACGGGCTGAGCAAGCCGTCCGGTGAGGGCGACGTACGCATCGAGCCGTCCTCCTCCGAGCACCTCAGCGATGTCTTCATCAGCCTCCAGGTGGCCGATGAACGGGCGCTGTTCCGGGCCGGCGCTCCGCCACTGGTGGCCTTCCTCGACCGTACGGACCGACTCGTACCGATCGGGGAGGAAGAGGTGTGCGACACGCTCGACTCGACATTGGACCGGATTCTTTCGGAGGCGCAGAAGGCGGGGTGAGCGGGCAGCGGCCGGACCGGCCGACCCGGGTCGTGTGCCCGGCCGGTTCAGGGCAGAGCTCGCGTCCGGTTGCCGGGTTCAGTGCTTGCGTCGCCGCCTGCCGCTGCCGGCGCCCCGACTCGCGCGCCGTCCTGCGCTCCGCCCCGTGCCCGGCCTCGTACCCGGCCCTGGACCTCGGCGGGCGCCCCGGCCCCCCTCCTGGCCCGTGCCCTCGCCTGTGCTCCGGCCCATGGCCTGGCCCGCCTCCAGGCCCGTATCCCGGTCCGCGGAGACGACCAGCGCCGCCAGCAGCGTGGTCAGCGGTACGGACGCGACCAGACCGATGCTGCCCACCAGCGTGCGGACGACCTCCTCGGCCACCACCTCGCTCGTGGCGACCGTACCGACGCTGCTCTGTGCGATCGTGAACAGCAACAGGAGCGGCAGTGCCGCGCCCGCGTAGGCGAGTACGAGCGTGTTGACCACGGACGCGATGTGATCGCGGCCGATGCGCATCGCCGACGTGTAGAGCTTGCGCCAGCCTGCCGACGGGTCGGCCTCCTTCAGTTCCCAGACCGCGGCGGTCTGGGTGACCGTCACATCGTCGAGCACGCCCAGCGACCCGATGATGATGCCCGCCAGCAGCAGGCCGCGGACTTCGATGTCGGGGTAGAGGCCGTGCACCAGCCCCGTTTGGTCGTCGGTGTTGCCGGTCAGCAGGGCCCACCCGATGAAGACGGAGCCGAGCAGGCCGATCAGCAGCAGCGAGACCAGCGTGCCCAGTACGGCGACGGACGTACGTGCCGTCAGGCCGTGGCACAGGTAGAGGGCGACCAGCATGATCGCGCTGCCCCCGACGATGGCGACCACCAAGGGGTCTGATCCCTGGAGGATGGCGGGGAGGATGAACAGCGTCAGGACCAGGAAGCTCACGACGAGCGCGACCAGCGCGAGGGCGCCGCGCAGCCGTCCGACCACGACGACCGCCGCGGCGAAGAGGGCGGCAAGTATCCACATCGGAAAGGTTCGGTCCACATCGGTGACCGAATACTGCAAGTCTTTGGGCGCTTTGGGTGAGTACGCGACCACTACACCTTGACCGGCCCGGTAGTGCCGTGTGGCGTCGGGCGTCACGACCGACTCGAAGCGCCGGCCCGTGTCCTTCCCCGTGGTCACCTCGATGACCGCCCGCTCGCAGTGCTTGGCCGGTTGGGGCCCGGCGGGGGACGACGGTTGCTGCTGCGAAGGCTGTTGTGGCTGCTGGGCGTGGACGTCCTCGCACTTCACTTCCTCGACCTTCACCACCTTCGCCTTCTCGGTGGGCCGGTCGAAGCCGACACCGGTCGGCTGGTGACCGGGCGCGCCGCCCGGCCACAGCACGACCAGCCCGACCAGGACCGCGGCGGTGAACGGGACGAGCACCGCGGCGATGACCTTGCGGAGATGGCGCGAGACGGGGGCCGCGGGGCCGTGCCCATGACTGTGCCCGTGCCCGTGCCCGTGGCCATGGCCGTGCCCATGATCGCGGCGGTGTCCGCGGCCGGAGCCGTGCTCCTGTCCGGCTCCGGCTGCGAGGCCGTGCTCGTGTCCGGGACCGGCCCCGGACCCCACCCCTGAGGCGGACATGGGCCCGGACCCGTGCGACGGACCGGAAACGTGGTCGTGCGCGGAGTGCGAAGGCTCGTTGCTGGTCACCGCCCGATCATCGCAAGAACTGGCAGGGCCCCCTGTTCACCGCGCCACACCGGCCGCTACCGTGGTGGCACCTTTGCAATCGCGGGAGCTCGGAGCACCGGGCTGAGAGGGCGCTGACCCCCGTACGGAACGTCCGGCCGAAGCCGGGAACGCCGTCACGGACATCGCTGCGTCGACCGCCGAACCTGTTACCGGGTAATGCCGGCGTAGGGAGTGGGTCTTCATGACTCTGCAGGATGCACGCACGCCCGAAAACGGCCAGCACTCCGCCACGGAGATCGGCTGGCACAAGGGCTACCTCTCCGGATCGCGCCCCGACATCAGGGTCCCGGTCCGGCGTGTGCACCTCACCAACGGCCAGGACGTGACGCTCTACGACACGTCGGGGCCGTACACCGACCCCCATATCGAAAACGACGTCCGCCGCGGCCTGGCGCCGCTGCGGGAGAACTGGATCATCAGCCGCGGCGACACCGAGGAGTACGCGGGGCGGCCGCCGCGGCCCGAGGACGACGGCCTCAAGCACACCTCGCCGCGCGGCGGCCTGAAGAACCTCGACGCGGTCTTCCCCGGCCGCCCCCGGCAGCCGCGCCGGGGCCGGGACGGCGCCGCGGTCACCCAGCTCGCGTACGCGCGGCGGGGCGAGGTCACGGCGGAGATGGAGTACGTCGCGATCCGCGAGAACGTCTCTCCCGAGTTCGTACGGGACGAGATCGCGGCCGGCCGGGCGGTGCTGCCCGCCAACGTCAACCACCCGGAGATCGAGCCGATGATCATCGGCAAGAACTTCCTGGTGAAGGTCAACGCGAACATCGGCAACTCCGCCGTCACCTCCTCCATCGAGGAGGAGGTGGAGAAGATGACCTGGGCGACCCGCTGGGGCGCCGACACGGTCATGGACCTGTCCACCGGCCGCAACATCCACACCACCCGGGAGTGGGTGCTGCGCAACTCTCCCGTGCCCATCGGCACCGTCCCCCTCTACCAGGCACTGGAGAAGGTGGACGGCAAGGCCGAGGAACTGTCCTGGGAGATCTACAAGGACACGGTCATCGAGCAGGCCGAACAAGGCGTCGACTACATGACCGTGCACGCCGGGGTCCTGCTGCGGTACGTCCCCCTGACGGCCCGCCGCAAGACCGGCATCGTCTCGCGCGGTGGTTCGATCATGGCGGCGTGGTGCCTCGCGCACCACAAGGAGTCGTTCCTCTACACCCACTTCGAGGAACTCTGCGACATCCTCGCCTCCTACGACGTCACCTACTCGCTCGGCGACGGGCTGCGCCCCGGTTCCATCGCGGACGCCAACGACGAGGCGCAGTTCGCGGAGTTGCGGACGCTCGGCGAACTCAACTCGATCGCCAAGCGGCACGGCGTCCAGACGATGATCGAGGGCCCGGGCCACGTCCCGATGCACAAGATCAAGGAGAACATCGACCTCCAGCAGGAGATCTGCGAAGAGGCCCCGTTCTACACGCTCGGCCCGCTGACCACCGACATCGCACCGGCGTACGACCACATCACCTCCGGGATCGGCGCGGCGATGATCGCCTGGTGGGGTACGGCGATGCTCTGCTACGTCACGCCCAAGGAACACCTGGGCCTGCCGGACCGGGACGACGTGAAGACCGGCGTCATCACGTACAAGATCGCGGCCCATGCGGCGGACCTGGCCAAGGGCCACCCGGGGGCCCAGGAGTGGGACGACGCGCTGTCCGACGCGCGCTTCGAGTTCCGGTGGGAGGACCAGTTCAACCTGGCCCTCGACCCGGACACCGCCCGCGCCTTCCACGACGAGACGCTGCCGGCGGAGCCGGCGAAGACGGCGCACTTCTGTTCCATGTGCGGCCCGAAGTTCTGCTCGATGAAGATCTCCCAGGACATCCGCCGCGAACACGGCGGCGACCTGGCGGCCGCCTCGGAGGTGGAGGCCGGCATGGCCGAGAAGTCGAAGGAGTTCGCGGCGGCGGGGAATCGGGTGTATTTGCCGATCGCGGAGTGACGGTGCTGAGACTGTGACCTCCAGTCACAGTCTCAGAAACTTCCGGCCAGTTACCCACAGGGGCTGACCTGCGTACTCGCGTGAACGCTCACGGGAAATGAGGGTTCCGCCGATACATCTGGCAGGATCCCTCCGGGTTGTCCACAGGCTGGTGTGAGCACCGGAGCAAGGCTATCGTGCGACGACGAACGGGCCCGAAGCCGCAAGTAACGGTTGCGGCTTCGGGCTCGCTCATCTCCTACTTGGGCGGCAGCTCTGCGACGTAAACGGGGTGACCGTCGTTGCTCAGCCCCTGTTGGCGGATGCAGCGGTGCTTCTGGAGGAAGCGCAGGCACGCGTGGACGCGCTGCTGGGAAAGCCCGGTCTTCGCGGCCAGCGTCTCCGTCGAACAACTGACCCGTCCGGCTTCGGCCAGTGTGGGCAGGATGTACACGGCGACAGCCCATACGTCCTCGGTGAGGCGCAGCCGGGTCTTCCACTGAGCGAAGAGGTCCTCGGTCGTGAGCCGCAATGCGCGTTTGTCCACGACCGGGTCGGCATCCGCCTCGGGCTGCAGCGTTTCGGCCATACGAGTCCAAGCCCGCTCGGCCCGCCGCAGCGTCTCCAAGATCTCCGTCTGGAAGCGCTCGTTGCGCACTTCCAGACGGGTCAGGGCTTCGACCATCTCGCGCGGCGCGACGACCGATTCGGGGACCGTCGTCCGGCGGCAGCTGATCTCCGAAGCCTTCAAGGAGTACGAGCCGTCCCGTTGCACGGTGAAGATGACCTCTGACACCCACTTCTTGAAGAGGGCGGCATCCGGTTTGTTGCAGGCGTTCACCAGTTGGATCAGGCCCTGGAGATTGACTACGTGCAAGTCTCGGCGCCACTCCCGACCTGCGGGAATGCTGAGACCGTAACGTGAGGTTACGTTCTCGAGCGTGGACTTGCCGCCAGGGTGCACATGGTCGGCGAGCGCCTTACGCGCGTTGGTATGGCCCAGTTCGCGGCACAGGTCGATGGCCGGGAACCAGTGTTCGCCGTCCGGCATCGTCAGCCTGCGCAGTCGGGCCGCGGTTGCCGCGTAGACGAAGTCGTTGATGTCCAATGCGTCTCGCCTGACCGGCTTTCCCGGTGGCTTCTTGTATTCGCTCATCACGAATCACCTCCACCGCCGAACGTAAGTCCCCCACCACCCCAACCCCCGCCCGATAAACCTGATTTCACTCCATCGGGGCGGGTCTGCCGCACGCCCCGAGGGGGCCCGGCACCGGGCCCCCTCGGGTGTGGTTCGCGGGCGCTACTCGGGATGGTGGTCCGGGCCGCCGTAGTCGGGGCTGGTGAAGTCCGGGCTGGTGAAGCGGGGTCGGGGAGCGGCGGGCGGGCCGCCGTCCGGGCTGGTGAAGTCGGGCCGTGAGTAGCCCAGGGTCGGGATACGGCCGCCTTCGACGCCGCGGCGCGGCACGTACCGGGCCGTACCGTGGCCGTTGACGCCGGCCGGGTCGGACAGGGCCTCGCGCAGGAACGGCAGGATGCCGCGCTCCAGGAGCGCCTGCCGCCAGGCGTCCCGGGCGAGGTCCACCTCCCGGGCCCGGCCGCTCCGGACGTCGCCCGCGCGTGGTGCGCGGAGCGAGGTCGAGCCGTTGCGCCAGGCCGCGAGGACCAGGCTCGCCATGGCGATGAGCGCCCCCGCGGCGGTGATCGCCGCGAAGACCCAGCCCACACTGATCATCGGCTGGGCGGCGGACGGGTCGGTGCCGACCGTCCGCAGTACGTACCCGATGACCAGGAACAGGACGGCGGCGATCCCCGCCAGTACCGGGGCCAGCACCGCGAGCATCGCGGCCAGCCCGGCACCGGCCGGTTCGGCGGCCTCGCCCACGGTCGTGGCGAGGTCGATCCCCGCGCCGCCCGCGGAAGCGCCTTTCTCCTCGCGGCCTTCCACGGGGCCGGCGTCCGGTGCGGGTGCCGGAGCGCGCAGCTCGTCGCGGAGCCGTACGTAGTGTCGGTATTCGGCCGTCGCGCATGCGGCGATGGCCGATGTGGCGCTGAGCGCCATGGTGCGCAACTGCTCGGTGTTGAGGTGCTTACCCGCCGCGGAGGTCATGTCCGGTCGGTATTCCGCGGTGCGCAGCGCCTCGTCGAGGAGCCGCGCGAATTCCGCGCGATCCTCGCTCAGCAGGTGCGGAGCGCTGTTCATGTGCATCCCCCGATGCTCCGTAGGGCCGTACAGGCCGGCGTGGGCCGGGCAGTGGGCGGAAACGGAGGAGAGCCTGCTACGGATAGACCGATGGTAGAGCGCCTCCGGCACGGGGTGACAGGGTGTTTGCGGAAATAAGGACCGCTCCTGCCGGGCTCGGACCCCGCTGCGCCACTTCCCTACCTGCCGCTACCCCTGCCCGGATAACGGTCAGGCAGTCAGGGGAAGTTGTACGACCAGTAGTTTTCCGGCCATGGTGATCCCGCCGTCCATGGCGATGGCCAGCCCGTCGGCGTAGACGTGCGGACCGTCGACGGCGACGCCCTCGCCTTCGTCGTCGTCCTCGCCGCCGACCTCGCCGAGGAGGTACGGGATCGGGCTGTGGCCGTGCACGACGCGCCGGCCGCCGTAGGTGTCGAGGAGTTCGCGTACGGCCACGGGGCCGGCTTCCTCGTCGCGGAAGGCGAACCGCTTGGTGAACTTGCGGAACAGGTCCCAGACCTCGTCCGCGTCGCTGCGCGTGAGGACGTCGTGGACGGTGTCGTTGACGTCCTCGATGGAGTCGCCGTACTCCAGGTAGGCCGTGGTGTCGGAGTGCACGAGCAGGTGCCCGTCCTCCTCCGAGACGGCGTCGAGGCGGGCCATCCACTGCAGGTGGTGGTCCTGGAGGCGGTCCATGTCGGTCTTCTGGCCGCCGTTGAGGAGCCAGGCGGCCTGGAAGGACGCGGTGCCGGCGCCGGACTGGACCGGGGTGTCACCGAACCGCTTGGCGCCGAGGAGCAGCAGTTCGTGGTTGCCCATCAGGGCCTTGCAGTAGCCGCCGGCCGCCGCGGCCTCGGCGGACAACTGCATGACGAGGTCGATGACGCCGATGCCGTCCGGGCCGCGGTCGGTGAAGTCGCCGAGGAACCACAGGCGGGCGTTGCCGGCGGCCCACTGACCGTCGGCGTCGATGAGGCCCTCGGCGGCGAGCGCCTCGCGCAGCTCGTCGTAGTAGCCGTGCACGTCGCCGACGACGTACAGCGGGCCGCCGCCCTCCTGCTGCCCGTCGGCCGGTACGGCCGATTCGGGCACGGCCGTCAGGTCGACGGTCGGGCGGTCGATGAGGGTGTCCGTACGGGTGACGGGCGGGAGGTCCGTACGGCCGTCGGTGCGGCCGGGGCCACCGGCCGTGGCGACGGGGCCGATGACCGGGAGGGAGCGCTCGGTGGGCGTGTACTCGGGCGGCATGCCGTGCGGAGGCGCGCCCGCGGAGGCCGGCGGAGCCGTCGGCTGCGGGGGGACCCCGGGTGCCGGGGGCACCGGTGGGGCAGGCGGCTGCCCCGGAGCCGGAGGTTGTGCCGGCATGGTCCGCACCATGGGTCCCACACTGGCCCCCTGAGTCATCGACCCCTCCACCGTCGCGCCGCCGTGCACCTCGCGGACCTTGCCTGGTCGACGGCGGTCCGTGGTGTCGTGCGCCCATCATAGGAATGCCGCTCGCGGGTTGTGACGCACCCGGGGGTGCTCAATCGCTCGGCGCCCGGTGTTCGCTGCCGTTTTCTCCGGGATACACCCGATTTTATCCCGGGCGTCCGGGGGCCGGACGGGCGGCGCGGCGACGGCGGGAGGACGGTACGACGTGCCGAAGTCGCCCGGAGGGGTGTTCCGGCAGATGGGCGTACGGGTGGGGGCGGACGGGGCGCCCGCATGCCTCGCTCCGGACACACCTCCGGCCGTGCGGACGCGGAAGGCGCGTCCACACGGCCGCTCGAACGTGTGACGGTCGGATCCGGAGGGGCCGCCGTGGTGACCGGCGGGGTCAGGCCCCGGACGGCCCCCGCGGCGGGCTGACGGTCGTCCGTGTGGACCTGCGCTGGGAGGAGGTCCGCACGATCAGGTCCGTCGGTATCACCTGCTCGACCGGTCGTCCGCTGTCCAGCCCTTCGATGGCGTCGATGAGGAGCTGGACGACGGCGGTGCCGATCCGGCGGGGTTTGAGGGAGAGGGTGGTGATCGGCGGTTCGGTCGTGGCGTAGACCGTGGACTCGCTGCAGCAGACCAGCAGCAGATCCTCGGGGACGCGCAGGCCGTAGCGTCTGGCCGCCGCCAGCAGGTCGGTGCCGTTCGGGTCGAACAGGCCGTACACCGCGTCCGGGCGGTCCGGACGGGCCAGCAGGCGGTCGGCGGCCACCGCGCCCGCGCACGGGTCGTGCGCGGGGTAGGACTCGTACACCGGGTCCTGTCCGACGCGCTCGCACCAGCGCAGGTACGCGGTGGTGGAGAGCCGGGTGTAGGTGTCGGTGGTGGTGCCGGTGAGCAGGCCGATGCGGCGGGCGCCGGCCTCGGCGAGGTGGTCGAGGAGGCCGAGCACGGCCGCCTCGTGGTCGTTGTCGACCCAGCCCATCACGGGGAGGGTGCCGCCGGGCCGGCCGTCGGAGACGACGGGGATGCCGTGCCGTACGAGCTCGGTGACGACGGGATCGCCGTCGGCCGGATCGATGACGACGGTGCCGTCGAGGGCGACGTTCGACCAGACGTCGTGGCGGGAGGTCGCGGGCAGGATGACGAGGGCGTACCCGCGGGCGAGCGCCGCCGAGGTGGCGGCTCTGGCCATTTCCGCGAAGTACGCGAATTCGGTGAAGGTGAAAGGTTCATCCCCGTACGTGGTGACGGTCAGGCCGATGAGCCCTGACTTGCCGGTACGGAGCGTGCGGGCGGCGGCGGAAGGGCGGTAACCCAACCGGTCGGCCACCTCGCGGACGTGGCGACGGGTGGCATCCGGAAGCCGGCCCTTGCCGTTGAGCGCGTCGGAGACAGTCGTGATGGATACCCCGGCTGCGGCGGCCACGTCCCGGATGCCTGCCCGCCCCAGCCGGCGACCGGTAGACCGGCTCACCTGGTGCTTCCCTGCTGCTGTCATGGCGAGCCGATAGTAGGGCTCGGGCGGTCCTTTCGCGGGGCGCTGTGTGCAGGAGTGGAAAGGCACGTTTCTGCACGGTCGAATGACCCGTATGACCTGTGAAACAGAGGGAGTTGGGGGCCTTCACCAGCGACTGTTTGAGGAACGTTGGGAGTCGCCGGTCGATTGGTCCAGGTCTCGGAGCGGTCTCAAGTCACCTTCACGAGGGATGCGCGCCACGGCGCGAGCCACCGGCGCGTAACGGAGGGCGTAGCGCTCCCCAAGGGCTGTGCGCGGTGGCGGCGGGGTGTGGGGGCGATCTTGCGGCGGGCGGAACTCCGCCCGGACGATCTTTCCGTACGGGGCGGCGGCCGGTGTGCACGATCTTTCCCGGAGCATGATCCTTCGGCAAGGCGGCCACCGGGACGGGATGCCTCCTGGGGGTGGCCCACGCCGCCGACGGGACGCCGGACGAGGCCCGGGGACGCCGGACGAGGCCCCCGACGCGGCATCCGATCCCGCCGGGGCCTACGCCTGACGGAGCAATCCTCATAAGGTGTGCAGTATTGGCGACGGACGGCACGGTCGAGGAGGAACCTGCGGTGAGCGAGAAGAGCCCGAAGCTGCGCGCTGCGCTGGACGGCATCCCCACCTACAAGCCCGGCAAGCCGGCTGCGACGGGCGGTCCCGTCACGTACAAGCTGTCCTCCAACGAGAACCCGTACCCGCCGCTGCCGGGTGTCCTGGAGAGCGCCGTGGCCGCGGCCGGGGCCTTCAACCGTTACCCGGACATGGCCTGTACAGGCCTGATGACCGAGCTGTCGGAGCACTTCTCGGTGCCGGTCGAGCACCTGGCGACGGGCACCGGTTCGGTGGGGGTGGCCCAGCAACTGGTGCAGTCGACGGCCGGTCCGGGCGACGAAGTGATCTACGCATGGCGCTCCTTCGAGGCGTACCCGATCGTCACCCAGGTCGCCGGTGCCACGTCCGTACAGGTACCGCTGACCTCCGGTGAGGTGCACGACCTGGACGCGATGTACGAGGCGATAACCGACCGGACCCGGCTGATCTTCGTCTGCAACCCCAACAACCCCACCGGCACCGTCGTCCGCCGGGCGGAGCTGGAGGCGTTCCTGGACCGGGTGCCGAGCGACATCCTGATCGTGCTGGACGAGGCGTACCAGGAGTTCAACCGCGACGCGGACGTGCCGAACGGCCTGGACCTGTACCGGGACCGCCCCAACGTCTGTGTGCTGCGGACCTTCTCCAAGGCGTACGGGCTCGCCGGCCTGCGGATCGGCTTCGCGGTGGCCCACGAGCCGGTGGCGGCCGCGCTGCGCAAGACGGCCGTGCCGTTCGGCGTGAGCCAGCTCGCGCAGGAGGCGGCGGTGGCGTCGCTGCGCAGCGAGGGCGCGCTGATGGAGCGGGTGGACGCGCTGGTCACGGAGCGGGCGCGGGTCTGCGAGGCGCTGGCCGCGCAGGGCTGGACGGTCCCCGAGACGCACGCCAACTTCGTCTGGCTGCGGTTGGGCGACCGCACGCTCGACTTCGCGGCGGCGTGCGAGAAGGCGGGCGTGGTGGTGCGCCCGTTCCCCGGTGAGGGGGTGCGGGTGACGATCGGCGAGACGGCGGCGATGGACCTGTTCCTGCAGGCGGCCGAGCAGTTCCGCAAGGAGCTGTGAGCGGCGGGTAGCTGATACCACCGAGCGGGGGCGTGTGCCTAGGGGCGCGCGCCCCCGCTCTGCTGTCCGCCGAGGTGCGAGAAAGGGCCACGCGGCGCCTTTCCTGGGAGTGACGGTAGTCACGCACCCCCCGTCAGGGTCAGAAACCAGCCATGGGTGATAATTGCTTGTGAATGTGAACGCGTTCACAAGCGCGCCCCTTATGTACCGCTTCCATCGGGACAAAACGGGGCGAAGCAGCCGTAGACAGCACACGGCGACGTAAGGAGAGACCCGACGTGGACCTGGCGTTGGCGCCAGAGACCCTGGCGCGATGGCAATTCGGCATCACGACCGTCTACCACTTCCTCTTCGTCCCCCTCACGATCTCCCTCGCCGCCCTGGTGGCCGGGCTGGAGACCGCATGGGTGCGGACGGGCAAGCAGCAGTACCTCAAGGCCACCAAGTTCTGGGGCAAGCTCTTCCTGATCAATATCGCGATGGGTGTCGTCACCGGCATCGTCCAGGAGTTCCAGTTCGGGATGAACTGGTCCGACTACTCGCGGTTCGTCGGTGACGTCTTCGGCGCCCCGCTCGCGTTCGAGGCCCTCATCGCCTTCTTCTTCGAGTCCACCTTCATCGGCCTGTGGATCTTCGGCTGGGACAAGCTGCCCAAGAAGATCCACTGCTTCTGCATGTGGATGGTCTCGATCGGCACCATCCTGTCGGCGTACTTCATCCTCGCCGCCAACTCCTGGATGCAGCACCCGGTCGGCTACAAGTACAACGCCGCCAACGGCCGCGCCGAGCTGACCGACTTCTGGAAGGTGCTGACCCAGGACACCACGCTCGTCGTCGTCTTCCACACGCTGACCGCCGCCTTCCTGACCGGCGCCGCGTTCATGGTCGGCATCGCCGCGTACCACCTGATGCGCAAGAAGCACGTCAAGGTGATGCGTACGTCGCTGCGGCTCGGCCTGGTCACCCTGGTCATCGCCGGCGCGCTCACCGCGATCAGCGGCGACCAGCTCGGCAAGGTCATGTTCCGGCAGCAGCCGATGAAGATGGCCGCCGCCGAGGCGCTGTGGGACAAGGAGGGGCCCGCGCCGTTCTCCGTCTTCGCGTACGGAGACGTCGACAAGGGCCACAACAAGGTCGCCATCGAGATACCCGGGCTGCTCTCCTTCCTCGCGCACAACGACTTCTCCACGCCGGTCCCCGGCATCAACGACGTCAACAAGGCCGAACAGCAGAAGTACGGGCCCGGCGACTACCGGCCCAACATCCCGGTGGCCTACTGGGGCTTCCGCTGGATGATCGGCTTCGGCATGGCCTCGTTCGCCGTCGGCCTGGCCGGGCTCTGGCTCACCCGTAAGAAGTTCTGGCTCGCGCCGGGACTGCGGACGGGGGACGAGGAGCCACCCCACCTGGCGCTCACCAAGAACAAGGTGCTCGGCGCCCGGCTGAGCAAGCTCTACTGGTCGCTGGCGTTCGTCACCCTCGGCTTCCCGCTCATCGCCAACTCCTGGGGCTGGATCTTCACCGAGATGGGCCGCCAGCCCTGGGCGGTGTACGGCGTGCTGAAGACCTCCTCGGCGGTCTCCCCGGGCGTCTCGCAGGGCGAGGTGCTCACGTCGATGACCGTCTTCACGCTGCTGTACGCGATCCTCGCGGTCATCGAGGTCAGGCTGCTGGTCAAGTACGTCAAGGCCGGACCGCCGGAGCTGACGGACGACGACCTCAACCCGCCCACCAAGATCGGCGGCGACCACGCGGACGCCGACCGGCCGATGGCCTTCTCGTACTAGGGGGCGACCGTGGAACTCCATGACGTCTGGTTCGTACTCATCGCCGTGCTGTGGACCGGGTACTTCTTCCTCGAAGGATTCGACTTCGGCATCGGCGTCCTGACCAAGCTGCTCGCCCGGGACCGGAGCGAGCGGCGGGTCCTGATCAACACCATCGGCCCGGTCTGGGACGGCAACGAGGTGTGGCTGCTCAGCGCGGGCGGCGCGACCTTCGCCGCCTTCCCGGAGTGGTACGCCACCCTGTTCTCCGGCTTCTACCTGCCGCTGCTGCTCATCCTGATCTGCCTGATCGTGCGCGGTGTCGCCTTCGAGTACCGCGTCAAGCGGCCCGAGGAGCGCTGGCAGCGCAACTGGGAGCACGCCATCTTCTGGTGCTCGCTGCTCCCCGCGTTCCTGTGGGGTGTGGCCTTCGGCAACATCGTGCGGGGCGTGCAGATCGACGCGCACAAGGAGTACGTCGGCAGCGTCCTGGACCTGCTGAACCCGTACGCCCTGCTCGGCGGCCTGGTCACGCTGACCCTGTTCACCTTCCACGGCGCGGTCTTCGCCTCGCTGAAGACGCTGGGCGGCATCCGCGAGCGAGCCCGCCGGACGGCCACCGTCCTGGGCCTGGTCACCGCCGTGCTGGCGGTCGTCTTCCTGGGCTGGACCCAGCTCGACAAGGGTGACACCGCGTCCCTGGTCGCGATGGCCGTCGCGGTGGTGGCGCTGGTCGCCGGGCTGGTGATGAACCACCGCGGGCGGGAGGGCTGGTCGTTCGCGTTCTCCGGCGTCACGATCGTCGCCGCGGTCGCGATGCTGTTCCTGACGCTCTTCCCGAACGTGATGCCGTCCTCGCTGAACGAGAGCTGGAACCTCACGGTCTCCAACGCCTCGTCCAGTGCGTACACGTTGAAGATCATGACGTGGTGCGCGG
The DNA here is from genome assembly GCF_003865135.1 of Streptomyces chrestomyceticus JCM 4735. Taxonomy (NCBI): domain Bacteria; kingdom Bacillati; phylum Actinomycetota; class Actinomycetes; order Kitasatosporales; family Streptomycetaceae; genus Streptomyces; species Streptomyces chrestomyceticus. Next base: position 4,667,819 of record NZ_BHZC01000001.1, on the reverse strand, counting down.
GCATCGCCACCCCGATCGTCATGCTCTACCAGGGCTGGACCTACTGGGTCTTCCGCAAGCGGATCGGTACGCAGCACATCGCCGACGCCCACTAGGAAGCTCCCCCCGGTGGGGTCCCGGCGGGACCCCACCGGCCGTCACCGACTGATCAACTTCCGCCCGGGAGAGGTTGTTTCACGTGAAACCCGTCGACCCGCGCCTGCTGCGGTACGCCCGCGCCACCCGTTTCTTCCTCGCGGCGGTGGTGGTCCTCGGGCTGGCCGGCTCGGGACTGGTCATCGGCCAGGCCATGCTCATCGCCGAAGTCGTCGTCGGCGCCTTCCAGCGCGACCTCGATCTCGCGGGCCTGAGCACACCGGTGATGCTGCTCGTACTGGTCTCCGTCGGCCGTGGTCTGGTGGCCTGGCTGACGGAACTGGCCGCGCACCGGGCGAGCGCGGCGGTCAAGTCCGAGCTGCGTACGCGGCTGCTGACGCAGGCGGCGGCCGGTCTGGGGCCGGGCTGGCTGAGCACCCAGCGGTCCGGGGAACTCACCACCCTCGCCACCCGCGGTATCGACGCCCTCGACGACTACTTCGCGCGTTACCTGCCGCAACTGGGCCTGGCGGTCGTGGTGCCCGTCGCGGTACTGGCGCGGATCGTCGCAGGCGACTGGATCTCGGCCGCGATCATCGTCGTGACGCTGCCGCTGATCCCGCTGTTCATGATCCTCATCGGCTGGGCCACGCAGAACCGCATGGACCGCCAGTGGCGGCTGCTGTCGCGGCTGTCGGGCCACTTCCTGGACGTGGTCGCCGGGCTGCCCACACTGAAGGTCTTCGGCCGGGCCAAGGCGCAGGCCGCGTCCATCCGTGCCATCACCGGCGAGTACCGCCGCGCCACGCTGCGCACCCTGCGGATCGCCTTCCTGTCCTCCTTCGCGCTGGAACTGCTCGCCACGCTCTCGGTCGCGCTGGTCGCGGTCGGCATCGGGATGCGGCTGGTGCACGGCGATCTGGACCTGTACACGGGCCTGCTGGTGCTGATCCTGGCGCCCGAGGCGTATCTGCCGTTGCGGCAGGTCGGAGCGCAGTACCACGCGGCGGCCGAGGGTCTGGCGGCGGCGGAGGAGATCTTCGCGGTGCTGGAGACGCCGCCGCGTACGACGGGCGACGAGCCCGTTCCCGACAGCACCGCGCTGTCCGTCGAGGGACTCGTCGTGCGCCACCCCGGCCGCTCCCAACCCTCGCTCGCCGAGACGTCGTTCGAGGTCAGGCCCGGTGAGACGGTGGCACTCGTCGGCCCCTCCGGTGCGGGCAAGTCGACCTTGCTGAACGTCCTCCTCGGCTTCGCCGCGCCCGCGGCGGGACGGGTACGGGCCGGCGGCCGGGACCTCGCCACCGTCGACCCGGAGGCCTGGCGGCGGCAGATCGCCTGGGTGGCGCAGCGCCCGTACCTCTTCGCGGGCACCATCGCCGACAACGTGCGGCTGGCCCGCCCCGATGCGGACGACTCGGCGCTACGGGCCGCGCTCCGCGACGCCGGGGCCCTGGACTTCGTCTCCGCGCTGCCCGACGGCGCGGAGACCGTACTCGGCGAGGGCGGTTCCGGCCTGTCGGCGGGGCAGCGGCAACGCCTGGCCCTGGCCCGCGCGTTCCTGGCCGACCGCCCGGTCCTGCTGCTCGACGAGCCGACCGCGAACCTGGACGGCGAGACGGAGGCGGGCATCGTCGACGCGGTACGCCGCCTGGCGGCCGGCCGCACGGTGCTGCTGGTCGTCCACCGGCCCGCGCTACTGACGGTGGCGGACCGTACGGTGCGGCTGGCGGGTCCGGTGGTGGAGGCGGCGGCGCCGCAGGCGCAGGAGCTTGCCACGCCCGTGGAGCCCGCACGGGAGAGCCCCGACGAAGCCGCACGCGACGATCTTGCGGCCTCGGAGCCCGCGGACGGCCCGGACGTCGTACCCGGGGCCCGGCGTCCGGCGTTGGCGCGGCTGCGGGGCCTGGCGCGGGCCCGCTGGGGCCGGCTCGGACTGGCGCTGCTGCTGGGCAGCCTGGCGCTGGGCAGCGCCGTGGGCCTGATGGCCACGTCCGGATGGCTCATCTCCCGGGCGGCGCAGCACCCGCCCGTCCTGTACCTGATGGTGGCGGTCACCGCGACGCGGGCCTTCGGCATCGGCCGGGCCGTGTTCCGGTACGCGGAGCGGCTGGTGGCGCACGACGCCGTCTTCCGGATGCTCGCGGACGTACGGGTGGCCGTCTTCCGGCGCCTGGAGCGCCTGGCGCCCGCCGGGCTGCGGGCGCGCAGCAGCGGCGACCTGCTGTCGCGCCTGGTGGCCGATGTCGACGCCGTGCAGGACTACTTCCTGCGGTGGCTGCTGCCGGTCGGGGCGGCCGTGGTGGTCGGCGCGGGCTCCGTCGGGTTCACCGCCTGGCTGCTGCCCGAGGCGGGCGCCCTCCTCGCCGCCGGGCTGCTCCTGGCGGGTGTGGGGGTGCCGGCGCTGTCCGCCGTGCTCGCACGCCGTGCCGAGCGGCAGCTCTCCCCCGCCCGCGGTGTGCTCTCCGCCCACGTCCTCGACCTGCTGACCGGCACGGCCGAGCTGACGGTGTCCGGCGCGCTCGCCTCCCGTGTCGACCGGACGCGCCGCGCCGACCGCGACCTGACCCGGATCGCGTCCCGTTCGGCGGCCGCGGCCGGTGCCGGGGCCGGGCTGTCCGCGCTGCTGTGCGGGCTGACGGTGGCCGCGGCGGCCGTCGTGGGCGTCCAGGCCGTTCATGAGGGGCGGCTGACGGGCGTGTGCCTGGCGGTCGTGGTGCTCGTTCCGCTCGCCGCGTTCGAGGCCGTGGCGGGGCTGCCGCTCGCCGTGCAGTACCGGCAGCGCACGCGCCGGGCGGCCGAGCGGGTCTTCGAGGTGCTGGACGCGCCCGAGCCGGTCACCGAACCGGCCGGCCCGGTGGCCGTACCGCTGCCGGACTCCCCGTTCCCGATGGTCGTCGAGGGGCTCACGGCCCGGTACCCCGGTCAGTCGGTGCCCGCGCTGGACGGTGTCGGCTTCGTCCTCCCCGCCGGGCGGCGGCTGGTGGTCGTCGGCCCGTCCGGTTCGGGCAAGACGACGCTCGCCCAGGTGCTGCTGCGCTTCCTGGACCGGGAGGCGGGCTCGTACACGCTGAGCGGAGTGGACGCGGCGGCAGCGGACGGTGACGCCGTACGGCGGCAGGTCGGCCTGTGCGCGCAGGACGCGCACCTCTTCGACAGCTCCGTACGGGAGAACCTGCGGCTCGCGCGGCCCGGAGCGGGCGAGGGCGACCTGTGGGACGCGCTCACGCGGGCCCGCCTGGCCGACTGGGTCCGGTCGCTGCCCAACGGGCTGGACACGATGGTCGGCGAGCACGGTGCCCGGCTCTCCGGCGGCCAGCGGCAGCGTCTCGCGCTGGCCCGCGCGCTGCTCGCCGACTTCCCCGTCCTGGTGCTGGACGAGCCCGCCGAACACCTCGACCTGGCCACCGCCGACGCCCTGACCGCCGACCTGCTGGCCGCGACCGAGGGCCGTACGACCGTGCTGATCACGCACCGGCTGGAGGGCCTGGAGGCCGTCGACGAGGTGCTGGTCCTCGACGAGGGGCGGCCCGTCCAGCACGGCACGTACGCGGAGCTGGCGGTGGCCGACGGCCCGTTCCGCCGGATGCGGGAGCGGGAGCTGGCGGTGGACGCGCGCGCCGGAGTCCGAGGAATCGCGGACACGCGTCCGGCCGACACGGTGAACGGCTGAAGAACGACGGGTGCCGGCGTCCGCTGCGTACGGTGGCGGCGGACGTCCGGACCGGGGTGACGTGGCAGCCCGGGGCGGTCCGGGGTGGTCCGGTCCGGCGTCCGAATTGCCGTATAGAAGGCTTTCATCGGGAAAGCGACTATTAGGCTCGTCCCATGGCAGTCACGACAGGACCCTCAGACCCCATGGGCACCGGGGCACCCGACGGCACGGGCTCCGGGACGGCACCCACGGGCGCCGACGGCGCGTCCGCGTCCGGCTCCGCCTCCGACCCCATGGAAGCGGCCACCGAGGCGACCCGCAGCCTCCAGGGCCTGTCGACCGAGCTGACCGCACGGGTACCGCAGCTCCTGGAGGCGATGCGTACCGTCGGCGCGGGCCTGGATCTGCACATCACCCTGGACCGGATCGTGGAGACCGCCGCCGAGCTGGCCGACGCCCGCTACGCCGCGATCGGGATCATCGACGAGGCGCGGGAGGGCCTGTCGGACTTCGTGACGTACGGCGTCAGTGCCGAGGAGCACGCCCGGATCGGCGCGCTGCCGGACGGGCACAAGGGGCTGCTCGGCGCCCTCATCCATGACCCGAAGGCGCTACGGCTGGCGGACCTCACCCAGGACGTGCGGTCGGCGGGCTTTCCGCCGGGACACCCGCCGATGCGGACCTTCCTCGGGGTGCCGATCCGCGTCCAGGGGGAGATTTTCGGCAACCTCTATCTGACCGAGAAGCGTGGGGGCGGCGAGTTCAGCGAGGGCGATCTGCACATGGTGCGGGTGCTCGCCACCGAGGCGGGCATCGCCATCGGCAACGCGCGGATGTACGCGGCGACGCGGCAGCGGGAGCGGTGGATCGACGGCGCGGCCGCCGTGACCACCGCGCTGCTGGCCGGCAGCGACGTGGACGACGCGCTCGCGGTCGTCGCCGAACAGGCCCGCAAGCTGGCCGACTCCGCGGCCGGCATCGTGCTGCTGCCCGCGGCGGACGGCGGACTGGAGATCGTCGCGGCGTCGGCGGACGATCCCGCCGGCCTCATCGGCACCCACATGCCGGCCGAGAGCCCGGTGGCCGCGCAACTGCTGGCCGGCGAGCCGGTGTTCGTGGAGGACTCGGCCACCGACCCGCGGATGGTCACGGACGTCGCGTCGCGGTTCGGCCCCAGCATGCTGCTGCCCCTCAGGAGCGGCGGCCGGGTGCTGGGCACACTGGCGACACCGCGGGAGCGCGGCGACCGCCCCTTCACCACCGCCGAACGCACGCTGGCCACCCAGTTCGCCGCCCAGGCCGCGCTGGCGCTCGTGCTGGCCGACGCGCAGCGCGACCGCGAGCGGCTGGCCGTCTACGAGGACCGCGACCGGATCGCCCGTGATCTGCACGACCTGGTCATCCAGCGGCTCTTCGCGACCGGGATGATGCTGGAGAGCGCGCAGCGCAGGGCGGTCGTGCCGGAGGTGCAGGAGGGCATCGGCAAGGCCGTCGACGAGCTCGACGTCACCATCCAGGAGATCCGTACCGCGATCTTCGCGCTGCAACAGGGCCCGGCCGAGGCGCCGTCCGGGCTGCGGACCCGGGTGCTGCGGGAGATCGGGACCGCCGCCGTGCCGCTCGGCTTCCAGCCGTCGGCGAACTTCGTCGGCCCGGTGGACGCCCGCGTCGGCGAGCTGACCGGCAAGAACCTGATCGCCGCGCTGCGCGAGGCGCTGTCCAACGCGTTCCGGCACGCGGACGCCTCGCGCATCGAGGTCGTCGTGGACTCGACGATCAAGCTGCCGGACGGCCGGGACGGCGTACGGCTGACGGTCGCCGACGACGGCGTGGGCATCCCGGACGGCGGCCGGCGCAGCGGCCTGCGCAACCTCGCGAAGCGGGCCGAGTCGCTGGGCGGGTCCAGTACGTACGGGCCGGGCCTGGGGGAGGGCGGGGCGGGGACGATGGTGACCTGGGAAGCGCCGCTCTGAGGGGGCCGGAGGTCGGGAGCCGGAGCAGGGGACCGTAGGCCAGGGGCCAGGGGCGGTGGTCGCGGCCGGGAGGGGGCCGTGCGGTGTGACGAGGCCCGGGTGCCTCCATACGGACCAGCCGGTGTACCTCCGTCTGGTTCAACCGGTATTCGAGTGATCTGTCGCGTTGCCGGAGCGGCTGATTCCGGCCATTCCGTGGGGGGCGGGTTGCTCCTTTCGGGGCTCCGTGAGCGAGGTTGGCGAAACGTTTTAGTTGGTTTTGTTCGTGTTTGGGCAACTATCTGCCCATGTGTCCAGGTCTGCTGGATTGGCTGCGTAAGACGGTCCGAGGACGGTGGCGTCCTGCCCAGCGTACGTACGGGCGGGCAGGGCGCTGTGTCCGCCGGCGGTGCGGCGCGCCGTCACGAGCGGTGCGGGTGACGTTGTCGCTGGTCGTGGCGCTGACGGCGGCGGCAGGTACAGAGCCTGCCGCCGGCGGGACGGCCCGGGCCGGGGTCCCGCCCGCCGCCTCGGCCCCGGCGGAACCGAGTGACATCGCCCCCTTAGCGTCGCTGCCCGCTCCCCGCCGCCCCTCCCCGGTACGCGCCCACGGTGCCGACCGGCTGGCCGCCGCGAGCCTGGAGGCGCTCCGGCTCGGCAGGGCCGCGCACCGGACCGGGCGGTCGTACGCGAAGATCCTGCGCGAGATGAGAGCGGGCCGGACCCGCGCCGCGCAACTGCGGGCGGCCCTCCTCCGGGAACGCCGCAGGGCCGGTGAACTGCGCCGGGCGGCCGGACGGATCGCCGGTGCGCAGTACCGCAGCAACAACCGGCTGCCGTTCGCCCTGAGTACCCGGGCACGGCACGGCTCCCAGGCCCGTCGCGGCCCCCAGGCCCATCACGGGCGCCAGGCGCGTCCGAGCCCCGAGGCGGTACTGGACGCCTACCGGAACGCCGATCACCGGCAACACCTGCTGGCCTCCCGTGCGCGCGAGGCGCTGCGCCTGAGCCGGGCCCTGGAGGCGGACCGCGCGGCCGTACTGGCCCGCTCCGCGGCGCTGGTCGCCCACCGCTCCCGCCTCGACACCGAGCGCCTGCGCATCAGCCGCCGCCTGGGTGTCGTCCGCGGACAGCTCCGGGAGCTGTCCCGGAAGGCGTCCCGCGAGGGGCGCTGCGGGCTGCCCGGCACGGTGACCGCGGCGGCGAAGCGTTCCGAGCCCGCGGCACCGCCGGTGACGGCGCCGGGCACCGGGTGGACCCGGCCGGTGGAGCACTACGTCCTGTCCGCAGGCTTCGGCGGCTCGGGCCGCCGCTGGGCACACGGCCACACGGGCCAGGACTTCGCGGTGCCGGTCGGCACCCCCGTACGGTCCGTGGGCTGGGGCCGTGTCGACAGCCTGACCTGCGGTGACAGCTTCGGGATCAGCATGGTCGTGCAGCACGGCGCCGGTGCGTTCTCGCAGTACGCGCACCTGTCGGCGGCGCTGGCCCGCCCCGGACAGCGGGTACGGCCGGGACAGCAGATCGCGCTGTCGGGTACGACCGGCAACTCCACCGGACCGCACCTGCACTTCGAGGTACGCCGCACGCCGCGCATGGGATCGGGGATCGATCCGGTGCCATGGTTGGCGAGCCGGGGGGTGCGATTGCGGTGAGGAGGTGCGGTGACCAGACGGGGGGTGGGGCGGCGAGGGGCGGTCAGCGGCGCTCAAGTATGCGTTCGATCACGGCCGCCACGCCGTCCTCGTTGTTGCCGGCCGTGTGGAGGTCCGTCGCGGCCAGTACGGCGGGATGCGCGTTCGCCATCGCGTACGCGGTGCCGGCCCACGCCAGCATCTCGATGTCGTTGGGCATGTCCCCGAAGGCGACGACCTGGTCGGGGCTGATGCCGCGCTCCGCGCAGCAGCGGGCCAGGGTGCCGGCCTTGCTGACGCCCAGGCCGCTGATCTCCAGGAGCGCGGTGGGGCTGGACCGGGTGAAGGAGGCGTACCGGCCCGCCCGCGCGCGGGCCAGGTCGAGGAAGGCGTCCGGGTCCAGGTCGGGGTGGTGCGCGAGGAGCTTGAGTACGGGCTGGTCGGGGCTCAGCGGGGACTGCCGCTCCTCCGGGCTCGGTTCGGCCAGGAGCTTCTCCGCGGGCGCGATGACGGCGGCCGGGTCGAGGTGGAAGGGCGGGTAGGCCGGCTCGTAGTTGATGCCGCCGGTCCGCTCGACCGCGAACGTCGTACCGGGAGCGGCAGCGCGCAGCGTTTGCACGACGGAGAGCGCCTCCGGCCGTTCCAGCGGGCTGATCTCGACGATCCGGCGGCCGTGATGAAGGTCGACGACGGCCGCGCCGTTCGCGCAGATCGCCAGCCCGTGCCCGTGCACATGGTCACTGACCACATCCATCCAGCGGGCCGGCCGGCCGGTCACGAAGAAGACCTCGATGCCCGCCCGCTCGGCGGCGGCCAGCGCGGCGATCGTCCGGCCGGAGACCGTCTTGTCGTCGCGCAGCAACGTGCCGTCGAGGTCGGTGGCGATCAGCCGGATCGTTTTCCCGTCGGACCCTGGCGCCAGGGGAGGCTCTGCGGAGGCATCGGTCACGCCGTCCATCTTCGCGCATATGCGCGCACAGGCGTGCGGCGGGTCGCGCGCATGAGCTTGACGGAGGCGGGTTCGTGTCGGGAGTACGGGGGCGTACGCCGGAGGGTGCCGGACGGCCGTACGGGAACGGGTACCGGGCCGTAGGAAGACGAGCGGCGGGTCGTACCGGAGCGGGTGCCGTACGCACCCGCCCAAAGGCCGAGCCTTACCCGCGCAGGTTCGGGCGGAGAGGCGTACGGATGCGGAGACGGGCGTACGGACGGCTACGTGTGCGCCCGTACGGCATGTGCACCCCGCGTACACGGCGCGTGGCGCCCGTGTGCGGGTGCTCACCACGGCTCGCGGGCCCGGTGCCGCGCCGCCGTACGCTCGTACCCATGCGACTGAGCACCGTGATCCTTCCCGTCCGCCGCTGGTCCGAGGGTGGCCGGGAGGTGTGGCAGCGCGCCGAGGAGCTGGGCTTCCACACCGCGTACACCTATGACCACCTCTCCTGGCGGAGTTTCCGGGACGGACCGTGGTTCGGCGCGGTGCCGACACTGACCGCGGCCGCCGCCGCGACGTCCCGGATGCGGCTGGGCACCCTCGTCACCTCCCCGAACTTCCGGCACCCGGTGACCCTCGCCAAGGAACTGATCTCCCTGGACGACATCAGCGACGGGCGGATCACCCTCGGCATCGGCGCCGGCGGCTCCGGTTTCGACGCCACGGCACTCGGCCAGGAGCCGTGGACACCCCGGGAACGGGCCGACCACTTCGGCGAGTTCGTACCGCTGCTGGACCGGCTGCTGACGCAGGACGTGGTCTCGTACGAGGGCGAGCACTACCGCGCCCACGAAGTGCGCAACATCCCCGGCTGTGTACAGCGCCCCCGGTTGCCGTTCGCGATCGCGGCCACCGGGCCGCGCGGCATGCGGCTGGCCGCCGGGTACGGGCAGGCGTGGGTGACCACCGGCGACCCGAAGACGTCCGCGACCGGCACCGCGGCCGAGTCCCTGGAAGCCGTACGCGGCCAGGTCGAACGCCTCGGCAAGGCGTGCGCCGAGGCCGGCCGGGACGCCGGTGAGCTGGAGAGGATCATGCTCACCGGCTTCACGCCGGACCGTCCGCTCGCTTCCGTGGACGCCTTCGTGGACTTCGCCGGCGCACACGCCGAGGCGGGCATCGACGAGATCGTGCTGCACTGGCCGATCGACGGGTCGGTCTTCGAAGCGGACCTTTCGGTGTTCGAGCGGATCGCCGGGGAGGGGCTTGCGCAGCTCGGACGGTAGGGCGGTCGTCAGGCAGGGGCGGTGGGCAGGCAGGCGCGTCGGGGCCGCATCCCGCGCTCGCGCGAATCCATGGCCTGCGTTTTACGCCGTAACGGGCGGACAAGAGGGAGAATCGGGTCAGAGGCGCCGGAACGGTTCCTCGGACGGAACTCTGCGGACTCTGCGGTTTGGAGGACTGAGAGGCATGGCACGGACCCGATTCGCCCCCGACCGCGGCCTGACGTCACGCATGGTCACCACCATGTTCTTCATCGGCCTGCTCTACGTGGTCGTGGTGGGCGCGCTGGTGGTGCTCCTCAAGGGCGCGTGGATCGTGGTGCTGCTGATCTCGGGCGCCATGTTCGTCGCACAGTTCTGGTTCAGCGACCGGATCGCCGCCTTCAGCATGGGGGCGCGTGAGGTCACTCCGGAGCAGGCACCGGAACTGCACGGCGCTGTCGACCGGCTGTGCGCCCTCGCCGACATGCCCAAACCGCGCGTGGCCGTCGCGGAATCCGACGTACCGAACGCCTTCGCGACCGGCCGCAACCAGAAGAACGCGATGGTGTGCGCCACCACCGGTCTGCTGCGGCGGCTGGAGCCGGAGGAACTGGAAGGGGTCCTCGCGCACGAACTGTCGCACGTCGCGCACCGCGATGTCGCGGTCATGACGATCGCCTCGTTCCTGGGCGTACTGGCCGGGATCATCACGCGCGCGGCCCTGTGGAGCGGCGTCGGCCGCAACAGCCGGGACAACAACGCGGCGATCGCCGTCCTGGTCGTCACGCTGGTCAGCGCCGTGGTCTACGCCGTCAGCTTCCTGCTCACCCGCCTGCTGTCGCGCTACCGGGAGCTGTCCGCCGACCGGGCCGCGGCCATCCTGACCGGGCGCCCGTCGGCGCTGGCCGCCGCGCTCACCAAGGTCACCGGTCAGATGGCGCAGATCCCGACGCGGGACCTGCGCAGGGCCGAACCGTTCAACGCGTTCTTCTTCGCGCCGGCGTTCTCGAAGGAGAGCTTCGGGCGGCTGCTGTCCTCGCACCCGACGCTGGAGCAGCGGCTGGAGCAGTTGGGACGGATCTCGGCGCAGTTGGGGCGGCCGTAGAGGCGGTCGTAGGGGGAAAGCGCCGCCTTCCGGGCGCCCGCCGGAAGACGATCGCAGACGACCGCAGACGGGCCGCAGAAGGATCGGTTAGACGGGCCGCAGTCGGATCAAGGAGAGCCACCGCATGGGATTCCTGGACGCCATCCTCGGACGCAGCAAGCCGGTACGTCCCGACCTCGACCGGCTGTTCGCGCTTCCCTCCGCGGCCGTCACCCTCCAGTCCGCGGCCGGATTCCGTCCCACCGGCCTGGGATCGGTGTGCTTCGCGAGCGTCGAGGGTGGCGCGTTCCGCGGCATCGAGGAGGAGGTGCGCAACCTCCTGGGCAGGCCGGCCGAGTTCAGCCAGGACGAGTACGGCTACTCGTGGATGCTCGCGCGGCACGAGCCGGAGGACAGCGCGGGGTTGGTGAACGATCTGCACACCGTCAACAGTTCCCTGGAGAGCGCCGGTTTCGGCCCGCAACTGCTGTGTTCCCTGATGGGCTTCCGGGACGACCGGGACAGGTCGCTCGCGCTGGTCTACCTCTACAAGCGGGGCACGTTCTACCCGTTCGCGCCGCTGACAGGCCCGGAAGGGGCCGCCGAAAAGCGCGACAACGCCCTGGAGCTGGAGATCCGGGCCGTGCTCGCCGACGACTTGGAGATCGAGCCGGACCTGAGCCGGTGGTTCCCGGTCTGGGGCGCGCCCGGGTTGTGACCGGTTGACCGTGTCTCGCGCGGCGTAGGGCTGGTCCCTGGCCGGTCTCTTCGGCGGCTGGTTCCGGCACCGGGCGGTCGCTCGCGTACGTTGGCGTCATGGCTGAGGCAGTGGAGACGGCGGGAGTGCCGGGCAGGCGCCGCCGTGCGCCCGGGATGAGCGCCGACGAGCGCCGTTCGATGATCGTGAAGGCCGCGTTGCCGTTGGTGGCGGAGTACGGTGCGGGCGTGACCACGGCGAAGGTGGCGCGCGCGGCGGGCATCGGCGAGGCGACGATCTTCCGCGTCTTCGAGGACAAGGAAGCGCTGCTGGCGGCCTGTGTGGCCGAAGCCCTCCGCCCCGACGCCCTGCTCGCCTCCCTGGCCGCCGTCCCCCTGCACCGGCCCCTCGCGGAGCGGCTGGTCGAGGCGCTGGAGGCGATGCGGGAGCACCTGTCCCGTATCGGTGCGGTGATCGGTGCGCTGCATGCGACGGGGCATCTGCGGGGGCGTGAAACGCCAAGGGCGGGTGGAGCGGGCTCGGACCCGGCCTCGGGATCGGCCGCGATCGTGCCCGGCAGCCGTGAGGAGGCGCTGGCGGCGCCGCTGGCAGCGGTGGCCGCCCTGTTCGAGCCCGAGCGGGACCGGTTGCGGGTGGCGCCGGAGGCCCTGGCCAGGGTCTTCCTGACGCTGAGCCGGGCCTCGGCGGCGGATGCGGGAGACGACGGGCGCATGCCGGGGGCGCTCAGCCCACGGGAGTTGGTGGACCTCTTCCTGCACGGCGCGCTCGCGGACGAACGCTAGGCCGCGGACGAACGCGGTCTGCTCGCGCCCCTGATCAGGCGCCTGCCACTGGATCTACCGCTGTCGCTTCCGAGCCCGCTCCCGGACCCGGGGCTGCTCCACCTCGGTGCCGTACTCCTGAATTCGAGCCTTTATCTGCTCCGAATTCTGCTCCGGCTCGTGCGCCGGGTCCTGTTCCCCGGCCGTTGCCCCGGCCGCTTCCCTGCTCCGGCGGGCCTGGTCCGAAGTGATCTCGGCGGCCGCCCAGTTGGCCCACTCCTCCACCATGGCGGTCTGCCGCAGTCCGAATTCCAGGGCGATGCGCCCGTAGACCGCGAGCGTTTCGCCCTCCCAGTCGCCGGCGTCGGCCAAGGCCCGGTAGTCGGCGTGTGCGCGGGCGGACCGTTCGGCCTGTTGCAGAAGGTACGTACGGGCTTCCAGCGGTGTCAGGGCACCGAGGAAGAAGACGCGCAGCAGGCCGTCGTGCCGCTGCGGTCCGACGGGCTCCACCTCCGTGAGCCAGTGGTGCAGTTCGGCCATGCCCGCCTTGGTGATGGCGTACTCCTTGCGGCCCCGGGGACCGTGCGAGGCCACCTCGATCAGGTCGGCCGCGGTGAGTTTGTTCAGCTCTCCGTAGACCTGGCTCTGGGTGGCCGGCCACACGTGCGCGAGCGACAGGTCGAACGTCTTCATCAAGTCGTAACCGCTGGCGGGTGATGCGGCCAGCAGGCCCAGAACGGCGTGGCGGAGGCTCATGTCCATCACTTTACCTTCCAGTCTTGACACGTCAATGCAGAACCTTCTAGCTTCGACATGTCGAAGTTGGAATGTCGCTGGAAGGCCGGGGCAGCCCGGTCGGGGGAGTCGAGAGTCATGACCTTCTTGCGGGGGTTCTTTCCATGGATCGCCTACGGAGCTGTGGCCTGGGCGTCGTGGCAGTGGGCCGCGCTGCTGGCCCTGGTGATCGGCTGCGTGGTGCTCTACGCGGACCGGGCCGAGGGGCTGTCGCCGTCGTTCCGGGTGCTGGAATACGGCAGCCTGGTGTTCTTCGCCGGCATCACGGTCCTGGCCTTCGTCCGGCCGGACAGCGGTCTGCGGACCTACGACGGAGCCCTGTCCTCGGGCTGGCTGGCGCTGGTCACCTGGGGGTCGATGGCCGCCCGCCGGCCCTTCACGCTCGCGATAGCCCGCCGCAAGGCGCCGCCCGAGGTGTGGCGTACCCGCCTGTTCCTGCGGATCAATTACGTGCTCAGCGCGGCCTGGGCGGCATCGTTCACGTTCGCCGCGGCAGGGCAGGCCCTGGTCACGGGCTACGGGCTCGGCCTGACCGCGATGATCTCCATCCATCTCAGCGCCTTCGTCATCCCGTTGCGTTTCACCGCGAGCTACCCGGAGCGTGCGCGAGCGCGCTTCCTGGATAAGGCCGGCGGACACCCGTACGTACAGGAGGCCCAGCCCGCATGACGACGACACACGACCCCGGATCCGCCGTCCCGGCGTCCGGCTCCGCAGACACACCGGCCCCGCACCTGGCGGGGAACTTCGCCCCGGTGACCAAGGAACTCACCGCGCACGAGCTGCCGGTCACCGGCGCCATACCGCCCGAGCTGACGGGCTGGTACCTGCGCAACGGCCCCAACCCGCGGGACGCCGCGTCAGTGCACTGGTTCTTCGGTGACGGCATGGTCCACGGCGTCCGCCTGGCAGGCGGCAAGGCCGTCTCGTACCGCAACCGCTGGGTCCGCACCTCGACCTTCACCGACGGTGCACCGGTCCGGGACCGGATGGGGCGTCCCAACCTGACCGCCGGCGTCGCCAACACCCACGTGGTCCACCACGCGGGCCGCACCCTAGCCCTGGTCGAGTCGTCCTTCCCGTACGAACTCGACTGCCGGCCGGGGCACGAGCTGGAGACCATCGGTCCGTACGACTTCGACGGCCGGCTGACCACCGCCATGACCGCTCACCCCAAGACCTGCCCGACCACGGGAGAGCTGCACTTCTTCGGCTACGGCGTTCCGGAGCCGCCATTTCTGACCTACCACCGTGCGGACGCCTCCGGCGCACTGGTGGTGAGCCGCCCCGTCGAGGTGGGGGCGTCCACGATGATGCACGACTTCCATCTGACGGCCGGGCACGTCGTCTTCATGGACCTCCCGCTCGTCTACGACCACGGGACTCCCGGCATGCCGTACGTGTGGGACGCGGAGTACGGCGCCCGGCTCGGAGTGCTGCGCCGCGACGATCCGCACGGTGACGTCCGCTGGTTCAGCATCGACCCCTGCTACGTCTTCCACTCCCTGAACGCGTACGACGACGGCCCGGGGCGCATCGTCCTCTACGTCTGCCGTTACCCGGCGCCGGAGCTGAAGTCGCTGCCCACACTGTGGCGGTGGACCATCGACCTCGTCTCGGGCAAGGTCGTCGAGGAGCAGGTGGACGACCAGTCGGGCGAGTTCCCACGGATGGACGACCGGCTGGCGGGGTTGGACGCCAGGTTCGGGCACATCACACGGAGCGGGGGCCCCGGCGCCGGACCGACGCCGAGCGCGGTGATCCGCTACGACCTGCACACCGGCACCAGTACGCGGTACGACTTCGGCCCCGGCCGGACAGCCGCCGAGGCCGCCTTCGCCCCGGCGGACGACCGGCCCGGCGGCCCCGGGTGGTTGCTCACCTACGTACATGACGCGGCGAGCGACACCAGTGATCTTGTGATCCTGGACGCGGAGGACATAACCAAGGGGCCGGTGGCCTCGGTCCACCTGCCCCAGCGGGTGCCCTTCGGGTTCCACGGGAACTGGCTCCCGGACCCGGTCCAGTAGGGAGGTGGCGGGCCGCGTCCGGCCCCGAGTGGCTGCGCCTGAATGGCGGCCGGGGGTGCGGCGGTATCGGATGAGGGGGTTCACATCGGTCGACGCGGCCGGGACGGCTTCGGGTGCCACATCCCGACGAGGCCCGACTGCCGCATCCGGGCGATGTCCACGACGACGGCCGGGACCGGGCCCGGAAGCCTCCGGGTGGCTCCAGGCCAGGAAAGAGGCCCCATGCGTGTACGTACCGCCACCACCCTCGGCGCACTGTCCCTGGCCGCCGCGGCCACCGTGCTCACCACCGGCACGGCCACGGCCGACAGCCATGACGGCTGGATCGGCCGGACAGGGCCGGTGGACGACCTCGGCCGGCCCGGCCACATCGGGCGCGACGCAGGCCGCGACGCAGGCCGTGACGGCCGGAACACCGGCGCGGTGACCATCGGCAAGCACACCTACGCACCGTCCGTCGCCACACACAACTGGGGAGGGAACAACTGGAACAGCAAGGTCGTCTTCGGAGACATGAAACTCGACTGAAGCGGTCCGGGCGAGGGCCCGGCGGTCAGCGGGGCGGGGTGGTCAGTGGGGCGGAGTGCGGCGGACTGCCAGCTCGTCCATGGTGCGGGCATGGACCTCGCGTCGGGCGGCGGCGGTGATGAAGGCGGCCACGTTCTCCTGGCCGACCAGGTCACGTACGGCGCGGACGGCATCGGCGGGGAGCGCGATCATGGTCGCATCGGCATCGGCATCGGTGTAGGCGTCGGCAGCGGGGGCGGGATCGGCCTCGGGTGCGGAGGTGCCGGTGTCGGCGCTGGTGGGGTGAGGGTTGGGGGAACGGGCTGGCTCGGGAGCCGCGTCCTGCCCCGCCCGCGGACCGCTCAATTCACTGCTGCCGCCGCTGCTGCCGCTGCTGTCACCGCTACCGCCGCTGCTGACGTTGCTGATGTCGCCGAGGTGGTGATGGATGTAGCGGGTGGCCAGGGTGCGCATGGCGCGGGCGAGTTCGGCGTCCACGGTCTGTTGGGCGAGGGGGCGGAGGCGGCGTACGAGGCCGGCGGCCTCGGTGGCCTCGGCTTCGGTGGGCTGGTGGTCGAGGTAGGGGTGGAAGACGTACTCGGTGGTGAAGTCGAGGAAGCGGGCCGCGATGTGCTCGACCTGGCCGCGGAGTTCGCGCAGATGGCCGGAGATGGCCGTGAGGGGGACGCCGGCGCTGTGCAGCTCGGCGGCGACGGCCAGTTCCCGGGGGCTGGGGACACGGAAGACGTCGCCGCTGCCGGGGAGGCGTTCCAGGACGCCCAGCTCGACGGCGTCCGCCAGGGCCTCCTCGTCCGGTGAGCCGCCGAACGCGGCGTCCAGCTCCTCGCGCGTGATGCGGGCCGCCTCCTCGTCGCTCCACGGGCCGTCTATCTCGGCGACCAGGCCGAGGACGCCGCCGAGACCGCGGCCGGTGTCCCACGCCTCCAGGAGTTCCTTGATGCTGGCGAGGGTGTAGCCGCGGTCGAGCAGGTCGGCGGTGCGGCGCAGCCGCTCCAGGTGCTCGTCGCCGTAGACGTTGGCCCGGCCGCGGCGCTCCGGCTTGGGCAGGAGGCCGCGGTCCTGGTAGGCGCGGATGGTGCGGACCGAGGTGCCGCTGATGTGGGCCAGGTCCTCGATGCGGTACTCGGCCGGCGGCGGCGACTGGTCGGTCAATGCGGTGCTCCTTACGAGATGGCCGCGCGGCCCACCGCTCCCGCCGCGGCGCGGGCGGCCGGGGAGGACGCCAGGTAGTCGACGGCCTTGCGCAGCGACCCTTCCTGCGAGGGATGGTACGACCGCTTCAGGTAGCGCGGTACGGCGGCGCCCAGCTCACGCCAGCTCGGCAGGAGCTGCGCGCGCACGGCCCGGTTGTGTGCGCGCAGGGAGTACCGCAGGCGGCCGGCCAACTGCGGGTCGTGGCGTATGAGGTAGGCGGCGCCCCAGGCCCACAGGTAGAGGAGGACGGGGGCGGTGACGGCCATGCCCAGGACGCGGCGGGCGTACCGGGGCAGGCCCTCGCCGCCGGTGTGCTCGTACATGTCGAAGGCCACGGCGCGGTGCTCGACCTCTTCCGCGCCGTGCCAGCGGAGCAGGTCGAGCATGACAGGGTCGGGGCCGGCCCGGTCCAGGCCCTCGGCGTGCAGCACCCAGTTGCCGAGGACGGCGGTGAACTGCTCGATGGCGGCTATGAGGGAGAGCCGGAAGCGCAGCCACTCCTGGGTGGGGACGGGGGCGGCGAAGGGCGGCCGTTCGCCGAGGAGGTATGCGAAGAGGAAGTCGACGTGCTTCGTGTAGCGGGCGGTGTCCAGGCCCTGGTGGGCGAGGTGTTCCAGGACGTAGGCGTGCTGGACGCTGTGGGTGGCCTCCTGGCCCATGAAGCCTTTGACGTCCTTGAGCAGCGCGGGGTCACGGACCAGTGGCAGGGCCTCCTTGAAGACCTTGACGAACCAGCGCTCTCCCGCGGGCAGCAGGAGGTGCAGCACGTTGATGACGTGGGTGGCGGTCGGCTCGTCCGGTATCCAGTGCAGCGGGGTCTCGCGCCAGTCGAACGAGACCCGGCGGGGTGCGATCGTGTGGTGCTCCTCCGGTTCGGTGGGGTTCGTACTCACGCTGTGCTCCTGACGTAAGACGTGAGGGGAGAAGGGGGGAGAACGAGTGGATGGGGGCGAGGGGGAGGGGCCGGGGCGGTGGTGCGACCGCCCCGGCGCGCGGGCGTTTCGAGGTGCGCTCGCTGCGGCGTGCGTTCGCCTGGGCGTGCGTTCGCTCCGGTCTGTCCGCGTCTTGGCCCGCGCTCTCACACGGGCGGGTCGATACGGGCCAGTGCGCGTAGCGCGCGTGGGGTGAAGCGGGACATCAGGTGGGCGCCGCGTGCCTCGGGTGTGACGGGGACGACCGCTTCGTTGCGGACGACCGCGCGCAGGATCGCGTCGGCGACCTTCTCCGGCGGGTAGTTGCGCAGCCCGTACGCGCGGGCCACCTTGGCCTGGCGGCGCTTCTCCTCGTCCGCCGAGACGCCCGTGAAGCGGGCCGTCGTGGTGATGTTCGTGTTTACGATGCCGGGACAGATGGCCGTGACGCCGATGCCCTGGCCGGCCAGTTCGGCGCGCAGACTCTCGCTGAGCATGAGGACCGCCGCCTTCGACGCTCCGTAGGCGGACAGCACCTTCGACGGCTGGAAGGCCGCCGCCGAGGCGGTGTTGACGATGTGGCCGCCCTGGCCGCGCTCGGCCATCTGCCGACCGAAGAGGCGGCAGCCGTGAATGACGCCCCAGAGATTGACGTCCAGGACCTTCTTCCAGTCCTCGGTGGTCGTGCTGAGGAAGGAGCCGGACAGACCGATGCCGGCGTTGTTGACCAGCACGTCGACGGTGCCGTACTCGGCGGCGACCTTGTCGGCCAGCTTCTCCATGGCGGCCTCGTCCGAGACGTCCACCGTCTCGGCCCACGCCTGCGGGGCGC
The DNA here is from genome assembly GCF_003865135.1 of Streptomyces chrestomyceticus JCM 4735. Taxonomy (NCBI): domain Bacteria; kingdom Bacillati; phylum Actinomycetota; class Actinomycetes; order Kitasatosporales; family Streptomycetaceae; genus Streptomyces; species Streptomyces chrestomyceticus. Next base: position 4,649,451 of record NZ_BHZC01000001.1, on the reverse strand, counting down.
CGACCAGCCGCGCCAGGTCGGCCGTACGGGCCGCTCCCTCGGCGTCCCGGTCGACGGCGACGACGCGCGCCCCCGCCTCGGCGAAGGCGAACGCGGTGGCCCGGCCTATGCCGCTGGCGGCGCCGGTGACCAGCACCAACTGCCCGCCGAACCGGTCGGCGTACGGACCGGAGGCGACGATCTCCCTGGCCGGGTCGCCCTCCTCCTTGGACGTCACGAACTCGGTGATCCAGGAGACCAGTTGGTCGGGCCGGGTGCGCGGCACCCAGTGCTTGGCCGGGAGGGTGCGCCGGACCAGTTGCGGCACCCAGCGTTCGAGGTCGTCGTAGAGCCGCTGGGACAGGAAGGCGTCCCCGGTGGGCGTGATGAGCTGCACCGGGCAGTGGGCGTAGGCGTCGGCGCGCGGGCGGCGCAGCCGGGCGCGGACGTTGTCGCGGTAGAGCCACGCGCCGTGGGCGGCGTCCGTGGGCAGGGACGCCGTCGGGTAATCGCTCGCGGGTATCTTCTCCACCCGCTGGAGGATCTTCGGCCAGCGCTTGCCGAGCGGTCCCTTCCAGGCCAGCTCGGGCAGGACCGGGGTGTGCAGCATGTAGACGTACCAGGATTTGGCGCCCTGGTTGAGCAGTTGTGCCGTGCGGCGCGGGGTGGGGCGGGCGACGCGCTTCTTGATCCAGTGGCCGAAGTGGTCCAGCGACGGGCCGGACATCGAGGTGAAGGAGGCGATCCGGCCTTCCGTGTGCCGGGCCGTCGCGAACTCCCACGCCTGCACCGAGCCCCAGTCGTGGCCGACCACGTGGACCGGGCGGTCCGGGCTCACCGCGTCCGCCACGGCGAGGAAGTCGTCGGTCAGCTTCTCCAGCGTGAAGCCGCCGCGCAGGGGTTTGGGCGCGGTGGACCGGCCGCAGCCCCGGACGTCGTACAGCACCACGTGGAAGCGGTCGGCCAGACCGCGGGCCACCTCCGACCACACTTCCTTGCTGTCCGGGTAGCCGTGCACCAGCACCACCGTGGGACGTGTGGCGTCGCCCAGTTCGGCGACGCACAGCTCCACCCCGCCCGTACGGACCCAGCGCTCCCGGGCACCGTCCAGCACGGCTCCGGCTCCAACCTGGGCTCCGACTCCGGCTCCTGTCGTCCTGCTCATGCGGCCTTCTCCTCCTGCCAGCGCCGCACGTGCGGCAGATCGTCGTCCAGCCAAAAGGCGCTCTCCTGCGGGTCGGCGGAGTCCGTCACGACGAGGATCTCCTCGAACTTCGCGCCCGTGCCCCGGAATCCGAGGTGCGGTTCGACCGCCCACAGCCCCGGCTGCGGCGGGTGGTCGGAGAACTTGTACGGGCTCCACAGCGGCGACCAGCCGTCCCGGTGGCCGTGCAGCGCGTCGGAGGCCAGGCCCTTGAGCGCCTGCGTGCCGAACCCGAAGACCGTGGGTGACCAGCGGCGCTCCTTCACCCGGTCGATCTTGTGGGCGATCACGCCGAAGGGGTAGGCACGGTGCCGGTTCGCATGCCCCTGGCGGATCATGAGCCGCTCGACGTCCTCGTAGATCTCGCGCAGCGGGCGGCGTTCGCGCACCTCGCGCAGGATCAGTTCGCGGTGCGCTTCGAGGTCGGCCAGCAGCCGGTCGTGCACGGGGTTGAGCCCGAGGCAGCCGGAGTAGCCGATGTCGGCCGTACGGCCCTGGTGGACCGGCGCCATGTCGAGGATGAAGGCCATCCCGGGCTCCAGGCGCCGGTTGGTGGGGAAGAACTGCAGCGGTATACGGAAGTTCGTGAACGCCGTACGGTCGCCGAACCAGGCGAAGGGGAGGTGGAACCAGTCCCGTACGCCCCGTTCGTGCAGCCACTCGCGCTGCATCCGCGCCGCTTCCCGCTCCGTCACCCCCGGCCTGAGCTGCGCGGCGACCGCCTCGGCGCAGTCGTACGCAAGGCGCTGCACCTCTCTGAACCCCCGTAGCTCGGCGCTGAGTTCACGCGCTCCGCCGGCCCCGCGGGCCGCGCCACTGTCCCCCCGGGCCGCCCCGCCGCCCCTCCGGGCCGCCCCGCCGCCCCCCGGGCCGCCCCGCCGCCCCTCCGGGCCGCTGCGGCCCCTGTCGCTGAGGTCATCGCCAACCGTCCGTCCCGTATGCCGTTCATCGCGGTACGTGCCCGTAACTTGACACTGATGAATGTGACAATGCTCGGCGGCGACGTCAAGGGGTCGGTACGAGCCTGTGGAAAACCCGCGGGAGACAACCGGCGACGGACCGGAGAAGCCCCAGGAAGCCGCCCCGTAATCGATCAACATCAACGGCCCGCAGCGAGCCCCCGCCCCCATCAACCCCGCCCCCGATCCCCCATGGGCCGAAAGCCGGACCTCCCCTACGGGCCCCTCCACCTGTGGTCGGACGCCGATCCAGCCGCCAGGTCTGACGACCGTTGTGGTGAGCGCCACTACCGTCGTTGACGTGACTGTGATCGTGACCGAAAGCCTGAGCAAGCGGTACCCGAGGGTGACCGCGCTGGACCGGCTCACCGTTGACATCGGACCGGGTGTGACCGGCCTGGTGGGTGCGAACGGTGCCGGCAAGTCCACCCTGATCAAACTGCTGCTGGGCCTCGCCCCGGCCAGCGAGGGGTCCGCGACCGTCCTCGGCCTCGACGTGGCCAGGGAGGGCGGCGCCATCCGGGAGCGCGTCGGCTACATGCCGGAGCACGACTGCCTGCCGCCCGACGTCTCGGCCACCGAGTTCGTCGTCCACATGGCGCGCATGTCCGGCCTGCCGCCGACCGCGGCCCGTGAGCGCACCGCCGACACGCTGCGGCACGTCGGCCTCTACGAGGAGCGCTACCGCCCCATCGGCGGCTATTCGACGGGCATGAAGCAGCGCGTCAAGCTGGCGCAGGCGCTGGTCCACGACCCGCAACTGGTCTTCCTGGACGAGCCGACCAACGGTCTGGACCCGGTCGGCCGCGACGAGATGCTCGGCCTGATCCGCCGCGTGCACACCGAATTCGGCATCTCGGTCCTGGTCACCTCGCACCTCCTCGGCGAACTGGAGCGCACCTGCGACCACGTCGTCGTCATCGACGGCGGCCGGCTGCTGCGCTCCTCCTCGACCGACGACTTCACCCAGCTCACCGCCTCCCTCGCGGTCGAGGTCACGGACACCGACGAGCACCCGGACGGCACGGCGTCGCTGCGCGCGGCCCTGACCCGCGCCGGTGCCGCGGTGACCCCCGCGGCCCCCGGCTCGGAGAGCGGCGCCTCCGCCGCCCACGTGCTGTACGTGGAGGCCACCGGCGAAGAGACGTACGACCTGGTGCGCGACACCGTCGCGGGCCTCGGCCTCGGCCTGGTCCGGATGGAACAGCGCAGGCACCGCATCTCCGAGGTCTTCCAGAGCGACGACGTGTCGACCGAGGGCGCCCCGGAGGCACCGGGCCCGCAGCCCGCCGCGCCCCGCCCGACCGCCCCCGCGACGACCGCTTCCGCGACGACCGCCCACCGAGCCATCAAGGACGGAGGCGCCCCCGATGCCGCCTGAGACCAGGAACCCCGCCACCGCCGGAGCGGCGCAGGACGTCATCCACGACATCGGCTACCGCCACTTCGACGGCCCCCGCCTGGGCCGCGCCTACGCCCGGCGGTCGCTGTTCTCGCAGAGCCTGCGCGGCGCCTACGGGCTCGGCCGCTCGGCGAAGTCCAAGGTCCTGCCGATGCTGCTGTTCGCCGTCATGTGCCTGCCCGCGGGCATCATGGTGGCGGTCGCGGTGTTCACGAAGATGCACGACCTGCCGGTGGCGTACACCCGGTACGCGATCTTCCTTCAGGCGGTCATCGGCCTCTACCTGGCCGCCCAGGCACCGCAGTCCGTCTCCCGCGACCTGCGCTTCAAGACCGTTCCGCTGTACTTCTCGCGCCCGATCGAGCGGGTCGACTACGTGGCGGCGAAGTTCGCGGCCATGGCCAGTGCGCTGTTCATCCTGACCGCCGCGCCGCTGCTGATCCTCTACATCGGCGCGCTGCTGGCCAAGATGGACTTCGTCGACCAGACCAAGGGACTGGCTCAGGGCCTGGTGTCGGTGGCGCTGCTGTCCCTCCTCTTCGCCGGTGTCGGCCTGCTGATCTCCGCGCTGACCCCGCGCCGCGGCTTCGGCGTGGCGGCCGTCATCGCCGCGCTGACGATCCCGTACGCCGCGGTGAGCGCCGTCCAGGGCATCGCCGCCGTACAGGGCCAGGAAGGGGTCGTGGGCTGGCTCGCCCTGTTCTCGCCCGTCACCCTGATCGACAGCGTGCAGGCGACGTTCCTCGGCGGCACCGCGTCGTTCCCCGACGAGGTCCAGCCGTCCACCGCCGCCGGACTGGTGGCCCTCCTGGTCACGCTGGCCGCCGTCGCGGGCTCGTACGCCCTGCTGATGCGCCGCTACCGGAAGGCCGGCCTGTGACCGCCCGCCCCGCGCCCCCGGAGGCGCACCCGACGATGCCCGCCATCAGCTCCCGGAGGAACGGGCCGCGCCCATGACGACCATCCAGATCGACCACGTCTCCCGCTGGTTCGGCAACGTCGTTGCCGTCAACGACATCACCATGACCATCGGGCCCGGTGTCACCGGGCTCCTCGGCCCCAACGGCGCGGGCAAGTCCACCCTGATCAACATGATGGGCGGCTTCCTCGCCCCGTCCGGCGGGTCCGTCACCCTCGACGGCCGTGCCATCTGGCGCAACGAACGCATCTACCGCGACATCGGCATCGTGCCGGAACGCGAGGCGATGTACGACTTCCTCACCGGCCGCGAGTTCGTCGTCGCCAACGCCGAACTGCACGGCCTGGGGAAGGACGCCGCGCGCCGCGCGCTGGCCACCGTCGAGATGGAGTACGCGCAGGACCGCAAGATCTCCACGTACAGCAAGGGCATGCGCCAGCGCGTGAAGATGGCGTCCGCGCTGGTCCACGAACCGTCCGTACTGCTGCTGGACGAGCCGTTCAACGGCATGGACCCGCGCCAGCGGATGCAGCTCATGGAGCTGCTGCGGCGGATGGGCGACGAGGGCCGTACGGTGCTGTTCTCCTCCCACATCCTCGAAGAGGTCGAACAGCTCGCCTCGCACATCGAGGTGGTGGTGGCCGGACGGCACGCCGCGTCCGGCGACTTCCGCAAGATCCGCCGCCTGATGACGGACCGCCCGCACCGCTACCTCATCCGCTCCGACGACGACCGCGCGCTGGCCGCCGCCCTGATCGCCGACCCCTCCACGGCCGGCATCGAGGTGGACCTCCAGGAGGGCGCGCTGCGCGTCCAGGCCGTCGACTTCCCCCGCTTCACCGCCCTGCTGCCGCGCGTCGCCCGCGACCACGGCATCCGCCTCCTGACGGTCTCGCCCTCCGACGAGTCCCTGGAATCGGTCTTCTCCTACCTCGTCGCGGCCTGAAAGGAGCCTGAAAGCGATGTCAGCGACCTCATCGGTCCGGCCGGACCCGTCCCCGGCACCCGCCGCGGGCCCCTCGGCGGCCCCGTCGTTCTTCAACCCCACCGTCGCCCGGCTCACCTACCGGGCCCTCCTCGGGCGGCGCCGCGCGCTGATCCTCTTCGCGCTGCCCGCCCTCCTGATCGTCATCTCCGTCGCCGTACGGGCGCTGGCCGGCGCCGACGACTCCACCGCCAACGGCGTCCTGGGCACCTTCGCGCTCGCCACGATGGTCCCGCTGATCGGCGTGATCGCCGGTACGGGCGCGATCGGCCCGGAGATCGACGACGGCTCGGTCGTCTACCTGCTGGCCAAGCCGCTGCGCCGGTCCTCGATCATCTTCACCAAACTGGTCGTGGCGATCGGCGTGACGGCCGCCTTCTCCGCCGTCCCGGTGCTGATCGCCGGCTTCGTCCTCAACGGCAACAGCCAGCAGATCGCCGTCGCGTACGCGGTCGCCGCGGCCGTGGCCTCCGTCGCGTACAGCGCCCTGTTCCTGTTCTTCGGCACGATCAGCCGGCACGCGGTCGTCTTCGGCCTGGTCTACGCCCTGGTCTGGGAGACCCTGTTCGGCAACCTGGTCCCGGGCGCGAGGACGCTGAGCGTCCAGCAGTGGGCCCTCGCGGTGGGCCAGAAGATCGCTGCGGAGGGCGCGATCACGTCCGAGGTGGGACTGCCGCTGGCGGTGGTCCTCCTGGTCGCCGTGACGGGCCTCGCCACGTGGTACGCGGCACGCAAGCTGCGGTCGTTGACGTTGGCGGGGGAGGAGTAGGGGGGCTGCGAACTGTTTGTGCGCCCGGCTGGGGGTTCCGGCCGGGCGCTTTGCGTGGGCGGCTGGGGCCGCCGCGTGGTGCGGGTGCACAGGGCTCGCTGGGCGCTGTAAGGCAACTGCCGGGCCACAACGCGGCACAAAGCACCGCGCGCTGCCGGAGACCACAAAGCTCCGGCAGCGCGCGGGCGCAGAGGTACGAGGCCCGTTAAGCCCCCGCCCCGATCCGCCGGTCCCGCCCCGCGCCCAAGCCCAGCAGCACCAGGCCCACGCAGACGAGCAGCAGCAGCACGATCGGTACCGTCCAGCCGTGCGTGGCCTGGTGGACCGCGCCGAGTACGAGCGGGCCGGCGGCGGCGAGGAGGTAGCCCCAGGTCTGGGCCATGCCCGAGAGGCGGGCGGCGGTGTGGGCGTCTCCGGAGCGCAGCACCATCATCGTCAGGGCCAGGCCGAGCGCGCCGCCCTGCCCGATGCCCAGGAGTACGGCCCAGACCCAGGCGCCCGCCACCGGGGCCACCAGGAGGCCGACGATGCCGCAGGCCATCAGGGCGGTGACGGCGACGGCCAGCAGGCGCTGGCGCCGCATCCGCCCGGCGAGCATCGGCACCACGAAGGAGCCGGCCATCTGCACCAGGGTGCTGAAGGCGAAGACCAGTCCGGCCGTGGCCTTGCTCATGCCGTGATCGGTGAAGATCGTCGGCATCCAGGCGATCATCACGTACGCGATCAGCGACTGCGACCCCATGAAGAGCGTGACCTGCCAGGCCAGCGGGGAACGGCTCAGATTGGGGCCGTCCTCGGTGGTGTGCGTCGGTGTCGCGGCGGCCTGGCCGTGCCGGGTGCCGCGCCGGGCCAGCACCGCCTGCGGGATCCAGACGAGGGCGGCGACCGCGGCCAGCAGCGCCCACGAGGCCAGCGAACCCTGCCAGCCGCCCAGCGCGTTCTCCAGCGGCACGGCGGAGGCGGCCGAGACGGTGGCGCCCAGGATCATCGCCGTGGAGTACAGGGCGGTCATGCCCGCGGCCTGCTCCGGGAAGTCCCGCTTGATCAGGCCGGGCATCAGGACGTTCAGCAGCGCGATGGACGTACCGACCACCGCGCAGCCCACGAACAGCGCGACGACCGGCGGGGCGATACGCAGCAGGATGCCGCCGCACAGCAGCACCAGCGCGCCGCACAGCACCGTCTCGGTGCCCCAGCGGCGGGCCAGCCGCGGCGCGGCGATCGAGCCGAGGCCCATGAAGACCAGCGGGATGGTCGTCACGAGGCTGCTCGCGGTCGCGGCCAGGTGGAAGTGGTCGCCGATCTCGCTCACCAGCGGCGAGACGCCGGCCAGGGCGGCGCGCATGTTCAGTGAGGCGAGCACGATGCCGAGCAGGACCAGGACCGGGTGCGCGCGCAGCCGGCGGCGGGCCGCGGCTACCGGCGGTGCCGGGGCCAGGTCCTCCTCGGCGTCGATCAGTGGTGCTTCGGGCCGGGTCACTGACATGGGTGGGTGACGCTCCTTGGGTGAGGGGATGTGGGGGGGGGAAGGGGAGGGGGAAACGTTTCGGCGGTGGTCCGGTCGTACGGGCGGAGGGTGGCGCCCCGTACGGCGGCGGGGGCTGCGGTCCCGCAATCACGGGCGAACCGGCCCGCTCACCGCTCCGCGAGCAGTTTCTCCACCGCCCGTTTCGGGGGCTCCAGCAGCGCGCGGGCGGCCTTCTCGGCGGCCTCCGGGTCGCCGGAGGCGATCGCGTCCAGGACGGCACGGTGGTCACCGTGCACGATCCGCGGCATCAGTTCGTCGCCGAGCGAGGAGACCAGCGCCTCGCGTACGGAGCTGCTGAACCAGGCGTACGTGGCGGTGAGCGCGGTGTTGTGCGCGGCCTCCACGACGGCCCGGTGGAAGGCGATGTCGTGATCGGCGTACAGCTCCAGGTCGCCGCCGAACGGCTGCCCGCCCTCGGCCTCCAGTGCGGCCTGGGCGTCCAGCGCGGCGCGCATCCGGTCCAGGTCGTCCGGCCGGTGCCGCTGCGCCGCCAGCCGGGCGGCCTCCGCCTCCAGGGCGATACGCAGCTCCAGCACGTCCCGGACCCCGGCCCGCTGCACGCCGCGCATGATGGCGCCGGGGTCGGTGCAGGAGACCACGAAGGTGCCCTCACCCTGCCGCGAGCGCAGCATGCCCGCGTGCACGAGGACCCGTACGGCCTCGCGGACGGTGTTGCGGCCCACCTGGAGCTGTTCGGCCAAGGCGTGCTCGGTGGGGATGCGCTCGCCGACCGGCCAGGTGCCGGCGGTCAACTGGGCGCGCAGGGCGTCGACGACGGTGTCCACGAGGGACTGTCGTCCCGCTGCCTGCAACGCCATGCGCGTCTCCTCGGTTCGAGCTGGCCGGCCCGGTACTCGACAACCGGCATCATTTGCCCGGTCATCCTACAACTGATGAGTGCAGTATGCACGGAGTTGCCGCTCCGTGCATACCGCGCCTGCTCACCCGCCTGCCGTCACAGCCCGATGTCGCGCCCCTGGATGTCCGCCAGGGACTCGCGCCTTACGAGGACCCGCGCGTGCCCGTTCGCGACGGCGACCACCGGCGGGCGGCCGACGAGGTTGTAACCCGAGGCCATGGACAGGTGGTACGCGCCCGCCACCGGCACGGCGATCAGGTCCCCCGGGCGCACGTCCCCGGGCAGCGGCACCCCGGCGGCGAGGACGTCGCCCGCCTCGCAGTGCCGTCCCACCACGCTCACCGGCGTCGGCGCCGCGGACGACCGCCGCCCGACCAGCCGGGGCGCGTACCGCACCCCGTACAGCGCGGGCCGCGGGTTGTCGCTCATCCCGCCGTCGACCGCGACGAAGGTGTGCTCACCGGTCCGCTTGACGGACAGCACCCGGTAGAGGGCGACGCCCGACGGCCCCGCGATGGCGCGGCCCGGCTCGACGGTCAGCCGGGGCACCGGCAGCCCGGCCGCCGCGCAGCCGCCGGCCAGCTCCGCCCGCACCTTGGCGCCGAGCGCCGCGATGTCCATGCTGTCCTCGCCGGGCCGGTAGGCGACGCCGTGGCCGCCCCCGATGTCCAGTTGGGGCAGCGTGACGCCGTGCTGCTCGTGGATACGGGCCAGCAGTCCGACCAGCCGCCGTACGGCCGACAGGTACGGCTTCACGGTGGTGATCTGCGAGCCCAGGTGGCAGTGCAGTCCGACGAGCCGGAGCCGCGGCTGGCCCAGGATGCGGGTGATGGCGTGCTGCGCCGAACCGTCGGCCAGGGACAGGCCGAACTTCTGGTCGTCGGTACCCGTACGGATCTTGGCGTGGCCGCCGGCGGCGATGCCCGGAACCACCCGTACGAGGACCTGCTGGCGGGTGCCGGCGGGCACCGCGGCGGCGAGCCGGGCGATCTCGGAGGTGCTGTCGATGACGATCCGGCCGACGCCGAGGCGCAGCGCGGTGCGCAGGTCCTCGGGGCTCTTGGCGTTGCCGTGCAGCAGGATGCGGTCGGGCGGGAAGCCGGTGGTGACGGCGAGTTCCAGTTCGCCCGCGGAGCAGACGTCCAGGCCCAGGCCCTCCTCCCGTACCCAGTGGGCCATGGCGCGGCACAGGAACGCCTTGGCCGCGTACAGGACGTCGGCGTCGGGGAAGGCGCGCAGGTAGGCGCGGCAGCGGGCGCGTACCTCGGCCTCGTCCAGGACGTAGGTGGGGGTGCCGAAGCGCGCGGCGAGTTCGGTGAGGGGGACGCCGCCGACGGTGAGGTCGGCGTCGGGGAGTTCGGCCGTGGAGGCGGGCCATACGCCGAGGTCGGCGGGGTCGGTGGGGGCAGTGGATTCGACGGTGCTGGTGGGCCGGGTGAGAGCCGGGGGATCGGTGGGGTCGGCGGGGTGCGGGCGAGGGAGGTCGGTCCGCTGTCCTGCGGGGGGCTGCGATGCCGGGGTCGTCGTCACGGTCATGGTGGTCGTACGCCCCTTCTCAGACGGCCCGCAGCAGCGGGGTACGGGGAGTACCGGGGGCGAGGCGGGGGTCCACGGTCAGGACGGCCGCGCCGAGCGGTTCGGCGAGGGCGCGCAGCGCGGGTTCGGCGAGCCGGATCCACGGCTGGTCGCTGCCGAGCGCGGCGGCGAGCCGCTGCACGGAGGTGAAACCGACGGCGGTACGGCCGCCGAGCGGAGTGCGGAACAGGCGGGCCGTACAGCCCGCGGGGCCCGGCCGGACGGGGACGAACAGCAGTCCGGCCGGGATGCGTTCGGCGGGCTCGGGGTCTTCCGCGTACAGGTGTTGCTGGGGCACGGTGTCGCTCCTCGCGCGGCAATGGCCCCGGACCGGAGGGAAGGGAAGTGCCGGGGCTCCTCCTCGACGCTATGCCCGTACCGGCATGCGCACGGCGGCGTACTGACGCATCATTGACGGCCCGTGGACGCCCCTTGACGGAATGCTGGTGCTCCGGCGCATGCCCCGGTGCACGGAAACGCCGTGCGCCCCGGCGCGGGCCCGTGCGTACGCCTCGGCATATGCCGAATCACGGCACGCCGCCGCCCGCCGTCCACGAGGATCGTTTCGACCACCGCCCGGAACCCACGAGGACCGCCTCGACCGCCGCCCGACGACCGTCGGCCCGCTCTTCGCCCTTCACACCCGCCTCCGACCTTCACCCGCCCTCCGACCTCGTCCGCCCTCCGACCTCCACCGCCCCTTGACCTTCACACCGTGGCAAGCCCTGCACTGGGAGTCTCATGTTCACCATCGGAGAGTTCGCGGGCCACGGCCGTGTGTCGGCCCGGATGCTGCGCCACTACGACGCCATCGGGCTGCTGCGCCCGGCCCGTACGGACCCGGCCACCGGCTACCGCTACTACGAGGCCGGGCAGCTCGCCCGCCTCAACCGCATCATCGCCCTCAAGGACCTCGGCTTCAGCCTCCAGCAGGTGACGGCCATCCTGGACGAACAGGTCAGCGCGGCCGAACTGCGCGGCATGCTGCGGCTGCGCCGCGCCGAGCTGACGGCGGCGGTCACGGCGGCCGGCGCCCGGCTGGCCCGGGTCGAGGCGCGGCTGCGGACGATCGAGGGCGAAGGGCGGATGGCCGCCGACGAGGTGGTGGTCAAACGGGTCGAAGCGGTACGGGTCGCCCAACTGACGGGCACCGCCGCGAGCTTCGGGCCCGAGGACATCGGCCCGGTCGTCGGGCCGCTGTACGACGAGCTGTTCCGGCGGCTGGCCATCGCGGGCGTCGAGCCGGCGGGCCCGGGCATCGCGCACTACGCGGACGCGCCCGGCGGCGGGGACCGCATCACGGTGCACGCGGCGGTCGTGGTCGCGGCCGTTCCGCAGCCGTCCCACGACTTCGCGATCGTGGACCTGCCGCCGCTCGCGCAGGCCGCCACGGTGGTGCACCGCGGGCCCATGGAGCGGGTACTGCCCACGGCCCAGGTGCTGGCCCGCTGGCTCGACGACAGCCCGTACCGGTCCGCCGGGTATCCGAGGGAACTGACGCTGGAGTGTCCGGAGGACCGGGAGGGCTGGGTGACCGAGTTGCAGGAGCCGATCACTGCGGAGGGGTGAGCCAGCGGGGGCGGGCGGGGGGACGGTACGTCGTTCCGGTCGTACGGGTCGCTCAAACCCGCGCCCGTACCGGCCCCCTGTCGCGCTCCTCGGATGCGCCGGCGCACGTAGGGGCGCACGCGGGCACGTCTGCTTCGACACCCGAGAGCCGTCGTGCGCGGGCTCTTGCGTCCGCCCCGGCGGCCGTGCCTGACGCCGCACCCGGACCGGCGGCCGTGCCGCCCCCGCCCGCCCCGCCCACGCCGAGCGAACCGTTCACCGTTTCGGCGAACTCCACCGCCACCGGGCTCAGCGCCGCCCACTGCCGTACCGCCCAGCCGGCCGCCAACGGGGGCAGCCCCGGGATCGGGATCAGCCGGAGCGACGGGTGCCCGGCGCCCCGCCAGCCCGGCAGGTCCGGCACCACCGCGTGTCCGACGCCCAGTTCCGCCAGCAGGATCGCGGTGTCCCAGTCGGCCACACTGGTGGAACTGGCGGGTGCGGCGGCGGGGCCCTCCCCGGTCTCCGGCCGCCCCCGGCCCAGGTGGCCGTCGAGCCGCATCCGCGAGACGGAGTTCTCCGGCAGCCGGATGTGCCGGATGCCGGACAGGCCGCCCGCCAGCTCGGCCGGCTCGATGTGGTCGCGCCCGGCGAGCGGGTCGTCGGACCGTACGGCGAGGACCCACGGCAGCTCCAGCACCGGGTGCTGCTCGATACCGCGTACGGGCGGGCCGATGGTGATCCAGGCCAGTTCGGCGGTGCCGTCGGCCACCGCCTCGAAGCAGCGGCGGCCGGAGTTCTCGGTCTGGAACTCCAGGTCGACGTGCGGGTGGCGGGCCCGGAAGGCGACCACCGCCGCCGACATGAAGTGCCGTACGGTCGTGGCTCCCGTGGTGATCCGCAGCGTGCCGCCGTCGCCTCGACGCAGGTCGGCCAGGCGGCGCAGGGCCAGGTCCAGTTCGGCGAGCGAGCCGGTGGCGGCGCGGCACAGGATGCGGCCCGCCTGGGTGGGGGCCACGCCGCGCGGCCGCCGCTCCAACAGGGCGATGCCCGCCTCGCGTTCGAGGCGTTTGACGCGCTGGCTGACCGCCGACTGCGTACAGCCCAGGTCGCGGGCGACGGCGCTGAGGCTGTGCGCCTCGCAGACGGCGACGAAGGCACGGAGGTCGTCGAGAGTCACCAACCCAAGGTATCGCTGGGGCATGTGGAAGGAAACCCGAGGATTGACTTGGGTGTGCGAGCGGGACGAGGATCGGTGCAGGGCCCAGGGCGGCCACCCGGAACCGGCTACGGCGCCGTACGGTTCCGGGGGCCGACCCGCCATGGGCCGGCCCCCGGGAGCAGGGATGCCGTCGTACGGCCGCTTCGTACGCCTACGGCCGCAGCCTCACACGTGCGGCGCTCCAGGCCGCACCCGTACGCCTACGGCCTCACCCTTGGTCGGCGCCGACGGGCACGTCACCGCCCCGGCCCCGGCCCGCGGACACCGGAACGCCGGTCGTGTCGGGGGCATCAGCGCCCGAACCGGCCCCCGCCGTACCCGGCTTCGCCGCCGCACCCCCGGCAGCCGGACCCGTCCGCTCCGCCTCCGGACGGCGTACGACGGCCAGGACCAGCAGCCCCGCGGCCACCGCCACCACGCCCGCGACCAGGGACACCCGGGTCAGGCCGTGCACGTACGCGGTACCGGGATCGGCGTGCGCGCCCGCGGACTGCAGGCCCTGCGTGAAGACCGTGCCGAGGATCGCGATGCCGAGCGCGTAGCCGAGCTGGCGGAAGGTGTTCACCGCGCCGCTGGCCATGCCGGCCCGCTGGGGCGGCGCCGTGCCGAGTGCGGCCGAGACCAGCACCGGCATCGACATGCCGATACCGAGGCCGCTGATCAGCAGGCCCGGGACGAGGACCGCCCAGCCGGAGTTGTCGTTCAGCAGCAGGACGTGCAGCAGCGGGCCCGCGCCGATCAGCAGGAGACCGATGCCGATCGGCAGCCGAGGCGCCAGCCGGTGCAGGTACCGGCCGCCGAACATGCCCACGGCCATCGACGCCACCGCCATCGGCAGGACCGCGACACCGCCCATCACCGGGCTCAGGCCCAGGATGTTCTGCACCCACAGGCCCACGTACGTCAGGTACGGGAACGCCGCGGCCTGGAGCAGCAGCGCGGCCGCCATCAGTACGGCGAAGGCCGGGCGGCGCATCAGCTTCAGGTCCAGCAGCGGCTGCCGCGCGCGCCGTTCCACGGCGACGAAGGCGACCAGCGACAGCAGGGCCACCGCCAGCGCCAGCAGGGTGCCGGACTCCGTCCAGCCCTCCTCGCCGCCGCGCATCAGCCCGTACGTCAGTGCGCCCGCGCACAGCGTGAACGCGCCGGCGCCCGGCCAGTCGATGCGCGCCGTACGGTCGCCGTGCGACTCCTGGACCGACCGCAGGGTGATCCAGACCGCCACCGCCGTCAGCGGCAGGTTGACCAGGAAGATCGCCCGCCAGTCGATGTACTGGGTCAGCACCCCGCCCAGCACCGGGCCGACCGCCGCCGCGGCGCCGCTCGTACCGCCCCAGATGCCGAAGGCCACCCCGCGGTCACGGCCCTGGTACGCGGCCATCAGCAGCGGCGTGTTGGTGGCGAACATGGCCGCCGCGCCGACGCCCTGCACCGCGCGCGCAGCGATCAGCACGCCCTCGTCGGGCGCCAGCCCGCAGGCGAGCGAGGCCAGCGCGAAGAGACCGAGACCCGCCAGGTACAGCTTGCGGCGTCCGAACAGGTCGGCCGCCGAACCGGCCACCATCAGCAGCGCGGCCAGCGCCAGCGCGTAGATGTCCATCACCCACTGCAGCGAGGTGAAGGAGGCGTCCAGACCGTCCGCGATCCGCGGCAGCGCGGTGTTCACGATCGTGACGTCGACGAGCAACATGAAGTTGCCCAGGGTGATGGCGACCAGGGGCCACCATTTGCTCCGCCCGTTGTGCATCAAGAACCTCTGAGATGGATCGGTGTTCCGAGTGGTGTGGTCCGTCCAGAGTCCGGTCCGGATGCCGCTCCTCCCAACCACGCGGTCCCGTGCGGCGTGATTCGACACGGGTTAGCCTTTCCTGGTGAAAACCGACGGCTTCGACGCACTGGACCGGAGTCTGGTCCACGCCCTCCAGCTCGACGGCCGGGCCCCCTTCAGCCGGATCGCCGAGGTGCTCGGCGTCTCCGACCAGACCGTCGCCCGCCGCTACGGGCGGCTGCGCGGCGCGGGCATGATCAGGGTCATGGGGCTCACCGACCCGGTCGCCCTCGGCGAGACCGAGTGGATCGTACGGGTCCAGTGCACGCCCGACGCGGCCGTCGCCGTCGCCGAGGCGCTCGCCCGGCGGCCCGACACGTCCTGGGTGAGCCTGATGTCCGGCGGCACCGAGATCGGCGTCGTGTGCCGCTCCGCGAGCAGCCGGGACAGCGACGCGCTCCTCCTGCAGAAGCTGCCGCGGACCCCCAGCGTGGTTGGTGTCACCGCGCACTGCATGGTGCACGAGTTCTTCGGCGGCCCGCTCGGGCTGGTCAACAAGTCCGGCGCACTGACCGAGGAGCAGGCCGCACAGCTTCGCCACCCGGCGTCCGCGGCGGCCGACGCGCGGGCCGCCGACCCGCCCGGGCAGACGGCACCGGTCACGCTCACCGACGCCGACCGGCGCCTCCTGGGCGTCCTCGCCGAGGACGGGCGGGCCGCCCTCGGCGATCTCGCCGCGGCCACCGGCTGGTCCCAGACCACCGTCCGCCGCCGCCTGTCCGAACTGCGCGCCGAGGGCGTCCTCTACTACGACGTGGACTACGACGCCCGGCACTTCGGGCTCGGCGTCATGGTCTCCCTCTGGCTCTCCGTCGCCCCCAGCGAACTCGCCGCCACCGGCGCGGCACTGGCCCAGCACCCCGAGGTGGCCTTCGCCTGCGCCACCACCGGGCCGCACAACCTCTTCGCGTCGGTCCTGTGCCCGGACGTGCGCGCCCTGTACACGTACCTGACCACCCGGATCGGGGCGCTGCCCGCCGTACGGAACATGGAGACGGCCCCACTGATCCGCCGCCTGAAGGGCCCCGGGCCGCACGGTTACGGGCGGGTCGGCTCCGGCCCGATCGCCTCGGCGCTGTCACCGGCCCGGCCGCGATGAGGCCGGTGAACGCGTTGCGGCCGGTGATCGCGACGAGGCCGGTGATCGCGACGAGGCCGGTGACCGCTGTGGGGCCGGTGATCGCGCGATGAGGCCGGTGCTCCCGTCCTCGCCCGTCGACCGGGCGGCCGCCTGGGTACGGGCCGCTCCCGGCACCCACATCTGGCTGCTGATCATCGGCGTGACCAGCCTCGTGATCGCCGGTGCCAGCGAGGGCCTGGAGCACTTCCTCCTCCACCGCACCAGCAGCAACATCCACGAACTGAACCGCCACCCCCTCTCCTCCCTCCTCATCAGCGGCTTCTGGATCGAGAACCCGTCCTCCTTCGTCCTCTACGCGGTGCTCTTCGAGCTGGTGCACGCCAACGTCGAACGCTGGCTGGGCACCTGGCGCTGGCTGCTGACCGTCGGCGCCGCCCACATCACCGCCACCCTCGCCAGCCAGGAGCTGGTCCTGCTCGCCATCGAGGGCCACCGGCTGCCCCGCTCCATGTCGCACGTCGTCGACATCGGCGTCTCCTACGGCCTGGCAGCGGCAGCCGGCCTGCTCACCTACCGGCTGCCGCCGCCCTGGCGCTACCTCTACCTGGCGGCCGTCGTCGGCTTCTTCGGCATCCCGCTCCTGTCAGGTGCCACGTTCACCGACATCGGACACGCCATCGCGCTCATCCTTGGTCTCGCCGCTTGGGCCTTGACCCCGGATGCCGGTGCGGGCGGGGCAGTGGACGGGGACCGGAACGCAACTCCCGTACGTCCTCCGCCAGATCGCTGAGCCGCTCACTCATCGCGCACACGACGCGGTTGGTGGCGTCCAGCCGCCGGTCCAGCCGGTCCAGCCGCCCGGAGATCCGGCCGATCACCGGGCCCAGGTCCCGCAGGGCGGGGCCGATGTCGGCGAGCGACGACTCGACGCGCGTGAGCCGGTGGTCGAGCGACTCGACCGTCGGCGCCGGCCGGGTCTGCCGGGGCACCTCGACCCGCCCCCGCGCGCCCTCCTCGACGTCGAGGAGGTACGTACGGACCGCCCGCGCGACCTCGCTGTCGCGGAGGAGCATGGCGATGTTGAGGAGGGTTCGGCGGGTGTAGAGGGTGAGGTGTGCGCGACCCTGTGGATAACTTTCCGCTGAAAGCTTCAAGTTGGAGCTTTCAAAGACCCGCAGGTCAGAGCCCTTGAGCACGTGCATGCCGTGCTGGGACAGCTCCGCTCG
This sequence comes from Streptomyces chrestomyceticus JCM 4735, assembly GCF_003865135.1. Taxonomy (NCBI): domain Bacteria; kingdom Bacillati; phylum Actinomycetota; class Actinomycetes; order Kitasatosporales; family Streptomycetaceae; genus Streptomyces; species Streptomyces chrestomyceticus. Next base: position 4,632,367 of record NZ_BHZC01000001.1, on the reverse strand, counting down.
GTGCCGCCGCATCAGGCTGTTGACGGCGCGGTCGCCCACCTCGAAATAGTCGGCGACCATCCGCGTCGTGACATGCAGCCCGTCAGGCAGCAGCACCAGCGCCTTCACCTTGTCCAGGACGCCGACGCGTCCCAGCCCCATCACACTGTCGCGCATGGCCCGCGACTCCAGCAGTACAGCTTCAGGTGGCATGTACATGCCCTCCACTCAAACCAGAACGGTTTGACAGGTCCATTGCGGACCTGTCAACTGACGCCCGTATCCAGGGCCCAGGAGCGGAGGCTGCTCACGGATGCCACTACCTCTATGTCCGGTTATCGGTCGTACGGCTGCACCGCTTCACGACCGTCGCCGGCAATCCCCAGCACTTCACGAATCCTCGACGCCTCGAACTCCAGTTGCCTCCACGCACAGGGGACAACGAGTCGATAAACGTACAGTTACCCCGTCTCGGGCATGACGTCGTGCGTACGTTCCGAAAAGAAGACCGACCCGGGCCGTCGGGGGCCGGGGCCGGTGTGGAAGAGCGCCTCAGGCCCCGTACAGCCGCTCCAGGACGACCGCGATGCCGTCCTCCTCGTTGGAGGCCGTCGTCTCGTCCGCGACGGCCTTGAGCTCGTCGTGGGCGTTGGCCATGGCGACGCCGTGCCGGGCCCAGCCGAACATCGGGATGTCGTTGGGCATGTCGCCGAAGGCGATGGTGTCCGCGGCCTTCACGCCCAGGCGGCGGGCGGCCAGGGAGAGGCCGGTGGCCTTGGAGAGGCCGAGGGGGAGGAGTTCGACGACGCCCTCGCCGGCCATCATCACGCCGACCAGGTCGCCGGAGACCGCACGGGCCGCGCGGGCCAGTTCGTCGTCGCCGAGGGTCGGGTGCTGGATGTAGATCTTGTTGATGGGGGCGGCCCACAGGTCGCCGGGGTCCTGGATCTCCAGGTTCGGCAGCGGGCCCTCCTGGATGCGGTAGCCGGGGGTGACCAGCACCTCGCCCTCCAGGCCGTCCCGGCTCGCGGCCAGGAACAGCGGGCCGACCTCCGCCTCGATCTTGGAGAGGGCCAGGCCGGCGAGCTGCCGGTCCAGGGTGACCGAGGTCAGCAGCCGGTGTTCGCCGGCGTGGTAGACCTGCGCGCCCTGCCCGCACACCGCTATGCCGTCGTAGTCCAGCGCATCGAGGATGTGCCGGGTCCACGGCACCGCGCGGCCCGTGACGACGATGTGCGCGGCCCCCGCCGCCGTGGCCGTGGCCAGGGCGGCGCGGGTGCGCTCGGAGATCGTGTCGTCGTGCCGCAGCAACGTTCCGTCGAGGTCGGTCGCGACGAGTTTGTACGGCAGCGGGCGGGCCGGCGGTGCGGCCCGGTGCGCGGGCTCGGGGGCGGTGGTCACCGGGCGACGGGCTCCAGGATCTCCCGGCCGCCCAGGTACGGGCGGAGCATCTCGGGTACGCGCACGGAGCCGTCCGCCTGCTGGTGGTTCTCGAAGATCGCCACGATGGTGCGGGGCACCGCGCAGAGCGTGCCGTTGAGCGTGGCCAGCGGCTTGACCTGCTGCTTGCCGTCCTTGTTCGTGCGCATCCGGACCGACAGGCGGCGGGCCTGGAACTCGTCGCAGTTCGAGGCGCTGGTCAGCTCGCGGTACTTGCCCTGGGTGGGGATCCACGCCTCGCAGTCGTACTTGCGGGAGGCCGAGGCGCCGAGGTCACCGGTGGCCACGTCGATCACCTGGAAGGGCAGCTCCAGGCCGGTCAGCCACTGCTTCTCCCAGTCCAGCAGGCGCCGGTGCTCGGCCTGCGCGTCCTCCGGGTCGACGTACGAGAACATCTCGACCTTGTCGAACTGGTGGACGCGGAAGATGCCCCGGGTGTCCTTGCCGTACGTGCCGGCCTCGCGGCGGAAGCACGGCGAGAAGCCCGCGTAGCGCACGGGCAGCTTGTCCGCGTCGAGGATCTCGTCCATGTGGTACGCGGCGAGCGGGACCTCGGAGGTGCCGACGAGATAGAAGTCGTCCTTCTCCAGGTGGTACACGTTCTCCGCGGCCTGGCCGAGGAATCCGGTGCCCTCCATGGCGTGCGGGCGCACCAGGGCCGGGGTGAGCATCGGCGTGAAGCCGGCCTCGGTGGCCTGCGCGATGGCGGCGTTGACCAGCGCGAGCTCCAGGAGCGCGCCGATGCCGGTCAGGTAGTAGAAGCGCGAGCCGGAGACCTTGGCGCCGCGCTCGACGTCGATCGCGGCCAGCGCCTGGCCGATCTCCAGGTGGTCCTTGGGCTCGAAGCCCTCGGCGGCGAAGTCGCGGATCGTGCCGTGCGTCTCCAGGACCGTGAAGTCCTCCTCGCCGCCGACGGGCACGTCCGGGTGGACGATGTTGCCCAGCTTCAGCAGGAGGGCCTGGGTCTCCTCCTTGGCCTGGTCCTGCTCGGCGTCGGCGGCCTTGACGGCGGCGGACAGCTCCCCGGCCTTCTTCAGCAGCGCGGCCTTCTCGTCGCCGGCGGCCTTGGGGATGAGCTTGCCGAGCGACTTCTGCTCGTTGCGCAGCTCGTCGAAGCGGACGCTGGAGGCCCTGCGCCGTTCGTCGGCGGAGAGCAGTGCGTCGACGAGTGCGACGTCCTCTCCACGGGCGCGCTGGGACGCGCGCACACGGTCGGGGTCCTCACGGAGCAGGCGAAGGTCAATCACCCCACCAGGCTACCGGGGCCCGGGCCGGTCCTTCGACGCCATATTCCCCGCGTGGCGCTATGTCCGGTTTGTTGATGTTTAGTGTGTTTGGCCATTCCGGGCGGTACGGCCCGGTAAGGCGGGGTGGCGGGGGTACGTAAGGGGCGCATAAGGGGCGTGTGGGAGAGGGGCGGGGTGCGGGGGGATGTGCGGGAAGTGCGGACGGGGGGTGTGCGGGCGTGCGGAAAGTGGCGGGAAATAGCGGTGGAAGAATCTTGCGCCGACGCTGGTGCGGGGGTAGGCGCTCCGTACGCGTCGAGCGGCTTCCCTTGTGCACGGGAGGAGTTGGCGGGCGGGCCGGGGCGGTGGGCGGCGAGGGTTGTACCCAGGGTTGTCCACAGGTGCGGAAGGTTACGGAACCTTATCCACAGGCTGTGTGTGGAATCTGTGGAAGTCGGAAGAGCGTGTTCCGTTTCAAGAATGCGTTGCCATGGATTCATCGAAGAAACCCCAACTGGACGCTCTTTCGTGTGGGATTTCCTCGCCCTAAAGGATTGTTCGCGTAATTTGTGCTGACGCGGGGCGGGGTGCGGCGCTGTGGAAGGCCCTGGGGGTCGGTAGAGCAACATGTCGACTCGGACCGGGCCGCGGGGGCTGTCGTGTCGACTTATCCCCAGGTCGAGAACGGGGCCTGTGGATAACTTTGTTGACAACCCCAAGACCCCAGACCAGGCCCCCGGCGGAGCCCCCGGAACGCCGTCAGGACGCTCCACCGCCCGCCGCGGGCGCCTCAGGCGCGCCCGTCGAGGCAACGGGTCAGCCAGTCCGCCGCGTCCGTGAACGCCGCGTCGACCGTGTCCGGCCGTACGTTCGGCCGCACCTGGTCGGCGCGCGGGTACGACCCGAGGAAGCGCACCTCGCGGCAGACCCGCTTCAGCGCCATCAGCACCTCGCCGACCCGGCGGTCCGTGAGGTGTCCTTCGCAGTCCACCGAGAAGCAGTAGCGGCCGATGCCCTCGCCGGTCGGCCGCGACTCGATGCGCATCATGCTGACGCCGCGGGCCGCGTACTCCTGGAGCAGCTCCAGGAGCGCGCCGGGGTGGTCCTCGCGCAGCCACAGGACGACCGAGGTCTTGTCGGCGCCGGTGCGCGCCGCGGGCCGGGCGGGGCGGCCGACCAGCACGAAGCGGGTGGTGGCGTTCTGCGCGTCGTGGATGTCGGTGACCAGCGGTTCGAGGCCGTACGTCGCCGCCGCGAACTCGCCCGCGAACGCGCCGTCGTACCGGCCCTCCTGGACCAGCCGCGCACCGTCCGCGTTGGAGGCCGCCGACTCCCACACGGCCTCCGGCAGGTGCGCCGCGAGCCACTTGCGCACCTGCGGCTGGGCCACCGGGTGCCCGGTGACCGTCTTGACGTCGGCCATCTGGGTGCCGGGCCGTACGAGCAGGGCGAACGCGATCGGCAGCAGCACCTCGCGGTAGATCATCAGCGGTTCGCCGGCGGCCAGTTCGTCCAGGGTGGTGGTCACTCCGCCCTCGACCGAGTTCTCGATCGGCACCAGCGCGGCCGCGGCCTCGCCGATCCGTACCGCGTCCAGCGCGGCCGGTACGGACACCATCGGGACCAGCTCGCGGGTGGCGGCCTCCGGCAGCGTCCGCAGGGCCGCCTCCGTGAACGTTCCCTCGGGTCCCAGGTAGGTGTAGCGGCTGACCGACATGTCCCTCTGACTCCCTCACGCTCCGGTGGGGACCGACTCGCCGATCACCCGCTCGCCACGTTACCCGCCCGGCCGCCCGCCCCGTTCGGGAAGCCCGAATCGGCTCATGGGCCCCGGAGACGGCCTACGACCTCACGGGCCACGAAGGTGGCCCGCAGCCTCATCGCGCGGCTCGTGACGCACACGTACCAACCATCACCCTTCCAGCAACGGCTGCCCCACGTACCCGCCCGCCACCGCCGCCGGCGGCACGGCGAACAGCCCGCTCGCCTCGTGCCGCAGGAACGGCGACAGCGCGTCGCCCCGGTCCAGCTTCCGCTGGATCGGGATGAAGGAGCGCAGCGGGTCGGCCTGCCAGCAGACGAACAGCAGCCCGGCGTCCGGGGCGCCGTCGTCCCGGAACCCGTCGTGGAACGAGAAGGGCCGCCGCAGCATGGCCGCACCCTGGTTGGACTCCGGCGCCGCGATCCGCGCGTGCGCGTCGGCCGGAATGACCGGCAGACCGTCGGGCCCGTTCTTGTCCAGGTCCATCGTGGTGTGCTCGTCGCCGCCGGTCAGCGGCGCGCCGTCGGCCTTGCGGCGGCCTATGACCTTCTCCTGCTTGCTCAGCGGCTGCTTCTCCCAGTCGTCCAGCAGCATCCGGATCCGGCGGACCACCGCGTACGAACCGCCGCGCATCCAGGCGTACGGGCCGCTGCCGGCGTCCCGGCCGACGAAGATCCGCTCGTCGAAATCCGGGTCCGTGGGCTTGGGGTTGTTGGTGCCGTCGACCTGGCCCATCAGGTTGCGGGCGGTCATCGGGGCCGCGGTGGCGCCGGGCGTGCGGTTGAAGCCGTTCATCTGCCAGCGCAGCCGCGCGGTGCCCCCGGCCTCCTTCTGGAGGGCGCGCAGCGCGTGGAAGGCGACCAGCGCGTCGTCGGAGCCGATCTGGATCCAGAGGTCGCCGTTGCTGCGCCCGGCGTCCAGTTCGTCCGAGGAGAAGTCCGGCAGCGGTTCGAGCTGGACGGGGCGGTGCGCGGTCAGCCCCGTACGGTCGAAGAAGGTGCGGCCGAACCCGAAGGTGACGGTGAGCGAGGACGGGCCCGCGTCCAGCGCGACCCCGGTGTCCGCGGCCGGTGTGCGGCCGGCCATCAGCTCCTCGGCCGTGCGCGACCAGCGGCGCAGCAGCGCGGCCGTTTCCTTGCGCCCGGCGCCCGGCGCGAGGTCGAAGGCGACGAGGTGACCGCGCGCCTGGAGGGGCGTGGTGATGCCCGCCTGCTGCTTGGCGCGCTCGTCGCGGAAGGCGACGGAGGCCGAGCCGAGGCTGCTCAGGGCGGTGGGCGGGTCGTCCTGGGCGGCGGCGACGCCGATCGCGCCGCCCGCGGCACCGACGACGAGGCCCGCGGCGCCCGCGGCACCGACGGTGCCGAGCAGGCGACGGCGGGACAGTTCGAGGGTCTCGGTGGGCTCCGGTCCGGAGCCGGTGCGGCCGTCGGCCCCGGAGGCGCCGCCGGAGGGAGAAGCGGTGGTCGTCATCAGTTGATCTTCACGTTCCTGGTCTCGGTCACCTGGTCGATGTCGGAGGTCCGTACGACCAGGGAGAGCTGCCACTGTCCGGGCACCGGCAACTGGACGTCCCGCGCGCTCCAGTGTCCCTCGCTGACATGGTCGAGGGTGACCGGCAGCGGCCCGAGGTCCTTGTCGGGGAGGGTGAAGGAGACCTTCACCTCGGGGACGTCGACCGTCCGGCCGTCCGGATCGGCGAGCCGCAGGTGCAGGGCGTTGCCGCTGCCGCTGCGGCCGGGGTCCAGGTCGACGCGCGCGGTGCCCTTGCCGCGCGGGCCGCCGGTGTCGAAGGGGATGTTCAGCACCTTCGGCTGATTGGCGTCGGCCGACTGCCCGGCCCCGCCCACCGCCTTCACGGCCGCCTCCGTACGCGCCGGTTCGGTGGAGGTGAGCACGGTGGTGACGGCCAGCACCACCACGGCGACCGTCGCCTCCGCGAGGACCGAGCGGCGCAGTCCGGAACGCTCGGGGTCGGCGTCGCGGATGCGCTTCGTCCGCGCGCTGGCCAGCGCGGCGCGCTGGCGGGCGAGTTGGGCGGCTCGCTGCGGGTCGGCTTCGGCCGTGGGGGCGTCGGTGGCAGGCGCCGGCCCGTCGGTGGCAGCCGTCTCCGTACGTGCCGCCACGCTCTCCAGTACGGCGGTGGCCTCCGCCTCCGGCGCCGGGCCCTCGCCCAGCCGCGCCGTCCAGCGCCGGGAGAACCAGGCGATGCCGACGAGGACGACGACCAGCGCCGCCTTGGCCAGCAGCAGCTTTCCGTACGAGGTGTCGGTCAGCGCCTGCCACGTGCCGACCTGCCGCCACGACTGGTACACGCCGGTCGCGACCACCACCAGGACGGAACCGAACGCGAGCCGCGAGAAGCGGCGTACATCGGAACGGGCCACGTACGGGCCCCGGTAGAGGGAGACCAGCAGCGCCGTCAGGCCGCCGAGCCAGGTGGCGACGGCCAGCAGGTGCAGGACGTCGACGGGGACGGCGACGGCGGTCTGCAGGCCGGTCGAGGCGTGTTCGGCCATCGCCCAGGTCGCGGCCAGGCCCACGGCGACGATGGCGCCGCCGACGGAGAGCCCGATGGTGAGGTCCTTGCGGCGCTTGGCGTCGGCTGGGGTGTCCGGGGCTTCCGGGGTGACCAGGGCGCCCGACGGCGCGTCGCCCGCCCCCTCCGCGCCCGTACGCCCTTCTTCCGATCCTGGACGCCCCGCATCCCGCTGCGCGCGGGCGTACGCGCCGAAGAGGACGGCCACGAACAGGGCCGCGGCGGCGAGCAGCAGCAGCCGCGAGACCAGTGCGGCACCCGGCTTGGTCTCCAGGACCTGGCGGAGTCCGCCGAGATCGAAGACGTCGGCCAGGTCGCCGGAGGTCGTGTACGGGGTGCGCAGCAGCAGCATCGCGATCGTCGCGGCGGTCAGCGCGGCCCAGCTACGGGCGACCAGCCGCTGCACGGACCGTACGCGCGCGGCGGCCGGGCGGCAGATCAGGACGAACGCCGCCCCGCCCACCAGGACGACGAAACCCGCGTACGCGAGGTACCGGGCGATGCCGTACAGCGCGCCGACCACACCGCCGCCGGCCTCCTGCTGCGGCAGTGGCGCGCTCGTCTCCGAGGGCGCGCCCACGGAGAAGGTGAAGGCACCGGAGACCGGGTGGCTGTCGGCGGAGACCGCCTGCCAGGCGACGGTGTACGTGCCGTCCGGGAGCCCCGGCGGCAGCCCGGCGCCGTACTTGACCGTCTCGCCGCTGCACAGGTCGCGCAGCTTGCCGCGGTCCACCCGCTTGCCCTTCGGGTCCAGGACCCGGACCGAGTCGTCGCTCATCGCGACGCCCTCGGAGAAGGTGAGCGTGACCTGTTCGGGTGCGCTCCGCACCACCGACCCCTGCGCGGGTGTGCTGCCGGTCAGCGCGGCGTGGGCGGAGGCCGGGGCGGCGCCCCCGAAGAGCGCGCCGAGCAGGGCCGCCGCGAGCACCAGGAGGCGCAGCGCGGACGACCTGCGGGCGCGCGGCGCGCCGGCCCGGCGTGCGCTCGGAGCGCGGGCGCCGGAGCCCGGTGCGCAGAGGACGGTGGTGGTCATGGCGAGGCGCCCCCTACTTCTCGGAGTGGTGCTGCGCGTGGTCGTCCATCGATCCCTCGTGCTTCATGCCGTCGTGCTTCGAGCCGCTGCCGTGCGAGTCGCCGCCGTGCGATCCGCCGCCCTCCGAGCCACTGCCCTTCGGGACGTAGGTGGCGGCCCGGACCGGCACCTCGACCTTGATCGCCTTCGCCGTGGCGAAGTGCAGCTCCACGCTGACCTTCTGGCCCTCGGCCGGCTTCCTCTTCAGCCCCATGAACATCAGGTGGTTGCCGCCGCGCGCGAGTTCGAGCTTGCCGTTGGCGGGGATGTCCAGGGACTTGACCTGCTCCATCTTGTTGTTCTTGGTGGTGTGGATGGTGACGTCGTCGCTCAGGTCGCTGGTGACGGAGGTGAGCTTGTCGGCCGTACCGCCGGTGTTCTCGATGACCATGAACGCGCCGGCCATGCTCTGGTCGACCGGCTGCGGCAGGTACGCCCCGGAGACCTTCAGCTCGGGGGCGCTGTCCCCGCCGCAGCCCGCGAGGGCGAATCCGGCGGTGAGGGCGAGTACGGCGGCGAGGGTGGTGCGGCGGTTCACGGGTTCTGTCCCTTGATGATCTTCGGAAGTGCCTTGGAGTAGTGGTCGACGCCGGCGTCCTGCATCCCCATCCAGTGGATCTTGTCGTCCTTGGGGGAGCTGAGCAGGACCTGCGCTCCGTGGGTGGAGACCACGTCGCCGTTCTTCTTCTTGACGGGCTTCTCGATGCCGATGTTCACGCTGCGCGCGCCGGCCTGGATGGTGTCGAAGGAGCCGGTCAGGCCGATGAACTTCTTGTTGATGCCGCCGAGCCACTTCTTGAGCGCGGCGGGGGTGTCCCGTTCGGGGTCCGAGGTGACGAAGACGACGCGCAGGTCGTCCTGTTCGGCCTTCGGCAACTGCCGCATCGCGACGTCGATGTTGTTCATCGTCAGCGGGCAGACGTCCGGGCAGTGGGTGTAGCCGAAGTAGACCAGGGTCGGGTGGCCCTTGGTCTGCTCGATCAGGTCGTACTTCTCGCCCTCGGTGTCCGTCAGGACCAGGTCCGGCTTCTCCATGGGCCGGTCGAGCGTGACGATCGGCTCGGAGCGGGTGCCGCCGGAGACGCTGGCGGCGGGCTGGTCGCTGTCGCCGCCGCTGCCGCAGGCGGCCAGGGTCAGCGCGGAGACCAGCGCGATACCGGCGGCGGTCAGGTTCCTCTTACGCATGTACGTGTTCCGTTTTCAGGAAGGGTGCGCCGGTCCGGCGTCCGGGAGGCCGGGCGCCGGGGGCGGGCACGGGGTCGGGTCAGGCGCCGCGGCGCCGGCCGGCGAGCACGCCGAACGCGACACCGATGATGCCGACGACGATGCCGGCACCGCCCAGGACGCGGGCCGTGGTGTCGCTGCCGTCCGCGGCGGCCTGCTGGGTGCTGCCCGCGTCGCCGCCGGCGTTCTTCGCGTCGGCCGTGCCGGAGCCGTGGCCGTCGCCGGACGCGGGGGTCAGTTCGAGCACCGGCGCCGGGTTCTCCGGCTCGGGGCCGCCCTCCTTGGTCGGCTCGATCCACCGTACGACCTCGTCGTTGTCGTACGTCTGGAGGGCCTTGAAGACCAGCTTGTCGGCCTTGGGCAACTGTCCGACGGAGACCGGGAACTGCTGGAACTGGCCCGGTTCGATCTTGCTGCCGTCCGCGGTCCAGGTGATCTTCGAGACGGCTTCGGTGAGCTTCTTGCCGTGCGTTTCGAGCGGCTTGTCGAGCTTGGACTTGGTGACGTCCACCTTCCAGCCCGGCACCGGCTGCGGCATGGCGGACGCCAGCGGGTGGTCGGCCGGCAGGGTCACTTCGAGCTTCACGGTCGAGGCGTTGTCGCGCTCGTTGGGGACCTTGAAGTTGATCGTCGCGTAGCCGCCCTGCTCGGCCTGGCCCGGCTGCACGCTGACGTGCGCGAAGGCCGGGCCGGCGAGCAGCAGCACGCCGCCCGCGGCGAGGCCGCCCACGACGGGCAGACGGCGGGCGAGCCGGCCGCGGCGGCGGGCGTCCGGGGCCGGGGCGGTGCCCTGTGACGGTGCGGCGGGGGACGGTGACGGTACGGCAGTGGTCTCAGACATGGCGGAAATGCACTCCACAGGCTGGAGGGACGGGGGAGGAACGGCTGGCACGCGTGCGGCCACGACGGCGCACGCCGCCTCCTCCCGTACGCCGGAGCGCGCCCGGTCCTGCCGGGTCGTGCCCAGTCCTGCCAGGGCGTCCCGGTCCTGCCGGGCCGTCCCGGTCCTGCTGCGGGGAGTGCGGTGTGTGGTCGTCAGGCCGCGAGGGCCAGGGCGGGCGGGCCCCGCCTGACGACACTGTGCTGGAGCGAGAGTTCCTGCGGGCGGGCTTGGTCGTCCCCGTACGAAAAACGCGCCACGGGGCGTACGTCCGCCGTCAGGAGCCCGGCGCACAGGGCGCGTACGAGCGCGAGCACGCCGCGCAGCGCGCCCACCAGAGCTTCAGCCGCCGCCGAAGCCTCCCGCGCGGCGGGCGCCGAGAGCCGCACCAGCCGCCACAGGGCCGCCTCGCCGCGGCGCAGCAGCCAGCCGGCGGCGAGCGCCGCGAGCAGGTGCGCCAGCAGCATCGGCAGCGAGGGCAGCAGCCCGTGCGCCGCCGTGGCGGCGGTGGCCGGGTCCATGGCGTGCCCGGCGCCGCCGGCCGAAGCGGCGGGTCCGCCCGGGCCGATGACCGAGGTGTGCAGGATGCGGCGCGCTTGCGCGCCGTCCAGTTGCCCGGCGCCCAGGCCGCAGGTGATGTGCCGGGCGAGGGAGATGGCCGCCTGGTCCGAGAGTCCGCCACCGGCCGGAGCCGGGCCGGCCGCGGGGGCGGTGGCCATCCGGTGCTGCCCCAGCGCGAAGACGGTGTGCAGCGCGAGCTGGCCGACGGCCAGCGCCACGGCGATGCCGGGCAGCGAGCGTTCCCGCCCGGCCAGCGGCGCTGCGACGGCGAAGACCGCCGCGCAGCCCACGCCCAGCGTCCACAGGGGGACGGCGGCGCAGGACCCGATCATGTGCCCGGCCGCGGACAGCGCGACACAGACCGCGGTGAACACCGCGGCCCTCAGCAGCCGCAGGTCGGCGGCGGCGCGCACTCCGAGGTCGGACGGGGCAGTCATGGCCGCGCCATCATCCCACTGCCCTTACGGCCCGCATACGGCAGGTCCGCCTCTCCGGTACCGGGCGGATCGCGCCCTTCCGGTCGGGACGGGGCAGGGGGGCGGCTCCGGAGCGCTCGGGCGGCGCGCCGGAGCGTGCGCGGGCGCACGAAAGGCTCCGTTACACCGGCGGGTGCAGGAGGCGCATCCGCCGAATGAGCGGAGTCACGTCCGGTGCACGCTTACGGACCATGCGCCCCGGCAATACGTATCGATATGTCGAGCCGCGACCAGGAGGCTGCAGCGATGAGCATCTGGTGGTCCCTGCATCTGCGGCGCGAGGCCGCGAGCGTGCCGCTCGCCCGGCGGCTCCTGCTGGGAACGATGGAGACGGCCGGGGTGGACCCGGACATCTCCCACGACCTGTCCGTCGCCCTCACCGAAGCGTGTGCCAACGCCGTCGAACACGGCGGCGACGCCGCGACGGAGGACTACCGGGTCACCGCCTTCATCAACGGTGACACCTGCCGTATCGAAGTCACCGACTCCGGCCCCGGCTTCCGGGACCGGGCCCGCAGGCCCAAGCGCCCCGGGCGGAGCGCCCTGCCCGACCCCGCGCCGCCCCCACCCACGGCAGCCCCCGCCCCGGCCCAGGCCGAACATGGACGGGGGCTCTTTCTGATCGAGGCCCTGACCGACCACGTCCGCTACCGCAACCGCACCGGCCGGCGCGGCGCGGTGGTCAGCTTCGACAAGATCCTGAAGTGGAAGGAGGAGGTACCGCTGATGGCGTCGTGAACGGGTCCGGGCTCCCTGACGGACCGGTCAGCGGTCCCGGGTCACTGCTTCCAGTACTTCGCCACCGCCTGCGCGTACGCCACCCGGTGATCGAGCCCGTCACCCGGCACACGGAAGCGTCCCCGTGCGGACTCGGTCATGGCCACCCGGCCGATGAGCCCGCCCGGCCGCTTCCAGGCCGTCCGCAGGGGAGAACCGACCTCGTCGGCGGGCATGTCGGAGAGCGTCAGCGCGACCAGGTAGACAAGGACCAACGGCAGCATCACCAGCCACAGGAGCAACGACGGCACGGTCCCCTCCCGCCCGCGCAGCACCTCCCCGCCGGGCAGGTGGATCTCGTACTTGGGCCGCCGCAGCTTCTTGCGTGGCGTCAGTCGCAGCTCGGCCAGGTGCGCGTGATCCGGAGCGAGCACGGCGAGATGACCGTCGCCCTTCCTCCGGACGACGATGGCGAGCGGCCTGGCACCGTCCGGGTCGGCCGCAAGAGTGAAGCGCGGTGCACACCCCTCGGGAAGGGCACGGCCGTCGGGCGCGCCACGGTGCACGTGGACGGGGTCGGCGCCGCGCGGGCGCAGTTCGTAGCGCTCGGCTCTGCGATGGCGGGTGAAGGTGAGCGTCATGGCGTGTCCCGTCTCGTCAGGTCGGACCCCCTGATCTCCTGCCCGACATGGCGTCGCGACGGTACCCCGAAGGAGCGGTACGGAAGGGCCGGGGGGCGTCCCGCCGAAGTGCCGCGTACCGACCTGCCGAAGAAGTGCCCGGGAGCCGACGGTTGTGCCGGCGTCCCTCCGGTGGTGGGCCGCGCGGTCCCGCAGGGGAAGGACGTCCCCCGTCGCGTCCCCGATTGCCGCGGGAACCACGCGCACCCGACCTAACGCGAGGTGACTCGCGTTAGCGTGTTCTGGACGATACGTGGCCTGAACCCGCACTGCAATACGGAGCCGCCGTGAGCACAGCGCAGCCCCCTCCCGGAGCGTCCCGGCCGGGGGGACGTACCGCGCGTACGAGACAAGCCGTACTGGACGCGGTCTTCGAGGAACTGGGCGAAGGCGGATACGCCGCGCTCACCATGGAGGGGGTGGCCCGGCGTTCCGGGGTCCACGTCGCGACGATCTACCGCCGCTGGCGCTCCGTCGAGGGGCTCGTCTGCGAGCTGATGGCCGACCTGAGTGGCGGGATTCCGCTCCCGGACACCGGCACGCTCCGCGGTGACCTGCGCGCACTGGCCCGTTCGATCGCCGCCTTCTACACGGAGCCGCGCTACTGCGGGCTGCTGGAAGCGGTGGTGTCCGCCGCCGCGCGCCAGCCGGAGGCCGCCGAGGTGCTGCGGCAGTTCTTCGACGAGCGGCTGCGGCTGGCCGGCGCCATGGTGCCCCGTGCTGCGGCGCGCGGTGAACTGCCCGAAGGCGCCGACCCGGACGAGGTCGTGGCCGCCCTGGGCGCGCCGTTCTACTACCGGCTGCTGATCGCCCGCAGGCCGGTCGACCTCCGGCTGGCCGACTGCGCCGCCGAGGCGGCCTGGGCGGCGGCTCGGGCCGGGGTGTTCGCGCCGGCGGCGGGCGCTGAGGATTCCGTACGGGGCGGCGCCGCAGATGCTGTACGGGACAGTGCGGGGCCCGTATGGGACGGTGCGGACCCCGTACGGGACACAGGGATCGCCGAGGAGGACCCCGGGAAGGCCGAGGAGGACCCAGGGAACGCCGAGCAGACCCCCGGGAACGCCGAAGGCGGCCGGTGACTCCCGTGGGAGCCCGCCGGCCGCCTTCCGACGACGGTGATCGCCTGCGGGGTCTGCCCCGCGTCTCGGCCTCGCGTCCGGTCAGCCCCGCTGCCCGGTCAGCTCCGCCATCCACGCCTCGACCTCGTCCGCGCGGCGCGGCAGCGCGGCGGACAGGTTCCGGTTGCCGTCCTCGGTGACGAGGATGTCGTCCTCGATGCGGACGCCGATGCCGCGGTACTCCTCCGGGACGGTCAGGTCGTCCGCCTGGAAGTACAGGCCGGGCTCGACGGTCAGCACCATGCCGGGCTCCAGCGCTCCGTCGACGTACGTCTCCGTACGGGCGGCGGCGCAGTCGTGGACGTCCAGGCCGAGCATGTGGCCGGTGCCGTGCAGCGTCCAGCGGCGCTGCAGGCCCAGCTCCAGCACCCGGTCCGCCGGGCCCTCGACCAGGCCCCACTCGACCAGCTTCTCGGCGAGCACGCGCTGCGCCGCGTCGTGGAAGTCGCGGAACGCGGCGCCCGGCTTGACGGCCGCGATGCCCGCCTCCTGGGCCTCGTACACCGCGTCGTAGATCTTGCGCTGGAGGTCGCTGTACGTGCCGTTGATCGGCAGCGTACGGGTGACGTCGGCGGTGTAGAGGCTGGTGGTCTCCACGCCCGCGTCCAGCAGCAGCAGGTCGCCGGAGCGGACCTGGCCGTTGTTGCGGACCCAGTGCAGCGTGGTGGCGTGCGGTCCGGCGGCGCAGATCGAGCCGTAGCCGACGTCGTTGCCCTCGACGCGGGCCCGCAGGAAGAACGTTCCTTCGATGTAGCGCTCGCTGGTCGCCTCGGCCTTGTCCAGGACCTTCACGACGTCCTCGAAGCCGCGCACGGTCGAGTCGACCGCCTTCTGCAGCTCGCCGATCTCGAAGGCGTCCTTCACCAGGCGCGCCTCGGAGAGGTACTCCCGCAGCTCTTCGTCGCGCTCGGCGGTGACCTGGCCCGCCAGGGCCTCCTCGATGCCGGCGTCGTGGCCGCGCACCACCCGGACCGGACCGCTCGCCGCGCGCAGCGCGTCGGGCAGCTCGCGCACGTCCGCGCAGGGCAGGCCGAGCAGCGCCGCGGCCTCGGTCAGGCTGTGGCGGCGGCCGACCCACAGCTCACCCATGCCGTCCAGCCAGAACTCGCCGTTCCCGCGGTCGGAGCGGGGCAGCCGGTAGAGCGTCGCGTCGTGGCCCTCGCCGTCCGCGCGGGGTTCCAGGACCAGCACGCTGTCTTCGGTCTGGTCACCGGTGAGGTGCACGAACTCGGTCGCGGCGCGGAAGTTGTACTCGGTGTCGTTGGAGCGGGTCTTCAGGTTGCCCGCCGGGATCACCAGGCGCTCACCGGGGAAGCGGCGGGACAGCGCCGCGCGCCGCTCGGCCGCGTACGGAGCCTGCTCGACGGGCTCCAGGTCGCGCAGCTCGGTGTCGGCCCAGCCCGACTGCATGTTCTTCGCGAGCTCGTCCGATACGCCCGGGTAAAGGCCGTTCTTCCGCTGCTTGATCGGCTGCTCGTCCTCGCCCGGGGTCTCCGGCGTGAGCTCGTCCGTCACTATGCCTCCTTGTACGACTGCACCACATTCCATCGTAAGTGTGGAGAGAACGGGGTCCAGGGGCGGGAAGCGGTGAGGTATCAGACACTCCGGGCGCGCGGACGGAGCGCCCGTGCGGCCGCGCGGTCACTCGAAGTACGCCGTGAGCAGCACCACGTCCTCCGGGGACTCCGGGGCGTCCAGCCCTTCCGGAAGGAGGGTGCGCAGCAGGTGGTCCGTGAGGGCCTCGGGGTCGTGGCGTACGGCCCGGGGGACGCCCGCGGCGGCGGCGTGCAGCCGGGCGAAGGCGCGGTCCATCGGCTCGCCGGTGCGGCGCAGCAGCCCGTCGCTGTACAGCAGAAGGGTTTCTCCTGGTGCGGGGCGCAGCTCCACGCTCGGCGCCTCCCAGCAGGCCAGCATGCCCAGCGGCGCGGACAGCGTGGTCTCCACGTACTCGGTACGGCGCTCACCGATGATCAACGGCGGGCAGTGCCCCGCCCCGGCCAGCACGATCCGGCGCCCGGCCGCGACAGGCATGCCGGGGGCCGGTGGCGTACCCGGTCCGGCACCCGTCACCGGTCCGGCATCCGTCCGCGGTCCGGCCCCCGCCCCCGGCCCGGCTCCCGGTCCCGGCCCGGCTCCCGGCACGCCCGGCGGCGCCTCGGCGAAGGCGAACAGGGCCGTCGCGCTGCGGGCCGGCTCGGTCAGCCGCAGCAGCAGTTCCAGGTCGGAGAGGACCGCGACCGGGTCCTCGCCCTCCATCACCGCGTACGCGCGGAGCGAGGCGCGCAGCCGTCCCATGGCGGCCACCGCGCCCGGCCCCGAGCCGGTGACGGAGCCGACCGCCAGGCCCAGCGCGCCGTCCGGCAGCGGGAGCGCGTCGTACCAGTCGCCGCCGCCGAGCGGCCCGGAGCCGTGCCGTACCGCGAGCCGTACGCCGGGGACCCGGGGCAGCCTGCTGGGCAGCAGTTCCTCGCGCAGCGTCGCCACGGCCTGCCGCTGGCGGTGCAGTTCGAGGAGGCGGGCGAGGTGTTCGGTGGCGTACGCGAGGTAGCGGCCGACGAGGTGGCGCTGCCGCTCGGCGGGGGCGGCGGGTTCGTCGTAGAGCCAGACCGCCGCGCCGAACCGGCCTACGGAGCCGGCCTCCAGCGGTACGGCGTAACTGGCCGCGTATCCGAGGCGGGCGGCGACTTCCCGCAGGCGGGGGTCGAGGCCGGGTTCGCCGGGGATGTCGGGCTGGGCGATGTGGCCGCGCCCGCAGGCCACGCAGCCGGAGTTGTCCGGGCCTGGGCTGTACGTACCTGGGCTGTACGTACCTGGGCTGACCGGGCCGGGTCTGTACGGGCCGCGGTTGTCCGTACGCCCGTCGTCCGACGCCGCGCCGCCCTGTAGGCTGCCCGCAGACACGCCGCCCTGTAGGCCGTTCGGTCCGGGGCCGTCCGCGCCGTGGTCGGCGGGTGCGTCGGCCGGGCATCCGTCGGTGGGCGGGCCGTCTCTCGGTGACAGACCGTCTTGCGTGGTCAGCCCGTCCGTCACCGGCAACCCGTCGAGGATCCGGCCGAAGGACTGCGCGCGGCGCGGCACGGTCTCGAGGTGGCCGATGTCCGCCCGGCCGAGTCCGAGGCCGATGGTGGTGTCCGGCCCGAGGCCGTCGGACGGTTCGAGGACCACCAGCCCGCGCCGGGCGCCCACGAGGGAGGCGCCGGCACGCAGCAGTTCCTGGAGGGCGGCGTCGAGGGTCCGCGTACGGGCCAGCCGCTCGGTGAGGCCGTGCAGCGTGGTGAGGTCGGAGATCCATCCGGCGAGCCGGTCCTGGGCGGCCGTGCGGCGGGACTCGGGCGGGGTGTCCGCCGGGGCTGATGCGGTGGCGGACTCGGCAGTGTGCGTGGGGGCGGGAAGTGCTGGTTCGATTCCAGCCACTTTCGGAACGTGAGGGGTGGTCATGGCCGACGGCTTACGTAGCGTCGGGTGAATCCCCAGGTCAGGCCGCATGTGGAGGCAGGCTGCGGCGTTTTGTTGAGTGTTGTTGAGTAATGTGTCGAACTGCTCAATTTCCTCAATAGCATCGCAAACCCCCATGTCATGCTGCTCCGCTATCAATGCCTCCACATGTACACGCCGCAGTGACACGATGTCCAGCATTGTCCCCATGGGGTTTGTGGTGTCAGCGGGACGAGGAAGTTGGCCGGAAAATATCCCCCCGAACGTCAATTTGAGGTCGACTGGCGACGTTCGACAGTGCGTCATCACCACCATGGCGGGTACGTACTCGGAAAGGCGCGGAGTCAGTTGGGGCCGCGCCGGAACTCTCCGACGGGCACGGGCGTCTAACACGGCGACGACCGCGCCGCACCGCACCCCCAAGTGGCGGATCTGCTTCACGGGACAGCAAGCGCCATGCGTGCGCCACCCTCCGCCACGTTCCACGCTCGGCGTATGGCGTGATGCGCTGCTCTGTACACGCAGTGACCAGAGATCCACGTGGCGTCAGGGGTTCGCAGGAGCCACCGAAGAACGCCACGAAGCGGCATGAACCGGCATGTAGTGCGATGGACATAGCCCTCGGCGTTAACGGAAAGGAACGAGCGCTCATGCGCGAGATCCTCGGAAGGCGACGCAAGCTCCAGCTCCGGCGCGGCGGAAGGTCGGCGCTGCTCGGTGCGGCGCTCCACTGCGCCACCGAGTGGCAGTGGCCCGTACTCCCGGGCGTCGGACTGCGGACCGGCGGGAAACCGGCGGGCGGCAAGCCGCCCGGTGGCTGGGGGCGTGCCGAGCGCGGGCCGCGCCCGTGCAGTTGCCCGGACCCGGACTGCGTGGTGCCCGGCGCGCACCCCTTCGACCCCGGGCTGTTCGCCGCCACCACCGATGCCCGCATGGTGCGTTGGTGGTGGACGAACCGGCCGACCGCACCCCTCCTGCTGGCCACCGGCGGCCGTGCGCCCTGCGCGCTGAGCCTGCCGGCCGTCGCCGGCGCGCGGGCGCTGACCGCCCTGGACCACTTCGGCGTCCGGACCGGCCCGGTCGTCGCCACCCCCACCCGATGGTCGTTGCTGGTCGCCCCGTACTCCCTCGCGGAACTGGGCGAGTTGCTGCACTCCCGGGACTGGGTGCCCAGCTCGTTGCGCTTTCACGGCGAGGGGGTTACGTGGTGCTGCCGCCCTCGCAGATCGGCGCGGGCAAGGTGCGCTGGGAGCGGTCGCCGGGCACCGGCCCGGCCGCGCCCTGGCTGCCGCGGGTGGAGACGATCGTGGACGCCCTGGTCACCGCGAGCACCAGCGCGCCGGACGGCGGCAGCCGGCTCGCTTACTGAGGCGCGGACCGGCCGGCGTGCCGACGCGCGTACTGAACCGCCAGGCTCGGGCGCGCCCGCCCGGCGCCTCCACTCTGGACACCCCCAGACCCCGGATACCCCTTCCCACCGCTCCGCGTGGACAAAGGACGCGCGGGCGGTTCACTCGTACGGGTGTGAGCTGCCCGGTGTTGGCGGGGATTCGGGGGCACGGGCCCGGTATGTGACCGTTCCGGGCCGATATGTTCGGCGCACCGTCAATCCGGCGGTCAACTCCGTCGCCCTGACAGATCCAGGTGGTCCCATGGAGCGTGCGCCGAATCTCCGCATGATCGCGCTGGCGAGCACGGTCGCGCTCGCCGTCGCGCTGCCGCTGGCGGCCGCGACCGCCGGTCCGGCCGAATCCGATCGGTCGGCGGCCGATGGCTCCGCGAGTGCTGCACATCCGGACGCTGATGTTCCGGTCGGTACGCGGGCGTCCGCCGCGCGGGGCCCGGCACCGGGCCCGTCTCGTGGCGCGCATCCGGTCCCCCGTACGGGTGCGCCCGCCGATTCCCGTACCGATCCGCGTACTGACTCCCGTAGCGGTCCCCGTAGCGATTCCGGTACGGCAGCCGACGGCCGCCGCACCACCCGCTGCGGCCCCGAACTCGCCGCACCCGAAGGAGTGGAAGCTCAAACGTGTGTGCTCACCGAGGGCGGTCTGACCTGGGGGCGTACGTACTACCGCAACACCTCCGGCAAGCCCCTGCGCGCCGTCCTGTCCCTGCTGCGGCCGGACGGCCGGACCGTACAGGCGCACTGCGACCTGCCGGCCGGTGACGAGCCCGCCACCTGTGAAACCCCGAGGGAGGCGACGGTCGGCGGCGACCGGGCGCCGTACACCGCGGTCGTGGAAATCGCCGACGCGCGGGGCGAGCGCAAGCTGCTGCGCTCCGGCAGCAACGCCGCGCCGGATGCCGGTGGTTCGGACCAATGATGGTGCGGGAGCGGCGGGTGCGTGCTGGGGGACCGGCGCGCCGGTGGGTCGCCGATGTCGTCCGAGGCGGCCGGTACGGGGCCTGACGGGGGCTGGCGGCCGTGGTGGTGAGCGGGCCGACGGGGAAGTCCGCAGTGGGCCTGAGGTGGCGGGAGGCGGGCGCACAGGAGGCGCGGTGGGCCGGTCTCGCGGGGAGGGTGCCCCGCGGCGGTGTCGCGGCGCCGGGGCGGTCCGCCCGGTCCGGCCGGACGCGGGCATGGAAGCGCCCGGTCGCTGGCGACGGGGGATGCACCAGCGACCGGGCTCCTAGAACGGTAACAAGAGATCGGCGGTTCGCAAATTCGATCGTGGAATTCCGGACGCGTATTTACCGGTCGGTACGGCGACTTGTGACCGGAGTCACGCCCGGAACGCCGTCCCGCGCCCCTCGGGACACGTTCAGCTCAGCGTCACCTGACGGTTGGTGAGGCCACCGCGGGCACGGCGCTCCTCCGGAGTCAGCGGGGCGTCCGTGGCGAGCGCCGTGGCGAGCCGCTCCGCGAAGGCGGCGGCCGGCTTGGCAACGTCGTCGGCGCCCATCCCGGAGGGCAGGTCCCAGACCGGCACGACCAGGCCGTGCGCGCGGAACGAACCGACCAGACGGGTGCCTTCGCCGAGCGAGGACGTACCGGCGGCGTGCAGCCGGGCCAGCGCGTCCAGCAGCTTCTCCTCCGGGTGGTCCATCACCCAGCGCAGGTGGTTCTTCTCGGGGTCTCGCACCAGTAGGCGCCCTCCAGGCCGTCCAGCCGGGCGGTCGGGATGGCGGCGGCGTTCGCCCGCTCCAGGGAGGCGGCGACCTCGCCCGTCGCGTTCTCGGCGTCCTCCACCCAGAACTCGAAGCCGGAGTGCACCTGCGGCTCGAAGGGCGCGTCCGGGTCCAGCAGGTCCTGCAGGCGCGGACCGTCCGCCGCGGCACGCTCGGCGGCGACCGGCGTGCCCGGCTCGGCGGCCAGCGCGCGGCGCAGCGTGTCGGCGAGGTCGCGGCTGAGGTCCCCGGAGGCGGTGTCGTTCTGCAGGCCGAGCAGGACGGCGCCGTTGTCGCGACGCAGCGCGGGCCAGGCCATGGGCAGGACGGTCGCCAGCGTCACCGACGGCACGCCCTCGGGCAGCCCGTCCTTGAGCTTCAACTCGACGGTGGCGGCGGGCACCAGCTCCCGCAGCGCCACCCAGTCGCACTCGCCCCGCAGGCCCTCGAAGGGGCGCTGCACCAGCTCGGTGACGGCGTGCGCCGCGCTCCGGCCGTGACACGCCTTGTAGCGGCGGCCCGAGCCACAGGGGCAGGGCTCACGCGCCCCGACGACGGGAATCTCGCCGTCCTTGATCTGCGGTGCTGCGGCCTTGGTCTGGGGACGGCGCTTCTTGGCCATGGCGAGGCTTTCTCCTGGTCGATCCTGGGCGTACGGACGCGTTCCGGCGCGAGCCTAGACGACTGGGCCCGGCGTCGCGGCGCGCGCTGCGGCCGGTGGCCGCGCGCTGCTCAGGAAGGGGACGGCGCGGCGCCCCGGCCGCGTCCGCCCGCCGCCCGTCCACCACTTGTGGCCGCGCAGGGCAACGGAATTGGTCCCGCGTGCCCGTTCGCCGTCGTATCGCCGTGTCGGCGCCCGGGACGGCGGGGGTACGGCGCGGCGCGCAGGGGCGGCTGCGGGGCGCGTAGGCCGGGGCGGACGGGCTCGCCGGCCGGATCGGTGGCCGACGGGTTCTCAGGCGCCTCTTAGGCACTTCGGGCCGCTTCGCAGGCCCTCAGACCGCCTCCACGGGGCCTCAAACCGCCCTCGCAGACCCTCCGGACCACTTCCCCGGGTCCTCGAACCGCCCGCGCAGGCCCTCAGGCCGCCTCCGCAGCCCTCAAGCGGCCTTCGCAAGGCCCGCAAGCCGCCTCGCTGACCGGCTGACCGGTTCACACGGCGGCCTCGGGGCCCGATGAGGCTGGTGAGGCGGTCCGGGCCTGAGCCCGGACCTCGGGAGCCGGAGGCCCTGTATCCGAGCCCGTCCGCTCCCTCACCCGTTCGAACGGTCACACTCCACCAGCGACAGCTCCGCCCTGGCGGCCGTCTCCCGCCCGGGTGCCATGTCCCGCCCGGGCCCGGTCTCCCGTCCGGGCCCGCGCCCTTGCACGACACCGTTGGTGCGCCCGTTGACCCGCCCGGCGGGCAGCCCTTCGGGACGCCCGTTGAGCCCCGCGCCGGAGAAGTCGGCGGCCAGCTCCACGGGGAGGTCCACGCGCGTAGCGAACGCGCTGCGGAGGCCGTGCAGGGCGAGCAGAGCCCAGACCGTCACCTCACCCTCCGTGTGCTCCACGCCCCATTCCTTGGCGAGGGACCGGATGATCGCCAGCCCGCGGCCGCCCTTCGCGGTGACCGACGGAGTGGCTGGTTGCGGCCGGGTCGGGCCGCCGCCGTCGGTGACCGCGATGGTCAACTGGCCGTGTCCGTCGATGCGCCACGCCGCGCGTATCGCGTCCGGTGCCGTGTCGTGGGCGGAGTCCCGTACGGAACCCGGCGCCTCCAGCACGCATATCGGACGTGCGTGCCGACACGAATTGCTCAGCAGTTCGGAAAGAATGAGTACCGCGTCGTCGACGACCGTGTCCTGAACGCCGCTTGCCAGCAGCTCGGCCCGCATGCGCCGCCTGGCCGACCCGACCCCTGACGGACCATGGGGTACGGCCATGACCGACGCCGTCGGCACCTCTTGTGCCACCATCAACGCCACCCCCGAGACCTCCTTCGCCCCACGCCACGGGATGGATGCCCCAATGGCCTGGACCGGAAACCGGCCAGTCCCGGTGCGGTGACGCACTCGTGACGATCGAATACGGGCCGAATGCGCCGGTGCACTCCCCGTGACGCCTGTTAACCCAGGCCCAGTTGGGCTCGCACCTGTTTGGGGCGATTGGTGATGATTGCGTCCACTCCCAGGCGTTCACACAGCTCGACATCCGCCTCGTCGTTGACGGTCCAGACGTGCACCTGGTGGCCCGCGCGGTGCGCCTTGGACACGTAGTCGGGGTGCGCGCGCAGGATGCGGACGCCCGGTCCCGCGATGCCCACACCGGGCGGCAGCCGCCCGTCGCGGTGGCGCGGCGTCAGGAACTGCATGAGGTAGACACCAGGGATGTCGGGGGCCGCGGCCCGTACGCGGTGCAGGGAGCGGGCCGAGAAACTCATCACCCGGACGGGCGGCGGACCCCCGTCCGACGCCCGGGTATGGCCGAATCTCTCCAGTAGGGCGACCAGCCGCTCCTCCACCTGGCCGGCCCAGCGGGTGGGGTGCTTGGTCTCGATGGCCAGCTCGACGCGGCGGCCGGCGTCGGACACGAGTTCGAGAAGTCGTTCCAGGGTCAGGACGGACGTGCGTTCCGGGTCCTCGTGCTGGCGGTCCGGCGCCTCCCAGGTGCCGTCCTCGTCCTCCTTCCAGGAGCCGAAGTCCAGCGCGGCCAGATCGGCCAGCTCCAGGGCGGAGACCGCGCCGCGCCCGTTGGAGGTGCGGTTGACCCGGCGGTCGTGCACGCAGACGAGGTGGCCGTCGGCGGTGAGCCGCACATCGCACTCCAGCGCGTCGGCGCCGTCCTCGATCGCCCGGCGGTAGGCGGCCAGGGTGTGTTCCGGCGCGTCCTCGGACGCGCCACGATGGGCTACGACGGAAATGCGGGATGGGCCCGGGGTGCGGTCCCGGAGCGGGTACGCGGTGGTCACCGGGTTATCGTGCCATCGCCCGCAGGTGGGGCGCCTTGTGCACTACCTGATCCGCATAACAACAGATGCGCCGTTTTTGTCCGGCATAAAGGATGGAGAGACAGTCACAGCCTCGGCTTACAGCGCCCTGACGCGCGGTGGGAAAGGCTGGCACCTGTGACAGTCGCCGGTACCGCCTGCCCGTAGCCCGTACGCCAGGGTTGCGCACCGCATCCTGGACACCGAACCGCATCCTGAAGGAGAGGCCGGGCCGTGGCCCGGCACCGTCGTGAAGCTGAGGAGAGAGCCGTGAGCACCGAGAACGAGGGCGCCGCCGTCCCGCCGGAGGCCCAGCCGCCGTCGGCGCCCCAGGCGTCGGACAGCGCACCCGAGTCCGGTGCGCGCCCTGCGGACGGCGCGGGCGCACGGGACGCGGCGGGCGCGCCGGGGGCACCGCATGCGCCGGGCGCACCCGCCGCGCACAACGCGCCGGGCGCATCGGGGGCGCACGACGCGCCCAGAGCGCCCTCCGCCCCCGCTCCTGCAGCCACCCCGCCCGCCGCGCCCCCGCCGCCGGATTTCGCACCGACGGCCGGCCGGACGGGCGCGACGGGCGAAGCGGCCCCGGTCGGCCAGGCAGGCCCGGCGAACGGCACCGAGCCCGGCGCCCCGACCGCACGCAGCAGTTCTCCAAGCCCACGGCCCCGCAGGACGGCCCGCACCCGGCTGACGGCTCTCACCAGGCCGACGCCCCGCACGCAGGCGCCCACGCCCAACCACCCGCCGGCGGCGAGCCCCACCCCGGCACCCAGCCCCATCCGGGCCACCCGGCCGGCGCCCCCTACCCGGGCGGTCCGGCCCACCCCGGTGGCGAAGGCCACCACACGACCACGCCGCCTCCGTACGCGACGGCGGCACACGGCGCCTCCTCGGGCGGCTGGGGCAGCCCCCCGCCCGGTTACGGAGGCGGCGGCGCGGGCGGCCCGGACGGCGTGTGGGGCGCCCCGGGCGCGCCCGCGCCGAAGAAGCGCCGCAACGGCGGCCTGGTCGCCGCCGTACTCGTCGCCGCGCTGGTGGCCGGCGGCATCGGCGGCGGCATCGGCTTCTGGGCCGCCAACCGCTCCGACACGAACTCCACGACGGTCTCCGCCTCCGGCGACCCCGAGGCGCTCAACCGCAAGCCCACCTCCGTCTCCGGGATAGCGCAGAAGGCGCTGCCCAGCGTCGTGACGATCGAGGCGCAGGGCGCGACCGGCGAGGGCGGCACCGGCACCGGCTTCGTCTACGACAAGCAGGGCCACATCCTCACCAACAACCACGTCGTCGCCAGCGCCGCCCAGGGCGGCAAACTGACCGCCACGTTCTCCAACGGCAAGAAGTACGACGCCGAGGTCATCGGCCGGGCCCAGGGCTACGACGTCGCCGTCATCAAGCTCAAGAACCCCTCCGACGCCAACCTCGTCCCGCTCCCGCTCGGCAAGTCCGCCAACGTCCAGGTGGGCGACGCGACGATCGCCATCGGCGCGCCCTTCGGCCTCTCCGGCACCGTCACCACCGGCATCATCAGCGCCAAGAACCGCCCGGTGGCCTCCAGCGACGGCGGCGGCGCCACCCCCTCGTACATGAGCGCCCTGCAGACGGACGCCTCGATCAACCCGGGCAACTCCGGCGGCCCCCTGATGGACGCCTCCGGCAGCGTCATCGGCATCAACTCGGCGATCCAGTCCGCGGGCAACGGCGGCGGCGGTTTCGGCGGCGAGAGCCAGCAGTCCGGCAGCATCGGCCTCGGTTTCGCCATCCCGATCGACCAGGCCAAGCGGGTCGCCGACGACCTGATCAAGAAGGGCCAGCCGGTCTACCCGCAGATCGGCGCGCAGGTCCTGATGCGCGACACCGGCGACGGCGCGACCATCCCCCAGAACGGCGGCGCCGACGGCTCCGCCGCGATCACCCCGAACGGCCCCGCCGACAAGGCCGGCCTGAAGCCCGGCGACACGATCACCAAGCTCGACAACACCGTGATCGACAGCGGCCCCACCCTGATCAGCACCATCTACCAGCACAAGCCGGGCGACAAGGTGACCCTCACCTACAAGCGCGGCGGCAAGGAGCACACCGCCCAGGTGACCCTGGGCCAACGCACGGGCGACAAGTGACGCGCTAGTCTGATCCCCGCGCCACCGTCACGGCGGTGCGCGGGGAGGCTTGCCCGAGCGGCCTAAGGGAACAGTCTTGAAAACTGTCGTGAGGTAACCCCTCACCGTGGGTTCAAATCCCACAGCCTCCGCACGTGTACGGCCCCTGACCGGCAAGTCTGGTCGGGGGCCGTTCGCTTCCCGGTGCTGCCTGCTGGCCCGATGGCCCCGGTCCCCGGGCGGCGTGGCTGGGACCTATGCCAGGTGTTCGATGGATACGTCGACCCACTGCTGCGCGAGGTATTCCGCAACCAGTCGGCGATGGCACTGCTGCGCACTGTGCTCGCTGCACAGCAGGACCGCGTTGTCGAGCAGTTCCTGCGGGACGGTGTTCTCGATGTGGCGACTCTGCATCAGGTCCAGGAACTGTGCTTCGTAGGTGGCCCAGCCGACGTCTCGCTTCTTGTAGTCGTCGAGCATGGGCTGGGTCGGTGCCAGATCGGTACGGTGGGTGTATTGCGTACCGCAAAGCTCGCTCAGGAAATACTTCAGGTCGTCACGTTTGGCGAAGCCGGACAATTGTGAGACGTTGTTCAGCCGCACATCGACCAGTGTGGACACTCCGGCCTGGCGCAGTAATCCAAAGAACTTTTCGGCGGATTTCTTTGTGAAGCCGATCGTGTATAGTTTCATTTATTCGGCGCCCCGTTGGTGTGGAGTTCCTCGTTGACGTATGCGATCCGCTGTTCCTGGCGGCTGAGCGCCTCCTGAAGCCGCTCGTCCGGCGTACGGAACAGCTCGGCCTGATCCAGTCCAAAAACAGCCATCAAGCGCCGCATGGCTGCGGCGTGACTCTCGACGTGGCCGTCGCTGTGAATGTGCTCGACCGTGGTTCCGTGTTCTCCGAGCACGCGCGAGACGAGTATGCAACGGTGGCAGTCAAGAGGTTCTTGCTCGGCGCACATGACGGCGATTCGCTCGTGCTGTGCACCGTTCTGCAATCGGTCGATGCCGCTGATGAAGTCAGGGGTCTGTGCGAGGCGGCTGAAATTCACCCGGCCGTCGACGTAGCAAGCGGCGTTGTCGGGGCGTGCTCCGAGTTCCTTGCCGAGGAAGACGTATTTGATGCCGGCGTCGTGCAGGGCGGGTGTCACCGAGTGCCGGTTGAACTGGGGTGTGAACCTGCTGGCGGGCGTCGACCGCACATCGGCGACTGCTGTGATCTCATGTTTTTGGAGCAGGCTCAAGAACTGCGACATGCTGTGCGTGGAGTGGCCGACTGTGTACACGGTGCTTATGGTCATGTCTTGCTGCCCGCTTCGATCTTTGCTCGCTCGATGATGGCTGCCGCTAATTTATAAGCATAGCCTTTGAACTCTTCGCCGAGGCTTACCGTGAGAAACGATTCACCCAGTTCGTGA
Source organism: Streptomyces chrestomyceticus JCM 4735 (assembly GCF_003865135.1). Taxonomy (NCBI): domain Bacteria; kingdom Bacillati; phylum Actinomycetota; class Actinomycetes; order Kitasatosporales; family Streptomycetaceae; genus Streptomyces; species Streptomyces chrestomyceticus. Next base: position 4,605,665 of record NZ_BHZC01000001.1, on the reverse strand, counting down.
ACCTTTCCGGGCTTGTTGCGGTATGCCAGTTCGTACTCGGGGTCGGTCACCCGCATGATGTAAAGACGGCCGGCGTGTCTGAACACCGCGTCCATGGGCCGCTTCGCAGCGTCGGAAGAAGCGTTCGGGGGGTGCAGGCGCAATGTCACACGGCTCACGCGGACGAGCCTGAGAGAGTCCGGCAACGTTACTGCTTCTTCAATGGGTATCCGGTCGTTGAGGCGGCCGGGCGTGCTGTGTCCATTGGTCCATAAACTGCTTGGGCGCTGTTCCGCTGTCAGTAGCTGGTTCCATTCGGCTCTGCCTGACCTCTTCCAGTGGCGGCGAGGGTCGAGGAGCCAATTCTCGCTCTGGTAGCTGCTCGGCTGGTGGTGGAGGAGGGGTACGTCGATGATATCGAGGACTCGTGGGTCCGATCCGTCTGTGTACTGCCGCTCTTGTCTGGATATCTCGTGGTTTATTCGTGCGCTGACCGGGCGTATCCATTGCTGTGAATCGACAACCATGCCCGCGACGCATCGCTCCCCGCCTTTGCGGGAGTTTGCTAAACATACGAGCCTTTTGAAATGTGTCATGCGGCCCCCCGAAGCTGATGCCCTGGCTGCGTTCGTGAAGATTACGCAGTGCACTAACACGAAGCGACGGGTGTCACTCAAGTGACCACCTCTATCGGCCAGTTTTGGGGCGAGAGTCGGCATGCTCGGAGCGGGGCCTTGGCGAGCCGTCAGCGGGAAAGGTGCCGGGTAGGGCACATTGGCCTCCCGCCACAGGGCTGACGGAACAATGGCTCAGTTCATGCCCTCAGTGCCGGGCCGCCGAAGCGATCGTCGCGCGGGCCTCGCGTTCGGTGAGGCCGGTGTGGAGGGCCGCGGTGGTCAGGGCGGTGGCCATTTCTTGGCCGAGGCCGGATTCGTAGGCGCGGCAGGCGGCCCAGAAGAGGCGGGCGTTGCGCTGGCCGTCCGGGGAGGTGCGGACGAAGCGGAGCAGGGCCGGGGCCGGATTGGGGTGTGGGGGAGGGGAGGGCGGGGCGGACGGGTGGTGGAGGGCGTGGGGGTGCGGGTGGGGCGGTGACTGGGGTGGGAGGAGGGAGAGGAGGGGGCCGGTGCCGCGGTGGGGAGCCGTGGGGTGCCGGGGACGAGGTGGTACTCGCCTCGGGAGGTGCGGGAGCCGGGGCCGACCAGGTAGCCGCCGGTGCCGCGGATGTCGATGCCCGGGGCCAGGCGTCCCGCGGAGTTGGGTACGGGCGGGGCCGGCGGGCCGGAGAAGTAGAGGTGGCGGCCGCCGCTCGGGGTGCGGACCGTGACGGTGGGCGGGAGGGCGAAGTGGTGCTGGGCGGCGAGGAGCCGCAGGGCGGTGAGGCCGTCCGCGCCGTGCTTGGTGTCCAGGTCGATGCCGATGAGGTGGTGCGGAGGGACGCCGCAGGCGATGCCGTACGCGGTGGCCCAGGGCGCGGCTGCGAAGAGGTGGCGGACGGCGAGCGGGTCCGAGGTCGCGTCGTGGATACCGTGCCCGGGGCGGCCGCAGTCGCCGCGGCAGGGGGTGGAGGCGGGGGACGGGTCGGCGTGGTGGGGGGAGCGTACGGCGGGGAGTTTGGCGCGGGTGAGCGGGAGGACGGAGTAGCCGCGGCCGGCTGCGACGAGGGCGTGGGTGAGGGCGGTGGCGTGGGCGTCACTGCGGTGAGTGGGTCGGGCGGGCCGATGGGTGGAACGGGTGGAACGGGTGGATCGGGTGGGTTGCTGGGTGGGTTGCCGGGCGGGGTGGTCGCCGGAGTGGTTGCCGGGGCGGTCCTCCGGGCGGTCGACGGAATGGTTGCCGGGGTGGTCGTCAGGGCGATCGACGGAGTGGCTGCCAAGGAGGTCGTCCGGGCGGGTGTCGGGGTGGGAGGGATGGCTTCCGGTGGGGGTCAAGTGGGGAGAGGCCATGGGGATATTTTCGTATGGGCGTTCGATTCTGGGAAGGGGCCCATGGGGTTTCGGCCCGGAAAGGCCGGAACGGTGCGGGAACGTTTCGTCGCAGCTCAGGACCGGTGGGTGAGGAGCGCCGGGGCGTGCGCCGGCCCCTTGGGGTTGCGTGGGAGGTTTACCCGGGCTTCTTCATGCTTGAGAGGGAAGTGGCCGTTCCGGCCTGGTTCGTGCGGGGCGGGTTGGGCAAGTCTGATCACCGCGACGTCGTCAACCTCGCAGGGCGGACAGCAAGTGCCGTGCGAGGAGCGGCAGTTCGTCGGTCGGCGGACGGGAGGACGCTCCTGCTCCGCGGCCACGGTTGCCGCAGTACCGGAAGTCAGCGTGCAGCGTCCGCCGGGCCCGTGGGGGACCGGTAGGGCGTGCCCCGTAAGAGGAGAAACGTCATGGCAAACGTTCGTACCCTTCGCTCCCTCGCCGCCCTCGCCGCCCTGCCCTTCGCGGCGGCCCTCTTCGCCGGTGTGGCGCACGCCGACAACGGCGGTCTGGCGAACAACGGGTCGAGTGCGGCGGCGACGAGCCTGGCCGGCACCGGCGTGGGGCACAACAACAACGGCAACTCGACCACCACCCAGCAGGTCGCGAACGGCCCCGGCGCCTCGAACCAGAACAACACCGCGAGCGTGAACGGCCACGGCCTGACTCACATCGACCAGACCAACGCCACGGTGAACTTCGCCAACCTCTGGTGATCCGACCGGCACCGGTCGGCCGCCGTAACCGGTGAGCCCGGCCGGCCGGTGCCACTCCGCTCTTGACTTCGAAGGGTTCCTGACGGACAGTCAGGAACCCTTCGGGTGCGTGAGGGGACTGGAGGAGGGGGGAGGGGCGTGACCTCGGGTACGGGCACAACGGGAAGCGAGACCAGCGCCGTTGGCGGCACGGGCGCCCCCGCGAGTGCCGACGGCGGCACCGACGACGAGCTGTACCTCCGGCTGAAAGCCTTCGAAGGACAGGCCGCCGTAACGGTCGGCGAAGGCAAGGACCCAGTCAACGAGCCGATGATCCGCCACTGGTGCGAGGCCATGGGCGACACCAGCCCCGCCTACCAGGGCCCCGACGCCGTCGCCCCGCCCACCATGCTGCAGGCGTGGACGATGGGCGGCCTCTCCGGGCACCCGGGCCGCTCGACGGCGCACGAGGAGCTTTTCGCCCTGCTGGACGAGGCCGGCTGCACCTCCGTCGTCGCGACCGACTGCGAGCAGGAGTATCTGCGCCCGCTCCGCCCCGGCGACCACATCACCTTCGACTCCGTCATCGAGTCGGTGTCCCCGCGCAAGACGACGAAGCTGGGGGCGGGGTACTTCGTCACGACGCGGATGGACGTACGGGCGGACGGCGAACCGGCCGGGACGCACCGGTTCCGTATCCTCAAGTACGCGCCCGCCGGGCATAGGGACGGCCGAGGCCCCCGCAACCGGAACGGCCGCTCCCAGCCCTCGGGTCCCGAAGACCGAGCCGGCAGCCCCCACCCCCAGCCCCACCCCCACCCCCGCCCCGTGATCAACCGCGACAACGCCGGTTTCTGGGCCGGAGTCGCCCGCCACGAACTGCTCATCCAGCGCTGCACAGCCTGCGCGATGCTGCGCTTCCCCTGGCTCCCCGGCTGCAACAACTGCGGCGGGGAGGGGTGGGACACCGTGGCCGCCGCCGGTTCCGGCACGGTCTTCTCGTACGTCGTGATGCACCATCCGCCCTTCCCGGCCTTCGACCCGCCGTACGCGGTGGGACTCGTCGAACTGGCGGAAGGCGTACGGGTGGTGGCCGGAGTGGTCGGGGTGCCGCCGGAGGAGGTGCGGATCGGGATGCCCGTACGGCTGGAGTTCCGGACCGTGGACGAGGACCTCGTACTGCCCGTCTTCAGCGGAAGGCCGGGACCGGTGCAGCCCGGCTGCGAGCTGCCCCCACTGACCGTCCCCGTCACCCGCACCCTGATCGTCGCGGGCGCGATCGCCTCCCGTGACTACCAGGACGTGCATCACGACACCGAAGCGGCCAGGGACAGAGGCTCTCCGGACATCTTCATGAACATTCTGACCACGAACGGTCTCGCGGGCCGCTACATCACCGACTTCTTCGGCCCCCGCGCCGTACTCCGCAAGGTGGCGATCCGTCTCGGCGTGCCCAACTACCCGGGGGATGTACTGGAGTTGCGCGGCACCGTCCTCGCCCTGGACGGTGACACGGCAGAAGTACGGGTGGTGGGCACCAACCGCCTCGGCCACCACGTCACCGGCACGGTGACGGTCACCGTCCCAGGCACCGCCCCGGAGCCCGCCCCATGACCCTCCACCGCGCGGACACCCTCGGCGGCCGCGCCGCCATCGCCGGCATCGGTGCCACCGAGTTCTCCAAGGATTCCGGCCGCAGCGAGCTGAAGCTGGCCGTCGAAGCCGTACGGGCCGCGCTGGACGACGCCGGGCTCGGCCCCGGCGACGTCGACGGCATGGTCACCTTCACGATGGACACCAGCCCCGAGATCACCGTCGCCCAGGCGGCCGGTATCGGCGAGCTGTCCTTCTTCTCGCGCGTCCACTACGGCGGCGGCGCGGCCTGCGCCACGGTCCAGCAGGCGGCCCTCGCCGTCGCGGCCGGGATCGCCGACGTCGTCGTCTGCTACCGGGCGTTCAACGAACGCTCGGGCCGCCGGTTCGGTGCCGGTGTGCAGCGGCGCGAGCCGTCCGCCGAGGGCACGGCGCTCGGCTGGAACCTGCCCGCCGGGCTGCTGACGCCCGCCTCCTGGGTCGCCATGGCGGCACAGCGGTACCTGTACGCGTACGGGCTCACCACGGAGGCGTTCGGGCAGGTCGCGGTCGTCGGCCGGCGGTACGCGGCGCGCAACCCGGCCGCGTACTTCCACGGCAGACCGATCACCCTCGCCGACCACGCCGCGTCCCGCTGGATCGTCGAGCCGCTGCGGCTGCTCGACTGCTGCCAGGAGACCGACGGCGGCCAGGCCCTCGTCGTCACCTCCCTCGAACGCGCCCGTGACCTGCGGCGACCGCCCGCCGTGATCCGGGCGGCGGCGCAGGGGGCCGGCCGGGCCCAGGAGCAGATGACCAGCTACTACCGGGACGGGCTGACCGGCCTGCCGGAGTCGGCCGTCGTGGCGCGACAGCTCTGGCGGACGAGCGGGCTGCGTCCGGCGGACATCGATGTCGGCATCCTCTACGACCACTTCACACCGTTCGTGCTGATGCAGCTCGAGGAGTTCGGTTTCTGCGCGCCGGGTGAGGCGGCGGACTTCGTCGCCGCGGACGCCCTGCCGCTCAACACGCACGGCGGGCAACTGGGCGAGGCGTATCTGCACGGGATGAACGGGATCGCGGAGGCGGTGCGGCAGCTCCGCGGCACCTCCGTCAACCAGGTGCCCGGCGCCGCCGGGGTGCTGGTCACCGCGGGCACGGGCGTACCGACCTCCGGGCTGGTGCTCGGCGCGGACGGCTGACCGGAGCCGAGGGCCGAGCGGAGCCGGCGGTTGACCGGAGGCGTCGGCTGTCCGTAGGTGGCGGTTGGCCGGAGCCGGCGGTTGACCCCAGTCGGCGGCTGTCCGGAGCCGACGCCTGACCGGTGCCACCGGAACGTCCCTTCGAACGCCGTGCCGAAAAGACCCCCGGAAGGCTGAATGCGTGCGGCCGATGGCGTGTCCGGCGCGCGGCGCACCGCGGCCGCACTTTGACTCCGGGTATGGGATCGACAAACAAGATCATCCGATGGGGTGCCCTGCGCCCCACCGTCCTGCTCACGACCCTGACCGGCCTGCTCGGACTGCTGGCCACACTCCTCGCACCGGCCGCCGGCGCGGAGCCCGACCGGACCGGTCCACGCGGCCCGAACGTGTTCCAGGGCTGGGCGTTCGACACCTGCCGGACGCCCTCGCAGAGCACGCTGGCGGCCTGGAAGGGCTCGAAGTACCGCGGCGTCGGCGTCTACTTCGGCGGGCGCGGCCGGGCCTGCCCCAGCCAGCCCAACCTCACCGGCGACTGGGTACGTGCCGCCCACCGCGCGGGCTGGCGGCTGCTGCCGCTGTACGTCGGCTCACAGGCGCCCTGCGTGGTCAACAAGCACAAGCGGAAGGTGACCATCGGCAGCGACCCGGTGCAGGTGGGCACCGGCGAGGCGCAGGACGCGGTACGCCGCGCCAAGGCCCTGGGCATGGCCCCGGACAGCGCGCTGTACCTGGACATGGAGGCGTACAACCTGCGCGACGCGGCCTGCACCCGTAAGACGCTGGAGTACATCCGCGCCTGGAACCGCGAGACGCTCCGCCAGGGTTACGTGCCCGGCTTCTACAGCAGCGCCGACTCCGGCGTACGGCACATCGAGCGGGCCCGGCGGGCCGGTACGCAGGACCTGCCGTCGGTGATGTGGTTCGCGCGGTGGCACTCCAGGCCCAACCTGTACGGCGAGCCCGAGATGTCCACCTCGGCGTGGCGCCCGCACCGGCGGATCCACCAGTACGCGGGCAACGTCGCCGAGACCCACGGCGGCCGCCGGATGATCATCGACCGCAACCAGGTGGACGCGCCGGTGGCCGTGATCCAGTAGGTACCTGGCGGGTGGTGCTCCGGCGCCCGGGCGCCGGAGCACCGACGAAAGTGAGGCGGTCACCCTGACGAAAGTGGGACGGGCACCCTGACGAGGGACGAGTGGCTGTCCGCCTTTAGGAGGTAGGGGGAACCCCACCCGTACAACTTGAGGGGGAGGGGGCATCGGCACCTCTGGGCGATCCCTCACGGCATTGAGCGCTTCTAGCGTTGGAGCATGACCACGCCAGTGTGCACCAGCGCCTCCCGCGCCGCTGTGTTCCCGTCGTTCTCGTCGTACGTGCGGGCCCGCGGGCCGGTGCTCTTGCGGACCGCCCGCTCGCTCACCGCCAACCCGAGCGACGCCGAGGACCTGCTGCAGACCGCGCTGACCAAGACGTTCGTGGCGTGGGAACGGATCGAGGACCACCGGGCGCTGGACGGCTACGTGCGCCGCGCCCTGCTGAACACCCGCACCTCGCAGTGGCGCAAACGCAAGGTCGACGAGTTCGCCTGCGAGGAGATACCCGAGCCCGAGCCGGTACCGGCGCCCGACCCGGCCGAGGCCCAGGTGCTGCGGGACGCGATGTGGCGGGCGGTGCTGCGGCTGCCGGCGCGGCAGCGGGCGATGGTCGTGCTGCGTTATTACGAGGATCTGAGCGAGGCGCAGACGGCGGAGTTGCTCGGGGTCTCCGTCGGTACGGTCAAGAGCGCGGTCTCCCGGGCCCTGGCCAAGCTGCGCGAGGACCCGGAGCTGGCGGTGGCGGCGTAGGGCGAACGTTCACCGGGGCGTACCCACCACGGGCCGTGCCGCGCTCAGACCAGCCGTACCGCGTCCCCCTGGCGAATCCGTCCCGGCCGTACGACCTGCGCGTACACGCCCGCGCACGGCTGCGGCCCCATCTCCTCCATCGGCACCACCCGGTTGTGGCGCGCGGGCACCCGTAGCGCGTCCGGGTCGCGCGGCAGCCTGCCGTGCTCCAGCGTCGGTACGGCGCAGCGCGGTGTCCGGGCCACGACCCGGAGCGTGAGTTCGTCGCCGATGCGCAGGTCGCGGCCGGGCCAGTCGTTCTCGACGAAGCCGGCGGCCTCGGTGCGGATCACGACGTTGGGGCGGTAGCGCTCGGCCTCGACGGTGGTGGCCCGGGGGCCGAGTTCGGTGATCCGGTCGAGGGTGGCGCGGGTGATCAGGTGCAGCGGCGCGAAGTCGAAGAAGGTGCCGGGCGGGGCCTGTGAGGCGATCTCCAGGGTCTCGTGGGGCACCTCGGCCGCCGCGCCGGCGGCCAGTACCTCTTCGGGGCGGGAGCGTTCCAGGGTGGCCTTCTCGGGCGGGGCGTCGGCGAGGGTGACGGGCTGCCCGAGGTGCGCGGTGAGCGTCCGGTGCACGTGGGGGTCGGTGGACCGTACGGTGCGGCCGGACGGCAGGGTGATGCGTACGGCACCGTCGATGATCTCGGCCCGCAACTTCAGCAGGTCGCGCCACAGCCGTGGATTCTTCGCGCTGGCGACCTGGCCGGACGTCTGGTGCACCAACGCGAGCGCACGGTCCCCCGCCAGTCCGCGGGCGTCCGCCGAAATGTCTGGAACCTCCTCGCCCAGCAGCGATTTCACCGGATACCGCCACAGCGTGGTCACCGTTCCCACCATCGTCCCCATACCCCCAGGCTGCCACGACCGTACGACGCGAGACTCCTGATTTTCCGGTGCGGGGCGCGCGGAGCGCGTGGTAAAGGGTGAGGCGGGTGGGGTTGCGGGTGGGGGTGGGTCCTCCCCGTCGCGCCTTCTTAGGAGAAATCAGCCGACGGGGAGGGGCACGTACGCCGAGCCATGCCCTTGCGGTTTCGGTCCTGGAGCGGCGACGCGCTGTGACCGTAGCGCTACGCGTCGGTCTAAGGCAAGGGTGCTACGGAGCATCCTTGCTACTTGGCATATGACAAAGCCCCTCCACCATCCGGCGTGAGGGGCCTACCTGCTGGTCAGGCGTCGTGCTTACGGCCGGTGATCGAAGTTCCCGGCTTTGACGCCCGCGATAAGCGCTGCAAACTTGCTCCGGCTAACGACCGTCATGACGTTCGGTTCGTCACTCTCGCGAATGAAGACCGCTGCCCCCTTCGTGGCTATCTCGACACAGTTCTCGCCCCCTGCTCCGGAGAACGACGACTTCTGCCACTGCTGTTCCATGCTTGGGTGTCTCACAGTTCTCGCGCGATGTGATGGATGAGATTCCGGGAATCCTCGGTTCCGAGTGATGCTCTTTCGGCGGTGTCGAGCAAGGCCCGGTAGCGTTTCAATTCGACTTCGGCATCCAGGAAGCGTCCGCCGAAGGCGCTGTCGATCTGAACGGTGTCCAGCTGCGGTACGACACCGTTCGCGTACAGTACGGGCTGGGTGGCCTCGATGAAGTCTTCGCACGTAAAGGGCAGTACGCGGACATCCACGTTCGGCCACTCGGACACGGTGATCAGGTATTCGAGTTGAGCACGTGCCACTTTGCGCCCGCCGAATCGCATACGCAGCGCCGCCTCGTGGATGACGGCGGTGAAGTGGGGCGGGTTAGCGCGTTCGAGGACGCTGCGTCGGCGCATGCGGTGCTCGACGCGTGTGTCGACCTCGTCGGGCGGCAGGGCCGGGGTGTGTCCACGGTAGATGGCGCGTGCGTATTCCTCCGTCTGGAATATCCCCGGGATGTTCACCGACTGCATCGACCGCATGCGTGTCGCGTGGTGCTCCAGCTCGGCGATGTCGAGGAAGCCCGGCGCAAGCCGCCCGCGGTACTCGTCCCACCAGAACTGCCCTCGGTGTTCCGTCGCGATGGCGCAAAGGGAGTCGATGAGCGCGGCGTCGTCGCACGAGTAGAAGGTGGCGAGCCTGGTGAGGCGCTCGACCGAGACGCCGATGCGTCCGGACTCGATGTGGCTGATCTTGGCCTGGTCGGTCGACAGCAGGCCGGCGGCCTCACGCGCGGTCTTTCCTGCGGCCTCGCGCAGCTTCCGCAGCTCGGCACCCAAACGCGCCTGCCGTGCGGTCGGGTTGTCCCTCGCTGGCATGTCACCGTCCCCATTTTCGCTTGAGTTTGCCGTGCAACGGTGTCACGGGTCCACCAGTCGTCACCAGTACGGGTGGGCAACCTTGCTACGGAGCATGGTTGCCACTACCGTCCTTCTCAGTACCACGCCATGCGTCGGCTCGGCCGAAGTGCAGTCACTCGCGCGCCCCTTGGGCGCGCACCTGGGGAGTGGCCAGGCCACGGCAGCGGGCAGCGCGCACCCTCGCGTTGGGAGACGTAGCCATGACTCTCGCACCCCCGAAACCAGCCTCCACACCCCCCGCCGCACGCGACGCGTTCCGGTTCGACCTGCTCAACCGGGCCACCGCGCCGGGGATCGCCCGGGCCGTCGTGACCGACCTCATGACCCTGACCGGCAACACCGAACTCGTCGACGACATGCGCGTCCTGGTCAGCGAGCTGGTCACGAACGTACACCTGCACACCGACACGGCCGTCGTACGTCTCGATGTGACCGTGCACCCCGCCTCCGTACGCGTGGCCGTGTGGGACGACGCCCCGCGCAGCCGGCTCCTCAGCCTGCCCGCGCTGCTCGACGACGGGTCGGGGCGCGGCCTGCACCTGGTCGAAGCCCTGGCGTCCCGGTGGGGCGTCTACCGGCCCAACATCGACACGCGACGCCGCAAGGGGGTGTGGTTCGCGCTCGACCGGGGCGGAAGGGCCGAAGCCGCGCCGCTCGACATGGCGAAGATGGCCTGATCGATCCGTACCCCGCGAACATCCGGCGCCCCCTTCGTACCGCTCAGCGGCGGTGCGGCGGGGCCGTCGGGCGCCCGGAGAACGGCCGGATCCGTACGGGCCGGGTAGTGACATACCGCGAGGAACACCAGCACAATCGCCAGGAACTTACCCGCGCGTAACAGGCGCACCCTATGGGGAGGCTCCCGGTGCAGAGCACGATGCAAGACGTACCCCTGCTCGTTTCGAGGATCTTGACGCACGGCGCGACGATCCACGGAAAGGCCGAGGTGATCACCTGGACCGGTGCCGGTGAGCCGCACCGCCGCAGTTACGCGGAGACCGGCGCCCGCGCCGCCCAGCTCGCCCACGCGCTCCGCGACGAACTCGGCGTCGACGGCGACGAGCGGGTGGGCACTCTGATGTGGAACAACGCGGCGCATTTGGAGGCGTACCTCGCCATCCCCTCCATGGGCGCCGTGCTCCACACGCTCAACCTGCGCCTCCCCGTCGAGCAACTGATCTGGATCGTCAACCACGCGGCCGACCGCGTCATCCTCGTCAACGGCTCCCTGCTGCCGCTGCTGGCGCCGCTGCTCCCGCGCCTGCCGGGGGTCGAGCACGTCGTCGTGGCGGGGGAGGGCGACCGTTCCCTGCTGGCAGGCGTCCGGCCGCGCGTCCACGAGTACGAGGAGCTGATCGCGGGCCGTCCGGAGCGGTACGACTGGCCGGAGCTCGACGAACTGCAGGCCGCCGCGCTCTGCTACACCTCCGGCACGACCGGCGACCCGAAGGGCGTGGCCTACAGCCACCGCTCCCTCTACCTGCACTCCATGCAGGTCAACAACGCCGAGGCGTTCGCACTGGGCGGCAAGGACATCGCCATGCCCGTCGTCCCCATGTTCCACGTGAACGCCTGGGGCCTGCCGCACGCCTCCTTCATGGCGGGTGCCTCCCTGCTGATGCCCGACCGGTTCCTTCAGCCGGGGCCGATCGCCGAAATGATCGAGACGGTACGGCCGACCGTCGCCGCCGCCGTCCCCACCATCTGGCAGGGCCTGCTCGGCGAGCTGGACGCCACGAAGCGCGACGTCACCTCGCTGCGCAATGTCGTCATCGGCGGCTCCGCGTGTCCCCCGTCCCTGATGCGCGCCTTCGAGGAACGCCACGGCCTGCGCGTGGTGCACGCCTGGGGCATGACCGAGACCTCCCCGCTCGGCTCGGTCGCGCACCCACCGGCCGGCGTGAGCGGCGAGGAGGAGTGGACGTACCGCGCGACGCAGGGCCGCTTCCCCGCCTCGGTGGAGGCCCGGCTCGTCGGCCCCGACGGCGCACACCTGCCGTGGGACGGGGCGTCGGCGGGCGAGCTGGAGGTACGGGGGCCGTGGATCGCGGGCGCGTACTACGGCGGCGCGGACGGCGCCGACCTGCGCCCCCAGGACAAGTTCAGCCCCGACGGCTGGCTGCGCACCGGTGACGTCGGCACGATCACGCCGGACGGCTACCTCACCCTGACCGACCGCGCCAAGGACGTCATCAAGTCCGGCGGCGAGTGGATCTCGTCCGTCGAGCTGGAGAACCACCTGATGGCCCACCCGGAGGTCGCGGAGGCCGCGGTGGTGGCCGTACCGGACGACAAGTGGGGCGAGCGTCCGCTGGCCGCCGTGGTGCTGCGGGACGGCGCCAGCCTCAGTTTCGAGGAGCTGCGGGTCTTCCTCGGCGAGCGGGTGGCGCGCTGGCAGTTGCCGGAGCGGTGGGCGGCGGTGGTGGCCGTACCGAAGACCAGCGTCGGGAAGTTCGACAAGAAGGTGCTGCGGAGGCAGTACGCGGAGGGGGAGCTGACGGTTACGCGGGTGGGGTGAGGCGGGCGGTGGTTGCCGGGCCGGTGGTCGCCAGGGCGGTGGTCATCGGGGTGGGGTGAGGCGGCGGCGGGTGCGTACGGGAGGCGCCGTTCCCGAGGAGGGCCGCGGGCCTGCTGCCGTACCGTGCCCCGGGCCCGCGTCCGGCTTCGCGTTGCGCAGACGGATGCCGCTGAACCCCAGCGTGCTGGTGATCACGTCGTTCCAGAAGCCCCAGAGGTTGTCGAGCATCCGGAGCTGGATTCCGGCGTCCCGGTGGAGCCGGAGGAGGTCGCCGACCGGCTCCGGCGGGCCGAGCGGGTCGACCGGGCGGGTCGCCACGACGGCGTGCGGCACCGGCCCGCCGAACGGGCGGAAGGGCGCGGCGGGCAACCGGTAGGCGTACAGCTCGACGGTGCGCAGCCGCTCCAGCCAGTCGTACTCGATCACGTGCACCCGCTCGCCGCCGCCCGGCCCGAGGACGCGCGCCCGGTCCGCCGCGGACGTGCCCGGCACACACCACGCCATCGCCCGCGGGCACTCGCGCGGGAACCAGTAGTCCGGCGCCCGGTCACCGTCGACGGCCCAGACGTACGCCTCCGGCTGCCGGGCGGTCCCGGCGACATGCGGCACGAACGTGTCGATCGTGGGGTCCTCCGAAAAGTGCAGGACTTCACCGGGGCGGGGGCGCATGGGGCGTTTCTACCGCAGGGGGGTGGTGGGCCGCCGGGGTTTTCCACGGCTGCCCCGCCGGGCTCTTCCACGGCTGCCCTGCCGGGCTCCTCCACTGCCGCCCTGGTGGCTCAGTCCGTACCGGTCCCGCTCAATTCGTACCGATCTTGGCGAGCAGGTCCACGATCCGCGCCTGGACCTCCGCGCTCGTCGACCGCTCCGCCAGGAAGAGGACGGTCTCGCCCGCCGCGAGCCCCGGCAACTGGGCCGGGTCGAGGTCGGCCGATGTGTAGACGACCAGCGGAGTGCGGTTGAGCAGCCCGTTCGAGCGCAGCCAGTCGACGATCCCGGCCCGGCGGCGGCGTACCTGCATCAGGTCCATCACCACCAGGTTCGGCCGCATCTGGGCCGCGAGCGTCACCGCGTCCGCGTCCGTCGCCGCCCGCGCGACCTGCATGCCGCGCCGCTCCAGCGAGGCGGTCAGCGCCCCGGCGACGGCGTCGTTCTCCTCGGTCAGCAGGACCCTCGGCGGGTGCTGCTCGCTGTCGCGCGGGGCGAGCGCCTTGAGGAGTACGGCCGGGTCGGCCCCGTACGCGGCCTCCCGGGTCGCCTGCCCGAGTCCGGCCGTCACCAGGACCGGCACCTCGGCCGCCACCGCCGCCGTACGCAGCGACTGCAGCGCGGTACGGGTGATCGGCCCGGTCAGCGGGTCGACGAACAGCGCCGCCGGGTACGCGGCGATCTGCGCGTCCACCTCCTCGCGGGAGTTGACGATGACCGGGCGGTAGCCGCGGTCGCTCAGTGCCTGCTGCGTGGAGACGTCCGGGGCGGGCCAGACCAGCAGTCGGCGCGGGTTGTCCAGCGGCTCCGGCGGCAGCTCGTCGTCCATCGGCTGCGGCTGCGGCTCGGTCACCTCGACGGCGCCGTTCGGGCCGTCCAGCGGCTCGGGGCCCTCGCTGCCCTCGTCGGGCGCGGAGACGGCGAAGGCACGTCCCTCCGAGGTGTTCAGCAGGTGCTGCTGGTGCGGGTGTTGCTGCTGCTGGGACTGCTGTGGGGGCTGGGGCTGTCCCGGCGTGGGGGTGCCGGGCTGCGGGTGCGGCCGGGCCTCGGCGGAGGCGGCGTCGGACGCGGCCGTACGCTCCCCCTCCTGCGGCGGCTGCGCCAGCTTGCGGCGGCGGCCCGAGCCCGCGGCGGGGGTCGGGGCGCCGGGCGCGGCACCTCCGGGTGCGGCCGGCCGCTGCTGCTCGGCTCCGGCGAGCTGCTGCGAGAACGGCACGCCCTGCCCGAGCGTCCGCACACTGAACGCGCGCCCGTGGGAGTGGCCCGCGGCGGGCCCGCCCGCCAGGTCGTCACCCTCCGCCGCCTCCGGGGAGGCGGGCGCGGGCATGGGCTGCCGGGGGCGGCCGGGTCGGGTACGGGCGCCTCGGCCGCACCGGGGCCTTCGGCGGGGCCGTTCTGTACCTGGTGCTGTACCTGGTTCTGCGGTTTCTGGCCCGCGCCCTGCTCGGCCTCCACCGGGCTGGGGCGCCCACGCCGGCGCCCGGTGGGCGCGGGGGGCGCAGGGGGCGCGTCAGCGGCTGTCGGAGCGGCTCCCGGGCCGGCCGTCGGCGTGCTGCCGGGAGCGGCCGTCGGCCCGCCCTCGACGGGGTGCGCCACCAGCCCCTCCGGACCGGCGACGAACGTACCCGTCGACTCCGAATCGGCCATCGCGGCGGCGGCCCGCTCCTCGGCGGCCGCACGCCGCGCACGGCGCCGACCGGTCGGCTCGGTTCCCCAGCCGCCCTCGGGCGCGCCCTGCTCGGACACCGCACCGGCCGGATCGCCAGCCGTGTCCGCCGTACCGGGACGCGCGCGACGGCGACCCGTACCCGTACCTGCGTCTGTACCTGTGCCTGTACCCGTCCCGCCCTGCGAGCCGTCGGCCGGGCCGGGATTCTGACCCGGCAGGACCGGCAACGCGGGCAGGGGGGACTGCGGAAGCTGATCGGCGGCGGCGGGCGGCAGCGCGAAGGCCGAGTGCGCGTTGCGGACGGGGGCCTGAGCCTGGTTCGGGAAGGGGCGCTCGGCCGTGTCGGCCAGCGCCCTGCGCGCCCGGCGCCCGGACGGCGGCACCTGCCCCTGAGCCTGCGCCTGCCCGGCCTGGGCGTGAACCGCCTGCCCGTGCCCCTGCTCCTGTCCCGGCCCCTGCCCGAGCTGCTGTCCCTGCCCGTGCTGCTGCCCCTGCGCCTGGCTCTGCGGGCCGCCGGCGGCCGCCGGGAGCGCGGCCCGTGCGGCACCCTCCGGCCCGTTCTGCTGGAGCGGACGCCGACCGCCCGGCGGTACGACCTCGGCCCCCGCCATGCCCTGCGGCATCCCGGGCGCACCGGTCGTTCCCGGTTCCGCGCCGGGGCGCCCGGAGCCGCCCGTACCCTGCGCCCCGGAGGCATCCGCCTCATTACGGGCCCGGGGCACCTGACCGCTGCCGTTCCCGTTCCCGCCAGCCGCCGCGTCCCCACCCGGCTGCTGCGGCTGCTGCCGGCCCGGCACATCACCGTTCCGCGCCCGGCGCCGCCCGGTCGGCGTGCCCTCGGCCCCACCGTCCGTACGGCCCGTACCGTCACCCGCAGCACCGGACGTACCGGGGCCGCTCGCCCCTCCATCAGCCTGCGCACGCGCCTTCTGCCCAGGCACCCCAGGCGCCCCGGGCACCCCAGGCGCCCCGGCCCCACCGACCTGCCCCTGAGCCGACCCCTTGCCCTGGCCCGGCCCTTGGGCCCGCTCCTGTCCCTCTGCCTGTGTCCCCCGAGCCCGCTCGGCCGGCACCGGCATGACCGTCGTCTCGTTGCCCGTCACCTCGCGCGCCGGGCCCGCCGCGCCGGACACCGGCGCGCCGCCGGCCGTCACCGGCACTTCGAGCACGTACGCGCTGCCGCCCGCGCCCGGCACCTTGTGCGTCTGGAGCACACCGCCGTGCTGCCGCACGATGCCGCGCACGATCGGTGCGTGGACCGGGTTGCCGCCGCCGTACGGGCCGCGCACCTCGATCCGTACGACCTCGCCGCGCGCGGCCGCGGCCACCACGATCGTCGAGTCCCCGGAGGCGGCCTCGGCACCGCTCCCGGCCTTGCCCGTGGCGTCCACGCCCGCGACATCCGCGATCAGGTGGGACAGCGCCTGCGCGAGCCGCTCCGCGTCCACCTCGGCGTCGATCGGCGGGGCGTGCACCGCGAACTGGGCGCGGCCCGGGCCGATCAGCTCGATCGCGCCCTCGACACCGGCGGCCACGACGCGGTCGAGCGAGACCTTGGACCGGGTGAGCCGTTCGCCGCCCGCGTCCAGCCGCTGGTAGCTCAGCACGTTGTCGACCAGCGTGGTCATCCGCGCGTACCCGGCGGCCAGGTGGTGCAGGATCTGGTTGGCCTCCGGCCACAGTTGGCCGGCCGGGTCGGACGCCAGCGTGCCCAGCTCCGCCTTCAGCTCCTCCAGCGGGCCGCGCAGCGACTGGTCCAGTACGGCCAGCAACTGCGTGTGGCGCGCCGCCAGCGCATCGTACGGACGCCGGTCGGTGAACGTCATCACCGCGCCGACGAGCTGGTCACCGTCGCGTACCGGCGCGGTCGTCAGGTCCACCGGGACGGACCGGCCGTCCTTGGCCCACAGCGCCTGCCCGCGCACCCGGTGCTTGCGCCCGGAACGCAGCGAGTCGGCGAGCGGCGTCTCCTCCCAGGGCAGCGGCGTGCCGTCCGCGCGGGAGTGGTGGATGAGCGGGTGCAGCTCCTTGCCGCCCAGCTCGCTCGCCCGGTAACCGAGGATCTGCGCGGCGGACGGGTTGACGAGGACGACCCTGCCCTCGGAGTCGACGCCGACGACGCCCTCGGCGGCCGCGCGCAGGATCATCTCGGTCTGCCGCTGCTGGCGGGCCAGCTCGGTCTCGGTGTCGAGCGTCCCGGTCAGATCCCGTACGACGAGCATCAGCAGCTCGTCGCCGGTGTAGCCGTTGCGGTGGTCGGCGTACGCGGCCTCGAAGGCGGACTCGTACGGGGTCCGGCCGTCCTCCAGGTTCGCGCTGGTCACCTCGACCAGCAGCTCGCTGCCGTCGGTACGCCGCGCCACCATCCGCGTGGGCTTCGTCCGCGGGCCGTGCTCCTGCTCGTCGTGGCGCCGCATCGAGCCCGGGATGCGCTTGGAGTCGAAGGACGGCAGCAGGTCCAGCAGCCCGCGGCCCACCAGGGCGGTGCCCGGGGCCTCGAAGGTCTCCAGGGCGATGGCGTTCGCGTTGACGACCGTGCCGTTGCAGTTCACCAGCAGCAACGCGTCCGGCAGAGCGTCGAGTATGGCTGCGAGGCGAGCAGCGCCTCGGGATGGCCTGCTGCTCACGACGACGCTTCCTCCCTGCAGTTACCGCACCTTGCCGAGCCCGCCGCCACGTCCGCGGCGGGTCACTGGAAGGGAGTCTACGGGCACCGGATGTGGACGCGGAGACGGATGACGAGGAGGTAATGCCACGGGGTTGTGCGACTCGTCGCACGCCCGACATGTGCCCCGCGTCCTGAACTGGCCCGCTTCCAGGTCACGAAGCGACCGAGGGCAGCACCGGCACGAACCGGTTCCAGCGGCTGATCTCACATCCGTCGGCGCGGCTGAACTGGGCGTTGACGGGGCGTCCCGCCCACGTCCCGGTGACGTGTGCGGTGGCGGGGCCCCCGTACTGCATCGTGCACTTGCTGCCCTTCGGCACACCCGCGAACAGATCCTTGCCCCACCGCGACAGGCTGTCGAGCTTGTCGCAGGCGCCGCGCGCGTCGGTGTGGGTGCCGCGCGCCGGGTGGCAGTACAGCTCGTACGTACCGTTCGTGGCCGCCTTGCCGGAGTCGCTGACCGTGATGGTGAGGTGGTCGGAGGAGCGCGAGGGGTGGGGGAGGGGGGCGGTGCGGGGCGAGGAGCCGATGGAGAGGTCGGCGGGGGCGGCGGGGGTGGCTAGGGACGCCGGGGATGCGGGTGAGACCGGGGCCGATGCGGCGACCGGGGCCGTCAGCGCGAGGACGCCGAGGGCGGCGAGGGCGGCAGTGACGGTGGAGGTGGTGGAGACGGTGGTGGCAGCCGTGACGAAGCGGGACAGCCGGCGGTACGGCATCGCGGACTCCAGAAGGTGCGAGGTACGGGGTACCAGGTACGGGGATGAGGCGCGAGGTACGTGGGTCAGGGCCGACGGCGGGGCGGGAGCGAGGCGGTACGAAGCAGAGCCCCACCGGGCCCCGCCCCATCCCGTCCTTCCCGCCCCTCCAGCCCCTCCCCTCCCGTCCCCGCAGCGTCTACCGCGTCTAACGCGCCGCGGGGCCCGACGTTGCGCGCGGCCCGCCGCCCGCCGCGTTGTTTGAACCCCGTTCGATTCGCAGGACGCCGATTCGTACGGAACGCCCCCGAACCACCCCGTAAAGACCTTTGCCGGGCCGCCCGTCTGCCGAGTACCGTGGAGGTCGATTGGTGACAGCCCGCCGAGCTGTGCCATCATCTGGTCACGCCACATCGCGCTTGCGCGCGGTCGGGGTGTGTGGAGGCGTCGCCTAGTCCGGTCTATGGCGCCGCACTGCTAATGCGGTTTGGGTCTTAAAGCCCATCGAGGGTTCAAATCCCTCCGCCTCCGCTCCGTTTCGTTCAGGCCCTGGTCACTCAGACCGGGGCCTGAACGTTTTTCCCGCCCGGACGCACACGAGCCCCGCCGCGCGAGACGTCCGCCCCACCCCACCTGACCGAAACCCCCCGGGCGCGGCCCCCGCTCCCGAGCGACCCTGTCCCCATGACGCCCGAGCCCAGCCCCCAGTCCTGCCCCCCACCCTCTCCCTCACCCCCACCCCCAACCCCACCCCCAGACCTCACCGCAACCCGCCGCTCCACCCACACAGCCCACACCACCCACACCCACATCGCCGGCATCCCCCTCCCGGACTCCGCCCTGGCCAGAGAGGCCACCGACCTGATCCGGGACACCACCGACGAACTGCTCTACCACCACTCCCGCCGGGTCTACCTCTTCGGCGCCCGGCACGGCCGCGAGCGGGACCTGCCCTTCGACGCGGAGCTCCTCTACGTAGCCGCCCTCTTCCACAGCCTCGGCCTGACCGACCGGTTCCACGGCTCCCGGCAGCGCTTCGAACTGGACGGCGCCGACGAAGCCCGCAGCTTCCTCGCGGCCCGAGGAGTCCCACCGGCCCGCACCCGCCTCACCTGGCAGGCCATCGCCCTGCACACGACCCCGCAGATCCCCCACCGCATGGCCCCGGAGATCGCCCTCCTCGCGGTCGGCTACGAACTCGACGTCCTCGGCATCGGCTACGCCACCCTCCCGCCGGACACCCGCAACGAGATCCTCACGGCCCACCCCCGCCCCGGCTTCAAGCGCCACATCCTCCGCGCCTACCACCGGGCCCTCGCCCACCGCCCGGAAACCGCCGCGGGCACCCCCCAGGCCGACGTCCTGGCTCGCCTCGATCCGGACCACATCCGTCCGGACTTCGTACGGATCCTCGAAGACTCCGCCTGGCCCGAGTAGCCCCAGCCGCCCACCGCCACCGCGTTTCCGCAGGTCAGAGGGGGTGTGCTGATCGGATTTCGCCTCACGGCGAGGTTCGTGTAATGTTCTTTCTGCAACGCCGACCGGCAAGAAAAACCGCCGGAAAGCCAAGCGCTCGTAGCTTAACGGATAGAGCATCTGACTACGGATCAGAAGGTTGCAGGTTCGAATCCTGCCGAGCGCACAGCAGGTCAAAGCCCCCGCCGGGTAATCCGGACGGGGGCTTTGTCGTGCCGTACAGCAGCGAAATACAGCAACCGGGTCAGCCGGTGCCGCTTACAGCTCCCGAAAGACTGTCGAGCGCGGCTCGCACGTCTTCCTCACTCGCCTCCGCGTACACCTCCATCGTCATCGCGATCTTCGAGTGCCGCAGGATCACCTGCGCGACCTTCGGGTGCACCCCGAGGGCCACGAGCAGCGAAGCGCACGTGTTGCGCGTCTTCTGGAGCGGGATCAGCCGCAGCCCGGCCCGGCGAGCCCGCAGAGCGAACATGCGCGTCAGGTTGCCGGGCTCGATCGGGGTGCCGTACTTCGTCGTGAAGATCAGCTCGCGGTCGTCCTGCCAGAGATCACCGGCCGCCTTCCGGTCGCCGGTCTGCTGCGCACGCCGCATCCGGAGCGCCTTCAGGCAAAGCGCCGGCAGCGGCAAGAAGTCGTCCGATTCCTCGGTCTTCGTCTCCCGATGCAGGATCTGCCGTCCGGCCCGCTGGATCTGGTGATCCACGTACAGCTCACCCGCCTCGAAGTCCACGGACTTCCAGGTCAGCCCCAGCACCTCACCCCGGCGGAGCCCCAGGCACAGCACGAGCACCCAGGCCGCGAACAGCGGATCTTCCCGCGCAGCCGCATCAGCAAGGAACCGGCTGGCTTCCACGACGGACCACGGCTTGATCCGGCGACGACGCGGCTTCGGCACCTTCACCAGGGAGGCGACATTCTTCCCGATCTCTTCCTCAACTACCGCATGGGTCAGAGCGGCCCTGAGCGCGTCCCGAGCAGCCTGAATCACCCGCCGGGACGTGAACGCCTCACAGCACTCCCCAGCAGCGCAGCAGCGGCGACGAGCGGGCGCCCGTTTCGCGTCCTTTCCCTGGGCACAGCACTGGCACTCGGACGCGAGCTTGGTCAGCCACTCGCGCACGTCCCGGACGGTCAGCTTGTCCAGCCGCTTGGCGCCCAGGTGGGGCGCGATGTAGAGCCGGACGGACCCCTCGTACGAGACGTAGGTCAGCGGCGCCAGGTTCGGCTTCACGATCGACTCAAGCCAGTATGCCAGGAACGCGGCGACGGTGCGGTGTCGCGTGGCCACCGGCCCCTTCTTCGCGTCGGCGTGCAACTTGATCCACTTGTCGTGGACCTCTTCGCGTGTCTTGCCGTAGACGTACTTGCGCTTCTTCTTGCCGTCCGGCGTGGTCACCCAGACGTACGCGGCGAAGCTGTTCTTGTACGGGTAGATGGACCCCTCACCGTTACCGCGCTTGCCGCTCATGCGGACCACTCCTCGGCCGCAGTAGCGCAGCGGTTGACGTACTCGTCGACCCAAGCCGGGAGGATTCGCCGGTTACGCCCGATCTTCACCGAACGGATCTCGCCGGTGAGCACGAGCATCTTGGTCTTGGACAGTCCGAAGCCGAGCATTTCGGCCACTTCGGCGGTGGTGTGCCACTTCCTCTCGATGACGGTGGTGGTCATGACCGGTCGTCTCCTTCAGCGTCGAGCGCAGCGCGGTGTTCGCGGGCGGTGTCACGGGCGAGGGATTCGGCGAGCCAGGTTTCGGCGTCGGTGAGGCCGGTACCGGCGTAGACCCAGTGGGCGAGGACGAGGGTGGTGTCCTGGTCGGTCCCGGTCTCTGCTGCGGCCTGAGCACGGCGCCATTCGGCGCGGGCGTTGCGGAGGGCGCCGAGGGTGGTGGAGTAGCGGCGGGACTTGGTGGAGAAGTGGCCGCGGAAGCCGAGCATGTGGGCCCAGGCGCGGAGCCGAAGGCCTTCCAGTTCCTTGCGGGCGCCGAGGGTCCAGGCGGTTCGGACCAGGCGGCGGGCGTGGTCGTTGATGTCGAGCTGGGCGAGTTCGGCGAGGAACTTCAGCGGGCGGTCGAGGGCTCCGGTCGCGGTCTCGGCGCCCTTGGTGGCGTACTTGGCGATGTACGCGGCCACGGCCCGTTCGGTCAGCTCCTGGCCGCCGTCGAAGTCGGCCGAGCGGATGGTGCGTACGTCGAGCTGGCGGCCGAAGGTGAAGACGTGCGCCCGGCCGTCGATCACGGGGCCGTCCACGCGGGCGGCGGTGGCGGCGGCCTGGATGGCGTCGGCGAGTAATTCGGCGGTGGCCCAGGCGGGCGGCGGGGTGTCGCTGCCGGTCGGGCCGTCGAGGCGGATGACCGCGTGGAAGTGGACGGCGCCGCGCTTCTGGTACTCGGCGACCTTGGCGAAGGACACCCGGGCGTACTGCCGGAACGCGCGCTGCGTGAGGCCGGCGCGTTTGGCCACCTCCCGGCGCAGGTAGATGGAGAAGCGCCGCCAGAGGGCACCGGCGTGAGCGTTCCAGAGGACGGCGGCTTCGTAGTCGTAGGTGTCGGGGGCGAGTGCGGTGCCGAGGGCGGCGTCGTCCTGGTCGTGGAAGGCGCCGCAGCGGCAGCGGCGGGCCGAACCAGTGGGCCCGGTAGGGCGGTTGTGGACCGGGCCGAAGCCTGGCGCGGTGAAGGTGGCGAAGACGCGCGGGTGGGCGGCGACGCGTTCCGGGACGCCTTTGCCCCCGCGTAGGCCGGAGGTGATCAGTTGGAAGGTGTCCCGGCGGTACACCTCGGAGCAGGCCGCGCAGCGGGTCGTACGGCGGTTGTTGCAGCGGACCAGGAGGTGACCGGCCGGGAGGGTGGAGGAGTCGAGGTGGTGGAGGACGTTGCCGATCTCGCCGGTGTGGGTGTTCAGGGCGTGTTCGGTGCGGTGGCCGTCGAGGCGGATCGGGTGGGTGCAGCCGCCGAGGCTGGAGAGCTGGCGCAGGAGTGCGGGCATGGTGCCGAGGGCGGCCAGTTCTCCGAGTTCGGTGAGCGGGGGTTGGGTGGCGGGGGTGATGATGGCCTTTCTCCTTCTGGCTTCGGCTGGAAGGGGGAGGGCCCCCGGGGCGGCGGATGCTTGGCGGTATCGAGGCCGGCCCGGGGGTTCGGTGTACTGCTGGTCAGTCAGCGGCGGTGGTGATCGCGGAGCAGCGAGCGCAGGACGACAGCGGCGACCGCCACGGACACGGCCGAGACGGCGACGGCGGCCAGGAGCGCGGTGAGCACGACGCCGCCGAGGAGGACGGCCGCGACGGCCCCGGTGCTGACGGAGATCTGAGGGACGGGCCGCCGGGCGGGGGCCGAGTCGGCCGCGGTGGAGGTGATGTGTGTGGGCGGCGTCGGACTGTCGGGGTACTTGGGCAGAAACACGGCAGAGCTCTCCTTACCTACTCGTCTAGTCATGTGAGCCGTTGATGATGTTCACGCCGGAGCGCGTGCCGTTCTCGATGGCCGGCGCCATGAAGGTGTGCGAGAGCCAGAACCCGAAGAGCGCGATCACCACGACGATCCAGATGCGGACGCCGAGGTACTTGACCGCACCCCAGGCGAAGAGGCCGAGGACGACGACGAGCGGCAGGCTGACGGTCACGGGGCGGAATCCTTTCGGCGCATGGATCAGCGGACGGGGCAGCGGTGGGTACGTGCGGCCAGCTCGGCGGCGGCGCGGCTGTCGTAGTCGGCGGAGAAGCCGCAACGCGGGGCCGTGCAGGCGGCGGTGTGCTTCTCCCGGCCGCGACCGTCGTAGGACGTGCCGACCTGGACGGGACCGATGCGGGTGACCGAGCGGAAGCGGCGGTTGGCGCTCATGTGGATCTCCTCTCAGAGCTGAGCGGCGATGGCGTCGGCGATCGGCAGGGATACGCCGAGGCGGGCGCGCAGGGTCGGGGTGTCGATGGCGGTGCCGGTGCGGGTGTGGTGCTCGGTGGCGACCTTGCGGGCGTGTTCGACCAGGGCGGCCGGGACGGAGACCGCAGGGGGCGCGGGAGTCGGTTCGGGGATCGGTGGCGGCGGGAGTGCCGGTGCCGGATCGGGCGCGTCCTCCTGGTCCCCGATGGTCGTGGGCTTCTCCTGGTCCTCGACTGCGTCGGGCGCCTCTGCCGGAACCGCTGCGGAGTGAACGAGGAGCGTGCCGCCGAGGAAGGCGACGGCGGGCCAGCCCGCGACGATGATGCGCAGCCAGGCCGGTACGTCGTCCAGGTCGAGCAGTCCGGCGGTGGCTACGTTGGCGCCCAGGGAGGCGCCCAGCGCGATCACGAACCAGCACCACCCGGCCGCTTTCTCGTCGCTGGTTCGCAGCCGCCGCCAGGCAGCCACCAGCAGCAGGTCGACGGAGACGGGGTACGCCCATGCCTTCCACCCGTCCTGACCGGCCGCCGAAGCGATGTCGTGCAGGTGGGCGAAGGACAGAGCAGCGGCGATGACCGCCTGGACGAGCACCGCATCAACGCGGGCCAACAGGGCGCGCATATTGCGGCTCCTTCCGGATTCAGGCATGGCGGGGGTAGGGACACGGCGCGAGGTATTCGCGCCAACCGGGGTGTGGAAGTGGAGTTCAGCCAGTTGTTGGTTGCGGCCGAACGACCGAGACCAGGGACTTGCCCGGCCGTACTGGCACAGCTGGCCGGAACGGCTGGAGCGCGGGCAGGTCGGGGACCAGGTGAGCCGAGTCGTGGCAGGTCTCGGCAGCCTTAGCGAGAGACAGGTACGGCGTACGGACGCGGGACCAGCCGCCGGATGCGTCGCCGATCACGGCGAGTCCGGGCTGTTCGGGGGCGATGGCGCAGGCGGCGGCGACCGCTTCGGGCGCGATGTCGCCCAACGCCATCTTGGCGGAGGCTTCATCGTTCACGCGGTGGCAGACGCGGCCGGTCAATTGGGCCCGTAGCATGGTCGCCCCCTTGCCCAGTTCGGCGCCGAAGCGCTGTCCGCAGACCTCCAGGTAGATGCCGGCCGCCCGGCCAAGCTGGGCGAGGCGGATGAGCTGGGTGACCATCTCGTCCCGGCGCTGTTCGTCCTTCTTCGTGGCGACGAGGAAGAGTTCCGCCACCTCGTCCACGAACAGCACGACAGGTACCGGGCGTTCATGCTCAGGCAGACCCCAGACGTCGGAGGTGATCTCCTCGTCCGGTGTGTCCGGGGCGATGCCCTGCCGGGCCTTGATCAGGTCGTACCGGTCCTCCATCTCCTCGATGAGCACCGGCAGCAGTTCCGCAGCCTGCTCAGGATCGGTGGCCAGCGCCGAAAGCCGGGCCGCGAACGGCGCCAGTTCCACGCCCCGTTTGCAGTCGATGCCGACCAGGGCGACGGGCTGCCGGGCCAGCCCGGCGATGAGGTGGCGCAGGTACATGGACTTGCCCGACAACGTCGCCCCGAGGGTGAGCCCGTGCGGCACGGTGCGGTAGTCCCGTACGAAGGCCGTGGCGTCCTCCCGCAGCGCCACCGGGACCTTCAGCAGCCCAGCCGGGAGCTTGCGCGGCATGCGGACCTTCCGCAGCACGTCGAACCCGACCAGCCGCAGGTCGATCACGCCGGGTTTGACGGGCGTCACGTACACGGCGTGCACGCCCCACGCATGGCGCAGGCGTTCGGCGGAGGCCGCCACGTCGGCGGGTTCCTGCCCGGGGGCGAGCCGAAGTCGAAGCCGTAACCCCGTCGTGGTCGGCCGGATGATGCCGCGACGCGGAGGTACGGGCCGGACCTCGCGGCGGGTGGTGGCCTTGACCGCCAGGACCCGCAGCCGGGAGGGAGTCACGGTCAGGCCGCACGCTTCCATGACCGAGCTGTACGAGCCGAGCAGCCGGGCCGTCGAGACCGGCAGGCCGACCGTGGACCAGTAGACCCCCGGGTGTCGTGCCCGGGTGTAGGCGGCCCCACCGCCGAGCGCAGCGACGGGACCACCTACCTCCAGAAGCGTTGCCAGGTCGGTCATCAGGCCGCGTTCCCCATGGCGGCCGGGAAGGCGGCCGGAGTGACGGCGGCGGCCCGGTAGGCGATGCCGTGCCGCTGCTGGCCGTTGAACACCGACTCCCACGGCCGGGCGACCAGGCCGGGCAGGGAGACCGGGGCGCCGAGCGCCAGGCCCTCGGAGGCACCGCTCTCCGGCACGGTGACCTTGATCAGGGACGACTCTCCTTCCTCGATGTAGACGACGCCGATCGTCATCAGTGCTTCGCCGCTGTTGGTGTCCTTGGCGATCTCGCCCGTCTTGCGGTCGCGGACCTTGGGCTCGGGCGCTTCGGTCAGCAGGATCGTCGCGGCCGAGGTCTCCACACGGATGGTGCGCAAGGCTTCTTCCCATCTACTCGTCTAGACAAGTTGCAGTCTTCGCGCCCGGCTCTTCCGGGAGCGTGGACCACCTTGCCACACAACTTGCCCACTCGTCTATACGAGTATGCGTGACGGGGTGTACGAGTCCGAAGAAATGGCCTCGCGCACCGCCGGTCAGGTGGCCGGGAGCTGGTAGGAGAGGACGTACGCGTCCGCCGCCATCACCGTGTCGCAGACCTCCACGGCCCGCTTCTCCGTGTCGTACGCCGTGCGGATCAGGTGGATCACGGGGACACCGGAGGCCAGTTGCAGCGTCTTGACCTCGGCGGGTGAGGGCATCCGGGCGCGGATCTCCTCCTCGAAGTGGTCGAGATGGTGGCCCAGCTCCTCAAGCCGGGCGTAGATGCCGCCGGGGCCGGGGTTGGGCTCGGCGATCTGAGTGCCGCGGGCGATGTCGAGCGGCAGATACGAGGTGGCGAACTCAACCGGCCGGCCGTCAAGCAGGTAGCGGCGCCGCCGGGCGAGCACCCGCCGCACGGAGCCGAGCCGGGCGGAGATGTCCTGACTGGCCTTCTCCTCCTTGACCTCCAGGCCGTCCACCTTCGGGTGACTGCCGACGGCATCGGCCTCCACGATGAACGCCGACTTGCCCTGCTCACGGTGACGCCGGGCGAACCGGTCAGAGGCGAGGCGCCGGACGGGCGGGCGCGGCCGGACGAACACGCCCTTGCCGTGCTCGGCATGGACCAGGCCCTCCCCCTGGAGGACCGAGAAGGAGTTCCGCACCGTCATACGGGAAACCCCGTAGTGCTCCACCAGCTCAGCTTCCGAGGGCAGCTTCTCCCCTCCCTGAACCGGCCACGATCGATGGCCTCGCGAAGCTGATCGGCGATCTGTCGAAAGACCGCACGATCACTCGTGGGGTCGAGAGCGCCAAGAACGCTCGGAAGAGACGTCACGTGGACTACTCCTTTAGGTATCTAGACGAGTGGGCGAGTGCTATTGCTACGGTGGAGAGCCTAGCCATCCGAAGGGGCCGAGGAACGTGAGCACCGACCGTCCGCACTCCGTGAGCGTCGCCGGAGTCATCGTTGACGACCAGGGCCGGGCTCTCCTGATCAAGCGGCGCGACAACGGCCACTGGGAACCGCCGGGCGGAGTCCTCGAACGCGAGGAAACCATCCCGGAAGCCCTTCAGCGCGAGGTGCTCGAAGAAACCGGCATCAAGATCGAGCTTCCGGCGACCTTGACCGGTGTCTACAAGAACATGACGGGCCTGATCGTTTCTCTGGTCTTCCGCTGCCGGGCCGCCGACGGCACCCCCACCACCGGGGACGAAACCCGCGCGCTGCGGTGGGCCACCCGCGAAGAAGTCACCGAACTCGCCGACGAGGCGTACGCGATCCGCGTCCTGGACGCGCTCGACGCCATGAGCCCGCCGGCCGTCCGCGCCCACGACGGCGTGAAACTCGTCTAGCCCGAACCCGCTGCACATGGCGGCCTACCAGCACGAAGGAACTTGTATGCACGAGTATACGAGTAGAGTCCAGGTCTGGGGGCTCAGTTGCCCAGGTTCCCCGGAAGAGGTGAGCCGGGCCCGCCGATGGACCCGCGACATACTGCGCGATTCCCCGCTGGCCGAGGACGCCGAGCTGATCGTGAGCGAGCTGAGCTCGAACGCGATCCTGCACACCGCCAGCGGGCGGGACTCCGGCAGCTTCCACCTGTCCCTCGCGGTCACCCCGCAGGTCATCGCCCTGTCGGTCACCGACGACGGCGGCGCAGGCACGCACCCGAAGGTCGAGGACCAGGACGAGGAGGCCGATCACGGCCGCGGACTCGGCATGGTCAACGCGATCGCCCACCGAGTGGTGGTCCACAGCAGTCAGGGCGCCCACACCGTCACCGCAGAACTCTTCACCAGCAGCCGACCAGGAGCCCACCCATGCTGAAGACCGACAAGCCCCGCCGCGGCTACTGGTGCGAATGCTGGACGCAAGACCTCGCGAACCCGACCGAGAGGCCGGCCCTGCACGCATCCTTCGACGCCTACTCGGCCCACCAGGCCGACCGGTGGGTAGCCGTAGCCCTGCGCACCATCACGCCGGCCCTCTCCCCGGACGCCTCACAGGAAGCCTGGACGTGGCTCTGCGAGGGACGGCTGAAGGCCAGGGCCGCCCTGCTCCGCCGACAGCCCTACACGGTGACCATCACCCACACCAACACCCGCATCACCTGGACAATCCGCCCCGTGACCTTCCTCCCCCTCGCCCACCGGCAGGGCACCGTACTCCCCGCCTGCACGGAGGACTTCAAGCCCCTCCCGCCAGCCTGAGTTACAACTTTCTCTACTGGTTCAAGCCCCGCCCTGCGGGCGGGGTGGGGTGGGGGAAGGGGGAGAGCACTCCAGGAACTCCCACAGCAGGATCGCCATTCCCGGCCGGGGCCGCCCTGACGCCGCTCGCGCACGGACGCGAAGCCCTGATGGAAGTCCGTGGGGAGCTGGTGAGAGCGCGCAAACGGGTTCGTTCCCGTCGGCCAAGTACCCAGCGGCCCGGCCGTCGCCGGAACCGGCGCCGCGGACGACGGCGTTGGCCTTGTGGGTGCTCTTGCCTTCGGCATCCGGCGCGCGGGTCAACGGCTTTGGCAGCCGCCGCTACGAAGCACACCCCACCGGCCCGCAATGCGGGCCGGCGCGGAGCTCGGGGACTCGGGCGCCGCTCCTGCCTCCGGCCCGCTCCGCCCGGCCCCCGGCCCCGCGCCACCTGAAGCTGCCACGGGGTGCTTCGTACACGCTTTGCCCCGCCCAAGAGCAGCGCCGGAACGAGCAAACACCCCGCCAGCCAAGGCCATCACCCGCGACGCCCGCTCCGCATGACCAGGCCGTAGGCGCCCGCCACTGGGGCGAGCCGAGCGGCAGCACCAGAGCCCGCGGCCCAAGAGGGCAGACCCGGCGGGGAGCCCCCGGGAGGCGGGAAGGGTGCAGATGAGGGGTGATGAAGGTGGAGGCGGAAGCGGTGAGCGGTTTACGTGACGGGCGCGCTGCCGACCGCCCCATAGGTCGTAGTCCTGTCGAGGCAGGCAGGCTACGGGAGAGGTGGGATTGGGGGCGCTGGGCACTCCGGGCACAACGGCCGGCGGGAGCTGGGCGCCGTACCGCCACCGTCACGGATGCGGCAGCGTGAGCGGACCGGAACCCCTAACTGTGGTTGCGGGGGAGCTGGCTGCTGCCGCGACGGGGCTGAGCCGGTCATGAGCGCTACCGCTCGACCTCGTGCCATCGGGCAGTGCTCAAACTACTGGAAGAGCCCTGCTGTGCAGAGACCCAACAGCCTGGCCTCGGACCTTGTGTGTCCGAGGCCAGGTGTTCGCCAGCTCAGGCAGGAAGCAGCAGCCCAGCTGCGGAGCCTTCTACGACTGCCACGGCCACCTTCAAAGCGACCGTTATTGACTTTCGCATCCCGCTCATAACAATCTCCTTCCGTCCGGTGGTGGCTTTCAGGTCTCCTGGCGTGGTGTCACCTAGGGCAGGAATGACGAACCGGATTGCCAACGCGGCCGAAACGAGTACGAGGAAGGGCGCAAGGGGAATCGAACCCCAAGCTCCTGCCCCTAGTCTCAACTGGCGACGACAGAAAGATAGCAGTTCGGTCCGACCACCGCACGGATTCGATCGTTACTTGACCACCGTCAAGTGACCATGCCGAGCAGGCCCCCCTGCCCGCCGCCTCTGACGGATGAGATTGCCAAGCCAAAGACTAGAGAGTCCAGGTCCTCTTCACTTTCGTTCAAGTCGTCAGCTAGCTTTCGGGAAGTCCACCCGTCTTCGCGGGCTAGGCGGAAGACGTCTGTAAAGAATTTCGATGTTTCAGGGTGAATTCCATCCGGTTCGGCCGTTCGGTAGCCTCGCTGTGTCAGTTCGATGATCCAGCGGCGTCGCACCCACTCTGAGATGAACTCAAGGCTGTACAGTCTCTCGACCATGGCAAGAGCGGAAACCTGCCAGTAGTTTTTCAGAGTGAATACGTCCTCTAGGCGCAACTTTCCGATGATTTGCGCGTATAGGCCATCGGCTGGCATCAGAAAGCTCGAAGCGAAGTCATGTGCCTCTTGCTCGACCTGGCGGGACCTATTTTTCTGAGTTTCCTTGTGGAGGATTATGTGCCCCAACTCGTGCGCTAGGTCGAAGCGCATGCGTTCTGCCGTTTTGCTCAGGTTCAGAAAGATGAAGGGTCGACCCTCGTGTGAGAAAGTAAAGGAATCGATCTCCCGATCTGGGGCTGGGAGGGAGTAGACCCGAATGCCTTTTCTTTCGAGGAGTGGGAGAAGATTTTTTACAGGCTTCTGGTGAAGTCCCCAGATGGAGCGCAACTGTTCAGCAGTACTTGCGGGTGGTAGATCGGCAGCCTCAGAGAAGTCGGGTAGGTCGACGCCGGGGGTCCCATACCGCTTGTCGATCCAGTTGCTGAGTTCAACCCCGAGTGAACTTACGGAAAGAATGCGGCGCACTTGCCTAGCCGTCATAGACGACAGGGCGCGAAAGCTAATCCACTCCTCTTCTACCTGTGGTGGGTCATCCGAAGTGAAGAACGCTTGAGGGAGTCGCAGTATGCTTGATAGTTGATCGACTGGCGGGCAGTCAACCTCGCCAGCCTCCCAGGCCGAAACCGTCCTTCGGGAAACCCCGCATCGCTCCGCCAAGGCTTGCTTTGTGAGCCCACGCCTTTCGCGCGCAAGCGTCAAGCGGGTGTGATTAAAGGAGTGGTCGGTTAGTCCTAGTGACCAACGATTCTCCGTCGTCATCGCCATCCTCATCCGGTTCGATGGGTGCAACCGCTCCAGAGGAAGGAACGGGATCGATAATGATTCGCTCGACCCACTCCCCCACTAGACCATCTTTCCGAATATCGACCGGAAGTGAGACTTCCATGCGGATGTGGTCTTCATCCGCAAAGACGACCAAGAACCACGTGGAGCACGCCTCGTCGGCAGGTATTTCTTCGGCTAGCAGGGGGAGGTCAAGCTTGAAAGCAAGTTGTTCGTAAGCTGCGTTACGCTCGATGCGCTCCTTGGTCTTTGGGCCGCGCTTGCGAGTAAGTCGTGGGTCGCGAGGTCCGTCGATGCCAGTGTACTTGTCACCAGCTACGACTGCGAAGGCGACCTTTCGCTGTGACGAGTACACCGTCTCGTAGTTTCCGGTTTGCCCAATGCTCCACCCTTGGCGGGTTTTAAGGAGCTCGCGACGCAAAGAGGCCAGAGTTTCTGCCCACATGGTCACGCCTGGGAAATTCCTTGGATAGAACTTGACCGATACCCGTCGTCGTGCGTCATCCCCTGTCGTGACGCTGGAGCGGACCTTCCTGACGGAAAGCCCCATCTCTGAGAGGCGGGCGTCCGCCTCTGCGGGCGTAACGATCTTGGTGCGATGGGCGGGGCTGTGCTTGCGGTACTGGCTCACTGTGCCTCCGTGCTCCGACTTCCTCAAACCGTACCTCAAGTGAGGGCGCGTTTGAGGAAGCTCGTGCGGGTGTGTTGTCGGAGCGGCTCGGGGGCGCGCCGGCTGGTCGACGTGGGGGCGGCTTGATCGGCTGCCGACCTCTGCTGGCGCCCGTGGACGGAGGGTTGCTGTACAGCAGTGAAGTACAGCAACCCCACCAACGGCCTTCGCCCGAAGGCGTCTCCACGGGGTACTGCTGCGGCTGGTATGACCCTCACCAGCCGATCCGCTTAGAGCTACGGATCAGAAGGTTGCAGGTTCGAATCCTGCCGAGCGCACAGCAGGCGAGAGGCCCTGTCGAGTAATCGACAGGGCCTCTCGCCATGGAGCTGTGGCCCGGCGTCTCCATGATCATGCGAGTCTCGGCGCCCTGCTCGTGCCGCAACGAGTGTGAGTCGCGACGACGAGGACTCGCACCGCTCGTAGGCGCGAGTCCCCGCAGCGGCTCTCCCGAGTAGGTCGAGCTAACGGGTTCTTCGCGAATGTGTCGGGGCTGACGAGCCTCAGGTGCCCTCGGTCACCTCATGTGCAGGCAGGGATTGCCGCGCAAAGCATTGGACGGTACCCACCCCCAGCGATGAGCGCGGAGGTCCATTCCGTAGACCCAGGCGTTATTGCTGTGGCTGGTACAGCGGTTGGTGTTCTTGAACTCGGCGCCACGGAACAGGTTGGACGTGACGAAGGCGCTCGGCCTGTCGCGCATAGTGGTGTAGGCGGCGCCGACTTTGCGGGTGCCGGTGACCCGGCCCTTGGTCGAGCGGGTCTGCCCGAAGTCGACATGGCGCCAGTCCTTGGATGCCTTGCCCCACAGATTGCGGACCCTGCCTTGGCTGTCCTTGGACTTCGCGGGGTAGGAGTTGCCTTTCAAACACGCGGTTTCCAGGAATGCCCAGTGGGGCCGGCCTTTGATGTGGTGGCTGTGGTCGAGGACCAGGGTCCATTTTCCGTTGACCTGGTACCGCCAGCCCACCCGGTGGTTCCGAGGCACGTGCCACGCGCCGGCCGTGAGTGGCCGACTGGTGCTGCGCAGGGACGGGTAGAGGGTGCAACCCCCCGGCCGCTTCACCCACATGCTGGTGGTCCAGTGGGTCTGGGCCATCTGTGCAGTCACAGTTGGATGGCCAGGTTGGTTGCTGGCGGTCGCGGGGCTCGCAAGAAGCCCCAGGGAGACCGAGGCCGTAACGGCGACAGTCAATCTCGCAGTGGTGTGCATTCAGTGTCTCTTCGCTGCCGGTGAGACTCCGGTGGAGTCTCGGTGGCAGCGATGTTGACGTAGCCGTTGGGATGATCGGAATAGTCCGACGCTGAAAGCCAGATTTTGAGCGCTTATGGGAACCATGTGATCATGGAATGCAAGCAGAATGGCCGGCTGGCAGAGGGAAATGTAAAAAATCGTCAAGGGAGAACTCTGTAGGGGGGGTGAGGTAATCCGTGGGCGACGGCGATGTGGCCCGTGGCGGTCGCTTGTGCCGAATCTACGGAACAGAAGTTCGCAGGTTCGAATTCTGTCGAGCGCGCAGCAGGCCAAGCCCCCGCCAGGTCCCCCGGACGGCGGTCTTGTCGTGCCTTACAGCAGCGGAGCGCAGCAACAGGGTCCTCCGGCCCCGTCTCCTTCGCGACGACCGGATCGCTCAGATGCGCCGCAGCGTCACCCTCGTCTCTTCGATCAGCGCCGCGCGGGCCTGGCCGGCGACTCGCCAGGCATGGATGTACTCCCCGGAGTCCGGCGTGCGGCCGGACACCACCACGTCGTGGAAGTCGAGCACGCTGAGGGTGGCCCGACGCGCCTTGTCGAGGAGCGATGGTGGGGCCACCAGTTCGAGCTGGTGCTGTGCGGCGTATACGCCGTGCTCGCTGATCGCGATGTGACCTGCACCCACGCGTTCAGGTGCCAGTTCCGATCGGGAGAATGCGTCCTTGGCCCTTGAAAGAGCCGTGAGGTACTCCAGTAATGCCGTGCGCAGCGTGTCATGATCCCGCTCTGACCGGTCATGTCGCCGCCGAACGTGGTCGGCGGCCAGTGTGGCCATCACGCCGAGCACCGTTCCCACGGCTGTCGCCGTAAGCGTCGTCCATTGCATGTGGCCCCCTGGGGTCCTTGCCCGGTAGGTCCGCCCCCCTGTGGCAGTACGGCAGCGGGCCCCCGCGCCCGCAGCACCCGCCGACGTGGAGTCCCGTCCGCCCCCGGCTTCGCCCCGGTCGGCATGGGTGGGGGAGGGGAGAGGGGTGACGATTTCCCCTGAGGGCGGGTGTGGCGTAGAGTCTGACGAACCGACGCGGGGTGGAGCAGCTCGGTAGCTCGCTGGGCTCATAACCCAGAGGTCGCAGGTTCAAATCCTGTCCCCGCTACTGCGAAGACCGGTCCGGCACGGAAACGTGCCGGACCGGTCTTTTTTGCGTGGGCTACGGGGCGTCCGTGTAGTGCAGGGCCAGGCCGGTGGTGTGCGGGGCGAGGTGCGGGTGGAGGGTGAGGGTTTCCGGGTCGTAGTCGGGGGAGTTCTGGCGGCGGAAGGGGAGGGGCGGGGTCGAGGGGAGTTCCAGGAGGCGGGTGCGGAGGCGGGCGGCGGTGTCCTCGAAGGTGGCGGGGGTGGTGCGGTCCGCCGAGGGGACGAGGAACGGTGGGGCCGCGCTCATGCCCGTGTACCAGAAGGTGCCGTGGTGGAGGGGGAAGAGCAGGTCGTTGAGGTCGCCGTTGACGCCGCGGGGGCCGATCGAGGAGGGGCGGGCGCCGGCGGTGACGACGGCCATGGCGCGCTTGCCGGTCAGCGGGCCGTCGCCGTAGCGGAGTGCCTGCCCGGTGGCGGGGTCGTCGATGCCGTACGCGAAGCCCTTGATGAAGACGCGGTCGAACCAGCCCTTGAGGATCGCGGGCATGCCGTACCACCAGAGGGGGAACTGGACGACGAGCGTGTCGGCCCAGGTGACCTTCTCCTGTTCGGCGCGGATGTCGGGGCTCAAGTTGCCGTTGGTGTAGGCGTGGTGGGCGGCTTTGCTGATGTGGAGGCGTTCTGTGGGGGAGTGGTCGTAGTCGTCGGCGTCGACGACCGGGTTCCACTTCATGGCGTAGAGGTCGGAGAGCTGGACCTCGTGGCCGTGGTCGCGCAGGGTGCGGATGCCTTCGTTCTTCAGGGAGCTGTTGAGGGAGCGTTCTTCGGGGTGGGCTGCCAGCCATAGGACCTTCATGGGGGCTCCAAGGGGGGGAGAGGGAAGGTTTTTGGGGATGGGTTGATCTTCTGGTGGGGGGTGGGGGCGGGGCGAGTGGCCGGATGGCCAAGGTGTGTGAGGATCGGGCCATGGGTGTCTTCGCGGAGGACGGGCGGCATCGGGTCGCCGTACTGGTGCGGCACGGGCTGCTGCCGATGGAGCTGGGCATCGTGCACCGGATCTTCGGGCAGGCCGAGACGGCCGACGGCCGGCGGTTGTACGAGGTGGTGACGTGTGCGCCGGAGCCGGGGGAACTCCGTACCGATGTGGATTTCACGGTCAATGTGCGGCACGGGCCCGAGGCCCTCGCGGAGGCGGACACCGTCGTGGTGCCGGCCTCGCAGCAGGACTACGGGACGGATGACGGATGTCTGAGTGAGGAGATGGCGCGGGCGGTGGCGCGTATCCGTCCGGGTGCGCGGGTGGCGTCGATCTGCACCGGGTCGTTCGTGCTGGCGGCGGCCGGGCTGCTGGAGGGGCGGCGGGCGACTACGCACTGGCGGTCGGCTGAGCAGTTCCGGAAGCTGTTCCCGGAGGTGGAGCTGGATGCGGATGTTCTGTACACGGATGAGGGAGGCGTGCTTACGGCCGCGGGTGTCGCTTCCGGGATTGATCTGTGCCTGCACATGATCAGGTGTGATCACGGAGCTGCGGTGGCCAACGAGGTGGCCCGCCGTACGGTCGTACCGCCGCATCGGGAAGGCGGGCAGGCCCAGTTCATCCGCCGCCCGGTCCCCGAACCGCAGTACTCCTCCACGGCCGCGGCCCGGGCGTGGGCGCTTGAACATCTGGACCAGCCGGTGACCCTGCGGGAACTGGCCGCGTGCCAGGCGATGAGCGTACGGACCTTCACCCGGCGGTTCCGGGAGGAGGTCGGGGTCTCCCCGTTGCAGTGGCTGACACAGCAACGGGTCGAGCGGGCGCGGCAGTTGCTGGAGGAGACGGAACTGACGGTGGACCGGGTGGCGTCGGACGCCGGGTTCGGTACGGCGGCCTCGCTGCGGCAGCATCTTCAGGCCGCGATCGGCGTGTCGCCGAGTGCGTATCGGAGCACTTATCGGGGGCTGCGGCGGAAGGTGGGGCGGTTGAGGTGGGGGAGACCGGCGCGGGCAAGGTGGGTGTTGGGGCGTGAGTGGGGTGGCGGGTGCTTGGTGGTGTACGGGGCCGAGTTGGGACGGGGAGGAGCAGGGGCTTGGGTGGTACGCCCCGGAGCGGGGTGCGCGGCGGCGTAGTGCCTTGCCTGCCGGCAAAGAGCTGGCCTTCGCGGTGGTGGGGGAGCGGCGGTGCCTCGGGGTGCGCAGGGGCGCGCGGTGGACGGCCTGCCCGTACGCGGCCGTGATCGACGGCGGGCGCACGCGGGACCAGTGCGCGGACTGTGCGCGGCTCGACCGTTCGCGGTCGGTGGCGGCGGACACGATGGCCGACGATCCGCGTACGTACGGCGTCTACCTGGCGTACTTCGGTCCCGGCCTGCTGAAGGTGGGGATCACGGCGGCCGAGCGTGGCGCGGCGCGCCTGGTGGAGCAGGGGGCGATCACGTACGCATGGCTGGGACACGGGCCGCTGATGGCCGCGCGGCGGGCGGAGGCGCTGTTGGGCACGGCCCTGGACGTACGGGACCGGTTCGGCAAGGCGGAGAAGCGGGCGGCGCGTACCGCGCTGCCGCCGGTGCCGGAGCGGGCCGCGGCGCTCGCCGAGCTGCACGGCGCGGCGCGGGGGCTGGCGGGGTGGCCGGAGGCGCTGGAGCCGGCCGCGTTCGCGTGGACGGACCATACGGAGGTGTTCGGGCTGGAGCGGATTCCGGCGGCGGGGGTCGGTGAGGTGGAGGGGTTGGTTGCGGGGGATGAGGTTGTGGGTGCTGTGGTGGCGGGGGTGGGGGCTGATGTGTATGTGCGGGACGCCGGGGGCGCGGGAGATTCCGGGGGCACGGGAGGGGCTGGGGTGTTTGTGGTGGATGGGCGGTTGTTGGCGGGGTGGGTGTTGCGTGGTGCGGTGGGTGGGGTGACTACGGCGGGGGTGCGAGCGGGAGGGGAGGGAGGGGGAGGTGGGGAAGGGGCGCAGGGGGCGCAGGGGAGTTTGTTCTGAGGGGGAGGGGCGGATCGGGGGCGAGGGGTGGATTCAGGTAGGTGCTGGGCGCAACGATCGCTGATGGGGCGGCGGGGGCCGGGGCGGTGCCCGTGCGCGTAACGGTGAGAGGGCGGGACCATGGCGGTGGACGGTGACGAGCGGGTCGAAGCGTTCTGGCGGGGGCTGGGGCTGCCGGGGCTGATCGACGTACACACGCACTTCATGCCGGAACGGGTGCTGGCCAAGGTCTGGGCGTACTTCGACGCGGCCGGGCCGCTGGTGGGGCGCGCGTGGCCGATCACGTACCGCTACGAGGGGGACGAACGGCTCGCCGTGCTGCGCGTGTTGGGAGTGGCCGCGGCGGTGGTCAGTGCTGTCAGGGCCGTGCGGAGGTCCTGGAGGGTGGCGGGGTCGGTGACGGTTCCGGTGGCCGGGTCGGTCTTCGGACCGATGGCGGTGAAGTCGCGGCAGGCATCCGGGATCACGGCGGCGGACATCGTGCGCAGGGTTTCGCGCAACTGCCCGTGGGCGTACGCGGCGCCGGTCGGTGAGGGTGACGCGGTCAGTACCGCGGTCGGCTTGTCCAGGAGGTCGGCGCTGCTGACCAGCCAGTCGAGAGCGTTCTTGAGGACGCCGGGGACGCCGTGGGCATACTCCGGGCTGACGATCAGTACGGCGTCCGCGTCCGCGACGGTGCGGCGCAGGGCGGCCACCGGGGCGGGCGGCGTGGCGCCCTCGGCGTCCTGGTCGGGGTGGAAGTGGGGGAGCGCGGCGATGTCGGCGGTGGCTGACGTGGCGTCGGTGAGTGCGAGGGCGGACCGCAGGACGGCGCCGTTGGAGGAGCGGGCGCGCAGACTGCCGTTGAGGGTGAGGATCTTCATGGGGTGACGGTACGGATTGACGTCGGGGTGAAGGGAAGGGGGCAGGAGGGAGGTTCTTCGGTCCGCCAGGAGACCGGCGGGAGTCTGCCGGGAGACCGGCGGGAGCACGATTGGAGCCTCTCAGGGGTGCGAAGTCGCAGGTCAGGGCGATTGTCAGTGGTAGGTGCCATGCTGATTCCAGTGGTGACCGGCTGGACCGCGCGGGGGGCGGCCCAGTCCGGTTCCACTGACACCGTGATGTGGTGACGGGTGTTTCTCAGGAGATTCACAGATACGCGCAAGACGGCTCTCAGAGGGGGTGGTCAGCCTCGACAGCATGACCGTGACAGCGTCCACATCCATCGCCAAGAAGCCCGCTGAGCTGCTGCGTCCGGACGGGAGCCCGGTGCGGGTGCTGGTCGTCGACGACGAGGCGTCGCTCGCCGAACTGCTCTCCTTGGCGCTGCGTTACGAGGGCTGGGACATCCGCGCCGAAGGTGACGGCACGGCCGCGCTGCGGGCGGCACGTGAGTGGCGGCCGGACGCGGTGCTGCTCGACGTGATGCTGCCGGACATGGACGGCCTGACCGTACTGGGGCGGCTGCGCCATGAACTGCCCGAGGTGCCGGTGCTGTTCCTGACCGCGAAGGACGCGGTCGAGGACCGGATCGCCGGGCTGACGGCGGGCGGCGACGACTATGTGACCAAGCCCTTCAGCCTGGAGGAGGTGGTGGCACGGCTGCGCGGTCTGCTGCGCCGGGCGGGCGCGGCGGCGGGCCGCAGCGAGTCGCTGCTCGCGGTGGGCGACCTGCTGCTCGACGAGGAGAGCCACGAGGTGTGGCGGGGCGGTCAGGAGATCCACCTGACGGCCACCGAGTTCGAGCTGCTGCGGTACCTGATGCGCAACCCGCGGCGGGTGCTGAGCAAGACGCAGATCCTGGACCGGGTGTGGAGCTACGACTTCGGCGGCCAGGCCAACGTCGTGGAGCTGTACATCTCGTACCTGCGCCGGAAGATCGACGCGGGCCGCAGCCCGATGATCCACACGCGCCGGGGCGCCGGGTACCTGATCAAGCCCGGGGGGTAGCGGGTGTCCGGGTCAGCGGGGGCCGGAACCGGGCCACCGACTGACGGGCGGGCGGCGGGCACCGGCCGGCCGACTGCGGTACGGACGAGTGCCGACCCGTCTGCCACCAGCCCGTCTGCTACCGGTCCGCGTGCCACCGGCCCGGGTGCCACCGGCCCCCGCGTCCACCGGCACCGGCGCCCCCGCCAGTTCAGGCTGCGGCCGCGCCGATGGAGCCTGCGGACCCGGCTCGTGGTGTCGGCGGTGCTGCTGATCGCGGTGGTGTGTGCGGTGATCGGTACGGTCACCACCATCGCGCTGCACTCGTACCTCCAGAACCAGCTCGACGGCAAGCTGCGCGAGTCGGCCCAGCATTCCGTGGGCCGGCAGGGTGACTTCACCGGGCACCGGGACCTCGGGTTCATCGCGGGCCCCGGCCAGCCCATCGGTACGGTCGGGGCGCGGCTCTCCTCCGAAGGGGACATCACCGCCGCCGCCCGCAGCATCGACGCGCGCAACCCGCTGCCCGCCCAGAACCTGGTCACGCTGACCGACGAGCAGAAGCAGGCACTGGCCGCCGTGCCGAGGGACGGTCGCCCGCACACCGTCACCCTCCCCGACCTGGGCGACTACCGCGTCGAGTCGGCGCCGGACGACTCCGCGCTGGTCGGCCTGCCGGCCGGTGAGGTGCAGGACGTCGTCGCGCGGCTGGTCGTCGTGGAGGTCTGTGTGACCGCCGCGGGCCTGGTCGCCGCCGGTCTCGCGGGCGCCGCCACGGTCCGTATCGCGCTGTGGCCGCTGCGCCGGGTCGCCGCCACCGCCACCCGCGTCTCCGAACTGCCGTTGCACCGCGGCGAGGTGGCGCTGCACGAGCGCGTC
Source organism: Streptomyces chrestomyceticus JCM 4735 (assembly GCF_003865135.1). NCBI lineage: Bacteria > Bacillati > Actinomycetota > Actinomycetes > Kitasatosporales > Streptomycetaceae > Streptomyces > Streptomyces chrestomyceticus. The sequence goes on along the minus strand of NZ_BHZC01000001.1, from coordinate 4,566,484 downwards.
CCGGCCGCCGAGGCGGACCCGCGTACGGAGGTCGGGCAGGTCGGCGCGGCGCTCAACCGGATGCTCGGGCATGTGGGGTCGGCGCTCGCGGCCCGGCAGGAGAGCGAGACCCGGGTCCGCAGATTCGTCGCGGACGCGAGCCATGAGCTGCGCACACCACTGGCCTCGATACGCGGTTACGCCGAGCTGACCCGGCGGGGCCGCGAGGAGCCGGGCCCGGCCACCCGGCACGCCCTGGGGCGCATCGAGTCCGAGGCGGAGCGGATGACCGGCCTGGTGGAGGATCTGCTGCTGCTCGCCAGGCTGGATTCCGGGCGCCCGCTGTCGTACGAGTGCACCGATCTCGTACCGCTCGTCGTGGACGCCGTCAGCGACGCCCGCGCCGCCGGCCCCCGCCACAAGTGGCGCCTGGAGCTGCCGGCCGACCCGGTGCCCGTACGGGCCGACGCCGACCGGCTGCACCAGGTCCTGGTCAACTTGCTGGCCAATGCCCGTACGCACACGCCCGAGGGCACCACGGTCGTCGCCTGTCTGCGGCGCGAGATGCCGATGCCGGGGGCGGGGCACTTCGTCCGGCTGGAGGTGCGGGACGACGGCCCCGGTGTGCCGCCCGAGCTGCTGCCGCACGTCTTCGAGCGGTTCGCCCGGGGCGACGCGTCCCGTGCCCGTACGGGCGGCACGAGCCGCAGAAGCGCAACAGGCGGTACGGACGGCCCGGGCGGCACGCAGGGTACGGACGCCGCGAGCGGTACGAAGGGCACGAACTCCCGCAACAGCGGCAGTACGGGCCTCGGCCTGGCGATCGTGGAGGCCGTGGTCGCGGCGCACGGCGGCACGGTCGGGGTGGAGAGCGTTCCCGGGCGGACCGTCTTCCGGGTCCGGCTGCCCGCCGACGGACCGGCGCGCGACGCCACACGCGCCCCCCAGCATTCCCATACGCCCCTTGAATACGCCCATTCACAGCCCGGGCACAGCGGCACCACACAAGGGTGACAGCGCGCTCCGGAAGTGTCGATGTCATGACGACGACACAGCCGGCCCACACCCCCCTGGGTTCCCTGCCGCCCCGTGAGCATCTGCGCCTCGGCCAGATCGACACGGTGCTCGATGTCGTGATCCCCGTCTACAACGAGGAGTCCGACCTGGAGCCGTGCGTCCGCCGGCTCCACGACCACCTCTCCCGCACCTTCCCCTACGGCTTCCGGATCACCGTCGCGGACAACGCGAGCACGGACCGTACGCCCGAGATCTCCGCGTCGCTGGACGAGACGATCGACGAGGTGACCGCCGTACGCCTGGAGGAGAAGGGCCGCGGCCGGGCGCTGCGCACCGTCTGGTCCCTGTCCGACGCCCCGGTGCTCGCCTACATGGACGTCGACCTGTCGACCGACCTGAACGCGCTGCTGCCGCTGGTCGCCCCGCTCATCTCGGGCCACTCCGACCTGGCGATCGGCTCGCGCCTGGCGCGGAGTTCGCGGGTGGTGCGCGGGCCCAAGCGGGAGTTCATCTCCCGCTCCTACAACCTCATCCTGCGCGGCTCGCTGGCCGCCCGCTTCTCCGACGCGCAGTGCGGGTTCAAGGCCGTACGGGGCGATGTCGCCGAGCGGCTGCTGCCCATGGTCGAGGACAGCGGATGGTTCTTCGACACGGAGATGCTGGTGCTCGCCGAACGCGCCGGGCTGCGGATCCACGAAGTCCCCGTGGACTGGGTGGACGACCCGGACAGCACCGTGCACATCGTGCGGACGGCGACCGAGGACCTCAAGGGTGTCTTGCGCGTGGGGCGCGCGCTGGCCACCGGAGCGCTGCCGCTGGACCGGCTCGCGCGCCCCTTCGGCGACGATCCGCGCGACCGTGAACTGGCCGGCGTACCGCGCGGACTGGCCCGCCAGGTCATGGGCTTCTGCGTGGTCGGCGCCCTGAGCACCCTCCTCTACCTCGGCCTCTACTCGCTCTTCCGGCTCGGCGTCGGGCCGCAGCCGGCCAACGCCGCGGCCCTGCTGCTGTCGGCCGTCGGTAACACGGCGGCGAACCGCCGGCTGACCTTCGGCGTACGGGGCCGCGAGCGCGCCGTACGCCACCAGGCCCAGGGGCTCGTCGTCTTCGGCATCGGACTGGCCCTGACCAGCGGCTCGCTGGCCGCGCTGGACGCCGCGGCCGGCGACCCCGCGCACGGCACCGAGATGGCCGTCCTGGTCGCCGCCAACCTCGCGGCGACGCTGCTGCGGTTCCTGCTCTTCCGGGCGTGGGTCTTCACGGACCGGGAGCGGGAGCAGGGGCGGGAGCGGCAGCGGGAGCGGAAAGGCGGGGACGGTCGGGACGGCGGGGACGGCCGGGAGGCCGTACAGGTCCGCCACACCGCCGTCCCGGACCGCCCCGCTGCCGTACGGGAACACCCCGCTCCCGTACCGGGCCGCCTCACCCCCGTACGGAACCACCCCACCCCCGCACCGGACGTCCAGCACCCCACCGCCGCACCGCACCACCCCGGCAGGAGCCCCCGATGACCACGCACCACCCCCGCCTTACGGGACCGGGCGAGACGCCAGATCCCCATGCCCGGGAGACCGAGCCGCCCGGCCCCCGCGCTCAGGACGCCGAGCCACCCGAGCCACCCGAGCCACCCGAGCCGTCCAAGCCGTCCGAGGCGCGTGAGCAGCCCGAATCCGCCCAGGAGACCGCCCCGCCCCCCGACTCCCCCCGCTGGGCCCGCCCCGCCTTCATCGCGCTGCTCCTGGCGTCCGCCGCGCTCTTCCTCTGGGACCTCGGCGCCTCCGGGTACGCGAACCAGTTCTACTCGGCGGCCGCCCAGGCCGGTTCCGCGAGCTGGAAGGCGCTCTTCTTCGGGTCCTCCGACGCCGCCAACTCCATCACCGTCGACAAGCCCCCGGCCGCCCTGTGGCCGATGGCCCTGTCCGTACGGCTCTTCGGGCTCAGCTCGTGGTCCATCCTGGTGCCGGAGGCGCTGATGGGCGTCGCCACGGTCGGGGTGCTGTACGCGGCCGTACGGCGACGCTTCGGCGTGGGCGCCGGGCTGTTCGCGGGGGCGCTGCTCGCGCTGACGCCGGTCGCCGCGCTGATGTTCCGCTTCAACAATCCGGACGCGCTGCTGTGCCTGCTGATGGTCTGCGCCGTGTACTGCGTGCTGCGCGCGCTGGAGGACGCCCGTACGAAGTGGCTGCTGCTGGCGGGCGTGTGCTTCGGCTTCGCCTTTCTGACCAAGACGCTCCAGGCGTGGCTGATCCTGCCGCCGCTGGCGCTCGTGTACGCGGTGTGCGCGCCCACGCGGCTGCGCCGCCGCTTCGGCCAACTCCTCCTGGGTGGACTGGCGATGGTCGTGTCCGGCGGCTGGTGGGTCGCGATCGTCGAGCTGTGGCCGGCCGGCTCGCGCCCGTACATCGGAGGGTCGCAGAGCAACAGCTTCCTGGAGCTGACCTTCGGCTACAACGGGCTCGGCCGCATCAACGGCAACGAGGCGGGCAGCGTCGGCGGCGGTCGCCTGGGCGGCGGAGGCGGCGGCGGTGGCGGCGGGGGAAGCTGGGGCGACACCGGCTTCTCCCGGCTCTTCGGCTCCGACATGGGCGGCCAGATCGCCTGGCTGCTGCCTGCCGCCTTCCTGCTGCTGGTCGCGGGGCTGGTCGTACTGCGACGGGCCGGGCGGACCGACGCCGCGCGCGCGGCGTTCCTGGTGTGGGGCGGCGCGCTGCTGATCACGTTCGCGACGTTCAGCTTCATGTCGGGGATCTTCCACCAGTACTACAACATCGCGCTGGCCCCGTACATCGCGGCGCTGGTCGCGATGGGGGCGACGCTGCTGTGGCGGCGGCGCGACCGTACCGCCGCCGCGCTGGTACTGGCGGGCACGGTCGCGGTGACCGCGGCCTGGGCGTACGTCCTGCTGGCCCGCTCGCCGCAGTGGCTGCCGTGGCTGCGCTGGTCGGTGGTGGCGGTCGGCGCCGTGGCGGCGCTGGGTCTGCTGCTCTCCGTACGGCTGGGCCGGCGGCTGGCCGTGGTGGCCGCGGGGCTGGGGGTCGCCGCGGGACTGGGCGGGCCGGTGGCGTACGCGGCGAACACGGTCGGCACTCCGCACACCGGGTCGATCGTGACCGCGGGCCCGAAGGTCGAGGGCGCCGGGGGCCGGCACGGCGGGATGATCATCGTGGGTGGGCCCGGGCCTGGCGGCAAGGGGGGTAAGGGCGGCCAGGGGGGCCCGCCGCCCGGCGGACAAGGTCAAGGCCAGGGCCAGCGCCAGAGCCAGGGCCAAGGCAAGACCCAACCCGGCACCCCCGGCCAAGCCCCCGGCGCCCCCCACCGCGGCCTCTACAACTCCCTGGGCGGCCTCCTCAACGGCCGGCAGGTCAGCCCCAAGGCCAAGGCCGCCCTCCGCGAGAACGCCGCCGACTACACCTGGGCCGCCGCCGCCATCGGCTCCCAGAACGCCGCCAGTTACCAGCTCGCCACTCAGCTTCCGGTCATGCCCATCGGCGGCTTCAACGGCAGCGACCCCTCACCGACACTCGAACAGTTCAAGGAGTACGTACGCCAGGGCAAGATCCATTACTTCGTCGGCGGAGGCGCGGGCGGCGGTTTCTTCGGGGCGAACGGCGCCCAGAAGTCCGCGTCGTCCGACATCACGAGCTGGGTCGAGAAGAACTTCAAGAAGGTGACCGTCGGAAGTACGACGCTGTACGACCTGACGAAACCCGTCTCGTGATGTAGTCGACAGGCTCCAGCCGTATCCGTAAACGCCCTCCCGTAAGAGAAATGTACGGCGTATAGCGCTCCCTGTACGGTGTAGATGTCCCGCTGCTCCGCTCGACCACTCCGTACAGGGAGCCTGTATGTCCTCCGTGGCCTCCGGCGCCGCCCCACCCTTGAGTCCGGCCCGCAATCCCACCCGCTGGCTCATCCTCGCCGTCATCTGCCTCGCGCAGTTGACCGTCCTGCTCGACAACACGGTCCTGAACGTCGCGGTCCCCTCGCTCACCGAGGAGATGGGCGCGACCACCGCCGACGTCCAGTGGATGCTCAACGCGTATTCGCTGGTCCAGTCCGGCCTGCTGCTCACCGCCGGCAACGCCGCCGACCGGTACGGCCGCAAGAAGATGCTCGCCCTCGGCCTGGTGCTGTTCGGCGTCGCCTCGCTGGCCGCCGCCCTCGCCCAGTCGCCCGGCCAACTGATCGCGGCCCGCGCCGGGATGGGTGTCGGCGGCGCGCTGCTGATGACGACGACGCTCGCCGTCGTCATGCAGATATTCGACGACGCCGAGCGCCCGAAGGCCATCGGCATCTGGAGCTCGGTGAACTCGCTCGGGTTCGCCGCCGGGCCGCTGATCGGCGGCACGCTGCTGGCCCACTACTGGTGGGGCTCGCTGTTCCTGATCAACATCCCGGTCGCGCTCATCGGCTTCGTCGCCGTACTGCGGCTCGTCCCCGAGTCGAAGAGCTCCAACGGGGACCGGCCCGACCTGGTGGGCGCGCTGCTGTCCATGATCGGCATGGTCGGTGTGGTCTTCGCGATCATCTCCGGGCCCGGGAGCGGCTGGCTCTCCGGGCGGGTGCTGACCTCCGCCGCGGTCGGCGTCGTGGGCCTCGCCGTCTTCGCGCTGTGGGAGCTGCGCATACCGAACCCGATGCTGGACATGCACTTCTTCCGCAACAGCCGGTTCATCGGCGCGGTGTCCGGCGGCATCCTGGTGGCGTTCGGCCTGGGCGGGTCGATGTTCCTGCTCACCCAGCACCTGCAACTCGTCCTCGGATACGGGCCGTTGGAGGCCGGACTGCGGATGGCGCCGCTGGCCCTGATGGTCGTCGCGCTGAACTTCACCGGGCTGGGCGTCAAGCTGCTGCCCAAGCTGGGCACCCCCGGCATGATCGTGGTCGGGATGAGCCTGCTGGCCGGCGGTCTGACCGCCATCGCGACCCTCGGCAGCGACAGTTACGGCGGCATGCTGCTCGGCCTGCTGCTGATGGGCGTCGGTGTGGCGTTCGCGATGCCCACCATGGCCAACGCCATCATGTCGTCGATCCCGGTCGAGAAGGCCGGCGTGGGCGCGGGCGTGAACGGCACGCTGATGGAGTTCGGCCAGGGCCTGGGCGTCGCCGTCCTCGGCGCGGTCCTCAACTCCCGCTTCGCCGCGCTGCTGCCCGCGGTCGCGCTGGGCGCCGGTTCGCTGCCGGCCGCGCTGGCGATGGCCCGTACGGACGCGGACCGGGCGGCCGTCCACGACGCGTTCGCCTCCGGCATCGGCGCCAGTCAACTGGTGGGCGCGGCCGCCGTCTTCCTCGGCGGACTGCTCGCGGCGTTCCTGCTGCGGCGCGCGGAGCGAGGGGCCCCCGCTCCCGGCACCGGCGCACCCGAGTCCGCCGCCCCGGCAGAGGAAACGGTACGGCCGGAAGCCGATCCGGCGGCCACCTCGGAACCCGACCCGGCGGCCGACCCCGTACGCCCGGGCCCGACCGCCGCCCGGCCGGAATAGCATCGACTCCGTACCACTGCGTGAACGAGAGGGAGGGCGCGAGATGGCAGTGACTTCGAGCCGCGCCAAGAAGCAGCCGACGAGCGTGTGGCTGACCGAGCGCCCCCCGGTGAAACGGAAGGCGGACCAGCCGGCCGGACTGGACCTCGACAAGATCGTCGCGGCCACGGTCCGGCTGCTGGACGCCGAGGGACTGGCGAAGTTCTCCATGCGCCGTCTCGCCGCCGAACTGGGCGTCACGGCCATGTCCGTCTACTGGTACGTCGACACCAAGGACGACCTGCTGGAACTGGCCATGGACGCGGTGGCCGGCGAACTGGACCTGCCCGACGAGTCCGGCGAACAGGCCGACTGGCGCGACCAGCTCCGCCACCTCGCCTTCGAGTACCGCAAGCTGCTCCTCGCCCACACGTGGCTGCCGAAGCTCCTGGGGGAGTACCTCAACTTCGGGCCGCGCTCGATGGCGTTCTCCAACGCGACGCTGCGGGTGATGGCGCGCAGCGGCCTGTCGAAGGAGTCGACGTCGGGCGCGCTGGCGGCGGTCTACCAGTTCGTCTACGGCTTCTGCAGCATCCAGGGCCAGCACCGGGCCCGCTGCCGGGCCGAGGGCACCACCCTGGACGAGTATTTCCACCGGGTCGTGGAGGCGGTGCAGGGTCACCCGAGATTCGCGGAGACCATGGAACTGTCCGGTGACGGCCGGTACGCCCGCGAGGGCATGTCCGCCGAGCAGATGCTGGACGACGACTTCGCCTTCGCCCTGGAGCTCCAGATCGCGGGCATCGAGGCGATGCGGGAACGGCAGCGGGCGGCGGCGGAGCGCGCCGACGGCGACGGCAACGGCAGCGGCAACGGCGACAGCAACGGCGACGGCAACGGCGGCGGTACGGACTAGGACGCCAACGCCCCTACCACCGCCCGCCCCCGCCCGTGCTCCCCGCGCATCCGAACGGATGAAGAGCGCCCGCCGAACGTGGGCATCGACGGGCGCGCCGGTTTTTGACCGTCGCGCCGTGTCTACCTCTTATCTGATCATTTCTCAGCGCAGCGTAAGGAGCTCCACATGCGCGTTCGTACCACCATCAGCGCGGGTGTCCTGGCCGTCGCAGCCGTTCTCGGCAGCGTCGGTACCGCCGTCGCCGACGCAGGTGCGGGGGCCAAGGTCGCCAACTCGCCCGGCATCCTGTCGGGCAACGCCATCCAGGTTCCGATCGACCTCGGCCTGAACCTGTGCGGCAACACCATCGACGTCATCGGGCTGCTCAACCCCGCCACGGGCAACAAGTGCAAGACCGACTGACTGAAGCCCCCGGCACGACGGTGCCCCGCCCCTTGCAGTGCAAAGGGCGGGGCACCGTCGCGTGCGGCCCCGGTCGGGGGGAGGGGCCGCAGGCCGTCAGACCGTGGGCAGGGTCTCGCCCTGTACGGCCTGGATGTCCAGCTCGACCCGGAGGGTCGTGCCGATCGCCGCGATACCGGCGGCGACGACCTGGTTGTAGTTCATCTTGAAGTCCTCGCGGCGCAGCTCGGCGGTGGCGTTGAAGGCCGCCCGCACGCCGCCCCACGGGTCGGGGCCGGTGCCGAGGTAGCTCAGGTCGAGGTCCACCGGGCGGACCACGCCGCGCAGCGACAGGTCGCCGTGCACGGTCCAGCGGTCCGGGCCGGCCGGCTCCAGGCCGGTGCTGACGTAGGTCATCTCCGGGTACTGCTCGACGTCGAGGAAGTCCCCGGTCCGCAGGTGCCCGTCGCGCATCCCGTTGCCGGTGTCGATCGAGGCCGTCTTGATGACCGCCTGGACGGACGACTTGTCCAGGTCCTCGGCGATCTCGATGCGGCCCGCGAAGTCCAGGAACCGGCCGTGCACGCTGGTGATGCCCAGGTGCTGGGCGGTCGCCGCGACCGTCGAGTGCATCGGGTCGATGGTCCAGGCGCCGGGCGGCGGCAGTTCGGCGCCGCCCTGCCGCGCCAGCGTCACGTTGCCGACGTCCATCCGGCCACTGGCCGTGACGATCGCGCTGGAGGCGACCGGCGCGTAGCCGACGGCCGTCACGATCACGGTGTACGGGCCGGGGGCCAGCGGCTGCGCGTCCCGTACGGCGCCGTTCTCGTCGGCCGCCGCGCGCAGCACCTGGGTGCCGGTCATGTCGGTGACGGTCAGCACCGCGTGCTGCACCGCCCAGCCGTCCCGTGTACGGACCTGTGCGCGTACGCCCGCGCCGTTGGCCGCTCCCGCTGCCGCGCCCGTCGAAGTCATTCCCACTCCCGTTCTTGCCTCTCGCATGTCGGGCTCCGGGCGGCGGCACGCAGGCCGTCCCCTGCCTGTGCGCGTACCGCCGCCGGAGCCCTGGGGTCCGGTCCGTGCCGCCTCTCCGCTCAAAAGGCGGGCGGACCGGGGTTCGTGCGCCCCGGGACGAGCCGGGGCTCCCGGGGGCCCGCCGCCGTACGGCAGGCCCCCGGGCCCGGGATCACTCGCCGGGGTGGGCGAGCTCGACGTCGTAGCCGTCGACCCCGCGCGCGTCGACCGTCAGGCCGTTGGCGACCGGCGGGTAGCCGCTCGCGATGACCGTGTAGTCGCCCGCGTCCAGGTCGGTGAAGGCGTACGCGCCGTCCTCACCGGTGGTGGAGGTGGCCACGACGTTGCCCGCCGCGTCCACGAGCGTGACCCGCGCGTCCGGCAGCGGACGCCGGTCGGCTCCGGCCCGTACGACGCCCTGCACCCGGGCGCCGGACAGCAGCTCGATCTCCATCCGGGTGGTGCCCTGCCCGCCGACCTCGACCGGCAGTGCGGTCGGCCGGAAGTCGGCCGCGTTGACGGCGATGGTGTACGTGCCGGGGGCCAGCTCGTCGAAGGAGAAGTAGCCCTCCTCACCGGTCTTGCCGGTGGCCAGCACCTCGCCGCGCACATCGGTGACCACGACCATCGCGTCCGTCACCGGCTCGCCGGTGACCGCGCTGCGGACCTGGCCGCCGAGGCCGCTGGTGCCGCTGAGCAGGATGTCGTAGGCCAGGGCCTGCTCGCCGACGACGACCGTGGACGCCTGCGGCTGGTGGCCGTCGGCGGCCGCGATCAGCACGTACGAACCGGCGCCGGGGGCGTTCAGCACGTACGAGCCGTTGGCCTGCACCACCGAGCGGCCGAGCTGGCTGCCGCTGAGCGAGATCAGCGTGACCGCGGAGTTCGCGACCGGGTGGCCCTCCGCGTTGCGGACCGAGCCGTGGATCGCCGGGCCGGCCGGGACCTCGTCACCGCCGCCCGCCGAGGCGTACGCCGCCAGCGGCTGGGTGGTGGCCGACGCGGACGGCTGCTGCGCCCAGGAGGGCGCCTGGCCGTCGTCCTGGCCCACCGGGGCACCGGCGCCCACGAGGGCGGGCTCCGGCTGCGGGGCGACAGCGGCCGCACCGGCAGCCGCGGGGGTGGGGGCCGCCGCCGGCTCGTCGGACTGCGCCAGACCGCCCTGGGTCTTCAGCGCGACCTCCTTGATGAACAGCGTCAGCAGGAAGGCGAGCAGCGCGCACGGAGCGGCGTACAGGAAGACGTCGGCGACGCCGTGCCCGTAGGCGCTCTCCATGATCGTCCGGAACGGGGCCGGGAGGGCGTCCAGGTCCGGGATGCCGCCACCGCCGCCGGCGCCGCCCTGCGCGAACTTCGCCGCGGCCTGCGGGCCGAGCTCCTGCACGCCGTCCTTCACGTAATGCGTGACGCGGTTGGCGAGCACCGCACCGAGCGCCGAGACGCCGACCGCACCGCCGAGGGAGCGGAAGAAGGTCACGACGGAGGAGGCGGAGCCGAGGTCCTTCGGGGCGACCTGGTTCTGCGTGCAGAGCACCAGGTTCTGCATCATCATGCCGATGCCGAGGCCCATCAGCGCCATGAAGATCGCGATGTGCCAGTACTCGGTGTCGTACCGGATGGTGCCCAGCAGGCCGAGGCCCGCGGTCACCAGCACGCCGCCGGAGACCAGCCACGCCTTCCACTTGCCGGTCTTGGTGATGATCTGACCGGAGACGGTCGAGGAGATGAACAGACCACCGATCATCGGGATCGTCATGATCCCGGACATGGTCGGCGACTCACCGCGCGCCAACTGGAAGTACTGGCTGAAGAAGACGGTGCCGGAGAACATCGCGATACCGACGAACAACGAGGCCAGCGAGGCGAGGGTGATCGTCTTGTTGCGGAACAGCCGCAGCGGGATGATCGGCTCGCTCGCCTTGGACTCGACGAACACGAAGATCGCGCCGAGCACGATCGCGCCGCCGACCATGGCGAAGGTCTGGCCGGAGATCCAGTCGTACTTGTCGCCCGCCAGGGTCACCCACACCAGCAGCAGCGAGACCGCCGCGCTGATGAAGAAGGCGCCCGCCCAGTCGACCTTCACGTCCCGCTTGACCACGGGGAGCTTCAGGGTCTTCTGGAGGACGATCAGGGCGATCACCGCGAACGGCACGCCGACGTAGAAGCACCAGCGCCAGCCCATCCAGCTCGTGTCGGTGATGACGCCGCCCAGCAGCGGGCCGCCGACGGTGGCGACCGCGAAGGTGGCGCCGATGTAGCCGCTGTAACGGCCGCGCTCCCGCGGGGAGATCATCGCGGCCATGACGATCTGGGCCAGCGCGGACAGACCGCCCACACCGATGCCCTGGACGACCCGGCAGGCGATCAGCATGCCGGAGTTCTGCGACAGGCCGGCCACCACCGAGCCCGCCACGTAGATCACCAGCGCGATCTGGACCAGCAGCTTCTTGCTGAACAGGTCGGACAGCTTGCCCCACAGCGGGGTGGTCGCGGTCATCGCCAGCAGCGACGCCGTGACGACCCAGGTGTAGGCGCTCTGGCCGCCCTTGAGGTCATGGATGATCTCGGGCAGCGCGTTGGAGACGATCGTCGAGGACAGGATGGCGACGAACATGCCGAGCAGCAGCCCGGATATCGCCTCCATGATCTGACGGTGCGTCATGGGCGCCCCGTCGGGAGCCGGGTGGCCCCCGTGCTTGGCGTGGCCGCCCCGCACACCGGATGGTGTGGTCGTAGCCATGTAGTTCCTTTTCATTCCGCGGGTGTGCGGGTGGTGGGTTCGTGATGCGCCCGGGTCCGGCAGTCGCCGAAGCTCGTACGGAGCCGGGCGAGCAGTTCGTTGAGCCGGCCGACGTCGCTGTCGGACCAGTCGTCCAGATACCGGGCGAGTGATGCTGTGTAGCGCTCGGAGAGCTCCGCGAGGAGCGACCGGCCGCTCGGCGTCAGGCGCAGTAGCCGCGACCGCTTGTCCAGCGGGTCGGGCTCACGCTCGATCCAGCCGCGCTCGGCGACGTGGGCCACGTGCCGGCTCGTGACCGACATGTCGATCGCGAGCAGCTCCGCCAGCTTGCTCATCCGCATCTCGCCGTACCGGTCGAGCAGGGTGAGCACGCCGGCCGAGGCGGGCGGACAGTCGGGCGGCAGAATCCGCCCCATCTCACGCTTGACGGCACCGATGGCACTGAGCTGCCGGGCCAGCTCCTCGTACTGACTCTGAGCGGCCATGGGCACCTCCGCACTTCTTCTTTTGTTGCCTTGAGCAACCGTAGAACCACTTGGTTGCTGAAGGCAAACGATTCTGCGGCAGGTGAGGTAAAGGAAGCTCAAAGGTTGGCAAGATCAACGGTCAAGGGGGTGGGGTGGGGGTGTAAAGGCGCAGGTGGGGGCGGGGGTTGGGGTGAGGGGTGGGAGCGGTGAGGGGAGGTGGATGCCTGCTTGCGCGCTTGTGCGCTCTTCTTCCGCCCCCTTCAGGGCCGTCACTCTGATCGTGCTGTCGGTCATCGTGCCGTCACCTACGGTCGCCCTCCCTGGCGGCCGTCCCGGCCAGATAGCGCTCTGGCACGAACCGCCCTCCGAGGAGGCCCTCCATGTTCAGCCACGCGGATCGCTTTCCCGCCGGATGCCCGCTGCCGTCCGGTGTGCCGACGCTGCCGCCGTGGGGCCTGCGGCGTATGGCGCCCTATCCCTCGTTCGCGCCGGCCTACGCACGCACCGAGCTGGATCCGGAGACGCAGACGGCGCGCTATTTCGACGCCGAGGGGCAGCCGGTGATGATGCCGGGGCACGGCACCAGCACCGGAACCAACCCGCCCACCAACACCGGCAACCCGTCGGACGGGGCAGGTGGGGGCGGGGACGGCGGCGGGGACCAGGACACCGGCAACGACAGCGACCAGTGAGCGACACCCGGTCCGTCCTGGTCGTGACCGGCAGGGACGACCCCACGGCCGATCTGGTGATCGGCGAGCTGCACGGTCGTGGTGTGCCTGTCGTACGCCTGGACGCCGGGGACTTCCCGCACGCCTTGTCCCTCGCGGCCACCATCGGTTCCGACGGAATCGCCGGCACGCTCACGACACCCTCCCGCGTCGCGGACCTGCGGGCTGTCCGGTCGCTGTACTACCGGCGGCCGTCCGGCTTCTCCTTCCCGCACCTGGCGGAGCAGGACGCCCGGTTCGCCGTCATGCAGGCCCGGTACGGGCTGGGCGGCGTGCTGGCATCCCTGCCGGGGTGCCGGTACGTCAATCATCCGCACCGCATCGGCGACGCGGAGTTCAAGCCCTCCGGCCTGGCTGCCGCGGCTTCGTGCGGCTTCCGGCTGCCACCCACCTTGATCACCTCTGATCCCGAGGCCGCACGAGCGTTCATCGGGGAACACGGTTCGGTGATCTACAAGCCCCTGTCGGCGCCGCTGTACCGCGTCGACGGTGTCTCGTGCACGGTGGCCGTCGGCGAAGTCGCCGTGGAGGAGATCGACGACGCGGTGGCAGGCACGGCGCACCTGTTCCAGCAGCGGGTCGAAAAGGTGGCGGACATCCGGGTGACCGTCATCGGTGCCCACGCCTTCTGCGTCCGTATCGACTCCGACCTGCTGGACTGGCGCACCGACTACGACACGCTCACCTACACCGTCGTACGTCCGGCACCTGGCATCCGGCGATCTCTGTCCGCCTACCTCGATCACTTCCGGCTGAACTTCGGAGCATTCGACTTCGCCGTGGACCGGTGGGGGCGATGGTGGTTCCTGGAGTGCAACCCGTCCGGGCAGTGGGCGTGGCTGGAGCCGGAGACCGGTCTGCCCATGGTGGCGGCCATGGCTGACCTGCTGGAGAGGAGAGCCGTAGCGTGAAGGACGACGAGCTGCGGGGGGAGCTGGTCCGTCGGCTCACGGAGGCCGGGCATCTCCCTACGGCCCGATGGCGGGCGGCGGCCGAAGCGGTGCCGAGGCACGAGTTCCTGCGTGGCGGATTCTTCGAGAGGGTTCCCGGCTCCGGAGCGACCTGGTGGCGGCCCGTGCTGCCGGGTGACGACACCTGGCTGGAGCGCTGCTATCGCGACGATTCCCTGGTCACGCAGGTGGCCGGCACCGTCGTTCCGGCCGATGTCCGGGGCGAGATCCGCCGGGCCCCCACGTCCTCCAGCACCATGCCGGGCCTGGTGCTGCGCATGCTCGAAGAACTCCAGGTCGCGGACGGCCACCGGGTGCTGGAGGTCGGCACCGGCACCGGCTACTCCACCGCGCTGCTGTGCCACCGGCTCGGTGCCGGCCGTGTCACCACCGTCGAGGTGGATCCGGATGTGGCGACCCGGGCCCGGGTCGCTCTCGGGGCGTACGGGTATGCCCCCGAGCTCGTCGTCGGGGACGGTCTGGCCGGGTACGGGCCCTCAGCGCCGTACGACCGGACGATCGCCACCTGCGGAGTTCTGGAGGTGCCCGGCGCATGGGTCGAACAGACCCGCCCGGGTGGCCGGATCCTGGCCACCGTGTCCGGCTGGCTGTACGCCTCCGAGCTGGCCTGCCTCACCGTCGGCGAGGGTGTCGCGCGCGGCCGCTTCCTCGGGGGCCGGATCTCCTTCATGCTCGCCCGCCCCCATCAGCCGCCCCCGCTCGGCTGCCTGCCCGACATGCGGAGCGCCGACGAGGAACCTGCCCGGCTGGCCGCGCCCGAGGTGCTGGACGACTGGACCGCGCGGTTCGTCGCCCAGCTTGCGGTGCCCCGTGCCCAGCACATCGGCCTGACGTGCGCGGACGGTAGTGCCGAACAGCTCCTGCTGGATGTCGCGGACGGGTCATGGGCGGCTCTCCGTCAGGACGGGGGCCGTTCGCTGGTACGCCAGGGTGGCCCGGCGCGGTTGTGGGACGCCGTGGAAGAGCACGTACGGCGCTGGCGGGCCGACGGATCACCGCCCCTGGAGCGGTTCGGCATCGCCGTCGGGCCGGATGGTCAGCGCATCACCTGGCCGGCGAGGTGAGCGGTCGGCCTGCGTGATCATTTGCGCGCCGGCGGCGCGTGCCGCGCCCGCAGGCCCTCGATGAGCAGGTCGAGGCCGAATTCGAAGAGCCCGGTGAAGTCCGTGCTGGTGAGGGTGGGGAGGGTGGCGCTGAGGTGGGGGTACGTCCCTGCCGTCACGGCGTCGCGGAGGACGCTCGCGTCCTCGGGGGCCCGTCCTGCGCCTGGAGCGCCGCCTGCTCCTCCAGGGTGTGGCCGACGGTGTAGTTGACCACCGTGTAGAGCGCGCGGGCCGCCGCGTCGTCGGCGAAGCCTGCCTCGCGCAGTACGCCCACGAACGCGTCGGCGAAGCCGAGGACGCTGGCTCCCGTCGCGTGGGTGCCCGCGAAGACGCGAGCGCCGTCGCGGTGGGCGAGCAGGGCTTCGCGTTCGGCGCGGGCGAGGGCGGTCAGCCGCTCGCTCCAGTCGCCGCCGTCCGTCGCCGCTGCTTCCGCGACGCCCTCCATCATCCGTTCCGCCATGGCGGTGAGCAGATCCTGCTTGGTCGCGAAATAGCGGTACAAGGCGCCTGCCTGTACGCCCATCGCGTCGGCGAGCCGTCGCATGGTCAGCGCGTCGAGGCCCGACTGATCCAGCAGGTCGAGCGCCGTTTGCAGGGTGCGGGTGCGGTCGAGACGGGCGGGTCGGCCGCGGGCGGGGCTTGACGGGGAGCTCATGAGCCTCACTATAGTGAACGCTGTTCACGTGAACGCTGTTCATTAAATAGAGAGGTGTCCTCCGATGAACGTTGATGTGGCTGTCGCGGGCGCAGGACCGACCGGCCTGCTGCTCGCCTGCGAGCTGGCGCTGGCCGGCGTACGCACCCGTGTCTTCGAGCGCCGTACCGAGCCGCAGCGCGACTCCCGCGCGCTGAGCCTCCACCCGCGCAGCGTGGAAGTGATCGACCAGCGCGGGCTGCTCGACCGCTTCCTCCCGCTCGGCCGCCCCGTGCCCGGCTGGCACTTCGCCCAGCTCCCCACCCACCTGGACTTCTCCACGCTGGACTCCCGGCACGGCTACTCGCTGTTCCTCGCCCAGGCGCACACCGAGGCGCTGCTGGCGGAGCGCGCCCGGGAGCTGGGCGTCGAGATCGAGCGCGGGTACGAGGTCGCCGGGCTGAGCCAGGACGCCGACGGGGCCGAGGTGGAGGTGCGGGGCCGGGACGGCAGCGTCGCGACGATACGGGCCCGTTACGTCGTCGGCTGCGACGGCGGACGCAGCGTCGTACGGCAGTCCGCCGACATCGCCTTCCCGGGTACGGACGAAACCTTCACCGGCGTACTCGGCGACTTCGCGGTCACCGACCCCGCCGCCCTCGACACCGCCCGCGCGCGGGGCGTACTGGTCGCCCCCATGGAGGACGGCGTCGTCCGGCTCGTCTACCTGGACCCCGAGCGTATCCGGGTGCCGTCCGGCGAACCCGTGACCCTGGAGGAGTTCCGCGCGTCACTGACCCGCATCTGCGGCTCCGACTGCGGCGTCGCCGAACCGCGTTGGCTCTCCCGCTTCGGCAACGCCACCCGGCTCGCCGAGAGCTACCGCGCCGGCCGCGTCCTCCTGGCGGGCGATGCCGCCCACATCCACTTCCCCGCGGCGGGCCAGGGCCTCAACACCGGCCTCCAGGACGCGATGAACCTCGGCTGGAAGCTGGCCGCCGTGGTCAACGGCTGGGCCCCGCCCGGCCTCCTGGACAGCTACGACGCGGAACGCCGCCCCGTCGGACAGTCCGTCACCGAGAACACCGAGATCCAGACCCTGCTGGCCGAACTGACCCTCGTACCGCAGTACCGGCGCCCCGCCACGTCCCTGCGTGCCCTCTTCGACGAACTCCTCAACATGCCGCAGGTCAACCGCACCCTCGCCGCCCGGGTCTCCGCCCTCGGCACGGCCTATCCGCCGGCCACCCCCGGTGCCGACCCGCTGGTGGGGCACCGGATGCCGGACATCGGCCTGACCGCCGCCGGGTCGGAGGCGGTACGGGTGTACGAACTCCTCCCGGCCGCCCGGTACGTCCACCTCGACCTCGCGGGCGACGCGCCGGACCTCGGTCCGACGGTCACCGCGGGCTGGGGCTCGCGCGTCACCCCCGTCACCGTCACCGCACGGGACGCCCACCCCGACCTGGACGGCGTGACCGAGATCCTCGTACGCCCCGACGGCCACGTGGCCTGGGCCACCCGTACCACCGACGCCCGCGCCCGCCGGGCCGAACGGACCGAGGCGCTCACGACTTGGGCGGGTACGCCGTCGTGACCCCCGGCCCCGAGAGGGCAGCGCCCTCACACCTCCGCAACGCCTCAATCCCTCCGGCTTACCCAGCCCGGCACCCTTGATCAGCCAAGTCGTCGTCACCGAAGGCGTACGGCTGGCGCACCTGTCGGGGCAGGTCGCCTGGGACGCCGACGGACGGCCCGTCGGACCCGGCGATCACGCGGCCCAGGCCGCCCAGATAGCCCGCAACCTGGATACGGCCCTCGCGGCGGTCGGCGCCACCCGGGACGACATCATCAAAGAAACCGTCTACGTCGTGGACTACACCCCCGCCCTGCTCCCTGAGATCTTCGTCCCACTGCGAGCAGGCACTACGGAGGCACCGGCGAGCACACTGGTGGGCGTCGCCGCCCTCTTCGCACCTGAGTACCTGCTGGAAGTCGAAGTGGTAGCGGCGTTGCGCACCCGGTAGGGCCGGTGGGGCCGGTGGAGCGGATCGGCGGGGCAACTGTGCTGTGACCCACGAGGCCCAGGGGTGTGCCGTCCATGCCGGGTTCGCTAGTGTCCTGGCCTATGGCGAACTACCAGCAGAACCCGGCCAACGGCCAGCCCGACCCGGCCGGCAGCACGCAGATGTTCCGCGCCTTCGTGGACGAGGGCGCCCCCGAGCCCGGCGGCCGCCGGGCAGCGGCCCAGCAGCAGTCGTCCGGCGGCCCCCGCATCGGCGTCATCGTCGGCGTGATCGTCGCGATCGCGGTCGTCGTCGGCGCCGCCTGGCTCGCCCTGAGCTGACCGGCCCGTCCCCGGCCACGTCGCCCTGACGTCCCCTCACTCGGCCGCGGCCAAGCGGCCGACGCCCCCCTTTCCGCTCGCACCGCCCAGGCCGGGAATCCGCCGGCCTCGGCTGTCGGCGACCCGCAACGCGTCGTGCAGCGCCTCGACCAACCGATTGGCGAGAAAGCGCAGTTCACTGGCGGACGCGTCGGGTTCGCCCAGCATCACCCCGGCGTGCTCGAGCAGCTCCGTGCCCATGTCGAGCTGCGCTGCCTCCATGTCGTCCGCGAACCGCGCCACGTAGCCGTCACCGTCGGTCGACAGCAGACACTGCTTCCCGCCCTCCTCCGACCAGGGCAGCAGGCGCATGCCCGGTACGGGCCCCTCCGCCGCGCTCATACGGCGAACTCCCCGTGCATCGTGCGGATGCGCGCGAAGCGGTGAGCTTGTCGCTCGGTGTACTGCGCTTCGTAGGCGGTGAGGTAGGGGCGTACGAGGGGGGAGGTGTTGGTGTTCAGGGGGGTGTCGAGGGAACTCGGCACGCGGTGCACCGGCCTCGCGGTGGGGGTGGGGCGCACAGGCGCGCGAAGGGTAGTGACGGGGGCAGGCGTTGGCGGTGCGAGGTGATACCGCAGCCAGGTCGTGGCGCGGCGGATACGGTGGTGCACGTCGACGCTCTTTTCGCTTTTGGGTCGTTGGCCATGCCCCGGGGCCGGTTGCAGCGGTCGCCGGGGCTCACCTTTCGTCGGGTCCATATGGCCCTGTTGGCTCCTGTATACACCGTAGGCGGCTACGGGCGCATCTATGCTGTGCTAGTTACCCATGCGTAGAGTCCCGTTCGTGATGGAGTTCGACCCGACGCGGCCCAAGTGGATGCAGATCGCCGACGTGATCCGAGAGCGGATCGCGAGTGGGGCTTATCCTCCTCGCCACCTCATCTCTGAAGTGAAGATGGAGCAGGAGTTCGGTGTCGCGCGCGTGACGGTCCGGAAGGTGACTGCTGCCCTCCGGAAGGACGGGCTCATCGTCACCACGCCTGGCATGGGGTCATTCGTGACCGAGCGCAACGTCGACGAATCGACCGACGAGGGCTGACGCCGCCCCCTACACCCGCCTGCCCCGGCCAGGGCCTTGGCGGTAGGGGCCGCTGATTCGGCCCAGCCGAGCCGGTCGCTCACAGGTCGCTCATGTCCAGGTCCGTCCCGAACGGGGCCGGGATGTGCAGCGGCGTCCCGTACGGCAGCGGGCCGGTGATGCGGGTGTAGCCGAGCCGGTCGGGCTCGGCGAACAGGGTGAGTGCGCGCTGCTGTCGGTCTACGAGCAAGTACAGCGGCGCTCCGTACTCGGCGTAGCGGCGACGCTTGACGACGCGTTTGGTGTGGGCGTCCGCCTCCGACGTGACCTCCACGATCAGCAGCGTCTGGCCGGGGCGGAGGGCACCGGCGTTCTTGGCTACGGCGGCCGGGACGACGGCGAGGTCGGGTACGTACCAGTTGGGCGAGCCGGGCAGGTCGAGGTCGCCGGAGCCGATGATGCAGTGGATGTCGGCGGCGCGGGGGCCGAGCTGATGGCGGAGGCGGTCGGCGATGGTCTCGTGGGCCCAGGACAGGGACAGCGGCTCAATGACGCCCTCGATGAGCTGGGCCCGGCCGCCGTGGGCATGCCGGAGGGCGTACTTCAGGGCGTGCTCCGGAGTGACGGTGTCGCCGTAGCCGGCCGACTTGGGGCTCATACGCGCATCTTCGTGGAAGGCGGCGGCTGGCCATGCGCCCCTTCAGTGCCGTCACACGACCGTGTCACTACGGCACCGGCCGAAGCCATGAGCACGGCTCCGGCCGGTGGAGACGCATGGCGCGCGCTCGGCTGTGCTGTCGGCGCGCTACCCGATCCCCGTCAGTAGATCTCCAGGACGAAGTCACCGGGGCCGGCCGGCATGCAGCGGAAGCCCCTGATGTTGCCGGGAGCCATCGCCGCGTTGCCGGCGTCGAAGCAGGCGGCCTTTGTCGGGAAGTGGCGGTTCTCGGCGGACGCCGAGCCTGCCGTGCCGATCGAGATGCCCGAGACCGTGGCCAGAGTGGCCAGGCCGACTGCTGCCTTCTTGCGGAGGTTACGCACTTCTTGTCTCACTCCAACGTTTCTCTTCCCGGTGGGTGCGCCAGGCGCTGCGGGACGCAGCGAGCGCCCCGGACGTTCCGAATACTGCGGAACGATCACTTCCGGAACGATCTTGCCGAAGTGGACTAACGCGCGGGTAACGCATTGGCCTGGCCGAAGGCGCCCAGGCCCCAGGGCCCTGGACCGGCCGCCCGGACTACTCTCGCCGGAAGGGGAACGGGCCCCCTTGCGCCAGCGCGCGCTCGCAAGCGGCGTCCAGGGCTGCCTTCTGGTTCTGACCCGCGGCCTTCAGGAACTCCTCGTCCAGCTCGGACAGGATGCCTCGCGCCTGGGTGAGCAGCGCGCGGCCCTTGTCCGTCAGCTCCAGGCGCGCGCGGTGGCCCTGGCCGCGCAGGTTGCGTTCCACCGCGCCCAGTTCCTCCAGCATGAGGACGGTCGCGCGCATGCTCTGGCTCGTCACGCCCGCGCGGCGGGCCAGGTCGCTGTACGACAGGTCGGGGTCGCGGGAGATGTGCCCGAGCGCCCCGAACAGCCGCATCGACAGGCCGATGCCGGTAAGCCGCGTTTCCAGTTGCTCCTGCAGACGCCTTCCGGTGGCGATCACCATCATGACCGTCGACAGGGCACTCTCCGGCGCCTTGCTCACCTGTGACTCTCCCTACCGGTGTGCGTGAGTACGGGGCTCTTCCGGTGCCAGTGTCCCAGGTGGTGGGGGCGGAGCCTGGGGTCGATCGGTTAATCGGTCGTCCGGGGTGGTGGCGGTTGGGATCATGACGTGCGGGCCGGGAGCAAGGTACGGCCCCAGTCGTACCCCCTACGAGAGGGCGATGCCCGATGCCACTTGTCCCCGCTGACCCGAACGTCGTGCACCCGATGCCCGGCCAGCCGCGGGTGGTGCTGCTGAAGCCCCTCGTCACCTCGCCGCTCATCGAGGTCGGCGACTTCTCGTACTACGACGACCCGGACGACCCGACCGCGTTCGAGACGCGGAACGTGCTGTACCACTACGGGCCCGAGAAGTTGATCATCGGCAAGTACTGCGCGCTGGGCGAGGGCGTGCGGTTCATCATGAACGGCGCCAACCACCGGATGGACGGCCCCTCGACGTTCCCCTTTCCGATCATGGGCGGGTCGTGGGCCGACCACTTCGACCTGATCAGCGGGCTGCCGGGCAAGGGCGACACGGTGGTCGGCAACGACGTGTGGTTCGGGTACCGGTCCATGGTCATGCCGGGCGTACGGATCGGCCACGGCGCGGTCATCGCCTCCGGGGCCGTCGTCGTGGACGACGTACCCGATTACGGCATCGTCGGCGGCAACCCGGCCAAGCTGATCCGCCGCCGCTACGACGCGGCCGACACCGAGCGGTTGCTCGAACTGGCCTGGTGGGACTGGCCGGTCGAGCACATCACCGAGCATGTTCGGACGATCATGTCGGGGTCGGTGGAAGAGCTGGCGGCGGTGGCGCCGAAGCCGTAGAACATAGGGCAGCACGCACGTGTGAGGGGGACACATGGCCTTCGTACTCGTCGCGGCCGCCATCCTGGTGGTGGAGACCGTCGTCTTGCTGCTCGCCTGTTTCGGCGTCGAACAGCGGGACCGGCGCCACCCCGGAGATTCCGGGGGAGAGGGCGAGGCAGCACCCCGACGGCGTGACGACGCCGGGCTCGGCCCCGGCCTGCTGTATGCGGTCGCCGCACTGGCCATGGTCGTCACGGCCGTGTTCAGCGGCACCGACTTCGAGTGGAGCGTCGGCACCCTCGGCGTGCTCGGCGTACTCGGTGTGCTGGTGCCGGGGTACGCGGGCCGGACCGTGCGGCTGCTCAGCACTCGGGGACGCGGGAAGCCGTTCACGCGCTGGCAGGAGGTACCGGCGTACGTACTGGCCGCGTTCGGCGGGGCGACTGCGGTCGCCTTCAACTGACCGTCTGGGCCAGGTGACGACCGGGATCAGGCATCCCGGGGCCGTGCGCCCGCCGCGATGAGCGCGGCCGCCGTCTCCGGGTGGGGCTGGAAGTCCTTGGTGGCCCAGTCGAGTGGGGTGTGGCCGGTGCCGCCGTCCTCGCGGAGGTTCGGGTCGGCGCCGTGGGCGAGGAGGATGCGTACGACGTCGAGGTGCCCCCAGGCCGCGGCCGCGCACAGCGGGGTGCCTTCCGTACCGTGACCGCTCTCCGCGTCCGGCGCGGCACCGGCGGACAGGAGCAGGCGGGCCACGGCCGCGTCACCGTGCACGGACGCGGCGTAGAGGGGAGTGGTGCCCTCGGCGTTCGCGGTGTTCGGCTGGGCTCCGGCGCGGAGCAGCGCGGCGGCTGCGGGTGCGTCGCCGAGCAGCGCGGCCGTCACGAGCTTCCTCGTCAGCTTCTTCTGCCGTCGCCGGTTCATGCCCGGCCGCCACTCGGGCGCGCGGTGGCGCGCAGCTCCGGCAGCAGTGCCGGCACGTCGGCGAACGCCGCGTCGGCGGGCTGCCCGCAGACCTTGCCGGCGGTCTCGCCCGCGAAACTGAAGATGCCGGTCAGTACGGGGCCGCGCCGGCCCCAGGCCACCAGCGGGCTGCCGCTGTCGCCGAAGCACATGGTCGTGGCGGTGCGGTCCGAGCGGACGGCGCGTGCGTCCCGGGCGCAGAAGACCGATGCCTTGTTCACCACCGCGGGCGTCTGCGCGGCGCACTGCTCGTGTCCTCGTACGGTGAGGTCGCCGCGGCGAAGCACGTCGCCGCGGATCTCCGCGCCGGGCCGGGACGGGTCCGGGGCGGCCGTCGTACCGTGACTGAAGATCGATACGGGGGTGCCTGGGCGGGGCCGGTGCTGGACGACGGGGAGCGGCCTGATGCCGTGTACCGGCTCGCTGAGGCGGAGTTCGGCCAGGTCGTAGGCGGCCGAGGACAGTTCCGGACGGTCGGGGGCGACGGGGGACGGCAGGAGTTCGTAGCGCGGGTGCAGGGTGGCGCTGCGTATGGTGCGTACGGTGCCGGGGTCCTGCGAGAGGACCGAGGAACCCAGGTGGACTTCCATGCGTTCTACGTCCACACCGTTCACGCAGTGGGCCGCGGTGAGGATGCGGTCGGGTGCGACGAGGACGCCACCGCAGGACGCCCGGTCCAGCAGCGGGGTGTCGCCTTTCTCGGCCAGCGTCGCGAGCCAGGGCGCGGCGCCCGGCCGGGGGAGTTGCGTGCCGCCGGACATGGCCTGGGCCGGGCCCGCGAGGCCCACGGTCGTGGTCAGGGCGACGGCGAGTGCGACCGCTCCGAGTGCTGCCCCGGCACGCGCGCCCACCCGGCGCTCCGCGCGCTCCGCTCGTCTCTGCTTCCGCCCCATGGCCTGCTCCCCGCTCCTGATCGGCTTCCGCGCATGTCCCCGCTTCGGGGCCTACGTCGTTGGCTGTGACAGGAGTTGAAGGTAGTGCGCGGGTGGCCAGAAGGAATCAGCCTCCGGTCTCGTCGGCGATCAGTCTGCGGGGTGACGACCCTGATAGGGCCTCGGGGGCGGGCCGCGCGTCCGGACACCCGCACACCCCCGCGTGCGCCTCCGCGCGCCTTCGTCTTCTTACGGGCCCACCGGCCAGCTCGGCCCGTCCTCCTCCGACCTGAACCACGTCCGGTGGTCGTCACCGTCCACCGTCATGCCGAAGTCGAAGACTTCCGGCCTGCCCGCCGTCAGCCACCACTCATAGGCCCGCTCGGCCTCGGTGGCCAAGTCGCGGTCGCCCCACTGGTACGTCTCCCCGGCGCACACGTAGGCCCAGGCAGTGTCCGTCGACAGCCACCAGGCGGGGACGGCGTCCGGTGTGGGCGTACGGGTCGCGTGGACGCCGGGCAACTGGAGGCCGAGTGCGAAGCGGGCGTGGAAGTCGTCGAGGAAGTCCGGCGGGAGCGTGGCCGTGCCGTACCGGCTCTCCGACCACCGCTGTGGGGTGTAGACGCGCGGGAGCGGGTTGTCGGCGCGGCGCTGGCCGCGCAGGTCCATGAACGTCAGCGGCATGCCGAAACGGCCGCCGGTGGCGCGGCCGTCGGCGCCGACGGCCAGGACGGCCAGGCCGGCGGGCTGGAGTGTGGACTTCCACGGCGTGACGATGCGCGCGCCGGGGGCGCACTGGGCGATCCAGGCGGCGGGGACGCGGGACAGCGACGCCGTACAGAGGACGCGGTCGTACGGGGCGCCCTGCGCACAGCCGCCCTCGCCGTCCGCGCAGATCACGCGGGGCCGGTAGCCGAGGCCGGACAGCCGCGCGCGAGCGGTGTCGGCCAGCGTGCGGTCGACTTCGACGGTGGTGAGGTCGGCGGCGCCGACCCGCTCGCACAGCAACGCCGAGTCGTAGCCCGTACCGGTGCCGATGTGCAGTACCCGGCTGCCGGGGTCCGGGTCGGTGGCGGCGAGGGTGGTCAGTACGGCGTCGGCCGCGCTGAGCGAACTCGTGGGCAGCCGGCCCGTACCGTCGGCGTGCGCGGGGCGACCGTCGTCCACCTGCGTGACCACGGGCTCGGTGGGGTGGTGGACCAACGCCGCCCACCGCTGCTCGTCGTCGGCGCGCGCGACGGGGTGGTACCGGTCGTCGTCGGAGTGCCACACCCAGACGGTGTCGGGCGCGAACGCGTCCCGGGGGACGGCGCGGAAGACCGCGCGCATCCAAGGGCGCTCGAACGCGCCTTGGGCGTCGAGGTGATGCATGGCCTGAAAGTGATGGTGGTTGAGGCCGAGTGGGGGTGGAGCGGTGCGTTCCGGCCTGTCAGTGCCAGTCAACGCGTACGTCTCGCGTCTCGATGTGCATCCCCAGCGGCACGCGCCAGGCCGACACGCAGACGCGCCAGGTGGCCGTGCGGTGCGTGTGGCCGGTGATGGGGGTGGGGAGTGGGTGGGTGGAGGTGCGGGTGGTCCAGTCGATGCCCAGGGCGCCGATGATGTGGGTGCCGAAGGTGACGGTGCCCGAAGTGACGGGGCGGCCACCGGTGTTGCGCAGGGTGAGGGAGACGTTTTCGCACCAGCGGACGTCGGCGCCGGTGCGGTTGACGGGGCCGGTGGTGAGGTGGGGAGGGGTGTTGGGTTTGGGGGCCGGAGTGGGCGTGGGAGTGGGGGTTGGCCGAGGGCTGGGGGCGGGGCCAGGGCCGGGAGGGGCCGTGGGGCGCGCTGGTGGACGCTGAGGTGGGGCTTCGGAGGGGCGTCCGGGCGGGGTGCCGGGGGTACTGGTCTGATCGGCTGCACGGCTGCTGCCGTCACCGTTGCGGCTGCCCGTGGCGGGATTCGGGGCGGCCGGGGGCGCGCCGCCTGAGCCGGGTGTGGCGGATGTGTCGGAGCCCGTCGGCGATGAGGAGGCGTACGGGGGTGAGCCGTTGCCGGTCGCGGGGGCTCCGTCTCCGTCCAGCGGGGTGAGAGTGATCCCCTCGTGCGGGGGTACCGGTCCGGTCGGGGACCGGTCGTCCGCCGGGCCGGCGGCGCCCAGTGCGGCGTGGCCGCGGCCGTTGTCGCTGCCGCAGGCGGTGAGCAGCGCGGCCAGGAGCAGGGCGGTGGCCGGCAGGAGGACGCGCGGGACGGGTGATGACCGCGGGAGGAACGAGGCGCGCAAAAGGCGCAGGGGCAGGTGAGCCTGCGAGGCGGAGCGGGTACGGGGAGCACTTGCGGTTCTCGGGGCGCGCGTGGTCCGTCGCATCGGGCCAGTGTCACTGACGGTACGTCAGTTGCATAGGCCCGGTACGGCAGGGCGTCGGCCCGTACGGGGAGCGGGGGCCGGACGGTGGCGACCGGCCGGTCCGGCGAGGTGTGGGCCGGGCCCGGGCTCAGTCCGAGATCAGGCCGTCGCGCAGGGTGGCCAGGGTGCGGGTGAGCAGGCGGGAGACGTGCATCTGGGAGATGCCGACCTCTTCGCCGATCTGGGACTGGGTCATGTTGGCGAAGAAGCGCAGCATGATGATCTGGCGCTCCCGGGGCGGGAGTTTGGCCAGCAGGGGCTTGAGGGACTCGCGGTACTCGACGCCCTCCAGCGCGCTGTCCTCGTAGCCCAGGCGGTCCGCGAGGGAGCCCTCGCCGCCGTCGTCCTCGGGGGACGGGGAGTCGAGCGAGGAGGCGGTGTAGGCGTTGCCGACCGCGAGGCCGTCGACGACGTCCTCCTCGGACACGCCGAGGCACTGGGCCAGTTCGGTGACGGTGGGGGAGCGGTCGAGCTTCTGGGCCAGTTCGTCGCTGGCCTTCGTCAGGGCGAGGCGCAGCTCCTGGAGGCGGCGCGGGACGCGGACCGACCACGAGGTGTCGCGGAAGAAGCGCTTGATCTCGCCGACCACCGTCGGCATCGCGAACGTCGGGAATTCGACGCCGCGTTCGCAATCGAAACGGTCGATGGCCTTGATCAGACCGATCGTGCCGACCTGGACGATGTCCTCCATCGGCTCGTTGCGACTGCGGAATCGTGCCGCCGCGTAACGCACCAGCGGCAGGTTCAGTTCGATGAGCGTGTCGCGTACGTACGTGCGCTCCGGGCTGTCCTTGTCGAGCGTGGCCAGCCGCAGGAAGAGGGAGCGGGAGAGCGTACGGGTGTTGAGAGCGTCGTCGTCGTGCACA
Source organism: Streptomyces chrestomyceticus JCM 4735 (assembly GCF_003865135.1). Classification (NCBI taxonomy): domain Bacteria; kingdom Bacillati; phylum Actinomycetota; class Actinomycetes; order Kitasatosporales; family Streptomycetaceae; genus Streptomyces; species Streptomyces chrestomyceticus. The sequence continues at coordinate 4,540,074 of NZ_BHZC01000001.1, read as the reverse complement.
TGTGGTGCCGGCGCGGGAATCGCGGGAAGCACCTTCGAGCTGCCCAGTTCTACGGACATGCCACCCCCTTGAGGTCGCGGTCGGGTCGCTGCGGCGCCCTCGGTCCGCGGCGGAACCGAGAACTTATGCCTCCACCTGAATACCGGAGGCGGCGCCACGGCAAACGCGGTTCCTGCAGAATGTCACATGTCGGCAACACGCTGTAGCGCCATGTCGACATATCTGTGCAGGAACGGGTAGCCCGTCCCGGTTAGGCTTCGATCCTGTTTGCGGACCGCAGTCGTGCGAAGCTCCGCGACAGTAGCCGCGACACGTGCATCTGCGACACCCCCAGCTCGGCGCTGATCTGAGATTGCGTCAAGTTGCTGTAGTAACGAAGGAGCAGGATGCGCTGCTCGCGCTCGGGGAGCTGGACGAGGAGGTGCCGGACGAGGTCCCGGTGCTCGACCCCGGCCAGCTCCGGATCCTCGTACCCGAGCCGGTCCAGCAGGCCCGGCAGGCCGTCACCCTCCTGGGCGGCCTCCAGGGAGGTCGCGTGGTACGAGCGGCCCGCCTCCAGACAGGCCAGCACCTCGTCCTCACCGATCTTGAGCCGTTCGGCGATCTCCGCGGTCGTCGGCGACCGGCCGTGCAGCACGGTCAGGTCCTCCGTGGCGCCGTTGACCTGCACCCACAGCTCGTGGAGGCGGCGCGGTACGTGGACGGTGCGCACATTGTCCCGGAAGTAGCGCTTGATCTCGCCGACCACGGTCGGCATCGCGAAGGTGGGGAACTGGACCCCCCGGCCGGGGTCGAAGCGGTCGATGGCGTTGATGAGGCCGATCGTGCCGACCTGGACGACGTCCTCCATCGGCTCGTTACGGCTGCGGAAACGTGCCGCCGCGTAGCGGACCAGCGGCAGATTGGCCTCGATCAGGGCGGCGCGCACCCGGGCGTGCTCCGGTGTGCCCGGCTCCAGGCTCGTGAGCTCGGCGAACAGCACCTGCGTGAGTGCCCGTGTGTCCGCGCTCCTGCTCTCGCGGGATGGCGCCTTGGGCGCAGTTCGGGCCGTCACGGGCACGCCACCCTTCTCAGTCCATTCAACCGGCAAAAGCGGTCATAGCATCACAAGACATGTGCACTGTGTGCAAGCACCGTATAACGCCGTGTTGATGGCAGAGTTGATCGTCGAGGAGGCGTACGCACGGCCGGGGCCGGCAGGAAGAAGCCCCTCGCCCGCGAGGCGGGACGAGGGGCGGGGCGAGGGGTGGGCCGAAGGCGGGACGGCGCCCGTGCGCCCGGCCGGGGCCGCGGCTCAGAACTCGTAGTCGGCGATCACCCAGGTGGCGAACTCGCGCCACTGCCCGGCGGCGGCCTGATGGGCCGGGTGTTCGATATAGCGCTTGAGGGCGTCCGTGTCGGCGACGGCGGAGTTCACGGCGAAGTCGTACGCGATCGGCCGGTCCGTGATGTTCCAGGCGCACTCCCAGAACTCCAGCTCGGGGATCTGGTCGGCCAGCTCCCGGAACGCCTTCGCGCCGGCCACGACCCGCGGCTCGTCACGTCCGACACCGTCGTTGAGCTTGAAAAGAACCAGGTGGCGTATCACTGGGCGGTCCTCCGTACGGTCGGCCCGTGGCCGTCCCGCGCCGTACGTCCCGCTCCGCACGTCTGCGTACGGCCGGCGCGTCCTACGAGATCAGCTGGGTCATGAACTCGCCGACACCGTGAGCGGCCGACGAAATGCCCTCGAACCCTATCTGCACGAGATCGGCGGCGCGTGCCGGGGACGTGATGATCGTGTACAGGACGAAGACGGCCACCACGTACAGCGCGATCTTCTTCGCTTGCGCCATCTGACTGTCCCCGTCTCCCCTACGGCAGCTCCCGCCCGCCCTTCCCCAGCGTGCAGACCGGGTGAGTGTAACCACTTCCGTAACAGGGGTGGAGCCGACGGGAGGGAGAGGGGAGGGCGGTGGGGCGAGTGGGCCGGCCGTGACTTTGAGGACCAAAGGCCCTTGGAGGGAGGCCCTTTGCCTGCGTTCCGTAAGGGGCGCGCCGAGCAGGATGGTCGTGTGCCCCGCGGATCTGGCAGGAATGCGCCGGGCACGGGACACGGGCCTCGCTGCGGGGTCCACGTCGCGAGCTTCCCCCCTGACTGCGGCGCGGACTTTGGGGCCCGGTCCACCATCGGGGGAAACGGCATGTCCCCCCGTTGCCGTTTCCCCCGACCGTACGACGGAGCCCCGGCTCCGGGTCCTCGGGCCCGGGACCGGGGCTTCTGCCGTACCGGGAGCCGGGCCGCGCCGTACGGGAGCGGGGCCGCGAGCAGGTCCTCATGCGTACGGGAGTGGTCCTCATTCGTACGGGAGTGCCGGGCGCCCGGCACCTAGACTGGGACCTTTCGGGGGCACGGGCCCGTCCCTGGGCGGCCCTGGGCGGATGGAGAGCGGCTGTGACGAGTGGCGTCGAGGACGTGGCGGATCCGTCGGCCGAGGTGCTGACGGAGGCCGCGGCGACGTTCGGGCTGCTCGCGTCGCCCGCGCGCCTGCACATCGTCTGGGTGCTGGCGGGCGGCGAGTGCGACGTGAGCGGGCTGGCCGAGCGGGTGGGCGGCGCGCTGCCCGCGGTGAGCCAGCACCTGGCGAAGCTCAAGCTGGCGGGGCTGGTGCGGTCGCGGCGCGAGGGCCGCCGCGTGGTGTACCTGGTGGACGACCCCGATGTGGTGTCGATGGTGCGGTGGCTGGTGGGGCAGCTTACCGACCGGACGGGCCGGTCCGACGGCCCGGCGGTTCCGGGACGCGTCCGTGGCCTGGGCGCCTGAGAGGGCCGTGGGCTCCGCGTCCGCCCGTACGGAAGGGGAGGCGGAGCCGAGCCGGCGCACCACCGCACCACCGGACGCACGGGCGGACAGCGGCGTCCGGCTGCGCGACACCCCCGGACTCACGGCGCTGGAGACCCTGCGGACCCTGGAGAGCGGGCCGCGCGGCCTGACCGAGGCGCAGGCCGAGGAGCGGCTGCTGCGGTACGGCGACAACACGGTGCCCGAACGGCGGCCGGCCGGCCGGTCCTGGCGCTTCGTGCGCAGCCTGCGCGACCCGTTCACGACCGTGCTGCTCTGTCTGGCCCTGGTCTCGGCCGCCGTCGCCTCCTGGGGGGCGGCGTGCGTGATCGCGGTACTGGTGGTGGTCAGCGCGGTGCTGCGGTCCAGCGGCGAGTACCGCGCCGAACGGTCCACGGCGGCGCTGCGCGAGCTGATCGCCACGACGGCGACGGTGCAGCGGAGGTCCGGGGCGACCCGGGAGATACCGGTCGACCAACTGGTGCCGGGCGATGTGATCCGCCTCGGGCCGGGGGACCTGGTCCCCGCCGATCTGCGGGTGCTGCGGGCGAGCGGGCTGACGGTGCGCCAGGCGCCGCTGACGGGGGAGTCGGCGCCGGTGGCCAAGTATCCGGGGGAGGACGGTGTCGACGCCTCCGGTACCGGCGCTGCCGGAATCGATACTTCCGGTGCCGGACCGGATCTCTTCGCACGGCCCGAGCTGTGCTTCCAGGGCAGCAGCGTCGCGTCCGGCAGCGCCACCGCCGTGGTGCTGGCGACCGGCGCGGACACGGTCTTCGCCGGTACGTACCGGTCCGGTCCGTACCGGCGGCCGTCCGGAAAGGGCGCGGTCCCCGGTCCGGGGGCGCGCGACACCCGCCGTACGCGCCCCACGAGCGCCTTCGACCGCTCCGTGAACGGCGTCTCCTGGACCCTCATCCGCTTCATGCTGCTCACGCCGCCGCTGGTGCTGATGGCCAACGCCGCGCTGCGCGGCCGCGGCCTGGAGACGCTGCCGTTCGCCGTCGCGGTGGCGGTCGGGCTCACGCCCGAGATGCTGCCGGTCATCGTCACCACCGCGCTCGCCCGGGGCGCGGCGCTGCTCGCGCGCGGCGGCGAGGTGATCGTCAAGCGGCTGCCCGCGCTGCACGACCTCGGCGCGATCGACGTGCTGTGTACGGACAAGACCGGCACCCTCACCCAGGACCGTCCGGTCCTGGACTGCTCCCTCGGCCCCGACGGGCGGCCGGCGCCCGAGCCGCTGCACTGGGCGGCCGTCAACAGCCTGTGGACACTCCAGCTCGCCGAGCTGCCCACGCCGGACGCGCTCGACGAGGCGGTCCTGGAGGCGGCCGAGGACGACTTCGACGAACTGCTGGCGTACGAGGGCATCGCCGCGCTGCCCTTCGACCCGGTACGCCGCACGTCGTGCGCGGTGGTCCGTACGGACGCCGACGCGCGGGCCGGACTCCGGCTCGGCGCCCACACGCTCGTGGTCAAGGGCGCGCCCGAGGCCGTACTGGAGCGCTGCGCCCGGATCCGTACGGACCGTGCGGGGGGCGGGGACTCCGACCTGGACGACGCGGCCCGCGCCCGCCTGGCCCGGCTCGTCGCCGACCGTACGGCGGACGGGCTGCGGCTGCTGGCCGTCGCGGTCACCGAGCGGCCCGCCCGACCCGGCCGCCGCTACACGCCGGCGGACGAGCGCGGCCTGACCCTCGTCGGCTTCGTCGGGCTGCGCGACGCGCTCGCCCCGACCGCCGCCGCGGCCTGTGCGGGCCTGGCGCGGCGCGGTGTCGCCGTGAAGATCCTCACCGGCGACCATCCGGGCACCGTCACCCACGTCTGCCGGGAACTCGGACTCGACACCGGGCCCGGCGCGGTGGTCACGGCCGACCGGACCGACGGCCTCACCGACGCGGAACTCGCCCGGCTCGCCGCCCGCACGACGGCCTTCGCGCGCTGCACGCCGGAGCACAAGGCACGGATCGTGGCGGCGCTGCGGGCGGGGGCGGGCCCGGAGCCGGGACCGGGCGCGGAGACCGTGGCGGCTCCGCCCCGTACCGTCGGCTTCCTCGGCGACGGCGTCAACGACCTGCCCGCCCTGCACGCCTGCGACGTGGGCATCGCCCCGCGCGACGCCGTCGACGTCACCCGTGAGGCGGCCGACGTGGTCCTCGCCTCGAAGGACCTCGGCGCCATCGACGGTGCGATCGTCGCGGGCCGCCGCAGCAGCGCCAACATCGCCACGTACCTGCGCATCACCCTCTCCTCCAACCTCGGCAACGTCATCGCCATGCTCGGCGCCGGGCTGCTGCTGCCGTTCCTGCCGATGCTTCCGGCGCAGGTCCTGGTGCAGAACCTGTGCTTCGACGCGGTCCAGCTCGCGTTCGCCTTCGACCGGCCGGGGCCCGCCGCGCTGCGCCGGCCGGCCGTCCTGCGCCCCGCCGACCTGCTCCGCTACATCACCGGTTTCGGCCTGCTCAACGCGGCGGCCGACCTGGCCACGTTCGGCGTGCTGGTCCTCGCGGTGCACGGGGTCGGCGATCCGGGCGGCCAGGACGCGTTCCACGCCGGGTGGTTCACGGAGAACCTGCTGACGCAGGCGCTGGTGATGTACCTGCTGCGTACCGGACGCCGCTCGGCGGAAGGCCGGGCGCCCGGCCCGATCCGGCTCGCGGTGTGCGCGCTCGCCGTGATCGGGCTGCTGCTGCCCCCGTCGCCGCTGGGCCCGCTGCTGGGGATGGCGCCCCTGCCTCCCCTCTATTACGGGCTGCTGACGGCGGTGCTGGTGCTGTACGGGGCCGGGCTGGCGTGGGCCAAGGAGCGGTACGACCGTAAGGCGGCCGCGGAGCATCAGGGGCACCCGGACGCCGGGCCCGACGCGTCGCCTCAGCCGTAGGACAGGTCCGAGCAGATGTTGTCGTCGGCCGAGCGCGCCTTGCCGGCGATGTCCGACGACGCCCCGGACGCCGACGACCCGGGCGAGGGGTCCGGGCCCGGGGCGGCGGGGGACTCCAGCGCCGGATCGGACGCGTACGTGGCGCCCAGGACGACGTTGACGCCCGCGGTGGCCGTCGGCACCAACTGCGCGCCGCGGAAGCGCGCGGCGACGGTCTTGGCCTCGGCCTCCTTGCCCGCGCCGTACTCGACGACGGTGGTCGCGTGGTCCTGGGTCCGCGCGGTCGACGTGCCGGTGACGGTGAAGCCCGCGGACTTGAGCTGGTCGGCGGCGCGCGCGGCGAGGCCGGTGGCGGTGGTGCCGTTGTAGACGGCGACGCTCACGCCCGTACCTGTACCCGTACCGGGGCTCGCGTTCGTACCTGTGCCCGTCCCTGCGCCTGTTCCGGACGGCGACGGGCTCGCAGAAGCCGCCCCGGCGGATCCCGGTCCGCCCGCGTCCTTCCCGTCCAGCGTGCGGTCCGCCTTGATGTCCGCCCAGAGCCGGTCCGCGTCCGGGTGCACGATCGCGACCCGGGCGCCCTGGTAGCGCCAGGGCAGCGTGACGAACTTGGTGTTGTGCAGGTCGATGTCCTTCAGGGACATCGCGAAGGACAGCAGCTTGTCGGCCGAGTCCAGGCCGGGGTCGACGGTCATGGACTGGGTGGCGGCGTTGGCCAGCGGCAGCAGGGTGGTGGGGTTGAAGCCCTGCTCCTTGACCTTCTTGATGAGGGAGCCGACGAACGCCTGCTGGCGCTGGATACGGCCGATGTCCGAGTTGTCGCCGATGCCGTGCCGGATGCGGACGTAGTCGAGTGCCTGCTGGCCGGAGACGTTCTGCGGGCCCTTGGCGAAGATCCGCTCGCCGCGGGAGTGCCGGTTCGGGTTCAGGTCGCCCTGGTAGATGTCCTTGGGCAGGCAGACGGGTACGCCGCCCACCGCGGACGTCATCTTGGAGAAGCCCTCGAAGTCGACGACGACGGTGTGGTCGACGCGTACGCCGGACAGCTTCTCCACCGTGTTCTGGGTGCAGGCCGGGTTGCCCTGCGCGCTCTCGCCGACCGAGAACGCCGCGTTGAACATGGCGTTGTGCTGCGCGCCGGTCCACTTGCCGTTCGGGAGCCGGCACGGGGGTATCTCCACCAGGGTGTCCCGGGGGATGGAGACGGCGACCGCGTGCTTGCTGTCACCGTATATGTGCAGCAGGAAGGCGGTGTCCGAGCGGCCCACGTCGCCCTCGCCGCCGCCCAGCGAGCTGTTGTCGCCGGACCGCGAGTCGGAGCCGATGACCAGGACGTTCTGTCCGCCCGCGCCCTCGGCGGGGCGCTGCGGGCTGACCCCTTCCGCGCCGAAGGTGGTGATGTTGCCGTTGAGCTTGAAGTAGAACCAGCCGGCGCCCGCGGTGATCAGTACGAGCAGCGAGACGGCGACGATACCGGCCGTACGCAGCGGGCGCCGTTTGCGTACGGCCCGGCCCTGCGCGCGGCCCGCCCCGCTCCGGCCCGTCCTCCCGGCCCGTGCGGAACCTCCGGCCACCGCCTTGTGGCTGCTTGCTGTCATGTGTGCACCTCACCCGCGTGGCTTTGTGCCGGGGAAGACGGAAGATCCGGCCGGTTGGTTGTACAGTTGCGCAATGTAGCAAGTTATAAAGCGGACAAGCGGCCGAGCGCAGGCTGGAAGAGAGGCGGGACGACGATGCTGCGGAACGGACTGGAGCCCTGGCACCTACTGATCGTGGCGATCGTGGTGATCCTGCTGTTCGGCTCGAAGAAGCTGCCGGACACGGCACGGGCCCTCGGCAAGTCGCTGCGCATCCTCAAGAGCGAGACCAAGGCGATGAAGGACGAGAGCGGCGACGACAAGAACGCGCCGGGCGCGGGCGTCGTACGGGCGGGAGAGGCGCCGGCGGCCGCGAACGACCGTGGCCCGGCCGCTCGCTGACCGGCCGGCCGCCCGGGAGTTCCATAATGGTTGACGCGCGTCGCGATCAGCGTGCCGCGCCCCGCACCGACCACGAGGGGATACCGGACCGGATGAGCACCGAGCGCAAGCCTTCCGCACGCGCCACACGCGCCGTACGCGCAAAGGGTGGGCGGATCACCGCAGTTGTCGTGGCCCTGTTGCTCGGCCTGATGGGCGCCGCGGGTTCGGCGGCAGCGGCGGCGCCCGCCGCTCCGGCGGTCGCCCACAGTGCCCAGCAGCAGGCCGGCGGCGCACCGGCCGCGCAGGCGGAGGCCGTTCCGGCGTCCGCGCATCACGTGACGACGGCGGCCTTCGGCTCCAAGGACAAGGACGGCGACAAGAAGGACAAGAAGAAGAAAAAGGGCTTCTTCAAGAAGCTCGGCATCTTCCTCATCGTGCTGCTGATCATTTTCCTGGTCGTCATCATCGTGGTGATCTGGCTGATCGTGCACTTCGTGCGCAAGGCGTTCCGCCGCCGCAACGGCTGACGTACCGCGCGACCCGCGCAATCCGCGACGCCCCCGCCGCAAGGTCGACCTTGCGGCGGGGGCGTCGTGCTGCCGGGTCCTGCCGCTGCTCAGCGCACCCGGCCGCGCGGCTTCAGCCCCACCGTGGGGAGTTCGGGCGCGGGCAGCCGGTCGCCGTCGTAGCCGCGCACCTCGCCGAACCGGGAGCCGGAGCCGGAGTCGGCCATCCAGTCCCGCCGGGCCTCTTCGACGTCCTGCCGGGAACGGCCGACGAAGTTCCACCACATCACGATCTCCTCCTCGAACGGCGTGCCGCCGAGGAGGACCGTCCGCGCGGGCGTGTCCGACGCGTTCGTCAGCGTGAGGTGGTCGCGGCCGGGGGCGGCGTAACCGAGGTCGGCCGGGCGCAGCGGTGTGCCGGACAGGCGGACGGTGCCGTGGTCGACGAGCAGGCCGTGCTCGAAGGCCGGGTCGACGGTGAGGGTGGCCGTCGCCCCCGGGTCGAGGACGATCTCGGCGCCGAGCAGCGGGCTGAACGTACGTACCGGGGAGGTCACTCCGGCCAGGGTGCCGAGGAAGACAGCGACCTCGGCCCCGCCGACCCGTACGGAACCGGGTACGTGGTGCTGGAAGTCCGCCCGGGTGTTCCGGTGTTCGCCGGGGAGCGCGACCCAGAGCTGAACGCCGTGCAGCACGGTGGTCCGCTCCGTCGAGACCTCGGAGTGGCTGATGCCGTGGCCGGCCGTCATGAGGTTCAGTTCGCCGGGCCGTACGTACGCGTGGGTGCCCAGGCTGTCGCGGTGCTCGATCTCGCCGCTGAACAGCCAGCTCACGGTCTGCAGGCCGGTGTGCGGGTGCGGGGCGACGTCCATGCCGCCCGTCGCCGCGACATCGTCGGGGCCGTAGTGGTCGGCGAAGCACCAGGCGCCGATGAGGCTACGGGAGCGCTGCGGCAGCGTACGGCGTACGGTCATCGCCCGCGGACCGCCCAGGGGGACGTCACGCGGGGTGAAGACCTCGATGCCGGGCAGCTCGGCGGGCCGGGCTTCCTCGTCGCTCATGGGCGTAGCCTTCCCGGGCAGGTCATCGTGACGAAGTAATTGTACGTTCAACCTCATCTCTCGCGGGGCTGCCTACGCCCCGGGGATCGTCGGGTATCGATATCCGTACCGGCGGCATCTCGGGCTGCCGGACGGGCTTGCGGCGCGGGGTCATGTGCCGGCGTGCGTCTTCGACCCCCTTCCGCATGACGGTCCGCAGCCACTTCCCGACCGGACGCTCGACGAAGCGGTGGATGAGCCAGGCGGCGACCAGCATGAGCGCCGTCACCGAGAGCACCAGGACCGGCGCGGAGACCCGGTTCCGGAAGTGGTGGATCAGGGTCATGCCGATGTTCAGGTGGATGAGGTAGAGCGGGTACGTGAGCGCGCCCGCGGTGATGAGCCACTTCCACTGGATCCGGTCGAACGCGCCCAGGGCGATCGCGCCGACCAGGGCGAAGCCCGCGACGATGATCAGTCGGGCCGGCCAGCCGGGCAGGGCGGACGCGGCGGCCTTGCCCAGGCTCGTGGCCATGCGGTAGTCGATGTACCGCTGGGCGAGCACCAGTTGTACGGCGATCAGGGCCCACAGGACCGCGTTCTGCCCGTGGCGCCGCATGAGGTGGAAGACGATGCCCGCGATGAAGAACGGCGCGTACTGCGGCATCGCGAACGCGGTCAGCAGCGGCGTGTCCAGGCCCGGGGCGAGCGCGGCGGCCGCCGTCCACACGCCGCACAGGATCAGGCAGTTGCGGTAGGTGACGCCGAACCACACCACCGCGACCATGATCAAGTAGAACTTGAGCTCCACGAAGAGCGTCCAGTACACCGGGTCCACGTCGGGCGCGTCGCTCCCGGACTGGAGCATCGCCAGGTTGTTGATCACCCGGTCCAGGCCCCGGAAGGAGTCGACCTCCGGCCACAGTTTGACGACCACCGTCGTGAGCAGGATGCCCGCCCAGTAGGCGGGGAACAGCCGGGAGACGCGGGAGACGGCGAAGTCGCCCAGCGAGCGGCCCCACACGCTCATACAGATGACGAAGCCGCTGATGAGGAAGAAGATCTCGACACCGAGCCAGCCGTACTGGGCCGCGGTGCGGGTGGCCGGGAAGATCGTGCCCGTGTCGTGTTCCCACGGCTTGGCGAGTGCGACGTAGTGGTAGAAGACCACCATCAGCGCGGCCAGCAGCCGTAGCCCGTCCAGCGCGGCGAGCCTGTTTCCCGAGCGGAGCCCGGCCATCGTGTACCCCCTAGAACGCCCAGGTCACGGGCGCTTCATGCCTACAGATGGAGACGGACACAGGTCACGGGGACCGGTGCCCAGGACGTCTGCGTCTCCTGTGTTCACCGGTCAGCAGGTGATGGGATGCCATATCCGGAAAATCCGGCAGAGCCGGTTGCGTCTGCCGTTGATGATGAGCGTGGGGCAGATGCGGTTCCGCGCGAAACGGTCAATTGGTGACCCGCGGCAGCTTTGGCAAGTCCGGGTGTGGGTGGGGGAGTCGCCGCTTTTCCGTCCCGGCTCGCTCCGGCGGTGGGGGCGTTAGCGGGGTGTTAGCGGTGCGGCAGCCCCGCGCCAAGGGCCCTGGACAGAGTGGGTGACGTACCGAGGAGACCACGGAAGACCGACCGCCCCGGGGGGCCGCAATGACCGCCGACACCACCGTCCGTACCGTCCGCCGCCGTACCCTGCGCATCGCCGCCGCGGCCCTGACCGCGGTCGCCGGTCTGACGCTGACCGCCTGCTCCGGATCGGACGCGGGCACCAAGACCGCGAACCGGGCGGATTCGGGTGTGGCCGCGGCGGAGCCCGGTGGTGCGGGGGCCTCGGCGGGGGTGCAGGGGGCGGAGCCCGAGGCGGGGTCCGGCGCTCAGGGCTCGGGGGCGCAGGGTGGTTCCGAGGCGAAGGGCGGCAGCAAGTCGGGCGGCGCGGGCGGGGGCAAGCGGGCGGGTGGCTCGCACGCCGGCGGCGGCAAGGCCGCGGCCGGCGTTCAGCGCTGCCACACCTCCAACCTGACGGCCGTCTTCGCCACCGGCGAGGACGCGGTCCCCGACCCGGACGCCGACGGCGGCACCACCACCAGCATCGTGCTCACCAACAAGGGCAGCCGCGCCTGCAAGATCGGCGGCTTCGCCGGCATCGACCTCAGGCCCGACGCCGGCGGCCCCGGCTGGCCCCTGGCCCGCTCCAGCGCCCAGCACGGCTCCATCACCCTCGCCCCCGGCGAGAGCACCGACTTCACCCTCAACCTCGGCATGGCCAAGGAGAACGCCGAAGACTCCTGGCTGCCCCGGACCGTCGCCGTCACCCCGCCCGACGAGACCACCTCCCTGACCCTGAAGTGGCCCTGGGGCCCCCTCGTCGACCAGCGCGGCGCCACCCACCCCGCCACCTTCGTCAACCCCATCGGCTGACCCCGGCCGACTTCGGGGACCGAGTGTCCCGAGTGATCCGAGTGAGCCGCCCGGTCCGCACGCTCCCGTGCGGACCGGGCTCTTGCCTCGTCAGGCTTCGCCGTTGAGCATGGCGGCGGTCAGGACGTTGCCGCCGACGCCCCAGCCGCCGTCGGCGACCTCGTCGACCAGGACGACGGTGGTGGGACGGGCCCGCTCGCCGTAGATCTCCGCGTACAGATCGGTGGTGCGCTCGACGATCTTCTTCTTGTCCTCGGCGGTGACGGTGCCCGCGGGGACCTTGAAGTGGGCGAAAGGCATGGTGTTTCTCCTTGATGTGGTTACTTACGGCCCTTCAGGAGCCGGGGAGACGCTCGGGGGGCGGCGTGCCGGTCAGGTCACACCAAGCCCCCGTTGGCCCGCAGGACCTGCCCGTTGACCCAGTGCCCTGCCGGGCTGGAGAGGAAGGCGACCACCTGGGCGATGTCCTCGGGAGTGCCCAGCCGCTCCAGGGGCGGGGCCTCGGCGAGCTGGTCGACCTGCTCGGGCGTCTTGCCTTCGAGGAACAGGTCCGTGGCCGTGGGGCCGGGCGCGACGGTGTTGACGGTGATGTCCCGCCCGCGCAGCTCGCGGGCGAGGATCAGCGTGAGCGCCTCGACCGCCGCCTTGCTCGCCGCGTACGCGCCGTAAGCAGGGAACCGGGTGCCGACCACGGAGGTCGAGAACCCCACGAACGCGCCGCCCGCGCGCAGCCGCCGGGCGGCCTGCTGGGCGACGACGAAGGTGCCCCGGATGTTGGTGCGGTGTACGGCGTCGAGCACCGCCAGGTCGAGATCGGCGACCGGTGACAGGGCGAGGCGGCCGGCGCAGTTCACCACGACGTCGACGCCGCCGAACTCCCGCTCCGCCCGCTCGAACAGGGCGGCGACCGCGTCCTCGTCCGCCACGTCCGCCCGCACGGCGATCGCCCGCCCGCCGGCGGCGCCGACCGCTGCCGCCGTCTCCTCGGCGGCAGCCGCGTCGTGGGCGTAGTTCACCACGACGGCCAGGCCGTCCTGGGCGAGCCGGAGGCAGACCGCCCGGCCGATGCCGCGTGATCCGCCGGTGACGACGGCGACCCGTCCGGCCGCCGCGGCGGGACCGGGAGCGGGTGCGGGAGCGGGGCCGGATACATGGGCGGGAGGGGGGTGGTTGGCAGTCATGTCCCCCACGATGCGCGGTGCCGGGCGGCGCAACCAGGGGATGTCATCCCCTGGGTCACCGGCCCGGCCGGGCGCACAATGCGAGACATGGGGTCTGCGAAATACACCGAGCTGGGAGCCTTCCTGCGCTCGCGGCGTGCCCGTATCCGCCCGGCCGACGTGGGGCTCACCCAGGGGCCGCGCCGCCGGGTGCCCGGACTGCGCCGGGAGGAGGTCGCCCAGCTCGCCGGCGCGTCGGCGGACTACTACAACGAACTCGAACGCGGCGCCGGCTCCCAGCCCTCCGAACAGATGATCGCCGCGCTGGCCAGGGCCCTGCGCCTGACCGCCGACGAGCGCGACTACCTCTACCGCCTGGCCGACCGCCCGGTGCCCGCCCACGGCGGACCCGCCTCGCACGTCCACCCCGGCATGCTCGACCTGCTCACCCGTCTGCCCTCGACACCCGCCCAGGTCATCACCGACCTGCACGTCACCCTCGTACAGAACCGACTGGCGGTGGCGCTGCTCGGCGACCACTCCGGCCTCCGCGGCGCCCGGGCCAGCTTCGTCCACCGCTGGTTCACCGAACCCGAGGCCCGGCAGTTGTACCCGGAGGCCGACCACCCGGCCCAGTCCCGGGCCTTCGTCGCCGACCTGCGGGCGGCCGCCGCCCGGCGCGACGCCAAGGACACCGAGGCCCGCTCGATGATCAGCTCGCTGCTCGCCGCCTCCGCCGAATTCGCCGCCCTGTGGGCCGACCACGACGTGGCGTTCCGGCGCGACGACCGCAAGCGCCTCGTCCACCCCGCACTCGGTCTGATCGAGGTCAACTGCCTCAACCTGTTCAGTGAGGACGGCCGCCAGCGCCTCCTCTGGTTCACCCCCGCGGCCGGCACCGACAGCGCCGGCCTCCTCGACCTGCTGGCCGTCCTCGGCACCCAGGAAGTCACGGGCCCGGCGCGCTGACCGCTTTCCGTACGCGCTGTGCGTACGCCCGCGTCGGTCCGCCCCGGCTCGCTACACGGCCAACGACGGATGCCGGGTGACCGGCAGCACCGACTCCTCATCGACGGCCGCCTCCACCCGGTCCACCCGGTCCACCCCGTCCACCCGGTTCATCTCGGCCCAGACGGCGTCGAGGGACAGCCCGAGGGTGTCGGCGATCGCGGCGATGGTCGGGAAGGCGGGGGTGGCCACCCGGCCGGATTCGATCTTCCGCAGGGTCTCCGGCGAGATGTGGGCGGCGAGCGCCACCTCCAGCATCGAGCGGCAGCCCCGGGCTCGGCGGAGCAGGGCGCCGAGGCGCTGTCCGCGTGCTACCTCGGCGGGGGTGAGCGGCAACCTGACCATGACCCCATTCTAATACCGGTATAGTTTGACCGGGATAGTTATTGGACCAACGGGAAAGGCCCCCATGATCGAGATCCTGAACGCCGCGCGGCTCGACCGGGCGAGGGGCGCCGGCGCCCTGGTCGGAGACATCCTCCACACGCTGAAGCAGCGCAGCGCGGTCGGGACGAACCTGCTGGACATCGACCAGTGGGCCAAGGAGATGATCACCGAGGCGGGGGCGCAGTCCTGCTACGTCGACTACGCGCCGTCCTTCGGACGCGGCCCGTTCGGGCACTACATCTGCACGGCCGTCAACGACGGGGTGCTCCACGGCCGGCCGCACAACTACACGCTGGCGGACGGGGATCTGCTGACCCTCGACCTCGCCGTGTCCCTGCGCGGGGTGGCCGCGGACGCCGCGATCAGCTTCCTGGTGGGCGAGGCCCGGCCCGCGGAGAGCGTCGCGCTGATCGAGACGACCGAACGCGCACTCGCCGCCGGCATCGCCGCCGCCGAGCCCGGGGCGCGCATCGGCGACCTCTCGCACGCCATCGGCACCGTCCTCAGCGAGGCGGGCTACCCGATCAACACCGAGTTCGGCGGTCACGGCATCGGCTCGACCATGCACCAGGACCCGCACGTCGCGAACACCGGCCGCCCCGGCCGCGGCTACAAGCTGCGCCCCGGACTGCTGCTCGCCCTGGAGCCCTGGATCATGACCGACACCGCCACCCTCGTCACCGACGCCGACGGCTGGACACTGCGCAGCGCGACGGGCTGCCGGACCGCGCACAGCGAGCACACCATCGCCATCACCGACGACGGGGCCGAGATACTCACGCTGCCTTCGCGGGCGCGGGCGTAAGGGGACCTGCGGAGCGGGCAGCGCGCGCAAAACACCCCCCTGACCGCGTTTTCGCAGATCAGGGGGGTGTTACAAGCGGTAGCGGTGGGATTTGAACCCACGGAGAGGTTGCCCCCTCACGCGCTTTCGAGGCGCGCTCCTTCGGCCGCTCGGACACGCTACCGAGAGGAACTCTAGCCCACGGGGGGCCGTACGCCGAAATCGGTATCCGGTGGTGGGGGTGTGCGGGGGTCAGCGGGAGCGGAAGAAGGTGGTCAGGAGGTCGGCGCAGGGGGTGGCGAGGACGTCGGTGATCACCTCGGGGCGGTGGTTGAGGCGGCGGTCGCGTACGACGTCCCACAGGGAGCCGGCGGCGCCCGCCTTCTCGTCGGCCGCCCCGTAGACGACGCGGTCCAGGCGGGACAGGACGATGGCGCCCGCGCACATCGTGCACGGCTCCAGGGTGACGACGAGGGTGCAGCCGGTCAGCCGCCAGTCGCCGGCCTGCCGCCCGCCGTCGGGAGGCGTGCCGTCGGAACGGGTGCCGCGCAGGGTGCGGGCCGCCTCGCGGATGGCGAGGACCTCGGCGTGCGCGGTCGGGTCGCCGGTGGCCTCGCGTTCGTTGCGGCCGGTGCCGATGACCGTGCCGTCGGGGGACAGCACGACGGCGCCCACCGGGACGTCACCGGCCCCGGGGGCACGGGCAGCCTCGTCCAGCGCCCGTCGCATCGCCGCGGTCCAGGGATCGCGCAGCGGGTCGGGCGCCGGGGTGTGGAGGGGGTCGGGCAAGGAGGCGGTCATGCCTCCCAGTGTCCGTGACGGGGGTTACCTCACGGCCTCCAGGACATCCGTGCAGCCGAGGGCGTCGGCGATCTCGGACAGCGCGTCGGTGTCGAGCGCGAGCAGCTCCTTGTCGCCGATGCCCAGGTCGGTCAGCAGGCCCGGGTCGCCGAGCGGTCCCGGCGGTGGCGCGGGGGCGCCGGCGGCCGCCGCCGTCCCGTCGCCCTCGCCCGGACCGTCCGCCGGGTCGGGTTCGCCGTCCTCGGTACCGTCCAGGTCGAGGCTGTCGAGGTCGTCGGTGCCGTCCTCGTCGCGGCCGAGCAGTTCGTCGGTGAGCATCGCTCCGTACGAGCTGCGGGCAGCGGCGGCGGCGTTCGAGACGAAGATCCGTGGATCGTCCTCGCCGTCCACACGGACGACGCCGAACCACGTGCCTTCCTGCTCGATGTATGCCACCACCGTGTCGTCGTCGACCGCGGCCTCACGGGCCAGGTCGGCCAGATCGGTCAGGGTCTCCACATTGTCGAGCTCCGTGTCGCTCGCTTCCCACCCGTCTTCGGTGCGCGCGAGCAGTGCGGCGAAGTACACCGTGACTCTCCCACTGGTCATAGGCGTGCCGGGCCGGACGGGGCGGCGCCTCGGCGCCGCAGGTCCCCGCCCATCGGAATCGTGGCAGAAACAACGCGATTGCGCGGGGTCTTCGGCGTTGCGTCGTGCGGGCGATATGAGAGATGTGGCTCACGTCTTGTGGGACGAGAGGTTCTGATGGGGCAAAAGTGACGTTCGGCTACCAGCGGAACGTGCGCATTCTCATGGCCTGCCGCATCCGCGCGGCCCGGGCGCGGCGCGGCTGGACGCGGTCGCGCAGCTCCTTGGCCTCGTTGAGCTCGCGCAGGAACTGGGCGCGTCGCCGTCGGCGTGCCGCGTCGTTCTCGCCGCCGGTGGCGCCTTCGTCGACGGGGTCGGCGGGGGCGTCTGTGTCGGGAGGGGTGGAGGGGCGTGGTGCAGGGGTGGTGGCCGGCTTGCCGGGCGGGTCGGTGGCCGGGGTCATGAGCGGGGGTGCGGTGCGCTTCGCGGACGGGCGCGGGGCCGGGGGCTGGTCCGGGGTCCGGTCAGGTGCCCGGTCTGCCGTCCGGCCCGCTGTTTCCCGGGGTTTCTGGGGTTCGGGGGCTGCCCGGGGCGGTCGTACGGGGCGGGAGCCGACGCCTCTGCCGGTCCGGCGTGGGTTCGCGGAGCCTTCGCCGCGCCCACCGGTCCCGCTACTGCCGCTCGCGCCGCGTCCGGTACCGCGCCCGGCACCGCGTCCGTTGCCGCTCCCATTCCCGTCGGGCACGCCGTACACCGCCTTGGGACGAGGTCCGTGCCCGGCACCGGTGCTGCGTACCGGGCGTTTGTGCCCACTTTCCCCCGGACCGGTGGTTCGATGCCAACGGGAACGGAATCGCTCTCCGGGCCGCACGGCACGGACGGGCGGGCACCGGCGCCCGTGACCTCGGCTACTGTCGATGTCATGCGGATCCACGTCGTCGACCACCCGCTGGTGGCGCACAAACTCACTACCCTGCGCGACAAGCGCACCGATTCCCCGACCTTCCGGCGTCTCGCCGACGAGCTGGTCACCCTGCTCGCGTACGAGGCCACCCGCGATGTGCGGACCGAGCAGGTCGACATCGAGACCCCGGTGACGGCGACCACCGGAGTGCGGCTGTCCCACCCCCGCCCGCTGGTCGTACCGATCCTGCGGGCCGGTCTGGGGATGCTGGACGGCATGGTCCGGCTGCTGCCCACGGCCGAGGTCGGCTTCATGGGAATGGTCCGCAACGAGGAGACGTACGAGGCCCACACGTACGCCACGCGGATGCCGGACGACCTCTCGGGCCGCCAGGTGTACGTGGTCGACCCGATGCTGGCCACCGGCGGCACGCTGGTCGCGGCGATCCGCGAGCTGATCAACCGCGGTGCGGACGACGTCACCGCGATCTGCCTGCTGGCGGCGCCCGAGGGCGTCGAGGTGATGGAGCGCGAGCTGGCCGGCGCGCCGGTGACGGTCGTCACGGCGGCCGTGGACGAGTGCCTGGACCCCGACCGCTACATCGTCCCCGGCCTGGGTGACGCGGGCGACCGGATGTACGGCACGGCGGGCTGAGGCCGCCGCTCCTCGGAGGCGGGTGGGCGTCCGGGCCGGGTGTTTGTCCCGGGCGGGCGCTCGTCCCTGGGCCGGTGCCCGTCCCGGCCGGGCGCTCGGCCCGCGCCGGTCACTTGCGGCAGCGCGGGTCCGTCTTGGGCTGCGCCGTCAGCGCGGTGAGCGCCTTCTGGGCCGCGGCCGGCTCGGCCAGCGCCTTGAACGTGTCGCCGATGAGCAGATCGACGTCGCCCGTCTTACGGGTGTCGGTCTTCGGCTCCGCGCCGGCGAGCTGCGTGCCCAGCACCTTCTGGGCGCCCTCGGACGTCGTCTGCGCGCCCAGCAGTACGCCGGTGCCCTTGATCTTCTTGTCGTAGGCGGGCGGGGCGTTGCCCACCTTGCCGACCTTGAAGCCGCGCTTCTTCAGCTCGTCCGCGGTCGTCTTGGCGAGTCCGCCGCGGGCGGTCGCGTTGAAGACGTTGACGGTGACGTCGGCGGGCTTCGGCAGCGACTTGCCCGTACCGGCCGCCATGGCGCCGGCCGGCTTCGTGCCGTCCCCGCCCTTGTCGGGGCACTTCTTCTTGTCCTGCGCGGCCTGGGCCGTACCGCCCCGGCCGCCGAAGACGTCGATGAGCTGCAACGTGCCCCAGCCGGCCAGGGCCAGGGCGCAGACGGCGGCGGTGATCGCGAGGGCGATCCGCCGGCGGTGACGGGGGCGGCGCATCCGTGGATATCTGTCGCCCGTGATGCGGTACTTCTTACCGCCCATGCCAGGGGGCGTCAGCATGCTCATGTTCGCAGCGTAGTGCGGGGCCGGTCCCGTGCCTATCAAATGATCAATACGCGTCGTGAGGCCCACCCGAAAGGGCCAATACCGTGCGCCGATCAGGTGGCGGGCCGTGTCGGACGGCGGCTGCGGGGCCCGCGGCCCCGTACGCGGACCGCCTGTCCCGGGTGGGCCGGCCGGTACGTCAGCCCAGTTCCAGGACGCGGGCGTGCAGCACCTGGCGCTGCTGGAGGGCGGCGCGCACGGCGCGGTGCAGCCCGTCCTCCAGGTAGAGGTCGCCCTGCCACTTCACGACATGGGCGAAGAGGTCGCCGTAGAAGGTGGAGTCCTCGGCGAGCAGCGTCTCCAGGTCGAGCTGCTGCTTGGTCGTCACCAACTGGTCGAGGCGTACCGGACGAGGGGCGACGTCCGCCCACTGGCGGGTGCTTTCCCGGCCGTGGTCCGGGTACGGCCGCCCATTTCCGATGCGCTTGAAGATCACACGGAAAGCCTACCGGGCCACCGGCTCCGGGCGCAGCCATGCGGCCGGAGAGCGAAGACGGCAAAGAGGGGCATTTCCGGAGTGGGGCGGGAAGAAGGCGGCTGACGGGCGGCG
This sequence comes from Streptomyces chrestomyceticus JCM 4735, assembly GCF_003865135.1. Lineage (NCBI taxonomy): Bacteria > Bacillati > Actinomycetota > Actinomycetes > Kitasatosporales > Streptomycetaceae > Streptomyces > Streptomyces chrestomyceticus. The sequence goes on along the minus strand of NZ_BHZC01000001.1, from coordinate 4,520,827 downwards.
TCGGGGAGGTGGCGCGCGTCCCGCGCGGCCATGGTCGGGAAAGGGCCGCTCCCGGCGCCGGAAGGCGGCCGCCGCCCCGGGAAAAGTGGCGCGGCGTACGTCCGAGGACGGCTGGAACTGAGCGTTCGGCGGGGTGCGGTGGGCGGGGCGGGCGGGCGCGGCAGGGCGTAAAGAAGGCCGAATTCCGCAAAGTCCGTGAAGGATGGGGTGTGGGGGAATTCGACACGATCGGAGTACTGGTCGTCGCGCCGGGCGGACGACGGGCGGGGGGAGTGCTAAGTCCGTCCCGTTCCCGAGTCCCCCTCCCGTCCCGCCCGTACGCGCAGTCGTAGTACGTGCGTACGGCGAGGCGCGTGTGTCTGGCTGCGCGCCCCTCAATGCCTGGATGCGCTGCTCGGGTCCGCCGCCCGGCCCGACGGCCGCGATGGCCGCGTGTCGGGCACCACCGTCGCCGAACGGCCCGTCCCGGCCGGGGGCGGCGAGGACGTCTGCCGCCGGGCCTTCGAGGGGGTGGCACCGCCACTCGGGCCGGGAGAGGCCGCGCTCGGAACGGACGCGCCGGGCCGCGCGGTGAGGCCCGGTGACGGGGAGTGCTTCGGAGGGGAAGAGGTGGCCGCGCCGGCGGGGGGCGACGGGGTGGGGGTGGGTTCGGCGGATTCGGGACCGGTCGGTGTGGGGCGGGGCGGTACGGGGTGGGGCGTGGCCGCGGGCACGGGGCGCGGCGAGACCGGAGTGTCCGGGGCCAGGACCAGGTAGCCCACCGCGGCGGCGGCCACGGTGGCCGCCGCCGTCAGCGGCAGGACGAGGCGCCGCAGCCGTCGGTTGAGGAACGGGCCGCGGCGCAGGTGCGGAGGGCGGGGGGGTGCGGCGGGCCGGAGGTCGCGGAGATCGACCTGGTCGGCACGGGCCGCGAGGGCGAGGCGCAGCCGTGCTTCTACGGGGTGGGCGTCCGTGGACTGCTGGGGGGCACCGGGCTGTCGGGGTTCTGCGGGCTGCCGGATGTCTCCGGGCTCCCGGGGATCTCCGGGAGCGGGCCCGGCCCCTGGGCTGTGCGGTGTCATGGCCGCGCCTCCAGCATCTTCTCCAGGGAGTCCAGCGCGCGGCTGGCGATCGACTTCACCGCGCCGCGGCTGATGCCCAGCGTGGCCGCGATCTGCGCCTCGGTCAGTTCGCCCCAGTACCGCAGGACGAGGACCTCGCGGCGGCGGGTGGTCAGGCGGCCGAGGGCGGCGAGGACCTCGCGGTGCTCCTCGTCGAGCACGACGCGTTCCTCGGCGGAGGGCGCGTCCGTCTCGTGCGGGGGTGTGTAGTCGCGGGCCGTGCGCCGGCGCCGCAGGACCGAGCGGGCCGCGTTGACCACGGCGGTACGCAGGTACGCGAGGGCGTTGTCGACCTCGTCGAGGCGTTCGCCGTGGCGCTTGTAGAGGGCCGCGAACGCGTCCTGGACGACGTCCTCGGCCGTCGCCCGGTCGTCCACCAGCAGCACCGCCAGCCGCACCATGGACAGCCGGTGGGCGTGGTAGAGGTCCGTGATGGTGGGGCTCTCGTCGGGGAGGCGGGCGGCCGGGCCGTCGCCGGGGAGGTGCGCGGTGGGGCCGACGGGGCCGGTGGGGCCGGTCCGGGCGGCGGACCGCTGGGCGGGCGCCGGGCCGTCCACGTGCTGCGGCGCCGTGGCGCGGGTGAGCAGGCGCCGGCGCAGGGCGCGCCAAGGCCCCGGCACGGCGGACCGTGCCGGGGTGAGGGACGCGGCGGCGAACTCCATCGGTTCCTCGGCCGTCGGTGGCGCTGCGGGTGGCTCAGGCGGCGCTGTTGCGGCGGCGGGCGGCGTACACGGCACCACCGCCCCCGGCGATCAACAGGGCGGCTCCGGCGCCCAGCGCCACGTTGGTGGTGGTGGAGGTGCCGGTCTCGGCGAGTTCGTCCTTCTTGGCGTGCGAGGGCGCGGGGGCGGGCTTCGCGGAGGAGTCGCCGGACGGCTGGGCGGCATCGGTGCCGCCGGAGCCCTGGCCGGGCACCCTGCTCGCGCTCGGCACGGGGTGCGGCGCGCGGCTGGGCTCGGCGCTCGGGCGCGAGGCGGACGGACTGCTCGTCTCGGGGACCGGCTTGGGGGCGGTGCGGCCCGCCTCCGGGGCGGCGCTGGGGGCGCTCGCCTGCGGGGTCCGCTCTTCGGCGTGTGCCGTACCGGTCAGGGAGAGCGCGGGCAGGGCGACCGCGACCAGCAGCCCGGCGGTCACGGCGCTCCGTACCCTGCGGCGGGCCCCGCGCCCGGCGCCGCCGGACAGCGCGTACGAGGTGGCGGACGAGGAGGACGAGGCGGAGGTACGAGAGTCGTTCACGATGGCTGCTCCACGATCGGCGGGACGGCGCCGGACGGCGCCCTCACCCGTCACGACGTGCGGGAGTCGCGGGGGTTGCCGGTGGGGCGGGAAATTTTCGCGGGCCGCGTCTCAGTGGTCGTCCCAGTGGTCCTCGTGCGCCGCGTGCCGGTGGCCGTCGTGGACGAAGTCGACATGGGTGCCGTGCGGTACGGAGACGTGGCCGCAGCCGGGGCGGTGGTCGTGGGCGTGACCTTCGTGAACGGTGTGGGCGGCAGGCTCGCACTCGTCGGCGTGGTCGCCGTGCGGGCGGTGGAGGTGGCCGTCGTGGACGTAGTCGACGTGATCGTCGTGGGGTACGGCGACGTGGCCGCAGCCGGTGCCGTGCTCGTGGGTGTGGTGCGGATGCGGTGTGTGGGTGGTGGCTGTCATGGCGGGCGCCTTCTTTCCTTCCTCGCCGCTTCCCCCCCTTGTCGCGGATGCGCGGCGGATCGGCCGCGGATTCGCCCGGGATGCGCGCCCCCTCTTCGAGTCTCCCGCCGCCCGGCGCCGGGCGCATCGCGGTACGGGCCGCGTAGCCCGTGCCCCCGGAGCATGTGGCCATGGGCTACGGAATTACGCGCGTGCCCCGGTGCAGCGGGCGCAGATGCCGCTGAGTTCCACGGTGTGCTCGACGGCGCTGAAGCCGCTCTCCGCGCCCACCCGCTCCGCCCAGCGCTCCACCACGTCGGAGTCCAGCGGGCGGCTGCGGCCGCAGCGGCGGCAGAGCAGGTAGTGGCGGTGCCCGTCGGCGGGCCGCGGCCGGTAGAGGCGCTCGCCCGCCTCGTCCCGTACGACGTCGACCTGTCCGGTCCGCTCCAGGGCGTGCAGGGCCCGGTAGACGGTGGACAGGCCGACGGGTACGTCGGCGGCGTCCAGGCGCAGGTGCAACTCCTGTGCCGAGACGAAGTCTTGGCACCCGGCCAGGACGCGCAGCACGGCGGCGCGCTGTCGGGTCAGCCGCCCGCCCACGCCGGTTCGCCCTCGTGGTCGCAGCCGTCGTCCACGCCGTACGTGTCCCAGGCCGGGAACGGGTCGGCGCCGTACGCCTCCGTACGCGTCTCGGCGTCCGTGACGAGGCAGTCCCCGAGGGCGGCGTGCAGGGCTGCGGCCCGCAGCCCGGTCCCGATGAAGACCAGCTCCTGGGCGTCCCCGCTCCCGGCGGGGGCGTCCCGGCCGTCTCCGTCCGGGGCGTGGACGCCCGTCGGCTCGAAGCGGGCGACGGAGCCCGCCTGCGACCACAGGCCGGTCACGCGCGGGCGCCCGGCGAGCCGGAAGAAACCTTTGGACCGCAGGATTTCCCCGTACGCACCGCTGTCCATGCCCTCCGTGACGAAGGTCCAGAGCCGGCCGGGGTGGAAGGGGCGCGCGGCGCGGAAGACCGTGCTGGAGATCCCGTACTCCTCGGTCTCCGGTACGTGGTCGCCGTTCAGCTCCCTGACCCAGCCGGGTGCCTGCTGGGCGCGCTCCAGGTCGAAGCGGCCGGTGCCCAGGAGCTCGGCGGGCGCCACCCGGCCGTGCCGGGCGGGGACGATCCGGGCCGCCGGATTCAGCCGGGTGAGGGCGGCCCGCAGGCAGGCGGCCCGCGCCTCGTCCACCAGGTCGAGCTTGTTGACCACGATGACGTCGGCGAACTCGACCTGGTCGACCAGCAGGTCGCTGACGGTCCGCTCGTCGTCCTCGTACGGGGCGAGGCCGCGCTCGGCGAGGCCGTCGCCGCCCGCCAGTTCCTCGTGGAAGTTCGCGGCGTCGACCACGGTGACCATGGTGTCCAGCCGAGCGAGGTCGTTGAGCGTCGCGCCGTCGTCGCGCGGGAACGCGAAGGTGGCGGCCACCGGCAGCGGCTCGGAGATGCCGCTGGACTCGATGAGCAGGTGGTCGAAGCGGCCCTCCCGGGCCAGCCGGGCGACCTCTTCGAGGAGGTCGTCGCGCAAGGTGCAGCAGATGCACCCGTTGACCATCTCGACCAGGCGTTCCTCGGTGCGGGACAGCGCGGCCCGGCCGCCGCGGACGAGCGCGGCGTCGATGCTGATCTCGCTCATGTCGTTGACGATCACGGCGACGCGCAGCCCCGCCCGGTGGTGCAGGACGTGGTTGAGCAGCGTGGTCTTGCCCGCGCCGAGGAATCCGGAGAGCACGGTGACGGGCAGCGGGCCGGCCGGGGGCGGCGACGGGGTCATGGGCGGTCAGTCCTCCGGGCGCAGCAGGCCGAGCCGGTACGCCTTCACCAGGCGGCGCGGCACCTGGTAGACGGAACCGTCCACGGTCACCGGGACCAGGGCGGGCGTGCGGGCCTTCCACTGGGCGCGGCGGTGGCGGGTGTTGCTGCGGGACATCTTCCGCTTGGGAACGGCCATGGTCCGGGAACCTCTCCTGGGCGCGGGGGTGCTGACGGGCACGCGGTGGTGCCGCGCCGCCGTGGGCGGGCGCGGACCCGTGCCGGTGCCGGTTCCGGACGAGGCTATATGAAAATGAATCCCATTACGAGCTAAGGGGTACGGCGTCCCGGACGGGGTGACGGCCGCGACCCGGGCAGGGCGGCTATCTCCTCGTCCAGCTCGGGGTACGGGATGACGTGCCCGCGGCCGAAGCTCTTGTAGGCCGCCGGGCGGTTGCGGCGTCCCGCGTTGTTGGCGTGGCATATCTCGCGGCGCCCGCACTGTGGGCAGTACAGGCTGGCGACGAACGGCGACAGGGCGACCGGGCCCGCCGGGCTGAGGACGTACACCGTGTCGTCGGCGACCGGCGCCGGGCAGGAGAAGGTCATCCGGTCGAAGTCCGGGTGGTCGCCCATCAGGTGGTCCGCCACGACCTCGAACGTGCCGGTACGGCGCTGGTAGGCGCAGGACACCGTGAGCAGCCAGGGCAGTCCGGTGAGGAACTGGGCGGACATCAGCGCCTGTTCGAGGGTGAGCCGGTGCTCGGCGACGCGCAGGGCGGCTTCCTCCTGCGTCCGCGGCTTGTCGCCGTGCGAGGTGCGGTTGCGTTCGCCCTTGAGACGGTCGAGGAACTGGGCGAGCCCGGGATCGTCCGGCCGGGCCGCCATCTCGGCGTCGTCCCGGAGGGCCTCCGCGAGGCCGGGCACCACGTCCGTACGCTCCCGCGCGACCCGGCACAGGTGGTGGAGCCACACCGTCCAGGTGCCGAAGGTGGTGCCCGTGCCGGCGAGGGCGGTGCGCAGTTCCGCGAGGTTGCGCTCCCCGGCGCCGTGTGCCGTGAGCAGTCCCGCCGCGGTGACGGCGACGGTGGCGGCGAGCGTCTCACCGGCTTCGAGCAGCGCCTCGTGGCGGTCCTTGGCGGTGTGCGCCCGCTGCATCTCGTGCACGGTCCGCGCCACGGGGTGCGGAAAGCCCCGGCGGGCGGCGGCCAGGGGATCGGGGGCCGTCGGGTACGCGGTCTCGGGGCGGGCGGGGCCGTGGGGCGGCGGTGGGGGCGTGCGTCTCGGTGGGGTGGGGGTGCGTGGGGGTGGTGGGTCGGTGTGGGGGGCTGGGGTGGTGCGTGGGGCGGGGGTGGAGCGTGGGGGTGGAGTGGTGTGCGGGGTCTGGGGCGGGGTCGTAGCGGTGTGTGGGGGAGGGGTGGCACGAGGGGGCTCGGTGGTGCGAGGGGCTGTGGCGGTGTGCGGGGGAGGGGATGTGCCCGGGTTCGGGGAGGGGATGTGCCCGGGTTCAGGGGCGGGCTCGGGTTCGGGGCCGCGACGGGTGACGGCTTCGGGTCGCTCGGCCGTTCACCCCACCGCCACCTGCGGATGCCCAGCCGGATCCAGGCGGGGACCACCCCGAAGAGCAGGGTGAAGGTGAGCACCGCGAGCAGTGTGTCCAGCCAGCGGGGCAGGCCGCTCGACTGCTCCTGGCTCGTGCCGATGCTGAACGCCACCATGACGGCGAGGCCGACGGTGAGCCAGAACGCCCAGTCCCGGCGCAGGGGTGCGTCGTACAGCCGCAGCACGGCGTTGTACCGCCGCGGCGACGGCTGCGGCGGACCCGACGGCGCACGGCCGGTGGCCCTGGTCATGTACCCATAGTGCCTTTGTGGCGTGGCTCACATCCAGCCCTGTGGATAACTCGGATCGCCCCTAGCGATCCGGACTCTCGTACGCCGGGCTCCCGTAGGCGGGCCTTCCGTAACCCGGGCTGGCGTACTCGGGGCTGGCGTACTCCGGGCTGCCGTATTCGGGGGCGGAGTAGCCGGGGCGGGTGCGGGGTGTCGGGGCTGCCGGCGGGGTGGTGTGTGTCTCCTCCTGGGTGCGGATGTGGTTCAGGAGGAACGGGAGGATGCCGCGCTCCAGTAGTGCGCGCTGCCAGGCCGCGCGGGCCTGCGCCACCTCGGGATCCAGGTCCCCGGTAGCGGCATCGGCGCCAGGGGCGCCGTCCGCCGAGCGGTTGCGGGCCGCGGTCACCAGCATCCAGGCGAGACCGGCGACGGTCGCCGCCGCCGCGATGCCCGCGGCGAGCCAGCCCGCGTACACCAGCTCGTCGGCGAACTGCCGGTGGAAGCCGACCAGCCGCATGCCGAAGCCGATCGCGAGGAAGAGGACGGCGGCCACCGCGCCCAGGCTCGGTACGAGGACGCCGAGGGCGGGCAGCAGGCCGCCGCCGGAGTCCGCGGCCGTACGGGACTCCGCGTCGGGAGGCGGCGCGGCGTTCGCGGAGCGTAGCCGGGCGTACGTCTCGTACTCGGGTGCCGCGGCGGCGCAGAGGGTGTCGCGTTCCCGGTGGGCCCGGGTGCGGAGCTGTTCGCGGTCGGCGGCTCCCGGGGTGCGGCGCAGCGCCTCTCCGAGCTCCGGGGAGTCGAGTGCCTGGCCGAGGGCGTGCGCGAAGGCGGCGTCCACCTCGGTCCGTAGGGAGTCGGTGCCTGGCATGGGGATCCCCCCGGCGGGTCGGTGCGCTCCCGCGCAGCGCTGATTAAGTTGCTGGATTGCGCAACTGTACAACTCCGTAGGGTGGTGACCGTCCCGCCGCTGCCGACTTCCAGCCATCCGGCAGTGCGTCGGCAGTCCGTCGGCGGCCCGCAATCCCCGGATCGGGTGGCCGGCCACGGCCGGGTGAACCGTGCCGCGCACGACCCGTGCCGGGCAGCGCGTTGACGGTCTGGTCGAACTTTCGACCGAGAGGGCGCCCGCGTGGGACCGTGACGAACGGTCCGCGGGCCTCGTTCTGCGAGCACCCGTCCGAACCGGCGTCAACCGAGGAGGAACTGTGCCAACCGTCCCGAACCCCGTCGCCTGGGCCCGCAGCCGGGCCGGCGGTGAGATCACCGAGGTGCGCGACGTCTCGCGGCAGCGGACCGGCGCGCGGGTGTGGGAGCTGACGCGCGCGGACGCGGCCCGGTTCTTCCTCAAGGTGGCGCCGACGCCGGACCGCTACACGCGCGAGACGCACGCGTACCGGCACGCCGTCCCCGCCCTCGGCCACGCGCACGCGCCGGTCCTCGTAGACAGCGACCCGGGCCGTCTCGCGCTGCTGCTCACCGCCGCGCCGGGGACCGGTGTGTCCGACGCCGCGCCGGGCCGTGCCGACCGTACGGAGGTGTACCGGCAGGCGGGCGGGCTGCTGCGCCGTCTGCACGACGCGTGCGGCCCGGGAGGCGCGGCGGGCCCGGTGGGCGGCGTGGACCGGTGGGCCGCCGAGCGGCACGCCGCCGCCGAGGCGCAGGTGGCCGAGCTGTCGGACGCGGGCGTGCTGGACGCGGCGGAGCGGCGGTTCATTCTGGACCGGGCCGCGGTGCTCCACCTGCTCCCGCCGCTGCCCGCGGGCTTCCTGCACGGCGACGTCGGCGCGCACCACTTCCTGTGGGACGCGGCGGGCCGGCGCCTGGCGCTCGCCGGGTTCGCGCAGGCGCGGCTCGGGTGCGCGGCGGAGGATCTCGTACGGGTGGCGTACGGCGCGTGCCTGCGCGATCCGGGCCTGCGCGCCGCCTTCCTGCGCGGTTACGGGCGGGAGCTGACGGACGCGGAGCGGTACGCGCTGCCGGCGCTCGCCGCGCTGGACGCCGCGGAGACGTGGGCGCGCGGTGTGCGGACGGGGGACGAGGACGCCGTCGGGCGGGCCCGGGGGGTGGTGGGGGCGCTGATGGACGGTGTTGGGTTGCGGGTATGAGTGGTGACAACGATCTCGCCGGAGCCGGAGCCGGAGCCGGAGCCGGAGCCGGAGCCGGAGCCGGAGCCAGCACCGGCACCGGGCCCACCGGTGCCGACACCGACACCGGCCTCACCTTCACCGACGCCACCGACCTCGCCGCCCGCATCCGCCGCCGCGAGGTGTCCGCGCGAGAGGTCGTACGGGCCCACCTGGACCGCATCGAGCGCGTCAACCCGCAGGTGAACGCCATCGTTTCCCTCGACCCCGAAGGAGCGATGGCGGCCGCCGCGGCCGCCGACGAGCACCTGGCGCGCGGCGGGGCGGCCGGGCCCCTGCACGGGCTGCCCATCGCCTTCAAGGACACCCACCTCACCCGGGGCATGCGCACCACGTACGGCTCGCCGCTGCGCGCCGACACCGTCCCCGACGAGGACGAACTGCTCGTCCAGCGCGTCCAGGCCGCCGGGGCGGTCCGCATCGGGAAGACCAACGTGCCGGAGTTCGGCGCCGGTTCGCACACCTTCAACCCCGTCTTCGGCGTGACCCGCAACCCGTACGACCTCACCCGCTCGGCGGGCGGCAGCAGCGGCGGTGCGGCGGCCGCGCTGGCCGCCGGGCTGCAACCCCTCGCCGACGGCTCCGACATGGGCGGTTCGCTGCGCAACCCCGCCTCGTTCTGCAACGTCGTCGGGCTGCGCCCCACCCCCGGCCGGGTGCCGTCGTACCCGGCGTGGAACCCGTGGGACACGCTGACCGTGCCCGGCCCGATGGCCCGTACGGTCGCCGACGCCGCGCTGCTGCTCTCGGTCATGGCGGGGCCCGACCCGCGCTGCCCGGTGAGTCTGGAGGGGCCGGGAGCGCCGTTCCGTGAGCCGCTGGAGCGGGACCTCACCGGGCTGCGCGTGGCCTGGACGCCCGATCTGGGCGGCCGGGTGCCGGTCGACGCCGAGGTGCGGGCGGTGCTGGAGCCGCAGGCGGAGGTGTTCCGGCGGCTGGGCTGCCGGGTGGAGGAGGACTGCCCGGACCTGGACGGCGCCGACGACGTGTTCCGGATTCTGCGGGCCCACCACTTCGACCTCGCGCTCGGCGCGGCGCTCGACGCGTCCCCCGAGGCCCTGAAGCCGAGTCTCGCCTGGAACATCGAGCAGGGCCGCCGCCTGACCGGCCCCGACCTGGCCCGTGCCACGGTCTGCCGCGCGCGGCTGTACCGAAGCGCTGTCGACTTCTTCACCCGGTACGACGTGCTGCTGGCGCCGGTGTCCCAGGTCGCGCCGTTCGACGCGGCGGCGGAGTACCCGGACACGGTCGAGGGGCAGCCGCAGCACACCTACATCGACTGGATGCGTTCGGCCTACTTCGTGTCCGTCCTGGGCGTGCCCGCCCTGTCCGTACCGGCGGGCTTCACCCCGGGCGGCCTCCCGGTGGGCCTCCAGATCGTGGGCCCGCCGCGCGCCGACCTGGCCGTCCTGCGGGTCGGGGCCACGTACGAAGCGGCTACGCGGCACGGCCGACGCCATCCGGACATCCTTGGCAAGATCACCACCTGAGCCCGCGACGGGTCACCCCTCGTCCCTAGAATCACACGCATGAGCGAGGGGGAGAGTGCGGAACAGCTCGGCAACCGGGCGGCCCGCATAGCGGTGTCCGTGGTGTGTGCCGTCCTGGTGGTGGGCCTGGCCCTGCTGCTGGCCTGGTGGCTGGGGCTGTGGGCGCCCGGCTTCGCGTGGCTGTCGACGAAGCTGGCCGTCAAGGCCGCCGTCTTCGGGCCGATCGCGCTGGCGGGGCTGCTCACCTGGCGGCGTAAGTGCCTGTGAGGCGACGCCCGTTCGTGGGGTTCTGATCCTCCGCCTCACCCCGGCTCGTACGCCTTCGCCCACGCCGTGGTGAACGGAAAGGTGACCCGGTGGGGCACCGTGTTGCCGTGGACCGGGTGGGGGTCGGGGGTCAGGGCCGAGTAGGCGTGGACGGTGGCGCAGTAGAAGCGTTTGGGGGAGCCGTCCTGGAACTCGGCGGGTTCGCGGGCCCGGCGGGCGCGGACGGCGGGGTCGGGGTAGCGGCGGGCGTAGAAGACCGCGAGGGCCGACGGCAGGTCGGCCGGGGCGAGGGCGTGCGCGGTGCCTTCCCCGTAGAGGGCCTGTGCCTCGGAGTCGGCCACCTGGGAGTCGAAGACCAGGAGCGAGACGGCGGGATTGGCGGCGATGTTGCGGGAGTGCACCGCGTCCGACGCGGACCACCAGTAGAAGTGGTCCGCGTCGTCCCAGGCGTAGGTGACGGGGACGGCCCAGGGGGTGCCGTCGGGTCCGGCGGTCCCGAGGGTGAGATAGCGGTTGGTGTGCAGGAGGCGGGCCGCCTCGGCGCGTAAGTCGGGGATGGTGGACATGGTCAGGAGCCTTCCTGGGGGAGGGCGGGGGCCGTGGTGGGGAGCAGGTCGGGTGCGGTGCGGCGGCGGGCGATGAACCAGTACGCGACGGTGGGGACCGCCAGGCCCACGGCCCAGGAGAGGTCTATCCCGTCGAGGGCCGAGGCGACCGGCCCGGTGTAGGCCGAGGTGTGCATGAAGGGGATCTCCAGCGCGAAGCTGACGGCGTAGACCAGGACGGCGGGGCCGTTGATGCGTCCGTACACGCCGCCGCCGGGGGCGAAGAAGGACGGTACGTGGTAGTTCCCGCGCCGGATCAGGTAGTAGTCGACGAGGTTGATGGCGGTCCACGGGATCAGGACGTACTGGAGGATCGCCAGGAAGTCGGTGTACGAGGCGAGGAAGGTGTCCTGGAAGGCCAGGGCGAGGGTGAGGCCGAGGGCGAGCGGGCCCGCGATCAGCGCCGTACGGGTCAGGCGGCCCGGCAGCCAGGTGTGCCGGAACGTCTGGGCGGCGGTCACCAGGCACAGGGAAGTGCCGTACAGGTTCATGGAGTTGACGTGGACGACGATGACGGCGAAGGAGCACAGCACGACGGCGGAGAGGGTGCCGCCGAGCACGGTGTCCAGTCCGGCGATCGCGTCGTCCGCGACCGCGATGCCCATGACGATGCCGAGGAACATCGGCAGCACGCTGCCCAGGACGCTGCCCCAGTAGGTGAACCACAGGGTGGAGCGGCGGGACGCGGCGTGCGCGGGCATGTAGCGGGTGTAGTCCGAGACGTACGGGGCGTAGGTGATCTGGAGCAGGATGCCGATCGCGGTCATGCCGACGAAGCCGGCGAGGGTGAAGCCGGTGGCGTTCGTGGCGCGTTCGAGGACGCCGGGGGTCAGGAACACCCGTACGGCGCACAGGGCGAGCAGGGCGAGGGTGACGACGGTGGCCCAGCGGCCGACGCGGTGGATCAGGCGGTAGCCGACGACCGCGACGACCAGCCCGGCCAGCGCGCACAGCACCAGCCAGCCGGAGGTGTCCACGGCGGGCACCGACCGGTTCAGCGCCTGCCCGGCGATGACCAGGTTGGACGCGAACCAGCCCGCGTACATGAAGACGACGACGAGCGTGACGAGCAGCGAGCCGTGACTGCCGAACTGGCCGCGGCTCTGGATCATCTGGGGGACGCCGAGCCGCGGGCCCTGCGCCGCGTGCAGGGCCATCAGGAAGCCGCCGAGCAGGTTGCCGAGGGTCACGGCGGCGACGGCGGGCCACAGGCCGAGGCCGAAGACGAGCGGGGCGATGGTGCCGGAGACGATGGTCAGCGGGCTGATGTTGGCGGCGAACCAGACGGCGAACAGGTCACGGGGGCGGCCGTGCCGTTCGGTCTCCGGTACGGCGTCGATGGTGCGGCCCTCGACGAGGTGGTGGGCCGGGCCGCCGGACCCGGCGTGGGGGCCGGTTCCGGCGGTGGCGGCGGGGTGGGGGGCTCCGGAGCCGGCGGGACCGGCTCCGGGGGCGGGGTGCTTCATGGTCGGGCCCCTTTCAGGGGAGGAGAACCCGGCTGGGAAGAGCGAACCCGATGGACGGCCTCCGGGGGTGGTCCGCCGCGCCCACTGCGGTGTACATGCCCGTTTCCCCCACCTCCGCCGCGCCGCGGGCAGACCTGGTCAGCGGGGGCCGCGCGGCCGGTCAGGGCCGGGTCGGCAGCCGACGCGGGTGTGCGGCTGGGGCGGGCTGTGCCCGCGTACGGGCACGGGCGCGACCGCTTGTGCCCGGCCGTGGCCGCTCATGTCCGTACGCCTTCGTGGGCGTGGAGGAGGTCCCAGGCCAGCAGTCCGGCGCCGGTCCGGCCCGCCCGTTCACCCAGCCGGGCGAAGACGATCTCGGGCAGCGCCTGGAAGGCGGCCCGCTGTTCGAGGCCGCGCCGCAGCGGCGCGCGCAACTGCTCGCCCGCCTGGCTGAGCCCGCCGCCCAGCACCAGGACGGCCGGGTCGAAGAGGGTGACCGCCGTCAGCAGCGTCTGGGCCATCGCGTCGGCCGCCTCCTCCCACACCTGCACGGCCGCCGGGTCGCCGGCCGCCGCGCGCCGCGCCACCTCCTCGGCGCCGGAGACCGGGGGCAGCGCGCCGCACCGCTGGTTGTAGCGGCGGGCCACGGCGACGCCGCCCGCGATGGTGTCCAGGCAGCCGCGCTGGCCGCACGGGCACGCGTCGCCGTCCGGCCGGGTGACGACGTGCCCGACCTCCGCCGAGCGCCAGTGGCTGCCCGGGAACGGCTTCCCGTCCAGCAGCAGCGCGCCGCCCACCCCCGTACCGACGGGCACGAACAGGACGACCCGGTGGCCGCGCCCGGCGCCCAGCCGCGCTTCGGCCAGGCCGCCGGACCGTACGTCGTGCCCGAGGGCGACCGGCAGTCCGAGGCGCTCGGCCGCCAGCCGCCGCAGCGGCAGGTCGCGCCACTGGATGGAGGCGGAGAACACGACGGTGCCCGCGTCCTCGTCCACCAGCCCGCAGGAGGCGATACCCACCGCGCGGACGTCCTCGCCCGCGTCGCGGGCCACGGCCAGGGTCTCGGCGGCGTGGTCGAGGACGGCGCGCAGGACGGCGTCGGGGCCGTCCGCGCTGCGGGTCGGGCAGCGGCTCTCGTGCCGGACCGTGCCGTCGGCGGCGACCAGCGCGGACTTGACGAAGGTGCCGCCGATGTCGAGGCCGAGGGTGCAGCCGCCGGGGCCGCCGGGACCGCCGTTCGCCCGGCCGGGTCCGGGCGTGGTGAGGATCGTGCCGGGCAGGGTCAGTACCGCGTCGGCCGCCCCCGCCTGCTGGTGGGCGCTCCGGTCCGGGTCCGTCATGTGTCCTCCGATCGCAGCCGGCCTCAGTGGTCCTGGGGCCGCGGTGCGTGCGCGCTCCGCGGGCCCATGGTCTCCAAGTGACGCAGGATGCGGTCGTACTGCCGCACGCCCGTGTCGACCGCGAGGTGCGCGCCGTACAGGGCAGCCCGTACCTCCGGGGGTGTGAGGCGGGGGCGCTGGGCGCGCAGGCCGTCGCACAGTTCCCGGCTGTGGCGGGGGTCGATACGGGTGTGGGCGGTGTAGTACACGCGCATGTCGTCGTCGTGGATGCCCACCCGCGTCATTCCCTCCAGCAGGAGGGTGAAGTGCGGTTCGACCCAGCTTTCGAAGACGAGGAAGCAGCCGTACGCGGCCTGTACGCGCGCCGGGCGCAGCAGCAGCGCGGCGAAGAGGTTCGATGTCGGCTTGGCGAACCACGGGTGGGCGCCGCGGTAGCGGGCCAGCGCTTCCCACCCGGCGGGGGAGCCGAGCTGGCGGCGCAGCCAGTACGTGTGGAAGTTCTCCAGCCGTCCGCGCCCGCACTCGTCCCACAGGTTGGCCGCCGCGACGGCCTTCTGCTGTCCCTGGAGGCCGACGACGAGGAGGGCGACCTCGTCGTCCACGATTTCGTTGCGGATCAGTTCGCAGCGCAGGAAGTACTCGATCTGCTCGCGGGAGGCGTCGGTGGCGAGGAAGCGGAAGAGGGGGTGGGAGGCGCCGGGGTTGCGGGCGGCCAGCGCTTCCAGGTGGTCGGCGGCCGCTTCCTGGTTCCGCAGGGCCGGTACGGGCGCGGGGGTGCAGCCGTACGTCAGGAACTCGTGTTCCAGCCGGGTGCGCGCCGCGTACAGGGCGATCTCCAGGTCGTCGTCGGGGGCGTGGGCGGCCGGTCCGTCGCGGTAGCCGAAGGACTGGGCGTAGAGGGTGGCCAGGTGGTCGTGGAGGAAGCGGCCGTGGGCCTCGGGGTCGGCGCGCAGGCGGGCGAGGTGGGCGGCCTGGGCGGGCGGGGGAGCGGCCAGGAAGCGGACGAGCGCGGGGTCGAGGGAGCGGAAGGGGTGGACGGGGGGCCAGTACAGATCCTGGAGGCCGTCGTCACGGTCCGGGGCGGTGGGAGCCGGGGCGGCGTTCGCGGTGGGGGGCAGGGCGGCGTTCGCGGTGGGCGGGTTCATTCAACGCACCTCCTCTGGGGCGGACTGCGCGGTGCCGGGCGTCCGGGGGCGGCCGGCCGCCGCGGCGCCGAAGTGCTCGGTGACCCAGGCGTCGTCGTACACGGTGTCCAGGTAGCGGTCCCCGAGGTCGGCGGAGAGCGCCACCACCCGGGCGCCCGGCGGGATGCCGGACCGCAGCCGCAGGACGGCGCAGAGCACGGAGCCGGTGGAGCCGCCGACGGCCAGGCCGTGGGAGCGGGCGAGGCGGCGGCACATCCGTACGGCGTCCCGCTCGGGTACGGCGACCACCCGGTGCACGGCGCGCGGGCGGCAGAGCTCCGGCACCCGGCTGGTGCCCAGGCCCGGGATGCGGCGGGCGCCGGGCGGGCCGCCGAAGGTCACCGAGCCCGCGGCGTCCACGGCGACCACGGTGGTCCGGGGCGAGCGGCGGCGGAAGTGCGCGGCGCAGCCCATGACGGTGCCGGTGGTGCCGGCGCCGACGAAGAGGTAGTCCACGGTGCGGATCTCGCGCAGCACGGCGGCGGCGGTGCGCGCCGCGTGCACGGCCGGGTTGGCGGCGTTGGCGTACTGGTTGAGCCAGGTCAGGGACGGGTCGAGGTCCAGGGCGCTGCGGATCAGGGCGATCCGGCTGCCGAGGTAGCCGCCGTTGCCGTCCGGGGTGTCCGCGACGCACACATGGGCGCCGAACGCGCGCATCAGCGCGACGCTCTGCCGCGGTACGTGCGGGTCGGTGACGCAGGTGAAGGTGTAGCCCTTGGCCGCGCAGACGGCGCTCAGGGCGATGCCCAGGTTGCCGGAGGAGGACTCGATCAGCGAGCCGCCGGGGTGCAGCAGGCCGCGGCGTTCGGCGTCCTCGACCAGGCCGGTGGCGGTCTTGAGCTTGACCGATCCGGCCGGGTTGAGCCCTTCCAGCTTGAGGAAGAGTTCGGCGTGCGGCAGCAGCCCGTGCAGGCGCAGGAAGACGTCGTCGGTGATCAGTTCGTAGGCGTGGTCGACGATCATGGGCCCGCGGTCCCTCCGTCCCCGGAGCCGCCGCGCGCCGTGTCGGCGGCGCGGGCCGCACCGGCCTCGCGGGGCGTACCGGCCGCGTGGATGCCGTACGTCTCCTCCGGCACCCCCGCCACGCCCGGCGCGATGCGCAGCGCGTTGGCGGCGATCGTCAGCGCCGGGTTGACCGCCGCCGACGACGGGAACCAGGAGCTGTCCGCGACCCAGAGGTTGTCCAGCTCGTGGGCCTTGCACCCCGGGTCGACGACGCTGGCCGCCGGGTCGTCCCCGGCCACCGCCGTGCCGCACTGGTGCGAGTTGACCGCGATGCCCATCCGCCGGGTGCGGATCAGGGGGAAGCCCGCGCGGCGCATCATCTGTACGGCGCGGCGCGCCAGTTCGCGGTGCGGCGGCAGGTTCACCGGCCGCCAGTGCACCTCGATCCGGTCCCCGGGGCCGACGGCCACCCGGTTCCCCGGCACCGGCAGGTCCTCGCTGGTGAGGTACAGGTCGAAGCTGCGCCGGGTGGCGGCGGCGAGCAGCGGGCGCGGTGTCCGGGGCCACAGTCCGCCCGCCGACGGGGGACGCAGCTTGCCCAGGGCCTGGATGTTGCCGAGGGGCCCGCGCGAGCCGTTGCCCAGGTACCAGTCGTTGACGCCCAGCGTCTTCTGGAACACCACGTCGTTGGCGTGGCGCGGGGCGACGGCCATGAGGAAGGTGCTGTTGTGCACCATGTAGTTGCGCCCGGCCTGCCCGGACCCGTTCGCCAGGCCCGTGGTCCGCACCGGCCCCGTACGCAGGGAGCCGGGCTCCGAACGCAGCAGCAGCGCCGCCGTGTTGACCGCGCCGCAGGCCAGGACGAAGCGGTCCGCGCGAATGCGCAGCTCACGGCCCTCGTACTGGGCCAGCGCCTCGGTGACCCGCCGCCCGGACGCGCCGGTGACGAGCCGGGTGACCGTGGCCCGGGTGAGCAGCGAGACGTTGCCGGAGGCCAGCGCGGGCCGCAGCGCGCACACGTCGGCGTCGCTCTTGGCCTCGACCAGGCAGGGGAAGCCGTCGCAGGTGCCGCAGCGCAGGCACCCGCCGTCTTCCCGGAGGTCCACGCCGGTGGGCAGGGCGAACGGGGTCAGGCCCTGGTCGCGCAGCGACGCGGCGAGCGTGGCGACGGCGGGTTCGTGCGGTACGGCCGGCCAGGGGTAGTCGCCGGAGCGCCACGGGTCGGTCGGGTCGGCGGCGCGGGCGCCGTGCACCCGGTAGAGGCGTTCGGCGCGCGCGTAGTGCGGTTCGAGCACGCCGTACGGGAACGGCCAGCCGGGCGAGACGCCCTCGGCGTGCTCCAGCGGCCCGAAGTCGGCCTCGCGGAAGCGTGGCAGGGTGGCGCCGAAGACCTTGGTGTTGCCGCCGACGTAGTAGTGCACGCCCGGGGAGAAGAACCGGCCGGACGCGGCGTCGTACCAGGGTTCGGCGTTGCGGTAGCGCGCGGCGGTGAAGACGTCGGGCGCCGACCAGTTCTGCCATTCCCTCGGCAGGAAGTCGCCGCGCTCCACGACCAGGACCCGCGCGCCGGTGCCGCACAGGGCGTACGCCAGGGTCGCGCCGCCCATGCCCGAGCCGAGCACGGCGATGTCGCAGTCGACGACGGGCCCGGCGGGGCGCAGCAGGCCGCGCGGGCGCCCCGTGGCGTCAGGGGGTGGTGTCGCTGTCACAGTGCCTCCTCGTGGGGACCTGTGGTGCGGAGGAGAGGTGGCGGGCGACGATCTCGTGCGCGAAGGCCATGACCGTGCCCTGGGGGCTGATGCCGGCCGGACCCGGCAGCACCGACGCGTCGCACAGCCGGAGGTTGGTGAAACCGTACGGTCGGCCGTCCTGGTCGCACACCCCGCCGCGTGCGGGCCGCCCCATCGGGCAGGACGCCATGGCGTGGACGGAGACCAGGTTCCAGCCGCGCGGGTCCGACCGGGCGGCGAACTCCTGCGCCGTACGGTCCGAGCGCAGCACACCCGGGCACGGCGGGTAGAGCTCCACGGCGCCCGCCCGGAAGAGCAGCCGCGCCGCCCGGCCGAGCGCGAAGCGCAGCAGGGCGTGGTCGTGCGGGGTGAGGTGGTGCCGCAGAAGCCGGGTGCCGCCGCGCAGTTGGCGTACGGCTACGCGTCCGGCCATCCGTACCTGCACCGTGTACACGGCGACTCTGCCCAGGTCGGCCAGCAGTGTGTCCAGCACCGCGGGGCCGTGTCCGGTGAGGGCCGCCGCCAGTGATCCGGCGGTGAGGTTGGCGGGCATCAGGTGGATGCCCAGCCCGTCGAATTCCCGTAGTTGCGCGGTGAAGATGGTGCCGCGTGTGGCGTGCACCGGGTCCGGGAAGCAGGCCACCAGGCGGAAGTTGACGTGGAAGCCCATGGCGCGCCCGGCCCGGCGGCGGTGGATGCCGCTGCGCTGGAGGAGGAGGGCGCTGCCGACGGCTCCGGCGGCGAGGAAGACCGTGCGCGGGCGGTAGTCGATACGGGTGCGGGCGTCCGGTCCGTCCGTCCCACCCACCCCTTCTGACCCGCCGATGGCCGTCACCCCGTACACGGTCCGGCCGTCGTGCCGCAGCAGCACGGCCCGCGTCCCGGATACGATCCGGGCGCCGTACCGCTCGGCCTCCGGGAGGTAGCTGACGAGCATGCTGCGCTTGGCGCCGCTCGGGCAGCCGGTCGGGCAGCGGTTGCGGTGCCGGCAGCCGGGGGCGGCCCGCCGGGCGGCGGCCCAGCGCCAGCCCAGGGTGTCGGCCGCGCCCGCCAGCAGCCGGGAGTCCGCGTTGCCGTCGCCGTGCGGCTGCTCGCCGACGCCGAGGCGCTCGGACACCGTACGGACGTGCTCCGCCAGCCGGCCGGCGCGGTAGTCGGTGGTGCCCATCTCCTGCGCCCAGCTCTCCAGCAGCACGTCCGGCGGCGCCCACAGGACCCCGCCGTTGACGACCGTGCTGCCGCCCACGCAGCGGCCCTCGCCGTACGGGATGACCGGGCTGCCGAAGACCGGGGTGAGCCCGGCGTCGCGGTAGAGGCGGCGCAGGTTCTCGGCGGGTGCCGCCGCGGCGATCTCGGCGGTGCTGGTCCGGGGGCCTTCCTCCAGGACGACGGTACGGTGGCCGGCCCGCGCCAGTTCCAGCGCGGCGACCGCGCCACCGGCGCCGGAGCCGATGACCAGGGCGTCACAGGGGACGGTGCGGGGCGGGGGGCGGCGTCGGGTCATGTGTCCCGCTCACCGTCCAGAGCGCCGTACAGCGCGAGGGCGTCGACGAGGTCGAGGAAGCGGCCGAATCCGGGGATCCGCGCGAGCCGGTCGTGCCCGGCGGGTGCGGAACTCCCCGCCGGCGCCGGCCCGGCGCCCCGCAGTGCCAGCCCGGCGATCCGCAGCGCGATCTCGGCACCGAACCGGTACGACCTCGGCAGCCGCTCCAGCGTCCCGCTGACATGCGCGGCAGCGCGCGCGCTCGCGCGCGGCCCGGCGAGGGCCGGGTAGCGGGCCGCCCACCGGCGGGGCAGTCCGCTCGCGCGCAGTGCCCGCGCCATCCGGCTGCCCTTCTCCGCGTGCGCGCCGCTCACCGCGCCACCGCCTGCTCCCTGGCCTCCTTGCCCCGCACGGGCACCTGCTGCGCCAGTACGTCCTTGGCGAAGCGGGTCAGCAGCCGTCCGGCCCCCTGCTGGAGCACCGAGTCCAGAGCCTGGAGGAACAGCTCGACCTCGGTCTCCCCGGCGACCAGCGGCGGCGAGGCGATGAGTGGCAGGCCGTGGTTGGAGCCGTAGTAGGCCAGGACGCCGAAGTCGCGGTAGAGAGAGGCGATCACGGCGGCCGTGATGAGCTTGCGGCGGGCCCGCGGGTCGCGGACGAAGGAGGAGGGGACCAGGCGCAGCAGCCGGTCCAGTGCGGGGTTGCCGTCGTTGAGGAACAGGCCGTGCAGTGCGCCCTGGCCGCAGGTGCCGGCCACCAGGGAGCGGTGGCGGGCGGCGAGGGCGGTGAGGCCCCCGCCCAGCCGCTCGCCGATCCGTACGGCGCGCGCCGGGTAGTCGTCCTCGACGGCGACGGCGACGGCTTCCAGCGCGGTCGCGGTCTCCTCGCCGAAGCCGTAGTAGGTGGTGCTGTGCAGCGTCGCGTCGGCGAGGTTGTCGTACGCGGCGCGGAAGACCGGTTCGCGCGCGACGTAGCCGGAGATGGACGCCTTGCCGCCGCCGAACGACTTCGAGGTGGTCAGGACGTCGGGCAGCAGGCCGGGGTGGCGCATGAAGTGGAAGAGCGTGCCGGTCCGTCCCCAGCCGGTGTACACCTCGTCGAAGATCAGCACGATGTCCCGTTCCGTGCAGAGCCGGCGCACCTCGTACAAGAACTCCGCCGAGCATGCGCGCACGCTCGACGCGCTGAACGGCTCCAGCACCACCGCGTACACGTCGCTGCCGCCGTCCCCGGTCCGGTGCCGTTCCAGGGCGAGGGCGAAGGACTCCGGGTCGTCGTAGGCGAAGTGGTCGGTGCCCGGCAGGCCGGGGTACGGGAAGTCGACCTCGGGGGAGGCGGTGAGGCTGCCCGCGCCGAGGAGCTTGCCGTGGAAGGAGATGTCGCTGTGCAGCACGGTGCCGCGGTGGCCCCCGTGGTACTTGTACGCGAGTTTCACGGCGCCTTCGACGGCCTCCGCGCCGGAGTTGGGGAAGTAGCTGATGTTCAGGTCGCCGGGGAGCAGCCGGGCCAGATTGTGGCTGAGCGCGGCCACGTACGGGGACAGGAAGTTCTTGTGGACCTCCATGGCGCGCCGGTCGGCGAAGCGGCGGCGCGCGGCGAGCAGCCGGGGGTGGTTGTGGCCGTGGTTGAGGACGCCGATCCCGCCGGTGAAGTCCAGGATGCGCCGCCCGTCGCGCAGGGTGATCCAGCATCCTTCGGCGTGGTCGACCAGGTCCTGGCCGAAGCCGAAGGAGCCGAGCAGCGAGACCTGGGCGCGGCTGACGTACTGCCGGTAGAGGTCGTGCACCTGGCGGGCGGGCATCCGCTCGCAGTCGTCGGCGCTGAACAGGGTCTGCCGCGGTCTCCGGGGCTGCCGGGTCCGCTGCGCCTGCTGGGCGCGGGGGTCAGTCATGGTCCTCTCCGGTCCGGTGGATGGGGTGGGCGGGGGTGGCGCCGGCGGTGCGGCGCTCCGCCGTACGGATGCGGTCGGCGATCAGCCGGCCGGCGCGCTGCCCGCCCCGCAGCGCGTAGTTGGTGCCCCGGTCCTCGGGGAAGACCTGGGCCATTCCGGCGAGGTAGAGCCCGGGTACGCCGTTCTCGACGCCGGGCACGGTCCGCGAGTAGTGCCGGGTGATGACCGGCTGCGCGTACCGGGCGCGCCAGACGTGGTGGGCGCGCACCCACTCCGTGCGGAACGCCGGGAACATCCGCCGCAGGTGGGGAAGGCTGTACCGGTAGACCTCCGGGTCGCTCATCCGGTAGAGCGGGGCGTCCGCCGGCAGGTACGTGGACAGGTAGACGAGGTGCCGCCCGCCGTAGTGCTCCGGGGCGTCGAGGTTGGTGTGCTCGATGACGCCGACGTACGGGAAGTGCGGGTCGGTGACGTTGAGCCAGTACGTGTCGGACAGAGGCCGGTCGTTCTCCAGCACCAGGCAGAGGTTGGCCAGGTACGGGATCGCCGTGAGGCGGCGGCGCAGGGCCGGGGCGGCGGGGTGCGCGGACCGGTCGAGCATTGCGGCGGCGGGCCCGGGGGCGCAGGTCACCAGCACGCGCGGGGCGCGCGTCACCTCACCACCGCAGCGCACGCCGCGTACGCCCTCCGGCCCGGTCAGCACCTCCGTCACCGGGCTGCCGGTCCGTATCCGTACGCCCAGCCCGGCCAGCCGGGGCAGCCAGGCGTCCAGCAGGGCGCCGCAGCCCCCGCGCAGGTAGTGCAGGACCTCGCGGCCCGACCGGCTGCGGCTGCCGCCCCGCAGGTGCAGCTTGGTCCACATCCAGGTGGCGCCGACCTCGGGCGCGTACGGGCCGAACTTGCCCTCCAGCAGCGGCCGCCACACCCGGTCGTAGACCCGCCGCCCGCCCAGCCCGACCAGCCACTCCTCGGCGGTCAGCGCCTCCAGCTCGCGCCAGTGCCGGACCCGGCCCGCGCGCAGCACCGAGCGGCCCAGGCGCAGCCGGTCGACGGGTGGCAGCGGCGCGAAGCGCAGCACGTCGAGCGGGGTGGAGAGGCGGTGGATGCCGCCCGCGTAGTAGAAGCCGGTGCGGCCGTGGTGGCGCTGGACGAGGTCGGCGCGGCCGAGGTCGGCGCAGAGCCGGAAGATGCCCGTGTCGGAGGCGAACCAGTGGTGGTAGAAGCGCTCCAACTGCCGGCCGCCGACGGTGAACGTGCCCGCGAGGCCGCCCACCTGGGCGTCGGCCTCCAGGACGAGGCAGCGCAGCCCGGCCCGGCCGAGTTCGTGGGCGGCGGCCAGGCCCGTGAATCCGGCCCCGACGACGATGACGTCCCAGTCCGCGTCGCCGGGGTGTGCGTCCCGTACCTCCCGGTCGCCGTTCACGGCCGTCACCGAGGGCTCCCGGCGGTCCACGCCTCCCGGGGCCCGGCCATGCCGGCGGCCGTCAGCTCCGCCGGTGCCGGGACGCCGGCCGCCCACCGCTGGCGGACCACGTACGGCGGCCTGCCGCGCACCTCGCGGTGGACCAGCAGCAGGTACTCGCCCAGCACCCCGAGCAGCACCGCCTCGCAGCCGAAGGTCCACGCGGCGAGCGGCAGCGGGCGGCGCCGCACGGCCGAGGTGACGGCCGTACCGCCGAGCCAGGCCAGGCCGACGGCGGCGGGCACCCGGGCCGGGGCCGAGGAGCAGGCGAGCAGGCCGCGCCGGGACAGGCCCGCCATCTTGCGCAGCGTGTACTTCGTCCGCCCGGCGAGCCGCGGTCCCCGCCCGTACTCCAGGCTCGTCTCGGGGAAGCCCGCCCAGCACACCGAGCCGCGCAGATACAGCTCGCTCTCCGGGAGCAGCGTGAGGGTGCGGACGACCTCGCGGTCCAGCAGCCGGAAGTCGCCGGTGTCGAGCTTCACGGGGTGGTCGGCGACCGCCGCCAGCAGCCGGTAGAAGACGTGCGCGGTGCCGGTCTTGAAGCGGCTCTCGCCCTCCCGGCCGGTGCGCCGCGCGGAGACCACGGGCCAGCCCGCGCGCCAGCGTTCGACCATGTCGGCGATGAGGCCGGGCGGGTCCTGGAGGTCCGCGTCGATGGTCACCACGGCGTCCCCGGCCGCCTCGCGCAGGCCCGCGAGGACGGCCGGCTGGTGCCCGAAGTTGCGGGTCAGCCGGACCAGCCGGACCCGCGCGTCGGCGGCGGCGAGCGCCGTGAGCCGGTCCCAGGTCCCGTCCCGGCTGCCGTCGTCCACGTACACGACCTCGTACTCGCACTCCGGCAGGCCGCGCAGTACGGCGCGGAGCCGGCGGTGCGTCTCCCCGATGACGGCGGCCTCGTCGAAGCACGGCACCACGACGCTGACCAGGGGCCTGGCGGCCACGGCGGTGAGCTGCGCGGGCGTTCGGGTCGCGGGCATGACGGTCCTTAGGTCGGTGGGTGGTCAGGGCAGGGGGAGCATGGGCCGGGGGTCAGCCGAGCACTTCCGCGACCGTCTCGCGGAACCGTTCGGCGACCTCGGCGACCTCGTCCGTACCGCTGAAGACGGTGACCCCGAAGTCGGCGCCCAGGTAGGTGTCGGTGGTGCCGACGGTCATGGCCAGCGACCGGCTCAGCACGTCGTCGGTGCGCGGCAGCGCGCCCGCCCGCCAGCCGTCCCGCCGCCAGGACTCCACGGCCGGGCGGAACGGGCAGGAGGAGCCGTCCGGGGCGGCCAGCGCGGCCAGTTCGGGGATCCCGCCGTAGTAGTGCTTGGGCGAGTGCAGCAGCGTCTTGGTGCCGAGGCGCTTCGCGACGGCCTCGGCGTCCGCCCGCTCGTCGAAGACGTGCACCAGGAGGGTCGCGCAGTCGCCCGCCGCGTCGTGCAGGGGGCGGCGGACCAGCCCGTCCCGTACGGGGATCTGCGCCAGCAGGTCGTCCCGCAGCTCCCGGGTACGGGCCAGCACGGCGTCCAGCCGGCCGAGCTGGGCGCGCGCCACGGCCGCCGTCAGCTCCGTCATCCGCAGGTTGAGGCCCCACAGCCGGTCGCCGGGGCCGTCCTCGCGGCGGTACGGGAACCAGCCGTGGTCGTGGAAGCCGTACGCCCGCTGGAAGATCCGCTCGTCGGCGGTGAGCAGGAAACCGCCGTCCCCGCCCGTGATCACCTTGAACATGTTGAGGGAGAAGGCCCCCGCGTGCCCGAAGGTGCCCAGCGCCTGGCCCCGGTACGTACCGCCGCACGCCTGCGCGGCGTCCTCCAGCACCAGCAGCCCGTGCTCGTCCGCGGTCCGCCGCAGCGCCGTCATGTCACAGGCCGCGCCGAGCATGTGCACCGGCATCAGCGCCTTCGTGCGCGGCGTGATCCGCTGCCGTACGTCGGCGGGATCGAGGGTGAGCGAGGCGTCCACCTCGGCCAGCACCGGCGTCGCCCCGCTGTACGCCACGGCGGCGAGGCACGCGCCGTACATGTACCCGGGCACGATGATCTCGTCACCGGGCCCGATGCCGAGCGCCGCGAGGCCCGCCTGCAGCGCGGACGTGCCGCTGTTGACGGACAGGCAGTACGGGCTGCCCAGCCGGTGCGCCGCGGCCTGCTCGAACAGGCGGGTCTGGGTCAGGTCACCGAGCGGGTAGGAGTGCGCGGCGGTCGTGCGCGCCCAAGCGTCCAGCACCTGCTGCACGTTGTCGCGCTCCTCGTCGCCGAAGAAGGCATAACCGGGTCCGGGCATGGGGACTCCTCGCAGAAAGATGGACGACGCGGCCACCGGCAGCCGTCCTCATGGTCACGGGGCCGGAACCGCGCGGCTTCCGCCGGCCGGGCAGCGGTCGGGGGACCGCCGGGCACCGGCCTCAGAAAGCCGTCGGACAGTACGGCGCCGGATCGTGGCGGAAGGCGGCGGAGGCGGCGCGCAGCGCGCCCGGCCGCAGCTCCGCGACCCGGCCCGCGAGCGCGAGCTGGGCCAACGAACCGCCGCCGAGCAGCACCGCGCCGACGTCACGGGCGCCCAGCGCGAGATCGGCGGCGGCTCCCGTCCGCACACAGACGGCACCGCCCCCGGGCTCCGCACACAACCGCCAACGACCTTCGTTCCAGGGGCACATCACGTCCCGCACCTCAAGCACCACATCCACCGGCGCACTGTAGGTACGCGCGGTGAGGGCGCGGTCCAGGTCCACGGCACGGGCGTACAACTGATCACGTACGGTCGGTGCGGCGCTGCGCGGGTCGTCGAGCAGCGCCAGCAGCGGGTCGTCGACCGGGCAGCATGCCGCGGTGACGGCCCCTGCCAGGTCGGTGTCGAGCAGTGACCGCCACACGAAGGCGTACGCGGCGGGGTCGCACGCGAACACCTCCCGGACGGAGAGGGCATAGCGCGGCCGGGACCGCTCCCAGGCGGGCCGCAGCCGGTACAGCGCGTACGCGCGCGCGTCACCGCCGGGCCCCGAGACGACCATGCACAGCAGCCGTCCCGCGCCGTTCCGGCCGGCCGGCTCGTCCTCGACGGCGCGGCGCTGCCAGGCGGCGTCCCTGCGCAGCAGACCGGGCCGCTGGGACAGGCAGGCGCGGTAGACGTCCGCGACGGCAGCGTGCGCCTCATCGGGTGAGACGACGTCCAGCGTCAGCCCCGAGGCGGCCACCTCCCCCGCGAACGCCCGCGCCTCGGGCGGCACGGACACCTCGACGGCCTGGGAGGCGAGCCCGAACCCGAACCGCCCGTAGATCCCCGGTTCGGTCGAGTGCAGGACCGCGACCGGCTCGGTCCGCTCCTCGTGCAGCGCGGTGAGCGCCTTGCGCAGCAGCTCCCGCATCAGCCCGCGGCGCCGGTGCGGCGGCGCGACCGCCACGTACCCGATGCCGGCCACCGGGGCCGGGCCGCCCGGCAGCGTCATCTCCAGCGCGTACCCGGCGAGGGTGGCACACGGGCGCCCGCCGTAGCACGCGACCAGGGAACGCTTCGGTTCGAAGAGGGCCCCGACCACGGCGCTGTGGGCCGGCGAGTGCGGATGGCCGCCGTACGCGAGGTCGAGCACCGCCCCGAATTCCGCCCATTCCGCGGCGGCCCGGAAGGTGTAACCCGCGGTGGCCCGGCCGCCGCCCGCACCGGTCCGCGCGGCCGTTCCGGTCCCCGGCCGCACGTCCTTCGGCGCTCCCACGTCCGCCACGTTCTCCACTTTCCTCTCCAAAGGCTGTCATCGGCCTCGTGCCCGGGAAGGGTTGCGACGAGCGCGGCGCGAAAAGGTCGTCGGCGTTCGACGCAGAGGCCCGCTCCGGAGCGGCGGAGTGCGCCGTGTCACCGGAGAGTTGATGATCGCGAGGCCCGGATCGCGAATTCCTCATGCGTCGACGTACCGGGGCCGCCGGAAAGGCTGAGTCCTAGATTTGTGAGGTGGCAGGAGACTGTCAACCCTCCCGAAAAAAGAATCATGCACCCGTCGCGCTCCCCGTCGCCGCCCCCGGCTACGCCCGCCCCGCCGTCCGGTCAACCCTCCATTCCGGCCAGCGGCCCCGGGTCCGGCGGGCACTCCCCACATCTGGCCAACGTTGTCGAACGCCCTTGCTAGTCCCGGAGGTCCGGGCACAAACTGCCCTAGCCGCCGATCAGTTGATCGCCGGTTCGCATTCCTACGAGGACGCGACAGGAGCAGGCAATGCAGAACGGCAAGTTCCTTTCCGGCAGGACCGCCCCCGGTGAAGGCTGGCAGAACTATCCCGACCGCAATGGCGACGGCGTCTACATCGACGTCGACACCAGCGCCGGGGAATTCACCGACACCCCCGCCTATATCGCCGCCCTCACCGGCGACGACCGCATGTGGATGACCACCGGCGGAAACACGGTCTACGCCGCCACCCCCACCGGCTTCCGCATCTACGTCCGCCGCGTCGACCGCCAGCCCATCGACCCCGAATACGCCGCCAAGAACGGCTGGCACATCGCCTGGATTGCCGCCGAGACGTGACACCAGGGCCCCACCCGCCGGCCTCCGCGGAAATTCTGCGGGGGCCGGTGGGAGTGGGGAGGACGTCCGCCGGGCGGATCAGCTCAGGACAGCGGCCTCGGCCGGGTCCGGTGCGGAGGTGCGGCGCGCTGACCGGCGCTCCGTGCTGCCGGGCTGCGCGAGATGGGCGACGACACCCGCGTAGAACCGGTCCACGGCCTCGTCGGCGCTGCGGATGAACCCGGACTCGGCGTTGCCGCGGGTACTGCCCATTCCCTTGAACAGGGACAGCCGGAACCCGTTGATGGCCACCCCGTCCTTGGGCAGGAGGTCTCCGGGCTCCGGGCGCAGCCGCTCCAGCGTGCCGCGCGGCCCCCTGTTGCCCTCCACCAGCGTCTCCACATGTAGGTCCGCCGGCGCTTCGGCGAGCTGCCTGACCAGGCGCTTGACCCAACTGAGGGGATAACCCTGCTCCGGCGCCGGGATCTCGATGGACGTACGCAGCTTCCCCGTCCGCAGGTCCGCGGCGATCGCGAGGATGCCGGGCGTGGTGTCGATGCGCAGCTCGGCGGAGAGGCGCCCCTCCTCGCAGAGCCGGTCGGCGAGCGCCGCGCGACGGCTCGCCTGGTCGGTCCCGCGCTTGGCGCGCTGCACGGGCAGCACCTTCTGGCCCAGTTCCCCGCCCAGCCGCAGGCAGACCTGGCGGATGAGCCGCTCCCAGCTCTCGACGACGGCCACGGCGCGCTCGTCACCCTGGCAGAGCGTGTCCGTGTCGATGCCGTTGCGCACCGGCACCCACGCCGGGCCCATGTTCTGGAAACCGTGGCAGCCGGAGTTCTCGTGCTGGAGGTAGTGCAGCAACTCCTGGAGCAGCCAGGCGTGCGCCGCGTTGCCCACGCCCTCGTGGCGGATCAGCAACTGAGCCTGGTGCGCCACCTCGGCCCAGGACAGGTGCCACAGTGTCACCTTGTGCTTGCGGCGGCCGTCGGTCTTCACCTCGACCAGCGGGCTGCCCTCCAGCGCCACGTCGTTGGAGAGGGTGATCACCGCTTCGTAGCCGCGCCGGGCCGCGATGTCCATGTAGTCCTGGACCTGCTCGGACCTGAGGGGATTGCCGTTGGTCTTCGTCTCGACCAGCGCGGTCCACAGCTTGCCGGCCCGCTCCACCCGGATCACGCCGTCCGGGCGCCGGGGCGTGTCCCCGTTCGGCAGCGTGACCTCGGTGAACGTCTGCATCCGGCCGGCCGGGGCGCCGAAGCCCGCGGTCAGCCGCCGCCCGAACTCCGGGACCTGCGCCATCACGGCCAGCAGGACCGACGTCGCGCGCATCTCGCGTTCCCGGTCGCTCTTCAGCGTGGGCGCGGGGAACAGCCGGGCCTGGCGCCAGGAGTCGTTCTCGGCGAGGGACTTCTTCGCCACCATGGGCAGGGTGACCTTCTTCTTCGCCGTACGCGGCCCACGGGGGCGCCGTGCGGGAGCCGGGTCCGGTCCGGCTGACGGCGCGGGTATCTCGACCACCGGTACGGGCGCTGCCACCGGGCCGGCGGACGTCGGCGCCGCAGCCGCTCCCGCTCCCTCCGCGGCCTCGGGGCGCGCCGCGTCCGCTCCGGTCTCTTCCTCGTCCGCGGGCGCCGGCTCTTCCTCCTCGTCCACGGATATGCCGAAGTCCGTGGCCAGCCCCGCCAGGCCCGTCGCGTAGCCCTGTCCGACCGCGCGGAACTTCCACTCCCCGGCCCGCCGGTACAGCTCACCGAAGATGAACGCGCTCTCCTCCCCGGCGTCGGCGATGGTGAAGCCCAGCAGCGTCTCGCCCGTACGGTCGGCGACCGTCACCCGCAGGTCGTCCAGTTCCCCGAAGCGGCCCGTACCGTACTGGCTGGCCGCCACCACCAGGCTCTCGATATCGTCCGGTACGGCGGTCAGGTCGATGCTGACCCGGTCCTCAGTGCCGTTGGCCGTGGGCGTCTTGCCCAGTAACTGCACGCTGCCGTCGGCGGCGGCCGGATTGTTGTAGAAGAAGAAGTCCGCGTCGCCGCGCACCTTGCCGTCGGCGCCCAGCAGCAGAACGGAGACGTCCGCGTCGCCGTCCCCCGACGCGCTGCTCCAGCTCAGGCTCACCATCAGTGAACCGGTGTCCTCGCTCAGGGTCGCAAGTCCGACGTTGCCACCCTTGGTCATCTCGTGCATGGAGCCCCCACAAATGCCGCCGCATCCAGGGGCACGGGCACACCCGGCAGGCTGCTACGTGGTGACCTGCGATGCAGCACAACTCAGTGTGTACGCCGCGAACCTTAGACCCGTATCAGGTGTTTCGGGAGGTGCCGGGACCGGCGGAAGTCCGGATCTTCCGGATGCGGGACGACCTGCGGACGTCGGACACCGTGCCACCTCACCCGCAGGCCTGCCTCACTGCCGGTGAAGACCGCGGCAGGCGCCCCGTGCCGGAAAACCATGTGCACTCCCACCGCACCACCCCCTACCCTCGCCACCATGTCGACCCCCCGGATCTCCTAGCTCGGACACCCGCTTCCACGCCACCCGTGTGTCCTTGAGCTGTTCCGGAGTGTCAAATCATGATTACCGTTCGTGGTGCCGACGTGCGCGTCGGTGCCCGGCTTCTGCTGTCCGATGTGTCCTTCCATGTGGGGCCCGGTGACCGGGTCGGTCTGGTGGGCCGTAACGGGGCGGGAAAGACGACTTTGCTCGACGTCCTGGCGGGGCGGGTGCCGCCCGCTGCCGGGGAGATCGTGCGGACGGGGAGTCTCGGCCATCTGCCGCAGGACTCCCGCGCGGCCGACCCGGCCGTCACCGTCACCGACCGCATCCTGTCCGCGCGCGGGCTGGACCGGGCCGTGGCGGAGCTGCGGCGGGCCGGGGACGCGCTGGCCGCGGCCGTGGGGCCGGGGGCGCAGGAGAAGGCGATGGCCGCGTACGCGCGGGCCGAGGACGCCTTTCAGGCGCGTGGCGGGTACGCGGCGGAGGCCGAGGCGGCGCGGGTCGCGGACGGGCTGGGGCTGCCCGAGCGGGTGCTGCGGCAGCCGGTCGGCGGGCTGTCGGGCGGGCAGCGGCGGCGGGTGGAGCTGGCCCGCATCCTGTTCGCCGGGCACGGCATGCTGCTGCTGGACGAGCCGACCAACCACCTCGACGCCGACTCGGTCGCCTGGCTGCGCGGCTACCTGGCCGCTCACCGGGGCGGCCTGGTGCTGATCAGCCACGACACCGGGCTGCTCGCCGACACCGTCAATCGGGTGTTTCACGTGGAACCGTCGCGTGCCACCCTCGACGTGCACAACACCGGGTGGCACGAGTACCTCGCCCGGCGCGCGGCCGACGACCGGCGCCGGGCCCGGGAGCGCGCCAACGCCGAGCGCAAGGCGGCGGCGCTGCACAGCCAGGCCGACAAGATGCGCGCGAACGTCGCGACGGCCGTCTCCGCGAAGAACATGGCCCGCCGCGCCGACCGCATGCTGGCCGCACTGGAGCCGGCGCGCCGCAGCGAGAAGACCGCGCGCATCCGGCTGCCCGAGCCCGCGCCGTGCGGCCGGGTGCCGCTGGGGGCCGTGAGCCTGGCCAAGGCGTATGGGGAGCAACAGGTGCTGGACGGTGTGGACCTGGCCGTCGACCGGGGAAGCCGGCTGGTCGTGCTCGGCCTCAACGGGGCGGGCAAGACGACGCTGCTGCGGCTGCTGGCCGGGCGGGAGACGCCCGACGCGGGCCGGGTCGTCGCCGGGCACGGCCTGCGGCTGGGGTACTTCGCGCAGGAGCACGACACGCTGGACCCGTCCCGTACGGTCCGGGAGAACCTGGCCGCCGCGGCGCCGCACCTGAGTGACGGCGAGGCCCGGCACGTCCTCGGCTCGTTCCTGTTCTCCGGGGACGACGCGGACAAGCCGGTACGGGTGCTCTCCGGCGGCGAGAAGACCCGGCTGGCACTGGCCGGACTGGTCCACTCGCGCGCCAACGTCCTGCTCCTGGACGAGCCGACCAACAACCTCGACCCGGCCTCCCGGGACGAGGTGCTGGGCGCGGTCGGTACCTACCCCGGCGCGATCGTGATGGTCAGCCACGACCCGGGCGCCGTCGAGGCCCTCCGGCCCGACCGGGTGCTGGTGCTGCCGGACGGGACGGAGGATCTGTGGGGGCGGGAGTATGCGGAGTTGGTGGATCTGGCGTGAGGGGGCAGTCGTTGCCCCGCCGTCAGGCGGGCTTGCGGGCCTCGATGAGGAAACGGGTGGAGTGGGCCACGAATGGGCCCTCCGCCCGGATCTTCGCGTCCAGTTCCCGCAGCCGGTCGCGGTAGCGGTCCACCGTGAATCCCGGGACCATCCAGATCACCTTGCGCAGGAAGTAGATCACCGCGCCGATGTCGAAGAACTCCGTACGGAGGGATTCGGCGCGCAGGCCGGTGACCTCCAGACCGGCCGCCTCGGCGTCCCGGCTCTCGTCGTCGGGGTGGCGCCGGCGCCGTACTTCCTCGGGCTGCGGGCCGAGGAAGTACTCGACCAGCTCGAAGACGCTGGCCGGGCCGACGTGCTGGGCGAAGTACGTGCCGCCGGGCCGCAGCACCCGGGCGATCTCCGGCCACCACACGGTGGCCGGGTGACGGCTGGTGACGAGGTCGAAGGCGCCGTCGGCGAAGGGCAGCGGCGGCTCGTCCGGATCGGCGACGACGACCGCGCCGAGCGGATGCAGCAGCGTGGTCGCCTTCGCGACGTTGGGCGGCCAGGACTCGGTGGCCGCCATGACGGGCGGCAACGGACCGGCGCCCGCAAGGACTTCACCGCCGCCGGTCTGGATGTCCAGTGCCGCCCGGGCGGAGGCCAGCCGCTCGCCCAGGCGGCGCTGGTATCCCCAGGAGGGGCGCTGCTCGGTGGCCCGGCCGTCCAGCCAGGAGAAGTCCCAGCCTTCGACGGATACGGATTCCGCCTCGGCCACCAGGTCGTCGAAGGTGCGTGTGGTCATGGGGGGATCGTCTCAGGGGGCGGTGTGGATTTGCTACGTATTTTGGTGGTTTGCGGTGAGTGGGGGAGGATGGTGTTCGGTCCGGCCTTACGGGTGGAGGGCTTCGCGCAGGGCGCGCACCTGGTCCGCCAGGCTGCGTTCGCTGACCCGGGCCTTCGGGAACAGCAGGTCGAAGCCGTGCACGGCGCCCGGGACCTGCACCAGCTCGGTGGTGACCCCGGCGGCGCCCAGGCGTCCGGCGTAGGCGAGGCCCTCGTCGCGCAGCGGGTCGACCTCCGCCACGGCGATGTAGGCGGGCGGCAGGCCGCCGAGATCGGCGGCCCGGATCGGGGAGGCGTACGGCTCGGGGTGGCGCTCTTCCGCGTAGTAGCGCCAGGCCAGCTCCATCGCGGCCCGGTCGAGGACCGGGGTGTCGGTGAACTCGCGTACCGAGGCGCTCGTCAGGCTGCCGTCCACGCCCGGGTAGGTCAGCGCCTGGAAGACGAGGTGCGGCCCGCCGAGGTCGCGGGCGCGCAGCGCGGTGGAGGCCGCGATGTTGCCGCCGGCGCTGCCGCCCGCGACGGCGATGCGCTCGGGGTCGCCGCCGAGCTGCGCCGCGTTGGCCGCGATCCAGGTCAGGGCCGCGTAGGCGTCGTCGGCCGCGGCCGGGTAGGGGTGTTCGGGCGCGAGGCGGTAGTCGACGGAGACGACGACGGCCTCGACGTCCCGGGCGTACCGCAGGGAGCGCTCCTCCTCGGCCTCGGGGAGCCGTAGGTGAAGGCTCCGCCGTGCACGTAGAGGATCATCGGCAGGTTGTCGCGGGTGTCAGGGCGGGTGTCGGGGCGGTAGACGCGCAGCCGCAGTTGTCCGCCGGGCCCCGGGATGAACAGGTCCCGGACCTGCACCCGGTCGTCGGCGGGGGTGTCGGGGCGCTCCCGCAGCAGCGCGTAACGCTCGGGGTCGGCGAGGACGGCGTCCAGGCCGTATACGGGGAAGACGCCGGTGTCGGCGGTGTCGAGCAGCGTCCGGATCTCGGCATCGACAGCGGGAACGGTCATGGCGGGCCGCCACCTTTCGGGTGGGAGTGCGGAAGTGGAGGTGGCCCCAGCCTCTCCGTTTTACGGGAGTGACAGAAGTGGCCCGGGGGCCAGCATGTGAAACTATCGGGCCATGACTGTCGCAGCCCCGCACCGGGTGACGGTGCTCGCCCTCGCCCCGGTGGTCGCGTTCGACCTGAGCATCCCCGCCCAGATGCTCGCCATGGTCACCCCACGGCCCGGACGCGCGGCGTACGAGGTGCGGGCCGTCACGCCGGACGGTTCCGCGGTGGCGACGGTGAACGGATACGGCGTCCTGCCCCAGGGCGACCTGTCCCTGCTGGAGCACGCCGACACCGTGATCGTCGCCGGCACCCGCTGCCCGGACGTGCTCGACGGCGGCGTGGTGGACCCCCGGGTCACGGACGCGCTGCGCGCGGCCACCCGGCGCCGCGCCCGGATGGTGTCCCTGTGCACCGGCTCGTTCGTGCTCGCGGCCGCCGGCCTGCTGGAAGGCCGCCGGGCCGCGACGCACTGGCGCTACGCGGACCAGTTCCGGCGACTCTTCCCGTCGGTCGGCCTCGACACCGACCCGCTCTACGTCGCCGACCGCGGCATGCTGACCTCGGCCGGCGGCGCGGCCGCCATCGACCTGTGCCTGCACCTGATCCGGGAGGACCACGGCAGTTCCGTGGCCAACCAAGTGGCCCGGTACAACGTCGTCGCGCCCATGCGGGACGGCGGGCAGGCGCAGTACATCGACCATCCGGTCGCGGAGGACGCCGGGACGTCGACGGCCGCGGCCCGCGCGCTGATGTCCGAGCATCTGGACCGACGGCTGTCCCTCAAGGAGCTCGCGGCGCACTGCCACATGAGCGTACGGTCGTTCACCCGGCGGTTCCGCCAGGAGACCGGCACGTCACCGGCGGAATGGCTGACCTCCGCCCGCCTGAAGCACGCCCGCCATCTGCTGGAGTCGACGGAACTGCCCGTGGACGACATCGCCGCCCGCACCGGCTTGGGAAGCGGCACCAATCTGCGGCAGCACATGCGGGTCACTTTGGACACCACACCCTCGGCCTATCGGAGGGCGTTCCGGTCGACCGCCGCTTCCCGTACGGATGCACGGGCCTGACGGTGGCCCCCGCCGCACGGCCCTCAGAGTGCGGTGCCGGGGCGTCCTCCTCGGCCCTGTTCTCGTATAGCTACGGCCAACGGACATGTGGCGCTGCGTGACGGGGTCGGTAAGAACCGCGTCAGCGGCCGCAAGCGGCGGTGATCAGTCCTTGGATGGTGATCTTCCTGGGCCGGTCGGCTCGTACACTGACGAAAATGGAGGACCACACGGCCACGGGGGTCGGTGCACGTCCGGCGCCCCTCTTGCGGCAGTACGTCGACTCGTATGTCGGCTTCGACCTCCGCGGACTCCCGACGGGGGTGCACTGCGGCCCGCCGAGCCGCGCGCTCACCGCGGTGATCAGCCTGTCAGATCCCTTGGAGGTGGCGGCGGGCGTTGACGACGGGTCGCCGGTCACCCGATTCGGCAGCGTGGCCGGCGGTCTGATGTGCCGGTCCGTCGCGATTCACCACGACGGACGCCAGCAAGGCGTTCAGGTATCGCTGACTCCGCTCGGGGCCCGGGCCATCTACGGCATGCCCGCCGCCGAGCTCGCCCACCGACTGGTCCCACTTGACGAGCTTCTCGGAGCGCTTGCCGTCGAACTGGTCGACCGGCTCCGATCGGCGACAACATGGGCGACGCGGTTCACCGCGCTGGACGAATTGCTCCTCCGGGCTGTCGGCCGTGGCGCCTGCGGCGAACCTGTGCGCTGGGTGCGCCCCGAGGTGGCCGAGGCATGGCGCCGCCTCGTCGCCGCGCGGGGTTGCGTCCAGGTCGGTGCGGTCGCCGCGGAACTCGGCTGGAGCCGTCGGTACCTCACCGAGCGGTTTCACGGTGAGGTGGGCCTGTCACCGAAGACCTTCGCCCGAGTCTTGCGCTTCGAGCACGCGCACGAACTGGCGTCGGCGCAGGACCCGCTCCCGTGGGGTGATGTGGCAACCGTCTCCGGCTACGCCGACCAGGCCCATCTCGTCCGGGACTGGCGCGAGTTCACGGGCCGGTCGCCGACGGCCTGGCGTCGCAGCGAGGTCCTCCTCGGAGCCGGGTAGCCGCCAACCGTCTGCCCGTCCCGTCGGCTTCTCTTCCCTTTTCTTCAAGACCGCCCGATCGCTGTCGTGGACGATCGTCGGCATGAGACTCGTCAACCACGAACGCAATGCCATGGACCTGCGGACCACCCCCGTGCACCTCGGACTGGGATCGAGCGCGAAACCCGTCGAGGGCTTCGCCTGGGACCCGGAGGTGCTCCAGGCCTACAGCGCCGCGGTCGCGGCAGACGGCGCCGAGGGCCGGATGGTGATGATCTTCGACGGCGACGGGCTCGGCGACCATTGGGAGAGCCACCCTGCAGGCGACGAACTGGTCGTTTGCCTCAGCGGGTCCGTGACGGTCACCCGCGACGTGGACGGGGTGCCCGACCGCGTGCTGCTCGGGCCGGGCGAGGCCACCATCAACCCGGCCGGGGTATGGCACGTGGTCGACATGGAGGGGCCGACGTCCATCCTGGCCATCACTGCGACCCTCGGCACCGACCACCGTCCTCGGACCGACACCCGCCCGACCGAACGCGTCGGCACGCCCAGCCCGGACGAAGCGCCGTGACGACACGCATCGCGTGCCTCGGCGACAGCCTCACCCGCGCGCAGTTCAGCGTCGACTACCTGGATCTTCTCGGACGACGCCACCCTCCCGGTGACGTGCGGCTCGCCCGATTCGGCGCCAACGGCGACTTCGCCTACGACCTCTTGCAGCGCCTCGATGCCGTCGTCACGAACCCACCCGATGTGATCACCGTGTTGATCGGGACCAACGACGCCCGAGCGAGCCTTGCCGGCTACCCCGTCGAGCAGGCCATGAGGCGCAAACAGCTCCCCGATCGGCCGTCGGCAGGCTGGTTCCAACAGTGCCTGGGAGCCGTCGTCGCACGGCTGCGAGCGGAGACCGACGCGACGATCGGTCTGCTGTCCCTACCGGTACTCGGCCAACAACTCGACGGAGCAGCGGCACAGGCATCGCAGGCGTACAGCCGGATGATTGCCGAGGTCGCCGCCACCGAGGAGGTGGCCTACCTTCCGCTCCACGAACGCCAGATCGAGGAACTGCGCCAAGCGGACCCGCCGCCGATTTCATACCGGGAGGTGACGCCCGCAGCGGGCCTCGGCGTCCTCGTCCAGCACGCAGTGCTGCGCCGCAGCCTCGACACGATCTCGCGGCGGCGAGGTCTCGTTCTCACGACCGACCACATCCACCAGAACAGCCGCGGCGCCACCCTCATCGCCGAGGTCATCCACGCCGGCCTGCCGGCCCAGAGCGCGTAGCCGGTTCCGGCGCCGGCCAGTCGGGTGCCGTCTACCGCGCGGAGGTGGCATCCGATCCAGGCGGTCAACGCCTACGACATCCGGCTCGTCCGGGCGGTCAACGCCTACGACATCCGGCTCGTCCGGCTGCGCGACCACCGCGAGGGCACCTGGGTCCGGTCCCGTGGCGGCCGCTGTCGTCGACCGCGACCCGAGACCCGGGACAGAAGCGCCGGCTACGGGCGCAGGGTGCAGCCCCGACCCGCCGTTGCCGAGTGCCAGCAGGCGCCTTCCGTTCTGGCCCTGTTCTCGTATAGCTACGACCAGGTGGCGTGTAGCACTGCCTGATGCTCAGGGCGGCGGTGAGAGATGCCGCAGTGAATACCGAATTTACTGCGGCAGAGCCCCTACGGTGACCACCGCGACCTTCGGCGGACCAATCCAGCCGCCCGGGCGAGGTGTACGCATGTACGCCACCGGCCGAGGAGGCCGTCGGGGTGTACGGCGCGTGTCCGGATGTGTGGGCCTCCTGTCCGTACGGCCATGGCGCCGGGTGCGCCGGCGGGCGAAGGTGGAAGCCGACCGAGAGGCCGCAAGCCCTGGGCCGAGAGGCCGGAAGCCGTGGGCCGGAACCTGCGGGTCGAGGGGCCGGAGCCCTGGGACCGAGATGAAGGAGGAGGACATCGTGAGCGAGGTGATCGCCGATGTGCGGATCCCGGACAGCGCCCTGGCGCGGGAGGCGACCGAGCTGGTGCGCGAGGCCGCGTCGCCGCTGCTGTTCGACCACTCCCGCCGGGTGTTCCTGTTCGGGGCGCTGCGCGGACGGGAGCAGAAGCTGGAGTTCGACCCGGAACTGCTCTACGTGGGAGCGATGTTCCACGATCTCGGGCTGACCGAGCGGTACCGCCGCACCGACCAGCGCTTCGAGATCGACGGTGCCGACGAGGCCCGCGCCTTCCTGCACCGGCACGGCATCACCGGCGAACCGGCCGACCGCGTCTGGACGGCGATCGCCCTGCACACCACGCCGGAGATCCCGCTGCACATGGCCCCCGAGGTGGCCCTGGTCACCCGGGGCGTGGAACTGGACGTCCTCGGCATCGGCTACGACGCCGTATCCGACGAGCAGCGGGCCGCCGTGGTCGCGGCGCACCCGAGGCCCGACCTCAAGAACCGCATCCTGGCCGCCTTCACCGACGGCATCAAGGACCGGCCCGACACCACCTTCGGGAACGTGAAGGCCGATGTCCTCGACCACTTCGTCCCCGGGTTCGAGCGCGGCGACTTCGTGGAGGTGATCCTGGGGTCCGACTGGCCGGAGTGACGGGAGGGAGGAGGCTGTGTGCGGGCGTCACGCGCGGCTGAGGGACCACGCCAGGCAGCGCCGCAGCAACTCCCGTTCCTCGCCCAGGTCCACCAGCCACTGTCTGCCGTAAGCGCGGGCGCCCCGGGGCATGTGGAAGGGCGCGTCGGGCGCCGCCCGTGTGCCCGGCGGCGCTGCCTCCCGCAGGATCAGCGACTGCCGTTCGAGCTCCCCGAAGGCGACGGCCAGGGATTCGGGCGGCAGCCGCTCGTCCCCGCACACCACGTCGGCGTCGGACGCCGTGAAGGCCGACGGGAAGACGCTGCACCGGGCCCACAGCAGCCGTTCCAGCGGCGTGCAGAGCTGGAGGCTCCAGCCCAGCGAACCGCGCAGGGTGCGCTGCCGTTCGGGCCGGCCGGGGAGCGGGACGGGCAGGTCGAGGACGTACTCCGGCCGGGACAGACAGGACAGCAGGTCCGCCGCGGTCCGCCGGGCCAACTGCGCCGCCGCGATGTGTACGGCGAGCGGCAGCCCGTCCAGGAGGCGGCAGATCTCGCGGGCGGCTTCCGAGCCGATGTCCTCGGCGCCGTACTCCCGGGCCCGCGTCCGGAACAGGGCGGTGGCCGCGCCGAGCGGGAGCGGGCGCAGCGGGAACGTTCCGTCCGGCGCGTGCGGTGCGCTGCGGCGGCTGGTGGCCAGGATGTGGAGGCCGGGGCACGCCGTCACCAGCCGCGCGAAGATCTCGGCGCAGGGGCCGGCGAGCCGTTCGCAGGTGTCCACGACGAGCAGTACGGGGCGGGTGCCCACCGCCCGTACCAGGTCGTCGAGTTGCGGGCGGCCGTGGGCGACGTCGAGCCGGAGGGCCCGCGCGAGGTGGTGCGGCACCGGGGCGGGGTCGTCCAGCTCGGCCAGGTCGCCGAAGCCGACGGTGTCCCACCGGTCGCCCGCCATGCGGTGGGCGACCTCGGCGGCCAGGGCGCTCTTGCCCACGCCGCCGGGCCCGGTCACCGTGACCAGGCGCGTGGCCCGCAGCAGCGCTTCGAGCGCGTCGGCCACGGCGTCCCGGCCGGACAGTCCGGAGGGGCCGGGCAGCCCATAGGGGCCAGTTGGTCCGGCCGGCCGGGGGTGCCGGGACTTCGGCATGGGGTCGTGCCTCCGTGGTGGGGTCCGGCGTACGGCGGTACGCGAGGGACCGTAAGCCTGAAACGGCCGGAACCGTCCGGGCATCGGTAGACGCACGGAATCGGTATACCTAGGTGCGGCGCGCACCCGACGTTCCGCGCCGTTCCACGCTCCCGGTCCCCGCCGCGCGCCCCACACCCTCCTCGCGCGCCCCTTCGCACCCGTCAGCCCTCCCCGCCCGCCCCCGGCGCCCCCTCCTCCCGCAGCAGCGCCGTGATCTGGGCCCGCGACGCGTAGCCGAGTTTGCCGAGGATGTGTTCGACGTGGGCGTCGACGGTGCGTTTGGAGATGACGAGGCGTTCGGCGATCCGGCGGTTGGACAGACCGGCGGCCACCAGGCCCGCGACCTCGCGTTCGCGCCGGGTCAGGGCGGCGGAGGCGGGGGCGGTGCGGGCCGGGAGGGCGCGGCGGCCCGTGCCGGAGGCGGGCCGGTCGTCCTCGGCGGCGTACCGGACGGCCTGGGCGAGCGTCAGCGACGCGCCTTCCGCGGCCAGCGCGGCGAACCGCCGGGCGCCCAGGGCGGTACGGGCCTGCCGCTCGTACGCGTCGTGCAGGGTCTGCAACTGCGCGTTCCCGACCATCGGGTGCGGCCCGACCCGCCGCCACAGCGCGGCGGTGGCCCCGAACAGCCGGGCCGCCCGCCGGGCCCGGCCCTCGTCGGCCGCGAGCCAGGCGAGCAGTTCCGTCGCCGACGCGACGCCCAGTACGTCCTCCAGGCTGCCCTTGAGGAGAACGGCGCGGCGCAGCGCGTCCGCCGCCTCGGCGGGCGCGCCGAGCATCAGGTGCGCGAGGCCGCAGGTGGAGAGCTGGGAGCCGTGGACGTAGCACTCCGTACTGTCCTGGTCGATGTGACCGTTCTGGTCGCCTTTACCGCCTTTACCGCCTTCACCGCCTTGATCGACTGGCTCCGTACCGTCCTCGCCGAGCAGTTCCAGGGTCGTGCGCGCGGTGTCGAGCGTCGCTGCGGGCTGCCCGGCCAGGAGATGCGCGAAGCTCAGGTGCAGGGCGGCGATCCGGCGGCCCGTTCGGTCTCCTGCCTGGTGCATCAGGGTGCCGGCGGCCCGGACGAGTACGGGCCCGTGGGACGGTCCGCCGTCGTGGAAGCGGGTCGCGGAGGCGGCGAGCGCGGCCCATGCGGAGGCGCGGGTGTCCCGCAGGCGGTCCGCCGTGGCGACCGCTTCGTCGGCGAGGGCCGACGCGCCGGCCCGGTCGCCCTGGTTGCCGGTGAACATCGAGCACCAGGCGAGCGTCATCACCCGGTCCTGCGACGGCTCCCGCCGCTCCCGCAGGGCTCTGGTCATCCAGGTGGTGGCTTCGGCGGGCTGCCCGGCGCAGAGCCAGTAGGCCCACATGACGGCGGTCAGTTCCTGCAACCCGGCGTCGGCGGAGGCGTATTCGATGGCGGCGTACAGGTTCTGGCGTTCGCGCGCCAGCGCGCGGTAGCGGGCGAGCTGCGCGGGAGTGGCGAATTCGGCTACGAAGTCGACCAGTTGTGCACGGTAGTGAGCGACGAATCGGCGCCTGCACGCCTCACGCCCCTCGCGCTCCCGCAGCCGCTCGGCCCCGTATTCGCGCAGGAGGGCGGGCAGTCGGTAGCGGTCGCGCCGTTCGTCCAGACGCTGCACGACCGACTTCTCGGTGAGCCCGACCAGAGCCGTCAGGAGGACGGGCGCGGGCAGTTCCGCGTCCCGGGCCACCGCGTCGGCGGCGGTCAGGCCGAAGGGGCCGGCGAAGACGGACAGCCGCGCCCACAGCAGCCGTTCGGCGGGTGTGCACAGCTCGTGGCTCCAGTCCACGGCCGCCCGCAGCGTCCGGTGCCGCGCCGGACTCGTCGACCGGCCGGGCCCGAGTAGCGCCAACGTGTCACCGGCCTGCGCCGGGAGCCGGTCGAGCGGCAGGGCCCGCAGGCGTACGGCGGCCAGCTCGATGGCCAGGGGCAGGCCGTCCAGGCGGTGGCAGAGCGCGGCGGCCTGCGCGCGGTTGGCGTCGGTCAGGGCGAAGCCGGGCGCGACGGCGGCCGCCCGCTGGACGAGCAGGGTCAGCGCGTCGCCGTCCCCCGCGGCGTCGGGCGCCGGGAGGGGCAGGGGCGGTAGGGGCAGGACGTGTTCGCCGGGTATGTCCAGGGCTTGGCGGCTGGTGGCCAGGACCGTCAGGCCGTGGGACCGCGCCAGCAGCGGTCCGGTCAGCGCGGCGCAGGCGTCGAGCAGGTGCTCGCAGGTGTCCAGGACCAGCAGCAGTTCGCACTCGGCCAGGTACGCGGCGAGCGCGTCCAGGGGGGGGCGGGACGCCTGCACGGCCACGCCGAGCGCGTCGGCGACGGCCTGTGGCAGCAGGCGGGGGTCCCGGAGGTCCGACAGTTCGACGCAGCGGGCGCCGTGCGCGTAGTTTCCGGCCGCCTGTGCGGCGGCCCGCAGCGCCAGCCGGGTTTTGCCCACTCCGCCGGGGCCCAGCACGGTCACCAGTCGGGCCCGCTCCAGCAGAGCGCTCAGAGCGGCCAGTTCGGGCTCGCGTCCGATGAAGCTCGTGACGTCGGCGGGCAGTTTGCCGCCGGGTGGCCGGGCGGAGCTGAACGCCATGTGCATCACCGTCCATGCGGGGAGGCTCAAGGTAGCGGCGACTTCGCGGCAGGGGCCGAGGTGCCGCGACGGGGTCACGATCCGCCGGATGCCGGCGGAACGCGATCGCGGCGTGTCCGTAATGTGCCCGGGGCCGACCGGTCCGGATCGGTCGGGGCGCTGTGTGGTGGCGGGAGGTGGTGGGCGGCAGGAGGTGGTGGCGGTGGCGGGCGGCGGGACAAGTGGTGTGCGCGGCGGACGTGCCACCCGGCCCTTACGGCGACCCTTACTGCGGCCCTTCCGTCGCCGCCCCCGAGTGGCTGGACGCCCGTACCCGGAGGGACCAGCCGTGATGGCGTACGGTCCGTGGCCCGGCGCGGCCGGCCAGGATGTCGCAGAGCAGGGCGGCGCAGGCCCGCCCGTACGCGTCCGGACGCAGGTCGATCGCCGTCACGGGCGGCGCGCAGGCGCGCAGGGCCGGGCCGTCCACGCAGGAGGCGACGAGGAGGTCCCGCCCGGCCGTACGGCCGAGTCCGGAGGTGGCGCGCAGGACTCCGGCGGCGGCTCCGTCGGGCGCGCAGACCACCGCGTCGACGGCGGGTACGGCCGCGAGCAGGTCCACGGTGGCCTGCGCGGCCTCGTCGGGGGTGGCGGCGAACGGCACGGTCCGTACGGTGACGGGCAGTTCGTGCGTACGGCTCCAGGCGTCCGCCGTCTCGCGCAGCGCGGTGGCCCACGCGGAGGTGCCGGCGGGCGCGAGCAGCGCCGGGCGGCGGGCGCCGGACGCGCGCACATGGTCCAGCAGCGCGGTCAGCGAGGCGGCGTTGTCGCAGACCACGGCACCGGCGGGGGTGGCGCCCGTACCGAGGTAGCGCTCACCCGTGACGACGGGTACGCCCGCGTCGAGCAGGCCGGCCACATCCGTGTCGGTCGCCTCCGGGTCGATCACGAGCAGGCCGTCCACGCGGGAGGCGAGCCGCCCTGCCGCCTCGCCTCCCGGGGCCAGCAGCACCACGTCCAGGCCGTCCTCCTGGGCGCGGGTCACCGCCCCGAAGGCGAGGGTCATGTAGTAGTCCAGCCGGGTCGCGGTACGGGGCAGGTGCAGGCCGATCGCCCCGGTACTGGCCCGGCGCAGCCGCTGGGCGGCGCTGTTGGGCCGGTAGCCCAGCCGGTCAGCGGTGTCCCTGACCCGGCGACGGG
This sequence comes from Streptomyces chrestomyceticus JCM 4735, assembly GCF_003865135.1. Taxonomy (NCBI): domain Bacteria; kingdom Bacillati; phylum Actinomycetota; class Actinomycetes; order Kitasatosporales; family Streptomycetaceae; genus Streptomyces; species Streptomyces chrestomyceticus. The sequence goes on along the minus strand of NZ_BHZC01000001.1, from coordinate 4,478,385 downwards.
TCTCCTCGGCCACCCGGCCGGACCCTTGGAGCGCATCGGAAACGGTGCTCTTGGAGACCCCGGCGGCCCGCGCCACATCGAGCAGGGTCACGGTGCGGCGGCTGGTCACGGGGCGCAAGTCTAGACCTACGGGGGCGGGCCGTCCGGGGTGCGGGGCGCGTCGTGCGGGGCGATGGGACGGGGGTGTCGCGTCGTTACGGGGCGGTTCGTTGATACGGGGGCGGGGCGTCGGTACGGCTGTGACTCGTTGATGCGGGGACGTTGCGTCGCTACGCCAATGACTCGTTGGTACGGGTGCGTAGCGTCGGCGCGGTGGCGACCCGTCGATACGGGGCCGGTTCGTCGTTACGGGGCGGTCGCGTCGTTACGGTCACGGTTCGTCGTTACGGGGCGGGCTCGTCGCCACGGTGACGGCTCGTCGCTACGGAACCGACCCGTCGCTACGGGGCAGGCCGACCCGTTCCCGTCCCACACATCGGCCACCCCTTGCCGGAACGTTCCGGCGCTCGTACATTGCTCTCTGCCGGAACGTTCCGGCACGCGGCAGCGCCCGCCTCCACGGCCCGCCGTATCCGTCCCGTTCCGCCCCGCATCCACCCACACCCCCGCGACCTCCCGCGCCCCAGGAGCCCCCATGCGTGTGATCACGGCCCTCACCCCGCCCGCCTCACCGGCCCGTACCCGGCCTGCCGACCGTGCCCCGCTGCGCGTCGCGCTCGTGCAGGAGCGCTGGCACCGCGACCCCGCCGAGCACCGTGCCGCCCTGCACGAGGGCATCCGGCTGGCCGCGGCGGAGGGCGCGCGCGTCGTCTGCCTCCAGGAGCTGACGCTCTCGCCGTACTTCGCGGTGGTCCGCAAGGCCGACCACCCCGAGCCCGCCGAGCCGGAGGACCTGCGCACCGGGCCCACGGTCACCTTCGCCGCCGAGGCCGCCCGTGCCCACGGCGTGTACGTGCACGCCTCGCTGTACGAGCGGGCCGACCCCGAACCGGGCCCGGACGGCACGGTGACGCCCGACGGCCTCGGCTACAACACGGCCGTCCTGGTCGCCCCGGACGGCACCCTCGTGGCCCGTACGCGCAAGACCCACATCCCCGTCACCGAGGGCTACTACGAGCACCACTGGTTCCGCCCGGGCCCGGCCGGTGCCGACGCCTTTCCGACCTATGCCGTGGAGAACGCCGTCCTCGGCCTGCCCACCTGCTGGGACCAGTGGTTCCCCGAGCTGGCCCGCGCCTACTCGCTGGCCGGCGCGGACGTGCTGGTCTACCCGACGGCCATCGGCTCCGAGCCGGGCCACCCCGGCTTCGACACCCAGCCGCTGTGGCAGAAGGTGATCACCGGCAATGCCGTCGCCAACGCCACCTTCATGATCGTGCCGAACCGTATCGGCACCGAGGGCCCGCTGACGTTCTACGGCAGCTCTTTCGTCGTCGACCCGTACGGCCGTGTCCTGGCCCAGGCGCCCCGCGACGAACCCGCCGTCCTGGTGGCCGACCTCGACCTGGACGCCCGCCGCGACTGGCTGGAGCTGTTCCCGTTCCTCGCCACCCGCCGCCCGGACGCCTACGGCCCGCTGACGGCCGCAGCCACGGCCACGGCCACGGCGACGGCGACGGCGACGGACTGACCGTTCTCCCCCGAGAACAGCGGCGGGCGGCCCCTCCAGGAGCCACCCGCCGCAACACCTCTCGCCTACTCCTGCTCTACCCCTACTCCCCGAGCAGCCCCGCCAACGCGCCCAGCGTCTGCGGCAGTTGGTCGGCGGCCAGGCCGCCGCCCTGGGCGAGTTCGGGGGAGCCGCCGCCCCGCCCGTTCAGCAGGCGCTTGACCAGGTCCGACGCCGAACCCCCGGCGTCCTTGCCGGCCTTGTTCAGGGCGACCACCAGAGCTGCCTTCCCGTCCGTGGCCGAACCGACGGCCACGGCGGCGGGCTGCCCCGCCGGCATCCGGTCCCGTACGGCCATGGCCAGCGCGCGGGCCGCGTCGGCGCCGCCGTCCGCGGTGGCGGTGACCACCAGGAAACCGGCGGCCCGTACGGCGGAGCCGGCCAGCTCCGCCGCGCGCGCCACGGTGGCCTGCTGCCGCAGCCGCTGGTTCTCCCGGTCGCTCGCCTTCAGGCGCTCCAGCAGCCCGGCCACCCGGTCGGACAGTTCGGCGCGCGGCGCCTGGATCTGTTCGGCGATCTGGCTGACCAGGTCGCGTTCGCGGGCGAGGTAGCCGAAGCCCTCGATGCCGACGGACGCCTCCAGGCGGCGCATGCCGGCGCCGACGGACGACTCCGCGGTCAGGGCGACGACCCCGACCTGCGAGGCGTGCGAGACGTGCGTACCGCCGCACAGCTCGCGCGACCAGGCGCCGCCGATCTCGACGACCCGTACCTTCTCGCCGTACGTCTCGTCGAAGAGCGCGAGCGCGCCCAGTTCCTTGGCCTCCGGGAGCGTCATCCACTTCACGCCCACCGGCAGGTCGCGGCGGAGCGCCCGGTTGGCGGCCTCCTCGACCTCGCTGCGGGTGGTGGCGGAGAGGCCGCCGCGCCACGGGAAGTCCAGGCGCAGGTAGCCGGGGCGGTTGTACGAGCCGGACTGCAGGGCCGTCGGGCCGAGGATCTCGCGCAGCGCGGCGTGCAGGACGTGCGTACCCGAGTGGGCCTGGCGGGCGCCGAGCCGCCACTCGGGGTCGACGGCCGCGTGCAGCGCGTCGCCCGGGGCGAGTTCGCCGGCGGTGATCCGGACCTGGTGGGCGACCAGGCCGGGCACCGGCCGCTGCACGTCCAGCACCTCGGCCTCGACGGAGGTGCCGGACAGCCGGCCGGCGTCGCTGTCCTGGCCGCCGGACTCGGCGTAGAACGGGGTCCGGTCGAGGACCACGGTGACGATCTCGCCCTCACGGGCCACCGGCACCGGGCCCTGGGCGCCGAGCAGGGCCAGCACCTTGGAGTCGGTCTCCAGGGTGTCCCAGGCGCGCCAGTCGGTGGGCCCGTGCTCGTCCAGGACCGTGCGCAGCGCGGAGGTGTCCACCGTGCCGCCGGACTTGCGGGCACGGGCGTCGGCGCGGGCCCGTTCGCGCTGCTCCCGCATCAGCGCGGCGAAGCCCTCGCGGTCCACCTCGACGCCCTGTTCGGCGGCCATCTCCAGGGTGAGGTCGATGGGGAAGCCGTACGTGTCGTGGAGGAGGAACGCCTGCTTGCCGGGCAGCGAACGGCCGCCCTCGACCTTGACCTTGGTGACGGCGGTGTCCAGGACGGCGGTGCCCTGGCGCAGCGTCGCGCGGAAGGCGTCCTCCTCGCCGGCCGCCTGGCCGGCGATCCGCTCGTAGGACTCGGCGACCTCCGGGTAGCTGGGCGCCATGCAGTCGCGGGCGACCGGCAGGAGTTCCGGCAGGGCCCGGTCCTCGTAGCCGAGCTGACGCATGGAGCGGACGGCGCGGCGCAGGATGCGGCGCAGCACGTAACCGCGGCCCTCGTTGCCGGGGGTGGTGCCGTCGGCGAGCAGCATCAGGGCCGTGCGGACGTGGTCGGCGACCACGCGCAGCCGTACGTCGTACTGCTCGTCGTCGCCGTAGCGGACTCCGGCGAGGGCGGCGGCGCGGTCCAGGATGGGGCGGGTCTCGTCGATCTCGTAGAGGTTGTCGACGCCCTGGAGGAGGGTGGCCATCCGCTCCAGGCCCATGCCGGTGTCGATGTTCCGGCGGGGGAGTTCGCCGAGGATCGGGTAGCCGGACTTGCCGGTGCCCTCGCCGCGCTCGTACTGCATGAAGACGAGGTTCCAGAACTCCATGTACCGGTCCTCGTCGACCTCCGGGCCGCCCGCCCGCCCGAACTTGGGCCCCCGGTCGTAGTACAGCTCCGAGCAGGGGCCGCACGGGCCCGGCACGCCCATCGACCAGAAGTTGTCCTCGTCGCCGCGCGAGACGATGCGCTCCTCCGGAAGCCCGGAGATCTCCCGCCAGAGGGTGCGCGCCTCGTCGTCGGAGTGGTGCACGGTGACCCAGATCCGCTCGGGGTCCAGGCCGTACCCGCCGTCGTCGACGGACTTGGTGGACAGCTCCCAGGCGAACCGGATGGCGTCTTCCTTGAAGTAGTCGCCGAACGAGAAGTTGCCGTTCATCTGGAAGAACGAGCCGTGCCGGGTGGTCTTGCCGACCTCTTCGATGTCCAGGGTCCGCACGCACTTCTGCACGCTGGTCGCCCGCGGCCAGGGCGCCGCCGCCTCACCGGTCAGGTACGGCTTGAAGGGCACCATGCCCGCGTTGACGAACAGCAGGGTCGGGTCCGGCGTCGGCAGCGGCGCGCTGGGGACGACGGTGTGGCCGCGCTCGGCGAAGAAGTCGAGGAAGCGGGCGCGGATCTCGGCGGTACGCAAAGGGGACTCCGGGGCGGTCGGTGGCGGAAGGGTGCGGGGCGGTCGGCCGGCGGGCCGTCAGGCTGCGGTCGCCGCCGCGGCCCGCGCCGCCCTGGCGACGGGGTGCAGGGCCGCGTACTCCAGCGGCGCCGACGGGTCGATCGAGAGGTCCAGCGGGGCCGGTGCGGCGCCCGCCCGTACGAGCAGGTCGCCGACGGCGGCGATCATCGCGCCGTTGTCCGTGCACAGCCGCAGGGGCGGTACGCGCAGGGTGATGCCCGCCTTCTGGCAGCGCTCCTCGGCGAGGGACCGGACGCGCGAGTTGGCGGCGACGCCGCCCACCACCACCAGGGTGCCCACACCGTGCTCCTTGCAGGCCGCGACGGCCTTGCGGGTCAGTACGTCGGCCACGGCCTCCTGGAGGGAGGCCGCACCGTCCGCCACGGGCAGCTCCTGGCCGGTGTGCCGTTCGGCCCAGCGCGCGGCGGCCGTCTTGAGGCCGGAGAAGGAGAAGCCGTACGGGTCGTCACGCGGCCCGGTCAGCGGCCGCGGGAACGCGACGGCCTTCGGGTCGCCCTCGCGCGCGGCCCGGTCGATCGCGGGGCCGCCCGGGTACGGCAGGCCGAAGACCCGCGCGACCTTGTCAAAGCACTCCCCGGCGGCGTCGTCGAGGGTGTCGCCCAGGTGCACGATCGGATCACGCGCCAGGTCCCGTACGAGGAGGAGGGAGGTGTGCCCGCCGGAGACGATCAGCACCATGCAGGGATTCGGCAGCGGGCCGTGCTCCAGGGTGTCGGCGGCGACGTGCCCGGCGAGGTGGTGCACCCCGTACAGCGGCACGCCCAGCCCGTACGCCAGGCCCTTGGCGCCGGCCAGGCCGACCTGGAGGGCGCCGGACAGGCCGGGGCCGGTGGTCACGGCCACCGCGCCGATGTCGGCCATGGTCAGGCCCGCCTCGTCGAGGGCGCGGTGCACGACGGGGGTGAGGGAGTGCACGTGCGCGCGGGCCGCGATCTCCGGGACGACGCCGCCGTAGCGCGCGTGCTCGTCCATGCTGGACGCCACCGCGTGCCCGAGCAGCTTCCCGTCGCGGACCAGGCCCGCGCCGGTCTCGTCGCAGGAGGACTCGATCCCCAGCACCACTGGAGAGCCTGGAGATGCCACCGCACCGCTCCTTCGTACCCGTTCCGTACCCGGCTCCGTCGCCGCCTCGGGGCACCTGAGCCGCCTTGTTGCAAGTCATGTGCAACAACCCGTCTCCGACCAGGATACGGCGGCGCGTACCGGGCCGGGCGGGGGCGCGGGCGGCCCGGGTGGGGCAGCGCGCGGTCCGGGCGAAGCCGCACGTGGCCTGAATCGGGGGCCGACGCCGCTCCGGTCGGGACCGGCGCCTCTCCGATGCCGCCCGGGAAGGGCCGCTGGACGGTGTCCGCGCAGGCGGTCACGGCCTCTCGGGAGCCGCCGGCCCGCCGAGTTCCCCCGCCACCCGGGCGTTCCACCGGCCGTCCCGCCCGCTCAGCGCCGTCACGGTCAGCGGCGGTACGTCCACCCGCCAGAAGGACGAGGGCGGGGCCCCCAGCGCACACACCACGCACGCACGTACGACGTCCGGTTCCACTACGGCCACGACCCGGCCGCCCTCCGCCGCGAGGCCCGCCAGCCAGTCCGCCACCCGGCCGAGGAACTGCGCCGACGTCTCGCCGCCGTGCGGCGCGCTGTCCGCGTCGGACAGCCAGGCCGAGACTGCCTCGGGCTCGGCGGCCAGCACGTCCTCCAGGGCCAGCCCCCGCCAGCGGCCCATCGCGCGGCCCGCCGCCCCCGGAGCCGGTTCCGCGCGCAGGCCGAGCGCCTCGGCCGTCTCCCGGCAGCGCGCGGAAGGTGAGGTCAGGGCCCGGTCGGCGGGCAGAGCGGCGGCAGCGGGGCGGGCGGCGCGGGCCCTGCGCAGGCCGTCCGGTGTCAGAGGTTCGTCGGCCGGGAAGCGCACCGCGCCCAGAGCGTCGTCGAAGGACGGTGAGACCAACATCACCCGGGTTGTCATGAGCACCTCTTTCGACGCGGATAACTACGGGCGCACCAGGGGAACGTCCCGGCGTACGCCCGCCGCCGTGCGCCCCCGGCGCCTCCCGCGGGGCCTTGGCCCGGCCGCCGCCACGCGGTACGTTCCCGATGCTATTGACGATGACATGACGGAAGCCGGTGGAATTCCGGCGCGGTCGCGCCACTGTGAACCCGCACCGGGCCCGTACGGGGCCGACGGGCGAGCCAGACCCGTCCTGTCGTCACGACTCCCCGACCGGGACGCGAGTTCCCCAGGAGGTTCCCGACATGGCCCACTCCGTCGCACCGCCGGCCACCGGCCGCGCCGCACCCGCCCCCCTCCCCGTCCGGACGGTCCTGCCGTGGGCGGTCTTCGGCGGCATCCTCATGCTCGTCCTGCTCTACTTCGTCGGTGCCGAGCAGGGCGCCACCGCGCTGCTCTCCGGCACCGGCGTGCACGAGTGGGTCCACGACGGACGCCACCTGCTCGGCTTCCCCTGCCACTGACCGGGGGCGCCCGCACATGAACTCCGCCACCGTCAGATCCCTCCTGGTGCGCGGCATGCTGGCCGGCCTCGCCGCCGGCCTGCTCGCCCTGCTCGTCGCCTACCTGCTCGGCGAACCGCAGGTCGACGCCGCCATCGCCTTCGAGGACGCGCACGCCCACGAACACGGGGCCGAGGTCGTCAGCCGCGCGGTGCAGTCCACCGCCGGCCTGGCCACCGGCGTCCTGGTCTACGGCGTCGCCCTGGGCGGGATCGCCGCCCTGGCCTACTGTTTCGCCCTCGGGCGCGTCGGCCGCTTCGGCCCCCGCGCCACCGCCCTGCTGCTCTCCGGCGCCGCCTTCGGCGCGGTCTACCTCGTACCGTTCCTGAAGTACCCGGCCAACCCGCCGTCCGTCGGCGACCCCGACTCCATCGGCACCCGCACCGCGCTGTACTTCCTGATGATCGCCCTCAGCGTGCTGCTGGCCGTCGCCGCCGTCGTCCTCGGCAAGCGGCTCGCACCCCGCCTGGGCACCTGGTACGCGACGGTCGCCGCCCTGGCCGCCTTCGCCGCGGCCGTCGGCCTCGCCTACGCGTTCCTCCCGGCCGTCAACGAACTCCCCGCCGACTTCCCGGCCCTGCTGCTCTGGAAGTTCCGCCTCTCCGCACTCGGCGTGCAGCTCACCCTGTGGACCGTCTTCGGCCTGCTCTTCGGCGAACTGGCCGAACGGGCCGTGGAGGTACGGGCAGATGCTGCTCCGCGAGGGGCGGACGGGGGAGTGGTGCCGTCGGCGCGGTGAGGTTGAGCGCTGTCGGCGCATTGATCCGGAGCGCTGTCGCCGCCCTGATCCGAGGCGCTGTCGTGGCGCGGCTCCGGAACGCGGGCAGGTGCCGCGCTCCGGAGCCGTGTGCGTCGGGTGGCGTACGCCTGGCCGGGGTGGGGTGGCATATACCTGGCCGGGACGGGTGGCATACGCATGGCCGGGACGGGTGGCATACGCCTGGCCGGACGGCGGGTGACGTCGCCTCAGGAAGGACGGGCCAGCAGCAGCGTCCACCAAGGGCCGCGATCGCCCGTACCGCTGTTGATCCCCACCCCCGCGTGCCGGAACGCGCAGTCGGCCAGCACCACCCGGTGCTCCGGACTGTGCGCCCACGCCCGCACCACCTCCGCGGCGTCACGCTGCCCGCGCGCGATGTTCTCGCCCGCACGGCGCCAGTCGTATCCGACGGCCGAGAGCCGGCTGCCGGGCCCCGATCCGCCGCGTTCCCGGTGCGAGAGCGAGTCCTCCCGGGCCATGTGGTCACTGTGCCGCTGAGCGGCCTCGGTGACCGTACGGTGCGCCCGTACGGAACGGCAGCCGGCCGCCATCCGTTCCCGGTTGACGAGCTGGATGACGGCCGCCCTGATCGCCGCGGCGTTACGGGGGGTGCGGGCGGAGCCCGGCGCCCGCAGCGTCTGTGCGGCCGGGGCGGCGTAGGGGGGCAGGGCCGGGTGTTCCAGCAGAGCCCCGTGGGACGCAAAGACGGTGTACGCGGTGTTCGGCAGCTCTTCCGGCTTCCCGTCCGGAGGCGTCGCGACGGCGGACCCGCCCACCGTCAGCCCCGCCAGGACCAGTACCGCCACCACCGCCCGCACCGCGTACCACCCGGTCCGCCGGCCCGCTCCGCGTCCCCGGCACCCGCGCGCCCCCGCCACCGCGCCCCGGCCCGCGAGCACATCCGTACTCCCGCCCGTGCTCCGGCCCTGACGTCCACCCGTGCCCCCACCCGTACTCCTGCCCGTACTCCCGCCCATTCGGCCCCTGTTCCTCGACTGTCAGCGGTGGTGGCGGCCGGTCGTCCCCCGGCCGTCACCCGGTCGGCGCCGTACCTGGCAGCCGGCCCGGTGACAGTCTTGCCGTCCGCGCGCCCGCGTCTGTCGTCCGCGGCCGATACCCGACCCGTTCGGCTGTACGGGCCGGCCGCCCGCTGACGTACGTCAGATCCATCCCCGCCCGAAAGCGGGTACCCGCCACCCATGACCACCAGCTCGCCCACCCCGGCCCCGGCCCCCACCCTTCCCACCCCTCCCTCCGCCGTCCGCGGTCCCCTCGTCCGCTTCCGCGCCGACCCCTTCCGCACCGGCACCGCGGAAGCCCTCGTCCACGACCCCGACGGGCTGCTGATCTGCGAGGCGGGCCGTATCACCGCCGCAGGCCCGTACGCGTCCCTCCGCGACCGGCTGCCGCCCGGCACCGAACCCGTCCACTACCCCGGCCACCTGATCACCGCCGGTTTCGTCGACGCCCACACGCACTACGTGCAGTTGGAGGCCGTCGCCCGCTTCGGCGCCCAGTTGCCCGACTGGCTCGGCCACACCTACGACACCGAGGAACGGTTCGCCGACGGCACCCACGCCCGCCGCGTCGCCGCCGCCTTCTGCGACGAACTGCTGCGCAACGGCACCACCACCGCCCTGGCCTTCGCCTCCGTGCACCCCGACTCGGCCGACGCCCTGTTCGAAGAGGCCACTCGGCGCGACCTGCGCATCGCCGCCGGCAAGGTCCTGATGGACCGCAACGCCCCCGACAGCCTGCTCGACACCGCCCAGCGCGCCTACGACGAATCCCTCGACCTGATCCAGCGCTGGCACGGCAAGGGCCGTAACCTCTACGCCGTCACTCCCCGCTTCGCCCCCACCAGCACCCCCGCCCAGCTCGAAGCCGCCCGCGCCCTACGCGCGGCCCATCCCGACACCCTCCTGCACACCCACATCTCCGAACACCGCGACGAGATCCCCTGGGTCCGCTCCCTCTTCCCCGACCGCGACGGCTACCTGGACGTCTACGACCACTACGGCCTGCTCGGCCCCCGCACCGTCCTCGCACACGGCATCCACCTCACCCCCTCCGAACGCGACCACTGCGCCCGTACCGGCACCGCCGTGGCCCACTGCCCGTCCTCGAACCTCTTCCTCGGCAGCGGCCTCTTCCCCCTCCGCGAGGCCAAGGAAGGCGACCACCCGCTCACCGTAGCCCTCGGCACTGACATCGGCGCCGGCACCAGCTTCTCCCTCCTCCAGACCATGCGCGACGCCCACCAGGTCGCCAAGCTGCGCGACCACGCCCTCGACGCCGTGCGGGCGTTCTACCTCGCCACCCGCGGCGGCGCGGAGGCCCTGGGCCTGGCCGACACGATCGGCTCCTTGACCCCGGGCCAGGAAGCCGACTTCACCGTCCTCGACCCCCGCGCCACCCCCCTCCTGGCCGACCGCACCGCCCGCGCCGAAACCATCGAGGACCTCCTCTTCGCCCTCGCCATCCTCGGCGACGACCGGGCCGTACGGGCCACCTACACGGGCGGTCGGATGGCGTACGAGCGGGACGCGGCGAGGTAGGTGAAGCAGGCGGCTGGACTCGGGCCCTTCACACCCGCCCTCCCCGGGTCACAACTGAGGAACCTTCCGCGCGTCGCAGCTCTCCACCGATCGGAAGTACCGGCCCAGCCAGGCACGCCGCCGGTCGTCGCCCATGGACGCGAGGTGCCGCAGGGCCCGGTCGCCGGCCTCGGCGGCGGCGACGGCCGCCTGGTCGCCCCCTTCCCGGGCGTACCGCGCCCAGGACGCCCGCCGGCGCTCGCTGAGCCCGTTCGACACCAGCCAGTCCCGTACGGCTTCGTCGACGCGCAGGAACGGGGCCGTACCGCCGCAGTCGCGGCGGCCCGCCAGCCCTGCCGCGGCCTCCCAGGCGAAACGTTCCGGGTCGGCCAGTCGCCCCCGTACGACACTCTGCCCCGGAGGAGCTGCGGCAGCTCGGCCTCGTCGCGGTGTGTCCCGCGCGGCAGGTCCTCGAAGCGGACCGGCGCGTCCGGCACGCCGGCCAGCCGGCCCGTGATGCCGGACAGAGCCCGGGACACCTGCGGCAGCAGGTCCTCTTCCAGGGCATTGACACACACCTGCGGCGACCCGCCGTCGCACACCTGGCGCCCGGCGGCCGGGTCCGGGCGCCACGCGCGTTCCCCCGCCTGCACGAGGACCACGGCGGCGCAGACCGCGGCGGTCAGCGGAAGCAGCGCGGCCCACCGCCCGCGCGCCCGGCGAGCGGCGTACGTCACGACCACCACCACCGCGAGCCCGCCCGTCCAACCGGCCATAGCCACCGGCTGCCACCAGGCGGGCAGCGCTTCACCGATACCTCCGTCGACGGCCGGACTGAGGAAGCGGGCCGCCGAGCCCCGGTCCAGAGAGAGGCTCAGTGCCAGGTAGGTGAGACCGGCCAGCACGGGCGCCGCAGGGCGCCACCGCACCCACCGCCCGACGGCCATAGCCACGGCGACCGTCGCGGCCAGGAACACCGCGTCCGCCACCACCGGCAGTACGAGGGGCCGCCCGGCCGACACGTAAGGTGCCGACGCCAGCAGCGCGCCGGCGGCGGCGAGCGCGTACCCGAGCACCACGGCGAGGACGACAGGCAGCGCGGCGACCACGAACTGCGCGAGCGCGCTCCTGGCGGCGGAGAGCCAGAGGTCGGCCGTACGGGAACGGCGCTCCCGACCGCCGTGCCAGCAGCCGATGGCGGCGGCGAGGGGGCCGCCGAGCAGGGTGGCCGCGGCGTGCAGTGCGAGCGACGTCTCACCCCAACTGCCCTGCCACCTGTCCGCCTTTACCGCCATCGCCGCCGCGAGGGTGAGGAAGACGGCGAGCCCGGCCCAGGGCGCGACGCTGCCGCGCGCTTCGGCGCGGAGGGGGTGCGGGGCAGGGGCGGTCATCGATTCGCTCCTCTGGGGGTGGCGGAGGAGGAGCCGACGGAGGCGGCGCGGTGATGACGGAGAACGGCCAGGTAGCCGCGCTCGACAGGACTGCCGCCCAGCCCGCCCGCCCGCGTCGCTCCCTCCGCCGCTGTCTTAACGGCTCCCTCCACCGCGAGCGACTCCGGCGTACCCCGGTAGACCACCCGCCCGCCTTCGAGGAGCGTGACCCCGGTGCACGCCACGGCCACGTCCTCCACCAGATGCGTGGAGACGATCACCGTCGCCTCCTTCCCCAACTCCCTGACCAGCTCCCGGAACGCGACCCGCTGCTCCGGGTCCAGCCCGGCGGTCGGCTCGTCGAGCAGCAGGACGTCCGGGTCGTTGACGATGGCCTGCGCGATGCCGGCCCGCCGTACCGTGCCGCCGGACAGCGTCTTCAGCTTCGCGTCGATACGGTCGGCCAGCCCGACCCGCGCCACCGCCCGTTCGACCGCCGCTCCGGCCGCACCGCCCGGCACCTGCTTCAGCCACGCCACGTACGCCACAAAGTCCCGCACGGTGAACCCCGGGTAGTACCCGAAGTCCTGCGGCAGGTACCCGATCCGGCGCCGGGTGGCCGTCAGCTCCGGGTGGCCCGACAGTTCGTGGCCCAGAAGGGTGACGCGGCCGGCGGCGGGCCGGGAGACGGTGGCCAGTACCCGTATCAGTGAGGTCTTTCCGGCCCCGTTCGGGCCGAGCAGCCCGTGCACTCCCGGGCCGAGGTCGAGGTCGATCCCGTCGAGGGCGACGGTCCGGCGGTGTCGGACGGTGAGCCCGGAGACGTGCACGGTGCCGGTCGTTGCGTTCTCCTGCGGCTGTATCTGTTTCTGTGTCGAGTTCACAGCTTCTCCAGCCGGTCGCGGCGTACGAGGACGAGCCCCGCGCCCAGGACGGCGGCCGCGGCCCAGGCACTTTGCGCCGCGCCCCCGGACAGGTAGCGGGCCAGTTGCTCCGCGAGCGCCGTCACCGGAAACGTCCCGGCGCCGCCACCGCCCCCGGGCTGCGCCGCGATCACCGGCAGCAGGACGGCGGACGCCCAGCCCGCCGCGACGACCCCGGCGGCCGTACGGCACCTGACGTACGAGCCGAGCGCGAGAGCGCCCAGCGTCAGCGCCAGTCCGGGCAGCAGCCAGGCCGGAGCGGCCGGGAGCCCGGGCGTACCCGGCAGGAGCGCGCTCACCGCCGTGAGCAGCGGCAGACTCACCCCGAGTACGGCCGCGCTCCTGGTCAGGAGCAGCCGCAGCCCGCCGGACGGTGACGCGGCGCCGATCTCGTACATCGGGTCGGCGCGCGGCCCGTACGAGAACGCCACCCCGGCCACCGGCAGTACGGGCGCGAGCGCCAGCAGCAGCGGCCGCGCACCGGCGAATCCGGCCCCGTACCCGAGTACGGCGGCGCCGGCGCACACCACCAGCAACGCGATCAGCCAGGAGCCGCGGAGAGCAGGCCCCGCGGACCAGAGCATCCGCACGAGACGATGGGGGAGCGGGGCGGAGGAGGGCCGAGGGCCCGCGCCTTCCGCGCCACCGGGCAGCAGCATCCCCCGTGCCTCGCCCAGCGGCGTCCCTCCCACCGCATCCAGCACTGTCCCCTGTACCTCGTCCAGCACTGTCCCCCGCACCTTCTCCAGCACCGACCCCCGTACGTTCTCCAGTACCGCCCCCGCAGGCACCGTGGCCCGGACCGCAGCCGACACTGTGGCCGCGCACCGGGAGCAGCCCTCCACATGCTTCTCCAGCGACCACGCCTCGGGCTCCGTAAGCGCCGCCTCGGCATACCGCGCCGCCACCGCCGCATCCACGTGCCACGGAGCGCGCGCGGAGACGGACCCCTCCGGGCCCCCCGGCCCTGTCGACCTCCCCCGCCTTCCGAACCATCCGCCCTTCACGCGAGCCCTCCCAACGAAACGTCGCTGCCGTGCAACTGAGCCAGCGCGGCGCGCAGTTCGCGCCGGGCGCGCATGGCGCGGGTCTTGACCGTGCCCTCCGGTATGCCGAGCAGGTGTGCGGTCTCGCGGGTGGTCAGGCCGTCGACCACCGTGGCGCGCAGTACGTCACGCAGTTCGGGCGAGATCCGGCGCAGGGCGGTGCCCACATCCCCGTACTCCAGACCGGCCAGGGCATGTTCTTCGGCGGACGGAGCGGGGGCCGGCGACTCCTGCCCGACGTGCACCACGCGCTCGGCGCGCGCGTGCGCCCGCTGCGCGTCCACCAGACGGCGCGCGGCGATCACCCACAGCCAGCCGCCGGACGTGCCCCCACGGTGCGGCCGACGGTACGAGTCCGCGGACCGCCACACCGTGACGAAGGTGTCCTGAAGCACCTCGCGCACGGTCTCCGGGTCCGCGCAGCGACGCGTCAGCCGCGCGTGCAGCCACCCCGCGTGCCGGTCGTAGTATGCGGCCAGCGCGGCCTGGTCACCGCGCGCGACGGCACGCAACAGCACGGCGTCGTCATCGCTGCTGCCGCTGTCGCTGCTGCCGACACCGTCGTCTCGGTCTGCCCCCACGGGGCGGAACAGTCTCACGCCCCTTTATCGCCACGGCAGTACCGTCCGGTTCACGGCCGCACGTATCCCCGTAACCCGTATGGGCCGTACTCCCGTGCGCCCGCCCGCAATCGGGCCAGCAGCCCGGCCGCCTGCCTCCGCGCCTCACGCAGCCACACCGACCGCTCCACCTCGGTCGAGTCGGAGACCGTACGGAAGACGTGCCGCCGGACGTCCGTGACCCCGACGTACGGCAGCACGCACGCCGCCCAGATCTGCCGCAACGGGTCGCCGAACTCCCGCCGCTCGCGCTCGGCGGGCGTGTCGGACGTGTTCAGCACCAGCGCGCGGCCGGCCCGCAGCAAGCCGACCGGCTCACCGTCCGCCGTCCTTCCCGGACTCCCTCCCGGGCTACTTCCCGACGGTGGCCCACTTCTTGAGCGCGTCACGGTTCTCGAACCTCGCGACGTTCTTGTCCAGCGGCCGGTCGGTGTGCTGGTGGAAGAGCCACTTCCCCTTGATCCGCGGCTTGCCGGGGCTGACGTAATCGGCGATCCACAGCCCGTCCGCGGCGTACGACGAGGTGTCGTGCCCTTTCCAGAAGGACACGTTGGTGTACAGCAGTACGCGATGGCTCGGGGCCAATTTCTGCACCTCGCGCAGGAACTGGTCCTTCTGCGCCCCGCTCGCGTGCGTACCGGCACTTGTCGTTTCCCAGTCGGCGGCGAGCACGTCACCTTCCTTCGCCCCGCATTTCTCGACGAAGTACTCGGCCTGGGCAGCGATGTTCCCGGGCCAGAGGAAGTGGTAGAAGCCGACCACACACCCCGCTTTCCGGGCCTTGGCCGCTTGATCCGCCCGGTGCGGGCTGGCGTAGGAACGCCCCTCGGTGGCCTTGATGAACACGAAGTCCAGGCCGGCCGTTTCGTAAGAGGACTGGTGAGCGGAGATGTCGACGCCGTGCAGCATGAGATGCCTCTCGGTGGTGGGAAGGGCAAAAGGAAGCGATGGCGATGATGTGAGCGAGGACTCCGGAAGGCCGCGTCGCCGGAACGCGAGGACGCAGGACATCGCGCCGCCAGGCCAAAAGGCCAAGCAGCAACAGGGCAAGGGGAACCCAGGAATCCAGGCCCACAACCCGAGCCCAAGGCATCACAGAATGCGAACCTGACCCCCGCCTAGCCCACTCCCAGCCCCGCTCCTTCTCCCAACGCCACTCCCTCTCCACACCCTCCTCAGCACGCCTCCCTCATACATTCCCCATATTCCCCGCGTGTCATCCCCAACCGTCCCGAGCCACCGTGGCACTCGCGTGCGCCCCCACCCTCACTTCACCCCTCGCCCTTTACCGCACCCCCTCGGGCAGGCCGAGCAACTCCCGCATCGACTCCGCGGCCCGAACGGCCGCGTCCGCACAGCAGTTGTTGAACAGCACGTGCACCAGTTCGGTCCGCTCCGCCATCCCGCGAAGGCGCGGCACCCACTCCGTCAACTCCGCCTCCGTATACGTGTAACGGAACCGGTCCTCCTTGCTCCCGGTGCCCCACGCGGCATTACGCCCGTGAAAGCGCACCACCGCGAGCCGGTCGTCCGTCACCGGGGTGACCGGGGGTATCGACACCGGCAGCGTCTGCACCATGTCCACCGCGACGGCAGCCACGCCCAGCTCCGTCAACATCGCTGCCGTGGACGCCTGCCGCTTTCCGTCCCGCCACCATTCGGGGTGCCGGAACTCCACCGCGACCGGCCACCCTTCGGTCCGCTCCCGGCACCGCCGGAGAAAGGCCTCCGCCCGCGCGCCCGGCGCGAACCACGGCGGAAACTGGAACAGCAACGTACCGAGCCGCCCCGCCTCCCGCAGCGGCTCCAACGCTCCGCTGAACCGCTGCCACACCTCGTCCAGCAGCCCACCGTCTTCCGCATCGGAACCCTCCCTGCGACGCACAAAGGTGGACCGCAGATCCACGGGCAACGCAGCAGGCCGCGTCGGGTGCCCGGTGAGCAACGAAAACGCCTTCACGTCAAAGCGGAAACTCTCCGGCGTGCGCTCTGCCCACAGTCGGCTGTTGCGCTCACTCGGCAATGCGTAATACGTCGCATCGACCTCCACCACCGGAAACCGCCCGGCGTAATGCCGCAACCGCCCCTCGGGATCCCGCCGCCCCGCTGGATACCACCCACTCGAAACCAGCGCCCGATCCGTCCACGAACACGTCCCGACCAAGATCTCACCCATGCCACCCGGCTACCCCGTCCCGCCGCCCCCACCGGAGCGACAACGAGACGTGCCCTCCCGCCCCGAACTCCCGCTCCGACTTCTAACCTCCCGCCATGACCGTCACCTATGAATGGCGAGGCGACTTCGACAACGAGGCCGTCAACGCGCTGCACGCCGCAGGGTTCGACCACCCGCCCCTGAAGATCGACTGGCTGTCACAGCTACGCCGGCACAGCCTCGGCTGGGTCTGCGCCCGGGAGGACGACCGGCTCGTCGGGTTCGTCAACGTGGCGTGGGACGGCGGCGTCCACGCGTTCGTCCTGGACACCGTCGTGGACCGGCGGTACCGGAGGAGCGGAGTCGGTACGGGCCTCGTCGCCCGGGCCGTACAAGAGGCCCGCGCCGCACAGTGCGAGTGGCTGCACGTCGACTTCGACGACGACCTGAAGCGCTTCTACTTCGAC
Source organism: Streptomyces chrestomyceticus JCM 4735 (assembly GCF_003865135.1). Taxonomy (NCBI): domain Bacteria; kingdom Bacillati; phylum Actinomycetota; class Actinomycetes; order Kitasatosporales; family Streptomycetaceae; genus Streptomyces; species Streptomyces chrestomyceticus. The sequence continues at coordinate 4,461,581 of NZ_BHZC01000001.1, read as the reverse complement.
GCCTGCGGCTTCACACCGACGGACGCCGGGCTGATCCAGCTCTGAGGCGACCCGCGCACGCCGAAGGCCCCGACCGCGAACGGTAGGGGCCTTTCGTGCGGCGCGCGGTGAGCGACCGGCGGGTGATCAGTTGGCGATACCGACCGGGTGGGCCTTGATCTTCTCGTCGTACGGACCGGCCAGCTTCGGCGCATTGGCCGGCCACTTCAGGGACACGCTGTGGGTCTCGTTCGGCGGCGTCACGATGAGGTGGGTCGGGGTGGCCATGTTGCCGCCACTGGAGTCGACCGAGTACGAGATGCTGAAGGTGGCGGTGTCCCCGGCCCGCAGGTCGGTGATGCGGGGCTGCTCACCGCCGCGGTGGACCGGGGCGGAGGTGCCGTCGGCGTCCTTCAGGTCGACACCCGCGAAACCCGTCACCGAGCAGGTCCGCCCACCCTTGTTCGTCATCTGAACGGTGACATCGCCCGTCTCCTGGTCGGGCGAGCTGTCCACCGCCTCCATGGTCAGCTCGCTCGTACGGCAGAACTTGCCCTTGCCCCCGCCCTTCGCCGCGCCGCCGCCGGATCCGGCCCGGGACGGGGCACCGCCACCGGAACCGGCGCGGGGCGCGCTGCCCTCGCCGGAACCCGGCTTGGCACTGTCCGGCTGTGCGTCGCTGCCCTGCGCCGCTCCGCCATCGGAACCCGCACCACCGGACCCGGCGGACCCCGCCCCACCGGCCTCGGCGGCAGCGCCCGCCTGGCCCCCGGCCTTAGGGGCGGCGGCGTCCGACCCGGAGCAGGCGGTCAGGGAAAGCGCGGCGGCCGCGGTCAGGGCAGCGGCGGCGACGCGCAGGGTGCGGCGGCGAGCGGTGCGGTCAAAGGTGCCAGCGTTCATTTCGGGTCCCCCGGGGAAGTCGGTGTCGGGCTGTCCTCCGTACGACAACCACTCTGGGCGGGGCCACTACCGCCCGGCTGCCGCTCCGCTAACTTCCGGCTAATACGGGGGTGAGCAGGGAAAAGACCGCGCCTCCGCCCCCGGCTGCGGCTACCGGGACCGCTCCACCGACCGACCGAGACGACAACCGAGCCGGAACGCGACGAAGGCCCCCACCGCGAACGGTAGGGGCCTTCGACGTAGTGCCCGGTGAGGCACTGGCGGAGGATACGAGATTCGAACTCGTGAGGGGTTGCCCCCAACACGCTTTCCAAGCGTGCGCCCTAGGCCACTAGGCGAATCCTCCGCCGCAAACAATACAAGACGTTGAGGGGTGCTCGCGAACATGATCCGCCGGAGGGGGTCGGGAGTGATCGCGAAGAGGGGTGGGAGTGATCTTGGGGTGGGGTGGGGTCGTGCGTGGGGCGGGGGATCCGCTAGGGTTGGGCGCAGCCCCTCACGTGGCGCTATCTCACCGAACTCCCCCAGGGCCGGAAGGCAGCAAGGGTAAGTGAGCTCTGGCGGGTGCGTGGGGGGCGTTTGCGTTCCTGGGATCGGGGGCGGCCCGGTTGTCGGTGCGGGCCGATATCGTCGTATGCGTGTCGTCCCTTGCGCTGTACCGCCGCTACCGTCCCGAGACCTTCGCTCAGGTCATCGGGCAAGAGCACGTGACCGATCCGCTCCAGCAGGCCCTGCGGAACAACAGGGTCAACCACGCGTATCTGTTCAGCGGGCCGCGTGGGTGCGGCAAGACGACCAGTGCGCGCATCCTGGCGCGCTGTCTGAACTGTGAGAAGGGTCCCACTCCCGATCCGTGCGGGGAGTGCCAGTCGTGTGTGGATCTCGCGCGCAACGGGCGGGGGAGCATCGACGTCATCGAGATCGACGCGGCTTCGCACGGTGGCGTGGACGATGCCCGTGAGCTGCGGGAGAAGGCGTTCTTCGGGCCGGCCGGCAGCCGGTACAAGATCTACATCATCGACGAGGCCCACATGGTCACGTCGGCGGGCTTCAACGCGCTGCTCAAGGTGGTCGAGGAGCCGCCGGAGCACCTGAAATTCATCTTCGCGACGACCGAGCCCGAGAAGGTCATCGGGACGATCCGGTCGCGTACGCATCACTATCCGTTCCGGCTGGTGCCGCCGGGGACCCTGCGCGACTACCTGGGCGAGGTGTGCGGGCAGGAGGACATCCCGGTCGAGGAGGGTGTGCTGCCGCTCGTGGTGCGGGCCGGGGCCGGGTCCGTGCGTGACTCGATGTCGGTGATGGACCAGTTGCTCGCCGGCGCGGGCGACGCGGGTGTGACATATGCCATGGCCACGTCCCTGCTCGGGTACACCGACGGGTCGCTGCTGGACTCGATCGTGGAAGCGTTCGCCGCGGGGGACGGGGCGGCCGCCTTCGAGGTCGTGGACCGGGTCATCGAGGGCGGCAACGACCCGCGGCGGTTCGTGGCCGACCTGCTGGAGCGGCTGCGTGACCTGGTGATCCTGGCGGCGGTGCCGGACGCGGCGGACAAGGGCTTGATCGATTCGCCCGCCGATGTGGTGGAGCGGATGCAGGCCCAGGCGTCGGTGTTCGGGGGAGCGGAGCTGGCGCGGGCCGCCGATCTGGTCAATGCGGGGCTGACGGAGATGCGGGGGGCCACCTCGCCGCGGCTCCAGTTGGAGCTGATCTGTGCGCGGGTGCTGCTGCCCGCGGCGTACGACGACGAGCGCTCGGTGCAGGCGCGCCTCGACCGCCTGGAGCGCGGGGCGAGCACGGCCGGGCTGAGCGTCGGCGGGCCGGTGACGACGGGGGTCGGCGGGCCCGAGGTGGAGTACGTGCCGGGGCCGGGCGGGCATGCGGGGATGCCGGCGGTTGGGGCGGCTGGATCGGCTGCCGGGGCGTCTGCTGGGGCGCCTGCTGGGCCGGCCGGTCCGGCTGCCGCGCGTGCTGCGGTGCGGGGGATGAGTGGTGCCGGGGCCGGCGCCGGGGCCGGGAATGGTGCTGGGGCTGGGGCGGATGTGTCTGGAGTGCCTTCCGGTGGGGGGCCGGTGGAGTCTGCGGGGGCGGAGGCTGCGGCTGCCGCGCCGGGGGCTTGGCCGGGTGCCGGGAATGCGAATGCCGGAGCCGGCGCCGGGGCTGGAGCAGGAGCGGGTGCCGGTACGGGGAATGAGCAGTCGGCGCAGCCTGGAGCTTGGCCTGGTCAGGGGGGCGGCCAGGGAACCGGGCAGAGGCAGCCGGGTGCGTGGCCGGGGCAGCAGGCGGCCGGGGGAGCGGCCGGACAGCGGCAGCCCGGTGGGTGGCCCACGGCGACGGCGCCTGGGCAGGCCGGCGGCCCGGGAGGCGCCGGGGGTGCCGGTGGCTCTGCCGGTGGTCCTGGTGGCGGTGTGCAGGCCGGTGCGGGGACGTCCGGGCAGCCCGGTCAGTCCGTACCCGTACAGCACGGGCAGCAGCCTCAGCAGGCCGCTCAGGGTGGCGGGAGCATGGCGCAGGGTGCCGCGCAGGTGCGGCAGCTCTGGCCGGAGATCCTGGAGGCGGTGAAGGGCCGACGGCGCTTCACCTGGATCCTGCTCAGCCAGAACGCGCAGGTCGCCGGCTTCGACGGCACGACGCTGCAGATCGGCTTCCCGAACGCCGGAGCCCGGGACAGCTTCGCCAACGGCGGCAGCGAGGACGTGCTGCGCCAGGCGCTGGCCGACAAGTTCAACGTGCAGTGGAAGGTCGAGGCGATCGTCGACCCGTCCGGGGGCACCAATCCGCCCGGCGGGCCCGGTGGGGGCGCGCCGCAGGGCGGCGGCTTCGGCGGCGGCAATTTCGGCGGTGGCGGCGGCTTCGGCGGCCCCTCCGGTGCTCCGGCGCCGACGCAGGGCGGCGGGCCGGGGGGACCGTCCGGTGGTGCGCCGGCCGGATCCGGATCCAGCTCCGGATCCGGGTACGACGCGAGCGGCGGCCAGGGCGCGCAGATGGCGCGGCAGGCGGTGGCTCCGACGGGTGCCGCGTCCGGTGGCGGTGGCGGTGGCTACGGGAACGGCGGCGGTGACGGCGGCAGCGGCGGACCCAGCGGTTCCTACGGGGCCGGGGCCGGGACCGGTGCCTCCGGGCCTGCCGGTGGTGGCGCTGCCGAGTCCGCGTACCGCGAGCCGGAGCCCGCGCCGGTGTCGATCGAGGACGACATGCCCGCCGAGGACGACCCCGACCTCGTCGACTCCGCGCTGAGCGGACACGACCTGATCGTCCGCGAGCTGGGCGCGACGGTGGTCGAGGAGTTCAACAACGAGTACTGAGCGGTAACGGGTGATGGGCGGTGAGGAGTGTGGAGCGGGCGTGGCGGTTGTTCGGCGTGGCTGTGCCGAGCGTCCGTACCGGGCTCGCTGATCGGGTACCGGCGTGTGTCGGACGGCTGCCGGTGGCTGCCGTCCGGCTGTCGGCCAGGCGTGCGGCCGTGCTCCTCCGTACGGCGTAGGGCGTCACGCCGTTCGAGCACGTAGGCTCGGGCTACCGCACCAATCGTTGTCGTACGGCAGGAGTCACGTAGTGATCCCCGGTGGTCAGCCCAACATGCAGCAGCTGCTCCAGCAGGCCCAGAAGATGCAGCAGGATCTCGCGGCGGCCCAGCAGGAGCTGGCCGAGACGCCCGTGGAGGGCTCGGCGGGAGGCGGCCTGGTCAAGGCGACCGTGAACGGCTCCGGTGAGCTCCAGGGCCTGGTCATCGACCCCAAGGCGGTGGACCCCGAGGCCGGCACGGCCGAGGAGAACGCCGAGACGCTCGCGGATCTCGTCCTGGCCGCCGTGCGGGACGCCAACGCCAGCGCCCAGCAGCTCCAGCAGCAGAAGCTCGGCCCGCTCGCCCAGGGGCTGGGCGGCGGCGGCATCCCGGGCCTCCCCTTCTGAGCCGTCGGCCGCAGGCCATTGGCTGTCGGCCACAGACCGTCGGTCACCGGCCGCCGGCCGGGAAGAAGCAGGAGAACGACGCAGGCTCCGGCTCCGGCTCCGGAACCCCCGTTCCGGACTCCCAGGAGCCGAAGTCGTCGGAAGATGGGTCTCCCTTTCCGGGGAGGAGACAACTAGCGTACGCAGCACGGCAGAAGAGAGAGAAGACATTCCGTGTATGAAGGCGTGGTCCAGGATCTGATCGACGAGCTGGGCAGACTGCCCGGCGTCGGTCCCAAGAGCGCGCAGCGGATCGCCTTCCACATTCTTCAGGCCGAGCCGACCGACGTCCGCCGGCTCGCGAACGCGCTGATGGAGGTCAAGGCGAAGGTCCGGTTCTGCAGCGTGTGCGGCAACGTCGCACAGGACGAGCAGTGCCGGGTCTGCCTCGACCCGCGCCGCGATCCGGCGGTCATCTGTGTCGTGGAGGAGCCCAAGGACGTCGTGGCGATCGAGCGGACGCGGGAGTTCCGCGGCCGCTACCACGTGCTCGGCGGGGCGATCAGCCCGATCGAGGGCGTGGGCCCCGACGATCTGCGGATACGGGAACTCCTGGCCAGGCTCGCGGACGGCACGATCACCGAGCTGATCCTGGCCACCGACCCGAACCTGGAGGGCGAGGCCACGGCCACGTACCTCGCGCGCATGGTCAAGCCGATGGGCCTGCGGGTGACGCGGCTGGCCAGCGGACTGCCCGTCGGGGGCGATCTGGAGTATGCCGACGAGGTCACGCTCGGGCGGGCCTTCGAAGGGAGGAGACTTCTCGATGTCTGATGCCAGGCTGCACGACGCCACGCGGGATCCGGACGATTTCGCCGTTCAGATCTCCGACTCGATCGAGAGCTTCATCGTCGCGGTCACCGAGGTGGCCAAGGGTGACGAGCCGGACAGCGCCGTGCCGTTCCTGCTGCTGGAGGTCTCCCAGTTGCTGCTGACCGGCGGCCGTCTGGGGGCGCACGAGGACATCGTGCCGGACGAGCGGTACGAGCCCGACGTGGGCCCGGAGCCGGACGTCGACGAGCTGCGGGAGCGGTTCGCGCGGCTGCTGGACCCGGTGGACGTGTACTCCGAGGTCTTCGACCCGTACGTACCGCGCAGCGCGCCCGTCGCGTGCCGGATCTCCGACGACCTCGCGGACCTCATCACGGACCTGCGGCACGGCCTGGCGCACTACCGGGCGGGGCGGGTCAGCGAGGCGCTGTGGTGGTGGCAGTTCTCGTACCTGTCCAACTGGGGGCCGACGGCGAGCGCGGCGCTCCGCGCGCTGCAGTCGCTGGTCGCCCACGTACGGCTGGACCAGCCGCTGGACGAGCTGGACGGCCTGGACACGGACAGCGACGCGGCGGACGGCGACGAGGAGCGGCTCGCCGAGGAGGCCGGCAAGGTCATGGCGGCGGAGATCGCCGGGCCGCTGGGGCTGCGCGGGGTGTGAGAGGGCCGGGTGGCCGGGTACGCGTCCCAGCAGACCCAGCCGTGTACGGCGCCCCAGGGCGGCCCATGGCAGCCCAGGACGGGTAGGCGCGCGCAAGGCGCCCCCCGGCCGGTTTCGCCCCCCACGGCGCCCGGAACACCCACCGAACCCGGTGTGACCTGGGTTACCTTTCCGTGTGCCCTTGTGAGAAGCGGGCATGTGCTGGCCGAGCGGGCGCAACGGCGCGCCCACGCCGGTCCACGGACGTTCGCGACGTGAGCACTGTGTCTCACCATGTGGTATTGGCGAGGCGGATTCCGCCTGCTCGTTAGACTGAGCCGACCGCAGTACCCCCATTTCCGGGGGTCCGGGAGGAAACTCCCGAAGAGACAGTTGCGAGGAGCGCACGTGGGCCTTGTCGTGCAGAAGTACGGCGGCTCATCCGTTGCGGATGCCGAGGGCATCAAGCGCGTTGCCAAGCGAATCGTCGAGGCCAAGAAGAACGGCAACCAGGTGGTTGTGGTGGTCTCCGCGATGGGCGACACGACGGACGAGCTGATCGATCTCGCGCAGGAAGTGTCCCCGATCCCGTCGGGGCGCGAGTTCGACATGCTGCTGACCGCCGGAGAGCGGATCTCCATGGCCTTGCTGGCGATGGCGATCAAAAACCTCGGTCACGAGGCGCAGTCCTTCACCGGGAGCCAGGCCGGTGTCATCACCGACTCCGTGCACAACAAGGCACGGATCATCGATGTCACGCCGGGCCGCATCAAGACGTCCGTGGACGAGGGCAACATCGCCATCGTCGCCGGCTTCCAGGGTGTGTCCCAGGACAAGAAGGACATCACCACGCTGGGGCGGGGCGGCTCGGACACCACCGCCGTCGCGCTGGCCGCGGCGCTGGACGCGGACGTCTGCGAGATCTACACCGATGTGGACGGCGTCTTCACCGCCGACCCCCGGGTCGTGAAGAAGGCCCGGAAGATCGACTGGATCTCGTTCGAGGACATGCTGGAGCTGGCCAGCTCCGGTTCCAAGGTGCTGCTGCACCGCTGCGTCGAGTACGCCCGCCGTTACAACATCCCGATCCACGTCCGCTCGTCCTTCTCCGGACTGCGCGGCACCTGGGTCAGCAACGAACCGCAAGGGGACCAGCCCATGGAGCAGGCGATCATCTCGGGCGTCGCGCACGACACCTCCGAGGCGAAGGTCACGGTCGTCGGCGTCCCGGACAAGCCGGGCGAGGCCGCGACGATCTTCCGCGCCATCGCGGACTCCGAGGTCAACATCGACATGGTCGTGCAGAACGTGTCGGCCGCCTCGACGGGTCTGACCGACATCTCCTTCACGCTGCCGAAGGACGAGGGCCGCAAGGCCGTCACGGCGCTGGAGAAGACCAAGGCGTCGGTCGGCTTCGACTCGCTCCGCTACGACGACCAGATCGCCAAGATCTCGCTGGTCGGCGCCGGTATGAAGACCAACCCCGGGGTGACCGCGACCTTCTTCGAGGCGCTGTCCAACGCGGGCGTGAACATCGAGCTGATCTCGACCTCCGAGATCCGCATCTCGGTCGTCACCCGCGCGGACGACGTCAAGGAGGCCGTGCAGGCCGTGCACAGCGCCTTCGGTCTCGACAGCGAGAGCGACGAGGCCGTGGTGTACGGCGGCACCGGTCGATGACGACCCCCTTCTCGGGTACGGCTACGGGCCGCGTGGGTGACCGCGCGGCCCGTAAGCCGCATCTGGCCGTCGTCGGTGCCACCGGCGCCGTCGGCTCGGTGCTGCTCGGCATCCTCTCCGAGCGGGCCGACATCTGGGGCGAGATCCGGCTGGTCGCCTCTGCCCGTTCGGCCGGCCGCAAGCTGGCCGTACGGGGCGAGGAGGTCGAGGTCCTCGCGCTGGCCGAGGAGGTCTTCGACGGTATCGACGTCGCGGTGTTCGACGTACCGGACGACGTCTCCGCGCAGTGGGCGCCGATCGCCGCAGCCAAGGGCGCGGTGGTCGTGGACAACTCCGCGGCGTTCCGGATGGACCCGGACGTGCCGCTGGTGGTCCCCGAGGTCAACGGGCACGCGGCACGGGTACGCCCGCGCGGCATCGTCGCCAACCCGAACTGCACCACCCTGTCGATGATCGTCGCCCTGGGCGCCCTGCACGCCGAGTACGGGCTGAGCGAGCTGATCGTCTCCTCGTACCAGGCCGTCTCGGGCGCGGGCAAGGACGGCGTGGACACGCTGCGCTCCCAGCTCGCCGCCGTCTCCGGTACGGACCTGGGCACCACCCCCGGCGACGTACGGCGGGCCATGGGCGACACGCTCGGCCCGTTCCCGGCGCCGGTCGCGCTCAACGTCGTGCCGTGGGCCGGGTCGTTGCAGGAGGACGGCTGGTCCTCGGAGGAACTCAAGGTCCGTAACGAGTCGCGGAAGATCCTGGGCCTGCCCGGCCTGCGGGTCACCGCGACCTGCGTACGGGTCCCGGTGATCACCACGCACTCGCTGACCGTGCACGCGCGCTTCGAGAACGAGGTCACGGTCGCCGGGGCGCACGAGATCCTGGCGTCCGCGCCGGGCGTCGTGGTCTGTGACGACCCGGGGGCCGGCGAGTTCCCCACGCCCGCCGACGTGGTCGGCACGGACCCGACCTGGGTCGGCCGGGTACGGCGGTCGCTGGACGACCCGAGGGCGCTGGAGCTCTTCGTGTGCGGGGACAACCTGCGCAAGGGCGCGGCGCTGAACACCGCGCAGATCGCCGAGGTGGTCGCGGGGGAGCTGACGGCGTAGGCCGGGGGCCCCGTTCGTGGTCCCGGAGCCGGGAGCCCGTAAGCCGGTGGCCGGCCGCGCGCCGTCCGGACCCGGCGCACGGTCTCCGTACCCGGTGTGCGACGCTCGTTGGCCGGGAAGCGTCGACCGTGGCCGAGGAGTGCCTTTTTGGAGCAGCTACTGACCCGATTGGTGCTGTCACTGATCCGCTCAGGAGATACCTTGTGAGTTGTGTGAAGGTCCTGTGAGCGACTCGTTGGTCCAAACCACTTGAACTGGCCCGACGCCGTGTTCGACTATTCGCTCCCCCTTACTGCAACCGGTAGTTGGGCGGGGAGCGTCTTTGTGGCCGCCCCTCAAGGGTGTCCATGGACCTGTGGGACAAATGGGGTATTGGGGAAGAGCTGGTACGCATGAGGGCATTTGACCCGCCGTCAAAGACGGTGTCGTGCGCGTACAACCCTGATGGGGGGAAACGTGTCCAACAGGCGTGGCAGAGGTATTCGGCATCGCGATCGCCCCAGGGGGCTCCGGCGGCACAGCAGTGCGGCCGTTGCGGCCCCGCATGCCCGGGGGCATGCCGGTGATCGCCCCGTGGCCTGCCGCGCAGCCCGCGCAGCTCTCCCCTCAGCGTGGGGACACTGACGACGCGATGGCTGCGGGCACGACTGTCGACCATCTCACCGAGACCTACCGCGCGCACTACCGATCACTGCTGGGCCTGGCCGCGCTGCTGCTGGACGACACCGCCTCCTGCGAGGACGTCGTCCAGGAAGCCTTCATCCGGGTGCACTCCGCCCGGGGCCGGGTGCGCGATCCCGAGAAGACCCTCGCCTATCTGCGCCAGACAGTCGTCAATCTCTCCCGTTCGGCGCTGCGCCGCCGCATCCTCGGGCTGAAGCTGCTCTCCAAGCCGATGCCCGACATGGCGAGCGCCGAGGAAGGCGCGTACGACCTCCTGGAGCGCGACCAATTGATCAAGGCGATGCGGGGGTTGCAGCGCCGTCAGCGCGAGGTCCTGGTCCTGCGGTACTTCGCGGACATGACCGAGGCCCAGGTCGCCGAGACGTTGGGGATATCGCTCGGTTCGGTGAAGGCGTACGGCTCACGGGGTATCGCGGCGCTGCGCGTCGCCATGGAGGCTCCCGCATGAGTGGCAAGCAGTTCGGCCCGTACGACCCGCAGGACCGGCACGGCCCGTGGAACTCCCGTAACCACGGGGAGCCGCGGCACCCGCAGCACCAGCAGGACCGGCACGGCACACAGGACCAGCACGACGCACGGGCCCCGCAGGGCTCCCAGGACCCGCAGAACTCGCAGAGCCCACAGACGCCGAAGGAATCGCCTGACCCGAAGGACGAGCCGCAGGATCCCCGGGAGACCGGGCCGGAGGGCCAGTCCGGCCAGGACACCGGCCGCGGCGTCGGCGAGGACGAGCTGCGGCGCCTGCTGCACTCCGCCGTCGGCGACCTGGAGCCAGCCCCCGACTCGCTCGAACAGCTACGCCGCGCGGTCCCGGCCCGGCGCCGGCGCCGCCGCCACGCCGTGGTCGGCGCCGCCGCGGCCCTCCTGCTCGGCGGCACGTCCATCCCCGCGATGGTGCACGTGGCCAACTTCGCCGACGGTCCCGAGGACCGCCCCGCCAACGCCGCCAGTTCGCAGCGCACCCCGGGCGGCACCAAAGGCACGCACGGCGAGGGCACCGAGCACAGCGGCAAGCCGCCGGCCGGGCGCGGCGGGAAGAAGTCCGACCCGGGCGGCAAGCCCGCCGAACCCGGCAAGAGCCCGGACGCGGCGGACAAGAAGCCCAGCGCGGGCACCGGCACGCCGTACCCGTCCGGGACGATGGACGTCACCTCGCCCGCCTGTTCGCGCGCGCAGCTCGGCAACGGTGTCAGCTCGGTCGGCCCCGCCGACGCCAATGGCCGCGTCTACGGCTCGTTCCGGGTGGTGAACACCTCCGACACCGCGTGCTCGGTCGAGGGCGGCGGCGAGATCGGCGTGCTCCCGCAGGGCGGTACGGACAGCTCGCGCGTCAGCGTCGTCGACCACACCGCGGGCGACGCGGCCCCCGCTCTGCCCGACCCGATCACCACCCCGGACCAACTGGTGCTCAAGCCGGGCCAGGCGTACGAGGTCAAGTTCGCCTGGGTCCCGGCGGAGGGCGGCGGTACGACCGGCTGCTCCGCGCCGCCCCCGTCGCCGACCCCGGTGCCGTCCAAGGCGCCCGGTGAGAAGTCACCGGACTCCTCCACGTCGGTGTCCGGCGAGGGCGGCGGGAGCACCACGGGCGGCAGCCAGGCCGGCGGCAACGAGGGCACCCCGGGCGGCGGCTCCAACCCGCCGGGCGGCATCGTGCTCAGCCACACGCCGGAGGCCGGGGAGCCGGCCGCGGCGGACGTCAAGCTTCCGGACGCCTGCGCCGGGACGGTGTACCGCACCGAACCCCTGCCGGCGCAGTAGCGGTCCCGGCCCGCCTGCCCGCGTACGAGTCCTCATCCGGGCCGTGCGCGGCGGCGTGGTACGGCCCCGCCGTCCGGTCCGGGTGGCGCTCCCCGTACCGTGGGCCTTGTGTACCGATTCCTGCTGACCCCGCGGTGGTGGGGAATCAACGTCTTCGCCGTACTGGCGATTCCTTTCTGCATCTTCATGGGAAGCTGGCAGTTGAGCCGCTTCGAGGACCGCGTCGACACGCACCACCAGCAGGAGGACCGGTCCGCCGAGGCGAAGACCGCGGCCGCCCGGCCGCTGGACGAGCTGCTGCCGGTGGACAAGGTCACCTCGGGCCGCCAGGCCACCGCCACCGGCCGCTACGACACCGGGCACCAGTTGCTCGTCCCGGACCGCCGCCTCGACGAGCGGAACGGCTTCTACGTACTGACGCTGCTGCGGACGGACGGCGGCAAGGCGCTCCCGGTCGTACGGGGCTGGCTGCCCGGCGATGCGAACGCGCCGGAGGCCAGGGCGAAGGTGCCCGCGCCGCCGAGCGGTGCGGTGACGGTCACCGGGGCCCTGCAGGCGTCGGAGAACCAGGGCACCGACGGGGTGCACGCGGGCGGCGGGCTGCCGGCCGGACAGCTCGGCATGATCAGCGCGGCGTCGCTGGTCAACATCGTCCCGTACGACGTGTACGACGCCTGGATCACCGTGACCGAGGCCGAGGCGCCGCTGGTCGCCGTGCCGCCGACGGCGGCGGAGGGCAGCGGGCTGGACCTGAAGGCGTTCCAGAACCTGGGGTACACCGGGGAATGGTTCGTGTTCGCCGGGTTCGTGATCTTCATGTGGTTCCGGCTCTTCCGCCGGGAGGCGGAGGCGGCCAGGGACGTGGCGCTGGGGCTGGTCCCGGCGGAGGAGGGAGCGACGGCCGAGGGCTCGGGGAACGCCGGGCCGTCCGGGAGCGACGGGCCCTCCGGGAACGCCGGGCCCTCCGGGAGTGACGGACCTTCCGGGGGCGACACGAACGGTACGGCCGGCGCGAACGGCACCCCCTCCGCGACGCGGTCCTGAGCGGGCTGCCCCTTACTTCCAGTGCGCCGGGCGGCTGAGCGCCTCGGGCAGCTTGGTCGAGGCGTCGCCCTTGGCCGCGTTGAGCTGGGCCTGGGTGAGGAAGATGCTGCCGGTCAGGTCGGCTCCGCTCAGGTTCGCGTCCCGGAAGTCCACGCCGATCAGGTCGGCGGTCCGCAGATCCGCGCCCTTGAGGTCGGCGGCGATGAGGTAGGCGCCCCGCAGGTTGGCGCCCCGCAGATCGGCTCCCCGGAGCCGGGCGCCGATCAGGTCGGCTCCCCGGTGGTTCTTCTTACGGCCGGGAACGGTGGCCCGCACCAGTTCGCTGGCGCGCAGCAGCAGGGCGTTGACGTCCTGCCGTACGGCCGCGACGTCCACCTCGGCGAGCGCGTCGGCGCTGCCTCGGGTGAGCCGGTCGGTCTCGTCCAGAGCGCGGCGGAGGTCCTTGTGCACGGGGCGGGCGGCCGGCAGCTCCAGCGCCTCGGCCAGGTACCGGAGCAGCTCGTGGAGCTGGCGCATGACGGGGAACACGTCGAACATCTGCCGCGCGGTGCCCGGCGCGGCGCGCCAGTCCGTACCGCCGAAGGTGACCTGGGAGACCTTCTGGCCCGCGCCGAAGCAGTCGAAGACCGTACAGCCGGAGAAGCCCTTGTCGCGGAGGCGGGCGTGGATGCCGCAACTGAAGTCCGCCCGGAGGTTGGTGCACGGCTTGCCGGCGGGCTTGTCGACCGCGAAGTCGGCGGAGGCGGCGAAGGGCAGCGCGACGCAGCACAGCCCGAAGCAGTTGCCGCAGTCGGCCTGCAGGTCGAGACGGTCGCCGCCGGCCGAGGGGGCTTCATGCTTCTGGGACACCGTGAGTGCTCTCCTGCCACAAGACGAGCGGGAGTGCGCCCCCGCTCCGTTCCACGTACGAACCTCCATTCTCCCGGACGGGGGAGAGGGGCGGGGGACATGGGGCGGGGTGGTGGGGAGACGGGGGCGTGAGAGGGGGCCGGGGCAGGCTCCGGGGCCGGGGGCCGGGGCTGGCCTGGGGGCCGGGGCGAGGTCCACGCGACGCTCTGGGGGCCTCCCCCCCCGCCCCCACCCCCGCTCTCGCGAGCTACTGCTTCAGCTCACCACTGCCCTCCACCCCTTGGCCCTGTCCCTGGCCCTGGACCTGGCCCATTCCCAAATACCGCCGAGTGAAGTCCAGCTCCAGACGCACCTGCTTGATGCGCTCCTCCACGACCAGGGAGCCGTGGCCGGCGTCGTAGCGGTACACCTCGTGCGGGTGGCCGCGCTCCTTCAGGCGGTCGACGTAGTTCTCCACCTGGCGGATGGGGCAGCGCGGGTCGTTGACCCCGGCGGAGATGTAGACCGGCGCGCGCACCGCGTCCACGTACGTCAGCGGCGACGACGCCTCGAAGCGCTCCGGCACCTCCTCCGGCGTGCCGCCCAGCAGCGTGCGGTCCATCGCCTTCAGGGCCTCCATCTCGTCGTGGTACGCCGTGACGTAGTCCGCCACCGGGACCGCCGCCAGGCCCAGCGCCCACGCCTCCGGCTGGGTGCCGAGGCCGAGCAGCGTCAGGTAGCCGCCCCACGAGCCGCCCGAGAGCACCAGCCGCTCCGGGTCGGCCAGTCCGGAGGAGACGGCCCACTCCCGCACCGCCGCGATGTCCTCCAGCTCGATCAGCCCGACGCGGTGCTTGAGGGCGTCCGTCCACTCGCGGCCGTAACCCGTCGAGCCGCGGTAGTTCACCCGCACCACGGCGAAGCCGTGGTCCACCCACGCCGCGGGCGCGGACGCGAATGCGTCGCTGTCGTGCCACGTCGGGCCGCCGTGGATCTCGAAGACCGTCGGGAACGGGCCATCGCCGGCCGGCTGCTGCACGAGCGCGTGGACCGTGCCGCCCGGGCCCTCCACCCACGCGTCGGTCACCGGCACCGAGCCCGGCGCCTTCATCCCGGGCGGGTCGAGGACGACCCGCCCGGTCGTCGAGCGCACCTCCGGCGGCTGCGCGGCCGACGACCAGAGGTACTCCACCGAGCCGTCCGGCCGCGCCGTCGCCCCGGCGACCGTCCCGGCGGGCGTCTCGACGCGGGTGAGCTGCCGGGTCAGCGGCTCGTAGCGCCACAGTTCGGCGCGCGCCCGGAACTCGTGCTCCACCAGCAGCGCCGCGCCGTCCGGATACCAGTCGGCGGCCACGTCGCCCGGCAGGTCGATGTCCAGGGCGCTCTCCTCGCCCGACAGCGGGTCCCAGATCATCGGCTCCCAGCGGCCGCGCCGCTGGTGCCCGACGAGCAGCCGGGAGTCGCCGTCCACCGGCGCGAAGCCCATCACCGACAGGCCCAGCTCCTCGGTGCCGCCCTTGGTGTCGTCCAGCTCGGCGACGGTCGAGCCGTCCGGCCGCACCACCCGGATCGCGGAGTGCATCGCGTCACCGTGCTCGGTGTGCTCGATCGCGATCAGTGAACCGTCGTGCGACAGGGCGCCCACGCCCGCCGACTCGCGGTGCCGGTAGATCTCCACGGGCGCTTCTCCGGGCCGTACGACGTGCAGGGTGGTGCCGTCCTCGTCCGTGGAGCGGCCGATCACCGCCGTGCCGTCCCGGCCGAGCGCCAGGCCCGCCGGGTACGAGGGCTCCAGGCCGGGCGCGGCCGGCTCGTCCGGGCCGCCGCCGAACGGCTGCCGCTTCCAGATGCCGAACTCGTCCCCGTCGGTGTCCGAGAACCACCAGATCCACTCGCCGTCGGGCGTCAGCGTGCCGTCCGTCGTGCCGTTCGGCCGGTCGGTGGCCTGCCGCTGGCTGCCGGTCGCCCGGTCCCAGGCGTACAGCTCGAAGGTGCCGGTGGCGTTGGAGACGAACAGCGAGCGGTCCGGGGCGTCCTCGGCCCACTCGGGCAGTCCGACCCGCGGGGCCCGGAAGCGCTTCTCCCAGTCCGGCGCGGCCTCGGGGGAGCCGGCCGCCCCCGGGGCGCCCGCCCCGGAAGTGCCGGTGTTGGCGTTGGTGGTCTCGTCAGTCATGGCCCCATTCTGCGCAGGCCCGGAAAAATTCCGCTGACACGGCCCCCAGCCTGTGGATAACTTCGCCGCATGCGGACACACACGGGACCTGAGGACTGGCGTGCGGCCAACCGTGCCATGTGGGACGAGCGGGTTCCCCTCCACCTGGCGAGCGACTTCTACGACCAGGACGGTTTCCGCCGGGACCGGGACGTCATCCGTGACTTCGAGGCGGCGGAGGTCGGCGACGTCACCGGCAAGTCGCTGCTGCATCTCCAGTGCCACATCGGCCAGGACACCCTGTCCTGGGCCCACCGCGGCGCTGCCCGCGTGGTCGGCCTGGACTTCTCCGAGCCCGCGATCGAGGCCGCCCGCGAGCTGGCCGCCGAGGTCGGTATCGGCCCCGGCCGAGCCACCTTCCTCACCGCCGACGTGTACGACGCCGCCCAGGCCGTCGCCGCGTCCACTGCTGCGCCCTCGGTGTACGACGTCGTCTACACCGGCCTCGGGGCGCTCTGCTGGCTGCCGGACATCCGCCGCTGGGCCGAGACGGCCGCTTCCCTCGTCGCCCCCGGAGGTTTCCTCTACCTCGCGGAGTTCCACCCGCTCACCGACGTCCTGGACGACGAGAGCGCCTCGCGCGTCGCGTACGACTACTTCAGCCGGGACGCGTGGGTGGACGAGAGCCCGGGGACGTACACGGACTTCTCGGCCCCCACGGTCCACAACCGCCGCGTCGAGTGGCAGCACACCCTCGGCGACGTCGTCTCGGCGCTGGCGGCGGCCGGGCTGCGCCTGGAGTTCCTGCACGAGCACGACATGACGATGTTCCAGCGCTTCGGCTCGCTGGTACGCGGGGACGACGGCTACTTCCGGCTGCCCGCCGACCGCCCCCGCGTCCCGCTCATGTACTCGCTCAAGGCGACGCGCCCGCGCCCGTAAGGCCCGGACGGACGCGGGGCTCACACGGGCGCGGGACGCACACGGACGCTGGACTCACACGAAGGGGCTCAGGCGAACGCGGCGCTCACACGAACTTCTGCGGCCGGTGCCACAGCGCCTCGTCGGTGCCGCGGAAGAACAGCTCCAGCCGCCCGTCCCGGTTGGTGCCGACCACCGGGTCGCCGCCGACGTTGCGTACGACCTCGAAGTGGCCGCTCCAGTCCACGCCGTTGATCTTCGATTCCTCGGCCACGTACATGTGGCCGTTGGTGCTGTGGTGGAAGACCACCAGCCGCCCGTCGGCCGCGCGCGCCAGCGCGGGCGTGCCCTGGACGCCGCCCCCCAGGCTGGACGCGGAGGTCCAGGAGTCGTACCCGGCCTTCTGCTGGATGTGCCACAGTTGGGTGTCCGTGCCGCGGAAGAACACCTGGATGCGCTGGTCCGAGTCGAGACCGGCCTCGACGCCGCCGCCGATGTTGCGTACCAGCTCGAAGTGGCCGCTCCAGGAGTCGCTGGAGTCGGGGACCTTCTGCTGGTTGTCGTAGAGGTTGCCGTTGGTGCTGTGGTGGAAGACCTCCAGCTTGCCGTCGCCGGCCCGGGCGACCGCCGGGTTGCCCTGCACGCCGCCGGCCAGGCTGGACGGCGCCACCCAGTTCTCGTAGTCGACGTTCTGCTGGTACACGTGCCACAACTGGGTGTCGGTGCCGCGGAAGAAGACGTCGAGGCGCCCGTCGGCGTTGAGGGCCGGGACCGGGTCGCCGCCGATGTTGCGCACGATGATGTCGTCGGGGCTGAAGCCGACGTTGATCGCGCCCTGCCGTACGTGGTGCAGGTGACCGTCCGAGCCCTTGTAGAAGACCGAGATACGGCCGTCCCGGCTGCGGATGGCGTTGGGCTCGCTGCCCAGCGAACCGCCCAGGTTCTCCCAGTCGCTCCAGCCGCCGTCACGCTTCTGCCAGATGGTCCACAGCGCCTGCTCGTTCTTCCCGCGGGCGAACACCTGGAGCCGGCCGTCGGCGTTCGGGGCCACGGAGGGGTTGCCGACGATCTGCCCGTGCAGGGACGCGGCCTCGTCCCAGGCCAGACCGGGTGTGGTGGGGATGTCGACCATGATCGCTCTCCTTCGTGCGTACGAGTGGAGCAGGTCGGCGCACAGGCTAGCCACGGGAACGGCGCCCGAGAACACGGCTCGGCCGATTGACCGGAACCGCCCGTCATACCCGGCCATGAGCGACATCGGGGGACCGGCGAGGGCGCCGTCCACCGGCGCCCCACCGGCCCGCCCTGTCCCCCTACTCCAGCCCGCGGGCCTGCTTGAACCGCGCCAGGCCGTCCGCCAGGTCGACCACCGGTTCCGGATAGTCCACCTTCGCCCGCGCCGCGGCGGGCTTCAGCTTCCACGGCTGGTGCACCGCGCCGCCCTCCAGCCCCGGTACGTCCGCCAGTTCCGGCACCCAGCGCCGTACGTACGCGCCGTCCGCGTCGAAGCGCTTCGCCTGCGCCAGGGGGTTGAGGACACGGTTGGGACGGGTGTCGGTGCCGGTGCCCGCCGCCCACTGCCAGTTGAGCTGGTTGTTGGCCAGGTCGCCGTCGACCAGGAGCGACAGGAAGTGCGCCGCGCCCAGCCGCCAGTCCAGATACAGCGTCTTGGTCAGGAAGCTGGCGGTCAGCAGCCGCGCGCGGTTGTGCATCCAGCCCTCGTGGGCGAGCTGCCGCATCGCCGCGTCCACGATCGGGTAGCCGGTGCGGCCGGTGCGCCACGCCTCGGCCTCCTGCTCGTCGCGGCGCCACAGGTCGTGCCGCGCCCGGTAGTCCGTATGCGCGGCGGACGGGCGGGCCGCGAGGACCTGATGGTGGAAGTCCCGCCAGGCCAACTGCCGTACGAACGCCTCGGCGCCGTCCCCGGCACCGCCCGCCTCAAGGGCGCGCCGCACCAGTTCGACGGCGGACAGCGTGCCGAAGTGCAGATGCGGGGAGAGGCGGGAGGTCGCAGCCCCGGCGAGGTCGTCCTGCCCCTGCGCGTAGCGGCGCAGGGGAGCGCCCATCCAGGCCGTTGCCCGGCGGCGGCCTTCCGCCTCGCCGCCCGCCGCCAGCCCGGGGGACACCCCGGACACGTCACGCCGTCGCGGTACGGGTCCGGAGCGGGCTGCCTCGGGCACCCGCACCCGCCGGGGCGCCCGCAGTACGTCACGGTGGCGTTCGGCCTGCCAGCGGCGGAAGTACGGCGTGAAGACCGCGAAGTGGTCCTTGCCGGCCGGGGTGACCTCGCCGGGCGCGAGGGCGGTGACCACCGCGTCGTGCACGTGCAGCCGCCGTCCGTCGGCCTCCAGGGCGCGCCGCAGCCGCTCCTCGCGGCGGTGCGCGTACCCGCTGACCCCGCCCGCCACGTGCACGTCGCGCGCGTCCGTCTCGGCGGCGGCCCGCGCGGTCTCCTCGACCACGTCTCCCGTACGGACGACGAGCCGGCCCCCGCGGGCGCGCAGCGCCTCGTCCAGGTCCGCCAGGCAATCGGCCAGGAAGGCGCGCCGGTTGGGGACGTCGAAGCCCGCGGCCCGTACGCCGTCGTCGAGGACGAACAGCGGCACGGCACCGCCCGTGCCCTTCGCCGCGGCGTGCAGGACGGGATTGTCGTGGACCCGCAGATCGGAGGTGAACAGGGCGATCGAGGCAGCACTCATGCGGGTCGCTCCGGGCGTTGTGGGGGAGGGAAAGGGAGAGCGGGGGTGGGGTGGTCAGGGCGCGTACGGTTACGCCCGCGCGCCCCGGTCGCGCCGGCCGGACGCCGGCCACAACACCCCCGCGACCGACAGCGCGCCCCACCCCAGGGAGACGGCCACCGCGGCCCGCCGCCGCGCCCGCCCCGGCAGGGTCACGCCGAGCAGCGCCGCGTCACCGAAGTCCGCCGCGATCCGCAGACAGGCGGCGGTGCGCAGGGCCGGTCCCGCCGGTGCCAGGACCAGCGCCAGGCCGCAGGCCGCGTCGCGCCAGGCCAGCGGGCGCAGGGAGGTACGGGTGGCGGGGGCGGTCCGGCCGGTTGCTTCCGCGAGGCCGGAGGGCTTGGCCAGCAGGCCGGGCCAGGTGGTGACCGCCAGGCCGTACAGCGTCGTCGTGGCGCCCACCGTACGCAGCAGTCCCACGTGCATCGTCCGCCTCCTCCTGTCGGCCGCCACGGCAGGCCCGGGGCGTGCGCCTGCGCGTACCCACTCTTCACCAGCTCCCCCTCGACCTCGCGCAGGCTCTCCCGCGCGGCCTTCAGATGGCCGCCGGACCGGTCCGGTACGAGAGGGACGCAGATGCCCTGGCAACTGCGCCGGGGCGCGGGGGCGGCTGAGGTGGAACGCGCGGTCGAGGGGGACGACGATGTCCTCAATGTGTTCGGGGCGCTCGGTGCGGCAGAGGCGTCGCTCCACGGCGCGCCCCAGCCATCCACGAGCGTGCTCCGTGGCGCAGGCGCCGGAGCACGTACCCACACGCCTCAGCGTGCGCGTACGCGCCCCCAACGCCCTCGGGCCTACGGGACCCGTACCGGCCCCGTCAGGCCGCCTCCGCCGCAATGATCTCGTCGGCCGCACGCTGCCCGCTCGCCACGCAGTCGGCGACGCCCACACCGTCGTACGCCGCGCCGCACAGCCGCAGCCCCGGCAGCGCGGACAGCCCGTTGCGTACCCGCGTCACCCGCGCGGGGTGCCCGACCGCGTAGTGCGGCAGCCCGCCGATCCACCGGGTCACGTCGGTCGCCACCGGGCGCGCGGTCAGCCCGGTGGCCTCGCCCAGGTCGCGCAGCGCGGCGCTGACCAGGTCGGCGTCGTCCAGGTAGAGGACCTCCTCCTGGCCGTACCGGCCGATGGACGTCCGCAGCAGGAACAGGTCCTTGGCCCGCTCCGACAGCCAGTCCCACTTACGGGTCAGGAACGTGGACGCCTTGATGGTGTGCCCGTCGCCCGGCGGCACGAGGAAGCCGCACCGGCCGTCGAACGCCGTCAGCCCTTCCAGGTGCGAGCGCCGGAACGCCATCGTGACCAGGGCCATCGACGCGTAGGCGACCTCGGACAGCTCGGCCGCCGCGAGCGGCGCCTCGGCGGCGAGCAGGGTGGCCGCCGTCCAGGCCGGAGTGGCGAGGACCAGACCGTCGCAGAGCAGGGTGCGGGCGGCGGTGCGGACCTCCCAGCCGTACGGGCCACGGGTCAGCGCCAGGGCCGGGGTGTTGCGCAGGATCTCGCCGCCGGCGGCGCGTACGGCATCGGCCACGGCGCCCGCCAGGGTGCCCGCGCCCCCGTCCAGCCCGAGGTAGTCGGGGCCGCCGCGGGAGAGGTCCGGGATGGTGTGAGCGCTCTGGGCCCCGCCGGGGAAGCCGCCCGCGGACTCCGGACCGGCACAGACCGCGTCCGCGCCCGCGCCGGTGCCAGGCCGGGTGAACCCCGAGCGCGGCCGGGGGATGAGCGGCCCGGAGCGCCCCCGCCCGGAAAGGCCCGGCTGACCGGCGGCCCCCGGCCGGTCGGCGAGGCGCCGCTGCTCGGCGATCCGCCGTTCCTCCGCGATCCGCCGCCGCTCGGCCGCCTGCCGTTCCTCGGCGACGCGCCGCTGCTGCTCGGCCGTCCGCCGCCGCACCGCCCGTACGCCGGTGAGCAGCGCGCCGTCCTGCCGGGCCGCCTCGAAGAGCTGCGGCACGGCGGCCCGCAGGGACACCTCGTACGTGTCGGCCGTACGGGCCCGCCCGAGGACGTCCCGTCCGCGGCAGCTCGGGATCGGCCGCAACGCACCCCGCGTCCAGAGCGCGGCGTCCGTCGCGGCCGGGACACGCAGCCGGTCGCCGAGGCCGACCGCCCGCGCCAGGTCGACCGCTTCCGGCCGGGGCACCCGCAGGGCCTCGGCGCCCAGGTCGACCGGCGTTCCGGCGATCTCGCCCGAGCGGAGCTTGCCGCCGACCCGGCCGGTGGACTCCAGCAGCGTCACCCGCAGACCCGCGCCGGTCAGCCGGTGGGCGGCGGCGAGCCCGGCGATGCCGCCGCCGATGACGACGATGTGCCGCGCGAGCGTCGGACCGGACACGTCGGACCGCCCGGACGCGGCGGAGTCTCCCGTCCGGGGCACGGGACCTGCCGCCCCGTCAGGCCCGGGACGCGTAGCGGTACGTACGGCGGACACGGTCGTCGGCACGCTCATGAGTCGGCTCCTTCGAACGTGGTGCTCGCGGTCGTCCGCCGCCCGGCCGAGGCGCCCCGGGACCGGGACACCACGGCGGGGCCGCCCGCCGCCGGATCGCCGGCGGCCTCCCCGGGGCGGGACGGCGGGCGCAGGATGTCGGAGAGCGGATCGTGGCGGATGTTCTGCGGCGGCACCCCGGCGGCGGTCAGCCGGGCCACGGTCGTGTCGACCACCGCGGTCGGCCCGCTGACGTACGCGAGGTGTCCCGACCAGTCGGTGTGCCGCGTCACGGCGTCGGCCACCGTCTCGGCCAGCGCGTCGTAGCCGTACGCGTCCGGCCCGAACGAGCCGCCGGTCTCCGGCCGCCGCCCGATGACGGGCGTCACCCGCAGCCAGGGCCGTCCCCGCTCCAGCTCCGACGGCGCTCCCGCGTCGTACAGGTCGGCGAAGCTGTGCGCCCCGAGGAACAGCCGTACGCTGCGGTGGCCGCGGCGCGCCGACAGCTCCTCCAGCAGCGCCTTCACGGGCGCCCAGCCGGTGTCCGCCGCGACCAGGACCAGGTCGCTGGCCAGCTCGTCGTCCAGCGTCATCGACCCGCGCGGCGGGCCGACCCGCAGCGTGTCACCGACCGCGGTGTCCGCCACCAGCGCCTCGCTCACCCCGCCCGTGCAGGTCTGCCGTACGTGGAACTCCAGCTCGGCGTCGGACCGGGGCGCGCAGGCGATCGAGTACTGCCGCCACGCCTGCGGCAGCCGGGGCGACTCCAGCGCCGCGTACTGCCCGGCCCGGTACGGGTACGGCTCGTGCGGCCGCACCCGCAGGACGGCGAGGTCCGGGCGGCGCCGCTCGTGCGCGGTCACCGTGGCCTGCCAGTACGGCGGTTCGGCGAGCGCGGCCTCGGCGCCGCTGACCATGGCGGCGACGGCGAACCGCAGCATCCGCACCCACGCCTGCTCCACGGCCTCGGCCCAGCGCGGGCCCGCCGTACGGCGCAGCGCCTCGCACAGTGCCGCCTCGAACGCCTCGAAGTGCACCGGACGCACCCCGAGCTTGCGGTGGTCGCGGCCGAGCCGCCCGAAGACCTCCGCGATGTCGTCGGGCCGGTGCAGGTTCTCGATCAAGTACCAGAACGCGCGGGCCAGATGGGCGCGCTGGAACTCCATCGACTCCGGGAACAGCGACCGCAGATAGGGCCACCGCCGGAACATCGCGTCGTAGAGGTGGGTGATCAGCTCGCCGAAGGGCGTCACGAGTTCCAGGTACTCGGTGATCACCCGCTGGTCGGCGGCGCCGTCGTAGGCGTCGCCGGAAGCGTCGGTGCGGGCCTCGCCGTACGGATCTCCGGGGTACCGTCCGGTGGTCCCGGAGACGTTCCCGGAGTGGATCGCGGGCTTGCCGAGCGCGCGGGGGCTGCCGGACGGACCGTTCGGGCCGTTCGACTGGCCGCCGTACGTCGGGCGCTCCTGGACCGCGTCCTCGCGCGGCGAAAGGATACGGCGGCGCAGCCGCATGGCCTCGTGCCGGGCGAGCAGGGCGTGGTAATCGTCGTTGACGCCGCTCATGGCCGCTCGCCCGGGTTCGTGACGGAGGCCGCGCGGGCCGCGGAGCCCTGGCGGGCCGGGGCGAGGGGGGAGACCGGGAGGGCCGGAACGGCTCGGAGCGCTCTGACCGTGAGGGCGTACGACGCGAGGGCGTACGACGCGAGGCGTGGCATGAGCGGACCTCCTGAAGGGGATGGGGCGCGTCAGTATGGCACCAGGCAAAGGTGCCCAAACGGCCCTATTCCCCAGGGACTTTCGGCCCTCGCCGGGTACGGGCGCACGGGTGTGTGATGCCCTCGCACCCCTTTGCGCGCGGGCGGTTCACCTCCCCCGGCTACCGCCGGAAGCCGCTCCGAACGCGCGCGTACGGAGCGGGTGTTACGGCGGCGGCGGGCCACCGGCCCGGGCGGCCGCCGACCGGCCCGCCCCGCCGGACCGCCGCACCATGGACCGGTACCCCGCACGCCCGGCCGACAGATCGAGAGCCGCATGAACCAGCACACCGGACCCATCGGAACCACCGGCCCCGCCGCACCGGACGCGCAGCCCCTGCGCGTCTTCATCCTCGACGACCACGAAGTGGTCCGCCGGGGTGTCCGCGACCTCCTCGACGCGGAGGACGGCATCGAGGTCGTGGGGGAGGCGTCCAGCGGACCCGAGGCGCTGGCCCGGGTGCCCGCCGTGCGCCCGCAGGTGGCCGTGCTCGACGTACGGCTGGGCGAACGGGGCGAACCGTCCGGCGGCGACCACGAGGGCATCGTGGTCTGCCGCGAACTGCGCGCCCGTATGCCCGACCTGGCCTGCCTGATGCTCACGTCCTTCGACGACGACGAGGCCCTGTTCGACGCCATCATGGCGGGCGCGGCCGGGTACGTCCTCAAGCAGATCAACGGCTCCGACCTGGTGAACGCCGTACGGACGGTGGCGGCGGGCAAGTCGATGCTGGACCCGCGTACCGCCTCCCGCGTCATGGCCCGGCTGCGCGCGCCGCAGCAGGCCGAGTCGTCCCCGCAGTCCGAACTGGACCGGCTGGCACCCCGTGAGCGCGAGATCCTGGAGCTGATCGGCGAGGGCCTGACCAACCGGGAGATCGCGGACCGGCTGTTCCTCGCGGAGAAGACGGTGAAGAACCGCATCTCCACGATCCTGTCCAAGCTGGGGGTGGGCCGGCGGGTGCAGGCCGCCGTGATCGCCGGGCGGATACGGGGGCAGCAGGAGCGGCAGGGGGAGCAGCGCGGGGGGTGGTAGCCCGGCCTCGTCGTCCGGCCCGGCCACCTCTCCCCGCCACCCCTCCCCACCGTCCGATCTCGTCACCCGGCCCCGTCACCCGGACCTCGCACCGGGCCTGACGGCCTCTCACTTCAGGGACCGTCGGCAACCGCCCCGGCCCGCCCGGCCCTATGGCGGCGGATGCGCCGCGACGGACCCTGAAGAGGCCGGGAAGAGCCGGTCTCTCCCCCGTGCTGAGGCTCTTCCCGGCCAGAGTCGGAGTCAGGCGCCAGCGGTGCGCCAGAGGTGAAGGACACACCCCGGTGGACGGATCGGATACTCGTACGCAGCCAGACCCCGAAGCGCAGGGAGGTCCTGACGCTACGGCGGGCCCCGCCACCGG
The DNA here is from genome assembly GCF_003865135.1 of Streptomyces chrestomyceticus JCM 4735. Classification (NCBI taxonomy): domain Bacteria; kingdom Bacillati; phylum Actinomycetota; class Actinomycetes; order Kitasatosporales; family Streptomycetaceae; genus Streptomyces; species Streptomyces chrestomyceticus. The sequence goes on along the minus strand of NZ_BHZC01000001.1, from coordinate 4,436,851 downwards.
GCCGGACACCCACCACCGGGACGACCCGCCGCGCGCCGCACTCGGCCCCCGCCCGGTCCGCCGCCGTATCCCGGTGGAGTGGCTGACCACCACCGACCACAAGAAGATCGGGACGCTCTACCTCGTCACCGCCTTCGTGTTCTTCCTCGTGGGCGGCCTGATGGCCCTCCTGATGCGCGCCGAACTCGCCCGCCCCGGCACGCAGATCATGTCGAACGAGCAGTTCAACCAGGCGTTCACGATGCACGGCTCGGTGATGCTGCTGCTGTTCGCGATGCCGCTGTTCACCGGCTTCGCCAACTGGCTGATGCCGCTCCAGATCGGCGCGCCCGACGTCGCCTTCCCGCGGCTGAACATGCTCGCCTACTGGTTCTTCCTGTTCGGTTCGCTGATCGCGGCGGCCGGCTTCCTGACCCCGCAGGGCGCGGCCGACTTCGGCTGGTTCGCGTACGCGCCGCTCTCGGACGCGGTGCACTCGCCCGGTGTGGGCGCCGACATGTGGATCATGGGCGTGGCGTTCTCCGGGTTCGGGTCCATCCTGGGCGCGGTCAACTTCATCACCACCATCATCTGTATGCGCGCCCCCGGCATGACGATGTTCCGGATGCCGATCTTCACGTGGAACGTGCTGCTGACCGCGCTGCTGATCCTGATGGTCTTCCCCGTACTGGCCGCCGCCCTCTTCGCCCTCGAAATGGACCGTAAATTCGGTTCGCACATCTTCGACGCGGCCAACGGCGGCGCACTGCTGTGGCAGCACCTGTTCTGGTTCTTCGGCCACCCCGAGGTCTATGTCCTCGCCCTGCCGTTCTTCGGCATCATCTCCGAGGTCATCCCGGTCTTCTCCCGCAAACCGATGTTCGGCTACATCGGGCTGATCGCCGCGACGATTTCCATCGCGGGCCTGTCCATCACCGTGTGGGCCCACCACATGTACGTCACCGGCGGCGTACTGCTGCCCTTCTTCGCCTTCATGACCTTCCTGATCGCCGTGCCGACCGGAGTGAAGTTCTTCAACTGGATCGGCACGATGTGGAAGGGCTCACTGTCCTTCGAGGCACCGATGCTCTGGGCCACCGGCTTCCTCATCACCTTCGTCTTCGGCGGTCTGACCGGCGTCATCCTGGCCTCGCCGCCCATGGACTTCCACGTCTCCGACACCTACTTCGTCGTCGCGCACTTCCACTACACGCTCTTCGGTACGGTGGTGTACGCGATGTTCGCCGGATTCCACTTCTGGTGGCCGAAGTTCACCGGCAAGATGCTGGACGAACGGATCGGCAAAATCACCTTCTGGACCCTCACCGTCGGATTCAACCTCACCTTCCTCGTCCAGCACTGGCTTGGCGCGGCGGGCATGCCCAGGCGGTACGCGGACTATCTCGCCGCCGACGGATTCACCACCCTCAACACTCTCTCCACCATCGGCTCCTTCCTGCTCGGCCTGTCCTTCCTGCCCTTCTTCTACAACGTCTGGAAGACCGCCAAGTACGGCAAGAAGGTCACCGTCGACGACCCGTGGGGCTACAGCCGCTCCCTGGAATGGGCCACCTCCTGCCCGCCGCCCCGCCACAATTTCACCTCGCTGCCGCGCATCCGCAGCGAATCCCCGGCCTTCGATCTGCACCACCCGGAGATCGCCGCCTTGGAATCGAGCCGCACCTGAATCCCCGGCCCACGGCTGCGGAAGCCCGCCGACGCTTCCGCAGCCGTGGTCCGGCCCGACAGGGCCACACCCGTCGTCCCCCTCCCCACCACCCCTCCCCGAGGGAGGAACCCACGATGTCCCACCCCACCCTCGCCCTCGGCGCCACCGCGCTCTTCGCCGCCGGCTGCGTCTGGTACCTCCCCGCGGCCGCGGCCCTGCGCGCCGGCGCCGACCGGCCGTACTCGCACCGCATCGCCGCCGCGTCCTGCGTCACCTTCTGGTGCACGCCCGCGCTGGTCGCCGTACTCCTGCTGACCCCGGCCCCCTGGCCCGCGCTCGGCGCCGTAGCGGCCGCCGGGCTGCTCACGGCCGCGGCACTGCTGGCCGTGTCCCGCGTGCAGCGCGCCCGCGAACAGCACGAGGAGTCACAGCGCTGGTCCACCCTGCACCAGGGCGGCAAGGGTGCCCCGGCGCCGCCCCGCAACCCGGCCCGTGCCCAACTCACGTTCCTGCTCTACCTTTTGCCCGGCAACATCGTCGCCTCGGTGATCGCCGCCACCGTCCTGCTGACGGCGGACAGCCTGACCCACCAGAGCGCCGTCACCGCGACCATGACCGCCGTAGGCATCTCCGCCGCGTCCCTGGCCCTCGCCGGCACCCGCGCCCAGGCGACCCGCCGCCACTGACACCCGTACCGCCGATACTGCCCCTCGTACCGCCTACTCGATCTCCACCCGCCCGCCACCCTGCTCCGGCACCCGCCCGTCAGCCGTGCTCTCCTGCGGCGCGCCCAGGTTGCGGCGTACGGAATCCAGGATCGTCAGGCCCTGCCCCACCAGCCCGGCCGCGATCTCTCCCAGCCCGTCAGCACCGTTGAGCACGTTGACGTTGGCGCCGGAGAGACCGGCGGCGGCCTCCTTGACGATCTGCGGGAGCTGGTCGATCAGCATCCGGTCCAGTGCTACCCGGTCGTACGACGCGGCGGCCTCCGCCTGGATCTTCATCCGCTCGGCCTCGGCCATGGCCAGCACCCGGATGCGCTCGGCATCCGCCTCGGCAGGCTTGACCACCTCGGCCACCAACTGCTGCTGGCGCAGTTGGGCGGCCCGCTCCGCCAGTTCGGTCTGCGCGTCCAGCACCTCCTGCTGCGCATGGGCCTCCGCCAGCGGCCCGGCCTGCGCGGCCTGGGCCTGGGCGCGGTCCACCTCGGCCGAGTACTCGGCCTTGACGACGGCGGTCTGCCGCGCGTACTCCGCCTGCTTGCGCGCCGCCTCCTGCTCCGCCTCCGCCGCGGCCTGCGTCGCCTGTGCCTGGGCGATCTGCGCCTGTCGCTGGATCGCCGCCTTGTGCGGGGCGGACATGGCGTCGATGTAGCCGGTGTCACCGTCGTCGATCGACTGGATCTGCAACGAGTCCACGTGCAGCCCGATCTTGGCCATCTCCGACTTCGAGGTGTCCAGCACCTCGGTGGCCAGCTTCTGCCGCTCGGTGACGATCTCCTCCACCGTCATCGAGCCGATGATGGAACGCAGGTGACCGGCGAAGATCCGGCCGGTCAGCACCGACATCTGGTCCTGGTCGGAGAGGAACCGCTGGCCCGCGTTGACGATGCTCTCGGTGTCGTTGCCGACCTTGAAGGCGATCACGGCCCGTACCGTCAGCGCGATGCCCTGCCGGGTCACACAGGTCTCGACGACCTCCGACTCGCACATGGCCAGGGTCAGGAAGCGGGTCTTGCGGAAGACGGGCAGGACGAACTTGCCGTGGCCGGTCACCACACGGAACGGCGCGCCTCCGAGGCCACGCCGGCCACCCGAGATCAGCATCGCCTCGTCGGGGGCGGGAACGCGGTAACCGAACATCTCTCGTCGTCTCCTCAACCGGCGTCGCCGGCGTCACCGGCCAACGCGTCCAATGGATCGGCCCATCTGATCACGTCGACCTGGCGACCACCCCGGGACGCGACCACGAGCACGGCCGCCCCGCGCGGCAGGGGGTCCTCGGACCAGGCGAGGAACGTTTCCGTCCCGCCCCTGACCCGCACCAGGACCTCACCGGGCCCGGCAGCACCACGGGTCCCCAGCACCAGCTCTCCGGCACAGCCGAGCACCGCCTCGTCCGGCATCATCGGCGGCCGCCCCCTCGTCGCTCTGGCCTGCGTGACGACCCTAGCGTCCCACGGCCCCGCCCCACCGGCCCCTGACTCCTGGCCGGACGTCCGTACGTCCGTCAGCACTTCGGCAGGTCGCGGGCGAAGAACGACCGCACCTGACGGCGTACGGCGGGCACCGACCACGCCGGATCGGCCGCACCCACCAGCCTGGCCCGGCCCTCGGCCGTCATCAGCCCCGCCGCCTGCAACTGCGGTGCGACGGCCGCATAGTCCGTGAACACCCAGTGCGACGTACCGTCGAGCCGGTCCCGTCGCGTGTGCCCTCCCGGGTGGGAGAGCGCGGCCTTCCAGGAACGTTCCATCTCCGCCCGGCCGGCGAAGCCGTCCGTCCCCACCAGGAGCAGCGGCCGGTCCACCCCGTCCCGGGCCACCGGAAGCAGTTCCCCGGGGCGCCCGGAGGCGTCCGGCGCTTGGTCGAGGAAGCCCTCCCAGCCGACCGCGGCGCCGATACGGAAGTCCTCGTACAGCGCCTGGGCGGCCGCCGTGCCGCCCGCGGAGTGCCCGTACACACCCACCCGCCGCAGGTCCAGCGCCCGCCCCAGCCCTTCGGGCACCGGCCGCCCCGCCGCGTCCGCATCCCGCCCGGCCACCAGCTCCGTCAACCGGCACAGGACGGACCGCAGGTCGGCGACGCGCGCAGTGATCATCGTCCGGAACTGCTCCGCATCCGCCCGGGGATCACCCCGGAACACGGTCGTACGCACCCGCCCCCGCCCTTCCCGCGCCACCGGGAACTCGACGGCGAGGGCGTCCCCCGGATGATCGACGGTCACCACCACGGACCCGTGACTCGCCAAGTCCACGGCCACCGAGGCTCCGAGAGCGCGCGGGTCGCCCCCACCAGGGCTGTAGAGCAACACGGGCCACCGTCGCTCGCACTGCGCGGGAGCGTCCACGTACGCGCCGGTCGTGGTGGCCGCCCAGTCCACACCCGTAGACGGCAGCTCCGGGTGCACCTGCGGCGCAACCACCGAGAACACGTCCGCGACATCCGGCGTCATGTGCCGCGTTTCCGCCGCCCCTTGAACCGTACGAGCCGGATAGAACACCGTGACCATCACCTCGCGCACGGCGATCGCCGGCGCCCACGGATCCCTCCTCGCCCCATCAACGAGATACAGCGAGGCAGCCCCGACCGGGTACTCCCCGCCGGGCACCGGCAGCCGCAGCCGAAGGCCCCCTCGCCTGACGCCCGTGCACGTGACCATGTCCACCATCGCCTCTCCTCCCATCAACCGATCGCGTGAATACTGGCCGGGGGCGGGGGACGCGGCCGATGGTTGAGGCCCTGCCCGAAACGATGGCGCAACAGCACCAGGGGGAGTACGAGACCACCGGGGGACTCAGTGATCCGTATCCATTTCACCGCTGCCGACTTCGCGCGGGTCCGGTTCGCGCCCCGGCCGGCGCCCTTGCAGGAGATGAACACGGCTTTCCTGAAGGTGGCGTGCGGCGACGACCCGCTGCTTTTCGGCCACTGGAGACGACGCCTGCTCCGTTCCCTGCCGCGCACCGCCCTGCCCCTGCGCGACCTGGTCCCCGCAGGCCAAGCACCCACCTTCCTCGACGTATTCAGCGACTCCCTGGTGGAGGGCCTCGACTCCGTACGGACCACCCCGCAGGACCTGGTCCGCTCCGAGATGCGACGGGTGTACGGGAGCAGCGGCAGCCCGCCGCCCCCATGGGTCCGCGCCCTCTACCGCGGCGACAGCGATGCCTGGTCCCTCCTGCGCCGGGCCCAGCAGGCGGCCTTCGAAACGACTCTGCGCCCCGTATGGCCCCTGGTACAGGACCTCCACCGCGACGAATTCACCCGCCACGCCCTGACCGTCGCAGAACACGGCACAGCCACCGCCCTGACCCGGCTCGTCGGCGCGTCCCACCTGGACGGCACCCTCTGGGAGCTGCCCGCACCTGCCTCCCGGGACATCACCCTCAACGGCCGAGGCGTCCTCCTCCTGCCCACCTTCCACTGGACCGGCCATCCCCTGGTCGGCGACCATCCCGACCAGCCGGTGACCGTCACCTACCCGGCAGGCCCCGGCCTCCCGCTCACACCCTCCGGTGCGACAGCCCCCGCCGACGCCCTGGCCGCCGTCCTCGGCCGGACCCGCGCGGCCATCCTCGGCCTCTTGGCTGAACCCCACAGCACCTCCGACCTGGCGCGCCGCCTCCGGGTCAGTAACGCCACTGCCTCTGCGCATACGGCTGCACTGCGGGGGCGGGGTTGTTGACCACGGCGCGGGCTGGGAGGGCGGTGTTGCATCGGCGGACGGAACTGGGGGCGCTGCTGGCCAGGCGTGCGGAGTGAGTGCGTGTACGGGTGGTCACTCCGGTTGTTCGGTCGGCACTCGTGCCAGGGCTGCCCTTACGGTTTCGGCCAGGTCCGCTACGTGCATGCCCATACCCCGCAGGTATTGGGCGGTGACCGCCACTGGCATGTCTGCGTACCGGGCGGTCCAGATGAGCTGGGCGAGCGACATCGGAGGGTCCTTCGGCAGTGGCTTCCGCCGATCGTCGGCCGTCAGGAGACGGAGTGCGGCGCGGTGGGTGAGGCCCGGCGGTACGTCGTCGTGGGAGACCCGGAGTCCGTAGGAGCGGAGTCTGGTGGCCAATTCCTTGGGGCGCCGACCCAGGTCTCGGGCGGCAATGACGAGGCGGAAGAAGGGGATCTCGTCATCGGGGGTGAGCCGGTACCACCAAGGGGGGTCCCTTCGTGCAGCGGTTCGAGCGAACTGAGGCGCGACAGGTCATCCCGGCTGAACAGCTCACGGTCCAGTTCGGTCGCCCGCTGCGGCAGAACCATTTCCGTCTTAACCCAGTAAGCAGCCAGCCGGTTGAGCAGCGTGCGAATACTCAGGCCCAAGTGCGCGCTGACGTCGATAAGTTGGTGGAACTCCGGTGCGCGATCGGTCCGAAAGGGCGCCCAGAAGGCTTCCCCGCGGCCTGCGAGAAGCTGCAGGTCGTCGGGTGAAGACCGGCAGGTCGGCCGCGGTGGCAGCTCGAAGCCCAGGCATCCGTACGCTGCCCGTGCGTCGTCCGCCGACCAGCCCATCCGTATCTGTGCGGCGAGGATCTGCCAGGGAGTGAGAGGCCGGTCGGCGTCCAGCCACGGCCATTGCCCGTCGTGGCCTTCACTGAGCCAGTTGACGTACGTCTGGTCCGGCCAGTCCGGGAAGTCGAACGGCTGCACTTTCAAGCCGTACTGTTCAATCCGATACTGCACCTCCCTCGGGTCCAGCCCTGTCCGCAGGGCGGCCTGTGCCACGTGGCCCGGTGGTACGGGGCTGTCGTGCCAGATGATTCTCCCCTGGACGGTGTCGCCGTCCCCATGCAGAAGCTGGAGGTCCACCTCATCGGGTGCGCCCTCCGGCAGTTCCTCCGGCACGACACTGATGCCGTAGTGGCGGAGCCTGACCGCAGCTTCCGCCGCGCTAATCCCGAGCTTCTGGCCGACCCCCAGCAGATCACCGATCACCGCGTACGAGCGGCCGTGACGATGCGGCGTGTCTAGCCAATCCATGTCTGAGAGGCCCGACTCCTGCAAGCTGGACGAGTCGGGAATAACCAGCTCAGGGGCACCGAAGAGACGCCGCCGGGCTGCTGGGCCAGATGGTTCGCAGCCGAGTCGTCGGCTGATGCCGAAGACGTCCGACGGGGCGGGGTATCCCAACCCGAAGGGCTTCCCGCCGAGCAACTCCACATCCGAGGGCCTGGCCAGGACCACTTGGCGTGGCTCGCCCAGCTCCGGCACGAGCTGCGTCAGCTCAAGTGCGAGATGGCTGCCTTCGTGGGCGAGCGTACGCCAGAGCAAGAGGTGGTCCGGTATGGAGTAATGGAAGCCGCCCGCTATATGGGCCGTGCGGTGGTCCGGCGCCAACAGGGGGCAATGAGCTCTAGGTCGATAGGGAAGCATCCGGCCGCTGCGAGGACTGGCGTATCCGCGCGTACACGGAACCCGACCCTCGCATCGAAAGCGGCCGCCGCCACCAGGTCCGCAGTGCGCGGGCTACTTTGGGCGACTCCATGCATCCATCCCAGCGTGAGGAAACCCGTCGCGTCCGTCACCAGGGCAGGCGCCGCTGCCGTCAGCAACTGTTCGACCTGAGCCGACACATCGTCCAACACCGTGAGACGGTCGGTACTGAGGTTCCGGGGAGCGTGCTCTCCGCTCAAATTCACCACGACACCACGAGGCCCCGACAGCACGCCGACCTTCCGCCCCGGTTCAATCCGGAGCCCGTCCACCAGCAGCATGCCTCCCTCCTTGCACCAGATCACTTGTGTGCCCGGCGGGCTGTCCTGCCATTCGACCGACTGGTGGTACACCCTGGGGTATTCCGGTTGGAACACCCCGGCGTCCCACACTCTTCGCCGGGTACCGTGCTCCACAGTCGTGCGGAACTCGGCGATGTGCAGCACTTCGCCCAACGCGTGCAGCCCCGACCAGGAACGATGCTCGTTCCGCAGGTAGAGCCGTACCCGGGTGCCGGGCTTCCGGTCCGCCTGCCCTGCCTTCTCCACGATCCGGAACAGGTGATTCGGCCCAAGAATGTGCGCCTCCACCACCGGCCCGCCCACACCGTCCAGCCCCATCCGGCAGGACGTCACCCGGATCTCGTCCGCGAGCATGAAGTACGACAGGACACCGATGCCGAACCGGCTGTTGGGGTAGAGCCGTACCGGTGGCTCCACCCGCTCCCACTCCGCCTGCTCCAGCAGGAAGTCGGGCTGCTCGGCGAAGCGGGCACCGGCGTGCGAGAACACCCCGCGCAACTCCGCCTCGCCCATACCGATCCCGTCGTCCGAGCACTCCAAATACGGACGGCCGTCTTCGTCGACCCCCTGCCGGAAATCGATCCGACCCTCGTACGGATGGAAGGGACGGCCGGACCGCTCCAGGTACTGCGTCCTGGCACGCCGGTAGCGACACGCGTCGAGAGCGTTCTGGTACAGCTCCCGCACGGCAAGACCGTGGTCCTTGTAGAGCTGGGTGCCGGTCAGCAGACCGCGCACCCGTCGGTCGTCCAGCCGAAAGCGCGCACTGCTGCTGAACGTTCCTTCCGCCGGGACCACACCGTCCGCGGAGACCCGCGCGGGTAACGCCGGCATCGGCTGGGTGATCCGGTCGGGTACGGTGCGGCCGACCGCCAGCAGCAGCCCGTCCAGCCGCTCGGTATGCTCGCGCAGCGCTTCCACCACGGCCTCGTGCTCGCAGACCGCCTTCAGGACCGGCAGCGCCGGCGGTCCGCTCCATGCCGACCCGGCCAAGGTCCGCCGTACGCCGTCCAGGTCGACGGGGTTCGGGATGCCGGTGTGCTCGACCACCGTGTCCGGCAGCACCGCGAGTTCGATCGCGGAGCCGTACGCGACGGCCAGCAGCAGACTCGCCCGTCGCTCCCTGATGCGTTGGTGGCCGGGCCCGGGTAAGACGTCGTCCGCCTCCAACTGACCTAGATGCTCGGCATTACAGACCTCGGCCCCGAGCCGCAGCCCCGCCAGAATCCTCGCCAGCCGTCGCGGACTCAGCGCCTCCGTCAGCGGACCATGCTCGTCCACCAGCTCAGCAGCCAGGTCGACGAGCCGACCCGCCCCCTTGTCCTCCTGCGCGAGCCAACGGCGGTACAGCCACCACCCGATCACCGAAGAGGACTCCGGCCGCAGCTCCGCCCGGTTCACCAAGAGGCCGTGACCGGCCAGGAAGGACTGATAACCGGCCCGCCACCCGGTCGCTTGCGGCCGGGACCGCAGGTCGGCCGGGACGACCTCCACACGGGAAGCCACCAGAAGAAGCTGATGGGCCTGGTAGAGGTAGGGCAGCAGAACGAGCATCCCGGCTTCGGCCGGGTAGAGATCGAGCGCGCCGTCGGGCTCCCCGAGCAGCCACTCGACGCGGTCAGCGAACCGCGTAGCGAACCCGGGGTCGGCCCACGGGTCCCCCGCGATCCGCTGCTCGGCGGCATCCCGGACAGCAGCCAGCCGCCCCGCCAGCCGGGCCGCATGCTGCCGGCAGGGCTCGGCGTCACGCTGGGCCGCATGCGCCCAGACACCCGACTCCAGTACGGCCCTGACCCACGGCTCCTTCGGCGGCGTGGGCTCAATGGCAGCCTGGACGGTCACCGAGGCGGCCTGGATGACCGGCGCCTCGAAATTCCCCCCACTGATCGCATTCCTGACCCCGTCCTGCACCACCCGCTGCCCTCCCCGGTCGCTGCGGTGAGCCAGCTTAGGAGACCGGTACGCGGGATACGTGAGGTTCGATGACCGGATGCGGAGTCGTCCGCCGCGGCAAGTGCGGGCCGGCGCTGTGTCGTACATCACCAGCGGCTGATCCGGGTGCACTGGCCCGGACCTCCCCAACGCCGCCAGGAACGAGTCAGGGCCACCGACTCTCACGAGTCGGTGGCCCTTGACCTGCTACTTCTCAGTCGGGGTGGCGGGATTTGAACCCACGACCTCTTCGTCCCGAACGCCATTCTCGTGATCCTTGACCTGGTGAGGTGGCTGACGAACGGGAAGTTGTGCGGCGCGACTGTCCGTTGTCGTCCGGCAGTGTCCGGCTGATGCCGAGGCGTTTGGCCCCCTGTTTGGCCCCCCATCGGCCCCCTGTCTCTTGGCCGCCCGGAAGGTCGCTACCAGGGGCTCGATGCGAGAGCGCCAGCCACTTCGGCCATGTCGGTGATCACTGCATCGGCCCTGGCTTCAGTCAGGGCGAGGGTCTTGTGAGGCTTGTTGGCGAAGCCGATCGACATCGCTCCGGCAGTACGGGCAGCTTCGATGTCTGTCACCGAGTCCCCAATGAGCGTGCAGCGTTTCGGAGGAACGTCCAGCCGTTCGGCGGCGATCAATAGCGAGTGAGGGTCGGGCTTCATCAGGTCCGGTCGATAGGCGGCGCGTCCGATCACCTCGTGCACTAGGTGATGAAGATTGTGTTGCTTCAGAAACGCTCGTACACAGACTGCGGAATTGTTGCTGACCACGGCAGTCTTTCGCCCGGATGAGTGCGCCGCTTCGAGGGAGGCGACCGCGCCGGGAATCGGCGGGCCCGCTACCTTCACGGCCGACACTTCGGCTTTAGTCAGTGCTTCCTCGACTGCTCGGATGACCGGTTCGCCGCCTTGTACTGCGAGGCGCAGAATCTCCATCGGGTCTTCAAGGCCGCGCGCCTTGCCGCCAAGGGGCACATCGTGTCCAGCCACGACTTCCGTGAGGTCCTGGGCGACGCCGGGAGCGGGCAGACCCGCGAACACGTCGCAGATCGGCCCGTCGAAGTCGAAGAGAATCCCGCTGGACTCCCTGATGACCGTGGTGAGCTTGTCACTTTCCATCAGGGCCGAGGTCCCTTCCGATGGTGTCCCAAACGCTGTCGAACCACATGCGCGCCTGCTCGACCTGCTGCGCTCCGCTCGATGACTCGCCTTCGTTCACCGAGTAGTGGAAAAGCGTGGCATCGGTCCCTACGAGATCGTAGATCTCAATGGCCTCGCCCTCCGCGACCACCTTGTTGGGGCGGATGGGGTAGTACCCGAAAAACGCGTCTTCCTTGTTGATCACGTACAGCTTGAAGAACTGCGTTCCCGTGTGGACCCGCACGCTCACCTTGGTTTCCGGTACCAGGCCGAGAACGCTCAGCTCATGGATTGAGTTGGTGATGCTGCGCGTGAAGCCGACCATCATGTCGTGCATCCGGCGGCGTAGGCGCGGGTCGTCCGTCCCGTCTTCGCGCCGCACAGGCGCGGCGTGTGGCACCGACATGTCCGGCACCAGGATTCGGATGGTGATGCTCGAAGGGGTTAGGCGGCCAACGCGAATCTTGTCGATGGGCTCTTGAAGGGCGCTGTGCAGGGTCTCGCTCGAAAAGCCGGCGAAGTCGATCGAGACGTTGGTACTGGCAAACGCCTGCTCGACATACGGGCGGAGACCGGCCGGCCGTTCAGTTCGGTTGCGGACGTACACGCCGCTGCCCTTACGGGACACAACGAGACCTTCGTCCTCCAGGTCGCGGAGGGCCCGCTGGATCGTGGCGCGAGCGAATCCGTACAGCTCGGTCAGTGTCTTGTGCGAGGGGAGTTTGTCGCCGGGGCCTAGCTTCTTCGTCCGAATGGCGGCGCCAAGGCTGCTCGCCACCTGCTCAAACGGCGGCCGGTCGTCGTCCGGGTCCAGGGGTTCGGGCGTGAAGGTCATGCCTCGATGCTACGTCCTTTCACCGCGATCAGAGCAGCCAGGCTAGCCAGGTGTTGACATGACTAGCCAGGCTGGCTACGTTGTTCTCGTGCCCGCCGGGCTAGCCAAGTTGGTCAGGCCGGGGCGGGTTCACCTGCACAACCGCACGACCAGGAGCCCCGCGGTGGACGGGGGGAGGCGCCCGGGGCCTTGTCATCCGGAGGGCTTAGACCGAAAGGTCACGTCTCCATACGCCTGAAACGGGAGCTCGTGTTCCCGAAGGAGACACCCGCAACTGCCCCTCCTACCTCGGAGGTTCCGATGCGACGAACGTTCTGGGCGCCGCCCGTGCTGGACCGGCACGGCGCAGGCCATGCCCGCCGCGTCACCACCGCGCACCCCAACTTCCCGCGCGGTTGAGCACCAGTGCTCACGGTCCCTTCCGTCCGGCCGCCACACAGGCGACGCCGGGCGGCGGGGTGCCGCGACTGCTCGTGCCACCTCATCTGACTTGCCCTTTCCGACTCCACAGGAGATTCCGTCATGTCGAAGTGCTCCACGAACTGCATCTTCTGCCGCATCGTCGCCGGTAAGGCGCCGGCCACGGTGGTGGCCCGCTGGGACGACGCGATTGCGATCGTGCCGCTGGGCCCGGTCACCGACGGCCACGTCCTGGTCATTCCGGCCGTACATGTCGCCGACGCGACCGAGAACCCCGCGGTGACCGGCGCGACCATGACCCGCGCCGCCGAGTACGCCGCCAGCATCGGCGGCTCGCTGAACCTCATCACCTCCAAGGGCGCTGAGGCCACGCAGACCGTGTTCCACCTGCACATTCACGTGGTGCCGCGCATCGTCGATGATGCGCTGCCGCTGCCCTGGACGCCGCAGCAGTCCGCCGCCTGACCCTCCGGCCGCCGTGCTCCACACGCCGTGTGCGTGCGGGGCGCGGTGGCCGGACGGTCCGGTCCGGCCGGGACAACAACAGGAGCTGTCATGGGCAAGCGCAATGAGGACAACAACACCTTCATCAACGGCGGCACCGGCACCGTGCACACCGGCGACGGTGACACGTACGAGAACACCAGCACCGGCACCACCTACGACAACACCAACGTCCGCGAGGACGGTGCGACCGGCGTGCACATCACCGGCGGCAGCCACGGCATCACCTTCAACGCCTGAGCGTGCCCCGCACCCGTCGCTACAGCGCCACCTGACCTTGTCGCAGCTCTCCCGCTGCGGCCGGTTGCCTCCGCTGCTCGTCTCGTACGAGCAGCGCTGAGGGGAGCCGCGCACGCATTCATAGCGCTCCACCGCCCGCCGCCCTCGCGGACGGGTGCTCTTCGGGGCGGTCGCCTCTCGCCAAGGACCGCGACCGCCCCGGCGCTTCGCTCACCTCAACGTCTCTTCGACCACCTGGAGTTCTTCATGACCGAGCGTGTCTTCCTCTCCGAGACCTCCGGTCCGATCGTGCTGGGGATCTCGCTCCCGGTCGGCAGCGTCCGCATCCAGGTCATCGACAACCTGACCACCGCCCGCGTGGTCCTGCGCACCGACGACACCACGGGCCCGGCGGCCGATGCCGTCAACGGCGCCCGTAGCCGGCAGAACGGGCAGGCGTTCGGCATCGAGGTGCCGGAGATGCCCGGCAACGTGATGACGCAGAGCCGACGCGGCAACCGGATCGTGCAGAACTTCGGCACGGTCTACGGGTCGGTGACCGGCATGACCGTTGTCAACGGCCGCGTCATCTCCGGCGGCATGGACACCATGCAGACCGTCAGCCCGATCGAGGCAACGGTCTGCGTGCCCCCGCGCTCCTCCCTCGCGGTCGTCTCGCAGGCCGCCGACGCGGCGGTCTACGGTGACGTTGAGCGGATCGAGTTCCGGTCCATCTCCGGCGACCTGTACGCCGATGGCGCGCGGGACCTGCGCGCCAACACCACCTCCGGTGACATCCGCGCCGGCCGCGTCACCGAACAGATCACCGCACAGTCGGTCTCCGGCGACATCCAGGTGGGCTCGTACGACGGCCGTGGCGCGAGCCTGGACACCACCTCCGGGGACATCACGGTGCAGGCCACCAACGGCGCCGCCGGACACGTCAGCGCCCACAGCGTCTCCGGCGACGTGCGCATCTCCGGCGCCGGTCACCTGAGCGTGTCCGCCAACACCGTCTCCGGCCGCGTCCGCAACCACTGAGCCATCGTCCGATCCTTCTCTCTCGCCTAGGAGTCGCCCGATGGCTGCGGCCGTCTTCGCCGCTGTGTTCGCCGCCCTGTACGTCGCCCACAGCGTGGGGGATCACTGGGTACAGACCTCTCGCCAGTCCGCGCACAAGGGCCGCCCCGGCTGGGCCGGCCGCCTCGCGGACGCCCGGCACGTTGCCACCCTGACCGCCACCAAGGCGGCCGTCCTGCTGCCGGTCGCCTGGCTGCTGGACCTGCGCCTGTCCGTGCCCGGCCTGGTCGCCGGGCTCGCTGTGGATGCGGCCTCGCACTGGTGGGCGGACCGGCGCACCACGCTCGCGTGGTTGGCCCGCGTGATCGGCATAGCCGACTTCTACCGGCTCGGCGCCCCGCGTGCCGGCCGCGACGACAACCCGCACATCGGCACCGGCGCGTACGCGCTTGACCAGTCCTTCCACCACCTGTGGCTGCTGGTCGCCGCCCTCATCATCGCCGCGGCCTAGCCGCGTCTCCCCCGGCCCGTCCTGCGGCCGGGTCTCTTCCTTCCGGGGTGGTCGCCTCTCGCCAAGGACCGCGACCGCCCCGGCATCCCTTCGATGTCAGGAGTTCTGCCATGCGTAGCTACATCGGCCATCACCAGCTCGTGAACCAGACCGAGTTCGAAGAGCTGGCGTTCGGCTTCGACGAGCGGCCGACCGGCCTGGACGTCGAGCTGTTCCGCGGCCCGCTGCGGCCGGAGACGGCCGACGAGCGCCGCGCCCGTGAGGACGCGGCCCGCGACATCGCCGCGGACCTGCGGGCGATGGGCGAGGACGGCGACGAGATCGCCGCCTGGGACGCCCTGTACGCCGACGCGCTGACCCGTACGGTGCCGTTCCTGCGTGCCGCCCGCACCGACCAGTCGGAAGCGGGGGAGGCGGCATGAGCGGGCTGACGGCGCAGATGTCGAGCGACGGCGGACCGTGGCGTCTCTACGTCGTGGTGCCGGGGTCTTCGGACTGGCCGACCGCTGCGATTGAGGCGGGTGCGGTGCCGACCGTGGCCGAGCGGCGGGAGGTGCTGGCCGCTCTCGGGTACGAGGTGCGGCCCGGTGCTGAGTGGGCGTGGGCCGAGGACAGCGCCGACCCCGACGACGACAGCGCGCCGGTCCTGCTGATCGCGGCCGTCACCGTGCGGACACGAGCGGGGGTGCCGGCATGAAGGCCAAGACCGTGCTTCCCGCTGTGGCGATGACGGCGGTGTCCATGGTCCTGACCCTGGCCGTGGTCGTGATGTGGCTGGGCACGGCCGTGCCGTGGCCCGTCGCCCTGGTCGTCGGTGTGGGCATCGACGGCGGATGGCTGGCCACCCTCGCCTACGAACGCCGCCTTGCCGCGCAGGGTGACCACAACCGCGTGGTGACCGCCGTCGGCTGGTGCTTCGGCCTGATCGCGACCGGTGTCCTGGTGGCGCACGCGCTCACCGCGAAGGAGTCCGCCGGGGCGTGGCTGGCGGTGGCGTGGCTGCCGGTCGCGGCCAAGGCGCTGTGGCTGGTGCACGGCCTGTGGGAGCGCACCGCGCTCACCCCGGGCGCGCTGGGAGCGATCCGCGGCATCCAGCAGGAAGCTCGCGACGAGGCGGCCGTGGCCCGCGCCCGGCTGCGGGCGGAAGCGGTCACCGAGGAGACCCGGCTGACGGCCGTGACGCAGGCCGGGGCCCGCGTCGCACGCGTCCAGGCCAAGACCGCACAGACCCTCTCGCGGGCCTGGTCGACGCTGGAGACGGCCCGCGACGGGGAGGACACCGCACGGGCGCTGACCTGCGTGACGACCCCCGTCACGCCCGGTGTCACGCCCCGCTGGGACCTGCCGGTGTGGGGCCCCACCGAACCGGTACCGGCGCTCACACCGGGGGCGGCGCCCGCGCTCACCGACGAGGCGCTTGACGCACTGGTCGACCAGATCCGTCACAGCGAAGTCCCGGCCCTGTCCTACCGCGAGTTGGCCGCCCGCTTCCGCGCCGCCGGCCACTCCGCCTCCGAGGTCCGCCTGCGGGCCGCCTGGAAGCGCGTGGTCGCCTGATGGCGGCGCTGCCGGTCTTCCGGTGGCGCCTGGCCCCGGACGGCTACGCCACCCGCCGCCAACTCCGCGCCCGTGGCTTGCGGCCCGGCGGTCAGCCGGTGGCCGCGCAGCTCGAACGGCCGCGTCGCCGCCGGGGCCCGCTGGTCGCCTACCTCTACCGCATCGACCTCGCCCGACCGGTGAGGCCGATGACACCGGCCCGGCGGGCGGCGCTGGACGCCGCGATGCGCGCCCGCCGCACCTGCCCCGGCTGCCGGCGGGATGCCGGCTACGTCATCCCCACCTCGCTCGGCACCTGCGTGCCGTGCGCCGACCCCGACCCGCACGGGTCCGATGGGAGCACTTGAGATGGGCAACCCCGACATCCGCCGCCTGGACCGTGAGATCCGGGAGACGACGAAGAAGCTCGAAGCCCTCCGCCGGGGGGAGCGGTGGCCGCTGAACGGCCGTGAGCGCCGGGCCATGGCCCGCGCGCTGGCCGCCGGGTCCTACCGCTACGCCCGCGGCCGTGACACCAGCGGCGCCGAGGAGCAGATGGACGCGGCCGGCTCCGCCGCCGAGATGCGACTGACCGCGGAGCTGACCGCCCTGCACGGCGAGCGTCAACGCCTGATCACCGAGGCGGCCCGCGCCAAGGCCGCCAAGAAGTCCTCCGGCTGGTGGTGACCGGCCCCCTTCGCTCACTGGCCGGGGTGGCCGCCTCTTTCCACGGACACGGCCACCCCGGCTCTCCCTTACGCCCGCCCCGCAGGGGCAGTCAGGAGAGCTCCAGCATGTCTGAGAACGTCGTCCAGCTCCACAAGCCCGCCCCTCTGCCCGACGAGAACGCGCCGGTGACCACCCTGACCGTCGTACCGGACGCTGCGCCGGCACCGCCGGTGCCGCTGTGGGTGCGCTCCGGGCACGCGATCAAGACGGCCGTCACCCACGACAGGACGCGGGCGGCGGTCCGGGCGGCGGCCCGGCACGGCCTCTACACGGTCAACGGCGGGCGGATCGTGGCCCGCCGCACCTGGGACGGCCGCACCGGCGCCCGTTACGAGCGGATGCTCCGCGCCGCCGAAGCCGCGGGCAACCTGGAGGCAGCCGAGGAGTGGGAGGAGCGGTTGCAGCGCTTCCGCGCCGCCCGCCACCACCGCCGCATGGATCTGCTGCACTCCCCGGTCGATGCCGTCAAGGGCGTCGCCGTCGGCGCCGGCATGAGCATCGGCGTGCTGGTCGCGCTTGGCGTCGTCATGGCGCTGAACACCAAGCACGTCGGAGATGTGATCACGCCGCTGTCCGCGACGGTCGACTTCATCGCCCTGCTGATCCGCATCGTGCGCATCGTGTGGGGCCCGGCGCTGACGGTCGGTCCGCTGCTGGCCCTGCTGGCGCTGTGGTCGGTCGGCCGCAAGCAGCAGGCCGCACCCCAGTGGGCCCTTCCCGCCAACGCCCGCTCCGGTGAGGGCGAGCCGATCACCCCGTCCATCGTGGTCAAGGCGCTGCGAGACCTGGGGGTTCCGGCGCTGCGCAACGCCATCAAGGAGATGGGCGACGCCGGCGCCTCCATGCTCGGGCCGATCACCATCGCCGGATGCGGCGTCGAGGTGGATGTCACCTTGCCGTCGGGGGTGTCGACGGTGGAGGTGCAGGGGCGCCGCCGGAAGCTGGCGGAGAACCTGACCCGGCACGAGCACGAGGTGTTCATCACCATCCCGCAGGCGGCCCGCACGGTGCGGCTGTGGATCGCCGACTCCGGCGCCCTGGACGAGCCGATCGGCCCGTCCCCGCTGGTCACCGACGAGACGCTGACCGCCGACTACGCCACGGGACGTGCGCCGTGGGGTCAGGACCTGCGTGGGGATGCCGCCGCCCTGAGCCTGTACCAGCGCCATCTGCTCATCACGGGCCTGTCGAACCAGGGCAAGACCGTGGCCCTGCGTTCGCTGGCGCTGTGGCTGGCGCTCGACCGGTCGGTGCAGTTCCTCATGGGCGACCTGAAGGGCGTGGGCGACTGGGCCATGTTCGACGGGCTCGCCACCACCCTGATCCAGGGCCCGACCGACGAGCACGTCATCCAGGTGACCGAGATGGTCGAGGGCGCGGTGGATGAGATGAACCGCCGTATCCAGGCGCCGCCCGGCACCGTCTTCCCGCCGCTGATCGTGCTGGTGGACGAGGCGCAGGTGGCGTTCATGTGCCCGGCCAAGGACGAGGACAAGCGCCCCTACGGCGGCGCCAAGGCCAACTCCCGGTACTTCATGGCCGTCCGCAAGATTCACAATCAGGGGCGGGCGGTGAACGTGCTGATGTGGCAGGGCACGCAGGACCCGACCAACGAGAACCTGCCCAAGCTGGTCCGCGAGGGGGCCCACACCCGCGCCTCCCTCGCGCTGGGGACGGAGTCGCAGGCGCGCATGGCGCTGGGGGACAAGGCCGTCGACGGCGGCGCCGCCCCCAACCTGCTGCGTCCGGGCCTGGACCGGGGAACCCTGGTCGTCGCCTCCGACGGCATCACCATCCCCGCCGGGCAGTCGTCCATCACCGTACGCACGCACTACATCGATGATGAGGCGGCCGTGGCCATCACCGACCGCGCCAAGGCCCTGCGCGATGGCGTGACCACGCTGCACGCCGTTGAGCGCGGCGAGGAGCGTGATGCGCTGGCCGACATCGCCGACGCCATCGGCGATGTCGAGCGCCCGCTGACCGCCGACATCCTCAAGCGGCTGTCGCTGCTGAACGCGGACGCCTACGGCTCGTGGACCTTCGCCGACCTCAAGCGCGTGTTGGAGGCGGACGGGGTGGAGCCGTACAAGTCGCACGGCCGCATGGTCGTGCGCCGCGACGCCGTTCGCGCCGCGCTCGCCGACCGCGCGGATACCGATTCCGTTTCCGCCTCCTGATCCGGGGAGGCAGCGCGCTTCGGTCCGGGGAGGCGGGGAGAACTCCCCAACCGCCTCCCCGAACCGCCTCCCCCACGCTGATCAGCGAAAACACCGCTTCGGGGAGGCGGGGAGGCACGCAGGTCAGCACCCCAGAAAACCCCTCCACAGACGCCCCCGCAGGGGGTGTCTCTGCCTCCCCGTCGCTTCCGTGAAGGGATTCCGCATGTACCCCGATCCCGTTCGCCACGGGGCCGACGAGCGGGCCGTGAAGGTCCACCGGCCCACCCCCATCACCCCCGCCGCCGTGACACCGGCACCGCTCGTACACGTCCAGCCGGGCACCGTCCCGGCGGTGTCGAGCGTGGTCCTGCCGGACGGCCGGATCGTCACCGGCTACGCCATCGCCCCGGCCCAGCCCGAACCGGTCGCGGCCAAGCCCGTCGTCTCGCGCGCGGCGGTGAACGTCGCCCTCGGGGGCGTCGGGTTCCTGGCCGTGTGCGGCGGTCTGCTGCTGCTCACCACGTTCATCGCCGCCCTGACCGCGCTGGTGGCGAAGCTCATCATCCTCGCCGCCGTCATCTTCGGTGGCTGGGTCGCCACGCAGGTCTTCCGCGCGAGCGGCCACAGCGGCGGAACCACGGTCAACATCCGCAAGGCCGTCATCAAGCGCAACCACTTCCACGGCTAGACGTGGCTGGGGCGGTCGCCTCTCGCCAAAGACCGCGACCGCCCCGGTTCTCCGTCCCTTCGACAGAAACAGGAGACCTCCAGCATGACGCAACCCACCTCGTTCCGGCGAGCCGTATCCCGGCCGCGTTTTCCGGGCGCCGGGGAGGGCGGCATGAGCACGCATGACCTACTGCGTGCCGCGCTGGGCCTCGCGGCGGCCGGAGTGCCCGTGCTGCCGCTGCGGGCGGGCAAGGTGCCGTTCGGCAACTGCCGCACCTGCGCCAAGAACGCCTGCGGCGGCCGGCCGAACATGAAGACCGCGGGCCCCTGCCAGTGCCCCGGCATCTGCCACGCCTGGGCCGCCGCCACCACCGACCCGTGCGTCATCGCCTCCGCGGCCTGGACGGCGGTATGGCGGCAGGCCGTCTGCGTCGGCTACCACCCCGGCGGGGCGGGGCTGACGGTGGTCGACCTGGACGACGCGGCGGCCGTCGCATGGGCCCGCCGGACCCTGCCGGCCACCCGGACCGTGCCGACGACGCGCGGTGAGCACTGGATTTACCGGGGTGCGATGCAGTCCGCGAACGCTGTGCGGCCCGGCGTCGACCTCAAGTCGCGCATGTCTTACGCACGGTGGCTCGGCCCCGGCACCGGCACCCTGACCGATCTGCCCGACGCCGTGCGCGCGCTGACCGCGAAAAAACCCGCCCCGGTGGGGCCGGTGGTCACCGTGCCCGCACCCGCCGGCGGCGGAGCGTGCCCGCACCGCACTCCCGCCTACCTGGAACGCGGCATCACCATGGCCGAGCAGCGCATCACCGAGGCCACCTGTGCGGTCCACACCACCGTGTACCGCACGTTTCTGGCGGTGCTGTCGGTGCACGGCCGGTGCGGCTGTCTCTCCGACGGCCACGTCGCCAGGCTGTTCGCCGCCGCGCAGGCCAAGGGCGAGTCCCCGCGGCACTGCGCTGATGCGTGGGCCAACGCCCGCACCGCCCTGGGGGTGTAGCGGTGTCCGAGGACGACAAGACTCCGGCCCGCGAGATCATCACCGACTACGCCCAATCCCACTTCCGGTACTTCCGCACCGCCGACGGGACCGTGTACGCGCAGAGGAACGGCCACCCCGTGGCACGCCCGATCCGCTCCCAGGGCACCACCGGCAGCCACCGCCAAGAACTCATGGTCGGTCTCTTCCGGGACGGGGCAGGTGTGTTCAACGGCACCGCCATGAAAGAGGCGCTCGACCTGATCGAAGCACTCGCGCTGACCGAGGCCGTGCAACCGGTGCACATCCGCGTCGCCCCCGGCTTCGACGGGGCCACGTGGCTGGACCTGGGCCGCGCCGACGGGCAGTCCGTACGTATCCACCCCACCGGCTGGGACATCCGCACCCCGGACCCGCAGGAAGTCTCCTGGCGCCGCACCCAGCTCACCGGGGAACTGCCCTTGCCGGTCAAGGACACCGACGGCAAGGGCATCGACCTGCTGATGCGGCTGTGCAACTTCGCCAACGCCGAGACCGAATGCCTGGCCATCGCGTGGCTGATCGGCTGCCTGGGCCCGGCCGTGCCCGTCCCCGCCCCGTTCCTCACCGGCCCGCAAGGCGCGGGCAAGTCCACCGGCGGGCGGATGCTCGTACGGATCATCGAGGGCATGAGCGGAGACCTGCGCCGGGCGCCGAAGGATGAGGAGAACCTGATCACGGCGGTGGCGGCCGGATGGGTCACCGCCCTGGACAACCTCTCCCACATGACCCCGGAACTGTCGGACGCCATGTGCTGCATCGTGACCGGCGCGGAGAACGTGAAGAGGGCCTTGTTCACCGACGGGGACGTGTTCCGCGTCGGCTACCGCCGGCCCCTGCTGCTGACCGGCATTGATGTGGGAGTGATCCGGCCCGACCTTGCCGAACGGCTCCTACCTCTGCGGCTGGAGCGTCCCCGGGTGCGGCGCACGGAGGCGGAGTTGTGGTCGGACTTCGCGGAGGTGCTGCCTGTCATTCTCGGCTCGCTGCTGGACCTCACGGTGCAGGTGCGGGCGGCGGAGGCGGACATCCCGACCGACCTGCGCATGGCCGACTTCGCGCATCTGTGCGCGCAGCTCGACGCGGCCACCGGGCTCGGGGCGCTCGCCGCCTACCGGGCCAGCCTGGACGACCTCAACGACGACGTTATCGAGGGCGACCTGTTGGCGCAGACCGTCCTCAAGCACGCCGCCGGCATCGAGCCGGGCACCGAGCAGCGGATGACGTCCGCCGAATGGCTGCACTGCCTCACGGGCCTCTACAGCGGCGAGGACTTCCGCCCCCTGCCTAAAGGATGGCCGACCACCGGCAAGGTGCTCTCGGACCGTCTCAAGCGCCTTCAGCCCACCCTCGCGGCCCGGGGCGTCCTCATCGACTGGGGACGCACCAAGACGTCCCGCTATATCGAGATGGCGCGGCCGTCCGCCGCACCGCCCCCGCCCGAGCAGGAGGCGGCCTTCTGACCGCGCGGCACCACGGCGCGGGGACAAGCAAGAGGAGCACCCGTCCGCGCGTGCTCCTCTTGCTGTTCGGCGGCTCCGCCGCCCTGCGCAGGGCGCGCCGCGAAGCGGCTCCTTCTTCACGCTCTGAGCCGCGCACCACAACAGACAGCACCCCTCTGTCCGAAGTAGAAAGACGCTGCGTCACCTGCGTCACCCACACCCCGCAAACGGCACGTGACCAGCCGGAACAGCGGTGACGCAGACGGCCGATCTCTGCGTCACCCCGCGTCATCTGCGTCACCGGTGACGAAGCTCTTCGTCACCGGTGACGCGCTATCAGAGTCCTGCGTCACCCCGAAACGGCTGGTCAGAGCCACGGATGACGCAGATGACGCAGGTGACGCAGAAATCCGCACCTCGGACAGACACGGGCTCCCGCACTCCCCGCTTAGGAGACACCCGGATGAGCATTACGATCGCCGCTCCCGCTGAGCGGGTTCTGTACCGACCGGAAGAGGCAGCGATGGCCTTGGGCATCGGCCGCTCGCTGGTCTACGAGGAGATCCGCCTTGGGCGTCTTCGGACAGTTCGCATCGGCCGCCGCCGACTCATCCCGCCTGAGTACATCGCGCAGTACGTCGAACTGCTGAAGGGCGAGACAGAAGCTGCCGCTTGACCTCCCTCTCGTTCGCATCTACCGGGCCGCGCTTTCGGGCGCGGCCCGCTGATTTGGAGATCACCGCATGACCGACGCCCCGAAGCCTGCTCGTAGAGCTGGCCACGGTGAAGACACGATCTACTGGGACGCGGCGAAGAATCGCTATGTGGGTGCCGTATCCCTTGGGTATGCCCCGAACGGTAAGCGCCGTCGGCCGAAGGTGTACGGCAAGACGAAGACCGAGGTTCGCCAGAAGATCCGGGACCTGAAGAAAGAGGTTCAGTCGGGCGTCAAGGCGCCGGCCAACTACACCGTGGCCGACGCGGTGAACGACTGGCTGGAGCGCGGACTCAAGGGACGCGACGAGCAGGGCACCATCGGCAAGAACCGCTCGGTGGCGAACAAGCACCTGATCCCGTTCATCGGCAAAGCCAAGCTGAAGGATCTCAGTGCGGACGATGTTGATGACTGGTTGGACGGCAGGGCCGAATTCCTCGCCACACGGAGCCTGCGCGACTTGCTTGCCATCCTGCGCCGTTCCATCGAACACGCTCAGCGCAGGGACAAGGCCGTGCGAAACGTCGCTCGGCTTGTTACCGCACCGGAAGGGCGCCCTGGACGGCCGAGCAAGGCGCTGAACCTGGAGCAGGCGAAAGCCGTGCTCACAGCCGCGCGCCCGTCGCGGCTGTACGCCTACCTCGTGCTCTCTTTCCTCGGCGGCGTACGCACAGAGGAGGCCCGCCCCCTCACCTGGGACCACGTCTTCCTGGAGACGAGAGACGGCATCCCGCCGCATGTCGCAGTGTGGCGCTCGGTCCGCAAGCACGGAGAGACCAAGACCAGGAAGAGCCGCCGGACCATCGCCCTGCCGAAGATGGTGGTCGAAGTGCTCGAAGAGCACATGCGGTGGCAGAAGCAAGAGCGGGCCGCGCAGGGGAAGAAGTGGAGTCCGAACGGGCTCGTGTTCACGACTCGGAGCGGTGAACCACTCGACGCGGCCAACGTCCGGCGTGACTTCCGTGCCATCGTCGCCAAGGCTGCCAAGTTGCCGGGTATCGAGCTGAAGCCGCATGAGTGGACGACTCGGGAGACGAGGACCAGCTTCGTTTCCCTGCTCTCCGACCACGGCGTTCCGCTGGAGACCATCGCGCTGTTGGTCGGGCACAGCAGCCAAACCACCACAGAGGTGGTCTACCGTAAGCAGCTCCGGCCCGTGATCACGAAGGGTGCCGAAGCGATGGATCACATCTTCGCCGGCGACCAGGAAGGGGAGGAGGCGCAGGAAGAGGGCGGCGCTGTGGCCTGATTCACTTTGCGTGGCCCCCTGTTTGGCCCCCCAACGAGTCAGGGGCCTGATCCGCTCTCACGGATCAGGCCCCTGACCTGCTACTTCTCAGTCGGGGTGGCGGGATTTGAACCCACGACCTCTTCGTCCCGAACGAAGCGCGCTGCCAAGCTGCGCCACACCCCGAAGCAACGAGCTCTACTTTAGCGGACCGATCCCCGAAGGTGAAATCCGGTTCTCCGGGCGACGGGGGTGGGGCCTGACCTGGTCGATCGCGATGAGGATCAGGGCGAGGGCGTAGAAGGCGGAACCGAAGATGAGGGTGTTCAGGGCGATGCCCGCGTAGCCGTGGAGGTCGACGTCGAGGAAGGGGTACGGGTAGCGGCCCTCGGTGCCCGGGTCGAGGAGGGCGCCGCGGACGAGGGCGAAGGGGAGGTAGAGGAAGGGGTAGGCCAGCCACTGTGCGGCGTAGCGCCAGCGGAAGCCGCGGGGGGTGGTGAGCAGGAGCCAGTCGAGGGCGGCACCGATGGGGGTGACGGTGTGCAGGAGGTGGGTGGAGACGGTGCGGACGGTGTCGTGTTCCGGGGTGCCGGTCATCGAGAAGCCACTGGAGTCGTTGGTGAGAACGAAGTGGTAGACGAGGCCGGTGATGGCTATGAAGAGGAGGACGCCGCCGCTGATGCGTGTGGAGATCGGGGGACGGGCGGCCCAGGCGCGGTAGGCGGACCAGGCGAAGAAGACGGCCACCGCGATGTTGGTCTGCACCGTGAAGTAGCTGAAGAGGCGGCCCAGGTCCGGGGTGATCGCGATGTCCAGGGCGATGCCGGCCAGCGCGGCCAGGGCGATCAGCAGGCGGAAGGCGGCGGCCAGCGGGCGCCGGACCGGGGGACGACGGCGGAGGCCGGGGTGTGGGCCGAGGCGGCCGCCGCTCCCCGGGCGTACCGGGTGGAGGCGTGCGAGGTGGCCTGGGGCGGACGGGAGCTCGGGACGCGTGCGCTGGTGGGGTCGATCATCCCCCCACGCTAGACGGGAGTGGGGGGTGATGCGGAGAGTGTGTGCGAATTCGAGGGAGGAGAGGGGGAGGGGAGGAGGGGGAGGAGGAGCGGGTGGGGCTCACAGGCCGCTCCTGTCCGTTCCGGGCCCGGCCCCGCCCGCCCCCCCCGGTTCTAGTCCCGGGCCGTCAGCGTCAGCAGTGTCGCCTCCGGAGGGCAGGCGAAGCGGACCGGGGTGTAGCGGTTGGTGCCGCAGCCTGCGGAGACGTGGAGGAAGGAGGTGCGGCCGGCCGTGGTGTGGGTGGACAGGCCCTTGACCCGCTCGGTGTCGATGTCGCAGTTGGTGACCAGGGCCCCGTAGAAGGGGATGCAGAGCTGGCCGCCGTGGGTGTGGCCGGCCAGGATCAGCGGGTAGCCGTCGGCGGTGAAGGCGTCCAGGGTGCGCAGGTAGGGGGCGTGGACGACGGCCAGGGAGAGGTCGGCGTCCGGCTCCGGGCCGCCGGCGACCTGGGCGTAGCGGTCCCGCTTGATGTGCGGGTCGTCCAGGCCGGTCAGGGCGATCTCGAAGCCGCCGGCCGAGCCGTCGAGCTTCAGGCGGCCGCGGGTGTTGGTGAGGTTGACCCAGCCGGCCGTGTCGAAGGCGTCGCGCAGGTCTTCCCAGGGGTTGTGGATGGCGCCGACGACGGGCGGGTTGCCGTTCAGGCCGTGCCGCTTCTGGACTTTTTCGACCAGGTAGCGGGCAGGGTTGCGCGGTTTTGGGCCGTAGTAGTCGTTGGAGCCGAAGACGTACGCGCCCGGGAACTCCATGAGCGGACCGAGCGCGTCCAGTACCTCCGGGACGCCCTCGGTGTCGGAGAGGTTGTCGCCGGTGTTGATCACGAAGTCGGGGCGCAGCCCGGCCAGCGACTGGAGCCAGCGCTGTTTCTTGCGCTGGCCGCTGACCATGTGGATGTCGGAGACCTGGAGGACGCGCAACGGCCGCATCCCGGGCGGCAGTACGGGCACGGTGACCCGGCGCAGTCTGAAGGAGCGGACTTCGATTCCGGCGGCGTAGACCAGGCCCGCGGCACCGGCCGCGGCGATGGACATGGGGACTCCGTAACGGGCGCGCATGATTCCCATCGTGGCAGAGCGAGCGGGGGAATCGCCCATCGGTACGTCCTGCCCCGCTCGCCGGCGCGGCACACCCGTTGTCCGGTACGTGTCGGCCGTACTTCGGTACGTATCACCCGTCCTCCGGTACGGCACGGCACAGCCGTACGCCCGCCCACCGGTACGTGACGTCCGCACACCGGAACGTAATGGTGGGGCGCGGGGCGCCGCGTACGGGCATACTCGACGTCATGACCACGCTCAAGTCGAAGCTGCAGGACGACCTCACCACGGCCATCAAGGCCCGTGACGAGCTGCGCTCTTCCACCCTCCGTCTCACCCTGACCGCCGTCCAGAAGGAGGAGGTCGCGGGCACCGAGGCGCGCGAGCTGTCGGACGCCGAGGTCGAGAAGATCGTCGCGCGGGAGGCGAAGAAGCGCCGGGAGGCCGCCGAGGCGTTCGACAAGGGCGGCCGCGCCGAGTCGGCGGAGCGGGAGCGCGCGGAGGGCGAGGTGCTCGCCGAGTACCTGCCGAAGCCGCTCTCGGACGAGGAGCTGGAGAACATCGTCGCCGAGGCCGTGGCGGAGGCGAAGGGCGGCGGCGCCGAGGGGCCGCGGGCCATGGGCGCCGTCATGAAGATCGTGAACCCGAAGATCGCGGGCCGGGCCGAGGGCGGCCGGGTGGCCGCGGTGGTCAAGAAGCTGCTCGCGGGCTGAGGAAGGCGGGCGGTCCAGGCGGTCGAGGCCGCCCAGGCGGTAAAGGTCGCGCAGGCCGTCCGGACGGTGCCGGCCGCAAGGTCACTGCTCTCCGTCGCCCGCTCTACGAAAAGGGGCGCCCCCACCACCCGGTGGGGGCGCCCCTTCGTACGTCCTGCCTGACCGCGGCCTCAGCCCCCGGTCCCCCCGAACAGCTCGGGGAACCCGGGAATGTGCCAGCCGCCACCCGGCTTGCCGTCACCGCGGCCGTGGCCGCCGCCGTTCCCGCCTCCGCCGCCGGGCCGGTCGTGGCGGCCGCCGCCACCGCCGCCCTTGCCGTCGCCCTTGTCGGAGTCGCCGAGCGGGACGGTGGGCAGGGACGGCGCGGGCCGGCCGGACAGGGCGCCCGACATCGCCTCGCGCCAGATCGGGCCCGGGGTGTCCGCCCCGTACACCTTGTCGTGGAAGGTGCCGCCGATGGTGATGTCGAACATCCGCCGCTTGTGAGCCGGGTCACCCACCCAGACCGCGCCGGCCATGTTCGGGGTGTAACCGGTGAACCAGGCCGCGTACCGGCTGTCGGTGGTGCCGGTCTTACCCGCGCTGTCCCGGCCCTGGAGACCGGCTTGCTTGCCGGTGCCGTCCTCGACGACGCCCTTGAGCAGCGCGTTGATGGTCTTGGCGGTCTGCTGGGACATCGCGCGGTGACAACTGGTCTTCGGTACGGTCAGCGCCTTGCCGGTCGTGTCGGTGATCGACTCGATGGCCACCGGGGTGCAGTGGATGCCCTCGTTGGCGAAGGTCGCGTAGGCGTTGGCCATGGTCAGCGGGGAGACCTCGGGGGAGCCCAGCGCGATGGCGGGGCTCTGCTCCACCGGCTTGCCGTTGGAGCGTTTGATGCCCATCTTGTCGGCCATATTGGTCACCGGGCAGATCCCGATGTCGCTGATCAACTGCACGAAGTAGGTGTTGACCGACTTGGCGGTCGCCTCCTTCATGCTGTACGGGCCGACCTCGGAGGTGTTCTCGTTCGAGACCGGGAAGTTGCCCGTCCACTGTCCGGTGCAGGTCGGGACCGGGCTCGGGTACTGCATCTTGTACGGCGACGAGTACGACTGGTCCGGGCCCTTGCCGGCCTCCAGGGCCGCCGCCGCGATCACCGGCTTGAACGTCGAGCCGGGCTGGTAACCCGCGCCGCCGCCCATCTTCTGGTCGACGGACAGATTCATCTGGGTCTGGTTCTGACCGAAGCCGTACGGACGTGACTGGCCCATGCCCAGGATCTTTCCGGTGCCGGGCTGGACGATCGTCGCCGCGGTGGCGACCGGGTCGTTGGCGTAGACCTGGCCGGTGACGGCCGACTGGATCGACTTCTGGGTCTGCGGGTCGAGCGTCGTACGGATCGTCAGGCCGCCCTGGTTCCAGCGCTTGCTGCGTTCCTTGCGGGTCTTGCCGAACGCCTGATCGTTCAGCAGCACCTCGCGTACGTAGTCGCAGAAGAACCCGGCGCCCGAACCGGCCGTGATGCAGCCGTTCTTGGGGCGGCTGACGTCCAGCTTGATCGGCTTCTTGGCGGCGGCGTCCGCCTCGGCCTGGGTGACGGCCTTCGTGTCGGCCATCCGCTGCAGCACGGTGTTACGGCGGCGCTGCGCCTCCTTCGGGTCGTTGACCGGGTCGTACCGGCTCGGCGACTGCACGATGCCCGCCAGCAGCGCGGACTCGTCCAGCGTCAGGTCCTTGGCGTGCTTGCTGAAATACCGCTGGGACGCGGCCTCGACGCCGTACGCCTGCTGCCCGAAGAAGGTGATGTTCAGGTAGTTCTGCAGGATCTTCTGCTTGCCCAGTTCCTCCTCGACCTGGATCGCGTACTTCAGCTCCTTGACCTTGCGGCCGATGGTCTGCTGGGTGGCCTGGGCGACCTTGTCGGGGTCGTCGCCGGCCTCCTCGATGAAGACGTTCTTCACGTACTGCTGCGTCAGCGTCGAGGCGCCCTCGGAGACGCCGCCGGACCGCGCGTTCTTGTTGACCGCCCGCAGGATGCCCTTGAGGTCGATCGCGCCGTGCTGGTAGAAGCGCGCGTCCTCGATGGCGACGATCGCCTTCTGGACGTACGGCGACATCTCCTTGAGGTCGACCACGGTGCGGTCGCGCGAGTAGACCTTGGCGATCTCGCCGCCGTTCGCGTCGAGGATGGTGGTCCGCTGGCTCAGCGGTGGAGTCTTCAGATTGGCGGGGATCTCGTCGAAACCTTCGACCGATCCCTTCGCCGCGAGGCCCAGCGCGCCGGCGGCCGGAAGGGCCAGGCCCGCCAGCACCGCTCCGGCCAGGACGCTGACACCCAGGAATTTAGCGGCCTGCTGGGTCTTGGTCAGACCCCCGCCGTCGCGCTTCTTACCCATGAGGGCAGCCTAAGCCCTCGTGTGCGGCGGCCCGAGGGAGCGGGGCTGGGTCGGGACATCCGCGTACCGGGGCGCCGCCGGGGCCCGGCCGGTCCCGCGTACGAGCCGGGGGCGACGGCAGCGGTTGTGACGGCAGTGACGCAGGTGACGACCGGTCGGTGCGACTTCACGAGGTGGCTCCGTTCTCAATCGCCGGACAGGGGCGCATCTGTTCGTTTAACCTGATCCCGTCCGGTGTCGCAGAGGGATCACGCCGGTCCGTCAACCCCGCCTCCGCGTGTGCGAGGCGCCCCGTACGTCCGCATCCGTCGCCGTACACCCGTTGTGGCAGTGGCGAACTGTCCCGAGCCGCCGGGAACGTGGCGTATGCCACCGGCTCACTCCGTTGGGTGATCTGCCGCGTACGCATAGTCCGTTCGGGCCATTCAAGATTGGGCCCGAAGGGGGTGTTGCGCCCTGCTCGCCTTCCGTAACGTCCTCAACTGGCAACGGTGAATATGCCGCTTGCCGCCGTGGGGGAGCCTCGATTCGGGAGAGGACGGCGCCAGCATGAGCTGGGTAACCGACTGGAGTACACAGGCAGCCTGCCGCACCACCGATCCGGACGAGCTGTTCGTTCAGGGCGCGGCCCAGAACCGGGCCAAGGCGGTCTGCACCGGATGCCCGGTGCGGACGGAGTGCCTGGCCGACGCCCTGGACAACCGCGTGGAGTTCGGAGTCTGGGGCGGCATGACCGAGCGCGAGCGGAGGGCGCTGCTGCGCCGCCGCCCGACCGTCACCTCGTGGCGCCGGCTGCTGGAGACGGCGCGTACGGAATACGAGCGCAGCACCGGCATCCTGCCCGTGGACTGTGAGGACGACGAGACGTACGAGAACACCTACGACAACGCGTACGGCAACCGCTACGACGGTACGTACGACGACTACGCCGCAGTCGGTTAGACGTCACCAGCCGTCTGCCGTGGGCCGGATGGTCCACGGGCGTATTCGGCACGGGCCGGAACGGTCGGCGTACGGTCGTGACCGCTGTGCGGTCGTGATCGTCGTGCTTCACGCACGGTCGTGATCGGCGTTGGACGTTCTCTGTGCACGGGCGTGGTCGGCGCGGTGCAGGGACGTGGCCAGTGGGCATGTTCGGTGTCGGCGCGCTTTGGTCCGGGCTGGGCCCTGTCCGTACGGGACCCCTGTCCGTACGGGACGAGTTCGTGCGACTCACGGCCGCACAAGCCGAGTCCGTACGGATGTGCCGCGCGTGCAGGAAGCCGGACCGGCGGCCCTGAAGGTGCCGGGCTCGTTGCTCAGTCTGTCTCTGTTCGCCGTGGACCGCTGTTTCCGCCGCTTCTGCTGCCCCCGGGGTGGTTGCCCCTTGGTCCCTTGCCCCTGCGGCCTCTTGGGCCCCGTACAGAGCCGCGTCGGGGCTGTTTCCGGGTCTCGGCGGGGCCGTTTCGTGACCTGGGTCCTGCCCGGACGGCCCTCGGCCGGTCCTCTGGTCAGTCCTCGGCGTGCCGGGTGTCGTCGTCCGTCCGTTCCTGGCTGGCGAGGCGGTCGCCGATCGCGCGCAGCCCCGCCAGGTCGTGCACATCACCGGCCAGCGCGGCGATCTCCGCCACCGGGACCTCGGGATGCAGCGCGGTGAAGCGGTCGCGCGTCCGCCGCTCGCGGGCGAGTACGTGCATCCGCTCCGCGTGCAGCCGCAGCAGCCCGGCAGCGAGGCGTGCTGCCGACGGGGTGTCGTCCGTTGTCCGTGGGTCCGCCGCGGCGGGGGAGTGGCCGTCGGCGGTACGAGAGTCAGCCTTCCCGTCCGCTAGATCCACAATGCCGTCGCCGTCAAGATTTTCGGACCGGTCGCCGGACGGTTCCTCGGCGGCGGCCCGGTCCCGGTCCGTGAGGGCCTCGGCGGCGGCCAGCGCCCGTTCCGCGCCGAGCTGGGCGGCGCCGCTGCCGTGCACCCGGTTCAGGACCAGCCCGGCCAGCGGCATCTGCTCGGCGGCCAGCCGCTCGACGAAGTACGCGGCCTCGCGCAGCGCGTCCCGCTCCGGCGCCGCCACGACGAGGAACGCGGTGCCGGGCGCCTGGAGCAGCCGGTACGTCGCGTCCGCGCGGGTACGGAAGCCGCCGAACATGGTGTCCATGGCGGCGGCGAACGTCTGTACGTCACGCAGCAGTTGACCACCCATGATCTTGCTGAGGGTGCCGGTCATCATCGACATGCCGACATTGAGGAACTTCATCCCGGCCCGCCCGCCGGCCTTCGCGGGCGCCATCAGCACCCGGATGAACTTGCCGTCCAGGAAGGACCCGAGCCGCTTGGGCGCGTCCAGGAAGTCCAGCGCGGACCGGCTGGGCGGGGTGTCCACGATGATCAGGTCCCAGGCGTCACGGGAGCGGAGCTGGCCCAGTTTCTCCATGGCCATGTACTCCTGCGTGCCCGCGAAACCGGCCGACAGGGACTGGTAGAAGGGGTTCTCCAGGATGGCGCGGGCCCGCTCGGCGTCCGCGTGCGCCTCGACGATCTCGTCGAAGGTGCGCTTCATGTCCAGCATCATGGCGTGCAGCTCGCCGCCCGCGCTGTCGTCGATGCCCTTGACCCGGCGGGGGACGTTGTCCAGTTCCGAGATGCCCATCGACTGCGCGAGCCGGCGGGCCGGGTCGATGGTCAGCACGACGGCCTTGCGGCCGCGTTCGGCGGCGCGTACGCCGAGGGCCGCGGCGGTCGTGGTCTTGCCGACGCCGCCGGAGCCGCAGCACACGACGATGCGGGTGCCCGGGTCGTCGAGCAGCGGGTCGACCTCCAGGAGGGCGGCGGGGGAGTGCAGCGCGCCGTGCCCGGAGGCGGGCGGTGCGGTGTTCCGGGACGGCGCGGCGTCGCCGGCGGTGCCGTCGTCCGGGAGGCTTGCGTCCGCGGTCATATGGGCCCCTGTTTCCGCAGGTCTCGCGCGAGCCGGTACAGCCCGGCGAGGTCCACTCCCTCGGGGAGCAGCTCCAACTCGTAGGTCGGCAGGTCGAGACCGGCCAGCTCGGCGTGCTCGGCCCGCTCCAGGTCGACGCGCTGCGCGTGCTCGCGGGCTTCTTCCAGGAGGGGGCGATGAGCCCGTCGGCCCACTTCACACCGGCCGCGCCGCGGCGGCCGCCGTGCAGCCCCGCTTCGGCCAGCGCCTCGGCGATGCCCCTGCGCGCCCCGTTGGCGGCGATGTCGACCTCGCCGGTGTCCAGCACCTCGGGCCGGGTCATGTTGATCACGATGCCGCCCACCGGCAGTCCGGCGGCGCGCAGCTCCGCGATGCCGTCCACGGTCTCCTGGACGGGCATCTCCTCCAGCAGGGTCACCAGGTGGACCGCCGTCTCGGGAGACTTCAGGACCCGCATCACGGCCTGGGCCTGGTTGTGGATCGGTCCTATCTTGGCCAGGCCCGCGACCTCGTCGTTGACGTTCAGGAAGCGGGTGATGCGGCCGGTGGGCGGGGCGTCCATCACGACGGCGTCGTAGACGAACCGGCCGCGCTTGTCCTTGCGGCGCACCGCCTCGCACGCCTTGCCGGTCAGCAGGACGTCCCGCAGTCCGGGCGCGATGGTCGTGGCGAAGTCGATCGCGCCGAGCTTCTTCAGGGCGCGGCCCGCGCCGCCGAGTTTGTAGAACATCTGGAGGTAGTCCAGGAGCGCCCGCTCGGCGTCGATGGCGAGGGCGTACACACCTCCTCCGTCGGGCCCGGGGGCCACCGCGATCTTGCGCTCCTCGTACGGGAGCGCCTCGGTCTCGAACACCTGGGCAATGCCCTGCCGGCCCTCGACCTCGACCAGGAGGGTACGGCGTCCCTCGGTGGCCAGGGCGAGGGCGAGGGCAGCGGCGACCGTGGTCTTGCCGGTACCGCCCTTGCCGCTGACGACATGGAGCCTGCTCACGCCAAGGAGCCTAACCAGTCCGGTGGCGGGCTACGCACGGGACCGGCGTCGGGTTGTGCGCCGGGGGCGCGCGACCGGCGCGTACCGGCCGCGCGCCCGGGGCGCCCCGCCGCGTCCGCGCGCCACCGGTACAGGCATTACGCTCGGCCCCATGACCAAGTGGGAATACGTGACCGTGCCGCTGCTCGTGCACGCGACCAAGCAGATCCTGGACACCTGGGGCGAGGACGGCTGGGAGCTGGTCCAGGTCGTGCCGGGGCCCAACAACCCCGAGCAGTTGGTGGCCTACCTGAAGCGGGAGAAGCAGGCATGAGCGCGGTGGAGGACAGGCTCGCCGAGCTCGGCCTGAAGCTGCCGCAGGTCGTGCCGCCGCTGGCGGCGTACCAGCCCGCGGTGCGCTCGGGCGCGTACGTCCACACCTCCGGCCAGTTGCCGATGGTGGACGGCGCGCTGCCGGTCACCGGCAAGGTGGGCGCCGAGGTCAGCCCCGAGCAGGCCAAGGAACTGGCCGCGACCTGCGCGCTCAACGCGCTGGCCGCCGTGAAGTCCGTCGTCGGCGACCTCGACAAGATCGTGCGGGTCGTCAAGGTCGTCGGCTTCGTCGCCTCGGCCCCCGACTTCACCGGCCAGCCGGGCGTCGTCAACGGCGCCAGCGAGCTGCTGGGTGAGGTGCTGGGCGACAAGGGCGTGCACGCCCGTTCCGCGGTCGGTGTGGCCGTGCTGCCGATCGACGCGCCGGTCGAGGTCGAGATGCAGGTCGAGGTCGCGGACTGACGTTCCGCGCAGGGCTGCGTATGACCGCGCATGACTTCGTACGGGTCGCGTACGACCGGGTGTGACCGGATACGAACGGGGCGGGGCCGGGGAACCGGGCCCGCCCCGTTTCCGTGCCCGCGGCTCCGTATCCGCGGCCCCGTAGGACGACCCCGCACCCGGCCCCCGCGCACAGTGGCCGAAGAAGCGCCCCCTCGAACATCCGCGCGCCAGCGCATAACATCCGGCCATGTCGTCGACCCCCAATGGCCAGTGGTACCCGCCGGAATGGCCGGCCCGAATCCGGGCCCTCGCGCACGGCGAGCTGACCCCGGCGGCGCCCCGCCGGGCCGCGACCGTTCTGCTGCTGCGGGACACCGACGCGGGCGGTCCCGCCGTCCACATGCTGCGCAGACGTACCTCCATGGCCTTCGCCGGCGGCGCGTACGCCTACCCGGGCGGGTCCGTCGACCCGCGCGACGAGCGGCCGGTGGCCTGGGCCGGGCCCTCGCTCACCGAGTGGGCCGGGCGGCTCGGCTTCGGGGCGGGCGAGGAGGCCGCGGCGCAGGCCGTGGTCTGCGCGGCCGTCCGGGAGACCTTCGAGGAGGCGGGCGTACTGCTCGCCGGCACCTCCGCCGGGACCGTGGTCGCCGACACCACCGGCGACGACTGGGACGCGGACCGCGCGGCGCTGGTCGCCCACGAACTGTCCTTCGCGGACTTCCTGGACCGCCGCGGCCTGGTCCTGCGCAGCGACCTCCTGGGGGCGTGGGCCCGCTGGATCACCCCGGAGTTCGAACCCCGCCGCTACGACACCTGGTTCTTCGCGGCGGTGCTGCCCGAGGGCCAGCGCACCCGGAACGTCTCCACGGAGGCCGACCGTACGGTGTGGATCCGCCCCGCCGAGGCCGCCGCGGGCTACGACCGCGGCGAGCTCTTGATGATGCCGCCGACGATCTCGACGCTGCGCGGCCTGGAGGCGTACGGGACGGCCGCCGAAGCCCTCGCGGCGGCCGCCGGCCGGGACCTGACGCCGGTGCTCGCGCGGGCGGAGCTGAAGGACGGGGAGATCGTCCTGAGCTGGCCGGGGCACGAGGAGTTCACCAAGCACCTCACCCGGCCGCCGCGCCCGCGCCCGGAAGTTCCGCCGCCGGACCGTCCGCGACCGGGAGCCCGGCCGCCACGCCGCCCCCGAGCCCGCCCACGACCACGGGAGAGTCCACCGCATGACGTACGCAGCCGCCCTGCCCGGCCGGCCCCGCGCCGGGGACATCGCCGGACCCGCCACCGACCGCGCCCGGTGCGTGCTCGCCCCGAACCCGTCCCCGATGACCCTGGACGGCACCAACACCTGGATCGTCGCCGAGCCGGACGCCGACGTGGCCGTCGTCATCGACCCCGGGCCGCTGGACGAGACCCACCTCAAGGCGGTCGTGGACGCCGCCGAGCAGGCCGGGAAGCGGGTCGCCCTCACCCTGCTGACGCACGGTCACCCGGACCACGCCGAGGGAGCGGAACGTTTCGCCGAGCTGACCGGCTCCCCGGTACGGGCCCTGGACCCGGCGCTGCGCCTGGGCGACGAGGGGCTGGCCGCCGGGGACGTGATCACCACCGGTGGCCTGGAGCTGCGGGTCGTACCGACCCCCGGGCACACCGCCGACTCGCTCTCCTTCCACCTCCCGGCCGACGCCGCCGTGCTGACCGGCGACACGATCCTGGGCCGCGGGACCACCGTCGTCGCGCACCCGGACGGCCGGCTGGGCGACTACCTGGACTCGCTGCGGCGGCTGCGGTCCCTGACCGTCGACGACGGCGTCACGACCGTCCTCCCCGGCCACGGGCCCGTACTGAGCGACGCCCAGGGCGCGATCGAGTTCTACCTCGCGCACCGCGCCAACCGGCTGGCGCAGGTCGAGACGGCGGTCGAGGCGGGGTACCGCACGCCCTCGGAGGTCGTCGCGAGCGTGTACGCGGACGTGGACCGCATGCTGTGGCCCGCGGCCGAGCTGTCCGTACGGGCGCAGTTGGACTGTCTCGGGGAGCACGGGCTGATCGAGGGCTGATTCGGGGGAGCCCGGTTCAGGGGGCGATCCAGGGGGCCGGTCCAGAGGAGTACGGGCCCGGGGGCGGTGCCCGGCCCCCGGGCCGCTGCCGCCTCAGTCCGTTTCCGCCGCCGGGCCCAGTTCGCGTTCGATGCCGCCGCGCAACAGCTCGCGGGCGCGCTCCAAGGGGACCGAGCCGCTGAGCCAGCGCGTGCTGAGCCCTTCCACCAGCGCGGTCAGCCGCTCGGCGGCGTCGGCCGCCGGGACGTTCCGGTCGGCCGTACCGGCGGCCTGCGCCTCCCGTACGAGGTCGGCCACGTCGTCCGTCCACTGCCGGGTCGCCTCGCGCAGTTGCTCCCGCAGTCCGGGGTCGAAGACGGCGCTGGACTGGAACTCGCCCCAGGCGGTGCTGTTCTCCACCAGCTCCGGGGTGCCCTGGAGCTCGCGCAGCAGCATCTCCTCCAACTGCGCGCGCGGGCCCGCCGTGCGGACGGTCTCCGGGTCCGGCGCCGTGCAGCGTTCGGCGCGTTCGCCGATGAAGTCCAGGGTGCGGCGGAGCAGCTCGGCCCGGCCGCCGAAGTGGTAGTAGATCAGCCCGGTGGAGACGCCGGCCGCGGCCGCGATCTCCTCCACCCGCAGGCCGCGTACGCCGCTCCGCGCGATGGTGCGGGTCGCGGCTTCCAGGATCTGCAGTCGGCGCTCGGACACAGTCGCCCACCGTACTCCGTACCCGGTCGCGGCCGGGCCCGCCCGGTGCTACCGTCGGAAAGTGGCTGACTGAAATTTCAGTCAGGAATGGAGGAGCGATCGGCCATGCGCATGCCTGCCGAATGGGAGCCGCACGACGGCATATATCTCGCGTGGCCGCCCTCGGGCTCCCTCTGGGGCGACCTGGCGCCCGCCGTGCAGCGCGACATCGCGCGGCTGGCACGCACCCTCGCCGAGTACGAGCCGGTCGTCCTGCTGGCCGGCCCCGAGGAGGAGGTACGGGCCCGCCGGGCCTGCGGTACGTCGGTCGGGATCGTGCCGGTGCCGGTCGACGACCTGTGGATACGGGACACCGGGCCGGTCTTCGTGACCCGGCCGGACGCGCCGGAGGGCGCCGCCGCCCGGATGGGCGTCGACTTCCACTTCAACGGCTGGGGCGGCAAGCAGCGCCACCCGAACGACGCGCTCGTCGCCCGGAACCTGCTGCGCCACGAGGGCATCCCCCGGGTCGACGCCGCCCTCACGGCCGAGGGCGGCTCCTTCGAGGTGGACGGCGAAGGCACGCTGCTCGCCGCCGAGAGTTCCCTGGTCAACCCCAACCGCAACCCCGGCAGCACCCGGGCGGGGATCGAGCGCGAGCTGCGCCGCGTGCTGGGCGTCTCCCGGGTGATCTGGGTCGACGGCGTACGGGGCGAAGACGTCACGGACTGCCACATCGACGGTCTCGCGCGCTTCGCGGCACCCGGTGTCGTGCTGCTGAACCGTCCTTGGCACGGGGACGGCCCGGATGTCTGGACCCGGGCGTACGAGCAGGCCCGCGGCGTCCTGGCGGAGGCCCGCGACGCCCGGGGCAGGCGCCTGGAGATCGTCGAGATCGCGGAGCCCGACCCGTACGCCATCGGGGAGCGCGGCCCGGAGTTCCTCACCTCGTACCTGAACCACGTCGTGGCGAACGGCGTGGTGGTCCTGCCGCGGTTCGGTGACCGCCGGGCCGACGACCGGGCGGCCGGGGTGCTGCGCGACCTGCACCCGGGCCGCGACATCCGGCAGATCCCGATCGACGCGGCCGGTGAGGGCGGGGGCGGCATCCACTGCGCCACGCAGCAGCGGCCGAGGGTGCCGTAGGGCCGTTCGGCCGGTTTCACGCGAAAGGGTCCCGCTCCCGCAGGAGAAGGACCCTTTCGTGCTGCCCTGTGCTGTGCAGCCGGTACGCGTCAGCGCGAGCGCTTCGCCAGGCGCTCCACGTCCAGCAGGATCACCGCGCGCGCCTCCAGGCGCAGCCAGCCGCGGCCCGCGAAGTCCGCGAGGGCCTTGTTGACCGTCTCGCGCGAGGCGCCGACGAGCTGGGCCAGCTCCTCCTGCGTGAGGTCGTGCACGACGTGGATGCCCTCCTCGGACTGCACGCCGAAGCGGCGCGACAGGTCCAGGAGCGCGCGGGCCACGCGGCCCGGCACGTCGGAGAAGACCAGGTCGGACATCTGGTCGTTGGTCTTGCGCAGGCGGCGCGCGACGGCGCGCAGCAGCGCCGTGGCGACCTCCGGGCGGGCGTTGAGCCAGGGCTGCAGGTCGCCGTGGCCCAGGCCCAGCAGTTTGACCTCGGTCAGTGCGGTGGCGGTGGCGGTACGCGGGCCCGGGTCGAACAGGGAGAGCTCGCCGATCAGCTCACCGGGGCCGAGCACCGCGAGCATGTTCTCCCGTCCGTCCGGGGAGGTGCGGTGCAGCTTCACCTTGCCCTCGGTGACCACGTACAGGCGGTCGCCCGGGTCCCCTTCGTGGAACAGGGCGTCGCCGCGGGCGAGCGTGACCTCTCCCATCGAGGCGCGCAGCTCGGCCGCCTGCTCATCGTCGAGCGCCGCGAAGAGCGGTGCGCGCCGCAGAACGTCGTCCACGAGATCTCTCCTTGTCGACATGCTCAAAGGGACCTTGGTCCCCATCATGCCGGAATGCAAAACAGTGCGATCAATCACAAGGATGCCGGACCCGTGGCGCAAGCCATACGGCAGGGGGCCGATTGGACCCACGGGCACCGGTGATCGGACCGGATGTCAGTGGGTGGCCTTAGTCTGGCCGAGTGTCCAATACGCCGGTGAGAGCACAGGACAAGGGGGCTGAGCGAGTGAGCGCGGGCCGTGATTCCGCTGTGGGCGAACAGGCGCCCGCCGAAGCCGCGAAAGCGGTGAAATCCGGGGAAAAGGTGCGTAAGGCGACGACGCGGAAGAAGTCCGCCGACACGGCCGCAACCGGGACCTCTGCCGCGAAGAAGACCACGGCGAAGACGGCCGCCGCCAAGAAGACCACCGCGGCGAAGTCCGCGGCGAAGAAGACCACGGCCAAGAAGGCCACGGCCGGGGGCACCACGGCCAAGAAGACCGCCGCGGCCCCAAAGACCGCCGCCCCGAAGACCCCCGCCAAGAAATCAGCCACCAAGGCCCCCGCCAAAACGGCCGGAACCACCCCCGCCAAGGCAACCACCGCCCCCACCCGCGCCTTCAAGGACGAGTCCCGTACCGCCATGGTGCGCCGCGCCCGCCGGATGAACCGCGAGCTGGCCGAGGTGTATCCGTACGCCCACCCCGAGCTGGATTTCCGCAACTCCTTCGAGCTGCTCTGCGCCACGGTGCTGTCCGCGCAGACCACCGACCTGCGGGTCAACCAGACCACCCCGGCGCTGTTCGCGGCCTACCCCACCCCGGAGGACATGGCCGCCGCCGATCCGGAGCGGCTGGAGGAGCTGATCCGGCCGACCGGCTTCTTCCGGGCCAAGGCGAAGTCGCTGCTGGGCCTCTCGACGGCGCTACGGGACCGTTTCGACGGCGAGGTGCCCGGCCGCCTGGAGGACCTGGTGACGCTGCCGGGCGTCGGCCGCAAGACCGCCAACGTCGTCCTGGGCAATGCCTTCGGCGTACCGGGCATCACGGTCGACACCCACTTCGGCCGGCTGGTCCGGCGCTTCGGCTGGACGGAGCAGACGGACCCGGAGAAGGTCGAGGCCGAGATCGCCGAGATCTTCCCGAAGAGCGAGTGGACGATGCTCTCGCACCGCGTCGTCTTCCACGGCCGCCGCGTCTGCCACTCCCGCAAGCCCGCCTGCGGCGCCTGCCCCATTGCGCACGACTGCCCTTCGTACGGTGAGGGCGAGCTGGACCCGGAGAAGGCGAAGAAGCTGCTCAAGTACGAGATGGGCGGTCAGCCGGGCCAGCGGCTGCGGCCCCGGCCGACTATCCGGGACAGCCCGCGCCGCCGCTGGCGGGCCGTTGAACGCCGCCCGTGTCCGGTGCCCGCGGCCCCGGCCCGCCGGCGCCCGTTCCGCCTGCGCCGCCCCGCGCGGGACGAAAGCGTCACACCCCGGAAGGGAACCGGACCGCCCGCTGCCGGACTCACCCCCAAGAGGACCGGCCACGGCCGCATGACCATCGATCCCACCGATCCAAGGGCCTGAGGGGGCGCGTATGACGAGCGCACGGGAGCAGTACGGCAAGACCGCGGCGTACGGGACGGACGTCAGCTCCGACGGCCTGCCGGACTGGCTGGCGCCGGTCGCGCGCGCCGCCGCCACGATCGAGCCCCATCAGCTCAGCAGATTCCTGCCGCCCGAGAGCGGCGGCCGGCAGTCCGCCGTCCTGGTCCTCTTCGGGCACGGCGACCGCGGCCCGGAGCTGCTGCTCATGGAGCGCGCGGGCACCCTGCGCTCGCACGCCGGCCAGCCCTCGTTCCCCGGCGGCGCCCTCGACCCGGAGGACGGCGATCCGGAGAGGGAGGGTCCGGTGCGTGCCGCGCTGCGCGAGGCGTGGGAGGAGACCGGTCTGGACCCGTCGGGTGTGCAGGTCTTCGGTGTGCTGCCGCGGCTGTACATCCCCGTGAGCGGCTTCGTCGTCACGCCCGTCCTGGGCTGGTGGCGGGAGCCGAGCCCGGTGGGGCCGGTGGACGCGGCGGAGACCGCCCGGGTCTTCACGGTTCCCGTGGCGGACCTCACGGACCCCGCGCACCGGGTGACGGCCCGCCACCCCAGCGGTCACGTGGGCCCCGCCTTCCTCGTCGAGGATGCCCTGGTCTGGGGTTTCACGGCCGGGGTGATTGACCGGATCCTGCACTACGCGGGGTGGGAACGGCCGTGGGACCGCACCGAGCAGGTCCCGCTCGACCGGCGTGCGTGAGACGGTGGCGGGCGTGAACGTGCTGGACATCGTGTTGCTGCTCGCGGCGGTGTGGTTCGCCGTCGTCGGCTACCGCCAAGGCTTCGTCGTCGGCATCCTGTCCGTGATCGGCTTCCTCGGCGGCGGCCTGGTCGCGGTCTATGTGCTGCCCGTGATCTGGAACCAGGTCACCGACGACGCCACACCGGGCACCTTCGCGGTGATCGCGGCGGTCGCCGTCGTGGTGGTGTGCGCGTCCGTGGGGCAGGCGCTGACCACCCATCTGGGCAACAAGCTGCGGCGCTACATCACCTGGTCACCGGCGCGCGCCCTGGACGCCACCGGCGGCGCGCTGGTCAACGTCCTGGCGATGCTGCTGGTCGCCTGGCTGATCGGCTCCGCGCTGGCGCGCACCTCCCTGCCGACGCTGGGCAAGGAGGTCCGCAACTCCAAGGTGCTGCTCGGTGTCTCCCAGGTGATGCCGGAACAGGCGAACACCTGGTTCCAGGACTTCTCCTCGGTGCTTGCGCAGAACGGCTTCCCGCAGGTCTTCACGCCGTTCTCGAACGAGCCGATCCACTCGGTGCCCGCGCCCGACCCGAAGCTGGCCGGCAGCCCGGTCGCGGCCCAGGCCCGCAAGAGCATCGTCAAGGTCGTCGGTACGGCCCCGAGCTGCGGCAAGGTCCTCGAAGGCAGCGGCTTCGTCTTCGCGCGGCACCGGGTCATGACCAACGCCCACGTGGTGGGCGGCGTCAAGGAGCCGACCGTCCAGATAGGCGGCGAGGGCCGGACGTACGACGCGAAGGTCGTCCTGTACGACTGGGAGCGCGACATCGCGGTGCTCGACGTGCCGTCGCTGCCCGCGCCCGCGCTGCGCTTCGCGGCGGACGACGCGAGCACCGGCAAGGGCGCCATCGTCGCCGGCTTCCCGGAGAACGGCGGCTACGACGTCCGCGCGGCCCGTATCCGCAGCCGCATCCAGGCCAACGGCCCGGACATCTACCACCGCGGCACGGTCGGCCGTGATGTGTACTCCCTGTACGCCACGGTCCGGCAGGGCAACTCCGGCGGACCGCTGCTCACGCCGGGCGGCGAGGTGTACGGAGTGGTCTTCGCCAAGTCCCTGGACGACGCCCACACCGGCTACGCGCTGACCGCCGACGAGATCCGCGAGGACATCACCAAGGGGCGTACCGCCGAGCGGGCGGTCGACAGTCAGGGGTGCGCGATGTGACCGGACGCCGGACCGGGCGGGGGCGGCGGCCGCTCCCTGGCCCGGGGCCCCGGCGGAGGTCAGGTCCGTGGATGCTTGAGGCGCGCGGTCATCCAGCGCGCGCGGCGGCGCAGGATGTGCGGAATGCCCAGCGGGTGGGCGAACCCGGGAGACTCACCGGACACAAGGTCCGAGGAACCCCTCTCCTGAGTGCCCACGGCAGCGGCGTTGCTGCGGCGGTTGCGTGCCACGTCACGGTAGTCGTGCGTCCAGCCCATACCCACGACTCTGCCCGGGCCCCGGGCTCCGTAACCGCCCGGCGGCCCGTCAATTGGCCTATGCGGGCGGCAATTGGCTGTTCGTCATACGCGCGTTCGGATCCGGTCGGCGTGTCGCCCCGTCCGGCCCTTGCGTCCCGCCCCGCCCGGACCTCGCCGGCCCGGTCTACCGGTCCGGTTCCGGGTCCTTCAGCCAGTTGATCAGTTCGGTGGAGAACGCCACCGGGTCCTCCTCGTGCGGGAAGTGCCCGAGCCCGTCGAAGAGCCGCCAGCGGTACGGGGCCTCCACGTACTCGCCGGAACCGGCCGCGCTGCGGGCGCGCATCACGGGGTCGAGCGAGCCGTGCAGATGCAGCGTCGGCACCCGTACGGGCCACTTCATGCGCCGGTTGAACTGGATGCCGTCCGGCCGGGCCATCGACCGGACCATCCAGCGGTACGGCTCGAT
Source organism: Streptomyces chrestomyceticus JCM 4735 (assembly GCF_003865135.1). Taxonomy (NCBI): domain Bacteria; kingdom Bacillati; phylum Actinomycetota; class Actinomycetes; order Kitasatosporales; family Streptomycetaceae; genus Streptomyces; species Streptomyces chrestomyceticus. The sequence continues at coordinate 4,394,011 of NZ_BHZC01000001.1, read as the reverse complement.
CGCGCAGTGCGCCGTCGAGGGGATGCTCATCGCCCGCCGGTAGACCTCGACGTCCTCGTCCTCGGGCAGCCGCGGCCCGGACCAGTCCCGGATCAGGCGGCCCACCAGGGCGGCGTCGTCCGCCACCAGCCGGCGCTCGGGCAGCCAGGGCCGCTGGAAGTTCCATACGTAGGAGCTCTGCCGGCTCTGCTTGAAGTCGGCCAGCATGGCCGCGCGCCAGCGGCGGGGGTGCGGCATCGAGGACACCGCCAGCCGCCGGACCAGCTTCGGCCGCATCACGGCCGCGGTCCACGCCAGGTAGCCGCCGAGGTCGTGCCCGACGATCGCGGCGTCCGGCTCGCCCAGGGACCGTACGACCCCGGTGATGTCCAGGGCCAGGTTGGCCGGATCGTAGCCGCGGGGCGTGCGGTCGCTGCCGCCCACGCCCCGCAGGTCCATCGCCACCGCACGGAAACCCGCTCCGGCGAGCGCCGGGAGCTGGTGGCGCCAGGTCCACCAGAACTGCGGGAAGCCGTGCAGCAACAGCACCAGCGGGCCGTCACCCATCTCGGTGATGTGGAAACGCGCACCGTTGGCCGCCACGTCCCGGTGGGTCCAGGGACCTTCGGGACGTACGACCGAGTCGGAACTGTCGGTAGCCGTCATACGGAGGAGCGTGTCACAGACTCCAGGACCGGGTGGTCCTCGGGGACCGCCCGCGGATGCGGCTTGACGTTCCCCAGTACGGCCGCCGTCTCCTTGGCCGAACTGATGGTCTTCTCGGGCTTCTTGATCTTCTTGAGCTTGCTGACCGCGATCAGGACCAGCAGCAGGGCGACGACCAGGAAGGCACCGCCCACGATCAGGAAGGACCAGGCGAGGCCGAGGCCGAGGTTGTGGATGCCGTAGGCGGCGGCGAAGCTCAGGACCGGCAGCGCGAACAGCGCCAGCGCGCCGGCCACCAGGAACGCGGCGCTGCCGATGCCGGCCCGCTTGGCGTCCTGCCGCAGCTCGGCCTTGGCCAGTGCGATTTCGTCGTGCACCAGTGCGGACATCTCGGCGGTGGCCGTGGCCACCAGTTGCCCGAGGCTGCGGTCCGCGCCGTCGTCGGCTGTGCTCATCGACGTCTCCCTCTTGTCTTCTCCCGGATGCAAAGCCTCTCAGATCATGCCGGACCATCGTCCCCGGCGTTCGCGCCGGAGGCCACTTCGGCAAGGCGGCGGTGTTCCGCGGCCTTCGCTTCGAGAAGTTTCGCCATCCGCAGGTGGTACTCCGGGTTGCCCAGCTCGTACACGTCCGGGATGCCGTCCTGGTCCTCGTCGCGGTCCTCGTCCTCGCACAGCTTCTTGTACTTGGCGTTACGTATCTTCAGCAGGATTCCGGACAGCACGGCGGCGATCAGCGAGCCCGTCAGCACGGCGGCCTTGATCTCGTCGGTCAGCAGCGGGTCGTCGGTGAAGGCCAGCTCGCCGATGAGCAGCGAGACCGTGAAGCCGATGCCGGCGAGTGAGGCGACGGCGAAGAGGTCCGGCCATTTGAGGTCGGGGTTCAGCTCCGCTCTGGTGAAGCGGGCCGCGCACCAGGTACCGCCGAAGATGCCGAGGGCCTTGCCGACGACCAGACCGAGCACGACGCCGAGCGTTTCCGGCTTGGTGAACACGTCGTGCAGCGCGCTGCCGGAGATCGACACGCCCGCCGAGAAGAGGGCGAACAGCGGCACCGCGAGACCGGCCGAGACGGGCCGCACCAGGTGCTCGATGTGCTCGCCGGGAGACTGCTCCTCGCCGTCGCGGCGGTGGCAGCGCAGCATCAGGCCCATGGCGACGCCCGCGATGGTGGCGTGCACGCCGCTGTTGTACATCAGGCCCCAGATGACCAGGGCGAGCGGTACGTAGATGTACCAGCCGCGGACGCCCTTGCGCAGCAGCAGGTAGAAGACGGCGAGGCCGGCGACGGCGAAGCCGAGCGCCAGGAAGTTGAGCTGCGAGGTGAAGAAGACCGCGATGATCAGGATCGCGAAGAGGTCGTCGACGACGGCGAGGGTGAGCAGGAAGGCGCGCAGCGCGGACGGCAGGGACGTGCCGATGACGGCGAGCACGGCCAGCGCGAAGGCGATGTCGGTGGCGGTCGGCACCGCCCAGCCGTCCATCGAGCCGCCGCCGACGGTGTTGACCACGAAGTAGACGAGGGCGGGCATCGCCATGCCGCACAGCGCGGCGACCACCGGGAGCGCGGCCTTCTTGGGTTCGCGCAGGTCACCCGCGACCAGCTCGCGCTTGAGCTCGATACCGGCGACGAAGAAGAAGACGGCGAGCAGGCCGTCGGCGGCCCAGTGCTGGAGGGAGAGGTCCAGTCCGATGGAGCCGATGCCGAGGTGGAAACCCCGTACCGACTCGTAGCTGTCCCCGAGGACGTTGGCCCAGAGGAGGGCCACGACGGCGGCGACGAGCAGCAGGACGCCGCCCACGGTCTCGGCGCGCAGGGCTTCCGCGATGAAGTTCCGCTCGGGCAGGGACATCCGCCCGAGGAATATGGATCGGCGGTTGTGGGGCGCGCTCACGCGAGGACCTCCGGTGTTTCGGCAGCTGGATACGGCTGTTGCAGTTGCCGACCAGACTTCCCGGCGCACCTTTGGTATTTGTCGCGTTCTTGACGCGATCCCTACTGTACCCGGGCTGCGAGGGGAACATTCCGGCGATCTTCACCTTACGGGCAAATGGTGCGATCGGCCGCCCGGCGAGGGGTGCGGGGCGCCCGGAACAGGCAAAGGGCACCCGGCCGGTCTGCGGACGGGTGCCCCTCGGAGTGGCGGTCACTCATCGGCACACGCGTGCGAACGCGCGGTGCTGGGTGCGACCGCCCGGTCAGTCCTCGCTGGCCGCGGCGGGCAGCTTCGCCTGGATCAGGTCCATCACGCCGAAGTCGGTGAGCGTCGAGACGTCGCCCAGGTCGCGGTTCTCGGCGACATCGCGCAGCAGCCGGCGCATGATCTTGCCGGAGCGGGTCTTCGGCAGCTCGGCCACCGGCAGGACACGCTTGGGCTTGGCGATCGGGCCGAGCTGCTTGCCGACGTGCGCCCGCAGCTCCTCCACCAGCCCCTCGTCCTCCGCCGCGGTGCCGCGCAGGATCACGAAGGCGCAGATCGACTGGGTCGTCTGCGGGTCGGTCGCGCCGACCACGGCGGCCTCGGCGACCTTCGGGTGCGAGACCAGCGCCGACTCGACCTCGGTGGTGGAGATGTTGTGGCCGGACACCAGCATCACGTCGTCCACCCGGCCCAGCAGCCAGATGTCGCCGTCCTCGTCCTTCTTCGCGCCGTCACCGGCGAAGTACTTGCCCTCGAAGCGCGACCAGTAGGTGTCCAGGTAGCGCTGGTCGTCGCCCCAGATCGTGCGGAGCATGGACGGCCACGGCTCGGTCAGGACCAGGTAGCCGCCGCCCCCGTCCGGCACCTCGCGGGCCTCGTCGTCCACGACCGTCGCCGCGATGCCGGGCAGCGGGCGCTGCGCGGAGCCGGGCTTGGTCTCCGTGACGCCCGGCAGCGGGCTGAGCATCATGCCGCCGGTCTCCGTCTGCCACCAGGTGTCCACGATCGGGGCCTGGTCGGCGCCGATGTGCTTGCGGTACCACATCCACGCCTCCGGGTTGATGGGCTCGCCCACCGAACCGAGGACCCGCAGCGAGGACAGGTCGTACTTCGCGGGGATGTCGTCGCCCCACTTCATGCAGGCGCGGATCGCGGTCGGCGCGGTGTAGAGGATCGTGACCCCGTACTTCTGCACGATCTCCCACCAGCGGCCCTGGTGCGGGGTGTCGGGCGTGCCCTCGTAGAGCACCTCGGTCGCGCCGTTGGCCAGCGGCCCGTAGGTGATGTACGAGTGGCCGGTGACCCAGCCGACGTCGGCGGTGCACCAGTAGACGTCGGTCTCCGGCTTGAGGTCGAAGACGGCGTGGTGGGTGTAGGCCACCTGGGTGAGGTAGCCGCCGGTGGTGTGCAGGATGCCCTTGGGCTTACCGGTGGTGCCGGAGGTGTAGAGGATGAACAGGGGGTGCTCGGCGTCGAACGCCTCCGGGGTGTGGGTCTCGCTCTGCCGCCCGACGATGTCGTGCCACCACACGTCGCGGCCCTCGGTCCAGGCCACGTCCTCCTGGCCGGTACGGCGGACCACCAGCACGCTGCGCACGTTCTCCGTGCCGGGCCTGGTCAGCGCCTCGTCGACGGCGGGCTTGAGGGCGGACGGCTTGCCGCGGCGGTAGCCGCCGTCCGCGGTGATCACCACGCGGGCGTCGGCGTCGTTGATACGGGTCGCCAGCGCGTCCGCGGAGAAGCCGCCGAAGACGACCGAGTGCGGCGCGCCCAGGCGGGCGCAGGCCAGCATGGAGATGACGGCCTCGGGGATCATCGGCAGGTAGATCGCGACCCGGTCGCCGGCCGTGACGCCCAGCTCGGTCAGCGCGTTGGCGGCCTGGGAGACCTCGCGCTGCAACTGCGCGTAGGTGATCGAGCGGGTGTCGCCGGGCTCGCCCTCGAAGTGGATGGCGACCCGGTCGCCGAGCCCGTTCTCCACATGCCGGTCCACGCAGTTGTACGCGACGTTGAGCTTGCCGTCGGCGAACCACTTGGCGAACGGCGGGTTGGACCAGTCGAGCGTCTCGGTCGGCTCGGTCGCCCAGGTCAGGCGCTTGGCCTGGGTGGCCCAGAAGCCCAGCCGGTCCGCCGCGGCCCGTTCGTACGCCTCGGCGGTGACGTTGGCGTTCGCGGCCAGTTCGGCGGGCGGCGCGAACCGCCGCTCCTCCTTGAGAAGATTGGCCAGGCTTTCGTTGCTCACGTCATCTCCCATTCAGGGCGTGCGATGTCTCTCCCGGCCCTAGCTCATCAGCCCATCACCCGCCCTGACAAGGGTTGACGCCAAAAATTGGTGTAGACCTTTACTGATGCGCAGGTCAAGTGGCGTTTACGGGTGGGTTTATGGGGCCCTCGGGAGGGGTGAAGAACGGGTCCCCGGCTGACGGCGGGTCATGGAGCGGCGAGGCGGTACGGGCGCCCGGCCGGAGCCGCGTCGCCGGTTCCTAGGCCCCGGCCACCCGCACGCTCCGCCCGCCCGCCGCCGCCTCCGGCCGTACCGCGCGGAACCGGCCCGTGCCGCGGTCGAGGACGTACGCCTGGGCCTCGGCCACGTGGAAGTACATGCCGTGCAGGGTGAGGGCGCCCTCGGCGACGCGGTGGGCGACGCACGGGTACGACATCAGGTGGTCGAGCTGCTGGACGACGTTGACCAGCGCGAGCCGCTCCACGTCGTCGGCGACCGGGCGTTCGGCGAGCGCGACTTCACCGCGGCCCAGCCGGCCGATCCGCTGCATCCGCGCCAGGCTCGGGCGGCCGTGCCGCAGCCAGCGCGCGAGCGGGGTCTGCGCGCCCGGCTCGTGGTCCGCGCCGAGCAGCGCCTGCATCGCGCCGCACCCCGAATGCCCGCAGACGGTCAGCGAACCGACCTTCAGCACCTCGACCGCGTACTCGATGGCCGCGCCCACCGAGTCGCACGCGGCGTCCGTGCCGGGCGGCGGCATCAGATTGCCGACATTGCGGACGGTGAACAGGTCACCCGGGCCGCTGGCGGTGATCATGCTGGTGACCAGCCGGGAGTCGGCGCAGGTCAGGAAGAGCTGGGTGGGCCGCTGCCCCTCGTGCGCCAGCCGGGCCAGTTCGTCCCGTACCAGTGGCGCCGTGTGGCGCTGGAACGCGCTCACGCCGACGAGCAGTTGATCGCCGCTGGTCCGCGGGACGGCCGCGGTCTCCTCGGGCGGGCGGGTGCAGTGGTGGTTGCGCCACGGCGTCCACGGGCGGCAGTGGTGGGCGCTCGCGGGCTCAGCGATCGGGCTCCCGGCGCGGCCCCCGAGGGTCACCCAGCCGCCGCCCGCGCGATGCCCGTCGGACCAGGCGCGCAGGGCCTCGTACGCGGCGTGGTCCATGAACGAGCCTCCCAGCTCGACGACGGTGTCCGCGCCGGCGGGCACCTGGGCGAGCGCCCGGGTCAGCCTCGGTACCGCGAGGAAGGTCAACTGCCCGTTGACCCGCACCCGGTGGCGGCCGTCCTCGGCGCCGACCGTGACCCGGGTGTGGGTCAGCCGCCGCAGCGACAGGAAGACCGCGATCCCGACGCCCAGGGCCACTCCCTGGAGGACGCCGAACAGCACCACACCGCCCAGGGTGACCGCGTAGACCGGGAACTCCCGGTGCCGCTGCACATGTTTGATGTGCGCAAAGCTCACCATCCGTACGCCCATGACCATCACCAGTGCGGCGAGGGCGGCCAGCGGGATCAGCTCCAGCGCCGTGGCGAGCAGACCGGCGCAGAGCACCACCCAGGCGCCGTGCAGCACGGTGGCACGCCGGCTGACGGCGCCCGCCCGCACACTCGCCGAGCCGCGCATCGCGCCGCCCGCCACCGGGAGCCCGCCCAGCAGCCCGGACACCACGTTGGCGACGCCCTGGCCCGTCAGTTCGCGGTTCAGGTTCGTACCGGACGTGGTGACGCCGCGGTCGGCGGCGAGGCGGTCCACCGCGACCGCCGACAGCAGGGACTCCATGCTGGCGACGAGGGTGACGGTCAGGACGGCGGCGACGATCCCCGGCACCGGCCCGTCCGGGAGGGCGGGCAGGGCCTGGAGCGACCACTCGGGCAGGGCGACGCGCGGCACCGGCACCGGCACGGCCGCGCTCACGGTCGTCGCGGCGGCCACGGCCGCCAGTGGGGCCGGGACCGTCCGCAGCGCCCGGCCGGCCCGCCCGGGCAGCCGCGGCCAGCCGGCGAGCACCGCGACCGTGACGGCACCGATGAGCAGGGCGGCGGTGTGCGGGTGCGCCAACTGGCCGGGCAGCGCGGCGACGTTGTCGACGGCCGAGCTGTCGGGGCTGCCGCCGAGCACCACGTGCAGTTGTCCGACGGCGATCGTGACGCCGATGCCCGCGAGCATGGCGTGCACGATCGCGGGGCTGATCGCGAGCGCGCCCCGGGCCACCCGTACGGCGCCGAGCGCGAGTTGGGCCAGCCCGGCGAGGACCGTGATGGCACAGGTGGCCCGCCAGCCGTACCGCTGCACCAGCTCGGCCGTGACCACGAGGAGGCTCGTCGCCGCGCCGCTGACCTGGAGGGGTGCGCCGCCGAGCAGCCCGGCGACGATGCCGCCGACGGCCGCGGCGACCAGGCCCGCCTGGAGGGGCGCCCCGGTGGCCAGGGCGAGGCCCAGCGAGAGCGGGACGGCGATCAGGAAGACGACGACCGAGGCGGACAGGTCGCCGCGCCGGGCCGCGGCCCGGTCTGCGGGCGGCGGGGGCTGGGTGCGGGGCGTGCTCGGAGCACCGGTCGGTCCCGGCGGCCCTGGCGGCTTCTGTAGCTGCGACATTCCCGTCTCCTCCGGGGCGGCGCGGTCACGCGGGGCGCGATCGTGGGCGGCGGTGTACTGCGGCGGGACGCGAGCCGGCCGGCTGGTGTCACGATTCGTGACGGCCCGGTGACTCTCAAGCATCGGTAAACGAAGCGTAATGACGCGTAAAGGCGGCAGAGAAGCCTTTTCCGGCATTCGGGTCCGTCGTTCCGTCTTTCGAGTGAACACAGCGCCGAGTCGCTTGCACCTTACGGCCCATTCCATGGCTTATGCGGGCTTAAAAACGGTTAATCACTTTTTCTGATGTTTCCGTTTGGCAGTTCGCAGCTCAGGGAGTGAGGTGGCTGATGGCAGCCGCAGCAAGGGTCACGGCCGGGTGGGTCACGACGATGGCGCTGGCGGCGGTCGCCGGCTGTGCCGGGGGGAACGGGGGCGGGCCGGGCGGCGCCCAGGGTGGCCAGGCCGCACCGCAGCGCACCGCCCAGCAGGTCAAGCTGATCGGCGACGGCTCGACCGCGTACACCGGGGCGCAGCCGATGCAGCCGAAGGCCGAACGCCTGAAACCCGGTGAGCGGCCGCCGCAGTTCGTGGTCTTCTCCTGGGACGGCGCCGGCGAGGACAGCCAGAAGCTGTTCTCGCACTTCCGCGCGGTCGGCAAGAAGTACGACGCCCGGATGACGTACTTCCTCAGCGGTGTCTACCTGCTCCCGGGCAACAGGAAGGACGCCTACCACCCGCCCAAGCACAGCCCCGGCGCCTCCGACATCGGCTTCAACGACGTCAAGGGCGTCCGGGCCACCGTGGAACAGATCCGCGGCGCCTGGATGGACGGCAACGAGATCGGTACGCACTTCAACGGCCACTTCTGCGGCCCGAACGGCGGCGTCGGCACCTGGTCGCCGGAGGAGTGGCAGAGCGAGATCCGGCAGGCCGAGGCGTTCGTCAAGTCCTGGAAGACGCACACCGGGCTGCGGACCGAGAAGCCGCTGCCGTTCGACTACAGCAAGGAACTCGTCGGCGGCCGCGCCCCCTGCCTCGAAGGACAGCGCAACCTCATCCCCGCCGCCAAGGCCATGGGCTTCCGCTACGACTCCAGCTCCGTCGGCGGACGGCAGCTCTGGCCGAAGCAGATCGACGGCATCTGGGACTTCCCCCTCCAGCAGATCCCCGTGCCCGGCCGGGCCTTCGAGACGCTCTCGATGGACTACAACTTCCTCGCCAACCAGTCCGGTACGACCAGGGGCGACCCGGCGATGCACGCTACCTGGGGCAAGCAGATGCGGGACGGCCTGATCGCCGCGTTCGAGCGGGCCGAGAAGGGCAACCGGGCACCGCTCATCGTCGGCAACCACTTCGAGTCCTGGAACGGCGGCACGTACATGCGCGCCGTCGAGGACGCCATCAAGACCATCTGCCCCCGCCGGGGCGTGCGCTGCGTGACCTTCAAGCAACTGGCCGACTGGCTGGACGCGCAGGACTCGCAGGTGCTGGAGAAGATGCGCGCGCTGCCGGTGGGCGGCGCCCCGAAGGGCGGGTGGGCGAGGTACCTGGCGACCCCGTCCGCGAAGCCGGGCGCGCCTGCCGGTTCGGCCGGGCCGGCGGAACCGGCTCGGCGGGAGGCGGAGTAGGGGTAGGCGCCTTGGGCGAGGTCCATGGGGCTCCGGGCCTCGACGGTGTTTCTGGTCTCGGCGGCGTTCCTGGTCCCGGTGGCGCTCCTGGGTGCCGCGCCGCTCCGGAGACCCCGGGGCGCCCCTGACCTCAGGTGTCAGGCCGGTTGCGGGGCTCCTGACGGCTCGGCGAGGACGAAGGCGGGGTCGACCTGGGCCGCCAGGTCGGCGCCCGTCTTCGCGTTCGCCCAACTCTCCGCGTTCTTCAGGTGGAAGTGCACCATCTGGCGGGTGTAGCGCTCCCAGTCGCGCTGCTCGTACGTTTCGTCAGCGGCGGCGTGCAGCTCCTTCAACGCCTGCCGCTGGTCGGCCTCCAGCAGGTCGAAGCGGCGCGGCCGGCCCTTCTCCATGGCCCGCACCCACGCCGAGTCCCCCACCGTGAGCAGCAGGTCCTCACCCACCTCGTCGGCCAGGAAGGCGGCGTCGTCCGGGCCCTGGACCTTGTTGCCGACGACCTTGAGGGCGATGCCGTAGTCGCGCGCGTAGTCCTTGTACTGGCGGTAGACCGCGACGCCCTTACGGGTGGGCTCGGCGACCAGGAAGGTCAGGTCGAAGCGGGTGAACATCCCGGAGGCGAACGAGTCGGAGCCGGCCGTCATGTCGACGACGACGTACTCCTCACGGCCGTCCACGAGGTGGTTCAGGCACAGTTCGACCGCGCCGGTCTTGGAGTGGTAGCAGGCCACCCCCAGGTCGGACTCGGCGAACGGGCCGGTCGCCATCAGGCGTACCGGTTCGCCCTCCAGGAGGACGGGCCGGGCGCACGCCGCGTACACCGGGTTGTCCTCGACGACCCGCAGCAGCCGGGAGCCCTCACCGGGCGGTGTCGTCTTGATCATTGTCTCGGCGGACGCGATACGCGGGTTGGTGCCGCGCAGGTAGTCCTTGACCAGCGGCAGCCGGGCACCGAGGGCCGGCAGCGCGGCGGCCTCCGCCTCGTCCATGCCGAGGGCGGTGGCCAGATGCTGGTTGATGTCGGCGTCCACCGCGATCACGGGGACGCGGGCGGCGGCGAGGTGGCGGATGAACAGGGAGGACAGCGTGGTCTTCCCACTGCCGCCCTTGCCCACGAACGCGATCTTCATGGTCACGAAGCGTAAGCGCCGAGTTGCCCCGGGTGAGAGGTTCGGGTGAAGAAGACCACTCCTTCGAGCGGTTGGGCCTTGCGGCCTACGGGGTGCGTAGGGTCGTACCCATGAGTACGACAGCCGATCCGCTCGCGACCCTGGCCTCGCTCCCGGGCGTCGCCGACTCCGTGGACTCCGTGCGCACCAGCGTGGACCGGGTCTACGGGCACCGGATCATGCGACGGCGCAGCAACGAGATCACCTCCGAGGCGGCGCTGCGCGGAGCACGGGCCTCCGCCGCGCTGGCCGGAGCCGACTGGGCGCTGGAGGAGGTGCGGCGGCGGTCCGACTTCGGCGTCGAGGGCGAGCCGCGGACGGTCGGCGCGGCCCTGCGGCTGACCGCCGAGGCCGGGCAACTGCTCAGCGTGTGGCGGCAGTCGCCGCTGCGGGTGCTGGCGCGGTTGCACCTGGTGGCGGCGAGCGGCGACGCCCGGCGGGAGTCGGTGGGACGGCCCCGGCTGGCGGGCGAGCCGGTCGACGAGCCCCTGGTGGAGCTGACGCTGCCGGACGCCGACGAGGTCGCCGGGCGTCTGGACGGGCTGGCGCGGCTGCTGCTGGCGGGCAGCGAGGCGCCGGCGCTGGTGGTGGCGGCCGTGGTGCACGGCGAGCTGCTGGCGCTACGCCCCTTCGGCTCGTACAACGGGCTGGTCGCGCGGGCCGCCGAGCGCATCGTGCTGGTCGGCAGCGGGCTGGACCCGAAGTCGGTCTGCCCGGCGGAGGTCGGGCACGCGGAACAGGACCGGGCCGCGTACGTGGCGGCGCTGGAAGGTTATGTGTCCGGCACCCCGGAGGGCGTGGCGGCGTGGATCGCGCACTGCGGCCGAGCGGTGGAGCTGGGGGCGCGGGAGAGCACGGCGGTGTGCGAGGCGATGCAGCGCGGGGCGGCCTGACGGGGGCGTCAAGGGGGCTGCGTCCGGGCGCTTACGGGGCTGCGGGGGAGAGCCGCCTTCGGCTACCGGCCGGCCGGGCCCCGGACAAAGGGTTGCGGCGGTACCCAGTCGTTCCGGTACCGCCGCTGGCACGTCCACCGGGTTACCAAGCGCGCTCCGGATGTGCCGATCAGGTCGGAGACTTGGTCCGTCACCTGGTACGGCTGGCCCGTAATCGACGGGTCGGCGTCGCGTGGGTGCCCGGTTTCCGTGCTTCGGTCCGTGGGGCCTTGCTGCGTAGAAGGTCTTCCTCTCGGATGTCCTCGGTCTCGCGGGCCGTTACGTCCTTTGTACTCCTGCCGCGGGGGAAGCGGAACCCCTCGCCACAGTTCTTTACTTTTCCCTTCAAACTCGGGTGATACGGGCAAAAACCGGGCGCCGCCGGCTCGCGTACCAGACGAGGCCCGCGGTCGCGGCGGCCGCACCCACGGCGGCCACCGTGGCGAGCACCGGACGCGACGGCATGCCCAGGGAGGGCAGCCGCTGCTTGAGCTGGACCGGCCGGGTGAACGACAGAACCGGCCATCCCCGGCTCGCGGCCTCGCGGCGCAGCGCGCGGTCCGGATTGACGGCGTACGGATGGCCGACCGCCTCCAGCATCGGCACATCGGTCGCCGAATCGCTGTAGGCGTAGCAGCGCGCCAGGTCGTAGCCCTCCGACGCGGCGAGGTCCCGTACCGCTTGTGCCTTGGTCGGGCCATAGGCGTAGTACTCCACCTCGCCCGTGAAGCGGCCGTCCGCGCCGACGACCATCCGGGTGGCCACCACGCGGTCGGCGCCGAGCAGGGCGCCGATCGGTTCGACCACCTCGGCGCCCGAGGTGGAGACGATCACGACGTCGCGGCCCGCCGTGTGATGCTCCTCGATGAGCGAGGCGGCCTCGTCGTAGATGAGCGGGTCGATCAGCTCGTGGAGGGTCTCCGCGATGATCTCCCGGACCTGGGCCACGTCCCAGCCCCGGCAGAGTGCCGACAGGTAGGCGCGCATCCGTTCCATCTGGTCGTGGTCGGCGCCGCCCGCGAGGAAGACGAACTGGGCATAGGCGGTGCGCAGAACGGCCCGGCGATTGATCAGGCCGCCTTGGTAGAACGACTTGCTGAAGGTCAGCGTGCTCGACTTAGCAATGACTGTCTTGTCCAGGTCGAAGAACGCGGCTGTCCGGGGTGTCGAGTGAGTCGCCGAGTGGGGCACGGAGTGGTTTTCCACGGGGCGAGCATAGGCGCCCACCATTCGGCGTAAGGTGTGGCGCGTGGGTTTGCCTGAGAAGGCTCTCGGGTACACCATGGAAGTCACGGATCGTTCGCGACCGTGCTAACCCGGTCCGACTCCTCCCCCCCGAGTCGGCCGTGGGGACGACCCCCGCTCTCCCCCCGGCGGGGGTCGTCGCATGTCCGGACGCGTTTTTGCCCGTCCGAGGCGGATCGGCCGCTTCCTCTTCATCGCCCGGCCCCGCGCTCTCCGACGCCCGCCGTTCGTCACTCAGGGTAGCCGTGGCGCTGCTCTAAGGGAGCCTTCAAGGTCGCCGGTATAGGTGACTGGGATATTCACAGCCTTTGAGTTGTCCACAGTTTTGGACCAAGATCCACGGGATTTTCCGGATCGCCGCACAGTGAAACTCCGCGAGTTCGCGGATGTGTGAGTTGTGTAGCGATAGGGGAACGGAACGTGGCCGGACGTATGACTCCCGATCAATCACCCGGACCCGCCGGAGGGCGCGGCGGACCGCTGGTCGTCACCGAGGACGAGGACCTTCTCGACGACGTCCTGAGACTCTGCGCGGCAGCCGGCGCGACACCGGAAGTGGCCCACGGCGTCGCCCGTGGCCGCAGTCCGGGCTGGGCCTCGGCGCCCCTGGTGATCGTCGGCGCCGACTGCGCACCCCGCCTGTGCGGAGCGGGCCGCCGGGACGGGGTGGTGCTCGTCGCCCGCGGCGCGGACGACCGGCAACTGTGGCGGCTGGCCGTCGCCCTCGGGGCGGAACGGGTGCTGGTGCTCCCCGGCGGCGAGAGCTGGCTGGTGGACCGGATCGCCGACGCGGTGGAGGGCGTCGGGCCCGCGGCCGTGACAGTGGGGGTGATCGGCGGCAGCGGCGGCGCCGGCGCGAGCACCCTCGCCTGTGCCCTGGCCCTGACGGCGGCCCGCGCGGGCCACCGGACCGTCCTGGTCGACGCGGACCCGCTGGGCGGCGGACTCGACGTACTGCTGGGCGGCGAGAAGGAGGAAGGGCTGCGCTGGCCCGCCTTCGCCGAATCGCGCGGACGGGTGGGCGGCGACGCCCTGGAGGAAGCGCTGCCGAGGCTGCACTCTTTACGCGTACTGAGCTGGGACCGGGGCGACGCGGTGGCGATCCCGCCGCAGGCGATGCGCGCGGTCATGGCAGCGGCGCGCAGACGGGGCGGCGCCGTGGTGGTGGACCTGCCGCGCAGGCTGGACGAAGCGGTCGTGGAAGCGCTGGCCCAGGTCGATGTCGGGCTGCTGGTCGTCCCCACCGAACTGCGGGCGCTGGCGGCGGCCCGGCGCGTGGCGGCCCTGATCCGTACGGTCCTGCCGGACGTACGGGTGGTGACACGCGCCAGCCCAGGCCCGGGCAGCGGCCGCGCCGCGGAGCTGGCGCCGGAGGAGGCCGCCCGGCTGCTCGGCCTTCCCTTGGCCGGAGAGCTGGGGTGGGAGGCCGGCCTCCCGGGAGAACTGGCGCGGGGGGCGCCGCCGGGGGCGAACGCCCGGGGAGCGTTGCGGCACTTCGGTACGGCTTTTTGGGGGCGGGTGTTGCCGGGGGGTGCGGGGGCGGGGATCGCGGGGTCGGGGGCTGCGGAGTCGAGAGGCGACGGGCCGGTGGGCGGTGGTCCGGAGGTCGGTGGGCGGCGCGGGTGGCTCGGTGAGGGCGTAGGGGGTGGTCCGGGTGAGGGCTGAGAGTCCCCGGACGGGCGGGTTGCGGGTTGGCGGGCCACAGGTGTTCGGTCCGCAGGGGCCCGGGGCGCAGGGGTCCGGACCGCAGGGGGCCGGGCTGTGGGTGTCCGGCGGGCAGTCCGGCGCCGGAGCCCACACCGACGCCCACACCGACGCCCACGCTGACGCCCGCGTCGACGCTCACGGCGCACCCCGTGCGGGCCGTACGGGCATCGGCGCCGGGCTTCTGGAGGCGGTGCGGGGGCGGCTGGCCCAGGCGGGTGCCGAGCCGACGCCCGCGCGGGTGGCGATGGCACTGCGCGCCGAGGGCCGCCTGCTCGGTGACGCGGAGGTGCTGGGAGTCGTCTCGGCGCTGCGGTCGGAGCTGGTCGGCTGCGGCCCTCTCGAACCGCTCGTCGCCGCACCGGAGGTGACCGATGTGCTGGTCAGCGCGCCGGACGAGGTGTGGGTGGACCGAGGTGGCGGCCTGGAGCGCACCTCGGTGCGCTTCGCCGACGAGGCCGCGGTACGGCGGCTCGCCCAGCGGCTGGCCTCGGTGGCCGGACGGCGGCTGGACGACGCCCACCCCTGGGTGGACGCGCGGTTGCCCGACGGCACCCGTCTGCACGCCGTACTGCCTCCGGTGGCGGTCGCGGGCACCTGCCTGTCGCTGCGCGTCCTGCGCCCCCGCGCCTTCACCCTCGCGGAACTGGTCGCGGCGGGCACGGTCCCGCCGGACGGCGACCGTCTGCTGCGGGCCGTGCTGGACGCCCGGCTCTCCTTCCTCATCAGCGGCGGGACCGGCTCCGGGAAGACCACGCTGCTCAGCTCACTGCTGAGCCTGGCAGGCCCGGCCGAACGGCTCGTTCTGGCCGAGGACTCCGCGGAACTGAGGCCGGACCACCCCCACGTCGTACGGCTGGAGACCCGGCCCGCGAACCAGGAGGGCGTCGGCCGCGTCACCCTGCGGGACCTGGTGCGACAGGCGCTGCGGATGCGGCCGGACCGGCTGGTGGTCGGCGAGGTGCGCGGCGCCGAGGTCACGGACCTGCTGGCGGCGCTGAACACGGGCCACGAGGGCGGCTGCGGCACGGTCCACGCAAACGCCCCCGGCGACGTACCGGCGCGCTTGGAGGCCCTCGGCTCGACGGCCGGTCTCGACCGGGCGGCACTGCACAGCCAGGTGGCCGCCGCCCTGTCGGTGCTGCTGCACCTCGTACGGGACCGGGACGGCCGACGGCGGCTCGCCCGGGTGGACGTTCTGGAGCGGGGCCGGGACGGCTTCGTGATGACCGTACCGGCAGCCGTGTGGGCACCGGCGGGGTTCCAAGAGGCGGCCGGCTGGCCGCGATTGACGGAATTGTGCGAGCGGGGGAGGGATGCGCGATGAGTGATGTCGGTGTCGGTGTCGGTGTGGCGGCGGTGCCGGTGTGCGCGGCCGTGCTGTGCGCGGGGGTGGCGGTCTGGCTGTCCGGCGGGCGGAGCGGTGACGTACGACGGGCTCGACTGCTGTTGGTGGACGGGGAGAGAGCAGGCCCGGAGGGGTGGGCACGCGAACCGGTCGCTGACGAAGCCGAGTTCACGCCCCGGCGGGCGTTGCGGCAGGTGGTGCATTGGGCCACGTGGGCCGCGTACCGAGCCTCCCGACTGGGCGGTGGCAGGCGGAACGCCTGCCGGGATCCTCGGCGGAGCGGAGAAAGCCGGCCCGGGGCCACCCGCTCCCCGCGAGAGCTGTGGTGCCTGCCGGCCGGTCTCGTGCTCGGTGTCATGACCGGTTCGGTGCTGCCCGTGATCGCCGCCGTGGTGGCGTCGGTCCTGGTGCGGCGATGGCTCCGGACCCGTGAACGGGTGCGGGAGCGGGAGCGTCGGGGCGCGGCGGTGATCGAGCTGTGCGAGGCGGTGGCGGGCGAGTTGCGGGCCGGACGGCAGCCGGGGCCGGCCCTGACGGCGGTCGGGGCCGCGAGTTTCGGCGAGGCGGGCGCGGCGGTCACGGCGGCGGCCCGGTTCGGCGGGGACGTACCGGCGGCCCTGCGGGCGGCGGGGCGGCTGCCGGGCGCGGAGGGGCTGGCCGGTGTGGCGGCGTGCTGGCAGGTCGCCGTCGACGGCGGAGCCGGGCTGGCCGCCGGGCTGGAACGGATCGCGACGGCTCTCCGGGCGGAACGCGACCAGCGCGACGACCTGCGCGCCCAGTTGGCGGGCCCGAGGGCGACCGCCCTGATGCTCGCGCTCCTCCCGGCCGGAGGGCTGGCGATGGGCAGCGCCCTCGGCGCCGACCCGATCCGAGTGCTGCTGCACACCCCCGCCGGATGGGCGTGCCTGCTGGTCGGCGGCCTGTTGGAGTGGTGCGGCATCGTCTGGACGGCGCGGATCATCACGGCTGCCGAAGGGGGCGGTCATGTCCGCTGACGTCGGTCAAGGCGGCATCCCAGAAGTTGTCCACACCCTGGGGACAGTTTTCCTGGTCCTGGCCACCGTGGCCGGCGCGTTGACCACGGCCGGGGATGTGCGCGGCGTACGGACTGTCCGACGGCGGGCGGGAACGGTCCTCGGCAAGGCCGTACGGCACCCCGACGGCACCGGTCGGCGCCTGGGACCGAAGCTGAAGCGCGGCCGGAGACGTCGATGGCCCCGAGCCGTCCGGGAACGGGCCGGGCCCGCCGTGATCGCGGGCGCCGTGGCCATTCTCGTCGGCGGAGTGACCGGTGGCGTACTGGGACTCGCCGTGGCCTACGGAGCCGGACGGTGGCGACGCCGTACACAGGCACAGGCCGTGCGGCAGGCGGCCGAGAACGGTCTGCGGGCGGCGCTGGCACCGGCCGCGGGCCTGCTCGCGGCCTGCCTGGCGGCGGGCGCCGGGCCACGCGAGTCCGCCGAGGCGGTGGGGCGGTCGCTCGGCGGAACCGTCGGCGAGCAGTTGTGGCGTGTGGCCGCGGAACTCCGGCTCGGCAGCGACCCCGCGACGGCATGGCGGCGATTCGGGGCACTCCCCGGCGCCCGGGGACTGGCCCGGTGCATGGAACGGGCGGGCATATCGGGGGTCCCGGCCGTGGAGGGCGTCTCCCGGATCGCGGCGGAACTGCGGGCGCAGGAGACCCGCTCCGCGGCCGAACGAGCCCGCCGGGCCGGGGTGCTGGTCACGATGCCGCTGGCGGCGTGCTTCCTGCCCGCCTTCCTGACGCTCGGCGTCGTACCGGTCCTGGTCGGCCTGGCCACAGCGCTCCTGCGGAACTCATGACGGCGCACGACCGACCCGAGCCGTATGCATATGCCGGCTCTCAGACAGCAGAAGCGATCTCAAGTTCGAGGGGGAAGAGATGTTCGTACGAAGGTGGCTGGAGCGACGCGTTGCGGCCGTACGGGAGAGGGCCTGCGCAGACCGGGGCATGACCACGGCCGAGTACGCCCTGGGAACCCTGGCGGCGTGTGCGGCTGCGGCCGTGCTCTACAAGGTGCTGTCGGGCGACGCGGTGGAAGCGGCGCTGCGCGCGGTGATCGGGAAGGCCCTCGGTGTCCAGGTCTGACGACGGCTACGGCCGTCACCGTGATCGCAGCCGCGGACGTGATCGCACTCGCGACCGCGACCGGGGCTATGTGACGGCGGAGACGGCCCTGGCAATCCCGGCGTTGGTGCTGTTCACGGGGTTGCTCCTATGGGGGCTGGCGGCCGCCTGCGCGCAGATCCAGTGCGTGGACGCGGCACGTGCCGGGGCCCGGGCGGCAGCCCGGTCGGAACCACCGGCGGCCGTCGGCGCGGTGGCCCGCGACGCGGCCCCGAAGGGCGCGCGGGTGACGCTGGATAGGCGAGGTGATCTGGTGCGCGTACGGGTCGAGGCGGCGTCACCCGGCGTCGGCCCGTTGACGCTGACGCTTCGAGGGGAGGCGACGGCTCTTGCGGAGGAGACGGTGGGGTGATGAGGGATCGGCCACGGTGTGGGCGGTGTTCGCGGCGATGGCGCTGTGCACGGTGTTCGCGGTGGTGATCGCCATGGCCCAGGTGGTCGTGACACGCCATCGCGCGGGCGCCGCAGCGGATTTGGCGGCCTTGGCGGCGGCGGACACCGCACTCCAGGGCGCCCCGGCCGCCTGCCGAGCCGCCCGGGAGGTGGCGGCCGCGCAAGACGCTCACCTGGTGCGCTGCACCGTTCGGGGCGACATCGCGGACGTCACGGCCCGGGCCCGTGGCGGACCGTTCGCCCCGGACATCCGCTCCCGGGCGGGCCCGGCGGCGACAACGGGCCGGGCCGCCGAACCGATACCCGAACGGGCCGACCCTGCACGGCAGTAGTGCCTGGCAGCAGTGGCCGGCGCCGCCCCGGGAGGCATGCCGTGAAGGCGATCGACGTATGGGAAACGGCGGCCGCGCTGCCGGAAGCGTGGGGTTCCTGCATCCTGGGGAAGGTGGGCGCGGCCCGCGTGAAGGTGCTGCACATGGACGAGTTGCCGGGGGAAGGAAGCGCACGGGACGGACGAGGCGCTGTTCGCGCTCGACGGGCGGCTGGAGCTGTCGGTGGGCGGCGTGGACGTCTCGGTGGGGCCGGGAGAGCTGTACCTGGTCCCGGCGGACGTGACACACGCGGTCCGCGCGGGAAGCCGCGGCAGGTTGGTGATCCTCGACACGTAGACGGGGACGGGACGGAGGCGAATACGGGGACGGAGGTGGAGGAGGCGGGGGTGGGGTGGGGGGAGGGGAGGGGGAAGTAAGCCCGGCAACAACCTCCGGCCCCGTCCCCAAGCCCACCCCCGCCGCCCCCTGCCTAGCCCTCCCCCCCAGCCCAGCCCTCGCCCCTGCCCTACCCCTCCAACCCCACCCCCTCATAGCCGTACACACGCAGCGGATCGAGGTGCAGTTCGTACGGGCCCATGCAGTCGGCCGCGAGAGTGGCGATGAGGGTCCCGCAGGTGCACGCCATGTTGCGGCCGCCCGTGCCCAACGGGCCGCAGCAGCCGTGGTGGCCGGCGGGGACGGCGGTCCGGCGGAGGTCAGGTGTGTCGTCCGGGTGGACGATCACTGTGTTCCGGGGGGCCGGCGGAGACCATGTCGTCCATACCGGGCGGCATGAGCAGGGCACGATCGTCCATGACGCGACCGCCACCACCACCGCCCCCGCGACCGCCCCCGGCAGGCTCGAACGGAGCGCCCCACGGCTCAGGGTCGATCGCATAGTGGCCCGGCGGCACGGTGGAGGGGGCGAGCCCCGTCTCCCTGTCGCGGTCCTTGTCGTGCGTCGACACGTCGGGGACGGCGGGCAGCCGCCGCAGGTCCGGGGTGAGGGTGTGGCCGCACTTGGCACAGAGGAAAACGGTCATGAGGTGATTCTTCGGGCTTTCAGGGAGCCGGCTTCGGCGCGTTCTTGAGGAGTTCGGTCAGGAGGCGTACGGCGCCTCGTTTGTGGAGCGGGTCGTTGCCGTTGCCGCACTTGGGCGACTGGATGCAGGACGGGCAGCCGGCCTCGCACTCGCAGGAGGCGATGGCCTTGCGGGTGGCCGCGAGCCACTCCGGGGCGGTGTGGAAGGCGCGTTCGGCGAAGCCCGCGCCGCCCGGGTGGCCGTCGTAGACGAAGACGGTGGGCAGGAGGGTGTCGGGGTGCAGGGGGAGGGACACGCCGCCGATGTCCCAGCGGTCGCAGGTGGCGAAGAGCGGCAGCAGGCCGATGGAGGCGTGTTCGGCGGCGTGCAGGGCGCCGCCGAGCTGCTCGGGATTGACCCGGGCCGCGTCGAGCTGGTCCTCGGTGACGGTCCACCACACGGCCCGGGTGCGCAGCGTACGGGGCGGCAGGTCCAGCTTGGTCTCGCCCAGCACCTCGCCCGTGATCAGCCGGCGGCGCAGGTAGGAGACGACCTGGTTGGTGACCTCCACCGAGCCGAAGCACAGGCGCGCGTCGCCCCACGGGACCTCCGTCTCGGTCTCCAGGACGGCGATGGCGGTGGTGTCGCGCGCGGTCGTCGAATACGGCGGGTTCGCCTCCTGGACGAGGGCCACGTCGTCCTCCAGGTCCAGGTGCTCGACCAGATACGTACGGCCCTGGTGGAGGTGTACGGCGCCGGTGTGGACGGTGGTGTGCGCGGCGGCCGCGTCCACCGTGCCCAGCAGACGGCCGGTGCCTGACTCCACGACCTGTACGGGCGAGCCGCCCTGCCCGCGGATGTCGGCGAGGTCGGCGGCCCGCTCGCGACGGGTCCAGTGCCACGCCTTGGCGCGGCGGCGCAGCAGCTTGCGGGCCTCCAGGGACGGGAGGAGGCCCGGGGCGGCGGGGCCGAACAGGGAGAAGTCGTCCTCGGTGAGCGGAAGTTCCGCGGCGGCCGCGCACAGGTGCGGGGCGAGCACGTACGGATTGTCCGGGTCCAGCACGGTGGACTCGACGGGCTGGTCGAAGAGCGCCTCCGGATGGTGCACCAGGTAGGTGTCCAGCGGGTCGTCCCGGGCGACGAGGACGGCGAGCGCGCCCTGCCCGGCCCGCCCCGCGCGCCCGGCCTGCTGCCACAGGGAGGCGCGGGTGCCCGGGTATCCGGCGATCAGTACGGCGTCCAGCCCGGAGACGTCCACGCCCAGCTCCAGGGCCGTGGTGGCGGCCAGGCCGAGCAGGTCGCCGGTGTGCAGCGCGCGCTCCAGCGCCCGCCGTTCCTCGGGCAGGTAGCCACCCCGGTAGGCGGCCACCCGCTGGGCCAGGGCCCGTGCGACCGTCCCCAGCCGCTCCTGCGCGATGAGGGCGATCAGTTCGGCGCCGCGCCTCGACCGTACGAAGGCGACGGTGCGGACTTCCTGGAGGGCGAGGTCGGTCAGCAGGTCGGCGGTTTCGGCGGTGGCGGTACGGCGTACAGGGGCGCCCTGCTCGCCGTGCAGCTCCGTCAGCGGCGGCTCCCACAGCGCGAAGACCACCTCGCCGCGCGGCGAGGCGTCCTCCGTGACTTCGGCCACAGGCAGGCCCGTCAGCCGCCCGGCCGCCCGCGCCGGTTCGGCGGCGGTGGCCGAGGCCAGCAGGAAGACCGGTTCGGAGCCGTACCGGGCACAGACACGCCGGAGGCGGCGGACGACCTGGGCCACGTGCGAGCCGAAGACGCCCCGGTAGCTGTGGCACTCGTCGATGACGACGTAGCGCAGGGCGCGCAGGAAGGAGGACCAGCGGGGGTGGGCCGGGAGGATGCCCAGGTGGAGCATGTCGGGGTTGGTCAGGACGTAGTTGCCGTACTGGCGCACCCATTCGCGTTCCTCGACCGGCGTGTCGCCGTCATACACGGCCGGCCGTACCGCGGTACCGAGCGGCGCGGCGAGTTCGCCGACGGCGCGCCGCTGATCGGCGGCGAGCGCCTTGGTGGGCGCGAGGTACAGGGCCGTGGCGCCGCGTCCGTTCGGCGCCTCGGAGCCGTCCAGGAGCCCGGACAGCACCGGGACCAGGTAGGCGAGCGACTTCCCGGACGCCGTGCCGGTGGCGATGACCACCGATTCGCCCCGCAGGGCGTGCTCGGCGGTACGTGCCTGATGGGTCCACGGGTGGGCGATCCCGGCGGCGCGGACGGCCTCCAGCACCTCCGGACGGATCCGTGCGGGCCATTCCGCATGGCTGCCGATGCGTGGGGGCAAGTGCTCCGTATGAGTGATGCGCGTAGCGCGGGACGCCCCCTGGGTGAGACGGTCCAGGACCGTGCGCGGGGAGGGGCTGGTGCCCCCGTCCGGGGGCAGCTGATTGGAGGCCATCGGCACCGAGTGTGTCACCGGTGTGACGGACAATGCGCACAAGGCGTCGTGCACGCCTGCTGGTAAGTGATTGAATGCCATCGCGGCTGCCGATCCATGGGGGGCGACCGCTCGATAGCAAGGTGCTGGAGGATCCGTGGACCTGTCCCTGTCGACCCGGACCGTTGGCGACCGTACGGTCGTCGAGGTCGGTGGCGAGATTGATGTATACACCGCGCCCAAGCTGCGGGAGCAGCTGGTCGAGCTCGTGAACGACGGAAGCTACCACCTCGTGGTGGACATGGAGCGTGTCGACTTCCTGGACTCCACGGGGCTCGGCGTTCTGGTCGGCGGGCTCAAGCGGGTGCGTGCCCACGAGGGCTCGCTGCGCCTGGTCTGCAACCAGGAGCGCATTTTGAAGATCTTCCGTATCACCGGACTGACCAAGGTGTTCCCGATTCACACCTCGGTCGACGAAGCCGTCGCAGCCACCGACTGACGGCTTGCCGGTCCCCGCGCCGCGGCGCGGGGGTTGGAAGCAGTGGGGGGAACCGGGCTTGGCGGTCCGGCCCCCTGCGTTGCACGCCCGCATACCGAGGGGGATGGCATGGCCACCGTCGAACTCCGCTTCAGCGCCCTTCCCGAGCACGTCCGCACCGCGCGACTGGTCGCGGCTGCCGTGGCGAGGCGGGCCGGCGTGGACGAGGCCGTGCTGGACGAGGTCCGGCTCGCCGTCGGTGAGGCGTGCACCCGTGCGGTGGGGCTGCACCGCACCAACAACATCACGGCCCCGGTACGGGTCGCCCTGGTCGAGGACGAGAAGAAGTTCTCCATCGAGGTGGGCGACGAGGTCCCGGGGAGCCCGGCGGGTGCCGGGGCGGTGCCCGGCGTCCGCGGTCTGGACGGGGAGCCGCTGCCCGGCGCTCCCGTCTCGGACAACGGCGACGCGGCCGAGAGCGACGACGAGATGGGCCTCGCGGTCATCAGCGGGCTGGTCGACGACGTCGAGGTGACCTCCGGCGAGACCGGCGGCCTCATCCGCATGAGCTGGCCCACGACGCCGGCGCCGGTGCTTCCGTAGACGCCCGGCCTGCCGTACGGGTCGGCTGCCGTACGGGCTGTCCTGCCGTCGGGATCGGCGGTCCCGTCACCGTGCTGCCCACGCCCACGCCCCCGTAGCGGGCGGCGCGCGCCGTAGCGCCTGCGGGCTGCCGCGACGCACTACGGGCTCACGTGTGGCGGCCCCTCACCCCCGCCCGCCCCACCCGCCCCACAGAAAAACCGGCTCCGCCCTCTCGCGCCCTTTCACACCCCTTCCGTGCGCTCCCTCACCCCCGCACGCCCCATTCAGCCGTACGCGCCCCAACTCTTTCGTGCGGCCTGCCGTGACCGGGGCTCACCATCCGGCCACCCGGGGGCCGGTCACCCCCACCCCTCTCTTCAGGCCACATCCGCCCGCTCGTGCCCAGCGGGCTCCCCGCACCCACCGGCCCCGCGCGCCCGGCTCCTCCGCCTCCCCACCCGGCCGTACCGGACGTACGGTCCGCCGTCGTCCCAGGGCCGCGCGGCCCCTACCGGAGTGCGTACTTCCGTGGCGGTACGGAGGCACCGGCGCCGCCCGGCGCCCACCGTCCCCGTACCGCCGCCGGACCCTGCCAGCGGCGCCACCGGCACCCCGCAGGACGGCCGGGCGCACCGCCGCCTCCTCACGGGGCTCCGCGCCGTCCGGCGCCCGCCGCCCCGGCCCCGGCCCGACGGCGGTCCGGACGGGCCACGCGGCGCTCGTTCCCGGCGCCGTGAGCAGCGGCGTTAGGTAGGACCCTGAGATCATCATTCGGTTGTCAGCAAATTATTCACATTCATTCGTCCAGGCGAATTGCGGCGGCCCGGCTACGGCCCCGGAATTTTCGATCTTCGCTGCTTCTTCGCCTGATCTCTGTCCGGTCTCCGTCCGTTCTTCGAACGATCTCGGCCGCCACCGGCGAATTCCCTTTGAGGCGCCCTGTTTTGATCTGGTGCCGCTACCTACAATCCGTCCACAACTTTGCTCAGGACGCCTGAGCGTGCATCCGCGCGCCCATGTGCCAAACGTCAAGGAGGACGAATGGCGGGGCCTTACACCCCTCAGTTGCTGGAACACCCCTCTTACCTGGCCGAGCCATCGCTGACGTCGGGCAACCGCGGCATGGTGCTGGTGATCGCCGTCGTGGCGCTCGCGGCACTGGCCGTCGCGGCGGTACTGGTGCGGCAAGTGCTCGCCGCCGGTGAGGGCACCGACAGCATGAAGAAGATCGCCGCCGCCGTGCAGGAAGGCGCGAATGCCTATCTCGCCCGGCAGTTGCGCACCCTCGGCGTATTCGCCGTGGTGGTGTTCTTCCTGCTCATGCTGCTTCCCGCGGACAACTGGACGCAGCGCGCCGGGCGCAGCGTCTTCTTCTTGATCGGCGCCGGTTTCTCGGCCGCCACCGGCTATATCGGGATGTGGCTGGCGGTGCGCAGCAATGTGCGCGTCGCCGCTGCCGCCCGGGAAGCCACGCCGGGCGAGGGCGAGGCGAAAAAGGATCTCACCGCCGTCTCGCACAAGGCCATGAAGATCGCTTTCCGTACGGGCGGCGTGGTCGGCATGTTCACCGTGGGGCTCGGCCTGCTCGGCGCGTCCTGTGTGGTGCTCGTCTACGCGGTCGACGCGCCCAAGGTCCTGGAGGGCTTCGGACTCGGCGCCGCGCTGATCGCGATGTTCATGCGGGTCGGCGGCGGCATCTTCACCAAGGCCGCGGACGTCGGCGCCGACCTCGTCGGCAAGGTCGAGCAGGGCATCCCCGAGGACGACCCGCGCAACGCCGCGACCATCGCGGACAACGTGGGCGACAACGTCGGCGACTGCGCCGGCATGGCCGCCGACCTGTTCGAGTCGTACGCCGTGACGCTGGTCGCCGCCCTCATCCTGGGCATGGCCGCCTTCGGCGACTCGGGCCTGGCCTTCCCGCTGCTGGTCCCGGCCATCGGTGTGGTCACCGCCATGATCGGCATCTTCGTGGTGGCGCCCCGGCGCTCCGACCGCAGCGGCATGACCGCCATCAACCGCGGCTTCTTCATCTCCGCGGCCATCTCGCTGGTCCTGGTGGCGGTCGCGGTCTTCACGTACCTGCCGTCCTCGTACGCCGACCTGTCCGGCGTCACGGACCCCGCCATCCTGGCCCGCAGCGGCGACCCGCGGCTGCTGGCCCTGGTGGCGGTCGCCATCGGCATCGTGCTGGCCGCGCTCATCCAGCAGCTCACCGGCTACTTCACGGAGACCAGCCGGCGGCCCGTACGGGACATCGGCAAGACCTCCCTGACCGGCCCGGCGACGGTGGTGCTCTCCGGGATCTCCATCGGTCTGGAGTCCGCGGTCTACTCCGCGGTCCTGATCGGCCTGTCCGTGTACGGCGCGTTCCTGCTGGGCGGCACGTCCATCATGCTGGCCCTGTTCGCGGTGGCGCTGGCCGGCACCGGCCTGCTGACCACCGTCGGCGTGATCGTCGCGATGGACACCTTCGGCCCGGTCTCCGACAACGCCCAGGGCATCGCCGAGATGTCCGGCGACGTCACCGGCGACGGCGCGCAGGTCCTCACCGACCTGGACGCCGTCGGCAACACCACCAAGGCCATCACCAAGGGCATCGCCATCGCCACGGCCGTCCTGGCCGCGGCCGCGCTGTTCGGCTCGTACCGGGACGCGATCGCCACGGCCGTACGGGACGTCGGCGACGCCGCCCGGGGCATGGGCCTGAGCCTGGACATCTCGCAGCCGAACAACCTGGTCGGCCTGGTGCTGGGCGCCTCCGTCGTCTTCCTCTTCTCGGGGCTGGCGATCAACGCGGTGTCCCGGTCGGCCGGCGCGGTCGTCTTCGAGGTGCGGCGGCAGTTCCGTGAGAAGCCCGGGATCATGGACTACACGGAGCAGCCGGAGTACGGGCGTGTCGTGGACATCTGCACCAAGGACGCGCTGCGCGAGCTGGCCACCCCCGGCCTGCTGGCGGTGCTCACGCCGATCGCCGTGGGCTTCTCGCTCGGCGTCGGCGCGCTCGGCTCGTTCCTCGCGGGCGCCATCGGCACCGGCACCCTGATGGCGGTCTTCCTCGCCAACTCGGGCGGCGCCTGGGACAACGCGAAGAAGCTGGTCGAGGACGGCCACCACGGCGGCAAGGGCAGCGAGGCGCACGCCGCGACCGTCATCGGCGACACGGTCGGCGACCCGTTCAAGGACACCGCGGGCCCCGCGATCAACCCGCTGCTGAAGGTCATGAACCTGGTGGCGCTGCTGATCGCGCCGGCCGTCGTGAAGTTCAGCTACGGCGCGGACAAGAGCATCGGCGTACGGATCGTGGTCGCCGCACTGGCCATCGCGGTCATCGTCGGCGCGGTGTACGTCTCCAAGCGCCGCGGCATCGCGGTGGGTGACGAAGACAACAACTCGGGGAAGGTGGCGCAGACCGCCGACCCGGCGGTGGTCTCCTAGCGGGCGGGGCGTCCGCGCCGCTCAACGGGCGGGCGGAGGGCGTGCTTTGAGCGCGCGCTCCGCCCGCACTGCTGTGCGCCCGGCCGCGTCACAGGGCTTGGTGCAAATGGCTGCAATGAGGGGCGTACGGACCGACCGGCTCATGGCCGGGGGCCCTCGGACGTGTATGTTCCGGGGCCGAGAGCCATGGAAGGGACCAATCCGGTGAAGAAGAAGCTTGTGGCCGCGCTGTCCGGCGGCGCGGCACTGATGCTCGCGCTGACCGGCTGCAGCGACGACGGTGACAATAAGCTCGACGCCTGGGCCAAGAAGTTCTGCGACCCCGCCCAGGCCCAGTTCAAGAAGATCCAGGACGCCAACACGTCCATGCAGACGGCCGACAGCGGCGGCACCGACTCCAAGAAGGTCCAGGAGGCCGACTCCAAGGCGTTCCAGCAGATCTCCGACGCCTACGCGTCGCTGGCGAAGTCGCTCGACCAGGCCGGCGCGCCGCCCGCCGACGGCGGCGAGGAGTCCCAGAAGAACGCGGTCAAGGAGCTCAACGACCTCTCCAAGGGCTACGCCGACCTCAAGAAGCAGGTCGACGGCCTGGACACCGGGGACAAGGGCAAGTTCGCGGACGGCCTGCGGTCGCTGTCCGACGGCATCAACAAGCTCAACAAGAAGAGCGAGCAGGCGTTCAGCAAGCTGGAGTCCGGCGACGTCAAGAAGGCGATGGCCGGGCAGTCCGGCTGCCAGAACCAGAAGGCCACCGAGGGCGGCGGGTCGGCCGCGCCGAAGAAGTAGCCGAGAGGCGCGACGGCCGCACGTTGCGGACGGCCGTCGCGCGGGGTCGGCGGGCTCGGCCACCATGGGTGCCCACGAGCGTCCCGGGCGCGGCCGACACGCCGTCAGGCGCGGCCGGACCGCAGGCGACACGCCGTGGGACACGGCGGGCCCGTGCCCGGGCCCGTGGCCGACACGCCGTCGGGCTCCGTCGGCCGCGCCCGCCCCGTCGTCGACCGCCCGCCCCGCTGCCCGCCGCGCCGTCCACCGCCCGCCGTGACCCGGTGGCCCTGACCCGTTGGCCGCGGCGCGGCCGGGCCGTGGCCGTTTGTCAGTGGTTGGCCTGACAATGGGACCGTGAGTACGCACCTCCCCACCGCAGACCTTCGAGACCCCGATTCCGCCGCCCGCACGGCCCGGCTGCGCGACGCGCTGCGCGCCGCCGCGTTCACCGCCGACGGCCTGCTGGAGCTGCTCGGCGCGCCCGCCTACGCCGCGCTGGCCCGCAGCGAGACCGTCCCGGCGCTCCGCGCGACCCGGGGGACGGCCCGCTGGCCACCCTGGTGCGGCTCTTCCTGCTCCAGCGCCCGGTGCCGTACGGCCGGGCCGCCGCCGCGCTGCCGGTGGACGACTGCCTCGCCGACGGCTGGCTGGTGCGCGACGGCGACGAGGTCCGGGCGAGCGTCGACGTGCGTCCGTACGGCGGCCCCGACGGCCAGGACTGGTGGATCGTCTCCGACCTCGGGTGCGCGGTCGGCGGCGCGGGCGGCGTCCGGGCCGCCGAGGAGGCCGCCGGCGTGGACCGCGCCCAGTTGGTGCTCGGGGTCGGCGGCGCGTCCACGACCCTGGCCGGCCTCACGGTCCGCACCCCCGTCGCCAAGGCCCTCGACCTCGGCACCGGCTCCGGCATCCAGGCGCTGCACGCCTCCCCGTACGCGACCGAGGTCACGGCCACGGACCTGAACCCGCGGGCACTGCGGATCGCCGGGCTGACGCTGGCGCTGTCCGGCGCGCCCGCCGCCGACCTGCGGGAGGGCTCGCTGTTCGACCCGGTGGGCGAGGAGACGTACGACCTGATCGTCTCCAACCCGCCCTTCGTGATCTCGCCGGGCGCCCGGCTGACCTACCGGGACGGCGGCATGGGCGGCGACGACCTGTGCCGCACCATCGTCCAGCAGGCCGCTGACCACCTGAACGACGGCGGGTACTGCCAGCTCCTCGCCAACTGGCAGCACGTCGAGGGCGAGGACTGGCGCGACCGGCTGCGCTCCTGGGTGCCGCGCGGCTGCGACGCGTGGATCGTGCAGCGCGAGGTCCAGGACGTGACGCAGTACGCGGAGCTGTGGCTGCGGGACGCCGGCGACCACCGTACGGGCCCCGAGGAGTACGCGGCGCGCTACGACGCCTGGCTGGAGGAGTTCGAGGCCCGGCGGACCAAGGCCGTCGGCTTCGGGTGGATCACCCTGCGCAAGTCCGGCGCGGCGGACCCGTCGATCACGGTCGAGGAGTGGCCGCACCCGGTCGAGCAGCCGCTGGGCAGCGCGGTCGTCGAGCATTTCGAACGCCAGGACTACCTGCGCGCCACGGACGACGCGGCCCTGCTGGCCGGCCATTTCCGGCTCGCCGACGAGGTCGTGCAGGAGCAGGTCGGGCTGCCCGGCGCCGAGGACCCGGAGCACGTGGTCCTGCGGCAGAACCGCGGTATGCGGCGCGCCACGAAAGTGGACACGGTCGGCGCGGGCTTCGCCGGGGTCTGCGACGGCTCGCTGCCCGCCGGACGCATCCTCGACGCGATCGCGCAACTGGTCGGCGAGGACCCGGTGTTGCTGCGCGACCGTACGCCGGACGCGATCCGGACCCTGGTCGAGCAGGGCTTCCTGGAGCCGGTGGAGACCGGGAAGGACTGAGGGCGCGGGCCGGCGGGGCGACGGGGGCCTGGCCGAGAGGGCTCCACAGAGGCCCCGCCCGGCCCGCCCCCGCCCGGCCCGCCCCCGCCCGGCCCGCCCCCGGCCGGCCCGGCGGCGGCGATGCCGTACGGGCGGCATTCACCCGGGGTTCGCCGCCGCGCCGCCCGGGAGTGCCACGCTGCCCGCATGGAGAGTGGTCCCGAGGCGTTCGCCGGGGTGGCCTTCGCGCTGTTCGGCGCCGGCCTGCTGGTGTGGACGGGCGTGTGCGTACGGGCCGGGGAGCCGGTCGCCGACGGGGTGAGCCGGTCGGCGGGTACGACGCTGGCGCTGCTCTTCGGCGTGCTGTTCCTGGGGACGGGGTGCTGGCTGCTGCTGTAGACACGGACGGGACGGGCCACCCCGGGCGCATCCGTAAGCCCCCGAGGGAACGCGCCGCCCTCCCTTGCCGTCTTCACCAGAAGCGCCCGTCGCCCGGCCCGCCACCCTTTTCGTTGTGCGCTCAACTGCATTGCACCCACAGGCTGTTCACTCACACCCCACCAGAAAAAACACGCGCAAAACCACTCGCCCGTGAAGCAACCGGAACGGCCATCTGCCCGTGTTCCTGAGTGAAGGCCATCAACCGGCCCAACAGGGAGGAACACGTCATGAACCGTGCATACCGCCTCGCCGCCGCAGGTGTTCTCAGCGCCGCGCTCGTCGCCGGGACCGCGGCCGCCGCCTCCGCGGCCCCCGCGTCCCCGGCCGCCCACTCCGTGGCCGCCAAGGCCACGCAGAAGGCCGCGCTCACCGCCAAGGCCAGCACCAACTCGGTCAAGGCGTGGCAGGAGTTCCGGATCTCCGGCACCTCCACCGGCATCAAGGCCGGCACCAAGGTCACCGTCCAGCAGAAGCAGGGCGCCAAGTGGGTCGCGCTGCCCGCGAGCGTCACCACCAACAAGACCGGCGCCTACTCGCTCCGCGTCAAGCTGGGCATCAAGGGCGTCAACCAACTGCGGATCGCCGGCGGCGGCACGGTCTCCCCGGTGATCACGGTCACGGTGCGCTGAAGCGGGCCGTAGGGCACCACCAGGACGCACGGTACGCCGGGCGCGCCGCTTCCCCCGCGGCGCGCCCGGCGGCCGTTCGCGTACGGGCGGCGCCCACGGGGGCGGAACGTCCGCTCAGCCCGTGAGATTGCGCACCAGCATCCAGACGGCGGCGACGCCGAGGACGACGGCGTTGCCGCGCGCCCCGAGGCGGGCCCGGAACCGGCGCCCGCGCAGCCCCGCGTACAGCCATCGGCCGGTCATGTACGCGACGGCCGGCACGCCCAGGACCAGCAGGACGGCGTTGTCGTGGAAGGCCGTCACGAGGTCGCCGTGCATCAGGTCGTACGCCATCCGGGTCCCGCCGCACGCCGGGCAGAGCAGCCCGGTCGCCCAGCGGAACGGACACGGAAGCAGTAGCTGCCCCGGTTCGTGCGGATCGGTGTGCCAGAGATACACCGCGCCGAGGGCGCCGACGCCGACGGCGACCGCCGCGCGGCGCAGCGTCGCGTTCCGTACGGCCGTGGGGGAGGAGGGGGTGCTCACGGCGTGCTCACCGTGCCGGGGCCCGGTTCGACGACCTGGCGTAGTTGCCCTGATTCAGGACAAAAACGCTTTGCCCGGGCCATGGCTCCTGCCCCACGAAGACCCACCAGCCACTCCAGACATCCCAGCTACCGTCCCGGCTGCTCAAGCCGCCCCCGTCACCTCATGCGCACCGGCGACTTCACGCCCCGCTCCGGCCAGGACGGCGGCACGGGGTGAGAGGACACGGTCGAGAGGGGACAGTACGGGGTGAGAACGGATACGGCCACCGGCCGCCCGGTCGGCGCCGCCTGCGGGCCGACCGGCCAGGGGCCGGGTCCGCACCGGCCTCGGCACCGCCTCCGGCACCGGCCCGTGTCCGGTCCGGGCGGCATGAAGGCATGTAGTCGGGTTACCGTTCGAGTGGCGTTGCGGGGTTTTTCCGTTTGACACGAGGGCGGGATGTACCGTCACACTCCGCAGCGTCAAGCGTCACCGCAGTGTCCCCCAGAGCTCCGGCCCGGGGGTTACCCCCAGCGTCGACCGGAGAGAAGAGCGAAGTTGTCCCCGACCAGCGAGACCGCACAGGGCGGCGGCCGCCGACTCGTCATCGTCGAGTCGCCTGCCAAGGCGAAGACGATCAAGGGCTACCTCGGCCCCGGCTACGTGGTCGAGGCCAGCGTCGGGCACATCCGCGACCTCCCGAACGGCGCGGCGGAGGTCCCGGCGAAGTACAAGGGCGAGCCCTGGGCCCGCCTCGGCGTGAACGTCGACGCCGACTTCCAGCCGATCTACGTCGTCAACAGTGACAAGAAGGACCAGGTCAAGAAGCTCAAGGAGCTGCTGGCCGAGTCCGACGAACTCTTCCTCGCCACCGATGAGGACCGCGAGGGCGAGGCCATCGCCTGGCATCTCCAGGAGATCCTCAAGCCCAAGGTCCCGGTCCACCGGATGGTCTTCCACGAGATCACCAAGGACGCGATCCGGGCCGCCGTCGCCAACCCGCGCGAGCTGAACCAGAAGCTGGTCGACGCCCAGGAGACCCGCCGCATCCTCGACCGCCTCTACGGCTACGAGGTCTCGCCGGTCCTCTGGAAGAAGGTCATGCCGCGGCTGTCGGCCGGCCGTGTGCAGTCGGTGGCCACCCGCCTCGTCGTCGAGCGGGAGCGCGAGCGCATCGCCTTCCGCTCCGCCGAGTACTGGGACCTGACCGGCACGTTCTCCACCGGCCGGGTCGGCGACGCGAGCGATCCGTCCACCCTGGCCGCGCGCCTGTCGTCGGTCGACGGCCGCCGCGTCGCCCAGGGCCGTGACTTCGGCCCCAACGGCCAGTTGAAGAACGCCGACGTCCTGCACCTGGACGAGGCCAATGCCCGCGCGCTGGCCGCCGCCCTGGAGAACACCGACTTCGCGGTCCGCTCGGTCGAGTCCAAGCCGTACCGCCGCTCCCCGTACGCCCCGTTCCGTACGACCACGCTCCAGCAGGAGGCCAGCCGCAAGCTGGGCTTCGGCGCGAAGTCCACCATGCAGGTGGCGCAGAAGCTGTACGAGAACGGCTTCATCACCTATATGCGTACGGACTCCACGACCCTCTCGGACACCGCGATCTCCGCGGCCCGCGCCCAGGTCACGCAGCTTTACGGCGCCGCGTACCTGCCGGACAAGCCGCGCTCGTACGCCGGCAAGGTCAAGAACGCGCAGGAGGCGCACGAGGCGATCCGGCCTTCGGGTGATCGTTTCCGCACCCCGGCGGAGACCGGTCTGACCGGTGACCAGTTCAAGCTGTACGAGCTGATCTGGAAGCGCACCGTCGCCTCCCAGATGAAGGACGCCACCGGCAACTCCGTCACCGTCAAGATCGGCGGCCGGTCGGCCGACGGCCGGGACGCCGAGTTCAGCGCCTCCGGCAAGACCATCACCTTCCACGGCTTCCTCAAGGCGTACGTGGAAGGCGCCGACGACCCGAACGCCGAGCTGGACGACCGCGAGCGCCGCCTGCCGCAGGTCGCCGAGGGCGACCCGCTGACCGCGCGGGAGATCACCGCGGACGGCCACGCCACCAAGCCCCCGGCCCGCTACACCGAGGCCACGCTGGTCAAGGAGCTGGAAGAGCGCGAGATCGGCCGCCCGTCGACCTACGCGTCGATCATCGGCACCATCCTGGACCGCGGCTACGTCTTCAAGAAGGGCACCGCCCTGGTGCCGTCCTTCCTGAGCTTCGCCGTGGTCAACCTCCTGGAGAAGCACTTCGGGCGGCTCGTCGACTACGACTTCACCGCCAAGATGGAGGACGACCTCGACCGCATCGCCCGCGGCGAGGCCCAGTCCGTGCCGTGGCTGCGCCGCTTCTACTTCGGCGAGGGCGAGGCGGCCGGCGCCGCCTCCGAGGCGGGCAACGGCGACGGCGACCACCTCGGCGGCCTGAAGGAACTGGTCACCGACCTCGGCGCGATCGACGCCCGGGAGATCTCCTCCTTCCCGGTCGGCGACGGCATCATGCTCCGGGTCGGCCGCTACGGCCCGTACGTGGAGCGCGGCGAGAAGGACGCCGAGGGCCACCAGCGCGCCGACGTGCCGGAGGACCTGGCGCCCGACGAGCTGACCGTCGAGTACGCGGAGGAGCTGCTCGCCAAGCCGAGCGGCGACTTCGAGCTGGGCATGGACCCGGAGAGCGGCAACCAGATCGTCGCCAAGGACGGCCGCTACGGCCCGTACGTCACCGAGATCCTGCCCGAGGGCACCCCGAAGACCGGCAAGAACGCGGTCAAGCCGCGCACCGCCTCGCTCTTCAAGTCGATGTCCCTGGACACCGTCACCCTCGCCGACGCGCTCAAGCTGATGTCGCTGCCGCGCGTCGTCGGCAAGGACCCCGAGGGCGTCGAGATCACCGCGCAGAACGGCCGCTACGGCCCGTACCTGAAGAAGGGCACCGACTCGCGCTCCCTGGAGAGCGAGGACCAGATCTTCAACATCACGCTGGAGCAGGCCCTCGCCATCTACGCGCAGCCCAAGCAGCGCGGCCGGGCCGCCGCCAAGCCGCCGCTGAAGGAGCTGGGCACCGACCCGGTCAGCGAGCGCCCGGTGGTCGTCAAGGACGGCCGCTTCGGCCCGTACGTCACCGACGGCGAGACCAACGCGACGCTGCGGCGGGACGACGACGTCGAGACGATCACGCCGGAGCGCGGGTACGAGCTGCTCGCCGAGAAGCGCGCGAAGGGCCCGGCGAAGAAGAAGACCGCCAAGAAGGCCCCGGCCAAGAAGACGACGGCGAAGAAGACCGCCGCGAAGAAGGCCCCGGCGAAGAAGACCGCCGCGAAGAAGGCCCCGGCGAAGAAGACGGCCGCCAAGAAGACGACGGCTGCGAAGAAGACCACGACGGCCAAGAAGACGACGGCCGCCAAGAAGACCACGGCTGCGGCTGCCAAGAAGACGGCGGCGGCCACGGAGAGCGCGGAGTAGCCGAGCAGGGGGAGCGCCATGGCGTACCGCGTCACCTACACCGTCGAGGCGAAGGCGACGGCGGACGCCATGGCTCCCGAGCGGCGGGATCTGTTCGAACGCGGGCTGACCAGGCTCGCGCTCGATCCGTACCACCGGGCCACGGCTCATGTCGGCACGCACGAGGACAACCGGAAGGCCCAGGTGGCACCGGGCCTCCTCGTCGAATACGTCCTGGCGCGCGGCCTGCTCGTCGTCGTAATGATCGAAATCTTCGACGCCGTACTGCTCGACGGCTGACCGTTCGACGCCGTACCGCACGAGGGCTGACCGCTCGGCGACCGAGCCGTGCCGTTCGACAGCCGGCACGAATCTTCGGGACCGGCCGGGCGCCACGACCCGGCCGAACCGCACCGACACGCTCCCAAACCACCCGCCCGTGTGTTCGGGTGGAAGCTGGACCTGTCATATCCGGCCGATAGGCTGGCGGGATGACGCGTGCCGAGCTCCCTACGGTCGTGACCCCCACATCCGGCGCCCTCGTCGCGGACTCCCGCGAGCGCGCCGTGCGAGCCCTGCTCCGCTTCCCCCCACTGAAGCGGCTCTGGAGCGCACAGTTCGTCGGGGCGATCGGCGATGCCCTAGCCCTGTTGGTGCTCGTACTGCTGACGCTGCAAGCGGCGGTGTACGTACCCTTCGGCGGCCAGGCGGCCTTCGGCGGCGGCTACCGCGGCGCGGCCCTGGCCGTCGCCGCCGTCTTCGCGGCCCGGATGCTGGCCACCCTGCTCTCCGGGGCGGTGCTGCTGGGCCCGCTGTCCGCGCTGACCGCGCCGTCCGGCCCGCTGGACCGCCGCTGGACCATGATCGGCGCGGACGGGGTGCGGCTGGCGCTGCTGGTCGTGGCCCCGCTGTGGATCGACTGGACCCCTGACACGGCGCTGATCTGGCTGCTGGTGACGGTCTTCGTCGGCGGCGTGGCCGAGCGCTTCTGGACCGTCGCGCGGGAGAGCGCGGCGCCCGGACTGCTCCCCGCCCCGCCCCCGGCTCCGGCCCCGTCCTCATCAGACCGGGGGGACCGCGCCGAAGGCCCGTCCGTCCGCCCGCTGCCGGACAACCTGGACGCGCTCCGCCGCCTGTCGCTGCGCACCGCCTTCGTCTCGCTGCCGCTGGCTGCCGCGGGCTTGATCGTCGTCGCGCTGGTCAGCAGGCTGCTGGCCAACGGCATCGGCTGGTTCGCCGACCACCAGGCCGCGCTCGCCTCGTACGTGGCCTCCGGCCTCTTCGCCGCCTCCATCTCGATCCTGTACTTCCTCGAACTCCCCGGTACGCAGACCCCGCGCCCGCGCTCCCCCCTGGAGGGCCTGCGCCGCCCCAAGGGTGACGGCGGCGTCGACCGCGGCCGTACGAACGCCGTACCGCTGCTGGTCCTGGCCTGCGCGGCGGTGGCCGGCGCGATCGCCGCGGCCGTCTCCGTCGCCGTCCTGCACGCCGGTGATCTCGGCGGCGGACCGGTCGCCTTCGGGCTGCTGGTCCTCGGCCTGAGCGGCGGCCCGGTCGCGGGCATCCGCGGCGCGCGCAAGGTGCTGCCCGCGCTGTCCCGGCGCCGTCTGCTGGCCCTCGCCGTGGCCGTCACGGGCCTGGCCCTGCTGGCGGCCGGGCTGGTACCGGACACCACCACCGTCGTCCTGCTGACGCTGCTCGCCGGAGTGGCGGCGGGCGTCGCGGCCAACACCGGCCACACGCTCCTGGACCAGGAGACCGAAGCGTCCCGCTCGGCCCGTACGACCGATCACCTGCACGCGGTCGTCCGACTCGTGGTCGCGCTGGCCGTCATCGTCGCGCCGCTGCTCGCCGGGGCCATCGGCCCGCACCACCTGGCAGGCGACAAGAACGTCTTCTCGCACGGTGGCGCGGCCTTCACCCTGATGCTGGTCGGCGCGCTGCTGCTGCCGGTCGCCGCCTGGGTGCTCGGCAAGGTCGACGACCGGCAGGGCGTCCCCCTCGGACGCGACCTGCGCGAGGCGCTGCGCGGCGGCGACCCCGACCAGGCCCCGGCCCCCACCGGCTTCTTCATCGCCCTGGAGGGCGGCGACGGCGCCGGGAAGTCGACCCAGGTCGAGGCGCTCGCCGCCTGGATCCGCGGCAAGGGCCACGAGGTCGTGGTGACCCGCGAGCCGGGCGCCACCGCCATCGGCAAGCGGCTGCGCTCGATCATCCTGGACGTGTCCACCTCGGGCCTCTCCGACCGCGCCGAGGCGCTGATGTTCGCCGCCGACCGCGCCGAGCACGTCAACAGCGTGATCCGCCCCGCCCTCGAACGGGGCGCGGTCGTCATCACCGACCGGTACATCGACTCCTCCGTCGCCTACCAGGGCGCGGGCCGCAACCTCGCCCCCACCGAGATCGCCCGCATCTCCCGCTGGGCCACCGACGGCCTCGTACCGCATCTGACCGTGCTCCTCGACGTCTCCCCGGAGACCGCCCGCGAGCGCTTCACCGAGGCGCCGGACCGGATGGAGTCCGAGCCGGCCGAGTTCCACCAGCGCGTCCGCTCCGGCTTCCTGACCCTGGCCGCCGCCGACCCGGCGCGCTACCTGGTCGTGGACGCCGGCCAGGATCCGGAGGACGTCACCACCGTCGTACGCCACCGCCTCGACCAGGTGCTCCCGCTGTCCGAGGCCGAGGTCAAGGCCCAGGAAGAGGCCCGCAAGGCCGCCGAGGAGGAAGCCCGCCGCAAGGCCGAGGAAGAGGCCGCGCGCAAGGCCGAGGAGGAGCGCAAGGAGCGCGAACGGCAGGAGCAGCTCGCCAAGCTCCGCGCCGAGGAGGAAGAGCGCAAGCGCCGCGAGATCGAAGAGGCCAAGGCCCGCGAAGCCGCCCGCCAGGCCGAAGAAGCCCGCAAGCGCGCCGAGGAGGCCCGCCAGGCCGCCGAGGAGGAGCGCCAGCGCCGCGAGGCCGAAGAGCGCGCGCGCCAGGCCGAACAGGAACGCCTGCGCAAGCGGGCCGAGGAAGAGGCCCGGCTGCGCGCGGAGGCCGAGGAACGCCGCAGGGAGAAGCAGCGCAAGGCCGAAGAGGCACTGCTGCGCGCCGAGCAGGCTCGCCTGGCAGCCGCGGCCGAGGCAGAAGCCAAGGCCAAGGCCGAGGCGGAAGCCCGGGCCGAGGAGGAGGCCGAGGCCGCGCGCAAGGCCCGGGAAGAGGCGGCCAGGGCGGCGGAGGCCGCGGAGGCGCCGACGACGGAGACGCCGATGGCGGGGCTGGAGCGGCACGGGCGTACGGAGCGGGAGCAGTACGGCCGTACGGAGCGGGATACGCCGCCCCGCTCGTCCGCGTCCTCTTCCTCCTCCGCGTCCTCCTCCCCGTCCTCGGACGCCGAGGAGACCACCGTCCTCCCGCAGCACCGGGACGACGCCCCGGGTGCCGCCGACGAGACCGCGGTGCTGCCGCCCGTACGCCCCGAGGCGGACCACGGCTGGCAGGAGCGCGAGGAGGCACGGCGCGGGGACGACCCGGCGGACCGGGTGCCCGAGTGGATGTTCCGCAAGGAGCACGACGGCCGTACGGGGGAGCGGGGCGCGTCCGGTGGCCCAGGAGGCCACGGCACTTCCCGCGCCTCCCACACTTCCCACGTCTCCGGTGTGGAACGCACGAGGGAACTCCCGCAGATCGACCCGGCGACCGGCGAACCGGTCCAGCCCGCACCGCGCCGCCGCCCGGCCTGGGCGGAGGAGACCCCGCTGGACGACCTGCCGACACTGGCCGACGAACTCCTCGGCCCGCGCGAGGACGAGGACGAACAGCAGGGACGCGGCCGACGGGGACGCCGGGGCTGAGACCGGCAGCCGGGCGACGGCCCGTGAACAGGTGAGCCCCTGGCAGCAGCCGCCTCCCGGCTGCCACCAGGGGCTCACCCCTTCCTCGTAACCGCTCCCCGCCTCCTCTCCTCCCCTCAGTCCCCGCTGTCAGTGGGAGGCCCCACAATGGAACGAGCGCGGGGCGCGGCGCGACGGCGCGGAAGACCGGGCGTCGCCGGGGCAGCGCGACGGCACGGGCAGGACGGACAGGAACGGCGGGCAGCGACATGGCTGTGTGGGACGACGTGGTCGGGCAGGAACGCCTGACGGAGCAGCTTGCCGCTGCCGCACGCGACGCAGACGCGCTGGTCACCGCCGAGGGCGCGGCCGCGAGCGGCGCGGACCCCATAGCGCAGTCCGGCGCGTCCAAGATGACCCACGCCTGGCTGTTCACCGGCCCGCCCGGCTCCGGCCGGGCCACCGCCGCCCGCGCCTTCGCCGCCGCCCTCCAGTGCGTCAGCCCGGACCGCGCGCTCGGCGGGGCCCCCGGCTGCGGCTTCTGCGACGGCTGCCACACGAGCCTGGTGGGCACCCACGCCGACGTCGAGGTGGTCCGTACGGACCTGCTCTCGATCGGCGTCAAGGAGACCCGTGACCTGGTCCGCCGCTCCTCCATGTCCCCGTCCGGCGGCCGCTGGCAGGTCATCGTCCTGGAGGACGCCGACCGCCTCACCGAAGGCGCGGGCAACGTCCTCCTCAAGGCCGTCGAGGAGCCCGCCCCCCGTACGGTCTGGCTGCTGTGCGCGCCCTCCATCGAGGACGTCCTGCCCACGATCCGCTCCCGCTGCCGGCACGTCACCCTGCGCACGCCGCCGGTGGCCGCCGTCGCCGACGTCCTGATCCGCCGGGACGGCATCGACCCCGACGCCGCGGCGGCCGCCGCCCGCGCCACCCAAGGACACATCGGCCGGGCCCGCCGCCTGGCCACCGACGAGCGCGCCCGCGCCCGCCGTGCCGCCGTCCTCAAACTCCCCCTGCGCGTCGACGACATCGGCGGCTGCCTCAAGGGCGCCCAGGAACTGATCGACGCCGCGACGGAGGACGCCAAGCAGGTCGCGGAGGACGTCGACGCCAAGGAGACGGAGGAGCTGCGCGCCGCCCTCGGCGCCGCCGCCGGCACGGGCGGCCGGCTGCCGCGCGGTACGGCGGGCGCCATGAAGGAACTCCAGGACAAGCAGAAGCGCCGCTCCACCCGTACCCAGCGCGACAGCCTCGACCTCGCCCTGACCGACCTCACCGGCTTCTACCGCGACGTCCTGGCCGTCCAGTTGAACGCCACGGTCCCGCTCGCCAACGACGAGGTCCGCGACAGCATCCGGCGGATCGCCGCCTCCTCGTCCCCGGAGCGCACCCTGCGCCGGATAGAGGCGGTCATCGCCTGCCGCCAGGCCCTCGACCGCAACGTGGCGCCCCTCCTGGCCGTAGAGGCGATGACAGCGGCCCTCCGCAAGGGCTGAACCCCACCAGCCTCTCCGCAGCCACACCCCTCACCCGTACGAGCGTACCCACTCACCCCCACGGAACGTCCCGACCCGGATACGCTCCGTCCACCACCCCGACCGACAAGCCACCCCCCACCCCACCCTCCCACCCCCTCCCACTCTTCCCCCCCCTTCCATCCCCTTCCATCCCTTCCTCTCCTCGGGACCGAGGGACCGCCATGGCCACCAACCGCCTGCTCCGCACCGCCGGTACCGTCCTGACAGCCACCGCGCTGCTCCTCTCCGGCTGCTCCTCGGGGGATTCCTCACCCGGCGCCGCTGCCTCCGGGCAGCCGACGAACGGCCGTAAGGGCTCCGCCGACGCCATGCCCGAAGCGGCGACGGCCACCCTCAAACCGCTCCCCACCACCGTCCCGGCCACCCTCCGCCCGTACTACGACCAGAAACTCACCTGGCGCGAGTGCGGCATCGTCGGCTTCGAGTGCACGACGATGAAGGCCCCCCTCGACTACGCGAAGCCCAGCACCGCCACCGACCTGAAACTGGCCGTCTCCCGCAAGAAGGCCACCGGCCCGGGCAGCCGCATCGGCTCCCTCATGGTCAACCCGGGCGGCCCGGGCGGCTCGGCGATCGACTACCTCCAGCAGTACGCGCCGCAGCCCGACTCCGTCCGGGCCCGCTACGACATGGTCGCCATGGACCCGCGCGGCGTGGCCCGCAGCGAGCCGGTCACCTGCCTGTCCAATGCCCAGATGGACGGGTACACCCGCGTCGACCAGACCCCCGACTCGGACGCCGAGGTCGACCGCCTCACCAGCGCCCTGCGCGACTTCACCCGGGGGTGCCGCGCCCGCACCGGAGCCCGCCTCGGCCATGTCTCGACCGCCGAATCGGCCCGCGACATGGACGTTCTGCGCGCCGTCCTCGGTGACGACAAGCTCACCTACGTCGGCGCCTCCTACGGGACCTTCCTCGGCGCGACCTACGCCGGCCTCTTCCCCACCCGGGTCGGCCGCCTCGTACTCGACGGCGCCACGGACCCCTCCCTGCCCGCCCGGACGATGAACCGCGACCAGACCGCCGGCTTCAACACCGCCTTCACCGCCTTCGCCAAGGACTGCGCCAAGCAACGCGACTGCCCCCTGGGCACCGGCGGCCCCGAAGAGGCCGGCCGCCGCCTGAGCGCCCTCTTCAAACAGCTCGACGCCCACCCCGCCCCCACCGGCGGCCCTCGCACCCTCACCGAATCCCTCGCCACCAGCGGCGTGACGGCCGCGATGTACGACGAGGGCGCCTGGCCGGTGCTGCGCGACTACCTCGCCAAGGCCCAGAAAGGCGACGGCAGCGGCCTGCTGGCCCTCTCCGACTCCTACTACGAACGCGACCCCGACGGCACCTACGCCAACCAGATGTTCGCCAACCCCGCCGTGAACTGCCTCGACCTCCCCGGCGCCTTCTCCGGCCCCGACGAGGTACGGGCCGCCCTGCCCGCCTTCCGCAAGGCCTCCCCGGTCTTCGGCGAAAGCTTCGCCTGGGCCGCCCTGAACTGCGCGTACTGGCCGGTCAAGCCCACCGGCGAACCCCACCGCATCACCGCCGAGGGCGCCGCCCCGATCCTGGTCGTCGGCACCACCCGTGACCCGGCCACCCCATACCCCTGGGCCCGCTCCCTGGCCTCCCAGCTCTCCTCCGCCACCCTCCTCACCTACGAGGGCGACGGCCACACCGCCTACGGCCGCGGCAGCGACTGCATCGACACCACCATCAACACCTACCTCCTGGAAGGCACACCCCCACCCCCCGACAAACACTGCACCTGACCCGGTTCGGACCACCCCCATCCGATGTGTAGACTGGGCTCCGCACCACGCCGCCTTAGCTCAGTCGGCCAGAGCGACGCACTCGTAATGCGTAGGTCGGGGGTTCGACTCCCCCAGGCGGCTCCAACGGAGGCCAGGTCACGTAAGACGTGACCTGGCCTCTTTGTTGTTACCTGG
Source organism: Streptomyces chrestomyceticus JCM 4735 (assembly GCF_003865135.1). NCBI lineage: Bacteria > Bacillati > Actinomycetota > Actinomycetes > Kitasatosporales > Streptomycetaceae > Streptomyces > Streptomyces chrestomyceticus. Next base: position 4,352,914 of record NZ_BHZC01000001.1, on the reverse strand, counting down.
AAGCCGACGGCTGCTGACGCGAGAAAGTCAGTGACGTGGATTACGCCGATCAGCCCCGATAGTCCCGCCGCGAGATCCAGAAAGCCCGAACACGGCATCCTTCACCCGATCGAGTGACGCCACAAAGGGAGATGCCTTGGATCTCCCCGGATCGCCATACTCGGCTGCGAATGGACAGTGAAGGCGGGAGAGCGAGTAATGCCAGATGTCTTCGACTGCATCGAACGGAAGGTGCGGAAGATCTTCGGAGAAGCGCCGGTGTGCGTGCACGTGGGAGATGTAAAGGAGTGCGAGATCAAGCGTCATCCCACCTATCCGAAGTTCCGCGCCGAGGCGATATCGTCCGGAGTCCGGTCGGCTCCGAGTTCCCGGCTGTGGGAATCCATGATTGCCATGGGCAGGTTGTCCGACCTGGATGGCGACAACACATGGCGACTGGTCATACTCGACTGCATCGTCCCTTGTTTCCGTTCGATATCCAGTAAAATCTCCCGGGACTTCCGGGCCGAGCGTGAAGAGATACGCTCGGCCATGGTGGCGACCGCTTTGGAGGTGTGGGCGGATACCGCCATGGGCGTACCGCCTCGTCACGTCAGAGACCGAATGGTGAAGGCGGCCTTCGATGCGGCCTTCCGGTTTGCGGATGCCACCTCGTCGGAGTGGTCGATGGACGACATCGAGATATTCGCGCGGCCGGAAATATCCGCTCAGGGATCTACGCTGCGGGCGTCGTCGATCATCGATGTGGACAGCATCCGCGATGCTGACGTCGCAGAACAGATCCGGGGTGAGCGGCTCGGCGCGCTGTATCAGCGGCTGGGGCACTTCGACGCCGTACGGAGCTTCCATGACCAACTTCGCTCCGGTAGCCGTTCGGGCTCGGTCAGCCAGGCGGTGCGTTCCTTCGGGCTGCTCCGGTCCAGAATTTCCAACCCGAACCTTTACTACTACGCCTCGGACCTCTACCCCTCATTCATCGGCCTCCGAGAAGCCGCCGGCGTGATGGGCATTGCGGAATCCGCCGCGCACCGTCTCATCAGGGCAGGACAGTTCCCGTTCCCCGTGGCGAGGGCGGGTCGCAGCTACAAGGTGTCCGTCAAAGCGTTGATGCACTTCAAGGACATTCCGGACGCCATCGTCCACGTCGACGACATCGAAAGCGGCGCCCTGCACGCGGGTGGCGGGGTGCGGTGAGTCTAAGGGGCCACGTGTCCGCTGCCTGGCCAGCCGGCTTCCGCGGAGCCTGCACGACCGACCCCCGTCCCGGGGCGGTCTTCACTCGCGAGTTCTCGCAATCTCTCCAGCTCGACCACGTCGGGTCTGTCGTTCGCGCCGAGTCCGGCCAATTCCGCCAACGTCTGCGAGAGAGGCTCTTTGCAACAGGTAGTTGTTCGGCCGCCCGGCTGCGACGACCGGTGTCGTGATCACGCCACGTTGTACGGGCGGAATGCGTGGCGTGAGATCACGGTGGTCACGTGAGCGCGGCTTACGTGAGGTGTGGTGTCACGCGTCGAACTCGCCGCGCCAGGCGAAGTCCAGGAGGGCCTCGGGGAGATAGTCGGTCTCGACCTCGACCGGGACGCCGTTGGCTTTCGCCAGACAGGCGATCGCCAGCGGAGCAAGGGCCACGACCCCATGGATGTTCTGAGCGCGGTCCTCGTCGGCGGTCCAGTACTCCTTGTGCCAGCGGACGGCGTCGGCCAGGGCCTCGTTGAAGCCGGCGGCGTCATTGCGCAGGTAGCGGTAGAGCATCATGATCGGGGGGTAGCGGAGCTTGGTCATCGTCTCCGCGTCGACGACGCGGGCGTGCTCGGGAGCGCTCAGGTCCACGGCTCGCACCAGGTGCGTGCGCAGGTCGTCCCGGTGGAGCCAGAAGCTCTGGAGGGTCTCCACCCAGGAGTAGGTGTACTCGTCCAGTTCGCCACCGAAGTCGCGCAGCAGGGACATCGGAGTCCGGGCCAGCATGTCGAGGCGGGCTGCTTCACGGCAGATGACCGCGAGGTAGAAGGCGTTGAGCCAGGTGTTCGCATTGATGTAGGTCTGCGGTCCGGTGGCGACGAGGTGGCGCTCCTCCTGGCGGATCTTGCAGGTGACCGTTTCCCGGTCGGGAGCGGCGGCGGCGAAGACGGCCGAGTGCACCTGCATGGCCAGCAGCCAGGACTCCCAAGTCTCCAACATGACGGCACCGGGGTCACCGACACAGCGGACCAGGGCGACGTTCAGCGACCTCATGACTGCGCTCGACCTGGAGTTGTGCGAGGTCTCGATCTCCTCCAACGAATAGGCCAGCGACCCCTCCATGACGGGAACCACCGCTGCCATCTCGTCCTTGTCATAGTCCTGGCGCGGCACGATCACGGGCCCTGTCTCCCTTGTCAGATCTTGAAGAATTCGAGGACGGCTCCAGCGTACTTACTGCCGCCGTCTGTGGCTTTCACCATGGCGTATTCCAGGTTCTTGCTGTCCAAGGCTCTCGTGAGCTCATCGGCGAGCTCCGCGTTCGTCCATACCTTGCCCGAGGTATCGGTCACCTTCAGGTTCGGTCGGCGCTCCATCTCGGCGATGATGGTGCGCAGGTACGGCTCAGTGCCTTGCTTCACCATGAAGCCCTCGGCCGGGCCGGCGCCCTTGCGCCAGAGGAGGCTGGAAGAAGGCGCCTTCGCCTCGATGATCATCAACTTGCCGTCCGGACGGCGGTACAGCTGGTCGAACATGTTGGCGCCGTTGGACGTCTTGGGCAGTGGCTGCTCCGCCGAGCCGGGAAACCTTTCCGGGACGACGTGCAGCCGCGCCGCGTCCTCGCCCAGGCGTTCCGAGAACGAGGTGTTGTTGGAGGTGTTCTCGCCCCATCGTGGTGTCATGCGAGCCTCGAAACGCTCCTGCGCCTTCGCCAGGCCGTCGAGCGTTTCGGCGGTGGGCGTGGACTTGTGCATGCGCTCGGCGTTGGCGAGTTCCACGGAGACCCTGCGGTCCTTGGAGACATCGTCGAGATGGTCGATCGCGGGCAGGGTCTCGTCGCGGACGAATGGATCACGGCCGAACTTGGTCTCGGAGCCGGCGGAGGGAAGGCTGTCCTTGGGCATCCAGGCCCCGTCGCTGTCCTTCGCCAGGATCGGCAACTCGACATCGTCGATCTTGGTGTGGATGCTGAGGCGGTGCCCGTCCGACCGGTAGTACTGGTTGAACCAGGTTTTGTCGGGATCGTTGGCCTTCTGAACGAACTCGGCCTGCTTGGCCTTGACCTGTTCGGGCGTCAGCTGCTGCCCGGAAGTGGTGTGCGGCGGCTGGCCATCGTGACCGCTCGCTGGGGCCGGCCCGTGGCCCGCACGGTCCCCCTTGTCACCGAAGGCCGGGATGTCGTCGAAGCCGCCGGGCCCGTGGCCGCCCAGCGGGTTGTGAGTGCCGCCGGTGCTCAGCGTGTCCGTGTGGCTGCCTCCGGTTGTGGGGGCTTGGTCGCCGGTGCGGCCTGTTCCGCCCGTCCCGTCGTCCACGTTGTTCGTGGGCAAATGGCTGCCCGCGCTGCCGTCACCCGCGCGTCCCGCGGGGGAGGTGTCGTCTGGACCGGTCCCGCTGTGCCCCGCCTTACCGCTCGTGTGCACCGGACCTGAGACGTCCGAGCCGATGCGTACGGCATCGTCCCCCCGCCCGCCCACACCGGCCAGGACCGGCTGTTCCTGGTGGGCCGGAGTCTCGACGCGCGGGTGGTCCGCGCTAGTGGTGGGTGAGGCGGGTTTGCCCTGGGGGCGTTCTTGGCGTCTTGGAGGAGGGTGCCGTCCTTGCCGTAGAGGTTGCCGGCGCCGTCCGCGAAGTTTCCGGTGAACGGGTCCTTCACCGTGTGCGGGGGAAGGGTGACCGTGTCTTCCGGCAGCTTGATTCTGCGGTCGGGGAGTACGGTTGCCCCTTCTGGGATGGCGGCATCCTTGGGGAGTCGGATCGTGCCGTCCGGCAGCTTGGCGGCGCCTTCGGGCAGGCTGTAGGCGCCCTCGGAAATCTTCGGGATCTCTACGTGCCCGAGGCCCTTGAGGTGGCCGATGACATCGCCGACCTTCGACAGCCCCAGCCCCGCCCCCTTGAACACATACGTCATCGGGTCGATGACCTGGCCCGCCTTGCCGGCGAAGGAGAGGGCCTTGGCGGCAGCGCCCGCTTTGCCGGCGCCCGATACGGCCGCGCTGCCGCCGCGGGTGAAGAGGGCGGTCAGGACGTTGAAGGTGACGGCGCCCGCGGCGCGGGAGTTGTTCGTGCCCCACTGGTCCCAGGCCAGCATCGCCTTGCCGGTGTCGACCATCGCCTTCCGGGAGTCACGCAGCCAGGAAGGGAGCATGTTGCCGGGCATGGTCAGGTAGGCGGCGCCCAGGCCGGGGATGGCGGCGATGGTGATGGCGGTGGAGAGCTTGGCCAGGTTGACCCATGCCTCGCCGGCGGCGTCCCAGCCGTCCACGCCGACGAGGGTGCCCAGGCCCCTGACGGTGCCCCACAGGCCGTCGACAATGAGTCCCTTGCCGAAGTCGTAGACGTGCTCCCACACCTGCCAGGCGGGGACCGACTCCTCGACCGCGTCTCCCCAGGGGAGGCTCTTGGACTGTTTGAGGGCTTCGGCGTCGTAGCCGTACATGCCCTTCTGGTCGGTGCCGTCGTTCGTCTTGAGCGCGGTGCCGCCGACCAGGGCGACGATCTTCGCGTGGCAGTCGCGTTCGGCCGACTGGAAGGCGGCCCAGACTTCGGCAATCTTGTTACGGCGGGCGAGGTTCTCCTCGACCAGGTCGCCGTCCTCGTTCCAGTCGTCCTCGGCGGCGTCCTTGGCGCGGAAGTCGGCGGCTTCCTGTCTGAGCCGGTTCAGTTGGTCGACCAGCGGGGTGATCTCCTGGGCGTAGGTGCCCAGGGCCTTGGAGACCGTCTGCATCTCGTCGCCGAGGGTCCGTGCGGTGCGCGCCACCGGCTCGGTGACGGCGAACAACTGCTCGGCCTCGGGTGCGTGGTAGAAGGCGGACAGGCCGCCGAAGGACGTGTGGACGTCCGAGCCGGCGGTCTTGACCTTGGTGCCGCCCTGGGCCAGCGACGTCACCTTGGCCTGGAGGCTGCCCAGGTCACCGGTGTAGACCGGCACCTCTGCCGGGTCGACCGGCGCGTTGCTCACTGCTTCCCCCCGAAGGTCTTCAGCGCGTCCAGCCGCACGGCCCGGGCGGCGTTCTGGGCGTTCCTGGCCGCTTCCAGGTCGCCCTCGACGTACTCATTGGTGGCCTGGGCGGCGCCCAGTACGGCGGCCTGGACGCGGTCGGCCATCGCCTTGATGTCCCCCTTGCGTCGGGACGCGTACTCGACCAGCGCGGCGGCGACCGGGCCCGTCGCCTTCTGCGGCAGCCGGTCGGGGGCGACCGGGCCCACCGGCTTGGCCGTCGTCAGTACCGGTGCCCCGCCCGGCAGCGTCGTGGCCTGCGAGCCCGGCACGGCCGTGCCGGCCGCCCGGGCCGCCTCCTGGAGGTCCGTGAGCAGCGTGTTGAGGGCCGAACCCAGGTCTTCTGAGTGCGCGCCGACGGCCTTCAACTGGCCTTGGACTCCCTGCGGTTGAATGTCCCATGACGCCATGTATGCCCCCCTGGCTGCACATCCGTAGCGCCGCCGCACGCACCGTGCGGCGGCGCCGTCACCCCGTGGTCTCCCAGCCGTCGACGCGTTACGGAGAAGTGCGTCCCTCCTGGCGCGCCGGGCCGGTTCAGCCGATGTTGTCGACCGCGGCCTTGGCGCGGGCGAGCGTCTGGTGTGCGGTCCCGTCGTTCTTCTCCAGCGTCGTCCGCAGGAGCTGGATGATGCTCCTGACCTCCTGGGACGCGCGGTTCCAGCGCAGTTCCTTGCCGTGGTACTCGTCCGCGACGCCGTCCGCCGTGAAGTCGGCCATGGCGGCCTTCACCTGCGCGTCGCGCTCCGTGATCACCTGTTCCAGGCGCGCGATCACGGCCTGGATGTTGCCCTGTGCCTCCGCCGAGGCGCCCGTGTCGTATGAACGGCGGTCCATGCCGGCAGCCATGTCGATCCCCCTGAGGTTTCCGGTTACTTCTGCGGCGGTCGGCCGTCAGCGGCCGGAGAAGCGCGCCGCGTCGAAGTTCGCCGCCGCCATCTGCGACCGGGCGTTGTCGGCCTGCTCCTGGTCACCGGAGCCGAACGCCGAATCCATGCCCGCCTGGCCGCCGACGATCGCGGACAGCGCGCTGTTCAGGGCCGCCGTGATCTCGTCGGCGCGCGACTTGAACGAGTCGAACGCGGCCTTGCCCGAGCCGTTGAACTTGCTCTCCAGCGGCTGTGCCGCCTGTACGAGCTGATGGATCAGAGCCCCCAGCTCCGAACCCGAACCCTGGGACTGCGACCTCAGGGTCGAGAGCGTCTGTGCCCCCATGTCGAACTTCATCGGGCCCCCCTGCCAGACGTGACCTTCACATGTACGTTCATCTCTATCAACTCGGGCATCAGTGGTGCAATCAGTAATGGCGGTGCTGTGACACGCTCATGACGTTCGGGCGTCGGGTGATGCCTCGTGGACGCAGCAGGTGCCTCGCGGGCACCCCTAAGAGGTTTCGCCGGCGCCTTTCAGATGGCTCATCAGGAGCTCGAAGTCCCGCCAGCCCGACACGTCCGACGGGTCACCGGGCAGCGGGTAGTACAGCGCCGGTCTGGTCTTGCGGCCGAGGCGGACCGGCGCTTCGGCCAGCGGGGTACGGAAGGCGCGGTCGCCGGGCATTGCGTGAACTTCTTCCGCGCCGAGCACGAACGCCACGGGCACGCCCGGGCCTTCGAAGCGGGGCGGTACCGCGAGGTCGCGGCGGGCCTTGCGGATCTGTACGAGCATCGACCGGAGGCCGTGACGGGTTGCCAGCACCTCCGCGACCCGGGGCAGGGACTCGACCGGCGGCTCCTCGACGGCTCCGTAGCCGAACATCAGCCTGACGTCTTCCTCCACGCCCGCCTTCGTACGGCTGATGCGCACCGTGGCGAGGCCGGGACGGGCCGGGCTGCCGACCACCACGAACCAGGTGGGCTCGGGCGCTCTGGCGTAGGCGAGGTCGGTCAGGTGGCGGGGTGACCAGGGGAGGCCGGCGGGTTCGGCGGTTCCCCATCCGGCGGGCGGTTCGCCGGTCAGCTCGCGCCATACGGCCTCCAACGCGCCGCCGAGGACCAGCCCTTCATGTGCGGGGTGGACGGTGCGGAAGGTGACGGCCAGTTGCCGCTCGCCGGTGGGCGCGGCCTCCTGGAAGGCGGCGGCCAGGGTGGCGCGCGGGTCGTCCGGGGTCGCGTCGGCGGCCGTGAGCGGCGCGAACATCTCGCCCTGCCAGCGCAGTACGGCCCCGGTCAGCCCGTCGTAGTAGCCGTCCCGCTCGTCCCGTACGACCCAGCGGGACGGCCAGGTGCCGAGGTTGTCCCGGACGGCGGGGGAGAGGGTGGTGCCCGCCGGGGTGACGATCTGGAGCCCCAGCTCGGCGAGGGCGGCGGAACGGAAGGCGTCGGAGAGCCAGGCGGTCATGGCGACCACCGGCCGGTCCTGGATCACGACGGCGGCCTTGTCCGTGAGGACGTCGACGGCGGGCCGGTCGGTGGCGGGTGCGGGTACGACACCCTCGTCGTCGGATGGCACCACGGCCAGGCTGCGCGCGGCCTCCGGGGGCCAGGCGGTGCCGCCGGACAGCGAGGCCAGCCGGGCCGCGAAGGTGCCCGCGAGCCGCTCGGCCTGCTCGACGCCGGTGGTGGCACGGGCCTCCGTCCACCAGTAGGGGAGCGAGGGCGCCGTGGCACCGAGCAGCCGCTCGGCCTCGCCGGCGACCTGGATGAGCAGGGGCGCCTCCACCGAGACGAGCGGGCGCCCCGCCGGGTCGCAGAGGCGCAGGAGCGCGCCCTCTCCCGCCGTGTCGAGGAGTTTGTCGGGGCCCCCGGAGAGCAGGCCCGCGAGCAGGCCCCAGGGGTCGGGCATACGTGCCGTGAGGGCGATGACGTCCTTGGTCATGGGGTCGTCCGGTCCTTCGTCGTTCGTGGCTCGGCCGCCGCGGTCCGGGTGGACCGTCTGCGCGCGGCAGCGGTCGGGCGGGTCACTCGGGGGCGTACACGGTCTGGATGAGGCGGTGGGGGCGGCCCCTGCGGACGAGTACGCCGCGGCCGGCGGGCTGCTGGGACGCGTACAGGCCGGGGAACAACTGGCCCTCGCCGCGGTCGCCCGCCATGAGCAGCGCCGTGGCCCCCGATTCGCGCAGGCTCTGCACGAGGGGCTCGTACATGCCGCGTGAGGCGCCTGCCACGCGGCGCGTCAGGACGAAGTGCAGGCCGATGTCCGCGGCGGCCGGGATGTAGGGCAGGAACGGCGCCAGTGGCGCCTGGCCCGCGGTGGTCAGGACGTCGTAGTCGTCCACGAGGACCACGATCCGCGGGCCGCCGCCCCAGCTCCCGGGCTCCAGCTCTTCGAGGCGCGCGGTGTCGTCGGGCAGCCGCTGCTCCAGTACGGTCGCGATGCCGTTGGCGAGGCCCGCGCACAGCTTGGCGTTGTACGCGTAGCCGCCGTTGAACTCTTCGGGGATCACGCCGCGCAGGCTGCGTCGCGGGTCCATGACGGCGAAGACCAGCTCGTCCTCGCCGTAGCGGTCGACGAGGCCGGTGGCGACGGCCTTCAGGAGGTTCGTCTTGCCGCACTCGCTGTCGCCGAGGACCAGCAGATGCTGGTCGTGGGCGAACAGGTCGAGCAGGACGGGTTCGAGTGCCGCCTGGTCCAGGCCGATCGGCACCCGGGTGGGTTCGGCTGCCGGGCCGGGCAGGAACTGCGGCTCCAGGAGGTGCGGGAGGACCCGTACCGGCTGGGCGGTCTCGCCGCTCCAGGACGCGCGGACGGTGCGGGCCGTCCGCTCCAGGACCGCGCCCAGCTCCGAGGTGTCAGCGAGGCCGTCCGTACGGGGCAGCGCGGCCTGCGCGAAGAGCCGTCCGTCGGTGAGGACGCGGCCGGGTTCGTCCGGCGCGAGGGTGGCGGCGAGCTTGTGGTCGATGCAGGACTCGCCGGGATCGTTCAGCCGCAGTTCGACGCGGGTGCCGAAGTTCGACTGGACGGCGATGCGCGCGTCGTTCCAGCGGAGCATGGCGGCGACGACATGGACGCCGTAACCGCCGCCGCGCCGGAGGATGTCGGCGACGTCGTCGTCCAGTTCCTCGAAGTCGTCGCGCAGGCCGCCGAACCCGTCGATGACCAGCACGATCTCGGCGGAGGCCAGCTCGGGCAGCCGGCCGGCCGCGTGCAGGTCACGCAGTTGGCCGAGGGAGTCGATGCCGTGCTCACGGAAGAGCTCCTCGCGGGCCGTGAGCATGGTCCGTACCTCTTCGACGGTCCGTGCCGCGCGCTCCCGGTCGGCACGTCCCGCGACACCGCCGACGTGCGGCAGGGCCGAAAGGGCCTGGAGGCCGCCGCCGACCAGGTCGAGACCGTAGACGCCGACCTCTTGCGGGGTGTGGGTCAGCGCGAGCGAGAGGACGAAGGTGCGCAGGAGGGTCGTCTTGCCGGACTGCGGGCCGCCGATGACCGCGGCGTGACCGCCGGCCACGGTGAGGTCCAGGTACCACTGGCCCTGCCACTGTCTGGCCGGGTCGTCGAGCAGGCCGAGCGGCACCCGGAGCGGGGTCCGGTCCCGGACCGTGCCCCGTATGCCGTCCGTCGAGGAGCCTCCCGGGGCGCGTCCCCTCGTGTCCAGGAGCTGGAGCCCGCGCCTTCCCACGTCCAGCGGCCCGGCGACGGTGTCCAGGGCGATCGCGCCGGGCAGCGGCGGCAGCCAGATCCGGCGTACTGTCCCGAGGGCCTGCGCCAGTTGCCCGACCATGACGCTCAGTTCGGTCGGTCCGGTCTCACGGCGGCGTACGGCCGGTTCCTCCACGTCCGGGCCCTGCCCGTCGCTTGTGGTGTTGAAGGCGTCGTAGCGGAGGGCGCGGGGCCCGGTGGTCTCCTCGTCCGAGCGGGGTGCGGGGCCTCGGTAGGGCCCCGACACGTAGCTCGCCTTGAAGCGGTCGTAGTGGCTGGTGTCGACCTTGAGGTAGCCGAATCCGGGCAGCGGCGGCAGGTGGAAGGCGTCCGTGGTGTCCAGGACCGTACGTGACTCGTCGGCGGAGAAGGTGCGCAGGCCGAGCCGGTACGAGAGGTAGGTGTCCAGCCCTTTGAGGTTGCCGCCCTCGATGCGCTGGCTGGAGAGCAGCAGATGGACGCCGATGGAGCGGCCGATGCGGCCTATGGACAGGAACAGGTCGATGAAGTCCGGCCTGGCCGTGAGCAGTTCGCCGAACTCGTCGATGACGACGAACAGGTGCGGCAGCGGCTCCAGGTCGGGCCGCCGGCTGCCGCGCAGCGCCGCGTAGTCACCGATGTCGGCGATGTTCCCGGCGTCCTTGAGGAGCTGCTGGCGTCGCTTGACCTCGCCGGCGAGCGAGGCGTGGACGCGTTCGACCAGGCCGGCCTGGTTCTCCAAGTTGGTGATGACACCGGCGACGTGCGGCAGGTCCGCGAACGGCGCGAAGGTCGCGCCGCCCTTGTAGTCGACGAGGACCAGGGCGAGATCCTCCGGCGGGTGCGTGGTCGCCAGGGCGAGGACAAGGGTGCGCAGCAGCTCCGACTTCCCGGAGCCGGTGGCGCCGACGCACAGGCCGTGCGGACCCATGCCCAGCTCCGAGGACTCCTTCAGGTCCAGCAGCACCGGCTCGTGGAGGTCGTTGACGCCGATCGGTACGCGCAGGAAAGCGCGCTCGCCGCGCGGGGCCCACAGGCGCGGTACGTCGAGCCGTGCCACGTCGTCGATGCCGAGGAGGCCGGCGAACCCGACCGGCCCGGACAGGGGCGCGTCGGCCGGCGACTCGGCGGACAGCCGCAGCGGCGCCAGCATCCGCGCCAGCCCTTCGGCGAACGGGATGCTCACCTCGTCCACGGTGCCGTGCGCGCTGACCGGTTCCGGTTCGCGCAGGTCTTCGACGGCCACCTGATCACCGTCGACGGTGATCCGGACGCTGACCTGACCCGGCTCCTGAACCCGCCGGTCGAGCAGGTGCAGGACGGTGACGGCCATCTCCCGCAGGTCCACCGCCTCGTCGGGACGCGGGAGTTCGACGGCGTCCTCCCCGTGTCCGTCGGCGACGACGAGCAGCCGGGACGTCAGGGCCAGGGCATCCTTGCCGGAGAGACCACGCCGCACCTCCGCCGCGTACGAGGCGCGCCGGCGCAGTTCGGGGCCGAGCTGCCGGGCGAGCTGCGGCGCGGAGGGCGCGATACGCCGAGCGGCGACGGGACCGTCGTACTGCTCCGTGTCGAGCAGGTGCGGCAGCCACTTGGCCCACTCCCAGTCCGCCAGCCGGTGGCCGGGCACGGCGAGCGCCATGCCCACGTCGTCGGGGGCGTGCAGAGCGGCCGCCTGGACGAGCAGGGCGCGCGCGAGGCGCAGGCAGTCCTCACGAGGGCCGATGACGCTGACGTTGCCGACGCGGTCGAGCGGAACGGTGAGCGGGAGACCGGTGCCGGTACGGAAGCGCGCCAGCAGGGCCGACGCCTCGTTGAGCATGAAGCGGTCGGGCGGGGTGAGGACGGAAGAGCCCTGCTGGGTGATCCGCAGATCGCGTACGGGCATCTCGCCGGTGCCGGCGCGGACGCGCAGGAAGTCGCGGTCGGCGCGCCGGCGCTCCCAGAGGCGGGCGGGGTCGCGGACCATGTCGTACAGGGCGGGCGGCGGCGGATCGAGGACGTCGGCGCGGCTGCGCCGCTCGCGCTCCTCGGCGGCGAGCTCCTCGCGCAGGTCCTCCAGGTAGGTGAGGTACGCCTCGCGCTGGGTGCGCCGGGTGCGCTGGGCCTTGCCGCGCTGCGAGAGGACGAGCACGACCGAGCCGATGACGGTGACGACCAGGATGATCGCACCCAGCGCGGCGAACTGGCTGTTGCGCACGACGGTCATCATCACCACGGACGACATGACGCCCGCGACCGGCAGCAGCGACATCGCGACGTTGCCCGCCTTGCCCTCCGGGAGGTTGGGCGGGGCCTCGACGAGGCGCGGCTCGGGGGCGGCCGGGGGTTGGGCGGTCCTGGCCGGGCGGTGGATCAGTCGGGTACTCATCGTCGTCCGTCGTTCACGTTCGGGTTCGGCATCCGGTTCAGTGCCGCTGCTGGGCGAGGCGGAAGACCTCGGCGGCGAGGCGGGCGGCGGCTTTCCTGGTGGGGTGGGCGAGCGAGGCGGTGCGGATCGGGCCGCCGGACGCCAGATGGCGGTCGTACGGCAGGGTGCGGACGGCGGCCCCGGTGGACCGGAGCTGCCGGGTAGCCGCGTCGAGGTCGATGCCCGGGTGGGGCGTCAGTTCGGTGAGGACGACGACGGTGCCGGGGAGCAGGCGGCGCGGCAGTCCCCGCATCCACCGGAGCACCGCGTACGTACTGCTGACGCCTTCCGGCGTGGCGGGGCTGGTCAGTACGCGGCTGTGGGCCGCGGCGAGTGCGACCCGGCCGACCTCGGCGGGCAGCGTCTCGCAATCGATGACTATCACGCCGAAGTAGCGGCGCAGCGCGACCACCGCCCGCTCGTACGCCCGGCTGTCCAGGCTCGTACCGACCTGCCCCGACTCGCGGGCAGCAGCCAGGCGTTGTCGGGGAGCGGGACCAGATGACCGGTGACGTCGGGCAGCGTCATGTCGGGGGTGACCAGGTCGGCGAGGTCGCCGGTGGTCCAGCGCACCGTCTCGGCGCCGAGGCGCAGCGGCAGCGAGCCGAGCGCCGGGTCAGCCTCCAGGAAAAGGACCGGGTCCTGCCGGTAGTGCGCGTACGCGGTGCCGAGCAGGGCGGCGACCGTGGACTTGCCGGAGCCGCCCCGGATGGAGGTGACGGCGATCTGCCGGCCGGTCGTCACCGGACGCTGGAGCAATTCGGCGGTACGGGTGGCGTCGGCGACTTCACGGGTGGCCGACGCGTAGACCGTACGGCGCAGGGCGCGTACGGCTCGCGCGGCGACGGACTCGCCGTGCCGCGGCGTGCGGTCCAGCGCGACGGACGGTCCGTCGCCCATGACCGGGCGGGCCTCGGGAGCGCTTCGGGGTGCGGGAGCCGGGACTTCGCCGGTCACTTCTGGCGGTGTGTGGCCCAGGTGTTGCCGGCCGGATTGCTCGAAGGCGCCGCCCCCGTGGGCAGGGGCCGGCTCCTGAACGGGCTCCACGCGGCGCTTCTGGCCGATGGGGGAAACGCTGTGGTCCGGCTCGGCTGTGCTCCGCGCATCCTGGTGAGGAACACCTCTCAGGTCCCGCAGGACATCACTCTGCCAGTCGCCTCCGTTCGGCATACCCGCCCTTCTCCCCCCAAGCTGCTGCCCCGCCCGGAGCACCCGCGAAACGACTCAGAACCGGTTGAGCAGTTGCCCGTACACACCGAACACCCCGAAGGCGAGCGGGAAGAGCGCCACCATGCCGATGGACTCGGCCAGGTCGGCCACGCGCCGCAGGCGCACCTGCACATGCTCGGGGAACTGCACCGCCAGCACGAGCAGGGGCAGCGCCGCGGCCGCGCACAGTACGGTGAGCGGCCCGGTAGCCCCGGTGTGCTCCATCCACACCACGACGAGCCGTACGACGACGCACGACGCGGCGGCGAACAGCGCGACGACCTCGGCGACCAGCGGGAAGGCCCGTGCCTTCGACATCAGCACCACGACGATGAGCGAGGCGAGCGCCACGGTCCACACGGAGGCCTGTGCCGCCAGGGTGAGCAGCCAGCCCGCGGCCGCCGCCGATATCGCGGTGACCGTCGTCGACATGGCCAGGCCGCGGTGCGTCACCGCGAGCGCGGTACCCACCTGGTGGCGGCTGACCGAGGCACCGGCCGAGCGCCGGTCGTCGAGCGCGGTGAGCCCGGACGCCATCAGGGCGAGCCGCGGCAGCAGGCCGAGCAGCATCAGGGAGACGACGGCCATGACCGCGCCGAGCCGGGCCGGTTCGCCCTGTACGGCGGCGACCGCCTCCCATCCGGCGGTGAGCGCGCCGGTGGTCACGGCACCGACGAGGCCGCCCTTGCCCAGCGGCGAGAAGTACCCGAGGAACACCAGCGTCAGGACCAGCGCGCCCGCGACGGCGGCGAGCCGCGCCGGGCCCGGCCAGGCGTACGCGTCGGCGGCCGTCCACGCGTCGAGCACGCCGAGCCCGCCGGCGATGGCCAGCAGGGCGGTCGCCAGGCCCCGGTTGCCGCGCCCGAGCCTGGCGACCAGCGCGCCGGCCGGCAGCAGGACCAGCGCGACGGCCGACAGCACACCGGCCAGGGTGCCGAGCGCGACCTCACGGCGGGCGAGCAGCGCGGCGGCCACCGCGAAGCCCACGGACGCCGCGCCCGCGCCGGCCCTGCGCGCGGCGGGCCGCCAGCGCCAGGCCCGTACGTCGAGGTCGTCGGCCACCTGGTCGGTGACGTCGTGCACGACGGGAGCGGGCGGCGCGGAGTGCGTACGGACGAGCCGGAGCACCGCGCCGTCGGCGATCCCGGCGGACGCCAGGGTGCTGTCGTGCGGCAGCGCGGACCCGTCGGACGTGATCAACTGCCGGGACATCGGGCGCGGCCCGGGCCGGTCGTCCAGCAACGTCAGGATGTCCGGGATGAGCTGACCGATCGGAGTGTCGGAAAGCAGCACGATGTCGGCCCGGCGCCGCTCGCCGACCAGCGTCACCCGGCTCAGTTGCGCCTGCGAAGTCGTCGTTCCGCTCACCACGTGCCGGAACCTACCATCGGGGCACCGGCGCATTCCCGGGCCGGCTGAACCTGTCGGTGTTCCCGGTCCCCGCTCGTCGCGGATTCAGGAAAAGCCCCCGCACCAGGGCAAGTTCTTTGCGTGTGTCCCCGGAATGCCGCAAAGCCCGCCCGGACCTGTTCCGTGGGTTTCCGCGATTCCGTCGGCTTCGCGGACTTCGGCGGCTGTTCGTACTGCCGCGTCCGGCGTTGCTGTTCTTCCTGCTCGGCCTTCTGCTGGGCCAGTGTGTGCTGCAGGAACGACCATGCGACGCATCCCGCGCACAGGACGGCTGCGACGACGACCCCGGCGAATATCTTCCCGAGCCGCTCGTCCAGTGTGCGCCGCCCCCGCTGGGCGCCGAAGAGCAAAGCGTCCCGCATCCTGCGCCGGCGGACCGCCACCGACTCCAGCAGTTGACTGTCATAATCCCGCGCCATTTCGGCCCCCCTACCGTGCCTCTGCAACATAGGGCATGGGTGTGACAGTGGCGTGCGGGGGCGCCGCTTTTGGCTGGAGCTCGCTGCTGTCCAGCGCTGACGCAAATAATTCGCGTTAAGGTGGAGAGGTGACTGGCAGGGTGAATGAGGGTTCCGGGTCCGGGGCCAAGGGGAGCAGGAAAGTCGCTGCTCGGCCCGGTGGGCGTAGTGCGCGGGTGCAGGAGTCGGTGCACCGGGCCGTTCAGGAGCTGATGGCCGAGCTGGGGCGGGACGGGCTGACGGTGCCGCTGGTCGCGGCGCGGGCCGGGGTGACGCCGTCGACCGTGTACCGGCGGTGGGGTGATCTGCAGGAACTGCTGTCGGACGTGGCGGTGGAGCGGCTGCGGCCGGAGGGGGCGCCGGAGGATCACGGGTCGCTGCGGGCCGATCTCGGGGCCTGGGCCGAGCAGTTCCTGGAGGAGATGGCGTCCGCTGCCGGGCGTGCGTACACGCGGGACGCGCTGGCGGGTGATCCGGACGGCGGCAATGCCGGGCAGTGTTCCGAGTACGCGGCCGAGCAGGTGCGGATCCTGCTGGGGCGGGCGGCCGGGCGGGGGGAAGCCGTGCCGGAGCTGGAAGAGGTCATGGATCTGGTCGTGGCGCCGATGATGTACCGGATCCTGTTCCGGCCGGGGCCCGAGACGATGGTGGGGGAGAAGAAGGCGGGGGAGGCCGGGGCAGCCGGCTCCGGGGCCGTTGCCGACTATGCGAGGCGGCTGGTGGAGCGGCTGCTGCCCGGCTGACGGGTGCTGATGCGTGCTGACCGGTGCTGACGGTCAGGCCGGGGCTATCCGCGGCACCGGGCGGTGGGCGGTCTCGTAGGCGTGCCCGAGTTGCAGGAGGGTGGCTTCGCCCAGCGGGCGGCCGATCAACTGCATCCCGATGGGCAGGCCCTGGTCGTCGAAGCCGACGGGGAGGGAGAGGGCGGGGAAGCCGGTGATGTTGGCGGGGGCGGAGAGGCGTACATAGGCGTCGGAGACGCTTTCGGTGGAGCCGTCGGGCCAGGTGAAGGTCGTCTGGTCGGTGCGGGCGGCGGTGGCGGGGACGGTGGGGGCGGCGAGTACGTCGATGCCGTCGAAGAGGTGGAGCCAGGACCGGTGCATCAGGGTCCGGGTGCGCTGGGCGCGGATGTAGTCGGTGGCCGGGAAGAACTCGCCGACTTCGAGGAGCATCCGTACGTCGTCGGAGTACAGGTCGGGGACGGCCCGCAGTGTGTCCTGGTGGTACGCGGTGGCCTCGGGGACCATGTGCCCCCACTGCACGGCGTGGACGTACTCCGTCATCGGGACGTGTACGGGTATGGCGGTTGCGCCCAGCGCGGTCAGCGCGTCGACGGCGGCGCGGACCGCGGCCGCCACCTGGGGCTGTACACGGTCGAAGTAGTAGTTGGCGGGGACGCCGATGCGCAGGCCGGTGAGCGGTTCGCCGAGGGCGCGGGTGTAGTCCTCGTGCGGGCGGTCCAGGGACGCCGGGTCGCGCGGGTCGTGTCCGGCGAGCGCCTGGAGGACGAGGGCCGCGTCGCCGGCCGTACGGGTGATCGGGCCCACGTGGTCCAGCGACCACGACAGGGAGGTCACGCCGTGCCGGGAGATCAGGCCGTAGGTCGGTTTCAGGCCGACGACGTGATTGAGGGCGGCGGGTACGCGGATCGAGCCGCCGGTGTCGGTGCCGAGGGCGAAGGTGGCCGTGCCGGTGGCGACGGCGGCCGCGGAACCGCCGCTGGAGCCCCCGGCCACGTGCTCGGGTGACCAGGCGTTACGGGTCTGCGGCGTGGTCAGGCCGTACGCGAACTCGTGGGTGTGGGTCTTGCCGGTCAGCACCGCGCCGGCGGCCCGGAGCCGTTCCGTGACGGCGGCGTCCGCGTCCGGCGTGTGACCGTCCCGGACCCGGGAGCTCGCCGTGGTCGGTACGCCGGCCACGTCGATCAGGTCCTTCAGCGCCACGGGGATGCCGTGCAGCGGCCCGCGGTGGCGCCCGGCGGCGATCTCCCGTTCGGCCTCGGCGGCGGAGTCGAGGGCCGCTTCGGCGGTCACCGTCACGTAGGCGCCTGCCTTCTCCTCCACGGCGGCGATTCGGTCGAGGACGGAGGTGGTGAGTTCGACCGGGGAGAGGGCGCGGTCCTCGATGAGGCGGGCGGCTTCGGTGAGGGAGAGGTGGTGGGGGAGAGGAGTGAAGGGGGAGGTGGGGGCGGGTGTGGGCGAGGGGGCGTGCGTCATGAGGTCTTCCCGGGGGAGTGGGTGGTGCGAGGGGCGGCGGTGAAGACGGGGGCGGGTGGTGTGTCGCCCAAGGGGAGGGCGCGCAGGGCGCTGAGGACGGAGTCGATGGTGTTCACGGTGGCCGCGACGCCGGTCAGGCGGTCTTCGGGGAGGGGGAGGCCGGCCCGCCGGGCCAGGTGGGCGATGTCCTCGGGGGTGAGGGTGGGGGAGGGGCGGGAGGGGGGCATGGGGTCTCCGTGTGGGGAAGAGGGGTGGCGGGAAGGGGAGGGGCTGGCTTTAAAGCTAAGGCTTTGCGTTTGGTGAGCCTAGGGGGCTAGGCTCGGTTAAGGCAAATATTTAGCTTTTGGTCGTGGCGCGGGAGGTTCCTGCTGCCGATCCCCTGGTCCTGGCTCTGGTCCCGGCCCTGGTCCCGGTTCCGGCTTCTCCTGCTCCGCTCCCCACCCGTACGGAGGCCCCATGTCCCCCCGCCCCGCGCACACCTGGCACGTCGGCGACATCACCGTGCACCGCGTCGACGAAGTGGCGCTGCCGCCCGAGACCGGCGCCTGGCTGCTGCCCGGGGCGACGCCGGACCTCGTGGCCGGAGTGCCCTGGCTCGCACCGGAGTTCGCGCGCCCCGACGGCACGCTCCGCGCCGCCGTGCACACCTTCGCGCTGGAGGTCGACGGTTTGCGCGTACTGGTCGACACGGGCATCGGCAACGGCAAGACGCGCGCCAACCCCGCCTGGCATCAGCTCGACACGCCGTACCTCGACCGGCTCACCGCCGCCGGTTTCCCGCCGGAGCAGATCGACTACGTGATCCTCACGCACCTCCACGCGGACCACGTCGGCTGGAACACCCGCCTTGCCCCCGACGGCAGTTGGCAGCCGACCTTCCCGCGCGCCCGCTATCTCACCTCCCGGGCGGAGTACGCCTATTGGTCCGGCGTCGAGATGGAGGAGAGCCGCCGCCAGATGTTCCGCGACTCGGTCGAACCCGTACGGGAGCACGGCCTGCTGGACCTGGTCGACGTCGCCGCGCCCGGCGTCGAGATCCTGCCCGGCGTCACGCTCGTCCCGACGCCCGGCCACACGCCCGGCCAGAGCGCGGTCGCCCTGCGCAGCCAGGGGCAGTCGGCCGTCATCACCGGCGACTGCGTGCATCACCCCGTACAACTGGCGCACCCTCAGTTGTGCAGCAGCGTCGACATCGACCCGGAGGAAGCCGTACGGACGCGGCGGTGGCTGTTCGACGAGGTGGCGCGGAGCGGCGCGCTGATGCTCGGGAGCCACTTCGCGGCGCCGACCGGCGGGCTGGTGCGGCGGGAGGGGGACGGGCCGGCGGGAGCCGGAGCCGGAGTCGAGGGTGGTACGGGCATGGAGCGGTACCGGCTGGAGACCGTCGGCGGCGAGTGACGGCCCCTCAGCGCCGCCCAGGATGGCGCCGACCCGTACCGGGGGCGTCCGACCCCTCCCGGGGGGCGCCCGCCCCCACCGCACGCCAGCGCGCACGCCCCGCAGCGTGCGCGCGTCCCCGCATGGCGGCATTCTTGAATGCTTAAGGGCATATCGGGGCAAGGCTGTCGCTGTCGTTGCTGTCTGCGGTGGGCGTGCCCGGGAGGCCCTGATGAACCAGAGATCGTTCCGTCTCGCGGCGGCCACCGGATGCGCACTGCTGGTCACCGGCCTGACGCCCGTCTGCGCGGGCGGCGCGCAGGCCAGTCCGGGAGCCGCCGGCCGGGTGACGGCTCCGCTCGCCGACGCTGTGAGCATTCCCTGGCTCTCCGGCCCGGTCGTCGTCGCGCACCGTGGAGCTTCCCAGGTGGCGCCGGAGAACACCCTCGCCGCCGTGGACGCGGCGGACCGGCAGGGCTTCAAGTGGGTCGAGAACGACGTTCAGCAGACCCGCGACGGGAAGCTGGTGGTGATGCACGACACCACGCTGGCGCGGACCACCGACGCCCGGCGCGTGTTCCCCAGGCGGGCGCCCTGGCGGGTACGGGACTTCACGGCCGCCGAGATCGCGCGGCTGGACGCCGGGAGCTGGTTCAACAAGCGCTTCGCACGTGAACGGGTGCCGACGCTCGCGGAGTTCCTGCGGCGGATGGAGGACCACGAACTGCGGCTGCTGCTGGAGATCAAGAGCCCGCAGCTCTACCCGGGCATCGAGGCGCGCATCGTCAAGGAGCTTGCGGGCGCGGGCTGGCTCGACCGGAGCCACGCGCGCCGCCGGCTGGTGATCCAGAGTTTCAACGCGGGCAGCATGCAGACGGTGCACCGCCTGGTGCCGAATGTCCGTACCGGGTTCCTGGGCAACCCGCCGCTGGACGCGCTCGTTTCGTACACCCGCTACGTCGACCAGATCAACCCCCAGCTCTCCAAGGTGAACGCGCAGTACGTGGCCGCCGTCCACCGGCTGCGCGGAGCGCACGGCCGCCGGATGGAGGTCTTCGCCTGGGACGTGCCGCTGCGGGACCACGCGCGCATCGCTTCCGCTTACGGCCTCGACGGCGTCATCGTCTGAGGGAGGTCATAAGGGCGGCGGGGGAAGACGTCCCACCGCTCCCGGTCCGCCCCCACCCCACCCACCCCCGGCCGTCTCGTAAGGTCGCAGGGGCGGCGCGCCGCCGACCGCAGGTGAGCAGCCGCCCCGGGATGTGGCCCGGGGCACAGAAGGAGCAGGAACCGGCCATGACCGACAGCATCTGGAGCGGGGACCACCTGGACCTCGACGCCTACCTCGCACGGATCGGGTACGAGGGCGAGCGCACGCCGACGGCCGGCACCCTGCGGGAGCTGCACGCCCGGCACGCCGCCGCCTTCGCCTTCGAGAACCTGGAGATCATCCTGGGGCGGCCGGTCCTCCTGGACCTGAAGTCCCTCCAGGAGAAGATGGTCGGCCGCCGCCGCGGCGGCTACTGCTACGAGCAGAACCTGCTGTACGCCGCCGCGCTGGAACGTTTCGGCTTCCAGGTCTCCGGGCTGGGCGCCCGGATCCGCATGGGGGAGACCAAGATCCGGCCGGTCACCCACGCCCTCCTCAAGGTGCGGCTGGACGGCGCGGACTGGATCACCGATGTGGGCTTCGGCGGGGAGGCGCTGCTGGAGCCGGTCCCGCTGCGCGACGGTGTCGAGGTCCGGCAGGGCGGCTGGACGTTCGGCCTCGTGCGGGAGGGGGAGGACGACACCTGGGTGCTGCGCTCGCGGCACGCGGACGGCTGGTTCGACCTGTACGCGTTCGGCCCGGAGGCCCGCCACCCGGCCGACTACGGCGTCTTCAACTACTACATCTCCACCCACCCGCGCTCGCCGTTCACCGGCCGTACGGTGGTCCAGCAGCCCGGCCCTGACCTGCGGCGCACCCTGATCGGTACGGAGCTGACGCTGACCCGCCCGGACTGGTCCCGCGAGGTGCGGCAGGTGCCGGCCGAGGAGATCCCGGCCGTACTGGAGACGGACTTCGGGCTCGTACTGGACGGGCGGGACGCGGCCGACCTGGTGGCCCTGCACCGGGAACAGCCGGTGGCCTGACGCGTACGGGCGGCTTGCCGCCCCCTCCGGCTTCACACCTCCGCCAGCCCTTACCGGACGACCGCGACCCCTTCGATCTCCACCAACGCCGCCTCGTCCCACAACCGCGTCGCCCCGATCACCGCCATCGCCGGATAGTCGGCGCCGACCAGCCGCTTCCACACCCGGCCGATCGCGGCCGCGTTGCGGCGGTAGTCGGCCACGTCCACGGCGAAGACGGTCAGCTTGGCGAGGTCGCCGGGGCCCGCACCGGCGGCTCGTGCCGTGGCCAGCAGGTTGGTCAGCGCCCGTTCGAACTGCTCGACGACGCCGGTACCGACGATGCGGCCCGTCCCGTCGAGGGCGGTCTGGCCGGCCAGGAACACCAGGGTGCCGGGCGCGGCCCGTACGGCATGGCTGAAACCCGTCGGCGGCGACAGCTCGGGCGGGTTCACCCGTTCGAAGCCACCGGCTGCCACAGGTGGCTGCTCGCCGCCCGGTACCCGTTCGCCACTCACGTCCCGTGCACCTGCGTCACCCACGCCCGATCCGCC
The DNA here is from genome assembly GCF_003865135.1 of Streptomyces chrestomyceticus JCM 4735. Taxonomy (NCBI): domain Bacteria; kingdom Bacillati; phylum Actinomycetota; class Actinomycetes; order Kitasatosporales; family Streptomycetaceae; genus Streptomyces; species Streptomyces chrestomyceticus. The sequence continues at coordinate 4,331,432 of NZ_BHZC01000001.1, read as the reverse complement.
CCCTCCGCCGCTCACGCCCGATGCGCCCCCTCCGTCGCCAACTCGTACCGTACTCCCAGTGATTGCAGCGCGTCCCGCTCCTCCTGCGGAAGCTGCTCGTCGGAGATGACGAGGTCGAAGTCGGCCAGCGGCGCCAGCGAATACAGCGCCTGGCGGCCGAACTTGGAGTGGTCCACCAGCAGCACCTTGCGCCGCGCCGCGGCCATCAGCGCCCGCTTGACCAGGACGTTCTCCTGGGCCTGGTGGTAGCAGTGGCCGTTGTCGACGGCGGAGGTGGACAGGAAGGCGACATCGGCGCGGAAGCTGCGGGCGATGTCGGCCGTGGACATGCCGAGGAAGGCGTTGAAGGCGGCGTGGTACTCGCCGCCCAGCGCGATCACCCGGATGTCGGGTTCCTCGGCCAGCTCGTTGATCACCTGGAGCGAGTTGGTGATCACCGTGTACGCGCCGCGCGAGGCGAGCGAGCGGGCCAGCGGCAGCGCCGTACTGGAGTCGTCGATGATGACGGCCTGGCCGGGCTCGGCGATGGCCAGCGCGGCCGCGCAGATCGCCTCCTTCGCCGCCACCTGCTCGTTGCCGCGCCAGCGCGCGTTGGACTCGAACAGCGCGTTGGGCGCGGCGGTCGCGCCGCCGCGCACCTTGCGCAGCCAGCCCTGGTGCTCCAGGGAGTCCAGGTCGCGGTGGACCGTCATCTGGCTGACGCCCAGCTCCTGCACCAGGTCCTCGATGCTGACCTGCCCCTCGGCCAGCACCCGGTCCGCGATCCGCTTGCGGCGGTCCTTGGGGCCCAGCTTGGTCTCGGGCGCCGTCGCCGGCGCCGGGGTCCCGGCCGGTGCCGAGGCGTCTGGAGTCCCTCCGGTGTCGGCCAACGCTGATCCCTTTCCGTACGTACGCGGCTGTCCGCCGAGTCTATGGCGTGGTCACGCCGGGGTCGCCGCCCCGGAGGACGGGGGCCCGCCGGGCGTTCCGGCCACCGCGTACGGCCGGAAACGGGCGCCGCCGCACCCGTCGAGCGGCTTCTGCACGGCGAGGGCGACCTGCTCACCCGCCTCGCGGCGATGGCGCGGATCACGCGCGGGCCGGCGGCGACGGCGTCCGGCTGAGCGGGGCGCGGTCCCCGTGGAGCGCGGCGCGCAGCAGGCCCGTCCAGCGGGCCGTCGTCTCCCGTGCGAGGCGGGAGTCCGGGGCGAACATCTCGAAACCGTGCCAGGCCCCCGGTACGTGGTGCAGCGCGACCCGTACCCCGGCGTCCCGCAGCCGGCGGGCGTAGGCGAGCCCGGTGTCCCGCAGCGGGTCGAGGCCGCAGACGACGACGCAGGCGGCGGGCAGGCCGCGCAGATCGGTGGCGCGGGCCGCGGCGGCGTACGGGTACGCGGCGGCCCCCTCCGGCGCGTAGTGCCGCCAGCCCTGCTGGATGAACGCGCCGTCCGGCAGTCGCGGGTCGCCGTTCGCGGGCGTCGGCCCCGTACCCGCCGTGTCGTCCAGATCGGGTACGACCAGCGACTGGTGGACGAGGGCCGGGCCGCCCCGGTCACGCGCCATCAGCGCGACGGCGGCGGCGAGCCCGCCCCCGGCGGACTGCCCGCCGACCGCGAGGCGCGCGGCGTCGACACCGAGCGCCGCGGCCTGCCCGGCCGTCCACTCCAGGGCGAGGTAGCAGTCCTCGACCGCCGCCGGGCACGGGTGCTCCGGGGCGAGGCGGTACTCCACCGAGACCACCGCCGCCCGCACCTCGCGGACCAGCCCGATCGCCGTACGGTCCTCACCGGGCGGCGCCTGCCCGAACGTGTAACCGCCGCCGTGGAAGTGCAGCACCGCGGGCAGCGGGCCCGGCACGTCCGCCGGCCGGTAGACCTCCACGGCCAGCCGCGAACCATCCGGCCGCGGCACCGCGAACCGCTCGCTCGTCACCCCGTAGCGGTCCGCGGGGAAGTGGCGGGCGAGGGCGTGCATCCCCGTGCGGGTGCCCTCGATGTCGGCGTACGGGTCGAGAAGCGGAGGCAATTGCTCCAGTACGGGCGCAAGCTCAGGATCGACATGCACAGCAGGCACGCACTCCTCTCTCTGCACTCCACACTCTGTTCCCCACCGTCCCGTCTACCCCGCCGCCTCACTTCGCATCGGCGTAACACTCCACCACCGCCGTACTGAACGGGAACCGCACCGGCGTCACACCGAACGCCGTGCGCCCCGCCAGCTCGGCGGCCTCCGCGACGGCCGCCGCCACCGTCCCGGCCTCCTCCTCGGGGGCGTGCACGATCACCTCGTCGTGCTGGAAGAAGACCAGCTCCGCCCGGAGCGGTGCCAGCGACCGGCGCAGCGCGGCCAGCATCAGCAGCGCCCAGTCGGCGGCGCTGCCCTGCACCACGAAGTTACGGGTGAACCGGCCACGGGCCCGGGCGCTCGCCGTACTGCCGTATGCCGGAACGTTTTCCTCCTGCGGCAGCCCCGCCTCGTCGGGCGGCGCCACGGAGACCGGCGGGCAGGTGCGCCCCAGCCACGTCCGTACGAGCCGGCCCTCCTCGCCCGCGCGCGCCGCCGCGTCCACGTACTCCACCGCGTCCGGGTAGCGCCGCCGCAGATCCGCCATGTGCTTGAGGGCGTCCCCGGACGTCTGGCCGTAAATGGCGCCCAGCAGCCCCAGCTTCGCCTGCGCCCGGTCACCCCCGAAGGCCCGCGCCGCCAGGTCCGCGTACAGGTCGCGGCCGCTGCCCGCCACCTCCATCAGCCCCCGGTCCCGGGAGACCGCCGCCAGCACCCGGGGCTCCATCTGCTCGGCGTCCGCGACCACCAGCCGCCAGCCCGGATCGGCCACCACGGCCCTGCGGACCACCTTCGGGATCTGGAGCGCGCCGCCGCCGTTGGTCGTCCAGCGGCCCGAGACCGTCCCCCCGGGCAGGTACTCCGGACGGAACCGGCCCTCGTGCACCCACTGCTGCAGCCACGCCCAGCCGTGCGCCGTGTGCAGCCGGTACAGGCGCTTGTACTCCAGCAGCGGCGCCACCGCCGGATGCCGGATCTCCTGCAACTCCCACTTACGGGTCGACCGCAGCGTGATCCCGGCACCGGCGAACGCCTTGACGATCTCACCCGGCAGATCCGGGCGCACCCGTACGCCCTCCCCGAACGCCCGCGACACCTCCTCGGCCAGCCCCGCCATACGGCGCGGCTCCAGACCGCCCGGGTAGCGCTCGCCGAGCAGCTCGTCCAGCAGCTCCCGGTGCACGTCCGCCCGCCACGGCAGCCCGGCCCGCCGCATCTCCGCCGCCACCAGCATCCCGGCCGACTCGGCGGCCAGCAGCAGCCGCATCCGGCCCGGGTGCTCGGCCCGCTCCGTACGCTCCAGTTGCCCCGCGTACACCTCCAGCAGCGCCGTGAACTCGTCCACCCCCGGCGGCAGCGGCACCGGGCCCGGCTCGAACAGCGATGGCTGGGTCTCCGCCCCGCGCACCGGCGGATCGCCGGGCACCGGCAGCCGGTGCCGCCGCGCCCACGCCGCGGCCAGCGACCGCGGCTGGCCCGACTGGCCCTCCTCGTGCCCGATCAGCAGCGCCTCGGCCGCCTCGACGTCATAGCACCGCTCGACCCGGACGCCCGCCGCGAGCAGCTTCCGGTACGTCTCCGCGGTCGACCGCCACACCCACCGCTCCGCCTCCGGACACGCGCGTACGGCCTCCGCCACGCCCGCCGCCCGGACCGGCACCCCTACCGGGCGCCCGGCCGCGTCCACGGCGCACGCCACCACCCGCCCGTCGCCCGTTCCCCCGATCACCCACCGCATACGGGTACTTTCCCACCCTCCGCCCCACGCGGCCCGGCACCCGTGCTCCCCACGGCCCGCCGACCGGGCCCCGCGCCGCCGCCCGCCCGCGTCAAGGCGCGCCGTCAACACCGACGTTGGCCGGTTACCTCCCCTACCCGACCCGCCTGACTAGGGGGAGAATGCGCGCGCCGACCCAGGCCCGCACCCCGCCCCCACGCCCCGCACCAGCACCCCCGCCCACGGCAGACACGACGGCAGACAAGGGAGTCGCCCGTATGGCCATCGCGCACCGCGCCATCGGTTCAGGACCGCACCCGGTGATCGTTCTCCACGACTGGTTCGGCACCTCGGCCGGCTGGGGTTCCGTCCTGGACTTCCTGGACCGGACCGCCTTCACGTACGCCTTCCTGGACTGCCGCGGCTACGGCGACCGCAAGTACGTACCGGGCCGCTTCGACCTGCCGGAGATCGCCGGCGATGTGCTGGCCCTCGCCGACCAGCTCGGCTGGGAGCGGTTCTCCCTGGTGGGCCACTCGATGGGCGGCAAGGCGATGCAGCAGGTGCTGGTCGACGCGCCCCATCGGGTGAACCGGATGGTCGGCCTGGCGCCGGTCCCCGCCGGGGCGTACCCGATGGACGACGCGACGCACGAGCTGTTCTACGGGGCCTCGAAGGACCCGGCCAAGCGGCGCGCCATCATCGACCTGGTCACGGGCCACCGGGCGAGCCCGGTCTGGCTGGACCGCATGGTGCGCCACTCGCTCGACATCTCCCGCGAGGAGGCGCACGCGGCCTACCTCGCCAGCTGGCAGTCGCTCGATCTCTCGGAGGCGGTCGCGGACGCGGCGAAGCGGTACGCCGTCCCCGTACGGGTGGTCGTCGGGGCGTACGACCTCGCGCTGACGGCCGATCTGATGCGGGAGACCTGGCAGCGGTGGTACCCGCAGGCCGAGATCGTCACGATCGAGGGGTCGGGGCACTATCCGATGCACGAGACGCCGGTGGCGCTGGCCACCACGGTGGAGGAGTTCCTCCGCGCCTGATGCGCCTGATGCGCCTGATGCGCTGGTTCGGGGGCGGGCCTGCCGCGAACAGGCCCGTGCCCGCATCCTCTGTCAGCATGGCTACGTACCGCCCGTAACGCCGCAAACCGTGCGCAAGGCGGGTGTACCGCCCGCCACACGCCGTCCCGGCGGGCGTGACGGCCGACGGAGCGAGGTGCGGGCATGCGGGTGGCGCTGGCGCAGACGGACTGCGCGCTGGGCGAGGTCGACGCGAACCTCGCCACCGCGCGCGAGGAGGTCGAGAAGTCCGCCGAACAGGGCGCCGACCTCGTCGTCTTCCCCGAACTGAGCCTGCACGGATACCACCTGGGCGCCCTGCCCCGGGACGTCTCGGTCGAAGCACAGGACCCGCGGCTGCGCGACCTGAGCACCCTCGGCCCGGACGTCCTCGTGGGCTTCCACGAGCACACGGTTCTGCGCGCCTACAACACGGCCGCCTACTACGCCGGCGGCACGCTGCTGCACGCGCACCGCAAGCTCTACCTCCCGAACTACCTCTCCTGGGAGGAGCGCAAGCACGTCAGCCCGGGCCAGTCGCTCCGCGCGTACGGCCTGACGAAGTCCCCCAGTGGCGGCCGCGGCGCGACGCTGGTCTGCAACGACGCCTGGCAGCCGGTGCTGCCCTGGATCGCGGTGCAGGACGGCGCCGAGGTGCTGTTCGTCCCCACCAACAGCGCCGCCAGCCTCGACCCGGAGGCGATGGACACCGGCTCGTACTGGGACACGCTGCTCTCCTACACGGCACGGATGCTCCAGTGCTGGATCGTCTTCGTCAACCGCGTGGGCAACGAGCACGGCGCCGCCTTCTGGGGCGGCTCCCGGGTGGTGGACCCGCGCGGCACGGTGGTGGCGCAGGCCCCGAAATGGGAGACCGCGCTGGTCACGGTGGACATCGACCTGTCCGAGGCCCGCCGCCAGCGCCGCGCCGTCCCCCTGGTCGCGGAGGCCCGCCTGGGCCTCATCGACCGTGAGGTGCGGCGGTTGATCGACGAGGGCGGGGATAGCTGAAAGGGAGGGCACGCTCGTTCGGGTGAAGAATCACCCGAATGCCCGCTCGGTGTCGCTTACAGTGACAGTGTGGCACCGCACGAAGGAGGTCCCGTGGCATTGGCAGCCCCAGAGCGCGGTCCGTACGCGATCGGTGAGGAAGCCGATTGCGCGTCGGTCGAGGAAGCCTTCGAAGCGTTGAGCGCGGCATCTCCCGAGGGGTGGCGCGTGGAACTGATCGAAGGGGAGATCCGCGTGGTGCCACCCGCCAATGGCGAACACGAGGAAATTGTGGCCGAAGTCGCGGACCAGGTGGCCGGCCGCCGCAAGGACGCAAAGCTGCGCACGCGTACCGGGCTCGGCCTGAACGTACCGGGGGTCTCGATCACCGGAAAGGTCGTCCCTGACCTGGTGATCGCTCCGAAGGGGAGTTTCAGTGACAGGCTGGAGTACCACGATCCGTCGCCGGTGATGCTGGTGGGCGAGGTCACCTCGAAATCCACCGCGGAGCAGGACCGCGGCCCCAAGCTGCGCGGTTACGCCCGTGCCGGCATCCCCTTCTACCTGCTGGTGGACCGGGAAGCGGAGCAGGTCACGCTTTACTCCGAACCGAAGGGCGACAGGTACACCCGTCTGTCGGCCGTCGCCCTTTCCAAGACGATCGCCCTTCCGGCTCCGTTCGACTTCGAGATCGACACAGGCGAGTTCTGAACCCACGTCGGCCACGGGCCCGGGCTTCGAGCTCGGGTCCGTGGCCGCCCCGTCCCCCTACCAGCTCGACTTCCGCACCCCCGGCAGGAACCCCGCGTGCGCCTGCTCGCGGAGCTTGACCCGGGAGAGGCCGAAGGCGCGGAAGTAGCCGCGCGGGCGGCCGTCGACGCTGTCGCGGTTGCGTACGCGGGTGGCGCTCGCGTCGCGCGGCTGGCGGGCGAGTTCGTGCTGGGCGGCCAGCCGCTCCTGCTCCGGGGTGTGCGGATTGCGGATGACGGACTTCAGCAGGGCCCGCCGGGCGGCGTAGCGGGCCACCGTCGCGCGCCGCTTCTCGTTCTTCGCGATCTTGCTCTTCTTGGCCATCAGACCTTCTCCCCTCGTGCGCGGATCCGGGCGACGGCCGCCTCGATCCCGATCGTGTCCACGGTCTTGATCCCCTTCGCGCTGAGCGTGAGGCGCACATGCCGGCCCTCGCTCGCCAGCCAGTAGCGCTTGCGCTGGATGTTGGGGTCGAAGCGCCGGGACGTGCGGCGGTGCGAGTGCGAGACGGATTTGCCGAAGCCGGGCCGGCGGCCGGTGAGCTGGCAGTGGGCGGACACGGTCAGAACCTCCTAATGAAAATGGAAACCATTTCTGTATAGTAGCGCCCATGGCCCGCAACGAACTACGACCCGTGATCAAACTCCGGTCCACCGCCGGCACCGGCTACACCTACGTCACCCGCAAGAACCGCCGGAACAACCCGGACCGGCTGGTGCTGAAGAAGTACGACCCGGTCGCCGGCCGCCACGTCGACTTCCGAGAGGAGCGCTGAGCAGCGTCATGAAGCCTGGAATCCACCCGCCGTACGGGCCCGTCGTCTTCCGTGACCGGGCCGCCGACTACGCCTTCCTGACCCGGTCGACCGCGACCAGCGACAAGACGGTCGAGTGGGAGGACGGCAACACGTACCCGGTCATCGACGTGGAGATCTCCTCGGCGAGCCATCCCTTCTACACGGGGACGGCGCGGGTACTGGACACCGCGGGCCGCGTCGAGCGGTTCGAGCGCCGGTACGGGAAGCGCGGGGCCCGCTGATGGGCGGCCCGTCGCGGGAGGGCGCCGCCGCCGGCCCCGGAGGCGGCGGGGACCGGCTGCCCGTGGTGATCGTCGGCGGGCTGCACGCGGATGCCCGCCGGACCGCGGTGGAGCGCTTGCTGCACGCCGTACCCGGCAGTGTCGCGCTCCACCACGACCTCGCCTCCGCCGCTGAAGGAACGGTTCGCCGGACCGTGCGGGACGCCGGCGGGGTGCTCGACACGGGCGAGGCGCCGCTGGTCAACGACTGCGCCTGCTGCGCCCTCCGCGAGGACCTGGTTCCCGAGTTGGAGCGGCTGGCCGCCGGACGCACCTGCCGGCTGGCCGTCGTCGAACTGTGGGACTCCGTGGAGCCCAAGGCCATGGCCGAGGTCGTCACCGCCTGCGGCGGCGAGGAACTCGCGCTGACCGGCGTCCTCACCGCCGTGGACCCGGCGCTGCTGCTGCCGTACCTGGGCTGCGGCGACGACCTGGCCGAGGCCGGGCTCGCCGCGGCCGCCTCCGACCAGCGGACCGTCGCGGACACCTGGGCCCGGCAACTGGAGTACCCGCCGGTGCTCGTCCTCGTGCCGGGTGAGGAGGAGGGGGACGCCGCCGACCTGGCGTTGCTCGCCCAACTGCATCCGACGGCGCGGGTCGTGGACGTCGGCTCCCCGGGGGAGCTGGCCGCGGCGGCCTTCGCCGGATTCGACGTGGAGGCGGCCGCCGCGCGGCAGCACCCGGCGTGCGCGCTGCTCCCCCAGGAGGCCGACGCGGACGGCGTCGGGACGCTCGTCTGGCATCGCACCCGGCCCTTCCACCCGGCCCGGCTGTACGCGGCGCTGGAGGACCTGACCTGTGTGGCGGCCCGCAGCCGTGGCCGGTTCTGGCTGGCGGACCGGCCGGACACCCTGCTGTCCTGGGACGCGGCGGGCGGTGCCCTGTGCGTCGAGAACGCCGGGCCGTGGCTGGCCGCGCTGCCGGACGCCGCCTGGGACCTGGTGCCGCCGGTACGCCGCGCCGCGGCCGCCCTGGACTGGCACCCCGAGCACGGAGACCGCGCGCAGCACCTGGTCTTCACCTCGCCGGGGCTGGACCGCGACGGGCTGACGTCGCTGCTGGAGTCCTGCCTGCTCACGGACGAGGAGTACGCGGGCGGGCCGGGGGCGTGGAAGCGGCTGGCCCCTGCGTTCGACGAACTCCTCGACCCTGTCCCGTAACCCCTTCTGCCCCGCTGCTGTCGGTCATCCGCACCCGCACCCGCACCCGCACCCGCCTTCGCCCCCGCCGACCGCGCCCGACCCCGTACCGCCCTCAGGAGCCCCGATGCCCCGTCGCCACGACCCCCGCAAGAAGACCGCGCCCCGCCCCAACCCGCTGGACGCGGCGCGGATCACCTACATCGACTACAAGGACACCGACCTGCTGCGGAAGTTCATCTCCGACCGCGGCAAGATCCGCAGCCGCCGGGTCACGCGGGTGAGCGCGCGGCAGCAGCGGCAACTGGCCCGTGCGATCAAGAACGCCCGGGAGATGGCGCTGCTGCCGTACACGTCGAAGTGAGGACCGCGCGGCCGCCCGCGGCCGTTTGCCGGGTTGCCGCCGCTCACGGAGGGGCCCGGTCCGCTGCCGGCCTTCCGGAACACCGTGCGGTGTTGCGGAGGGCCGGTTCTCTTGTTGCGGGGAACTCTGTCGTCCGCTGATACGTCCCGTGAGCATGGAGTGGGACGTGCTGTGACCAGGGCGCCACGGGCCGTCGTGCACGTGCATCCGACCATGCATCGGCATATGAACGCAGCTATGATCCCCACCAGTTGCAGTTGACACCGGTTACCGCTGTGCGGACTGCTGCTGACAGCCCATCACCGACCGCTCAGCGCGCCACGACCCGTCACCGCTGACCACCGCATCCACCGGGAGACACCTGTGCCCGACGCATACAACGGCATGGCCGCTACGGATCTCCACGGTGTGACCTGGCAGAAGAGCCGGCACAGCAACTCGCAGGGGTCCTGCGTGGAGTTCGCACGGCTGCCGGGCGGGGAGATCGCCGTACGCAACTCCCGGTTCCCGGAGGGGCCGGCGCTCGTCTACACGCCGGCCGAGGTCGAGGCGATGATCGCGGGCGTCAAGGACGGCGAGTTCGACCACCTGGTCCGGGACTGACGGTCCGGGACCGACGGTCCGGCCCGGCCCGGTACGGACCGGCTGCGCGCCTGCCCGGACGGTCCCGGCCGTCCGGGCAGGCCGGCGAAGGCTCCGTGGCCCCCGGGCCCCGTGCCCCCGAGGCCCCGGAGCCTTCGCCGCTCAGGGCAGCCGGAACTGCGCCCACACGATCTTTCCGTGCGGTGCGCCGGCCAGCGGGTGCCAGCCCCAGCCGTCGCTGAAGGAGTCGACCAGGTACAGGCCGCGTCCCGACTCCGCGCCGGCGTCGGCCGTCCCGGCCTCCGGGGACGCGTCGCTGGAGTCGCGTACCGCGCACACCAGCCGCGACGACCACCGCATCAGGTGCAGCCGGGCGGGCAGGGCGTCCGGGTCGGCGGGCGGCTCGTACGGGGCGGGCGCGGGTTCGTACGCACCGGCGGCACCGGTCGTGGCGGCGTGCCGCAGGGCGTTGGTGACCAGTTCGGAGACGACCAGGGCGACGCTGTCGAAGACCTCCTCCAGGTCCCACCGGTGCAGCGTCTCGCGGGTGAACTGCCGCGCGCCGCGCACCGATTCGAAGCGCGGGGCCAGCGAGTAGGAGACGGAACCGGAGACGGCCAGGGGGTCGACGGGAGGAAAGCCCTGCCATAACGGCTGGAGCATGGTCAAAACCTTGGTCCCCATGCGAGGCACTCCTGGCGTTCGCGGACGTCATGACCCTGGCCGGGCAGCCGGATCTGGCGGTCTGGCGGATCTTTCCCGAGCGTGCATGCGTGCGCTGTCCATGGTTCCCAATGCGTACGCCAGATGCAAGGGCAGATGCACGTGCACGCGCCCCGTTTGGGGGCGGCCGCCCCGCTTCACGCGTATTTCTTCCTACGTGTTCTTGTGGAGCACCCGCCCGGGCCTCCCACATCCGTAACCGGATGAGCACTCAACGAAGCCCGGACGTGGCAGACTGCGGGCCACTGTTGGACGGGGTGGGCCATGGGAGGGTCACAAAGGTGTCCGCAAGTGAATCGAGCGGGTCCGTGGTGCGGCGCATCCTGCTGGGGGCACAGCTCCGCAGGCTGCGTGAATCCCGCGGGATCACCCGCGAGGCGGCCGGCTACTCCATCCGCGCGTCCGAGTCGAAGATCAGCCGGATGGAACTGGGCCGGGTCAGCTTCAAGGCACGGGACGTGGAGGACCTGCTCACGCTGTACGGCGTGAACGATCCGCAGGAGCGCGAGGCGCTGCTGGTGCTGGCCCGCGAGGCCAACGTCGCGGGCTGGTGGCACAGTTACGGCGATGTGCTGCCCGGCTGGTTCCAGACATATGTGGGGCTGGAAGGAGCCGCTTCGCTCATCCGCGCCTACGAGGTGCAGTTCGTGCACGGGCTTCTGCAGACGCAGGAGTACGCGCACGCGGTGGTGCACCGCGGGATGCCGGGGGCGAGTGCGGCGGAGATCGACCGTCGGGTCGCGCTGCGCCTGGAGCGGCAGAAGTTGCTGCTGGCGGAGCGCCCGCCGGAGTTCCACTGCGTGCTCGACGAGGCGGCGCTGCGCCGCCCGTACGGCGACCGGGAGGTGATGCGCGGGCAGTTGCGGCACCTGATCGAACTGTCCGAGCGGCCGAATGTGCGCTTGCAGGTGGTGCCGTTCAGCTTCGGCGGGCACGCGGGGGAGAGCGGCGCGTTCACCACGCTCAGCTTCCCGGAGCCCGGGCTGCCCGACGTCGTGTACCTGGAACAACTGACCAGCGCGCTCTATCTGGACAAGCGCGACGAGGTTGCCCAGTACGCGCGGGTCATGGACCGCCTCCAGGAGGACAGTCCGAATCCGGCCGAGACGAGAGACTTGATACGTGGTCTACTCCAACTGACTTAACCCGTAGGTAGCATGAGCTCCCATCAGGAGTCAGCACCCCCCCGGCCAGGGCGCTGTGACCGGCGCCCTGTCCTCCAGATTGGGAATTCGCATGTCCTACTTCGACGAGTTGGCGTACCAGTACATCGACGGCGAATGGCGGGCCGGCAGCGGCTCGTGGGACATCGTCGATTTCAATCCCTATGACGGGGAGAAGCTGGCCTCCATCACCGTGGCCACGGTCGACGAGATCGACCAGGCCTACCGTGCCGCCGAACGCGCACAGGGGGAGTGGGGGGCCACCAACCCGTACACCCGCCGGCTCGTCTTCGAACGCGCGCTGCGGATCATCGACGACCGGGAGCGGGAGCTGGGTGCCGCGATCATCGCCGAGGTCGGCGGCACCCACGCCAAGGTCGCTTTCGAACTCCATCTGGTACGGGAATTCCTGCGCGAGGCCATCCAGTTGTCACTGCGGGCCGAGGGCCGCATATTGCCGTCCCCGGTGGACGGCAAGGAGAACCGGCTCTACCGGCTCCCGGTCGGCGTCGTGGGGGTCATCAGCCCCTTCAATTTCCCCTTCCTGCTGTCGGTCAAGTCGGTGGCACCCGCGCTCGCGCTCGGCAACGCCGTGGTGCTCAAGCCCCACCAGAACACCCCGGTCTGCGGCGGCGGCCTGGTCGCGAAGGTCTTCGAGGAGGCCGGGCTGCCCGCGGGCCTGCTGAACGTCGTGGTCACCGACATCGCGGAGATCGGTGACGCTCTCATCGAACACCCGGTGCCGAAGGTCATCTCCTTCACCGGCTCCGAGAAGGTCGGCCGCCATGTCGCGACCGTCGCCGCCTCCCACTTCAAGCGCACGGTCCTGGAACTGGGCGGCAACAGCGCGCTGGTCGTCCTGGACGACGCCGACCTCGACTACGCGGTGGACGCCGCCGTCTTCAGCCGTTTCGTGCACCAGGGGCAGGTCTGCATGGCGGCTAACCGGGTGCTGGTCGACCGGGCGGTGGAGCGGGAGTTCACCGAGAAGTTCGTCGCCAAGGTCAAGACCCTGAAGGTCGGCGACCCGAGCGATCCGGCCACCCACATCGGCCCGCTGATCAACGAGGGGCAGGCGGAGGCCGTCGCCGCGGTGGTGGACCGCGCCGTCGCCGAGGGCGGCACCGCGCTGGTGCACGGCACGGTGCGGGGCACCCTGGTCGCCCCGACCGTGCTGGCCGGGCTGGCGGAGGACTCCGTGGCGCTCACCCAGGAGATGTTCGGGCCGGTCGTGGCGCTGGTGCCGTTCGACGGTGACGACGAGGCCGTACGGATCACCAACGCCACGCCGTACGGGCTCAGCGGGGCGGTGCACACCGCCGACATCGAGCGGGGCGTGCGGTTCGCCAAGCGCATCGAGACCGGCATGATCCACATCAATGACGGCACGGTGCACGACGAGCCGATCGTGCCCTTCGGCGGCGAGAAGGCGTCCGGGCTGGGGCGGCTGAACGGCGACGCGATGGTGGAGGCGTTCACCACCACCAAGTGGATCTCCATCCAGCACGGCCGGTCGCAATTCCCGTTCTAGCCGGCCGCCCCCGGCCGCACCGGAAAAAATCTCCGGTCGGCGGCCGGTTGAGGACAGTACCTGTCCTCAACGCTTCCTAACGTGCTTCGTGTCGGGCCGCGGCACCAGCGCCGCGGCCCCCACGAAAGGCGGACCCCATGCCCACTCACGTTCCTGCCGAGGCCCACGGTGACGAGCTCGGCGCGCTGCTGGCCTTCCTGGAGGCGCAGCGCGGCGGACTGCGCCGCTCCGTGCTCGGCCTCACCGACGAACAGGCCACGCGGAAGCCGTCCGCCAGCGAACTGTCCCTGGCCGGCCTGATCAAGCACGTCGCGGAGGTCGAGCAGGGCTGGGTGGAGACCGCCCAGGAGAAGCCCCACTCCATCGAACGGGACATGGACACCTGGCACCTGAGCTTCCAGTTGGAGGGCGACGAGACCGTCGCCTCGACGCTCGCCTTCTGGGACGAGGTGGCCCGCAAGACCGAGGAGTTCGTCCGCGCGCTGCCGGACCTGAACGTCACTTTCCCGCTGCCCGAGGCGCCCTGGTACCCGCCGAACGCGGTGCAGTCGATGCGCTGGCTCCTGCTGCACCTGATCGAGGAGACCGCCCGGCACGCCGGGCACGCGGACATCATCCGCGAGTCCCTGGACGGCAAGACGGCCTTCACGCTGGTGGACGAGGAGCGGGCGGCGCAGGGCTGATCCGGGGGCGCTCGGCGCGCCCCCGGCCGGGGGCTCCGGCCCCTCCCCGGGTGCCCTCAATCCTCCCCAGTCCGCAGGTCCGCCGCCCGGCTCAGAACATCGCGCGCGGACTCCCGCTCGGTGTCGTCGAGTTCGACCGCGTCCGCGCGGTCGAGCCAGGGGGCGGCCGCCTGCAAGCCGTCCAACTGGGCAGCCATCTCGGCACGCAGCACAAGGAGCTGTACGAGCTGGAGCGGGGTCGGCCCGGCGCCGTCGCCCGGCCCGGCCTCCGCGCCGGCCCTGTGTTCCAGGGCCGGTCGATGATCCGGGCCGCCGCGGCATGATCGCCCTTGGACTCGCCCATCAACGTCGCCTGGTGGAGGGCGCGCGCGTACCGCTCCTTGGGGACGGCCGCGTACTCGAAGCTGTCGGCGATCGGCTGGCCGATGCGTATGCAGTTGCCGCCGGGATCGGTCATCAGGAACTGCCGCACGCCGTACGTCATGTCCTTCAGCGCCCCGATCCGCGGCAGGCCGCGCGTCGGCACCTTGCCGAGCGCGGCCTTCAGGCCCGTACGGAAGGACGCGTAGAGCCCGTCCACATCGTCGGTCAGCACGTAGCAGGTGCTGTACGAGGTCGCCGGGTCGTGGCTCTTCATCCCGAAGAACTGCAGCTCGATGCCGCGCAGGCGGACACCGCAGTACGGATTCGGGCTCTTCTGGTAGGAGGTCACCTCGAATCCGAGGGCACGGTAGAAGTCGAGGAGGTCGTCGATGGACGGGCACGGAAGGATCGGAATCACAGTCTCGGCCATGCCGGCGAGCGTACGGCGCGCGGGCTCAGTACTCAAACTTGATTAGCGAATCCCGGCTAGGCTGGCCCCAGCGCGAGCGTGAACGATGCGAGGTGGCGATGTCGGCGATCCGGCTGTTGGTTCTGGGGGCCGTGCGCCAGCACGGGCGGGCGCACGGCTACCAGGTGCGCAACGACCTGGAGTACTGGGGCGCCCACGAGTGGTCCAACGCCAAACCGGGTTCGATCTACCACGCCCTCAAGCAGATGGCGAAGCAGGGCCTGATGCGCGCCCACGACATCGCCCCCAGCCCGGCCGGCGGCCCGCCCCGTACGGAGTACGAGCTGACCGAGGCGGGCACGGAGGAGTTCTTCAAGCTGCTGCGCGACTCCCTGTCCCAGTACGACCGCAAGGTCGACGAGCTGAGCGCGGCGATCGGCTTCATCGTCGACCTGCCACGCGAGGAGGCCGTGGCCCTCCTGAAGGAGCGGGTGCGCGGCCTGGAGGAGTGGCGGCTCTCGGTCACCGAGTACTACACCCCGGCGGACGGCCCGGAACAGCTCGGCCACATCGGCGAAATCATGAACATGTGGGTACACGCGGCGGACGGCGGCGCCGAGTGGACGCGCGGGCTGATCGAGCGGATCGAAGGCGGGGCGTATGTGTTCGCGGGGGAGGGGGAGCCGTTTGTGGGGGTGTTGGGGGAGGGGGAGGTTAATCCTTATGGGGCGGCGGAGCTGGGGCCGGAGTATGGGGAGGATGGTGGGGAAGTGCCGCCGCCCTCGGAGTGATCACGCCTCGATGAGTTCCTGGAGATCGATGTCCACGGGGAACGGGGCGCTGGTCACCAGCTTGCCGGTGTGCAGGGGACGCTCGGGACTGGGCGCGTAGACACCTGATTCATGGTGCAACCAGAACTCGTGCACCACCGGCAGGTCGTTCTCGTCGCGCTCGATGCGCCAGTGGGAGGCGATGCCGGCTGCGGCGTACAGGGCCGGCTTGGTGAAGCGGTCGGCGAGATGCGAGCCCTCGGATACCACCTCCACGGCGAGTGCGGCCTTCTCCACGGGAATCTGTTCCACCGTGCGGACATCGAGCCCCGCCTGGTCGAAGACCATCACGTCGGGCCGGGGGACGCTGCGTTCATCGATCACAACACATTGCTCGCAGTCGACGGCGAATGGCTCACGCCGGGCGCTCTGCAACTGGTAGTACAGCTTGTTCCGCACGCGGTTGTGCCACCAGACGGCCATTCCCCGGACCGCGATGTTCCCGTCCAGCAGTTCCCAGTCGAACGGCAGCTCCGCATCCTTCACCTGGTCATCCGTCCAGCCGCCCGGCGGCCGGTGCATCCAGTTCTCCGGGGCGGCCCGCTCTCCCCGCTCCCGCTCGGCTTCTGCGGCCATCGCTGTTCCCATGCGCCGATCGTCCACGTGTTCGTGGCTCCGCGTCCCTCGAACGGCCGTAGCGCCACTCGACCGAGTGACGCCGTGCGCCGCGCCCCCGCCGCCCTCAGTGATGGAACGCGGTGTCCTGCCCCGCCCGTCCCCCCAAAGGCCCGCCCTGCGCCCGAAGTTCCGGAAGCAACCGCTCAAGGTCGGCCACGAACAGATCGCTCAAATCGTGCGAGAACCCGTTACGGCAGACGATCCGCAGCACGGAGAGGTCGTCGCGGTCGGGCGGGAAGGTGTACGCGGGGACGAGCCAGCCGCGCTCGCGCATCCGGCGGGACACGTCGAAGACGTCGAAGCCCGACACGCCGTCGGCCGTGGTGAAGGCGAAGACCGGCAGTTCGTCGCCGCGGGTCAGCAGGCGGAAGTCGCCCAGTGCGCCGATGCGGTCGGCGAGTGAGCGGGCGACGTCACGGGTGGTTTGCTGGACGGCTCGGTAGCCGTCCCGGCCCAGCCGTAGGAACGTGTAGTACTGGGCGACGACTTGGGCGCCGGGCCGGGAGAAGTTGAGGGCGAAGGTCGGCATGTCACCTCCCAAGTAGTCGACGTGGAAGACCAGCTCCTCCGGCAGGGCTTGCCGGTCGCGCCACAGGGCCCAGCCCACGCCGGGGTAGACGAGCCCGTACTTGTGGCCCGAGGTGTTGACGGAGGCCACGCGCGGCAGCCGGAAGTCCCACACCAGGTCAGGGTCCAGGAATGGCGCGATCATGCCGCCGGAGGCCGCGTCCACGTGGACGGGGATGTCCAGGCCGGTGCGTTCCTGGAGGTCGTCCAGGGCCGAGCAGATTTCCGCCACCGGCTCGTACGAGCCGTCGAAGGTCGAGCCCAGGACGGCCACCACGCCGATGGTGTTCTCGTCACAGAGCGCGGCGGCGGACTCGCCGTCCAGATGGAAGCGGTCGCCGCGCATGGGCACCTGCCGGGCCTCCACCTCCCAGAACGTGCAGAACTTCTCCCAGCAGACCTGCACGTTCGCGCCCATGACCAGGTTGGGCCGGGCATGGGCCGGATAGCGGTCGGCGTTCGCCCGGGACCAGCGGCGCTTGAGGGCCATCCCGGCGAGCATGCACGCCTCACTGGAGCCGGTCGTCGAGCAGCCGACGGCGGCGGTCGGGTCGGGGGCGTGCCACAGGTCGGCGAGCATGGCCACGCACCGTTGCTCCAGGTCGGCGGTACGGGGGTACTCGTCCTTGTCGATCATGTTCTTGTCGCGGCACTCCGCCATCAGTACGTCGGCGTGCGGCTCCATCCAGGTGGTGACGAAAGTGGCCAGATTCAGCCGGGAATTGCCGTCCAGCATCAGTTCGTCGTGCACGAGCTGGTAGGCCGCGCGCGGGGCGGTGGGGCCGTCCGGCAGGGTGTGCCGGGGCGGGGCCGTGGCCATGCCCGCGACCGGGTCGGCCTCGCCGTAGAAGGGGTTGACCGACAGGTGCTCCCTGCCGTCCTTGGCGTCTGCTCCCTCGTGGAGTGGCATGGTGCGCGCGTACCCTCACCCGTCCGGGGATAGCCCCGCCTTCAGGGCGCGGGTGAACTTCACGACACGCCGCGCCTGGATGCCGGCGGCGGTCCGGGCCTCGTCGTCGAGGGGCGTCTCGGGGCCGCCGACGTGCGAGGTGCCGTACGGATTGCCGTCGGCGAACTTGGCGGGGTCGGTGTAACCGGGGGCCACGACGATGCCGCCGAAGTGGTGGATCGTGGTGTAGAGCGCGAGCAGGGTGGACTCCTGGCCGCCGTGCTTGGTGGCCGAGGCGGTGAAGCCGCTGTAGACCTTGTCGGCCAGCTTGCCCTCCTGCCAGAGCCCGCCCAGCGTGTCGATGAACTGCTTGAGCTGCGAGGCGATGTTGCCGTACCGGGTGGGGGAGCCGAAGATCACGGCATCCGCCCAGACCATGTCGTCGGGGGTCGCCTCGGCGATGTCGGCGGTCGCGCGGACGTTCTCGGCCCAGGCGGGGTTCGACTCGATGGCGGCCCGCGGCGCCAGCTCGGCGGCCTTACGGAGCCGCACCTCGGCGCCGGCCTTCTCGGCGGCGTCCGCGACGGCCTTGGCGAGTCCGGTGACCGTACCGGTCGAGGAGTAGTAGACGACGGCGAGACGGACAGTGGTGCGGTCGTTGGGCTCGGTCATGACGACACCTCCTACGGTGGCGACGATACGTGCATAAGGGGCATTCGGCGCGCCCGCCCTCGCACCCGATCGCGTGACACTCGGGAACGGCGGGCGCCCCGCCCCCACACTCCCCACCGTCGCGCGGCATGGGTGAACCGTCAACAACTACGCCCCGTGCCGCATGACGTGGGTATTGCGCCACCCCGTACAGGAACTTAGTTTTGCCTGACTTATCGCGCGGGACGGGGGACACGGATCCGCCTGCCCCGCCGTGCCGTCACCCGGCCACGGGTACGGCGCGGGAGCGGTGCCCGAGGCGACCCGAAGGAGCCGACGTGGAAGCGAACGAGGAACGGGCCACGCCGGCCCGCGAGGCCCGCGCCACCGTCTCCCGGCTGCTGTTCGGACAGTTGGCCACGTACGCCGTGGGTGCGGGCGTCCGGCTGGGTGTACTGGACCGTATCGGCGACGGCACCCGTACGGCGGCCGACGTGGCGGCTTCGTGCGGCACCGACCCGCAGGCCACCCTGCGCCTGCTGCGCGCCCTGGCCGCCCTGGACCTGCTCACCGAACACGAAGCGGGCGTCTTCGGGGCCACCGCCGCCGGGGCGCTGCTGCGCCGCGACACCCCCGACTCCATGGCCACCCTGGCCGGCGTCTTCTGCGAGCCGTTCATGACCCGCGCCCGGGAGCGGGTGGCGGACAGCGTGCGCAGCGGCGCGCCCGCCTTCGACGCGATCTTCGGTACGGACTTCTTCAGCCACCTCAAGGACGAACCGGAACTGTCGCGCGCGTTCAACGCCGCGATGGGCCAGCGCACCCACACCGCCGCCCAGCACGTGCCGCCGCACTACGACTTCGGCCGCTTCACCACCGTCGTCGACGTGGGAGGCGGCGACGGCACCCTCCTCGCCGCGATCCTGCGGGCCCACCCCGCACCGCGCGGCATGATCTACGACAGCCCCGAGGGCCTCGCCCAGGCCCCCGCGAAACTGGCCGCCGCGGGGGTCGCCGACCGCGTCACCCTGGAGCCCGGCGACTTCTTCGCGGCCGCACCGCCCGGCGGCGACCTGTACCTGCTCAAGAGCGTCCTCCACGACTGGAACGACGAGCAGTGCGCCGGCATCCTGGGCCACATCCGGCAGGTGCTGCCCCCGGACGGCCGACTGGTGATCATCGAACCGGTCCTCGGCGACACGGTACGGCCCGGCGCGACCGCCCTGCCCTACATGAGCGACCTCAACATGCTCGTCACTGTCGGCGGCCGGGAACGCACCCGCGCCGACTTCGAGGACCTGTGCGCCACGGCCGGCTTCAAAATCACCGGTCTCACTCCGCTGCCGACGGCGGATGCGTTGTTCGTGATCGAGGCTGCGGGGATCTGAGTCGGTACGGGTACGGGCCGGACGGGGCCCGCCACACAGGTCACCATGCCGGCTCCGCCCACACGATCTTCCCGAGTGGGCGGTCGGCCACGCCCCAACTGTTTGCGAGAGCTCCGACGACGAGCAGGCCACGACCTCTTCGGCGGGCTGGGTTACGGGGCTTGTGACGGGGGCGGCGCCGGACGGGATCGTGCACCTCGATCCGTACTCCGCTCAGGGAGGCGGTCACGGCCACGGTGATGCGGTCTCCCGGTTCGGTCCCCTAGCGGATGGCGTTGGCGACCAGTTCGCTGACGACAAGTTCGACATCGCGGACCGGTCCCTCGGCGATGCCGGGTACGGACCGTTCGGCGATCTGTCGCGCGTAGGTACGGGCGTGTGCGGCTGCGCGGCTGGTGCCGGGGAAAGTTGGGTGGGACGCGGGCGGAGACGTCTCCTGGGCGGGTGCGCCGCAGGACATCATGGGCATGGTTCGACCACCTCTCGTGGGGCGAGGGCCGACACCAGCGAACGTAGCTGTAACGCTGCGCGGGGAGCAATAGAGCTACTCGATGTGGGTGCCCGGTCGATTTCGCGTCAGATGCAAGAGCTCTCCTCACCAGGCAAGGCGAGGGGAGCGACGAGCGGGGTTGGCTAGATCGGGCGGTCGTATGCTCCCGCCTTGACGCGCAGAACGAAGTCGCGCAAATTTTCGGGAGCCGTCACTATGACCTCGGCGGGGTGGGCACTCTCTCGGATCTGGACGGCTTCAGCGCTGCGGCGAACTGCGATACATGAGTTCCCGGCCTGGCAGTACGTGGAGATCTGCCAATCATTCTGTGACATTTATGCCTCTCACAACTGTCCTGTGATGGTGTGGATGAAGGAGCGGGATTCGCCCACCGGCAACGCTTTGGCCTTCATGCGGTCCAGGAGCTTCCGGTAGTTCCGCAACTGTGTTGGGGAGTCGAGGAGTGAAATCCCGTGCGTAGCGTCAAGCTGCACCGTGTCGAGCTGTGCCACGTCCCCTTGCGCGTAGAAGATCGACTGGCCCGATCCGGCGAAACCTCCGGCGGTGAACGGGATCACCTGAATCGTGATGTGGTCGCGGTCGCCCATGGCGATCAGATGCTCAAGCTGTGCCTTGGCGGTCTTCGTGCCGCCGAACTGCATCCGTAGGGCAGCCTCGTGAATCACTGCCTCGTACTTTGGCGGCCATTCCTTTTCGAGTACGGCTTGACGTCGCACGCGGTGCTGTATGCGCCGGTCGAGATCTTCGCCCAGTAGAGGGGGATCGCACTCGGCGAAGATGGCTTTGATGTGGTCCTCGGTCTGAAGGAGGCCAGGGATGTGCGCGATCTGATACGTGCGCATTCCGCGTGCGTGGTGTTCGAGCTCCGCCAGGTCGAGGAAGTCGGCGGGCAGCGCCTCAGCGTATTCGAGCCACCAGCCTTTCGTGCGGTCCTCGGCGATGCTGATCAGTGCCTCGATGTGTGCTTGGTCATCGCAGCCGTACACGCAGGCGAGGGCGCGAATGCGGTCACCGCTGACGCCGAACCGGGCGGTCTCCATGTGGCTGACCTTGGTGTGGTCGATGCCGAGCAGGGCAGCGGCCTCGCGGCTGTTGTGGCCGGCGGCTTCCCTCAGACGTCGCAGTTCCGCACCGAGTCGTCGCTGACGAGCTGTGGTGACTGTCCTCGGTGGCATGGGCGTAAGTGTGCCCCTGACGGGTGAACTGGTCCACCGGATCAATGTAGCTACGCTACGGAGGTAGCTACGTTGATCCCTCCTGTCCTATGGTCCTGTCAGCGCGGCGCCGCGAGCCGAAAGGCCGAAGTGCGGGCACACGCGCACGACTTCGCGTACCCGCAGTGGCTGGATCCGCGGCGGCGGGCGGCGCGCACGACCGCGTTGGGAGATGCGGCAATGACCCTCGCACCATCACGACTCACCGAACTCCCCGAAGCACGACGTAGGTTCCGTTTCGAACTGCCCAGCGGCGATGCCGCCCCGAAGATTGCCCGGACCGTGGTCACCGACCTGCTCGCTCTGACGGGGCACACGGAAGTCATCGACGACGTGAGCGTGATGGTGAGCGAACTGGTCACCAACGTCTACCTGCACACATCGGCGCCTGTCGTGCGCCTGGACGTCTCCGTACAGCACAGCCGCGTACGCGTGGCCGTGTGGGACGACGCGCCGGACAGTGATCCGGCACGGCGGCTGACCGATCCGGGGGAGTCGGGTCGTGGTCTGTGCATGGTCGAGGCGCTCGCGACACGATGGGGTGTCTACCGGCCCAACGCCGAACGGCGGACGCGTAAGGGCGTGTGATTCGCGCTCGACCACAGGGGCCGGGCAGATGCCGTACCTGACCTGACCTGGGGGCCGTGAGAGGGAGGTACCGTGCGAGTGGGCATCACGGGGCACAGAGGGCTCTCCGCAGCCACGGAAGAGGCGGTGCGGGGCGAGATGCAGGCGCTCCTACGGCAGTACGAGCCTGCGGAACTGTGCGGTGTCTCGTGCCTCGCCGACGGCCCTGATGCGTGGTTCGCCGAGATCGTGCTCTTACTGGGAGGGCGTATCGAAGCTGTGGTGCCGGCAGAGGGTTACCGATCCGGACTTCCTGACGACCACCGCGCCACCTATGACGGTCTCCTCGGACGGGCAATGAAAGTGCACCGGACCGGCGCCCGGGAGTCCTGCCCGGAGGCTCACATGGCAGGGAGCGAGATCCTCGTGGGGCTCGTCGACCGGCTGCTGGCGGTGTGGGACGGCAAGGCGGCGCGCGGGTTCGGTGGGACGGCCGATGTGGTCGTCCACGCCCGGCGTACCGGGGTGCCGGTCGATGTCATCTGGCCGGCGGGTGCCACGCGGGATTAGCGGGCCGGGCCCGGCGGCCGTGGCAGGGCGGCTTGCCCGGCCGAGGCACCGGAGAGCAGGGTGCCCGAACCGGGCCGGGGCCCACGCGGCCATGTCTTTGTGTGTCAGCCCCCACTCGCCAGTGACAGCTTCGCCGCGAAGCCCAGGAATGCTGCGCCCGCGCCCGCCGACAGGCCGGCGGTGAGGCGTTTGCGGCGGCGGAAGGTGGCGGCGAGGTAGGTGCCGCTGAAGATGAGGACGGAGAGGTAGGTGAGGCTGAAGAGCTGGGCCCAGGCGCCGAGGGTGAGGAAGGAGAGGACGGGGTGGGCGTAGGTGGGGTCGACGAACTGGACGAAGAAGGAGATGAAGAAAAGGATGGCCTTGGGGTTGAGGAGGCTGATGACCAGGGCCCGGCGGTACGGGCGTTCGCGGGCCTCCTTGGGGGCAGGGGCTTCGTCGGAGGTGGCCTGCTTGCGCAGGGTCTTCGCGGTCTCCCGGTTGCGCCACAGGGCCCATGCGCCGCGCAGCATGCCCACGGCCAGCCAGGTGAGGTAGCCCGCGCCGGCGAATTTGACGATGGTGAAGAGGACCGGGCTGGCCTGGAGGAGTGAGGCCACGCCGCCCGCCGACAGGGTCATCAGGACGGTGTCGCCGCACAGGACGCCGGCCGCCGCGCGATAGGCGACGCGCGGGCCGCGGCGGGCGGCCACGGAGACGACGTACAGCGAGTTCGGGCCCGGCAGCAGAACGATGAGCGCGAGGCCCGCCAGGTAGGTCGGAAGATCGGTTATCCCCAGCATGGCGGCAGGATGCCACTCGTGCCCCATCCGTCCCACAGCTTTCCGGTATACGGACTTGCACCTCACGTGGCGTGAGGACTCATCGTGGAGTGCGTACCGAGAGGGAGGAGGGCGGGCAGGTGAGTTATTCGGTGGGGCAGGTCGCCGGGTTCGCCGGGGTGACGGTGCGTACGTTGCACCATTACGACGAGATCGGGCTGCTGGTGCCGGGGGAGCGCAGCCACGCGGGGCACCGGCGCTACGGCGACGCCGATCTCGACCGGCTCCAGCAGATCATGTTCTACCGGGAGCTCGGCTTCCCGCTCGACGAGGTGGCGGCCCTCCTGGACGACCCGGACGCCGACCCGCGGGAACACCTGCGGCGGCAGCACGCGCTGCTGAGCGCCCGGATCGGCAAGCTCCAGGCGATGGCCGCCGCCGTCGAACACGCGATGGAGGCACGCAAGATGGGCGTCAATCTCACCCCTGAGGAGAAGTTCGAGGTGTTCGGGGACTTCGACCCGGACGCGTATGCCGACGAGGTGCGCGAGCGCTGGGGGAGCAGCGAGGCGTACAAGGAGTCGCAGCGGCGGACGGCTTCTTACACGAAGGAGGACTGGAAGCGGCTGACGGAGGAGTTCGACGCCGTCCACCGGAAGATGGCCGAGGTGATGGCGAGCGGGCTGCCCGCGGACTCGGCCGAGGCGATGGACGTGGCCGAGGAGCACCGCCGGTTCATCTCGTCCGGTTACTACGACTGCTCGTACGAGATGCACACCTGTCTCGGGGAGATGTATGTCGCGGACGAGCGCTTCACCGCCACTTATGAGGCCATCCGGCCGGGGTTGGCGGTCTATATGCGGGACGCGATGCTGGCCAACGCCGTACGTAACAGTTGAGTCCGTACGGGGCAGGGGAGTGTGACCCCTGGCCCGTACGAGCCTGTCCGCGCGGGCCGGCGACCGGCACCGGCCGTTCCCGGTGCGGCCTCAGGCGTTCTTCGGGGCGATCACGACGGCGGTGCCGTACGCGCAGACCTCCGTGCCGACGTCGGCCGCCTCCGTCACGTCGAAGCGGAACATCAGCACCGCGTTGGCGCCGCGTACCCGCGCCTGTTCCACCAGCCGTTCCATCGCCTGGTTGCGGGTCTCCACGAGCGTCTTCGTCAGGCCCTTCAGCTCGCCGCCGATCATCGACTTCAGCCCGGCCCCGATCTGGCTGCCCAGGTGCCGGGAGCGCACCGTCAGGCCGAAGACCTCGCCGATGACCCGCTGCACCTCGTATCCGGGGACGTCGTTGGTCGTCACCACCAGCACGTCGGCCTGTGCGGCCTGGCCGCCGCCGAATTCCTCGATGCCCATCGTGTGTCCTGTCCCTCCGTACGGTGAGCCGCCCGGCCGGCGGGCTCCTGGCGGGGAGCGTCTCATGGGGGAGGGCCGGTTCGGGGGAAGCGGGGGGGCGGGGGAGACCGGGGCGGTGATGTCCGGCCGTGGAGGGGCCCGGCGCGGGGTGTGCGGGGCCGTGGCGGGCGGCTGGAACCATGGCTCGTCATCCGGCGTTGATAGCTTTGGGCCGCACACTGCGCCTGCATCCCGTCGCACCGCACGATCCGGCGCCCTCGACCCAGGAGCCTTCACCCCGTGAATACTCTCGCGCTCGGCCCCCAGTGGCTGGACCCGGACTATCTGATCGGCACGTTCGGGCTGATCGGCGTGCTGATCATCGTCTTCGCGGAGTCCGGCCTGCTGATCGGCTTCTTCCTGCCGGGCGACTCGCTCCTGTTCACCACCGGTCTGCTGGTGACGACCGACAAGCTGGACAAGCCGCTGTGGCTGGTGTGTCTGCTGATCGTGCTCGCGGCGGTCCTCGGTGACCAGGCCGGTTATCTCTTCGGCCGCAAGGTCGGGCCCTCGCTGTTCAAGCGCCCGGACTCCAAGCTCTTCAAGCAGGAGAACGTGGAGAAGGCGCACGAGTTCTTCGAGAAGCACGGGCCGAAGTCGCTGATCCTGGCCCGCTTCGTACCGATCGTCCGGACCTTCACGCCCATCATCGCGGGCGTGAGCAA
This sequence comes from Streptomyces chrestomyceticus JCM 4735, assembly GCF_003865135.1. Lineage (NCBI taxonomy): Bacteria > Bacillati > Actinomycetota > Actinomycetes > Kitasatosporales > Streptomycetaceae > Streptomyces > Streptomyces chrestomyceticus. Next base: position 4,306,206 of record NZ_BHZC01000001.1, on the reverse strand, counting down.
GATGAACTACCGCTCGTTCATCACCTTCAACGTCATCGGCGGCACCCTGTGGGGCGCCGGTGTCACCCTGCTCGGCGCGTCCCTGGGCAACATCGAGTTCGTCCACAAGCACATCGAGCTGATCCTCGTCGCGATCGTGCTGATCTCGGTCGTCCCGATCGCCATCGAGTACCTGCGCGCCCGCGGCAAGAACAAGAAGGCCGCCGCCCAGGCGCCGTACGACCCCACGGGCGCCGTCCAGCCGCCCCGCCAGCCGGGCAACGACGGCCGCCGCGGCCGGCACGCCAAGCGCTGAGCCCGATCGGCGGTACCGCCGGCGGCCGGCGTACGGGACCCTGCGTACACGGCGGTGCCGGTGAGCCGCGTGCGGCGGTACCGGTGACCGCCGAGCGACGCCTATGGTGCCGCCGGGCCGGGATTCACGGGTTTCCCTTGGGAAGCAGGGGACACTCGCAGCTCATATGAACCTCAGTAAGGGCCCCGCCACGCGCGCCCCTGCCGACCATCAGGCATCGTGTCCTTGACGGTCGGCAGGAGGCGTACGAGGAGCGAAGAGACGTGGCGTCGGACGCACAGCGGGGCCAGCGCGGAACCAACGGCACGAACGGGAAGAACGGCGTGAACGGCGTCAGAGGCGCACAGGGCGTCAGCAATGGTACGAACGGTGGCAGCGATCAGCCCGAGGACCGTAAGCCCCTGTCGGACGAGGCGCGCAGTGCCTTCACCCCGCCGCCCGGCGTGCCGTACCCGCAGGTCCCGGAGGAGGAGCACCCCACCTCCGAGTTCGCCCTCCCCGAGGGCCTGAGGACCGAGGCGCCGGCCGAGCCGGAAGGCTCCGCCTTCACCCCGCCCGCCGGCACCAACAGCACCACCGGCCAGCACCAGCTTCCCGACCGGACGCCGGCGGGCTGGCCCGCCTTCACGCCGCCCCACGGCATCCCCGTCATCAGTCTGACCAAGCAGACGCCGTGGCAGGACCGGATGCGCACGATGCTGCGGATGCCGGTCGGCGAGCGGCCGGTCCCCGAGCGGGTGGAGCGCGCCGAGGAGAGCGGTCCGGCGGTGCCGCGCGTCCTCGACCTGACCCTGCGGATCGGCGAGATCCTGCTGGCCGGCGGTGAGGGCGCGGAGGACGTGGAAGCCGCGATGTTCGGCGTCGCCCACGCGTACGGGCTGGAGCGCGTCGAGCCCACCGTCACCTTCACGCTGCTGTCGATCTCCTACCAGCCGTCGCTGGTCGACGACCCGGTGACGGCCAGCCGCACGGTGCGCCGGCGCGGCGTGGACTACACCCGGCTCTCCGCGGTCTTCCGCCTGGTGGACGACATCACCTCGGACGGCATCACCCTGGAGGAGGCGTACCGCGGGCTGGCCGAGATCCGGCGCAACCGGCACCCCTTCCCGAGCTGGGCGCTCACCGTCGCCTCCGGGCTGCTGTCCGGCGCGGCGAGCATGCTGGTCGGCGGCGGGCCGATCGTCTTCATCGCGGCCATGGTCGGCTCGATGCTCGGCGACCGGCTGGCCTGGCTGGCGTCCAGCCGCGGGCTGCCGGAGTTCTACCAGTTCGTGGTCGCCGCCATGCCGCCGGCCGCCATAGGCGTCGCCCTCAGCTTCTCGCACGTCGCCGTGCAGGCGTCCGCGGTGATCACCGGTGGGCTGTTCGCGCTGATCCCGGGGCGGGCGCTGGTGGCCGCCGTGCAGGACGGCCTGACGGGGTACTACATCACCGCGTCGGCCCGATTGCTGGAGGTCGGCTACCTCATCGTCGGCATCGTCATCGGGGTGCTCGCCGCGCTCTACATCGGGCTCCAGCTCAACCCGGAGTACCTGTACCCGGCCGCCGGGTTCGCGTCGTTCAACGATCCGCCGGTCCAGATCGCGGCCGCGATGATGCTGGCGCTGGCGTTCTGCGTACTGCTGCAGCAGGAACGTCACACCGTGCTGCTCGCCACGCTCAACGGTGGCGTCGCGTGGGTCGTGTACGGGGCGCTCGCCAACGTCAGCGGCATGAACGCGGTACCCGCCACGGCCATCGCGGCCGGCCTCGTCGGCCTCTTCGGCCAGCTCCTCAGCCGCTACCGGTACGCGTCCGCGCTGCCGTACGTGACCGCCGCGATCGGGCCGCTGCTGCCCGGTAGCGCCACGTACTTCGGGCTGCTCAACTTCGCCCAGGGCGACATCGGCCCCGGCGTCTCGTCGCTCATCAAGGCCGCCTCCCTGGCCCTGGCCATCGCGGTCGGTGTGAACCTCGGCGGCGAGGTGGCCCGCCTCTTCATGAAGGCGCCCGGCGTCACCCAGGAGGAGCCGGGCGAGCGGCGCGCCGCGAAGCGGACGCGGGGCTTCTGACGCGAAGCGGACGCGGGGCTTCTGAGGGCCCGCCGGGCCGCCAATGCCGGGCCGCCAATAAAGCAATTAATCGAGGCCGGTCGCATAGGGCGGCTTCCCTCCCTGAAGGCATGCGTCGGGCAGAAAAGTAACGCATAACTTTACGGTGGGACGCCGTGTTACTTTCGGCCCTCCTGATGACCGGCCCCCACGAGGCAGGGACGTTCTCCCGGCCGCGCGTGCGGCGTGTCCGTCGTCCGATCGGGGGAGCACTCATGGCGAAACGTGCCGGGAACGCGGGACCGGCCGACGGGGCCGGAAGCGGCTCCGTAGCGGGCTCCGGAAGCGGCTCCGGGACGGCCTCCGGCGCGGTGGCGACCGTGTTCAAGCAGCACAGCACCCTGCTGATCGCGGGTGTGCTGCTCGGCCTGCTGGGCGTGGCCGCCTCGCTCACCCAGCCCTGGGCCATCGGAAAACTGATCGCGGCGGCGGGTTCGGGCGACCCGCTCGGCCTGCCCGTCGCCCGGCTCGTCGGCCTTTTCTGCGCGGGCGCGCTTTTCTCCTCGCTCCAGTCCTACGTGATCGGACGGGCCGGCGAGAATATCGTCCACAGCGTCCGGAAACTGGTGACGGAACGGCTGCTGCGGGCCGATCTCACCGCATTCGGAAAACGTCCGCAGGGCGATGTCCTCACGCGCGCGGTCACCGACACCTCGCTGGTGAAGATCGCCCTTTCGCAGAGCCTCGCGCAACTGATCACCAGCGGCGCCACCGTGGTCGGCGGTGTCGTCCTGATGTTCGTCATCGATCCGTGGCTGATGCTCATCACGATGAGCTGCCTCGGGGCCGCCGCCGTCGTCTCCCTGGCGCTCGCCCGCAAGCTGCGCAAGGCGGCGCTGCAGAACCGCGACGACACCGGCGCGTTCGGCAGCGACATGCAGCGTGTGCTCTCCGCGCTGCCCACGGTCAAGGCGTCCCGCGCCGAGTCGCGCGAGACCGCCCGTATCGGCGCTCTGGCCGGGAAGGCGCGGCGCTCGGGTATCCGGGTCAACGCCTACAACGCCCTGCTGGTCCCGTCGATGAACGTCGGTACGCAGGGCGCGCTCGCCGTCGTCGTGGGCGTCGGCATGACGTGGGTGGCGCGCGGCGAGATGAACATGGCCGTCCTGACCACGTTCATCATGTACCTGTTCCAGTTGGTGTCGCCGCTGGTGATGTTCTTCATGGCGGTGGGCCAGTTCGTGCAGGGCCGGGCCGCCATCCAGCGGGTCGACGAGCTGGTCGCGCTGCCCCAGGAGGGTGGCGGCGCGGCGGCCGCCACGGCGGTGCGGCGCCCGGCGCCCGGCGCGTGGCCGGGGGAGGACCCGCCGGCGGTCGAGTTCCGCGACGTACGTTTCGCCTACCGGCGCGGGCCGCAGGACGACCGGACGCAGGTCCTCCACGGCGTCTCCTTCAGCGTGCCCGCGCGCGGGCTGACGGCGGTGGTCGGGCCCTCGGGCGCGGGCAAGTCCACCCTGTTCCAGTTGATCGAGCGCTTCTACGCGACGGACGGCGGCCGCATCCTGCTCGGCGGCCAGCCGGTCGACGCGCTGCCGCTCGACACGGTCCGGGGCCTGGTCGGCTACGTCCAGCAGGACAGCGCGGCCATGCGCGGCACCGTGCGGGAGAACCTGACGTACGCCAATCCGCACGCCGGGGAGGACGACATCCGGGAGGCGGTGGAGATGGCCGGCCTCGCCACCGTGGTCGCCGGTCTTCCGCAGGGCCTGGACACCGAACTCGGCGACCAGGGCAGCGGACTGTCCGGCGGTCAGCGCCAGCGGCTGTGCATCGCCCGCACACTGTTGCAGAAGCCCGCCGTCATGCTGCTGGACGAAGCCACCTCCCATCTGGACTCGGACTCCGAACGCGACTTCCGCGACGTGCTGCGCCGGGTCTCCCGGCAGTGCGCGGTCGTCGCCATCGCCCACCGGATATCCACGGTGATCGACGCCGGGCAGATCGTGGTGCTGGAGGCGGGCAGCGTCCGGGCCACCGGCGCCCATCAGGAGCTGATGGAGCGCGACGAGCTCTACCGCAGGCTGGCGGGTTCGCAACTGCACGCGGGGCCCGGCCTGGCCGGCGCGGCGGCCGGTCCGGAGCGGGCCGAGCACTTCATGACGGGCGGCGGGTCCCCGGCGAACCGTTCCGGCATGCCTCCGGCGGCCCGCCCGGGCGAGCAGACGATGCGGCTCCAGCCTGTCCGGAGCGGCGAGCAGACGATGCGGCTGCGGCCCGTCGGCAGTGAGGAGCAGCGATGAGTTCTGTGAGCGGACCCGACGTCGCCATCGTGGGCACCGGGCCCAACGGTCTGGCGGCCGGGGTGGTCCTGGCCCGCGCGGGCCTGCGCGTGGAGCTGTACGAGGCGGCCGGGTCGATCGGGGGAGGGCTGCGTACCGCCTCCCTCTTCGACACCGATGTCGTGCACGACATCTGCTCCGCCGTCCACCCGATGGCCGCCGCTTCGCCGTTCTTCCGCGCGTTCGACCTGGCGGGCCGCGGGGTCGAGCTGCTGCAGCCGGAGGTCAGCTACGCCCACCCGCTGGACGGGGGCCGCGCCGCCCTGGCGCACCGGTCACTGGACGCCACCTGCGAGCACCTGGGCCCCGACGGTCCCCGCTGGCGGCGGCTGCTGGGTCCGCTGCTGGAGCACAGTGAAGCGGTCGTCGACCTGATGCTCTCCGGGCAGCGCAGCCTGCCGCGGGACCCTGCGGCCGCCCTGCTGCTGGCGAGCCGGGTGGCCCTGCACGGCAGTCCGCTGGGCGCGGCCCGCTTCCAGGGCGAGGAAGCGCCTGCCCTGCTCACCGGTGTCGCCGCGCACGCAGTCGGCAAGCTGCCGAGTCTCGCTTCCGGGGCCGTGGCCATGCTGCTCGGCCACTTGGCGCACGGGACGGGATGGCCGCTGCCGCGTGGCGGAAGTGGCCGGATAGCGGAGGCGATGGCCGAGGACATCGTCGGATATGGCGGCGTCTTCCATACAGGGCACCCTGTACGGGACCTGGCGGAGCTGCGCGGCGCGCGAGCGGTACTGCTCGACACCAGCCCCAAGGGCTTCCTGGCGCTCGCGGGCGGCCGGCTGCCCCGCGCTTACGCGCGCTCCCTGGAGCGCTTCCGCTACGGGCCGGGCGCCGCCAAGGTCGACTTCCTGGTCTCCGAGCCGATCCCCTGGTCCGAACCGGCCGTGGGCCGCGCCGGAACGGTGCACCTGGGCGGGACCCATGCCGAGATGGTCCGGCAGGAGACGAAGAACGCCCGTGGGGTACGTACCGAGGAACCGTTCGTCCTCGTCGTGGACCCGGCGGTGGCGGACCCGGGACGCGCGCTGCCCGGCAAGCGGCCGGTATGGGCGTACGCGCACGTACCGAACGGCGATCCCACCGACCCCTTCGACCGGATCTGTGCGCAGATCGAGCGCTACGCCCCCGGGTTCCGGGACACGGTCCTCGCGCACCGCTCCGTGCCCGCCGCCGCGTACGAGGACTACAACCCCAACTACGTCGGCGGCGACATCGGCTCCGGCGCGATGACGCTGTACCAGAGCATCGCGCGGCCCGCCCCGCGCATCGACCCGTACCGCACACCGCTGCCGGGCGTCTTCCTGTGCTCCTCGGCCACCCCACCGGGGCCCAGCGTGCACGGCATGTCCGGCTACCTGGCCGCGCTCTCCGCGCTCCGGCACCGCTTCGGCACGCGTGACGTACCCGGGCTGGCACCCCGGGACGCACCGGGCCCGGCGCCGGGCCCGGTGGCGGCCGGAGGCGTACCCGGCCGCTGACGGCTGCGGGCGCCCTGTCGATTTCTCCTTTTTCGTCGGTCACTTTCGCCTCTGTGCCCGTATAACGGGATTTCCCGCGCCCAGAGCGATGCGGTGTCGGCGAAGAGTCGCCCGGCGGCACGTCACGTCGTTTATGCGGTCCACACCTTGAGACATTCGCCCCAGAAGACACCCGCCCGCAAGAAAGACTTAATGCACGCCTAAACGGCGCGCATGTCCGTTTGATACGGTGACGAACGAAGCGCTGTCCCCCCACATGCGCCGTTGAGACGTTACCGCTGGACGTATGGCTCTGCTGGTCCGACTGCCGAGCAGTTGACTGTGGTTCCCCTGCAGTCGGCCTGGTCGGCGTATTTCCGTCGCGTCCCGTTCCGGCGCCCCTTGCGTCACGACGCTCCCATCGGCATGACAGTGGGGACATAGAGAAGGGGAAAACGGGTGGATAACGGGGTTGCGGACATCGGCTACGGCCGGCAGTTCGAGGGGTGGTACGACCGGCTGCTCCCGGACGACAGACTCACGGCCGAAGCGGTGGAAGGGCTGTTGGCCCGCCATCCCGCGCCGGAGGCGGGAACCATCGAATTCGGCGTCGGTACGGGACGGATAGCCATCCCGCTCGCACAGCGGATCGGCCGGGTGACCGGCGTGGACTCCTCGCCGGAAATGCTGGACGCGCTGCGCGTCAAACTGAAGGACCTGAAGGACGGCGGCGCCGTCACCCCGGTGCACGGGGACATCCGCACCTACACATCGGAATCCCGGTACGGGCTGGTGTACTGCGTCTGCGCCACCCTGTCGGTGCTGACCACACCGGAGGACCAGCAGCGGGCCGTGCGGCGCGCGGCCGACCTCCTGGTGCCCGGCGGCCGGCTGCTGATCGAGACGCACAACAAGCCCCCGGTCCTGGCACTGCACGAGGGACTGACCCGCACCACCTACTTCGTCCCGTACCCCGAGCCGGGCACGGGCGTCCAGACCCACTCGACGCTGCTCGCCGGCGACCTGTGGCACTGCTCGCACATCCTGTACCAGGCCGACGGCACCACCCGGGTGGGCAGCGAACTCACCCGGCTGACCACGCCGGACGAGGTCGACGGCTACGCCCGCGCGGCCGGACTGGAGCCCGAGGCCCGCATGGCGCGCTGGGACGGCACCCCCTACAGCGACCGCGCCCCGCTGTTCATCTGCAGCTACGTCAAGCCCTGAGGGCGGCAGCAGACCACGGGACGCGCAGGACAGAAGGGGGATCGATGTGGGACGTCCGCCGATATTGCCGACGGATCAGAAGTTCGCTCTGGTACTCAGGGTGCTCACCGGTGAACTGACCGCGGCGGAGGCCGCGCGCAACGCCGGGGTGTCCGAGCAGTCCGTATCAAATTGGCGCCGCCAGTTTATTGAGGGAGCCCGGGTCGGCCTTGCCGGTGAAGGCGGCAGGGACACCGAGGATGCCTCCCGGGTGGCCGAACTGACTCAAGAAAACGCGACGCTCAAAGCCACGATAGGAGAGCTGTACATAGAACTCCGCAAGTACGGCAGGAGTGCCGCCGGCCGCGGCCCGGTACGCGGAAGACAGGCGCACCCGGTCCCCAGATTCAAGTAACTCGTTAATTTATCCCGGTGCTGCGTGCTAGCTTTCCGGGCATCAGTCACTTCGCAGCACGGGGGAGGGAATGTGGCGTCTTTGGAGCGCCAGTTTGGCGTAGGTATGGCCGGACTGGCCGGCGCGAGTCTGCTGACCGGCGCGGTAATGCGGTGCAAAGGCAGACGAGAACGTGCGCGTCGCTACATGTTGCACGAAAGGCCCGACGGCAGCCTCGTAGAGGTCGATGTCCGTATTCCTCCGCAGGCCGAGCGCGTCGTCCTGCTCGACAACGGCCTGGGGACGCCCCACGAATACTGGGACTGGGTCTGCGAAGCCCTTCCCCCGGACCTGGGGTACGTGAAGTTCAACCGTCCCGGATACGGGCTCAGCTCGTCGCCCGCCGGTTACGGCCTGGAACACCACTTCGCGCTGCTCCAGGAACTGCGCGAGACCTTCACCGGCGGACTCCCGCTGGTGCTGGCCGGGCATTCCCTCGGCGGATATCTGGTCGCCGCCTACGCGTCGCGCCATCCCGGCGCGGCGCGGGGCGTGACCTCGGTGGTCATGGTCGACGCCACCGATGTGGCGCATCTGCGCAGCTCCCGGCGTTCCGAGGTCGACCGCTGGTCCCGGCAGTCGATGCTCATGGAGCGGGCGTACGCGATGGCCGGGGTGGCCGCCTTCCGGCCCGCCCTGAACAAGTTCGAGACCTACCGCCAGGACGTCAACCGGAGCTCCCGGGCGTTCCTGGCGGAACCCCGGACCTGGGCCATGGCCCACCGGGACTACCGGGACGCGATGACCTACCCGGAACTCACCTCCCTGGACCTGCCGCTGACCGTGGTCACGGCGGAGAACAACCAGGGCGACAACGACGCGCACCGCGTCGTCCAGTCCAGGATGGCCACCCTCTCGGAGCGGTCCCGGCACCGCTTCGTCGAGGGCTCCGACCACGAGACGATCCTCTCCGTGCGGGGCTTCGCCGAGCAGGTGGCGAAGGCGATCGCCGACGAGCCGCCGACCGGGCCGGCCGGTGCGGAGAGCGGACAGGCCGCGGACGACCGGCCGGCCGGCGGGAACGGCGGTACGGGAGAGGAGCTGACGTCAGCATGAACGTGAACGTGGAACGCGTGAAGACGGCCGCCGTCACGACCTCCCTCGCCGCCTGGCTCGTCGCGACGGCCGCGGCGCAACTGCCCGAGACGCGCTTCGACAACATCCTGTGGTGCGGCAAGCTGCGCATCCCGACGCCGAACTGGCGGTTCTTCGGACCGAATCCCGGAGTCAAGGACTGCCACCTGCTCTACCGGGACATCACGGACGGCGAGCCGGGCGAGTGGCAGGAGATCCCGGTCACCCGTGACCGGCCCTGGTACGCCCTCGCCTGGAACGCCCGCAACCGGTCCCCCAAGGCCCTGTTCGACGCGATCCAGGGCATCCGGTCCCGCGCCGCGGCCGCCGGGTCGGAGCTGGCGCCCGTGGTGTGGTCGCCCGGCTACCGGCTGCTCTCCGGATACATCCAGCACCATCTGCCGCATGCCGACGGTGCCTCGCACAGCCAGTTCCTGCTGATGCACTCGTATCTCACCGCGCCGGAACACCGGCAGATCGAGCCGTTCTTCGTGTCCGAGGAAATCTCGCTGCCCACCGCGGAAGCCACGAATCCGGAAACGCTTCCGCAGGCCGCCTAGAAGAGGGGCTCGGGGGTCCTCTCGGCTGGAAGCCGCGCACTCACTCGGCCGTACCGGGCCGCGTGAGTCCGTGCCCTCCCGCCGAACGGCTGGAGTTGCTCACTGTGCGAATCCGAGAGAAAGAAGAAAACATGTCCATCCTGGCTGACTTCGCCAACGCCGAGCTCACCGACGTGAAGCCGGGCCGTATCGGCGCCGACTCCACCCCGACCATGGTCACCCCGCTCGCCACCATCGCGACCCCGGAGGCCACGCCGGTCGGCTTCGCCGCGACCTCGGCGACCGCGGTGGCGCTCGACAAGGTCACCCACAACATCGGTTGACGGAACCCGGCAGGGGCACGGTAGGCACCTGCGCCTACCGTGCCCCTGCCCCGTGTCGGCCGTCGTACTCAAGTTCGATCCACAGGGGGCACCCACTCATGTTTCTCAGCGCTCCGCCCGAGGTCACGGCTCGCCGAGTGGCTTCGCTGGGCACGCTGGTCTCCGCACTGGAAATGCTGAGCCAGCACCGTAAGTTCGAGGACGGCGAGCTGCTGAGCGGCCAGTTGGGAAGCATGCGCCCCAAGCTGGCCAAACGTTTCCCCAGGCTGACCCGCGCCCTCAGCTCCAAGAAGGCGGCAGTCGCCCTGTACGGCGTCCAGGCGGGCGCTTCCGCCGCCACGCTGGTCTGGGGCCACAAGCGCGGCGTCCGCGCGGCGGGCAGCGCCGTCCTGGCGGCGACCGGCGCGGCCGGCCGGCTGCACACCCCCTTCGGCGGGGACGGCGCCGACCAGTTGCAACAGGTGATCAACGTCGTACTGGCCTCCACCGGCACCTTCAAGGACGACGAGAAGGCCCGCGACGTCGCCATGCGGGCCCTGGCCCTGGAGACGACCATCTCCTACGTCGCCTCCGGCGTGGTTAAGCTGGTGTCGCCGATGTGGCTCAGCGGCGAGGCGTTCAGCGGCGTCATCCGTACGCAGAACTACGGTGACCAGCGCGTCTTCAAGCTCGTGCACAAGTACCCGACCGTGGGCAAGCTCGTGACCTGGGGAACGGTCGCCGCCGAGGTCGGCTTTCCGCTGGTCTTCGTGCTGCCGAAGCCCGCGGCCAAGGCGTGGCTCGGCTCGATGACGCTGTTCCACCTGGGCATCGGCCAGTTCATGGGCCTCAACCGCTTCGTGCTGGCCTTCGGGGCCACCCACCCCGCACTCCTCTACGTCCTCGCCCAGGGCGACAAGCAGGCGGCGCTGCCCGGGCCCGGGAAGGCCCCCGAGGCGCTGACCGCCGCCGGGTAGCCCGCCGCCGCGAAGGCGGCCGGGACACGACGAAGGGCGGCACCCCACCGAAGGGGTGCCGCCCGTCCGCGTACGCGAAAAGAGCCGTGCGGCTCAGTGGTGGGCGCCGCCCTGCGCCTCCAGGCGCTTGAAGGACGCCTCGATCTCGGCCTCGGCCTCGGCGCGGCCGACCCAGTCGGCGCCCTCGACCGACTTGCCCGGCTCCAGGTCCTTGTAGACCTCGAAGAAGTGCTGGATCTCCAGGCGGTCGAACTCCGACACGTGGTGGATGTCGCGCAGGTGCTCCACCCGCGGGTCGGACGCCGGGACGCACAGCAGCTTGTCGTCGCCGCCGGCCTCGTCGGTCATCCGGAACATGCCGATGGCGCGGCACTTGATCAGGCATCCGGGGAACGTCGGCTCGTCCAGGATGACCAGCGCGTCCAGCGGGTCGCCGTCCTCGCCGAGGGTGTTCTCGACGAAGCCGTAGTCGGCCGGGTAGCTGGTCGAGGTGAAGAGTCGACGGTCCAGACGGATCCGTCCGGTCTCGTGGTCCACCTCGTACTTGTTCCGCGAACCCTTCGGGATCTCGATGGTGACGTCGAACTCCACGGGTGGCTCCTCCATGATCAACACATACGTCTGGTGATTAAGTGTCCCCCACGCAGGTGTGTGGTGGCGAAAGGGGCTGGTCCTAAGTGGCGGAGACCAGGTCGTGGCAGGTCAGGTGGCAGGCCGCGCAGCGGTTGGCGCAACGTTCCGCCCGGACGGCGACGGGCTCGGCGCGGTCGGCGGGTTCCGCCGCCGTGTCCATGACCCGTTCGGCGGCCGGGTCGGCGCGTTCGGCCTACCGGTCCGCCACGGATTCCGCCCGTACCGCCTGGTGGGCGGCGTCCAAGCAGCAGCGGCAGACCGTACGGCTGACGGCCAGCTCCACCGTCCTGGGCCTGCTGGTGGCGGCCGGAGCGGTGGTGGCGGCCGGTCCGTGGGACTCCGGCCAGCGTACGGCGGAGCGCGCCCGCGCCGCGGCGCCCGGCGGAACGCGTGGCGAGCATCACGTTCCGGACGGCCCCGCCGGCGCGCCGCCGGTCCTGGCCGCACTGGGCACCCCCGCGCCCCCGCCCGGCGCCGAGGGCCTGAAGAACGCCCTCGCGCCGCTCCTGAAGGACCCGGCGCTCGGCTCGCTGCGTACCGCCTCCGTCGTGGACGCCGCCACCGGCCGCGAACTCTTCGGCGCCGACTCCGGACGGAACGCCACCCCCGCCTCGACGGTCAAGCTGGCCGTCGCCACCGCCGCGCTCTCCGCGCTCGGCCCCGAGCACCGCATCGACACCACCGTCGTCGAGGGCGCGGACGGCGGCCTCGTCCTGGTCGGCGGCGGCGACCCCACCCTCACCGCCCGCGCCCCGGAGCAGGACACCCAGGACCCGCCCGCCAGCCTCCGCACCCTGGCCGACGACACGGCCCGCGCCCTCAAGGAGCGCGGTACCACCAAGATCCGCCTCGGCTACGACACCTCGGCCTATACGGGCCCCACCCTCCACCCCATAAGCCCCAACGAGAACATCGCCCCCGTCACCCCCCTCATGGCGGACGAGGGACGCCTCGACACCTCCCGCTCCGGCCCGGCCCCCCGCGACACCGACCCGGCAGCAGCCGCAGCCCGCACCTTCGCGAAAATGCTCACCGACCGCGGCGTGACGGTCGAGGACCCGCCCGCCGGAACCACCGCCCCCGCCAAGGCCCGCCGCCTCGCCACCACCCGCTCCCTGCCGCTCTCCGGCCTCGTCGAGCGGATGCTGACCCACAGCGACAACGACATCGCCGAAGCCCTGGCCCGCCAGACAGCCCTGGCCACCGGCGAACCGGCCAGCTTCGAGGGCGCGGGCCGGGCCGTCCACAAGACCCTGGCGAACCTGAAACTCCCGCTGACCGGCGCCGTCTTCGAGGACGGCAGCGGCCTGGACCGCGACGACAAGGTCTCCGCCACCCTCCTCACCCGCCTGCTCACCCTGGCCACGTCCCCCGGCCACCCCGAACTGCGCCCCGTCGTCACCGGCCTGCCGGTGGCCGGCTTCACCGGCACCCTCAGCGGCCGCTACACGGACGAAAAGGCGGGCGCCGGCACCGTACGCGCCAAAACAGGCACCCTCACCGGCGTGAACACCCTGGCCGGCACAGTCGTCGACACCGACGGCCGCCTCCTCCTGTTCGCCTTCATGACCAACAACACCACCGACCCCCAGGCCGCCCAACAGGCCCTGGACCATATGGCCACAGCGGTAGCCAACTGCGGTTGCCACTGAAACCACCCCACCAGCACCACACCACCCACACCAGCCCCCACCCACCTCCTCCTCCCCCCTTCCACGGAAGGGGGCGGGCCGGAGCGGCCTGCCGCGCAGGCCCGCCCCCGAACCTGACAGCCCCGCGCAGCGGCCACCGCCCGCCGCAGGCGCGAACAACGCCGCACCCGAAGGCGAACCGGCGCCCAGGAACCGGAAAGCCGCGCCAAAAGGGCGCAGCGCAGCGGCCACCGCCCGCCGCAGGCGCGAACAACGCCGCACCCGAAGGCGAACCGGCACCCAGGAACCGGAAAGCCGCGCCAGTAGGGCGCAGCGCAGCGGCCACCGCCCGCCGCAGGCGCGAACAACGCCGCACCCGAAGGCGAACCGGCACCGTCGAACCGGCCCAGCCCGCCGCAGGCGCACCGCGCCGCGCTACCCCAAGCGGGAGCGCCCACGTACCGTGAACCCATGACGAGCATCGGTGGTGTGGAGATGGTCGACTGGAACCTCGCGGTAGCGACCGCGACCCGGTTCGTACGGCCGGGACCAGAGGTGAGCCGGGACGAGGCGCGGGCGATCGTCGCCGAGTTGCGGCGGCACGCGAAGTCCTCCGAGGAGCACGTGCGCGCGTTCACCCGCATGGTGCGGCCGGAGACGGAGGGGGAGCCGGGCACGGAACAGGAACGCCAGGGGCAGGACACCCCGGTGCTGGTCGTGGACCGGGCGGGCTGGATCAAGGCCAACGTGGCCGGATTCCGGGCGGTGCTCAAGCCGCTGCTGCAGAAGATGGAGGAGCGCCGTTCCTCCGTACCGGGCGGCGCGGTGCTGGGGGCGGTCGGCGGCAAGGTGACCGGCGTGGAGCTGGGGATGCTGCTGTCGTTCCTGGCCTCGCGGGTCCTCGGGCAGTACGAGACGTTCGCGCCCGCGAGCCGGGACCTGCCCGCCGCGGCGCGGGGCGGCCGGCTGCTGCTGGTCGCGCCGAACATCGTGCACGTCGAGCGGGAGCTGGAGGTCGACCCGCACGACTTCCGCATGTGGGTCTGCCTGCACGAGGAGACGCACCGTACGCAGTTCACGGCCGTGCCCTGGCTGCGCGACCACATCGAGGGCGAGATCCAGTCCTTCCTCGGCGAGACCGAGATCGACCCGGGCACGCTGCTGGAGCGGCTGCGGGAGGCCGCCCAGTCGCTGACCGGCGGCAGTCCCGAGGGCGAGGAGGGCGACGAGGGCGGCCGCAGCTTCGTCGACCTGGTGCAGACCCCGGCCCAGCGGGAGATCCTGGCCAGGCTGACGGCCGTGATGTCGCTCCTGGAGGGCCACGCCGATTATGTGATGGACGGTGTCGGCCCGGAGGTGGTGCCGTCGGTCGCGGAGATCCGGGAGAAGTTCCAGAAGCGGCGGGCCAGCGGCGCGGGCCGCCTCGACCAGGCGCTGCGCAAGCTGCTGGGGCTGGACGCGAAGCTGCGCCAGTACCGGGACGGCGAGCGGTTCGTCCGGGCGGTGGTGGACGAGGTCGGCATGGACGGCTTCAACCGGGTGTGGACGTCGCCGAACACGCTGCCGACGAAACAGGAGATCGCCAAACCGGCGGACTGGGTCGCGCGGGTGCACCGGTAGGGGGCGGAGCCCGGCGGGGCGGAGTCGTGAGCCGGGCGCACCGCGAGGCCGGTGAACGCTCCCCTCAATCACTCTTCTGAGGGACCGTGACCGCAGGATAGGCGTGCAATGCTCGGGGAACTGCTCGTCTCTGTCACCATCTAGGCACTCTGTGTGACGAAAAAGTCGTAGACGGCCCCAGGCCCCCCAGCTGACGATTGGAAACGGACATGGGTCCCCATCCAGCGGTCGCCGCGATACGCGTGGCGGTCCGCCGCGTACTTCACGACGTACTGAACCACCACTCCTCGCACTCCCCGGCCCCCGCGTCCCCCGCGCAGCAGCCGGTCGCCGCGGGCCCCGCGCGGCCCGCCGGGGCGCCGCTGCCCTCCGCGCCGGCGGGCGGGCCCCCCTTGGTGCTCGTCGCGTGCTCCGGCGGCGCCGACTCCATGGCCCTCGCCTCCGCACTGGCCTTCGAAGCGCCCCGGCTGGGCGTACGGGCCGGCGGCATCACCGTCGACCACGGCCTCCAGGACGGCTCCGACGTCCGCGCCGCCGAGGTCGTCCTGCGGATGCGCTCCCTCGGACTGGACCCGGTCGACGCGGTGGCCGTCGAGGTGGGCCGCGAGGGCGGTCCCGAGGCCGCCGCCCGGGACGCCCGCTACGCCGCGCTGGACGCCGCCGCCGAGCGGCACGGCGCCGCCGCCGTCCTCCTCGGCCACACCCGCGACGACCAGGCAGAGACGGTCCTGCTGGGGCTCGCCAGGGGCTCCGGCACCCGCTCGCTGTCCGGGATGGCGGCGAAGACCGGCCGCGGCGGCCGCTACCGCCGACCGTTCCTGGAGGTCGACCGGCAGACCGCCCGCAAGGCGTGTCTGATCCAGTCGCTGCCCGTCTGGGAGGACCCGCACAACTCCGACCCGCTGTACACCCGCTCCCGGCTGCGCCACGAGGGCCTGCCCGCGCTGGAGAAGGCGCTCGGCAAGGGCGTCGTGGAGGCCCTGGCCCGTACGGCGCAGTTGTCCCGGGACGACGCCGACGCCCTGGACTCCTGGGCCGCCGACGCCGAGCGCACGGTCCTCGACGAGCGCGGCACGCTCGACGCCACCGCGCTGTACGCGCTGCCCGCGGCGGTCCGCCGCCGGGTGCTGCGCCGGGCCGCCATCGCGGCGGGCGCCCCGGCCGGCTCGCTGTTCGCCCGCCACATCGAGGAAGTGGACCGGCTGATCACCGGATGGCGGGGTCAGGGCACCGTCAACCTCCCCGGGCGGGTGGGTGTGCGACGGCAGGGTGGCAGACTGGTGATCCGGCAGGGCTGAGCCGCAGGACATCGAAAGGGCACCGCCCCGCCTCACGAGTCTCACGACACCGAACCGAGCGAGAGTGGCACGGGTGGACGACAAGGACATGGGTTCCGACCTTCAGTCGGTGCTCATCAGCAAGGAAGAGATCGACGCGAAGCTGGCGGAGCTGGCGGCGAAGATCGACGCGGAGTACGCGGGCAAGGAGCTGCTCATCGTCGGCGTCCTCAAGGGCGCCGTGATGGTCATGGCGGACCTGGCGCGCGCGCTGTCCAACCCCGTGACGATGGACTGGATGGCCGTGTCGTCGTACGGCGCGGGCACCCAGTCCTCCGGAGTGGTGCGCATCCTCAAGGACCTCGACACCGACATCAAGGGCAAGCACGTCCTGATCGTCGAGGACATCATCGACTCCGGCCTGACGCTGTCCTGGCTGCTGTCGAACCTGGGCTCGCGCGAGCCGGCCAGCCTGGAGGTCTGCACGCTGCTGCGCAAGCCGGACGCGGCGAAGGTCGCCATCGACGTGAAGTGGATCGGTTTCGACATCCCCAACGAGTTCGTCGTGGGCTACGGCCTGGACTTCGCGGAGAAGTACCGCAACCTGCCGTTCGTGGGCACCCTCGCGCCGCACGTCTACGGCGGCTGAGCGGGGCACACCCGTCCGGCCGCCCCCGATGCGGCCGGGGTCCGGGACCGACCGCGCCCGGCGGCGGGAACCCCTGAAGGGCCGCCGCCGTTGGAGCAGGGAGAACGGCATCCGAAGCTGCATTGTTAACCGTGGGCGGCGTCGTCGGGTGACAATGCTGGGGTACCGTCCGAAGGTCAGTCTTTTTTCGGGCCAGTAATACACCGTACGCACGACCAGCCCTCCACAGGGCTGTTGTGCCTCACTGTGGCAGGAGGGACGGGGCTCTGACGGCTCCGTATGGATGGACGTGAAGCGATACTTCCGTGGGCCGGTCATGTGGATCGTGCTGGCCGTCCTCGCCGTGGTCGTGTTGATGCAGGTCGTCGGCTCGTCCGGCGGCTACAAGACGGTGGACACCGGTCAGGTCGTCAAGGCGATCACTGACAACAAGGTGAAATCCGCCGAGCTGACGACCGGCGACGAGAACAAGATCAAGGTCGAGCTGTCGGGCGACAACAAGGTCGACGGCTCCAACAAGCTCCAGGCGAGCTACATCGGCGACCAGGGCGTCGATCTGGCCAAGACCCTGCAGGCCAGGTACCAGACCGGCGAGATCAAGGACGGTTACACCGTCTCCCCGTCGAAGCAGAACCCGTTCCTCAGCATGCTGGTGACGCTGCTTCCCTTCATCCTCATCCCGGTCGTCTTCCTGTTCCTGCTGAACCAGACGCAGGGCGGCGGCTCCCGGGTGATGAACTTCGGGAAGTCCAAGGCCAAGCTGATCACCAAGGACACGCCGAAGACGACGTTCTCGGACGTCGCGGGGTCCGACGAGGCCGTCGAGGAGCTCCAGGAGATCAAGGAGTTCCTCCAGGAGCCGTCGAAGTTCCAGGCGGTCGGCGCCAAGATTCCCAAGGGCGTGCTGCTGTACGGCCCGCCGGGTACGGGCAAGACGCTGCTCGCGCGCGCCGTGGCCGGCGAGGCGGGCGTCCCGTTCTACTCGATCTCCGGTTCCGACTTCGTCGAGATGTTCGTCGGTGTGGGTGCCTCCCGGGTCCGTGACCTGTTCGAGCAGGCCAAGGCGAACGCCCCGGCGATCGTCTTCGTCGACGAGATCGACGCCGTCGGCCGGCACCGCGGCGCGGGCCTCGGCGGCGGTCACGACGAGCGTGAGCAGACGCTGAACCAGCTCCTGGTCGAGATGGACGGCTTTGACGTCAAGGGCGGCGTGATCCTGATCGCCGCGACGAACCGCCCGGACATCCTGGACCCGGCACTGCTGCGCCCCGGCCGCTTCGACCGGCAGATCGCCGTCGACCGCCCGGACATGCAGGGCCGTCTGGAGATCCTCAAGGTCCACCAGAAGGGCAAGCCGGTCGCGCCGGACGTCGACCTGTCGGCCGTCGCCAAGCGCACCCCCGGCTTCACCGGTGCCGACCTGTCGAACGTGCTGAACGAGGCCGCCCTGCTGACGGCCCGCAGCGACGCCAAGCTGATCGACAACAAGTTCCTGGACGAGGCGATCGACCGCGTGGTGGCCGGACCGCAGAAGCGGACCCGCATCATGTCCGAGAAGGAGAAGAAGATCACCGCGTACCACGAGGGCGGACACGCCCTGGTCGCGGCGGCTTCCCCGAACTCCGACCCGGTGCACAAGATCACGATCCTGTCCCGCGGCCGGGCCCTGGGCTACACCATGGTCCTGCCGGACGAGGACAAGTACTCGACCACGCGCAACGAGATGCTCGACCAGTTGGCGTACATGCTCGGTGGCCGGGCGGCCGAGGAGCTGGTCTTCCACGACCCGACCACGGGCGCCGCGAACGACATCGAGAAGGCGACCGCGACGGCCCGTGCCATGGTCACCCAGTACGGCATGACCGAGCGGCTCGGCGCGATCAAGTTCGGCTCCGACAACTCCGAGCCGTTCCTGGGCCGTGAGATGGGTCACCAGCGCGACTACTCCGAAGAGGTCGCCGCGCTGGTCGACGAAGAGGTCAAGAAGCTCATCGAGACCGCGCACAACGAGGCGTGGGAGATCCTGGTCGAGAACCGCGACGTGCTCGACAACCTGGTGCTGCAGCTCCTGGAGAAGGAGACGCTGAACAAGGAAGAGGTCGCCGAGGTCTTCAAGCACATCGTGAAGCGCCCGGCCCGCCCGGCGTGGACCGGTTCCTCGCGGCGTACGCCCTCGACGCGCCCGCCGGTGCTGTCGCCGAAGGAGCTGGCGCCGGCCAACGGCTCCGCCCCCTCGGCCTCCTCGTCCGCCGTCTCGACGGACAAGGCCGAAGCCCCGGAGGACCAGACCCCCGAGGCATGACCGCCGGACCGCGCACCGAGCGGTGGTGAACACGGCGACCGGGTCCGCCCGGAAGCAGACCGGGCCCGTACGGAAGATTCCGTACGGGCCCGGTTTTCGTCGTCGGGCGTCCGTTATGCCGGGTTCGGTACGGGGGCCCACAGCGGCCCCGGAATGAATGTGGCGCCTCACGGGTTCTAGCCTGGACGTGTGGTACTCCGCGTGTGGAGCGGGCGCAACAGGAACGAGGCACGAGATGACCGATCCGGTGACGCTGGACGGCGACGGCAAGATCGGCGAGTTCGACGAGAAGCGCGCCGAGAACGCCGTACGTGAGCTGCTGATCGCTGTCGGCGAGGACCCGGACCGCGAGGGACTCCTGGAGACGCCGGCCCGGGTCGCACGGGCGTACAAGGAGATCCTGGCCGGGCTGCGGCAGGAGCCCGAGGACGTCCTGACGACCACCTTCGACCTCGGCCACGACGAGATGGTGCTGGTCAAGGACATCGAGATCGTCTCGCTGTGCGAGCACCACCTGCTGCCCTTCCACGGCGTCGCGCACGTCGGCTACATCCCGGCCGACAGCGGCAAGATCACCGGGCTGTCCAAGCTGGCCCGCCTGGTCGAGGTCTTCGCCCGCCGCCCGCAGGTGCAGGAGCGCCTCACCACACAGATCGCGGACTCCCTGATGCGCATCCTGGAGGCCCGCGGCGCCATCGTGGTGATCGAGGCCGAGCACATGTGCATGTCGGTGCGCGGCATACGCAAGCCGGGCGCCAAGACGACCACCTCGGCCGTACGCGGCCAGCTTCGGGACTCCACGACCCGCTCCGAGGCGATGAGCCTGATACTGGCGCGCTGAGCCCTGGGCGGCCGCTGAGAGCCGTACGGAGCCCCGGGCGTCCGTACGGGCCGGCGCGGCCCCGGGAAGCAGTACGCAGCGGGCGGGGCCCGGTGGACATCCACCGGGCCCCGCCCGCTGCGTACGCCCGCCCCTGGGGCGATGCTCCGCTACGCCTTGAGGTGGCCGCCCATCCACTCCAAGGCGGCGGGTATCTCTCGGCGCCAGGTGTTGAAGTTGTGGCCGCCGCTGTCGAGGATGATCGACGCGATCCGGCCGGGCGACTTGGTCTGCCGGATGAACTGCAGCGTTTCCTTGTAGTTGTCCTCGCCCTGCTTGCTGGAGGTGACGAGGAGGTTCACCGGCGGCGCGGGCAGGTTCTTCTGCCGCCACAGCAGGTTGTTCTCCCGCTCCAACTGCTTGTCGCCGCCGAAGAGCGCGCCGGTCGAGGCGTCCAGCGGGGCCTTGTACGCGCCGGAGAGGGCCACGCCGGTCGAGAACGCCTTCGGGTAGCGCATCGGCATCTTCAGGGCGCAGTAGCCGCCGGTGGAGTCCCCTATGACGCCCCAGTTCTTGGCGGCGGTGCCGACCCGGTAGTGGCTGGCTATGTCGTGCCGTACGTCATGGGTGAAGAAGGTCTCGGTCTGCGGACCGTTCGGGATGTCCACGCACTCGGTGTCCCGCGGCGGCGCGACGGTCGGGCGCATCATCACCAGTATCGTCGGCTGCATCTTGTTCTTGCGGACCAGGTCGTGCTGGGTCTGCGGGAAGTGCAGCTTCTTGTAGAGGGCCTGTGCGGTGCCCGGGTAGCCGGTCAGCACCACGGAGGCGGGGAAACGCTTCTTCGCGTACTTCGGCTGGAAGTACTGCGGCGGCAGGTACACGAACGCCGGGCTGTTGATCTTGGATTTCTCGCCCTGCAGCACGACCTGGTCTATCCGGCCGCCCACGTGCGGCTTGGACCCGCCGGGTACGCCGACGTGCTCGCTGCCGAGCAGCTTCAGCTTGGTGCCGTTCGGGCCGGTCTCGTGATTCACCACCACGCCCGGCTCCTGCTCCTGGCCGAACAGGTCCGCCCACGATGCGTAGAAACCGAACGAATTGTTCGCGAAGAGACCGATGGAGGCGAAGATCGAAAGCTGGGTCGCCAGCAGCAGGCCGATCCGGCCGAGGACCGAGCGCCAGTTCTGCCGGGACAGGCGCGGCCACAGCCAGATCGTGAGAACAAAGAGTGCTACAGCGAAAAGGACGGCCAAGAGCAGCACTTTTTTGCTGGTGAGACCCATGTGGTGCTTTCTTCCGGGCGGCCGCATCCGTGCCGCGGGTGGAACCCCGGGCCCTGAAACGCCGTCATACAGGGCGCAAAAGTCCAGATGCTGCGACTTAGACTCGCACGTTCTCTCGACCGGGGCGACGGGAAAGTAATGTCTGACAAGGTAGATGGCGAAAAGTCCGGGACGGTTGCGTGGCGTCCGCCACGCTGGCTGCGCGGCCCCCGCCCGGAAAAGGTGCCGCCATTGGTGGGGACGGCGGGCGCGGTCGTCGGGCTGCTCAACCTGGTCGCCGGGCTCTTTCCCCGCTTCCGGCACAGCAGGCTGCATGCCCTGGCGGAGGTCCTGCCGGGCACGGTGAGCGCCCTGGCGGCGGCCTCCTCCATCGTCGTCGGCATCCTGCTGCTGATGCTCGCCCACGGGCTCAAACGGCGTAAGCGCCGGGCCTGGGTGGCGGCCGTATCCCTGCTGCCGGTGGGGATCGCGGCGCAGCTCGTCTACCGTCACTCGATCGTGGGCGCGGCCCTCTCGCTGGCCCTGCTGGCCTTCCTGGTGTGGCACCGGCGCTCCTTCGAGGCGCTGCCGGACCCGCGCAGCCGGGTGAAGGCCCTGCTGAACTTCGTCGCGCTGGGCGGCATCAGTTTCGGCCTCGGCCTGGTGATCGTGAACTCCCACCCGCACAAGATCATCGGTGATCCGTCGGTGTGGGAGCGGTTCAAGCACGTCATGTGGGGTCTCTTCGGCTTCGAGGGCCCGGTCCGGTACGTGAACAACGTCGACTACACCGTCGGCTACTCGCTCGGCGCGCTCGGCCTGCTGACCGTCGCCACCACCGCCTACCTGGCCTTCCGCCCCGAGCACCCGGCCGCCCGGCTCACCGAGCAGGACGAGGAGCGACTGCGCGAACTCCTCGCCAAGCACGGCGGCCGCGACTCCCTGGGCTACTTCGCGCTCCGCCGCGACAAGGGCGTGGTCTTCTCGCCGACCGGCAAGGCCGCCGTCTGCTACCGGGTGATATCCGGCGTGATGCTGGCCAGCGGCGACCCGATCGGCGACGTGGAGGCCTGGCCGGGCGCCATCGAGCGCTTCATGGAGGAGGCGCGGGCGCACTCCTGGACCCCCGCCGTCACCGGCTGCAGCGAGACCGGCGGCCAGGTCTGGACCCGCGAGACCGGCATGGACGCGCTGGAACTGGGCGACGAGGCGATCGTCGACGTGGCGGACTTCACGCTCACCGGCCGCTCGATGCGCAACGTACGGCAGATGGTCAAGCGCATCGAGCGCAACGGCTACGAGACCCGGGTACGGCGCGTGCGCGACCTGGCGCCCGAGGAGCTGGCGCGCATCCAGCGGGCCGCCGACGCCTGGCGGGACACCGACACCGAGCGCGGCTTCTCCATGGCGCTGGGCCGCATCGACGCCGAGCGGGACGGTGACGCGGTGATCGCCACCGCGCACCTGGCGCCGGCCGAGGGCGAGCAGCCCGGCCCGTTCGGTGACCTGAAGGCCATGCAGCACTACGTACCGTGGGGCAAGGACGGCATCTCGCTGGAGCTGATGCGCCGCGACCGCTCCGCCGACCCCGGCATGAACGAGCTGCTGATCGTGGCCTCCCTCCAGGCCGCCCCGGACCTGAAGATCAAGCAGGTGTCGCTGAACTTCGCGGTCTTCCGCTCCTCCCTGGAGCGCGGCGAGAAGCTGGGCGCGGGGCCGGTCATCCGGATCTGGCGCGGCATGCTGATCTTCCTGTCGCGTTGGTACCAGATCGAGTCGCTGTACAAGTTCAACGACAAGTTCCGCCCGCGCTGGGAGCCGCGCTTCGTGGTCTTCCGCAACAGCCGGGACATCCCGCGCATCGGCCTGGCCGCCCTCCAGGCCGAGGGCTACCTGGAGCTGAGCCTGCCCCGCGCGCTGCGCCGCAAGAAGGCGCCCGAGCCGCGCCCGTGCGCGCACACCAAGGCGCCGATCAGCGCGGACGAGGTCGAGCCGGCGGCGTAGCGCCGTACCGCCCGGTGACGCCGCCCGTCCCCTCCCGGGGGTGGGCGGCGTCCTCGTTCCTGGCGCCTAGGCTGGTGCCATGAGTACCTTGCGCGGCCGGGTGGCCGGACTTCCGGACTGGGACCGCTGCGCGGTGATGGGCGTGGTGAACGTGACGCCCGATTCGTTCTCCGACGGCGGGCAGTGGTTCGACACCGAGCTGGCCGTCAAGCACGGCCTGGACCTGGTGGCGCAGGGCGCCGACCTGGTGGACGTGGGCGGCGAGTCGACGCGTCCGGGCGCCGCCCGGGTGGACGAGGCGGAGGAACTGCGCCGGGTCGTGCCCGTCGTACGGGAGCTGTGCGCCGCCGGGGTCACGGTGTCGGTGGACACCATGCGCGCCTCGGTGGCCGAGCAGGCCGTGGCGGCCGGCGCGCGGCTGGTCAACGACGTGAGCGCGGGCGCGGCCGATCCGGCGATGGTGCCGGTGGTCGCCGCCGCCGGGGTGCCGTTCGTGGTCATGCACTGGCGTGGCCGGTCCATCGACATGAACAACCGGGCCGTGTACGGGGACGTCGTCACCGAGGTGCTCGACGAGCTGCGGCAGAGCCTGGACCGGGCGGTCGACGGCGGTATCGATCCCGAGCGCATCGTCATCGACCCAGGGCTGGGCTTCGCCAAGGAGGCCGGGCACGACCTCGCGCTGATCGCGCAGCTCGCGCGGCTGCGGGAGCTGGGCCGTCCCCTGCTGGTGGCCGCTTCGCGCAAACGTTTCCTGGGCAGGGTGCTGGCAGGGGACGCACAGGCCGCTCCGCCGCCCGCCCGTGAGCGGGACGCGGCGACGGCCGCGGTGTCGGCGATGGTCGCGCGGGAGGGGGCCTGGGCGGTGCGGGTGCACGAGGTGCGCGCGAGCGCGGACGCGGTACGGGTGGCCCGTGCCGTGGAAGGCGCGGCGTCGGGGACGGACGGGACGAGTGTGACGGGCGCCGCTGGTGCGGCGGACGCGACGGGAGCGGTGTGAGTCCACGTACGGACATCGAGCTGGTCGAGCAGGCGAACACCGACCTGTACGAGGCCATGGAGCGCGGTGACCACGCGGCCATGTCCGAGATGTGGATGGACGGCCAGGTGAGCGTGGTGCACCCGGGCTGGCCGGTGCTGCGCGGGCGCGGCGAGGTGCTGCGCTCGTACGCCCTGATCATGGCGAACACCGAGTACATCCAGTTCTTCCTGACGGATGTGGAGATCGACGTCCTCGGCGACACCGCGCTGGTCACCTGCACCGAGAACATCCTCAGCGGCGGGCCCGCGGAGGAGGACGGCTCGGTCGGGCCGCTGATCGGCCAGTTGGTCGTCGCGACCAATGTCTTCCGGCGTACGGAGGAGGGCTGGCGGGTCTGGTCGCACCACGGCTCGCCCGTCCTGGCGGACCAGGACGACGACGGGGACGGCGACGGGGCCGGGCCCGGTGACGACGGGCCGGGTGCCGGGGGCGTGGGCGGCGGGGTCTGAACGTGAAACTCGCGTGAAGACTTCGCGCGTTTTCGCTGGGACCGGGTGACCGTTCTGTGGCCGTGCGGTGACCGCCCTCAGGTCGGCGGCCTGCGGCGACGACGCCGTGCGCGTCAGCGGGAAGCGTCAGCGAGGTCGACTCCGGCGCACCCGTTCGAGCCAAGTGCCGCACGGGTAGGGGTGGGACCGCGGGGCCACGGGTAGTGGCCGCGCTGACGACCGTCTGTACGCCCCGGCAGAGCCGCCCAGCAGTCGTACGGGGCCTTGTCCACGGCCCCCGTGGGCAAACACTGTCGGTGCTCGCAGGTAGATTCGATGATGGGGCGGCATGCCGGACGAGTCTCTGGTTCCCGCCCGCAATTCCGACGATCAGTGGTACCAGAGGTGCCAATGGGACCAGTGGGAGTGTGATTCGCGTGGATCGTGTCGCGCTGCGTGGGCTGAAGGCCCGAGGGCACCACGGGGTCTTCCCCCGGGAACGCGAAGAGGGCCAGACCTTCATCGTGGACCTGGTGCTGGGCCTGGACACCCGCCCGGCGGCGGCGACCGACGACCTCGCGAAGACCGTGCATTACGGCGTCGTGGCGGAGGAGGTCGTGGCCGTCGTCGAGGGCGAGCCCGTCGACCTCATCGAGACGCTCGCGGAGCGCATCGCCGGCCAGTGCCTCAAGCATGAGGGGGTGCAGGAGGTGGAGGTGGTCGTCCACAAGCCGGACGCCCCGATCACCGTCCCTTTGACGACGTGACCATCACCATCACCCGGAGCCGAGTATGACCAGCAGTGACCCGACCGTACAGCCGGTGCCCACGTCCGTGGTGGAGCGGGTGGACGCCGCGGACGTGACGCTCTCCAACCCGAAACGCGCCGTGATCTCCCTCGGCAGCAACCTCGGCAACCGCCTGGAGACCATCCAGGGCGCCGTCGACGCGCTGGAGGACACCCCCGGTGTCCGCGTCAAGGCCGTCTCGCCGGTGTACGAGACCGAGCCGTGGGGCGTCGACCCGGGCACGCAGCCGTCGTACTTCAACGCGGTGGTGCTCATCAAGACGACGCTGCCGCCCAGCTCCCTCCTGGAGCGCGGGCACGCGATCGAGGAGGCGTTCGAGCGCGTCCGCGACGAGCGCTGGGGGCCGCGCACGATCGACGTCGACATCCTGGCGTACCAGGACGTCGTCTCCGAGGACCCGCTGCTGACCCTGCCCCACCCGCGGGCCCACGAGCGCGCCTTCGTGCTGGTGCCGTGGCACGACGTCGACCCGGAGGCGGAGGTTCCGGGCCGCGGCGCGGTGGCCGAGCTGCTCTCGGAGGTCGGCCGCGAGGGCGTCGTACCGCGGGTGGACCTGGAACTGCGGCTGCCCGAGTAGACGTTGGGACGGTGGGTGCGGCGCCGGCGTCGCCGGCCGCCGGCGCCGTACACCGGACCTGCCATGACGCACGCATTCCGCACGACCACGCGCACATCCGCATTCCGCACCACACGTACGAGGACGAGGGCACAAGGGGCGAACGCTCGGTGAAGCAGCTACACATCAAGGTGCTGGGCGGGCTGTTCCTGGCAGCCGGGGTGCTGGCCTGGGCCGGCGCCCGGCTGTGGGACTCCTTCGGCACCCTTCCCGGCGTACCGCTGGCCGCCCCCGTCGTGCTGGCCCTGATCGCCGCCGTCCTGGCCGCCACCGCGGTGTCCCTGCGCTCCCGGCTGAAGGCCCAGCGCGAACGCCGCCCCGACGCCCGGGGCGTCGATCCGCTGGTGGCCGCCCGCGCCGTCGTCTTCGGCCAGGCGAGCGCCCTGGTGGCCTCCGTGGTGGCCGGTGTGTACGGCGGTGTCGGCGTCTTCCTGCTCACCACCGGACTTGAGGTCGAGCCCCGCCGTGACCAGGCCATCCACGCGGGCTTCTCGGTCCTGGCCGGTGCGGCGGTGGTCTGCGCCGCGCTCTTCCTGGAGCGCGTGTGCAAGCTTCCGGAGGACGATGACGAGGCGGGGGCGAGCGCGGCGTAGGGGGCGCTGAGGCCCCCGGGCGCGCCGCGCCGCTACGCGCCGGGAACGCTCTCCACCACGACCTCGTCGCGCGTCAGGCGGCCCGCGTCGGCCGCCGTGGACCGCCGCAGCGCCGCGTGCAGCGCCGCGGGCGTCAGCACGCCGAGGAATCGTTCCTCCTCCAGGACCGCGATCCATCCGGCGTCGTGCTGGAGCATCGTGCTGAACGCCTGCTTCAGCGGCGCCCCGAGCGGCAGCCACGCGTCCATGCGGCGCGCGTGGTCGCGCACCTCGCGTCCGGTAGCCGCCGTCGCCGCTCCGGCGCCCGTCGCCGTTCCGCCGCCCGCCGCCTTCAGGCCCGCCGCCGAGACCCACCCGTGGAGGCCGCCGTCGGCGTCCAGGACCACGGCCCACGCCGCGCCCTCCTCGTTGAGCCGGGCGGCCGCGCGCGCCGCGTCGTCGTCGAGCCGGACCACCGGCGGCTGCTCCAGGTCGCCGGTCTCGATCGGCGTCACGGAGAGCCGCTTGAGCCCGCGGTCGGCGCCGACGAACTCCGCGACGTACGGGGTGGCCGGCGCCCCCAGCACCGTGGCCGGGGTGTCGAACTGCTCGACGCGGCCCGTCCCGTAGACGGCGATGCGGTCGCCGAGCCGTACCGCTTCCTCGATGTCGTGGGTGACGAAGAGCACCGTCTTGTGAAGCGTGGACTGCAGCCGCAGGAACTCCGTCTGGAGGTGCTCGCGCACGACCGGGTCGACCGCGCCGAACGGCTCGTCCATCAGCAGGACGGGCGGGTCGGCGGCGAGCGCGCGGGCGACGCCGACGCGCTGGCGCTGCCCGCCGGAGAGCTGGTCCGGGTAGCGGTCCCCGTACTGCGCGGGATCCAGGCCGACCAGGTCGAGGAGTTCGGCGGCCCGGTCCCTGGCCTTCTTGCGCGGCCAGCCGAGCAGGTGCGGGACGGTCGCGGTGTTGTCCAGCACGGTCTTGTGCGGGAAGAGGCCGACCTGCTGGATGACGTAGCCGATACGGCGGCGCAGTTCGACGGGGTCGATGGTCGATATGTCCACGCCGTCCAGGTAGATGTGGCCGGCGGTCGGCTCGATGAGCCGGTTGACCATCTTCATCGTCGTGGTCTTGCCGCAGCCCGACGGCCCGACGAGGGTGACCAGCTCGCCCTCCGCGACCTCGAACGAGAGGTCGTCGACGGCGGTGGTGCCGTCGGCGTAGCCCTTGGTGACGTGCTCGAAACGGATCATGGTGGTTTCCCCAGTGTGGACGGCCGCCGGCCGGGTAGGCGCGCTGTGCTTCTCCGGCTCCTGCCCGCGGAATCCGCCCCGTCACGTGTGTCTTGTTACGACTGGATGGCGGGCCGGTCGGATTGTCAGTGGTGGGGGATAGGGTCGCAGACAGTCACCGGAAATGTGAGCGACAGGGCGGGGGAGGTGACCGCGGGTGAGTGCGCAGAGCTGCCTGGAGGCGAACGACTGGATCTGCGGTGAGTATGTCCGGACGCGCGGTCAGGAGTTGCTGGACGCCACCGTCCAGCACGTGGGCATCACGCTGGTGTCCGTCGTCATCGGCCTGCTGATCGCCTTTCCGCTGGCGCTGACAGCCCGCCGCTGGCGTGCCGCGGCGGGCCCGGTGCTCGGGCTGACGACGATTCTGTACACGGTCCCCTCACTGGCGATGTTCGCGCTGCTGACACCGGTCTTCGGCGTCTCGGCCGCCGTGGTCGTCACGGGCCTGGTGCTGTATTCGCTGACGATCCTGGTCCGGAACATCCTCGCCGGGCTGGAGTCGGTGCCGCGGGAGGTCCGCGAGGCGGCGCGCGGGATGGGCTACGGCCCCGTGAGGCTGCTGTTCGGTGTCGAACTCCCGCTGGCGCTGCCCGCGTTGACGGCCGGGCTGCGGATCGCGACGGTCTCGACGGTGGCGATGACGACGATCGGCGCCGTGGTCGGCTACGGCGGCCTCGGCAATCTCATATCCAGCGGCATGGAGGGCTTCTTCAAGGCGGAGGTGCTGACCGCCTCGGTGCTGTGCGTGCTGCTGGCGGTGGTCGCCGACGTCCTGCTGATCGGCCTTCAGCGGCTGCTGACGCCGTGGACCCGGGCGCAGGCGCGGGCGCGGTCCCGCGCTCGGCGCGAGCGGCGGGCGGCCGGCCGGACGGCGAAGAAGGCGGTGGCCTGAGGCGATGGACGCGATAACGGGCGCTTGGGACTGGCTGGCGGCCTCGGCCAACTGGGCCGGGGAGAAAGGGGTGTGGCACCGGCTCGGCGAGCATGTCTACCTCAGCGCGATGTGCCTGGCGATCTCCTGTCTGATCGCCCTGCCGGTCGCCCTGTACCTGGGCCACATCGGCAAGGGCGGGGCGCTGGCGGTCAACATCTCCAACGTGGGGCGCGCGGTGCCGACGTTCGCGGTCCTGGTCCTGCTGACGCTCAGTCCGCTGGGCACGGCGGGGGACTGGCCGACGATCACCGCGCTGGTGCTGTTCGCGGTGCCGCCGCTGCTCACCAACGCGTACGTGGGCATGCGGGAGGCCGACCGGGACGTGGTCGAGGCGGCGCGGGGGATGGGCATGTCCGGGCCGCAACTGCTGCTGCGGGTCGAGCTACCGCTCGCCTACCCGTTGATCATGACGGGTCTGCGGTCGGCCGGTGTCCAGGTCGTGGCCACGGCGACGCTGGCCGCGCTCGCGGGCGGCGGTGGCCTCGGCCGCATCATCACCGCCGGCTTCGGCAACTACAACACGCCGCAGGTCGTCGCGGGCGCGGTGCTGGTCGCCGTACTGGCACTGCTGGTCGAAGGGCTGCTGGTGCTGACGGACCGGGCCTTCGACCCGATGCGGCGGGGCCGGGGCCGGGTGCGGAAGTCCCGTACGGCGGCCGACGACGCGGCGCCGGCCGGGAGCCCCGCGTAGGCATGGACGTTCAGGGCCCGCACACGACCCTTCAGGGCCCGCACATGGACTTTTTCTCTCTTCTCCTTGGACGGTGAATCGGTATGAACCAGGACCCGAACAGTCAGCGCCCCGGCCATCACCCCCGCTCCGGCCGTAGACCGTCCCGTACGGCGCGAGCCGCGCTCGCCGCGGGGGCCGCGCTCGCGCTGGCGGGCGGGCTGGCCGCCTGCGGCGGAAAGAGCCTGGAGGAGAAGGGCGGCGCGTCGAGCGGTGGCGGGAAGGGGGACATCGTCATCGGCTCGGCGGGATTCACCGAGTCGAAGGTGCTCGCGGAGATCTATTCCAAGATCATTAGCGATGCGGGATACCGCACCACCGTCAAGACGCTCGCCAATCGCGAGCTGTACGAACCGGCGCTGGAGAAGGGCCAGATCGACGTCGTACCGGAATACGCCTCGACCCTCGCCGAATTCCTCAACGCCAAGAAGAACGGGCCGAACCCGAAGCCCGTCGCCTCCAGCGACATCGGCAAGACGGTCGCGGCGCTGAAGACCCTCGCGGAACCCCGCGGGCTGAAGGTGCTGCCGGCCGGGGAGGCGACGGACCAGAACGCGTTCGCGGTGACCAAGGAATACGCCGCCCGCCACCACCTCAAGACGCTCTCGGACCTCGGCCGGTCCAAGGAGAAGATCAAACTGGCGGCGGGCGAGGAGTGCGAGACACGGCCGTATTGCAAGCCGGGCCTGGAGAAGGTCTACGGCATAGCCGTGACGGGCATCGATCCGAAGGGTGTCGGCACCCCGCAGGCCAAGCAGGCCGTCAAGGACGGCACGGACCAACTGGTGCTGACCACGACCACGGACGCCACGCTCGACACCTTCGGCCTGGTGCTGCTGAAGGACGACAAGAAGCTGCAGAATGCCGACAATGTGCTGCCCGTGGTGAATGCGAAGAGCGCCGGCGACAAGGAGATCGAGGCGGCTCTGGGCAAGCTCACGGACAAGCTGACGACCGCCGATCTGATCGAGCTGAACCACAAGGTCGACGCGGAACGGCAGAAGCCCGAGGATGTCGCGCGCGCATATCTGGAGTCGAAGGGACTGGCGAAGAAGTAACCACCGGGAAACGAACCGGCGGGCGGGGCCCCATAGGTCCCGCACGCACGGTAAGTTTCAGGCCATGCCACGAGGACGCCACCGCCATTCGCCATCCCTGCACCGGCTTCTTCCTCCCGTGACGGTTGCCGGTGCGTCGCTAGCCTGCGCCTCGGGCGTCTGGTTCGTCGGCGACGACCTGGCACAGCGCGTGCTCGCCACGGGCGCGGCGGCCGCCGCGGTCACCGGTTCCGTACTGCTGCGCGCGTGGGACCGTACGGCAGGCAAGAGCATCGCCGAGCTGAAGAACGCCCGGGTGCGGGACGAGTGGAAGACCGACGAACGCATAGCCGAGCTCGAAACGGACCTGGAGGAGTCCCGCGGGATACGCGGCAAGCTGGACACCAAGCTGCGGGCCAAGCGGGCCGAGCTGGCCCGGCTGCGCAGTGAGCACGCCGAGCTGCTGCGCCGCTACGCCACCGCCGAGACCGAGCGGGCCAGCGCCCTGGAGGGCCGCCGGCTGCTCGCGATCGAGACCGGCACGCCCACCGGCGAGCCGGCGGCCAGGGCCGCGGGCGGCCCGGACGGGAACGTGCCGGGCGTGCTCACCGCGGGGATGTACCACCGGGCGGCGGAAGCGCTGCGGCAGCTTCCGCGCAACGCGGCCCGCCAGGCCGGGGACGCGCAGGACCGGGACGGTGCGGGCGGCCGGGGGAAGCCCGGGGCGGTCACGGAGCGTCCGGCCCCACAGCGCCCGGACGTGCAGGGCCCGGTCCGTACGGCCGCCGTCCCGGAGCCTGGTGGCCGGAAGGCGGGCGGGGCGAATCGGAGCGGGTCGAAGCCGGGCGGGTCGAATTCGGACGGTGCGAATCCGGACGGAACGAAGACGGGTGCGTCGGGCTCGGGCGCGTCGAAGCCGGGGGCGTCGGGGCGGGGTGGTCCGAAGCCGGGCGGTCCCAACCCGGGGGCGTCGATGCCCGCCGCCTCCGGGGCCGCTGACGCGCAGGCGGGTACGGCCGAGGGCGCCGGCCGGGGCTCTGCCGAGCTGCCGGACGCCGGTACCGGTGCCGCCGCGGATGCCGGTGTCGCCGCTGACACGGGTTCGGCGTCCGGTCTGCGTCCGGTTCCGGTCGCCGCGGCCGTCGTCGCGCCCGTACGGGCCGCGCGGCTGCCCGCCTCCCGTCTGCAGGGCGGTTTCGACTTCTTCGGTACGGCGACCGGCACCGGCGCCGTACGGGACGGAGCCCCGCAGGGCGGTCCGGGCACGGGCGCGCCGTCGACCGTGACGCGGCGGCCGAAGCCGGTCCGGCAGTTGGAGGAGGACCTCGCCGACGTGGTCGGTGACGAGGCGGTCGCCGAACAGTCGGCGCTCGGCCGGGCCCATGACGGGGCCTCGGAGCCGACGGCGGAGAAGCCGGAGCCGGGAAAGCCGGAGCAGGCGAAGGCGGCGGCGACGGAAAAGACGGCGAAGGCGGCCGAGAAGGCAGCGGAGGACGAGGCCGCGGAGGCCGCCAACGGTGAGGTCATCGACCTGACCGCGCACGACGAGACCGAGCAGATCGACTTGGCGGAACTGCGCAGCGCGGTTTCTTCCTGACCCGCGCACGGGCGCGCTTCCGCGGAGTTCCGTGACGATGCGCCCGGCGGTGGCGGCCCTGCCCAACGGCGGGCGGCCCACCGTCGGGCGCATCGTCACGTTCGGGCCGCGCCCGCCGTCCCCCTCCCCGGTCCGCCCGCGCCCGTTCCGCCCTCGGCCGGTGTACGGCCGTCAGCACAGTCCTGCTGATCGACGGAGCCCAGGTCACCGCCCTCCGGGAACGCTCGGCGGCGCCCGCCCACCGGGCCAAGGCGGTGGCGACCGCCCTCCTCTCGGCCGCGTGACTCACCGGGAGCGGCGGCCGAGGAAGGCGAGGGGGGACTCCTGCTCCGGCGCGAAGGGCGTCCCCGTCTTCCGCGCGCGGTAGTAGATCAGCAGGGACTCGCCCAGGAAGCTGACACCGATGGTGAGTTGGGTGGGCCGCGCGTACGGGTGCATGCCCATGTGCTCGGCGAAGACGCCGTAACCGGCCGAGACCAGCAGCGACGCGATGACGACGAGGAAGGTGCGGCCGGTGTAGCGCTGCCACAGGACGCCCTCCTTCTCGAAGAGGTGCACCAAGGTTCCGCGTGCGGCGCCGAGGCCGAGGCCGAGGAAGGCGCCGGGGACCAGCCAGGCGATGTCGGTGCCGGTCACGCCGTCGGCCTTGGCGATGAACAGGACGCCGAGGCCGGTGAGGACGGCCGGGCCCGCGAAGAGGTCGCGGACGGTGACCGGTTCGCCCTTCAGGCGCTTGACGACGACAAGGACGAGGACCGTGGCGACGATCGCCGCGAGCAGCCAGCCGTTCATGATTCCCCCTGACGGCGCCCGGACGGGGCGCCCATTGTTTTAGCTCAGTCGTGCCAAAAACAATTTAGCCCATGCGTGCCACAATGGCGACATGCCGAAGATCGTCGACCCTGAGGCCCGCCGCCAGGCCGTCGCCGACGCCGTACTGCGCGTCATCGCACGGGAGGGGGTGGAAGGCGCCTCGCTGCGCACCGTCGCCGACGAGGCGCGGCTGGCCGTCGGCTCGGTGCGGCACTACTTCCGTGACCACGACGAGGTGCTGCTCTTCACGATGCGCGAGCTGAGCGCGCGCATCGACCGGCGTGTACGGACCCATGTGGACGGCCTGCTCGACCCGGCCGCGCGGCGAGAACGGCCGGCGCGGGTGGAGGAGCTGATCGGTGAGTTCCTGGCCCTGGACGAGGAGCGGCGGCAGGAAGCCGTCCTGTGGGCGGCGTTCTGCGGCGCGGCCCGGCTCCGTCCGGAGCTGCGGGCGTGCGCGGTGGAGATGGAGACCGGCCTGCGGGCTCTGCTGGCACGGGTGCTGCGCGGCGCGCAGGAAGCCGGCGCGCTGCCCGCCGACCTGGACGTGGACCTGGAGTGCCTGCGCCTGTCCGCCTTGCTGGACGGCCTCAACCTGCGCGCGATGCTGGAACCGGAGTACGTCACCCCGGAAGCGCAGCGGGCGGTGCTGCGACGGCACTTGCAGGGGCTGAAAGCTGGCTGAGGGCACGCGGAAAGGGGTCGACGCCGCGCGCCCCGTTCGGCAGCATTCCGTCATGGAACGACAACTCCGCCGGCACCACTGGCCCCTCTACGGCATCCGCATCCGTACACCGCGCCTCGAACTGAGCCTGCCCGGCCTCGGACTCCTCGACGACCTGGCCTCGGTCGCCGCCGACGGCGTGCACGACGCGGCGGAGATGCCGTTCACCGTGCCCTGGACGGACGCGGCCCCGGAGGAGCGCGGGCGCGCGACGTTCCTGCACGTGCTCCGCACGGTCGCGGAGTGGCGGCCGGAGAGCTGGACGCTGAGCCTCGCGGTGGCCCGGGACGGGAAGGCGGTGGGGCGCCAGGACGTGTCCGGCACCGACTTCGGGGTGACCAGGGAGGCGGAGACCGGGTCCTGGCTCGGGCTGGCCCACCAGGGGCAGGGCATCGGTACGGAGATGCGGGCGGCCGTCCTGCACTTCGTCTTCGACCGGCTCGGCGCGGACACCGTGACCTCTGCCGCGATGACGGACAACGCCAGGTCGCTGGCGGTCTCGCGCAAGCTCGGGTACGTACCGGACGGCGTGCAGGTCGCCGCGGTGCGCGGGCGGCCGCGGACGTTGCAGCGGCTGCGGCTGGACCGGGCGGGGTGGGAGGCACACCGTACGGTGCCGGTCGAGGTGGTGGGGTGGACGGAGGAGTGCCGGGTGCTCTTCGGGGTGTGAGGGGGCCGGAGGCGGCGCGGGGGCCGGGGTCCGCGCCGTGCCCGTACGGGTACGCTGGCGGCCGACTTGATCGGTGCCGGAGCGGCGCTGACTCGGTGCCGGATCAGTGAGCGGGGTGGACCGTGGCCGGAGCAGTCACCAGGAGAGCGGCCGGGCCGGTGCCGCGGGCGCTGTCGGCGGCCGTGCTCGGCGTCGTGGCGCTCGCCGCCGCCGGCTGTTCGGCCGGGTCCGAGGCGCGGCCGGAGGCGAAGCCCGACCCCCGGCCGTCCCGCACCGCCCCCGCCTGTCCCGAGGACGGCGTCGTCATCAAGGGCTCCCAGGTGGACGCCGCCATGGGCACCCGCGCGATGGGCATCACCCTGACCAACTGCGGCAACCATCCGTACAAGGTGAACGGCTACGCGGGCGTCCAGGTCCTCGACAAGGACCGCAAGCCGCTGGACGTGAAGATCGGCCACGGCTCGGACGTCGTGGACGATGTCGGCCCCGAGCCGGTCACGCTCAAGCCGGGCGAGCACGTCAAGGCCGTACTGATGTGGCGCAACCGCGTGACGGACGCGACGCGCCCCGCCGTGAACGGTGCGTTCCTGGCCCTCACCCCGGCCGCGGGCGGCAGCCGTCCGCAACTGGTCCGTGAGCTGATCGACCTCGGGTCCACCGGCAAGCTGGGCGTCACGGCGTGGCACCGGGAGGGGCCGAAGCCCCGCAAGTAGCCCTGGACTGGCTTGCCGTAGGCAGCCGTCGGCCTGACCGGCCGCCTCCCGTACCGCCCGTCGGCTACTTGTCGATGTCGCCGACCACGAAGAACAGCGAGCCGAGGATGGCGACCATGTCGGCGACGAGCGTCCCCGGCAGCAGCTCGGCCAGCGCCTGGATGTTGTTGTACGACGCCGAGCGGAGCTTGAGGCGGTACGGGGTCTTCTCGCCCTTGGAGACCAGGTAGTAGCCGTTGATGCCGAGCGGGTTCTCGGTCCAGGCGTAGGTCGTGCCCTCGGGGGCCTTCAGGACCTTCGGGAGGCGCTGGTTGATCGGCCCCGGCGGCAGCTCGGCGATTCGGTCCAGGCAGGCGTCGGCCAGGTCCAGGGAGTTGTGGGTCTGCTCCAGGAGGCACTCGAAGCGGGCCAGGCAGTCGCCCTCCTCGCGCGTGACCACCCGCAGCGTGTCCTGGAGTTCCGCGTACGCGAGGTACGGCTCGTCGCGGCGCAGGTCGAAGTCGACACCGGAGGCGCGGGCGATCGGCCCGGAGACGCCGTAGCCGTGCACCGCCTCACGGCTCAGTACGCCGATGCCGCGCGTCCGGCCCCGGAAGATCTCGTTGCCGAGGACCAGCCGGTCGAAGACGTCCATCCGGGAGCGGACCTCGGAGACGGCGTGCCGGGCGCGGCCGAGCCAGCCGGCCGGCAGGTCCTCCTTGAGGCCGCCGACCCGGTTGAACATGTAGTGCATCCGCCCGCCGGAGATCTCCTCCATCACGTTCTGCAGCTCTTCGCGCTCGCGGAAGGCGTGGAAGACGGGGGTGATGCCGCCCAGCTCCAGGGGGTAGGAGCCGAGGAACATCAGGTGGTTGAGGACCCGGTTCAGCTCGGCGAGGAGCGTACGGGTCCACACGGCGCGCTCGGGGACCTCCATGCCGAGCATCCGCTCCACGCCCAGGACGACGCCCAGCTCGTTGGAGAAGGCCGACAGCCAGTCGTGGCGGTTGGCGAGCATGATGATCTGGCGGTAGTCGCGCGCCTCGAAGAGCTTCTCGGCGCCCCGGTGCATGTAGCCGATCACGGGTTCGGCGTGCTGGATGCGCTCGCCGTCCAGGACGAGGCGCAGCCGCAGCACGCCGTGCGTGGAGGGGTGCTGCGGGCCGATGTTCAGCACCATGTCGGTGCTCTCCGCCGCGCCGCCGATGCCGACCGTGGTCTCCGTCATGGGGACAGTCTCGCAGTTCGGCCGGGCGGGGTCCGGTGGGGCCGGGCGACGGGCGGCCGGTGGTCGGGCGGCGGGCAGGCGCTCAGGGGGTGAGCAGGCCCGTACAGCCGTCGCCGACCGGTTGCAGGAGCCAGCCGAAGGAGCCCAGGCTCGCCGGGTCGGTCAGCTCCGCCGCCGCGCCCGCCGAGCCGAGGGCCCGTACGTAGGCGGCCGGGTCGCTGGACGCGAGGGAGAGCGGCGGGCGGCTGCCGTCCACGCCGAGGGCGTGCAGCGCCTGCCGCTGGGTGACGTGCTCGGCGCCGGGGCCCGCACAGGCGTCGAGGGCGACGTGGGCGGTGATGTCGCAGGTCCCGTCGGGTACGGGGTGCACCTCGCGGCCCTCGCGGAAGCCGGTGAGGGTGCCGAAGGGCGGGCGGGTGTCGCGGGTGTGCGCGTAGTCGGCGGTGGCGGCGAGGCCGGCGCGCAGGGTGCCGACCGCGCGGGTCCAGGCCGCGTCGCGCGGGTGGCCGATCTCGGCGCGCAGCCCCGGATCGGCGCCCTGCAGGGGCCACCAGCGGGCGAGCCACGCGGCGTCCGCGCCGGTGACCGGGTCGCCGAGCCGTTCGGTGCCGTCCGCGCGGACCAGGACGTACCGGGGCACACCGTCCGCGTCGGTCTCGGCGACATCGACCGGGACGTTGTCGAGCCACTCGTTGGCGAAGAGCAGACCGGTCAGGGAGCCGGGCGCGGGCAGCTCCGGGAGCCAGGTGACGCGGTCGTCCAGGCCGGCGGGCCGGGGGGCGCGCTCGACGGCGTAGGGGCGCACGCGGGCGCGCACCGGCTCCGGGAGCGCTGCCAGTACTCCGGTCAGCAGCTCGCCACGCCCGGCACCCACATCGATCAGCGCCAGTTCCGCCGGACGGCCCAGGGACACGTCGACGCGGCACAGCAGGGTGGCGAGCGCCTCGGCGTACCGGGGCGAGACGTGCACGGAGGTACGGAAGTGGCCGGCCGGGCCCGGTCCGTCGCCGCTGGTGTAGAAGCCGCCGGGGCCGTACAGGGCCCGTTCCGCGGCGTCCCGCCAGCCGCACCAGTCGTGTGTCACCGCACCACGGTACGCGGCGGCGGGCACGGGCGCGGACGGCGGCGGGCTCCGGCGGCGGGCCCGTCTCCACCTTGCGGAGTACTCCCGTCCCCCAGGATCGCCCGTCCGGTTGACCCGTACACCTATACGGCCTGCCTACGCTGGGTGACGTGCAGCGTCTCTACGACTTCTTCCGCAGGCATCCGACAGGGGTGGACACCTTCTGGGCCGTCCTCCTGTTCGGTTTCAACTGTCTGATGCTGGTCGCGTCGGCGGATGTGCAGAGTGAGACCCGGACGCTCCTGGAAGCCCTCGTCGTCGCCGCGATGTGCCTCACCGTCGCGCTGCGGCGCAAGGCGCCCGAGAAGATGCTGCTGCTGTCCATCCTGGTCGGCCTCTGCCAGATCGTGTTCGACGTAGAGCCCAATCCGTCCAACTTCGCCATGCTGGCGACCATTTACACGGTCGCCTCGGGCACCAGGCGCTGGGCCTCGCGTACCGCTCTGGGCGGGGCGCTGATCGGCCCGACGCTCTACGCCGTCCGCTACGGCAACGGTGAGAGGCCGCCCGGCGGCCTGTGGCAAGGGCTGTTCATCATGGGCCTGCTCACCGTCCCCTTCGTGCTGGCCTGGGTGCTCGGCGACTCGGTCCGCACCCGCCGCGCGTACTGGGCCCAGTTGGAGGAGAAGGCCGCCCGCCTGGAGAAGGAACGCGAGACGCAGGCGCGGATCGCGGTGGCCGCCGAGCGCGCCCGCATTGCCCGCGAACTGCACGACGTCGTCGCGCACAACGTGTCCGTGATGGTGGTCCAGGCCGACGGCGCCGCCTACGTCCTGGACGCCGCGCCCGAGCAG
Source organism: Streptomyces chrestomyceticus JCM 4735 (assembly GCF_003865135.1). Lineage (NCBI taxonomy): Bacteria > Bacillati > Actinomycetota > Actinomycetes > Kitasatosporales > Streptomycetaceae > Streptomyces > Streptomyces chrestomyceticus. Next base: position 4,268,207 of record NZ_BHZC01000001.1, on the reverse strand, counting down.
GCCAAGCAGGCCCTGGAGACGATCTCCGGCACCGGCCGGCAGGCGCTCGCCGAGATGCGGCGGCTGCTCGGTGTGCTGCGCACCGGCGAGCAGCCCGAGAGCGGCGAGTACGTACCGCAGCCCGGCGTCGAGCAACTGGCCGACCTGATCGACCAGGTGCGGGGGGCCGGCCTGCCGGTCGACTTCCAGGTGGCGGGCGAACCGCGCCCGCTGCCCAGCAGCGTCGAGCTGACCGCGTACCGCATCGTCCAGGAAGCGCTGACGAACACCCGCAAACACGGCGGCCCGGACGTCGGCGCCACGGTCCGCCTCGCCTACCGGGAAGCCGAGCTGGACCTGCTGGTCGAGGACGACGGGCGCGGCGCCCAGCACGAGCTGTACTCGGGCGGCGGGGCGGACGGGCTCGGCCACGGGCTCATCGGCATGCGCGAGCGCGTCGGCATGGTCGGCGGCAGCCTGGACGCGGGGCCGCGGCCGGGAGGAGGCTTCCGGATCAGCGCGGTACTGCCGCTCAAATCGGGGCAGTGAGCCGGGACGGGGCCGGTGCCGGGGGCGCCGGGACGGCGGCGCGTACGCCGCACCCGTACCCCTGCCCCTCCCCGCCCGACGCCCCCCTTCCCCGCCCGATGCCCCCTTCCCCGCCCGTACGTACCCTGTTGCCGCGCCGACGCCGGCCGGCCCTCCCGGCGCCGGGACCACCGGCTCCGCCACCCGCACCGCCGTTGAAAGGGACCTCCTGCCATGACTGTCCGCGTGATGCTCGTCGACGATCAGGTGCTCTTGCGCACCGGTTTCCGCATGGTGCTCGCCGCCCAGCCCGACATGGAGGTCGTCGCCGAGGCCGGTGACGGGGTGGAGGCCCTGGAGGTGCTCCGGTCCACCAAGGTCGACGTCATCCTGATGGACGTGCGGATGCCGCATCTGGACGGTGTGGAGACCACCCGCCGGATCTGCGCGGGCGGGCAGCAGGCGGACGCGCCGAAGGTGCTCATCCTGACCACCTTCGACCTGGACGAGTACGCCTTCTCCGCGCTCAAGGCCGGGGCCAGCGGCTTCATGCTGAAGGACGTGCCGCCGAGCGAGCTGCTGGCCGCGATCCGCGCGGTGCGCAGCGGTGACGCGGTGGTCGCGCCCTCGACCACCCGCCGGCTGCTGGACCGGTTCACGCCGATGCTGCCGGCGTCCGCCGCCGAGCCGGTCCGTCCGGAGATCGGGCGGCTCACCGAGCGCGAGCGGGAGGTGCTGCTGCTGGTGGCCCAGGGCCTCTCCAACGGCGAGATCGCGGCACAGCTCGTGCTGTCGGAGGCCACGGTCAAGACGCATGTGGGCCGCATCCTCACGAAGTTGGAGCTGCGGGACCGGGTGCAGGCGGTGGTGCTCGCGTACGAGACGGGACTCGTACGGGCCGGGGGCGGCGCGGGGGCGTGACGGCGCCCGGCCGGGCTGAACAGGGCTGCGGCGGGCGCGAGTTGCGGGTGGTGCGGTGTTGACGGGAGCGGGGGAGCGGAGGAGATTGTTGCGCGCTCGGTAAGGAAACTTTCCTAACAGAGGGGCCCTCCTGTGCGCAGACGAACCTTCGCCCTGGCCACCGCCGCCGGAACCGCGCTGCTCGCCGCCGCCGCGCTGCCCGCCACCGCCCAGCCGGCCGCCACCTCCGCCCCCGCCGCGGGCGCCGTGAGCCGGCCGGGCGTGACCGAGGGCTCGGTCAGCGCCGCCGACCTGCTCGCCAAGGTCACCGGCTGTTCGCAGATCTCCAACGGCAAGTACCGCTCCGACGAGGAGACATCGGCGACCGTCCCGGTCTGCGGCAAGAAGAACGCGGTGTTCTGGAAGGCGGACATGGACATCGACTGCGACGGCCAGGTCACGGCCAAGTGCAACAAGGACACCGACCCCTGGTTCCAGCCGGAGACCCGCTGGAACCAGTCCGACGGCAAGCCGCTGAACGCCGAGAAGCTGCCGTACGTCGTCGTCCCCTCCGTCAGCGGCATCTGGAACTTCGAGTCCGCGGGCATCAAGGGCGGCGGCATCGTCGCCATCATCTACAAGGACAAGGTCGAGTACGCGGTCGTCGGCGACAGCGGGCCCGAGAAGATCATCGGGGAGGCGTCCTACGCGGCCGCCAAGGGCCTCGGCATCGACCCCGACCCGGCCACCGGCGGCGCCGAGTCCGGCGTCACCTACATCCTGTTCAAGAACTCCAAGGCGTCTCCCATCGAGAGCCACAGTGACGCCGTCTCCCGCGGCGACGCCCTCGCGAAGAAGTTCCTCCAGGAGAACTGAGCGCCCGGGGCACGGTCCCGGCCGCCCGCCGGGTCAGCGCAGTACCCCCTCCAGGAAGTCGCTGCCCAGGCGCGCCACCACCCGGACGTCCAATTGGTTCAGGACGTACCGGCCGCGGCGGCGGGTCTGGAGCAGCCCGGCCTTCTTGAGGACGGCGAGGTGCCGGGAGACCTCCGGCGCGGATATGCCGAGCGCGGCGGCCAGTTCACCGGTGGTGTAGGCGGTACGGGCGAGGTAGCGGCACATCCGTATCCGCATCGGGTGGGCGAGCGCTTCGAGCCGGGACTCGACCAGCGCGACCGAGGCGGGGCCGGACGGTTCCGGTGCGGCGACCGGGTAGTGGATCACCGGGCGCCAGCCCGCCGCGTGCAGCACGCTCAGGTGCGGCCAGCCGAACGAGGTCGGGAGCAGGGTGATCCCGACGCCGACGGCCGGGTCCACGGCCGTGCCGTGGCCGTGGGACAGCTTGTCGACGACGATGCGGGACCGCGACTCGTCGAGGGTCACCGCGGGAGACACCTCGGCCAGCGCCTCGGCCAGGCCCTTGTGGCGCAGCACCTCCGCCTTGTGCCGCGCGTCCGCGGCGAGGTGGACGCGCACCCGCTGCCAGACGTCCGCGAAGAACGCCTGCTCGCAGTCCTCCAGCAGGCGGCGTATCCAGGCCCGTACGGCGGGCGGGTCGGCGAGCAGCCGCTGCGCGAAGTCGGCCTGCCGGGGGCCGCGGGCGGTGGCCCGCTCCAGTGCCAGCCGGCGCGCCTCGGCGTCCACCAGCGGTGACGGCCCGCCGCGGCAGTACCCGCTGGTGCAGTTGATCTCCAGTGCGGCGTTCACGAACAGCTCGTCGTCGAGCCGGTCGAGCAGGTCCAGGTCCTCGGTGAGCGTGGCGCCGGGCTGCCCGCCGGTGTCCGCGAGCGCGGCGAACGGCATCGTCACGTCGGAGAACGTCGGACCCCACAGGAAGTCCGCGTCGCACAGCCGGTCGGCCAGACCGGGTTCGAGCGCACCGGCCGTCGCGGTCGTCCAGCCGTGCAGGCCGGGATGGTGGCCGGGCTCGGCGAGCGCGTGCAGGGCGGCGCCCAGCTCGGCGAGCGGCGACGGGCTGAACACCGTCCGCTCGGCGGGCAGCCCCGCCACATCGATCCACACACTCATGTGCCGCTCCCCGTTTCCCCGTGCGCCGTTCCTTGCGGCCGCGACCTGTACCGGCCGTCCGACGTCCGGCTTCCGTTCCATCATGCGTGAGCCGGTGACCTGCGCCCGGCTCGTTTGACTGCTCCCGTCAATCGACGCGCCACCCGCCGCGGGGCGGCCCCAGGGTGGTGTCCATGAACGCATCCCAGCAGCACATGCTCGACGCCTACCGCGCCGCCCAGCGCGGCGAGAGCGCGCCCGTCCTCCCCGGTGCCGGGGACGTCCAGGCCGTCCGCGAGATCCGCCGGTGGCTGCGCTTCCAGGCCGTGGTCACCGCACCCGCCGACCGCCCCCTGGCCCGCTTCCGCCGCGCCGTACGCCGCGCCCTCACCCGGCGCCCGGTACGCCCCGTCCACCTCCGCCGGACCGCCCGCCCCGCCCAGGCCGAGCCGCTGCCGCACCCCCCTCTCGGTCCGTCCTCCGCTTCCGTCTCCACCCCCACCATGACGGGTCCCGCCCGCCTCTGCGACCCCTGTGGATAACCTCCGCGAGCGCCTCCGTCACCCCTGTGGAAAACCGGCCGGGGCGCGGCGCTCGGAGCAGCCGGGAGCGCGCCCGGAAACGCCGCCGGGAGCGCGCCCGGCGACGCGGTACGAGACACCCGTCTCAGCCTGCGTACGGCTCTGAAGAGCGCCGTGAACACTCGCGTAGCATGGCGAACGAATCGTCCGGTACCCCCCGCGGACTGGAACGGAAGGCCGTCGCCGCGTGAACACAACCCCACCCACCGAGGCCCAGGACCGCCCCGCCCGACTGACCGTCGGAGTCGTCGGCGCAGGTCGCGTCGGGCCCGCCCTCGCCGCGTCCCTGCAGCTCGCCGGGCACCGGCCGGTCGCCGTGTCCGGTGTCTCCGACGCCTCGGTACGCCGCGCCGCGGCGCTCCTCCCCGACGTGCCGGTCGTCTCCCCGGCCGAGGTGCTGCGACGCGCCGAACTGGTGCTGCTCACGGTGCCCGACGACGCCCTGCCCGGGCTCGTCGCGGGCCTCGCCGAGACCGGCTCCGTGCGGCCGGGCCAACTGCTCGTCCACACGTCGGGACGGTTCGGCACGGCCGTCCTCGACCCGGCCACCCGCGCCGGCGCCCTGCCGCTCGCCCTGCACCCCGCCATGACCTTCACCGGTACGCGCGTCGACGTGCAGCGGCTGGCCGGCTGCTCCTTCGGGGTCACGGCGCCCGAACCGCTGCGGATGGCCGCCGAGGCGCTGGTCATCGAGATGGGCGGGGAACCGGAGTGGATCGAGGAGGCGGCCCGCCCGCTCTACCACGCGGCGCTCGCCATCGGGGCGAACCACCTGGTCACCCTGGTGGCACAGGCCATGGAGCTGCTGCGGGAGGCCGGTGTCGGCGCGCCCGACCGGATGCTCGGCCCGCTGCTGGGCGCGGCCCTGGACAACGCGCTGCGCTCCGGTGACGCCGCCCTGACCGGTCCGGTCGCCCGCGGGGACGCGGGCACCGTCGCCGCGCACGTCGCGGAGCTGCGCAAGCACGCGCCGCAGAGCGTCGCAAGCTACCTCGCCATGGCCCGTACGACGGCCGACCGCGCCCTGGCGCACGGCCTGCTGAAGCCGGAGCTGGCCGAGGACCTGCTGGACGTCCTGGCGAACGTCGGCAACGGCACCGGAGGTGCGCCGCCGTCACCCGGCGGCCACCCCGAAGACGGAGACCACCCCGAAGAAGGCGACCGATGAACGCCCCGCGCACGCGTCTGGTGCACACCGCGGCCGAGCTGCGTGCCCTGCCGGACTTCTCCGGGCAGCGGGCCGTCGTCATGACCATGGGGGCCCTGCACGAGGGGCACGCGACGCTGATCCGCGCCGCCCGCGACCGGGTCGGCCCGGCGGGACAGGTCGTCGTCACCGTCTTCGTCAATCCGCTCCAGTTCGGCGCCGGGGAGGACCTGGACCGCTACCCGCGCACCCTGGAGGCGGACGTCGCGCTGGCCGGCGCGGCCGGAGCGGACGCCGTCTTCGCGCCCGCCGCCGGGGAGGTCTACCCGGGCGGCGCACCGCAGGTCCGAATAACCGCCGGTCCCATGGGTGACTTCCTGGAGGGGGCCAGCCGGCCCGGCCACTTCGACGGCGTACTGACCGTCGTCGGCAAACTGCTGCACCTCACCCGTCCCGACGTGGCCCTCTTCGGCCAGAAGGACGCGCAGCAACTGGCCGTGATCGAGCGCATGGTGGCCGACCTGAACTTCGACGTACGGATCGTCGGCGTCCCCACCGTCCGTGAGGACGACGGGCTGGCCCTGTCCAGCCGCAACCGCTATCTCTCCGCGGCGGACCGCCGGACCGCCCTGGCGCTGTCCCGGGCCCTGTTCGCGGCCCGTGACCGGCTCGCCGCCGAGGAGGCCCTGCGGGACCGCGCCTCACACGCGGCGCACACGGCCCACCGGGCGCACGACCGCTCCGCGGCGCTCGCCGCCCTGGGGGAGGACCGCGCGGCGGCCGACGCGCACGCCCTCGCGCACGCCGCCGCGACCCCGCTGCGCGGCCCTTCGGTGGCGCGGGCGGCGGCCCGTATCGTCCTGGAGGAAGCGGCCCGCCTGGACCCGCCGCTGGCGCTCGACTACGTGGCGCTCGTCGACCCGTCCGACTTCACGGAGGTTACGGACGCGTACGAAGGGGAGGCCGTTCTCGCGGTCGCCGCCAAGGTCGGCACCACTCGCCTCATCGACAACATCCGCCTCACGTTCGGAGCGCCCCGATGAACGGCACCGTCCCCACCGGCCCCGGCACCCCCTCCCGCCCCGGAAGCACCAGCTCCGGAACCACCGGCCCCGGAACCCCCACCCTCCGCCTCCAGGCCCCCGCCCCCGGCTGGTCCATCGAGGCCGACGTCGTCGTGGTCGGCTCCGGCGTCGCGGGCCTGACCGCCGCGCTGCGCTGCGCCGCCGCCGGCCGCCGTACCGTCGTGGTGACCAAGGCCCGCCTGGACGACGGCTCCACCCGCTGGGCCCAGGGCGGCATCGCGGCCGCGCTCGGCGAGGGCGACACCCCCGAGCAGCACCTGGCGGACACCCTCGTCGCGGGCGCCGGACTGTGCGACGAGGCCGCCGTACGGACCCTGGTCACCGAGGGCCCGGACGCCGTCCGCCGCCTCATCGCCACCGGGGCCCGCTTCGACACCGAACCCGGCAGCGACACGATGGCGCTCACCCGGGAAGGCGGCCACCACCGCCGCCGGATAGCGCACGCGGGCGGCGACGCGACCGGCGCCGAGATCTCCCGCGCCCTGGTGGCCGCCGTCCGTACGCAGGGGCTGCGCACCGTCGAGAACGCGCTCGTCCTGGACCTGCTCACGGACGCCGACGGCCGCACGGCCGGTGTCACCCTGCACGTGATGGGGGAGGGCCAGCACGACGGCGTGGGCGCCGTGCACGCCCCCGCGGTGGTCCTGGCCACCGGCGGCATGGGCCAGGTCTTCGCCGCGACCACCAACCCCGCGGTCTCCACCGGCGACGGCGTCGCCCTCGCGCTGCGGGCCGGCGCCGAGGTCTCCGACCTCGAATTCGTCCAGTTCCACCCGACGGTGCTCTACCTCGGCCCGGACGCGGAGGGCCAGCAGCCGCTGATCTCGGAGGCGGTACGCGGCGAGGGCGCCCACCTGGTGGACGCCGACGGCACCCGCTTCATGCTCGGGCAGCACGAACTCGCCGAACTGGCCCCGCGCGACATCGTCGCCAAGGCGATCATGCGCCGCGCCCACGAGCAGGGCACCGAGCACATGTACCTGGACGCCCGGCACTTCGGCGCCGCCATGTGGGAGCAGCGCTTCCCGACCATCCTCGCCGCCTGCCGCGCGCACGGCATCGACCCGGTCACCGAGCCCATCCCGGTCGCGCCCGCCGCGCACTACGCCTCCGGCGGCGTACGGACCGACCTGTACGGCCGGACGACCGTGCCGGGCCTGTACGCGTGCGGCGAGGTCGCGTGCACCGGCGTGCACGGCGCCAACCGGCTGGCCTCCAACTCCCTCCTTGAGGGGTTGGTCTTCGCCGAGCGCATCGCGGACGACATCACGGCCGCCCCCGCCCGCCGGCCCGGCCCGGCCGTCGCGCCCACCGCCGCCCCCGTACCGCTGCTCGCCCCCGAGGCGCGGCCCGTGATCCAGCGGACCATGTCCGCCGGGGCAGGGGTGCTGCGCTCCGCCGCGAGCCTCTCCGAGGCCGCCACCGCGCTGGCCCGGCTGCTGCGCGACGCCGCCGGCCCGGCCCCGGCCGACGACGCCGGACCCGCTCCGGTCCCGGCCGACGGCCCCAAGCCCGCCGAGCCCGGCGTCGAGGCGTGGGAGGCCACCAACCTCCTGATGGTCGCCCGGGTCCTGGTCAGCAGCGCGATGCGCCGCGAGGAGACCCGCGGCTGCCACTGGCGCGAGGACCACGCCGACCGGGACGACACCGCCTGGCAGCGGCACTTCCTGGTCACCCACCGTCCGCCGCACACCCTGCACAGCCGTACGACCGACACCGCGGCCTTCCCCGCGACGACCGCCGCACCCGCGCCCGAAACGGAGCCGAACCAGTGAGCACCCCCGACGACCTCTCCCTGCACCAGATCGGCCGTCCGGGCCAGGACACCGAGGCTCCGCAAGGCGGCTGCGGCGACTCCTGCGGCTGCGGCGCCGGTGACGGCGCGTACGAACTCGACCCGCTCGCCTGCGGGCTGGACGCCGGCCTCGCGGCCCTCCTGGCCGAGGCCGGGCTGGACCCCGTGCAGGTCGAGGACATCGCCCACATGGCCGTCGAGGAGGACCTCGACCAGGGGGTGGACGTCACCACCGTCGCGACCGTCCCCGAAGACGCCGTCGCCACCGGCGACTTCACGGCCCGTCAGGCGGGCACCGTGGCCGGGCTGCGGATCGCCGAGGCGGTGCTGTCGATCGTGTGCACCGCGGAGTTCGAGGTCGAGCGGCACGTCGAGGACGGCGACCGCGTCGAGGCCGGACAGAAGCTGCTCAGCGTCACCACCCGCACCCGCGACCTGCTGACCGGCGAGCGCAGCGCCCTGAACCTGCTCTGCCGCCTGTCCGGCATCGCCACCGCCACCCGCGCCTGGGCCGACGCCCTGGAGGGCACCGGCGCCAAGGTCCGCGACACCCGTAAGACGACGCCCGGCCTGCGGTCCCTGGAGAAGTTCGCGGTGCGCTGCGGCGGCGGCGTCAACCACCGGATGTCGCTGTCGGACGCGGCCCTGATCAAGGACAACCACGTGGTCGCGGCGGGCGGTGTGGCCGAGGCGTTCAAGGCCGTACGGAACGCGTTCCCGGACGTGCCGATCGAGGTGGAGGTCGACCGGCTGGACCAGATCCCGCCGATCCTCGCCGAGGGCGCCGACCTGATCCTGCTGGACAACTTCACCCCCGAGCAGACCCGCGAGGCGGTGACGCTGGTGGCCGGTAAGGCGGTCCTGGAGTCCTCCGGACGGCTCACCCTCGACAACGCCCGCGACTACGCGGAGACCGGGGTGGACTACCTGGCCGTGGGCGCGCTCACCCACTCCTCCCCGGTCCTCGACATCGGTCTCGACCTGCGTGAGGAGCGCTGACGCTGATGCTGCTCACCATCGACGTAGGCAACACCCACACCGTCCTCGGCCTGTTCGACGGCGAGGAGATCGTCGAGCACTGGCGCATCTCCACCGACGCCCGCCGCACCGCCGACGAACTCGCGGTCCTCCTCCAGGGCCTGATGGGCATGCACCCGCTGCTGGGCGAGGAACTGGGCGACGGCATCGAGGGCATCGCCATCTGCTCCACCGTCCCCTCGGTCCTGCACGAGCTGCGCGAGGTCACCCGGCGCTACTACGGGGACGTGCCGGCCATCCTGGTCGAGCCCGGCGTCAAGACCGGTGTGCCGATCCTGATGGACAACCCCAAGGAGGTCGGCGCCGACCGGATCATCAACGCGCTGGCGGCCGTGGAGCTGTACGGCGGGCCGGCCGTGGTGGTCGACTTCGGTACGGCCACCACGTTCGACGCGGTCAGCGCGCGTGGCGAGTACGTCGGCGGGGTGATCGCGCCCGGTATCGAGATCTCGGTGGACGCGCTCGGCGTGAAGGGCGCCCAGCTCCGCAAGATCGAACTGGCCCGGCCGCGCAGCGTGATCGGCAAGAACACCGTCGAGGCCATGCAGTCCGGCATCCTGTACGGCTTCGCCGGCCAGGTCGACGGCGTCGTCCAGCGGATGGCGCGGGAGCTGGCGGACGACCCGGACGACGTGACGGTGATCGCCACCGGCGGGCTGGCGCCCATGGTGCTCGGCGAGTCCTCGGTCATCGACGAGCACGAGCCGTGGCTGACACTGATCGGTCTGCGGCTGGTGTACGAGCGCAACGTGACCCGGGGCTGAGGGGCGTACGCGGAGGCCGGACCGGCCACCGGGCCCTGCCATCGGCCCTGGCGGGCGGCCGTCGGGCCCGGTGGCCGGAACGCGTAGCCCGGGGCCGTCCGGCCCTACCGGTCTCCACGGCGAATTGCCCGCTTAGGCCCTATACATACTCGCTTCTCACCGAAGAGGCTTTTCCTATCCGTCGCGCGTTCCGCGACACTTGCACCGTTCTAATGGTGTTAAGCGGATTTTGTCCGGCTACGGCGTAAGGTCAACCCATGCCTATGCCATACGGATCCCGCGGCGGTATGGCCTTCAGCGCCGACGAGTTGCGCGTCCTGCGGCGCGCGCTCGCCGCCGCCCTCCAGCCGACGCACCGCACGACCGCTGCCGAGCCGGGCTACGACGCCGACGGCGCCCAGGAGGTCCAGGAGTACCTGCGGCTCGCCGAGGCGGTGGACGAGGCGGCACGCGAGGGCGGGCGGCTGCGCGCCTTTCTCCTCGCCGACCTCGCCCGCTACCGGGACGCCCTCCCCGGCTCCGCACACGGCTACCTGGCGCAGCTCCAGGAGGCCCTGGCGGCCGGCTACGACCCGGTCCCCGCCGACCTCGCCGCCCTGCGCCTCCTGTGCGCGCGACAGCGAGGTCCGGAGGAACACGCGCGCCGTACCGCCCTGCTGCGCCACTGCGAACGCCTGGCCGAGCGCTCCGTACGGGCCAGGCTGCGCGCCCTCCCCGGTGGCCGGGTGGCGGACGAGCCCACGCCCGTTCCCGCGCCCGCGCCGGAACCGCGCCCGAAGGCGCCGCGCCCCGGCCGCCCCGTGCCCACGCCGGGCGAGGTCTTCCCGCCGCGCCGCAAGCCCGTGCGGCCCCCGCGGCCCGGTCCGCGTGAGCCCTGCGTACTCTGGAAACCTCACTCCCGAAGGAGGCCCCTGGTCATGGATTACGTCGCAGCGCTGGTACCGCCCGTGGTGATGGCCGTGGCGTTCGTCGCACTCATCGTGACGATCGTGAAGAGCCAGGGTGGCGAGAACAAGTCCAAGGAGGACGCGGCGGTCGACGCCGCGCTGGCCCGCGCCGAGGGCGCCCGCCAGGAGCCCAAGGCCCACGGCGCCTGACCGGCGCCGGCCGGGCCCGCCCCGGCCGCCCGCACCCCTCCGTACGGCCCGAGATTGCGCATCTCGGGCCGTACTGTCTTTTTCCGGCCTGAATCCACCGGGTAAGAACCGGCATTCGCGACATCTCCCACTATTGTGCTGGTGTGCCACGACGCTTGGGTGATCTGGAAGACGCGGTCATGACGCGGGTGTGGGAGTGGAACCGCCCGGTCACCGTTCGGGAAGTCCTGGAAGATCTGCAGAAGGAACGGTCGATCGCCTACACAACGGTGATGACCGTATTGGACAACCTCCACCAGAAGGGCTGGGTGCGCCGGGAAGCCGAAGGACGCGCCTATCGATATGAGGCGGTCTCCACTCGTGCCGCCTACTCGGCCGCACTGATGAACGAAGCGTGGTCCGCGAGTGACAACCCCGCGGCGGCCCTGGTGGCCTTCTTCGGGATGATGTCGCCGGAACAGCGGCACGCCCTCAGGGATGCCGTACGCATGGTGCAGGGCGACGAACCGGCGGAACCCGCGCCGGCCCCGCCGCCGGACGGCCGCGCCGAACGCGAACCGCCCGTACCCCCGGAACAGGCCGAAGCGGGGGAAGCGGATGCGGGAGAAGTACCCGCGGCGGGATCCGGTGACCCGGGGCGATAGCGTCGCGCCATGCCGCCCCTGACTAATGGACTCACCGTCCGCCGCGCCCGGACCAGCGATGTACCGGCCGTACGCCGGCTCATCGACGCCTACTCCGCGGACGGCATCCTCCTCGACAAAGCCACCGTGACGCTTTACGAGTCCATCCAGGAGTTCTGGGTCGCCGAGCGGGACCAGGACGCCGAGGTCGTCGGCTGCGGAGCGCTGCACGTCATGTGGGAAGACCTGGCCGAGGTGCGCACATTGGCGGTGGACCCGCGGCACAAGGGCACCGGTGTCGGCCACCAAGTCCTCGACAAGCTGCTGCGCACCGCGGGCTGGCTCGGAGTGCGGCGCATTTTCTGCCTCACCTTCGAAGTGGACTTCTTCGCCAAGCACGGCTTCGTGGAGATCGGGGAGACGCCCGTCGACGGCGATGTCTACAGCGAGCTGCTGCGTTCCTATGACGAGGGCGTTGCCGAGTTCCTCGGTCTCGAACGAGTGAAGCCCAACACCCTGGGCAACAGCCGGATGCTTCTGCACCTGTGATCAGCGTTCTATGTCCGAATCGCGCCCCTATCTCATAGCTGTGGAAGCAAGCGTTCCCCGGCCGTGGCGCAACTGAACCCTACCCAGGGGTTTGTGTTTTTCCCGGAAAAGCGGTTTGCTTTCCGTCGTAATCCGCATTCGATGAAAGGGAAACCGGTGGCACAGAAGGTTCAGGTTCTTCTTGTCGACGACCTCAACGGCGGCGAGGCCCATGAGACCGTGACGTTCGCCCTCGACGGCAAGTCCTACGAGATCGACCTGTCCGACGACAACGCGCACAAGCTGCGCGAGTCGCTGGCCGAGTTCGTGAAGGCGGGCCGCAAGACCGGTGGCCGTTCCGGTGGCCGCGGCAAGGCGCGCGCGTCTTCCGGCGGCAGCCCGGACACCGCGAAGATCCGCGCGTGGGCGAAGGAGAACGGCTACAACGTCAATGACCGCGGCCGTGTGCCCGCGGAGATCCGTGAGGCGTTCGAGAAGGCGAACGGCTGACCGCCGTACCCGCAATCCGTTTGTCTTCGAGCTTGACGGCCGCGCAGCAAACGGGCCCGGTGGCATTCCGTAGCCGCCGCGCTCACGAGTCGTACGAGGTCGGGGGCGCGCCCCTGGCGATCCGCGAGGGGAACACCGCGGCCCCCGCGCCCTGCCCCTGTCCCCGTGGTGGGCAGAGCCGCCTCGATCTCGCGTCCCGGCTCGGGAGGCCGCACCCACCCGGCGGCCTCCCGTGGGCCCGATCCGTACGGCCACCACGCCTGCGGTGACGGCGGCGGCGGGGACGGCGCGGGCATCCGGTCCCCGGTGCCGCGTGCGGTCAGATCCAGCCCCAGCGAGCCCCATTCCAGCCATTCCAGAAGCTCCGGCAATTCCTCCGCGGCACCCGCGGTCACGAGGACGAGCATCCTGGGACCGGCGGAGCCGCTGCGGTCGATCAGTACGGGCCCCGTGGGGCCCACCCGTCCCAGTACGGCCCGGCCCGCGTCGGCCGGCAGGTCGAGGGCGTCGAAGCGCACCCCGGTCAGCAGCTCCACCGGCTCCGTGCCGGTGGTCGGCCAGCGCAGCTCGTCCTCGTACCACTGCCGTACGGCGGCGAGGGCGGAGCGGGAGCGCGGGAGCGCGACGGGCATACCGGGAGCAACTCGCGAAACCCCGAGAAGTTACGCTGGGTTGACATGCGGGTACGTACTGTCGCCACGGAAGGGGGCGTGCGGGGGTGTGACGGCGCATCGGGCGGCGCTCGGGTGTTCGCCCATAGCGGATGGAACGGGCCCGCGCCGCATGGACCGTCCGGGGCGGCGGGTAAGACATCCCCAGTGGGGAGAGACGGTGCAGCGGCGTGCGCAGCGCTTTTTCCGGAGTTGCGGCGGACTCCGGGCGGGCGTGTCGGCGAGGGGCGCGTTCGCCACGGGCGTACTGGCCCGGGGCGTATATGCCTGGCCTGCGGGAACATCGTCTCGCACCATCGGGTTGGAGCAGATGTCGGCTGTTCGGCAGCAGATTTCCCCGCCGTCGCGGGGGTGATCCGGACGGATGTCGGCAGTTGGAATGAGCTGTCCCGTCCCACGGGACTAGCATGCGGAAGGACAGGGAGGGGACCGACCCCTAACTGCCTGACCGCTCTGAGGAGCGATTAACGATGTTCGAGAGGTTCACCGACCGTGCGCGGCGGGTTGTCGTCCTGGCTCAGGAAGAAGCCCGGATGCTCAACCACAACTACATCGGCACCGAGCACATCCTCCTGGGCCTGATCCACGAGGGTGAGGGTGTCGCCGCTAAGGCCCTGGAGAGCCTCGGGATTTCGCTCGAGGCGGTCCGCCAGCAGGTGGAGGAGATCATCGGCCAGGGGCAGCAGGCCCCGTCCGGTCACATCCCCTTCACCCCCCGTGCGAAGAAGGTCCTGGAGCTGTCGCTCCGCGAGGCCCTTCAGCTCGGCCACAATTACATCGGTACGGAGCACATCCTGCTCGGCCTGATCCGCGAGGGCGAGGGCGTCGCCGCCCAGGTCCTGGTGAAGCTGGGCGCCGATCTGAACCGGGTGCGGCAGCAGGTCATCCAGTTGCTCTCCGGCTACCAGGGCAAGGAGGCCGCCACCGCCGGCGGCCCGGCCGAGGGCACCCCCTCGACCTCGCTCGTCCTGGACCAGTTCGGCCGCAACCTGACGCAGGCCGCCCGCGAGACCAAGCTCGACCCGGTGATCGGGCGCGAGAAGGAGATCGAGCGGGTCATGCAGGTGCTGTCCCGCCGTACCAAGAACAACCCGGTCCTCATCGGCGAGCCCGGCGTCGGCAAGACGGCGGTCGTCGAGGGCCTGGCCCAGGCCATCGTCAAGGGCGAGGTGCCCGAGACCCTCAAGGACAAGCACCTCTACACCCTGGACCTGGGCGCCCTGGTCGCCGGCTCCCGCTACCGCGGTGACTTCGAGGAGCGCCTGAAGAAGGTGCTCAAGGAGATCCGCACCCGCGGCGACATCATCCTGTTCATCGACGAGCTCCACACCCTGGTGGGTGCGGGCGCCGCCGAGGGCGCGATCGACGCCGCGAGCATCCTCAAGCCCATGCTGGCGCGAGGCGAGCTGCAGACCATCGGTGCGACCACGCTCGACGAGTACCGCAAGTACCTGGAGAAGGACGCGGCCCTGGAGCGCCGCTTCCAGCCCATCCAGGTCGCGGAGCCGTCGCTGCCGCACACCATCGAGATCCTCAAGGGCCTGCGCGACCGTTACGAGGCGCACCACCGCGTCTCCATCACGGACGAGGCCCTGGTCCAGGCCGCCCAGCTTGCCGACCGCTACATCTCCGACCGCTTCCTGCCGGACAAGGCGATCGACCTGATCGACGAGGCCGGCTCCCGGATGCGCATCCGCCGGATGACCGCGCCGCCGGACCTCCGCGAGTTCGACGAGAAGATCGCCGACGTGCGCCGGGAGAAGGAGTCCGCGATCGACTCGCAGGACTTCGAGATGGCCGCGGGCCTGCGCGACAAGGAGAAGCAGCTCCTGGCCGCGAAGGCGAAGCGGGAGAAGGAGTGGAAGGCCGGCGACATGGACGTCGTCGCCGAGGTCGACGGCGAGCTGATCGCCGAGGTCCTGGCCACGGCGACCGGCATCCCGGTCTTCAAGCTCACCGAGGAGGAGTCCTCGCGGCTGCTGCGGATGGAGGACGAGCTCCACAAGCGCGTCATCGGCCAGAAGGACGCCATCAAGGCGCTCTCGCAGGCCATCCGCCGTACCCGGGCCGGTCTGAAGGACCCCAAGCGCCCCGGTGGCTCGTTCATCTTCGCCGGTCCGTCCGGTGTCGGTAAGACCGAGCTGTCCAAGACGCTCGCCGAATTCCTGTTCGGCGACGAGGACGCGATGATCTCCCTCGACATGTCGGAGTTCAGCGAGAAGCACACGGTCTCCCGGCTCTTCGGCTCGCCTCCCGGCTACGTCGGCTACGAAGAGGGCGGCCAGCTCACCGAGAAGGTGCGCCGCAAGCCGTTCTCGGTCGTGCTGTTCGACGAGGTGGAGAAGGCCCACCCCGACATCTTCAACTCCCTGCTGCAGATCCTGGAGGACGGTCGCCTGACCGACTCCCAGGGCCGGGTGGTGGACTTCAAGAACACGGTCATCATCATGACGACCAACCTCGGGACCCGGGACATCTCCAAGGGCTTCAACCTGGGCTTCGCCGCCCAGGGCGACACCAAGAGCAGCTACGAGCGGATGAAGAACAAGGTCAACGAAGAGCTCAAGCAGCACTTCCGGCCCGAGTTCCTCAACCGTGTCGACGACACGGTGGTCTTCCACCAGCTCACCGAGGAAGACATCATCCAGATCGTCGACCTCATGATCGCCAAGGTGGACGAGCGCCTGAAGGACCGCGACATGGGCATCGAGCTCAGCGGTGAGGCCAAGAAGCTGCTCGCCAAGCGCGGCTACGACCCGGTGCTGGGCGCCCGCCCGCTGCGCCGGACCATCCAGCGCGAGATCGAGGACGCTCTCTCGGAGAAGATCCTCTTCAGCGAGCTGCGCTCCGGCCACATCGTGGTCGTCGACATCGAGGGCGAGGGCGAGAACGCCAAGTTCACCTTCCGCGGCGAGGAGAAGGCGGCCCTGCCGGACGCCCCGCCCGTCGAGTCCACGGCCGGCGGCCCGGACCTGTCGAAGGACGCGTGACGGCCGGCAGCACGGACCGGGCGCCCGGCGCCTGACCGGCACGGCACATGACGCCGCGGCCCGGGACCTCTTCCAGGTCCCGGGCCGCGGCGTTGTCGTGTGCGGGCGGCCGTACGGGGGTGCGGAGTACGGGGTACGAGACGTCCGGTGCCGTGCGCGGAAGTGTTTTTCCGTGGCGGGTGCGGACGGATATCCGTAACCGCCGGGATGCGAAGCCTTCCGCTCCGGTACGGCAGCGGCGCCGGCTATTGCCCGGCCCTCCCGGACGTAAAGGGAAAACGTCATTCCGGATTGCCCCGGAGGCATTGCGCGGGCGGCACCCGGCCCGAATGCGCACCGGCCAATTCCGGGGGTCCGGGAACCCGAAGGCCGGACGCCGGGCACGGCCCCGGTAAGACAGGCCCGCAGTCCACAGGGCCGCGATTTCACAGCTCGACGACGCGGATTCCGTCCGGAACACCGGTGAGCCGCGGCAGCCGGTGGCTGATCCGCAGCTCCTCCAGCCGGGGGAACGCGGCCAGCCATTCCATCGAGTGGCCGAGGTCGTACGCCAGCCAGAGCCGGCGCAGTCCGTCCGCCGGGACGATGCCGTCGAGCAGCTCGGCCACCGTGAACTCCCCGGCCACCTGGAGCCACGGCCGGCCGCCGAGCTCGCGCAGCGCGGCCAGCTCCTCCACGTCCACGGCGGGGAAGAACAACTGGTCCGGGTCCAGGTGGGCGATGATCTCCCGGGCGTAGCGGGCGGTGTCGTACCGCCGCCAGGCACCGGCCAACTGCGCCCGCACCGCGTGGTCCGTCCGCTTGCGCAGCCCGGTCAGGTAGTCGATCGCCATGTCGTCGGCGATGGAGGTGGCCGTGACGGCGAGCAGGTACGCCTCGCCGTCCGAGACCTCGGCCGGCTCCGGCAGCATCTCCAGGACGATCGGGCCGATCCAGCCCAGCGCGCGGGCCCCGGAGACGGTACTGGGGCGGACCATGTCCCGGGTGAAGCGCCGCACCCGGTGGCGGACCTCGGGGTCGAGTTCGGCGGCGTGCTCCACACAGGCCGCGGCGAGCAGCTTGCGGTGCCGGGCCTCGGCGGCCCGGATGCCCGGGAGCGGGGCCAGCAGGCCGTTCAGCAGCGCCGCGCACTCGTCGGGGCGGGCCAGGGCCACGGCCATCCTGATGACGTCCTCCCACTCGGCGAGGTGGGCGTGGTTCAGCAGCAGCCCGAAGTCGTGGCGCTGGACGGTGGCGCGGGCGGCCAGGAAGTCCTGGAAGGTGCGGTGCACGAAGTCGACGGTGTTCGGGGTCGGTTCGCGCAGCAGCCCGGTGCGGTTGAGCAGGTGGCGGTAGATCTCCTCGGGGCCGCCCTGGCGCGCGGCGTCGGGGATGGCCGGCAGGTGCTGCGCGAGGGTGTCGACGGCGATCTCGCGGTCCATCTCCGAGCGCCCGTTGACCAGCATCCAGTGCGCCAGCTTCTGGAGGAGCTGGATCTTGGGCTGGCGCGGCAGGTCGATGCCGTCCGTGGTGCCCATCGCCCGCTCCCGGTCGCGCCGCTCCAGCAGCATCGACAGGGCGGCCTCGTACAGCTCCTTGCGGCCGTTGGGCAGGTAGCCGCGGCGGTCGCGGTGCAGCGCGCAGAGCATCCCGCACATCAGCGGGTTGGTGGCGAGCCGCCCCAAGTCGCGGGTGATGCGTACGGCGTTGAGGAGGGTGCGTTCGTAGTGGCCGAGGCGGTCCAGGTCGTCCGGCTCCTGCTGGGCCGCGGCGCGGTGCCAGCGCTGGATGAACGCGGCGATGTCCTCGCGGCTCATCGGGGCCAGCGACAGTTCGGCGAAGCCGTCGGCCGTCAGCCAGTCGGCGCGTACGGCGGAGGGGCGGGAGGTGACGATCCAGATGTTGCCCGGGTACAGGGCGGTCCAGTCCCGGAGCTTGCGCCGCAGCCGCTCGCGCTCGTCCTCGGGGGCCTCGTCCACGCCGTCGATCAGCAGCAGCCCCCGGCCGGCCCGCAGGACGCGGTCGGCCCAGCCCGGCGGCTGGGCCTCGGCGCCCGGATAGCCGACCGCCGCGAGGAAGTCGCCGGGGGAGGGCAGGCCGCGCCGGGCGAAGCGGCGCACCGGCAGGAGGAAGGGCACCCGGCCGTACAGGGCGCGGTGCAGCGGGGCGGGCAGCTCGCCGCGGGCGGTGGCGACGGCCAGCCACTGGAGCAGGGTGGTCTTGCCGGAGCCGGCCACGCCCCGTACGAGGATGCGGCGCCGGCCGGACAGGGCGTGCTCGGCGGGGACGGCGGGCTCCGGGGGGCCGCCGCCGTCCACGGCGGGCGGCTCGGCCTCGCAGCGCAGGCCCAGGTAGGCGGCGTCCAGCGGCCAACTGTCGGGGGAGTGGGCGAGGTCGATGCCGAAGATGGTCAGGTGGTTGTGGAGGACGGCGGTGTCGTGGGCGTACCGCGTCTCGAAGCCGGCGTCCTCGGCGGAGCGGGACGGCAGCCGGGCGGCCAGCGCGCCGACGGTGTCGTCGAGCCTGCCGAGGGCGCGCCGGTTCTCGACGAGGGCGCGGGCGCCGAAGCCGGACAGCCGGGTGAAGAACTCCAGGACCTGCAGGGCCGCGGTGTGCAGCAGGATGCCGTGCAGCTCGGCGCCGTCGCCGGTCAGGCCGCGGGTGGCGTCGGGGGCGGCGCGGCACAACTGCCGGACGAGCGCGTCCGGCTCCAGCCGGGCGTCCTGCACGATCTCCAGGTCGATGTCGCCGAGGGCGCAGAGCGTACGGGCGAGGGCGTCCGCCACGGCCCGGTCCTCGTCGGGGGCGACGGGCCGCTCCCGTGCCGCGCCGGTGGCGCCGGGCAGCGGGGTCACGGCCCGGTCGACGAGCTTGGCGGCGATGCGCCGTACGTCGCGCTCCCCGAGGGTGCGTTTCTCGCCGCGGAAGGAGACCAGGCCGCTGATCCGTAACGGGCGGTCCACCAGGAAGGCGCCGGGGCCGGGGCGGACGAGGAGCTTCTTGACGAGCGGGGCGACGGCTTTCGGCAGGAGCCGGGCCGTGACGATCATCGGGTCCATGCGGTGATCCCCCATCACCTGGTCGACGCCGGCCGGGCCGGGCGCCGTGGACTTCACAGCGTAGGGGAGACGGGGGCTGCGGGGGATTGCTCGGCCGAGTGATGCCGTACGGAGGGAGCGCATTCTTCCTACGGGGGCTTTGGTCCCGATACGGACAGGCGAAAGACCCGGCGGAAGGCGGGGAAAAGCCGCGGCCCGGTGACATGACGCACAGGCCCTCGGGCGCCTACTACGCGGAATAGCGGGCGCTTCACGAGGTGCGGCGGGCGGATGCGGACGTGGGGACCGCCGGGGCGTGGCGAGGGGGTGCCCGGGGTGTTCGGCAACGTCGTACGCCGTGGTGAAGCCCCAGGTCAGAGGGGTGGTGCCGGGAGCGGTCGGCGGCCGGAAGAGAGCGGCGGCCGCAGGGTTTGAGGCCGGACGGTGAGGGTAGTCGCGGGGGTACATTTCCCCGGCTTTTGCTACGGGATGGGGTAGTAGAAAGGGGTATTGGCAGCATGTCGGATTCGGGTTACCAAGGTGGGGCGTTCCCGGTCGACTGCCGGGGCGCGGCCCTTTCCCTTTCCCGGAGGTAACCCCCGCATGTCGAAGCACCACCCCCTGTACCGCCTGACGAAGAAGTCCACTCTCCGTACCCGCGCCTCCGTGCTCGCGGCGGGCCTGGGCGTCTCCGCGGCCATGGGCGCCGGGGTGGCCATGGCGGCCGGGAACGACGCGCCGTCGATCGCGCTGGACGGCCTGGCGTCCGACGTCCGCTCCTCGGTGGCCGCGCAGGCCGACGCCCAGAAGAAGGCGGCCGAGGCGGAGAAGCAGGAGGCCGAGAAGGCCAAGAAGGCAGCCGAGGAGAAGGCCCGCTCCTGGGTGAAGCCGGTGGACGACTACCAGCTCGGCATGACCTTCGGGCTGGCGGGCAAGCACTGGTCGCACAACCACAGCGGTCAGGACTTCGTGGTGCCCAGCGGTACGGCCGTGCACGCCGTGCACGGCGGCACCGTCGTCAAGGCCGGCCCGAACGGCGGCGGTGACGGTCCCGCGTACGGCAACGCGATCGTGATCAAGCACGACAGCGGTACGTACACCCAGTACGCGCACCTCACCAGCACCGAGGTGAAGCCGGGCCAGAAGGTGGAGACCGGCCAGGAGATCGCCAAGTCCGGCAGCACCGGCAACTCGACCGGCCCGCACCTGCACTTCGAGGTCCGTACCGGCCCGAACTACGGCTCCGGCGTCGAGCCGACCGCCTTCCTGAAGGCGCGCGGCGACGGCGTGTGATCCCCGCCCGCGGCACCGCCGGTGCCGTCAGCCGAGGCTGGGCGGCTGGGCGGCGGTGACCAGTTCGGTGGCGACCTCCAGGACGGCCTTGCGCTTGTCCTCGGGGTCGCCTTCGATGTTCTGCATGGCGAACAGCCCCGCGTGCATCGAGAAGATCGCGGTGATGCAGCGCACCTGGTCCGTCAGCTCCGCCTCCGGCTCCCTGAGCAGCCCGGTGAGCCGGAGCATCCGCTGCTTGAAGGTCTCCCCGATGCTCAGGTCCCGTACGGTCGCCTGGTTCTCCTGCATGAAGCGGAAGAGGGGCTCGGCGGAGCGCAGCGCCTCGCTGTAGCGGCGCAGCACCTCGTGCTTGGTCTCCAGGGTGCGCGGCTGCGCGGCGGCCCAGTCGATCAGCTCGTCGATGGGCCGCGCCAGGTCCTGGAAGAGGCTGATGACGATGTCTTCCTTGGTCTTGAAGTGGTAGTAGAGCGCCGCCTTCGTGACGTCCAGCCGCTCGGCGATCTCGCGCAGCGAGGTCTTCTCGTAACCCTGCTCGGCGAACAGCTCCAAGGCGACGTCCTGAATGCGCTGGCGGGTGTTGCCCTTGCGCGCGTGCGGTGTGCCCATGCTGCTGTTCTCCTGCGTCGGTCGTCCGGGCCGTGGCCGAGGGGCCGTACAAAACTTACTTGACGCCCGGCTAGTTGCTGGCTACCTTACTGCACTGTACTGAACTAGCCGGGCGGCAAGTAAGTGGGAGAAGCGAAAATGGGGATGTCGCAGACGAAAGCGACCCCGACGGGGGAGATACCGAAACCGGCGGAATCCGGGGGGAAGCAGCCGGCCAGCGTCCGTGTGGTGCTGTTCGCGCTGATGATCGCGATGCTGCTCGCGATGCTGGACAACATGATCGTGGGCACCGCGATGCCGACGATCGTGGGCGAACTGGGCGGGCTGAGCCACCTGTCCTGGGTGGTGACCGCGTACACGCTCGCGACCGCCGCCTCCACCCCGATCTGGGGCAAACTCGGCGACCTGTACGGCCGTAAGGGCGTCTTCCTGACGTCCATCGTGATCTTCCTGATCGGCTCCGCGCTCTCCGGCATGGCCCAGGACATGGGCCAGTTGATCGGCTTCCGGGCCGTACAGGGCCTGGGCGCGGGCGGTCTGATGGTCGGCGTCATGGCGATCATCGGCGACCTGATCCCGCCGCGGGAGCGCGGCAAGTACCAGGGCATGATGGCCGGCGTCATGGCCGTCGCGATGATCGGCGGACCGCTGGTCGGCGGCACCATCACCGACCACCTCGGCTGGCGCTGGAGCTTCTACATCAACCTGCCGCTGGGCGCGATCGCCCTGGTCATGGTGACCGCGGTCCTGCACCTGCCGAAGAAGCGGTCGCAGGCGCGGATCGACTACGTGGGCGCCGCACTGCTCACCGTCGGCATCACCTCGCTGGTCCTGATCACCACCTGGGGCGGTACGGAGTACGACTGGCTGTCGGCCCAGATCGTCGGGCTCGGCGCGGTCGGTGTGGTGGCCCTGCTGGCCTTCGTCTTCACCGAGACCAAGGTCCGCGAGCCGGTGCTGCCGCTGCACATCTTCCGCAACGGCAACTTCAGCCTCGTCACGGTCATCGGCTTCCTGGTCGGCTTCGTGATGTTCGGGTCGATGACCTTCCTGCCGCTGTTCCAGCAGACCGTGCAGGGCGCCTCGGCCACCAACTCCGGGCTGCTGCTCCTGCCGATGCTGCTCGCGATGATGGCGGTCTCGCTGGTCGCGGGCCGGGTCACCACCAACACCGGCAAGTACAAGATGTTCGTGGTGGGCGGCGGCGCGCTGATCACCGCGGGGCTGGCGCTGCTGTCCCTGATGGACACCGGCACCACCCGCTTCACCTCGGGTGTGTACATGGCGGTGCTCGGCGCCGGCATGGGCTTCCTGATGCAGACCACGATGCTGATCGCGCAGAACAGCGTCGAGATGAAGGACATGGGCGTCGGCTCCTCGTCCGCCACCCTGTTCCGTACGATCGGCGGCTCCTTCGGTGTCGCGATCTTCGGAGCGATCTTCAACAACCGGGTGACGGACGTGATGACCGAGCGGCTCGGCGCCGCGGGCGCGGGTGCGACCGCGGGCGGTGGCCAGATGGACCCGAAGAAGCTGGCGCAGCTTCCGGCCGCGGTCAAGGACGCCTACATGCACGCGGTCTCCGGCGGTACCCACCAGGTCTTCGTGTGGGGCGCGCTGATCAGCGTGATCGGCTTCGCCGCGGCCTGGTTCCTCAAGGAGGTGCCGCTGCGCGGCGGCCCCGCCAAGCCTGCCGAGGGGCCGCAGGACGGCGGCGCG
Organism: Streptomyces chrestomyceticus JCM 4735; assembly: GCF_003865135.1. NCBI lineage: Bacteria > Bacillati > Actinomycetota > Actinomycetes > Kitasatosporales > Streptomycetaceae > Streptomyces > Streptomyces chrestomyceticus. Next base: position 4,245,329 of record NZ_BHZC01000001.1, on the reverse strand, counting down.
GCCCCGGCGAGCAAGGCTCCCCTGGTGGATGCCGTCTGATCCGGCGCTGAAATCCCTGGTCAGTGGCCCCCGGCGTGCGCGCCGGGGGCCACCGGCGTATGCGGGGGGCAGGTCGCCGCCGGGCCGTTGTCAGTGGTGCGTGTCAGCATCGGAACATGAACGGCGACGGGGTGCGGGACGGGCGGGGGGACGGGCGCGCGGGCGGCGGTGGCGCGGTCCCGGTGCCGTCGGTGTCCCCGGCGCCCCCGGCTTCTTCTGCGCCCTCGGTGCCCCCTGCGCCCCCGGTGTCCCCTGCGCCTCCGGTGCCGCCCGCGCGGCTGCGGCAGCTACGGCTGGCGAAGGACGCCATGGACCGCGACTGGGCCTCGCCGCTGGGCCTGGGCGCGGTGGCGGCCCACGCCGGGTATTCCCGCTTCCACTTCATCCGGGCCTTCAAGCAGGTGTACGGCCTGACCCCCGGCCAGTACCTGAGCCGCCGCCGGATCGAGCGGGCCGAGGAGCTGCTGCGTACGGCCGATCTCTCCGTCACGGAAATCTGCTGGCTGGTCGGCTTCGGCAGTCTGGGCACCTTCTCCGCCCGCTTCAAGGAGCAGACGGGGCTGACGCCGAGCGCGTACCGCCGACGGCATGTGGGACAGGGCGCCGGGCTGATACCGGGCTGCTACGCCCTGCTGTGGTCCGGCGGCTTCAAGTCGTTCGAGAACCGGGACGGGACGGCCCCGGCGGACCGCAATTTCCGAGAAGGCGGGTAGCGGACGCGCTGCCTACGGTGAAGAGGACCGCGCGGAAAGGCAACGGAGGCACGTCATGATCAAGGGACTCGCCATCACCACCGTCTGGGTCCTCGACCAGGACCGGGCGAAGGAGTTCTACACCGACAAGCTCGGGCTGGAGGTCCGCACGGACATGCGGATGGGCGGCGAGGGCGGGATGCGCTGGCTGACCGTCGGCGCCAAGGACCAGCCCGGGGTGGAGCTGACCCTGATGGTCCCCGGCCCGCCCGGCATGGACCCGGAGTCCGGCGAGCACCTCAAGCAACTGGTGAGCAAGGGGCTGATGGGCGCCGGGGTGCTGGCCACGGACGACGTCAAGGCCGACTACGCGGCCCTGAAGGCGAAGGGCGTGGAGTTCCTCCAGGAGCCGCAGGAGCGCCCGTACGGCACCGAGGCGATATTCCGCGACGACTCCGGCAACTGGTTCTCGCTGACCCAGCGCAGCGAGCAGCTCGACCTGGGCAAGGACTGGGGGAGTACGTGGAGTAGCCGCCGCACCGGGGGCGGCGGGCGAGCCGGGGCAGCTTGGCCGGCCGGGGCAGCCGCCCCGCACCGGCCCGGCGGTCGCCCCTACCGGTCCGGCAACTGGATGACCGGGAAGCTGCCGGTGTTCGTCGGGGCGTTCTCCGGCAGCCACAGTACGGAGACCGCGCCGGTGGACCCGTCCGTCAGCTCGTCCGCGTTGCGGAAGGTCAGCCGGGCGCCCAGGACGCGGGCCTGGCCCGCCGCGATGGTCAGGCCGAGACCGTGGCCGCGCCCGGCCCGGTCGCTGCTGCCCGTACGGAAGCGGCTGGGGCCCTCGCGCAGCAGGGCCTCGGGGAAGCCCGTGCCGTGGTCGCGTACGCGCACGACCCGGCCCTCGACGGTCACCTCGATCGGCGGTTTGCCGTGCCGGGCCGCGTTCGCGATGAGGTTGCCCAGGATGCGCTCCAGGCGCCGCGGGTCGGTGGAGACCTCGGCGTCCCGCAGGATCTCGATCTTGATGTCGGCGTTCAGGGCCCGCACCCGCCGGGTGACGAACTCGCCGAGCGGCACGTCCTGCAGTTCGGCCCGCTCCGCGTAGCCGTCCAGCCGGGCCACCTCCAGCACGTCCTCGACGAGGGTGCGCATCGCCTGGGCCCGGTCCCGTACCAGCTCCGAGGGGCGGCCGGGCGGCAGCAGCTCGGCCGCGGTGAGCAGCCCGGTGACCGGGGTGCGCAGCTCGTGGGCGATGTCGGCGGTCACCCGGCGCTCCGCCTCGATGCGCTTCTGGAGCGCGTCGGACATCGCGTCCACCGCCCAGGCCAGGTCGTCCGTCTCGTCCCGGATGCGGCCGCCGACCTCGTCCCGGATGCGGACGGAGGTGTCGCCGTCGGCCAGCTTGCCGGCCGCCGCCGCGGCCTTGCGCAGCCGCTGGGACAGCCGTCCGCCGATCAGCACGCCGAGCGCGCAGCCGCCGACCACGACCGCGGTCGAGCCGATCAGCAGCGCCTGGTCGAGGTCGTCGAGGACGGCGAACCGGTCGGGAAGTAGCCCTGGATGGACAGCACCCGGCCGCCCGCGACCGGCGCCGCGGCCCACACCTTGGGCGTGGTCTGGCCGGTGTCCTCCAGGTAGGTCGCCCGCTTGCCCTTGGTGACCTCGTCCCGCAGCTCCTTGGGCAGCGCCGGGTCGTCCAGCTTGGCGCCGAAGCGGAGCTGGTGCGTGGATTCGTAGATCTTCTGCGTGAAGTTGAGGCGCTCGGTCTGCACGTCGCGGCTGTTGTCCAGCATCGAGCCGCGGGCCGCGTTGTGCACGACCAGGCTCAGCGCGATCGCGACCAGCGCTCCGACGAGCGCGATCGCGGCGCTGAGCTTCCACCTCAGACCGGTACGCAGGGCGAGCCTGACCACCGCAGGAGTCAGCCTCTCAGCTTGTAACCGAAGCCGCGGACCGTCTCGATGCGGTCCTGGCCGATCTTGCCGCGCAGCCGCTGCACGTGGACGTCCACGACCCGGGTGTCACCACCCCAGCCGTAGTCCCAGACCCGCTCCAGCAGCCGGTCGCGGGAGAGGACCGTACCGGGCGAGTTGGAGAACTCCAGCAGCAGCCGCATCTCGGTGGGCGTCAGCGCGACCGGCTGACCGCCTTTGCGCACCTCCATGCCCTCCGTGTCGACCTCCAGGTCGCCGAAGCGCAGCACGGCCTCGGCGGGCGCGGCCGCCTCCGTGGCGGCGCCCGAACCGTCCGGCCCCGAGGCGTGCCCGAAGCGGCGCAGCACCGCGCGGATCCGGGCGACCAGCACGGCGCCGTCGAACGGCTTGGTCACATAGTCGTCGGCGCCGGCCTCCAGGCCCAGCACCACGTCGATGGAGTCGGCCCGCGCGGACAGCATGATCACCGGCACGGTGGACTCGTCCCGGATGCGCCGGCACAGGCTGACGCCGTCCAGGCCCGGCACCATCACGTCCAGCAGGGCGATGTCGGGCCGGTCGGCGCGGAACGCCTCCAGTCCCGCCAGGCCGTCGGGCATGGCGGTGACCACGAAGCCGTCCCGCTCCAGCGCGAGCTGGGTCGCCTCGCGGATGACGTCGTCGTCCTCGACGAAGAGCACATGGGTATCGGCCATGCGGTGTTCTCAATCCTCCGGTGCGGGTTCCGGGGTCGCGGTCTCCGTGCCCCCGTTGTTGCTGTAGTCGGTGTGGTACCGGGCGTACTCGACGAAGCGGCCGCCCGTCCAGCGGTAGGTCATCACATCCTCGCCGGAAGCGCAGCACACCTTGTCGCCGGTGTTGTAGGTCTGCTTGGAGACCTCCAGTTCACCCTTGTTGACGCCCGCGTACACCGAAGGCTGCTCGTCGGCGAAGACATTCTCGTACGTCCCGCCCTTCTTACGGTAGACGTACGAGCCGATGCCGACCGAGTCCGCACAGGTCATCACGTTCACCACGACGTCGGGGTCCTCGGCGTGGGTGAGCGCGGCGTAGGTGACCTCGACCGGGTACTCCTCGGCGGCGCACGGCTTGCCGAGCGACTTCTTGACGTCGTCGCCGACCTTCGGGTCCTTCTTGACCAGCTCCACCGCGTCGACCTTCTCGTACGGGGCCGACACCGAGGGGACGGGGACGGCGCGTGGACCGACCGGCCGGTGCTCGCCGGCGGGCTGCTGGCCGTGCCCTCGGTCCGCACCCCCTCGCCACCGGGATTGCACCCGGCCAGCAACAGCGAAAGGGCGGCCACTCCCGCGAGGGCCGCTCCGCCGCTGGTCCGCCGGACGGTGCTCCGTCCTCCGGCCGGCCTGTTCCTGGTCAAACCGCTCCCGCTCACAGTCCCTCTGGCTAAGCCACCGGTACCGCAGCCGGTCAGGCCGCGCACCGCTCCCGCTCCTGCTCGCCGCGCTCCAGCATCCGCGCGTCGATGTCGCGATTCTCCAGCTCCTGGCGCAGCCGGGCCAGGGCCCGGTGCAGCGTGCTCTTGACCGTACCGGTGGACATGCCCAGCGCCGCCGCGGTCTCCTCCGTGCTCATCTGCTCCCAGTGTCGCAGCACGACCACGCTGCGCTGCTTGGGCGCGAGCACCCCGAGGATGTCCATCAGCAGCGCCCGGTCGGCGCGCTGTTCGGTGCCGTCGTCGACGCTCGCGTCCGGGAGCTGCTCGGTGGGCACCTCCTCCAGCTTGCGGGCCCGCCACCACTCCGTCCGCGTGTTGATCATGACGCGGCGGAGGTAGGCGTCGGCCAGCGACTTGTCGGCGATGCCGTCCCAGCGCCCGTACGTGCGCACCAGGGCCGTCTGGAGCAGGTCCTGGGCGTCGACCGGGTCGGGTACCAGGCGCCGGGCGCTGCGCAGCAGGGCCTCCTGCCGCGTCCGCACGTACTCTTCGAAGTCCAGTACCTTGCCGCCGCTGGTCGCCATCCCGACGCCTCCGATCCGCTTGCGATTCCCCACGTTGACCGTGCTGGTGGTCATCTCCAGCACGAGGAAGACGCTACGGAGGGGGTGTTGCGGCGTAATGTGCGAGGGCCCCACAGGGAGTGCACGGAAAACCGTCGGTTGTGTAACAGCCCCCCGGGGGTCATACCTCCGGCTGACGGGGGCCCGGACCGGGTCATCCTCCTGGGGGACAGCGGGGGCGGCCGGAAGAGCTAGGGACGGGCCGGGGAAGCGGTGACGCGGGCCGCGTCATCACTCGGCTGTCACAGTGCGGTCAGCACGGCCCGTACGTCACGACGTGCTCCGGCCGAGAGGCAGGCGGTACATGCCGCCCGGCAGCGGCTCCACCAGACCGTCCGAGACAAGGCCGTCGAGCGCCCGCGCGCGCTGCACCGGCTCGTCCCACACCGTGTCCAGCACCGCCTGCGGGACGGACCCGACGGCTTCCCGCAGTACGGCGAGGAGCTTGCCGCGCACCTGGCGGTCCGTACCGGCGTACGTCTGGCCGCGCCGCGGCGGGCCGTCGTGCGCGGGCGAACCCGCCAGCCGCCAGGCGCACTGCGCGGAGATCGGGCAGCGCACACACTCCGGGCCGCGGGCGGTGCACACCAGCGCGCCCAGCTCCATCGTGGCGGCAGCCCACTTGGCGGCGGTCTCCTCGTCCTGCGGCAGCAGCGCGCGGGCCAGCTTCCGCTCGGCGGCCGTGGTGGCGTTCGGCGGGTACTGCTGACCGGAGACGGCGCGCGCGAACACCCGGCGGACGTTGGTGTCCAGTACGGCGTGCCGCTGTCCGTACGCGAAGGACGCCACGGCCGCGGCCGTGTACTCGCCGACGCCCGGCAGCGCGAGGAGCTGCGCGTGGTCGCGCGGTACGTCGCCGCCGTGACGTTCCTGTATGGCGGAGGCGGCGGCGTGCAGGCGCAGCGCGCGCCGCGGATAGCCGAGGCGGCCCCAGGCGCGCACCGCCTCACCGGGCGGCTCGGCGGCCAGGTCGGCGGGGCGCGGCCAGCGCGCCAGCCACTGCTCGTACACCGGCAGCACTCTGCTGACCGGCGTCTGCTGCAGCATGAACTCGCTCACCATCACGCCCCAGGCGCCCGCCTCGGGGCGGCGCCAGGGCAGATCGCGGGCGTGCTCGTCGAACCAGTCGGTGACGGGGCCGTGCAGCCGGGCCCCTTCGGCGGCTTCGTTGGCGGCGGTGGCAGCGGCGGCGCGGGTGGCGGCAGGAGTGGAAGTCATGGCACTGCCGATCCTGGCACGACGGCGCTCCACCGTGAAACGCACCGGGCGCGCGCCACGTTGCGCCCACCCGCTCGCGGGAACGCCGGGGCGGTCCGGCAGGGCCGACAGAGGCACGCGGGGCGGAAGGGACGAGGATGTCCCCATGATGTGGACGACGGGACCGGCGGGAGAACGGCGATGACCACCACGACGACCACCGAGGGCGATTGCCCGGACACGATCCGCCGGGCGCTGGCCGCCCATACGACGCTGACCCTCGCGTACACCGACGACGAGGGGCCGCAGGCGTGCGCCGTGCTCTACGCCACCGCGGACGGGCCGACGCCCTCTCTCGTCCTGGTCACCGCCGAGTCGACGCGGCACGGCCGGGCCTTCGCGCGGGCCGCCGACGCCGGTGCCGGGGCCCGCGTCGCCTTCACGGCCCAGCGCGACGGCCAGGAGTGGACCGCGCTGACCGGGGTGCAGGGCCGGGGCTCCTGCCACCGGCTGGCGGGCGCGGACCGGGCGGCCGGGTGGCGTACGTACCTGGAGCGTTTCCCGTTCGTCGCGGCCGACGAACGGCTCGGTGCGGCACTGGAACGGACCGCACTCTGGGAAGTCCGCCCGGACTGGCTCCGGTTGATCGACAACGGCCGCGGCTTCGGGCACAAGGAGGAATGGCACGCGCCGTGAGGCCGGGCGCGGCGGTCCGGGCGCGCCGCCCGCCGAGGGGCACCCCGAGGGGCGCCCCTGCCCAAGGGGACCGGTCAGGCCCGTACCAGGATCTTCCAGCGCCCCGCTCCCAGGCGCACGACCAGAGAGGTCAGCGGCCCGGCGAGCAGTGTCACGCACAGCGTGGCGGTCAGGGTGCCCAGCGCCAGGCCGGCCACCACGTCGTGCGGGTAGTGCGCACCGACGAACACCCGCGAGAAGCCGGTCAGCAGCGCGATCGGCAGCACCAGCCAGGCCAGCGCGCGCCAGGCGAACACGATGCCGACGGCCAGCGCCGCCGCGATCGTGGAGTGGTTGCTGGGGAAGGACCAGTCGCCCTGCGGCGGGCACGGGACGATGGAGGCGGCGGCGCCCGCCACGGCCCGGCAGGGCCGTTCCTCGTTCACGAAGCTCTTGACGACCTCACTCACCAGATACGCGACGGCCGTGGCTATCGGCACCAGGATCGCCAGCGCGACCAGCCGCTCCTCCCCCTTCCGGGACCGCCACCAGCCCACTACGGCCAGGGCCATGAGCAGCAGGATGCCGCCTTCGGTGCCTCCCGCGGCCAGTGAGTGGACCCAGCCGGGAGTGTCGTGCGCGAAGTCGGTGACGTCGCGATAGAGATCGGTGCTGTACATGAACGCATACGGTACGGACTGTTACGGGAAAGCCGCACCTGACCACCGTCGGGGGAAACCCCTGACGAAAGTGGGTGGCCGGGGCCGGGCGGCGGCCCCCCCGTGGAGCACGTCGGGGCCGCCGCGCGAGAGCCGCCGCGCCCCGCTCCGGAAAGATGATGTGAAAAGTTGCTGCTTCCTGCGGCGGGTACTGGCCGGTGTGACACCTGATCTCTCGTAGAGTTTCCGCGTGGGATCTCTGCGCAATCCGATCGGGCCGCTTCCCTCCTCCATCTACTGGCGGCGGAGGGCCGTTGCGCTGGCCGTCCTCGTCGTGCTCGTCCTGTTGGTGGTGTGGGCCGTCAACTGGACCGGCAACGACGGGAAGACCGGCGACGAGGGCAAGGGGCGGGGCGGGCCGGGGCCCGCGACGTCCATCACACCGGGCCCGAACGCGACGGATTCCGGGATCAGTCAAAAACCGGGCGGCCGCGACGAGTCGGGCAGCGGCGGCTCCGCCACCGGCTCCGGAGGCGCGGCCGGCAGCGGCGGCGGCACGGGCGGCTCCGGCGGCGGTACGGGCGGGGGCGGCGCCTCGGGAGCCGGCGGTGGCGGCCCCATAGGGAAGGGCGACGGCGCCGTGGCGGCCGGCTCGGCGCTCGCGAACTGCGCGCCGGACACCACCGAGTTGACGCTGCGCAGCCTGAAGGAGACCTACGCGCCCGGCGAGACGCCCACGTTCGAGGTCACGATCGAGAACTCGGCCGACAGCGCCTGCAAGGTGGACCTGGGGCGCGGCTACGCGGCCCTCACCATCAGCGGGCCCACCGACGACGAACGGGTGTGGTCCTCCGGCGACTGCCCGCCGGGCGGCGGTGGCACCGCACCCGTACAGGTACCGTCGGGCGGCTCGGTCAAGCGGACCGTGGAATGGGATCGCAAGCCCAGCAACTCGGAGTGCGCGACGGCCGCCGCCAAGCCCGTCGGGCCCGGTACGTACCAGGCCGAGGCCAAGGTCGGCGGACTGGACGCGGTCCGTGCGGAGTTCACCTTGGCCAAGGACTGACCCGCCGCCAAGAAGGGCGTCCTGAGCCCGGGATCGGCCCGCGACCTGGGTGATTGCGCTGTGAGCGTGCAGCGGTTCCGTGGCCGCTCAAGGTCGGGCACAGTCGGGTCCATGAGGCTACTGATGCTGGGCGGAACGGAGTTCGTGGGGCGCGCGGTCACCGAAGCGGCGCTGGCCCGAGGCTGGCAGGTGACGGTCTTCCACCGCGGACGGCACGACCCGCCGCCGGGGGCGGCCGCCGTGCACGGTGACCGCACCGACGCGGCCACCCTCGGCGCGCTCGCCGACGGCAACTGGGACGTCGTCGTGGACACCTGGGCCGGGGCGCCCACCGCAGTGCGCGATGCCGCCCGGCTGCTGGCCGACCGGGCCGGACGGTACGTGTACGTGTCCACCGGCTCGGTGTACCGGCACCCGGCCGGGCCCGGGCACACCGAGGCCAGCCCGCTGGTGGAGGGCTCCCCGGACGCGGACGCGGTGGCGTACGCGGAGGACAAGCGCGGCGGGGAACTGGCCGCGCTGGACGCCTTCGGCGCGGACCGTACGGTGCTGGCCCGCGCCGGACTGATCCTCGGGCCGGGCGAGAACCTCGGCCGCCTCCCGTGGTGGCTGAACCGCGTCGCCCGCGGCGGCCCGGTGCTCGCGCCGGGCCCGCGGGACCTGGGCCTGCAGTACATCGACGTCCGCGACCTCGCGGAATGGATTCTGCACGCCGCGGAGACCGGCCTGTCCGGCCCCTACAACCTCATCAGCGAGCCCGGCCACACCACGATGGGCGAGCTGCTGGAGAGCTGTGTGCAGGTCACCGGCTCGGACGCCGAACTGCGCTGGACCGGGCCGGAGGACATTCTCGCGGCCGGCCTGGCGCCCTGGACGGAGCTGCCCATCTGGCTGCCGCCGGGCGAGCTGTACGACGCCATCCACCGCGGCGTGCCGGCCAAGGCGCACGCGGCGGGACTGCGCTGCCGCCCGGCCGTCCGGACGGTGGCCGACACCTGGGCCTGGCTCAGGGAACGCGGCGGTCAGGCACCGCTGCGGCCGGACCGGCCGCAGGTCGGGCTGGCACCGGAGAAGGAGGAGGCGTTTCTGCGGGGGTGACGGGGGCGGTGGCGGGCGTGCGGGCCGCCACGGCTGCTGTACGGGTACGGGCGCGCCGACGTACGCGCGCCCGTGACCGTACGGGCGCGCGTACGCCCGTTCGGCAGCCGCGCCCGTACGCCTACACGTACCGTTCGAGGATCGACGACTCCGCCAGCCGGGACAGGCCCTCGCGCACGGACCGGGCGCGGGCCTCGCCGACCCCGTCCACCGCCTGGAGGTCGTCCACGCTCGCCGCGAGCAGCTTCTGCAGCCCGCCGAAGTGGTCGACCAGCCGGTCGATGACGGCGCCCGGCAGCCGAGGCACCTTCGCCAGCAGCCGGAAGCCGCGCGGCGAGACCGCCGAGTCCAGCGTCTCGGGCGAGCCGCTGTAGCCGAGCGCGCGGGCCACGATGGGCAGTTCCAGCAGCTCGGCGTGGCTGAGCGCGTCCAGCTCGGACAGCGCCTCCGGCACCGTACGGGAGCGCTTGGCCGTCGGCTCGGGCACGTAGTCGCGGGCGACCAGCTCGCGCTCCGGCTCGACGCCCGCGATCAGCTCGTCGAGCTGGAGGGAGAGCAGCCGGCCGTCCGTGCCCAGCTCGACCACGTACTCGGCGATCTCGGTCGCGATCCGGCGCACCATCTCCAGCCGCTGGGCGACCGCGGTGACGTCCCGGACCGTGACCAGGTCCTCGATCTCCAGCGCGGACAGCGTGCCGGCCACCTCGTCCAGCCGGAGCTTGTAGCGCTCCAGCGTCGCCAGGGCCTGGTTGGCGCGGGACAGGATCGCCGCCGACTCCTCCAGGACGCGGCGCTCACCGTCCACGTACAGCGCGATCAGCCGCATCGACTGGCTCACCGAGACGACCGGGAAGCCGGCCTGTATCGAGACGCGCTGCGCGGTGCGGTGCCGGGTGCCGGTCTCCTCGGTGGGGATGGAGGCGTCCGGGACCAGTTGCACACCGGCCCGCAGGATCTTGGTGATGTCCTTGTCCAGGACCAGCGCGCCGTCCAGCTTGCACAGCTCGCGCAGCCGGGTCGCCGAGAACTCCACGTCCAGCACGAAGCCGCCGGTGCACATCGACTCGACGGTCTTGTCGAAGCCGAGGACGATCAGACCGCCCGTGTTGCCGCGCAGGATGCGCTCCAGGCCGTCCCGCAGCGCGGTGCCGGGCGCCACGGCGCTCAGCGAGGCGCGCATCAGGCCCTCCGTGCCGCCGCTGTCGCCCGACCTCCGGGCGGGCGGCCCCCAACCGGACCTGCCACCAGACGACGATGCCCGGTCGTTGGCTGCCACTGCACTCCTCCGTCGCAAGGTCTGTCGGTGCCGCAGGCCGCCCGGCAGATGCCTTGGTCGCGCAGCTCACGGGCTGCGCGGGCCGACGGCACGACTTCATTGACAGGCGAGACCGGGGCAAAGTCTACCGGCGCCCAGGCCGGAGGCTGTCTGCAAAGTCACGCCGTCCGCCCGCGCGGCGGCCGTGTCACCGTGCGTCCGCCGCGCGCGCACGCCTGCTCAGCGGGGCAGACGGCGCGCCCGCCGCCCCGCGAGGAGCGTCGTCACCGGCGGCTATTCGGCCGCGGCCGTCTCGCGCGGCGGCTCCCGGCGCGGCCGCTTGGGCAGCACCCGCAGCGCCTCGCCGACGTCGGCCACCTCCAGCACCCGCATGCCCGCCGGGATCTTGCCCGGGTCGGCCGGGACCAGGGCGTGGGTGAAGCCGAGCCGGGCCGCCTCGGCCAGCCGGCGCTGCACCCCCGTCACCCGCCTGACCTCGCCCGCCAGGCCCACCTCGCCGATCGCGACCAGGTTCTTCGGCAGCGGGCTGTCGCTGGCGGCGCTGGCCAGCGCGAGCGCCACGGCGAGGTCGGCGGCCGGTTCGGTCAGCTTCACTCCGCCGACCGTGGCGCTGTAGATGTCGCGCTTGCCGAGGGCCGCGATGCGTCCGCGCTGCTCCAGGACGGCCAGCATCATCGAGACGCGGGAGGTCTCCAGGCCGGAGGTGGTGCGGCGGGGGGAGGGGATCTGCGTGTCGACGGTCAGCGCCTGCACCTCGGCGACCAGCGGACGGCGGCCCTCCAGGGTGACCGTCAGACACGTGCCGGGCACCGGCTCGTCGCGGCGGGTCAGGAAGAGGCCGGACGGGTCGGCGAGCCCGACGATGCCTTCGTCGTGCAGCTCGAAGCAGCCGACCTCGTCGGTGGTGCCGTAGCGGTTCTTCACACCGCGCACCAGGCGCAGCCGGGCGTGCCGGTCGCCTTCGAAGTTCAGTACGACGTCGACCAGGTGCTCCAGCAGGCGGGGGCCCGCGATGGCGCCGTCCTTGGTCACATGGCCCACCAGCAGGGTCGCCATGCCGCGCTCCTTGGACGCCCGGATCAGGGCGCCGGCGACCTCGCGGACCTGCGCCATGCCGCCGGGCGCGCCGTCGATCTCGGGCGAGGCCACGGTCTGGACGGAGTCCACGATCAGCAGCGACGGCTTGACCGAGTCCAGATGGCCCAGGACGGCGGACAGGTCGGTCTCGGCGGCGAGGTACAGGTGGTCGTCGATGGCGCCGATGCGGTCGGCGCGCAGCCGCACCTGGCTCGCGGACTCCTCACCCGTCACGTAGAGGGTGCGGTGGTCGGCATCGGCGGCCTTGGCCGCCACGTCCAGCAGCAGCGTGGACTTGCCGACGCCGGGCTCGCCGGCCAGCAGCACCACGGCGCCCGGCACCAGACCGCCGCCCAGTACGCGGTCCAGCTCGTCGACGCCGGTCGATCGGGCGGTGGCCTGGCGGCCGTCCACCTGGCCGATGGGCAGGGCCGCCGTCGTGACGCGTCCGGGCGCGGTCGTCCGGACGGCGGGCGCGCCGCCGAACTCCTCGACCGTGCCCCACGCCTGGCACTCCGGGCAGCGGCCGAGCCACTTCGCGGTGGTCCAGCCGCATTCGGTGCAGCGGTACGAGGGCCGCTCCTTGGCCGAGGATTTACGAGTCGCCATGGGGTTCACCGTAGTCGCGGGGTGTGACAGCGGCGGGCGCGCGGGCGTGCCGGGGCGGGTGCGCGGGGCCCGCGATCGGGGCAGGCAACCCCGCGACGCACGTGAAACTCGCTTCTGGTGTCCCCTTTTGAGGGAGAACGTCACCCGTATGGATTAAAAGTGTCCGTGCGGCGCGATAGGCCCTGCATCATCCGCCTACCGTCGCCGGGTGATGAGCAGCAGGTCCGATCACCCCATGCACGCCACCGGCGCACACCGGGCGCACGACGGCGCTCAGCGCCATGACCGGCCGCGGCTTCCCGAGCGGTACGAGCCCCACCTGGACGGGCTGTTCACCTACTGTCTGTCCGTCCTGTGCGAGCACGACGCGGCGACCGCCGTCCTCGGCGAGGTGCTCGCCGTCGCCGAACGGCACCACGGCCGGCGGCCGCCCGACCCCGGCCTGTACCGGTCCTGGCTGTACGCGCTGGCCCGGTGGGCCTGCCTGCGGCGGCTGACCGACCGCGTACCGGAGGGCGGCCCGGCCCCCTCCGCCACGGACACGACCCACGGCACCGGAGCGTCGTCCGCCCTGGGCGCCGCGCCCGCCGCCCCCGGCCCGTCCGGCGATGCCGCCGAAGCGGCCCGGCGGCGGCGCGAACTGGCCGGGCTGGCCTGGCCCGAAGCCGCCGGAACGACCCCCGAACAGCGCGAGGCGCTGGAGCTGTCCGTACGCCACCGCCTGTCCGGGGAGGAGGTCGCGGCGGTCCTCGGCGGCGACACCGACGCCACCCGCGGGCTCCTGGCCACCGCCGCCTGCGAGGTCGAGCGCACGCGTGCCGCGCTCACCGTCGTCGAGTTCGGCCGCTGCCCGGACGTCGCGCAGTTGGCGGCCGACACCCGGATGCTGCTCGGCGGCGCCCTGCGCCGGGAGCTGGTCCGGCACGTGGACGACTGCGCGGAGTGCCGCCGTACGGCCGAGCGGGCCACCGCGCACGGGCCCTGGCCGGGCACCGCGCCCCTCGACCACGGCGCGCTGCCGTTGGTCACCGCGCCGCGTACGGCCGTGCGGACCGCCATGGCGGCGGCGCGGGGATCGCGTTCGGGGCGTGCCGAAGGAGTGGCGGGCGCGGGCGTCTCCGTACGCTCCGGGCGCGCGGGGCGCACGGGTGGCGCAAACGGTTCTCCACGCTACGACCGGCGCGGATTCCCCGTCCGGCCCAAGGACCCGGCGGCCCGCCGGCGCCGGCTGCGCACCCGCGCCGTGACCACGACCGTCATCGCCACCGTCCTCGCGGCGCCGGTGCTCGCCCTGTGGACCGCCTACCGGAACGCGCCCCGGACCGGCGAGAGCGAGGGCCCGTCGGTGTCGGCCGGCGACCCGGGCAGCGGCCCGTACGACGGCCGTCCGTACGAGAACGCGGGCAGCGCGCGCACGCCCACCGCGCCGCACCTGCTGTCGACGAGCAACTGGCCGGCCGGCCCCGACGTCTCCGTGCAGGTCGTCGGCGCGGACGGCACGCTGCTGCGGCCCGGCGAACCGGACCGTTCCGGCACCGGCCCCGGACGGCTGACCGTCACCGCCGCACCGCGCGGCGGCGTCACGGCCGTCACCCTCACCGCGTCCGGCGGGGAGCCGGTGCACTGGTCGGCGCGTACGGGCGCGCCGTGGCTCCGGCTGAGCGCCACGGCAGGCGTGCTGCGGCCGGGGGAGTCCACCACGCTCCTGGTGTCCGTCGACCACGGCCGGGAACCGGACGGCTACTGGAACGCGCGGGTCACCCTGGCACCCGGGGGCACGACGGTGACGCTGGAGGGATGGGGCCAGGGGAACGGCGGCCACTGGCCGGGGCACCCGAGGCCGACGGGGCCCGGCCCCCGGCCCGAGCCGACGGCGCCGGCCACCCCGACGCGGGAGCCGACCGGCGAGCCGCCGACGCCCCCCACACCGACCCCGTCCCCGACGCCCACGCCCACCACCCAGGAACCGACACCGGGCCCGAGCCCGTCCCCCACCCCGCCTACGGGCTGACAGTCGGACGCGGTACGCCAACCCCGTCCGCGGGGCGGCAGCCGCAAGGGCGCGCAGCCCCTACTTCGGGTCCGCCGGGTGCGGCGCCATCGGCAGCGTCGCCGCCAGCCGCTCCTCGCACAGCTCCACGAGCCGGTCGTACCCCTCCTTGCCCATCAGCTCGGTCAGCTCGGGCCCGTAGGACACGTACACCGGCTCGCCCGCGCCGTGTGCGGACGTCGCCGACGTGCACCACCAGTGCAGGTCGTGGCCGCCGGGGCCCCAGCCGCGCCGGTCGTACTCGCCGATGGAGACCTCCAGGACGCGGGTGTCGTCGGGGCGGTCGATCCACTCGTACGTACGGCGGACCGGAAGCTGCCAGCAGACGTCCGGCTTGGTCTCCAGGGGCTCGCGGCCCTCGCGCAGCGCGAGGATGTGCAGCGAGCAGCCCGCGCCGGCCGGGAAGCCGGGGCGGTTCTGGAAGATGCACGAGCCCTTCCAGCGCCGGGTCTGGCGGTCGCCGTCCTCGTCCTCCTGGGTCCAGCCGGTGGAGGTGCCGACGTCGTGGAACTGCCACAGGTCCGGTGTGAGGCGCGCCACGTGCTCCGCGACCCGCTGCTCGTCCTCCTCGTCGGAGAAGTGCGCGCCGAGCGTGCAGCAGCCGTCGTCCGCGCGGCC
This sequence comes from Streptomyces chrestomyceticus JCM 4735, assembly GCF_003865135.1. Taxonomy (NCBI): domain Bacteria; kingdom Bacillati; phylum Actinomycetota; class Actinomycetes; order Kitasatosporales; family Streptomycetaceae; genus Streptomyces; species Streptomyces chrestomyceticus. Next base: position 4,230,320 of record NZ_BHZC01000001.1, on the reverse strand, counting down.
CGCCTCGATGCCCTTGCAGCCGCTGCCGAAGATGCACGTCCAGCGGGAGGTGAGCCAGGTCAGGTCGCAGCGGAAGACCTGCTCGTCGTCGGCGGGGTCGGGGAAGGTGACCCAGGCGCGGGCGAAGTCCAGGCCGCCGACCTCGTCGGCCCGAGCCCCCTGCGCCTGCGCCGCCGCCCGCGCGGCGCGCTGCTTTTCCGCCTTCTTCAGGGCTTTTTCCTGCTTCGCCTTGTTCGTCTTAGCCACTACTCCAGCCTAAGGTGACCGGCCGCTGCCGAAGTCGCTCCGCGACCGGGGGCTCGCCGTCGGTTCCCGGCCGCCCGCAGTAGGTTCGACGGTATGAGACTCGGAGTCCTCGATGTGGGGTCGAACACGGTCCATCTGCTGGTGATGGACGCGCACCCGGGTGCGCGCCCGCTGCCCGCCTACTCGCACAAGGCGGAGCTGCGGCTGGCCGAACTCCTCGACGAGGACGGCGCGATCGGCGACGCGGGCGTGGACCGCCTCGTGGCGACGGTACGGGCGGCGGTCGAGGTCGCGGAGGACAAGGGCGTCGAGGACGTCCTGCCGTTCGCCACCTCCGCGGTCCGTGAGGCGTCCAACGGCGAGGAGGTGCTGCGCCGGGTCGCCCGGGAGACCGGCGTGGAGCTGCGGGTGCTGTCCGGCGAGGACGAGGCCCGGCTGACGTTCCTCGCGGCCCGCCGCTGGTTCGGCTGGTCGGCGGGCCGGCTGCTGGTGCTGGACATCGGCGGCGGCTCGCTGGAGATCGCGTACGGGCTGGACGAGGAGCCGGACGCGGCGGTGTCGCTGCCGCTGGGCGCGGGCCGGCTCACCGCGGCCGACCTGCCGGGCGATCCGCCGGAGGCGGAGGACATCCGGGCGCTGCGCAAGCGCGTACGGGCCGAAATAGCCCGGGTGGTGAGCGATTTCACGCGCTTCGGCACGCCGGACCACGTGGTCGGCACCTCCAAGACCTTCAAGCAACTGGCCCGTATCGCCGGTGCCGCCCGGTCAGCCGAGGGGCTCTACACCCAGCGTGAGCTGGACCGTAAGGCGCTGGAGGAGTGGGTGCCGCGGCTCGCGGGGATGACCGGCACGGAGCGCGCCGGGCTGCCCGGCGTGTCCGAGGGCCGCTCGCGGCAGTTGCTCGCCGGGGCGCTGGTGGCGGAGGCCGGGATGGACCTCTTCGGCGTCCGTACGCTGGAGATCTGCCCGTGGGCGCTGCGCGAGGGCGTGATCCTGCGCCACCTCGACCACCTGCCCGCGAGGTAGGGGCGCGGCCGACACCCGTCGGCGGCGGCCCGTACCCTGTCCCTCGTGACGGAGCCAGTGGTGCGCATCCCGGATGCGAAGGTCGCCCTGTCCACGGCCTCGGTGTATCCGGAGTCGACGGCGACGGCCTTCGAGATCGCCGCGCGCCTGGGCTACGACGGCGTCGAGGTCATGGTGTGGACCGACCCGGTCAGCCAGGACATCGAGGCGCTGCGGCGGCTCTCCGACTATCACGGGGTGCCGATCCTGGCCGTGCACGCACCGTGCCTGCTGATCACGCAGCGGGTGTGGTCCACGGACCCCTGGGTGAAGCTGCAGCGCGCACGGAACGCCGCGGAGAAGCTCGGGGCCTCGACGGTGGTCGTCCATCCGCCCTTCCGGTGGCAGCGCAACTACGCCCGCGAGTTCGTACGCGGAGTGTGGCGGATGGAGAGCGAGACGGACGTACGGTTCGCCGTCGAGAACATGTACCCGTGGCGCTACCGGGACCGCGAGATGCTGGCGTACGCGCCGGACTGGGACCCGACCAAGGACGACTACCGGCACTTCACCGTCGACCTCTCGCACACCGCCACCTCGCGCAGCGACGCCCTGGAGATGGTCGACCGGATGGGCGAGCGCCTCGCGCACATCCACCTCGCCGACGGCAACGGCTCCAACAAGGACGAGCACCTGGTGCCGGGCCGCGGCTCGCAGCCCTGCGCCGACCTGCTGGAGCGGCTCGCCGCCACCGGCTTCGACGGGCACGTCGTCGTGGAGGTCAACACCCGGCGCGCGATGTCCGCGGCCGAGCGGGAGGCGGACCTCGCGGAGGCGCTGGCCTTCACCCGGCTGCACCTGGCGTCGCCGACGTGGGTGCCGGGGTCGTGACGAGCGGCGGTACCGGTGCCGACGCCGGTACCGGGGGTACGGCCCCGGCCCGCAGGCGCGGCCGCCCGTCCCGTACGGACGCCGAGGACGGGCCCGGCGCCCGCGAGCGCATCCTGGCCGCGGCCCGCGCCGAGTTCGCCGCCCGCGGGTACGAGAAGACCTCGGTCCGCGGCATCGCCAAGGCGGCGGCCGTGGACCCGGCCCTGGTCCACCACTACTACGGCACCAAGGAGCAGGTCTTCGCGGCGGCCGTGGAGATGTCCTTCGCGCCCGCCCTGAACGCTCCCGAGGCCGTCCTCGAAGGCGGCCTGGACGGGGTGGGCGAGCGGCTGACCCGCTTCGTCTTCGGCGTCTGGGAGAACCCGGTCACCCGCGAGCCCCTGCTGGCGATCGTGCGCAGCGCCCTCACCAACGACGTCGCCGCCGCGGTGTTCCGCAAGCTCGTCGCCCGCCAGTTGCTGCGCCGGATCGCCGGCGAGCTGGCCGTCCCGGACGCGGACCTGCGGGCCGAGCTGGCGGCGGCGCAACTGGTCGGTACGGCCCTGCTGCGGTACGTGATCAAGCTGGAGCCGCTGGCGTCGGCGGACCCGGAGCAGATCGTCGCCCGGGTCGCGCCGGTGGTGCAGCAGCACCTGACCGGGCCCTGACCGGGGCGGACGCGCCCGCGGCCGGTGTCCGCCCAGCGGTCGCCCGTCTCACATGCCGGAGAAGCTGTCCAGATCTTGGAGCCGGGGCGTAGGCTCGACTGATTCACGTCCGTACGCGCACCGGGCGTACGGGAGATGTACACACACCCGAGGGAGTGGATCCACGTGCCCGAGCTGAGGTCCCGCACCGTCACCCATGGCCGCAACATGGCCGGCGCCCGCGCGCTCATGCAGGCGTCGGGCGTAGCGCGCGAGGACTTCGGCAAGCCCGTGATCGCCGTGGCCAACAGCTTCACCGAGTTCGTGCCGGGCCACACCCACCTCCAGCCGGTCGGCCGGATCGTCAGCGAGGCGATCAAGGAGGCCGGCGGCATCGCCCGCGAGTTCAACACCATCGCGGTGGACGACGGCATCGCCATGGGCCACGGCGGGATGCTGTACTCCCTGCCGTCCCGCGACCTGATCGCCGACTCCGTCGAGTACATGGTCGAGGCGCACTGCGCGGACGCGCTGATCTGCATCTCCAACTGCGACAAGATCACCCCGGGCATGCTGATGGCCGCGATGCGGCTGAACATCCCCACCGTCTTCGTCTCCGGCGGGCCCATGGAGGCCGGCCGCGCCACCCTCGTCGACGGCACGGTCCGCAAGCTGGACCTGATCAACGCGATCTCCGACGCGGTCGACGAGAACGTCTCGGACGAGGACATCCTCCGTATCGAGGACAACGCCTGCCCGACCTGCGGCTCCTGTTCCGGCATGTTCACCGCCAACTCGATGAACTGCCTGACCGAGGCCATCGGCCTGTCGCTGCCCGGCAACGGCTCGGTGCTGGCCACCCACACCGCCCGCAAGGCGCTGTACGAGAACGCCGGCCGTACGGTCGTGGAGATCACCAAGCGGTACTACGACCAGGACGACGCGACCGTCCTGCCGCGCAGCGTCGGCTCCCGCGCCTCCTTCGAGAACGCCATGGCCCTGGACATCGCCATGGGCGGCTCCACCAACACGATCCTGCACCTGCTGGCCGCCGCCCAGGAAGCCGGACTCGACTACGACCTGGAGGACATCAACGCCGTCTCGCGCCGGGTGCCCTGCCTGGCCAAGGTCGCGCCGAACGTCGCCCCCGGCGGCACGTACTACATGGAGGACGTGCACCGGGCCGGCGGCATCCCCGCCATCCTGGGCGAGCTGTACCGGGCCGGGCTGCTCAACGAGGACGTGCACACCGTGCACAGCTCCTCGATGGCCGACTGGCTCAAGACCTGGGACGTGCGCGGGGGTTCGCCGTCCCCGGAGGCCGTCGAGCTGTGGCACGCGGCCCCCGGCTGCAAGCGCTCCGCCACCGCCTTCTCCCAGTCCGAGCGCTGGGACACCCTCGACACGGACGCCGCGGGCGGCTGCATCCGCGACTTCGCCCACGCCTACTCCGCCGACGGCGGCCTGGCGGTCCTCAAGGGCAACCTCGCCGAGGACGGCTGCGTCGTGAAGACCGCCGGCGTCGACGAGTCGATCTGGACGTTCGAAGGCCCGGCCGTGGTCTGCGAGTCCCAGGAAGAGGCCGTCGAGAAGATCCTCGGCAAGCAGGTCAAGGAGGGCGACGTCGTCGTCATCCGCTACGAGGGCCCCAAGGGCGGCCCCGGCATGCAGGAGATGCTCTACCCGACGTCCTTCCTCAAGGGCCGCGGCCTGGGCAAGGCGTGCGCGCTGGTCACCGACGGCCGCTTCTCCGGCGGCACCTCCGGCCTGTCCATCGGCCACGCCTCGCCCGAGGCGGCCTCCGGCGGCACCATCGCCCTGGTCGAGGACGGCGACCGCATCCGTATCGACATCCCGAACCGCACCATCGAACTCCTGGTGCCGGAAGCCGAGCTGACGGCCCGCCGGGAGGCGCTGGGCGGCGTGTACGCGCCGAAGAAGCGCGAGCGCAAGGTCTCGCAGGCCCTCCGCGCGTACGCGGCGATGGCCACCAGCGCCGACAAGGGCGCGGTGCGGGACGTGACGAAGCTGGGCTGAGCCCCCGTAACGCCTCCTGAGGGCCCCGCCCGCCTCACCAGCGGGCGGGGTTCTCCGCGTTCGCGGCGAACACCGAGCCGTCCGGGGCCGCCGCGTAGATCCGGCCGCCCCTCGGGTCCGGCAGCGGCGCGGGCAGCTTCTCCAGGTAGCCGCTGCGGCCGGTGGCCAGCCGGGGCGGCGTCTGGCCGAGCAGCGCGCCGCGCCGGGTGTCCACGGCCAGCAGCCGGCCGTCGGCACCGGTGAAGTACAGCCGCTCGTCCTTCGGGTCGAGCACCGGCTCCGACCCCCGGCTCACCGAGGTCTCCACGCTCCACCGCCGGTCACCGACGGCCTGGAGTGTGCCGCCGGTGGTGGCGAGCACATACACCGTCTCGCCGCGCACCACGCCCGCCGCGTCGTCGACCGGCGCGTCCAGCGGGAGGCGCCGCACCCGGTGGGTCGCCGGGTCGTAGCGGACGACGGCCGACGTACGGGTGACGAGCAGCGGGTCGGCGGCGGTCAGGTAGAGCGAGCCGGACGCGCCCGTACCGGCCGGGGTGAGCGAGCCGGGCAGCCGGCGTTCCCAGCGCAGGGAGCCGTGCAGCGGGTCGATCGCGGTGACGACGGTGGAGGTGCCGTCGGCCGAGACGGTCGCCGCGTACGCCGTACGGCCGTCCCCGTACGCGGTGAACTGGCCCAGCGGCTGGGCCGGGAACCGGTGGTGCCAGCGCTCCCGGTGGGTGGCGCTGTCCAGGGCGGTGATCATGCCGTCCGGCGCGGTCAGCAGAATCGTCTCGCCCACGAAGCGGACCTCGGCGTCGTACCCGCTCAGATCCTTGCTCCAGCGCACCGCGCCCTGCCCCGCGGCCGACGGGTCCAGCGCCTCCAGCCGCTTGCCGTCCGGCGACCGTACGTAGAGCAGCCCGCCCGAGAACACCGGCGCACCGGGCGGAATGTCGCTCTTGCGGACCGGCCCGCCCGGCCGCCGCCACGTCACCGCGCCGTGCTCCCCGTCCACCCGCGCGGCCTTCAGCCCCCGCTCGACGCAGAACAGCGCGGAAGCGCCGTACGCACAGAACGGCATCTCGGCCGGGTGGCCGGCGGGCCGCCGCACGAGCTGGGTGTGCCACGGGCGGAAGGCCGGGGCGGCGCTGTCGGCGGTGCTGCCGGCGGTGTGCGTCTGCAGGGCCGGCGGGTCCTCGGCGCCCAGGAACCGTACGCCCGCGAAGACGCCCGCCCCGGTGAGCACGGCGGCCACGGCGGCCCAGGCGGCCCAGCGGCGGCGGCGCGGGGCGGGGGTGGATTCCGGGGGAGTGGCGTTCCCCTTCGGGGACTTGGCGGAATGCGTCGCCTTGCCCTCCGCGCGCCGCCCAGCTTCCGGTTCCGGTTCCGCTTCCGGACCCGCTCCGGCTGCCGCTCCCGCCACCGGTTCGGCTTCCGTCCGACGGGCCCGTACGTGCGTGTCCGCCGCGGCGTCAGCGGCCCGGGCATCAGCGCCCGCTCCGGCCCCGGCCGGCGCGGAGACGACGCGCGCGGGCTGCCGCTGCGCCGGAACCCGCGCCTCCTCGGGAACGGACCCGCCCGCCGGCACGCCGCCGTGAACCTCCACGGGCCCCTCGGTGTGCAGCATCCGCATCAGCACGTCCGGAGTCGGCCGGTCGGACGGCCGCTTCGCCAGACACGTACGGATCAGCGGCGCCAGGTCCTCCGGAACACCCGTCAGATCCGCCTCGTCGTGCACCACCTGGTACGCGACGATGTACGGGCTCTCCGAGTCGAACGGCCCCCGCCCGGTCGCCGCGTGCACCAGCACCGACCCCAGCGCGAACACGTCCGCCGCCGGCCCCACCTCGCGCGGTCGCTGGAACTGCTCGGGCGCCATGAACGGCGGCGTACCGATCAGCTTGCCGGTCTCGGTCCGCATCTCGCTGTCCGACGGACGCGAGATACCGAAGTCGATGACCTTGGGCCCGTCGGCGGCGAGCAGCACGTTGCCGGGCTTGAGGTCGCGGTGCACCACGCCCGCCCGGTGGATGTCGCGCAGCGCCTCGGCCAGCCCCGCGGCCAGCCTGCGGACCTCGTCGGGAGCGAGCGGACCGGTGCGTTTGACCTGGTCGCCGAGGGTCGGCCCGGGAATGTAGAGGGTGGCCATCCAGGGCCGGTCGGCGTCCGGGTCGGCGTCCACGACCGGCGCGGTGAACGCGCCGCTCACCCGCCGCGCCGCCGCCACCTCCTGCCGGAACCTGCCGCGGAACTCGGGGTCCTGGGCGAACTCGGCGTGCACCACCTTCACCGCCAGGCGCAGCCCCGACGACGACCGCGCCAGGTGCACCACACCCATCCCGCCCGCGCCCAGGCGTGCGTCCAGGCGGTACCGGCCCGCGTACAGCGGACGTTCCGCTTCCGGGTCCGCTCCGGAACCGCGCAGCGGCGGCATCTCCCCACCCCCGTGTCCATGGGCCGCGGTCGCGACGCACGGAGCCTAGTCGATGGTGCGTACGGGCCAGGTGAGGCTTGCTAGCGTGCGCGGTGAACCGGCGCCGCCGTGACCCGCGTACGGGCCGGCCGGACCGTTCGTCCACACGAAGACCGTCCAACGGGGGAGTCCGCATGACCAGCACACCGGAGAACACCGCCGGCACCGCCGCGAGCACCACGGCAGACCCGTCCGCGAGCACCGTCCCGGACGGGGCCGCGGTGGTCGCGGAGGCGGAGGCCGTCACCGAGGCCGAGGGCATCGCCGTCCAGGCGATGGCGGCGACCGCGGCCACCTACCCGGTCGCGCCGGGCTACCGCCTCAACGTCCGCAGCGGCCCCAGCAGCCGCAGCTCTCTCGTACGGCAGCTCCCGTACGGGGCGCGGGTCGCCATCCGCTGCCAGCGCAACGGCGAGCGGGTCAGCGGCCCGTACGGCACCAACGACATCTGGGACTGCATCGCCCCCGGCCAGTATGTCTCGGACACCTACGTCCGCACCGGCAGCGACGGTTTCGTGGCACCGCGCTGCGCGAACTGAACGGGCCGTACGGGGCCGGTACCGCGTCTCACCCGGCGGCCTGCCGAAGCTTCTCCGTCGCCTGGGCGGTGACCGACTCCACCAGCCCGCCGTCGTCACCGGTGACCCCGGGGAACGTGACGACGGTGACGCCGGTGCCGACCCGGATCACGATCTCGTCGAACCGGTTGCCGCCCACCCGCAGGCGCACGCCCACCGACTCGTCTCCGCGCCGCGGCGCGCTCAGCACCCCGTAGCTCACCGCGTACGGGCCCGCCGTCGCCGTCGCGCACGCCCGCCGCAACTGCCTGACCTGTTCGAGCTGCTGCCCGGCGCCCCGTACGTCCGGGTACGTCCTGACCTCGAACATCAGGGAGGGCCGGGCCATGCCGTTCTCCATCGTCCGGCTGACGACGGCGCTCGGCCGGACGGCGCGGAACGAGTCGGCGACCACCCGGTCGCACGCCGCGTCCCCCTTCAGGTCCTGCACGCCGTGGTCGTCCTTCTCCACCGCGGGTGACAGGTCCTCCTTCGCCACCGACCAGCCCACCGGCAGGTCGATGGTCGAGAGCATCGCCCGGGCCGTCTGCGCTCCGGTGAGGGGACGCGGTGCCGCGGGCGTCCCGGTGGCTGCGGGAGTGCCGGTGGTTGTCGGGCTCCCGGTGGCTGCGGGGTGGCCGCCGGCGGTCGCGGTACTGCCGCCCGAGGGCCCTGGCGCCGCGCCACCACACCCCGCGACGGCGACCACCAGCAGGGGCAGCGCCCCGATCACCGTGACCCGATGCCTCGCCGCGCCCCGTCGCCCGTATCGCCCGCGCATCCCGCACCTTCCCCCGATTGGCATGTACAGGCGGATGCTATCGCCGCTCCGCACCCGGCCCGCCGGGGATAATCGACCCCATGAGCGACGAGACACGGCCCGCCCCGGACCGGCCCGGCCCCGAGCCGGCCGAGATCCGCTTCTTCGGGACGACCTGGGTGCACCACGACGGTGGCTACGGCCTGCGCCGGGCCGGCGTCGCGATCGGCTCCCTGGCGCTCGCCGCGGCCGGCGCGGTGGTGCTGCGCTTCGCCTTCCAGGGCCTGGAGATCGCCCAGGTCGGCTCGCTCCTCAACGTCCTGATCGTGGCCTGCTTCGCGATCTGCAGCGCGGTCGCCTTCCGCCGCACCTGGGAACGCCTGACCCGCCCCGCCACCGACCCGGCCCCCGACCGCCCGGCCGACCGCTCCGCACAGAGCCTGCTGCTCATCGGTTTCATCGGCTCGCTGCTCGCCTACTTCTGCCGCAGCCTCGTCGAGGCACCGGGGGAAGGGGTACGGCGCGCCGAGTACGAGGCGGAACGCGAACGCTACGAACGCCGCCGGAACGCCCGCACGGGCAACCCGGCGGCGAAGAAGGCGCCGAAGGCGAAGAAGAAGCGCGGGTAACGACCGCCCGGCGATTCACGTCCGGGGCCGCGACCGCGACCGCCTCACTCCCCGGGCGTGCAGGCCGCGGCGATCGCCAGGCTGTCTTCGTAGACGTGGTGCCGTACGATCTCGCCGCCCTCGACGGTGAACCGCAGTGCGAACGGCGACCGGAAGGACTTGCCGGTGGCCCGCACCGTCCCCCAGAGCTGCCCGGTCAGCACGGCCTCCGGCCCCGAGATCACCAGCGCGTCGACCGACGCGCCGCCCGCGCCCGCGACGGTGTGCTTGCGCAGCTCGCGCCAGTGCGCCGCGACGTCGTCCCGCGTCGCGCGCGGCCGCAGCCACGGCACCGCCGGGTTGTCGGCACACATCCAGTCGACCCGCTCCCCGTAGTGCGCGGCGATGCGCTCGGGAGTGGCCGCAGGGTCCGCGACCGTGGCGAGATAGGTGTCGACGACTGCGGCGGTGTCAAGGGCTCCGGCGGTGTCAGGAGCTTCGGAGGCGTCAGGGGCTTCGGCGGTGGCGACGGTGGCGACGTGGGCATCAGTGCTGGTCATGCCGATGATGATGCGGGCCGCCCCGGCCACCGTCGATTACTTCCGAGGTAATGAGGCGGTGGGGCGGTGAGGTGATGCCGACCGGGCCGCCCCTCCCTCAGTACTCCCAGTCCGGCTTCCCGTCCCCGTACAGCCAGTCGTCGAACAGGTCGGTCAGATCGACCTTCGTACGGTCCTGGCAGAAGTCGATGAACTGCTGGGTGTCGGCGTTGCCGTGGCGGTGTTCGGCGGGCCAGTCCTTGAGGATCGCGAAGAAGTCCTGGTCGCCGACGGCCTTCCGGAGTTGCTGGAGGACCATGGCGCCGCGCTTGTAGACGGGCTGGCCGGTCACGTTCTCCGCGGTGCCCGGGTCGCCGGGCGGGAAGGCCCAGATGTTCTCGTCGTCCTCGTCGTCCTCGGCGGTCTTGTACAGCTCGTCGAACTGCTGCTGCGCGGTACGGCCGCCCTTGTCCTCCTCCCACAGCCACTCGGCGTACTGCGCGAATCCCTCGTTGAGCCAGATGTCCTTCCACGTCTTCGGCGTCACCGAGTCGCCGAACCACTGGTGCGCGGTCTCGTGCACGACCGTTCCCTCGTCCGGCGCCCCGGCGTAGACCGGCTTGGTCTGGGTCTCCAGCGCGCCCCAGTCGACCCGCTCGGGCGTGTGGTCCACGATCGCCCCGGCGGAGGAGAACGGATACGGGCCGAACCGTTTCACCGACCAGTCGAGGATCTCGTCCAGCTTGCCCAGCGGCCCGGCGCTCTCCTTGGCCTCCGCCGGGTCCACGGCCGTGTAGACGGGCAGTCCGCTCTTCGTGCGGGACTCCGCGACGGTGAACTTCCCGATCGTCGCGGTGGCGAGGTAGGAGGCCATCGGCTCGGCGCTGTGCCACTCGAAGGTGGTCCGGCCCTCGGCGCTCTTCCGGCCGCGCAGCTCGCCGTTGGCGACGGCGGTGTACCCGTCCGGCACGGTGATCTTGAAGTCGTACGCGGCCTTGTCGCCCGGGTGGTTGTTGCCGGGGAACCACGTCATGGACCCGGCCGGCTGCCCCGCGACGAACGCCCCGTCCTCCGTACGGACCCAGCCCTCGGTCGAGCCGTCCGCGTCCGTCATCTCCTCGGGCGCGCCGTCGTACTCGACCGTCGTACGGAACGTGGCGCCCTTCTTGACCGTCGCGGGCGGGCGGACCGTCAGCTTGTGGCCCTTGCGGGAGAACTCGGCGCTCTCGCCGTCCACCCGCACGCCGTGCACCTTCATCCCCTGGAGGTCCAGTTGGAAGGAGGCGAGGTCGGCCTGCGCGGTGGCGCTGATGTCGGCGGTGGCGTCCAGCGTGCCGCCGCGTACGTCGTAGTCGAGGGCGAGACCGTAGTGCCCGACCTGGTACCCGCCGTTGCCGAGGGCGGGGAAGAGCGGGTCGTGCACACTGCCCGCGCCCTGCGTGCCGTCCAGCCGCGTCGCGCTCGTGCAGGAGGACAGCAGCAGGGCGACGGAGAGCGCGGCGGTCGCACCGCAGGAGCGGAGAGGCCGGCGGATCACGGGGCTCCTAGGGTCGTAGGACGGTGGATCAAGCTCCCCGACCCTACGGCCCTTTGGCCCCGCAACGCCGCTCCCTTCCGTTTAATGGCGCTTATCGCCCCTTATGTCTTGAATGGAGGAGTGGGGGTGGAGGCAGGAGCAGGGGTGGCGGTGGCGGCGATCGGATCGAGTCCGGCCGGCCGCCGCCGCTCCGCCCAGTTGCCCAGCGCCGCCGCACAGGCGCGGTCGAGATGCCGCAGCCCGGAGAGGTCCAGGATCACGTCACGGTCGGGCGGCAACGCCTCCAACTGGTCCAGCAGCCTGGGCAGTCGCAGAAAGGTGGCGTTTCCCAGTGCGCGTACGCGAACGGGCCCGGCCCCGGACCCGCCGTCCTCCAGGTCCGACACCTCCAGATGCGCGTGCGAGGTCTCCCACGCGGACTTCGCGACCGCCATCAGCAACCCGATGAGCACCCCCTCGAACATGTTGGTGATCACGATCGCCACCGCCGTCCCCATAAGCACCACGGCTTCCCCCCGATGCTCACGCCACAACGGCACCATGTCCCGTACGGGAATGAGCTTGCCGCCCGCGTGCACGAGCACCCCCGCCAGCGCCGCCAGCGGCACGACATCCAGCGCCGCCGGGAACGCCGCCGCGAACAGCAGCAGCCACGCGCCGTGCAGCACCCGCGACGCCTTCGTACGGGCCCCCGCCCGCACATTCGCGGCGCTGCGCACGATCACCGCGGTCATCGGCAGCGCGCCGAGCAGCCCGCACACCGCGTTGCCCGCCCCCTGCGCCATCAGCTCCTTGTCGTAGTCCGTACGCGGTCCGTCGTGCAGCCGGTCCACAGCGGCCGCGCTGAACAGCGACTCGGCCGACGCGATCAGCGCGAACGCGAGCACGGTGCCGACCGCGCCGACCCCCGCCAACTGCCCGAAGTCCGCCCCGCCCGGCGGCTGGACGGCCGACAGCAACCCCGTGACCTCCACCCGGGCCACCGGCAGACCTAGGACGGCGACGGTGACGGTGGCCAGCGCCACGGCCGCGAGCGGCGCCGGCAGCACGCGCGCCGCGCGCTTCCACCGGGGCCACAGCACCAGTACGGCGATGCTGCCGACACCGACCGCCAAGGCCGTGAGCGCCTGGTCCGACCAGATCGTGTCGGACGCCAGCTCCGGCAGCCCGCCGAGATTGGCGAGCCCGGTACCCGGCGGCCGGGCGTCGGTGAGCGCGTACACCTGCCCGGCGATCAGGACGAGTCCGATGCCCGCCAGCATGCCCTGGACGACGGCCACGGAGATCGCCCGGAACCAGCGCCCCAGCCGCAGCGCCCCCATGGCCAGTTGCAGCACACCGGCCGCCAGCACCAGCGCACCGAGCGCGCTCAGCCCGAACTCCTGGACCGCCTCGTACACGAGGACGGTCAGTCCGGCGGCCGGCCCGCTGACCTGGAGACTGCTGCCCGGCAGCAAGCCGGTGAGCAGACCGCCGACGATGCCGGTGACGAGCCCGAGCTCGGCCGGGACGCCGGAGGCGACGGCCACGCCGACGCACAGCGGCACGGCGACCAGGAAGACGACGAGGGAAGCGGTGAAATCCGCGCGTATGTCCGATGTTTTGGAAAGGGACTTCTGCATGAGGGTGCCTCCAGGGCGTTGCGACGGACCGCACGGCGCGGATGTGCGCCGGGCGGGGAGAGTGGAGAGGACGGAGCGGTGAAATGTCCGGGCGTAGCCGGGCTCAGAGGCGTGCGTCAGGGCGCACGGGTGCAGGGATACGACTGCCGACGCCGTTCAACCGATTACCGATATCCGATTACCGAACACCGAGCGCTGAAGGCCGATCAGTGATCACCGAACACGGATTTTCGATCACCGATCGCCGAACGTCAGCCCTCGCTCAGCAACGGAACACGCGATAACTGATGGGCAACTGCCCCGAACGCGTCAGAGATGCGGCGTCACGACCGGTGACCGGGAGTGCCGGGTCCGGTCCGGTGGCCGGCGGGACCGTGGGGTCGTTCGCGCCCCTGCCCTGGTCGCCGGGGTGGAAGGCCGGTATGCCGGTCGCGGACCGCGCGGCGCGGCCGGTGGGGCAGCGTTCGCCCGCGGATTCCGCCGGGCCGCCGTCCTCGTACGTATATGCGTACGGTGCGGCCAGGCCGACGGTCTGCGTCCCCGCCCTGCCGCCGGCCCAGGCCCCGGCGCCGGCCGCCCGCCCGTACGCAATCCCCGAGCCGACCGGGAACGCCAGCAGTGCCGCCAAGAGGAACAGCAGCACGCGGCGCATGGCGTCGGCCCCCCTCCTCCGGCTGGCTGGACACTCACCTTCAGTGTGTCCAAAGCGGTGCGACTTCGATCGAGTCACTGTGTAACCGTCATGTAAACGCTGCGTTATCGAACAGGAATGGTCGATTCCGTGCACTCCGGCGGCCGCCGGGGTGCGCCTCGCCCCTTGACGCGCCGTGCCGTGGGCGCAATATTCACCGCATGATGAATTACGGTCGCGGCCGCCCTGCCCCGACCCCGACCACCCGGACCGCTCCCGCAGGGACCACCGCAGCCGGGACAGCCGCCGCCGTCCGGGCCCGCGCCCTCACGGTCGTACGCGGCCACCGCACCGTCCTGGACCACCTCGACTTCGACGTCCCGCCCGGCCGGGTCACCGGCCTCCTCGGCCCGTCCGGCTGCGGCAAGTCCACCCTGATGCGCGCCGTCGTCGGCACCCAGGCCAAGGTGACCGGCACCCTCGACGTCCTCGGCCACCCCGCCGGCCACGCCCGCCTGCGCCCCCGCATCGGCTACGTCACCCAGTCACCCGCGATCTACGACGACCTCACCGTCCGCCAGAATCTCGACTACTTCGCCGCGGTGCTGCGCCCCGGCCGCGCCGCCCGCGCCGAGCGCCGGGAAAGCGTGCGCCGCGCCGTCGAGGAGGTCGACCTCGCCCGGCACGCCGACGACCTGGCCGGCCACCTCTCCGGCGGGCAGCGCAGCCGCGTCTCCCTGGCCGTCGCCCTCCTCGGCGCCCCGGAACTCCTCGTTCTCGACGAACCGACCGTCGGCCTGGACCCCGTACTCCGCCGCGACCTGTGGCAGCTCTTCCACCGCCTCGCCGCCGACCGCGGCACCACCCTCCTCGTCTCCTCCCACGTCATGGACGAGGCCGAGCGCTGCCACCGGCTGCTCCTGATGCGCGAGGGCCGCATCCTCGCCGAGGACACCCCCGCCGCGCTGCGGACCCGTACGGGCACCGCCACCGTCGAAGAGGCCTTCCTCCACCTGGTGGACACAGCCCCGCCCGCCGACCGCCCCCACCCGCCGAGGGCCTCCCACCCACCGACCACATCCCGCCCGCCGAGGGCCTGCCGCCCGCCGACCGCACCGTGCCGGTCGAGGGCTTCCCGCCCGCCGACCACATCCCGCCCGCCGAGGGCCTGCCGCCCGCCGACCGCACCGTGCCGGTCGAGGGCTTCCCGCCCGCCGACCACATCCAGCCCGCCGACGACCTGCCGCCCACCGACCACACCCCGCCGGCCGAAGGCCTCCCACTCACCGAACGTCCCTCGGCCACCCCAGCGCCCCGCCCTCCGGAGCCCACCCCATCCGCCGCCCCGGAACCCCGCCGCCCGGAGCCCACCCCATGACCCGCACCCCGTCGCACTCCACGCGCACCCGCCCCCTCTCAGGGGCCCGGGTCCTGGCCACCGCCGCCCGGGTACTGCGCCAGCTCCGCCACGACCCGCGCACCATCGCCCTGATGCTGCTCGTCCCCTGCGTGATGATCGCGCTGCTCCGTTATGTCTTCGACGCGCACCCCCGCACGTTCGACAGCGTCGGCGCCTCGCTCCTCGGCATCTTCCCGATGATCACGATGTTCCTGGTGACCTCCATCGCCACCCTCCGCGAACGCACCTCGGGCACCCTCGAACGCCTCCTCGCCATGCCCCTGTCCAAGGCCGACCTCCTCGGCGGCTACGCCCTGGCCTTCGGCACCCTCGCCGTCGTCCAGTCCGCCCTCGCCACCGCCCTGTCCGTCTGGCTTCTGGGCCTGGACATCACCGGCTCGCCGTGGCTGCTCCTCCTGGTCGCCGTCCTGGACGCCCTCCTCGGCACCGCCCTCGGCCTCTTCGTCTCGGCCTTCGCCTCGACCGAGTTCCAGGCCGTCCAGTTCATGCCGGCCGTCCTGATGCCCCAGCTCCTGCTGTGCGGTCTCTTCGCCCCACGCGACACGATGCAGCCGGCCCTGGAAGCGGTCTCCGCCGTCCTCCCGATGTCCTACGCGGTCGACGCCATGACCGAAATCCTCACCCACCCCGCCCCCACCACCCTGTTCCTCCGCGACATCCTCCTCACCACCACCTTCACCCTCCTGACTCTCGCCCTCACCACCCCCACCCTCCCCCGCCAAACCCCCTGACCCGCCCCCAACCAGCCGCACGCACCCCCTCCCACACCTCCAACCAGCCCCACACGCCCCCTCCGCCCTACCCCTCTATCCGCCCCACACCTCTGCCTGCCCCACTCCGCCCCACCTCCCTACCCACCCCATCCCGCCCACCCTCTCGGCGCGACCTCCCACGCCGCCCACGCGCCCCGCCCCAGCGACACCGCGCCCCACCCGCCTAGCTACGCCCTCCCCACACCCAAACCGCACCCGCCCAAGCACGCCCCGCCCCCAGAGCCACATCACGCCTGCCTGCCACACCCCTCCCTCAGCAAAACCAAACCCACCCCGCCTCGCCCACCCCCACCCCGCACCGGTCCAACCCAATCCATCCCGCCCGTCTCCGGCCCCTCGCCTCACCCAACCCTTCCCGCCCCGCCCGATCCACCCCGTCCGCCTCCCGTCTCAGCCAAATCCAGCCCTTCCACCCCGCCCCGACCTCAGCCAATTTCCGCCCGTCTGATCACACCCCGCCACATTCACCCCTCCCCTTCCTGTCCCGGCTCCATCCAAATCCAGCCCAACGCCACTCCACCCACACGCGGCCCAGAACACCGCCGCCCCCGGCCTTCGCCCATTTCGACCGGTCCGGCTCGGCCCCGCCCCCGTCCACTCCGGCTCGGCCCCGCCTCGTCCATCCCGGCCCATTCGGCTTCGCCCCACCCCGCCCAATCCGGCCCGTCCAATCTCGCCCCACCCAGCCGCCTCAGGCACGTCCGTCTCTGCCCCGGCCCCGGCCAATTCCGACCCGTCCGTTTCGGCCCCGGCCCCGGCCAAATCCAGCCGGTCCGTCTCCGCCCCCACCCCGCCCCAATCCAACCGGTCCGTCTCGGCCCCGGCACCGGCCCCAGCCCAATCCGGCCGGTCCGTTTCCGCCTCCACCCCAGCCAAATCCAGCCCGTCCGGCGTTTGAGGACGAGCCCGCCGGGCGATCACGGTGTCCAACAAGAGCACCACCCGCACCCACCCCCACCGCCCGCAACGTGGACACCCCCACCCCCCACTTCCGCACGATGCGAGGATGACCAGGGCAGGGCATCGCAGCCCCCGCACACCGCCCGGCCGCCAAGGCCAAGACCAAGGCCGAGGCCGAGCTCGAAGCCAGGGCCAGGGCGGACCCCACCCCGTACCCCCATCAGCCCCACCGGCGAGGTGAACCGCAACATGACCCAGAAGGTCGCCGTACTCGGCACCGGAAAAATCGGCGAAGCCCTCCTCAGCGGCATGATCCGAGGCGGCTGGGCCCCCGCCGACCTCATGGTCACCGCCCGCCGCCCCGAACGCGCCGACCAGCTCCGCACCCGCTACGGCGTCACTCCCGTCACCAACGCGGAGGCCGCCAAGTCCGCGGACACGCTGATCCTGACCGTCAAGCCGCAGGACATGGGCACCCTCCTCACGGAGCTGGCCCCGCACACCCCCGCCGACCGTCTGGTCATCAGCGGCGCCGCCGGCATCCCCACCGCCTTCTTCGAAGAGCGGCTGCCCGCCGCCACCCCCGTCGTACGGGTCATGACGAACACCCCCGCCCTGGTCGACGAGGCGATGTCCGTCATCTCGGCCGGCACCCACGCCACCGCCGCCCACCTCACCCGCGCCGAGGACATCTTCGCCACGGTCGGCAAGACGCTGCGCGTCCCGGAGTCCCAGCAGGACGCCGCGACCGCCCTTTCCGGCTCGGGCCCGGCGTACTTCTACTTCCTCGTCGAGGCGATGACCGACGCCGGCATTCTGCTCGGTCTGCCGCGCGACAAGGCGCACGACCTGATCGTGCAGGCGGCGATCGGCGCGGCGACCATGCTCAGGGACAGCGGCGAGCACCCGGTCACCCTCCGCGAGAACGTGACCTCGCCCGCCGGCACCACCATCAACGCCATCCGCGAACTGGAGAACCACGGCGTGCGCGCGGCCTTGATCGCCGCCCTCGAAGCGGCCCGCGACCGCAGCCGCGAACTCGCCTCGGGCAACGGCTGACCCCCCGCCCCCGATACCTCCGCCCCCGGGCCCGGAACCCCGGGGGCCGTGGCCACCACCGCAAACAACACCCTCCCCCCCCAACACCCGCGCCGGTGGCCACCCCACCCCCCTCTCACACCGCCGGCATCAACCCCACCGCCCGATACGCCGCATCCACCCGCGGCCGCGCGATGGCTCGGGCCCGCTCGGCCCCGTCCCGCAGGACGGAGTCCACGTACTCCGGGTCCTTCACCAGCTCCGCGTGCCGCTCCCGCACCGGCCGCAGCAGTTCCACCACCGCCTCCGCCGTGTCCTTCTTCAGCGCGCCGTACGAGTCGTACTCACCCGCCAGCTCCGCGGGCTCACCCGCCCCGCACGCGGCCAGGATGTCCAGCAGGTTGGCCACCCCGGGCCGCTCGGCCCGGTCGTACACGACGTCCGACCCGGTGTCCGTGACGGCCCGCATCACCTTCTTGCGCACCACGTCCGGCTCGTCGAGCAGATAGACGATGCCCGAGGTGCGGGCATGCGACTTCCCCATCTTCGACGTCGGCTCCTGGAGATCCATCACCCGCGCGGCCACCTTCGGCACCGTGGCCTTCGGCACCACGAACGTCTGCCCGTACCGCTGGTTGAACCGCACCGCCAGGTCCCGCGTCAGCTCCACGTGCTGCGCCTGGTCCTCACCCACCGGCACTTCGCCGGTCCCGTACGCGAGGATGTCGGCGGCCATCAGAGCCGGATACGTCAGCAGCGACAGCCGCACACTCCCGCCCCGGACCCGCTCCCGCTCGGCCTTCTCCTTGTACTGGATCATGCGCCGCATCTCGCCGTCGGACGCCGTGCACTCCATCAGGTACGCCAGCCGCGTGTGCTCGTCGACATGGCTCTGCACGAACACCGTGCAGAGCCGCGGATCGAGCCCCACCGCCAGCAGCAGCGTGGCAGCCTGCCGACTGAGCCTTCGCACCCGCGCCGGATCGTGTTCCACGGTCAGCGCGTGCAGGTCCACCACGCAGAACAGCGCGTCCGCCCGGTGCTGGTCCTCGTCCGCCCACCCGCGCAGCGCGCCGAGGTAGTTCCCCAGGGTCAGATGCCCCGTCGGCTTCACACCACTGAAGATCCGTGTCCGCGTCATCTCTCTCGTCTCCCGAACTACTGGTCCCGGGACCGCCGCGCCCACCGGCCGGCTGCGAGGAGATACGCGAAACGGCCGCCGGGTCCGGCGGCCGTTGTCTGCATGCACTGGGGGGTGGCCGCCGTCAGGCGGGCCACCACTGCTGTACGAGTGCACGCGTCGTCATGGGGACCACGGTACGCCCGGATCCGTCTCCTGGCACGGGTTTGAAGCGCCCCAACCCCTCGTGTAGTGTTCTCCGAGTTGCCACGGAGCCGACAGGTCTCCACGGCAGCCCCTCACGCCAGATGGCGGCACAACCACTACTGCACGACTCCCACACGGGAAGAATTTCGCATGCCGAAATTCCGACCAGTGACTCGATTATGCGTCACCGGGAAAAGGCACTAAAGTAGTGATCACGCCGGAAGGCGCGAACAACCCCCTCCGACGGGGAATCGGATTCACATTCGAACCGACCAGCTTCCTTCACCGGAAGCCCGGAACGAAAAGCGGATCTGATAGAGTCGGAAAGACCGAAAAGCGAAAGCCGGACGGTCACCCCGCTCCAACAGGGGCCGGAAACGGAAAGCGGAAACGCCGAACGGATCTGGTAAGGTTGGAACCGCGAAGAAGCCGAAAGGCCGAAACGCACCGGCGGAAATCAGGACCGCGAGGATCTGATAGAGTCGGAAACGCAAGACCGAAGGGAAGCGCCCGGAGAGCCTGGTGAAACAGGCACAAAGGAAGCGTCCGTTCCTTGAGAACTCAACAGCGTGCCAAAAGTCAACGCCAGATATGTTGATACCCCGTCCACCGGCAGCAGCCGGAGGATGAGGTTCCTTTGAAAAGCCCACCAGCATCCACGCGGTGCGGGTGGCACACACAGCGAGGACGCTGTGAACGGGAAGCCTATTCCGCTTCCTGTTCCGCTCTCGTGTGTGTTACCGGGATAACCCGGAAACATTCACGGAGAGTTTGATCCTGGCTCAGGACGAACGCTGGCGGCGTGCTTAACACATGCAAGTCGAACGATGAACCTCCTTCGGGAGGGGATTAGTGGCGAACGGGTGAGTAACACGTGGGCAATCTGCCCTGCACTCTGGGACAAGCCCTGGAAACGGGGTCTAATACCGGATACGACACGGGATCGCATGATCTCCGTGTGGAAAGCTCCGGCGGTGCAGGATGAGCCCGCGGCCTATCAGCTTGTTGGTGGGGTAATGGCCTACCAAGGCGACGACGGGTAGCCGGCCTGAGAGGGCGACCGGCCACACTGGGACTGAGACACGGCCCAGACTCCTACGGGAGGCAGCAGTGGGGAATATTGCACAATGGGCGAAAGCCTGATGCAGCGACGCCGCGTGAGGGATGACGGCCTTCGGGTTGTAAACCTCTTTCAGCAGGGAAGAAGCGCAAGTGACGGTACCTGCAGAAGAAGCGCCGGCTAACTACGTGCCAGCAGCCGCGGTAATACGTAGGGCGCAAGCGTTGTCCGGAATTATTGGGCGTAAAGAGCTCGTAGGCGGCTTGTCACGTCGGATGTGAAAGCCCGGGGCTTAACCCCGGGTCTGCATTCGATACGGGCAGGCTAGAGTTCGGTAGGGGAGATCGGAATTCCTGGTGTAGCGGTGAAATGCGCAGATATCAGGAGGAACACCGGTGGCGAAGGCGGATCTCTGGGCCGATACTGACGCTGAGGAGCGAAAGCGTGGGGAGCGAACAGGATTAGATACCCTGGTAGTCCACGCCGTAAACGTTGGGAACTAGGTGTGGGCGACATTCCACGTCGTCCGTGCCGCAGCTAACGCATTAAGTTCCCCGCCTGGGGAGTACGGCCGCAAGGCTAAAACTCAAAGGAATTGACGGGGGCCCGCACAAGCGGCGGAGCATGTGGCTTAATTCGACGCAACGCGAAGAACCTTACCAAGGCTTGACATACACCGGAAAACCCTGGAGACAGGGTCCCCCTTGTGGTCGGTGTACAGGTGGTGCATGGCTGTCGTCAGCTCGTGTCGTGAGATGTTGGGTTAAGTCCCGCAACGAGCGCAACCCTTGTTCTGTGTTGCCAGCATGCCCTTCGGGGTGATGGGGACTCACAGGAGACTGCCGGGGTCAACTCGGAGGAAGGTGGGGACGACGTCAAGTCATCATGCCCCTTATGTCTTGGGCTGCACACGTGCTACAATGGCCGGTACAATGAGCTGCGATACCGCGAGGTGGAGCGAATCTCAAAAAGCCGGTCTCAGTTCGGATTGGGGTCTGCAACTCGACCCCATGAAGTCGGAGTCGCTAGTAATCGCAGATCAGCATTGCTGCGGTGAATACGTTCCCGGGCCTTGTACACACCGCCCGTCACGTCACGAAAGTCGGTAACACCCGAAGCCGGTGGCCCAACCCCTTGTGGGAGGGAATCGTCGAAGGTGGGACTGGCGATTGGGACGAAGTCGTAACAAGGTAGCCGTACCGGAAGGTGCGGCTGGATCACCTCCTTTCTAAGGAGCTTCTAGGCAGCCGCAAGGTTGTCCAGAGCCACTACGCAGGCGAATGTTCTGCGGTGGTTTGCTCATGGGTGGAACGTTGACTACTCGGCACACTTGACTCACTGGTTACTAGTACTGCTTCGGCGTGGAACGTGTCAGGGGGGCGAGGGTGTCGGGCACGCTGTTGGGTGTCTGAGGGCACGGACTGAGAGTCTGTACCTTCAAACGCCGGCCCCAGTGAACCGGTCCGTCAGGGCTGGGTGGTGGGTGGCTGGTCGTTGCTTGAGAACTGCACAGTGGACGCGAGCATCTGTGGCCAAGTTTTTAAGGGCGCACGGTGGATGCCTTGGCACCAGGAACCGATGAAGGACGTGGGAGGCCACGATAGGCCCCGGGGAGCTGTCAACCGAGCTTTGATCCGGGGGTGTCCGAATGGGGAAACCCGGCAGTCGTCATGGGCTGTCACCCATACCTGAACACATAGGGTATGTGGAGGGAACGCGGGGAAGTGAAACATCTCAGTACCCGCAGGAAGAGAAAACAACCGTGATTCCGGGAGTAGTGGCGAGCGAAACTGGATGAGGCCAAACCGTATTGGTGTGATACCCGGCAGGGGTTGCCAGTGCGGGGTTGTGGGATCTCTTTTCTGCAGTCTGCCGGCTGTGGGACGAGTCAGAAACCGTTGATGTAGGCGAAGGACATGCGAAAGGTCCGGCGTAGAGGGTAAGACCCCCGTAGCTGAAACATCAGCGGCTCGTTTAAGAGACACCCAAGTAGCACGGGGCCCGTGAAATCCCGTGTGAATCTGGCGGGACCACCCGCTAAGCCTAAATATTCCCTGGTGACCGATAGCGGATAGTACCGTGAGGGAATGGTGAAAAGTACCGCGGGAGCGGAGTGAAATAGTACCTGAAACCGTGTGCCTACAAGCCGTGGGAGCGTCGCTATGCAGCTTGCTGCATAGTCGTGACTGCGTGCCTTTTGAAGAATGAGCCTGCGAGTTTGCGGTATGTTGCGAGGTTAACCCGTGTGGGGAAGCCGTAGCGAAAGCGAGTCCGAAGAGGGCGTTGAGTAGCGTGCCCAAGACCCGAAGCGGAGTGATCTAGCCATGGGCAGGTTGAAGCGGAGGTAAGACTTCGTGGAGGACCGAACCCACCAGGGTTGAAAACCTGGGGGATGACCTGTGGTTAGGGGTGAAAGGCCAATCAAACTCCGTGATAGCTGGTTCTCCCCGAAATGCATTTAGGTGCAGCGTCGTGTGTTTCTTGCCGGAGGTAGAGCACTGGATAGGCGATGGGCCCTACCGGGTTACTGACCTTAGCCAAACTCCGAATGCCGGTAAGTGAGAGCGCGGCAGTGAGACTGTGGGGGATAAGCTCCATGGTCGAGAGGGAAACAGCCCAGAGCATCGACTAAGGCCCCTAAGCGTGTGCTAAGTGGGAAAGGATGTGGAGTCGCAGAGACAACCAGGAGGTTGGCTTAGAAGCAGCCATCCTTGAAAGAGTGCGTAATAGCTCACTGGTCAAGTGATTCCGCGCCGACAATGTAGCGGGGCTCAAGCACACCGCCGAAGTCGTGTCATTGCAGCATGAGACCTAACGGTTGCTGTGATGGGTAGGGGAGCGTCGTGTGCCGGGTGAAGCAGCACCGGAAGGTAGTTGTGGACGGTTCACGAGTGAGAATGCAGGCATGAGTAGCGATACACACGTGGGAAACGTGTGCGCCGATTGACTAAGGGTTCCTGGGTCAAGCTGATCTGCCCAGGGTAAGTCGGGACCTAAGGCGAGGCCGACAGGCGTAGTCGATGGACAACCGGTTGATATTCCGGTACCCGCTTTGAAGCGCCAAACATCGAATCAGGCGATGCTAAGTCCGTGAAGCCGCCCTGAGCTCTTCGGAGCGTAGGGGAGTGGTGGAGCCGATGATCCAGACTTGTAGTAGGTGAGTGATGGGGTGACGCAGGAAGGTAGTCCAGCCCGGGCGGTGGTTGTCCCGGGGTAAGGGTGTAGCCCGTCATCTAGGCAAATCCGGATGACATGGAGGGTGAGACCTGATGCCGAGCCGATTGTGGTGAAGTGGATGATCCTATGCTGTCGAGAAAAGCCTCTAGCGAGTTTCATGGCGGCCCGTACCCTAAACCGACTCAGGTGGTCAGGTAGAGAATACCGAGGCGTTCGGGTGAACTATGGTTAAGGAACTCGGCAAAATGCCCCCGTAACTTCGGGAGAAGGGGGGCCATTGCTGGTGATGAGTCTTGCACTCTGAGCTGGTGGTGGCCGCAGAGACCAGCGAGAAGCGACTGTTTACTAAAAACACAGGTCCGTGCGAAGCCGTAAGGCGATGTATACGGACTGACGCCTGCCCGGTGCTGGAACGTTAAGGGGACCGGTTAGCTCTGTTTCGACAGGGCGAAGCTGAGAACTTAAGCGCCAGTAAACGGCGGTGGTAACTATAACCATCCTAAGGTAGCGAAATTCCTTGTCGGGTAAGTTCCGACCTGCACGAATGGCGTAACGACTTCTCGACTGTCTCAACCATAGGCCCGGTGAAATTGCACTACGAGTAAAGATGCTCGTTTCGCACAGCAGGACGGAAAGACCCCGGGACCTTTACTATAGCTTGATATTGGTGTTCGGTTCGGCTTGTGTAGGATAGGTGGGAGACTGTGAACTCGTCACGCCAGTGGCGGGGGAGTCGTTGTTGAAATACCACTCTGGTCGTGCTGGATGTCTAACCTGGGTCCGTGATCCGGATCAGGGACAGTGTCTGGTGGGTAGTTTAACTGGGGCGGTTGCCTCCTAAAGAGTAACGGAGGCGCCCAAAGGTTCCCTCAGCCTGGTTGGCAATCAGGTGTTGAGTGTAAGTGCACAAGGGAGCTTGACTGTGAGACTGACGGGTCGAGCAGGTACGAAAGTAGGGACTAGTGATCCGGCGGTGGCTTGTGGAAGCGCCGTCGCTCAACGGATAAAAGGTACCCCGGGGATAACAGGCTGATCTTCCCCAAGAGTCCATATCGACGGGATGGTTTGGCACCTCGATGTCGGCTCGTCGCATCCTGGGGCTGGAGTCGGTCCCAAGGGTTGGGCTGTTCGCCCATTAAAGCGGTACGCGAGCTGGGTTTAGAACGTCGTGAGACAGTTCGGTCCCTATCCGCTGTGCGCGTAGGAGTCTTGAGAAGGGCTGTCCCTAGTACGAGAGGACCGGGACGGACGAACCTCTGGTGTGCCAGTTGTCCTGCCAAGGGCATGGCTGGTTGGCTACGTTCGGAAAGGATAACCGCTGAAAGCATCTAAGCGGGAAGCCTGCTTCGAGATGAGGGCTCCCTCCTCCTTGAGAGGGTAAGGCTCCCAGTAGACGACTGGGTTGATAGGCCAGATATGGAAGCCTGGTAACGGGTGGAGTTGACTGGTACTAATAGGCCGAGGGCTTGTCCTCAGTTGCTCGCGTCCACTGTGTTAGTTCTGAAGTAACGAACTCGCCTTGCCGGCAGGGTTGTTATCTTCATAGTGTTT
This sequence comes from Streptomyces chrestomyceticus JCM 4735, assembly GCF_003865135.1. NCBI lineage: Bacteria > Bacillati > Actinomycetota > Actinomycetes > Kitasatosporales > Streptomycetaceae > Streptomyces > Streptomyces chrestomyceticus. The sequence goes on along the minus strand of NZ_BHZC01000001.1, from coordinate 4,205,560 downwards.
CGGTGGTCATAGCGTTAGGGAAACGCCCGGTTACATTTCGAACCCGGAAGCTAAGCCTTTCAGCGCCGATGGTACTGCAGGGGGGACCCTGTGGGAGAGTAGGACGCCGCCGAACAATTTTTCAGCTCTGGTCCCTGAACCTCTGGTTCAGGGACCAGAGCTTTTTTGCGTTCCCGGACAATATGCGTCAGCCGGCCTTCCTTCTCCAGAAGACCGCGGTGGTGAGGGAGAAGAGCAGCAGGTTGGCGACGCTCAGGGCAGCTCCTTGGAGGGCCGTACCCACGGCACCGGGCCAGAGCTTGGTGACGAGAGTGCCGATGAGGGTGCAGACCAGCGGGTTCGCGACGCACATCCAGCGGGGGAAGGCCGTACCGCCGCGGAGGACGAGGACGGCCAGCCAGACGGAGCCGACGGCCCAGAGGATCAGAAGTACCGCGTACGGGATGAAGAGCACCGTGGCGAGGTCGCCCGGAAGAGTGGTCAGTGCGGCGGAGTCGGCGCCGGACTCGTGCACCGCCTTCGCGGCCTGGCCCCAGTAGAAGAACGACCCGTGGGCGAAGGGCGCGAGCGCGTAGCCGGCCGTCAGGAGGAGGAAAGGCGGCAGGGCGAGCCGGCGGGGTTGTGGGACAAGAGCGTGGCGGAAGTGGCGGCAGGCGTAGAGGTAGAGCGGCCCGGTGAGGACGCCGAGCAAGGCTCCCCAGGCCAGTCGGGTGGTGGAGGCGGGCAGCATCGCGGCCAGGGAGTCGCGGGCCATGCCGTCGTAGGAATGCAGGATCGGGTACTGGTCCGGCGATCCCATGGGCTTGCCGAGCAGGAGGATGTCGCCGACGAGCCAGGCCACGGAGGTCAGGATTCCGGCGATGCCGGCCAGGCGGAGGGCGCGAAGGGTGTGGGGATGGAGGGCGAGGGGCGCGGGTGCGGACGTGGACGTGGGCGCCGGGTCAGAGCTGGAGTTGGAGTCGGAGAGGGGCATGGCTTGGGGCATGGTGATGCCTCCGTGGACAGCGTAATAGTTAGGTGAGGCTAGCCTAACTAGCAAGTGCGGGGTGGGGCGGGAGAATTACCTGTGGCCAGAGGGGCGGGCGGCTGGGATGCTGGGCCGATGGGGTATCTGATCAGGCCGGTCAAGGCGGACGAGTGGAAGCGGCTCAGGGAACTCCGGCTGGCGGCGCTCTCCGATCCGGTGGCGCGCATCGCCTTCAACGAGCCCTTCGAGAAGGTCGCGGCGTACCCGGACGAGGTGTGGCAGCGGCGGGCGGCGCGGAGCGACGAGGACCGGGACCCGCTGACGTTCATCGGCGAGGCGCCGGACGGCAGTTGGGGCGGGATGGTCGTCGTGCTGGTCGAGCAGGAGGGCGCGGACGAGCGGGGCGGCGAGGCGCCGTGGGCGCACATCGTCGGGGTCTACGTACGTCCGGAGCACCGAGGTACGGGGTTGGTGCGTGACCTGTTCGCGGCGGCCGTGGAGTGGGCGTGGACCCGGTCCGGGCCGGCGGTGGAGCGGGTGCGGCTCTGGGTGCACCAGGAGAACGATCGCGCGGCGGCCCTCTACCGGTCACTGGGCTTCGTCGAGACCGGCCGGACGATGGCCGATCCCAAGGACGAGGCCGCTGTCGAGTACGAGATGGCGCTGGAGCGCGCGTAGCCGGCCGCCGGTCAGCAGGTCGGCCGCCGGTCAGGCCGGGAGCGGGGTGTGCGGCCAGCGGGCGCGGGCCTGTTCCTGGGAGCGCATCGTGGCCAGCGTCAACAGCCCTTGGGCGCGGCCGGTTTCGAGGAGGCTGGGGAGGGCGGGGAACGGCGCCAGCGCCGCGATGTCGTCCAGGACGAGGGTGAGTGGTGGGTCGAGCCGACCGGCGGATGACCGTTCGGCCATGCGGCGGCCGCGCTCGACCACGTTGGAGAGGAGTGCGACGAGCAGCGGCATCGCACCCGGAGTGGTTCGCGGATCCTCGATGGATTCCCCTACCACGTAGAGCGTTCCCCCTTCGTCGATGAAAGATTCGAGAAGGAGGGCATCGGTTCGCGCCGGATTGCAGGCGTCCCGGATGTGGATGGAGGCCAGCGACGCGAGGGTGCGGGAGACCAACTCCTGCGCCATCTCGCGGCGTTCCGCGTGTGCGGTCAGTACGGACTCCAGCTCGCCCGCCTGGCCCGCCGACGCCTTCTGGTTCGTGCGCAGGATGCGTACGGGCTCGTGCGCGGCGCCCTTGGTGTGGGCCCAGCGGTGCAGTTGGCGGAAGGGCCGTCCGTCCACGGCGGCGGCGTGCAGCCAGCAGCGCAGCAGGGTCGTCGCGGCGTCGGCCACCGCGGAGTCGAGGGTGCTGGGCGGGCGTACGGGGGCTACGAGCGCGGTCGCGCGGGCCGCGGCGGTGGCGATGTCCTCGCAGCCGGACGTCGGCGACCAGCGCACCCGGGCCGGGGTGTCCAGGAGGTGCTGCGGGTCGTAGGTCAGCAGCGGGCCCAGTTTGGCGCGGCCGTCCTTGGTGTCGGCCCAGAGGGCGGGGTCGGTGGTGGCCACGACGAGGGGGCCTTCGGCGGCTGCGACGGCGGCTGCCGCGAGGGCGCCGGCCTGGCGGCGGTCGGTGCCGTAGTGGACGGCCGGGGTGGGGGTAACTGGGGTGTCTGCCGGGGCCGGGCCCGGGGCCGGGACCGGTGCGGGGATCGGGACGGCCGTTACGGGCGCTCCCGAAGCCGTCGGCGCTCCCGTAGCCGTCGGCGCTGCGGATGCCGAGGCCGGTGGTGCGGCAGTCTCCGCGGCCGGTAGTGGCGTTGCGGGGGCCGTGAGGGACGGTGCTGCGGTGGGCGTAGGCGCCGGGGGAGGGGCGGCCGTGTGCCGGCCGTCCGTTGATGCCGGTCCGCTCTGCGCGGCGGCTTCGGCGGCCCCGGCGGCCCCGGTAGCTTCGCCCACCCCAGCGGCTCCACCCGCCCCAGCAGCCCCTTCCCACCCAGCCGTCTTCCCCGCCGCGCGCCGATTGGCCCGCACAGCCCGGTAGCGGGCGATCGTCCCCAGGGCGAAGACCGTCAGGACGACCAGGATCAGCAGCTCGCTGATGAGGATGCCCCAGAACAGCCCGTACCCGGAGAGCTGTGCGGCCGGGGTGCCGGGCCAGGCGGCGGCCAGGTCGTGCGGGGCCCCTATGAGGCTGCGCAGGGCAAGCGGCGTACTGGTGAAGGTCACGCCGTCCGGCCAGGCGCCGTGTGTGAAGAGTCCGGCCAGGCCGGTCGCCGTCCAGGCCAGGACGGTGAGGCCGAGGAGGAAGGCGAGGACGCCGATCAGGAGGGAGTCGGGGACACCGCGCCCCCGCCCGCCACCCGGGCCACCCGGGCCCCCTGCGCCTCCCGGGCCACCCTGCGGGCCCGCACCACCGTGCCCGTACCCGCGCCCGCGTCCATCCCCGTATCCCCGCGTCACGCCACCGTCTCGCTCGACTCGTCCCGGAACTGCCGCTGCATCGCCAGCGCTTCGGCCCGTGCCTCGGCCTCCGCGTCCGCCGCCCGCCCGATCGCGAGCGCTTCCTCCGTCATCGTCGCGGAGCTTTCGGTCATCGCCCGGTCGGTGTAGACCAGCGGCCGTTCCGCCTCGGTGATCAGGTGTTTGACGACCTGGACGTTGCCGTTGACGTCCCACACCGCGATGCCGGGGGTGAGCGTCGGGATGATCTCGACGGCCCAGCGGGGCAGGCCCAGGACAGCGCCGGTGGCCCGGGCCTCGTCGGTCTTCTGGGCGTAGATCGTGCGGGTGGAGGCCATCTTCAGGATCGCGGCGGCTTCCTTGGCGGCGGCGCCGTCCACCACGTCGCTGAGGTGGTGGACGACGGCGACGAAGGACAGGCCGAGGCGGCGGCCGAACTTCAGCAGCCGCTGGAAGAGCTGGGCGACGAAGGGGGAGTTGATGATGTGCCAGGCTTCCTCGACCAGGAAGATCCGTTTCTTCCGGTCGGGCCGGATCCAGGTGTGCTCCAGCCAGACGCCGACGATCGCCATCAGGATCGGCATCGCGATCGAGTTGCGGTCGATGTGCGAGAGGTCGAAGACGATCAGCGGCGCGTCGAGGTCGATGCCGGCGGTGGTGGGGCCGTCGAACATGCCGCGCAGGTCGCCGTCGACCAGCCGGTCGAGCACCAGCGCCACGTCCAGGCCCCAGGCCCGTACGTCGTCTATGTCGACGTTCATGGCGTCCGCCGACTCCTCCTCGGGGTGGCGAAGCTGCTCGACGATGTCGGTCAGTACGGGCTGCCGGTTGGTGATCGTCTCGTTGACGTACGCATGGGCCACCTTGAGCGCGAAGCCGGCGCGCTCGTCCAGGCCGCGGCCCATGGCGACCTCGATGATCGTGCGGAGCAGGGCGAGCTGGCCGGTGGTGGTGATCGACGGGTCGAGGGGGTTGAGGCGGATGCCGCCGTTGAGGGCGGCGGTGGGGTCCAGGCGGATGGGGGTGATGCCGAGCTGTTCGGCGATCAGGTTCCACTCGCCGACGCCGTCCTCGCCCTGTGCGTCCAGGACGACGACCTGCCGGTCGCGGAAGCGCAACTGGCGCAGGACGTACGTCTTCTCCAGCGCCGACTTGCCGTTGCCGGACTCGCCGAGGACGAGCCAGTGCGGGGCCGGGAGCTGCTGGCCGTAGAGCTGGAAGGGGTCGTAGATGTAGCCCTTGCCGCTGTAGACCTCGCGGCCGATGATCACGCCGGAGTCGCCCAGGCCCGGTGCGGCGGTCGGCAGGTAGACGGCCTGGGCCTGGCCGGTGGAGGTCCGTACGGGAAGCCGTGTCGTCTCCACCTTCCCGAACAGGAAGCTGGTGAACGCCTCGGTGAGCGCTGCGAGCGGATCGAGCATGGCCATGACGTACGCGCCTCCCAGCGGCTTAGCGGCGGATCCCGGTCGCGAACGGCAGCGTGTTCACAAAGGCGCGGTGGTGTTCCCGGTCGCACCACTCCAGTTTGAGGTAACTCTTGCCCGCCGAGGCGCGGATGGTGCGCTTGTCGCGGGCCAGCGCCTCCGGGGAGCGGGAGGAGACGGTGATGTAGCCGACCAGGTTGACGCCCGCGGCGCCCGAGGCCAGGTCCTCGCCGCGCTGGTCGACGCGGCCGTGGTGGGCCACGTCGCGCGGGTCGACCACCCGGTTCATCTTGGCGGCCCGGCTGGCCTCCGCGTCGTCGTTGGTCTTCTCCGTCAGCATCCGCTCGATCGCGATCTCGGTGGGCTCCAGGTCCATGCAGACCGCCACCGTACGGATGACATCGGGAGTGTGCACCAGCAACGGTGCCAGGAAGTTGACGCCGACCGGGGTAAGCGGCCACTCCTTGACCCAGGCCGTGGCGTGGCACCACGGCGCGCGGGTGGCCGACTCGCGGGTCTTGGCCTGGAGGTACGTCGGCTCCATCGCGTCCAGCTCGGCCGGCCAGGCGTTGCGCTGGCTCATCGCCTGGATGTGGTCGATGGGGTGGTCCGGGTCGTACATGGAGTGGACCAGGGACGACAGCCGGCTCTGCCCGAGCGGCTGGCGTACGCGGATGTCGGCCTCGGCCAGCCGCGCGCAGATGTCGGTCAGTTCGCGCGCCATGACGACGGCCAGGCCCGCGTCCCGGTCCAGCTTCTTGCGGATCAGGCCGCCGTTGTGCAGGTGCGCGGCGCGCGCCATGGTGTGCGCCTCGGCGGCCAGTTCGCGGGTGTAGTGCATGCAGGCGACCAGGTAGGCGCGGTGCTGCTCGGAGGAGGTGGAGACCATGGACTGGAGCTGGTCGTACGACTCCTGGAGCCAGGCGGGGGAGTCGGGGTTGCCGCGCTGGGCGACGTCCTTGGCGTGCGCGTCGGGGTCGGCGGGGAGCGTACGGGCCAGCATCTGGAGGCGGGTGACGAAGCCGTCCCCGTTGGCGACGTGCTTGAGCAGCGTGCCGAACCGCTCGACGAGGGCCTCCTGGTCCTCGCTGTCGCGCAGGCCGACGCCCGGGCCCTCGATCTCGATGGCGGCCGTGACGGTGCGGCGGTCGGCGTGCAGCAGCACGGCGATCTCGTCCGGGCCGAACGGGGCGGTCAGCCAGTTGATACGGCCGATGCCGGGCGGCGGGCCGATCTCCACCTCGCGGCCGTCCAGGCGGGTCCCGGCCTCGGCGGTGCCGGAGCGGTACGTCGTGCCCCGGCGGACCGTACGGCGGTAGCTGCGGTTGATCTCGAACCACTTGTAGAACGTACGGCCGCGGTACGGGAAGTAGACCGCGGCGATCGCCAGCAGCGGGAAACCGGTCAGGGTCGCGATCCGCAGCGACAGCACCGGCACCAGCAGGCCGCACACCATGCCGAGGAACGCGCCCGCGATGATCAGGGCGATCTCGCCGGTCTCGCGGTTCTTGCCGACGATCGCGTTCGGGCGGGCGCGGCCGATCAGGTACGTGCGGCGGGGCGCGATCGGGTGGGACTGGGTCGTCAACGCCCGTCACCTCCTGAAGACTTGCCGGAGCGGGCGTTGCCGGTGGAGCCGGAACCGGAACCGGGGGACGGACGGGAGCGGGGGGCGGGCGAGGCGGGGGCCGGGACGCGGCCACCGGAGCCGCCGCGGCTGCCGTGGGCGGACACGCCGCCGGAGACCGCGTCGGCGGGCCGGGCCTGGCCGCCGCCGCCCTGGTCCTGGCCGCCCCCGCCGGACCTGCGGGAACTGTGCGTCTTGATGCCCTGGGACACCAGCGCGGCGGGCGAGGAGATCACGGCGGCGGCCTGCGAGCCCTCGGTGGCCTGCTTCTTGTTCGTACGGGCCGAGACCATCTCGTCGCCGAAACCGGGCACGAAACGGTAGATCACGGCGCTGGCGAAGATGGCCAGCAGGATGATCGCGAGGCCGGAGACCACGGCCGAGATGGCGTTCGGGCCGTCGCCGGTGGTGAGCGCGCCGGCGATGCCCAGGACGATGACGATGACGGGTTTCACCATGATCACGGCAATCATGATGCCCGCCCAGCGCCGGACATGTCCCCACATGTTCTTGTCGACCAGGCCCGCGTAGACGACCGTGCCGAGCAGCGCGCCCACGTACAGCAGGGCTGCCCGGATCACGAGCTCCAGCCAGAGCACGCCGGCCGCCAGCACCGAGACCAGCGAGACCACGATCAGCATGATCGGACCGCCGCCGATGTCCGTGTCCTTCTTCAGCGCCCCCGCGAACGCCCCGAAGAAGGTGTCGGTCTGCGCGCCCGTCCCCTTCGCGATGATCTCGGTGACGCCGTCCGTCGCGGAGACCACGGTGTACAGGATCAGCGGCGTGAACGCGGAGGCGAGTACGGTCAGCCACAGGAACCCGATCGCCTCGCTGATCGCCTCCGTCAGCCGCACGCCGCGTACGGCGCGCTTGGCGACGGCCAGCAGCCACAGCACCAGCGTCAGCACGGTCGAGGCGGCGAAGACGACGGCGTACTGCTTCAGGAAGGCCGCGTTGGTGAAGTCGACCTGCGAGGTCGCCTTCACGGCGTCGGACAGCTTGTTGACGATCCAGGCGGCGGCGTCGGCACAGCCCTTGGCGAGGGAGGTGAGGGGGTCGAGGGGGTTGTTGTCGGTGAGGCCGCCGGGGGATTTGGGGGTGGTGTTGGCTTTGTCGCCTTCTTGGCAGTAATCCCTGGCGAGGCCGCGGATGAGGTCGCAGGCGTCGTTGCTCGGCGAGGGGCTCGCCGAGGGGCTGCCGCTGCCCGTAGGCGTCGCGGTGGGCGTGGGGGTGGGACTCGGCTCCGCGAAGGCGCGGGACGCCAGGAGGAGGACAGCCGTCTGGACGCCCGTCACCAATGCGGCGAGGGAGAGAGCGCGACGACGATGGTTAGCGGGCATACGTGAACCCTCCGAAGCCTTGCACAGCCTTGGACATCTCCTCGGCCGACGACGCGGTCTGGTCCCGGCCGACCGGAGCCGGGCCGTCCTTCTGCGTGAAGTCGGTGATCTTCCAGTCCCCGTCGATCCACTTCAGGTCGAAGGTGTTCGTGTACCAGCCCTCCGCGACCGGGTTCTTGGAATCGGCCCCGGCGATCCCGAAGAGGGCCGAATACCAGACCGAGACCTTGGCCGCGGTGCCCGAGAACTTCTCGACCTTGGTGCCGACCGGGTTGGCCCGGGAGACGAACGTCGAGCCGTCGGGAGCCCGGCCGTCGGGCTTGAGCCCGATCCGGCCGAGGAACTTCGGGTTGCCGTACGCCTGGTCGAGGGCGCTCTCGCGGGCTGCCGCCACGTCCGGCGCGTACACCGTGGTGACTATCGTCCGCCGCCGGTCCTTCGCGTACATGCCGTCGCTGTTGAGCGCCACCGCGTAATTCGCCGCCGCCGACTGCGCCCCCTGCTCCGTCTTCGCGAAGCCCGACGCGATGCCGCCGTTCTTGCCCTCCACCGGCTTGGTGCCGGTCGGCGCGGTGGAGCGGGCGTCCGCCTCCTTCGCGCCGCCGTCGCCCGCGCTCTGCCCGTCCCCGCCCCGGTTCGCGAAGGCGATGGCGGCGATCAGGAGGACCACCACGCCGACGATCGTGATCAGGTTCCGGCTGGAGGAGCCCGTACGGGTGCGGCGGCCGCCCCCGTACGGGTCGCCGCCGCCGTCGGGGAGTCTGGTGCGGGTCTGGCCGCCCGTATCCGGGCCGCCCGGCTCGCCACCGCCGTATCCACCGCCATCGCTGAGACTCATCGTGCCTGTGCCCCCTCAACCGACCTGGCCGTCACTGCTGTCCTTTTGCCGCCCGTATATGACCGTAGCCGCGCGGGCAGCGGCTCGGGCGCAGTGGTACGAGTAGATCTCACCGTGACGGAACCTCAGGTGTCGGGCGGAAGAGGCGAATGGGGGACTTTGCGGCATGTGCGGCCACCCCGTGGGCCGCGGCCGCCGCTTGGTCCCCGCCAAGCCCTTGTGTCCCCGCCCGGTACGCGGCCCAATCGGACCGTTGCGCGCCGGAGTGGCGCAAAGCGGAACGGTTCGGGGCGGAATGAGCGGGCATCGGCGGGTGCTCTCGGCGGTGGGGTGTGGCCGGTGGTGGGGGAGATGAGCAGGGGCTGTGGTGCGGGCGGCCGGCGGGGCGTACGGAAGGAGGCGGTCCGTGGTGCGCTGCGCCGGGGGCGTGCGGGGGCGTGGGCGAGGGGAGCCGGGGTGGTGGGAGGGGGCGGTGACGCTACGGGGGCGGTTGTGGCCGACCCGGAAGGCCCTTCGGTCTGCCGGTGCGCCGTGCGGCCCGGCGACTCATCGGCCTGTACGGGGTCGGCCGGGCCGCCCCGGAGTACCGCCGCGGCCGCCCCGGCTACACGGCCATTCCGTACACGATCGTGAAGAGCGTGCCGAGCGACCCGATGATGAAGACACCGGTCAGGCCGGCCACGATGAGGCCCTTGCCCTGTTCGGCGCTGAACGTGTCGCGCAGCGCGGTGGCGCCGATGCGCTGTTTGGCCGCGCCCCAGATCGCGATGCCGAGGCAGAGCAGAATCGCTACTGCCATGACCACCTCGACCATGACGCGCGCTTCGTTGCCCAGTGTCCCGAACGGGCCCCAGTCCGGGGCGATTCCGCCAATGATGGTGGTGATGTCGCCCTTTTCGGCCGCCAAGTGCATGAATGAACTCACCGCCCCTTATGGGTTGTTGCGTACCCGCGCCATACGGTACGGGCCAGCATCTATCTTCGCTGACAAAACCGCCACCAGATGTCGACTTGGCGGCTTTCTTTGACGGATCCCGTGGGGATTACGTGCGTACGGGGGCGCGCTTCGCCTGGGGACCTGCCGGTGTCACCGTGTGTACCACGGTCGATCACACCGGGCAATGTTCGAATGCCGCGCCGGAACGGGCGCCGCTCAGAGCCCCACGAAGTGGTCGAACTCGCCCGCCTTCACACCCAGGACGAAGGCGTCCCACTTGACGCGCGTGGTGACCACGACGTTGTCCGGCTCGGTGTTCGTCCGCAGGTAGACGTTGCCGTCGGCCCCGAAGGCGACCTCGATGTACTCGGGCGCGCTCTCGTCGTCCGTGGCTTTCTGCCAGGTGAGGTTCTCGGGGGGAGTGGGGGTGGTCGGCATCGGTTCCTCCGTCGGGCCCGCAGTGGGCGGTGGCCTCGTGCACTCACTCGTACGCGGAGGACTTTACGGCCCGTCAGGGTCGGTCAGGGGACGGGCACGTGCCGCTCCGGGCGTCCGCTGCCCGCCTTGACGTCCCGGAGGAACGCGGCCCAGGTGTGGGCACTCACACGGGCGACCACCCCTGGCCGGTCGCTCTCCCGGTAGAGCACCGGCCCGTTCGCGCTCGCGGCCACCTCTACGCAGTCGTCGTTGCCGTGGGTGCTGTACGACGACTTCTGCCATGTGCGCGCGATTCGGTGCATCGGTCGCTCCGGGCTAGTGGGTGTTGACGCTGTCGTACGAGCCGGCCTTCACGCAGTCGAGGAAAGCGGACCAGGTGTGCGGCCTGGCGCGGGCGATTTCCCCTGGTCGGTCGCTCTCCCGGTAGAGGATCGGTCCGTTCGGGTTCGCGGCCACCTCCACGCAGTCGTCCTGGGGGTGCGCACTGTACGAAGACTTGCGCCAGACGAGCTGCGACATGGTGGTTCCTTACAACGTGTACACAAGGTGGTGGATCAGAGTCAGGGAGTCCCGGCCCTCATGAGACTCGGGCTTTGTCTCCGGGTCAACACGCGGCAGAGCGAGTTCGGACAGCTTGGTGAAGATCCCGGAGTACTTGTCGACGTACTGCTTGTCGTGGAGCAGGACCGGGCCGAGCGGCTGCTCCAGCCGAACCGTGTCGAGTTCCGGCGCCGCCCCGCTGAACAGGGAGAACAGGCGGCTGTACGCGGCGAAGCCGCCTGCGGTGAAGGGAAACACCTGGATGGTCACGTGCGGCAGGCGCGCGACCTCGATCAGCCGGCGCAATTGCCTGCGCATGATGTCCGCGCTGCCGATCAGCGTGCGCAGCGCGCCTTCGTGGATCACCGCGTGGTACGGCGTCCCGGTCCCCGGCCCGATGATGTGCTGGCGGGCGATACGGAAGTCGACGTAGCGGTCGATCGCCTCGTTCCGGTCGGTTCCCTCCGCCATGACGCACATCGCGCGGGCGTAATCGGCGGTCTGCAGCATGCCCGGCACGACGGAGGGTTCGTGCATACGGATGGCGGTGGAGCGTGCTTCCAGTTCCGCCAGATCCAAGGCGCGCCTGTCCATCACGTCCCGGTACGCGTCCCACCACCCCTTCCCCCGGTCCTGCGCCATCGCCATCAGCGCCTCGAACAGAGGGCCCTCCGGGCAGCCGTAGGAGCGCAGGAGGTGGTAGAGGCCGTTGCGCGGGACGTCGACGCGGCCGCTTTCGATGTGGCTCATGCGCTGGCGGTCGGCGTCGATCAGGGCGGCGGCCCGGTCGCCGGAGAGGCCCGCGGCGAGGCGGAGTTTGCGCAGCTCGGCGCCGAGGCGGCGTTGGCGCTCGGTGGGCTGGCTTCTGGGGGCCATGGGTTCCTCCTCGGGGTCCGGGCGCAGTTTGGCGCGATCTCGCGGCGGCGGGCCACGGTTGGGGCGGGCTGCCACTCGTCCGAGGGAGATTCCGGGGTCTCGGTTGCAACTACCTCAACCTCGTCCTTAGCTTCGACGGCACAGGCCCACCCCCGTGCGCCCCGCGCGGCCCGGGCCCGGTGACCCCAGGAGGCCACGTCATGTGTCCCAGCACCGAGGCCGCGTGCCGGCCGCTCACGGCCGGTGACTTCTCGCTCGTCTTTCCGCCGGATCCGGGGTGGGTGCGTACGGCCAGGGACGCGGTGCGTACGGCGGTGCGGACCGCCGGGCGGGGCGGGCTGGCCGACACCGCGCTGCTGCTGACGTCCGAGGTGGTGACGAACGCGGTCAATGCCTGCCGCAGCGGTGGCTGTTCGGAGCCGGTGACGCTGTACGGGGAGTGGCCGGGGCCGGGCATGTTGCGGGTGCTGGTGCACGACGGGGCGCCGGGGCTGCCGGAGCGGCGGTGGTGCGGGCACGGTGCGACGGGCGGGCGCGGGCTGTACCTGGTGGGGGCCTGTGCCGACGACTGGGGGGTGTGCCGGCACGGGCCGGGCGGCGGGAAGTCGGTCTGGTTCGAGTTGGGGGAGTGAAGGGGCGGGAGCGGGGCAGGGCCGCGCGCCCGGGGCGGACTGCCGGGAGCGCGGGAAGCGGCCCGTACAGCCGGGTGTGGTGAGGTACATGACGAAAACGGCGGTGAAACGCGCCCGTTTGGGGGAGGGTTGAGGGGTGCGCAAATACTGGGTGGCCGGTGGGGTCGGGGTCGGGCTGGTGCTCTGCTTCCTCGCGCTGCTCGTGGTGGGCACGTACACGGCCGCCGCGGGCCTGGCGGGCGGCGCGGGCCGGGCGGTGGGGCTGGCGAAGGGCGCGGTGCCGGCGTCGTACCAGCCGCTGGTGCAGAAGTGGGGCAATCTGTGTCCCGCCATCAACCCGGCGCTGCTGGCCGCCCAGCTCTACCAGGAGAGCGGCTGGAACCCGAGGGCGCAGAGCCCGGCGGCGGCGCAGGGTATCGCCCAGTTCATCCCCGGTACCTGGGCTTCGCACGGCATCGACGGCAACGGGGACGGCCGGCGGGACGTGTGGGACCCGGCGGACGCGATCCCGTCGGCGGCGTCGTACGACTGCGAGCTGGCGAAGTACGTGAAGGACGTGCCCGGCGACCCGGCGCACAACATGCTGGCGGCGTACAACGCGGGCGCCTACCGGGTGATCAAGGCCGGCGGGGTGCCGGCGATCAGCGAGACGCAGAACTACGTGAAGATCATCACGACCCTCGCCAAGAGTTTCGAGGCACCGGTGGGGCGGGTCCCGGCGTCCCGGCAGGCGGCCGCCGCGATCACCTTCGCGCAGGAGCAGCTCGGCAAGCCGTACCTGTGGGGCGGGAACGGTACGCCGGACCAGGACGGGCGGTTCGACTGCTCGGGGCTGACGAAGGCGGCATACCACTCGGTGGACATCGAGCTGCCCCGGGTGGCGAACGACCAGTGGAACGCCGGGCCGCACCCGAAGCGGGACGAGCTGCTCCCCGGGGACCTGGTGTTCTTCGCACACGATCTGAACGATCCGCGGTCCATCCACCACGTGGGGATCTATGTGGGCGGCGGCTACATGATCAATGCTCCGTACACGGGCGCGGTGATCCGGTTCGACAAGATCGACACACCGGACTACATCGGTGCGACCCGTGTCACCGAAGATGGCGCGAAAGCGCTGCCCCGGCCGAACGCTGCGTGAACATGGGGCCCTGAACTGCGGACATCAGTCTCTCTTCGATAACGTCCTGGTGATCATCCGGTGGAAGCTGGAACGGCTCGGCTGCCCATCGCGTTTCCTGGGCATGGAGACATGGCGAGGCCGTGGAAATCCGGCCACGCCCGACGACCACGGGGGTTGGCAGCACTCACACGGCGCTCGCGCGCGCGAAAGGTAAGGGGCCGCGGCAGATGGCTGGACTCGCAATGGACGGGTCGAACCCCGATGTGGACGTGCTCGACGGCATCAACAGCCTCGCGAAGGACGCGCCGGAGTGGCTCAACCGCGCCACGAAGTTCGTGGGGGAGTACGGCCTCATCGCCGCGCTCGCCGTGCTGTGCCTGATCGCCTGGTGGGGTGCGCGCCGGCGGCCGGACGCGCCGGGCGCGGTGGCGGGCCTGGTCTGGGCGCCGCTGGCCGCCGGGGTGGCGCTGCTGGCCAACATTCCGATCCGGGCGGTGGTGGAGCGGCCCCGGCCGTTCCGGGTCCACGCCGGACTGGAAGTACTCATTCCCGGCAAGACGGATTTTTCGTTCGTGAGTGACCACGCGACGCTGACCATGGCGGTCGGCGTGGGGCTGTTCATCGCGCACCGCGTGTACGGGCTGATCGGCATCGGCCTGGCGCTGCTGGAGGGCTTCTGCCGGGTCTACATGGGAGTGCACTACCCGACGGACGTCATCGGCGGCTTCGCGCTCGGTACGGCGGTGGCGCTGCTGCTGGCGCCGGTGGCGCAGGCGATGCTGATCCCGGTGGCGACGGCCGTGGGGCGCTCGCCCGCCTGGTGGCTCGTCCGGGCCGGCGGCCCGGCGCCCCGCGCGGTCGCCGAGCCGGTGACGGCCGTACCGCCGGTGGCGCGCGAGGAGCGGGACGAGGACCTGGCGGCGTAGCCGGGGACGACGCGGAACGGACGCCGAAGAACGGACGCCGAGGGAGGACCGGGGCCGACAGCCCGGTCCTCCCTCGGCGTATGGGGGGCGGAGGTGCCGTCACCCCCGCCGACGGGGCGGACGCGCCGTCACAGGGCCTGCGGGAACGTCCTGAACAGCCCGTTCGGGTCGTACTGCCGCTTCAGCTCGGTGAGGCGGCCGACCGCCGGGCCGTAGTACGCCTTCTTCCAGTCGGTCAGGGCCGCGTCCGTGTAGTTCTGGTAGGCGGCGCCCGAGGCGTAGCGCCGCATCGCGCCGTGGATGCCGTCCAGCCAGGAGCTCTGCGCGGCGCCGGTGCCGCCCGCCTTCCAGGACGCGAGGTACTGCGCGAGGAAGCGCGAGCGGCGGTGCACGAAGGCGGTGTCGGTGGGGCGGACCCGGTTGATCGCGCCGCCCAGCGCGGTCAGCGACGCGTTGCCGCCGACGCCCTTGCGGCTCGCGGCCTCGATCTGGCCGAGCAGGGCGCGGATGCCGGCCGCGTCCAGCGAGCGGTCGTAGAAGTCGGAGCGGGCCGCGTACGTCTCGCGGGCGAGCTTGCCGGTGGCGCTGCGGCCGGGGAGGGCGCCCGGCAGGTGGCACTGCTCGGTGGACTTGGTGGAGCAGCCCGCGTAGGACTCCATCGCGTCGAGGTACGAGGTGGGCGTCAGACGTACGGACTTCGCGGGCCCGGGGCCGCCCGCGCGGTCGGCCAGCTTGTCGACGGCGTTCTGGAGGTCGCCGTAGGAGCCGAGGGAGAAGGCGGCGACGGAGACGGTCGGGGTGCCGCCGGGGTGCGCGTCCAGGTGCAGGGACGACCAGATCTCGTCGGGCTGGGTGGGGCCCCACTCCTGCCAGGAGCGCAGCAGGGCGGTGGCCTTGGCCCAGGGCCAGGTCATGTAGGCCATGACCGAGCGGGGGGCCACGTGGGTGCGGAAGCGCAGTTCGGTGACCACGCCGAAGTTGCCGTTCCCGGCGCCGCGCAGCGCCCAGAAGAGGTCGCTGTTGCGCTTGGCGTCGCACTCGACGGTCTTGCCGTCGGCGGTGACGACGGTGGCGCCGACGAGGCTGTCGCAGGTCAGGCCGTAGGCGCGGGACGCGACGCCGTGGCCGCCGCCGAGGGTCAGGCCGGATATGCCGACGGACGGGCAGGAGCCGCCGGGGATCGTGACGTTGTGCTTGCCGAGGCCCTCGTAGACCTCGATGAGCTTGGCGCCGGCGCCGATGCGGGTGATGCCGCCGGAGGGCGCGGAGACCGAGTTCAGCGCGGAGACGTCGATGATCAGCTTGCCGTTGCCGCTGGACCAACCGGCATACGAGTGACCCCCGTTGCGTATCGCGACGGGGGCGTTGTAGCGGCGGGCGAAGGACAGGCACTCGGCTATGTCGGCCGGGTGGCGGACGTAGGCGACGGCCGCGGGCTTCAGGTTGTCATAACGGGTGTTGTAGAGGCGGCGGGCGGCGTCGTACGAGGCTTCGCCGGCGCGTATCAGCTTGCCGTCGAGGCTTTTGCGCAGTGCGTCCCACGATGCCTTGGCGGCCGGGGGCCGGCCCGCCTGCGAGCTGGTGTTGAGGCCGACGCCGCCGGACGCGGCGCCGCCGGGGGCGTTCGCGTGGCCGGTTTCGGTGCTGCAGGCGGTGGTAAAGCCGGCGGTCGCCGCCGCGAGTCCGCCGCCGGCTGCCAGTATCGTGCGCCGCTTCATTGTGAACTGCCCCTTTTGGAACCCTCTGCGGGTCCGCGCGCCGTGGATGCTTCCCCCTACCCAGATGAGGCGGGGGCCCGGGGAGGTTCCAGGGGCGTGCTGACGGGGCTTCACGGGCGGTCACGAGTGGAAGGGCCCGCCGGCCGGACGGGCCGTCGTTCACCCCGCCCGGTGGTGCTGTTCCGCGTCCGTCCGTGCCTGGGAGCGGGCCCGGCGCGCCGGGCCGTGCCAGCCGCAACTGCAGCGGGCCAGGCAGAACGAACCTCGTTCGGTGGTGGTGGTCCGGTGGTCGGGCGCCCCGGAGGGCGGCGCTGTCGGCTCCTGCGCTGCTCGGTCCTGCACGGCGCCACGCTACGCGCCCGGGGTGTACGGGCGTGACGAAGCGGGCTGAACAGTCGTTGAACGGAACGGGTCGTGGTGGTCCGGACAACCGGAACATCCCGGTCCGCTACTTCACGAGCAGAGCGGCCGAGGGGGCTCGTACGCGATGGTGGTGCAGGACAGGCGAGGCGGTGCCGTCGCGGCCGCCGTGTGCGGGGTGGGCCTGGTGGCCGGGCTGCTCACCACGGGCTGCTCCCCCAACGGGGCGGCGGCCGACGACCACGCCTCGGCCGGCCGCTCCGCAGACGGCCCGGTGGGCGGGTCCGCGGCCGGTCCGCCCTTCACCGACCGTGCCCGCCCACCGGGCAGCCGTCCGTCCGCCGGGCCGCGGGATGCCGCCGGCCCGGCGGACGCCGGTGCCCCGTCCGGCCGTACGGACTACGCCGCGGCCCTGCGCGCCGGCGCCGACGCGCTGGTCCGGGCCGGCACCTCCCGGGTGCGCACGGAGCTGGAGACGGTCAGCGGCGGCACCCGGGTCGCCATCCGGGGGACCGGCGGCCACGACTACCGCAAGCGGACCGGGAAGCTGAACGTACGGCTTCCGGACACCGGCGACGGGAGCGGCGCGCAGCGCACGATCACTGAGATCCTCACGCCGTCCGCGCTGTACATGAAGAACCGCGGGGCGGGCGTGCCGGCCGACAAGTGGGTGCGGGTGGACACCGCCTCGCTGGCCGACGGCAACCTCGTCACCGGCGGCGCGACCGATCCGATGGCCGCCGCCGAGCTGCTGCGGGGGGTGCGGGAGGTGACGTACGAGGGGCGGGAGCGGCTGGACGGCATCCCGGTGCGGCACTTCAGCGGGACGACGGACATCGGGTCGGCGGCGCGCGCGGCGTCCCCGGCGGTCCGGCCCGCGCTGACCGCGGCGGAGAAAGGCTTCACCACCGACGTGGTGGCCTTCGACGCGTTTCTGGACGACGCCGGGCGGCTGCGCAAGGTGCGCCAGCGCTTCCGCTTCGCCAACGGCACGAGGGGCGGGACGTCGGTGACCTCCACCACCACGCTGTACGGCTTCGGGGCGCCGGTTCCGGTCCGGCTGCCCGACCGGGACGACATCTACACGGGCAAGGTCGCCGCCGCAGGCGGCTGAGCGCGGCCGCCACGGGCGGCTGAGGGCGGCCGTCACGGGCACCGGCGCGGTCGTCGCGGGCGGCCGGGCGGTGCGGTCGGCGGATCCGGACCAGAGGGCCGGACAGCGCCTCCGGGGCACATGTCCACGGCTTGTGCGAACTGGCGGAAATGGTCCATCCGTGCCATGCGCGGAGCGTGCGCCCGTACCTACTCTGGGCGGTAACCACCAGAAGAGTGGGGAGGCGCTCGAAGGAGGAGGTGTTGTACGTGGCCGGACACCGCAACTCGACGGTTCAGGACCACGTAGCCCTCGTCGAGATCGACCTGACTGGTGAGTTGATGATCGCGGCGGCCGCCGCGAGCGAGGATCGGCTCAGCTCGGACCGTATCGACGAGGTGCTGGACGTGGACGCGGACCGCGCGCGAACGGGTCACGGACCCGGAAACCCCAGGTGACAGGGCGGCGGCGCCGGGCGTGACGGTGCGGGGCACCGGCGTCCGGCGGCGGCCGCGGTCAGGTGCGCAGCATCCGCTCGATGGCCTTGGTGGCTTCCTTGACCTTCTCGTCGATGGCCTCGGGGCCCTTGACGGCGGCGTCGGCGACGCAGTGCCGCAGGTGCTCCTCCAGGAGCTGGAGGCCGAAGGACTGCAGGCCCTTGGTGCTCGCCGACACCTGGGTGAGTATGTCGATGCAGTACACATCTTCTTCCAGCATCCGCTGGAGGCCGCGGATCTGGCCCTCGATCCGGCGCAGCCTCTTGAGGTGTGCGTCCTTCTGCTGCGCGTAACCGTGGATGCCCAGATCGTGAGCGGTGACGGCGTCGGGACCGGTGCCGAGGGCGGTTTTCGGCCCGTCGGTGTGGCAGGCCGCGGCGGCTGCGGTGGTGCCGTCGGTGTCGGCGTCCGTGGTCGTCATGGCCATCTCCCGTGGTACGTAGGCATTCCATATACCCCTAGTGGGTATATGGTACAGAAATTCGCAGGCGCGGGCGGTACCCCGTGCAGAGCATGGTGCCCGATGGGCGACACTGAAGGAATGCCGGTTAGCAGTGGCTGGATGATGCGCCTAGCATCAACTCGACCGAATCCGATGCACCCCGAGGATTTCACGTGCGCTTTCGTCTGACCCCCAGGGAGACGAGCTTCTACGACATGTTCGCGGCGTCCGCGGACAACATCGTCACAGGCTCCAAACTCCTGATGGAACTGCTCGGGGCGGACGCCTCCGCGCGGACAGAGATCGCCGAGAGGATGCGGGCGGCGGAGCACGCGGGGGACGACGCGACCCACGCGATCTTCCACCAGCTGAACTCCTCGTTCATCACGCCGTTCGACCGCGAGGACATCTACAACCTCGCCTCGAAGCTCGACGACATCATGGACTTCATGGAGGAGGCCGTCGATCTCGTCGTCCTCTACAGCATCGAGGAGCTGCCCAAGGGCGTCGAGCAGCAGATCGAGGTGCTGGCGCGGGCGGCGGAGCTGACCGCCGAGGCGATGCCGAACCTGCGGACGATGTCCAACCTCACCGAGTACTGGATCGAGGTCAACCGTCTGGAGAACCAGGCCGACCAGATCCACCGCAAGTTGCTCGCGCACCTGTTCAACGGCAAGTACGACGCCATCGAGGTGCTCAAGCTCAAGCAGATCGTGGACATCCTGGAAGAGGCGGCCGACGCCTTCGAGCATGTCGCCAATACGGTCGAGACGATCGCCGTCAAGGAGTCCTGACCTCCGGTGGACACCTTCGCGCTCATCGTGACCATCGGGGTCGCGCTCGGATTTACGTACACGAACGGCTTCCACGACTCCGCGAACGCCATCGCGACCTCGGTCTCCACCCGGGCCCTGACCCCGCGGGCGGCGCTCGCGATGGCCGCGGTGATGAACCTCGCCGGCGCCTTCCTGGGCAGCGGGGTCGCCAAGACGGTCAGTGAAGGGCTGATCTCCACGCCCGAAGGCTCCAAGGGGATGGGCATCCTCTTCGCCGCCCTGGTCGGCGCGGTGGTCTGGAACCTGGTGACCTGGTACTTCGGGCTGCCGTCCTCGTCCTCGCACGCGCTCTTCGGCGGCATGGTGGGCGCGGCGCTCGCGGGCGGTACGACCGTCTACTGGTCGGGCGTCATAGAGAAGGTCGTCGTCCCGATGTTCCTCTCGCCCGTGATCGGCCTGGTCCTCGGCTATCTGGTGATGGTCGTGATCATGTGGCTGTTCCGGAAGTCCAACCCGCACAAGGCGAAGCGGGGCTTCCGCATCGCGCAGACGGTCTCGGCGGCCGGCATGGCGCTCGGACACGGCCTCCAGGACGCCCAGAAGACCATGGGCATCGTGGTGATGGCGCTGGTCATCGCGGATGTGCAGACCGCGGGCGACGCCATTCCGGTCTGGGTGAAGATCGCCTGTGCGCTGACCCTGTCGCTGGGCACGTACGCGGGCGGCTGGCGCATCATGCGGACGCTCGGCCGGCGGATCATCGAGCTGGACCCGCCGCAGGGCTTCGCGGCCGAGACGACCGCGGCGTCCGTCATGTACACCGCCTCGTTCATGTTCCACGCGCCGATCTCCACCACCCACGTGATCACCTCGGCGATCATGGGTGTGGGGTCGACCAAGGGCACCCGCGCGGTGCGCTGGGGCGTCGCCAAGAACATCGTCATGGGCTGGTTCATCACCATGCCGGCCGGCGCCGCGGTGGCCGCCCTGAGCTACTGGGCCGTCCACCTCGTCTTCGCGTGACGGTGCGCGGCCGCTGAGCCGCACGTTCTTGTGGGCCCGCCCTCCGGTTCCGGAGGGCGGGCCCTCGTCCTTGCGGTGGCACCGCCATGCAGCACCGCGGGACGTACGGGGCGGGCCCGGGTCCGGGCTCCGCGCGGGGCCCGGACGGGCGCTCAGCCGAAGCGGCCGGAGATGTAGTCCTCGGTGGCCTGGACCGACGGGTTGGAGAAGATCCGCTCGGTGTCGTCGATCTCGACCAGCTTGCCGGGCTGTCCGACCGCGGCCAGGTTGAAGAAGGCCGTACGGTCCGAGACGCGTGCCGCCTGCTGCATGTTGTGCGTCACGATGACGATCGTGAACCGTTCCTTCAGCTCACCGATCAGGTCCTCGATGGCGAGGGTGGAGATCGGGTCGAGGGCCGAGCACGGCTCGTCCATCAGCAGCACCTGCGGCTCGACTGCGATGGCGCGGGCGATGCACAGCCGCTGCTGCTGGCCGCCGGACAGGCCGGAGCCGGGCTTGTTCAGCCGGTCCTTGACCTCGTTCCAGAGGTTGGCGCCCTTGAGGGACTTCTCGACGACGTCGTTCAGGTCGGACTTCTTCTTCACCGTGCCGTTCAGGCGCAGGCCGGCCGCGACGTTGTCGAAGATCGACATGGTGGGGAACGGGTTCGGGCGCTGGAAGACCATGCCGACGGTACGGCGTACCGCCACCGGGTCCACCCCGCTGCCGTACAGGTTCTCGTCGTCCAGCATCACCTTGCCCTCGACGCGGCCGCCGGGGGTGACCTCGTGCATCCGGTTCAGGGTGCGCAGGAACGTCGACTTGCCGCAGCCCGAGGGGCCGATGAAGGCGGTCACCGAGCGGGGCTCGACGGTCATGGAGATGTCGTCGATGGCCCGGTGGCTGCCGTAGTAGGCGGAGAGGCCGCTGACGTCGATTCGCTTGGCCATGGGGATCACTGCTTCTTTCGTGGGAGCCCACGCCGTTAAGGCTGTGAGTGGGGGTCCCCCCACGCCGTTCAGGCTGTGGGGGTCAGCGGCCGGTCTTGGGGGCCTTCCAGCGGGCGATGCCGCGGGCCACCAGGTTGAGGATCATGACGAAGGCGATCAGGACGAGCGCCGCGGCCCACGCACGGTCGTACGAGGCGTCGGAGCCCTGCTGCCACTGCTGGAACACGTACAGCGGCAGCGACTGCTGGGCGCCTTCGAAGGGGTTGTTGTTGATCGTCTTCGCGCCCCAGACCAGCAGCAGGACCGGCGCGGTCTCACCGGTGATACGGGCGACGGCCAGCATCACGCCGGTGGTGATGCCGCCGATCGAGGTCGGCAGGACCACCTTGAGGATGGTGCGCCACTTCGGCACGCCGAGGGCCAGGGACGCCTCGCGCAGCTCGTTGGGCACCAGCTTGAGCATCTCCTCGGTGGAGCGCACGACCACCGGCATCATCAGGATCGCCAGGGCCATCGCGCCGGCGAAGCCGGACGGGCCGAAGCCGAGGATCAGGATCCACACCGAGAGGATGAACAGGCCGGCGACGATCGAGGGGATGCCGGTCATCACGTCGACGAAGAAGGTGACGGCCTTGGCCAGCTTGCCGCGCCCGTACTCGACCAGGTAGATCGCGGTGAGCAGGCCGACCGGCGCGGCGATCAGGGCGGCCAGGCCGACCTGCTGGAGGGTGCCGATGATCGCGTGGTAGATGCCGCCGCCGGGCAGCGCGTCGGGCAGGGTGCCCATCGAGTGGCTCAGGAAGTAGCCGTCGAGGACCTTGATGCCGCGCGCGACCGTCTCCCAGATGAGGGAGGCCAGCGGCACCACGGCGAGCAGGAAGCAGATCCAGACCAGGCTGGTGGCCAGGCGGTCCTTGGCCTGCCGGGCGCCTTCGACGGCGGTGGCGGTCGCGAACGTACCGAGGATGAACAGCAGGGCGGCGATCAGGCCCCACTGGATGCGGCTCTCCAGGCCGGCGGCCAGGCCGATGCCGCAGCCCACCGCGACCGCGGCCGCGGCGAGGCCGGCGGGGGCCCAGCGGGGCAGCCGGGGCTGCTTGAGCGAGACCGGGAGCGGGGCGCTGTCGGAGACGCGCCGCGGCGGGGTGACCGTGTTGCTCATGCGTTGGCCCCCGAGTACTCCTTGCGGCGCGCGATGATCATGCGGGCCGCGCCGTTGACGAGCAGCGTGATGACGAAGAGGACGAGGCCGGAGGCGATCAGGGCGTCCTGCCCGAACTCGTCGGCCTCGCTGAACTTGCTGGCGATGTTCTGCGCGAAGGTGCCGCCGCCCGGGTTCAGCAGGCTGAGGTTGATCAGGAAGCTGGGGGACAGCACGGTGGCCACGGCCATCGTCTCGCCGAGCGCGCGGCCCAGGCCCAGCATCGAGGCGCTGATGATGCCGGAGCGGCCGAACGGCAGCACCGACATGCGGATGACCTCCCAGCGGGTCGCGCCGAGCGCGAGGGCGGCCTCCTCGTGCATCTTCGGCGCCTGGAGGAAGACCTCGCGGCTGACGCTGGTGACGATCGGCAGGATCATGATCGCCAGCAGGATGCCGACGGTGAACAGCGCGCGGGGCGCCTCGTCGGCGTAGGAGAAGATCCCGGTCCAGCCGAAGTAGTCGTCCAGCCAACTGAAGAGGCCGGTCAGGTGCGGAACGAGGAAGAGGGCGCCCCACAGGCCGTAGATGATGCTGGGCACGGCGGCGAGCAGGTCGATGACGTACCCGAGCGGGGAGGCCAGCCTGCGCGGCGCGTAGTGCGAGATGAACAGCGCGATGCCGACCGCGACCGGGACCGCGATGACCATCGCGATCACCGAGCTGACGACGGTGCCGAAGGCGAGGACCGCGATGCCGAACTCCGGCTCGGGGCCGGAGGTGTTCCACTCGAAGTAGGTCAGGAAGTTCGCGTGGTCACCGGAGATGGCGATCACCGAGCGGACGGTGAGGAAGGCCGCGATGGCGGCCATGATCACCAGGAGGGCGATGCCCGAGCCGCGGGACAGGCCGAGGAAGATCCGGTCGCCGGGGCGGACCGCCTTGCCGGACACCGGGGAGGCGGCGGGCTGCGCGGGTGGTGGCGGTGGTGCGCTGGATATCGAGGGTGCTGAGTTCATGGGTTTCTCCGGTCTGCGGAGCCCGGCGGGGGCTCCTGGCGCGGCGGTGCACCGGACGGGCGGCGGCCTGCGGGGCGCGGGCCGCCGCCCGGTGGGTCAGGCGAGCGAGGCGACGGCCGAGCGGACCTTGTCGGCGATCTCGGCCGGCAGCGGCGCGTAGCCCAGCTCCTTGAGGGCGTTCTGGCCGTCCTTGCCGGCGATGTAGGTCAGGAAGGACTTGGTGGCGGGCAGCGTCTCCGCCTTGTTGCCCTTGTCGCAGGCGATCTCGTACGTGACCAGGGTGATCGGGTAGGCGCCCTCGGCCTTGGTGGTGTAGTTGAGCTTCAGGGCCAGGTCGCTGCCCTTGCCGACCTGCTTGGCCTCGGCGATGGCCTTGGAGGCGTTGTCGACGGTGGCCTCGACCGGGTCCTTGGCGCCGGTGTTCAGCTTGACCGTGTTGATCTTGCTGGCCGTGGCGTACGACAGCTCGAAGTAGGAGATCGCGCCGCTGGTCTGCTTGACCTGTGAGGAGACACCCGCCGAGCCGGACGCGGCCTGGCCGCCCTTGCCCTCCCAGGTCTTGGCGGGCTCGTGCTTCCAGGCGTCGGGCGCGGCGCCCTTGAGGTACTTGGTGAAGTTGTCCGTGGTGCCGGAGTCGTCCGAGCGGTGGAACGCCTGGATCTTGAGGTCCGGCAGCTTGGCGTCCGGGTTGAGCTTCTTGATCGCCTCGTCGTTCCACTTGGTGATCTCCGAGTCGAAGATCTTGGCGAGGGTCGGCGCGTCCAGGACGAGGCTGTCCACGCCCGGCACGTTGTAGCCGACCGCGATCGGGCCGCCGACCATCGGCAGGTTGATCGCCTGCCCGCCCTGGCAGACCTTCTTGGACTTCTCCACCTCTTCGGGCTTGAGCGCCGAGTCGGAGCCCGCGAAGGCGGTCTGGCCCTGGAGGAAGGTGGTGATGCCCGCGCCGGAGCCGGTGGGCTGGTAGTTGATGCTGGTGTCCTTGCAGGCGCCCGAGTACGCCTGCACCCAGGCGTCCATGGCGTTCTTCTGCGCGGACGAGCCGGAGGCGAGCAGCTTGCCCTTGCCCTCGCACTTGATGTTGCCGGTCTTCGCCGCGGAAGCCGCCCCGCCGCCACCACTGGTGTCGTCGGAGCCGCACGCCGACAGGGTCAGGGCACCGGTGACGGCGAGAGCGCCGACGGCGAGGGCGCGAACCCGGTTCTTGCGCTGCAGCAGCTTCACTGTCGTGAGTTCCTTCCTGGGGCGCGCCGCTTCTTGTTCGGCGTGCGGGGTGCAGACGTGGGTGGTCACCGGCGGGGCGACCGGGTGGTCACCCGGGTGGTGACCGCGAGGTCACTGTGCGGCGGCCGCAGCGGTCGGGCAAGGGTCGCCGGAGCGGGTGGTCGGACGGTTCAGCAATGCCGTGCGGCGTTCGCTCCGCGGGAGGGGCGCGCCGTTCGGTACGGCCGAAATTAGGCAGATCAGGTGAAGCCGCCGATGGAGGAGAGTGAACGCCGGGTGAACCTCGGCCGTCGGATGGGGGCGGCGCCCGGACGGCGCGGAAACCTCGGCAGCGCTCTGTCGGATTACCCGCCGGTATGGCAGCATCCGCGCCTGTAGAGGTGCACGAATCGGTGCGGATCGACCGGAGGTGGCTGGTGGGGTGGCAGGGGGCAGGGCGGGGCAATCCCGAGGCGTACGGCAAACGGGACGTACGGGACCGGGCGGGTACGGCGGACGGGCCGCGGCGGGCGGGGGCGCGGAGCGCGGCGGGGGTACGGAGCCGGGCGGGCGCGGGGCGCCGGCCGGGCGTGCGGGGGCTGCGCGGTGCCGTGGTGGCCGCCACGGCGGTGGTCCTCGGCGTGACCGGAATCCTCGGCGGGACGGCCCCGGCCGCGTACGCCGACCCCGGTCCCACGGTGTCCGAAAAGCGCCTCGAAGAGGTGCGCAAGGAGCTGGAGGGCCTCTACCGCAAGGCGGAACAGGCCACCGAGGCGTACAACGCGGCGAAGGAGCAGGTCGCCCTCCAGCAGAAGGAGATCGTCAAGCTGGCGCAGACGATCGACCGGACGCAGAAGCAGATGGACGACCTCAAGCGCCAGGCGGGCGCGCTGGCCAGTGCGCAGTACCGGGGCGGCGGCATTCCCCCCGAGGCTCGCCTCATGCTCAACAAGGACCCGGAGCGCTTCCTCGACAACGCCACCCTGGTCCGCAAGGGCCAGCACGCCGCGAAGGACCTGAGCGACGAACTGGCGCGGACGAAGAACGCGTTGGAGGGCTACGCGCAGGACGCCACCGACCGCTGGGAGCGGCTGGAGGAGAACCGCAGGAAGACGGAGACCGCGCAGCTCGACGTCCGCAAGAAGATCGAGGCCGCGCAGCACCTGGAGTCGCAGTTGGCCGCGGAGGAGAAGGAGCGGCTGAAGAAGCTGGAGGACGCGCGGGCGCTCCAGGAGCAGCAGAAGTGGCTGGATTCCGGCGTACTGAAGGACATCGGCGCGCACGCCTCGGAGGCCGGCAAGAAGGCGGTGGCGTACGCGACTTCACAGATCGGCAAGGACTACGTGTGGGGCGCCGAGGGCCCGGACACCTTCGACTGCTCGGGGCTGACGATGCGGGCCTGGGAGGCGGGCGGTCGGCCGATCCCGCGCACCTCGCAGGAGCAGTGGCGGCAACTGCCGAGGATCGCCCTGAAGGACATGCGCCCCGGCGACCTGATCATCTATTACCCCGACGCGAGCCATGTCGGCATGTACATCGGGGACGGCGCGATGGTGCACGCGCCGCGGCCGGGACGGCAGGTCACGGTCACCGGGGCCGGGTCGATGCCGATTCTCGGGGTGGTGCGGCCGGACAAGTAGGGGCGCGGGGCGCCGTACGCGGGGAGTCCCCGCCCCCGTACGCAGCGTGACGGGTACGTGCGTTTCGTCACGGAGCGCCGACGGCCAACCTGACGCCGTCGAGGTGATGTTCGTCATTCCGCGCCCCTCCCTGCCCAGGTCACCGGGTGTGTGGGGGACGGCATATGACAAGTGCCGGGTGGCGTCGGCCATTCCGTAAGCCTCCGCGCTACCGCTATGGTCGCCTCTCGGTGCCCGGTGGCGCACCGCCCGGACCGACCGCCGGGCGGCGGCGGAACCGGGCACAGTGGCGCGCCGTTCGGCGGGCCGCTGCGCACCCTCGGGGGGAGGGAAGGAAGCAGAGCATGTCCGTACCCATTCCGCGCCAGCGGACGGCCGTGCTGCCGGAGGAGGCAGCGCCGGCGGGCGACGCGCGCGACGGCGCGGCGCACCCGGCCGGCCCGTCGACGGCGCCGGATGCCGGGCTGACGCTGCTGCTGATAGGCGACGACCCCACCAGCGCCGTACCCGAGATGCGGGACGGGGAAGGCCGCCGGGCCCGCGTCCGTACGGCCCGCAACCTCACCGAGGCGGAGCGGCTGCTCACCGACGACGTGCACTGCATCCTGCTCGACCTGACGCCCGCGGGCGCCCGGGCCCGCACCGACCGCCCGGACCGCGCGGACCGGGACGGGCATCCGGCGGAGGAGGGCGGCGGCCACGACGAGCTGGGCGCCCTGCGTGAGGTGCTGCGGATGGCCCCCTCGCACGCCGTCCTCGCGCTGACCTCCGAGGCCGACGCCGAGCGGGCCGCCGAGGCCGTACGCGTCGGCGCGCAGGACTACCTCTTCCACGACGAACTCGACGGCGCCGCCCTCAGCCGGGCGGTGCGCTACGCCGTCGAGCGCAAACGCGCCGACCTCGCGCAGCGCCAGCTCACCGAGTCACGGATGCTGGCCCAGGAGAACCGCCGGCTGGAGCGCGGCCTGCTGCCCACCCCGCTCCTGGACGGCTCCGACCTGCGCTTCGCGGCCCGCTACCGCCCCGGCCGCAGCCGCGCGCTGCTCGGCGGCGACTTCTACGACACCGTACGGACGCCCGACGGCACCGTGCACGCGATGATCGGCGACGTCTGCGGCCACGGCCCCGACGAGGCCGCGCTCGGCGTCGAACTGCGCATCGCCTGGCGCGCGTTGACCTTCGCCGGGCTCTGTGGCGACGCCCTGCTGTCCACCCTCCAGAAGGTCCTGGAGCACGAGCGCGCCGACGACGAGATCTTCGCGACGCTGTGCCTGGTGGACATCGCGCCGGACGGACGGCACGCCGGGGTGAGCCTGGCCGGCCACCCCGCACCGCTGCTCGCCCGGTCCGGTGGCGCGCCGCGGCTGCTCCCGTACGAGGAGGGCGGCCCGGCCCTGGGCCTGCTGCCGCGCGCCCGCTGGCCGCGCCGCCAGGTCGTGCTGGGCGGCTCCTGGAGCCTGATGATGTACACCGACGGCCTGATCGAAGGCCGCGTCGGCAACGGCAACCAGCGCCTCGGCCAGGAGGGCATGACGGAACTGGTGGGGCGTCGGATGGCCGCCGGGCTGCGGGGCGAGGAACTGCTCGACGCGGCGCTCACGGAGGTGCGGGACCTCAACGGCGGGGAACTGACGGACGACGTGGCGGTCCTGCTGCTGGACCGGGGCCGCGTACAGAACTGAGGCGCACGCGCGACGGGCGCACGGCCGCCCGCCGTCCCGTACGGCCTTCTTACTGCCCGCAGCTCTCCCGTACGGCCCCCTTACAGCCCTCCTACCGCCCGCCGTTGAACGGCCCGTACGGCCCGTCCGAACTCGACCCGCCGCGGCGCGGGCCCCGGCCGCCGGAGATCCCCTTGATCGCGGGCCGCACGTCGACCGTGTAGACGATCACGGCGATCAGGCCGATGATCGGCAGGAACGACATCAGCGGCAGCAGGAACAGCAGTGCCGTGGCGATCACCAGGAAGATCAGCCACATGCCCTTGGTCTGCTTGTCGGCCGCCCGGTAGGCGTCCTCGCGCCGTACGGCCGCGTCGACGAGCATCGCGGCGGCGTACACGGCCAGTACTAGCTGCACCCAGCTCAGCACGTTCTGGAACCCGTAGATCAGCACTGCCCTCACCCGTTCGACTCTGGTCCGTCGTCGGCCCACCGTACCCGGAGAACGGGCCGGGCACGCGTGGCGTGCCCGGCCCGCCTTCCCGGATCGCCTACTTGCCGTTCTCGCCCGGCGCGGCGGTCTTCTTCGCCGTCGTCTTCTTGGCGGCCGGAGCCTTCCTGGCCGCAGCGCCCTTGGCCTCCGGCTCGCTCCCGGCGGTCTCCGCGTCGCCCGCAGCGGGCTCCTGCTTCGGCTCCTGCCGGGGCTCCGGCTCGATCGCGACCGCGAGGTCCTCGGTCGCCTCGGCGGTCTCGCTGCGCCAGCTCTGCACGGCGCCGCGACCGCGCTCGGCCAGCCCCTCGTACCCCTCACGGGCCTTGACCGCGGCCTCGGCGGCCCGGCCGACCCCCTGCAGCACGAGGTCCTGCGTCTGCTGGCTCAGCTTCTTGAAGTCGGCGTCGAGCAGGCCGAGCTGCCGGGTGATCCAGTCCTGCGCCTCCTTGGCCTCCTTGGTGACGCGGTCCTGCACGGCCTTGGGGTCGGTGTTGCGGACGGCCTCGAAGCGCTTGGGAGCCTCCTCGCGCAGCTTCTCGACCAGCGCCGGCAGCTCCTTGGCCTTCTCGGCGGCGAGGTCCACACCGCCCGCGAAGGCGTACAGCGGAGTCGGGTCGGTGAGCACCTTGCGGACGTCGTCGGTGATGGCCATGGCGTGGTTCCTCCTGGAATCGGTGGTCGGTCGCTCAGGTGGCGTGCGGGTCGCCGTCGGCCTCTCGGGCGTCCGGAGCGGGCTCGTGCGCCGTCGCGCCGTCGCTCTCGCCGCGCCCGCTCCCGTGTCCGTTCTCCTTGCGGAAGGACTCGTAGATCTGCAGCAGCACCTGCTTCTGCTTCTCGGTCAGCGCGGGGTCGGTGAGGATCGCGGTGTGCACCTCGACCCCGTCCACCTTCCGCTCGTCGAGGATCCCGGCCTGCACGTACAGCGTCTCGGCGGAGATCCGCAGCGCCTTGGCGAGCTGCTGCAGGATGTCCGCGCTCGGCTTGCGCAGCCCGCGCTCGATCTGACTGAGATACGGATTGGACACCCCGGCGGCATCGGCGAGCTGCCGCAGGCTCAGCTGCGCGTTACGCCGCTGCTCCCGCAGGAACTCGCCGAGGTTGCCGACGTTGAGTGATGCCATGCCCCGATGGTGCGCCATCGTGCTAACTATTGCAAGCGGGCGCTAGCAAAAGTGGCGTTAAGGGGGGATCGTTCGGTTGAGACTGAGCACGATAGGTGTCGCATTTGCAGGACAACTGTCGTGCCACCACTGCCGGTCAGCTGTCTGTCTTGATCTTCTTCATGGTGAGGTGGGATTCGAGGCACCGTACGCCGGGCAGGCCGCTCAACTTGCCTGCGAGGAAGCCTTCGTAGGCGGCGTGGTCGTCGACGGAGACGCGAAGGAAGTAGTGGGGGCGGCCGTACATGCGTCGGCACTCGATGACCTCGTCGAAGGCAGCCACGGGGAGACTCGAACTCCTCGAAGCTCTTGCGGCCTGGGAGTAGATCTCGACGTCGATTAGGCCCTCGAGGCCGCGGCCGAGGGCTTCCGGGGCGAGGACGCCTGGAAGAGGCCGGCGCCATCGCCGGGTACCGGGCTCATTGAGGGTTCTGCGCGCCGAGTGAACCGTTGCCTAGGCGCCTGACGGAAGCGTCGCCCAAGGCCACTGCGTGTACGAACGGGACCGCAGCGGGCTGTCCGCGCCCTCGATGACCAGCAGCTGTCCGGTCTCTGTGATGTCCGGGCAGTCTCGGAGATCTCCGAGCAGGTGAGCTGATGTCTCAGTCATCTCCGGGTACGTCGCTGTGACTGTGTCCACGGTCGTCGTGGCTGGTAGGCGTCGCTCCGGAGGCCTGGATGGATGCGTGTGAGGTGTCGGCGGAGGACGTCGATCTGGACTACGTCAACGCGGGCGGGGTCCGTGAGCGCGAGGCGCGCGCTGGAGTGTCTGTGGTCAGTCCGGTTCGAGTCGGTACGGCCCGAGCGCCGGTTCCCGGCTTTCCGAGGGCCGGGGCAACCGGTACGGCTGGCGCTGGTCAGCGACGTGTGGCGGGCATGTGGGCTACGAGTCGTGGCTGGACCGCGATCGCCTGATGCTGCTCGACTGCGACCGCTGGTGACAAGCATGTCCTCACAGCCGTTCCGGCCGTCTTGGTGCCGACGGCCACCGGCTGTCAGTGGCGCGTGCTTCTCTGTATGCACTTCCGTCTTCGATGGGAAGATGCGCGAGAAGAGGTCATATGGCCATCTCTGACACAGAACGCTTGAAGGCTTGGGTGCGAGCCGGGGGACGGTGCGAGTTCTGCGGCAACTACCTGCTCGAGGGCAAGCTCACCTACAAGGACTTCACCCTCGGGGAACTGGCCCACATCGTGGGCCGTGACGTAGCACCTGGCTCTCCGCGGGGCATGGACCCGCTCCCGGAAGACAAGCGCGACCTCGCTGACAACCTGATGCTTCTGTGTCGAGGTGAGCACAACGAGATCGACCGCAAGGGGTCACTCAACCTCATGACGGTGGAGCGCTTGCGGACGATCAAGCGCGAGCGCGAGGCATGGATTCGGCGCATGACTGGCCTCAGCCCCCAAAACGGAACCGCGGTGATCCGGTTGATCGGGCCGGTGCGGGGCTACGAAGTTGAGCTGACCAAGCCGACGGCCGCCGAGGCGGTGATCCGCTCAGAAGGGCGGTTCCCCGATTTCCCATTGAGCCTGCACGGCGACGGCTTCGAGATCGACCTTTGTAACGTGATCGGAGAGGAGGAGCCCGAGCCGGCCTACTGGGAACAGTGCAAGCGGCACATCGATCGGATTCTTGAACGTCGGCTCGCCGAAGCACTGCGCGAGGACGCCGTGCAACACGTCAGCGCCTTCGGCTTCGCGCGTCTGCCGTTGCTCGTCTACTTCGGCTCGCGCCTCGACGACACCTTTGCCGTCACTATCTACCAACGGCACCGCAGTACAGAAGCCTGGAACTGGCCCGACAACCCGGCGCCCAGCACGAGCTTCACCACCACCTCACCGCAGAACCCCCCGCAGGGCGCCGAGGAGGGAGTCCTGGTACTCAACATCTCCGGCTCAATCCAGGCTGACGAACTTCCCGAGAATCTCCAGGGACTACCACGCTGGGTGATCAACCCTGCTGGCGCAGTGCCATCCGTCGATGTAATCGACTCACTGGAAACGCTGAGCGAATTCACAAACTCGCTGCGCTCAATGCTCTCCAGCATGGAAGCCCAGCACAAGCACATGCGAATCCTGCACGTTCTAGCCGCAGCCCCGGTTTCGGCAGCCGTGGCGTTGGGACGGGTTCACGACTCTCACGTGCACCCGAAGATGGCTATCTACGACCGAACCGAGGGGCGCTACACAGTCGCGCTGGAGATTTCATGAAACTGCTGGCTTACTTCAGTGCATTCCTTACGAGCACTGTAAATCTCAACCAGACACGCCTAGATCAACTCGACGATCACGTGGCCACAATTACATCAACTCTGAAGGCTGACAGTCAAATCGGCAGCCTCTACAGGACGCACATTCCGCAGGGGTCCTGGGCTCACCGCACAATCATCAGGCCATTCAACAATCACGAGTTTGACGCAGACTTCCTCCTACATCTGGATGAGGTGGAGGACTGGAAGCCAAAAGACTACTTGCGGGAGGTCCGGGCTGCGTTCAAGCGATCCGCCACCTACAAGTCGAAGGTAACCAAGAAGAACCGATGCTGCCGCATCGTCTACGCGGGCGACTGCCACGTCGACGTGGTGCCCTACATCACTCTGGCGGACGGCCGCGAGGTTATCGTCAACTACGCCGAGAATGATTTCGAAGATACCAACCCTCAGGGATTTACGGACTGGATGAAGGAGAAGGATAGTCTGGCCAACGGCCAACTGCGGCGCGTCATCAGACTGATGAAGTACGTCCGAGACTACAAGCAGACCTTCAGCGTACCGTCCGTAATTCTCACGACTCTGCTTGGTGAACGAATTCAAACCTGGCACGAAGCTACGCGCTACAGCGACACTCCCACAGCTCTAAAGGTAATTCTGGCCGATCTGAGCGCTTGGCTAGACCTGTACCCGCTCATGCCGACCCTCGCCGACCCAAGCTGTCCGGAGACAACGTTCAACCACCGCTGGAACCAGGAGCAATACGAGAACTTCCGAAAGAAGATCAAGCTGTATAGCTCATGGGTAACCGAGGCCTATGATGAGGAAGACAAAGCGCTGAGCCTTGCAGCATGGCAGCGCGTCTTTGGTGACTCGTTCCAGCAACCGAGCTCGGTTCAGAAGCCTCTGACGGCATCCTCGGATATTCAACCGACTCGCGAAGCTCGTGCCCCGCACGAGCAGTACATCGAAGAATTTGGCTTCAGCTGGCGAGGAGGGTACAAAGTACGGATCAACGCTCAGGTTCTCCCGAAGAGTGGTTTTCGGAACGGCCCCCTACGCCGTCTCCGTCGAGTGAGCGTCCTTCAGAGCCTGCGCTTCACAATCACCACCGATGTTCCAGAGCCGTACGACCTCTATTGGAAGGTCAGGAATCGCGGCCCCGAAGCCGCTGCGCGCGATCAACTCCGAGGCGCGATCGTTCTCGATGAGGACCGAAGCAGAACCCGCGAGGAGTCAACATCTTGGAAAGGACAACACTATGTGGAGGTCTACATCGTCAAAAACGGCCGTGTCCTAGCCACTGATCATCACGACGTCATCATCAGCTGAGCTCAGGCGCCCGCCGGGCCCAGCACTGCGCTGGCGTCCATCAGCAGACATCGGGGTTGCGCCCCCGCCGGAGCTGCCGAACACGCAGCCCGGAAGGGAACATTCGTACGTGACGCGTGACCCGTGCGCGGGACGTGCGGGATGCGTGCGCCTGCGCGCCCGCATGGTGGCTGGCGGGTTGCGGCGCATGCCTACCCGACTGAGTGACGCAGCTTTCGACGAGCAGTCGTGGTCCTCGGGGCCGGTGCGCCGGGCCCTGTGGAACGTGACCTCGTCGGACATCGCGACGATCGTGTGCCCGACCTGCGGGGCTTCGCAGTACGCCCCCTGCCGGACCTTGCGGGACCGTCCGACCACGGCGCTGCACCGTGGCCGCACCCTCCGCTATCTCAACGTCCGCTTCGCCCTCGACCTGCGCGAACCTCACCACCGCAGCGTGCAGCGACGCAGCGGCCTTGGCCTTGACGCGGCGGGCCTGCGCGCCGTGCGGATGCCGCATCCGCAGCCGTGGCGACTGCCCCTGCCGGAACTGTCGGACTTGATCAACGTCAGCTTCCTCGACCTGACCAAAGTGGTGACCGCGCAGGCATGCGGGGTGCGCCGCACGGGTCTCGACGAGCTGCTGTACGGCCCGGACCGTATCGAGCAGAGCATCGACGCCCTCACCTACGCGCTGTACGACCGGCAGATTCGACGCGAGATCCGGATCCTGTCCGGCCAGTGTGATGAGACGGCCCGGAATCTCAAGGCTCAGCAGCAGGCTGTATGGCAGCAGTTGCGGGAAGCGGAGCGCCGCTTGAAGGCTAAGCGTGTCGAGGAGCTCACCACCGCGGGAGTACTCCCGTTCCCGCCCGCCACCGATGACTCCCGGCGGGTGGCACGCGCCTGGCTGGGCCGCTACCTAAGCGCCGAGAAGGACGCCCTGGTCCTGGAGTTCGCAACCGCGGCAGGGGTGCCCACCGCGGCAGCCGCGCCGATCCGCTGCATTCAGGAGAAGATCACCCGCTGCATCGACAACGGGTGGCTCATCGCACCGCTCAACGACGCCGTCCGCTCCGTCCTCGCATTCGACGAGTCGGCGTTTCGAAAGCGGATGCTCACCGACGCCGGCCGCCAGGACGAACGCGATGACGTGCTGTGTCATCCCTTGGTACTCAACCGCTGGCGCGATCAGCTCAACGAGAGCCTGCGTGCCGTCGCCCCGGGCGCGGACAACCCACACACCAAGCACCTGACCGATCTGACCCGCACGCCGACTCCCCGCACCACCGTGCAGCTAAAGCAACTCCAGGCCCGGCGGCGGCTGTTCGCGGCGCTGCTGCAGCGCCGCGCCGAGGCCGTACGCCTGATCACCGCGCTCAACGATGGGCTGTCCATCGCCGAGCGCGGCGATCCCAGCCATGCACTGCTGAAGCAAGCCGGCGACCAGGCCTACGACGAGCTCGTACGCCGCCACCCGGATCTCTACCAGCGCATCCGTGCGCACCTGGCAGGGTTCGAGACGCGCTATGGGCGCCTGCAGACCCCCGGCTCGCGCACCCGGCTGCGCGAGCAGATCTTCGAGGAACTCGACCGCGCGGCAGTGCGGACGCCGGCCAGTGTGACCGTGCGGCGGTGAGCTGACGCGATGCCGCGCGGGTAGCCGCATCGCGACCCGGTCCCCGCTCCTGTGGCCCGCCGCGGCCGACGGAGCGCGGACCGGGCGGGATTCGGGGCCGCGGCGGTATCGCGTCGTTGGTGGGCGGTATTCGGCTGGCGGCGCACTTTCGCAGCACCTTCTGCGGGGGCACACTGGCTGAACGGAACCCGGCAGGCGGTCAGCGTCTGCGCAGCTCAGCCCGGCGCAGACACCGCTGTCTACGAGCGGGCGGCCGACCTGGTGCAGCGGGCCGAGGACTGCGTGGCCGCCGGAACCAGCCTCACCACCCTCCTCGACCACACGGGCACCGGGGAAGGCGAGCCGTCGGGCGGCGGCTGGTCACCTGCCAGCGGGGCACCCGCAGGGCGCCGCGACTACGTCCTGGTCAAGCCGGTCGTGAAGTGGCACGTCCGGCTGCTGCTCACCAAGGTCAGCATGGTCTACCCGCTGGCCATCACCGCCTCCACGGTCGGCGTCGCCTACTCCAACGGGCTGGGAGAAGGGTGGGCTGGCTGGCTCTACATCCGGGCACACGTCGGCTTCAGCATGATCTTTGCCGCGTACTGGGGCAGCGGCCGGCTGGACTGGACGGCCGGGGCGACCTAGATCGGTCCACCACTCGTCGTGCTCATGGACGTGTGCATGGGCGCGCTGTTCCATGACGCCTGGCCGCTGCTGGCCTACTTCCCTCCAGCGTGGCTGGTGTGGCTCCTGTTCTGCGTCCCGGGTCTGGCGTGCCTCCCCTTCACCTGGCGCATCTGGTTCGGCCAGCCCCAGCCCCGGACGCCCGCGCAAGGCGACACTCCCTCGCTCCGCAATGTGCGCTGGTAGTGGCCTCCCGGCGTATCCGGCTGCGGTGCCACATGCCGCACTGCCAGGCGGTCGGGTGGGAGCCGCCTGACGGCACGCCATGCCGGGCGCGCACACGTGCCCACCGACGGGCTGCGCCATCTTGCCTCTGCGCAGCGGCAGGAAAGGATCAGATACTCGAATCTGGCACGGGCGCCCGAACGCTGCGTCCCCTTCGGGTGGGCCTTGCCTCCCTCAGGTCAGCACTCGGATCCCGGAGGCTCGTGCCCCGTACACAGGGAATCCAGGAGTTCGCCCAGCGAAATGCCGAAGGCGTGGGCGAGGGCGTGCCAGGTACCGAGTGATCCGATGGTGCGACCCTGTTCGACCTCGATGAGGGTGCGGCGCGACAGGCCGCTGCGGGCGGCAAGCTCGTCATAGCTCCAGCCCCGCTCGGCACGGTGCCGGGCGAGTGCCTGCCGGAGCGCCGTCGGGTCGGGGTCCGGCGGCGGAAAGATCGTCACCCAACCATCGGACGGTGCAGCCCCCTGCCCTGACAGTGCAGGCCTCTGCCCTATTTGTGGCGGTACGAAGACGCCCCGCGAGGGCAGAGGTCTGCACTACTCTCTCCGCGCGTCGCCCGGGTCGAAGGCCGGCGACGATCTGATGACGGCTTGGAGGGATCCGATGACCACCGCCCCACCCTCGCGCGCCTGGACGGTCACCATCAGCAGCCCGGCCGGGCGGCCCCTGCTGATGTGCAGCGCCTGCCCCGGACCGGACCCTGCGGCGAGTGTCCCGCGAGGGGAGGAGATGCGGCGGCATCTGGCGCGCCACGTACGGGAATCCGGCCTGGAGCCGCATCTACGTACGTGTCAGTGCCGCGAGCGGTTCTGCGTCTGGCACCGGCGCCAGGGTCCGTGCAACGGCGCCCTGCGGCTGGTGCTGATCCGGGCGGACCAGGGCCGGACCTGGCACCTCGCCGATGCTTGCGCCGCCTGCGCCGTCGCGATTCCACAGGCGGCGACCGTCTCGGAGCCCCCTGCGCCGCACGGCCGGACAGCGCGCGACTCGCCGGCGACCGACGCCTCGTATGTGCTCGAAGAGCCCGGCGAGTGGACCGAATCGCTGTGAACACCGCCGCATCGCGGCCGTGACAGGGATCTGCATGGGCGGGTTCCAGAGCGGCCGGCCCGCTCACGCTGCCGCAGCAGGGGTCAAGAGGCATCATCGGGATGCCTGACCCTGTGTCGGCCGGCCGCGTTGTGCGCGCCCGCGACGATAGAGGCGATTGTCAGACGCAGTCGCTAACCTCCATTGACCTGAGTGGCGTTGGACGAACTGGGGATTCGATGGTGCGGATGGACGGCGGTCGGTTAGCAGCCCGAGGGTTTCAGTACCAGTACCTGCGCACACTCGAAGCGATGTTGACCGCATCGGATCAGGAACGGATCCACGGCTGCCGGATCGAGGGGCCTACGGACACGACTTCGACCGCGGCGGTCGACGTGGTCGACTTCGACCTTGTCGACAGGGAAGGCGACTGTCTGCTCGCCGCGCAGGTCAAGAGCGCTTCGCCGGGACGCCAGGTCAGCGCCCCGGATGCCTTCACGATTCTGGCCGAGCTGGTCTGCAAGGTCGAGGCCGAGCGGTACGAGCTGATCACGGCTGCGGTGCCCGACCGTAACTGCCGGACCCTGGCCAAGATCCTCGATGCGCCGCTCACTGACACCGATCAGCTCAAGTCGCAGCTGGCGCAGATGTTGCAGCGGGCTCCCTCAGCAGCGACCCGCCTCGAAGCATTGACCGGGCCGGACCTGGAGCGTCTTGCCCGCGCGCGGGTGGTGTGCGACGCCCGGGACGTGGAGGGCATCCGCCAAGACCTGCACGAGCGGCTGCGCAAGCGGCGGGCCCGCCATCGCGTCGGCCTCGGCAGCCGCTCCGCGGGCCTGATCACAGGGCATCTTCTCGCCGAGATCATGCGCCGCGCGGCCGACCCCCACCAGGCGTACTGGAGCATCGCCGACTTCACCGACGCCGCGCTCGTCGAGGACGACGTGCTGGTGCGCGCGCTGGGGCGCCAGGACTGGGGCTGCGTGTTCGGCCCGCTCGCGCCCGTACCCGACGTATCCCGTCCTGACCTTCTCGCCGACATCACCGAAGCCCTGGCCCCGTCCGATCCGCGCGACCGTTCCGTCAACTCCTGTGTCCTGTCCGGCCTGTCGGGTATCGGGAAATCGAGCACGGCCGCCGCGTATGTAGCCGCACACGCCGACGCCTACGACCTCGTCCTGTGGGCCGAGGCCGCCACGGAAGAGTCCCTGGTCGGCTCCTTTCGGCGCATCTGGGGGCATCTGAACGGGCAGGCGCACGATACCCCCGCCGGCGCGAGCACCCCGTACCTGCGGGAACAGGTCCACGAGCTGCTCGCGGCGCTGCCCGGACGCTGGCTGCTCGTCTTCGACGACGCCACCCCCGACGGGGTCGATGCGTGGATCCCGCGGCTGGGGCGTGGCGATGTGCTATTCACGTCCATCGACAGCGCCAACTGGCACAGCCTGCCCCGCGTCGGCCTGTCACCGATGGACCGTGCCCAGGCAGTCGACCTCCTCACCCGCCGCCTCCGGTTGAACGCCGACACCGCGGCCTTTCACCGGGAAGACCTGGACGCTCTGGCCGAGACGCTGGAGGGGTGGCCTCTGGCCATCGAGCTGGCCTGCGGATACATGCGCACCTGCCAGATCCCCGTCGAACGACTGGGCACCTTCCGTACCCTCCTGCTCGATCGGGCCCTGGCCGACAAGAGATCCAAGCCATCGGGCTATCCGCGGACCCTGGCAGCCACCGTCGAGCTGAGCCTGGAGCGACTGGCCCGCAACACGGCCGACGACAGCCACTTCTCCCTCCCGGTACGGGAACTCCTCGGGTTCCTGTGCAACTTCGCCGCCCAGCGCATTCCGGTGCACCTGGCGATGGCCTGCGCGTTCATCCCGCCCGACCTCGTCCCCGCAGGCAAGGAAGCCGTCGTGGTGGACGAGGCCACTGTCCCGGTCAGGGAGATGATCCGGTCGCTGATCCAGGTGTCCTTCGTCCGCTACGACGAGCCGCTCGCCTCCCGCCATTCCGAGATCGCCGGCAGCGACGACACCGTGTCGATGAACACTGTCCTGCAGCATCTGCTGCGCCAACACCATGCCCACGGCGCCCAGGTGGAGAGGGCACTCTCCCGCAGCGCCTTCCACACCGCGCGCTGGCTCGGCGCGGCCCTCGACTTCGACGATGCCGACCGGGCCTGGGAGATCGCCCCGCACGCGGCGGCCCTAGCCGGCCACATCCAGGACATGCAGGTCAAGGACAACGACACCGCGCTCCTGATCGGCAACCTCGCCGGATTCGAGTACATCCAGGGGCAGATGGACCAGGTAACGCGGCTGCTGCACCTGGAACTGGACTGGCTTCAGGAACTGGCCGACCCCAACAAGCTCCTGATCGCGCAGACCCGCATCTCGCTGGCCCAGATGTACGCGCACCACAGCATCTCCGATCCGGTGGAACAGGTGGTGAACCTGCTGTCGCCGCTCGTGGAGTACGTCGAGCACCTGCCCAAGGAGCAGGACGGCGAGAACGCGGCCGCGCTGTTGGCAACGCAGGCCCGCATCCTCCTGCACAACCTTGCCGACTCCCGCCCCGACAACCCTCACCTACAGCCCGTGCTGGACGCCTTCACCCGACTGTCCGATCAGCTGCCCCAGACCTCGGCGGTCAGCGAGCGGCTCGGAGCCGAGCGGATCGCCCGCCTGTTCGGCGACGGAGATCTGCAGGGTGTCGAACACGCCGCCCGCGACCAGCTCCCCCCTCCCCACCACACCCACGCCCGTTCCTTCTACGCCGCCGAGATCCAGCGCCACCTCATCGAAGCGCTCGTCTACCAGCGCCGCTGGGCAGAGGCCGAAGCGGAGTTCGAGGCCTTCCTCCCCTACACCGGACCCCGGTCGCTGTACCGCTCCTCCGTCCAGGACTTCGTCCACAACATCGGGCTCGCCTGCGCCCTGGCATGGATCGAATCCGCCGACGACCACGCCGCGGCGCTGCTGCGCCGCGTGCTGACCGAGTGCGGCATCGAGCATCTCGATGCCGCACTGCGCGAGCATGAGCGAGCCCGGTTCACCCTCCTCAAGGCGGTCGACGCCGCCGCCCACCACGACGCCGACGCCTTCATCGCCCTGACCGTCGAGCTGCGCGACAAGTCCTTCGACATCGACGGCATCAATCCGACCGCGCCCTGGGAACGTCTCATGATGGCGCTGCTGGAACGGGTCACGGCCATGACCAGCAAGCAGATCCACGACCATGCCCACGCAGCCGGCGAGGCGCTCTTCGACGAAGAGCGCATCCTCCCCGAACAGCGCGCGTATCTCCGCCAGATCGTCGAAGCGGCGGTGGCCGATGTGCACTGCGCCCTCAGCGGGCAGGCCCCCCTCCAGGCGATCGGCGTCATCCGCGATCCGCGCACTGTCGCCGACGGGGCGCGCCCTCCGAGGACCCCCATCGTGCTGATGGAGCCGCGTCACATGCTCACCGCCATGGCCGCGGTCGGGGCGCCCGCCATGGAGTACCAAGTCCACCGGATCAGCAGCGCAGGCTTTCGTCGGATGATCCCCGAGGCCCCGTCCGTCCCCTTCCTTCCCGGATGGCGGTTGTGCCAGCGCGGCAACCGCATGGAACTGCGTGACCCAGAGGGCACCGTCTGGGCCCGCGCCCTGACCAGCCTGCCGCCCCGGTGGAACGATGCGGCCGCCGCCAGCAAACGGGTCCTGGTGGTTTACGGATTCGGATTCACTCTGGAGGAGCCACCCGAGCGGCGCCCGGCGTTCGCTTCCCCGCAGGCCTTCGCGGAGTACTTCCACACGGCGGCCACTTCCGGGATGCTGACGGCCGCGTTCGTCGAGTGGGACGCTGTGCGGCCCCGCAAGCAGACCTCCCGCCAGCAGGGCCGCAAGCGGCGCAAACGCTGACACGCGGCCCGTTCACCGAACGCGACCACACCAGACCGGGCGCGGTTTCAATGACCGTCGTGGCGACGGTGCGCGCTGCCCCGCGCACGGCGCCCTCGCCGTCGTTCACCTCTCGACGCGAGGCGGTCACAACGGGCCGAGGACCTGCGCCATCTGTTGGCCCAGGTCGGCGATCACCTCGAAGGTGGCCTTCTCCGGGGCCCGTACGCCGTAGTAGGCGAAGACGGCGACGCCGAGGGGCAGGTACCACCAGGAGTAGACGTCCGTCCGGTGAGGCAGCACCATGCGAAGGATCCTGAACACCAACGCTGCCAGAGCCATGGTCCCGAGCGTGTAGAGGGTGGACCACCACAGGGACGGGCCGGGGTCGGCGGTCCAGGTGGCCCGCACACTGGCCCCGGAGATCGCGAGCGGGATGATCGGGGCCAAGGGCAGTAAGGCGAGGGCGAAGAGATCGCCAAGCCCATTGAGGAAGTAGACATCCGCTGGCTCGTAGTGCCAGCCCCCTTCGTCGTCATCCTCGTCTTCGTCGTCAACCTCGTCGTCGGCCAGTACGGGCTCTGCGCCGTGATAGTGGTACTCGGTGATGTGCTGGTCGCCGCCCGCCTGGTAGACGCGGCCTTCATCCTCGGCGCTCGCGTTCATCTGCCAGGACGCATCGTTATCATATGGGTCGGTCATTGTTCGTGGATGAACTGATTGCCGCCTGCCTGGTAGACGCGCCCGTTGTCGTGGACTTCGGCACGGAAGCTGATGGGTGGACGGGACGTATCGGCCGGCGCCAGCCGTGCCAGCAGTTCCTCGAACTCGGCGGCTGCGGTGCGGTCATCCAGGAAGAGCGTCAGCATCCGCCCCTGCCACACCGACTGCAGGGCATCGCGGACCTGCTGCCTCTCGCCTTCCGGGACGGCGAGCAGCGTCTGGCGGGTCGCGTCGAGATCCCGCTCGACAGCATCCGTGGTCTCAGGTTGGAAGCGACGCCACAGGGCGACAACGCCCGTACGGAACGCGCTCCATCCATCGGCCGCCATGGCCGAGACCAGAGCCGCACCACCGGCACTGGCCAAGGTGATGAGTGTTGGATCCACGGTGCCCTCCTTCCCGCTGATGTCCAAGCGTTCAGCTGCCAGTGAAGCATCACCTCCGTGCAGCGGCTCGGAACTTCAGTGAGACGATGGATAGGTGGCCGGTTCACGCCTGTCCACGTGAGGCGATTCGTCCGCCCGCGCTATTCGATACGCGACTGCCTTCCCCTCTCGCCGCATCGCAGGCCGAGTACGCCGCGCAGCGGCCATGGGTCGCGCTTCGTGCTCGCCGCCGGTACCGGTGTCTCACACGAGCGCGATGGGCGGGACGTGCTGGGCGCGGAATTCGGCGAGGGTCTGCTCCACGCCGCCGATGGTCAGATGCCAGAAGTCCCAGCCGTTGATCTTGTTGCTTCCGGTGGCGACTCGGGCAGCGGTGGTCGGGGTGCGCCAGAGGCGGCCCGAGACGTCGATGTGGCCCTCGTGGTTCAAGACTGCCTGATGGACCTTCTTCTCGTGCCGGCCGGTGAGGGTGATGCCAGCCTTGAGGTCGTCCGGGTCCAGATGTTGCAGCAGGTCGTGCAGGTCGACTCGGGAGCGTGCCGGGTCGGTGGTGGGTGCGGCGGCGGGCGTCGTTGCGGCCGTGGCGGGCGCGGCGGCCGGCTGGGCGACGGCACGGTGCAGGGCCAGAGCCATGGCGGCTGCCGCACTGTAGGGCGCCTCGGGTCCCACCTTGTCGTCGACCAGCTGCTGGATGTCGGTCAGGTCCCCGTGGCGGGCGAGTACGGTGACCTCCCGTATGAGGCGGGCGCGGAGCGGGACGAGGTGGGAGTCGTTGAGCGCCAGA
This sequence comes from Streptomyces chrestomyceticus JCM 4735, assembly GCF_003865135.1. Taxonomy (NCBI): domain Bacteria; kingdom Bacillati; phylum Actinomycetota; class Actinomycetes; order Kitasatosporales; family Streptomycetaceae; genus Streptomyces; species Streptomyces chrestomyceticus. Next base: position 4,163,427 of record NZ_BHZC01000001.1, on the reverse strand, counting down.
ATCCGTATGGTTTCGTCGGCGCGGCACACGCCGCGGTTCGTTTCGGCCGGCGAGTAGGGGGTGCTGCTGCGCCGGGCGTAGCCAGCGGAGTCAAAGCCGAGTAGGTCGGGGTCACTGGGGTGGGCCGGGTCCAGGAGCAGCGGCTGTTCGCTGTTCAGGTCGTCGACTGATGTGCGGGCGCGGGTTCCGCCTATTAGCGGGAACTGGCTGCCCTTGGCGCGGCCTTCCCGGACCCCGTTGTAGCGGGCTCCGCCGCTGTTGCAGTGCTTGCAGGCGATGCGGTAGTTCGACACCTCGTAAGCCAGCCACCAGTAGCCCGGGTGGCCAGGCACGTCGAGTACTTCGGATTTCGGCCGGAAGTGGTCGACGGTGATGTCCGCGCGCACAATGAGGGTCTCGCAGTACCAGCACTTGACGCCGACGAGACCGAGGAGCAGGTCGCGTACGGCGTCCTCGGCCCAGTGCGAATTGAATTCACGCTCGGTGCCAGCAGCGACGGCGGCCCTGACCGCGTCGAGGGTGCGTTTGGCCTTGGCTGCCCAGGCCGGCGGGGCGGTGAGCCCTTGCATGTTGACGTGTCTCATCGGCGTCAGATCACCGACGAGAAGCGCTCGTGGAACAGCTCGGCGACCAGGGCCTGCAGTCGTTCGGGCGAGGGCGGGTTGGGGCCGTGGGCGGCCTCGAGGAGCGCGAGGCGTCTGCGGTGGAGCTCGGCGAGGAAAGCCGCCACGAGCGGATCACGGTCGGAGTTGGGAAAGTCCATGGTCTCCAGCTGGGCGGTGACGTCGCGCAGTGCAGCCTGTTTGACCGGGTCGCCAGCCGCCTCGGGGAGCAGCGCGTACTGGCGGTCGATCAGTTCCTGGGTGTGCTCGTCAAGCTGGGTGGGCAGGTCGAACAAGTCGGTGGTCAGCAGGCCGCCGGCACCTTGTCCGCGCGGGTTGGCCCGCGGTATCACCGCGGTGGCCTGGCCCTCCACGTCGGTGGTGACGACGCGGATCTGCTCGCGAGTCATGTTGGACACCAGGAGCGGTTCGTGGGTGGCGGTGAGGAACTGCGAGTGCTGATGCGGTCCCAACACGCTGCGTACGGAGGAGTACCAGCGCCGACTCCACTCGGGGTGGAAGTGGGAGTCGGGCTCGTCCAGCAGGAACAGCGACTCATGTGCCCGCTGGAGCCTCAGCAGGCCCAAGATGGTGAGGAGTTGCTGCTCCCCCGAGCTCAGGTCGTTCAAGCCGACGGTGAGCGCGCCGGGTTTGTCCAGGCGGACGTCGACGGTGAGGTAGCCGGCATCCAGCAAGGTGGCGAGCAGGCCGAACATCGACAGGTCGCTGTCGAAGAGGTTACGGAAGGCGCGAACATCTTCTGCAGTGCCCAGGACGATCTGGAACCCGTCGGCGGGGCTGCCGGCTCCGTCCACCGGGTCGGCATCGGGAATGAGACCGAACCGCCCCGATTCGGCGGCGGCCGCGAACAGGGTGCGGGCGGGCCCGCCCAGGCCCCAGTACGGGAGGGCGGCCAGGTGCGGGGCGCGTGCGGCGCGTGGCGCGCGGATCCGCAGGACCGCAGAGGCCACACGCTGGAGGTAGGAGTGGCGGCGCAGATAGGTGCCGAACGAGTCGGACCAGTGGGTGGTCTGCGCGAGGAGCAGCAGCGGCAGGTGCGCGGGCGTACACAGGAACACCGGCGTGTACAGGGGGCAGGTGATGGGCAGGGTCAGCTGCTCGGTCCACAGTTCGCCTTCGTTCAGGGCGTGGTGTGCGCGCCACTGGTCGAAGTCCGTCATCCACTGCCGGCGCCATTGGCCGACGCGGCGGGCGGCGAAGCGGCGGTGCTGGTCGAACTCGCTGGTCCAGGGAGCCTGGGCATGCGCCTGGTAGCCGAAGACGTGATCGGGCAGATGCTGCGCCCACACTGCGCGGGCCACGCGTATCGGCCGGCCCACGGAGGTGTCCACGGATAGCTCGGGTGAGGTATTGGGGGAGGTCTGAACGACCCGGACCGTCCTGTCGTGGACCTCGTAGTCGAGTTCGAAGGCGAAGGCCGCACGGCGGCCCGGCCGGTGCAGGGCGCCGAAGATCTCGGCGAGCGCGTGCAGGGCCCGGGACTTGCCGCCGCCGTTGGGGCCGATCAGGGTGGCAATGGCATGGCCGCCATCGAGGGCGCCAGTGAGGTCCAGCTCGAAGTGACGCAGGCCCCGGTAGGAGGGAAGTCTCAGTCGCAGCAGCCGCACGGCATCCCCCCGGTCAAGGTGCTCCTGGTCGCCGTCACCGCTCCGCCTCACGATCCGGGCCGTCCGCGTGCACACCGTAGGGGCGCAGTGCTTCAGTCAGGGAGGCGAATTCGGCCAGGGCGGCGCCCAGCTCAGCGGTGATCTCCTGGGCCATGCGGTGCAGGTCGGCCTCGGGCTCTTGCAGTGCGAAGGGCCCGGGCGGGGGTTCGGCGACCTGAAGGTCCAGGTTGACGCCGGGCCGGGCGAGCAGGTCCTGGACGGCGAAGGATCGGAAGAGGGGGGTCTCGACTCGTTCACTGCGGGGTCGGCCGGGCCGGTAGGCGGACACGAAGTCGCTGTAGTCGGGACCGGCTGGTGTCGTGGGCTTGGCCGTCGACGTGTGCAGGGAGCGCAGGTCGTACACCCACAACCGTGTCGTGGACGGGCTGCCGTCGGGGCGCGGTTCGGGCTTGTCGAAGAACAGGACGCTGGCCTTGAGACCGCTGGCGTAGAAGATGCCCACGGGAAGCCGCAGCAGGGTGTGGACGTCGCACGCGGACAGCAGGCGCTGCCGGATCAGCTCACCCGGCCCGCCTTCGAACAGCACACTGTCGGGTACCACGACAGCGGCGCGGCCGTCGGTCTCCAGCAGGCTGTGGATGTGCTGGAGGAAGTTGAGCTGCCGGCTGGTGGTGAGGGTCCAGAAGTCCTCCCGGTAGGGCTCCTCGCTGGTGGAGCGGCGCCCGAACGGAGGGTTGGTGAGCACCAGCGTCGCCCGCCGCACCGGTGGGCGGGCCAGGGCGTCCCCGACGGTGATACACGGGTGGGTCTCGTCGGCCCGGGTGACGCCGTGCAGGACGAGGTTCGTCGTGGCCAGCCGCGCGGTGGCGTCGACGAGTTCGGTGCCGAAGAAGGTGCTCTGGTCGAGCCGCTTACGCTGAGCCGCGGTGACACCTGAAGGAAAGTGGTCGACCAGGTAGTCGAAGGCTTTGATCAGGAAACCACCGGTGCCGCAGGCTGGGTCGGAGACCGTGTCGTCGATGCCGGGCTGCATGCACTGCACGATCGCCTCGATCAGCGGCCGGGGCGTGAAGTACTGGCCGGCGCCGGTCTTCGTGTCCGTGCTCATGCGGGCCAGCAGCGCCTCGAAGACAGCGCCGATGTCGGCTGAGGACCACTGGTAGCGGTCCACCACGTCGACGATCAAGCGGTGTAGGAGGGCAGGGTCCGGGATGCGGTTTTGTGCCCGCCGGAAGAGCAGCCCGAGCGTTCCGGGCCGGGCGGCGAGCTGGTCCAGGATCTGCTCGTACGCCGGGATGAGGGAGTCGCGCTCGGTCGAGGTGAGCTGCTCCCATGCGTCGAAGCCGAGGGTGTCGCGCCCGTTGAGGGGGCGTTGGCGTTGTTCATGGGCGCGCTTGAGGACGATCAGGCTGGAGAGCTGCTCGATGAGCTCCAGGCCCGAGGTGCCGTTGTCGCGCAGCACGTTGGCGTAGTTCCACAGCCGGTCCACCAGGGCCTGGTCGTGTCCGGGGCGGGAGGAGACGGTGGGGTTCACAGCACAGACTCCTGTTGCCCAGACGGGGAGAGCGGAGGGGACAGATGACCAGTGAAAGCGCGTTCCAGGAGGTTACGCCGTAGCCGTCCGGCCACCTCGAGAGCGCGTTCGGCTGCAGCGCAGGCCGCGTTCAGGGCCGCGGTGTGTGACTGGACCACCGCAACCAGATGGTGCTGCTCGTCTACGGGAGGAATCGGCACCGGCATGAGCCGGATCCTGGCCAGGCTGATGGATGCCGGCCCCGCGCTCTGGGTGGCGTTGCGGTGGCACCACTGGCGGCCGAGGCCGTTGGCGTGCCAGGCCAGCAGGACGGGGTGGAGCTGATGGGTGGTGATCCGGGCACGGAAGACGTGGCTGTGGGGGACGCAGTGGGGCAGCTGGTCCTCCCAGATCCAGCCGCGGCCCAGGCTGTCGATCGATCCGCCGCCGGTCAGCAGCACATCACCCGCCCGCAGTCGGGCTGCCTCAGCCCGTGATGGGGGCAGCCGGATCGTGCGAACGTCGTCCAGGTCGAGGCGGCCGCGCTGCACGTTGGCGACCCGAAGGCAGGAGACGTCCGTATCGGCGGGATTCCACTCCTGCGTGCCGGATGGGGTGATACCGCGGGTGACCTCGGCGACATCGTGCAGGCGGGTCCACCGCCAGCGTTCGGGCAGGTCGGGCAGTGTCCCGTCCCCTGCGCCGGCAACCCGGGGCAGGTCCGCGGGAACCCGAGCGGTATCGGTGAGAGCGCCGCGCCCTGCCCGCGCGGTCAGGGCGCGGCTAAGGACGTCGGCCTGGTCGAGGGCGCTGTGGGTGCGGATCGTGGTGGCGTCGATGCGGGTGAGGTGGTCCCCCAACAGGCCGACGATCCGGCGCTGTTCCCCCGCAGGGGGCAGCGGCAGCAGGACGTCGGCTAGATCACGCTGGTTGATCCGCCAGATCGCTGCGCCGCCCTGGCGGGCGCGCGCCTCGATCTGGCGCCGCATGACGGGCGACTTCCACAGGTGTGCGAGGTAGCGCGGATCGAGGACATCGGGGCGTACGCGTACTCGGATCATGGTGTCAGGGATGGCCGTCGGGGCCGGGGGGCCGTCGACCAGCGCGCCCTCGCCGACCAGGGAGTGTGAGCCGTTGACCCGGCCGACCAGCACATCCCCGTGTTCGGCCAGCAGTATCGCGTCGCCGTTGTCACTGCGGTCGCTGCTCTTGGACTGGGTGAAGTCCACGGTGACTGCCCGCAGCGCCGGCATGCGCAGTACGGGCAATCCGCCCTCGCCAGGGCGCGGGGACCGGCCGTTGACCAGCGGTTCACTCAGCACATCGGCCAGCCGGACGATCCTCCAGCCGACAGGCACCTCATTCATCACGCCAGGGCCCTGCGCAGTTCGTCCAGGAGGTCGATAGCGGCGTCGGGCCCGAAGGCGTCAAGGAAGCCGTCCGTGCCGCCGCGCGCCGAGAAGGGGATGCTGTCGAGATACGCCGGGTCGAAGCGCGTCTCGGTGGCCACCACATCCGCGATCTTCTCGATCCACCACAGCTGGGCGGAGTTAAAGGGTCCGGACCGCTCGACGAACTCGGCCAGACGCCGGCCCACCATCTTGTCTTGGCGGCGCCCCCGGCTGCCGGATGTCGTTCCCCGAGCAGGGGCCGGCCGGTCGTACAGGTCGAGCAGCACCTCTTGGAGTTGGAGGTCCTCGGTGAGCGGGTAGAGGGCCTCGCGCCGCTCGTCCTCGACGGCTCTCTTGCCTCCCGCCCGGCGCAGCGATGTCAGGTGGTCCGAGTCGACCGAGTCGAGGAGACGGGTCGCCAGCTCCTGCAGAGGCCGGCCCGCCAGCTTGCGGATCTCGGCGCCGTCGGCGTCACTGAGCGTGGGGATGAGCCGGGCGAGCCGGACGGCGAGTTCGGCTGTCTCCTGCGGCGTCGCCCGGCCGTCAGTGGCTCGGTGCAGCAGGCGCTCCAAGGCGGCCCGTCCCCTCTGCCCGGATGCATCCGTCACGTTCACCAGCGGCTGGAGGTGACGCGAAGCGCCCGCCGCATCGACGACCACGAGCTGCGCCTTGGCATCCGCTCCCGGGGTGACGGCGCGCAGCTCCGCGGACGAGATGGTCTGCGTTCCCATGGCCAGCAGCTGCTCGTAGTAGGCGGCGGAGCGCACCTCGCGCAGGATCAGCAGGCACTCCATCACCCGCATGTCACTGTTCCCAGAGATCAGATCCGTCACGACCGCGATCCGGAACTCCGGCGTCGTGCGGAACTCCCGCAGCAGGTCCGCCGCATACGCGTCGCGCGGCGCGATCCGTCGGCAGAAGACGTCCCCGGCGCCGAACACGTCGCGGACGCGCTCCACGACCTCGTCCGCATGCAGTCCGTCCTGCGCCAGCACCACGGTCTTGGGGACCCCGAGGAGCCCGCCGCCGTGCTGCATCCGATCGGGGAACAGGGTCGGCAGCGCGTTACGGAAAGCCGTCACCACGGTGGCCAGGCGCTCAGACGGGACAGCCCTTGCCGGGCCCTGCCCTACGGTGAAGGCCAGCTCCTCGTCCAGATCCTCGTATCGGGCGCGGCGCGAGCTGCGGGATTGCACACCGACCGCGTCGACAGGTGTGGCAAACGCCGACTGCCGGTCGCCGTCGACCTGGATCTGGTAAACGGAGTAGTCCACGGCGACGCCGTCGGCGACGGCCTGTTCATAGCTGTAGGAGTTGACCAGGTTGCCCTTGAAGAATCCCAGCACGGTAGCGGTCGGCGTCGCGCTGAATCCGACGACGGGAGCATCGAAGTATTCGAGAAGGGCACGCCGCTGTCCGTACAGCGCGCGGTGGCAGTCGTCGACGATGACGAGATCGAATGCGTCGGGCGGCAGCGTCTCGCAGTAGGTCACTTCCAGGGGTGTGGCATCGGGATGCGCCTGCCGTTCGGCGGTCTCGTACGCCGACACGCTCTCGGATCCGTCCTCGGCTGCTGGGGTGCCGGCGAGCATGGCCGACAGACGCTGCACCGTGGCCACGGCCACGGAAGCCGACGGGGCCAGGCCGTGCGCGGTCAGTTCCTGGACGTGGTACACGTCACCGAGAGGGCGCTCTCCGTCCGGCATGCTGAACTGGCGCAGCTGTGCGATCAGTTGGTGCACGGCGAGCTTGCGGTCGGTCACGAACAGGATCCGGCCCGCACGCGCGTAGTGGAGCTGCCGGTAGGCGGTGAAAACCCCGGTGAAGCTCGCCCCGAAGCCAGTGGCCATCTGCACCAGGGCGCGCCGCTGACCGGCCGCGAGGGCCTGCTCGATGGCCATTACCGCCCCGCGCTGGGCAATGCGCAGCTGGTCGAACCCCTCGTCCTGCCGCTGCAGGTAGGCGGCCTGGCGGGCCCGGTAGGTCGGTGCCGCGCCGTCCGCCTCCGCTTCGCGCTGCCAGCGGGCCAGCGTGCGGGGCTGATGGAAGCCGCTGACCAGGCGCGCGTGGGATTCGGCGTCATTGGCGTCGCGGAACAGCAGACGCCGACCATCGCTCACATACCGGTACGGCAGCGGCGAGCGCCACACGGGCCACGGCAGGGAGCCCGCCGGGGCCTTCGCCAGTGCGCCCGCCTGCTCCATAGCCTCGTCGAGATCGATGCCGTCCCGCTTGCACTCGACGATCCCGACCACCTGTCCGCCGACCGTCAGCAGCATGTCCGCGCGGAGACCTGCGGCCAAGCGGGGCTGCACCAGGACGCAGCCCAGGGAACGGTTGAGCTGAGACTCCTCGCCAGCGGCCAGGACGTCCCACCCCGCCTTAGCGAGCCTGCGCTGCACTTCCGCGGAAATGTCGGCTTCGCGCAGCGGTTCATAGGCGGCAGCGCGTGCGCTGACGATCAGTTGTTCACGTTCGGCGACCGCCAGGGGCGTGGGAGCGACGCGCTGTTCGAATTCGCGGCGCAGGCGGGGCAGGTCCTCTTCCAGCGCAGCAACCCGCTGCGCCAAAACCCGCAGATCGGATGCTGAGGCGTGGACGAAGGTCATCGGCTCCGGGTCGCCGGTCAGGGCGCGGAAGAGCCAGACGGCCAGCGCGAAGCAGCGCCCGACCAGATGCGCCGCCACGCCCCGCTCATCATGCGCGCCGCCGTCGAAGCGGTGAAGGTCGTTGAACGCGTCCCGAACCGGCCCGGGAAGCATCCCGGCTCGAGACAGGAGGTCCAGACGGGCCTGCTGATCGCCCGTAGGCAGGCGCACCCCGGCCCGGCGGCCGAGCTCAGCGGCAAGAACCTCACCGAACTGGCCTGCCGCCACCACTGCTTCAGCGGGAGCAGTAACCGCGCGGGCCTCACAGGATGCGCCGTGAAGAACAAGAAGCGGTTCGTGGGGGAGCAGGAATCCGAAATTGGCTGACGCCAGAGCCAGGTCCGTGAACCGGCTTTCGAGCACGCTCGACTCCAGAGCCACGCCGACCCTCCCTACCTGCACTGCGGCGCCGCGGAATCCGCTACAGAACGGCTCTCACCCTACCGTCCGGCCCCTACCCACAACACAAACCCTTGCCCCAATTCAGGCTGGTTGCCCTTCCTCATGCCGACGGGCAGAAGGGGCCTGAGGTGCGAAGCCGAAGCTCCCGGTCGATCCGAGCGGCCTGGTCGTGCTGTCGGCCAGCCTCGGTGAGGGGGCTCCGCTGTCACGGTGCGCCGCCGAGGCGTGGTGGTGCTTCAGGCGGCGACGCCGAGTTCTTGGCGTGTGCGGTGGATGAAGTCGCGGACAGTCGACTCGCGCCGCCAGGGGGCCAGGGCCATGTTGAAGTCGGCCACGTAGTCCGTGGCTCGGCTGGACTGGACGCGGGCGAGGATGTCGACGGCTTACTTCGGCGACCGGCACCTGTCCAGTCGTCCTCGACGGCAGACCGCAACTGCTTCGAGATCCAGCCTGGGCGACGCAAATAGGTACTGAGTGCCCGGTCGGCGTCACGCAGGCGCAGCACCAATGGGGCCAGGCGCTCTCGTGCTTCGTGCCGGTCCGGGTTCCAAGGAGTTGCGCCGCGATGTCCAGGACCGCGCCCGTGACCAGGGAGTCGTCGGGCGGCACGGTGTAGGGCTTGGAGGTCTTCTTCTTGCCTGCGCTGTTGAGCAGGGGCTCAGCCTTCGCGGCGCGGGCGGCATGTTCCGCGTCGAGCGCGGCGGCCAGCACGGGGGTGCTGGCGTAGGGGCGGGCTTCCGGCCAAGACCGGAAGATCATGGCAACGATAGCTCTCAGGTCGGCGAAGTAGTGGGCAACGGGGACCGGCGCCCCGGCGCTCATGGTGGTCGCTGGCCCTCCTGCCGCGAGTAGGTGCCCCAGTTCGCGCTGGACGTGGAACAGCACGTTCATGGTGACGGGATCAGGTTCCCCGGGCGGGGTGTCTGGCCGGGCAAGGTCGGCTCCGCAGGCCCCCGTGGGCTGCCGGTGCGAGGCCAATCGTGCGGTGAAGCGGCACTGTGTTGGGTGGAGCGAGTCGTCGGACAGGCGCGCAATGCCGTTTGCCGTGTGGACGAATTGCGCGAGTGTTCCGCAACTGGTACATCGGTGCGACAGGAGTCCTCGGTGCCGGAGACAGAGGAAGATCACGGGGAGACGCCACAGCCGCTGCCATGCGCCTCCGTGGCGGTCCTGGATTGCCTCGCCGTGCCCGGCGAGGCAGAAGGGGCAGTAGCGCGAGGAGCGGGTCAGCACCCACGGGTTGTCGTAGATCATCCGCGTTGGGGTGGTGCGTGGCGTGAAGGCGGGGTTCAGTGGCCCGTATCGCTCTCCGAGCGGGGCGAGGAGCATGCCACTGACCTCGCCGGGCGCCAGGCGGGTGGCTCGGGCGAAGCCTGCTATGTATTCGTCGTCCAGGTGGTACAGGAGCCCCAGGGGCAGCCGGGTGGGCAGCCCCGGGCGGGTGCGGGGTACCAGGCCGGTGCGGACGGAGACCTCTGCGGGTGTCGTGCCGAGCCTGTGGGCAAGGCGCAGCACGAATCCGGTAAGGGCCTCGTCGGGTAGCGGATCAAGGCTGCGGGGCAGGGGACGCACGTCGCACGTCATTCTCACCCCGCTTCCGCTGCCGGCGTCTGCGAAGCGCCGCGGGTAGCGGCCCTGCGCGGCCGCGGAGCCAGGCCGAGAATACAGCTCAGGGGTGGGGATACTACGAGATCTTTCACGTGCCTGGAGCCGAGCGCGTGGCATTCCTCCACTTCACGCCGGTAGAGGGCAACGAGCTCGGTTCGTTCCTCAGAGCGGTCCGTCGCTCTGAGGAGTCGGTCCGCGATCCCCAGAATGGCACCGGTCGTGAGTGCCGTGGCGGGAGGCGCGAGGAAGTAGTCGCGGGACGGAGCCCCCATGACCCGGCTGCGAAGGCCCCGGGAACTTCGGTGGCGACCTGCAGCCTCGCACTCAATGGCCCTGGCCAGCACCTCCGTTGCCGCCAGAGGGCGCGCCTGAGGCCAGGACGCGTAGATCAACGCGGTGACGGCCCGCAGGTCCATGAAGTACTGCGCCACAGAGACAGGTTCCCCACAGCTCTGGGTCTCGGCCGGACCGTCGGGAGAAAGCAGTGCATCAATGCGCCTCTGGACATCGATGATCTCCTCTCGTGTCGCACGGTCCTTCGCCACGATCCGGCCGCGCGACCTGTCGGACATGTAAGCGCCGCACACAGCCCTTTCCCTGAAGTCGGTCTGGAAGATGGACGGTGCGCGACACTGGATGGGGTGCAATCCTTCATAGGTGGCATGAGCGATGAGTCCTTGCCGGGTGGCGTGGGCGGGGCGCCCACAGGAGGTGCAGCAGCGTCGGAGCGTGCGGCGGTGCTCGACGCAGACGAAGACCACCGGCAGGTGCCAGTGCCTCTTCCACGAGCCACCGAGTTCGGCACCCAGAGGGTTGTCCCTTCCGGCCAAGCAGCGCTCGCAGAACTGCGTGCTACGCAGGTTGACCCATCGCCGGGGGTTAGTGAGGAGTTGAGGCCCGTACCACGGAGCGTGCGCTTGGCTCAGTGGTCCATAACGCTCGCCGAGGGGAGCCAGCAAGAGGTTCTCCATCTCGGAGAGCGACAGGCCCGCCACATGCGCAGCTTCGGCGAGCCTTTGCGGAGGGAGGGCAAGAAGTGATCCCGCCGGCACATGGATTCCCACTCGGTCCGTGAGGCCCATGCGCGTGGCGATGACCGCGGGTGAACTCCCCGTGTGCTGGGCCAGGCGCAGGATCAGTCCCACGAGCGATTCGTCCTCGAGGGGCGCGAGAGTACGGGGCAGGGGGCGTGGGGTCATGCCTCGGCCGCCGGAGGACTGCCGCGGTCGTCCAAGACCGTGTTCCGCCTCTTCCGGGGCTTCACGCTCTTCGTCTCCACCTTCCGCTCCGGCCCTTGCTCCGGTTCCGGGGAGGTGTCGACGTCGGGGATCTCACCGGATTCGGCGTCCCGCACGCCGTACTGGCCGGGGATGTTGCCCAGGTTGATGGTGATCTCGTCAAGGAGGCCGATGGTTAGATCCTCCAGACCGCTCTCCATGGCCTTGGTCAGTCCGTCCTCGATCAGCCGCCGCAGGAGGCCGATGATGCCGTGGGTCCGGCGGCGGAGGTACTCGGGCATCGCTCCTGCGGACAGCGTGCCCGGTCCGGCGTTGAAGAGCCGGATCTGGTTCTCCGTGGATTCGAGGTGATCGACGAACGCTGCGGTCCCGGCGTCCGTGGTGAAGTCGAACGGGTCGAGGTTGACCAGGTCGAAGCGGCGTTCGGTCTGGGTGGAGGCATCAGGGTTGTAGCTCTTGCCCTTCTTCAGGGGCTCGTAGACCCACTGCTTGGTGCGCGGGTCGTGCCAGCCTTCCCTGAGCAGCCCGGAGCGGGGGATGTTGACGCCGATGAGGACGAGCGTGACATCCAGGTCCATCAGGCCCCGGATGAGGTCGAGAGTGTCCTGGTCGTCCTCCCGGTGCATTTTCAGACGAGTGATGTCGTCAATGATCAGGACGGTGGTGGCGTGCGCCTTGATCGATGCCCGGACGTTGCGGATCATGCCGCGCAGGTTCTTGCCATAGGGGGCGCCGTAGTAGTCGAGGATCGCCTCGCACAGGCCGATCGGGGTGGCCTTGACCGGGGTCTGGCAGTAGGCGACCGGCGCGATGATGTCCCGGGTGCCGGGCATCGGGTCGAAGTAGTAGGCGCGGTTCTTCTCGAACAAGTCGCGCCATGTGTCCTCGAATTCGGCGGCGGTCCGGCAGGCGGTCTCGGTCTTGCCCTGGTAGCCGCCGCCGTTGATCATCAGTCCGTCGAGGGTGCTCGGACCGATGCGCATCGCGTTGTTCTGGATCCGAGAGCGCATGAGCGTGGTGACCACCGCGCTCATCGGAGTCTCCTCCATCCGCATGTTGACGTGCGTGGCAGCGCGATGCAGGTCGTACAGCGACTTCTTGCGCGGACTCATCAGCCCGTACTCGGCCACGGAAATCTTCTTGACCGGCACGAACAGCTCGCGCGTCCTTCGGAACTCCTGCCAGCCCTCATGAGTCGTCCGGTCCGGCCGGGGGCCGAGGCGCAGGAACGGTACGGGCCTCTCCGTCTCCTCCGGGGCCTGGTCACTCATTTCGCTCCTCGTCCGTCGCTTGCGCATCACGGCTTTGCTGGTCTGTGGCTGGTGCGTCGGGTGGGGCGTCGTCGTCCGCGATGACGAAGAGGTTGCGGCCACGGCGGCTGGAGCCGAGCAGAGCCGACTCCGGCGGCTTCCGTGGCCCGGCCGCCTCGCGACGCCTGCGCCGGTGGGCGTCCAGGCTCTCGGTGGCCTCCCGGGCCCTCTCCCGCCACGGTGGTTCCGTTTCACGCACACCGACAGCGGCCAGTCGCGGCGGTGCGTCCGTCGCCTGCGACGACTTTGACGGCTTCGGCCGGTCCGCGGCCGCCGCCCGAGCTTGGGTGATCTCCCCTGCGTGCTGGGTGCGCTGGGACTTGGTCAGCTGCGACGGCCAGTTCGCGACCGGGTCGACCGCGCCCAGCATCTCCAGGAGGATCGGGACGAGGTCACTGTCGGAGCGCGGCTTCAGCCCCGCTTCCCGTACGCGCGTGAGGAGTTCCTCGACCCGTGCATCCCCGAAGGCCGGCATCTCGCCCTCCGGAGGCAGGCCCGTCCAGCGCAGCTCATGCCACTCGTGCGTATCGGGATCATGGAAGAACACCATCCGTCGGTCCCGCGGTTCGCGGTGGATGACCCACTGCTTCTTGTACCGGCCGCCCCGGGCGGATTGCAGGTCGGGCTGGTGCAGCAACTCGGCGTCGTACCAGAGCCCTTTGACCTTCACACCCCGCCGGTAGATCCGCTTCACGTGGTGCTCGGGCAGGAAGCGGTAGTACGTCTCCGGTGACGGGATGTCCAGGTCGAAGCCTCCCTGCGCGAAGGAGGCGGCGAACAGGGTGTTGGGGCTGTGGTCGCCACCCGGATCCCAACAGGGGGCGAACTCGCCGAGCCTGCGGTTCTGCCAGATACCCACTACCCAGGTGGCGATGTAATGTTCCATCTGGCTGAGGGTCAGCACGGCGCTGCCCTCCGGGTCGGCACCGCGGTCGGCGACGTCGACTCCCGTGTAGCCGGGCAACTTCTCGAACACCAGCGAGCGGATACCGCCGAAAGTGCGCTCCACCGCGGCCTTGTCCTGGGGGCGCAGAACGCGAGCCGGCAGGATCCGGCAGCCCATCGCCTCCTGGACGTCCACAAGATGGTGGTTGCGGTAGACGGAGCCGTGGTCGGAGGTGATGGTCTCGGGGTTGAAGAACGGCAGGGCGGCCACCTTGTGACCGGCGAACTCGGCGACCACGGCGGCCGGCAGCCCTGGGTAAGGCCACTCCATGTCCTCGCCCCACTCCTCGCGCATAGGCAGCGGCAGCATGACGTCGCGCAGCATCATCGCGACGTCCACCGAGGAGTCCGACACCAGCGTGAGCCGGAAGGCGCAGATGGAGTGGGTGTAGACGTCCAGCGCCAGGGTGAAGTGGACGGTGACCGGATCTCCGAAGACGTTCTCGCGGACCATCACCGGCAGGATCGTCGTGTCCAGCGCGACGACCTGCCCGGGGCGGGTCACGAGCACGTGCCCGTTCTTGGTGGGGAGTTCGGCCGAGCGCTCGTACTTCGGTCGGGCCCCGCCCGGTCCGAACCATTCCTTCCACACCCGCAGCAGCGTGTGATAGCTCGGGACCTTGATCTCCCGCCCCTTGCTGCCCTTCTCGTTTTCCTCCTGGCCCTCGGCCTCGTTCGCGATCTCGAAGGTCTCCCGCACATAGCGCCGGATCATGATCTCGCGGGTCCGTGCGCTCACGCGGGACCGGTGCTGCTGCGTCTCTTGCCGTACCGCGAAGATCGCCTCACGGACCTCCTCGCTGATACTCGGATGTCCCCCGCTCGACCGCAGCCATCGATGATCGGCGCAGCCCACGATCCCGTACTTCCTGCGCCGTTTCTCCCAGCGCTCAAGGGTGCGCGCCCCGACATGGGCGACGCCCAAGAGCAGCTTCGCCTCCTCGGGCCGCAACACCGACAACTCGGCTGCCTTCGCCTCCCGCCGCTCGGTCAGCGTCGTATGGTCCGGGTCGGACTCGGGGCGCGGCTCTCCCGGCTCGGGACGGAACGGATCACCGCTCCGAAAACCGCAGTTGATCTCCATCAGGTGAGCGAAGCGCTGTTCCATCAGAGGGCGCTTCTCCGGCTTCACGTCACTCCACGAAGCCAGCTGACGCCCGCGGTTCGCCCCTTCCGCCGCCGTACGCGAGGACGGCCTGCACCGCGGGTGATTGACCAAGAAGCGGAAGCTCACCCGCTGACGCTCACCGTCCGCCCGCACCAGCTGGACCCGCCCCAGATGTGGCTCCTGCCGCTCGACCAGCCACTCCACATCGTCGAGCACCACGCCTGCTCCAGGCGAGAGATCCAACGCGGCAGCCCCGTTCACGAGACACCTCCCGCCCGCACCACCCGCGTCCGGTCCGTCAACGGTTGCGAGAGGTCGATCCCGAGCCTGCGGTGCCACAACAAGTGCAGCAGCTGGGCACGCGCCACAGGCCAGTACGCCTGCGCAGCCGCCAACTCCCCGAACGTCACACCGCCCTCGGCCTGAGCCAGCAGATCACCCTGGACACCGAGCACGTCATGCGTCGGACGGCGCTTTCCGTACAACGCGCTGAGTGTGGACCGCACATGGGGCCGCCACTCAGCCGCGACCACGTAATGCCACCCGCAGGCCACCGCCACTTCATCGGCCGCCGCGAAGGACTCCAAGTCTTCGGGCGCGATCAGATGCCGGGGCCGGACATCGATCAGCCAGGTACCTGCCCGCGTGACCGCGAGGAAGTCGGGCGTGTGCCTGCGCCACTTCTCCGCCGAACGAAACCGAATACGCAGGGGCTGCGCCAGCACCTCGACCAGATCGCCAGCAAAGTCCAGGGCGACGAGGAACTGATCCTCTTCGAGGCTCTCGAACCCATGCAGCCGGCCGGTGGCCATCAAAGACTCCAGACCGGGCCGGTGCTCCTGCTCCCGCCTCCAGGTGAACCCTCGCATCGGCCCACGACTCGCCACCGGTACCTGTCCCAGGTGCCGGACCGGACCCGTCACCTCGTCCCCGGCGTACTTCCAGGTTGCGGTCCACCGGTCCGCCCAGCCGACGGACAGATCCAGGTCACCCCGCCCCGCATCCAGTGAGACCGGCACCAGCAGATCCGTCCACATACACCGGTGGGACCACAGGGGCTCATCCGCGTCCGGCGACGTGTCCGGGCGGGTCCCCGGCCCTCCGCCAGCCTGCATGTGACTCATGACCCCAGGTAAGCGCTGCACCTCGCTGTGGGCGGCCAGTCTTCAGGGTTGGCGACAACTTGCCCGCAAAGAGCAAGGGGCACGTCAAGAAGGATGCGAATCTGACGACAGTTGTCCTGCTCAGCCCCTCAAGAAGCGCCAGGTCGGCGCATCGATTTCACGACATCTACCGTGCTCAGTCTCATCGGCCTCCCCATCCGCGGCCGTCGGCCGGGCGCCGGGGGCTGACCGTGTCAGGCGGGGCCGAGTCCGGTGATCAGGGACTGGACGACCATGTCGGCTCCCTGTGCGGTGGTCAGCTCCGGCATCTCGTGCGAGGCGACGTTGGTGAGGTGGATGAGCAGGGAGCGGGCCCAGCGGTCCGGAAGGCCAGGGCGGATGACGCCCTCGCGCACTGCGCGGGCCATGAAAGCGTCGAGTTGCCCGATCAGTCGGCAGAGGCGGGCGGCGACCGCCTCGTCCTGCACTTGCCGCACGTCGACCGGCCACCTCCTGCTGACGGTGATGATGCCCTCCGCGTATCTGTGCAGCGCCACCGTCACAGGCGCCTCGGTCAGCCGCGCCTCGGCGACGACCTTCTCGCAGGCGTCGAGCTTGGCCGCATGGACAGCGGTCATGAGGGCTTCGCGGGTCTCGAAGCGGCGGTAGACGGTGCGCCGGTCGACGCCCGCTGCCGCCGCGATCGCCGCGATGCTCGTGCCGGGGTCGCGCGCCAGCAGGCGTGCTCCGGTCTGCAGGACCGTGTCCAGGTTGCGTGCCGCGTCAGCTCTCATCGTCACCGGAGCATACGCAGGGGTGAGGCTGATGAGCCAGTAAACGCGTCGACGCTATTGCGCTTCCATTCCTATGTGTCACATAGTTGTGGCAGTTGCTGTGCTCGGCGCGTCGAGCCGTCGAGGCGTCTCTCACTCCAGGAGTCATGCGTGAGCCCGGTCCACCTGTCCGAGACATTGAAAGAAGCCCTCGATTCCAGAGTCTTCGTCACCGTGGCGACCCTTCAGCCTGACGGGAGCCCTCACCAATCAGTGGTCTGGGTGGGGAGGAACGGTGACGATCTTTTCTTCGTGACCGGTGTCGACAAGGTCAAGGTGCGCAATCTGCGGCGCGACCCCCGGCTGAGCGTGACGGTCAACCCACCGGACGAGCCCTACGGATACGCGGTGATCACCGGCACGGCCCGGTGCGAGAGTGCGGGCAGCCGCGAGCGCATGGACGAACTGGCCGTCAAATACACCGGCAAGACCTACGCCGAACATCATCCGGAGTCGTACGCCACCCTCCCGGAACTGGTCACCGTCCACGTCACGCCCGAAAAGGTCGCGTCACGGTTTCTGTGAAGCGAAGGAGCGGGAAGGGAGCACGAGGTGAAGACCTATGTCATCACCGGCGGTACGGACGGCATCGGCAAGGCACTCGCCCACACCTACCTGGGCCGGGGGCATGAGGTGGTGGTCGTCGGCCGCAGCATGGCGAAGGGCAAGGCATGGCTCGACGCCGCGCGACAACGCGGCGCGGCCGCGCGGGCACACTTCGTCCACGCCGACCTGAGCCTGCTGTCCCAGACCAAGGCAGCGGTCGACAGCATCGGGGCGGCCTTTGCGAAGGTCGATGCCCTGGTGCTGTGCGCCCGGCACTTCCGGACCACTCGCCTGGTCACGTCCGAAGGCTTCGAGAACACTTTTGCGCACTTCTACCTCAGTCGCTTCGTGCTGAGCCACGGGCTGGCCGGCCTGCTCGAATCCGCCCACCGCCCGGTCATCCTGAACATCGCCGGGCCCGGCGGCCAAGGAGAGGTCCACTGGGAAGACCTGCAACTGGCGCGGGAGTACGACGGGCAACGGGCGCTCATGCAAGGCGGTCGGCTCAACGATCTGCTCGGTGTTGCCTTCGCCGACGCCCGACCGGGGACGAAGGTGCGGTACGTGCTGCTCAACCCCGGCACGGTCGGCACCAGTTTCTCGGGGCAGTACACGCCGGACATGAGGGCGCACATCGACGTCATCCGCCGGTCCGCCCAGCCGGTCCACGAGGCGGTGGTCCCGATCCTCAAGATCCTGGACGACCCGCCCGCCACACCGCTCAGCGCCTTCGTGCGGGACACCCCGCTCAGCCCGCACCCGCACGGCCCCGCGTTCACGCTCGCGGAAGCTCGGCGGCTGCACCGGCACACCGAGACGCTGTTGGACAACTGGGCATCAGGGACGACAAAGAGCTGAGGCAGCGGACCTCAACCGCCGGCGTATGGTCAGGACGCGCTCCACTGCCTCGTCCAGCCGCCCCCAGGATGAGGTCCTCCTGGTCATCGGCGATGGGGCCGTGAGGAGACGGCCAAGGCGGTTTCCGCGGCGGCGAGGATGTTGCCGAAGGTGCGGGTGATGATCGGGCGGGCGATGTGGCGGGTGAGGAAGCCGCCGAGGAGGGGGACGGGGATCTCGGCTCGGGTGGTCCAGCGGACGTGGGTGCCCGCGGGGGTTTCGGTGAACGTCATCCGGCCGAGTTCGTGCCGGGACGGCGGCAGGCTGCGCTCGACGACGTACTCGGTGGCGTACGGCGCGTCGTAGCGGGTGATGCGTTCCCGGAACCAGCCGATCAGCCAGAGGTGGCTGCGCACCGCGCCGACGCCGTAGGGCGCGCCCTCCCCGTGCCGGGTCAGGCGGCAGCGCACCACCAGGGGCGAGCGGGTGTAGTGGGTGGTCGTGGTGAGCCAGGCGAACACCGTCGCGATCGGGGCGTCGATGACGCGCTCCACGGTCATGGTCTCCATGGCTGGGGTCCTCCTCTGTCGAGTGTGCGCACCGCGTCGGCGTGGTGCAGCTTGTCCGGGTTGCGTACGCCGTAGAGGCCGGTGATCCGGCCGTCCTGGATCTCGAAGGCGACCAGCCAGTCGAGGTCTCCGTCCGTGAGGAACCGTGCGGCGGGCATGCCGTTGTACGTGGCGGGCTCGGCGCGGGTGGCGGCGGTGGCGGTGCGGTACACGCCGAGGACGAACTGGACGACCTCGGTGCGGCCGGTGACCGGGCGGCGGGCGGCGACCGCCTTCCCGCCGCCGTCGGAGAGCACCACGACGTCGGGCGCGAGCAGGTCCATCAGCGGCTGGATCTCGCCGGTGGCGGCCGCTGCCAGGAAGCGCCGGACGATCTCCGCGGTGGCGTCCGAGCCGGGGGCGGAGCGACGGCGCCGCGCGTGGACGTGCCGGCGGGCGCGGTGCGCGGTCTGCCGTACGGAGGCCTCGGTCCGGCCGATCGAGGCGGCGATCTCGCCGTGCGGGTAGCCGAACACCTCGTGCAGCACGAACACCGCGCGCTCGGTCGGGCTCAGCGTCTCCAGGACGAGCAGCATCGCCATCGAGACGGACTCGGCCAGGATCACGTCCTCGCTCACCCCGGGCTCCGTACGGATCGGCTCGGGCAGCCACATGCCGACGTACTCCTCGCGCCGCGCCTTGGCCGCGCGCAGGTGGTTGAGGGCCTGCCGGGTCACCGTACGGACCAGGTAGGCGCGCGGATGCCCGACCGTGGCCGGATCGACGGCGCTCCACCGCAGATAGCTCTCCTGGAGGACGTCCTCGGCGTCGGCGGCGCTGCCCAGCATCTCGTAGGCGATGGTGAACAGCAGGGAGCGGTGTTCGGTGAAGGTGTCGGTGGAGGCGTCCTCAGGCATGGTTCATCCTTGCCGTGCGGGGGCGTGGCACCTGGGCATGGCGACCGGTTCCTCTCCTCGGGTGTCATGGAGACACGTCGCGCCGGAGAAGCGTGACAGTCCGGCGGTGTGGTTCGGCTCACAAGCCGGGCAGGATGCCGTCGATGGTGGTGACCGGTGTCTGAGGGGGTTGTTCCATGGCTGCTGAACGGGTGTGGCTGGACGTGCCGTTCGCGGAGAAGGACGAGGCCAAGAGGGGCGGCGCGCGCTGGGACCCGGCGGCCGAGCGGTGGTACGCGCCCCGGGCCGGAATGGCGGCGCTGCGGCGCTGGGCGGCGGCGCCGGACGTGCCCGACCTGCTGCCCGGTGAGGACCGCGGGCTCGGCAGCGGCCTCTTCGTCGATCTGGTGCCGCGTAGCTGCTGGTTCACCAACGTACGGTCGTGCGTGGCCGCCAAGGACTGGGAGCGGCTGCGCCGTACGATCACCCGCCGGGCCGGGCGCCGCTGCGAGATATGCGGCGCCGCGGCGGACCGGGGCGCCGGACGGTGGCTGGAGGCGCACGAGCGGTGGGTCTTCGACGACACCGCCCGGGTGCAGACCCTCAAGCGGCTCATCTGTCTGTGCACCGACTGCCACACGGTCACCCACTTCGGGTACGCGCAGGTGCGCGGCCTGGAGGCGCGGGCGTTCGCGCACCTGGTGAAGGTCACCGGCATGACCGGGGACACGGCCCGTCAGCACGTCAGGGACGCGTTCGACGTGTGGGAGCGGCGGTCCCGGGTCACCTGGGAGCTGGATCTGGGCATCCTCACGAACGCCGGGATCACGCTCGCGCCGCCGCCGGGGGCGGGCGAGCGGGCCCGTACCGCTGAGGAGACGCTCCGGAGGGAAGGGGAGCGGCGGCGGTAGGGCCCGCCCGTACGGTCCGCGCCGGGCTCAGGCCGTCACGGCGCTCCGGCCGGGCTGGTGCCGATGGCGACGGTCGCGCCCAGGTCGTCGTCGGTCGCCAGCCGGGTGACGAGGCCGCCGCGGCGGAAGGCTTCGAGGGTGTGCGGCGCCTGGCGTTCGCTGGTCTCGATCAGCAGGTGGCCGCCGGGGGAGAGCCACCGGAGCGCGTCGGCCGCGACCCGGCGCTGCACGTCGAGGCCGTCCGTGCCGCCGTCGAGCGCCACGCGGGGTTCGTGGTCGCGGGCTTCCGGGGGCAGCAGGCCGATCGCGTCGGTCGGTACGTAGGGGGCGTTGACGACGAGGAGGTCGACGCGGCCGCGCAGGGCGGGCGGCAGCGGGGCGTAGAGGTCGCCTTCGTACACCTGGCCGGTGGCGGGGCGGAGGTTGCGGCGGGCGCACCGTACGGCGGCGGGTTCGATGTCGGTGGCGTGCAGGTCGATGCGGTGCGGGGCGAGGGAGGTGGACGGCGCGGGGGCGTTCACGGCCGCGGCCAGTGCCGCGCCGACCGCGCCCGTGCCGCAGCACAGGTCGACGACGACGGGCCGTGGCCCGGCCGCGTCCCAGAGCCGGGTCCGGAGGAGCGCGGCGGCCTGGCGGACGAGGAATTCGGTGCGGCGGCGGGGGACGAAGACACCGGGGTCGACGGCGATCCGCAGGCCGCAGAACTCGGCCCAGCCGAGGACCTGTTCCAGGGGGAAACCGGCGATGCGGCGGTCCGTCATGGCGGCGAGGTCGGACGGGGTGCGGGCCGTGGCGACGAGGAGCCGTGCCTCGTCCTCGGCGAAGACGCAGCCGGCCGCGCGGAGTCGGGTGACGAGTCCGGCGGGGGCCGGGGCGGCGGTGGTGGCGGGCAGCGGAAGTGACATGCGCGTTCGGGCCTTTCGGGGTACCGAAGGGCGCTCTCGCGGTCACCTGCCGGGGAGGGACCGTACAGCCGTGAGGTGAGAGCACCCAGCCTGGACAGCGGTAATGGGTCTCACCTCCTTGGTCGTCCACTGTGTGTGGGCTGGTCACCTTACCCGAAGGCGGGAGGGGGGCAGGCACGGCGGCGGGCGGGGCGCGCGTGGCGGCCTTCGCGCCCGTCGGGCTGCCGCCGGTCTCGACGTGGCGGTGCCGGGGCTGGAGGGTGGAGGCGGGGTGCCTCCGCGGGAGGTGGTGACCGGGGGGTCGCCACGGGGCGGGGCCGGGAAGGCGGGCGGCCATGGCGGGAGCCGGAAATCCGTACATGCGGGGGCTGTTCGCCCCGGTGCGGGAGGAGACCACCGCGTACGAGCTGGCCGTGACCGGCCGGATTCCGGAGGAGCTGGACGGGCGCTATGTGCGCAACGGGCCCAACCCGCTGGGGGTGGACGACCCGGCGGCGTACCACTGGTTCAGCGGCGACGGGATGCTGCACGGCCTGCGGCTGCGCGGCGGCCGGGCCGAGTGGTACCGCAGCCGCTGGGTGCGGTCCGACGCGATGGCGCTGCGGCTGGGCGAGAAGATCCTGCACGGGCCGCGCCACCTGGACATGGACTTCGCCCCGAACACGCACGTCACACGCTTCGCCGGGCGCCTGCTCGCGCTGGTCGAGGGCGGCTCGCTGCCGTACGAGCTGGACGCCGACCTGGAGACGGTGGGCCCCTTCGACTTCGCGGGCACGCTGCCGGGCGGCCTCGCCGCGCACACCACCGTCGACCCGGACACCGACGAGCTGCACTGCGTGGCGTACTGCTGGGCCTGGCCGTACGTGCAATACCTGGTCGCGGGGACGGACGGCCGCATCCGGCGGCGCGTGGACATCCCGGTCGACGGGCGGCCGATGATGCACGACTTCTCGCTGACCGAGCGGCATGTGCTGCTGTACGACCTGCCGGTGGTCTTCAACCCGGGCGGGGTGGGGGTCGGGCCGTCCTTCCCGTACGTGTGGGAGCCGGGGCGCCCGGCCCGGCTGGGCGTGCTGCCGCGCGAGGGGGCGGCGTCGGACGTGCGGTGGCTGGAGATCGATCCGTGCTTCGTCTTCCACCCGATGAACGCGTACGAGACGGAGGACGGCAGCGGCCTGATCACCGTCCATCTGGTGCGCTACGAGCGGCTGTTCACGAAGGGGCGCACGGGACCGGACGGGTCGCCGCCCGCGCTGGAGCGCTGGACGGTCGACCTCCGGGCGGGCCGGGTACGGCGCGAGCGGGTGGACGACCGGCCGGTGGAGCTGCCGAGGGTGGACCCCGGCGGCTCACGCTGCCGCACCGGTACGGCTACGCGGTGCTGGAGTCCGAGGCGGCGGACGTACGGGTGGCGCACTTCCCGGGGATCGAACGGGTGGGCGCGGGCCTGGTGAAGTACGACCTGGAGCGCGGCACCAGCGAGGTGCGCCGCTTCTCCCCGCAGGGCGGCGTGGGGGAGGCCGTGTTCGTGCCCGCCGGTCCGGACACCGCCGAGGACGACGGCTGGCTGATGGCGTACGTGTTCGACCCGGACCGCGATGCCACGGACCTCGTGATCCTCGACGCGCGGGACTTCACGGGGGAGCCGGTCGCGCGGGTGCATCTGCCGGTGCGGGTGCCGGTCGGGTTCCACGGCGCGTGGATACCGGACCGGGAGTAGGCGGCGGGAAGACGCGGGGAGGGAAGGCGCGTACGGGCAGGAGTCCAGGCCGCCGGCGTACGGCCGTCGCGTCTGCCCATGGCCGAGCCCCCTCGACCGGCTCACCAAAAGGTAGGTACCTGACCGAATAGTCGGTACTTGAGGAAGGGCAGGCCACCGGCAACCATCGGGAGGGCGCGCGCCACGGAAGCATTCGGCAGGTACGACGGGCCGACGCGGCGGCTGTACGGGCGGGTTCGTCCGCGGCCGGCCGCGGGCCAGGGGAGTTGTGAACATGGGTGACAACCGCACTCCGGTGACGGTCATCGGGCTGGGCGACATGGGCGCCGCGCTGGCCGGGGCGTTCCTCGCGCAGGGCCACCAGGTGACGGTGTGGAACCGTACGGCGGCCAAGGCGGACGGCCTGGTCGCCCGGGGTGCCGTCCGGGCGGGGACGGTCGGCGACGCGGTGACGGCGAGCCCGCTCGTCATCGTCTGCGTCCTGGACTACGGCGTGGTGGAAGAGGTGCTGGCGCCGGTGGGCGGCGCGCTCGCGGGCCGGACGGTCGTCAACCTCACGAACGGCACGCCCGAGCAGGCCCGCAGGACCGCGGCCTGGGCGGACGAGCACGGCATCGGCTATCTGGACGGCGGCATCATGGCCGTACCGCCGGGCATCGGCACGGCCGAGGCGTTCCTCCTGCACAGCGGCCCGCGGGAGGTGTTCGACGCGTGGCGCGAGGAGCTGGCGGTGCTCGGCCGGCCCGAGTACGCCGGTGCCGACCCGGGGGCGGCCGCCCTTCAGGACCTGGCACTGCTCACCGGGATGTACGGGATGCTGGCAGGCGTCGTCCAGGCGCTGGCCCTGGTCCGCTCGGCGGGCTTCGGGCCGGTGGACTTCGCCACCGCGAAGCTGGTGCCGTGGCTGAGCGCGATGACGGCGGCCGTACCGCACTACGCCGGACAGATCGAGAGCGGCGACTACACCAAGGGCGTGGTCTCCAACCTCGCCATGCAGGCGGCGGGCCTGGAGAACATCTTCCGGGCCCACGAGGAGCAGGACGTCAGCACCGAACTGCTGGCCCCGGTACGGGCGCTGGTCGCCCGCCGGGTGGCCGAGGGGCACGGCACCGAGGACTTCCCCGGTGTGGCCGAACTGCTCGGCGGAAGCGGGGCCGGGAGCGAAGACGGGAGCGGGGCGGCCGCCGGCCGGTAGCCGCCCCTGGCCGGCCGACGGGCCCCGCACGGGGGACGGGAGCCCGCCGGCCGTCGCGCGGGACACGGGCCCGACCCCCGTGCGGGACCGTGCCGTGAGCGAAGAGCCGGGGCGGGACTGCCGCCGTACGGGGCCGGGGCCGGGGGTCAGCTCCCGTACGGGCGGGCCTCCCGGGCCTCCCGCAGGGCCTGGGCCCACCAGACCAGTTGGTCCAGCAGCACGGTGGCGGCCCGGTCGGCGTCCAGGGGCTCGCGCAGCTTCCCGTCGTCGTCGAAGAGGCTGCCGGCCATCGGGAAGCTGACCGTCTCGCGCACCGTGACCGCGTGCAACTCGGCAAAGACGAGCCGGAGTTGCTCCACGGCGCGCAGGCCGCCGGAGATCCCGCCGTACGAGACGAAGCCGACCGGCTTGGCCTGCCACTCCTGGTGCAGCAGGTCCACGGCGTGCTTGAGCGGGGCGGGGAAGGAGTGGTTGTACTCGGGGGTGACGACGACGAAGGCGTCGGCGGCGCCGACGCGCTTGGCGTAGGACGCCATCTCCTCGCTGCCGTACCGCAGTTCGTACGGGCCGATCTCGGCAAGGTCGAGCACGTCGACCACGATGTCGTCGCGCCGGCCGGCGTGTGCGGTGAACCAGCTCGCGACGACGGGCGCGAACCGGCCCTCGCGGGTGCTGGCGACGATGACGGCGAGGGTGAAGGGGCGCTCGGGCATGGCGGGGCCTCCTGAAGGCGGGGCGGCGGAGCCGGCGGTCGGCTCCGGGACCAGACGCTAAAACCTCAACCAAAGTTGATGTCAATGCCTGGCCCTGGGCTCACCCGCACCACCGCTCCCGGCGGCCCCGCGCTCCCCGGCGGTCGTCCGTCAGCGGCCGCCCCGCGTCACTGCGCCCCGAAGAGGGTGAGCAGGTCCGTCTTCTGGAACATCCGGGCCGTGTCCACCGCGGAGGGCGTCCCCGCGGCCGGGTCGGCGCCGTGCGCCACCAGGAGGCGCACGATGGCGTCCTCGCCCTTGAAGACGGCGCCGGCCAGCGGCGTCTGGCCCCGGTCGTTGGGGCGGTCCGGGTCGGCGCCGCGCTCCAGCAGGGCCGCCACCGCGTCGGCGTGGCCGTGGTACGCGGCGAGCATCACCAGGGTGTCGCCCTTGTCGTTGGTGAGGTTGGCGGGCACGCCGGCGTCGACGTACGCGGCGAGGGTGCTGGTGTCGCCGTGCCGTGCCAGATCGAAGACCTTGGCCGCGAGTTGCAGTACCTCGGGGTCGTGCGCGTGCTCGGTCGTGTCGGGACTCTGCGGCTCCGTGTTCGCGTCACTCATGGTCGCCGGCCTCCTGCTCTGGTGGTGCGGCGGTGTCCTGCAACTCCCGCCCGGGCCTCTACTTGTCCCCGCCACCCTATTCAGCACACCTGCCGGGCGGCCCCGGCGCGCGCCGGGGCCGCCCGGGGGCCCGTCAGAACGAGTCCGGGCACCACGGCCGGCGGGCCGTGTGCAGCAGGAGGTCGGCGGTCGCCAGGGCACCCGGCCGCTCCTCGCCGACGCGGCCCAGCGCGGCCAGCCGTACCGCCGACTCGTCGCCCAGGTAGAGCGACGCGAAGGCGCCCACGTCCAGGGTGAGGTCGGCGCCGCGGCCCGTACGCGTGCAGGTGGCGCCGTCCGGCCCGGCCTCCAGGAGATAGCGTCCGCCGGCCAGTTCCGCCGCGTCCCGTACCTCCAGGACGAGCGAGCCGGCCGCCGGGTACGTACGCGCCTCCAGCAGCCGGGGGATGTCCAGCGGCCGGATCCACAGGTAGTCGGAGTGCTGCACGACGCGTGCCGCGCGCGGGTCGCCGAGGTGGTACGGCAGCAGGTCGTCGGGCGCGCGGAGGCCGGTCCTGATGTGCAGGACCCAGTCGATCGCGCACAGGAACCGCCACAGGGCCCGCTCGGCGGCCGGGGTGGTCGTGGCCAGGCGGTCGACGGTGAGGGTGTTCTGCGGCAGCATGTGTTCCCACACGTCGGTCGTCCGGTACGTGACCAGGCCCTGGACCTCGCCGGAAGCGGACCGGTAGACGGCGTGGAAGCGCTGGTTCGCGGGGACGTGCGGCAGCGGGACGAGGCCCGTCTGGACCTGCCACCAGATGTCGGGCAGGTCGATCGCGCCGGGCTGCCCGGCGCGGAACCGTTCGTGCAGCGCGGGGCCGACCTCCCGGGCCTCGGCGGCGTCGGCGAAGTCGACCCGGCCGCCGTCGGCCGGGCCCGCGTGCCGCGGGTCCAGCGCGGCGCGCGCCACGTCGATGTGCCACTCGGTGGTCCAGGCGGCGGGCCCGAAGCCGTACCGTCCGTAGATCGGGTACTCCGCGGCGATCAGCGTGGCGAGGGCGTCCCCGCGCTCCTTGGCGGCCCGTAGGTCGTCCGCCATCATCCGGCTGAGCAGGCCGCGCCGCCGGTGGGTGGGGGAGACCGTCACGGACGTGACGGCGTCGGCGGGCACCCGCGCGCCGCCGACGACGGTCAGCTCCTGCGGGAAACTGCGGAACGTGGCGACCCAGCGGCCGTTGTCATAGGCGCCCTGCGTGCGGTCCGGATAGTAGTTGCCGCGGCGGAACTCGATCTCTTCCTTGGACACCTCGGGCGGCCGCAGGAAGCCCACGTTCAGGCTCCGCACCCAGTCGGGTATGTCCGCGTCGCCGACCTTGCGCAGCTCGATGCTCATTCCCGTACGGTAGCCACGCTGCTGTACCGCCGTCGCGGCAATTTCGCGGGCCCGGCAGGGCGCCCGGAAGGCGGGTTCACGGTACGGCAGGGCGCCCGGAAGGCGGGCGCCGCACGCCTCGGAGCGCCCGGCGCCGCGCCCCTCAGAACGCCGCGCGTATCTCCCCGACCCGCTCGGCGCCGCCCAGCAGCGGCGCCTCCGCGATGCGCTCCAGCACCGGCGACTCCACGCCCATCAGGCGCAGCACCCGGGCGAGCACCGGGCCGAGCGTGCGGCTCGCGCCGTCGTCGACCTTGAACGCCAGCGCCCGTCCGTCCGGCAGCGCCACCGCCTGCACGGCCTCGGCGCCCATCTTGGACAGCACGCCGGGCAGCGCCCGCATCAGCCAGGTGTCGGGGCGGCGGGTGCCCGCCACGTACTCCGGGTGGGCGCGCATCGCGTCGGCCACGCGCCGCTCCGGCGTACCGGCGTCGGCCAGCACGAAGTGCCGGAACGAGCGGGCCAGGCCGGTCAGGGATATCGCCATCAGCGGCGCGCCGCAGCCGTCCGTGCCGATGTGCTCGACGCGCTCGCCGCTGGCGGAGCGCACCGTCTCCAGGGTGAGCTGCTGGAGCGGGTGGTCCGGGTGGAGGTAGGAGCCCAGCGGCCAGCCGTTGGCGGCGCAGGCGGCCAGCATGGCGGTGTGCTTGCCGGAGCAGTTCATGGTCAGGGACTCGCGCACCCGCCCGGACGCCAGGTACGTCTCCGCCTCCGCCGGATCCAGCGGCAGGTCGGGCGGGGTCTGCACCAACTCGGGGGCCAGGCCGTGCTCGCTCAGCATCTTCTGGACGAGGTCGAGGTGAAAGCTTTCGCCGGAGTGGCTGGCGGCGGCCAGCGCCAGCCGTTCACCCGACAGGTCCAGGCCCGCCCGCAGGATGGCGGCGGCCTGCATCGGCTTGTTGGCGGAGCGCGGGAAGACGGGGGAGGTGACGTCGCCGAGTGCGGTCTCCACGCTGCCGTCCGCCGCCAGGACCACGAGGGAGCCGCGGTGCCGGCCCTCGACGAAGCCCGAACGCACGACCTCGGCGAGGACAGGGGACATACCGGGCAGGGCGGGCCCGTCGGTAACGGTGGAGGTGCTCATCGGGGGCCTTCCGGGGAGTGACCCGCGCTCCCCCCGGTACGGTGCGGCCGCCGGGTCAGGAGAGCAGGTCGTCTACTTGTGCTTCACCTTCACGGTACCTGCGGGCGATCTCGGCACTGCAATCGTCCGCGGTCCGCTGCAGCGCCTGGCGCCGCCGGGAGACCTGCTGCTCGTAACGGACCAGCCGGCCCATCGCGTCGTGCAGCTCCTGGTCCGTACGGGCCGTGAGGTCGGACAGCTCCACCTCGCCGAGCATCTGCTCCGCGAGCTGGCGGTACTCCTCGCTGTGCGGCATCCCCAGCGTCACGTGGCGGGCCGAGGAGCGGTGCTGCGACGGCCCGTCCGTCAGGATCTCCGGCAGCCGGTCCAGCAGGGGCGAGTGCGGGGCCGTACGGCGGGTGCTCTCGGCGCGCAGGATGTCGATCCGGCCCTGGAGAAGCCGCCGTACGTAGCTCAGGTCGGCCTCCTCCCGTTGCGCCTCGCGCCGCAGGACGCGCAGGTCGGGCAGGCTCAGCCGGTGCAGGTCGGGCCGCGGGACCGGGCGGAAGCGGTCGCGTTGCAGCGGCGGCCGGTGCGGCGCCGTGCCTGCCTGGAACATGGGGCCGTCCTCCGTGCGGGCGGGCCCGGCGGGTGCCGGGGCCGGCGGGGTCGTACGGGCCGCCGTGGGCGCCGTACGGGCGATCGGTACGGGTCCGGGGGTGTGCCCGGGACCGGCAGTGCTCATGAGTCGTTCCGTCCCCTCGTCCGGTGCGGCCGTGCGGGCACGTTGTCCGCGCGACGCACCGCGTGCACGCATCGTGCCACTGCGGGCGGGCCGTCCGCAGGGCCAGCCATGGCCATGGCACCCGAACGGCCCCGGGAGGGTACGGCTGTCGGAGGCCCGGGCGTGCCGTGCATCATGGGCGGTATGCGAGCTGTGGTGCAGAGGGTCGACGGCGCACGCGTCGAGGTGGACGGCGGGACGGTCGGGGAGATCGTCGGTGAAGGGCTGTGCGTGCTGGTCGGAGTGACGCACGACGACACCCCGGAGAAGGCGGCGCGGCTCGCCCGCAAGCTGTGGTCGGTGCGCATCCTGGACGGCGAGAAGTCCTGCTCGGACACGGGTGCGGGCCTGCTGGTGATCAGTCAGTTCACTCTCTACGGTGACGCCCGCAAGGGCCGTCGGCCCACCTGGAACGCGGCGGCCCCCGGCCCGGTGGCCGAACCCCTCGTCGACGAGGTCGTCACACAGCTCCGCGCACTGGGCGCGGAGGTCGCGACGGGCCGCTTCGGCGCGGACATGAAGGTCTCGCTGACGAACGACGGCCCGTTCACGGTGCTGCTGGAGGTCTGAGCCGCGGCTTCCGGGCCGCGGCTCCCTCTCCCGGCCGCCCTACGGCTCGACCACGACCTCCTGGGCCGCCGCCGTGCTCTCCACGAGCAGCGGCGCGTCGACGGGCACGTTGCGCTTGACCAGGGCCAGCGCGATGGGGCCCAGCTCGTGGTGGCGGGCCGAGGTGGTGACGAAGCCGAGCTGGCGGCCTTCGGCGCCGTCGGCGGCCAGGCGTACGGGCGCGCCGTGCGGCGGCAGGTGCACCTCGCTGCCGTCCAGGTGGAGGAAGACCAGGCGGCGCGGCGGCTTCCCCAGGTTGTGGACGCGGGCCACCGTCTCCTGGCCTCGGTAGCAGCCCTTCTGGAGGTGGACGGCGGTGCCGATCCAGCCCAGCTCGTGCGGGATGGTGCGGTGGTCGGTCTCCCGGCCCAGGCGCGGCCGGTGCGCCTCGACGCGCAGCGCCTCCAGGGCGAGGGTGCCGACGGCGGGGCCGTTGGCCGCCGCGAAGGTCTCCAGCTCGCCGCGCGGCAGGAACAGGTCCCGGCCGTGCGGGGTCTCCCGGACGACCGCGTCCTTCGGGGCTTCGGTGATGGAGCCGGCGGGCAGGTGGACGACCGCGTAGTCGTCCGTACGGTCGGCCACCTCGACCCGGTAGAAGAACTTCATGCTCTCCAGGTAGGCGATCAGCGCCTCCTCGTCGCCCGGCTCGGTGTGCAGCCAGGTCGTCTCCCCGTCGTCGACGAGGTAGAGGGCGTGCTCGATGTGGCCGTTGGCGGAGAGGATCAGGGCCTCGGTGGCGTGGCCGGGGGCGAGGTCGGTGACGTGCTGGGTGAGCAGCAGGTGCAGCCAGCTCAGCCGCTCGGGGCCACTGACGGTGACCACGCCGCGGTGCGAGAGGTCGACGAGGCCGCGGCCGTCCGCGAGGGTGCGTTGTTCGCGGAACAGGTCGCCGTAGTGTGCGGCGACCCCTTCGTCGGGGGCCTCGGCCGGGACGGCACCGGGCAGCGACAGCAGCGGACTGGCTTCACGTGGGCGCGGCATACCCCAAGCGTACGACCGGCTACGCGGCGGGCCCCGACCCGCCCTCGGCGGGCGGCCCGCCGTCGGGTGCCGGAGGCGTGGCCGTACCGCCGCCGGTGCACGCCGCGCAGCGCCCGAAGATCGCGAAGTGCTTCAGGTCCGTGTCGAAACCGAACGTCTCCCGCAGCGTCGTCGTGAACCGTTCGGCCACCGACAGATCGGCTTCGATCACTTCCGAGCAGTCCCGGCACACCAGATGGATGTGGTGGTGCCGGGACGCGAGGTGGTACGTGGGCGCGCCGTGCCCGAGATGGGCATGGCTGACCAGTTTCAGCTCCTCCAGCAGCTCCAGCGTCCGGTAGACGGTGGAGATGTTCACGCCGCCCGCCGTCCTGCGCACCTCGGTGAGGATGGCGTCGGGGGTGGCGTGTTCCAGCTTGTCCACCGCCTCCAGCACGAGCTGCCGCTGCGGGGTCAGCCGGTACCCGCGCTTGCGGAGGTCGCTCTGCCAGTCGCTGCTCACCACACCGACAGTGTAGGAGGACGTTCAGTGGCCGCCTACGTTCCGCAGGTAACCGGAGAGCGCGGCGACGGCCGCCGGGTTGCGCGGGCTCTCCACCAGGTCGGCGTAATCCAGGACGAAAATGCGGTCGTTCTTGATCGCCGAGACGTTCTTCAGCGGCCCGTACGACTTCAGGAACGCCTTCTTCTGCGCGGCCGTCGGCGTGCCGTAGTCGTTGATGACGATCACGTCGGGGTCGCGTTCGACCACCGACTCCCACCCGACCGTGGTCCAGGAGTCGTCGAGGTCCTTCATGACGTGGTCGCCGCCGGCCTTGGTGATGATGTCGTGCGGCCCGGCGAAGCGGCCGGAGGTCATCGGCTTGTCCTGGCCGCCGTCGTACAGGAAGACGGTGGGCCGTGCGCCGTCCTTGGGCACCTTGGCCTGCGCGTCGGCGATCTGCTTGCGGTACGTGGCGATCAGCGCGTCCGCCCGGTCCTCGACGTCGAAGATCTTCCCGAGGGTCTTCAGGTCCGTGTACAGCGCGTCCAGCGGCGGCATCACGCCGCGCGCGCTGCCCTGGCCGCCGTCGGACCCGTTGCGGCACGACTCGGTCAGGACGTAGCTGCCGATGCCGAGCTTCTTCAGGGAGGCCGGGGTGACGTCGCTGTCCTCGCCGAAGCCGTAGTTCCAGCCCGCGAAGACCAGGTCGGCTTTGGCGTCCAGGGCGATCTCCTTGGTGATCGCCTTCTTGGAGAGCCACGGCACCTTGCCGTACGCGTCCTTCCAGGCGACGGCGTCGAGCTTGCCCCGGTACTCCGGCATGACGTACCCGGCCATGTGGTCCTCCAGGCCGAGCGCGAACATGATGTCGGCGATCCCGACGTCGTTGGTGACCACCCGGCGCGGTGCCTTGGCGTACGTGGTCTTCATGCCGCAGTTCTCGATCGTGACCGGGTAGTGACCGGATCCGGACGCCTTGGCGGGGTCCCCCTTCCCCTCCTCGGCGACCTGGGCGCCGCAGCCGGTGAGCGCGGCGAGCGTGAGGGCGGTGAGCAGGGCGGCGGAGCGGTGGCGGCGGGTGCGCATGGGGGGCCTCACGGGGTGGTCGGTGCGTCGGTACGGGCGGGCAGGCGGTCGAACAGCAGTTGTACGGCGCCGGTCTCCGGATGCGGTACGCGGTGCGCGCGCACCCCGAACACCTCGGCCAGCAGCTCCGGCCCCAGCACGTCGTGCGGCGCGCCGGAGGCGACGATGCGGCCGCCGGAGATGACGTACAGCTCGTCGCAGTGCACGGCCGCCAGGTTCAGGTCGTGCAGCGCGGTCAGCACCGTCAGCCCGCTGTCCCTGACCAGCGCCAGCAGCTCCAGTTGCTGCGCGATGTCGAGGTGGTTCGTCGGCTCGTCCAGCACCAGCACCCGCGGCTCCTGGGCCAGCGCGCGGGCGATCAGCACCCGCTGCTTCTCGCCGCCGGACAGGCTCAGGAAGGCCCGCGTGGCGAGGTGGGCGGCACCGGTACGGTCCAGCGCTTCCTCGCACACCCGCAGGTCGGCGGCGCTCGGCCGCCCCGAACCGCGCTGGTGCGGCAGCCGCCCCATCGCGACGACCTCGGCGGCCGTGAACCCGAACTCCGTCGCCGACTCCTGGGGCAGCGCGGCCAGGTGCCGGGCCCCTTCGCGTACGCCCATGGCGTGCAGGTCGGTGCCGTCCAGCCGTACCGTCCCGGCGGCCGGGCGCAGCGCGCGGTAGGCGCAGCGCAGCAGGGTGGACTTGCCGCTGCCGTTGGGCCCGACCAGCCCGACGACCCGGCCGCTGTCCGCGTGCAGGGTGATGTCGTGCACGAGCCGCGCGCCGGCCACGTCCACGGACACCGCGTCGATGTCGATCCGCATCAGGCACCGCCTCCGTACGTACCGCCGTGTCCCGGCGTCCGGCACCGCATCCAGCACCCCATCCAGCACCCCATCAGGACCCGCCTCCGAACGTGTAGCCGCGCCGCCGCATCAGCAGCACGAAGGCCGGCACGCCGAGCACCGCGGTGATCACTCCGACCGGCAGCTCGACGGGCGCCAGCAGCACCCGGGACAGGATGTCCACCCACACCATCAGCACCGCGCCCAGCAGCGGCGCCACCGCCAGCACCCGGCGGTGCCCGGCGCCCACCAGCATCCGCGTCACGTGCGGCACCATCAGCCCGACGAAGCCGATCGCCCCGCTGACCGCGACCACCGCGCCGGTCACGGCCGCGGTGACCGCGAACAGCTCCCGGCGCAGCCGCCCGGGGTCCACGCCGAGCGCGGCGGC
Source organism: Streptomyces chrestomyceticus JCM 4735 (assembly GCF_003865135.1). NCBI lineage: Bacteria > Bacillati > Actinomycetota > Actinomycetes > Kitasatosporales > Streptomycetaceae > Streptomyces > Streptomyces chrestomyceticus. The sequence goes on along the minus strand of NZ_BHZC01000001.1, from coordinate 4,130,592 downwards.
CGACTCGTCGCCCATGGCCAGCGCGTTCAGGCGGCCCGCGGAGAGCAGCAGGTACAGCAGCGCCCCGGCCACCGCCACCGCGGCGACCGGCAGCGAGCCCCAGCCCGCCCCGCTGAGGCTGCCGAGCAGCCACATCATGGCGGACCGCGCCGCCTCGCCCCGGTCGGCGGCGAAGACCATCAGGGTGGAGAGGGCGGAGAAGCCGTAGTACATGGCGGAGCCGGTCAGGACCAGGCGCAGCGGGGTCAGGCCGTGCGCGCTGCGGGCCGCCGCGTAGACCAGCACCATGGCCAGCAGCGCCGAGCCGAAGGCGGCGGTGGACAGGGCCCAGACGCCGAGCGCGGCCAGCGAGCCGAAGAGCAGGACGGCGTTGGCGCCGACCGCGGCGCCGGAGGAGATGCCGAGCACGAAGGGGTCGGCGAGGGCGTTGCGCACCAGGGCCTGGACGGCCACGCCGATGGCGGACAGCCCGGCGCCGACGACGGCGGCCAGGAGCGTGCGCGGGAAGCGCAGCTCCCACACGATGGTGTAGGCGGAGACCTCGTCGGAGGTGATGGTGCCGCCGCTCAGCCCGGCGCCCAGGTAGCGCAGCATCTCGCCCCACCCGACGCCGGAGGCGCCGAGGCCGACGCCGCACACCAGGGAGCCGAGCAGGACGAGGGCGAGCCCGGCGGCCAGCGGCACGGTGGGCAGCGGCGAGCCGGTACGGGGCCGGTCGCCGTCGGGCCCGACGGGTGCGGGGGCGGGGGCGGCGGTACGGGCTGGGGCGGCCAAGGGGCGTACGCCTTCGGCTCGGGCCGCGTCCGTACGGTCCGGGGTGACGGCGCGTGGCGCGGGGCCCGCGGCGGTGTCCCCTCGCAGTCCACGGCGAGTTGATCAGGAACCGGCGCCCCACGGGTGATCGGGCTGGCGGAACGCGTGGTCCCGCACACCGTTGCGGGTCAGCGCCGGACTCTCACCGGACTTCCCCGCGGGGCGCTCTGCGACTGTCTGTGCTGATGAGCGGACCTGTGGAGGTCCGGCCCGGCTACTTGAAGAACGCGATGCCGTCGTCCGGCAGGTCCTTGATGTCCTTGGCCCACTCGCGCGGGTCGACGACCTTCTTCAGGTGCGCCGACATGTACGGGCGCAGCGGCACCTCGGGGGTGGCCTTCTCGCCGACCCACATCAGGTCGCTGTTCACGTACCCGTACAGGCGCTTGCCACCGCTGTACGGGCCGGAGGCCGCGGTGCGCGCCACGGCGTCGGTGGCCAGGTCGATCTGCGGCTTCTGGTCGGCCAGCTCGCCGTACCAGACCTCCGCGACGCCGCCGTCGCGGATCATCACGATCTCGACCTTGCGGTCCTGGTCGATGCGCCAGTAGCCGGACTCGGTCTCCAGCGGAGCGACCTTCTTGCCCTCGCCGTCGAGCACCCAGGTGTGCGAGGTGTATTCGAGGAAGTCACGGCCGTCGTGCGTGAAGGTGACCTCCTGGCCGAAGTTGCACTTCTCGGAACCGGGGAAGTCGGCGACGCCGGCGCCCTCCCAGTTGCCGAGCAGAAAGGCGAGGGGCACGAGGGCCGGGTTCAGGTCGGACGGGATCTCGATCATCAGCTCAGGCGATCTGTGTCGGGGGAAGTCTGGTGTGTTCGGGGGTCTAGCGCTGGCCCTGGTACAGCTTCTTCCAGGTCAGCCCGGCGAAGGCGACGACGCCGACGGCGACCAGGACGAGCAGGGTGGTGAAGACTGCCTCAAGCACGAGCGCGCTCCTCGGACGGAGTGAGGTGATACGGACCGGAAGCGAGTCTAGTCGGCGTGCTCGGTGACGGCGCTGTGAGGTCGGTCCCGCCGGGTGCCCCGGGCGCCTGACGCCCCCGGGACACCCGGCGCCGCCGGCTCAGCCGAGGAGCTGCTGCTGGAGGGCGACGGACTGGTGGAAGGCGGTCGGTACGGTGCCGTCGGGACGGGAGTGGACGATGAGGGCGACGGTGTCGTCGGCGAACACGTACGCGTACCGCACCGAGAGAGCGCCTTCGGAACCCGTCTCCTTGTAGACCTCCACCCCGGACCCGAACCAGCCGCCGACGGCCGAGCCCGCCTCCTTCGGCACGGCCTTCTTGTACGCGTCGTCCCGTCCGACGGTCTGGGCGTCCCGCAGGAAGACGGCCGGGCCGCGCGCGTCGCTCAGCACGGTCAGCCGGAAGAACTCGGCCACCGCGGCGCTGTCGAACTGGAGCAGGTGCACCCGGGACAACCGTCGGCCCATGGTGCGGCCGCCGACCGTGCCGCCGCGTCCCCGGTCGTCCGCGGCGGCTGTGCCGCCACGCCCGCCGCCAACGACGGCAGCGGTCAGGTCGGTCCGGCTGCACGCGGCCCCCATGAAGATCGTGTGTAGGTCGGACCACTGGCCAACTACGGGGCCGAAAGGTTGCGTTGGCAGGAGCTCTAAAGTGGCCGTATGGCGAAGAAGCTGGTGATCAAGGTGACGGCGGGGGCGGACGCCCCCGAGCGGTGCTCGCAGGCGTTCACGGTGGCGGCGGTGGCCGTGGCCAGCGGGGTGCACGTCTCGCTCTGGCTGACCGGGGAGTCGGTGTGGTTCGCGCTGCCGGGGCGCGCGGCGGAGTTCGAGCTGCCGCACGCGGCGCCGCTGCCGGATCTGATCGACTCGATCGTGGCGGGCGGCGGCACGATCACCGTGTGCACGCAGTGCGCGGCCCGCCGGGACATCGAGGAGAAGGACCTCATCGAGGGCGCCCGGATCGCCGGGGCGCAGGTCTTCGTGAGCGAGGTCATGCCGGACGGGGTGCAGGCGCTCGTCTACTGAGGGCGCGGCGGTCCGGCCGCGGCCCGGGTACGGCTCAGCGACGGCCGGAGCCGGGCCCGGCCCCGGAACCCGGCCCGGAACCGCGGTCGTCGATCTCGCGCCACCACCGGTCCGACTCCGGGTCGCCCGACTCGTCCCACCAGCGCTCACCCGGCTCCCGCCGGTTGCCGACGATCGCCGCGAACGGCGGGATGACCATGGCGACCACACACATCGCCACGGCCGCCGGTACGGACCACAGCCGTACCACGCCCCACGCCAGCACGAAAAGGGCAAGACACACGCCCATCAGGGCGAAGTACCGGCGGTGCCGGCGCTGCGCGGGCGGACGCTGGTGCGCGGACATGGTTCCACCGTAGATCCGGCCGGGGTGGCTGGGAAGCGCGGCGGGCCGCACCCCGGCCAAGGCGTCCAACCCCCGGGGTGCGGCCCGTCGGCCGTACGTGGGTACGTATGCGTACCGCCGTCAGACGGCGATGGCGACCTCCGCGAGACCACCGTGCTGCGCGACGACGGTACGGTCCGCGGTCGCGCCCGGGACCAAGGCGCGCAGCGTCCAGGTGCCCTCGGCCGCGTAGAAGCGGAACTGTCCGGTCGCCGAGGTGGGGACCTCGGCGGTGAACTCGCCGGTGCTGTCCAGCAGGCGCACGTAACCGGTGACGGGCTGGCCGTCGCGCGTCACGCTGCCCTGAATGGTGGTCTCGCCCGGCTTGATCGTCGAAGCGTCCGGGCCGCCGGCCTTTGCTCCACACATATGGGTACGTCCTTGGTGAGTTGAGGGGTACGGGGGCGGGGTGCGCCTACTTGGCGGCGCCGAGCTCGATCGGCACGCCGACCAGCGAGCCGTACTCGGTCCACGAACCGTCGTAGTTCTTGACGTTGGACTGGCCGAGCAGCTCGTGCAGCACGAACCAGGTGAGCGCCGAGCGCTCGCCGATGCGGCAGTAGGCGATGGTGTCCTTCGCCAGGTCCACGTTCTCGGCCTCGTAGAGGGCCTTGAGCTCGTCGTCCGACTTGAAGGTGCCGTCGTCGTTGGCGTTCTTCGACCACGGGATGTTGCGGGCGCTCGGCACGTGGCCGGGGCGCTGCGACTGCTCCTGCGGCAGGTGCGCCGGGGCGAGCAGCTTGCCGCTGAACTCGTCGGGGGAGCGCACGTCGACCAGGTTCAGGTTGTCGATCGCGGCGACGACGTCGTCTCGGAAGGCGCGGATCGAGGTGTCCTGGGCCTTCGCCTTGTAGTCGGTCCGCGGACGGTTCGGCACCTGCGAGCCGTCGACCAGGTCGCGGGAGTCCAGCTCCCACTTCTTGCGGCCGCCGTCGAGCAGCTTGACGCTGTCGTGGCCGTAGAGCTTGAAGTACCAGTACGCGTACGCGGCGAACCAGTTGTTGTTGCCGCCGTAGAGCACGACGGTGTCGTCGTTGGCGATGCCCTTCCCGGAGAGCAGCTTCTCGAAGCCCGCCTGGTCGACGAAGTCGCGGCGCACCGGGTCCTGGAGGTCCTTCTGCCAGTCGATGCGGACGGCGTTCTTGATGTGGTTCTTGTCGTAGGCCGAGGTGTCCTCGTCGACCTCGACGATGACCACCTTCGGGTCGTCGATGTGGGCCTCGACCCAGTCGGCGTCCACCAGGACGTCGCTACGGCTCATGTTGTTCTCCTCCGGGGCAGTTACGGGGCACGCGTACGCCGGTGCGCGCTGCGGGCGGAAGACGCGGCGCTGCGTGGGGAAGTGGCAGGTGTGGCCTCAGCGGGCCGGGCGGAGACGGGGGAAGAGGCCGCCCGTCAGGCAGGGCGACAGAGCATGGCGGCGACGCGGCACAGGTCGACTGCCCGCCGCTTCGTGAGGTTCGCCTGTCCCCGCGAACGGGAACCGCTCAGAGAGCTCTGCATGCGACCGATCGTAGGGAGGCGCGGCGGGACGTGTCACCGGTGTGTCGGATGCTGAGACGTGTCGGTCCGAATGGCGGTACGGAGGGGTGGTGCGTGGGGCGTGCGGGCCGTACCGCCGTGGCCCGCACGCCGGTCGGAGTCTGGCGTGCGGGACGGGATGTCTCAGTGTGCGGACGGCCGGGTGGTTCGTAGCGGTACGTTCCGTTTCCGGCGGCCGGGGGTGGGGGAAGCCCCGGCCGGGAGGTGTCCCGGACGGATCAGCCGGGCAGCTTGACGTCCTTGCCGCTGGCCGAGATCGAGATGCCCTCCCGCGTCGAGACCACCTTGTCCAGCTTCAGGCCGCCGGGCAGCCGGTTCAGCTTCCACTCGTGGTCGGTCTGCGCGCGGACCTGATTGCGGCAGGCGGAGAGCTGGGAGCAGAGAGCCGGAAGGGTGTCGGCGCGCAGCCGGACGGTGTCGCCGTTCACTATGCTCACCGACCCGGTGACCTCCAGAGAGTTCAGCATCGGCAGGTTCGGCAGGTTCGGCGAGATCTTCACCTGGCTCTTGCCGTTCTTCTCGCCGCCGTAGCTCACCTTGACGTTCTTGCCCGAGGCGGTGGTCAGGTCCGCGTACGAGATCCGGGCCTCGCCGGTGGCGCTCGCGGCGCGCTCGATCGAGGTGTAGTCGCTGGTCAGCTTCACGTCGTGGAACTGCGCCGACAGCTCCTGGATACGCAGCGTGTGGCCCTCGGCGGTGGCGTTCAGCCCGTCAATCTTGGCATCCACCTGGTCCAGACTGCGCCCCGCGACCTGGGTCAGGAACGGGAAGCCGGTGATGGACACCTCCGGCGTACGGTCCAGGCCCTGGCTGCTGCGGATCTTGTCAGCGGCCTTGTCCTCGGCGAAGTTCACCGCGATCCGGTCGGCGGCCACGAACAGGCCGCCGAGTATCACGACGATCACCAACAGCACTCGCAGTGCGCGCATCGAACCACTACCCCAGGCGTGGGGCCGAAATCGGCCCGGTTTTTCCGGGTCAGGCCCCCGGTCGGATGCGTGCGAGCCTAACCGGACCATGGGGGGTGGTGTCTTTTACGGTCGGGGGGCGGGGTGTCCTGCTGTGTCTCGCTGCGTCCCGCTGCGCTCCGCGATGTCTCGCTGTGCTCTGTGGTGTCTCGCCGTGCGGGCTTCGCCGTGGCTGAGCCTGGGTAAGCCCCCGCTGGGGGGATGTGGGCGAGCGCCCCGTATAGCGCGCAGCCGACGTCAGCCCCGTGACCGCCAAGGGCGAGCCGTCAGCCCCGTAACGCCAAGAGCGGCCCATCAGTGAACGCCAAGGGCGGCCCGTCAGCCCCCTGAACGCCAAAGGCGGGCCCGTGATCATCACCGGACCCGCCCACGACAGCCGTCTCTCAGGCCAGCGCCCGCCCCAGTACGTAGATCGCCGGGGCCGCCAGCGTCAGCGGCAGGGCGACGCCCGCCGTCATGTGCACGAAGCGGGACGGGTAGTCGTAGCTGGCCACCCGGAGGCCGATCAGGGCACAGCCGCCGGCGACCAGGCCCAGCAGGGCGCCGGACGCGCCCAGGCCGGTGAGCTGGCCGGCCGCGATGCCCGCGCCGGCGCCGCCGAGCAGGGCGACGACCAGGGAGGCGGCCGACGGCAGCGGCAGCGCGCGGGCGAGGGCGGTCACCGCGACCGCGACGCAGCCCACCGTCACGGCGTGCGACGTGGCGGCCAGTTGCCCGGCGGCCAGGACCACCAGGGCGGTGGAGGTGAGGCCGGCGGTCAGCGCGTACATCCGCTCGTCCGCGCTGCTGCGGTTGCGCAATTGGAGGATCAGGATGAACAGGCACCAGACGCCGAGGGTGCCGATGGCGACCACGGGCGCCTGGTCGCGTTCGGTGGCCAGCAGCGCGATGTCGGTGGTCACACCCGCCAGGAAGGCGAGGGCGATGCCCTGCCGGGCGGGCCACATGCCGTTGAGGCGGAACCAGCCCGCCGCGGTGACGGCCTGGAGGAGCACCACCGGTACCGCCAGGGCCACCCGGGGCAGCGGCGCGGCGAGGGCGAGGAGCAGGGCCAGTACGGCGGTGAGGGCGGCGGGCTGCAGGCCGGGCGGAATGATCGGCGAGCGGCCCTCGGCGCGGGCGCGCTGGTTGGGCGCGAGCCGCGACAGGTCCGGCGCGGGCCCGTCGGCGGGCCGCTCGGGCTCCGGCGCGGCCCGGTGCCGGTGCTGCGCCCGGGGCTGCGGCTGCGGGGTGTGGGCGGCGGCGGCCGGTTCCGGGCTCTGCTTCGGCAGGTACGCGGTCTCCTCGGCGGACCGGTCCGGCGCGGACGGGCCGGGGGCCGCCGGGTCCGGGCCGCCCACGACGGGCAACTGGACGCCGGTGTCCCAGGTCGGCGCCGTCCAGATCTGGGTCTGCGGGCCGTCGTCGTCCCCGCCGGTGGCGTAGGCGTCGGAACCGTACGAGGAGGATCCGTACGAGCCGCCCCCGGACGCCTGCTGTCCGTAGGCGGCGGGACGGCCGTCCGGCCCGCTGGCGTACTGGCCGGACTGACCGGACTGACCGGACTGACCCTGCTGTCCGTACTGACCTGACTGACCGGCCTGGCTCTGCCCGTACTGCCCGGACTGCCCCCCCTGGCTCTGCCCGTACTGGCCGGACTGCCCGGTTTGGCTCTGCTGACCGTACTGACCGGTCTGCTGCTGCTGTCCGGCCGCCGCGGGCCAGGCCGTCTGCTGCGGCCGCCCGTACGCGTCGTAGGTCTGCTGGGGATGTTGCTGCGGGGGCTGCTGCCGGCTGTACGGCGGGGTTCCGTATGCCTGGTGCTCGTACGGCTGCTGCTGCCCGTAGCCCTGCTGCGGCGCCTGCGCCTGGCCGTACGTGCCGCCGTGACCGCCGTACGGCTGCGGGGCCGGTGTCCCGTACGCGTCGCCGGGCCCCCGTAGGACCCCTGCCCGTCGTACGGCGCCTGCGGATCGGCCGCGGGCTGCTGCGGGTGCGCGGGCTGCTGCGGCTGCTGCCGCTGGTCCTGGGGCTGGTACGGGTCGTAGGACCCGTACGGATGCTGCGGCTGGTTCTCGCTCATGGTCTCGCTCATCCTCCCGCGAACGGCGGCAGGACCTCGACGGTGCCGCCCTCGGCCAGCCGGACGGCCGCGTGGTCGCGGCCGCCGACCGGGTCGCCGTCCACCAGGAACGAGCAGCGCAGCAGGACGCGGGCGAACTCGGGGTTCGCGGCGTGCCGCTCGCGTGCCGCGGCCAGTGCCTCGGCGAGTGTCGCCGCCGCGTACGGCTCCTCGGCGGTGCCGGCGGCGGCCTTCGCCGCGGCCCAGTAGCGCACGGTGCCAGTTGTTGTCACGGCGGCCTCTTCATCGTCGTTCGTCGTGCGTCGTCAGGGGCCTCCATGATGGCGTACGTCGCGGCGGGTGCCGTTCCGGGCAACTTCGGCGACTGTCCGGACAAGTTCTGGCAAAACCTCCTGCTCCGTTCAAGTGGTACGGGGAAATTCGATTGCCGCGGACAAGGGCTCGCATAGGCTCGAACAGTGTTGGTCCGATTGGCGCGGGCGCATCTGCGGCCCCACATGCGCCCCATATCCCTGATCGTGCTGCTCCAGCTCGTCCAGACGCTGGCCACCCTCTACCTGCCCACCCTGAACGCCGACATCATCGACAACGGTGTCGTCAAAGGGGACATGGGCTACATCCTGAGCCTCGGCGGCGTCATGATCGCCGTGACCCTGCTGCAGATCGCCTGTTCGGTCTGCGCCGTCTACTTCGGCGCCCGCACGGCCATGGCACTGGGCCGTGACATCCGCGCCGCGGTCTTCGACCGGGTGCAGTCCTTCTCCTCCCGCGAGGTGGGCCGGTTCGGCGCGCCGTCCCTGATCACCCGTACCACCAACGACGTGCAGCAGGTCCAGATGCTGGTCCTGATGACGTTCACCATGATGGTGGCGGCGCCCATCATGTGCGTCGGCGGCGTGGTGATGGCGCTCAACCAGGACGTGCCGCTGTCCGGCCTGATCCTGGTCATCGTCCCGGTCCTGGCGATCCTGGTGTCGCTGGTCACCCGGCGGATGCGCCCGCTGTTCCGCGGGGTGCAGGAGCGTATCGACACCGTCAACCGGGTGCTGCGCGAGCAGATCACCGGCATCCGGGTCATCCGGGCCTTCGTCCGGGACGGGTACGAGCGCGAGCGGTTCGCGGGCGCCAACCACGACCTGTACGACGTGTCGTTGCGTGCCGGCCGGCTGATGTCGCTGATGTTCCCGCTGGTCATGCTGGTGGTGAATGTGTCGAGCGTGGCCGTCGTGTGGTTCGGCGGGCACCGTATCGACAGCGGCGGGATGCAGATCGGCGCGCTGACCGCCTTCCTCAGCTATCTGATGTACATCCTCATGTCGATCATGATGGCGACGTTCATGGTGATGATGCTGCCGCGCGCCGAGGTCTGCGCCGAGCGCATCCAGGAGGTGCTGGCCACCGACACCAGCGTCACCCCGCCGGAGCAGCCGGTCACCGAGCTGCGCCGGCACGGCGAACTGGAACTGCGGAACGTCGAGTTCCGCTTCCCGGGTGCCGAGGAGCCGGTCCTCAAGGACGTCTCGCTGGTCGCCCGCCCCGGCGAGACCACCGCCGTCATCGGCTCGACCGGCAGCGGCAAGTCCACCCTCCTCGGGCTGGTGCCGCGGCTGTTCGACGCGACGGGCGGCACGGTCCTGGTGGACGGCGTGGACGTGCGCACCCTTGCCCCCGAGACGCTGGCCACCGCCATCGGCCTCGTCCCCCAGAAGCCGTACCTCTTCTCCGGGACCGTCGCCACGAACCTGCGCTACGGCAATCCGGACGCGACCGACGAGGAGCTGTGGCACGCGCTGGACATCGCGCAGGCCCGGGACTTCGTCGCACGCATGGAGGGCGGCCTGGACGCGCCGATCGCCCAGGGCGGCGGCAACGTCTCCGGCGGGCAGCGGCAGCGTCTGGCCATCGCGCGGGCGCTGGTCCGCAAGCCGGAGATCTACCTCTTCGACGACTCCTTCTCGGCCCTCGACTACGCCACGGACGCCGCGCTGCGGGCCGCGCTCGCCCGGGAGACCGGCCGGGCCACCGTCGTCATCGTCGCCCAGCGCGTCTCCACGATCCGCGGCGCCGACCGCATCGTCGTCCTGGACGAGGGCCGGGTCGTCGGCACCGGCACCCACGCCGAACTGATGGCGGACAACGAGACCTACCGGGAGATCGTCCTGTCCCAGCTCACCGAGCAGGAGGCGGCGTGAGCAGCCAGAAGGCGCCGCAGCAGCGCGGCCCCGCGCCGGCCGCCGGGCCCGCGCGCATGATGGGCGGCCAGCCCACCGAGAAGGTCATGGACTTCAAGGGTTCCAGCCTGCGGCTGCTGCGGCAGATGAAGCCCGAGCGGGCGGTCATCTGGGTGGCGCTGGCGCTGGGCCTGCTCAGCGTCGCGCTGAACGTGGTCGCCCCCAAGGTCCTCGGCCACGCCACCGACCTGATCATGGCGGGCGTCGTCGGGCGGCAGCTCCCCGGCGGCATCAGCAAGGGCGAGGCCGTCGCCCACCTGCGGGCGCAGGGCGAGAACGGGCTGGCCGACATGCTCGGCACGATGCCGGTCGTGCCCGGCCTGGGCATCGACTTCGGCGCCGTCGGCGTGGTCCTGCTGTGGGTCTTCCTGATCTACCTCGGTGCCGCGTTCTTCGGCTTCGTACAGGCCCGGATCGCCACCCGCGTCGTGCAGCGGACCGTCTTCCGGATGCGCGAGGAGGTCGAGGAGAAGCTGGCGCGGCTGCCGCTGCGCTACTTCGACAAGCAGCCGCGCGGCGAGGTCCTCTCCCGCGCCACCAACGACATCGACAACATCGCGCAGACCCTCCAGCAGACCCTGAGCCAGATCGTCGCCTCGCTGCTGACCATCGTCGGCGTGCTGGCGATGATGTTCTGGATCTCGCCGCTGCTGGCCCTGGTCGCGCTGGTCACGGTGCCGGTCTCGATCCTCGTCGCCACCAAGGTCGGCAAGCGGGCGCAGCCCCAGTTCGTGCAGCAGTGGAAGACCACCGGCAAGCTCAATGCGCACATCGAGGAGATGTACACCGGCCACTCCCTGGTGAAGGTCTTCGGCCGCCAGAAGGAGTCCGCCGAGCTGTTCGGCAAGCAGAACGAGGCGCTGTACGAGGCGGGCTTCAAGGCCCAGTTCATCTCCGGGATCATCCAGCCCGCGATGATGTTCATCGGCAACCTGAACTACGTCCTGGTGGCCGTGGTCGGCGGTCTGCGCGTCGCCTCCGGCGCGCTGTCCATCGGCGACGTGCAGGCGTTCATCCAGTACTCCCGGCAGTTCAGCCAGCCGCTCACCCAGGTCGCCTCGATGGCCAACATGGTGCAGTCCGGTGTCGCCTCGGCGGAGCGGGTCTTCGAACTGCTGGACGCCGAGGAGCAGGCGCCGGACGACGCCCGGCCGCAGCGCCCCGAGCACGTCAGCGGCCATGTCGTCTTCGAGGACGTCTCGTTCCGCTACGAGGACGACAAACCGCTCATCGACGACCTGTCGCTGGCCGTCCACCCGGGGCAGACGGTGGCGATCGTCGGCCCGACCGGCGCCGGCAAGACCACGCTGGTCAACCTGCTGATGCGGTTCTACGAGGTGCGCGGCGGCCGGATCACCCTGGACGGCGTGGACATCCAGTCGATGACCCGTGAGGGGCTGCGCTCGCACATCGGCATGGTCCTCCAGGACACCTGGCTCTTCGGCGGGACGATAGCGGAGAACATCGCGTACGGGGCTCCCGAGGGCACCTCGATGGACAAGATCATCGAGGCGGCGAAGGCCACCCACGTGGACCGCTTCGTACGGACCCTGCCCGACGGGTACGACACCGTCATCGACGACGAGGGCGCCAACGTCTCGGTGGGCGAGAAGCAGCTCATCACCATCGCCCGGGCGTTCCTCGCCGAGCCGGCGATCCTGGTCCTGGACGAGGCCACCAGCTCGGTCGACACCCGTACCGAGGTGCTCATCCAGCACGCCATGGCGCAGTTGCGCACCGGCCGCACCAGCTTCGTGATCGCGCACCGGCTGTCCACCATCCGTGACGCGGACCTGATCCTGGTCATGGAGTCCGGCGCGATCGTGGAGCAGGGCACGCACGACGCGCTGCTGGCGGCGGACGGCGCCTACGCGAAGCTGTACGCGGCGCAGTTCGCGGAGCCGCTGGCGGAGGCGGAGTGAGCGCCCGCGGCTGAGGACCGGCCGCCGTCAGGTGTACGTACCTGCCGGCGGCCCGTACGTACACCTGACGGCGGCCCGTACCTCTCCCGGTACGGGCCGCCGCCGTGCTCACGCCGCCTGTTCCGTCACCCGTTCGGCGGCCCACGCCGCGATCCGTTCGAGGAGTTCCCGGGGCGCCGCGTTCTCCGCGTGGCCGAAGCCGGGCTCCAGCCACAGCGCGCTGGTCTCCGGGTCGGCGGCCGCGGCGAGCATCCGGGGGTGGTCCAGCGGGAAGTACGGGTCCCGGTCGCCGTGCACGACGAGCAGCGGGGTGGGTGCGATCCGGGGGACGGCTGCCACGGGGGAGAGCGGTACGGGGTCCCAGTCCTCCGGGTGGATACGGGTGCGCAGCCCCAGACGCGACACCAGGCGCCCCGTGGGCCGCGTCACCACCCAGTGCAGCCTGCGCATCGAGGCCGTACCCCGGTAGAACCACCGCGCGGGAGCACTCACCGACACCACCGTGTCGGTATGCGCATCCGTGCGCCCCTCGCGCGCCCCTCCGTAGAGCGCGGCGTGCCGCAGCACGACCGAGCCGCCCATGGAGAAGCCCACGGTCGCGACCCGGCGGTAGCCCAGGGCGCGCGCCCAGCCCACCGCCGCGGCCAGGTCCAGCACCTCGCGGTCGCCGACCGTGGAGCGCCCGCCGGACCGCCCGTGGCCGCGGAAGGAGAACGTGATCACGCCCGCACGCTGGGCGAAGACCGCGGCCGCCCGGCGCAGCGCGGGCCGCTCCAGGGCCCCGGTGAAGCCGTGCGCGAGGACGACGGCCAGGCCGTCCGCAGGGGTGTCCGAGGGGGCGCTCCGAGGCGTGTGGACGGCGTCGATCCGGACCCCGTCCGCCGTCAACAACGACGTGCGCCGGCCACTCGAAGTGATCGACGGAACACAAGATCGCGCAAAATCCGCCTCGGGTCCGGAAGTCATGTGGGCTATTCTGCTGGGCAAGAAGGATCCGGGCAGCGTTGCCCCCGGGTCCTTTTGTGCTTTCACCCACGTTCACGCGCGGATGAGCACACCGGCGCTCCACAGGGCCCTGAACGGGGCCCGGGAGCCATCCGTACGAAGCAGTGCCGCATACGCCCCCATGGCCAGGAGCGGGCATGGGAGGGGCCCCGTTCGCAGGGACCGAGGAGGAACCAGACGTAATGGGCGAGCGAAGCGTGCAGGACACAAAGGGCAGTAAACGGCCGGCCGGGACCCGGGCGGGTGATCGGCGATGAGCTCGCTGCTGCTCCTGACCAACGCCCTCCAGCCCTCGACGGAGGTGCTCCCCGCGCTCGGCCTGCTGCTGCACAGCGTGCGGGTCGCCCCGGCCGAGGGCCCGGCCCTGGTGGACACCCCCGGGGCCGACGTCATACTGATCGACGGGCGGCGCGACCTGCCGCACGTACGGTCGCTGTGCCAGTTGCTGCGGTCCACCGGACCCGGCTGTCCCCTCGTGCTGGTGGTGACCGAGGGCGGCCTGGCCGCCGTCACCGCGGACTGGGGCATCGACGACGTCCTGCTCGACACCGCGGGCCCGGCCGAGGTCGAGGCCCGGCTGCGGCTGGCCATGGGGCGCCAGCAGATCACCGTCGACGACAGCCCGATGGAGATCCGCAACGGCGACCTGTCGGTGGACGAGGCGACCTACAGCGCCAAGCTCAAGGGCCGGGTCCTGGACCTGACTTTCAAGGAGTTCGAGCTGCTCAAGTACCTGGCGCAGCACCCGGGCCGGGTCTTCACCCGCGCCCAGTTGCTCCAAGAGGTCTGGGGCTACGACTACTTCGGCGGCACCCGCACCGTGGACGTGCACGTCCGGCGGCTGCGGGCGAAGCTGGGCCCCGAGCACGAGTCGCTGATCGGTACCGTACGCAACGTCGGCTACCGCTTCGTCACGCCGGAGAAGCCCGAGCGCGCGGCGGAGGACAAGGAGCCGCAGGGCAAGCGCGGCGGCCGGGCGGCGGCGAACGGCGACGGCCCGGAGGACGGCGCGGGCGCGGGCGTGCGCCGTTCCGCGCCCTCGCACGCCGGTGCCGGGAGGGAAGCCGCCGTGGCTCGGCCTGCCAAGAGCTGAGGCCACCCGCGTAGACTGCCGCGCGTGGCCAAGGTGACGCGGGATGATGTGGCAAAACTGGCGGGTACCTCGACCGCCGTGGTGAGTTACGTCATCAACAACGGACCGAGGCCGGTCGCCCCGGCCACGCGTGAGCGGGTGCTCGCCGCGATCAAGGAGCTGGGGTACCGCCCGGACCGGGTCGCCCAGGCGATGGCGTCCCGGCGCACGGACCTCATAGGACTGATCGTGCCGGACACCCGGCAGCCGTTCTTCGCGGAGATGGCGCACGCCGTCGAGCAGGCTGCCGCCGAGCGCGGAAAGATGGTCCTGGTCGGCAACGCCGACTATCTCGACGAGCGCGAAGTGCACTATTTGCGCGCCTTTTTGGGGATGCGGGTGGCCGGGCTGATCCTGATCAGCCAGGGGCCCAGCGAGCACGCGGCGGCCGAGATCGACGCCTGGGACGCCCGGGTGGTGCTGCTGCACCGGCGGCCGGACGCCATCGACGACGTGGCCGTGATGACGGACGACGTCGGCGGCGCGCAACTGGCGACCCGGCACCTGCTGGAGCACGGCCATCCGTACGTCGCCTTCCTCGGCGGCACGGAGGAGACCCCGAAGTCCGGCGACCCGGTGACCGATCACCTGGAGGGCTGGCGCCGGGCGATGGAGGAGTCCGGAAAGTCGCTCGAAGGGCGTTATTTCCACGCGCCGTACAACCGTTACGACGCCTACCAGGTCGCCCTGGACCTGCTGTCGGGCCCGAACCGGCCGCCGGCCATCATGTGCGCCACCGACGACCAGGCGATCGGCGTCCTGCGGGCCGCCCGCGAGCTGCGCATCGACGTACCGGGCGAACTGGCCGTGGCCGGATTCGACGACGTCAAGGAAGCGGCGCTGACCGACCCGCCGCTGACCACGGTCGCCTCCGACCGGGAGGCGATGGCGCGGGCGGCGGTCGACCTGGTGCTGGACGACGGCCTGCGGGTGGTCGGTTCGCGGCGCGAGCGGCTGCGGCTGTTCCCGGCCAGGCTGGTGGTCCGGGGTTCGTGCGGCTGCGGCCCGGCCGCCGCCGGTGCGGTGCCGGCCGCCGAGCGCGCCGCCCGTAGCTGATCTTCCTTACACCGGGCATACCTACTTCTGTCGGGCCTCTCAGGGCGTTCTCAGACGGTTCTCATGGTCAGCTCGCACAGTCGGGTACATGACCGAAACCTACCGCCGCAGCGGCGACGAGACTCCTCAGTACCAGGGTTACGCCCACGGGCCGCAGGCGCAGGGCGGGACGAGCGGGACGGGCTACCCGCCCCCGCCGCCCCACCCGCCGTATGCCGCACCGCAGCCGGCGGACGGCGCCCCCGCGGGCCCCGGAGCCCCCGGCGGCACCGCCGGTTTCGGCGGCTCGGGCGACTCGGGCGGGCCGGGCGGTCCGGACGACACCGGCACCGGTGCCCCCGCGCCGCGCCGCCGGGCCCGCCGCCCCGTCGCGCTGATCGCGGCCGTGGCGCTCGCCTCCGGTCTGATCGGCGGCGGCAGCGCCGCCCTCATCGGCAGCGCCACGGACCGGCCGCAGGCCAGTACCACCACCCCGGCCGTCAACGCGGGCTCCGCCAAGAGCAGCGGAAGCGTTTCCGCGGTGGCCAAGGCCGTCACCCCCGCGATAGTCGAGATCAAGGCGCGGACGGCGAGCGGCGAGTCCACCGGCTCCGGCGTGGTCATCACCCCGGACGGCGAGATCGTCACCAACAACCACGTGGTGGCCGGCGCCTCCTCGGTCGAGGTCACCTTCAGCGACGGCACCAAGAAGCAGGCCGACGTGGTGGGCACCGACCCGGACAAGGACCTGGCCCTGATCAAGGTCAAGGGCGCCAAGAACCTCACCACCGCCTCGCTGGGCAACTCCGACAACCTGGCGGTCGGCGACGAGGTCGTGGCCATCGGCTCCCCCGAAGGGCTCACCGGCTCCGTCACCAGCGGCATCGTCTCCGCCCTCAAGCGCGACGTGACCGTCCCCAAGGACGAGGGCCGGCAGCAGCAGGAGCAGCAGGGCGGCCCCGGCTGGCCGTTCGAGTTCGGCGGCAACCAGTACAACGGCGACACCGGTCAGTCGAAGACCACGTACAAGGCCATCCAGACCGACGCGGCGCTCAACCCCGGCAACTCCGGCGGCGCGCTGATCGACATGAAGGGCCAGGTCATCGGCATCAACTCGGCCATGTACTCGCCGAGTTCCGCCCAGGGCAGCAGCTCGGCGGGGAGCGTCGGCCTCGGCTTCGCCATCCCGATCAACACCGTCAAGGCGGACCTCGCCAACCTGCGGGCGGGCGGCAGCAGCAAGAGCTGAGCCGGCGGACCCCTCCCCCTTCCCCCGCCCCGAACCGCACGCACGAGAGGACCCCCATGGCCAGCAAGATCACCGTCCCGGTGCACCGCGCCCGCCGTGCCGTCGCCGCCGTCATCGCCTGGAGCGCGGGCGAGAAGCGGCACAGCGCGGGCGTGCTGACCGTCGACCACGGCGCGGCCGCCCGTACCGGCCCCGCCGACCTGGACCTGGCCCGCGACCTGGCCGAGGCCGACGCCCGGGTGCGGCCGGCCCGCACCGGGCGCCCCGCCGAGGTCGCGGCGCCCGCCGCCCGGCCGCGCCCCCAGCGGGGCACCGCGGCGGGAACGGCCCGGCCGTCCCGGGCCGCCGCCCGGAGATGACCGGCGCGCCCGCACACCCCGGCGCCGTCCCCCGCGCACCGGGCGCCGTGCGGACCACCGACGAGACCGTGCCGCGCGACGCACCCCGGCCGCCGGCGTGCGAGGCTGACATGCTGGACCGCGGAATCCCCGGTCAGCCGCCCGCACCCACACCCGAGGTAGTCACAGCGATGAGTCCCGCCGAGTACGGTGACCAGCCCGCCCGCATCCTGATCGTCGACGACGAGCCGGCCGTCCGGGAGGCGCTGCAGCGCTCCCTCGCCTTCGAGGGCTACGGGACCGAGCAGGCCGTCGACGGACTCGACGCGGTCGAGAAGGTCGCCTCCTACGACCCCGAACTCATCGTGCTGGACGTGCTGATGCCCCGGATGGACGGCCTGACCGCCGCCCGGCGGCTGCGGGCAAGCGGCGTGACCGTACCGATCCTGATGCTGACCGCCCGCGACACGGTCGGCGACCGGGTCACCGGCCTGGACGCGGGCGCCGACGACTACCTCGTCAAACCCTTCGAACTGGACGAACTCCTGGCCCGTATCCGCGCGCTGCTGCGCCGCAGCTCATACGCGGCGGCCGCCGGCGTGCAGCCCGCCGAGGGGGAGGCGCTGACCTTCGCCGACCTGCGGATGGACCTGGCGACGCGGGAGGTGACCCGAGGCGGGCGGCAGGTCGAGCTGACCCGTACCGAGTTCACCCTGCTGGAGATGTTCCTCGCGCACCCGCGCCAGGTGCTCACCCGTGAGCAGATCCTCAAGGCCGTCTGGGGCTTCGACTTCGAACCGACCTCCAACTCCCTCGACGTGTACGTGATGTACCTGCGCCGCAAGACGGAGGCGGGCGGCGAACCGCGGCTGGTGCACACGGTGCGCGGCGTCGGGTACGTGCTGCGCTCCGAGGGCGGCGCCGAATGAGCCACCCGTCCGCCCAGGGCGGCGGGGCGTGGCGGCGCCTGAAGCAGCGCGTCGTGCACCGCTACCGGATGCTGCCGCTCCGCTCCCGGCTGGCCCTGCTCACCGCGGTCGCCGTCGCGCTGGCCGTGGCCGCCTCGGCCGCCGCCTGCTGGGTGGTGACCCGGGACCGGCTGACCGAGCAACTGGACGACGCGCTGGCCAGGCAGTCCGTACCGGCCAGCATCGTGAACGCCCTGGGCGACAAGTGCACCGGCTCGCTGCCCGGCAACGTCTGGCTGGCGGTGCCCACCGACTACACGATCCAGATCGTGACCCCCGACGGCAACGTCTGCACCTCGTGGTCGAAGACCGCCATCCCCGCGCAGAAGTCGGACGTGGAGGTGGCCAGGGGCCTGTCCGACCAGTCGATCCACACCACCCGGACCGACGACGGCACGGAGATGCGGGTCCTCACCCGCCCCTACGGAGGCCCGCTGACCGACCGGTTCGGCCCGCAGGTCGCGATCTCCGTCGCGACCCCCATGGACCCGGTCACCGGCCCCCTCAACCAGCTCGCCCTGATCCTGCTGATCGTAACCGGCGTCGGCGTCCTCGGCGCCGCCACCGCGGGCCTGTGGGTGGCCCGGACCGGCCTCAAACCCGTGGACCGGCTCACCGAAGCCGTCGAACATGTCGCCCGTACGGAGGACTTGACGATCCGCATCCCCGCCGAGGGCGAGGACGAGATCGCCCGCCTCTCGCGCTCCTTCAACTCCATGACCGCCGCGCTGGCCTCCTCCCGCGACCTCCAGCAGCAGTTGATCGCGGACGCCGGACACGAACTGCGGACGCCGCTCACCTCGCTGCGCACCAACATCGACCTGCTGGTACGCAGCGAACAGTCCGGCAGACAACTGCCCGCCGAGGACAAACAGGCACTGCTGACCTCGGTGAAGGCCCAGATGGGCGAACTGGCCGCGCTCATCGGCGACCTCCAGGAACTCTCCCGCACACCGGACGCCGCACCGGGCGGCGGAGCCTCCGTACCGGTCGCCGCGCTGCACGACATCGTGGACTCCGCCCTGCGCCGCGCCCGGCTGCGCGGCCCCTCCCTGGACATCACCGCCGAGGTGGACCCCTGGTACGTACGGGGCGAACCGGCGGCCCTGGAGCGCGCGGTGGTCAACCTGCTGGACAACGCGGTCAAGTTCAGCGCGGCGGACGGCGCCGTCGAGGTCGCGCTGCACAAGGGCGAGCTGCGGGTACGCGACCACGGCCCCGGCATCCCGGAAGAGGAACTGCCGCACGTGTTCGAACGCTTCTGGCGCTCGCCGTCCGCCCGCAGCCTGCCGGGCAGCGGCCTCGGCCTGTCGATCGTGGCCCGTACGGCCTACCAGGCGGGCGGCACCGTCGAACTGCGGGCGGCGCCGGGCGGCGGCACGGAGGCGGTACTGAGCCTGCCGGGGGCGGGGACTCCGCCGCCGGATCTGCCGGGGTCCTGAGGAGCGGGGGAGCCGCGGGGCCGGGCCGGGCGAACCCGCCCGGCCCCGTGCGCCTGCCTACTTCCCCTTGCCCTTCGCGGCGCTGCCGATCGGCAGTCCGGATCCGGCGATCCGCACACGGATGCCGTCCTTCTCCACGGAGATGTCCCGCAGCCGCACGTCACCGGGCGTGTCGGGCAGCCGGAAGGACAGCGACAGCCGGTCGGCAAGCTGCGGCTTGGTCAGCCCGGACAGCGCGCCCAGGATCTTCGGGTCGATGCCGATCTTCTGGAGCAGCCACGGGTGGTCCACCACCACATCGACCAGGTTGACCTGCATCAACTGCTCGATGAAGCGCGGCGCGCCGGTCAGCTCGTGCAGCTTCTTCTCGTTGCGCAGCGCGTCGTCGATGGCCTGCTGCGGAATGCCCAGGCGCTCCGCGATGGCCGGGACGCCCAGCAGCGACTTCACCTTGGCGGCCTGCCGGCTCACCTCGGCCGCGGCCTTGCGGGTCAGCCGCAGCCCCTCCTCCTTGCCGGTGCCGGGCCGGTAGACGGCCACGTCGGCGATGTCCAGGCGCATCTTGCTGATGTCGGTGGAGATCCCGCGGTCCCCGGCCTGCTTGATGTGCGCCTCCGCCCGTACGCGCAGTTCGTGCCCGGCGATGGGAAGCTGCCCGACCGCCCGTACGGTGTTGGGGCCCAGCTCGCTGAACCGCACCTGGGAGGCGCCCAGTTCCCGGTTCATGTCGTCGAACGACAGCAGCACGGTGCCGTTCATGGTGCCGACCGTGGCGCCGGTGAGGGAGGCGGGCAGGTCGCCGTCGAGCCGTACGTCCTTCGCGCTCGCCTCGACCTTGGCCAGCGACACCCGGTCGGCCGCCAGGTCGGGCACGGTGACGTCCACCTGGTCGAGCCGCTTGCCGAGCACCTGCGTCAGGAAGGGGAAGCCCTTGATGTCGACTTCCGGGTTGGCGTTCAGGTGGAGCGCGTTCTTGAGCTGCTCCTCGGCCTTGTGCTGCGCGTACAGCACGGCGAACCGGTCCGACAGCGCCAGGAACGCCACACACACCAGCACCGCGATCAGCAGCTTCGCCGTCCTCGACACGGCCGCGAACCGGCGGATGCCGCGCTTGCGGCCGCGGTGGTTCGGCGGTTTCCAGGCGTGCGGGTCGTCCTCGTCGGAGCGCAGGCCCAGGCCCAGCGGGTCGTCGCTGTCGTCGCGCTCGTTGAGGTACGTACGCCGGGTGAGGGGCGCGGAGCCGGTCGTCCCGTCCGCGCCGGGTTCCGGCTCGGGGTCGGCCAGGGCGGCCAGGTCCGCATACGGATTGATCTTCTCGAACCGGGCGGTGTCGTGCATGTCGCCTTCGCGACCGCCGTTACCGGTGCCGTCGCCGCTACCAGGGGCGTCCTTACCGGCCATGTGAGCTGCTGTCCGTGCTTCCGATGTGTCCGGTGTGGGGGAGGGGTCCGAGGAGGGTGAGGGTATGCGTGTGGGGATGCGCATCAGGACATCCCACCATGATGACGACCCTCGAACGCAAGTCCTACTGGCGGTAAGTGAGGTATACGCGGGCTTGTCCCGTCTGCTTGGCCGGAACCCGCCGGTGCCGTCGCCGCTGCCCGGGAATGCCCGCCGTGTTCAGGCGTTGACCAGAGTCAGCACTCCTCTGTCAGCACGCGTACCCCGCCTCCTGAAAGGGCGCAGCGATGATCGTAGTAACCGGGGCCACCGGCAACATCGGCCGGAGTCTGGTCGGGCGGCTGCTCGCGGAGGGCGCCTCCGTACGGGCCCTGACCCGCGACCCCGAGCGGGCCGGGCTGCCGTCCGGCGCCGAGACGGTACGGGCCGACCTCACCGACCCGGCCGCGCTCGACCCGGCCCTGAGCGGCGCCGACGCGCTCTTCCTCAACCTGGCCGCGGGCGGCGGCGACGCGGGCCCCGCGATCGTGGAGGCGGCGGTACGGGCCGGTGTGCGCCGGATCGTCCTGAACTCCTCGATAGCCGTCACCGACGGCCCGGAGGACGACGACAACTTCGTCTCCCGCATGCACAGCGTCGCCGAGCGCGCGGTCCGGGCCACCGGCCTGGAATGGACTTTCGTGCGCGGCGGCGCGTACGCCGCCAACGCGCTGCTGTGGGCCGAGGAGATCCGGGAGAGCGGCGTGGTGCGCGACCCGCTGCCGGACGCCGTCACCGCGCCCGTGCACGAGGACGACCTCGCCGCCGTCGCCGCGGTGGCCCTCCTGGACCGTACGGGCGCCCACAACGGCCAGGCGTACGTGGTCACCGGCCCGGAGGCCCGCACCAGGGCGGAACAGGTCGCCGACATCGGCCGCGTCCTCGGCCGCCCGACCCGGCTGGAGGTGACCCCGGCGGAGCAGGTGGCCGAGGAGCGCGCGACACCGGTCCTGCCCAAGGAAGCCCTGCTCGAACTCTTCCGCCTCTTCGCCACCACCGTCGGCACCACCCCGCCCATCACCGACACCGTGCAGCGGGTCACCGGCCACCCGGCCCGCACTTTCGAACAGTGGGCCCGGGATCACGTGGCCGACTTCCGCTGATCCGCGCGGCGGTCCGGTCATCCGCACCGGAATCCGGGCCCGGGGGCAAGCCGGAACCAGAGCGGCTTGCCCTCCTCCCCGCGCAGGTCAGAGGCGTTGTCAGTGGTGGCTGTCAGACTGCGGTCATGACTGACAACGCTGTTAAGGGACCGGCCAGTTACTTCCCGTCGATCGAGAAGAAGTACGGGCGTCCGATAGCCGAGTGGAAGGAGCTCCTGCGGGCGTCGCCGCTGAGCAAGCACATGGAGCTGGTCGGCTGGCTCAAGGGTGAGCACGGGATGGGGCACGGGCACGCCAACGCGCTGGTCGCGCACACCCTGGCGGAAGCCAAGGGGGAGTAGGGACGGGCCGGCGTCCCGTCAGAAGTCGACCCGGGTGCGGTCGTCGATGCGGGCCACCGACTCCTGGCCGAAGCGCTTCATGTAAGCGGTGCGGATCTGCTCGATCTTGGGGTTGCTGGCGCCGGACTGAGAGGTGGGGTAGAGGAGGATCAGCTCGTACGAGCGCTCGCGCTCGATCGTGCCGTGCGCGTCGCGGTACTGGCCGTAGCCGTCCTGGACGGTGAGGCCGTCCGGGAAGCGCGGCGTGACGTACTGGTCGACGAAGGCGTGGAACTCCTTGTCGGTGACCGGCGGGCCCCCGTCGGGGCGGGCGGTGCCGAACAGGAGGCTGGTCTCGATGTACGGGCGGCCTTCCGCGGTCTTCTGGGGTGTGGCGGCGACCGTGGCCGCGGGCCGGTCCTCCTCGGCCAGCGCCGCGTACGCGGTGGGGGCTCCGGCGCCCAGGAGCGCGGCGCTCAGCACGAGCGCGGCCAGGCGCAGGCGGGGGCGGGCGGGGGACGTGCGGGGGCGGGTGTCCGTCGGCATGGGCGTGCCCTTCGAGCGTCGGGAATCGGGGGAGAGATGTGCGATCGCCGAGGGTAGCCAGCTATGGAGGGCCGGCGCGCTGTTCGTTCTGGACATCCCGTCACGGGTGAGGCGTCGAACGGATGACGTACGGCCCGGCAGTAGCGCCACAGCGCCCCGCCGGGCCGTACGTGAACCCGCCGATGCCCGTTACTTGACGACCGTGATCCGGTCCGCCTTCGGCGGCGCGAGCGGCGCGGCCGCCGAGGAGTGCGCCGTCAGGTACGCGGTCAGCGCGTCCAGGTCGGACGGGCCGACGTACTTGTCCTTGCCCTCCTTGAAGGCGGTGAAGCCGTCACCGCCGCCCGCCAGGAACTCGTTCATGGCGACGCGGTAGGACTTCGCCGGGTCGATCGGCTTGCCGTCCAGCCGCACCGAGTCCTTGGCCACCCGGTTGGCGCCCGCCTTGGTCAGGTCCAGGGTGTAGGTCAGCCCCGCGGACACCTGGAGGATCTTCGGTGACGCCTCGTTCGGGCCGCTGACCTGCTGCTGGAGCGCGGTCAGGAGCTGCGCGCCGGTGAGGGTGACGACATGGGTCAGGTTGGTGAAGGGCTGCACGGTGAACGCCTCGCCGTACGTGACGACGCCGTCCCCCTCGTTCCCGGACGCCTTGTGTGCCAGGTCGGAGCGGATGCCCCCGGGGTTCATCAGGGCGAGCTGCGCGCCGCCCTTGTCCGCGGCCCGGGTGGCCTCCCACTGCGCGTCGGAGATCAGGTCACCGAGCGGCGACTCGGGGGTCGCCGCCCCGCGGCCCGGGATGTCGGCGGTGATGTAGCCGACGGGCTTGTTCGCCACCGGCGCGGCGAGCTTGTTCCAGCGCTGGATGAGCGCGGTCATGTCCGCGGCCTTGGGCTGGGTGCGGTTGACGACGTGGTTGCGCGCGGTGGCCGACTTCACCGACGTACGGACGATGTCCTTGGTGCGGCGGTCGTACGTCAGCGTCGTGTCCGTGTACAGCTTGCCGAACGAGGACGCCGAGGTGACGGTGCGCGGCATCCCGGACGGGTCCGGGATCGTGCACGCGTACGCCTGGTGGGTGTGGCCGGTGACCAGCGCGTCCACCTTCGGCGTGACCTTCTTGGCGATCTCCGCGATCGGCCCGGAGATGCCGGCGCCGGGGCCGGGGCTGTCGCAGTCGTAGTCGTACGCGGTGGAGGCGGGCATGCCGCCCTCGTGGATCAGCGCCACGATCGACTTCACGCCCTGCCGGTCCAGCTCCTTGGCGTACCGGTCGATGGTCTCGGCCTCGTCGTGGAACTTCAGGCCCTTGACGCCGTTGGCGCTGACCACGTCGGGCGTGCCCTCCAGCGTCACCCCGATGAAGCCGATCTTGACGCCCTTGTGCTTCCAGACGGTGTACGGCTTGAGGATCGGGCGGCCGGTCTTCTCGTCGGTGACGTTCGCGGCAAGGTAGGGGAAGTCCGCGCCCTTGAAGCGCTTGCCCTTCTCGTAGCAGCCCTCGGCGGGGTGGCAGCCGCCCTTCTGGAGGCGGGTCAGCTCGGCGCGGCCCTCGTCGAACTCGTGGTTGCCGACGGAGGTGACGTCCAGGCCCAGCTTGTTCATGGCCTCGATGGTGGGCTCGTCGTGGAAGAGCCCGGAGAGCAGCGGGCTGGCGCCCACCATGTCACCGGCCGCCGCGGTGACCGAGTACGGGTGCCCCTTGCGTGCCGTACGGAGCGCGTTGGCCAGGTACTCGACGCCGCCCGCCGCGATCTTCTTCTTGCTGCCGTCGGCCTGCTGCTCCTCGACCGTGCCGGCGGAGCCCTGCGGGGGCTCCAGGTTGCCGTGGAAGTCGTTGAAGGAGAGCAACTGCACGTCGACGGTGCGGGAGGCGTGGCCCCCGCCGTGGCCGTGGCCGTGGCCGTGCCCGTGTCCGGTGGGGCGGGCGTGGGCGGCGGTGGCGGTGGCGGCGGATTCGGCGCCGGCCGGTGCCGCGGCCGTGATGCCGACGGCGGCGGCGAGCGCCGCCGCTCCCACCGTCAGTCTGCGCGTGGTGCGCCGCCGCTGCGGTCTCGGTGACATGAGGAGGGTCTCCCTTGTGGGCTGGTGTCCGAGCGGACGCAGCCTACGGTCAACGCGCGTAGCGGAACAGGGGTGACAGGTGACGGACCGGTGTGCGTCGGGTGTACCGGCGCCCGGGCCGTACGCTTCGAAGCATGACTGACGCAGCACAGGACAAGAGCCGGACGGGCCGGCGGGTCGAGGTCGCGGACGAGCTGACGCCGGACGCGGCCGCCGCCGCCCTCGCGCTGATCGAGCAGGCCGCGACGGTGGACGGGCAGTCCGCCGTGTCCGAACAGGGACGGCTCCAACTGCGTGGCGGGCGACGCGAGGGCGTACGGCACCTGCTGCTGTACGTACCGGGCGGGCCGGACGACGAGGCCGGGGTGCTCGCCGGGTACGCGCAGTTGGAGGACACCGACCCCGTGGAGGCGCCCGCCGCCGAACTGGTGGTGCACCCGTCGTACCGGGGCCACGGCCACGGCCGCGCGCTGGGCACCGGACTGCTGGAGCAGTCCGGCCGCCGCCTGCGGGTGTGGGCGCACGGCGGCCACTCCGCGGCCCGCCATCTCGCCCAGACCCTCGGCATGACACTCTTCCGCGAGCTGCGGCAGATGCGCCGCCCGCTGAGCGGCCTGGAGCCGGCGGAGCCGGTGCTTCCGGAAGGCGTGTCCGTACGGACCTTCAAGCCGGGCACCGACGACGCGGCGTGGCTGGAGGCGAACGCCGCCGCCTTCGCCCACCACCCCGAGCAGGGCTCGCTGACCCAGCGGGACCTGGACGACCGCAAGGCCGAGCCGTGGTTCGACCCCAAGGGCTTCTTCCTGGCGGAGCGGGACGGCCGGCTGATCGGCTTCCACTGGACCAAGATCCACGCCGCGGAGGGCCTGGGCGAGGTGTACGTGGTCGGCGTGCGGCCGGACGCGCAGGGCGGCGGCCTCGGCAAGGCGCTCACCGCGATCGGGCTGCGGCACCTGGCGGGCCAGGGCGTACCGACGGCGATGCTCTACGTCGACGCGGACAACGTGCCCGCCGTGACCGTCTACGAGCGGCTCGGGTTCACCACGCACGAGACGGACCTGATGTACCGCACGGAGACGTGAGCACGGGGGGACGTACGTACGCCGGGACGCCGGCCCGCGGTGACGTGCGCACGCCGGTACGTCAGCATTGGGCCGGGCCGCGCGATGACGTGGACGAACAGAACACGTCATCGCCTGTCGCACAGAACCCGGCGTACTGTCCTCTCCGTTGGGACGAATAACGAACCCAACCGATCGTCTTCCGCCGCACAGTGGTCCTCGGGCGCCGCCGTTCCGTCCTCCGGTCCGGCGGCGCCGTACGCCCGCTACCCTCCCGGCTGAGTGCCCGCACCCGGGCGCGCCCGAAGGCGGCGCGCCGGCGCCTTCGGGCCGAACCGGCGGCAGACGTAGGAGAGTTCCTTGCCCTTCCATGCCGAAGAGCACATCCGGATCGTGCCGGTGGAGCGCCTGCGGCCGGGGGACCACGCCTTCGCGAGTTACGCGGACGAGGAGACGCGCTGGTCCACGATCGGCCCGTTCGCACAGACCGGCATCACCCGCGGGGAGCGGGTGCTGCTCTTCGCCGACCCCGCGGTGCCCGAAAGCACCGTGCTGGAGCGCCTGGAGGCGTACGGCCCGCCGGTCGGACCGCCGCTGGAGAGCGGCCAGTTGAAGCTGCTCACCATGGACCGGATGTGGCGGCCGCGGGAGATCTCGGTGGAACGGCAGATGGCCGGGCTGCGGCGGGAGGTCGAGGAGGCCCTGCACGAGGGGTACCCGACGGTCCGCAGCGCCATCGACATGGCCTGGGTGGCGTCCTTCGGCGCCGACATCGAACGGGTCCTGTGGCGGGAGAGCGAGGGCTGCCACTACCTGTTCACCGACGCGCACTACACCGAGATCTGCACGTACGACGAGACCCGGTTCAGCGGCGACGTACTGGACCGGGCGGCGGCCGGCCACCCCACCGCCCTGCTGAAGCGCCCCGGGACGCTGCTCGCCCTGCCGGTCGCGGAGACCGGATCCGGCACGTACGGGGTGCGGCTCGTCGGCGAGGCGGACCTGTCCACCCGTGAACCGTTCGACGACGCGCTGCGCCGCATCGCCGGCTCGGCGGAGCCGCGCGTCCTCCTGGACCTCACCGATCTGTCCTTCCTGGACGTCTACTGCGCACGGGCCGTACTGCGGCTGGCCGCCGGGGACGGCAGACCTGTCGTCGTCCGGTGCGACGGCATACACGCCCACACGTTCCTGCTTCTGGGGGCGCTCGACATCCCGCAGTTGACCGTGGAAGGCGAGTGACGCATGGGACCGACGACCCAGGGTTCCTCTGCCGGGGGGCCCCCGAAGCTGCCGGGCCCGAGCCTGCACCTCGCCACCGACCACTGCCTGGAGACCGGCTTCACCTCGGCCGACCTGCCGCGGGTGCGCGGTGTGCTCGGGGAGTACGCGGCACGCCTGGGCCTGGCCGGTAACCGCCGCAACGCCCTGCTGCTGTCCGCCAACGAACTGGCCGACAACGCGATCCGGCACGCGGGGGGAGGCGGGCTGCTGACGCTCTACCGCAGGGGGGCGCTGGTGTGCTGCCGCGTCTCCGACAGCGGGCCGGGGTTCGACGCGTCCGTCATTCCCGAACGGCCGCCCGGCCTGGCGGAGTCCACAGGCTGGGGACTGTGGACCGTACGCCGGCTCACGGACAGCCTGGAGGTCGGCCCGGGCAGTGGCCCCGGCGCGCGGGGCGCCGTCGTCACATGCTGTGTACAAGTGGTGTCCTCGGCGGGCTGACCCCAGGACGGGCCGCTGTGGGAGAGCGCGGGTCCGCCGGTGATCCGGGCGGGCCGCCGCGCGGGTGATCCCGTACGGGCACGTATCACCGTGCGGCCCAATCGCGGGACGGCCCGTATCTGCCGAACGGCGGGGGCGCACGCCGGAGCGTCCGCGCGCCCCTTTGTGCGCCCCAGGGGGCGCGCCCCCGGAAACGCAAGGCACGGGAATGTAAACACCGGGGAGTAGCGGCCCGCTTGCCTGGCCGCCACGTCCCCGTTACCGGCGATTCAACGTCGCTTGCGAGCATCGCTGGATGCAGCCCGCTGTCCCGAATGCCGCCGGCCGCCGCCTGCGCCCCGTACCGGAACCCGTACCGGCTCCGTCCGACGGGCTGACAGAGCCCCCGGCGCGGAAGAATAAGGCCATGAACCAGCAGCCCAGCGCACAGGACACGGACCGGACCGAGCCGACCACGTCCCGCACGGCGGCCCACCTGCCGCCGTCCGCGCAGCCGTCGGTGGGCTCCATCGCGGCGCACCGCCCGCACGCGGTCGCCGTGCCGGTGCCCGAGCTGGAACCCGATCTCGACGCGGACCTGGACGACTACGAGGAGACCGGCGCGGCGGGCGCCGACGGCGCGGAGCTGCCCGCCGGGCGCTTCCTGGACCGCGAGCGTAGCTGGCTGGCGTTCAACGAGCGGGTGCTGGAACTGGCCGAGGACCCGGCCACTCCGCTCCTCGAACGGGCCAACTTCCTCGCGATCTTCGCGAGCAACCTCGACGAGTTCTTCATGGTGCGCGTCGCGGGCCTGAAGCGGCGCATCGCGACCGGCGTCGCCACCCGCTCCGCCTCCGGCCTCCAGCCCCGCGAGGTGCTGGACCTCATCTGGACCCGCTCGCGCGAACTCATGGCCCGGCACGCCGCCTGCTACCAGCAGGACGTCGCCCCCGAGCTGGCCGACCAGGGCATCCACCTGATCCGCTGGCCCGAGCTGACCGAGAAGGAGCAGGCCCGGCTGTTCACCCTGTTCCGCCAGCAGATCTTCCCGGTGCTCACCCCGCTCGCCGTCGACCCGGCCCACCCGTTCCCGTACATCTCCGGCCTCTCCCTCAACCTGGCCGTCGTGGTGCGCAACCCGGTCAGCGGGCACGACCACTTCGCGCGGGTCAAGGTCCCGCCGCTGCTCTCCCGCTTCCTGGAGGCCGCGCCGCAGCGGTACGTGCCCATCGAGGACGTGATCGCCGCCCACCTGGAGGAGCTGTTCCCCGGGATGGAGGTGCGGGCGCACCACATGTTCCGGGTCACCCGCAACGAGGACCTCGAAGTCGAGGAGGACGACGCGGAGAACCTCCTCCAGGCGCTGGAGAAGGAGCTGATGCGGCGCCGCTTCGGGCCGCCGGTCCGCCTGGAGGTCGAGGAGTCCATCGACCCGGCCGTACTGGACCTGCTCGTCCAGGAGCTGAAGGTCTCCGACTCCGAGGTCTACCCGCTGCCCGGGCCGCTGGACCTGACCGGCCTGTTCGGCATCGGCGCCCTGGACCGGCCGGAACTGAAGTACCCCAAGTTCGTGGCGGGCACCCACCGCGACCTCGCCGAGGTCGAGTCGGCGTCCGCGCCCGACATCTTCGCCGCGCTGCGCGCCCGTGACGTCCTGCTGCACCACCC
This sequence comes from Streptomyces chrestomyceticus JCM 4735, assembly GCF_003865135.1. Lineage (NCBI taxonomy): Bacteria > Bacillati > Actinomycetota > Actinomycetes > Kitasatosporales > Streptomycetaceae > Streptomyces > Streptomyces chrestomyceticus. The sequence continues at coordinate 4,101,606 of NZ_BHZC01000001.1, read as the reverse complement.
GTACGACTCGTTCTCCACCTCCGTCCAGGCGTTCCTGGAGCAGGCAGCCGCCGACCCGGACGTCCTCGCCATCAAGCAGACGCTGTACCGCACTTCGGGCGACTCGCCGATCGTCGACGCCCTGATAGACGCGGCGGAGTCCGGCAAGCAGGTGCTCGTCCTCGTCGAGATCAAGGCGCGTTTCGACGAGCAGGCCAACATCAAGTGGGCGCGCAAGCTGGAGGAGTCGGGCTGCCATGTCGTGTACGGGCTGGTCGGCCTCAAGACGCACTGCAAGCTGTCGCTCGTCGTCCGCCAGGAAGGCGAGATGCTGCGCCGCTACTCCCACGTGGGGACGGGGAACTACCACCCCAAGACGGCCCGGCTGTACGAGGACCTGGGGCTGCTGACCGCCGACCCGCAGGTCGGCGCGGACCTCTCCGACCTCTTCAACCGGCTCAGCGGCTACTCCCGGCGGGAGACCTACCGGCGGCTGCTGGTCGCCCCCAAGTCCCTGCGGGACGGCCTGGTGCAGCGCATCGGCAAGGAGATCGCGCACCACCGCGCCGGCCGGCCCGCCTCCGTCCGCATCAAGGTCAACTCGATGGTCGACGAGGCCGTCATCGACGCGCTGTACCGGGCCTCCCAGGCCGGTGTACCGGTCGATGTGTGGGTACGCGGCATCTGTGCCCTGCGGCCCGGCGTCGAAGGGCTCAGCGAGCACATCAGGGTACGCAGCGTGCTCGGCCGCTTCCTCGAACACTCCCGGGTGTTTGCCTTCGGCAACGGCGGCGAACCCGAGGTCTGGCTGGGCAGCGCCGACATGATGCACCGCAACCTCGACCGGCGGATCGAGGCGCTGGTACGGGTCACCGACCCGGCCCACCGCGCCGCCCTCGTCCGGCTCCTGGAGACCGGCATGTCGGACACCACCTCGTCCTGGCACCTGGGCCCGGACGGCGACTGGACCCGGCACGCGGCCGACGCGGACGGCGCGCCGCTGCGCAACGTACAGGAACTGCTCATTGACGCCCGGAGGCGCAGGCGTGGCTCAGCGACATGACTTCCCCCCGCTCCGCTACGAGCCCGCGGGGCCCGGCGGCGCGCCTGCCGCCCTGGCCGACGGACCGGCACGGCCCGGCGGTCCGTCGTACCCCGGCGGCGGCCCGTACCCGTACGGAACCGACGGCTCCGCACTGACCGGACGCACCGCCCGCGACGTCCTCGCCGCCTACCTGCACCACCGGGCGACGGACTTCCTGCGCAGCCTGCGCGCCCACGGCGAGAGCGGCCCGGACGCGGAGAGCACCCGGGAGGCGGCCCGCCAACTGCGGTCCGCCGCCCGGCGGATCGGCGGCGCGCTGCACACCTTCCGCCCGCTCACGGACGAGAGGTGGGCCGACCACCTGCGCGGCGAACTGGCCTGGCTGTCCGGCACGCTGGCCCGCGAGCACGCCGGAACGGCACGGCTGGACCGGCTGCTGGGCGCCCTCCAGCGCCTCACCGCCCACCCCGACCTCAACAGCCCCGCCCCGCCGGCCCCCGGGACACACCGGACCCCGACGCGGCCGAGGCCCTGCTGTCCGCCGGAGCCGCGCGCGCCGGCGCCCTGCTGGAACGGCAGATCACCCTCGCCCGCACCCGCGCCCACTCCGCCGCCCTCCAGGCGCTCGGCTCCTCGCGCTTCCACGCCGTCGCCGACGCCGTGGCCGTACTCGCCTCGGAGGCGCCGCTCACCCCCACGGCCGACCGGCCCGCGCCGGACGCGCTGCTCCCGCTGGCCGATCAGGCCCACCGGCGCCTCGCCGAGGCCGTCGCGGCCCTGCCGCTGGCCCGCGCGGGCCAGGCGTACAACGGTGACGCCCTCACCGCCGCCTCCCGGCAGGACGCGCCCTGGCACCAGGTACGGCTGCTGGCCCGCCTCAGCCGGTACGCCCAGGAGGTGACCGACCCCGACGACACCGACCCGCGCCTGGCGGAAGCCGGCCGCGCACTGGAACGCCACCGGGACGCAGCCGAAGCCGCCGCCGCGGCCGCCGCGGCGGCCCGCACCCCGCGCATCGCCCCCGCCACCGCCTACGCACTCGGCGTCCTGCACGCCGACCAGCGCCACGAGGCCGAAGCGGCCCGCTACGTGTTCGGCCGGGTCTGGCTCCCCGCACCCGTACCGGAGCCCGGCCCCGCGACGCGGAAGGGGTGACGGGAGCGATGTCGGTGCCCGCAAAACCCGTCCGCGCGGCCGGCTGCGTCCTGTGGCGCCGTTCCGCCACGTCCGACGGCCTGGAGATTGCCCTCGTACACCGTCCGAAGTACGACGATTGGTCGCATCCGAAGGGCAAGCTCAAGCGCGACGAGGACTGGCTGGCCGGCGCCCTCCGCGAGGTCGCCGAGGAGACCGGGATGCAGTGCCGTCCCGGCGCCCGGCTCCCCAGCACGCACTACCTCGCCAACGGCCGCCCCAAGGAAGTCCGCTACTGGGCCGCCGAGGCCACCCACGGCAGTTTCACCCCGAGTATCGAGGTGGACCGCCTCCTGTGGCTCCCGCCGGACCAGGCCCGCCGCGTCCTGACGCAGGAACGGGACCGGCAGTTGGTGGACGCGTTGCTGGGGGCGTTGCAGAGGGGGCCCGGGGTGCCTTCCTGAGCCGGCTTTTTACGGGTGGTGCGGGGTGTCCTGGGGCGCCCCGCACTTTCCATTTCAACCAGCCTCAGAAACCTTGAGTCCAGGCTTGTCAATTTTCCTTCTCCGAGCTACAACAGAAGGCAGAAGGGCATCGCACCCAGTGCCTTCGGAAGGAGATGACCCGTGATGCTCATGCGTACCGATCCGTTCCGCGAGTTCGACCGCCTCACCCAGCAGGTGTTCGGCACGACGGCGCGCCCCGCGGCACTGCCGATGGACGCCTACCGGGCCGGGGACGAATTCGTGATCCACTTCGATCTGCCGGGGGTCGACCCGGAGACGATCGACCTGGACATCGAGCGCAATGTGCTGACCGTCCGCGCCGAGCGCGCCTCCACCGCCCCCGAGGGCGCCGAGATGATCGCGAGCGAACGTACGGCGGGCAAGTTCAGCCGGCAGCTCTTCCTCGGTGACACGCTCGACAGCGACCGGGTGGACGCGGCGTACGAGAACGGCGTCCTGACCCTGCGCATCCCGGTCGCGGAACGGGCCAAGCCACGCAAGATCGAGATCGCGGGCGGGAGCTCGCGCAAGCAGCTCTCCCACTGAGGTACGGGTCCGGCCCGGCCTGCCCGACGGGGCGGCCGGGCCGGACCCTGTCGGCCGCCGCACCTCGGCGCGCCCGCCTCACACCGGCGCGACCGCCTCCCACCGCACGGTGACCTCCCCCTGCCGCCACCGCCGGGGCCCGTCGGCCAGCGGCCACGCCGTACTCAGCGCGAGCACGCTGCGCATCCACCGCTGCCGCGCGCCCAGCGAGGCGTACGGGGCGGCCGCCGCCCACGCCCGGTCGAAGTCGCGCAGGAACGCGTGCACGGGCTGGCCCGGCACATTGCGGTGGATCAGCGCCTTCGGCAGCCGTTCGGCCAGGTCGGACGGTGTTTCGAGCGCGCTTAGACGAGCCGCGAAGGTGACCGTGCGCGGCCCTTCGGGGCCCAGCGCCACCCACACGTGCCGCCGCCCGATCTCGTCGCAGGTGCCCTCCACCAGCAGCCCGTCCGGCGCCAGCCGCGCGCACAGCCGGTCCCACACGGCGGGCACCTCGTCCTCCGCGTACTGGCGCAGCACGTTCGCCGCCCGGATCAGCACCGGCGCCCGCCGCCCCGGCAGCGGCACCTCGAAGCCGCCGTGGGCGAAGGCCAGCCCCGGGCACGCGTACGGCGCCGCGGCGGCGACCCGCGCCGGGTCGATCTCGACGCCGACCACCTGGACGTCGGCCCGTACCGTACGCAGCCGCGCCAGCAGTTCCACCGCGGTCCAGGGCGCGGCGCCGTACCCGAGGTCCACGGCGACCGGGGCGGGGCCGCGGCGCAGCGCGGCGGCGTGGTGGGCGGCGATCCAGCGGTCCATGCGGCGCAGCCGGTTCGGGTTGGTGGTGCCGCGGGTCGCGTTCCCGAGGGGGCGGGAGGGCGGGGGAGAGGCGGACGAGCTGCGGACCATGACCTGACCTTATGCGCCCCGGTCCCGGCACCACCTCCACACCCACTGCCACCACCAACCCCAACCGTCCTCCCCGCCCCCCGAGGTCACGCTTTGGCAAAGTGAAGAGAGAGCGGGCTCACCGGGAAATGGATGCGCCGGGTCCGTTGTTACGGGCTTCGGAGGCGCCGCACGCCCCGGCCCAGGCCGTACCGGCTAGGAGGTAGCCCGCAGTGAGCCAATACGTGTCCAGGCTCCGCAGCCGTTCCCACGGTCCGTTCCCGGGCCGCTCCGGGCTGCGCCTGCCGGGCGCGGTCCGCCGCCCGCGCCGGGTCGCCATGCTGAGCGTGCACACCTCCCCGCTGCACCAGCCGGGCACCGGCGACGCCGGCGGCATGAACGTCTACATCGTCGAGCTGGCCAGGAAGCTCGCCTCCCTCAACATCGAGGTCGAGATCTTCACCCGGGCCACGACCGGCACCCTGCCGCCCGCCGTCGAGCTGGCCCCCGGCGTCCTCGTCCGGCACGTGGACGCGGGCCCGTACGAAGGACTGGCCAAGGAGGAGCTGCCGGCCCAGCTCTGCGCCTTCACCCACGGCGTGATGCAGGCGTGGGCGGGCCACCGCCCCGGCTACTACGACCTGGTGCACTCCCACTACTGGCTCTCCGGCCACGTCGGCTGGCTCGCCGCCGAACGCTGGGGCGTCCCGCTCGTCCACGCCATGCACACCATGGCCAAGGTCAAGAACGCCGCCCTGGCCGCGGGCGACACCCCCGAACCCGCCGCGCGCGTCATCGGCGAGACGCAGATCGTGCGCGCCGCCGACCGGCTGATCGCCAACACGGACGAGGAAGCCGCCGAGCTGATGCGGCACTACGAGGCCGGGCCGGACAAGGTCGCCGTGGTGCACCCGGGCGTCAACCTGGACCGCTTCCGCCCCTCAGGACCCGCCGCGCCCTCCACGGGCGCCCCGGTGACCGACGAGGACACCTCCGCCTCCCGCTCCGCCGCCCGCGCCCGCCTCGGCCTCCCCCAGGACGCCCTGATCCCGCTCTTCGCCGGCCGCATCCAGCCGCTCAAGGCGCCCGACATCCTGCTGCGCGCCGTCGCCGTCCTCCTCGACGAGGACCCGTCCCTGCGCTCGCGCCTGGTCGTCCCGGTGGTCGGCGGCCCCAGCGGCAGCGGCCTGGCCAAGCCCGAAGGGCTGCAGAAGCTGGCCGCCCGCCTGGGCATCGCCGACGTCGTCCGCTTCCGCCCGCCGGTCGGCCAGGAGCAGCTCGCCGACTGGTACCGCGCCGCGTCCGTCCTGGTCATGCCGTCCTACAGCGAATCCTTCGGTCTCGTTGCCATCGAGGCCCAGGCGTGCGGCACCCCGGTGATCGCCGCCGCCGTCGGCGGCCTGCCGGTGGCCGTGCACGACGGCGTCAGCGGCTTCCTCATATCCGGCCACGACCCGGCCGACTACGCCCGCGCCCTCGGCCGCTTCGCCCGCGACACCGCGCTGGCCGGCCGGATGGGCGCCGCCGCCGCCCGGCACGCCCGGTCCTTCGGCTGGGACACCGCGGCCGCCGCGACCGCCGAGGTGTACACCGCCGCGATGCAGGAACGGCGCCGTCACCTACGATCACCCCATGGCTGAAGACCGCTCCCAGGCTGAAGACCGCTCCCGGGCCGATGTCGCGGCACGGCAGGTGATCGAGGCGGCTCTCGACGAGGCCGGCCTGACGTGGGAATCGCCCGCCGACGGCACGTACGTGGTGACCCTGCCCGGCACCCGCAAGCTCGCCACGACCTGCTCCCTGATCGTCGGCAAGCACTCCCTGTCCATCAACGCCTTCGTCGTCCGCCACCCGGACGAGAACCACGAGGCCGTGCACCGCTGGCTCCTCGAACGCAACACCCGCCTGTACGGCGTCAGTTACGCGATCGACAAGCTCGGCGACATCTACCTCGTCGGCAAACTCCCCCTCGCGGCCGTCACCCCCGACGAACTCGACCGCATCCTCGGCACGGTCCTGGAGAACGCCGACGGCAGCTTCAACACCCTCCTGGAGATGGGCTTCGCCTCCGCCATCCGCAAGGAGTACGAGTGGCGGGTCGCGCGCGGCGAGTCCACCCGCAACCTCGAAGCCTTCAGCAACTTGACGCAGCGTCCGTCGGCGTAACGCCTCCGCGCGGGAGCGCCCTTGCGCGGAAACGCCCCTCCAGCAAAGCCTCCCTCACCGCACGAACCGCACCTCCGGAAAACGTCCCGACGGCCCGTCCAGCAACCCGCTGCCTCCGTCCCGCCCCCGCAGCCACCGGTCGAAGAACGCCGTCACATACGCCCGTTGCGCCGCCACCGAGCGCGCCGGCGCGACCGTACCCACCAGCTTCTCGACGGCCGCGCGGGGCAGCCCCGCCTGCCGGGCCACCTGCGGCACCATCCACTGCGCATCCGTGAAACTCGCGTGCCCGGCACCGTTCAGGGTGAGATCCAGGTGCCACCCCGTACTGCGCTCCCACACCGCCTTCCAGGACGGAACCGTACGGTGGCTGTGGCCCTCCATGCCCATCAGGAGCAGCGGTCGGTCCACCCCCTCCGTGCCGACCGTGGACGGGTTGGCGGGATCGAAGTCGTCCTGGGTGTAGCCCATCACTCCGTCAAGGTTCACCGCCGCCTTGATACGGCGGTCGTCATGCATGGCCTGCGCTGCGGTGAACCCACCACCCGAATGCCCGAGCATCCCGACCGCCCGCCAATCCAGCACCCCCCTCAACATCCGAGGCAACGCCACCCCCCGCCCCAACTCATCCAGCACAAACCGGCTGTCGGCCACCCGTACCGCCGTCAGCTTCCTCAGCAGCGCGACGATCTGTTCCGGCCGCTGGGCCTTCCCGGCCTCCTCCCGCATCCGGCTGTACTCGACCCGCCCGTCCGGGAACTGCACCCCGGGCGGCTCATACGTGTGGTCGATGCTCACGACGACGTACCCACGGGACGCCAGCTCGTCACAGAGCGTGCTGCCGAGCGTGCGCGGGTCCCCGGCGCCGGGCGAGTACAGCACCACCGGAAATCCCCGCCCGTGGTGCCGCGCGATCGGCGCGCCCAGCCGCGCATGCGTACGGGTAGCACCCCAATCGGCCACGCTCTTCGAAACGGCCTCCGAGAAGTTGCTCCATTCCTCGAACGCGGCGGCCTCCCCGGGCAGCATCTGCGGCGCCCGAGGATGCCGGCCCCCAGCCCGCGCCGGGTAGCGCACACTGACCATCAGCTCCCGGTACGGCCGCTCCGCCACCCAGGGATCACGCCGCGCGCCGTCCACCAGGTGCAGCGAGGTGACCCCCACGGGATACGCCCCGCTCGGCGCAGGCAACATCATCCGAACCGGCGCCACGCCCCTAGCTCCGGTCTGCGCACCCCGAGTACCGGCCTCCGCACCCCGAGTGCCGGCCTCCACGTCCCGGCCCTGCGCACTCCCGCCCGCCGACGCCCCCGAGACGAGCGCCGCCGCAGCGGCCACCACACCCGTAACCACACAAGCACGCCGAGTACACATCAAACCCGCCCCGTCTCTCTCCCCTGCAACCGACGCCGCCCAGCCTCCCACCTCCACTGCGGGCCGCGGCGAGGCCATGGCCGGAAGTGGATTACGCTCGAAGGCATGGCCGACGCACCGTACAAGCTGATCCTCCTTCGCCACGGCGAGAGCGAGTGGAACGCGAAGAACCTGTTCACCGGCTGGGTGGACGTCAATCTCAACGAGAAGGGCGAGAAGGAGGCGGTCCGCGGCGGTGAGCTGCTCAAGGACGCCGGCCTGCTCCCCGACGTCGTGCACACCTCCGTCCAGAAGCGCGCCATCCGCACCGCGCAGCTCGCCCTGGAGGCAGCCGACCGCCACTGGATCCCCGTCCACCGTAGCTGGCGCCTGAACGAGCGCCACTACGGAGCGCTCCAGGGCAAGGACAAGGCCCAGACGCTGGCCGAGTTCGGCGAGGAGCAGTTCATGCTCTGGCGCCGCTCGTACGACACCCCGCCGCCGGCCCTCGCGGACGACGCCGAGTTCTCCCAGATCGACGACCCGCGCTACGCGATCATCCCGAGCGAGCTGCGCCCCCGCACCGAGTGCCTCAAGGACGTCGTCGTCCGCATGCTGCCGTACTGGTACGACAGCATCGTCCCGGACCTGGCCACCGGCCGCACCGTCCTGGTCGCCGCCCACGGCAACTCGCTCCGCGCCCTGGTCAAGCACCTCGACGGCATCTCCGACGCCGACATCGCCGGCCTGAACATCCCCACCGGCATCCCCCTCTCCTACGAACTCGACGCCGACTTCCACCCGGTCAACCCGGGCGGCACCTACCTCGACCCGGACGCCGCCAAGGCCGCCATCGAGGCCGTCAAGAACCAGGGCAAGAAGAAGTAAGCCCTCGCGCGTAAGCCCTCTACCTGCGGATTCGACGCGGGTAGGGGGCTTAGCGCTGTTCCCAGGTCTGTCCCTGGGCAGCAACGGCAGCCACAGACAGGGGCGCCCCCCTCTGCCCGGTCGGCCTGCTCCACGCACAGCAGGAGGCCCCGCTCGTCACTCTGCCGAGCGGGGCCCGAAGAGCCCAACCGCGATCGCACCCCGAGCGCCCGCCGGGACGTTCGGGCGACCGTTGCCGGTGAGCCGGTGGTGGCTGCGGCCGAGAGTCAGCCGCAGCCGCCGCACTGGCAAGGCCCGCCGGACTGGCAGCCGCAGGTGCAGCTCGGGCCGCAGGCGCAGTTGGCGGGGGACGGGTCGGGGGCAGGGGAACGCGTCATGACTTGCCTCCTCGGGGAGAGGGTCATCGGAATGTCGTCCGGTGTCCATTGGATGCCCGCCCCGCGCGGCGCATCAACGGCGCGTGGTGGCACGGCGCGCCGCTGGGCGGCTCTTGGCCGGGGCGTGCGTGCCGTGCCGTGCGCGGTGGGGTGCTGCTACGCGCCCTCCACCGGGGCCGGCGGGGCGATTTCGTCCGCGTGTTCGCCGGTGACCAGGTAGACGACGCGCTTGGCGACCGAGACGGCGTGGTCGGCGAAGCGCTCGTAGTAGCGGCCGAGCAGCGTCACGTCGACAGCCGTCTCGATGCCGTGCTTCCAGCGGTCGTCCATCAGGTGCTGGAAGAGGGTGCGGTGGAGGAGGTCCATCGCGTCGTCGTCCTGCTCAAGCTGGAGGGCGAGGTCGACGTCCTTGGTGATGATGACCTCGGCGGCCTTGGCCATCAAGCGCTGCGCGAGCTGTCCCATCTCCAATATCGTCGCGTGCAGGTCCCTCGGCACGGCCGTCTCCGGGAAGCGCAACCGGGCCAGTTTGGCCACGTGCTGGGCCAGGTCGCCGGAACGTTCCAGGTCGGCGCTCATACGGAGGGAGGTGACGACTATCCGCAGGTCGGTGGCGACCGGCTGCTGGCGGGCGAGGAGGGCTATCGCGCGTGCCTCCAGGTCCCGCTGCAGGTCGTCGACCTTCTCGTCGGCGGCGATGACGGCCTCGGCCAGCTTCAGGTCCGCGTCGAGTATCGCCGTGGTGGCGCGCCCGATCGCGGAGCCGACGAGCCTGGCCATCTCGACGAGGCTCTCGCCGATCGAATCCAGCTCCTCGTGGTACGCGTCCCGCATCAGTGACCTTCTCTCGCTTCGAGTGGTGGTGTGGGGGGCCGGAATCCCCACGCTCCCACGTTCCGGCCGGAACGCGACCGGTTCTGACCTCCGGAATGAACCGGTGCCGACACCAAGGTGAACTCTGGGCGACGTATGTTCGATCAGGCCCTCGAACGGCTGGGGAACTGTCAGAGCCGACGCATAACCTGGAGTCATGAACGTGGACGCGGCCGTCGCCGCAGTGGCAGCGATCGCCGGGCTGTGCACCGGCGTCTTCGCCATGCTGGCGTTCCGCTGGAGCGAGCGGGACCAGGCCAAACCCACGCGTACCTCCCTGCACACCGAAGCCGTCCTGCCACCCGGCGTGGACACGGTCCTGTCGGTGCTGCGCTCCTCGGCCGTCGTCCTGGACGAGGCCGACGCCGTGGTCAAGGCCAGCTCGGCCGCGTACGCGCTGGGTCTGGTACGGGGCGGGAAGCTGGCCGTCGAGCCGATGCTCCAGATGGCCCGTGACACCCGCCGCGACGGTGAGATACGCCAGGTAGAGCTGGACCTGCCGCGCAGGGGGACGGGCCGGGGCGACGCCCTGGCGGTCTCGGCGCGGGTCGCGCCCCTCGGGTCGCGGCTGGTCCTGCTGCTGGTCGAGGACCTGACCGAGGCCCGGCGCATAGAGGCGGTACGACGCGACTTCGTCGCCAACGTCAGCCATGAGCTCAAGACCCCGGTCGGCGCCCTGTCCCTGCTGTCCGAGGCCGTCATGGACGCGAGTGACGATCCGGAGGCCGTCGAGCGTTTCGCGGGACGGATGCAGAACGAGGCCACCCGGCTGACCAACCTCGTCCAGGAACTGATCGACCTCTCCCGGGTGCAGAACGACGACCCGCTGGAGGACGCCGAGCCGGTCCGGGTGGACGAGCTGGTCGCCGAGGCGATCGACCGCTGCCGCCAGCAGGCGGGCAGCAAACAGATCACCATGGCCGCCGCCGGCACCGCCGACCTGCACGTCTGGGGCAACCGCGGCCAGCTCGCCGCCGCCCTCGGCAACCTCGTCGAGAACGCCGTCAACTACTCGCCGGCCCGTACCCGGGTCGGTATCGCGGGCCGCCGTGTCCAGGCACACGGCGGCGACCTCATCGAGATCGCGGTGACCGACCAGGGCATCGGGATATCGGAGAAGGACCGGGACCGCGTCTTCGAGCGGTTCTACCGCGTGGACCCGGCGCGCTCGCGCGCCACCGGCGGGACCGGCCTCGGCCTCGCCATCGTCAAGCACGTGGCCGCCTCGCACGGCGGGGAGGTCACGGTATGGAGCGCTGAGGGACAGGGCTCCACCTTCACCCTGCGTCTCCCGGAGGCCGGTGCCGTGCGCGACCGCGCCCGTCCCGCTTCCGACCCGTCGGCGGAGGGCCTCGACGAAGAGGACCGCCCGTACGAGACCTTCAACGATCCGCTCCCTGCTCACCCTGCCCCGGAGGTCCTTCCGTGACCCGAGTGCTCGTCGTCGAGGACGAGGAATCGTTCAGTGACGCCCTGTCGTACATGCTCCGCAAGGAGGGCTTCGAGGTCGCCGTCGCGGCGACCGGCCCCGACGGCCTGGACGAGTTCGAGCGCAACGGCGCCGACCTGGTCCTGCTGGACCTGATGCTGCCGGGCCTGCCCGGCACCGAGGTCTGCCGTCAACTGCGCGGCCGCTCCAACGTCCCGGTCATCATGGTGACCGCCAAGGACAGCGAGATCGACAAGGTGGTCGGCCTGGAAATAGGAGCCGACGACTACGTCACCAAGCCCTTCTCCTCCCGTGAGCTGGTCGCCCGGATCCGCGCGGTGCTGCGTCGCCGCGGGGAGCCCGAGGAGGTCACGCCGCAGGCCCTGGAGGCCGGGCCGGTCCGGATGGATGTGGACCGGCACGTCGTCACGGTCTCCGGCGGCAAGGTCGACCTGCCGCTGAAGGAGTTCGACCTCCTGGAGATGCTGCTGCGCAACGCGGGCCGGGTGCTGACCCGTATGCAGTTGATCGACCGGGTCTGGGGCGCCGACTACGTGGGGGACACCAAGACGCTGGACGTCCACGTGAAGCGCCTGCGCGCCAAGATCGAACCGGACCCGGGCGCGCCGCGGTACCTGGTCACGGTCCGCGGCCTGGGCTACAAGTTCGAGCCGTAAGGGGCGCCGGGCGTCGCGAGGCGCCCGGGGCGCGGCCGGGTGCCGCGCGGTACGGCATACGCGAGCGCCGTGCGGACCGGATCACTCCGGTCCGCACGGCGCTCGTGGTGTTGCTGGTGCCGAGGGGCAGGGCAGCGCGGCTGCGGGTACCGGCGGGGTACCCGCAGTGCTGCGGTGCGGTCCTGCTACAGGTGTCAGCGGCCGGCTTCGGGCGACTGCGACGCGCCGTTGCTCGGCGAGGCGTTCTCGCCGGCGTCGGCCGAACCGCTCGGCGTGGGCTTCCCCGACGGGCTGCCGGACGCGGAGGGGCTGCCGGACGGACGGCCCGAGCCGGACGGCGACGGGACCTCGCTCGGGCCGAAGTCCTTGAAGTAGCTCTTGGCCGGGACGACGAACGCGCGCAGGGTGACCTTCCCGGCGGCGCTGAAGTCGAAGGTCACGGACTGCGCGTCGCCGTTCTTGACGGCCCCGCGGCCGCTGTCCAGTACGGCGGAGGCGTTGTCCTTGCCGCCGATCACGACCGAGCCGCCGGCCGGGACCACGATCGCCCCGGAGCCCTTGGCGGGCGACAGCTTCGCTTCCTTGTTCGTACCGTTGACCTTGATGGACTCCAGCGTCTGGTCCTTGCTGCCGTTGTTGAACACGGTCGCGGTCACCACGGCCGGGCCCTCGGCGTCCGGCTCGGGCTGGGTGACGACGGAGGCGTTCTGGATCTTGAGGTCGCCGACGCTGGTCGCGGCGTTGTCCGGCTTGACCTGGAGCGTCTGGGCGTCGTTCCCGGCTCCGCACGCGGAGAGCGTGGCGATCGAGAGCGTGAGAACGGTGGCGGCGAGGACGCCGCGTCGAAGGCTGCGGCTCACGGCGGCGGCATCTCCTTGGACGAACTACGGCGGCCGAACTTCGAGCCCGGTCGCGGATGGGCGGCTGGACGGCCGTGCGCGGGTGCCGTACCGGCATCCGCGTAAAGCCGCCCTAAGGGTGTGTCAGCGCCGCTAGGTTACCGAGCCGTCCCCGGGCCGCCGCACCCGACCCGCCCCCAGGACGATCACACCCTCCTCACATCTCGCTCCGGCCCGCCCCGACAGGGCGGAGCGGCCCTCCGCCGTACGTCCGTTTGCCGCATCCCGTCCGCATCGTGTCCGCGGCTCGTCGTCCCTCGTCCGCCCTGCGTGCGTTCGCCGGCCGCTCCTCGTCCGCGGCGCAGGAGTTTCCCGGCCCGCCGTACGGAATGATCACGAGCCGGGTGCGGAAGAAACCCGAATATCCGGCAAGCGGTCGTTCGGATGAAGCCCGGCCGGTTTCCCCGCAGGTAAATCGGCATTCGCAGGGAATGCGCCGGGTTCCCGGAATTGATCACATGCGGCGGTCGCGCGCGGCGGCCGTCCGGTGTTCCTGAGGTGGACATCCGGTGATCAATTCGCGAAACGGCGGACACCTGCCCTCCGGAACCGAACGGAGTAGCGGAACTGCGACATCCGGATCCCGGCAAAACGGGACGTAAAGGCGCCGCCGCGAGCCCTTCCGGGGGTGTGACGTACGTGTTTCAGGCTGCGCGCGAAGCGCCTCCGACCTGCGAATTCCTGCACCCGGAGGGCCGCCGAAGCACGTTCCGGGCGCAGTTGTCAAGCCCCGAGATATGCCCTGACCTGCGAAAACGCCATTCAGAACGGCCCGTTCCCGTGTTAGCATGGATAGCCACGGAAGGGGTACCTGTCACATGACGTTCAAGGTTGGCGACACCGTGGTCTATCCCCATCACGGGGCCGCGCTGATCGAGGCCATCGAAACTCGCCAGATCAAAGGCGTGGACAAGACCTACTTGGTGCTGAAGGTCGCCCAGGGCGACTTGACTGTTCGTGTGCCAGCGGACAATGCGGAGTTCGTCGGCGTACGCGATGTGGTCGGCCAGGACGGGCTGGACCGGGTCTTCGAGGTGCTGCGCGCACCGTATGCCGAAGAGCCGACGAACTGGTCCCGTCGTTACAAGGCAAATCTGGAGAAGCTCGCTTCGGGTGACGTGATCAAGGTCGCCGAAGTGGTGCGCGACCTGTGGCGCCGTGAGCGGGAGCGCGGTCTCTCCGCCGGTGAGAAGCGCATGCTCGCCAAGGCCCGCCAGATCCTGGTGAGCGAACTCGCCCTCGCGGAGAACACCAACGAGGACAAGGCCGAGGCTCTGCTGGACGAGGTCCTCGCGTCCTGACGACGTATGAATGCCGCGGCGCCCGAGTGGCGGCCGACTCCGGCCAGGAGCGGTCAGTTGCCGGGCGCTGCGGCATATCTGCGGCGACATGTCCCTACTCGCACCGGCCTACGCCCCGGAACTCGCATCCGCGGCGCCCGCATCCCTACGCGGCGCACCCGTACGCGGCGCATCCGTACACAGCACCTGCTCGTACGGGCCGCGCACCCGCGGAAGCACTCCTGCGGAAGCCGTGCACCACTACCGAACCGTGTGATCGTTCCCCGTGGTGACCGCCCCCGTGCTCGTCCCCGAAAAGATCCGCCGTCGTGCCCGCTTGTGGCGTGCCGGGCTCGGGCAGCTGTCCCGACCGGTGTCACGGAAGGGTCCGGATCGGGGCGTCGCGCCCGGCACACTGCGGCCATACCCATGTCGGCTCGGGAAACAAACCTGTCTGCGCTAATTCCGGGGACTCCCCGGGCTTCGGAGCAACCGATGTCAGACGTATCCCCAGATTCCGCCAACCCCTCCGGTACGCCCCGGCTCCGGACCGCGGCCGTGATCCCGGCCGCCGGCCGCGGCGTACGGCTGGGCCCGGGCGCCCCCAAGGCGCTCCGCGCGCTCGGCGGCACCCCCATGCTCGTCCATGCCGTACGGGCGATGGCCGCCTCCCGCGCCGTCTCCGTCGTCGTGGTCGTCGCCCCGCCGGACGGCGCCACCGAGGTCCGCAACCTGCTGGACCAGTACCCGCTGTCCGAACGCACCGACCTGCTGGTCGTCCCCGGCGGCGACACCCGTCAGGAGTCCGTCCGCCGCGGCCTGGACGCCCTGCCCGAGGACGTCGACGTGGTGCTGGTGCACGACGCCGCCCGGCCCCTGGTCCCCGCCGAGACGGTCGACTCGGTGGTCGCCGCCGTACGGGGCGGCGCCCCGGCCGTGGTGCCGGCGCTGCCGCTCGCGGACACCGTCAAGCAGGTCGAACCGCGCACCGGCGGGCAGGCCGGCGAGCCGGAGCCCGTGGTGGCAACCCCGGAGCGGGCCCTGCTGCGCGCCGTACAGACTCCGCAAGGCTTCGATCGGGCGACCCTGGTCAAGGCGCACGAGACCGTCGCCCTTCAGGGGGACGGCGCGACCGACGACGCCGGGATGGTCGAGCAGCTCGGCGCCCCCGTCGTGGTGGTGCCGGGCCACGAGGAGGCGTTCAAGGTGACCCGGCCGCTGGACCTGATCCTCGCCGAGGCCGTACTCGCCCGCAGGAGGGCCACCGATGGCTATGTATGACCCGCGGCAGTCGCAGCCGCAGATGATGCCGCTGGTGGGCATCGGCACCGACGTGCACGCCTTCGAGAAGGGGCGCGAACTGTGGGTGGCCGGCCTGCTCTGGGACGACGCGGCGAGCGACGGGTACGGGCTCGCCGGGCACAGTGACGGCGACGTCGCCGCGCACGCCGCCTGCGACGCGCTGTTCTCGGCCGCCGGGGTCGGCGACCTCGGCGCGCACTTCGGCACGAGCCGCCCGGAGTACTCCGGGGCGTCCGGCGTGACGCTGCTGTCCGAGGCGGCCCGCATCGTACGGGCCGAGGGCTTCCTGATCGGCAACATCGCGGTGCAGGTCATCGGCGTACGCCCGAAGGTCGGCAAGCGGCGCGCCGAGGCGCAGAAGGTCCTCTCGGAGGCGGCCGGCGCCCCGGTCTCGGTGTCCGGCACGACCTCGGACGGCCTGGGCCTGACGGGCCGGGCGGAAGGGCTGGCGGCGGTGGCCACGGCGTTGGTGCTGCCGGTGGGGTAGGGGCCGGAATCCGCAGCGCGGCGGGGGCTCCACAATCGGGGACCCCGCAGCGTGGGGCTCCGTGATGCGGGGCCCCGAGGTCCCGAGGCGCGGGAACTCCCTGGCACGTACGGGAGTTGTCCGAGGTGAGAGCCAAGATGACAGGGGCATCCGTAGCGGCTGGAGGGGGGCACGGTCGGAGCGTCCGTACCGCACCGCGGTCGCTCGGGGTGAAATGTCACGCTTCTGTGTCCGTGGCCCCGGGGGTCGCGGGGCACTGTCCGGTTCGGACTACCCTTGTTGCGTGACTATTCGGCTGTACGACACCAGCGCCCGGCAGACTCGCGATTTCACCCCGCTCACGCCGGGCTGTGTCTCGATCTACCTGTGCGGCGCGACCGTACAGGCCGCCCCGCACATCGGGCACATCCGGTCGGGACTGAACTTCGACATCATGCGCCGCTGGTTCCTGCACCGCGGCTACGACGTCACGTTCATCCGGAACGTGACGGACATCGACGACAAGATCATCACGAAGGCCGTCGAGCAGGGCCGCCCGTGGTGGGCGATCGGCTACGAGAACGAGGTCGCGTTCAACACGGCCTACGACACCCTCGGCTGCCTGCGCCCCACCTACGAGCCGCGCGCCACCGGCCACATCCCCGAGATGATCGAGATGATGCGGGGCCTGATCGACCGCGGCCACGCCTACGCCGCGGACGGCAACGTCTACTTCGACGTGCGCTCCTTCCCGGGCTACCTGGAGCTGTCCCGGCACGAGCTGGACAACCTGCTCCAGCCCTCCGGTGACAACGAGACCGGCAAGCGCGACCCGCGCGACTTCGCCATGTGGAAGGCGGCCAAGCCGGGCGAGCCGAGCTGGCAGACCCCGTGGGGCCCCGGCCGCCCGGGCTGGCACCTGGAGTGCTCGGCGATGGCGCACAAGTACCTGGGCAGCGCCTTCGACATCCACGGCGGCGGCGTCGACCTGGTCTTCCCGCACCACGACAACGAGATCGCGCAGGCCAAGGCGTACGGCGACGACTTCGCCGGGTACTGGTGCCACAACGCCTGGGTCACCATGAGCGGCGAGAAGATGTCCAAGTCGCTGGGCAACTCGGTGCTGGTCTCGGAGATGGTCAAGCGCTGGCGCCCGATCGTGCTGCGCTACTACCTGGGCACCCCGCACTACCGCTCGATGATCGAGTACAGCGAGGAGGCGCTGCGCGAGGCCGAGTCCGCGTTCGCGCGGATCGAGGGCTTCGTCCAGCGTGTGGTGGAGAAGGCCGGCCCGGTGGAGCCCGCCGCCGAGGTGCCGCCGGCCTTCGCCGAGGCGATGGACGACGACCTCGGCGTGCCGCAGGCGCTCGCCGTCGTGCACACCACCGTCCGCCAGGGCAACTCCGCGCTGACGGCCGACGACAAGGAATCGGCCGTCGCCCGCCTGGCCGAGGTCCGCGCCATGCTCGGCGTGCTGGGCCTGGACCCGCTGGACGAGCAGTGGTCGGGCGGCGGCACGGACCGCGGCGAGGACCTGCACGGCGTCGTCGACTCGCTGGTCCGCCTGGTCCTGGACCAGCGCCAGGCGGCCCGCGCCCGTAAGGACTACGCGACCGCCGACGCCATCCGCGACGAGCTCCAGCAGTCCGGCCTGGCCATCGAGGACACACCGTCGGGACCGCGGTGGTCGCTGTCCTGAGGGGCCGGTCCAGAAGGCGGTCAATAGGGGGCGGCGGGACCCGGACTGCCGGCCCTGATCAGCCGGTCTTAATGGGCCGGTCTTGATCGGCCGGAGCACGGCCCGCAGGCAGTGGCCCGCAGGCACTGGCCTGCGGGTTTCCGCCCCACCGGGCGCCGGTGCCGACGGGTATCCGCCCTGGTCGGCCCCGTCCCGGCAGGCTCCGGAACCGACGGGGTCCCCGCCCCGGCGGGTGCCGGTTGGCCGTACCGGCCGTCTCCGGGCGACACTTCTTGCAGACACACAGCAGACACACATCCGTACGTACGAATCCACTCCACGTCGCGAGACGTCGAGAGCAGTGAAGAGACAGGTGACCCATGGCCGGCAACAGCCAGCGCAGGAACCGCCGCACGTCCAACAAGAAGGGTATGCAGGTCGGCAGCGGTGGCCAGCGGCGCCGGGGCCTGGAAGGCAAGGGCCCGACCCCGCCCGCGTCCGCACGCAAGGGGCATGTGAAGAACCGCATCGCCAACGCCCAGGCCAAGCAGGCGGCCCACCGGCGCCCGGCCCCCGGCGCGGCGGCGCCAAGGGCACCTCGGAGCTGGTCGTCGGCCGTAACCCGGTCTTCGAGGCGCTGCGCGACGGCGTGCCCGCGACGACGCTGTACGTGCAGCAGTTCATCGAGAACGACGAGCGGGTGCGCGAGGCGCTGCAGCTCGCCGCCGACCGCGGCAACATCAACCTGATGGAAGCGCCGCGCCCCGAGCTCGACCGGATGACCAACGGGCTCAACCACCAGGGCATGGTGCTCCAGGTGCCGCCGTACGAGTACGCGCACCCCGAGGACCTCGCGGCCGCCGCCTTCGACGACGGCGAGGACCCGCTGATCGTCGCGCTCGACGGCGTCACCGACCCGCGCAACCTGGGCGCCGTGGTGCGCTCCGTCGCCGCGTTCGGCGGGCACGGCGTGGTCGTGCCGGAGCGGCGCGCCGCCGGTATGACGGCCGGCGCGTGGAAGACCTCGGCGGGCACGGCGGCCCGTACGCCGGTCGCCCGCGCCACAAACCTGACGCGCGCCCTGGAGGGCTACCAGAAGGCGGGCATGACCGTCGTGGGCCTGGCGGCGGACGGCGAGATGGAGCTCCAGGACCTGGAGGTGCTGGACGGCCCGGTCGTCATCGTCGTCGGCAGCGAGGGCAAGGGCCTGTCGCGGCTGGTCGGCGAGACGTGCGACGTACGCGTACGCATTCCGATGCCGGGCGGCGCGGAGTCGCTGAACGCGGGTGTCGCGGCGGGCGTGGTGCTGTGGGAGGCGGCGCGGCGACGCGGGTGAGTCCGGCCCCGGGGCGGTAGGGGGCTGGGCGGTGAGGTGGTGAGGGCGCGCGGACGGGGTCTCCGGGCCGCGCGCACGCCCCTGGCGCGCCCGTCGTCCTCGCCCCCGGAGCCGAGGGCCACCGGCGTGCCCATCTCGTACGGACGTACGAAATGTCATCCGGAAGACTGTGCGGCGCCCCGCGGCGGAACCGCGCCGCCGGTGCGCCGGAGCGGCCCTGCGGAGGTCATCCGCCGGGCCGGCGGTGATCCCGCGTTTCCTTGACGGGTCTCGGACAGTTCGGGGCGGTCAAGGCAGTGTCTTAAACGCGGGTCACTCGGTTAGATGAGCGTGGACACCAGAACACCCCGCACGCCTACGGGGGGACGCTCGCCGGGCTTCGATGACGAGCCGGTGCTGAGCTCGGTCAAGGTGCCGTGCGACCCCGCGCAGGTCATTGTCAATCACGCCAGCTTCCGCGTGCAGCTCGCCGCGCCCGCCGCGAGCGGCAACGCCATGGCCGACACCGCGCGCATCCCCGTGGTCCGGGAGCCGGCGGGCGGCAGACGCCGCGCACCCGTGGTGTGGAGCGGCCGCACCGAACCGGGCGGCACCACCGCCGCCACCAGCCAACTTCTCCATGCCGTACGGATGTCGGGCCGGACCACGGTCACCGCCGACCGGAGCGACGACGTCGGCACCACGACCCAGGTCCTGCCCAGGGTCCGGCTCGACGAGGAGCAGCCCGGTACGGGCCCGGTCCCGGGGGCCGGCACGGGTGCGGGCATGGGTACGGGCACGCTCACCGGCCCCGGCGGCCCGGCCCCGGCCGTGGTCGGCCAGCAGCGCGGCCCCATGGACGCGGACACCACCCTGCTCAAGGGCGTGCGCCCGACCACCGGCGCCTACGACCACTACGACGAGGAACCGCCGTACTCGGACGAGGAGGCGGCGGCGGCGTACGAGCGGTACGGCGACCCGGCCGGGCGGCGCGGCGGCGACCCCGCGATCCGGCACGCGTACTACCCCGGCCGCCGGATGAACCTCGGCGTCGTCCTGCTGCCGCTGCGCGTCTTCCTCGGCCTCATCAGCGTGTACGCGGGCATGGGCAAGCTCTGCGACCCCGTCTACTTCGACGGCGGCGAACGCGGCTCGATGGTCAAGTGGCTCCAGTCGCTGCACCCCTGGTCGCTGGTCGCGCCGCTGCGCGACTTCGCGCTGTCGCACCCCGTGGGGGCCGGCCTGACCGTGGCCTTCCTCCAGGTCGTGGTCGGCGTGCTGACCATGTGCGGACTGTGGCAGCGGGTCGCCGCCTCGTTCGGCGCCCTGCTCTCCGCGACCCTCCTGATGACGGTGAGCTGGCGCACCGTGCCGGTCTACGACGCGCCCGACATCATCTACCTCGCCGCCTGGAGCCCGCTGCTCATCGCGGGCGCGCCCGTCTACTCGATGGACGCCCGGCTCGCCGGCGAGGCGTGGCGGCGGCTGGGCCCGCGCGTCGAGCTGTGGGACCTGCGCCGCCGGGTCCTGCGCCGAGGCGCCGTCCTGACGGCCGTGGTCGCCGGACTGACGCTGCTGGTCGGGTCGCTGCTGGGCGGAGCCGTACGGTCCGCTTCGGTACCGTCCGTACCGAAGCCCGGCGAGCCCGCGACGAACAACCTCCCCGGCTCGCCGCTGCCGCAGCAGTCCCGGCCCGGCGGCCCGAAGGCGCAGCACGGCCCCGGGCACCCCGGCAAGTCGCCGAAGCACCCCGGAAAGCCGTCGGCGGACTCCTCGCGCAAGGCGGGCGCCCCGAAGTCGAAGACCCCCTCCGCCTCGGCCCCCGGCACGGCCCGGGCCACCGGCAGCGCGAGCGGCTCGGCACCGGACTCCGGCCGCTCCTCCGGCCGTACCCCGGCGCGGCAGAACGTCCCGACGCGGGCCCCGGCGACGACGCCCCAGGCACCGTCCGTGGGCGGCACCGCCGGCGGCACCAACGGCGGCGCGAGCGAAGGCGGTTCGAGCAGCTCCAGCAGTGGCAGGGGGCGCGGGGGCACGCTGGGCGGCCTCCTGGGGTAGGTGAGGGGCTCCTGGGGCTCAGAAAGGCCCCTGGAGCCCCGTGAGGCCCTCACAGACGAACGGACCGCCCTCATGGCATCGGCCATGGGGGCGGTTCCTTGTGTGGGGTGCTGCTCGGACGCGACACCCGAATGGACAGCTCACTGGCACTGCTCAGTGGCGCTGCCCACCGATGCCGCTTAGTGATGCTGCTCAGTGACGCCGCTCGGCGGTGCCGCTCAACCCTGCTGAGACTCCAGCTCCTTGGCGGCCTCGGTGAGGTCCTTGGCGGTGTCGATGGCGCGCCAGTACGCGCCGTGCGGCAGCGGGAAGCCGGCCAGCCGCCGTTCCCGGGCCAGCCGGGGGAACGTCGTGCGTTCGTGGTCCCCGCGCGCGGGCAGCAGCCCGGTGAAGGCGGCGGAGAAGACGTACACACCGGCGTTGATCAGATAAGGCGAGGGCGGCGACTCGATGAAGTCGAGGACGTGGCCGAACTCGTCGGTCTCCACGGCGCCCCACGGAATGCGCGGCCGGGCCAGCGCGAGCGTGGCGTCGGCGCCGCGCTCATGGTGGAAGTCCGCCATCTCGCGCAGCGAGAAGCGGGTCCAGATGTCACCGTTGGTCGCGTACCAGGGCTCGTCGGGCCGGGGCAGCGAGGCGGCGGCGTACTTGAGACCGCCACCGCGACCGAGCGGTTCGGTCTCGACAACGGTCGTGACACGCAGGGGCAGTTGTGCCTTGGACAGCCAGTCCTGGAGCACCTCGGCGAGGTGGCCGCAGGAGACGACCGCGTCCGTGACGCCCTCGGCGGCCAGCCAGGCGAGCTGGTGGCCGATGATCGGGGTTCCGGTGCCGGGAATCTCGACCATCGGCTTGGGACGGTCGTCGGTGTACGGGCGGAGTCGCGAACCCTGGCCGCCGGCCAGAATCACGGCCTGCGTGGGATGCGGGTACGGGGCTGTCATGTTCGCACCCTATGCGGTGCGAGCCGGGCTCACTGGACAGAGGCGACGCCGGTGGCGAAAGAGGTGTCACAGACCGGCCGGGACCACGCCTGCGCACGGTGCGCGGCACCGCCGTACTTGGCGACCGCGGCACGGCCCAGGGCGCGCGCGATGGCCACGCAGTGCTTGGCCAGGGAGGGGCGCTTGGTGGTCTCCTCCTGGAGGTGGGTCAGCGCGACACCGGGGTTCTTCTCCTGGAGTTCCACCAGGAGCCGGTCGCGGAGCACGTCCTGCGGTGCCCGGGAGCCCGCCTTGGTGGAGGCGTTCTCGGAGGACGCGGTCAGCATCTGCGAGTCCGTACCCGGCGACGCCCACGGGACGCGGGTGACCGCGAGCGTCCCGGACAGGACGAGCACGACGGGAAGGACAAGGGCGAGGGTTCGGCCGATACGGCGGGCTGCGGAGTTCACGGGGCGATGGTAGCGAGTAGTGATGATTTGGCGACATTTAGTCACCGAATCGAGGGATCTTTTCCTCCCAAGTTCGTGCGTGATGTTGACGTACAGGCTCGAAATGACGGCTCTGCCGGGGTATTTGTCGACACGGAGCGTACGGTGACCCGGCCCGGGCGGAAAAAACGGCGGTGCCGGCCCCGAAGGACCGGCACCGCCGTGTGCGGAAGGTATGAGGCCGCCGTTCAGCCGGTGAGCCGCTCAACCACTGCGTGTGTCACCGGCTCCTCCGGCCGGCTCTGCGAGCCGACCGCCGTGTCACTCAGCGCCTCAGGGGCTCGACGTTTCGACGCCTCACCCCTCACTCAGTCACTCAGCCGCTCACCCGTCGACGTGGAGAAGACGTGCGTCTCGCCCGGCCGCGGCACGACGTGCAGCTCGGTGCCCTTCTCCGGCACCTGCCGCCCGTTGACACGTACGACCAGGTCCTTGTGCTCGTCGCCGACGACCGCGGACCCGTACACGTACCCGTCGGCGCCGAGCTCCTCGACGACGTTCACGGTGACGGCCAGGCCCGCCGGGGCGTCCGCGGCCTCCTTGGAGAGGGACTGCGCGGCGCCGCCGTTCTGCTCGACGATGTCGAAGTGCTCGGGCCGGACGCCGACGGTGACCGTACGGTCGCCCTTGTCGGCGGCCGCGGCCAGCGCCTCCCGGCTGACCGGCACGACGCTGTTGCCGAACTTCACGCCGCCGTCCGTGATCGGCACCTCGACCAGGTTCATCGCCGGCGAGCCGATGAAGCCCGCGACGAAGAGGTTGCTGGGCCGGTCGTACATGTTGCGCGGCGAGTCGACCTGCTGGAGCAGCCCGTCCTTCAGGACGGCCACCCGGTCGCCCATGGTCATGGCCTCGACCTGGTCGTGGGTGACGTACACGGTGGTGATCCCGAGGCGGCGCTGCAGCCCGGCGATCTGCGTACGCGTCTGTACGCGCAGCTTCGCGTCCAGGTTGGACAGCGGCTCGTCCATGAGGAACACCTGCGGCTCCCGGACGATCGCCCGGCCCATCGCGACCCGCTGCCGCTGACCACCGGAGAGCGCCTTCGGCTTGCGCCCCAGGTACTCGGTCAGGTCCAGGATCTTCGCCGCGTCCTCGACCTTCTGCCGGATCTCCGCCTTGTTCACGCCCGCGATCTTGAGCGCGAAGCCCATGTTGTCGGCGACGGTCATGTGCGGGTACAGCGCGTAGTTCTGGAACACCATGGCGATGTCCCGGTCCTTGGGCGGCAGATGGGTGACGTCCCGCTCCCCGATCCGGATCGCACCGTCGTTGACGTCCTCCAGCCCCGCCAGCATCCGCAGCGAGGTCGACTTCCCACATCCGGACGGCCCGACCAGGACGAGGAACTCGCCGTCCTCGATCTCGATGTCCAACTTGTCGACGGCGGGCTTCTCGGAACCCGGGTAGATCCGGGTCGCCTGGTCGTACGTGACCGTAGCCATGGTGTGTCCCTTCACCGGCAGGAACGTGCCGGACGATCCGAGTAAAAGGAGTGGTGTAGTCCACTGCTGTGGACTGTCCGTGACGGTACCCCGGCCGACGCCCGGTGTCAGTAGCCCGCGGGTCACGAAATAGCGGCGCCAGGTAGGCTGCGAGCCTGGGTACACTGCACCAGGCGTGCCTCCTTAGCTCAGCTGGTCAGAGCAACGCTCTTGTAAAGCGTAGGTCGTCGGTTCGAATCCGACAGGGGGCTCTCGGCTTGACCAGGTAAAACGCACTGAGAACGCCCCTCCGGAAGGTCTTCCGAAGGGGCGTTTTTGCTCTCTGAAGCCCGTCCGTGGACAAACCGTGGACAGCGCGTAATCCGGGGGCGGGGGAGTCGTGGTCCCGCTCTTCTGGGGCTCTACCGAGCCAGCAAGCATGGTCCGGCAGCCTGCTGGGTCTTAGAGCCGCGCCGTGTCAGTGCCTCTTGAGGGCTCTCGTGGACAGCTGAGGAAAGCCGCGCGCCCCCAAGGTCAGGGGTGAGCAGGTGAGGGCTTTCGTGGAGTCAGGTCATGTCGGGAGGACCATGCGCTGGGTGGCTATGTCCCAGCGGCATTCGGCGTAGAGGCGGTTGAGGTCGTGGTGAGCGTCCGGGTCGTCGGCGTTGCAGGGTTTGTAGCCGTCGAGTCCGTAGCGGCAGTAGAAGCCGTATTCGGCGCATTCGGTGACGCCGGGGTAGTGGCCGGTCCAGATGGTGTTGCAGACGTTCGCAGGGTGGCAAGTGTCGCGCTGGCGGCCGGTGAGGGCGCAGCGTGCGATGTCGCAGTGGTCGGCGTGGAGGGTACCGGGGGGTGTGGAGCAGGCGGGGCAGGCGGCGTTCGGGGCCGGCTGCGGGAGCGGGAGGGGGCGGTGGGTGAGGTCGCCGAGCCAGAGGTCGCGCAGCTCGCGGTTGAGCTGGTGGGTGTCGGCGACAGTGTGGAGGTTGAGGGTGCGGTGGAGGAGTTCGCGGAGAAGGGGGGTAGGTAGTTGGGCGGTGGCCCAGTGGAGGGTGAGGCCGCGGTCGGGGTGGTGTCGGGCCCATGTGGTGCGGAGGCGGGAGGATGCGGTGAGTGTCATGTCTGGTGTGTTGGCGTATCGGGTGATATGCGGGCCGTAGACTTTCAGCCATTCCTGTGCGGTTTTGACGTGGAGATTGATGAGCTCTCGCCGTGCTTTGTCCAGGTTTAGGGACGTGGTGCGGCGCATGAGGACGGTGGCACCCGATTCGGTGTCTTCCTGCCGTGTGGCGGGGGCGGTCAGTGCGTCGTCGGGGACGATGCGGAATCGGTGCCGGCGGCCGAGGAGGGTGAACTGCTCCCCGTCGGCGAGGTGCCGTACGGGGGCGTGGGGGAGGTCTCGGCGAGGTGATTGAGCTGTCGGTAGATCCATCGGCGGCGGCGTTCGACGAGGGCGGTTGCTTCGGCGTCGGTGGTGTGGTGGGGGCCGCGGACGACGATGCCGCCCGCTTTCGTGACGTCGAGGCCGAGGGTGGTGCGGTTACTGGTTCGCACGATTACGGCGGTGCCGCCGACGAGGAGGGTGCGCTGGTGCTGAGGCATGGTTCTTTCGGGCTGGCCCGGCGCCCCCCCGCCTTCTTGGCGGTTTTCTACTATGGGCGAGGGCGGGGTCGGGGGTTTGCAGTGGGCGGGGTGTGGTGATGTGCTGCGCTGGAGTTGGTCAGGCAGCGGAACTGGACGGCCGTTCGCGTGCGGAGTCGAGCACTTCGGCTTCGATGTCGCTGAGTGCGTACTTCTGGCGCTGGAGGAAGGCCAGCCAGTTGGTGGTGTCCTTGCTGACCGGGTTCCGCCACGCCTGATCGGACATGGCCTGATGCTCGTACACCGCGGCGACCTGGGCGAAGAGCAGCCTCCAGCGTCCGGTCGCTCCGATACGGGCGATGAGCGGCCCGAAGGGGTCTTCGACTCGCCGCCACGGCTCGCTGTCGTGGTTGGGGTCTTTGATCTTCAGGAAGGCCGAGATGAGGTCGGTGCGGTGGCGTGCGATGTACTGGGAGTACATGGCGGAGGTGCCGGTGATGGTGCTGAGGGTGAACTTCCAAATTTCGTCGGTCGCGTCGCCGGGCCGGGTGCACAGATTCGCGATGAACTCCTGCCGTACAGGGCGAGCTTGGCGCCAGGCCGCGTTGTAGCGGATGGTTCTGCGTCGCTTCTCCGCCATTTCCGCGGCGTCCGGTGCTGCCGTCCCGGACGCTTCAGGGCTCAGCTTGTGCTGGCAGGCTCGCCAGTCGGTGCACAGCCAAGTCACCGTGGGCTTGAACGGGTTGAGGGTGGCGGCGTGTCCGGGGCACCGGGCGTGCTGGTCGGCGGTGATGGCCGTTCCGAGGGGGGTTACCAGATCCTTGAGGGGGCGCATGGGGGTCTCGTGCCACCGCCAGTCCCAGTCCACTAGCTTGATGCCGGCGGCGGCGAGGTCCTGCTTGAGCTGGATGCGCTTGGCCTTCTCGGCCGCCTCATCCTTGAGGCACTGGAGTGCGTGGGCCCAGTGGCCGCGCGTGCCCGCGCCGTCGTTGCGGTCCCGGATCTTCGCCGCTTCGAGGCGACTGCGGGCGTTGCTGATGTGCGCGACTTCCTGGAAATCGGCCAGCTCCACCAGGTCGAAGTCGTGAGCGACCGCGGCGCTGAGATTCTTGTCGTCCAGCTTCGACGCCTTGTCGGCGGCGGTGAGCTCGGCGGCGGACAGGCCGAGCGCGCGCGCATGTCGCTCCTTGACCGCTTGGGGCAGCGGCATCAGGGACAGTTGCCGGGCGGCTTCGACGTAGTCGCGGGCGTGCGCGTCCCGGCGGTGCTTGTTCTCGATGACCGACAGGGTCAGCGCCTCGTCATCGACGCCGCGAAGGTCGTCGCGGATCAGGGCAGGAACGAGCATGTAGGCGCGGCCCTCGTCCTTGGCCTTGTCGGCGGCGATGATCGCTGCCTTGCAGCGACGCTGCCCGAAGATGATGCCGAGCTTGCCTTCGTTGTCCCCAGTCTGTGGACGCAGGAGGACCAGGCTCTGCACGCCGACCTCTTCCACGGAGGCGATCAGGGCAGGATCAGGTTCGGTTCCGTCCGGCTCGTCGTCCGAGCGGTGCTGGCGGTGGTTGTACGGGTCGACGACGAGTTCGTAGGGGTCGACCCAGGCGAAGCGTCCTTCGAAGGCGGGCTGCGCCGTGCTGGTGTCGGCGCTGTCCGGTGCGGTGAGGGTGGTCGTGGTTGTCATGGGAGGTCCCTGGTGAGAAGAGGGGCGGGCGGTGGCGCCCGCCCCTGTGCGTGCGGGTCAGGCGGCGGCCGGTACGGCCTTCGGCTTGGCCGTGCGCTTGGGCTGTGCCGCGGCGGCCTTGGGGCGTGCAGCTGTGCTGGCCTTCTTCGCCGGACGCTTCGCGGCGGGCTTCCCCGTGCCGGCCGGGGAGGGCTTCTTAGCGGCGGCCTTGGGCGCGGGCTTGGTCGGCGCGGGCTTCTTCGCGGGCGACTTCTTCACGGTGGTCTTCCTCGCGGCCGGCTCGCCGGTCGGTGCGGCGGGCGTCTCCGGCTGGGCGGACTGCTGCGGCGCGGGCTCGTCGGCGGTGGTGACGGGGATGCGGGTGCCGTCGTACCGGAGCTTCGCACGGTGGCCTTGGAAGACGGGGAAGAGTCGCAGGTGGAGGGTGTCGAGGAGGGTGTCGAGGGGTGCTTCGGCCGTGGTGAAGTGGCAGGCGGCGTTGTAGTGCGGGCCGGTCTTCTCGGGGTCGCGGGCGAACGTCTGGGCGGCGGAACCGTTCCACAGGCGGCGGATGCCGAAGGTGCGGCCGTCCTGGTGGGCGAAGTGGATGGTTTCCGGGTCGATGGAGTCGTCGGCCTTGTGCCAGCCGTCGCCGAGCTTTTCGATGATCAGGTCGGCCAGGAGGTAGAGGTCGATGAGGGAGATGTCGAAGGGGGCGGCCTCGATGGTGGTGGTGTCCTGGTCGGTGTCGGTGTCGGTGTCGGTGTTCTGGGTGGTTTCGGTGGTCATGGTGGCTGTCTCCAAGAGGTGTGGGGTTGGGGTTGCCCCTCAACCCGATAGCTAAATTCTACTATGGTTAGTGGGGGCGTCAACTGCGAAGATGCACGTCAGGCGGGGGTTAGGTCATGCACCAGCCGGAGTCGCAGCCCACATCAAAGGGCAGCTCCTCCTGCGCTGCCTCGACCGCTTCGAGCAGAGGCCGGCCGGTACGGGTCAGAAACACCGCGTCGCCCATGCCGCCCCACAGCCGCGTCTCGTTCAGCGACTCCTCCAGGCAGCAGGCACGCAGGAACAGCCCCGGACGGTCGCGACGCATCTCCTTCCAGCCCCCCAGCGACTTCAGCGGGCAGAACCAGCATGCGCTCTTCGGCGGCATCGGCAGGCCCGCGTCCGAGATGATCTGTTGGCAGTCGACCCGACGGAGCTTGAGATCGAGCAGCGGGTAGGCCAGCCGCTCGTACGGCTCAACCCGCCGGTTGGCCGCCCGCGCGATCTCATCGAGCGAGATGCCGACGGCGACCGTCGCCGGATTGCCGGATGCCGCGCCATTCGCCTTGAGCCACCTGCCCGTGACGTGGATCTTGAAATCCCGAGTGCAACCCCGCGTGCCAGGCGCGCCGTTGGGCATCCGGACGGGTATGGGCAGCGCGCGAGAGCCCTTCCGCATCATCCGCCCCCACAGCGTCTCCGTTCCGCCGGCGCGCAGTGTGCGGTGCAGGACGTGCAGGTCAAGACCGCTGGCTGCCGCGTACGGTCTCGCGACATGCCGTACATACTCCAGCGTCGCTGGATCTTCACTGTCGTCACCCACGTTCGCGAACAGCAGAGTGCGGTACGGGATCTCGCGGCGGGCAGCCAGGACCATGAGGGCAGTGCTCTGCACTCCACCGCCGTAGCTGATCACGTTCACGCGGCGCACTCCGGGGCCTGGTCGAGGAGCTGCTGCGCCTGCCGGACCGCGGCAATGAGCTTCGCCTTGCCCAGGATGGAGTCGCGGTGTTCGATCACGGATCGGGCGTGCCGGGCGGCTTCCTCGATGGCCCTGGGGTTGGCCAGGGTGTCGGCGCAGGCCACGGTGACGCGGGGGCCGAGGCCCCAGACGATGGCGTTGACGGCTGCGCAGGCGGCAGCGATCTCGTCGATATCGCACATCGACCACTGGAAGTCGGCGGGGTCCAGGCCCTTCTCGCGCAGGTTCTGTGCTGCGGCACGCAGCAGGCCGCCGCTGCCGCCGGCCGGGTCGTGAATGTGCTGGCCTGGCCGCGGGCGGCCTGCCTCGGGGGCAGCCACCAAAAAGTCCACGACTGCGCTGACGTTCACGACTTCAGCCATGGCTCCCGCGACGGAAGCCGGGGTGTGGAACTCGCCGAGTCCCTGTTGAGCGCCACGGCTCCGCAGCAGCATCATCACGGGCGAGAGCACGTCGGTCATGGAGCGCAGGTACGGGTCGGCGTACCCGGTCAGGGCGAGCAGGCCATTCTTCAGGGCCGCTTCCGTGACGGCGCGAACGGCGGATATGCGGTTCTTGTCGATGTCCGTGTCGTTCAGCCACTCGTGGAGGATGCGGGCCCGGTCGATGAGGTCGGGGCGCCGGATCCAGTGGGTGGACCAGATCTCGCGGTACATGCCGATCAGGTTTGTGTCGTTCAGGCTGAGGATCTGCGTCGCGAGATCGGGCCCGTTCGGATCTTTTTGGCCGATCAGGCTGAGGGCGGCCACGATGCCGATCGGTACGTGTGTGTGGTTGCCGCCGTGCTGTCGATGCCAAGCTCCGGCGACGGCTTCGCCGACCTGCATGGCCTGGGCATGGGGGTCGCTCGCGGGGCAGACGCTGATGGTGCGCGGACGTGCCGGTGTGCTGGGCTGCTTCTTGGCTGGCCGCGGCGCGGGTGAAGACGGAGCGGTGCTGCGGCTGGGCTTGGCGGCGAAGGTCACCGGGGCCTTGGGCTGCGGCCGCGCGGGGGCCGGCTGGAGGTCGGCGAAGAGGTCGAGCTGCTGCGTCATGAGGGTCCTGTCGGGATGGTGAGAATGCGGCGGCCCGCCCCGCGGGTGCGGGACGGGCCAGGGTCGAGGCGCTCCCCTCAACCTCCTAGCTAAATTCTACTATGTTAAGGAAGATGGTCAACTGCGGTACGGCTACGGCGAGTTATTCGCGGCCGACCCACAGCACGCCATATGGAGTGACCCGCGTGGTGAAATCCGCGTGCTCCTCAATCACTGCGGCCACCGTGGAGCAGTCGATCCGCCCGCACCGGTCCCGGTATGGCTCCAGGTCCCAGTCGGCACGCGTACCGACCGCCGAGGTGAAGAGCTGGGTGTAGTTGTTGCCGAACGCCACGACCCGATTCCGGTAGGAGTCGTGCAGGTCTCGAAGCCGGCGGCGCCACAGGGGGTTGTCGCCGGACGGTCACCAGTCGAAGTCCGGATCCGTCTCCGCCGAATCCATCAGGACGGCCCACGCCACCGCGCGCTCACGCGATCGCACGGCCGGGGTGAACGTCCAGGCGCCGAGCGCCACCCCCTTGCCGAGCGGCGGCCGCCCCTGCCGCTCCATGGGATCGGAGTGCAGCTCGTACGCCAAGCAGTGGGCCTGGCTGAACGTGCGAGCGCGCTTCGTGGAGAACAAGTAGTGCCATTGCGCGAGGCTGTCCTCGGGCCGACGAATGCACATGCGCCAAGTCCCGTACCGCCCTCGCGCAGATGGCCGGGCGTCCGCGGTGGCCGTTATCAGGCGTGCGCGCTCCATCCGTGCCGGAGTGTGCGGGGCGAGCGTGGGTGGATCGGTGATCGTCGTACGGGCCGGAGCCTTCTCTGTGCGGAGATCGCTGGGGCTGTCGGGCATGGTGTTTCTCCAATCGGGCGGTGGCCCGCCGAATCGGGCGGGCCACCGTGACAGGACCGTCCACGTAGTGCGTCTTCTACTATGGGTGGCGATGTGGTCAAATGATCGAGTCCGGTAGTCAGCCCTGGTCGAGCCAGAGCAGCCCGTAGGGCGTCTGCCGCAATGTACTCATCGCCGCCTTGCCGATGTCGGCTCGAACGTCCGCCCAGTTCACCCGGCCGAACGGATCCCGGTAGGGCTCCACGTCCCAGATGTCTTCGGGACTGGCGGAGGCGATCACGTCAGCCACGGAATTGCCGAATCCGACCACTTTCGCTTCGTTTTCCTCGATCAGCAGCCGGAGTTCCGATGGCTCGGCGGTGCCAGCATCCGCGCGGGCTGCCCAGGCCAGAGCGCATCCCCGGCATGAGGCGCTGGGCCTGAAGGTCACCTCGCAGATCACCATCTGAGTGAGGCGCTGCCCGGCTGTTCCTGCGGCTGCCGTTCGGTGCCACCGGCTCGCGGTCGCCCTGGCGGCTGCTTCGGTGCTGGCCGTACGGGAGGACAGCAGGTACGACGACGTGCCGCTGTCGCGGGTGGGTTCATGGAAGACGACGCGCCACG
Source organism: Streptomyces chrestomyceticus JCM 4735 (assembly GCF_003865135.1). Taxonomy (NCBI): domain Bacteria; kingdom Bacillati; phylum Actinomycetota; class Actinomycetes; order Kitasatosporales; family Streptomycetaceae; genus Streptomyces; species Streptomyces chrestomyceticus. Next base: position 4,070,446 of record NZ_BHZC01000001.1, on the reverse strand, counting down.
CACCGAGGAACGCCTCCGCCTGCTGGAGCGTGCGCTTCACCGGTCGTCTCCCCATGCTTCGGAGACCATGCGTGACAGCCACAGGCCGAAGCCGGCTGGGTCGTGCCGTATCCAGTGCTCGGAGTAGAGGGCGGCGAACGCCGCGTGCTTTTCCCGCTCGTCGCGAGTGAGCGGAACGTCCACGCGGGCGTGGTGGCGCCCGCGTGGCCAGGTCGGCCGGGTGGAGCCGGGCGCGGCGTGGTCGGCGTGCCAGTGGGTGTTGGCGCCAATCCGAAGTGGGGCTTGGAGGTGGAGTGGGATGTCCATCAGGGTGAAGTTGGCGATGCTGGTGTGGTAGGTGCCGACGGTTCCGCCGACGGCGTCTTCCGGCAGGTCGATCCATACTCGGTGGCCGTACTCCTCGCGGGGGCCGACCTCGATCACGAAGCGGTTGTAGACGATGGCGGGGCCGTCCTGGGCGTCGTACACCGCGCAGACGCGGTCACCGGGCTTGTAGGGGGCGGGGGCGGTCATGTGCTCTCTTCCGGTTCTGGTCACTTCTGGGTTGTGGTGGCGTACGCCTTGGCGGCTGCGGCGCGCTGAGCCGTAGCGGGGCATGGGTCGAGGAGGTGCTTGAGTGCGGCCAGGAGGCGGCGGGTGTCGGACTCGCGCCAGGCGCGGATGGAGATTTCGATCAGACGAGCCACGTCTTCTTCCCTGGTGGGGTGAGGGGTGCGGCAAGGGCAGGTGCTCGTCGCGTATGAGTTCAGGGCGCTGAGGGCTCGGGCGTGGTCGGACGCGGGTGCGCACTTCTGGTGGCGCTTGAGGGGCTTGGCGCGCCGCAGGTGGCTGTAGAAGCGTTCGCCCTGCCAGCCGCAGACCATGCACTGGACGGGCCACTGGACATCGGAGCCGGGGTAGCCGGAGCGGGCGGCCCAGCCGAGTTCGTCGATGCGGGCGAAGGCGACGATGGCCGAGATCAAGTTGCGCGGCGTGGGGGCGAGGGCGGCCAGGTAGAAGTCGAGGGAGCGGGCGTCCTGCCGGGTATTGCCGGGATGTATGTCGAGCTGCACGGTCAGGTGTCTCCTTGAGGTCGTGAAGGGTGAGGGGGTGTGGCACCCCCTCACCCGTTAACTAAATTCTACTACCGTTATGGGGTGGGTCAACTACGCACCGTTACGGAACTAGGAGGCGGGTGCCTTCTGGTGCTGTCGTATCTCCTCCGCAGGCATGCGGCCGGCGAGTCCGTCGTAAGGCGCCGTCCATGTCCAGCCGGGCCGGACATCCTCGGCCCGCACGAGGCCCCCGCTGGCGTGGAGGTGAAGGTGCGGGATCGTCACCGACCGGTTGTTGACCCGCAGTACCTCGTACCAAGTGCCGCGGTACTTCGCGAAGTCACCGCGCTGGAAGTCGTCTCTCGACCATCGCTTGCGCCCCTCGTGGGGGTTTCGGTGCCCCGCCTCGAAACAGGGGTGACGCGGTGGCGGGTGTACCAGCCGCTGAAGATCTCGTTGGCAGTTGGGTGATCGGTGGTCAGCCGGTACCAGGTACTGGCGGCGAGTGCGTCGACGGCCGTGATCTCGAAGGCCACGGGCAGGCCCTCGGCGTCGAGAACGTGGCGGCCATCGGCGTAACGCAACCAGACGGGGTCGCCGAGTTTCACATCTGCCTCCCGGAGCCGCCCGCGGACAGCAGTACGGCCAGGGACAGGAAGACCAGCAGGGACAGCTCGTTGTTCGCCTTGCAGGTCAGCCAGGTGCAGGCAAGGAAGGCGGGATGCACCCCGTCGCAGAACTGTTCCAGGGAGCCGCCCGGCTTGTCGGCCGTCCACTTGCGCGTGGCATCGATCAGTTCGTGGGCAAAGCGGTCCTCGTGGAACGTCCCCCGCACAGCCTGAGCGTTGCGTGCCGCCCATGAGGCCACCAGCAGCAACCGGCATCGGCGGGTGGGGGAAAGCTGTCCCCACAAGTGCAGTAGGGCACGGTGGTTGGCAAGCACGAGGTGCGGATCCGGGTGAGAGAAATCGGCCAGGAAACGGGAAGTGGTTATCAGGGTGCGGTGCAGGGATGCGTGGTCGGACACGAGTAATTCCTCTTCGGCTCGGTCAATTAGCGGTGCTTCAGTGCCGGGGAAGCGGTCGGCACCGGGGAAGGGTGAAGGGCTTGCGCTGCGCTGGTCAGTGCGTACGCCTCCGCGAAACGTTCGAGGTGGATGAGTGCGCAGACTTCGAACATCAGCGTCCAGTGGCATTCGGGCACGGTGTCCGCGAACTCTTCGTAACTGAGGTGGCGTTTGGCGCTGGTGCGCCGCGCGAAGGCCCGCTGCACGATGTGCTCCATGGCTGTGGTGGCACGGCGGACCTGCCGCGAATTCAGGTCGAGACTGCTGATCACGTCGGCAACCGCCAGCAGCGGCAGGCGTCTATGCAGCATCAGGGCGTGAAGTCCTTCCAAGAGGTGTCGGGCCGCCGGCTGCGGGTGCAACCAGCGGCGGTGTGTCAGTAGGAGGCACAGCCGAAGAGGAGCCAGGTGCTTTCACCATCCGCACGGATGGGCAGAGCCCCGGCCGGGCCCCACTTGTCGTCCACGCGCGGGTCGCATATGTCGATCAGGCCGTACGCGTGCTTCATGGCGTCGTCTTCGGTGAGCGGGACCGTATGGATGAGCGTGACCTCGTGTTTCTCGGCGATCGTTCCGGTGTAGCCACCGTGGCCGTGCTCCCCGGCGGCGTCCTCGCGTGCCTGCTTGAAAGCGGCTTCGAGGGTGGGGCCGGAGGCGGTGATGTAGAAGTCGACGGAGCCCATGTCTGCCTCTCCTTTCGGGCGAGTGGGTATGACGCGGCCCGCCCCGGCCGGCGGCGGGCCGTTGCGTGCCAGTGGTCGTCAGCGGATGTGCACGCGGGGCCGACTGGTGCGCATGACGCGGGGCAGCCGGGGGCGGAGAACGAGCACCCGGGCACCTGGGAGGAATCGGCGCCAGCGGCGAGAACGACGGTGATGGACTCTTCAAGTACGGCCCGGCGCTGACAGGGAGTGAATTGCTCGGCCCATCGCTCCATGGCCGATCCGTCGGCGCGATCCTGGCCGATCGCGTCTGCGTGCAACTGCCAGGTGTCGACCAGGTAGTTCGCGGCCAGCAGGAGCGCGGCTTCGGCCTGGCGCTCGGTGAGGCCGTAGTCGGTGGCGGTGGCCAGGACGGTCAGCGGGTCGGGCGTAGGTGCGTTCACGGGGGTCCTTTCGTTCATCAGGCGGGTTTCCCCTCCCTGTTATAACTAAATTCTACTATGCCTGTTAGGGGTGTCAATTACGGACGATCGAGCCCAGCGCCTGGAGAAGCGGCTCGTCCGGGTGTGTACCTCACCCGCCGCGCGCTTCGATCATGCGGCCGACGCGACGGAACTCTTGCCTCGTGACCGCTTGCGGATGCTCGCTGGGCCGGCGGAGCGCACCTGCGCGCGCAGTGCCACCTCCCGGCACTCCCCACACAAAGGCTCCCCCACTCGCCCGTGCCCGGCCACCCCTCCGCTAGTGCCGCAACTCCCCGCGCGGGACGGGAGCTTGCCCAATGCCGGAGCGCCCTCGGCCTTCGCGACCACCCTTCCGTTGATCCACACCCGGGCTGCGCACACGCCGTCGAACCGCCCGGCTTCCGGGCGCACCCGCTCGTAGCACCGGGAGATGAACGGGCAGGAGTCCGCACAGTTCTGCATCAGTGGAGTGCTTGCGGCGATGAGGTCGCTGGGCGAGTCGACCTGCGAAGCGTCGGGCACATAGCCATCCTTGGCGGCGCACGGTACGAGATCGATCCAGGTAGACGGCTTGGTGGGGGTGATCACGGAAATTCCTCGCGGCGTCAGAAGAGGGGCGGGTGGGCCACGGCGGCGGGCACGATGGCGTTCAGCGCGGCCGTTGAGCGCAGAGACAGAGCGGCCGAACGGCGCGACCACGAGCGGTAGAAGAGCTCGTTCCACGCTTCGGCCGTCCGGTACGGAAGGGGGCATGTCGTATATGCGGCCGCATGAGCCTGCTCGACCTCGACCGCTTGGCGCAGGGCTCCATAGCGCACAGGGGTCAGTCGCTCGGTGGCCTGGACATGCACTTCTGTCCACGACAGGCGTCCGGCGCGAGTGCCCGAAGGTGCTTGCACCTCGTACGTGAACCCAGCCGGGTCGGGGGTCCAGCAGGTTGAGGCCCCGGCATCAGGCTCGCCTTCCACGCGCCGTATCCGGCGGGGAGCTGTCGGCAGCCCGAAGTGGCGTACCGCCCACGCGGTGCGCGCGCTGGCGTCGGTGAGATCGACGAACTCCAGCAGCTCGGCCGGGGCGAAGAACCCGTGCACGGCCATCTGTCGGTCTTCGTCCCTCAGCTCCGCCGTGATTCCGGAGGGCTCTGTCTTCAGGTCGGCCCACTCTTGTGGGGTGTCCGATGCGGTTACGAAGGCGTCCACCATGTCTCCCCCTTCTCTAAAGTAGCGGCCTATTAAGCGGCCTGGTTGAGCGTTCGCTTCGGTGTTGCACCCCCTCGGGTGCGGTGTGGGCTCGCGGTGCAAGGCTGGGTGGCGCTTGCTGGGCCTATCGGGTGAGGCTCGTATTAGGTGTGGTCAATCGGTCGGCTATCAGCGCAACCGGAATAATAAACGACGGCCTATTTCATGGTCGATGTCACCCCCGCACCAGAGCCCTGGTCCACCACCTGCTGCCGCGCCCTACGCATCTCTTCGATCCGGCGCCGGGCCACCTCCGACAAGCCGTCCCCGCCCGGCCGGCGCCGAACCTCCGCCAACATGTCCTCGTTCGCCAACCGCTCAGCCCGTTTGACCCGCTCCCTCTCTGCCCGTTTCTCCGCCTCGCGCTGGGCGCGCGGACTCGTCCCGCACCCTCGGCACGAACGCCCCGGAGCATCCGGATGAGCAGCACACGCCCGACCCGGCACCTCCTTCACCGCGGCCACTGGATTCTCGTCGCCCGTGGGTACTGGCCCCCCTGCGGCGACAGCCGCGGGGGTAGGGGGAGTTCTTTCTGAAGGTGTTGGTTGTGGTTACTACTTAGAACCCCCGACGCACCCGCCTCCGGTGCACCGACCTCCGGTGCACCGACCCCCGGAAACCCGTCTTCGGTCCCCGACGGGCTCTGCGCCTCGGACTCCAGCTTCTTGGACAGCTTCCTGGACAACCGTCGTGCCTCCAGCCGCTCGTACTCTTCAGCGGCCCAGTCCTGCGCCGTGTCGTACACCTCGGTGAACCGCGAGAGCCGCCCACCCGGGCCCCGGTCGGTCACCACCCGGTAGTAACCGAGCCTCTTCAGCTCCCGCACCGCCTCCGCCACGGCCTCCCGGCCCTCTTTCCCCGCAGCCGCGATCGCCGTGATCCGCACTTCCCAGTTGTCCGGCTTCGATATCAGCCACGTCAGGATGCCCCGCGCCCGGAAACTCAGCCGCTCATCGTTCACCGCCGCGTTGGGCATCACCGTGAACCCAGAGGTCAGGTGTCGGCGCAGAATGGTCACGGAACATGCCTCCAAGGCAGCACAGGGCTCAAAAAGATCAAAGAGGGAAGGCGGGCCCCGCACGTTCGTGCGGGGCCGCTCACGAGGGCGTCAGGGGCGTCTAGAGGTGCGCGTGACGTTGATGCTGCGCGGAGTCGTCCGTCCCGCCGCGTTACGCATCGGCACCGCCACGCCGGCGCGACGGGCTACGGCCACCATGGCGCTCACGTCAGGAACCAGCGGCACCGTCAGACCGGCGTTCTCGAACTGGTCAACGAGCGCCTCCAGGTCGGGCTCCTCCTTCGGGTTGCCACCGCCCCAGCGCAGCGTGTTGTCCCCGTAGGCGCCCTCCGGCGAGTCGTCGAGCATCGCCCGAAGCACTTCCTTGCGCTTCCGGGATGTGCTCTCCCGCTCACGGTGGCGCACGTACTCAGCCAGCGCAGCCGCCCGGTCCTCGTCATCGTGTACCAAGACCGTCTGCACCGGGCTGCCCGGAGCCGCCCCTGGCCAGCACGCCGACGCCCATGGGCAGAAATCGCACAGCGTCTTCGTGGGCAAGCCCGGTCCATCGTGATCACGGGACAGTTCCTCGGGAGTGTCCGCTTCCAGCACCCGGCCCACCCACCACCGGGCCTCGTCCGCCAGCCACGGATCGAAGTCGAACTCGTCGATGTGTTCTTCGCCGGTATCCCGACACACGAAGCGAAAGCGGATCCGCTGCACGTCCACCGGCCCTATCCGGTGCAGGTACCGCTGCCCCGGCACATCCGCGAACCCGACCGTGCGCAGCAGATCGGCGTACAGCAGGACCTGCCGTACCTCGGCAGCCGTCGGCCCGTACCGCACGACGCGGTCCCACACGCGGCTCGACTTCGTCTTCACGTCCTCGACCGTCAGAACCTCGGCCGGCTGGATAGGCCGGTGCCGCTTCGGCAGCCGAGCGGCCGTCGCGGCATCCAACTGCACGACGTCGATGTGTCCGCGGATCCGGCCATCAGCGACCGTGCGTTCCACCAGCCAGCCGTACTCGGTGCGAGCAGACTCCAGCAGTCCGGCGTGGATATAGGTACCGAGGATCGCGGCCTTCTTGTCCGGCGCATCCGTGGGCGGCACCTGGTGTACGACGTATCCGGCACGGCGCTGGCACACGGTGTCGGACGCGCCGAGCTGTCGTTGCTGTGACCGGGGGCGCCGGGCGTCGACGGCGGCAGCAGCATCCCAGATCGACACCGGGGCGGGCTCGGTCAGTGTTGCAGTCACGCGGTTCTCCAAGAGGGCACGCCGAGCCCGCCCGCACGAGCGGGCCCAGCGTGAAACGAGACAGGGAAGATCAGGCGGCGGGGGCGTAGGGGGCCTCATCGAACGGATCCGGCTCCGGTTCGCCCTGTTCGTCCTGCTCGGCGAGGGCCGCAGCTCGTAGCCTGGCCGCGTCGCTGGTCGGATCTTCGATCTTCGGCGGGTTCTTCAACGCCGCTACCTGCTGGGTGATCGCATGACGGATCACGTTGACCTCGTCCCGACTCAAGGTCTTGTCTGCCCCGACCTTCTTCCACAGCTTCTGGAGCCCCGGAATTCCGTGCTTCTCGGCCGTCTCCTCCACTTCCGTGATCCACGGCTGAGCCAGGTCCCCGGTCAACTGCGGGGCCTGGCGCGGCGCCGAGTGGGGGCCGCAGCCCATGAGATCGAACACCAGCGACTCGACCGAGAAGTTCGGCATCGCCTTGGGCTTGCCCTCGCGGGGGACCTGGAACTTCAGGGAGCGGGCGCCCACCACGTAGGCGTGATCGTCTCCGCGTAGCAGCCGCACCCACACGGTGGCGTCGTACGCCAGCGACTTCTGGCCCTCGACGCGCCACGTCTTCGTGTTCGGTATGGGTTCGCCCGCGCCGTCGACGGCCTGGACTTCCTTGCCGCGCGCCAGGAGGAGCACGATGCCGGGCATGGTGCGAACGAGGTACATCACCCGGTTCCACCGTTCGGTGGCGTCGTTCCACAGGTTCATGCCCGGCTTGATCTCCGCGTCGGGGTCGAAGCGCAGCTTCTTCTGCCCGGTCTTGCTGCGCCGGCCGCGGTCCTGCGTCCAGTTCACGAGCATCCGCCACAGCAGGGAAACCGAGTCGATCACCAGCACGACGGGGGGCTCGCCTGCGGAGGCGGCGCGCTTGGCTTCGGCGTGCACGGCTTCGATCTGGCCGAGGATGTCGCGGTAGGTGCCGTTGTGCTCGATCAGCAGGTAGTCGGCCCCTGGCACGGCGGCGTACTCGTCGGCGGTGTCCTCGCCGAGCTCCAGCCAGTACGCCTGACCGGTGCGGTCGCAGCCGGTGAAGGAAGCGGCCAGAAAGCTCTTGCCCGCCTTCTCTTCACCTTCAAGCAAGATCTTCGGCCAAGGGATGGCGCCCGTCGGCTTGCGGGTGCGCAACTTCGGAACGGTAGGGGTGCTCATGCGGTAGCTCCAGTCCAAGAGGAATCAAAAGAGGCGGCCTATTTTCAGGCCGTACGAAGGCCCCGCAGCTCGAAGAGGCGCGCCCACTCGGGGTGCAGGTCGATCAGCTTGCGCACGTACCTGGAGCGGTAGTCGTTGTTCAGCTTCCATGGCTCGCCGCGGGTCGCCCTGCCGTACTGCCAGCGCAGAACCTCAAACAGCATGCCGATGCCCACGCGTTCGATCCCTTGCTGGATGCAGTCGGAGGTCAGCGCCTCCAACTGGTCCAAGATCCATGGGTTGAGCTGGTGAAACGACTCGAAGCGATCCTGGATGCTGGCGCTGCCGAGTGCCTTGGGGTGCCGCAAGGGCGCAACAGGCAGTTCCAGCTGTTCGGGAACCATACTTCCCCTCCGTTCAAAAACTGCGGCCTATTTTGCGCCATGGGGCGCACCTGATCAAACGCGCCCCTCCTTCGTTGAATAGATTCTACTATGCCTGGGGTGGGGGTCAACTCCGGAAACAGTGGCGGCGCCCGGCCAGACGCCGCCACCTGCTTTTGCCTACCGCTCCTGCAGCGCCCTCTTCGCGGCCACGCCACGCTTCGCGATGAACGAACCCGGCCCGTCGTACCGGCCCGTCCGCAACGCGTCCGCCACATCCTGCCGAAGCTGCCAAGTCGACTTCCGAGACTTCTGCATCGTCACATCGGCGGCGTCGAGCACCGTGTCCAGGAGCCACAAGCGCGAGCCCGACAGCACGTAGTCCGCCGGCGGCAGCATCCCCGTGCTCCGAGTCGCTGCCTGGGCGGCGGCCACCTCGCCGACCCCGAACAACTCTCCATACTCCTGCGTCCCCACCAAAGGAGGAAGCTCCCCCTTCTTCTTAGGGCGCGAAGTCGCCTGCTGCTCCTCCACCACCTTCTCCAGCAGACCCTCATCCAACTGGCGGCCCTTGCCTCCGGGCGGCAGCGCAACATCTACGACGAGGCCACCCGGCCAAAACGGCTTGCCGGAGACAATCGCCGCATCCTCGTACGTCAAAATCCCCGCCGGCACCCAGCGGTCACTGACCGCTGTCGGCGCGATGTTGTACACCCGCGCGATCTCTTTACGGCCAAACAGCAGCGGCTTCGCCACAACGGTCTCCCTTCCCGAACCAGAAGTAGCAGAATACGCCTAACGGAGACGCTCCCTTCGGGGTGCCCGCAGGATGCCCACGAGCGAAGTGAGGGACAAGCTGACGATGCTCCGCAGCGCCGCTGCGGATGCAACGTGTGGCCCGGCGGTACGCCATCCCTGCAGGGGCGGCCAGGAATCGGCGCTGCGCGTGTTCGCGCTTGACTGGCGCGCTTGGCGCGGATGTGGGTTGTGTGGCGCTAATAGATCAAGTTTTGCGACGTGGCGCGCCGGAGGGAAGTAGCGTCACCGGCATGAGTCGCCGATGGGGCCGAATAGCGAATCAGGACACAGTGTGTCTGCCACGCCAGAGATGCGATGAGGGGACAGGTGGCGCTGTCGAGGCGCTGCAGCAACTGCGCGTGTCGGCCCGGAGGCCGCAGCTCAGTGACAGGCGACGGGGTTGGGCCCTGGCTCTGCTGTGCTTTCTCGTGTGCTGTGGTTTGGGATTCCAGTCCTGGACGGCGTTACGGGTGACGGGGTTCGACCTTGGAATCTTCGACCAGGCGATTCGGTCCTACGCCCACTTTGAGCTGCCCAGGTCACCGATTAAGAACGTGCACCATGAGTTCCCGCCCGGATTCTCCCTCCTGGGCGATCATTTCTCCCCCGTGCTCGCGCTGCTGGCGCCGCTCTACTGGGTGTGGGACGACCCGCGCATGCTCATCATCGCGCAGGCTGGACTGTTCGCCCTCGGAGTGCCCGTGGTGCGCAGCATCGCCCGGCACTGCTTCGCAGATGCCACTCCATCCGTCGCGCGGCGAGCGGCTGATGGAGCGGGGCTGGTGTACGCGTTGGGCTGGCCGCTGCTGAACGCCTCGTATACCGGCTTCCACGAGGTGGCCTTCGCGGTGCCACTCACGCTGCTGATGCTTGAGCGGGGACTGGCCCGCCGCTACGGCCTCGCGGCACTGTGGGCGGCCCTGCTGTGCATGGTTAAAGAGGACATGGGACTGGTGGCGGGATTATTCGGCCTGGTACTGGCGATACGTGCACACCGCTCAGACCATCGCACCGGCCGGACAGTAGGTATTGCGGTGATGGCGGCCGGACCACTGATCTCTGCTGTAGTGATCACATGGTTCCTGCCAGCGATGGGCAGCCCCGCCGGCTACTACTGGTCCTACGACCGCTTAGGAGCAGGCCCGGGCGACGCCTTGCGTCACATTCTCACCGAGCCATGGGTGGTTCTTCAGGTTGCCTTCACCCCAGCCATCAAGCTGGCCATGCTGGCGTGGCTACTGGGCACGCTGGCATTGCTGCCGCTCGGTTCGTTGACGATGCTCCTGGCAGCGCCGTTACTGGCGGAACGGATCCTGTCCGACAATCCCAACCACTGGCCGGTGATCAACCACTACGACGCATTTCTGTGGCCCATCCTGATCACCGCCTCCCTGGAAACCCTGGTGCGGTTGCATCGAAGCCGACCAGCACGTCGCGGTGCCAGGGGAGGCCGGCTCTCGATGCGATGGGCAGTCGTCGCAGTGACCTTGAGCTCGGCGGCCGCGGTCTTCCTCGGCTTAGGCATCCTTGCCTACCCAGACTCATGGCGGCCCTCAGCGGACAAGCGCGCCCTAGCTGAGGCTGCTGAGCGAATTCCCGACGGTGCGACGGTCGAGGCGGACAACGTCATCGCTCCTCGACTGACGTCCCGCGCCGACGTGGTCATTGTTGATGGGATCCCGCGTGGAGCCGACTGGGTGCTGATGCGGGAGAAGGAACGCGCCTTTCCTTTTGCCGCAGTGGCCGAGCAGCGCGACCGGATCAGTCTGCTGCTGGCCCATGGATATCAGGATGTGTGGCGCCGGGACGGGGCGGTGCTGCTGCACCGCGTCCGCCCCGTACCCGTTCCTGGCATGAGCCGCCCTGGCCCCGGCAGCTCGCCAGTCCGTGAACAGGTGCCTTCAGACGTGGGGCGCAACCTGTTCCAGCGGTAGAGGACGCCCGGCCGGCGGGGGATAACAGCGGCGGGGCCGGAGAGGGGAAAGCCCGCTCCGGCCCCGCGTTGGTGCTGGGGCGCTCACGCGCCCAGGCGTTGGCCTTGGTTACCGGCTGATCTTGCCGGTCATCCAGGTGCCGCCGCTGTTCTTGTCGATCAGCTTGCCACGGCAGGCGCCCTGGCTGCCCACGGAGAAGACGTAGGTCCGCACCTGCCCCGCGGAAATGTAGAACGACCCCTCGTCACCGAACCAACGGCCGTTGTCACACACCAGGTTGAAGTCCGCGTGTGCCTTGCCGCCACGCGTCTTGTGGTAGCTGATGTTGTAACCCTTCGGATCGGCGGACAGGCACAGGCTGCCACTGCCGGTGTTGACGCAGGAGGTGCCAGCGGTAATGGCAGGTGCGGCCTGCGCCGACGGCCCGAAGGCCGCCATGGCCCCCACCATGGCAACGGTCGAAAGCCCAACGCCAGCGATACGGCGAACAATGGTCATTTGTTCCCCCTTCTCATCATGTCGCCCCCCTTGGGACGACGAGGAGGAAGCTACCAACCCGGAGTCGAGCGTCCGTGCGATTAACGGCTCCATGCTCGACGTTCCAGACGTCCCTGAAGTAAAGGTTTGAGCTCGCCCGCTCAGGGAAAACAGGCGACCTGGAAGCCACACGAGCCTCATGTTTCACTCGAATAACAGCTTCCGCCTCAACCGCTCTGGCCTCTCATGCCGACTGAGCCACTTTGGCTGCTAATAGCCCAAGCGCCGCAGTGGTCACGGTGGTTATGAGAAGTCCTGATCTCGCCCATACACGCCCCGCCCGCCGATTATGAGGGCGATCACTTCGGGAAGTTACTACTGAAGCGGAGCCGCACTTCCTATGTGCCGCAGTGAAGGCCCCACGGCTACCGCCGAAGCAGGAGAATCATGCACGGCATCACGGGCCTACCAGATAGCGCAGGCGCCGGGACCACGCTCATGACCTGGGCGTTCAAGCAGTCTCAGACGAAGCATCGGTCGCCGCCTGCGGGGCACTGAGCGGTTGGACTGACTGTCATTGCGCACTGTTAGTCTGGCAGCACCCTTTCCAAGAGGTGTAGCGAAGGCCCTGAGTCCACGGACCGGGGCCTTCGCGTTTCGCTCCGAGCCCCGGATCCATCAACATGTCCGCTGCGCTTCGCGGCCTTCCGCAAGCGGCGGGCGACCAGCGATCCCCACTCGGAAGGGAACACCCGGAGTGCGCATACGCCGAACGGGCTTCCTGAACCGCCCCACCGAAAGCCGGACGCCCCTGACGAGAGGCTTTTCGTGAATGCGACGGTCGACCAGCACTTGCCACAAGAGACCGTCACCGTCGCTGACCTCGTAGCGACCCGCCTGGTCAGGAGCTAGCCGAGCGGCAGCGGCCGCGCGATGCGCCGTGGCCACGTAGGCATCGGCGATCGACATAGAGGAGTTCCCGCCGCCGACGAGCCGGACGTAGGTGCCCACCATGTCTTCGTTCATCCGCACTGGCAGCGACGAACTGAACGACAACAGGTAGCGCCACGGAACGATGCTGTCAGCGGGCGGCAATTCCCCGCGCGCCGGAGGAAGCCACGACCGCGCCCCTTCCGGCGGCGGGTTCACCGCAAGGCCGCACCGCGCCGCCCTGTGACCGGTGCGGTACTCGAACGCGCGCAGCCCGGTCGCCCCCACCACCATCTGGTGGCACAGCCCATGCTTCGCGCTGCGGTCACGCACGCAGTACAGCCCGCGCTCGGCCGAATGCCTCCAGGTGCCGGCGACGATCAGGTGCATGGTCAGTGCCCGCAGGAGACAGGCACCGAACCAGGTATCGATGCGGTGAATGCCCGAGAAAGCACCCTTGATCGCCGGAGACACGTCCATGGTGTGCGGGGCCCTTAGGGCAGCCGCGGGTGCTTCGCACGGTTCCCAGACTGTTCCGTCCACAAGCCGCGAACGGGGGTTGAGGAGGTAGGTCACGTCACACTGCCTGCCACTTCACGGCGGCCCGGGCGGCACGGGCGGATGACTTGGCCGTCGGGCAGCAGGTCTCCGGTGTCCTCGAAGTGCACGACACCGTTGCACAACAGGCTCCAGCCCTGTTCCGGGTGGGATGCGACCAAGTGGGCGGCGTCCCGGTCGGTTGCCTCGGCCGACGGGCAGGGCGGCTGGTGCTGGCACATGAGCAGTCCTCTCACGACACGTTGACGGCCGCTACATCAGGCCGTGCCGGTTGGGGTCCGTGCAGTGGCCTTCGGTGGTGCCGCAGCCGATGCAGCCCAGCCCCTTCGACGGGAGGTCCTGGTCCTCGTTCTGGTTGTCCTGGTCGCTGGTGTTCTGCTCGGGCATCGTGTTCCTCGGGGTGGTGGTGTACGGGGAAGTGGGTGCCGCCCGGTGGGCCTGGGAGGATCGCTCCGGTGCACCGAGCGGCTGTCTCAGGCGGCCTTCTCGGGCCGGGCGGCGTGGGGCGGACCGCAGCCGTCGGCGTCCTCGTTGAGGAGGCCGTGCTGCTCACAGATGCGCATCGCCTCTATGCGGTCGTCGGCCCCCAGCTTGCTGAGCAACCGGGCTACGCCGACCTTGGCCTGGTCGTAGCTCTCGCCGTTCTTGGCAGCGATCTCGTTCAACGTCAGGCCGTCGGCCACGTCCCGCAACAGACCCTGTTCGTCGCGAGTCAGCGCGGGGGCCTCGCCTTCGGCCGTGCCGGGATGCACGTACCGGAGGCGGAAGGCGACGCGGGCCAGCGTCGCCCGGTGCCCCCGGACGCCGAGCTTGTGGCGCAGCATGACCAGATAGGTGCGCACGCTCGTCGGGGCCACACAGAGCACGTCGGCGATTTGCTTGTTGGACTTGCCTTGCGCAACGAGGGTGAGCATCTGCTTCTCCCGGGCAGTGACGTGCGCGGGATCGACCGGGGGCGGAGTCATCGGCTCCTTCTCCTTCGAGCGTGTCGGACACCGGTGCGTGACGGCGCGGGCCCGGGACGCGCGCCGGTGGTGGGGGAGGGGCGTGGGGCCCAGGCCGACTCGATGGTGCAGCCAGCCAGGGTGGCCACGAGCTGGGACGCCAGCACCCAGCGCACGTCCGGGGCGTCGTAGAGCCGGGTCACCCCTGTAGCCGGGACGGGCAGGGGCCGGCCGGGGAGGTAGAGCCGTCCGAAGATGCCGTCGAGGAGCGGTTCGCGCACACGCACGGTGACCCAGTTGTCCCGCAGGTGCGGGCACTGCTCGGTGACCTTCTCCACGCAGCCGCCACGGCAGACGGGCGGGTGGGCAGTCAGCTCCCCTTCCGGCCAGTCCGGCCGGTCGGCGCGGCCGTCTTCCAGCAGCCACAAGAGGCCCTGCTCATTGCGGTCGGCCGGCTGGCGGCATGCCTGGCAGCGCAGGCGCCGCATCGCGTACCGCTGCCGCACCGAGTGCACCTTGGAGAACAGCGGGATTCCCCCGCCCTGGTGCACCTGGCGCCGGACCCACAGCACACCGTGCCGGTCCCGGTCGTGCAGATGCTCATCCGCGAAGGCGATCCCGTCCCCGCCACGGGCGGGGACGACGGGGGCGGGGAGTTCGTGCTCGGCGCTCCAGCGGGTGACGTACGGGACGAGGCCCGGCGGCCAGGGAACGCCGGTGCCTGGTGCTGCTGGTGCGATTGCCGGGATGGTCATGGGCGGCTCGTTCTCTGTCCTTGAAGGAGTACGGGGCTCAAGACGTGCGGGTTCACAGGCCGACGCGCCGCAGCCACGCCTCGGGCTGGGTGATCTCTTCGGCGGTCGGCACCAGGCTCAGGTCGTGCCAGACCTTGTTGAACCGCGCGACGTCACCGAGTCCGGCCATGGCCGCGGCGACGAACCGCGCCCCGTCGTCCCGGGGGTCCAGGGCAGCCCCAGGCGGTTCCGCCGCGGTCGTGGTGTGTTGCTGTGCGTGGCGGTCCTGCGCGCGGATGATTCGCAGGTGCAGCCGGTAGCGCCACGAGCGACGTAAGACGTTCGCGGCCGGCGGCCCGCCGAATGTCTCGCTGGTGTAGCGGCGTTCGGCCCATTCGGCGTGCCCCTCGAACAAGGCGGGCACCGCCCGGTCGTCGCAGGCGTAGCGGCGCACCGACAGGCGGGGCGGTACGACCGCGCCCTGACTGGTGAGGATCTGCCCGTGATGAACGCACTCGTGCACCAGAAACCGGTGCAGGGCCAGGCGATCAGGCCGTAGCCCGGTGTGGTGCAAAGCCCGCGGCGCGATGAGCGTCTGCGGGCGCCCGCCCGGATCGGTCAGCGTCATGCCTTCCTGCAGCGGCCAGGTCCACGCCGCCTTCCTGCGCCAGGACGCCACTTTCTGCGCGGCTTCTGCCCGCTCCCGCTCGTAGACCTCGGAACCGGCGAACGCTTGCTGCACGCCGCGCTCGACGTAGGCCACCACCTCCTTCCGCCAGACGCGGGGCGTCACCAGCCGGAAGGTGACCGTGGGCGTGGCCAGGCCGGTGATCTCCTCCAGCCGCGGCGCCGCCTCAGCCAGCACCTGCCGCACCAGCCGGGCCAGCCTGCCGGACCAGCCGGTTTCATCGCGGACGTTCACTTCGATGCCGCTCACGACGCGTCCCCCGGAGTGCGAAGGGGCCCCGGGGCGGTGGAGGGCAGGGGTGCGCTGGCGAACAGCGGCACGGATATCGTCCCGGCGGGGGTGCGCTCTATACGCACCCGCCCGAGGTACTGCCGGGCTGGCACCGGGCGGCACGCCGACCACAACAGGACGGGGGTGGCTAGGCGCCTAGCCGTAAGTAGGTGGGAAGTCATGTCTTCTTTCGAGGCGAGGGAATGGATGGGGTGGGCCCCTTCGCCGGGGCAGGCATGGACCACGGGGCCCGGCGAAGGGGCTGCACTAGAGGCCGGAGATCCGGCCGGCGTCAAGCACGCAGGACGGTGACCAGCTCGCCCAGGCCGTACAGAGACGGCAGACACACCACGGCCGTCAGCACGGCCGCGCCCGGGTGCCGCCGCAGCAGCCCAGCGGCGCGGCGCGCACAGCCCGCGCGCCGACGGTGGGCCCGAGGCGGTGCCGGGGGCCGGGGGGCGACCGGCCCGGTGCGGCGCCGGGGCAGGCGCGCGGTGACGGCGGGCGGGGCCGGGCAGCGGTTCAAAGCGTCGGGGCCCGCCCGCAGGTAGCGCACCTGCTGCTGGAGCACTTCCGCCAGATGCACCATGTGCAGCGTCGGACCCATCGGACCGGGCGGCGTCTCCTGCTGCACATGCCGGGCCCGCGCGAGCAGCAGCCGCAGCACCTGCGGCGCCTCGTCAGCGGCCTGGTCCCTCAGAAGGACCGTCACCTCCCTGAGGTGCTTCTTCAGCCCGGCGATGCGGCGGTGCACCTCGGCGTCCGCCAACAGTGGCGAGTCCGTCATCAACACCGCGTCGGCCGCATGGGCAGCCGCGCGGATGATGTCGCTGTCACGCCCAGCCTTAAGGCAGACCAACGCCCGCTCTAACTCCTCGACACCCCAAGGGCGTTGCGGTGGCCACGTGCTGTGCGCCGTTTTCCTCATCAACGGCGGACGCGTGCCTTCGAAGGCGGGGGCCGTGGCTCTAGCGGGGGAAAACATGTGCGCTCCAAGGTAAGGAAGCGGCTGTAGTGGCATACGCTGCGGCGAGTTCGGCGGAGCGCCGGCGGGTGAGCGGCACACGGGACTCAGGGGCATCGTGAACGCCTTTCGAACACTGCACCGCGGTGTACGGAAGCCTCGCGAAGAGCCTTCGATGCCAACGCGGTACGCGCCAGTTGTGGGAGCGACGCAGGTTTGATGCGTTGCCCGGAGCCCGCTCGACCCGGTAGACGTTCACCGTCGCGAGTACAAGGACAGCGGCCGCACGGTCATCACCAGCGGTGATGCCGGGCCAAGCGGGTAGACAGAATCCCGCTCAGGCGCCCAACACCGCCATCTCACGCGGGTATCACTTCACCGCTCACTGAGGTGCTGCCCGCGCACGGTGGTGTCGCCTGAGTATCACCTGGCGCCAAGCAGTTGCGCCTGCGGGACATTAGGGAAAAGTGACGTGGACGACGGTCAGGCTCCGAGTCCCGTCGAGCCGAAAGGAGTGCACGTGGCCCCGCAAGCTGCTCCCACCTTGCTCAAGCGTCTGGTGGACGACGCCCACCAGACCTACGAGGTCTTCGCGCAGGACTACCAGGAGGCCGCGAGGGAAGTCGCAGCGCAACGACAGGATCGACGCATCGCCACAGCAACCGTCTCCGAAATCACCTTTCGCCGCTGGACATCGGGAAAGGTGCAGACCCTCCCCCAACACCCCGCTCCCTTGATCCTGGAGCACATGTACGGGCACCCGGCGCGGTCCCTATTCCAACCGGCCCCCGAAGCCTCCTTGCGGGCCCTCGCCGTCTCCACGATCGAAGAAAGCGAACTCGACATGACCGCTCGCGACGCTGCCGCTCACGCGGAGGACGCCGCCTCCCTCACGGTGCCGGACATATCGCTCGACCGGCTGCACGACGCGATCCTCGACATCGCCCGCACCTACAACAGCACCTCCCCACCCGAAGTGCACCGCAAGGCCAAGGAACTGCTCCTCGACGCGCAGGACAAGCTCGAACGCACCCAGATACTGCGCCAGCGAGAGCAGCTCTACCTCACCGCCGGACAGGCTGCGGCCATGCTCTCCGCCGTCTGCTTCGACCTCGGCGCCCTGCAACCGGCCGTCCAGCACTCGCGCACGGCGATCCTCTACGGCCAGATCATCGAGCACGGCCCGCTGCAGGCATACGCCCACGGCGCCCTCGCCTTCCTCGCCTACTGGAGCGGACGCCCCTCCGACGCCCTCAACCTCGTGCATACCGCACAGGGCTTCGGAGGGCTGGGCGCCACCGCCCGCTCCCGCCTCGCCGTCATCCAAGCCCGCGCCCACGCCCACCTCGGCGACCGCGAGCAAGCCGTCCGGGCCGTACGCGACTCCCTCGACACCCACCACAGCGATCGCGATGAGCTCCACGACGACATCGGTGGGGAATTCGGCTTCACACCCGAGCGCCTGGCCATGAGCAACGCCACCACCTTCCTGCTCGTCGGCGACGCCACCGGGGCCGAAGAAGCCGCCACCCACGCTCTGCGCCTGCTCGATGAGCGCCCCGACGGCGCACGGCCGATGCTCATCTCCTCACAAGCCTCCACCGACCTTGCCCGCGCCCGCCTCCTGCGCCGCGAACTCGATGGTGCCTGCGAGGCCCTGGAGCCAGTCTTCGACGTGCCCCGCGACTGGCGCGGTGCCGGTGTCCTCGAACGCCTCGCCGCCGCCCGCGCCCAGCTCACCCACCCGGACTTTCGCACCGCAGCCCAAGCCTCCGACCTCGGTGAGCGCATCGAGGAGTTCTCGGCGGTGTCCGTCTCACGCAACCTGGGTGGATCAGTGCACCTCGCCCTCGACACCTGACGCGGACCAACCATCGAAAGCCGCCAGGAGGTGCCGCTCCCGGGCCGCGTCGAGGCCATGCTCTGCAGCCCGCGAGTGCGCCACCGGCACACCCCCTTCGCGCAGCCACCGCCACGTCGCCTCCACCGTCTCCGCCAGCGGCCGGCACACCAACCCGGCCGCCTGCGCCCCCTGCGAGTCGATGTTCCACACCCCCGCGTGGGTCCGCCACAACGGAAGCTCCGTCCACTGCTCCACGCCCGCTTCGAGCAGGAAGGCATCCGGTACCCAGGACAGCTTGCCGCGACGCCCGGTCACCTCAAGGCACGCCTCCAGGAAGCCGCCCATCGTCTCGCGACCGATCGGCGCCACCACGTTGTATGCCCCGCCCACTGACGCCGCCCCCTGCTCCAGGGCGAACACCGCGACATCGCGCACATCCACCGGCTGAATGCTCTTACCCGGCTTCCCCGGCGCCAGGATGCGCCCACCACGCTCGGCCCGGCGCAGCCACCAGGGCAGGCGCCCCACATATTCGCCCGGTCCCAAAATGACGCCCGGCCGCAGCAGCACCGACCGCTTCTCCCCGAACGTCTCCAGCACCGCCCGCTCGGCTCCGGCCTTCTGCCGCCCGTAATACCAGTCCGGACCATCCCAGCCCTCGGGCAGCCGCCCGTACTCGGCGTCCGCATCCGGCGGCCCGTCCAGCAGCTCCGACTGCTCGGTCAGCGGCTCACTGGGCCATCCCCGGTAGGCGTTGACCGTCGAGATGTACACGTACCGCTCGGCGACGGGCTGAAGCGTGCGGGCGCCGGCCAGGACGTCGCGCGGCGGCAGCGCCGAGGACGACGTGTCCACCACCACATCCCACGGCCCGTACGATGCCAGGGTCGACAGGTCCTCCGGATCTGTCCGGTCACCGTGCAGCGCCTGAACCCCCGACACGTCCGGGCCAGAACGCCCACGGTTGAAGGTGCTCACCTCCCACCCGCGCCGCAGCGCCTCCTCGGCTACAGCCCGGCCCAGAAACCACGTCCCGCCCATAATGAGAATGCGCATGGACAGATCGTGCCCTCCAGGAGCCGGACCCCGCCATCTTCGACGCACGCTGCACACTGCTCCGTCTGGCCCTTGGCAGATAGCATCCGCGGCATGTACCCGGTGACTCGCCACAGCTCACGCCTCAAACTGCGCGAGCTGACCGCCGACGACGTGGACGCCGTGCACGCCATCTACGGCGACCCGGCGGCCACCGAACACCTCAGCTTCACCCCGCGTACGCGCGACGAGGTCGGCGGCATCGTCGCCCGGGGCATCGCCGCAGCCACCGCTACCCGGCGGCATGAGTACGTTCTCGCTGTCGTCACGCAGGGGGACGACGGCGACCTCATCGGCATCACCCGTCTGGCCAGCGACCCCCACCAGCAAAAGGCCGCCACCATGGGCTTCGCCCTGCGGCCCGTCGCCTGGGGTGTCGGCTACGGCCGGGAGACCGTACGGCTGACCCTAGACCTGGCCTTCGCCGAACTCGGCCTGCACCGCGTGTGGGCGGCACGGGCCCCGCTCAACGAGGCTTCCGCCAAGACCCTCCTCGCGGTCGGCATGGTCGAAGAAGGGCGCATCCGCGGGCACGTCTACGTCCGGGAAACGTGGCGCGACTCCATCACGTACGGGATCCTCAAGGACGAATGGGCAGCTCAAAATGAGCCCGGTAGGAGGGCGTTGCAGGCGGCCTGCCCCATCGGACTCACGAGAGACGCCCTCACCGTGACCTCAGCTCACACCGTCCCGCGCCATCGCCGGATCATCGACGTCCACCTCCTGCTGATCCGCGACAGCCGGGTCCTGCTCAGCCTGCGCCAAGGCGGTTACGCCTCCGGACAATGGCAGGTCCCCTCCGGCCACCTCGAAGCAGACGAACCCACCGACCACGGCACCGTCCGCGAAGGATGGGAAGAGATCGGCGTACGCGTCGACCCCGACCACCTCGAACTCGCCCACGTCATCGACCACCGCGCCCCCGGAGAAGACCCCCGCTTCGGCATCTTCTACCGGGCCCACACCTGGGATGGCGAACCGTACAACGCCGAACCGAACAAATGCGGCGGCATCTCCTGGTTCCCCCTCAACGATGTGCCCGTCAGCACCGTGCCGTACCACGCGGCCGCTCTGCATCACATCTCCGCCGGACGTATTAGCAGCAAATATGGCTGGGGAGCGGAGGGTGCCTGACCATTCAGCGGGCGCATTACACGGAACGCTGAACGGTGGTTGGCGCTGAGGTGGACACGCTTGCCCACTACGGTTAGATATGCACCGCTTTGTTGTCCTGTGGGTATCTTGACGGTTGCGAAGCCATGGAAGCTGCCGGGAGGAAGCACATGTCCAGCCCAGGGTTCGACTCACCGCAACACCGCATCTTCGCGATGCTGGACGTGGACGGTGACGGCGCCATCACCCATGCGGAATACCTCGGACGGGTCGACCGTGTGGCCTCGGCCATGGACCGCCCCGCTGACCACCCGGTGGTCGTCGGCGCGCGGGCTGCCCACGAGGCGGTCTTCGATGACATGGACGCCGACCACGATGGCCGCGTGACCTTCGAGGAGTACCGCACGTGGGTGGGGCACGAGGCGTTCGAACGCTCCTGCCGGCCCGCGCTGGGGTCCTTGTTCGACATCGCCGACACCGACGCCGACGGGCGCCTTGACCGCGACGAGTTCGTCCGACTGCGTACAGCGGCGGGCAATGGAGGACCCGGCACCGGTGCGGCCTTCGACGCCCTCGACACCGATCGCGACGGACTGGTCGACCGTGACACCTACCTCGCGGGCATCCACGACTTCGTCACCACCGGCACCTCCCCGATGGCCGCGGCATACGGCACTGGTCGGCGTTCGGAAGCCGTTCCCGAGCCAGCACGGAACTGATCAGCTTCAGCCGGGGGCGATGCCCACTGATTGCTATGCCGTCCGCCTTGGGCTGGCCGATGGCGTACACGCTGAGCGACACACCGATGGCCCCAGTGTTGTTGCTCCCGCTTCACCGTCCACGTGGTCGTGGCCGACGGAACCCGCTACTGCTCTGGCGATGCCATCACGCGGGCTCCGCCTCTCAGTCGCCACCCAGATCCGGCCGCCGACGGGTGCGACACATGATGCAAGGCCCTCTTCTCAAACTGAGAAGGGGGCCTTGCGCGGCATACCTACTCGGTGCCGACTGCTGGTTGCGATGACCCGCCAGAGTGGGCCTTGGTGGTCTTGGCGTCCTCGATCCGCTGGACTGCTTCGCCCGTACCGAGGATGGCGGCGCTCAGGGCGAGGATCAGTTCGGTCGGCAGGCCGGGGACGTAGTAGGCGACCAGGGCGAGGGCGGCTGCGGCGATGGCGTACAGCCGTGTGCTGTGGGTGTGGATGAAGGTGAGCAAGGGTTCAGTTTCCGTAGGCGAGTCGGTGCAGCAGCTCCCAGCCGCGGCGGCCGATGGCCGGGTCGTCGGGCTGGCCGGTGGTGAACAGGTTGTGCTTGCGGTTGAAGCCGGCTACGGCCTTCTGCGTCTGCGGCCCGTAGTTGTCCGAGAGCGGCACCGAGGGGTCGAGCCAGCCGGTGTCCTTCAGGGCCTGCTGAAGGCCGCGTGCGGACGGCGAACTGTGGTTCGGTGCGAGGCCGGCGGGGAACGGCGGCGGGCTGTACGAGCCGCCGCCACCGGAGGGCGTACCGGTGCCGGGGAGCTTGAGCTGCTGGCCGGGCTTGATCACGTACGGGGCCGGGATGCCGTTCGCCTGCGCGATGGCCTTCCAGTTGATCTTCAGCTTGGCGCCGATGCCCGACAGGGTCTCGCCCGGCCGGACCGTGTACGTCGAAGCCGTCGTCCCGCCGGTGCTGGAGCCGCCACCGGTCGGCCGCCCCTTCAGGCGCGCCGCGATCCGCGAGCGCAGGTCGCCCATGCCGAAGCCCTTCGGATCGACCTTGCCGGGCTGCCACTCCCGGTGGCCGATCACCGACCCGGCGCCCCAGCCGTGCACCCGGCACACCGCAGTCGCCGCCCGCTCGATCGTCTCCAGCTGCACGTCCGGCCACGGATCAGCGCCGTCGCCGAGGTTTTCGCACTCGAACCCGTAGAAATGCGTGTTGCCGTCGGTGTCGGCCTGGTCGGCCGCGGGCAGCGGCCGTTCAGCGATCACGGCACGCAGCACGTCACCGTCCCCGCGGCCGGCGTGGTTGGCGCGGCCGTTACCAATCAGGTAGACCGTGCCGTCCTTCGCGATCACCCCGTGGCACAGCGGCCCCGGCAGGCCCGCGTATCCGTTCTCGCAGATGCTGACCGTGTTGCTGGTGCCGGACGTAACGGTGTGGTGGATCACCACCCCGTTCACCGGGCCCCACGGCCCCTTCCCATTGCGATTGTGCGTCCGCCAGCCCGGACGCTCCACCACCTTCACACCCTCTGCCCGCAGGGCAGTCACCAGACGGTCAGGGCTCATCGGTGTCGCCAACTCGGCGCTCACTATCTCCCCGCGCCCGAAAACTCACCCCTCGGTCGGCTACGACGCCGACCCGTGCGACGCGAGCCAGAGCTGCAACGTCATCACCAGCAGCGGAGAGACGAACGAACTGATCACCAGGCGACGGGTCGCAGCCGCCTGCGCCTGATCTTCGCGCCGCTGCTGGGCACCGCGCTCGACCACCTGCTCGTGCTCACTCCGCAGAGACGCCAGGCCGGCCTCCACCTGCCCGATGCGCTGCTCGACCACCCGCTGATCCGCCCGGTACACGTCCTCGGTCACCACGTGATCGAGGCGGGCGGCGAGCTGGGCGAGGTCACCGCGCAGGTCCTCACGCAACTGCGAGACGGCACGGTGCAGCTCCCACAGCGTGGGCTCGGCACCCGGCGGCACAGACACCGCAATCACTCCCGGCAGCCCCACGCCTGATCACGATCGTACGGTGGTCAACGAGGTGAGGCGCCGTCTTCCGGACGGGCAAGTGCGTGCGCGCCGATTTCCGTTTAGCGAGTGCGTACGCAATAGCTATGTGGGAGGCTCACGCCACCGGTAAGTCAACTGTGTACGTCAGTTACGCGAAGTCGTACTTGACATCCACACAGTGATCAGCAGCCTCGGGAGGGCGCCGAAGCGTCCTCCCGAGGTGGAACGCTGACCGGTCCGCTGAGCGGCTGGCGGCCCCCGATGACCTCACCATCGGGGACGCCAGCTACAGCATGGTGTCGACGAGCTTGGCTGCCACTGCGGAGACCAGTGCTCCAATAACGATCAGTGCCAGTTCACGTCGGCCGAGCCGGTTGACCAGGTTCCCTAAGCGGTGACGCATGTCCACCTCCGATGTTCGTCCCGGACCCGGTGTCCGGGTGCACGAGTGAACGGGGGCAGCGCGTGCTGTCACACGGTGCGGAGCCTACGGTGAACGGTCGGCATCGAAGCAGAGAATCAGGAAATCGGCATTCAGGTGGCGCGGCAGGTGACGCCGTCGAAGCCGATCCAGGAAGCCCGGCTGCCGACCATGGGGTACAGCCGTAGTGAGCCGTCGGTGTTGATGTCCAAGCGGATGACGGTCCCGCCGGCGGACAAGGGGACCAGCACACGGCGGACTCCGGTAGGCCAGTATCCATCGGGCAGGGTAGCGATCTGGCGTCCGCTGCGGATCTCAGTGTCAGTGAGGTTGGCGTACCCGCACAGTTCGAGCGTGCCCGTTGCCGTGATCCGTACTTGTGGAGCCTGGGAACCCGCGATGACGCTGGACCCGAGGACGAGCAGCTTCCAGTCGGTGGCCGGGCGGGTGACCCAGCCTTCGACGGCGAGCGCACCTGGGCCCATGGTGACGGTGGTGTCACCGTCGGCAGAGGCGGTGCGGACCGTGAACTCGGCCCCGCTGGCCTCGACGAAGGTACGGGCGGGGAGCCCGCGTTCGTTGCCGGGGGCTTCTGGGCCGTCACTCACGCTGATGCGGAACAACGCGGTGTCGGTTGGGCCTCTACCGCTCGTGCCGTAGACGGAGACGTTGCCCGTTTCTCTGTTCAGGCTGGTCGAGGCGGTCAGGTCGAAAGCACCGCCGTGCTCGTGGAGCTGGGGTGAGTGCAGGTGCAGGGCAGAGGTGTCGGGCAGGTTCCAACGGTCGATCTGCACGGCGGGGGCGGTCAGTTCCACGGTCGGGTAGCTTGTGCCGTCCGACTTGGTGCTGGCCCGCAGCGCGCCGGGGGCTTTCTCCAGGTCGGAGGCGGAGTGCAGCAGTACCGAGGGGATCTGTTCCAGCGGCGCGGGCGGGGTGGGGGTGACGACGATCCGGCTGCCGGTGGTGCCGGTACGGACGGTGCTGCCGGTGACGATCGCGCCGTCGATGCGACCGCCGACGATGTGCTTGCCGGTGATGGCGTCGGCCGCCAGGCTCTCCGCGGTGACCGCCCCGGCCTGGATGTCAGCGGCCGCTGCCTGCCGGGGTGTGCCCTCGACGGCCGTGGTGGCGGGCCCGGCGACTCCGGCCAGGGTGCGCGCTCGCAGCTTGACCCACCACGTGGTGTAGGGGAGGGGAACGGTGACGGAGCCGCCCTGGGCGGTTTCGATGGTGTCGCGCAGCGTGCCCTGCGACGGCTCGAAGCCGGCGTCCGGCCCGACGTGCACCTCGACGCGGGCGAAGTCCAGCGGGGCCGCCGCCCCGTCGGCGAAGGCGCCGTCCCACGTGACGGTCAGCGCGGCCAGCGCCGGGGCAACGGTCGGCGGCGCCGGGGGCGGAGGCGGGGGGCCGTTGACGACGGTGACGCCGCTGGTGCCGTCGGGCTGCTGGCCGACCAGCGCGCGCAGCGAGCCGTGTTCGTCGTAGACCTGGACGGCACCGCCTTCGATCGAGGCGTTGGTCAGGCGCGGGGAGCGGATGACGGCGCGCAGCATCCGTTCTATCTGGGTGATGCGGGTGCCGAGGTCGGCAGGCACAGCAGGGTCTCCTTGGACGGGTGGGTCAGGCGGCGGTGGCGTAGTGGAAGGTGTCGGCGCGGCGCAGGTCGAGGGTCGCCGTCTCGCCGGTTTCGGTGTCGGGGTGCAGAGTCCAGCCGGTGATGCGGCACCAGCCGGACCAGTCGCCCCACTCGTCGCGGACGGTGACCTGCACGTCGTCCCCGACCTGGAAGCTGCCGAAGGGGGCGGCGGGGTGGTTGCGGACGGTGATCTGCTCGACTTCGCCCATCTGCTGGCGCCAGACGCGTTCGGCCTTCGCGCGCTGCGCGAGGACGTCCTTGCCGCGCACGTCCGGCAGCTCCAGGACATGTTCGAGGCGCAGGCGGCCGTTGCGGACGGCGTCGATGGCGCGCTGCTGGGCTCGGCCTTCCCCGCTGCCAGTGGCGATGACGACTTGGGCGTACTCGTCGGCGCTGTAGGTGACCGGCGGCCGGTCGGTGATGTTCAGGCCGCTGGCGAACATCAGGTCGCGGCGCCGGGTGCCGAGCCGGGGGTAGCCGAGCCGGACCCGCCGTACCGGCCGGCCGTCGGCACCCCACCAGGTGGTGCACGCGTAGTCCGGCGAGTCGGCCGCTTTCACCAGGTCATCGATCTGGTCGCCGAGGACGGGGGTTTCCCACCAGCGCGAATGCCACGGCTCCGCGGGCGTCCCCACGGTCCCCTTCGACTCGGTGGGATCGACGGTGATACCGAGATCCCCGTCCGGGACGGACTGGGCGTAGGTGATGATGTCGCGGATGATCTGGCACGGGTCGCCGTGCACGTACGGGCCTCGGCCGCCGAGTTCGCCGTCGAGGTCGTGGCGGCGCTGGAAGTACGACGTCCACCCGGCGGCTTCGATCTTCAGCTCGTCGCCCTCGGGTACGACCTGCCACACGAGCCCGCCCCAGCGCAGATACCCGTCGCTCTCGACGTAGAGCATGACCGTGCCGGGGGTGGCGAGCTGGGGAACGAGCCCAGCCAGATGCGGTTTCAGGGAGGCGCGCAGATGCCCAGGGCCGTTCAGCTCCTCGCCGAACTCGACCCCGGTCAGAGGCAGATGCTGGCTGAGCCACTGCCCGGTCAGGGCGTGCTGGGTCAGGTAGCGGTAGCCCATCACATGGGGCCTTCTTCGAAGGCGACCTCGCCGATGGCGGTCGTGGCGACGTCGGCCTGCAAGTAGCCGTTGACGCCATCGGCGCGGGCCACCCGGTGCTCCAGCCACTGGGGCGTTCCGCGCAGCGACTCCGGTATCGCCAGGGTGTCGGCGCTGATCAGGTGCAGCCGCTCGGAGTAGTCGCCGCCCGGCCACGCCGAGTCGATCACCACGGACTGCCCGACCACCGGCCCGAGCTGGAAGGCCGTGCCGCCGTAGATGGTGCCACCGATCAACTGGATGCCGGCCAGGGTCATCTTGACGCGGGCCCGCACCGCCCAGTGCGGCACCGCCACCTGCCACCGGGCGATGCGCGGCCATACGGCCCACTTGTAGCCGGTACCCTTGTAGTTGTCGTCGCTGGTCGGGGACGCGGTGAAGATGTGCGCTTCGCTGCGCGGATTGGCGACGCTGCGCAGATCGGTGATCATGGCGGCGGTGACCGTGGCCGTGCTGGCGGGCAGGTCGAGACGGGCCAGAGCGATACCGGTGACGCCGTCCGGCACCTTTGTGGCGGCGGGCGACACGTTGGGGATCACCTCGAAGGTGTTGATCGTGTCCTTGGCCGGGTCGAGGCCGCCCTCGTACTCGGGATCGGTCACCCGCAGCACGAGCAGGTCCGAGCGCGGCGTGGCGCCGGTCGGAGCGACCGGGACGGTGGCGGTCCCGATGTTGTAGGCGGTGTAGGAGCCCTGCCAGGCGTTGGCTCGTCCGCGGATGACCCCGGAGCCGTTGCCGACCTCCACGCCAGGGCCGGGCGTGGGCAGCGGCCTGACCTTCAGGTCGGCGCCTTCGGTGATGCCCTCTCCGCCTCTGGACAGGTCGCGGATCATCATGCGGAACGTCTGGGCGGAGTGGCTGGCGCCGTCGACGAGCAGCGGGGCCTGGGCGAGCGTCATCGGTGGTACGTGTCCTTGTTCAGAGTGCTGTGAAGGCGTCGCGCCAGGCGACGGTCAGGCGGGCGGTGGCGGTCGGGTCGGCGGCGGTCCAGCGGATTTCGGAGCGGCCGGGCGGCAGGGTGAAGGTGTCCAGCCGGTCAGGGACCGCGACGATGCCGCCGTTGTCGCGCACAGCCATGGCTTGGCCGGGGCGGGTGTCCACCCGCACCCATTGGCCGGCGCCGAGCACCACCGGCAGCCGCAGCGTTCGGCCGGTCTCGACATGGGTGATGGCGGGGTTGGCGCACGGCCCGTACACGGTCAGCACCGGGGGCGCATCGCGGTCGCCACCGTTGGTGACCCAGCCGGGCCGGTGCTGCCCGGTGGCCGTGCCGCTGGTGACCTTGATGGGGGCCTGCACGGGGGCGGTGAAGCCGCCACCGGACAGCCAGCCCAGCCGCAGCGCGACCTGCTGCTCGATATCGGCGTAGTAGCGCGGATCGGTAGCCAGGAACTCCACGTCCAACGGAACCCAGCCGTGGGCCGCGTCCGCCCACGTCGGGTCGACCTTCGCCAACCGCCCGAACAGGACGCGCACCGGGGAGCCGGGCCACTTGAGGCGCAGCGGCATCACCGCCCCACCGCTGAGGCGTAGCCGCGGCTCGTCGGCCGCCCGCTGGAGGTCGGCGACGATCTGGCGCGCTGCGGCCGGGTCGCCGGGCGTCTTGACCGCACAGTCGATGCGGACGGTGCGCGGTTCGTAGAAGTCCGGGGACGGCCAGGCCCCGTCGGCGCCGGGCCGGGGAACCGGTTCACCGCGCACTGCGGGTCGGCCGAGCCCTTCGATCTCCGCGACGGGCACGCGCGTGCCGTGGCCGATCACGACGCCACCGAACTCCAGCTGCCAGTCCTTCAGCTCCGGGGCGCTCATCGCAGGGAACCTCCGCGCTTGGCCCGGCGCATCTGGTACGCGACCACGTCGGCGATGTCGTTCGCTGACGATGTGCTCTGGCGCACGTGGATGGTCTGGCTGCCGATCGCCGGGGCCTGGTGGACGATCACCACCCGGGCGCGGCCGGCGGCGGCATCGACCAGGCGGCGCGGCGCCAGGTCGTAGCCGAACCGGTCAGCGGTGCGTGCCAGGACAGCCGTGGCCCGGCCGCGTTTGGCAGCCGCATGCGGGATATAGGACTCGCCGCCGGTGGACCGTTCCGCGAACTTGATCAGCCCATTCGGCGACGGCGAGGAGTAGATGCCCGGCGCCCACATGCCGCCGTCCGCATAAGCTCGCCCGGCGTTCGCCTTCACCAGGTCGGACAGGAAACGGTCCGCCTTGCCGGTGCCGCGGATCTGGTTCGTGGAGAGGTTGGCGACCTCGATCAGCCGGTCCTCCTCCAGCCCCGCCAGCTCGGCGACCGCGTGCAGCCCGCGGCCCTTCGCCAGCGAGCTGATGATCTTCACCAGGTCGGTGAGCTGGTCACCGTCGAGTACCTTCGTCGCATCCTTGGCGGCCTGGTTGGCCTGCCGTGCCTTGGTGTTGTCCTTGACGGCCTGCGCGGCGAGGGCTTCGGCGTTGGCGTCACCCTGCTGCGCCAGGCGCGTTGCCAGGTCGCCGTAGCCACTGCCCACCAGGCGGGCCAGGTTGTTCTGGAAAGCCGTGGCGTCCTTGACCGCGCCCGCGAGCTGGCCGGTGTAGTCGGCCAGCGACGACCGCGCCGCCCCGGCGAGCTGCCGCAACTGGGCAGCCATGTCGTTGATGTACCGGTTGGAGCCGCGGGCCATCTTCCGTGTCAGGGCGATGCCGTCCTCGCCCATGTCTTCCAGTGCCTTGGCCACCTCCGACCCCGCGCGCCGCACCACCGTCGCCAGGTCACTGCGCCACGCCTGGGCGGTGCGTACGGAGGAGTGCAGGTTGCGCTCGAACAGGCCGAGGTCGAAGTGCTCGTCGCCGTGCTTGTCCTTGCGCTGCGACTTCGAGACCACGTCGGAGACGGTCAGGCCGGTGCTGCCCACCGGCTGGTACGACCAGTCCGACAGCCCGCCGGCTGCATGGTAGGTGACGGTGCCGCCGAAGCGGTTGGCCACCTGCTCCAAGATCGTCTTCGACCGGGCCCGCTTGGAGGAGGCGAAAGGGATGTACGCCTCGCCGAAAGTCTCGTCCTCCGCCCATACGCGCCATTCGCCGCCCTGGGCGATCTGTGCGACGTGGTTCTCGCGCGTACCGCCGTCGGCGTAGGTGACGATGCCGCCGTCTGCCTGCTTCATCAGCGGTACACCGTTGACCTGCGGGCCGATGTAGCGGGTCTGCACATAGTTGGTGATGGTGCGCCCGCTGAGGTTGTTGATCGCCTGCTGGATCGCGGACACGCTGGAGGTGGCCGGGCCGGTGGGCACCGTGATCGTGACGGTCTTGCTGCCCGGCACGTCGGTGACCTTGAAGCCGAGGGCTTCGAGCTGCGCACGTGCCTCTCCGGTCGGGGCCGCGACCGTGACCGTCTTGCCGCCCGGCACCCCCGCCACTGCCTGCCGGACCGCGTCCAGACTCGTGATCGTCGCCTGCGTCGACGAGGAAACGGCAACGTGCTTCGCGCCGGGCGTCGCGGCCAGCTTGCTGATCAGCGCGTCCAGGCTGGTGCGCGCGGCAACGGTCGGCGCGGTCACCTGGACCGTACGGTCCTTGAGATCCTTGATCTTGAAGCCGAGGCTGGTCAGCTTCTCCCGGGCCTCGTTGTCCAGGCTGGAGACGGTGATCGTCTTCCGGTCCGGGGTGGCCTTCAGGGTCTGCTGGACGGCCAGGAGCTGCGCCATGACCGGCTCCATGCCGGCGGTCTGCAGCAGGATGGACACGTTCGCGGGCACCAGGCCCGCCGCGTCCGCGAGCTTCGCGGCCTGCTCGGCGGTCAGCCCGTAGCCCTCGGCGGTGGCGATCGCCGAAGCGCGGGCCTTGGCCATCTCCGCCTGCGCGGCCTTCAGCGACTCCGGCACGCTCTTGCCCTGCGACTGCGCGAACTCGTACGCGGCCTGCGCCGCGTCGGCGGAGTTGGTGGACAGGCCCTGGAGGGTGTCGTAGAGCTTCTGGCCGTTGCGGGTGACCGTGGACAGCGAACCGTCCACATTCAGCAGCGCATCGCGGTAGCCGTCCGCCTCATCCACGCCGCCCTTGAGCGAGTCCTTCGCATCCGAGACCGCCTTGTTCAGCCGGGCCTCGGCGGCCGACAGGTTCACCGACCCGCCGGCCAGAACGTTGAGGGCGTCGTGCAGGGCGCGGGCCCGGCTGTCGGCGTCCGAGGTGGTGTCGGACAGACGCCGCATCGCATCGGAGAACTTCCCGAACGGGCCCAGCGCCGCACTCGCCCCCGAACCGCTGCGCCCAGTCGCATCGGCCAGGTCCCGGGCGTCCTTCGCGGCCTGGCTCATCTCGCCCTTGACCGAACCGAGCGCCTTGGCCGCGTCATAGGCGACCTGCCCCTTCTCCGAGTACGTGCGAAACGCGCCCGCCGCCGTGTACTGCATGTCACTGTTGGCGCTCGCGGTCAGCCGCAGACTGCGCTCCAGCGCCTCCAGCCCGCCGTTCTGCCCCAGGTAGGCGTCGGTCAGCTGCCGCACGCTCACCCCGGCGCCGCGCATCACATCGACCAGGCGGCTTTTGCCGTCGAACACCTTGGTGTCCATGACCGACTGCGCGGCCGTCGCCCGCACGCTGTCGGTGATCGCCCCGTTCGACTCCCGCAACGCCTGCGTCAGAGTGCTGATGCGCTGCTGGTGCTCGGCCGCCTCCTGCGCGGCCTGCTGCTGCCGGTCGGCCAGCATCGACAGCCCCACACCGGCACCGGCGATCGCCACACCGAACGGCCCGCCCAGCGCCCCCATCAGGCCACGCGCCGCACCGCCGAGCCCAGCCCCAAGCGAGCGGGCCAGACCAGAAGCCGGACCGTTGGCGGAACGGAACGCCGACGCCATCCGGCCCACGACCGGCACCCGGTTCTCCAGCACGGCGAACGCCGCACCCATGCGGCCGATCTCCCGGCCATTCGCGGCGGCGAGCTGCTGCTGCTCCCGCATCTGCGCCCCGGCCGACCGGAACGCCCCGACCACCGGACCGGTCACGGTCCGGGCCAGGTTCTGCATCATCGGCGTGACCCGGCGCGCCAGCAGCATCGCGGCGATCGCAGTCTGCACCGGGCCCGGCAGCGCCGCGAAGCCGTGCACCAGCGCGGCAATGACGCGTCCGATGGGCACCAGAACGCCGGACAGCACCCCGAAGCCGCGGCTGGCCAGGTTCGCGGCCGTGACAACCATGTCCAACGCCGACGCGCCGCCGCCCGCCTCGCTCGCCACGTCGCTGATGGCCTCGGCGACGGGAGAGGCGGCCTCGCCGATGTTGTGCAGCACCCGCAGGCCCGCACGGCCGACATTGACCAGGATGTTCAGGCCGGCGGCGACGGTATCGAGGGCGAGGTCCTTGATCGGCTTGCCGAGCCCGGAGAACGAGTCCGTCAGCTCATCGACCTCGTCGGAGGCGGCCTTGGCCAGCCCGGGCCGGGCCAGGGTGTACAGGTCGTGCAGGTAGTCCAGGCCGGACGCGATGTGCGGTGTGGCGGCGCCGAGCCCGGCCGTCAGCAGCCGGGTAACCTTCTCCAGCCCCGGCGCCGCCGAGGTGTAGAGCACCTGCCCCGTGTTGGACCACTGCGTCTTGAGCTGGCTGACCGCACCCGACAGGCCCTTGGTCTGGGAGGCGGCGATCTCACCGGCCGCGCCCGTACGGGCGATGGCCGTGTGCATCTGGTCGAAGGACGCAGCACCCTGGTGGGCCAGGGCCGCCGCACCGGCCAGCGCGGGCTTGCCCACCACCGCGGAGGCCGCGGCGAGGAAGTCCTTCTGGGACATGCGGTGCTGGGCCTTCTCCAAGCCCTCAATTACCGTCCGCAGGCCCTTGAAGTTGCCCTGCGAGTCCCACGCTTCGATATTCAGCTCGGCCAGGCCCCGCCTCGCGGCCGCGGTCGGCTTGGCGAGGTTGGTGAGCATCCCGCGCAGGGACGTTCCTGCTTTGGAGCCGAGGATGCCCGAGCGGGCCAGCATCGCCACCGCCGCCGAGCAGTCCTCGATCGAGATGCCCAGCTGCGCGGCGACGGGGCCGGTGTAGGACATCGCGTAGTAGATGTCCTGCAGCCCGCCCGAGGCGGCGTTCGCCGACGCGGCCAGAACGTCGGCGGCCCGTCCGGCGTTGTTCGATGACAGACCGAACTGGTCCATCACGTCACCCAGGTAGCGGGCGGCGTCGGCCGCGGACAGGTTGTCGGCGGCGGCGAGCTGCATCGCGGCCCGGGCGTTGGCCAGCGACGAGGTGGAGGTCTGACCGGCCTTGGCCAGCTCCAGCATCGCCTCCGCGGCCTTGGCCGCCGACGTGCCCGGCAGTGTCAGGTCCGCACCGAGTTCCCGGGCCTTGGCCGCGGCCTGGACCATCTCGGTCCCGGAGGCGCCGGTGACCGCGCCCCACTTGTTGATGGACCGCTGGTACTCGTTGCCCTCCTTGGCGATCTCCGCCAGCCCGGCGACGATGCCGCCGCCGACGACGAGGCCGCGAAGGTGGTGCAGCTCCCGGCGGGCGGAGAGCACGCCGTGCCGCAGGCGGCTCATCGACGCGTGCCCGTCCGCGCCGACCCGCCGCAGCCCGGCCCCGGCCTCGTGGGAGGAGCGGCCCACCGACCGCAGGCCGGCGACAGCGGCCCGGCTGCCGCCGTCGATGCGGCCCAGGCCGCTGCGCAGGGCGTCGGTGTCGCGCCGCAGGTCCCGCGTCGCGCGGGACGCCTGGCGCACCTGCGAGAGCAGATGCGCCGCATCAGCGCGCATCTGCACGCTGAGCGTGTAGTTCGACACCGGGCGGCGCCCTAACTCCCCGCGCCCTGCCCTTCACCTTGGTGGCGCCCCAACGCGCCCAAGGCGTCCTGCTACTGCTACTGCTACTGCTACTGCTGCTGGTGGTGGTGCTGTTCGCGCGGCACCAGACCGATGCGCACCCCGTAGCCGTCGGGCCGTCCGGCACCTGGTCCTGCTCCGTGGCGATCAGCTCACAGCCCACGCACCGCACCGTGGTGCTCACGTACGCGTACCGGTCACCGCCCTGCTCCTCGTCCCACTCCGCGGCCCGCGTGCCGCACTGCTCACACACGCTGCGCCGGTACGCCTCGAACGCCAGTGCCTTGGCCCGGTCCGTCTGGGACCAGCGGCCGTCCCCGGCGCCGAGAAAGAAGGAATGCGGAATCCGGTAGCGGTCGCACAGCTCCAGCTCCGCCCGAAGCTGCGCGTCCGCAATCAGTCTTTTCCCAGCTCCTCCGTACTGGCCCGGCTGATCTGCTGGGCCTGCCACGCCGCCGCGAACAGCGCGTTCGCCTCACCCGCCGGCCACGAGTCCAGCAGCTCCTGGGCGTCCTGTTCGGACAGGCCCTCGACCGCCGTCCCGGACTCGTCCCGCTCGATGTGGGCAGCGGCGACCAGCGCGGCGGGGAACGTCTCGGGATTCCAGGCGTCACCGTCCTCGGCCTGCTGCTCCGTCGGCGGGAACCGCCGGATCAGCCCGTCCAGCACCGGACGCGGCAGCGCCCGGAACGTCAGCGACAGCGACGCCGCCTCGTACGCGGCCTTCGCCTCCTTCAGCTCCACCTCAGCGCGCTCGACCTCGGCCGGGTCGGCGCCCGTCTCAGCGTCGGCCATGCGCAGCCGCGCGGCCTCCAGCTTCGCCTGGTCGAAACGTTTCTTCGCGGCCAGGTCGTCACACAGTCGCAGCGTGTACTCGGGAAGCTGGCGCGCCCGGAGCCGGGCGAGCTTGCGCGCCCAGTGCGCGTCGCGGGCGACCGCCTCAGCGGGCGGGGCAGTGGGGGAGGGGGAGGTGCCGGGCATGGAGAACTCCAGGAGAACGGGGCCCGGCCGGGCCGCAGGCTGGCGCCGAGGAGGTGGTGGAACGCCGCTGCGCGTGCGCCCGGCCGGGGGCGGGAGGGGCCGAGTTACTTGTCGAACTTCGGCGGCGGCGGGGTATCGGCGGCCGGGACCTCGGCGTCCTGCGTCGGCTTCTCCGTGATCGAGAAGCTGACCGTGAACTTGGCGGCCTCGTTGTCAGTCGAGTAGTTCGGGGACCGGGAGCCGATCCGGACAGGGAAGACGTCCATGGACCGGTTGCCGGGCACATCGCCCTTGCGGAGGAACACCACCCAGCCCGTCGCGTCCTTGGTGAGCAACTGCTCGATCGCGTCACTGACCTTGTCCTCGTAGAACCCCAGCGAGGAGTCGTCGGCCTTGTCGCTGCCGGGGATGCTGCTCTCGAACGTGCTGCCCAGGTCAGGGGTTTCGATGGGCTGGTTGGCGAGCGTCCACCCGTCGATGGACGCGATGGCGTTCGTCAGATCCGTGCCGGCCGTCAGCTCCGGGCGGGTGGGCACGTTGCCCTCGTCGGCGACCTTCTCCAGCCACAGGACGCGGGTGACGCCCCGGCGGCTGTACTTCTTGACCTGCAAGGCTTGCTGTCCGATTCCGGGACGGCAGCCAAACGTGCAATGGTGGGATGGCCCCGCCCCTCGACGTCGTGTCGGGGAACCGGCCCATCCCGAAACCCGGGTGGGCGTCCGCGCAGTGCCTCCGCGGTGAGGGCACGACCAGCTCAGCGATGCCGAACGCCGAATCGCGCGCTGATCACGATACTGCGCCCAACCGAACGGCTTTGTGCGCACGGGACGGCACTTCCAGACGAACGGCCGACGCCAGAGCCTCTACCGACCACTGCGCCCGCCTGGCGGCACAGCACACACGTGAATACTGATCGGGCCGAGATGCCACAACCGCCCGCGCGTTTGCCTGTGTTCACGTAGCCTGACGCTCAGGCAGCAACGAATCGTGCCTACCTCACTCCCTCACTCCAAGCAGTCCAGTCAGATGGAGATGAGGAGGCAGAGCATGACCGGCAAGCACCGGCGTGGTCGAGGGGCGTTGCTGGTGTGGTTGCGGAGAATCAGTCGCGGTTTAGTCAAGGTACTCAAGGCAGTGGGCCCGCTTATCGGCCTGCTGATCTCGATCTTCCGTGACTCTCCTAACGACTGATCCCCCGCGGTGAAGAGGCGGCGAGGGTGCAGATCCCGGGAAGGTTAGGCACTCTCGTCAGCCTCAATCGCGCGCTAACGCAATGTCTCTTATGACTCTACAGACCACCCAAGCACTCCGCAGTGCTTCGGGAGGACGCTGTACGTTTTTCCATCTCAAGCGAACCGGGTCGGACGCTCACCCGCTGGCAGTCAGACAGAACCGCTGCGGGTAGCTGACGACGGCCGCAGCCGGACCCGCGTCGTCGGTTCCGGCGTCGCCCCTGAGTTCGCGCGCCCACACGTCGGCACCTGGCACGTCGATCGGCCAGCGCCAGCCGCCGGTCGCGGTGCGTTCAAGGACCGCACGTCGCACTCGGTCGGCCATCCACTCCGCTTGGTCCGTACGGGCGGCGACGGCCGACACCTGGTACAGAAGTTCCGAATCCTCTGACGCGTCGGCCAGGGGAGCCCCGCCGACGGGGCCGCCTTGCGGGTACAGCACCAGGTACGGCATCTCAGCCGGCTGACCTTCGACGAGCGGCAGCTTCCCGAGCCCGCATGGCCTGCCGGTCGCCTCGGTCAGTGTGCGGCGGAAGGCTTCGGAGACGGCGGCGCGGTCGATCATTCGTCGTCTCCCGAGGAGCCTCTGCCGGTGGTTTCGACGGGCAGGGCGCCGTACCGGCACAGCCCGACGGTGTCCCAGTCCGGCACGCCCGGAGTGGTGATCACGGACAGGGCGCGTTCGCCGTCCTCGTCCAGGAGTTCGGCGATGACGACGGCGCGGGCGAGCAGCCCCAGCTCCCAGTCGCCGAAGACCTCCGCCAAGGCCGCCTCGACCTCTTCGGCCAGTTCGTTCACAGCGACCTCTTCACCGCGTCGTTCAACTCCCGCACGAGGACAGGCCCGGCTTGGGCGACGGCCGGTCCCAGGTGCGGGAAGGGCGGCTGCGCGTAGTGCCGGCCGAGGCTGTCGGCGCCGACGAACCCGAACGCCAGCCGACGCGCCTGCGGCGCGCTGGTGCCCACCTCGGCGACGACCACTGGGCCGGCGGCCTGGACGTCGGCGCGCCAGGAGGCCCGATACTTGCCGGTGATCACGCGTGGGCCTGGCCGTCCGGAGGCGTTGTGCTGCACTTGCTCGACCAGCGCCTGGGAGCGGTGCCGCATTACGGCGTGCATCGCGGCCACCGTCTGGGCGGCTCCTCGTTCCAGGGCGGCGGCCAGCGCCGTGGGGTCGGTGAACGCGCCGCCGCTCATGCGTCGGCCTTGCGGTTGTGCTCCTCCAGCCACACGGTGCGTAGCACCGGAACCGAGGACACCTCGCCGAGCGCGGCGACCCGGTACGTACGACCGGCGGCCTGCTCGTCACGAGCCTCGACCATCTCCACCATGTCGCCCTCCCGCAGTTCGGGCGCATCGAGCGGCAGCAGCAGCCGGTACCCGGCCCGCACCTCTTCGACCCACGCACCTTCGTGGCCACCCTTGCTGCGGATCCGCTCCTGGTGCCCGTACAACCCGGCCTTGCCCGAGTGCACCACCAGCGGAGGAGCAGGCATGAGGGCGCCTGTGGCGGGATCGAGAACGTCCTCGCCGACCTCGCGGGTGACAAGCACGGTGTCCGGCATCAGGCGCCGCTCGGCGAACCGGGCGACACCGTGCAGATCAAGCACTCAGCGCCCACTCCCGAAGTTGCGCCAGCATCCCGCGTGTCAGCTCCCCCGGCCCACCGTCGAGATCATCGCGGCCGAGTGCGGCTTCATCGAGCTTGCGCCAGTCCACCGCATCCAGGAACCCGGCCACGACGTGCCGCACATCCGCTGGCTCGACCACCACGTCGGCCAGGCCCTCGAACCGCACCCCGTTCCAGCCCTTGGCCACGTACAGCGTCACCTGGGGCTCCTCGTCCACGGTCTGCGTGATCCGGTACGCCTCCACCGACGACGCGACATCGTGGCCGTCCACCTCGATGACGGCGGGCCGCTCGGGTGCGGCGGATATACGGACGCGGTGGTGCTGATCAGACGTGCTCATGATTCGGAGCCTAGGTGTGCGAAGGCGACGCTTGGCCTGCTGGTTCGGTGGGGTCGTTGGGTAGCTGTATGGCCTCGATCTCACTGTCGTGCAGCAGCGCGTCGATGAGGGGGCGGGGCCCGGAGACCTTGGTGGCCCACAGGTCGTAGTCGGTGCACAGCATCCAGGAGCGGTCGGCGGCCCACAGGTTGGACGGGCTGAAATCGATCTCGGGGTTGTCGTAGAGCAGCTTGGCGTCACCGAGGCGGCCGGCGCGCACGTGCAGGTTCTCGAAGTCGCAGCCCGCCGTCAGCGGGTTGTAGTAGGCAAAGCAGGCAGTGTCCGCGCCGTCCGGGCTGTGCTCGATAAGGAGGGCGATCAGCTTGTCCCAGGTCTCGCGGTCCATGCTGCCTTCGGTCGGCGGGATGATGCTCAGTGGCCAGCTGCCATCCTTGGTGGCCGAAGGGAAGCAGCGGTAGCAGGACAGCAGCCCCTCGGGGACGATCGGGTCACCGGTGCGGCGCGCGAGGGCCGCCCAGCGCAGGCGCCGCCAGCCGGGGCCCGGGTGCTCGGCGCGGCCCAGCCCTCCACCGGTGGCGACCGACTCGGCGTCGAGGTTGATGCCCGCCACGACGTGCGGCTCGATGCTTCCGTCAGCCAGCCGAGCCTGGTGGTACTCGTGGTGTGTCATGTCCGCCGGGCCCTGCTTGTGCTCGTACATGGCGTTGAGGACCCAGGCGGCGTCGGGCATCGCCGGCGGCATGAAGCCGATCACGCCGTCCCCGCACAGCTCATGGAGCCAGTCGGTCGCAGCGGACGGAGCATGCGGCCATCGCTCAGTCACACAAGTGGATATCTCGGGCATACGCCCATGGTCCCATCTGATGCCCTGGCGCCTCGACCGTCCGCACCGCCGCGGTATGCCGTCTTGGTGGAAGAACCTGGCCAGGCCGGGCAGAGGCGAGTGGGACTGAACAAGCACCGGATGGCCCAGCCTGGCCGACGGGCCTGCGGGAACCCGCCAAGGGCACCGGTCGGCGAAGGCCATCATGCTCGGGAAGCGTACGGTGCCGGGAGTTCAGCCCACGGGGCGGCGTGCCCAGCCGCCGCCCCGCTGCCCGTTCATCCCCTACGCACTGTCCGGGTGAGGTGTGCTGGCCGACGGCTGCAGTCGGGACGAGAACGGCGCCCGGTGCTGCTTTCGCCGGGAGCCTGATGGTGCCCAGCGCGTGGCGGTCCGGGCAGGAGCCGCTTCGCTGTCCGATGTGTCCGATGTGTCCGATGTGCGCCGCGCCGCGTCGCCACAAGTATTTCCGGGTTGTACGTGTGGAGGGCGGCGTTCGGGTCAGGAGAGCTGTAGTGCTTCGGAACCGCAGGCACCCCGTCCAGAGGGGCCAGCCTGCCGTCTTCCGGTCAGTGGCCGCTCATCCGTGAACCGCCCGTCAGGATCAAGGAGAGTCGCGATGGCCACCACCATCAGCGCGCGCCCTCAGCAGCGGCCTTACTCCGACCCGGATACCACCGAAGCGTTCCAGGTGCTGGTCACGCTGCCGGACGGGCCCGGGAAGGAGCGGCTGCGCCAGCGTGTGATCACCGCCTGGCTGCCGCTGGCGCATCGCCAGGCCGCTCGGCTGCGCGAGCGGGGGGAGCAGCTCGACGATCTTCAGCAGGTCGCGGCCCTCGGCCTGGTGAGGGCAGTCGACCGCTTCGACCCCGAACGGGCCGTTGCTTTCGAGCAGTTCGCCATTCCCACCATCACGGGCGAGCTCAAGCGGCACTTCCGTGACTACACCTGGGATGTGCACGTGCCCCGGCGTACGCAGGAGCTGCGCAACAAGGTCCGCAAGGCCGTACGGGAGCTGAGTACGACGCTGGACGGCCGGTCGCCGACCGTAGCGCAGATCGCCGAGCACGCCCGGCTTGCGGAGGAGGACGTGGTGCGGGGGCTGGAGGCGCTGGAGAGCTACCGGTCGCTGTCGCTGGACGTGGCCCTGGACCGCGGCGGCGACAACGACGACTACACCCTCCTGGACACCCTTGGCTCGGCCGACGGCCGCTTCGGCCTGATCGAGGACCGGGAGGCGGTCAAGCCCGCCCTGGCCCGGCTGCCGGAGCGTGAACGCCGCATCCTGTACTGGCGGTTCTTCGAGGACATGACGCAGAGCGCCATCGCCGCCGAGCTGGGCGTGTCCCAGATGCACGTCTCGCGGCTGCTCACCCGGGCCCTGGCCCGGGTGCGGACCGAGGTCGAGCAGAATGAAGTCGGGCAGGACGAAGGGCGTGGAGACAGGGCCGCGGCGTGATCGGCGGGTTCTTCGGTTTGGGCGCGGAGGGTGCGGCTACCCGTTCTGTACCTTGATCGGTAGATGCCCGGCGGCCCGGTCGGGGCATGTGCGCCGGGGCCGGCTGGCAGGCCCCGGTGGGCGGTCGCCGCCGTTCAGACCTCGTGCGGCAGCGATACGGGCAGCCCGCTTCGGCTCGGCTGCCTGCGGCTCTCCCGCTGACGCCGGGCTTCGGGCCCGGGCGGCTTCGCCCGGGCCCGAAGCGCCATCCGGTGAAGCACCTGGGGCACGACAGCGATGCGACGCGAGTTCGGCTGCTCATCCTGCGGTGCGCGGCCGGAGTCGGTGGACCAGCGTGTGCTCGTCGATGGCCGTTGCCGTTGGTGAGCGTCGCCGTCATGGTTGCCTCCACGACCACCCGCTCGCCGGCGGCGTGGAACCGGTGGAAGGTGACGGTGACGTCACGCGCGAACAGACGGGGGAGGTCGTCGGCGAAAAAGCGCACGATCGCCTTCCTGCCGACCATGTGGTGGGTCGTCTTGAGCGCGACGGCAGTGGCGTTGTCCGGAGGAGAGAGCCGTTCGGCGTCCTCGGTGAGGACCGCGGCGGTCCGGCCAGGGTCACCGCTGGCGATCGCCTGGAAGCCGTTCTGGATGATGCTGCTTGTATGAGCCCACGGTCACCGTGAGCGCGTGCCAGTGTCTTGGACACATGTTCCGGCCGGTCTTGTCCTAGCAAGGGGGGATGCGCTCCACCGTGTACGAGCGTGAAGCGGTGGCCAGGTGGCACGTCGCCAGGCCGCCGCGGCCCAGCCGGACAGCCGGCGTCAGCCTGGCCGGGTTCGGCGACCGGAGCCCGGGCCCCGTCGACCTGCCGGTGATCCCGCACCCGGCCGTCACCCTGATCGTCGAATGCGGCGGCGGTCCGCTCGTCGTGAGCGACGCCACCGGCCGGCAACAGCGTGGAAGTTTCGTGGCCGGGCTCGCACCTGGTGCAGTCCGCATGCGGGGTGAGGACGTCACGTGCGTCGAGGTGCACCTGTCTCCACTGGTTGCGTACGCCGTGCTGGGGGTCTGTCCGGCGGAGCTGGACCGTAGCGTGCTCGCCCTTGAGGACTTGTGGGGCCGGGATGCGGAACGGCTGCGGGAACAACTGGACGCTGCCGCGTCGTGGGACGACCGCTTCTCCTTGACCGAGGCCCTGCTCGCCCGTCGAAGCGGGACAGGGCCGCCGGCGGACCCGGAGGTGGCCCGGGCCTGGGACCGGATCTCCGTCAGCCGCGGCCGGGTCAGGGTCGCGGATCTGGCGGCCGAGGCCGGCTGGAGCCGCAGACGCCTGTGGTCCCGCTTCCGGTCACAGATCGGCCTGCCTCCCAAGCACGCTGCGATGCTGGTCCGTTTCCGCCATGCCGCCCACCGCTTGGCCGCGGGCGGCAGCGCAGCCCGGGTCGCGGCGGAGTGCGGCTACGCCGACCAGTCCCACCTGCACCGGGAGATCACGGCGTTCACCGGCATGACCCCGACGGCCCTGGCCGGTGACCCAGGGCTGGCGGTGGACGACATCGCCTGGGCGCAACACCGCGTCGACGAGACGGGCTGACTCCCGGCCCGCGCACCGTTCACTACGAACACAGGGGGCGTCCCACGGAACGCATCCGCGTTCCCTTACCGGCTACGGCCCGTGAACGTGGAACCGGCTGTACGCGGGGAAGGGGAGCTGGCCACGGTCAACGGTTTCGGCTCGGCCACCGTTGTCGGGGCTGCCGGGCGCGGCGGTGGACAGAGACGCTCACGGCCCGCGGCTTCGTAGGAAATCCGGTATGCGCACCGCATGCACTCCTCGTGGACCACGACGCCGTCGTGCAGGCGGGCGCGGTGGTGCTGCGGTGCGCATCCGTGCGTGGCCATGGTCGGGAGCATGTCTTCCCCTCCTGCCGCACTGCGGCCGGACCGGTCACAGGCCGGGGGCACGGACATTCTGCCGGTGCCGGATGACGGGGCCAAGGCCCGGGAACCGGCCGCTCCAGGCGGTCCTGCCTCTCCACAGCAGGGCGGTGCGCCGCGGCCCCTCGGCCGCGGCGCACCTGGATGTCCGGAGGGCCGTGGCGGGCGGCCCCGGAGCCGCGTTCAGCGGCGGCCCCAGTGCTTGGTGTCGACGAGGTGGCGGTGGTCGTTGCGCAGGGTGGCGGTGTCGCGGCGGTTGTCCCAGACGTAGTTGCGGCGGTCCTGGTAGACGTCGCGCCAGGTGTCACGCCCGTGGCCGGTGTGCACGCGCACCTCCTGGCGGCCGTTCAGGCGCAGGTTGTTGAAGCGGTAGGTCTTGTGGGTGCTGCGGCTGGTCAGCGTCCAGCCCTTGAGGTTGACCGGGCGGTGGCCGGTGTTCTTGACGGTGACCCACTCGCCGTTCAGGGACCGGTTGGAGCCGTCGTCGCGGCCGGGGCTGTCGGCCTGTACCGCGCCGATGACGACGGGGGAGCGGTGGGGGGCCGGGAGGGTGTGCGCGCCGGTGGCGGCGGCGGGCAGGGCCGCGGTGACGGCCAGGGCAGCCGAGCCGAGTGCGACGGCCGCGAGACGGACGGAACGGGACATGACAAACCTCCTGCGGACAGCCCCGCTGAGGCGGGGCCGGTAGGACGAGATGCCCGGAGCTGCCGGGTGGACCTCACTGTGGGCTAGTCCCGCAGGCGGTGGTTGAAGGTGGGACGGCCCGTTACAGGACTCGGACATTTGCACAACCCATCTGTGCCCGCAGTGCACGCCCCCGCGCCCAGACGTCGATCACGCGCCCCCGGCACGCTGCACCGCGCACGCTACTGACCTGGTGGTTTGCTGGGGATGGATTTCTGGAGGGTGGCATCTCGTACGGGCGTGCTCGCGCGGCGTCGACCGCTGCGAACGCGTGTCCATGCCCAATGAAACCCGTCAGGGGCAGTGGGTGGGAAGAAGAACCGTTCAGGCAGCGGTGGCCCGGGAAGCTGTGCGTTTCCTATCAGCGGGACGATCGTTCAATCCGATGCGACGCGCTCAGCACCCTGTCCGTTTCTGTCATGGCTCCCAAGGGGAGCGGGTGAACCGGGCGTTCGCCGCTTCGGCGGCGCTCCTCGGTCCAGGGGCTGGGCGATATCCCTTCGGGATGCGGGCACCTGGCCGACGCCAGGTGCCCGGTTCGTCATCTTCGAAAGATGAAGGACCACACGTGCAACCTCTCGTGAAACACAGCGTGCTGGTCGCCGCGACGGCGACCGCAATACTGGCCGGCACGACGGCGGGCGCGCACGCCGACTCCGGCGCCGCGGGACGCACCGCGGCCTCCCCCGGCGTGCTCGCCGGCAACCTGCTCCAGGCCCCGGCCCATGTGCCGGTGAACGTGTGCGGCAACACCGTCAACGTCATCGGCCTGCTCAACCCCGCCTTCAACAACCACTGCGCCAACCCCGGCAGCCACCACCACCCGCCCGGCCACAAGCCAC
Source organism: Streptomyces chrestomyceticus JCM 4735 (assembly GCF_003865135.1). Lineage (NCBI taxonomy): Bacteria > Bacillati > Actinomycetota > Actinomycetes > Kitasatosporales > Streptomycetaceae > Streptomyces > Streptomyces chrestomyceticus. The sequence goes on along the minus strand of NZ_BHZC01000001.1, from coordinate 4,027,240 downwards.
CGGGACACAAGCCACCGGGACACAAGCCCCCTGGGCACAAGCCGCCGGGCAACCACCAGCCTCCCGGCGAAAAGCCGCCGGGCCACAAGCCGCCAGGTCACAAGCCGCCAGGTCACAAGCCCCCTGGGCACAAGCCGCCGGGCAACCACCAGCCTCCCGGCGAAAAGCCGCCGGGCCACAAGCCGCCAGGTCACAAGCCGCCAGGTCACAAGCCCCCTGGGTACAAGCCGCCGGGCAACCACCAGCCTCCCGGCGAAAAGCCGCCGGGCCACAAGCCGCCAGGTCACAAGCCGCCAGGTCACAAGCCCCCTGGGTACAAGCCGCCGGGCAACCACCAGCCTCCCGGCGAAAAGCCGCCGGGTCACAAGCCGCCCGGCCACAAGCCCCCTGGTCACAAGCCGCCGGGCAACCATCAGCCTCCTGGCGAAGAGCCGCCGGGTCACAAGCCGCCGGGCCACAAGCCCCCTGGGCACAAGCCGCCCGGCCACCAGCCTCCTGGCGAAAAGCCGCCGGGACATAAGCCTCCGGGTAATCACCAGCCGCCTGGTCAGCAGTCTCCCGGCCATCGGCCGCCGGGGCATGAGGTCCCCGGCTCTTCGGGGGCGGGGCATCGGCCGCCGGCCGATGTCGCCGGAGACGTGGACTCCCGAAACCCGTCGGCCGCATCTCCGGCCGGCGGCAAGGGCCGGGTGTCCGGGGCCGTCCAGGCCGCGCAGGGCCCGGCGCTGGCGCGCACCGGCAGCGATCACCTCGGTGCCGCGGCTGCCATGAGCGGTGCGCTGCTGCTCGGTGGTGTGGCACTGGTGCGCCGCAGCCGCACCTCGCGCACCTGACGTCCGCCTCTTCGGCATTGCGTGACCAGTCGCACCTGGCGGCTCCCGAACCGGGGGCCGCCAGTCGGGTACTCCGGCTCGGGCGCGGCGGTTGGCGGGCACGGGGCGAGGGGGCGGTGGACGTCTCGCCCCCGCCCCCAACGGTGCGCCGTGTTCCACCGGCTGTCCCTTCGTGGTCCGGGCGGTCTTCTGGACGGAGCAACGAAGTGCCACGACGTCCGGTCACGTACCGTTGCGGTTCCTTCACCCGATGGTCACGGTCGGTGGTGTCACAGCTCCGGTGGCGGTGGTTCGGCGAAGAGGGCGCTGCGTCCGGCCGGCAGTTCCACGTGGTGCCAGACGCGGCCGTCTTCGGCCAGCGCGCGGAGCGCGGCAGTGCTGTCGGTGAAGACGGGCAGCAGCGGACCGGTACCCGTCCGTTCGATGACCTTGCGTACGGCGGGGCAGGGCCCGGCGAGCAGCAGCTGGCCGTCGGCCGCGTGCAGGCGCATCGCCTTGCGGACCAGCACGGCCAGAGCATCGATGCTCAGCCGCTGTACCGCCGTCACATCGACGATCACGGTGGGCACCGTCGCGCGGCACCGGATGACCGAAGCCAGGCAGCTGACCGTCTCGCACGATCCGTCAGGAAGAGACAGCAGGTGGTACTGGGCAGGCCCGGTGACCGTCATGGAAGCCTCGTATCCGCAGTATGGGACGCCCCGGGCCCAGGAGCGCGCAGCCCCCACGGCACAACGCGCCAACCGTGCCACTGACATACCCGGCCACCCCGGCGCCACTCTGCCTCGCCGGCACCAAGACCCCTACGCCTGCCTTCCGCCACCGGTAGCCGTCGGGTGAGGATGCCCGGCGCCCGCAGCGCAGCCGAAGCCCTGTACTCGCCACCACCCCCAGTTCGAAGTGGGTGACCAAAAAGTCACAAGAGAACGGCAGTTGCGGTCAGATAGCGATCGAACTGGGTCGGAAGCGCGCATTCCTTTGAACAAGAAACTTTTTGCTCCGGCGGTATCCGTGCGGTCCGTAAGGTGGCGCCCACCGACGGCAGAACACGTGTCGCAGGCGCCCCCTCTTCCCGCAAGGAGCTGGCCCACTTGAGCACCCGCACCCCCATGCCACAGGGGAACTGCCGCACGGTACGGCCGACCGGCGAACTCGACCTGTCGACAGCACCGGCGCTACGCGACCTGCTCCGAGGAAACGATGCGGCACCCGCGGCCCGCCTCATCGCCGACCTCACAGCCGTGACCTTCATGGACACCAGCGCCCTGACCGAACTCGAAACCGCCCACTGCCGCAGCGAGGCCGCCGGCGGCTGGCTGCGCCTGGTCTACCACCAGCCCACCATCGGCCGGCTCCTGCGCCTGACCGGACTGACCCGGCGCTTTCCCCGCTACGCCACCACCCAGGACGCCTGCGCCAACCGTCCGGCCCAGGCCATAACCGTCCGGCCCGCTGCCGCACCCGCAGGACCGGTCGCCTACACCAACGGCCATTTGATCTCCGCCTGGACCAGAGCCCCGGCAGGGCGCCCACCGCGGCCACGGTCGGCCGGTGACCGACAGGGAGAACGGCCAAAACCCGCATGACCGAGCAAAAGAGGCCGCTGTGAGAACAGCCTCCGCCCTGGCCTGGCCGGTAGGGAGGTGCCTTCGGCCGGGGGCCGCAGGCAGCGTGACCGGTGGTCCGGCAGGAGCTGTCCGCACAGCTCCGGTACTACCGCCACGGGCCCCGACCGCGAGCGGTTGACTTGCCGACCGTAACGATGAGCTCCGAGTATGCCTGCAGCGCCGGGGACACGGGGCCAGGGCGATGGTGCTGCCGGCGAGTCCCGGCAACACCGGGTGCCTGGCGGCGTGAGCCTCGAGGCGTCTCTGTCATGGGCACCGATGCTCATTGTCTCGCCCCGGTGCCCGTGACCAGGACTGCACCGGCCGTGGAGGGGAGCTGAACGCGAGCGGTGCCTCCTGCCCTCCACTCTCCTCGCCCCGCAGGCCCACGACCGGCCTGCACGGCGGATTTCCCCTACGCCGTTTCGGCTCCGTCGCCATCCTCAGCGCGCACGGGGCTGCTGGCACGAAGGCACGGTGTGTCCGGACGGGATCCGCGCGTTCGCGGCGAACACGCGGTGCCGTCCGTCCCTTCGCCGCACCGGGGCGTTCCTGCTCCCCTCGGGCCGGGCTGCCTGACACAACTGTCGACCGGGTAGTCACCGCGCGCTGTTTGAGCAGTTCGTCCGGCAAGCGTTGGGCGGGGCCTCCGGCTCGCTGCCGATGGCTATGTGGTGTGGTGCGGGAGGCGTTTGTTGTTCGCATTCGGACGGCGGTTGTGGGCTCGGGATGCGCGGAATGCCGGTGAGATGTGAAGTCGCTCGTGTGCGTGAACGGCAGGGTGAAGGTCCGGTCTGCACCGGAGGGTGAAGGCAGAGCTGGTGTATCCCTCCGAGCGCCGGCACCGACTGGACACGGGAGCCTGCCGGCATGGGGAAGGCGCCGTGTGGCTGGTTCACGCTCCCGCAAGGGAGTAGCGTGACGATAGGTCAGCCCTCGTCCGGGTGGTATTCCACCCAGACCCCGTAGTGTGCTTCCGGCCCCGGTTGCTGGCACTGTCCCGACCGGAGGCTGCCATGCCCAGTTCGTCCTTCCCCCTGCCGGATCCGGCCTCGTCGAACGGGCCGCCTGGGCTGCCGCGCGAGGCGCGGATCACCGCCGCGCTGATCGACCTGGCCGACACCCTGGTCGACGACTTCGACCCGGCCGAATTCCTCTACCGCGTCGCCGAACACTGCATGGACCTGCTCGACATCGGCGACGCCGGCGTGATGCTCGCCGTGCCCGGCGGTCCGCTGCGCCTGGTCGCCGCCTCCTCCGAACGCGTACGCCTGGTCGAACTCTTCGAACTCGACGCCAGCGAAGGCCCCTGCTGCACCGCCTTCGACCAGGCCGTCCCCGTCGACCACACCCTCAACGCCACACCCTCACCGCGCTGGCCGCGCTTCAGCACCCGCGCGCACAGTGCTGGTTACACCTCCGTGCACGCCACCCCGATCCGGCTGCGCGGCGACACCATCGGCGTGCTCAACCTCTTCCGCCGCGTCCCCGGTTCGCTGCCGGCAGCCGACCGGCACCTGGCCCGCGCCCTGGCGGACGCCACCGCCATCTCCCTGCTCCAGCAGAGCACCCTCGACCAGCACCGCACCGTCCGCGCCCAGCTCGAAAAAGCCCTGGACACCCGCACCATCATCGAACAGGCCAAAGGCTTTCTGACCGCCCGCCACGAAACCGACCTGGACACGGCCTTCCACCGCCTGCGCGCCCACGCCCGCCACCACCACCTGCGCCTGGTCGACCTCGCCCGCGACATCGTCGACGGCACCACCACCCTGCCGCCCCCGGACACCGACAAGACCCCCACCCCCCCCTGAAACCTGAGCCCCAACATGGGCCCGAGCTACACGAGTCCGGCTGCCCGGCCGGGCACGGCGGCCATGCCGGATCGCCACATACAGCTTGACCTTGGGCATCGATATGCGCATCCAGACCCTCAACGGGAGCAGCACACCCAACGTCCCACCGCAAGGACCCAACTGCCGTCAAGTCTCGGCCGTAGCACCCCTCGCAACACGAGGACGCTCCCCACACCCAGCGGCAGGCGCCTCTGCTGGTCACCTGCATAGCCACTGCCCGGGTTCATTCCCGCCGGGGTGTGTCCCGGCTGCTGAGGATGTCCTGCGCCAGGGCGGGCAGGGGGCGTGCGGTGGTGAAGGCGATGGCGCGCAGGCGGGCGAAGGCGTCGGTGACGGAGGTGTCGAGCAGGTCGGCCAGCAGCCCGCTGGCCCGGTAGGTGGTCTCCCAGTGCGCGGCCAGGGTTTCGGCGGGCTCCCATGGCAGGGCCTCGCCGGCGGCGAGGCGGGGCAGGCAGAAGTCGGCGATGGCGCCCGCGGTCACCTCCAGGGCCGCGGTGGTGTGGGCCAGGACCGTCGCGTCCAGGCGGTGCGGCCGGTAGCGCAGGCACTGTGCGGTGCCGAGGATGTGGGAGCCGAGGGCGAGGGGGAAGGCGTAGACGGCGGCGACGTGTGCGGCTTCCTCGTGCAGGCGCGGCGCGAAGAAGGGGTAGGGCATCGGCCGGGTGCGCAGGTCCGGGTAGAGGACCGGTCGGCCGGTGGCTGCCGCCTCGGTGCCGGGGCCTTCGCCGGTCTCGAACTGGACCTCTTCCAGGCGCAGCGCCGCCGGGCCGCAGGCGCCCAGCAGCTGGCGGCACTCCCGGCTGGTGAACAGGCACAGGGCCACCTCGTCCACCGGCAGACCTTGGCGCAGCGCCGTGCACAGCCGCCGGGGCAGTTGGGCGTGGTCGTGCGGGCGGGCGGCGGCGTGCACCAGGCGCACCGCATCAAAGCCGGGCTTCATGTGCTGGTTGTCCTTGTCTCGGCGAACACCGGGTAAGTCATGTGCCGCGCGCGCACGACAGGGTGTGCTCCGGGCCGAACCGGTGCTCGCCGTGCGCCTCCGGGAGGCCGCCGGTGTCGGCCTCGGCCTCTGGCGGTGCCCGTGCCGGGCAGGTCGGGGCACCGCCGGGACGCAGGTGTCGGGCGAGTTGGCGGGGATCGGGCCGGACCTGGCTGACAGGCCGTGGCAAGCTGCCCTTAAAGCTCCCCGCGGAGGAGCCGAAGGTCGCCGCCGAAGACCGGCAGTGACCGGGCGCGAGACCGGAACCCCCCGCCCGCTCTCGCGCCCCTTGCCTTCCCCGGCACGCCTCGACGGCGCTTCCGCCAGCGCGGCGGTGCACGCACGAGGCTGCGGGCTAGGCTGCGGCGAGTGTGGCGCGGACGGTCTTGCCGCCGCCGGGATCGTCGAGGACGGTCAGGTCCGTCGACAGCGCGTCGACGAGAAACAGGCCGCGGCCGCCCTCGTCGTCCGCGGTGGCCGGACGGGCCTGGGGGTGTGCCGGGTCGTCGTCGTGGACTTCGATGCTCAGAAACCCGCCCCCGCCGCACAGGCGCAGACGGCAGTCGCTGCGAGCATGGCGGGTGGCGTTGGAGACCAGCTCGGTGACCACCAGCTGAGCGGCGTCCGTATCGACCAGGTAACAAGCTGACCCGGGTCGGTCCAGGTATAAGCCGGTCAGGCGCCGGGCCCAGGACGCGGAGCGCGCAGCGGGCGGCAGCAGGTACTCGGCCCGCAGGACGCGCTGAAGAGGGGAAAGCATCTGCATGGCCGGCTCCCGGTGTCGTGGTCCTGCCGTACGAGTGCCCCACCCCGCCACGAACACCCGCCCACCCCGCACCCGCCAACGGCGCCGAAGGCGAAAGGTCACCCGCACGCCGGGGCGTATGCACCGGCGTGCGGAGGCCGGGACGGGTGCTGACGGGCAGTCCGATCGCGTGGCCCGGTCAGCGGCGCAGCGACCACCGTGCTCCTGATGACGTCTTCCTTGGAGCGGGCCGGGGCCCGGCCTGTGAAGACGGCGGACACTGGGCTGTCGTCGGCACGGCTGAACTGGGTGAGGCCGCCTTGCCGACTGAAGCTGAAGTTCAGCTAGACGCTGTGCGTCCGAAGCGCCTTGTGGGCATGGCCGGTGGGGCAGGCGGCGACGCTGTCCGCGACGCGGACGCCCATCAGCCCGAGTCTGTCCGGCGCATCGGCGCCTCCTTGGCTGCCGTAGCGTGAGCGGTATCCATCCATCCGAGCTGCTGGCTGCTCTCGGACCCAGCTCCGCCCCGACTCCGGGCGGAGCTGTTCAACGTGGCCGTGTGATCAACTTGGCCCTGGCCCGTGACGTACAGACGGGGCAGACTGCCCGCATGGGTCGAAATATGAGCCAAAGGGCTGAGAGGCCGCCCATGGTGCCGTGCTGGTTAACCTGGTCGGGCGCCAACCCGACCGTCTCGTTTGAGCGCGGAAGCGGTAGTCGGAAGAGACTCGTCTTCCCGAGGGACTTCGTGCACCTACGGCGGATCCCGCGTGTCCTTCAGGCAGGGCAGGCCATCCAGCTTTATGTGTCCGAAGGGCGAGTGGCCTTCCACGCAGAGCAGGGACGCCTCGTGTCGGTTCGAGTCCCAGCGGACCCGGGCTGGCACCGGCGGTGGGAGGCGGCATACGAGCGCGCGCTGACCTGGACCAGCCTGAAGCGACGCCGTAGGCTCAGCGAGACCTGCGCGACGCCTCGGTCGTCAGATGGGTACGAGGAGCGTTTTCCCTCACGGAGTGTGCGCGCCGTATCGGGCGGCCTTCCGACACTGGGACGGCGTGCGAGGTAGGAACTTTCCGGCGTATTGGAAGCCGGGCGCCCAGGGGCATTGGCCATTTTCTCATGTGACCGTTGGGCCCTTCTGGAGCGGCACGGCGCGCTCATCATCGTCTGAGGCGAACTGGGCACGCTGAATCTCGTACATGTCCCGAAACCTGCCGTCCGGGACCGTAGCCGGGTCCATCAGCTCAGCGAACGTGCCGGACTCGGCTACCCGGCCGTCTTCCATGAGGTAGATGAGGTCGGCGGAGCGTACGGAGTGCAGGCGGTGGGTGATGAGGACGACGGTCTGTCCGCCGGCGGCGAGGGCCCGGATTCTGGTGAACGCCTGCTGTTCGGCTTTGGCGTCGAGCGCGGCGGTCGGCTCGTCGACCACGAGGATCTGCCCGGCTCGGAAGTGGGCGCGGGCGATCCCGAGCTTCTGCCACTGCCCGCCGGAGAGGCTGTGGCCGTCCTGGTAGCCGCGGGCCAGCAGGGTGTCCCAGCCGCGTGGCAGGTCCTCGATCAGGTCCTCGGCGTCCGCGTGCCGGACCCCGGCGGTGAGCCGTTCTTCGGTCGGGTCCGCGTCGGTGCGGCCGATCGCGACGTTCATGCGGGCGGTGAGCGGCCAGTGGTAGAAGTCCTGGGAGACGTTGGCGATGCGGGAGAACCAGGCTTGCCGGTCGATCTCGCTCGTGGGTACGCCGCCGACCAGGACCTGGCCCTCGTCGGGAAGGTAGAGGCCGGCGAGGAGCTTGGCGGAGGTGGACTTGCCGGAACCGTTCTCCCCGACCAAAGCCACCGTCGCACCGGCCGGGATATGCAGGTCCACGCCGTCGAGCGCGGGTTTGTTGTCCTTGCCCGGATAGGTGAAGGACATCTTCTCGAAGCGGACCCCGTCGACGTGCTCGGGTACGGGCGGCCCGTGGTGGGGATGGCGCGTCGGTCGGCCTCGTCCTGAATGTGCTCCAGGTCCCCGACGAACAGGCTCTCTTCGTTGAGGTAGTTGATCTGTCGGACGAGGCTGGTCAGGGAGCTGGTGGCGGTGCGAATCGCAATGATGGCGGTGCCGCCCACCGGAATCCGACGGGTTCCAGGAATCTCGAAGCCAGTGACTCACGAACCCGAGGGGTGCTGTCTCGCAGGGGTCAGCGTTGCCCTCGGGTTCGATTGCAGCCCGCCGCGAGCACAGGGGGCCTGGGGAGGGGGTGAGCGAGACCTGTACGGCTTTGGCCCGGTCAAGTTCTCTCTGCCCGAAGGGCCGCCGTGTCATCGGCCCGGCGGCAGGTGCTCTTGGCATCGGTGTGGCCCAGAGCCGTGTGCCTCCGGCCTCGGGGAACCGAGGCGGATGCAGTGGTCCGGGGTGCCACCATCGCGGACCAGGCGCTCAGCCGGCGCGGGCTGTTCGGTCAAGCGTTGTGTTGTCTAGCGTGTTGCCTGCAGCAAGACCTTCTGGTCGTCGCCGACGTGGACGGTGATATCCAGGAGGCGGCCGTGCCAGTTGGTGAATCTTCGGACATAGGCTCTCCCGGGCATGAGATGCGCCGGTTCCGGAGGCGTAGGTGGCCAGTCCTCGAACGCGGGCCGGGTGCCGTGGTTGAGGAAGCGGCCGGGCAGGGTGAGGACGTGGACGCGGGTGCGGTGGCTGGTGCTGGCGGGGTGCAGGATGAGTGCGGCGTCGAAGCCGCCGCTGCGGGTGTGGTCTTCGCCGCGGGCTCGCCCGGAGCCAGCGCAGGCGAGTGACGTGCTCGGCACTGTGTGCCGAACCAGTTCCGGCGGGACTTCAGCGGCATCCGCCCGAGAAATTCCTGAAGGAGGCGTTTCGGGACGTGTGCTGGCCACGGTCCAATACGTCTTTTGCGGGCGGATAGTTCCTGTGAGGCAGCAGGCTCTGGCGCAGGCGGGTCAGAGCCTGGTCGGCGCGCCAGGAATGCAAACAAGCGTAGAAGGCGAGGAATCTGTGCCAGTGCGTGCAGGCGGCGTCTAAATTTTTTAGGCGTAAATGAATATCGGCGGTGTGCGCATGGGAGAGGGCGAGGGATCGGTGATCGCCGGGATCTCGATGACGCGTCGAGGACTGCAGGGCTGCGAGGGCCTGGGCGTGCTGTCCCAGTGTTCGGAGGACGGCAGCTCGTTGGTAATGCAGAGCGGCGAGAGGATAGGTGTTGAAGGAACCGGTTGACGCAGCAGGCTGTTCGTGCTGGTTTTCCGCCGCCTGCATGAGTTCGCGTGCGCGCGGGGGTTGTCGGTCGTGTGCGGCTATCAAGGCTTGTTGAATGAGGATGAATGAGGTCAGCGCGGTGGGGCTGGTGGATTCGGCGGTGCGGGCAGAGTTCTCGGCCAGGACCCGGGCGTGGTGGAGGTGGCCGAGCCGGAGCGCCTGGGCGCTCATGGTGCGCAGGGTGATGGCGTAGGTCTTTCGGCACCCCGCGTGGTGGGCGAGGTTCAGTGTCAGGGTGAAGTAGCGGTGAGCCAGGTGGTGGTGGCCGGCGTCGTCGGTCATGACCGCGAGGTGGTGGGTGAGTTGGGCGGTGCAGGTGAGGAGCCGGGTTTGCTCAGGGCGGTCGGCGCGCTGGGTGAGCAGGGTGCAGATGTCGTCGGCGAGGTAGGCGGCCAGGGCGGTGCGGGCGCAGCGTCCGCCGTGGCGCTGGGTCAGGTCGGTGAACGTTTGCAAGAGCGCCTGTGGAGCGGCGGTGTCGTCGGCGCTGCTGGGCTTGGTGTGCTGGGGTAGCGGGCGCGCGAATGCGGTGGGAGCGGTGTGTGCTGTGGGGTTCAGGGTATAGGCGGCGCGCTGCAAGTCGGTGCGGTGCACGGGGTCGATGTCACTGCGAGCGAGTGTGAGCAGCTGCTGCACGGGTGAGCGGTGGTCTGCCTGGGGTGGTGACTGAGCGGCTTCGTGGGCGGTGAGCTGGGCGAGGCCGGTGTCGTGGGAGCTGACGGGGCGGCCGATGCGTCGGGTGAAGGCTTGTGCTGCCAGGGCTGGTACGGGGGCAGGAGGCCGGGATCCGCGGCGCCAGTGAGCGACGGACGCGCGGGAGTAGTTCAGTTGCAGACCTTGTGCAGCGGCCAGGGCGTTGACGGCTCGGGCCAGGGCGGCGTCGGACCAGCCGGCTTCGGTTAGCAGCGCGGTCAGGCGGGGGTTGGATCCGGTAGTCGTCACGTCGCCTCCCTGCCGACCGGGCTGTTCACAAGGCCACAAGCGTTGTCCGTGTGACGCGGGTCCGCACGTTAGGTCTTTCGGCGGTGGGTGAGTCGTAAGCCCATACCCGCCGCCGTCGGCCGTCTGTCCCGATGCGCGGCCGGAACGGAAGCCTTCCGCGGGGCAGTGCAGCACACCGTGGGCGCCGGGCTACGGGCCGGGCCCCGTGGGGTGCCGCCGTGCGCGGGGGCTTACGACCTTGTCGAACGCACGTGGTGGCGCCAGAAGCCGTACGGGTGCAGGTCTGCGGCTCTGCGGACCGGAGCTCAGGTGCGCGGCAGCGGCGGGTGCAACGAAGGCATCGACGGCTAGCGAGGAGAGGCAGTGAGCGCAGTGATACCCAGGCACGATGAGGCGGCCGGTCCGGCGGAGCCGGTGGCGGTGGTCGGGGCGGGCTGCCGACTGCCCGGCGGGGTGGCGAGTCTGGCCGGTCTGTGGCGGCTGCTGGAGGCGGAGCGGGAAGCCGTCATCGAGGTGCCGCCGGGCCGCTGGGACACCCGCCGACTGCACGCCGAGCTGCCGCCGAACACGGTAGAGCGTATCCGCCGTGGCGGTTTCCTGACGGAGGACATCACCGCGTTCGACCCGGACTTCTTCGGGATCAGCGGGCCGGAGGCACGCTGGCTGGATCCGCAGCACCGGTTGTTGCTGGAGGTCGCCTGGGAGGCATGCGAGCACGCCGGCATTCCCGTGGAGGCGCTGCGGGGCACGACCACCGGGGTGTTCACCGGTATGTACGTGCCGGATCACCTGGTGCGTTCGCACCGCACGCCGCAGGAGACCGGCCCGTACTGGATGACCGGTGCGATGCACGGGGTCGGGGCGGGCCGGCTGTCGTTCTTGATGGATCTGCACGGTCCCAGCCTGGCGGTGGACACGGCCTGTTCGTCCTCGCTGGTGGCGCTGCATCTGGCGTGTCAGAGTCTGCGGGCGCGGGAGTGTGATGCGGCGCTGGCCGCCGGGGCGTCGGTGGTCCTCAGTCCGGAAGCGATGATCTCCGAGGCCCGGTGGGACATGTTCTCGCCCACCGGCCACTGTCACTCCTTCGATGCTGCGGCGGACGGCTACGTGCGTGCCGAGGGCTGCGGCGTGGTGCTGCTCAAACGCCTCCAGGACGCGGTGCGCGACGGCGACCGCATCCTGGCGGTCGTGCGTGGCTCGGCGGTCAACCAGGACGGCCGCTCGGTGAGGCTCACGGCCCCCTCGCAGCAGGCGCAACAGCGGGTGGGGGAAGCTGCGCTGGCCCGGTCTGGGGCGGATCCGGGGCAGGTGGGCATGGTGGAGGCCCACGGCGCGGGCACTGCGGTGGGTGATCCCATCGAGTTCGCGGCCCTGAATGCGGTCTACGGCCCTGGTCCGGGGCGGTGTGCGCTGGGGTCGCTGAAGTCCAATATCGGGCACACCGAGCCGGCATCGGGCATCGCCGGTCTGCTGAAGACCATCGTGTGCCTGCAGCACGGCCGCGTCCCGGCCACGCTGCACTTTCAGCGGTGGAACCCGCAGATCGACGCCGACGGTTCCCGGTTGTTCGTCCCCACCCGGTGCCAGTCCTGGCCGGTCGAGGCCGGGCCCCGGCTGGCGGCGGTGACCTCCTACGGCGTGGGCGGCACCAACGCGCACGTCATCGTCGAGCAGGCCCCGGCCCTCGCTTCCTCACCGGTCACGGGACCGGCCGCCTTGTCACGGAAGGCGGCAGCGCGGGCGCACGGAGAAGGGTCCGCGGCGGTGGCGCAGCCTACGTTTTTGCTCAGTGGCGGCTCCGGGGCGGCGCTGCGGGCCGCGTCCGGCCGGCTGGCGGAGTGGCTGGAGGACGAGGGGGCCCGGGTGCCGCTGCGTGATGTCGCGCACACGCTGGCGGTGCGCCGCTCGCACGCCCAGCAGCGGCTCGGCGTGGTGGCCGGTGGCCGCAACGCTCTGGTGGAGCGGCTGCGCGCGCACGCCACCGGTCAGCCGGCGCCGGGTCTGGTGGACGGCAAGGTGGGGAAGGTGGGCGCCGGTGCGGTGTTCGTCTACTCCGGCCACGGCTCCCAGTGGGCGGGTATGGGGCAGCGCCTGCTGGCGCACAGTGCGCCCTTCGCCGCGGCGATCGACGAACTGGAGCCGCTGCTGCAGGCGGAGGGCGGCTTCTCCCTGCGCAAGGTGCTGGCCGCGCCGGAGGTGGTGAGCGGGGTGGACCGCGTCCAGCCGGTGATCTTCGCGTATCAGATCGCGCTGACCGCGCTGTGGCAGGCCCACGGGGTGCAGCCGGCCGCGGTGATCGGGCATTCCATGGGCGAGGTGGCCGCCGTGGTCGTCGCCGGGGGCCTGAGCCTGGCCGACGGCGTGCGCGTGATCTGCCGCCGGGCCCGGCTGCTCAAGCGCACCGCCGGGCGCGGTGCCATGGCGTCCGTCCAGCTCGGCGCGGCCGAGGTGGAAGCAGAGCTGCGGCGTGCCGGGGCGGATGCGGTTTCGGTGGCGGTGGTGGCCGCCCCGCACAACACGGTCGTCTCCGGTGACGCCGGACAGGTCGGCGATCTGCTGCGGATGTGGGAGGAGCGCGGCGTCGGCGTTGCGCGCGTGCGCGTCGATGTCGCCTCGCACTCGGCGCAAATGGACCCCGTCCTCGACGATCTGCGGACGGCTCTGCGGGAGGTGACGCCCCGTACGCCCAAGCTGCACTTCTACAGCACGGTGCTCGACGACCCGCGCGCCGACGCCGCGTTCGACGCCGCCTACTGGTGCGCCAACCAGCGCCGCCCGGTGCTGTTCTCCTCCGCCATCACCACAGCCGCAGGCGACGGCCACGGCCTGTTCCTGGAGGTCAACGCGCACCCGCTGCTGACCCGCGCGGTCGAGGCGACGCTGGCCGGCGCCGGCAACACCCACGCCAGGACTGTGCCGGCCCTGCAGCGCGACGAGGACGAGTGCCTGACCTTCGCCACCCGCCTCGCGGCCGCGCACTGCGCCGGATTCCCGGTGCCATGGCAGCGCCTGCTCGAAGCCGGGCAGCTGGCCGATGTCCCACCCACCGCCTTCGAACGCCGGCCCCATCGGGTCGAGCCGTCCACGCTGACGCAGGGCTCTCCCGAGCGGCCCCACCCGCTGCTGGGAGAGCATGTCGCAGACCCGCAGGACGACGGGCGCCATCTGTGGCAGGGCGCCGTGGGTATTGGCCGCATGCCCTGGCTGGCCGACCACCGGCTGGAGGGCCTCGCGGTGCTGCCCGCCGCCTGCTACTGCGAGATGGCCCTGGCCGCCGCCGACACCGTCTTTCCCGGCTCGCCGGGACGGGCCGAGGTCTGCGACATCGACTTCCAGCTCATGCTGCCCGTCGAGGAGCACGACACTCCCGTCACCGTGATCTGCGAGCCCGCCGACGAACACCGCGCCGACTGGCAGATGCGCTCCCGCCCGGCGGACGAGCCCTGGCAGCGCCACAGCACCGCCCACCTCACCTGCGACACACCACCGTCCCCGGAGCCGGCGAACCTGGCCGGGCTGCGCGCCCGGTACCGGCGGCCGGCGGACCTCGCCCCGCTCAGGGACCGCTGGCACACCGCTCACGGTCTGCAGTACGGCCCCGGCTGCCAGAGCCTGACGGCCCTCAACCTCCCGCAGCAGGGCACGGCCGGCGCCCTGGCCGAAGTGACGGTGCCCGATGCGGCCCGGCCCGGCGCGGCCTCCTACCGATGGCATCCGGTGCTGCTGGACGCCGGCCTGCAGGCGATGCTCGCCCTGTGGCACCACGCCACCGACGTGGACGACGGACACACCTTCCCCCGCGGTATCGGCCGGCTGCGCACCTACGCAGACACCACGCGGGCCCGCTGGTGCCACGTCCGGCTCGACGCCGCCCGACCGCGCGAGGCCACCGGCAGCTTCCAGCTGCTGGACGAGAGCGGGGCCGTCCTCGCCGAAGCCGAGGACGTACGGTTCGCGCACGGCGCCCCGCCACCGGCGCAGGAGCGTTTCAACGCGCCGCTGCTGCAGCAGCGGTGGGAGCCGGTCCCGCTGGCCGCCGACACTAAAGCCGGTGGCAGCTGGCTGCTGGTCAGCAGCGACGCCGACGATCCGCCGGCCGCCGCCTTCGCCCACGCCCTCGAAACCCGCGGCGCCACCGTCCATCGTCTGGCGGCCCCACCGCCGGCGCCCGCGCCGCACCGCCTTTTCGGCACGTTCCTGAGCCAGGCGGACGGCGGCCTCGACGGCATCATCGTGTGGCTGCCGTCGCCGCGGCCGGTGCCCAACGCGCTGGGCGCCGAGCACGCCCTGCAGCACGTCGCGCACGTCGTGCAGAGCCTGAAGGCACTGGCCGAGCACGCAGAAGACGCCCGGCCCCGCCTGACGGTGATCACGCGTGCCGCCCAGTGGGTCCGGCCCGACGACCGCCCGCACCTGGACCAGGCCGGCGTGCGCGGCCTGCTGCGCGTCCTGACCTACGAACACCCGGAACTGCTGCCCACCCTCATCGACGCCGACGGTGCCACCACCGCGGCGCATCTGGCGGACGAGGTGCTGGCCGGGCCCGAAGAGCGCGCCGACGAAGTCGCCTGGCGCGGCGCCACCCGCTACCTCGCGCGCCTGACCCACGCCCCGCTGGAGGCGCACGAGCGGCGGTACACCGACTGCCGCTTCGAGACGCACACCTTGACGGTGCGCTGCCGCCAGGCCCACGACGTCAGCACCGCGGAGCTGGTGCGCGGGGCCCGGCGCAGCCCCGGCCCCGGGCAGGTGCAGATCCGCGTACAGGCCACCGGCACCGCGCTCCCTGCACCCGCGGGCGAACAGCCCGGACCGGACGCTGTGGAGTGCGCGGGCACGGTCAGCGCCGTGGGCCCCGACGTGCACACGGTGCGCACCGGACAGCAGGTGATCGCCGTCCTGGAACCCGCGGAGATGAGCAACTACGCCCTCGCCCGCGCCGACTGGGTGCTGCCCCTGCCCGACGGGATGCGGCCCGCCGAGGCCGCCTGCCTGCCGCTGCCCTGCCTGACCGCCTGGTACGGCCTGCGGCACCTGGCCCGCCTCGAACCCCGCGAGCACGTCCTGGTCCATGACGCCGGGCACGGCGCCGGGCTGGCCGCCGTGCACATCGCCCGCGCCCGCAAGGCCACCGTCTGGGCCACCGCCGCCACCGCGGCCCAGCGCCGCTACCTGAACGGCATCGGCGTCTCCTGCCTTCCGTCCCCGGGCGCGCACGGCTTCGCCGACGCAGCCCGGCACGCCGCGGGAACGGCCGGGTTCCAGGTCATCTTCACCGGCTCTGCCCTTACCGCGCAGGCGCTGCGGGCCTGCCTGGATGCGCTCGCCGCCGCCGGCCGCCTCGTGGCCGCCGTCACCCCTGCCGGGGCGGAGGCGATACGGCTGGCGTGGACGGCATTCGGCAAGGGCATCACCGTGAGCACGTTCGACTCCCGCCAGCTGCTGACCGGCGCCCCCGAAACCGTCGCCGGCGTTCTGGCCGAGGTCGGACCGGCTTTGGCCCGCGGCGACCTGCCGGCCTGGCCGTGCACCGTCTACCCGGTCACCGACGCCGCCACGGCGCTGCGCGCCGCCCCCGAGGGCCGGCACACCGGCTCCCTGGCGCTGGCCTGGCCCGGCGCCGGAGCGGTCACCGCCGTCACCCCGCCGACCGAGGTGCCGGTCGTCCGCGCCGACGCCAGCTATGTGATCACCGGCGGGCTGGGCGGCCTGGGGATGCTGGTGTGCCGCTGGCTGGCCGGGCACGGCGCGGGCACCGTCGTCGTCAACAGCCGCTCGGCCCCGTCCGCCGAGACCGCCGAGGTCCTGGACGAGCTGCGCTGCGCGGGCACCCGCATCGAGGTGGTGCGCGGCGACATCGCCGCTCCCGGCACCGCGGAGAACCTGGTGCACGCGGCCGAAGCCGGCGGGATGCCGCTGCGCGGAGTGGTGCACGCCGCCATGGACCTCAAGGACGCCACCGCGACGGGTATCGACGCACAGCTGCTGGAGAAGGTCTGGCGCCCCAAGGCCCACGGAGCATGGCGGCTGCACGAGGCCACCGGTGCCCGCGAACTGGACTGGTGGGTGCTCTTCTCCTCCTTCACCTCCACCGTCGGCTCGCCCGGCCAGGGCGCCTACGCCGCCGCCAACGCCTGGCTGGACGAATTCGCCTCCTGGCGCCGGGCCCAGAACCTGCCCGCCACCGCGATCAACTGGGGCCCCTGGGCCGAGGTCGGGCGCGGCGCGCAGACCCGGGCCCGCGGCTTCGACATGATCACCCCTGAGGAGGGCATCGCGGCCCTGGAGCACCTGCTGCGCCACGACCGCCAGCGCACGGCCTACATCGCCTTGCACCCGCACGACTGGCTGGCCGCCTACCCGGCCACCGCCTCCTCGCCCTTCTTCCAGCCGCTGATCACGCCCCACAACGACACCGAGGCGCCCGGCGACCTGCTGGAAGACCTCACCCGCGCCGAACAGACCCAGCGCCTGGAACGCCTGCAGGACCACATCATCGGCGAGCTCGCCGACGTGCTCAGCCGCGACGCCAAACGCATCGACCCGGGCGCCTCCTTGGTCTCCCTGGGCCTGGACTCGCTGCTGACCATCGAACTGCGCAACCGGCTCCAGCGCACGCTGCGCTGCGACATCCCGCGCACGGCCCTGTGGACCAAACCCACCCTGACCGCCCTGGCCGAGGACCTGCTCGACCGTCTCGCGCTGCCGCAGAAGGGATGAAGCACATGCCCCACACCACCGAAGCCCTGCTGGAAGGCGGGCCGGACCACCTCGCCGGACGCCGCGCGGTGCCCCAGGACGACCACGGCACCGACCTGAAGATCCCCCACCTCAACCGCTACGAGCACTACGCCTTCGCCGGCACCCGCCAGGACACCGACGGCGCCACCGTGCCGGTCTTCCGCTGGACCCACCACACCTTCATCGCCGAGTAACCGCCCCCGCGCCGGGCGGCCCGGCAGGCGCCGCCCGGCCTCGTCACCAGGAGCATCATGACTTCTTCCTCTCCGTCCCCGGCACTGGCCGGCGCCAGGATCCTGCTCACCGGCGCCTCCTGCGGCATCGGCCAGGCCACCGCCCAGGCCCTCGCCGAAGCCGGAGCCGACCTCGCCCTCAACGGCCGCCACGCCGAAGGACTCCAGGACGTGGCCGCACAGGTCGTCGCCGAAGGCCGCGGTGCCCACCTGCTCCCGGGCGACCTCCGCGATCCCGGCGCGCCTGCGCGGCTGGTCGAGGCCGCCGCTACGAGCCTCGGAGGGCTCGACGCCCTGATCCACATCGCCGGGGCCTACACGGCCGACGCCGCCGGTCAGTTCCGGATGGCCCCCCTGCTGCGCAGCCGAGACGAGGACTGGTCGGCAGCCCTGGCCGTCAACTTCACCGCGGCCCTGCAGCTGTGCCGAAGCGCCCACCCCCACCTGGTCCGATCCCCACAGCCTTCCGTGCTGCTGATGTCCTCCGCCGTGGGCCTGATGGGCGCACCGGCCGGCGAGGCGTACGCCATGACCAAGGCCGCGCAAGTCTCGCTCGTGCGCAGCTTGGCCGTGGCCTGGGGGCCACAACACATCCGCGTCAACGCCGTGTGCCCCGGCATCGTGGACACCGGCGCCTTCGAAACGCTCGAAGGCGACGAGGAACTGTCCCACTGGCTGCTCAGCCGCACCCCGCTGGGCCGGTGGGCCAGCGTGCACGACGTCGCCCAGGCCGTGCTGTTCCTGACCTGCCCGGCGGCCGGCTTCATCACCGGACAGGCCCTCGCGGTCGACGGCGGCATGTCGGTGCCCGGCAGCGGATTCACCGCTCCGGACATCCCCGCCTTCCGCGAGCGCGGCCAGGCCGATGAGAGCAGCACACCGGCTGCCGCGCACTGACCAGCACAGCCGCATCCCTCCATGGCAGACCCGTCACTGAGGAGAATTCAGATGGCCAAGAAGAAAGTCACCGCGGGCATGGTCGTCGACCAGGTGCTCGACTACGGCAAGGACGCCGCCAAAGCGGCTCTCGACGCCGTCACCGGCAGCCGCAAGCGGCAGACGAACCAGAAGACCGACAAGCAGCAACACCAGGACCTCAGCGCCCTGACCGCGGAAATCCGTCACCTGGCACAGCACATCTCGGCTCCTGGCACGGGCCCGAAGCCCGGGGCCGCCGCGCCGGACAGCCGGCCGGACGGCACCTGACCCGAGCGCCCCGCAGCGAAGTGAAGGAGGACTGCATGCCGCCGGGACGCACGCGCCGTACGGCCCGAATCCTCACCCGGTCCCTGTACGGGGAAGCCGTCCGGGCCGTGCGGGCGCGTTCCGGCAGCAGCTCACGGGTCCCGGCGCACGCCCGACAGCAACAGCGGGCGCACACCATCCGGGCCACCCTGGAGGAACTGGGCCCGCTGTACGTCAAGGTGGGCCAGATCCTCGCCACCCGGCCCGACCTGGTGCCAGAGCATGTCCGCGAGGAACTCGCCCAGCTCAACGACGAGGCCACCGCAGAGCCCTTCGCCGCCTTCGAACCGATCCTGGACGAGGAGCTCGGTCCTGACTGGCGCCGCCGGTACCCCTGCCTCCGCACCGGCGAGCCCCTGGGCGCGGCCTCGCTCGCCCAGGTCTACAAGGCCACCACCACCGACGGCACCCCGTGCGTCATCAAGATCCAGCGCCCCGGCGCACGGGCCGCCGTGGAAGCCGACATGAAGGTCCTGCGCCGGGCCGCCCGCGCCCTGGGCACGGCCGCTCCCCGCCTCAAGGAAGTCGTCAACCCCCAGGCCGTGCTGGAAGCCCTGTTCACCGTCATGCAGCCCGAGCTGGACTTCACCCGCGAAGCCACGAACATGAAAGCCGCCCGCAAAGCCGCCAAACGCTTCAAACGGCTATCGGTGCCCAAAGTGATCGAAGCCACGCCCCGCGTCCTGGTGCAGACCTTCGCCGACGGCGTCCCCATCAACAAGATCAAACCCCACACCCTGACCCGCAAACAGCGCACCGCACTGGCACACGACCTGATCACCTTCATGCTGCGGTCCTACTTCGTCCAGCGCACCTTCCACGCCGACCCCCACCCGGGCAACATCCTCGTCAGCGAGGCCGGCACCGCACATCTGATCGACTGGGGCATGGTCGGCAAAATCGACCGCAACACCAGCACCGCCTTCCTGGGGGCCTTTCTCGCCCTCGCACACAACGACGGGGCGGGCATGGCCCGGCAGTGGATCAACCTCGGATCGGCGACTGCCTGGAGCGATGTCGCGGGCTTCATCAGCGATGTGTCCGCTGCTGTGCCGCACTGGGCCGACGCCTCCCTCGACGAGCTCAACTTCGGCGTCGCCCTCACCGCGGTCCTGCGCTACTCCACCAGCCGGGGTATCCAGGTCACCCCGCTCGTCTCCGTCGTCGGCAAATCCGTGGCCAACATCGAAGGCTCGGTGCGCTGCATCTGCCCCGACATCAAGCTGTCCCAGGCCCTGCATGAGGCACTGCGCGACATTCTGCGGGACCTGCTGAGCGAAGTGCTCAGCACCGAGCAGGTCGCACGGGCGGTCATCGAGGGACTCACCGCCGTCGCGAAGACACCCACCCAGATGCAGGCACTGCTCGGTGACCTGGCCGCACGGCAATTCACCGTGCAGTCCCGCACCAACCTCGGTGTCCCCAAAGGGAAACAGCCGCTGCCGCACCCCACATCCCGCTCGGTGCTCACCACCGGCTTGACGGCCGCAGCGGCCGTCGCCCTGACCCGCAACCGCATCCGCCGAAGAACCTGAACCCCGTAGCCGCGCCCCGCCTGCACCGGCAAGAGCAGACAGCGTCCGGCACAGGGCCTTCCCTGCGCGCCGCCGCCTCACCGCACACCGAGACACGAGGAGACATCATGACCACGACCACCGCGCACCGACTCCGCGCCACCGCGTCCGGCACGGACATCATGAGCAGCAAAGACCACCTGACCTGGCGCGTGGAGAGCGGCACCCGCGCAAAACCGATCATCGTGGCCGTAATGTTCCTGGAAGACCGGCTGCCTTGGGAGCAGTTCGTTGCCTGGCACGGGCACCTGTGCGCGGGCATGCCCCGCATGCAAGCCCGCGTCCACGAACCCCCCACCGCCTTCCGCCGCCCCCACTGGGACCCGGACCCCGACTTCCGCCTCGAACACCACCTGCACCACATCACCGTGGGCGGTAAAGGCACCCGCCGCGACGTCCTCGACACCGCCGCGACGCTGGCCGAAATCCCCTTCTGCCAAAACAGGTCCCCCTGGAACGGCTACCTGATCGACGGCCTGGACGACGGACGCTCCGCCTACATGCTCAAGATCTCGCACAGCATCGCCGACGGCGTCCGCCTGCGTGAGATGTTCCTGCGCCAAGCCGCCGCCCAGCAGCCGGCCCCACCCCCCGCTCCGCCAGCCACCACCGGCCCGGCCACCGCCTCCGAACGCCGTATCGCCCGACCGGTCGCTATGGCACGCCGTCTGCGCAAGGCCGCCCAGTTCGCCGCCCAAGCCCTGACCGACATCCGCGACCGGCCCTACCCCGTGCCGCCGAAGAAGACCCGCTTCGCCCGCCGCTACTACACCACCAAGGTGCCCACCGCCCCGTTCAAGGACGTCGCCGTCGCCGGCGGCGGCACCGTGCACGACGCGCTCGTCGCCGCGGTCGCCCACGGCTGCCACCGATACCACCAGGCCCGCGACATCCAGCGCCCCCGCCTGCGCGTCTTCTCCCCGTACGCCCGGCCACCGCTCACCGGACAGCGCCCCTTCGCCCCGATGGGCAACCACTGGTTCATCGTCCGCTTCACCCTGCGCGCCGACCAGCCCGACGCCCGCCGGCGCATCAGCGAAGTGCGCACCGCCGTCCAGGGGGCCTACCACCGCGACGCCGCCGACTGGATGGGCGCCGTCGCCCGCATCAGCCCCCTGCTGCCGCTGCGCTGGTTCGAGACCGGCTTCCTGCGCCTGTGCGCCTCCCATGACTTCGGCATCAGCAACATGCCCGGGCCCCGCACCCCCCTGTCCGTCGGCGGCGTCCGCGCCCAGGAGATCTACGCCATCGCACCGGTCATGGGATTCGCCGTAGCCGTCACCCTGCTGTCCTACCGCGACCACTGCCACGTCACCGTCAATATCGACCCCGACGTCATCGCCGACCCCGACCTGCTCGCCCAGCACATCCACGACAGCCTCGGCGACCTCGCCACCAGCGCAGAACACCACCCCGGCCGCACCTGACCGCTCCCCGTCCCCCGGGCAGCGGCGATTCCCCAAAGGCCCCGGGAGTCTGTATGACTGAACATTTCGCCACCGGCAACGGGATCAGCCTCTGCTACGAGACGATCGGAAGTCCGGGGAACCGCCCCCTTCTCCTGATCTTCGGCATGTACGGACAACTGATTTGGTGGGACGACGTCCTGTGCCGCCAGCTGGCATCCGAAGGCTTTTTCGTCATCCGCTTCGACAACCGCGACAGCGGCCGCTCACAGCACCTGACCACCCCACCACACCTCCTGCGCACCGCGCTGCGCCTGACCCGGCCGGCCTACACCCTCACCGACATGGCCGAAGACGCCCTCGGGCTCCTCGACCACCTCCACATACCTGCAGCTCACATCGTCGGAGCGTCCATGGGCGGCATGATCGCCCAGGAACTCGCCCTCCGGCACCCCCACCGAGTGCTGTCCCTGACGTCGATGATGTCCACACCCCACGCACTGACCATCGGCCGCCGCACCGACCTCACCCTCCTGCCCTACCTCCTGCGCCGCCACCCCACCGACCTGGACGGCTACATCCGCACCAGCATGGCCATGCTGCGCAAGCTGTCCTCCCCCCACCTGCCCTTCGACGAAAACGGCACGCGGACCCTCCTGCGCCGCAGCCACGCCCGAGGCATCGACCCCGACGGCACCCACCGCCAGATGGCAGCCGTCCTGACCGCGGCCGACCGCACCAAAGCCCTGAAGAAGCTGCGCCTGCCGGCCACGGTCCTGCACGGCACCCACGACCCCCTCGTGCCCGTCGCCTGCGCCCGGGCAACGGCACGCGCCATCCCCGGAGCACGATTGCGGGTCATCCCCGGCATGGGCCATCACTTTCCCCCCGAGGCGTGGCCGCACTTGCTCGACGGGCTGCACACAGCAGCACAAGGAGCCCTCTGACGCTGCCGTGCCCAGCACCGTGCAGTTACACGGCCACCGCGTCCGCTGTCGAACGATGCACCGTGCCCCGGTGCTCACCGATCAGGGGAACAGGTACCGCATGCCCCGATCAGGTCAGTGGCTGCTCCGAGGAACCTCGGCCCCACCACGGCCCCGACCGCTGCCCCCGTACCGCGATCGCCTGCCCCGAAAGACGCCGGCAGCTGCTTGTCCTCCAGCTTAGGCAAAAGTGCATTCACCTCAGCTACCACAAATGGATCATTCATATTCCGGTTGTAGCGCACACCAAGGCGCGCACGGCGACGCCATGCTCAAACGTGGCACTTCGGACTGGTGACTCGCTGCCGGCCAGCGAAGCACACGGCCGCCCGCGAACTGCAGGAAGAGACCAGACCGCAAGCCAGCACCGGCCGCACACCGGGCCCCAGCCTTCTTACCCGACACCAAGCGCAGCATCCCCGCCTGGCAACGGCGTGCGGCAAGCAAGAAGCAGCGGCAGGTGGCAGCTGTGGTTCCCGCTGCCACGGCGCCTCGCGCCGGGGCGGGCCCGCAAGCCACCACGACACCCCATGTCGAGACGCGCTAAGCTCCGCCCCGGCCCGCACCAGCACGGAGCGTGCGGGATAGGCCCCGGTCCCCGTGACGGGACAGAGTACGGCCGGGGCCACCCCACCCGCATCCGAGATGCACGGCCCTAGGGGGCGATGGGGCCATTCTTCTTGTCCGGGTGTGCGGCCAGGACGTAGCGGGTGGCGGAGAGATTGGACAGGCCGAAGAGTTGCATCAGCCGGACGGGGTCGGCGCTGTGGCGTGCTTCGTCGTAGATCCGTCGATGCGCAGGACGCTGGGCGGCAGCCCGAGCCGTCGGCAGGTCTTGTAGACCGTGTCGCCACTGATGCGTAGGCTTTCATCGGGCTCTCGATCCGGGGCGGTCGGATGGTTTCGTCACCCTCGACGCTAGGACCGGGAGCCCTCCTCCTCGCCGGTGCGACGCGACATGGCGGAGTCTTTGCCCGGCTCCGGCACACGCTCTCGCCCTGCCGCGTCCCGCGACGCGAACAGCCCCGGCGACACTTCCATGACCCAGCCTCGTTCACGCAGCCGCTTCAGCTTCGACCGGAACCCCTCCACCTTGGACTTGTCCGTCGACAGCCCCAGTACGGAACACAGTTGATGGGCCCGCAGCGGATGCACCGCATCGGCGAGCACCTCCACGATGTCCGCGTACGCGCGCGGCAGGGCCTCCACCCCGAGCTCGGCCGACCAGGCCGGCACCAGCCGCACCCCCACCGGCGAGCCGACCGCAAACCCCTCGGCGGCCGCCGCCGGAGCCGCACCTCCGGACTCTGCGGGCTCGGCCGTGCCGTCCGGCTCGGTGACCGGACCGTCCCCAGAAAGGATCTCCGTCATTGTCTCCCGCGTGATCTCCAGACGGGACACGGTGGCCTCCTGCTCGGCCAGGCTCGTCGTCAACTCCTCGTTCTGCTTTCGCAGTTCCGTGATCCGCTCCCGTGCGCGAGCCTCGCGACGCTCCAACTCCTCCAGCCACGAAACCATCGCCGCCCCCAAGAACCCGAACTCTGGACACGACGATCCGGCAAACCGACGCGATCAGCAACGACCCACATCGGAAAGGCTCACTCCAGGAGAGTCACACCCAAGGGCGATGACGACCCCCACATGCGCAAAGATCGCCACGAGGAACAGTGGAAGCTCCTCCCCGCCGGGCATGGCAGCGATGGATGTCTCCCAGTCCTGGGTGAGCAGCCAGCGTTCCATGGCGAGGGCGTACGCCTCGCCGTCCTGAGGATCGTCCAGGGTGGTGCCCCTCCACTGGACCAGGTCCCAGTAGGACTCCTCGCGTCCCTGCCTGCTCCCTAATCGGTGATCTCAAGGGTGAAGTACCTGATATGAAGTGCCTGACCCGAGCCGTTGCTATCGATGCGCTCCACCCATGCGCCCCCAAAGTTGTACCGCTTCATCACCCACCCCTTATCGTCGTACACCACGACGGACATGCTCTTGAGGCGCCCTTCGCGGCCGGCTATCGCGTCGTCAATCCAGCGGTCGACTACAGGGTTGTGGTACGACCCACGTTGCAGGACCAGCGTGTGGGTGTTGGTGTCCCAGCCGTTGACGGATGAGATGAATTCAACGGAAACACCGTCGAATTTCATGATGAAGGTGCTTGCACCTGGGCAGTAATTAGGATTGCAGGGGTTGTCTTCAGCGACGGCAGTGGATGCAGCGGCCGCCTCAGTCGCCAACGTGGCCCCCGTTAGCGTCAGCAGGGCCGCACTGGCGACAGCCGCCCCACGCATCGCCCAGCGCCCGCCACGAAGCACGTTCATCTCGGTCCCCTCCCGTAAAACATGTCGGATGCATGTTTCTACCCTGCAATGACGCGCCAGGCGTATACTTTTTCGGTCAATATGCCCATAGTTCTAGCCGGTTACCACCCGACTGCCCGGTTGGCGACAAGTACGCAACGTGCACAGCGGTCCCCGCTGATCGAAAGCCGCGCGAGCTTGGGACCGGCTCAGGCCAGGAGCCCGAGTTTCTGTAGGAACCGCCGCCGACGTCCTGCATGAAGTGGCACGGAGCGCGGCGTGCCTCGTCGCACAAGTAGGCCAGAACAAGCACGCGGAAGGAGCGCGCCCTCAAGGGCGCCCTCTCCGAGGACCCGGCCCGGTGCGGCAAGGACGCCTGCGATCAGGCGCTGCCGGCGTTCTGGTCGGCCATCGTCATCGACTTCATCCACGTCCTGGAGAAGGTGTGGGCTGCGGACCGGTACTTTCTCCGCACCGGAGACAAGAGCACCGAAGACTTAGTGACCGCACCTGCGCAGCAACAGCAACTTCCTCCACTACGACCAGGCACTCTCGGCCGGCTGGCCCATCGCCACCGGAATCATCGAGGGAGCAGTCAGGCACCTCATCGCCGACCGCCTCGACATCAGCGGCGCCCTCTGGGGCCTGGCCGGCGTCGAAGCTGTGCTCAAACTCCGCGCCGTCGCCGCAAACGGCGACCTCGACGCCTGCTGGTAGCACCGCCTCGCCGGCGAACATCAACGGAACTACCCAGCTGACCAGCATCGATACGCGCCCACGGCCTGACCCCGATATCACTCAGGAAGAGCCACACCCAAGCCGAATCGCGTTGTTCCACCTGTCCGTGAAGAAGTTGCTGGGCTGAGGCGTAGTCGGCAGCCGTCGTCAGTGGTGTCCACTGGTAGCCGTCGTGGCGCAGGATGAGACGAGGCGCCTCGGGGTACAGGTGAGCGGCACGTACCGGGCCCAGGGCGAGTACGACGGCACGCAGCCGCCCCACCATGCGCTGGCGGGCGTGGTCATGCCGGGCGGCAACATGTTCCAGAGAGTCGCCGGAATCATCATGCGGTCGTGGGGGCTCGCTGCTCATCGCGTCGGCTCCTTGGTCAGGAGGGGCTGGAGATCGGCGCGCAGCAGTGGTTCGGTGACTGTGGCCGGGGCGATCGGCACGGCACGGCGGGCCAGGAGGTAGACACGTTTCGTGGTGCGCTGGACCTCGCGGACCAGGTGGAAGTGCTGCGACTGGTAGTAGCGGACCAAGGCGGGGGCGAAGCAGCCGCGGCGCACCCACCGCTTGTTGTTCAGGGCGGCCCGGTGGACGGCCCACCAGGCGATGAGGGTGCCGGGCTGACGGGCGGAGTAGGCCGGGTCCGTGCACGTCGTGTACAGGTGGTCGGCCGGCTCGGCCAGTTCTCGGTCTGTCCAGCCCCAGGGCGGGCAGAAGGGCTGAATGGTGGTGCAGCCGACCAGGCGGCCACCCTCTTCCTCCAGGACCCACATGTGCCCGTCGCCTGCCTGGAAGGTGATGTTCTCGACGGCGTCGCGCCAGCTCGGCAGGCCGCGGTCTTCCAGCCACCGGCAGCGGTTGAGGATCATGACGGTGAGGGCGGGGGCGTCGGCGGCGCTGGCCCGGCGCATGGCGAACACGGATGCCCCAGCCCGGGTCACCCGTGCGTTTCCTCGTCCGAGGGTGCGGCCGGGGGGCGGTGCGGTTCGAGGAGGATGAGGCACACCTGCGCCAACGCGCGGGCGCGAGTGCGCGCCGTCCCGGCGTTGTCGGGCAGTTTCAAGAGCTTGGTGGCGTCCCGTGCGGCGGCCTGAGTCAGGGGCGC
Organism: Streptomyces chrestomyceticus JCM 4735; assembly: GCF_003865135.1. Lineage (NCBI taxonomy): Bacteria > Bacillati > Actinomycetota > Actinomycetes > Kitasatosporales > Streptomycetaceae > Streptomyces > Streptomyces chrestomyceticus. The sequence continues at coordinate 4,000,717 of NZ_BHZC01000001.1, read as the reverse complement.
CTGCCCGGCCAGGTCCGGGGGGATGAGCAGTTCAAGGTGACCGCGCAGCGCCCGTGTCAGGTCCGGCAGGCCCGGGGCCGTCGCCCGCTGCAGGCCGAAAGCGCGGGCGCAGGTCGCATCGATGGTCGCGACGTCGATCGGCAATGCGTCGGCCTTCTCGGCGGTGACCTCGGGGACGGACGACGCGGCGACCTCGTTCATGCCCTGACGCTACGGCTCGGCGGGTACGGGCCTCCAGCAAGTTCCACAAAGTTCCACGTCTTCACCCGAGAGCGGCCAGGGCCGTTGTGATCCGTGCGCTGGCGCTGGCGCCGTAGAGGGCCAGTTGTGCCAAGTCGGCGAAGGCGCGTGCGTAGGCGGAGACTTCGGAAGGGGCGGTGACGGTGACTCTGGCCGTCAGCAGTTCCACATGCACCCGGGCCTCATCGAAAATCATGAACGTCTCCAGTGGCCAGATCTTCCGGGCCCGATCGCCGAACGGCAGGATGCCGAGGCAGACCGTGGGCAGCGCCATCACCTCCAGCAGGTACCCGAGCTGCTCGGCCATCGCCGCGGGGGTGCCGACACCGCTGTGCAGTACGGCCTCCTCGATCAGCAGCATGAACCGCCGGCCGCTGCCGTGCAGGATGCGGGAGCGGGCTGTGCGCGCGGCGACCGCCGCGGGGACGTCGTCGGGAGTGCCCTGGAACGCGGTGATGGCGGAGAGCAGGTCGGTCGCATAGCCGGGGGTCTGGACGAGGCCGGGCATCACGGTGGAGCAGTACACCCGGAACAGGCGGGTGCGTTCGTACAGTGGCCGGGAGGCTTCGTGAACCTGCCGTAGCCCGGAGCGGTGCAGGCGGCGCCACTGCACGTACAGCGTCTCGGCGTGCCGGGCGGCGGCCAGCAGGTCTTCCGTCTCGTCGGTGGCCTCGCAGGCGCGGCACCAGGCCCGGATATCGGCATCGGAGGGCAGGGTACGGGCGTTTTCGATGCGAGAGGTCTTCGACTTGTACCAGCCGCACCGTTCGGCCAGTTCCTGGCTGGTCAGCCCGGACGCCCGGCGCAGGTCGTGCAGCCGGGCGGCCAGGGCCTCGCGGGCCTGCTGGGCACTGGAGGACGGTGAGCTGGGCACGAATCCAGTAGGGAAATCAGTGGTTCAGACGGTGTACTCGTCGTGCGGGACGGCCCGGCGCCAGACGGCCTCGAAGGCGTCCTGGCACAGCTTCGCGACGTGTGGTTCGTCGGACACCTCCGGCCCGGCCGAACCGCCGTCGCCGGTGAAGTGGTTGAAGCGCACCACCGTGCCGTCGAACAGCCAGAAGTCGTTGCCCGGCAGGGCGAGGTCCGAGGCTCGGCGACGCGGAAGCCACCGCACCTGCTCACCAGCCTCGACGTTCAGCCCGGTGCCCTCGTACTCGAACCGGATGTAGGCAGTGGCCGGCTCGGACACAATCCGCGCCCGCCGCATCACCACACCTCGGCTCACAGCGGCGCGCACCAGATCGAACCAGGCACGCCGCGCCTCACGGTCGGAGGCAACAGTCCAGGTACCCTCCCGCCAGGCCCGGAAGGTGCCGTCTTCGGATTCGATGCCGTACGCGTCGCGCATCTCCAGGTGCACCGCCGAGTGCTGGGCGGCCTCCAGCATCTCAGCGAAGCTCGGCACGTTGGTCTGCGGCATCGCACGCCTCCCTGACAATCGCCGTCATCCGCGCCGGAATCCGCATCACAGCCTCGTGCGCGGGGATCGAGCCGACTTCCCTGCACTCGTCGGTGGTCTCCCGGTCGGCTTTCCACCCCTGAAGCACCAAGTCACCGTTTTCCTCGTCGATCCACACGGTCGGGCTCTGGTCGGAGCCGGTGTTGGGGTCCTTGGCGATGAACCGTAGTGCCATCCTGCCTCCTGCGTCAGAAGGGGCTGAACCGGCCGGCGGGAAGCGTCAGTAGCGTGCCGCCGGTACGGCCTGCGCCAGGCCAGACTCACCGTAGCGCGCTGGAACGCCCCGGTGCCCAGCGTCTGCGGACGATCTCTGCTTCCACTGCGGGCATGGCGCCGCAGGGGGCCGGGTGCTCGGGCTGACAGCGCCCTGGCGCGGTACCGCACAGCGGCGTCGCTGCGACAACCGCCCGTTCGATCGCAGCGAAAAGTAGTTGTCAGTCCCATGCACTACGGTGCACTGTGCACGGAAAGTGCGTGACATAGGTGGACAAACAGGGTGAGGGAATGGGCAAGGGCATCGCGCGACGCATCGGCGTCCCGCTGGCGACCGCAGCCGTACTGGCGGGCATAACGAGCTGCCACAACGATGAGACCAAGGCCGATGGGGGAGCTCCACTGCCCGTCGCACTCCGGCGCAGGCGCTCACCGCGGCTTACAAGAAGACCACCAGCGTGAAGTCGGCGAAGGTCACGATGACCATGTCGGTGCCCGACGGGATGCCGGACAGTGGCGAGACGAAGATGACCGGCACCATGGCCTGGAATCCCACGGCGCTGGACATGACCATGAGCGACGGCGGGGCCAAGGCGAAGTCGGGGGACGACGAGCCGAAGCGCATGATCTGGGTCGACGGCGTCGCCTACATGGACATGGGCGACTTCGAGGGCAAGAAGTGGGGCAAGCTCGATCTGAAGGCCGCCGCCAAGGAAGCCGGCGACGAAGAGATGACCAAGGCCGTGACCGCCGGCCTCGACGACGCGGAGCAGGACCCGGCCCAGCAGCTCGCGATGTTCCTCGGCTCGCCGAACGTCAAGCACCTCGGTTCCGGCCAGGTCGACGGCGTACGCGCCGAGCACTACAAGGGCTCCCTGACGGTCGAGGAGGGCCTCAAGGGCGCCAAGACGGTCAATGCGCTGAAGCCCGAAGACCGTGAGAAGCTGCTCGCCAACGTCAAGAAGAGCGGCATCAAGGGCTACGACTATGACGTGTGGGTCAACAGCGACGACCTGCCGGTGCGGATGACCGTGGACGTCAAGACGCCGCTGGGCACCGTCAGCACCTCCGCGTCCTACTCCGACTACGGGACCACGACGGCCATCAAGGCACCTCCGGCCAGTGAGACCACGGATCTGCTCAAGATCCTGAAGGAAGCGGCTGAACGGAGCCACAGCAGCAGCATCTGACCGGCGGATCGTCGACGTGTGAAGGGCGGGCCCGCACACGGACCCGCCCTTCACACGTGGCCTGGCGGACCGCGGTGTGATGACGAGGCATGCTCGCTGACTCGTACGGCCGGGCAATGTCCGTCACCAGGCCGAAAGACGCCGAAGGTTGGTGTCGGGTGCGTAAGCCAGGAACGTGCCGTCGGCTGAGCCGCAGCCCAGGGAACGGGCGTAGCGGTAGCGGCGGGCGGAGTTCACGCGGCCCATGTGGACGCCCTTGCCCAGTTCGAGAGCCTGAGCGGTGAGGTCCCGAGCGTCTTGGCCGAGTTTCCAGTCGGTGGTGCCGGCGAGGAAAAGGACGTCGAAGTCGTCCCACGGCAGGGCCATCGACTCGGCACCGTCTTGGGCGGCGAACGCGGCGCGGTAGCCGAGTGCCCTGATGTGTGGAAGCCAAGGAGCTGACTCCCGCAGGGTGGCGCGGGCATCCATGGGCACATCGGGAGCGACCGCGAACAGGCAGGTGGAGGCGCGGTCGGCATGGGCATCGAGCCAGCGCAGCCATCGGTCGAGACCGGGCCAGCCCTTGCCGAAGCGCCCGTTGTCCGCCGCCCAGGTCACGTCGGTTGGAAGCCGGTTGCCCTGGCGCGGAGTGTTCATCCACCCCAGTCGGCCGTCCCGCATGGCCTGGCGTATCGCCGGGCTGGATGGAGTGCTCAGGTAGAGCACGGCGCCTCCCACAACATGCGGGGGATGCCGCCGGTGCCGTGGTCGGTGCGTGGCCGCGAGGGGCAATGCCAGCCGGGGCGGGCGGGGCGGCGGGCGATGACGCGCCAGCCGGCGCCGCGCAGGCTCGCGCCGGACTCACCCTGTTGGGTGTAGGTGATCAGGCGGCTGTAACCGAGCGCGGATGCGGCCCGCCACGCGGCCGCGTAGAGGAGCGAGTTGGCGTTGCGGGTGCCGTCGCTGGCCAGTCGGGTGACTTCGAGGGTGGAGCCGTTGTCCAAGTAGCGGGCGACCGGCCTGCCCACAATCGCCACGGCGCGCAGAACACCAGAATCGTCGGCGGCGCCGATGGAGAACACGTGGCCTTGAGGCGGACGGTGGTGGCGGTGCCACATCTGCACGAACGCGGCTGCGTCCCGGAAGCGGACAGGGACCAGATGCAACTGCGGCTGCTGCACGTCAGGGGTCACCCGGTGACCCAGTTGTGCACTGCGCGCCGTGACCTGACCGCCCAGAGGCGCAGGCGGGGGTACGTCCGAGCAGGGCGAGGAGGACGGGGACGGCGATCGCCCAGCCTTTGCCGATCACCTGCCCCGGCACCGCCGCCCACACCGGCAGCCCGGCGAGGGACAGGAAGACGACGCTGTCCAGCAGCGCCCCGAGCGTCGTCGCGGGCAGGACAGCCCGCGCCCAGCCGTGGCGCCGCAGCGGCGTGTAGAGGGCCATGTCGGCCAGTTCGGCGACTGCGACCGCTGCCGCGCTGGCCAGAGCCAGGCCCGGCGCAGCGATGAGAGCAGACAGCAGCGATCCGGCGAGAACAGCCGCCACGACACCGGTGCGGCCAAGCTGGTCCTGGAGGACGTTACGGATCATCAAGGCGACACCGGCCAGCAGCGTCCCCGCGGTGGCGCGCTGCCCGAAGCCGACCGGGACCATGCCGAACGACGCGGTCAAAATGTTCGCTGCGAGCAGGGCAGCGGCGTACCCGCACAGCCACCCGCTGTAGCGGGCGGCACGGCGGATGGGCGTGCGAGCGGTCACCGGCGGCGGCGCGGGCACAGCTCGATGGTGCTCAGCAGGCTCCGGTCGACGGCCGTGGGGTCGTCGGGGGCGGGTTCGTCGGCGAGCTGGGTGATGGTGCGTTCGAAGGCGGTGACGTTGGCGGAGGTGTCGATGGTGGCGACGCCGTTGACGGTGACCTTCAGCGGCTCGGCCAGCAGCGCGGCGCGGCGTTCGTGCAGCACTTCGAGGACGACAGCGCGCGCGGAGTGCAGGCGCTCGTAGCGGGCGGTGAGATCGGTGGTGTCAGTGTCGGGGCCGAGCTGGGCAAGGAGCCAGCGCAGGACAGCAGCGGGCACGAGAGGCGTTCCTGAAGAGAGAAGTAGGGGCGGGGAGCGGCGGCGGCAGCTCCCCGCCGAGGTGGTCAGTCCTGGGTGGCCTTGGTCTTACGGACCGGTGTGTCCGGTGCTGTCGGCGGGCTGGCCCAGCAGGCCGGGTTGGTGATCTGCTCGGTGACGGCCGGGTCGGCGACCTCGGTGCCGACGGTCAGCACCAGCGGTTCGCGGCTGGCGGGGTCGAGGACGTGGACCGTGGCGGCCAGCACCTGCGGGGCGGGGGTGCTCACAGGACGGTCGCGGTGATGTGGCAGTCCGGCGAGTACAGGACCGGCATGGCCATGGCGGCGCCCTTGGTCCAGATCTGCACCGGGTCATCCTGCACGTCGCGGGTGATGACGATGCCCGGCGCGTCCTCCCGCTCGACCTGCGGGTTGGTGCCGCGCGAGAGGGCCAGGGCTTCGGTGGTGGTGCCGTACTGGGTCTGGCCCCACTTCGCGCGCTCCGGCGGGAGCATGATCCACCGGTCTTCCGGCAGAACCCGCTTCGAGACGTCGTTCTGCCACACCTGGGCCTTGTAAAAGGTCACCGGCGGCAGGCCGTAGGTGCCGCGCACCGAGTTGACCTGCTGCGGGTTCAGCGTCGCGGTCGGAGTCTGGCCGCCGGCCGGGGTGCCGTAGTAGGCGGCCCGGTAGGCGCCGTTGGAGGCGAGGTGCGCGTACGCCTTGCGGGAGGTGAGCACCATCTCGGGGGCCGGAGCGCCGATCGAGTCGAGGTAGTCGATCCACCGCAGCTCGTCCGCAATCGGGTCGGCGTCCGGCGAGGACCACGGCTTGGGGGCGGTGGGCATGTTGGCCTGCGGCACCCCGTAGTCGGCCTCCACCGTCAGCCCGTTCTCGCCGGTCAGGGTGAAGCGGCCATCGAGCAGGACGTCGGCGGCGGCCAGCTCCAGGCGCGAGCGGATCGCTTCGACGTGCCGCTCGACGTCGTCGTAGAGCAGGTCCACGAGCCGGTCTTCGTCCGCGCCGCGGGAGGCGTCCAGCAGGAGCTGTTCCATCTCGCCGACCAGGAGCTTCTGTCCCAGGGCCGGTAGGGTGCCTTCGGTCTGCGTGGTCTGGGCCTGGCGCTTGGCGAACGGCACGCTCGCGTCGTACGCGCGGTACATCGCGGCGTTGACGCGCCGCTTGGACTGCCGCACCCGCCACTTCACGTCGTGCACCTGCGTCTCGGGGAAGACGCTGCTGGTGAGCAGGAAGTCGTCGGGAGTGGGGATGGCGCGGGCGTAGACGGTCAGGTCGGCGACGCTGACGTTCTTGAGCAGGTCGGCGATGCTCATGCGTCCACCGCCCCGAGGAAGCGGATCTGCGCGCCGTGCGGCGACGGGGCGATCTTGGCGGGGTCGAGGCCGCCGGGGATCTTGTCGGTGTGGACGGTGCCGTGCCAGAACAGGGCGGCCGGGACCTTGCTGGTACCGGGGGTGAACGGCGCCTCGGCGTAGACCAGGCCGGCGAGCACTGCGCGGCCGTCGTCGGCCGTGGGGTCGTAGGCGCCGTACAGGCCGGAGGCGGTGATCTGGCCCACCGGGACGCCGGAGCGTACGAAGCCGTGCGGCTGGCTGGCCGTGGGCTCTGCGTAGTGGGTGCCGCGGGTCAGGTGGGACAGGTCGAGGGTGATGGTCTCGGTGGCGTCGGTGCCGTGCCGGGAAGCGAGCCAGTCCCGGTCACCGGTCACCGTCACGAAGGTGGTGTACGGCTGAATCAACGCCGCTGCTCCTGGTGATGCTGGAAGCGGTCACACACTCACCGGCCGGTGGCGTCGTCCACGAGAGGAAGGGGCGGGGCGTGGTCCCCGCAGTACAAGGAGTCAGGCCGGAGGCAGCAGGCCGCGGCGCCGCGCCATCTCGGCCCCGGCGGCTCCGGGCTTGCTGGCCGCGGCGCCGGGACGCGGCGGCGGTACCGAGGCCGGGGCACCGCCCGGGGCGGTCGGCGGCAGCGCGGTGCCGGTGGGCGGCACGGTGAACAACTCAGGCCGGCGCGTCTTGAGGTCCTGCACGGCCTGGCGGACGGTGGCGTCGTCCGCGTCGTCGTCCACGCGCAGCAGCACGGCGGCGTCCTCCAGGTCCTGGCCCACTGCACCGACACCGGCCAGGGCCGCCCGGCGGGCCGCGTCGCGCTCGCGGGCCAGGGCCGCGGCCTCGCGTGCGATCGCCGCCTTCTCCCGCGCAGCAAGCTCCTGCTCGCGGCGCTGTGTTTCGGTCAGCTGCTCCTGTTCGGCCTGCCGCTGACCAGTCACGTAGTCCGCGAGTTCGGTGGCGTTGGCGAAGCCGAGCTTGTCGGCCAGGGCCCGTACGGCGGCCCGCCCGCCTTGATCCTTTTCGCGTGCCAGGAGGGTGTTGAGCTGCTTCTGGCTGATGCTGACGGCGGCTTCGTCGTTGGACGCGTCGTCGGAGGAGGCACCCAGGATCGGGTAGATGGGCCGGCCGTCCTTGCGGTAGCCGAGCACGGTGCATGAAGCGGGCAGGCTGCGGGTCATCAAAGAGTGCTACTCCCATGACGGCCCCGCGCCGAGAATTGAGTCTACGGAACCCAACTCCGCTCCCCTAGAGCCGTCGCTCAACGCCGCTTGTTCAGCTCCGGCGCGATCCACGCAGCTTAGTGCGGAACTGTGAGCTGTTGGAAAGACGTCCGGACGGTGCTCGCAGCGTAGGCAGCGTTGCCGCGCGCTTGTCTGTTCTGGAGTCGCTGCCCGGCCAGTACGCCCTTGCCGGTGGAGCGTGAGGGCGTTGCCGAATGTTGAGATCGCCTGGCATTTCCTAGAGTGAAGCTTCGCCTGTCACGAGCTCCACTGGAAAGTGGAGACGTTCCGTCCGGTCCGTCGAAAAATGGAAACCGTTGCTCCATGTCACAGATTTAGCCGCACCGATTCCAGATGTGTAGATGAGTGTGGCGAACGGTGCGAAGTGCGGAACGTGTGCGAAGCTTGCTTTCGAGTTGCTTCATGTGAAGGGAAGGTTGTTTCGGTGTCCACTCGTCATTTATGCCGATCGGCAACCACTGCTCTTGCTGTGCTGGCGTTCTGTATGACTGTATTCCCCGTTCCTGCTGCTGCAACTAGAGGAGACTCGTTGCAGCAGCAGATTGATGAGGTCTTAGCGAAGACTGAAGGCGGAGTTCAGATCAGTAGGAATGAAATCGCTTGGGAAGAAGGGAGCGTGATCGAGGCTTTCCCGCTGCCGGGAGAGACGCACGCGCCTCCGAGTAGTCAGGCAGCTCAAGAGCTGCAAGCGAAAGCATCAGGTCTGCCCGTCGGTACTCGTGAATCTTCTGCAGCTATGCGCGCCTACGACGCCCCGCTGACAGCTGAAGAGGAGGAACCCATTCCCAGCGGCGAGGAGGAGCCGCCGGGTACAGGGGCAGTTGCAGCGGACAACTGCCCCACGGTGATATTCGGCAAGGACTGGTACTGCTTCTACCAATACAAGAACTTCGGAGGGCGGCGCCTGCAGTGGCGAGCGTCCTATGTGGGTCCGGCGGTCATGTTCTCCAAGTACGACTTCGTGAACCGGACTTCATCCTGGTCAAATAAAGGAGGTCTGAAGATTCACGTGTACGGTCGTACGAGGCCCGGTGACGATAGTAGCTGCTTCAAACACTACTGGACAGAAAATGAGCATGAGCGAAGCGGTGGGGCCTACCCCGATAACGCGGCCGATTGCTTCAGGACATCTCTCAGTTAGGGGCGGAATTGTGACGTCTGGCTACGCCTTCAGACGTAGCCAGACGAAGTTTGCCTAGCTTGGCAAGTTTTTGAGTTTTGCGTACGTGCGGGTGATCAAGTCGGAATGCTTTTGGCTTGATTCAATGGCTACGTAGAGCCTCCTTAGTTCTTCTCTGAGGGCTAGCGCGTCACCTTCTTGCGTGGAGTGTCCTTGAGGGGAAGCGCAAGCAGCCTGAACAGCTTCATGCTCGGAAGTGCCAAGTTCTGAAACGTCAAGCCGATGGCCTTCGGTTCCCTTGGAATGCATCTCCAATCGAACGGTGTCTAGTTGGGCCCCGTAACCGCCGTCTGGTTGTTCATGCCAGTCAAGGCCCCCACTTTCAGTTACTAGAACGAGATGGTTGACGAATTCTACGAGTTGCGTCATGCGCCCCCCTGTGGTGAAGGTACGAGAAGAGACTAAGGACCGCTCTCTGAAGAGGGAAGACAAGGGACTAAGCGGAGCAGCAGACTCGACTCGTACCAGTCAGTGCCTCGTGGGTCCTTTTGGCTGCAACCCGGCACCCTGCACCTTGCGGGCTCAAGGGGTGAGCCCCAGTCCAGTGAGGCTCACGAGGCTGGGGACCACTGCTTGTCGTGGCTTCGGCGCGAAGTGATGCGCTCGACCTCCTGGCGCGCGTCTTCAATGGGATACCCGACGTCTAGCAACATCCGGATGCCGGTCTCCAGGGACAGCACGCCGGCGCCCACACCCTTGACGACATCGTCCAAGACCGCGGTGCAGTCGGTGGGTGTATGGGGACCGAACACGAGCCGTGCCGGAAAGCACTCACCCTCGGGCCAGCCGTGGGCGCGCCCGGCCTGGTGGATGCGCTGCACCATCTTCAACAGCAAGCTGTACTTGTGGGCGCGGGCCAGCCGCATCGCATCCACGAGGGAGTCCAGCGGTCCCAGCGACAGCTGGAGGGCGTAGCCGCTGGGAACGTCGGACGGATCGACGGTGCCCAAACTAACGGCGGGGATGCGGGCGTTGACTGCGGCCCGGTCCCGGACTTCTTCGACGCGAGCCCGTAGCTCAGCGAGCTGGTTGGAGGTGTCCAGCACGTCCATACGCCCGCCATCAGCGAGCTGGAACACCGTCCCCGGTGCCACGGCCAGCGGCTTCGGGCGGCCGGTGAGCCGGTCCACTTCGGCGTGCGACCCGGCCAGGCCGATGATCGGAGCGCCGGTGGTCGCCGAGGCGCGGGCGGAATCGGTATCGGTCTCCGCTAGCTCATCGAGGACCTGCATCACCTTGGCCAGCGCGGACATCCCGAAGTGTTCCCCGTCGGCGACCGTGTTGGTGATGTGCACCAGCGGCAGGAAATCAATCCGCAGATCCAACCGGTCAAGGACCGCGCCATCGGAGCGGGTACGAAAGACGGCCTTGTCCAGCGGCAGATCATCGAGCTGCTGCCCGTACCGCAGGCTGTCGAGGTCCCACTCGGCATCGGTGAGGTAGCAGGTCTGCGCGGACGGTCGGTCCGGCGCCCACGGATAGGCGCGGTGGACCATGCCGGTGACCTCGTCGTAGAACTCGTCCGCGGCCAGCACCGGCCCGCTCGCACCGGCCGTCTCCGGTTCCGGCTGCCCGACCATGGCGGGGCTGACGTGGGCTGGTTCGACGGGGCCGAGCTCGTAGGTGATGCGCCGCACCTTCGCCTTGATGCCGCGGCGCGGATCCTCGGGAATCTCCCAGGCCAGGTGGACACGGGAGGGATAGTCGCCGGGGTCGGCGTCGTCTTCGAGCACCGGAAAGTACAGGCCCGGATCATAGGTTTTCAGCCGCACCCTGCCCTTGGCCGGATCCCACGCCAGCAGGTACACCCCATCGCCCAGCAGCACGGCCTTGCGCTCACACGCCTGCATCCTCAGAGCCAGCAGCTCGGATTCGGCCCACTGCCGCAGCCGTTCCTGCGCCCGCGCGGCGGCCACCGCCTCAGGGGTGGCCTGCTCGTCCTTGGCGTGCTCGGCGCCCGGCACCACGACCTGCTGCGTCTTACCCAGCAGGTGGGCCAGCGTGGTGTCCACCAGCGCCGCCGGGTCGCCGAACTCGCGCCGCTCCGACGCTTCCTCGTTGCCGGCGACGACAGCCAGCTCCCCGGCCTGGTTCGAGTCGTAGGCGGCCAACACCTTGTACGCGGCCAAGCGGCGCACCGCTTCGTCCGGCAGCCACGTGGACTGGACTTGCGGTGCCAGGGCCCGGTGCGGACGACCGTCGTACGAGGCGGCCATGACCGGCTTGTAGTTCAACCACGACCAGGCATCGATGAGGAAACGAGGCAGACCCACCAGCAACATCCACAGCGTCAGCCCCGCGCCACTGATCAGCGTAGGTCACCCGACGGAACCCACCCGGACCCGCAGAAACGAGCAGAAAGGGCTCCAGGACGGCCTGTACCGGCCCCTGAAGCTCGCAAATGATCTCCCGGCCCCCGTTCCGCCCGCGGGGCGCTCGTAGGCCCCGCACAGGCGTCCTGACGGCGACACTTCCCGAAGTCTCAAGGCTGGATTCCCCCGCATCGCTGCGGGGGTAGGGGGTGCTTCTGTAGTTATTGGTTATAGGTACTTACTAGAACCCCCGATCCACCTGGTTCCGGTGAACCGAACCCCGGTGAACCGAACCCCGGAAACCCGTTTTCGGTCGCGCCCAGGGAGCCTTCGCCGAGTCATGGAGTCGGTCCCGAAGGTGCTGATGCGACAAGTTCGTAGTCCGGTGAACCCGGCGACGGCGGTCAGCGGCGCCCGGACAGCCTCCCGTCCAGGTACGGCGTGCCGCCCGTGCCGCTGGGGTCTGTGCCTGCGAGCTGCGTCAGCCCGTGAACCGCGGCGTCCATCCGGTCCGGACTGTCCATCCCGGCGGCCCAGGTCACCATCTGCTGTTCGAGCTCGGGCCAGGCCCCGACGTGGTGGATGCGGCCCTGCTCGTAGAGCTGCGCGATCGGCTCGGCCCTGAGCCGTTTGCCGTGCTTGGCCGTCACCGACAGCACCGCCGGCATGGGCAGGCCCTCGGTGCGCTGCTCGCGCTGCAACTCCTGCCACGCCTGGCGCAGAATCTGGCGGGACATGTCGCCGCCGTAGTTCGACTCCACCGTGATGGCGTCCGCACGCAGTTCGATCGCCAGCAGGCACGCTTCCCGGCCCCACGCGTCGGCTCCGCGGTTGCCGGAGCGGTCGTCGAGGACGTACAGGTGCCCGGCCCGGTCGCGGGCGACTGCCACGATGCCGGTCTCGTCGCCGACCGCCGACTCCCCGCCCGCCGGGTCGACGGCGACGACGATGCGCGCCAGGTCGATGCCGCGAAAGCGAGCCGCGCTGATGCGGTGGTCAGTGATCCACGGCCACTGCCACACCCCACCCTCCTGCGGGCGCGGCTGCTGCATATACAGCGACCACCACACCCGCTCGCCCACGGAACGACGGATCTCGGCGAGTGCCGCCTCGTCGTACCGCTCGGGCCACAGCGCGGCCCCCACCGGCCGGCCGAGCGCGTCATCCTCGGACAGGGCGAGAGCGGGCAGGTTGATGACGGTCCAGCGGTCCGCCTCGTCGGCAAGGATCCGACCCGCCAGGTCATCCTCGTGCCAGCGCGTCTGGATGAGGATGACGGACCCGCCCGGCTCGATCCGGGTGAGCAGGACCGCCTGCCACCACTCCCACAGCCGGCGGCGCATCGTCGGCGAAGCGGCCTCGGCGGCGTCCTTGATCGGGTCGTCCAGGACTGCCAGATGCGCGCCCTTACCCGTCAGACCGCCACCGACACCGGCAGCGGCGAAGCCGCCCTCGGTCCCGGCGATGTCGAAACGGTTCGCCGCCGAGGACCCCGGCCGCAGCCCGATGCCGATCTGCGGGCCGTACGAGACGATCGCGTCCCTGATCCACCGGCCGTGATCATCAGCAAGGTCGGAGGAGTACGAGGCGATCATCACCCGGTGCTCCGGGCGCCGCCGCAGGTACCACAACGGCGCCCACCGCGCGGCCCGCCTCGACTTGCCGTGCCGCGGCGGCATGGTCAGCAGCAGCTTGGTCGGCCGCCCGGCCGCCACCCGCTCGAAGGCGGCATCGATCTGAGCCAGGTGCGGGGCCTGCATCTCCCGGCCCTCGGTGAGCACCGCGGCCATCGCACCGGGGGAGCGGTCCAGCGCCATCCCGCGCTCGATCCGCGCGAGCTGGGCCCTGAGCTGTGGAGTGGAGGAGGCGGCGATCTCGCGGCGGCGCTGCGCAGGCAGCGACCGGTACAACCGGAGAACCGCCGCCTCGTCAGCCCTCCGCATCCTCGCCCGAACCACCGGCCAGGCCGATCAGGCGCTCCAGCTCCTCCAGCCCCGCCGTCTCCACCTGCACCGCAGCACCATCCGGCCCCGACACCTCCGTACGGGACGGGCGGTCCAGGCCCAGCAGGCGACTGCTGCGCTCGATGATGCGCACCGCACGGTCCACCGCCTGCAGATCACCGCTGCGGATCGCCGACCGGTAGACCGGGAAGAACAGCCGCTCCAGCCGCTCGGCCATCACCTGACGCAGCTCGTCGGTGTTCGCGTCGAGCGCCGTGCTGCGCTCCCGCAAGGCTTTGGTGACGTCCTTGCAGGCCAGCTCGATCAGCCGCTTGTCGCTCGGCGGCTCCAGCCCGCGCTTGTACTTGTCGATGCCGTACCCCTGCGGGTAGGCGACGCGGTCGGAGTTGATCGCCGGGTCCGCGGCCAGCTTCCGGCCGATCGTCAGCCAGTCCACCCCGGCCAGCTTCAAATCGATGGCGTCGGCGCGGCGCTGGGTGATGGCGGCCCGCGTGGCGCGATTGGGGCGGCCCATGCACAACTCCCTGGGCCCCGCGCCGTCCCTCCATGATCTCTGACTGAAGCCACCAGCCGCTGACCTGCGGACTTCGAATGTTCAAACGCGACAGCGGCACTGACTGACCTCTTGATCGACTCGCGCCACAGGGCCAGAGGTGGCGACCGCGAGACGGAGACGCGAGACTGCACAGAATGATCGACTTTTCCGCTTGGGCCCTCAATGCGACAGAACGCTCGGTTTTTTCGTACTATCCGTAGGGTTGCCGAGGGAAATGGTGTAGTGCGGTGCAGGAACGGGCGGTCAAGACGCGGGAGGCGATCCTTCAAGCGGCTGCCGAGCTAATCGACGAGTACGGATTCAGTGAAGCGAGCGTCAACAAGATCATCAAGCGCGCCGGGGTCACCCCAGGGGCCCTGTATTTCCACTTCGAGTCCAAGGAAGCCCTTGCCCATGCAGTCATGATCGGTCAGGGCGACGGGCTGGAGGCGCCGCCCGGGGAAGACGGCCTCCAGCGGCTGATCGACCAGACGCTCTACCTCGCTGGCGAGCTTCAGACCAACCCGAAGCTGCGCGCCGGAGTGCGCCTTGCGATCGAGCAAGGAGACTTCGGCCTCCAGGATGCTTCCCCGTACAACTACTGGATTGATGAATTCGCCGAGCAGCTGCAAGTCGCGCAAGCCAAGGGCGAAGTGCTACCAGACGTGGACGTACGAGAGCTGGCCTGGACGCTGGTCGCCTCCTACTCCGGCACCCAACTCCTGTCCCACATCTCCACACGTCGCACTGACCTGTACCGCCGCGTCACCAACCTGTGGAAATACCTGCTGCCGGCGGTCGCTGCCCCGACTGTCAGGCCGCTGCTGTCCTTCAGCCGCCAATGGGACCGGGCCGCCTGAGCCTGCGATCCCGAGGCCGACTTGAGAGGCGTACGGCGACCACATGACCAGCAGTAGTGAGCAGATGATTCCAGCGGCGACTTCGAATGAACTCCGATGCCTGTCCGGCGAGTAGCTGAATCCGTGCAGCGGACGCAGTGATAGGCGTTAGTCATGCCAATTCCGGGTGTCCCAGCCTGAACAGGCACGGTGCCTGCGCTTCGTTGGGCGCAGCGCAGCGCACCGCTCGCCAACCAACCGCATTCGCCAGCCCCTCATCACGTAGATGACGCCCGCCGCTAGGCCTTAACATTTCCACAGGTTGGGGATAGCGCGATCCCCTGGAGGTGGAACTCGTCTGCCCGAAGACTCGTCGCTGAAGTCAGCGGCAGACACAGCCGTCGACGCCGAAGGGCGGCGCCAACCGGTGAAGCTCTCAGAGCACAGTTCACCGTGTGGGGCCGCCGTACGCCGGCCGGCTTGCCCGGCCTGCCCGGCGGTGTGTTCGCGCCAGAGGTGTGCGTTCATGTCAACTATCGGGTGGTTTACGGGCTTCTCCGCCCCTGGGGGCCGGCAGCCGGTCAGGCTGGGAGCTGTCTCGTTGGCGGGTGCGTCCGGTGTGCCGGGCGCCGGGAGGGTGGTTTGGCCATGGCGGATGCACAGTCGTCGCAGGCGGAGCGGATTGAGCGGTTGAAGGCGTTGCTGACCGGTCGTAGTGCGAGCAGCCGGACGGTGGCGGCGCTGGCGTCGGGCGGAGTGGGCAATCTTCTTTTCGGGGTGGCGCTGCATGGTGCGGGTGCCCAGGGCAGCCGGGCTCTGACGGGTCTGGAGCAGGTGCTGGTGGATGTGCTGGCCACGGTGGTGGAGGGACAGGAGCTTGAGGAGTGGGGGGCGGCGTACCGGCAGACGGTGCAGGGCGCGGCGCCCGGGACGCTGACCGTGCCGGCGGTCATCGCCGAGCGCCCCCTCTCGTCCGGGTTCGCGTTCGCGGATCTGGAGAAGGTGCTGCCGCAGCTGGCGCAGGAGGCGCTGGAGGCGCCGAACGTCTCGCTGCTGAGCGTCGAGGACATCGCCGCGGGCCGGATCGAGGAGGATGCGGCGTTCGTGGCGGCGATGGGTGAGCGGGGCTTCGCGGTCACCGGCGTGGCCCGCTACCCCGACGCGGGCAGCGGCGCCCGCGCCGCGGCGGCCGACGCCGGGCCGGCTGCTGAATCGTGGCGGGTGAGGATGCAGATGGAGAGCTTCTACGTCGCCCGCGCGGTCGGGGACCAGGGCGGCGGCAGGGACGAGATCTACTTCACCTCCGCCGCCAGCGTCGGCGGCGACAACGGCGGGCAGACCTTCGTCTCCGAGGAGTTCGGCGCGGTCAAGCAGGGCCAGACCCACACCTTTTCCGCCAGCAAGAAGGTGTTCCTGGACAAGCAGTCCAGCGGCGACTTCATGGTCGCAAGCCTGCAGGTGTGGGAGGCCGACCAGAGCAACTCCAAGTGGTACGACAACCTCCAGATGGCCCTGAACACCGCGGTCGGGACGATCGACTCGTCCCTGAACAACCCGGTCGCGGTCATCACCGACCCGATCCCCGCACCGGTGGCGATCGCCTTCGAGATCGCCAAGATCTTCATCAGCCTCATGGACGCGCTGCGCAACAACGACGATCTCTCCTGCAGCCGCACCTTCGTCCTGACCCGCGACGACATGGCCGTCCTGCACCACCAGCCGGAGCTGGAGTGGAACTTCAACGGCGACGGCCACCACAAGCTCCGCGTCAGCTACACCGGCGAACGCCCGGTCTACCCGACCGGCAGCATCACGGTCATCAGCCGCCCCCAGGGCCCGGACCCGTCCGATGCGGGCCCATGGAGCGCGCCGGTCCCGCTGGGCTGGAAGACGAAGGCCACCCCCGCCCTCGCCTCCTTCCGCGGTGAGCTGTACACCGTCTTCTCCCGGGCCAGCGACAACAGGATGATGTGGAGCCGCTACGACGGGACCGCGTGGAGCCGACCGGCCCTGATCGCCGCAGCCGCCAGCGACCAGCCCAGCGCGCTCGCGGTCCACAACGACCGGCTGCACTGGATGTACACCGGAGGGGACCGCCGCCTCTACCACGCCTGGTTCAACGGCCAAGCGTGGAGCACCATCCAGCAGGTCCCCGTCTGGGAGACCTCCCTCGGCCCGTCCCTGGCCGAAGTGGACGGCGTCCTGTGGTCCGCGCACACCGGCGGCAACAGCTTCTACGTCGCCACTTACCGCGGTAGCTGGAGCGCCACCGAGCGTTTCGCAGCCCTCTTCGCCCCCCACAGTGCCCCCGCTCTGACCTCCCGGGCCGGCGCGGTCACCATCGACTACCGCCTGGAGAGCGGCCAGATCATGTCCTGCGTCCGCAGGAACCCGGCCGGCAGCGGCTGGGCCGGTGGGTTCGTGCCCGAGGAGATCCGCACGAACCACGCCCCCACCGTGCACAGCGCGGGCGGCTACGCATGGATGGTCCACCGCGGCACTGACCGCCGCCCCTACCTGGTCTGGCGCGCCGACAACGGCACTGCGTCCTATACGCTGCCTGCGCAGCCCATCACGCACGGCTCGTGGACCTGCACCGCCCTGGCCGCGCCCTCCCTGACCACGCACGACGGCCGCATGTACGCGATCTACCACGCCTGACCACCACCGGCGGCTACAGGCCGGGGGGGCCGGACGAGGAACGGTTCCGAACACTCCCTGGCCGTTGGTGGCGCTCGCCGGCTGCGCAGATGTCCGGTCCTCTTCGCTGACCGGTCGCCCCGGGGGCGGGCCGGCGAGGCCAGCAGCGTCGTTCGCGGTGGTGCGGCGCTCCGCCGCACCACCGCGAACGACGGGGCCTCAGGTCCTGGTCAGCTCGTCGAAGGTGCAGGCCGGGAAGCTCTGCTGTGTCCCGAAGGGGTCGTTGGGGTCCTGATCCGGTTCTCGGTGCACGGCCACCAGCCGGGTGGCTATGTACGTGAGTAGCGGCTCTGGTCCGCTTCTTGTGGGCTCGGCCGAAACGGCGGCCGCCCCACCGAGACCGCCCTGGTACCTGCAGGTCAGGCTTCCGCCGGAGGCGTACCTGAGCGCGCCAGACCAGCTTCACAAAAAGTGGACCAGAGCCTGAGTAGCGATGTCGTTTCGACGCCGAACCGGAAGTCGCACGCCCACGCGAATAAGCGATGTATACGCGAGAACGGGAGTCACCTGCACCCGGTCGGTGGCTGTCCTGTGGCAGCGAAACTTGATCGCGTGCCATCGAAGTTTGATCGACGGTCCGGGCTGCGCGGCGCGGGGCTTCTTCGAGTCCTGGACGAGGCGTGGCTCTGGCCGGCTGGTTTCGCCGGGCCAGAGCACATTTTGCGGACCTGTCAGTGCATGCAGGGGTCAGGCGCCGCCGGTTGCACCAGCGAAAGCCCACAGGGCATCTGCGTCGTGCTCTTCTTCGGGCAGTTCACCGTGGGGGCTCAGACCGTCCACGAGGGCAGGAAGTTCCTCGGCCAGGTAGTCGGCGTACTCCTGAACAGAGAGGCCCGCCTCGGACGCGGCGTCAGCCAGCGCGTCTTCGGTCAGGGCGCCGAGCAGTTGCTTGCCGGTGATCGGCAGGTTGGTTACGTCGGGGCTCATCCAGGAGCCCACCTGGTCGGCATAGCCATTGTCGGCCAGGTGCACGAGCAGGATTTCCAAGTCGTCTGGAGCATCGGCTCCCGAGTCGTCGATGCTCACTGGCTCTTTCCCTTCTGGGAGGCGGCGCGGCCCAGTTCGCTCAGCCTGCTGCGGGCGTCTTGGGCTGTCCCGGTGCGTCCATGGCGGGAGGCAAGCGACCGGCCGACCTTCCCTGACATGGTGGCGTTCGAATGGGCGACGCTCACCGTGATCTTGCGCCCCTCGTGGAGGCTGCCGTGGAGTTCGGCGATGGCCTTCTCGGTCCCCTCGGCCGTGAACATCTCCACGAATCCAAACCCTCTGGTCTGGCCGCTGATGGGGTCCGTCATGACCTTGGCGAAACTCACTTCCCCACAGCGGGTGAAGAGCGTCCACAGACCAGCGTCGGTGACGCTGTAGGCAAGACTCCCGACGTACAACCGTTTACTCACGAAAGCTCCTGACCGATAGAGCAACATCGATGCGCGCCGACTCTGCCCGCCCGCGGAAGCACACAAACGGCACGGAAGGAACTGGCCGCATGCTGGCGCAAACCTGGTCAAACTTCTATGGAAGGCGATCAAGATTCGCTGTCGCAGGACATCCGGCGGCGTGCGGCGCTCCCGGCCCTTCCTTGATAGCTGCGGGCCCTGCCGTGTCCAGGTAGAGCGCCGCGGCGGACGACCTGGAGGAGCGGTGAACGACGGCCACACTCGGCTCCCAAGGAAGACCGCAGTGACTCCCGAGCTCATCGCCATTGATCAAGCGACGGGGGCCGGAAGCGACTCCCGAAGTCACGTCGAAACGACTTCGCTTCCGCGTGCACAGCCAGCCGGGCGCGGTCGTTGTCGGAATCCCGCATGCGGATGCTGCCGGTGGCGTGGTCGACGGAGATCCAGCAGTCGCCCTTTCCCTCGATGCTCATGCGCAGGCGGAAGGTCATGCCTCGGTCGTCCACCGCGGCCTGGTTGATGCCCCGCATCCTCCAGTCGCCCTGCGGTGCGAAGTAGTAGTCCCCGCCCCGGCGCATGTACGGCGTCCTCCAGTCGTCGTGGCCCAGGCGCCACTGGAGCCCGCCGCTGCGCTTGAGGGCGTCGGCGTCGAGTTGGGCCGCGGCCGTGTCGAACCGGAACTGCACCAGTCCGGAGGACTCCCCGGGCTGGGGCGAGAAGTCCTCGCCAGTGAGCCCCACCGGGTGCATCCTCCGGTCGTCGGCACCGTTCTCCCAGTACAGGACGAACGCCATGCGGCCTCGTAGCGGCAGCTTCTTGCCGCCGGGACCGGTGTAGTGGATGAACGCCATGCTGATGCCTCTTCCTCACAGGCCGCGGTCCCGGCCGTGACCGGCCGGACGGCGACAGTGCGATGGGGCGCCGCCATGAATCCCGAGCCGCGACACCAAGTCAACAGTTCATCCCATAGAGTGACTGGCGTTCGGTTGCGGGGGAAGAGGTTCTCTCTCAGGCTTGTCCCGTCTCGAAGTGGCTCACCTTGTCGCCGTCGACCATGAACTGCCAGCGGGTGCGCATCGTCCCCCAGGTGTTGTTGCGGTAGTCCGCCACCAGACAGAGGCCGTCGTCGGTCTCGGACTCGATGTCCATGTGGCCGTTTGAGGAGAAGACCTCCTTGTCGGCCCACTGCTGCAGGCACCGGTCCGAGCCGTCGTCGGACATCGTGGCGCCGGGGCTCAGCGCGGCGGCGAAGGCCTGCCAGCCGTTGGCGTTGATGGCGCTAACGAGGCTGCGTACCGCGGGGTGGGAGAGCTGGTCGGCCGGGAATGGCCATGGCTGCGCCTTCGGTGAGGGCCCGCGCGCTCGCGGACCGGGCCCTCAACAGCTACCACCCGTCCACCACCCCCAACCCCCGGGTCACGGCCTCAATCCCGCACGTCCGCTGCAGTGGGAGGTTGAAGCCCCCGGATCGCGGACTCCCCGGGCCTTGCTGACCAAGCCGACGAGTTGGCGGAACGCATACACCAATGCCTCAAGGGCCATGAGTAGAGGATCTGCCTATTGTCGAAAAGGGCCGGAGCCGCCTTCGGGCCCTTCGGAGGCGGCGCCTGCGTGTTAGCCCAGTGTCAACTGTTGTGGTCCGTCGGCCGCTTCACCCCGCGGAGAGGGCGGGGCATCGGGCACGTCGCGGTGTGTGCGGAGCCACCAGGCGAACTGCCAGTTCCGGCAGGTGCGGTACCGGTACGACAACCGCCGGGGCGCGTCCTGCGGAATGCTGTGCTCTCCCCACCCGGTGACCGGCACCGCATTGGTGAGCCGTACGCGCAGGCCGCCCACGAGGGCGTCACCCTCCCACGTCGCGCCCGGTGCATACTCAAAAGCCAAATGAGCGTTGCGGGCCCAGTCCCAGGGGATGGGCAGAGCACACAGATACCAGGCGGCAGGGGGAGTTTCTGCCGGCAGGTGCAAGGTCTGGGTGCGCCGATTCGGGTTGACATTGTACCGGTCGCACTCTGCGAACGTCTTCAAACAGTGTTGGGACAGGTCGAGTTGACGCACGCCGGCCAGCCACATGATGCGGTAGCTGGCGCGGCTCTCCATCTCTATGCGAACCCTTTTCGAGTCCGCCCGTGATTCCATTCCTCTACCCCTCCAAAATGGCATTCCTATTCTTGATCAATTCTATCAGAATTCCCACAATTCCCTCATGTTTATTGTGTCGGAATTCATTGGGGTAGGGCATGTTGAACTCGTTATCGAGGGCTTCCTTGTAGTCCTCGATCGGGAAGGGACGCGGCTTGCGGCACACCGCCTTGAGCGTGGCCCGTGTCGTGTCGCTCAGCTCCACTTCCTCGAAGTAGCGCGACAGCAGCCCCCGCAGCGACTCGGGCGTGTGATACCGGATCCGCTGCCACTTCCCCCGTGTGAAGCGCATGTCCACGTTGTGCGCATCAAGGAAGCTCAGCCGGGTCGAGTCGCGGCTGATGGAGTGCTCGGAATTCTCGTAGGCCAGCTCCCGGTCCAGATTGCGCGTGCCGATGCACACCTGCCCGTCCGCCGCACACAGCGCGTTGACCGCCAGCAACACCCAGTGCTGGTACTCCAGGGACGTCGTCGCGTTGATCACCGAGTCCAGCACCACGACCTCGAAGAGGCCGTTCGCACGCAGGTCGCGTTCCAGGCCGCGGATCTGCCCGACGATGCTGCGAATATCCAGCGCGTACTTGCCCTTCAGGGTGCGGTACGGCTCGTAGTCCTGCACCCGGTAACCACTCGTACGCAGGTGCCGGGCGTAGTCGCCATGGCCGGCACCGAAGTCCACCACCCGGTGCGAGGTCGTCAGCCACGGCAGCACCAGCCGCTCCCACACCTCCGACTTGTAGCGCACCTGGTCCTTCTTCGCCTTCGAGGAGTGCTCGCGAAGCCGGTTGGGCTGAACGATGTGCTGGTTCCACACCGGCGCCTGCTCCTCCAGGCCGGACCAGTCGTACACGCCGTACTCACCAGTGAGGTCTTCGACGAGCTGCCCAGCGTCGAACGAGGCCACCGTCCACGCCAGCACATCGAAGCGTTGCGTCTTGGCGACCGCCGCGTACTCCGCGTTCAGCACGACGCGGCCCTGGTCATCAATGACGACCGACCCCCACGGCCCGTGCGCCGCCGTCATGAACGCGATGGCCTGCTGGAACGGCAGGTTCTTCGACTCCTCCACCTCGATGGTCTGCCACGGAATCCAGCACCACTCCCCAATCGGCCCCGGCTCCGCGTAGACCACTGACGACTCGGTCTCGACCCGGTTGTGAAGGAGGTTGAACTTGATCTCGTCCTGCAACCTGACCTTCTGCGGCAGGATCATCGCCGGTGTCGTCGTCTGCCCGATCGCCTTGAGACCCTTGGTCCTCTGGTGGCCGGCGACCAACGTCCCGTCCGCATTCAAGATCACCGGCTTCACCACACCGTGGCGACGCAGCGAACCCTGCAGACGCACGAACGACTCCTCGGACAGGTGCCGCGGGTTGTAGTCGGCCGGGCGCAGCTTTTCCAGCGGATACGCCGGTTCGAAGCGCACGTCGAGACGGTTGCTCACGCCACGTCCCCCTCGCGGGCCTGGTGCTCCTCATTGAGCACGTGCCAGCCGAAGCCCATGTCCGAGTCGTGCGCATCGACGAACTGCCGGTACAGCGCGTCCAGCAACTCGACCTCGGCCTGCGTGATCCGCACCCGCGTCGAAGACCACTGAAGATAGCCCCACTGCAAGTAGTCCACCGTGGCCGCAGCCCCCGTCCCGGCCCCGTCGGTCGGCAGCTCGATCGGCGCCGGCAGGGCCGTGTCATCGAGGAGCTGGTCCAGCTGCGCCTGGTCGTACCCGGTGCCCTGGAGGTCGGGCAGGTCGGTGAGGATGTCGGCGAGCAGCGCCGTGTCGTACCCGGCCAGGTCGTTGGTGCGGTTGTCGACGATGACGATCTTCGCTGCCGCGTCGGCGTCCACGTCGAGCCAGGTGACCGCGATCTCCTTCCAGCCGAGCCGCTTGGCCGCCTTCAGTGTGTGGTTGCCCGCCAGAACCTCATTCGGCCGCCCGGTAAGCGAGCCCTTGTTGACGACGATCGGCCGGTACTGGCCGTTCGTCGACAGCGACTCGGCGATCGCATCGAGATCACCGGTGCGCGGGTTGCGGTGGTAGGCGGCGAGCTGATCGACAGGTACGGCCAGGTCCGCGAGCGAGGCCGGGATGCGAGAGGTGGACACGGAACTCCAGCCCCACGCCCGCATTCGAGCCTAGGCGACCAGAGCGTTCCCTCGCTCGGCGCCTCATCTGTAGCACCCCTCGTGCCGGGAGCGGGCGCTCGGTGCTGTGCCCTGCCGCTCGGCGCCGTGGGGCTGCCGTAAGCTTGCCGCGAGGCTGCCGCGGCAAGTAGTGTGCCTGCCGTGCACCGAAAGTGCGCCATGGAACAAGCTGGAACGGAGGAGCAAGGGTGGATGCCGCGCGAAAGCCGCCGGACTGGCGTGACACCAAGGCAGGCCTCAAGGTGCGCGCGGCGGCTTGGCTCGCGACGACCGTAGGCGAGGGGAACACGTTTTCGTGGAAGCAACTCCACGATGCGTTCCCTCAGGCAGCGACCATCGACCGCCGCTTGCGAGATCTCCGAACGGAACACGGCTGGGACATCAAGGTCTTCAGGGGCGCCCCCGAAGGGGCAGAGATGCAACTGGCGAAGATCGGCGACCCGGTGTGGGATCCAGCGCACACCCGGAGAAATCGTCGCTCCTCGGCGGCCGAGCGAATGGCCATTTTCGAACGCGATGGCTTTCGCTGCACCTCGTGCGGCATCTCAGCGGGGGAACCACACCTTGACTCGGGCGTCCCTGCGCAACTGGAGGTAAGTTACGTAGCTCCGATCTCGGAGGGCGGCAAGGCGAGCGAAGAAAACATGGTGACCTTGTGCAACAGGTGCCACGCCGGTACTCGCGCCCTCGGTAACAGTGCCGCCCAGCTGGAAACGGTTTCTCGCTACGTCTGCGACCTGCCTGCTCGCCAGCAGACCATCCTCCTGGCGTGGATGGCTAAGGGAGAGCGTTCGCCCTCGCCGGTTGAGCGGGCTTGGGCCATGTACCGGCACCTTAGCCCCGAGCAGCAGAAGACCGTGCGGCAGAAGCTCGCTGACGAGGTCGAGCGCACCGCTGACGTCGAAATCGAGCTTTAACCTCAAGCTCCGCCGACCCCGCGCACCTTCCACAGCAACACGGGGTCGGCGGCCGTCACACACCCGTCGCAATACGAGAGGAGGTGACACCTCCATGATGACCTATCCCTCGCAGGGGCTCCCCTTGCCGGCCCCCCGGCTGTTGCTGGCGCTACTGCTCCTCCTGATCGCGCTGTGCATCCTGATTCTTATGGGAAGCTACAGTCCCGAGCAGCTTGGCCAGTTCCTGGGCGCTCTCATCGCCGCGCTGCTCCCGAGCGCGGTAACGGCACGGATCCGGCTGTCGTAACTCCAGGTGGTGGCAGTGAACCACATCTCGGGGAACTGCCACCACCGTCACTTTTAGCGACGTCGACTCCCTTGGGGACTGATCGTTTTCGCAGGTACGGGGCTGGGGGAGCCGTTGCCGATGGAGACGCTTCGGCGCAGGGCGAGGCGGATGCCGATGCCAGCGGTATGAGGCGCGGTGATCACGCTGTCGGCATCGACGGCACGGCCGGCTGGCGATGCGGCAGTGGGAGCCGATGGCGGTGCCGGGGCCGAGGCTGATGTTGTTGCCGGTCTGGCAGTCGTCGCCGAGGATGCCGCCGAAGCGCGGAGCAGCGGTAGAGGCCGTCCGGTACCCGAAAGATGATCTCGCGGTCGGGGCGGCGCAGGTCGGCGTTGCACAGGCTGATGGCGGCGACGGTGAGGCCGGCGTACAGGTACGCGTCGGTGCCGACGAGGGTGCAGTTGAGGCTGGTCCAGGCGGCGGCGCACAGTGCGCTGCCGTGATGCGGTCGCGCACGCCGGCCAGGGCCCGGCGGTGCAGGCCGGGTCAGCTCTGATGAACGCTGTGGTTGGTGGCCTCCAGCTTTCCGTAGGGGCTGTGCGTGAGGTGCGTCAGGCTACTGATCAGTTGGAGGAAGCACGAGGCTGCCCAGGGGGCGGCCTAGCTGCTGACTGACTGCGGGGTGAGGTCGAGGTGTCGGGTCGGGGGCTCGGCTGCTGTCGTCGAGCCATAGGGTCAGCAGTGGTCCGTGGAGGGTCAGCGTGTCGAGTACCGTGCTGGAGTGGTCGGCTATCGCTTCGAGGACCGGAACTAGGCCGGGGTACTCCTCACCGGAGGCATCGAGTCGGCCTTGCACTCGGTCCCACCAGGGGTGCGGTGGGTTTGGCTTGGTGTTGGAGAATCCGGGCTCGAACCGTTCGGTGCATTGCGAGTCGCGCCAGTGGGCGAAACCATTCATGCCATCGCCACCCATAAGGACGCTGAGGGTTTCCGTACCGTGGGAAAGCGCAGACAGAGGGCCTGGCATCGCGCCCATGACCCCGTAATCCTCGAAGCAGAAGGACCACTCGCCCAGAGGCCCGGCCCGCAGCACTGAGCCATCCGGCGGGCTGTCCTTGCTGAGCACGGCGGCTTGCTGCCGGTCAAGGAGCTGGGCGGTCTGGTGGTCGGCCCCGTATCGGCTGAGGACATCGTGCGGACTGATGCCGCGGGTGAAGGTCAGGCACCACATCACGGCATTCGGATCTTGAGCCCACTCCCACGGGGTGGTCGTGAAGTTGTTCATGGCGTCTCCATCGGTCTTACGCTAGGGCCCCGAAGAGATGGTCCTCGGGGCCCTAGGAGTGCTGTCGCGTGATGCGTCAGGCGATGACGCTGACGTTGTACTTCTCGGTGTCGATGATGCGCTGCTGCTTCACGAAAGAACCGTACTTGCCGCCGGCGGACTTGTTGGCCCCCAGAGCGACGTGCCCGCGCACGCACGGTTCCTTGTAGGTGACCGGCTTGTCCTTGCGAGCCTCATAGATCTTCCACTGGCCGTTCTCGTACAGCGGGACGATGTCAGCACACAGGGCACCGTCGGTTCCGCCCTCGAAAGATCCGGCGAAGGGGAACTCGTCGCACGAGTCGTCAGGAACCGTGGTGGGAATAGGCACGAACGGGTCACTACTCTTTTCGCCGCACGTGCGTTTCCGATTGGCGTCGCCGAGGCCGTCCGCTCGGCTCAAGGGGGCCCAGTTGCGCAAGTTCTGCTGGGCGAAGCCATAAGTAGCGGCAGCTGCTCCGTGTGTCGGGTCGGAGAGGGAGTACTGCAAGGTGGCGCGGCGCTCAGGAATGACACAGCCGGACGTGGCGAACATGGCGTCGCAACGGATCTTTGCCTCGGGCAGGCTCTGCCAGTTCACGTTCGGCTGGGTAGGAATACTGCCCGTGGTGGTGACGTACATGTGGTACTTCGTCTGAACGTTGTCGACGCCGCCGGATGCGACCTTGTCTGTGTAGGCCACTGACCCGGACGCCTGCGCGCCCTTGCCCAGTGACTTACCTCCAGTCCAGGGACGGCTGTTTGTTGCGGAGCAGGACGAAGTGCAGCCCACGTCGAAAGCGATGTTGAGGTTCTTCACTTGACCGGTCACTGCGGTCACCTGGACAGTGATCAGTTCTTTCCAGCTGGTGCTGGCCGCGTCAAGAGCCATACTACTCTTGACGTTCATCACGCCGGTGCCCAGCACTTTACCCTTGTCGTCGCGGAGGGTATAGGTGGTCTCCATACCGTTGAGACACATGCCGCCAGTCCGAGTCCAGGTCCAGTAACCCGGCTTGGTGATGTCACACGCCTCATTCGCGGCCAACTGACCGGACGTCCGTGCTAAAGCGGAGCTTGGTCTCGTCAGAGGTTTGGTCGACACGCATGCCTTGGTCGCTCCACTGTGGGCGGCTTGTTCCGAGAGCGCGATGGGGGAGCATGACTCACTGCTCCCAATTTTCACTCCGCCCTGGCTGGGGTCTGCGGAGGGCAGACTGGCGGCTTCGACGGTGCCGAGCACCTGGTGATCGTTCGTGGGCTGCTGAGAGTGGTCCGAAGCGTGGACACTACCGGCCAAGGCCAGGGAGGCGACTGCTGCCAGCGATGTTGCTGCCGAAAGAATCCGCCTACGGTGGCGATTCATTGACTTCCTCGATCTGTCGGAACTTCCCAAACCCGCCCTGATGTGCGGGAGGTGTAGAGATCTTATGGAGGCAGCAGGGGCATGCGAGGAGCGACAACGACCGTGGCGCTAGTCGATCGGTACTTGGCGTGCATGGTGGTCTTGCGCACTCGCTGAAAGTTGTGTAGTTGGCGTTGGCTCCCGGTGGTGTTTCTCGGAGAAACGCGGCGAGGGCGCTGATGCCAGATGTGAGTGACTTCCGTAGGCGGCGCGGTGATGATGCGGTCGGCGAGGGTGACGCCGCTGGCGATGCCGGGGCCGAGGCTGATGGTGTCGCCGGTCTGGCTGCCATCGCCGATCACGCCGCCGAAGCGGGAGGTACCGCAGTGGGAGAGGCCGTCCGGCACCCGGAAGATAATTTCGCGGTCGGGGTGGCGCAGATCGTTGTTCCACAGGCTACTGGCGGCGACGGTGAGGCCGGCGGACAGGTGGGCGTCGGCGCCGACGAGGGTGCGGTTGGTGCCGATGCGGTGCCCGAGGACGGCCCGTTCGCCAAGGAAGCAGCGGGTGACCTCGCAGTTGAAGCCCGCTTGGGCGCCCGCGCACAGCACGCGTGCGCACCCCGTGCGGCCCCGGGGAGCCGATGCGCTGGCGCACCGTGTGGCGCATGGCCCGCCCGCCGCATGCTATGGGCTGGAAGCAGGCGCTGTGAGAGTCGCGAAGTGGCGGTGGTGTCCCAGCTTCTTGTCGGTTCAGGCTAGGACGCCTGAGCGTGCGGCGAGACCACGTAGTTCCGGCGTGGTGCGTCCGGAGACCAGCAGCCCGGAGATGAGCGACTTCACAGCGGGGCGCGCGTGGGTCTCTTCCGGCGCTTGCTGTTCGGCGGCCAGGAGTGCGCGTACGCATTCGTCGCGGCGGCCGCGGTGAGCGAGGGCGGTGGCAACGTCCGTGTGGTAGCGAGAGCGCCGCTCGTCGCTGGGCAGGGCCCTGGGCGAGAGGACGCGGGCCGCGGCGAGCGCGGCTGCTGGGTCGCCGGCGGAATTTTCTGCGGAGACCAGGTGAAGCTGGACGGTGACGGGGCTGAAGCCGCCGCCGTGGTCGCGAAGCAAAGTGGTTCCTCCGAGCCCGTCGGCGATGGACGCGGCTTCGGCGGTCAGGTCGCGCATGCCGTCGCGGTCGCCGTTGCGGGCGGCGGTGTAGGCCGCGGACTGGATGAGCAGGCCGCGCTGAGCAGCGCCCCGCCGTCCGGCGGCGCGGAGGGCGGGGTCGTCGGCGGCGGCCAGGGCGAGGGAGAGCGCCTGATCGTGCCAGTGGGCTTTACGTGCCAGGACAGCAAGATTTCGGGCGGCCTCTGCTACCGCGAGTGGGTCATTGGCGGTGGTGGCGAGTTGGCGGGCGCGGTCGGCGGCCATCCAGCCGAGCTGCTGTTCGTCGAGTTTGATGAACATGCGGGTGGCCAGGGTGTAGCAGTGGGCGAGCAGCAGGTGATGCTGGGGGCTGTCGCTGCTGGTGGTCAGCGCGTGCCCGGCTTGGATGAGCCGGGGCAGCCGGATGGCGAGGCTGGCGTACTGGCAGGTGTGGAAGTCGGTCAGGGCGCGGGACAGGTCCCGGTCCAGAGACTCGGGGCGCACGTCGGGGGGCCGCTGGCCCAGGCCGAGCATCGCATCCCGTAGACGGCTGACGAGGATGTCCCCCAAGACTGCATCGTTGGTGGGGGCCGTATCGCCGCTCAGGAGCGGGGCGCCAGCGGCTGCGGCGGCCGTGACCGCCAGGTTCGCCAGCAACTGCCGTCGCCGCACTGCTGCTTCACCATCC
Source organism: Streptomyces chrestomyceticus JCM 4735 (assembly GCF_003865135.1). Classification (NCBI taxonomy): domain Bacteria; kingdom Bacillati; phylum Actinomycetota; class Actinomycetes; order Kitasatosporales; family Streptomycetaceae; genus Streptomyces; species Streptomyces chrestomyceticus. Next base: position 3,972,119 of record NZ_BHZC01000001.1, on the reverse strand, counting down.
TCCTGCCGGGGGCTGCCCACTGTATGGGCGGGAAGGCGGGGGTACGCCGAGATCGGTGCGACTACCTGGCCGTGTCGTACCTCGGCCACAGGCGCGGGAGCGGCGAGACCGAAGGACTTCAAAGGGATGCCCAGGGTGTGGGCGAAGCACCGCAACACGGCCACATCTGTCATGGGGGAGATGCCGCGCTCATAGCGGGATACCTGAGCCGTGGAGTATCCGGTGAGCCGCCCGAGGCGCGCGAGGGTCCATCCCTTCTCCTTGCGCGTTCGCCGTACCAACTCCCCCGGTGAGAAGGCTGTAGAGGCAGGATCTGAGGTAGTGGCCATCACACACCCGTCCGCTGCGAGAGCCGAAGCCGCGCTGTCGCCGTAGAGATACCCAGCCGGTGCGGCAAGACCCTTTGCATCGCATGCAAAAGCGTTTGCATCCCCCGGCATCACCCCTGCCGACACCTTCCCCCGTGCGGTGACGTGGACGTGCGGCGGCCGGCACCCGGCAGGCCGCCCCTCGAACCCTGGAGGAATTGGTGCAGCCCCTCTCCGCCACAGCGCCCGCGAGGCCGGCCGCCGACGCCCGCCTCGCCCCGTCGTACTTCACAGACACCGACGCTCTGCCCCCGGGCCTTGCTGGTCTGCTGGCTCAGTGCCGCACCGTCTTCGACATCAAGGCCGCCCTGGCCGCTTTCCTCGACGCCCCCGACCCCGCACACCCCTTGGCCCGCGGAGGCGGGCACATCGAAGACGGCGCCTTGGTGCACGGGCCGGTCACCGTGCAGCCGGGTGCGCGCATCGAGGCAGGCGCCCAGGTCATCGGCCCCGTGGTGGTGGGGGCCGGGGCCATCGTCGCCGCCGGGGCTCTCGTCCGTGACCACAGCGTCATCGGCCCCGGCTGCCGGATCGGGTTCGGCGCGGAGATCACCCGCAGCCTGCTGATCGGGCACGTGTTCATGAAGCACCCCAGCTTCATCGGCGACTCGGTGGTCGGGCGGCGCGTCAACGTCGGATCGTTTTGCTCCACCACCGCACTGCGGTGCGACCGTGGACCGGTCGCCGAACCGGCCCTGGACGAAATCATCGTCACCCTCGACCGGCAGAGGATCGGCACCGGCCAGACGAAATTCGGCGCCGTCATCGGCGATGAGGTAGCCCTGCCCGCCGGAACCGTGCTGGCCCCGGGCACGCTCATCGGCCCCGGTACGGTCCTTTACCCGCGCGATCACATCGGCGGCTTCCTGCCCGCCGGCTCCCGGATCCGGTGAACGCGATGCCCCTGACCCCTGTCTGCGCCGCCCACGACACCGCCGTCCTGCGCGTGACCGGCGGCCACCGGCTGACCGGCCGAATCCCCGTCCAGGGCAGCAAGAACATCGCCCTGCACCTGTACGCCGCGGCGCTGCTGGCCGACACCCCCGTTCGCCTGACCGCCGCGCCGGACATCCTCGACACCCAGGTATGCGCCCAGATCCTTTCCCGCACCGGAGCCGCCACCACCGCCGACATCGGCCGGTTCACCGTGACCCCGGCCACGACGGTCCGCCCGGTCATCGACGCAGACCTGGGCCACCGCGTGCGCACCACCGCCGTCCTGGCCGCCGCCGTCCTGGCCCGCGCCGGGCAGGTCGTCTTCCCCTACCCGGGCGGCGACGCCTTCTGCCCACGCCTGATCGACCGGCACCTGGCCGCCATGCAGGCCGCCGGCGCCCGCGTCACCGCCGACACCACCGGCATCCACGCCCGCGCCCCGCACGGGCTGCGCCCGTTCACCGTCGATGTGGCCACACCGTACGGCCCCAGTCTGGGCGCCACGGTGACCGCCCTGCTGCTCGCCGCCCGCACACCGGGCACCAGCCGCATCACCCACCCGTCCGTTGAACCCGAAGTCACCGAGACCGCCCGCTTCCTCGCCGAGCGCGGCGCCACCGTTCACGCCGACCAGGACGGCCTGCACGTCACCGGCAGCGACCGGATCGCCGGAGGGACGTTCGCGGTAGCCGGTGACCGCATCGAAGCAGCCACCATGATCATGATGGCCGCCGCCACCGGCGGCAGCATCACCCTCGACGGCATCAGCACCGCAGACCTCCCCCGCGGGCTCACCGACGTCTTCGCCGCCGCCGGCCTTAAGGTCGCCGACGGCGCGGACGGCGCCCTGCGCGCGCACCACCACGGCCTGCGCGCCGTGCAGGCCGCCACCGGACCGCACCCCGGCGTGCCGACCGACACCGCACCCCAACTCGCCGCCCTGCTCACCCAGGCACGGGGCACCTCGCTGATCACCGAGCGGGTGTACCCCCGCCGCGACACGCACTGTGCGGGACTGCGCGCCCTCGGCGCCGACCTCACCTCCCGCGGCCCGGCAATTCGCGTCCGCGGGCCCGTGCGCCTGCGAGCGGCGCAGGTCGCTGCCGGGGACATCCGTGCGGTGACCGCGCTGCTGATCGCCGCCCTCGCCGCCGACTTCACCTCTACGATCCGGGGAACTTTCCATCTCCGGCGCGGCTACGGACACCTGCTGGCCAACCTCGCCACGCTGGGAGCCGACATCACCCTGACCACGGAGGCGCCCTGATGCCCGTACCGTTCCCCGCCGCCGACACCGCCCGCCTGCACGAGACCCTGACCGCCGTCGTCGACGACGGCGCCAGCCCCGGCGGCGTCGTCATCTGCGGCACCACCGACGGCCAGCAGCGCATCCTGACGGCCGGCACCGTCGCCCCCGAATGCGGCGACGCACCCCCCACCGCCGAGACGGTCTACGACATCGCCTCCCTGACCAAGGTCGTCGCCACCTGGCCCCTGACCGGCCGAGCCCTCGATGCCGGGCTCCTGAACCTGGACGAACCAGTGTGCACCGCCCTGCCGCCGACGACCGGTGAAGCCCCCAGCGGCAACCCGACCATCCGGCAGCTGCTCACCCACACCTCCGGCCTGCGCGCCTCCACCCGCCTGGACCACTACCGCAACACCAACACCCCGCTGCACGAACTGCTGATGCGCGAACCACTGGAGACCGACCCCGGACCGCACCGCTACATCAACCGCGGCTACATCCTGCTCGGCCTGGCCCTGACCCACCTCCACCAGACCCCCCTGGACATGCTCGGCCACGAACTGTGGACCGGCCTGGGCATGCACCGCACCTGCTATGGCCCCGTCACCCGGTCCCAGAACGTCGCCCCGACCGAACAGCGCCTGCCCGGCGCCCCCCGGATCTGGGGTGCCGCCCACGACGACAACGCCGCCCTGATGGGCGGCATCGCCGGCCACGCAGGCGTCTTCTCCACCCCCGGCGACCTCGCCACCTATGCCCACGCCCTGATCACCGCCTACCAGGACGGCGGCGCACTGGGCGGCTGGCTACGGGCCAGCCTGGTCCCGCACGCCCCAATCGAGCCGGGCCTCGACCGCGGCCTGTCCTGGGTCCTGGCCGACGGCGGCCGCACCGCCTACCACCACGGCTTCACCGGAACCAGCCTCTACCTGGCCCCCGACACCGGCCGCTACCTGGTCATCTGCACCAACGCCGTCTACCACGGCGTCGCCCGCACCCGCATCGCACCCTTGCGATCCCTCGCCCTCAAAACCATCTCCGCCATCTGACCGGGAGGGCCCCGATGAGTGAGCTGCTGGCCGACCACACCACCTTGCGCCTGGGCGGCCCCGCCGACCGGCTGTTCACCCACACCGATCCCGCCCACTGGGCCGACCTTGCACGCGGCCTTCCCACCCCGCCGTTCATTCTCGGGGGCGGCAGCAACACCCTCGCCGACGACGCCGGACACCCCGGCACCGCGGTGCGCATGGCGACCCGCGGCATCACCTTCCGCCGGCACGGGAACAACATCGTGGAAGTCACCGTGCAGGCAGGAGAACCGCTGGCCGATCTCGTCGCGCACTGCGTCCACGAGGGCCTGTCCGGCGTCGAGTACCTTGGCGGCATCCCTGGCACCGCCGGCGCCGCCCCGGTGCAGAACACCGGCGCCTACGGCCAGCAGATATCCGACACCCTTGCCCACCTCACTGTCTACGACTGGCAGCAGCGCACGATCACCGAACTCCAGCCCGGTCAGTGCGCATTCGGCTACCGCACCAGTACCTTCAAAACCCGGCCCGGCCGCTGGACCATCCTCCAGCTCACGCTGCACCTGACCCGCGCCCACCGGGCAGCACCAGTCACCAACCCCCACCTCGCTGACGCCCTCGGTACCCGCCCTGGCGCGCGCCCGCCCCTGGGGGAAGCCGCCGCAGGCGTTCTCGCCGACCGCTGCCGACGCGGCCTGAGCCTGCCCGACACCGGGCCGGACGCACGACAGGCGGGCTCGGTCTTCCTCAACCCGCCCCTCACCCACGCCCAGGCCCACCTCGTCCGGACGGCCGGCGGACCGGTCTACCGCGACGACTTCGGCACCCTTCGCACCAGCGCCGGTTGGCTGCTCCAGCTGACCCACCACCACCCCGGCAAACGGATCACCCCCGGCATACGCTGCTCAACCCGCCGTACCTTGACCCTGACCGTCCAAGGGGCGACCTCAGCCGCGTTCACCGCAGCGTTGCAAACGCTGGCTCGCCAGGTTCGGGAAGCCACCACCATCCACCTGCACCCTGAACCCGTCCGGCCCCCTGCTACGTCCACCGTGAACGGCGCACCCACACGATGAGGTTATGTCCGTACCACCTGTCATCGTGCATCCGCCGTCGCCGACTGGCGGCCGACGCGTCACCGTACGCGGAGAGATCGCTGGACTGGCGCACGACAGGCGGGACGTGCAGGAGTTCTTGCGGCGTGCAGGAGTAGCGGAGGACGCCGACGCGATCCCGCTGGACGACCCGCGGCTGGTGGAGTGGAGGGGCGGCGGGCCGGAAGAGTGGGGCGGTGCCGAGGGCTGAGTTCGTCGTCCGCTACCGCCTCCGGCCGGTCGCTGCCGCCTGCGCACCTGACGAAGCGAACAGCGCCCGGACGCAGCGAGACCCCGCGGACGGGGGATACCGCGGGGTCTCACCAACGAGCGTACATCTCATACAGGTGCATGGGGCAACTGTCGTGAATGGCCGCTGGTGCGCGGGCCGACGTAGCGGGCCCAGACCTCGGCCCCTCCGTCTTCGGTGCCGTGCGCCTTGGCCTCGAAGGCGCCTGCGGGCCGGAAGGCGGCGAGCTTGCCCGTACGCACCCGGTGCGCCTGGTTGGAGGCCCGGTTCATGGTGTCGTGGGTGTCGATGTGGGCCCAGTCGCCGGGGCGGCCTCGCAGGGCTTGCGCGGTCTCGTGGGTCTCCTGGCTACGGTGGGGGATGGGCGGGGTGTCGAACCGTACGTGCATCAGGATTTGCGTTCCCCTGGGTGGTCGGTAGGTGAGGTGACGGTCTCGGCGAGGTGCCGGATGCGGTCGGCTACGCGCCATTGGCCGTCAGCTAGGTGCTCGCACAGCTCGTTGGCGAGCATGGCGATCTCAGCCAGAGCTGCGCCGAGGTCGGGCGGGGCCTGCTGGCCGGGGGTGATGCAGGTGGTGTCAGCCATGGAGCGCGCCTTGGTGGTCAGCGATTGTTGCAGCGGCAGGTGTTGGTGATCAGGTTGAAGTAGCTGTCACAGCTGTCGCACCAGGTGCCGGGTGCCGCCGTGGTGTCCGTGGTGGGGTCGGTGGCTGTCACTGTGTGTTCCTTGTCCATGATTCGGGTAGTTGGGCTCGGGGCCCGGTGGGGGCGAGGGTGGCGACGATGAGACTGAGGTCCCTGGGGCGCCACAGCGCGGTTTCGAGACCGCTGGCTGCGAGGTGGGTGAGCCATTCACGCTGGGCTGGCCGGATGCGGCCGGTGTCCGTCTTGAGCTCGACGAACAATGTCCGCCGTGTCTGGGGATGTCCGTAGACCTCGTCGGGCCATCCCGCGTCGGAGCGGCGGCTGTTGTGCGTGTGGTACGCCAGCGTCCAGCCGCGTGCGGCTGCGAGCTGGCGGACGTGCCGACGGAACTGCTCTTCGGTGACGCTCACGCCGCTTTCGTCCCTCGCTGGGCGATGGCCGCTTCGAGGTCGGCTCGGTGCCGGGCTGCGTCCGGGTCCGGCGTCGGGCTGTGCAGCGGACGGTTCGCTGCTGTCGGCGCGGGGCGGCGGTGGCGTTCCTTGAGGAGTTCGGGCAGGGGCGCCCGGTGGTGTTCTTGAAGGATCTCGCTCATGGGGCGGCCGTATCGCTCGGCGATCAGTGCCTCATACAGGTCTGAATCGTAGGTGGTGGTATCGGCAGGCATCTGGTTCTCCGTGGATGGGCCGGGGCCCGCTGTCGGAGGAGCGGGCCCCGGCCGGAGGGGTGGCCCGTATCGGACGGGCCATCCGGGCGGGCTGGGCGCGGGGGGGCGCTGCCCGTCCGGAGGTCGGGTTGTTGTGCGGGCCGTGCCTCGGGCCTGACAACGATCACGAATCTAACATGACCAAAGGCAGCGGCCTATTTGAGCCTGTGGTCAGTCGAGAAGGGCGAGATCGTCCGGGTGATGGGGGATGTCCGTCGACGCGCCGGGCCAGCGCACCAAGACCAGCGTCTCCCCGGTGATGGGGTCCTCGGCGTGCCCGTTCACGTACCCGAAGGGTCGCGGGGTGCCCGACTGCCAGCGGACCGGGGTTACGCCGGCCCGTATGCGGAAGTCCGCGCGGACGTCGTTCACTTCGTGCCCCCTGTGTGGCGCGAGGCGATCAGGTCCAAGCCGCGCCCCCATGTGGCGGAGACGGGTTCGTTGAACGCGCAGGCGCCGTGCTGGCCCTCCTGGAGGCCGGCCCGCCAGTCTTCCGGGCCGCCTGGTGGGTTGCGAGTGAAGTGCTGGATCGCGCCATCGGCCAGTGTGGCGCTCAGGTGCAGAATCCCGCCGGGGCTGGCGGTGACGTTGGTGCGCTGTCCGGTGGTGAGGGAGTGATGGGCGAGTGCGTCGCCAGTTCGCATGGTTACATCCTGCGTAAAGTAGCGGCCTATTTTAGGTTAATGAAGCGAGCCGTAGCCGTTGCAGGTCTCGCACGTGTCCTCGGTGACGGGGTCGGTGCCGTCGGAGCAGTGGGGGCATGGGTGCCGCACTCCGGTGCCTCGGCACTGCTCGCACTCGCGGATTTCCTCGTGGGGCCCGCGGTGGAAGGTGACGACGGCGCGCCCCTCGCACTCGTCGCATTCGCCGGGTGTGAACCCGAGGGTGCTGTAGCAGTCGACGGTCGCGAATGTGGCGAGCATGGGGTTCCTTCGGGTGTCTGACGTCTCTTCGGTAAGTAAGTTCTACTATGCCTGGTGGGAGTGTCCAGTACGCTCTCCCGCCGGCCGCAACCCCACTGGAACGGGCGGGGCGGTCGCGGCAGGCGGCACGGAAGGTGGCGCCCACTCAGAAAAGAGGCTCCTGCCCCTGGGTGTCCTTCGGTTCGCAGGAGTGTGTGTGTCCGGCCCGCGAGGGAGGCGCGGCCTCTCCGAAAAGAGCGGGGGTGCCGGACGCGTCGGGGACCGCCGCGATACGCGCCGGTCCGGTAGGTATGTCGAGTGTCCACGTGCTGGGGAGGCGGGCATCGAAGTCGGACTTGGTCATCATCTGCCACTGCGGGCGCTCGGCGTGAGCGGACATGGAGGGGGCACCTTGCGGTCGGGAATGGTTTCTGAGGCGAGGCGGGGCTCGCGGCCCCGCCTTCTGCGCGTCAGGCTGCTGCCGGCTCCGACTCCGATTCCGCGACGGCTTCCGGGTTGACCTGGACCAACTCCTTGGCCTCGGAGTGCGCCTTGGCCTGCTTGAGCTGGAAGCGCGCCTTCGTCAGGGACTCCGCTACGCGGTCCAACTGCTCCAGGCGTGCCCCGACGCCGCCCTCCAGGGCCTGCGCGAGCTTCAGCGGGTCGCTGGCGCCGATCTCGTCCAGCATCGCGCGGACCTGTTCGATCTTGTCGAGTGCCGTACGGGTCTTCTTCTGCACTGCCGCGCGCTCGGTACGCTGCTCCTCCGTCAGCTCCTCGGTGATCATCAGTACGGCCTGCTCCTGCTGCTGGCGCATGGCGTAGGCAAAGTGGACGATCTCATTGTCCGAGGCCAGTTCGCCGCGGCTGAACTTGGCGAGTACGGCGGCCTGGTTGGCGTGGCTCAGGGCTGCGATCTGCACTGCTGCTTGGGTGCCGATGGTCTTGGACTCCACGAGTTTGGCGACATCTTCGCGCAGATCCAGCAGGGCCAGGCGGAGCTTGACGTACGCCGTGGTCTTGCTGAAGTCGGCGGCGACGGACTCCGGGGTGGCGCCTTCTTCCTCGTCCAGGATGCGCTGGAAGGCTCGCGCCTCCTCCAGGGGAGTCATGTCCTCGCGGTTCACGTTCTCGCTGACCGACCGCTTGAAGCGACGGAGTTCACTCTTCTCGCTGGTGATGGTGGCGCGGATCTTGGTGCGCTTGAGCAGCTGGTGGGCGCGCCACCGGCGCTCGCCGGCGACGATCTCGTATCCGCCGCGCTCGTTGTCGGGGCGGACCTCGATGGCCTGCATGAGGCCGTATTCGTCGATAGAGGAGGCGAGTTCCTGAAGGGCCGCCTCGTCGAAGTGCTCGCGGGGCTGGCGGGGATTGCGGTGGACCTGGCTCATCTTCAGGACGCGCTGCACGGGTTTCTCCAAGAGGTAGGTGGTGAGTTCTTCCCTCAACCAATAGCTAAATTCTACTACGTTAAAGGGGGGTGTCTACTCGCGGAGCCGCAGTCAGATGTTCTCTGACCTGTGCCAACACCGCACCAGCCCAGCCGCTTTGAGGAAAGCAAAGCGCCCGTGAGGCGCCGGTTTCTTCCGGCGCCCCACGGGCTCCCCTTCTACCGCGCCACGGGACGCGAGCGCCTAACCCCCGTCTACGCGCTCACGCCACCGCCGCACCTCAACGGGCGCACCCGCTGCCAGGGCGGTAGAACACTCGCGGGCGATCGGGCACTGGCCGCACACCTCGGCCGAATCGCCTTCTCTCACCTGCATAGACGAATCAACCTGGCTAGCTGTGACACACAGGGCCGCGCTCCAGCGGATCGGCATCGCCAATCTGTCCGTCTCGCCGTGCAGGTAACTCAGGACACGAGCAGTCGCTGCAAGGCCCCGCTCTTCACTGCCCGGTCGACCGCTCCGAGGCTGCTTCGACAGCGCCAAGATGCGCTGTTCATCGATCACTTCACTCCTCGCCAAGTCAGGCCGCTTGTCGCCTGCCCCTCCGTTTGACGCGCCCAACCCCCGTCCGCGATCACCAAGCCCGAGCGCGGCGCCGGGTGACTGTAGGTGCTGCTCTGCTGATGTGGCCGAGCTGCCGCTCAGTGGCCCATGCCGGCGCCGCCGTCGACCGGGATGACGGCCCCGGTGATGTACGACGCCTCATCGCTGGCAAGGAAGCGCACCGCCGCGGCGATCTCCTCCGACTGGGCGGCCCTGCCCGCGGGGATCTGCTTGATCATGCTGTCCTTGATCTCTTGCGGCAGTACCGCGGTCATGTCCGTCTCGGTCAGTCCCGGGGTGACCACGTTGGCCGTGATTCCCCGCGAGCCCAGCTCACGTGCGATGGAGCGAGAAAATCCGACCAGTCCGGCCTTGGCTGCCGCGTAGTTCGCCTGGCCCGCTTCGCCGCGCAGGCCGACGGTCGAGCCGATGAAGATCATGCGGCCCTTGCGGGCGCGCAACATGCCGCGGGTGGCGCGCTTGGCCAGGCGGTAGGCGGCGGTGAGGTTGGTGCCGATGACGTCGCTGAAGTCGTCCTCGGACATGCGCATCAGCAGGGTGTCGCGGGTGATGCCCGCGTTGGCCACCAGCACCTCGACCGGGCCGTGCGCCTCTTCGATTTGCCGGAACGCCGCCTCGACCTGTTCCGGGTCGGTGATGTCGCACTTGACGCCCAGGACGCCAGCGGGCGGTTCGCCCGACCGGTAGGTGACGGCGACCCTGTCACCGTTGGCGGCCATGGCCTCTGCGATCGCCAGTCCGATGCCTCGGTTACCACCGGTGATGAAGACGCTGCGGCTCATGGGTACCTCTCAGTTGGTGCTCTGGTGCTCAGCTCTGCCGTTTGCCGTGACAGAGCGCCCGCGGGGCCGGTGCCCGGCGACCGGACGACCTCCTGCGGTGCAGCAACCCTCGCACAAACGGAACGCTCGCTTTTGAACGTTCCCGGCTACTCAGGGTGACCGGTACGAAATGTAGCGGTAGTTGACAAACTGTTGAAGCGGGGGAAAGGCGATTAATGTCCCATTTTGGGCGGGTCGCGGGTGAAAAGATGATCATGGAGGCACTTGCGAAGGAGCGTCAAGGGGGCGTTAAGTTCATCGGCGTCTTTCCGATACTTTTACCGTCAAGGAGGGGTAGCGCCCCAATGTCCAATAGGCACCGCGTAGGCGATTTTCTCCGAGAGTGGCGCGCCAAGATGGACCCCAACCTCGTCCCCGGCTTCACCGCCAAGTTCGGGCCGCGAAACAAGCCCGGCCTCACACAAGCCGAAATGGCAGTGCTCACTGGTGTGACGGAGAGCTGGTACAGGCGCCTGGAAGCCGGCGGCATCGCGAACCCGAAAACGGATTGGCTGGAGCGCATCGTGCGCATCCTCGACCTCAACGAAGCCAAGCGATACACCCTGTTCGTGTACGCAAAGGGGCAAGAGCCGCCGCCCCTCTACCGCCCGGCCGCAGTCATCGACCCCTCGACAACCGCAGTAATTCAGGGGCAGCCCTGGCCCGCGTACATATCTGACGCGTCGTGGGACATGCTCAAGTACAACGACCTGTGCGTCCAGAATTGGCCCTGGGTCAAGTACGGCATCAACATCATGACCTGGTGCCTGACCTACCCCGAAGCCCGGCTGCAGCTGATCGACTGGGAAGAGTCCTGGGCCAAGCCCATGGCGTCCCAACTCCGCCTCGTACATGAGTCCCAGCCGGAGAACCGCAGGCTCGCCGAAGTCGTAGCCGACATCAAGAAGCGCGACAAGGTCGCAGCCCGGCTCCTTACTGACGACCTCACGAGCGTCACCCACCCAGACGGCCACCGGCGTTGGATGTACCTACCGAACCGCGGTGAAGAAGAATTCGAGGTGATCTTCCGCTGCTACGCACCGCTCAGCGACCGTAGCCAGCGCATGATGTTCATCATGTCGCCCGACTACTCCCTCGCTAGCTGAGCCATTCCCTCAACGAGCCCCATCGTCGTGGAAGGGGCACCTTCTACGCCCGCTTCCTTATACGCAGCGGCAACAGCAGTAAAAAGCCGCTCAGGATGCGCGAGAACGCCGGCGTGAGCCCCCTTGATCAGGCGGGCCGCGTCGGACAACTCGACGCCACTCGAAGCGTAGGAAGTGGCGTCTTCGTGGACACGGGCGAGGCCGTCGCGAAAGGTGACCACGCCTGCCCGGCCGGTGATTTCACCGTGACCCGGTACGAACGTTGTGGCGCCCGTACTCAGTAGCCGATCGCAAACCTCGATGCACGCGCTGAGGGAATCGGACCACACAATCATGTGGGCACCGATGAACAACGTATCGCCGGTAAAGACCACTTCATCCTCGGGGACATGCACGGCCACGTCACCCTCACTGTGTGCGGGGCCGAGATCGATGAGTTCGACCGCCGCCCCGCCAACCTCCAGCTCCAGCGTGCCGGTGAACGTACGCGTCGCACCAGTCACGGTGATCCCGCTGAAGTCGAACCCGCCGATGTGCTCAGCGGCGTACGCGGTGACCGCAGACGTCGGAGCCGCCCGGCCGAGCAGCATCATCTGCTCCGGGCTGATCTCCTTGCACACATGCTCGGCCGACGCAGCCGACGTGATGATCTCGGCGTCCGGCAGGAGCTGGTTGCCCCACGTGTGGTCCCCGTTCTGGTGCGAATTCACCACAGTAGTGATCTCCGCTCCGGGCACGGCCGCCTCGACTGCGTCCAACAGCAGACGCATGCCGGCCAACGTGAACTGGGTGTCCACCAGCAGGGCTTGCCCATCAGAGGCGACGAGCCCGCAGTTGCTGTAGCCCCAGGCGGTGCTGTTGTGCATCCACGCCCACGTGGTGGACGACAGCGGAATGAGGGAAGGGGACGACAAAGCAGGCTCCAACTTGCTGGGCAGGGCGACAGGCATAGCGGTGCGCCCCAGCCGGCGAGGCGCACGAAAAGAAGATCAGTTGGCGGGGGAACGCCAGTCGATAACGATCCGCTCGTGCGGATCGGCGTGCCGCCCACCACCTGACGGCATGACACGCACCTTGGAAACCTCCAAGGCGATGAGAGCTCGCTGAGAGGCCCGCGGAGCGGTCCTCCACCACGCGACGAAATCGGTAACGCCGGAGATCGGCACGTCCGCGATCTGCTCCAGGAACCGAAGCCGGGCCCGGGCCTGCCGCAGATCCTCCTTGGTGGCCTTCTGCGCGGCCAGGAACGCCGAGCGCACCAACAGGCCACGCCCGTACAGGCCGCCCAGTTCCTTGAACCGCTCCTCGGCCCCGTCGACATGCTCGCGCAGACGTCTTGCTTCGGCCCTGACGTCCTCCTGGACTTCAAGCAGCCGCTCGTGGGTTCCCGGGCGCAGAACATCAGCGAGGACCTGCTCGGCTACGGCGTCCTCCAGACGGTTGGCGTTCATGCGGACGCCACCACACGAAGCGCGGCCCTCCTTGGGGGGCGGGCACCGGTAGCCGGGGTCTGCGTCGCCGTTCACCCGAGCCCCCTGCATGTGGAAGGCACACCGACCACACTCGGACAAGCCGCTGGTGAGCAGGTAGTCGAACGGTTCGCGAGGCGGAGTCTGCTCGCCGCGGCGCTTAGCGAACAGTGCGTTCAGTCTTTGGTGCTCGTCCGGTGTGAGGACCGTTTCCCCGAAGTCCTCGATGGGCTCGCCGTTCTTGTCGAGGCCCGCCATGAGCGGGTTGAGGATGGCTCGCACGAATGCCTCGGCAGCCCAGGGGTTCCCGCGCGCGTTGGTGTAACCCTTGTCGGCGAGCTGGCGCACGACCGCGCCTACGGGCTCGTTCAAGAGCAGTCGTGAAGCACCCTCACGCAAGCCCTGGGCCTCCTGCTGGTGCAGCTCTCCAGGACGCACGTAACCCGATAGCCGTGCCATGAATCTCCATCCATCGGGAGTGCGACCGCCTTGCCCATAGCGGCCCCTTAGCTCCTTAATAGGCCAATGTACTCGGCTGACATAGGAGGGCTCTCCGTTCACTTGACGCCGCTGTGTATTTACGCAGGTCAAACATGATGATCGAACACGAAATCGAAAAGTGACCTCCCTCACTCCTGGCTTTTTGGTTGCCTGGGGCTATGGAAGGCACGGGCGAATCGCCGCGTAGCGACCCTAAGAAGGCGGGAGGTGGGCGGCTCTTCGGCAAACAGGCCGCAGCAAAAGGTCGGCTAACGCAGCCCAAGCGCCTCCCAGACGGACGCCGTCGCCACCTTCGTCGTATCGCCCAACGGAATCAGCTTTGCTGGGAACCGGCCCTCCTCGATCAGCCGGTACGCCTTGTCCGCCCCGATCTTGAAAGCACGCGCAGCCGTCGCCACGCTGATCGCAAGCGGAAGCGCCAGAACCTCCTCCACGGACATGTCCCCACGCTCAGAGGAAGGCGCAACAGAACCAATCGCAGATGTGGTCATAGGTGGTCAAATCCTTTATCCCCGCGCCACCTGACCGGAAGCATACGAGACCCAAGGAAGCCCGAACTCCGCTACAGAAAGATCAGGACACGCAAGGAAACCCCAGCTCAAACAGGAGCCTGCGTGTTCGACGGAACCACCTACAAGCGATGCTCGTGCACGGAGCCGGTACTCGACGACGCCGGCCGACCGGTGCTCAGGCCCGACGGCAAACCCAAGCGCCGCGAGATCGGCTCGGCCTGCCCAGACCTGAAAAAACGGGACCACGGCTCCTGGGCCTACTACCTCAACCTCCCCGACGGCCCACGCGGCGAACGACGCCGGCCCCGCAAGAGCGGCTTCCGAACCCAGACCGACGCGAAGGAAGCGGCACAGAAGCTCTGGGACGAGGCCCAGGGCGGCGTCGACATCGACTCCAAGGAGACGGTCGCTCAGTACCTGCGCCGCTGGCTGCGCCAGCGCGTCGACCTCAAACGCAGCACCCGCAAGGACTACGAGGACTACGTCGAACGGATCTTCATACCCGCCCTCGGCCACCTCCCCCTGCGCCAACTGCGTAAGCGCCACGTCCAGGAGATGTTCGAAGAAATCTGGGCCCTCAACGAATCCAAGGCAGCCAACAGGCTCGCAGCGCAGCAGGCCAAAGCCGAATGCGACGACGCCCACCGGGCATGGAAGTCCGCGCCCAAGCCCCGCCCACCACACCTGCGCCAGCGATGGGACGAGGCCAAAGCAGCACTTCGCGAGGCACGCCAGAAGCCCCGCAGAGAGACAGGCCCGGGCACACAGAAGAAGTTCAAAGACACCCTCTCTGCCGCACTCGACGCCGCAGTCGCCGAAAAGCTGATCACGGAGAACTTCACCAAAGGCGTCGTCCTCCCCAAGTACGAGCGCCCTGAAGCTCTCGTCTGGACGGACGAACGTGTCGCCCGCTGGCGCGAAACAGGAGAAATCCCCGGCCCCGTCATGGTCTGGACTCCACAACAGACCGGACAGTTCCTCGACGGCGCAACCGGGCACCGCATGTACCCCATGTGGCACCTCGCGGTCTTCAGAGCGACACGACGCGGCGAAACCGTCGGCCTCCCCTGGACAGAAACAGACCTGGAAGCCGGAACGATCAAGGTCGTCGAGCAACTGGTCAAGGGCCGCACCTACAGCGAAGTCTGGGAAGACACCCCCAAGAGCCGCAGCGGACGCCGCACCGTCACCTTGGACGACGTGACCCGCGCACTGCTCCGAGCCGTACGCCAGGCGCAGAGGACCGAGCGCGAAGCCTGGGAGGCAAAGCACCTGGCCGAACCCGAGAAGTACGGCCCCTACGTCAACTCAGGCCGCGTGTTCACCACCGAGGACGGAAGCCCCCACAACCCGGACAACGTCTCGCAAGCCTTCGACCGCCTGGTCAAAAGGCTCGGTCTTCCTCCGATCCGCCTCCACGACCTCCGCCACTGCGCCGCGTCGCTGAGCCTCGCGGCCGGCCTGTCCATGAAGGCCATCCAAGCTCTCCTCGGCCACAGCAACTACTCCCTCACCGCCGACACCTACACCTCGCTCATGCCGCAGTTCGACCAGGCAGCGGCGAACGCACCGGTCACCCTCGTACCGCGAGCCAACGCGACGGAGGACAGTACTGCCCCGAAGCTGACCCTCGTCGTCTCGGCCCCAGAACCAGAAGAGCCTGGGGCCGGCGGGGACGGCCAAGACGGGGGCGACGGCCGCTCCGCCCCCTGCCAGGTGATGTCAGCGTGAGGGCGTGGTTATGCGTGGCGAGCGCGAATGTGAAGCGTTGGACCAGCAGATGTTAGGGCGGCGCTGACCTGCGGGAACCCCTGTTCGCTTTCTGGCGTCGGGCCGGTTCCCAGAAGGAGAGGCGGTCGGGGGCTGTCCGTGGACAGAACGTGGACAGAAGGCCGGGGACAGGCAGGGAAAGATGAGGAAAACCGATGAAGGGCCTGCGGCAGAGCAGGCTCCCCAGACATCTGCTGAGAGGCCCCTGAGCTGGAGAAACGCCCCTCCAGGTGGTGTTCTACCGCTTCTGGAGGGCGGGTTAGGGATCGCTCCGAACCGATGCTTATCCGGCTCGATTCCCACCCGGAATGCTCTTGTAAAGCGTAGGTCGTCGGTTCGAATCCGACAGGGGGCTCAATGAAGGAAAGCCCCAGGTCATCGGTGGTGGCCTGGGGCTTTCTGCTGTTGTTTGATCGGGCGGCGGCGCCGGGCGCGTGTGTCCTTGGTGCTCGTGGTCACAGGCCTGGTCTCGGGTTTCTCGGGTTGTGGCCACAGGGCCTCGCCAGCCTCCCCGTACCCGGATGACTGAGCGTCCGCCGGCTGCTGCCGCGAGCACCGGGAGAGCCAGGGTGTCGGCCAGGTCGGGTGGGGCCTGGGTCTCCTGGGCGAGGGCTGCGACGTAATGCGCGAGCCAGTCCGGGAAGACGCGGGTGGGGAAGCCCGGGAGTCTTGGGGTGGTGGCTGAGGAGGTTGGAGTTCGACCGCGTGCGGGGGACCGTTTCGGCGCCCAGGGCGAGGGCCTCGTGTAGGCCCTCGGCCGTGGTGTCCGGTGTCATCCTGGCCTGCATGGTGCGGGTGCCGGCTTCGATGCTGCGGCGGCGGTGGGCCTTCTGCGCATCGGCAGCACAGTGTCGTACTGCGCAGGCGGGGTCTGGTGTCACGCTGGGCGTCCCTGGACGGAGACAGAACGGCGGTGTGTCCTTGCACGGGAGTGCTGCCGCCTTGGCCGCGGTGGCGTTGGGCTCCGCGGCGTCCGCGGGTGCGCACTCTGCCCGTGCCGGGAGGCGGGCTGCCGCCTGGGCGGTTATCCAGCGCATCTCGGCGAGGGTGGTCGGGGCGTCGGGGATGCCGGAGTGCCCCCCGCAGCCGCTCTTCGCTACCTAGCCCGCCGCACCCGGATCCCGACACGACAATGCCATGTCTCGGTGGCGTTTTAACGTTCGTCGGAATTAGGTGGGACTGCTGCACCGTGGCCTCAGCCATGCCGCTGCCTCCGTTAAGGCATGGTATTGGTTGGTCCTCCCCGCCGCGCCGGGTCCTTGTCGCTGTTAGGCTCCTCCGCCTGTACGGCAGACGGGCGCAGGAGTAAGGGGGAGGGCTCTCTTGCCGGGGACTTTCAAAGTCGATGTGCACGAACTCGGCTCCATCTCGCAAAAGCTCGACGAGAGCGTCACCGGTATGCGGACGGTAACGCGCAAGATGGACCAAGCCACCGCAGGGCAGTTGGGACACGACTCCTTGGATTCTGCCTGCTCGGACTTTCAGTCGAAGTGGAAGTACGGAATCGGGCAGATCGCCGGACTGGCGAACTCCGTACGTGGCTCGGTGGAGGCCACTGCAGAATCGTACCGAGCCTGCGAGACGGGAATTCAGCAAGCGTTCGCCAGGGGCCTTGAGGGGGCTTCCCCTGGCTCCTCGGCGCCGCAATCGACATCCGGTGCCACATCCCGAGTGTTCGGGTAGGCGGGTAGGGGGCGCATGAGTGGCGGCGGGAAGATACCTTCCGAGGCTGCGGGGTTCCCAGGCATCGGCTTCGATCCGACCCCTGGCAGTCTCTCGGCGGTGCGTGCACTCACGGATCAGTCGTTCGAGGCGCACCGAAACCTGAGTTCGGTGTGGCAGACGCTGAACTCCATAACCCGCGACGGAGATGCTTGGAAGGGCGTTGCCGCAGACGCATTTTCCGCACAGGTGAAGGAACTGCCGAAGCTGGTCGACTCTGCAACGCAAAGCTTCTACGACTGTGGCTTTCAGTTGAACGAGTGGTCCGCGAAGCTGAGCAGCATGAAGTCCCGGTCGGCAGAGCTGGAGGCCCGCGCGGTAACCGCCCGTTCTCGTGTGCGGGACGCGGAAGGGAACCCGAATCTGGGGCTGGCGGGGCAGACATTCGACACTGATGAAGAGCTGCACAACGCCGAGCAACGGTTGAACCGGGCAGTAAAAGAGCTTGATGCTGCCAGGAACGCTCTCAACACTCTCATCGAGGACGCCAAACGCCTCAAGCAGCAGCATGATGAGGCAGCGGAGAAGATCGCCGAGGCCGTACGCAAAGCCTCGGAAGAAGCACCCGACGAACCAGGGTTGCTGGATCGGATCGGCGACGCCATCAAGTCACTGGCCGAGGCCAGCTCCCTCCTGGCGCATCAAGCCTGGGACTGGGTGAAGAACCACGCCAACGCCATCGCTGCCGTCGGCGATGTCCTGTCGACTGTCAGTGCCATACTCGGCGCTGCCGGAGTGGGCATCGCTGCTCTCGGCCTTGTCTTCCCTCCCTCGGAGATCGTCCTAGGGCCGTTGGCCGCCGGGCTGGAGGTCACATCGTCCGGTTTCGCGGCAGGGGCGCTCGTGCTGCACGGCACCGCTCGTATGGCGGGCGGCGAAGACGTCGTATCGAACCGGACGCTGGCGCAGGACGCACTGGGCACGGTCCCGTTCGGTGGCGCCGTTCGCGTCGGAGGAAAGCTGGGCGCCGCGATCTTCAAGAGCCGTGCGGCAGACGCAGCGTCCAACTTCGGTCTGGTCGACTCCTGGGCCGGACTGTTCGGTGATCCGTCTGTATTCGAGAACTTCAAGCCGACGAACCGCCGTCAGGTCGTGGAGATGGGAATTCCCGGCGGCGGCCCTCTTTTGGTTGCCATGGAGAACGCGTGGAAGAAGGGCAGCGCGAAAGACCAGGCCACCACTGACGGCGGGTGAGGGAAGACATGAAGGACGAGGCGGCGGTAGCAGCACGATTCGACGGACGCCCGACTGTCGAAGTCGTCTTCACCGGGTTCGGGGCGATGCGCGCTGACCGGGTTACCTGGATCGGCTCGGAGTTGGGCTACGCGCTCGGCGCGGATGAGCCTTACGGACGAGGGCAGCGTCGTTTGCTCTTCACTCGCGACGATAGTCCGGCGGCCCGGCAGCGTGCCCAGGCAACCCTGGCGCGCGTGCAGGCGGCCGGCTCGTGGAGCGCCGTTGCTCAGCCTTGGCCAGGAGCTGTACCCCACGGTCTTTCTGCGGTCACCGACCTGCCGCTGATCCACCCGGAGCGCGCTGCGCGTGCGCAGAGGCAGGTCAAAGCCTATGAGGGGTGCCACCCGGCTCAGTTGATCAGCGTGAGCTGCGTCTTCGCCACAGGGTTCTTCGCGCTGGCGTGGGCCGTACGCGAGACAGCGCCGGTCGCGGTGGGCTCTTGATTTGTCGGCCTTCTGTGCCTGGCCGTAGCCGCCCTCGGTCCGCGATACACGAGGCGTTGGCATCAAGAGAACTTGCGGCTGCTTGAGCGTTACCGCCGCCAGCAGGCAGCTCAGTTCCCTGTCTCGCCTCTTTCCCCTCCTCCCCCTCCCGCAGGGCCGCACAACGATCAGGTGGGTAGCTAGAGTTGGAATGCACCGCACCTGCGGGCTTCACGGAAATTCCCCTAGGGATGACTGCCGAAGAAGCGCGACAGGAACTGATCACGCGCGTGTCACGGGAAGCTCTCGAAGCGAGGCCCGCAGCCTACGAGAACCTGGTGAGCAACCTGCAGAAAGTGTCGCAGGCACTCGAAGAGTCCGGGACGCTGTACGCCGGAACCTGCCTGCGTGCCTACGAAGGTGAACTGTCCCTCGGCACGTTGCTTGTCACGGTGACGCCCTTCGCCTTCGGGGATGCGGCAATCGCGGCGGACGGCATGGTGCGCGCTCTGGTCGCCGCGCGAGGAGATTCCTGGGTCGGGACGGTATTCGACACCCCGGTCGGACCTGCGGCGGTGCTGACGGGCCTGAACGGCTTCCACATCCCCGCCGAAACCTCCGCATCGGGGAAGAGCTGGACCTGCCGATGGCGGAAATGCAGGTGCACCTTCCGGTGCCGGAGGGGGTGGAGGGCCAGGAGCAGTGTGTCGTTTCCTTCAACCTCACGACGCCGCGCGAGGGTCATTGGGACGCGTACTGCTCGGACATCGTGGTGCTGCTGAACAGCGTGACGTTCGACGAGCCGGACCCCACGTTGCCTGAGGCAAACCTTCAGCCCACCTCACCGAGCTCGCCTGCGTCCTCCCCATCGGAATCCTCGCCCGGTGAGACACACGCTGATGGCAAGGCACCCGCGACGCCCTTCGGCTGAAGCCTTCCGCTCACATCCACGAAGACGTCACCCGGCTCGGGGAAGGTGTCCCGGGCGTGTGAGTGGCCCGTTCGGCGTTGGTCCGAATTGAGTACACGGGGGGCGGAGTTGAGGTCGCTGGAGTTTACGACGACCTTGCCATGTTTACGTTAGGTCTGCCGTGGAGCCCGGGGGTGAGGTGCGGGGCCGCAGCCGGGTCGTCCATTAGGTGATGGGGATCGGTGTTCCAGACTGCGACCGTGGACGCCCCGGTATTCGTCTTTCGTGTCGTCATCTGCGACGAGTGCCCCAGCAGGGATGAACACGCCCTGCTGGGGACGGGGGAGGCACCGCAAGAACCCACTAGCGCTTGATCGGCGGGCAGTAACCGGTCTTGTCGCCGATGGTGTTGATCTCGGCGTTGGACCGGGGGTCGCCCGCGTAGTTGATCTGGTTCGTGCAGCTGACGCCGGGCTTCTTGGGGGTGCCGGGGGGCGTGGCGTTCTTCTTCTTGGGCGTCGGGCAGTGGCCGGTTTCCGCGCCGATGCTGTTGATTTCGGCGTTGGACCTCGGGTCGTCTGCGTAGTTGAACTTGTTCGTGCAGCGCTCGTCCGTCCCCTTGGAGGCGCTCGACGACGCGCCGTGGGAGGTCTTCTGCGTGGTCTTGGTCGAGGCGGCGGACGCCTGCCGGCCGCTCTCGGAGGTGGACGAAGAGGGTGCGGACGAAGAGGACGCGGACGTGGCCGTCGTCGACGAAGGCGCGGCCTTGGTGTCGCCCCCCTGACCGCAGGCGGTGAGGCCGAATGCGGCGGCGGCGATGACCGCGGCGGCGGCAGCCTTGCGGACGTGACCCAGTGTGGTGAGGTGCGACATTTTTCTCCCCGTTCGACGTCGGTTGGTGAGAACAAGACTGTCGGCCACCCCTTATTTTTTCCCGTCGCGTGACTAACGCTTCGCTAACGAGCGGCGCGTACGGGCCCGGGCGGCCCCGGTCGGCTCCGGTCGGCTCCGCCCCCCGTCCAGCTCCGGGAGGCGCTGATGCGACAATCCCGTCATCCGTTACATCAGGGTGAGGGGACTATGCGGGACCGGGACCGGGAAGCCGTCTGGTGGGAACTGGACAACGGCAATGGGGTGGCGGCCGTGTCCATGGGCTGGCTGCGGGAGCAGTACAACGGCGAATGGGGCCGCCTCAGCATCGGCCGGGCCGCCGAAATCAGTAAGTGGCTCACCGATGACGGCATAGCCCACCTGCCGTCGCCGATGCCTTCCCGGGAAGCCGAGGAGGTCCTGCTGTACAAGCGGGAGTCCCCCATAGGGCTGCTCATCAGGGCTGCCCGGATGGAGCCGCCCTTTGCCGAGAATCCGGTGGCTGCGGCCTACTTCCTCTCGGCAGTGCACAGCAACAGCTCCACGGGCGCTCCCGACTCCGGCGTCGGCCCTAGATGTGTTGTTCGCAGAGGTTGGTGACGCGGCTGGCTGGGGTGTGGCCGCCGATGCCGGTGTGGGGTCGGTGGTAGTTGTACCAGTCCAGCCAGTCGGCGAAGGCGGCCTGGCGTTCGGTGTCTGAGGTGTAGGGCCGGTGGTAGGCCCATTCGTCGAGCAGGGTGCGGTGGAAGCGTTCGACCTTGCCGTTGGTCTGCGGGCGCCAGGGCTTGGTCCAGCGCGGCTGGAGGTCCAGCTCGCGGCAGGTGCGGCGCCAGGTGTTCTGGGAATAGGCCCAGGCGTTGTCGGTCAGGACGCGTTCGACGGTGATGCCCCGGGCGGCGAACCAGGCCGTGGCCCGGGTGAGGAAGCCCGCGCAGGTATCTGCCTTCTCGTCGGGCAGGTCTTCGGTGTAGGCGAGGCGGGTGTGGTCGTCCAGGGCGGTGTGCAGGTAGGCGAGCCCGGCGCCGGCGCGGTTCTTGCGGCCGGCGGCCCGGCCGAGAGCTCTGTGGCCGCCGCCGTCGGGGATGCGGCCGAGTTTTTTGACGTCGACGTGGAGCAGTTCGCCGGGCCGCTGTCGTTCGTAGCGGCGGACCGGCTCGCCGGTGGCCCGGTCGGTGGCGGCCAGCGGCGGCAGACCGTGCCGGCTGAGGACGCGGTGGGCGGTTGAGGGGGCGACTCCGGCGCGGACGGCCAGTCGCAGTGGGCCGATCCGGTGCTCGCGTCGCAGGCGGACGACTTCGTTCTCCACCGCTGCGGGTGTGCGGTGCGGCTGGTGGTGGGGCCTGCTGGAGCGGTCTTCCATGCCTGCGTGACCGTGGCGTTGGTAGCGGCCGGCCCAGCGGGCCGCTGTGGTGTGGCTGACCTGGAACCGTTCGGCCGCCCGGCGCAACGGCCAGCCCTCCTCGACGACGCACCGGGCCAGCCGCAGGCGGCCGGTCGGGGTCAGTGGAGCGTTACGGTGGATCACGAGGGTCTCCTGCACTCGGCGGTAGATGTCGCAATCCACACCGAGCCAGAAGGCCCTCACCTCGTTCAAGCACCACGCACGGCGCGTCGCCTGTCACCAACGTCCCGAGACAACACACCTAGAGCCTTTCTGACAAATGATCACCTGGCCGTTTCGCGGAGCCAGAGAATCAGGGAGGCTAGGACGACTCCCGCGCGGTAGCGGTCCGCGAGCTTGTCGAACCTAGTTGCGATCGCACGGAACTGCTTGAGGCGAGCGAAGCATCGTTCGACCACGTTGCGGTCGCGATAGATCTCCCTGTCAAAGGCGGGTGGCCGGCCACCGAAGCGCCCCCTGCGTCGACGGTTGGCCACCTGGTCGCGGCGCTCGGGGATCGTGGCGGCGATGCCCCGACGCCTCAGCAGATGACGGATGGCCCTGCTGGAGTAGGCCTTGTCACCCAGCACACGGTCCGGTGTCGTGCGCGGGCGGCCCGTGCCGACGCGCGGGGTGCGGACCCCGTCGAGGACGTCGGCGAACGCGGTGGCGTCGTTGACGTTTCCGGGTGTGAGCACGATCGACAGCGGCAGTCCCCGGCCGTCGACGGCGAGATGGACCTTGGTGGTCAGCCCGCCCCGGGACCGACCGAGTGCCTGATGCGCCTGCGAGCGGCCCGGATCTTCCAGTTCGTCCCTGTCTGCGTCCCCCTTTTACGGGCGCCCGCGGCGTGCTGGTGGGCCCGGTTGATCGTGGAGTCAACGGCGACGATCCACTCCACCCGGCCCCCCGCGTCATCATGGACCTGGACATGCTCCAGCAGCTTCGCCCACGTGCCATCGGCCTCCCAGCGGGCGAACCGCTCGTAGACGGTCTGCCACGGCCCATACCGCTCGGGCAGGTCGCGCCAAGGAGCCCCGGTCCGTAGCCGCCACAGCACGCCGTGGACCACCTGCCGGTGATCACGCCACGGACGGCCCCGTCCGTCCACCTGGGGCAAAAGGGGCTCTATCCGCCCCCATGCCGCATCCGTCAACTCACCTCGACCTACCACAAGATCAATTATCAGACCGGCTATAGAGTCCTGCCCGTGGTGAATCACCAGGACGAGACCAGGACGGCCTACGACGGAGTCGTCGAGCTGTACGCATCGCTGTTCGCAAACCGGCTGGAGACACAGCCTTTCTCCCGGACCATGATCGGCACCTTCGCCGAACTGGTGCGCGCGACGGGCAACCCGCGGGCAGCGGACGTCGGGTGCGGTCCCGGACATCTGACAGCCATGCTGCACGAACTGGGCCTGGACGCCTTCGGACTCGACCTCGCCCCCGGCATGATCGACCACGCCCGGCAGGCCCATCCGGCGCTGCGCTTCCAGGAGGCGCGGATGGAGTCCCTGCCGATCGAGGACGCCGCGCTCGGCGGCGTACTGGCCCACTACTCGATGATCCACACCCCTCCGGGAGAACTGCCGGAGCTGCTCGCCGAGCAGGCACGCGTCCTGGCGCCGGATGGCCTGCTCCTGGTCTCCTTCTTCGGGACCGACGAACAAGAACCGGTCCGCTTCGACCACAAGGTGGCGCCTGCCTACAGCTGGCCGGCGGATCGCCTGGCCGAACTGCTGGCCGACGCCGAGCTCGTTCCCTTCGCCCGGTTGCTCCACGATCCAGCCTCCGAAAGGGGCTTCCTCGACGCCCATCTGCTGGCCCGCCGTTCGTAGGCCCTGCCCGGTAATCCCCGCCGGACGGTCGGCGCACCTCCCGATTGCCAACTCAGCCGAACCTCGCTGATTGGACGGGAATTGTCAGACAGGCTCTAGCCTCCCTGATTCTCTGGCTCCGCGAAACGGCCAGGTGATCATTTGTCAGACAGGCTCTAGCACTGACCCCATCGCCGTCGACGTATAGGAAGATGTGGCCGGGTGGGCCGCGCAGGTCGGGAGACGGACGACGTCAGTCGGAAGACGGGTGAGGCGCGTCAGTCGGAAACGGCTACGCGTTCCACAGGAATCCACAGTGCCGCGTCCGCCTGGGTTCCGTCGTCGGAGAGGCGGGTGCGGAGGATTTCGGGGCCCGGCCTGCTCTGGTACGGGTTGGACGGGAACCACTGCGTGAACACGTCGCGCCAAAGGATCTGCAGCGCCTCGGGGAAAGGGCCGGCGTTCTCGAATACCGCCCAGGTGCCCGGCGGGACGACCAGCGTGTCCAGGTCGTCGTCCGGCGCGTCCGCCCGGGTCACCACGCCGTGGTAGTAGTCGAGTTCGGTGCCCTCCGCGCGGCTCGGGTCGAGGTCGTCGCACACGGCCACGAGGCCTTCCGGCCGCTGGTCGGAGAGCGCGGTGATCCGTTCCGTCGTCTCCTGGCCGATACTCCGGATAAATTCCGCGATGGCCGGGTTCACCCCTTGATGTACGAGCGGGACGCGCGCCTTCTTGCCTACGACGTGGAACTGTTCCTTCTCCACGATTCGGTATCGCATACTGCTGCTTCCTTCGACGACGAGTCGGAAGGACATCCGGGGCTGCGCGTGCAGCGGAGCACCGTACCGCCGGGCTTCGCCGGGGCCCACACCGTGTACGGCCCGGAAAGCCCGCGCGAACGCTTCGCCCGAGCCGTATCCGTACCGCACCGCGATGTCCAGCAGTGTCCGGTCCCCGGCGAGCACTTCGGCCCCAGCGACCGTGAGCCGCCGGCGGCGGATGTATTCCGACAGCGGCATCCCGGCGAGCGCGGAGAACATACGGCGGAAGTGGTATTCCGACGTGACGGCGATTCTGGCCAGCTCGGTCACCTCGACCCGGCGGCGAATGTGCGCCTCGATGTGATCCAGGGCCTCGTTCAGCCGTTCCAGCACTCCGGTCTCCTTCTCTTACGCCTGCGACGGTAGGCAGACTGCATGGTCCCGCACCCGATATCTCGTGCCCGGCTCGGTCGGGTGCGGCGCGTAGGAGGCGGTTCGGGGTCAGGGCACCGGCTGCGGCTCTTCTGTGGCGTGCCGGACGGGGGTGGGCTCGCGCGTAGCGGCGTGGGTTTTCGCGCCATGGCGACTTCATTGAGGGCCGAGGACTACGGACGGCGGTTGACGCGGGCAGCCCGCGCCGCGGAGGACGCGGGGCT
The DNA here is from genome assembly GCF_003865135.1 of Streptomyces chrestomyceticus JCM 4735. Classification (NCBI taxonomy): domain Bacteria; kingdom Bacillati; phylum Actinomycetota; class Actinomycetes; order Kitasatosporales; family Streptomycetaceae; genus Streptomyces; species Streptomyces chrestomyceticus. The sequence goes on along the minus strand of NZ_BHZC01000001.1, from coordinate 3,946,970 downwards.
GGCGGGGATGATTGTGAAGCCTGGTCCGTTGATGGTGTGGTTGTGCGGCTACACGCCGGCGCGCTTCAGGGGGCTGATGACCGCGCTGGTCGTCAGCGCGCAGGGGCAGCCGCGGCTGCTGGTACCGGCGGACGAGGAGGCCGTCGCGGAGCAGGCCGCAGGGGCGGGCGTGCTGTCGGTGGCTGCTTGGGCGGAAGGCGCGGGCCCGTATGGTCTGCTCGCGAAATGGCTCGGCCAGGAGGGGCGTTACGGCGATTCGGACATGACGTGGGCCCGATGACCTGCTGGCTTTGCAGCGCGCCGCGCCGGGGATCTCGTACCTCGCGGTGACGGAGGCGCTGCCGATGCTGCGTGCGGTCAAGGTCACCTTCGAGGCGGTCCGACCGGGTGCGGCGTGCCAGGAGATCGATCGGCGGCCCGGCGGGTCGTCAAGGCGGCGGGCTACGGCGAGTACTTCACCCAGCGTACGGGCCGGGGGATCGGCGCCCTCACTCGCGAGCCGCCGTACCTGGTCGAGGGCGAACATCTGCCGCTGGTCCCGGGGATGTGCTTCTCGATCGAGCCGGGGATCTACCTTCCTGGACGCTTCGGCGTGCGGATCGGGGACATCGTGACGTGCACGGAGACGGGCGGGCGGTGGCTGAATGCGAGTGATCAGGCGTTGGGGGGGTGGGGTGAGGGCGTAGCCCTACGGGTCCCGGGGCGCGGCCCCCGGGCTACGGGCTTCGGGGCCCCGGGCCCCGGGGCTACGGGATCAGGACGACCTTGCCCATCGTGCCGCGGTTCTCCAGGGCGCGGTGCGCGGCCGCCGCCTCGGCCAGGGGGAAACGCTGCACGTCCGGTACGAGACGGCCGGCTACCGCCTCGGCGAGGGACGCGGTCTCCAGAGTGCGCATCGGCTGGTCGCCGCCCGCCTTGGCCATCATCGCCGGGCCGAGTACGTACTCCGAGGTGATGCCGCGTTCGGCCAGCTCGCCTTCGGCGAACTCCAGCGGTCCGCCGGTCAGCGGCCCGCCCGAGGACCAGCCGAAGACGAGGTGACGTCCGCCGCGGGCGAGCAGGTCCACGGCGGCGCGGCCCGGTGCGCCGCCCACGGAGTCGAAGAGGAGGGTGGCGCCGGGGGCGTCCCGCCCGTCCAGGAAGGCGCGTACCTCGGCGGGCCAGTCGGCTTCCTTGTAGTCCACGGCGAGGTCGGCCCCCAGCTTCCGTACGCGTTCGGCCTTGACCGGGCCGCCGGCGAGGCCGATGACGGTCGCGCCGGCGTTCTTCGCGTACTGGACGAGCAGCGAGCCGATGCCGCCGGCCGCCGCCGTGACGATCACGACGTCGTCGGCTGCGAGGTCGGCGAAGAGCAGGATGCCCATGGTGGTGCGGCCGGTGCCGATCATGGCTACGGCCTGGGCCTCGTCCAGGTTTTCGGGGATGTCGTGGAGCTTTTCGGCGTGGACGACGGCCTTCTCGGCGTAGCCGCCAGGGTTCATGCCCAGGTGGGCGACGACCCGGCGGCCCAGCCACACGGGGTCCGTGCCCTCGCCGAGGGCCTCCACCGTGCCGGCGACCTCTCGGCCGGGGACGGTCGGCAGGTCGGGGAGCGGGGCGGGGCCGCCGGTGAGGCCCTCGCGGATGAAGGTGTCGAGCAGGTGGACGCCGGCCGCTGCCACGGCGATCCGCACCTGGCCGGGGCCCGGGCTCGGGTCTTCGACCTGCTCATACGTGAGGTTCTCGGCGGGGCCGAAGGTGTGCAGCCGGATCGCGTGCATGGGGTCTCCTGATGAGGGCGGTGGCCGGCCGCCGGGCGAACCGGCGGGGCGGTTGAACGTTTCGTCCGCCCTCACTCTGTTTCCTCAACTTTGGTTGAGGTCAAGGCCGGATCGTGAAAACCGCGGACGCGTGGGCGGACGTGGGCCGACGTGAGTTGGAGTGAGTCGGGATGGGTCGTCGCGAGCTGTCGCGAGAGGGCGTGGGCCCGTGCGGGTCGAGTGATGTTTTCGCTGGTCAGATGGCTGGTTCAGGGAATTGTCAGTGGGGTGGGTCACGATGGGGTCAGTTGGTCGTGCGGGTGGGTTCGGGACGGAAGAGCGAGAAGGCGGTGGACGGGCATGAGGGAGCGTGACGGCGGGACGGGGCGGCCGGGGCAGAGAGGGCGGCGGGACGGGGAGGGGGTTTGGTGCGGGAGGCGCGGCGGCCGACGGTGCGGTTGCCGGAGCTGAAGGCGTACACGGACACCGAGTTGGAGACCGAGGGCGACTACGACGGGCTGGAGTTCGCGGACGCCGACCTGATGGGGCAGCCGGCGCGCGGGGCCCGGTTCATGGACTGTGCGCTGCGGCGGTGCGCGCTGGACGAGACGGTCCTGAGCAGGGCGCGGTTCATCGACAGCGTGCTGGACGGAGTGCGCGGGGTGGGGACGGACCTGTCACAGGCGTCGCTGAGGGATGTCGAGGTCCTGGACGCCCGGCTCGGCGGCGTCCAGATGCACGCGGCGGTGCTGGAGCGGGTGGTGGTGCGCGGCGGGAAGATCGACTTCCTGAACCTGCGCAAGGCGAAGCTGAAGGACGTCGCCTTCGAGGGATGTGTCCTGGTGGAGGCGGACTTCGCCGGCGCGGAGCTTGAACGGGTGAGCTTCGACGACTGCACGCTGTCCCGGGTGGACTTCAGCGCCGTACGGATGCGCGATGTGGACCTGCGCGGGGTGGCCCGGCTGGACATCGCCCGGGGGGTCGACCGGCTGGCGGGCGCGGTGATCAGTTCGGCACAGCTGATGGACCTGGCGCCGGCCTTCGCGGCGGAGATAGGGGTGCGGGTGGAGTGAGCGGGGTGTGCGGCGGGGAGTAAGTCATGGGGAGTGCATTACGGGGAGTGGTCCGGACGCCGGAGGCGCGGCGGACCGGCCGGGGAGGGGACTGCGGAGTGGGATGGGCAACCGGAGCGCGCGAGCGGAGTGACCGAGGCGCGCGGGGGCGAACGTTCAGACGCGGGGGAAGCGGGCCTGGAGGTCCCATACGGCCGGGTTGTCACCGAGCCCGTCGTGCAGGTCGGTGAGGTCGGCGATCAGGTCGTGCAGGAAGTCACGGGCCTCGCGGCGCAGGGCGGAGTGCTGGAAGGTGAGCGGAGCTTCGTCGGCCGGCATCCAGTCGGCGTCGACGTCCACCCAGCCGAAGCGGCGCTCGAAGTACATCCGGTCCGCCGATTCGGTGAAATCCAGCTCCGCGAACTGCGGCTGTGCGGCGCGGTTGCCGAGGGGATCACGGTCGATCCGCTCGACGATGTCGCACAGGGCCCAGGCGAAGTCCAGCACCGGCACCCAGCCCCAGGAGGTCTGGACCTCGCGGTCCTCCTTGGTGTCGGCCAGGTAGACATCGCCGCAGAAGAGGTCGTGGCGCAGGGCCCGCACGTCAGCGGTGCGGTAGTCCGTCTGCGGGGGGTCCGGGAAACGGCGGGAAAGGGAGTAGCCGAGGTCGATCACGTTCCTGATGGTGTCACGCTCGTACGTTCGTCCGCGCCGTCGCGGTCGGCGTAGTGGATGGAGGCGGGACGGGCGCAGGCGGACGGACGGGGGAAGAGCGGGCGGAGACGAGGGCGGGCGGGAGCGGCAGTCCTGCCTGTGAAAGAGCGACGAAGCGGCCAAGCAGCCAGGCGGCCAAACAACCAAGCAGGCAAGCAGTCAAGCAGTCAGACAACGAATCAACGCGGAGGCCCGCGGACACGGACAGGCCTGCGGACAGGCCCGCGGATACGGACAGGCGCGCGGGCAGAACCACGGACGGACAGCGGACCAACGAGGCAACGAAGCAGAGGGTGGGGATGGATCATGACGGGTTCCATGACCAGACGGTCGGGCGTCGCACTGTTCGCCGCCGCGGTACTGGCGGCACTTCCGGTGCTCGGCACGGAGCGGGATGCGGCCGCGGTGGCCGCGGCGACGCCTGTGGCGGGGGCCGCGGGGGCTCAGAGCGGCGGCCACGGCAGCGGTGGCTACCGTGATCACAGCAGCGGGCAGCGATGGCGGGGCGGCTGGGCGACCTCCGTGCAGGCACCGAACGCGCTGAATCCGAACTGGTCGACGCAGGGCTTCACCGACCAGACGGTCCGGCAGGTGGTCCGGGTGAGTACGGGTGGCACCCAGGCCCGTATCGAGCTGTCCAACCGATACGGCCGTACGCCGCTGACCATAACCGGCGCGACCATCGCCCGTACGGGTAAGGGGGCGGCGGTGCAGGACGGGACCGTACGGCAGTTGCTCTTCGGGCGGCAGCAGTCGGTGACCGTGCCCGCGGGCGGCGAGGTGCGCAGCGACGGGCTGCCGATGAAGGTCAAGGCGCTGGAGTCCCTGACCGTGACGCTGTACCTGGCCGGGCCCACCGGGCCGGCCACCTACCACCAGTCGGCCCTTGCCACGACCTACCGCGCGGCGGGTGACCACCGTGCGGACACCGGGGGCGCGGCCTTCACCGAGCAGTCGCAGTCCTGGTACTACCTGTCGGGGGTGGAGGTCACCGGCGGTAAGGACGACGCCCGCCGTGGCGCGGTGGTGACCTTCGGCGACTCCATCACCGACGGCTTCGGCGCGACCGTGGACGCGAACCGCCGCTATCCGGACGTGCTGGCGGAGCGCTTCGCGGCCATCGGGCACCCGCGCAGCGTGCTCAACCAGGGCATCAGCGGGAACCGGGTCACCGCGGACTCGACGTGGGCCGGTGAGAAGGGCGTGGCCCGTTTCCGGCACGACGTACTCGGCGAGCCGAACGTGGGCACGGTCATCGTCCTGGAGGGGATCAACGACATCGGCGCCAGCGCCTGGCCGGACTGGCCCGGCGGCCCGGCCCCGGACGTGTCGCTCGCCCAGCTCATCGAGGGGCACCGCTCACTGATCCGCCAGGCTCACGCGGCGGGAGTGAAGGTGATCGGAGCGACGGTGACGCCGTTCAAGGGCGCCGCGTACTACTCCGAGCGGGGCGAGGCCAAGCGGGACGGGCTCAACGAGTGGATACGTACCTCCGGCGAGTACGACGAGGTCGTGGACCTGGACCGGGCCCTGGCCGACCCGGCCGACCAGGACCGCCTGGCCCCTGCCTATGACGTCGGCGACCACCTGCACCCGAGCGACGCGGGATACCGCGCCATGGCGGAGGCGGTCGATCTGGACGAGCTGTAAGGGGGAGGCCGACGGGCGGCGGATTGGCGGATTGGCAGCGCGGCGGTGAGGGCTCGCGGTAGGTGGTCGCGGCCTCGCCGGGGTGGGCCAGGCCCGGCCAGTCCGGGTCCGGCCAGTCCGGGGCCGGTCGGGCCGGGGCCGGTCGGGCCGTTTCGGCCCGACCGGCACGGCTCGTCCTCCTGGATCGCGCTCGGTGGTGGCCCTGGCGACACCTCATCGCCGCAGCCGTGAGCAATCCACACGCTCAGGCTCACGTTTGCGGTCACGTCCGCGTCCACGATGCGGCCGGCCCACGGCCACGTCCACGGCTTCGAAGGGCGGGGGAGAGGGCGAGGGGGTGGGGCAGAGGGGGAGGGGACGATAGGGCGAGGAGGCGAGAGTAAGCAGGCAAGTGGTGGGCAAGTGGTCGGTGGCCACTGCCGTGGTCCCTCGGCCGCCAACCGGTTCTGGTCCACCACCAGAGCCCGCCTCACCCGTTCACACCCGTCCAGTCGCGTTCACGGCGTGGGCCCGCCCGTCGCCCGGGCCCACCAACTCCCGCCCAGGCGCGCAGAACCACCGCCCCACGCCACACCGCAGGACAAGCCGACCGCCGTGGCATCAGGGGCCGACCCGACGTGCGTGGACCACCGCGAGCGCAACGCCAGAGTGTTATGAGTGTCGGGACCAGCCTCGCCGTGCGGGGACCACCCACTCAGGGGGGCGGTAGCCCCCCAAGGGCCGGGAGTAACCCCATACCCGTCAAGGCCGGATGGCACGACGGTCTACCGTCCGTCACGGCAACCTTCGCCCCGCCCCAAGCGACGCCCCCATGCCCCAAGCCCCGCGCCCACAAAAAACCTCACCCCAAGCACCGCACCCCACCCCAAACACCACACCCCACCAAGACCGAAATCCTGGCGGGGCGCGGTGTGAAGCTGTCCGAGGCGCAAGCCCGTCAGGGGCGGGCGGCGTCGGAAACGAAGGCTCTGGGTCAGACGTTGACGCCGAAGTCCTTTGCGATGCCGACCAGGCCGGAGGCGTAGCCCTGGCCGACGGCGCGGAACTTCCACTCGGCGCCGTTGCGGTAGAGCTCGCCGAAGACCATGGCGGTCTCGGTGGCCGCGTCCTCGCTCAGGTCGTAGCGGGCGATCTCGGCGCCGCCGGCCTGGTTGACGATGCGGATGAAGGCGTTGCGCACCTGGCCGAAGTTCTGGCTGCGGTTCTCGGCGTCGTAGATCGAGACCGGGAAGACGATCTTGTCGATGTCCGCCGGGAGGGCGGCCAGGTTGACCTTGATCTGCTCGTCGTCGCCCTCGCCCTCACCGGTGACGTTGTCACCGGTGTGCTCGATGGACTGGTCCGGCGTGACCTTGTTGTTGAAGAAGACGAAGTGCTGGTCCGAGTAGACCTTGCCGCTCGTGTTGACCGCGATGGCGCTCGCGTCGAGGTCGAAGTCCGTGCCGGTGGTGGTGCGGACGTCCCAGCCGAGGCCGACCGTGACGGCGGTCAGGCCCGGTGCCTCCTTGGTGAGCGAGACGTTGCCGCCCTTGGACAGGCTTACAGCCATGGGGATGTCCCTTTCCTCGTCGAATCGTCGGGCTCCGTACTGCGGACGAAGCTACCGTCACCCTGCACAACGCCACTAAGGGACCGTCGGGTTCCAGCTCCCTTTACTTTCTTTGCCAATTCCTGATGCCGGGGGGCGGGGAGAGGGCACGGGCGAAGGCGGGCGGCCGGGTGGATGCGGCAAAAGAAGGTGACGGGAGCGGGTGGACGCGGGATCATGGGGGCATGTCAGGGCCCTATGTCATCCGCGGTTCGGTCGCTCTTCCGGAGGCCGAGCTGGTGTGGCGTTTCACGCGTTCCTCGGGGCCCGGCGGGCAGCACGTCAACACGTCGGACAGTCAGGTGGAGTTGCGTTTCGACGTCGCGGCCACCGACGCGCTGCCCGAGGTGTGGAAGGAACGGGCGCTCCAGCGGCTCGCCGAGCGCGGCCGGCTGCTGAACGGCGGAGTGGTGTCCGTACGGGCCTCCGAGCACCGTTCCCAGTGGCGCAACCGGGAGACCGCCGCCGTACGGCTCGCCTCGCTCCTCGCCGAGGTCACCGCGCCACCGCCCAAGCCCCGGCGCAAGAGTCGGATACCGCGCGGGATCAACGAACGCCGGCTGCGGGAGAAGAAGCAGCGCGGCGACGTCAAGCGCGGCCGCTCCGGCCGCGACTGGGGCTGAACACTCCCCACCACGCGCGCGCCCTCTGCACCTCCGCGCTCCAGCCCGCGTCGGCCGGCAGAAATGCTCCCCTACGCACGCGCCTTCTGCACCTCCGCGTTCCAGCCCGCGTCGGCCAGGGGAAATCCCCCTATGCGCGTGCCCTGCACCTCCGCGCTCCAGCCCGCGTCGGCCAGCGGACATACTCCCCTACGTGCGCGCCCTCTGCCCCTCATCCCAAGTGCCGGTACTTCCCCCGGAAGTAGGTGAGCGGCCCCTTGTCGTCCCCGCCTGCGTCTGCCGCCAGCACGCGCCCGATGACCAGGGTGTGATCGCCGGCCACGACCCGCTGTTCGGTACGGCATTCCAGGTGGGCCAGGGCGCCGCCGATCAGCGGGGCTCCGGCCTGTTCGCCCCGTTCCGTAGGAATGTCCTCGAAGAGCAGTCGGTCGCTGATGCGGTTCTTCATGGCGAACCGGCCCGCAATGTGCCGCTGTCCCTGCGACAGCACCGAAATAGCCCAAAGGGGCTGGCGCTCCAGCAGGTCGTCCATGCGGGAGTTGTTGCGAACGCTCACCATCACCAAGGGCGGTTCGAGCGACACCGACATGAACGCCGTGGCGGTCATGCCCACGTCCTCGCCGCGCGGTCCGTCGTCCGGATCGTGCGCGGTGATCAGTACGACCCCGGCGGCGAGCCGGGACAGGGCGGCGCGGAACTCGTCGTCACTCACCCCTCCAGGATGGGGGATCGACCCTTCACCGGGCGCGGAGAGTGGCGTGGCGGGCGCCGCGGGGTGATCGCCGGGCGTGGCGGCGGAGGTTTTCGTGAACACGCCATGAACGCTAACGGGGGTCGTAGGCTGCTTGCATCGGGCCCGGGGACCAGGCGTGGCCTAGGTCCGGCGGCCGAGTGTGTTTTGCGTCCGGATTTGCGTTCAGGAATTGTAGAAGTGCCCCCAGCGGCAGCCATTTGAAGATCATCAAGCGACCGCCACGCTCTGTGACTTGAGTCACAGCAGCCAGTAATTGTTGACCCTGTGTACCGAGTGAACAGCTCACTGTGATTCAGTGGCCGTGGCAATCGGACGACACAGAATCCTGGAGTTGCTGTCGAGGTCTCGGGGAGAGCGAGCGATGGAGACCGAGTCGGAGCCATACGTCCGTCTTGCGACCCTGAGGCAGCTGCACCAAGTGGTCGCCGAGCTGAACACCGCACGCAGCCTTGCAGACACCCTGCAGACCGTCGCCGACGGAGTGATCACGGGGCTCGGGTACGAGCTGGCCGCGGTCAACCTCGTACGGCCGGACGGTGACCTCGTGGTGGCCGCGGTCGCCGGCAGCGCCGGTGCCGAGGCCCTCATGGCGGGCCGGGTCGGCTCCCGCGCCTCGTGGGACCGCCGGCTGAACATGGCCGAACGCTGGGGCGGTCTGTGCTTCATCCCGCACACCGAGGGCTGGGTGCTGGACGACGACGATGTGCCGCAGTGGCACGCCGCCGGGCCCGAGCCGCGCTTCCCCGACGAGTGGCACCCGATGGACCGCCTCTTCGCGCCCATGTACACGGCCGCGAACGGCGGGGGCGAGCTGCTCGGCGTGCTCTCCGTCGACAAGCCGCGCAACGGCCGCCGTCCTGGCGCGTGGGGTCAGGAAGCGCTCCAGATGTACGCGTTCCAGTCCGCCATCGCGATCAGTAACGCCCGGCTGCGCGCCAACATGCAGCGCGCGCTGGTCCGCCTGGAGCGCGAGCAGCAGGCCCTGCGCGCCAGTGAGGAAAGCTTCCGGCAGGCGTTCGAGTACGCGCCCAGCGGCATGGCCATCGCCGAGATGGGCGGTGACCAGCACGGCCGGCTCCACCGTACGAATGACGCGCTGTGCCGCCTGCTGGGCCGCCCGGCCTCCGCGATGCGCCGCTACTCCTTCTCCGACCTCGTCCACCCCGAGGACATCGGCACCCTGCTGCGCACCTCCGCCGAGGGCGGGCGCGCCGAGCTGCGGCTCGCCCGCCGGGACGGCACGTACGTGTGGGTCTCGCTGCGCAACTCCGTCGTCGCCGACACCGCCGACGGCCCGCGCTTCCTGCTCACCCACGTCGAGGACATCGAGGAGCGCAAGCGCCACGAACTCCAGCTCGCGCACCGCGCCAGCCACGACGCGCTGACCGGGCTGCCCAACAGCGCCGAGCTGCGCGCCCGGCTCGGTGCCCGGCTGTGTTCGCGCCCGCCCGGCTCGGACGCGGACGCGTACGCCTCGGCCGCCTCCGCCGCGTCGGTCGCCGCCTTCCAGGAGGCGCACGGCTTCGGCTCGGACGGCCCCGAGGTCTTCGACGGGTACGACGCCGCCGACGGCCCGGAGCGGGGCCGTCCGGACCGTACGACCACCATGTCCACGTCATCGCGCCGTCGGACGGGCCGGAGGACGACGGCGCCAAGGGCCTCGCGGTGCTCTTCTGCGACCTGGACGGCTTCAAGTCGATCAACGACCGGTTCGGGCACCACACGGGTGACGCGGTGCTCATCGAGGTGGCCCGGCGGCTGACCAACGGGGTGCGGGACGGCGACACGGTCGCCCGGCTCGGCGGCGACGAGTTCGTGGTGCTCGCGGACGGCCTGGGCAAGGCCGACGCGCAGGACCTCGCGGTCCGGCTGCGCAACGGCATCATCCCGCCCATTCGGGTGGACGGGCGTGGCGTACGGGTGGGCGCGAGCTTCGGCATCGGGTGGGCGGCCTGCGGGATGTCCGCCGAGGAGGTCCTGCAATCCGCCGACCAGCGGATGTACGTCGAGAAGCGGTCCCGCTCGAAGGCGAGCCGGCGCGCGGGGTGAGCCCCGGCGGGGCACGAGCGGGCGCGCGCCGTCCGAACGCGCGACCTGGCGCTCCGGCGCGCCCCGGGCCGCCGCAGTACGCCTCCTGAAGGCTTCGGAAGGGCGCCCGCCGCAGGTTTCTGTAGCGATCCTGTGGCCGTTCCGGCTCGGCGTGCCATCGCTCGAACGGGGTAGGCTGCGCCGATGCGGCGGGGCGCCGCCGGGGGCCCGAAGATCAGCACAGCCATCTCGCACAGACCGCTGGGGAGTGACACGGAATGACGGCCGGCAACAACGGTGCGGGCACGCCCGAGGACGACGACCCGTTCGCCCACCTCTACCGCTCCGAGGGCGGCGAGGGCGGCGGGCAGGGCGCGGCGGGCGGCGGCTCGGCAGCGCGTCGGCCGGGTGTACCGCGTGCCTCGTACAACCAGGTGCGCGCGGTCGGTGAGCGCCAGTACGGACAGCGGCAGTACGGCCAGCAGCAGGTCCCCGCGCAGCAGCCGTACGGACAGCAGAACCAGCAGCCGTACGGGCAGCAGAACGCCCACTACGCCGCCCCCGAGACGCTCCCGGGCGGCGGCGACGCCCGCCAGGGCCCGCCCCCGGGCCACGGCAACGGCGGCGCGCCCCGGCGCAACCACAAGGGGCTGCTGATCGGCGCGGTCTCGGTCGTCGCGGTGGTGTGCATCGGCATCGGCGTGGCGATGATCACCAACAAGGACGGCGGCAAGAAGGACGAGGCGGGCGGCGGTGCCGACCCGACCCCGACGGCCGGCGAGTCCGTCAAGCCCAGCGACAAGCCGTCCGGCAAGCCGTCCCAGGGGCCGCTGCCGAAGGAGGCCGCGGCGTCGCTCTCGCTCAGCCCGGAGGCGACCACGGACAAGTCGGTACCGGGCGCCAAGGCGGCGAACGGCGCCTACGTGTCGCTGAACAAGGTCGGCGCTTCCGCCACCTGGTCGGTCGACGTTCCCAAGAGCGGTGAGTACACCCTGCTGATCGACTACGGGGTGCCGGGGAAGGACATGAAGGCGTCGCTCGGGGTGAACGGCGGGCAGCCCGACAAGATCAACATGTCGAACTTCGCGCACGCCGCCGAAGGAGCCTGGGACAAGGGCTGGACGACCACCTACCGGTGGATCAACCTCAACCAGGGCACCAACACGCTCAAGATCTCCTGCGAGCAGGGCGACCAGTGCGAGGTCAACCTCGACCGGGTCTACCTCAAGGCGGGGCACGTCAAGCGCTGAGGCCCGGCACTCAGCGACGCCCGAAAGCACCCGGCAGCGGCCGTCACACCCCTCACGCCGGACCGGATGCGCCGCCACGCCCCTACGCCGCCACGCGCCTACGCCGCCACGCGCCTATGCCGCCACGCGCCTATGCCGCCACCGGATGCTCCGTCACCGTCACGCGCCCCAGCAGCTCTTCGTACGTACCCCGGTCGAACTCCCCGGCCGCCGGGGCCCGTACGGTCGCCGCCGACAGAGCCACCGCGCGCGCCAGCCGGGCCGGCCAGGGCAGGTCTTCGACCAGGCCGGAGAGCAGGCCGGCCACCGCGGAGTCGCCGGCGCCGGTCGGGTTGCCGGCGATGCGGCGGGGCGGGGCGGCCTGCCAGGCGCCGTCCGCGGTGACCACGAGCATGCCGTCGGCGCCCAGAGAGGCGGCCACCGTGTGGGCGCCGCGGCGGCGGGCGTCGCGGGCGGCGCGCAGGGGTTCGGTGGAGCCGGTGAGGGCGGCCAGTTCGTCGGCGTTGGGCTTGGCGAGGTCGGGGCGGGCGGCCAGGCCGCGGCGCAGCGGTTCGCCGCTGGTGTCCAGGAGGACGGGTACGCCCGCCGTACGGGCGGCGCGGGTCAGCCGCGCGTAGACGTCGACGGGGACGCCCGGCGGGAGGCTGCCGCACAGGGCCACCGCCTGTGCGCCGGTGAGCAGTTCGCGGTAGGTGGACATGAACGCGTCCCACTCGGCGGGGGTGACGACCGGGCCCGGCTCGTTGAGCTGGGTGGTGTCGCCGGTGGACTCGTCCACGACGGCGACGGTGCGCCGGGTCGCGTCGCCGACCGGGACCAGCGCGTCGGTCACCGAGGTCTCCTGGGCGAGCAGCGAGCGCAGCGCGTCGCCGGTGCCGCCGCCCGCGAAGCCGGTGGCGACCGCCCGGTGGCCGAGCGCGGTCAGCACCCGGGCGACGTTCAGGCCCTTGCCGCCCGGGCGCTCGGAGACCTCGGTGACGCGGTTGGTGGAGTGCGGCTGGAGCCGGGGCACGCGGTAGGTGATGTCGAGGGCTGCGTTCAGCGTGACCGTGAGGATCATGGTTCCCCCTCCCCGGAACGTACGTGGACATACGGCGGCACACCGGGCCGGTGACCGGTGGGTCCGTACGGGACGGACCGGTGCGCCGGTGCGCGAGTGCGCAGCGATCATGCCATCGCGAGCGGTGGTTGGCCCAGCCCTTGGGCCGACCGCCGCACGGTCTGCACCGGTCCGGGCACCCCGAACCGGCCATGTGGCACGTGCGGGGGCCCGTTCGGCCCTGCCGCGCGTCACTCGGGCGCGGACGCTCCGCCCCGCTGTCCCGTGCGCCGCCTCACACCCCCGTCGGCCGCACCACCCATTCCCCGCGCCGCACCACGCCCACCAGGTCGTACGCGGCGTCCAGGACGACCAGGTCCGCGTCCTTGCCCGCCTCGATCGAGCCGGTGCGGTCGGCGACGCCGAGCAGCCGGGCCGGGTTGCCGGACAGGGCCTGTACGGCTTGCGCGACGGTGAGTCCGTCGATGGTGAGCGCGCGCTTGAAGGCGCGGTCGAGGGTGAGGGTGGAGCCCGCGATGGAACCGGCGGTGGGGCCGTCGGCGATGCGGGCGACACCGTCCTTGACCTCGACGGTCATCGGGCCGAGCGGGTACATGCCGTCGTTCATGCCGGCCGCGCCCATCGCGTCGGTGATGAAGGCGACCCGGTCCGCGCCCGCGTCCCGGAAGGCCATCTCCAGGACGGCGGGGTGCAGGTGCGTACCGTCGTTGATCAGCTCGACGGTGATCCGCTCGTCCTCCAGAAGCGCGGCGATCGGCCCCGGCGCGCGGTGCCCGAGCGGCGGCATCGCGTTGAACAGGTGGGTGGCGACGGTCGCGCCCGCGTCGATGGCCTCGCGGGTCGCGTCGTACGAGGAGTCGGTGTGGCCGATGGCGGCGATCACCCCGGCGTCGGCGAGCAGCCGTACGGAGTCCAGGCCGCCGGGCAGCTCGGGCGCCAGGGTCATCATCTTCGCGGTGCCGCGCGCGGCGTCGACGAGCTTGCGCACGTCCGCCGGGTCGGGGTCGCGCAGCAGGCCGGGCTGGTGGGCGCCGCAGCGGTGCGGGGAGATGAACGGGCCCTCGAAGTGGATGCCGGCCAGGTCGCCCTGCTCGGTCAGCTCGGCCAGGACGGCGGCCTGCCGGGCCAGCTCGTCGAGGTCGCCGGTGACGGTGGAGGCGAGCAGGGTGGTGGTGCCGCGCCGCCGGTGGGTGCCGATCGCCGTCAGGCACTCCTCGGGGTCGGCGGACGAGAAGGAGCCGCCGCCACCGCCGTGTACGTGGATGTCGACGAAGCCCGGGACGACGAGATGGCCGGTCAGGTCGATCACCCGGTCGCCGGGTGCCGGGGCGGTCGCCCCGGCGGCGTCCGCCGCGTCGGTGATACGGGTGCCCTCGAAGGCCACCAGGCCCTCGTCGGCGACGCCGGACGGCAGGGCGACCCGGGCGCCCGTCAGGACGGTGCGCCGGGGGCTCGGGGCGCTGTCCCCGGACTGTTGCAGCGGCATCAGGCAGTTACCTCCGTGGAGAGAAGATCCCAGGCGAGCAGACCTGCGCCCAGGCAGCCGGCGGCGTCCCCGAGCGCAGCCGGAACGATCAGGGGGAGCCGCTGGAAGGTCACCCGGGAGCGGACCGCCGCACGCAGCGGCTCGAACAGCGTGTCGCCCGCCTCGGCCAGCCCGCCGCCGATGATCAGCGTGTGCGGGTCGAGCAGGGTGAGCGAGGTGACCAGGCCGGCGGCGAGGGCGTCCACCGCGTCCTGCCAGACGGCCTGCGCGCGGGCGTCCCCGGACTCGACGGCCTTGGCGGCGTCGGCGGCGGTGGCCCGCGGGTCGCCGCACGCCTCGGCCCAGGCGCGGCCGACGGCGGCGGCCGAGGCCAGCGTCTCCAGGCAGCCGCGCTGGCCGCAGCCGCAGTCGGGGCCGTCGGGCCGTACGACGATGTGGCCGATCTCGCCCGCGCTGCCGTGCGCGCCCGCCTCGATGCGGCCCTCGATGCCGATGGCGCCGGCGATGCCGGTGCCGAGCGGTACGAACAGGAAGCGGTCGGCGCCGCGGCCCGCGCCGATCCGGCCCTCGGCGAGGCCGCCGGTGCGGACGTCGTGGCCGAGGGCGACCGGGACGCCGCCCAGGCGCTCGGAGAGCAGGGCGCGCAGGGGGACGTCGCGCCAGCCCAGGTTGGCGGAGTAGGCGGCGATGCCGCGCGCGTCGTCGACGATGCCGGGGACGGCGACGCCGGCCGCCGCGGCGGTGCTGCCGAACCGCTGCCGCCCGGTCTCGCGCAGTTCCTCGGCGAAGTCCAGGATCGAGGCGACGACCGCTTCCGGGCCGCGTTCCCGGCCGGTGGGGCGCCGGGCCTCGTGGAGCAGTGTGCCGTCCGCGCCTGCCAGGGCGGCCTTCATTCCGGTGCCGCCCACATCAAGGGCGATGACGTGTCTCACGGGGACAGTTTCGCGCGATCGGCCGTGAAAGGTCTAGTCCACTCGCGGGGATGGCGTGGTTCCGCTCCCGCGAAGGGCGTGCTCGGGCCTGGGGGCAGGAGGTGGTTCCGCAAGGTCCGGACGGGGTGGGTCGGCCGGCCCGGACGGGGTGATTCCGGTCCGTACGGCCGCTTCCGTACCACCGCGACCTGTGGGTGTGACAGGCGATACGCCAACGAAATGAGGGGTGGTGTAGACCTTGTGTGGGTAAACGGGGGAGACTCGTCGTTCATGCCGGTTGAGGGTGGACCTCTGAAGCCACCGGGCATTCCCCGGCAAGCACGGAACATTCGGGACAAAAGGCGGTAACGGCAGTGCAGCGGCGGTACTTGAGCCTGGCGGCAGCGGGACTCACCACGGCCATGACGCTCTCCTTGTCCTCCTGCGGCAGCGGCGTGGGCGACGGTGGCGACGTCACTCTCAAGCTCGTCGCGGCGGACTACGGCGACAACGCGTCGAACTCCTCCAAGCACTACTGGAACAGGCTCGTCAAGGACTTCGAGAAGAAGAACCCGGGCATCAAGGTCGACGTCTCGGTCTACAGTTGGACGGACGTCGACAAGAAGGTCGAGGAGATGGTCAAGTCCGGTAAGGCTCCGGACATGGCCCAGATCGGCGCGTACGCCGACTACGCGGCCGAAGGCAAGCTCTACAAGGCCAGGGACGTGCTCTCCATCCCCGTGCAGGCCGACTTCGTCCCCGCCCTCGCGGAGGCGGGGGAGTACAACCGCGAGCAGTACGGGATGCCCTTCGGCTCCAGCACCCGCCGCCTGTTCTACAACAAGAAGCTCTTCGCCGAGGCGGGCATCACCGACCCGCCGGAGACCTGGGCGCAGGTCGCGGCCGACGCGGCCAAGCTCAAGGCCAAGGGCGTGAAGATGCCGTACGCGCTGCCGCTGGGCCCGGAGGAGACGCAGGCCGAGACGCTGATGTGGATGCTCAGCGGCGGCGGCAGCTACACCGACAGCATCGGCAAGTACACGATCGACTCGAAGGAGAACGTCAAGACCTTCGAGTGGCTGAAGAAGGAACTGGTCGCCCCGGGGCTGACCGGCGGCGATCCGGCCAAGCTCAACCGCCAGGACGCCTTCAACGCCTTCGCGGCCGGCGACGTGGGGATGCTCAACGGCCACCCCACCCTGATGAAGCAGGCCGAGGCCAAGGGCGTCGAGTACGGCACCGTCGAGCTGCCGGGCCCGGCCGGCAAGGCCAAGGCCACCATGGGCGTCGCCGACTGGATGACGGCGTTCAAGCAGAACGGCCACCGCGACCAGGTCGGCAAGTTCCTCGACTTCGTCTACGACGAGAAGAACGTCATGGACTTCTCGGGCCACTACGGGCTGCTGCCGGTCACCACCTCCGGCTCCCACGCGATGCTCGCCGACAGCAAGTACGCCAAGCTGCACAGCTTCCTGCGCCAACTGGACAACGCCGTGTTCTACCCCGCGGACAAGACCTCCTGGCCGCTGGTCAGCAAGACCGTCAAGGCGAAGATGGGCAAGGCGGTGGGCGCCAACGGCAACCCGGCCGGCGTGCTCAGCGACATCCAGAACACGGCCAACGAGGCGGACAACTCCGCCGAGTGAGCCGCCGCGCGCCCCGGCACCCCGTAGCGCGCCCCGGCACCCCGTAGCGCGCCCCGGCGCCCCCCGCCTCCGGACCGGCGGCGGGGATTGTCGTACCGCGGCCTTATCGTGGACGGGTGATGACGAGTGAGGGCACCGACGGCGGCACCGGAGGCGGTGGCATAGGAGCACTGTCCCCGCAGGACGAGGCGGTGCTCGGCGTCGAGCGCCGCTCCTGGCCCCGGCCGGGCGTCAAGGAGCGGGTCATCCGCGAGCGGCTCGGCATCTCGCCGACCCGCTACTACCAGTTGCTGAACGCCCTGCTGGACGACCCGCGGGCGCTCGCCCACGACCCGGTCACGGTCAACCGGCTGCGCCGCGTCCGCGAGGCCCGGCGCGGCCGCCGCTGAGGGACGGCCCGCGGGGCGCCGGACGGGCCGGGGTGCGGGGCCGGAAGACGGCACGAGCCGCCGATACGCCCGTACCCAGGCACCCGCAGCCGACGCCGCGCTGCGCCGGTCCCCCCCGTACCCGGCACCCGCCCGCACCCGCCCGGTAACCTCGTCGCCATGGGCAGCCCCCCGAACTCCTTGCCGACACCGGTCACCGAAGCGGGCCGGGACGGTCTCGCCGCGCTGCTGGACAGCCCCGGCCGAGCCGTGCTCGCTCTCGACTTCGACGGCACACTCGCCGACATCGTGCCCGACCCCGAGAAGGCCCGCGCCCACCCCGGCGCCGTCGCCGCGCTGGCCCGTCTGGCGCCGCGGCTGTGTTCCCTGGTGGTCATCACCGGCCGCCCGGCCGGCGTCGCGGTCCGCCTCGGCGGCTTCACGGACGCGCCGGGCCTGGAACGGCTGGTGGTCCTCGGCGGCTACGGCGCCGAGCGCTGGGACGCGGCCACCGGCACGGTACGGGCGCCCGCGCCGCCGCCCGGCGTCGCCGCCGTACAGGCCGAACTCCCCGGCGTCCTGGACGGACTGGGCGCCTGGCACGCCTCCTGGGTGGAGGACAAGGGCCGCGCCATCGCCGTGCACACCCGCCGCGCAGAGGACCCGCAGGCCGCCTTCGAGCTGCTGCGCGAGCCGCTGTACGCGCTCGCCGAGCGGCACGGCCTGATCGTCGAGCCCGGCCGGTACGTCCTCGAACTGCGGCCGCCCGGCATGGACAAGGGCGTCGCGCTCGCCGAGTACGTCCGCGAGACCGGCGCCACCACCGTCCTGTACGGGGGCGACGACCTCGGCGACCTCGCCGCCTTCTCCGCCGTGGACAAGCTGCGGTCGGACGGACTGGCCGGGGTGCTGGTGTGCAGCGGCAGCGCGGAGGTCGCCGAGCTGGCCGGCCGGGCGGACCTGGTCGTCGACGGCCCGGCGGGCGTGGTCGCGCTGCTGCACGCTCTCGCGGACCGGCTGGAGGAGCCCGCCTGACGGGCGACCTGACAGCTCTGCGGCCGGGGCCCTCCCGGGGCCCCGGCGCGCTACTCCTCCAGCGCCCGAAGCTGCTGGAGGAACCACCGGTCCGGCGGCAGCGCGGTGGCCGCGGCGGCCAGCCGCTTCGAGCGCTCGGCCCGCTCGCCGTCCTCCATGGACAGCGCCTCGTGCAGCGCGCGCGCCGTGGCCGAGACGTCGTACGGATTGACGCAGACCGCGTCCTCGCCCAGCTCCGCGTACGCCCCGGCCTCCCGGGACAGCACCAGCGCGCAGCCCGCCTCGGAGATCACCGGGACCTCCTTGGCGACCAGGTTCATCCCGTCCCTGATCGGGTTGACCAGCGCCACGTCGGCGATCCGGTAGGCGGCCAGCGACCGCGCGAAGTCGTCCTTCACGTGCAGCACGACCGGCTGCCAGCCCGGGGTGCCGTACTCCTCGTTGATCTCCTCGGCCAGCCGCCCGACCTCGTCGGTGTAGGAGCGGTAGACCTCCAGGTCCTGCCGGGAGGGGTAGGCGAACGCGATGTGCACGACGCGTTCGCGCCACTCGGGGTGCCCGGCCAGCAGCGCCCGGTAGGCGCGCAGCCCGCGCACGATGTTCTTGGACAGCTCCGTACGGTCCACCCGCACGATCGTCTTCCGGTCCGGCCCGCCGATCTGCTCGCGCAGCGCCGCCAGCCGCTCGTCCACGTCCGGGCGGTGCGCCCGCTCCCGCAGGAACTCCGCGTCCGCGCCCAGACCGTGCACGCCGAGCCGCGTCGTCCGGCCCTCGTGGACGATGCTCAGCCCGCCGTCCGCGTCGCGTGCCACCTCGGCGCCCAGCACCGCCGCGCAGCACTCGGCGAACGCCTCGGCCCAGCGCCGCGTCAGGAACGCGGCGCGGTCGCCGCCCAGCATGCCGCGCAGCACCGCCTCGGCCACGTCGTCCGGCAGCATCCGGAAGTAGTCGGCGGGCGCCCACGGCGTGTGCGAGAAGTGGCCGATGCGCAGGTCGGGGCGGCGGGCGCGGAGCAGACCGGGCACCAGCGTGAGGTGGTAGTCCTGCACCAGCACCACGGCGCCGGGCGCGGCCTCGTCGGCGAGCGCGTCCGCGAAGGCCGCGTTGTACGCCTCGTACGAAGCCCACTGGGCGCGGAACGCGTCGTCGAAGGAGGGCTCCAGCGGCGTCTGGTAGAGCATGTGGTGGACGAACCACAGCACGGAGTTCGCGATGCCGTTGTAGGCGTCGGTGAAGACGTCGGCGGGGATGTCCAGCATGCGTACGTGCTGGCCGCCGGTATCGGCGGTGTCCAGATGGCCGCCGCTGCGCCGGGCGGCCTCGCGGTCGCCGTCCCCGAGGGCGGCGCACACCCACACCGCACCGGCGTCCGGGCCGATCGCGGACAGCCCGGAGACCAGCCCGCCGCCGCCCCGTTTGGCGGTCAGCGTGCCGTCGTCCCCCTTCGTGTACGAGACGGGACCGCGGTTGGACGCGACGAGGACCTTGGCACCAGAACGCTCGGAGACCATGTTGCGAGACTAGCCCGCCACCCATCCGCTCAAACGTGCGGAGCGGAGGCGGAACGTCACTGTTTACGCGGCGTCGGAAGCGGGCCGCGCGGCGCCCGGCCCGGGACCCTGGGTCGGGCCCATCGGGCCGCCCACCGATCGCCTCTCGGGCCGCCCGCCGCCCGTCTCAGGCCGCCCGGCGCTCCGCGTACTCCGGTATCTCCGCCATCGGCGGCCGCTCCTCGGTGTCCACGTCCCAGGTACGCGGCACGAAACCGGTCTCCCCGCGCTCGAACTGGGTGAGCCGCGGGCGCACCAGGTGGCCGCGGGCCAGCCGCAACTGCGCGGTGCGGTAGATGGCCGCCGCCATCCTGCCGAGCGCCTGGCCGCTCTGGTGGCGGTGCTTGCGCACCCCGATGTCCACCTGGGCCAGCGCGTCCAGCCCCACCGTGTGCAGCGCGTCGACCAGCAGGCCCAGCTCGACGCCGTAGCCCACCGGGAACGGCAGCCGCTCCAGCAGCGACCGGCGGGCCGCGTACTCCCCGCCGAGCGGCTGCACGAACCCGGCGAGCTGCGGCCAGTGCAGGTTCAGCAGCGGCCGGGCGACCAGCTCGGTGACCCGGCCGCCCTGGCCCGCCGCCTCGCCCAGCGGACGGTCGTACATGCCCTTGACGAACTGCACGTCCGGGTCGGTCAGCAGCGGACCGACGATCCCGGAGACGAAGCCCGCGTCGAACTCGCGCAGGTCGGCGTCGACGAAGCAGACGATGTCGCCGCCGGTGGCCAGCAGGGAGCGCCACAGCACCTCGCCCTTGCCGGGCAGCGCGGGCAGCCGCGGCAGCACCTCGTCCCGGTGGACCACCCGCGCGCCCGCCTCGGCCGCGACCTTGGCCGTGCCGTCCGTGGAGCCCGAGTCCAGCACCACCAGCTCGTCGACGAGCGGCACCGACGGGGTCATCAGCTCCGTACGGACCGACTCGACGATCGCGCCGACCGTCGCCTCCTCGTCGAGCGCGGGCAGCACGACGGAGACCGTCTGCCCCGTCTCGCGCTTCGCGGCCAGCAACCGGTCGAGCGGGCGGTCCGCGGCCGACCAGGACCGGCCGGCCAGCCAGCGCTCCACCTCTTCCAGCACGTGCGGGTCTCCTTCGTTCCCGGATCAGCGATGTGATCCATCTCGCGGTGCGGACGGCTGTCTCGACCGCCCGGCCCTTCGGCTACAGTCTTGAACAACGCGATCGTCCCGGACATGCCGGGGTCGGCGCGACAAACGCCTGGGCCCCGGCCCGGTGCCATACCGCTCATCCAGAGGGGCAGAGGGATACGGCCCGTTGAAGCCCCGGCAACCCTCCAGCCGGTCTCCGTCGTCGCGCAGGTACGCGGCCCGCGAGGCTCCCGGCTCGGGAAGGTGCCAATTCCGTCTCGCGGCGAGATGCGTCGCGAGGAAGATGAGGAGAAAGGGCCTCGCCTCCATGGCTGTGCAATCCGTCGAAAGCACCCCGTCCGCCAGCGTCTCCCTCGGTCCCGCCGTCGCGCTGTCCTGCCGCGAGTGCGGCGAGCGCTTCGACCTCGGACCGATCTTCGCCTGCGCCTCCTGCTTCGGACCGCTGGAAGTGGCGTACGACCTGCCGGCGGGCGACCCCGAGGGCCTGCGCAAGCGGATCGAGGCGGGCCCCAACAGCATCTGGCGGTACGCGCCGCTGCTGCCCGTCCCGGCCGACGTGGCGGACAAGCCCAACCTCAACCCCGGCCTGACCAAGCTGGTCAAGGCCGACAACCTGGCCCGTGAGCTGGGCGTCACCGGCGGCCTGTACGTCAAGGACGACTCCGGCAACCCGACGCACTCCTTCAAGGACCGCGTCGTCGCCATCGCCGTCGAGGCCGCCCGCGCCTTCGGCTTCACCACCCTGTCCTGCTCCTCCACCGGCAACCTCGCCGGCGCGGTGGGCGCGGCGGCGGCCCGGGCGGGCTTCCGCTCGTGCGTGTTCATCCCGCACGACCTGGAGGCGGGCAAGGTCGTCATGGCCGCGGTGTACGGCGGCGAGCTGGTCGGCATCGAGGGCACCTACGACGACGTCAACCGCTTCTGCTCGGAGCTGATCGGCGACCCGCTCGGCGAGGGCTGGGGCTTCGTCAACGTGAACCTGCGCCCGTACTACGGCGAGGGCTCCAAGACCCTCGCGTACGAGATCTGCGAGCAGCTCGGCTGGCGGCTGCCGGACCAGATCGTCATCCCGATCGCCTCCGGCTCCCAGCTCACGAAGATCGACAAGGGGCTGAAGGAGCTGATCGCGCTCGGCCTGGTCGAGGAGAAGCCGTACAAGATCTTCGGCGCCCAGGCCGAGGGCTGCTCGCCGGTCTCGACCGCCTTCAAGGCAGGTCACGACGTCGTACGGCCGCAGAAGCCGGACACCATCGCCAAGTCGCTGGCCATCGGCAACCCGGCCGACGGCCCGTACGTGCTCGACATCGCCCGGCGCACCGGCGGCGCGGTGGAGGACGTGAACGACGCGCAGGTGGTCGACGCGATCAAGCTGCTGGCCCGTACGGAGGGCATCTTCGCCGAGACGGCCGGCGGGGTGACCGTGGGCGTCACGAAGAAGCTGATCGAGGACGGGCTGCTCGACCCGGCGCTGACCACCGTCGTGCTCAACACCGGCGACGGGCTCAAGACGCTGGACGCCGTGGCGCCGACCACCGGGCCCACGGCCACCATCCGCCCGAGCCTGGACGCGTTCCGCGCGGCCGGCCTGGCGGGCTGACCGCCGCGCGCGGCCGTACACACCCGTACGCGGTCGCGCGCACCCGTACGCGTCGGTACACACCGGTACGCGTCCCGTACACCACGGCACGCGCCGGCGTACCCCGTCCGCGCCCGCGGTCATCGGTACGCCCGCGCCCGCCGCCCCTACGCACTCCTCCCGCGAGCTGGAAGGCAGCACACCATGAGCGTCAACGTCCGCATCCCGACCATCCTGCGCACCTACACCGGCGGCCAGGCCGAGGTCCCCGCCGAGGGGGCGACCCTCTCCGAGGTCATCCAGAACCTGGAGCAGAACCACGCCGGCATCGCGGCCCGCGTCCTGGACGACACCGGCAAGCTGCGGCGCTTCGTGAACGTCTACGTCAACGACGACGACGTGCGCTTCGAGCAGGGCCTGGCGACGCCGACGCCGGACGGCGCCGGCGTATCGATCATCCCGGCGGTGGCCGGCGGCTGCTGAGGCGGTCGCCCGGACGCCGTAACGATCTTTTTCGGCCCTTCCCCGGCCGAACGGCTGGAATCGCCCCGTCCGCCACGAAGCGGACGGGGCGATTCCATGTTGTTAAAGGCGATACAGTTGAGGTGATTCCTCGTCCAGCGCGTGCCGAACGCATATGAGTGCCCGGCAAGTTGTGCGCGAAGTGTGGACATGATTTGTCGCGTTGGTGAGCTTTGCCCGGCCCGACTTGCCCTGCCGTATGGGCTTTTCTTCGCATATTTGCGATTGTTCCCGAGAAGAATTCTCGTCCGACTGACCTGTTGCGCTGGGCAGTTGGACAGATACATTCAGCGGCGGTCGACGCGTTCCGGCGCACACCCCCTCCTGTCGGGGGGTGAGGTCTGACCCGGGTCCGCGGAGTGCGGTCCTGTGCAAGGGCCAGTAATAGGGGAGTTAGGCATGGCTCAGGGCACCGTCAAGTGGTTCAACGCGGAGAAGGGGTACGGCTTCATCGCGGTCGACGGTGGTGCGGATGTATTCGTCCACTACAGCGCGATCCAGATGGACGGTTACCGCACCCTTGAGGAGGGTCAGCGGGTCGAGTTCGAGATCTCGCAGGGCCAGAAAGGGCCGCAGGCGGACATGGTCCGCGTGGCCGGCTGAAGCGCCGACCGACTGCTGCGTACGAGGGTCCGCGTCCCCTGTGGGGGGCGCGGGCCTTCTGTGTTTGGGTGGGTAGGGGGGTGCTGCGGGGGGCGCAGGTCATCCGGGCCGCACCCGGTTTGACACCCGCCCCCCATGGGGATGGCTCCCGCCAAGCCGCTTGCGCCCTCCCGTCGCCCGGCCGCCACCCCCATACGAGGCTTCTGCGAAGCCGCTTGCACTCTAGGGGGTCGAGTGCTAATCATTGCGTTAGCACTCTACGAGTGAGAGTGACAGCTAAGGACCGACTCGGTGAGGTCCGCGGGCAGGTGGGGCAAGGAACCACAAGCTCGCAGACCGTCCGTCGCGGGCGCCAGCGCGGTCCGGAGTATCCACCCTCCCCCAGACGCAGTCCGGGGGGACCCCCAGTCCGGGAGGACCACTTCACATGGCCAAGATCATCGCGTTCGACGAGGAGGCACGGCGCGGTCTCGAGCGCGGGATGAACCAGCTCGCCGACGCCGTCAAGGTCACCCTTGGCCCCAAGGGCCGCAACGTCGTCCTCGAGAAGAAGTGGGGCGCCCCCACGATCACCAACGATGGTGTGTCCATCGCCAAGGAGATCGAGCTCGAGGACCCGTACGAGAAGATCGGCGCCGAGCTGGTCAAGGAGGTCGCGAAGAAGACGGACGACGTCGCCGGTGACGGCACGACGACCGCGACCGTCCTGGCCCAGGCCCTGGTCCGCGAGGGGCTGCGCAACGTGGCCGCCGGCGCCAACCCGATGGCCCTGAAGCGCGGCATCGAGCGCGCCGTCGAGGCTGTCTCCGCCGCCCTGCTGGAGCAGGCCAAGGACGTGGAGACCAAGGAGCAGATCGCTTCGACCGCCTCCATCTCCGCCGCCGACACCCAGATCGGCGAGCTGATCGCCGAGGCCATGGACAAGGTCGGCAAGGAAGGCGTCATCACCGTCGAGGAGTCCCAGACCTTCGGTCTGGAGCTGGAGCTCACCGAGGGTATGCGCTTCGACAAGGGCTACATCTCGGCGTACTTCGCCACCGACATGGAGCGTATGGAGGCGTCGCTCGACGACCCGTACATCCTCATCGTCAACTCGAAGATCTCCAACGTGAAGGACCTCCTTCCGCTGCTGGAGAAGGTCATGCAGTCGGGCAAGCCGCTGCTGATCATCGCCGAGGACGTCGAGGGTGAGGCCCTGTCGACCCTGGTCGTCAACAAGATCCGCGGCACCTTCAAGTCCGTCGCCGTCAAGGCCCCGGGCTTCGGCGACCGCCGCAAGGCCATGCTCGGCGACATCGCCATCCTCACCGGTGGCACGGTCATCTCCGAGGAGGTCGGCCTCAAGCTGGAGAACGCCGGTCTCGACCTGCTGGGCCGCGCCCGCAAGGTCGTCATCACCAAGGACGAGACCACCATCGTCGACGGTGCCGGTGACAGCGAGCAGGTCCAGGGCCGCGTCAACCAGATCCGCGCCGAGATCGAGAACAGCGACTCGGACTACGACCGCGAGAAGCTCCAGGAGCGTCTGGCGAAGCTGGCCGGCGGCGTGGCCGTCATCAAGGCCGGTGCCGCCACCGAGGTCGAGCTCAAGGAGCGCAAGCACCGCATCGAGGACGCCGTGCGCAACGCGAAGGCGGCCGTCGAGGAGGGCATCGTCGCCGGCGGTGGCGTCGCCCTGCTGCAGGCCTCCTCGGTCTTCGAGAAGCTGGAGCTGGAGGGTGACGAGGCCACCGGTGCCGCCGCTGTGAAGCTGGCCCTGGAGGCCCCGCTGAAGCAGATCTCCGTCAACGGCGGCCTCGAGGGCGGCGTTGTCGTGGAGAAGGTGCGCAACCTGGCCGTCGGCCACGGTCTGAACGCCGCGACCGGCGAGTACGTCGACATGATCGCCGAGGGCATCATCGACCCCGCCAAGGTCACCCGCTCCGCGCTGCAGAACGCCGCGTCGATCGCCGCGCTGTTCCTGACCACCGAGGCCGTCATCGCCGACAAGCCGGAGAAGGCCGCCGCGGCCGCTCCGGGCGGCATGCCGGGCGGTGACATGGACTTCTGATCCTCCCGGATCAACTGTCCTCAAGTCGCTGGGGCGGCACTCCTCCTCCCGGGGGGTGCCGCCCCAGCGGCGTTCCGGCACCTTTCGGGCGTGCGGCCTGCCGTACGGCGCGGCGTGCCGCTCCGTACGGTGGTCCAGGTGTGCCGTTCCGCACGGCGGTCCTTGCACTGCCCCCGGCCCGGCGGGGCACGATCACCCCATGACGACTCGAAACGGACAGGCTGCCCGACCGGACCGGTTCCCCGCGGACACCGTCGCCCTGATCACCGGCGGCAGCAGCGGAGTGGGCCTGGCGGCCGCGGCGGCTGCTCGCGGACGGCGCGCGGGTGGTGGTGTGCGGCCGCGACGAGCGCCGCCTGGACACCGCCGTGGCGCACCTGAGGGAGCGGGCGCAGGACGCGGTGACGGGCGGCGAAGCGGCCGTTGCGGATGCGACGGGGACGGGCCCGGGAGCGGCCGGTGACGCGGCGGACCGGGTGTTCGGCGTACGGGCCGACACGGCCTCCGTCGCCGACCTGGACGCCGCGGTCGAGGCGGTACGCGACCGCTTCGGGCACCTCGACATCATCTTCGCCAACGCGGGCCGGTACGCCGCCGCTCCCTTCGAGGAGATCACCGAGGCCGACTTCGACCAGGCGGTCGGCGTGAACTTCAAGGGCGTGTTCTTCACCGTCCAGCGGGCCCTTCCGCTGCTGCGCGACGGCGGTGCGGTGGTCATCAACGCCTCGTCGCTCGTGCAACGCGGACAGGCGGACGCCACCCTGCACTCCGCGACCAAGGCCGCCGCGCTCAACCTCGCCCGGACGCTCGCGGCGGCGCTCGCCGGGCGCCGTGTCCGCGTCAATTCGGTGAGCCCCGGCTACGTCGAGACGCCGATGTTCGCGGGCTCGGAGATCGATGTGGCGGAGGCGGAGAAGCTGAAGGCGCAGACGGCGGCGGGCAGGTTCGCGCGGCCCGAGGAGATCGCCGACGCGGTGGCCTTCCTGGCGTCCGGCGAGGCGTCGTACGTCAACGGGCAGGACCTGGTGGTGGACGGCGGGCTGCACGGCTGCGCCATGTGAGGGCTGTGGGGGACCGGGGCGCCCATCAGGGCGTTCCGTCGTTATGTCGCTTCTGTGAGATTCAGCATGCAAGGCGACGGTGGTCCTGGTATGGGCATGGCGGCCATACTTTCGGGAGCCTCACCGGAAGGTGATCTTCCGCGATGGCCGTCCCCGTACCCGGACGCCCCGCAAGGACGCCCATGAGCACGCTCGATTCGCTGATCGTCGCAGTCAACGACGGTCTCTGGACCTATTTGCTGATCCCGCTGGTGGTCTGCGCCGGTCTGTACTTCACGGTCCGCTCCCGGGCCGTGCAACTGCGGCTCTTCCCGGAGATGCTGCGCGTGCTCAAGGACAGGTCGGAGCCCAGGGCGGACGGCTCCAAACCGGTCTCGTCCTTCGGTGCCTTCACCATCTCGGCGGCCGCACGGGTCGGTACGGGCAACATCGCGGGCGTCGCCACCGCCATCACCCTCGGCGGGGCGGGCGCGGTGTTCTGGATGTGGGTGATGGCGGTCGTCGGCGGTGCCTCGGCGTTCGTCGAGTCGGCGCTGGCCCAGCTCTACAAGGTCCGCGACACCAAGGACCGGGACGGTGCGGGCTCCGGTACGTACCGTGGCGGCCCCGCCTACTACATGCAGCGCGGGCTCGGGAAGCGCTGGCCCGGTGTGCTGTTCGCGGTCGCCATCACCGTGACCTTCGGGTTCGTCTTCAACGCCGTGCAGTCCAACACGATCACCTCGGTCGCCTCCGGGTCCGTCTCCGGCAGCGGTGCGTCGTGGTTCGCCCCGGCGGTCGGCCTGCTGCTGGCCGTCCTGCTGGGCGTCGCGATCTGCGGCGGTGTCCGCCGCATCACCTCCGTTACGACCGTCCTCGTACCGGTCATGGCCGTCGTCTACCTGCTGCTGGGCACCGCCGTCGTCCTCCTCAACCTCGGCGACCTGCCGCGGGTCTTCGGCGACATCGTCGGCGGCGCGTTCGGCTTCAAGGAGCTGACGGCCGGCGGGATCGGCGCGGCGATCCAGCAGGGCGTACGGCGCGGCATGTTCTCCAACGAGGCGGGCCTGGGCTCGGCGCCCAACGCGGGCGCCGCCGCCGAGGTCACCCACCCGGTCAAGCAGGGGCTCGTCCAGTCCCTCGGCGTCTTCTTCGACACCCTGCTGATCTGCTCGATGACCGCCTTCATCATCCTGACGACCACCCCGGAGCTGGGCGGGCGGCAGGGCGCCGACCTCACCCAGTCCGCGCTGACCGACACGCTCGGCGGCTGGGCCGGTCACGTGCTGACGGCCGTCGTCTTCCTGCTCGCCTTCAGTTCCATGATCGGGAACTACTACTACGGCGAGTCCAACATCGGCTTCATGACGCGGCGCACCTGGGTCCTGCCCGTCTACCGTGCCCTCGTCCTCGCGGTCGTCTTCCTCGGCGCGCTGGGCTCGGTGAGCGTCATCTGGAACCTCGCCGACGTCTTCATGGGCCTCATGGCCCTGATCAACCTGCTGGCCATCATCCCCCTCTCGGCCATCGCCTTCCGCCTCCTGGACGACTACACGGCCCAGCGCCGCTCCGGCCTCGACCCGGTCTTCACCCGGTCCCGGATGCCGGACCTGACGGGGGTGGAGTGCTGGCCGGACGCTCCGGCGGCGTCCGAGCGCCGTGAGACAGCGGGGGCAGGAGCGGGGGCGGCCTAGCCTCCGGCGGCTACCGGTTCCGTGGCCGCGTTCAGGTCCGTCAGGGCCTGCTTGCCGAAGCCGAAGAAGTACGTCGCCAGGAAGCCCACCGCGTAGCCGACGAGCAGGCCGGCGGCGTAGACGGTGAGGGTGGCGCCGAGCGGCTGGTTGCCCTTGAGGAGGGGGAACAGGGCCCAGCCCGACGGGCCGATGGCGGTGGCGCCGGCCGTCGTGCCGAGCTGGTTGAACAGGCCCACGAAGCCGCCGCCGAACGCGCCGCCCACGCAGGCGGTGACGAACGGGCGGCCCAGCGGCAGCGAGACACCGTAGATGAGCGGTTCGCCGACACCGAGGAACCCGGCGGGCAGCGCGGACCTGACGGTCGCACGGATCGAGCGGTTGCCGGGCAGGCGGACGTAGACCGCGAGGGCGGCGCCCACCTGGCCGGCGCCGGCCATCGCGAGGACGGGCAGCAGCACCGTGTAGCCCTGCTGCTCGATGAGCGTGGTGTGGATGGGGATCAGGGCCTGGTGCAGGCCGAGCATGACGAGCGGGAGGAAGAGGCCGCCGAGCAGGAAGCCGGCCGCGGCGCCGCCGTGGGCGAGCAGCCAGTTCGCGCACGTACCGATGGCGGTGGAGACCTCGCCGGCCACGAACATCAGGCCGAAGAGCGTGACCAGGCCGGAGACCAGCACGGTCACGGTGGGGGTGACCAGGACGTCGAGCGCCTCGGGGACGTACCTGCGGCACGCCTTCTCGACCTGTACGGCGAGCAGCGCCGCGCCCAGGGCGCCGAGAACCCCGCCCTGGCCGGGCGAGAGCTGCTGGCCGAAGGCGCTCACCTGGGCGACACCCGCGTACACGATGATCGCGGCGACCGCGCCGCCCAGGACGGGCGTGCCGCCGAACTCCTTCGCGGTGTGGTACCCGACGAAGACCGCGATCAGGGACATGAAGCCGGAGGCGGTGGCGGCCAGCGCCGGGACGAGGGCGGGCAGCAGGCCGAAGTTGGTCAGCAGGCCGTTCAGTCCGGCGATGATGCCGCAGCCGATGAGGGCGGGGATCAGCGGGACGAAGATGTCGGCGATCCGGCGGAGGAAGAGTTTGACCGGGGTCGCGTTACGGGCCTTCTGGCGGGCTTTGAGGGCGGCGCCCTGGGCGGCGAGTTCTTCGGCGGTGGAGAGGGCGGGACCGGTGGGGTCCGCTGTGGCGGGAGGTTCTGGCGGGGCGGGTGGCGCGTCCCGTCCGGCCTCGACCAGGGCGGCGAACTCCGGGGTGACGCGGGCGACCGTGCCCGGTCCCAGCACGATCTGGTACGTGTCGTCCTCCACCACGCCCAGGACGGCGGGCAGTGCCTTCAGGGCGGCGTCCTGGACCAGCGAGCGGTCCGCGACGCCGAGGCGCAGCCGGGTCATGCAGTGGGTGACGGACGTGACGTTGGCGGCGCCGCCGACCAGGGGGAGGATCGCGGCGGCGGTGGCGCGGTTCTTCTCATCGGACATGGTGGTGCCTTGCTGTGCGGGTGGGTCGGCCGGAGCGGGCTGGTGGCGGGGCGCCTGGCGGGTCAGCCGCTCGGGGAGGGCGGGGTGTGCAGGGCGGTGTGCAGCGCGGCCCTGAGGTGGCCTCGGGAGCCGTCCAGCAGCCGGGCCGCCGTGGGCCCGTCGACCCCGGCCAGGACGACCAGGATGGCGTTCTTGACCTTCCCGTCGGTGGCGGCGAGCGCGGCCTCGATCTCCGGGTCGCCGGCGCCGGTGGCCAGCGCCACGATGCGGCGCGAGCGGGCCCGCAGCTTCTCGTTGGAGGCGCGGACGTCGACCATCAGGTTTCCGTAGGTCTTGCCCAGCCGGATCATGGTGATGGTCGAGAGCATGTTGAGGACCAGCTTCTGCGCCGTACCGGCCTTCAGGCGGGTGGAGCCGGTGAGGAGTTCGGGTCCGACGACGACCTCGATGCCGTGGTCGGCGGCCGCGGCCAGCGCCGAACCCGCGTTGCAGGACAGGCCGACGGTCAGCGCGCCGCAGGCCGTGCGGGCGTGCTCGACGGCGCCGACGGCGTACGGGGTGCGGCCGGAGGCGGAGACGCCGACCACCGTGT
Source organism: Streptomyces chrestomyceticus JCM 4735 (assembly GCF_003865135.1). Classification (NCBI taxonomy): domain Bacteria; kingdom Bacillati; phylum Actinomycetota; class Actinomycetes; order Kitasatosporales; family Streptomycetaceae; genus Streptomyces; species Streptomyces chrestomyceticus. The sequence continues at coordinate 3,916,853 of NZ_BHZC01000001.1, read as the reverse complement.
CGTCGGCGGTCAGGCCCAGCGCGTCCAGGTCGGCGGCGGCCAGCTCCTTGCTGTCCTCGGCGCCCTCGACGGCGGCGACCATGGCGGTGGGGCCGCCCGCGATCAGGCCCACGACCTCGGACGGGTCGGTGTTGAAGGTGGGCGGGCACTCGCTGGCGTCCAGCACGCCGAGGCGGCCGGCCGTGCCCGCGCCCGCGTAGACCAGCCGGCCGCCGCGGGCCATCCGCTCGGCGGTGGCGTCGATGGCGGCGGCGATCTCGGGGAGCCGGTCGGCGACGGCGGCGGGGACGGTGGCGTCCTCGCCGTTCATCGTGCGGGCGATCTCCAGGGTGGACAGCCGGTCGATCTCGGCGAGTTCGGGCCGGAAGGCCTCGGTGGTGAGTGTGTCGAGCTGGGCGCGCAGTTGTGCGTACTCGGCGGGGGAGGTCATGGCGGTGGCGGCTCTTTCCGGGCGCGTACGGCTCGGTACGGGCGCGTACGGCTCTGTACGGGGGCGCGGGAGGCGATGGACCTGTACGGCCGGCCGGTGGCCGGGCCGGGGTCAGCGGTGGGGCGTCCGGGGCGAGTGGCGGTGGGCGAGCGCTTCGTAGGAGGCGGACAGGGCGGGCGCCGCCGTCTCGTACGTACGCTGTGCGACGCCCACGAACAGGCAGTCCACCACGAGCAGTTGGCTGGTGCGCGAGGACATGGCGGCGGGGCGCAGCTCGCTCTCCCGGGCCGTGGACGTGGTGAGGACGTGATCGGCGTACGAGGCGATGCCGCCGTCCGGGCGGCCGGTGATCGCGATGGTCGTCGCACCCCGGTCGAAGGCCACCCGCAGCGGTTCTATGACGTCGGTCGTACGCCCCGAATGGGTGATCGCGATGGCCACGTCACCGGCGCGCATCTGGACCGCGTTGGTCACGGCGAGGTGCGGGTCGGAGTGGGCGTGCGCGATCAGGCCGATCCGCAGCAGCTTCTGGACCAGGTCCTGGCCGACGAGGTTGGAGGCGCCGATGCCGTACACGTCGATGCGCCGGGCCGCGGCCAGCGCGCCGACCGCGGCCTCCAGTTGCGTCAGGTCCAGTCCGGCCGCGGTGTCGGCCAGGCACTGCTGCTCCTCCTGGGCCAGCTTCGCGACCACGTCGGGGAGCGCGTCGTCGACCGCTATGTCGGCGGTGACGGCGGGCGCGCGGCCGGTGGCCTGCTGGGTGGCGAGGGCGGCCAGCGCGATGCGCAGGTCGCGGTAGCCCGGGTAGCCGAGCAGGCGGGAGGTCCGTACGACGGTGGCCTCGCTGGTGCCCGTACGTTCCGCGAGGCCGGTGACGGTGAGCGCGGCGCAGCCGGCCGGGTCGCCCGCGACCGCCTCCGCGACCCGCTGCATGGAGCGGGTCATGGACGGCGCCAGCGTGCGCACCTTGGCGGCCAGGGCCGCGGGGGCGGGCGGGCCCGGGGCGGCCCGGACGGCGGCGCCGGAGTCCTTGAAAGTTTCCTTCAGGTCGGGGCTCACGACTGAAAAGTAATTTCAGCGCCGGTCCGCGTCAATACCCGAGGGGTGCCGTGCCGTGCCGGGTGTCGGGTGCCGTGCCGGGTGTCGGGCGTCGGCGGCTGCCGGCGCGGGCAGCCGGAGCGGTTGTCAGTGGTGCGGGAGAGAATGGGGGCATGGAGCTCGAACAGGCACTGCACACGGCCCGCGCGCTGGTCCTCGCGGACCTGGTGGCGGGCGAAGTCGCCGACGCGGAGATCGTCTCGCTGGTCGAGGACTCCGTGACGCACCGCCGATGGTGGGTGGAGCAGTGGCCCGAGGGCGCCGAGTTCGTGGCCGGGCTGATAGCGCAGGACGTCCAGGACGCGCTCCTGGAGCGGTACGGCCGCTGGCCGCTGTGCCCCGTGTGCCTGCACGGCGGCGACCCGCACGCCCTCGACGTCGAGCCCGAGTTGGGCCCCGATCCGCACTGGGTCTGCCCCAAGACGGCGGTCTCGGTGGCCCGGGTCGGCTCGCTGGGCGCCACCCGGGGAGGCTGACATGGCCCTCTACATCGACCCGCCGACCTGGCCCGGGCACGGCCGGATGTGGTCCCACCTCGTCAGCGACGCCTCGTTCGAGGAACTGCACGCGTTCGCGGAGCGCATCGGCTGTCCCCGCAAGGCGTTCGACGGCGATCACTACGACATTCCGGCGGAGCGGCACGCGGACGCGGTGCGCGCGGGCGCGCTGGAGATCGGCAGCAAGGAACTGGTCCGCCGCCTGCGCGAGGCCGGCCTGCGCCGCCCGAAGAGCCGGGAGGGCGGGGTGGTGGGGCAGTAGGGGGCACAGGCGGAGGGGGAGCGACGGTAGAGGGCGGGTACCAGGCCGGTGCCGGGCCCGGATACGGCGAAGGCCCGCCCGGAATGCCGGGCGGGCCAGGTGGGGGCGCGGTGGGTGCGGGCGCGTGCCCTCAGCTCCGGTCCGAAGCCTCCACCGTCCCGGCCGCCTGCACCGTCCGGGCGGTCTCGGCCGTCTGGGCCGCGTCCACCGTCCCGGCGGTCCCGGCCGTGTGCGCCGTCGTCTGCTGCGGTGTGCCCGCCGAGGAGGCGACCAGGCGGGAGGTGCTCTTCGTGCGGTGCAGCCGCAGGGCGACGAGTGTGGTGGCGACGCCCAGCGCCGCGAGCGCCGAGGCCGTCCACGCGACGGCCGGGTAGCCCCAGCCGGCGCTGATGACGAGCCCGCCGAGCCACGGCCCGATGGTGTTGCCCAGGTTGAAGGCGGAGGTGGTGGTCGCGCCGGCCAGCGTCGGCGCGGCGGTCGCCACGTTGAACATCCGGGCGTTCAGGGCCGGTGCGGTGGCGAACGCGGTCACGCCGAGCAGCAGCGAGAGCGTGATGGCGGCGACGGAGTTCTGCGCGGTCAGGGCCAGGAGCGCCAGCACGGTGGCCGAGGCGCCGATGCCTCCGATGATCGTCCCGAAGGGGTGCGCGTCGGCGACGCGGCCGCCGACGAACGTACCGATCAGCGCGCCGACACCGAACAGCGCCAGTACGGTCGGCACGCTGCCCTCGGCCAGTCCGGCCGTGTCGGTGAGCAGCGGCGCCAGGTAGGAGAACAGCGCGAAGACCGCGGCGCCGTTCAGCGCGGTGCCGATCAGTGCCAGCCAGACCTGCTTGTCGCGGTAGATGCTCAGCTCGCGACGGAGCACGGGACGCTCGTCACCGGTCGGCACGGCCGTCCGCGGCACCAGCGCGATCACGCCGATCAGGCCGACCGCCGAGAGGACCGCGACGGCCCAGAAGGCGGACCGCCAGCCCGCGTGCTGCCCGAGCAGCGCGCCGGCCGGTACGCCCGCGATGTTGGCGATGCTCAGTCCGCCGACCATGACGGCCATCGCGCGGGCCCGCGCCGTGACCGGCACCAGCGACACCGCGACGGCCGCGCCGACCGCCCAGAACCCGGCGCAGGCGAGCGCGCTGACCACGCGGGAGACGAACAGCACGCCGTACGACGGTGCCACCGCGCCCGCGACCTGCCCGAGTCCGAAGACGGTGAGCAGGGCTATCAGCGTGGTGCGGCGGGGCAGTTGGAGGGTGGCGCCGGCGAGCACCGGCGCGCCGACCACCATGCCGATCGCGAAGGCGGAGACCAGGAGACCGGCCTGGGGAATGGTCACCCCCATGTCCCGGGCCAGGGGCTGGAGGATGCCCGACAGCATGAATTCGCTGGTGCCGAGGGCGAAGACGGAGAGTCCGAGGACGTAGACGGCGAGGGGCATGCGGGTGCGATCGGGATGGTCTTGCATGTCACGCACGAACAGTGCTGATGCGCATGACATTCCCGGGAGCGGTGCCGGTCCCGGAACGGTACCGGGCGGTTCCGGGCGGGTGGCCGGGTCGCGTCCCCACGGCGTTTCGCCCTCTCCGGCCCGGGTACCCCGGCGACTCCGCCCGGTCGGGCCCCGGCCCAGGCCCCGGCCCAGGCCCCGGCCCGCGACGGCGAGGAGGTCCGGATGAGGCGTACGGCGAGGAGGCCCGGATGAAACGTACGAGGACGGTGGCCAGCGGCGTGCTGACGGGCATCGGCACCGCCGCGTTCATCGACGAGACGGTGTTCCACCAACTGCTGCACTGGCACCACTTCTACGACAAGTCGACCACGGACGTCGGCCTGGTCTCCGACGGCCTGTTCCACGCCGGAAGCTGGCTCGCGATGGTGGCGGGCCTGGTGCTGTACGCGGACGTCCGGCGCCGCGGGAAGCTGGTGCCCCGGGCGTGGTGGGGCGGGCTGTGTCTGGGGCTGGGCGGGTTCCAGCTCTACGACGGAACGTTCCAGCACAAGGGGCTGGGCATCCACCAGATCCGGTACGGCGTGGATCTCGCGCCGTACGACTGGACGTGGAACGGGATCGCCGTACTGCTTCTGGCGGCCGGCGCACTCCTGCTGGTGCGCGCCTCCCGCGCGACTGCACGCACCACGTCGTCATACACCGCCCCGACCACCACCTCGCGCAGCCGATGACGGCTGCCGCCCTGCCCCCGGCCTTCACCGCGGCCGTCACCACCGCCGCCGTACTCGGCTGCCTCGCGTATCTGGCGGCGGCGGCCCGGCTGCGCGCTCGCGGGGACGCCTGGCCGTACGGGCGCGACGCGCTGTTCTGCGCGGGCGGTGCGGTCCTGGTGGCGGGCGTCGCCGAGCCCTGGGGCAGCGCTCCGCCGTTCACCGCGCACATGCTCACCCACCTGTGCGTGGGCATGGTGGCGCCGCTGCTCCTGGTCCTCGGCCGCCCCCTGACGCTGACCCTGCGCGCCGCGCCCGTACCCGTACGCCGCGGCCTCGTCGCCCTGACCCGCGCGCGCTGGGCGGCGGTTCCGGTGCTGCCGCCGGTGGCGGCCCTGCTCGACTTCGGCGGGCTGTGGCTGCTGTACCGCACCCCGCTGCTGTCCGTCAGCCACCACAGCGCTTGGCTGAACGCGGCCGTGCACCTGCACATCCTGCTTGCCGGCGTCCTGTTCTCCTTCGGGCTGCTCGCCCTGGACCCCGTACGCCACCGCCCCGGCATGGCCCTGCGGGCGGCCGTGCTGCTGGCGGCGGGCGCGGCGCACGCCGTTCTCGCCAAGTCCCTGTACGCGGCGGGCCCGCCCGGCACGTCCTTCGCCGCCGCCGACCTGCACCTGGCCTCGCAGGTCATGTACTACGGCGGTGATGCCGTCGAGTTGGCGCTGGCGGCTGTCGTGGCGTGCCGCTGGTACCGGGCCGAGGGCCGTGCCCTGCGGCGCGCGCGGCGCACGGACCGGCCGACGCCGCGCGGCACGACGGCGGCGGCCGCTACCCGGTGGTGAGCAGTTCCAGCTCGGTGGTCAGGTTGCGGCGGGCCACCCGCTCCCACTGCTGCTTGCCGTACGGCGTCCGGTACAGGCTCGCCATGTCCAGGAGGTGCCGCAGCACCTCGGCGCGCCCAGCGCGGAACTCCCGGTCCGGCACGAACCCGTACTCCTCGCGGACGGCGGCGGCGTAGGCCGCGTACTGCTCGGGCGCTCCGGCCAGGACCGCCAGGTCCGCGTCGCACAGGGCGGCGCCGTTGTGGTCGTCGGGCGCCGGGTCGTGGCCCGCGGTGAGGCGTACGAGGCGGGCGACCTCGGCCGTACATGCGGCGTCGATGCCCAGCTCGGGCAGCGCGCGCTCGGCGAGGGCGGCGCTGCGCTCCTCGTTCTCGGAGCGTTCGGGCCGGTAGACCGCGTCGTGGAACCAGGCGGCGAGGCGGACGGTGTCCCAGTCCACGGGGACCCCGGCGTCCAGGTCGGTCGCGTGCACGGCCAGCTCGTCGATGCGGTCCAGCACGGCGAGGAGGTGACCGGTCGTGTGGTACCGGCGCTGCGGCTCCGACCAGCGGCCGAGCAGGTTGTCCGCGTACGGGGCCGGGTCGGGGTCGGCGGGGCCGCTGCCGCCCCGGGCGCCGGCGACGGCGGTGGCCCAGCGGTGGTGCAGATCCGGGAACGGGTCGGCGCCGCCACCGAAGCGGGTGTGGGCCGTACCGGACGGAGGTGTCGTGCGAGCCATACGGCCCATTGTGCCCGGGGCGAGGTCAAGAGGGGGTTTCCGGTCGAGTACCGGGGCGTTGTGGTCCCGGTGGGCGGGTCGGCCCGTACTCTGGATATTGGACTAGACCTGTCGTCCTCTCGCTGTCCGTGTCGGCATCCCGTCCAGTCCTGCTGAAGTCGTCACGTCGAAGGAATGGGGACCCATGACCAAGCGCGCACTCCTGGAGGTGATCGCGCTCGATGCCGCCGACGCGGTGGCCGCCCAGGCCGGCGGTGCGGACCGCCTCGAACTCGTCAGCGACATGGCCGCCGACGGCCTCACCCCGTCGCCGCGGACCGTCGCGGCGGTCCGGGCGGCCGTCGACATCCCCGTACGGGTGATGCTGCGGGCGGCCGACGGCTTCGCGGCGGGCGACGTCGACGCCCTGTGCGCGTCGGCCGCCGCCCTGCGGGCCGAAGGGGCGGAGGAGTTCGTCTTCGGCTTCCTGGACGCGGCCGGCCGGCCGGACCTGGCCGCAGTACAGGCGCTGGCCGCCGCGGTCGACGGCTGCCGGTGGACGTTCCACCGGGCCATCGACCGGGCCGCCGACCGCGACGCGCTGCGCAAGGAACTGGCCGGGCTGCCCGGCCTCGACACGTACCTGACGGCGGGATCGCCGGCCGGTGTCGAGGACGGACTGCCGACGCTGCTGGCCGAGCGGGCCCGTACGGCGGAGGGCGAGCCCGGCTACGGGCCGCGGCTCCTGATCGGCGGCGGGCTGGTGCTCGCGCACCTGCCGGAGCTGCTGGCGGCCGGGGTGGACGCCTTCCACATCGGCGGCGCCGCCCGCCCCTCCGGCTGGGAAGCGCCGGTGGACGCGGGGGCCGTGGCGGCGTGGCGGGAGGCGCTGGAGGGGGTGCCGGTCTAGAGGCGGGCGGGGGAGGGGTGCTGCGGTTCCGTACGGGACCGCAGCACCCCTTCCGAAACCTCCCCGGCTCCCTCCGGCGTCGCCGCAGCCGTCGCGGTCTTCGCCCGCCGCCGTGTCGTCACCACCGCCGAGGTCAGGGCCAGCAGGGCGAGCACCCCCGACGCCAGCGGGAACCAGCGCGGCCCCAGCAGCCCGACGGCCACGCTGCCCGCGCCGCCGCCCGCAGCCATGCCCAGGTACAGGGCGCTGCTGTTGAGGGAGAGCAACAGGGGCGCGTCGGCCGGGGAGAGGGACGCCATCCGGTGGGCGAGCGAGACGGCCGTCGCCCAGGCGAAGAGGTGGACGACCAGGACGTACGCGAGGGAGCCCGCCATGGTGAGCGACAGCCAGGGCAGGGCGAGGTAGCCGGCCGCCGCCATGGCCACGCCGGTGACCATGACGGTCCGTACGCCCAGCCGGTCCACCGCCCGGCCGCCCAGCCAGCTTCCCGCGACCGAGGCCAGGCCCGCGACGAACATGATCAGGGTCAGCCGGCTCGCGTCATCGCCGGTGGCCGGGTGTACCGCCGTCGCCAGGAAGATGTAGACGCTCTGCACCGCGATGAAGAAGAGGAACGTGGTGCCGATGCCGCTCAGGACGCGGCGGTCGCGCAGCGGCACCAGGCGTTCGCGCAGGCCGGGCGCGGCCGTCGGGGCCGGGATGCCGCGCAGCAGTACGGCCAGGCCCGCGAGCGCCACGGCGCCCAGCGCGACGACGAGCCACATCGTCAGCCGCCAGTCGGCGTCGCCGATGTACGTGCCCAGGGGGACACCGAGCGCGGTGGCGACCGTCATCCCGCCCATCACCGTGGCCAGCGCGCGGCCGCGGCGCTCGGGCGGCGCGATCGAGGCGGCGGCCGCGCTGGCGGCCGGGGTGTAGAGCGCGGCGCCGGCCGCGGCGAGTACGCGGGTGGCGAGCAGCAGCGGGTAGGTGGGGGCGAGGGCGCTCAGCGCGTTGCCCAGGGTGAAGACGGTGAGGGCGGTGAGCAGCAGCCGCCGCCGCGGCCAGCGGGCCGTGAGGGCGGCGAGCGGCGGGGCGAGCACCGCGTACCCGAGGGCGAAGACGGTGACCAACTGGCCCGCGGCCGGTACGGAGATGTCCAGGTCGGCGGAGATGTCGCCGAGGAGGCCGGCCATCACCATGGTGTCGGTCCCGACGGCGAACGCGCCGAGGGCGAGCAGAAGCAGACGAAGACGCACGGGTGTCCTTCCCGGTACGGCGCGTGCGACGGACGGGCAGCCGCGACGCCGGGTAAAGTTTGATGTGCGTCAAACGATATGGATTGTTGGATGATTGTCAAACAGTCGGGGGCTCGGAAGGGAGAGGGGAACGCCGTGGCGGACGAGGAGGAAAAGCTGCTGCCGCAGCCGGACACCGCCGACATCGAGCTGGTCAAGGTGCTGCACGCGCTGGGTGACCCGACCCGGATGCACCTCTTCCGGGTCTACGCGTCGGGCGAGCAGCACGACTGCTCCTCCGAACGGCTGGGTCTGAGTCACCTGCACAAGTCGACGGTCTCCCACCACATGCGGATCATGCGCGAGGCCGGGCTCGCCTCGACCTGCGCCGTCGGGCGCAACCGCTACGTACGGCTGCGCCGCGCCGACCTCGACGCCCGGTTCCCCGGGCTGGTGGAGTCGCTGCTGGCGTCCCTGCCGCCGGTGGAGGCCCCGGAGCCCCCGGAGTCCCCGGAGCGGTGAGGGAACCGGCCGCAGGCGCCCGCGGGCCAGTGCGGCCAGTGCGGCCGGTACGGGAACCGGCTCAGGCGCCCGCGCCGAGCTGTTCCGGCAGGGCGGCCGCGTGGACCACCGTCAGCCCGGAGACCGCGCGGGTCAGGCAGACGTACAGGCGGCGCAGGCCGGTGCGTTCGTCCGGTTCGCCGCCGACGATCGCGGCGGGCTCGTCGACCACCACGTAGTCGTACTCCAGACCCTTGGCCAGAATGGCCGGGACCAGGGTCAGCCGGGCCTCCGCCGAGGTCTCCTCGCCGGGCGCCAGGACGGTCAGTCCCGCCGCTTCCAGCGCCGCGCCCAGGGCGGGCAGCCGGGCCTCGGCCGCGATCAGGCCGATCGAGCCTTCCTTCGCCAGCGCCTCGTGGCAGGCGGCAATGACCGCGTCGTCCAGCTCCGCCGACGGCACCGGCCGGATCGCGAAGTCCCCGGCGGACTCACGGATCGAGGTGGCCTCGGTCAGCTCGGGAGCGATCGCGGGCAGCAGCCGCGAGGCGTACGCGATCACCTCGCGCGGCACCCGGAAGCCGAGCGTCAGCTCCTCGATCCGCGCGCCCGGCTTGCCCAGGTGGGCCAGCGCCTCCTCCCACGTGTTCGTGGACCACGGCGTGGTGCCCTGCGCGATGTCGCCCAGGATCGTCGCCGAACCGGTCGTACAGCGCCGCCCCACCGCCCGGTACTGCATCGGCGACAGGTCCTGCGCCTCGTCCAGCACCACGTGCCCCAGGGAGTGCGTACGGGAGACGAGGTCCGCCGCCTCGTCGATCAGCACCGCGTCCGCCGCCGACCACTTGGCGCTCTTCACGCTGCGGGCCGGCTTCGCCCACAGGATCGTCTTCTGCTCCTCCGGTGTCAGGATGCCCTCCGCCTGCGCGGCCAGGAACTCCGCGTCGCACAGCAGCCGCAGCACCAGCTTCGCCGGGTCGACCGGCGGCCACACCTCCTTGACCACGGCCTTCACCGCCGCGTTGCGCGCCACCGCGTCCTGCACCCGGTCGTCCGGCGCCTCGCCCGCCTGCTCCATCCGTACGAGCACCGCGTGCGCGATGCGCTGCGGCAGGGCCTCCCGGGCCGCCCCGTACCGGATGTCGCGGCGCCGCAGCTCCTCGACGATCTCCTCGATCTCGTACGCCGGCACCCGCCAGCGCCGCGAACCGCGCACCACCACGCACGCCTCTTCCGGCTTGCGCACCTGCGACCACACCGCCCGCCGCAGCACCTCCGCCAGCCGCGCGTCCCCCTTGACCGTGGCCGCCGCCGCGTCGTCCGTGCCCCGCACCTCGACGTGCGCCACCAGGTCGTCGACGGTGGCCTGCTTGACCTCCAACTCGCCCAGCGCGGGCAGCACCTGCTCGATGTAGTGCAGGAACGAGCGGTTCGGACCGATGACGAGCGTGCCGGAGCGGGCCAGCCGCTCGCGGTGCGCGTACAGCAGGTAGGCGACCCGGTGCAGGCCCACCGCGGTCTTGCCGGTGCCCGGCGCCCCCTGGACGCAGACCGTGCCGCCGATCCCGGCGCGCACGATCTCGTCCTGCTCCGGCTGGATCGTCGCCACGATGTCGCGCATCGGCCCCACGCGGGGCCGTTCGATCTCGGTCTGGAGCAGCTTGCTGTGCTGTTCCGCCTCGGCCGGGTCGGTCAGGTGCTCGTCCTCGTACGCGGTCAGTTGCCCGCCGGTGTAGCCGAAGCGGCGGCGCAGCTTGAGGTCCATCGGGTCCTTCTTGGAGGCCCGGTAGAACGGCTGTGAGACCGGCGCGCGCCAGTCGATGACCATCGGGTCGCCGTCGGCGTCGTGCACGTGCCGGCGGCCGATGTAGAAGTTCTCGCCCGCCGCGCCCTCGGCCGCGTCCACGCCCGGGGCGTGCAGATAGTCCAGGCGGCCGAAGAACAGCGGGGTGTGGGCCAGGTCGGCGAGCGCCTTGATACGGGCGTCGACCTCGCCCTGGAGCACTTCGGCGTTGACCCAGTTCGCGGTGACGTCCGCGATGTTGAGCGCCTCGGCGTCCGCGCGCATGGCGCGCAGCGCCGCCCGGGAGGCGGCGAGGTGGGCGCGTTCGCGCTCCAGCGGGTCGGACCGGTCGTGGGTCTGGTCGTGGGCGTGCGAGGGCACGGTGTTGCCTCCGGCGGATCCGGCCACGGATGTACGTGACGGCGTGCTCGTACGTACTCGTAGGCGTCTGCAGATGCGGGTCGCGTGTCAGATGCGTTCAGATGCGTGAAGCGGGGAGCCGGCCGGTTTCCGTGCGGCCGGTGGCACTCCGCTCAGGCTCTGAGGGAGGCGGGCAGACCGGCGATTGTAGCCAGCAGGTATCCGGGGCGCCAACGGATTTCCGCGGCGGGGCGGCCGGTGGAGGCGGCCGGCGTGACGAGGGCGGGCCCGGCGGGCACCGCGACGATCCGCCGGACCCCCGGCCTTCCGTCCGGCTGACCCCCGACTTTCCGTCCGGCCCGCCCCTGACCTTCCGCCCGGGCGGACCCTGACTTTCCGCCCGGCCCCGTCCATCTCCCGTAGGGGGCGGGATAGGCCCTGGGGCTGACCGAAGACCTGTCAGGGATGGGTCCGTGGGCCGATGTGCCGGGCCCGCGCGAAAACCATCATGGAGGTATGAGCAGCGCAACCATCACCCCAGGCACCCTGCACCCGACCCACGGCGCCACCGCCCTCGGCCCGGACGCCGCCCACGCGCCGCACACCCACGAGCAGCGGCACATCGTCGGCAACGTCTTCCGCGCGGTCAAGGTCTTCGCCGCCGCCGCGGTCAGCGTCGTCCTCCTCGGGGAGTACGCGGACGACTGAGCCCGCGCTCCGGGCACACCGAGAACCACGTCGAGACCCGAGCACCGAGCACCCAGAACCCAGAACCCAGAACCCAGAACCAAGAAAAAAAGCAGGCCCTACCCGGCTCCTTTCCGCCCTCTCCAGCCCCCGGCTGATACCCAACCAGCATCCGGATGACCGGAAACCGTTACAAACAGTCGGTCTCGATCGACTAGCGTCGCCGCAGACAGCGTGCGTCCGCGACGAGGAGGGGCCAAACAAGTGTCTGCCGCCGAGGGGACGCGGTCGCTACCGCACAGACGGCCGTGGACGCGGCATCTCACGCGCCCGGACAAGAAGACGATCGCCGCAGCGGTACTGCTCCTGCTGTCCCTGGCCGGGCTGGCCGCCGTGTTCCGGCTGGTGAGCCTGTCCATGTCGGACATAGCGGTCTACCGCGCCGAAGGTGAGGCCGCGGCGACCGGCGGTGACCTGTACGGCTTCACCGTCACCGAGTGGAACCTCCCCGCGACGTACCCGCCCTTCGCGGCCCTGCTGTTCATCCCGACGACCTGGCTCCCGATCGGTGCTCTCAAGGTCGCCTCCGTCCTCGTCAACGTGGCCCTCGTCCCGGTCCTGCTGCACCTCTCGTACAAGGCCGCGTACACCCCCGGCACCGGCGGTTCCGCGGGCGCGTCCCGGCTGCGGCGCGCGCGGACCCTGCCCGTCGTGCTGGCCGCCACCGCGGTCGCCATCTGGCTCGAACCGTTCTTCCAGACCCTCGTCTTCGGGCAGATCAACATCGCGCTGACCTGCCTCGTCCTGTGGGACCTGGCCCGCCCGGACGGTGCGCGCCTGAAGGGCTTCGCGGTCGGCGTCGCCACCGGCGTCAAGCTCACCCCGGCGGTGTTCGCCGTCTACCTGCTGATCACCGGCCGGGTACGGGCCGCCTGCACCGCCCTGGCCGGTTTCGTCTGCTCCGTGCTGCTCGGCGTGCTCGTCCTGCCGGACGCCAGTGTCGAGTTCTGGACCCAGCGGATGTTCGAGACCGGCCGGGTCGGCAAGGCGTGGATCGTCGACAACCAGTCCTTGCAGGGCCTGCTGGCCCGCTGCCTGCACACCGAGGAACCGGGCCTGCTGTGGGCGGGCGCGGCCCTGTTGACCGGCATGGCCGGACTGCTCGTCGCCCGCCGGGTGTACGTGCGGCGCGGCCTGGACTCCTGGGGTGTGCTGTGCACCGCGGTCACGGCCCTGCTCGTCTCGCCGATCAGTTGGTCCCACCACTGGGTGTGGTGCGTACCGCTGCTGGTCACCCTCGGGGCGCACGTCCGCGGCGTACGGTGGCGCCGCGCGCTGCTGGTGGCCGTGGCGGTCCTCTTCACCGCCCGCACGATGTGGATACTCCCGCACCAGGGCGACCTCGACCTGCACCTCACCTGGTGGCAGCAGCCGCTGGCGGCCCCGTATCCGCTCCTGGGGCTGGCGATGCTGGCCGCGGTGGCCTGGTGGAGCCGCCGGGCCCCGGCCGCCCCGCTGGCCACTCTGGCCCGCCGCCCCTTCCCGCTGCCGCGCAGCGCCCGCCCGTCCCGCGAGCTGAGCACCCGCGTCCCCGAACGCTGAGCCCGGCCCGGGGCCGGGCAAGCGCCTTGACCGGTCGAGCGCCTCGACCGGTCAAGCGCCGAGTCGCCCTCCCCCTCAGTCCTCCGCAAGCAGCTCCGTCGCGTCCACGATCCGGTACGCGTACCCCTGCTCCGCCAGGAAGCGCTGCCGGTGCGCCGCGAAGTCCTGGTCCACGGTGTCGCGGGCGACGACCGAGTAGAACCGTGCCTCGTGCCCGTCCGCCTTGGGCCGCAGCACCCGCCCCAGCCGCTGCGCCTCCTCCTGCCGGGACCCGAACGTGCCCGACACCTGGATCGCGACCGTCGCCTCCGGCAGGTCGATGGAGAAGTTCGCGACCTTGGAGACGACCAGGACGGAGATCTCCCCCTCCCGGAACGCGTCGAAGAGCTTCTCGCGCTGCGCGTTGGTCGTCTCCCCCTTGATGACCGGCGCGTCCAGGTGCTCACCCAGCTCGTCGAGCTGGTCGATGTACTGCCCGATCACCAGGGTCTGCTCGCCCTGGTGCCGCCGGACCAGCGCCTCGGTCACACTCTGCTTGCTGGCCGTCGTCGCGCAGTACCGGTACTTCTCCTCCGGCTCGGCCGTCGCGTACGCCAGCCGCTCCGACTCGGTCAGGCTGACCCGCACCTCGACACAGTCCGCCGGCGCGATGTACCCCTGCGCCTCGATCTCCTTCCACGGCGCGTCGAAGCGCTTCGGGCCGATCAGCGAGAAGACGTCCGACTCGCGCCCGTCCTCCCGTACGAGGGTCGCGGTCAGCCCCAGCCGCCGCCGCGCCTGGAGATCGGCCGTGAACTTGAAGACCGGCGCGGGCAGCAGATGCACCTCGTCGTAGACGATCAGGCCCCAGTCCCGCGAGTCGAACAGCTCCAGGTGCGGGTAGACGCCCTTCCGCTTGGTCGTCAGCACCTGGTACGTGGCGATGGTGACCGGCCGGATCTCCTTCTTCGTCCCGCTGTACTCGCCGACCTCGTCCTCGGTCAGCGAGGTCCGCTTCACCAGCTCGTGCTTCCACTGCCGCGCCGAGACGGTGTTGGTGACCAGGATCAGCGTGGTCGCCTTGGCCCGCGCCATCGCACCGGCCCCCACCAGCGTCTTCCCGGCGCCACAGGGCAGGACGACCACACCCGACCCGCCGTGCCAGAACCCCTCGACGGCCTGCTGCTGGTACGGCCGCAGCGCCCACCCCGACTCGTCCAGCTCGATCGGATGCGCCTCACCGTCCACATACCCGGCCAGGTCCTCCGCCGGCCAGCCCAGCTTGAGCAGCGTCTGCTTGATCTGCCCGCGCTCCGACGGATGCACCACCACCGTGTCCGGGTCCAGCCGCGCCCCCACCAGCGGCTGCACCTTCTTCGACCGCAGGACCTCCTCCAGCACCGGCCGGTCGGTGGTGGTGAGCACCAGCCCGTGCGCCGGGTGCTTGCTCAGCGTCAGCCGCCCGTACCGCGACATCGTCTCGGCGATGTCCACCAGCAGCGCGTGCGGCACGGGGTAGCGCGAGAACCCGACCAACGCGTCCACGACCTGCTCGGCGTCGTGCCCGGCGGCCCGCGCGTTCCACAGCCCGAGCGGCGTCACCCGGTACGTGTGCATGTGCTCGGGCGCCCGCTCCAGCTCGGCGAACGGCGCGATGGCCCGCCGGCACGCCTCCGCCTGCTCGTGGTCGACTTCCAGCAGCAGCGTCTTGTCGCTCTGGACGATGAGAGGTCCGTTCACGCGCCTCGCCTTTCGCGTCACCTGCACCCGGCCGTTCCCCACCCCGACCGCGGCACCCGGCCGTCCGTACGGCCAAACGTCCAGTGTGCCTCATGGGCGGGTGATCGCCTTCAGCTCGCTACGTGGCCCATTCCGACTCCGACCTGCCTTCGTAGCTGGTCGGCCGAGTCGAGCGTGCTGACGGCCTTCTCCGCATCTCCGGTCTGGTGATACAGATCGGCGGCGAGCTCCAAGTTCTCCAGCGCTTCCGTGTTGCAGCCCTGCTGGAGCAGCGCGACCGCTAGAGCGGTGAGCTCGGAGGCCAGGCCATGATCGTCCTTGCCTTCGAGAAAAGCCTCCATGGCGAGGGTGTGCAGTTGTACGGCCTTTTTCCACCTGCCTTGTGCATGGCATACCTGGGCCATGTTGCCCAGAGTCATCGCCTCACCACGGTGATCTCCCAGCTGCCGGAAAGTTTCCAGTGCCTCCTGCTGCGCAGTGAGAGCCGCTTCGAACTCTCCGGCAGCGGTCAGCGTGCCGGCGAAGTTGGAGAGCTCGACCGCTCTTTCATGAGGCAGCAGCAGGCCATCGGGCATTTCGAGCGCCCGCCGGTGAAGTTTCACGGCCTGCTCGGCCTTGCCGTTGTTGCGCGTCGCCTTGGCGAGGCTGCCCAGGGCCTGAGCGTAACCGCGCAGATCGCCCTTCTTCCGAAAGATTTTCGCGGCCTTTTCGAGGGCGTCGGCAGCTTCCTCTGCTCGGCCCAGCTCGGTCAGCGTCTCGCCGGTGTTACTCAGCGCGCCCGCCACCCCGAGCCGGTCACCGGCTCGCTTGAACAGCTGGGCGGCTTCGTTGTGGGCTGCGACGGCCTCCTCGAATTTTCGCTGTTCGTGAAGGGAGAGCCCGAGGTTGTTCAGCGCACTGGCCAGGGCACGGCACTTCTTCAGCGCCCGGCAGATCTTGATGGCCTTGTGGTGCGCGCGAACGGATTTGCGCAGCTTGCGCATGTCCCGAAGCACCACCCCGAGAGAGCTCAGCAGGGAGGCCTCCGTGAAGCTGTCCTTGCGCCGTCGACTCGACCGGATGCCCGCGGACAGCGTCCACCCGGCATCCTCCAGGTAACGCATCTCCATCAGAAACTTGGAAACTGGAACGGACAGGGCGACACACATCAGGTCGTCGCCGACCTCGTGGGCCCAGAGGGCAGCGGCGACGAGGGTGTGTCGCTCGGCCTCCAGCCATTGCAGCGCTTCGGCTCGTCTCCCTGAGCCAGAACTCCCCTCAGGTTGTGACGGCGCGGGCTGGAAGAGCCTTTCACACGCCGAAGTGGCCGTCTTGTGGAAGTGGAGGAGCAGGCGCATGAGGGCCTTCCCCCAGGAGTCGTCGCCCGACACGAGCTGTTCCCAGGAGTAAAGACGTACGAGATCGTGCTGCTGCCAGCGGCCGTACGGACCTCGTGGCTCGATCAGGTGCCGGCGGGCAAGGTCCAGCAGTAGCCGTTCGGTCTCCTTGCAGCTCTTGCCGTACAACACGGTTGTGGCCTCGGTGGAGAAGTCCGGCCCGGGGTGCAGGGACACCAGACGGAAGAGCTCGGCCTGGTCCTTGGCGAGCCCCCGATAGGACAGTGCGAAGGTCGCGGTTACGGCGCGTTCCTCCCGGCTCAGCACGGACAGCCTGGAGTGCGTGTCCTCAAGGTCCTGGCGAAGGTGCGCCAGCGGTCGGGTCGGCACGTCCACGAGCAGGGATGCCAGAATGCGGAGGGCCAGCGGCAGACCGCCGCACAGGGCGACGAGCCGGTCGGCCTCGTCGGTCTCGGCCACTACCCGGGAGTCTTCGGGCAGAGCCGTGCGGACGGCGTCGCCCAGAAGCTCTCGCCCCTCGTCGGCGGGTAGCTCTCGCAAGGTCAGTGCCAAGGCGTCCAGTTCTGCAAGAGAATGCCGCGAGGACACGAGCGTGGCCGTGCTTCCGTCGCTCGGCAGAAGATGGTGGACCTTGCCGGTTGCCGGTACATCGTCCAGGACGACCAGGACCCGCCGCCCGGCGGCGGCAAGAGCGGCGAGTGCTGAACGATAGACGGTCGAGCGTTCCTCGATCCTGGAAGGAATGTGTTCCGGAGGGATACCGAGCGCCCTTAGGAGGGTGCCGAGCGCTCGCTTCGGAGAGACCTTGTGTTTCGGGTCGTACCCGTGCAGATCAAGGAAAAGTACTCCACCGGGAAACCAGCCGTCTCGCCCCAGTGCTCGGTGAGCCGCCTGAAGCACGATTTCGGTCTTGCCCGTCCCGGCGAGCCCGCTCACGACCACGGTGCCGCTCGTGGTGTTCGGTGGTGCCGGCGCCAGGGCTGCGAGTATCTGTTCCAGCTGTGGGCGGCGTCCCGCAAAGGTCGCCGACTGCCCGGGGAGCCCGGCGAGCGCGGGGTCCGGGCGGTCCGGAAGCGTCAGGCTGATGGAACGTCCTTGCACCACGCAGCCGAAGAAGGCCCCTCCGCTGATGTGGTTTTCGGTTCTCTCGGTCATTCTCCGGCCTCTTGATGCCGAGCCAGGGCCCTGTTGAAGGCGATCACTTCGGAGGCGCTGAAACCGCTCCTGGTTTCCTCGGTGACCACATAACCGACCTCGCGCCAAGCGTGGAGGAACGCGGGGTCCATGCCCATCTCGGTAGCGTGCTCTGCCATGTGCATCAGCACACCGTCGAAGTACTCCTTGGTTAGGGGGGTGGGTTCGTCGGCGTCGGGGTCGAAAAACAGCGGGTCGCCCGGCCCTGGCTCGCGGCCGAACTTCTCACGGAAGGCTTCCAACTGGTTTTCCAGACCTTCCATGAGTTGCTGTCCGCGCGAGGTGCCGGTCGAGATATGTATGACGGAGCTGCCGTCCGCGTTCCAAATGCGCTCAACGGGGCGGCTGGGCCGGTGGCGCGTGACAGCCGCTCCGCCGCTCTTCTTGCGCATCCTTTGCTGTGCCGCTTCGCGCACGGCCTCACGCCGTTCGGCCCACTGCCCGTCCGAATCCTGCTGTGTGCTGTCCGTGTCTTCAAGGTCGAGGTCGGCGGAACTGTCACGAGCGGCGGCACTCAGGCTCATTCTGGTGTGCATACCCACCCAGTCCAGCAGGTCGGGGGTGAGTGTTCGGTCCTGTGTCGTCACCTCGGGAATGTCCAGCTCGAAGGCCAGACGCGGTAGAGCGAGGCCGGGCGAGCTGGTCCATAACAGGGCATCCGGGGGGAACGGCTCGGTGAACGCGGGTACGGCGAACAAGCGCCCGAGAGTCTCGGTGACGGACATCTCCAGCTCGGGGGCGACAAGGAGAATGTCGAGCACCGGAACCAACGGGGACGACTCGTCCAGAGAAACAGCCCACTCCCAGGCATGTCTGCCCATGTCCTCCAGCAGCTCGCCGGGTTTTGTCATGAGCGCCGTGTACAAGGCCGGCAGCAACATGCCGGACTCTTCTTTCACCGGTAGCTCCGAGCCCTCGAGCCGGTGCAGTCCGTCGCGAAGCACGGTTCGAGGTGTTTCGTCGAACCACGACTCTTCTTCCGAGCCCTCCCAGAACCGCTGGACCCGCTCCTTCGCGTCCTCCGGCGGGTCGGGGAGTCGCAGATCGAGAGACGGCCCGTGGACCGCGCGGCAGTCCTGGAGAGACGACTCGGGCAACAGGCGCCGTGGCAGCCGGCGCTGGTCGAGGCCTGCCGCTTCGAGCCGGCCGGCGAGCGCCAGCATCAAACGCGCGTCATCCACCGGGAGCCCCAGGTCTTCGCTCGCCGAGACGGCCTCGCGTACGAAGCGCTGGATGCCCTTGCCATGCACGGTGTCTCGCAGGAGACGCAGCCATGCGTCACGAGCGTTGGCGAACTCGAACTCATCACGGAAGTTCTTGGGCCAGACCGTTCCCAGGAACAAGACGTCCAAGGGGTCGGTCTCCTGATGCCAGAGAGGGTCGGTCCCTTCCTGCTGGGCGTGTCCCAGCGCCGCGTAACCCCACGCGTAGGCACCGGCCAGGCTGAGTTTCCCCGGTGTGTTCGAGCGCATCAGCCGCCCGAGCGCCTCCTCGCCCAACGTGCGCGAATCATGACCACTCGTGACTGTGGCTGAGAGGTCCGAGGATGCTTCCCGCACCCGTTTCTTCTGTTTCTTCCTTGATGCTTTGCCCATGTTCCCTCCCTGGCTGCAAGGGTGACGCATCGTACTGATCCAGCTATTGGTTTCAGGACAATGCGACGAGCGACTCCCGAAGCGAGTGGCGCGAAAGCGGGGTGGGGCGAGGTGACTTCCGTCCGGTACTCGCCCCCCAAGCGCCTGTGCGATCGAAAGCCCGTGTGTGCCCCGCACCGGCGCGGCGGAGCGCGGTGACCCACAGTTGGATGGGGGCGGGACGCCGTCGGTGGGCAGGATGCCGAAGAGGTGAGCGTGGTCCCCGTGGGGTGTCCCGGTGCGCGAGCCCGCCGACGCATTGAGCACGGTGTTGCCGGCTAGGTGCGGCGCGTACCGGACGCGCAGATCGATGGTGAAGTCACCGCCCCGTGCCGCCCAGCCCCACTCGATCCGGTAGGAGTCGCCGGCCTTGGGGCATCTGTCGGGCAATCAGGGAGCGAACGGTGGCGCTGAACGGGCGCCGGTGATCCTGCGTGCTGGGGGCTTGCCTTAGAGCGCGCGCCGGTACTGGCGCGGCCAGGACATCTCGTCGTCGGAGCGACCGTGCAGGACGAGGTAGGGGTCACGGAGCAGTGCGCGCCCTATCAGTGCCGCGTCCGCCCGGCCGCCGGCCACGAGTTCGCCGACCTGCGACAGGTCGCCGACCGGGCCGACGGGAGTGACCGCGAGTCCGGTGGCCTTCTTGAGGGTGTCCGCGTACGGGACGTGGACGCCGTCCTGTGCCGGCGTACGGGCCTCCCGGTCCTGTACCGCCCCGCCGGACGAGACGTCCAGGAGGTCGATGCCCGCCGCCGCCAGTTCCTTGGCGAATGCCGTCGCCTCGTTGACGGTGATGCCGCCGGCGATCCAGTCGGTGGCGGTGATGCGGACGAAGACGGGCTTTTCCGCCGGGAAGGCTTCGCGGACGGCGCGCGCCACGCGCAGCGGGAGGCGCATCCGGTTCTGCAGGCTCCCGCCGTAGTCGTCCGTCCGGTGATTGGCCAGGGGGGAGAGGAATTGGTGCAGGAGGTACCCGTGCGCGGCGTGGATCTCGACGGCCTGGTAGCCCGCCTGGTGGGAGAGCCGGGTCGCCCTGGCGAACGCCTCGACGGCCTCGTCGATGTCGGCTTGACCGGCCTCTCGGGGAACGCTCAGGTCGCCGAACGGAACTGCCGACGGCCCGAACGTCTCCCAGCCGCCGTCGGCCACGCGCACCGCGCCGTTCTGGCCCTTGCCTTCCCAGGGCACCTGGTGCGAGCTCTTCCGGCCCGCGGCCAGCAGCTGGACCGCGGGCACCGCGCCGCGTCCGGCGATGAAGGAGGTCAGGTGCCGGTGTGCGGCGGCCTGTTCCTTGTTCCAGATCCCGAGGTCCGCCGACGTGGTCCGGTGGGCAGGCCCCACGGCCGTGGCCTCGACCATGATCAGGCCGACTCCGCCGGTCGCGCGCGCACCGTAGTGCACGAGGTGCCAGTCGGTCGGCCTGCCGTCCGGCCCCGCGGAGTACTGGGCCATCGGGGACATCCACAGTCGGTTGGGAATCGTGACGTCACGCAGCTTCAGCGGGCGCATCACGGGCCCTGCGGCCCCTTGGCTGGACATAGCAGAACTCACTTTCCGGGGCGCACGAAGCGCTCCTTGCAGTGATCGTTGCGTTTGCGTTTTCAACGTAACACAAGCGCAGCGAACGCTGCGTTAAAAAAGCAGTGATCGGTGCGATACTGGGGGTATGCCGCTGAAGACTCCTCCCTCGCCCCACACCGGCAGCCGGCCTGGCGGCCGCAGTGCCCGCGTCCGGGCGGCCGTCCACCGGGCCGTCGGGGAACTGCTCGCCGACGGGACTACCGAGCCGCTGACCATTCCGGTGGTGGCCGCCCGCGCGGGCGTGCACGCCACCACGGTCTACCGCCGCTGGGGTTCCGTCGGTGACCTGCTCGCGGACGTCGCGACCAGCCGTTTCTCCGGCGACCTCGTGGTGCCGGACACCGGCAGCCTGCGTGGGGACCTGGAGCGGTACGCGTCCGACCTCGCCAAGGATCTCGGCGACCCGGACACCCTCGCCCTGGTGCGCGCCACCGTCGGCGCCGCGGGCGGGCAGGGCGCCAGAGCGTGCAGCGGCGAACGTGGGCAGGCGCTCGAAGCCGTACTGGAACGGGACCGGGCCCGGGGCAATCAGCCTCCGACCCTCGAAAGCGCCACGGACGCCGTGCTGGCGCCGCTCTACTACCGGGCCGTCTTCACCGGGCAGCCGCCGACTCCCGAATGGGCCCGGTCGCTGGTGGCCCGCCTGCTGCCGGAATGACGTCCCCTCACGAAGCCGTCTCGTCCGCCAGTTCCGCCACGCCCGTGATGCGGTGGAGGGGGAAGGTGCGGACCTCGTCGGCGGTGTGGTCGTAGGCGGTGACGAAGCCGCCTTCGACGCGGACGGGGGCGATCACGCGCTGGCTGGCGGCGCCGTCGGCGTTGACGTAGCCGATCCAGAGGGTGGCGTTGGTCAGGACGGCGGCCTGCATGGTGGCGAGGGTTTCGGCGGAGGTGGTGCGCGGGAGGGCGCCGGGGGCCGGGACGGGCGTGGTGGCCGGCTTGCGTTCGGCGGTGGCCGCCAGGTCGCCGGCGCGGATGGCGCGGACCGCCGCTTCGAGGAGGGTCGGGTCGGGAGCCGGCGGGCCCTCGGGGACCGGGGTGGGTGCGGTGCGGGGCGGGGTGCGGTAGGCGTCCGGGCGGGCGATGAGGACGTCGCCCTCGGCGGACTCGGCGGCGGGGGCGTAGCCCATCGCGCGCAGGCCCTCCAGGAGCTGTTCGGGCGGGGCGGCCGAGGCCAGCACGGTCGGGGCGAGCCGGCGCAGGCGCAGGGCGACGGCGCGGCGGTCGGCGAGGATCTCGGTGAGCAGCGCGTCGTCGTCGCAGCGTACGTAGGCGGAGGCGGCGCCGACGCGGAGCCGGCCGTGGCGCCGGGCCACGTCGTCGATGAGGTAGGCGAGCGGCTGCGGCACCGGGGTGCGGGAGTGCGCGGCGAGGAAGGACTGCAGGTCGGCGGCGGAGCGGCCGGCGTCCAGGGCGCGGCGTACGGAGGCCGGGGTGAAGCGGTAGACGGTGGCGCCGCCCTTGGACTCGACGTCGGCGAGCACGCCGAGCACGTCGGCGAGGGGGCGTTCGAGGGGGCCGGGGGCGACGGCGGTGAGGTCGGCCTGGAGGAGGACGTGGTCGAGGGGTTCGGGGAGGAGCGGGGCGAGGAAGGAGGCGGCGCGCGCGGCGGGGTCCTCCGTGCCGGCGGCGGCTTCGGTGCCGGCTTCCAGGAGGACGCGGGTGTGGGTGGCGAGGGCGCCGCGGCCGGTGATGCCGAGGAGTTCGGCTTCGGCGAGGGTCCATCGGGCGATGCGGGAGCGCAGGTCGTCGGTGGCGGACGCGGTGGAGGGCGCGCCTGCGTTGCGGGCCGCGTTGGTGTCGGAAGGGGAGGCGGAAGCGGAAGCGGTGGCCGGATTCGGGTGGCGGGGGGCCGTCCTGGTGCCGCTGTTCGTGGCGGGGGCCGGTGCCTGGGCCGCGCCGCGGAGCGGGCGTTCCCAGCGGAGCCGGTCCAGGACGGCTTCGGCCGGTACGGACGTGCCGGGGGCCAGGGACGCGAGCAGGGTGAGCGTCCGGCGGCGTACCTCGGGGGCCGCGGAACGGTCGAGGTTCGGGCCGAGCGCGGACAGGGCGCGGCCCTTCGGGTCGGGGGTGCCGACCAGCCCGGCCGTACGGGTCGCCGCGAGCCAGGCCGTGGCCAGCCGCGTCCAGCGTTGTTCGGCCGGGAGCCGGCGCCAGTCCTCGGCGGCGGGGGTGGGCGCGTACCGTTCGTCCGCTTCGCCGTCGGACGCCAGCAGCCCGGCGGCGTAGGCCAGTTCCAGCCAGAACGCGGCGGTCTGTTCGGTGACGTCCAGGGCGGCGGCGGTCCGCTTGAGGTCGCGGACGGACAGGCCGCCGGCGCGCAGGACGCCGGGGCCGCCGAGGTCCCACTCCTTGAGCAGTTCCTCGACGGTGGCGAGCGCCGTGAACGCCTGGCCGGCGGCGGCGCTGTCCACAAGCTGTGGATCGCGTTCGGTGGTGGGCGCGAGGGCGGGCGGCAGCGGCTCGGGAGAGCGGTGCGCGCGCCCCGCGCGCAGGTGGAGGGCGGCCTCGCGGGGGAGGACGACGTTGCGCGGCCCGGCGGGCAGCAGCAGGCCGCGGTCCAGCAGCCACTGGAGGTGCGCGGCGGGCCGGTCGGTGACGGCGCCGTACGGCGGGCCCCAGACCAGCCGGTCCAGTACGGCACGTGCCTCGTCGGGCGCCCCGCCGAGCAGCGCGGCCATCCGCGTACGGTCCTCGAACAGCCCGGTCAGGGCGGCGACGGCGGTCACCGGATCATGGGTCGCGGCCAGTCCCGCGGCGGCCAGGATCTCCTGGAGGCGGCCGGGCGACATGCCGGACGTGGCTTCGGCGACGGTCGGCCCCAGGCCGGTGGGGGAGGGGTGCGCGGGTCCGGGCGCGAGCAGTTCGCGGGCCGTACGGACGAGGCGCAGCCGGTCGTCGCCGCCCCAGACCAGGGCCTGGTCGCGCAGGGTGCGGAGGGCGCGGGGCAGCTCGGCGGTGACGGCGGTGACGGTTCCGGGAGCGAGGTCCGCCGCTCCGGCGTCCCCCGCCATCAGCCCGAGCAGCGTCTCGTACGGGCAGGGGTCCGGCGCCACCGCCAGCGCCTCGGCGGTCTGCAGCGCGAAGCGGTCCAGGCGCTCCACCGCCCGGACGACCGAGGCGCGGGTACCGGCCCGGGTGGCGAGCTGGGTCAGGTCGCCGGGGACCGGGTTGAGGAGGTCGGGGCGGGCCCGCAGCAGGTCGGCGAGCCCGCTGTCGGGGCGGGTGCGGAGCTCTTCGGCGAGCGTGCGGGGTGTTTCACTCATCCGCTACACGGTAGCGGGGGCGTGTGACGTCGGCGGGTGCGGCGCCGTGCGACCCGGCGGCCGCCGGGTCCGCGGACCGCGCGGACCGGTCGGCGCCGCCGCCCCCGTAGGAGGGTCGATCGGGGGTACGGTCTCGGGAGGAACCGGGCTGTGCCACAGGGGATTTCGTGGGGATCGAGAGCGACCAGCTTGTCTTTGACTATCTGAGCCGGGTCGGTGATCTGGCCCAGCGGCGCGGGCTGTCCTCCGGGGCGCGGATGCGCCTGGTGGCCGAGCTGCGGGCGCAGGTGGACGCGGCGAAGCCGGACACCGTGCCCGGGGTGAGACGCGTGCTGGCCCGGCTCGGTACGCCCGAGGCGGTGGTGACGGCGGCGGGTGGCGGCGCGTCCGTTCCGCCGACGCCGCAGGCCGCCGCGGAACCGCCGACGCGGCCGGGCCTGCGCGACAAGCTGGGCGGGGCCGCGCGCCGCTTCGGTACGGGCGGCGGTACGGGCGTGTCCGGTGAGGCGGGCGGTACGGAGGCTCCCGGGCACCGAAACGGCGGCCCCGCCAAGGACGACGGCCCCAAGGGCGGCGGCCCCAAGGGCGGCGGCCTGTCCGGCCTCGGCGAAGGGCTGCGCGGCCTGGCCGGAAAGGTCCCCGCGCCGCGCGACGGCAAGCGCCGTTCCCCCGCGCCCGGGAACCGGAGCCGCCGCCGACCGCCTCCCCGCCGCACCTCGCGGGCTTCGACGAGCTGGGCGACAGCACCGTCGCCTTCGGTGAGGGCGCCGACGAGCCCGACTGGTGGCGCGTGGACGACGGCCCGTTCAGCCCGTACGGGTCGTACGAACCCAGTGAGACGGTGCCCGGCTTCGTCGGCGGCATCGAGATCCCCGAGATCCGCGAGCGCCCGCCGGGCGAGCGGAAGGACGGCCCGCTGTCCCTGGAGAAGGGCGAGCGGGGCGAGGACGGGGAGGCGGACGACGCCGAGGAGGAAGACGCCGACGCGGGCGGCGAGCACGGCGAGGAGGCGGCCGAGGCGCCGCGCACCGGTGTGCTGCCCCGGGTGCTGCCGCGCGTCCTCGCGTGGCGCCGGCGGTCGGCCACGCCGGAGCCGTACGCCGAGGAGCCCGAGCCGGTGGAGTACGTCCAGGCCGCGCGGCCGCCGCTCAGCCCGGTCCTGCTGCTGGCCGTCCTGCTGCTGGTCGCGGGCGCGGTGCTGGGGTCCTGGCTGGCGCTCGCGGGTGGCTGGGTGCTCGCGTACACCTCCCGGCGGCTGCCGCGCGGGGAGGCGAAGTTCGCGGCGCTCGGGGTGCCCGGGGTGATCGTCGGCGGGCTGGTGGTGTGGCTGTGGGGACGTGTGGACGGGCGGTGGGGCGAGCCGATCGCCGACGGGCAACTGGGGCAGGAGCTGACCGGGGTGCTGCCGGTGGTGGTCCGGGTCGCGGCCGTCGCCTCGGCCCTGTTCCTGGTGTGGCGGATGCGGCGGCAGCCGCGCTGAGTGGCGGGCGGGGCCTCCGGGACGGCCGGGCCGTACGAGACGCGCCCGCCCGGCCACCGCCTACTTCTTCGCCAGCTTCCCCTGAAGCTGGGACAGGATCTTGTCGGCCGCCGTGTAGCCGATGCCCTGAATCCACAGTTCGTCGTCGACGCGGAAGGTCCGGCCGTTCTTGGCCGCCGTCATGTTCTTCCACAGCGGGCCGCCGGTGACCTGCGTCTCCTTGGACTTCTCCGGGCTGCCGTACGCCGAGTAGAAGACCGCGTCCGCGTCGGCCCGGTTGATCTGCTCGGCGCTGACCTCGACCATCATGCCGTCCGGCGCGTCCTGCGCCACGCTGGTCGGGCCGGTTCCCACGTCGTTCAGGATCGTGCCGATGTAGCTGCGGCAGCCGTAGATGCGGGTGTCGGCGCCTTCGACGAAGCGGACGACGTTGGTCGTGGTGCGCCGCGCGGCCGCGGCCCCGCCGAGCGCCGCGGTGACCCGCCGGGCGTGGGCCTCGTACGCGGCGACCGCCCGCTTCGCCTCGGGGATCTTGCCCAGCGCGTCGGCGTGGGTGGCGAAGTTCTGCTTCCACGGGTAGCCGGTGGTCTCCGTCATGACCGTGGGCGCGATGGCCTTGAGCTGCGCGTACCGCCCGCCGTCGCGCACCTTGCTGGTGAGGATCAGGTCGGGCTTCAGGGCGGCGACCGCCTCCAGGTTGGGCGCGCCGATCTTGCCGACGTCCTCGATGCCCGCGAGCTTGTCCTTCGGCAGGTAGTCCAGGAAGCCGCCGGCCACGTCGGAGCGGGTGGCGCCGACCGGCTGGACCCCGAGCGTGATCGCTGAGTCCAGCTCCGCGGTGTCCAGCACCACCACCCGCCGCGGCGTGTTGGGCACCTCCACCTCGCCCTGTGCCGTACGCACCGTGTGCCGTCCCGCGCCGGACGCGGGCCGCGCCCAGGTGGTGGCGGGCTGGGCCGGACAGTCGGCCGCCCTCGCCGAGGAGCCGGAGCCCCTGGAACCGCCGGAACCACCCGTACCGGACGACCCGCAGGCGGCCAGCGCCACCGAAGCGGCCAGGGCGGAGCTCACGGCGAGCGCGGCACGGCGTCGCCCGGCCCGCGGGACCGGCCGGGGAACTGCGGAGAGCGGCATGACAAGCCCTTTCGGCTGGGGAGCGGCGCGGTCACTCGGACCCGGGCGCGGCGGCGGCCGCACCCGGAGCCTGCCAAGGACGCCCCGGCACCACCAGGGGCGAGCCCGTCACCGGGTCCGGTACCACCACCGACTCCAGCCCGAACACGTCGCGCACCAGGTGCGCCGTGACGACGGCTGCCGGGCGCCCCTGTGCCACGATGCGCCCTTGCTTCATCGCGACGAGGTGGTCGGCGTAGCGCGCGGCCTGGTTGAGGTCGTGCAGGACGGCGACGACGGTGCGCCCCCGGTCGTGGTTGAGCTGCCGGATCAGGTCCAGCACCTCGACCTGGTGCGCGATGTCGAGGTAGGTCGTCGGTTCGTCCAGGAGCAGCAGGCCGGTCTCCTGCGCGAGCGCCATCGCGATCCACACCCGCTGCCGCTGCCCGCCGGACAGTTCGTCCACCGCCCGGTCGGCCAGCTTCGTCACGTCCGTACGGTCCATGGCCTCGGCGACGGCCCGTTCGTCGGCCTCGGACCACTGCTGCCACCAGTGCTGGTGCGGCTGGCGGCCCCGCGAGACCAGGTCGGCGACGGTGATCGCCTCGGGCGCCACCGGGGACTGCGGCAGCAGCCCCAGCGACCGGGCGACCTTCCTGGTGGGGAGGCGGGCCAGGTCCGTACCGTCCAGCAGGACCGCGCCGCGGCGTGGTTTGAGCAGTCGGCCCAGCGCCCGCAGCAGCGTGGACTTGCCGCAGGCGTTGGGGCCGACGACGACGGTGACCGCGCCGTGCGGGATGTCGAGGTCGAGGCCGTCGACGACGGTGCGGTCCTCGTAGGCGAGCGTCAGGTCCCGCGCCGCGAGACGGCTCACGGCGGCCGCCGCTTCCCCGCCGCTCCCGCTGCCCCCGTTCCCCTCACTGCCCTCGCTCACGCGCGTCCCCCCACGGCCCGGCCACGGATGATCAGACGGATCAGGTACGGAGCGCCGACGGCCGCGGTCAGCACCCCCACCGGCAGTTCGGTCGGCGCGAGCAGCTTCCGGGCCAGCAGGTCGCCCAGCACGACCACGACCGCCCCGAGCAGCGCCGAACACAGCAGCGGTATCTGGGCCGTACGGGTCAGGCGGCGGGCGGTCTGCGGGGCGAGCAGGGCCACGAAGTCGACCGGTCCGGCCGCGCCGGTCGCCATCGACGCCAGCACCACGCCGAGCGCGGCCAGGCCGAGGCGGGTGCGGTTCAGCCGTACGCCGAGGGCGGTCGCGGTGCCGTCGTCCATCGTGACGGTGCGCTGGGCGCGGGCCGCCCACAGGACGGCGGGGAGCAGGGCCGGCAACGCCCAGCCGAGCGGCGCGGCCTCGGCCCAGCCGCGCCCGTTGAGCGAGCCGGTCAGCCACACCTGCGCCTGCTGGGCCACGGTGTAGTCGCCCTTGGTGAGGAAAAGCTGGGTGACCGAGCGCAGCGCGACGGCGAAACCGATGCCGATCAGGACGAAGCGGGTGGCGTGCAGGCCGCCGCGCCAGGCGAAGACGTAGCCGAGGGCGGCGGCGAGGACCCCGCCGGCGACCGACAGGTAGGGCAGGACGGCGTACGAGGTGATGCCGTACGTCATGGCGCCCACCGTCAGCGCGCTCGCGCCCTGGGTGATGCCGATGACGTCGGGGCTGGCGAGCGGGTTGCGGGCCACGGTCTGGATCAGCGCGCCCGCCACCCGAAGGCCGCGCCGGTCAGCAGCCCGACCACCATCCGGGGCAGCCGCAGCGTCCCGACGACCAGCCCGGCGGACGACGGCTGCCCGAAAGCGGCCTTCAGGGCCTCGCCGGGGGCCACGAAGGACTCGCCGACGCACAGGTACGCCAGGCAGACGGCGGCGAGCAGCACGGCGAGCACCCCGGCGACGGCCGCTGCCCGCCGGTGCACGAGGAAGGAGCCGCGACCGGCCCGCACGAGGCCGTACCCGGCGGGCCGCGCACGGCCGTGCCGTACCGCCGCGCCGGGACCGGTGGCCGGTGCCGTCATGCGGGCACCGCCTTCCGCCGTACGAGGGCGATCAGGAACGGGACGCCGATCAGCGCCGTCATGACGCCCGCCGGCACCTCGGACGGCGGGAACAGCACCCGTCCGACGGTGTCCGAGACCAGCACGACGACCGGGCCGAGCAGCGCCGCCATCGGCAGCAGCCGGCGGTGCCCGCCGCCCACCAGGGCGCGGGCGAGATGCGGTACGGCCAGGCCGACGAAGGCGATCGGTCCGGCCGCCGCGACGCCCGCGCCGGTCAGTACGGTCGCGCCGAGCCCGGCCACGACGCGTACCGCGGCGACGTTCTGCCCGAGCCCCTCGGCCACGTCGTCACCGAGCGCCAGGGCGTCCAGGCCGCGCGCGGCGGACAGCACGAGCACCGCGCCCGCCAGCAGGAACGGCCAGATCCGCGCGACGACCTCGATGTCCCGGCCGGTCAGCGAGCCGACCTGCCAGAACCGGAACTCGTCCAGCGCGGCGGCCTTCGTCGTCAGTACCGCCATCGTCACCGCGACGAGCAGCGCGTTGACCGCCGCCCCGGACAGCGCCAGCTTCACCGGCGTCGCGCCGCCCCGCCCGGCGGCCGCGATCGCGTACACGGCGACCGCGGCGGCCCCGGCGCCCACGAAGGCGAACCAGACGTACCCGCCGAGGGTGTGCACCCCCAGGAAGGACAGCGCGAGGACCACAGCCACCGAGGCACCCTGGCTGATGCCGAGGACACCCGGGTCGGCGATGGGATTACGGGTGACGCCCTGCATGGCCGTACCCGCCAGGGCGAGCGCGGCGCCCACCAGCAGGCCGGTCAGCGTGCGGGGCAGCCGCAGGAAGCGCACCACCTGCGCGGCGTCGCCGTCCCCGCCGTACAGCAGCGCGTCGACCACTTCGGACGGGGCCAGTGGGCGGCTGCCGACCGCGAGAGAGAGGAACACCGCCAGCAGCAGGGCGAGCACCGCCGCCGCCCAGCCTGCGCGACGTCGCACCAGGAGGGCTCTGGGGCTGCGGGACCGGACGACCGGCATCGGTTCCCTTCGCGGGGGCGTCGCGGGGCACGTGCGGGCGGGGCGGAGCCAGGCGGGGCCAGTGTAGGTCCTGCCCTCCACGGTTATCGGCCACAATGGCCACCATGGCTTCGCACACCCCGGTACCCGATCCCACGGTCGCCACGGCCTCGCAGCAGCTCACGGTCGGCTTCGACCTGGACATGACGCTGATCGACTCCCGCCCCGGCATCAAGGCGGCCTACCAGG
Source organism: Streptomyces chrestomyceticus JCM 4735 (assembly GCF_003865135.1). NCBI lineage: Bacteria > Bacillati > Actinomycetota > Actinomycetes > Kitasatosporales > Streptomycetaceae > Streptomyces > Streptomyces chrestomyceticus. Next base: position 3,887,218 of record NZ_BHZC01000001.1, on the reverse strand, counting down.
CGCTGTCCGCCGCGACGGGGACGTACGTCGACGCGGACGCGGCGATCACCCGGCTCGGGCCGCCGCTGGAGCAGGAGATCCGCCGGTGGTTCCCCGAGGAGCGGGTCGCGGAGGTCAGTGACCTGTACCGCGAGCTGTACCCGGCCCACGCGATCACCGGGACGCTCGCGATGCCGGGCGCCCGTGAGGCGGTGGCCGCCGTCCAGCGCCACGGCGGGCGGGCGGTCGTGGTCACCGCGAAGTACGAGCCCAACGCCAAGCTGCACCTGGCGCACCTGGACATCGGCGCGGACGCCGTCATCGGCTCGCTGTGGGCCGAGGCCAAGGCCGAGGCGCTGCGCGCGCACGGCGCGTCCGTCTACGTCGGCGACCACACCGGCGACGTACGCGGTGCGCAGACCGCCGACGCGCTGTCCGTCGCCGTGGCCACCGGGCCGTGCGACGCGGACGAACTGCGCGCGGCCGGCGCCAACGTCCTCCTCGACGACCTGACCGGCTTCCCGGCCTGGCTGGAGGGGTACGTGGCGGAGCGGGCGCGGCGCGCGGCTCCGTAAGACGCCGGCGGCTACGCCGTGGACGACTTCGCCTGCCGGCGCTGCGCCGCGACGGAACGCAGCACTCCGGCCCCGGCGATGAGGAACCCGGCCCCCATCAGCATGCAGACCCAGTAGAAGACGGACGGCAGCGGATCGGCCCCACGAACAACGGGGTCACGGTGGCGAGAGTGGCCACCGCGCCAATCAGGAAAACAATCGCGCCGATCCGGACCAGCAGATCCCCGGCCTGGGGAGTTTCGTCAGACACACGACCAGGGTAAGTCCGGGCCAGAAGCGCGGAGGAACCACCCGGCGACGTCTTGTCACCGGGCACCGGACCATTAGCCTTGGGGGGTGGCGGGTCCGGTGGCCCGCTGCACTGCTATCCAGAGCTGTTTTTTCCCGCAGAAGACGCAGAAAACACCGTAACCAGACCCCAGTGGTCTTCCGACGAGTACGAGGACGAGGACAGACGTGCCTACCGGCAAGGTCAAGTGGTTCAACAGCGAGAAGGGCTTCGGCTTTCTCTCCCGCGACGACGGCGGTGACGTCTTCGTGCACTCGTCGGTGCTGCCCGACGGCGTGGACGCACTCAAGCCGGGCCAGCGCGTCGAGTTCGGCGTAGTGGCCGGCCAGCGCGGTGACCAGGCGCTTTCGGTGACGATCCTCGACCCCGCGCCGTCGGTGGCGGCGGCCCAGCGCCGCAAGCCGGACGAGCTGGCGTCGATCGTGCAGGACCTCACCACGCTCCTGGAGAGCGTCACCCAGCAACTGGAGCGCGGCCGCTACCCCGACAAGGCGCACGGCTCGAAGATCGCCGGCATGCTCCGGGCGGTCGCCGACCAACTGGACGTCTGACGGCCGGCCGGGCGCGGCCCGGGTCAGCCGAAGCTGAGCGCATCGCGGCCGAGGGGCGGTACGAGCCCCTCGGCCGCGGCGCGCGTGAGCAGCCCGCGCACGGCCGCGTAGCCGTTCTCGCCGAGGTCGGCGGTGAACTCGTTCACGTACAGGCCGATGTGCTGGTCGGCGACGGCCGGATCCATCTCCTGCGCGTGCTCCAGCACGTACGCGCGGGACGCCTCGGTGTCGTCCCAGGCCATCCGTACCGACTCGCGGGCCGCCGCGGCCAGCTCACGCAGCCGCTCGGCGCCCAGCGAGCGCTTGGCGATGATCGCGCCCAGCGGGATCGGCAGGCCGGTCGTGCGCTCCCAGTGCTCGCCCATGTCGGCGAGGCAGGCGAGGCCGTAGTTCTGGTACGTGAAGCGGGCCTCGTGGATGACCAGCCCGGCGTCCACCCGGCCGTCCCGTACGGCCGGCATGATCTCGTCGAACGGCAGCACCTTCACCTCGCCGACGCCGCCCGGCACCTCTTCCGCCGCCCACAGCCGGAACAGCAGGTACGCGGTCGAGCGCTCGCTGGGCACCGCCACCGTCTTGCCCGCCAGGTCCTTGGCCTCGCCCGGCTCCTTGGTGAGCACCAGCGGGCCGCAGCCGCGCCCCAGCGCTCCGCCGCAGGGCAGCAGCGCGTACTCCTCCAGCACCCACGGCAGCACCGCGTACGACACCTTCAAGATGTCGAACTCACCGCGCTCGGCCATGCCGTTCGTGATGTCGATGTCGGCGAAGGTGACGTCCAGCGCGGGGGCGCCAGGGACCTTGCCGTGCGCCCACGCGTGGAAGACGAAGGTGTCGTTCGGGCACGGCGAATAGGCGATCTTGAGCGCGTCGCTCATGGCGTCCTCCAGGAGGTCGGGGCCCCGGCCGCCGCCAGGACGCGGGGGAGCGCGGCGCAGGCGGCGGAGAGCGCGCCGAGCGCCTCCCCGATGCGCCACGCGGCACGGTCACGCGGGCCGACGGGGTTGGAGACCGTACGGATTTCGAGCACCGGCAGGCCCTGCGCGGCGGCGGCCTCGGCGACACCGAAGCCCTCCATCGCCTCGACGAGGGCGCGCGGGTGGCGCGCGGCGAGGCGCGCGGCGTGCTCCGCGCTGCCGGTCACGGTGGATGCGGTGAGCACCGGGCCGCACGCGGCGCCGGTGGCCGCGGCGAGGGCCCGTACGAGGGCCGGCGGCGGAGTGTGGACGACGGTGCCGAAGCCGAGTTCGGTCACCGGAAGGAAGCCGTCCGGGGTCTCGGCGCCCAGGTCGGCGGCGACGATCGCGTCCGCGACGACGGTGGAACCGACCGCGGCGCCGGGGCCGCCCGTGTCGGGGCCGGGGGCGAAACCGCCGCCGATCCCGGCGGAGATGACGAGGTCGTAACCGGCTCCGGCACAGATTCCGGCGGTCAGCGCGGTGGCCGTACCGGCGGCAGCGGCGGCCGGGCCGACCCCGGCCGCGAGCACGTCGAGGACCGCGCCGGCCCGCTCGGGCGCGGTGGGCGCGGCCGTCCGTACCCGGTGCAGCGCGTAGCCGCCCGCGGGCAGCGCGACGATCTCCGCGCCGCTGTCACCGGCAGCGGCGCCGTCACCGGCCACACCCGCGACCACCGCGTCGCGCTCGGCCGCGACGGCGGTGACGACCAGGACCCGCGTCACGGTCACCTCACCACCACCAGCCTCACGCGTACCTCAGCGGACTCAGGATTCCGCGCGCTTGAGCTTGACGTTCCACACGCCCGTGTACTTGCCGCCCTTGGTGGCCACGACGGACACCACGGTGGAATCGGCCAGGCTGCGGGTCTGCTGGTTGACGAAGAGCTGGTCCGCGCTGGCGACGACCTGGTACGTCTGCTTGCTGACGTTGGTGATCGGGCTGTTGTTGGACAGCGCGATCCAGCCGTCCTCCGCCACGTCCGGCTCGACACCGAGGCGCAGCTTCTCGCCCGGGTGCACGGTGAGCGTCTTCTTCGGCTCGGTGGTCAGACACTTGGTGAACTCGGCCTGCGCCTTCTTGTCGCTGGCGGCCAGATCGCCGAGCACCTTGCCGTCGTCGTAGCAGGCGGCCTCGGCGGTCACGGTGTCCTTGCCGGCGGTCACCGTGGCGAGCGGAGTCGGCTTCTCACAGGCGGAGAGGGTGACGAGCCCCAGGGACACGGCACCGAGGGCGGCAGCGGCGCGGCGGCCAGTACCCCAAGAAGAGAACGCGGTCATGCGGGCAGGCTATCGGTCGGTTCCTCTCACGCCACACGAGGGTGGGGCGCGCCGTGCCGCGCCGCGCCCAGCAGGCCGCGCACGGCCAGCACCACGCCGGCCGCGACGAGCGCCGCGGCCACCGCCAGGCCGACCGTCCCGTTCAGCGGCAGCCCGATCCCGACGGCGCCGCCGACCACCCAGGACAACTGGAGCGCGGTCTCGGAACGGGCGAACGCCGAGGTTCGGACCGACTCCGGCACGTCCCGCTGGATCACCGCGTCCAGCGACAGCTTCCCCAGCGCCTGGCACAGGCCCGCCGTCGCCGCGGCGGCCGTCACCACCACGATCGCCAGCACCGCGTAGAAGACCGCCGCGGTGACCGTGACGGCCAGCGCCAGCCCCAGCACCACCGCGATGATCAGTTCCGGCGCTCTGGACCGCAGCCAGGCGCCGACCGCCGTCCCCAGCGCGTTGCCCGTCCCCGCCGCCACCGCCACCAGCCCCAGCGAGACCTGCGGCCCCAGCCCGCCCAGCGGGTGCTCGCGCAGCAGGAACGCCAGGAAGAACGTCAGCAGGCCGGACAGCGACCGCAGCGCACAGTTCGCGTGCAGGCCGTGCAGTACGGACGGCCCGACCGTACGGAGCCCCGGCCGCCGCCCGCCCGCCGGCGCCTTCCCCGGCCGCTCGCCCGCCGCCTTCCCGAGCCCCGCACCGTCCTCGCCGGACGCCAGCCGGGCCCGCCCCTCGCCCTTCGCCGAGTCCACCTTGTGCGGCAGCGAGAACGACAGGAACGTGCCCGCCACGAACACCGTGAACGCCCCGTACAGCGGCCAGCTCGGACCGATCAGGTGCAGCGCGCCGCCCAGCGGTGCCGCGGCCCCCGTGGCCAGCAGTCCCGCGAGCGTCACCCGCGAATTGGCCTTCACCAAGGAGATGCGGGGCGGTAGCAGGCGCGGGACGACGGCGCTCCGCACCACCCCGTACGCCTTCGAAGACACCAATACGCCCAGTGCCGCCGGATACAGCTCCAGGCCGCCGCCCGCCACGGCGCCCGACATGGTCAGCGCCAGCAGCGCGCGGGCCAGCATCGCCCCGGCCATCGCCGCCCGGCGGCCGTGCGGCACCCGGTCCAGCAGCGGCCCGATCACGGGCGCGAGCAGCGCGAACGGCGCCATCGTCACCGCCAGGTACAGCGCCACCCGGCCGCGTGCCTGGTCCGTCGGCACCGAGAAGAACACCGTCGAGGCCAGCGCCACCGTGATCAACATGTCACCGGCCGAATTCACCGCGTGCAGCTCGATCAGCTTGCCGAGACCCGACTCGCCCGCGCCGTGCGCGTGGGTGGCACGCCGTATGCCCCGCCCGGTCGCCGTGAACGGACGGCGCAGCGCCCGCCCGGCGGCACGGCACACCCGGCCCGCCCCGCCCTCCCGGCCCGGCCGCGTGGACGCCGTCGAGGCCCGCGCGCCCCTGGAGACACGCGGGCCGGTGGAGATCCGCGAAGCCTTGGCGATCCGCGGGGCCCGGGCCGTCCTCGCCGTCCCCGACCTGGGGATCCGCGACGCCCGCGACATCCGCGGCAGCCTCGGCTTTCTCGACGCCCGTCCGGCAGCCACGCAGCAATACTGCCCCAACTCGCCCGGGACATGGCTCTTTCCGGGCCCCGTCGCGCCGGAGCGCCGGGCCGCCGGACGCTGCCGGTGACATTTGCCGCTCCCGGCGAGGGGTCGTGCACCGTTGAAGGGGTAGCGTGTGTAGCGCGCCACCGGCGGTCGTTCTTGGCCGCGCGCCTTGCCGCGATCCCGCAGAATGGTTCGTAAGAGGTGCGCTCGACCGAGATGACCGGGCGCGGACGTCGACGCGGTCCCCAGGTCCGCTCCGCCCGCCCCGGCACGCCGGTCGTCCGGACAAGGACAGGACAGCTCCGGCTGGCGCACTCGTGAGACGGCGTGGAAGAGAGAATCGATTCTTGTGAGTGCTGCGATGCGAAGCCGTACCCCTGACCGCCTGTGCGCCGAGGCGGTCGACCTTGCCCGCGTAGCGGCCGAGGAGGCCGCGGCGCCCGGCACGGTCGGCGAGCACGTCGACGCCGTTGCCGACGGAGACCGCGTCGTCACGCACCTGTTCGAATGCAAGGAGCCCGGCTACCGGGGCTGGCGCTGGGCCGTCACCGTCGCCCGCGCGTCCCGGGCCAAGCACGTCACCCTCGACGAGACCGTTCTGCTGCCCGGTCCCGACGCGCTGCTGGCCCCCGAATGGGTGCCCTGGAGCGAGCGGCTGCGGCCCGGTGACATGGGTCCCGGTGACCTCCTCCCCACCGAGGCCGAGGATCTCCGGCTGGAGCCCGGCGCTGCTCCCCTGGGGGGAGCGGAGGACGTGGGGGCGGGGGGCGCCCAGGTCTCGCCCGGCGTCACCGAGCTGGCGGACGCCGAGGACGCCGACGTCGAGCCCGGGTCGCCCGCGGCCCAGCCCGCGACGACCCGCGGCAGCATTGCGGCGGTCGCCGACGAGCTGGGTATGGGGCGTTCCCGGGTCCTCTCCCGCTACGGCCTGCACGCCGCGGCGGACCGCTGGGAGGAGGAGTACGGCCCCAAGACCGCCATGGCCCAGGCGGCCCCCGCCAACTGCGTCTCCTGCGGCTTCCTGGTGCCGCTGGCCGGGTCGCTCCGTCAGGCGTTCGGGATCTGCGCCAACGAGTTCGGTCCTGCGGATGGGCATGTCGTGTCGCTCGGGTACGGGTGCGGGGGGCATTCGGAGGCCGCCGTCATGCCGAGGCCTCCGCGGCCGGCGCCTCCCGTTATTGACGAGACCGTTGTTGATCCGTTCGCGTTGCGTCCTGACCGGACGGGTGGGTCTGTGGAGGAATCGGGGCCGTCCGAAGAGTTTGGTCATAGCTGAAGCGCTCCCGGCGGGGCCAGTCGATCACGTACCTTGCGGCGATGACGTTCGCGCTTCGCGCGGGTGGTTTTGGGGTGACGTTCGGCTCGCATTGGTTTCGTTGTGGGGGCGGGGGCGCGCAGGGGGCCAACTCCTCGGCACCGTGCACCGCGACGTGACTTTTTTTCGGTGACGCAGACACCCGGCTGCCTGCGGGGATGGCCCCCTACACGCCCCCTCGGGCCGGTTCGGCGAGCCGAGGTCGGTGGGGGAGTTCTCGATGACGCAGGGGTGCGCCTTACCTGGGGGTGAGGCTCACGGGGGTGGGGCGGTACGGCGGGCCACTCCCCGGCGATGGAAGGCGTGCGTCAGGCCGGCTCACGCCGACGCGGCTCCGCCGCGCCACCGGGGCGCTGCGCGCCGGGGGCGGGGCGCTGAGAGGCCCGCGCTGGCGCGCCCGGCTTGTGAAAGACCCCAGCCCGATCGCGCCGATAGCCGCCCGACGGCCAGGGCTCGGGGTCCCGCAGGGGTCTCCCCGCAGGCAGCCGGGCCTCTGCGTCGCCGAATCAAGGTACGTTGCGGTCCACGGTGCCGAGGAGTGACCCCGGAGGGACCCCGAGCCCCCACCACCGAACCCTCCGCGCACAACGCGCACCCACACCGAGCCGGCTTCCGCTTGGGCTTGTGAAACCCCAGCCCGATCGCACCGATAGCCGCTCGACGGCCGGGGCTCGGGGTTCCGCAGGGGTCTCCCCGCAGGCAGCCGGGCCTCTGCGTTGCCTAATGAAGGTACGTTGCGGTCCACGGTGCCGTGGGGGCACCCCCGGCCGGAGGCTGGGGGAGAGTGACCCCGGAGGGACCCCGAGCCCCCCACCACCGAACCCATCGCGCGAGACGCGCACCCCCACCAGGCCCCATCCCGGACAACGCGCCCTACCAGGGCGCACCCCCATGCCCCACCCCCACCCCCACCGGGTAGAAAATGGAGTTCGGCATCGCGAGGAACGGGAGTGAACGTGAGCGAAGCGGCAGAGGCAGATCCGTTCGGGACGGCTCGGCTGCGGCGGGGGGTGCTCGATGCCTGGGCGGCCTCGCCGGCCCGGTTCCGGGAGGATGCGAATGCCGAGGAGGATCTCGCGCTCGGTGGCTACCGTGACCGGCTGGCCGTGGAGCTGGCGCAGAATGCCTCGGACGCGGCGGGCCGCGCCGGGGTGCCCGGGCGGCTGCGCCTGACCCTCCACCCGGGCCAGGGGGGTGAGCCCGCTGTGCTGGTCGCCTCGAACACCGGCGCCCCCATCGACGCCACCGGCGTCGAATCGCTGGCCACGCTGCGGGCGTCCGCGAAGCGGGAGACCGAGGCGGCGGTGTCCGTGGGGCGGTTCGGGGTCGGGTTCTCGGCGGTGCTGGCGGTCAGTGACGAGCCCGCGCTGGTCGGCCGTACGGGCGGTGTCCGGTGGTCGCTGGCGGAGGCGCGGGAGCTGGCGAGTCAGGTGGCGGCGCACAGTCCCGGGCTCGGTGGGGAGCTGCGGCGCCGTGACGGTCATGTACCGCTGTTGCGTCTGCCGCTGCCCGCGGAGGGCTCCGCGCCGCAGGGGTACGACACGTCCGTCGTGCTGCCGCTGCGGGACGGTGCCGCGCACGAGCTGACGGTGCGCCTGCTGGCCGGGATCGACGCGGCGTTGCTGCTGACGCTGCCGGGGCTGGCCGAGGTCGTGGTGGAGACGCCGGACGGTGTGCGGGAGATGCGGCGGCGCCAGGAGGGCGCGTACGTCGTCATCGAGGACAGTGAGCGGGGCGTCTCGCGCTGGCGGGTCGTGAGTGAGAGCGGGGCGCTGGAGCCGGAGCTGCTGGCGGACCGCCCGGTGGAGGAGCGGCTGCGTCCGCACTGGGCGGTGACGTGGGCGGTGCCGGTGGACGAGGAGGGCGCGCCGGTGCGTCCGGCGACCGCGCCGGTCCTGCACGCGCCGACGCCGACCGAGGAGCCGCAGGGCCTGCCGGGGCTGCTGATCGCGTCGTTCCCGCTGGAGCCGACGCGGCGGCATGTGGCGCCGGGGGCGCTCACCGATTATCTCGTGCGGCGCGCCGCGGAGGCGTACGCGTCGCTGCTGGCCGGCTGGCAGCCCGTGTCGGCGGGGACGATCGATCTCGTACCGGGGCCGTTGGGCAAGGGGGAGCTGGACAACGAGCTGCGGCGGCAGGTGCTGGAGCTGTTGCCTCGGGTGCGGTTCCTGCCGAGTGCGGCGGCGCCGGTCACGGGCGCGGAGCTGTCGCTGGAGGCGGTGCCGAAGTCGGCGGGGCCTGACGAGCTGGCTCCGGGCGAGGGCGGCGGCTGGGGCGGTGCGCGGGGCGAGGAGGACGCGTACGTTCTGCGGCCGGTGGATGCCGAGCTGGTGGAGGGTGCCGGGGCGGACACCGTACGGGTGCTGGCGGAGCTGTTCCCGAGTCTGCTGCCCGCCGGGCTGGAGCGGCGGTCGGAGCTGCGTGCGCTGGGAGTGGCCCGGGTGCCGCTCGGTGAGGTCGTGGACCGGCTGGCGGGGGTGGAACGGTCACCGGCGTGGTGGCGGCGGCTGTACGACTCGCTGGCCGGTACGGACCCGGAGCGGCTGAGCGGGCTGCCGGTGCCGCTGGCCGGGCCTGCCGGTGAGGACGGGCGGGCGGCGCGGACCACCATCGGGCCGCGGCAGGTGCTGCTGCCGTTGCCGGACGACGGCGGGGACGCCGGGGAGCGGCATGCGACGCTGGCCCGGCTGGGGCTGAAGGTCGCGCATCCGGAGGCCGTGCATCCGCTGCTGGAGAAGCTGGGCGCCACCCCGGCGGCTCCGCGGGCCGTGCTGACGACTCCGCAGGTGCGGGCGGCCGTCGCGGGGTCCCTGGACGCGGCGGAGGACGATTACGCGTTCGGTTTCGACGGGGAGCCGGCCGGGCTGGGCGGCGAGGAACTGGCGGAGGCCGTGCTCGGTCTGGTGCGGGACGCGCACTTGGCGCCCGGTGACGAGCCGTGGCTGGCCGCGCTGGCGCTGCCGGACGAGGACGGCGAGCCGGCGCCGGCGGGTGAACTGGTACTGCCGGGGAGCGATTTCGAGCGGGTCATCCGGGAGGGTGAACTCGCGGCGGTCGACGCCGTGTTCGCGGAGCGCTGGGGGGAGCAGCCGCTGACCGCCGTGGGCGTGCTGGCGGGCTTCGCCCTCGTACGGGCGCAGGACGTGGTGCTGGACCCGGACGAGCTGGAGCCGCGCGACGGCGACTTCACCGAGCCGGACGACGCCGGTGTGCTGGACGCGGTGGACGTCTGGTGCGAGGACGTCCTGGACGGGCTGCCGGAGACGCCGGTGCCGCCGGTCGCGACGGAGCTGGTGGCCGTACGGGACCTGGATCTGGTGGACGACGACGCGTGGCCGCAGGCGCTGGCGATGCTGTCGCGGCCGCCGCTGCGGGACGCGCTGACCGCGCCCGTGCGGGTGCTGCTGCCGGACGGTACGACCGAGTCGGTCCGCCCGTACACGGCGTGGTGGCTGCGCGGGCACCCGGTGCTGGACGGCCGCCGGCCGGCCGGTCTGCGGGCCGCGGGCGGCGATCCGCTGCTGGCGGGGCTGTACGAGGCGGCGGACGCGGGCGAGGTGGACGCGCAGGTGCTGCGCGCCCTCGGGGTGCGGACCTCCGTGGCGGCGCTCCTGGAGGAGCCGGGCGGCGCCGCCGAGCTGCTGGGCCGCCTCGCGGACCCGGAGCGGGAGGTGGACGCCGCGCAGTTGCACGCGCTGTACGGGGTGCTGGCGGACCTGGACCCCGATCAGGTGACGATCCCGGACGAGCTGCGGGTCGTCGTGGACGGCGAGGTGCGGATCGTGGACGCGGCGGAGGCGGTGGTCGCGGACGCGCCGGACCTGATGCCGCTGGCCGAAGGGCTGCCGCTGCTGCCGGTCCGTCCCGCGCGCGCCGCCGAGCTGGCGGAGCTGTTCCAGGTGCGGCGGCTGAGTGAGGTCTTCGCGGCGCCGGTGGCCTCGGAGGGCAGCCGGCACGAGGTCCCGGAGCCGGTCCGTACGCTGCTGGGCCCGGGCACGCCGCGGTCGTACGTCGAGCACGAGGAGCTGACCGTCGAGGACGGCACCGAACTCGACTGGCGCTGGACACCGGACGGCACGCTGCACGCGGCGACGCTGGAGGGTGTCGCCGCCGGGCTCGCCTGGGCCGCCGGCCAGTGGCCCCGCCGGTTCGAGGCGGCGGCGCTCCTGGAGGACCTGGAGCGGGCGGAGGAGCTGGCGGAGGCCCGCTGGTTCGACTGAGAGCGTTCGGGGACGGGCGGGGCGGGCGGGCCGCGGTTTCGCGGTCCGCCCGCCCCGTTCCGCTTGGCCGGAAAAGCCGTCGGGGAAGCCGACAGCGCCGACTACGCCGGGAAGCGGCGGCCGATGATCCGCCAGGCGACTTCGAGCAGGATCGCGGCCGCGGCGGCGATGCCCACGGCGGCCCACGGCATCGTCGTGCCGACGAGCTTGAGGTCGAAGAAGTTCTGGAGCCAGGGGACGACGAGCACGATCAGGAAGCCGAGGCCCATCGCCAGGACGAGGCCGACGCGCCACCAGGTGTACGGGCGGGCGATGATCGCCAGGACCCACATGGCGCTGAGGAAGAGGGTCAGGGTGGCGGCGCTGGTCTCGGCGGGGAGGGCGTCCGGGCCGCTGTAGTGGCTGCGGGCCAGGAGGTACGTGGCGAAGGCGGCGAGGCCGATGATCAGGCCGGAGGGGACCGCGTACCGCATCACCCGCCGTACGAAGTGCGGTTTCGCGCGCTCCTTGTTGGGGGCGAGGGCGAGGAAGAAGGCGGGGACGCCGATGGTGAGGGTGGACAGCAGGGTGAGGTGCCGCGGCAGGTAGGGATACGGGATCTGGCAGCAGGCGACGAGGATCGCCAGCAGCACCGAGTAGACGGTCTTGGTGAGGAAGAGGGTGGCCACGCGGGTGATGTTGCCGATCACCCGGCGGCCCTCGGCGACGACGGACGGCAGCGTCGCGAAGCTGTTGTCGAGCAGCACGATCTGGGCGACGGCCTTGGTGGCCTCGCTGCCCGCGCCCATGGAGACGCCGATGTCCGCGTCCTTCAGGGCGAGGACGTCGTTGACGCCGTCACCGGTCATGGCGACGATGCGGCCGCGCTTCTGGAGCGCTCCGACCATGTCCCGCTTCTGCTGCGGCGTGACGCGGCCGAACACCGCGCCTTCTTCCAGGACCTTGCCCATGTCGTCCGGGTCGGCAGGGAGCTTGCGCGCGTCGACGGGCGCGTCGGCGCCGGGCATGCCGAGTTTTCCGGCGACCGCGCCGACGGATACGGCGTTGTCGCCGGAGATGACCTTGGCCTGGACGCCCTGGTCCGCGAAGTACCGCAGGGTGTCCATCGCGTCGGGGCGCAGCCGCTGTTCGAGGACGACGAGGGCGGTGGGGCTCACGTGGTCGGCGACATCGGAGTCGTGCAGGCCGCGTTCGGCGCGGGCCAGCAGGAGGACGCGCAGGCCCTGGGCGTTCAGGTCGTCGACCTCGGAGAGGGCGTCGTCGCCGGAGGGCAGGAGGACGTCGGGGGCGCCGAGCAGCCAGGTGGTCTGCTCGCCGTCGGGGCCTTCGAGGGCCGCGCCGCTGTACTTGCGGGCGGAGGAGAAGGGCAGCGCGTCGGTGGACCGCCAGCCGTCGCGGGCCGGGTACGCGTCGATGATCGCCTGGAGGGAGGCGTTGGGGCGGGGGTCGGACGCGCCGAGGGCGCCGAGGACCTGCTCGATGCGGTCCTCGTCCGTACCGCCGAGCGGGCGCAGATCGCTGACGTCCATGCCGCCCTCGGTGAGGGTGCCGGTCTTGTCCAGGCAGACCACGTCGACGCGGGCCAGCCCCTCGATCGCGGGCAGCTCCTGGACCAGGCACTTCTTGCGGCCGAGCCGGACGACGCCGATGGCGAAGGCGACGGAGGTGAGGAGGACCAGGCCCTCGGGGATCATCGGGACGATGCCGGCGACCATGCGGCGTACGGCTTCGTCGCCCGCCATGTTGAGCGTGAAGAGGTGGCTGAGGATCAGGCCGATGGCGGTCGGCACCATCATCCACGTCACGTACTTGAGGATCTGGCTGATGCCGGTGCGCAGCTCGGAGTGGACGAGGGTGAAGCGGGACGCCTCTTCGGCGAGCTGGGCGGCGTACGCCTCGCGCCCGACCTTCGTGGCGGTGAACGCGCCGCCGCCGGCGACCACGAAGCTGCCGGACATCACCTTCTCGCCGGGCTGCTTGACCACCGGGTCGGCCTCGCCGGTCAGCAGCGACTCGTCGATCTCCAGGCCGTCGCTCTCCAGGACCTCGCCGTCGACGATGACCTTGTCACCGGGGCCGAGTTCGATGACGTCGCCGAGGACGACCTCGGAGGTGGGGATCTCGGCGGCCTCGCCGTCGCGCCGTACGGTCGGCTTGGACTCGCCTATGACGGCGAGGCTGTCCAGGGTCTTCTTGGCGCGCAGCTCCTGGATGATGCCGATGCCGGTGTTGGCGACGATGACGAAGCCGAACAGGCCGTCCTGGATCGGGCCGACGATCAGGATGATCACGAACAGCACGCCGATGATGGCGTTGAAGCGGGTGAAGACGTTCGAGCGGACGATGTCGGCGGTGGAGCGCGAGGACCGTACGGGGACGTCGTTGACCTCGCCTCTGGCCACCCGCTCGGCGACCTCGGCGGCGCTCAGGCCGCGGTGGTCCGGTTCGGTGGCCCGCTCGCGGCCTCCGGCTTCGGTCTTCGCCCGCTGCGTCATGCCTTCGACGTTACGGGCGGAACGGGCGATTCACCCGCTGGATACGCACAGGAAGGTGGCGGAAGTTGTTGGAGGGGCGCGCGTCAACCGCAGGGGGTCGGGATGCGTCCACTATGGGGTGGAATTGCCCGCGGCGGCCGCCGCCGCGCGCTTGATGGCGGCGTCGCGCTTGCGGACGTACCAGATGCCGAGGATGCCGAGGCCGCCGCCGGCCAGGCAGGTCCAGACCCACCAGGTGCGGTCGTGGTCGGCGAACCAGCCGTAGAAGGGGAGCTGGGCCAGGAAGAGCACGAACCAGATGATGGTGCCGCCGGTGATCGTGCCGACGACGGGGCCCTCAAGAGGCTCCGGGGCCTCGCGCAGTTCGGACTTCTTCCACATGGGGCCAGCTTACGGGCAGCCACCGACAGAGCCGGTGCACGGCCGGTACAAGGTCGGTCACGGCAGGGCCGACAGCCGTTTCCCCGCAGGGGTCTACGCGCGGAGATAGCGATCATCGACTTGTTTATTCATACTGAACCTATCCGGTTCTGACTGGTTTGATTCGTTGAATCCTCCAATCTTATCCGGCTTGTTTGTGTTCTGGGCCCGATCCGGGGCCCCCACGCCCTCCCAGGCCCGTACGACTGAGGTCCGCGCATGTCCCCCTCGGCCACCACGCCGGTCGACGCCGTCCAGAGCCCAGGCCCGCAGCAGCCCAAGAACGGTCTCGACCGGTTCTTCAAGATCTCCCAGCGGGGATCCACGGTCTCCCGTGAGCTGCGCGGCGGTCTCGCCACCTTCTTCGCCATGGCGTACATCGTCGTGCTGAACCCGATCATCCTCGGCGCCGGCCAGGACAAGTTCGGGCACCAGTTGGACAACGGCCAGTTGGTCACCGCCACCGCGCTGATGGCCGGCCTGTCCACCCTCCTGATGGGCGTCATCGGCAATGTGCCGATCGCCGTCGCCGCCGGCCTCGGCATCAACGCCGTCGTCTCGCTCCAGCTCGCCCCCAAGATGAGCTGGCCGGACGCGATGGGCATGGTCGTCCTCGCCGGTCTGGTGCTGATGATCCTGGTCGCCTCCGGCCTGCGGCAGCGCGTCATGGACGCGATCCCGAACGGGCTGCGGCGCGCCATCGCGATCGGCATCGGCCTGTTCATCTCGCTGGTCGGCCTGGTCGACGCGGGCTTCGTCAGCCGCAACCCGGACGCCGCGCACACCACCGTGCCGCTGGCGCTGGGCCAGGGCGGCCAGCTCCAGGGCTGGCCGGTGCTGGTCTTCGTGGTCGGCCTGGCGCTGATGTTCCTGCTGACCGTACGGAAGACCAAGGGCGCGATCCTGATCGGCATGGTCGTGATGGCGGTCGTCGCGATCGTCATCAACGCGGTGGCGGAGATCCCGGACGCGAGCTGGGGCCTGGCGGTCCCGAACGTGCCGGACAGCATCGTCGGCGCGCCGGACTTCGGCCTGGTCGGGCAGATCAGCCTGTTCGGCGGCTTCAAGGAGGTCGGCCTGCTGACCGGCTGCCTCTTCGTCTTCACCGTGCTGCTGTCCGGCTTCTTCGACGCGATGGGCACGATCATCGGCGTCGGCGAGGAGGCCGGGCTGACCGACGAGGACGGCAACCTGCCCGGCATGGGCCGCATCCTGATGGTGGACGGCATCGCGGTCGCCGCGGGCGGCGTCGGCTCGGCGTCCGCCAACACCTGCTTCGTGGAGTCCACGGCGGGCGTCGGCGAGGGGGCCCGTACGGGTCTGGCGAACGTGGTGACCGGCGGGCTCTTCCTGCTGGCGCTGGTCTTCACGCCGCTGGCGACGGTCGTCCCGTCGCAGGCCGCGACGCCCGCGCTGCTGGTCGTCGGCTTCCTGATCATGTCGGCCAACGTGCGGGACATCGACTGGAGCGACTTCACGATCGCCGTCCCGGCGTTCCTGACGATCATCTCGATGCCGTTCACGTACAGCATCACCAACGGCATCGGCATGGGCGTGCTGGCCTTCATCCTGCTGCGGACGGCGACCGGCCGCTTCAAGGAGATCCCGTGGCTGCTGAACGTCGTGGGGCTGTGTTTCCTCGTCTACTTCCTGCTCAACCCGATCGAGCAGGTGCTGGGCGCCAAGTAGCGCGCGGGCGCCGGGGCCGGCCCGTGGTGGCGGCCCGGCACACGGCGGCGGCCCGGCGCACGGCGGCCGGGCGGCCTACAGCGGCGGAGCCGCGTAGAACCGCTCCGTCCGGTCCACCGACATCTTGAAACGTTCGTCGAAGTCTTCACGGATGAGCGTCCGGGTCACATAGTCCTGGACGCTCATTCCGCGTTTCGCGGCGTGCTGCCGAAGGCGCTCCAGCAGTTCCCCGTCCATCCGCAGGCTGAGCACTCCCGATCCCATACCGCCACGGTCCTCTCACGCCCTGGTCAGGCGGGTCACTTTCCGCTGCGTCCTCACTCGTAAGGGTGAGGCGCGTGGTCGCAGGTGTACGGGCTTTCATTAGAGAGGGTAATGAGTTATGCTAACGAACATGCCGGAACTGTCCCTGGGCGACGACGCTGCCGTCGACGCCGACGCCGTGAACGCGCTGCGGTCCGCCGTGATGCGGCTGTCCCGCCGACTCAAGCACCAGCGGGTCGACGAGTCGCTCAGCCCCACCGAGATGTCGGTGCTCGGCACCCTCGCCCGGTGCGGTCACGCCACCCCCGGCGAGCTGGCGCGCAAGGAGCACGTCCAGCCGCCGTCGATGACCCGCATCGTCGCGATGCTGGAGGCCAAGGGCCTGGTCCGGCTCGAACCGCACCCGGACGACCGCCGTCAGAAGGTCGTCACCCAGACCGAACAGGCCGAGGCGATGCTCGAGGAGAGCCGCCGTAAACGCAACGCGTGGCTGGCCGAGCTGGCCTCCGGGCTGGACGAGGACGAGTGGGCCGCACTGCGGACCGCCGCACCCGTGCTGGAGAAGCTCGCCCAGTTGTAGAGACCGAGCGCCGAGGAGGCGAACCCACTTTGAGTACGGGATCCGGAGCAGACTCCGCCCCCGCACCGATATCCGACGACACCACCGTCTCCGACGCCGCGACCGCGCCCCCGACAGGCACCAAGGGCACCGCCGCCGAACCGCGCGGGGGCATGTTCCGTTCGCTGCGCGTCCGTAACTACCGTCTTTTCGCCACCGGCCAGGTGGTGTCCAACACCGGCACCTGGATGCAGCGCATCGCCCAGGACTGGCTGGTGGTCAGCATCACCGGCTCGTCCGCCGCCGTCGGCATCACCACCGCGCTCCAGTTCCTGCCCATGCTGCTCTTCGGGCTGTACGGCGGTGTCATCGCCGATCGGGTCTCCAAGCGCAAGCTGCTGCTGGTCACCCAGGCGTCGATGGGCCTGACCGGTCTGGTGCTGGCAGTCCTGACCCTCAGCGGGCAGGTCGCGGTCTGGCACGTCTACCTGATGGCCTTCGTGCTCGGCCTGATCACCGTCGTCGACAACCCGGCGCGGCAGGCGTTCGTGGTCGAGATGGTCGGCCAGGACGACCTGCGCAACGCCGTCAGCCTGAACTCCGCCAACTTCCAGTCCGCCCGGCTCATCGGCCCCGCCGTGGCCGGTGCGCTGATCACCTCCCTCGGCAGCGGCTGGGCGTTCCTCCTGAACGGCCTGTCCTTCCTCGCGCCGCTCGCCGGGCTGCTGCTGATGCGCACCGGTGAGCTGCACAAGGTCGACCGTGCCCCGCGCGGCAAGGGCCAGCTCCGGGAGGGCGTGCGCTATGTCGCGGGCCATCCCGAGCTGATCTGGCCGATCGTCCTGATCGGCTTCATCGGCACCTTCGGCTTCAACTTCCCGATCTGGCTGACCGCCTTCGCCGACAAGGTCTTCCACGGCGGCGCCGGCATGTACGCCTGGTTCAACGGCCTGATGGCGGCCGGTTCGCTGGCGGGCGCCCTGCTCGCGGCCCGGCGCAGCACCTCGCGGCTGCGGCTGCTGGTGGGCGCGGCGCTGTTGTTCGGCGTCCTGGAGATGGCCGCGGCCCTCTCTCCGACCGCGTGGGTCTTCGGGGCGCTGCTGATCGTCATCGGCGTGGTCGGCCTGACGATCAACGTCACGGCCAACTCCAGCGTGCAGATGGCGACCGATCCGCTGATGCGCGGGCGGGTGATGAGCCTGTTCATGATGGTCTTCATGGGCGGTACGCCGCTGGGGGCGCCGCTGGTCGGCTGGGTCACCGACGCGTACGGCGCCCGGGCCGGCTTCCTCGCGGGCGGCCTGGTCTCCGCCCTGGCGGCGGCCGGTGTGGGCCTGGCGCTGACCCGTGCGGGCGGTCTGCGGGTACGGATCGATCTGCGGCGGGGCCACCAGCACGTACGGTTCGTGCCGCGGGAGCGCGACAGCGAACCGGAGCGGCTGGCCGCGGCGGCCTGAGACAGGTGCGCCGGGCCGGGACGTGCACGCGCCCCGGCCCGCCGCCCGCCCCGTGCGCGACACTGACCGCATGAGACTCTTCGCCGCCGTACTGCCGCCCGAGGCCGCCGTCGACGAACTCGACGCCCGGGTACGCCGGTTGCGGACCCTCCCGGACGCGGACCGGCTGCGCTGGACCGGGCGCTCCGGCTGGCACTTCACCCTCGCCTTCTACGGCGAGGTGCCCGACGCCACCCTGCCCGACCTGCGGGAACGGCTGGCGCGGGCCGCGCGGCGGTACGAGCCGTTCCCGCTCGGCCTCAAGGGCGGCGGCCGCTTCGCGGACCGGGTGGTGTGGGCCGGGGCCGACGGCGGCCTGCCCGCCCTGCGCAAGCTGGCGGATTCGGCCGCGGCGGCGGCCCGCCGGGCAGGGCTGGAGATGTCCGGCCACCGCGCGTACACCCCGCACCTGACCGTCGCGCGCAACCGCGCGGAGGCCCTGGACCTCGCACCGTTCGTCGACGGCCTGGCGGACTTCGAGGGCAGCGCGTGGACGGTACGGGAGCTGGCGCTCGTCCGCAGCCGGCTGCCGGTCTCCGGGGTGGCGGGCGAGCAGCCCCGGTACGAGACGGTGGCGGCCTGGCCGCTGGGTAAGTGAGCGGGCCGGTTACGCTCGAAGGGTGGACCCCAAAACCCGTAACCGGATCATGTCCGGCCTGTTCGCCGTGCTGCTCGTCGTCGTGATCGTGGCGGCCGCCCTGCGCTGAGCTGCCGGACGGCCTCCGACGACACCTTCTGTCCCCGACGGACTCAGCTCACCAGGCGAACGCCTCCGGCGACGGCCCGGGACCGGGGAAGATCTCCTCCAGCGCGTCCAGCAGCTCGGACGACAGCTCCAGCTCCACGGCGCGCAGCGCGCTGTCGAGCTGCTCGGCCGTCCGTGGCCCGACGATGGGACCCGTCACACCGGGCCGGGTGAGCAGCCAGGCCAGCGCGACCTCGCCGGGCTGCAGCCCGTGCTTGTCGAGCAGGGCCTCGTAGGACTCGATCTGCGCGCGGATCGCGGAGTTCGCCAGCGCGCCGGCCGAGCGGCCCCCGTTCGTACGGGCTCCGCCGCCCTCGCGTTCCTTGCGTACGGCACCGCCGAGCAGCCCGCCGTGCAGCGGCGACCACGGGATGACCCCCAGCCCGTAGGACTGCGCGGCCGGGATCACCTCCATCTCGGCGCGGCGCTCCGCGAGGTTGTACAGGCACTGCTCGCTGACCAGGCCGAGCGAGCCACGGCGCGCGGCGGCCTCGTTGGCCTGCGCGATGTGCCAGCCCGCGTGGTTGGAGGACCCGGCGTACAGGATCTTGCCCTGCTGCACCAGGACGTCGATGGCCTGCCAGATCTCGTCCCACGGCGTGCGCCGGTCCACATGATGGAACTGGTAGACGTCGATGTAGTCGGTGTTCAGCCGCTTGAGGCTGGCGTCCACCGCCCGCCGGATGTTCAGCGCGGAGAGGCGGTCGTGGTTGGGCCAGACCTGCCCGCCGTCGCCGCCCATGTTGCCGTAGACCTTGGTGGCGAGCACGGTCTTGTCGCGACGGCCGCCGCCCTGGGCGAACCAGGAGCCGACGATCTCCTCGGTGCGGCCCTTGTTGTCGCCCCATCCGTAGACGTTGGCGGTGTCGAAGAAGTTGACGCCCGCAGCGAGCGCGGCGTCCATGATGGCGTGGCTGTCGGCTTCGTCCGTCTGGGGGCCGAAGTTCATGGTGCCGAGGACGAGTCGGCTGACCTTGAGTCCGGTGCGTCCGAGCTGCGTGTACTCCATGGGGCCATAGCCAACGCCTTGGAGTGCGCTCGAATCAAGAAGCGTGCGGCACCCCGCGGCCCTCAGTTCCCTGCCGCCACGTACGGGGCGCCCACGTCCCACGCCTGGTGCAGGGCGTCCGCGAAGGCGGCCGCGAGCAGGTGCTCGCCCGACGAGGAGGGGTGGGTGCCGTCGTAGGTGTCCCGGTCCAGGTCGTAGCCGTCCGGGTGGGAGGCCAGCAGCAGGGGTGAGGCGGGCGTCGACAGGTCCGCGACGGCCTTGGCCAGCAGCTCGTTGAAGCGCTCGCACTCGGCGGCGAAGGGGGCGTCGGACAGGGCGCGGGTGTTCGGGATGACGGGCATCAGCACGGCCCGTACGCCCGCGTGGGCGGCCCGTGCCTCGGCGACGAAGCGGTGCACGTTCGCGGCGGTCTGCTCCGCGTTCGTGTAGAAGCCGAGGTCTATCAGCCCGAGGGAGACCAGCAGGGTGTCGGCCTTGGCCCGGCGCACCGCGTCGCCGATCAGCGGCACCATGTGGCACCAGCCCTCGCCCCAGCCGGCGAGGTGGCGCCGGGCGCGCTCGGGGAAGTCCGGGTCGCGGTAGGCGTGCGAGACCGCCGCGTCGGCGGACACGTCGTACAGCTCGGTACGCGGCCCGACGATGCGGTAGGGGCCGCCGAAGGTCCGGTTGAGGTGCTGCCACATCCGGTAGCGCCAGGTGAAGTCGCCGGCGCTGCCGATCGTCATCGAGTCACCGACGAACATCACACGCATACGACCTCCCGGCCGCCCGGCCCGGGCGCGCCGGAGTGCGCTGTCGGGGTGGTCATGCCGAGATCATATGGAGCCGGGCGCTCCGGGCGGCGGGCGGGGCGAGCCGCCTCCGGTGCCCCGGCGGGCGGATGCCGGACGGGTGTGGCCCCCGGGGCAGGCCGGGCCGCACCGCCGCGCCGCCGAAGTGGGAGGCTGTGCCCATGCGTTCGCTACTGTGCGCGGCCGGGGCCGCGGGAATTCTGCTGTTCGCGGCGGCCGGGCCGGCGGTGGCCGACGGCGGGGGAGGGGCCGAGGGGTTCACGATCGAGGACCCGCGGATCACCGAGTCCAGCGGACTGGCGGCCAGCCGGGCCCACCCCGGCGTGTACTGGACCCACAACGACAGCGACGACGGACCGTATGTCTACGCCGTGGACGGCCGCACCGGCCGTACGGTGGCGACCGTCACCCTGCGCGGCATCGGCGACCCGCGCGACGTGGAGGCCGTCTCGGTCGGCCCGGACGGCAACGTCTACGTCGGCGACATCGGCGACAACCTCGGCGGCACCTGGAACCACGTATGGATCTACCGCTTCCCCGAGCCGAAGCGACTGCGCGACCAGACCGTCACCGCGGCGCAGCTCACGGTCAAGTACGACGAGGGTCCGCGGGACGCCGAGGCGATGATGGTGCACCCCAAGACGGGGCGGGTCTACATCGCCAGCAAGAAGAAGAGCGGCGGTGCGGCCCTGTACGAGGGCCCCGAGCGCCTGTCGGCGCGCGGCACGAACACCTTCCGCCGGATCGCGGGCATCGACCAGTGGGTGACGGACGGCGCGTTCTCGCCGGACGGCACGCGGCTGCTGCTGCGCGGGTACTTCGGCGCGGAGATGTACCGGTGGGAGGGCGGACGCCCCAAGGACATCGGGAGCGTGGGCGTGCCGTTGCAGATGCAGGGCGAGTCGGTGACCTTCACTCCCGACGGGCGGACGCTGCTGTTCGGGTCGGAGGGCAAGGGCAGCCAGGTGCAGCCGGTGGGGCTCAGCGGCGACCAGCTCCAGGAGTCGGCGAAGAAGGCCGACGGTAAGGGCGACGGCACCGGTAAGGGGGACCCGGCGGACGGCGGCCAGGGCGAGGCGGGCAAGAACCGCAACGTGCTGCTGGCGGCGGCGACGTTCGGGGTGGCGACGGTGGTGGTGCTGGCGCTGCGGCGGATGTTCCGGCGCAGGTGAGGCGTGGGGAGGCCGGGCGCGCCCGTTCTAAGGGCCCCCGGTCTCGGGCGTGCCCGCTCTTGGGGGCGCCCGGTCTCCCGCCCGTCAGCCGCCCCGCTTCTCGATGTACGCCGCGAAGCCGTCGAGCAGGCGCCCCAGGCCCAGCTCGAACAGGGCGTCGCCTTCGTCGCCGTCGTCCTCGAAGCTGAAGGTGTCCTCGGAGAGCCCGGCGAGGTACGGGTAGCGGCCGCTCTCCATCGCCTTGACGAGGAAGGGGCCCTGGATCTTCCACCACTCCTCGTCGGTGATGCCGGTGCGCTTCTCGGCCAGCGCCGAGTTCAGCCGGGTACGCGCCGCGCCCGCGACGTAACCCTCCACGACCGTCAGCAGCCGCATCTTCTCCGGGTCGGGCAGGGCGAGGCCGGACATCCCGCGGACCGTGTGCTCCAGCACGTCCACCGAGTTGGGGCCCAGCAGCGGCCGCGTCTGGTCGACCTGGAGCAGCCAGGGGTGCCGGTGGTGGAGCTGCCAGGCGCGGCGCGCGACGTTCTCCAGGACGGCCCGCCAGCCGGCCTCGGGCCCGGGGAACGCGTCGGCGCCGAACGCCGCGATCTTGTCGAGCATCAGGTCCAGCAGCTCGCCCTTGCCCGGGACGTAGCGGTACAGCGACATCGTGCCGACGCCCAGCTCGGCGGCGACCCGGCGCATCGAGACCGCGCCGATCCCCTCGGCGTCGGCGACCGCCACCGCGGCGCTGACGATCCGGTCGAGGGTCAGGCCGGGCTTGGGCCCGCGGGTGGGCCGCTCGCCGGTGCCCCAGAGCAGCTCCATGCTGCGTGCCGCGTCACCGCTGCCGCTGTGTTCTGTCGTCATGGTGCGCCCAGTCTAAGAGCCGGTGTCCCGGCCGCCGCGCAAAAACCGGGTACGCCGTACGCGATTGTTGGGTACGGTGGACCCGATAACTGAGTACGGCGTACCCGGTTTCGGGAAGCCGGGAAGGGCGGGGAGGCGCATGACCACATCGGTATCCGAGGCGGCGGTCTTGGCGGAGGGCCTGACGAAGCGGTACGGGGACAAACGGGCGCTCGACGGCTTCGACCTCGCCGTGCGGCGCGGCACCGTACAGGGCCTGCTCGGCCCGAACGGCGCGGGCAAGACCACCGCCGTACGCATCCTGGCGACGCTGCTGCGCCTGGACGGCGGGCGGGCGGCGGTCGCCGGGCACGACGTGGCGCGCGAGCCGCACGCCGTACGCGAGCGGATCGGCCTCGCCGGACAGTACGCCGCCGTGGACGAGATCCTGACCGGACGGCAGAACCTGGAGATGTTCGGGCGGCTCTTCCACCTCGACGGGCGGCGGGCCCGCGCCCGCGCGGACGAACTGCTGGCGCGCTTCGGCCTGTCCGACGCGGCCGGCCAGCAGGTCAAGCACTACAGCGGCGGCATGCGACGGCGCCTGGACCTGGCGTCCAGCGTGCTGCTCGCGCCCGAGGTGCTGTTCCTGGACGAGCCGACCACCGGACTCGACCCGCGCAGCCGCAACGAGGTCTGGGAGACCGTACGGGACCTGGTCGCGGGCGGTACGACCGTCCTGCTCACCACGCAGTACCTCGACGAGGCCGACCAGCTCGCCGACCGGATCGCCGTCATCGACCACGGCCGGACCATCGCGGAGGACACCCCGGACGGCCTCAAGCACGGCATCGGCGGCGACCGCGTCCAGGTGGTGGTGCGCGACGCCGCCGAACTGCCCCGGGCGGCCCGGATCGTGGCCCGGGTCGCCGCGGACGGCGCCGCGCCGGACACGGACCTGGCGGAACGGCGGGTCGGCGCGCCGGTGACGGACGGCGTGGCGGCGCTCACCGAGGTGGCGCGGGCACTCCAGGACGCGGGGCTGGACGTGGCGGACATCGGGCTGCGGCGGCCGACGCTGGACGAGGTGTTTCTCCGGCTGACCGGCCACCGTACGGACGCCACGGCCCCCGCGCCCCGGACGGAGGCCGCCGCGTGAGCACCCCCACCGGAGCCCCCGCGCCCGCGCTTACTCCCGCTCCCGCTCCCGAGCGGCACCTGTACTGGGCCATCGCCGACTGCTGGACCATCGTCCGCCGCGACCTCACCCACCTCCTCAAACAGCCCGCCAACATCGCCTGGCAGCTCGGCTTCCCGATCGTCTCCGTCCTGCTCTTCGTCTACGTCTTCGGCAGCGCGATGGACGTCGGCGGCGAGGGCTCCTACCGGGACTACGCCATGCCCGGCATGTTCGCCATGACCATGGCCTTCGGCTTCATGAACACCGCGATGCTGGTCGCGGTCGACAAGGACCGGGGGGTGACCGACCGCTTCCGTTCGATGCCGATGGCGCGGTCGGCGGTGGTCAGCGGCCGGGGCGTGGCGGACGTGTGCGGTGCCGCGCTGGACCTCGCGGTGCTGGCGGCGATCGCCGTCGTCGTCGGCTGGCGCTCGGACGGCAGCGTGCTCGCCACGCTGGCCGCGTTCGCCCTGCTGCTGCACCTGCGCTTCGCGCTCATCTGGGTCGGGGTGCTGCTGGGCCTGCTGGTGCCCAACCAGGAGGCGGCGGGCGGACTGTTCGCGCTGGCTTTCCCGTTCGGCATGATCTCCAGCGTCTTCACACCGCCGTCGATGATGCCGGACTGGCTGGGGATGATCGCGATGTGGAACCCGGTCTCCTCGACGGCGAACGCCGTACGTGAACTCTTCGGCCGCCCCGGCACGTTGGGGGATAGCTGGATCGAACAGCACGCCCTGCTGATGGCGGTGGTCTGGCCGCTGGCGCTCACGGCGGTCTTCCTGCCGCTGGCGGTACGCCGCTTCCAGCGCCTCAGCCGCTGAAGCCCCGGAACGCGTCCGGGCCCCGGCGGGTCACATCCGCCGGGGCCCGGACACGTACGCCGTGCTTCCTACAGCTTGCCGATGACGTGGTCGATGCAGGCGGTCAGCGCCTCGACGTCCGCCGGGTCGACCGCCGGGAACATCGCCACCCGCAACTGGTTGCGGCCCAGCTTGCGGTACGGCTCGGTGTCCACGATGCCGTTGGCGCGCAGCGCCTTGGCGACGGCGGCCGCGTCGATCTCGTCGTCGAAGTCGATGGTGCCGATGACCTGCGAGCGCTTGGCCGGGTCGGTGACGAACGGCGTCGCGTACTTGGAGTCCTCGGCCCAGCCGTACAGCGTGCGCGAGGAGGTCGCGGTGCGCCGTACCGACCAGTCCAGACCGCCCTGGCCGTTGATCCACTCCAGTTGCTCGTTGAGCAGGAACAGGGTGGCCAGCGACGGGGTGTTGTACGTCTGGTTCTTCAGCGAGTTGTCGATCGCGGTCGGCAGCGAGAAGAACTCCGGGATGTGCCGGCCGGAGGCGTGGACGCCGCGGGCGCGCTCCAGGGCGGCGGGCGAGAAGACGCCGATCCACAGGCCGCCGTCGGAGGCGAAGGACTTCTGCGGCGCGAAGTAGTACACGTCGGTCTGCGTGATGTCCACGGGCAGGCCGCCCGCGCCGGAGGTGGCGTCCACCAGCACCAGCGCGCCGTCGTCCGCGCCCGCCACGCGCTGGACCGGGGCGGCGACGCCGGTGGAGGTCTCGTTGTGGGTGAGGGCGTAGACGTCCACGCCCTCCTCGGCCTTCGGCTCCGGGTGGCTGCCCGGGTCGGCGGAGACCGTCGTGGGCTCGGCCAGCCACGGCGCCAGCTTCGCGGCCTTGGCGAACTTCGAGGAGAACTCGCCGAAGGTCAGGTGCTGGGACTTGTTCTCGATCAGGCCGTGGGTCGCGATGTCCCAGAACGCGGTGGAACCGCCGTTGCCGAGGACGACCTCGTATCCCTCGGGAAGCTGGAACAGTTCGCGTACGCCGTCGCGCACCTTGCCGACCAGGTTCTTGACCGGTGCCTGGCGGTGGGACGTACCGAGAAGGGAACTTCCGGTGGCGGCGAGGGCGTCGAGCGCCTCCGTACGCACCTTGGAGGGGCCCGCGCCGAAGCGACCGTCGGCGGGCTTGATGTCAGCGGGAATCTGGATATCAGCCACGGGCGAAGCGTAATCCGTCACGGGACCTGATCAGGACCAGGGTCCACCGGGTGAGACGGAACGGGTGCCGCCGTTCGACGGGTGTCCGGCTGCCGGACGTCCGCGTACAGGGCGGTGACCGAGGCGGCGGCCCGCGCCAGCTCCGCGCGGGCCTCCGGCGGCTCCAGCACCTCCAGGGACGTACTGAACTGGAGCAACTGGCGCACCGCGCGCAGCTCCTGCAACGCCAGTTCGACCGTCACCCACGTCCCGCCGGTGTCCTCCGGCGGCGCCACCAGCGCCGTACCGATGATGCGGACGAACAGGTCCAGCCGCGACCGGAGCACCCGGGCCGTCACCCGCAGCCCGACCGGCCGGGTCTCCACCTGCTGTCGCAGCGCCTCCCACGCGTCGGCCGGCTCCACGCCGTCGCGGCGCCGCACGGGCGTGTCGAGCACGGTGGCCGCGACCACCCGGTCGGCCCGGAACAACTGCCCGCGCCGCCGCCGGTCCGCGACGAGGTACCAGGTCCCGGCCTTGCAGACGAGCCCGTACGGATCGACGGTGTACGTACGCGGCTCGGTCTCGCCGCCGTGCCGGTACCGCAGGCGCAGCCGCCGGTCGGCGAAGACCGCGGTGTGCAGGGTGTCCAGGTCCACGGCCGGCCGCGGCCCGGACAGCCAGCGTCCGGGATCGACCAGGATGCGGCGGCTGGTCAGCTCGGCGGCGGGCCGGTGCGGCGCGGGCAGCGCGGCCATCACCTTGCGCAGTGCGGAGCCCAGCGCGCCGTCCAGCCCGAGCGCGTGGTGCGCCCCCTCGGCGGCCAGCACGAACAGGGCCCGCGCCTCGTCGGTGGTCAGCCCGGTCACGTCCGTACGGAACCCCGGCAGCAACGCGATCCCGCCGTGCCGGCCCCGCTCCGCGTACACCGGCACCCCGGCCGCCGACAGCGACTCGACGTCGCGGTAGATCGTCCGTACGGACACCTCCAGCCGGGTCGCCAGCTCGGCGGCCGGCACCCGGCCGCGGGTCTGGAGGAGCAGGAGGATCGAGAGGAGGCGGTCGGATTTCACGCGGTCAGTCTTCCGGAGGGGACGAGGGGGACCGCACGGAAAACCTGACGGCCGATGTCAGGTTATGGCGGGACGGTGTCCGCATGAAGACCACGTACAGCGATGTTTCCGCCGCCCCGTCCGGTTCGCCGGGTTCGTCCGCCGCTTCCGCTGCCGCCCCGTCGGCCATCACCGAAGCCCCTGCTGCGTACGACGCCTTCGGCTCCCTCGCCGGGCTGGCCTCGCGCGTCACCGGCATCGTCCTCGTGCCAGGTGACGACGGGTACGAAGCGGAGCGGACCGGGTTCCAGAGCGGGCACGTCCACCGCCCTTCGGTGATCGTCGGGGCGGACACGGCGGCGGACGTCGTGGCGGCGGTGCGGTACGCGCGGGCCAACGGGCTGCCGGTGTCCGTGCAGTCGACCGGGCACGGGCTGGCCGCGCCGTCCGACGGGGGAGTGCTGGTCAGCACGCGCCGGATGGACGAGGTGCGGGTCGACGCGGAGGCGGGCACCGTGTGGGCCGGGGCGGGTGCGCTCTGGGCCGATGTGATCGAGGAGGCCGCGCCGCACGGGCTGGCGCCGGTGAACGGGTCGTCACCCGGCGTGGGGGTGGTGGGTTACACGCTCGGAGGCGGGCTGGGCATCCTGGGCCGGGAGTTCGGCTATGCGTCGGACCGGGTGCGGCTGGTGGAAGTGGTCACCGCGGACGGCGCGCTGCGCTGGGTCACGCCGGAGCGCGAGCCCAGCCTGTTCGGGGCGCTGCTCGGCGGCGGGCACGGGCTGGGGGTGGTGACCGGCCTGGAGTTCGGGCTGGTGCCGGTGGCGCGGGTGTACGGCGGTCAACTGGTCTTCGGGGCCGACCTGATGGACGAGGCGCTGACCGCGTACCTGGCCTGGACCGAGGACCTGCCCGACGCGCTGACCTCGTCGGTCGGCCTGATCGTGTACCCGGACATCCCGGCGGTGCCCGGCCATCTGCGCGGCCGCTACCTCGCGCACATCCGGATCGCGTACACGGGGCCGGCGGCCGAGGGGGAGCGGCTGGTCGCGCCGCTGCGCGCGGTCGGGCCGCGGGTCGCCGACACGCTGCGCGACATGCCGTACACCGAGTCGCACACCATCCACCAGGACCCGGAGACGCCGCACGCCTACGACGGCGACAGCGTCCTGCTCAGCGGGCTGGACGCGGCGGAACTGCGCGAGGTGACCGCGCTGACCGGGCCGGACGCCCCGATGATGACCGTGGTGCAGCTCAACCACCTCGGCGGCGCGCTCGCGACTGGCGGCGGCTCCGTCGGCCACCGGGGCGCGCGGTACCTGCTGCGCCTGCTGTCGCCGCTGGACGGCACGGACGTCGCGTCCGTACGGGCCCTGCACGCGCGGGTCCGGGCGGCGCTGGCGCCCAGGGCGCTCGGCCGCAGCGTCAACTTCCTGTTCGGCGATCACGGTGACGCGGTGGCCGACGCGTACGAGGAGGACATGTACCGGAGGCTGACCGCCGCCAAGGCGGCGTACGACCCGGAGAACCTGTTCCGGGCGTAACCGGGCGGCGGCCGGGCAGAGAGCAGGAAAACGGAAGGGCGCGCCCCCGGCCGAGTGGGCAGGCTGGGGGCATGGCTGATCTTACGAAGACACGCGGGACACCGGACGGGACGCGGGAACTGGCCCGGGAGTTGGCCGACGCCGTACGCGGCGAGGTCTCGGTCGCCGCCGGGGACCGGGCGCTGATGACGATGGACGCCTCCAACTACCGCCGGGTACCGCGCGCGGTGGTCGCCCCGCGGGACGCGGAGGACGTCGCCGCCGCCCTGCGGGTGTGCCGCGAGCACGGCGTGCCGGTGGTGCCGCGCGGCGGCGGGACGAGCATCGCCGGGCAGGCCACCGGCGTCGGCGTGGTGCTGGACTTCACCCGGCACCTGCGGCGCATCGTGTCGCTGGACGCCGAGGCCGGTACGGCGGTCGTCCAGCCGGGCGTGGTCCTGGACGACCTGCGGGCGGCGGCCGGCGCGCACGGCCTGACCTTCGGGCCCGACCCGTCCACCCACAGCCGCTGCACCCTCGGCGGCATGATCGGCAACAACTCCTGCGGCTCGCACTCGGTGGCGTGGGGCACCACCGCCGACAGCGTGCGCGCGCTGGAGGTGCTGACGTACGGGGGCGAGCGGCTGCGCGCCGGACGGGGCGCGGCGGCACTGGACGCGCTCCCGCAGCGGCTGCGGGACGGCGTACGGGACCTGGTGAACGGTGATCTGGCACTGCTGCGCACCGGCTACCCCGAACTCCCGCGCCGCATCTCCGGTTACGCGCTGGACGCCCTGCTGCCCGAGAAGGGCATCGATCTCGCGCGGGCGCTCACCGGCAGCGAGGGCACGCTCGGCGTGCTGACCGAGGCCACCGTCGCGCTGGTCAGGCCGCCCGCCGCGAAGGCCCTGGCGGTACTCGGGTACACGGACGAGAGCGCGGCGGCAGAGGCGGCGCACACGCTGCTGCCGTGGGGGTCCCCCGGTCGAGCGAAGCCGAGAGTGGGGGAAGGCCGCTGACCGTCGAAGGCATGGCGGCCGATCTGGTGGGGGACGCGAGGGGCCTGCCCAAGGGCGGCGCCTGGCTGTTCGTCGAGATGGGCGGCGGGACGCCCGCGGAGGCACTCGCCCGCGCCGAGGAACTGTGCCGGGGCGCGGGCGCGGCCACCACCGATCACATGGTGGTGACGGACCCGGCGCGGCAGCGCGCCCTGTGGCGGGTGCGCGAGGACGCGGCCGGGACCGCGACCCGTATGCCGGACGGCTCCGAGGCGTGGCCCGGCTGGGAGGACTGCGCGGTGCCGCCCGAGCGGCTCGGCGCCTACCTGCGGGACTTCCGGGCCCTGCTGGCCCAGCACGGCCTGCGCGGCACGCCGTACGGGCACTTCGGCGACGGCTGCATCCACGTCCGTATCGACTTCGACCTGCTGAGCGAGCCCGGGATCCGCCGGTTCCGCGAGTTCTCCTGCGACCTGGGCGACCTGGTCGTGGCGCACGGCGGCTCGCTCTCCGGCGAGCACGGCGACGGGCAGGCACGCGCCGAACTGCTGCCCAAGATGTACGGCGGCGAACTGGTCGGCCTCTTCGAACGTTTCAAGGACCTGTGGGACCCGGCGGGAGGCCTGAACCCCGGCATGCTGGTCCGGCCGGACCGGATGGACGAGAACCTGCGCTTCGCGCCGCTGCCGCGGAAGCCGGTGGACGTGGAGTTCGGCTACCCGCACGACAGCGGGGACTTCTCGGCGGCCGTACGGCGCTGCGTCGGCGTCGCCAAGTGCCGCAACAGCGCCCCGAGCGCGTCGGCCGTCATGTGCCCGTCGTACCGCGCCACCGGCGAGGAGCGGCACTCCACCCGGGGCCGCGCCCGGCTGCTGCACGAGATGCTCGCGGGCGAGGTGATCACCGACGGCTGGCGTTCCGAGGAGGTACGGGACGCGCTGGACCTCTGCCTGTCCTGCAAGGGCTGCCGCAGCGACTGCCCCGTGGGCGTCGACATGGCCACGTACAAGGCCGAGTTCCTGCACCACCACTACGCGGGGCGGCTGCGGCCCGCCTCGCACTATTCGATGGGCCGCCTGCCGCGCTGGCTGCGCGCGGCCGCTCCCGTCGCGCCGCTGCTCAACGCCCTGGCCAGGACGCCGCTGGCCGGGGCGGGGAAACGCCTGGGCGGCATCGCGCCGCAGCGGGCGATTCCTGAGCTGGCGACGGAGCCGTTCGTGCGGTGGTGGTCGAAGCGGATGGCCCCGGAGGGGCCGGGGAGGTCGGAGGGGTTGGCGGGGTCGACGGGTCCAGTGGTGGCTACGGGGTCAGCGGGGTCGGCAGGGGCTCCGGAGCGGTCGGCGCTCCTGCTGTGGCCGGACACCTTCACCAACTACCTCGCTCCCGAGGTGGGCCGTGCCGCCGTCCGCGTCCTGGAGGCCGCGGGCCTCGACGTACGCCTGCCCGAGGCGGGCCGCCGCCGGGCGTCGCTGTGCTGCGGCCTGACCTACGTCTCGACCGGCCAGCTCGACCAGGCACGCGCAGTCATGCGCCGGACGGTGGACGCCCTCGACCCGCTACTGGCGGACGGCACCCCGCTCACCGTCCTCGAACCGAGCTGCGCGGCCGCCCTCCGCACCGACCTCCCCGAACTCCTCTCCGACGACCCGAGGGCCGCGCGGGTCGCCGCGTCCGTACGGACCTTCGCCCAGACCCTGGAGGAACAGGCACCCGCCTGGCAGCCCCCGCGCGTGGACCGCCCGGCCGTCGGCCAGACCCACTGCCACCAGCACGCCGTACTCGGCGAGGCGGCCGAACAGCGCCTGCGCGCCCGTGCCGGGCTGGACGGCGGTCTGAGCGGCGGCTGCTGCGGACTGGCCGGGAACTTCGGCTTCGAGCGTGGCCACTACGACGTGTCCGTGGCCTGTGCGGAAGAACAGCTCCTGCCGTCCGTACGGGACGCGGCCCCCGGCACGGAGGTCCTCGCGGACGGCTTCTCCTGCCGCACCCAGATCGATCAGCTCACGGGGCGGCGGGCGCGGCACCTGGCGGAGGTGCTGGCGGAGGCGGTGGCCGCGGAGGCGGCCGGGGGGACGGGCGGTTCCTTGCCCGGAGGCCGGTCGGCCGAGGAGACCCCGCCGCAGCCCTGACCGTACGGGACGCCCCGTTCCGTCGTGTCCACCAGGTGGGAATCACATTTCATGGCGTGGGAGGCGGGCCTTAGCGTGGGCTCGTGAACGAGTCGCGCCACGAGTCCAGCAGCCTCCCGCCCATACCTCCGGTCCCGGAGCCGACACCGGTCACGGCCCCGGCGTCCGAGGCGGTCCCGGCCTCCCCCGAGGTCCGGGCCGCCGAACAGGGAGCGGCGACGGGCGGGCGCCTGACGTCCGTGGCGCTGGTCATCGGCGGCATCATCTCGCTGCAGTTCGGCGCCTCGGTCGCGGTACTGCTCTTCCCGCGGGCCGGCGCGCTCGGCGTGGTCACCCTCCGGCTGGTCGTCGCCGCACTCGTCCTGCTGATCGCCTGCCGCCCGAGGCTGCGCGGTTACTCGCGGGGCGACTGGGCCACGGTCCTCGCTTTCGGCGTCGCGCTGGCCGGCATGAACTCCCTCTTCTACGGGGCGATCGACCGCATCCCGCTGGGCGCCGCCGTCACCCTGGAATTCATGGGCCCGCTGATCCTGTCGGTGGTCACCTCACGCCGGGCACTGAGCCTGCTGTGGGCCGCGCTCGCGCTGGGCGGAGTGGCCCTGCTCGGCCGGGAGGGCTTCGACGGACTCGACCCCCTCGGCGCCGGCCTGGCCCTCACGGCCGGCGCCCTGTGGGCCGCGTACATCCTGCTGTCCTCCCGCGCCGGTCAGCGCTTCCCGCAGGCGGACGGCCTGGCCCTGGCGATGACCGTGGCCGCGCTGCTGAGCCTGCCGCTCGGCATCTCCACCGCCGGTACGGCTCTGCTCGACCCGGTCACCCTCGGCCTCGGCGCCGCCGTCGCCCTGCTCTCCTCGGTCACCCCGTACACCCTCGAACTCCTCGCCCTCCGCAAACTCCCCGCCTCGGGTTTCGCCGTCATGATGAGCCTGGAACCGGCCGCCGCCGCCCTGGCCGGCTTCCTGGTCCTGCACCAGGCGCTGGGGTGGGCCGAGGTGGTGGCGATCGGGTTGGTGGTGTTGGCGAGTGTGGGGGCGGTGCGGGGTGGGGGTGGGATGGGGAAGGAGTGACGGTCGCGCGCCCGACACGTGAACAGGTTGACACGATTATCCAGTCATGGTGACATCGTGGCATGTTGTACGAGACTCCGTCGCTGGACGGCGATGATCACCGCGTTCTCGCGGAGATCGAGGAGATGCGGCAAAAGCTGCGGCATGTACTGCGCGCCCAGCCCCGCTGGTCGGGGCAACTGCGACGGAACCTGACCGCGCGGGCGATCGCCGGGTCGAACACCATCGAGGGCTACGCCGCGACGGTGGACGATGTCGAGGCCCTGATGGCGGGCGAGGAGCCGCTGGAGACGGCCGACCGTACCCGGGTCGAGCTGGAGGGTTACCAGCGGACGATGACCTATATCCAGGCACTGGCCGACGCCGGTGACGATTTCCGCTACGACGCCGGCCTGATCAATGGCCTGCACTTCATGCTGCAGGGCCACCACCTGGACAAGCGGCCGGGGCGCTGGCGGGACGGGCCCGTGTACGTGACCAGTCCCGACGACCCGTTGGTGTCCGCCTACACGGCCCCCGGCCACTCTGACGTGCCGGCTCTGATGGCAGAACTGGTCGACTGGCTCAACCATGGGGACGTGGACGCTCCGGTGCACGTGCGTGCCTCGATGGCCCACCTGAACCTGGTGAACATCCATCCGTGGAAGGACGGTAACGGACGCATGTCCCGCGCTGTGTCCACGCTGGTGTTCGCCCGCGAGGCCGACAGCCTGCTGCCGCCGGAGTTCTCCTCCATCGAGGAGTGGCTCGGCCGCGGGCAGAACACGTATGGCTACTACCGCGTCCTGCAACAGGTTGGCGGTCCCACGTGGACCCCGCAGCGGGACACGCACGCGTGGGTCCGTTTCTGCCTCGAAGCTCACCACCGCCAGGCTCAGCAGGCCCAGCGCCGTACCGATCTGCTCTCCCGCGCCTGGGCCTACCTCGGCGATGCCGCGGAGCGGTCCGGGCTGGATGAGCGGATGGTCTTTGCGCTGTTGCCGGCGTTCTGGGGCTCGAAGGTGCGGCGCACTGTCTACCAGCAGGATGCGGAGCTCTCCGATCAGCAGGCGATCCGCGATATCCGCGAGCTGGTTCGGCTGGGCTGGCTGGTGCCGCACGGCAAGGCCCGGGCCGGTACTACGTTCCCGGGCCCCGCATGGACGCCGCCCAGCGGGAGGTTCGTCAGTCTGTGGCCCCCTACGTCGATCCCTACGGGGTTCGGTAGGGACGTCCTGTGTCTGGCGCGTGCCGATGGTGTCCGCGTTTGCGCTTCGCGCGGGTAGTTTTGGGGTGACGTTCGGCTCGCATTGGTTGCGTGGTGGGGGCGGGGGCGCGCAGGGGGCCAACTCTCCCCCGGCCGAAGGCTGGGGGAGAGTGACCCCGGAGGGACCCCGAGCCCCCACCCACCGAACCCTCCGCGCACAACGCGCACCCCCACCCTGCAGCCCGCCCAGAAAATCATGCAGGCGTGCTTGATTGTTTCTCGGCGGGCTGTCACGCTCGGACCGCAACCCGTGCCGCATGAATCAACGTGCCCTGCCCGTACGGCAGATGGCCGATGAGGGGAGTGCCGCGTGTCCGACGCCAATGCCGTGCTGGCCGATCTGAGGGACGAAGGGGACGCGCTCGACGCGCTGGTCGGTGGGCTCGCGCCGGAGCGGTGGGCGGTGGCGACGCCGGCCGAGGGCTGGACCGTCGCTCACCAGATCGGGCATCTGGCCTGGACCGATCGGCAGGCCCTGTTGTCTGCGACGGACCCCGCCGCCTTTCAGGAGGCCGTTCAGCGGGCGCTGGCCTCGCCTGCGACCTTTGTCGATGAGGGGGCGGCGGCGGAGGCGCAGGCGCCGCCTGATCGTTTGTTGGGCCGTTGGCGGACGGGGCGGGCCGAGTTGCAAGAGGTGCTGGCCGCGCGGTCGCCAGGAGAGAAACTGCCCTGGTACGGGCCGCCGATGAGCGTCGCTTCGGTGGCTACCGGGCGGCTGATGGAGACCTGGGCGCACGGTCAGGACGTCGCCGACGCGCTCGGCGTGACGCGCGAACCCACCGCGCGGCTGCGGCATGTGGCCCGTATCGGGGTGCGGGCGCGGAACTTTGCGTACGCGGCGCACGGGCTGGCCGCTCCGGAGGAGGAGTTTCGGGTTGAGTTGCGGGCTCCTGACGGCGGAATGTGGGCGTACGGGCCCGAGGGCGCGGCGCAGCGGGTGACCGGGGACGCGCTCGGTTTCTGTTTGCTGGTTACTCAGCGCGCTCATCGTGATGATGTGGATGTGCGGGCCGAGGGGGCGGAGGCTGACCGGTGGTTGGGTATCGCGCAGGCGTTTGCCGGGCCGCCGGGTAAGGGGCGGGAGCCGGGTGGCCGTGGTGGCCGAGGGAGCGGGCGGTGACCGGCGGTGGGGGCGTGCTGCGGGTCGGCAATGCCTCCGGGTTTTACGGCGATCGTTTTGATGCTGTGCGGGAGATGCTCACCGGTGGGCCGTTGGATGTGCTGACCGGCGACTACCTTGCCGAGCTGACCATGCTGATTCTGGGGCGGGACCGGCTCAAGGACCCCGCCCGCGGCTACGCCAAGACGTTTCTGCGGCAGTTGGAAGAGGGGCTGGGGCTGGCCGTTGAGCGTGGGGTGCGGATCGTCACCAATGCCGGGGGCTCAATCCTGCGGGGTTGGCCGATCGCGTACGGGAGTTGGCGGACCGGGTCGGCGTGACGGTGCGGGTCGCGCATGTGGAGGGGGATGACCTGATGGCCCGGTACGTCGGGCGTGAGGGTGTGCTGACGGCCAATGCTTATCTGGGTGGTGAGGGGATCGCCGCGTGCTTGCGTGCCGGTGCGGATGTGGTCGTGACCGGTCGGGTCACGGACGCCGCGCTGGTCAGCGGGGCGGCAGCGGCGCACTTCGGGTGGGCGTCCACCGATCACGACCGACTGGCCGGGGCGGTCGTCGCGGGGCATGTCCTGGAGTGCGGGACGCAGGCCACGGGCGGTAACTATGCGTTCTTCGGCGCGCATGACGTGCGTCGTCCCGGGTTTCCGGTCGCTGAGATCGCCGCCGACGGGTCTTCGGTGATCACCAAGCACGCTGGTACGGGCGGGGCGGTGACCGTCGGCACCGTCACGGCGCAATTGCTGTACGAGACGGCCGGGGCGCGGTACGCGGGGCCGGATGTGACTGCCCGGCTGGACACGGTGTGCCTGACGCAGGTCGGGACGGATCGGGTGCGGATCGACGGGGTGCGGGGGGAGGCGCCACCGTCGACGGTGAAGGTGGGGCTGACCCGGCTCGGGGGTGGCGCAATGCGGTCACGTTCGTGCTGACGGGCTTGGACATCGAGGCCAAGGCCGCCTTGGTCAAGCAGCAGATGGACGCGGCTTTTGAGGCTGCCGGGCGGCGGCCGGCGTCCGTGGAGTGGGCGCTGGCCCGGACCGATCACGTGGACGCCGCCGTCCAGGAGGAGGCGAGCGCCCTGCTGCGGCTGGTGGTGCGGGACGCCGACCAGGACGCGGTGGGGCGGGTGGTCAGCGGGGCGGCGATCGAGCTGGCGCTCGGCAGCGTTCCCGGGTTCCATGTGACGGCGCCGCCGGGCAAGGGGGAGCCGTACGGGGTGTTCGAGGTGGAGTACGTGGACGCGGCGGGTGTGCCGCATGTCGCCGTACTGCCTGGTGGTGGTCGTGTCGAGGTGCCGCCACCTGCGGAGACACGTGAGCTGGTGCCGCTGGCCGACCCCGCTCTGCCCGAGCCCCTCGTCCACGACGGCCGGACGCGCCGGGCGCCGCTCGGCCTGGTGGCCGGTGCTCGCAGTGGGGACAAGGGCGGGTCGGCGAACGTCGGGGTGTGGGTCCGTACGGACGCGGCGTGGCGTTGGCTGGTGCATGAGCTGACGGTCGAGCGGCTACGGGAACTGCTTCCGGAGACGGCCAGGTTGGCTGTCACGCGTCACGTTCTGCCCAACTTGCTGTCGCTCAATTTCGTGATCGACGGGCTGCTCGGTGCGGGCGTCGCCGCGCAGGCCCGCTTCGACCCGCAGGCCAAGGCCGTGGGGGAGTGGCTGCGCGCCCGTCACCTGGACATACCGGAGGTGTTGCTGTGACCGTGCTCGGCAGTCGGCTGGACCCGTCAGGGGCTGAGTATGTGGCCAATCGGGAGGCGATGCTCGACAAGTTGCGGGGGATCGAGGCCGAGCACGCCAAGGCCATGGGCGGGGGCGGCGCGAAGTACGTCGAGCGGCATCGCAAGCGGGGCAAGTTGCTGGCACGTGAGCGCATCGAGCTGTTGGTGGACCCGGACACGCCGTTCCTGGAGCTGTCGCCGCTGGCCGCTTGGGGCAGCGACTACCCGGTGGGCGCGTCGCTGGTCACCGGTATCGGGGTGATCGAGGGCGTGGAGTGCCTGGTCACGGCCAATGATCCGACCGTACGGGGCGGGGCCAGCAATCCCTGGACCTTGAAGAAGGCGCTGCGCGCCAACGAGATCGCCTTCGCCAACCGGCTGCCCGTCGTGTCGCTGGTGGAGTCCGGGGGCGCGGATCTGCCCAGTCAGAAGGAGATCTTCATTCCGGGCGGTGCGCTGTTCAAGGACATCACCCGGTTGTCTGCGGCAGGGATACCGACTGTGGCCGTGGTGTTCGGCAACTCGACGGCTGGTGGCGCCTACATCCCGGGAATGTCCGATCACGTGATCATGGTGAAGGAGCGGGCGAAGGTCTTTCTCGGCGGGCCGCCGCTGGTCAAGATGGCCACCGGTGAGGAGAGCGACGACGAGTCGCTGGGCGGCGCCGAGATGCATGCCCGTACCTCGGGGCTGGCCGACTACTTCGCCGTGGACGAGCCGGACGCGCTGCGCCAGGCCCGGCGGGTCGTCGCCCGGTTGAACTGGCGGAAGGCGCACAGCGATCCGCGTCCCGCCGAGCCGCCGAAGTACGACGAGGAGGAGCTGCTGGGCATCGTGCCCGGTGACCTCAAGGCGCCCTTCGATCCCCGCGAGGTCATCGCGCGTGTCGTGGACGGTTCGGACTTCGACGAGTTCAAGCCGCTGTACGGGCCGAGCCTGGTCACCGGCTGGGCCGAGCTGCACGGCTACCCGGTCGGCGTGCTCGCCAACGCCCAGGGCGTGCTGTTCAGCGCGGAGTCCCAGAAGGCCGCGCAGTTCATCCAGCTCGCCAACCAGCGCGACATCCCGCTGGTCTTCCTGCACAACACCACCGGCTACATGGTCGGCAAGGAGTACGAGCAGGGCGGCATCATCAAGCACGGTTCGATGATGATCAACGCAGTCAGCAACTCGCGGGTGCCGCATCTGTCGGTCCTCATGGGGGCCTCGTACGGCGCCGGACACTACGGCATGTGCGGTCGCGCCTACGACCCGCGCTTCCTGTTCGCCTGGCCCAGCGCCAAGTCCGCCGTGATGGGACCGCAGCAACTGGCGGGGGTGCTGTCGATCGTCGCGCGCGCTTCCGCCGCCGCCAAGGGTCAGCCGTACGACGACGAGGCGGACGCCGGGCTGCGCGCCATGGTGGAGCAGCAGATCGAGTCGGAGTCGCTGCCGATGTTCCTGTCCGGGCGGCTGTACGACGACGGCGTCATCGACCCGCGCGACACCCGTACCGTCCTCGGCCTGTGCCTGTCCGCCCTGCACACCGCCCCCGTCGAGGGAGCGCGCGGTGGCTTCGGCGTCTTCCGGATGTGAGGAACCAGTGATCTCTTCCCTCCTCGTCGCCAACCGTGGCGAGATCGCCCGCCGTATCTTCCGCACCTGCCGGGAGCTGGGCATCGCCACCGTGGCCGTGTACTCCGACGCGGACGCCGACGCGCCGCACGTCCGCGAGGCCGACGCCGCCGTACGGCTCCCGGGCAGCGCCCCCGCCGACACCTACCTGCGCGGCGACCTGATCGTGAAGGCCGCGCACGCCGCCGGTGCCGACGCGGTCCACCCCGGTTACGGCTTCCTCTCCGAGAACGCCGGGTTCGTCGCGGCCGTCACCGACTCGGGCCTGACCTGG
The DNA here is from genome assembly GCF_003865135.1 of Streptomyces chrestomyceticus JCM 4735. Lineage (NCBI taxonomy): Bacteria > Bacillati > Actinomycetota > Actinomycetes > Kitasatosporales > Streptomycetaceae > Streptomyces > Streptomyces chrestomyceticus. The sequence continues at coordinate 3,849,070 of NZ_BHZC01000001.1, read as the reverse complement.
GTCGGTCCGCCGGCTGCCGCCATCGAGGCGATGGCGTCCAAGACGCGTGCCAAGGAGTTGATGGCGGCGGCCGGGGTGCCGTTGCTCGCCCCTGTCGATCCCGAGCGGGCCACTGACGCCGACTTGCCGTTGTTGGTGAAGGCGGCGGCTGGTGGTGGTGGACGCGGGATGCGTGTCGTACGGGAGTTGGCCCATCTACCGGGGGAGTTGGCTGCTGCGAGGGCCGAGGCTGCGGCGGCGTTCGGGGACGGGGAGGTTTTCGCCGAGCCGTACGTTGTCGGCGGACGGCATGTCGAGGTGCAGGTCCTCGCCGACGCGCACGGCGCGGTGTGGGTCCTCGGCACCCGTGACTGTTCGCTTCAGCGCCGCCATCAGAAGGTCGTCGAGGAGGCTCCCGCGCCCGGACTCTCCGACGAGCTGCGCGCCACCCTGCACACGGCGGCCGCCGATGCCGCCCGCTCCATCGGCTATCGGGGCGCGGGGACTGTTGAATTCCTCGTTTCCGCTGCCGGTCACGCGCACTTTCTGGAGATGAATACCCGGCTTCAGGTCGAGCATCCGGTCACCGAGGCCGTGTACGGCGTCGATCTTGTCGCGCTCCAGCTTCGGGTCGCCGAGGGGGACGCGTTGCCGGACGAGCCGCCCGCGCCGCGCGGTCACGCCGTCGAGGCCCGGCTGTACGCCGAGGACCCGGCGGCGGGCTGGCAGCCGCAGACCGGCACGCTGCACTGCCTCTCCGTGCCCGACGGCGTGCGGCTCGACTCGGGGGTGGACGACGGTGCCGTCATCGGGGTGCACTACGACCCGATGCTCGCCAAGGTCATCGCCTGGGCGCCGAGCCGCGCCGAGGCCGTACGGAAGCTGGCGGGCGCGCTGGAGCGGGCCCGTGTGCACGGCCCGGTCACCAACCGTGACCTGCTCGTACGGTCCCTGCGGCATTCCGAGTTCGCCACCGCCACCGGCCTGGACACCGGGTTCTACGACCGCAACCTGAGCGAGCTGACGGAAGCCCCGGACGCCACGGTCACCGGGCTGTGCGCCTTGGCCGCCGCCCTCGCCGACGCGCACGGCCGGTCCCGCTTCGGCGGTTTCCGCAACGTACCGTCGCAGCCGCAGACCAGGACGTACGCCTGCGGCGGCGTCGAGCACGAGATCCGCTACCGGCTGGGCCGCGAAGGGCTGCATGCCGAGGACTTTCCCGGTGTACGGCTCCTGTCGGCCACGTCGGGGCAGGTGGTACTGGAAGTGGACGGCGTGCGGCGGGAGTTCACCGTCGGTCGTTACGGAGACCAGGTCTTCGTGGACTCCGCCGCCGGCTCCCGCGCCCTCGTCGCCCGGCCCCGCTTTCCCGACCCCACCACCCGTACGGAACCGGGGTCGCTGCTCGCCCCGATGCCCGGCACGGTCGTCCGGGTGGCCGACGGCCTGGCCGAGGGCGACCGCGTCGAGGCCGGAGCCCCGCTGCTCTGGCTGGAGGCGATGAAGATGGAACACAAGATCACCGCGCCCGCCTCCGGCACGCTGAGCGCCCTGCACGTCAAGGCCGGTCAGCAGGTCGAGGTCGGCACGCTGCTGGCCGTCGTCACCGAGTGAGCCACCGGCCCCGAGCCGGCCCCCGCGTGACGTCCTCCTCCCCCTCCGAAGGAGCCCCCGTGAGCAACCCCGTGATCGAGACCGAGGAACACCGCGCCCTCCGCGCGTCCGTCGCCGCGCTCGGCAAGCGCTACGGGCGGGAGTACTTCGCCCGGGTCGTCGCCGAGGGCAAGCACACCGACGAGCTGTGGACCGAAGCCGCCAAGCTCGGCTACCTGGGCGTGAACCTGCCCGAGGAGTACGGCGGCGGAGGCGGCGGCATCACCGAACTATCCATCGTGCTGGAGGAACTGGGCGCGGCCGGCTGCCCGCTGCTCATGCTCGTCGTCTCGCCCGCCATCTGCGGCACCGTCATCGCCCGCTTCGGCACCGAGGAGCAGAAGCGCGCCTGGCTGCCCGGCCTCGCCGACGGTTCGCGCAAGATGGCCTTCGGCATCACCGAGCCGGACGCCGGTTCCAACTCGCACCGCATCACCACCACGGCCCGCCGCGACCCGGACACGGGGGAGTGGGTCCTCAACGGGCGCAAGGTGTTCATCTCGGGCGTGGACATCGCCGACGCCACCCTCATAGTCGGCCGCACCGAGGACGCCCGTACCGGCAAGCTCAAGGCGTGTCTGTTCATCGTCCCGCGCGACGCCCCCGGGTTCGGGCGCAGCCAGATCGCCATGGAGCTGGCGGCTCCGGAGAAGCAGTTCGAGCTGACGCTGGACGACGTACGGCTGCCTGCGGATGCCCTGGTGGGGGACGAGGACGCGGGGCTGCTCCAGCTCTTCGCCGGGCTCAACCCGGAGCGCATCATGACCGCCGCGTTCGCGCTCGGCATGGGCCGGTACGCGGTCGAGCGGGCCGTCGACTACGCCCGTACCCGGCAGGTCTGGAAGGAACCCATCGGCGCCCACCAGGCCGTCGCCCACCCCCTCGCCCAGGTCCACATCGAACTGGAACTGGCCCGCCTGATGATGCAGAAGGCCACCCACCTGTACGACGCGGGCGACGACATGGGCGCCGGCGAGGCCGCCAACATGGCCAAGTACGCGGCGGCGGAGGCGGCCGTGCGGGCCGTGGACCAGGCCGTGCACACCCTCGGCGGCAACGGTCTGACCCACGAGTACGGCCTGGCCACACTGATCACCGCGGCCCGGGTGGCGCGGATCGCGCCGGTCAGCCGGGAGATGATCCTCAACTACGTCTCCCACCAGAGCCTCGGCCTGCCGAAGTCCTACTGACCGGCCGTACGCGGCATCGCGGTCGCCGTACTGACAACCGCACCGGTAACCGCGATGCTGCACGCACACGGACAGGCGCCCGCCCGCGGCCCGCAGCGGCCCGGACGTGCGCCGCTGCTGAGGGGATGGCCATGGTCTTTCACAGTCAGTACGCCGATGTCGCACCCGTGGACCTGCCGATCCATGAAGCGGTACTGGGCCGGTCGGCCGTCGAGCACGCCGCGCTGCCCGCCCTGATCGACGGCCAGGACGGCACCACGGTCAGCTACGCCGAACTCGACGGCGCCACCCGGCGGATCGCCGCCGCGCTGGCCGACGCCGGTGTCCGGGCCGGTGACGTGCTCGCCCTGCACAGCCCCAACACCATCGCCTACCCGGCCGTCTTCTACGCCGCCTCGCGCTGCGGCGCGGCCGTCACCACCGTCCACCCCCTGGCCACCTCCGGCGAGTTCGCCCAGCAGTTGCGCGACTCCGGCGCGAGCTGGATCGTCACCGTCTCGCCGCTGCTGGAGACGGCCCGCAGCGCCGCCGAGCAGGCGGGCGGCATCACCGAGGTGTTCGTCTGCGACGGCGCCGTGGGCCACCGCTCCGTACGCGACATGCTCGCCTCCACCGCGCCCGAACCCGCCGTCCCCGTCGACCCGGCGCGGGACGTGGCCGTCCTGCCGTACTCCTCCGGCACCACCGGGACACCCAAAGGGGTCATGCTCACCCACCGGTCCATCGCCACCAACCTCGTCCAGCTCGACCGGCTGATCACCAGCGGTCCCGGCGACCGTGTGCTGGCGGTGCTGCCGTTCTTTCACATCTACGGGCTGACGTCCCTGATGAACGCCCCGCTGCGCAACGGTTCCACCGTCGTCGTGCTGCCCCGCTTCGACCTCGAACACTTCCTGCGCGCGATCGAGAAGTACCGGGTCAACGCGGTGTACGTGGCTCCGCCCATCGTCCTGGCCCTGGCCAAGCACCCGTCCGTCGCCCAGTACGACCTGTCCTCGCTCGACTACGTCGTCAGCGCGGCCGCCCCGCTGGACGCCCGCCTCGCCGACACCTGCGCCCGCCGTCTGGGCATTCCGCCCGTCATGCAGGCGTACGGGATGACCGAGCTGTCGCCCGGTACCCATGTCGTACCGCTCGGTGCCGCCGACGTGCCGCCCGGCACGGTCGGCAGGCTGCTGCCGAGCACCGAGATGCGCATCCGCTGTCTGGACGCCGACAAGGATCTCGGCACCGGTGAGAGCGGTGAGATCCTCATCCGCGGCCCGCAGGTCATGAAGGGCTACCTCGGGCGCCCGGCGGAGACCGACGCGCTGATCGATGCCGACGGCTGGCTGCACACCGGCGACATCGGGCAGGTGGACGCGGACGGCTGGCTGTACGTCGTGGACCGCGTCAAGGAGCTGATCAAGTACAAGGGCTACCAGGTCGCCCCGGCCGACCTCGAAGCGGTGCTGCTCGCCCACGAGGGCATCGCGGACGCCGCGGTGATCGGCGTCAGCGACGCGGACGGCAACGAGATCCCCAAGGCGTACGTCGTACGGCGGCCCGGCGAACAGGGGGCCCGGCTCACCGAGGACGACGTCATCACGTACGTTGCCGGACAGGTCGCCCCGTACAAGAAAGTACGGCGGGTGGAGTTCACGGACACCGTGCCACGCGCCGCCACCGGCAAGATCCTGCGGCGCGAACTGCGCGCCAGGGAAAGGAGTTCCACGGCCTCATGACCGATGCCACGCCGGACGCCACCCCGGACGCCTCGCCCGCTGCCGCACCCTTGGTACGGCATGCCCACGAGCGGGGCGTCACCACCCTCACCCTCGACTCCCCGCACAACCGCAACGCGCTCTCCCGGCGCCTGGTGGCCGAACTCCACGCGGCGCTGGCGGCCGCGGCCGCCAGTGACGACACCCGGGCGGTGCTGCTCACGCACACGGGGACGACGTTCTGCGCGGGGCCGATCTGTCGGAGGCGACGGAGGAGGCGGGGAGGGCGGAGGAGGCTGTTGCCGGAACCGGCGCGTCCGATTCCGGGCCGCTCGGGCTCGTCCGGCTCCTGCGCGCCGTCATCGAACTGCCCAAGCCCGTCGTCGCCAAGGTCACCGGCCATGTACGGGCCGGCGGTCTCGGCCTCCTCGGCGCCTGCGACCTGTCCGTGGCGGGCCCCGGCGCCAGCTTCGCCTTCACGGAGGCCCGCCTCGGCCTCGCGCCCGCCGTCATCTCCATGCCGCTGCTGCCCCGTATGGACCCGCGGGCCGCCGCCCGCTACTACCTCACCGGCGAGCGTTTCGACGCCGCCGAGGCGGCCCGTACCGGGCTGGTGACGCTGGCCGCCGAGGACCCGGACGCCGCCCTGGAACCGGTCCTCGCCGGCCTCCGCAAGGGCTCGCCGCAGGGCCTGGCGGCCTCCAAGGCCCTGGTCACGGCGGAGGTGCTGCGCGTCTTCGACCGCGACACGGCGGCCCTCGCCGACACCTCGGCGCGCCTCTTCGCCTCCGACGAGGCGTGGGAGGGCATGACCGCCTTCCTCCAGCGCAGGGAACCGTCATGGGCACGGTGACCCCCGCGCGCAGCCCCAAGGAACCGCAGCAGGAACGCAGCCGCGCCACCCGCCGCGCGCTCCTGGAGGCGGCCGTCTCCTGCCTCGCCGAGCGCGGCTGGAGCGGCAGTACGGTCTCCGTCGTCGCGGAGCGGGCCGGCGTCTCGCGGGGGGCCGCCCAGCACCACTTCCGCACGCGGGAGGACCTGTTCACGGCGGCTGTCGAACACGTCGCGGAGAAGCGTCAGAGCGCGCTCAAGGCCGTCGCGCACGATCTTCCGCCCGCCGGGTCCGCGGCCCGTACCCGCATCGTCGTCGAGGAGATCGTCAGCCTCTACACGGGCCCGCTCTTCCGTGCCGCCCTCCACCTGTGGGTGGCCGCCTCCGACGAGGAGCCGCTCCGGGACCGGGTCACCGCCCTGGAGGCCCGGGTCGGTCGCGAGGCGCACCGTACGGCGGTCGGCCTCCTGGGTGCGGACGAGTCGGTTTCCGGCGTCCGCGAGACCGTACAGGGGCTGCTCGACATGTCCCGGGGGCTCGGCCTCGCCACGCTCCTCACGGACGACAAGCCGCGCCGTGATCGCGTGGTGACGCAGTGGGCGCGCATTCTGGACACGGTGTTGAACGGAGGCGGTCAGCCGCCGTCGTAGGGCTGTCCGTCGGCGTCGGCATCCGCGTACGTGGTGAGGCGGCGGGCCAGGGCGCGTACGAGGTCCCGCAGCTCGGCGGGGCGTTCGATGACGAACGGGCGGTCCAGCGCGGCCAGTACGGGCGGGAGCCAGTCCAGCCGTTCGGCCCGGATGCGGACGTGGACCCAGCCGGGCCCGTCGGCGGTTCCGTCACCGGGCTCGCCGTCGGGCCCGTCGCCCGATCCGCCCCCGGGACCGTCGCCGGACCCGTCCTCGGACAGCGCGGCGACCCCGGCCGGGAGCCGGTCACGCAGGTACTCGATGCTGCTCCGGACGCGCAACGACACGTCATGGGTCCACGGCGTACGGGACAGATGGTCGAGGACGGTCGCCGCCGGGTCGAAACCGTCCGGAACCTCGAACGAACCGGACAGCGGGCGGACCGAGGTGATCCGGTCCAGCCGGAAGATGCGCATCTCCCCGCCGTCCCGGCCGGGCCCGGTCAGGTACCACCGCCCGGAGTGCGCCACGAGCCCGTACGGCAGGACGGTACGGGCACTGTCGTTGCCCTTGCGGTCGGTGTACGCGAACGCCACCGGCCGCCGCCCGCGTACCGCCTCGGCGAGTTCGAGCAGCACCGCCGCCTGCGGAGGCGTGGCGGGACGCGGCCGGTCGGTGAAGTCGGCCGTCTCCAGCAGCGCTTCCAGCCGCCGCCGCAGGGCCACGGGGAGCACCCGCCGCACCTTCGCCGCGGCGCTCTCACCGGCCGCCGCGGAGGCCCCTGAGACGGCCCCCGGACCGCCGCGCTGCCCCGAGAGCAGGCCGAGCAGTACGGCCAGGGCCTCCTCGTCGGTGAGCATCAGCGGGGGCATGCGGTAGCCGGGGGCGAGCCGGTAGCCGCCGTAGCGGCCGCGTACCGCGTCGACGGGGATGTCGAGATCCAGCAGGTGGGCGACGTAGCGGCGGACGGTGCGCTCGTCGACGCCGAGGCGGGCGGCGAGCTCGGGGACGGTACGGGTGCCGCCGCCCTGAAGGATCTCCAGCAGGGCGAGCACCCGGGCGGTGGTCGAAGTGGTCACACCCCGAAGTCTGCCGCCCATACCGGGCGGAACCTGTCCGGTATTGCTCCTAGCGTGGGCGATGCCCGGCGCCACCCGTCGCTCCGGGCCTCTCTCCCCCCCCGAGCCAGGAAGCCGCACCATGAACCTCGTCTCCCTCCGCGTGATCACCGACGACGTCGCCCGCCTCGTCGCGTTCTACGAAAGCGTCACCGGCGTCCCGGCGGCCTGGGCGACCCCCGAATTCGCCGAACTCGTGACGCCGGTGGGCACGCTGGCGATCGCCGGCAGCCGCACGGTGGCCCTCTTCGGCGAAGACACCGCGCGGGCCGCCGCCAACCACTCGGTGATCACCGAGTTCCGCGTCGCCGACGTCGACGCGGAACACCGGCGGCTGGCGTCCCTCGGCCGCACCTTCGTCCAGGAGCCGACCACCATGCCGTGGGGCAACCGGTCGCTGCTCCTCCGGGACCCCGACGGCAACCTGGTCAACCTCTTCACGCCGGTCACCGAGGACGCCGTACGGCGCCAGGAGCGCCCGGCCCGTCACGCGGGCAGCGTGTAACCCTCCACCGACTCCGGCCCGCGCGGGCCGGGGCCGACGTACTTGGCCGACGGCCGGACCAGACGGCCCGTGCGCTTCTGCTCCAGGATGTGCGCGCTCCAGCCCGCCGTGCGGGCACAGGTGAACATCGATGTGAACATGTGCGCCGGGACCTCCGCGAAGTCCAGCACGATCGCCGCCCAGAACTCCACGTTCGTCGCCAGGACCCGGTCCGGACGCCGGTTGTGCAGCTCCTCCAGAGCCGCCTTCTCCAGCGCCTCCGCCACCTCGAAGCGCGGCGCGCCCAGCTCACGGGCGGTGCGCCGCAGCACCCGGGCCCGCGGGTCCTCGGCGCGGTACACCCGGTGGCCGAAGCCCATCAGCCGCTCGCCGCGGTCCAGCGCCTGCTTCACGTACGCCGTCGCGTCCCCGGTCCGCTCGATCTCCTCGATCATGCCGAGGACCCGGGACGGGGCCCCGCCGTGCAGCGGCCCGGACATCGCGCCGACCGCGCCCGACAGGGCGGCCGCCACGTCGGCGCCGGTCGAGGCGATGACGCGGGCCGTGAAGGTGGAGGCGTTCATGCCGTGCTCGGCCGCCGACGTCCAGTACGCGTCGACCGCCGCGACATGCTTGGGGTCCGGCTCACCGCGCCAGCGCTTCATGAAGCGCTCCACGATCGTGCCGGCCTTGTCGATCTCCTTCTGCGGCACCATCGGCAGGCCCTGCCCGCGCGCCGACTGCGCGACGTACGACAGCGCCATGACCGCCGCCCGCGCCAGCTCGTCGCGGGCGGTCTCCACGTCGGTGTCCAGCAGCGGCTTCAGGCCCCACACCGGCGCGAGCATGGCCAGCGCGGACTGCACGTCCACCCGGATGTCACCCGAGTGGACGGGGATCGGGAACGGCTCGGCCGGCGGCAGCCCCGGGTTGAACGACCCGTCGACCAGCAGCCCCCACACGTTCCCGAAGGAGACCTTGCCGACCAGGTCCTCGATGTCGACGCCCCGGTAGCGCAGCGCGCCGCCTTCCTTGTCCGGTTCGGCGATCTCCGTCTCGAACGCGACGACTCCTTCGAGTCCGGGTACGAAGTCGGACATCAGGCGGCTCCTCAAGATGTGGACGACATGCGGCTCATGACCAAGATGCCGTGCGTGCGAGAACTGTCAGGTCAGGCTGGTCGGGTCGGGCGGGTCGGGCTCTTCCGGCCGGCGGTGCGGTGGACGCCGTCCGGAAGTCCGCCGCGGTGGCCGGCCGGCGGACGGCGCCGCCGGGAGCACCGGTTCCGCGGGCCGCTCCGGATGTCGGACGACGAGTCCGGGCGCCGGTCCGGTTACGCGGCCGCCGCTGCGGCTCGCGGTCCGTACCGGTCACTCCCGTCATGCCCCGCGCGGGCGTTGGTCACCCGACCGGCACCCGTGGCCGTCCGCCCGGAGCACGTCACTTCGATCACTTCAGGGCGGACACGATATCCCGCGCCGCCCGTGCGCCACAGTGGCGCGCGGCACGATTTTGGCCGGTCCGGTACGTGCCGGGAAGGGTGAGATCCGGCACACCGGACGATTCGCTTAAGGAAGGGTTACGCGACGGCGGCCAAGGGCAGACTTCCCTGCCACCCGGCTGCCCCAACAGGCCCGCATGCTGCAAGATGTGGCCGTGCACCCCGCCGACACGCCCACCCCGGACCCGCTCGATCCCTCCGCCATGCGGGCGCAGTACCGCGCCGAGGGACTGACCGAGGCAGAACTCGCCCCCAGCCCCTACGACCAGTTCGCCCGCTGGTTCAAGGAGGCGGCCACCAGCGGACTGCACGAGCCGAACGCGATGGTCGTCTCGACCGCCGACGCCGCGGGCCGTCCCAGCTCAAGGACCGTACTGCTCAAGCGGTTCGACGAGCACGGCTTTGTCTTCTTCACCAACTACAGCAGCCGCAAGGGCCGCGACCTGGCGGAGAACCCGTACGTCTCGCTGCTCTTCCCCTGGCACCCACTGGCCCGGCAGGTCATCGTGACCGGCACGGCCGCCCGCATCGGCCGCGACGAGACCGCCGCGTACTTCCGCACCCGCCCGCACGGCTCCCAGCTCGGCGCCTGGGCCAGCGACCAGTCCACGCCGGTCGCCTCCCGCGCCGAACTGGAACGCGCCTACGACGACCTGGCCGCCCGCTACCCCGAGGGCGAGCAGGTGCCGGCGCCGCCGCACTGGGGCGGCGTACGGGTCGTCGCGGAGGCCGTCGAGTTCTGGCAGGGCCGGGAGAACCGCCTGCACGACCGGCTGCGGTACGAGCGCGAGGGCTCGGGGGAGGGCTGGTCCGTCGTACGGCTGGCGCCCTGAGGAGCTGACGGCCGGCGCCCTGAGGGGCGACGGCTCGCGTCCGGGGTGTGGCGGGTACGGCTGTGCGTCCGTGCCCGCGCCCCGAGGGGCGCCGTACGGTCTACGCGTCCGGGCCCGGTGTCCCGGGACGCAGACGACCCGCGGGCTGCTTCCCCCGCGCCTGGGGCGCGAAGGGGCCGGTCGGACGAACCGGCAGCCCGCGGGTCGGGTGACTGCTGGGGATTGGCCGGCTGCACAGTTGTTTCCTGTGCTGGTCCGGCGCTGCACACTGAGTGCGACGACGGGCCGCTAGCCCGCAGTCACCTCACGCGTCCGGTGCGAAATCATCTGCCGAACCACCTCCCTTCTCGTGTGCCTCACACCCTAGGAACCGGTCCGGCGGCCGCACAACCGAATTTCGGCGGCAGGGATTTGAGGGATTTCCCCGAATGGGGTGTGGTCCGCGTCACGGTCCAGTTGAATGATCCGGCGTGCAGCACGTGTGGCCGCGTTCGTAGGGGGTGCCAATGGCTGCTTCGTCTTCGTCGTCCTCCTCCTCGTCCTCCTCGTCATCGTCTTCGTCGTCCTCGTCGCGCCGCTTCGAGCCCGTACCGCCCGGCGGGCCGGGCCGGGAAGCCGGCCGGGGCGGCCCGCCGCCGGACGACGCGTGCGCGGACGGGTGCCCCGGCGTGGACCAGGACCCGCAGCCGGACAGCGACGACTCCGGCCTGCTCGCCGCCCTGCTGGACGGGATGGACGCCGCGCTGTGCGCCTTCGGCGCGGACGGCTCGGTCACGCACTGGAACCGCGAGGCGGAACGCATCCTCGGCTGGACGGCGGACGAGGCGGTCGGCCGCCAGGGGCTGGCGGGCTGGGCGGTCCGCAAGGAGGACGCCGACGAGGTGGAGGCCCGCCTGCTGGCGGCGACCCGCGCGCCCGGCCGCCAGGTCCACGAGTTCGCGCTGCTGACCAAGGACGGGCGCCGCGTCCTGGTCCGCACCCAGTCCTCCGCGGTGCTCGGGCCCGACGGCCGGGCGGCCGGCGTGTACTGCGCGTTCAGCGAGGTGCACACCCAGATCGACCTGGAACGGTCCATCGCGCTGAGCGAGGCGCTCTTCGTGGACGCCTCCTGGGCCGTGGTGCTGGTCGACGCCGACCTGCGCCCCGCGGTCGTCAACGCGCACGCCGCCCGCGCCCTGGGCATGGGCCGTACGGCCGTGCTCGGGCGCCCGCTGGGCGATCTGCTGATCCAGGGCGTGGAGGAGCTGGAGAGCGCCCTGACGCACGTCCTCGCCGAAGGCACCCCGCCGGCCGCCGCCGAACTGTGGGTGACGCTCCGGTCCGACGAGGCCGAACAGACCCGCCGGTGCTGGCGCAGCGGCTTCGTACGGCTGGCCTCGCCCCTGGCGGAGGAGCCCGTACCGCTCGGCGTGGGCTGGCTCTTCCAGGACGTCACGGACGCCAAGCGCACGGAACAGGAGAGCGCCCTGCTGCGCTTCCGCGCCCAGCAGTTGCACCGGGCGGGCCGGGCCGCGGGGGAGTGCGAGGACCCGACGGAGGCGGCGGCGGTCCACCTGGACTTCGCCCTCGCGGGGTTCGCCGATCACGGGCTGGTCGATGTGGTGCGGGGCGGGAGCGGCGAGGACGGCGGCGCCGGTGAGGGGGACGGCGGCGTGGCGGGCGGCGGCGGTGCGGCGGGCGGCGGCCTCCCTCCGGAGAGCGCGCCCGTCCTGGTACGGGCCATCGCCTCACCCGCCGGCGCGCCCGGCCCCTCCGAGGCGGTCCCGCCGACCGGGATTCCGGTGGCCTACGGGGCGGGCCACCCGGCCGCGCAGGCGCTGGAACGGTGCGGCTCGGTACGGGCCGGAGCGGGCCCGGCCGTCGCGGAAGGCTGGGCCGCGGCCCGCAAGTGGCCGGACGGCACCGTGCACGGGCTGTGCGTGGTGCTGCGCAGCCGGGGGCGGACGCTGGGCGTGGTGACGTTCCTGCGCGGGCCCTCGCGGCGCCCCTTCGACCGCGCGGACGCGGCGTACGCGGAGGACGTGGCCTCCAGGATCGCCGCGGCGCTGGATCTGGCGGGAGAGGTGGCGGGAGGGGCGGAGGGGGCCTGAGGGGGCCGAGGAGGCTTAGAGGGTGGGTCGGGCCGGTGGAGCCGGTGGTGACCGTCGTCCCCGCACCCCGGCCGTACCCCGGCCGTACGCGCCCCCGTAACGCGGCTCCGTACCCCGTTCCCGTACGCCGTCCCCTACGCCGCCCCCGTGCCCCGTCCGCTACTGCCGGTAGTAGATCCGGTCCGCGTACTCCCGCATCACCCGGCCGTTCCAGTCGTGGCCGCCGTCCACGTTCCCGGAGCGCAGCAGCGGCGGGTCGATGCCGCGGTCGGCCAGGACGCCGGCGGCCGTCGCGACGACGGCCTGCATGACCGCGCTGGTGACGACCGTCGAGGCCGGGGCGAACGGCGCCTCGATGCCCGGCAGCGTCAACTCCGCGTCGCCCACCGGGATCTTGCTGTCCAGGACGATGTCGCAGTGGTCCCGCAGGTACGTGCCGGAGACGTGCCGCGACCTGGTCTCCTCCGCGTACGCCACCGACGTCAGCCCGATGACCTTGAGGCCCAGCGCCCGCGCGTTCATGGCCATCTCGACCGGCAGCGAGTTGCGGCCGGAGAGCGAGATGACGATCAGCACGTCACCGGCCTCCAGCGGGCTGGTGTCCAGGACCGCCCCGGCCAGCCCGTCCACCCGCTCCAGCGCGCTGCCGAGCGTCGCGGGCCGTACGTCGACGCCGACGACGCCCGGGACGGTCAGCAGGTTCATGAGGGCGAGGCCGCCGGCCCGGTAGACCGTGTCCTGCGCGGCGAGGGAGGAGTGCCCGGCGCCGAAGGCGAAGATCCGGCCGCCGGCCTCGACGGTGTCGGCGATGAGCGTCCCGGCGGCGCCGATCCGCTCGTCCTCCTCGTCGCGCACCCGGCGCAGCAGGTCGATCGCGGCGTCGAAGTACTGCCCGGCCAACCGGTTGCTCTCGCCCATCGCCGCGGGGCCCCTCTCGTCGGTACTCATCGGTCTTGTACGTTGGTCCTCGTACGTTTGTCCTACGTTCTGACGCATCCGGCAGTACGAGCCGGCCGGGGTGCCGCGTGCCGACCCTGGCGGGACGGCCGTGGCGCGGATCACGTTGCGGTCTGGACCAGTGCCCTGTCAATACGGTGTGCGCCACCGCTCGCGACCGGACGGACACCTTCCGGCCGCCGGGACGTCGCCCGGTTGCCGTCTCGCCGCAGGGCGGGCGCCGCCGTACCGGGGTCCCGGGAGGGTCCGGCCGGAGCGGACGCGGATCCGTTGTCAGTGGGATGCGTCAGAATTGAGTTCAGGGCCACCGCACGACACATCAAGGGGCACGCATGTCCGGACTGATCGACACCACGGAGATGTATCTCCGCACCATCCTTGAGCTGGAAGAGGAAGGTGTGGTCCCGATGCGCGCCCGGATCGCGGAGCGGCTCGAACAGAGCGGCCCGACGGTCAGCCAGACCGTGGCGCGCATGGAGCGGGACGGCCTGCTCACGGTCGCGGGCGACCGCCACCTGGAGCTGACCGAGGAGGGCCGCCGGCTGGCGACCCGCGTCATGCGCAAGCACCGGCTCGCCGAGTGTCTGCTCGTCGACGTCATCGGGCTGGAGTGGGAGCAGGTGCACGCCGAGGCGTGCCGCTGGGAGCACGTGATGAGCGAGGCGGTCGAGCGCCGCGTCGTGGAACTGCTCCGGCATCCGACGGAGTCGCCGTACGGCAACCCGATCCCGGGTCTGGAGGAGCTGGGCGAGAAGGCCGAGGCCGACCCGTTCCTGGACGCCGGCATGGTGAGCCTGATGGACCTGGAGGCCGGCGCGGACGGCAAGACGGTCGTGGTGCGCCGGATCGGCGAGCCCATCCAGGCCGACGCCCAGCTCATGTACACGCTGCGGCGGGCCGGTGTGCAGCCGGGCGCGGTGGTCAGCGTGACCGAGTCCGCCACGGGCGTCCTGGTCGGCAGCAGCGGCGAGGCGGCAGAGCTGGAATCCGAGATCGCCGCGCACGTCTTCGTCGCCAAGCGCTGATCTCCGCCCGCCCCGCTCCGCCCGCCTGACCTGGCCCGATGGCCGCTCCGGAGTACTGCTCAACCGCTGTACGACCGGACGGAGTTGGCGGAACGCGAGCGGAGCGGCCGGTGGCGTGTCACGCTGGCGCTGAGCGTGTGCGCGAAGGCTTGCCGAGGGCCGCGTGGCGATGCCGTACGGCCCCGGCAGGCGTGCGCGCACGCCACGACAGGGGGCTCATGACGTGTGGCGCCGGTGACCCGGGGCGAGGCGGCTGGACGACGCGCAGGGCGTGACCGCACCTGCCGCCGCGAACCCGGGTCGGGGAGGGGGCTCGGGTGAGGAGCAGTCCGCCGCGACCCCCGGACCGGCCTCGGGCGACGCGCCCGGCCGCGAAGAGCTCGGTCTCGGAGCGTTCGGCCCCGGAGCGCCCGGTCTTGGCGTACCCGGTCTGGGAGCGCTCGATCTGGGAGTGCTCGGTCTCGGCGTATCCGATCTCGAAGCGTCCGGTCTCGGAGTGCCTGGCCGCGGAGCGTTCGATCTCGGAGCGCTCGGCCCCGGAGTGCCCGATCTGGGGGTGCTCGATCTCGGAGCGTCCGGGCGAGGGGTGTACGGCTGCGGGGTGTGCGGCCCGGGGGTGCCCGGCTTCGGGGTGCTCGATCGCCGAGCGCGTGAAAAGGCCGATGTGTGCGGCGACTTCGGGAAGTTGCGCGGGTGAGGGCGGCGCTTCCGAGCGCTTCGGATCGGCCGGGGGTGTGCGGTCCGATCGGCCCGCCCGGCAGCGGCCGACCCGGCAGCGGCCGGCCTGGCGGTGGTCCGCCCGGCAGCGGCAGGTTCGGCGGCGGCCTGTTCGGCAGGGATCTGTCCGGCAGCGGTCCGCCCGACAGGGGTTCGCCCAGCAGTCGGACACCTGGCAGTGCGTCACCACGCGGCGGCCCGTTCGCCAACGCGTCATCTCTTGGCGCTCCGCCCGGCAATGCGTCACCTCGGGGCGCTCCGCCCGGCAGTGGGTCACCTGGCAGTGGTCCGCCCGTCGGCGCCGTGGCGGCCGTGGTCCCGTCAACGACCAGGGCCCCGGCGCTGCGAGCAGCCGGGGCCCCGCCTCCCCACGTCCCCCCGCCAAGACCCGGAGCCCCGAGCTCCCAGGGTCTTCCCCCGTGGGCCCCCTTCCCGGTGGGGCCCGCCTCCCGCTACGTGTCTCCCCTCGGCGAGGACCGGCAATCCTTGGGTGTGGTCACCCGAACGAGGGTTATTGGGCGCAGAAACAGCCTATTCGAATAGGGGTTCGATAGTGTGGAGCTGCTCAAGGACCGGATGGGGGTGCCAGGGCCCATGGTGCGGCGCATCGACGTGACGGGGGCCGGCGGTGTCCGGCTCGCCGCCTGGGAGTTCACCGACCCGCCGAAGACCGGCCGGGGCGGGGAGGAAGGGGAGCACGGTCCTGGTGTGCTGCTCCTGCACGGCCTGATGGGGCGCGCGTCGCACTGGGCCGAGACCGCCCGCTGGCTCGGTTCCCGCTGCCGCGCCGTCGGCCTGGACCAGCGCGGTCACGGCCGCAGCGAGAAGCCCCAGGACGGCCCGTACGACCGCGAGACGTACATCGCCGACGGCATCGCCGCCGTCGAGCAGCTCGGCCTGGCGCCCGCCGTCCTGATCGGCCACTCCATGGGCGCCCTGACGGCCTGGCAGATGGCCGCCCGCCGGCCCGACCTGGTGAGCGCGCTGGTCGTCTGCGACATGCGGGCCTCCGCCCTGGGCGCGGCCTCGCAGCAGGAGTGGGCGGACTGGTTCCGCTCCTGGCCGGTACCGTTCGCCACCCTCGCGGACGTACGCAAGTGGTTCGGCGAGGACGACCCGACCCTGGAACGGCCCAAGCCCGCCCGCGGCGACTTCTTCGCCGAGATCATGGCCGAACGCGCGGACGGCTGGCGCCCGGTCTTCTCCCGCCACCAGATGCTCACCGCCCGCGAGACCTGGGTCCATGACGCCCATTGGGAGGACCTCGCCCTGGTGCGGTGCCCCACGCTCGTGGTCCGCGGCCTGGACGGCGAACTGGGCCGCGCCGAGGCCCAGGAGATGGTCCGCGTCCTCCCGCACGGGGTGTACGCCGAGATCCCGGACGCCGGGCACTGGCTCCCCTGGGAAGCCCCCGAGGAGTGGCGAGGCGTCCTGGGCCCCTTCCTGGAGTCCGTCCTCCCGTCCTGACCACCACTGCCGCTGCTACTGCCACTGCCACCCGCCACTTGCTTCCGTCACCGCAACCCGCAACCCGCAACCGCCGCCCGCACCCGTGCCCTTACCCACCCCCGTTCCCGTACCCCCTCTCGTACTCGATCCGGCTTCCGCGCTCGGTCCCGCTCCCCTTCCGCACCCACTTCCGCCTCCGCCGTCACACCGGCCCCATATTTCGTGCCGGGCCCGCCGGGGCCTCGGTAGTGTCGATGACCATGCGCCTTCTTGTGCTTGGTGGAACGTCCTTCGTGGGCCGCGCGATTGTCGAGGACGCCCTGCGTACCGGTGCCGAGGTGACCCTGTTCGGCCGGGGCCGCACCAACCCGGACCTGTTCCCCGGCCTGGCTCGGCTCGTCGGCGACCGCGACACCGGCGACTACACCGCGTTGGGCGACAGGAGTTGGGACGCGGTCGTGGACGTCAGCGGCTACGTCCCGCGGCACGTGGGGCAGGCGATGGACGCCCTGGGCGACTGCGTCGGCCGGTACCTGTTCATCTCCAGCCACGCCGTCTACGAACGCACGGGCGTGGCCCCGGGCAGCGACGAGGACACCCCGCGCCGCCCGCCCGTCCGCGACACCGAGGAGCTGAGCGAAGCCACGTACGGCCCGCTCAAAGTGGCCTGCGAGGACGATGTGACCGCCCGGTACGGGCCGCGGGCGACGATCGTGCGGCCGGGAAAGGTGGCCGGTCCGCACGACTCGATGGACACGTTCACGTACTGGGTACGCCGCGCCGCGCGCGGCGGCCGGGTGGCGCTGCCGGGCGACCCCGCGCAGCCGGTGCAGGTCGTCGACTCGCGCGACCTGGCCCGTCTGGTGGTGCAGTTGCTCACCGACGACCGCCCCGGCGTCTTCCACGCGGTGGGCCCGGCCGAGCCGACGACACTCGGCGGGCTGATCGAGACCTGCGCGCGAGTGGCGGGTACCAAGATCGAACTCGTGTCGGTGTCTCCCGAAGGCGCGCCCCCGATGTTCCCCCTGGTCCGCGCGAATTGGGCCACCCAGCAGCGCAGCGCGGCGCGTGCCCGGCAGGCGGGCATGCCCGCGACGCCACTGGAGGTGACGGCGGCCGACGTTCTGGCCTGGGACCGCGCCCGTGGCGAGCCCCCGCTCCGCCTCGGCTACACCCCCGAAGAAGAACAAGCCGCGCTGGCCGCCCTGCCCTCGACTCCGCCCGCTCCGCCCACGACCTGAACGAGGTCCGGGCAGGGTGGCACCCGCGCCGGTACGGGTACCGGTACCGGGCCCTGAGCGCGATCCCGTCCCGCGCCCAGGCCCGATCCAGTCTCGTCCCGGTGCCGGTGCCGGTGCCGGTGCCGGTGTCCGTGCCCGAAGAGCCAACAGTCGACAGCGAACAGTCAACAGCGAACAGTCAACAGCTACAGGCCCGTACGGCCACCGACGCGTGCGCCGGTTGGCCGGCAGCTCTCCGCACGGTCCGCCCCTCAGGCGGCGCCTCGCACCCGCATGGTGGACTTCGCCTCTTCGTAAACCCGGCGGGCGTACCCCTCGCACCCCAGGCAGTTGCTGCTCACACCCAGTACGACGGCGCCCTCCGGCACCACCACCGCGATCTTGTGGACCCGGATGTCATGGAGGCCATCCGGGCTCAACCGGTAGTGCATCTCTTCGGCCGGCTGCCCGGCGGCCGTCGTCGCCTCCATACGCCCACCGTGCATGTACTCGCCGTAGTTGCCCAGGTCCGCCCCCTCGTGGAGGCGCAGCGATCCGAGGGGGTCACCGCTTCCCATGTCGATGGCGTCGACCCGCAGCGTCACTTTGCGCTTTTCCTCCTTCAGTGTGAGATCGCAAAGGGCGTCGAAGCCCAGCGGCTCCCGGCTCGGACCAGGCGGCGTCGCTTTCCAGAAACCGCGCACTTCGAACGTCACCGGCATCTCGCACACCGATCCGGAACCGCCCAGCGTGGCCACGGGCTCGGGCTCCTCCCGCGCGGAGCCCACGGCCGCCCCCGCCAGCAGGACCACGACGAACCCCGAGCACGCAGCCCGGCGTATGCGGCATCGCAGCAGGGCCCTTTCCCTCCCGCTCCGCCGCCCCCCGGCCGCCTTCCACGACGCATCGAACGCTCGATACAGCGGGAGACACGTGACGAGGACGTACAGGGTGAAGAGGGTGATGGGGAGCAGCCCGACCGGGCGGAGCAGGCTTGCCGGGTCGGCGGTTGCCCGCTGCCAGTTGCCGATCCAGTTCGCGGTGGCGTCGGCGAGCATCACGCCGCAGGCCACCCAGGGGCCTGCGCGGTGTAGGCGTATCACCAGGAGGACGGTCAGGGGGTCGAGGACCACCAGGCTGATGAAGAACACCTGGAGTGGCACTTGGGGGAAGGCCGCGTAGGCGTGGATGCCGCCGCGTGCCAGGTCGATGAGGTGGGCGCAGGTCCCTTGGGTGAAGGCGAACGCGTAGGTGGCGGCGACCCACCGTGCCCATACCGGCAGTGCGCTCCAGCGTTGCCCGAGTCGGGGGCGGGTCATCGTGCGAGGTCCAGTTCGCGTTGGACGTGGGTGGTCAGGGAGGTGTCGGTCAGCAGGGAGCCGTAGCCGGTGGCTGACCACAGGCTGTGCTCGGGCGGTACGTCGAAGTACGGGACGGGGCGGCCGGCTCGCTCGTCGGTGAGCGTGTCCGGTTCCCGGCGAGCCCGGAGGGCCCGTACGCAGGTCGCGCAGGCGCCTACCTGGAAGCGCTCGCCGTCGTCGGACGGGCGCCAGGGTATGCGCCGGATCGCCGGGCCGTGCAGCGGGTGGAAGAAGCACAGGGGGAGTGGTGCCTTCGACCCGTCGAGGGCTGCGCAGCCCTCATGGACGAGGGCGAACACGCCTGCCAGGTCGGGGACTCCGCGCGCCTGCCGCAAAAGGGCCTCGGCCGTGGCGCAGGATTCGCGGGCCCGTTCCGTGGCCGCCGGAGCAGCCCCGTTGCGTTGCGTGTACCCGGCCAGGCGGGCGACTTCCTCAGCGGCACGCTCCCGTATCCCGGCCTCGTCGGCGCGGCGCGCGGCGGCGAAGACCGCTCGCGGTATCGCCAACGGCTGGGCGAGGTCCCGTAGTCGGGAGCGGCGCCGGAGCAGGAGACCGACCGCCGCGATGAGCAGGAGCGGCCCGGCGGCGAGGAAGAGGAAGCGGAGCGGGGAAGGAGCTGTGGTGGTGGAAGGGGAGGACAGGGCGGTGTGGAGGGCCGCTGTCGTGATCGCGGTCGTGCTTCCGGTCAGCCACATGCTTCCCCACCCCCGTTCACCGGCCGCGCCGGTGGATGCGTCGGCGTGCGTGCCGGCGATCGTGTCGTCGTGGCGATCATTTCGTCGCCGCGTTCCACGACGGTACCGGCCCGGCAATTGCCGTGGGGAAGCCTGTGGATAACTCCGGACGGGCGGGCTGCGTCGGCGCCGACAGCGCCGCCGCCGACGCAGCCCCGAGCCTCACCCCTTGCTGACCGCGCCCAGGATCTCCGGCAGGCGGCGCGCCACCAGCGGTGCCGCCACCCGCATCCCCAGGAGCGCGATGCCGACCCCGTACGCCGCTCCCACCGGCAGCAGCAGCCACAGCAGGCTGTGCAGGTCCGCCACGTGCAGCCAGATCAGCAGCCCGATCACCGGAGCGGCCAGTACGGCGCTCACCAGCATGCCGCCGAACAGGCTGAACCAGGCGATGGCGCCCTGGCCGGGAGCGACGTTCTTGTTGCTCTCGGCGGGGATCGAGTACGGGAACAGTGCCGAGGCCATCGCACCCGTCGCCACCAGGGCCCCGAGCAGCGCCAGCGCCAGCCCGTAGACGTCGAAGAACGCGGACCACGGCCCCAGGAAGGCCGCCGAGCCGATCACGACCAGCGTCACGAACGGCACACCTACCAGGGCCAGGCCCAGCCCGCGCGCCCGCAGTTCCAGGAAGGCGTCGCGGGGCGTGGAGATCGTCGAGGCGACCATCCAGAACGCCGAGGTGTCCTGCCCGAACTGGTTGTACATCTGCATGCCCAGCAGGGCCGGCGCCGAGAGCGCCGTGTAGATGCTGCCGCCGCCCTGGATGGCGGAGATGAACGGGACGAGCAGGCCCACGGCGAACGCCATGGCCCACGACATCTTGGACTTCGGGTCGCGCCACGCGTAGCGCAGCATCCGCAGGATGACGGTGCCCGAACGGCTCTCCGGGAGCAGCCGCTGCAGGCCGCCGCCCGAGGAGCGCTGCTTGCGCGCGGTGTCCTTCTCGACGGCCTGGAGGGTCGAGGAGTCGGGCGAGGTCATCAGGGTGGTCAGGGTGCGCTGCCACCACCACAGCAGCAGGCCGAGCGCCAGCGCGGCCAGCGCCAGGCCCAGGACGGCACGCCCGTACGCGCCTTCGCTCGCCGCGCGGACCGCGTCGACGGCCGAGGCGGGCGGCACCCAGCGCAGGATGTCGGAGACGGGTTCCAGGGCGGACAGCCCGGCGCCCGAGCCGAACAGTTTCTGCGCGCCGACGTTCACGCCCTGCGCGCCGATGGCGACGAACAGGCCGCTCAGTACGGCGAGGTCGCGCCCCCGGCGGCTGGTCAGCAGCCGTACGTTGGCGGTGGCCACGGCGCGCGCCAGCGCCACGCACACCAGGACGACCAGGACGACGGCGAGGACGCCGACGACCGCGGCGCCCGCGGTCTGCGCCAGCATGATCGCCGAGCCGACGGCCAGCGCCAGGGTGAAGACCGGGCCGATGCCGACCAGCGACGTGATCAGCAGCGAGACGATGAGCGGCCGGGGCCGTAGCGGCAGCATGACCAGCCGGGTCGGGTCGAGGGTCTCGTCGCCCGAGGGGAAGAACAGTGGCATCGCCGCCCAGCCCAGCGTGAGCACCGCGGCCAGCAGGACGCCGAGCGCGCCCGCGTGGTCGACGCCGCGCAGGGCGATCAGGCCGAGCAGTACGCCGGCCGCGCACAGCAGGGACAAGACCAGCGACGCCACATAGGCGACGGTCCGGCCGGACGACTGGCGCAGGCCGTTGCGCAGCAGGGACAGCTTGAGGCGGACGAAGACCGGCGTGAGCGACGCGGCCGGGGCCGCGTGCGGAGCGCCGGGCGGCGTCCCGGTGGGTGCCGTGGAGGTGGAGGGGACGCTCATCGGGCGGCCCCGCCGCCCAGCCAGTCCAGGTCCTGCCCGGCCGTGCGGCCGTTGGCGCCGACCAGTTCGAGGAAGGCGTCCTGGAGGGACGGCGCGTCGCCCCGCACCTCGGCGGTGGGGCCGTCGGCCCGGATACGCCCGCCGGCCATCACCGCCACCCAGTCGCACAGCGACTCGACCAGCTCCATCACATGGCTGGAGAAGACGACGGTGGCCCCGGAGGAGGTGTAGCGCTCCAGTACGCCGCGGATGGTCTGCGCGGACACCGGGTCGACGCCCTCGAACGGCTCGTCCAGGAAGAGCACCTCCGGGTTGTGCAGCAGCGCGGCCGCCAGCCCGATCTTCTTGCGCATACCGGTCGAGTAGTCGACGACGAGCTTGTTCTGCGCGCCGGCCAGGTCCAGTACCTGAAGCAACTGGTCGGCGCGCTTGTCGACCTCCGCACCGGGCAGCCCCCGCAGCCGCCCGATGTAGGCCAGGAGTTCGCGGCCGGACAGCCGCTCGAACAGGCGCAGCCCTTCGGGCAGTACGCCGATCCGGGACTTCACCGCGACCGGGTCGTGCCACACGTCGTGGCCGCCGATCTCCACCTGCCCGGCGTCCGGGCGCAGCAGGCCGGTCACCATCGAGAGGGTGGTGGTCTTGCCCGCGCCGTTCGGTCCGACCAGGCCGATGAACCGGCCCGCCGGCAGGGTGAGGTCGATCCCCGCCACGGCGATCTGTTCGCCGTACTTCTTCCACAGCCCCTGGATGCGCACGGCGGGCGGAACCGTGCCGTCCGCCCGGTCGGGCGGGCCGTCCGGTGGAGTGAGCGTTTCTGCCGTCTGGTCGCTGTTCTCCGGTTCGTTGGCCACCGGCCTGCCCTTCGACGTCCCCGCGGGGGCTGGTCGTGCCCCCGTCCGTTCATCACACGATACGTGCGGGTGTGCGACGGAACCGGTGCGTCTGCGTGCGAGGCGGCGGGAGGGGCGCGCGGTGCTGCGAAGGGGCGTGCGCGGTGGGGCGGGCGCCCGGCGCACACGCGCGGTGCACGGGGGCGGGACGGCGGCGCGGCGGGTACGGCAGGCGCGCCCCGTACGGCCCCGCCGCCCCGTCCTCACCGTCCGCGCGCCGCCGCGGCCTCCCGCCCGCAGGCGTACGCCAAAGGGCTGATCAGTTCGTCCGCGTCCGGCAGCCACCGGTTGGCGGCGGTGGGCTCACGCACCCACTGCACCGCCCCGTGCGCCCCCACCCGCGTCGGCGGCGCGGCGACGTAGTCGCCCTCGCCGCGCGCGACCAGGTCCAGCGAAGCGGGCGGCCAGCCCAGGTGCCGCACCAGGTCGGGCACCTTGATCGCGGCGCCGGGGAGGACGAAGAAGAGCATCCGGCGGCCCGGGGTGCGGGTCACCGGGCCGAGCGGCAGGTCCATCCGCTCCATCCGGGCCAGGGCCAGGCAGCCGGCCGTCTCGGGTACGTCCAGCGCCTCGAACGTACGGCCCGTCGGCAGCAGGATCGAGGCGCGCGGATTCCTGCTCCACAGGCGGCGGGCGGCCGTCGCGCTGCCCGTGGCGTGCCCGGCCCAGCCCGGGACGGCGGGGTGCGCGCCGGGCGCGGCGCAGTCGGCCGCGCCGCACGAGCAGCGCGGCACTTCGCCCTCGTCCTCCAGCCATGCGCCGGGCAAGACGTCCCAATGCCGCTCTTCCGCGTAACGCACCGCAGTTTCGATCAACAGCTCGCCACGCTGCTCGGGGACCTGAGAGGCTCCTGTGACTCCGATGGTGTCTTCCACGTGGTGGACAACTTTCCCCGTCACCAAGGGTTACGGCCGACACGTGCACCACCCCGGCGCATCGTTCCCGCACGTGGGGCGCATGGATGCATGGCCGGGGGCGCGTGCGGGGCAGCGCCGGGAGAACGGGTAGCCACCTGCGTGACGGGCGGAGAGGCCGCCCGGCGGCAAGGCCGCGGCACAGCCGGCACGGACCCCGGAGCGAACGCCGGGACCGTACGGCGCGGCGGCGCCGCGAGCAGGACGCGGGTACCGCCACGGCGTACCCCGGTTCGGCCGATTCCCCGGCACACCGTCCCACCGAAGTCCGAAGTCCGCAGAGTGAAGCCCGAAGTCCGAGAGCCGGAGTTCGAGATGCGGACTTCGAACAGAGCGAAGTCCGCAGAGTGAAGTTCGAAAGCCGGAACCCGAACACCGAACGCCGGGCACCGGAGTTCGAACACCGAAGACCGGAGCAGCAGGAGCCGAGACCGTGACGCAGTACCCGGGAGCGGAGCGAGAGGACAAGCCGGACACCGCAATCCGGCGGAGCGATCCGCCGGCCGGCCGGTCCGATCGCCGCCACCCGGAAATGTCAAGGCTTCGACGGACATGACGCACATCCGAGATATCCCGTATATCCGGCATATGTGTGGGGAATTGGTCCACGGGTACGGCGTTCGCTGGTGAACGCGCAGCAGTAATCAGGGGGTGCAGTATGGCCGCCAGGCCACTCGTCGCGCGGCAGCCGAACGAACGGCTGCAGGCGCTCATCCAGGAAGCCGCCTGCTCCAACGCCGGACTCGCCCGCCGCGTCAACATGTGCGGCGCCGAGCACGGCCTGGACCTGCGCTACGACAAGACCTCCGTCGCCCGCTGGCTGCGCGGCCAGCAGCCGCGCGGCCGGGCCCCCGCCATCATCGCGGAGGCGCTGGGCCGCAAACTCGGGCGGACGGTCACCATCGACGAGATCGGGATGGCCGACGGCAAGAACCTCGCGTCCGGTGTGGGCCTGCAGTTCTCGCCCACCGTCCTCGGCGCCATCGAGCAGGTCTGCGAGCTGTGGCGCAGCGACGTCGGCCGGCGCGACTTCCTCAGCGGCTCCACCGTGGCCGCCTCGGCGCTGGTCGAACCGAGCCGGGACTGGCTCATCACCAGCGCCGACCCGCAGGTCGCGCGCAACGCCGGGGCGCGGGTGGGCATCTCGGACGTCGAAGCCGTACGGGCCATGACCACGGCCCTGGGCGAGCTGGACCACCGCTACGGCAGTGGCCACGTCCGGCCGGTCGTCGTCCACTACCTCAACAGCGTCGTCTCCGGGCTGCTGGCCGGCTCGTACCGGGAATCGGTCGGCCGCGAACTGTTCGCGTCGGTCGCCCGGCTGACGGAGCTGGGCGGCTACATGGCCGTCGACACCGGCCAGCCAGGACTGGCGCAGCGCTACTACATCCAGGCACTGCGCCTTGCACAGGCGGCCGGTGACCGCGGCTATGGCGGGTACGTGCTCGCCGCCAGCATGAGCCACCTCGCCGCCTCGCTCGGCAACCCACGGGAGATCGCGCAGCTCGCGAAGGCCGCGCAGGAAGGAGCGCGGGGACACGTCACGCCGCGCGCGGAGGCGATGTTCTTCGCGGCGGAGGCGCGCGGGCACGCGCTGATGGGGGACGCGCGGGCCTTCCAGGTCGTGGCGGGCCGGGCGGTGGGCGCCATGGAACGCGCCGCAGGTTCTTCCGGCACCGGCGACGACCCGGTGTGGATCTCGCACTTCGACGAGGCGTACCTGGCCGACGAACTCGCGCACTGTCATCGCGACTTGGGGCAGGCGAGCGCGGCGCGCCAGCGCGCTCAGGAAGCGGTGGACGGGCACCCCGAAGGGCGGGCGCGGCGCCGCGCCATCGGGCTGGTGCTGCTGGCCAGCGCGCAGGTGCAGCAGCGCGAGATCGAGCAGGCGTGCCACACGGGCACCCAGGCCGTCGAGTTGCTGAGCGGGCTGCGGTCGAACCGCGGCGCGGAGTATCTGGAGGACTTCCAGCTACGGCTGGAGCCGTACCGGGACGAGCCGGTGGTGCGGGAGTTCGGTGCCCGGCTGGAATTGCGGGCAGCCGCGTAGCGGATTCGCGGCCCGCGGCAGCCGGGGGAGGGCTGGTCGGCGCCCGGGCCGCCTCGTCCTTCGCCGCCGGGCGGACCGCGCAGGGTCCGCCCGGCGGGCCCTCCCGTGCCGCCACAGGGGCCTCAGGAGGGCCTGGAAGGCCCTTGTGGGGCGTTACGGGTGGGTGGTGACCAGGGGACATGGTCGAACGTGACGGCGACCCGGTAGCGTGAGCCGACGCTTCCGTAAGTCAGCAGATCGTAGGAGTCCCGGTGACGCAGAGCGGACAGGGCAACGACCCGCACTATCCTGCGGGCGAGCCCGCGCGAGAGGGCGTTGTGCTGCCCGCTCACGGCGATCCGTGGGTCCCTGGCCAGCAGGCCGCACCGCCCGCGGGCCAGCCTTGGGGGCAGCCCTGGGGGCCCGGGCAGCAGCAGGTGCCGGGTGGGCAGCCGGTTCAGGGGCAGCCGGTTCAGGGGCCGCCAGTTCAAGGGCAGGCGGTCCAGGGCCAGCCGGTGCAGGGTCAGCCGGGGCAGGGGCAGTCGTACGGCGGTCAGCAGATGCCCGGTCAGCCGCACGGCCAGCAGCAGCCGCAGTACGGGCAGCAGCAGGGAACGCCGTACGGTCAGCAGCCGCCGCACGCCCAGCAGCAGCCGTACGGCCAGGAGCCCTTCGCCCAGTACCCGCCTGCCCAGCCGATGCCTCCGGCGCCCCAGGCTCCTCCAGTTCCTCCGGCGGGGCCGCCCGCGCAGCCGCCGCAGCAGCCGCCGTTCCAGCAGCAGCCCCCGGCCGCCGCGCCCATGCCTCCGCAGGGCCAGCCCCCGCAGAACCTCGGGCAGCAGCCGGTCCAGGGCCGTGCCCCGGACATGGAAGCGACCGCGCTGATATCCCCGATATCCGCGATGTCCCCGTTCGACCCGCAGTCCGGTGGCCAGCCCGGCCAGCCGAGCCAGCCCGGTCAGCCGAACCGGCCGGGTCAGCCCGGCCAGCCCGGTCAGTCCGGCCAGCTCGTCCCCGCGACGCCGCAGGCCGGTGCGCCGATGCCGCCCGCCGCCGGTGACCCGGAGTCGACCGCGCTGCTGCGCCCCATCGGCGCACAGCAGGCACAGCAGGCACAGCAGACGCAGCAGGCCCCGACGGGCGGTGGCACGCAGGGCGGGCAACCCGGCCCGATGCCCGGTGCCGCGCCGATGCCGCCTGCGGCCGGTGGTCCCGCGGGCGGGCGCCCCGAGACGCCCGGTGAGTCCACCCGTACGCTGCGCGCGATCAAGCCGAACGGCCCGCGGCCCGACGCGGCCCCGTCCGCCCAGTCCGTCCAGTCCGCCCAGTCCGCTCCGCCCGGCGCCGACCCCGAGGCCACCCAGTTCATCCCGCCGATCGGCGCCGGCACCCCGCCGCCCGGCGCGCCCTTCGGCGCACACCCCGGAGCGCCGGGAAACCCGAGCGCCCCCGGCGACCGCGCGACCCCGGCCGAGTTCGAGGGCCTCTTCCGTTCCGGCCCGGGCGCCGCCGCCCCGGCCGGAACGCCGGGCGGTGTCCCGGACGCCACCGCGCAGTTGCCCCGCTTCGACGAGCCGGACCAGCAGCCCCCGTACGGTCAGCAGTCCTTCGGCGGCCGCCCGCCGTTCGACCAGTACGCGCCGCAGGGGGACCACGGCCCGGACGGCGGCGGACGGCGTCGGCGCTTCGCGCCCGCCGCGGTCATCGGTGTCGCCGTGGTGGCCCTGGCGGGTGCCGGGCTCGGCGTCGGCTGGGCGCTCAGCGGGGGCGGTGAGGACGGTTCCGCCAAGAAGAAGCAGGAGTCCGGCGGTGCGTCCGGCGCCACGAAGGACGAGGGGGGCGGCAAGGACGCCAAGCAGCCGTCGCCGTCCGCCGATCCGGTGGCGGCGCAGGCGAAGGGCCTCGACGCGCTCCTGAAGGACAGCAACAACAGCCGTGACGCCGTGATCGGCGCGGTCAAGAGCATCAAGTCGTGCGACAACCTCGACGCGGCGGCCAAGGATCTCCGGGATGCCGCCCAGCAGCGCAACGACCTGGTGAGCCGGCTGGCCAAGCTTCCCGTCGACAAGCTGCCCGGCAGCGGCGAGCTGACCGCCGCGCTCAACGAGGCGTGGAAGTCCTCCGCCTCGGCCGACAACCACTACGCGGCCTGGGCCGGGCAGGTGAAGGGCAAGAAGGGCTGCCCCAAGGGCAAGGCCCGGGGCGGCAAGGAGCCCGCCAAGGGCAACGCGGACAGCGGCCGGGCCACGAAGGCCAAGCAGCAGGCGGCGAAGCTGTGGAACCCGATCGCGCAGAAGTACGGCCTGACGGAGCGCCGCCCGGAACAGCTCTGACGGGCGGGGCCCCGGCCTGTCAGCGGCCGGCACGAGGCCGGCCGCCCCTCACAACTTCCCCGACCTCCTCTCCAGAAACAGCAGCCACGCCAGATACACGCCCCCGCCCACCCCCGTGATCACGCCCACCGGCAGGATGCCCGTACCGGACACGCGCTGCGCCGCCCAGTCGGCGAGGGTGACCAGGACGGCGCCCATCCAGGCGGCGGGCAGCACGTTCGGGCCCGGTGAGCGGGTGAGGCGGCGGGCCAACTGGGGAGCGGCGAGGGCGACGAACGGGATCGGTCCGGCGGCGGCGACGGCGAGTGCCGTCAGACCGGTGCCGGTGGCCAGGAGGGCCAGGCGGCTGCGTTCGGGGGCGACGCCGAGTGCGGCCGCGGTGTCGTCGCCCATCTCCAGCAGGGAGAGCCGCCGGGCCAGCGCCAGGACGGCGGGTGCCAGGGCGGCGACCCCGAGTGCGGCCACGGTCACGTCGGGCCAGCCGCGGCCGTTGAGGCTGCCGATCATCCAGGTGGCGGCTTCGGCGGCCTTGCCGATGTCGGCCCGTACGTACAGGTAGCTGGTGAGCGACCCGAGGACCGCCGAGCCGCCGATGCCGACGAGCACCAGGCGGTAGCCGTGCACGCCGCGCTTCCAGGCCAGCAGGTAGACGGCGGCGGCGGTGGCCAGTCCACCGAGTACGGCGCCGAGGGCGATTTGCGCGGTCCCGGCCTCCAGCAGGATGACGGAGACGAGGGCGCCGGCCGACGCGCCGCTGCCGAAGCCGATGACGTCGGGGCTGCCGAGCGGGTTGCGGGCCAGCGACTGGAAGACCGCGCCGCTCATGCCCATGGCGAAGCCGGCCAGCAGCCCGTCCAGCACTCGGGGCAGCCGCAGGTCGACCACGACGAAGTCCGCGCCGGGCGGCCCGTCCCCGAAGAGGGTGGCGACGACCTCGGCGGGGCTGAGGCGGTAGCTGCCCATGCCCAGCGACAGGACGGCCACCAGCATGCCGGTCAGCGCCAGTGCCGCGCAGACCAGCAGGGCACGGCGGCCCAGCCTCAGGGACAGCCCGCCGCGCGTGCGCAGGACGGCGGGGCGGGGCGCCGTGCGGCGCGCGCTGGACGTGCGTACGGCGGTCACAACTGGGCCACCTTCCGGCGGCGGACGAGGTGGATGAAGAGCAGGCCGCCGAAGAACGCGGTGACGACTCCGACCTCGATCTCGGTCGGCGGCACCAGCACCCGGCCGATGATGTCCGACCCCAGGAGCAGGACCGGCGCGAAGACGGCGCAGTACGGGAACAGCCACCGGTTGTCGGGGCCGCAGAAGGCCCGTACGGCGTGCGGGATCATCAGGCCGATGAAGCCGATCGGCCCGCACACGGCGGTCGCGGCGCCGGACAGCAGGGTGATGGCCACGATGGACAGCACCCGGGTGCGGCCCAGCCGGGCGCCGAGGGAGCGGGCGGTGTCCTCGCCCAGGGCGACCGCGTTCAGCGGGCGGGCCACCGCCAGCGCGAGGACGGCACCGGCCAGCAGGAACGGCAGCGCGGTCGGCAGCAGGTCGCCGCGGCGGCCGGTGAGGGTGCCGATGGACCAGTGCCGCATGGTCTCCAGGGCGCTCAGGTCCGTCAGTTGGAGGCCGTTGACGTAGCCGAAGAGGGCGGCGTTGACGGCGGTGCCCGCCAGGGCCAGCCGTACGGGGGTGGCCGCCCGGCTGCCGCCGAGCGCGTTGACCAGGACGGCCGCCACTCCGGCGCCGGCCAGCGCGAACCACAGGTAGCCGGTGAAGGAGGTGACGCCCAGCACGCTGATCGCGGTGACCACGGCGGCCGAGGCACCCGCGTTGACGCCGAGGAGGCCGGGGTCGGCCAGCGGGTTGCGGGTGAGGGACTGCATCACGGCGCCGGCCAGGCCGAGGGCGGCGCCCGCCGCGACACCGAGTGCGGTACGGGGCAGCCGCAGTTCCCGCACGATCCGGTCGTCGGCGGTGCCGGTCGACTCGAACAGGGCGTGCCACACCTGGTCGAGGGGGATGGCCTTGGCGCCCACGGCGATGCTCACGAGGACGACGACGGCCAGCAGCGCCAGGCCCAGCAGCAGCCCGCCGGCCCGCAGTACGGGGCGTCCGGTGGGCGGGGCGGGCTTGGCTTCCGGGGCGGGTGCGCCGGTGCGCCCGGCGGTCGCCGCCGTCGTCATGCCGCGCTGCCTTCCCGATCAACGCCCCGATCAGCGTCCCGATCAACGCCCTGATCAGCGTCCCGATCGGCGCCCCTGACCGCCGCCCGATGACGTACACACTCCTCGTACGAAGGCAGCAGCCCCCGCCCCTCGGCCTCCTCCAGAGTGGGCGCGGCCGCGTCCTTGGCGGACAGCAGCGGAGTGACCCCTGCGGGCCATTCGATGCCCAGTGCAGGGTCCAGCGGATGGACGCCGTGTTCGCGCCGCGGCTGGTAGCCGGTGGAGCAGAGGTAGACCACGGTGGCGTCGTCGGACAGGGCCATGAAGGCGTGGCCGAGCCCTTCGGAGAGGTAGACCGCGCTCAGCCCGTCCTCGTCCAGCGGTACGGCCTCCCACGCGCGGTAGGTGGGGGAGCCGGTCCGCAGGTCCACCACCACGTCCAGGACGGCGCCGCGTACGCAGGTGACGTACTTGGCCTGGCCGGGCGGCACCTCGCTGAAGTGCACCCCGCGCAGCACGCCGCGCCGGGAGACGGAGCAGTTGGCCTGCGCCAGTACCGGGGCGCGCCCGGTGGCGCCGGTGAACTCCGGCTGGGTGAACCATTCGTGGAAGGATCCCCGGTCGTCCCGGTGGACGAGGGGTTCGCGGGCCCAGGCTCCTTCTATGCTCAGCGGGCGCATGAGACGGCTCCTTCCAGGGCGGCGGTCACCCGGGTGAACTCGGCGGCGAGCGCTTCGCGCCAGTGCCGGGGTGCGGGCAGCCCGGCGGCGGCCCAGCGGTCGTGGCCCAGCACGCTCCAGGCGGGTCGGCGGGCGGGCCGGTTCAGGGTGGTGCTGTCGGTGGGCCGGACGTGGTCCGGGTCGGCGCCGGCCAGCCGGAAGACTTCGCGGGCCAGTCCGTACCAGGTGGTCGTGCCGCCGGTGGTGGCGTGGAAGACGCCGGGGCGGATGGGCCCGCGCCCCAGGGCGAGGAGCCGTCCGGCGACGTCGCGGGCCGGGGTGGGCTGGCCGGTCTGATCGTCGACGACGTCCACGGTGGCGCCGCGTACGGCGCGTTCGGCCATGGTGCGGACGAAGTTGCGGCCGTGGGCGCCGTACAGCCAGGCGGTGCGGACGACGGTGCCGGTGTGCGGCAGTTCGGCCAGGACGGCCTGTTCGCCCGCGAGCTTGCTGCGGCCGTAGGCGGTACGGGGGCCGGTCGGCGCGCCTTCGGTGTACGGGGTGGTGGCGTCGCCGGAGAAGACGTAGTCGGTGGAGACGTGCAGCAGCCGGGTGCCGGTGGCGGCGCAGGCGCGGGCCAGGCCGCGCACGGCGTCCGCGTTGATGCGGTGTGCCTGCTCCTCGTGGGTCTCGGCGCCGTCCACGTCCGTGTAAGCGGCGCAGTTGACGACCACGGCCGGGCGGACGCGGCGCAGGGCGGACTCCACGGCGCGGGTGTCGGTGAGGTCCAGGGTCCGGCGGTCCAGGGGGAGCGCGCATGCGCCGTCGGCGGCCAGCATGCGGGACACCTCGCGGCCGAGCATGCCGCTCGCGCCGGTGATCAGCCAGCGGTTCACCGGGCGGCACCTCCCGCGGCGGCGGTGGCGGTGCCCTCGGCCGGCGGCGCCCACCGTTCGGGATGTTCGCGGTACCAGGCGACGGTCTCGGCGAGCCCGTCCTCGAAGGCGTGCTGCGGTACGTAGCCGAGTTCGGTACGGATCTTCGTCCAGTCCACGGAGTAGCGCCGGTCGTGGCCCTTGCGGTCGGTGACGTGGTCGACCCGGTCCCAGTCGGCGCCGCAGGCGGCGAGGAGGCGTTCGGTGAGGTCCTTGTTGCTGAGTTCGGTGCCGCCGCCGATGTTGTAGACCTCGCCGGGCCGGCCGCCTTCCAGGACGAGCCGCAGGGCCCGGCAGTGGTCGTCGACATGCAGCCAGTCGCGGACGTTGAGCCCGTCGCCGTACAGCGGGACGCGCCCGCCCGCCAGCAGGCGGCTGACGAACAGCGGGATGACCTTCTCGGGGTGCTGGTAGGGGCCGTAGTTGTTGGAGCAGCGGGTCACCGAGATGTCGAGGCCGTGCGTGCGGTGGTGGGCGAGGGCGAGCAGGTCGGAGCCGGCCTTGCTGGCGGAGTACGGGGAGTTGGGTGCCAGGGGCTCGTCCTCGGTCCAGGAGCCTTCCGCGATCGAGCCGTACACCTCGTCGGTGGAGACGTGCACGAAGCGGGCGATGCGGTGGCGTACCGCGGATTCCAGGAGGACCTGGGTACCGAGGACGTTGGTGGAGGCGAAGTCGGTGCCGCCCGCGATGGAGCGGTCCACGTGCGACTCGGCGGCGAAGTGCACCACCGCGTCGTGGTCGGCCAGCAGGTCGTCCACCAGCGGCCGGTCGCGGATGTCGCCGTGCACGAAGGTGTAGCGCGGGTCGTCCGCCACGGGCCGGAGGTTGGCGCGGTCCCCCGCGTAGGTCAGGGCGTCCAGCACGGTGACGACATGCGGTCCGGTGCCGCCGCCGGGGCCTTCGGGGGTGAGCAGGGTGCGGACGAAGTGGGAGCCGATGAAGCCGGCTCCGCCGGTGACGAGGATTCTCAAGGCGTCAGTCCAAGACAGGGAAACGGGGACGGGGGCATGCGGGGGCTCGGGGCTCAGGGCGCTATCTGCACCTGGCTGTGGTCGCCGAGCACCAGACGGTGCGCGCGGGGCGCGCGGGCGGCGCCGCTCATCCGGACCATGCGGCCGATCAGCGAGCCCTCGATCCGGCCGGCGTTCTCGATGCGGGAGTCGCCCAGGACGATGGAGAACTCCACCTCGCTGCCGCTGATCAGGCACCCGTCGGCGACGGAGGTGGAGGGGCCGATGTAGGAGTCGCGCACGACGCTGCCCGCGCCGATGACGGCCGGTCCCACGATCCGGGACCGTACGACGCTGGCCCCGGCCTCGATACGGACCCGGCCGACCAGTTCGCTGGCGTCGTCCACGTCGCCGAGGACGGCGGGCGGCAGGCCCTCCAGCACGGTGCGGTTGACCTCCAGCATGTCGGTGGCGTTGCCGGTGTCCTTCCAGTAGCCGGAGATGACCGTGGACTGGACGGTGCGGCCGGCGTCGACCAGCCACTGGAGGGCGTCGGTGATCTCCAGTTCGCCGCGAGCCGAGGGCTCGATGGCCCGTACGGCGTCGTGCACGCCCGGCGTGAAGAGGTAGACGCCGACCAGCGCCAGGTCGCTGCGCGGGTCGCTGGGCTTCTCCTCCAGGCGTACGACGTGCCCTTCGGGGCTGAGTTCGGCGACGCCGAAGGCGCTGGGGTCGGGGACCTTGGTGAGCAGGATGCGGGCCTCGGGGCGGGTCTCCCGGAACTCGTCGACGAGTTCGGCGATGCCGCCGACCACGAAGTTGTCGCCGAGGTACATCACGAAGTCGTCGTCGCCGAGCCAGTCGCGGGCGATCAGGACGGCGTGCGCCAGGCCGAGGGGCTGTTCCTGGGGGAGGTAGGTGACGCGGGCGCCGAAGCGGGAGCCGTCGCCCACGGCCGTACGGATCTCCTCGGCGGTGTCCCCGACGATGATGCCGATGTCGGTGACGCCCGCCGCGACCAGGGATTCGATGCCGTAGAAGAGCACCGGCTTGTTGGCGACGGGGACGAGCTGCTTGGCGGCGGTGTGGGTGATGGGCCGCAGTCTGCTGCCGGTGCCTCCGGAGAGGACAAGTGCCTTCATGAGCGGGTCATCCTTGGGTGAGGGGGGCGGGTTCGGCGGCGGTGGAGTGGTGGCGCCACAGTCGGGCGTACGCGCCGTCGGCGTCGAGGAGCTCCTGGTGGGAGCCCTGCTCGGCGATCCGTCCGGCGTCCAGGACGACGATCCGGTCGGCGCGCGCGGCGGTGGCCAGGCGGTGCGCGACCAGGACGGTGGTGCGGCCGTCGGCCAGCCGGTCCCCGGCGTCCAGCACCGTGCGTTCGGTGGCCGGGTCGAGGGCGGCGGTGGCCTCGTCGAGCAGCAGCAGGCCGGGGTCGACGAGGTGGGCGCGGGCCAGGGCGACGAGCTGGCGCTGGCCCGCGGACAGGCGCTGTCCGCGTTCGCCGACGGACTGGCGGAAGCCGTACGGCTGGGCGGCGACCGCGGGCAGCGCGCCCACGGCGCGTACGGCCGCCTCGACCTCCTGGTCGGTGGCGTCGGGCCGTCCGTAGCGGACGTTGTCGGCGATGTCGCCGGTGAACAGGTGCGCTTCCTGGGGGACGACGCCGAGCAGCCGCCGGTAGGCGGGCGGGTCGTAGGCGCGGATGTCCGTGCCGTCCACCAGCACCTGTCCCTCGGTGGCGTCGTGGAAGCGGGCGAGCAGTTTGACGACGGTGGACTTTCCGGCGCCGGTCGCGCCGACGAGCGCGACCGTCTCGCCGGGCTCGATGCGCAGGCTGACGCGGTCCAGCGACGGCCGCTCGGCGCCCGGGTAGCGGAGGGTGACCTCGCGCAGTTCGATCGGGCCGCGCAGCCGGTCCGGTACGGGCGCGGGGTCGGCGGCGGACCGTACGGACGGCTCGACGCGCAGCAACCGCAGCGTGCGGCGCAGGCCGACGGACGCCTGCTGGTAGCTGTCGAAGGCGAGCGAGAGCTGCTGGATCGGCGAGAAGAACATGCCGAGGAAGAGGGTGAAGGCGACCAGCACACCGGGGCCGATGCCGCCGTCCGCGACCCGGTGGGCGCCGAAGAGCAGGACGGTGGCCTTGGCGAGTTCGGCGGTGAGGTTGACGCACGGGAAGTACACGGCGGCGTAGCGCTGGGCGCGCAGCCGGGCGGCGCGGTAGCTCTCGGAGAGCTTGCCGAACGCCTCGGCGGTCCTGCCCTCGCGGCTCTGGGACTGGGCGACGCGCAGGCCGGAGACGTTCTCCTGGAGGCTGGAGTTGACCTCGCCGACACGCTTGCGCGCATCGGTGTACGCGGCGGAGGACAGCCGCCAGAAGACGGCGGTGGCGACGGCGATCAGGGGGACGAGGGCGAGCGCGGTCAGGGCCAGCGGGATGTCGACGGCGAGCATCGCCACCACCGCGCCGCACAGGGTGGCCAGCGCGGCCACCGAGGTCAGCAGGTGGGTCTGGAGGAAGGCGGAGAGCGCGTCGATGTCGTTGACCATCGCGGTCATGATCTGGCCGCCGCGTTCGCGTTCGTAGAAGTCCAGGCCGAGCCGCTGGAGGTGGGCGAAGGTTTTCACCCGGAGCCCGTACAGCACCCGCTCCCCGGCCCGCCGGGTGATGCGTGCCTGAAGGGTGAGCACGCCCCAGCCGAGGGCGACGACGAGCAGGGCGGTCAGGACGGTGGTGGTGAGCGCGCCGCCGTCGCCCGCGCCGACCCCGGCGTCCAGGCCGTGCCGGACGAGGAGGGGCAGGGCGAGGGAGGCGAGGGAGTCGGCGACGACGAGGAGCAGGCCGAGCAGCAGGGCGGCGCGTACGGGGGCGAGCAGCCGCCGGAAGCGGGCGTCGGGGTCGGGGGCGCGCAGCCGGGTCTCGTCCAGGCGCGGGTCTTCGGCCTCGTCCTCCGCCGCCTTCGGCGTCTCGTCGGCGGGGGGCTCGGGCCAGAGGTCCGGGGTGACGCCCCGGTCGCCGGTGTGCGGGTCGGCGGTGACGCGTACGTCGAGGGAGTCGCCGGGACCGGCCAGGAGTTCGCGGAACAGCGGGCAGCGCTCGGCCAGCTCCTCCTGGGTGCCGGTGTCCACCACGCGGCCGTCGTCCAGGACGGCGATGCGGTCGGCGAGCTGGAGGGTGGAGCGGCGGTGGGCGATCAGCAGGGTCGTCCGGTCGCCGGTGACGGCGCGCAGCGTGCGGTGGATGGCGGCCTCGGTACCGGCGTCCACGGCGGAGGTCGCGTCGTCCAGGACGAGCACGCGCGGGTCGGCCAGCAGGGCGCGGGCCAGCACCACGCGCTGCCGCTGCCCGCCGGAGAGGGTCAGCCCGCGTTCGCCGACCTCGGTGGCGTAGCCGTCGGGCAGCGCGGTGATGAACTCGTGTGCCTCGGCGGCCTCGGCGGCGGCCCTGACCTGCTCGTCGGTGGCGTCCGGGCGCCCGTAGGCGATGTTGTCGCGGACCGAGCAGGAGAACAGGAACGGTTCTTCGAAGACCACGCCGATGGTGGCTCGGAGGTCCGCGAGCGACAGTTCGCGGATGTCGGGGGCCGCGCCGGGCGGGCCGACGTGCACGGAGCCGGCCTGCGGGTCGTAGAAGCGGGGGAGCAGCAGGGAGACGGTGGATTTTCCGGAGCCCGACGGGCCGACGAGGGCGAGGGTCTCGCCGGGCCGTACGGTCAGCGACGCGCCGTCGAGGACGGGGTCGCTGGGGGCGTACCCGAAGCGGACGTCGCGCAGTTCCAGGCCGACGGGGCCGGCGGGCAGGGCGACGGGGTTTTCCGGTTCGGTGATGTCGGGCCGGGCGTCGATGAGTTCGTTGACGCGTTCGGCGGCAGCGCGCGCTTGCTGGGCGGTGACCAGAAAGCTGGCGAACAGCCTGGCGGGTCCGGCCAGCAGCGCCATGTAGGCGGCGAAGGCGAGGAAGGTGCCCAGTCCGATGGTGCCGCGCAGCGCCAGCCAGCCGCCGAGGGCGAGTACGCCGACCTGGCCGAGCGCGGGCAGTGCCGCGAGGGTGGCGGTGGCGCCGGCCTGGATGCGCGCCACGCGCATACGCCGTCCGAACAGGCCGCGGGCAGCGCGCGCCAGCCGGTCGGTCTCGCGGTCCTCCTGGCCGAAGCCCTTGACCACCCGTACGCCGGTCACGGCCTCCTCGACCTGCTCGGCGACCTGGGCGGCACCGGCCTGGGCCGCGCGGGTGGCGGGGACGAGCCGGGCGCGGCTGCGGGCGGCGGCCCACGCGGTGAGGGGCACCACGGTCAGCGCGACCAGGGCGAGCGGGGCGCACAGCCAGAGCATCGCGCCGATGGCGACGATGAAGAGGGCCGAGGTGCCGAGCGGGATCGGCAGCATCCCGAGCATGATCTGCACCTGGGTCAGGTCGCTGTTGGCCCGGGAGACCACCTGGCCGGTGCGGAGCGCGTCCTGTTTGACGCCGTCCAGGCGTTGCAGCGAGTCGAACACCTGGGTGCGCAGCCGGTGCTGGACGCCGAGGGCGAGCTTTCCGGCGGCGTAGCGGCGGGTGAACTCGGCGCCGAACTGGACGAGCGCGAGACCTGCCATGGCGGCGGCGAGCCAGCCGATGCGGCCGGTGCGGCCTGCGACGGCGTCGTCGACGCCGAGCCGGGCCAGCAGCGGTCCGACCGCTTCAAGTCCCGTGCCGAACACGGAACTCACGGCGACCGCGAGGAGGAGTCGGGGGTGGTGCCGGCACGCGGCACCGAGCCTGCGTAGCCAGCCGGGGGACGTTGTTGACCTGCTGAGCACGTGGTTAGCTTAGGCTTGCCTAAGTGCCTGGTCGCCACTCGGGGTGTGTGACCTGACGCACATGTACTCCCCATGCACTCGTGCCCCACCCGTTTCAGCCGTCCCGCCGCACCACCCGTGAACCGAAAGGTTCTTGACGGGCCGTCGGAAAAGAAAGCAGGTAGTCGATGCGTGTCCTGTTCGCCGGGCCCCCCTTCTTCGGGCTGCTCTACCCGATGGTCCCGCTGGCCCAGGCGTTCCGCGCCGCAGGTCATGACGTCCTCGTCGCCACCTGCGGACGGGCCGTCGGCCACACCGTCTCCGCCGGGCTGCCGGCCGTCGACTGCGCACCCGGCATCGACCCCGACGCCCTTTACGCGGCCATGGAGAAGGGCCGCCAGGGCAAGCCCCCGGCCCCGGGCGAGCAGCGCACCGCCCCCAAGGGCAAGGGCTTCTCCTTCTTCAGCGAAGAGATGGCGGATACCATGGTCGACGTCGCCCGCCACTGGCGGCCCGACCTCGTCGTGCACACCCCCAACGGTGTCGTCGGCCAGCTCGTGGCCGCCGCCCTCGGCATTCCCTCGGTCGTGCACGCGGTCGGTTTCGGCCACACCGGACGGCACGTCGCGATGATGAACGACGCCCTCGCCGACGGGTACGCCCGGCACGGCCTCGACGGGCCCGGACCGGTCGCCGCCTGGCTCGACGTCACCCCGCCCGCCATGAGCGTCACCGCCGAACCGCACCGCCGCTACCTGCGCTACGTCCCGTACAACGGCGGCGGCGCGCTCCCCCACTGGCTCTTCGAGGACCGCAAGCGGCCCCGGATCGCGGTCACCCTCGGCACGGTCCGCCCGGTCGTGGACGGTGTCTCGCCCGTCGAGTGGGTCGTGGACGCCGCCCGCGTCACCGACGCCGACTTCGTCCTGGCCCTCGGCGGCGCCGACCTGTCCGCGCTCGGCACACTCCCCGACAACGTCCGCCCCGTCGAGTGGACGCCACTGGGCGCGCTGCTCGCGGGCAGTGACGCCACCATCCACCACGGCGGCGCGGGCACCACCCTGACCGCCCTGGACGCCGGTCTGCCGCAGCTCGTCCTCGGCGAGGGTGCCGACCGTCCCGCCAACGCGGCGGCGGTCCGGCGGCGCGGCTGCGGTCTGGTGCCGGAGGACCCGGCCGCACTCGCGGGGCCCGGCCGTCCCGGGCGCGAACTGGTCCGCCGGCTCCTTGAGGACGAAGCGCTGGCCACCGCCGCCCGCGAGACGGCCGAGGAGATGGCTGTCATGCCCAGCCCCGCCGACACCGTGCCCCGGCTCGTCGAACTGGCCCTCTCCCAAGGAGCGAACAGATGACCCACGCGGACGGCACCACAGCGGCCGGCGCCCGTACCGCCCTGGCAGCCCCCGCCGGGCCGCCCCGCATCCCCCGGCCCCACCCGGCCGAGACCACGGACAGCCCGCGGGTGCGGCGCCTGGCCGCCGAGCTGGCCGCGGCCGGGAAGGCGGAGGCGCGTGCCGCGGTGCTGGACGGGTTCTGGGACGAGGTGACGGCCTGCGGCACCCCGCTGGTCGAACCGCTCGACGCCGACCCCGACCACCGCGCCGTCACCTTCCTGTGGCGCGGCGACCCCGCGACCCGCCAGGTGCTGCTGATGGTCAACCGGCTGATGGACCGCTCCGACCTGCCCGCCGGCCTGATGCGCCACCTGCCCGGTACGGACGTGTGGCACCTGACCTACCGCCTGCGCGGCGACCACCGCGGCTCGTACCGCATCGCCCCCGACACCGAGGGCCGGGCGCCGGACGACCTCGGCGCGCTGGCCGCCACGGGCGTCGGCGACCCGCTCAACCCCCAGACGATCCCCACCCGCTGGCACGGCCCGCCCGGCTCCGTCTTCGAACTCCCGCACGCCCCACCTCGCCCGTGGACCCACCCTGCGGGTGCCCCGCGCGGCACGGTACGGCGCCATCAGGTGACCAGCGCCGCACTCGGCGCGGAACGCGAGGTGTGGGTGTACGAGCCACCGCTGCCCGTCACGGGGCACACCGACACCCTCGTCCTGCTCGACGGCGACATGTGGTTCGGTCAGTTGCACCTGGAGGACGTGCTCGACGGCCTCGTCACCGACGGCTTGATCCCGCCGCTGACCGTGCTCGCCCCGCACGCCGTCGACAACGCCACCCGCGCCCGGGAACTCGGCGGCCACCCGGAGTACGTCACCTTCCTCGCCGAAGAGCTGCTGCCCTGGGCCGCCGGCCGGCTGCCGGTCGGCACGGACCCGGCGCGTACGGTCGTCGCCGGGCAGAGCCTGGGCGGACTCACCGCCCTGTACGCGGGCCACACCGCGCCGGATCGTTTCGGCAACGTCCTGGCCCAGTCCCCCTCCATGTGGTGGCGGCCCCCGGGCGAACCGGCCGAGGAGACCCCGTGGATCACCCGCCGCTACGCCGGCGGCGCACCACGCGGTCTGCGGCTGCACCTGGAGGTCGGGCTGCACGAGTGGGGCATGCTCGAACAGACCCGTGACCTGCGCCGCACGCTCCGCGCCGACGGCCACACCGTCACCGGCGCCGACTTCAACGGCGGCCACGACTACGCCTGTTGGACGGTCGGCCTGGCCGAAGGGCTGATCACCCTGCTCGGCCCCGGCACACCACCCGGCCACCGGGACACCGCCGTGCCCCCGGCCACCGCGACCCGCTGACCCCCCGAACTTTTCCGCACACCCGAGGAGCACCTCCGATGCGTTACCGCCGACCCGCCGCCCTGCTCACCGTCGCCCTGGCCGGCGCCCTGACCCTCGCCGGCTGCGGCGACGGCGACTCCGGCGGCAAGGACGGCGCCGACGCCACGGCGGGCGGCTCCGGCACCCGTACCGTCACCGACGCCAACGGCAAGAAGGTGGAGGTACCCGCCGCCCCGAAGAAGGTGGTCACGCTCAGCGAGCCCACCCTCGACGCCGCCCTCGCCCTCGGCGCCCACCCGATCGGCGCCACCAGCGGCCGCGGCCAGTCCGGCGTGGCGGGCTACCTGGCGCCGAAGGCCGAGGACGCCCAGATCGTCGCCAACACCGCCGAGCCCGACCTCGACAAGATCGCCGCCCTCCGTCCCGACCTGATCCTGCTCGACGAGACGGTGGGCGCCAAGCGCGACCAGGACAAGCTCGGCCGGATCGCGCCCACCGTGCTCACCGCCAAGCTCAACGCCCCCTGGCGGGACGCCTTCACCGCGACCGCCGACGCCCTCGGCAAGAAGGCCGGCGGCCAGAAGTGGCTGGACGCCTTCGACGCGCGCCTGAAGACCGTGAAGGCCGGACTCGGGGCCAACGCCGGGGCCGTCACCAGCGTCGTCCGCTGGCAGAACGGCGCGCCCTCGGTCGTCGGCAAGGGCAAGGGCCACGTCGGCGACACCCTCACCGCGCTCGGCCTGAAGCGGCCCCAGGACCAGCAGGGCGAGAGCTCCGGCCACAGCGAGCCGGTGAGCCTGGAGCGCCTGGAGACCATCGACGGCGACTGGCTGTTCCTCGGCGCGCTCGGCGACCGGGCCGCGGGGAGAAGGGGCTGAAGGAGGCCACGGCCGTACCGAACTTCGGCAAGCTCAAGGCCGTCGAGAAGCACCACGTCGTGGTGATCGACGGTTCGGCGTGGAACAGCTCGGGTGGTCCGCTCGCCGCCGAGGCGGTTCTTACGGACGTCGAGAAGGCCCTCGCCAAGAAGAGCTGAGCGGGTGGCCGTACGGGCGGGGCCCTCAGCCGTCCGCCCGCGGCTTCTCCAGCGTCCCTGCGACGTTCACGAACCCCTCCTTCGCCGCCACCAGTTGCCCGTCCCGTACGGCCTGATAGGTCACCAGCGCGTTCACGGTGCGCGGGAAGTCCTGTACCGCGAGCATGTCCTCGGAGCGCCAGCGCAGCTTGGGCGTCAGCCCGCCCGTGTCCACGGCCTGTGCGCCGCGGTCCAGGGACTGCTGGACGGTGTGGGCCGTGATGTCCTCGACGCCCTCCTTGCCCAGCCGCTCGACGACCGCGCGCAGCACGGTGTAGGCGATCCACGTCGTCTGGACGCCCGGGTCGGCCGGGTCGATGCGGTTGTCGCCGAAGGCGTGGTCGTTGATGACCTTGCGCATCGGGTTCCAGCGCGGGTCGCTCGCGACGGGGTACCAGCCCGTCAGGTACGCGCCCTCCAGCGGCCCGGCCCGGCCGCCCGTACGGTCCACCAGCGCCTGGCCGACACTGCCCAGCACCGAGGCGATCCGGACCTTCGACCCGTCGGGCTGGAGCCGGCGGAAGGAGTCGAAGAACGTGTCGGTGCGCTCGCCGAGGGTGGCCGTCACACAGCCGCCGGCGCCCTTGGCGGCGCCCGCCGCGCCCGTACCGGCGGCGCCCACGCCGTCCAGGGCGCGCCGTGCCGCGTCGGCGTAGTCGGTGCCGTCCTCGGGCGCGCGGACGTCCTTCGCGGCGGCGCGGCTGCCGTCGGCCAGGCCCGCGCTGAGCAGGGCCGGCATCTGGTCGCCCTGGATGGTGTCCGGGCGCACCAGCGACACCCGTTCGCAGACGCTCGCCAACTGGCGTCCGTTGCCCGCCAGCAAGGCCGCCTGGCCGCCGTTGACCGGATACGACAGCGGGCTGGCGAACTCCTCGTCGGAGACGCCGTAACCGCCGAGGTACGGGATGCCGTTGCGCTCCAGGGGCGAGATGAACGAGCGGCCGAACTGGCTGTACGAGCCGACGACCGCGATCGCCTTGGCGTCGACCGCGCGCTGCGCGCAGTGCGCGGCGGCCACCGAGTCGTTGTGCTCGTTGCAGGTGACGACCTTCAGCGGGTGGCCGTCGAGGCCGCCCCGGGAGTTGACCCAGCGGGCGTACGCCTCGGCCATCGCGGGCATGCCCGGCATGTTGGTCGCCTTGGTGTCCACCGGTGCCCACGTCATGACCGTGAGCGGCTCCTTCTCCCCGGAGCCTCCGGGAGCGCCGGGGAGGGAGCCGCAGGCCGAGAGCAGTGACGCCAGGACCGCCGTGCAGGCCGTCGCGGCGGTGGCTGCCGCGAGGGCGCGGGGGAAGGGGCGGGGGGAGGAGGGGCGTCGCCGTCCGGTCATGTGCACGGAGCATTCCGCTTCGCCCGGAACGGGTGAGTGACGCCGGAGTAACGAGTGGTGACAGCGGGGTGAACTCCGGGGGGCCGCCAGTGATCATCGGCGGAGAACGTACGATCGAATACTGTGCAAGGTTCGGAGAAGTCTTCCCGTCGCGGCCGCCGCTCGACCACCATGGGCGCCATGCCGCTGACCGACATGCCGTGGTGGCGCTGGCGCAGCAATGTGCGCTCCGCGCTGCACATGCTTTCCGACCCCGTCTTCCAGCGGGAGACCTGGCTGGCCGGCCTCCCGGGGTACGGGGACGTCACCGACGCCGTCTACCGGCTCGTCGAGGACACCTGGCTGGACAACTGGTCCGCCGAGAAGTACGTCGGCACGATCTTCCGCGACTCCCAGGAGGCGTCCCTGGTCGACGTCGCCGTCCTGCGGGTGCTGCGCATCATGCACCAGGTCGGCCCGGACGCCCCGGTGACCGCCTACCTGGAGCACCACGGCTGGCCGGAGGCGGTACGGGCCGCGCGCGACGCGCACGTACGGATGGCGACGGCGGACGGCGAGGACCCGGACGCGCCGCCGCACTCGCTGGAGGTCCTGGCGATCATGACGCGGGGGCAGGGCGCCCCGGCCTGAGGGCCCGGGTCCCCGGCCCGGCGTCCCGGCCGCGGGACGGACCATGGCCGGGAATGTGCGACCCTATGAGGTCATGAGCGACTCGCAGCCCAGTACCCCCGACCAGTACGTCCTCACCCTCTCCTGCCCGGACAAGCAGGGCATCGTGCACGCGGTGTCCAGCTACCTCTTCATGACCGGTTGCAACATCGAGGACAGCCAGCAGTTCGGGGACCACGACACCGGGCTCTTCTTCATGCGGGTCCACTTCGGCGCGGACGCCACGGTCAGCCTGGAGAAGCTGCGTGCCAGCTTCGCCGCGGTCGGCGACTCCTTCCAGATGGACTGGCAGATCCACCGCGCCGACGAGAAGATGCGCATCGTCCTGATGGTGTCCAAGTTCGGGCACTGCCTCAACGACCTGCTCTTCCGCTCCCGCATCGGCGCCCTGCCGGTCGAGATCGCGGCCGTGGTCTCCAACCACACCGACTTCGCCGAGCTGGTGGGCTCGTACGGCATCCCCTTCCACCACATCCCGGTGACCAAGGACACCAAGGCCGCCGCCGAGGCGCAGCTTCTGGAGCTGGTGCGCGAGGAGAACGTCGAGCTGGTCGTGCTGGCCCGCTACATGCAGGTGCTCTCCGACGACCTGTGCAAGGCGCTCTCCGGGCGGATCATCAACATCCACCACTCCTTCCTGCCGAGCTTCAAGGGCGCCAAGCCCTACCACCAGGCGCACGCGCGCGGCGTGAAGCTCATCGGCGCCACCGCGCACTACGTGACGGCGGACCTCGACGAGGGCCCGATCATCGAGCAGGAGGTCGAGCGCGTCGGCCACGGCGTCACGCCGGACCAGCTCGTGGCGGTCGGCCGGGACGTGGAGTGCCAGGCCCTGGCGCGCGCCGTGAAGTGGCACAGCGAGCGCCGCGTCCTGCTCAACGGCACGCGCACCGTCGTCTTCGCGTAACGAGCAGTCGCTGCCCGTGCCCCCGGCGGGGCACGGGCACGCTCACAGCCGCGAGAGCGACGCCGTGGCGAACAGCACGTCGCGGATCGCCTCCGGCTCGCCGTGCTGCCCGGCGGCCGTCTCCTCCGGAGGCACGTGCCCGGCCGCCAGTTGGCAGAACTCCATGCTGTCCAGCGCGATGTGCGCGACCGTACGGTCCGGCGTGCCGAGGGCGCCCGGCGAGTCCAGGGCTATGTACCAGTGCCCGCCGCCGCTGCCCTCGACCTCCAGGTGCAGCGTACGGCCGGGCGCGCCCGCCTCGACCAGGCACTGCGGCGGCGGTGCCAGCCCGGCCCGGCGCCGGGAGGCCAGCGCGCGGGGCAGCAGCCGCGCCGCCAGGTCGACCATGAGGTGCAGATGCCCGGCGGCCGGGGCCTCGTACGGATAGTCGACCGCCTCGGCGATGTCGCCCGCGTGCACCCAGCACTCGAAGGCGCGGTCCAGGAAGGCGTCGCGCAGCGGCAGCCGGACGTCGCCGCCGTACGGCACGGCCAGTTCGGTGACGCCGTGGCCGGCGAAGGACACCGTCCGGATCAGGGCGTGGCTCTGGTCGCGCCACGGTGCGCGGGTGGCGTGCGGGGCGCGGCCGTCCGCGAGCGCCTGCCAGCAGGCTTCCGTAC
This sequence comes from Streptomyces chrestomyceticus JCM 4735, assembly GCF_003865135.1. Taxonomy (NCBI): domain Bacteria; kingdom Bacillati; phylum Actinomycetota; class Actinomycetes; order Kitasatosporales; family Streptomycetaceae; genus Streptomyces; species Streptomyces chrestomyceticus. The sequence continues at coordinate 3,804,788 of NZ_BHZC01000001.1, read as the reverse complement.
GGTCGCCGGGCCCGGCCGTCCCGTGCGGGGCGGCGGCGCCCAGCGGGTCGGCGAGGCCGAGCGCGGTGGCGACCAGACCGTCCACGGCCAGCAGATGCCCGATGACCCCGGCCACGGTGGTGCGCCGCTCGGCGGGCCGCTCGTCCTCGAACCAGCGCAGCCGTACCGGAGTCTGCCACTCCGCCTGGCCCATGTCGCTGAGCAGCGCGTCCAGCTTGGCCGTCTCGGCGTCGTAGGGGGCCGCCCACTCCGGAACGGGGATACGGGCCGGACGCCGGCCCAGGCAGCCCTCCAGCACCCGCGAGCGCAGCAGCGGGTCCAGGTCCAGCGGGTCGGCCGGATGCAGCAGGCCGACCGCGTCCCGCAGGCGCAGTGCCTCGTCCGCGCAGGGCGCGCAGTCCGTGAGGTGGTCCTCCACGGCGGCCGTCTCCTCGGGGGAGCAGGCGGCCAGGGCCCACGCGCCGAGCAGGGACTTCAGGACCCGGTGCGGGGGTGGTGCGGGTGCGGATGGGGGAGCGGGTGCGGACGTGGGGGCGGCCGGTGGTTCCGGTTCCGGTAGGCCCGGCGCGTACGGTTCCGCCGACGGCGGGAGCGCGTCGGGCAGTGTCCCGTTGTCCTCGGCCGCGGTGCGTGGGGACGGTATACGGGGCCGGCCGCCGGAGCGGGACGCGTCACCGGTGCCGGGGCCTTGCGGGGCGCCCGGATCGTACGGATCGTGCGGGGCGTGCGGGCCGTCCGGGCCGTGCGAGTCCTCCGGGCCGTGCCGGTCGTCCGGGTCGTGCCGGTCCCACTCCTCCGGGCCGTTCACAGTTGCCGTCCGGGTCCGGGGCCGCCCGGTGGGGACTCCGCCGGCCGGGCGGGCGGCAGGGCCTGGTGGTTGTGCGCGGTGGACAGCAGTTGCAGGCCCAGCCGCAGCCGTCGCCGGGCCTCGTCCTCGGTGACGCCGAGGTCGGCGGCGGTCTGGCGGTAGTCGCGGCGCTGGAAGTAGGCCAGTTCCAGGGCGGCGCGCAGCGGGGCGGGCATGGACGTGACGATGTAGTCGGCGCGGGCGGCGGTGGAGGCGGCGCGGATCTGGCGCTCCAGTTCGGCGGGCTCGGGGGCGTCCTGGCCGCGGTCCCGGGCCGAGGCGGCCTCGGTCTGCCGCAGGCGGTGCACGGACTGGCGGTGGGCGAGCTGGGCCACCCAGGAGCGCAGCGAGCCCTGTTTGGGGTCGTAGGAGTCGGGGTTCTCCCAGATGTAGCCGAAGACTTCGCGGGTGATGCGGTCGGCGGCGGTCTCGTTGCCGAGGACCCGGCGGGCAAGGCTGTGCACAAGCGAAGCGAACCGGTCGTAGAGCTCACCGAGCGCGGCCGCCTCGCCGCGCGCCAGCCGCTGCTGCATCCGCCTGTCCCAGCGCGGTGGTGCGTCATGTCCCATCCGGCCCCCCTCCCTCGCCGCCGCCGTACCCCGCACTCCACCGTGCCATCGAATGTAGTGGGCCGGTCCGACATTGATGCCCCTTTGCGGCAAACCCGCCCTGCCGGTGGCCCACGGATGGTATGGAGACGGTCACTTTTGGTGGTAATGCCCGCTCACGGTGGATCGAAGCGCAACCGTTCGCGTCCGTATCTGCCGATGTGTTATCCGTGTGTGACCGGTTCCCGGGGGAAAGTTCCCCGCTCACTGGGCATAGCCTTGGAGAGGAACGGCCCGTTGCACACAGAATTCTGAAGAGTTTCAGGGGAGAACGGCCGGGCAGTCGAGGCGGGAAGGGCGCATTCCGGTGGATACCGGGGAGTGTCCCGTCCGCAAGCGAGCGAAAGGCTTCGAGCGCGTGTCGTTGAAGGTGGCAGAAGGCGAGCAGGGCCGCTGGGCCGTATTGCAGGTCTCCGGTGAGATGGACCTGGTCACGTCGCCGACGGTGCGCCAGCACGTGCACGACGCGGTCGCGGAGGGCCGCCGCAGTGTGGTGCTCGACCTCTCCGAGGTCCAGTTCTGCGACTCCAGCGGCGTCGGCGTGCTGATCGCCGCCCGCCGGCTGATGCGGTCCTGTCAGGGGCGGCTGCGGCTGATCCTGCCCGCGCAGGGCGCGGTGGACGGCTCGCACGTCAACCGGGTGCTCGCGGCGCTCGGCGTGCGCCGTCTCTTCGAGGTCTACCCGGACCTGAGCACGGCCGTCGACGAAGCGGCCGCCCCGCTGTCCGCGTAGCTCCGCCCGGGCGGATTCCGCGGGCGATGAGTCCCGGCAACCTGTGACCGCGCAGAGTTACGCATGAATCACCTGAAGTGATGGAATGCCGGACCGGTATCCGCCTTTCCCCTCCTGATCAATTCGACTCGCCATAAACCTGGCGAAATCCTCACCCCGCGCCCCGGGGGAATTCCGCCCGTACGAGAAATCCCCCGTCCGCCGTGTGCCCGGCCTCCAGCAGTCCGCCCAGGCTCTGGGCGCGCTCGCGCAGGCCGACCAGGCCGTGGCCGCCGCCCGGCAGCGCCGGGGCCGGCGCGGAGGCGTCCGGCGGCCCGTTGCGCACCTCCACCCGCAGCCCGCGCGGGGCCGCCGGCTGCGCCCCCTCGGCGCCCCGCTCCGCCTCCACCGCCGCGACCCGCACCCGTACCCGCGCGCCCGGCGCGTGCTTGCGTACGTTGGTCAGCGCTTCCTGGACGGTCCGGAAGGCGGCCCGTTCCACGGCCTTGGCCCCGGCCGCCCCGTCCGGCACCTCGTGCTCGTACACGACGTCCAGGGCGCTCATCTCGATCAGCCGCGGCAGTTCGGCCAGGTCCGGCTGCGGTGCCAGGTCCCGCGTGTCCGCGCTGCCGCCGCCGGCCGCCCGCAGGATGCCGACCATGTGCCGCAGCTCCTCCAGCGTCCGTACGGACAGCTCGCGGATCGTACGGGCCGACTCCCGCGCGGCGTCCTCCCCGGTGCTCACCTGCACCGCCCCGGCCTGCAGGCTGATCAGGCTGACCTGGTGCGCGACCACGTCGTGCATCTCGCGGGCCAGCCGCGCCCGCTCGGTGGCCAGCACCCGGTCCGCGATCAGCCGGTCCTCGCGGCGCAGGCTGCGGGTCAGGTCGTCGACCCGGGCGGCCAGTTCGCGGCGGGTGCGCACCAGCAGGCCCAGCGCGATGGGCGCGGCCGAGGTCACCGTCGCGTCGATCAGCACCTGCGCGTTCTCGCGGTACGCGCCCGGGTCCAGGTCGGAGAGCGGGTACGGGAGGAAGTGCGCGGCGACCAGCAGGACGGCGCAGCCGCCGAGCCGGACGCGGCCGGGGCGGAGCGCGGCGAGGGTGTAGAGGGCGACCATCGGCGCGAACCAGATGTAGCCGATGTACAGGCCGGGGAGGGTGACGAGGAAGACGGCGAGCGGCAGCCGGCGCCGCAGCAGCAGCGCGGCGGCGGCGACCAGCGAGACGCCCAACTCCAGGCCCAGGTCCAGACCGTTGACCAGGAAGGCGTCCACCATGGACAGCAGCACCGGCACGGCCAGGGGTACGGCCAGGCGCGCGGCCCGGCGTATGCCGTCGGGGAGGCCGCCGCGCGCGGTCACCGGGGGCCGCCCGCGACGAGGCCCGCGCGGTCGGCGAGGATCGCCGCCTGGACGCGGTTGAGCCCGCCCAGCTTGCCCAGCAGCGCCCGTACGTGGTCCTTGACGGTGCTCGGCGCCAGGCCCATCCGCTCCGCGATCTGCGCGTTGCCCAGGCCCTCGCCGAGCAGGGCCAGCACCTCGGACTCCCGGGGCGTCAGCGCCTGTACGGCGCGGACCGCGGCGGCCTGGTCCTCGGCGGTGAGGAAGCCGCCGATCACGGCGCGGGTGACGCCCGGGTCGAGCACGCTGCCGCCCTCGGCCAGGGTCCGTACGGCCCGCACGAGTTGTTCCGGGTCGGAGTCCTTGAGCAGGAAGCCGGCCGCGCCTTCGCGCAGCGCCGCGGTCAGGTACTCCTGCGCGTCGAAGGTCGTCAGCATGGCCACGGCGGGCGGTCCGGGCGCGGCGCGCAGGCCGCGCAGGACGGTCAGCCCGTCCACGTCCGGCATCCGGATGTCGAGCAGGACGACGTCCGCCGCGCTGTCCAGCACGGTGTCCACGGCCTCGGCGCCGCCGCAGTCCGCGACCGTCTCGATGTCCGGGGCGGTGCCCAGGATCATCCGCAGCCCGGATCTGACCAGCCGCTCGTCGTCCACCACCGCGACACGGATCACCGGCCGCCCCTCTCTGCATCGCGTCCATGGGCCTGCCCGCCGCACGCCGTGGCCACCCCCGCCGGACGGCGGGGGTCGGTGCACGACCTGCGGAGGATGCCGTGAGGTGGCGCCCGCGGGCAGAGTGCCTTTCATGCTGCACCACCGAGGAGGCCACGAGCCGCCGAGGCGGTGCAGCTCACAGTGACGGCCGCCGCGACCCCCACACGTGGCGGCCGTCGCCGTTGAGCTCCCGGAGGCCCCGTTCCGTACCCGCGGCCGGCCCGGCGCCGCTCACTTCCGTACCCGTGACCGGCCCGGCACCGCTCACCTCCGTCCCCGCGACCGACCCCGCGCCGCTCACCTCCGGACAACTTCCGCCCCGCCCGTTGCCTCCCGCCACGGCCGCCTCTAGGTTGGCCGCGATCCGCCGTACGCCCGCCTGTTGGGCGCCGCGCGGGCCACCACCCCCTCGGAGCACGGCCCCCCGGGGCACGGCTCGGCATCGCTTCGGAGGCTTCCTCGTGCACAGACCCCGGCGTACCCCCACACCGCCCGGCACCTCCATACGCACGCGCATACGGACCCGGGCGGCCACCCGCCGCCGTACGGGCGTCCGCGTGGCCGCCGCCGCGGCCGGCCTCGCGCTCGTCGGCGGCATGGCGGCCACCGCCCCCACCGCCTCGGCTTCCCCCGCCACCGCCTCGGCGCCCCCGCCCGCGGCCGCCCGCACCCAGCAGGTCGAGTACTTCACCCCGGACGGGCACCCCCGCCACACCACCGTCCCGGTCGCCACGCCCAAGAGCCTGGTGAGCGCCCACCGCGCGCGCTCCGCCGCCGAACTGGCCGCCGACGGCGACGTGACCTCGGTCATCCGCAACGGCCCCACCGACAAGAAGGTCGACGTCGTCATCATCGGCGACGGCTACACGCTCGCCCAGCAGAAGGACTTCCACGCCGACGCGAAGGCCAAGTGGGCGCAGATCGCCGCCGTCGAGCCGTACGCCTCGAACCGCTCGCTGTTCAACGTCTGGACCGTGGACGCCGTCTCCAACCAGTCCGGCGTCTCCGGCGACCCGTCCAAGGGAGTGGTCAAGGACACCGCGCTGGACACCCGCTTCTGGTGCGACGACATCGAGCGCCTGCTGTGCGTGGACACGGGCAAGGTCGAGTCGTACGCCTCCAAGGCCCCGGACGCCGACCTCGTGCTCGTCCTCGGGAACTCCGCCAAGTACGGCGGCGCGGGCTACAACGGCATCACCTCGTCCGTCGGGTACGACGGCATCGCCACCGCCTCCTCCGACCACCGCGACTCCGCGCAGGTGGCGGTCCACGAGACGGGCCACTCCCTCGGGAAGCTGGCCGACGAGTACGTGTACGACACCAATGGCACGTACAGCGGCCCGGAGCCGGCCGCGCCCAACGTCACCAAGATGAGCGTCGCGGAGATGAAGGCCAAGAAGGCCAAGTGGTACCGCTACCTCGGCCAGAATTCGCCGGACGGCGGCCAGGTCGGCGCCTTCGAGGGCGGCGGCTACTACCCGCGCGGCCTCAACCGGCCCACCGAGAACTCGATCATGCGGACCCTGGGCCGGGAGTTCAACCTGCCCGGCCGTCAGGCGATGATCGACGGCTTCCACCGCCATACGGGCCGCTGACCCGGGACTCGTACGCACCGTAGGCACTGAACGAGCGGCCGGTCGCCAGGACCACCACCGAGGTCGTGGCGGCCAGTTCGTACGCCGTGATCACCAGCGACGCCGCGCTCTCGCCCGTGACGAACGGGCCGCCGAAGAACCCGGTGACGGTCAGCAGGACCACCGTCCGCACGGTCAGGTACAGCTCGACCGCGGCGAACACCAGGAGCGCGCCGCGCACGTCCCGGTTGCTGCGGACGGCCAGCACACCGAGCACCAGCAGGACGGCGACCGACGAGAGCGTGGTGAACTCGCCGGACTGGGCGAGCTGGACGACGCCGCCGGTCGCGGAGCCGTCCACCGCCCGGCGCAGATAGGTGCCCAGGCCGATGTGCTCCTCGGCCGTGCCCCACGCCGTCCAGACGAGCCGGGTCGCGCCCATGACGAGGAAGAGCACCCCGCAGATACGGGAGAGCCGGCGCCGCCACCAGGAGTCGGTGTCCGCGCACGACCGTTTTGTCACTCCTGTCCGGATGTCGCCCGCCCCGCCGTCCGCGGCGGCCCCGGCCGCTCCCGCGCGTTCGGTGGCCCGGAGCAGCGACACGATCACGATCAGGGCGACGGGCAGCCCCAGGGCCCGCGTCGCCAGCACCCAGCCGCCGAGCGGCTCCACGGCGTACAACTGCCGGTACCCGGCGTGGCACAGGCCGACGATCTCGCGCGCGGACTGGGCGAGGATCACCCAGCCCAGCAGCAGCGCACCCGTACGCGCCACCCGCCGCAGGGCCAGCGCGCCCGCCGCGACCGCCAGCAGCGCGACGACCAGGGCCCATTCGCCGGGCCCGAGCGTCCACATGAAGAAGGAGGCGCGCGGGTTGAAGAGCCCCTCGAAGAAGTCCCACACACTGCCGTCGCCCTGGACGATGCCGTACACCGTCCACGCGGTCAGCGCGCCGCCGTAGACCGCGAGGGCGGCCCCCGCCGTGCGGTACGCGCGCTCGTGCCCGGCCGCCGCCCGCCCGGGGTCGGCACCGGGCCGGACGTCCACCGCACCGCCGTCCTGCATCACCATGTCCGACCCCCGATCCGCCGCGCCGTGCTCAGAGCCCGGGTGCTGCCGACTGCCTGCTTGTCGCTGGCCTGTTGCCACTGCCGTGTGCTGCTGCCGCCTCACTGTGTCAAGGACGGCGGCAGAGGCGGCGGAGGTTCCCCCGCGTGTGTCGTGCGGCACTGCTGTACGCGGGGTCACCGCGCCCCGCCGCACACCGTCCGGCCAGGCTTCCCACTCCCTGCCCGCGGGCGCGCGCCGCAATCGTGCACAACCGACCCGTGCGCCTCTCGTCCACCCCGTGTCCCCGCGACATCCACCGCCGGCGCCCGGCCGTTGGGGCAAGATGACCCCATGGGGAGCTTGCGGGGCGAGGGCCGGCTCATCGCCGGCCGCTACCGCCTGGGCGAACGGCTCGGCCGCGGCGGCATGGGAACGGTCTGGCGCGCCACCGACGAGATGCTGCGCCGCCAGGTCGCGGTCAAGGAACTGCACCTGGACGACGGCCCGGCCGGCGCGGAGCGGGCGCGCGCCATGCGCGAGGCCCGGTCCGTCGCGCGGATCAAGCACCCGAACGTGATCGTCGTGCACGACGTCGTCGAACAGGACGCGCGCCCGTGGATCGTCATGGAGCTGGTCGACGGCGCCTCCCTCGACGACCGGCTGACCGGCGGTGGCCCGCTGGCGCCCCGCGAGGTGGCGCGGATCGGACTGGCCCTGCTCGGCGCGCTGCGCGTGGCGCACGCGCGCGGCGTCCTGCACCGCGACATCAAGCCCGCCAACGTCCTGCTGGAGGAGGGCACCGGACGGGTCGTGCTCACCGACTTCGGCGTCGCCCAGCTCCCCGGCAGCCCGACGCTGACCGAGGCCGGCGGTTTCGTCGGCTCGCCCGAGTACACCGCGCCCGAACGGATGGCCGGCCGGCACGCCGGGCCGGCGGCGGACCTGTGGTCGGTCGGCGCGCTGCTGTGCGCGGCGCTCAGCGGGCAGTCGCCGTTCCACCGCGACTCGCTGGGCGGCGTGCTGAGCGCGGTCCAGCACGAGGAGCTCGAACTGCCCGAACCGGCCCGCCCCCTCCTGGCCGTGGTCCGCGGCCTGCTGGAACGCGATCCGGAGCGGCGGCTGGACATCCCGGGCACCGAACGGCTGTTGCGCGGCTACCTCCAGTCGGGCCGCGCCCCGGAGACACCCCCGCCCGCGGCCCCCGAGCGCCCGGCACCCGCGCCGGAGCCGGGCCGTACGCACGGTGTCCCGATACCGGATGCCCTGGCGGACCGCGCGCTGGCCGCCGCGGCCCGCCCGCACACCGGGCGCGCGCGCACAGTGATCCTGGCGGGCCTGGCGGTGTGTGTGCTGGCGGGGGCGGGGGTGGGCCTCGCAGCGCTGTTCCTTCGGGACGGGTCCGGGGACGCGGACGGCAAGGGCGGCGGCCACCGGGCCACGCAGTCACCGTCGCTTCCACCGTCGCAGGAACGTTCGGGCACCCCCGGTACGGCCGCCCCCGCCCCACCGGGTTACGTCATGGTGCGCGACCCGCTCGGCTTCGCCCTCGCCGTCCCCGAAGGCTTCACCCGCTCGTACGAGAAACCCCGCGTCTTCTACTCCTCCGAGGGCAAGCGCTACCGCCTCGGCATCCGCCTCCGGGAACCGGCCCCCACCGACCCGCTCGACACCCTGCGCCGCGCGCACGCGAAAGCCCCGGACGAGTACCCCGGCTACCGCGACGGCTCGGTCACGCGCGCCACACACCGCGGCCTCCCCGCCGCCCGCTGGGAGTTCACCTGGGACGGCGGCCCGGAGGACGGCGGCCCCCGGCACACGTTCGACCTCCTCTGGGAGGAGGGCGGACGGACGTACGACGTGTGGGTTTCGGCCCCGCTCGCCGAACGCGACCGGGCGAAACGCCACTTCACGGTCGCCCTGCGCACGTTCCACGCGGTGGGGACCGGCTTCCCGGCAGGGTGACGGGAAGCACGATGTGGGGAGCATCTTCGCCACACCACCCACGCACCGCTCAGGCGTCGCCCGCGCGCCCCCGGGGGAACCGCCCGCGCACCACCCCCACCCACAACCCCCCAGCACAGCGCCCTTGTAGCCAGTGAACGCTGGCGCGATTGTGCCCACCGCGTGAAAACTCGTTACCGGTGGGTACCCAAAGCGTCCGGCGCGTCATACGCTCGCCCGCATGACGGACTCGCAGGACACCGGAACCCGCACCTCCGCACCCGCCGGCGCCGCGCCCGCCGCCGACCGGGACGCCCCCGCCGGCGGCAACCCCGTCGCCCGCGCCGCCGCCGGCACCCGTACCGCCGCCGACGTGGTCACCCCGCACCTGGTCACCCGCCTCACCCGCGGCGTGACCGGCAGCGGCCGGACCGCCAGTCACACGCCGTACACCGGTGAGAAGCTGGCGGACCTGCCCGAGTCCACGCCCGAGGACGTCGCCTCCGCCTTCGAGCGGGCCCGCGCCGCCCAGCGCGCCTGGGCCGAGGTCCCCGTACGGCAGCGCGCCGCCGTCCTGCTGCGCTTCCACGACCTCGTACTGCGCCGCCAGGCCGAGGTGCTGGACCTGATCCAGTTGGAGACCGGCAAGGCCCGGCTGCACGCCCACGAGGAGATCCAGGCCGTCGCCGTCGCGGCCCGGCACTACGGGCGCAAGGCACCCGCGTACCTGCGCCCCCGGAGCCACACCGGCGTCGTACCGACCCTCACCAAGGTCACCGAACTGCGGCAGCCGCGCGGCGTCGTGGGGCAGATCGCGCCCTGGAACTACCCCTTCGAGCTGTCCGTCGGTGACGCGCTGCCCGCCTTCGCCGCCGGCAACGCCGTCGTCATGAAGCCCGACACGGAGACCGCGCTGACCGCCCTGTGGGCCCGTGAGCAGCTCATCGAGGCCGGGCTGCCCCCGGAGGTCTGGCAGGTCGTGCTCGGCGACGGGCCGGTCGTCGGCCCCGAGGTCGTCAAGCACGCCGACTACGTCTCCTTCACCGGCTCCACCCGCACCGGCCGCGAGGTCGCCCAGGGCGCCGCCGCCCGCCTGGTCGGCGTCTCCCTCGAACTCGGCGGCAAGAACGCCATGCTGGTGCTGGACGACGCCGACGTGGACAAGGCCGCCGCGGGCGCCGTACGCGGCTGCTTCTCCTCGGCGGGCCAGCTCTGCGTCTCCATAGAGCGGCTGTACGTCCACGCGTCCATAGCCGACACCTTCGTGGAGCGCTTCGCCGCGCGCACGAAGGCGATGCGCCTGGGCAACGCCCTCGCCTACGGCGCCGACATGGGCTCATTGGCCGGCGAACGCCAGTTGGAGACCGTCACCCGGCACGTGGACGAGGCCGTCGCCAAGGGCGCCACCCTGGTCGCCGGCGGCCGCGCCCGCCCGGACATCGGCCCGCTGTTCTACGAGCCCACCATCCTCGACGGCGTCGAGTCCCCGATGGCCGTGTGCGAGGAGGAGACCTTCGGGCCGGTCGTCTCGGTCTACCGGTTCCACGACGTGGACGAGGCGGTGGCCCGCGCCAACGCCACGCCGTACGGCCTGAACTCCAGCGTCTGGACCAGGGACGGCCGCCGCGGCCGGGCCGTCGCCGCCCGGCTGCGTACCGGCACCGTCAACGTCAACGAGGCGTACGCCGCGGGCTACGGCAGCGTCCAGTCCCCGATGGGCGGCATGGGCGACTCCGGCCTCGGCCGCCGCCACGGCTCCGAGGGCATCCTGAAGTACACCGAGGCGCAGACCGTCGCCCACCAGCGCCTGATGCCGCTCGCCCCGTCGTTCGGCATGGACGACGAGAAGTACGCGGCGTTCATGAACCGCAGCCTGCGCGCGATGAAGGCGCTCCGCCTCCGCTGAGAACACCCCGCCGATCACGCCTCCGCCGAGCCACGGGCCGACGGCCCGCCGAGAACAGGGAGTGCCAGTGCCCCAGCACCACCATGCCCCAGACCGGCCCGGACCGGCCGAGGACGGGCACGACCACGACGCGGACGGCTACGACTACGACGTCCTCGTCATCGGCTCGGGCTTCGGCGGCTCCGTCTCCGCGCTCCGCCTGACCGAGAAGGGCTACCGCGTCGGCGTCCTGGAGGCCGGGCGCCGCTTCACCCGCGCCACGCTGCCCAAGAACTCCTGGGACCTGAAGAACTACCTGTGGGCGCCCGCCCTCGGCTGCTACGGCATCCAGCGCGTGCACCTGCTCGGCAACGTCATGGTCCTGGCGGGCGCCGGGGTCGGCGGCGGCTCGCTGAACTACGCCAACACCCTCTACGTACCGCCGAAACAGTTCTTCGACGACCAGCAGTGGGGGCACATCACCGACTGGCAGGACGAGCTGAAGCCGTACTACGACCAGGCCCAGCGGATGCTCGGCGTCCGCCTCAACCCGACCATGACCCCCTCGGACGTCCACCTCAAGGCCACCGCCGAGAAGATGGGCGTCGGCGACTCCTTCCACATGGCGCCGGTCGGCGTCTTCTTCGGCGACGGCAAGGACAGCGACGGCACGGCGAAGACCACCCCCGGTACCGAGGTCCCCGACCCGTACTTCGGCGGCGCGGGCCCGGCCCGCACCGCGTGCACCGAATGCGGCGAGTGCATGACCGGCTGCCGGCACGGCGCCAAGAACACCCTCAACGAGAACTACCTCCACCTCGCCGAGAAGGCCGGCGCCGTCATCCACCCCATGACGTCCGTGGTCACCGTCACCGAGGACTCGCGCGGCGGCTACGCCGTCGGCACGCTGCCCACCGACGACAAGCGCAAGGGCAGGGGCCGCACGTTCACCGCCCGCCGGGTGGTCGTCGCGGCGGGCACGTACGGTACGCAGACGCTCCTGCACCGGATGAAGGACAGCGGCCTGCTGCCCCGGATCTCCGGCCGGCTCGGCGAGCTGACCCGCACCAACTCCGAGGCCCTGGTCGGCGCGCAGACCGACGACCGCCGCTACCGCAAGGCGCACGGCGCGCCGAAGGCCGACTTCACCCGAGGCGTCGCGATCACCTCGTCCATCCACCCGAACGACAGCACCCACATCGAGCCGGTCCGTTACGGCAAGGGCTCCAACGCGATGGGCAGCCTGTCCGTCCTCCAGGTGCCGATCGCCACCCGCACGCCCCGCGTCCTGGCCTGGGCGGCCAACTGCGCACGCCATCCGCTCCTGCTGCTGCGCTCGCTGTCCAACCGCCGCTGGTCCGAGCGGACCATCATCGGCCTGGTCATGCAGTCCCTGGACAACTCGCTGACCACGTACCGCAAGCCGGGCGGCCTCGGCAAAGGGCTGCTCACCGCCCGCCAGGGCCACGGCGCGCCCAACCCGCAGCAGATCCCCGAGGCCACCGAGGCGGCCACCCTGCTCGCCCAGGAGATCAACGGCTTCGCGGGCAGCAACGTCGGCGAGCTGATGGGCACCCCGCTGACCGCGCACTTCCTGGGCGGCTGCCCGATCGGCGAGGACGCGGACCACGGCGTGATCGACCCGTACCACCGGCTGTACGGGTACCCCGGCATCTCGGTGGTCGACGGCTCGGCGGTCTCCGCCAACCTCGGCGTCAACCCGTCGCTGACCATCACCGCCCAGGCCGAACGCGCCATGTCCTTCTGGCCGAACAAGGGCGAGACGGACCCCCGCCCCGCGCCGGGCCGCGCCTACCAGCGGCTGTCCGCGGTGGCGCCGCACCGCCCGGCCGTGCCGGAGAAGGCGTTCGCCGCGCTGCGGCTGCCGCTGCTGCCCGTCCCGGAGGTCCCGCCGAAGCCGCAGGTCACGGCCCCGGCGGAGAGCTGACCCGCGCCTGACACGGGCCCCGGCTCAGGCCGCGTCGGCGCCCCGGCGGCGGCGTACGGTGAACACCGCACCCGCACCGAGGGCGACCGCCGCCGCTCCCGACAGCGCGAGGACCGGGAGCCCGGAGGACGCGCCGGTCTCGGCCAGCTTGCCGGTGACCGGCAGTTCGGCCTGCTGCTTCGAGCCGCCCTGCGGCGCCGGGTGGTTGGGGCGCGTGCCGGGCCGCCCCTTGGAGTCCGGTACGTGGCCCGGCTTGGTGGTGCCGGCGGGCAGAATGTCGAACGGGTAGTCCGCGGCGTCCGAGGAGCCGCACTTCAGGTCCGCGTTCAGGTACCAGCCGACGCTGACCGCGCCGCCGTAGCTGGCGGGCGTCTTGGCATCCGCCTTCAGCCGCAGCTTGGCCTCCGCGTACTCCCCGGGCTTCAGGCCGTCGGCGCCGGCGACCGAGGCGAAGTAGCCGTCGCCCTCCTCGGAGCCCGCGACCGGCTTCCACCGGCCCGTCGCCGCGTCGAACCATTCGAGCGTCAGGTGCCCGGACACGTCGTCGGAGGTCTTGTTGTCCAGGGCGAAGACCTGCGCGGACGCCTCCACGGACAGGACGTGCCCGGTGGAGATGTTGGTGGCGCGGTAGGTGAAGTCCACCCACCCGGCCCCCGCGACGATCTTGCTGGGCAGGCCGCGGAGCTCGGCCTTGACCGACCGCTCGCTCGACCAGTCCTTGCACTCCGGGGTCGCGGACGGGGAGGTGGCCGACGGGTCCGGCTCCGCGTGCTTGCCGGCGACCGTCACCTTGGGCGGAGCCGGCGCGGCGGTCTTCGCGCCGTCCCCGCTCTGCGGCGGCTTGCCGCTCTCACCGGGGGCGGGGGAGCCGGAGGTCCCGGACGCGCTGGGCGTCGGCGTCGCGGTCGGTGTGCTGGTGGCGGTGGTGGACGCGGTGGCCGTCGGGGCCTGCTCGGGCGTCTCGGTGGCGTACGCGGCGGGAGCCGCCAGCAGGGCGGCGGGGGCTATGGCGGCCGTCGCGGCGACGGCGGCCAGGGCGCGGCGGAGCTGCATCGTGAAGACCTCTCGGAGCCGAAGTGCCGTGAGTACGGCACCGGTTCGGGACGGCCGTCGCGGTGGGGCGCGGGATGGCCGGGCGATTGCAGATACTGACCGGCCATGAGCGGAAAAGGTTGCACGGCTTTAGGGGAGCGTCGCAGCGCGACGCCGGTGCCCCGCGCAGCGCCCGTGCCACCCCAGGGCGCCCGTACCCCTCCAGCCCCATAGCGAAGGGCCCCGGGACGCCGCCCGCGAGGGGGGTGCGGACGGCAGCGGGGCCCTTGGCTTTCGGCGCCGGCGTCAGGGCAGCGACGGCGCCGAGGGGGCGGCGCCGGGGGGGATGGCGCCGCTGGCTCTCAAGTTGTCCGGGGTGGGCACCCCCGCGCTCGCGGCCTGGGCCGCCTGCCGACGCCGGTGGCTCCGGCGTCCGTACGCCGTGCGGCGGTCCGGACCGCCGACGGTTGCCGTCTCCCGCTCGGGGCACGGCGTGCCGCTTTCGCGGCCAAGTTCCGGGCACGGTGTGCCGCTCTCCTGCATCGTGCTGGACGCGCCTCACCCGGCGCAACCGTTTCGACCGGATGCGGTCGGTCCCGGGCGTCCCCAGGACCGACCGCCCCATCGGATGTGACCGGGCTGCTGTCCCCTGCTGACCGGCCACAGCACCGCAGCGAGGTCCCACGACGCGGACCGCTCCAAGTCGGTCGGCGTCTCATCGCTCCGGCGGATCCGCCCACGGGCGGCGTCTACGCGTAGTCCTGCAGACCGCACCTGGCTGGCGTGGCATCCGGAACAACGAAGTTCGGCGGGGGCCGGTCACGGCGCCGTACGGGTGAGTCGTCGCCCGCGGTTCAGATCCGGCCCCGGCACAGCTCCAGCAGCGTCATCGCGAGGGCGGTGCCGGGCCGGCCGAGCTGCCCCCGGTAGTGCTCCAGCACCTCCATCTCGCGCGACAGGTTCACCCGGCGCCCGCCGGAGCCGATGCGCTCGCGCTGGATCACGGCCGAGACGGCCATGCGTTCCTGCACCAGGCCGATGATCCGGCCGTCGAGATCGTCGATCCGCGCGCGGGCGTCCGTGATCACCCCGGCCGCCGCCTCGGTGCGGGCGCCGGTGTCGGGCTTCACCGCGGCCCTGCGCGTGGCCGTGGCCGTTCCCGCGGTCTGGGCCTCGGGAAGCGCCGTCGGGTCCGTGACCGCCTGGATCGCCTGGGTACCGCTCATGTCCGTCACTCCTACGGATCATGACCCCGCAGCCGCCGTCCGCACCGTCTGCGGCCCGCCGCCACCCGCAGAAAAACCGAGCGCCCCGGGCCTGTACCGGCCCGGGGCGCCTGGGAAGTCGCTCGTCAGTTGATCAAGCAGCACGACCATGGCAGCCGGACGGGCCGGTGCCATAGGTAAAGACGAAGGTGAGCTGCTTGTACATGGCGCTCAGTATGAGCCCGTTAGAATCGAAAGTCCAACCCCTGCACCACCACCGCCGGAAGGCCGCCGAAGTGCCATCAGCGTCACCTGCTGCCGCCCCCGACGTCGTCCTGGTAGTCGACTTCGGCGCGCAGTACGCCCAGCTCATCGCCCGCCGCGTACGCGAGGCCCGGGTCTACAGCGAGATCGTCCCGTCCACCATGCCGGTGGCCGAGATGCTCGCCAAGAACCCCAAGGCGATCATCCTCTCCGGCGGCCCGTCGTCGGTCTACGCCGAGGACGCGCCCAGCCTGGACCGTTCCCTGTTCGAGGCCGGGGTCCCGGTCTTCGGCATGTGCTACGGCTTCCAGCTCATGGCCACCACCCTCGGCGGCACGGTCGACAACACCGGCGCCCGCGAGTACGGCCGTACCGACCTGCACGTCTCCAAGAACGCCTCGACCCTCTTCGAGGGCACCCCGGCCGAGCAGCCGGTGTGGATGTCGCACGGCGACGCCTGCTCCGCCGCTCCCGAGGGCTTCACCGTCACGGCCTCCACCGACATGGTCCCGGTCGCCGCCTTCGAGAACGACGAGAAGAAGCTGTACGGCGTGCAGTACCACCCCGAGGTGATGCACTCCACGCACGGCCAGCAGGTCCTGGAGCACTTCCTCTACCGAGGGGCGGGCATCGAGCCGGTGTGGACCACCACCAACGTCGTCGACGAGCAGGTCGCCGCGATCCGTGAGCAGGTCGGCAGCGCGCGGGCGATCTGCGGCCTGTCCGGCGGCGTGGACTCCGCGGTGGCCGCCGCCCTCGTCCAGAAGGCCATCGGCGACCAGCTCACCTGCGTCTACGTCGACCACGGCCTGATGCGCAAGGGCGAGACCGAGCAGGTCGAGAAGGACTTCGTGGCCGCCACCGGCGTCCAGCTCAAGGTCGTCGACGCCTCCGAGCGCTTCCTGCAGGCGCTGGCCGGCGTCTCCGACCCGGAGCAGAAGCGGAAGATCATCGGCCGCGAGTTCATCCGGGTCTTCGAGCAGGCCCAGGCGGAGATCGTCGCCGAGTCCGGCGCGGCCGGCGAGCCCGTGAAGTTCCTGGTCCAGGGCACGCTCTACCCGGACATCGTGGAGTCCGGCGGCGGCACCGGCACCGCGAACATCAAGTCCCACCACAACGTCGGCGGCCTCCCCGAGGACCTGGAGTTCGAGCTCATCGAGCCGCTCCGCCAGCTCTTCAAGGACGAGGTCCGCGCGGTCGGCGCCGAGCTGGGCCTGCCGGACGAGATCGTCCAGCGCCAGCCGTTCCCCGGCCCCGGCCTGGGCATCCGCATCGTCGGCGAGGTCACCAAGGAGCGCCTCGACCTGCTGCGCGAGGCCGACGCCATCGCCCGCGAGGAGCTGACCGCGGCCGGCCTGGACCGCGAGATCTGGCAGTGCCCGGTGGTCCTCCTCGCCGACGTCCGCAGCGTCGGCGTCCAGGGCGACGGCCGCTCCTACGGCCACCCGATCGTGCTGCGCCCGGTCTCCTCCGAGGACGCGATGACCGCGGACTGGACCCGTATGCCGTACGACGTCCTGGCCCGCATCTCCACCCGCATCACCAACGAGGTCTCCGACGTCAACCGCGTCGTCCTCGACGTGACCAGCAAGCCCCCGGGCACCATCGAGTGGGAGTGACCCCCTCGTAGGTCTCCCGCACCAGGTCAACGCCGCAGCCGTCGCTCATCAGTTTGAGCGGCGGCTGCGGCGTTGTCGGTGGGTGCGCAGGTGGTACGCGGGACGCTCTGCGGTATGGAAGCAACCACGGAGTGTGCCGCTGATCCGCGGGGTCCGAGCGGTCACGTCGAGCTGATCGACGGAGGTCTCGTCCCCAGAAGCCCGCAGACCGTCTTCCACTTACGAGCCGTACGCCTCCTGGAGTGGGCCCTGCTGGAGCAGGCGCCGGACGGTCTGGACGTCTTCCGCGAGTTCAGCGTGCTCCTGGACGAGCGCAATCGCCTGGAGCCCGACGTACTGGTGGTGCCTCTCGGGGCGGACACCGGGCCGACGCAGGACTGCCTCCGGTCCGAGGCCGTCCTCCTGGCGGTCGAGGTCGCCTCGGACGACTCCGCCGCACGTGACCGCGACTTCAAGCCCCGCATGTACGCCGCCCACGGCATCCGCCACTTCTGGCGGGTGGAAGAGGGCGGCGAGGGCTTCCCGGTGGTGTACGTCTACGAACTCGACCCCGCCACCCGGGCCTACGTGCCGACAGGAATCCATCACAACCGCCTCAGGTCGGCCGAGCCGTTCGCCCTCGACATCGACCTCACCGCGATCGACCGTTGGTGAACGTTGACGCGTGCCGGGGGGCGGAGGCCGCCTCGATCGCGGAGGCGGTGCGGGACGCCGATGTGGTGATCACGATGGTTCCGGCGTCGCCGCAGGTGGAGGCCGTCGCGTACGGGCCGGACGGCATTCTGGAGCACGCCCGCGCCGCGGCCCAGTTGGTCGCCTCGGCCGTGGCGTGCGGTGACGGGGAGCTGGATCACTCGGCGCTGCTGCGCGGTGTGCAGCGGCTCAGCGGGTACGAGGTGGGGGACGCCGAGCCGGAGTCCGCGTAGGGCTCGTCCGCTCAGGCCGGGTCCGGCGTGCGCGCGCCGTAGCGGAGGCCGTCGACGAGGAGGGTGACCATCTGCTGGGCGGGGGCGCTGTCGTCCTCGGCGGCCGGCAGGGTCAGGTTGGCCACGGCGCGCAGCAGGTCTTCGGGGTCCAGGTCCAGGTCGGAGCGGATGTGCCCGGCGCTCGCCGCGGTGTCGAGGAGAGTGCCGAGGACGGGCACGAAGCGCTGCTGGAAGTAGTCGGGCAGGCTGTCGAAGGCCGGGTCTCCCGAGTGGAGCGCGGAGCTGAGACCGCGCTTCGTGGCGATGAAGCCCGCGAAGCGCTGGAGCCAGCGGGCGAGCGCGTCGACCGGTCCGTACGCGGCCATGAGGGCCGGGGCCGCGTCGGCGCAGGCGTCGACCTCGTGCCGGAAGACCGCCGCGATCAGGTCGGCGCGCTGCGGGAAGTGGCGGTAGAGGGTGCCGGCGCCCACGCCCGCCTTGGCGGTGATCTGGCGTACGGGGGCGTCGACTCCCGAGCTGGCGAAGACCTCGGCGGCGGCGGTGAGCAGGGCGTCCGTACTGCGCTGCGCATCGGCGCGTACGCGCTTGGCGGGGCGCGCGGACGGGGTGTCCGCGCCGGCATGGCCCGTAGCGGCTGTGGGGGCCCCGTCGGCCTTCTGTCGCGCGCCCTCGCTCATGCGCCGCCTCCTCCGCCCCTGGAACGCCGTTCCGCTTACGTCGGCGTCAGCCTAACGCGCGACGTCCGACAGTGGCCACGGGCGGCCCCGCTCACCTCACTGGAGCCAGAACCGCGTCCGCTCCAGCCACACCTCCAGCAGCTCCCGGTCGCCGACGGTCTCCACACCCCCGGCGACGGCGGGCCGTCCGTAGAGGAAGAGCACCAGGTCGGTGACGGTGCCGCGGACGGCGACCGCGGCCTTCTCGTGGGTGGGGCGCCAGACGGGGGCCTCACCGGTGAGGTCGACGAACCACTCCGCCTCGGTGTCCGTGGCGTGGAAGTGCAGCGTACGGCCGGGCCCGAGCAGGACGGGCGCGCCGGGCTGCTCCTCGGCGATCTCCTCGACGGCGTGGAACCCCATCCATTCGTCGAGGGCGTCGCGCGCCACGTCCGCGTCGAGGACGTACTCCCGGCCGGCGGCGAGGGTGGCGTCGGCCCGGTGGAGGGCGGTCTCGTGGGTCATCCGGCGGGCCCAGAAGACGGGTGTCCCGCCGGGTGCCACGGTCCACACCGGCACGTCGGGCCCGGCGGCACGCAGCGTGTCCGACAGCCGGGCGGCGCCCTCGGCGAGCAGGGCGCCCAGCTCGGCCGGGTCCTCGCCGGCGAGCTTCGGTGTCTCGTTGACCAGTTCGTCGGAGACGGGTTCCGTCGACCGGGTGCCGACGATCGTCTCGACCCAGCGGTGGGCGCCGTTGACGTGGCGGATCAACTGGCCGAGGTTCCAGCCGGGGCAGGTCGGCACGGTGGTCGCCGGGTCGGTGTTCTTGACGGTGGACCGCAGGTGGTCGGCCTGGTGGACGATTTCGGCGCAGTAGCGGTCATAACTCAGGGGAGTACCGGTCGTGGCAGCCATGGGGGCACGGTAGTGGCCCGGCCCGCCGCTTCCGTAGCGAATTTCCGTGGCGGCGGGCAAGGCGGTACGGCGGTACGGCCGGGGTCAGCCGATGGGGTTGACGAAGGTGGCGGGGTGGGTGGCGCCGCGCTGGTCGACGAGGGGGCCCCAGGGCCACTTGAGGGTCAGGGAGGTGGTCTCGTCGGGCGGGGTGACGGCGACGGTCCGGGGCAGCCAGGAGTCTTCGGCGTTCTCCTTGGCCATGCCGAGGTTGAGGGTGAAGTCGGTGCTCTCGCCGGGGGCGAGGGTGATGGAGCCGTGCTGGGCGCTGGAGCGGGCCAGGGGCCAGCCGGGGCCGCCGGCGTCGGGCCTGAGGTCGATGCCGGCGAAGCCGCCGATCTTGCAGGTGCGGCTGCCCTTGTTGGTGAGCACGATGCTGGTGGTGGTGCCGCCGTCGGCGTCCGGGTCGGGGACCGCGTCCTCGCCGGTGGCGAAGACGGCCGTCAGGTTGGAGGTGTGGCAGCGCTGAACGCCGGCCGCGGCCTTGCTGCCGCCGTCGGCGTGCGAGCCACCCGCCTGCTTGCCCCCGCCCGCGCCCGTGCCGCCCGACTTGGTACCGGCCTTCGCCTCGGAACCACCCTGCGCGCTGCTGGAAGAGTTCGGGGAGTTCGCACCGTCGGCACCCGTGCCGCTGGGCTCCGCGCCGCCGACGTTCGCGGCGGCCGCCTCCGAGTCCAGGTGGGCCGCGGCCTTGGTGCCGGTGCCCGCGTCCGAGCCGGAGCAGGCGGTCAGCGTCAGACCGGCGACCGCGGTCAGGGCCGCGGCGGCGATGCGCAGGGTACGGCGGCGGACGGTACGGGCAGTGGTGTCGACGGTCATTGCGGCCCCCCGGGGCGGTCGGTCTTCCGTGGTCTCCTCGGTACGTCACCCACTCTGTCCGCGGCCCTTGGCGCGGGACTGCCGCACCGCTAACACCCGGCTAACGCCCCCGCCGCCGGAGCGAGCCGGGACGGAAAAGCGGCGACACCCCCTGTTCACCTCTACTACCGGCAGGTAGCTTCCGCTGCGAGCTGTACGTGCGTCAGGAGGAAGCCGCCATGCCCGAGCCCACGCCGTCCACCCCGAACAACCCGAACACCCCGAGCACCCCCGCCTCCGTACCCACCCCCGTCCCCACCGACCAACTGCACTTCGCCCTGCCGCCGCAGCACGCGACCGTCGAGGAGGAGCGCCGCCACCGCAAGGAACGCCTCGCGGCGGCGCTGCGGCTCTTCGGACGGTTCGGGTTCGAGGAGGGGGTGGCGGGTCACATCACCGCCCGGGACCCGGAGTTCACCGACTGCTTCTGGGTGAATCCGTTCGGGATGTCGTTCAAGCACATCACGGTCGGCGACCTGATCCTCGTCAACCACGAGGGCAAGGTCGTCGAGGGCCGTCACCACGTCAACCAGGGGCCTTCGCGATCCACGCGCAGGTCCACCGGGCCCGGCCGGATGTCGTCGCCGCCGCGCACAGCCACTCGGTGTACGGCCGTGCCCTGTCCACCCTCGGCGAGCTGCTGGACCCGATCACCCAGGACGTGTGCGCGTTCTACGAGGACCACGCCCTGTTCGACGATTACACGGGCGTCGTGGTGGACGAGGAGGAGGGGCGGCGGATCGCGGTCGCGCTCGGGCCGCACAAGGCCGTGATCCTGCGCAATCACGGGCTGTTGACGGTGGGCGACTCGGTGGACGCGGCGGCCTGGTGGTTCATCACGATGGAGCGTTCCTGCCAGGTGCAGCTCACCGCGCGGGCCGCCGGCAAGCCCGTACTGATCGATCACGCGAACGCCGTGCACACGCGGGAGCAACTGGGCAACGACCTGGTGGCGTGGATCAACTACCAGCCGCTGTACCAGCAGATAACCCGGAGCGAACCGGACCTGCTCGGCTGAGCCCGTACGGCCTCCGTAGGGCTCTCTCGCGTCCTCCGTACGGCCTCCCGACAGCCCCACGTCAACCTGCCGGTCCGCCCGTCACCGCTCCACATGCCCCGTCACCGCCCGTAAAGCCGCCCGCCCGGCTTTTCGCCCTCGTCACGTACGGCACAATTTCCTCTCAGTACGGTGGAGTTGGCGACGACTGGTGGCTGGGCGGAGCGGACGTGTCGGTGGAGACGGCGGGCGGGACGACGGGGGCGTCCGGATCGCCCGGAGGGACCGAGGGTTTCCCGGGGCCCGGGGCGGCAGCAGGCGCGCCCGGGGCGGCTGGGACAGATGGTTACGGCGGTGACTGCACCTGCGGGAAGTGCCCGCGCGGCGCTCGCGAGGGGCACCGCAGGGCGGTCGCCGCGTTCGTGGCGCTGCGCGAGGAGTACGCGGCGGGCCGCGGTGTGCCGGCCGCGCTGGCCCACTCGGCGGGCGCGGCGCGCCAGTGGGTGTCGGACGAACTGGCGCTGTCGGCCCGCGCGGTCGCCGAGCGCGCCGCCGCCGAGGGCGCGTCCTGGCTGGACGCGGTGTGGCGGCGCACGCTGCTGGTGCTGTGGGCCGGGATCGGCGTGCTGGTGCTCATGCAGGCCGTCACCGCGATCGGTACGGGCTGGACGACGCCGCGTACGGCGGGGCTGGCCGCTGCGGTGATCCTGGCGCTGGCCTTGACGGGCGCGGGGTGGCGCCACCGGGCGCGCGGCGGCCTGCTGGCGCCCCTGATCGGTGAGGACAACCGGCTCTCGACCTCGCGTACGGTCGCGGCGGGCTGGCTGCTGCTGGTGGCGTACGCCGTCCTCGTGCAGGCCGTTCACCTGACGCTGGTGACGGACGCGGGCGCGCGCGAGACGCTGGTGGACGGCCTCGAACTGCCGCGCGGCGCCGGGCTGCTCACGGTCCTCGCGGTGAACTGCGCGGTGGCGGTGCTGGTGCGCCGGGTCGTCGCCGTACGCCTCCAGGGGCGGCGCTTGCAGAAGGTGCGCGCGGAACGGCCGCGCGCCGCCGACCTGCTCACGGACGACGCGGGGCGCGGCAGCCTCACCGACACCCAGTTCCTGCTGCTGAACGTGGCCGCCCTGTCCTTCGCCGTGGTCCGCCTGGCCCGCGACCCGTCCCGGCTGCCCGACCTGCCGTGGGCGTTCGCCGTCGTCGTGGTGGTGGGCGCGGTGATGTACGTGGCGGGCAAGTACGCGGAGGGCGGCCGTCCGGTCGTGCTGTCGGTCGTCCGGGCCCGGGAGCCGGGTGACCTGGCCGCGCCCATCCGTATCGGCGACGACATCGAGATCCGCGGTACCGGCTTCGTACCGCCGGGCGCGCAGGGCGCTGACCTGCTGGCGCGTACGGTCGTACGGATCGGCGCGGTCCATGTGCACGTACCGCTGGTGCCGGTCGCCGGCGGGTTCGGCAATCCGACGGACGGCGTGCTCACCGTGCCCGTCCCGGCGGACGTCGAACCGGGCCGGGTGGAGGTCAGGGTCGTCACGGCGGCGGGCGCGGAGACGAACGCCTACACGATCGACGTTCAGGACTGAGGCCCGCGCGACCGGTGTGCGCGCGGCCGGTGTACGGGGCCGGCGCGCCGCGTTGAACGCCGGGTGACCCGCCGTCCGTACCCTTGGGGAACACCTGGCCGCGGGCACCCCACCGTCCGCGCCCGGCGGCGACGGAGAGGCGGGACGCCATGTCTCATGCGGATCGTGCGGTCGGCGGCGGCAGCGGCCTGGGCGGGGCCGGGGCGGGCAGGGGAGGCGGTCCGCGTCAGACGATGGCGCGGTACGCGCTGCTGCCGCTGCGGATCTTCCTCGGCGTGACCTTCGTCTACGCGGGCCTGGACAAGCTGACCGACCCGGCCTTCTTCGCCTCCGGCGGCACGGGATCGGTCGGCGAGCTGATGCGGCAGGTGCGGGACACCTCGGCGGTGCCCGCCCTGGTGGACCTGGCCCTGAAGAACCCGGCGGGCTTCGGCTACGCCATCGCCGCCGGGGAGTTGGCCGTCGGCATCGGCACCCTCGTCGGACTGTTCACCCGGGTCGCCGCGCTCGGCGGCGCGCTGATCTCGCTGAGCCTGTGGCTCACCGTGAGCTGGTCGGCCGAGCCGTACTACTACGGCAACGACCTGGCGTACCTGATGGCGTGGCTGCCGCTGGTGCTGGCCGGGGCGCCGATGCTGTCCGTGGACGCGGCCCTGGCGGCGCGGCGCGGCAGGCAGGGGAGGCAGTTGTTCGGGTGAGGCGGCCGCCGTAGCCGGTACACCGTCGGCCGTCGGAAGGACCCCTGAACCCGCTGACCCGGTCGCTACTCCTGCCCGCCTCCCGCCGAGGCCCCCCGATGCCGCCGTACCGCCGCCCAGACGGCCGCCGTGATGCCCGACAGGCACAGGCCCGCCGGTACGGCCAGCACCGGCAGCGCGCCGGGCAGCTCCCAGGCTCCGGCCGCCTCTCCCACGTAGGCGCCGCCCACGCCCAGCGCGGTCAGGCCGGTGAGGAGCCGGGCGGGCTCGAAGCGATGGCGTTTCACGACTGCTCTCCCGTCTGCTGCTCTCCCGCCGGCTGTTCCCTCGCCGGCTGTTCCCCCGTCCGCGGAGCGGCTCGCTCCACCTCCACCTGTCCCGCGCCCACCTTGAGGTCGAGGTCCAGCGTGCCGTGCGGCTTCTCGCCCTTCTTCAGGCCGGTCGCGGGCAGTGTGACGGTCTGGTCCTGGTCGGCCTGGAGGTTGAAGTCCTCCGGTGTCTCGCCCGGCAGCCGGACGTCGCCGAGCCCCACGTCGATGTGCAGCCGCGCGGTGACGCCGTCGGGCACGGTCACGCTGAGCTGCCCGGCGCCGACGGTGGCCTTGGTCCGTACGGTCTGCCCGTTCTCGAACGGTACGTGGCTCAGGTCCAGCTCTCCGCGCCCGGCGCCGAGTTCGTAGCTCGGCTTCACGGAGGCGGCGTCCATCGGGAGCCAGACGCGGTTGCGCCAGTCGGCGGTGATGCTGTCCGGCAGGACCGAGGCGCCCGCCAGCAGCACGGATGTGAGGACGACCATGAAGACCGCGCCGCCGCCGGTCCGCCCGAACCAGGCGCTGAGCACCAGGCCGAGGCCGAAGACGACGAGTGCGGCGGACAGCCCGGCGACGAGGGCGGTGTTCAGCGGGTGGGCGTCCGCGGCTGCCCCGCCCGTCGCCAGCCCCGCGACGATCGCCAGCAGGAACGTCCAGCCGCCGATCGGCCGGCCCGCCCGGCGGCGCCGGACCGGTGCGCAGGCCGGTGGCGCCGCGCGCCCGGCCCACGCCGTCGCGTCGGAGGTCCGGCCGGCGGCCCCGGCCGTCCCGTGTGCGGTGTGCGCCTGCTCGTGTCCGTACGGAGTGTCGCTGGGTCCCCAGAGATAGCCCACGCCGGCCGTCCCTTCCTTGGAGAGCGGGTCCCGCCACCAGGACGGGGTGTTCCGGGTGGGCGGCGCCGTCGTCTCGGGCGGCGCGTCCACGACGGTCGGTGCGGTGGCCGGGTCGGTGGTGCCCGGGCCGTCCGTGCCCTCCGCGCGGCGCTGCCGCGACCAGTAGGCCGAACCGCCCACGGCCAGCGCGAGCATGACGGTGAAGGTCAGCACGCCGCGGTTGGCGAGGGAGGTGAGGAAGTAGCCGCAGCCGACCAGCGCGAACAGCAGCGCGGTCAGCGCCGTGCCCTCGACGCGGCCGGAGAGCAGCTTGCGGCCCTCGTTCTCGTCCTCGCCGTCCTGCGGGATGAGCAGCCAGGCGAAGCCGTACGCGATCAGGCCGATGCCGCCGGAGGCCGCCAGCACGGCCAGGACGATCCGGAAGATCACCGGGTCCAGGCCCCAGTGGCGGCCCAGTCCGCCGCACACACCGGCGATCACCTTGTGCCGTCGGCTGCGGCGCAGGGGGGCCTGCGGAGCCTGGCGGCCCGGTGCGTCGGCGGGCGGCGGGGTGCCTGTGGAGCCGGACGTGGCCCCGGCGGGGCCCGTCGTCTCCTCGGCGGGCGCGGCATCGTTCATGTGCCCATGGTGGCAAGCGGGCCGGGCGGCCGGCATCCGTGGGAACCCTGGTTGGTCCCTGAGATCGCCCTGGCGGAGGGGGAGGGGGCCTCCCGGATCAGGCGCGAGTACGCGGACGGCCACCGGTCGTACCGCCCGCGGCGGCGGCGTAACGGCGGGCCAGGCGCGCGCAGGCTTCCCTGAGCCGGTCCGGCCCGACGATCTCCATGTCGGCGTCGAACCTGCCGAGACTGGCGGCCAGGGCGGGCCACGACCAGGATCCCAGGACGAGCCGGCAGCGGTCGGGACCCAGCTCCTCGACGATGCCGTCCCGGGTGTACCGGGACACGTCGTCGGCGGGCAGGGCGAGGATCACTTCGCCTCGGCAGGGCCAGCCGCCCGAGCCGTCGGCGCCTTGGAACCGGTTCAGCACGAAGGCGCCGACGTCGCCTCCGGGCAGCTCGCGCGGGGTGAAGCGGGGGCCGGTCGGGGTGCGGGGCGCGATCCGGTCGGCGCGGAACGTGCGCCAGTCCGCGCGGTCGAGGTCCCAGGCGACGAGGTACCAGCGGCCCGCCCAGGTGACGAGGTGGTGCGGCTCCACCCGGCGCGGCGGGCCCCCGGAGCTCCGCCCGTTCTCCGGGGGCGACACCGGTACGTAGTCGAAGCGCAGCACCTCGCGGGCGTGCACCGCCGCCCCGAGCGCCATGAGGACGCCGCTGTCGACCTGCGGATTCGGGCGCGCGTTCGGCGGTTCTACGGCGGTGACCTGGAGGGAGTCGATCCGGCGGCGCAGCCGTGCGGGCATCACCTGCCGGACGGTGTGCAGGGCGCGCGCCGCGGCGTCCTCGACACCGGCGCCGTTGGTGGTGGCGATCCGGAGGGCGACGGCGAGGGCGACGGCCTGTTCGTCGTCGAAGAGGAGCGGGGGGAGGTCCGATCCGGCGTCGAGCCGGTAGCCGCCGTCGGGGCCCTTGGCGGACGCGATGGGGTAGCCGAGTTCGCGCAGGCGGTCGACGTCGCGGCGTACGGTGCGCGGGCTGACGCCGAGCCGTTCGGCGAGCAGCGCTCCCGGCCAGTCCCGGCGTGCCTGGAGGAGCGAGAGCAAGGACAGCAGGCGCGCCGATGTCTTCTGCATGGTGTCCATCCTGCCCCGGGTAGAGGACACAACCTGTCCTCTACCTACGTCAAAGTGGGGCCCGCAAGGCCAAGAATCCGTGCAGACACGGCAGCTCGAAGCCGCTCCCAGAAACCGGAGCCGCTCCGTAGGGCCGCTTTGAAGCCCGCACGCACCAGGCGAGGAAGCAGATGACCGTTCTCGACACCCGCGCGCTCAACCGGGCCACCCTCGCCCGGCAGTTGCTCCTCGACCGCGCGGACCTGCCCGTTCTCGACGCGGTGGCGCACCTGTGCGGCCTCCAGGCGCAGGAGCCGCAGGAACCGTTCATCGGCCTCTGGTCGCGGCTGTCCGCGTTCGCCCCGGCGCAGCTCGACGACCTGCTGACCGGACGTCACGTCGTGCGCACCCACCTCATGCGCCGCACCGTCCACCTCCTCACCGCCGATGACGTCCTGGCCTGGCGTGGCCGCCATGACGCGATGCTGCGGCAACGGGTCCTCGGGACGTACCGCCGCGAGCTGGAAGGAGTGGACCTCGAAGAACTCGCGGCGGCGGGCCGCGCGGTCATGGCCGACGGCGAGCCGCGCTCGATGCCCGAGCTGGCCCGGGCCGTCGCCGGCCGCTGGCCCGAGCCCGGACCGCGACCGCTGGGGGAGATGCTGGTCGCGGCGCTGATCCCGATGGTGCAGCTCCCGCCGCGCGGCCTGTGGCGTACGAAGGGAGGCGTACGGAACGTACCGCTCGCCTCGTGGCTGGGCCGCGAGCCCGCCCCGCCGGCACCGAACGGCGCGGGTACGGGAGGGCCCGTCCCCGGTGTGCCCGACGCCTCCGACCCCGGTGTGCCCGGCGCCTCCGACCCCGTGGGCGAAGCCCTCGTACGCCGCTACCTGGCCGCCTTCGGCCCCGCCGCCTCCGCCGACCTGCGGGCCTGGTGCGGTCTCGCCGGGCTGCCGCGCGCCGTCGCCGCCGTCCGCGAGGAGCTGGTCAGCTTCCGCGACGAGCGCGGCCGGGAGCTGCTGGACCTCCCCGACGCGCCGCGTCCCGACCCCGGAACGTCTGCTCCGGTGCGGTTCCTGCCCGCCTTCGACAATGCGATCCTCGGCTACCAGGACCGCGGCCGGATCATCGACGACGCGCATCGCGGCCTGTCCGTAGCCGGTGAGCGGGTCGTCCTGGTGGACGGCCGGGTCGCCGCGACCTGGAAGGCCGCGGACGGCACCGTGACGGTTTTCCCGCTGCGCCGCTTCTCCCGGGCCGAGCGCACGGCGGTGGGCGAAGAGGGGGAGGCGCTGGCGGCGTTCCTCTCCGACGGGGAGAGCCGACGCGCGGAGATCGGGCCGGAGCAGGACTGAGTCCCCGCCCTTTCTGCTCGGATGGGCTCGGTTCCCGCTCGATACCGGCCCGGTTTTCGCTCGACATCTGCTCGATACCGGCTCGGTTTCCGCTCGGTTCCGGTTCGGTTCCGGTTGGGGGACGGATGTCCCGGTACGCGTTCGATGATCGCGCCCCGCCCCTCTGCGGACGGCCGGCGGACGACTATCGTTGCGCCGGACACGTGTACGGGGGGAAGCGAAGGGGCGCGGCGCGGTGACGGAGGCGGCGGTGGACGACGGGCGACTGGTCGCCGGGCGGTACCGCCTGGTGGAGGAGATAGGCCGGGGCGGTATGGGCACCGTCTGGCGGGCCCACGACGAACTGCTCGGCCGGCAGGTGGCGGTCAAGCGGCTGCACGTCTCCCCGGAACTGGACGCCGACGAGCTGGCCCGCCGCAACGAGCGCACCCGTCGCGAGGCGCAGGCCGCCGCCCGGATCAACCACCCCAACGTGGTCAGCGTCCACGACGTCGTCGACGACGACGGCCTGCCCTGCATCGTCATGGAGTACGTGCCGTCGGTGACGCTCGGCGACGTCATCAAGGAGGCCATGCTCTCGAACAGCGCGGTGCCGCCGGGCGAGGCGGCCCGGATCGGCCGTGGCATGATCACCGCGCTGCGGGCCGCGCACTCCGCCGGTGTCCTGCACCGTGACGTGAAGCCCGGCAACGTCCTGCTCGGTGAGGACGGCCGGGTCGTCCTCACGGACTTCGGCATCGCGGTCGCCACCGGGACGTCCACCCTCACCAAGACCGGCGAACTGGTCGGTTCGATCGACTACCTTGCTCCCGAGCGGGTCCGGGGCCATACGCCCGGCCCGGCCGCCGACCTGTGGGCACTGGGCGCCACGCTCTACCAGGCGATCGAGGGGCGGCCCCCGTTCCGCAAGCTCACCGCGGTCGAGACGGCGTACTCGATCGCCGTGGACCCGCTGGACCCGCCGCGCAACGCCGGTCCGCTGACCGCGCTGATCGAGGCGCTGCTGGCGAAGGAGCCCGCGGACCGCCCGTCGGCCGAGGCCGTGGAACAGGCGCTGCGCACACCGGCCGCGTACACGGACACCGCGTGGACAGGCATGTCGGGCACCCCCGGCGCCTCTGGCATATCGGGTACGTCGGGCAGCAACCCGGGCGTGGCGCGCGCGGCGGGCGAATGGGACACCGCCGGGGGCAGCGGCACCGCGGCGACGGGCGGCATGTCGGCACCGGTCCAGGACCCCCGTACGGGGACGGGCCCCTCGGCCCCGAACCCGCCCCCGAGCCCGCAGCCGGCCCCGAACAATCCGTACGCGACCCCGGTCCAGGGCCCGCCCCCCGCCGCGTACCACCCGGCGCCTTCTGCCGCGGACGGTACGGCCCCCACCGGCAGCATGGCCACCACGGGCGGCGCGGCCGCCGCGTTCCCTGTAGAGGGGCCGACCTCCCCGGTCCACCGCACGACGACCGACCCGGCCGCCCCGGGGCCCGGCTCCGGCACGAAACGCAAGCGCGGCCGCACGCTGCTGCTGAGCGCCGTCGCCGTGGTCGCCGCGCTGACGGTCGCGGGCGGCACCCTGTACGCCCTCGGGTTCGGACCGGGCGGCGGTGGGGACGCGCAGGCGTCCGACGGCGGCAAGGCGCAGCCCGAGGCGCCGTCGCCCGCCCCTTCCAAGCCCAGCGCGAAGCCCACCCCGAGGCCCCTGCCCGACGGGTACCACTGGGTCAAGGACCCGGCGGCCGACGTCACCGTCCCGGTGCCCGACGGCTGGACCCGCCAGCGGCAGGCGAACGGCAACGGCTCCACCTACCTCAACCCGAACCAGTTGGTCGGGCTGCGCATCGAGGTCCTCGACTTCGCGAGCGTCAACCCGCTCCAGCACTGGAAGGACAACGAGCGCAACGCCCTCAACGAGGGCAAGTTCCCCGGATACCAGCAGTTGCGGATGCAGGACACGGTCTTCCGGGGGCGCCCCGCCGCGCTGTGGGAGTGGCGCTGGTCGGGCAGCAAGCGTGACTTCCGCGCCGTCGACCTGGGGTTCGGCCGGCCCGGCGAGAAGGAGTACGCGGTCTACCTCTCCGCGCCGGACGCCGAGTGGGGCCGGTACAAGAAGGTCTTCGACAACGTCCTGGCCGGGTTGCAGCTTCCCGAGGACGCCAAGCAGTAGACGGGGGCAGGCCGGGTACGGGGTGTCCGGTCACCGGCCCCTTTGTCGAAAGCTCCAGCCCACCCACCTCCAAAGTTGTGACCGGTTAGGGGTGCCGTCAGGGTCGACCCTGATGCTCCGCAGCCATCCCACGTGTGACGATCGGTGTCATGACCACCGCGCCGACCCGGCCCGAGGCGAGCTACGCCACGGTGCCCGACCCCGACGACCCGCCCCTGCGCAAGCTGTACCGCAGCGCCGACGGGCGGATGCTCGGGGGTGTCGCGCGCGGGCTGGCCGGGCATCTGGGGCTGCCGGTGTCCTGGGTCAGGGTCGTGTTCATCGCGCTGTTCATGGCCGAGGGCATGGGCGCGCTGCTGTATGCGGCCTTCTGGTTCATCGTGCCGCTGGGCGTCGGCGGCGTGGACGCGGCGCGTGCCAGTGCGTCCGCCGGCGCTCCCGGACGCCTGGCCTGGGGCCGTAAGGGCGGGGCGGGCGGCCGGAAGGCCGACAAGGGGCAGATATTCGCGCTGCTCACGCTGCTCGCCGGTGCGGCCGTCGTCGCGTCGCGCTTCCAGTTGGGCCGGGCCAATGCCTACGTGTGGCCGATACTGCTGATAGGCGCGGGTGTCGCGCTGGTCTGGCGGCAGGCGGACAACGCGCGGCGCGCGCAGTGGCTGGAGATGGGCCGCCGCAAGGGGGTGCTGCCGCTCGTGCGCGGCGCGGCCGGGGTGGTGCTGGTCGGCGTCGGGGTGACCGGCATCGTCGTCCTGCAAGGCTCGGTCGGCCATCTCGGTTCGGTGCTCCAGGCGGCCCTCGCCGTCCTGGTCGGTATCGCGCTGCTCGCGGGCCCGTATCTGGTGCGCATGACGCAGGACCTGTCCGAGGAACGCCTGATGCGGATCCGCGCCCAGGAACGGGCCGAGGTCGCCGCGCATGTCCACGACTCGGTCCTGCACACCCTCACCCTGATCCAGCGCAACGCGGAGGACCCGCGCGAGGTGGCCCGCCTCGCCCGAGCCCAGGAGCGCGAACTGCGCGCCTGGCTCTACAAGCCGGAGGGCCGCGGCAAGGACGAGGAGCAGGAGCCGGACACCCTCGCCGAGGCGGTGCGCAAGTCCGCGGCCGAGGTCGAGGACCACCACGGGGTGCCGATCGAGGTCGTGGTGGTCGGTGACTGCCCGCTGGACGAGCGGCTGGGCGCGCAGATGCAGGCCGCCCGCGAGGCGATGGTCAACGCGGCCAAGTACGGCGGCGAGGGCGGCGCCGTGCAGGTGTACGCCGAGGTGGAGGGCCGTACGGTCTTCGTCTCCGTACGGGACCGGGGCCCCGGCTTCGACCTGGACGCGGTCCCCGGCGACCGTATGGGCGTACGCGAGTCCATCATCGGCCGGATGCAGCGCAACGGCGGTACGGCCCGGCTGCGCTCCGCGCCGGACGGCGGCACCGTGGTCGAGCTGGAGGCGGAGCGCCTGCCGGAGGACGGATGACGGATGATGAGGTGGCGGCACGGCGCCACCGGGCCATGAAAGCCGACGCCGATGCCGACGCCACCACCGATGCCACCACCGCAGCCAACGCCGACAAGGGACGGACGGACGAGATGAACAGTGACGCCGCACAGGACGGCCAGACCGGCGGCCCCGCCCGCACGGTGCGAGTCGTCCTCGTCGACGACCACCGGATGTTCCGTACGGGCGTCCAGGCCGAGATCGGCCGTACCGACGAGACCGGTGTGGAGGTCGTCGGCGAGGCCGCCGACGTCGACCAGGCCGTCACGGTCATCACCGCCACCCGCCCCGAGGTCGTCCTGCTGGACGTGCACCTGCCGGGCGGCGGCGGCGTCGAGGTGCTGCGCCGCTCCGCCGCGATGATGGCCGACCCCGAGCGCCCGGTGCGTTTCCTCGCGCTGTCCGTGTCCGACGCCGCCGAGGACGTGATCGGCGTCATCCGAGGCGGCGCCCGTGGCTACGTCACCAAGACCATCACCGGTACGGACCTGGTCGACGCGGTCTTCCGGGTCTCCGACGGCGACGCGGTCTTCTCCCCGCGGCTGGCCGGTTTCGTGCTGGACGCGTTCGCCTCCACGGACGCCCCGCCGGTGGACGAGGACCTGGACCGTCTGACCCAGCGCGAGCGCGAGGTGCTGCGCCTGATCGCCCGCGGCTATGCGTACAAGGAGATCGCCAAGCAACTGTTCATCTCGGTCAAGACGGTCGAGTCGCACGTCTCGGCGGTGCTGCGCAAACTCCAGCTCTCCAACCGGCACGAGCTGACCCGGTGGGCCACGGCCCGGCGGTTGGTCTGACGCAGACGGCTTCGGGAGCCTGAACCGGCCCGCGATCTCAGGCCGCCCCGTGGTCATCCCCGCAGCAGTGATCCAGGGCCGGAGTCGGAACCGGAGCGGGGGCCGGACCTGGAGGAGCTGACGCAGTCGCTCACCTCGAACCACACCACCTTCCCGATCCCGTACGGGCGCGGGTACACCCCCCACTCGTCCGCCAGCGCCGCGACCAGCGCCAGCCCGCGTCCGTCCTCGTCGTAACAGTCCGCCACCCGGGGCTCGGGCATCGCGAGACCGGCGTCGGACACCTCGACGCGTAGCCGTCCCGTGTGGAGCAGGCACCGCACCCGTACGTAGCGGCCGCGTGGAGCGCGTGAGTGGACACAGGCGTTGGCCGTCAGTTCGCTGAGCATGAGCACGGCGATGTCGGTCGCCTCGGCCTGCAACTGCCACACCTCCGCGAGTTCACGCAGGTACTTACGCGCCCGTCGCGCGCTACGGGGATGGCGCGGCAGCCACCATTCATTCTGGAGGGGGAATTTCCGTCGTTCACGGCCCCGATCCTGTCGGCGCGGGCGTACCGTCAGCAGCCGCGACGAGGGTACGCACCGGGCTGTACCGGTCGTGCCGAGGAAAGGGGGCGCGTTGTCGAAAGAACCGGCCCGTGTGCCGATGACGTGGCGCTACTGCGGTGACCAGCTCAAGCTGTGGCGTGCGCGTGCGGGGGTTTCCCGCGAAGCGCTCGCCGAAGAAGCGAATTACGACGCTGAGTACGTCAAGTCCATGGAGCAAGGGCGCCGGAGGCCGACGCTGCGTATGCTTCAGATTGCCGATCAAGTTTGTCGGGCACATGGCTTGTTGGAGTCGGCGCACGAGTACTTGAAGCCGGAGAAGTGTCATAAGCGAAGCACCGAGTTCATGGGACTCGAAGCGGATGCGATCGCGTTGTACTGGTACGAGACTCTCCTGATCCCGGGTTTGTTGCAGACCGAAGAGTACGCGCGTGAGCTGATGAGCAAACCATTCCCGCCGGTGGATGACGAGACGGTGGAAGCGCGCGTCGAGTTCCGGCTCCAGCGTCAGGAAAGACTTAAGGACGAGCCAAGCGCGCTGTTCAGTTTCGTCATGTACGAGGCGGCGTTACGTACGCAGGTGGGAGGCGCCGAGTTGATGTGGCGGCAACTCGACAGACTTCTGGAGTTGCAGAGGTTGCGTAACGTGTCGATCCAGATCCTGCCGATCGGTCGTGCTCCCTACCAGGCGCTTAGCGGACCGGTCGTGCTGCTCGAAACCGCCGAGCACGAGACATACGCATACTCGGCGGCACAGGGCGCCAGCACGTTGCAATCAGAGCCGAGCGATGTAAGCGAACTGGTCCACCTGTACGGCATGATCCGTATGCAGGCGCTGGGGGTGGAGGACAGCGACGCATACATTCGAAAGGTGGCGAAGGACCTGTGAGCACTGCGGTCGTGTGGAGGAAGTCCAGCTACAGCGGCTCCGACGCCGACTCATGCGTGGAGATAACCGTCCGCCCTGATGCCGTTCTCGTTCGGGATTCCAAGGCCGTGGACGGCCCTCAGCTCGCCATACCCGCCGGAGCCTGGGAAGCGTTCATAGGCTTCGCCACCACCGGCGCTTGAGACCCGAGCTCCGGAGGGCGGGCGTCGAGCTCCTTCTGTAAGGAACGGGTGGGTTGGGACAACCCACCCGCCCTCCCAACCCCCGCGCATGCCAGCGCGAATGACTTCTCGTGACCGGCTTGCCACTGAGCGTCGCGAGGCTCTACCGTCGCGACAGCGAGCAGCGGTTGCGCGTTGCGAGCAATAAACAACCCCGGCAGGTGCGCCAACACCGAACCGGGGTCTGACCTCCAAGATCGAAATGAGCGATCTCGTGGCTGACGCCAAACTTACTACGGCACCCTGCGCGCCCGTACCCCCACATCCCGAAGCCGCCACCGGCTACGGCAAGCGAAGCGCCCCTGACCAGGCACGTTCCCGTCCGGGCGACTTCGCCCATCTCCCCGAACGCGAGGCGTACCTCGGCGCCTTCATCGACCGGCTCCCGGACGGCGCCGCGATGGACGTCAAAACGCTCGCCGCCGCGCAGCCCCGCTACGGCCAGCAAGCCGTCCGCTCCGCCCTCACCCGGCTCTCCACGGCAGGCCATCTGCGCCGCGTCCAGGAGACCGTCGGCAACGGCCGCTCCCAGTGGGTCTACCGCACGTACTTCACCCGCACCGCCCGCGACGACGCCTGGTGGCACCACTTCCTGACCGCCGGAGCCCCCTCGCCTACACCGGCACCGGCATCAGCTCAGCCGTCCCCTGAGCCGCCCCCGCCCTCACCCCCGGAGCCGTCGCCGCCCCCGTCTTCGCCTCCGCCCCCGCCCCCGCCCCTCCCGCAGGTTCAACCGGACGAGCGACCGCTGCCCTCCCGCCGCGCGGTGCCCGCCAGCCCCGTCCCGGCCCCACCGGCCCCCTCCCCGGCGTACGCGGCCCTCGCCGCCCTCGGCACCGCCGACCCCCGCATGATCCTCTCCGCCGCCGAATGCGCGGCACTCGAAGACCTCGCCGCCGAGTGGCTGGCCCGGGGCGTGTCCAGCGCCCACCTCGTCACCGTCCTCACCGCCGGCCTGCCGCCCGAGGTGTACTCCGCAGGCGCCATCGCCCGTCGCCGCCTCACCGACAAACTCCCCCCGGCGCCGCCCCTCCCGCCACCGGACGCAGCCACCCCCACCCCCACCCGCATCCTGGAATGCACCGAGTGCGGCGTGCCGGGCCGCCCGGAAGCCCTACCCGGCGGCCTCTGTCGCCCCTGCCGAGGCGACTCACCGCCCCCGGCCCCGGACGCCGACCACCTCCGCGCCGAACGCACCCGTCACTTCGCCCACCTCGCCCGTTCCTTCTCCCGCCCCCGCTCGACCCGCGACACGACGCAGCGCGTCGGCAGCGGCAGGAACCCGTAGACGAGAACCAGTTGGGTGGCGGGGAGGAAGGACCGCCGGGGCCCCGGCCGGACCGTTCCCGTGCTCGTCCCCGCACCCACCCGTGCCGGGGTGCTGACCGCACCACGGCCGGGGTGCTGGCCCCATCGTCCGCACGGCCCCCGTCCGGAAGAGTCGAAGCCGTACCACCCGACCGTCATCACCACCGCTACGGAGGACCCCATGAAAGCCCTGCTCTGGCTGTTGCTCGCCGTTGGTCTGATGGGCAACGTGTTCGTCAACATGATGGTCGGAGACGGTGTGAAACAGATCCTGCTGAGCGTGGCGTGCGGCGTCGTTGCGCTCGCCGCGGCCACCGGCCTGTGGCTGAGCCGCGAACGCCGTGCCTGACCGGCCTCCGCCCCCCTGCCTTCCGCCTCCTGCCTCCTGGCCGGTCAGCCCGTGAGAGTGGTGAGCCAGCCGGTCAGCAGACGGTTGACCTCCTCGGGACGTTCCTGCTGGACCCAGTGGCCGCAGCCGTCGAGGAGGTGGGAGGCGGTCAGGCCGGGGAGGGTGGTCGGGAAGGCGTCGATGGCGTCGGACATCCAGGTGGTGGAGGCGTCCAGGGTGCCGCCGATGAACAGGGACGGCTGCTCGATCGGGGCGCCGCGGTGCGGGGCGAGATCCTCCCAGTCGCGGTCCATGGCGCGGTAGCGGTTGAGTGCGCCGGTCATGCCGGTGCGCTCGAACTCCGCCGCGTAGACGTCGAGATCGTCCTCGGTCAGCCAGGCCGGGAGGGCGCCGACGGGGAAACGGTCGCGCAGCCGGCCGCCGCCACGGGCGACGAAGTGCGGATCGGGCTCCCCCTGGGCGGGCATCGTGTCGGCGGACAGGGCGGCGTAGAAGCCGGCGAGCCAGCCCCGGACATCGGGCTCGATCTCCGCCTCGGCGCGGCCCGGCTCCTGGAAGTAGGAGACGTAGAACTCCTCCTCGGGACCGCCGATCTGGCCGAAGACACTGGTGGGACGGGGGCCGCCGGGCGGCGCGTACGGGACGCTCAGCAGGCCGACGGCGCTGAAGACCTCGGGACGGAGCAGCGCGGACGTGGCCGCGATGGTGGAACCCCAGTCGTGTCCGACGATCACCGCGTTCTCCTCGCCGAGGGCGCGCACGACGGCGACGTTGTCCTCCACCAGGTCGAGCATCCGGTACGCGTCGGTCGCCGCGGGCTTGGAGGAACGGCCGTAGCCGCGTACGTCGATCGCCACCGCCCGGTAGCCGGCCGCGGCGAGGGCCGGGAGCTGACGGCGCCAGGAGTACCAGGACTCGGGGAAGCCGTGCACGAGCAGGACGAGCGGGCCGGTGCCCTGCTCGACCAGGTGCAGGCGGCCGGCCGGGGCCTCGACGGTGCGGTGGCGGAATGCGGCGGACGGCTCGGTCTGCATGGGTCTGCTCCTCGGTTCGCGGACGGACGTGGATACCCGTCGATCATGCGGCGCGGCACCCGCCCGGCGCGATCACCGTTGCCAGCCTGGCAAACTTGCAGGTCAGGGCGGCAGAGCCGGACAAGTTCGGAAGGCGAGGGCAAGGGTGGCGGGAACGGTGGCGGGGAGGGCGACGGGGGACGACGTGGCCGTGACGGCGGCGGGGAGGGCGACGGGCGGCGACGTGGCCGAGACGGCGGCGGGGAGGGCGACGGGCGGCGACGTGGCCGAGACACTGGCGGCGATGGGCCCACGGCTGCGCGCCGCACGCGAACATCGCGGCGCCACGCTCACCGGCGTCGGCTGTGCGACCGGCATCTCACCGAGCACGCTGTCGCGGATCGAGACCGGCCGCCGCAAGCCCACCCTGGAGGTGGTGCTGCTCCTGGCGAAGGAGTACGGCGTCTCCCTCGACGAGCTGGCCGGCACCGCCCCCGCCCCTGCGGCCAAGCCCCCCGTCTCCGCGCCCCAGCGGTTCGGTGACGACAAGGTGGTGCTGCCGCTGACCCAGTACGTCGGCGGCCTGCACGCCCACAAGCACGTCCTGCCCGCCGCCGAAGACCCGTCCGCTCGGCCGCGCCAGGTCTCCCACGGTGGCTACGAGTGGCTGTGCGTCCTGTACGGACGGCTGAGGCTCGCACTCGGCGGTCAAGATCTCGTCCTGACCGCCGGGGACGTGGCCGAGTTCGACACCCGCACCCCACACGGAGTCGCGAACGCCGGCTCCGACGGACCGGTCGAATACCTGATCATGTTCGGCCCCCAGGGAGAGCGCCTACGCCCACGCACCCCGCCCGCCCCCGTCCCCCCGACCCGCTAGCAAGCAGAACCACCGCTCCAGCCCCGGACGTTCCGCCTCCGGACGTCCCGCGTGCGGGTCAGCGGGCGAGGCGGGGGAAGAGGGCCTCGGCACTCTTACGGTTGACTGCTTCCTGCTGGCCTGGGGTGAAGTCCGGGTAGGTCTCCAGGAAGTGGTTGTAGTAGCTCCCGGCCTCCTGAGGGGCGAAAGGCCAGTCGCTGCCGTAGAGGATGTGCCCCGGTTTCGCGAAGGCGAGCAGCGCGGGCAGGGCGCTGGGGCTCGCGGACAGGGCGGTGTCGAAGTAAAAGCGCTTCAGGTCGCGCAGGACATCCTCGGACGTGCGGTCGGGATCGACGGCGATGGAGGTCAGGCCGCAGAAACGGTAGGCGGCGTAGGGGAGGAAGCCGCCGCCGTGGGAGAGGATCACCCGTACGTTGGGGTAGCGGCTCATGACGCCGTTCAGTACGAGGTTGAGCGCGCTGCGGGTGGTGTCGAAGACGTAGTCCGCGAGCGGGGCGGGCGTACCGGGGAGCAGGGGCATCGGCGGCTGCGCGGGGTGGACGAAGACGTTGGCGGCGCGGCGGTCGAGTTCGTCCCACAACGGCTCGAAGTAGGGGTCTCCGAGGTATCGCCCGCGGGCGTTGGACAGCAGCACGACGCCGTCGGCGTGCAGGACGTCCAGCGCGTACACGGCCTCGGCCACGGCGGCGTCGATGTCGGGCAGCGGGACGCCGGCGAAGTGACCGAAGCGGGCGGGGTTGTCCTTGACGACCTCGGCGCCGTACTCGTTCACGGCGCGGGCGAGGTCCCGGGCCTGGTCGTCGGCGCCTAGGTGCACGCCGGGAGCGGTGACGGACAGGACGCCGGTGGCGATGCCCTGCTGATCCATCATCGCGACGGCGCTCTCGGGGCTCCAGTCCGGGATGGCCCAGCCGCCGGAGTCGAGGCCCTGCGCGGCGAGGGTCCGGGCCCAGACGGGCGGGACGATGTGCTGGTGGACGTCGATGCGAGCAGGGAAGGGCATGGCGCTTCGCCTCCTAATGGTTAGCTTGCTAACGTCATTCCTTTAGTAAGCTAACAGATATGAGCAAAACGACCGGAGTCCAGCCCGGCAGCGCCGCCGAACCGCGCGTCGAGCCCGACATCGAGGAGCTGGCCCAGGCCGCCGACCGGCTCTTCTACGCGATGCGACGTTCACGGGCAGCCACGGTCGGCCGACCGGAGGCGGCCGGCCTGTCCATGGCGCAGATGTCCTTGCTCGCCGCGCTGGCCGACGACCCCCAGGGCGAAGGACTGCCGGTCAGCCGCCTGGCTGCCAACGCCGAGATCAGCGT
Source organism: Streptomyces chrestomyceticus JCM 4735 (assembly GCF_003865135.1). Taxonomy (NCBI): domain Bacteria; kingdom Bacillati; phylum Actinomycetota; class Actinomycetes; order Kitasatosporales; family Streptomycetaceae; genus Streptomyces; species Streptomyces chrestomyceticus. The sequence goes on along the minus strand of NZ_BHZC01000001.1, from coordinate 3,766,193 downwards.
TCCCACAGCAACCCGCATGCTGCAGCAGTTGGAGAGCAAGAGTGTGGTCGACCGTCGCCGCGCACCGCACGACGAGCGCCAGGTCCTCGTCCGCCTCACCGAGGAAGGCGCCGAACGCCTCGCCGCCATGCAGTCCGCACTACGCGCACGCCAGTACGCCGCACTGTCGCAGTTCACACCCGAGGAACGTCGCGAACTCACCACGCAGATGCACCGCTTGGCCGGCATGATCGGCGAGGTGATCTCCGGGACGGGCGGGGCGGATAGGGCGGCCGGGGCGGCTTAGACGGTCGGGTGGGACGACGGAGTCGCGCACAGGGCCTGGCCTATGTGTGCGGCCTTGGCGTCGTCGATCGGGCCCTGCTTCGGGGTGGTGCCGTCCGCCTCCAGGCCGTAGTAACGCACCAGGTTCGTACCGAGGGACACCTGACGCCGGCCGTCCGGGCTGGAGAAGGAATCGGTCGCGGCGCCCGCGACCAGGCCGTTGTGGCCCCAGAACCGGCCGCACACGGAATCCAGCGAGAAGAGACCCAGGCCGTACCGGAGCCGTGGAGCGTCCGTCGGTACCGTGGTCTGCATCTCGCGCAGCTCGGCCGGGCCGAGCAGCTTGCCGGTCAGCAGGGCCCGGTAGAAGCGGTTGAGGTCGTCCATCGTCGAGACCAGCGAACCGGCCGTACCGGCCCAGGACATGTCGTGGACGCTGAAGTCACGTGGCGGGACGAACTCGCCGTGCAGGCCCTCGTACATCTTGGAGTGCGGCCCGGTGATGCGGGGCGAGGTCGGGAAGTAGGTCTGCCGGAGGCCGGCCTTGCGTATGACGTGGTCGGTGATGAACCTCTCCGGCGCTTGGCCGGTGACCTTGCGGAGCAGCAACCCGGCTATCACGTAGTTGGTGTTGGCGTAGTGGTGGGCCTCACCGGGCTTGCCGGTCGGGTCCGCTGCCAGGCCCAGTCCGGCCAGCTCGCGCGGATCCCACCGGTGGAAGCGCTGTTTCTCCAGGTCCTCCGGCTTCTGCCAGATGGCGTAGGCGTAATCGGCGATTCCGCTGGTGTGGTTGAGCAGCATCCGTACCGTGATCGCCCGGCCGCGCTCACCGGGGACGACATCGGGCAGATAACGGCCGATCGGCGCGTCCAGGTCTATGCGTCCCTCGCCGGCCAACTGGAGCACGGCGGTGGCGGTGAAGGTCTTGGTGATGCTGCCTATGCGGTGCTGGAGCTGCGGTGTCGTGGGGCGGCCGGTCCGTACGTCGGCGACGCCGGAGGCGCCCCGCCAGGACGCGTCGCCGTTCCGGACGGCGGAGTAGGCGCCGAACATGCCTACGTCGTGCAGGGTTTGCAGCGTCCGGGCCAGGGCCTTGCGGTCCAGGCCGGTGGGGGTGGGGCTGGTGGGGTCCGGGCTGGTGGGGGCCGGGTCGGTGTGGGCCGAGCCGGTGTGGTGCGGCGGGGCCGGCGCTGTGGGAGGAGCGGGCGTGGTGGCGAGGGCGGGCAAGGGGGCCGCGGCGGGTGTGGGGCGTGGGGTGTCCGTCCCGGCGGCCGAGGCAGGGAGGGCCGGTGTCAGCAGGGCCAGTGCGGCGGCCGTGGTGGTCGCCGCCAGTCTTAATCGGCGGCGGCTCGGGCGACTGGGGCGGCTCGGAGGGTGCAGAGGCACGGTGATCCTCGTCAGGTCGTGACCGGGAGGGCTCCGGCGAGCCCCTGCCGGTCTGCGGACCGCCGGGTTTCCGGCTTGCCTGCGATTTTTCCGGCCGCGACGCCCCCGCACATCTGTCTTTAGTACCGCATCGCTCACACGTTCGTATGACGATTGTCAGGTTTATCCCGCGCGGTCACCCGTCGGCCGATGTGCGCAAAGAACGTGACCAGGGGGGCAACCGAGGGCTGTCGGATGACCATCTAATCTTGCGGAGAGGCTCGCTGCCGACGGCAGGGCCAGAACCATGCCCACGTCGCACATTCCCTGGAAGCGAGATCCCCGATGAGTCTGACGGGCACGCCCTTCTTCCTCACTGCGATCGCGCTGCTGATCGTCGCCGTCGTGCTGCCGTTCGCGCTGTGGAGCCGCGTCCGCGGCCCCCAGTTCGTACGGGGGCTGGCGCGTCTGGGCATGCTGCTGTTCGCCCAGGCCACCGCGATCACCCTGGTCTTCGTGGCCGTCAACAACGCCAACAGCCTCTACGACAACTGGTCCGACCTGCTCGGCACGTCCGACCACGTCGAAGCCGCCAAGGACCTCGGACCGGACGGCCTGGGCGGGCTGAAGCTGAAGGACGAGCCCAAGCAGTTGGTGAAGTTCGGGCCGCCGAAGGACTCGGTGGTCGGCCCGGACGTCCAGGAGGGCGAGTTCAAGGGGCGGATCTCGGGGGTGAGCGGCGAGGTGTACGTCTGGCTGCCGCCGCAGTACGACGACCCGGCGTACCAGGACAAGAAGTTCCCCGTCGTGCAGATGCTGCCCGGCTTCCCCGGCTCCGCCAAGTCCTGGATGGGCACGCTCAAGGCGCCCGAGCAACTGAAGCCGCTGATGGAGCGGGGCAAGATCAAGCCCTTCATCCTCGTCGCGCCGCGCACCACCCTCCTGGGCAGCGTGGACACCGGCTGCGTCAACATACCGGGCAAGGCGAACGCCGACAGTTGGCTGAGCGTCGACGTACGCCAGATGGTGATCGACAACTTCCGGGCCGAGGACAAGGCCGAATCCTGGGCGCTGGCGGGCTACTCGGCGGGTGCGCACTGCGCCACCAAGCTCGCGCTGGCCCACCCCGACCGCTACCGCGCCGCCGTCAGCCTCTCCGGCTTCAACGACCCGAAGCTGGAGCCCGCCTCGCTCGCCGGCAAGGACCCCAAGCTGCGTGTCGAGAGCAACCCGGTCACCATCCTCAAGTCCGCCAACAAGGCGGGCAAGCCGCCGCGTACCGCGCTCTTCGTCTCCGGCGCCGCCGGGGACGGCTACGAGGCCGGGCTCGCCCTCAAGCAGCTCGCCCAGCACCCGACCACGGTCAAGGTGAAGCTGATACCGCCGGGCGCGGGCGGCCACGGCACGGCCGTGTGGAAGAACCAGATTCCGGAGGTCTTCCGGTGGCTCAGCGGTGTGGTCAAGTCCTGAGGGTTCCGTCCGCGGGCGGCGGGATGCGCGCGGCCGTGACGGGGGCGTGCAGCCGCCAGCCCAGTGAACGGTAGAGGGCCCGGCCTTGCGGGCTGGCCACCAGGACGCCGTGGGCGGCGCCCAGTTCGGCGGCGTGCGCGGAGAGCGCGTTCATGACGAGGCCGCCCAGGCCGCGGCGGCGGTGCTCCGCGCTGGTGTGGATCATGTCGTAGATCACGGCCGGCGGCGTGCAGGCGTCGGTGACCGCGGCGCGGCCCCGGGCGGCGAGGTCGCCGGTCGCGGTGTGCAGGACGCGGCAGTCGATGATGCCGTCGCCGTCCTTGTCCACCGTCTCGACCGCGTAGCCGGCCGGCGCGTGGGGGCGGCGGACCGGGGGCCCGTCCGGGGCGGCCAGTGTGACGGACATCAGGAACTGCGGTTCGTCGAACTCCCAGCCCGACGGCAGTACGGGGGCGATCACCGCACGCGGGGCACAGACCTTGACCCACAGGTTGGGGGCGGTGATCGAGGCGGTGAGGCTCCGCAGGACGTCCGGGTCGGCGGCGGGGAAGACGTAGCGGCCCGGCTGGCCCGGACGGCCGGTCTCGACGTGGAAGCCGCCTCGTGTGGCGACGGGGGCGGCGGTGCCGCGGCAGCGCGTCCAGCCGTGCACCCAGATCCGGACGAGGTCCTGGAGGTGGGGCGGGAGGGGAGCGGGGGAGGCGAGGGACGAGGGGAGGGGTGAACCGGTCGTGTCTATAGGGGGGTTGTCTATAGGGAGGTTCATGCGGCCGATGTTAGGACGGGACGCGGCGCGGCGCCCGTGCGTATCCGCTGCGGCCGACCGGGCTCCGTACGTATCCGTCTCGTATCCGACCCGGCCGACCCGGCTCCGATACGCGCACGCCGCCCCCGGCCGGGCCGTACGCACACTTCGTCCCGGCTGGGTCAGGCGGCGGCCCGTAACAGGGGGAGCGGGCCGCCGCCCTTCCTCTCGGCGGGGACGGCCGACGACCGCCGGGGCGGAATCCGGCGGCGGTGGGGAGTCGGCCGCCTGATGAAGGACGCTAAACCTCCGGAGCCCGGAAAGGCGGCCGGTTGCCGGGTATTGCTCGTTTTCGGTCCGATGGTGGGCGCCGGTGTCCGAGGCTGTACGCGCCGGGGGCGGGCTGGGCACGAGCTGTGACCGGAGCGGGCGGGAGAGGCAAACCTAAGTGAGGAGCGGCGTCAGGCGAGGGCTACGATCCACCACTATGGACGTAGTAACCAAGGTCTTCGTAGGTCTGCACATCATCGGCATCGCCTCGCTGCTCGGCGGCTTCCTGACCCAGATGAAGCCCATGAGCGCGGGCACCGCCCGCTTCACGCCGGCCATGCTGCACGGCGCGCTGACGATGCTGGTGACCGGCATCGCCCTGGTCGGCCTCAACCAGGCCCAGGACCACTCGCTCAACAACGTCAAGCTCGGCGTCAAGCTCGGCGTCCTGGTGGTGATCCTGGCCCTGGTCTACGTGAAGCGCGACGAGGACAAGGTGGAGAAGCCCCTGTTCCTGGCCGTCGGGCTGCTGACGATGGTCAACATCTTCATCGCCCTGCTGTGGACGTGAGCGGCGACTGACGAGGGCCTGCCGGGGGCCGTGGGGCGCGTGCCCCACGGCCCTCTTCTCATGCCGGCCGGACGCTCCCGTAGATCGGCATGTAGTAGATCGACTCGACCCGCACGCTGGCACCGGGCTTCGGCGCGTGGATCATCTTGCCGTCGCCGATGTACATCCCGACGTGGCTGATGTCGTTGTAGAAGAACACCAGGTCACCCGGCTTCAGGTCCTTGGTCGCCACCCGGTCGCCGGCCTTCACCTGGTCCCAGGTGGTACGCGGCAGGGACACCCCCGCCGCCTTCCAGGCCGCCTGCGTCAGACCGGAGCAGTCGTACGAGTTCGGGCCGGTCGCGCCCCAGACGTACGGCTTGCCGACCTGCGCGCGGGCGAACGCGAGCGCCTTGGCGGCCTTGGTCGCGTACGAACCGTCGTCCACCGAGCCGCCGCCGGTCCCGCCGCCGGAGCCCTCACCGGTGTCACTGCCCGGCGACCCGGAACCGGTGCCCTGACCCGGGCCGTCGTGCCGCTCGCGGTCCGCCCGCTCCTTGCGCTCCTTCTCGGCCTGCTTGCGCGCCAGCTCCTCGGCCTTGCGCTTGGCCTCGGCCTCCTTCTTGCGCTCCAGCTCCGCCAGCCGCGCCTTCTCCTGGGCGGTCAGCCGCGACAGCAGCTCCCGGGCCTCGGCCAGCTTGTCCTGGACGTCCTTCTTGGCCTCCTTCAGGGACGCCTGCGTCTCGGTCAGCCGCTCCAGGCTCCGCGACGCGTCGGCGCGCTGCCGTACGGCCTTGGCCTGCTGCTCCTGGTAGTCGGTGACGGCCTGCTGCTGCCGGCCGGTCAGCCGGTCCATGAGGTGGCTGCGGTCGGCGAACTGCTGCGGGTTCTGCGCGAGCAGCAGTTGCGCGGTCGGGCTCAGGCCGCCGGTGCGGTACTGGGCCGAGGCGTAGACGCCCAGCTCACGCCGGGCGTCGTTCATCTTCTGGGTGCGCCGGGCGGACTCGTCCAGCAGCCGGTCGACGGTGCCGCGCTGCCGGTCGGCCTGCTCCTTGGCGCCGTTGTACTTCTGGGTCGCCACCTCGGCCTGGCGGTAGAGGTCGTCGACCTTCTGCTTGACCTCTTCGACGGACTGCCGGGGCTGACGGGGCGCGGCCTCGGCGGTCTGCGAGAGCAGGGTGACGGAGGCGAGGGCGGCGGTGGTGAGCCCGGCGGCCGTACGGCGGCTGCCGGGGGAGGTGAGTATGCGGGTGCGCGGCTTGCGGTGCGACGCCAAGGCCGGCGACTCCTTCCGTGGACCGCCTACCGGGTTAGCTGTCAGGTTCGGGCGTACGGAAGGCTGCCCTACGGCCCGTACGGCTGCGGGAGTGGGAGGCCCCGGGGCGGTGCTCCGGGCGGTGCTCCTGGGCGCCTCTCGCCGTGTGCCGTACCGGCCGATTCACCTCGGTGGAACGTGTGGGTCCCCGGCTCCGGGTGCCTGGCGGCAGGGCCGGACTCGGCGGGGGCGGCCCGTGCGGACGCTGTCGACCGCGGGGACGCGGGCTGCCCGAGCGAGCACGGTAGCCAACCCGTGTGGCTCCTGTGAAGGCTGATGTTCGATATGCCCGAAACCTTTTCGTTATCTGGTCGAGTCCGTGACGTGTCCTGGGTCACTTGTGACCGTACGGGGACGGTGGCTGTCGTACCCGTACGGTCCGGGGCGGTGCAGGGCGGGCTAGCTCACACGGCCGGTTTTCCCGGTACGGGCCGGGCTGTCAGTGCGGCGGCCTAGACTCGGTGGGCGATGAGCAGCCTCTTTGACGACAGCTTCCTGGCGGACCTCGAACCCACGGGTGAAGGGCCCCCGCCGCCTCCCGAGGACGAGGACGGTCCGGCACAGGAGGAGATCCCGGCCGACCTGTTCGGCGGGCGCTTCGACGTGCCCGGCGGCATCCCGCACGCCGTCGGCCCGGGCCGCGACCCGTATTACCGCGACGGCGCCCCCCGCCCCGCGGTGGATCCGGCCGCCCTCCTGGAGGGGCTCAACGACCAGCAGAAGGCCGCCGTGGTCCACACCGGCGGCCCGCTGCTCATCGTCGCCGGCGCCGGCTCCGGCAAGACCCGCGTCCTGACGCACCGCATCGCGCATCTGCTCGGCGCGCGCGGTGTGCACCCGGGCGAGATCCTCGCGATCACCTTCACCAACAAGGCCGCGGGCGAGATGAAGGAGCGCGTCGAGGAGCTGGTCGGCCCGCGGGCGAACGCCATGTGGGTCTCCACCTTCCACAGCGCGTGCGTGCGCATCCTGCGCCGCGAGTCCAAGAAGCTGGGCTTCACCTCGTCCTTCTCGATCTACGACGCGGCCGACTCCAAGCGCCTGATGGCCCTGGTCTGCCGGGATCTGGACCTCGACCCCAAGCGGTTCCCGCCCAAGTCCTTCAGCGCCAAGGTCTCCAACCTCAAGAACGAGCTCATCGACGAGGAGACCTTCGCCGATCAGGCGGCCGACGGGTTCGAGAAGTCCGTCGCCGAGGCGTACCGGATGTACCAGGCGCGGCTGCGCGAGGCCAACGCCCTGGACTTCGACGACATCATCATGACCACGGTCAACCTCCTCCAGGCGTTCCCGGATGTCGCCGACCACTACCGCCGCCGCTTCCGGCACGTCCTCGTGGACGAGTACCAGGACACCAACCACGCCCAGTACACCCTGGTGCGGGAGCTGGTGGGACCGGCCGGGACCGCCGGTGAGCTGTGCGTGGTCGGTGACGCCGACCAGTCGATCTACGCGTTCCGCGGCGCCACGATCCGTAACATCCTCCAGTTCGAGGAGGACTATCCGGACGCCACGACGATCATGCTGGAGCAGAACTACCGCTCCTCCCAGACGATCCTCAGCGCCGCCAACGCCGTCATCGAGCGCAACGAGAACCGCCGCCCCAAGAACCTGTGGACGGACGCCGGCGAGGGCCCCCGCATCACCGGGTACGTCGCCGACACCGAGCACGACGAGGCCCAGTTCGTCGCCGACGAGATCGACCGGCTGACGGACGCGGGCGACGCCAAGGCGGGCGACGTCGCGGTGTTCTACCGCACCAACGCCCAGTCCCGCGTCTTCGAAGAGATCTTCATCCGGGTCGGCCTGCCCTACAAGGTCGTCGGCGGCGTGCGCTTCTACGAGCGCAAGGAGGTCCGCGACGTCCTCGCGTACCTGCGCGTCCTCAGCAACCCCGAGGACACCGTCCCGCTGCGCCGCATCCTGAACGTGCCCAAGCGCGGCATCGGCGACCGCGCCGAAGCCATGATCGACGCGCTGTCCGCCCGCGAGAAGATCACCTTCCCGCAGGCGCTGCGCCGGGTCGACGAGGCGTACGGCATGGCCGCGCGCTCCGCCAACGCCGTCAAGCGCTTCAACACGCTGATGGAGGAGCTGCGCACCGTCGTGGAGTCCGGCGCGGGCCCCGCCACCGTCCTGGAAGCGGTCCTGGAGCGTACGGGCTACCTCGCCGAGCTGCAGGCGTCGACCGACCCGCAGGACGAGACCCGTATCGAAAACCTCCAGGAACTGGCCGCCGTCGCGCTGGAATTCGAGCAGGACCGCGGCGAGGAGAACCCGGGCACCCTCTCCGACTTCCTGGAGCAGGTCGCGCTGGTCGCCGACTCCGACCAGATCCCCGACGAGGACGAGGAAGGCTCCGGCGTCATCACCCTGATGACGCTGCACACCGCCAAGGGCCTGGAGTTCCCCACCGTCTTCCTGACCGGCATGGAGGACGGCGTCTTCCCGCACCTGCGCGCGCTGGGCCAGACCAAGGAGCTGGAGGAGGAGCGGCGCCTGGCGTACGTCGGCATCACGCGCGCCCGCGAACGGCTCTACGTCACCCGCTCCACGATGCGCAGCGCCTGGGGCCAGCCGTCGTACAACCCGCCGTCCCGCTTCCTGGAGGAGATCCCGGAAACGTACGTCGACTGGCGGCGCACCGGCCCCGCGACGCCCTCCGCCTCGATGGGCGCGCTCTCGGGGTCGGGCGGCGGTGGCTTCGGCTCCGGGCTGTCCTCGTCGCGTACGAAGGCCGGGCCGAGCGGCTTCGCGACCCGCCGTGCCAAGGACCGCGAGGTGGTCTCGCTGGCGGTCGGCGACCGCGTCACGCACGACAGCTTCGGGCTGGGTTCGGTCGTCGCGGTCAAGGGCAGCGGGGACAACGCGGAGGCGACGATCGACTTCGGCGGCGAGAAGCCGAAGCGGCTGCTGCTGCGGTACGCGCCGGTGGAGAAGCTCTGACCGGCGGGCGCCGAGCGCGCTGAACCGGAACCGTCCGGCGCCCTGAGGGGCGCCGGACGGGACGACGGGTCGGGCCGAGCGGTCGGCCGGTGTGCCGAGGGCCGGTCAGGTCGGGTTGAGGCCGTGGCTGCGGAGCCACGGCAGCGGGTCGACGGCCGAGCCGCCGCCGGGGCGCACCTCGAAGTGCAGGTGCGGTCCGGTGGAGTTGCCGGAGTCGCCCGAGTAGGCGATCTGGTCGCCGGCCTTGACCTTGCCCGAGCGGATCTTCGTGGTGCTCAGGTGGCAGTACCAGGTCTCGGTGCCGTCCGGGGCGGTCACGATCGCCATGTTGCCGTAAGCGACGTTGAACTGGGTGCGTACGGTGCCGTCCGTGGCGGCCATGACGGGCGTGCCGTAGTCGACCGGGAAGTCGATACCGGTGTGTACGGACATCCAGTTCAAGCCCGCCTGCCCGTACAGCGCGCTCAGCCCGTGCTGCGCGACCGGCAGCATGAACTTGGGGCGCATGGCCTCCTTGCGCGCCGCCTCCCGGATCTTGCGCTGCTTCTCGGCGGCTTGCCGGGCCTTGAGGTCGATGCGCTCCTGCGTACGGCTGGCACGGTTCGCGAAGTCGTCGGCGCCCGCGCTCAGGCTGGCGAGCTGGGTGTCGAGCTTGTTGTTGGCCACGGCCGGCTGCACGGCCGCGGGGTCCCCTGCGGCCTGCGTCGTCGTACCGTCCTTGGCGCCGTTCTCCGCACCGCTGGTGACGGAGGCGGCGGCCACGGCGCACACGCCCATCGCGGCGACCGAGGGCACCGCGACGGTGAGCAGCGCGGAACGCTTCGCGGTACGGCGGCGTCCGCGGCCGGACGAACCGCCGCCCGGTGCGGCCCGGCGTGAGCGGGAGGCGCGGGCGCCGGGGACGGGGGCGGCGGCCACGTCGGAGGCGGCGGGGCTGCCGTCGGGCGTGATGTCGGCTGCGTCCGCGTACGGGCCGTCGGCGCCGTGGAGGTCGTCCAGGTCGTGTATGCCGTCCGGGCCGTGGAGGTCGTCCAGGCCGTCGGCGGGGGCGCGGCCGTCGAAGTCCGGGCCGATGGCCGGGGTGGTCTGGGTGAGGGCGTCGGCGAATCGGTTGTCCGCCGCGTCGGCGGCGGAAAACGCCTCGTACCCACCGTAGGCGGACGCGAACTGATCGTTCGTGTTCGCGTACGGACCGGAACCGTAGGGCTGTCCGGGCTCGTGCGGGTCGTTCCCGTACTGCCCCAGGCCCGGAATCGGACCGGCCCACGTCATGGTCTCCCACTGGGAGCTGGCGTCGGCACCGAACGGAACGCCCGGCTCCGGAGGGCCCGCCTGCGCGGGGATGCCGGGGATCAGGCCCTCGCCGACGACGCCCCAGACCGCGGTGGCCTCGTAGCCGTCGGGCCCGGCCGGGGCCGCGGCCGGGTAGCCGCCGGTGTCGTACCCGGCGTCGTACACCGTGTCGTAGACGGTGTCGTGCGCGGTGTGGGAGTACGGGTCGTAGGCCGCGTCCGGCTGCGGGCCGGTGGCCTGCGCGCCGGAGTTGAACGCTCCGGTGTCATAGGGGCCGGAGTGGGTACCCGGGTCGTAGCCGCCGTCCTGGGCATCGGTGGCGTACGCGGCGTACGCGTCGGTCCCGTACGCGGTGGTGCCGTACGGCACGGCGTCGTGCGCACCGGTGGCCTGATGGCCGGGGAGCGCGCCGAAGTACGGGTCGCCGCCGTATGCGGCATGGCCGGCCTGGGTGTCCTGATGTCCGTAGGACCCGTAGGCCGGGTAGTGCGCATACGAGGCGTCGGGAGAGGGGACAGTCGGAGCGGGGGACTCCGGCGAGTGACGGTCGTTCACCACCACTTCTCTTTCGCCTCGGCAGCAGGAGAATTAGCGGCGACTGTACCCGGCAGTACGTGACGGCGACAATCTTCGGCAGGTTTCGGGCTTCTCGGCAACGGGCATTTGGCCGCCTTTCGGCGGACACTATGCGCGTTCTTGGCCCCGCGTTCGAAGCGCGTTCGAGACGGTGCGGGGTGCGGAAGTGCGCGCCGGAAGATCGAATGGCCGGACGCGACCTTGGAAAGTGCCCGCGGCGAAGATCCGCCGCGGTCGGCGGCGGGCAGCGGGCCGGGCTCCGTGGAGGTCAGGCCACCGACGTGGCGCCCGCGCTCTCCGCCGAGACCTCCTCGGCGCCCAGCGCCTCCCGTATTCCGGCCGCCACCGCACCGTTGACCGGGAGCGCGAGATGCCCGACACCGGATACCCGCACGCTGCGGCTGATCAAATCCCGGTGATCGATACGCGCGGTCCCGGCCGGGACCATGAGCTGGTCCAAGTCGCTCCAGAAGCAGACGAAATGCGTCCGGCAATTCGGGGCGGGCCGCGCCAACTCCTCGATCACGTCGGAATGCGGGCGCATCTGCCGTACGAGGGGGTGGGCCGACATCAGCGGCGCGACCCGGGTGCCGCCGTGCGGGGTACCGAGAGTGACCAGGGTGCGCACGCGGAGGTCCCCGCCGAGGCGCTGCGCGTAGTAGCGCGCGATCAGGCCGCCGAGGCTGTGCCCCACGAGGTCGACCCTGCTGTGGCCGGTGCGCTCGCAGAACTGCTCGATGTGACGGCCCAGCAGCTCCGCCGCCTTGCGCAGGTCGCAGGTGAGCGGCGAGTAGTTGAGCGCTTCCACGTGGCGCCAGCCGTGCCGCAGCAGCGAGCGGCGGAGCAGCACGAAGACGGAGCGGTTGTCGATGAAGCCGTGCAGGAGGAGCACCGGCGGGTGGGCGCGGCCCTCCGTGGGCAGCAGGGTGGCCCGGGAGGAAGGAGAGAGGGAGGGCGAGAGGGCGGAATCGGGGTCGGGATCGGGGGCAGGCGCGAGCTCCGGGCCGGGGTCCGTTGTTGCGAGGTCGGGGCCGGCGGGCGTGCCGGGGAGGGCTCTGTGCTGTTCCTGCTGGATGCCGGTCGGGTACAGCAGCAGGTGCCCGACGAGGATCGCCAGCTCCATCACCGTCGCGCGCAGCAGCGCGGTGGGGCGGGCCAGACAGCAGAGAAAGGGCAGGGCCTTCATGGCCGACCTCCCGAATGGCACGCGGGAGACGACTCTGTCCCCCGTGGCCCGTCATGGGCAGCCGTTTCCGGCAACGTACGAGTACGTGAACGAGCTGCTGCCCGGACGTACGGATACGGAGACGGATGCGTTCAACGGCCGGACCCCCGTACCGCGCGGCTGACGGCGCGGAGGTGCGGCGACCTCACTGCGGCTCCCCGTGCGTGGCGTCCCGCCGGTGAAGCACCGCGGAACGCAACGCGTAGCGAACGTGTCCCAACGTGTGATTTCCCCCTCCCTCCGTGTCACGAAACGGCCGGGTACGGGATGCTGACGATAACGTTCGTTCACGCTTGGGGCGGCCGGCGCGGCCGCCCATCGGATGTCGGTCCGGCGGCCTTGCCCCGTGCAGGAGCCGTGTCGTGCCGTGCAGGGCTGGGAGGCAGTGATGGGTGTGCAGGGTCCGATCCGCGTGGTGGTGGCCAAGCCGGGACTCGACGGTCACGACCGGGGAGCCAAGGTCATCGCGCGGGCGCTGCGCGACGCCGGCATGGAGGTCATCTACACGGGGCTGCACCAGACCCCGGAGCAGGTCGTGGACACCGCGATCCAGGAGGACGCCGACGCGATCGGCCTGTCCATCCTGTCCGGTGCGCACAACACCCTGTTCGCCAAGGTCATAGAGCTCCTCAAGGAGCGGGACGCGGCGGACATCAAGGTGTTCGGCGGCGGGATCATCCCGGGGGCGGACATCGCGCCCCTCAAGGAGCTGGGCGTCGCGGAGATCTTCACGCCCGGGGCGACGACCACGTCGATCGTGGAGTGGGTCCGCGCCAACGTCCGCCAGCTCGCGGCCTGACACGGCAGCGCCCGGGCGGGGCGGTTCCGGCCCGGACCCGGCCCGGCCGCCGGGGCCGGCGCCGCCCGCAAGCCGTGTCATGGGGCCGGACCGGCCCGCCGCCCGCGTCACGGGGCCGGCTCCGTGCTCGTCATGGGGCCAGCTCCGCCCGCATCGTGGCGCGCAGCCGTAGCGTGCCCACCAGGCGCTGGAACGCCTCGGACCAGTAGCCGACCGCGCCGGGGGAGCCGTCCGCCGGTTCGTCCGGCACCGTCGTGAGCATGGCGAGCCGGTCCGCGGCGTCCGGGTCCAGACACCGCTCGGCCAGGCCCATCACGCCGCTGAAGCTCCACGGATAACTGCCCGCGTCCCGGGCGATGTCCAGCGCGTCGACCACCGCCCGCCCCAGCGGCTCGGTCCACGGCACCGCGCACACCCCGAGCATCCGGAACGCGTCGGACAAGCCGTGGGCCGCTATGTACTCCGCGACCCATTGGGCCCGTTCGTCCTCGGGCAGCACGGTCAGCAGCCGTGCCAGGTCCCGTGACGAACCGGCCGGGCTGTCGGGGGACGCGCCGCCGGACGCGGCAGTGGTGGTCGCGGTGGTGGGGGCGGCCGTGGAGGCGGTGGCGGCGGGGCCGACGACGTACGAGCCGGAGCCTTGCGCGGCGGCGGCCGGGGCGCCGAGCAGGGCCCGCGTCCAGGCCACGTCCCGCTGGCGTACGGCGGCCCGGCACCAGGCGTCGTGCAACTCCGTACGCCAGCCGTCGGCCACCGGCAGGGCGACGATCTCCGCCGGTCCCCGGCCGCCCAGCCACTCGCTCCAGCACTCCAGCGGCGCGGCCTCCAAAAGCTGGCTCAGCCACCAGGCCCGTTCGCCCCGGCCGGTCGGCGGTCTGGGCACCACGCCGTCGCGCTGCATCGCGGCGTCGCACGCACGCGGGGCCTGCACGACGAGTGCCCAGGTGCCGTCGGTGCCTATGGCGTTCGTACTGGACGGGTCCGTCAAGGGATCTGTCAGGTGTGCGGTGGTGCCGGACGGGTCCGCCGCGGCCTCCGTACGGACGAGGGAGACGCAGGCGCGGGCCCGGTCCGCCATGCGTGCGGCGAGCGCGGTGCCGGGCAGGGCCGAGAGCAACTCGGCGGCCGTCCCGCGGACATTGCGGCTGCGGTCGGACAGCGCCTGCTCCAGGAACGGCTCGTCGTCCATCGACAGGCCCTCCCGCAGCGAGTCGAGGAACATCAGCCGGTCCTCGGCGCGCTCGCTCGACCAGGTGGCGGCCAGGAGCGTCAGCCCGGCCGCCGGGTCACGGCGGCGCAGCGCCGCCAGCAGGGAGACCCGTTCCGCGAACAGCCCCTCCTCCCACAGCGTGCGTACGGCCTCCGGCTCGTCGGCGCCGGGCAGCGCGGCCGTGCTCCCGACGCCGCGCAGCGCGAACTTCCACTCGTCGTTGAGCCGCGCCAGCCACAGCGCCCGCGGCCCCGCGAACGCGAGCGCTGCCGCGCGCAGGTCCGTCCGCGCGCGGGCCGCGTCGAGCAGCGCGGGCAGCAGCGCCTCGGGGGCGCGGTAGCCGTGCTGGGCGGCAGCCGCCAGCCACTGCGGCAGCAGTTCGGTCAGGTCGGGCGCCGTGCCGCGGCGGTGACCGCCGCCGATGCCGTTCCGGTCGGCGAGCAGCAGCGCGAGCCGGCGCCGCGCGGCCGGTGGCAGCGGTGGCCGCGGGTCGGCCGGAGCCGGTACGGGGCGCTCGCGGGCGGGCGCGGGGCGCAGCGCCGCCCGGCGCCGGACCGTGCTCACCGCGGCCGCGTCCAGCAGCGCGGCCGCGGTGCTGCGGCCCTCGCGGGCGGCGACCGGCGGCGTACGGCGCTCCGTACCGAGCAGCGCCGCGCTCACCAGATCCTCCCAGGAGGGCTCGGGCGGGGCGGCGGGCCCGAGGCGGGTGCTGTGGGTGCTGGGTGCTTCGATCATGGTCTTCCCCCGGACGGTGATCGGACGACGGACATCGGGTGGCCGGACGGGCGCCCGTCCGGACGAGTGGGTGGTGACGGACCGCGGGGCTACCGCTTCACAGCGCGACCGGGTCCGGGTCCCAGGTGGTCAGGGGGACGAAGCCGCGGTGCCCGCACTCGCCGAAGACCGTGACCGGTTCGCCGCCGGATATGGCGGCCAGGCGCCACAGCCCCGACCGCTCCGCGCAGCGCGGGTCCACCGGGAGCGCCGATTCCCCGTCCGCGTCGGCCAGTTGCCACGGCTCGCCTCCCTGGCCCGGTATGGGGACGACATCGGCCAGGACCACCGGCCAGGTGTCCAGCCAGGGGTCGTCGCGCAGCGCGTCGCCGTACGCGGCCAGGGCGGCGTCGGTGCCGCCGCCCGGGGGCGGTCCGGTGACCGGGACCGGGTCGGCGTGCCGGGTTCCCATGACGACGCGCAGCGGGCGCGCGCCGGGGTAGTAGGCGAGGTCGGCGTCCAGGACGAGTCCGCCGGGCAGCGAGAGGTCCAGGGCCCGGTCCGGCCCGCCGAAGGAGAGATGCAGGGCCATACGGCCGGTCCGCTCGCCGCGCAGCCAGATCCGCCGGCTGGTCAGCACGCCTTCCTCGGTGTCCTGTTGGGCGAGCACCAGCCAGCGGTCGCGCACGGTGGCGGTGTCCGGTCCGGCGAGTACGTCCGCCGCGTCGGTGGTCAGCCCGACCCGGGTGCGGACCGTCGCGGCCAGGGCGGGCGGCAGCCGGTCGATGCCCAGGAACGCCTGGTCCAGGAGATGGATCAAGGCGCATTCCGCGAGGAGCCGGGACGGCCAGTCCGCCCCGGACGCCGCGGTCGAGCCCAACTCCCGTACGCGCGACGCCAGGCCGGGCGCCTGCGCGTCGACCATACGGGCCGCGGTCTCGTCCCAGGTGCCGTATCCCGCACGGTCCGCGGTGGCCAGTCCGGAGCGCAGCAGGTCCTCCAGCCGCTGCTCCAGCTCGGTGGCGCCGGCGGCGATCCGCTGGGCGCGCAGCGCGGCCCGTCGCCGCGCGGCCTCGGGCGCCGCGGAAGGCGCCGAACCAGCCGCTGGCGTCTGCCCGTTGGTGGCCCCCGATGCCTTCTTCTGCTCGCGCTCCCGACGGGCGGTGATCCACTCCTCCGCCCATGCGGGAGGCTCGCCGCCGGTCACGGCCCCTTCCTCGCCCGCCCACATGAGCAGCAGGCCCAGCGCGTGCTTGCACGGGAACTTGCGGCTCGGACAACTGCACTTGAAGGCCGGTCCGGCCGTGTCGACGACGGTGCGGTACGGCGTGCTGCCGCTGCCCTGGCACAGGCCCCACACCGCCCCGTCCCGTGTGCCGGACTCCGGCCACGAGCCCGGTGTCGCGAGCCGGCCGCCCGCCTTGCGTGACGGCGCGTCGGGCGCGAGCGCGAGCACCTGGTCCGTCGTCCAGCGTTCCCCCTGCGGATTCATGCCCCAAACGCTACGAGCACCCACTGACAATCGCCCTGACCAGCAAGAACCCCCATGTCATGACCTTGACTTCACCTGGTCATCGCGGTTGATTGACGCGAAATTCCGGGTTTTTCCGCACGCTTCAGCAGGAGTCCGTCGTGCTCGCTTCCCGTCTTCGCGTCGCCGCCGTGGCCACGGCCTGCGCGGCCGTCCTGACCTCCGTCGCCGCCTGCGGTGCCGTGGACAAGGCCGTGGACAAGGCCGTCGACGAGCAGATCGGCCAGGACGTCGAGAAGGAGATGAAGAAGTACGAGGAGACCGCGTACCAGGTCACGTACGAAGTCACCGGCGGCGCGGTGGACTCGATCGCCTATGACGACGCGTCACACAAGGGCAGCGTCGAAGTCCCCGCGGCAGACGGCAAGGCGCCGAAGCTTCCGTGGCGCAAGACCGTCACGCTCAAGGGCAGTGCCGCGCCGACCGTCGTGGCCGTCGTCGCCGAGGGCGGCGGCGAGGTGACCTGCTCCGTCACGTACCAGGGCCGGAAGCTGACGAAGCGGACCGCGAAAGGCGGCTTCGAGACCGCGCAGTGCGTGGCCATGTCGCCGCTGAAGTAGCGGAAGTAGCAGGTCAGGGCCGGGTTTCCGGTGATTGTCAGTGGTGTGGTGCAGGGTTGTTCACGCAAGCGGCCGGCGGAAGGCGGGGTACCGGCCGCAGACCGTGCGACGAGGGGGAGACCATGCCCGAGAACACCACCGAAGAGGCCGCCGGAGGCACCGGCGCCGACGGACCCGCGCAGGTGCTGCGGCCGCACGCGGAAGACGCGTTCGCGGACGAACTCAAGGCGCTGGCGGCGGCCGACGACCGGCCGCGCCCCGAGCGCTGGCGGCTGTCGCCGTGGGCGGTGGCGACGTATCTGCTCGGCGGCACCCTGCCGGACGGCACGGTCGTCACACCGAAGTACGTGGGCCCGCGCCGGATCGTCGAGGTCGCGGTGACGACCCTCGCGACCGACCGCGCACTGCTGCTGCTCGGTGTCCCCGGCACCGCCAAGACCTGGGTTTCCGAGCACCTGGCGGCAGCCGTCAGCGGCGACTCGTCCCTGCTCGTGCAGGGCACGGCCGGCACCCCGGAAGAAGCCATCCGCTACGGCTGGAACTACGCACAGCTCCTCGCCCACGGCCCGAGCCGGGACGCGCTGGTGCCCAGCCCGGTCATGCGGGCGATGGCCCGGGGCATGACCGCCCGCGTGGAAGAACTGACCCGTATCCCGGCCGACGTACAGGACACGCTCATCACCGTCCTGTCGGAGAAGACACTGCCGATCCCGGAGCTGGGCCAAGAGGTCCAGGCGGTGCGCGGCTTCAACCTCATCGCCACGGCCAACGACCGCGACCGCGGGGTGAACGAGCTGTCCAGCGCCCTGCGCCGCCGCTTCAACACGGTCGTGCTGCCGCTGCCCGCCACGCCCGAGGAGGAGGTCGACATCGTCTCCCGGCGCGTCGACCAGATCGGGCGCTCGCTGGACCTGCCGCCCGCCCCCGAAGGGACGGACGAGATCCGCCGCGTCGTCACGGTCTTCCGGGAGCTGCGCGACGGCGTCACCACCGACGGGCGCACCAAGCTCAAGTCCCCGTCGGGCACGCTGTCCACGGCCGAGGCCATCTCCGTGGTGACCAGTGGCCTGGCCCTGGCCGCACACTTCGGGGACGGCGTGCTGCGGTCCGGCGACGTGGCCGCGGGCATCCTCGGCGCGGTGATCCGCGACCCGGCGGCCGACCGCGTCGTATGGCAGGAATACCTCGAAACCGTGGTGCGCGAGCGCGACGGCTGGAAGGACTTCTACCGCGCCTGCCGCGAGGCCGGCGCATGAACGCCCGGGCGGACCGGCCGCTGCTGCTGGGGGTGCGGCACCACGGACCGGGCTCGGCGCGGGCGGTCCGGGCGGTCCTGGAGCACCACGAGCCCCACGCCCTGCTGATCGAAGGACCGCCGGAGGCGGACGCGTTGGTGGCCCTGGCCGCCGACGAGGCGATGCGCCCACCGGTCGCGCTGCTGGCCCATGTGCCCGCCGACCCGGGGCGCGCGGCGTTCTGGCCGCTGGCGGAGTTCTCCCCGGAGTGGGTGGCGATCCGGTGGGCCCTGGCCCATGACGTACCGGTGCGCTTCATCGACCTGCCCGCGGCACACTCCCTGGCGTTCGGGCCGGACGGGGGGAGCGGAGAGAACGGCGGGGACGGCGGGGACAGTACGGACGGGGAGGACGGCGCGATCGGCGCGGACGGGGGAAGCCGCCCCGACGGGGGGACGAGGGCCGACCGGGCGGCGGAGGCGCGCGTCGATCCGGTGGCGGTGCTCGCCGAGACCGCCGGCTACGACGATCCGGAGCGCTGGTGGGAGGACGTGATCGAACACCGGGCTCACCGAAGGGGGCACGGGAGCGGTGGCGCGACGGACGACGACCCGCTCGCGCCGTTCGAGGCGCTGGCCGAGGCGATGGGGGCGCTGCGCGAGGCGTACGGCACCGGCGGGCACGACCGCGACCTGGTGCGCGAAGCCCATATGCGGCTCCGGCTGCGGGAGGCGCGCCGGGAGTTCGGGGACGGCGTGGCCGTGGTGTGCGGAGCGTGGCACGTCCCGGCGCTGGCCCGGCGTACGACCGTGACCGCCGACCGGCAACTGCTCAAGGGCCTGGCGAAGGTGAAGCCCGAGGTGACGTGGGTGCCGTGGACCCACCGCAGGCTCTCCCGCCGCAGCGGATACGGCGCGGGCATCTCCTCGCCCGGCTGGTACGGCCACCTCTTCAGCGCACCCGACCGCCCCGTCGAACGCTGGATGACCAAGGTCGCCGGACTGCTGCGCGAGGAGGACTACGCCGTCTCCTCCGCCCACGTCATCGAGGCCGTGCGGCTCGCCGAGGCGCTGGCCGCGATGCGCGGCCGCCCGCTGGCGGGCCTGGCCGAGGCCGGTGACGCGGTGCGCGCGGTGCTCGGCGAGGGCTCCGACGCGCCGTCCGCCCTCATCCACGACCGCCTGGTGGTGGGGGACGTACTGGGACAGGTGCCGGACAGCGCCCCGGCCGTGCCGCTCCAGCGGGACATCGCCCGCAGCCAGCGCTCGCTGCGCCTCAAACCGGAGGCGGCCGACCGGGAACTGGACCTCGACCTGCGCAAGGAGACGGACGCCGGGCGCAGCCGGCTGCTGCACCGGCTGCGGCTGCTCGGCGTGCCGTGGGGCGAGCCCGTACGGACGCGGGCGAGCACCGGCACGTTCCGGGAGAGCTGGCGGCTCCGGTGGGAGCCGGAACTCTCCGTCCGGGCCGCCGAGGCCGGGATCTGGGGCACGACGGTGGAAGCGGCCGCGACCGCCAAGGCGGAGTCCGACGCCCTGGGCACCACCGCCCTCGCCGACGTCACGGCGCTGGCCGAGCGTTGCCTGCTGGCCGCCCTCCCGGACGCGCTGCCCGTGGTCATGCGGGTGCTCTCGGACCGGGCCGCGCTGGACGCGGACGTGGGGCACCTGGCCCAGGCGCTGCCCGCGCTGGTCCGTTCGGTCCGCTACGGCGACGTACGCGGCACGGACGCCGCCGCACTCGGCGAAGTGGCCACCGGGCTGGCCGAACGGGTCTTCGTCGGCCTGCCGCCCGCCTGCACGGGCCTGGACGCGGACGGCGCCGCCGACATGCGGCAGCACCTGGACGCGACGCACCACGCGGTCGGCCTCATGGACGAAGGGCCGGTGAGGGGGGCGGCGGCCGGGACCGGCGCCATGGGCCCGGGCGGGGCCGCGGTCCCGGACGAGGCGGGTGACCAGGGCGAGGCAGGGGTCCGGGGCGAGGCAGGGGTCCGGGGCGGGACCGGGGGCCGGGGTGGCGGTCTGCGGGAGCGCTGGGCGGCGGTGCTGCGGAAGCTGGCCGAGCGGGACTCGGTGCCGGGGCTGCTGCGGGGGCGCACGGGCCGGCTGCTGCTCGACGACGGGCGGCTGACCTCCGAGGACGCGGGACGGCTGATGGGGCTGGCCCTGTCGCCCGGCACCCCGCCCGCCGAGGCGGCGGGGTGGATCGAGGGGTTCGCGGGCGGCGACGCCGGGGGGCTGCTGCTGGTGCACGACGAACGGCTGCTCGCGCTGGTGGACCGTTGGCTGGCCGGCGTACCGGCGGACTCCTTCACGGACGTCCTGCCGCTGCTGCGCCGGACGTTCGCCGAGTACGAAGCCGGAGTGCGGCGCACGCTGGGCGAGTTGATACGCCGCGGCCCGGCCGGGCCCGACGGCTCCGGCACCGGGCAGGGTGCGGGACGAGCCGATCAGGAACCGCCGATACCGGGCTTCGGCCCCGGCCTGGACCGGGACCGGGCGGCAGCGGTGCTCCCGACCCTGCGCGTCCTGCTGGGCCTCACGGAAAGCTCCGGGGAAGGCGCCAGGGAGGGCTTCGGGGAGGGCCTCAGGGAAGGCTTCAGGGTGGGCTTCAGTGAAAGCCCCGGGGAGCGCCTTGCGGAGGGGCGGACGACGACGGGGACAACGGCGGGGACGACGGTGGGGACGACGACGGGGGTACGGGGATGAGCGGGACGGGCGACGCGCAGGAGCGGCTGCGGCGGTGGCGGCTGGTGCTGGGTGGGGACGGCGCCGACGGCACCGGCTGCGAGCTGCGGGGGCAGGACGCCGCCATGGACGCGGCGCTCAGCGCCCTCTACGGGAGCCGCCGCCCGGACAGCCAGGGTGGCGGGGGCACGCGTACGGCCGGCCTGGGCGCCTCGGCTCCGAACGTGGCCCGCTGGCTGGGGGACATCCGTACGTACTTCCCCACCTCCGTCGTCCAGGTCATGCAGCGCGACGCGATCGAACGGCTCGGCCTGTCCGCGCTGTTGCTGGAACCGGAGATGCTGGAGGCCGTCGAGGCCGACGTGCACCTGGTGGGGACGTTGCTCTCGCTGAACAAGGTCATGCCGGAGACGACGAAGGAGACCGCGCGGGCCGTGGTGCGCAAGGTCGTCCAGCAACTGGAGGCACAGCTCTCGACCCGTACCCGCGCCACGCTCAGTGGAGCCCTGGACCGGTCGGCGCGCGTCAGCCGCCCCCGGCACCGGGACATCGACTGGGACCGCACGATCCGCGCGAACCTCAAGAACTACCTGCCCGAACACCGCACGGTCGTCCCGGAACGGCTGGTCGGCCACGGCCGGGCCGCGCAGTCCGTGAAGAAGGACGTGCTGCTGTGCATCGACCAGTCCGGGTCGATGGCGGCCTCCGTCGTCTACGCCTCGGTGTTCGGCGCGGTACTGGCGTCCATGCGGGCCGTCGCGACCCGGCTGGTCGTCTTCGACACCGCGGTGGTGGACCTGACGGACGAGCTGGACGACCCGGTGGACGTGCTCTTCGGCACCCAGCTCGGCGGCGGCACGGACATCAACCGCGCCCTGGCCTACTGCCAGTCGCAGATCACCCGGCCCGCCGACACCGTCGTCGTACTGATCAGCGACCTCTACGAAGGCGGCATACGCGACGAGATGCTCAAACGGGTCGCGGCGATGAAGGCGTCCGGGGTGCAGTTCGTGACGCTGCTCGCGCTGTCGGACGAGGGGGCGCCCTCGTACGACCGGGACCACGCGGCGGCCCTGGCGGCCCTGGGAACCCCCGCGTTCGCCTGTACGCCCGACCTCTTCCCGGAGGTGATGGCGGCCGCGATCGAGAAGCGGCCGCTGCCGATACCGGACATGACGGAGCAACGGTAACGAGAGCCCCAGGGGGCTTGCGGGGCCCCAGGTCTGTCGTGCAAGGATCGGGCCCTGCCAGCGTGTTGGCCGTACCGCCCGCACCGGCCGCGTAGCCGCAACCGGTCGTGCTCCGGCTTCCGTGCGCCCTGGCATCCACCGTTCTCCGGCCCGCCGAAAAGGATCTTCGCGTGTCTGCTGTGTCCGCCCTTCCCGCCGCCGCGCGCCTGCCGCGCAGCGCGGCGGTGCGGCGTGCGCTGCTGGCGGGGCTGTTCCTGGCGGGGTTCGTGGCGCTGGGGATCGCGTTCGGTGGCGGTGCGCAGGCCGCGGACGGATCGGTGAGCACGAATCCGCAGGTCGGGGCGCTGGCCCAGGCCGATCGGCAGCAGGCATCGGTCAAGGACTCGGCGGCCGAGGCCGGGCGGGAAATGCGGCGCGGCGGCAAGACGGCCGTGAGCGCGGCGGCGGAGACGCCGGTCGGCAAGGCCGTGCGGCCCGTTGCCGAGCGCACCGCACCGGCTGCCGGACAGGCCGCGAAGCCGGTCACCGGGCCGGTCGCCGAGCGGGTCACCGCACCGGTACGGGACGTGGTGCGCGAGGTGCGCCAGGTGGCCGACGCGGACGCGCTCCCCGTAGAGCTGCCAGGCCGGCTTCCCGGTGTCGGCGGCGACGGTGACGGTGACACCGGGCGTGGTGACGGGCACGGCGAGCAGCCGGGCCAGGGCTCCGGGCCGCAGCAGGCCGGAGCCGGTGTCCAGCGAGGCGACGAGGCAGTCAACGCGGTCAACTCAGCCCAACCGCATGGCCGTTGGGTGCGGACTGGCGAGCTTCGTGGCGCGTCGTCGCATTCCGTGCAGCGCGTCGGCTCGGCGTCGGAGCGGTGGCTGGGGCAGGGGCGCGGAAGCCTTCCCGGCCTCCCGGGCCTTCCCGGTCAGCTTCCGCAGGCGCCCGCCTCGTCGGCCTCGCACACCGCCGGTGACGGCCACGGGCCCCGTGGCGGAGACCAGTTCGCCGCCGTACCGGCACATCCCGCGCACTTCGGGCTGGTGCCCGGAGGCGTTCTCGCGGCCGCCGAGCCGCCCACGCGGCAGCGCGCCGCCGACATCCTCGAATTCCCGGGCTAGGGCAGACCTCCGGACCTACGGCGTCCGGAATCCCCGTCCGCAGACGACGCGTCTGCACAGGACCTGCCGCGCGGGGGCGGGACAGGTCTGCCCGTCGAACCCCCTGAATTCGAAGGACGTTTCACCATCATGCGTAAGAACATCCGTCGTTCCATCGTCGTAGCCGCCGCCGCTTCCGGTCTGTGGGCCCTCGGTTCGGTCGCCGCCAACGCGGCCGGCCTGCCCGGCACCGCCGACCTGCCCGCCACCGGCGCGGTCACGGGTGCGGTCACCGACACGGTCGGTGGCGCGGTGCGGGACAAGCTGCCGGCCGGTGACGTGGCCGGCGGCGCCGGGAAGACCGTCAAGAAGGCCGTCAAGAAGAACGTCGAGAAGACCGTGGACGGCGTGGCCGGCCAGGTCACCGGAATCACCGGTGGGGACGTCCACACCCAGGACCTGCCCGCCACCCCGAAGGTGCCCGGCACCCCGAAGCTGCCCGCCACCCCGGAACTGCCCGCGACCGGTGACCTCGGCAAGGCCGCCGACCTGAACAAGGTCACGGACCTGGGCAAGGCCGCCGACCTCGACAACACCACCGCCGACGTCCTGCCGCCCGTCGCCCAGCGCGTCGTCGGCAAGGTCGTGCCGGTCGCCCAGGGTGCCGTCGGCGGCGCCGGTCAGTTGGCCGGTGACGTGCAGGGTCAGGCGACGCCGTTCGTGCAGGGTGTGGCCGCGGACGCCACTCCGTTCGCGCAGGGCCTGGTCGGCACCGTCACGAACGACGCCTCGGGCATCGCCGGCGGCGCCACCGCCGGACTGCAGACCGCACTCCCCAGCCAGACCGTGCCCGCAGTGCCCGCCGTACCCACCGACCTGACCAACCCCGCCAACGTCCCGGCACTCCCGACCCTCCCGGGCGCCACCACCCTCCCGAACACCCTGCCCACCCTCCCGGCCACCCTCCCGACCCTCCCCACCCAGGGCGCCTGACCGCCCTCCCCACCAGGCGGCCGGGCACACGCACAGGGTGGTGTGCCGTGCGCCCGTACCGCCGTCCGTGAGGGCAGTGAGTGAGCAGCCGGGCGGTTCCCCGTGGGAAGGGAGCCGCCCGGCTTCGCGCTGGGCGCGGGACCGGACGGGCGGAGCGGGTCGTCCACCTGGCGGCCACCCGCCCGTACCCCTGTGTGATCTGTGACCACCGTCTCTGTGACTGTTATCACCGCCGCAGTGTGATCTGTGATTTAGGGCGGCCGGTCCTGCGGGGATAACCTGCGAGACGGACATGCCGCGTACCGGCCACCGTGTACGCCTCCCTCAGTGACAGCGCAGTCACGTTGCCCATCGCGGCACGCCCATGCAGACAACGAACCGCGATCACTACGGCGATTCTGAGTAGACAAGGGACGGACGCGCGTGGACCTGTTCGAGTACCAGGCGAGGGACCTCTTCGCCAAGCACGGTGTACCGGTGCTGGCCGGTGAAGTCATCGACACGCCTGAGGCGGCACGCGCGGCGACCGAGCGCCTCGGCGGCAAGTCCGTCGTCAAGGCGCAGGTGAAGGTCGGCGGCCGGGGCAAGGCCGGCGGCGTGAAGGTGGCGACGACGCCGGACGAGGCCGTCGCCCGCGCCACGGACATCCTCGGCATGGACATCAAGGGCCACACGGTCCACAAGGTGATGATCGCCGAGCTGTCCCCGGAGATCGAGGCGGAGTACTACGTCTCGTACCTCCTGGACCGCACCAACCGCACCTTCCTGGCCATGGCCTCGGTGCAGGGCGGCATGGACATCGAGGAGGTCGCGGAGAAGACCCCCGAGGCCCTCGCGAAGGTCCCGGTCGACTCCAACGAGGGTGTGACCATCGAGAAGGCCCGCGAGATCGTCGCGCAGGCGAAGTTCCCGGCCGAGGTCGCCGAGAAGGTCGCCGAGGTCATGGTGACCCTGTGGGACACCTTCGTCGCCGAGGACGCGCTCCTCGTCGAGGTCAACCCGCTGGTGAAGACCAAGGACGGCCGCATCCTGGCCCTGGACGGCAAGGTCTCGCTCGACGAGAACGCCGACTTCCGCCAGCCGGAGCACGAGGCCCTGGAGGACAAGGCCGCGGCCAACCCGCTGGAGGCCGCCGCCAAGGCCAAGGGCCTGAACTACGTCAAGCTCGACGGTCAGGTCGGCATCATCGGCAACGGCGCGGGTCTCGTCATGAGCACCCTGGACGTCGTCGCGTACGCCGGTGAGAAGCACGACAACGTCAAGCCGGCCAACTTCCTCGACATCGGCGGCGGCGCCTCCGCCGAGGTCATGGCGAACGGCCTGGAGATCATCCTCGGCGACCCGGACGTGAAGTCCGTGTTCGTCAACGTCTTCGGTGGCATCACCGCCTGTGACGAGGTCGCCAACGGCATCGTCCAGGCCCTGGAGCTGCTCAAGTCCAAGGGTGAGGACGTCACCAAGCCGCTGGTCGTCCGCCTGGACGGCAACAACGCGGAGCTCGGTCGCAAGATCCTGAGCGACGCCAACCACCCGCTGGTCCAGCGCGTGGACACCATGGACGGCGCGGCCGACAAGGCCGCCGAGCTCGCCGCGGCTGCGAAGTAAGGGATAGAGGGACTCAGACCACCATGGCTATCTTCCTCACCAAGGACAGCAAGGTCATCGTCCAGGGCATGACCGGTGCCACGGGCATGAAGCACACCAAGCTCATGCTGGGCGACGGCACCAACATCGTCGGCGGCGTGAACCCGCGCAAGGCGGGCACCGAGGTCGACTTCGACGGGACCTCCGTACCCGTCTTCGGCTCGGTCGCCGAGGCGATGGAGAAGACCGGCGCCGACGTGTCCGTCATCTTCGTGCCGCCGAAGTTCGCCAAGGCCGCCGTCGTCGAGGCGATCGACGCCGAGATCGGCCTGGCCGTCGTGATCACCGAGGGCATCGCGGTGCACGACTCCGCCGCCTTCTGGGCGTACGCGTCGAGCAAGGGCAACAAGACCCGGATCATCGGCCCGAACTGCCCCGGCCTGATCACTCCCGGCCAGTCCAACGCCGGCATCATCCCGGGCGACATCACCAAGCCCGGCAAGATCGGTCTGGTGTCGAAGTCCGGCACGCTGACCTACCAGATGATGTACGAGCTGCGGGACATCGGCTTCACCTCGGCCGTCGGCATCGGTGGCGACCCGGTCATCGGCACCACCCACATCGATGCCCTGGAGGCGTTCGAGGCCGACCCGGAGACCGAGCTGATCGTCATGATCGGTGAGATCGGCGGCGACGCCGAGGAGCGTGCGGCCGACTTCATCAAGGCCAACGTCACCAAGCCGGTCGTCGGCTACGTCGCGGGCTTCACCGCGCCCGAGGGCAAGACCATGGGCCACGCCGGCGCCATCGTCTCCGGCTCCTCCGGCACCGCCCAGGCAAAGAAGGAGGCCCTGGAGGCCGCCGGCGTCAAGGTCGGCAAGACCCCGTCGGAGACCGCGCGCCTGGCGCGCGAGATCCTCGTCGGCTGATCGCGCGACGCGTCGGACGCGGGCCCGTACCCCTCATGGGGGTGCGGGCCCGCGCCTTTTCCCGTTCCCTGGCCCTGCCCCCGCTCCTTCCCCGCCTCCCCGCCCCCCGGCTACCGCGCCTCCGGAGCGAGAAGCCCCGACCGGACCACGTTCCGCCGTACCGGGCCACCGGCCGCCGTCTGCCGCCCCGTACGGGCGTGCTTCGCCTGCTCCGTACGGGGGCCCCGGGCCTTCGCGCCGGGCGTGGGGGACGCGGACACGGCCGGGGGACCGGCCTCGGGGCGGCCGGGCAGCGGGCCCGCCGCCTCGTTGACGAGGGTGAAGGCCGTGGCCGCCGCGATGACGGCCGTGAGCCCGAACGCGCCCTGCGTCATCCGGCTGACCGTCCGCTCGCCGCCCGTGCGCACGGCTTCGGCGGCAGGCGGCGCCACCGGATACAGGGCGGCCAGCCCGGCCAGCCGTTCGCGCAGGATCTCCCGCTGACGTACCGGCGTCTCGGCTGCCAGGCCGAAGGCCGGCACCCGCTCGGCCAGCGCTCGGCGCGCGTGCAGCAGCCGCCCGGCCGTCGCGGCCGTACTGGCCTCCACCTCGGCCGCCGTCTCACTAAGGCCCAGACCGAGCCCGTCGTGAAGGAGCAGTGCCCGCCGGTACACCGCAGGCAGGCTGAGTACGGCGTCCCGCAGCGCGCGCTGCGGGGGAGTGGCGGGCGGCGCGGCGGGCACCCTGGGCGACGGCCGCTGCCCGGCGCGCAGGTTCGGGCGCATACGGTGCCAGGGCGACAGCGCGTACTCGTGCACCATGGCGCGCACCCGGCCCGCCGGGTCGGGGTCGACCGCGATCTCGGGCCAGCGCTGCCAGGCCGCCTGGAACGACCGTTCGACGGCTTCCTGGGAGAGGTGGGGCAGGCCGGTGAGCACGATCGCCTGGCGGGTCAGGTCGTGCGCGTGCCGGGCGTACAGGGCGTCGAAGGCGGCTGCGGGGGTGAGGTGCGCATGTTCTACCGGCGCTGATGGGTCGTCAGTAAGGTCTACAGAGGGCGCTTCTGATGGGGCGTCGGGCGCCTCCGTCGCGGTTCCGGCGGCCTTCCCCGAACGGCCGAGGCGTCCCGTGCGCCCGAGACGCCCGATACGGCCAAGGCTGCCCGTACGTCCAGGACGGCCCGTACGCCCGGTGCGGCCCGTACGTCCAACACGTCGCGGCGACATGAAAAGGTACATAAGCATATATTGGGCGACACGTCCGGTAATTGCCTGCTCCATGGCGGAAACGTGTGTTGTTGGCAGCATGGCCGGGTGAGCCAATTGACCGACCGCGGCCCGACGTTGTCGTCGCGCGGCCGGGCCTCCACCCAGCGGTCCTCCGCGCTCGGCACCGCCTTCCTCGGCGGAGTGCTCGCGGCGGGGCTCGGGCTCGGGGCCTTCGCCGTCGCGGTACTGCTGCTCTGGGTGGCCTCCCCCTACCCGGACACCGACCCGTCGCGCGCCCTGCACCTCGCCGCCGACCTGTGGTTCCTCGCCCACGGCGGCGACCTCGTACGGACCGTGGCCGCCTCCGGCGGCGCGTCGCCCGTCGCCGTGACGCCGTTGCTCCTGATGGCCCTGCCCCTGTGGCTGCTGTACCGGTCCGCCCGGCACGTCCTCGAAGTGCCGCCGCAGCTTGCCCACCCCCCGAAATCCGCCGGCCCCGGCCTCCTCCTCCACCCCGAGGACATCGACCCGGAACCCACGCCCCGCCAACTGCTCGGCTGGCTGCTGACGGGATATCTGCTGGTCGCTGCCGCCGCCCTGCTGTACGCCTCGACGGGCCCGCTGCGCGTCGAGCCGCTCGGTGCCCTGCTGTACGTACCGCTGGTCGCCGTGGCGACCCTGGCCGTGGCGGCCTGGCACTCTCTCGGGCCCGCCGCCTTCGAGCCGCTGCCCGGCCCGGTCCAGCGCGCTTACGACATGCTGCCGACCGGGCTGCGGGCCGCACTGCGCGGCCGTCGGCTGGCCACTGCTGCGCGCGCGGGCGCCGCGGCCCTCCTGGCGCTGCTGCTGTGCGGCGCGCTGCTGGTGCTCCTCGCGCTCGGCTGGCACGCGCCTACGGTCCGGTCCGAATTCCTCGGGCTCACCCACGACTGGGCGGGCCGGTGCACCGTGCTGCTGCTCAGCCTCGTACTGCTGCCGAACACCGTCGTGTGGGGAGTGGCGTACGGGCTCGGCCCCGGCTTCACGCTCGGCGCCGGCAGCACGGTCGGCCCGCTCGCAGCCGCCGGGTATCCGGCCCTGCCGCACTTCCCGCTGCTCGGCATGGTCCCGGACGCGGGCGGCACCGGTCCGCTGCACTGGCTGACCGCCGCGGTGCCGCTCGCCGTCGGCGTGGCGCTGGCCCGGTACGCCGCGCTGCCCGCGAAGGCGTACGCGGCCGCCTCACGGGCCGGCACCTCGCCCGGAACGGACCCAACGGCCGACGTCACCCCCGCCCCGCCCACGACGGCGGACCCGGAGTGGACCGGCTGGCGCGGTACGGCCGCGGCCGCCGGGCTCGCCGCACTCGGCTGTGCGGCGGCGTCGGCGCTGCTCGCCGGACTGGCGGGCGGCGCGCTGGGCACCGCGGCGCTGGCCCGCTTCGGGCCCAGTTGGTGGCAGACGGGGCTGGCGGCGCTGAGCTGGACGGTGCTCGTCGGCGTTCCGGGCGCTCTCGTCGCGCGGGCTTGGTGGCTGCGCGGTGTGCCGCGCCCGCCGAAGCCCGTACGGACGCCGCGCGAGAAGCTCCGCAAGCGGCTGTGGCGCGGGGGCAAGCGGCTCGGCCTGGCGGTCCTCCGTGCCGCCGGACGGTGGACGGGGGCCGCCTGCCGCTTCTGCTGGGCCGCGCTGCGGCGCACGGTCCGCCGGGCCAGGAAGCGGGCCGTACAGCAGGTCGCCCGGCCGCCCCGTCACCGGGCCCGGCACCGCCGTACGCGTACGGCCGGCAGCTTCGCTCCGTACGGCTGCGGGCACCCGGGTCCGCGAACTCCGCCGCCCATGGACCCCGTGCCTCCGACGCCCTCACCCGTGTCACCCCCGCCCGCCCCCTGGCACGACGCCAGCACCCGCCGGGCCCGCTGGTCGGCGCTCCGGGCCTCCTCCGGCGGCCTGATGACCGCCTTCGAACCCGCCGCACCGTCCCATGAGGAGGTCATGGGGCACCCTTCGCTCCCCGGAAACACCTCAGCCGCCGACCCCAGGGGCGGCGGCTGAGAGGGAAGCGGGGTACGGATACGCGGCATCCGGCCCCCGGCCCGGCTACTCCTGCTCCGCCCCGAGCAGCGGGCGGAGCTGCTCGGGGAGCAGCTTCTCGCAGGAGTGCTGGGCGGACCGGGTCAGGGCGTCGTTCACGCAGGTGAAGTAGTCGCGGTAGACGAGCTGGACGGTGTAGGTGGCCGCCACCATGGCCAGCGCCAGCGAGGCGGTGACCAGGCCGGCGACCGCGGCCGTCGTCTGCGGACGGGTGGAGACGGGCGGGGTGCCGCCCGCGGTGGACGCGCCGGAGTCCGTACGGGACGGGGCCTGGCCCGAGACATCGGCGGCCGTGGCGCGCGCGCTGCCGGGCCGCGCGCCATTGCCCGTACGCGCCGCCTTGGCGCGCAGGGAGCTGACGCCCCAGTACAGGGCGAGCGTCGCCAGCAGCAGCGCGATCTCCGGCAGGTTGAACAGCACGAAGAAGAAGCCCCACATACCGGCGAGCAGTGCGTAGCGCGCGCGGCGCTGCGCGGGGTCGGTCGGGTCCCAGCGCAGCCCGCCGGAGCTTCCGGGGCCGCCCTGGCCGCCGGGCTGCTGCTGGCTGTTGCGGCCGCTCTGGCGCGTACCGAAGCCGCCGCCCTGGCGGCCCGGCTGCCGGCTGCTCCACTGATTGCCCCAGGAGGGCTGCTGCCGGTCGCCCGGCCCGTCCTGGTCGCCGTCCTGGTCCTGGCCGTGGCCGCGGGGCTGCCACGGCTGCTCGGGAGCGTCGGCGGGCGGCGGCGCGAACGGATTGTCACGGTCCCGGCCGTCCTGACCGCTTCCGCCCCGGTCGCTTCCGCCCTGTCCGTTCCCGTCCTGCCCTCCCGTTTCCTGACCGGAGGAGCCGGAGGAGCCGGAGGGGTGGGAATGAGCCCGCTCCCTGGCCGGCCCCCCGGACGAGCCCGACGGACCGGACGAGCCGGACGAGCCCGACGAATCCGGAGCGCCCGCCCCCGCCGGATCGGAGGACGGCTTGCGCTCGCGCAGCAGCACCGGCCCGGGCGCGACGGAGGGCTGGGGGCACCCCCCGGCGGTGGCCGGGAGAGGGAGGAGGAGGGCCGCGCGGCGGCGTCGGTCCGGCATCTGGAGTGTGTCTTCCCCTTGTCTCGTCCGTACGTCCGACGGGTGGCCGGGCGGGCGGATACCACGAACAGCGTGCGTTCTCACGCCCGACGCTACCTCTCGCGTGCGCCCCCGTCCCGTGGGGGCCGCGCGGTGTGCCGGTATCGTTGCTGACGGTCGGCGCCTTCGTAGGGTTCCCCGGTTTTCGGCTACCCCCGGTTTTGTACGACCGCACAACACGCATACCGCCGTACAGCAGCACCGCGCGAGAAAGAGTCCCGCCGTGGCCTCCGCTTCCCCGTCCTACGCCGTTCCCGCCGCCTCCCCGGCCCGTGTCGTCGTGCTCGTCTCCGGTTCCGGGACGAACCTTCAGGCGCTGCTCGACGCCATCGCCGCCGAGGGCGTTGCCGCGTACGGGGCGGAGGTGGTGGCCGTCGGCGCCGACCGGGACGGCATCGCCGGCCTGGAGCGCGCCGAGCGGGCCGGCCTGCCCACCTTCGTCTGCCGGGTCAAGGACCACACAGACCGGGCCGCCTGGGACCGCGCGCTCACCGAGGCGACCGCCGCCCACGAGCCCGACCTCGTCGTCTCGGCGGGCTTCATGAAGATCCTGGGCGCCGAATTCCTCGCCCGCTACGGCGACCGGATCGTCAATACGCATCCGGCCCTGCTGCCGAGTTTTCCCGGGGCCCACGGCGTGCGCGACGCGCTCGCGTACGGCGCCAAGGTCACCGGGTGCACCGTCCACTTCGTCGACGACGGCGTCGACACCGGCCCGGTCATCGCCCAGGGTGTGGTCGAGATCCGGGGCGAGGACGACGAATCCGCGCTGCACGAGCGCATCAAGGAAGTCGAGCGCAAGCTGCTCGTCGAGGTCGTGGGGCTGCTGGCCCGGCACGGCTACCGCATTGAGGGACGAAAGGTACTGATCCCGTGACCGCCGAAGCAACGAAGCGGCCCGTACGCCGGGCGCTGGTCAGCGTCTACGACAAGACGGGCCTCGAAGAACTGGCCCAGGGGCTGCACGCGGCGGGCGTCCGGCTCGTCTCGACGGGCTCGACGGCCGCGAAGATCGCGGCGGCCGGGGTCCCGGTGACCAAGGTCGAGGAGCTGACCGGCTTCCCCGAGTGCCTGGACGGCCGGGTCAAGACGCTGCACCCGAAGGTGCACGCGGGCATCCTCGCCGACCTGCGGCTGGAGGACCACCGGCGGCAGCTCGACGAGCTGGGCGTGGAGCCGTTCGACCTGGTGGTCGTCAACCTCTACCCCTTCGGCGACACCGTGGCCTCCGGCGCCGAGCCGGACGCCTGCGTGGAGCAGATCGACATCGGCGGCCCCTCGATGGTGCGCGCCGCCGCCAAGAACCACCCGTCGGTCGCCGTCGTCGTCAACCCGGACCGCTACCCGGACGTGCTCAAGAGCGTCGCGGACGGCGGCTTCGACCTTCAGGAGCGCAGGCGGCTGGCCGCCGAAGCGTTCCGGCACACCGCCGAGTACGACGTGGCCGTGGCCTCCTGGTTCGCGGGTGACTACGCGGGTGACGGCGGCGAGTTCCCCGGCTTCCTCGGCGTGACGTACGAGCGCAAGAACGTGCTGCGCTACGGCGAGAACCCGCACCAGGCGGCAGCGCTCTACACCGGCGGCTGCGGCGGCCTTGCCGAGGCCGAGCAACTGCACGGCAAGGAGATGTCGTACAACAACTACACGGACACCGACGCCGCGCGCCGGGCCGCGTACGACCACGCCGAGCCCTGCGTGGCCATCATCAAGCACGCCAACCCGTGCGGCATCGCGATCGGCACGGATGTCGCCGAGGCGCACCGCAAGGCGCACGCCTGCGACTCGCTGTCCGCCTTCGGCGGCGTCATCGCCGTCAACCGCCCGGTGTCCGTGGCGATGGCCGAGCAGGTCGCGGAGATCTTCACCGAGGTCATCGTGGCCCCGGACTACGAGGACGGCGCCGTCGAGGTGCTGGCCCGCAAGAAGAACATCCGGGTGCTGCGCTGCCCCGAGGGCCCGCAGCCACCGGCCGAGTTCAAGCCGATCGACGGCGGCGGCCTGGCCCAGGTCAAGGACGTCCTCCAGGCCGAGGGCGACGACCCGGCCAACTGGACGCTGGCGGCCGGCGAGGCGCTGTCCGACGCCGAGCTGGCCGAACTGGCCTTCGCCTGGCGGGCGTCGCGCGCCGTGAAGTCCAACGCGATCCTGCTGGCCAAGGACGGTGCCACGGTCGGCGTCGGCATGGGCCAGGTCAACCGGGTGGACTCGGCGAAGCTGGCCGTGCAGCGGGCGGGCGAGGAGCGGGCGCGCGGTTCCTACGCCGCCTCCGACGCGTTCTTCCCGTTCCCGGACGGTCTGGAGGTGCTGCTGGAGGCGGGCGTCAAGGCTGTCGCGCAGCCCGGCGGTTCGGTCCGTGACGAGCAGGTGATCGAGGCGGCGAAGGCCGCGGGCGTGACGATGTACCTGACCGGTACCCGGCACTTCTTCCACTGATCACCGGGTCCTGAACGGCCGAAAGGCCCGTCTCCCGCAGCACGCGGGGGCGGGCCTTTCGGCGTGCGCCGGGCGGGTGCCCGGCCGGACCGGGAAGGTCAGTACCGGGGGCGGGTGAACCACGCCTGGCTTTCCTGCTTCGCCGCGAAGACGATGACGAGGATGGACAGCACGAAGCTCGGGATGCCGTAGATCGCGATGGCGAACGGAATGCTGCACAGGACCGACACGGACCCGAAGATGATGGTGCCGATACGGATGCCGTTGGCCCCCTTGGAGAACTGGAGCGCGAGCACCAGCGCGACCGCCGCGTAGGCCGCCTGAAGGATCATGACGAAGACCATCGCGCCCTTGCCGATGGCGAACATGCTGTCGGCGTCCCCGCTGAAACCGTTGTACTGGGCGGAAGCGCTGCTGAACTGGTTCAGCGCGACGGTCACCCCGATGATGCCGAGCACGGTGATCCCGGCGAGGACGAACAGCATGACCCGGGCCGCCTTGGTGCTGCCGGGCATCTGGTGCGGCACGGGTATGCCGGGCATGCCGCCGGGGCCCATGGGACCGGCCGGGAAGGGCGCGTACGGCTGCTGAGGCTGCATCGGCTGCTGCTGCGGGTAGCCGTACTGGGGCTGGGGCGGCCCCTGGGGCGGCCCCTGCGGCGGACCGTAGGGGTTCTGGTTCGGATAGCTCACGGGCGTGTCCTTCGAGCGGTGTGACCTGGTGTCAGCCGGTCATGCACGGTTCCGGCGGTCCCGGGTGAAGTAAGAGATCGGTAAGAGCCTAAGGGGCGGCGAAGGCCCCCTCGCGCCATTTTCGCGCCAGGGGGCCCAGTGCTGGATGAGCTGCCGTACGGAGTCCTACTGAGTACGGACGACCACGGTGCTGACGATCTTGTCCGCGAACGTCTGGGACTTCTCGTCCCACAGCGGCCACCAGTAGCCGAGACCGCACAGCGGGCCGTCCACCACGTGGCAGAGCTTGCGCCCCAGGGCCAGGCCGAAGCCGAGCGGCTGTCCGGTCGCCTCGCGCACGACGCGGATGTTCAGGGCCTTCTTGCCCGGGGTCTGACCGGTGGAGCCTTCCTTGGCGATCATGAAGAGGCCGCCGGCGAGCGTGATCAGTCCGGCGATCGAGATGAGGATGAGCGCCAGGGCGGGCGTGCTGCCGACGGAGCTGTTGGCGCTGCTGTAGGCGTCCGAGATGCACTGGTAGTCGGTGCCGCAGTAGGACGTGTCCGGCCGCGTCACCTGGGTCACCGTGTTGGCGGTCACGACGGCCGCGATGATGTACAGGATCGTCGGGACGACCCCGATGATCAGACCGTCCAGCAGCGCCGCACCGACCCGCGCACCCCAGCTCGCGTAGGGCTGCGGCCCGCCCATGCCCGGCATTCCGGACTGCTGGCCGTACGGGGAACCCTGCTGCGGGTAGCCGTACGCCTGCTGCTGGGGCACCTGCGGCGGCTGGCCGTACGGGGCCTGCGGCTGCGGCGGGGCCTGCTGCGGGTAGCCGTAGCCCGGCTGGGGCTGTGCCTGCTGCGGGTAGCCGTACCCCGGCTGGGCCTGCGGCGCCTGGGGCGGCTGGCCGTACGGGTTGGGCTGCCCCTGCGGCTGGCCGTAGGGATTGTTCGGATCGCCAAAGCTCATTGGCTGGTTTCCTCCGTTGGTGTTCAGTGGGGGACGGCAGGGCGTGCTCGGAGGAAACCTTGGGATCAGTGGCCCGCCCCCCGATGATGCCTGCGGCACTGAGCGGCAATCTTTCTAGTTGCGCAATATTCTTGTCCAGTCAAGGGGGACAGGTGTTGTGCAAGTGCAATGATCGATTGCGCAATTTCATTTCGGTCATCTCCGGTCATCACTCTTGTCAGCGGCCATAGCGCGCCCCGATAGCCCGCCCTGATTGGAACGGGGCAGGCTCCATCCGGGAAGATGGGGGTATGAGCGCCCAGATTCTCGATGGCAAGGCCACCGCCGCCGCGATCAAGTCCGAACTCGCCGTCCGCGTGGAGGCACTGAAGGCCCGGGGCGTGACTCCCGGACTCGGCACCCTGCTGGTCGGCGACGACCCGGGCAGCCGCTGGTACGTCAACGGCAAGCACCGCGACTGCGCCCAGGTCGGCATCGCCTCCATCCAGAAGGAACTGCCGGACACCGCCACGCAGGAGGAGATCGAGGCCGTCGTACGGGAGCTGAACGAGGACCCGGCCTGCACCGGCTACATCGTCCAACTCCCGCTCCCCAAGGGCATCGACACCAACCGCGTCCTGGAGCTGATGGACCCGGCCAAGGACGCCGACGGCCTGCACCCGGTGAGCCTGGGCCGCCTGGTCCTGGGCATCGAGGGGCCGCTGCCCTGCACCCCGTACGGCATCATCCAGCTCCTCCGCCACCACGGCGTGACGATCAACGGGGCGCACGTGGTCGTGGTCGGCCGCGGCATCACCGTCGGGCGCTCGATCCCGCTGCTGCTGACCCGCAAGTCCGAGAACGCCACCGTCACCCAGTGCCACACCGGCACCCGTGACCTGGCCGCGCAGCTCAAGCAGGCCGACATCGTGGTGGCGGCCGCCGGTGTGCCGCACATCATCAAGCCCGAGGACGTCAAGCCGGGCGCGGCCGTGCTGGACGTCGGTGTCAGCCGCGACGAGCACGGCAAGATCGTCGGCGATGTGCACCCCGGCGTCGCCGAGGTCGCGGCCTGGATCTCCCCGAACCCGGGCGGCGTCGGCCCGATGACGCGTGCCCAGCTTCTGGTCAACGTCGTCGAGGCGGCCGAGCGCGCCGCGGGCTGAGCCCGCGGCCACCCGCGGCATCCGGATCGGACAGGGACAACGGACAGGGAAAGGGACGGCCACCCATGAGTGCCGAAGCGCACGCGGAAGGCGCCTCCGAACCGCAGCGGCCCTCGCGCCGCTTCCCGCGGATCACCACCGACACCGCACGGCCGGAGGGCGGCGCCCGTACGGCGCCCGGCAGTGCCGCCCCGCCCGCCCGGCAGTGGCCGCTGCTGGCCGTCATGGGCGGGGTGGCCCTCGGGCTGTTCATCGTCGCCCTCGACGGCTTCCGCATCGGGGCGATCCTGATCGGTCTGTCCCTGCTGGGCGGGGCGGTGCTGCGGCGGGTGCTGCCGAAGGTGGGCATGCTGGCCGTACGGTCCCGCTTCACGGACATGGCGACGTACGGCGGGCTGGGCGTGGCCATCGTCCTGCTGGCGCTGATGGCGCAGCCCAAGCCGTGGCTGAAGATCCCGTTCCTGGACGACCTGGTGCACTTCACGGTGTGGTGACCGGGCCGGTGCCCGGCTCCCGCACGCCATTCGCGTGACGTCCGCCCGCGCGCCGTCCCGGGGGCGGCCCGGGCGCCCCGCCGCCGACTACCTTGGCGCTCCATGGCCAAGATCAAGGTTGCCCAGCCGGTCGTCGAGCTGGACGGCGACGAGATGACCCGCATCATCTGGTCGTCCATCAGGGACACGCTGGTCCTGCCGCACCTCGACGTCGACCTGAAGTACTTCGATCTCGGCATCGAGCACCGCGACGCCACCGGCGACCAGGTCACCGTCGACGCCGCGCACGCGATCCAGCGGTACGGCGTCGGCGTCAAGTGCGCCACCGTCACCCCGGACGAGGCGCGGGTCGAGGAGTTCGGCCTGAAGGCGATGTACCGCTCGCCCGACGCGACCCTCCGGAACATCCTCGGCGGTGTCGTCTTCCGCGAGCCGGTCGTCGTGGCGAACCTGCCGCGGCCCGTACCGGGCTGGACCGAGCCCGTCGTCGTCGGCCGGCACGCCTTCGGCGACCAGTACGCCGCCACCGAACTCAGGATCCCGGGCCCCGGCACCCTCACCCTGGCCTACACGCCCCGGGACGGCGGCGACCCGGTCGAGCTGGAGGTCCACGACTTCACCGGCCCCGGCGTCGCGCTCGCCATGTACAACCACGACGCGTCGGTCCGCGACTTCGCGCGCGCCGTCTTCCGCTACGGCCTGGCCCGCTCGTACCCGGTGTACCTGTCCACCAAGAACACCGTCCTCAAGAAGTACGACGGCCGCTTCAAGGAACTCTTCCAGGAAGTGTTCGACGCCGAGTTCAAGGCCGGCTTCGACGCCCGCGGCCTGACCTACGAACACCGGCTGACCGACGACATGGCCGCCGCGGCGCTCAAGCGGCCCGGCGGCTACGTCTGGGCCTGCAAGAACTACGACGGCGACGTCCAGTCCGCCGTGCTGGCCCAGGGCTTCGGCTCGCCCGGCCTGATGACCTCCGTCCTGATGTCCGCCGACGGCCGGACCGTGCAGACCGAGGCCGCCCACGGCACGGTGACCCGGCACTACCGCCGCCACCAGCAGGGCAAGTCCACCTCGACCAACCCGATCGCCTCGGTCTTCGCGTGGACCCGCGGCCTGGCCCACCGCGGCGAACTGGACGGCACCCCCGACGTCATCCGGTTCGCCCGGACGCTGGAGCGGGTCTGCGTGGAGACGGTCGAGGGCGGCCGGATGACCAAGGACCTGGCGCTGCTCGTCTCCGCGAACCAGCCGTACCTGACCACGCAGGAGTTCCTCGACGCGCTCGACATCGGGCTGCAGAAGGCGATGGCCGACGCCTGAGGTGCTGCTCTGCCCGGCCCTCCGGCGTGCGGGAGCGGAAGTGTACGGGCGTGCACGTCCGCATGTCCGGTGCCCGAACGCTCCCGTGCGCCCGGGAGAGGGGAACTGGCATCCTGGCTCTGAGCATCCCTGTGAGTGACGACTTGAGCGACGACCGGGGCGGGCCGCGGGGGCCGCGCCTCGGCGAAGGAGCGGAACACCAGAGCACTCGACAGGCGCAACCAGGCGCATACGGGGGGTTAGGGGGAGGCAATGCCTCGCTGGAGGGCGCTACCGGAAGAACTCGATCCGCAGGTCAAGGAGTTCGCCGGCCAGTTGCGCAGACTCGTGGAGCGCAGCGGCCTGAGCGTCGCCGCCGTCGCGGACCGTACCGGGTACAGCAAGACCTCGTGGGAGCGCTACCTCAACGGACGGCTGTTGCCGCCCCAGCGCGCCGTGATCGCGCTGGCCGAGGCGACCGGCACGCACACCGGGCACCTCACCACCCTGTGGGAACTGGCCGAACGCGCCTGGAGCCGCTCGGAGATGCGGCACGACGTCACCATGGAGGCGATCCGGGTGGCCCAGGCGCGGGCCGCGCTGGGGGAGTTCGGGCCGGCGCCGGGCAAGCCGGCCAAGTCCCGTACCAAAGAGAAGCTCAAGGAGAAGGCCAAGGGGAAGGCTGAGGGGAAGGGCGCGGAGAAGGCCGAGGGGGAGGCCGGGGAGCGGGGAGGACGCAGCGCGGAGCAAAGCGCCGCCGCTCCGGCACCCGCGGCACCGCGGCGCGGTGACGAACTGCCGTCCCCCGCGGACTTCCCCGACTTCGCCACGCCCTCCGCTGCCGCTGCACCACCATCCACCGCACCACCACCCGCCGCTCCGGACGTGGCGACGCCGCCGAAGCCCGCCGCCGGTACGCCGGACGGAGACGCCCCCGACCGGCCGGACAAGGTGGTCTGGCCCCGCCTGGCCGGTTACCCGGACGCCCCTCCGGCGGCCCCGCCGCCCCGGCACGAGGCGCCCACGTACGGCAAGGTCCCGTACGACGTGCCGCGGCAGGACGCGGGCGGCCGTCCGGCGGGCGCCGACGCGGCGCGCCACCCGGGCGGCCCGGTGCCGCCCGCGCGCCCTGGCCCGGACGACACCGACCGGCAGCTCCGCCGGCGCCGCGTCACGATGTTCCTGGCGGGCGTCGTCGGCGCGCTGCTGGTGATCGCCGCCGCGGTGCTGCTGCTCGACATCGGCGGCGGCAAGGACGGCAAGCAGGCCGGGCCCGCGCCGTCGGCGTCCCCGAGCAAGAAGCCGGTGCTGCCGGCGGGGGTGAAGTGCGCCGGGGCGGACTGCGCGGGCAAGGACCCCGAGGCGATGGGGTGCGGCGGCCGGAACGCCGTCAGCCCGTCGCGCGGGTTCGCCGGAAGCTCCCTGATAGAGGTGCGCTACAGCAAGGTGTGCGGCGCGGCCTGGGCCCGTATCACCGGGGCCGCGCCGGGCGACGAGGCGTCGATCAGCTCGGCGGGCCGGACCGAGAAGGTCGCCGCCGGGCAGGACGGCGACGCGTACACCGCGATGGTCCCGGTGTCCGGGGACCCGGCCAAGGTCACCGCGTGCGGGACGACCACGGCGGGCGGGAAGGGCTGCGCGAAGCCGGTGGCGTAGCCGGTCGGGGCGTCAACAGTCTTGACGTATCGGGACGTACGCCGCATACCGACCGTTGCGGGAAGACCTCCGGCCGGGGGGATTGCCCGCGCGAATCGGGGGCAGGGGCATGGATGACCCCCCACGGGTGCGGCATCACCGGGCGGCCGTCCGCGCTCCCCCCTCCTTGAGCGGGCGGCCGCCCGCCGCGCACCCGCGGGGGCCCGCCGGACCTCCGAAGGCGGCCCGGTGAGGCGTTCCACACCGGCCCGGGGGCGGCGCGGCGCGGCGGTCCGATAGCCTGACGGCCGGGTCTCTCGACACCAAGAGATCTCGGTACATGGGCAGAAGTTCCCACCGCCACCTACGCGGCACGGGGCTCGCCCCAGAAAACAGCGCGCAGGAGATCGCCATGACCCGCACTCCCGTCAATGTCACCGTCACCGGCGCGGCCGGCCAGATCGGTTACGCCCTCCTCTTCCGCATCGCCTCCGGTCACCTGCTCGGCGCGGACGTGCCGGTCAAGCTGCGCCTCCTGGAGATTCCCCAGGGCCTGAAGGCCGCCGAGGGCACCGCCATGGAGCTCGACGACTGCGCCTTCCCGCTGCTGCGCGGCATCGACATCTCCGACGACCCGAACGTGGCCTTCGACGGCGCGAACGTGGCCCTCCTCGTCGGCGCCCGCCCCCGTACCAAGGGCATGGAGCGCGGCGACCTGCTGGAGGCCAACGGCGGCATCTTCAAGCCGCAGGGCAAGGCCATCAACGACCACGCCGCGGACGACATCAAGGTCCTGGTCGTCGGCAACCCCGCCAACACCAACGCCCTGATCGCCCAGGCCGCCGCCCCGGACGTGCCGGCCGAGCGCTTCACCGCGATGACCCGCCTGGACCACAACCGCGCCATCTCGCAGCTCGCGCAGAAGACCGGCGCGCAGGTCTCGGACATCAAGAAGCTGACGATCTGGGGCAACCACTCCGCGACCCAGTACCCGGACATCTTCCACGCCGAGATCGCCGGCAAGAACGCCGCCGAGGCCGTGAACGACCAGGCGTGGCTGGCCGACACCTTCATCCCGACCGTCGCCAAGCGCGGCGCCGCGATCATCGAGGCCCGGGGCGCCTCCTCGGCCGCCTCCGCCGCCAACGCCGCCATCGACCACGTGCACACCTGGGTCAACGGCACCGCGGACGGCGACTGGACCTCCATGGGCATCCCCTCGGACGGCTCCTACGGCGTCCCGGAGGGCCTGATCTCCTCCTTCCCGGTCACCACCAAGGACGGCAAGTACGAGATCGTCCAGGGTCTGGAGATCAACGAGTTCTCTCGTGCGCGCATCGACGCGTCCGTCCAGGAGCTCGCGGAGGAGCGCGAGGCCGTCCGCGGTCTCGGCCTCCTCTGATCCGCTGAGGGCGGCGCCCTCCGACGCGCCCGTACGGCCGGAGCCCGTACGGTTCCCCTCGGGGTTCCGTACGGGCTCCGTCGCGCTGTCAGCCCGCGGCGCCGTTCTGTCGCACCATGGGGTGAACTTTCTGGCAGGTGCCGGACAAGGCGTGCGGCCCTCCTCTATGCTGCGGCGTCCACACATCGCACACCACCTGTCACAGCGGCCGGCCGGTGCCGGCGCGCGCTTTGGGGGAACCAGGTGACTCCTACGTACGTGCCGCCGCAGTCCGGTTTGGCGGGCCGCCCGCCCGCCGTGGCGCCCCGGCACCCCAGCGCCAGCGACGCCACCCGGCTGCTGTGCGCCGGCACGTACCTCGACCCCGTCTACCGCGACGCGGTGATCGACGAGCTGTACGTCCACGAGGAGCGCCTGGCGGCGCCCTCGCTGGGGATGGACGCGGCCCGCGTGCTGGCCCACGCGCTGCGCGCCCGGCGCATGGAACTGGCCTGGGCCGGGGTCGTCCTGCTCCTGTGGATCGTCTCCCTCCCGCTCTCGTCCGGCCTGACCCTGCTGTACCTGCTGCCCGTCCTGCTGCTCTCGCTGGCCTCCTTCGTACGGGGCCGTGCCGCGCACCCGCCCTGGTACCGGCGGTTCGCGGGCTGGGTGCTGCGCTGGTACGGGCGGCTCAGCCTGGTGCTGGCGGCCGTGCTCCTGCTGACCATGGCCTTCGGGGGCTCCGAGGCGTCGGAGGGGCCGGGGTACGCCTCCTCCGGCGTCGGCAACCTGCCCGTCGACCCGGTGCTGCTGTTCCTGCCGACCGACCTCTTCGGGCTGCACCTGTTCGCGGCGCAGCACCTCCATGTCTGGGTCGCCCTCGCGCTCCCCTTCGTCCTGGCCTGGGCCGTCGGCGCGCAGCAGAACCTCGTCGCCAAGGTGCTGACCACCGAGCTGTCCAGGGACCGGTTCCCGGACGCCGCCGCCGACCCGGCCGAGCGGGCCGAGGGCACGCGCTTCCAGCGGCTGCGCCACCGCATCCGTACCGAACAGCACGGCCCGCTGGTCATGTACCGCGCCGCCGACCCGTTCTGCGGCGCGGGCACGCCGTACGAGACCTGGTCGCTGTCGGTGGAACTGCGGCCCCGCAAGGACGCGGCGCCGGGCCCGGCAGGGGACGCCGGCGGACCGGTCCCGCTGGACAACGACACCGTCCTCCAGCGGATCATTCCGCTGGTCGCGGCGCTCCGCGAGCCCTCAGCGCACGGTTCGCCGGAGGCCGCCGCCGCGGTACGGGACCGGCTGCGCGAGCTGGAGATCGACGAGTGCGTCTTCCTGCCGGTGGCCGGGCTGCCGTCCCGCGACGCCGCCCCGTACGGCCCCGACGGCTTCGCCGCGCACCGGGCCCGCGCGGTCGAGGAGGGCGGCGAGACCCGGCGGCACTTCCTGCGCGTACGGGTCGGCGGCTGGGGCGAGGGCATCGTCACCACGGTCTTCGTACGGGTCCACACGCAAGGCGGCATGCTCATGCTGGAGGTCGCGCCGCACGTGCTCTGGCCGGTGCGCGCCCTGTACCGCGAAGCCGACCGGATCGCCCACCGCCACCGCCGCAACAACCCGTTCGGCAAGGCGGTGTGGGCCCTCGCGCAGACCCCGCGCTCCGCCGGGCGCGCGGTGACGAGCCTGTGGCGCGGCTTCGTGTCCGCCTGGAGCCTGCTCACC
Organism: Streptomyces chrestomyceticus JCM 4735; assembly: GCF_003865135.1. Lineage (NCBI taxonomy): Bacteria > Bacillati > Actinomycetota > Actinomycetes > Kitasatosporales > Streptomycetaceae > Streptomyces > Streptomyces chrestomyceticus. Next base: position 3,723,538 of record NZ_BHZC01000001.1, on the reverse strand, counting down.
GGCGGGCACGGCGGCGCGCTGCCCGACGGCCCGGCGGCCTCGGTCCGCGAACTGGGCTCCGACGGGGACGCCTCGCTCTTCCAGGAGATGGACGTCACCCGCTACCTGAAAAGCATTCAGGACCGGGTGGCGAGCGGTGTGCGGGGCGCGCTGTACGAAGCGGGCTGGCAGACCGACGAGTTCGAGCAGCGGGTCGTCAACGTCACCAACGGCGGGGTGTTCATCGAGTCGGCGCAGGGCGCCATCGGCATCGGCGACCACAACACGATCAGCAGCAACGGCGGGCTCGGCGGGGCGGCGGGCGCCGGGGGCGGCGGTGCCCCCAGAGCCGCCGGCGGGTCCGCCGGGCCCGGGGACACGGGCCGGTGAACCGCCCGTACGGACTCACCCCGGGCGAGGCACAATCGTGACCATGGCCGGCGCACACGGCACCACAGCGGACCAACGGGGAGGCAGACATGGCAACGGCTGACGGACGCGACCGCGGCATCCACATCGGCGAGGTGCACGGCGCCTTCGCCATCGGCGACCACAACACGGTCACCCACAACGAGAACACCCCGGGCCGCCCCGGAACCGACCCCGCGCACGAAGAACTTCTCGCCGCCGTACGCCAGTTGCGCGAAGACCTGGCCAGGGTCATCGAGACGCCGCAGGTCACCCTGCTGACCGCCGAACTGGCCGACGCGCAGGAGGAGATCGAGACCAGCGGCCGCACCGTGCCCGGCCGCCTGGACCGGCTGCGCACCGCACTGGCCGACGCGGGCGCGGTCACCGGCATGCTGGCGTCGGGCGCCGCCGTGGGGCAGGCCGTGGCCGCGCTGCTGGGAGGCTGAGCATGGGCGAGCAGGGGGCGGCGCGGGCGGGGTGCGCTGGAACGACGAGGAACAGCGCTGGGACACCGGCGGCCCGGCGCCCGCGCCGTACACCGGCCCGCCGCCGTCCAAGCCCGGCTTCGTACCCGGCCCCGCGTCCCCGCCGGAAGCGGGCTTCTTCACCGACTCCACGGCCGACGGGCCGCACCTCCCGCCCTACCCGCCGCCCGGCCCTACGGGCCACGACCCGACGGCGGCGCCCGGCACCGGCCTGTCCGCCACTCGCCCGCGCACCTGGCCGACGCCGCTCGTCGTCGGCGCGGCGGTCGCCGTGGTCGCCGTGGGGTTCGGCGGCGGCTATCTGCTGTGGGGCGGCGACGACACCGCCGTACGCACCGAACCCGGGACCGCGGTCTCCTCGCAGGGCCCGAACCGCTCAACCGCCGAACCCGGCGTACCCACCAGCACCACCACGGACGACCAGGGGCCCGGCAGCCCGTCCGGCTCGTCCTCGAACCCGGTCCCGCCCGGCTACCGTCTGGCCCGGGACCCCGCCGGCTTCTCTCTGGCCGTACCGGCGAACTGGCAGCGCAGCCAGCGCTCGGACGGCGTCTTCTACACCGCCCCCGACGAGCGCTACCTCCTCCAGATCTTCGAGGTCACCGAGCCCGACATCACCCCCCTCGAAGCCCTCAAGGCCACCTCCCAGAGCCTCGCTGACAAGCCGGGTTACGTCGAGATGAGCCTGGGCCCCGCCAAGGACGTCGGCGTCAGCTCCGGCACCGTCGAACTCGTCTACGCCTACGACAGCGAAAAGCTGGGCGTCCGCGCCCGCGTCACCGACCGCGCCTTCACCGTCCCCGACGGCCGCCAGTTCGCCGTCCTCGTCCTCGGCCCCGACGCGGAGTGGCCCGCCCAGAGCCGCATCCAGCAGACCGCGCTGAAATTCTTCGACCCTCGGCGGTCCTGATCGGTTCTGACCTGCGGCTATGGCGCTTCAGGCGCCTTTGCCCGTGAGGCGGCCGTGCAGGATCAGGCCGCGGGCCAGGCGGTACGGGGCATCAGCCCCCCGCGACCATCGGTAGCGCGGCGGCCAGACGATCTGAGGAGACGGGCACGTCGGTGGACGACATCGTCTGTTTACGGCCGGGGCGGCCCCTGGCCGGAATCGTGCGGGACTGTTCCGGTTATCGGGAGCGGCTGGCGGGCGTGGTACGGCGGCGCGAACTGCCGTCCAGTCGGGTGACGTTGGTGATCGCGTACGGTGATCCGGTCCTGGCGCCGCCGTCCCGTGCCGACCGCCTCGGCGGCCCGCGTACTTCCCTGGTCATCGGGTTGCACGACCGGCTGTCGGAGGCCGGTGTCGTGGGGGAGCAGCGCGGTGTCCTGCTGCGGGTGACCCCGCTGACGGCGTACTCGCTGCTCGGGCTGCCCATGCACCTGATCAGCAACGAGACGGCGGATCTGGGTGCGCTGCTCGGCCGGGGCGCGGCGCGGCTCGCCGAGCGGCTGGCCGAAGCGGGTGACTGGCCGCGGCGGTTCGCCATCCTGGAGAGCGCGCTCGCGGCCCGTATGGCGGGCGGGCCCCGACCGGACCCGGCCGTCGCCTGGGCCTGGCGGCGTCTCGCCGCCACGGCGGGCGGGGAGCGCGTCGACGCGCTGGCGGAGCAACTCGGGTGGAGCCGTCGGCACCTGGTACGCCGTTTCCGCGAGCAGATCGGGCCGCCGCCCAAGACCGTCGCGCGGCTGTTCCGTTTCGAGCGCGCGACGGTTCTGCTGCGGGACCGCACCACCGCCGCGCTGCCGCTGGCCACGGTCGCCGCGGAGGCCGGGTACGCCGATCAGGCCCACCTCGCGCGCGAGGTGCGCGCCTTCGCCCGGTGTACACCGCGTGAGCTGGCGACGGCGCTGCGGCAAGGGGCGTCGGGCGGGGGCGCGTCCAGGTCCCATTCGTTCAAGCTGGTGGACGTCGGCGATACCTACGGTGCGGCGCATGACCGATTCCGCCGTCACGGTTCCCACTGATACGCGTAAAGACCCGCTGACCTGGCCCTTCTTCGGCCTGGTGTTCCTGCTGCTCGTGCCCTGCTGGGTCGGCGGCGCCCTGATCGACTTACCCGGCCTGCCCAAGAACGCCCCCGTGACGGACTACGTCGCGGGCTTCACCCCGGCCCTGGCGGCCGTACTCCTCACCGCACGCGCCCATGGACGCGCGGGCGTGCGGGAACTGTGGCGGCGGGGGTGGGACCGGCGGGGGACCGGGTGGGGCTGGTGGGTGCCGGTGTTGCTGCTGAGCCCCTTCGTCTACGCGGTGACGTACGTCCTGATGCAGGTCACCGGCGCGCGGGTGCTCACGCAGCCCGCCCAGGGCTGGCTGACGGTGCTCCTGTTCGTCCCCGTCTATGCGCTGCTCGCCGTAGGGGAGGAGCTGGGCTGGTCCGGTTACGCCACCGAACCGCTCCAGCGGCGCTGGGGCGCGCTGCGGGGGAGCCTCGCCCTGGGGGCCTTCTGGTGGCTGATGCACGTTCCGTCGATCGTGCGGAGCGGGCAGGACGGCACGCTCGTCGCGCTGGGCGCGTTCGGCGCGGTCTTTCTGCGGGTGCTGTGGGTGTGGATCTTCAACAACACCGGCGGCAGCGTGTTCGCGATCATCATCGCGCACACCGTCGCCAACCTCAGCAGCTCCTTCGTTCCCTCCGTGCCCACCGCGGCCGCAGGGCCGCTCGTCGCGCTGCTGGGCCTGGCCGTCATGGCGCTGTGGGATCCGGCGACGCTCACCCGCTTCCGTGGCGCACGGAGCCGCCGTACGGGGGACACCAGGCCCCGCTGAACGGATGCTCGCCCACCCCGGCCGTGGGCCGAAAGGACCGGACCAGTGACCCGTATCGCCCCCGGCAAACCTGCATTCCGGGGGCCGGAAGAGTGAGTCGGGTCACTTTCCTCGAACGTTTCGGCATAGGTAAAGGGGTTCCGGGGAGGGGTCCTCGTTGCTGGTGTGAACCAGTGGCAACAAACCGGAAGTCGAAAGGCAGAACAGACGTGTCGGCAAGCGAGACGATTCACGTAGACGGGGTGTGGCGCTCCGCCGTATCCGGCGCCACGCGGGAGATCCTGGACCCCGCCGATGCGAAGACGCTCGAAGTCGTCGCCGAGGGCGGCGTCGAGGACGCCGACGCGGCGGTCGAGGCGGCGCGTCGCGCGTTCGACGGCGGGGCGGGTGCGTGGCCCCGCACCCTCGTCGCGGAGCGGGCCGCACTGCTGCGGCGGGTCGCGGACCTGCTCCAGCGGGACCGCGAGAAGATCGCCCTCATCGAGAGCCGGGACACCGGCAAGACCCTCGAAGAGGGCCGGGTCGACGTGGACGACGTCACCAACGCCTTCCGGTACTTCGCGGACCTGGTGATCAACGAGAGCGGCGGCCGGGTCGTGGACGCGGGCAGTCCCGACGTGCACAGCGTTGTCGTGCACGAGCCGGTCGGCGTCTGCGCGATGATCACGCCGTGGAACTACCCGCTGCTCCAGGCGAGTTGGAAGATCGCCCCGGCGCTCGCCGCGGGCAACACCTTCGTCATCAAGCCGAGTGAGGTCACGCCGCTCTCGACGGTGTATCTCGTCAAGCTGCTGGTCGAGGCCGGGCTGCCGGCCGGCGTCGCCAACATCGTCACCGGCGCGGGCCTGCCGGTCGGCCAGCGGCTGGCCGAGCACCCGGACGTGGACCTGTTCTCCTTCACGGGCGGGCTGGTCAGCGGCACGAAGGCCGGTGCGGCCGCCGTCGCGGGCGCCAAGAAGATCGCGCTGGAGCTGGGCGGCAAGAACCCGAACGTCGTCTTCGCCGACTCCTGCGCCACCGACGAGGGCTTCGACACCGCCGTCGACCAGGCGCTGAACGCCGCCTTCGCGCACAGCGGCCAGGTCTGCTCGGCCGGCGCCCGCCTGATCATCGAGGAGTCGGTGCGGGACCGTTTCGTCGCCGAACTGGCCCGCCGCGCCGAGAAGATCAAGCTGGGCCGCGGCACCGAGGAGGGCGTCGAGTGCGGCCCGCTCGTCTCGCAGCAGCAGTTGGAGAAGGTGGAGGCGTACGTGGCCTCCGCCCTTCAGGAGGGCGCGCAGTTGCGGTGCGGCGGACGCCGTCCCGAGCCCAGCGATGTCCGCCCGGCCACCGGCTACTTCTACAGCCCGACCGTCCTGGACGGCTGCCACCGCGACATGAAGGTGATCCGCGAGGAGACCTTCGGCCCGATCCTGACCGTGGAGACGTTCACGACCGAGGACGAGGCCGTCGCGCTGGCCAACGACACCGAGTACGGGCTGGCCGGCGCCGTCTGGTCGGCCGACACCGCCTGCGCCCGCCGGGTCGCCGCCCGTCTGCGGCACGGCACCATCTGGATCAACGACTTCCACCCGTACCTCCCGCAGGCCGAGTGGGGCGGCTTCGGCAAGTCCGGCATCGGCCGGGAACTGGGCCCCGCGGGTCTGGACGAGTACCGCGAGAGCAAGCACGTTTACGAGAACCTCCGGCCGGAACCGGTCCGCTGGTTCGCGGGCTGAGGCCCCGTCTGTTCACCGCACCACGCTCGCACGAACTTTGCAGAAGGAGCACCACCTCATGCCCGTGTACGACTACGTGATCGTCGGCGGTGGCACCGCCGGATCGGTGATCGCCTCCCGGCTCACCGAGGACCCGAACGTGACGGTCGCCGTCATCGAAGGCGGCCCCTCCGACATCGACCGCGAGGACGTGCTGACGCTGCGCAAGTGGCTCGGCCTGCTCGGCGGCGAGCTGGACTACGAGTACACCACCACCGAACAGCCCCGCGGCAACTCGCACATCCTGCACAGCCGCGCCAAGGTGCTGGGCGGCTGCTCGTCGCACAACACCCTGATCTCCTTCAAGCCGCTGCCGTCCGACTGGGACGAGTGGGAGGCGGCGGGCGCCACCGGCTGGGGCGCCAAGGCCATGGACCCCTACTTCGGCAAGCTGCGCAACAACATCGTGCGGGTGGCGAAGAAGGACCAGAACCAGATCGCCACCGACTGGATCGAGGCCACCAAGACCGCCCTCGGCGTACCCGAGATCGTCGGCTTCAACGACCAGCCGTTCGAGGAGGGCGTCGGGTTCTTCGACCTGTCGTACCACCCGGAGAACAACAAGCGTTCCTCCGCCTCGGTCGCGTACCTCCACCCCCACATGGAGGCCGGTGACCGGCCCAACCTCACGCTGATGCTGGAGACCTGGGCGACCAAGCTGGAGCTGGACGGCGCCACCGCCAAGGGCGTCCACGTCCGTACCAAGGACGGCGAGGAGGTCTACGTCGAGGCCGCGCGCGAGGTGCTGGTGTGCGCGGGCGCGGTGGACACGCCGCGGCTGCTGATGCACTCGGGCATCGGCCCGAAGCAGGACCTGGAAGCGCTGGGCATCGAGTGCAAGCTCGACCTGCCGGGCGTCGGCGAGAACCTGATCGACCACCCCGAGTCGGTCATCGTCTGGGAGACCAACGGACCGCTGCCGGACAACTCCGCGATGGACTCCGACGCGGGCCTGTTCGTGAAGCGGGACCCGGACCACAAGGGCCCGGACCTGATGTTCCACTTCTACCAGATCCCGTTCACCGACAACCCGGAGCGACTGGGCTACGAACGCCCCGAGCACGGCGTGTCGATGACGCCGAACATCCCCAAGTCCCGGTCGCGCGGCCGCCTCTACCTCACCTCCGCCGACCCCGAGGTCAAGCCCGCGCTCGACTTCAAGTACTTCGAGGACGAGGACGACTACGACGGCAAGACCCTCGTGGACGGCATCAAGCTGGCCCGTAAGGTCGCCCAGGCCGAGCCGTTCAAGAAGTGGCTCAAGCGTGAGGTCTTCCCCGGCCCCGAGGTGACCGACGACGAAGAGATCAGCGAGCTGGTCCGCAAGGCCGCGCACACCGTCTACCACCCGGCCGGCACCTGCAAGATGGGCGCCAAGGACGACAGGATGGCGGTCGTCGACCCCGAGCTGAAGATCCGCGGGCTGTCCAACATCCGGATCGCCGACGCGTCGGTCTTCCCGACGATGCCCGCCGTCAACCCGATGCTGGGCGTGCTGATGGTGGGGGAGAAGGCGGCTGAGCTGCTGGTTGATTCCCCGACCCAGGGAGGTGGTGCGTGATGGCCGCCACCGCCCCCGAAGCCGGTATACCCCAGCCCCGCGAGGCCGCCGACAATCTGGCGGCCGGCAACCCCCGGGACCCCCGGGACGTCGTGTTCTCCGTCCGCAACCTGTGGAAGGTCTTCGGCCCCAAGGCCGAGCGCGTCCCGGAGGACGACGAGCTGACCGGTCTGTCCGCGCAGGAACTGCGTGAGCGGACCGGCTGCACGGCCGCCGTCCGCGACGTCAGCTTCGACGTCCACAAGGGCGAGGTCTTCGTCGTCATGGGCCTGTCGGGCTCCGGCAAGTCCACCCTCGTGCGCTGTCTGACCCGGCTCATCGAGCCGACCAGCGGCGGCCTGGACATGGACGGCGAGGACGTCCGCGCCATGGACAAGACCAAGCTGCGCGAACTGCGCCGCCGCCGCGCCGCGATGGTCTTCCAGCACTTCGGCCTGCTGCCGCACCGCTCGGTCATCGACAACGTCGCGTACGGCCTGGAGATCCAGGGCGTGCCGCGCGCCGAACGCCGGGAACGTGCCGCCGAGATGGTGGAGAAGGTCGGCCTCGCGGGGCTGGAGAACCGCCGCCCCGGACAGTTGTCCGGCGGCCAGCAGCAGCGCGTCGGACTCGCCCGCGCGCTCGCCGTGGACCCCGAAGTCCTGCTGTTCGACGAGCCGTTCAGCGCGCTCGACCCGCTGATCCGGCGGGACATGCAGGAAGAGGTCGTCCGGCTGCACGAGGACGAGGGCCGCACCATGGTCTTCATCACGCACGACCTCGCCGAGGCGCTGCGCATCGGTGACCGGATCGCCCTGATGCGCGACGGGAAAATCGTTCAACTCGGCACGCCCGAGGAGATCGTGGGCTCCCCGGCCGACGAGTACGTCCGCGACTTCGTCCAGGACGTCCCGCGCGAACGGGTGCTGACCGTACGGCGCGCCATGCGCCCGGCCGAGGACGGCGAGTCGGAGACCGGAGCGGCGCTCGCGCCGGACACCCTGGTCGCCGACGCCATCGAGGCCGTCGCCCGCTCCGGCGGCTCGGCCCGCGTGATGGACGGCAAGCGCTGCCTGGGCGTCGTGGACAGCACCTGCCTGCTGAACGTCGTCGCCCGCATTGACGCCGGCGAGGTGGCTGCCTGATGTCCGCGCATTCCAGTACCGCCAACGCCGCCGCGATAGCGGCCGGTTGGCCGCCGACCCGGCGGCCCGTGCGGGTCGCTCCCGCCCAGGTGCGGACGCTCCAGCCGCCGACCCGGGACCGTATCCGCCAAGTCCCTGCAGTCCACTCCCTGGCGGACCGGCTCCGTGCCGTCGTACGGCGCCGCTGGCACGAGGCCCAGCGCGCCGCGGCGATGCAGGTGCCGGCCGGCACGGTGAAGCGGGGGCGCGCATGACGGCCGCCACCCCCACCGCAAGCCCCGCCACCGCGCCCGACCAGCCGGGCGCCCTCCAGGCCGCCCTCCGGAGCCGCGGCCTCCGCAAGATCCTCGTGCTCGCCGTCGCCGCGGCGGTCCTCGTACCGCTCGCCCACGCCAAGTGGTCCAGCGGCACCTGGCCGAGCGACCTGACCGTCGACCTGACCGGCCCGCTCGGCCGGACCAGCGACTGGATCATCGACAACCGCGACAGCCACCCGCTGTTCGTGTACTTCCTCGGCCACCTCAGCAACGCCGTCGTGATCTCCGTACGCGCCGTCTACCAGCTCCTGCTGCTGCTCGGCTGGACCGGCGTCACCGCGGGCGTCACCCTCGTCGCCTGGCGCGTCGCGGGCGTCCGCATCGCCGCGACCGCGCTCCTCTCCTTCGCCGTCAGCGGCGTCCTGGACATGTGGCTGCCGACCATGCAGACCCTCGCCCTGATGATCGTGGCGGTCGTCGCCTCGGTCGTCGTGGGCGCGCTGCTGGGACTCGCGGGCGGCCTCTCCGAGCGGCTGTTCAAGATCCTGCGGCCGGTGCTGGACACCATGCAGGTACTGCCGGCCTTCGCGTACCTCCTGCCCGTCGTGCTGGTCTTCGGCATCGGCGTGCCCGCCGCGCTGCTGGCCACCGTCGTCTACGCGGCCCCGCCGATGGCCCGGCTCACCGCGCTCGGCCTGCGCGGCGCCGACCCCGGCGTCCTGGAGGCCGTCTCCTCCCTCGGCGCGACCGGCCGGCAGCGGCTGCTGACCGCCCGCCTGCCGCTGGCCCGCAAGGAACTGCTGCTCGGCCTCAACCAGACGATCATGATGGCGCTGTCCATGGCCGTCATCGCCTCCATGATCGGCGCGGCCGGCCTCGGTGATCGCGTCTACCAGGCCCTCGCCTCGGTGGACGTCGGCGCCGCGCTCGCCGCCGCCGTACCGATCGTGCTGCTCGCCATCGTCATGGACCGGACGACCGCCGCCGCCGGTGAACGGATGGGCGCCGACCCGGTCGCCCGCGGCCCGAAGCTGCTGCGTGGCTGGCGCGCCTGGGCCGGTATCGCCGTCCTCACCGCGCTGGTGACCGCCGCAGGGCGGCTGGCCGGCTCGACCGTCTGGCCGTCCGGCTGGACGGTGGCCATCGCCCGCCCGGTCAACGACTTCAAGGAGTGGATGGTCGACCACCTCTACTCCGGGGTCCCGGTCGTCGGCGGTACCGCCGACTGGGCCGCGCACTTCACCTCCTGGGTCCTGGACCCGCTGCGCGACGGCCTGACCGCGCTGCCCTGGTGGGGCGCGCTGCTGATCGTCGCCGCGCTGTCCTGGCTGATCGGCACCTGGCGCACCGCGCTGACCGCGACGCTCGCGATGGCCGCCATCGGCGTCCTGGGCGTCTGGAAGCCGTCCATGAACACCCTCTCCCAGGTCCTCGCCGCCCTCGCGGTGACCCTGGTGCTGGGCTTCGCCGTCGGCATCCTCGCCGCGGGCAGCAAGCGCCTGGAGGCGATCCTGCGCCCGGTGCTGGACGTCATGCAGACCATGCCGCAGTTCGTGTACCTGATCCCGGTGGTCGCGCTGTTCGCCGTGGGCCGCGCCCCGGCCGCTGCCGCCGCCGTCGTGTACGCGCTGCCCGCGGTCATCCGCATCACCACCCAGGGCCTGCGGCAGGTCGACCCGGCCGCGATGGAGTCCGCCCGCTCGCTCGGCGCCACCCGCTGGCAGACCCTGCGGCAGGTGCAGCTCCCGCTGGCCCGGCCCGCGCTGCTGCTGGCCGTCAACCAGGGCGTCGTCCTCGTCCTCGCCGTCGTCATCATCGGCGGCCTGGTGGGCGGTGGCGCGCTCGGCTACGACGTCGTCACCGGCCTGGCGACCGGCGACCTGGCCCTCGGCCTGGTCGCGGGTGTGGCCATCGTCTGCCTGGGCCTGATGCTCGACCGGGTCACCCAGCCGACGCAGCGCCGTACGACGGGGAAGGGAGCCTGACCATGTCCCGTACCCGTATACGCGTACTGGGGGCCGCCGGACTGGCGGGGGCGACGCTGCTCGCCCTCTCCGGCTGCGGCAAGGCCGACATGACCAAGCAGGGCTCGCCCTTCCAGGCGCAGGGCGGCGCCAAGTCCGTGACGCTGTCCACGCAGACCTGGGTCGGCGCGCAGGCCAACGTCGCGGTGGCCAAGTACCTGCTCGAACACGAGCTGGACTACCACGTCGACACGGTCCAGGTGGACGAGATCCCCGCCTGGGACGCGCTCAGCCAGGGCCGGGTGGACGCCATCCTGGAGGACTGGGGCCACCCCGACCAGGAGCAGCGGTACGTCAAGGACAAGAAGACGATCACGGCGGGCGGCGGCAACGGCGTCACCGGCCACATCGGATGGTGGGTCCCCAAGTACTGGGCCGACAAGCACCCCGACGTCACCGACTGGAAGAACCTCAACAAGTACGCCGACCAGCTCCGCACCTCCGAGAGCGGCAGCAAGGGCCAGCTCATGGACGGCTCCCCGTCCTACGTCACCAACGACAAGGCGCTGGTGAAGAACCTCAAGCTGGACTTCGAGGTCGTCTTCGCGGGTTCCGAGGCGGCGCAGATCACCCAGATCCAGCAGTTCGCCAAGCAGAAGAAGCCGTTCCTGACGTACTGGTACGAGCCGCAGTGGCTGTTCAACCAGGTGCCGATGGTCGAGGTGAAACTCCCCGAGTACACCGACGCCTGCGCGGAGAAGGGCGCGAAGGACCCGTCGAGCATCGACTGCGCCTATCCGACGACACCGCTCCAGAAGTTCTTCAACACCGAATTCGCCAAGGGCGGCTCCGAGGCCGCGGCGTTCCTGAAGAACTTCAAGTGGACCAAGGAAAACCAGAACGAGGTCTCCGAGATGATCGCCTCCGACGGCCTGTCCGCCGACGAGGCGGGCAAGCGGTGGGTGGAGAAGCACCCGGACATCTGGAAGAAGTGGCTGCCCGAGAAGTAGCGGCGGCGAGCCTGCCGGGGCCGGGCGGGTCTGTCTTCGGACAGACCCGCCCGGCCCTTCCTCCTCCCCAGGTTCCAGCGATTCCGCCGCGGCCGTACGGATAATCGGGACCATGCCCTTCACGCCGCCGACGCCCCGGCCGTACGAGGCCGCACCGCCGCGACGGCACAAGCGGCGCCGCCTGGCCGTCCTCTTCGAGGTCGGCACGGCCTTCGTCTACCTGGCCGGCCCGGTTGCCCTGGGGGTCTTGGGGTCCGAAGAGCTGGGCTATTCCGATCTCCTGCCGTTCGAAGGGAAACTGGCCCTGTCCGCCGGGGCGGCGGTGCTGCTGCCCTTCCGCAGGCGTATCCCCGTCACCTGCCTGCTGATCCTCGCCGCGGTGGCGGGCGCCCTGCCGATCGGCGGGATGCTCACCGCCCTCGTCGCCTTCGACGCGATCCGCCGCGTCGAAGGCCCCCGCCGCCGTACCGTCGTCCTGTTCACCGCCACCGTGATCCCCGTGCTCACCGCCGTCGTCGGCACGGTCTGCACCGGGTACGGGAGCTGGCGCTACGGCTTCGCCCTGGGCCTGGTCGTCGGCGGTGTCGGCGTCCTCATCCCCGGCCTGGTCGGCAGCTCGCGCGGGCAGCAGGACCGCCTGGTCGTCGCCCTGCGGGAACGTGCCGCCGCCGCGGAAGAGGCCCGGCGGCTGACCGACAGCGCGTCCCGCGTCGAGGAGCGCTCCCGGATAGCGGCCGAGATGCACGACCTGGTGGGCCACCGCCTCAGCCTGATCTCCCTGCACAGCGGCGGCCTGGAGATGGCCCTCGCCACCAAGGCACCCGAGCTGAAGGACGAGGCCGCACAGGTCCGCGCCGCCACCCGGGACGCCATGAACGAACTGCGCGCGGTCCTCGGCGTCCTCGGCCCGCTCGGCCGCGACACCGGCACCGGCGCCCTCACCGACGCCACCGGTACCCGCGCGGACATCGACGCGCTGGCCGAGGAGTCCCGCGCCGCGGGCATCGCCGTCACCGTCCGCTGGCAGGGCCCCGACCTCGACGCCCTGGAACCCCGGGTACGGCGCGCGGTGCACCGCGTCGTCCGCGAGTCGCTGACCAACGTCCACCGCTACGCGGCCGGCGCGTCCGTCGAACTGACCGTGGAGCACACCGACGACCGCGTACGCGTCACCGTCCGCAACGGCGCGCCCCCGGCACCCCCCGAGGCCACCACCGGCCTCGGCACCGGCCGCGGCCTGACCGGCCTGCGCGAACGGGTCGGCCTGCTCGGCGGCGCACTGCGCACCGGCCCGACCGGCGTCGGCGGCTTCCTCGTCGAGGCAACCGTCCCCGCACACCCCGCCGCACCCGCGGCATCCGCCGCACACCCGGAAACCTCCCCCGCCTCCCTCGCCGCCGAGGAACACCACCAGTCCGGCGCCCTGCCCGGCATCCTGCGCCACCTGCCCGGCCTGGCGACCGGCTTCCTCGGTCTCGTCGGAGTGGGGACGATGCTGGCGTTCGGGCTGGTCCTGGTGCAGAGCTCCCGCCCGGTCCAGGAACAGCTCTCCCCGGACAGCATCCACGTCGGCATGAGCCGCCAGGACGTCCAGTCCGCGTACCTGTACGACAACGACCTCGCCCGCGCCGCCGCAGCAGGCCACGAGCCGCGCCGGCCCAGCGGCACGGAGTGCATCTTCCCGTACACCGGCGAGGAGGCCCTGGGCGGGCGGCTGGAACTCACCCGGTACTGCTTCCGTGCCGACGTACTGACCGACATCGACAGGTTCTGGGTGCCCGCGGTCCGCTGATGCCCCGAACCGACCGCCGTGACCGGGCCGCTGCGGCTACCGTCGCCGATTGCCGCCTATCGCCTGTCGGCTGTCGAGGGGAGCACCATGGCCGTGGAAATCTGGCACGCGTACGTGATCCGGTACCTGGAGCCGGTGCTGGCGGCGTGCCGGGAAGTGCACCGGCGCGAACGGCGCGCCGGGACCTGGATGGACCCCGTGCCGGGGGCGCTGGAGTGGACCCTGCCCTGGGGCATGGACGACGGCAACGGACTGGTGCGGCTGACCGTCTTCAGCGAGCACGTCCCCGACCGCGGCAAGACCTGGGCCCGGGTGATCGTCGCCGCGGACACCGCGGCCTTCATGGGACCGGGTACCGGCAATGTCTCCCTGCCCCGCCACACGTCCTGGGGCGGCGGGCGGCCCACTCAGGAAGCCCCGCCGACCCCAGGTCCCGCACCCCGGCCGGACGCGCGGCTGACGCGGGGCATGGCCGAGGCCCTGCTGGCCGGAGTGGGCGGAGTTCCCGATTCACTGCGCGAGGAGCCGGGCGGGGAGTTCAGCTTCGGTGTGCCCATGGACCCGGAGTGAGTGAGGGCACCGACCGTTTGACGGCCCCGGCCCCGCTCATGCGCCCCGCTAGCCTGGGCGCATGAGCGATCTCCCCGGCGCGCGAGCCGCACAGCCCGTCCGAGTCCTTCTCGCCGACGACGAGGAAATGATCCGGCACGGTGTCCGTCTCATCCTCAAGCACGCCGAGGACATCGACGTCGTCGCGGAGGCCGCCAACGGCGCCGAGGCAGTCGAACTGGCCGCCCGCATGCCGGTCGACGTCGCGCTCGTCGACATCCGGATGCCCGTCCTCGACGGCCTCGCCGCCATCGAGCAATTGGTACGGCTCGACCCCAAGCCGCAGGTCGTCATGCTCACCACCTTCGGCGACGAGGAGAACGTCACCCGTGCCCTCCAGGCCGGTGCCAGCGGCTTCCTGCTCAAGGACGAGGGCCCGCAGGAGCTGATCAGCGCCGTACGGGCCGCGGCGGCCGGCGACGCGGTGCTCTCGCCCGGCGTGACCGGCCATGTCGTCAGGCGGATGCTCCAGGGCGGCGGCCGGATCGGCGCCCCCGACGGCGCGGCCGCCCCCGACCAGCGGCTCGCCGCGCTGACCGACCGGGAGCGGGAGGTCCTGGCGATGCTCGGCCAGGGCCTGTCGAACCTGGACATCGGCAGCCGCCTGGAGATCGGCCTGGGCACCGTCAAGACCCACGTCGGGCGCATCCTCGACAAGACCGGCACCCAGAGCCGCGTACAGGCGGCACTGCTGGCGCATCAGGCGGGGCTGACGGGCTGAGGCGCCGCATCCGAACCGCGGGTCACGGTCCGTAAAAAAGTTGGGGTACAACGCAACCCCTCGTCACCGTCCCCGCGTGAAGCCCAGGCATAGTAGAAGCGCCCCCGGCCGGGGGCATGTCGACGACATGACACCTCTCCGGACGCACAACCAAGGGGAACACGCTCCATGCCTGTCATACGCCGTACCGCAGCGGCCGCCGCCGCGGCGGTCGCACTGTTCGCCACCGCGACCGCCTGCGGCCCGCAGGACGACAAGGTCGCCGCGCCCGGCAGTTCGGCGGCCGCGGACCACCGGGGCGGCGGCGAGGCGGGGGCGGACGCGGGCGGTTCCGGCCTGCCGAGCGGGCTGCCCACCAGCCTCGACGACGTCAAGAAGTGGCAGAAGGGCGGGTGGAAGGACTGGGACCAGTGGGCCCGCGAGGCGTCCGAGTTCGTCAACCCCGTCATCAAGGACCTGTGGAACCCGTCCCGGATGGCCGAGGCCAGGGACACACCGGACGTCACCACCCAGAACGCGGGCGACGCCGGCGGCAGCGACCCGGAACCGCGCCCGGTCCAGGCCCGGCAGGTGGCCCGGCCGTACCACCAGCACATGGCCCCCATAGGCAAGATCATGTTTGACAGCCCGCAGGGCCCGATGGTCTGCTCCGGCACCGTCGTGGAGGACCCGGCGCACCCCGGCGAGTCGAACCTGGTGTGGACCGCGGGCCACTGCGTGCACACCGGCCGGAGCGGCGGCTGGATGCGCAACATCGTCTTCGTGCCGTCCTACAACGACGAGGGCCTGCCCATGAGCCAGGTCGGCCGGGCCCCGGCGCAGGAGGTCGCGCCGTACGGGGTGTGGTGGGCGAACTGGGCCACCACGTCCGGTGAGTGGATCGACATGGGCAGCACCAAGTCCGGCAATGCCGGTTCCGCGTACGACTTCGCCGTCCTGCACGTCCAGCCGGAAGGGGGTGGCGGCAAGTCGCTCCAGGAAACCGTCGGCGCCGCGCTGCCGGTCTGGTTCGGCGCACCCTCGCCGGACCGCGTCAGCGGCCTCCAGGCATTCGGCTACCCGGCGGCGCCCCCGTACGACGGCGCCCGCATGATGAACTGCCCCGCCCGCCCCGGCCGCCTCACGATGGCCCAGGGCACCCCCACGATGTACCGCATCGGCTGCACGATGACCGGCGGCACGTCCGGCGGCGGCTGGTTCACGAACTACGGCGGCCGCACGTACCTGGTCTCCAACAGCTCCATCGGCTCCCTGAACCACACGTGGCTGGCCGGCCCGCATCTGGGCGTGGAGGCGAAGCGGGTGTTCATGGGGATCAGCCAGAAGTTCGCGTAGGCGGCTTCGCCGCCGGGGTCAGGTGGGGGTGAGGCGGGCGTACTGGAGCAGCTCGGTCCAGGCGTCCGGGGTGAGTGTGAGGACCGGTCCGTCCGGGGTCTTGGAGTCGCGGACGGGCACTACGCCGTGCGAGGCGATGAGGTTGGTGGCGGCTTCCAGGCAGGCGCCACCGTTGTCACTGTAGGAGGACTTGAACCAGCGGGGTGGTTCGGTGGTCACGGGGGCCTCTCTCAGATGCCGGCTTGCCGGGCGAACTCGATCAGTCCGGCCCATGCGTCCGGCGTGAGGGTCAGGACGGGGCCGTCCGGAACCTTGGAGTCGCGGACGGGGACCGTGCCGTGTGTGGTGAGGAGGTTGGTGGCGGCCTCTACGCAGGCGCCACCGTTGTTGCTGTAGGAGGACTTGAACCAGCGGGGCGATTCGGTTGTCACGGAAGGCCCTTTCTCAGAGAGAGGCGTGCCGTGCGTACCGGACCAGTTCGGACCAGGCGTCGGGGGTCAGGGTCAGGACCGGTCCGTCCGGATCCTTGGAGTCGCGGACGGGATCACTCCGAGTGTGGTGATGAGGTTGGTTGCGACTTCGATGCAGACGCCGCCGTTCTCGCTGTAGGAGGACTTGAACCAGCGTGGGGTTTCGGTGGTCACGAGGTGGCCTCCCTCAGATGCCTGCCTGCCGGGCGAACGAGATCAGCCCGGCCCATGCGTCCGGGGCGAGGGACAGGACCGGCCCGTCGGGGTCCTTGGAGTCCCGGACCGACACCACGCCGCGCGAAGCAATGAGGTTGATGGCGGCTTCTACGCACTGGCCGCCGTTGTCGCTGTACGAGGACTTGAGCCAGCGGGGGGCCTGCTGGGCGAACTGGATGAGTCCGGTCCAGGCGCCGGGGGTCAGGGTCAGGACCGGGCCGTTGGGGTTCTTGGAGTCGCGGACGGGGACCACGCCTCGTGAGGTGACGAGGTTGGTGGCGGCCTCTACGCAGGCGCCGCCGTTCTCGCTGTACGAGGACGTGAACCAGTGGGGGGTCTCGGCGGTCATGGGGTGCCCTCTCGTAGCCGCTTGGGGGCTAGCACGTCAACGGGTCTATCCCGCAACCTGATTGGCGAAACATGTGACCATGCGAAAGCCCCGCTGCTCCGTGGGGGAGTAGCGGGGCCGTGGCCGCTCTGCTGAGGTCAGACGGCCGTGTGCCGGGCGAACTCGACCAGGCCGGACCATGCGTCCGTGCTGAGCGTCAGGTGTGGGCCGTTGGGGTTCTTGGAGTCGCGGACGGGGACCACGCCGTGCGAGACGGCGAGGTTGGTGGCGACCTCTATGCACTGACCGCCGTTGTTGCTGTAGGAGGACTTGAACCAGTGGAGGGGTTCGGTGGTCACGGTGTGCCCTTTCTTAGCTGTTCGATCATGGCCACGGAAGCCGACTGAGAGAGGGCTGCGGCCTGTAACTGATGGTAGGCCGTCAGTAGGGGCACTACCGAGGTGCATTCTCGTTCGAGGTGCCCTCGCTGGGCTGACTCCGCGTACGACATCAGAGAACGGTCCATCAGCGTGATCACCGTGATCGGCAAGTCGAACGGCCTATCCGCACCCATGGTGAACGGGGCCACGTGAAGGATGGTGTTGGGGAGCTTGGCGAAGTCGATCAGGTGCGCAAACTGGGCTTCCATCACCGCAGGCTCGCCAACGGTGCGGCGCAGGCAGCTCTCATCCAGCACTGCCAGAACCAACGGCGGAGACGTCCGACGCAACACGGCTTGACGCTCGGCGACGAGTGAGACTCGCTCGCTTGCCTGCTCTGCCGTGATCGCGCCCCGTCTAACAGCGCTGTCGGCTAGGGCGGATGCGTAATCCGACGTTTGAAGAAGTCCCGGCATGACACCGACTTCGTACAGCCGGATCTCCGCTGCCCGGCCTTCGTGCCCCACGAACTCCGGGAACCCCTCCAGCAGTGCGCCGTGCTTGATCTCGCGCCATTGCCGCTCGAACGTGTCGGCTATCCCTTCGGTGCCGAAGGCGCGGTCAGCGCTGCGCGAAAAGCGCAAGGTTGGAATCTTCCGACCGGTTTCAACGGCTGAGATGTGCGTACTGGAGTACCCCATGTGCTCGGCCAGATCTTCCTGCTTCCACCCATGGCTCTCGCGCGAGCTGCGCAGACGTGCCCCGAAGGCCGCCTGCGGACTGCTGTCCGGGTTCAACTCCTTGCGGTTCAAGGGCTACCGCCAACTTTCCTGCCACAAATGACACGTTGATGGAGTCTCGACTGTAGGACACGCTGAACCTCTTCGGAAAGGAGCGAACCTTGTCCCGAAAGAGTGAACCTGACCAGCTCTCCAGCCGGGAGCACCTCACCCGACTCATGCGCTCACGCGGAAGTGACGGCGTGCTCTTCCTGCGCACCAGTGGCGACAGTGATCCTGTCCCCAGCCTTTCCCGATCGAAAGGGACGGCCATGACGACGCCCCCTGTAACCACCCGCCTCGAAATCCAGCTCACCGGAATTCGCGCCCACTTCGCCGAGTGCGTCACCGAAGTCGACGAAGAAGCGTGTGGTGAGCGTTCCGCCTGTTGGGACAATCCCATGCAGTCGAACACGTGGATTCGCGCGCACGGGGCGGAGACCGGGCACAAGCGCTTCACCCGGCACACGGAGGAATCCGTCAGCATCTTCACCGCGCCCACCGGGAGGCAACGGCAGCGGCTGCGGAATTGAGGGGGCGTCGGCGCATACGTAGGGGCCGGGCCGACTGGTGGCCGGCCCGGCCCATGGGTGTCAGGTCACGTCAGTACTCGTCAGTACCAGATGGTGTGCTTCCAGATGATGTTGCGCGCGGTCTGTCCGGTGTCCAGGCCGTAGGCCGGCCGGTCCGTGGTGAAGTACTCGCGGAAGCTGGACTGCGGGTTCTGGGCCATCATCGTGTTGCTCTTCGTCCAGTCGCCGTCGACCTGCGACCACAGGTCGACCAGCGCGGTGGCCACCCGGGCCTCACACGCGTCGCCCGGGTCGATGCCGCTGGTGGAGCGGTCGTTGGCGAGGTCCTGGGAGGCGCCGTTGCCCCAGTAGAACGTGGTGTCGTTGAACGTGTGGAACGCCACCGCGTCCGCGAAGCCCTCGGTCCAGCCGCAACTGGCGGAGGAGGTGCGGCTCACGTAGTGCGGCGAGCAGTTGGTGACCTGGGGCCACCAGCCCCGGTAGAGCTTGCCCATCAGGGCGTGGCCGGCCTCGTGCACGGTGGTGTGCTCGGAGTCCGGGTCGTCGTCCGCGAGGTGGATCTTGTCCTCGCCGGACATCCAGTACGTACCGTCGGTGGAGCCGGGGTACCACTGCACGGTGATCGGGGTGCAGCGGCCGCTCTGCTGGCTGGACGCCCAGCAGTTGGTGGTGGAACCGCGGTTCCACCAGAGCTTGTTGAGCGTGTCAAGGACGTGCCAGGCGCGGCTCTGTCCCTGGTTGGCGTACACGTTGCCCAGGCTGGTGCTGCGCGAGACGTTGTTCAGCGCGTACGAGGTGGTCGCGTAGCGGCTGCCGTTGCGGTCGACCACCGACCACATGCCGCCGGCCTGCGTCTGGAACTCCACCCAGGCCGCGGAGGTGACGGCGGTGCTGGGCGTGTAGCAGAGGTTGAACTGGCCGTTGCCGTTGCCGGTCATGCCCGTGGCGAGCCGCTGCGTGGCGCCGTTGGCGGTCGCCTTGCCCCACAGCGTGACGTTGGCGTTGCTGACCGGTTCGTCGCGGTTGGCCTTGGCGTTCCAGTTGCCGCCCTCGGCGGACTGGAAGCGGTTGCGGAAGGTGCCGCCGACGCAGACCTGGGCGCGCGCGGCCGGTGCGGCGGCCGACGAGGCGTGGGCCGGGGCGGGCGTCTTGGGTGTGACCTTACGGGGCTTGCGCTGACCGGGGCCGGGGCCGTTGACCTTGGTCGCGCGGCCCTTGACGACCGACAGGCCCTCGTCCGTGGAGCCCTTGGCGGTGCCGACGGTGAGTTCCACCGAGTCGTGCCCGGCGCGGCGCGGGTCGGGACGGTCGATGTCGCTGATGTCCGCCTGGATCTGCGCGGGCCCGGCCGCGACGGCCTTGACCTTGATCTCGACGGAGCGGGTGCCCGGCGTGAGGGCCAGCTTCTGGCTGGTGCGCTGGCCGAAGGCGTCCGTCGTGGGCGTGGTGAGGCCGGAGTCCTGGTCGGCTATTCGCAGCGAGGGCGGGAGCTGTACGGCCAGGCCGGCGTTCTTGACGTCCGCCTGTGCCTTCACGTCCACGGTGAGCGTGGCCTGTTCGCCGACGGCGGGCAGGTGGTCGAGGGAGGCGGTGACGCCGAGGCAGCTAGGGGGAGCTTCGGAGTGCTGGCCCGTGGTGCGGATCGTGCAGGTGCCGCTCTTCGCGGTCGGGGCGGCCGATCCGGACGGCGTGGTCGTACCAAAGGCGGACGGTACGACCACGACGGCCAGGCAAGCGCCGGCGCCCGCCAGCGCGACGAGGGGGACCGGCCGCAGGACGCGTCTCTTCAAGGCCCGTTTCCGGGACATGGGCAAACCTTTCCGCGGCGTCCACGGCCAGGATCTGGCCGACCAGATCCGGTCCACGCGGACACCGCTGTGCGGGAGTTGCGCGCTGCCCACCGGGGTGCCGAGGCGCGCAACGGCACAGCCACATCGCTGGCCAGAACAACACCCTGGGTGACAGAGATCGAAACCCTACACGATGCTCTGCACATGTCATGACGTGCCGAAAAGAGTCGGCCAGGCGCGAACTATGCGCCTGACCAGCGGCGTTGCGGTATAACAGAAAAGTTCGGTGTCAGGGATCACTTGCTTCGGGAGCCGACGGAAGTCATGTGATGTGACTACTCACGGTGATGGGCGTGAGTGACGCGTCGCCCTTATTCGGTGGGGGCGTCGGTGTCCTGAGCAGGCTGGACGAGCCTCCAGTGCTGCGCCTTGTCCTTGTCGTCCCGTACGACGACGCCCAGCCGCGCCAGTTCCTCCCGGAGTTGCTCGGCGTCCTTCTTCTCGCCCTTCTTCAGGGCGTGCGCGCGGGCCTTGAACAGGGCGTGGGCGGCGCTGGTCAGGTCGGGCTGCGCGGCGACCCAGCGGCGGAAGTCGGCGGCGTACGGATCGCCGTCCGGGTGCCACGGGTAGCCGTGCCGCTCGAAGGCGGCGGCGAAGCGGTCCGCGTCGAAGTCGCCGCAGAGGCGGACGAGTTCGGCGGTGTCATGCCCGAGGAGGACCAGGTTCTTGCCGTCCCGGAAGACCGCGGCGGTCGCCGCGCGCGGCACCGTCCGGGTGACCCCGTCGACGGTCAGTGCGGCCCGGTCCGGCCCGATGTCGGCGGTCACGTACTCCCGCTCGGCGAAGAACGCGACGGCCAGGCCGAGGAGGGCACCGACGGCCACGGAAGCGATCGACAGCAGCGGTTCGGGCGCGGAGGCGATCAGCTTGAACGGCCCCTGCATCGGGGCCCACGGGAGCGACGCCACCCAGCCCGCCGCCCTGCTGACCAGCCACAACGCCACCGCGCCCAGGACGGGGAAGCCCGCCCACAGCACGGCGCGTTCGCCGGTGGTGGGGCCGACGGTCGTCCGGTCGTGTGCGGTCAACTCGTGTGCTGGCGACGGCTCCTTGGACAGCGGAACCTTCGGTGCGGGTGGCACGGTCTTCGGAGTCTCGTCGTACGTCATCGGCTGGTTCCCCCTGTGGTGAGATGTGAGTGCGTTCAGGCGTCGGGCGCGTCGGCGCCGGTCAGCCAGGTGACGATGCGTTGCAGTTCCGCCGTGTGCGTCGCGGCGTCGAAGTCCGGTTCCCCGGCGGAGAGATACGCGGCGTCCAGCAGTCCCTGAATCCAGGCGGCGACCCGTTCGGGCGGGAAGGGGAGCGGTCGCCCCTCCTCGGCGAGCCGGGCCGTCAACGTCTCCAGCGCGGCCCGTACTTGCGCGGTGTCGGACATGATCAGCCGGGCGAACTCCTCGTCCCGGTTGACCTGGAAGACGACCGCGGCGGCGAGCCCCGGTACGAGCGGGTCGGCGAGGTCGGTGAGCAGGTGGTCCACGAGGAGGCGGATGCCGTCCTCCGGCCGCTGCTCGGCGGTCGCGCGGGCGCATGCTTCGGCGTTGCGCGGCAGGTCGTCGGCGAACAGGGCGTGGAAGATGTCGCGCTTGGTGGCGAAGTAGTGGAAGAGCGTGCCGGAGCCGATCCCGGCGGCGCGGCAGATGCGCGCGGTGGAGGTGCCGTCGACGCCGTACGCGGCGAATTCGCCGGCCGCGGCGGCGAGGATGTGGGCCCGCTTGCGGGCGTGCTCTTCTGCATTGACGGTACGCATCAGCGCAATAGTAGAGCAGATGCTCTAGGAAAGGGGAGTGCGGGAATCGTCAACCAAGGGTTGACGACCGCAGGGCGTCAACTTACGGTTGACGCATGACGGAACCCAGTCGTAGCACCCATCCGATCCGCCTCGACGACCTGATCGAGGCCATCAAGAAGGTCCACCCCGACGCGCTGGACCAGTTGACCGACGCGGTACTCGCCGCCGAGCACCTCGGTGAGGTCGCCGACCACCTGATCGGCCACTTCGTGGACCAGGCCCGCCGCTCGGGGGCGTCCTGGACGGACATCGGCAAGAGCATGGGCGTCACCAAGCAGGCCGCCCAGAAGCGGTTCGTGCCCAAGACGCCCGGCGAGGCGTCCGACCTGGATCCCAGCCAGGGGTTCAGCCGGTACACGGCACGCGCCCGGAACGTGGTGGTGACCTCGCAGAACGAGGCGCACGCCGCGGGCAATCCCGAGATCAGCCCGCTGCACCTGGTGCTCGGCCTGCTGGCCGAGCCGGAGGGCCTCGCGGCGCGGGCGATCGTGGCGCAGGGCGTGACGCTGGAAGCCGTCCGGCAGCGCGTGAGCGAGTTGCTGCCGGCCGCGGCCGGGGAGATGCCCGCGCTGATCCCCTTCGACGCGCAGGCGAAGAAGGCGCTGGAACTCACCTTCCGCGAGGCCCTGCGCCTGGGCCACAACTACGTCGGCACCGAGCACATCCTGCTCGCCCTGCTGGAACTGGAGGACGGCGAGGGCGTACTGCACGGCCTCGGCGTCACCAAGGAGGCGTCCGAGGCCGACGTCGTGGCGGCCCTGGCCGAGATCATCGCCGCCACGAAGAACGTCACGCAGGGCGCCACGGAGAACGCCGCGGAGAACGCCACACAGAAGAAGGAGAAGTGATCGCGCGGGGGTGGTGGGCGAAGCCGTCACCACCCCCGCAGATCAGCTCGGTCCTCAGCCGGTACGGAGCGCCTCCGCCACCGCCCGTACCCCCTCCATCGCCCGCCGGTGCAACCCGCCGCCGAAGGTGACCCGGGCAGCCCCCAGCGTGCCGAGTTCGCGCGGCGACGGGCCGCCCGGTACGGCGATGGCGTTGACCGGCAGCCCGATCCGCTCCGCCAGTTCCCGCAGCACCTGCGGCGGCGCGAGGATCGGATACACGCAGTCGGCGCCCGCGGCGGCGTACCGCAATCCGCGCCGCACCGCTTCCTCGACCTGGGCGGCCGGACCGGCCTGATCGCCGCCTGGCCCGCCCGTGGCCCGCAGGAACACGTCCGTACGGGCATTGATCACCAGCTCGCCACCCGCCGCCGCCCGGATCTCCGCCAGCCGGTCCGCCTGCCGGTCCACGTCGGCGATCACTCCGGTGCGGTGGTCGCTGTCCTCGATGTTGCAGCCGACCGCGCCGGTCGCGGCGATACGTTCCACCAGCTCCCGCGCGGGCAGCCCGTACCCGGCCTCCAGGTCCGCCGTCACCGGTACGTCCACGGCCCGGACGATCCGGGCCACCGCCGCGAACATCTCGTCCGGCGGCGTGCTCCCGTCCTCGTAGCCCAGCGACGCCGCGATGCCCGCGCTCGGCGTCGCCAGGGCCGGGAAACCGGCCGCCGCGAAGATCCGCGCGCTCTCCGCGTCCCACGGGCCGGGCAGGACGAGCGGGTCGTCCGCCGCCCGGCCGTGGTGCAGGGCGCGTAAGGCGGCTGCGGTCACGCTCCGCCGCCGATGGGCTGGCGGACCGCGACGTTGATGCGGTTCCACATGTTGATGGTGGTGATCAGGGAGATCAGGTGGGCGAGTTCGCGCTCGTCGAAGTGGGCGGCGGCCCGCTCGTAGACCGCGTCCGGCACGAAGCCGTCGGTCAGGACGGTGACGGCCTCGGTCAGGGCGAGGGCGGCCTGCTCCTTGGCGGAGTAGTGGCCGGTGGCCTCCTCCCAGGCGTTGAGGAGGTGGATGCGCTCCTCGGAGACCCCGGCCTTCTGCGCGTCCTTGACGTGCATGTCGAGGCAGAAGGCGCAGTGGTTGATCTGCGAGGCGCGGATCAGGACCAGCTCGGCCAGGACGTCGTCGCCCAGGCCCTTCTTCGCGGCGATGTGCGCGTTCAGCAGGGGCTGGTAGACGCCCGGGGCGCGCTTGTAGAAGTCGAGCCGTGCGGAGTCGGTGCTCGTGTCGGTGGTGGTGCCGGTGGTGGTCGTCATCATGCCTGCCCGGGAGTCATGCGGGTGGTCACGCCGAAGCGGTTCCACGCGTTGATGGTGGTGATCAGGGCGATCAACTGGGCCAGTTCGGCCTCGTCGAAGTGGGCGGCGGCCCGCTCGTACACGGCGTCCGGCACGAAGCCGTCGGTGAGGACGGTGATGGCCTCGGTCAGGGCGAAGGCGGCCTGCTCCTTCGGGGTGTAGTGGGCGCCGGCCTCCTCCCAGGCGTTGAGGAGGTACACGCGCTCCTCGGTCTCGCCCTCCTTGCGGGCCTCCTTGATGTGCATGTCGAGGCAGAAGGCGCAGTGGTTGATCTGCGAGGCGCGGATCTTCACCAGGTGGACCAGCGCCGGGTCCAGGCCCTTCTTGGCGGCCGCGTCGAGGGCGACCATCGCCTTGTACACCTCGGGCGCGTTGCGCGCGATGGCGATGCGCGGCTGATGGTGCCCGTGCTGGGGGTTCGTCGTCATGCCAGTGACGCTACGCCGCCATTGGCGCACGGGTATGGTCCATTCGTATGGACGATTCCTGGGCCACTTTCGGCCGCGACCTGCACCTGGACCTCTCCGGTCCCGGCGGGCTGCGCGCCTGCCTGATGCGGTCCCTGCGCGAAGCCGTCCGTACGGGCCGCCTGGCGCCCGGCACCCGGCTGCCGTCCTCCCGTACGCTCGCCGCCGACCTCGGCATCGCCCGCAACACCGTCGCCGACGCGTACGCCGAGCTGGTCGCCGAGGGCTGGCTGAGCGCCCGGCAGGGCTCCGGCACCCGCGTCGCCCGGCGCGCCGAACCGTCCCGCTCCGCACCGCCCGCCCGGCGCTCCGCCCGGCCCCCGGTACCCGACCGCCCGCGCTACGACCTGCGGCCCGGCACCCCGGACGTCTCCGGCTTCCCCCGCGCCGCCTGGCTCGCCGCCGCCCGCCGCGCGCTCACCGCCGCCCCCAACGACGCGTTCGGCTACGGCCCGCCGCTGGGCCGCCCGGAACTGCGTACCGTGCTCGCCGACTACCTGGCGCGCGCCCGCGGCGTACGGACCGACCCCGAGCACGTCGTCGTCTGCACCGGCTTCATGCAGGGCCTCGGCCTGCTCGCCCGCGTCCTGCGGGACTCGGGCGTGCGCGGAATCGGCACCGAGGCGTACGGCCTGTCCTTCCACCGGGACGTGCTGTCCCGCGCCGGTCTGCGCCCCACCCCGCTGCCCGTCGACGCGCACGGCGCGGACACCGGTCGGCTGGCGGAGCTGCCCGGCGTACGGGCGGCGCTGCTCACGCCGGCGCACCAGTTCCCCACCGGCGTACCGCTGCACCCGGACCGCCGCGCCGCCGTCATCGACTGGGCGCGCGCGGGCGGCGGGCTGGTGCTGGAGGACGATTACGACGGGGAGTTCCGGTACGACCGGCAGCCGGTGGGCGCGTTGCAAGGGCTCGACCCGGACCGCGTCGCCTACCTCGGCACCGCGAGCAAGAGCCTCGCGCCCGCGCTGCGGCTGGCGTGGATGGTGCTGCCCGACCACCTCGTCGACCCGGTGCTGGCCCTCAAGAGCCAGGGGGAGTGGCAGACCAGCGCGCTGGAACAGTTGACGCTCGCCGAGTTCATGGCCTCCGGCGCGTACGACCGGCACGTACGCGGCATGCGGCTGCGCTACCGGCGCCGCCGCGACCAGCTCGTCACCGCGCTGGCCGAACAGGCCCCGCACATCCGGGTCAGCGGCATTGCGGCGGGCCTGCACGTCGTCCTGGAACTGCCGCCGGGCACCGAGCAGTCGGTTGTCCAGGCGGCCCGGTGGCAGGGGCTGGCGCTGGAGGGGCTGAGTACGTTCGCGCACTCCGGGGGCCAGGGAGGGGTGGGTGTTGCCGGGGCGCGGGACGGGCTGGTCGTGACGTACGGCAGGCCGCCCGATCACGCCTTCGCGGGGGTCCTGGAGGCGCTGCTACGGGTCCTGCCGCCCGCGCCGTAGGCCGGTCGCGGCCGGTTCCCCGACCGCCGCCCCGGGGCCCTCCGCCGCTCCCGCCTCCTCCGGCGCCTCCCCGAAGCGGGCCAGCGCGAGCGCGCCCAGCACCGCCAGCGCGAACCCCGCGATGCCCAGGGGCGCCAGCCCGGCACGGGTCCGGTCGCCGAGCCAGACCACGCCGACCAGCGCGGGCCCGAGCGTCTCGCCGATGACCATACCGGCCGTGGCCGCCGTCACCGAGCCGCGCTGGAGGGCCGAGGTCAGCAGCAGGAAGGCCGCGCCGCCGCCGACGAGCAGGGCGTACGTGGCGGGGTTGGACAGGAGGGACGCGGGGGACAGGTCGGGGATCAGGCGTACGGCGACCTCCACGACGCCGAAGCCGAACCCGGCGCCCAGCCCCAGCGCCGCCGCCCGCGCCCGTCCGGGCAGCCGCCCGGCCAGCGCGCCCCAGGCCAGGATGGCCAGCGCGACGGCCAGCGTCCCGAAGCGCAGCGCGGTGGAGCCCGTGCCCTTCCCCTCCGCGCCCGAGGCCAGCCCCAGCAGCGCCAGCCCGCCGCAAACCACCAGCACGGCGGCCCACTCCGCCCGGCTGAGCCGGACCCGCAACAGCGGTACGGCGACGACGGCCGTCACCGCGAGACTGGCGGCGAGCGCCGCGCCCACCGCGTAGATCGGCAGCGACCGCAGCGCCACCAGTTCGAGGAGGAAGCCGCAGCCGTCCAGGGCGAGGCCGAGCAGATAGCGCCACTGGCCGAGGACGCGCAGCAGAAGTCTGGGGTCCACACCCGACCGCGAACCGGTCCCGGGTGCGGTGGCGCGGGCCGCCACCGCCTGGAGGACCGACGCCGTACCGAAGCAGACCGCCGAACCGAGCGCACAGATCATCCCAAGCAGCACACATCGACTGTAGGTCCGGCCGTCCCCGCAGGCCCGTTGCGGTGGCACGGGACATGGCCTTTAGTCTGGCGTGGCCGAAAACAGTTGCCACAGATGTACGGGGGCAGGCAAGGGATGGCAGAGCACACGAAAGCCCGGCGGAGGCTGCGGTCGAGCACGGTGATCCTGGGCGGCATGGGAGCGCTGGCGGCAGCGCTCACCTCCTGCGGCTCGGAACCGGACAAGCGCTGCGTCGACCGGAACAGCTACGACGCGGTCAAGGGCTACCGCGTCATCGACTCAAAGTCCTGCAAGAGCGGCAGCGGGTCGAGCGGCACCGGCAGTACGGGCGGCACGGGCTCGTCGTCCGGGAAGAACAAGGGCAGCGCCGTGGGCGGCAAGAAGACCGACGGCCAGTGGTACTACGGCTCCGACGTCAACGGCCGGTACGCCGACTCGGGCACGTTCAGCCACAGCACGGCCGTCAACCGAGGCGGCTTCGGCTGCTCCGGCTCCAGCGGCGGGTGACGGCGGTGCGACCCACCAGAGCTGGCGGGGGAGCCCCGCATGAAGCGGCACACCGTCGACCCGCGCCCCGGCTGGCAGCAGACCGTCGAGGCGCAGGGCCTGATCTATCCGCTGACCCGCTACCCGGACGACTCGCTGCGCCCGTACTGGGACGAGAGCGCGTACTACTCCTTCTCGCTGCCCGAGGTCGAGGCGCTGGAGGAGGTCGTCGAGGAACTGCACGCCATGTGCCTGGCCGCCGCCGCGCACATCGTCGAACACCGGCGCTTCGCCGACCTCGGTATCGAGGACCGGCGGCTGGCGGACCTGGTGGCCGAGTCCTGGTACCGGCGCGCCGAACTGCCTACCCTCTACGGGCGGTTCGACCTGCGGTACGACGGCACCGGGCCCGCCAAGATGCTGGAATACAACGCGGACACGCCGACCTCGCTGGTCGAGGCGGCGGGGCCGCAGTGGTTCTGGATGGAGGAACGTTTTCCCGGCGCCGACCAGTGGAACTCGCTCCACGAACGGCTGGTCGACGCCTGGCGCAAACAGGCCAGGCTGCTGCCGCCGGGCGCGCCGGTGCACTTCGCGCACTCCGCCGGCGACGAGCTGGGCGAGGACCTGATGACCGTCGCCTACCTGGAGGAGACGGCACGGCAGGCCGGACTGGAGACGGTGGCGATCCCGATCGAGGAGATCGGCTGGGACCGCCTCTCCGGCCGCTTCGTCGACCAGCGGCTGCGCTTCATCCGGTCCTGCTTCAAGCTCTACCCGTGGGAGTGGCTGGCCACCGACGCGTTCGGGCCGCACGTCCTCGACACGCTCGACAACGGCGGCGGCACCGGCACCACCCTGTGGATCGAGCCCGCCTGGAAGATGCTGCTGTCCAACAAGGCGCTGCTCGCCGTCCTCTGGGAGCTGTACCCGGGCCACCCGAACCTGCTGCCCGCCTACCTCGACGGGCCGCGCGAACTGGCGGACGGGCCCGACGCGCCCGGGTACGTGGCCAAGCCGCTGCTCGGCCGTGAGGGCGCCGGCGTCACCGTCCACGAGCCGGGCGCGGCACCCGTCGTACGCGACGATGCATGCTGCTACCAGGAGTTGGCCCCGCTGCCCGACTTCGACGGCAACCGGGTGGTGCTCGGCGCGTGGGTCGTCGAGAACGAGTCGGCGGGGCTCGGCATCCGGGAGTCGGCGGGGCTGGTCACGGACGAGTACGCCCGGTTCCTGCCGCATGTGATTCTGTGAGGGGCGCCCCGTAGGGGCAGCACCCCCCGGTCACCCCGCCAGCACCGCCCGTAGCTGGTCCAGCCCCCAGTCCAGGTCCTCCTTGGTGATGACCAGCGGGGGCGCCAGCCGGATGGTGCTGCCGTGGGTGTCCTTGACCAGCACACCCCGCTCCATCAGCCGCTCCGAGATCTCCCGGCCCGTCCCCAGGGCCGGGCTGATGTCGACGCCGGCCCACAGCCCGCGCCCGCGCACCGCGTCCACCGCGCCGCCGCCCACCAGCAGCCCCAGCTCGTGGTGCAGGTGCTCGCCCAGTTCCGTGGCGCGCTGCTGGTACTCGCCGGTCCGCAGCATCGCCAGCACCTCCAGCGCCACCGCGCACGCGAGCGGGTTGCCGCCGAACGTCGACCCGTGCTCGCCCGGCCGGAACAGCCCCAGCACCTCACGCGAGGAGACCACCGCCGACACCGGCACGATGCCGCCGCCCAGCGCCTTGCCGAGCACGTACACGTCCGGCACCACGTCCTCGTGCCGGCAGGCGAAGTCCGCGCCGGTCCGGCCCAGCCCGGACTGGATCTCGTCCGCGATGAACAGAACGTTGCGCTCACGCGTCAACTCCCGTACGCCCGGCAGGTATCCGGGCGGCGGCATCAGCACGCCCGCCTCGCCCTGGACCGGCTCGATCAGCACCGCCACGGTGTCCTCGTCCACCGCGTCCGCCAGCGCCTGGAGATCGCCGTACGGGACGATCTCGAAGCCCGGCGTGTACGGGCCGTAGTCGGCACGCGCCTCCGGGTCGGTGGAGAAGGAGACGATGGTGGTCGTCCGTCCGTGGAAGTTGTTGTCCGCCACGACGATCTTCGCCCGGCCGTCCGGGACGCCCTTGACCCGGTACCCCCACTTGCGGGCGGTCTTGACCGCCGTCTCGACGGCCTCCGCGCCGGTGTTCATCGGCAGCACCATCTCCATGCCGCAGAACTCCGCGAGCCGCGTACAGAACTCGGCGAACCGGTCGTGGTGGAAGGCGCGCGACGTCAGCGTCACCCGGTCGAGCTGCGCCTTCGCCGCCTCGATCAGCCGGCGGTTGCCGTGGCCGAAGTTGAGCGCCGAGTACCCGGCGAGCATGTCCAGGTAGCGCTTGCCCTCGACATCGGTCATCCAGGCCCCTTCGGCGGAGGCCACGACGACGGGAAGCGGGTGGTAGTTGTGGGCGCTGTGGGCTTCGGCGGCGGCGATGTCGCGTTCCGTGGACGTCGTGGGGGTCACCATGGACTCCGTTCGGTATGCGGTCGGTCCCGGGCGAAAAAATCCCGTTGGGCGGACGGTATGCGAAGAAAGGTTGCGCCGGACACCCCCCGATAGACTGGCTCCGCGCACCGCGACTGGCGCACGGGGAATCGACCTCGGGGGAGCGGTGCGCGGCCGTCCGCGGACGGCCCGCCACGAGGTGCCGCCTTGCCTGGGCACCCGGGGAGCACGACCGGAAAGCCGTACGAGACCGATCGCCCCGGAGGACCCCATGAGCCGTGCCCTGTCCCACCCCGCCCTCGCCGCCGCCGACCCCGAACTGGCCGCCCTGGTCGGTGCCGAGGAGCGCCTCCAGGCCGAGACGCTGCGCCTGATCCCCTCCGAGAACTACGTCTCCACCGCGGTCCTCGAAGCCACCGGCACCGTCCTCCAGAACAAGTACAGCGAGGGATACGCCGGCCGTCGCTACTACGAAGGCCAGCAGAACATCGATCTTGTCGAACGGCTGGCCGCCGACCGCGCCAAGGCCGTCTTCGGCGTCGAGCACGCCAACGTCCAGCCGTACTCCGGCTCCCCCGCCAACCTCGCCGTCTACCTCGCCTTCGCCGAGCCCGGCGACACCGTGATGGGCATGGCGCTGCCGATGGGCGGCCACCTCACGCACGGCTGGGGCGTCTCGGCCACCGGCAAGTGGTTCCGCGGCGTCCAGTACGGCGTACGGGCCGACACCGCCCGTATCGACTTCGACGAGGTACGCGACCTGGCCCTCAAGGAGCGCCCGAAGCTGATCTTCTGCGGCGGTACGGCCGTGCCGCGCACCATCGACTTCGCCGCCTTCGCCGAGATCGCCCGCGAGGTCGACGCCGTCCTGGTCGCCGACATCGCGCACATCGCCGGACTGGTCGCGGGCGGCGCCCACCCCTCACCGGTGCCGCACGCCGACGTCATCTCCACCACCACCCACAAGACGCTGCGCGGCCCGCGCGGCGCCATGCTGATGTCCCGCGAGCAGTACGCGAAGCCGCTGGACAAGGCGGTCTTCCCGGGTCTCCAGGGCGGCCCGCACAACCACACCACCGCAGCCGTCGCGGTCGCCCTCCACGAGGCCGCGCAGCCGTCCTTCCGTGACTACGCGCACGCCGTCGTCGCCAACGCCAAGGCCCTCGCCGAACAGCTCCTGGCCCGCGGCTTCGACCTGGTCTCCGGCGGTACGGACAACCACCTGATCCTGATGGACCTCACCCCCAAGGAGGTCCCCGGCAAGATCGCCGCCAAGGCGCTGGACCGGGCCGGGATCGTCGTCAACTACAACACCGTCCCGTTCGACACCCGCAAGCCGTTCGACCCGTCCGGCATCCGCATCGGCACCCCGTCGCTGACCTCGCGCGGCCTGGGCACCGCGCACATGCGGCAGATCGCCGACTGGATCACCCGAGGCGTCGAGGCCGCGGGCGCGGGCGACGAGGACGCGCTCACCACGATCCGCGCCGAGGTGGCCGAGCTGATGGCGGCCTACCCGGCGCCCGGGCTGGTGGCCGACCCCTCCTGACCGTCCCCGGGCTTCCCGCCCGGCCCCGCGTCCCGGCCCAGCCGTACCGGAAACTCCGTGACGCTGTTGCCCACGAAGGTGGGCAGCGGCGCCAGGTCCGCCTCCGGCACGGCCAGGGCCAGGTCGGGGAACCGGTCGAACAGCGCCCGCAGCGCGATGCCGGCCTCCAGGCGGGCCAGCGGCGCGCCCGGACAGACGTGCGCCCCGTGCCCGAACGCCAGGTGCCGGGCGGCGGGCCGCCGCGTCACGTCGAAGCGGTCCGCGTCCGGCCCGTACACCTCCGGGTCGAGCCCGGCCGCCCCGTACGCGGCGAGCACCGGCGACCCCTGCGGGACGACCGTGCCGCCGATGTCCAGGTCCCGGGTCGGATAGCGGAACGGGAAATTGGCCACCGGACTGTCGTGGCGCAGCGTCTCCTCGACCACGTCCGCCCAGTCCGCCCGCCCGGAGCGGACCAGCTCCAGTTGCCCGCGGTCGGCGCACAGGGCCCGTACGGCGTTGACGATCAGGTCGAGGGTGGTCTGGTGCCCGGCGGCGATGGTCAGCAGCAGGGTGCCGATCAGCTCCCGTTCGCTCAGCCGGGCCTCCGCCGCGTCGCACGCCGCGATCAGCGCGCTGGTCAGGTCGTCGCCCGGCGCCGCGCGGCGGGCCGCCACCACCTGGGCGAGGACCGCGACCAGCTCCCGGTTGGCCGCCAGCACCGTCTCCGGGTCGATGGCGGTGTTCACGACCAGGCCCGACAGCTCGTGCAGCCGGTCCCGGAACTCCTCGTCCACACCGATGAGTTCCGAGATCACCCGCATGGGCAGCGGATAGGCGAAGCCCTGCCGGAGGTCGACCGTCCCGCCGCCCTGTGCCGCCAGGGCGGGCAGGCCGTCGAGCAGCTCGGCGGTCAGCCGCTCCACCCGGGGCCGCAGCGCCGCCACCCGCCGGGGCGACAGCGCCTTGACGACCGGCTCCCGCAGCCGCCGGTGGTCCGCGCCGTCGGCCGTGGTCATCCCGTCCACGGTCGCGAAGGTGGTGAGCTGCCAGCCGGGCGGGATACGGCCCTCGCGCAGCGCGGCGAAGTGGCAGGCGTTCTTGGCCACTTCCGGGTGGACGAGGAAGTCGCGCAGGGCGTGGTGGCGGGTCACGGCATGGCCGAGGACGCCGCCGGGGAGCACCACCGGCACGGCGGGGCCGCGGGCCTGGAGCTCCCGGGCGGTCTCGCGCAGACCGGCACCGGTGGGGTCGAGGGGGTAGGGAGCGGAGGGGGAGGGCGGCGGAGTGTTCGGGGCTGATCCGGGCGCCGTACCGGACGAAGATGCCGTACCGGACGAAGGGGCATCGGCTTCGGTCATGGCTCCACGGTCGCAGTTCCGGTGGGCGGGGAACAGGGCGCGGACGGGCCCGACGGCTGTACGGGCCCCGGTCGGGCCCCCGCGCGCACGCCCAGGTACCCCCGTACGCCCTCCCGGTCGCCCCCGATGCCCCCGCCGCTGCCCGGCCGCGCGCCGGACCCGTCCGCGGACCTGAGAGAATGAGCCCATGGCTCTCGATCGTCCGCGTGTACTCTCCGGGATTCAGCCCACGGCGGGCTCCTTCCACCTCGGCAACTACCTCGGCGCCGTCCGCCAGTGGGTGGCCCTGCAGGAGTCCCACGACGCCTTCTACATGGTGGTGGACCTGCACGCGATCACCGTGCCGCAGGACCCGACGGCGCTCCGCGCGAACACCCGGCTCGCCGCCGCGCAACTGCTGGCCGCCGGTCTCGACCCGGAGCGCTGCACCCTCTTCATCCAGAGCCACGTCCCCGAGCACGCCCAGCTCGCCTGGGTCATGAACTGCCTGACCGGCTTCGGCGAGGCCAGCCGGATGACGCAGTTCAAGGACAAGTCGGCCAAGCAGGGTGCCGACCGCACCAGCGTCGGCCTGTTCACGTACCCGATCCTGCAGATCGCCGACATCCTGCTCTACCAGGCCCACCAGGTCCCGGTGGGCGAGGACCAGCGCCAGCACATCGAGCTGACCCGTGACCTCGCCGAGCGGTTCAACGGCCGCTACGGCGACACCTTCACCGTCCCGGCGCCGTACATCCTGAAGGAGACCGGCAAGGTCTACGACCTCCAGGACCCGACGGTCAAGATGAGCAAGTCGGCGTCGTCGGCCAAGGGCATCATCAACCTGCTGGACGAGCCCAAGACCTCCGCCAAGAAGATCAAGAGCGCGGTCACCGACACCGACACGGTGATCCGCTACGACGCCGAGGCGAAGCCGGGCGTCTCCAACCTGCTGACGATCTACTCCACCCTCACCGGCGAGTCGATCACGGACCTGGAGAAGAAGTACGAGGGCAAGATGTACGGCGCCCTCAAGACCGACCTCGCGGAGATCATGGTCGACTTCGTCACACCGTTCCGGGACCGTACGCAGGAATATCTCGACGACCCCGAGACGCTGGACTCGGTCCTGGCCAAGGGTGCCGAGAAGGCGCGCGCGGTGGCCGCCGAGACGCTGGCCTCGACGTACGAGCGGATCGGGTTCCTGCCCGCCAAGCACTGACCGGCCGGGCCGGGGCCCGACGCGCCCCGGCCCGCCGCCGTACCGGGTCTTCGGGCCCGGGTGCGGCGGACCAAGGACGGTCGCCGCGGGGACGGCCCACCCGGCACACTGGCATCCGGGGCCGACGACAGCTTCAGGAGGGAGAACGCAGTGGGGACCGTTACGCTCGGCGTTTCGATCGCGGTCCCGGAGCCGTACGGCAGCTTCCTCCAGGAGCAGCGCGCAAGCTTCGGGGACCCGCACGCACACGGCATCCCCACCCACATCACCCTCCTGCCGCCCACCGAGGCCCGCAGGGAGGACCTGCCCGCCGTCGAGGAGCACCTCGCCGAGGTCGCCGCGGGCTTCGGCCCCTTCCGGCTCCGGCTGGAGGGCACGGACAGCTTCCGGCCGCTGTCGCCGGTGGTGTTCGTCAAGCTGGCCGAGGGCGAGGCGGAGTGCACCGCGCTCCAGGAACGGGTACGCGCCGCGTCCGGCCCTTGCGCCCGCGAACTGCAGTTCCCCTATCACCCGCACGTGACCGTCGCGCACGGCATCTCCGAAGAGGCCATGGACCGGGCGTTCGTGGCGCTGAAGGACTTCGAAGCGGCCTGGACGATCGGCGGATTCGCCCTGTACGAGCAGGGGGAGGACGGTGTGTGGCGGCTGGAGCGGGAGTACCCGTTCGGCGCGCCCGCCTCCGGGGTACCGCGGCAGGCGGATCTTTCGCGGCCGCCCACGCCTACTCGGTAGTCCGCGTGGCCGGTGTCCCGCCTCACACCGGCAACCGCCGGAACAGTGCCCGTGGCATATGCCGCAGTACGCCCATCACCGGCCGCAGCGCCTCCGGCACCCACACCACCTCGCTCCGCCGCCGCAGCCCCGCCTCGATCGCCCCGGCGACCGCCTGAGGCGTCGTGGCCAGGGGAGCGGGCTCCAGGCCGGCCGTCATCCGCGTCCGGACGAAACCGGGCCGTACCACCATCACGTGCACCCCCGTCCCGTACAGCGCGTCCCCCAGGCCCTGCGCGAACGCGTCCAGCCCGGCCTTGCTGGAGCCGTAGACGAAGTTCGAGCGCCGCGCCCGCTGGCCCGCCGCCGAGGACAGCACGACCAGCGAACCGTGCCCCTGGACGCGCAGCGACCGGGCACACACCAGGCCCGCCGAGACGGCGCCGGTGTAGTTCGTCTGCGCGACC
Organism: Streptomyces chrestomyceticus JCM 4735; assembly: GCF_003865135.1. NCBI lineage: Bacteria > Bacillati > Actinomycetota > Actinomycetes > Kitasatosporales > Streptomycetaceae > Streptomyces > Streptomyces chrestomyceticus. Next base: position 3,688,195 of record NZ_BHZC01000001.1, on the reverse strand, counting down.
CGGACCGCCGTGGCCGGCTCGGCCTCCGCACGCTCCTGATCGCCCAGCACCCCGAAGGCCAGCAGCACCACGTCGATGTCACCCTCGGCGAAGACCTTGCCCAGCACCTCCTCATGGGCGCCGGTGTCCAGCGCGTCGAACGCGACCGTACGGACCTCGGCGCCCAGCGAGCGCAGCCGCCCGGCCGCCTCCTCCAGCGCGGGGGAGGGGCGGCCCGCCAGCCAGACCGTACGGGCGCGGCGGGCGACCAGGCGGCGGGCCGTGGCGAGGGCGATCTCGGAGGTGCCGCCGAGGACCAGGAGGGACTGGGGGGAGCCGAAGGCGTCCTTCATGTGCGGTGAGTCCTTGGGGAGTGGGGGATTGCTTTACGGGAGCCGGGCCTCTCACAGCGCGAGGCGGCGCGAGAGGTCCGAGGTGAAGACGCCGCGCGGGTCGGTGTGCGCGCGGAGCGCGCGGAACGCGTCGGCCCGGGGGTACATGACGTCGACCAGCTCGGGCCGCAGCCGGGCGTCCTTGGCCAGGTAGACCCGGCCGCCCGCCTCCGCCACCGCCTCGTCCAGCCCGTCGAGGAACGGGCCGAGGCCGGGCAGTCCGGCCGGGATGTCCAGGGCCAGCGTCCAGCCCTCGGACGGGAAGGACAGCCACCCGGGACCGCCCGCGCCGAAGCGTTTGAGCACCGCCAGGAACGACGGACACCTCCGCGCCGCGATCCGCTCCACGATGCGGCGCAGCGTCCGTTCCTCCCCGAGTCCGACCACGAACTGGTACTGCACGAAGCCGCCGCGCCCGTACACCCGGTTCCAGTGCGGCACTCCGTCCAGCGGATGGAAGAACGTGGAGAGTTTCTGCAGCTCACCGGTCCGGCGCCGGGGCGCCCTGCGGTACCAGAAGGCGTTGAACAGCCCGACGGACCGCCGACCGAGCAGCCCGTCCGGCAGGCCGCGCGGCGCGGGCGGCAACCGCCCGGGACGGAAGGCGAGCGGCGCGCGGCGGGCCCGCGCCGGCAGGGCGTCCAGCGGGGCGTGGTCGCCGCGGGTCAGCACCGCGCGGCCGGTCGCCGCGCCGCGCGCGAGGAGGTCGATCCAGGCGACGGAGTAGCGGTAGCGGTGATCGGTGGCGGACAGCCGCGCCAGCAGGTCGTCCAGGTCCGCCGCGCGTTCGGTGTCCACCGTCATCAGCGACGTCCGTACGGGCACCAGGGCGATCGTCGCGGCGAGGATCACCCCGGTCAGGCCCAGGCCGCCGGCGGTCGCGTCGAAGAGGGCGGTGCCCGGCCGGACGGTGCGTACCGCGCCGTCCGCGGTGAGGAGGTCGAAGGACCGTACGTGCTGGGTGAAGGAGCCCGCGACGTGGTGGTTCTTGCCGTGGATGTCCGCGCCGACGGCGCCGCCGACCGTCACGTACCGGGTGCCGGGCGACACCGGCACGAACCAGCCCCGCGGCAGCAGCACCTCCATCAGCCGGTGCAGGCTCACCCCCGCGTCGCACACCACCGTGCCCGCCTCGGTGTCGACGGCCCGGACGCGGTCCAGTCCGGTCATGTCCCAGACGGCGCCGCCCGCGTTCTGCGCCGCGTCCCCGTACGCGCGCCCGAGCCCCCGGGCGATGCCGCCGCGCGCCCCGCACGCCCGTACCGCCGCCGCGGCCTCGTCGTACGAAACCGGGCGGACCAGCCGTGCGGTGGTGGGGGCGGTACGGCCCCAGCCGGTGACGGACCTGGTGACGGGGGTGGTGCGGGGGCCGGCCGGGCCGGCGGGCGACGACATGCCAGCGACCGTAATGCGGCACTCGCCCCGATTCGGTCACCCGCCCCCGACCGCACGAAAAGAGTGATTAACGCGGTGGATGGGCTAATCGCGACGGCACGGCGCGCGGCGCACCGCAAGAGTCGGACGCGGAGCCCCCAAGGGCTTGAGGGACAGGCGCCGGGCGGACCGCACGAAGCGGGCGGTCCGCCCGGGAGCCGGCACGAACCGGATCGAGGTGACCCCGCTGTCCCCCGAAGAGATGGATCACCGCCTGCTCGTGGCGCCGCGCACCCGGGGAACCGACCCCCGGGTGGCCGCCGTGGCCCGCGCCCTCTCGCACGGCGGCGAGCACGGAGCGCTCTGGCTCGCCGCCGGGCCGGCGGGCGCCGCGGCCGACCGGTCCCGGCGCTCCGCCTGGCTCCGCGGCACGGCCCTGAGCTGCGGCGCCCACCTGCTGAGCGTCGCCCTCAAGCGCGTCGTACGCCGCCCGCGCCCCCCGCTGCCCGGCCACACCCCCCTCGTACGGACCGCGAGCCCCCACTCCTTCCCCAGCGCGCACGCCGCCTCCGCCGTGGCTCTGGGCGCGCCGCGGCCGGTGGGCGTACAGAGCATGAGCTGGACGCACGCGCAAAGCATGAGCTGGACGCCGCCGGGAAGCATGCGCTGGGGGCGATCGTGACCGAACGTTCCGCCGCCTTCCTGGAAGAACCACCGCCCGACCCCGGACCGCCCACCTCCGCGCAACCCGGCCCCCACCCCCGCGCCCTGACCCTCCCCCTGGGCCTGCTCCGCACCGCCCGCCCACGCCAATGGGTCAAGAACGTCCTGGTGGCCGCCGCCCCGGCCGCCGCCGGAGACCTCTTCCTCCACCGGACCCTCCTGCAACTCCCGCTCCTCTTCCTCCTCTTCACCGCCGCCGCGTCCGCCGTCTACCTCGTCAACGACGCACGCGACGCCACGGCCGACCGCGCCCACCCCGACAAGTGCCGCCGCCCGGTCGCCGCGGGCGAGGTGCCCGTACCCGTCGCCTACGCGGCCGGCGCCCTGCTCGCCGTCCTCACCCCCGTAGCCGCCGCCGTCCTGTGCAACCCCGCCACCGCCGCCCTGCTCGCGGCCTACCTCCTCATGCAGCTCGCCTACTGCGTCAGCCTGAAGCACGTCCTGGTCATCGACCTCGCCGTGGTCACCACCGGCTTCCTGCTGCGCGCCATGACCGGCGGCCCCGCGCTCGGCATCCCGCTGTCCCGCTGGTTCCTGATCACCGCGGGCTTCGGCGCGCTGTTCATGGTCGCCGCCAAGCGCTACTCCGAAGCGGTCCGGGCGGCGCGGGACGAGCGGGCGGACCGGGGCGCGACCCGGCCCCTGCTGCGCGAGTACAGCGACGGCTACCTGCGCTTCGTGTGGCAGCTCGCGGCGGGCGGCGCCGTCCTCGCGTACTGCCTGTGGGCGCTGGAGAGCGGCGGCGCGCCCGCGGGCGTCCTGCCGTGGCGCCAGCTCTCCATGGTCCCGTTCATCCTCGCCGTGCTGCGTTACGCGGTCTTCGCCGACCGGGGCACCGCGGGCACCCCGGAGGACGTCGTCCTGCGGGACCGCCCGCTGGCCGTCATCGGGCTGGCCTGGACCGGCCTGTACGCGATGGCCGTCGCGGACGTGTGACCGGACGAACGGCACACCACCATGCCCCGGAGCCCCACCCGCCACAGCACCCCGGGCCGCCCGCCACCGGCCCGCCGCCTCCGCGTCCTCGCCCCCGAACTGCTCGGCTTCGCGGTGGCCGGCAGCCTCGCGTACGCCGCCGACCTGGCCCTGTTCGTCTGGCTGCGCGGCCCGGCCGGCCTGGACCCGTTCACCGCCAAGTCCCTGTCGTTCCTGGCGGGCTGCACCATCGCCTACACCGGAAACGCCGTAGGCACGTACCGCGCCCGCACCCGCCCCGCACCACCCCCGTACGGTGGTCCCGGCCCCCGCACCCCCACCCCCCTCCGCCGCTACACCCTCTTCCTCGCCGTGAGCCTCGCCGGAGCCCTCGTACAGCTCGCCTGCCTCGGGCTCTCGCACCACGTCCTCGGCCTGACCTCGGCGACCGCCGACACCGTCTCGGGCGCGGGAGTCGGCATGGCACTGGCGACGTGCCTGCGTTTCTGGGGTACGCGGACGCTAGTCTTCCGCCACGCGAGCGACATACCTGTACAGATGGTGTCGAAGGCTGATGAAGGGTAGGCGGGGCCCATGGAATGGTTGAGCAAGCTGCCGGTCGTCGGCCCGGCCGTGTCCTGGCTGATGACCACACACCTGTGGCGGGCGTACGAACGTATGCAACGGGTCCACTGGACCCGGCTGGCCGCCGCGATCACCTTCACCAGCTTCGTGGCGCTCTTCCCGCTGCTGACCGTGGCCGCCGCGCTCGGCGCCGCCCTGCTCGACGAGCGGCAGCTCCACGACCTGCAGTCGAAGATCGCGGAGCAGATCCCCGGCATCTCCGGCCAGCTCGACCTCGGCGCACTCGTCGACAACGCCGCCACCGTCGGCATCATAGCCGGTGTCGCCCTGCTCTTCACCGGTGCCGGCTGGGTCGAGTCGCTGCGCGACTGCCTGCGGGCCGTCTGGGAGAAGGACGACGAGGACACCAACTTCTTCGTCGCCAAGCTCAAGGACATCGCCCTGCTCCTCGGCCTCGGCGGCACCGCCCTGGCCTCCCTGGCCTGCTCCGGCTTCGCCAGCGCCGCGGTCGGCAAGGCGGCGAAGGCCCTCGGCCTCGCGGAAGGCGGCATCGGCAGCGTCCTGCTGTCCGCCGTCGGCTTCTGCATCGCCGTACTCGCCGACTTCCTGCTGCTGGCCTACGTCCTGACCAGGCTCCCCGGCGTCCACCCGCCCCGCCGCGCCGTCGTCGTCGCCGGCTTCATCGGCGCCGTCGGCTTCGAACTCCTCAAACTGCTCCTCAGCGGCTACCTCCAGGGCGTCGCCGCCAAGAGCATGTACGGCGCCTTCGGCACACCGATCGCCCTGCTCCTGTGGATCAACTTCACGGCCAAACTGGTGGTCTTCTGCGCCTCCTGGACCGCGACCGAACGCTGCGACCCGGAGTCGTCGCGCAAGTCGCTGGACTGCGAGGAGAGGCCCGCGGAGCCGGAACGGGCGTAGGGCGGGGCCGGGTCCGAGTACGTCCCCGTACTCAGACCCGGCCCCGTCCTAGCACCCGTCTGGTCCTAGTGCTTGCCCCCGCGCCGCCGCATCAGCTCCGGAAGGGGCCAGCGGCGGTGCACCAGGAGTGCCAGACCGCCCAGCACCACCAGTGCCCCGCCGGTGATCGCCAGCGCGGTCCACGCGCCGCCGGAACCGCCGGAGCCGTCCTCCAGCCCGGCCCGCGTCCGGTCGCCGTCCAGCTTGGCGCCGCCCGTCCGCGCGTCGCCCTCCTCGCTCCGGGGCCCGACCAGCCGGCCGACCGGCTCGACCTTGTCCGCCGCCGCGAACCCCCAGTCGAAGAGCTTGGCCGTCTCCTTGTACGCCTCGTTGTGTTCCTTCTTCTCCGGGTTCATGACGGTGACCAGCAGCTTGCGCTCGCCGCGCTGGGCGACCCCGGTGAAGGTCGAGCCGGCGTTGGTGGTGTAGCCGTTCTTCACCCCCGCGATGCCCGGGTACGGCTTGACGTCGTAATCACCGCTGAGCAGCCGGTTGGTGTTCTGGATACCGAACGTCCCGCGCTTGCCGTCCTTGACCTCGCCCGGGAACTGCGTGCTCACCGTGGAGCAGTACTCCCGGAAGTCCGCGTTCTGCAGCCCCGCGCGGGCGAACAGACTCAGGTCGTACGCGCTCGACACCTGGCCCGGGGCGTCATAACCGTCCGGCGTCACCACATGCGTGTCCGTCGCGTTCAGCGCCTCGGCCTGCTTCTGCATCTCCTGCACGGTCTTGGCCGTACCGCCGTTCATCGCGGAGAGCGTGTGAACGGCGTCATTCCCGGAGCGCAGAAAAACCCCCAGCCAGAGGTCATGAACCGTATAGCTCAAATTCTCCTTTATCCCCACCAGGCTGCTGCCGTCACCCATGCCCGCCAGGTCGGTCGGCTTGACCGTGTATTTCTGGTCCTTGGGGAACTTCGGCAGCACCGTGTCGGCGAACAGCATCTTCAGCGTGCTGGCCGGCGGCAACTGCCAGTGCGCGTTGTGCGAGGCCAGCACCTTGCCGCTCTCGGCGTCCGAGACGATCCAGGAACGCGCCGTGAGGTCGTCCGGCAGCTTCGGGGCCCCCGGCTTGAGCTGCACCTGCGTACCGGCCTGTCCCAGCCGGCCACCGCCGACCTTCGACATCCCGGCGGGCGGCGCCGGCGCCTTCGGCGCGTGCTGCCCGCCCTTGCCGTCCTTCGGCTTCTCGTCGGCGTGCGCGGGCGCGGCGAGCAGCAGCGGCGGCAGCAGGACGGCGGTGCCGGCCAGGGCGGCGCCCGTACGGGTGAGTATCCGGCGCCGTACGGGGGCGGCGGTGATCGGATGAACGGCAGAGGAGGTCGGCACGTCGGTGAACGTACCCGTCGGCGCGGGCGCCCCGGACACCACCCCACGGAAGAGTGCCCCCGCCGACCGCCGGATGGAGCCGCTGCCCATACTGGATTCCATGAAGCTCTCGCGCCCCGTCTCCTGGTTCCTGCTCGCGTTCGGGGTATGGAGCTGGTTCATCTGGATCACTTTCGCCAAAAACCTCTGGAAGGACGGGAGCGGCCTCGCCTTCGACGACGCGGGTGACCCGACCGCCTACTTCTGGGTCCACCTCGCGCTCGCGGTGACGTCCTTTCTCTTGGGGACGGCAATCGGAGTGATCGGGTTCCGCGGCGTCCGCGCCCTGCACAGGCCCACCACCGGGACTCCCGCCGACACCTCCACCCCAGCCCCCTGACTCCGGCCCCCGCACACCCCGGCGCCCCGTCGTCAGTGCGCCATCTCACACATGCTCGGACGAGGCCGCCGGTATGCGCGGACCACCCCGGGATCAGCCGAACGTCGACCCCCGCCTCAGCCGAACGTCGAACCCTCGGGCGCGGACGCACTACGGGCACAGGGTGAGGCGAGCCGTACGGCGGACCCGAGGAGCTGTGTATTCCCTTCGGGCGGGTGCCTCTCTCGGCACGCTCGGAACTTCGGTGTTCACCTCTGCTCGCCAACGGAAAGACGGCAGGGGGTTTTGGCGATTTTTGATGCGTCAGCTGTCCTTCGACAGCGAAGCGAAATACAGCACCGCTTGTGCGTGGGTCAGTGACGCGTCCAGCCGCTCCGTGTACCAGGTGAACAAGCTGTAGCTCCAGGTGAACCTCATCAGGACGCCGCCCCGCCATCTCGGCCTGGGCCGCCAAGTGATGCGCGCGGGCTTGCCCCACATCCAGGTGGAAGGGCCGCCGCCGTCGTGAAGCAGGCCCATTACGGCAAACAGGGGCCACAGGGGCACCATCACCCAGTACGCGAACCACCCGCGCAAGCTGCCCTTGTAGCCGGCGGCAGCCTGAGTGCCCGCTGGGGTGTGTATGCGCCACGCCTGACGGATCCCGCGCGGCGAGCGCCCGTGGACGATGCGCCCGGCGTAGTCACCGGCGGGTCCGTGGACGGTGTACTCCCTTTCCTTCCGCTGCGCGGCGCCACCGGCCGGCGCGCTGACCGTGCAGAGCGTCCGGGAAGGCCCGGAGGGATGGGTGATGAGAAACAGTGGCGCTGTGGGCACTTCTGCCTCACAGCGGTGAACGTGCGCCAGTACCTCTCCGTCGGCGAGCTCCCCGGAGAACTTTCCAGAGGTCAGGGAACCCCAAGCCTGGTAGCCGGGCGGCGCGGCGAACTGCCGGGAATCCTGCGCCCGCGAGATATTGAAGACGGCCTTGGACACGGTGCTACCTCGTCATGATCGCTCAGTCGAAAGGGCTGGGGGACGGCATTGTGCCCGGTCTCGGGACAGGGTGTTGGGGGAGGGCGGTCCGCCCTGAATGCGAGCCAATGTGGCGGTTGGCCGGTCCAGGGAAACGTGAAGGCGTCGGCACTTGTGGGTGTCGGGAGGGTTGCGAACGGGCATGAAGCACAGGCGGGTTGGGGTGCGCTGCGGTGTGGGTGGGGCGTTGCGGCGACGCACTTGCAAAGTGCGGTGATGTTTAGTGCGAAATCGGGCAAATCATGACTTCTGATCTTGCGGTTCACCCTCTTGAGCCCCTATTTTTTACACTCTTTGCGTTGCCTGCGCGCGCGGGCCGGACCGCCTCACGGCGCCGGCCGTGTCGTCCGCGCGGCGGCGGTGCGGAGTAACGGGGAAGGACTTCGATGGGCGAGCAGTACAGGGTCGATCTGCACGAGCTGGACAGCGTCGTGCGCAAGCTGAAGAGCTTGCAGGGCGATATGGACGAGCCGAGCCAGAAGGTCAAATACAGCACGAGCATTCCGAAGTCGGCCTTCGGGTCCAACTTCAACGAGGCCGCGAAGATCGCTACGGCGCACGACGAGATGCAGAACTACATGTCGCAGGTTGTCGACGCCCTCCAGAGCCTCATCAAGGAATTCGGGGAGAAGGCGGAGCGCAGCCGCGGCGCGTACGAGGACCGCGAGCAGGAGACTCGCTCGACGATGTCCGGCTGAGGTCCCGGCGGCAGGCGAAACAGCAGATAGACGACCAAGGGGGACGGTCATGGCCGGTGGGCCGATGGACGCCGAGGGCAACAAGGCGTACGCCAAGCAGATCGACGAGAAGCATCGGAAAGAAAGCCTCAAGCAGTTCGACAACTACAAGCCCATTCCGGTCTCGGACTCGGACTTCCATCACCACGGGATCGACGCGCTGCGCGCGATGATCGAGAACGCTGACCCGGACGCGCTGGAGACCTCTGGCGACCACTGGCGGGCGTCCGCCGACCGGCTGGGCGGCCAGGACGGCCACGGCGGCATCCGCAAGGCATTCATGGACGCCGTCGACCACGCCTCGGCCCACTGGCAGGGCAAGGCCGCTGACGCGTTCCGGCGTGAGGCGGCAGAGGTCCTCAAGAAGATCGACCGGACTTACGGGCACGCCCGCAACGTCGAGTCGATGTTGATCGGCACGCGGTCCTCCGGTCCGGAAGCCGGTGTCGCGCACAACCTGCGCCAGGCCAAGAAGACCATGGCCGGGATCAAGGACCCGGGCAAGGTCGAGAGCGCCTTCAACTCCTCGGGCGACGACTCCCAGTTCCACAAGGACATGGCGAACCCGAAGATGGACGCCAAGATGGCGCTGGAGGCCAACCGCGACAAGCTCTCCCTGAGCAAGGAGCGCCAGGTTGAGGCGGTCATTGTCATGGAACAACTGGCCAACCACTACCGGTTGCAGGAAGTGAAGGTCAGCGGACCGCCCAAGGGCGATCCGCCGGGCGGCCGGGGCGACTGGCCGTCCGAACCGGGCGTCTACCCGCAAGCCCCGCCCGTCGACATGCCCGTCGTCGGTGGCACCCGCCCCAAGCCCACCTCCGTGACCCCGCACGGACCCAAGGGCGGAAGCGGCTACAACGGCCTCGGCGGCGGTGTGAACATCCAGCCGTCCAACGGTCCGGTGCGGACCGGCCTGGACAGCCTTCAGGGCGGCACCGTCGCCCCGGTGGGCCCCGGGCTCACCGGAGGCGGAGTCAACCCGCCTGCCGGCGGAACGGGCGGTGGCTCGGGCGGAGGCGGCTCGACGGGTGGCTTCATCGCTCCGCTGCCGTACGGCAAGACGGGCGGCGCCGGTGGCGGGGGCTCGCGTGCGGTCCCCGGCGGCCGTGGTGGTGTCCTGGGCGGCAGCCGGTCCGGCGGCGCGGGCGCCGGACGGACCGGGATTCCCGGCGGCATCGGCGGCGGCGCCGGTGCCGTGGGCAGCGGCGCGGGACGCGGTGTGGTGGGCCGTGGTGGTGCTCAGGCCCGTAAGCCCGGCGGAGTCGTCGGCGCTCCGGGATCCCTGGGAGCCGGAGCCAAGCAGGGCGGCGCCGGACTGCACCGCAGCGCCGGCGGGAGCCAGGCGATGGGCGGCGCGGCGGCGCACGGTCGTCCCAAGGACAAGGAAAAGACCAAGAAGGAGCGTCCCGACTACCTTGTCGAGGACGAGGAGACGTGGACGCCGCAGCGCAACGTGTCCCCTCGCGTGATCGAGTAGGGATGTACGTGCCGTCGGCTTCGGCTGTATGAAGTGGTACGAAGAAGTGCCCCGCGCGCGCAGTGCGGGGCACTTCTGCAAACCGGGACGCCTGCCTGAACGGGTGCCCCGCCCAGTGGCCACCGCCCGGCCCTGTCCGCCCGAACGGAAGCAGTGAGGATCAGAGCATGAAGGTCACCCGAACTCTGCGCGCGGCCGCCGGTGCCGCGCTGACCGGAGCGCTGCTCCTCACTGCGACAGGTACGGCTTCGGCGGACCAGACGCGGAGTGCGATGTGGCCGTTCCCGGCGTTCGACGTGCAGAGCGTCTGGAAGGAGGCGACCGGCAAGGGCATCACCGTCGCTGTCATCGACTCCGGCTTCCGCACGACTCACCAGGACCTGGGCGGAGCCTTCCTGCCTGGCAAGGACTTCCCCAATCCGTCGGTTGACAAGCCGGAAGCCCCGCCGTCAGGCATGGACATCCGCGACCACGGGACCGGTATGGCGGGGCTCATCGCAGGACGTGGCCATGGTCCGGGTGGCAGCCAGGGTGTCAAGGGACTGGCGCCCGATGCGAAGATCCTGCCGCTGACGGCCGACAAGAACACTCCGGAGGCGACCCGGTACGCGGTGGATCACGGTGCCGATGTGATCAACATGTCGTTTGTCGCGGACCCCAGCACTCCAGACATGTGTGAGTCTGTCCACTACGCGGTGGAGAAGGGCGTCGTGGTCCTCGCCGGCGTCGGCAACGACGCTCTGCCGAAAGAACGCATTCCGGCCGCTTGCCCCGGTGCCATCGGTGTCGGAGCCGTGGACGAGTTCGGCAAGTTCTGGGACGGCAGTAACTACAACAAGTCGGTCGACGTCCTGGCGCCTGGTGTAGATATTCCGTACCCGAACGGTCAGAGTGACACGGGCTATTCCACCGCTGACGGCACCTCGATGGCCACCGCCTACGCCTCCGCCACAGCCGCCCTGCTCCTGGAGAAGTACCCCGACCTCACCCCCGGCCAGATCGCCAACCGCATGGTGAAGACGGCAGGACTCGCCAAGTCGGTGAAGGCTAAGCATCTCAAGCTGCCCGACGAGCACTACGGTTACGGCTTCATCCAGCCGCTGCCGGCACTCACCCGCGACATCCCCGCCGGCCCCCCGAGGGCCCGCTGCCCATGCCGCAGGGCAAGGCGTCCAAGGACCCCGTGGTCGCCGGCGCCGCCAAGGGCAAGGACCCCAACCCGCCGATCGGCGGGAAGAAGATGATGATGTACGGCGGCATGGCCGTGGGTGGGCTGCTGGTGATCGGGCTCGTGGTGATGGTCATTGTTCTCGTGCGGCGCCGCAACAAGCCCGGTCCGCAGGCATGGCACTGACGACACCCCCGAAGCCCGGAGCCCCCTCCGAAAAATGAAGCGACGCCCCGGACGTCCGGCTGTTAGTTTCACCAGTCATGGATCCGTTGGGTGAAAAAGAGATACGTGCCTCCTTCGTGAATTGCTCGAAGGGGGAGGCGAGCCGCATCAATCTGCCGGTGGGGTTTTCCGACCTGCCGTGGGGGGACCTGGATTTCCTCGGGTGGCGGGACCCCGGGGCGCCGAACCGGAGTTACCTGGTGGCGCCTCGGCAGGGCGGCGTCGTCGGGGTGACGTTGCGGGTGCCGCAAGGAGTGCGGCGGAGCTTTACCAAGACGACCGTGTGTTCGTTGTGTATCACCGGACATCCCGGCTCCGGGGTGAGTCTGCTCGCCGCGCGGAAGGCCGGGCCGCTGGGGCGGCAGGGGAATACCGTCGGGGCTTATGTCTGTGCGGATCTGGCGTGTTCGCTGTACGTCCGTGGAAAGAAGAAGTCCGAGCTGGCCGGGCGGCATGAGGAGACCTTGCCGCTGGCGGACCGTATTGCACGGCTGGTGATGAATCTCGATGCGTTTGTGGAGAAGGTTTTCGAGGGGGAGTAGGCCCGAGGGGTGATCAGGGAGTCTGGAAGGTGACTTCCGGGTTTCCGGGGACCGGGCCGTTCAGCAGTGGCTGCGGGATGCCGCGGAGCCGCTGGTCGAAGAAGGCGCCCACGTAGCTGCGGGTGAGGTCGCTGCCGCGCAGGCCGGGGACCGTGCCCGGGGGCGTGGGGAGGCCCGCCTGCTGGGCGAGGGCCGGGAGGTCGGTGAAGGTGAGGTGGGTGGCGCCGGTCACGGTCAGCCAGCGCTTCCAGCCGTCGAGGCGGGACCAGGTGGTGTCCCAGGTCTCGTCCGTGCCGGGGCGGCCCGTCGCCTGATTGCCGAACAGCAGGAAGGGGCGCCCGTTCAGGCCCTGCTCCGGGACGGGGGCCGCCACGGTGCCGTCCAGGTTCGCGCCGGCGCGTATCCGGGAGTCGCCCGCCATGGCGGTAGCGGTGGCGGCGCCCCCGATCGAGTGGCCCGCCATGCCGACGCGCTTCGGGTCGATGAGGCCGCTGCGCTTCCAGGCCGGGTGGTGGTGGCCGGGCAGGATGCGGTCGAGGAGGAAGCTGATGTCCTTGGCGCGGTTGCGGGCTACGTCCGCCATGAAGGCCGCTCCCGCGCCCGGGGACGTGGTCGCGTCCAGTTTCGCGCAGGCGGTGCAGGGCAGGGTGCGTCCGCCGGGGAAGGCCGCGTCGGCCTCGTAGGCGTGGTCGACGAGTGCCACGACGTTGCCTCGGCTGGTCAGTTCCTCGGCGAGCACGGTGAGCGTGGCGCGGTTCAGGCCGAAGCCGGGGGACAGTACGACCAAGGGGTGCCGGCCGGCCGCCGGGAGCGCAGCGGTGCGCGCGTGCGTGCGGGTGCTGCTGAGCACCTCGGGCGGGAACTGGCCGGCCTGCGGCGGAAGCTGCCCGGCCTGCCGCAGGCGCTCCAGGAACGTCGTGGCCTCCGCCTTGGTCATGTACGGGGCCGGGCGGCCGGTGCCGGTACGGGCCGGGTAGTACAGGGACACCATCAGCTCGCGCCCGTGGGCGGACGGCTCCCAGGGGTCCTTGCGGCCGTGGTCCACGAGGTGGAGGCGGTCCCGTCCGATCGCGTACGGGCCGGTGGGGCGGGGGAGGGAGAGGGCCCGGGCGGGGTGGAAGCGGCACCTGGGCCCGTCGCCGACGCGGTGGCCGCCGCGGCGAGCGGCAGGGGCAGGGTGAGCGCGAGCAGCGCGGCTATGGCGCCGCGTCGGATGTGGATCATGATCGCAGCGTACGGGGGAGGCGTAAGCGGTACGGGAGTGTCGGGCGGGCCGGGCCGGTGGCGCGGTCAGCCGCGTTCCGGCGGCGGGTGCTTCGCGTCCTTGCGGGAGGCGGGGCGGGCCGCGGCACCCGCTGCCGCCGGGAGGACGAACTCGCTCAGTACGTCTGTGACTTCGCGCACCAGCGGCCGCAGCACCCGGAAGCGGGACGCGGCGACCGCACGGGCGACCAGGGGGGAGGTGCGCTCGACCAGGCGGCGGCTGCGCTCGCAGTTCTCCGAGCGGTCGTGCACCCAGTACAGGACCAGCCCCATCTGCTGGAGCCACAGCAACAGGGGGAGCGCCGCCGCCAGTTCCGGGTCGGCCTTGGTGTCCGCGCCGGCCAGCACCTGCCGCTGGAGCGCGATGGCGGCCTCGCGCGGCCCTTCGGAGGCGTCCGAGAAGGGGCTGAGCGGGCTGTCCGGATCGGCGGCGTTCTTGAAGAACTGGGCGGCGAAGCGGTGGTACGGCGCGGCGATGTCGAGCCAGGTGAGCAGCACGCCGCGCAGCCGTCCCGCCAGGTCCCGCTCGGTCGCCAGGACATCGGCCACGGCGGCCGCGTGCTCGGTGGCGATGCGGTCGTAGAAGCCCTGGATCAGGTGCTCCTTGGAGGCGAAGTAGTAGTACGCGTTGCCGACCGAGACACCGGCCTCCTGGGCGATGGCCCGCATGGTGGTCTTGTCGTAGCCGCGCTCCTGGAAGAGGCGGAGGGCGGTTTCGAGGATGAGGGTGCGGGTCCGGGAGCCGTGGGGGGTGCGTTCGCGGGCGGTGGGTTCCGCGGGGCGGGCGGATTCCGGGTCCGGGGCCGGGCTGCCGTCGTCCGTCACGTTCCGTGCCCCGTTCCCGTCCGTACCGGCGTCCGCCCTGGTCGCTTCGTCCACGGCATCGACCTTAATGCGCCCTCGGTCCGACCACTGATCCCGCCCTGGTCCGACCACGGATCCCGACCCTGGCTCGACCTGGGTTTCCGTCCCCGGTCCCGGCTGGACGACCGAGCCGGCCGGCCCCTCACGCCCCCGTGTCCACCGGAGGCCCGCACGCGCCTACAGCCCCCGCTCTCCCAGGAACTTCACGATCATCCCCTCCCACTCCGCCGGCCGCTCCACCATCGGCACATGCCCGGTGGCGATCTCCGCGTACTCGGCGCCGGGTATGTGCTCGGCCAGGTAGCGGGAGTGGGAGGGGTGGATGAGCTGGTCCTCGGTGGTGGCGACGACCAGCGTCGGTACGGTGATGCCGGCCAGGTCGCCGGTGGTGTCGACCTCCTTGACCAGCGCGGTCTGCTCGGCCGAACCGGCGGGCGGGGCGTCGGGGCTGTCGTCGAGGACGGCGGCGAGTTCGGCGGGCGGCAGGCTGTTCAGGGCTTCGGGGGAGAGGCCGCTGAGCGCGCGGGCCTGGGCGAAGCCCGCGTAGTCGCCGCGGTCCAGCAGGCGCAGCCACAGGTCGAGCCAGATGTTCGTCCGGTGGTCGGGCTTGGCGAGGCCGGCGGTCAGGACGAGGCCGCGTACGCGCTCCGGGTGGCGTGCGGCGGCCCGTACGGACACCGCCGTACCGAGGGAGAAGCCGATCAGGGTGAACGTTTCGACGCCCGCCGCGACGGCCTCGGCCACCAGCGCGTCGGCGAGGGCGTCGAGTTCCAGGGGCCCTTCGGCGCGCGGGGTGCGGCCGGAGCCGGGGTAGTCGGGCGCGACGACCGTGTGGCCGGTGGCGGCGAGCGCGGGGACGAGTCCGGCGTAGTTGCCCTCGATGCTGCCGGTCGCGCCGTGCGCGAGCAGGATGCCGTGGGCGGCGGGGACGGTGCCCTCGTCGGCGGGGGTGACGGTGGTGGACAGGGCGGGGAGGCGCGACGCGGTGGCCGCGGGAATCTTCGTCATGCGGATCAGGTTGACCCCTGACACCGGTGTCAAGGTCAAGTCGCCGGGTCGGGAGATCGAGACAGCGGCGCGTGAGGCCGGGTCGCCGGTTCGAGGGGCCGGTCGTACAGGGGGAGGCAGTTGATGGCACGGTCGGGTGAGCGAGTGGTGCGCGCGGCAGGGGACGGACTGGGGACCGAGGGCGGTCTGCGGACCGGGGGCGGCCTGCGCATAGGCGAGCTGGCCGAGCGCACGGGGGCCAGCGCCCGTTCACTGCGCTATTACGAGCAGCAGGGCCTGCTGCGCGCGGACCGGGACGCCAACGGCTACCGCCGCTACGGCCCCGACGCGCCGGAGACCGTGGGGCAGATCCGCGAGCTGCTCGCCACCGGCCTGAGTACGGACGCCATACGGGAGCTGCTGCCGTGCGCCCAGGGCGGCCCCGGGCTGGTCTTCTGCGACCGCTCCTGCGGGGCGGTGGAGCGGCAGATGGCACAACTGGACGCGGAGATCGCCGAACTGGCCCGTAAGAGAGAGGCGTTGGCGACGTACGCGCATGTGATGCGTCAACGCCGGGACCAGGACCGGGCGTTGGCGTCCATGGCGCTGCGCTCGGCGTGACGCCCGCGGCGTCCAGTCGTACCGAGGCGGTCCGGGCCGCCCTGGCATCCAGTCGTACCGATGCGGTCCGTGCCGCCTCCGGACCACATCTGGCGCACCGCCCTGACCAGCACAGATGTTCTCTCATTCGTTTTTCATTGAACGAATTCAGCCTCAACGGCGTGTACGGGTTGCGGAATGCGGCCCACGGGTCGGATCCTCGGGTGCACCGCTGTTCGGGGAACAGCGGTGTGCTCACGGTATCGGGGGATCGTTGTGTTACGAGTCCACTTCACGCCGCAGGATCTGCGCCGGACGCGGATCGCCGAGGGGGCCGACCCCCTGTGGGAGACCGTCCTGAGCCTGCACCGCCTGCGCGAGAGCCGCACCGAACCGGCCCTGGCCGCCTGGCGGCAGCACGCCGCGCGGCACGGCCCCGGGCCGCTGCGGATGCTGCTGCCGCTGGTCCCGCCGCGCGGCTACTTTCCCGACTTCCTCACCCCGGCGGCCGGTTCGGCCGGTGTGGAGCCGGGGCTGGAGGCCGTCATGACGACGCCCCGGCGCCGGCTGCGCGGCGAGATCGGACTGCTGGCGGGTCAGACGTACCGGTCGGGGCACGGCCAGCACGCCGCCCCGCCGTCCTGGATGCGCTCCCTGGCCGACGGTGAACCGGCCGCGCTGCGCACCCTCGCGCGCAGTCTGCGTACGTACCACCACACCGCCCTCGGCCCGGGCTGGCCGCTGATCGGGCGGCGCGTCGAAGCCGACCGTACGCTGCGGCTGCACGCGCTGCGCCAGGACGGCGCCGAGGCGATGCTGCGGACGTTCGGGCCGGAGATGCGCTGGCGGCGGCCGGTCCTGGAGGTCACCTATCCGCGCGACGGGGACCTGCGCCTGGAGGGGCGGGGCCTGCTGCTCGTGCCGTCGTACTTCTGCACCCGTCCGGTGACCTTCGTCGACACCGAGCTGCCGCCGACCCTCGTCTACCCCGCCGCGCCGCCGGTACGGGCGGCGGAGTCCGGGCGCAGTGCGCGGGCGGAGGCCGGACATGCCGAAGGGCTCCGCCTCCGTACGTACGGGAGCGGAGCCCTTCGCGGCTTCCAGACCCGGTTCGGGTCGCTGACCGGAACCAGGTTCTAGGGCTTACGCCTCGGGATCAGAAGCGACGCGTGATCAGCGCGCGCTTGACCTCCTGGATCGCCTTGGTGACCTCGATACCGCGCGGGCAGGCGTCCGTGCAGTTGAAGGTCGTACGGCAGCGCCAGACGCCGTCCTTGTCGTTGAGGATCTCGAGCCGCTGCTCGCCGCCCTCGTCCCGGCTGTCGAAGATGAAGCGGTGCGCGTTGACGATCGCCGCCGGACCGAAGTACTGGCCGTCGTTCCAGAACACCGGGCACGAGGAGGTGCACGCGGCGCACAGGATGCACTTGGTGGTGTCGTCGAAGCGCTCGCGGTCCTCGGCGGACTGCAGGCGCTCCCGCGTCGGCTGGTTGCCGGTGGTGATCAGGAACGGCATCACGTCCCGGTACGCCTGGAAGAACGGCTCCATGTCCACCACGAGGTCCTTGAGGACCGTCAGGCCCTTGATGGCCTCGACCGTGATGGGCTTCTCCGGGTTGATGTCCTTCAGCAGCGTCTTGCACGCCAGGCGGTTCTTGCCGTTGATCCGCATGGCGTCCGAGCCGCAGATGCCGTGCGCGCAGGAACGGCGGAAGGTCAGCGTGCCGTCCTGCTCCCACTTGACCTTGTGGAGGGCGTCCAGGACGCGCTCCTTCGGGTCCATCTCGAGCTGGAAGTCCTGCCAGGTGGCGTCCTCGGAGACCTCCGGGTTGAACCGGCGGATCCGCAGCGTGATGGTGATGGTGTGCGAGGCGCCGTCCTCGGCCGCGTCCAGGGCCTTGGAGTGCTTTTCGAGGGTGGAGGTGCTCATCAGTACTTACGCTCCATCGGCTGGTAGCGGGTCTGGACGACCGGCTTGTAGTCGAGGCGGATCGACTCCGAGCCGTCTGCCGCCACCTCGCGGTACGCCATGGTGTGCCGCATGAAGTTGACGTCGTCGCGGTTGGGGTAGTCCTCGCGGTAGTGACCGCCGCGGGACTCCTTGCGGGCCAGCGCGGACACGGCCATCACCTCGGCCAGGTCGAGCAGGTTGCCCAGCTCGACGGCCTCCAGCAGGTCGGTGTTGAACCGCTTGCCCTTGTCCTGGATGGACACGTTCAGGTAGCGCTCGCGCAGCTCGCCGATCTTCTCGACCGCGGTCTTGATCGTCTGCTCGGTACGGAACACCATCACGTTGGCGTCCATGGTCTCCTGGAGCTCCTTGCGGATCTCGGTGACCCGCTCGTTGCCCGAGGCGGAACGCAGCCGCTCGACCTGCTCCCGCACCATCTTCGCCGGGTCCTCCGGCAGCTCGACGAAGTCCGCGGTGGCCGCGTACTCCGCCGCCGCGATGCCCGCCCGGCGGCCGAAGACGTTGATGTCCAGCAGCGAGTTGGTGCCCAGGCGGTTGGCGCCGTGCACGGACACGCAGGCGACCTCGCCGGCGGCGTACAGGCCCGGCACGACGGTGGTGTTGTCGGCCAGCACCTCGCCCTCGACGTTGGTCGGGATGCCGCCCATGGCGTAGTGCGCGGTCGGCTGGATCGGGATCGGGTCCGTGTAGGGCTCGATGCCGAGGTACGTCCGCGCGAACTCGGTGATGTCCGGCAGCTTGGCGTCCAACTGCTCCGGCGGCAGGTGGGTGAGGTCCAGGTAGACGTGGTCGCCCTCGGGACCGCAGCCGCGGCCCTCGCGGATCTCCGTGTAGATGGAGCGCGAGACGACGTCACGCGAGGCGAGGTCCTTCATGACGGGCGCGTACTTCTCCATGAAGCGCTCGCCGTCCTTGTTGCGGAGGATGCCGCCCTCACCGCGGGCGCCCTCCGTCAGCAGGATGCCCATCCGCCAGATGCCGGTCGGGTGGAACTGGAAGAACTCCATGTCCTCCAGCGGCAGCCCGCGCCGGTACGCGGCGGCCTGGCCGTCACCGGTCAGGGTGTGCGCGTTGGAGGTCACCTTGAAGAACTTGCCGGTACCGCCGGACGCGAAGATCACGGCCTTCGCCTGGAAGACGTGGATCTCGCCGGTGGCCAGCTCGTACGCGACCACACCGGCCGACTTCTTCACGCCGTCGACGTCCTGGAGCAGCAGGTCCAGCACGTAGAACTCGTTGAAGAACTCCACGCCCTCCTTGACGCAGTTCTGGTACAGCGTCTGGAGGATCATGTGGCCCGTACGGTCCGAGGCGTAGCAGGACCGGCGGACCGGGGCCTCACCGTGGTTACGGGAGTGGCCGCCGAAGCGGCGCTGGTCGATGGTGCCGTCCGGGGTGCGGTTGAACGGCAGGCCCATCCGCTCCAGGTCCAGGACCGAGTCGATGGCCTCCTTCGCCAGGATCTCGGCGGCGTCCTGGTCGACCAGGTAGTCGCCGCCCTTGATCGTGTCGAAGGTGTGCCACTCCCAGTTGTCCTCCTCGACGTTGGCCAGGGCGGCGGCCATGCCGCCCTGCGCCGCGCCGGTGTGGGAGCGGGTGGGGTACAGCTTCGTCAGGACCGCGGTGCGGCTGCGCTTGGTCGACTCGATGGCCGCGCGCATGCCCGCGCCACCGGCGCCGACGATGACCGTGTCGTACTTGTGGATCTTCATGAGTCGGTTACCTCAGCCCCGGGGCCTAGCGGATGTTCGGGTCGAAGGTGAAGATCACCAGCGTGCCCAGAAGGACGGTGAACACCGTGGCGGTGTACAGGAGCATCTTCAGCCAGAAGCGGGTGGTGTCCCGCTGCGCGTAGTCGTTGATGACCGTGCGCAGGCCGTTGGCGCCGTGCAGCATCGCCAGCCACAGCATCACCAGGTCCCAGACCTGCCAGAACGGCGAGGCCCAGCGGCCCGCCACGAAGGCGAAGCCGATCTTGGAGACGCCGCCGTCCAGCACGAGCTGGAGCAGCAGGTGGCCGAGGACCAGGACGACCAGCACGATGCCGGACAGGCGCATGAAGAGCCAGCCGTACATCTCGAAATTCGTACGGGTCGACTTGGGCGTCTTCTTCGTACGCTTGCGGGGCGGCTCGATCACGGGAGCCGGGTTGTCCACGTCGTACAGGGAGACGGAGTCGTTCACAGCAGGAGTCGTTTCAGCAGACATCGCGCGTCATCAGCTCCCGAACAGGGTGCGCAGCGTGTGCTGCAGCACCGGGTAGAAGGCGCCGGCCATCAGGACGGCCCATACGCCGACAACGGTCCACAGGAGCTGCTTCTGGTACTTCGGTCCCTTGGACCAGAAGTCGACGGCGATCACGCGAAGGCCGTTGAGCGCGTGGAAGAGGATGGCGGCGACGAGGCCGTACTCCATCACGTTGACGAGGGGCGTCTTGTAGGTGGCAACGACGTCGTCATAGGCCTCGGGGGAGACGCGGACGAGTGCGGTGTCGAGGACGTGCACGAACAGGAAGAAGAAAATGAGGACGCCGGTGACTCGGTGAGCCACCCAGGACCACATGCCTTCCCGGCCGCGGTACAGCGTTCCAGCCGGCACGGAAAAACCCTCCGGGAGCGGGGATCGGGGCCTGCCGGCTTCTCTGTCGGTCTGGCCCGGCCGGGTACGGTCCACCGGCCCCGGCCATCGTAGCGACGGACTGTCGGTTCCTCCCGCCGGGGTCCTCAGGTGTGATCAAACAGGCACGTACGGGCTACCCGCCGAGGGCGCTCCGGCCCTGTACGGCGGGCGGGGGAACGGGTAGGGGGCGGGCCGGACGGCCGGGGCCGGTCAGTCCCGGGAGGCGGCGAGCCGGGCGAGCCGCCCGCCCGCGATCCGGCGCAGCTCGTCGGCGGCGACGGCGCGCTCCTCCTCGGGCTCGTTGCCGAGCCGGCCGTGGATGGCGGTCAGCACCACGTTGAGCAGCTCGGTGTCGCGGAAGCCGTCCAGGCAGATGACGAAGACGTGCCGGAACTGGCGTTCGTACTCGGCGTGCGCGGCGCGCAGCGCGGTGTGGGCCGCGAGGGTGCCCGGGCCGCGCGCGCCGACGAGCGGCTGCGGCGAGACGGTCTCCCCGGCCAGCGCCTCGTCCAGGTCGGCCGCGGTCAGGTCGTAGCTCGCCTCGTCGGCGGCGGCCAGCAGGGCCTCCGGGTCCGGGTACGGTCGGTGCGCGACCAGGCGGCGGGCCCAGCGGCGGCTGCCGCAGCAGAGCAGCAGGGCCGCTTCGGCGGCGTCCGCCGGAGCGCCGTTCAGGCGGTCCAGGCCGGTCGGCCGGGCCGGGGCGGCGCTGCCGGGAGGCGGTGACGGCAGCGGCGGCAGCTTCTGGGAGGGTGTGGCGGGCCGTGCAGTGCGCAGCGGTGTCGGCGGGGCGGCCGGGATGTCGCTGGGCTGCATGGCTCCTCGGGGCGGCGGACGCGGGATCGGGCGGTACGCGCCGGATCAGGGCGGAGAACGTCGGATCGGGGATCGGGGGAGTACGTCGGATCGGGCGGCCGGGGCGTGCGCGGCCGCGGCGGGTGCGCGGGGGCCGTGGGCTCCGGGAAGGGTGAGCAGGTTGAGACGCCACCGTAACGACGTCTGTCGGTCACTGTCCGACGGATGCACGAATTTCACCCGTATGAGAGAGCTTTCGCGCGCGTAGTAGACACAAACGTCTGTCACCTGGCAATACCTTCGCCCCGGAAAGGGAGGTTTTGCGTATATGAGGACCGGAAAACTGGCCGCGAGCATCACCGCAGGAGTGACGGCCGCCCTCACGGCGCTGTCCGTCGCGGGCTGCTCGAACAGCGGCGGCACCCCGCCCAAGGGGGACGGCGGCAGCGCCTCCGCCGCGCCCACCCCCACCTGGGACCCGGTGCAGGGCCCGCCCCGCACCGTGCCCGCCGTACAGAAGTTCAGCGCGGCCGACGGGCGCGGCTGGCGGCCCGCCAAGACGGCCCGCGTCGTGGTGCCCGCGGGTGAGAAGAGCCCGGTCGCCGACGAGGCCCGGCGATTCGCCCAGGAACTGGGCGGTCTGCGGACGGTCTGGGGCAAACAGACCGTACGGCCCGGAGACGTCGAGCTGCGGCTGTCCGGCGGCGAGGACGCCGCCCGGCGCGAGGACAACGCGCCCGTGTACGACACCGCCGAGGAGGCGTACACCCTCACCGCGCGCGGCACCCGCCTCACCCTCACCGCCCCCACCGACGCCGGGATCTTCAACGCCACCCGCACCGTCCTGCAGTCCGTACGGACCTCCGGCGGCGTCCCGGAAGGCACCGTCGAGGACCGGCCCGACCGGGCCCAGCGCGGCTTCATGCTGGACATCGCGCGCAAGCACTTCGACGTGGGGTGGATCGAGGACCGCATCCGCGACCTGGCCGGCCTCAAGCTCAACCAGCTCCAGCTCCACTTCTCCGACGACCAGGCGTTCCGCATCGAGAGCGAGAAACACCCCGAGATCGTCTCCGAGGACCACCTCACCAAGGACCAGGTGCGCCACCTCGTCGACCTCGCCCGCGGCCTGCACATCACCGTCATCCCGGAGATCGACTCGCCCGGCCACCTGGGCGCCGTACTGAAAGCCCACCCCGACCTCCAACTGCGCTCCGCCGACGGCCGGACCCAGCGCGGCGCGATGGACATCTCCCAGCCCGGCGCCGCCGAGATCGTGGACGACCTGCTGCGCGAGTACGCCCCGCTCTTCCCCGGCAAGCACTGGCACCTGGGCGGCGACGAGTACCGCGCGCTGGCCGACCGGTCCCCGGCCGAGAACTACCCGCAGTTGGCCCGCGCCGCCCGCGACAAGTACGGGGCGGACGCCACGATCGAGGACCTGGCCACCGGCTGGCTCAACGACCGGGACAAGACCGTCCGCGCCGCCGG
Organism: Streptomyces chrestomyceticus JCM 4735; assembly: GCF_003865135.1. NCBI lineage: Bacteria > Bacillati > Actinomycetota > Actinomycetes > Kitasatosporales > Streptomycetaceae > Streptomyces > Streptomyces chrestomyceticus. The sequence continues at coordinate 3,665,806 of NZ_BHZC01000001.1, read as the reverse complement.
CGCGAAGCAGGTCGAAGCGTGGAACGACGGCTATTTCCGCAACACGGACGTCGCCCCCGACTCCGGCCGCACCGTCGCCTACTGGACGGGCAAGGAGATCGGCGCCCGCGAACCGGACGAGTACCTGCGCGAGAACCGCAAGGTCGTCAACCTCAACGACGAGTACCTGTACTACGTGCTCGGCGAACCCAACAACATGCCGTACCCCACCGGCGAACGCATCTACACCCAGTGGACCCCCGGAGTGCTGCGCGGCACCAAGCCCGTACCGCAGTCCCAGTCCGGCCCCGACCGGGTGCTCGGCGCGCGCCTGGCGGTGTGGTGCGACCTGGCGGGCGAGCAGACGCAGCAGCAGGTGGCGGACGGCATCCGGCTGCCGCTGCGCGCGCTGGCGCAGAAGGTCTGGGACCGCCGCGATCCGGCCCTTTCCTGGGCGGACTTCAAAAAACTGGCCGACCAGGTCTGAGCGGCCAGGGGCGGCGCCGCCTTCTGCTGGGTGCACCCGACTGTTCCTGGCCACTGTTGGTCGCGCGTTGGTCACGCGTCCATCCGCATGGCGGCCCATGGAGGCGTCATGCGGACGGACGCACGGGAGGTTCCGGGACCGGGCCGCGGTCCGGTCGAGGTCGGCCTGCGCCCTGTCCCGGCGCTGACCTGACCATGACTCCTCAGACGTTCCGGAGAGGTGTGAGCTTGTCGAGGTCGAGACTGATCTCGAAGGGCACCGGGCGCCGAAGCGAGCCTCGGAAGATTCCGGCGGGCGCGTAGACACCCGTAGGCTCGTCGAGCTCGTACACATGGACGATGGGGGAATTGTCCTCTTCCTCGATGCACCAGTAGTGCGGGATCCCGGCCTCTGCGTATTTGCGGAGCTTGACCGTGCGGTCGCGGTGGGCCGACTCGGGGGAGACGACTTCCACGACGAGCTGCACGGCTTCGGGGGCGTACCAGGTGCGGTCGGGGTCGTAGGGCAGATCCGTCAGCAAGAGGTCCGGCTCGGGGCGGTTCCGGGCATCGAGGCGGATCGTCATTTCCCGTTCGACCTCGACGCCGGCCGGCGCCTGAGCCATGAGGGTGGTGGTCAGGGCGGTGATGAGCCGGCCGTGCCAGGACCGCTGGGGCGACATCATGAATACGAGGGCTCCGTCGATCAACTCGGTGTGACGCGGTGCCTCGGGGAGGTGATCCAGGTCCTCCGCGAACCAGCCTTCCGCGCGTGGCGGGCGCATCCAGTCGGGCAGTGCGGTCATGGGCTTTACGGTAGCGCTTGCGGCCACAGCGAGATGGGAGCTCCCCGCCCCCCGGAACCGGTCTTGGCCATGGCCGTACGTACCTACGGCGCGGGGATGACGCTTCCGTCCAGCGCGGCGTGACGGATACGCCGGGTCAGGGGCGACGGCTGCTGCCGCTGCGCGCGCCGGCGCAGAAGGTCTGGGACCGCCGCGATCCGGCCCTTTCCTGGGCGGACTTCAAAAAACTGGCCGACCAGGTCTGAGCGGCCAGGGCCGGACGCGGCGAGAAGGGGACGACCGGGGCCGCCACCCCCCACAGGAGAGGCCCCGGCCGTCGTACCAGGGAGGCCCGGTGACGAGCCCCTGACCCTTACAGCGCCGTCCGCCGCGAAAGCGTCACACGGGGTGTGGACCGGGGTGCGGCACGTACCGCGCGCCGGGTGCCGTCCCGGTGCGCGGGGGCTCTGGACGCGGGGAGTGCGGTGGCCGTAGCGTGCGGGTCCGCGCCGACCCGGCGCGGACGCCGTGCGTACCGTCCGCCGAGGCGGAGGGGCAGGTCAGCAGCGGCCCGGGTGCCCGGTGTGCGGGCGGCCGGGTTACCGTCAGCGGGGACATACGGGTTACCAGGGGTACCCGCGGTGCCCGAGAACAGCGAATCAGCGAGGACCGGGCGGCGGACTTTCCGGGTGCGACAGGATGGACCCGTGCGAGGGGATGACATTCAGCCGGACGACGGCCGGCTGACGGTCGCCGTACAGGCGGCGCAGGGCGGCGACGAAGCGGCGTTCCGTACCGTCTACCGTGCCGTGCATCCCCGGCTTATCGGATATGTACGGACGTTGGTGGGCGAGGCGGACGCCGAGGACGTGGCCTCCGAGGCATGGCTCCAGATCACCCGCGACCTCGACCGCTTCAGCGGCGACGCCGACCGGTTCCGGGGCTGGGCCGCACGGATAGCCCGCAACCGGGCCCTGGACCACATACGGATGCGCGGACGCCGCCCCGCGGCCGGCGGCGACGAGACCGAACTGGCCGACAAACCGGGCGCCTCGGACACCGCCGACGAGGCCATGGAAGCCCTCGGCACCCACCACACCTTCCGCCTCATCTCCCGCCTCCCGCAGGACCAGGCCGAAGCCGTCGTGCTGCGCGTGGTGGTCGGCCTGGACGCCAAGAGCGCGGCCGGAGTCCTGGGTAAACGGCCCGGCGCCGTACGGACCGCCGCCCATCGCGGCCTGCGGCGGCTCGCCGACCTGCTCGGAGCCGGACCCGAGAACGGCGGCGGCGCCGGGCCCGGCACGGACGGCGGACCCGCGGAAGGAGTGCCCGCACAGGGCGGCGGACGGGGTGCGAGCGCGGCGGAATCGTACGTACCGGGTGTGACGGAAACGGCCGCACGAACGCAGAAGGACATGTGATGGCCGACGACCGGTACAACTGGCTCGACGAGGAGGCCGCGGAGCGACTGCTGCGCGGCGAACCCGCCGGTTCCCCGGCCGGCACCGGTGCCGCGGAACTCACCGCCCTGCTGAACGCCGCCTCGGCGGCGGGGCGCGACCTGGGGCAGGACGCACCGCTTCCCGGGGAGGAGGCCGCTGTCGCCGCCTTTCGCGAGGCGCGGGAGGCCCGGGGGCAGGCTCCGGCCGGCATCACGGTCGGCGGGGCCGAAGCCGTGCGCACCCGCCGCCGCTTCGGACGGCCCCTGCGCCGCGGGTTCATGGTGGCCCTGGCCGGCTGCGCGCTCGGCGGCGTCGCCGTCGCCGCGGGCGCGGGCGTCCTGCCGACGCCCTTCCACAGCGGCACCGGCCCGGCCCCCGCCACCAGCGTCTCGGCCGCCGAGTCCGCCGGCCCGCCCGCCACCGACGACACCGGCACGGCCACCGACGGCACCACCCGGATGCCGGACCCGACCAGCCCCGGCACGGACCGGCCCGAACCCCTGATCAGTGACGACGGCAAGGACAGCCGCACCGGCGGCAGCCGGTCCCCAGCTCCCGGGCAGAGCACCCCCGGGCAGGACCCGACCGGCGGCACCGGCGACGACGACAGCCGGCCCGACCCTCCGGGCAGACCGGACGGCAAGGAGAAGAACCGGCTCGGCGTCACGTTCTGCCGTACGTACGAATCCGGCCGGCGCTCCGTCCTCGGCCAGGACACCCTCCGCCGCCTCGAACGCGCGGCCGGCGGCCCGGACAAGGTGCACGCGTTCTGCCGCCAGTACCTCGACCGCACCCAGGGCGGCCCCCGCTACGACGGCGACGGGGACGGCGACGGCCGCGGCAGTCACGGCCAAGGCGGCCAAAAGGGGCACGGCAAGGGCCACGGCGGCAAGGGCGACGACGAGGACGACGACCACCGCTACGCCCCCTCCGCCGCCGTTCCCGGGGCCCTCGCCGCACCCGACCCCGCCGGCACCGTCACCACCACCCCCGCCGCACCCGACGAGCTGCGCATCCCCGGAGCACCACCCGTCGCCCGGGTGTGACACTTTCCGGCGCCCCGGCGCAGTACGTGGTGAAGCCGACTGGTCATCGGCTTGCGCGCGAGCCGGGGTTCCCCCCGTACCAACGGCTCGCCGCATCCGGCGCGGGCGGGGCTCGTTCCCCCGGCCCTGCCCGCGCTGATTTTGCGCCTAAGCCGGCGCCGCTTTCGCGGACCTGGTTGGTGTTTGTGGGGGTTGCTCAATTGATGGTTGGGGTTACTGCGGGGGGGGTGGGGGTTCGGGGTTGGGTGCGGGTGTGGGGTGTGGGTTATTTGTAGATGACTACCTTGTCGCCTGGGGTCACCTGCTGGAACAGGGCGGCGATTCTTGATTTGTGGCGGACGTTCACGCAGCCGTGGGAGGCGCCCTGGTAGCCGTGGGCGGCGAAGTCGGGGGAGTAGTGGACGGCCTGGCCGCCACTGAAGAACATCGCGTACGGCATGGGGGTGTGGTAGATCGACGACACGTGGCTGCGGCTCTTGAAGGCGATGCGGAACGTGCCCTCCCGGGTCGGCGTGTACTGGGCGCCGAAGCGGACGTCCATCGTCGAGCGGACCTTGCCGTCCACCATCCAGGTGAGCGTGTTGCTCCGCTTGCTGATGCACAGCACACGGCCCGTCATGCAGCGGGCGTCGGGGCGGGGGACTCGTTTCTTGGCGGGCTTGCGGGTGGGTTTCTTCGCGGTCTTCTTGGTGTGCGGGTGCGTCTCGGCGCGGGTCGGCGGGCGGGTGCTGGAGTGGAGGGCGTGCCAGGTGGCGCGGTCCAGGGTCCCCGTGCACGGCAGACCCCGCTTGCGCTGGAACGCCGCGACGGAGGCCGCGGTCTGCCGGCCGTAGAAGCCGGTGGGCTTACGGCGGAAGAGTGACAACTGGGCCAGACGGGCTTGAAGTTCGCGCACGCGGGGGCCACGGGAGCCCTGGGCCAGCACCGGCTTCGCGGTGCGGCGAGGGGCTTTGGTGGCCTGTGCGCGTCTGGGGAGCTCCTTGTGCGCCGTCTGTGCGGGCAGCACGTCCGCCCGTCCCGGCATGGACGGCGCGGGAGCCGTCGACGGGGGGAGTCCGCCGTTCGGGGTGATCGTGATGGTCTTGCAGCCGGTCGTCACGGCCAGCACCAGCAGCCCCGCGGCCACCGCACGTCCCTTGTGCACGCCGTGTCCCTTCCGCGTCCGTGTCACGGTGTCACCCCCGTGGTGACACCGGCCCCTCCTAGATTCCCAACCCCGTGGAGAACCGAACCTGGACGCGCGTAGGGGTGAAGGAGTGCGGGGGCGCGGAGGTGTGGAGTTGTGCTTCCGTGTGCGCCCCCTGCCGTACGGAGTGCGGCCCGGGGGCGCTGCGGTGGGGGCGCGCGCGGGGGAGTCCGGGGCTCCGGGGGACAATGAGGAAATGTCACCGCGTCGCCCGTGCCCCGTATGCGCCCGAGAGATCGCCGTCGTCGGCGGCCGCTTCGCCCGGCACGACCCGCCGGGCCGCCGTACCGTGCTGGAGCTCGTGTCGTGCCCCGGCTCCCGCCGCATCGCGCCGATGATGGCTCCGGCGGAGCGTCTGTTCGATCCGGAGGAGCCGCCGTTTCCCGGACAGCAGCCGTTGTTCTGAGGGGTCAGGGGTGGTGGGGCCGGTGCCTTCCGTTCGGCGGGCTTCCACTGATGCGGTGAAGACCTCCCAGTCGCGGCCCGCCAGCGGCGCCAGCATGCGGCGCCAGCCTTCCGCCGCCTCCGGGCCGGCTTCCTCCAGGGCGGCGGTGAACAGGGCGCGCTGGCGCGCGTGGAGCGTGCGTTCGAGGTCCGCGCCGCGTTCGGTGAGGTGGAGTTCCTTGCGGCGGCGGTCCCGTTCGCCCGGCGTCACCCGTACGAGTTGCTCGTCGCCGAGCTTGCGCAGCGGCCCGTTGATGGCCTGCTTGGTCAGTTGGAGCGCCTGGCACAGTTCGCCGACGCTCATGCCGGGGGAGTACGCGAGGAACGTCAGGATGCGGTGGTGGGCGCGGCCCATGCCCTGCTCGGCCAGGGCCGCGTCGGCCGCTCCGGTGAAGGCGCGGTAGGCGAAGTAGAACAGGGTGAAATCGCGGTCGTAGGCGTCCGGGCGACAAGGGTCAAGCATGTTGACATTTTATGCCGGGGTTCCGTACGCTCGCGACTTGGGTCAACAACCTTGACCTAAACCGTTCAAGCGTGAAGAAAGCCGGTTACCGCCATGTCGGACACCCCCTCGGACATCGGCCCGCAGGCCACCACCCCCCAGGCCGCGACCGCTCGGATCACCGTCGCCGACTATCTGCTCCGCAGGCTGCGCGAGCTGGACATCGAACATCTCTTCGGCGTCCCCGGTGACTACAACCTCGGCTTCCTCGACCAGGTGACCGCCTTCCCCGGCCTCGCCTGGGTCGGCACCTGCAACGAACTGGACGCCGCCTACGCCGCCGACGGCTACGCCCGGCTGCGCGGCGCCGCCGCCCTCGTCACCACCTTCGGTGTCGGCGAACTGTCGGCCGTCAACGGTGTGGCCGGCGCCTACGCCGAACGGGTGCCGGTCGTCGCCGTCACCGGGATGCCCGCCACCGAGGTCGCCGCGGCCGGCCGCCCCGTGCATCACACCCTGATGGACGGCGAGTACGGGCACTTCGGCCGGATGTTCGCCGAGGTGACGGTGGCCCGTGCCGATCTGACCGCGGAGAACGCCCCGGCCGAGATCGACCGCGTACTGCGGGTCATGTGGCGGGAGCGCCGGCCGGTGCATCTGAATCTGCCCACGGACGTCGTACTGGCCCGGGTGCCGGCGCCGGACGGGCCGCTGATCGTGCCGGACGGGCCCGCCGACCCGGGGCTGCTGCGGGAGTTTCTCGACGGCTGCGCCCGGATGCTGGACGGGGCGCGCAGCGTCACCGTGCTGGCCGGGCACGAGGCCGAACGGTTCGGGCTGCGCGGGCCGCTCGCCGGTCTGCTCGCCGCCGCGCCGGTCCGGTCCGCCGTGTTCTCCAGCGGGAAGGGCGTACTGGACGAGACCGCTCCCGGGTTCGTCGGCTCCTACGCCGGGGAGATCAGCGACAAGCGGGCCCGGGCGGCCGTCGAGGACGCGGACTGTCTGATCCTGGTCGGCGCACCGGTCTCGGACAGCGTGACCGGCGGCTTCAGCCACCACTTCGCGCCGGAGCGGACCATCGAGCTGCGTCCTGGGCGCGCCTCGGCGGGACGCGGGGTGTTCGAGGGGATAGCCATGGCGGATGCCGTCGGCGGGCTGGCCGGGCTGCTGCGGGATGCGGAGCTGCCGGAGCCCGAGGGGTACGGGGAGTCCTTCTCGTATCCGGAGGCTGGGGAGGGGCGGGGTGAGCTGACGCAGCGTCAACTGTGGGCACAGGTCGGGGGGTTCCTGCCCGCCGGGAGTGTGCTGGTCGCGGAGCAGGGGACCGCGTTCTACGGTGCGCAGGAGGTGCCGCTGCCCGCGGACGGGCGGTTCGTCGGGCAGCCGCTGTGGGGGTCGATCGGCTACACCCTGCCGGCCACCCTCGGTACCGAACTGGCCGCGCCGGACCGGCGTTCGGTGCTGGTGATCGGGGACGGTTCCCTCCAGCTCACCGCGCAGGAGCTGGGCACCATGGCCCGCTACGGCGCGGCCCCGGTGGTGGTCGTCGTCAACAACGACGGCTACACGGTCGAGCGCGCCATCCACGGCGCCACCGCCCCGTACAACGACATCGCCGCCTGGGACTACACCGCCCTGCCCGCCGCCTTCGGCGCGGGCCCCGGCACGGTCGCGGTGCGCGTCGGGACCCCCGCCGAGCTGGCGGACGCGCTGGCGCTGGCCGCCCGTACGCCGGACGAACTGGTGCTGATCGAGGCGGTCCTGCCGCGCGAGGACGCGCCGGAGCTGCTCACCGCGCTGGCGCAGCGGTTCGCGGAGCAGAACGCCTACGGGGACTGAGGGACGGTGTCCTTGCCCGGCCACGTCCGGCGGTGGCCGGGCGCCGTCACGGCGCCAGGACGTCCAGTTCGGCCATGGCGCCCACGGTGATCTCGCGGGTCAGCGCCTCGGCGCGGTCCGCGTCGCCGACCCGTACCGCCTCGGCGACCTGGACGTGCAGGGTCACCGCGGCCGGGTCGGGGTCGGTGAACATGACGTGGTGGTGGGTGCGGCCGGTGAGGACGGCGGCCACCACGTCGCCGAGCCGGGCGAACATCTCGTTGCCGGAGGCGGTCAGCACGATGCGGTGGAAGGCCGTGTCGTGCACCAGGTACGCGTCGAGCTGCTGGCCGCGCGAGGTGGCGACCATGCCCATGGCGTGCTCGGCCAGCTCGGCGCACTGGGCGGGGGTGGCGTGCCGGGCGGCCAGGCCCGCGGCGACCGGTTCGACGGCGGAGCGCAGCACGGTCAGCGAGCGGAGCTGCCGGGGGCGGTCCGGGCCGGCCAGCCGCCAGCCGATGACGCGCGGGTCGTAGACGTTCCACTCCTCGGCGGGGCGCACGGTCACGCCGACCCGGCGGCGCGAGGCGACCAGGTGCATGGACTCCAGGACCCGTATCGCCTCGCGGATGACCGTGCGGGACACCTCGAAGCGCTCTTCCAGCTCGTCGGTGCGCAAGATCGTGCCCGGCGGGTACTCGCCCGCGGTGATGGCGGGTCCCAGGGACTCCAGTACCCGCGCGTGCAGCCCCTGCCCCGCCCCCTGGTTCTCCATGGGATCAGCCTACGTTCCCGGGGAAGGTCCACTTTTAAGTATGACTTTTACGTCACAGAGGCTTGAATACGTCGTATCCCATGGGTTTCAGTGGGACGGCAGACCGAGGTCGAAGAGGACAGCGAGGTACACGGGATGAGCATCCCCCACGTCATCGTCGTGATGGGCGTGGCCGGCACCGGCAAGACGACGATCGGGCCGCTGGTGGCCGCCGACCTTGATGTCCCCTACGCCGAGGGCGACGACTTCCATCCCCCGGCCAACATCGCCAAGATGTCCGCCGGTACCCCGCTCGACGACGCCGACCGCTGGCCGTGGCTGGACGCCATCGGCGCCTGGGCGCACGACCGCGCGGGTCAGGGCGGTGTGGTCAGCAGCTCGGCGCTCAAGCGCGCCTACCGCGACCGCCTGCGGGCCGCCGCGCCCGGCGTCGTCTTCCTGCACCTGACCGGCGACCGCTCGCTGATCGAGTCCCGGATGGCCGAGCGCAAGGGCCACTTCATGCCCACCGCGCTGCTGGACTCCCAGTTCGCCACCCTGGAGCCGCTCGGCGCGGACGAGGCGGGCGTCGCCGTCGACGTGTCCGGCACTCCGCAGGAGATCGCCGGGCGGGCCGTCGAGGCGCTGCGCCAGTACGACACCGGCCGGCCCGCCCCCGCCTGACCCCGGGCCACGGCCCGGTCCGTCCCCGTGCCACCGCGCGGGGAACAGCTCGGTACGCGACCTCTCCGTACGCCCCCTGCGTCACCGTCCGGGGCCACCACCACAACCAGTAACAGCACCCCCTAGGGAACAGCCGTGACACATCTCAGCGTCGAGATGCTGGCAGCGGATGCGACCGAGCCGATCACCTCGGCCGGTCACGCGCAGCTCGGCATCGCCGTCCTCGCGGGCATCGCCGTCATCGTCCTGCTCATCACCAAGTTCAAGCTGCACGCCTTCCTGTCCCTGATCATCGGCTCGCTGGTGCTGGGCGCGGTGGCGGGCGCGCCGCTGGACAAGGCCATCGCCAGCTTCTCGTCCGGCCTGGGCAGTACGGTCGCGGGCACCGGCATCCTGATCGCGCTGGGCGCGATCCTCGGCAAACTGCTCGCCGACTCCGGGGGCGCCGACCAGATCGTGGACACGATCCTGGCGAAGGCGAGCGGGCGGGTGATGCCCTGGGCGATGGTGCTGATCGCCGGCATCGTCGGCCTGCCGATCTTCTTCGAGGTCGGCATCGTGCTGCTGATCCCGGTGGTGCTGCTGGTCGTCAAGCGCGGCAACTTCTCCCTGATGCGCATCGGCATCCCGGCGCTGGCCGGCCTGTCCGTCATGCACGGCCTGATCCCGCCGCACCCCGGCCCGCTGGCCGCCATCGCCGCGCTCGACGCCAACCTGGGTGTCACCCTGGCGCTCGGTGTGGTCGTCGCGATTCCGACGGCGATCGTCGCCGGTCCGCTGTTCTCCCGCTACGCCGCCCGCTGGGTCGACATCCAGCCGCCGGAGAAGATGGTCCCCGAGCGGGCCAGCGGCGAGCTGGACAAGCGCCCCGGCTTCGGGATCACCGTCGCCACCGTGCTGCTGCCCGTCGTGATGATGCTGGCCAAGGCCCTGGTGGACGTCGTCGTGGACGACAAGGGCACCACGGTTCAGCGCGTCTTCGACGTGGTCGGCTCGCCGCTGATCGCGCTGCTCACCGCCGTCATCGTCGGCATGTTCACGCTGGGCCGGTCGGCCGGGTTCACCAAGGGCCGGATCGCCACCACCGTCGAGAAGTCCCTGGCCCCGATCGCCGGTGTGCTGCTGATCGTGGGCGCGGGCGGCGGCTTCAAGCAGACCCTGGTGGACGCGGGCGTCGGCCAGATGATCCTGGAGCTGTCCAAGGACTGGAACATCTCCACGCTGCTGCTGGCCTGGCTGATCGCGGTCGCGATCCGGCTGGCGACCGGCTCGGCGACGGTGGCCACCATCTCCGCCGCGGGCCTGGTGGCGCCGCTCACCGCGGACATGTCCACCACCCACACCGCCCTGCTCGTCCTCGCCGTCGGCGCCGGTTCGCTGTTCTTCAGCCACGTCAACGACGCGGGCTTCTGGATGGTGAAGGAGTACTTCGGCATGAACGTCGGCCAGACGCTCAAGACCTGGTCGCTCATGGAGACGCTGATCTCCGTGGTCGGGATCGTGTGCGTGCTGCTGCTGTCGCTGGTGTTGTAGCCGGGCCGGCGAGAGCCCGGTGGGCGCCCGGCGTGTGTCCGAACGACCGGCGGAAGGCATCGATGAAGGCGCTGGCCGAGGCCCAGCCGCAGCGATGCGCGATCGCGGTCACGGACAGCGCCGGGCCGTCCTGCGTCAGCAGCACCAGCGCGTGGTGCAGGCGCAACTGCGTACGCCACTGGGGAAAGGTCATGCCCAGTTCGGCGCGGAAGAGGCGGGCGAGGGTCCGCTCGCTCGCCCCGGCCGCCGCGCCCAGGGCGGCGAGCGGGCGCGGATCGGCCGGGTCCGCGCGCAGCGCCGCGCAGACCGCCGCCAGCCTCGGGTCGCGGGCCCGGGGCAGGTGCAGGGCCTGGAGCGGCGTGTGACGGAGCTGGTCGAGGAGTACGGTCAGCAGGCGCCGCGCCTCCTCCGTACGGCGGCTGCCCGTACCGCTGTACGCGATGATCAGCTCGCGCAGCAGCGGGCCGACCGCCAGGACGGCGGGCCGGTCCAGGCCCAGCGGGTCGGCGTCCAGCGGTACGCCGACGGTGTGCAGGTCGGTGTCCCCGTGCGCCCGGTGCTCGTGCACCGTCCCGGCCGGAATCCAGATGGCGCGGGTGGCCGGGGTGACCCAGCTCCCGGCGTCCGTGGTCACGGTGAGCACGCCGCGCCCCGCGTAGACGATCTGGTGGACGTCGTGGTGGTGGGGCGTCACCTCCGCACCCTGCGGCAGGAAACGGGTGACGGTCGTGACGTGCGGCGGATGATGGCGGAAAACCGGCATGGTCTGGCAGCTTATGGGAAGTCCGCCACCCGGCGCCCTCGCCATGATCGGTACATGACGACGAAGCAAGTGGCCGCGCCTCGGCGGCCGGTCGCGGTGATGTCCGTCGGACACGCGGCGGTGGACTTCTACCAGGGCGCGGTCCCGGCCCTGGTGCCCTTCCTGGTGGCCGAGCGCCACTACGGTTACGCCGCCGCCTCGGGCATCGTGCTGGCCGCCACCCTCCTCTCCTCCCTCGTGCAGCCCCTGTTCGGCTCGCTCACCGACCGCTGGACGATGCCCTGGCTGATCCCGGTGAGCACCCTGTGCGCCGGACTCGGCATCGCCCTGTCCGGGCTCGGCGACTCCTACGTCCTCACGTGCCTCGCGGTCGCCCTCTCGGGCATCGGCGTGGCCGCCTACCACCCGGAGGCCGCGCGGCTGGCCCGTGTGGCGAGCGGCGCCAGCCATGTCGCCATGGGCTGGTTCTCCCTCGGCGGCAACATCGGCTTCGCCCTCGCCCCGGCCGCCGTCGGCCCGCTGCTCTCCGCGGGCTCGCTGAGCGCGTCGCCGTGGCTGGCGGTGCCCGCGGTGGCCGGTGTCCTGCTGACCGCGCACGTGGTCCGTACGCTGGCGCCGCGGGCGGCCGTCGCCAAGGCCGCTGCGCGCAAGGCGGGTCCCGACAACTGGCCGGAGTTCCTGCGGCTGACCGCCGTCATCGTCTGCCGGTCCGTCGTCTTCGTCGGCCTGAGCGCCTTCATCGCCGTCTACGCGCAGCAGCGGGTGGGCGGGGGCGCCACCGCGGGCTCGGCGGCCCTCTTCGTGCTGTTCGCGGGCGGTGCGGTGGGCACCGTGCTCGGCGGTCGGCTGGCGTCCCGGTGGGGCCGGGTCCGTACGCTACGGATCGCCTACGCGGCCTGCGTCCCGGCCGTCGCCGGGCTGGTCCTCGTCCCCGGCCCCGCGCTGTACGTCTTCGCCGCCCTGACGGCCACGGCCCTGTACGTGCCGTTCTCCCTGCACATCACCCTCGGCCAGGACCTCCTGCCGAACCGCATGGGTACGGCGAGCGGTGTCACCCTCGGCCTGGCGGTCAGCGTCGGCGGCGTCGCCAGCCCGGCCATCGGCGCCCTCGCCGACGCCACGAGCCTGCGGACCGCGCTGCTGCCGCTGATCGGCCTGTGCGGCGTGGCCTGGCTCGTCGCGCGGACGCTGACCGAGCCGGGGGAGGGCGGCTCAGGCGGCGGGCGGCCCGGTCTCCCCCGCGAAGACGATGACCTGGTCGATGAGGCTGCGCCGCAGGTGGACGACGTCGGTCCCGGCCAGCCGGGGGCCGCCACCCGGCGTGGTGAAGACCCACCGGTACCGGGCCCACTCGCCCGGCATGTCCACCGCTGAGCAGCGCACCATCGTGCCGGCCCCCGCCGGGTGACGCCGGAGGTCCAGCACGAACCGCTCGACCGCCTCGATCCCCTCGCTGCGGCCCAGCGGTCCGTGGAAGACCACGTCCGAGGTCAGGGCCTGGGCGAGCAGCGCGGTCACCCGGCTGTCGTCCGAGGCGTTGAAGGCGGAGAGGAACGTGTCGATCGCCGATTGCGCGGTCTCTTCCTGCATGCACCAGTAATACCAGCCGCCGCCCGGGACGGCCTCGTCCCGGTCACCGGGCGGACGGCGCGGTCAAGGCCATGCCGTACCGGGCGAGTTCGTCGGGCAGCCCGGTCGTGTCGTCGGCGGCGTACGCCACGTAGCCGTCCGGGCGGACGAGGAACAGGCCCTCGCCGTACGCGTCGCGGGCGTGGCCCTCGGAGTCGAGCAGGTCGGGGGCGGGGCCGCCGACGCGGCAGGTACGGATCATCTCGCCGCCCAGCGGCGGGAGTTCGGCGTCCCCGACGGCCAGCAGGGTGAAGTGCGGGCCCTGGAAGACGTCGAAGAGGCGGCGCGGGGTGCCGTCCGGGGTGGTGCAGGGCGCGTCGGGCGCCCGGTTGCCGGCGCGCAGCGCGCCGTCGGCGAGGCCGGTGCGCCGCTCGGTGGCGAGCGGCCCGTCCGGGTACCCGACGCCCATCTGGTGCAGGTCGCTGCCGCGCCGCATGTCGCCCGACCGGTGCAGCCGGGTGCTGGTGGCCAGGATGCTCTCGGCGACCGGCCGCCGCTCGGCCTCGTAGCTGTCGAGCAGGGAGTCCGGCGCGCCGTGCCGGATGACCTGGCCCAGCTTCCAGCCGAGGTTGTAGGCGTCCTGCACGCTGGTGTTCAGGCCCTGGCCGCCCGCGGGGGAGTGCACATGCGCCGCGTCGCCCGCGAGGAAGACCCGGCCCGCCCGGAACCGGTCGGCCAGGGCGGCGTTCGGGCGGAAGGTGGAGGCCCACCGCACCTCGCCGAGCTGGTCGAGGGTGAGGTGGGTGCGCTCCGCGATCAGCTTGCGCACCGCGTCGGGCGAGGTGTCCGGCACGGTGCCGGCGTTCATGAAGCCCGCCATGAGCAGGAAGTAGTCGTACTTCTCCGGCGGGAGCAGCGAGACGAAGTCGGTGGCCCGGAACTCGCCCCACATGTGCCAGTGCTCCCGGTCCAGCCCGTCGAGCCGGATGTCGGCGACGAGCATCGGGTACGGCGCGACGGACTGGCCGGTCATGGTGACGCCGAGCGCCTTGCGGACCGGGCTGCGTCCGCCGTCGGCCGCGACCAGGTAGGAGGCGTGCACCGTACGGGTGATGCCGTCGGGGCCGGTGACGCGGGCCGCGACGCCGTCCGTGTCCTGGGTGAAGGAATCCAGGCCGGTGCCGAACGCGACCGTGCCGCCCAGCTCGGTCAGCCGGGCGTACTGGATCTCCAGATTCCGCCACTGCGGGAGCAGCAGCATGGTGCTGTACGGGGCGGCCGGCGTCGGGACGCCGGGCTCCACCATCACCTGCGCGTCGATCATGCGGCCGTCCGACCAGATGCCCCGCGGCGGGTACGTCCCGCCGGACTCCAGGACGGCGTCGAGCACGCCGAAGTCCTCGTACACCTCCTGGGTGCGGGGCTGGATGCCGTTGCCCCGGGTGCCGGGCGCCAGCCGGTCCAGGCGCTCCAGGACGAGGGCGCGCACGCCGCGCCGGGCGAGGTCGAGGCCGAGGGCCAGGCCGGTGGGGCCGGCGCCGGAGATCAGTACGTCCACGTGCGCGGGCAGGGTGTCGGTGCCGGCCATGAGGCATCTCCTTAACGTCATTAAGTCGGATCGCTTCCGAGGATGTGCTTAACGGTGTTAAGTTGTCAACGTGGCTACGAGACTTGACCGGAAACTGGTGGCGGAGGCCGCCCTGGGCCTGCTGAACGACGTCGGCCTCGAAGGGCTCACGCTGCGCCGTATCGCCAAGGAGCTGGACGTCCAAGCGCCCGCGCTCTACTGGCACTTCAAGAACAAGCAGGAGTTGCTGGACGAGATGGCCACCGTGCTGCTCGGACGGATGACCGCGCCGCTCGACGCGGCGGGCGACGGCTCCGCGGGCGGCTCAAAAGACAGCTTCGGGGCGGCTCCGGGAGAGGCGACTGGCGGGTCATGCTCACCGAGACATGCCGGCAGACCCGGAGCACGCTCCTCGGCTACCGCGACGGCGGCAAGGTCTTCGGCGGCACCCGGCTGCGCGACCTGGCGCTGCTGCGGCCGATGGAGAGCCTGCTGGCCGCCATGCGGGGCGCCGGGTTCACGGCGGAGCGGGCCGCGCGGGCCTGGTTCACCACGTACGCGTACACCATCGGTTACGTGATCGAGGAGCAGTCCGTCTTCCCGGTGCCCGGCGACCCGCGGCCCGACCCCGCGTACGACCAGCGGGAGCGGGAGCGGAGCGTGGGCGCCGACCACCCGCTCACGGCCGCGGCCGGCATCGAGATCTTCGGCGACACCGCACGCGGCTTCGAGGACGGCCTGCGGGCGGTCGTCGCGGGGGTCGAGGCCACGCTGCTGCGCGGCGAGTGACCGGAAGGCCCGGGGGAGCCGCCCCCGGGCGTCCCGTTGTCTCTAGCGGCGTGGCCGCGGGTCGATCGCCTGCCGCAGTACGGGCGTGAGCGGGCGCTCGACCCACCGGTGCAGCACCCACGCCAGCGTCAGCATCAGCGCCACCGTCAGGGCGAGCGTCGCGTACGAAGGCAGCCGCAGGCCGCCGTGCAGGCCCTGGACAGCCACCCAGCCCAGGTGCTCGTGGACGAGGTAGAACGGGTACGTCAGCGCCCCGGCGACGGTCAGCCAGCGCCAGTCCGCCCACTGCATCCGGCCCAGCGCGACCGCCACCACCAGCGCGAAGCCCACCGTGACGATCGCGATGACGACCACCGCCGAGCGGTAGGAGAAGGCGTGGGCGGACGGCGGGTGCCAGAGTCCGGCCACCGCGTGATGCTGGCCGGTCAGCCAGCTCACGCCGACCACCGCCCACGCCACCGGGTCGCGCCCGCCGTAGCGGTGCAGCAGGTAACAGCCGATGCCGCCGATGAAGAACGGCGCGTACTGCGGCATCAGGACGACGTCCAGCGCGGGGACTTTCGCGGCCTGCGCCAGCGCCGCCGCCAGCGTCCAGCCCGCGCAGAACAGCACGACCCGGCGGCGGGTCGCGCCCGGCAGCACGACGCACAGCGCGAACAGCGCGTAGAACCGCATCTCCGCCCAGAGCGTCCAGCACACCCCCAGCACCCGCTTCGCGCCCAGCGGCTGCTGGAGCATCGTCAGGTTGGTCAGCACATCGCTCGGCCCGAGCGCCTTGAACGCCACCCACGGCAGCGCGAACACAGCCGTCACCAGCAGGATCGCCACCCAGTACGCCGGATACAGCCGCGCGACGCGGGAGGCGATGAAGGAGCGCAGCGAACGTCCCCAGCCGCTCATGCAGATGACGAAGCCGCTGATCACGAAGAAGATCTGGACGCCGAGACAGCCGTACGCGAACGCGCTGTGCAGGGACGGGAACTGGCGCGCCGGCGAACTGCCCCACGCCACGGCTATCTCGCCGTTCCGGCCGCCGAGGTGGTAGGCGGCGACCATCAGGGCGGCGAGCAGTCGCAGCCCGTCGAGGGCGCGCAGGCGGGGCACGCCGCGGGATTTCTTGGCGGGCGGGGGTGCCGCGCCGTTCGGGCGGGTGACCACCGTGGGCCCGGTCGGCGCGGATATGGACGAGGCCGACGGGCCGGGGACCGCCGCAGGCATCGGCGCCCCGGCCGGGAGCTGCGCCGTCATCCGAACGCGGCCCGTTTCTTCAGGCGCCGCTGCATCGCCCGCGCGCGCCGCGCGACCCTCCGGACGGCCGCGTTGCGCGGGATGAAGGAGAGCTGGGACGGCAGCGCGCCGGGCAGCGCGAGCGCGGTCAGGCGGCGGCGCTTGAAGTAGCGCCGGGTGCGCTCGTTCAGGTGGGCGGCGAGGTAGCGCTCGGCGACCGGGCGCAGGTCCGGGTAGATCTGGTTCTGCATCGCGTAACCGACCGCGCTGAGCAGCCCGTTGATGTGGGCCGGCACCGGCTTCGTGCCGGGCTCGTCCGCCAGGTCGGGCACCAGCGCGTCCACGAGGGTCACCGGCACGCGGTTGCTGTTCTGGTACGGGGTCAGGCGCTCCAGTAGCAGCTCCGTGCCGACGCGCGCGGTCGGCAGGTCGTAGAAGGCGGACGCCGTCAGCAGCGCGGTGGAGAAGCAGCCGACCACGAGCGCGGGCCGTTTGCGCTGGTAGAGCACCTCGGCGAGAACCGGTGTGTCCAGTACGGTCAGCTCGGCACCGAGCTGTTCCGCCTCCCGCTCCAGCGCCCGGGACCAGCGGGCCGGCGCCGACGGGTGTGGCTTGAACACCACCTCGCGGTGCCCGCGCCGGACCACCCCGCGCAGCATCCGGGCGTGCAGCTCCTCCTCTTCCTCGGGCGTGAGGATGCCGAGCGCCGACAGGTACTGCCCGAGGAGCAGCGCGGCGCCTTCCGGTACGGCGTGCAGCGCCGGGGCGTCGAAGTCCGCGGCCAGGTCGGCGAGCACCTCCCGGAACGCCTCCGTCGGCACGGTCTCCGCGCCCACCCCGAACTCGGTGAGCAGCAGCGGCTTCAGTCCCGGTACGAGGTCCAGGTGCAGCAGGCGGCGGACCCGGGTGCCGACCAGCGGGTCCAGCTTGTTGCGCGTCGGCCCGTAGCTCATCAGCCCGTCCGCGTACACGTCGACCGGCGCGTCCGGGAAGAGCTGCGCCAGCGCCAGCGCCGGGTGGACCTGGAGGGACTCCACGATCAGCTCGATCTCGTCCTCGCCCAGCTCCCACAGCAGCCGCAGGTGCCGCTCCCACAGCGGGACGTCGTCCGGGCGCGGGGACCAGCCGCCGGGGTGGAACGGACTGATCGTCTCGTTCCACGACAGCACCCGGTCGAAGCGGCCGCGCAGCCGCTCGAAACCGGGCATCCGGTCCACCGGCGTGGCCGTCTCCGGGGTCGCCGCGTTGTTGCTGACCAGCAGCAGCCGGCGGCCGGCCGGGGCGAAGCGGTCCGCGTCCAGCGCGGCGGCCAGCGTCGCGGCGCCATACAGGGTGGACGCCAGGAAGATCTGCGTACGCGGCCGGTCCGGCCGGCGCTGGGCGTCGGTACGGGGGGCCATCAGGCGGCCACCTCCACCGGTACCGGGCGCCGGCGCAGCCGTCGCAGACGGGAGGCGCGCTGCGTGTCCATCGAATTCAGTGCTTCCTTCAGTACGTCCTGCGGCATTCTTTTCAGCGCCGCCGCGCTCAGCGCGCGCAATTGACGGGCGACCTGCGGTTCGAATCGTTCGATCGAACCGAGGTGGTGGGCAATGATGGCGCAATAGGTGCGGACGGCTTTCGGCAGCAGCCGGTCCGCCTCCCGGTCCTGTGCGGTTTCTTCGATAACCTGATCAAATGCGCGGATGAAATCGAGTTGCCGCACATCACCGATCTGGGTGAGGGAGGACGCCACCCCGCGCCGGTAGAAGACGCCGAGCAGCCCGGACACCGCCATCGACCGGGCCTCCCGGTGCAGCCGCCAGATCCACGGCCGGTCCTCCGCGGTGCGCAGCCCGTGCCGGAAGTGCAGCAGCCCGTCGTCCAGCAGCCGCCGGTGGTAGATGCCGGCCCAGGCGAAGGCGTAGTCCACGGAGGTGGAGCGGTCGGTGGGCAGGATCAGCGCGCGCGGGTCCAGCACGGTGTTCCGGCGGCCGTGCGGCACGCGGTGCACGGAACGGGCGCGCGCGGTGCACTGCACATGGTCCGTCCGGACGAAGTCGCACCCCAACCCCTCGATGGTGGCCAGGAGTTGTGCGTAATACCCGGGTGCCAGCCAGTCGTCACCGTCCAGGAAGGTCACGTACTCGCCGTTGGCCGCGTCCAGGCCGGTGTTGCGGGCGGTGGCCAGGCCGCCGTTCTGCTCGTGCCGCAGCACCCGGGCGCCGGGCAGCTCGCCCTCGGCGCGCGCCAGGATCTGCGGTGTCTCGTCCCGCGAGCAGTCGTCCACCAGCAGGAATTCGAAGTCCTCGCGGGCGTTGGCCGCCAGGCTTCGCAGGGTGTCGGGCGCATATGTCTGCACGTTGTAGAACGGCACGACGACGGAGAGCTTAACCACCCGGGTGACGTTAGGCGCGGTCCCGGCATTCGTCTTGACGGGACGCGGGCTCCCGGGTGAACGAAGAATGGCGGGATGGTTAACCGGGTAATTCCTCCGGCCGGTTCGCTGTCCCGCGTCCCGCTGTTAACCCGTTGTTGCGGCACAGTTGGCCCGCCGAACGGAACGCCTTCCTAGCGTTTTCGTCGTGCCCACTCGTACCACTTCCCCGCCGCGTGTCGCGGTGCTCGCGGATTCGGACACCCGATGGAAATGGGGCGCTTCGACAGCGCACCGTATTCAATCGGACATTCGTCTGGACGGATATCTGCTCCGCGGCCGCGCCACCCCCACGGTCCGCCAGCTCGACGAGGTCGGCGCCCGTGCGGAGACGCTGCGCGAGATCCGCGGCGCGGACTTCCTGGAGCTGATGAAGGACACCACGCGGTACGACGTGGTCGTCCTCGCCTGCGTCGGCGGCGCCGTCCAGGCGATGCTGCACGGGCTCGCCCGCGCCTGGCGCGGCGCGGCCCGGCGGCCCGTCGTCGTCACCGGCTACGTCGGCGTCGTCTACGAGAAGCTGGCCGACGGCCTGCTGCTGCGGCACGGCGCGGACGTCGTCCTCGCCAACTCCCGCCACGACGCGGAACGTTTCCGCGCGGTCTACGAAGGCGTCGGCGCGGACAGCGGCAGCGTCGTCGAGTGCGCCCTGCCCTTCCTGGGCGGCGCCCCGTACGAACCCGCCGCCGACGGCCGCCCCTACACGGTCGTCTTCGCCGCCCAGCCCTCCGTACCCGACCGCCGCGAGGACCGTACGTACCTCCTGCGGCGCGCCGCCGCCCACGCCCGGCGCAACCCCGGCCGCGAGGTGCTGATCAAGCTGCGCAGCAAGCCCGGCGAACACACCACGCACATCGAGGAACTCCCGTACCAGAAACTGGCCGCCCGCCTCCCCGGCGGCCTGCCCCCCAACTGCCGCCTCGCGTACGGGAACATGGGCGACGTCCTGGACCGCACCGACCTCCTGGTGACCGTCAGCTCGACCGCCGCCCTGGAATCCCTGCACCGCGGTATCCCCACCGCCGTCCTCACCGACCTCGGCATCCGCGAAGTCCTCGGCAACCACCACTTCCTCGGCTCCGGCTGCCTCGCCTCCTGGGACGAACTCGACGCCGGCCACCGCCCCGACCCCGACCCGGACTGGCTGGACCGCCAGGGCGTCGCCCCCGGCTCCCGCTACGCCACCGCCTTCGACGCCGCCCGCACCCGTGTCACCACCCTGCGCACCGCCGACCGCCTGCCGCCCCTCACCCCGTACTACACACCCCGCACCGCCCCCGGCTACCTCCCCGGCATCCTCGCCCGCCACGGCCTCGGACCCGAGGGCGAACCCCTGCCGGGCCGGACCGCCGAACCCGCCGAGGCCGGCGGCCTGCGCCGGCTCGCCCGCGACACCGTGCGCGACGCCGCCCGCGGCGCCTACCGCCACGGCGTCCAGCGCGTCGCGCCCGCCATCCGCCGCTGGGGAGAGCTGTGAGTGCCCATCCGCCCGCTCCCGGAGCCCGTACGGCCCCCGGAAGGAGCCCGCAATGCCGACCCCACCGAGCCGCACGGCCGCACCCACCGTCGTGGCCGTCATCCCCGCCCGAGGCGGCTCCAAGGGCGTACCCGCCAAGAACCTCGCCGCCGTCGGCGGCGTCCCGCTGATCGCCCGCGCGGTCCGCGAATGCCGCGCGGCCCGCCTGGTCACCGACGTCGTGGTCTCCACCGACGACGCCGCGATCGCCGGCGCGGCACGCGGCGCGGGCGCCGTCGTCGTACGCCGCCCCGGCACCATCGCGGGCGACACGGCCACCAGCGAGGCCGCCGTCCTGCACGCCATGGACGCCTACGAGGCCGAACACGGCAGGCCCGTCGACGCGGTCCTGCTCGTCCAGTGCACCAGCCCCTTCCTGATCAGCGAGGACATCGACGCGGTCGCCGCCGCGGTCGTCGAGACCGGCGCGGACAGCGCGCTGACCGTGGCACCGTTCCACGGTTTCGTATGGCGCGAGGGCGCCGACGCGGCGGTCGAGGCGGAGGCCGCCCCCACCGCCCCCACCGCCCCCGGCGGCACCGGCGGCACCGGCGTCAACCACGACAAGTCCTTCCGCCCCCGCCGCCAGGACCGCCCCCAGGACTTCCTGGAGACCGGCGCCGCCTACGCCATGGACGCCGCCGGCTTCCGCGCCGCCGGCCACCGCTTCTTCGGCCGTACGGAACTGGTCCGCACCGACCCGGCCCGCGTGCTGGAGGTCGACGACCCGCACGACCTGGCCCGCGCCCGCGCCCTCGCGCCCCTGCTGGACACCGCGCGCCCCGGCGCGCTCCCGACCCGCGACGACATCGACGCGGTCGTCCTCGACTTCGACGGCACCCAGACCGACGACCGGGTGCTCGTCGACTCCGACGGACGGGAGATGGTCGCCGTGCACCGCGGCGACGGCCTCGGCATCGCCGCCCTGCGCAAGGCGGAGCTGAAGCTGCTCATCCTGTCCACGGAAGTGAACCCGGTCGTCGCCGCACGGGCGAAGAAGCTGCGCCTGCCCGTGCTCCACGGCATCGACCGCAAGGACCTCGCCCTCAAGCAGTGGTGCGAGGAACAGGGCATCGCGCCCGAGCGCGTGCTCTACGTCGGCAACGACGTCAACGACCTCCCGTGCTTCGGCCTCGTCGGCTGGCCCGTGGCGGTCGCCGGCGCCCACGACGTCGTACGCGGCGCCGCCCGCGCCGTCACCTCCACCCCCGGAGGCAGCGGCGCGATCCGCGAGATCGCCTCGTGGATCCTCGGCCCGACCCTCTGACCAGGTAAGGAACTCACCCAGATGACCAGCAACTCCCGCCTCCGCACCCTCGGCGACCGCCTCGTCGGCCCCGGCCGCCCCGTCTACGTCACCGGTGAGATCGGCATCAACCACAACGGCGACCTGGAGAACGCCTTCGCGCTCATCGACGCCGCCGCGGACGCCGGCTGCGACGCCGTGAAGTTCCAGAAGCGCACCCCCGAGATCTGCACCCCGCGTGACCAGTGGGACATCGAGCGGGACACCCCCTGGGGCCGGATGACCTACATCGACTACCGCCACCGCGTCGAGTTCGACGAGGACGGCTACCGCGCCATCGACGAGTACGCCAAGAAGCGCGGCATCGCCTGGTTCGCCTCCCCCTGGGACGTCGAGTCCGTCGCCTTCCTGGAAAAGTTCGACGTCCCCGCCTACAAGGTCGCCTCCGCCTCCCTCACCGACGACGAACTGCTGCGCGCGATGCGCGCCACCGGCCGTACGGTGATCCTCTCCACCGGCATGTCCACCCCCAAGCAGATCCGGCACGCCGTGGAGGTCCTCGGCAGCGACAACATCGTCCTGTGCCACGCCACTTCGACCTACCCCGCCAAGGCCGAAGAGCTGAACCTCCGCATGATCCACACCCTCCAGGCCGAATACCCCAACGTCCCGATCGGCTACAGCGGCCACGAGACCGGCTTGCAGACCACCCTCGCCGCCGTCGCCCTCGGCGCCGCCTTCGTCGAACGCCACATCACCCTCGACCGCGCCATGTGGGGCTCCGACCAGGCCGCCTCCGTCGAGCCCCAGGGCCTGACCCGCCTGGTCCGCGACATCCGCACCATCGAGGACTCCCTCGGCGACGGCGTCAAGAAGGTCTACGAGAGCGAACTCGGCCCGATGAAGAAGCTGCGCCGCGTCCCCGGCGTCGTCGCCGAGGCCGAGGCCGCCGACCGCGAGCCGGTCTCCGCCTGACCCGCACCCGTACGGCCGCACCCGCCCGCGCACGCACGCTCCAGACGCCTGACGAACGGGACGTACACACCGTGAGCTCACCAGACGGGGCCTGTGGCCCGCCCCGGGAGGCGGCGGGAACTCCCGCCCGCCGCCTCCTGGGGGTACCCCGGCAGCGCCGCAGATCCGCCGCGTACCGCGTCGAGGCCGGGGAAACGGCGCAGCACACCCGTGCCACCGGGCGGGCGGCCCGACGGGACGCCCGGCGCGCGGCCGCGGGCACCCTCGCCTTCGTCGAGAGCCCCGTACAACTGCTGAACGTCCTGGAATGGGCACACCGCGAACAGGCCGCGGACCTCACGGTCGTCGTCCTCGCCCCGCACGACCCGATGACCCGCGGCCAGCTCCGCCGGATGGCCGAACTAGCCCGCGAAGAAGGCTTCTCCGTACGGTGGGAAGAGGCGCGCGGCGGAGCGGGCGCCCCCTGCGGACCATCGGCGGCCTCACCCCCCGGCTGCGCCGCGCCGGCCGCGTCGTCATCGGCGACCCCTTCTCCCGCTACGTCCAGCTCCTGCTCACCCTCACCAGCGCCCGCGACCTCGTCGTGGTCGACGACGGCACCGCCACGATGGAGTTCATCACCCAACTGGCCAACGGCGAACGCCTCGTACGCTGGCACCGGCACGGCGGACGCGGCCCGCGCGACCTGCTCTTCGCACCGTTCGCCGCCGCCGCCCGCCGCCGTCTCGCCTCCGGCGGGCGCCGCCGCACCGTCGCCCTCTTCACCTCCATGCCCGTCGAACCGCCACCGGGCATCACCGTCCTGTCGAACGAATTCACCTGGACCAGACGGCGGTTCGGGCCACCCCGGCTGACCCGCGGCGCGGACATCGTCGGCACCTCCCTCGTCGAGACCGGCGTCGTCGACCCCGACCGCTACCTGGCGGCCGTCACCGCACTCGCCCGGGACCACGGCGCCACCCGCTACTTCGCCCACCGACGGGAATCAGCCACCAAACTCCACCGCATCGCCACCGAGACCGGCCTCGAAGTGGTCCGCCCCGACCTGCCGCTGGAACTCATCGCCCGGCGCGGCCCCGTAGGCCGCCTCGTCCTCAGCTTCCCGTCCACCGTGGTCCACACCCTGCCGCTCGCCCTCGCCGGCACCGAGGTCGGCGTCGCCGTCTGCGACATCGACCCGGCCTGGCTGACCAGCAAGGCGTCCCCCGCGCCGAAGGATTCCTGTCCGGCGTGACGGGCACCGCCCGCTCCGTACAACGCCTCCCGACAGCACCGGCGGCGCCCTGGGCGCCGGGGACTCCGGGGGTGGAACCACCGCATGTGACGCCCGAGGCGACCGGCACCCCTGATTCCGGAAACGAGCGGAACCGATACTGATACCCCCGTGATGACTGCTCCATGCGCCGGGCGGCCTAGATTTCCTTCCCCTAACGGGCTGAACTTTTGTTGATCGAGGGACAGTTGCCCCAGCCGCCCCCGTAACCTTCAACGGGTGAACCACTTGATGTCCCGCGAGGCCGCCACCGATAACGCCCCAGCCGGGGAACCGCTGCCCGGCGCGCTGCCGGAAGAGCTGTGCGCCGAACTGATCGCGTTCCGCCGCGACTTGCACATGCACCCCGAGCTCGGCAACCAGGAGTTCCGCACCACCGCCGCGCTCAAGGCGCGCCTGGAGCGGGCCGGCCTCACCCCACGCGTCCTGTCCATCGGCACCGGCCTGATCTGCGACATCACGCCCGGTCTCACCCCTTGGGACGGCGGGCAGCCGCTGCTCGCCCTGCGCGCCGACATCGACGCGCTGCCGATTCCCGACGTGAAGACGGTGCCCTACCGCTCGACCGTCCCCAACCGCGCCCACGCCTGCGGCCACGACGTGCACACCACCGTCGTCCTCGGCGCCGGCCTCCTCCTCGCCGAGCTGGCCCGCGAAGGCCGGCTGTCGCGCCCCGTACGGCTGCTGTTCCAGCCCGCCGAGGAAGCGCTGCCCGGCGGCGCCACCGACGTGATCGGCGCCGGGGCCCTGGACGGCGTCGGACGCATCCTCGCCGTCCACTGCGACCCCCGCGTCGACGCCGGCCGCATCGGACTGCGCACCGGAGCGATCACCTCCGCCTGCGACCGCCTGGAACTCACCCTCGACGGCCCCGGCGGCCACACCGCCCGCCCCCACCTGACCACCGACCTCGTCACGGCCGCCGCCCGCATCGTCGTAGACGTCCCCGCGCTGCTCTCCCGGCGCGTCGACACCCGGGCCGGGCTCGCGGTGACCTGGGGCCGCCTGGACGTTGGCCACGCCTGCAACGTCATCCCCCAGCACGCGGAGCTGGCCGGCACGGTGCGCTGCCTGGACCTGGACGCGTGGCGCGGCGCACCCGACATGGTGCACGCGGCGATCGACGAGGTCGCCGCGCTGTACGGAGCGAAGTGCCAGGTCACGTACGTACGGGGCGTCCCCCCGGTCGTGAACGAACCCGTCTCCACCCAACTCCTGCACGACGCGATGGCCGCTCGCCGCGGCTCCCACGCCGTCGAAGGCACCGAGCAGTCCCTCGGCGGCGAGGACTTCTCCTGGTACCTGGAGCACGTCCCCGGCGCCATGGCTCGCCTGGGCGTCCGCCCCCGGGCAGCACAGCCCGCTTCGACCTCCACCGAGGCGACTTCGACGTGGACGAGGGCTCGATCCGCGCCGGGGTGGAACTGTTCACGGCGGCGGCGTTGCTGGGGTAGGGGCCCTAGTGGGGGGCGCGGCGCGCGTTGCGCGCGGTTGGTCCGGTAGGTAAGGGCTCGGGCGGCTTGCGGTGCGATCGGAGTGGGGCTTTCACAAGCCGAAGCGGAAGCCGGCCCGGTGGGGGCTCGCGTTGTGCGCGGAGGGTTCGGTGGTGGGGGGCTCGGGGTCCCTCCGGGGTCACTCCTCGGCACCGTGTACCTCAACGTGCTTTCATTCGGCGACGCAGAGGCCCGGCTGCCTGCGGGGAGACCCCTGCGTGACCCCGAGCCCCGGCCGTCGGGCGGCTATCGGTGCGATCGGGCTGGGGTCTTTCACAAGCCGGGCGCGCCAGCGGCGCGGGAACCCCGGCGCCCCGCCCCCTCCGGCGCGTCAGCGCCCGGTGGCGCGGCGGAGCCGCGTCGGGGTGGGCCGGCCCGGCGTGCGCGTCTCATCGCCGGGGAGGGGCCTGCCGTACCGCCACCACCTCGTGGGCCTCACCCCCACGTAAGGCGCCCTCCTGCGTCATCGAAAACTTCCCCCCACCGACCTCGGCTCGCCAATCCGGCCTGAGGGGGCGTGTAGGGGGCCATCCCCGCAGGCAGCCGGGTGTCTGCGTCACCGAAATAAATTCACGTCGCGGTGCACGGTGCCGAGGAGTTGGCCCCCTGCGCGCCCCCGCCCCCACAACGCACCCCATGCGAGCCCCACGTCAACCCAAACCCACCCGCGCGAAGCGCAACCCCACACGCCCACCCGCCGCGATAGCGGCCCGGCTGACGCGACGGGGAGGAACAATCAGATAACGGCCACGCAGTGAAGGGTTTTGCGCCAGGTCTACGCGCGTTAATCTCCCGTCAAGCCAGCGCCACCGTGGGCGCTATCAGCGAAGGGAAAGGCCCCTTGCGTCGGGTCACCAGGTTTGCCGCCGCGGCCAGCGCCTCCGCGTTTCTCGCGGTCACCGCCACCGCTTGCGGTCAGAGCTTCGCCGAGGCGAACCGGGCCAGTCACGCCGGTGTCGGGCTCGCGTTCGACATCGGGGGGCGGGACGACCACTCCTTCAACGAGGCGGCCGCCCGCGGCACCGAGAACGCCAGGAAGAAGCTGGGCGTCAACGTCAAGATGCTGACCGCCAAGAACGGCGAGACGGAGGCGGACCGCGAGCAGCGGCTCTCGTCGTTCGCCGAGGCCGGGTACAACCCGGTCATAGGCGTCGGTTTCGCCTACAGCCGGTCCATCGAGAACGTCGCCAAGGACTTCCCGGAGACGGCGTTCGGCGTCGTGGACGCGGTGCCGCAGGGCAAGAACGTGGACGCGATGGTCTTCGCGGAGCACGAGGGCTCGTACCTGGCGGGCGTCGCCGCCGCGCTGAAGAGCAAGAACCACAAGGTCGGCTTCATCGGCGGCGTGAACAACGCGCTGATCCAGAAGTTCCAGGCCGGATTCGAGCAAGGTGTACGGGACACCGACCCGAACACCAAGGTCACGTCGCAGTACCTGTACCCCAACAACGACAAGGGGTTCAACGACCCGGCCGCCGCGAAGGCCAAGGCCGGCGGCATGCTGGACAGCGGCATCGACGTGATCTACTCCGCGGCCGGCCAGTCGGGCGCGGGCGCCATCGAGGCGATCAGCAAGCGCAAGGGCGCCTGGGCGATCGGCGTGGACTCCGACCAGTACCTCCAGCCGGGCCTGGCGAAATACAAGGACTGCATCCTGACGTCGGTGGTCAAGAACGTGGACGTAGCGGTGTTCGACCTGATCAAGAGCGTCGAGGACGGCAAGCCGTTGACGGGCGTGCACGCGTACGACATGAAGAAGAAGGGCGTCACGCTCGCCACGTCGGGCGGCTTCATCAAGGACATCCAGCCGCAGATCGACGCCGCCCGGCAGAAGATCGTCGAGGGCAAGGTGAAGGTCAAGGAGACGCCGTAGCCAGGGCGCCGGACGGACCCCGCCGCACCGCGGCCCGGTACCGTCCGCCCCACCGCGGCCGAACCACCCCACGGCCGAACCACCCGCGGCCGGGCCACCCCACGCCCGCCCCCGGGCCCCGACGGCCGGTACCCGCTGCCGCCGTCCGCCCAAGGACACGCCGTCCGCCCAAGGACAGGCCCAAGGACACGCCGTCCGCCCAGGACAACCACCCCCGAGGGGAGTGCGCCATCAACGCAGCACCCACGATCAGCCGCCCGGCGAAGCCGGGCCCCGCAGCCGTCGAACTCCGCGGTATCACCAAGCGTTTCCCCGGTGTCGTCGCCAACCACGACATCGACCTGACCGTCCGCCGCGGCACCGTGCACGCCCTGTGCGGCGAGAACGGCGCGGGCAAGTCGACGCTGATGAAGATCCTTTACGGCATGCAGAAGCCGGACGAGGGCACCATCACGCTCGACGGCGAGCAGGCCGCGCTCGGCACCCCGGCGGACGCCATCGCCCGCGGCATCGGCATGGTGCACCAGCACTTCATGCTGGCCGACAACCTCACCGTGCTGGAGAACGTCGTCCTCGGCGCGGAGAAGCTGCACGGCATCGGCGACAAGGCCCGTACGAAGATCATGGAGATCTCGGACGCGTACGGGCTGAGCATCCGGCCCGACGTCCTCGTGGAGGACCTCGGCGTCGCGGACCGGCAGCGGGTGGAGATCCTCAAGGTCCTCTACCGAGGCGCCCGTACGCTCATCCTCGACGAGCCGACCGCGGTCCTCGTGCCGCAGGAGGTCGACGCGCTCTTCGACAACCTGCGGGAACTGAAGTCCGAGGGCCTGACCGTCATCTTCATCTCGCACAAGCTGGGCGAGGTGCTGTCCGTCGCGGACGACATCACCGTCATCCGCCGGGGCACCACCGTCGCCTCGGTGGAGCCGTCGAAGACCACGCCCAAGCAGCTCGCCGAGCTGATGGTGGGCAGCGAACTGCCGTCGCCGGAGACGCGTGAGTCGACGGTGACGGACACCCCGATGCTGGGGGTCGCGGACCTCCGGCTGAGCGCCACCGACTCCGACGGCGTCGTCCGGACCGTGCTGGACGGCATCACCTTCACCATCCACAAGGGCGAGGTGCTCGGCGTCGCCGGCGTGGAGGGCAACGGCCAGGCCGAACTCGTCGAGGCGATCATCGGCACGCGCGCCCTGGACGCCGGCACCGTGACGCTGGACGGCCAGGACCTGTCCGGCGCCAGCACGCGCAAGCGCCGCGAGGACGGCATCGGCTACGTACCCGAGGACCGCCACCGGCACGGCCTGCTCCTGGAGGCACCCCTGTGGGAGAACCGCATCCTGGGGCACGTCACCGAGCGCCCGAACAGCAAGGGCCGGCTGCTCGACCTGGCCGGGGCCCGTAAGGACACCGAGCGGATCGTCGCCGAGTACGACGTACGGACGCCCGGTATCGAGGTGACGGCGGCCTCGCTGTCCGGCGGCAACCAGCAGAAGCTGATCGTCGGCCGGGAGATGAGCCATCACCCCAAGCTGCTGATCGCCGCCCACCCCACGCGGGGCGTGGACGTCGGCGCGCAGGCGCAGATCTGGGAGCAGATCCGTGCCGCGCGCCGGGAGGGCCTGGCGGTCCTGCTGATCTCTGCCGACCTGGACGAGCTGATCGGGCTCTCCGACACCCTGCGGGTGATGTACCGGGGCCGGCTGGTCGCGGACGCCGACCCCGCGACCATCACCCCGGAGGAGTTGGGCTCGGCCATGACCGGTGCCGCCAGCGGTCACCTCACCGCTGAAGACGCTGAGACGCGCGAGGGGGGTGACCGGGAGTGAAGACGCTGACCAGGTCGCTCACCAAGGACAAGGTGCTGCTGGCGCTCGCCGCGCCGCTGCTGGCCGTCGCCGCCGCGTTCGTCATCAGTTCGCTGGTCTTCCTGGCGTCGGGCGAGAACCCGCTGCGCGCCTACGGGATCATGGCCGATTACGGCCACTACAGCGACAGCCAGGTCTGGATCGTCAACAAGGCGGTGCCGTACTACCTGTCGGCGCTGGCGGTCGCCATCGGCTTCCGGATGAACCTGTTCAACATCGGTGTGGACGGGCAGTACCGGCTGGCGGCCTTCGCGGCCGCCGCGGTCGGCGGCGCGATCGCGCTGCCCGGCGCGCTCCAGATCATCCTGCTCATCGTGATCGCCATGCTGGTGGGCGCGGTGTGGGCGGGCATCGCGGGCGTGCTGAAGACCTCGCGCGGCGTCAGCGAGGTGATCACCACGATCATGCTGAACGCCATCGCCGCCTCCGTGATCGGCTACTTCCTCCAGGACGGCCGCCTCGCGATCAAGGACGGCAACCTGCTGCACACGAAGTTCCTGCCGGAATCCAGCCACTTCTTCAGCTTCCCGACCGACCCCAAGCCGGTGTACGGCTTCGTGGTGATCGCGGCGCTGGCCGGCTTCGTCTACTGGTTCGTGCTCAACCGCACCCGCTTCGGCTTCGACCTGCGCGCGGTGGGCACCTCCGAGCCGGCCGCCGAGGCGAGCGGCGTCAGCGTCAAGCGCATGGTGGTCATCTCCATGCTGCTCTCGGGCGCCGCGGCGGGCCTGGTGGGCATGCCGACGCTGCTCAACGAGTCCTTCAACTACGGCACCGACTTCCCGGCCGGCATCGGCTTCACCGGCATCGCCATCGCGCTGCTGGGCCGCAACCACCCGGTGGGCATGGCGTTCGGCGCCCTGCTGTGGGCGTTCCTCGACCGCACCGGCTCCCGCCTGGAGTTCGAGGGGTACGCACAGGAGATCGTCGGCGTGATCCAGGGCGTGATCGTGCTGTGCGTGGTCATCGCGTACGAGATCGTGCGCCGGTACGGGCTGCGCGCCCAGCAGCGCAGGGTCGGCGAGGAGCTGGCCGCCCAGGCCCGTACGAACCCAGGTGAGAACGACAAGGCGGAGGCGACCGCGTGAGTACCGAACTCAAGCCCGCGGCCCGGCCCGGCGCCGGCGCGCCGCGGGGCGGCGGCCGCCGCAAGCTGACCTACCCGGTCCTCCTGCTGATCGTCGCCGGGGCGATCGTCGCGGTGTCCCTGCTGCGGGTGGTGACCGGTACCGATGACCTGACCTCGGCCGGACAGTTCAGCGCGGCCCTCGCCGCCGCCACCTCGATCGGCCTGGCCGGTCTCGGCGGCCTCTGGGCCGAGCGGGCCGGCGTGGTCAACATCGGCCTCGAAGGCATGATGATGCTCGGCTCGTTCGCGGCCGGCTGGATCGGCTGGCAGCACGGCCCGTGGGCCGCCGCGGCCATCGGCATCCTGGGCGGCGCGCTCGGCGGCCTGGTGCACGCGATCGCCACCGTCAGCTTCGGCGTCGACCACATCGTCTCCGGTGTCGCGGTCAACATCCTGGCGCTGGGCGCGACGCAGTACCTGGCCACGCTGTGGTTCGGCGCGGAGGGCAGCGCGGCGATGCAGGCGGGCGGCAACGACAAGCAGTCGCCTCCGATGGCCGACATGCCGACGTTCACGATTCCGGGCCTGTCGGACGCGTTGCAGTCCCTCGAAAGCCACCACTGGTTCCTGGTCTCCGACGTGGCCGGCATCCTCGGCGGCCTGGTCACCAACGTCTCCTGGCTCACCGTGCTGGCCGTGCTGCTCTTCGTCGGCACCTTCTACCTGCTGTGGCGCTCCTCCTTCGGCCTGCGGCTGCGGTCCTGCGGCGAGGCGCCGGTCTCGGCGGAGTCGCTGGGCGTCAACGTCTACACGTACAAGTACGCGGCGGTGCTGGTCTCCGGCGCGCTGGCCGGGCTCGGCGGCGCGTTCCTGTCCATCAGCACGCACTTCTTCCAGGACGGGCAGACCGGCGGCCGCGGCTACATCGGCCTGGCCACGATGATCTTCGGCAACTGGCGGCCCGGCGGCGTCGCGATGGGCGCGGGCCTGTTCGGCTTCATGGACGCCATGCAACTGCGCAGCGGCGGCCCGACCGTGCACGCGCTGCTGCTCGGCCTGGCGGCACTGCTCGCCGTCCTCGCGCTGCTGCGGCTGCGCGCCGCCAAGCGCACCCAGGCGGCGGTCGCGGGTGCCGCGGCGGTCCTCCTCGTCCTGTGGTACTTCCTCACGGACGTGGTGCCGCTGGAGCTCGTCGAGGCCAGCCCGTACATCGCCACGCTGCTGGTGCTGGCGCTGTTCGCGCAGCGGCTGCGGCCCCCGAAGGCCAACGGCAAGCCGTACCGGCGGGGGCAGGGCACATGACGCACGATGGCCGGATGAACGATGGCCTGAGCGGCGACGGTCCGGCGCCGGCGGACTGGGAGCGGCTCCGCGCGGCGGCCCGGGACGCGATGTCCCGGGCGTACGCCCCGTACTCCGGCTACCCGGTCGGCGCCGCGGCCCTGGTGGACGACGGCCGTACGGTCGTCGGCTGCAACGTGGAGAACGCCTCGTACGGACTGGGCCTGTGCGCCGAATGCGGTCTGGTCTCCGCGCTGGCCGCCACCGGCGGCGGCCGGCTGACCGCGTTCACCTGCGTGGACGGCCGGGGCGAACTGCTCGTGCCGTGCGGCCGCTGCCGTCAGTTGCTGTACGAGCACGGTGGCCCCGAGCTGCTGATCGACGCCGGTGAGGCGGGCGTCCGGCGTCTGGACGACCTCCTCCCGGACGCGTTCGGTCCCCAGCACCTGGCCCGCTAGCGGCCCGTCGGCCCGCACTTGCACCTCAGCAGTGCGGGCCCCTCGATCTCCCGGCTCTATGCGTGTAGAACTGTTCACGCCCGCTCGCCGCGTCGTTCCCGGGTACAGGGACGGGCTGAGCCGGCCGTTCCACGAAAGGAAGCCCAGATGGACGTCATCTCGGTCATCCGCGCCAAGCGCGACCAGCAGGAGCTGACCCCCGAGCAGATCGACTGGGTCATCGACGCCTACACGCGCGGCGAGGTCGCCCACGAGCAGATGTCGGCCCTGGCGATGGCCGTCTTCCTCAACGGCATGAACCGTACGGAGATCGCCCGCTGGACCGCCGCCATGATCGCCTCCGGCGAGCGGATGAACTTCTCCACGCTGGCCCGCCCGACCGCCGACAAGCACTCCACCGGCGGCGTCGGCGACAAGATCACGCTGCCGCTCGCGCCCCTCGTAGCCGCCTGCGGCGCCGCCGTGCCGCAGCTCTCCGGCCGCGGCCTCGGCCACACCGGCGGCACCCTCGACAAGCTGGAGTCCATCCCCGGCTGGCGCGCGCTGCTGTCCAACGCCGAGATGATGGACGTACTGGACCGCGTCGGCTCCGTCATCTGCGCCGCGGGCGACGGCCTGGCCCCCGCCGACAAGAAGCTGTACGCGCTGCGCGACGTCACCGGCACCGTCGAGGCCATCCCGCTGATCGCCTCCTCGATCATGTCCAAGAAGATCGCCGAGGGCACCGGCTCGCTCGTCCTGGACGTCAAGGTCGGCTCCGGCGCCTTCATGAAGACCATCGAGGACGCCCGCGAACTGGCCACCACCATGGTCGAACTCGGCACCGACCACGGCGTACGGACCTCCGCGCTGCTCACCGACATGTCCACCCCGCTCGGCCTGACCGCCGGCAACGCCCTCGAAGTCCGCGAGTCGGTGGAGGTCCTGGCGGGCGGCGGCCCGGCCGACGTCGTCGAACTCACCCTCGCGCTGGCCCGCGAGATGCTCGACGCGGCCGGCCTGAAGGACGCCGACCCGGCCAAGGCCCTCGCCGACGGCTCCGCCATGGACCACTGGCGCCGCATGATCCAGGCCCAGGGCGGCGACCCCGACGCGCCGCTCCCGGTCGCCCGCGAACAGCACACCGTCAACGCCTCCTCTTCCGGCGTCCTGACCACCCTCGACGCGTACGCGGTGGGCGTCTCCGCCTGGCGTCTGGGCGCCGGCCGTGCCCGTAAGGAGGACCCGGTCCAGGCCGGCGCGGGCATCGAACTCCACGCCAAGCCCGGCGACGAGGTCAAGGAGGGCCAGCCCCTCCTCACCCTCCACACCGACACTCCGGAGAAGTTCCCCTACGCCCTCGAAGCCCTCGACGGCGGCGTCCTCATCGCCCCGCCCGGCACGGACTTCACCCCGAACCCGGTCGTCCTGGACCGCATCGGCTGACCCGCCTCCGCCGTACGCCGCCGGGCGCGTCCTCTCCGGGGCGCGCCTGACGCGCGCCGCGCTCCGACCGGTGTTGTCCTGGAAGGACCTGACCGCGAGGAGACCGGCGATGGCGAAGAAGAAGGACGACTTCAGCAAGGGCGACAAGGTCACCTGGAAGAGCCACGGCAGCGAGGCCGTCGGCAAGGTGGAGAAGAAGATCACGGGACGTACGGAGGAGGCCGGGCGCACGGTGGACGCCTCGCCCGACGACCCGCAGTACAAGGTCCGCAGCGAGAAGTCCGGCGGCTCGGCCGTGCACAAGCCCGGCGCCCTGAAGAAGAAGCGGTCCTGAGGCCATGGCGAAGACGAAGGACGACCAGGACACCGTCTGGCAGGACTTCAAGGATGCGGTGAACATGTCCCCGTCCGAGCTGGAGACGTGGCTCAAGAAGGACGAGTCCAAGGAGTCGGGCCAGCACAAGGACGGCGGCGAGTCGGTGGGCCACGAGTCCGGCCGCCGAATCGTTTCGCTCCTGCGCACCAAGCGCGCGGATCTTTCGGACGACGATTACGCCCACATGCGCAAGGTGACGGGGTACGTCCGCCGCCATCTCGCGCAGAAGCCGTCGGGGGACGTGAAGGAAACGACGTGGCGGTATTCGTTGATGAACTGGGGCATGATCCGTTGAAGAAGTGAGGGGCGGCCTCTCGTTCGGGTGAACGAGGGCGGTGGGGTGTCGCCGGTCTCATCAGGCGTGCTGAGGTCGAAGCCGGTCGGCTTGAGGGGGCCTCATGGACGTACTGCCGGACCCGGTGTGGGACGGTCTTGCCCGGTTCCGACGGGAAGCGGAGTGGCCTGAAGGCTGCAAGGTGCAGATCGTTGGCGGGCTCGTCGTCGTGGAGCCCCCGCCGGACAGCGCCCACAACGACACGGTGGATGAACTCCAGCGTCTGCTGTACACCGTGATTCCTCGCGACTGGGGAGCCTACCAGGCCCTGGAGCTGACGGTTCCCGGCGGACAGGGGCTGTTCGTCCCGGATCTCGCGGTCGCTCCCAAGGCGCGGCAGGCGAAGGATGCGCCTCGGCTCGTCGTCGAGGTCACCTCGCGGTGCGGTGCGCGTCACGACCGCGTCGACAAGCTGCGCGGCTACGCCGCCCTCGGCGTCCCCCTCTACCTCCTCCTGGACCCCTGGCACTCCGGCAAGCCGACCGCGACCCTGTACGGCGAGCCGGAAGGCGGCTCGTACCGGGTGCTGGAGATGGTGAAGTACGGCGACGAGCTGCGCCTGCCCGCGCCGTTCGACGTCACCGTCGACACCTCACTGTTCCCCGTCGGATGACGAAAGGCCCGCCCCCCAGGACAGGTGGCGAAGTGGGCCTTTGAAGGGATGGTCTCCTCGTTCGGGTGAACGGTGTCGGTGGGCCGAGCCACTGTGCGTTCGGCGTGCTGGAGTCGGTGACGCACCGATAGAGGAGACCGCCATGAGCGCACTCACCGTCGACCATGAGCCGGAAAACGGCTGGGAGACACTCCTCCGGCTCTGGGAGGAGACGGCGGGCCCCGAGGGCAGCAAGGTGGAGATCATCGCGGGGATCGTCACCGTGTCACCTGCTCCCGCGAACCGGCACAACAAGATCGCGTGGAAGTTGCAGCGCGCCTTGACCGGTGTTCTGCCCGAGGACTGGGGGATGTACCGAACGGTCGGGGTGTCGGTTCCCTCGCGCAGCGGCTTGTACATCCCCGACCTGGTAGTAGCTCCTGAAGCTGCGCTGGATGAACCGGGCAACTTCATTCCCGGAGCTGCCGCCGAGCTGATCGTCGAGATCACGTCGCCGACCAACGCCTGTCAAGACCGGATCAGCAAGGCCGCTGGGTACGCGCGAGCGGGTGTGCCGCTGTACCTGTTGGTGGATGTCTGGGCTCCGGAAGCACCTACGGTCACCTTGTTCGGAGAGCCCCGGAGCGACGTGTACCAGGTGGTGCAAGCGGTGAAGTTCGGCGAGGAGATCCGTCTGCCGAAGCCGTTCGACCTGGTTGTCGAGACGGCCGAATTCCCGGGCAAAGAGTAGGTGGCTCGCGCGAAAGACCCGCCCCACCAGGACAGGTGGCGGAGCGGGCCTTCCGAGTTCCCGGCGGCGAAGCCGCCTACGCGGCTCGCTGCACGTGCAGCACCCGCCGTTCCGCCGCCGCCTTCCGTGTCGCGTACAGCGTGATCGACGCGGCGCCGGCCATCGCGGCCAGGGCCAGGGCGACGGTGGCCTCCCAGCCGCCCGCGTGGAACGCCGCCGCGCCGAGCGCGCCGCCGATGCTGCTTCCGATGTAGTACGCGCACTGGTACAGGGCCGACGCCTGCGCGCGGGCGGTCTTCGCGGTGCGGCTGACGGAGGACGACGCCACCGCGTGGCCCGCGAAGAAGCCCGCGGTGATCAGGACCAGGCCCAGCAGGACCGCGGCGATCGACGCGGTGAGGGTGAGCAGCAGGCCCGCCGCCGTGGTGCCGACCGCGAGGTAGAGGGCCCCGCGGCGGCCGACGCGGCCCACCAGGCGGCCCGCCGCGGCCGAGGAGACCGTACCGACGAGGTAGATCAGGAAGATCGACCCGACGATGCCCTGGGGCAGGTTGAAGGGCTCGTCGACCAGGCGGTAGCCGATGACGGTGTAGACGGCGCCGAAGACCGTCATGAAGAGCGCGCCGATGCCGTACAGGCGCCGCAGCAGCGGGTCGGACAGGTGGCCGCCGAGGGTGCGGGCCAGGGCGCGCGGGCCGACCGCGCGGGGGAGAAGTGCCGGGCCTTCGGGACCAGGAGGCGGAACGCCACCGCGCAGACCACGGCCATCAGCCCGACCGCGCCGAGCGCCGCGCGCCAGCCCCACGCCTGGGCCACCCAGCCGGTGACGATCCGGCCCGACATGCCGCCGATGCTGTTGCCCGCCACGAACAGGCCGATCGCGGCGACCAGCGCCTTGGCCCGTACCTCCTCGGCGAGGAACGCCATCGCGGAGGCCGGCAGCCCGGCCAGCGCCACGCCCTGGACGGCGCGCAGCGCGACCAGCCAGCCCAGGTCGGGGGCGAACGGCACCAGCAGCGCGATCAGCGCGGCGACCGACAGGGAGGCGGTCATCATCGTGCGGCGGCCGAAGCGTTCGGACAGCGCGCTCAGCGGGACGACGGCCAGGGCCAGGCCGAAGGTCGCGGCCGACACGGTCCAGCTTGCCTGGTCGGCCGCGACGCCGAGGTCGGTGGAGATCGCGGGGAGCAGCGCCTGGGTCGAGTACAGGAGCGCGAAGGTGGCGACGCCCGCGGCGAAGAGCGCGAAGCTCATCCGGCGGTAACCGGGGCCGCCCGGGTGCAGCTTGGCGGCCTCGGGGTCGGGCGCCGGGGGCGCGTCGGCGGCGGGCGCGGAGGAGGTGACGGGGGACGACTGCGCGGAGGCGTCGGCGCGCGCGGCGACCGACGCCCCGGTATCGGCGGGAGGCATGATCCGAACGTAAGCCCGCCGGTTTCATGCGTCCAATGCATAGAAACGCCATAATCGATGCTGTGGCGCATCACAGCAGCTCAGCGCGGCCTCTGTCGCATACTGGCAACGCGAAAGACATCCGGGCGCGGGCGGGTGAACCGGCGGAGACCGCGGACCTCGGGGTGGACTCGTGGGCACTGGCCCTGACGCCCCGGCTCGCGCAGTTCGCCGCCGTCGCGCGCCACGAGCACGTCACGCGCGCCGCGCACGAGCTGGGCATGCCGCAGTCCACCCTCAGCCGGGCCATCGTCCGGCTGGAGGCCGACCTCGGCGTCGCGCTCTTCGCCCGGCGCGGCCGGACGCTCACCCTCACCCCGGCCGGCCGCGCGTTCCTGGCCTCCACCGAGCGCGCGCTGCTGGACGTCGAGCGTGCCACCGAGTCCGTACGGGCCGACACCGACCCCACGGCGGGCAAGGTCGCCTTCGGCTTCCTGCACACCATGGGCTCGGAGACCGTACCGGGCCTGATCCGCACCTTCCGCGCCGACCACCCCCGGGTGCGGTTCCAGCTCGTGCAGAACTACGGCGAGGCGATGATCGAGCGGCTGCGCGCCGGCGATCTGGATCTCTGTCTGACCTCGCCGGTGCCGGACTACCCGGACCTGGTCGCACGCCGCCTGGACGAGCAGAAGCTGCGGCTGGTGGTGCCGGACGACCATCCGCTGGCGGCCCGTAAGCGGGTGCGGCTGGCGGAGGCCGCGGGGGAGCTGTTCGTCACCCTGGAGCCGGGGTACGGGCTGCGCCGCATCACCGACGCGCTGTGTGCCGAGGCGGGGTTCACGCCGAAGATCGCGTTCGAGGGGGAGGAGGCCGAGACGCTGCGCGGGCTGGTCGCGGCCGGGCTCGGGGTGGCGCTGCTGCCGCCGCCGGCCGTGCCGCGCCCGGGCGTCGCCGAGCTGACGGTCACGGCCCCGCGTGCGGTCCGCGAGATCGGGCTGGCCTGGATGGACGGCCATCCCGACACGCCTCCGGTGGCGGCGTTCAAGAAGTTCCTGCTGGGGCGGAGGGGGAAGCTGATTCCCCGGTGAGGCGCGGCGGTCCCGCCGTCCTCACTCGGTGCCCATGTCCTCCAGGGCTCCGTACGTCACGGTCATGAACTCGATGGCGACCGTGCCGCCCGGGTCGAGGACGTAGAGCCCGCGGCCGCCCCAGTGGTGGTTGATCTGCCCTTCCTTCGTGCGGTACGGGTCGGCCCAGTAACGCACCGACCGCTGCTGGATCCGGCCGAAGATCGCGTCGAACTCCTCGTCGGTGACCAGGAAGGCGACATGGCTGCCGTTGATCTCGTCCGGCGCCACCTGGCTGTCGAGGAAGTCGATGCCGACGCCGTTGGCGGTCTGCACCTGGGTGAACGGTCCCCAGTCGGCGGGCGCGGGGCCGTCCATGAGATCGCTCAAGAAGGCGGCGGTGGCCTTCTGGTCGTGGCAGTGGACGATCACGTGGTCGAGCGTGTTCGGCACGGGAGCCTCCCTGACGGTCAACGGGCCGGCGGTGGACTGATGCCGGTGGACGGCAGCCGGTGTACAGAAGTGTGCCGCCGCCGCGCGCCCCTTCCTAGTGCTTCAGCGACTCCCCGAAGCCCGACGCCAGCGGCATCCGCAGGCCCAGCGGCGGCGGTGCCGCCAGCGCGTCCGCGACCGGGCGGGCGTAGCTGTGGGCGAAGAGCGAGCCCAGGACGAAGTCGGCGGCCAGCGCCAGGACTTCGGAGCGGTGCTGGTACAGGGAGTGGCCGTCCGAGTGGACCTCGAAGCGGCAGACGTCGCGGTTGATCTTCTTGGCGCGTTCGGCGTAGCGGTAGGAGAGGTCCGGGTCGGTCCGCTCGTCGTTGGTGCCGTGGACGAGCAGCACCTGCCGGCCGGCGAGCTGTTTCACCGGTACGGAGTCGGCTTCCGGGCCCAGGTCGGGTATCCACGGTGCCAGCGCCAGTACGGAGGTGACCGCCGGGTGGCCCGCGGCGTGCAGTGCGGCGCGGGCGCCCATGCCCGTACCGGCCAGGCAGACCGGCACGTCCCCGTACCGCCGCACCACCTCGTCCAGCGCCCAGGCGGCGTCCGCCGCGGGATGGGCCGCCGTGCCGTTCCAGCCGCGGCAGCGGTAGTGCACGACGTGGGCCACCAGGCCCTCCGTACGCCCCGCCCGGGCGAGCCGGGCGGCCAGCGGACGGGCCGCCAGGGTGGACAAGGGGGAGGGGCGCCGGGTGCCCGAGGGGCCGCCCTCCGGCAGTAACAGCGCGACGCCGCACACCGCCCGTCCCGCTCCGGCCGCTCCCCGCGGTTTCCCCAGCCGGGCACCGCGCACCGGCAACGCTTGCTGAGCCATGACCGAAACGATGGCAGAAGGCGGGCCTCCGGCCACCCCGTGTACGGGTCACCGTTGGGTATCGTTCGTGAAGTTCTACGCGCGTAGGGGCTACAGTGCCGAGATGACGAGCGAGACCACCACCCTGCCGACCGTCGACCAGATCCGCCGCGCGCCCAAGGTGCTGCTGCACGATCACCTCGACGGCGGCCTGCGCCCCGCCACCATCGTCGAGCTGGCCCGCGAGACCGGGTACGACGGCCTGCCCGAGACCGACCCCGAGAAGCTCGGCGTCTGGTTCCGCGAGGCCGCCGACTCCGGTTCGCTGGAGCGCTATCTGGAGACCTTCGCGCACACCTGTGCCGTCATGCAGACCCGCGAGGCGCTGACGCGGGTGGCGGCCGAGTGCGCCGAGGACCTGGCCGCGGACGGCGTCGTGTACGCCGAGGTCCGGTACGCGCCCGAGCAGCACCTGGAGAAGGGCCTCACCCTCGAAGAGGTCGTCGAGGCGGTCAACGAGGGGTTCCGCGAGGGCGAGCGGCGGGCCCGCGCGGCCGGCCACCGGATCCGCGTCGGCGCCCTGCTGACCGCCATGCGGCACGCGGCCCGGGCCCTGGAGATCGCCGAGCTGGCCAACCGCTACCGCGACCTGGGCGTCGCCGGGTTCGACATCGCGGGCGCCGAGGCCGGCTTCCCGCCCACCCGCCACCTCGACGCGTTCGAGTACCTCAAGCGGGAGAACAACCACTTCACGATCCACGCGGGCGAGGCGTTCGGCCTGCCGTCGATCTGGCAGGCGCTCCAGTGGTGCGGCGCCGACCGGCTCGGCCACGGTGTGCGGATCACCGACGACATGGAGGTCGCCGACGACGGCTCGGTGAAGCTGGGCCGGCTCGCCTCGTACGTACGGGACAAGCGCATCCCGCTGGAGATGTGCCCCACCTCCAACCTCCAGACCGGCGCGGCGACTTCGTACGCGGAACACCCGATCGGCCTGCTGCGCCGGCTCCAGTTCCGGCTGACGGTCAACACCGACAACCGGCTGATGAGCGGCACGAGCATGTCCCGGGAATTCGAGCACCTGGTCTCGACATTCCGCTACACGCTCGACGACATGCAGTGGTTCACCGTCAATGCGATGAAGAGCGCGTTCATTCCTTTCGATGAACGCCTGGCGATGATCAACGATGTCATCAAGCCCGGTTACGCCGAGCTGCGGTCCGAATGGCTCTTCCGCCAGGTGGACGCCGAACCCGCGGTGATCAGCGAGTATCGCTCCCAGTAACCGGAACGATTACGGGAGAAGGGGACGGCCGGTGTGTCAAGCGCCGGTCGTTTTCCGTTCCCGGCGGGTGTTTGCGGCGTGTCGGCGGTGTCACTAGATTCCGGTCCGGTCGAACTCCCATCACAAGGATGTATTTCCATGAAGCAGGGAACCATCAGGACTCTCGGTGCCGCCGCGCTCGGCGTCGCCTTCGCCGCCTCGGTGGCCGGTACGGCTTCCGCCGCCGAGGTGACCGGCGCCAACGTGCCGGGTGACGTCGCGGACACGCTGCAGAACAGCCTGCCCGTCCAGGAGACCGCCAAGAACGTCACCGGCGACCCCGGCCCCGAGCACGCCCTGAAGACCAACAACAAGGGCAACCTGCTCGGCGGCCTGCCCGCCGGGGGCCTCACCAAGGCGCTCGGCTGAGTCACCGGTTCCGCCACGTGTCCCCGAGGGGACACGGCTGTGCCCCGGCCCGTACTCCGTGTACGGGCCGGGGCACAGCCGTGTGGACTACCAGGCGCTGCGGTGGGCCTTGTCCTCGGAGGGCAGGAACAGCCACAGGGCCAGGTAGATCAGGAACTGCGGGCCCGGGAGCAGGCACGAGAGCAGGAAGAGCACGCGCATCGTGCCGGGCGTGGTGCCGAAGCGCCGCGCCAGGCCCGCGCACACTCCGGCGATCATCCTGTTGTTGCGGGGGCGGACCAGTGCGGCGGCCATGGTTCTCGACTCCTTTTCGACCGGGTACGGGACTGTCTGCCCCGATGTCTCAAAGGTAGGTCCGGGAACCCGACAGGGCGTCGGCCTGCGGTGCGATGTGAACCCTGGCCCTCGTGGGGGTCGGCCGCACGGGCGGGTCCTCCTTGCGGCGTAGCCGGTACCGGACCCCTGGTACGACCAGCAGGTGCGCCAGTACGACCCCGGCCGTGTTGAGCAGCACCATGTCCACGTCGGGCACCCGGCCGGGTATGCCGGCCTGCAGCAGCTCGATCGCCAGCGAGACCATCGCGCCGGTGAAGACCGTACGCGCCAGGGAGCCCAGCGGAGAAACGTTCAGGCGGCCCGCCGCCATCGGCAGCAGGATGCCCAGCGGCGCCAGCAGCAGCACCGCGCCCCCGAGACTCTGCACGGCCTCCCACGGCCCGTGCGCCAGCTCCGCGCGGATCGTCGCCAGCGGCCGGAGGTTCGCGGCGGGCACCCAGGGAACCGTACGGGGGCGCAGCGACAGCCAGCCGACGATCAGCAGATGCGCCACGAGGAGGACGGCTCCCGCGGCGCGCATACGGAGGGCGGCGGTACCGCCGCGGCCATGACCCTGCACACAGGCCAGGACGCGCCTACCGGCGGCCGTGGTTCCGTAAGGACCGAGGCCCGGGCTCCGGGGCCTGGGCGGCGGGGGCCGTGGTCCGCCCCTCCGCCGCCGTCAGCCCGACGCCCCCGGAACGTCCGAACCCGCGCCCAGCACACTGTCCGGGTGCGTGCGCACCTCGTCCGAGCAGGGGTAGCGCTGCGGATGTCCGTCGCCGGGACCGCCCAGTACCGCGCCGTGCGTACGGCCCAGGGCCGCGCTCTCGCCGAACGTGCACACGATCTGGGCGAGCGCGAAGGACGGCAGGTCCTCCGGCCGCGCGCTCAGCCGCAGCGTCCCCTCGGGGTCGCCCGCGCGCGGGCCGGACACCTCCAGGTTCTCCGGCACCGCCGTGACGAACCCGGCCTCCTCCTCGACGGGCCCCGGCTGCTCCTGGAGCTCGTCCAGCAGCGCGCGGGCCGACCGGAGACGGTCGGCGGGCTGCTGCTTGGGGTGGGTCACGGTCCGCTCCACCGGTGCCAGCGCCGAGCTGCACTCCAGGTAGACGGTGACCCGCGAGCTGTCCGGCGGGACGGGGGCGGCCGAGTCCGCAGGAACCTTGCAGCTCACCCGGGAGGGCGCGCCCCCGGCGTCGACCGGCACGGACGTACCGCGGATGCCGCAGCTCGCCAGCGCCGGTACGAGGGCGCCCAGGGCCACGGCCGCCGTCAGTACGGTGGTCCGGCGCCGGGGCGAGGGCCGGGTACGGGTACGGGCGTGGGGACCGGGCCCCGCCGACGGGGTACGGGTGCGCCACGTCATCGGCCGTCACCGCCTTCCGTGCCACGGGTTTCGTCGCCGCGGTGCTCCGTGCCTCCGGAACCGGCGTCCGTGCCGCTCCCCGCGTCCTTACGGGTGCCCGCATCCCCGCCCGTACCGCTGCTCCCCGCGTCCGTGCCGGCGCCCGCGTCCGTCTCTTCGGCCGGTCCGGCGGCCGGGAGGCCCACCGGCAGCCGCAGGGTGAAGACCGCGCCGCCTTCCGGCGAGTTCGCGGCCGTGATCTCACCGCCATGGATGTGGGCGTTCTCCAGCGCGATCGACAGGCCCAGGCCACTGCCCTCCGACCGCGGCCGGGACGCGCTCGCCTTGTAGAAGCGGTCGAAGACGTGCGGCAGGACCTCCTGCGGGATGCCGGGCCCGTGGTCCCGTACCCGGATCAGCAGGTCCTCGCCGTCCTCCGTGGCCTCGGTGCGGACCGACACCCGGACCGGCGAGCCGCCGTGCTTGAGCGCGTTGCCGATGAGGTTGGCCAGGATGACGTCGAGGCGGCGCGGGTCCAGCCGGGCCACGATGCCGCGCTCGGCGTCCAGCTCGACCGCGTCCAGCCAGGCCCGCGCGTCGATGCACGCGGTCACCTGGTCGGCGACGTCCACCTCGTCCTGCACCAGCCGGGCCGTCCCCGCGTCGAAGCGGGTGACCTCCATCAGGTTCTCCACCAGGTCGTTCAGCCGCCGGGTCTCGCTGACCACCAGCTTCACCGCGGGCGCGATCATCGGGTCGAGGGAGTCCTCCTCTTCCTCCAGCACCTCGGTGACCGCCGTGATCGCCGTCAGCGGCGTCCGCAGCTCGTGCGACATGTCGGCGACGAAGCGGCGGGAGGACGCCTCGCGGCCGCTCAGCTCCTCGACCCGCTGCTCCAGGCGTTCGGCCGTGCGGTTGAAGGTGCGCGAGAGGTCGGCGAGTTCGTCGGTGCCGGTCACCCGCAGCCGGGTGTCCAGCCGCCCCTCGCCCAGTTGCCGGGCCGCGTGGCCCAGGCGCTGCACGGGCCGCAGCACGGTGGTCGCGGCGGCCTGCGCCAGCAGCGCCGAGCCGACCAGGGCCAGCGCGGTGGCGATCCCCAGCGACCAGGCCAGCGAGTTGAGATCCTGCCGCTCGGTGGCCAGCGACTTGAGCATGTAGCCGGTCGGGCCGCCGCCGTTCATCCGGGCCCCGGCGACGAGGTACGGGGTGTCCCGCAGCTCCTTGCGCTGCCAGTACATGTGGTACGGGACGCGGTTGCCGTCGTCCAGCGCGCGCTTCTCGTTGACCGCCGTCTGCAGCGGTTTGGGCACGGTCTTGAGCGTGAACAGGTCCTTGTCGGTGGACGCCACGCACTGCTTGCCGTCGCTGCCCTGCGCGACCAGCAGAACCGCGTAGTTCTGCGGCCCGCCCGCCATCTGCCGTGCCGCGTCGGCCAGCTCCGTGCACCGCGGCCGCAGCGACAGCGAACGGGTGCTGTCCTCCAGCGACTTGCGGAAGTCGTTGAGCGCGGAGTTCTGGGTACGGTCCAGCACGGTGTTGCGGTTGAGCCAGTACGCGATGCCGGAGGCGGAGACCGCCGCGGTCAGCGCGACGAGCGCGAAGACGAACACCAGCCGCAGCCGCAGGCTGGTCCAGCGCAGCAGGCCCAGCGCACGTACGCACCGCCGGAGGAAGCCGGGCCGCTCCGGCGTGTCCGCGCCGTCACCGGCCGTTTCGGCCTGCGTAAGGATCTCGGTCGAGCGCTCCGTCACTGCGGGGTGTCCAGCCGGTAGCCGACACCGCGCACCGTACGGATCAGGGTCGGCGAGGACGGTACGTCCTCCACCTTCGCGCGAAGGCGCTGGACGCACGCGTCCACCAGCCGCGAGTCACCGAGGTAGTCGTGCTCCCACACCAGCCGCAGCAGTTGCTGCCGGGACAGCGCCTGCCCGGGGCGGCGGCTCAGCTCCAGCAGCAGACGCAGCTCGGTCGGGGTGAGCTGGAGATCCTCGCCGTTCTTGGTGACCGTCATGGCCGAGCGGTCGATGACCAGGGAACCGAACGTCGCCGCGTCGTTGGACTCCCGCTCCCCGCGCCGCAGCACGGCCCGGATCCGGGCGTCCAGCACCCGCCCCTGCACCGGCTTGACCACATAGTCGTCCGCGCCGGACTCCAGCCCGACCACCACGTCGATGTCGTCGTTGCGCGCGG
Organism: Streptomyces chrestomyceticus JCM 4735; assembly: GCF_003865135.1. NCBI lineage: Bacteria > Bacillati > Actinomycetota > Actinomycetes > Kitasatosporales > Streptomycetaceae > Streptomyces > Streptomyces chrestomyceticus. Next base: position 3,621,068 of record NZ_BHZC01000001.1, on the reverse strand, counting down.
TCAGCAGGATGATGGGCAACTGGTCCGTCCGCCTGATCCGCCGGCACACCTCGAAACCGTCGATGCCCGGCAGCATCACGTCCAGCACGATCAGGTCCGGGCGCTGCTCGCGCAGCAGCTTGAGGCCGTCCTCGCCCGTCGCCGCGGTCACCACACGGTGACCCTGGCGTGACAGGGAGAGTTCGAGGGCCGTGCGGATGGCGTCGTCGTCCTCGATCAGCAACAGGAAAGGCACACCGGCCATTCTGGCCCATGGGGGACCAGGACTTCGACCTGCGCGGTGTCCGGCGGGGCCCGTGCCCCGGCCCGCCCCGGGTCCGTACGGCGTTCCGGCCGCGACCCTCCCGCTGTGACAGGGCTGTGACAGACGGCAGACAGCGTCATGAAACTGCTTCGGCAGAGTTTTCCCCATCACGAACCGAAGCAAGCAGGGTCTACCGACGGGGGGCGCGCGATGAACACACTGCACAGCACCACGACCAGCGCAGTCATCGCGCGTCTGCACGATGTCGGCCGGGCCGCCGAGAAGTCCGGTGCCGTGGGCGGGCGGGGGTGCGCTCGCGGCACCGGGCGTCATCGCATTCCTTACATGGTCGCGATCGACGCGCTGACGCACGACGGGGGACACGGGGGACCGACGGGGGAGACGGTGGTCCCGCCGCGGCGCCGGCGTACAGGGAAGGCACGGGGGAACGGCGCCCCGCGTCGCAGGCGGAGGAAACGGGGGACGCCGCCGCGGCGTTCACCGCCTACGTCCAGGAGCGCCGCGCTTCCCTGTACGCCACCGCGTACCACCTGACCGGCGACCGCTTCGAGGCCGAGGACCTGCTGCAGAGCGCGCTGTTCTCGACCTACCGGGCGTGGGACCGGATCAGTGACAAGGCGGCGCTGGGCGGCTATCTGCGCCGCACGATGACCAACCTGCACATCAGCGCGTGGCGCCGCCGCAAGCTGAACGAGTACCCGACCGAGGAGCTGCCGGAGACGGCCGGGGACACGGACGCGATGCGCGGTACGGAGCTGCGCGCGGTGCTGTGGCAGGCGCTGGCCCGGCTGCCCGAGACGCAGCGCACGATGCTGGTGCTGCGCTACTACGAGGGCCGTACGGACCCGGAGATCGCGGACATTCTCAACATCAGTGTCGGCACGGTGAAGTCCAGCATCTGGCGCTCCCTGCGCCGGCTGCGCGAGGACGACGTCCTCAGCTTCGGCCGTGACGAGCAGGAGTCCTTCGGCGAGCTGGTGGCCTGAGGGCGGGGAAGACGGGGGGACCACGGGGGAGCGAGGAAGAGGGGGAACGGGGGATCCCGAGGGGGGATCACGGGGGATACGGGGGGATGAGGAGCGGGTTCGGCCGGCCGGGGGGTACGGCGCGAATCCGCTCCTTCGCCGTTCGGGCCCGCCTGCGTCGCGGGCCCGGACGGTCTTCGGCTGTTCAGGCGCGGGCGGTCGCAGCCGCGGGGGTTGCGGGGGCCGTGGCGGCGTGGCCGGTCCCGTCGAGCGCGCCGGCCGCGTCACGGGCCGCCGCTATCCGGGCCAGCGCCTCCGGCTTCGCGCACGGGTGGGCGCCCAGCGCCGCGTGCCGGGCGACGATCGCGCGCTCGGCGCGCAGCAGGCGCAGCCCGCGGCGCAGCAGGACCGGCACCGGCTTGCGGGCTTCGCGCAGGTCACGGGCGAGCCGCCGCCGGAAGGTCGTGGTGGGGCGGCCGCGCAGGCACAGCGCGTCGGCGAGCAGCCCGGCCTTACGGCAGCGCTCGACGATGTCCGCAGCGAAGATGCCCTCGGCGAGGAACAGCGGCGCGTCGCCCCGCTCCAGCACCGTTTCGCCGACCCGTGCGCTGGCGGCGATGTCATACACCGGTACGGCCGTACGTCCCGTAAGGCAGAGTTCCTCGATCGCGGCCACGGCGGCTCCCGCGTCCCACGACAGCGGCGAGTCCCAGTCGGTGCCGCCGCCGTCGGCCAGCGTCGGCAGTGTCGGGTCCGTGGCCTCCTTGTAGAAGTCGTCGAGGTTCAGCACGGGCAGGCCACTGCGGGCGGCGAGGGACGACTTGCCGGAGCCGGAGGGGCCGGTCAGCAGGACGACCCGGGCGGCGGGCGGCCGGGCGGCGGTGTGGGAGCTCACGGGGAGCCATTGTCGCGCATTGGGCCGTGCGGGCTACCCGGAGCGCGCTCGCTGGAACGGTCCGGCACCACTCAACTACGCTTCGCAATCGTTCGATTACTCAATCATTTCCTTGGCGAGCACAGGCAGGTGGCACATGGCCTCACACGCACGACCCCGGCACCGGCGCCGCGTACCGCGCGGCCTGACGCGCGCGGGGCTGGCGCTCACGGTGGCCGGTGCGGCGCTCGCGGCGGCCGGTGCGGCACCGGCGGGCGCGGCGGCCGGCCGCGAGACCGACCTCGACGTCCAGGCGGCCGGCAAGGCGCTGGGAGGCGCGTTGCAGCACTCCCTCGCGGGCGGCGTCGGGCCGGTCAAGAGCCTCAAGCTGGACCCGCTGGCGGGCACCACCGCCGACCCGCTGACCAACAAGATCGGCACCCAGGTCGCCGACTTCAAGCCGCTGACCACCGGCATCGTGACGGATCCGATCGCCGGCGGCGGCGCGTTGGAGGATCTGCCGCTGACCGGCGCGGCGATGAGGCTGCTGCCCGGCTGAGGCCGCCGGGTACGCGGCGGAACGCGGACCGCCCGCCCTCATGGACGGATGAGGGCGGGCGGCGGCGTACTCCCACGGGCGCGGATGCGTCCGCGGCAAGGGCTGGAGGTCAGACCCCCATCGGGTGCCAGACGGTCTTCGTCTCCAGGAAGGCCAGCATCCGTTCCGTACCCGGGTCGGCGGTCCAGTCGGCGACGCCGTCCACAGCCTGTGGACGCAGCACGCGCTTGAGGTTGTCGGCCGCGGCCGTCTCCAGCGCCTTGACCAGCTCCGCGTCGGCCGCGGCGCCCGCCAGGTCGATCGCGTTGACGTCCTGGTGCGCGGCCAGTGGCCCGCCCAGCTCGTTGACGCGGCCCGACAGGATGTTGACGACACCGCCCGGCAGGTCGGAGGTGGCCAGCACCTCGCCCAGCGACAGCGCGGGCAGCGGCGACTTCTCGCTGGTGACGACCACGACCGTGTTGCCCGTGACGATCGCCGGGGCGATCACCGACACCAGGCCGAGGAACGACGACTCCTGCGGCGCCAGCACGGCGACCACACCGGTCGGCTCCGGCGAGGACAGGTTGAAGTACGGCCCGGCGACCGGGTTCGCGGAGCCCGCGATCTGGGCGACCTTGTCGGACCAGCCCGCGTACCAGACCCAGCGGTCGATCGCCGCGTCGACCTGCGCCGCGGCCTTGGCCTTCGACAGGCCCTCGGCGTCGGCGACCTCCGCGGCGAACTGCTCGCGGCGGCCCTCCAGCATCTCCGCGACGCGGTAGAGGATCTGGCCGCGGTTGTACGCGGTCGCGCCGGACCAGCCGCCGAACGCCTTACGGGCCGCGACCACCGCGTCCCGGGCGTCCTTACGGGAGGACAGGGGCGCGTTGGCGAGCCAGTTGCCCTTGGAGTCCGACACCTCGTACACCCGCCCGCTCTCGGACCGGGGGAACTTGCCCCCGACGTACAGCTTGTAGGTCTTGAGAACGCTCAAGCGATCAGACATCGAGGTACGCCTCCAGACCGTGCCGGCCGCCCTCGCGGCCGAAGCCCGACTCCTTGTAGCCGCCGAACGGCGAGGCCGGGTCGAACTTGTTGAACGTGTTGGACCAGACGATGCCCGCCCGGAGCTTGTTCGCCATCCACAGGATGCGCGAGCCCTTCTCCGTCCAGACGCCCGCCGACAGCCCGTAGGGGGTGTTGTTGGCCTTGGCGACCGCCTCTTCCGGCGTACGGAAGGTGAGCACCGACAGCACCGGCCCGAAGATCTCCTCCTGGGCGATGCGGTGGGCCTGGGTGACGCCGGTGAACAGCGTCGGCGCGAACCAGTAACCCGCGTCGGGCAGTTCGCAGGACGGGGCCCAGCGCTCGGCGCCCTCGGCCTCGCCCGCGTCGGCCAGCTCCGTGATACGGGCCAGTTGCTCGGCGGAGTTGATCGCGCCGATGTCGGTGTTCTTGTCCAGCGGGTCGCCGACGCGCAGCGTGCTCATCCGGCGCTTGAGCGCCGCCAGCAGCTCGTCCTGCACGGACTCCTGCACCAGCAGGCGCGAGCCCGCGCAGCAGACGTGGCCCTGGTTGAAGAAGATGCCGTTGACGATGCCCTCGACGGCCTGGTCGATCGGCGCGTCGTCGAAGACGATGTTCGCGGCCTTGCCGCCCAGCTCCAGGGTGAGCTTCTTGTCCGTACCGGCGACGGTACGGGCGATGGCCTTGCCGACCTCGGTGGAACCGGTGAAGGCGACCTTGTTCACGTCCGGGTGCGCGACCAGCTCGGCGCCGGTCGAGCCGTCACCGGTCAGGATGTTGACGACACCCTTGGGCAGACCCGCCTGGCGGCAGATGTCCGCGAAGAACAGCGCGGACAGCGGCGTGGTCTCGGCGGGCTTGAGGACGACGGTGTTGCCGCAGGCCAGTGCCGGGGCGATCTTCCACGCCAGCATCAGCAGCGGGAAGTTCCACGGGATGACCTGGCCCGCCACGCCCAGCGGCTTCGGGTCGGCGCCGTAGCCCGCGTGGCCCAGCTTGTCGGCCCAGCCCGCGTAGTAGAAGAAGTGCGCGGCGACCAGCGGCAGGTCCGAATCGCGGGACTCGCGGATCGGCTTGCCGTTGTCCAGCGACTCCAGGACGGCCAGCTCGCGCGAGCGCTCCTGGATGAGGCGGGCGATGCGGAAGAGGTACTTGGCGCGTTCGGCGCCGGGCAGCGCCGACCACTTCTCGAACGCCTTGCGGGCGGCCCTGACGGCGCGCTCCACGTCCTCGGAGCCGGCCTGCGCGACCTCGGAGAGGACCTCCTCGTTCGCGGGCGAGACGGTCTTGAAGACCTTGCCGCCGGCCGCCTCGGTGAACTCGCCGTCGATGAACAGGCCGTAGGACGGCGCGATGTCGACGACGGCGCGCGACTCGGGCGCCGGTGCGTATTCAAAGCTCATCGGTTCAGTCCACCGTGACGTAGTCGGGGCCGGAGTAGCGGCCGGTGCCGAGCTTCTGGCGCTGCATCAGCAGGTCGTTGAGCAGGCTGGAGGCGCCGAAGCGGAACCAGTCCGCGGTCAGCCACTGATCACCCAGCGTCTCGTTGACCATGACCAGGTACTTCATGGCGTCCTTGGTCGTACGGATGCCGCCGGCCGGCTTCACGCCGACCTGCACGCCGGTCGTGGCGTGGAAGTCGCGGACGGCCTCCAGCATCAGCAGGGTCACCGGCGGGGTGGCGTTGACCGCGACCTTGCCGGTCGAGGTCTTGATGAAGTCGGCGCCCGCGAGCATCGCGAGCCAGGAGACCCGGCGCACGTTGTCGTACGTCTGGAGCTCGCCGGTCTCGAAGATGACCTTCAGATGGGCGTACGAGCCGTCCTCGCGGCGGCACGCCTCCTTGACCTGCTTGATCTCCTCGAAGACGGTCATGTAGCGACCGGACAGGAAGGCGCCCCGGTCGATCACCATGTCGATCTCGTCGGCGCCGGCCGCGACCGCGTCACGGGTGTCGGCCAGCTTGACGGGCAGCGCGGCCCGTCCCGCCGGGAAGGCGGTGGCCACGGAGGCGACGTGGATGCCGGAGCCGGTCAGGGCCTCCTTGGCGGTCGCCACCATGTCGGGGTAGACGCAGATCGCGGCGACCTTGGGGGTGCCTCGGTCGGTGGGATCGGGGTGGATCCCCTTGGCGCACAGGGCCCGGACCTTGCCCGGGGTGTCCGCTCCTTCGAGCGTCGTCAGGTCGATCATCGAGATGGCGAGATCGATGGCGTACGCCTTCGCCGTGGTCTTGATCGAGCGGGTGCCGAGGGTCGCGGCGCGGGCCTGGAGGCCGACCGCGTCGACGCCCGGGAGGCCGTGCAGGAAGCGGCGCAGCGCACCGTCGGAAGCGGTCACGTCCGCCATCGACGCCAGACGCCCCGCGGCTTCCTTGCCGTATGCGGGAACAGTGGTGGGCATGGTCACGAGGGGAGCATATCTACGCGCGTAGCTGCATGTCACCCCCTCCGGACGGACAAGGGCGCGGCGGGCGTCCGGGCTAGGGCGTGTCTTTTGGATCAGCCTGGTGCAGCCCGCGGCGCCTGGTGCGGTGCATCGCAAGGCGGAGCATTGCCCTCGGACTGGGTGTCCGTGGGTGATGCGACAACGCCGCGAGGTGCCGTGCCAGGCGTCGCGGGCCCAGGATGATCCGAAAGACGCGCCCTAGGCGGTCGGGTCGTTCGGAAGGGGATGCACCGGGGCGCGTGCGGCCGTGGTGAGCGGGTGTTCTGTAACAACGTGCGCAGGGGCCCCATTGCGGCTGTACGCAGGCGTTCTGTAACAGGCGCGCGGGGGAGTGATGGGCTTCTGTGCGGCGACCGTTACACAACAGCGGACGGGTCGTCACGGCAGTCCCCTACCTTCAGTAGTGCCGCACCGCACCGCAGCACTTTCCGGCCTTCCGCACGAAGGGCGGTGGATGTGGTCACGTCGCCGCACGACCGACCATCCCCCGGGGGTCCTCATGACCGCACAGTCCGCCCGCCGCACACTGCGCGCCGCCGTCGCGTCCGCCGCCCTGGGGGCCGCCGTCCTCGGCTCCGCCTCCGGTGCCTTCGCCGCCACCTCCGCCACGCCCGTCACGGCGACCACTGTCGCTCAGTCCGCCGCCGACAGCACCGCCCGCTACGAGGGCAAGCCGGTCGCCATCGGCAACGGCATGGTGGCCGTGCTGCGCAACGCCCCCGCCGCGGGCGGCCCGGAGGCGTGGATCCGTTACGTCGGTCCGCAGTGGAAGCCGGGCGACTGGTACCTGGTCCGGGTGCTCGGCCTGCTCGACCGCGCCCACCCCAGCGCGCGGCTCAAGGGCCTGTCCCTGCGGCTGACCGGCCTCTCGGGCGCGTCGCCGAAGCTGCACGTCAGCGGCGGCCCCGGCGGCGCGAAGAGCTACGCGCTGCCGACGTCCGCGGCGCCCCACCCGGGCGGTAAGACGACGGGCGGCCGGACGACCGACGGCAAGACGGCCGGCGGGACCGGCAGACACCAGGCGGGCCAGGCCACCGCGCACCGGACCGGCAGCGGTACGGCCCCCGGCAGCCGCAAGAGCTGCACCGTCACCCGCCGTGTGGCCATCGGCGGCGGCACCCTCGCCGTACTGCACCGCGGCCCGCAGGGGCCCTCGGCGACGTTCGAGGACGGTCCGGGCAACCCCGTACCCGGCGCCCGTCTCGACCGTGCGCACCCGACCCTGGCCCGCTTCGGCGCGAAGATCATCGACCCGTACGGTGCCCGCCCCAAGCTCCGCTTCAAGATGCAGGGCGGTAACTACCCGCCCGGCACCGCCAACTTCCCCGCCCTGCCCCAGGGCTGCGCCCCGGCCGCGAAGCCCGTCCCGGCCACGAAGCCCGTCGTGCCCGCCAAGAGCAGCGCGCCCGGCGCCAAGCCCGCGGGCAGCAAGAGCCCGGGCGCGGTCGGCGCCCAGGCCACGCCGACCGGCAGCCAGACCAAGGTGCTGCCCAAGGGCGCCGTGGCCGCCGGTTACGAGGACCTGGAGCAGCCGGACACCACCCCGCTGTTCGCCGCGGGCGGCCTGTTCGCCGCGGCCGGTGCGGCGGGCGTCGTCTTCGCGGTGCGCCGCCGCCGTCAGTCCGAGGGAACGGGGTGCTGAGCCGGGGCCCCCACCGGTGTCTGCCGGGCCGTCTGCTGACGGCGGCGAGCCTGCTCCTCCTCGTGGCGGGCGGCGTACTGATCGCCCGGGGCGCCCTGAACGGCGGCGCCCCCGGGGCGGCACCGCCCGTGCACGTCGCCAACGTCGGTGCCCCCGCCGCGGCCCCGCGCGCGTCGGCACCGGCCGCCCTGCCCGCCTCCCGGCCCGTACGCGTCCGTATACCGGCCGCCGATGTGAACACCGGCCCGGTCCTCGGCCTGGGACTCGCAGCCGACGGCACGGTGCAGGTGCCCTCCGTGGCGCAGGCCGACCGGATCGGCTGGTACGACCAGGGCGTCACTCCCGGGGAGACCGGGCCCGCCGTCCTGATAGGCCACTACGACACCGTCGACGGCCCCGCCGTCCTGCGGAACGTCGGCCGTATCGCGCCCGGCGACAGGATCTACGTCGACCGGGCGGACGGGCGCACCGCGGTCTTCGCCGTCCGGGCGCTCCAGCAGGTCGACAAGAAGGCGTTCCCCACCCAGCGGGTCTACGGCGACACCGACCGGCCCGAGCTGCGCCTGGTGACCTGCGGCGGCGGCCTGGTGGACGGCCACCGGCCGGACAACGTCGTGGTGTACGCCGATCTGGTGGCCGACTGAGCCGGCGTGCGCGCGGGCGCCCCGGCGTACGAATGATGCCGTACCGCAATGTCCGGGTTCCGGACGCTCAGGCAGAATCGCAGGCATGACGAGCCCGGATCAGTCCTCCACTCCGCAGGAGCAGTACGCGGACCGCAGCTACCGCTCGCCCGCGGCCCTCGTCGGCGGGGTGCTGCTGCTCGCGCTGGCCGCCTGGCTGGGCGGCGACGCGCTGGTGCGCGGCACGGCGCACGCCAAACTCACGGCGGTGGCCGGGCTGCTGTTCGTGGTCCCGCTGGTGGTCGCCTTCACGCTGCGCCCGCTGGTGCGCGCCGGCGCGGACCGGCTGCTGGTGCGCAACCCGTTCCGTACGATCACGCTGCCCTGGGCGGCCGTCGCCGATCTGCGGGCGTCCTTCTCCAGCGAGGTCTTCACCGCGGACGGTACGAAGTACCAGCTCTGGTCGATCCCGGTGTCGCTGCGGCAGCGCAAGAAGGCGAACCGGCAGGCGCAGCGCGCCGCCGCGGGGCGCCCGGTGCGCGGCGGCCGTGACGCGCACCTCGGCCCCGGCACGGAGGCCGCCGCGCCGCGCGCCACCGCCGACCGGTCGCTCGACGAACTGCGCGAACTCCAGGAGCGGGGCGCCGCGCGGGAGGGCGCGCAGGGCGCTCCGGTGGTGAGGTGGGCGTACGAGATCCTGGCGCCGTGTGTGGTGGGCGCGGTGGCGTTGGCGGTGCTGGTGGCGCTGTAGGGGCGGCGTCCGGACCGTCGGCGGGAAGGAGACCGCGGTGGGCAAGCTGATCTACTCGGCCGTCACGTCGCTCGACGGGTACGTGGCGGACGTACACGGTTCGTTCGCCTGGGCGGCCCCTGACGAGGAGGTGCACGGCTTCGTCAACGGGCTGATGCGCTCGTGCGGCACCTACCTCTTCGGCCGCCGGATGTACGAGACGATGGCCGTCTGGGACGCCGTGGACGCCAGCGAGGAGCCGTCACCCGCCGTACGGGACTTCGCGGCGCTGTGGCGCGGCGCGGACAAGATCGTCTACTCCACGACGCTGGATTCGGTGACGACCGGCAGGACCCGCCTGGAACGCGGCTTCGACCCGGAGGCGGTCCGGCGGCTCAAGGCGTCCGCCGGACGGGACCTGGCCGTGGGCGGCCCCGGACTGGCCGCGCGGGCGATCCGGGCGGGCCTGGTCGACGAGTACCACCTCTTCCTCACGCCGGTCGTGGTGGGCGGCGGCACCCCGTACTTCCCCGACGGCGTCCGGCTGGACCTGGAACTGCTCGAAGAGCGCCGCTTCGGGAACGGCATGGTCCACCTTCGCCACCGCCCCGCCGCCTGAGCGGTCCGTATCGTTCCGGCGTGCGGGCGTGTCACGGTGGGCCGCCGTACACCAGCGACATGTACGCCCCGAAGTACGCGGACCCCAGCGCGGCCCCCGCCAAGGCCAGCACGGCGACGCGGCGGTGCGCCCGGGCGATCGCCAGGGCCAGGGGGAGCAGCAGCGGGAAGCCGGGCAGCAGGAAGCGGGCCCGGGGGAAGAAGACGCCGCCGCTGCCCAGGACGATCAGCAGCAGGACGGCGCTGAACACCAGCAGCGGCAGCGGCTGCCGGTCGCCCGCACACAGGATGAACAGCGCCACCGACACGATCAGCACCAGCGCCACCACGACCAGGAAAAGCTGCGGGTGCGACGGGTACATCAGGAGGTCGCGCAGCGTACGCAGCGTCTCCTTGCCGCCGTCCCACTGGTTGTCCCACTGCTGCTGGACCGCGAAATAGCCGTCGGCGCGCCCCAGCCGCAGGCCCACCCATCCGACGTACGCGAGCCAGCCGAGCGGGGCCAGCAGCGCGCCGAGGACGATGCGGCGCACCCGGTCGCGGTCCGCGGTGGCGGGGAGGGGCGTGGGTACCTGGGCGGGCTCCCGCGCGGGATCCGGCGTGGAGTCCGGCGTGGGCGCCAGAGCGAGCGCCGGGGTGGGCGCCGGAGCGGGCGCCGGGGCAGGCGGTCCGCCGGACGCGGGCTCCTGCGTAGGTTCCGCAACGGCGGCCCGGCGCAAGCGCCACAGGGCGACGACGGCGCTGACACAGACCGCCGCCACCAGCGCGAGACCGGTGGGACGGGTGAGACCGGCGAGCAGACAGAGCCCACCGGCCGTGACCCAGCGGTCCGTCAGCACCGCGTACAGGGACCACGCCACCAGTGCCGTGAACAGCGACTCCGTATAGCCCATCCACTGCACGACGGCGACCGGCGTGGCACCCCACAGCACGGCCAGCACGGTGCCGACCCGCGCCCCGTACAGCCGGTCGCCCACCGCGAAGATCCCCCAGGCGGCCAGCAGCGCGCAGCCGACCGCGACGGCCACCCCGACCGAGGCCCGCGAGCCGGGCGTCACCCCCGCGACGGCCTTCACCACCACCGGGTACAGCGGGAAGAACGCGAGGTTGCTCTCGTTGAAGCCGTTCTCGTCGAACGCGTACGAGTAACCGTGGTCCGCGATGCCCAGGTACCAGCCGGAATCCCACCGGTCGGCCAGCAGCGGCCACAGACCGCGGTGCTGGAGATGCGCCCACTTCATCAGCACGAGGGTGCCCAGCAGTCGTACGGCGGCGTAGCCGAGCAGCGCGGGCCCGGCGCGGCGCAACAGGTCCCCGGCCGCCCGCGCGGCGGGCCGGCGGGGAGCAGGGCCGAGGGGAGCGGGCCCCGCCACCGGTGCGGAGCCGGCGGCCGGACCGGAGGCGGCCGGATCGGACGTGACCGGACCGGCCGCGGTGGGAGCGGACGCGGCCGGTCCGGGCGCGGTCGGGGACACTGCGGCAACTCCTGGGTGGGCCGGGCAGGTTGTCGGACCAGACCAGGGTGTCCCGGCGCGCCGGCCGCCGGACGGGCGCGCTGCGGCAGGTGCAGTACGGCTGTCACCCGTACGGGGGAAACGGAGCGGGCCCCGGAACACTGTGGTCCCGGGGCCCGTCCTACGTGACAGACGTACGCGCGATCAGCGCGATCCGCTCAGATACCGGCCGCCGCCGACAGATCCGCCTTGATCGCGCCGAGCACCGCGTCGGCCTTGGCGCGCGCCGCCCCCAGCCCCTGGGCGTCGGCGACCGGCACCACGACCTCCAGGTAGCACTTCAGCTTGGGCTCGGTACCGCTGGGCCGGACCACCACGCGGCCGGCCTCCACACCGTCCTGCTCCGAGCCCGCGAGGTAGTAGCGCAGGCCGTCGGTGGGCGGCAGCGTGTCCGTCCCCTGGGAGAGGTCGTCGGAGGACGACACGGCCAGACCCGCCAGCGCGGCCGGCGGCTGCTCGCGCAGCCGCCGCATGGCGTCGGCGATCAGCGACAGGTCCTCGACGCGGACGGAGAGCTGGTCGGTGGCGTGCAGCCCGAACTCCAGCGCCAGGTCGTCCAGCAGGTCCGTCAGCGTGCGGCCGGACTGCTTCAGCTCGGCCGCCAGCTCGGTGATCAGCAGGGCGGCGGTGATGCCGTCCTTGTCGCGGACGCCCTCGGGGTCGACGCAGTAGCCCAGCGCCTCCTCGTACGCGTACCGCAGACCGTCCACCCGGGCCAGCCACTTGAAGCCGGTCAGCGTCTCCTTGTACGGCAGCGAGGCCCCGGCGGCGATCCGCGACATCAGCGAGGACGACACGATCGTGGTCGCGAAGGTGCCGGACGCCTGCTTGCTCACCAGGTGCGCGGCCAGCAGCGCGCCGACCTCGTCCCCGCGCAGCATCCGCCAGCCGGCCTCGGTACCGGGGGCCGGCACGGCGACGGCGCAGCGGTCCGCGTCCGGGTCGTTGGCGATGACGATGTCCGGGCCCACGGAGCGCGCGGTCGCGAAGGACAGGTCCATCGCCCCCGGCTCCTCCGGGTTGGGGAAGGCCACGGTCGGGAAGTCCGGGTCCGGCTCGGCCTGCTCGGCGACCACGGTCGGCGCCGGGAAACCGGCCCGCGCGAAGGCGGCGACCAGCACGTCCCGGCCGACGCCGTGCATCGGCGTGTAGACCACGTGGGTGTCGCGCGGCGAGCCCGGCGTGAGCACCGCGTCCGTACGCTCCAGGTACGCCTGGAGCACGTCCTCGCCCAGCACCTCCCAGCCTTCCTCCGGCCGCGGCACGTCGTTCAGCGACGCCACCGCCGCGATCCGCTCCGCGATCAGCCCGTCCGCGGGCGGCACGATCTGCGAACCGTCACCCAGGTACACCTTGTAGCCGTTGTCGCGCGGCGGGTTGTGGCTCGCGGTGACCTCGACGCCCGCGACGGCACCCAGATGCCGTATGGCGAAGGCCAACACGGGGGTGGGCAGCGGGCGCGGCAGCACCGCGGCGCGCAGTCCGGCACCCACCATCACGGCCGCGGTGTCCCGCGCGAAGTCGGCGCTCTTGTAGCGCGCGTCGTACCCGATGACGACCAGGCCCCCGGCCTGGCCCTGGTCCTTCAGGTAAGCGGCCAGCCCGGCCGCCGCGCGGATGACCACGGCGCGGTTCATCCGCATCGGGCCCGCGCCCAGCTCGCCGCGGAGCCCGGCGGTGCCGAACTGCAAGGTGCCCGCGAACCGGGCCGCCAGCTCGTCCAGGTCCTCGGCGTCGATCAGCTTGCCCAGCTCTTCGCGGGTTTCGAGGTCGGGGTCCTCGGCCAGCCATGCCTTCGCCCGGCTGATCAGCTCCGCGGGATCGGTTGCCACGTGATGCTCCTGCCTCTGGTTGCGGTGGTGGGGGAAGCGCTCGGCGCGTTAACGCTTACCCACTCCGCGCGATTGTTCGACCGACGGGCGCGCGGACCGGCCGCGCGCGTCGCCGCCGGGACACCCCGGCTTCTTACCTACGGAGCACCCGAGGGCGCCCCGAACGCCGTACGGAGCACGGACGGGGCCCCGAACGCCGTACGGAGCACCGACGGGACCCCGAACGCCGTACGGAGCCCCCGCAGGCGCCCCGAACGCGCTACGGGGCGTCCGAGAACGCCCCGTACCGCTGCTCTGCCGCGCGGCTCAGAGCTTGCCGAGCACCTGCGCGAGCAGGCTGCCCATGCGGGTCGCGGAGTCGCGCCCGGCCTGGAGCACCTCTTCGTGGTTGAGCGGCTCGCCGGTCATGCCCGCGGCGAGGTTCGTCACCAGCGACAGCCCGAGCACCTCGGCGCCGGCCTCGCGGGCGGCGATGGCCTCCAGGACGGTGGACATGCCGACCAGGTCCGCGCCCAGGGTGCGGAGCATCTTGATCTCGGCCGGGGTCTCGTAGTGCGGGCCGGGGAGCTGGGCGTACACACCCTCCTCCAGCGTCGCGTCGACCTCCTTGCACAGCGCGCGCAGCCGCTGCGAGTACAGGTCCGTCAGGTCGACGAAGCGGGCGCCGACGATCGGGGAGGTGGCGGTCATGTTCAGGTGGTCGCTGATGAGGACCGGCTGGCCGGGGCGCATGCCGTCGCGCAGACCGCCGCACCCGTTGGTGAGCACCACGGTCTTGCAGCCGGCGGCGACGGCGGTCCGCACACCGTGCACGACGGGGGCCACACCGCGGCCCTCGTAGTAGTGCGTACGGCCCAGGAAGACCAGGGCCCGCTTCTCGCCGATCTTGTACGAGCGGAACTTGCCGCCGTGGCCCGCGACGGCCGGCGCCGGGAAGCCGGGCAGCTCGGTGACCGGGAATTCGTGCTCGGGCGCGCCCAGGGCCTCGGCGGCCGGAGCCCAGCCGGAGCCCATCACCAGGGCGACGTCGTGGGTCTCGGCGCCGGTGAGCTCGCGCAGGCGGGCGGCGGCGTCGGCGGCGGCGCCCTGCGGGTCGCGCGCGATGTCCGGGGTAACAGATGCGTTCACGCGGACGAGGGTAGCCGGTAAATGCCTACGCGCGTAGATGTCCCGGCCGACGGCATCCGGGCGATCTGTTCGTAGTTCTCTACGAAGGGCAGCGCACGGCGGACGGGCGCCCCTTCAGCAGGGACGCTTCCGCAGCTCCATCACATAGTCGTGCGGCGCCCCCGCCGACTCCGCCGCGTCCGCGATCTCGCCCAGGTAGCGGGCGGCGGGCAGCCCGCCCTCGTACCCGTTGAGGACGTACAGCCACGCGGCCTCGTCACCGTCGAGGGTGTGCACCCGCACCCGCATCCGGCGGTAGATGTCCATGCCCACGCCCTCCCAGCGGTCCATGGACTCCTCGTCCATCGGGGCGATGTCGTAGAGGGCGACGAAGACCTGCGAGCGGGGGGCCTCGACGATCGTCGGGAGCGCTCCCTCCCAGCCCATCTGCTCCCCGCCGAACGTGAGCCGCCAGCCGTTGAGCCAGCCGGTGCCGCGCAGCGGCGAGTGCGGAGCGCGGCGGGTCATCAGCCGCGCGTCGAGGTTGCCGGCGTACGCGGCGTAGAGCGACATGGTTCCGAGGGTACGGGAGGTCAGGGGGTGCGCTCGTGGTACGTGAGGTTCGAACGGCGGCCCCCGGGGGGTAACCCGGCGCGGGCGTACGGGAGAATGGAGGACGTGACTCGGATCGTGATCATCGGTGGCGGACCCGGCGGATACGAGGCGGCCCTGGTGGGCGCCTCTCTCGGCGCGGAGGTGACCGTCGTCGACTGCGACGGCCTGGGCGGGGCGTCGGTGCTGACCGACTGCGTCCCGTCCAAGACCCTCATCGCCACGGCCGAGGTGATGACCACCTTCGACTCGTCCTACGACGAGCTGGGCATCATCGTCGCGGACGACACGCCGCCGATCGACCGCCCCGCGCGCGTCGTCGGGGTGGACCTCGGCAAGGTCAACCGCCGGGTGAAGCGCCTCGCGCTGGCCCAGTCGCACGACATCACCGCCTCCGTCACCCGCGCCGGCGGCCGGGTGATGCGCGGCCGCGGCCGCCTGGAGCCGGGGCAGTCGCCGGACGGTTCCCGCACGGTCACGGTCACCGCCGCGGACGGTACGGAGGAGACGCTGACCGCCGACGCGGTCCTGGTCGCGACCGGCGCGCACCCGCGCGAGATCCCGGACGCGCAGCCCGACGGCGAGCGCATCCTGAACTGGACGCAGGTCTACGACCTGGACGAGCTGCCGGAAGAGCTGATCGTGGTCGGCTCCGGCGTCACCGGCGCCGAGTTCGCGGGCGCCTACCAGGCACTCGGCTCCCGGGTCACCCTCGTCTCGTCCCGCGACCGGGTGCTCCCGGGTGAGGACCCGGACGCCGCCGCCGTCCTGGAGGACGTCTTCCGCCGCCGCGGCATGAACGTGATGGCGCGCTCGCGGGCCGCCTCCGCCAAGCGGGTGGGCGACCGCGTGGAGGTCACCCTGTCGGACGGTCGTACGATCACCGGTTCGCACTGCCTGATGGCGGTGGGCTCCATCCCGAACACCGCGGGCATCGGGCTCGAAGAGGCCGGCGTACGGCTGAAGGACTCCGGCCACATCTGGACGGACAAGGTCTCGCGCACCTCGGCCCCCGGCGTCTACGCGGCGGGCGACTGCACCGGCGTGTTCGCGCTGGCCTCGGTCGCCGCGATGCAGGGCCGGATCGCGATGTACCACTTCCTGGGTGACGCGGTGACGCCGCTCAACCTCAAGACCGTCTCCGCGAACGTCTTCACCGATCCGGAGATCGCCACCGTCGGCTACAGCCAGGCGGACGTGGACGCGGGCCGGATAGACGCCCGGGTCGTCAAGCTGCCGCTGCTGCGCAACCCGCGCGCGAAGATGCAGGGCATCCGGGACGGTTTCGTGAAGCTGTTCTGCCGCCCCGGCACGGGCATCGTGGTGGGCGGCGTGGTCGTCTCGCCGCGCGCCAGCGAGCTGATCCACCCGATCTCGATCGCGGTGGACAACAACCTCACGGTGGAGCAGATCGCCAGCGCGTTCACGGTCTACCCGTCGCTGTCCGGCTCGATCGCCGAGGTGGCGCGGCAACTGCACACGCGCAAGATGTCCAGCGAATAGACCGCGGCCAGCCGGATGAACGGACCGCCCGGCGTGCGGGGCGGCACCCCGTGGGCCGGGGTGCGCCCGTCCGCGCGCGGGACCGTTCCCCGTACCGCTTCCGGTGCCGTTCTGCCGCGGAAGGCAGGCGGCGGGGGCCGGTTCATGGCAGTCTGGTGTCGCTGAGTGACCGGCCAGCGGCATATACCACGTGCGAGGGTCGGGAACGAACAACTTCCGTTAATTGGTGCAACCTGCTGAAAGCAGACGGTCGTTGGCGTTACTGTCAGTTTCGTGTTCGCTGCAGAACGTCGCCAATTGATCCTCGAAATGGTGCGCGCGAACGGAGCGGTGTCGCTCCGTGAGCTCGCCCGCGTCGTCCAGACCTCCGAAGTAACCGTACGGCGGGACGTGCGGGCGCTGGAGGCAGAAGGACTGCTCGACCGCCGGCACGGCGGTGCGGTCTTGCCGGGCGGTTTCGCCCGGGAGTCCGGCTTCCCACAGAAATCCCATCTAGCGACCGCGGAGAAGACGGCCATCGCCGATCTCGCCGCCGGCTTCGTCGAAGAAGGCGAGGCCATCGTGGTCGGCGCCGGGACCACCACGCAGGAGCTGGCCCGCCGGCTCGCGCGGGTGCCCGGTCTGACCGTGGTCACCAACTCCCTCCTCGTCGCCCAGGCGTTGGCCCACGCCAACCGTGTCGAGGTCGTGATGACCGGCGGCACCCTGCGCGGGTCGAACTACGCACTGGTCGGCAGCGGGGCCGAACAGTCGCTCCAGGGGCTGCGGGTCTCCCGCGCCTTCCTCTCCGGCAGCGGCCTGACCGCCGAGCGCGGCCTGTCCACGTCCAACATGCTCTCCGCGAGCGTGGACCGGGCGCTGGTGCAGGCGGCGGCGGAGGTCGTGGTCCTCGCCGACCACACCAAGCTCGGTACGGACACCATGTTCCAGACGGTGCCCACCGACGTGATCACCCGGCTGGTGACCGACGAGCCGCCGGGCCACGACGACCGGGCCGCGACCGAGCTGCAGGCCCTGGCCGACCAGGGGGTGCAGATCGCGGTGGCCGGCGGCCCCGGGGCCGGCGCCGCCCAGCAGACACCGGAGGTGGTGGCGGCCGACCGCCGCGGCCCACGCCGGGACGTGCCGCTGCCCGGCCAGCGGCGCAACCTGGCACCGGGCGGCGGTGGTTCCGGGCCCCAACTGCGTACGGCGGCTCCGCTGGCGGAGCCGCCGGGCGGCCGGGTCGCCGATCTGGCGCCGCGCCGTCGCTGAGCGGGTGCCGGCGTGCGTACGGCCGCGCCGGCACCGCACGGGTGAACGGCCGGGTGGGAAGCGCCACGCGGCACCGCACGGTGAACGGCCGGGCGGACGGCGGCACCCGGCCCCGGTCACCCCTGCTCGGCGCGCAGCCCGGTCAGCGTCAGGGTCAGCAGCCGGTCGGCCAGCCGGGGGTCGTCCGGTGACTCCTCAGCGGCCAGGGCGATGCCGTTGGTCAGTTGCATCAGATCGCCGATGCTCACATCGGACCGTACGGCACCGGCCTGCTGCGCGCGGCTGAGCAGTTCGCCGCCCGCCTCGCGCATCGGGACGCTGCACCGGGACAGCCCCGAACTGGCGTCGCCGGGCGCGGCCATCAGCGCCCGTGACAGCCCGCGGTAGGTGCTGGCATGCGTGATGATCGCCCGCAGCCACTCCACGAGCGCCGCACACGGCTGCGGCGAGTCGCTCAGCTCCCGCGCGTGCGCCAGCAGCGCGTCCACCTCGCCCTGGAACACGGCGCCCATCAGGGCCGTCCGGTTGGGGAAGTGCCGGTAGAGCGTGCCGATCCCCACGCCCGCACGCCGTGCGATGTCCTCCAGCGAGGTGTCGGTCCCGTGGTCCGTGAAGGCCGTGCGGGCCACCGCCAGCAGCCGCTCGTAGTTGCGGCGCGCGTCGGCACGCATGGGTCGTACGGATTCCTGCCCTGCCGTCTCGGTCACCATCGCCGTCCTCGCCGTCCTCCCTGAGCGCGGCCCTCCAGCGGACCGGTGCCCCCAGGATGCCACTGCCCCCGGCCCACCAGCCTTCGGACCGGGACGGCGCCCGGCTCCGTCCGGGCGCCGCCCGGCGCGCGGGGTGGACGGCAGGCGGCGTGCGGATGACCGGGAGGGAAGCCGGCGCGGACGCCTCGGCGAACAAGTGGCCAAGGCGGCAACGGAGCACGTCCGGGGGGCATCAAACCTGGCGCAATGGGCTCTGCAGAGGCCGTCCGAACGCGTGCGGGAACACCTGGGGAAGCAATGGAACTGACCAGCCGATCGCTGCTGTACACCATGATCGCGGTCGCCGTGGTGTGCGTGGGACTCACGCTCTGGCAGTGGCCGCGCTTCGCCAGGCGCGGCCCGCTGGCCTGGCTGGGCCGGATAGGTTCCATCCTCGCCACCCAGTTGTCCATCGTCGCCGCGCTCGGCCTCGTGGTGAACGCCAACTTCCAGTTCTACGGTTCCTGGCACGAACTGCTCGGCCTGTACGACGACGCCCCCGGCGCGGTCGCCAAGTGGGGCGACGGGGGAGCGGGCCCGGTCGGCGACCCGTCGAAGGGGCTGGTGCAGCCCGCGGGGACGGAGGACCTGGACAAGGTGCACGGCCTGCCCAAGGGGCCGCCCGACAAGGTCGGCCGGGTGGAGTCCGTACGGATCGTCGGCAAGCGCACCAAGGCCGTCGACCCCGCGTTCGTCTACCTGCCGCCGCAGTACTTCCAGAAGCAGTACGAGCGCCAGCGCTTCCCCGTCATCGTCGCCATCAGCGGCTACCCCGGCGGCCACTTCCTGCTGGGCCAGCACCTGCGGGTGCCGCAGACCGCCGGCGGCCTGATCGGCAAGGGGAAGATGCAGCCCACCGTCATCGTCATGCTGCGGCCCACCATCGCGCCGCCCCGCGACACCCAGTGCGTGGACGTGCCGGACGGCCCGCAGGCGGAGACGTTCTTCGCGAGCGACCTGCCCACCGCCCTGAAGGAGCACTACCGGGTCGGCCACGCCGCCAGCGGCTGGGGGCTGCTCGGCTACTCGTCCGGCGGAAGCTGCGCCCTCCAGCTCACCATGCGGCACCCCCGTACGTACACGTCGGCGGCGGCCCTCTCGCCCGACTACAAGGTCACCAGCGACCCCACCACCGGCAACCTCTTCGGAGACGGCAGGGAGCGCGCCGCGCGCAAGCGGGAGCACGACCTGATGTGGCGGCTGGCCCACCTGCCCGCACCGCAGGTCTCGGTGCTGATCGGCACCAGCCGGGAGGGCGAGAAGAACTACCCGGCGGCGAAGGAGTTCCTGAACGCGGTCAAGCCGCCGATGAAGGCCGAGTCGGTCATCCTCGACCAGGGCAGCCACAACTTCGCCACCTGGCGGCGCGAACTGCCCGCCGCGCTCCAGTGGATGAGCCGGCAGTTGACGTTCCCGGAGGACGTGGTCAACAGCTCGTGACCGCGGACGCGGGCGGCGCCCTGCCGCCCGCGTCCGTCCCGCGTCACTCCGCGGCTGAGGCAGCCGGCGCGGTGAAGGCGTCCGCGTGCTCCGCGGCCCACTGGCTGAACGTGCGGGCCGGGCGCCCGGTGACCTGCTCGACGGTGCCGACGACCGTACGGCCCGCCTCCGGGGTGTTCCCGTACACCTCGATCAGGAAGGCGATGACGTCCTCCGGCTGACCGGCGGCCCGCCACTGCGCGACGGCCTCCTCCTCGGTCAGCTCGACCAGGGCCGTCTCCCGGCCGCGGGCGGCGGAGATCGCCGCCACCTTGTCCCCGACGGTCAGCAGTTCGGGGCCGGTGAGCACGTACTCCCGGCCGCCGTGGCCCTCCTCGGTGAGCGCGACCGCGGCGACGGCGCCGATGTCCCCCTCGTGGACCATGGCACTCAGCCGGGAGACGAACGGCTCGCGGACCTCGTCCGAGGCGACGATCCCGGGCGCCCACTCCAGGGCGTTCGACATGAATTCGACCGGCTTCAGGACCGTCCAGTCCACGCCGTCGTCCGCCCGCACCGCGTCCTCCAGCGGGGAGGGCCCGCCACCGTGCAGCACGGTGACCCGGCGTACGCCGGCCGCGCGGGCCAGCTCCAGGAGGCGCGGGCCGGTCTCCAGGGGGGCGAAGAAGGCCCCGCCGAAGGTGATCAGGTGGAGGCCGGTGACGCCCTCCAGGGCCGGGACGAGGGTGCCGGGGTCGGCCAGGTCGCCCTGGACGGCCTCGACACCGGCCGGGAAGGCGGCTCTGGACACGTCACGGGTGAGGGCACGGACCGCGTGGCCGCGGGCGAGCAGTTCGGCCACGACCTGGCGGCCGACCGTTCCGGTGGCGCCGGTGACAAGGATCTTCTGCGTCTGCGTCATGAGAGGACCGTAGAAACCCTTGCGGACAACCACTGTCCGCAAGGGCACCGGAGATCCGCATCCGTCATCCCCTGTCTCAGCGCGGTGT
This sequence comes from Streptomyces chrestomyceticus JCM 4735, assembly GCF_003865135.1. NCBI lineage: Bacteria > Bacillati > Actinomycetota > Actinomycetes > Kitasatosporales > Streptomycetaceae > Streptomyces > Streptomyces chrestomyceticus. Next base: position 3,600,336 of record NZ_BHZC01000001.1, on the reverse strand, counting down.
GCCGTCCGCCGCGCTCCAGCGGGCCAGCAGGTCCCGCAACGGGCCTGCCAGGGCGGGGGACGCGCGCAGCAGGCGGCGCAACCGGGCCCGCCAGCCGGCCTCCACGTCGGCGGCTGCGGCGGGATCGTCCTCCAGCCGGGCGGTCAGGAACTCCTCGCGGGAGTCCTCCAGTTCGTCGGTGAGCGCCTCGCGGTCGACACCGCCGGGGCTGAACCGGGCGAGCAGGCCGGTCAGTTCGTCCCGGGAGCGGTGCCAGCGGTCCGTCCGCGACCGGGCGAACAACTGCTGGGCGGCGGTCGCCGCGAGGGCCGCGAGGTGCGCATCCATGCGTCAATGAAAAGCGCGGGGGCCCGCGGCACTCAAGTGCCACGGGCCCCCGCGCGGGCGGACCTGACGCCCGTCAGTCCTTGATCTCGCAGATCACCGCGCCGGACGAGAGCGAGGCGCCGACCTCGGCGGTCAGGCCCTTGACGGTGCCGGAGCGGTGCGCGTTCAGCGGCTGCTCCATCTTCATCGCTTCCAGGACGACGACCAGGTCACCTTCGGCGACCTGCTGGCCTTCTTCGACGGCGACCTTGACGATGGTGCCCTGCATGGGGGAGGCGAGGGTGTCGCCGGAGGCGGCGGAGCCGGACTTCTTGGCGGCCTTGCGCTTGGGCTTGGCGCCGCCGGCGACCGCGGCGCGGGCCAGCGGCATGCCCAGCGAGGACGGCAGCGAGACCTCCAGGCGCTTGCCGCCGACCTCGACGACGACCGTCTCGCGGGTGTCCGGCTCGGCCTCGTCGGTGCCGGGCGCGGCGAACGGCTTGAGGTCGTTGACGAACTCCGTCTCGATCCACCGGGTGTGCACCGTGAACGGCTCGGCGGAGCCGGTCAGCTCCGGCGCGAACGCCGGGTCGGTGACGACGGTGCGGTGGAAGGGGATGGCGGTGGCCATGCCCTCGACGGTGAACTCGCCCAGCGCCCGGGCGGCGCGCTGGAGCGCCTGCTGGCGGGTGGCGCCGGTGACGATGAGCTTGGCGAGCAGCGAGTCCCAGGCCGGGCCGATGACCGAGCCGGCCTCCACGCCCGCGTCCAGGCGCACGCCCGGGCCGGCCGGCGCCTCGAAGGCGGTGACGGTGCCGGGGGCGGGCAGGAAGTTGCGGCCGGGGTCCTCGCCGTTGATGCGGAACTCGAAGGAGTGGCCGCGTACCGGCGGGTCGTCGTAGCCCAGTTCCTCGCCGTCGGCGATGCGGAACATCTCGCGGACCAGGTCCAGGCCGGTGACCTCCTCGGTGACCGGGTGCTCGACCTGCAGGCGGGTGTTGACCTCCAAAAAGGAGATGGTGCCGTCCTGGCCGACGAGGAACTCGCAGGTGCCCGCGCCCTGGTAGCCGGCCTCCTTGAGGATGGCCTTGGACGCGCGGTACAGCTCGGCGTTCTGCGCCTCGCTCAGGAACGGCGCGGGCGCCTCCTCGACGAGCTTTTGGTGGCGGCGCTGCAGCGAGCAGTCCCGGGTGGAGACCACGACCACGTTGCCGTGCTGGTCGGCCAGGCACTGGGTCTCCACGTGCCGGGGGCGGTCCAGGTAGCGCTCGACGAAGCACTCGCCGCGCCCGAAGGCGGCGACGGCCTCACGGACGGCGGAGTCGTAGAGTTCGGGGACCTCTTCGAGGGTGCGGGCGACCTTCAGGCCGCGGCCGCCGCCGCCGAAGGCGGCCTTGATGGCGATGGGCAGGCCGTGTTCCTCGGCGAAGGCCACGACCTCCTCGGCGCCGGAGACCGGGTCGGGGGTGCCGGCGACCAGCGGGGCGCCCGCGCGCTGCGCGATGTGACGGGCCGCCACCTTGTCGCCCAGGTCGCGGATGGCCTGCGGGGGCGGGCCGATCCAGGTCAGCCCGGCGTCCAGGACGGCCTGGGCGAACTCGGCGTTCTCCGACAGGAAGCCGTAGCCGGGGTGGACGGCGTCGGCCCCCGAGTCGGCGGCGGCGGCCAGGACCTTGGTGATGTCGAGGTAGCTGGTGGCCGGGGTGTCACCGCCCAGTGCGTAGGCCTCGTCCGCCGCGCGCACGTGCAGGGCGTCCCGGTCGGGGTCGGCGTAGACGGCCACACTCCCGATTCCGGCGTCCCGGCACGCCCGGGCAACGCGGACAGCGATTTCGCCTCGGTTGGCGATGAGCACCTTGCGCACGATCGGTTCCTCCTTGGCGCTTCGCCGCAACAAAATAGGACGTCGCGAGTTTAGGGACTGGCGACACCGCGTGCCGACCCGTTCCCGGTAGTGAGCTTGCCCACACGGAGCGTGTGCCCGGTGCGGATACGGGACCGGAGTCCCCCGGTATCCCAGGGTAGGCCCGTATTCCGGGGTCCGTGGGGTGATCAAGATGTGGGCAAGGTCTCGCTTCCCGTCCGTTCACCGGAACCCCGTTTCTTTGTGGAGTCCCTACGAATGGGCGAAGGAATCTTTGCCCGCCCCTGTGTCCGGCTCCGGCCCGTGGCACCCCCTGAGCGCGTCCGCTCGCGCCCCCGCGGCCGCCACCGCTCTTCCGGCCCGTTCCGCTTCCGTGCTCATACCCGCCTCCGGGCTCTTGTAGCGCGGGGGGTACTCAGGAGTAGCGTGCCCGGTGTTCTTTCGTACTCGCGGTAACAGCGCAACGTGTGACGGGGAAGTGGGTGGACGGGATGGCGGCACGCAGACCGGTGGCGTGGGTGGCGGCGGTGGCGCTGGTGCTGGAGGCGCTCGGCATCCTCTTCCTGAACTGGGTCCTGAGCATCGTCGTGGACAAGCAGCGGATGTCCGTGGCGGGCGTCGACCCCGGCGTGATGTCCACCGGCGCCTGGGTGCTCGGCGCCCTCTTCGCGCTCTACCTGGTGTGCTGCGCCGCCCTCCTGACCCGCATCGCCCTGCGCGACCGCCCGCCCGGCACGCTCGGCCGCATCGCCCTCATCGGTTGCGCCGTGGTGCACGCCGTGCTGGGCGCCTTCGCGGTCGGCCTGGTCGGCTGGGCGGCGTTCGCGGTGCTGATGGCCGTCCTGGCGCTGCTGGTGCTGACATTGACGTCGTACGGCACGACGTACGGCGTCCCGAACGGCGAGGACGCCGACCGCGGCGGCGGGCCCGGCACGGCGGCCACCGCTCCGGCTCGCCCCACGGGCTGACGGTCACCGAGTCCCCCCGAATCAGGGGCCGGTGCCGCCGTTCACGCCAGCGCCGCCACCTCCCGCCGCAGCGCCTCGGTCAGTGGGGCACGGAGGCGTGCGAAGTCTTCCACCGGGAGCGCGGCCGATACGGCGGTCAGTGTGGTGGGGGTGCCGGGGCCGCCGGGGCGTAGCGGTACGGGGACGGCGACGCATGCCATCCCGGATGCGGCCTCCTCCCGCTCCACGGCGATGCCGTCCCGGCGGACCCGGCGCAGTTCCCGCTCCAGCCGGTCCGGGGTGGTGATGGTGCGCGCGGTGCGGGCCCGCATGCCGCCGGCGGCCAGGTACTGGCGCCGGGTGGCGGCCGGGAGGGCGGCCAGCAGGGCGCGGCCGTGCGCCGTGGCGTGTGCGGCGGTGTCCTGGCCGACCGAGAAGGCGGACTCCGGGCCGGCGGCGCCGTCCAGCACGGCGATCTCGCCGTCCCGGTAGGTGCTGAAGAAGACGTCGGCGCCGGAGGAGCGGCGCAGCCGCAGCAGCACCTCGTGCACGCGCTCGTCGACCCGCAACTGCCGCTGGAACGCCTGGTGCAGGGCCGGGACGCGGTATCCGAGGGTGTACCCGGCGGCCGTGCGGGCCAGATGGCCGCGTTCGGTCAGCGAGCCGAGCAGGTCGTAGACCGTGGACAGCCCGCAGTCCAACTGCCGGGCCAGCGCCTTCGCCGTCACCGGTTCCGCCGCCGCGGCGACCGCGTCGAGCAGGTCCAGGGCACGGTCGACGGACTGCGGCATGGCGGTCTCCCTCCGGGACGGGGTGCGGTACGGGCGCGGGGCGCGGCGGCACGCGGGCGGGCGGCGCGCGCGTACGGCCTTCCAGCCTCGCACAGCTTTGCCGGGTGCACGGAAGTACGCTGGGCGGTTCCGCTCCCGCCGCGGCCGGAAAGCGTTCGCGCGAGAATGCGGAACGGGGAATGCGGAACGGGGAATGCGGAAAGCGGAACGGCGGAACGAGCGGGAAAGCGGCGAAGAAGCAGGGATGCGGGAAAGTACGGGTTCCGCGGCGAAGCGCGCGCGGCCCGCGGTATCGAAGGTGAGAACGATGGACCGGCGGGCCGAACTACGGGAATTCCTCCGATCGCGGCGCGCCCGGGTACGCCCCGAGGACGCGGGCCTGCGGCCGGGCACCGGCTTCAGCGGCCGCCGCCGGGTGCCGGGCCTGCGCCGCGAGGAGCTCGCCCAGCTCTCCGGGGTCAGCGTCGACTACTACGTACGCCTGGAGCAGGGCCGCGGCGGCCACGCCTCGGCCGAGGTGCTGGACGCCATCGCACACGTCCTGCGGCTCGACGCGCACGAGCGGGCACACCTGTACGCGCTGGTACGGGGCGAGGAGGGCCGCCACGACGACGCCCGGCAGCCGGCCGCCGGACAGGGCCAGGAGGTGCGGCCCGGCGTGCTGCGGCTGCTGCGGACGTTCGAGCACTCGCCCGCCTACGTGGTCGGCCGCCGCCAGGAGGTGCTGGCCTGGAACGAGCTGGCCCGCATCCTGATCGCCGACTTCCCGGCCCTGCCGCCCGGGGAGCGCAACCTCGCCCGCCTCACCTTCCTCGACCGGTCCGCGCGCCGGCGGTACGTCCACTGGCAGCAGAAGGCCGACGACACGGTGGCGTTCCTGCGGCTGGACACCGGGCGGCACCCGGACGACCCGAAGCTGGCCGCGCTGATCGCCGAACTCACCGAGCACAGCGAGGACTTCCGCCGCCTGTGGTCCGACCACAACGTCCGCGACAAGACGTACGGCAGCAAGCCGCTGCACCACCCGCGCGCGGGCGCCCTGGACCTGTCCTTCGAGACGCTGCGGCTGCCGGACGAGCCGGACCAGGCCGTGGTGGTGTACCTGGCCGAGCCGGATTCGGCGGCCGACCGGGAGCTGCGGCGGCTGGTGGCGGAAGGCTGAACCAGCGGGCTGGGAGGGGTGAGCGGTTCGGGCGGGCCGGATTCCCGGGTGGCACCGGCATTACCAGGAATGCGGTTCCCGGGAGAAAAGGGGCCTGGGCAGCCGCCGAATTCCGCGGCACCGTGACGGTGGTCACCGCGCGGGAATTCCCGGAATGCGCGAGGGCCGGATGCCGTTCAGTCAGAACGGTCGCCCTTCCGGCGATCACGGAACCAAGCTCACCAGGAGTTGTTGAATGCAGTGCTTCGACTGTGCGGAACTCGGCCGCGAGACCGCCGCGCTGGCCGTCTGCGCGGACTGTGGCGCGGCGGCGTGCGCCGCGCACGCCGCCGCCGTTCCGCGTACGGTCCACCGTACGGCGGGCCTGGGCCGCAGCACGGCCCACTCGGCGGGCCGCCGCCTGCTGTGCACGCACTGCCGGCACGCCGCGACAGCGGCGGCCTGACGCCGGGCGGCCGGGGGCGGGGAGACCGCGGTCGGGAGACCGTGATCCGGTGACCCGCCCAGCCGGCGCTCAGGGGGCCGCGAGCCGTACGATCTCGCGCGGCCGGGCCTCCCGCTCGTCGTAGGCGAGGTCGAGCCCGGCCGCCGCCTGCACGGCGGCGAGGGACGCGGCCGACGCCGCCTCGGACTCCCACTGCACGATCGAGACCACCGCCTCACCGTCCGCGGCCAGCCAGCAGTCCGCCGACAGGCACCCGGGCGTGTGCCGGAACTCCTCGGCGACCCGGCGCACCCGCCGGACGAATTCCGCGCGGTGCGCCGCGTGCGGGTAGTGGTGTGCCACCATGCCGACCTTCATGACGCTCTCCTTCACGTTGCCTGTGAGTGCGGGGCGCGGGCCGGGCCCGCGTGGTCGCCGGTGCCGTACGGGAGCCCGAGCGCGCCGGCCGCGGCACCGGCCACCAGCGACTCGTCGTGCGGGGCCTGGCCGGACAGGGCGATCGACGTGCCCTCGACCGCGCCGACGAAGGCGAGCGCGAGGGTGCGGGGCGGCGGACCGTCCGGCAGCGCGCCCGTCTCGCGGGCGGCGGTGACCAGGTCGGTGCAGCGCTCGACGAGTCTCCGGTAGCCCTCCTCGATCGCGTGTCCCACCGGGTGGTCGTCCTGCCCGGCGAACTCCAGCCGCAGCGCCATCGCCACACGGGCGATGTCCCGGCGGCAGTACACGGCGTGCCCGCGCGCCAGCGTGAGCAGCGCCGCGAGCGGGTCCCGCTCCTGTTCGACGCGCCGGCCGACCTCCTGCCACCAGGTGTCCTGGACCCACTCGGTCACCGCCAGCGCCAGGTCCTGCTTGCCCGTGAACTGGTGGTAGAGCGCGCCGCGGGTGTACCCGGCGTCCTGGGCGACCTGTTCGAGCCGCAGGTTGCCGTAGCCGTAGCGGGACAGCCCCCGGGCGGCCGACTCCAGGAGCGCGGCGCGGGTGCGCGCCCGGCGGTCGGCCTGGGTGGTGCGGGGCGGCTTGCTGTCCGCCCTCGCTCCATCCTTACGTACATCCATGTATGTATGTTACGCCCAGAGGTCGGTGATGGCGACGTCCAGATCGGCCAGCAGACGCCGCAGCAGCGGCAGGGACAGCCCGATGACGTTGCCGGGGTCGCCGTCGATCCCGTCGATGAACGGCGCCGACCGGCCGTCGAGCGTGAAGGCGCCCGCCACGTACAGGGGTTCGCCGGAGGCCACGTACGCGGCGATCTCCGCGTCGCTCGGCTCGCCGAAGCGGACGGTGGTGGACGCGGTGGCCGACACCTGGCGGCCCCCGGCCGCCGTGTCGATCACGCAGTGACCGGTCTGGAGGACCCCGGAACGGCCGCGCATCGACTTCCAGCGCGCGGTCGCGTCCTCCGCGTCGGCGGGCTTGCCGAGCGCCCGGCCGTCCAGCTCCAGCACCGAGTCGCAGCCGACGACGAGGGCGCCGGCGCTCTCGGGCCGCGCGGCCACCGCGGCGGCCTTCGCCTCGGCGAGCACCCGGGCCAGCTCGGCGGGGGAGTCCGCGGTGATCGCGTCCTCGTCCACGCCGCTGACGACGACCTCGGGCGCGAGCCCGGCCTGGCGCAACAGGCCGAGACGGGCGGGGGACTGGGAGGCGAGGACGAGGCGGCGGGCGGCAGGGCCGGGCTGAACGGTCATGCCCGCCATCGTACGGAGCGGGGCGGGCACCGTCCGGCGCCCGCCCCGCTCCCTGCCTGCCGCCGCTCACTTGTCGAGCACGGCCTCCATGACCTTCTTGGCGATCGGGCCGCCCAGCTTGCCGCCGGCGATCTCCGAGCGCGGGATGTCCATGTCGGACGGGTCGACGAAGACCGCGACCGCGACCGGCGAACCGTTGCCCTGCTTGGCGTACGAGACGAACCAGGCGTACGGGCGCTCGTCGCGGACGTCCGCGCCGTGCTGCGCGGTACCGGTCTTGGCGCCGACCTTGACGCCGTCGATCAGCGCCTTCTTCGCCGTGCCGTTCTCCGCGGTGTTCTCCATCATCTCCTGCACCTTCTTCGCGGTGCTCTCGGAGACGGCCTGGCTCAGCTCCTTGGGCTTGAACGTCTCGATCGTCGACAGGTCCGGGCCGCGGGTCTCCTCGACCAGGTACGGCTGCATGACCTTGCCGTTGTTGGCGAGCCCGGCGACGACCATGGCCATCTGCAGCGGGGTGCTGGTCAGGCTGCCCTGGCCCATGCCGGTCAGCGCGGTCTGCGGCTTGTCCAGCTTCTCGGGGTAGCCGCTGGTGGCCGTACGGACCGGGGTGAAGATCTTCTGGTTGAAGCCGAACTTCTCCGCCGTCTCCCGCATCTTGTCCTTGCCGAGCCGGTTCGCCGCCTCCAGGTAGGTGTTGTTGCAGGACCACTGCATGCCGACCTTGAGGGACGCGTTGGCGCACGGCGCGGAGGCGATGTCGTTGCCGACCTTGGTGGAGGTCTGGGGCAGCGTGTACGGCACCGGGGCCTGCAGCGGGGTGTCGATGTCCGGGACCACGCCGTGCTCCAGGGCCGCGGCCGCGGTGAGGATCTTGAACGTGGAGCCGGGCGGGTAGATCTCCAGCGACGCCCGGTTGTTCATCGGCTTGGTCTTGTCCTTGATGAGGGCGGTGTACCTGTCGCCCTCCTTGAAGGAACTGCCCGCGAAGACGGACGGGTCGTAGGACGGCGTGCTCGCCATGGCGAGGATCTTGCCGGTGGCCGGTTCGAGGGCGACCACCGCGCCCTTGGCCTTGAGGTCGGTCAGGCTCTTGTACGCGGTCCGCTGCGCCTTCTCGCTGATGGTCGTCAGCACGTCGCCGCCGCGCGGCTTCTCCCCGGTCAGGATGTCCTTGGCGCGCTTGAGGAAGAGCTTGTCGTCCTTGCCGCTGAGGATGTCCTTGTAGACGCCCTCCAGGAACGTGCTGCCCTGCGACTGCGAGGCGTAGCCGGTGATGGGCGCGTACATCGGGCCGTCCTTGTAGACCCGCTTGTACTTGAAGTCGCCGGTCGTCTCGACGGAGTCGGTGATCGGCTTGCCGCCGACGATGATGTTGCCGCGCGGGTAGGAGAACGCCTCGATCTTCACCCGGCGGTTGTTGTCGTCGTTGGCCAGCGAGTCCGCCTGGACGAACTGGACCCAGGTGACGCGTACCAGCAGCGCCAGTACCAGCACTCCGCAGAAGACGGCTATGTGTCTCAGCGGCCTGTTCATCGCTCTCCACTCCCCATGCCCGTACGGCGCGGTGCCGCGCGGGACCGGCCGTACGGGCGCCCGGATTGCGGCCTTCAGGGGTAAAGGATGTCCCAACTGGGGGTGGCGGTTGCAGGCGGGGTCTGTGAGCTGGTCCTCTTCGTCCGAATGCGTAAGGCGCGTGCCCGGACCTGTCGCCGCGGAGACCGCCACTGACCGCGTTCCGTGTCCGGACGGAAGGCCCGGTCAGGCCCCGCCGACCAGCATCACCATCAGCACCACCGCGGCCACGGCCAGCACGATGCCCATCCGGCGGAGCATCGCCTGCACCTGGCGCAGCTCCTCGGGAGGCTCGTCGGGCGGATCGGACCACAGCATCCTTCGATCCTGCGCCGGGAACTCCGACGGCGCCTGAGTACGCGTACTCAAGCGCCGTCAGGCGGAGGGACTAGGTCACGGACGTCACCGCGGCCAGTAGCTCGTACGCCAGGCCCGTGGGCCCGGGTGCGGCAGCCGGCGGCGGGGGACCGTGGACGCCGGGTCGGCCCACTCGTCCGTACGTTCCGTGCCGGGCGCGGCGGACGCGGCAGCGGCGGCCGCCGCCGCGCGGGTGCGAACCACCGCCAGTGCGGCGGCCAGCTCCTCGGGTGTGGGGTTGCCCCGGACGACCTTGATCATGGTCAACCGACCTCCTGGAGGGGGATTGCGGCGGGCACGGACGGTCCTACAGCGGGATGTTGCCGTGCTTCTTCGGGGGCAGCGACTCGCGCTTGTTGCGCAGCGTGCGCAGCCCGCGGACGATGTGCCGGCGGGTCTCCGACGGCATGATCACCGCGTCCACGTAGCCGCGCTCGGCCGCCACGTACGGGTTGAGCAGCGCGTCCTCGTACTCCTGGATCAGCTCCTGGCGGCGGGCGTCCTGCGCGTCCTGGTCCTCGATCGCGGCGAGCGTGCGGCGGTGCAGGATGTTGACCGCGCCCTGTGCGCCCATGACCGCGATCTGTGCGGTCGGCCAGGCCAGGTTCAGGTCCGCGCCCAGGTGTTTGGAGCCCATGACGTCGTACGCGCCGCCGAACGCCTTGCGGGTGATCACGGTGATCAGCGGAACCGTCGCCTCCGCGTAGGCGTAGATCAGCTTGGCGCCGCGCCGGATGATGCCGTCCCATTCCTGGTCCGTACCCGGCAGGAAGCCCGGTACGTCCACGAACGTCAGCACCGGCACGTTGAACGCGTCGCAGGTGCGCACGAACCGCGCGGCCTTCTCGCTCGCGTTGATGTCCAGCGTGCCCGCGAACTGCATCGGCTGGTTGGCGACGATGCCGACCGCGTGGCCCTCCACCCGGCCGAAGCCGGTGACCATGTTCGGCGCGAAGAGCGCCTGCGTCTCCAGGAACTCGCCGTCGTCGAGGACGTGCTCGATGGCGGTGTGCATGTCGTACGGCTGGTTCGCCGAGTCCGGGATCAGCGTGTCCAGCTCGCGGTCGTAGTCCGAGGTCTCCAGGTCCGCCTCCTCGGGGAAGGCGGGCGGCTCGGAGAGGTTGTTGGACGGCAGGTAGGACAGCAGCGCCTTGACGTACTCGATGGCGTCCTTCTCGTCGCCCGCCATGTGGTGCGCGACGCCCGAGGTGCTGTTGTGCGTCCGCGCGCCGCCCAGCTCCTCGAAGCCCACGTCCTCACCGGTGACGGTCTTGATGACGTCGGGTCCGGTGATGAACATGTGCGAGGTCTGGTCGACCATGACCGTGAAGTCGGTGATGGCGGGGGAGTAGACGGCGCCGCCCGCGCACGGGCCGACGATCAGCGAGATCTGCGGGATCACGCCGGAGGCGTGCACATTGCGGCGGAAGATCTCCGCGAACAGGCCGAGGGCCGCGACCCCCTCCTGGATACGGGCGCCGCCGCCGTCGTTGATGCCGACGACCGGGCAGCCGTTCTTCAGGGCGAAGTCCATCACCTTGACGATCTTCTCGCCGTAGACCTCGCCCAGCGAACCGCCGAAGATGGTGAAGTCCTGCGAGTACACGCAGACCGTGCGGCCGTCGACGGTGCCGTAACCGGTCACCACGCCGTCGCCGTACGGCCGGTTCTTCTCCAGCCCGAAGTTGGTCGAACGGTGCCGCGCGAACTCGTCCAGCTCGACGAACGAGCCCTCGTCGAGGAGCAGCTCCACGCGCTCACGCGCCGTCAGCTTGCCCTTCGCGTGCTGCTTTTCCACGGCCCGCGCGGACCCGGCGTGGGTGGCCTCCTCGATCCTGCGCTGAAGATCGGCCAGCTTGCCCGCGGTCGTGGTGATGTGTGCTTCCGGCTCGGACATCGGGATGCGGCTCCTGCTCGTCCTGGACTGGTTCTCGTACGAGGGTGGTACGGAGGTTGAACGGGGTTGGCTACCGCTTCGTAGCGTATCGGCGGGACTGCTCAGCGGCACTGCGTCGTTGACCACACCTAGGCTGGGGCCATGACGTCTCAACCACCGGAAAACCAGGACAAAGACCGCCCGGGCGACGGCGAAGGTGACGCGGCACGCACCGGGCCGGGCCCGGAGGCGGGTGCCGGCGGGCGCTGGTCCGACCTGGACCGGCCGCCGCTGAACGGGACGGCACTGCGGCGCGCCCTGCTGCGCCCCGGCTCGCTCTGGACCGGCCTCGACGTCGTGCCGGCGACCGGCTCGACCAACACCGACCTCGCCGCGCGCGCAGCGGAAGGACTGGCCGAGGGTACCGTCCTCGTCGCCGAGGAGCAGTCGGCCGCGCGCGGCCGACTGGACCGCAGGTGGTCGGCGCCGCCGCGCTCCGGCCTCTTCTTCTCCTTCTACCTCACCCCGAGGGTCCCCCGGAGCGCTGGGGCTGGCTGCCGCTGCTCGCCGGCGTCGCGACCGCCAGCGCGGTGGCCCGCGTCGCGGCCGTGGACACCGCCCTGAAGTGGCCCAACGACCTGCTGGTGACCGTCGGTGACGAGGAGCGCAAGGCCGGCGGCATCCTCGCGGAGCGCGCCGGCGACGGCGTGGTCATCGGCATCGGCCTCAATGTCACCCTGCGCGCCGACGAGCTGCCCGTACCCGGTGCCGGTTCGCTCGTCCTGGCCGGCGCCAAGGTGACCGACCGGGATCCGGTGCTGCGGGCCGTACTGCGGTCGGTCGAGGACTGGTACGGACAGTGGACCGCGGCGGACGGCGACGCGGCGGCCTGCCGCCTTCAGGACGCGTACGCGGCCGGGTGCGCCACGCTCGGCCGTCAGGTGCGCGCCGAACTGCCCGGCGACCGGGCCCTGCTCGGCGAGGCGGTGGCCATCGACGGTGACGGGCGGCTGGTGCTCGCCACGGAGGAGGGCATGCAGCAGCCGGTCGCCGCGGGGGACATCGTGCACGTACGGCCGGCGGCGCGGGAGTAGCGGCGGGCGTGCCGGGCGGGGCCCGCGCGGTCTCCGTCCAACTGCCGTCCAACCGGCGGGGCGGGATGCCGGGTGCTTTCGTACGGTGACTGTGGTGCGCCGGGCCCCTGCGTGCCACTGATCCGCCTCCCGTCCACATCGCGATCAGAAATGATCAGATCCTGGTCAAGAAACCTCGGGAGCAATCGCACTTATGTGTCGATCGGGGCGATAGCGACGAGGCGTGAGAGTGAGCCAGAGCACACCTGCCGTATCGTTGAGGCCGTCCGCCGTGGAGCGGGCGAACGAGCGAGAAGTGATCGGAAGGGCAGTGCGCAGGGAACGGACAGGGAGCGAGCGGTGACCGCCGACGACTCGGGCGCCGGCCCGCGCGAAGCGGACATCGTCCCTCGTGAGGCGGGGGCCGCTCCACGTGAGGGGGACTCGGCGCCTGCGGACGGCACGGCGCGCGCCGACGGCACGCCCGAGCCCGCCGGTGCCCACGGGGCGGACGGGACCGGCGGTGCCGACCGGACCGGCCCCGCGTCCGGCACGGCGGACGGGGCGGGCGCCGACAGCGCGGGCGACGGCCCCGACGACGACACCATCGCCATCCGCCTGGAACAGCTCATCCTCGGCTCCGACCGCCGCTACACCCCGTTCCAGGCGGCCCGCAGTGCCGGCGTCTCCATGGAGCTGGCCTCCCGCTTCTGGCGCGCCATGGGCTTCGCGGACATCGGCCAGGTAAAGGCGCTCACCGAGGCCGACGTGCTGGCGCTGCGCCGGCTGGCGGGCCTGGTGGAGGCCGGACTGCTCAGCGAGGCGATGGCGGTGCAGGTGGCCCGCTCCACCGGGCAGACCACGGCCCGCCTCGCCGACTGGCAGATCGACTCCTTCCTGGAGGGCCTGACCGAGCCGCAGGACTCCGGCCTGACCCGTACGGAGATCACCTACCCCCTCGTCGAACTGCTCCTGCCCGAGCTGGAGGAGTTCCTCGTCTACGTCTGGCGCCGCCAGCTCGCCGCCGCGACCGGCCGCGTCGTGCAGGCCCAGGACGACGCGGAGATGGTCGACCGGCGCCTCGCGGTGGGCTTCGCCGACCTGGTCGGCTTCACCCGGCTGACCCGCCGCCTGGAGGAGGAGGAACTGGGCGAACTGGTCGAGGCGTTCGAGACCACCGCCGCCGACCTGGTCGCCGCGCACGGCGGCCGGCTCATCAAGACGCTCGGCGACGAGGTCCTGTTCGCCGCCGACGACGCGGGCACCGCGGCCGAGATCGGCCTGCGCCTCATCGAGACCATGGCCAACGACGAGACCATGCCGGAGCTGCGCGTCGGCATCGCGTTCGGCACGGTCACGACGCGGATGGGCGACGTCTTCGGTACGACCGTGAACCTGGCCAGCCGCCTCACGTCGATAGCCCCGAAGGACACGGTGCTGGTGGACGAGGCGTTCGCGGAGGAGCTGGGACGTACGGGCGAGGCACCCGTCTCCGAGGCCGACGCGAAGGCCGCCGCCGCGGCGGCCGCGGACGGGGCCGGGCCGCTGCCCGAGTACCGCTTCGCGCTGCAGCCGATGTGGCAGCGGCCGGTGCGGGGGCTGGGCGTCGTCGAGCCCTGGCTCCTCAGCCGCCGCGGCTGATCCTCGTACGCCGCTGCCTGCTGCCTGTCGCGGCTGATCTCCGTACGCCGCTGCCTGCCGTGGACGGAAGCCATCGCCCGCCGCCCCCGTGCCTGTTGCGCCCCTGACTAGAGTGACGGAACGATCGTTAACCAGGGAGGGTGCTGCATGGACACGCAACGCTTCGGGGACTTCGTCGGCGTACACCGGCACGGGCACGTGGCCGAGCTGCGGCTGGACCGGCCCAAGGCGATGAACGCCGTGTCCACGGCCATGGCGGACGGCATCAGTGCCGCCTGCGCCGCGCTCGCCGCCGACCGGGACGTCCGCGTCACCGTCCTCACCTCCACCCACGAGCGGGCCTTCTGCGTGGGCGCCGACCTGAAGGAACGCAACTCCTTCAGCGACGCCGACCTGATGCGGCAGCGCCCGCGTACCCGGGCCGCCTACACCGGCGTCCTGGAGCTGCCGATGCCCACCGTCGCGGCCGTGCACGGCTTCGCGCTCGGCGGCGGCTTCGAGCTGGCGCTGTCCTGCGACCTGATCGTGGCGGACCGTACGGCGGTGGTCGGGCTGCCCGAGGTGTCGGTCGGCGTCATTCCCGGAGGCGGCGGTACGCAGCTCCTGCCGCGGCGGGTCGGCGCGGCCCGCGCGGCCGAGCTGATCTTCACGGGGCGGCGGGTGGAAGCGGCGGAGGCGCGGGAGCTGGGGCTGGTCGACGTGCTGGTGGACGAGGCCCGGGACACGCCGGAGGCCCTGGAGCTGGCCGGGCGTATCGCCCGTAACTCCCCGGTCGGCCTCCGCGCCGCCAAGCGCGCTCTGCGCCTGGGCCACGGCCTCGACCTGCGCACCGGCCTCGACCTGGAGGACGGCGCCTGGCGCAGCGTCGCCTTCTCGGCGGACCGGGCGGAGGGCGTGGCCGCCTTCGTGGAGAAGCGCAGCCCGGAGTGGCCGGGAGAGTAGGGGGTACCCGGCCCCGCCCGGTCGGAACAGGTCGGTACCGGTCGGAAAGGGCGGACGCTGTGGAACATTCCTACGCTGTAGTGACACGTAGTGCTCACGGTGACGGAATGCGAGGTCCGGTGACGGGTGACGGCGATGACAGGCTCCGGGCCGTGGTGGCACTCGCGCAGGCGATGGCGGCGGCGCACACCCCGCGCGCGTCGGTGCGGGCCGCCGCGGACGGGGTGCGGGCCGCCCTGGGGGGCTCGTTCGCGGCGGTCTCGGCCTGGGAGCGTGAGCTGGGCCGGCTGAAGGTGCTGGTCAACGTCGGTGAGCTGGCCGACGGGGAGGTGCCGTACCCCGAGGACGAGTCCTACCCGGTGCACGAGTTCCCGGAGATCGTCGGATTCCTGCACGAGCAGTGGGCCGGGGGCGGCCAGCCCAACGCCTGGGTGGAGACCGTCGGGGACGGCCCGCAGGACGGCCGCTACAACCACCAGCGGGTCGCCGCGCTGCGCCGCAGGGGCCGTGGCTGCTGCGTGGTCGCGCCGATCGTGCTGCACGGGCGGGCGTGGGGCGAACTGTACGTGGCCCGCTCGGCCGGGGAGCCGGTCTTCACGCGCGAGGACGCGGATTTCGCCACCGTGCTGGCCGCGGTGACGGCGGCCGGGATCGCGCAGACCGAGCGGCTGGCGGAGGCGCGCCGGCTGGCGTTCACCGACGCGTTGACCGGCCTGGCCAACCGGCGCGCGGTGGACATGCGGCTCGACGAGGCCCTGGAGCGGCACCGGCGGGACGGCGCGGTGGTGAGCCTGGTGGTGTGCGATCTGAACGGGCTGAAGCGGGTGAACGACTCCTGCGGGCACGCCGTCGGCGACCGGCTGCTGGAACGTTTCGGCTCGGTGCTGTCGCTGTGCGGCGCCATACTGCCCGGTGCCCTCGCCGCCCGGCTCGGCGGCGATGAGTTCTGCCTGCTCACGGTGGGCCCGTCGGCCGACGAGGTGGCCAAGGTGGCCGCCGAGCTGTGCGACCGGGCGGCGGAGCTGGAGCTCGGCGAGGGGGTGGCGGTCGGCGTCGCGTCGACCGGCGACCCGATCGGTCCGGTGCGCTCGGCCCGCCGGCTGTTCCGGCTGGCGGACGCCGCCCAGTACCGGGCGAAGGGCTCCGGTTCGCGCGGCCCGGTGGTGGCGGGCCGGGACGGCGGTACGGACGACCCGGTGATCCGCCTGGCCGACGCCCCGGAACGCGCCTCGTCGACGGAACGCCGCCGCTTCCGCCGGTGACCGGGCCGCCGCCCGGCCGCGTACGTGCCCGGCCCGCCCGCGGACGTGCCCGGCCCGCCCGACCGCGTACGGTGCTCACCCCGCCCGCCACCGAGCCGGACATCCCAGTGGTGACATCCAGGGATTCAGTCTCTAGGGTGCCTGAATATGGATATGCACACTGTGGTGCTGGGGACGTCCGGCACGACCGCACAGGACGTCATCGCCGTCGCCCGCGGCGCCGCCCGTATCGAGCTGTCCGAGGAGGCCACGGCGGCCGTCGCCGCCGCCCGCGCGGTCATCGACGACCTCGCCGCCAAGCCGGACCCGGTGTACGGCGTCTCCACGGGCTTCGGCGCCCTGGCCGTACGCCACATCAGCCCGGAGCTGCGCGCCCAGCTCCAGCGCAACATCGTGCGCTCGCACGCCGCCGGCATGGGCCCGCGGGTGGAGCGCGAGGTCGTCCGCGCCCTGATGTTCCTGCGCCTCAAGACGCTCGCCTCCGGGCACACGGGCGTCCGGCCGCTGGTCGTCGCCACCATGGCGGAGATCCTCAACGCGGGCATCACCCCGGTCGTCCACGAGTACGGCTCGCTCGGCTGCTCCGGCGACCTCGCGCCGCTGTCGCACTGCGCGCTGACGCTCATGGGCGAGGGCGAGGCGGAGGGCCCGGACGGCGTCGTCCGCCCGGCCGGCGAGCTGCTCGCCGAGCACGGCATCGCGCCGGTCGAACTGCGCGAGAAGGAGGGCCTGGCCCTCCTGAACGGCACCGACGGCATGCTCGGCATGCTCGTCATGGCCTGCGCCGACCTGGCCCGCCTCTTCACCACCGCGGACATCACCGCGGCGCTCTCCCTGGAGGCGCTGCTCGGCACCGACAAGGTGCTCGCGCCCGAGCTGCACGCCATCCGCCCGCACCCCGGGCAGGCCGCCTCGGCCGCCAACATGCTCAAGGTCCTGGCCGGTTCGGGACTCACCGGCCACCACCAGGACGACGCGCCGCGCGTCCAGGACGCCTACTCCATCCGCTGCGCCCCGCAGGTCGCGGGCGCGGGCCGGGACACGCTGGACCACGCCCGCCTGGTCGCGAGCCGCGAGCTGGCCGCCGCCGTCGACAACCCGGTGGTGCTGGAGGACGGCCGGGTCGAGTCGAACGGCAACTTCCACGGCGCGCCGGTCGCGTACGTCCTGGACTTCCTCGCCGTCGCCGCGGCCGACCTCGGCTCCATCGCGGAGCGCCGTACGGACCGCCTGCTGGACAAGAACCGCTCGCACGGCCTGCCCGCCTTCCTGGCCGGCGACCCGGGCGTCGACTCGGGTCTGATGATCGCCCAGTACACGCAGGCGGCGCTGGTCAGCGAGCTGAAGCGGCTGGCGGCGCCCGCCTCGGTGGACTCCATCCCGTCCTCCGCGATGCAGGAGGACCACGTCTCGATGGGCTGGTCGGCGGCGCGCAAGCTGCGGACCGCCGTGGACAACCTGACCCGGGTGCTCGCCGTCGAGCTGTACGCGGCGACCCGCGCGGTGGAGATGCGCACGGGCCTCACCCCGGCGCCGGCCACCCGCGCGGTGCTGGACGCCGTACGGGCCGCGGGTGTGCAGGGCCCGGGGGAGGACCGTTTCCTCGCGCCGGATCTGGAGGCGGCGTACGAGTTCGTGCGCGACGGCCGGCTGGTCGCGGCGGTCGAAGAGGTCACCGGCGAGCTGGCCTGACGGGGCGGGCGGCCGGGGCGGGCAGCCGGTCTGCGGGCCGCTGATCCGGTGGGGCGGGCCCGGCCCGCTCCGCCCGGCCGCCGGCTGCGGATCCGCGGCGCACTCACCGCCGTTCCGCGCACATCACCGCTGTTCCGCGTGCGTCTCCGCAGATCCGCGCGGTTCTCCGCGCTTCTTTGCCAGGTCGGGACGGTCAGGCTTGCGCCAGGCCGGACGGTCAGGCCGCGTCGCCGCGGGTGCGGCGGACGGAGAAGCCGACCAGCCCGGCGCCGATACCGAGGAAGGCGGCGCCTCCGACGACGTACGGCGTGGTGTCGAACGCGCCGGTGTCGGCGAGCAGTGCCCCCTGCGCGGCCGCGGAACCCTGCTGGTCCGTACCGGTCCGCGTGGCGGCGTGCGACTGCGTCTCCTGGGCCCGCTGGGCCGACCGGGGGGTGTCGTGCGGCGTCCGTTCGCCGTGTTCGACGGTGGCGTTCGCGGACGGTACGAACCACAGGGCGAGCAGTACCGATCCCGCGGCTGCGGCGGTCAGCAGTGGTCGACGTGCGGTCACGGGCACGGAAACGATCCCCCTTGTGGGCTCGGCAAATTGACCGTTGACAACAGATGTTAGTGACAGCCGCGGGTCGTGGGGAAGTCAGGAGCCGGTGGTGCTTACGCTCCCTGACATGAGCAACGACGAGACATCACGGTTTGTCCGGCTCCATGTCGAACTCGTCATGGAGGTCGCCGACTCGGACCGGCTGACCGGCGCGGCACTCGACCACATCAACGGTGACCCTTCTCTACCCGAGGAGGAGCGCGGCCATGCGCGGGAAACGGTCCAGACCGATCCGGCGGAGGCGCTGGCGTACCTCGTGGACCCCTTCGACCTGGTCGAGGGCGTTCCAGGGGTGGAGCTGACACAGGCGTCCTGGAGCAGCGAGGAGATCGACTACGACGCCGACGCGGAGTGGGTCCTCGGGCACGACGCCGAGGACGACGACTTCCCGGAGGACGAGGAGGCCGGGGCGGACGGGACGTCGGCGGACGGGGTGCGCGTCCGCTTCTGAGGAGCCGCCCGCGGCCGACGCCACACGATCTCCGTACGACCGCGTACGACCGTCACGCGATCCCGTACGGCCGCCATGCGATCCCGTACGACCGCCACGCGATCCCGTACGACCGCCACGCGATCTCCGTTCGACGCCCGTCGCCGTACGGGGGTTGCGTGGCGTTTCCCACAGCCGCCGTAGGTATGGAACGGACGAAACGGAACAGGCGTTCCTGATGGTGTCGGCCGGCAGTCTGCGGTGCGGCGCCCGGCTCGGGGGTTTTCGGGTTCGGCAGCAAGGCAATGGAGAATCGTGTGATGACGGACAGCAAGCGTCGCAAGGGCCTGATAGCCACTGCCGCGCTGCTCGGGGGTGTGCTGACACTCGGGGCGTGCGGTGGCGGTGACGGTGGTGACGGGGGCGGCCAGGACAACACGAAGAAGGTCGACGAGGCGGCGGCGAAGGACGCCTCGGAAGCCAAGATCAAGATCGAACCGAAGAACGGCTCCGCCGACGCGGGCATCAACAGCGCCGCCAAGGTCACCGTCGACGGCGGCAAGCTCACCGACGTCACGATGACCGCCGGGGAGAGCAAGAAGCCGGTCGAGGGCACGCTCGCCGCCGACGGCAAGTCCTGGCAGCCGAAGAAGCAACTGGAGCGCTCGACCAAGTACACGATCACCGCGCACGCCGCCGACGGCGACGGCCGCAAGGCGGTGGAGCACTCGACCTTCACCACGGTCTCCCCGAAGAACAGCTTCATAGGCAACTACACGCCGGAGGACGGCTCGACCGTCGGCGTCGGGATGCCGGTGTCGGTCAACTTCGACAAGCCCGTGAAGAACAAGAAGGACGTCCAGTCCGCGATCAAGGTGGCGTCCAGCAGCAACCAGGAGATCGTCGGCCACTGGTTCGGCGACCAGCGTCTGGACTTCCGCCCCAAGGACTACTGGAAGCCGCATTCCAAGGTCAGCGTGGACCTGAAGCTGGACGGCGTCGAGGCCGCGCCCGGCGTCAAGGGCGTCCAGAACAAGAAGGTCGACTTCCAGATCGGCCGCTCCCAGGTCAGCACGGTCGACGCCAAGACGCACCAGATGACGGTGGTCCGCGACGGCAAGACGATCAAGACCATCCCGATCTCCGCGGGCAGCAAGGACCACCCGACGTACAACGGCAAGATGGTCATCTCGGAGAAGTACCAGCAGACTCGGATGGACGGCTCCACGGTCGGCTTCACCAACAACGACGGCAAGGGTGAGTACGACATCCCCGACGTCCCGCACGCCATGCGGCTGTCCAGCTCCGGCACGTTCCTGCACGGCAACTACTGGGGCAAGGGCATCTTCGGCAACGCCAACACCAGCCACGGCTGCATCGGCCTGGAGGACGTGAAGGGCGCCGGCGACCCCGGCACGGACGGCGCCTGGTTCTACCAGAACTCGCTGATCGGCGACGTCGTCCACATGATCAACTCCCCGGACAAGACCATCAAGCCGGACAACGGCCTCAATGGCTGGAACATGGACTGGAACGAGTGGGTGGCGGGCAGCGCCGTGAAGTAGCGCTCCCCTCTCCCTCCGAGGGCGGACCCCCGCCGGTGCGCAGGCGGGGGCCCGCCCTCCGTATCGTGACCACGTGAGCAAGCGCGACGACGGACAGCGGCAGCGGGGCGGCCGGGCGGCGGCCGGTGAACTGGTCGGCACCGTTCTCGGTACCGTCCGGTACGCCGAGGACGGGACGCCCGCCGAGGACGCCCTGGAAGCCGGCGCCTCGATGCTGGCGGCGGCGCCCGAAGGCCCGGAAGCCGTCAGCGCCGCGCTGCTGGCCGCGGCGGAGGACGGCGTACGGCGCTGCTGGCAGGGCGGCTGGCAGCCCGCCGACCTGGAGCGGATCGTACGGCGAGAGACGGGCGGCGGCCCGCGTACCGCCGTCGTCGTGGACGCGATGGCGGCCGAGGCGCAGCGCGCGGGCCGGGCGGCGGAACGCGCCCGAGGGCCCCGCTGGGCGGCCCAGCTACGCGACCTCGGAGCCGAGACCTGGTGGCAGTCGGACGCCCGCTACATGCAGGAGCTGGCGCACCGCCGCCGCAGCTCGCGCTTCGAGACGACGTACGACGTACTGGCAGCGCTGCGCGTCCTGGCGCGGCTGCCCCGCATCACGCCCCTCCCGGCCGCCGCTCCGGCGCGCGCGAGCACGCCCGCCGAGTCCCGGACCCTGGGCCGTATCCGCGGCCTGCTGGCCAAGGCCGAGGCGACGGACTACCCGGACGAGGCGGAGGCCCTGTCGGCCAAGGCGCAGGAGCTGATGGCGCGGCACAGCATCGACGAGGCACTGCTCGACCACACCGGTACCGGCGCGAGCGCTGGTCGGGGCATCGCCCCTTCCGCCATCCGCATCGGCATCGAAGGCCCGTACGAGCAGGCGAAGGCCCTGCTGCTCGACGCCGTCGCCGCCGCCAACCGCTGCCAGGCCGTCTGGTCCGGCGATGTCGGCTTCTCCACCCTCATCGGCTTCGAAGCCGACCTGGAGGCCGCCGAACTCCTCTACACGTCCCTGCTCCTCCAGGCCACCACCGCCATGCACCGCGCGGGCGACGCCCACCACAGCCGCGGCCGGTCCCGCCGTACCCGCGACTTCCGCCAGACCTTCCTCGTCGCGTACGCCGACCGCATCCGCGCCCGCCTGGCCACGGTCACCGAAGCGACCACCGCCGAGGCCGCCACCGACGCCCCCGGCCTCCTCCCGGTCCTGGCCGCCCGCGAGGTCGCCGTGGCGGAGACCACCGGCGAACTGTTCCCCGACACCGCCGCCGTCCGGATGCGGGGCGTACGCGACGCCGACGGCTGGGAGCAGGGCGCCGCGGCGGCCGACCGCGCACGCTTGGGCCACCACCGAGCCGACTGACCCCGGCGACGGTCCGCGAAGCCAGCCCTCTGCCGGCGTCAGCCGGACGCCGTACCGAGCGGCGACGCAGCGACATCAGCGGCCCGCTTCACCGCACGGCAGGCTTCTTCACCGCACGGCAGGCTTCCGGATCGTCGTCGTCACCCCCGGCCGTCACTGTGGCGGCGATGACGGCGTCCAGCTTCTCCCGCGCGGCCAGCAGACCGGCCACGGCCTCGTCGAGGCGTTCACGTTCCCGGTGCAGGTCGGGCAGCATGCCGGAACAGGCCGGCGCCAGGATCTGCCCGTCGTCGACCATGCAGGGCATCAGTTCGGCGATCGTGGCGGTGCCGAGACCGGCGCCGAGCAGCATGCGGATGCCCCGGACGGTGGCGATGTCCTCTTCCGCGAATTCGCGGTACCCGCTCGACCGCCGCGACGGCTTGAGCAGCCCCTGCTCCTCGTAGTAGCGCAGCAGGCGTGGGCTGACCCCGGTCCGCCGGGCGAACTCCCCCATACGCATGTGACGACCACCACGTCCAGTTGACTCTCACACCGATGTGAGACAGCAGTCTAGGCCGCATGACTGACACCCCATCAACAACTTCTCATTCCACCCCCGTTACCGTCATCGGCCTCGGCCCCATGGGCCTCGCCCTGGCCGAAGCGCTGCTGCAACACGGCCACCCCACCACCGTCTGGAACCGCACCCCGGAGAAGGCCGACACCCTCGTCACCAAGGGCGCCCACCGCGCAAGGACGGCCGCCGAAGCGACATCCGCGAGCCCCGTCACGGTCCTGTGCCTCAAGGACTACGCGACGATGTACGCGGTTCTCGACACCGCAGCCGACGCCCTGAAGGGCCGGGCCCTGCTGAACCTCAACTCCGGCACCCCGAACGAGGCGCGAACAGCGCTCAGTTGGGCGACCGAACGCCACATCGCCTACCTGGACGGCGCGATCATGGTGCCACCGCCACTCGTCGGGCACCCCGGCTCCGTCTTCCTCTACAGCGGCGCGCGGCATGTCTTCGACGAGCACCGGGCGACGCTGGCGAGCCTGGGCGACCCCCGGTACCTCGGTACCGACCCCAGCCTGGCGGTGCTGTACAACACGGCACTGCTCGACCTGATGTACGCGACCATGAACGGCTTTCTGCACGCCACGGCCCTGGTCGGCTCGGCGAACGTCCCGGCCACCACATTCGCCGAACTCGCCCTCGACTGGTTCATGCCCGCAGTGGTGACCGCGACCCTCACCGAGCAGGCGCCCGCCCTGGACCGGGGTGACTATCCCGGCGACGCGGGCACCCTGGAGATGAACCTCCACGCGCTCGACCACATCACCCGCACCTGCGTGGAACAGGGCCTTCACTCCGACCAGCCGCAGCTCATGAAGGCGATCACCGAGCAGGCGATCGCCCAGGGCCACAGCGGCAAGAACTACCTGGCCGTACACGAAGTCTTCAAAAACCCGCCCCAGCCCCGCCGCCCCGGCTAACCCTCCACCCCCATCCTTATCCCCAGCACCTCCGCATCCCCCGCCAACGCCCGGAAGTACTCCACCGGCTCGCCGACCAGCTTCCGCGCCTCCACCACCCGCGCCGAAGCCCTGAAGGCGGCCGAGACACACACGTACGCCGTCTCAGTGAACGATGACCCCCGGGACCAAGGCAACAAGCCCCGAGACGAAGCTCCCCAGCCCGGCCAGCGTGACGACGACGGCCTTCCCGTCCGAGAACAGCCCCGCGCAGAACACGCGCACCTGCCGCCGGACGATCAGCATCTTCAGCTTCTGCCACCGGTGCTGGCGGATGTGGCACCCCAACAGCAGCCCGTAGGCGTTGTTGCGACAGCCGTCCGGGCGTCCGCGTACCGGGGCGCCACACGGCATCGGCGCCTGGAAGAAGCTCCAGAAGAACACGGCGGCGGAAAGAACGATCACCACAGCCGGCCCCGCCGCGGCATGAACCCACGCCGCGATCAACAAGACACCGGCCAGCACACCCCACCACTGCCGCAGCCCGCCGAGTTGCCCGCCCCGTGCCCCCGAAGTCGCCATGAGAAAAGGGTGACGGCTCGGGGGCACGATGGCGCCCGGAAAGAGCCGCTCGTCTGAAATTGAGACGGGGGCTTCCGCAGCGGGCCGTCAGCCCCACTCACCCGTCGGCCTGCGCCACCCCCACCGGACAGCTCACGCCCGTCCCCCCGATCCCGCAGTACCCCGCCGGGTTCTTGTCCAAGTACTGCTGGTGATATCCCTCGGCCGGATAGAAAGGCCAGTCGGCGGCGGGGAGGATTTCGGTGGTGATGGTGCCGTAGCCGGAGGCGGTCAGGACGGACTGGTAGGCGGTGCGGGAGGCTTCGGCTGTCTGTTGGTCGGCGGGGGAGTGGGTGTAGATCGCGGAGCGGTACTGGGTGCCGGTGTCGTTGCCCTGGCGGAAGCCCTGGGTGGGGTCGTGGGACTCCCAGAAGAGCTTCAGGAGGGCGGCGTAGGAGGTCTTGGCGGGGTCGTAGACGACGCGGACGGCTTCAGTGTGGCCCGTCAGGCCGCTGCACACCTCTTCGTAGGTGGGGTTGGGGGTGTGGCCGCCCTGGTAGCCGGCCAGGGTCGTCCAGACGCCCTCGGCCTGCCAGAACTTGCGTTCGGCGCCCCAGAAGCAGCCCAGGCCGAAGTCGGCGGTGCGCAGGTGCTCGGGGTAGGGGCCGAGGAGCGGGGTGCCGAGGACCGTGTGCCGGTCGGGGACGGTGAAGTCGCGTTCGGGGCGGCCCTTCAGGGCCTCCTCCGGGGAGGGCAGGGCGTTCTTGAAGCGGTTGAAGAGCATGGCGTCTCGCTCCGGGGGTGAGGGAAGAGGACGGTGGCCGGTTGCCGGGACAACGCCGGGAGCGGGAGACGCATTCCGGGGGCGGGGGGGGAGGGGTAGGGGTGGGCCGCCGGTGGTCATGGGTGCGCGCGGAAGTTGGACGACGTGCCGCCACCGCGTTCCCAGCCGGCCACGGCCAGGGCGCGGAACGCGGCGTACTCGGCGGCGGGGCTGCTGCCGTACGACCACGGGACGGCGCCGACGTGGCCGTCGACCAGGCGCAGTTGCTCCACGGCCTCCGCGTAGCGCTCGGCGTGCACGAGGAACCAGATGAGCAGGTGCCGGACGTGCGGGGCCATGGGGTGGTCCGCCGGGGCCTCGCGCAGGGCGAAGTGGGCGCCTTCGATCGCGCGTTCGACTACGGCGCTCTGGAAGAGGCCGCGGACCATGTTGGCCTCGGGCAGGTGGTCGTAGACGGCGAAGAGCGGGAGCGCCGGGAGCAGGCTCTTGGCGGGGGCGGCCGAGGCGGCGCTCTCGGTGAACGCGGCGGCCTCCTCCTTGAAGCCGTGCCACTTCTGCGACCAGTACGGCAGGGCGGCGAGGTGCGCGCCCATGTGGTGCGGGGCGCGCTGGGCGACCTTCGACCACAGGGCGTCGTAGTCCGCGCGGCGGTCGCCGAGGCCGCGGGCGACGGCCAGCTCGGTGATGTACGGGACGGGGCTGCCGGGGGCCAGCAGGGCCGCCTCGTGGCAGACCGTCCGGGCCTCCTCCAGGATCATGCGGAAGTCCTGCGAGCCGGGGTCGCGCAGTGCCTGGATGACGAGGAACTGGGCGTGGGTCTGGGCGCCGCCCGGGTCCTTGGGCGCCTCGGAGCGCCACGTACGCAGCCAGATGCCGCCCTGTCCGGGCCGCTCCGCCAGCTCGAACGCCGCGGCCCCGGCGAGCGTCTGCACCCGCTGCCAGCGGCGCTCCCAGTCCTCGCCGGTGGCGCTCAGCAGGTTTGCGGCCGGGCGCCAGTCGTGGCTGCGCCGGATCTCGTCGAGGGCGTCCTCCAGCTCCTGGTCGGGGCCGGGCAGCCGTACGTCGAGCTCCTGGGCCGGGACGAATCCGTAGCCCGCCATGGGGTCGGCGGCCACCGCCAGGCCCTGCTGGGCCTGCTGCGCGGCCTGCCGGCGCCGCAGCCAGGGCAGCAGGACGAGACCGCCGAGCGCGGCAGCGGCGAAGAGAACCAGCAGAACGTCCATGGGGTCAGTCTCGGATTCCGGTCGTGGGATGCGGGCGGGCGGGGCGGCGGGCGCCGGGGCGGAGCGGGGCGGGACGGAGTGGAGCGTGATTGTGTCTTGTATGTATCCACTATCCAGCGAAGCAGAAAGTTCCGAAAAGTTCGCGGGTGTGGACGACTACCCTCGGCAGACATGAGCGATCAGCGCGAGCAGCGCCCCCAGAATTTCGAGACCCTTGCCATTCACGCAGGTCAGGAGCCCGACGAGGCGACCGGCGCGGTGGTACCGCCCATCTATCAGGTGTCCACCTACAAGCAGGACGGCGTGGGCGGGCTGCGCGGCGGCTACGAGTACAGCCGCAGCGCGAACCCGACCCGTACCGCCCTGGAGGAGAACCTGGCCGCCCTCGACGGCGGCCGCCGCGGCCTGGCCTTCGCCTCCGGCCTCGCGGCCGAGGACTGCCTGCTGCGCACCCTCCTGGTCCCCGGCGACCACGTGGTCATCCCCAATGACGCGTACGGCGGCACGTTCCGCCTCATTTCGAAGGTCGTCGAGCGGTGGGGTGTGGAGTGGTCGGTCGCCGACACCTCCGACCCGCAGGCCGTACGGGACGCGCTGCGCCCCCGTACCAAGGCGATCTGGGTGGAGACGCCCAGCAACCCGCTTCTCGGCATCACCGACATCGCCGCGCTGGCGGCCGTGGCGCGCGACGCCGGGGTCCGCCTGGTCGTGGACAACACCTTCGCCAGCCCCTACCTCCAGCAGCCGCTGGCCCTCGGCGCGGACGTGGTGGTCTACTCCACGACCAAGTACATGGGCGGCCACTCGGACGTGGTCGGCGGCGCGCTCGTCGTCGACGACGCCGAGCTGGGCGACGAGCTGGCCTACCACCAGAACGCGATGGGCGCGGTCGCCGGGCCGTTCGACTCGTGGCTGGTGATGCGCGGTCTGAAGACGCTGGCCGTACGGATGGACCGGCACAGCGCCAACGCCGGCCGGATCGCCGAGCTGCTCGCCGCGCACGACAAGGTGACGCAGGTCTACTACCCGGGCCTGGCGTCGCACCCCGGCCACGAGGTCGCCGCCAAGCAGATGCGTTCCTTCGGCGGCATGGTGTCGTTCCGTGTGGCGGGCGGCGAGGAGGCCGCGGTGGAGGTCTGCAACCGCGCCAAGCTGTTCACCCTCGGTGAGTCGCTGGGCGGCGTGGAGTCGCTGATCGAGCACCCGGGCCGGATGACGCACGCCTCGACGGCGGGTTCGCTGCTGGAGGTCCCGAACGACCTCGTACGGCTCTCGGTCGGCATCGAGTCGATCGACGACCTGGTCGCGGACCTCACCCAGGCGCTGGGCTAGGAAGCACTCGGGCGCGAAGGCAGGAGGCGCTCAGGCGCTGGGCCGGGGAACGGGCCAGGTGCTCGGCCAGGGGACTTCAGGCGCTGGGACAGCGGCGCCTGGAGCTCCCGGCCTCCGTTCACCACCCTTCCAGCGGAGGGGTGGTGTGCACCGGCGGCGGCAGCCACGGCTGGTCGACGGCCGCCCAGACCAGGAGCGCCGCCAGCGCCGCCACGGCCAGCAGCCACAGCAGCCGGCGCGCCAGCCGCCGGTGCACCAGCAGCCGTCGGCCGCTCGCGGCGGCGCGCAGCGCCAGGTCGGGCGGGACCGGCGGGTGCGGCCCGTCCAGCATCCGCCGCACCTCGGCCTCCTTGCGGTCCGGAAGGCTCATGGCGTCTCCCTGCGGTCCGGAAGGCTCATGGCGCGGCGGCTTCCGGGTGTGGGGCCGGTAGCAGCGGGTCCGGGGCGGGTGGTGCGTCAGGGGCCTGAGCTGCGTCCGGTACGCCGACGGGTTCCGGTGCCGCTGCGCCGACCTGTACCGGCGGCTCCGCGCGCCCGGCAGGAGGATTGCTGCGCATGTGCCCCACCGCCCGCAGACACAGCGCGTGGACGCGTTCGGCGGGCAGGCCCAGTTGCGCGGCCGTCTGCTCCTCGGCGACGCCCTCGTAGAGGCGCAGCACGAGCACCAGCCGCTCCTGCGGGGACAGCCGACCCAGAAGGCCACCGGGCGGCGGCCGCCTGCCGCGTCCCAGGGCGCGGGGGAGCCGTTCCCGCCAGGCGGAGTGCGCGAAGTGGGCGGCCATCTCCTGGCGCGTGCGGTCGTACGGGTCCTCGCCGCGCAGCCGGTCCCAGGCGGCGTACGTACGGGCCAGCGCGAGGGTGAGCAGGCGCTCGGCGGCGGGCGCGCGCCGGTCCTCCGGCTCGGCGGTCAGCAGCGTGGCGGCGCGCAGCAGACGGCCGGCCGCGCCCGCGACGAACGCCTCGAACTCCCGGGCACGACGGCGTTCCTGGGCTGCCCGCCGCTCTCGCACAGCTCCATGGCACGGCAGGCCCGGCACGCGGTCAAGAGGCGGCAGGGAAAAACCGGGGCGGGCAGGGCCGGACGCCGCTGCTCCTCCTGCTGCGCGGCGGACGGATCGCCGTCCGGCCGCTCAGGAACCGGTGAATCGAGGTCCGTCCACCGGTCAGGAACCGACGGACCGGATTCCGGTCGCTCAGGAACCGACGGACCGGATTCCGGCCCCTCAGGAGCTCGACGGCACCGGCGGCAGCGTCGCGGTGACCGTGGACAGGGAGGCGTTGAAGCGCGTCAGCAGGCTGCAGAAGGAGTCCCGCTCCTCCTCCGTCCACTCCTCCGTGACCAGCGCCATCAGGGCGCGGCGGGAGGCCCGTACCTCTTCCAGCCGGGAGCGGCCGCGCTCGGAGAGCTGGAGCACGACCGCACGGCCGTCCTCGGGGTGCGAGGCGCGGTTGACCAGGCCGGAGTCGACCAGCGGGGCGACCTGCCGGGTGACGGTGGAGGAGTCGATGCCCATGCCGGCGGCCAGCGCCTTGACACCCATCGGGCCCTCTTTGTCCAGGCGGTTGAGGAGCAGGTAGGCGGCACGGTCCATGGAATTGCGTGCCTGGCCGACGCCGCCGAGCCGGCTCTGTTCGGCGCGGCGGGCGAAAACGGCGACTTGGTGTTGCAGCGCGTCGAGAAGAGCGGGGTCGGTGTGGGTCGTCATGTCCGAAGAGGTGGGCATGGCCGGGAGCTCGCTTCATGGGATGCGTACGGATTGGGGGACAGAGTACGCGGCCCCGGCGCCGCCCGTACCGGCGCTGTCCAAAGACGTGCCGGTGCCGCACCGGTCCGGCGGCCCCGGGACCCGGCCGCGGACCGAACTGTAAGACTGGGCTTCATGGCCGATCACACGCCGCACGAGCACACTCCTGCCCCCGGTTCCTCTTGGGATTCCGCTTCCGCTTCTGCCGCCGGTCAGCGACCCGGTCCGGCATCGGTCCCGGCGCGTGCGGAGGCGTCCGGTACCGGCGATGAACCGGCGTCGCATTCCGGTTCCGCCTCCGTTTCCGGGCCGGGCGCGGGCCCGGCGGCCGCCGCCTCCGCCGCGCTCACCGTCGAGGACGTACGGGAGGCGCAGAAGATCCTGTCCGGCGTCTCACGGTCCACCGCCTTGGAGGGGAGCCGGCACCTGTCCGGTTTGGTGGGGGCGCCGGTGCATCTGAAGTGCGAGAACCTGCAACGCACCGGCTCCTTCAAGATACGTGGCGCGTACGTGCGGATCGCGGCGCTCTCCCCGGAGGAGCGGGCGGCCGGGGTGGTCGCGGCCAGCGCCGGCAACCACGCGCAGGGCGTGGCGCTGGCGGCCTCGCTGCTCGGGGTGCGTTCGACGGTGTTCATGCCGGTCGGCGCGCCGCTGCCGAAGGTCGCCGCGACCCGTGAGTACGGCGCCGAGGTGCGGCTGCACGGGCAGGTCGTGGACGAGACGCTGGCCGCCGCCCAGGAGTACGCCGACGCGACGGGCGCGGTCTTCATCCACCCCTTCGACCACCGGGACATCATCGCGGGCCAGGGCACGGTCGGCCTGGAGATCCTCGAACAGTGTCCGGAGGTGCGCACGATCGTCGTGGGCATCGGCGGCGGCGGGCTGGTCGCGGGCATCGCCCTGGCGGTCAAGGCGCTGCGGCCGGACGTGCGGATCGTCGGGGTGCAGGCGGCGGGCGCGGCCGCCTATCCGCCCTCGCTGGCGGCCGGGCGGCCGGTCTCGATCGAGGCGCCGGTGACGATGGCGGACGGCATCAAGGTCGGGCGTCCGGGCGACGTTCCGTTCAAAATCGTCGGCGATCTCGTCGACGAAGTCCGTACCGTGTCCGAGGACGAGCTCTCCAGCGCTCTGCTGCTCTGCCTGGAGCGGGCCAAGCTGGTCGTGGAGCCGGCGGGGGCGAGTCCGGTGGCGGCGCTGCTGTCGCGGCCCGAGTCCTTCGAGGGGCCGGTGGTCGCGGTGCTGTCCGGTGGCAATGTCGATCCGCTGCTGATGCAGCGCATCCTGCGGCACGGCATGGCCGCGGCCGGGCGTTACCTGTCGCTGCGCCTGCGGCTGACGGACCGGCCGGGGGCGCTGGCGACGCTGCTCGCGGTGCTGTCGGAGGTCGACGCGAACGTCCTGGACGTGAGCCATGTGCGGACCGATCCGCGGCTCGGGCTCACGGAGGCGGAGGTGGAACTGCATCTGGAGACCAAGGGTCCGGAGCACTGCACGGAGGTCGGTTCGGCCCTGCGGGCGGCGGGTTACACCGTCATGGGCTGATGTGGCGGCGAACTGGCGTGCGCCATGGGCTCGCGTGTGCCACGGCTGATGTGCGTCGTGAGCCGACGCGTGCCACGGCTGTCGTGTGCCGTGGCGCGCGGCTGACCGGCCGCGCGTCCGCACATGGCGTCCGACGTATGTCGCGATGTATCGCGTGTGCGGTAAGGTCCGGGTCCACGGGGAGCTGAGCCATGTTTCGGGGCCCCCTCGGTGCCGGGTATATGCCCGTAGAGCGGCTCATGTCCGGCAAAAGTAAAATTCTTCCTGGAGTCAACCCATACCTTGGGAGTATCCACATGCCAGGCGCCATTTACGCCGAGGGGCTGGTGAAGACCTTCGGCAAGGTGAGGGCTCTGGACGGCGTCGACCTCGACGTCCCCGAAGGAACCGTCCTCGGACTGCTCGGCCCGAACGGTGCGGGCAAGACCACCGCCGTACGGGTCCTGACCACCCTGCTCCAGCCGGACCGCGGCACCGCGGTCGTCGCCGGTATCGACGTCCTCAAGCACCCCGACGCGGTACGCCGCTCCATCGGCCTGTCCGGCCAGTTCGCCGCCGTCGACGAGTACCTGACGGGCCGTGAGAACCTGACCATGGTCGGCCGGCTCTACCAGATGGGCGGGCGCGCGGCGAAGGCCAGGGCCACCGAGCTCCTGGAGCGCTTTCACCTCACCGACGCCGGCGACCGTCCGGCCAAGACCTACTCCGGCGGCATGCGGCGCCGGCTCGACCTGGCGGCCGCGCTGGTCGTCAGCCCGCCCGTGATGTTCATGGACGAGCCCACCACCGGCCTGGACCCCCGCAACCGCCAGCAGTTGTGGGAGGTCATCCAGGAACTGGTCGCCGGCGGCACGACGTTGCTCCTCACCACCCAGTATCTGGAAGAGGCCGACCACCTCGCGCACGACATCTGCGTGGTCGACCACGGCCGGGTCATCGCCCGCGGCACCTCCGACGAGCTCAAGGCGCGTACGGGCGGCGAGCGGGTGGAGGTCGTCGTGCACGCCGCCGAGCACATCGGTACGGCCGACGAGGTGCTGCGCGGCTTCGGCAAGGGCGCGAGCAAGATCGAGCAGCACACGCGCAAGATCACGGTGCCGGTGACGGGCGGCGCCAAGCTGCTCGCCGAGGTGATCCGCGAACTCGACGTCCGCGGTGTCGAGATCGACGACATCGGACTGCGCCGGCCGACCCTGGACGACGTGTTCATCTCGCTGACCGGCCACGCCGCGGAGACGGCGGAGAGCAACGGCGAGGACGGGGCCGGGGAGGGCAAGGACGGGAACGGCAAGCAGGGGGACGGCGACGGCGGGGCCACCGCGGTCGGTGACGCGCCCTCGGGACGGCGGTCCGCCGCCGGAAAGGGACAGCACCGATGAGCACCATGACCGACTCCCTGGTCCTCGCCCGGCGGAACCTGATCCGCATGAAGCGGATCCCCGAGGTGGTCCTGTTCGGCCTCATCCAGCCGATCATGTTCGTGGTCCTCTTCACGTACGTGTTCGGCGGCTCGATCCAGGTCGGCGGCTCGCTCTCGCAGCAGACCTACCGCGAGTTCCTGATGGCGGGCATCTTCGCGCAGACCGTCACCTTCGCCACCGCCGGTGCGGGCGCGGGCATCGCCGACGACATGCACAAGGGGCTGATCGACCGGTTCCGCTCGCTGCCCATGGCGCGCGGCGCCGTCCTCACCGGCCGTACCCTCGCCGACCTCGTACAGACGACGCTCACCCTGATCGTGCTCGCTCTCGTCGCGCTCCTCATCGGCTGGCGCACGCACGAGAACATCGGCAAGGTCGTGGCCGGCTTCGCCCTGCTGCTCCTGCTCGGCTACGCGTTCTCCTGGATCGGCGCGCTGATCGGCCTGACCGTACGGACGCCGGAGGCCGCCACCTCGGGCGGGCTGATCTGGCTGTTCCCGCTGACGTTCATCTCCAACGCCTTCGTCGACTCCAACAAGCTGCCGACGGTCTTCCGGCACATCGCGGAGTGGAACCCGTTCAGCACCACCGTCCAGGCCGCCCGTGAGCTGTTCGGCAACCTGCCGCCCGGCTTCAAGACCCCGGACGCCTGGCCCATGCAGCACCCGATCATCGCCTCGGTGCTGTGGTCGGTGGCGATCCTCGTCTTCTTCCGGACACTCGCGGTCCGCAAGTACCGCAAGGCGGCCGGCTGACCGGAGAGCGGGGCACGGCGCACGGCACAGACGCGACCGGCCCGGAGCCGCTGGGGCTCCGGGCCGGTCGTCGTCAGGCTACGGGCGGGCGCTGCCGCCCGGCGCTCAGGCCGTGTACGGCTTGGCTTCGAGGATCTTCACCGAAGCCTTCTTGCCGTTGGGAAGCTCGTACTCGGCGGTCTCGCCGATCTTCTTGCCGTTCACTCCGGAGCCCAGCGGGGACTGCGGGGAGTAGGTCTCGATCTCCGAGCTCGCGTACTCCCGCGAGGCCAGCAGGAACGTCAGGGTGTCGTCCGGGTCTCCGTCGAACGCGATGGTGACGACCGTGCCGGGGGCCACGACACCAGTGGCGGCGGGCGCCTCGCCGACCTTCGCCGTCTCCAGCAGTTGCTTGAGCTGGCGCATCCGAAGGTCCTGCTTGCCCTGCTCTTCCTTGGCCGCGTGGTACCCGGCGTTCTCCTTCAGGTCACCTTCCTCGCGGGCCGCCGCGATCTTTTCGGTGATCTCGGCGCGTGCGGGACCAGACAGGTACTCCAGCTCGGCCTTGAGCTGGTCATACGCCTCCTGGGTCAGCCAGGTGACGTTGTCGCTGGTCTGGGTCACAGGTGCTCCTCGTCGGTGCTGGGGATAAATCAAACGCCCTACCAGGGAGGCTGCGCCTCCACGGGTGGGCGAAACCACGAGCCTAACAATTCCGGCACAAAACGGGGAAGGGGAATTTCGCCGGGAACGTCATCCGGCCGGATCGTGCCCGGTCAGCGCGCCGGCTCCGACCGGGCTGGGCGACACACCGGCGACACACCGGGCGGTGCGGGGCGCGCACCGGCTGCCGGGGTGCGCCGGGCTCACGGTCTCGGGGCGGCTGCCGGGGGGCACCGGGCCCACGGCTTCGGGTCAGCCGCCGGAGGACGTGCAGCCGACCAGGACGGCGTTGGTCGCCCGTGCCGTCGTACGGATCGTGACCTCGACGTCCACCTGCTCCTTCGGAGCGTCCACGGTGACGTCCTTGCGCCCCACCTCGGCGCCGCTGTCGGCCTGCGAGCGCAGCGTGCACGTACCGGTGTCGTCCTTGCCCTTGACGACTTCCAGGTGCACCTTGACGGCACTGTCCGAAACCCGGTCCCAGGTGATCACCCGGCCGCTGAGTTCCTGCCCGGAGATGTAGGAGAAACCGGACCAGCCGACCACGCCGAGCAGCGCCACGCCCAGCACGGCACCGATGATCTTCAGCTTGCGGTCGGCGCGCTGGTCGGCGGAGCGGCCGTAGCGTCCGTCGGGCAGCCCTTCACGCACCGCGCCCATGATCGCTCCTCCTGCCGGGGGCTCCGGAATTAATCGCCCCGCGCTTCGGTCACTATAGGAAACATCTTCTCCGGCCTTTCACTGAGGATCGAGTCTTGACTGAGCAGCTGCGACTGATGGCAGTCCACGCCCATCCCGACGACGAGTCGAGCAAGGGCGCGGCCACCATGGCCAAGTACGTGTCCGAGGGGGTGGACGTGCTGGTCGCCACCTGCACGGGCGGGGAGCGCGGCTCCATCCTCAACCCGAAGCTCCAGGGCGACCCGTACATCGAGGAGCACATCCACGAGGTGCGCAAGAAGGAGATGGACGAGGCCCGGGAGATCCTGGGCGTCAAGCAGGAGTGGCTGGGATTCGTCGATTCCGGGCTGCCCGAGGGCGACCCGCTGCCGCCGCTGCCCGACGGCTGCTTCGCCCTCCAGGACGTGGAGGCGGCGGCCGAGCCGCTGGTGAAGCTGATCCGTGAGTTCAAGCCGCAGGTCATCACGACCTACGACGAGAACGGCGGCTACCCGCACCCCGACCACATCATGACCCACAAGATCTCGATGGTGGCGTTCGAGGCGGCCGGCGACCCGGAGAAGTACCCGGAGGCCGGTGAGCCCTGGCAGCCGCAGAAGCTCTACTACAACCAGGGCTTCAACCGGCCGCGCACCGTCGCGCTGCACGAGGCGCTGCTGGAGCGTGGCATGGAGTCCCCGTACGGGGAGTGGCTGGAGCGCTGGAAGGAGTTCGAGCGCCGCGAGCGCACGCTGACCACGTACGTGCCCTGCGCCGACTTCTTCGAGATCCGCGACAAGGCGCTGATCGCGCACGCGACGCAGATCGACCCCGACGGCGGCTGGTTCCGGGTGCCGATGGACATCCAGAAGGAGGTCTGGCCCACGGAGGAGTACGAACTCGCCAAGTCGCTCGTCGACACGTCCCTCCCCGAGGACGACCTCTTCGCGGGCATCCGCAACAATTGACTCCATGATGAGCGCGACTAGCACCCTCGCCGTGACGCCCTTCGTCACCCTTGCCGACAGCTTCGACAAGGACAAGGTGACCCCGGGCGTCCTCGGCTTCATCGTGTTCGCGGTCATCGGCGGCGCCGTATGGCTGCTGATGAAGTCCATGAACAAGCGGATGAAGAAGGTCGACTTCGAGGAGGCCCCGGAGGCGCCCGCCGCCTCCGGCGCGGCGGCCCCGGCCGAGGCCACCGCGAAGGGGCAGGCGAACAGCCAGGCGAAGAAGAACCAGGCGAAGGGGCAGCCCTCGGGGAAGGCACGGCCCGAGGCGGGCTGAGCACGTCCCGGACGCCGGGCGGGGCGGGACGACGTCCCGCCGGCCCGTCCGGCGTCATGGCGCGTGGGGCGCACCCGGCTTCCCTGTACGTGGGGTCACCGGCGTCCCCGTACGTGGGGTCACCCGGCGTCCCTGTACGTGGGGTCACCGCGCCGGAGGAACGCCTCCGGTCCCCGGTCACTGCGACGGGCGAACGGTCGTCAGGTGACGGTCACCCCCATGACCTCGCGCGCGTGGCGGTTCGGAACCATGCCGAGCCGCCATGCCTCCCACCCCGTTTCCGGCTCGACGCCGCGCTCCAGCAGCAGCGCGAACGTCTCCGCGCAGTCCTCCAGCTTCGAGTCCCGGGTCGGATGCCCTTCCTGCGCCAGCCGGGCCAGCTCCTCCTGCGCGACCGCCGCGCCGACCACCGAGCCGCCCGGTGAGGCGAACGGCAGCAGCGTGCAGCGCAGGAAACGGGCCCAGTCCTCGCCGCGCCGGTCCCCGTAACCGGCGAACGTCCGCGCCGCCTCGTCGGCCAGCTCCAGCGCCTGCGCCGCCCGCCCGTTGCCCGCGTCGATGATCACCAGCTCCAGGCAGGACCACGCCTCCCCGTGCGGGACGCCGATCCGCTGGAAGTCCTTGCGGGCGTCCTGGAGGAGCTGCCGGGCGAAGCCGCTGTTGCGCAGCGAACCGGTCTGCGCGGCCCGCAGGTCCCGGGTGACGCGCCCCGAGTGGTGCCGGGCGCAGGCGAGGCCGTAGCCGTCCTGCATCCGGCTGAACATCGTCCTCGACCGCTCCAGGTGCCGCAGCGCCGCGTCCAGGTCGCCCTGCTCCTCCAGCGACTGGCCCAGGTAGTACAGCGTCCACGCCTCGCCACGGGCGTCCTCGTAGCGACGGTGCAGGGGCAGGGCCTGGCGCAGCCGGTCCACCGCCGGGTCCGGGTCGCCGTCCACCAGCCGGGCCCGCGCCAACTGGGTCATCGCCCACGCCTCGCCGCGGTCGTCGTGCGTACGGCCGTACAGGTCCATCGCCGCGTGGAACTCGCGCTCCGCCTCCGGGACCTCGCCCATCCGCAGGTACACCTGGCCGAGCTGGAAGTGCGCCCACGCCTGGCCGTGCAGGCTCTCGCTCTCCCGGTGCAGTTCCAGGGACTCGCGCAGCAGCGCCAGCGCCTCCGCCACCCGCGCGCGGTCCCGCTCCACGGCCGCCAGCGCGTGCAGCGTCCATGCCCGGTCACCGCGCACGTCCGGGCCGGACTGCATCTCCATGGCCTCGCGCAGCTTGGCCGCGGCCTCCGTCAGATTGCCCTGTTGCTGGAGCGTGATCCCCAGGTCACGCAGGGCACGCGCGGCACCGACCGGGTGCTGCGCCTCGAAGTACAGGTCGACCACCGAGGTCAGGGTCGTACGGGCCTTGTCCAGCTCACCGAGCTGCCGGGCCGCGATGCCGGTGCGCCACTGCACGGACCGTACGAGCAGCCCCCGGTCGGCGGCCTTGGTCAGCTCGCTCAGCTCGCCGAGGCGGTACAGGTCACCGCGCAGCAGGCAGTAGTCGGCCAGGGCGCCCAGCAGGTGCGAGACGGTCGCCTGGTCCACGTCCTGGTCGGCGTGGCGCAGCGCGGCGGTGATGAAGCTGGTCTCGTCGTCCAGCCACTGGAGCGCGGCGTCCAGCGAGGTGAAGCCGTGCGAGCCGAAGCGGTCGGCGCGGGTGGACGTACGGCCGTCCACCAGGCGG
This sequence comes from Streptomyces chrestomyceticus JCM 4735, assembly GCF_003865135.1. Classification (NCBI taxonomy): domain Bacteria; kingdom Bacillati; phylum Actinomycetota; class Actinomycetes; order Kitasatosporales; family Streptomycetaceae; genus Streptomyces; species Streptomyces chrestomyceticus. Next base: position 3,563,654 of record NZ_BHZC01000001.1, on the reverse strand, counting down.
ATCACCGAGTCCGCCAGCTCCGCGTAGCTGCGGATCAGCCGCTCCTGGGCCGTACTGCGCCCGGCCGGGTCCTCCTCGTCCAGCAGGCGGGCGTGCGCGAAGTGGTGCACGAGGGCGTGCAGGCGGTAGCGGTCGCTGCGGACGTGCTCGATCAGGCCCGCGGCGGCCAGTGCCGAAAGCTGCCGTTCGGCCTCCGGCGTGTCCACGCCCAGCAGCGCCGCCGCGGCGGCCGCCCCCAGGCTGGCCCGACCCACCAGCGCCAGCCGGCGCAGCAGTCGGCGGGCCGTCTCCGACTGGTCGCCGTAGCGCAGCCACAGCGCCGCCTCGGCGGGGGACGCCCCTGGCCCGGCGGCCGGATGCCGTGCGGCGCTCTCCGCCAGGTCCGCCGCCAGGGTGGCGGGCGACCTGGGCCCCAGCGACGAACCGGCCACCCGCAGCGCCAGCGGCAGCCCCGCGCACAGTTGCGCGATCCGCTCGACGGACTGGTGGTCGTACGGTCCGGTCTCACCCGCGGACTCGTCGGCCGCGGCCCGCAGCAGCTCCTCGGTGCCCGCCGAGTCCAGCGCGCCCACCGGGAGCTGGTGCACCCACGCCGGGAGATCGCCGGGCAGGTCCATCGGCTCGCGGGTCGTCACCAGCACCAGGCTGTCGGAGCGGTCCGGCACCAGCAGGCGCACCTGTTCCGGGTCCGAGGCGTCGTCCAGCAGGACCGTGACGGGCAGGCCCGTCAGATGCTTGTGGTACAGCTCCGTGAGCCGTTTGACGTGCTGCTCCTGGGAGGGCCGCTCACGGAAGAGCAACTGCTCGCGCGGCGCGCCGAGCCGGTTGAGCAGGTGCAGCAGCGCGTCGCGCGTCGGCAGCGGCGTCTCGCCCGGGGTGTCCCCGCGCAGGTCCACCACGCACGCGCCGCGGAACTGGTCCCGCAGTTGGTGCGCGGCCCGCACCGCCAGCGCCGTACGCCCCGAGCCGGGCTCGCCGTGCAGCACCACGACCGTCGGCCGGGTCTCCGTGCTCGCCCGGGCCGCGTGCACCCACTGCGCGATCTGCGCCAGATGGGCCCGCCGCCCCGCGAACAGTTGCTCCGGCTGCGGCAGATGGGAGAAGGACTGCTCCAGCACGGACCGCTGGCGGGCCGCCGCGCTGCGGTCCGCGCCGCGCAGTTGCGGCACCCGGCTGCCTCGGGAGGCGGCGGGCGTGCCGGAGGAACTGCTGCGCGTCGCCGCCGTCAGCATCCGCTGCTGGTCCAGGAACGGCCGGATGCCGCGCACCTCCAGCGCGGTCAGCCACTGCAGCCGCAACTGCTCGGGACCGCCCGGCTGGCCGCGCATCCCGGCCTGCCGGTGGGCCGCCGGCCAGTGTCCCGCCGTCAGCTTCACGACCGTCGCCGCGGCGCCCGCGGCCACCACCGAGACACCGACGCCGAGCGCCGCGCCGGGGCCCGTCCCGAACGCGAGGTCCGTGCCGAAGGCGGCGACCGCCGCGACCGCCGTGGCCACCGCGGGGGTGCTCAGCTCCTTGCGCGACAGCCGCTCGGACAACGGGCGCTGCCCGGCCGCGGACTCGTCCAGCGCGTGCACGTACGCGTCGTACTCCTCGGACGCCGCACCGGCCAGATCGTCCAGCACCGCGCGGGCCCGGGCCAGCAGGACACCCCGGTCGAGCGTCCCGCCCGAGCGCCGGACCTCCTCCTCGACGGCTCGCGCCAACAGCCCGTCCGCTTCCGCCCGATGACGATCGCGCAGCACAGCCAGTGAGCCCGCCATGCCTTCCCCCTCCTGCAGTTCCCAACGTCCCGGCAGGTCCCGGTGCTCCGGCCCCTCCGGCCTCCCCGCACTCCCCGGCGGCGGGCGCCGACGCCCCGTCCCGGCCCGCGGTGATCGGTTTCCGTACCCACAGTCTTCCGCTTCCGCGCGAAATCCGGCAGGCCTGTGGATAACTCCCCGCGTGGGCCGCGGGCTATCCACCGAGGGGCTTTCGGGCTGCGTGGGCAGGCCGGCGGGCGAGGGGTACAGCGATAGCTGCACTCGGCCCGCTGAACGCGCAGTGAGAGGGAAGCCCTTGGCCGAGCAGCGTTACGCGGCGTACGTGAGAGACCGGACTCAGGAAGAAGGCGGACGACCGTGAGTGGATACACGCGTTGGCAGGACATCCGCGCCGGGCACGTCGCGCGCGCCGGTGGCGAGGACGCCGTGCGGGCCGGCAAGGAAGAACTGCTGGCGAAGATGACGGGCCGCCGACTGGCGGAACTGCGGCGGGCCCGTGGGCTGACCCAGCAGGACGTGGCCGACCGCATGGGCGTCACCAAGGGGCGGGTGTCGCAGATCGAGCGAGGGCACATCTCCGGCCAGGACGTCCTCGCCCGCTTCGCCGCCGCGCTCGGCGGCCGGCTGCACCAGGCCATCTCCTTCGATGACGGGGACGTCGCGGCGATCGTCTGAGTCCGCGACGACGCGCCCGTCGGGGACCGCGCAACGCCGCGAAGCGGGCGTGCGGCTCCCTTACACGGCGTCCTGCCCGTGCCCCGCGCCCTCGTCACCGAACAGTCCTGGTGTGCCGCTTCGATCTCCTGCTCGGTGAGCGCGCCGTGTTCGGCCTCGTGGGAGGCGACGATCTCGGCGAGCCCGTCCATCGCGAGCCGGTGGCGGACGGCTTCAGTGTCGCTCTTCCAGCTCCGTCAGACGGTTCCCAGATCCACGGTGACGGAGAAGGGCGCGGCGGCGTTGATCGCGCCGGTGAACATCTCACCGTCCCGATAGGCCCGGGTGGCGGGGTCAAGGACGTAGGTGTAGATGACGGGGACGCCGGTGACGGCCTGTTCTACCCGCCAGTAGAAGGGGATCCCGGCCTTGGCGTACTGGTTCACCTTCACGACCCGGTCGGTGGTCTCCGAGCCGGGCGACACGACCTCGACGACCAGGAGTACGTGGTCGGGGCGGGTGGGCGTGAGGTCGATGGTCTCCGCCCGGTAGACGGTGACGTCCGGGCGGCGGTTGGTGAGGGGGACGTCCTGCAGCCGGACGTCGAAGTCCGTGTCGGCGTTCCAGTCCGGGCCTGCGGCGGCGTCCAGCGCATTGGCGAGTATCCGGGCCAGACGGTTGTGCCGCTTGGAGGCGCTCGGCCTGTCGACGGCCACCCCGTCCACGATCTCGACGCCGGCGCACCGCTCCTCGGGCCAGGAAGCGTACTGTTCCGCGCTGACCTGCGTAGACATCTACGCGGGTGCCACCGTCCCGGCGGTCATGGGTACCTCCTTCGGGGAGCCCCGACAGTTCCGGAGCTCCGGGGCTGAGGGTACTGTCCTCTGCCCCGGGCGAGTTGTGGCGAGTGGGAAGGTTGTCGCTCTACGCCGCCCCATGGGTGCGATTCAGCCAAGCGAGGCAGCGCCCGTGCGCGCTTCGCCGGCCGGGTCGGGCACTGTGAGAGGCTGGATCGTATGAACCGGTTGGCTGGCGTGACCTCGCCTTATCTGCTTCAGCACGCGGACAATCCGGTCGACTGGTGGCCCTGGACGCCGGAGGCTTTCGAGGAAGCGCGGCGGCGTGATGTGCCCGTTCTGCTGTCGGTCGGTTACTCCGCGTGTCACTGGTGCCATGTGATGGCGCACGAGAGCTTCGAGGACGAGGCGGTCGCCGCCGTGATCAACGAGCACTTCGTGGCGGTCAAGGTGGACCGCGAGGAGCGGCCCGACGTGGACGCCGTCTACATGGAGGCCGTGCAGGCCGCCACCGGGCAGGGCGGCTGGCCGATGACCGTCTTCCTGACGCCCGAGGGCGAGCCGTTCTACTTCGGGACGTACTTCCCGCCCGAGCCGCGCCACGGGATGCCGTCCTTCCCGCAGGTCCTCCAGGGCGTGCGGAGCGCCTGGACGGACCGCCGGGGCGAGGTGGGCGAGGTTGCCGGACGGATCGTCGCCGACCTGTCCGCGCGGTCGTTCTCCGCGTCGCTGGCCAACGGGGAACCGGTGCCGCCGGGCCCGGAGGACCTGGCGAACGCGCTGCTCACGCTGACCCGCGACTTCGACGCCGTGCACGGCGGATTCGGCGGCGCGCCCAAGTTCCCGCCGTCCATGGCGCTGGAATTCCTGCTGCGCCACCACGCCCGTACGCGGTCCGAGGCGGCCCTGCAGATGGTGCAGGCGACCTCGGAGGCGATGGCCCGCGGCGGGATCTACGACCAGCTCGGCGGCGGCTTCGCGCGTTACGCGGTCGACGAGACGTGGACGGTGCCGCACTTCGAGAAGATGCTGTACGACAACGCGCTGCTGTGCCGTACGTACGCGCACCTGTGGCGCGCCACCGGGTCGGACCTGGCCCGCCGTGTCGCCGTCGAGACCGCCGAGTTCATGGTGCGGGAACTCCGTACGGACCAGGGCGGTTTCGCCTCCGCGCTGGACGCCGACTCCGACGACGGCAGTGGCCGGCACGTCGAAGGCGCGTACTACGTATGGACGCCCGGGCAACTGCGTGACGTCTTGGGGGAGAAGGACGCCGAGGTCGCCGCGCACTACTTCGGCGTGACGCAGGAGGGCACCTTCGAGGAGGGTGCCTCCGTCCTGCAACTCCCCGACACCGACGACCTGGTGGACGCGGAACGGATCGCCAGCATCAAGGAGCGGCTGCGTGAGGCCCGGGACGCCCGGCCGCGCCCCGGCCGGGACGACAAGGTCGTCGCCGCCTGGAACGGCCTGGCCATCGCGGCCCTCGCCGAGACCGGCGCCTACTTCGACCGGCCGGACCTGGTGCAGGCCGCCACGGACGCCGCCGACCTGCTCGTCCGCGTCCACATGGACTGGCAGGCACGGCTGCACCGCACCTCGCGGGACGGCGTCGCGGGCGCCAACGCCGGCGTCCTGGAGGACTACGCGGACGTCGCCGAGGGCTTCGTCGCGCTCTCCTCGGTCACCGGGGAGGGCGTCTGGGTGGAGTTCGCGGGCCTCTTCCTGGACACCGTGCTCGTGCACTTCACCGCCGAGGACGGCACGCTCTACGACACCGCCGACGACGCCGAGCAGTTGATCCGCCGCCCCCAGGACCCCACGGACAACGCCACGCCCTCCGGGTGGACCGCGGCCGCCGGCGCGCTCCTGTCGTACGCGGCGCTGACCGGCAGCGCCCCGCACCGGGACGCCGCCGAGCGCGCCCTCGGCATCGTCAAGGCGCTGAGCGGCCGGGCGCCGCGCTTCATCGGGTGGGGGCTGGCCGTCGCCGAGGCCGTGCTGGACGGGCCGCGCGAGGTCGCGGTGGTCGGTCCGGACGGCGACCCGGCCACCCGGGCGCTGCACCGCGCCGCCCTGCTGGGCACCGCGCCCGGTGCGGTGGTCGCCCTCGGGGAGCCCGGAGCGGACGAGGTGCCGCTGCTGAAGGACCGGCCGCTGGTCGAGGGCCGGGCCGCCGCGTACGTCTGCCGCCACTTCACGTGCGAGCGGCCGACGACCGACCCCGAGGAGCTGGGGGAGAAGCTCAGCGGCGGCTGACAGGGGTGAGGGATGAGGGGACCGCGGGCCCCCTCCGCCCGAAGTCCTAGGGCGTAGAGCGGGCTTGAACTTCACGCGGGCGTCAACTTCTAGCGTGACGGCATGACGAACCGCACCGGTGGCGGCCTTCCCGCCACCCACCACGAAGTCCGCCTCACCGGCCGCCCGCGTGGCCCGCTCACCGACGACCTGTTCGAGATTGTCGAGGTGCCGGTGCCCGAGCCGAAGCCCGGGCAGGTGCTCGTACGCAACACCACCATGGCCGTCGCCGCCGTCATGCGGACGCTCATGGACGAGGCCACCACGGTCCCGATGCCGTCCTTCGTGCCGGGCGAGGCGCTGTACGGGTCGGCCGTCGGCGAGGTGGTGGACGCGCCGGGCACCGACTTCGCCCCCGGTGACCTGGTGGAACACCACTTCGGCTGGCGGGAGTACGCCCTGGTGGACGCGGCCGAGGTGCATCGCAGGGACCGGGATCAACTGCCTGACCCGGCCGCTTACCTGTCGCAGGGCCCGACCGCCTACATGGGCGTCGTGCGGGGCGCGGAGGTGCGCCCGGGGGACACGGTGTTCGTGTCCGGCGCGGCCGGCGGGGTCGGGTCGCTGGCCGGCCAGATCGCCCGGCTGCGCGGTGCCGGGCGGGTCATCGGCAGTACGGGATCGCAGCGCAAGGCCGAGTACCTGGTCGACGAGCTGGGGTACGACGCGGCGGTGATCCGCGGCGCCGGACCGTTCGAGGAGCAGTTGCGCAAGGCCGCTCCGGAGGGTGTCGACGCGGTCTTCGACAACGTGGGCGGCGAGCAGTTGCAGGCCGCCGTCGCGCTCGCCAACCGCGGGGCCCGTATCGCGCTCGTCGGCGCGCTCTCCAACCAGCTCTCCGACTCCCCCACGCACACCACCGAGATCGACACGCTGTCCCTGGTGGCGCGCGGCATCACCCTGCGCGGCATCGCGCTCTACGACCACCTCGACCTGATCGCCGAGTGGAACGAGCAGTTCGGGCGCGGCCTCCGGGACGGCACCCTCACCTTCCCGCACGCGCGGCTGCGGGGCATCCAGGAGGCGCCGCGTGCCCTGCGGGAGCTGGTCGAGGGGCGGCATCTGGGGGCTGTGCTCGTGGACTTGTGAGGGAAGTTACTGGGGGAGAGGTGAGTGGTTCTTCCCGTGGCGCGGGTCCGTCGGTGTGCCCCGGCCGACGGCGTACGGTCTGAGTGAGGCGACGTACGCAGCGGGGCACACCGACCGGGCCCCGGCGGGGGAGGACCGGATGCGCATCGGGGACGCCGCGGCCGCGGCGGGCATGACGGCCAGGGCTCTGCGGTACTACGAGGAGCACGGGCTGGTGATCACCCGGCGTACGCCGTCGGGGCATCGGGTGTACGAGCCGGAGGACGTACGCAAGCTGCGCACGGTGCGGGAACTGCTCGACGCCGGGCTGACGGTGGGCGACATCCGGTCCTTCGCGCCGCTCCTCGATGCCTTGCCGCCCGAGGGCATCCCGGAGCTGTTCTTCGCGCAGGGGGGTGCGCGGGACGGTGATGGGGAAGGCGCGGCGGGAGGTATGGCGGGCGGCCCGGCGGCTCTCGGGGCGGAGCAGCACTGTCGTACGGCGACGGAGGTGGCCCGCCGCAGGCTGGCCGACCTGGACGCCCGGATCGAGCGGCTGACGCGGTTGCGCGGGCGGCTGGCCCGGCGGCTGGGGGAGCCGGCCAGGGAGCCGGGGCGGGTGGCGCCGTACGGGAGAGCCTTACGGGAGTGAGGCGGAGCGGGCGGAGTCCGGGGCCCGCGCTTCCGTAGAAGGGCGCGCGTTCACAGCGTCAAGCCCCGGCCGAGCACGTTCATCGACCGGTCGATGAGGGTGCCGAGATCCTCCGGCCGGCCGTCCGCCGCCCAGTGCAGCAGCGCCTCCTGGAGCCCGGCCAGGATCGCCGCGGAGACCACCCGGACCTCCAGGTCGTCGGCGGAGCGGCCGGTGCGCTCCGCCAGTACGGTGCTGATCATGGCGCTGTCCCGCGCGGTGTTCTCCGCCGTACGGCCCCGGATCGCGGGCACCTCGCGGATGAGCCGGGCGCGCTGGGCCAGTTCGGCGCGCTCCTCGGCGGGGAGCCGCCGCAGCGCCTCGACGGCCACGTGCCGCATCGACTCGGCCATCGGCTCGTCGGCGGGCCTGGCCCGCAGTCCCGCCTCCAGCGGCGGGTCGTACTCGTCGGTGAGCACGATGTCCTCCCGGGTGGGGAAGTAGCGGAAGACCGTGCTGGGGGAGACGTCGGCGGCCGCGGCGATCCGGTCGACGGAGGTCGCCTCGTACCCGTGCTCCGCGAAGAGCCGGTAGGCGGCCCGGCGGATCGCCCGCCGGGTCTGGATCTTCTTGCGTTCCCGCAGCCCGGTCCTGGGCGGGCCGGGCCGGTCGGCGGTCTTCGGTGCGGAGGCCATGGGCGTCATTGTCCGGCGGGGCGGCCCGCTTCCGCACGCAGGAGGGTGTCGGACCGGCGATGTTTCTTGATATGCCCTTGTCTGTCAGTGGTGTGTGTAACGCTTCAGCGAGGGCAAGGTCACCGTAAGTGATGCTTGGAGGGGGTGTTGCGGGTATGCGTACCGGGATTCATGTGTTCGCCGTGTTCGCGGCAGGGCTGTGCGTCGGAGGGTTCCTCGTCGGCGGCACGGCCGTGGTGGTCGCGCTGGTGCTGGCCGGAGTGGCGGCCCTGACATGGCAGGTGGCCGCGGCGTCGAGGCCGCGGCCACGTACGGGCACGGGGAGCGCGCGCCGGCGGAGCGGAGAGGCCGGCGCGCGCGGTGGAACGGGGGTTCCCGGCGGGGCGGGTGCCGCGCCGGGCGCCTCAGGCGTGCGAATAGGCCACCAGTGAGATGCCGACGTAGTGCACCACGAACGCCGCCAGTGTCAGGGAGTGGAAGACCTCGTGGAAGCCGAACCACCGCGGTGAGGGATTGGGGCGCTTGATGCCGTAGATGATGCCGCCGGCGCTGTAGAGGACGCCGCCGACGACGACGAGGACGAGGACGGCGATGCCGCCCTTGTGCAGGAAGTCGGGCAGGAAGAAGACGGCCGCCCAGCCCATCGCGATGTAGCAGGGCGTGTAGAGCCAGCGTGGCGCGCCCACCCAGAAGACGCGGAAGGCGATGCCGGCGAGGGCGGCCGCCCAGACGGCCCACAGGAGCGCCTGGCCCCGGCCGCCGGGGATGAGCAGCATGGTCAGCGGGGTGTAGGTGCCCGCGATGATCAGGAAAATATTGGCGTGATCCAGTCGCCGGAGCAGGGCTCCGGTGCGCGGGCCCCAGTTCCCGCGGTGGTACAGGGCGCTGATTCCGAAGAGCAGGCACGCGGACAGGGTGTAGACGGCGCAGGCGATCCGGCCTCGGGTGCTGTCGGCCAGCGCCGTGAGCACCACACCGGAGACGAGGACGGCGGGAAACATTCCCGCGTGCAGCCAGCCCCTGAGCTTGGGCTTGAGCGGCGCGGCCACCGCGGCGACCGCGGACACTGCGTCGGCGGCCGCGCTGGTCACGGAGGAAGAGCGGCTTTCGGCGGCATCGGGCGCGGAAGTCATGGCCGCCATGCTACCTACGCAACCGTAGGTTACAGGTCGGTCCGGAAGTGGTGACGGTCACGAGAAGCTCCTCTGGACAGATGCCCATGAGGATCGGATGATCAAATGAGTGCGGTCGGCACCGGATGAGCGGTCGCGAAGCATCCGGGTCGCAGCCCCCAAGGGGCAGGCATCTTCAGAAGCGGGCTCTGCCGGCGTGTGCGCGGACAGCGGTCCGTCCAAAACCCTCATCAAGGAGCGATCGTGGCGCGCGACAACGCGGCTCCCTCCCCCGTACCGACCAACCACCGGGAACTGATCTCCTGGGTGGACGAGATCGCAGCCGTCACCGAGCCGGACCGCGTCGTGTGGTGCGACGGCTCGGAGGCGGAGTACGAGCGCCTGTGCGAGGAGCTCGTCGCGAAGGGCACCTTCACGAAGCTGGACCCGATCAAGCGCCCCAACTCGTACTACGCCGCGTCCGACCCGTCGGACGTCGCCCGGGTCGAGGACCGCACGTTCATCTGCTCCGAGAAGGAGGAGGACGCCGGGCCGACCAACCACTGGAAGGCCCCGGCGGAGATGCGCGACATCTTCACCGGCGCGCAGGGCATCTTCCGCGGCGCGATGCGCGGCCGGACGATGTACGTCGTCCCGTTCTGCATGGGCCCGCTCGGCTCGCCGCTCTCCGCGCTCGGCGTGGAGATCACCGACTCGGCGTACGTCGCCGTCTCGATGCGCACCATGACCCGGATGGGCCAGGCCGTCCTGGACGAACTGGGCGAGGACGGCTTCTTCGTCAAGGCCGTGCACACCCTCGGCGCCCCGCTGGCCGAGGGCGAGGCCGACGTGCCGTGGCCGTGCAACTCCACGAAGTACATCTCGCACTTCCCCGAGGACCGCGAGATCTGGTCCTTCGGCTCCGGCTACGGCGGCAACGCCCTGCTGGGCAAGAAGTGTTACGCGCTGCGCATCGCCTCCGTCATGGCGCGCGACGAGGGCTGGCTCGCCGAGCACATGCTCATCCTCAAGCTCACCCCGCCGCAGGGCGAGGCCAAGTACGTCGCCGCGGCCTTCCCGAGCGCCTGCGGCAAGACCAACCTCGCCATGCTGGAGCCCACGATCTCCGGCTGGACCGTCGAGACCATCGGCGACGACATCGCCTGGATGCGGTTCGGCGAGGACGGCCGGCTGTACGCGATCAACCCCGAGGCCGGCTTCTTCGGCGTCGCGCCCGGCACCGGCGAGCACACCAACGCCAACGCCATGAAGACCATGTGGGGCAACTCGGTCTTCACCAACGTCGCGCTGACCGACGACGGCGACGTGTGGTGGGAGGGCATGACCGAGGAACTGCCCGCGCACCTGACCGACTGGAAGGGCAACGACTGGACGCCGGAGTCCGGCACCCCGGCGGCCCACCCCAACGCCCGCTTCACCGTCCCGGCCGGCCAGTGCCCGATCATCGCGCCCGAGTGGGAGGACCCCAAGGGCGTGCCGATCTCGGCGATCCTCTTCGGCGGCCGCCGCGCCAGCGCCGTACCGCTGGTGACCGAGTCGCTGACCTGGCAGCACGGTGTCTTCCTCGGCGCGAACGTGGCGAGCGAGAAGACCGCGGCGGCTGAGGGCAAGGTCGGCGAGCTGCGCCGCGACCCGTTCGCCATGCTGCCGTTCTGCGGCTACAACATGGGCGACTACATGGGCCACTGGATCAAGGTCGGCGCCGACAAGGACCAGGCCAAGCTGCCGAAGATCTACTACGTCAACTGGTTCCGCAAGGACGAGTCGGGCCGCTTCGTGTGGCCGGGCTTCGGCGAGAACAGCCGGGTGCTCAAGTGGATCGTCGAGCGCCTGGACGGCAAGGCGGAGGGCGTCGAGACGCCCATCGGCGTGCTGCCGACGAAGGCGGCGCTGGACACCGACGGCCTCGGCCTGGCCGACGCCGACCTCGACTTCCTGCTCACCGTCGACAAGGACGTGTGGCGTGAGGAGGCGGCGCTCATCCCCGACCACCTGAACACCTTCGGTGACCACACGCCGAAGGAGCTGTGGGACGAGTACCACGCGCTCGTACGCCGACTGGGCTAGTACGGGAACGGCCCGGCGCTGACCGGGCCCCACGGTCGACGGCCGGGGTCGCGTGCACGAACACGTGGCTCCGGCCGTCTCTTTTTGTGCGCCCGACGGCCCGCGCCCGTCGCGCCCGTACCCGGCTCGGCCCCGGGTCAGGCCGTGGCCAGTTGTTGTACGGCGGCGTCGGCCTCATGCGCCTCCATACGCTCCGCCGCCAGCGCGGCGGCAGCGGCGTCGCCTCGTGAGGTGGCGACGGCCAGGGCGCTGCCGGCCAGCATCCGGGCGCGCCGGTGCAGCCGGGGCGCGCGGGCCGGGTCGCCGCCGCCGGTGGGTGCCGCACGCAGCGGGTACACCCCGCCGCGCAGCCGCGTCACCTGCTCGGCGATGCGCTCGGCGGCGTCGTCCAGGGCGGGGCCGGGCACGGTGGCGCGCAGCTCGTCGGTGACGGTGAGCAGCGCGGTCAGATGGCCGGCGAGGCGGATGTCCAGCTCCTCCGTGCGGGAACGGTGCGGGACCTCCTGGTCGGCGGCCATGGTGTGGACCGACTTGGTGCGGATCGGTTCGTACATCGGACGGCCTCCTGGCAACACTCGACGGCTAGGAGACCATCCTAGCTTAGACACTGTCTAAAGTTGTGATCCGTACAGTCGGGATTCGGCGTGGCGTGCCGTCCGGCCGCGCTCAGTACTGCCCGTAGCCGTCCAGGAACGTGCCGATACGGGTCACCGCGTCCGTCAGATCGTCCTTGTTCGGCAGCGTGACCAGGCGGAAGTGGTCCGGCTCCGGCCAGTTGAAGCCCGTGCCGTGCACGATCATGATCTTCTCGGCGCGCAGCAGGTCCAGCACCATCTGCCGGTCGTCCTTGATCTTGTAGACCTTCGGGTCCAGCCGCGGGAAGGCGTACAGCGCGCCCTTGGGCTTGGTGCAGGTGATGCCCGGGATCCGGGTGAGCAGGTCGTACGCGGTGTCCCGCTGCTCCAGCAGCCGGCCGCCCGGCAGCACCAGGTCGTTGATCGACTGGTGCCCGCCGAGGGCGGTGGCCACGGCGTGCTGCGCCGGCATGTTGGCGCACAGCCGCATGTTGGCGAGGATCGTCAGCCCCTCGATGTACGAGGCCGCGTGCGCCTTCGGGCCGCAGACCGCCATCCAGCCGCTGCGGTAGCCCGCCACCCGGTACGACTTGGAGAGCCCGTTGAAGGTCAGGGTCAGCAGGTCGGGGGCGATCGCGGCGAACGGGGTGTGGGTGACGCCGTCGTAGAGGATCTTGTCGTAGATCTCGTCGGCGCAGACGATCAAGTTGTGCCGGCGGGCGATCTCGGCGATGCCGCGCAGCAGCTCGTCGTCGTACACCGCACCCGTCGGGTTGTTCGGGTTGATGACGACGATGGCCTTGGTGCGGTCGGTGACCTTGCGCTCGATGTCGGCCAGGTCTGGCATCCAGTCCGCCTGCTCGTCACAGCGGTAGTGGACCGCCGTACCGCCGGACAGCGAGACCGAGGCGGTCCACAGCGGGTAGTCCGGAGCCGGTACGAGCACCTCGTCGCCGTCGTCCAGCAGCGCCTGCATCGACATCTGGATCAGCTCGGAGACGCCGTTGCCGAGGTAGACGTCGTCGACCGACAGCTCGATGCCCTTGGTCTGGTAGTGCTGCATCACCGCGCGCCGGGCCGAGAGCAGCCCCTTCGCGTCGCCGTAGCCGTGGGCGGTGCCGACCGTACGGAGGATGTCCTCCAGGATTTCCGGCGGGCACTCGAATCCGAACGCCGCCGGGTTGCCGGTGTTGAGTTTGAGGATGCGGTGTCCCGCTGCTTCGAGCCGCATCGCCTCCTCAAGGACCGGGCCCCGGATCTCGTAGCAGACGTTGGCGAGCTTCGTTGACTGGATCACCTGCATGCCAGCCACCATACGGGCGCGTAACACGCCTCGCCTGGTGTTTTAGTTCACGCCGGGGCAACCGGAAGTGTGGGTTTGCTCACCCGACGTCATGGTGCGCGGGGCGCGCGGGCGCGCTCGTGAACCGTCTCCGTGGCCCGCGCGCCGGAGGTACGCTCCGGGGCACACGACCACGGGGGCGACATGGTGACATCCGCGCAGCACCTCGCGCTGCTCAACGACGAGCCGGTGGACTCGGCCGGCACCGATCTGCTGGGCGCGGGCCGCGCCGCCCGGCAGCTCGCCGATCTGCTGATCGCCTCCCGGTCCGCCACCCCGTTCACGCTCGCCGTGGACGCCGGGTGGGGCATGGGCAAGAGCAGCCTGATGCGGCTGGTCGACGCCGAACTGACGTCGGTGCCCGAGGTGCACACCGTCTGGTACAACGCCTGGACCTCGACCGGCGCGGACGCCCTGGAAGGGCTGATCAAGTCGGTGCTGATGCGCTTCGACCGCAGACTGCTGCGGCGGGCGCTGCACCGGGCCTCCGAACAGCGCGCCCTGCTGCGCGTCCTGCGGGCACTCGCCACCGTGGCGGCCGGTCCGCTGGGCGCCGCCGGACTGGTCGACGAGCTGTGGAGCAGCCTGTCCGTCAACTCGCAGGCCCGCAACGAGATGCGCGACGCGATCCGTGACCTGGCCCAGGAGTGGGCCGAGAACGCGGTGTACTCGCCGCGGCGGATGCTCGTCGTCTTCATCGACGACCTGGACCGCTGCTCCGAGGAGACGGTGCTCGCGGTGTGCGAGGCGGTCAAGGTCTACCTGGACGTGCCGGGGCTGGCGTTCGTCATCGGCTGCGACCGGTCGGCGATGGGGCCGAGCGGCCTGCTGCGCGATCTGTCGCCGGCCGGCGCCACCTTCATGGAGAAGATCTTCCAGACCAGCTACCGCATCCCGGTGGCCGACGGCCAGGGCGTACGGGAGTACATCACGTGGTGCGGGCGCACCGCCGGTATCGAGCAGCTCCTCGACGAGCCGCTGGTCGACCTGCTCGCCGAGCGCTCGGCCCGCAACCCGCGCCGTATCAAGCGGCTGGTCAACGGCTTCGTCCTGGAGGCCACGCTCAACCCGATGTGGGCCGACCACCCGCCGGAGGCCGTGCTGCGCACCTTACTGATCCAGTACTTCTACGCCGACTTCTACCGGATGATGACCAGCCCGCCGGGGGCCGACGCCGGCGACGTGATCGCGGACTTCCGCACGTACCGGCGGGTGCGGGCGGTGCTGCGGACGCCGGCGCCCGTGCCCGACGCGGAACGGCCGCTGGTCGACGCCTTCCTGGCGCAGTGGGACGTGCCGCGGGACCCGGCCGACCCGTACACCGTCCTGGAACGCCTGGAGCGCGAACTTCCCACCGCCTTCCCCGAGATGGTCACCGACGCCGCGTTCAACTCCCTGCTCGACGGCCTGCTCGCGCTGCCGCGCTCCGAAAAGCTGGTGCGCAGGCTGCGCGAGGGCGCGCCGGCGCTGGTGGCCGTGCCGCAGCGGGAGCCGGACGCCGTGGACGGGGCGGTGCCGGACGCGCGGCCCGGCGGCCTGGCGCGGCCCGGGGCCGGGTTCCCGGACGTCGATCCGCAGGCGCCGCTCGTCGGCAGCACGATCCTCTGGGTCGACGACCACCCCGAGAACAACGCCTCCCTGGCCGCCTGGTTCCGGCGGGAAGGAGCGAACGTGGAGATCGCCATGGATTCGGAGGCCGCCGACGCCGCCGTCGCGGCCCGGTCACCGTCCCTGATCATCTCCGACATCGCCCGCGGCACGGACGACCGGGCCGGGTTCTCGCACGTGGCGGCGCTGCGCCGGGAGCAGCGCTACACCGGCCCCGTCGTCTTCTTCGCCGGCCGGGTCACCCCCGCCCGCCAGGACACCGCCCGCGAGCTGGGCGCGCTGGGCGTGGCGGCCGACGCGGACGAACTGATACGGCTGATCAGGGGCGCGTTCGCCGTACCGCCCGCCCCGCGAGCACATCCGTCCGCCGTCCGTCCTCGATGACGAACCGACCGTTGATCAGCACGTGCGGAATGCCCGTCGGCAGGGTGCGCGGCGCGTCGAAGGTGGCCCCGGCGCCGACCGTCTCCGGGTCGAAGAGCACCAGGTCGGCGCGGTAGCCCTCGCGGACCAGGCCGCGGTCGGGCAGCCGCAGCCGGGCGGCGGCGCGCGAGGTCAGATGCGCGACACACTCCTCCAGCGACAGCACGCCCAGCTCCCGTACGTACGTGCCCAGGTACTTCGGGAACGTGCCGTACGCCCTCGGGTGCGGCTTGTGGCCCTGGAGGATGCCGTCGCTGCCGCCGGTGTGCACCCGGTGGCGCATGATCGCGCGGACGTTCTCCTCGTGGCCGACGTGCTGGAGGATCGTCGAGCCGAGCCGGTCCTCGACCAGCAGCCGCCGGGCCGTCGTCCACGGCTCCTCGCCGCGCTCCCGCGCCGACTCGGCCACCGTCCGGCCGACGTACCCCGCCAGCTCCGGGTGCGAGACGCCGGAGATCTCGATGGTGTCCCACTCGATCGGCACGCCGTGGCAGCCGTCCGCGCCGTCCACCTCCATGACGCGCCGGATGCGCGCGGCGGCCGCGTCGTCCCGCAGCCGGTCCAGGATCGCGTCGGGGCCGCCCTCGCTCGCCCAGCTCGGCAGCATGGCGACCAGGGTCGTGCAGCCGGGCGTGTACGGGTAGGTGTCGAGGGTGATGTCGGCGCCGTCCTCCAGGGCGCGGTCCAGGAGGGCGAGGAGTTCGGGGGCGCGGCCCTTGTTCACGCCGAAGTTCATGGTGGCGTGGGCGAGGTGCAGGGCACAGCCCGCCTGCCGCGTCAGGCCGACCATCTCCTCGTACGCCTCCAGCGCGCCCGCGCCGTACGAGCGGTGGTGCGGGCAGTAGTAGCCGCCGTAGCGGGCCACGACCCGGCACAGTTCGGTCAGTTCGGCGTCGTCCGCGTACATGCCGGGGGTGTAGGTGAGGCCGGAGGACAGGCCGACGGCGCCCTGCTCCAGACCCTCGGCGACGAGCTGCCGCATCCGGGCGAGCTCGGCGGGCGTGGCCGCGCGGTCGTCCCAGCCGAGGGCGAGCATCCGGACCGTGCCCTGCGGAACGAGGTATGCGGCGTTGACGGCGATGCCCTGCCCGTCGAAGCCGTGGTCGAGGCGGTCCAGGTACGCGCCGACCGTGCGCCAGTTGAAGTCGATGTCCGAGCCGTCCCCGTTCCAGCCGGTGATCTGCGCGCGGACCTCGGCGAGCGTACGGTCGTCGACCGGCGCGTACGACAGGCCGTCCTGGCCGATCACTTCGAGGGTGACGCCCTGCGCCGCCTTCGCCTCGTGCGACGGGTCGCGCAGCAGCGCCAGGTCGCTGTGCGCGTGCATGTCGATGAAGCCGGGGGAGAGCGCCAGGCCCGCGCCGTCCACCACACGGGAGGCGCCGGGGCGCGGCCCGGCGTCCGTCTCCCGGTGGATCTCGGCGATCCGGCCGCCGTCGAGGGCGACGTCCGCCCGGTAGGAGGGGGTGCCGGTGCCGTCGATGACGCGTACGTCGCGGACCACGGTGTCCATGACCGAACTGCCTTTCCTGTCGAACAAAGGCTTCGAGCCGGGCCGCGCCGCGCGGCCGTGGCGTACGGGCCCCGCTCCGGCATCGGGGGGATGAGCCGGAGCGGGACCCGGGCGCGCCCCGGGGGGTGGGGCGCGCCGGCCGGGGGCGGGGGTGCCCCCGGTGTTCGGCACGGGACTCGGGGGTGGTGTCCCGCGCCGAAGTCGCGCGGCCTTCACGAGGAGGGCCGTCGTACGGGTTCCGTCAGAAGAACGTCCGGACGTAGTCCACGACCGTGCCGTCCGCCTCGGCCACCGGGATGAGCTGCCACTTGTCGAAGGACGTGCACGGGTGCGACAGGCCCAGCCCGACCCAGTCGCCGACCTCCAGGTCACCGGCCCGTTCCGTACGGACCCAGGCGTGCTGGTCGGACAGCCCGGTGACGGTGACGCCGTCCGCGGGCCGCTCGCTGCCGTCCCGGCCGGACCGGACGACCTGGGCCTGCGGCAGGTCGAGGTCGTACGCCGCGTCGCGCTTGCCCGCGTTCAGGAACGCCTGCTCCGGCGTCGGGCGGGAGACGACCTGGGCCCAGAGCCTGAAGGCGGGCTGGAGGGCGCCCTCGGCCGGGACGCGGTTGAAGGGCGTCAGGCGGCGGTAGTGGCCGTCGTCGTGCGAGACGTACGCGCCGGAGCGCAGCAGCTTCAGCAGCGGCCGGGACAGCTCGGGCGCCTCGTCGAACACCTCGGCGACCGCGTCGAACCAGGCGCTGCCGCCCGCGCTGAGCACGATCTCGTCCAGGTCGGCGAAGCGCCCGGAGCGGTCGAGGGCGACGGTGAGCGCGAGGAGGCGGCGCAGCCAGGCGGTCACCCGCTCGTGCGTGGCGTCGGGCACCTCGCCCTCGTACCCGGCGACGCCGACCAGGCGCAGGGTGTCCACGCCCGCCACGGCGTCGGCCAGTTCGACGCACTCCTCGTCGGTCCGCACGCCGGTACGGGCGCCCTCGCCCGCGGCCAGCTCGATGACGACGTCGACCGGGCGGGTCGCGCCCGCCTCGCGCAGGGCGGCGTCCATCAGCTCGATGCCGCGCAGCGAGTCGACGTAGCAGACGCAGTGGAAGCCGGGGTCGGCGTCCAGTTCGGCGGCGAGCCAGCGCAGCGCGGCGGCGTCGACGACCTCGTTGGCGAGGAAGATCCGCTGGACGCCGTAGGCGCGGTAGACGCGGGCCTGGTGGGGGACGGCGGCGGTGATGCCCCAGGCGCCGTGGGCGAGCTGGCGGGCGAAGAGCTGCGGGGCCATGGAGGTCTTGCCGTGCGGGGCGAAGGCCAGGCCGTGCCGGGCGGCGTAGGTCTCCATCAGCGCCAGGTTGTGTTCCAGCGACTCGGCGGACAGGGCGAGCACGGGAGTGGTGAAGCCGCCGGTGAACAGGTTCCGGCGGTCGGCCGCCAGCTCGCCGACGGTACGGCCCGCGGCATCCGGGGGAAGCCCCTTGAAGCGGTGGTCGACCCGCTCGTCCGCGAGGGTCCTCGCGCGGCGCTCGGCGTGGGGCGCGGCGGCCATGGGGGCCTCCTCAAGTTCATGTTGCACTCTCTGCAACACCCATTGCGCATATCGCTTACTGCTGTCTAACATCCGAGCCATCGCCGGGTCAATGGTGCGCAACACGTCGCGGAACGGCTCAACACGGCCCGTACGCAAAGGAGTGCAGGAAATCGTGACCACGTCCAGCAACGTCAGCGCCGGCGGCAACGACGCGACGGACGGCACCGCGCCCGCCCGCGACGAGGCCACGGACGGCCCGCCGCCCGCCCGGCCGCACACCGGCGCCGTCGATGTCGTCTGTCTCGGCGAGACCATGGTCACCTTCATGCCCACCGGGCCCGGGCGACTCGCCGACGTGCCCTCCTTCGAGCGCGGCATCGGCGGCGCCGAGTCCAACGTCGCCTGCGCCCTCGCCCGCACCGGCCACCGCACCCGCTGGATCTCCCGCCTCGGCGCCGACGCCTTCGGCGACCACGTCCGCGACACCGTCGCCGCCTGCGGCGTGGACGTCTCGCACGTCCAGCGCGACCCGGCCCGCCCCACCGGCGTCTACTTCCGTACCGCCGGTGAACGCGCCACCGGTACGGAGACCGAAGCGGGTGAGGCCGAGGTGGCGTACTACCGCGCCGGGTCCGCGGCCTCCGCCATGTCCCCCGAGCTGCTCGATGCCGAGGCCCTCCACGACACCCGCGTCCTGCACCTCACCGGCATCACCGCGGCCCTGTCCGACGGCTGCCTGGACGTCCTGCGCACCCTCACCGAGCCGTCCCCCGGCCGCCCCCTCGTCTCCTTCGACGTCAACTACCGCGTCGGCCTCTGGCGCGACCGCACCGTACGCGGCCCCGAAGTCCTCCTCGACCTCGCCCGCCGCTGCGACCTGGTCTTCACCGGCGAGGACGAGGCCGCGGCCGCCTGGGACCTGCACGGACCCGACGCCGTACGCGCCGCCCTGCCCGAGCCCGCCGTCCTCGTCGTCAAGCAGGGCGCCGCCGGAGCCACCGCGTACGCCCGCCAGGCCGACGGCACCGACACGGTCACCACCGCCCCCGCCCTCACCGTCGACGTCGTCGCCCCCGTCGGCGCCGGAGACGCCTTCGCCGCCGGATTTCTCTCCGCCACCCTCCGCGACCTGCCCGTCTTCGCCCGCCTCCGGCACGGCCACCTGATGGCCGCCGCCTCCCTCACCGTCCCCGGCGACCTCGGCACACCCCCCTCCCGCGACCTCGCCGACCACCTTGCGGGCCTCGACCCCGCCGCCTGGGGGAGACTGCGACTCGGCCCCGGCTGGACCACCGACGGTGACGCACCCGCTGACCGCAGCGGCGGCACCACCAGCCACGGGGTGCACAACCCACGGGTGGAGGTCCGTACCCCATGAGTCAGACAGTCGACCGCGCACTGAGCATCCTGCCCCTGCTGGCGGAAGGCCCGGCCAACCTCGAACAGGTGGCGGGCCGTCTCGGCGTGCACAAGTCCACCGCGCTGCGCCTGCTGCGCACACTCCACGAGCACGGCATGGTCTACCGCCAGAGCGACCAGCGCTACCGTCTCGGCGCCCGGCTCTTCGCCCTCGCCCAGCAGGCCGTGGAGAACCTCGACGTCCGCGAGATCGCCCACCCGCACCTCGTCGAACTGAACGAGAAGTGCGGGCACACCGTGCACCTCGCGGTGTACGAGGAGAACGAGGTCCTCTACATCGACAAGGTCGAGAGCCGCTACCCGGTACGGATGTACTCCCGCATCGGCAAACCCGTAGCCATCACCGTCGCCGCCGTCGCCAAGCTGCTGCTGGCCGACCTGCCCGAGCCGGAGCGCCGCGCGCTCGCCGAGAAGCTCGACTACCCCCTCTACACGTCCCGTTCGACACCCAACGCCACGGCGTTCCTCGCCGAACTGGCCAAGGTGCGAGAACAGGGCTGGGCCACCGACCTCGGTGGCCACGAGGAGTCCATCAACTGCGTCGGGGCCCCCGTCCGCGGCGCGGACGGCCGGCTCGTTGCCGCCATGTCGGTCTCCGCGCCGAACGTCGTCGTCACGGCCGAGGAACTCCTCACCCTGCTCCCGCTGGTACGCCGCACCGCGGACGCCATCAGCCGGGAGTACTCCGGAAACACCCGCGTACCCGACACGCAAGACCAGAAGGAAGCCCGACCATGACCGAGAAGACCGCCCTCACCCCGGCCACCCACACCACCCCGCCCGCCAAGTTCTCCCACGGCGTCAAGAAGGGCAACATCCTCCAGGTCGCCGGCCAGGTCGGCTTCCTGCCCGCCGTCGAGGGCCAGGCCCCCACCCCGGCCGGCCCCACCCTGCGCGAGCAGACCCTCCAGACCTTCGCCAACGTCAAGGCGATCCTGGAGGAAGGCGGCGCGACCTGGGACGACGTCATGATGATGCGCGTCTACCTCACCGACACCGACCACTTCGCCGAGATGAACGAGATCTACAACGCCTACTTCGAGGCCGAGGGCCTCAAGGAGGCACCGGCCGCCCGTACGACGGTGTACGTCGGCCTCCCCAAGGGCCTCCTCATCGAGATCGACGCCCTCGCGGTACTGGGCTGACCGGGACCTCCCCTTGCCGTTACCGCCGCTGAACCCGCCGCACGGCACGGCGCCCCACCCGCCCGGGGCGCCGTGCCGCGGTCCCCCCTGCCTGGAACCACCCTGTCTGACAACGGAGTCGTCACATGGTCCACGCTGCTCTCGCCACCGCCGCGGCCCCCGCCGCGCCACCCGCCCCGCCCCACACCGGCGGCCTGCTGGCCCTGATACCGGGAACCGCCGGCCTCCTCACGGTCGCCGCCCTCGGCATCCTCCTGCTCCTCTTCCTCATCATCAAAGTCCGCCTCCAGCCCTTCGTGGCGCTGCTGGGCGTCTCCATAGCCGTGGGCCTGGCAGCCGGCCTCTCCGTCACCGAACTCTTCGGCACCGTCCAGAAATCCTCCCTCCCCTCCCTCATCGAGAGCGGCATGGGCGGCATCCTGGGCCACGTCGCCATCATCATCGGCCTGGGCACCATGCTCGGCGCGATCCTCGAAGTCTCCGGCGGCGCGGAAGTCCTGAGCGCGCGCCTCCTGGGCCTCTTCGGCGAACGCCGCGCGCCCCTGGCCATGGGCCTGACCGGCCTCATCTTCGGCATCCCGGTCTTCTTCGACGTGGGCATCTTCGTCCTCGCCCCCATCGTCTACGCAGCGGCGAAGCGCAGCGGCAAATCGATCCTCCTCTACTGCATGCCCCTGCTCGCCGGCCTCTCCATGACCCACGCGTTCCTGCCGCCCCATCCCGGCCCGGTAGCCGCCGCCGGCCTGTTCAAGGTGGACCTCGGCTGGATCATCCTCATGGGCATCGTCTGCGGCATCCCCGCCGTCCTGGCCGCCTGGGCCTACGCCGCGTGGATCGGCAAACGCCTCTTCGTCCCCGTACCGCAGGACATGGTCGAGGCCGCGGAGGAAGCCCGCGCGGCAGTGATCGCCGAACAGACCGCGGCAGGCGTACAGCCCCACGAGAAGCCGGCCGCCCTCGGCACCGTCCTCACCATCATCGGCACCCCCCTCGTCCTCATCCTCCTCGCCACCTTCTCCTCCATCGCCCTGGCCCCTCCACCCTCCGCTCGGTCGTCGAGTTCTTCGGCAACCCCTTCGTGGCCCTGACGATCGCCCTGCTCCTCGCCTACTACCTCCTCGGCATCCGCCGCGGCTGGTCCCGCAAGTCCCTGGAAACCGTCTCCACCGCGTCCCTCAAGCCGGTCGGCAACATCCTGCTGGTGGTCGGCGCGGGCGGCATCTTCGGCGCCGTCCTCAAGGGCAGCGGCGTGGCCGACGCCCTCTCCGACACCTTCCACGACGTCGGCCTCCCCGTCATCCTGCTCGCCTGGCTGGTCTCCGTGGTCCTCCGCGTGGCCCAGGGCTCGGCGACCGTCGCCATCGTCACCACGGCCGGCATCGTCCTCCCCCTGGTGGAGGGCCAGGGCCTGTCACAGGCCCACCTGGCCCTGATCATCATGGCCATCTCCGCCGGCTCGATCTTCGCCTCGCACGTCAACGACGGCGGCTTCTGGATGGTCGCCAAGTACTTCGGCATCTCCGAACGCGACACACTGAAGTCGTGGACGGTCCTGGAGACGGTGCTGTCGGTGGTGGGGTTCGCGGTGGCGGCGGTGGTGAGTCTGGTGGTGTAGCGGTGTGACGATCGGGGGGCAGCGTGATCGAGGCCGAGCTGAAAGCACGGGTACGCGAACCGGCGGTGGTGCAAGCGCGATTGGAGCGGCTGGCCGTCGGGCGGGACGAGCTGTACCGGGACACGTATTTCGATTCCCCGGACGCGGCTTTGGAGACGGGTGACCGCGAATTGCGGCTGCGTACCGTGTACGGGGCAGACGGTTCCCGGTCGCTGCTGACGTACAAAGAGGCGCGGCTCGACGAAGCGTCGGGCTCAAAGCCTGAGTACGAGACGAGCGTCGGTGATCCGCAGGCCGTCCGGGCCATGCTGGGCGGACTCGGATATGCCGAGGCGATTGCCTTCGAGAAACACTGCCGGAATTACGCATTCACCGCGTACGGGCGGACGATGCTCGCCACGCTCGTGCGCGTTCCGGAGGTCGACGGGACCTACGTCGAGCTGGAGACGCTGGTGCGGGGTGCGGAGGAACTGCCGGGCGCTCTGGCGGATGTGCGGGCGGTTCTCGGCGAGATCGGGGTCGGGCCGGGAGACCTGACGACCGAGACGTACACCGACGCCGTACGGGCCCGGCGTACCGGATGACGGCCGGAGCCCGCCGCAGAGCGGGCTCCGGCCTCACGCTCGGGAGCCTCCGGGTCAGGCGTCCGGGTTCTTTCCCGCTGCCGTCTTCTTGATGCGGTCGATCTGGAGTGTGGCGAAGTCGGCGTAGGGCTCGTTCGCGGTGAGGTCCGTGGATTCGAGGCGGACCAGGACTCCGCCCAGGCGCAGATGGACCTCGGTGTGCTTTCCGGTGAAGGCGTCCGTCTCCTCCGCGCCGGCCGAGATCTGGAGCGGCTTGGCCTCGGCGCCGGCTTTATGGCGTTCCTTCTTGGTCAGGCCCTTCATGGCGGCCTGGGCGTCTTCCGGCGTCTTGAAGGAGAAGACCGTGAAATAGAGGTGCCCTTGCCTTCCGTCCGCGTTCTGCTTCAGCTTGAGGAAATACGTGGTGCCGTAGCTCACGAAGCCACCGCAATTCGTCTCCGTCGCGTCCTGGCACTTGCGCAGGGCGTCGCCCGGGGACAGGAACTTCGGGCTCCGGCCCTTCCAGCCCTCGGGTGCGCTGGACTTGCTCACGAGCGCGGTGCGCACCTGGTCCGCGGCGAGTACGAGCGGGACCTTCGACTGGCCTCCGTCGACCGGGTCCGTTCCTCCTCCGCCACTGCCGCTGCCGCCGCACGCGGTCAGCGACGCCGCGAGCACCGCTCCGGCCGCGATCCCCCGTACCGGTCTGAACACCTTCAGCCCCTCTCGTTGATCAATTGACGAGTACCCAACATCATGGGCACGTCAAATGCCAACTCTTTGGGGCAGGGTGGGCTAGCTGTGCTTACGTACGAGACCCGCCTGCTCCGCACGCGCGCGGCGTTCGGGGCCGGCCTCCTCGCGGGCCCGTGCCGCCTTGTCGCGTTTGGCGATCTCCAGGAACAGGGCTTCCTCGGTGCCGGGTACGACGAGGATGCCGCCGAAGGCGGGGTCGCCCGCGACCCACGCGCCGTTCTCGGCCTCCTTGGGCCAGCGGCGGCGGCCGATCACATTCACCGCCCGCACCCACGGTGTCGGGCCCTGGCCGCCGCCGCTGATCTTGAGCGTGAAGGAGGTCCCGTACTTGGTCCAGGTGTCCGCCTCCTTTCTCGTCACACGCGGCCGGAACTCCAAGGGGTAGTTGCGCAGCACCGTCCGCAGCTTGCCGAGCCGTACGTTGAACACGAAGCGGTAGCAGGTGAAGAGCGCCAGGAAGACCGCGGCGACGGGGAACAGGCTGAGGACGGGAGAGTCCCATGTTCCGGTTCGGGTGAGCACGGTGGAGACGGCGATCAGCGCGGCGATGAGCACGAGCCGCAGGACGAGGTCCCCGAGCAGGCGGCGGGTGGCGCGTCCGAGGACGCGGTCGGTGTCCACGGGTGCGGGCGGTACGGAGGGAGCCGTGGCACGGGATGCGTCGGTCAAGGTGTCTCCTCAGGCTTTCCGGTCCGGTTCATCCGAAGATGTCGCGCACGGTGCCCCCGGCGGGGCCACACCCTGGGGGATCTTCCTCCTCGGGTCCCTCCGGGTGCGCCGGGTCGCTGAAGGTCAGCGTGGCCGCCGTACCGAGGAGTACGTTGCGGTAGTCGGCGGCCAGCTCCACGGCGGCGGTCACCAGTTGCACCACGATGATGTCGGGCGTGCCGGCGCCGGTCAGGGCCACCGTGCCCTGCCAGACCGTGCCCTGCGGCGGGCCGTCGGCGCCTTCCGGTGGCTTGCCGGGGGCGGTCGTGCGCCGCTCGGCCTCGGAGAGGAAGCCCAGGCCACACGGCAGTTCCACCGGGGTCAGGGTCTCGCCCGGCGGGCGTTCCCCCGGTGTGCCCAGCAGGCCGGCGAGGACGAGTTTCGGGTCGACACCGGCGACCGGGACGGTGGACACGGCCAGGACGGAGAAGGAGATGCCGCCCTCGCCGTCCGGATGCAGGCCGATCGCGCAGCCCTGCACCTCCTGGTCGTTGAACAGCGTCAGGATGCCCGCGTAGAAACGGAACGCGCTCTCGGCCCGTTCGCGTACAGCGTCGGGCAGGGCCCGCACCTGGGCGGCCAGGTTCTCGACGCGCTCGAGGGACGGGTGGAGGCTCAGCCGCACATAGCCGTCCGGAAGGCCGTACCAGAAGGCTGGGCGGGGCTCGGTCGGCGGTCCGGCGATGGTGCTGTTCATGAGATGACCGCCCCCCGGCGCTCGACAGGGCGGTTCACGCGATGCCCACCAGTCCGGCGATGCCGTGCAGGGTCGCGGCGGCCTTCGTGCTCTCGGCAGCGTTGTGACCGGCGCCTTCCTTCGGCAGCCAACCCAGGCTCTCCGCGGAGGAGGCGAGGTTGGCGGTGACGTTGACGCCGTTGGCGCTGATCTCCGCGACGCGCTTCGCGGCTTCCCTGCCGCCCGCGGCGAACGCGGCGGCGCCCTCTTCGGCGGCCGCCGTGGCCTTGCTGGAGAAGGCGGGCACGATCTCCTTGGCGAACCCGGACACCTGCTCCGAGCGGGAGACGGCCACACCCCACCGCTCGGCGGTCACCGACGCCTCGAAGACCTCCTTGCCGGCGCGTCCCAGCGCGCCGACACCGGGGATCATGCCGACGGTGTCGCCGGCCAGAGAGGCGTAGGCGGCGAAGGTGTCCCAGCCGCCCTTCTCGCCCGCCAGCGCGGCTCTGAACTCCGGATCGGAGAGGTTCTTGGTCATGGACGCGGCGCTGGCCACCACCGCGATACCGGCGAAGAGCGGCGTCAGCGGGGTGGGGAAGAGCGCCAGCAGCCCGGCGATGGCGCCGATGGTGCCCGCGTGCTCGTACAGGAACGCGCCGACGGCCTTGATGCCGTCCCAGATCGCGTTGACGGCCTTGCTGAGCCAGCCCGGCTCCCTGGGGGCCAACTTGTCGGTGGCACCGTCGAGTTCCCTGGCGACCGTCTCGGCCTGGTCGGCGTGGCTGGTTTCCAGCCGCTCGGCCTTGCTGATGACGTCGTTGTACGAGCTGTTGGCGTGATTCAGGGCGCTGGTCGCCTCGTTGAGGCTGCGCTCGGCGGCGCGCAGCCGCTGTTCGGCCGCGTCCGCCTCCGCCTGGGACGGGAACTGCTGTCCGGCCAGCTTGAGGTCGGGGTGCTGCGCGGCCTTGGTGCGGTGTGCCGCGGCCCGGTCGGCGGCGGCCTTGCGCTCGCCTGCCTCGTCGTCGTACTTGCGCGCCAGGTCACGGTTGGACGTCAGGTCGTCGTCCCAGACCTTCAGTTGCGCGGACGCTTTCTCCAGAGAGCGCGCGGCATTCTTGATGTAGGTCGGTAGTTCGCCGTCCAGCGCTTCACGGAATGCCTTGGCCGCTTCGCCCTGCCAGTAGCTGCTCTCGCCGATGAGCTGCTGAATCTGGTGGTGGCAGGAGCGCAGTGCGGTGGCTGCCCGGGTGACCTTCTGTTGCAGTGCGGTGACTTCGGAGGGTACGCCGGGTACGGGGTTCCAGCCGAGGTGCGGATAGAGGTTCGCCGCCACTACTCGGCCCCTCCGTTCGCGCTGGCGGAGGTCGCTTTCCGGGTTATGTCCTTGAGGGCTGCTTCGAGGGCCTTCTCGACCTCTTCGTAGCCCTTCTTGTTGGACTTCACGCCTTCGCTGATCGCGTCGATCATCTTCTTGGTCTGTTCGGAGCCGTACTTCCAGCGCTCCTGGAAGCCGTCGCACGCCCCGTCCAAGCGCTGGGTGCCGATCTGGTCGGATCGTACGTGGGCGAGGGCCGATCGGGCCTCGTTCAGTTCCCGCACACAGCCTTCGAGGGTCTTGAGAAAAGCCCCCAGCTGGTCTGTGTCGGTTGCGAAATGGTCCCCCATGGAACGCGGAACTCCCTAGCCGATGATCACCGCAATACGGACAAAGGGCGAATTCCCGTACCAATGCGCCCAACGTGCCTGGTGCGCGCGTGAATGGATCGAGGCCGGAAGATTCGCCGTAGGGGCACCTTACATTGTGGGGTGATCGATGCCCGGTGCTGCTTTATTGATCTTGTTCGGAGGGTTCTTTCCTGAGGTAAAGGGGTGGCATGGCGGGACTTTTCACGGTGCGTCGACGGGGAACTAGGGAGAATTGCGCAATAGTGCAGGCGTCGGTGCCGGCTGCCGGACGGCGCGACGCCGGGCCCGCGGCGGCCGCGGGCCCGGCGTAGAGCTTTCCGGTTCAGCTCTTCTTGCAGTACTGCGCCTCCTTGCCGATCGACCGGTACATGCAGTCGCTGTTCTCCAGGAGTTGCAGGACCGCGTCGCGGTTGCGGGAGGTTTCGCGGGCGATGACCGAGTCGCGGGGGTAGAAGCCGCCCGCGCCCGCGGAGGACGGGTACATCTCGAAGGTGTAGCCGAAGATCTTCTGGTTGCCCCAGAGCCAGTCGTCGATGGAGCCGTCGGTGATGTAGAGGTCGCTGGACTGCTCGGGGGTGTAGCCGTTGCTGGCCGCCATGGACTTGCCGACGGCCGCGAAGGCGTCGCGGTCGTCCTGGGTCATGCCGGGGGCGGTGTCGTTGTAGGTCCAGCCGTACGGCCACAGGACCAGTTCGCTGTACGTGTGGAAGTCGATGGCGGTCTTGATCTGCTGGACGCCGCCGACGATCCGGCTGCGGACGAAGTCGGCGACGACCTTGACCTCGGGGGCCGAGGCGGCGGACGGGCCGCGGTAGGTCTCGGAGCCGGTGCTGCCCGAGGAGCCGCCGCAGCAGCCCCACTTGAAGTCCCAGTTGCGGTTCAGGTCGGTGCCGACGTTCGAGGAGCCGCTGTTGGGCTGGCGGTTCTTGCGCCAACTGCGGAAGGAGCCGGTGGCGATGTCGTAGGCGCCGCCGTCCGGGTTCACGTCCGGCACGACCCAGATCTCACGGGAGTCGAGCATTTTGGTGACGCGCGGGTCGCTGCCGTACTTGGACGTGTAGTCGTTGAGCAGGTAGAGGGCCATCTCGACGGTGAGGTGTTCGCGCGCGTGCTGGTGCGCGGTGAAGAGGACCTCGGGTTCGTTCTCGTCCTGGGCGACGTTCTTGCTGAGCTTGAGGGCGAGGATGTCCCGGCCCTCGTAGGTCTTGCCGATGACGCGCTTGGCGAGGATGGCCGGGTACTTGGCGACGAGTGCGTTGATCTCGGCGGTGGCCTCGGCGTTGTTGTGGTACTTGCCGTAGCCGGAGGGGAAGTCCTTGACGCGGTCGCCGGTGCCCGTCGGGGGCGCCGGCAGGGCCCGCAGCCGGTGGCCGAGCTTGCGTACGAGGGCGGCCTGCGCGGTGTCCGCGGTGATGACGACGGTGCGGCCGTGCACCTCGTCGATGGACACGCCGGTGGAGGCGAGGGCGCTGCGCCGGTCCGCGGTGGTGAGGCCGGTGATCTCGTACTGGCGGGGTGTGCCGGTGTCGGCCGCCGTGGTGCCGGCCGCGGCGGTCTCGGTGGGAGTGGTCTGGCGAGGGGAGTCCTCCGCGCGGGCGGCGAGGGGTGCGGCCAGTGCGAGGGAGAGGAGCGCGGTGAGGACGGTGGTCCGTCTGCCGCGTAACCGTGGTCGCATGGAGTGACCTCCGTGGGGGTGTGAGGCTGGCGACGGCGTCAGTGTTTTGCCTTGGCATGGCTCGGTCAATGGCTTGCGTTGACGCAAACACGCCAATTTCCGCCGGGTTTCCGGAAGATCCTTGCCAGCGGCCGGTGCCGCACCAACAATGCGCACGACAAGTCCGGCGCCACGCCGGACTCACCAGTGTGAGAGGACCCCCACATGAACAGACCTCTCGTCGGCGCCCTGGCCACGGCCGTCCTGAGCGCCACGGCACTCATCGGCGCCACTGGCACGGCCGGCGCCGCCACGACGGCGGACGCGGCCGGCCCGACCGCGGCGCAGGCCGCGGCGGCTGCGCAGTCCCAGGCGGTGCAGGACGTCCGGGTGAAGCCCAAGGCCGTGAACTTCGCGGGTACGGTCGCGCTCAGCAACTGCTCGGGTTCGATCGTCCGGATGCCCACCTCGACCGACAACGACCCGGCCCTGGTCATGTCCAACGGCCACTGTCTGGAGAGCGGCATGCCCGACCCGGGCGAGGTCGTCGTCGACCAGCCCTCCAGCCGCAGCTTCACCGTGCTGAACGCCTCGGCCGGCAACCTCGGCACGGTACGCGCCACCAAGGTCGTCTACGGCACGATGACCGACACCGACGTGTCCTTCTACGAACTTTCCTCCACCTATGCCCAGATAAAGCAGCGTTACGGCATCAAGGCGCTGGACATAGCCACCAGCCACCCGGCCAAGGGCGCGGGCATCACCGTCGTGTCCGGTTACTGGAAGAAGACCTTCTCCTGCAACATCGACGGGTTCGTCCCGCAGTTGAAGGAGGGCGGTTACCTCATGAAGGACTCGGTCCGCTACACCTCCGCCTGCAAGACGTACGGCGGTACGTCCGGCTCGCCGGTCATCGACAACGCCACCGGCAAGGTCACCGCGATCAACAACACGGGCAACGAGGACGGCGCCCGCTGCACGATGAACAACCCGTGCGAGATCGACGAGAACGGCAAGGTCACCGTCCGCAAGGGCATCAACTACGCCCAGCAGATCTACACCATCCCCAACTGCTTCGGGACCGGCAACAAGCTGGACCTGGGGCGGGCGGGGTGCGTTCTGCCGAAGCCGTAACGGCCAAGGCTGAGGGCGCGCGCAGTCCTTGAGACATGAGCCGGCCGCGTGGTGCTCCGGGCACCGCGCGGCCGGTCGTCTGCTGTGTGGCGTACGTGAGGTCGGTTACGGCAGGCCGTGGACCGTGCCCTGGGCGTACACCTTGCCGTCGCAGCCGTTCATCGAGCCGCTGTTGTAGTACTGCATGTTGACGACCGTGAGGAAGTCCTTGATGTTCAGCGCCGTCTTGAAGTAGGCGTTCTGCGGCGACTGCATGTCGATCGTCTGCGGCGCCATCGTGACCACGACTTCCCTGTGCTGTGCGTGCACGGCCTTGAGCGCCTTGGTCATGTAGGTCGAGTCGAGGCCGTTCTCCAGGTCGATGTCGACGCCGTCGAAGCCGTACTCGTCCATGAGCTTGCCGAGGGAGTCGGCGAAGTTCTTCGCGGAGGCGTCGTCGCTGACGGATACCGCGCCCTTCTCGCCGCCGACCGAGATGATCACCGACTTGCCGGCGGCCGAGTTGGGCAAGGTGGTGCTGCTGCGCGTTCAGGGGCCCCTGAGCTGCTGTGGTGCTGGTGTTGCACGTGGTGCGTCGTGCTGGCGTACAAGGTGGTCCAGACCAATGTGCGTGTCAAGAGGTCGTGCGGAACCGGGAATTCCCCGGGAGGCGCGGAGCGGCGGGGGAGCGGAAGCGCCAAGTCGGACGGCCAGTACCCCAGAACGTGTTCTCCCGGGCGGAACTCGTGGATAAGGTGCTGAGCCAACAGCAGTGCCGACAGCGCCAACAGTGCCGACAGCGCCAGCAGCGCAGTGGGGGACGCGACGTGCCGACCGCGATTGCAGTCACCAGCGCCGATCTCGCGCTGCCCGCCACCGACCGGCAGACCCCGGCCGCCGTCGTCGTCCGGCCCCCGCACGCCCAGCCGCTGGACGAGGCGCTCAACGAGCTGGGCGCGGTGCTGGAGCACCACGGCCACCTCGTGGCGCTCTACTCCACCGCCTGCCCGCCGGACCACGTCCGCCGGCTGCACACCCTGCGCGCGGTCCTGGAGAGCGACCGGTTCGCGATCCTGCCGATGGACCTGCCGCCGCTCGGCCTGGCTGTCCTCGCCCAGCAGCTCCGGCAGTTGTCACTGTGCGACTTCAGCCCCGGCCTGCTCGCCTGCGCCGCCCGTCTGCTGGCGCACTACGTGCACGCGGGCGCCCTGCTGGGCAGCGTCGCCCGCCTCGACAGGGTGCCGACGGACCTCCGTTCCCACCTGCGGTCCTGGGTGCCCGGCGCGCACTTCGCGGTGCTCGCCAACCCGGATCCGCAGCTCGTCCGCCTCGACCGGCACGCCGAACGGGCCGCCGAAGCCGGCCTGCCCGCCCCCGGCTTCGCCACCCGCCTCGTCTGGGCGCGCGGCCAGGTGTCCGGCGAGTGGGTCGGCGGCGTCCTGGCGCGCTCCTGGCAGGTGCAGGGGACGTACGAGGTGCCGCTGCCCGCCGAGTCGGCGGTGTGGTGGGGGACGCACAAGGCCGCCGAGTTCTCGGCGGCCATTCCGGATCTTTCGGTGCTCTACCAGCTCGTGGCGTCCGTACGGAGAGAGGAGTGCCGCTGGTGCGGTCTCGAACTCATCGGCGACCGGTGCGCGTTCTGCTGTGCGCCGACCGCCGTACCGGGTGCGGCGGCCGACACCGGGCGCCGTACGGGCGGGGCCGCGCGGCCCCGCACCGTGCACGGTCCGGGCGCCGCACCGGTGGACTCCGCCACGCCCGCCTCCTCCCTGCTGCGGCGCCGGGGCCTGGCACCGGTGTCGCCGGGCGGTGTCCCGGGACCCGAGCCGGGGCGGCGGACGGCCGTACGGGCACGCTGATCCGTCCCGTGACGGCTCCGGCCCGCCCGTACGGACCACCCCGCTCGGGACGGCTCCACCGGGCCCGCCCCGCTCCTGTCCCCTTCCTCACCCCCGCCCGCACCGATCCCCCCGAGGTCCCGCACCCATGAACTCACGCCAGCGCCGCGGAGTGATCCTGCTGCTCCTGTCGGTCCTCTGCGCGCTCGGCGCGTTCGTCGGCGTGCTGTCGGTCATACGCAATGTGGAGTCCAAGGTCGGCCCCGAGCGCACCGCGTACCGGCTGAAAGCGGACGTGGCCGCCTATCAGGCGCTCGATCCGGGCCAGTTCGAGAAGGTGGAGATACCGGAGCGCTGGCTGCCGTCCACCGCTGTCACCGACCTGGCCCGGGTCCGCGGGAAGATCGCCGTGACGCCGCTGCACAAGGGCTCGCTCCTCCAGGACGACATGGCCGTCGACCGCCCCGCGCTCAAGCCGGGGCAGCAGGAGATCGCCATCATGATCGACGCGGCCACCGGCGTGGCCGGGAAGATCAACCCGGGGGCCCGGGTGAACATCTACGCCACCTTCGAGGGCAAACGCTCCCAGGACCGGCCCGTCTCCAAGGTGATCGTGGCGAACGCCCAGGTCATCGACCGGGGCAAGCTCACCCCGCTGGAGAGCAAGGATCCCGGCGACACCCGCTCCTCCAGCACCCGCCGCGCCACCGACGCCGTACCGATCACCTTCGCGCTGAGCACCCAGGACGCCCAGCGCGTCGCCTACGCGGAGTCCTTCGCCACCCACGTACGGCTCGCCCTCGTCGCCCCCGGCACCGAGGCCGACATCCCGCCCGCGGAGCGCACCTACACGCTCGACGGCGACAAATGACCCGGAGGCCCTGGTGACCATCCGCATCCTCCCGGCGGTCGGCGACCCCGACGCAGCCCGTGCCGTGTCGTCGCTGCTCAGCCAGTTGCCGGGCGCCGAGCCCGGGCCGCCGGTCACCGACTCCACCGCCCTGGTCAACGCGCTCGACCAGGCCGTCTCCCGGGCCGCGGCCGGCTCCCCGGACCGGCCGGGGCCGCCGTCCGCGGTGGACGAGCTGCCCGAGGTCGTCCTGGTCCACGAGCGCATCGGCCCGGTGCCCGCGCTGGAGCTGATCCGCGACATCGCGCTGCGCTTCCCCGCCGTCGGCGTCGTGCTGATCACCACCGACGCGGGCCCGGCCCTGTTCGCCGCCGCCATGGACGCGGGCGCGCGCGGCATCGTCGGCCTGCCGCTCGGCTACGACGAACTGGCGGCCAGGGTGCAGGCCGCGGCCCAGTGGGCGGCCGGTGTACGGGTCCACCTGGGCGGCGGTCAGGAAGCTGCGCTCGGTCCGGCGGGCACGCTCGTCACCGTCACCGGCGCCAAGGGAGGTGTCGGTACGACGGTCACCGCCGTGCAGCTCGCGCTCGCCGCGCGCGCTGCCGGACGCAGCGTCGCGCTGGTCGACATGGACCTCCAGTCCGGTGACGTGGCCTCCTACCTGGACGTCCAGTTCCGCCGTTCGATCGTCGACCTCGCGGGCATCCAGGACATCTCCGTACGCGTCCTCCAGGACGCCGTGCACGCCCACCACACCGGACTGGGTCTGCTGCTGGCGCCGGAGGAGGGCGAGCGTGGTGAGGAGGTGGACGACCGGGCCGCCCGTACGGTCCTGGCGGCGCTGCGCTCCCGCTATGAGCTGGTGGTGGTGGACTGCGGCTCCCAGATGCAGTCCGCCAGCGCCGCCGCCGTCGAACTCTCCGACACCGCCCTGCTCGTGACGACGCCGGACGTGGTCTGTGTACGGGCCGCCAAGCGCCTCGTACGGCTGTGGGACCGGCTGCAGATCCGCAAGGCCGAGGACACCACGACCGTCGTCAACCGCCTCACCCGTAACACCGAGATCCAGCCGCCGCTGGTCGGCAAGGCCACCGGCACCCGGGTCGCCCGGACGTCCGTACCGGCCGCCTTCAAGGAGCTCCAGCCGTACGTCGACGCGGGCCGGATGCAGGACCTGGACGCCCGGTCCACGGTCCGGCAGGCGCTGTGGGCGCTCGCCGGCGAGCTGGGCCTGGTCGACGCGCCGGCCGCGGCCCGGCAGGGGCGGGGCAGCCACCGCGCCCGTACGCCGCTGACCGGCCGGCGGCGCAAGGCGCTGACGGCCGGGCCCGCCGCCGGGGAGCCGGGAGTGCCGGGTGCCGCGGGGGCCTTCGGCGCGGCCGGACCGTACGAGGAGGGCTGAGGGATGCGCCGCCCACGGCTGGGCGACGACCGCGGCCAGGTCTCCGTCGAACTCCTCGGGCTGGCCCCGCTGATCCTCGCCGTCCTCGTGTTGCTCTGGCAGTTCGTGCTCGTCGGCTACACCTTCACGCTCGCCGCCAACTCGGCGGACAAGGGCGCGCGGGCGGGCACCGCGACCGAGACGGGCGGCCCGGCCGCGTGCGAGGCGGCGGCCAGGAAGGATCTGCCCGGCGCGTGGGAGGGCGGCGCCCAGATTTCGTGCGCTCCCGAGGGCGGCCTGTGGAAGGCGCGGGTGGCGCTCCAGGTGCCGGTGCTCTTCCCCGGCGCGGTGAACTTCCCAGGGCACGTCGTGGGCACGGCGGGCGCGGCGGAGGAGGAGGGGGCGTGACGATGACCGTGCGCATCCGGGGACGGCGAGGGGGACGCCGCCGGCGCGACGACCGCGGCCAGGTCTCCGTCGAATTCCTCGGCTTCCTGCCGATCCTGCTGCTCATCGCCCTCGCCGTGATCCAGCTCGGCCTGGCCGCGTACGCCGTCCAGCAGGCCGGTACGGGAGCGCGCGCCGCCGCCCGTACGGCCACCCTCGACGAGGCCGACCGGAAGACGTCCCCGGAGGCGGCGGGCAAGGCGGCCATGAGCGGCTGGGTCGCCGCGGACGCCAGTGTCCAGGCGTCCGAGGGCGGCGGCGAGGCCGTGGCGACCGCGACGGTCAAGATCCCGTCCGTCATTCCCGGCGTCGAGTTCGGGCCCGCCACCCGCAGCGCCACCATGGCCCTGCCCGCCGAACCCGGAGGAAGCACCGCCCCATGAGTCTCAGAGCCCGCATCGCCGCGCCGGAGGCCCCGCCGACGGGCCGCGAGGACGGCCACCTCGTCGCCGTCTACCGCGCCAAGCTGCTGGAGGAGATCGACCTCGCCGAGATGTCGGCGCTCGCCGCCGCCGAGCGCCGTACCCGCCTGGAGCGCGTCCTCGGCCACATCATCAGCCGCGAGGGCCCGGTCCTGTCCACCGCCGAACGCGCGCAGCTCATCCGCCGCGTGGTGGACGAGGCGCTCGGCCTCGGCGTCCTGGAACCGCTGCTCGAAGACGCCTCGGTCACCGAGATCATGGTCAACGGGCCCGACCAGGTGTACGTCGAGCGGCACGGCCGGGTGGAGCTGGTCCCCGTCCGCTTCGCCTCCCACGAACAGCTCATGCAGACGATCGAACGCATCGTCTCCACCGTCAACCGCCGGGTGGACGAGTCCAACCCGATGGTCGACGCGCGGCTGCCCTCCGGCGAGCGCGTCAACGTGATCATCCCGCCGCTCGCCCTGAACGGCGCCACCCTCACCATCCGCCGCTTCCCCCGCGCGTACACGCTGCCCGAACTCATCGGCATGGGCACCCTCGACGACCAGATGGTGATGCTGCTCGCCGGGCTGGTCCGGGCCAAGTTCAACGTGGTCGTCTCCGGACCCACCGGCGCCGGCAAGACCACCCTCCTCAACGCCCTCTCCGGCCTCATCCCCGAGGGCGAGCGGATCATCACCGTCGAGGACGCCGCCGAACTCCAGCTCCAGCAGACCCATGTGATCCGCCTGGAGTCCCGGCCGCCCAACGTGGAGGGCAAGGGCCGGATCACCATCCGCGACCTCGTACGCAACTCTCTGCGCATGCGCCCCGACCGCATCATCGTCGGCGAGGTCCGCGGCGGCGAGACCCTCGACATGCTCCAGGCCATGTCCACCGGCCACGACGGCTCGCTCGCCACCGTGCACGCCAACAGCGCCGAGGACGCCCTGATGCGCCTCCAGACGCTCGCGTCCATGTCCGACGTCAAGGTGCCCTTCGAGGCGCTGCGCGACCAGATCAACAGCGCCGTCGACTGCCTCGTCCAGATCACCCGGCACGCCGACGGTTCCCGCCGCATCGGCGAGATCGCCATCCTCGACTCGCACGGCCACGCGGACTACCGCCTCGCCACCGTCTGCCGCTTCGAGGCCGAACCGAGCGGCGCCGACCGCACCGTACGCGGCCGCTTCCGCTACCACCCGCTGCCGCGCCGCGTCGCCGAACGCCTCTACCTGGCCGACGAACCCGTACCCCCGGCCTTCGGGGTCGCGGCCGACGCCGACCAGCTCACCACCCGGGAAGCCTCGTGAAGCCGTGTGCAGCCGTATGAACCCCTGTTGGCCCCTGTAAGCCCCGTAGCGGCTCACCACCGGAGGACGGACCCGCGCCCATGCCCCTGGACGACATCGCCCTGCTCACCCTCGGCGTCACCCTGCTCTGCGCGGTGCTGGCCGTCGTGGGCCTGCGGCTCTACGCGACCGGACGCGAACGGCACCGGGCCCTCGTCGACCGGCTCTCCGACGACCACGGCCTGCCCCGGCCCGGCCACGGCCGCCGCTTCGCCGCCCTCGACCGCCGGCTGCGCGCCACCCGGCTCGGGCGCGGCCTGGAACTGCGGCTGGCCGCCACCGGCCTGGACGTGACCCCCGGCGAGTTCTTCGTCGGCCTGCTCGCCGTGGTCGCCGGGGTGTGGATCGTCGCGCAGGCGGTCCTGGCGCCCTTCTTCGGCCCGATCGCGGCCCTGGCGGCCGTCTGGTCGGCGTACGCCTTCCTCAACTGGCAGCGGCAGAAACGTATCGAGAAGTTCATCAACCAGCTTCCCGAGCTGTCCCGCATCCTCGCCAACGCCACCCAGGCCGGGCTGGCGCTGCGTACGGCCCTGGGCATGGCGGCCGAGGAACTGGAGGCGCCCGCCGGGGAGGAACTGGCCAAGGTCTCCGACAAACTGGCCGTCGGCCACTCCCTCGACGACGCCCTCGACGAGCTGGCCGCCCGCCTGCCCTCCCGCGAACTCGTCGTCCTCGTCACCACCCTGGTGCTGTCCAACCGCGCGGGCGGCACGGTCGTCGGCTCGCTGCGCAACCTCACCAAGACCCTGGAAGAGCGCAAGGAGACCCGGCGCGAGGTGCGCACCCAGCTCTCCCAGGTCGTCGTCACGGCGTACGTCGTGCCGTTCCTCGGCCTGGGCACGCTGCTGCTGATGAACCGCATCGCGCCCGGGGCCATCGACCGGATGACGGCCACGTTCCTGGGGCAGGCCGCGGTGGTCGTGGCCTTCGTCCTGTACGCGGCCGGCTTCTTCGTGATCCGCCGTATCTCCAAGATCGACATCTGACGCCCGACGGCTGCCGCCCCGGCCGCCCCGCCACCCTCCCCACCCGAAGGCACCCACCCATGGGAATCGGAACGACCGGCCTGCTCCTCGCCCTCGCGCTCGCCGCCTCCGTGGCGGGCATCTGCTACGGCGTCGCCCTCTACCGCCGCGAGGCCAGACTGCCCCCGGACATCGCCGTCGCCCTGGAGGTCGGCTCGACCCGCACGACCGTCGTCGGATCGGCGGTGGACCGGGCGGGAATGCGGTACGCACCCCTCGTCCTACGCCTGATGGGCGAG
Source organism: Streptomyces chrestomyceticus JCM 4735 (assembly GCF_003865135.1). Taxonomy (NCBI): domain Bacteria; kingdom Bacillati; phylum Actinomycetota; class Actinomycetes; order Kitasatosporales; family Streptomycetaceae; genus Streptomyces; species Streptomyces chrestomyceticus. Next base: position 3,526,697 of record NZ_BHZC01000001.1, on the reverse strand, counting down.
AAGCGGGTGGCCAAGGTGCGCAGACGCATCGATCAGGCGGGCAACCCCGGCGGCCTGACCGTGGACCGCTACGCCGCCCGCCGCGCGGTGTACGGCTTCCTCGGCTTCGGCGGCGCGCTCGTCATGCTGCTGCGCTCCCAGTACCTGCTCGCCCTCCTCCTCGTCGCCTTCGGCCTGTTCTGGAACGAGGTCGGCATCTGGGCGGCGATTCGCCAACGCAAGGACACCATCGAACGGACGTTGCCCGACTTCCTGGACGTGCTGGCCGTCGTGGTCAGCGCCGGGCTGGGCTTCCGGCAGGCCCTGGACCGGGTGGCCGACAAGTACGAAGGCCCGTGGGCCGACGAGCTGCGGATCACGCTCCGGCAGTTGGACATGGGCGTCAGCCGCCGCGAGGCGTTCGAGGAACTGCGCAGACGCAACGACTCCGAGCAGGTGGCCCAGTTCGTCACCGCGCTCCAGCAGGGCGAGGAACTCGGCTCCCCGATCGTCGACACCCTCATCCAGATCGCCGACGACATGCGCCGCACCGACGCGCAGAACGCCCGGCGCCGCGCCGCCCGCGCGGTGCCCAAGGCGACCATGGTGGTCACCACGTTCATGGTCCCCGCCACGATGATCCTGCTCGTCGCGGGCTTCTTCCTCGGCTCCGGCACCGACTTCGGCTCACTGATGGGCGACTGACGCGCACCGGCCGGCGCGCGGTCAACTCCCGTGTCCCGCCGCCCCCTTACGCGTCTCGAAACGGCTCCTGTTGGGCAAACACCCTTCGCGTACGCAACGGTATGTGGGACAGTCGGCATCCATGTGTTCCCCGGCCCCGGACACACCGCCGGGCACACCGGGACGGGTGGCGACGGGGCTGCCGACGAGGACGGGCGGACGGGCGGGGGTGGAGAGGATGCCGTCGGACGGGACGGGCGTACCGGGTGATACGGCTGTACCGGGCAAAACGGCTGTGCCGGGCGATCTGGTGGTACCGGGCGGCCCGGCCGTACCGAATCCCCCAGCCGCCCCCCGCAAGCCACTCTTACCGGGCAATCCGGGCCATTCCTTCCCCTCCCCCCACCGGCCGATGCTTCAACCCGCGCCCACGGGAAAGGAATGCGGGCGGACGCCCTGTTCCGGGACCGGTGTTCCGGCGTACTTTTCTCGTGTCGCGAGCGCGCGTATGCGTAGCGTGCTCACGTCCGGTGTACGCGTGTTCGGTGTGCGCCCGTACGGCTCTCGTCCGTACGGCGTTCCTCCGTACGACGGGTACGCGCGGGCCGGCACCACGGGGGCAGACCATCCGGACCGGAGCGGCCCGGCCGCCCATGGAGGGGAACACGATGGCGAAGCGGTTGTGGGGAAAGGGCGACGACCGGGGGCAGACCTCGATCGAGTACCTGGGCATCATCGCCGTGGTCGTGGCGATCGTGCTCGTCCTGTCGACCACGGACTTCGGCAGTCAGATCGCGACGGCCATCTCCAACAAGATCTCCGAGGTCGTGGGAATCTGACCCGGGCGGCGTCCCGCCGCCGGACCGGAGACGCCGGCCAGGCGTTTCCCCTGTACATCGTGGCCGTGGCCGGCCTGCTCCTGCTCGCCTTCGCGTTCTTCGCGGTCGGGCAGGCCGCCGCGACCCGCAACTCCGCGCAGACCGCTGCCGACGCGGCGGCGCTGGCGGCCGGACAGAAGTACCGGGACCGGCTGAGTACGGAACTCCTCGACGCGATCCGTACAGGCGCGCCCTGGAAGGACCTGCTCGACGGCCGTGGCGTCCCCGGCGCCGAGGCGTGCGCGAACGCCGAGTGGTTCGCCGGCCGCAACGACGCCGACGTGACGTGCACGGCGGACTCGTACCCCACGTCGTTCGCCGTCGAGGCCGACACCCGTAAGACCGTGGGCCGTTCGGTGATCCCCGGGACCGAGAACACCCACGCCTCGGCACGGGCCAGGGCGGTGGTCGAACCGCGCTGCACACCGGGCCCGGAGCCGGAACCGACACCGACGCCGACACCGGCGCCGGGGGAGGGTGACGGCCCCGGCCAGGGCGACGGCGATGACCAGGGAGACGGTGGCGACCAGGGCGACGGCGGCGACCCGCCCGCCAACGACCCACCCGCCGGTCCCCCCACCGTGAACCTCACCTGCGAGGACGGCAAGGAGTGGACCGTCGACCCGGCCGACCCCCGCGACCTGCCCGAAGCCGCCGACCTGTTCTCCGTACGCCTTGCCGAATGACCAGCCGACGACGAGCAGAGGGAATCGCATCCATGGACACTGGGCGCCCTTCGAAGGCCACCAGGAGAGTGGCCGCCGCGGCGATCGCCGCCGGCCTCGCTCTCGTCGTGAGCGGCTGCGGCGGTGACGAGGGCGGCGGCAGGAGCGGCGCGGACGGTAAGCCGCCGACCCGGGCCACCGCTCCGAAAGACACCGGGCGCGGCACCCCGGCCGCCGACTCCCAGCAGGCCATCGGCGAGGTGAAGGGCCCGGACGGGGTGGTCGTCACCCTGCACTCCGCGGTCCGGGACACCGGCGGCTTCGTCACCGTCAGCGGCACCGTCACCAACAACGGCACCAAGATCTTCAACGCGATCAACTGGCGCTCCAACGAGACCGGCATGCGCTCCCGTTCCTCCGTCTCCGGCGCCACCCTGGTCGACAAGGCCGGCAAGAAGCGCTACCTGGTGCTGCGGGACACCGAGGGCGAGTGTCTGTGCACCACCGGACTGAGCGGCCTGAAACCGGGCGAGAGCCGGCCCGTCTTCGCGCAGTTCCCGGCCCCGCCCGCGAAGGTGACCGAGGTCGACTTCCAGTTGCCGACCATGCCGCCCGCCACCGTCTCGATCTCGGACTGACCCATGACCACCCCGTCCGCGACCAGACCCCGCACCGCCACCCGGGCCGCCGTCACCGCGGCCACCGCCCTCCTCCTCGTCCTCACCCCGGCCCCGCCGGCCGCCCACGCCGACGACCCGCCCGGCGTCTCCGAGGACACCACCGCCCCGGTGAAGATCGACCCGAAGGACCCCGACCTCCGCATGGTCCAGGGCGCCACCCTCGCCCCCGCCAAGGTGCTCAACATCAAGTCCATCGTCGAGACGGACGACGGCGCCGAGCGGCGCCAGGACACCAACTCCAACGTGACCTTCGCCCTCCAGGCCGAGGTCCTCTTCGCCAAGGACAGCGCCGAACTCTCCCCCGACGCGCTGTCCCGCATCACCACCATCGCCACCGAGATCAAGAAACAGCACGCCACCAACCTGCGCGTCTTCGGCTTCACCGACAATCTGGGCTCGGACGCCCACGGCCTGGTCCTCTCCAAGGAACGCGCCAACGCCGTCCAGCGCGAACTGGCCGAGAGCCTCGGCGCGGCGGTCACCTTCCAGATCCGCGGCTACGGCGAGCAGTACCCGATCGCCGACAACACCACGGAGGCCGGCCGCAAGAAGAACCGGCGGGTCGAGGTGAGCTTTCCGCGTACGGGGAAGTAGGGGGATCGCCGGCCGCCACTCAAGGAGTCCGAACCACGCGCGCCCTGCCTTGGGTACGGAAGCCGAGGGCATGCCGGTAGATCTCGGGCATGCGGTAGCGCCCGTCGGCGTCGCGGGCCAGCGCGCCCCACTGCTCCAAAGCCTCGACATCATCCGGGGACAGGTTCAGATCCTCCGCGTCGAACGGCATGCGGACGTCGTCGGAGAACGTGCCCATCTGCCGCAGGAGTTTTCCGAGGCGGGGATTCTCCTGGTTGATCTCATCCACCTTCGCGCGGCTGCACGCGCCCAGGGCGCGCCGCATGGCCGCCGGTGCCAGTACGCGGTCCGGCCAACGTTCGTCGCCGATGGAAGCATCGGCCGCCTCGCGCAGGAAGCGGACGACGTCGCGGGCCTGGATCTGCTCGTTGAAGTCCGCGAGAGCGGCCGGAACCCAACGCTCGGTCCACGCTTCACGTGACTTCTCGGTACCGAGCTTCGCGCCCCAGAGAGGGGTGAGGGCATGGACGATCTCTTCGTAGGACATGTCCGCGATCGGAGACCCCGATGCCTCCACCGCTTCGGCGTTCGACGCGATCCACAGGGAGAGCCGGAGCGCGTCCTCGGTGTCCCAGCGCAGCTCATAAGGGGCGTAGCGGTCGAGGAACTGCCCGAGATTCTGTTTGATCGCCGAGCGGACCAGGTCCTGCCGCACGAAGACCACGAGACCGAGCGAGCGATGGCGAAGGCGGCGGAGCCAGGCCGGCACCTCGATGAGCAGGGTGCGCAGGGCCATCCGCCGGGGCTCCGCGTCCAAGGACTCCAGCCAGTCCTCCAGGCCGTCGAACACGAAGAGACGGGCTTCGGACGTGTCCAGTGTCCGCCGGACCAGGAAATCCTCGGCTGATACATCCCGAGCGGCCCCCGCTGACCACGCCAGGCATTCGAGCCAGCGCTGCCTCCAGAACTCCGCGTCCTGGGCCCGGGGGTCCACGAGACCGGCGTTCAGGTGACTGCGGATCTCATCGGCGGTGACGCCTTGTCCTCCTGCCGCGCGGTCCCTGAGCGCTTGCGGGGAAAGCATGCCGGTGCCCGGCTCCGCGATGTTGGCCGGGTCCAGAACAGGGATGACCATCGCGGTCCGGTCCACGCTCTGACCGTTCTCCCGCGCGAAAGCATCCCAGGTCCCCGCGCTGCACATGCGGGCGAACGTAAAGGTCTTGCCCGCGCCTTTCGCCCCGACGACGATCGCCACGGGAAGGTCGGTGCTGTGGTCCGCGATCAGCCGGCGTACCGGCTCGGTGGTGAGGAATCCGAGGCTGGAGTCCATGCCCTGTCGCTCGGCGAAGATGAGACGACCCGCTGTGCTCTTCAGGGTGCGTCGACGCTCGTCCAGGCTCGAAGGTTCGTCCGAAGACGTCGCTGCTGTTTGTGTGAGGCTCGGCGCGAACTCGCTCAGCAAGCCGGGCAGACCACAGCGTCGGATGACCTCCACCACCGCGTCCCAGCTCTGCGGCAGCGTGAGCAGTTCCTCGCGGAACGGGCTCAAGAGCGGCGCGGTCAGCACTTGTTCGTCCACCGCGAGGTCTTCCGAGGTGTATTCGTCCGTCGCCGCCATGGCGATGGTGGACGACAGCGCCGCGGACAGGGTTCGGCGCGCCTCCTCGGCATGGAGGTCATGGGTGTCGAGACGGTACTGCGTCACGATCGCGCCGGGAGTCGGGTCCGTACGTGCCACCGCCGGTGACTGGCACCCCAGTTGCCGGATCATCGCCTCGGTCCCCTGAAGGGACTGGCTGCTGACCGTCGTGACGAAGATCCGCGTCACACGGGGGTCCAGCAGAACGGGCGCCGCCAGTTCGGACGCTCCGGCCCGCAAGTCCATCACGACGGTGTCGGCCTCGGCCGCGACGGCCAGGGCGGCAAGCGATTCGCTGAGGAAGTACGGTGAGCGGTCCTCGGTCAGCAGGTCCGTCGGGCCGATGCGGGGCGGGCCGAGCCGGGTGCGCCGGCTGACGGGAAGCACGGTGATGCGGCCCGGCCCCGGGTAGCGCGAGACGCTCTGGTTGGGAAGGTACGCGGCGGCGATCTGGACGGCCGGTGTGGGGTCGCCATGTCGTGAGGAGTGCAGGAGGGCGAGGACGTCCTCGTACGCGATGTCGCAGCGCCCGCCCTGCGCCTGGTACATCCAGGTGATGCCGGGAGCTTCCAGATCGGCGTCCACGAGGAGGACGTGCTGACCCTGAGACGCCAGGAAGTCGGCCAACGCGACGGAGTGCAACGTGCGTCCCACGCCGCCCTTGAAGGAGTGGAACGCGATGAGCTGCTTGTCTCCGGCGAACTGCGGGTCCGCCGGACGAGGCAGCGTGTCTCCCAATGCCGAGGTGACGCGGCGCTCACTGAGCTTCGGACGGCGCGGGGCCGCTCCGGAATCGAGGGCTTCGACCAGGCGCACGGGCAGTGAGTGGGGGGCGTGCGCCGCGGGGCGGTCGAGGACGAGTTCCAGGCCCGCGTCGTACCCGACGGCCGACCCGAGACCGAACTGGCTGTCCAGCCAGTCGCGGACGGTCTCGCTCCCCGTCCCCGGGCGGACGGTCAGCTCCAGCGCGTCCCACCAGGCATCGACCTCCAGCAACCACCGCGGCCACCGGCCCTCGGTGGCCGCCTCCGCCAGTCGGGAATCGATGTCCACCCAGGTGAAGAGCTTGCCGGCCATAACGCTCAAGATCCTTTCCTGGCGTCCTTCACCAGTGACTTCAAGGCTTCCAGCGCAGCCTTCTGATCATCTGCGCACAGTTCCGCACCATAGCGCCACGCCTCGTGGAGCTGATGGCTCTCGATCCAGGCGTTGTCCTTGTGCCGACGGCAGCGCAACGGGTCCTGCCCGGGAGTGGGGTCCTGGAGGTTCAGGGCCTTGGCCAAGCGGCGCAGATTGTGTGATCGCAGGTCGACAGGCAAGGCGGAAGTGTCCTCACGCTGAAGGATCCACCGCAGTACCTCGGCCTTCAGCCCGCACTCGGCAGCGTAGAAGAACAGTAATCCGCCGCTCGCGCAGTCCCCGGCCTGCTCGGCGGACTCCCCTTGTTTCGCGAGCCGTTCGCGGCTTCGCCGCAGCTCGCTGACCCCCACGTCGACCATCGCATCAGCGTACTGGCTGGAGAGTGGCTCTCCGCCCGGTGATCGCGGACGCGGACCCAGGTATTGGACTGGCCGATCCAATACCTGTACCGTCCTCCCCATGGCCCGCCCCAGGAAGTTCGACGAGGAGCGGGCGGTCGGTGCCGCGATGGAGGCGTTCCGGACCGCCGGCTACGAAGGCACGTCCACGCAGGACCTGTGCGAGGCGACCGGTCTCGGGCGCAGCAGTATCTACAACACGTTCAAGAGCAAGCACGACCTTTTCGAGCGGGCGCTGGACCGTTTCATGACGGAACGGAACAGTGAGCTGTTCGCGCTGCTGGAGAGCGGCCTGCCGGTGCGGGAGAAGATCCGTACGCATCTGCGGCGCGTCGTGGACGAGGAGTGCGAGAGCGAGGAGGCCCGGCGCGGCTGCCTGGTCGTGAACACCGCCATCGAGATCGCGGCCCGCGACGAGGAGGTCGCGGGCGAGCTGGCGCGGGACTACCGGCTGCGGCTGGAGGCGATCCGCGCCGCGATCGAGTCCGGGCAGCGGGACGGCGACATCGACGCGGGCAAGGACGCGCGCGCTCTCGCCCACCTGGTCATCGCGGCTGTCGGCGGTCTGCGTGTCTCGGCGCGCTGCGGGGCCGACCGCGGGGCGCTCGAAGGAATCGTGGAGGGCTTCATGGCAGCGCTCTGACGCGCTGCTCCACGCGCGGCCCGACCGGGCCGCTTCCTTTTGCCTTCATTTTGGACCGACCTATCCAATACTCAACCCTCATCGGGAGTACGCACGTCATGCCCATAGCCGTCTACCTCCTCGGCCTGGGGATCTTCGCCCAGGGAACCTCCGAGTTCATGCTCGCCGGACTGCTGCCCAACGTGGCCGCCGACCTCGGCGTCTCCATCCCCGACGCCGGGCTGCTGGTGTCCGCGTTCGCCATCGGCATGGTGGTGGGCGCACCCGTCCTCGCCATCGGCACCCTGCGCCTGCCGCGCCGCACCGCGCTGATCGCCTTCCAGCTCGTCTTCGTGGCCGGGCACGTGGTCGGCGCGCTGGCCCCGGGGTACGGGGTGCTGTTCGCGACGCGGGTCGTCAGCGCCTTCGCGTACGCGGGCTTCTGGGCGGTGGCCGCCGCGGCGGCGGTGAGCCTGGTGCCGGCCGGAGCCAAGGGCAAGGCGCTGTCGGTCGTCGGCACCGGACTCACCCTCGCCACGATCGTCGGCGTACCGGTCGGCACGGTGCTGAGCCAGCACGCCGGGTGGCGCGCCGCCTTCTGGGGCGTGGTCGCTCTGACCGCCGCCAGCCTGGCCTCCCTGCTGGCCGCACTGCCCGCCGCCCGTCCGGCCGCAGGCGAACTCCCCTCCGTACGGTGTGAGATCGCGGCCATGTCCCGCCCCGCCCTGTGGGTCTCCTACCTCCTCACCACCCTGAGCTTCGGCGCCGCCATCGTCACCTTCAGCTACCTCACGCCCCTGCTGACCGAGGTGAGCGGCCTGCCGGCGAGCCTGGTCCCGGCCGTCCTCGCGCTGTACGGGGTCGGCGGCCTGCTCGGCATGACCCTCGGCGGACGCACCGCCGACCGCCACCCGCTCCGCACCCTCTTCCTCGGCATCGGCGGACTGACCACCGCCTCCGCCCTGCTCGCCCTGACCGCCGAGAACCTGCCCGTGACCATCGCCCTGGTCTTCACCCTCGGCCTCACCGGCTACGTCACCAACCCGGTCGTCCAGTCCCGCGTCTTCACCCTCGCCCCGAACGCCCCGACCCTGGCCCCCGCGGTCAACACCTCCGCCTTCAACGTCGGCATCACCCTCACCCCGATGCTGGGCGGCCTGACGATCGACGCGGGCTTCGGTTACACGTCGGTGGCCTGGGTGGGGGCGGCGGTGGGCGCGACGGCCCTGGGCGCTGCGCTCTGGGTGGCGGCTCTTCAGCGCCGTACGGAGGCTCGTGCGGTGATGGGGCGGGCGTCGGGTGCGGTGGATGCTGCCTCCACCAGGCCGAACGCTATGGCAGCAACCGACTGAACAATGAGGCCAGCGGTGCAGCTCGCACGCACAAGTTCCGCACCAGACAGACCTGTTGCAGGCGACTGCCTATGGCCGCCTGGTCGGTGCGTACATCGTCGTACAGGCGTACCGGTGGGTCCGCCCTTCGGGCCGGAGTGGCGCGGTCATGGCCGTGTTGACAGGGGAAGGGCGTTGTTTCCGGAATTGGGGGTGGGGGTGGCGCCTGGAAGGGGTAATTGCGGGGGGAAGGAGGGTGGGTTGGGGCTGAAAGATAGTACATATGCGGGTATGTGCCCTATGGTCGGTTTCGCACCGCTCACACGCGATCGGCTGGAAGCGCATCGCGCGGGTCTGCCTGTCTGCTCCTGCCCTGGGAGAGGCCGGTCCGCGGCAGGGAGACGAGCCACCGGTTGATGCGGCGTGCCGGCGGTGCCGCGTTGTCGGGTGGGCGGAGGGCCAGCCGGAGGGTCAGGGGGTGTCGATCTTCAGGCGGGTGCCGGGGCGCAGGCCCCAGCGGGTCATCGTGCCGGCTTCCGCCTCCAGTACGTGCCGGGCGCGGAGGCGGGGGCGTCCGAGTCGTCCTGGCGGCATGGTGCGTACGGCGAGGACGGTGAGGTCGCGGGTGAGGTAGGCGACGTCTATGGGGAAGCGCATGCGGAAGGTGTGTACGCCGCTGGCCGGGGTGAGGAGCAGGGCGCCGTCGATGCCGTCGCGGCCCAGTAGCCCTCGGGCGCGCGCCCGGTAGGAGGCGGCGATCTCCAAGGGGATGGCCAGGGGGGCTGAGGGGGCGGCCGGGGCGGGCGCTTCGGTGGCCTCCGGTTGCGTGGGCGTCGTTTCTCCGGCGTCGGTCTGTACGAAGCGGAGCGTTCCTGATCCGTTCTGCCAGCGGGGCATGGGAAGCGTTTTATCAGCCTAGGGTCGGCCGTGTGGCTGTGATGCTGATGGTTCTCGCTGCTGTGTACGGGGGTGCGGTCGGGGTGCTCGTGCCCAGGGCTGCCTATCGGCTGGCCGTTGAGCCGGGGGAGGGGTGGCGTGGCCGGTGCCCGTGCGGGAGGTTCATCGGCGGGCCTCTGCGGGGGTGGGTGGGGTTGGCGCGTTGTCGTGTGTGTGGGGTGTACGGGGGTGGGGCGGGGGTGACTGGGCTGGTCAGTGGCCTGGTGTGTGTGCTGCTTGCCGCGGCCACAGGGGCGCGGCCCGAATTGGTGGTCTGGCTCGCGGTGGTTCCTGTGGCGGTGCTGCTCGCCGTCGTGGACTGGCGGGTGCGGCGGCTGCCCGATGTGCTGACCCTGCCGTTGGCGGGTGGGGTGGTGATTGCGCTGGGGCTTGTCGCGCTGGGTGGGGGAGGGGTTCGGGTGTGGGGTGGGGCGGTGCTCGGGGGGCTGGGGCTTGCGGGGTTTTATTTCGTCTTATATTTGGTCAATCCGGCGGGAATGGGGCTGGGGGACGTCAAGTTGGCGATCGGGCTGGGGGTCACTCTTGGGTGGTACGGCTGGGCAATTCTGATCACTGGCGCATTCATGGGGTTGCTGCTCGGCGCGCTCTACGGGTGCGGCCTGTTGCTGCGGCGCGCCAGGGGCCCGGAAGCCCGTAATGATGGGCCCGAACCGGCCATGGCGTACGGCCCTTTCATGATCGTCGGGGCCCTTCTCGGGGTGCTGCTGGGGGCCGCGGCGGCGTCTTGATCCAGAAACCGGGCGCGCCGTTCCGCCTGAAGTTGCACTGAGCACCCCCTCTTCGGGGTTATGGTGGAAACCCCCCCCTCGGGCCGGTCCGTATCCCCCCCACGGACCGGCCCGCTTTTTGTGTCCGGGTACGGATCTCGCCATGATCATGACTGGTCCGGTTTCGTACACGGGTCGGGCGAACGCCTCTGCGGGCGGCGACGAGCGCCGCGCAAAGGCGTCAGGGACCGAACAGAATCAGCCGCGCTTGGCCCAGATGTTCACACCGTCGGTCGACTTCGCGAACTCCTCGATCTCGGACAATTCCGTATCCGTGAGCTTCGGCGCGCCGACCGCCGCCACATTGGCCTCCAACTGCGCCACGCTGCTCGCCCCGATCAGCGCCGAGGTCATCCGCTCGTCCCGCAGCACCCAGGAGAGCGCCAACTGGGCGAGGGACTGGCCGCGCCGCGCCGCGATCTCGTTCAGGCCGCGCAGCCGCCGCCGTACGTCGTCCGAGAGCAGGCCCGGATCGAGCGACTTGCCCTGCGACGCGCGCGAGCCCTCCGGGATGCCGTCCAGGTACTTGTCGGTCAGCAGGCCCTGGGCGAGGGGGGCGAAGGAGATGCAGCCCATGCCTTCCGCCTCCAGGGTGTCCAGGAGGGCGTCGTCCTCGGTCCACCGGTTGATCATCGAGTACGAGGGCTGGTGGATCAGCGGGCGGACGCCCATCCCGCGCAGGATGCGGGCGGCTTCGCGGGTCTGCTCGGCGGAGTAGGACGAGACGCCCACGTACAGCGCCTTGCCCTGCTGGACGGCGGACGCCAGGGCGCCCATCGTCTCCTCCAGCGGGGTGTCCGGGTCGAAACGGTGCGAATAGAAGATGTCGACGTAATCGACGCCCATCCGCTTCAGTGAGGCATCCAGCGACGAGAGGAGGTATTTGCGCGAACCCCATTCGCCGTACGGCCCGGGGTGCATGAGATATCCGGCCTTCGTGGAGAGGACGATCTCGTCGCGGTAGGGCCGGAAGTCCTGCGCGAAGATCTTCCCGAAGTTCAGCTCGGCCGAGCCGGGCGGCGGTCCGTAGTTGTTCGCCAGGTCGAAGTGGGTCACGCCCAGGTCGAAGGCGCGGCGCAGGATGGCCCGCTGGGACGCCAGGGCACGGTCGTCGCCGAAGTTGTGCCACAGGCCCAGGGAGACGGCGGGGAGTTTGAGACCACTGCGGCCGGTGCGGCGGTACTCCATGGAGTCGTAGCGCGTATTCGCGGCAATGTGGACAGAGGCATCAGTCATGGTCATCTCCTTATCACGGAGTTGTGACACACCTGATTGGGCCGCCGGGACGTCCCCGACGTAAAGTTGCCGACTTGAGGCGACGGGGGCGACCGCCATTTGCACGGAGGGGCTTGACCACACATGCTGCGATCTTCCGGGGTGCGCATCCCGTACCCGCCCGCGTTGCGCAACCTCGTCTACAGGCTCTACGCCCGCCGGGTCGAAGGCCGCCTCGACCATGACCAGGTCCCCAAGCACATCGGTGTCATCCTCGACGGCAACCGCCGCTGGGCGCGGGCCGACGGCCGTACCACCGTGCAGGGCCACCAGGCCGGCGCCGAAAAGATCAGCGAGCTGCTGGGCTGGTGCGCCGAGACCGACGTCGAGGTCGTCACGCTCTGGCTGCTGTCGACGGACAACCTCGACCGGCCCGAGAAGGAACTGACCCCGCTGCTGGGGATCATCGAGAACACCGTGCGCGGCCTGGCCGCCGACGGCCGCTGGCGGGTCCACCACGTCGGCAACCGCGACCTGCTGCCGGACGGTACGCAGAAGGTGCTCAAGGAGGCCGAGCAGGCCACCGCCGACCACACCGGCATCCTGGTCAACGTCGCCGTCGGCTACGGCGGCCGGCAGGAGATCGCGGACGCGGTGCGCTCGCTGCTGCTGGAGCACGCCGAGCGCGGCACCTCCTTCGAGGAACTGGCCGACATCGTCGACATCGACCTGATCTCCGAACACCTCTACACCCGCGGCCAGCCGGACCCGGACCTGGTGATCCGCACCAGCGGCGAACAGCGGCTCTCCGGTTTCATGCTCTGGCAGAGCGCCCACTCGGAGTACTACTTCTGCGAGGTCTTCTGGCCGGCCTTCCGCAAGGTGGACTTCCTGCGCGCCCTGCGCGACTACGCCGCCCGTCACCGGCGTTACGGCTTTTAGGCCACCCGGACCGTGCACTCCAGGCGCGGGATCACTCCCGCGCCAAATCCGTAACCAAGCGTTCACCGACCGTGCGTCATATGCCATTGCATGGGTGCGCACGTTCGCGGGAATATCCCTTCCAGGTCGGTATCCGGCAGTACCAGTCATCGGATGCCGTATCTCAGCGGACGGCACGGGGCCGTCCGCCCGGGAGGCCCTTTGCACATCACGGACGACCGTGCGGACCGCACGGACGACGCGGAGGGCCGGCGTTCGGCCCGTGCAGCGTGGCCCGAGCCCGGTCCCGTCGCCCGCCGCCTGACGGCGCGGCGGCTCCACTTCCGCGACGCCGTCGCACCCCGACCTCATCCGAGGGGGTACGTCCACCCGTGGTGAACAGCAAGCAGCGCCGTGAGAACGGCCGGCGCACCTATGTCCTCGACACCAGCGTGCTGCTGGCGGATCCAGGCTCCATGTCCCGCTTCGACGAGCACGAAGTCGTGCTGCCGGTCGTCGTGGTCACCGAACTGGAGGCGAAGAGGCATCATCCGGAACTCGGCTACTTCGCCCGGCAGGCGCTGCGCCTGCTGGACGAGTACCGGGTACGGCACGGACGGCTGGACGCCCCCATCCCCATCGGGGACCTGGGCGGCTCCCTCCGGGTCGAGCTGAACCACGCGGACCCCGGGGTGCTGCCGGCCGGCTTCCGGCTGGGCGACAACGACTCGCGGATCCTCGCGGTGGCCCGCAACCTCCAGGCCGAGGGCTACGACGTCACGGTCGTCTCCAAGGACCTGCCGCTGCGCATCAAGGCGTCCGCGGTGGGCCTGCTGGCGGAGGAGTACCGCGCCGAACTGGCCATCACGGACTCCGGCTGGACGGGCATGGCGGAGCTGACCGCGACGGCGGAGGAGATCGACGGCCTGTTCGCCGAGGAGACCGCGTATCTGCCGGAAGCCGCGGAGCTGCCCGTGCACACCGGGCTGGTGCTCCAGTCCGACCGGGGCAAGGCGCTCGGCCGGGTCACGGCGGACGGCAGCGTACGGCTGGTGCGCGGCGACCGGGAGGCGTTCGGCATCCACGGCCGCAGCGCCGAACAGCGGGTGGCGCTCGACCTGCTGCTGGACCCGGAGGTCGGCATCGTCTCGATGGGCGGGCGGGCCGGTACGGGCAAGTCGGCGCTGGCGCTGTGCGCGGGCCTGGAGGCGGTGCTGGAGCGGCAGCAGCACCGCAAGGTGATGGTCTTCCGGCCCCTGTACGCGGTCGGCGGGCAGGAGCTGGGCTACCTGCCGGGCACCGAGGCGGAGAAGATGAGCCCGTGGGCCCAGGCCGTCTTCGACACGCTGTCGGCGGTGACCACCTCGGACGTCATCGAAGAGGTGGTGGGGCGCGGCATGTTGGAGGTGCTGCCGCTGACCCACATCCGCGGCCGGTCGCTGCACGACGCGTTCGTCATCGTCGACGAGGCCCAGTCGCTGGAACGCAACGTCCTGCTGACGGTGCTGTCCCGGATCGGCGCCAACTCGCGGGTGGTGCTCACCCATGACGTCGCGCAGCGCGACAACCTGCGGGTCGGCCGGTACGACGGGGTGGTGGCGGTCGTCGAGAAGCTGAAGGGCCATCCGCTGTTCGCGCATGTCACCCTCACCCGCTCGGAGCGGTCGCCGATCGCGGCCCTGGTGACCGAAATGCTGGAGGACGGCAGGATCTGACCCTTTGTGGAGTACGGCGCCGCCCGGCAGGAGCGCAGGAGCTTAGCCGGGCGGCGCCGCGCTGCGCGGGCATTTCCGCAAATCAGCCGTGGCAAACGGGGTGTGAGCTTTCACACGCAACGATGAATTGATTCCGCGCGTCCGGTTCGGGCAGAGTCTGGGTCCTGTCAGGCCCCGCATACGGCACACCAGCACCCCCAGCGGTGCGGAACCCCAGAACTGCATAGCGTCGCCGTATGCCGCCCGAGCACCACGCGGACCCCGAGGGGGACGTACCGGGCCAGTGCCTCCCGTGACCAGCCGTTCCCGCCGATCGATCGGGGGCGGAACAAGGGGAGGCCAGCGCCAGGGGCACGATTGCGTCCGCGAGGTCACCTATGCGGACGATGCTGGAAGGAAAGCGTGTGAGCCGGATTTCGGTCCGGGGATTCGCCGTGGCCTCCGCCACCGCGGTCACCACCGTCGGCGCCGTTGTCGGCGTCGCGTCAGGCCAGGAGCAGGGCTCGGTCGCCCACACCGAGGCCGCCGCGGCCGACGCGACGATCGCCGACGTACCCGCGGGCCTCCAGGCCCAGGTGCAGACGGCCTCCCTTACGCAGCAGGCGGACGAAGCGTCCACCCAGGCGGACGCCGCCGCGCTGAAGTCCGCGCAGGAGTCGGCCCGCAAGGCCGCCGCCCAGGACGCGCAGGACAAGAAGGACGCGGCCGACAAGAAGGCGAAGGCCGAGAAGGACGCCAAGGAGCGCGAGAAGGAGAAGGAAGCCTCCCGCTCCGCCGCGCGCGACGCGTCCACCTTCACCGCCAAGGCGTCGTACTCGATCGCCGAGACGCAGGCCATCGCGCGGCAGATGCTGCCGGCCGACCAGTTCCAGTGCTTCAGCAACATCGTGGACCACGAGTCCGGCTGGAACTACCGCGCCACCAACGCCTCCTCCGGCGCCTACGGCTTGGTCCAGGCGCTGCCCGGTACCAAGATGGCCTCCGCGGGCTCCGACTGGCGGACCAACCCGGCCACCCAGATCAAGTGGGGGCTGAACTACATGAACAGCCGCTACAACAGCCCCTGTGGTGCCTGGGGCTTCTGGCAGAACAACCACTGGTACTAGAACGTGGCGGCGGATCACCGCGTAAGGTGGTCCGCCTCTCCGCTTCGTACGCGAAACCCCCGGCCGCGACGGCGTCGGGGGTTTCGTGCGTCCCGCACCGGTAACGTCGTCCTGACAGCACCGGGGGCGGGAGGGGAAGAGGAAGCGACATGTCCAGATTGCCTCAGTGGGTCGGCGGCCTCGGCGCCGGTCTGACGCGGATCGCGCAGCGGCTGGAGGACCAGCGCCGCCGCGCGGAGGCCGCGGAAGAGGAGAACGACCCGGAAGAGCTGAGGCCCGCCGGGCACGCGACCGGTCCCCGGGCGGCGCACGGCGACACGTACGCCGGTGCGTACACCGGCGCGCAGCGGGACGGCGGGCCGCCTGACGCGCCCGGCGCGCACGGCACGGCGGGCGCGCCGTCGGGCTCGCCGGAGGAGGCGCACCGCCCGCCCGACTCGGTGCCGGCCCCGCCGACCTACGCACCCGCCGTCGCACCCCGCCCCGACCCGGTGGCCGCGGTGCCGTGGGGCGTACGGGTCGCGGCCGAGGCGAGCTGGCGGCTGCTGATCCTGGCCGCGGCGATCTGGGTGCTGGCCAAGGTCATCACCTCCGTCCAGCTCGTGGTACTGGCGTTCGTCGCCGCGCTGCTGATCACCGCGCTGCTCCAGCCGACCGTGGCCTGGCTGAAGCGCCGGGGCGTGCCGCGGGGGCTCGCCACGGCGCTCACGTTCATCGCCGGGTTCGTCATCATGGGGCTGGTCGGCTGGTTCGTCGTATGGCAGGTCCAGGACAACATTGACTCGGTGTCCAGCCGTATCCAGGAAGGCATCACCGAGCTGAAGGGCTGGCTCCTCAAGAGTCCGTTCCATGTGACCGAGGACCAGATCAACCACATCGCCAAGAACCTCCAGGACGCGGTCGGCGCCAACACCCAGGCCATCACCTCGGCCGGGCTGGAGGGCGTGACCGTCGTCCTGGAGGTGCTCACCGGCATCCTGCTGGCGATGTTCACCACGCTCTTCCTGCTGTACGACGGCCGGCGCATCTGGAACTGGGTGCTCAAGCTGGTGCCGAGCGCGGCGCGCGAAGGCGTGGCGGGCGCCGGGCCGCGCGCCTGGCGCACACTGACCGCCTATGTGCGCGGGACGGTGATAGTGGCCCTGATCGACGCCATCTTCATCGGCATCGGCATCTACTTCCTCGACGTGCCGCTGGCCGTGCCGCTCGCCGTCTTCATCTTCCTGTTCGCCTTCATCCCGCTGGTGGGCGCGGTCGTCTCGGGCGCGCTGGCGTGTGTGGTCGCGCTGGTGACGCAGGGCGTCTTCGCCGCGCTGATGGTGCTCGCGGTGGTCCTGGCGGTGCAGCAGATCGAGGGCCACATCCTCCAGCCGTTCATCCTGGGCCGCGCGGTACGGGTCCACCCGCTCGCCGTCATCCTGTCGGTGGCCGCGGGCGGCCTGGTCGCCGGCATCGGCGGCGCGGTGGTCGCGGTCCCGCTGGTCGCGGTCACCAACACGGTCGTCGGCTATCTGCGCTCGTACTCACAGGAGCAGGCCCTCAGGATGGCGCCACCGCCGCACGGCGCCACGGCGCTGGGCGTCGCGCCGACCCCGCCGAAGGGGAGCGCGCCGCAGGACTGACGGGGCGTCGGGCTCCGGGCGCCCGGGGCCGTCGCTCGGTACGGCGGCCGGTCGCCCGCTCAGCCCTGGGTGCCTCAGTACGGGGCGTCCTTCGCCCCCTCGTACGCCCGCAGCCGCGCCGTGTCCCCGTCGGTCCAGCCCGGCGGCGGGACCACCGCCGCCCAGCCGTCCACCGCGCCGGTGCCGTACCGGTGGCCGTGCGGCGGCGGCGCGCCGAAGGACACCGCCAGGTCGACGGTCGTCTGCCAGAAGGTGATGACCGGCCAGAAGCGCATCTCGCCGGTGACGTCCGGACCGAGCGGCCGGTCCAGCCAGGCGGGACGGTGGAAGAGCAGGTCGGGGGACCACCACACCACCGGGTCCGAGGCGTTCTGGAGGTAGACCACCCGAGGGTGCTCCCACGGGCCGGCGGGGCGTCGCAGATCGCGTTCCGGGTACTGCGCGAAGCGGACGTGCCGCCCGTGGTCGTACTCCGGGCGCCACACCGGGCTGCCGGGATCACGCCCGGCGGTCACCTCCCGCCAAATGGGACTGACGTTGGGCGGCCCGGCCAGCAGCGCGCCGTCCACCTTGCCGAGCATGTCGTCCAGGCCGTCGAAGCCCGCCTCGGTCGCGTACGTACCGAGGCTCTCGCCGCCGACCACCAGCTTGGGACGGTGGTCGGCGGGCAGTGCGGACCACTTGGCGTACACCGCGTCGAACACCGCGCGGGCGTCGCGCGCCGCCTTCTCCTTGTCGACCAGGAAGGAGATCCAGGACGGCAGGTACGAGTACTGGGTCGCGACGATCGCGGAGTCACCGCCGTACATGTACTCCAGCGGCTCCGGCATCCTCGGGTCCACCCAGCCGCTGCCCGTGGTGCCCAGCAGGGCGAGCACCTTGCGGTCGAAGCCGCCGGTGCGTTCCAGCTCCTGTACGGCGAGGTCGGCGGTGCGCCGGAAGTGCGCGTCGCCGTTCTCCTGCTCGCCGACGTACACGCGTACCGGGTCCTTGGCGGGCCGGCCGGTGAACGCCGTGATGTCCTGTTTGCGGGGGACCGAGCCGATGAAGTTGCGGCCCTCGGCGCCCAGTTCCGCCCAGTTGACGACGGAGGTGGGGCCGCCGGAGACGTACGCGGAGGCGGGCTGGGTGATGCCGTCGGCGGTGCCCAGGTTCGCGGCCTTGGAGATCCGGTCCACGATGTCGATGAAGCCGCGCTCGTACAGGACGTCCTTCGAGCCGACGGCGACCAGCAGGGCGGTCAGCGCGGCACCGATCACGTACGCGGCCGGGCGCGGCACCCAGCGGCCGAAGAACCGGGCGAGCCGCCGGGCCACCAGCCGTACGCAGCGGGCGAGCAGCACGAACAGCGCGCAGACCGCCACCGCGATCAGGATGATCATCGGGGTGTGCCAGACCAGGGAGGGCTCGACCTCCTGGAGGCGGCGGAGGCGGCGCTGGGCGTGGGCGCTCCAGGAGACGGCCGCCGTGGACAGCACGATGCCGAGGACGTGGAAGGCCAGCCAGCAGCGGGCGCGGGTGCGTTCGGCGGGGCGGTACCGGCACAGCGCGCGGAAGAGGGCGCTCGCCGCGGCTCCGGCGGAGTAGCCGACGGCGGCGGTGATGCCGCCGATCAGGCCCTGGAGGTACCAGGGGCGGGGGAGCAGCGAGGGGGTGAGGGAGAGCCAGAAGAAGAGCGCCGCGACGCAGCAGGCGGTGAGATCGGGCCAGCGGCGGACGATCCAGGCGGGGTCCGGGGCGTCCCAGTACGGGCGTCTGAGCCACCGGACGACGAGGTGCAGGGCGGACATTTGCTCTCATTATGCGCAGAGCCCTGCGGACACGTGGTCCGCAGGGCTCTGTCGTACCGGCTCGGGCGCCCGAGGGGCACCTCCGGTTCAGCTATTCGGCGAGGACGCCCTCGGCTTCGAGGGTGGCGCCGACGGCCTGGAGGACGGAAGCGATCTTGATGGCCTCAAGGATCGTCTCGCGGTCCACGCCCGCCTTGCGCAGCACCTGCTCGTGCGAGTCCAGGCACATGCCGCAGCCGTTGATGGCCGAGACGGCCAGCGACCACAGCTCGAAGTCGACCTTCTCCACGCCCGGGTTGCCGATGACGTTCATCCGCAGGCCGGCGCGCATCGTGCCGTACTCCGGGTCCGACAGCAGGTGCCGGGTCCGGTAGAACACGTTGTTCATCGCCATGATGGCGGCGGCGGACTTGGCCGCGGCGTACGCCTCGGCGGAGAGGTTGGCCTTGGCCTCCGGCTCCAGCTCGCGCAGCACCTTCGGCGAGCGCGAGGCGATCGCGCAGGCCAGGACGGTGCCCCAGAGCTGCTGCTTGGGCAGCTCGCTGTTGCCGATCACCGAACCGAGGTTCAGCTTCAGGTCCTTGGCGAAGTCCGGGACGGCGGACTTCAGTTCATCGAGAGCCATGACGGATCTCCTTCCGGTTCGCTGCTAGCCGCGCTTCACTCGCCCGAGAGCAGCGCGACCGGGTCGAGGGTCTCGTCGCCCTTGCTCCAGTTGCAGGGGCACAGCTCGTCGGTCTGCAGCGCGTCGAGGACCCGCAGGACCTCCTTGGGGTTACGGCCGACGGAACCGGCGGTCACCATGGTGAACTGGATCTCGTTGTTCTGGTCCACGATGAAGACGGCACGCTGCGCGAAGCCGTCCTCGCCCTCGATGCCGAGCGCGCGCATCAGCTCGTGCTTGGAGTCGGCCATCATCGGGAAGGGCAGGTCGGTCAGGTCCGGGTGGTCCTTGCGCCAGGCGTGGTGCACGAACTCGGAGTCACCGGAGAAGCCGAGGATCTGGGCGTCGCGGTCGGCGAACTCGTCGTTCAGCTTGCCGAAGGCGGCGATCTCCGTGGGGCACACGAAGGTGAAGTCCTTGGGCCAGGCGAAGACGATCTTCCACTTGCCTTCGTAGGTCTTGTGGTTGATCTGGTCGAACTCCTTGCCGCTCTCCAGCGACACGCAGGCGGTCAGATCGAACTCGGGGAACTTGTCACCGACAGTGAGCACAGGCTCTCCTTCGTGTGCCGTAAGTCCTGAAACAGGGCTTACGCGAGGGGTTGGACGGTTCCCTACACTGCCACAGGGGGCATTGATCGGGGAAATAGCCAGATCAAGAAGTGTTGATCGAGGTTGGCTATCAGTGGCCGGGGTGTGTCCGGGCGCCGGCGACCGGGTCGGGAGTGACCTGTCCCTCTGGCGGGCCGGGCCGCCGTGAGGTATGCGCGGCCCTGCACAACAATGCCGGATCGGTCGAAAAGGGGCGGGATTCCGGGGAATCCACCGGCTATCTCCGAAACGATGTTCCCCGGTTCACGCACCTCGCCAAAGAATGGTCCCAGCGCGGGCCGCGAGACGTACAATCACCCGCATGGCACAGAAGATCGTCACTATTTACACGGATGACCTCACCGGGGAAGAATCCTCGGAGGTCGCCACGCACTCGCTCGCGGTCGACGGTATTGCTTACGAGGTCGACCTCGCCCCGGACAGCTACGACAAGCTGCTGGAGGCGATCGGTCCCTTCCTGAAGGCCGGCCGCCGTACCGGGCGGGTGAAGGCGGGTGCCGGGGCGCGCAAGGTGAGCGGCTCCGCCTCGGCCTCGGGTTCGGGTGAGACCGCGAAGATCCGCGCCTGGGCCAAGGAGAACGGCTACGAGGTGAACGAGCGCGGCCGGGTGTCCGCCGATATCCGTGAGGCGTACCAGAACGCCGTCAAGTAGGCGTTGCCCGCACCGGCCGAAGACGTCGTGACGGCGGACGGATTTCGGCCGGTCCAGGCCCCTGGCCTGGTGAACGGTGCTGGTGGCAGTCGGTGTGCCGGATTTTCGGCGTCGGCTGCCCCGGTCCGTACGGCGGCCGATTGCGGCTGCCGGAAAGTCTGCGGTACGGCCACCGGGAACGGGACGAATCCTCCGGCGCCGTATCCGCCCGGAGCGGTATCCCTCCGGTGTTGTATCCGCGATCCGGCCGGCGGCGGGTGCCCGTGTGACGCGTGCGCCGCCCTGCGGAGGAAAACGCCGCCGGGTCGGCGGAATCCGGCCGGGCGGCCGGTCCGCAATCCCGCGGACGACCGGCGAAATAAGATGACGGGATTCCCGGCCCCGGAATGCGCTCAGCGCGCCCGCCGGAAGGTGCCCGCGGGCGCCCGCGCCGAAACCTGCCGGTAACACGGAGGGGCATTACTCCGGCCGCCGCACCCCGGACCCTTCCGCCGCTTCCACCGCTTCCACCGAAAAGTCCTTCGCCCGGGGCGGCGGCTGCCCCGCGATTAGACTGGATCACTCTGATCGGAGGTGGCTATCGGTGGCATCCCCCACGAATCCCGGGACCCGGACGCGGCAGCCCAGCCTGGCGCAACTGCGGGCCTTTGCCGCCGTGGCCGAACATCTGCACTTCCGGGAGGCCGCGGCGGAGATCGGCATGAGCCAGCCCGCCCTGTCCGGTGCCGTGTCGGCCCTGGAGGAGGCCCTCGGGGTGCAGCTACTGGAACGGACGACCCGCAGGGTGCTGCTCTCGCCCGCCGGGGAACGGGTCGCCGCCCGCGCCCGTACCGTCCTGGAAGCGGTCGGTGACCTGATGGAGGAGGCGGAGGCGGCCCGCGCGCCGTTC
Organism: Streptomyces chrestomyceticus JCM 4735; assembly: GCF_003865135.1. Taxonomy (NCBI): domain Bacteria; kingdom Bacillati; phylum Actinomycetota; class Actinomycetes; order Kitasatosporales; family Streptomycetaceae; genus Streptomyces; species Streptomyces chrestomyceticus. Next base: position 3,505,199 of record NZ_BHZC01000001.1, on the reverse strand, counting down.
ACCGGCGTACTCCGGCTCGGGGTGATCCCGACCGTCGCCCCGTACCTGCTGCCGACCGTCCTGCGCCTGGTGCACGACACCTACCCCGACCTGGAGCTCCAGGTCCACGAGGAGCAGACCGGCTCGCTGCTGGACGGCCTCCAGCAGGGACGGCTGGACCTGCTGCTGCTCGCCGTGCCGCTGGGCGTCCCGACCGTCACCGAACTCCCGCTGTTCGACGAGGACTTCGTGCTGGTCGCGCCGACGGACCACTGGCTGGGCGGGCGCGGCGACATCCCGCGCGAGGCGCTCAAGGACATGGACCTGCTGCTGCTGGACGAGGGGCACTGCCTGCGCGACCAGGCACTGGACATCTGCCGGGAGGCGGGCCGCGAGGAGGGCGCGCCGGTGACCACCAGCGCGGCCGGGCTGTCGACCCTGGTCCAGTTGGTCGCGGGCGGGCTGGGTGTCACGCTGCTGCCGCGCACCGCGCTGCGCGTCGAGACGGCCCGCAACGACCAGTTGACGACCGGGTACTTCGCCGATCCGGCGCCGTCCCGGCGGATCGCGCTGGCCATGCGGTCGGGCGCGGCACGCCAGGGCGAGTTCGAGGAGTTCGCGGCGGCGCTGCGCGAGGCGATGAAGGGCCTGCCGGTACGGATCGTGGAATGAGCCGGGCCGCTCGTCGAGTGGGCCGGGCCGCGGCCCGGCCGTCAGGCTGCCGGACCGACGGCCCGCCGATGCGTTCCGGCCCGGCCCCGCCTACTCCGTCCGCAGCCCGTCCGGCCGCATCAGCCGCCACAGCAGCGGCAGGCTGAGCGCGGTCACCGCGAGGATCACCGCCCCGGCCGTACCGGTGAGGACGGCGATGCCCGCCCAGTCCGGCAGCACCGGCTTGCCCACCAGGTGCAGCAGCAGGAGGCCGACGCCCAGCCCGCAGCCGACCGCGAGGGCCAGCCCGAGGACGACGGGGACGGCGGTCTGCCACAGCACCGACCGGCCGAGCGTGCGGCGCGGCGTGCCGAGCGCGTCCAGGGCCGACAACAGCAGTCTGCGTTCGCGCAGTTGCTCCAGTACGGAGATGAGCAGGCCCGCCCCGATCAGGCAGAGCACCGCCACCGCACCGGCCTGGAGCGCCGCGCGGACGATGCCGAACAGCTCGGGTTCCCGCTCGCCGGTCCGGGTGGAGGTGTCCCACAGGGGCATGGCGGTCAGGCGCGGATCGGTCTGCGCCGCCGTGTTGCGTACGTACTCGACGGCCTCCGGCCGGTCAGGGTCGAGGTGGACCTCGAACTCGGCGGAGGGGGACCGCAGCAGCGCGGGGTCCAGGGCGCCGGGCGTCGCGAGGATGTTGGCCGCGTGCAGGGAGAAGAAGCTGGGGAGCGCGTCGACGGTGCGCACGGTGCGCGGAACCGTCCAGGCGGCCGGACGGCTTCCGGCGTCCGGGGAGACGGCCAGCCGGGTGCCGGGGCGGGGGACCGGGGGCGCGTCGGAGGCGGGCAGGCCGGTTTCCGTGCCGTCCTCCCGGACTGCCTTGGGAGGGGTGTAGAACGTGTCGCCGTCGGCGCACCGGTCGGTACGGACCATCCGGCGCAGCACGTCGCAGTCGGCCACGGCCAGCCGGTAGGGCGCGGGATCGGGCACCCCGTCCGGGGCGTCCTCCGCAGCGTCCCGGCGGCCGTCGGACGGCAGTGGGCTCGCGTCGCTGAGCAGCGCGCCGTACACGCTCCGCACGCCCGTGGTCCCCCGCAGCCGGTCGTACAGCCCGGGAGCGCCGGCCACCGGCAGCTCCCCGTCCCGGTCCGCGACCACCATCTGATGCTCGCGGGGCCCAGGAGACGGGTCCGGCAGGTCGTTGGTCCGGACTCCGGCCAGCAGCAACTGCACCGCGACGGCACCGGCGACCGCCACGGTGATGCCGCTGACCGAGCGGGCCGCCGCCGTGGTGCTCAACTGGAGCCGCCGCACGGCCAGTTGCCACGACGGCCCGCCGCCCGCGCCGATCCGGGAGACCACCGCGTCCAGCAGCCACGGCAGCAGTGCCGCGACGCCCAGCAGGAGCAGTGAGGTGCCCGCGACCACCTGCGCCCCGACCCGGACACCCACCATCGCCGTGTGGCCGACCGTCACGGGCCACAGCAGCGCGACGCCCCCGACGGGCAGCAGCAGCCGCCACCACAGGCGCCGCCGCACCGGCGGTGCCGAGCGGGTCACCCCGAGCGGTTCGACCGTGATCCGGCGCATCGTCAGCAGGGCGACCCCCACCGAGCAGGCGGGCACGGCCAGCGCGACGAGGGCGGTCAGCCGCCAGTCCGGTACGACGTCGGAGGGGAAGACCCCGTAGTCCAGCACCCGTATCCCCGACAGCGGGTACCGGGCGCCCAGGAAGACGACGGCGCCGGTGAGCAGGCCCAGCAGCGCCCCGGCCAGCGCCTCGCCGGCTGCGATCCGCCGGGTGGTGGCGCGGTCGGTGCCCACCAGCCGCAGCGCCGCCAGCCGCCGGTCCCGGCGCTCCCCGCCGAAGCGCACGGCGGCGGCGATGAACACGGCCACGGGGACCAGCAGGGCCACGCTGCCGACGAGGATCGCCAGCAATAGCTGGGGATTGGTGGTGGGGAAGGCGCTGTCGGGGCCGCCGCCGAAGGAGGCGATACGCGTGGTGCCCGCGCGGACGTCGGTGAGCCGGTCCGACCCCTGGTAGTACGCCAGTTCGCTCGGGCCGGTCAGGCCCTCGGCGCCGATCCGTCCCACCGTACGGACGCCTCGGAAGCGGTCGCGCAGGTCCACGCCGTCCGAGGAGGCCAGCAGGTCCGCGAGAGCGGGCGAGACGACCATCTCGCCGGGCCCGGGAAGGCGCGGCACACCGGGCGGGGTGGCGGGCCGGTCCCCGTCCGCCCGCACCAGGCGCCCGCGAATGGACTGGCCCCGGTAGGCGGTGTCGGTCTGGGCGACCAGCAGCGTGCGGTCGGTGACGGCGGTCGAGGAGGGACTGAACGTGTCGGAGCGGGCCTTGTCGCGGGCGACGGCGGTGGACACCGCGTGCGGGACGGCTGCGGCGAGCAGCAGGACCGCGACGCCCAGCCCCACGCCGAGCGCGGTCAGCGCCGTACGGATCCAGCCCTCCCGGCCACCGCCGACGGCGAACCGTACGCCCATGCCGAGATCACGGCACCAGCTCCGGAGCGGGCGCCGTCGGTCCTTCTCCACCTGCGTTCACTCCGTCCGTAGGCCGTCCGGCCGCATCATGCGCCACAGCGGCGGCAGGCTGGCCGCCGTCACCAGCAGGATCACCCCGGCCCCGGCGCCCGCCATCGCCGCCACCACCGGCCAGTCCACGAACACCGCGCTGTCGATCATCCACAGCAGCAGCGAGCCCAGCGCCAGCCCGCCCCCGACGGCGAGCACCAGGCCCAGCGCGACGGGGATCGCGGTCTGCCACAGGACGGACCAGCCCAGCGTGCGGCGCCGGGTGCCGAACGCGTCCAGCACCGACAGCAGCCGCCGGTGCTCGTGCAACTGCTCCACGGTGGAGATCACCAGGCCCGCCCCGATCAGCAGCAGGGTGACCACCGCGCCGAGGAACAGGCCGGTGCGCAGGCTGTCGTACTGCCCGTCGTGCCGGTTCTCGGCCAGCGAGACCACGGCCATCGACGGGTTGATGCGCGCCGCCGCGGTACGGATGTGCTCCACCGCGTCCGGTGCGGCGGGGTCGTAGTGGACCGTCAGGTGCAGCAGGGGACGGTGCATCCGGTGCACGTCCACCGCGGCCGGGGTGATCAGGATGCCGCGGACCGGCAGGCCGTCGGGGGCGGTCTTCGCGCGGACGGTACGGGTCGAGGCGGGCAGCGTCCACGGCTGCGGCGGGCGGCTGGGGCCGGCGCCCTCGGGCGGGTCGAGGTTGAGCCGGGCGCCCGGCGTGGCGAAGGTGTCGTCCGGCAGGTTGTCGGTGCGGAAGACGTCACCGTCCCGGCAGGAGCCGATCTCCGCGAGCCGGGCCAGTCCGGCGCAGTCGGCGACGGTGGCGAACACGCCGTCCACCATGCGGAAGTCGCTGCCCTCCATCAGCCGGCCCCGGTCGCCCGCGGCCGCCACCGAGGATTCCAGCGCGCCGTCCACCCGGCTGACCCCTTCGGTGCCGCGCAGCACCGTGAGCGCCTGCCGGGTCTGCTCCCAGCCCTCCGTGCCGCCGGTCATCTCGACCACCGGGCGGCCGTTGCGGGCGTAGCTGTCGGCGAATCCGGCCTGCATGCCGGTGAAGGTCATGTGGACGGCGATGGCCCCGGCGACCGCGACGGTGATGCCGGCGACCGCGCGGGTGGCCGCCCCGCTGTGCAACTGGAGCCGCCGGGTGGCCAACTGCCAGGGCACCGGGCCGCCGTGCAGCCGCCGCACCACCGCGTCGACCAGCCAGGGCAGCAGTGCCGTGACGCCGAGCAGCAGCAGGGTCGCGCCGACGGCGAGCCGGGTGGTGTTCAGCGGGCTGTCCACCTGGTCGACGTCCCGGGAGACGGTCACCAGCAGTCCGGCCCCGGCCAGCGGCACCAGCGGCCGCCACCACAGCCGGCGCCGGACGGGCGGCCGGCTGCGTACGACACCCAGCGGTTCGACCGTCACCCCGCGCTGCGCGAAGAGCGTCACCAGGACGGCGGCGGACGGCACCAGCACCGCGATCAGCGTGGCCAGCAACGGGTCCGGGGTGATGTCCGACGGGAAGACGTTGATGTCCCACAGGGTCACCATCGACGCGAACTGCCGTCCGCCCAGGAAGAACCCGGCGCCCAGCACCAGCCCCGCCAGCGAGCCGAGCAGCGTCTCCCCGGCGGCGATCCGCCGGGTCGTGCGGATGTCGGCGCCGACCAGGCGCAGCGCGGCGAGCCGCAGTTCGCGGCGTTCGTTGCCGAACCGTACGGAGGTGCCGATGAAGACCATGACCGGCGTCAGCAGCGCCACACACGTCATGATGACCAGCACCACCGCGGGGGCCCGCATCGGGCGCTGGACGAACTCCAGCCCGAAGTGGTCGATGCGGTAGGCACCGAGCCGTTCGTCCAGGGCGGAGCTGCCCGCGAGGAAGGTCAGTTCGGCCGGTCCCTGAAGGCCGGCGTCGCCGATGGTGCCCACGACGCGGTACGGGAGCCGCTCGCGCAGCGCCGCGCCGTCGGGCGAGTCCAGCAGCTCCTTGAGGCCGGGGGAGACCAGCATGGTCCCCGGGGCGGGGAGCGCGGCGACGCCCGGCGGTTTCGGCGGGTGCGCCCCGTCGGGATCGACGAGCCGGCCGCGGATGTTCTGGTGGTGGTACCGGGTGTCGGCGTGGGCGTAGAGCAGTGTGTCGTCGGCGGGGCGCGGCGGGTTGGCCTGGCCCAGGTTCTCGCGGGCCTTCTCCCGGCCGTGCCAGGAGTCGAGCAGGGACGGCACGGACGAGCCGAGCAGCAGGACGGCGACGCCGAGACCGACGCCGACGGCGGTCAGCGCCGTACGGATCCAGCCCTCGCGGCCGCCGCCCGCGGCGAAGCGCAGGCCGGTGACGAGGTCGCGGGCCCAGACGGCGGGCCCGGCGGGAGGCGGGCCGAGTACGGCCGCCTCCCCGGGAGCGGCGGACGGGCCGCCGGGACCTGCGGGGCCGTTCCTGGTACGCGGGCCGAGCAGCGTCATCCGGCGGAGCCGATCGGGGCAGCGGTCCTGCCCGGACGGGGTGTGACGGGCGGACTCACCGCAGGCCCGCCAGCATGTCCTTCACCTTGCCGTCGCGGACGACGATCTCGCGGTCGGAGTAGGCGGCGACCCGGGCCTCGTGGGTGACCAGGACGACGGCGGCGTTGGTGTCCCGGGCGGCGTCGGTGAGCAGCGTCATCACGCGTTCGCCGTTGAGGGAGTCGAGGGCGCCGGTGGGCTCGTCCGCGAAGATCACGCGGGGGCGCGCGGCGAGCGCGCGGGCCACCGCGACGCGCTGGCCCTGGCCGCCGGAGACCTCGCCGGGCCGCTTGCCCCCGGAGTCCTCGACCTCCAGCCGCTCCAGCCACTCGCGGGCGTGCCGCTCGGCCTCCTTGCGCTTGACGCCGTTCAGGCGCAGCGGGAGGGCGACGTTCTCCAGGCAGGTCAGTTCGGGGACGAGCTGGCCGAACTGGAAGACGAAGCCGAAGTCGGCGCGGCGCAGGGCGCTGCGCTGCGCGTCGTTCATCACCGTCACCTCGTGGTCGCCGTAGCGGACACTGCCGGAGTCCGGCAGGACGATGCCCGCCAGGCAGTGCAGCAGGGTCGACTTGCCGGAGCCGGAGGGGCCCATGACGGCGACGACCTCGCCGGGGTGGATGGAGAAGTCCACCCCGTCCAGCGCTTGGGTCTGCCCGAACGACTTGTGCAGGGCCTCGGCGGCCAGCAGCGAACCCGCGGGCGTCACCGGGCGATCACCGCGGCCAGCTTGTCCAGACGGGCGGCCGTCAGCTCCAGCCAGCGCAGGTCAGCCTCCAGGTGGAACAGGGCGTGGTCGCAGATGAGCTGGTCGGCGAGGTCTCCCTTGCGCTTGCGCTCGGTCAGGCCGCGCATCAGGCGCAGGTGCTCGGTGCGCTGGGTGTCGAGCAGCTCGGCGGCGTCCCGCTCGGTGAGCAGGGCCAGCACCACCTTCGTGTAGAGCGTGGACTGGAGGTACGGTTCGGGCTTCTCGGGGCGGGCCAGCCACTGGGCGACGTCGGTGACGCCGGCGTCCGTGATGGCGTAGCGCTTGCGCTCCGGGCCCGCGCCCGCCTCGACGCCGTCGACCTCGACGAGGCCGTTCTTCAGCAGGCGGGACATGGTCGAGTAGACCTGCCCGTAGTGCAGCGGGCGGTCGTGGCCGAAGTGCTCGTCGAACGCCCGCTTCAGGTCGTAGCCATGGCGGGGCCCGGACTCCAGGAGGCCCAGAAGCGTATGACCGATTGACATGCCGACCACCTTACTTCGTCGCTACAGCCGTGGTGTATACGCGTCGTGCATAGCGCCGCCGGAGCCCGGGGCCCGTCGCGCGGACCCCGGGACACCGGCGGTGCCGGATCACTCCGTACGCAGCCCGTCCGCACGCATCATGCGCCACAGCGGCGGCATGCTGAGCAGCGTCACGAGCAGGATCAGAGCGGCGCCGAACAGGGGCAGTGGCCAGACCACCGACCACGCGACACCGGTCTTGTCCGCCAGGCCCAGCAGCACCCGGCCGAGCCCGAGGCCGCCGGCCACCGCGAGCGCCAGGCCGAGGGTCATCGGGACGGCGGTCTGCCACAGCACGGACCAGGCGAGGGTGCCGCGCCGGGTGCCGAAGGCCACCAGGACCGACAGCAGGCGGCGGCGTTCGCGCAACTGCTCCAGGGTGGTGACCAGCATGCTGGCGGCGATCAGCGTCATGGTGGCGACGGACGCGATCAGCAGCCCGTTGCGCACGCTGACGAAGCGCCGGTCGTCGGCGGTGTCCATGAGCTGGAAGACGTTGGCCGTCACGTCGAAACGGGCCGCGGTGTTCCGGGCGTGCTCGGCCGCGTCCGGGACGGACGGGTCCAGCCGCACCATGGCCCTGGCCGTGGGGTCGTCCAGCTTCTTGATGTCGACCGCGCCCATGGTGGCGTACAGGCCGGTGGCGTGCTCGCCGGCCGGGTCGGGCCGGCCCTGGACGGGGCGGATCGTCCGGGGGAGGGTCCACCGGCGGGGCGGGCCCACCATCTTGCCGTCGTCGTCGAAGCCGTTGAGCAGCACCTGGGCACCGGGACGGACGATCTTGGGCAGGTCCTCGTCCACGAACGCGTCGGGGCCGCTGCCCTTGATCTCGAAGACGTCACCGTCCTTGCACGGGCCGGGCCGGCTGAGCTCCTGCAGCGTCTCGCAGGTGCCGACCGTGACCGAGGTGTTCAGCGGATAGCCGCCCTCCCCGCGCTCCGGGCCGGGGGAGGAGACCCGCGCCCCGATGGTCGCGATGACGCCGCTGACGCCCTGGGTGTGCTCGAACTCGTCGATCATCTTCCGCGTCGTGGCGCCGTCCCGTGCGGGCAGCATGACCTGCATCTGCGCACGGGAGGTGTCCTGCCCGGTGGCCTTGGTGAAGTCTTCCCCGACCGCGAAGAAGAGCATCTGCAGGGCGATGGCACCGGCCACGGCGACCGTGATGCCGCTGACCGCGCGGGCCGCGCTGCTGCTGCTCAGTTGGAGCCGGCGGGCAGCTAGCTGCCAGGGGACCGGGCCGCCCTTGAAGCGCGCCACGACCGCCTCCACCAGCCACGGCAGCAGCATGGTCAGGCCCAGCAGCGTCAGCGCCGCGCCGCCGGCGATCGCGTACGTATTGACGGATCCCGACTTCTTGTCGACCGTCCCGAACATCGCCAGCAGCACCAGCCCGACGACCGGGATCGGCAGCCGCCACCACAGGCGCCGGCGGCGCGGCACCGCGCTGCGGACGACGCCCAGCGGCTCGATGGCGATGCCGCGCAGCGCCAGGAGCGTGACGACGACCGCCGACGCCGGTACGGCCAGCAGGATCAGGACGGCCAGCGCGGGCACCGGTGACAGGTCGGTGGGGAAGGCGTTGAGGCTGCTGATGTCGACCGCGCCGATGAACTGCCGGCCGAACAGGAACAGCCCGGCGCCGACGACCAGCCCGAACAGCGAGCCGAGCAGGGCCTCCCCGGCGGCGATCCGGCGAGCCATGTGGTTGTCCGCGCCCACCAGGCGCAGCGCGGCCAGCCGCCGGTCGCGGCGCTCGCCGCCGAAGCGGACGGCGGTGGCGATGAAGATGGCCACCGGCATCAGCAGGACGACGCAGCCGATCAGGATCAGGACCATCAGGACGGGGTCCATGCCGGGGGTCGGGATCTTCCACCCGTACTTGGAGACGCGGTTGGTGCCGCTGTCCTTCAGGGAGAGCTGGTCGCTGCCCGCGTAGTAGTAGTGCTCGGCGGGGCCGATCAGCCCTGCTTGGCCGATGGTGCCGACCACGCGGTACGGGAGCCGGTCGTGCAGCAGCTTGCCGTCCGGGGAGTCCAGCAGCTTCTTCAGCGAGGGGGAGACGACCGCCTCGCCCGGACCGGGCATCTTGTCCACGCCGGGCGGCAGCGTGGGGTGGCTGCCGTCCGGGCGCAGCAGGACGCCGTCCACGCTTTCACCGCGGAACTGGGAGCCCACGCGGTGGACGAGGAAGGAGCTGTCGGACGGCTTCGGCGTCTGCTCCTCGATCTCGATGTTCCGCGCGTTGCTGCGCTCGGAACGGTGGCCCAGCAGGCTCGGTACGGAGGAGGCGCCCAGCAGCAGGGCCACACCCAGGCCGACGCCGACGGCGGTCAGCAGCGTACGGGTCCAGCCCTCGCGGCCGCTGCCGATGGCGAAGCGCATGCCCATCAGGAGGTCGCGCACCCAGACGGCGAGGCCGGCCGGGGCCTTGTGCGGAGCCTCGGCGTGGCCGGTGGGGCCGGGGCGCTGGTCCACGGCGGTCATACGGTGCCCGCCATTTCCCGGGCCTGGCCGTCGCGGACGACGATCTCGCGGTCGGAGTAGGCGGCGACCCGGGCCTCGTGGGTGACCAGGACGACGGCGGCGTTGGTGTCCCGGGCCGCCTCGGTCAGCAGCGTCATCACGCGTTCGCCGTTGAGGGAGTCGAGGGCGCCGGTCGGTTCGTCCGCGAAGATCACGCGCGGCCGGGCGGCGAGCGCGCGGGCGACCGCCACACGCTGGCCCTGGCCGCCGGAGACCTCGCCGGGCCGCTTGGCCGCCACCGCGCCGACCTCCAGGCGCTCCAGCCACTCCTGGGAGCGCTGTTCGGCCTCCTTGCGCTTGACGCCGTTCAGGCGCAGCGGGAGGGCGACGTTCTCCAGGCAGGTCAGTTCGGGGACGAGCTGGCCGAACTGGAAGACGAAGCCGAAGTCGGCGCGGCGCAGGGCGCTGCGCTGGGCGTCGCTCATCTGCGTCAGGTCGCGCGAGCCGTACATGACGCTGCCGGAGTCGGGGCGGACGATCCCGGCCAGGCAGTGCAGCAGGGTCGACTTGCCGGAGCCGGAGGGGCCCATGACGGCGACGACCTCGCCGGGGTGGATGGAGAAATCGGCGCCGTCGAGCGCGTTGGTCGAGCCGTACGCCTTGTACAGCGCGCTGGCCTTGAGCAGGGAACCGGCCGGGGTCATACGAGGGCCTCCGGAAGTGCGGACAGGGGACGGTCCGGGCGGCGGGGCCGGGGCTCCGCCGGGGGAGTGGGTGGGTGCCGTGTACGGCTCCCGGAGCGCTCCCGTCAGGACGTGCACGTCACTCTACATGGCGTGTATACCTGTGGTGTATACCGACTCCGTGAGCAGCCGGAGGCCCGGCCCGCGTACGGACCGGACCTCCGGCACCCCTCGTTCTCATCCCTCCGGACCCGGCGGCTCCGGTTCCCCGCCGCCCGCCGTGTCCCGCGGCCCGGCCGTCTTCGGCGGCCGCCCCCGGCGCGGCAGTCCGCCCGCCCCCTTCGGCAGCCGCCCCGCGTCCGCCAGGGCCTTCCGCAGCAGGAACTCCACCTGGGCGTTGGCGCTGCGCAGCTCGTCGTCGGCCCAGCGGGCGAGCGCGTCGTGGACCAGCGGGTCGAGCCGCAGCAGCATCTGCTTGCGCCGCTGCGCCCGCCGCTTCGGCGCCTCGTCACCGCCCGCGGGTCCGGCGGCCCCGGAAGCGTCCTGGGAGCCGCCCTCGCTCACTGGTACAGGGACCCGGTGTTCAGTACGGGCTGGGCGGCCCGGTCGCCGCACAGCACCACCATCAGGTTGCTGACCATGGCCGCCTTGCGCTCCTCGTCCAGTTCCACGATGTCCTGCTCGCTGATGCGGGCCAGCGCCATCTCGACCATGCCGACCGCGCCCTCGACGATCTGCTGGCGGGCCGCCACGACCGCGCCGGCCTGCTGCCGCTGGAGCATCGCCGAGGCGATCTCCGGCGCGTACGCGAGGTGGCTGAAGCGGGACTCGATGATCCGTACGCCCGCGGCCTGCACCCGGGCGGTCAGTTCGACGGCCAGCTTCTCGGTGATCTCCTCGGCGTTGCCGCGCAGCGACAGCGCGTCCTCGTCGTGCGCGTCGTACGGGTACTCGATGGCGATGTGCCGTACCGCGGCCTCGGTCTGGGTGGCGACGAACTCCAGGAAGTCGTCGACCTCGAACAGCGCCTGCGCGGTGTCCTCGACCTGCCACACGACGATGGAGGCCAGCTCGATCGGGTTGCCGTACGCGTCGTTGACCTTCAGGACCGCGGTCTCGTGGTTGCGGACCCGGGTGGAGATCTTGCGGTCGGCGGTCAGCGGGTTCACCCAGCGCAGGCCGTCCTCGCGGATGGTGCCGACGTAGCGGCCGAAGAGCTGGATGACCCGGGCCTCGCCGGGGGCGACCATCTTCACGCCCGTCATGCAGAAGAGCGAGCCCACCAGCAGCAGGACGCCGACGATGATCAGCGGCACGCCCGCCGCCTTGTTGCCGCCCGCGGCCAGCACGCCACCGCCGATGATCATGCCGAGCCCGGCGAACACGCCGAGGACGGTGAGCAGCAGGCCCAGGCCGCCCGGGATGCTGTGCGCCACCGTCTCGCGGACCTGCGGGCGGGGCATCTCCGGCGCGTCGGCCGTGAGCTGCGCGCCGCCGGCCGTCCCGTCGTTGCCGCCGGGCGGTGTCTGGTCGGACATGTCGTCTCCCCGTTTCTCGTGACATTCCTCGCGGTCCGGGCCGGGCTGCCGCGCGGTCGGTGCGGCAGCCGGAACCGTACGGACCGACTGTGCTGTCGCCAGACTAGCAAAGTGATAGCACTTTAAGAAAGATCTCACTCCGGTACGGCATCCTTACGGGACGGTTCCCCCAGTCCCGGGTGCTCTTTGTCACGTCGGGAAAAGCCTTGATCGATGAGCATTTGTTGACAGATGCGGTGTTAGCTTCGTGAGCTGAGTTATTGGGGGCGGAACGACTGGAGTTGCGGGAGCGATGGGGCGAGCGGACGCGAGGCGAGCGGCTCAAGGGCGTAAGCGCCGGGCGAGGCCGAAGGGCAAGAAGGGCGGCATACGCCGCTTCTTCACCTGGAAGAAGGTCCTCGGAGCCTTCCTCGGCGTGTGCCTGCTGGGCATCCTCGGTTTCCTCGGGCTGTACCTGTACGTGGACGTCCCCGACGAGGGGAACTTCCAGGCCACCAGTCAGAGCAACGTCTACAAGTACGCCGACGGCTCGGTCATGGCCCGCAAGGGCGCCGACAAGGCGGTGAACCGCGAGACCGTCAAGATCGACCAGATCCCCGAGCATGTCCAGCACGCCTTCGTCGCGGCCGAGAACAAGACCTTCTACCAGGACTCCGGCGTCGACCTGAAGGGCACCCTGCGCGGCGTCCTCAACACCCTCAGGGGCAAGGGCAAGCAGGGCGGCTCGACCATCACCCAGCAGTACGTCAAGAACTACTACCTGAGCCAGGAGCAGACGGTCAGCCGCAAGCTCCAGGAGATCGTCATCTCCCTCAAGGTGGACAACAAGCTCGGCAAAAACGAGATCCTCGCCGGGTACATGAACACCAGCTACTACGGCCGCGGCGCGTACGGCATCCAGGCGGCGGCCCAGGCGTACTACGGCGTGGACGTCGACAAGCTGACCGTCAGTCAGGGCGCCTACCTGGCCTCCCTGCTCCAGGCCCCCAGCCAGTACGACTGGGCCATCGCCTCCGACGCCGGCAAGAAGCGGGTGCAGGAGCGCTGGGCGTACACGCTGAACAACATGGTCGAGATGAAGTGGCTCGACGCCGCCGACCGGCAGAAGCAGACGTTCCAGCAGCCCATCAAGCCCAAGCCGCTGCCCGGTGTGGCCGGCCAGGTCGGCTACTTCATCAACGCCGCCAACGACGAGCTGATCCGCAAGGGCGTCGACGAGAAGGAGCTGATGGCCGGCGGCTGGACCATCACCCTGGCCATCGACAAGAAGAAGCAGCAGGACCTGGAGAAGGCCGTCAAGACGAAGCTCACCGACGACCTCAAGCCGTCCCTCCGCAAGGCGGACCGGGACGCCCAGCTCGGTGCCGTCTCGGTCGACCCCGCGACCGGCCACGTCGTGGCGATGTACGGCGGCGCGGGCTACACCAAGCACTACATGAACAACGCCACCCGGGCCGACTTCCAGCCCGCGTCCACGTTCAAGCCGCTGATCTTCGCCTCCGCCCTGGAGAACCACGCCAAGACGCAGTCCGGGGTGCCCATCACCCCCGACACGGTCTACGACGGCCGCAACCGCCGCCCGGTGGTCAACAGCACCAAGCCGTTCGCGCCGCCGAACGAGGACGAGGTCAGCTACGGCAAGATCAGCGTCCAGCAGGCCACCAACAACTCCGTCAACTCCGTCTTCGCGCAGATGGGCGCCGACGTGGGCCTGGACGCGGTCAAGAAGACCGCGGTCAGCCTCGGCATGGACGGCAGCCGGATGGACGTCCAGCCCGCGATGACCCTCGGCAGCATGGGCGCCAGCCCGCTGCAGATGGCCGCCGCCTACGCCACGCTCGACAACCACGGCAAGAAGGTCGAACCGGCCCTGGTCGCCAAGGCCCAGCACGGCGCGCAGGAGGTCGAGCTGTCCGACCCGATCGGCTCCCAGGTGCTGACCCGGGGGACCGCCGACACCGTCACCTCCGTCCTGCGCGGCGTGGTCAACGACGGTACGGCCAAGTCCGCGATCGGCGGCACCGACTACCAGGCGGCCGGCAAGACCGGCACCTCCGACGACAACAAGTCGGCCTGGTTCGTCGGCTACACGCCGAAGCTGGTCACCGCGGTCGGCATGTTCGGCGAGGAGACCAAGGGCGGTAAGCAGGTCTCCCTCAAGGGCACCGGAGGCGGCGGCCGCGTCAACGGCGGCGGCTACCCGGCCGAGGTCTGGGCCGCCTACACCGCGGCGGCGATCGGTGACGACGCCGGGGCCAAGTTCGACCTGGAGACCGACCTCGGCGCCGGAGTCGCACCGACCAACGCCCCGCCGCCGTCCAACACCCCGTCGCACACGCCGTCCCAGACGCCGAGCCAGACCCCGTCGCACACGCCGAGCCAGACCCCGTCGCACACGCCGTCCCAGACGCCGTCGCGCACCCCGTCGCACACGCCGTCCCGGACGCCGTCGCCCCCGGAGACGCCGCCGGCCACCCCGTCGGGCGGCAGTGGCAGCGGCAGCGGCGGCAACGACAACCGCCCGCCCGGCCTCGACGGCCTGGACTGATCCGGCGCCCGGCGCCGACGGCCGTGGCCCCCACCGCACCGGTGGGGGCCACGGCCGTTTCCGTCCCCGCGTGCGCGCCCCGGCTCAGCCGCCGTCGATCCGCGCGGCGATCCGGTCGCCGAGCGCCTTGTCCACGTTGCGCCAGTACTGCAGGGCGCGCAGCAGCACCGGGCGGCTGACTCCGTTCAGCAGGTGCCCGGCGACGTTGTTCACCAGCCGCTCGCGCGCCGCGTCGTCCAGCACCTGCCGTACCTGGGTGCCCGCCTGGCCCCAGTCGTCGTCATCGCGCCGCAGCTTGTACGCCTCGCGCACCATCTCGCCCGCCGCGTGCCAGCCCGCCGGGTCACCGAAGTTGGCGGTGTCGGCCGCCGGGCCGCCGTAGGAGTTCGGCGCATACGGGCGGGCCGCGCTGGACGGCTCGTAGCGCATCGGGCCGTCCTTGGCGTACGAGCTGACCACCGAGTGCGGACGGTTGGGCGGGAGCTGCGCGTAGTTCGGGCCGATGCGGTAGCGGTGGGTGTCCGGGTACGAGAACAGCCGGCCCAGCAGCATCTTGTCCGGCGACGGGCCGATGCCCGGCACCATGTTGGACGGCTCGAACGCCGCCTGCTCGATGTGGACGAAGAAGTCCTCCGGATTGCGGTCCAGGGTCATCCGGCCCACCTCGATGAGCGGATAGTCGCCGTGCGGCCACACCTTGGTCAGGTCGAACGGGTTGAAGCGGTAGTCCGGCGCGTCGTCGAACGGCATCACCTGGACGTACATCGTCCACGAGGGCGCGTCCCCGGCCGCGATCGCCTGGTACAGGTCACGGCGGTGCACATCGCCGTCCTCGCCCGCCAGCCGGTCGGCTTCCTCCTGGGTGAGGAAGTCGATGCCCTGGTCGGTCTTGATGTGGTACTTGATCCAGAACCGCTCGCCGCCGCCGTTGATCCACATGTACGTGTGCGAGCCGTAGCCGTTCATGTGCCGGTACGTCTTCGGGATGCCGCGGTCACCCATCAGCCAGGTGACCATGTGCGCCGACTCGGGCGACAGCGTCCAGAAGTCCCACTGCATGTCGTGGTCGCGCAGCCCGTTGTCCGGGCGGCGCTTCTGCGACCGGATGAAGTCCTGGAACTTGATCGTGTCCCGCACGAAGAAGACCGGCGTGTTGTTCCCGACCAGGTCGTAGTTGCCGTATTCGGTGTAGAACTTCAGCGCGAAGCCGCGCGGGTCGCGCCAGGTGTCCGGCGAACCCTGCTCGCCCGCGACCGTCGAGAAGCGGGCCAGCATCTCGGTGCGCCGGCCCGGCTGGAACAGGTCCGCCTTGGTGAACTGGCTGACGTCGTTGGTCACCTCGAAGAACCCGTACGCGCCGCTGCCCTTGGCGTGCACCACCCGCTCGGGCACCCGTTCGCGGTTGAACTGGGCCATCTTCTCGATCAGGTAGTGGTCCTGGAGCAGCAACGGACCGTCGGGGCCCACCGAGAGCGAGTGCTCGTCGCTCTCGACCGGGATGCCGCTGTTGGTCGTCGTGCGCGGGACGTTCTGTGCGGAGCTGGTCATGGCGGAGCGCCTCCCGGAGGTGGGTCGTCAGTCCCTTGGCACCTCAGAAGTCAACTCCGCCGACGTGGTGTCGGCAACCGTTGGACGGCGTCCGGTTCGAGACGAAGTCCGGCCGCCGGTACGCCCCTGGGCGCCCCGGCGGCCCGCTGCGACGACGCCCGGAAGCCGCTCCCTACGGCGTCCCCCCGAACGGCATGGACAGCTCGAACCACACCACCTTGCCGGTGCTCAGCCGGGTCGCGCCCCAGCGCCGGGCCATCCGGTTGACCAGGTACAGACCGCGCCCGCCCTCGTCGGACGGCCGCGCCTGGCGCAGCCTGGGCAGTTGCGGGACGTCGTCGCCGACCTCGCAGCGCAGCACGTCCGTCCGCAGCAGCCGCAGCGTGATCGGCCGCTCCGCGTACCGCACCGCGTTCGTCACCACCTCGCTGACCAGCAGCTCCAACTGGTCGGTCAGCTCCTCCAGACCCCACCGGGACAGCGCCCGGCGGGCCAGGCGGCGCGCCTGCCCGGCCGTCTGCGCCTTCGGGTCCAGGTACCAGTACGCGACGTCGCTCGGCGCGATTCCGTCGAAGCGGGCCGCGAGCAGCGCGATGTCGTCGTCCCGGTCGCCGGGGCCGAGCATGTCCAGCACCTCGTCGCACAGCGGCTCCAGCGGCGGCGGGTTGGGCCCGGTCAGCCGGGCCGTCTCCGTCAGCCGCTCCCGCAGTTGCTCGATGCCGGTCCACACGTCCCGGATACGGGACTCCACCAGGCCGTCCGTGTACAGCACGAGCGTGGCGCCCGCCGGCGCGTCCAGCTCGACCGCCTCGAAGTCCACCCCGCCGACACCGATCGGCGCGCCCGGCGGCACCCGCAGCACCTCCGCGCGCCCGCCCCGGTGCAGCATCACGGGCGGCGGATGCCCGGCGTTGGCGACCATGATGCGGTGCGCCACCGGGTCGTAGACCGCGTACAGGCACGTCGCCATCCGGTCCGAACCCAGCCGCTGCGCCTGCTCGTCGAGGTGGTGCAGCACCTCCTGCGGCGGCAGGTCCAGCCCCGCGAGGGTCTGCGCGGTGGTACGCAACTGGCCCATGATCGCCGCGGAGGTCATGGAGTGGCCCATCACGTCACCGACCACCAGCGCCACGCGGCTGCCGGGCAGCGGGATCGCGTCGTACCAGTCGCCGCCGACCCGCGCCGTCTCGGCGGCGGGCAGATAGCGGCTGGCCAGCCGTACGCCGGTGGGCTGCGGCAGCGAGTCCGGCAGCATCGTGCGCTGGAGGGCGTCGGCGATGTACGCCTCGCGCCCGTACAGCACCGCCTTGTCGACACCCAGCGCCGTGTGCGTCGCGAGCTGCGCCGCCACCAGCAGGTCGTCCGCCTCGAACGCCGGACGGTCCGGACGGCGCAGGAACACCGCCGCGCCGATCACCCGGCGGCGGCCGCGCAGCGGCGCCAGGATCACCCGGTGCCCGGCGGGCAGGTGGGTGAGCGGGCCGAGCAGCTCCGGCAGCGCGGCCCGCGCCGCCTGCACCTCGCCGAACAGCGGCCGGACGCCGCGCAGCACCTCCGCCAGCGGCCCGCCCGGCAGCACCTCGGACAGCTCCGCCGCGCTGCCGCCCATCGCGGGGCTCAGGTCCGGCTGCGCGGGCAGCATCGGCAGCCGCCCGCCGTTGGTGTCCGGCTCCTCGGGAATCCGATCGGTACGGCGCAGCCGCAGCACCACCGGGCCGGTCGGCCGCTCGTCGCCCACCGGCAGCGGGTCGCGCAGATAGACCAGGATCGCGTCGGCGAACGTCGGCACCGTCGCCCGGCACAACCCCAGCACGATCTCGTCGAGGTCTATGCCGCGGGCGATCCGCCGGGTGGCCGCGCCGATGAACCGCAGCCGGTCGCCGCCCGCCTGACGCGCCGCCATCAGCTCGACGCTCTCGGCGGGCTGTGCGGGGTGCGCGGAGCGGGCGGGCGGTGTGCCGGGGCCGCCGGTCTGCTCGGAGGCGCGCCCGGCCGCCCCGCCGCGGGCACCGGTCTCCACCGGCACGCCGTGCGGCGCGGCCGGCGGCGGCACCCCGGGGGCCTCCTCGGGGCGCGGCCGGGGCCGGCCCGCCCCGGCGTCCGCCCGGCCGCCGTCCGCGGCGCACGCAGAAGAATCGTCACCGCGCGGCGCGGCGGCCGACATGTCAGTCACCTCGGCCGGTCCGCCGGCCGAGGACTGCCCCGGAAGACCGCGGGGATCGGCGGCCGCGGCATACGGCGCCGGCTCGGGCGGGCCCGCGTGCGGGGTCGCCGAGGACGCGGCAGGCGGGGCGGCCTGCCGCGGTTCGTGGGAGGTCGGGTGCTCCGTCACGCGTGGGATTCCATCCGTCCGGGGCTGCGCGCGTGGCGCGCCGCGTCTCAAGCGCGTCGCAGGTGCAGGAAGAGCTGGAACTCGGGTGGGGTGTCCGTACTGGCCGGGGCATACGCATACGAGTCCTCCCCGGTGACTTCGAAGCCCGCGTCGTGCACGACCTGGCGCAAGTCGTCCCGCAGGTAACCCGATACCCGGATCGTGCTGCCCAGGAACGGAATCGGGCAGTCGTCCAGATCGGCTTCGACCATGGACAGGGCCAGCAGCCCGCCGGGCTTCAGCAGCGTGTGCAGCATCCGCAGGGTGTACGGAATCTCCGCGCGGGGCAGCATCAGCAGCGAGAAGAAGGCTACGGCACCGTCGAAGGAGCCCGGACCGCCGAGCCGGCCGTCGCGCAGGTCGGCGATGTCGAGCTGGTGGAAGCGGGCCGCCGGGACGTTGCCGCGGGCCAGCGCGACCATCGAGGGGGAGAGGTCCACACCGACCACCGTGTGCCCCGCGTCGGCAAGCTGACGGGCCGTCGGCAGGCCCGTGCCGCAGCCGACGTCCAGCACCCGCGACCCGGGCGGCAGCGCGGCCGCGAGCCGGGCGCCGGCCGCGAGCTGTCCTTCCTTGTGCGGGAAAGCGTCGTCGTACCGGTCGCCGATGGCGTCGAACGCCTCCGCCTGCCCCGCCCGGTCCAGGACTAACCGGTTCAGGCCCTCGTATCCGTCGTAGCCTTCAGCGCTCACGACCTCGCCTCTCCTGCGACCGCGGTCAAGTTCGGGGCTCCGCCTCGGGAGCCACGTCCGTGCAGTTCCGTGCAGTCTTGAGTTACGCCTGTGCAGTCTTGTGGAGGACGATCCTACGGTTGATCCCCAGGGGCGCATCAAGGGGGCTCACTCGCACGCCGCACCGCGCCCTCACCCGCTCACCGGTGCGCCCGGAGCCGCCCCCTCGGACGGCCGGTCCGTGAGCCGTTCCCGCGGCCGGGGCGGACGCCCGCGCAGCCGCCCCGGAGCCGGATCTCAGTCCCGCGCGGCCCGGTCCCAGTCCTCCGGCAGCCCCGGCACCCCCCACGCCGGATCGGGCCGCCAGTCCTCCCAGCCGGAACCGAACGGCACGCCCCACGCGGCGATGTGTTCGACCGCCGCGCGGCCCGCCGCCCGTACGTCCGCCGCCAGCGCGGCCGGCATCAGCCCGTCCCGCTGCGCCTGCGCGAACTCGTCCTCGTCGCGCCACTCCCAATGCCGGTCCGGATACACGCAGATGTCCAGGAAGTGGTCCTGCGAGTCGATGCCGCCCGGCCAGCGGCGCCGTGGCTCCTCCAGGTTCACGTACCAGTTCTTGAAGTGCCAGCCGGGCTCCCAGAACAGCCACACCGACCAGGGGTCGCGCGGCCGGGCCAGCTTCAGCACCCCGGTGCCGAACCACTGGTCGCGGGTGGTGCGGCGCGGTTTGGTGTACCGGCTGGCGAGCGGCTCGCGGTGGACGGGCGTCCCGTCGGCCAGCACCGGCTTGACGCAGGGCGTGCCGGGCGCCATCCACACCGCGAGCAGCTCGTCGGTGTCCTGGACGACGGTCATCGGACGGCAGATGTGGATACCGTCACCGGCGTTGTCGCGGTACCGCCACAGGATCTGGTCACCGGGCGCCCAGCGTCCCGGCCTGTCCTCGGCGGCCCGCGTGCCCTTCGCCCCGGCGGCGCCCTTCCTCGTCTCCACCATGTCCGCTGTCATGAGCAGATCTTAGAGGGGCACCGGTGTCCTGGCTGTGACGGAAACCGCACCGTCCGTTACGGATGTGTCATGCTCAGTACGTCGAGCGCCTCGTCCAACTGCTGTTCCGTCAGCAGCCCCTGGTCGACGTAGCCGGACTCGATGACCACCTCGCGGATCGTCTTCCGCTCGGCCAGCGACTTCTTGGCGACCTTGGCGGCCTCCTCGTACCCGATGTACTTGTTGAGCGGGGTGACGACGGAGGGCGACGACTCGGCGTACTCCCGGGCCCGTTCGGCATTGGCGGTGATCCCGTCGACCGTGCGGTCCGCGAGCAGCCGGGAGACGTTGGCCAGCAGCCGTACCGACTCCAGCACGTTCTTCGCGATGACCGGCAGCATCACGTTCAGCTCGAAGTTGCCCGCGGCGCCCGCCGCGGCCACCGTCGCGTCGTTGCCGGTGACCTGCGCGGCCACCATCAGCACCGCCTCCGGGATCACCGGGTTGACCTTGCCGGGCATGATGGACGAACCAGGCTGGAGGTCGGGCAGGTTGATCTCGGCGAGGCCGGTGCGCGGCCCCGAGGACATCCAGCGCAGATCGTTGGCGATCTTCGTCAGGCCGACGCCGATGGTGCGGAGCTGCCCGCTGGTCTCCACGATCGCGTCGCGCGCGCCCTGCGCCTCGAAGTGGTTGCGGGCCTCGGTCAGCGGCAGCCCCGTCGTCCGCGCCACCTCGGCGATCACCGCGGCCGGGAAGCCGGGCGGGGTGTTGATGCCGGTGCCCACCGCCGTACCGCCCAGCGGCAGTTCGGCCAGCCTCGGCAGCGCGGACCGCAGCCGCTCCACGCCGTAGCGGACCTGCGCGGCGAAACCGCCGAACTCCTGGCCGAGGGTGACGGGCGTGGCGTCCATCAGATGCGTCCGCCCCGCCTTCACCACCTCGGCGAACTCGGTCTCCTTGCGCTCCAGCGCGGCCGCCAGGTGCTCCAGCGCCGGGATCAGGTCGTGGGTGACGGCCGCGGTCGCCGCGATGTGGATCGAGGACGGGAAGACGTCGTTGGACGACTGGGAGGCGTTGACGTGGTCGTTGGGGTGCACGTCGCGGCCCAGCCGCTCGGTGGCGAGGGTCGCGAGCACCTCGTTGGTGTTCATGTTGGACGACGTGCCGGAGCCGGTCTGGAACACGTCCACGGGGAAGTGGTCGTCCCACGTGCCGTCCGCGACCTCCGCCGCGGCCTCCTGGATCGCCGTCGCGACGTCCTCGTCCACCACCCCCAGCTCGGCGTTCACCTTGGCCGCCGCGGCCTTGATCCGGGCCAGCGCCTCGATGTGCGCCCGCTCCAGCCGCTGCCCGGAGACCGGGAAGTTCTCCACCGCGCGCTGGGTCTGCGCCCGCCACTTCGCGCGGGCGGGCACCTTCACCTCGCCCATCGAGTCGTGCTCGGTCCGGTACTCGCCGTTGTCGCCGCTCAGGCCGTTGTCGCTCATGTCTATGTCAGTGCCCGGGAACAGCGGTTCTGTTCCCGGGCACCGGCAGGTTTCGTCCGTCAGGCGGTACGCGCGCAGCGAACCGCCCGGCGGAGCAGCACGGCCGTCAGGCGGTCCGTACCGGGATGCTGGTGAAGGTCGGAGCGGGCGCCGGATCTTGGAAGAAGTCGTTGCCCTTGTCGTCCACGACGATGAACGCCGGGAAGTCCTCGACCTCGATCCGCCAGACCGCCTCCATGCCCAGCTCCTCGTATTCGAGGACCTCGACCTTCTTGATGCAGTCCTGCGCCAGGCGCGCCGCCGGGCCGCCGATCGAGCCCAGGTAGAAGCCGCCGTGCGCGGCGCACGCGTCGGTGACCTGCTTCGAGCGGTTGCCCTTGGCCAGCATGATCTTCGAGCCGCCCGCCGCCTGGAACTGCTCGACGTAGGCGTCCATCCGGCCGGCCGTGGTCGGGCCGAAGGAGCCGGACGCGTAGCCCTCGGGGGTCTTCGCCGGGCCCGCGTAGTACACCGGGTGGTTCTTCAGGTACTCGGGCATCTCCTCGCCCGCGTCCAGCCGCTCCTTGATCTTGGCGTGCGCGATGTCGCGGGCGACGACCAGGGTGCCGGTGAGCGAGAGGCGGGTCTTGACCGGGTGCTTGGTCAGCTCGGCCAGGACGTCGTCCATCGGGCGGTTCAGGTCGATCCGTACGGCGTCGAGGTCCGGGCCCGCGCCCTCGGTCAGCTCCGCCTCGGTCGTCTCCGGGAGGAAGCGCGCCGGGTCCTTCTCCAACTGCTCCAGGAAGACGCCCTCGGCGGTGATCTTCGCGACCGCCTGGCGGTCCGCCGAGCAGGACACCGCGATGGCGACCGGGCAGGACGCGCCGTGCCGGGGCAGGCGCACCACGCGCACGTCGTGGCAGAAGTACTTGCCGCCGAACTGCGCGCCGATGCCGATCTTCTGCGTCAGCTCGAAGACCTTCTCCTCCAGCTCCTTGTCCCGGAAGCCGTGGCCGGTGGGGGAGCCCTCGGCGGGCAGCTCGTCCAGGTAGTGCGCGGAGGCGTACTTCGCGGTCTTCATGGCGTACTCGGCGCTGGTGCCGCCGACCACGATCGCCAGGTGGTACGGCGGGCAGGCGGCCGTGCCCAGCGAGCGGATCTTCTCCTCCAGGAACTTCATCATGCTCGCCTCGTTGAGGACGGCCTTCGTCTCCTGGTAGAGGAAGGACTTGTTGGCGCTGCCGCCGCCCTTGGCCATGAAGAGGAACTTGTACGCGTCCCCGTCGTTCGCGTACAGCTCGATCTGGGCCGGCAGGTTGGAGCCGGTGTTCTTCTCGTCCCACATGGTCAGCGGGGCCATCTGCGAGTACCGCAGGTTGAGCTGGGTGTACGCGTCGTAGATGCCGCGGGAGAGGGCTTCCTCGTCACGGCCCTGGGTCAGGACGTTCTGGCCGCGCTTGCCCATGACGATGGCGGTGCCGGTGTCCTGGCACATCGGGAGCACGCCCGCCGCCGCGATGTTGGCGTTCTTCAGCAGGTCCAGCGCCACGAAGCGGTCGTTGGCGGACGCCTCGGGGTCGTCCAGGATGCGGCGGAGCTGGGCGAGGTGGGCCGGGCGCAGATAGTGCGAGATGTCGTGCATCGCCTCGGCGGCCAGCTTGCGCAGCGCCTCCGGCTCGACCTTGAGGAACGTACGCCCGCCGGCCTCGAAGGTGCTCACACCCTCGGAAGTGACCAGGCGGTAGGGGGTGTTGTCCTCGCCTACGGGGAGCAGGTCGGTATAGGCGAATTCCGGCATCAGGGGCCATTCCTCACTCGACGGTGGATTTCGGCTGACATCTGCGGCAGCGCCTGACCAGCGTAGAACCCCGCCCTGCGGTCGCCACTGTGAGGTAAGGCTCACCTGGAGTCCGTCCGGGCTCGTGCGTCCCCTAGTCGCGATCTATCGCGTTTCGGTAGGCTGCCCCCCGTGGACGAATCGTCACTCGCCAAGCGAGCCCAGCAGCCGGTGAACCTGACCAAGCCCGTGGCCGAGGCCGAGCTGAGGGCCTCCGACGCCGACCGGGACCGGATCGCGGAGATCCTGCGCGAGGCGCTGGCGGTCGGGCGGCTGGACGCCGAGGAGCACTCCGAACGCATCGACCTGGTCTACCGCGCCAAGACGATGGGCGAACTGGAGCCGCTGGTACGGGATCTGCCGGTGGAGGGCGGCGCCCCCGGACCCCGGCCCGCGGCCGCCGCGTACGAGGCGGAGCCGGGCGGCGCGCCGCCGGACCAGAACATGGTCGCGATCTTCAGCGCCTCCACCCGCAAGGGCCGCTGGCGGGTGCCCTCCCGCATCAACGCTGTCGCCGTCTTCGGCAGCGTGGAGATCGACCTGACCGAGGGGATCTTCCAGCAGCAGCAGGTCCGGATCAACGTCACCGCGATCTTCGGCAGCGTGGAGATCCGGGTGCCCGAGAACGTCACCCTGCGCAGCAGCGGTTCCGGCGTGCTCGGCGCCTTCGAGGTCGAGACCAACGAGTCGGTGGAGCCCGACGCCCCGGTCGTCCTCGTCAACGGCTACGCGGTGCTCGGCAGCGTCGAGGCGCGGGCCAAGCGCGGCAAGTGGCTGCGCGACCTGCGGGACGATCTGCGCGGCGCCCGGCGCGCGTGGCAGGAGCAGCGGCGCGACGAGCGCCGGTCGCTGCACGAACACCGCCGGGACGAGCGGCGCGAGCGGCACGTACGGTGGCACGGCGACCGCCGCGACTGACGGGGACGGCGGCGGCACCCGGCCCCCGGAGCCGGTGTTTCCGCGGCGCGTCCGCACTGCTCGGCGGCCGATCGCAACCGTGTGCATAAGCACGCGTACAGCGGGTAGGGCTGGTGCATCGTCTCTCGTACGGCTGCGGGGTGCGAAAAGTCGTGCGCAGCGAGACGGGCAAGGGTGACTCTTCGCCGAAGCCGTCGTCAGGAGTAGACCGTGCTGCTACCGCATCAGCCTCTGCAGGACACCGCAGTTGTTCCGTCCCAGCGGGTTCCCTCTCGCGAAGAGGCCGGTCCCTGGCACGCGGAGGCGGTGTGCCGCCGTGACGAGGCGGGCCTGTTCTTCGCACCGTCCAAGGAACCGACCGCCGCGCGCCTGGCGAGGGAGGAAGCCGCAAAGCGGGTCTGTGCCCGCTGCCCGGTGATGATCGAATGCCGGGAGCACGCCCTCGTGCAGCCCGAGCCCTACGGGGTGTGGGGCGGCCTGACCGCCGCCGAACGCCGGGTCGTACTGGCCCGCCGCCGGCGCCGGGAGACCGAGCTGCAGCGCTCGGCCCGTATGCAGGCCGCCGGTTGAGCGGCCCGTGCGACCGGCACGCGTGACGGGCCGGGACCCCGCCGGGAAGACGGCGGAGTCCCGGCCCGAGTGTTTGCGGGCGACGGAGCCTAGTTGGGGCGCTCGAAGTCGACCGAGCTGTACGCGCGCAGCTTGGAGAGCCGGTGCTCGGAGTCGACCCGGCGGATCGTGCCGGACTTGGAGCGCATCACCAGCGACGAGGTGGTCGCGGTCTCGGCGCGGTAGCGCACCCCGCGCAGCAGGTCGCCGTCGGTGATGCCGGTGGCGACGAAGAAGACATTGTCGCCGCGGACCAGGTCGTCGGTCTGCAGCACCTTGTCCAGGTCGTGCCCGGCGTCGATCGCGCGCTGCCGCTCCTCGTCGTCCTTCGGCCACAGCTTGGCCTGAAGGGTGCCGCCCAGGCACTTCAGCGCGCACGCGGCGATGATGCCCTCCGGCGTACCGCCGATGCCCAGCAGCAGGTCGACGCCGGTGCCCTCGCGGGCCGCCATGATCGCGCCGGCCACGTCGCCGTCGGAGATGAACTTGATCCGGGCGCCCGCCTCCCGTACCTCCTTGACCAGGCCCTCGTGGCGCGGCCGGTCCAGGATGACGACGGTGACGTCCTCGACGGCGGACTTCTTCGCCTTGGCGATCCGGCGGATGTTCACGCCGACCGGCGCCGTGATGTCGACGAAGTCGGCGGCCTCCGGGCCGGTGGCCAGCTTGTCCATGTAGAAGACCGCGGACGGGTCGAACATCGCACCGCGCTCGGCCACGGCCATCACGGAGACGGCGTTGGCCATGCCCTTGGCCGTCAGTGTCGTACCGTCGACCGGGTCCACGGCCACGTCGCACTCGGCACCGGTGCCGTCACCGACCCGCTCGCCGTTGTAGAGCATCGGGGCGTTGTCCTTCTCGCCCTCCCCGATGACCACGACACCGTTCATGGAGACGGTGTGGATCAAGGCGCGCATGGCCTTGACGGCAGCGCCGTCGGCGCCGTTCTTGTCGCCGCGCCCGACCCAGCGGCCCGAGGCCATGGCTCCGGCCTCGGTCACCCGGACGAGCTCCAGCGCGAGGTTGCGGTCGGGAGCCTCGGGGCTGACCTCTAGTTGGGACGGCAGATGATGCTCGGTCATCGAGCGCACCTTTCTGTACGGCGACGGCCGGAATGGTGAGGGTGGCTATGACTTTATCGGTACGTCGCCAAAATGAGCAGCGGGCCCTACGCATGAGCGGCGACAAGGAGCCATGCGGGCGAGTTCCCGCGTGGCCGGGGCCGGACCCCCGTAGGGCAGGGGGCGTGTCTTCGCGGAGCCGGCGATGGGGGACCATAGAGGCGTGGCAGGTATGCGAGGCAAGCAGACGGTTCGGGACATGATCCTGTCGATGGCGGTGATCGGCGCCCTCGTCGCGGGCATCTATGTCTTCATCCCGCACAACGACAGCAGGACCGCCGAGGTGAACGCGGTCAAGACGGTCGACTACCGCGTCGAGCTCGCGACCGCCCGGCGCGCCGCGCCGTACCCGGTCGCCGCGCCCAAGGGCCTGCCCGAGGGCTGGCGCGCCACCTCCGTCTCGTACAAGGCCACCAAGGACGGCAAGGGCGGCGCCTGGCACCTGGGTCTCCTCGACCCGGAGCAGGAGTACGCGGCGCTGGAGCAGAGCGACGCGCCCGCGAAGAAGTTCATCCAGGACGTCACGCTGGGCGCGGAGAAGGCCGCGGGCAAGCAGGTCGTCGGCGGCACGAAGTGGGACCGCTACAAGGGCGAGAAGTACCGCGCGCTGGTGCGCGAGCAGGAGGGCGTCACGACCGTCCTCACGGGCACCGCGCCGTACGGGCGGCTGGCGGAGCTGGCGGCTTCGCTGGAGGCGAAGAAGGAGTGACCGGCGGGCCGATGTGCCGGCCTTTCCGGACGTACGACGAGGCCGCCGCTCCCGGGATGGGGGCGGCGGCCTCGTGGTGTCTGCGGTCGCGCAGGCTCAGACGGTGGTGACGGCCTCGTCGAAGCTCAGGCGCGGCGAGCGCGGGCTGTGTCCATCCGGGGGCGACCCCCGGACCCCCAGCCGGATCAGACGGTGGTGACGGCCTCATCGAAGCTAAGGCGCGGCGAGCGCGGGCTGTGTCATCCGGGGGGCGACCCCCGGACCCCCAGCCGGATCAGACGGTGGTGACGGCCTCATCGAAGCTCAGGCGCGGCGAGCGCGGGAAGAACGCGTCGGCGCCCGGCTTGCCGATGTTGATGACCATGAAGGACTTCTGCTTGCCGTCGCCGAAGAACTCCTTGTCGATGCCGGCGAAGTCGAAGCCGGTCATCGGGCCCGCGGCCAGACCCGCCGCGCGGACGCCGACGATGAAGTAACCGGCCTGCAGCGTGGCGTTCTGGACACCGGCGACCTCACGGGCGGCGGCCTCGGAGAAGAACGTGTCCTTGATGCCCGGGGCGTGCGGGAACAGTGTCGGCAGCTTCTCGTGGAAGTCCAGGTCCGTGGAGAGGATCACGGTCAGCGGCGCGCTCAGCGTCTTCGGGCCGTTGGCACCCATCGCGTGCTGCACCAGGCGCTCACGGGCGTCCTCGGAACGGACCATCGTGATGCGCAGCGGCGACTGGTTGAAGGCGGTGGGGGCGAACTTCACCAGGTCGTAGATGGCCTGCACCTGCTCGTCCGTCACCGGCTCGTCCGTGAAGGAGTTGGCGGTCTGGGCCTCGCGGAAGAGGAGGTCCTGGGCGGCGGCGTCGAGCGCGAGAGACATGAAGGCACCTCGTAAGTCGGGATTTCCGTGTTCGTCATCAACTGTAACCAAGATAGATTAAGTTTCAACTAATGCGGTGGAATCGTGACCCGATTCACAAGGGGGTGGGGGCTGCGGGGGGGGCTTCGGTGCTTTGGGGTGGGGAGGGTTGAGGGCGGCGCGGGGGCGGGTGCCGGGGGAGCCTTGAGGGGTGCTCGGGTGCTACGGGTGCTCGGTGCCCGGGCATCCGAACGCCTGAGTGCCCGGCCGCCGGCCGCCGGGCGCGCGGGGGTGCCAGAGCCCATCGCAGGGCGCCGGCGAAGCTGACAGGCCCCCGGGCCCCCGGGCCCCTGGCTCCCCGGCCGCTACCCGGCCGCGCCCTCCCCCGTCCCGCCCTCTCCCTCGTCCTCTTCCGCTTCCTCCGCCAGCGCCGCGTCCAGGCGCGCCCGTGCCCCGTCCAGCCAGCGGCGGCAGACCTTGGCCAGCGCCTCGCCGCGCTCCCAGAGCGCGAGGGACTCTTCCAGCGTGGTCCCGCCGGCCTCCAGGCTGCGGACGACCTCGATCAGCTCGTCCCGGGCCTGTTCGTACCCGAGCGTGGACCCGTCCGACTGCGCCGCGTCCGCCGTGCCGTCCGCCACCGTGTCGTCGTCCGTCTTCGCCTTCGCCATGGTTCCCACCCTATTCCGGGGGTGTGACATCGGACCGCGAGCCGTTCCCGGACACCTGTACCCGGAACTCGCCCTCGGCGACCCGGGCCCGCAGTTCGTCGTCCGGCGCGACCTCGCCCGGCGACCGTACGGCCGAGCCGTCCGGCTTCTGGAGCACCGCGTAGCCGCGCTCCAGGGTGGCCTTGGGGGAGAGGGCGACGACCCGCGCCAGTGTGTGCGACAGCTCCGAGTCGGCGCGGTCCAGCAGGTGCCCCAGAGTGCGCCGGCCGCGCTCCAGGAGGGCCGTGACCTGGTCCTCGCGCTCCTCGACCATCCGGTGGGGCCGCTGCATGGAGGGCCTGCTCAGGGCCGCGGCCAGGCCCCGCTCCTCGCGGTCCAGGCAGCCGCTGATCGCGCGCAGCGCCCGCTCGCGCAGTTGCTGGATGCGGGCGAACTCCTCGCCGACGTCCGGTACGACCTTCTTGGCCGCGTCCGTCGGGGTCGAGGCGCGCAGGTCGGCGACCAGGTCCAGCAGGGGCGAGTCCGGCTCGTGGCCGATCGCGGAGACGACGGGGGTACGGGCGGCGCCCACGGCCCGTACGAGCTGCTCGTCCGAGAACGGCAGCAGGTCCTCGACGCTGCCGCCGCCGCGCGCCACGATGATCACGTCGACCTCGGGGAGCGCGTCCAGCTCCTTGACCGCCTCGATCACCTGGGGCACCGCGTGCACGCCCTGCACCGGCACGTTGCGCACCTCGAAGCGGACCGCCGGCCAGCGCAGCCGGGCGTTCTCCAGGACGTCCCGCTCGGCGGCGCTGGCCCGGCCGCAGACCAGGCCGATGAGCTGCGGCAGGAACGGCAGCCCCCGCTTGCGCTCCGACCGGAACAGACCCTCCGCCGCCAGGGACTTCTTGAGCTGCTCCAGGCGCGCCAGCAGCTCGCCGACGCCCACCGGCTTGATCTCGGCGGCCCGCAGCGAGAGCTGGCCGCGCGGGGCGTACCACTCCGGCTTGGCGTGCACGACGACGCGCGCGCCCTCGCTGACCACGTCCGCGACCTTGTCGAAGACCTGGCGGTAGCACGTCACGCTCACCGAGATGTCGTACGACGGATCGCGCAGCGTCAGGAAGACCACACCGGCGCCCGGCCGCCGGGACAACTGCGTGATCTGCCCCTCGACCCAGACGGCCCCCAGCCGGTCGATCCACCCCCCGATGAGCCGCGACACCTCGCCGACGGGGATCGGCGCCTCCGCAGACGTCCTCACACTCATGCCACGAGCGTATAGCCCGGCACTGACAGCGCCGGGGCGCGCGGCTCCGCGCCCGTACGGCCGGGCGCGGCGTCAGCCACCCCGCAGCCACCCGTCGCTGCTCCGGACCCGTACGGACCGCCGCGCCGTCAGCCACCCGCCGCGCCGTCCACCGTCCGGCCCCTTCGACGCCCGTACTGCACCCCCAGCACCACCAGCCCCACCACCAGCCAGACCGCGCCGACGATCTGCGCGGTCCGGGACGCCTCCACGACGACCGCGACCACCACACCCAGTCCCAGCACCGGCACCAGCACGTGCTTGAGGACGTTCGGCCGCCCGGCCCGCTTGCGTACCCAGAACCAGCCGATCACCGAGGCGTGCAGCAGTCCGAAGGCGGTCAGCGCGCCCACGTTCACGATCGAGGAGAGATGGTCCAGCCCGTCGTCGCGGCGGGCCGCCCACACCGCCGCGACCAGCGTCACCACCGCCGCGCCCAGCAGCGCCCGGCGCGGCACCCCGCTGCCCGCGTCCACCTTCGACATCGCGCCCGGCAGCCGCCGGTCCCGCGCCATCGCGAACAGCAGCCGCCCGGCCGCCGCCTGCCCCGCCAGCGCCGCGAACGCCGCCCCGATGGCCTTGCTCGCCGCCACCAGCTTCTGCAGCCACTCGCCGGCGGCCGCGTCCGCCGTCGTGTAGAAGGCGTCACCCTGCCCGGCGGGCTTGTCCGCCAGCTCCGCCGCCGACATCGGGGCCAGCAGCGCCGCCAAATACGTCTGTACGGCGAACAGCACACCCGCCACGACCAGGCAGGTCAGCACGGCCCGCGCCACCCGTACCCCGCCCGCCCGTCGCCCACCACCCTTCCCTGGACGCGCTTCGCGCGGCGCTTCCTTCGCTTCCTCGGCGAACGAAGCGATCGCATCGAACCCCAGATACGACAGCACCGCGACCGACACCGCCGCCAGCACCGCACTCGGGGAGAACGCCCCCTCGCCGGTCAGCGGCACCGACCAGCCGCGCTGCGCCCCGTCCGTGACCAGCACCCACACCGCCGTCACCACGAACACCACCAGCACCGCCAGCTCCATCGCCAGCACCACGAAGCCGGCCACCGCCGCCGTCCGTACCCCCAGGAGGTTCAGCAACGTGGTGACGACCACCGCGAGCGCCGTCCACACCCACTGGTGCACGGACGGCACCAGCGCGTGCATGGCGATGCCGGAGAAGAGGTACGCCACCGCCGGGATCAGCAGGTAGTCGAGCATCGCCATCCACCCCGCGACGAAGCCCGCCCCGTCGCCGAGCCCGGCCCGCGCGTAGGTGAAGACCGACCCGGCCTGCGGCGCGACCCGCACCATCTGCGCGTACGAGTACGCGGTGAAGGCCATCGCGACCGTCGCCACCACGTAGACGGCGGCGATCGCGCCGTGCGACTTGGCCTGGAGCGTGCCGAAGATCCCGACGGGCGCCATCGGGGCGATGAACAGCAGCCCGTAGACGACCAGGTCGCGGAAGGACAGCGTGCGCCGGAGCCCACCGCCGTCGGGCGCGGCGGATGCCCCGGACGAGGCGTCGGAGGCGGCGTCGCGCGAGGCGCGCTCGGGGGAGGGCGGCGGTGAACGGCGGGCGGGCGGGTTCGGCTCGGACGGTGCGCTCATGGCGTTCACTCCAGCAGGGGACGTACGGCCGACGATGATCGTCGGCTGTCTCCCAGCTTCGGGCAAGGCCGCGTCCCGGGCGGGGGTGACGCGCCCGGAGAGACAGCCGGGGGAGGCGTCAGGAGGAGGCGGACGGGGCCGGACCGGGGGCGCGGCGGGAGCCGGAGGGGCGCTCACGCCCGCGTGAAGCGGAACCCGCACGCCCCCGGCACACCCCGGGCACGCCGCGCGCCTCGCCACGTCCCGGCGGCAGCACGAACCCCGAAGTCGGCCCCGTACGATGGATCGTATGACTGCTGCTACGCCCAGCCCGTCGCCCGCCACCGTTCCGGACGGCGAGACCGTTCCGGACGGAGACGCCGCACCGCGCGAGGACCGCCGCCGGGTCCTGCTCGCCGCGCCGCGTGGTTATTGCGCGGGCGTGGACCGTGCCGTGATCGCCGTCGAGAAAGCCCTGGAACAGTACGGCGCGCCCGTCTACGTGCGCCACGAGATCGTGCACAACAAGTACGTCGTGAAGACCCTGGAGAAGAAGGGCGCGATCTTCGTCGAGGAGACGGCGGAGGTACCCGAGGGCAACATCGTCATCTTCTCCGCGCACGGCGTCGCCCCGGTCGTCCACGACGAGGCCAAGCAGGGCAAGCTGGCCACCATCGACGCCACCTGCCCGCTGGTCACCAAGGTCCACAAGGAAGCAGTCCGGTACGCCAAGGAGGACTTCGACATCCTCCTGATCGGCCACGAGGGCCACGAAGAGGTCATTGGCACCAGCGGCGAGGCCCCCGACCACATCACCCTGGTCGACGGCCCCGAGGACGTGAAGAACATCGAGGTCCGCGACCCGGACAAGGTCGTCTGGCTCTCCCAGACCACCCTCTCGGTGGACGAGACCATGGAGACGGTCGACGCCATCAAGGGCCGCTACCCCAATCTCCTCTCCCCGCCCAGCGACGACATCTGCTACGCCACGCAGAACCGTCAGACCGCCGTCAAGCAGATGGGCGCCGAGGCCGACCTGGTCATCGTCGTCGGCTCCAAGAACTCCTCGAACTCCGTCCGCCTGGTCGAGGTCGCCCTCGGCGCCGGCGCCCGCGCCGCCCACCTGGTCGACGGCGCCGAGGAGATCGACGAGAGCTGGCTGGAGGGCGTGACCACCGTCGGCCTGACCTCCGGCGCCTCCGTCCCCGAGGTCCTGGTGCACGGCGTACTGGACTGGCTCGCCCAGCGCGGCTACGAGGACGTGGAGACGGTCAAGGCCGCCGAGGAGTCCATCACCTTCTCCCTGCCCAAGGAGCTCCGCCGCGACCTGCGCTCCGAGGCGAAGACCGCCGCCGAGGGCTGAGGTCCCGGGCGGCGCCCCGGGCCGCTCCGTCCGGCCGGGCCACGCGCCGGACCCGGAAGTCGAGGGGTGAACCGGCCCGACCCCGCCTAGCCTCTAGGCATGAAGGTCTTTGGTGTGGACATCGGCGGCTCGGGCATCAAGGGCGCTCCGGTGGACCTGGAGCGCGGTGACCTGGCGGACGAGCGGTACAAGGTCCTGACCCCGCGTCCGGCGACCCCGGACGCGGTCGCGGACTGCGTGCAGCAGGTCGTGGAACATTTCGGCTGGTCGGGGCCGGTCGGCGCGACGTTCCCCGGCGTGGTGACCGACGGGGTCACCCGTACGGCGGCCAATGTCGACAAAGGATGGATCGACCGGAACGCGGCCGCGCTGCTGGCGGGCCGCCTCGGCGACGGGACCGGCGGCTGCCCGGTCACGGTCCTCAACGACGCGGACGCCGCCGGCCTGGCCGAGATGCACTTCGGCGCGGGCAAGGGTCGCGAGGGCACGGTCGTCGTACTCACCTTCGGCACCGGCATCGGCAGTGCCGTCTTCACCGACGGCAAGCTCGTGCCCAACACCGAGCTGGGGCACCTGGAGCTGCACGGCCACGACGCGGAGAAGCGCGCGTCCACCAAGGCCAAGGAGGACGAGGACCTGAGCTGGCAGCACTGGGCGCACCGGGTGCAGAAGTACCTCGCCCACGTGGAGATGCTCTTCTCGCCCCGGCTGTTCGTGATCGGCGGCGGTGTCAGCCGCAAGGCGGCGAAGTTCCTGCCGCTGATCGAGGGGATCCGGGCGGAGATCGTGCCCGCCCAGTTGCAGAACAACGCGGGCATCGTGGGCGCGGCGATGGCCGCGCGGGCCGCGAGCCAGGAGGGCACGGCGGCCCCCGCCGGCCCAGGGGCCGCAGCAGGCCCACTCTCCCCCAGCACTTCTCCTTCCCCCTCCGCTACGTCGCAGGTCGGCTGGCCGGCCGATCCCTGACCTGCCCCGCCCGCTGAGCGGCGGGCTGCCCGGGTGTGCGGCCGGGGCGGTGCGGCCCCTGGCCCAGTCCCGGGCGCTGTCCCGGCCCCGGTGCCTGCTCCGCACGCCGGCGCACGCGCTCCGGCGCCGCGCCCGGCTCCTTCCCGGCGCTCTGCGCCCGGGCGGGCGCCCGGCCTCCCGCACGCGCCGCCTGCCGCCGCGCGAGCCGTTCGGCCTGCCGTCGTGCCAGGGCCGCCGCCTTCCGTACGAGGACGATCAGCGCACAGGCCAGCGTGCCCGCGTACAGCCAGCCCGCCTGCGTCGCCAGCACCGTGAAGACGCCCATCAGCAGTCCGCCGAAGCCGCCCGTGTCGTGGCTGATCGGCACCGTTCCGACGGTGTACGCGATGGGCAGCGCGACCGGCGCCGTGATCAGGTCGTACGGCCGTACCCACAGCCCGGCGCACACGCTCACCAGGACGAAGAACACCCCGTAGGCCGTCGGCGCGGCGTCGAACAGCAGCCGGTCGGCGAAGGCGAAGACGACGAGGGCGAGGGTGCTGAGCAGGCCGCACCCCAGGCCGGTGAGCCGGGGCGCGGGCAGCCGCGCGGCGGCCGCCGCCAGCGGAGCCAGCGGCCCGCTCCGGCGCGCGCGGACCCGATAGACGGTCGCACTCTCCTCGCCGAACCCGTCGGCTCCGGGTCCGCGCGGGGCACCTGGACCGCCCGGCGCCCTAGGGGCTCCCGGAGTGCCCGCCGCATTCACGGCATTACGGGCATCACGGGTACCTCGGGCCTCCGGAGCGTTCGTCGGCACGGCCTCCGCGGGGCGGGGAAGCCGTGCGTCCTGGCCCGCTGCCGGACGGCCGGTCCGGGGCGGGCTGTGCTGGGGGCTGCGCGCTCTGTGTTGCTCCACTCGGCAACGGTAGGCCGCCAAGTGGTACCAACCGGTTACAGGACACGCGTTTTGTCTGACCTGACCGGCCCATTCGGCGTACAAATCACCCCACGGCCGTAACGCAGCGTGGGCGTACCCGCCGTCAAGCCCACGAACGCGCCTCACGAACCCCGCCCGGAATCGCTCTCCGCCCGCCTCCTCCCGCCCCTCACCCCACCCCTTTTCCCGCCCCGTAGACTGGACGACCGGTCCGGTCCTCCATGGACCGCACCCCTTACGGCCGCCCGGCCCCGCAGCGGGCCGTACGCACCGTCGCCCAGTCCACCCGCATCCTCTCCGGGAAGTCGCCACCGTGTCGCTCACGATCGGAATCGTCGGTCTGCCCAATGTCGGCAAGTCGACCATGTTCAACGCCCTGACCAAGAACGACGTGCTGGCGGCCAACTACCCGTTCGCCACCATCGAGCCCAACGTCGGCGTCGTCGGCGTCCCCGACCCCCGCCTCGCCAAGCTGGCCGAGATCTTCGACTCCCAGAAGGTCCTCCCGGCCACCGTCGACTTCGTCGACATCGCGGGCATCGTCCGCGGCGCCTCCGAGGGCGAGGGCCTGGGCAACAAGTTCCTGGCGAACATCCGCGAGTCCGACGCGATCTGCCAGGTCATCCGCGCCTTCAAGGACGAGAACGTCGTCCACGTCGACGGCAAGGTCTCGCCCAAGGACGACATCGAGACCATCAACACCGAGCTGATCCTCGCCGACCTCCAGACCATCGAGAAGGTCCTGCCGCGCCTCCAGAAGGAGTCGCGCATCAAGAAGGACGTCGCCCCGAAGGTCAAGGCGGTCGAGGAGGCCAAGGCCATCCTTGAGAAGGGCGACACCCTCTTCTCGCAGGGCATCGTCCAGGGCTCCGGCAACGAGGAGCTCCTCCACGACCTCCACCTCCTCACCACCAAGCCCTTCCTCTACGTCTTCAACGTCGACGAGGACGAGCTGACCGACGAGGACTTCAAGGCCGCACAGCGCGCCCTGGTCGCCCCCGCCGAGGCCATCTTCCTCAACGCCAAGCTGGAAGCCGACCTCGCCGAACTCGACGAGGAGGAGGCCCTCGAACTCCTCCAGTCCGTAGGCCAGGAAGAACCCGGCCTCGCCACCCTCGCCCACGTAGGCTTCAACACCCTCGGCCTCCAGACCTACCTCACCGCCGGCCCCAAGGAAACCCGCGCCTGGACCATCAAGAAGGGCGCCACGGCCCCCGAGGCGGCCGGCGTCATTCACACGGACTTCCAGAAGGGCTTCATCAAGGCCGAGGTCATCTCGTTCGAGGACCTGGTGGAGACGGGGTCGGTGGCGGAGGCCCGCGCTGCTGGTAAGGCACGCATGGAGGGCAAGGACTATGTGATGCAGGACGGGGATGTGGTGGAGTTTCGGTTCAACGTGTAGTCGCGTAAGTACTCCACGTGAACTGATTCGTCAAGTGTGCGGGTCGGAAGGGGTCGGACTCCGTCGAGTCCGACCCCTTCCGCATTCCCGTGCTGACTTGGTGCTGACCTCGGGCGTAGCTGGAGGGGGGTCGTTCAAGCGATGTCGGTAAGCGCGCGACTGCTGATTGTTACTTTCATTGGGTGCTTGATATCCTGCGCCCAATGAAAGTCTCACCAAGTCTGCTCCCCATCCTCCGATCGCGCATGCAGGGCGAGCTCCTCGCCCTCGTACTGCTGCACCCGGAGCGCGAGTACAGCATCACTGAGCTCGCCAGTGACGTCGGGGTGACACCCACCGCTGTCCTGCGCGAGGTTGACCGGTTGACCGGCGGCGGCATCCTGACCGATCGGCGAGTGGGACGCAGCCGCCTCGTCAAGGCTCGAACGGACACCCCGCTGTATCGTCCGCTGAGCGATCTCATGTCCGTCTCCTTCGGTCCGTTGCCGTTGCTCACCGAAGCGCTCGCCGGACTTGAAGGTGTGCAGCAGGCGTACATCTACGGCTCTTGGGCCGCTCGGTACAACGGCGAGCCGGGGCCGCCGCCCGCCGATGTGGATGTCCTCGTCGTGGGGGATCCCGATGCCGACTCGCTCTTCGACCTTGCCGAGGAGGCGTCTCGACGGCTGGGTCGAGAGGTCAACGTCCATCGGGTCTCAGTCGAGGCGTGGGAGTCCCGCACGGGTGATCCGTTCCTCACCAGCGTTCGGGAACGTCCGCTGGTCCAGTTGCACCTTGACCTGGAGGAGCAATGACGCGTTGGAATCAAGGGCGATCGACGATCGATGCGCTCATCGGCGGTGGTCAGCTCGAACGCGTACCCGCTTCTCAGCAGGCCGCCGAGGTGGAACTGGTCCGTGCGCGTACGCATGTCGGATCCGCGCGGCAGTTGGCGGCGACGGACCCGGAGGGCGCGTACACGCTAGCCTATGACGCCGCGCGCAGAGCGTTGGCCGCGGTACTGCAGAACCAGGGGCTGCGCGCGACCAGCCGTGGTGGCCATACCGTCATCTACGAGGCCGTGCGAGCGCAGCTTGACCCGCCGCTCGGGTCCATACTGCGTCCCTTCAACCGCATGCGAGCCCGGCGCAACGAAGTCGAGTACCGGTCGTCGGAGGCCCCTACTGTGACGCCGGAGGAGGTTGCGGTCGACTTGACCAAGGTGGAGGCACTCATCGAGCTCGCGGAGAAGACGATCCCGAACATGCCGCGCTATTGAGCCCTCGATCACCTGCTAGGCGGTCACGTCGTTTAGGCAAGGTCGAAGCGGAGTGGTCAGTGTTCGGGTGCGCCAGCTCCCTCGCTCTTGCCGAACTGGCTTGATCATGCGTGCCGTTGCCACTTGCGTCCTGTCGGCCAGCTGCTATCGGATGGGAGTGTCATTTACGGCATGGTGAGATCGAGGGGGCACAGTGGCGCAGCGGAAACCGTGCATCGACTGCGGAAGGATCGAGGGGGTAGCGGCCGTGCCTGCGCTGCACCAGGCCAACAGTGGCGCCTACAGCGGGCGCGTGGGCACGGTAAGTGTGACCGGGCAGGGCACAACCGCTCTGGGTAAATACCTAGCTCCACCTCGGCGAGTGCGCCTCGGTGACGTTTCCCCACAGGTGCTTATTTTCGCCGTGGGGATAGCCGCTCTGTTCCTCTTCTGAAACTTCGTCGATCACCCTGCCGACGACCCGGTGAACCTCGCCCTCCTTGCGGCTGCTCTCCTGCTCGCCGCAGTCCGCATATCCAAGGTCATCAAGGACAAGGAACCCGCGCGCCGCCGATTCGAGATATGGCGCGAGTTCCTGATCTGCCAGCCTTGCAATGTCGTCTTCCTGACCGGCGATTCATGCGACGAGCTGAAGCTCGCAGTTGCCGGTTGGCGGGCGCAGGTACCGGAGCTGGGGGCGGCCGTTCGACGCCTCGCGACAAAAAAGGGGTGCTAGTTGAGGTTCCCGTGCTGATTCTGTGCTGACTTGGGCGCCCCAGGGCCGCGTTTCCGCAGGTGGGAGCGTTGTAGTGCACGTTTCGGTTCAACGTGTAGCGGCTGAGGTGTCGCCACGCCGCTGATCTGGCAAACATGCAGGTCAGGTAGGGTCCGGCTCTTCGGGGTCGGGCCCTTTTGGTCGTGAAACCCGTGCTGGGTCTCCTGACCCGACGTCAGGCGTGCTCAGGCGTCGTACACAGTGGAGCGATGTCCGACGTGCACGGCCCACACCACCAGCTCGCCGTTGTCGATCGCGTAGATCACGCGGTAGTCGCCCACGCGTAGGCGGCGGCGGTCGGGTTGGGAGACGAGGGCGGTGGTGTTCAATCCCAGCGGGTCGCTCTCCAGCTCGGTCAACTTGGCCAGAATGCGGAGGGCCATGTCTCGCGGG
Organism: Streptomyces chrestomyceticus JCM 4735; assembly: GCF_003865135.1. Taxonomy (NCBI): domain Bacteria; kingdom Bacillati; phylum Actinomycetota; class Actinomycetes; order Kitasatosporales; family Streptomycetaceae; genus Streptomyces; species Streptomyces chrestomyceticus. Next base: position 3,467,350 of record NZ_BHZC01000001.1, on the reverse strand, counting down.
ACCTTGCGGAGCTCGGTCTGAGCCTCGGGCCGGAAAACGGTGCGGTACTCACTCACTGCGCGCCAGCGTCTCCCTCATGATGTCCTCGATCGGGATGCCGGGCGCCGAATTGGCCATACGCTCGTCGATGATCCGGTTGATCTCGCGCTCTTCCCACTCCTGGTATCTCCGGAGCACGTCGATGGACACCACGGCAGCCACCTCTTTGCCGCGGCGCGTGATCACCGTGGGTACGTCGTCACGGTCGGCTCGTTCCACGACCTCGGCCAGGTGCGCCCGGACATCGCGGATGGACTCTGTGGGCAGCGGCTGTGTCATGCGCCCAGGCGTGCCGAGTGCCTCACGTGTGCACAAACCCTCATGGTTGCTCGGATGGGCTGGACAGCTCATGGCCGGCCTCTCCCGGGGGCGGCCCTTTCGTCGTGCCCGCACTCAGCGCGCGCCAGGAAAAGGAGAGTCCGTACTCAGCGCGGATAGAGCTGGAAAAGGGTGGCGGGGGTGCCGCGGTACCGGGTGCCGGAGGTTTGCAGCATGGGTTCGAGGAAGTTGCGGGCGTAGGTGGCTGGGTCTTGGTCGGCCCCTTCCAGGCCCGTGATGTAGGCGTGGTGTTCGGCCAGGGAAGCGATCGCTCGGTTAATGCCGGGGCCTACTTCCTTGGCGTGGGTGGGGTGTGGGGAGCCGGCTACCGCCACCCAGCGGACGCCGTTCCAGGGGGCGAGGCCGAGTTCGGTCGTCAGGTCGGGGAAGATCCAGCGGTTGCCCGCGTCGCCCGCCGCGTCGAGGGTGGCGCGGCCCACCACCCGGTGGTCCGGGGTGTTCCAGGTCACGCCGCCCCAGGTGTCGTGGTGGTTGAGGGTGATGAGCAGTTCCGGGCGGTAGCGGCGGACGGCGGCCGACAGGTCGCGGCGCAGGGGGAGGCCGGCCTCGATGACGCCGTCGTGGTGGCCGTCCAGGAACTCCACTGTTCGGACGCCGACCACGGCCGCGCTCGCCCGTTGCTCCGCCTCGCGGACCGCGGCGCACTCGTCGGGGCCGAGGCCGTCGATGCCGGCTTCGCCGCGGGTGACGAGGAGGTAGGTGACCTCGCGTCCGGCGGCGGTCCACTCGGCGATGGCGGCGGCCGCGCCGTATTCGAGGTCGTCGGGGTGGGCTACGACGGCCAGGGCCCGCTGCCAGTCCTCCGGCATGGGAGAGAGGGAGGGGGCGGGAGCGGAGGGGGTGGTCTTGCCGGTGCCGTCGGTGGGCTTGTCGGGCACGGTGGGCTCCTTTCCGTACCGCTCGGGCGACCGGTCGCGCGTGCGGCGTGTCGTATCGACTCTCGCACGGACGGTGCGGTCGCGCCGGGCAGGTGGGTACGCGTGTCCGGGAGTGGTCAACTTCCTTGATCGGGAGGCCGGTTGAGCTGGGCTTCATCACATCGAGTGAATTACTGGCCCAGGCTTGCGGTCAACAACGCGCGGTTGCCACGCTGTTGCTGACTGTCAAGCTGTTGGGAGGGGCATGTGCCTTTCGGTGAGCAGCCCGCGTACCTCCGCGTCGCCGGCGACCTGCGCCAGAAGATCGTCGAAGGTGTGCTGCCCCCGCACACCCGCCTCCCCTCCCAGGCCCGCATCCGCGAGGAGTACGGCGTCTCCGACACGGTCGCCCTGGAGGCGCGCAAGGTCCTGATGGCCGAGGGGCTGGTCGAGGGCCGCTCCGGGTCGGGGACGTACGTCCGCGAGCAGCCCGTCCCGCGCCGTATCGCCCGCGCCGGCTACCGCACCGGCGTCGGTGCCACGCCCTTCCGGCAGGAGCAGGCCGACGAGCGGGTCAAAGGGACCTGGGAGTCCAGCAGCGAGCGGGAGGAGGCCAACCCGGCCGTCGCGTCCCGGTTGCGTATCCAGGTGGGGGACCGGGTGATGCGTACGCGCTATCTGTTCCGGGCGGAGGGGGAGCCCGCCATGCTGTCGACGTCCTGGGAGCCGCTGGACATCACGGGGCGCACTCCGGTGATGCTGCCCGAGGAGGGGCCGCTGGCCGGGCGCGGGGTGGTCGAGCGGATGGCGGCGATCGACGTGATCGTGGACAACGTGGTCGAGGAGGTCGGGGCGCGCCCCGGGCTGGCGGAGGAGGCCATGGCGCTGGGCGGGGTACCGGGCCATGCGGTGCTGGTCATCTCGCGTACGTACTTCGCGGGCGGCCGCCCCGTGGAGACGGCCGACGTGGTGACGCTCGCCGACCGTCATCGGGTCGCCTACCACCTGCCGGTGCATTGAGGCATATCACCTGCCCATGCATTGAGGGGGAGGGGAAGAAGGGGGCGGGGGTGGAGGAGGGGAGTCGGGTGGTCGGGGGCCGGTTCGGGGGTGGGTCGTGAGGCGGGAGGGGCGTCCGGGGCGGACCCCTTTCCCCTCTCCGTAATGACCAAAACCCGTTGCTACCTAGCAATTTTCTTGCCGCTACGGCCAAGATCGCACGTTGCGTACTGACGCGTAACCCGCCAGTAGCCACCCCCTAACTCCTGATATGTCGGGATTTGGGAGGCCAATTGGTGTGTTGGAAACCTCACACACCTTCAGCCAGACCCGAGTTTTGACCCCGCTTGGGAATCCGATCTTCCAATTCGCTCTTACGATGGCGAAGTTTGTGCACGGCACGGGGGAAGATCAGGAGACCAAGCACGTTGAGCACGACGCAGACCCAGAGCGCGGAGCAGGGCTCCCACTCGAATTACCGACGGTCCCTCGGGACCATTGCCCTGACCGCCACGGGTCTTGGGTCGATCATCGGTTCCGGCTGGCTCTTCGGGGCCGAGCGGGCCGCCGCCATCGCCGGTCCGGCCGCCATCCTCGCCTGGGTCATCGGCGCGGCCGTCGCGCTCACGATCGCCCTCACGTACACCGAGCTGGGCTCGATGTTCCCCAAGGCGGGCGGCATGGTCCGCTACGGCCAGTACTCGCACGGTTCGCTTGCCGGCTACCTCGCCGCCTGGGCCAACTGGATCGCGATCGTCTCCGTCATACCCGGGGAGGCGACCGCCTCCGTCCAGTACATGAGTTCCTGGAGCTTCGGGTGGACCCAGGGGCTGTACGACGGCAAGGAGCTGACCGGCAGCGGTGTCGCGCTGGCCAGCCTCCTGCTGATCTTCTACTTTTTCCTGAACTGGTTCGCGATCTCGCTCTTCGCGAAGACCAACACCGCGATCACGGTCTTCAAGGTCGTCGTCCCGGTCCTGACCGCGAGCGCCCTGATGCTGGCGCACTTCGACACCGGCAACATCAAGGACCACGGCGGCTTCACGCCGAACGGCTGGAGCGCGGTCTTCACCGCCGTCGCTGTCTCCGGCATCGTCTGGGCCTACAACGGCTTCCAGTCGCCGCTGAACATGGCCGGTGAGGCCCGTAACCCGGGTAAGTCGCTGCCCAAGGCCGTCATCTACTCGATCCTGATCGCGCTCGTCATCTACGTCGCGCTCCAGGTCGCCTTCCTGATGGCCGTCCCCGGCGGCAAGCTGGAGTCCGCCGGTGGCTGGGCCCACCTCGGTTACAACTCGCCGCTCGCCGACCTCGCCATCGCCTGGGGCCTGAACTGGCTGGCGATGCTGCTGTACGCGGACGCGTTCGTCTCCCCGTCGGGTACGGGCATGATCTACGCGGCCACCACCTCGCGCATGATCCAGGGTGTGCAGGAGAACGGCCACCTGCCGAAGATCTTCGGCCGGGTCGACAAGAAGACCGGTGTGCCGCGTCCGGCGCTGGTGCTGAACCTGTTCATCGCCTTCCTCTTCCTCGCCGTCTTCCGCGGCTGGGGCTCGCTCGCCGAGATCGTCTCGGTGGCCACCGTGATCTCGTACATCACCGGGCCGGTCGCGGTGATGTCGCTGCGCCGCCTCTCGCCCGACCTCAAGCGGCCGGTGAAGCTGCGGATCATGCCGGTCGTCGCGCCCGTCGCGATGGTCTTCGGCTCGCTGGTCCTGTACTGGGGCCGCTGGCCGCTCACCGGCAAGGTCATCCTGATCATGGCGGTCGGTCTGCCGGTCTGGGCCTGGTACGAGCTGCGCAAGCCGTGGGCCGAGCTGAAGCCGCACCTGAAGGCGGGCGCCTGGATGGTGGCGTACCTGCTGGTCATGGCGTGTGTCTCGTACATGGGCGGCGAGGAGTTCGGCGGCAAGGGCTACCTGCCGCCGGGCTGGGACATCGTCGTGGTCGCCGTGATCGGCCTGCTCTTCTACGTGTGGGGCGTACGCAGCTCCTGGCGCAACCCGTCGCTCATCGAGGCCGAGGCGGAGTCGCTGGCGGCGGCCGAGGCCGAGGCCGCCGAGGATCGGGCCGCGGCCGGCGGCAAGGCCGGTGACGCGTCCGGCGTGAAGTCGGAGGCCGGCAAGGCGTAACGTCCTCCGGGGCGCGGCGGGTGCCCTCCCGGGCACGACGCGGCGCCCTCTCGGGCACGGAATGCGGCGGGCGCCGTCGGTGGCAGGAGTCACCGGCGGCGCCCGTTCGTGTGTGCGCCCCGGGCGTCCGCAGGGCTGGCTGTGCGCCCCTCGCGCGCTGTTCGATGGCCGGTTCGGTACCTCTTTGTGCAAAGCCGTATCCGGTGCGTGAAGGTCGGGCGTAGGCTCGGGCATATGCGGAATGCGGTTTCGGCATCAGTACAGGAGGGGCGCGCGACGGCGCGCCGGCCGGCGGACGGAGGGGCGCGATGACCGACAGTGGAGCGGTGCTGCCCTGGCTCGTCATTCGCCAGGACGAGGGCGGCAACCGTTATCGCGTCGGCCGCTACGCCACCCGCGCGGAAGCGGAGCAGGTGGCCGACCGGCTCGACACCCGCAGGAACGGGCGGCTGTACGTCGTGGAGCGGGTGGGGCACGCCGCCACCTGAGACGGGGAGCGGCGGTGTGGGACGTAGGCTGCCGCGCATGACGGACGTGCGTGTGGTGGTGGGTGGAGCGGTGCTCGACGGGGGGAAGCTGCTGGCAGCGCGGCGCAGTGCTCCGGCCGCGCTGGCCGGCCGCTGGGAGCTGCCCGGCGGCAAGGTCGAGCCCGGTGAGACGCCCGAGGAGGCGCTGGTCCGCGAGCTGCGTGAGGAACTGGGGATCGAGGCCGAGCCGATGGACCGGATTCCGGGGGAGTGGGCGCCGCGTCCCGGGCTCGTCCTGCGGGTGTGGACGGCCCGGCTGGTGTCCGGCGAGGCCCGGCCCCTCCAGGACCACGACGAGCTGCGCTGGCTGGCGCCGGGCCAGGAGGACGAGGTCGACTGGCTGGACCTGGACCGCCCGGCGGTCACGGAGGTGATGCGCCGCCTCGGGGCCGCGGAGGTGTCGGGGGCCCTGTATCCGTCCGGTGCCCCGTACGCCCCGTAGCGTGCGCGGAGTCCCGCACGCACCGGGAGTCTCATGGGGGCCGGGAGCCGCAGCCGCCCCGTAACGCGTCCGGCGTCCCGGGCCGTCCCGTACCGCTCCACCCCGTCCCGAGGGGACCGGTCATCTTGTCACCTCACCGTTCCCCCGTACGGGACGATCATCGGATCGGGCGGGTCCCTCGTAAGAGTGTGCCGCGGTGCGGTGGCGCACCGGGGTGCCCCGCCGCACACGAGGCGTGCGCGCCGGGGTCTCGTGTGCCTCAGTACGCCGTTTGTGCCACAGTGCGCCATTGAGGGCGATATTGATGCGCTGATATCGGGTATGTGCTGTTTACCCCCTCACCACGGACCATCCGGAGGGTGTGCGCATCGGGCTGGGAAGTGATCGGCGTGAGCGACAGTGCAGCGGCAGGGGTCCCCGAATCCGCCCCCTACGCGCCCGGGCGCGGCATGATCTCCGGCTCCCCGCTCGCCGAGTGGAGCTTCCCGGCCGAGCCCGGATCCGCCCGTACCGCCCGTGCAGCGGTCCGCGAGACCCTGCGGGACTGGGGGCTGGACACCGTCGTCGACCTGGCCGTTCTGCTCGTCAGCGAGCTGGTGACCAATGCGCTGCGCCATGCCAGCGGGCCCATCGGCGTACGAATCGTCCTGAAAAGCGGGGGCGGCCTGCTCGTCGAGGTGTCGGACCCGGTGCCCGACCCGCCCCGGGAGCGCGCCGCGACCCCCGACGACGAGGGCGGCCGGGGACTCCAACTGGTGGCGTGCACGTCGCGGTGCTGGGGCACCCGACATGGCAGGACAGGTAAAACAGTGTGGTTCGAGCTGTCTGTGGCGGGTTAGGAGTCTGGTGGCGGCCTGATCGTTGCCGTTTCATTGACATTCTGTGGACGGCCTGCGATCGAGACTGTGCTGTGATCGTGAAGACCGTGTTCCGGACAGCCGCGGTGCTGGATACTCGGCTCGTCCGGTCCGGGCACGATGAGCTGGAGGGGACGGGGCTCGTGAGCGAGAAGTCATCTGGCGGGGCAGGACCCGCGCAGCCTGCCGGGCCGGGCGGTACGGACGGTCCGGCGCGGCCGTCGGGCCGCTCGGGGCCGGACGGCCCGGAAGGCCCGCCGATATGGCAGAGCAGCCCTCCCGGCTCCATCTACGACTACATCCGGGTCGCGTCCTTCTCCCTCGGCCCCGACGGGTGCATCGACCGGTGGAGCGAGCGCGCCGCCGAGATGCTCGGCATCCCCGCCGCAGAGGCGGTCGGCAAGGACCCGGTGGCCGCCTTCGTCCCGCACGAGCTGCGCGAACAGGCCCACCGCACGGTCGCGCAGATCCTGGACGGCCGGGAGTGGACCGGGCTGGTCCCGTACCGCCCCCGGGGCGCGGACCGGGAGGACGCGCCGGACACCGGGGACGGCAGGCTCGCGGAGATCTACGTGATGCCGTCCGAGACGGCGGACGGTGAGCGGGCCGCGGTCTGTCTCGTCGTCGACGTCCGCGCGCTGCGGGGCATCGAGACCGACCTCGCGGCCTCTCAAGCCGTTTTCGGCCAATCTCCGATGGGCTTCCTGCTCTTCGACACGGATCTGCGCATCCGCCGCGTCAACGAGCGGTTCGCGACCGTCTTCGGCGGCCCCGCGGCCAAGTACCGCGGGGGCGGGCCGCACGACTTCCTGCCCCGCTCCGAGGCCGACCGGCTGCAGGCGGCGCTGCGGCGGGTGCTGGAGACGGGGGAGCCGGTCGGCGACATGCAACTGGTCGGTACGGTCCCCGCGTCCTCCGCCGCCGTCATCCCCGCCCCCACATCTCCCGAGCTCCCTGCCGCCTCCGGTGCGGCGTACCCGTCCGGCGCTCCGGGGACGGCGTACCCCTCCGCGCCCGGCGCCGAGGCCGACCGGCGCCGCTGGTCGGTGTCCCTGTACCGCCTGCACGGTGCCAGCGGCCGTCCCATCGGGGTCGCCGCGCTGGCCGCCGACGTGACGGGCCGCCGCCGGGCCGAGCGGGAGGCCGCGAGCGCCCGCCGCAACCTGGCGCTGCTCAACGAGGCCGGCGCCCGCATCGGCAACTCCCTCGACCTGGAGACCACCGCCCGCACCCTGCTCGACGTGGCCGTGCCGCAGTTCTGCGACCTGGCCTCCGTGGACCTCTACCAGGGCCTGCTGGCCGGTGACGAGGCTCCGCCGGGGATGGCCGACGGCAGCGCCGAGCTGCGCCGGGTCGCCTTCTCCAGCGCCGTCTCGGACGCGCCGCTGGCCACCATGGCCTGTGACGTGCCCGAGGGCGGGACGGGGCCGGTCGCGGTCGGCGCCGTCCACCGCTACCCGTTCAACTCCCCGTGCGCGGGCGCGCTGCGTACGGCGCAGGCGCAGATCATCCCGGGCCGGGAGAACGAGGAGCGGGCCGAGCTGGGCGCCGTGGTGCACTCGACGCTCGCCGTGCCGATGGTCGCCCGGGACACGGTGGTCGGGCTGGTGCAGTTCTCCCGTACGAAGGGCAGCGAGCCGTTCGGCGAGCGGGACACCGCCCTCGCGGTCGACCTGGCCGCCCGCGCCGCGGTCTGCATCGACAACGCCCGGCTGTACCGCAGGGAGCACGAACGCGCCCTGATCCTGCAGCGCAGCCTGCTGCCGCCGGGCGACCCCGAGGCGGCCGGCCTGGACATCGCCTGCCGCTATCTGCCGGGCACCACGGCCACCGAGGTCGGCGGCGACTGGTTCGACGTCATCGAGCTGCCGGGACACCGCACCGCGCTCGTCGTCGGTGACGTGATGGGGCGCGGGCTGCGCGCCGCCGTCGCGATGGGCGAACTGCGGACGGCCGTACGGACCCTGGCCCTGCTCGACATGGAGCCGGCCGAGGTGCTGTCCGCGCTCGACGAGATCGCGCGCGGGCTCGGCGCGACCGGCGGCGGCGCCCGTACGACGTCGCGCGCCCCGCGCAGCCGTTCCGCGCCCCCCGCCGGCGCGCAGTCGGGCTCCCCGGCGGACGCCTCACGCTGCGGCTCCGGCACCGCCGACCTCTCCGAGGTGTACCTCGCCACCTGCGTCTACGCCGTGTACGACCCGGTGACCCGGCGCTGTACCTTCGCCAACGCCGGGCACCTGCCGCCCATCATGGTCGAGGAGGGCGAGGACGCGCTGCTGCTGGACGTGCCGCCCGGTATGCCGCTGGGCGTCGGCGGCGAGCCGTTCGAGGAGACCGAGGTCGAACTGCCCGACGGCGCGCTGCTCGCCCTCTACACGGACGGCCTGGTCGAATCCCGCGACCACCCGCTGGACGAGGGCCTGCGCGCCTTCCAGACGGCCCTGTCGGAGGCCGGGCGCCCGCTGGAGGACGTCTGCGACCACGTACTGAACGCGCTGGACACCCGGCACGGCGAGGACGACATCGCGCTGCTGATGGCCCGCGTGCACGGCCTGCCCAAGGACGCCGTCGGTGACTGGAACCTGGCCCCCGAGGCCCGCTCGGTCTCCCGCGCCCGTGAGCTGGCCCGCGACCAGCTCACGGACTGGGGCCTGGAAGCCCTGGTCGACACGACCGAACTGCTGGTCAGCGAGCTGGTCACCAACGCGCTGCGGCACGGCCACGGCGAGATCCGGCTGCGGCTGCTGCTGGACCGGACCCTGGTGTGCGAGGTGTGGGACGCGGATCTGGCGCAGCCCCGCCGCAGGAGGGCCCGGGACACCGACGAGGGCGGCCGCGGCCTTCAGCTCGTCGGGCTCCTCAGCGCGGGCTGGGGCAGCCGCCGGACCCCGCGCGGCAAGACCGTCTGGTTCGAACTGCCGCTGCCGGACGGGGACACCGCTCTGCCCGATCCGGCGGACGCGCTGCTGAGTCTGTTCTGAGACGGGGCGGGCGGGCCGGTTCCGGGGCGGGCGTCCGGGGCGGGCGTCCGCCCACCCCGGTCGGGTGTCACGGCGTGTCCGTACGCCCCCGCCGCCGGATCTTGTTCCCCAGCCACACCAGCGGGTCGTACTTGCGGTCGGCCGCGCGTTCCTTCAGGGGGATCAGGGCGTTGTCGGTGATGCGGATGTGCTCGGGGCAGACCTCGGTGCAGCATTTGGTGATGTTGCAGTGGCCGAGGCCGTGGTTCTCCTGGGCGGTGCGTTTGCGGTCGAGGCCGCTTTCCGGGGCGGCGTCCAGCGGGTGCATGTCGAGTTCCGCGACGCGCATGAGGAAGCGGGGGCCGGCGAAGGCGGTCTTGTTCTCCTCGTGGTCGCGGACGACGTGGCAGGTGTCCTGGCACAGGAAGCACTCGATGCACTTGCGGAACTCCTGGGAGCGGCCGACGTCCTCCTGCCGCATGCGGTACTCGCCCGGCGCCAGGTCCGGCGGCGGGACGAAGCCGGGTATCTCGCGGGCCTTGGTGTAGTTGAAGGAGACGTCCGTGACCAGGTCGCGGACGACCGGGAAGGCCCGCATCGGGGTGACGGTGACGGTCTCGTCGCGCTCGAAGACGGACATCCGGGTCATGCACATCAGGCGGGGCCGGCCGTTGATCTCCGCGCTGCACGAGCCGCACTTGCCCGCCTTGCAGTTCCAGCGCACCGCGAGGTCGGGGGCCTGGGTGGCCTGGAGGCGGTGGATGATGTCGAGGACCACTTCGCCCTCGTTGACCTCGACCCGGAAGTCCGCCAGGCCGCCGCCGTCCGCGTCGCCCCGCCAGATCCTGAAGTGCGCCTTGTAGGCGTCGGACTGCGCGCTCACCGGTTCGTCCCCTCGTCGTCCGCCGCTCCGGGCGTCGCCGCCGTGTCCGCGGTACCTGCCGTATCCGCTGTGCCCGCGGCACCTGCCGAGCCCGCCGTGTCTGCCGTACCCGCAGCCAGCTCGTCGTCCGTCAGGTACTTCGCCAGTTCGTCCCGCTCGAAGAGGGCCAGCAGATCGGGCCGCACGGGCGGGTTCTCCCGGCGGGTCAGGCGGATCTGGCCGACGGCCGGGTCCCTCGGGGGGAGGTCGTCGCCGTCCTCGGCCAGTTCGCAGACCAGGTTGATCCGGCGCCAGCGCCGGTCCATCTCCGGGTAGTCGTCGCGGGTGTGCCCGCCCCGGGACTCCCTGCGCTCCAGGGCCGCGCGGGCCACGCACTCGCTGACCAGCAGCATGTTGCGCAGGTCGATGGCCAGGTGCCAGCCGGGGTTGTACTGCCGGTGGCCCTCGACCCCGGCCCGGCGGGCCCGTGTCCGCAGGTCGGCGAGGCGTTCCAGGGCCTCCTCCATCTCGCCCTGCCTGCGGATGATGCCGACCAGGTCGTTCATCGTCCGCTGCAGCTCCTGGTGGAGGGTGTACGGGTTCTCGGCGGGGCGCCCGGCGTGGTCGGCGTCGGGCCCTTCGGCGCTGAACGGGCGCAGCGCCTCCGCCTCCGCGGCGTCGAGCTGGAGCGGGTCGGCGGCGGGCCGCGCGGAGCGGGAGCGCGCGTACTCGGCCGCGTACAGGCCCGCGCGGCGGCCGAAGACCAGCAGGTCGGAGAGGGAGTTGCCGCCGAGCCGGTTGGAGCCGTGCATCCCGCCGGCCACCTCGCCGGCGGCGAACAGGCCAGGGACGCCGGTGGCCGCCGCGGTGTCCGGGTCGACGTCCACGCCGCCCATCACGTAGTGGCAGGTCGGCCCGACCTCCATGGCCTCGGCGGTGATGTCCACGTCCGCCAGCTCCTTGAACTGGTGGTGCATGGAGGGCAGCCGCCGCCGGATGACCTCGGCGGGCATCCGGGTGGAGACGTCGAGGAAGACACCGCCGTGCGGGGAGCCGCGGCCCGCCTTGACCTCGGCGTTGATGGCGCGCGCGACCTCGTCGCGGGGGAGCAGCTCGGGCGGGCGGCGGTTGTGGTCCGGGTCCTCGTACCAGCGGTCGCCCTCGTCCTCGGACTGGGCGTACTTCTCCTTGAAGACGTCCGGGACGTAGTCGAACATGAAGCGCTTGCCGTCGCTGTTGCGCAGCACGCCGCCGTCGCCGCGTACGGACTCGGTGACGAGGATGCCCTTGACGGACGGCGGCCAGACCATGCCGGTCGGGTGGAACTGGACGAACTCCATGTTGATCAGCGGCGCCCCGGCGAGCAGCGCGAGCGCGTGCCCGTCGCCGGTGTACTCCCAGGAGTTGGACGTCACCTTGAAGGACTTGCCGATGCCGCCGGTCGCCAGGACCACCGAAGGGGCCTGGAGGACGAAGAAGCGGCCGGATTCGCGCTCGTAGCAGAACGTGCCGGCCACCCGGCCCTCGTCCTTGAGGACGCGGGTGACGGTGCACTCCTGGAACACCTTCAACCGGGCCTCGTACGAGCCGAGCTCGCGTTCGTCCTCCTGCTGGAGGGAGACGATCTTCTGCTGGAGGGTGCGGATCAGCTCCAGGCCCGTACGGTCGCCGACGTGCGCCAGGCGCGGGTACTCGTGGCCGCCGAAGTTGCGCTGCGATATCCGGCCGTCGGGGGTGCGGTCGAAGAGCGCGCCCCAGGTCTCCAGCTCCCACACCCGTTGCGGCGCCTCCCGGGCGTGCAGCTCGGCCATCCGCCAGTGGTTGAGGAACTTGCCGCCGCGCATCGTGTCGCGGAAGTGCACCTGCCAGTTGTCGCCCTCGTTGACGTTGCCCATGCTGGCCGCGATGCCGCCCTCGGCCATGACCGTGTGGGCCTTGCCGAACAGCGACTTGCAGATCACGGCCGTACGCATGCCCTGCTCACGGGCCTCGATGGCGGCGCGCAGCCCGGCGCCGCCCGCGCCCACCACGACGACGTCCCACTCCTGCCGGTCCAACTGCGTCATCACCAGGCACCCTTCCTAGAAGAACCGCGGGTCGTCGAAGACCCCGGTGGCGAGCAGGAAGACGTAGAAGTCGGCGGCGGCCACGCTGATCAGCGAGGCCCAGGCGAGCGCCGCGTGCCGGGCGTTGAGCTTGCCGGCCCAGCCCCACAGGCGGTAGCGCACCGGGTGTTGGGAGAAGTGCCGCAGCCGGCCGCCGATGATGTGCCGGCAGGAGTGGCAGGAGATCGTGTACGCCCAGATCAGCGCGATGTTGACGAGGAAGACCAGGGTGCCCAGACCCATGTGGCCCCACTCGTAGTCCGCGTTCCTGAAGGTGAGCGCCGTGTCGTAGGTGAGGATGCCCGCCACGACCACCGCGAAGTAGAAGAAGTAGCGATGGATGTTCTGGAGGATCAGCGGGAAGCGGGTTTCGCCGGTGTACTTCTTGTGCGGCTCGGCGACCGCGCAGGCCGGGGGCGAGGCCCAGAAGCCGCGGTAGTACGCCTTGCGGTAGTAGTAGCAGGTCAGCCGGAAGCCCAGCGGGAAGATCAGGATCAGCAGGGCGGGGGACAGGCCCCACCAGGCGCCGAATACCTCCCAGTTGGGCCCGCCGCGCATCGGGTGGCAGTTCTCCGCCAGGCACGGTGAGTAGAACGGCGAGACGTACGGCGCGGCGTAGTAGTCCGCGTTCGCGAACGCCCGCCAGGTCGAGTACACGACGAAGGCGAACAGGCCCGCCGCGGTCGTGGCCGGGTACAGCCACCAGCGGTCGGTGCGCAGGTGGCGGGCGGGTATCGCGGCGCGCGAGGGGGCGTGCACGCCGGTGCCGGGCGGGCCGGCCGCGCCCTTCGCGCCGTGTGCCTCGGTATGCGGTTGGGGTTCGGTGCCAGTGGCCAACGTCGGTCTCCGTAGACGGCTGTCCGGTGGTGGGACGGGTGGCGCTCAGCGGCGGTACGGGTGGGCGGCTACGGCGCCCGGCGGTCGCGCGCGCCCAGGCCCTCGTCCTCCGCGTCGGCCCACAGCGCGGCGTCGTACGGCGCGTCCGGGATGGTCACCATCTCGGGGGCGGGCGCGGACGGGCGGCCGGTGCTCGGGACCGCGGCGTACGCGGGCCGTCCGCCGGGCGCTTCCGCGCTGCCGTCCCGCAGCAGTTGCAGGCTCTCGCGCAGATGGTCGGTGTCGCTGCGTACGCGCCGGATGTCCAGGCCGCCGCCGACCTGTGCCTCCAGTCGTCCGACCGACCGTTCCAGGTCGTCCAGACTGCGCTGAGCTGCCGTCAGATCGTCCTGCAAGGACATGACTTGCCTCACCTCCGCGGGTGTGGTCGGCGCGCCCTCGTCGCCCGCCCGGACCCGTCCGGGCGCAGCGGCGTGCGCCTGCGAGTGTCGCGCGTCACAGTCGCGATTGGGAAGGGATCTGCCGCGATTGCGGAACCGGACCGGCGTGTTTCGGCACGCGTGCGCCGTCGGGCCGCGCCGGAGGGCGTGCTTTTGTACGGCGGCGTGTACGCCCGCGGACGCGGGGCCCGTACGCCCTCCCGGTCCGCGCGGACGGGCCCGGGAAGGGAACCGCGCAGCCCGTCGTGCGAGATCGCGCGCGCCGGGGGCGGGAGCGGCCGGGAGCGGAAACGGTTGGGCCGGGCGGGTGGCCTTCGCGGCGGCCGCCGACGTGTCGCCCGCACCGGTGGCGGCCGGTCCCCTTCAGTGGTGGAGCCATAGATGTGATGAGCCGCAAAGTCGGCCGAACGTGATCCGTGGCCCCGCGGCCCGCCGCGGCGGCGGCGCGGCGCGGGCGAGCCCCGGAGGTAACCGTGATGACCCACCCCGTCAGCTCAGGCGGCGCGGCCTGCCGCAGGCGCCGCTGCGCCGCGCTCCTCGCTGCCGGAGTGCTGCTGCCGCTGCCGGTCCTGACCGGCTGCGGCGGAGGCGACGACGCCGACCAGGCCGGCCCCGGCGCCCAGGACATCTCCGTCACCCCCCGCGACAAGGTGCGCCAGGGCGGCACCCTGCGCTGGGCGGTGGACGCCGCGCCCGGCACGCTGAACGCCTTCCAGGCGCGTGCGGACGCGGCCACCCGGCGCGTCACCGACGCCGTACTGCCCCGGCTGTTCACCCTGGACGAGCGTGGCCGCCCGCAGCGCAACCCGGACTACCTGGACGCCGCCGACGTCACCGACCGCGAGCCCCGCCAGACCGTCGTCTACAAGATCAACCCGAAGGCGCGGTGGAGCGACGGACGCGCCGTGGGGACGGACGACTTCGCCGCCCAGTGGAAGGCGCTGAACGGCAAGGACAACGCCTACTGGAGCGCGCGCAACGCCGGGTACGACCGCATCGAGAAGGTCGAGCAGGGCGGCGGCGCGCACGAGGTCAAGGTCACCTTCATCAAGCCGTACGCCGACTGGAAGTCCCTGTTCACGCCGCTGTACCCGAAGAGCGTGACGGGCGACGCGCGCGCCTTCAACGACGGTGCCCGCGAACAGCTCAAGACGGTGGCCGGGCCGTTCACGGTGCGGGAGCGGGACAGCGAGGCCGGCACGCTCACCCTCGCGCGGAACCCGAAGTGGTGGGGTGCCCGGCCCAAGCTGGACACGATCGTGCTGACCGCGCTGCCGCGCGAGAAGCGGGCCGCGGCCCTGGCGGCGGGCAAGGCCGACCTGGCCGAGGTGGACCCCGCGGACGCCCGCGCGATCACCGAGGCGCGCAAGCCCCCGGCGTCGCGGCCGGCGAGCCCGGGATCACCGGCCGGCAGCCCGTCCGGCCCAGGATCGCCGGGAGCCGGCTCGCCGAGCGCCGGAACGCCGGACGCCTCGGAGGCGGGGCGCGTGGAAGACGCCGACGCCGGAGGTTCCCCGGCCGCGCACGGCGACGACGCACCGCCGCGCAAGGTATCCACCGCCGAGCGGGACGCCCTGCGCCGCTACACCGTCCGCAAGGCCCTGGAGCCCGCTTACACCCAGCTCGCCCTCAATGGCAGCACCGGCCCCCTCAACGACGACCGGGTGCGCCGCGCGGTGGCCCGCGCCGTCGACCGGCAGAAGCTGGCCGACTCCGTACTCAAGCCCCTCGGCCTGCCGAACCGGCCGCTGGGCAGCCATCTGCTCATGGCGGGCCAGCCCGGATACGCGGACCACAGCGGCGCCCTCGGCGGGCCGGACACCACGGCCGCACGGTCGTTGCTGGCGGACGCGGGCTGGCGGGCGCCGGGGGGCGCGTCCGCGCAGCCGCAGAAGCCGGAGAAGAAGGTGGACGCCGGCCGGGGCGGCTCCGACGACGGCAAGGCGGCCGACCGGGAACTGGCGGCCGCCGTACCGGTGACACCGCTGGCCGCGGTCGGCGTACGGTCCGCCGACCTCCAGCGGTCCACGCTGCTGCGGCAGAGCGCCGGCCTCTACAAGGACGTGGCGGCACACCTGCGTACGGCGGCCCGGGGGGACACCACCGTCGCGGCGTACGCGGACTACCGGCGCTTCGAGATGCTGGCGGCCGGCGCGCTGACCGCCGCCGAGATGATCGAGGTGGCCCCGGCGGCGGGCGGCCGGGGCACCGGCGCGGCGGGGGCGGAGGTCAGGGCGGCCGACGGCAAGCCGGTCGAGGGCGGCCTGGCCGTCCCGGTGGACGCCTTCCGGGCCGACCCCGCGGCACGAGGCCCGGTACCGGCCCTCAAGAAGGACGGCAAGCCGCTCGTCCTGCGCTTCGTGCTCCCCGACGGGCCGGGCTCCGAACGGCTGCGGACGGTCGCCGACCGGATCTCCGCGATGCTCGCCCGCGTCGGGGTGCAGACCGCCGTGCAGAAGGTGCCGGACAAGAGCTACTTCGAGGACCACATCGCGGCCGGCGACTTCGACCTGGCGCTCTACACCTGGCCCGGCTCCGCCTACCCGGCCACCGACGGCCGCCCCATCTACGCCAAGCCGCAGCCCGCGGCCGACGGCAGCCTCACCGTCGAGCAGAACTACACCCGGGTCGGCACCGACCACATCGACCAGCTCTTCGACCAGGCGGCCGCCGAGCTGGACGAGGACGCCTCCCGCGAGCTGGTCGACCGCGCCGACGCGCGGATCTGGGCGGCGGCCGGGTCCGTACCGCTCTACCAGCGGCCCGAGGTCGTCGCGGTGAAGGAGGGGCTGGTCAACGCGGGCGCCTTCGGGTTCGCGACCCCGCGCTTCCAGGACATCGGGTACAAGAAGTGAGGGGACGGGCGTAGCGGACGGGCGGGTGTGACGGCCGGACCGGCCCGAAGACGGACCTGAAGACCGGACCCGACGGCCGGCCGGAGCGGACGACCGCCCGGCCGGCCGTCGTGCTACGCCCCGGTTACGGGCGGACGGCCTCCGGGCGAAGCGAGCGTGCGCCCCCGGCGCACAGCGCCCGTTCGATTAACGATCTCCGCAGGTCAGAGCCGGTTCCGCGGCCCAGGGGCGGCCGATGCCGCGGCAGCCCCGTACCATGGGGTGAGGCCGTGGCGTCTTCATGCCCGGCAGGCACACGTACCGGACCGTACGTGCCGCCATCCACGATCCGGGAGAAGCGCCGCAGTATGCCCACGCGCCACGACATTCGTAACGTCGCCATCGTCGCCCACGTCGACCACGGCAAGACGACCCTCGTCGACGCCATGCTCAAGCAGGCCGGCTCCTTCGCCGCGCACGCTGCCGAGTCCCTCGACGACCGCATGATGGACTCGAACGACCTGGAGCGTGAGAAGGGCATCACGATCCTGGCCAAGAACACGGCGGTGAAGTACCACCCCAAGGATGGCGGCGACGTCATCACCATCAACATCATCGACACCCCCGGCCACGCCGACTTCGGCGGCGAGGTCGAGCGCGGCCTGTCGATGGTGGACGCGGTCGTGCTGCTGGTGGATGCCTCCGAGGGCCCGCTGCCGCAGACCCGCTTCGTGCTGCGCAAGGCGCTGGACGCGAAGATGCCGGTCATCCTGTGCATCAACAAGACGGACCGCCCGGACTCCCGGATCGCCGAGGTCATCGACGAGACCTACGACCTGTTCCTGGACCTGGACGCGGACGAGGACCAGATCGAGTTCCCGATCGTCTACGCCTGCGCCCGTGACGGTGTCGCCTCGCTGACCAAGCCGGAGGACGGCACGGTCCCGCAGGACAGCACCAACCTGGAGCCGTTCTTCAGCACCTTGCTGGAGGCCGTCCCGGCCCCCGAGTACGACGAGTCGGCGCCGCTGCAGGCCCACGTCACCAACCTCGACGCGGACAACTTCCTCGGCCGTATCGCGCTGCTCCGCGTCGAGCAGGGCGAGCTGCGCAAGGGCCAGACCGTCGCGTGGATGAAGCGCGACGGGTCGGTCCAGAACGTGCGCATCACCGAGCTGATGATGACCGAGGCGCTCACCCGCAAGCCCGCCGAGGTGGCCGGCCCCGGCGACATCTGCGCCGTCGCGGGTATCCCCGACATCATGATCGGCGAGACGCTGGCCGACCCGGAGAACCCGGTCGCGCTGCCGCTGATCACGGTCGACGAGCCCGCGATCTCGATGACCATCGGCACCAACACCTCGCCGCTGGTCGGCCGCGGCGGTACCGGCAAGGGCGCGGACGCCAAGGCGGCGACCAAGGACCGCAAGGTCACCGCCCGCCAGGTCAAGGACCGTCTGGACCGCGAGCTGATCGGTAACGTCTCGCTGCGCGTGCTGGACACCGAGCGCCCCGACGCCTGGGAGGTGCAGGGCCGCGGTGAGCTGGCGCTGGCCATCCTGGTCGAGCAGATGCGCCGCGAGGGCTTCGAGATGACCATCGGCAAGCCGCAGGTGGTCACCAAGGAGGTCGACGGCAAGACCTACGAGCCCGTCGAGCGCATGACCATCGACGTGCCCGAGGAGCACATGGGCGCCGTCACCCAGCTCATGGGTGTCCGCAAGGGCCGGATGGACAACATGTCCAACCACGGCTCGGGCTGGGTCCGCATGGAGTTCGTCGTGCCGTCCCGCGGCCTGATCGGCTTCCGTACGGAGTTCCTGACCAACACCCGCGGCACCGGTATCGCGCACTCCATCCACGAGGGCCACGAGCCCTGGTTCGGCACGCTGACGACCCGCAACAACGGTTCGCTGGTCGCCGACCGGGCCGGCGCGGTCACCGCCTTCGCGATGACCAACCTCCAGGAGCGCGGTGTGCTCTTCGTGGAGCCGGGCACCGAGGTGTACGAGGGCATGATCGTCGGCGAGAACTCGCGCTCCGACGACATGGACGTGAACATCACCAAGGAGAAGAAGCTCACCAACATGCGCTCCTCCTCCGCCGACTCCTTCGAGGCGATCGTGCCGCCGCGCAAGCTCTCCCTGGAGCAGTCGCTGGAGTTCTGCCGCGACGACGAGTGCGTCGAGGTGACCCCCGAGGCGGTCCGTATCCGCAAGGTCGTCCTGGACCAGAAGGAGCGCGGCCGCACCGCTTCGCGCGCGAAGCGCTAATACGCACCGTGAGGCCGGGTGTCCACGCTGGGTAATGCCCTGCGGCCGCCCGGCGATTACGCTCCGCGAGCGCCCCACCGGATTTCCGATCCGGTGGGGCGCTTTCCGTTTACCGGTACGCGGGGCCGGCTACCGCATTGATGATCACCGTGTCAACGGGATTCCGGTGGCGATCCGGCCAGGACGGGTCCGAATTACGGACGAAGATCAGCATGTGTGATGCCGACGGTCCGTTTCGTTACCGTCTGGATGGTTTGGTTTGTCCGGATTCCGAACTCCCGGAAAACGGATGTGACCAAACCGAGACCCCTTACACGTGGTTTATGGGGCGAAGGTGACTGAGACTGGGGTGCATTGAGCTCGGGTCAATGGGTCACGCGCTGTGGGGAGCGCCGACTCACGAGCAGCAGGGGCTGGTCGCTGGCTGTCAGGGGTGTCAGTTGCGGGCAGCTCCTTTCCATGAAGTGAATGGACTCATGAGGAGGCAGTCCCATGCGCGGTGCCAAGAGCGCCACCTGGGTCGCAGGTGCGATAGCCGTGGCCCTTACCGCCACGGCGTGCGGCGGCGGCAGTGGTAGTGGCAACAACGCGGCCGTTGACCCCAACGGCACGTACACCTACTACAGCACCGAGCCGCAGCACGAGCTGATCCCGACCAACTCCAACGAGGTCGGCGGCGGCTACATCATCAAGAACCTCTTCCGGGGTCTCGTCGACTTCGACGCCAAGGGTAAGCTGCGTTACCAGAATGCCGAGAGCGTCGAGTCCACGGACAACCAGCACTTCACGGTGAAGCTGAAGAAGGGCTGGAAGTTCCACAACGGCGAGCCGGTGACGGCCTCCTCCTTCGTGGACGCCTGGAACTGGGGCGCCAACGCCAAGAACGCCCAGTTGAACTCCTCCTGGTTCGAGTTCATCAAGGGCTACGAGGACGTGCACCCGAAGGAGGGCGACCCGGAGACCGACAAGATGTCGGGCCTGAAGGTCGTCAACGACAACGAGTTCACCATCGAGCTGTCGAAGCCGGTCTCCACCTTCAAGGAGCGGCTGTTCTACGACGCCTTCTTCCCGCTGCCCAAGGCGTTCTTCAAGGACACCAAGGCGTTCGGTGAGCACCCGATCGGCAACGGTCCGTACCAGCAGGACGGGAACTGGGAGCACAAGGTCCAGTTCAAGACGAAGAAGTTCGCCGGTTACCAGGGCGTGGACAAGCCCAAGAACGGCGGCGTGATCTTCAAGTTCTACAACACGGACGACAGCGCCTACAACGACCTGGTCTCCGACAAGGTCGACATCATGTACAAGGTCCCGAACTCGGCGACCAGCAAGTTCAAGAGCGACCTCGGCGAGCGCGCGGTCAACGAGCCGTACGGCGGCCAGACCACCATCGCCTTCCCCATGTACGACAAGGAGTGGGGCAAGCCCGAGAAGGCCAAGGTCCGCCAGGGCCTGTCCATGGCCATCGACCGCGACACCATCGTCAAGACCGTCCTGAAGGACGCCTACGACGCGGCCGACGGCTGGGTGCCCACCGTCGTCGAGGGTTACAAGAAGGACGCCTGCGGCGAGTTCTGCAAGTTCAACCCGACCAAGGCCAAGCAGCTCATCAAGGAAGGCGGTGGCGTCCCCGGCAACAAGATGACCATCACCTTCAACAACGACGGCGGCCACCGGGACTGGGCCGAGGCGGTCTGCAACGACATCAAGCAGAACACCGGTGTGAACTGCGCCGCCCAGCCGCGCCCGACCTTCCAGCAGGTCCGTAACGAGATCACCGGCAAGAAGATGGACAGCGCCTTCCGTATGGCGTGGGTCCAGGACTTCCCGAACATCTCCAACTTCATCTCCGAGCAGTACCGCACCGGTGCCGGCGCCAACGACATGGGCTTCTCGGACCCGGAGCTCGACAAGCTGATGGACCAGGCCAACAGTGCCAAGACCATCGAGGAGTCGAACAAGCTCTACGGCGAGGCCGAGAAGAAGCTGACGGAGAAGATGCCCTCCATCCCGCTGTTCTTCGACCACACCCTCGGCGGTTACTCGAACAACGTGCAGAACGTGAAGTTCGACACCTACCGCCAGGCGATCTGGACCGACGTCGAGGTCAAGAAGAAGTAACCGGGACGCTGCATGTGACGCAGGCCCAGTAGCCGCCCGCCCCACTCACCCCCGGGGCGTGGCGGCCGCTGGGCCCGTCAGCGACAGGAGGAACCATGGGGCGTTATGTCGCGAGGCGACTGCTCCAGATGATCCCGGTTTTCATCGGGACCACTCTGCTCATTTTCCTGATGGTGTATTCGCTGCCGGGCGACCCCATCAAGGCGCTTTTCGGTGACAAGGCCGCCGACCCGGCCACCGTCGCCAGACTTCGGCACCAGTTCGGGCTGGACCAGCCCCTGCTGACCCAGTACTGGAACTACCTGACCGGCCTGTTCAAGGGCGACTTCGGACAGAGCTTCACCGGCCGCCCGGTCGCCGACCTGATCGGTGAGGCCTTCCCGGTGACCATCCGGCTGGCGCTCTACGCCTTCGCCATCGAGGTCGTCATCGGTGTCGCGCTCGGCATGCTCACCGGCCTCAAGCGCGGCAAGTTCATCGACCAACTGGTCCTGGTGCTCACCCTCGTCGTGATCTCGGTTCCGGTGTTCGTGCTCGGCTTCCTCGCCCAGTTCTTCCTGGGGCTGAAGTGGCAGCTGATCACACCGACGGTGCAGGACTCCATGAATCTGGGGCAACTGACCGTACCGGCGATCGTGCTCGGCGCCCTGTCGCTCGCGTACGTCACCCGGCTCACCCGTACCACCGTCGCGGAGAACCTGCGCGCCGACTACATGCGCACCGCGCTCGCCAAGGGCCTGCCCAAGAGCCGGCGCCTGGGCGTGCACCTGATGCGCAACTCCCTGATCCCCGTGGTCACCTTCCTCGGCACCGACCTCGGCATGCTGATGGGCGGCGCCATCGTCACCGAGGGCATCTTCAACGTCCAGGGCATCGGCAACACGCTGTACCGGGCGATCCAGACCAGTGAAGGCCCCACCGTGGTCGGCATCGTGACGGTGCTCGTCCTCATCTACCTCGTGAGCAGCCTGGTCGTGGACCTGCTGTACGCCGTTCTGGACCCGAGGATCCGCTATGCCTGAGAAGACAACTGTGAACCCCGGCAGCGTCGCGGGCCCGGGCACCACCGGCGACACCGTGGACCTCGCGGCGCCCGGTGTCGGCGCCGCCGCGGCCGACGCGGCCGGCGGCCCCGCCAACAAGCCCCGCAGCCTCGGCCAGGACGCATGGCGCGAGCTGCGCGTACGGCCGATGTTCTGGATCGCCGGTGTGCTGCTCGTCCTGCTGATCGTCATGGCGATCGTGCCGTCGCTCTTCACGGGCGCCGACCCCGACCACGCCGACCTGCGCAACCACTACCTGGGCGAACCCCAGTGGTCGCACCTGTTCCAGGTCGACTGGTTCGGCTACAACAAGCAGGGCCAGAGCGTGTGGGCCCGTACGGTGTACGGCGCCCGCGCCTCGATCATCGTCGGTGTCTGTGTGACCTTCGCGGTCACCGTCTTCGGCGGCCTGCTGGGCATGCTCGCGGGCTACTTCGGCGGCTGGGCCGACGCCCTCCTGTCGCGGATCACCGACGTGTTCTTCGGTATCCCGCTGCTGCTCGGCGCGCTCGTCCTGCTGCAGGCGTTCACCAGCCGTACGGTGTGGACCGTGACCCTGGGTCTGGCCGTCTTCGGCTGGATGCAGCTCGCCCGCGTCATGCGCGGCGCGGTCATCACCCAGAAGCAGTCGGACTTCGTGACGGCCGCCAGGGCGCTCGGCGCGGGCAACACCCGCATCCTGTTCAAGCACATCCTGCCGAACGCCATCGGACCGGTCATCGTCGTCGCCACCATCGCGCTGGCCGGCTACATCTCCGCCGAGGCCACCCTGTCCTACCTGGGCATCGGCCTCCAGCCGCCGGCCATCTCCTGGGGCGTGGACATCTCCGCGGCCAAGGACGTGCTGCGCGACGCCCCGCACGTCCTGCTCATCCCGTCGGCGTTCCTGAGCATCACCGTGCTGGCGTTCATCCTCCTCGGCGACGCGGTGCGCGACGCCCTCGACCCCAAGCTGCGCTGAGGGAGGCGTACGTGACCACGATCTCCAAGACAGCGGACGCCCCCGAGCGGGGGGCGGACGCGAAGGACAGCGGTCCGCTGCTCGACGTCCGTGACCTGCACGTCGAGTTCCACACCCGGGACGGCGTCGTCAAGGCCGTCAACGGCGTCAACTACAACGTCAGCGCCGGCGAGACGCTCGCCGTGCTCGGCGAGTCCGGCTCCGGCAAGTCCGTCACCGCGCAGGCCGTGATGGGCATCCTGGACATGCCGCCGGCGCGGATCCCGCAGGGCGAGATCCTCTTCCGCGGCCAGGACATGCTGAAGATGACGCCCGAGGAGCGCCGCCGGACCCGCGGCGCGAAGATCGCCATGATCTTCCAGGATGCGCTCTCGTCGCTGAACCCGGTGCTCACCGTCGGCTACCAGCTCGGCGAGATGTTCCGGGTCCACCAGGGCATGTCCAAGAAGGACGCCAAGGCCAAGGCCATCGAGCTGATGGACCGGGTGAAGATCCCGGCCGCGGCGGCCCGGGTCTCGGACTACCCGCACCAGTTCTCCGGCGGTATGCGCCAGCGCATCATGATCGCGATGGCGCTGGCCCTGGAGCCGGACCTGATCATCGCGGACGAGCCGACCACGGCCCTCGACGTGACGGTCCAGGCGCAGGTCATGGACCTGCTCGCGGACCTCCAGCGCGAGTACAACATGGGCCTGATCCTGATCACCCACGACCTGGGGGTGGTCGCCGACGTCGCCGACAAGATCGCGGTGATGTACGCGGGCCGGATCGTCGAGCACGCTCCCGTGCACGAGCTGTACAAGAACCCCGCGCACCCGTACACGCGCGGCCTGCTCGACTCCATCCCGCGCCTGGACCAGAAGGGCCAGGAGCTGTACGCGATCAAGGGCCTGCCGCCCAACCTGCTGAACATCCCCACGGGTTGCGCGTTCAACCCGCGCTGCCCCAAGGCGCAGGACATCTGCCGTACCGAGGTGCCGCCGCTGCACAGCGTCAGCGACGGCCGCGGCAGCGCGTGCCACTTCTGGGAGGAGACGATCAATGGCTGAGCCGAAGAAGGACGCGGCGCGCGAGCCCATCCTCGAAGTCCGCAACCTGGTCAAGCACTTCCCGCTCACCCAGGGCATCCTGTTCAAGAAGCAGGTCGGCGCGGTCAAGGCCGTCGACGGCATCTCCTTCGAGCTGTACCAGGGCGAGACCCTCGGCATCGTCGGCGAGTCCGGCTGCGGCAAGTCCACGGTCGCCAAGCTGCTGATGAACCTGGAGCGGGCGACGTCCGGTGAGGTGTTCTACAAGGGTGAGGACATCTCCAAGCTGTCGGGGCGCGCGCTGAAGGCGGTGCGCCGCAACATCCAGATGGTGTTCCAGGACCCGTACACGTCGCTGAACCCGCGGATGACGGTCGGCGACATCATCGGCGAGCCGTACGAGATCCACCCGGAGGCAGCCCCGAAGGGTGACCGCCGCAAGAAGGTCCAGGACCTGCTGGACGTCGTCGGCCTCAACCCGGAGTACATCAACCGCTATCCGCACCAGTTCTCGGGCGGCCAGCGCCAGCGCATCGGCATCGCCCGCGGCCTGGCCCTCAACCCCGAGATCATCATCTGCGACGAGCCCGTCTCGGCGCTGGACGTGTCGGTCCAGGCGCAGGTCATCAACCTGATGGAGAAGCTCCAGGACGAGTTCAACCTCTCCTACCTCTTCATCGCCCACGACCTGTCCATCGTCCGGCACATCTCCGACCGGGTCGGGGTGATGTACCTCGGCAAGATGGCGGAGATCGGCACCGACGAGCAGATCTACGACCACCCGACCCACCCGTACACCCAGGCCCTGCTCTCCGCCGTCCCCGTACCGGACCCGGAGGCGCGGGCCGGCCGGGAGCGGATCATCCTCACCGGCGACGTGCCGTCCCCGGCGAACCCGCCGTCCGGCTGCCGCTTCCGCACCCGCTGCTGGAAGGCGCAGGACAAGTGCGCCGAGGAGGTGCCGCTGCTCGCCGTCCCGGAGCGCTTCGCCACCACCGGCGGCCTGGCGGCGCACGACTCGGCCTGCCACTTCGCGGAGGAGAAGGACGTGGTCGGCGCGGCCTGACCTGGCCCGTACGCGCGTATGCGGGGACGCCCGGAGCATGGTGCTCCGGGCGTCCCCGTACGTGTTTCCGGTCCCAGTCGCTGTCTCTGTCGTTGTCGCCGGTCCGCTCCTGTGGTGCTAGCTGCGGTCCCCTTTCGGCGTCACGGTGAACCACACGGCCTTGCCGTTCGGACAGTCCCGCACGCCCCAACTGTCGGCGCAGGCGGCCACGATCCCGAGCCCGCGCCCGTACTCCTCGTCGGTCCCGGCGCTCTGCCGCGCCGGCACGCCCGGACCGGTGTCCCACACGGCGATCGTGAGATCGAACGGTGAGCGGTCCACGCTCACGTACGCGTCGGTCTTCGCGTACTGGTACGAGTTGGTCACCAGCTCCGAGACCATCAGCTCCGCCGTCTCCGTCAGACAGTTCAGCCCGGCCCCGTCCAGGATGTGCCGCAGCGCGGCTCTGACGACACCGACCGCCCGGGGGTCATGCGGAATGAACAGGCCGTAGGACCAGGTGTCGCTGGGCGTGCTCATGAGGCAGCCTCCAGATGAATGCTTTCCGTGACCGGCGTCATACTCAAGGTAGCGACAGGGGTTGCCTATTCACAACCACATGGGGGGAATGCTGAGTTACGAAATACTGCTCGCGTGCATCGAGGGAGGGACCGATGGGCCTGCGTGCCAATCCCACGTACCGTCAGCGGCGCTTCGGGGCGGAAATCCGGAAGCTGCGCGAGCGCGCGAAGCTGTCGGTGGGGGAGAGCGCTGCCCTGATGGGGATGCACCAATCGCACATCAGTAACGTCGAGAGCGGCCGTACGAGCCTGTCCGCCGAGCGGCTGCGCCGGCTCGCCGACGAGGCGGGGGAGCTCGCCACCGGGTACGTGGAAGCGCTGACCGACCTCGGGCAGCAGTCCGGGAAGGGGTGGTGGAGTCTGTACCGCAACAGCGTCCGGGCCCCGCTGCTGGACTTCGCCGAGCTGGAGGCGGGGGCCGAGTCCATCGCCTGCTACGAACCGCTGTTCGTCCCCGGCCTGCTGCAGACCAGGGCGTACGCCACGGCCGTGCACCGCGGCGGATACGTGGAGGTGCCGCGCAGTGCGGAGTCGGCCGCCGTGGATTTCCGGCTGGAGCGGCAGCGGGTCCTCACGGCGGAGGGAGCGCCGCGGCTGCACGCGGTCGTCCACGAGGCGGCGCTGCGCGTCACGCTCGGTGGCCGCGGGCTCATGCGTGACCAGTTGCGGCGGCTGCTCGACGCGTGCCGCCTGCCGAATGTGACGCTCCAAGTACTGCCGTTCGACGGGCCGGTGCCCTTCGGCACGCCCTTCACCGTGTTGATGCCGCCGGTACGGGAACTGTCGACGGTGGTGGTTCCGCACGTCGGGGATTCCCTGTACCTGGGGGAAGTTGACGCTGTCCACCGGTACACACGTACGTTCGCTAAGCTGACGGAGGCGGCGCTTCCGCCCGAGTCGCGGCAGTCCAAGGACACGGTCAGGCTCATCGAGCGACTCCTGTACCCCCTGCTCTAGGAAGGTGTACATGTCCCGGTCCGAGTGGCGGAAGTCCAGCTTCAGCGAGGGGCACACGGAGGCGTGTGTCGAGGTGGCGGTGGGGAGTGGTGGCTTGTGCCGGCTGCGGGAGAGTGCGGAGCCGGGGGTGGTGGTTGTGGTGTCTGTGGGGGTGTTGGCTGGGCTGGTTCGGGTGCTTAAGGTGGGGGCATTCGGTTGAGCTTTGGGTTTTATGCGCTTCGCGCGGGGGTGCGCTTCGCGCGGGTGGTTTTGGGTTGACGTTCGGCTCGCATTGCTTTCGTTGTGGGGGCGGGGGCGCGCAGGGGGCCAACTCCTCGGCACCGTGCACCGCGACGTACTTTCATTCGGCAACGCAGACACCCGGCTGCCTGCGGGGATGGCCCCCTACACGCCCCCTCCGGTCGGATTGGCGAGCTGAGGTCGGTGGGGGGAATTTCTCGATCACACCGGTGTGCGCGCTCCTGGTGGTGAGGCTCACGGTGAGTATGGCGGTGGGGTGCATGTGCCGGGCGGTGGCGGGGTTGGGGGCTGCGGCGCATTCTGGAGGGGCAGGCACGTTCCACCGGGTGGGGTGAGGTCGATGCGCCGCCATGGCATCGCGATGTCCGCCGCAGTTCTGGCCGCGGCCTCGGCCGCGCTGGCGGGCTGCGGATCGTCCGGTGAGGACCGTCCGGACCGTACGGAAACGACGGTCACCAGCACCCGTACGGTCACCGGCGAGCCTTCCCCCTCCAGCAGCGGGCCGACCGACACCACCGCGCCTCCGGGACCCACCGCCCAGGACGCCGCCTCTGTCGTCCGGGACTATTACGCGGCCGTCAACGCTCGCGACTACCGTCGCGCCTGGGACCTGGGCGGTAAGAACCTGGGCGGTTCGTACTCCTCCTTCGCGGCCGGCTTCGCGGACACCGCCCGGGACACCGTGCGCATCGTGGGCGTGAGTGGCGACGTGGTGACGGTGACCTTGGAAGCCGAGCAGCGGGACGGCGCCGTGCGGACCTTCGCCGGTACGTACACGGTGCGGGGTGGGGTCATCGTCGCCGCGGATATTCAGGCGGTGGCCGGGCCTACGCCGAGTGACGGGGGTGGCAGTCAGGGTGGGTATCCGCCTGGGCCGCCGGCCGGTGTGCCGGACGTCGACTGTTCGGATCTCGACGGCCCCGTGGCTGTCGGTACCGACGATCCCCACCGGCTGGACCGGGACGGTGACGGGGTCGGGTGCGAGCCGTACGAAAGGTGACCCGCTACCTCGCGATCGGCTCGTCGGCCGAGGTGGTGCCGACGTGCGCGCGCCGGCGCCCGAGCTGCCGCGTGAGCCGTCCGCGCAGCCGGGCCGACGCCCCGTGCAGGGTGCCGAGTGCCGCTACTTCCTCCACGGTGAGTTCCGGGCGTTCCGCCAGGGCCAGGATCGCGGCGTACGGTCGCTCGCCGTCCGCCAGTTGCCGTGCGGTGGCCGCGAGGACGGCCCGGAGCACGGTGCGGTCCGCGCGCGGGTGACCGGCCAGCAGGCGCAGGAGCATGTTGTCGTTCCACACGCAGTCGTGGGTCGCGCTCAGCTTCAGCAGCGCGGCGGGCGGGCTGTGCGGGTTGGCGGCGAGGGCGTGCCGGACGAAGGGGTACGGGGTGTCCGCCATCCGGCACAGGGCCGCGCCGTCGCTCTCGGTGCGGGCCAGTTCGAGGTGGTCGGCGGGCGTGGGCATGGGGTGGGTCCTTCGGGTCGGTCGCTGTCGTCATCCTGACAGCCCGGCGCGTGCGTCGGAAGATCGCTCGTACGGGGGGTTCTGGCCCGTGTTGCGCACGTATGGCGTGGTGTGCGGGGTGCGAGGTGTCAGGTTGGGGGTGGTGGGCCGGGCGTCGGTGGGTGTCCGGGGGTGTGGTGTCTAGGAGGCGGCTCGGTGGGTGGTGCCTGGCGTGTGGGGGCGGTGGCCTGTGTGGCCGCTGTGGTTGCCGTGGGCGCCGCCGGGTGTGGTGGGGGCGGGCAGGATCCCACGGTGGTCCGGGCGTCCTGGGGTGACCCGCCTAATCCGGTGGAGCCGGCCAATACCACCGATGTGCAGGGTGGCAAGGTGCTCGATCTCGTTTTTCGGGGGCTCAAGCGGTACAACCCGCGGACCGCGGTGGCGGAGAACATGGTTGCGGAGTCGGTCGAGTCGCCGGATGCGCGGAATTTCACGGTCAAGGTGAAGCCTGGGTGGAATTTTAGTAATGGTGAGAAGATTACTGCTCGGTCTTTTGTGGATGCCTGGAATTATGGGGCGTTGGTCACCAATCGGCAGCAGGGGGCGCCGTTCTTCAGTTATGTGGAGGGGTATGAGGAGGTGCATCCAGAGGGCGCTGGGGAGAAGCCTGCGGCGCGGACGATGCGTGGGCTGCGGGTGCGGGACGAGCTGACTTTTACGGTGCGGCTGAACAAGAAGTTCGGGCTGTGGCCGGATCTGCTCGGGTACAACGCCTTTATGCCGCTGCCTCGGCTGTTCTTCACCGATCATGATGCGTGGCTGGCGAAACCGGTCGGCAACGGGCCGTACGCCGTGCAGTCGTATGCCAAGGGCGGGATCATGCGGCTGCGGAAGTGGGAGAAGTATCCGGGGCCGGACCGGGCGCGGAACGGTGGGGTCGACCTTCAGGTTTATACGGATAATGATACTGCTTATACGGACTTGATGGCGGGGAATCTGGATCTGGTGGATGACGTGCCGGCTCCGCAGTTGAAGCATGTGCGGAAGGATTTGGGTGGAAGGTATATCAATCAGCCTGCCGGGATCATTCAGACGTTGTCGTTTCCGATGTATGACGAGAAGTGGTCGAGGAGGGGGGTGGAGAAGGTTCGGCGGGGGATTTCTATGGCCGTTAATCGGGCGGCTATCACCCGGCAGATTTTTCGCGGGACACGGACGCCGGCGACTGACTGGACCGCCATGGCCTTGGGGGAGCATGGCGGATACCAGGCGGGACTGTGCGGTGACGCGTGTACGTACGATCCGGCGGGGGCCCGGAAGCTGGTGGCCGAGGGGGGCGGGATTCCCGGTGGTGCGATGAAGGTGACGTACAACGCGGATACCGGGTCCCATAAATTGTGGGTGGATGCGCTGTGCAACAGTGTGAACAAGGCGCTGGGCCGGCATGTGTGTGACGGCGCGCCGATGGGGACCTTCGCCGATTACCGCACCAAGGTCACGCAGAAGAAGATGAGTGGCCCTTATCGTGCCGGGTGGCAGATGGATTATCCGCTGATTCAGACCTTTCTGCAGAGTCAGTACTTCACCGGTGCGTCGTCCAACGACTCGGGGTGGAGTAATAAAGAGTTCGACGGGCTGGTCAGTCGGGCCAACGCGGAGAGTGAGCAGCGGCAGGTGAACGATACCTATCACCGGGCCGAGCGGATTCTGGCCCGGGAGATGCCCGCGATTCCGCTCTGGTACCAGAACGGGAGCGGCGGGTATGCGGACCGGATCGAGAACGTGTCCCTGAATCCGTTCAGTGTCCCGGTGTACGACCAGATCACGATCAAGGGCTGAGGGCGGGCGGACGGCCATGGGGCGTTATGTGATCCGGCGGCTGCTGCAGATGGTGCCGGTCTTCGTCGGCGCCACGTTTCTCATTTTTGTGATGGTGTATGCGCTCGGTGACCCGGTCGCGGCCCTTTCCGGCGACCGTGCGCCGGACCCCGCTACGGCCGCGCAGATCCGCCGCGAGCTGCATTTGGACCAGCCGCTGTGGCAGCAGTATTTGCACTACATGGGACAGATTTTCCGCGGCGACTTCGGTACCACTTTCGACGGGCAGCCGGTGCTGGACAAGATGGGCACGGCCTTTCCCGTGACCCTGCGGCTGACCGCCGTCGCGATCGTCGCGGAGATCGTCGTCGGGGTGACGCTCGGTGTGCTCGGCGGGCTGCGGCGGGGGCGGCTGCTGGACTCCGGGGTGCTGGTGCTCACGCTGATCGTGGTGTCCGTACCGACGTTCGTCAGCGGGTACGCCCTCCAGTACCTGCTGGGCGTGAAGTGGGCGTGGGTGAGCCCGGCCGTCGCGCTGGGCGCGCCGCTGGACGAACTGCTGCTGCCGGGCTGTGTGCTGGCGCTGGTGTCCCTGGCGTACGTCACCCGGCTCACCCGGACGTCGATCGCGGAGAACGCCCGCGCCGACTACGTCCGTACGGCCGTCGCCAAGGGGCTGCCCCGCCGCCGGATCGTCGTACGGCACCTGCTGCGCAACTCGCTGATCCCGGTGGTCACCTTCATCGGCGCGGACATCGGCACGCTGATGGGCGGCGCGGTGGTCACCGAGCGGATCTTCAATGTGCACGGTGTCGGCTACGAGCTGTACCAGGGCATCGTCCGCCAGAACTCCCCGACCGTCGTCGGCTTCGTGACCGTCCTGGTCATCGTCTTCCTGCTGGCGAACCTGGTCGTCGACCTCCTGTACGCCGTGCTCGACCCGAGGATCCGCTATGCCTGAACCCGAGCGTCCCGAGCCGTTCCGGTCCGCGGGCGGTGGCACGCCGCTGCCTGCCGTCGAGGCGGAGACCATGGGCGGGCTCGGCGGGACACCGGAGGTGCCGGGCGCCCCGGGAGCTCCGCAGGGAACCGGCGTGCAGCCGGGCAGCGGCCGGGCCCGCAGCCTGTGGTCGGACGCCTGGCGCGACCTGCGCCGCAATCCGGTCTTCATCGTCTCCGGGCTGCTGATTCTGTTCTTTCTGCTGATCGCGGTCTGGCCGTCCCTGCTGACCGGTACCGACCCGTTGGACTGCGACATCACCCTGTCGCAGGAGGGCGCGCGCGGCGGCCATCCGTTCGGGTTCGACACCCAGGGCTGTGACGTCTTCGCGCGGACGGTGTACGGGGCCCGGGCGTCGGTGACGGTCGGCGTGTGCGCGACGGCCGGGGCGGCGCTGCTCGGCGGGGTGCTGGGCGGGCTGGCCGGGTTCTTCGGCGGCTGGTGGGACGCGTTGCTCTCGCGGATCGCGGACATGTTCTTCGCCATTCCGATGCTGCTGGGCGGGCTGGTCTTCCTGTCCGTGGTGCCGTCGGGCTCGGTGTGGCCGGTCGTCGGGTTCATCGTGCTGCTGGGCTGGCCGCAGCTCGCGCGGATCGCCCGCGGTTCCGTACTGACCGTCAAGCAGGCCGACTTCGTGCAGGCCGCGCGGGCACTGGGGGCCGGGAACACCCGGCTGCTGCTGCGGCACCTGGCGCCCAACGCGGTCGCGCCGGTGATCGTCGTGGCGACCATCGCCCTCGGCACGTACATCGCGCTGGAGGCGACACTGTCCTACCTGGGCGTCGGCCTGAAGCCGCCGACCGTCTCCTGGGGCATCGACATCTCCGAGGCGTCCAAGCAGATCCGCAACGCGCCGCACATGCTGCTGTGGCCGGCCGGCGCGCTCAGCCTGACCGTACTGGCGTTCATCATGCTCGGCGACGCGGTGCGCGACGCCCTCGACCCCAAGTTGCGCTGAGGAGACGGTGGATGACGGATGAGGGGTTGCGGCAGGAGGTCAGGGATGGCGGCGGTGTGCTGCTGGATGTGCGCGATCTGAAGGTGGAGTTCCGTACGCGGGACGGGGTGGCGCACGCGGTCAACGGGGTCAGCTACCGGGTGAGCGCGGGCGAGACGCTGGCCGTGCTGGGGGAGTCGGGGTCGGGCAAGTCGGTGACCGCGCAGGCCGTCATGGGCATCCTGGACACGCCGCCGGGGCACGTCACGGGCGGGGAGATCTTCTTCCACGGGCGGGACCTGCTGCGGATGGGGGATGAGGAGCGGCGCGGGATTCGGGGCACCAAGCTGGCGATGATCTTTCAGGACGCGTTGTCGGCGCTCAACCCCGTACTGAGCGTGGGGGCGCAGCTCGGGGAGATGTTCGAGGTGCACCGGGGGGTGTCCCGCAAGGAGGCGCGTACCCGCGCGGCCGAGCTGATGGACCGGGTGCGCATCCCGGCCGCCAGGAGCCGGGTGGGCGACTATCCGCACCAGTTCAGCGGCGGGATGCGCCAGCGCATCATGATCGCGATGGCGCTGGCCCTCGGCCCCGACCTGATCATCGCGGACGAGCCGACGACGGCGCTCGATGTGACGGTCCAGGCGCAGGTCATGGACCTGCTGGCGGAGCTTCAGCGGGAGTACGCCATGGGGCTGGTGCTGATCACCCACGACCTGGGCGTGGTCGCCGACGTCGCCGACCGGATCGCCGTGATGTACGCGGGCCGGATCGTGGAGACCGCCCCCGTCCACGACCTCTACCGGGCGCCCGCCCACCCGTACACCCGCGGCCTGCTCGACTCCATCCCGCGCCTGGACCGCAAGGGCCGCGAGCTCTACGCGATCAAGGGCCTGCCGCCCAGTCTGACCGCGGTCCCGCCGGGCTGCCCCTTCCACCCGCGCTGCCCCAAGGCGCGGGACGTCTGCCGTACGGACCGGCCGCCGCTCTACGACGTGGCACCGGGCCGGGCCAGTGCCTGCCACTTCTGGGAGGAGACCGTCAGTGAGGGAGGAGACCGCCGGTGAACGCTGAGGCGGCCGGGCGCGCGGGGGAGACCGTCCTCGACGTACGGGACCTGGCCAAGCACTACCCGCTGACGCGCGGTGTCGTGCTGCGCAAGCAGATCGGTTCCGTCAAGGCCGTGGACACCGTCTCCTTCGCCCTGCGCAAGGGCGAGACGCTGGGGATCGTGGGGGAGTCCGGCTGTGGAAAGTCGACGGTCGCCAAGCTGCTGGTCGGACTGGAGAAGCCGACCGGCGGGCAGATCCTGTACCGGGGCGAGGACATCACCAGGCTGTCGGGGCGCGCGCTGAAGGCGGTGCGCCGCAACATCCAGATGGTGTTCCAGGACCCGTACACCTCGCTGAACCCGCGCATGACGGTCGGCGACATCATCGGCGAGCCGTATGACATCCATCCGGAGGTGGCTCCTAAGGGGGACCGGCGGAGGAAGGTCCAGGAGCTGCTGGACGTGGTCGGGCTCAATCCGGAGTACATCAACCGCTATCCGCACCAGTTCTCCGGCGGGCAGCGCCAGCGCATCGGGATCGCGCGCGGGCTGGCGCTGCGCCCCGAGGTGATCGTGGCGGACGAGCCGGTCTCGGCGCTGGACGTCTCCGTCCAGGCGCAGGTCGTCAACCTGCTGGAACGGCTCCAGGACGAGTTCGACCTGTCGTACGTCTTCATCGCCCACGATCTGTCGGTCGTCCGGCACATCTCCGACCGGGTCGCGGTGATGTACCTGGGCCGCTTCGCCGAGGTCGGCACGGAGGACGAGATCTACGGCCATCCGACGCACCCGTACACCCAGGCCCTGCTCTCCGCCGTCCCCGTCCCCGATCCGGAGGCGCGCGCCCGGCGCGACCGCATCCTGCTGAGCGGCGACGTTCCCTCGCCGGCCGACCCGCCGTCCGGGTGCCGCTTCCGTACCCGCTGCTGGAAGGCGCGGGAGCGCTGCGCGCTGGAGGTGCCGCCGCTGGACGTGCCGGAGGGCTTCGAGGGGGTGACGGGCCCGGCCCGGCACGCCTCGGCGTGTCACTTCGCGGAGGAGCGGCAGGTCGTGCCGGGCGGGTGACGGGGCGCGGTGTGCGCGGTCCCGGTTTCAGCTCCCGAACGGGACGTCGCTGTTGGTGGCCATGCGCCGCTCCGCCGGGTGGTCGGCGACGTAATCCGTGATGGAGGCCAGCGCCCTCTTCACCGAGGATTCGTCGGTGCCGCAGCCGCCGCGCCACTTGGACGTGCCGTCCGGGTAGCAGGCGGCCCTCAGCCCGTAGATGAGGCTGTCGGCGTCGGCCCCGCCGGACGCGTACGGTGCCAGCAGCTTGGCGGCGTTCTTCTCGTCACCCGTGCCGACGGTCCAGCCGGCGGTCGAGGCCAGTTCCTTGCGGTCCCGGGCCTCGGCGCCGGCCCGGAGTTCGGAAGTGATCTTGCGGCCGTTGAGCGTGATGCTGAAGAGGCCCTTGTCCATCACGCGCTGGTTCGGGGGGATGCGCGCGCCGTGGGCCGCGAAGGTCTTCGCCACGTCGTCGGCGTCGCCGCTGACGTCGACCCCTTCGAGCGGGCGCAGGCCGGCCGTGACGTCCTTCCAGCCGGTGCCGCCCTCGGTGCCGTAGAACCCGTAGAGCACACGTACGCCCTGCTTCTCCACGGTACGGCGGGCCAGATCGCGAAGGGCCGCCACCGAGCAGTGCCGCCACTTCGCGTCGTCGCTGCGGCAGTGGTCCGGGTTCTTGATGTCCAGCCACACGAAGTTGACGGTCTTGCCCTCGCCGCGCCGCTGCGCGATGCGCCGGAGCATGGCTTCCATCGGGTCACCGGCGCTGGTGGGGGTGCCGTCGTGGTCCGCCCACCAGCCCTTCTTCCAGGCGGTGGCGTCGATCTCGACGGCGTTGGCGCCGTGCCGCAGCGCCGTGTCCACGCCGTCGGCGGTCAGTACCCGGTGGGCGACGGCGTAGGTGGGGCGCGGTGCGGGTTGAGGGGAGCCGGTGGCGGCAGCGGCGGCCGGGGTGCTCGTACAGAGGAGTGTCAGGACTCCGGTGGTGGCCAGGAGGGGGACACGGGTGCGTATCCGGGCTGGGGAGCGGTGAGCCATATGTGTCATCTGTCCTTGTGTGGGTCCAGTGCCTCCTCGGCACCTGCCCCGGACGGCTGATCCGACACCGGGGGACGCGGGGCCCCGGCCGCTCAGGGCCCCTCGTCGGCCGCCTCCGGCCCGGGTACCGCGTCCTCGATCGCCGCCAGTGCCGGGTCCAGCACGATGTCCGCGTCCCGCGCCGCCGTGGTGGGCTCCTCCGGGAAGTGGCAGGCCGTCAGGTGGCCGTCGATGTTGCCGGTGATCTGGACCAGCGGCGGTTCCTCGGTGGCGCACCTGTCGCGCGCCTTCCAGCAGCGGGTACGGAACCGGCAGCCGGACGGCGGGTCGATCGGCGAGGGGACGTCACCGGCCAGCCGGATGCGTTCACGGTCCGCCGTCTCCTCCTGCGCGTCCAGCAGCCGGGCCTCGGGGACGGCGGAGAGCAGCGCATGGGTGTACGGGTGGCGCGGCCGCCGGTAGATCGAGTCCCGGTCGCCCACCTCGACGATCTTGCCGAGGTACATCACCGCGACCCGCTGGCTGAAGTGCCGGACGATCGCCAGGTCGTGCGCGATGAACAGGAACGCGATGTTCAGTTCCCGCTGCAACTCCTGGAGCAGGTTGACCACCTGGGCCTGGATGGAGACGTCCAGCGCGGAGACCGGCTCGTCCGCGACGATCAGCTTCGGCTCCAGGGCGAGCGCGCGGGCGACGCCGATGCGCTGGCGCTGGCCGCCGGAGAACTCGTGCGGGAAGCGGTTGTAGTGCTCCGGGTTGAGGCCGACGATCTCCAGGAGTTCGCGTACCCGCCGCTCCCGGCCGCCCTCCGGGGCGATGCCGTTGATCTCCATCGGGCCGCCGATGATGGTGCCGACCGTCTGCCGGGGGTTCAGCGACGAGTACGGGTCCTGGAAGATCATCTGGATCTCGGAGCGGACCGGCGCCAGCTCCTTGCGCCCGGCGTGGGTGATGTCCCGGTCCCGGTACGTGATCGAGCCCGCGGTCGGCTCCAGCAGCCGGGTCAGCAGCCGCCCGGTGGTGGACTTCCCGCAGCCCGACTCGCCGACCAGGCCGAACGTCTCGCCGCTGTGCACGGTCAGGTCGATGCCGTCGACCGCCTGCACCGCGCCGACCCGCCGCTTGAACGGGAACCCGGCCATGATCGGGAAGTGCTTGGTCAGCCCCCGGGCGGTCAGCAGCACCTCGCCGGACCCGGCGGCGGCCGGACGGGGAGCGGGCACGAGGACGTCTTCGGGTGCGCTCATGGTCGTCGCTCCGCTTCCTAGCCCAGCCGGGGCTTGATCTGCTCGGTGAACAGGGCGTGTTTCTGGTCGGGGCCCAGGTGGCAGGCCGCCGCCCGGCCGGGGGCCAGCGGCGGGCGTTCGTCCTGGCAGCGGGTGCCGCCGACCTCGGAGACGAAGCCGCAGCGCGGGTGGAAGGGGCAGCCCGGCGGCGGGGCGAGCAGGCTCGGCGGGGTGCCGGGGATCGGTGTCAGCGGCTCCTCCACACTCGCCGACAGCCGCGGCATCGAGCCCAGCAGGCCCCAGGTGTACGGGTGCTGCGGCGCGGTGAGGATCTCCTTGACGGTGCCGCGCTCGACGGCCCGCCCGGCGTACATCACCAGCAGTTCGTCGGCGGTGTTGGCGACCACGCCCAGGTCGTGGGTGATCAGGATGATCGCCGAGCCGAACTCCTGCTGGAGGTCCTTGAGCAGGTCCAGGATCTGCGCCTGCACGGTCACGTCCAGCGCGGTGGTCGGCTCGTCGGCGATCAGCAGCGACGGGTTGCACACCAGCGCCATGGCGATCATGGCGCGCTGCCGCATCCCGCCGGAGAACTGGTGCGGGTAGTCGTCCACCCGCAGCGTCGGCTGCGGGATGCCCACCTTCTCCAGCATCTCGATCGCGCGCTGCCGGCCCTCGCGCTTGCTCGCGCCGGTGTGCTTGACGAACGGCTCGGCGATCTGGCGGCCCACCGAGTAGTACGGCGACAGCGACGTCAGCGGGTCCTGGAAGATCATCGCCATCTTGTTGCCGCGCAGCTTCTCCAGGTCCTTCTCCCGGGCGCCGGTCAGCTCGTCGCCGTCCAGCAGGATCTCGCCGGTGATCGTCGTGTAGTTGGGGCTGTGCAGGCCCAGGATGGCGAGGTTGGTGACCGACTTGCCGGAGCCGGACTCGCCGACGATGCCGAGGGTACGGCCGCGCTCCAGGTCGAAGGAGAGGTCGTCGACCGCCTTGACGACGCCGTCCTCGGTGGCGAACCGCACGTACAGGTCGCGTACCGACAGGAACGGGTCCGCGGCGGCCGGGGCCGGTGCGCCCGCGGGCTGGGTGAGTGTGGACACGGGGCCTCTCCTAGGACAGCCGCACGCGCGGGTCGATGAACGCGTAGCAGGCGTCCACCACGATGTTGAACAGGATGATGAAGGTCGCGGCGAACAGCATCACGCCCATGGTCATGGGCAGGTCGGTGTTCTGCACCGACTTCACGGCGAGGGTGCCCAGGCCGGGCAGCGCGAAGGTGTATTCGGTGATCATCGCGCCGCCGAACAGCGACCCCAGATCGATACCGAAAATGGTCACGATGGGAATGAGCGAGCCGCGCCAGGCATAGCGGAAGAAGACCGTACGGGACGCCATTCCCTTCGCCTTGGCGGTCCGTACGTGGTCCTCCTGCAACTGTTCGATCATCGACGAGCGGGCCATTCGTGT
Source organism: Streptomyces chrestomyceticus JCM 4735 (assembly GCF_003865135.1). NCBI lineage: Bacteria > Bacillati > Actinomycetota > Actinomycetes > Kitasatosporales > Streptomycetaceae > Streptomyces > Streptomyces chrestomyceticus. Next base: position 3,429,851 of record NZ_BHZC01000001.1, on the reverse strand, counting down.
GTACTGCGCGGTGAAGATGATGGACAGTACGCACCACGGAATGATCAGCCCCAGGAACCAGCCCACCGGGTCCTCCGTGATCGGCACGTATTTCGGCTGACCGAACCAGCCGAGGTTGTAGACCAGCAGTGCGAGCACGATCGGCCCGATGAAATAGATCTGCATCGAGGAGAGCACCAGCGAGGACGAGCTGAAGATCTTGTCGATGAGCTTGCCCTGTTTCCAGGCGGCGATCATTCCGGTGCCGACACCGACGCCCAGGAACACCGCGGCGGCGCCGATGGTCAGCGAGACGGTGGTGGGGAAACGGTCCACGATCGTGTCCCAGACGGGGTCGCCGTTGGCGAAGGAATAGCCGAAGCAGGGCGCCGGGCAGTGCCCGACGGCGAAATCCCGTCCGGTGACGATGCCGGACATGAACAGCCAGTACTGGACCGGTACGGGTTTGTCGAGCCCGAGATTCTTGTGGATCATTGCGATGGCGTCAGGCGTGCAGTTCTTTCCGCAGGCCAGCAGCGCGGGATCCCGGGGGGCGGCGAAGAAGAGGAAGAACGTGAACGCGCTGATGATCAGCAGGATCACGATCGCGCCGAGGGACCGGCGGAAGAGAAAACGCAGCATGGCGGTCGCAGCTCTCTTGGGCAGCCAGAGGGTCGGGAGTGCGCCGGGCCGGTGCGCCCGCCCGGGACGGCGGGCACACCGGGCGCGGGCGGCGCACGGCGCTCGGACGGCGCCGGGGCGCCGGCTCCGTTACTTCTTCACGTAGAGCTTGGTCGGGTCGACGGAGCTGATGATGTCGTTGTTGACGACACCGCCGACGTTCGAACCGTGCAACTGGACCTGCTTGTAGTAGAAGGTGGGAAGCTGCGGCAGGTCCTCCTTGAGGATCTTCTCGCCGAGGGCGAACCAGTCGTGTGCCGCCTGCTTCTGGTCGGTGAGCTGGGAGATCCGGTCGATCTCCTTGTTGACCGCGGGGTTGTTGTAGTGCGAGTAGTTCGGCGCGTTGTCCTGGATCTGCCGGCCGTCGTAGACCGGCGGGATCACGGTCAGCGAGCTGGGCCAGTCGGCGCCCCACGCGGAGGGGTAGATGTCGAACTGGTTGTTGACCTTGCCGATGATGTCGTAGTACGTGTCCGACGGCAGGTCCTTGTTCTGCACGTCGAAGCCGGCCTTGCGCAGGTTGTCGGCGACCGCGACGGAGTACTTCTGCGGCTCGGGCGCGTTGGTGTACGCGAAGGTCAGCTTCATGCCGACCTTGCCGGCCTCCTTGAGCAGTTGCTTGGCCTTCTCCACGTCGCCCATCGGCTTCTTCAGCTTGCCGTACGGGTCGATGTCCTTGTGGCCGGTGAGCGTCGGGCTGATGTAGCTGCCCGCCAGCTCGCCGCCGCCCGGCGTGCCGTACGCGTCCAGGATGGCCTGGATGGGGATGGCGTAGGCGATGGCCTCGCGGACCTTCTTGTCCTTCAGGCGGCTCATGTTGAAGTTGATGGCGCCGACGTAGGGCTGGTAGCCGGAGGTGGAGCGCTTCTTGACGTCCGGGTCGTTGGCGACCTGCTGGAGGCTGGCGGCGTCGACCTGGTTGTTGAAGCTGATGGCCGCCTTGTTGTCGGCGCTGTCGGACATCAGCCGCTGCGTCGAGTCGGGGAAGGAGACGCCGAACTGGATGTCGAACTTGTCGACGTACTGGTGGCGGGTGATGTCCGTCTTCGGGTCCCAGTTGGCGTTCTTGACCAGGGACATGCCCTTGCCGGACTTGAACGACCCCGGCGCGATCTTGTACGGCCCGGAGGCGACCGGGTTCTTGTCGTACCGCTCCTTGGTGTCGCCCTTCTCCGGCACGACGCCGTAGCCGGCCATGGCCAGCGCGTACGGGAGGTCACCGACCGGCTTCTTGAAGTGGAAGCGGACGGTGCTCTCGTCCGGGGTCTCCAGGACGCTGTCGGGCAGGTGCTTGCCGCCGTACGGGCCGCCAGGCAGCAGCTTGCGGTACTCGTTGCCCTCCGCGTCGGCCAGCCAGCGCTGCACGTACGTGGGGCCGTTGGAGATGAAGTTGGCGAACTGCCGCTCGAAGGTGTGCCGGATGTCCTTGGACGTGATCGGCTGGCCGTTCTCGAACTTCAGGCCCTTCTTCAGGGTGTACGTCCAGGTCCGGCCGCCGTCGGTGGACTTGCCGCTGTCCGTCGCCAGGTCGCCGACGACCGTGTACTTCCCGTCGTTCTCCAGGTGGTAGGAGGTCAGCCGGCGGAAGAGCAGCGTCGAGAGGGTGCCCTCGTCGCTGACGTAGATCTGGGCCGGGTCCAGGTGGTCGTAGGTGTCGCGCTGGTAGACCTTGATCGTCCCGCCGGCGGTCGCGCCGGGCACCGCCTCGGCCGGTCCGGTGGACGCCTTGGCGTCGCCGAAGGCGATCTGGGCGCGCTGGCTCTCGGCCTCCTTGCGGCCCTGGTCGTCCTTCGCCCCCTCGCCGGCCCCGCTGCTGCAGGCGGTCAGGACCAGTGCCCCCGCGGACAGCGCCACGACGGTGGCGCGCGCTCTGTGCGTACGGAGTATCTTCATGGTGGTGGATGCACCTGCCTGTCGTAGTTCCGTGGCCGCTGCCTGACGTGTGCGGTGCTGGGGTGGCAGCACCCCCCGTGGAACACGGTTCACCGGGCGCGTTTCGGGTCGAAGGCGTCCCGGACGGAATCCCCGAGGAGGTTGAAGGCGACGATGAAGAGCACCATCGCGATGCCGGGGAAGAACAAGTACGTGATGTCGTTGCGGTAGTAATCGGCCGCGTTGGCGAACATCCGGCCCCAGTCGGGAGTGGGTTCGACGAGGCCGACGCCGAGGAAGGACAGGCCCGCGATCGACGTGACGAAGTTGGGCAGCATGTAGGTCGTCTGCACCAGGATCGGCGTCATGACGTTCGGCAGCAGCTCCCGCCGGATGATGCGGGCCGGGGAGGCGCCGCTGACCTTGGCGGCGTCGATGAACTCGCGCTCACGCAGCGACAGGGTGGTGCCGCGCAGCAGCCGGGCCAGGCTCATCCAGCCCAGGAACCACAGCACCAGGATCAGAATGAGACAGCGCATCCAGGTCGCCATCGCGTCCTCGGGGGCCACGAAGATCGCGCCGACCACGGGGACGAACGCGACGAAGAAGAGCTGGTTGGGAAAGGCCATCAGCAGGTCGATGAGGCGGCCGATGAAGTAGTCGATCCGGCCGCCGAAGTATCCGGCGGCGACACCCATGACGATTGCCGTGAGCACCGAAACGAGAGTGATGGCGACGGAGAGGTAAAGGGTGGTCCGGATGCCGTAGACGAGTTGCATGAACACGTCACGCCCGAGGGTGGGTTCGATTCCGAACCAGAATTCAGAGGAGATGCCTCCGTTCGGCTGCGCCGGATATCCGTTCACCAGCAGCCCCGGAGTGATCTGTCCGTACCGGGTGTACGGATCCTTCCCGTACAGCTTGGAGATCAGCGGGGCGAGCAGACCGATCAAGAAGAACGCGATGACCACGCAGCCGCTGATCACTCCGGTCCGGTCGCGCTTGAACCTGATCCACATCAATTGGCCGGGGGAACGGCCGACCAGTTCCCCGCCCTTGCGGTCCTTGACTTTCCGCAGCCCTTCGGGTCCGAGTCCGGAGGGATCGGTCTGCGTTACCGCGGTCTGGGACGGACTGGTCATCGCGAAGTTCCCCCGCACCGAGTTCACTTGCAACAGGAAGCGGAGCTGATTCGCACCGCTGGTTGAGCGGACTTTGGCAAGTGATTTATGGCCCAGTCAAGAGGACGGTGAACGCTCGGTGGGGCGGTGTCCTCTTCTTGAGCGAAGATTGCGCAGATTGACGCCATGGCGTGCTTGACAGCGGTACGCGGCGTACGGCATGGGCGACATATCCTGCTCAACGTCCGTAACAGCGCGGCAACTTGACTGTCGTCACGCCGATATACGGACGCGCCATACTCGACAGCGTACGGCCGTGCGGGTGCCGTGAACCGGCCGGGGTGGCCCTGCGATCACCCCGGCCGGCGGCGGCCCGGCCGCCAACCGCCGTCTGCTGCCTCGCGGTTGTCGCGGTGCGGTGGGCGGAGTAGACCTGTCCGTGCGGGGGCAGGGGGTGGGCCACGACATGGGGCGGAGAAGGGCTCGCGCGCGCGGTGCCGGAGGGTTCGGTGCGCTGTTGTGCCTGCTGCTCGCGCTGTCGAGCGCCGGATGGATCACTCGCGACCTCATCGTGGCGCAACACCCGCTCGACGTCTGGTGGTTGTGGGCGGGTGTGCCGTCGCGGCCGGAGAGTGCGGCGGTCTGGGCGACCACGTTGCTGGAACCGGTGCTGGGGATCGGCTGCCTCGTCGCGGCGGTGGCGGTGCTGCGCCGCTCGCCGTCCGCTCCGTGCGCGCTGGGCGCGGTGGCCGGGGTGACGCTGCTGTTCCGGGCGCCGCCGCTGTGGAACCTCGGCGCGGACGGGCTTCCCGGGGCGGGGGCCGGGGCCAGGGGGTGGGCGCTGATCACGGCTGGTGTTGCCCTTGTGGTGAGCGTGCTGCTGCTGATTGCCGCCTCGGCCGGGCGCAGTGGTGCGGGCCGCCGGGAGGATCGCCTGCGCCGCGCGCCCGCAGCGGTGGCCGCGCTGCTGCTGGCCGGCTCCGCCCTGACACTCGCGGCCTGGCAGGTCTATTCCATAAGGGAGTTGGGGTGGAGTACGTACTGGGGCAGCGTCGTCGGCGACGGTGACGCGCATCGGGCGCTCTTGCAGCCACCGGGTAACTGGACCCTGCTGTCCCTGGCGCTGCTGTCCCTGGTGTCCGCCGTCGGGGCGGCCCGGGGCGCACCGTCCGTGCGGCCGCTGGGCCTGCTGACCGCGGCGCTGCTGCTGGCGCACGGTGCCGCGGCGCTCGCCGCCGAGCAGCGCGCGGGGCTGATCAGCCACTTCCGCGCGCTGGCTCCGCGTACTCAACTCGACGTCGCTACGGCTGCGTTCGCCGCCCTGACCGGTCTCGTGGCGCTGCTGGCGCTGGCCCGCCCGGTGGCCGGGGCGGCAGCACCGCGCGGGCCGGTGGGCGGGCAGCTACCACCGGGGTACGCGCCGCCGCCCCCGCCCGCGGACCTGCCGCCGAACTGGTGAAGGCGAGCCGGACGGCTCAGCTCACCCCCAGCGAGCGCTTCAGGAAGTCGACCTGGAGCAACAGGAGGTTTTCGGCCACCTGCTCCTGCGGCGTCATGTGCGTGACGCCCGACAGCGGCAGCACCTCGTGCGGCCGGCCCGCCGCGAGCAGCGCGGAGGAGAGCCGCAGGGTGTGCGCCACCACCACGTTGTCGTCCGCCAGCCCGTGCACGATCATCATCGGCCGGTGCGGCTCCGCGGCGCCCACCAGACCGTCGTCGTCGACCAGGGAGTTCTTCGCGTACAGCGCCGGGTCCTCGTCCGGGTGCCCCAGGTACCGCTCCGTGTAGTGGGTGTCGTACAGCCGCTGGTCGGTGACCGGGGCGCCCACGACGGCGGCGTGGAAGACGTCGGGGCGGCGCAGTGCCGCCAGCCCGGCCAGATAGCCGCCGAAGGACCAGCCCCGGATCGCGACCCGGTCCAGGTCCAGGGGGAAGCGGTCCGCGAGCCCCTGCAGCGCGTCGACCTGGTCCTGGAGGACCACCGCCGCCAGGTCCCGGTGGATGGCCTTCTCCCACTCGGGGAGCGCCCCGGAGTGCCCCGCCCGTCCGCGACGATCACCGCGAAGCCCTGGTCGGCGAACCACTGCGAAGTCAGGTAGGCGTTGTGCGCGGCCACCACCCGCTGCCCGTGCGGACCGCCGTACGGGTCCATGAGGACCGGCAGCGGCCCGTCCTCCTTCTGGTAGCCGGTCGGCAGCAGTACCGCGCAGGGGATCTGCCGCTCACCGGACAGGACGAACTGCGGGCTGGTGGCGAGCACCGGCACCTCGGCGTACGAGCCGATCGCGGCCAGCCAGGTCTCGCCGCCGTCCGCCTCCAGACGCACCACCTCCGTCTGCGCCCCCGGCCGGTCCGGACAGGCGTGCGAGAGGACCGTCACGGCGCCGCCGCGCACCGCGGAGGACACCGACGGGTACGGGCGCTTGCCGACCCGCTCCCAGCCGCCCTGGTCGCCGCTGCCGCGGTACCAGGCGCGGTAGACGCCGATGTCGTGCAGCTCCTCGCCGCTCGCCGTGAACAGCACGTCGTCCTCGCCGATGTCCAGCACGGCCCGTACGTGCAGCGGCGCCGCCGTCAGCGCCCGGTCGCCGACGAACAGCCGGCGGGCCCCGCCCTCGTCCGAGACGCGCACCAGGCGCCCGTCCGGCGTCCAGGCGGGCGACCCGGTGGTCAGCTCCACCCACCGGGGGTCCTCGTCGGCGTGCACGGTGCTGGTCGCGCCGGTCTTGACGTCGACCGTCAGGTAGCGCTCGGCGCGCTGGTCGCGGCTCTGGACGAGGAGGAGGGGCGGGCCCGCCGCCGACCAGTGCACGCGCGTCAGGTACGGGTAGCGCTCGTGGTCCCAGGTGACGTCCGTGCGCGAGCCGTCCAGGCCGAGCAGGGCCAGACCCACGGAGGCGTTGGGGGTGCCGGCCGCCGGGTAGGCCACCCGGGCCGGTTCGCGGTCCGGGTGCGCCGGGTCGGCGATCCACCAGCGCCGTACGGGCGCGTCGTCGACGCGCGCGGCCAGCACCCGGTCGCTGTCCGGGGACCACCAGAAGCCGCGGTAGCGGCCCATCTCCTCGGCCGCGATGAACTCTGCCAGACCCCAGGTGACGTCCGGGCCGTCCGGCTCGGCGAGGGACCGGTCGCCCGGCGCGCCGTCACCGTCGCCGGGCGCGGCGTCGGCCGGGACGACCCGCAGCCGGCCCTGGGACACGTACGCGATGTGCCGCCCGTCGGGCGACGGCCGGGGGTCCACCACAGGGCCCGGTACGGGGAGTTCACGGGCGGTGCCGGCGCGCAGTTCGGCGGTGAACAGCCGGCCCGAGAGGGTGAAGGCGGCCAGTTCCACCGCGGCGTCCACGGCGTAGCCCACCACACCGGACGAGCCTTCGCGCGTACGTTCGCGGCGCGCCCGCTCCTCGGGCGACAGCTCCTCGTCCGCGCCGGCGAGCAGCGCCGCCGGGTCGGCGGCGGCGTACTCCCGCCCCTCGTCAAGATCCAGTACCCACAGCAGATTCGCTCGATCGGTGCCCGTACGGGAGCGGAGGAACGAGACGCGTGAGCCGTCCGGCGCCACCGCGAAGCCGCGCGGCGCGCCCAGCGAGAAGCGCTGGGTACGGGCGTGTTGCCGAGGAAAAGAGAGCTGTCCGGTCATGCGGAGGAGCCTACGGTGCCCCGCCCTGGTCGCGCCCGCTTCCGCGATGATCGCGTGCGCCCCCGTTCTGCTCCCGTGCACCGACATATGCGCGAGCGTGGAAAGTTATGATCCCCTCCGCGGAGTGGGTATGGGAGTGGAGCGTGACAACCCCGTGCCCGTGGGGCCGTCACCCGTCGGCCCCACGTCGTTCCAACGCTGTCCGGACCGTGCGTACTTGGAGGTGAGCCGCCGTGGCACTGACGATTTCGGCGGTGGTGCTGCTGGCGATCATCGTCTTCCTGCTCGTCAAGAAGTCCGGGCTGAAGACGGGACATGCGCTGGTGTGCATGCTGCTCGGCTTCTATCTGGCCAGTTCGTCGATCGGCCCGACCATCAAGCAGCTGACGACGAACGTCGCCGGGATGCTCGGCGGCATCAAGTTCTAGACACCCGCCCGCGCGGTGCCGCGCGCCCGCCGGAGCCCGTGCGCGGGGCGGCCGGCCCGGCCCCTGAACGGGGGTGGGCCGGGCGGGCCGGATCGGGATGCGGGGTACCGGGCGCCCGGCTCGTACGCTGTCTCCATGACCGACCTTCCCGCCCGCCGGCTGCTGCTCGTGCACGCGCACCCGGATGACGAGTCCATCAACAATGGCGCCACGATGGCCAAGTACGCGGGCGAAGGAGCCCTGGTCACGCTCGTGACCTGCACCCGCGGCGAAGAGGGCGAGGTCATCCCGCCGGACCTGGCCCACCTCGCGCCGGACCGGGACGACGCCCTGGGCCCGTACCGCGTGGAAGAGCTGGCCGCCGCCATGGAGGCGCTCGGGGTCACCGATCACCGCTTCCTGGGCGGCGCCGGCCGCTACCGCGACTCCGGGATGATGGGCGCCCCGCAGAACGACCGGCCGGGCGCCTTCTGGCGGGCCGACCTGGACGAGGCCGCCGGGTATCTGGTCGCCGTCGTCCGCGAGGTACGGCCGCAGGTGCTGGTCACCTACGACGACAACGGCGGCTACGGGCACCCGGACCACATCCAGGCGCACCGCGTCGCCATGCGCGCCGCCGACCTCGCCGCCGACCCGGACTTCCGCCCCGAGCTGGGGGCGCCGCACCGGATCGACAAGATCTACTGGAACCGTAATCCGCGCCCGGTGGTCGAGGAGGGCTTCGCGCGGCTGCGCGCGGCGGGCCCGTCCTTCCCGGGTGTCGGCGCGGCGGAGGACGTACCGGGGATCGTGGACGAGGCCGTGGTGACCGCCGCGGTCTCCGGCGACGAGCGGTACGCGGCCGCGAAGGCGGCGGCGATGCGGGCGCACGCCACGCAGATCGCCGTCGACGGCCCCTTCTTCGCCCTCTCCAACGGCCTGGGGCAGCCCCTGTTCGGGACCGAGTACTACCAGCTCGTACGGGGCAGATCCGGCGCGGCGGCAGGGGAGCGCGAGGACGATCTCTTCGCGGGCGTGGCGGACGACACGGGGAACGGGGAGCGCACCGAGGACGAGAAGGAGCAGGCGGTATGAGCGGCGGGAAGAAGCGCACCAGGGCCGCGTCGGGCGGCAAGGGGCCGAAGACGGGTGCGTCGGCGGCCCCCAAGGGCGGCAAGGGCGCGGCGGCCAGGGGTGGTGCCGGTGGTGGCGCTGGTACGGGTGCTGGTAGTGGCGCCGGTACGGGGGCCGGGGCCGGTACGGCGGGCGCGGGAGGCGCTCGGGGCGCGAGGGGGGCGGCTGCCGGAACCGGGCTCGCCGCGCCGCTGAGTCCCGGCCGGGTGGCCGGGTACGTCCTGCTGTTCGTCCTCGGCGCGGTCGTGGCGGCCGCGGGCGGGCTCGTCCAGGCGGCGTGGTTCCCCGGCGGGCTGCTGCTGGCGTTGGCGGCGGCCGGCGGCCTCTTCTACGGGGGCCAGGTGGCGCTCGGCCGTACGGGTGGCGTGCTGGCGCCGGGCGCGGGCTGGCTGGTGACCGTGATCCTGCTCAGCGATGCCCGCCCCGAAGGCGACTTCCTCTTCGGCGCGGGCCTGGGCACGTACGTCTTCCTCGTCGGCGGCATCGTGCTGGCTGTGATCTGTGCCACCGGATCGCAGATGCGGGCCAACGGTGCGCAAGCGGCCCGACTTGGCAAGTAAGTACCGGCCCCAGTGATCATTTTCAGGACCGCACGGCGGTCCGGGAGCGGGGTGTTGTCCTGCTCCCGGAGTGTCCGCCGACAGCGGCCAGTATGGTGGTGCGCGCCGCCGAGCCGCCCAAGCACCGTACTGACGAGCGGCGGAGCCAACCGGGAGAACCTGCTTTGAGTCGTGAATCTGACAGTTCGTCCTCCGGCGCCCAGGGGCGCGGCGGTGCCGCGTACCCGTCGGGGACACCGCCGTACGGAACGCCTCGGTCCGAGGCGGACGATGCGGTGGCGGCCGACGCCGCGGCGAAGCCGGAGGAGCCGAAGACCGAGACCACGCTGACCACGCGGATCAAGATCAATATTCCGGGGTCCCGTCCCATCCCGCCGGTCGTCGTGCGCAAGCCCGTCGGCGAGGAGTCGGGTACCGGCGGAGCTGCCGGTACCGGTCCGTCCCCGTCCCCTCTGGCCAGCACGTCCGGTACGTCTGGCAAGTCCGCTGCGTCCGGTACGTCCGGAGGGTTCGGCCAGGGGGTGACCGGCGGAGGGACCGGCGGGTCCGAGCGCACGGGCAGCACGCGCAAGCCGGACGCGCCGGGTGCCGACGGCGCCAAGAGCGCTCCGGCCGAGAAGACCAGCGACTGGTTCTCGCCCCGCAAGCCGACGGCGGCCTCCGCCGGTTCCCAGGCGCCCGCCCCGTCGCCCGCGCCGGACCCGCAGGCTCCCGCCGCGCCGCAGGACCGTACCGGCGGCTCGCAGCAGCGCCCGGACCTGCCGTACTTCTCCGACGCGCCCGCGTCGGGCAGTGGCTCGCCGTTCGACGCGGCCCCGTCGCCGTTCGACACGCAGACCAGCCCGTTCGACGGGCCTGCGCAGGGCGGGGCGGGTCCGTTCGACACGCTCGGTGGTGCGGGCGCGGGTACGGGCAGTGGTCCCGGTGGCGGCACCGGCGTCGGTGGGGGCACCGGCCAGGGGGCCGACCGCGGCGGCATGACCGGCCCGAGCGGTCCGACCGGTCCGACGACCGGTCCGGCCACGGGGGACTCGGCCTTCGACCTGCCCACCGGTTTCCCCACGCCGGGTACGCCGGGCTCCCCGGGCACCCCGGGTGCGGACGGCGGGCCGGGCATGACCGACGACACCGCGGTGCTCACCCCGCAGCCCCCCGCCCCGCCCGCCGGACCCGGCAGCGGCATCGGCGTCACGGGCGGTGCCCCGGGTGGCATCGCGGGCGGGGTGCCGGCCGGCGGCCAGGGGGCCGGCGGCCGCGGCGGTGCGTCCGGCGGCAAGGGACGCAAGAGCGGCAAGGGGGCAAGGGCGGCAACGCCGGTGGCTTCCCCGGCAGCGCACCCACCGGCTCCGGCCGTCCCGGCGGCGACCAGCTCTCCAGTGACACCCTGGTCGGCGGCATCCCGACGGTCCCCGCCGACGCGGCTCCGGCGCCCTTCCCGCCCGGACCGGGCGCGGGCCAGGACACCCCGGCCCCGCCGCGGGCCAAGATCCCCGAGCCGATAAACCCGAAGAAGAAGGGCCGCAACAAGATCGTCCTGCTGGGCGTCGCGGTCGTCGTGCTGGCGGGCGTCGCGTACGGCGCGGGGCTGCTGCTCGACCACGCGGACGTGCCCAACGGCACCACCGCGCTGGGTGTGGACATCGGCGGCGCCACAAAGGAAGAGGCCGTCAAGAAGCTCGACGCGGCCGTCCAGAAGACCCGCAACGAGCCGCTGAAGCTGACCGTGGACGGTAAGGAGCAGACGCTCGTGCCGGCCAAGGCCGGGCTGAACATCGACACCCAGGCCACGGTCCGGGACGCCTCCGGCCGCGACTACAACCCCGTCTCCGTCATCAGCTCGCTGTTCGGCGGCACGCGGACCGCCAAGCCCGCGATGATCACGGACGACGAGAAGCTGGACGTCGCGCTCAAGGCGGTGGCCGGACCGGCGGGCGCCGCCAAGGACGGCAGCATCACCTTTGAGAACGGCAAGGCCGTCCCGCACTACGGCGCGCCCTACAAGGCCGTCGACGTGAAGGCGTCCAAGAGCAAGATCGAACAGGCGTACCTGGACCGGGCCGCCACCGGCAAGAACACCCCGGTGGTGCTGGCCGCCGTCGAGCAGCAGCCGAAGGCGGGCAAGGCGGAGGTCGACCGGGCCCTGAAGGAGATGGCCGAACCGGCCGTCTCCGGGTGGGTGTACCTGTCGGCGGGCGGCGTCGAGGTGCCGTTCAGCCAGCGCTCCATCGGCGAACTGCTGACCTTCACCGCCGCACCCGACGGCAAGCTCCAGCCGGTCATAGACCTGGCCAAGCTGGAGGAGAAGTACGGCCACGCCTTCGACAACGTGTCGATCGACGGCGGCGCAGGCAAGGTCAAGATGACCCCGCAGCACGCCGCCGCGGCAATGATGCAGGCTCTCCGGCAGCCCGCACCGCCGGCACCGCAGAAGCGCGTCGCCAAGGTCGAGGGAGCCACGAGGGGCTGACCCACCGTCGAACCGGGCCTGGAGCGTTGATCCGGGCCCGGTTCGTCGTTTCGGGGGTGGTGCGTCGATTCGGGGGCGGTGCGTCGCTCCGAGACCGGTACGTCGCTCCGGTGGCGGTACGTCGAGTCGGAGCCGGTGCGTCGCTCCGCCCTCGTTACGTCGATCCGCCCCCGTCACGTCGATCCGCCCCCGTCACGTCGAGCCGGGGCCGTTACCTCGATCCGGAGCCGGTACAACGCTCCGCCACCGTCACGTCGCTCCGCCACCGACGCGTCGATACGGGCCCGGCGCGTCGCTCCACCCCCGTACCGTCGTACGGACCCGGATCGACGTCATCCGGGCGGCGGACCGGACTCACCACCTTCCCCGCCGCCTCAGCGCCTCAGCGGCGCGGCGCCTCAGCGTCGGAACGCGCGGGGAACCCCCCAAGGTAAGAACGCGTACCTTACTTTCGTCGGTACTGCGGGGCCGCGGCGCGCCATAGCGTCCCGGGCATGATCTCCGTAATCGACCGCCGGGCCCGCACCGCCGAGTCCGCCGCCGCGCGCAGCACTTCCCGCCGCTCCCACCGTCCGGCCGCCACCCGCGCCACGGCACTGGCCTTGGCCGTCACGGCCGTCCTCGCCGCCGGGCCGGCCGCCGGCGCGGCAACTCCCCGGCACAGCGACGATCGTCACCAGGCGACCCAGGACGCGCTGCGGGACGTGGTGGAGAAGGGCGGCCTCCCCGGGGTCGTCGCCGAAGCCCGGGACGGGCGGGGCCGGTGGTCCGGCTCGGCCGGGTACGCGGACACGTCCACGCACCGCGAGCGGACCAGCGCCGACCACTTCCGTGCCGCCAGCATCACCAAGGTCTTCCTCGCCACCGTCCTCCTCCAACTGGCGGAAGAGGGCGTGCTCGACCTGGACGACAGCGTCGAGAAGTGGCTGCCCGGACTCGTACGCGGCAACGGCAACGACGGCCGCGCCATCCGGCTGCGCCAGTTGCTGAACCACACCAGCGGCCTCGCCAACCACACCTCCGACCCCGAGTTCTCCTACCGCACCTCCGGCCCCGGCTTCCCGGAGCACCGCTACACCACCTACCGCCCCGCGGACCTCGTGGCCCTCGCGATGAAGCAGCCGCCGCACAGCGCCCCGGGGCAGGGCGCCCTGTACAGCAACACCAACTACGTACTCGTCGGGATGATCGTCGAGAAGGCGACCGGTCACTCGTACGCCCAGGAGGTGCAGCGGCGCGTCCTGAACCCGCTGCGCCTGCGCGAGACCTCGTTCCCCGGCCTGGACCCCCGGATGCCGGCGCCGCACCCCACCGCCTACTCGCGGCTGCGGCAGAAGGAGCCCGACGCGCCGGTCGTGGACGCCACCGAGCAGAACATGTCGTGGCTCGGCGCTGCGGGCGACATCATCTCCACCACTGGCGACGTGAACACCTTCTTCCGGGCGCTGACCCGGGGCCGGTTGCTGGGCCCGGCGGCTACCCGCGAGATGTTCACCACCGTGCCCGCGGAGACCGAGGGCTACCGCTACGGGCTCGGCATCGAGTCCGTCACCCTCTCCTGCGGGGTGACGGTGGTGGGCAAGACGGGCCGCGCCAACGGCTCCGTGTCCGGGGTCGTCGGCACCCGGGACGGCGGTCACCAGTTGACGTTCAACATCAATGGCGACTGGATGGGCGACGCCGCCACATATGTGGGGGTCGTGGAGGCCGAGTTCTGCGGCGCGCGGAAGCGCTAGCCGGGGCCGGGTGCCCGGATACCTGGGTACCCGGATGCCTACGTACCCAGGTACTCAGGTACGCAACGCCGCCCGCCCGGCGGGCTCAGGCGCACATCCCGCCGTCGACCCGCAGGACCGTGCCGGTGACGTAGGAGGCACGGTCGCTGAGCAGCCAGGCCGCGGCCTGGGCGATCTCTTCCGGGTCGGCGGCCCGGCCCAGCGGGGTACGGGCGTTGAGCTGCTCGATGGTGCCGGGGGACCGCTCGTCCCACGCGTGCAGCATCTCGGTGAGCGTGGTGCCGGGCGCGACGGCGTTGACGCGGATGCCTTCAGGGCCGTACGTGACGGCCGCCGACTCGGTGAGGCTGTTGACCGCCCGCTTCGCGGCCCCGTAGACCGGCAGTTGTGGGTTGCCCGCGAGGCTGCCGACGCTGGAGGTGTTGACGATCGCCCCGCGCCCCGCGGTGGCGCGGATGGCGGCGATCTCGGCGGTCATCGCCAGCCACGGGCCCTTGAAGTTCACGGCGCTGACGAGGTCGAATTCGTCTTCCGGCAGCTCGTCCAGCGGGCCGGGCGGCTGCCCGGTGGCGCCGTTGTTGAAGGCCACGTCGAGCCGTCCGTAAAGCTGTACGGCCCGGTCGACGGCGGCGCGGACGCTCGCCGCGTCGGCCAGGTCGCACACCACGTGGTCCGCGGTTCCGCCGGCCGCCCCGATCTCCTCGGTCACCGACTTGAGCTGGGCTTCCGTACGCGCCGCGAGAAGCACCTCGGCTCCCTCCCGGGCGAACAGCCGCGCCGCGGCGGCGCCGATGCCGCGGCCGGCTCCGGTGATGAAGGCGACCTTGCCGGCGAGCAGGCCCGCGGCCGTGGCGGACGGGGCAGGTGCGCTCAAAGTGGTCGATGCGTCTGAAGGGCCTGATACGCCCGGTGTGTTGTCCATGCCGACGAGCCTGTGCCCGGCCGTCCCGCCCAGCCAGGCACCGGCTGTACCTGGCTGGGCCGGGCGGCGTCCGCGCACACTGGGGACGTGGACCGACGTGTACGACGAGAACTGGGCGACTTCCTGCGCAGCAGGCGCGAGCGCATCACCCCCGCCGACGTGGGGCTGCCCGCCGGAGTGCGCCGCCGCACCCCGGGACTGCGCCGCGAGGAGGTGGCGCAGTTGGCGTTCATCTCGACCGAGTACTACACACGGCTGGAGCAGGCCCGCGGCCCGCGGCCGTCCCGTGAGGTGCTGGCCCAGCTCGCTCGCGCGCTGCGCCTGTCGGACGCCGAGCGTGACCATCTCCACCACCTTGCCGGCGCCCCGCCCGGCCCCCCTCCGGGCCCGTCCCGCGAGGTACGGCAGAGCATCGTCGACCTGCTGCGGCGGCTGCCGGAGGCCGCGGCGCTCGTCATCTCGGCGACGTACGAGGTCATCGCCTGGAACGAGCTGGCCGCCGCGCTGATGGAGGACTTCTCCGCCCTGCCGCGCCGGGACCGCAACCTCGTCCGGCGCGCGTTCCTGGGCCCGCACCCGTACGGACGGCGGCTGTACGGCGTCTCGGACGCGGACGCCTTCGCCCGGACCGCGGCCCGGCAACTGCGCGCCACCGCGGCCCGCTACCCCGGCGACCCTGAGGTGACCGGTCTGGTCGAGGAGCTCCTGGCGGGCAGCGAGGAGTTCGCCCGGCTCTGGGCCGCCCACGACGTGGCCGCCCGGCCCACCCTCTGCAAGACCTTCGAACACCCCCTGGTCGGGCCCGTCAGCGTCAGTTGCGACGTCCTGGACATCACCGACCGGGACCAGCGCGTCGTCATCTACACCGCCGCGCCCGGCTCGCCGTCGGCGGAGGCCCTGCGGCTGCTGTCGGTCGTCGGCACGCAGCGCATGACCGTGCCCGGCTGATCTGTCCTCCGCCGCCGCCGCGGCCGGATCCGGTCCGGGCACCCCGAAACCGCCCCGCCCGGCGCACCCTAGGGGACACCACCCATGACATCTGTCATCCCGTACTTGCGACAGGCGACACTGCCGCGCGCCACCGCCTCACTGTGAGGCTGTAACCATGACGAGCACAGCCACCACCACAGACCGGCCCGCCGGGCGACGGGCGGGCCCGGCGCCCGTGGTCAGCTTCCGGGGAGTCAGCAAGAACTACGGCGCCGTACGGGCGGTGGCCGACCTGGACCTGGAACTGCACGCGGGCGAGACCGTCGCCCTCCTCGGCCCGAACGGCGCCGGCAAGTCCTCCACCCTCGACCTGCTCCTGGGCCTGCGCACCGCCGACGCCGGCAGCGTGTCGCTCTTCGGCACCAGCCCGCAGCGCGCCATCGAACAGGGCAAGGTCGGTGCCATGCTGCAGAGCGGCGGCCTGATGAACGGCGTGAAGGTCCGGGAGCTGGTCCGGCTCGCCAGTGACCTGCACCCCGGCGGCTACCCGGTCGAGCAGATCATGGACGCGGCCGGCATCACCGAGATCGCCGACCGGATGGTCGACAAGCTCTCCGGTGGCCAGGAGCAGCGGGTGCGCTTCGCGCTCGCCACGGCCGGCGCCAACGAGCTGATCGTGCTGGACGAGCCGACCACCGGTATGGACGTCTCCTCCCGGCAGACCTTCTGGGGCACCATGCGGGCGCAGGCCCGGCAGGGCCGTACGGTGCTGTTCGCCACCCACTACCTCGAAGAGGCGGACGAGATCGCGGACCGCGTGATCGTGCTGCACCGCGGCCGGGTGCTGGCCGACGGCACGGCCGCCGAGATCAAGGCCCGGGCCGGTGCCCGCCGTATCACCTTCGACCTGGACGGGCCGGTCGACCGCGAGGAGCTGCGCCGGCTGCCGCACCTGACCTCCCTGGAGGTCTCCGGGCGTACCGTGCGCATGCAGTCCCGGGACGCCGACGCGACGGTGCACGCCGCGTACGGCCTCGGTCTGTACCCGCGCAACCTGGAAGTGGCCGGACTCGGCCTGGAGCAGGCGTTCATCGCCATCACCGACGCGGCGACCGCCGAGGAGGCGGCACGATGACCACCCTGATCAAGCTGGAGATCGTCCGCTCCCTGCGGAACAAGAAGTTCATGTTCTTCTCGGTGATCTACCCGCCGGTGCTCTACCTGATCATCGCGGGCGGCGCCGACAGCAAGCCGATACCGGGCATGACCCTGGACATGCCGCTGTACTTCATGGTCTCCATGGCGGCGTTCGGCGCGATGACCGCCGTCCTGATCGGCAACAGCGAGGCGATCGCCAAGGAGCGCGAGAAGGGCTGGGTGCGGCAGCTTCGGCTGACCGCGCTGCCCGGACGCGGCTACGTCGCCGCGAAGATGGGCGCCGCCGCGACGGTCAGCCTGCCGTCCATCGTGCTCGTCATGCTCGTTGCCGCGACGGTCAAGGGCGTCCGGCTGGAGGCCTGGCAGTGGATCGCCATCCTCGTCGCCACCTGGCTCGGCAGCTTCGTGTTCGCCGCGCTCGGCGTCGCCATCGGCTACCTGGCCAGCGGTGACGCGGTCCGCCCGATCGCGATGATGATCTACTTCGTGCTGGCGTTCCTCGGCGGGCTGTGGATGCCGCTGACGATCCTGCCGCAGTGGGTGCAGAACATCGCCGAGTGGCTGCCGACCCACGCGTACGCCGCGCTCGGCACGGCCATCGAGGGCGGCCACGCCCCGGACGCCAAGGACCTGGCCATCCTCGCCGGCTATCTGCTCGTCTTCGCGGGCGGCGCGGGCTGGCTCTACCGGAAGGACACCCGAACGGCATGAAGACGGCGGAGACCGAGCCCAGCCCGGTGCTGATCGGAACGGCGCCCCGTACCCGTCGGCAGGCGCTGGTGAAGAGCGCCTGGGTCGTCATCTGGTTCCTGTACCTGGCGGGGCCGATCGGTGACCTGGCCGACGGCGGGCTGTCCCCGGCGCACGAGCTGCTGGGCTGTGCCGGTCTCCTGACGTTCGTCGCCGTCTACTTCGTCGTGCTCTTCCGCCACATGGCCCACCGGCCCGTGAAGAACGCGGCGGTCCGGGCGGCCGTGGCCTTCATCGCGGTACTCGCCGGCCTGCTGGCCTCGGTCATCGGGCCGAACTGGCTGGTGCTCTTCACCTTCGTGTGTGTCGCGGTGGCCGTCACCCAGCCGTTCAGCGTCTCCCGGTGGGCCATCCCCGCGCTGACCGCCGTCCTCGTACTGATCGGCCTGCGCTACGCGGACGTCCGCGCCTACCTCTTCGCGTACGCCCTGCCCTGCCTGCTCAGCGGCTTCGCGATGGTCGGCGTGCAGCATCTGATCCGTACGACGAAGGAGTTGCGCGAGGCGCGGGAGGAGGTCGCGCGGCTGGCCGCCAACGAGGAGCGGCTGCGGCTCGCCCGCGACCTGCACGACCTCCTCGGCCACTCGCTCTCCCTGATCACGCTCAAGAGCGAACTGGCCGGGCGGATGCTGCCCGCCGAGCCGGACCGCGCGGCCCAGCAGGTCGCCGACATCGAACGGGTCAGCCGCCAGGCGCTGGTGGACGTCCGCGAGGCCGTCACCGGCTACCGGCGTCCCCGCCTGGTCGTGGAACTGGCCGGGGCCCGCGCCGCGCTGCGCACCGCGGCGATCGCGGCGGACATCGACCCGGCCGTGGAACAGGAGCACCGGGGTCTTACGGAGGACGGGGAGGGCGCCCTGGCCTGGTCGCTGCGGGAAGCCGTCACCAACGTCGTACGGCACAGTGGCGCGGGCCGCTGCGAGGTGCTGCTCACCGAGGAGTGGGAGGCCGACGAACGGCGCTACCTGTGCCTGTCCGTCGTCGACGACGGCACCGGGCCGCCGCGCGGCGGGAACCACGACGGGAACGGCCTGAGCGGGCTGCGCGAACGGCTGGCGCTGACCGACGGCCGCCTGGAGACGGGCTCGGCGCCGCGGGGCCGCGGCTTCGCCCTCCGCGCATACGTACCGCTCGGCGGCCTGCCGGTGCCGGACGCGGTCACCCGGTCCGCGGAGCAGCGCCCGTCGGGGGCGTGAGGCGTACGGCTGTGCGCTCCGGTGGCTCCGGCGCGCGGGCGCGCACTCCCGCTCCGCCCGTTGGAGTGGCCCGGCGCGGGAACCGGCGCACCGGCGCTCCGGGGTGTGCAGGCTGGCGCCATGCCACCCATCGACCCGCGGGCCGTCGTCGGTCCCCTCGCCCCGCCCGGCTGCCCGGCCTGCCGCGACCGGCGCCGCCTGTGGAAGGACACCAGCGACTCCGGCCGGGCGCCGGAGACCTGGCACTGGTGGTGCTCCGGCTGCCGCCAGACCTTCGAACCGACGCAGCAGCACAAGCGCTTCTACATGTGATTCCTGCTGAGCCCCACTGAGTTCCGCTGAGTCCCACTGAGTTCCGCTGAGCCCCGCGCCCCGCCCCCACCATCCGCCCCTGCCCGCTGACCTGCGCTTTCCCCCGTCTGGCTAGGCTGGCCGCATGACTGACCCGCACGGCGAGCAGCCCGTGAAGAAAGTGCGCCTCCTCCTCGCCGAGGACCAGTCCATGGTCCGGGAAGCGCTGGCCGCGCTGCTGGGACTGGAACCCGACATGGAGGTCGTGGTCCAGGCCGCGCGGGGTGACGAGGTGGTCGGCGCGGTACGGGAGCAGCCCGTGGACGTGGCGTTGCTCGACATCGAGATGCCCGGCCTCAGCGGTCTGGACGCCGCCGCGCTGCTGCGCGCCGAGTTCCCGGCGCTCAAGGTCGTCATCCTCACCACCTTCGGACGGCCCGGCTACCTGCGCCGCGCCATGGAGTCCGGCGCCGACGCGTTCCTGGTCAAGGACGCCCCGGCCGCGCAGTTGGCGGACGCCGTACGGCGGGTGCTCCGCGGTGACCA
This sequence comes from Streptomyces chrestomyceticus JCM 4735, assembly GCF_003865135.1. Lineage (NCBI taxonomy): Bacteria > Bacillati > Actinomycetota > Actinomycetes > Kitasatosporales > Streptomycetaceae > Streptomyces > Streptomyces chrestomyceticus. The sequence continues at coordinate 3,410,461 of NZ_BHZC01000001.1, read as the reverse complement.
GGTCATCGACCCCGCGCTCGCCGCCGCCGCGCTGTCGGAGGGGGCGAACCCCCTCACCGACCGGGAGTGCGACGTGCTGCGCGCGGCGGCGGACGGCTCCACCAACGCGGAGATCGCCGCCGCCCTGCACCTCTCGCACGGCACCGTACGCAACTACCTGTCCACCGCCATCCAGAAGACGGGCGCCCGCAACCGCGCCGAAGCCGTCCGTACGGCCGGCGCCAAGGGCTGGCTGTGACCCCGCCGGGCCGACTGCGACCCCGCTCCGCGACGGTCCCGCGCTGTAAGCAGTCTCACCTCCCGTAACCGCCTCACCAGGACTTTCGACCCTGTGCGGGGTGCGGCGGCACCCGCACGCTGGAAGGCGTGATGACTTTCCAGCGATCCCCGGCGCGTGACCGCGGTGTGGCGGTACTGCTGGTCGTCGTGACCCTGGCCATCACGCTGGCGGACGCGGGGACCGGCCCGCAGCTCCACTTCGCCCTGTTCATGGGCATCGCGCCGCTGATCGCCGCACTGCGCTGCGGCTACCGGTGGACGGTCCTGGTGGCCGCCGTGTACGTGCTGTGCCAGGTGTTCATCCAGGTGCGGCTGCTGCCGGACTGGTCGGTGGCCAGCAAGGTCGTCGGGGCCTTCGGGGCGCTGCTGGTCGCCGTGTTCGCGCTGATGCTGTGCCGTACCCGGCTGGAGCGGGAGGCGCTGTACGCCCGTACGCGCATGGTCGCCGACGCCGTACAGCGGGAGATGCTGCGCGAACTGCCGTTGACCGCCGGACCGCTGGAGGCGTACGGCTTCTATGTCTCCGCGCAGGAGGGGCCCGGGTCGGCGGGGACATCTACGAAGCCGTGGAGACGCCGCACGGGCTGCGGCTGATGATCGGCGACGTCCAGGGCAAGGGAATGCCCGCGATCGGCGCCGGGCACGAGGTGCTGGCCTCCTTCCGGGAGGCGGCGCACTACAAGGACAGTCTCGAAGCCGTCGCCGAGCGGATGGAGCAGGCGCTGGCCCGCTACAACGTCCGTTCCGCGGAGCGCGGAGGCCAGGAGCGGTTCGTCACCGCGCTGCTGCTGGAGGTGCGCGGCGAGGACGGTACGAAGGTGCTGTCCTGCGGCCACATCCCGTACTACCTCGTACGGGACGGCCAGGTCACCGAGCGCAACGACGGCGAAGGCGGCCTGCCGCTGGGACTGGGGTGGCTCACCGACGAGCCGCGGCAGAGCGTGGCCGTCGAGCCGGTGGCGGACGACTGGATCGTGCTGTGCACCGACGGCGTGACCGAGGCCCGCGGCGCGGACGGCGCGTTCTACCCGCTGGCCGACCGGCTGGCCCGCTGGACGCACCTGGAGCCGGACGAGCTGGCGCACACGCTCCGCGCCGACCTGGAGCGGTTCACCGGCGGTGAGCTGAAGGACGACGCGACCGTACTGATCGTGCGCCGCGGCCCGCACGCCGCCGGGCCGCAGCCCGCCGTGGAACAGGCCGCGGAGGATCAGTTGAGCATGGCGCGGGCCGCGGCCGCCTGACGCCGTACGGCTGCGGCGGCGGCCGGGTCGATCTCCTCCACCACCTTCGCGTACTCCTCCAGCCCGGCCGCGCCGCCCAGGAAATCTCCGCGCTGCACGAGCAGTTGCGCATGGTCGTGGCGCAGCCGCGCCGGGTGGCTCGGCAGCAGCAGGGACAACTCCACCGCCCACAACTGCACGTCGCTGCGCTCCGGCCGGGCCGCCGCCCACGCCCGGATGTTGTTCAGGATGCGCAGCACGATCTCCAGCGGGCCGGCCGGCGCGAGCATCTGCTCGGTCAGCGGCGCCCCGGTCGCGCCCGCGACCAGCACCCCCGCGTCCTCGTCGGTCAGCAGCCGCCCGCCGTCGAAGGGGTCGGCGAGGACGTGCGCGCCGTACGGGTCGCCGAAGCCGACGACGAAGTGGCCCGGCAGCGCCACCCCGTACACCGGCGCGCCCGCCCGGCGCGCGACCTCGATCCACACCACCGACAGCAGGATCGGCAGACCCCGCCGGCGCCGCAGCACCTCGTGCAGCAGCGACGACTCCAGCCGCCGGTAGTCGGTGGGCGTGCCACGGAACCCGAGGCGCGCGCCGAGCAGTTCGGCGACGTTACGGGCCCAGGGGCGCGGCCCGCCCGTGGGGGCGTACGGCAGCCGCCCGGCCAGCGCGTCCAGTTCGATCTGCGCCGCGTCCAGGGCCGCCTCGTCCAGCGCGGGATCGGCCTCCGCCGCGATCAGCAGACACAGCCGGGCGAGGTCCGGCCGTTCGTCGCGCGCGGCCTCGGCGAACTGCCGGCGCCGCTCGGCGGACGTGTCGTCCCCGTCCGGGTCCGGGTCCGGATGCATACGAGGTTCGTACCCGTTCAGCTCGGGCCTCCCTGGGAGGCGCGCCAGTGGTGGTAGTGGTGGTGGGTGACGAAGCCCAGCCCGTCGTACAGCGCGCGGGCACGGTCGTTGTCCGTCTCCACCTGGAGGTACGCGGCCGAGGCGCCCTCGTCCAGCGCCTTGCGGGCGAGCGCCGCCATCACGGCCGAGGCCAGCCCGCGCCGCCGGTGCTCCGGGCCGACCTCGACCGCCGCGAACCCGGCCCAGCGCCCGTCCACCACACACCGCCCGATCGCGGCCAGGCCGCCCGCGCCGTCCGGAACGCCCGCGAACCACACGGACGGGCCGCCGTGCAGCACCTTGAGCACCTCGGGCCCCGGCTCCCCGGACCGCCGGTAGCGGCGCAGCCAGTCCGGCCCGGCCTCCCGGCCGAGCGCCACTCGGGACACGTCCGCGTCCAGGTCGCCCACAGGGGCCAGCGCGGCGGTACGCATCTCCGCCGTCACCTCACGCGTCCAGCCGCGCCGGTCCAGCGCGGCCGCCAGGTCCTCGCCGGCGCCCTCGGCGCCCGTACTGACCTGTATATAGGCGGGCAGCGAACGTTCCGCGTACCAGGCGCGCACCCGGTCCAGCGCGGTGTCCAGCGGCAGTCCCGGGTCGCCCGACGCCGCCACCGAGTTGGCCCGCCGGGTGAACCCGCCGCTGGCCCGTAGCTGCCACTCGCCCAGCCACTCGCTCTCCACCGGCGGCCACCCGCGGGCGGCCACCCGGTCCAGTTCCGGCGTGCTCGTCGCGGGGGAGCGGCGGCGGGCCGGCGCCGCCGGGACCGTCTTCCCGGCGACCAGCGTGGCCTCGGGAATCCGGACGGTCTCTCCGTTCCGTCGTGTGATGCTCAGCACACCGCCGTCCCAGGATGTGAGAACACCGACCGTGTCGGTGAACCTGGCGGCCCCCTCCCCGGCGCCGCTCAGGCGCCGGACAGATACCCTTTTGCCCACGTCAGCACGGGTGATGTGGACCTCCAGCCGTCCGCCGGTAGTGAATTCCACGGCTCTACCCGCCCCTCTTGTTCGTCTCCTGCCCGGGAACGGAGATACTAGGTGCGGGCATCGACGACGCCGCGCTCCCGCGCGCCCCGCGGCGGAACTGCCAATCGGTCCGCCAGCCCTACCGAGGAGGAACGACAGCGTGACCTACGTCATCGCGCAGCCTTGTGTCGACGTCAAGGACAAGGCATGCATCGAGGAGTGCCCCGTCGACTGCATCTACGAGGGCTCCCGGTCCTTGTACATCCACCCGGACGAATGCGTCGACTGCGGCGCCTGCGAGCCGGTCTGCCCGGTCGAGGCGATCTTCTACGAGGACGACACCCCGGAGGAGTGGAAGGACTACTACAAGGCGAACGTCGAGTTCTTCGACGAGCTCGGTTCGCCCGGTGGTGCCAGCAAGCTGGGCCTGATCGAGCGCGACCACCCCTTCATCGCAGCGCTGCCGCCGCAGAACGGCTGAGCGGCCGCATGGCGCCGCCCCGGTCCCGTACGGCCGGCCTCCCCGTCACCTGAGACCGGGAAGCCGACGCCGCACGGGGCCGAGGCGTTTCCAGACCTGTGCGGCCAGAGGAACGTGAGGAAAGAGAGCAACGTGGGCACCGTTTCGTCCCGTCTTCCGGTCTTCCCCTGGGACCGGCTGGAGCCGTACAAGACCACGGCGGCCGCGTATGCCGACGGCATCGTGGACCTGTCCGTCGGCACTCCGGTCGACCCCGTGCCCGCGCTCGTGCGGAACGCCCTCACGGACGCCGCCGACAGCCCCGGCTACCCGACGGTGTGGGGCACCGCCGCCCTGCGCGACGCGATCACCGGCTGGGCCGGGGAGCGCCTGGGCGCCACGGGTCTGGAGCACACCAACGTGCTGCCGGTCGTCGGCTCCAAGGAGCTGGTCGCCTGGCTGCCGACGCAGCTCGGCCTGGGCGCCGGCGACCGCGTCGCGTACCCGCGCCTCGCCTACCCCACGTACGAGGTCGGCGCGCGCCTGGCGGGCGCCGAGCCGGTCGTCTACGACGACCCCTGGGAGCTGGACCCGGTCGGCCTCAAGCTGCTGTGGCTGAACTCGCCGTCCAACCCGACCGGCCGCGTGCTCAGCGCCGACGAGCTGCGCCGTACGGTCGCCTGGGCGCGCGAGCACGGCGTGCTGCTCTTCAGCGACGAGTGCTACATCGAACTGGGCTGGGAGGCCGACCCGGTCTCCGTCCTGCACCCGGACGTCTGCGGCGGCTCGTACGACGGCATCGTGGCCGTCCACTCGCTGTCCAAGCGCTCCAACCTGGCCGGCTACCGCGCCGCCTTCCTCGTGGGCGACGCCGCCGTCCTCGGCGAGCTGCTGCTGATCCGCAAGCACGGCGGCATGATGATCCCCGCGCCGGTGCAGGCCGCGACCGTCGCCGCCCTCGGCGACACCGAGCACGTCGGCGAGCAGCGCGAGCGCTACGCCCGCCGCCGTACGGCCCTGCGCGAGGCCCTGGAGGCCGCCGGCTTCCGCGTCGAGCACAGCGAGGCGTCGCTCTACCTGTGGGCCACGCGCGACGAGTCGTGCTGGGACACCGTCGGCGACCTCGCCAAGCGCGGCATCCTGGTCGCGCCGGGCGACTTCTACGGGAGCGCCGGTGAGCGCTTCGTACGGGTCGCCTTCACCGCCACCGACGAGCGGGTGGACGAGGCCGTACGCCGCCTGGCGCAGTAGCCCGTGGCCGTACGCCCCTACGGGGCAGCGGCCGGACACGCGACGAGCCCGGAGCGGACGCCGTACCTCAGGCGTCCGCTCCGGGCTTCGCTGTACGGGCTTCGCCGTACGCGCTCCGTCAACTGATGGGCAGCCCGCTGGTCGGCAGCAGGTCCGAGGCCAGACCGCTGTCGCCGACCGCCTGGGCGAGCCCGTCGGTGGACAGCGAGTCGGTCACCCCGTCGGTGGACAGCCCGTCGCCCGGCAGCGCGTCCGTCAGGCCGTCGGTCGGCAGACCGTCCTCGGTGGCGGTGTGGAGGGTGTCGGTAAGGATGTCCCCCGCGCTGTCCGCGGTGTCGCTGGCGGCGTTGCCCGCGGCCTGCTTCGCGGCCGGCGCGGTCTCCCCGAGCGTCTTGCCCGCGGTCTTGCCGGCGGTCTTGCTCAGCGCCGGGACGGCCTTGCGGACGACCTTGCTGCCGGCTTCGGTGGCGTTCGCGCCGGTCTCGCCGGCGAGGTCGCCGGCACCCTGGACCGCGCCGTCGGCGGTGTCGGCGAGGCTCGCGGTGTCCACTGCGCTGACTCCGCCCAGGTCGGAGGAGTGCGGCAGTTCCACGGCGCTCGCGGAGCCCGCACCGACCACGGGGGCTGCGCCGGCTGCTACCAGCAGCGCGGCTCGGGCGATCCGACGCGAGAGGGGGAGGGACATGGTGCTCCTTTTACGGAGAGGGACTGGTTCTTCTGACAGACGTGCCGTGTCCGCCGGCGGGGCGCGGTGGCTGCCGGGCGCACGACGTGACTACCGCGCCAGGCCCGGGAAGGTTGCGGCACGGCCGGTAAAGAATCAGTGGGGGGTCACATAATCTGCTCCGGAGGAAACCGGGCAAACTGCTCCGGGCGCAGTACGGTGCTGAAACGTCACGCCTCAGTGCCCCGGCGGGTTCCACGCCGTTCGGGTGACCCCGGCTGCGGTGATGCGCCGCCGCTGCCCGGGGTTGACGACGTTAACTCGGCCGAGGGACCGGCCGGACGGCTGCGCGGGGCGCACGAGGCTGACGGCGTGACGGCCGTACGGGTGACGGAACGGCGCCGCACGGGGCTCCGACGGTGGTCGAGCGGGCGCGTCCCCAGGGGCCGCACAGCCGCCCCGCACACCGGCCGCACGAACGCGTCACCGGGACCGGCGGCACCGCCCGGCGCACGGCCGTTCCGGCGGCCGGCTCACCTCGCTCCGGCGGCCGCTCGCCGGTTCACCTCGCCCCGGCGGCCGCCTCCGGGCTCACTTCGCGGTGACGATCCGTACGTCCGCGCCGGAAGCCCGCGCCGCCGCGCCGGTGGCCTTCTGCCAGCCCTTCCCGGAATCGGCCGCCGACCACATCTTCCCGGCGTAGGAGATCTGCTCGATGCCCAGGGCCCCGGAGTGGGCCATCGCCCAGGTGGCCAGCTCCCAGCCGCGCCGCTCCGTCCCGGAAGCGGCCCCGGCCGCCGCCGCGCCGCCGGCCTGCCCCTGGCCCGACGAGACCCCGGCGACCCCGGAGTCCGCGGCGTCGTCGGCGTCACCGTGGGAGACCGGCCGTACGGGCACCGTCAGCACCCGGCCGCCGTCCTTGCCACCGTCCTTGCCGCCCGGCGCCGCCCCGTCCGTGTGCGGCAGGACGTCCGGCCCGAACTCGCGCACCAGCTTCTTGCGCACCGCGTCCGTGCCGCCCGGCCGCTTCTGGTCCGCCGGACGGTTCACCGAACACGTCATCGCCGCCCCGTCGCGCCCGGTCAGGGCGCCGGTCAGCAGCGCGGCGTCCGGCTCGTGCTTGGCGTACGCCTGCGGGAAGCCGCTGCGCTGCACCTTCTGCGCGGCCACCGTCAGCGGCAGCCGTGAGTAGCCCGGCACCTTGACCAGGTGCGTGTAGAACTCCCCGGCCGAGTAGACCGGGTCCATGATCTGCTCGACCGTGCCCCAGTCCTGGGACGGACGCTGCTGGAACAGGCCGACCGAGTCGCGGTCGCCGAAGCCGATGTTGCGCAGCCCGGACTCCTGCATGGCGGTCGCCAGCGCGATCGTCACGGCCCGCTGCGGCAGCCCGCGCGCGGAGCCGACGGCCGAGATGGTCGCGGCGTTCGCGGCCTGCTCCGGCGAGATCTCGTACGGCTGCCCGCCGTCCGCGGCCCGCACCGAGCAGCGCGGCGCACCCGGGCCGCCGGTCATGTACTGCACGAGGAGGTACACGCCCAGTCCGACGAGCACGGCGAAGGCCGCGCCGGCCCGCAGGAGGCGCTTGCCGCGGGTGCCGCGGGAGGGGGCGGAGGACTGGGGAGACACGCAGCCAACGGTACTGGAGGGGCGCCGGTAGGGTCGGACGCATGGAGACCGCTACGCAGACCCCCGCACTGGACCTCTCCCTCGACGCGGCCGAGCTCACCGCTCAGCTCGTCGACATCCCCTCCGTCAGCCGGGACGAGAAGGCCATCGCGGACGCCGTCGAGCACGCGCTGCGCGCGCTCCCGCACCTGACGGTGGAGCGCGACGGCAACTGCATCGTCGCGCGCACGGACCAGGGCCACGCCGAGCGGGTCGTGCTGGCCGGTCACCTGGACACCGTGCCGATCGCGGACAACGTGCCGTCCCGGCTCGACGAGCACGGCGTCCTGTGGGGCTGCGGCACCACCGACATGAAGTCCGGCGTCGCCGTGCAGTTGCGCATCGCCGCCACCGTCCCCGCGCCCAACCGGGACCTGACCTTCATCTTCTACGACATGGAGGAGATCGCCGCCGAGTTCAACGGCCTCGGGCGGCTGGCCGAGGAGCACCCGGACTGGCTGGCGGGCGACTTCGCCGTCCTGCTGGAGTCCTCGAACACCGAGGTCGAGGGCGGCTGCCAGGGCACGCTGCGGGTGCTGCTGCGCACCGAGGGCGAGCGGGCCCACTCGGCGCGGAGCTGGATGGGCAGCAACGCGATCCACGCGGCGGCGCCGATCCTCGCCCGCCTGGCGTCCTACGAGCCGCGCCGGGCCGTCATCGACGGCCTCGAATACCGCGAGGGCCTGAACGCCGTACGGATCGAGGGCGGCGTGGCGGGCAACGTCATCCCCGACACCTGCACCGTCTCGGTCAACTTCCGTTACGCGCCGGACCGCAGCGAACAGGAGGCGCTCGACCACGTGCGGGAGGTCTTCGCGGACTGCGGCGTCGCCGAGATGATCGTCGACGACCACTCGCCGGGCGCGCTGCCGGGCCTGTCGCACCCCGCGGCCGCCGCCTTCATGAAGGCGGTCGGCGGCGTCGCGAAGCCCAAGTTCGGCTGGACGGACGTCTCGCGCTTCAGCGCCCTGGGCGTGCCCGCGGTGAACTACGGTCCCGGCGACCCCGTACTGGCGCACAAGAAGGACGAACGGGTCGCCGTCGAGCGGATTCTGCACTGCGAGGAACGGCTGCGGTCCTGGCTCACCGCGTAACCCACCGGTCCCACGCGTCTCATGGGTGTCCCGGCATCCGGAATTGCCCTGCCCGTCACCTGCGGCGATCTACCCTTGCCGGACACCGACCGGCAGCGGAGGGAGCACGATATGGCCAGCCCCGAGGAAGAGCGGGCGTGGGAGGAACAGCGCCTGGGACCCGTGGTGCGCCGACGCGACCAGGTGCAGAAGGGCACCACGGACCAGCGGCTGCTGGACACCGCCGAAGGCGACACGGACTGGGTGCACACCGACCCCTGGCGGGTCATGCGCATCCAGTCGGAGTTCGTGGAGGGCTTTGGCGCACTGGCCGAACTGCCGAGCGCCATCAGCGTTTTCGGCTCGGCCCGGACACCCGTCGGATCGCCCGAGTACGAGACGGGCGTCGCGCTCGGCCGGGCGCTGGTGGAGGCCGGCTTCGCGGTGATCACCGGCGGCGGGCCCGGCGTGATGGAGGCCGCCAACCGGGGCGCCAGGGAGGCCAAGGGCGTCTCCGTCGGCCTGGGCATCGAGCTGCCCTTCGAACAGGGCATGAACCCGCACGTCGACATCGGCGTCAACTTCCGCTACTTCTTCGTCCGCAAGACGATGTTCGTGAAGTACGCGCAGGGGTTCGTCGTGCTGCCCGGCGGCATGGGCACCCTCGACGAGCTGTTCGAGGCGCTGACCCTCGTCCAGACGCGCAAGGTCACCCGCTTCCCGATCGTGCTCTTCGGTACGGAGTACTGGGGCGGCCTGGTCGACTGGCTGCGGGACACGGTGGTCGCGCAGGGCAAGGCGTCCGAGCACGACCTGCTGCTCTTCCACGTCACCGACGACGTGGACGAGGCGGTCGCGCTGGTGTCCAAGGAGACCGGGAAGTAGGGGGCGACACGCCCTAGGCAAGTCCCCGGCGGGCGACCGCCGGGGGCCGGTGGCCCGCGATGGACGCCACCATGTCCAGGACCTGCCGCGTCTCGGCGACCTCGTGGACGCGGTAGACCTGTGCGCCCAGCCAGGCCGAGACCGCGGTCGTGGCCAGCGTCCCGATGAGCCGTTCCTTGACGGGACGGTCCAGCGTCTCGCCGACGAAGTCCTTGTTGGACAGCGAGACCAGCACCGGCCAGCCCGTGTCCGTCATCTCGCCCAGCCGGCGCGTCGCCTCCAGGCTGTGCCGGGTGTTCTTCCCGAAGTCGTGCCCCGGGTCGATCATGATCGCGTCGCGGCGTACGCCCAGCTCCACCGCCCGCTCGGCCAGTCCGAGCGTCACCCGCAGGATGTCCGCCATCACGTCCTCGTACGCCGTCCGGTGCGGGCGGGTACGCGGCTCCACGCCACCCGCGTGGGTGCACACCAGACCGGCGCCGTAGCGCGCCGCGACCTCGGCCAGCTTCGGGTCCACCCCGCCCCACGCGTCGTTTAGCAGATCCGCGCCGGCCTCGCAGACCGCCTCGCCGACATCGTGCCGCCAGGTGTCCACGCTGATCACCACGTCCGGGAACCGCTTGCGCACCTCGGCGACGAAGCCGACCGTGCGCCGGGCCTCCTCCTCGGCGCTGACCTCCGCGCCGGGGCCCGCCTTCACCCCGCCGATGTCGATGATCGCGGCGCCCTCGGCCACCGCCTGCTCCACCCGGGCGAGCGCGGGCTCGTCCGTGAAGGTGGCCCCCTGGTCGTAGAAGGAGTCCGGGGTCCTGTTCACGATGGCCATGATCACCGGCTCGTGCCCGGCGAACTCTCGATTCCCCAGCCGCAGCATTGCTTCTCCCTCTTCCTGGTCCGGCAGCGACCCTAACGGTCACACCCGCATGGCACGATCAGTGCCAACACATAGCTCGGGGAGATGGTCGTGTTCTGGTTCTTGCTGATCGCGATGGTCGTGGTGGTCGCCGCGGTCACGCTCGCCGTGGTCGGCGGCGGCGACGCGGGCGGGCTCGGCGAGGCCGCCCCGGACCGGCTGTACGAGCCGCTGCCCGCCGACCGGCCCGTCTCCCGCGCCGACGTGGAGGCGGTACGCCTGGCGGTGGGCGTGCGCGGCTACCGGATGAACGACGTCGACGACGTGCTGGACCGGCTCGGTGCCGAGCTGGCCGAACGGGACGCGCGGATCGCCGAGCTGGAGGCGGCCCTCGCGGGCGCGCACGCCGCGGCGATGGGCCCGCCGGACCTGATCAAGGACGGCCCGGAGGACGGCTCCGGGGACCGGGACGGGCAGCGGGACGGGGAACGCCCGGCCGCACCGGCCGAAGCAGCTCCACCGGCCGCACTGGAGCCCCCGGTCTCCGGGGGCGAGGAAGAGGGGAAGACCGCCTCATGACGGGAGTGAGCACGGCTCCGGACGGGGTGCCCCGCTGCCCCTGGGGCATGGAGTCGGAGAAAATGGCCGACTATCGCACCTACCACGACACCGAATGGGGCCGGCCGGTCCACGGCGACGACGCGCTCTTCGAACGGATGAGCCTGGAGGCGTTCCAGTCCGGGCTCTCCTGGCTCACGATCCTGCGCCGCCGCGAGGGCTTCCGGGCCGCGTTCGCGGACTTCCGGATCGAGGCGGTCGCCCGGTTCACCGACGCGGACGCCGAGCGGCTGCTCACCGACGCCCGCATCATCCGCAACCGCGCGAAGATCAACGCGGTCCTGACCAACGCCCGGGTCGCGGCCGAACTGGCCCCCGGCGAGCTGGACCGTCTGATCTGGTCGTACGCGCCCGACCGCGCCGCCCGCCGGACCCCGCGCACGCTGTCCGACGTGGCGCCCGTCACCCCGGAGTCCACGGCGCTGGCCAAGGACCTCAAGAAGCGCGGCTTCCGCTTCGTCGGCCCCACCACCGCGTACGCGACGATGCAGGCGTGCGGCCTGGTCAACGATCATCTGGCGGACTGCCATGTGCGGGACGCGGTGGAGGCGGCGGCGGAGGGGTGAGGGGCGGGCGGCCCCGGCGCGGGCGGGCTGTGAACCGGCGGGCCCGCCCGAGCGGCTCAGCGCCCCAGGAACTTCGGCTTCTCCTTCTTCACGAACGCCTCGACCGCGATGTGGTGGTCCTCCGAGGCACCCGCCCGCGTCTGCAGTTCCTCCTCCTTGGCCAGCGTCTCGACGAGCGAGTGCCCGGCCCCGTAGGCGAGGGATTCCTTGATCGCGGCATAGGCGGCGGTCGGCCCCTCGGCCAGCGTGCGCGCCACCGCCGCCGCCTCGGCCGCCAGGTCCGCCGCCGGGACGACCTTGTTCGCGATGCCCAGCTCGTACGCCTCCTGGGCGGAGATGCTGCGCGGGAAGAGCAGCAGGTCGGCGGCGCGGCCGTGGCCGATCAGGCGGGGCAGCGTCCAGGAGATGCCGGAGTCGGCGGTGAGCGCCACGCCCGCGAAGGAGGTGTTGAAGGAGGCGGTGTCGGCGACGACCCGGTAGTCGGCGGCCAGCGCGAAGCCGGCGCCGGCGCCCGCCGCGACGCCGTTGACCCCGGCCACCACCGGCTTGGGCATCCCGGCGAGCGCCGTGACGACGGGGTTGTAGTGCTCGCGCACCGTGCTCATGGTCTGCCCGGAGCCGGTCTCGCGGTCCTGGGCCAGCAGCCCGATGTGCTCCTTGAGGTCCTGCCCCACGCAGAAGGCGCGTCCGGTGGCGGTCAGCAGGACGGCCCGTACGGCCGGGTCGGCGGCGGCCTCGCGCAGGATGTCCCGCAGGGCCTCCTTGGCCTCCGTGTTCATCGCGTTCATGGCGTCGGGGCGGTTGATCGTGATCGTCCCGACGCCCTCGGTCACGTCGTAGAGCACGGTGTCGGCCATGGTGAGGAGTCCCTCCGTCGCGGCTCGGGCTGCCCGGCTGTGGCAGCCGTCGCTCAGAATGCCGGAGATCATCGGCGCCCGTCATGTGACGTACGTCAAACAACCGGCGAGGACCGGACGCCGGAGGAGGGCGAAGTATCGCAGCCCACTCCCCGAATTGGGTGGTTTTGCGAGAGCGCGTTGCCGAAGGGATGCTCCCCGATGTTGGTCATCGGGTCGTGCGATGCGGGATAATGGCCTGGAAGCAATGTGTTCGATGCCGGTGACACCTGGGTTGTCGGCTGCGTGAGCTGGTTTCAGGAAGGGGAACGAGCATGGCGGCCATGAAGCCGCGGACGGGCGACGGCCCGCTCGAGGTGACCAAGGAGGGGCGGGGCATCGTCATGCGCGTTCCGCTCGAAGGCGGCGGTCGACTCGTCGTCGAGCTGACTCCCGACGAGGCCAAGGCTTTGAGCGAGGCCCTGGAGAAGGTCACCGTCTGACAGGGCAGCCTCCCTGATGCTGCGGTTTCCCGGGAGTGATGACCCCTGGACCCCCAGCCGAATACCCGGGCCCCGGTGGGCGCCGCGCGCACGCGCGACGCCCACCGGGGCCGTGTTCGTTCCCGGGCGGCCGGTCCGCGCACGCGGCGGCCCTTCCGCCCGTACAGTGGTCCCGTCGTACCTCGCTCCGGCGGACACCCCGCGCGCCGCGGTCCGCTCAGCCGCGCTTGACGGCGCACAGCAGGCCGTCGCCCACCGGCAGCAGGGACGAGACCAGCGCGTCCGTCTCGCGGAGGGTGCGCAGCAGCTCCCGCAGGCGCAGCACCTCGGCGGGCTGGGCCGCCGAGTCGACCGTACGGCCGTCGGCGAAGACGCCCTCGAAGCAGACCAGGCCGCCGGGGCGCAGCAGCCGCAACGATTCAGCGAGATAGTCCAGGCACTCCATGCGGTCGCCGTCGCAGAAGACGAGGTCGTAGCCGCCGTCGGCGAGCCGGGGCAGGACGTCCAGGGCGCGGCCGGGGATGAAGCGCGCGCGGTTGCCGGCGAAGCCCGCCTCCCGGAACGCCTGCTTCGCGAACTGCTGCCGCTCCGGTTCCAGGTCGACCGTCGTCAGGACGCCGTCCGGACGCATGCCGTGCAGGAGGTAGATGCCCGACACTCCCGTGCCGGTGCCGATCTCGGCGACCGCCTTGGCGTCGGCCGTCGCGGCGAGCAGGCGCAGCGCGGTGCCGGTGCCGGTGGACACCGCGCGGATGCCCGCCTCCCGCGCCCGCTCACGGGACCAGTGCAGGGCGGCGTCGGCCTCGTCGTCGATGGTCCCGGCGCCGTACGCCTCGGCGAATGCCAAGCTCGTCTGCCGGTTGCCGGTAATGGCCCTCTCCTGTCCCCGTAGTTGACGCAACCGTGACTGTATCCGCTGCGTGCGGGAACCCGCAGATGGGACCGGGCGTTGAAGCACAGCAGGGGGGATGCATCGGTGAAGACCCGGCGAGAAGTGCGGGATGACGCGAGGCCAGGCCAAAAGCAGGTCAAATCTGCTTATCCGGAGCTAACGGGAGAGGTGGATATGGTAGGGGCTCTACTGGACACCACCAGAGCCACCAGGGGAGGTGCGGCTGCGACGGGTGACCGATGGGCGCGCAGGCGCCTCAGGCGGTCGGCCGCCGAGCCGAAATCCGTGACAGACACCGCTGACCGTTCCCGCTCCCACGGCCTCAAGGGTAGGGGAGGGGCCTTCGACACCGCTACGACAGCGACGTTCGCCGCCGAAGCGGATGCGCAGGTCTGGACCCCGCCGAGCTGGGAGGAGATCGTCAGCACCCACAGCGCGCGGGTCTACCGCCTCGCCTACCGCCTCACCGGCAACCAGCACGACGCCGAGGACCTGACGCAGGAGGTGTTCGTCCGCGTCTTCCGCTCGCTGTCGACGTACACCCCCGGCACCTTCGAGGGCTGGCTGCACCGCATCACGACCAACCTCTTCCTGGACATGGTCCGCCGCCGCCAGCGCATCCGCTTCGACGCGCTCGGTGACGACGCGGCCGAGCGGCTCCCCAGCCGGGAGCCCTCCCCGCAGCAGCATTTCAACGACACCCACTTCGACGCCGACGTCCAGCAGGCGCTGGACACCCTCGCGCCCGAGTTCCGGGCCGCCGTGGTGCTCTGCGACATCGAGGGCCTGTCGTACGAGGAGATCGCCGCCACCCTCGGTGTGAAGCTCGGCACGGTCCGCAGCCGCATCCACCGCGGCCGCTCCCACCTGCGCAAGGCGCTCAAGCACCGCTCCCCGGCGGCGCGCGCCGAGGAGCGCGACCGGCGGCCGCTCACCTCGGTCGTCACAGGGGAGGTCGGAATCGCGTGAGCGGTACAGGCGGTCCGTCCCCCGCCGAGCATCATCTCGGCGACCGCCTCGCGGCTCTGGTCGACGGGGAGTTGGGGCATGACGCGCGCGAGCGGGTGCTCGCGCATCTCGCTACGTGTGGAAAGTGCAAGGCGGAGGCCGACGACCAGCGGCAGTTGAAGAACGTCTTCGCCGAGACGGCGCCCCCCGGTCCCTCCGAGGGGCTACTGGCGCGTCTCCAGGGGCTGCCGGGAGGTGATGCCGACGGCTCCGGAAGTCGGCTGGGCCCCGGGCGCTTCGGCAGCGGCGGCTTCGGCGGTGAGTTCACCGAGGGCGGCGAGTTCGAGGCGCGCGGCGGCTCGTTCCGGTACGCGCCGTCCGGCGGCCATGCCGTCGGCGCGGTGCCCCGCCAGCCGCGCTCGCGCGGCTTCCGTATCCACGAGCCGGCCCGGCCCGCGCCGCAGCGCCGCCGGTTCGCCTTCGCGGCGGCCGGCGCGGTCTCCCTGGCGGCGTTCGCGCTCGGCGGCACCCTGCCGCTGGAGGCGGCGGTGGACACCCCGAGTGGCCGCGGCGACGGTACGGGCAGCCAGATGACGCCGCTCAGCGCCACCCCGGGACCGCTCGGCCCGCCCGGCACGACCCGCGGCGAGGCCCTGCTGTACGCGACGAGCCACCCCTGGGCGCGCCCGCTCCCCGACGCGGACCCGACCCTGGAGCCGGCCCCCAGCTCGCTCGGCCTGACCGGCCCGTCGGCGCCGTCGGCCGCGCGCCCCGCGCCGACGCTGCCGCTGTCCGAGGTCGCGTTCCCGGCCGACGGCCGGTCCGCCCTGCCCGCGCTGACGCTCCGGACCGGTCAGCTCCTGCCGTACCACCCCGCGCCGGGCAGCGCCTCCGCCCCGCTCTCAGGCGCCCGTGTCGTCGGCCCGTACCTGCCCTCGGCGGACGCCGGACGCCCCCTGGCCGGGCCCGCCGTACCGTCCAACCCCGCCTCCCGGGAGGCGATGACCGCCCACCACCCCGCCCCGCGCTGACCGGGCTCTGCGCGCGGCCGCGCGAACCTGGTTGAATCGCCTTCCGGACGGTGTTTCCCCGTGGGGGCGCGCCGCCGGCGAGGTGGTGGTGCCCGCCTGACACAGCGGGCGGATCGGTGGGGAGAACATGGACGAGGGGACGGCCGCCGGGCCGAAGCGGAACTGGTGGAGCCGGTCGGGGCAGCAGCCCGCGGAGCCGTCGGCACAGGCGCCCGCCGCGCCCGGTCCCGCGGCACCCGACGCCGAAGGGGCCGCCGCCACCCGGGAATTCACGGCCCTGCCCGGGGAGGCCGGCGCCGCAGCGGGTACGTCACCGGACACCGGGCAGACGACGGGTTCCGGGCAGACGGCGGGCACCGGCGCGCCGCATGCCCCGAGCGGGCGCACTCCCGAACAGCAGACTTCCGCGCCGCATACCCCCGCGCCGCACGCCCCCGAACAGCAGGTCCCCGCACCCCCTGCCGCCCCTCCCGCCGCGCCGCCGCGGCAGCAGCCCCTGCATCCGCAGGACCCGTACGGCACGCCTCCGTACGGCGACCCGGGCCCCTGGGCCCCCGCGCCGCCGGTCCAGCGCCCGACGGCCACCCCGGCGCACGGCACGGGCGTCCCGCCGCAGGGCACGGGCCCCGTACCGCAGGCCACCGGCCCCGCACCGCAGAACGCGGCGCCGATGCCCGCCGGACAGCCGACGCCTCCAGGGCAGCCGACGCCCGCCGGGCAGCAGCCCGCGTACGGCACCGGCGCGCCCGTACCTCCGCCCCAGCAGCCGTTCCCGGCCCAGCCGCAGCCCCCCGCGGGCGCGCATCCGCACGAGGGCTCCGCCGCCCGTACGCCGATGCCGCAGGCCGAGCCGTCACCGGCAGCCGCCCAGCCGCCGCACCCCCAGCCGCCACAGGCGCACGACACGTCCGGCGGCGCCCCGCTCCCGCCCGAGGCGCACGGCGCGCCGCAGCCCCCGCACGCTCCGCAGTCCGGCCAGGGTGGCGCGGAGCAGCCGGTCGCGGCAGCGGGCGGACCGGCCCACCAGCCCCACCCGCAGAGCGAGCAGCAGGCCCACTGGCAGCAGTACGACCCCTGGCGGACGGCGCAGCACGGCGCGGCGATGCCCCTGGGCACCCCGCCCCCGCCGCCTCCGGCCCCCCGCCGCAACCGCCGCGGCACGCTGGCCGCGGGCGCGGTGATCCTGGCGCTGCTGGCCGGTGGCATCGGCGGCGGCGTCGGCGCGTACATCGAACGCAACGGCGGCCTCGGCAGCATCGAGCTGCCGCAGGACACCGGCGACCAGGGCGGCCGCAAGCCGGACAGCGTCGCCGGTATCGCGCAGACGGCGCTGCCCAGCGTGGTCACCCTGCACGTACGCGGCAACAGCGAGCAGGGCACCGGCACCGGCTTCGTCCTCGACACGCAGGGCCACATCCTCACCAACAACCATGTCGTCGAACCGGCCGGCACCGGCGGGGAGATATCGGTCTCCTTCAGCGGCGGCCAGACGGCCAAGGCCAAGGTCATCGGCCGGGACGGCGGCTACGACCTGGCCGTCGTACAGGTCCAGGGCGTCTCCGGGCTGCGCCCGCTGGCGCTCGGCGACTCCGACTCGGTACGGGTCGGCGACCCGGTCGTGGCGATCGGCGCCCCGTACGACCTCGCCAACACCGTCACCGCGGGCATCATCAGCGCCAAGCAGCGGCCCATCACGGCGGGCGGCAAGAAGGGCGACGGCAGCGACATCTCGTACGTGGACGCCCTCCAGACCGACGCCCCGATCAACCCGGGCAACTCCGGCGGTCCGCTCGTCGACTCCCGGGCCCGGGTGATCGGCATCAACAGCGCCATCCGCGCGGCCGACAGCTCCGGCGGCGGCCTGGACGGCGGCGGCCAGGGCGGCAGCATCGGCCTGGGCTTCGCCATACCGATCAACCAGGGCAAGTGGGTGGCCGAGCAACTGATCAACAAGGGCAAGGTCCTGCACCCGGTGATCGGCGTCACGCTGGAGATGGAGTACGCGGGCGACGGCGCGCGGGTCAGTTCCAAGAGCAAGGACGGCGGCGTCCCGGTCACGCCCGGCGGACCGGGGGCCAAGGCGGGCATCAAGCCGCGGGACGTGATCACCAAGGTCGACGGGCAGCCCGTGCACAGCGGCGAGGAGCTGATCATCAAGATCCGCAGCCACCGGCCGGGCGACCGGCTGACGCTGACCCTGCGGCGTGACGGCAAGGAGCAGACCGCCCCGCTGACCCTCGGCGCGGCCGGCCAGGAGTAGCGGCACCGGGAGCGTTTGCACGGTGTTGGGACGGGCGACTCCCGCCGGATGCCATGGGCCAGGTACCGTGATAGGCGGCCTGGCCCATAGGCCCGACACGTCCCCCTAGACCCGCCTAGGTCCTGGTAGGCCCCGGATGACCCAAGGAGCTGCAAGGTGTTCTTCGACATAGGACCCCTAGAGCTGGTCGCGCTCGTGATCCTTGCGGTACTGATCTTCGGGCCGGACAAGCTGCCCAAGGTGATCGCCGATGTCATGGGATTCGTGCGCAAGGTGCGGGCGTTCTCGGACAACGCCAAGGAGGACATCCGCAGCGAGCTGGGGCCGGAGTTCAAGGACTTCGAGTTCGAGGACCTGAAGCCGCGGAACTTCGTCCGCAAGCACGTGCTGGAGAACGACCAGTACGGCCTCCAGGAGATCCGTAACGGCTTCGACCTGAAGAAGGAGATGGCCGAGGTCACGGACGCCGTGCACGGCGTCGACAGCGCCTCCGCCGCCGACCCCGGGCCCACGTCCCGGGTGAACTTCTCCAAGGAGTCCCCGGCCGCCGGGAGCGGTTCCGGCGGCGGGTCCGCCGCGCCGGACATGTTCACCAAGGGCGCGAGGCCGGCCCGGAACGAGCGCCCTCCGTTCGATCCCGATGCCACCTGACTCGTCTTATGCAAGCCTTATGCCCGCTGGTGCCGAACGGGTTGACTATGCTCCCGGTGTCCGGGGTGAGGTCGCCTGAGGGGGGCGGGCCGCCCACGACGCAGGGCAACTAGGAGGCTCCGCGCAGATGGAGACGACGGGTCGGGCAGGAGTTCAGGCGGTCGCCGCCGACACCGGACGGAAGGTCGACGGCTATCTGTCGGCCGCGTTCCCGTGGTACGGACTCGACGACGCGTTCACCGGTCCCCGCTGGCTGCTGCAGGTCGGCGCGGCCGCGGACGGCACGGTCGAGCACGGCGCGACCGGCCACGGCCAGCAGCCCACCATAAAGGTGGAGAGCACACCGGACTCGGAGCGTTTCGCGGTCGTGGTGACCGTCGCCAGCCGCCCCGTGCGGCGCAGCGCCGACGGCACGGGGGTCCTGGACGCCACCTCCACGGCCACCGCGGCCTGGCTCGCCGGCTCGGGCCTGCTGTCCCGCACCTGGCCGACGCAGATGGACCGCACGCTCCGCCAGGACTGGCTCGACCAGCAGACGATGCTCGCCTGGGAACTGGCGGACGACCTCGGCGGCGAGGGCTGGAGCGCGCTGACGCTGCCGGTGGACGGCGTACCGACGCCGTTCCGCTACCGGGAGTCGGAGTACGGCTGGGTGCTGGCCGGGTCGGCGGGCGAGGGCCCGGAGGGCGTGCACATCGGGGCGTACGGGCGCGGCATGAGCGCGTACGGGCTGGGCTTCGCGGTGGTCAAGGACATCGCCGCGTACGAGAGCGGCGACAGCGGCACGCGGACGGCGGCCACCGGCGACGCGCGGGCGGACGACGTGCCCGCGGAAGGCGTGGCGGCGGACTGAGCCGAGCGCGGGCGGGCCTACGGGCCCGGTCCGGCGCCGTGTCCGCCGTACGGGCGCGATCCGGCACACGCCCGCCACACGGGCCCGGCCTGGTGTCACGCCCGCCGCACGACGACGAAGGGGCGAGCCCGACGGGCCCGCCCCTCCGCTTGTCCCGGCCGCCGTCCCCGGCCGCCGGGCGCCTCAGAACTTGTTGCGCGGGGTGATCCCCAGCGACATGCCCGACAGGCCGCGCTGGCGGCCGCCCAGCTTGCCCGCGATGGCACGGATGGCCGCGCCGGCCGGGGACTCCGGGTCGGTCAGCACGACGGGCTTGCCCTCGTCGCCGCCCTCCCGCAGCCGTACGTCGATCGGGATGGCGCCCAGCACCGGCACCTGCGTGCCGGTCGTCTTCGTCAGGCCCTCGGCGACCCGCTCGCCGCCGCCGGTACCGAACACGTCCACCATCTCGTCGCAGTGCGGGCAGGGCAGCCCGGACATGTTCTCCACCACGCCGACGATCTTCTGGTGGGTCTGTACGGCGATCGAGCCGGCCCGCTCGGCGACCTCCGCCGCGGCCTGCTGCGGGGTCGTGACGACCAGGATCTCCGCGTTCGGGACCAACTGCGCCACCGAGATGGCGATGTCGCCGGTGCCCGGGGGCAGGTCGAGCAGCAGGACGTCCAGGTCGCCCCAGTACACGTCGGCCAGGAACTGCTGGAGCGCGCGGTGCAGCATCGGGCCGCGCCAGACCACCGGGGCGTTGCCCGGGGTGAACATGCCGATGGAGATCACCTTCACGCCGTTGGCCGACGGCGGCATGATCATGTTCTCGACCTGGGTGGGACGGCCGTCCGCGCCCAGCATCCGGGGCACCGAGTGGCCGTAGATGTCGGCGTCCACCACGCCGACCTTCAGGCCGTCGGCCGCCATCGCCGCGGCCAGGTTGACCGTCACCGACGACTTGCCGACGCCGCCCTTGCCGGAGGCGACCGCGTAGACCCGGGTCAGCGACCCCGGCTTGGCGAACGGCACCTCGCGCTCGGCGGTGCCGCCGCGCAGCGACGACGCCAGCTCCTTGCGCTGCTCGTCGCTCATCACGTCCAGGTCGACCGAGACACCGGTGACGCCCTCGACCCGGCCCACCGCCTCACGCACGTTCGAGGTGATCGTCTCGCGCATCGGGCAGCCGGCGACCGTCAGGTAGACCGCCACCGCCACCGCGCCGTCCGCCGCGATCTCCACCGATTTGACCATGCCCAGTTCGGTGATGGGGCGGTGGATCTCGGGGTCGTTCACCGTGGCGAGCGCGGCGTGGACCGCGTCCTCGCTGGGCGCTGCGCCTTGGGGCGTGTCGGTAGCCATGCCCCAAGGGTACGGGGACGGTGGGGGCCTCCGGAAAGGCTGGTGGGCGGTCGTGTTCGTCACTCCGGGCAGCCGCTCCGCCCCCGACCCCGTTCGGTTTCTCCGCCCCGGCGCCCGCGCTACTCCCGGCGCCGGCTCTCCTGCTCGCTCTCCGCGTCCACCATCTGACGCAGCTCCAGCTCCTTCAGCAGGTCCTGGAGTTCGGAGCGGATCCAGTCACGGGTGGCCACCTCTCCCAGGCCCAGCCGCAGCGCCGCCACCTCCCGGGTCAGGTACTCGGTGTCGGCGATGGCCCGCTCGTTCTGCTTGCGGTCCTGCTCGCGGGTGACCCGGTCCCGGTCGTCCTGCCGGTTCTGCGCCAGCAGGATCAGCGGCGCGGCGTAGGACGCCTGGAGCGAGAGCATCAGGGTCAGGAAGATGAACGGGTAGTTGTCGAAGCGCAGATGTCCGGGCGCGGCGACGTTCCAGATGATCCACACCACGATGATCACCGTCATCCAGACGATGAACCGGCCGGTCCCCAGGAAGCGGGCGATCTTCTCCGACAGCCGCCCGAACGCCTCCGGGTCGTACTCCGGCAGCAGGCTGCGCCGGGGCGCGCGCGGCTGGTCCAGGCGCGCGCGGGGGCGCCTGCCGCCCGCTCCGGGCCCCGGCGCCGCACTCAGCGCCCGCGCACGCTCCTTGACACCGTCCCGTTCCTCAGCGCCCATCGTCCGGCTCTCCCTCCCGGTCCGCTGCCGCGCCCGGCGGCCCGTGCATCTCCGCCTCCCGCCAGTCGTCGGGCAGCAGGTGGTCCAGTACGTCGTCGACGGTCACCGCGCCCAGCAGGGAGCCGCTCTCGTCCACGACCGGCGCCGCCACCATGTTGTACGTCGCCAGGTAGCTGGTCACCTCGTTCAGCGGGGTGCCCGGCGGCAGCGGCGGCAGATCGGTGTCCGCGACGGAACTGACGAGCGTGAACGGCGGGTCGCGCAGCAGCCGCTGGAAGTGCACCAGCCCCAGGTACTTGCCGGTCGGCGTCTCGTCCGGCGGCCGGCACACGTACACCTGCGCCGCCAGCGACGGCGACAGGTCGGGGTCGCGCACCCGGGCCAGCGCGTCCGCGATCGTCGCGTCCGGCCGCAGCACGATCGGCTCGGTCGTCATCAGACCGCCCGCGGTGCGCTCCTCGTACGCCATCAGACGCCGGACGTCCGCCGCGTCGTCCGGCCGCATCAGACCGAGCAACCGTTCCTTCTCGTCCTCCGGCAGCTCGGAGAGCAGGTCGGCGGCGTCGTCCGGGTCCATCGCCTCCAGGACGTCGGCGGCCCGCTCCTCCTGGAGCTTGCCCATGATCTCGACGCGGTCGTCCTCCGGCAGCTCCTCCAGGACGTCCGCCAGCCGGTCGTCGTCCAGCGCGGCGGCGACCTCGCCGCGCCGCTTCGGCGTCAGGTGGTGCAGCGCGCTGGCCAGGTCCGCCGGGCGCAACTGCTCGAAGGTGGCGAGCAGGTTCTCCGCGCCCTGCCCGTGCTCCTCCAGCGAGAACCCGGTCACCGCCGACCACTCGACCGTCAGCGTCTCTCCCTTGCGGCGCAGCGCCCCGCCCTTGCCCTTCCGTACGAAGACCTTGTCGATCTCCCAGTCCCGGCGGGCCGGCAGTTGGCTGATGCCGATGTCCAGGACGGTGACCTCCTCGCCGGTCTCCACCAGGCTCACCCGGCGGTCCAGCAGCTCACCGAGGACCAGGGTCTCCGACGCGCGCTGCTCGAAGCGCCGCATGTTCACCACGCCGGTGGTGATGACCTGGCCGGACTCCACCCCCGTCACCCGGGTCATCGGCAGGAAGATCCGGCGGCGGCTGACGACCTCGACGACCAGCCCCAGCAGCCGCGGCGGCCGGCCGCCCACCCGCAACATCGCGACCAGGTCCCGGACCCGGCCGACCTGGTCGCCGTTGGGGTCGAAGACGGCGATGCCCGCGAGATGGGAGACGAACACCCGAGGGGTGACCACCGCCATGCCGAGTGCCTCCGCTTCCGTTCCGCTGCGCCGTAGCGGGCCGCCACGCCGTTCGCGCGGCCGCGCCCCCTCTTCCCTGGCGTTACGTGTTGCCGCTGCTCCGCAGGTGAAGCCCCTCAGGCGGGCTTGATCCGAAATCAGGCTAACGTGCACCACCCGGTGCCGCCCCGGCGGGAAGGGCCGTACGGTGTCCACCGCGCACTCCGCCGTACGACGTGCCTGGGCCCGGGTACGCTGCCGTACTGCCGTCGAGGTCATCCGTATCAGGAGGCAGAACCGTCGTGACCGCTTTCCCCTCGGCAGGCCCCGCCGGGACCTGCTCCCGCCGGCCGGCCGCACCCCACCGCAGGCGCGGGGCGACGCTGACGGCGGCGGTGTGCGCGGTGCTCGCCGGGGTGCTCGCGGGGTGCGCGGCGGAGGACCCGGACGCCGGGACCAACGGGGTCGGCAGACTGCCCGCCGACAAGATCCAGGCCAGGGCGCAGACGGCCGCCCACGGTGCCGGAACGGTACGGCTCTCCGGCAACCTCGTCAGCCAGGGCCGCACCTACAAGCTGGACATGCGGCTCGGCCCCCAGGGCGCCCGGGGCGAACTCGCCACCAAGGCGGCCACCTTCCAGTTGCTGCGGGTCGACGGCGCGCTCTACCTCAAGGCGGACGCCGGGTTCTGGGCCCGCGAGAAGAACGCCGACCCGTCGAAGAACGACGGGACGTCCGTCGCCAAGCTCGTCGGCAAGTACGTGAAGGTGCCGTCCTCGGACCCCGTCTACAAGCGTTTCAGCGGCTTCACGGACAAGGACGTCCTGCTCGGCAGTCTCCTCGGCCTGCACGGCAAGCTCACCACCGGCGACCGCGGCACCCTCGACGGCACCCGCACCATCCGCATCGCCGCCGGCCAGGGCGCGGGCGGCACCCTCGACGTCTCCCTGGAGGGCGAGCCCTATCCGCTCCGCCTGCGGCGCGCGGGCGACGCGGGCGAGGTACGCCTGACCGACTGGGGCAAGCCGGTGCAGATCCAGGCGCCGGCGGACAGCCAGGTCATCGACTACGGCAAGTCGATCACGCTGGGCGACTGAACGCAGCAACCCCAGTGCCATAGTCGCTCTATACTGCAGCTATGGCAACGACGACGATTCAGGTCCTGCGAGAGACCCGCGATCACCTTGCCGAGCTGGCCAGAGAGCGCGGTGTGAGCATCGGCCAGTTGGTCGAAGCGCTTGCCGCAGAGCAGCCGACGGCAGCGCAGCGGGCCGAGCGGCTGGCCGCCGACCGGGAAGCCGTACGCCGCATGATGGGAGTGCACATCCGCGACGAAGAGTTCGAGCAAGCCCCCGACGTGCTCGGCAACATCTACAAGATCGCTGCCGAGAAGGTCCGGGCGGCCAAGGGTGCCGCAGCGTGATCATCCTGGACACCAGCGCCGTCACGGCGCTCGCCGGCGGCCACAAGACGCTGAACCTCCTGGCCGGCAACATGGCGAAGACGCCCGGCGAACACCTGAGCATCCCCGCTCTCTGCCTCACTCAGGCCGAAGCCGGTGAAGAGAACCTCGCGCAGCGCGTTCTGGTCCTTTCCTCAGTTGTCGTCGACAGCCTCGACACAATGGCCGCTGTCAGCGTCGGCACCATGATCCGCGACGGTTACGGCGGCCCGGACACCTGCCACGCGCTCTACTGCGCACTGCCACGCCCCGAGTTCACCGGCATGTCGATCCTGCTGACCGCCGACGAGAACGCCTATCCGCCCGGCGTGGTCACCGTCGACATCGACTCACCTGGGATACTCGGCTTCTCCTGACGGGCGGTCGGCTCAGGCCGGAGTGGCGGTGAGGCGGGGCGCCCAGGTGTGCCGCGCGCCTGGCGTCCGCCTTCCGGACCGGCAGCGCCCGTCCGTCCCGTATGCAGAGGAGGCCATGGAAGCGGCCGCCCCCTCAGCGCCCCCGCCGCTTCCCCCGCAGCAGCCTGGGCAGCGCCGCCGGGATGGGCTCGCGGGTCGTGACCGGGGTGGGGAGGGGGCGGGCGGCCTGGGAGGTGTCGCCGAAGTCTGTGGTGGCCGATGCGTCCGTGACCGGTTCCAGGCGCAGGACGCGGCACTCGCGGGCCCAGCGGCGCGGCATCGTCTCCGCGTCCGGCGCGTTGAGCCGCTTGCCCTTGAGGTCGTCCACGGCGGCCTGCCACGCCTCGCTGTCCGGCGCCAGCTCGGTGACCCGGGCCTGCCAGCCGACCAGCCGGCCGCCCTTGTCCTTGCTGCGCAGGGTGACGGTCGCGGTGCCGCCGTCGGTCAGGCCGAGGTCGTGCAGCGGCTGCTCGTCGGACGGGTCGGCCACCCCGTCCGTACGGCCGGAGCCCGCTCCGACGACGCACGCGGCGCCGTCGTGCCAGACGTGCCACAGGGCCCGCGCCGGGCCGGTGGCGCCCCGTACCCAGATGAGGCCGGACTTCTTCGTGGCCTCTTCGATGAGCGCGCGGTCCAGCAGCGCCTGCGACACGGTCTCCGTCATGGGAGCAGCCTAATGGGCGGCGGGCCTGCCGCCGGGTGGCGGGCGGGGCGCCCGGACCGTACCGCCGTAAAGGCCGTCCGTACCGCCGCCGGAGCCGTCCGTACCGCCGTCAGAGCCACCCGTTGCGCTTGAAGCCGCGGTGGATGCCGAAGCAGATGCCGACCGTGACGACCAGGACGAGCGGGTAGCCGTACTTCCACTTCAGCTCGGGCATGTACTCGAAGTTCATGCCGTAGATCCCGGCGATCATCGTCGGTACGGCGAAGATCGCCGCCCAGGAGGTGATCTTGCGCATGTCCTCGTTCTGGGCCACCGTCGCCTGCGCCAGGTTGGCCTGGAGGATCGAGTTCAGCAGGTCGTCGAAGGAGAGCACCTGCTCGTTGACCCGGGCCAGGTGGTCGGCCACGTCCCGGAAGTACTTCTGGATGTCGCAGTCGACCAGCCGCATCGGCCGCTCGCTCAGCACCTGCATCGGCCGCAGCAGCGGCGACACGGCCCGCTTGAACTCCAGTACCTCGCGCTTGAGTTGGTAGATCCGCCCGGCGGCGTCACCGCCGCCCTTCGCCGCGCTCCGGCCGGCGCCCGTGTGCTTGCCGTCCGAGCCGGAGCTGAAGACGTCGATCTCCACCTCGTCGATGTCGTCCTGCATCGCGCCGGCCACCGCGATGTAGCCGTCCACGACCTGGTCGGCGATGGCGTGCAGCACCGCGGACGGGCCCTTGCCGAGCAGCTCGGGGTCGTCCTGGAGGCGGTGGCGCAGCGCGCGCAGCGAGCCCTGGCCGCCGTGCCGCACGGTCACGATGAAGTCCCGGCCGGTGAAGCACATCACCTCGCCGGTCTCGACCACCTCGCTGGTGGCAGTCAGCTCCGCGTGCTCGACGTAGTGGACCGTCTTGAAGACCGTGAACAGGGTGTCGTCGTACCGCTCCAGCTTGGGTCGCTGGTGGGCGTGGACCGCGTCCTCCACGGCCAGCGGGTGCAGCCCGAACTCCCGTGCGATCTCGGCGAATTCCGCCTCGGTGGGCTCGTGCAGCCCGATCCAGGTGAAGCCCCCGTCGCTGCGTACGCCCGCGATCGCCTGGGACGGCGTGACGTGGTCGCTGACGCGCCGGCCGTCACGGTAGACGCCGCAGTCCACGATGGCGCTGTTGGTGTGGGCCTTGCCGTGGTCGTTCTCGTACTTGTACGGGGAGTCCTCACGCCGACGGGCGGGGCGGACGGCGGCACGCAGGTCGCGGATCATCGACATGGGCAGGCTCCTTCACGGGCCGGCCGCCAGCCGCGGGCGCGCGGCGTAACGCTGCCCGGAACGAGGACGTACAAGACGGCGCTGGCCGTACGTCCGCAAAGCGGGCGGCGCTCCGTGCGCAGGTCTGACGGCAGTTCGCAGAAAACACGGAAACGAGAGTCGAAGGCGCTCTTCCGTCATCTACTTCAGGCGCAAAGGCACTTCGCGGGTTTCACCGCGTGCGGCAGGGGTACGGAAGCCCCTGGATCAAGAAAGCCGCTGGGCGCGCTGGGGGATGACAGGAGAACTGTCGGTACTGCACGGTCGACTTGGATCCACCGCAGCCCCACCTCCTCCGGCCGGTCCCCGCTGGGGGACGAACGTCATTCCCTGACCAGACGGCAAGGCTATCAGCCGTCAGAACCGATCCGGCGCGCCTTTGCCCGTTCCATACGAACGGCCGCCACGTGCGGCGGGACGGGCCGCCGGGCGCCCGCGGCCGGGCACGGACCCCGGCCTATGCTCGCGGCATGTCTGACGTTCTCGATCTGGTCGAAGCCCGCCTGCGTACGACCCTGGGCGAGCCGGACGCGCGCGCCGCCGTCACCTTCCTCGGGACCGACCGTGTCGAGGTCCTGCGCTTCACCGGCGGCGGCCCGGACGGCGATCTGGTGCGCTATGTCACGCTCGGCATGTCGGACCGGCCGATGACCGACCCCACGGCGGTGCTGGCTGACCCGCTGCGCGGCCCGCGCGCCGAACTGGTGCTGTCGGTGAAGGCGGGCCGGGCCGATGTCGACAAGGTGCTGCGGCCGCTCGCCGTGCTCGCCGCTTCCCCGCAGGTCGAGGGCGTGATCGTGGCGCCGGGGGCGTCGCTGGACGTGGGGGAGCCGCTGTGGCCGGGCGCGCCCTTCACCTCCGTACTGGTCGCGGAGCCGGGCGGTCTGGTGGCGGACCTGGAACTGGACGAGCCGCTGGACCCGGTCCGCTTCCTGCCCCTGCTGCCGATGACGTCCAACGAGGCCGCCTGGAAGCGGGTGCACGGCGCCGAGGCGCTCCAGGAGCGGTGGCTCAAGGGCGGGACGGATCTGCGCGATCCGCTGCGGTCGGGCGTGGCGCTGACGTAGCGGCGTACGGGGGTGGCGGTGACCTGACGCCGTACGGGGGCGGTGTACGGGAGCGACGCCGACCTGACGGCGTACGGCGCGCCGGCCCGGATGGGCGGCGCGCCGTACCGTGCCGACGGGGGCGCTGTCAGTTGGCGAAGGCGGACACGCCGTCCTCGGTCGCGTGCTGCGGCTCCAGCTCGTGCGCCCGTACGGTCAGCGCCCGGCGCCGTACGGCCACGATGGCCGCGCCGACCAGCGCCGCCAGGGCCGCGACCACGAACGGGATGTGGATGTCGGTCCACTCCTCGATCTTCGGCGCCAGGAACGGCGCGGCCGCGGCGGCGAACCAGCGCACGAAGTTGTAGCCCGCGCTCGCCACCGGCCGCGGCGCGTCGGAGACGCCGAGCGCCAGTTCCGTGAAGACGGTGTTGTTCAGGCCGATGAAGGCGCCGGACAGGATCGTGCAGACGACGGCCGTGACGTGGTTGCCGTACCCGAGGACCAGGAGGTCGACGGCGAGCAGCACCAGTGAGCCGCCCAGGACCTTCAGCGACCCGAAGCGCTCCTGGAGGCGCGGTGCCACCAGCACGGAGAAGACGGCGAGCAGCACGCCCCAGGCGAAGAAGACCCCGCCGGACTTGTACGGGCTCATGTCCAGCACGAAGGGCGTGAAGGCGAGCACCGTGAAGAACGCGTAGTTGTAGAAGAACGCGGAGACGGCGGCGGAGGCCAGCCCGCCGTGGCCCAGGGCCTTGATCGGGTCCAGTACCGACGTCTTGCGCGCAGGCCGGGGCTGTTCCTTGAGGAAGACCGTGATGGCGATGAAGCCGACGGCCATCAGGACGGCGGTGCCGAAGAAGGGGTAGCGCCACTTCATGTCGCCGAGGACCGCGCCGAGCAGTGGGCCGCAGGCCATGCCGAGGCCGAGCGCCGACTCGTACAGCAGGATCGCCGCTGCGCTTCCTCCGGCCGCCGCGCCCACAATGACAGCGAGCGAGGTGGAGACGAACAGCGCGTTGCCCAGCCCCCAGCCGGCCCGGAAGCCGACCAGTTCGCCCACCGAGGAGGACGTGCCGGACAGGGCAGCGAAGACCACTACGAGCGCCAGCCCGGCGAGCAGCGTCTTGCGGCCGCCGATCCGGCTGGAGACGAAGCCGGTGACCAGCATCGCGACCGCGGTGATCAGGAAGTAGGAGGTGAACAGCAGGGAGACCTGGCTGTTGGAGGCGTGCAGGCCCTTGGCTATGGAGGGCAGGATCGGGTCGACGAGGCCGATGCCCATGAAGGCGACGACCGAGGCGCCCGCGGTGGCCCAGACGGCCATCGGCTGGCGCAGGATGCTGGTGCCGCCCTCGTCGAACGGATCGTCTCCGGCGCCGCCGCGGTGGCCGCTCGTGCCGTGTGCCGACATGCCGTGGTCCCCTTTCTGCTCGTTCTGCTGGCCGGTGGCTGGAACGTTGTTGTTTACACACAATAAGTTAGCCGCTCTAAAGAATGCAAGCTACAACTACATTGCCGGGGAGCCGTGGCTACCGGCCCGGGACGCCGGATGGGTGATCGTCCTTGACGCGGCGCCCGGCCGGGAGGACCGTGGGGCTCTATGAGGGGCGAACCCAGTTGCCCGAAGTGCGGTGGCCGGGTGCGGGCGCCCGGTCTCTTTGCCGACTCCTGGCAGTGCGGCGTGCACGGCACCGTGCACCCGCTGCAACCGGTCGTCCCGCCCAGCGTCGAGGCGCTGGCCGTGGTCGTACGCCGGGCCCGGGTGCCGGTGTGGATGCCGTGGCCGCTGCCCGTCGGCTGGCTGTTCACGGGCGTGTCCTGCGCGGGCGACGACCGCAGCGGCGGGCGCGCCACCGCGGTGGCCTGCTCGGGACCCGGACCGCTCGGCGGGCCCGGTGAACTGCTACTGATCGCGGAGGAGCTGGGCGTCGGCCTGGGCGCGCGCTACGCGGGCATCGACGGCCCCGACCCCGGCCCGCACATGTGCGTGAACAAGCCGCCGCACGTGAAGGTGCTGGCGGCCGGGCGCCCGACCCCGCTGTGGCATGTCGAAGGCGCCCCCGAGGACCGGGCGGTCTTCGCCGGGGAGGCGCGCGGGCTGTGGCTGTGGGCGGTGGTCTGGCCCGCCGAGTCGGGCCTGCTGCTCTACGACGAACTGGTCCTCACCGACCTGAGGGACGCGGGCGCCGAGGTCGATCTGCTGCCGTGCGGGGCGCTGTCGCCGCGGTTGTTGACGTGAGGGTGGGCGGACGGGGACCGGTTCTCCGGAGCCCGGCGGGGCCGAGGCGGTTTCTCGTGTGGCGCGGCTGCTCACCCGTACGGGAAGCGGTCGCTCAAGGGGACCGGCGGCGGTCGACGGTGTGACGGAGCCCGCGCGGGCGCGTGTTCGAGGGGTCGGTGGGCGGCCGGTATCCTTCTGAGGTCCCCTGGCCGGCCCCGCAGCAGTCTGGAGTTCAGCGTCGTGCGCATCGATCTGCACACCCACTCCACTGCTTCCGACGGTACGGACACCCCCGCCGAGCTGGTGCGCAACGCCGCCGCTGCCGGGCTGGACGTCGTCGCGCTGACCGACCACGACTCCGTGGGCGGATACGCCGAGGCCCGGGACGCGCTGCCCGAGGGGCTCACACTGGTCACCGGTGCCGAGCTGTCCTGCCGGATCGGCGGGGTGAGCATGCACATGCTGGCCTACCTGTTCGACCCCGAGGAGCCCGAGCTGGCCCGGGAGCGCGAACTGGTCCGCGACGACCGGGTGCCGCGGGCCCGCGGCATGGTCGCCAAGCTGCGCGAACTGGGTGTCCCGATCACCTGGGAACAGGTGGCGCGGATCGCCGGGGACGGCGCCGTGGGGCGGCCGCACGTGGCCGCCGCGATGGTGGAACTGGGCGTCGTCGAGACCGTCTCCGACGCCTTCACGCCGCAGTGGCTCGCCAACGACGGCCGGGCCTACGTCGACAAGCACGAACTGGACCCGTTCGACGCGGTCCGGCTGGTCAAGGCCGCGGGCGGGGTGACGGTCTTCGCCCACCCGATGGCGGTCAAGCGCGGGCGGACCGTGCCCGAGAACGTCATCGCCGAGCTGGCGGCGGCAGGGCTGGACGGCGTCGAGGTGGACCACATGGACCACGACGACGCCGCGCGGTCCCGGCTGCGCGGACTCGCCGCCGACCTCGGTCTGCTGACCACCGGTTCCAGCGACTACCACGGCAGCCGCAAGACCGTCGCGCTCGGTGAGTACACCACCGACCCCGAGATATACGGCGAGATCGTGCGCCGTGCCTTCGGCGCCTTCCCCGTTCCCGGCGCGGGCGGCTGACCGTACCGCGCTCCGGCCGGCGGGCAGGTTCCCGTACCGGCCGGACGGGCACGTTCGTGCTCCGGCCGGCGGGTGATCCTCCCGCCGCGCCCTGTCCGGGCCGCTCCCGCCCGCTCACGCGCCCGCGCGCGTGAGCCTGCGCGCTCCCTCCCTCTCACCACCCTCTTCTTTTTCCCCTCTCGTCACACCGCTCTCTCGTACCACCTCTCGCAAGGCCATCACTGTGTTCGACTTCGCTGTCTTCAGTACGCTCTTCGTCACCCTTTTCGTGATCATGGACCCGCCCGGGATCATCCCGATCTTCCTCGCCCTCAGCTCCGGCCGTCCCGCCAAGGTGCAGCGGAAGATGGCCTGGCAGGCGGCCACCGTCGCGTTCTGCGTCATCGCCGTCTTCGGTCTCTTCGGTGAGCAGATCCTCGGCCGGCTGCACATCACCCCGCCCGCCCTGATGATCGCGGGCGGGCTACTGCTCCTGCTCGTCGCGCTCAGCCTGCTGACCGGCAAGTCGGAACAGCCCACCCAGACCAAGGACGTCAATGTGGCGCTGGTGCCCCTGGGTATGCCGCTGCTGGCGGGGCCGGGCGCCATCGTCTCGGTGATCCTCGCGGTGCAGCACGCGGACGGGGTCAGCGGTGAGCTGTCGGTGTGGGCGGCGATCGCCGCCATCCATGTGGTGCTCTACCTGGTGATGCGCTTCTCGCTGGTCATCATCCGGGTGATCAAGGACGGCGGGGTGGTGCTGGTGACCCGGCTGGCGGGCATGATGCTCTCCGCGCTCGCGGTGCAGCAGATCATCAACGGCGTCATGCAGGTCGTACGCGGCGGGTGAGCTGAGCGATTGCGTACGGCGGCCGGGTGGTCGGCCGGTCGGGCAGCCGAGCGGCCGGGCCGGCGGGCCTTCGGCGGTCCCGCGCGCCCGGCTGGGCCCGGACGCGCGAAGCGCCCCGCGCGAAAGGTTTCGTGCGGGGCGCTCCGTGCGCCGGACATGGGCGCGTCACGCGCTCATGAGTGACGCGGTGTGTGCGTCATCGGGCGGCGGTATCGGCTGGGCGGATGTAGATGCGCTGGCCGACTGCGGCGGCCTGCTGCACGATCCGGTTGACGGAGGCGGCGTCCACGACGGTGCTGTCCACGGCGGTGCCGTCGACATCGTCCAGGCGCATGATCTCGAAGCGCATAAGGCTTCTCCCTTCGTCTGATCCTCCTGCGGAGAACTTTGCTGTTGTACGGGGTACTCACGGGGCGACGGTGCCCTGCGTTCCCAGTGGGTACAACGACATGCTCCCTGCAATCATTCCCTACGCTAAAGAAAATTTTCGGCCGTCTAAGTACTGGTGGGTAGTGAGAGCGGTTGTGCGCGCTGAGTGACCGGCCGGACAATGGGCCCGTATGAACGACGACGCCCGGCCCACCGGCCCCTCTCCCGACCTCACCGCGGTGCTCGCGCGGATCGAGCGCACCAACGAGCTGCTCACGCGGGTGCTCGCCGAGGTCGCCACCACCCCGTCCACCCACGCGGCCTTCGTCGACGCGGGCTATGTGTACGCCGCCGCCGGGCGGCTGGTCGCCGGGACGGAGGACCGCCGGGCCTTCGAGCTGGACGCCGAGGGCCTCATCGAGGCGTTCATCGACAAGGCCCGCACGATCTTCCCGGACAGCCGGCTGCTGCGCGTGTACTGGTACGACGGCGCCCGGCGCCGCATCCACACCATGGAGCAGCAGCGCGTCGCCGAGCTGCCGGACGTCAAGGTGCGGCTCGGCAACCTGAACGCCAACAACCAGCAGAAGGGCGTCGACTCGCTGATCCGCTCCGACCTGGAGTCGCTGGCCCGGCACCGCGCGATCAGCGACGCGGTCCTGATCGGCGGCGACGAGGACCTGGTCTCGGCGGTGGAGGCCGCGCAGGGGTACGGCGCTCGGGTCCACCTGTGGGGCATCGAGGCGGTCGGCGGGCGCAACCAGGCCGAGCCGCTGCTGTGGGAGGTCGACAGCCAGCGCACCTTCGACCTGGAGTTCTGCAAGCCGTACGTGACCCGGCGGGCCGTCGTCCCGCCCGATCACGGGGACGCGGCGGCCGACGGCACCGGCAACGGCGGCACGGCGCCCACGCGCGACGAGGTGCGCTTCGTCGGCGCGCGGGTCGCCGCGCGATGGCTGGGTGAACGCGGCGTCCCCTGGGTCACCGAGCTGCTGCCCGGCCACCCGTACCTGCCGGGCGCCGTCGACCAGGAGCTGCTGACGGCCGCCGAGGCGCTGCTGCACCACTCGTTGCGCGGGCACGCGGACCTGCGGCGGGTGCTGCGGGACGGCTTCTGGGAGCACGTACAGGCGCAGTGTTAGGGGGCGGGAGACCGGGCGACCGGCGGGCGCAGGCTCCGGCGGCCGGTGTGCGGGACGGCGGAAGGTCGTACGTTCGGGCGCGTCGATGGCTTCGCGGAGGTACGGTGACGACGCGCGCCGGGGCGCGCGCCCCGCTCAGTCGGTGCTGTGCCAGAACTCCGCGAGTGCCGCCGCCGTCTCGGCCGGACGTTCCACGTTGGGGGAGTGCTCCGCGCCCTCGACGACCGTACGCCGGGCTCCCAGCCGTGCGGCCATCGCGTCCATCTCCGGCACCGGCCACGCGTAGTCGACGGTGCCCGACACGACGTGCTTGGGCAGCGGTACGGCGGCCAGCTCCGCCACCCGGTCCGGTTCCGACACCATCTGCCGCCCGGTGGCGACCAACTGCTCCGGGACGGTGTTCATCCAGCGCTGGTGGAGGAAGGCGCCGATCTCCGGCGGGGTGGCCGCGTCCTCGGCCTCCGGCGGGTCCAGCTCGCGCATGGCCAGCCACACCGCCTGCATGTCCAGCGTCCCGAGGGCGTCGATGAGCATCCGTACGCGGGCCTGCTGGGACGCGGCGATGGCGGCCGGGCCCGAACTCATGACGGTCAGGGAACGGAAGGGCGCCGGGTCGCGCAGGACGGCGGCCCGGGTGAGGAGACCGCCGAGGGAGTGCCCGAGGAGGTGCACCGGGCCGTCGCCCAGGGCGCGGGCCTGAGCGGCCACGTCCTGTGCCAACTCGCCCTGTGCGTAAGCGGATTCGTCACGTGGCCCGGGTGACTCGTGCTGACCGCGGCCGTCCACGGCCACCACCCGGAACCCCGCGGCGGCCAGTGGTGCCAGGAGGGCGATGAAGTCCTCCTTGCTGCCCGTGAACCCCGGCACGAGCAGCGCGGTCCCGGCGGGAGTCCCGTCGGGCCGGGCATCGTGCACGGCGAACTCACCGCGCGTGGTGACGAGTCGGCGCGCGCGGGCGCACGGGGGCAAGGTGAGGGTGGGCGGCCTGCTCATGGAACGAGGCTATCCGGGGCCCGGGAAGCCACCGCGCGCGGGCGCATTCGCCGATGAACCGGCTACGTATCCACCGAGGATCCGGCCTCACGCATGCCGGTGGCTCGGCTCCGCGTACGCCGAGGATCCGGTCTCACGCACGCCGACGGCCCGGCTCCCCACCCGCCGACGAACCGGCTCCGCACGCCGACGATCCGCCCCCGCATCCACCGACACCCCGGCCCCGCACACGCCGACGGCCCGGCCCCCGCCTGTGCGGGAACCGGGCCGTCGTACGGTCGGGATCAGCCCTCGGCCGGGGCCTCCGCCGTGGCCTTCTTCGTGGCCGTCTTGCGGGTGCGGCGCGGCTTGGCCGGGGCCTCGTCCGCGGCGGCGTCGGCGGCCGGGGCCGCCTCGGCCTTCGCGGCCGTCTTACGAGCACGGCGCGGCTTGGCGGGCGCGTCGTCCTCCGCAGCCGTACCGGCGTCGGCCGCAGGGGCCTCCGCCGTGGCCTTCTTGGCCGCCGTCTTGCGGGTGCGGCGCGGCTTGGCGGCCGCCTCGTCCGCGACGGTCTCCGCGGCGTCCACCGCGGCCTCCGCCTTCTTGGTGGCGGCGGTCTTGCGGGTACGGCGCGGCTTGGCCGGGGCTTCGTCGGCCACGGCCTCGGTGCCTTCGGCCGTGTCGACCGTGGCTTCGGCCTTCTTGGTGGCGGCGGTCTTGCGGGTACGGCGGGGCTTGGCGGGCGCCTCGTCCGCGACCGGCTCCGCGCTCTCCGCCGCCTCCTCGGCAGCCTTGGCGGCCGCCGTCTTGCGCGTACGGCGGGGCTTGGCCGGGGCCTCGTCCGCGACGACCTCGGCACCCTCGACCGTCTCCACGGCGGCTTCGGCCTTCTTGGTGGCGGCCGTCTTACGGGTGCGGCGCGGCTTGGCCGGGGCCTCGTCCGCGACCGGCTCGGCGGCCTCGACCGTCTCCACGGCGGCCTCGGCCTTCTTGGCGGCGGCCGTCTTGCGGGTACGGCGGGGCTTGGCCGGGGCCTCGTCCGCGACCGGCTCGGCCACGGCGGCCGTCTCGGCCACGGCGGCCGGCTCCGCGCTCTCCACCGTCTCCACGACGGCTTCCGCCGCGGGCTTGGCGCTGCGCGTCCGGCGGCGCGGCTTAACGGGCGCCTCGTCCGCGACCGGCTCGGTGACGGCCGGCTCGGTGACGGCCGGGGCTTCCGCGGCGACCGGCGCCTCGGCGGTGGCCTGCGCCGGAACCTTGACGGTCCCGGTGGGGCCCTCGACCGTGTCCACGGCAGTGGCCGCCGCAGTGCGGGCCGTCTCCGCCTTGGCGGCGGAGTTCGCACCGCCCCGCGTACGGCGGCGGCGCGGCTTCGACGGCGCCGCGGTGGCGTCAGCGGTCTGCGCGGCCTCGGACGCGACGGTTTCGGCGGCCGGTGCCGCCTGGTCACGGGCCGGCGTCACGGCGGCCGGCGCGTTGCCGGATCCGCCGCGCGTACGGCGACGACGGCGCGGCTGGCGCGGCCCGTCGGTGGCGGGGGCACCATCCTCGGGCGCGCCGGACGTACCGGACGTCTCGGGGGCGTCCACCCCGTCCACCCCGTCCACCAGCGCGCCGCCCCGCGTGCGCCGACGCTGGCGCGGCGTACGGCTGCGGCTCGGGCGCTCCTCCTCGACGGCGGGCGCGCCCCGGCGCGGACCGCGGCCGCGGCCGCCGGTCTCGCCCAGGTCCTCGACCTCTTCGGCCGCCAGCCCGGCCCGCTTGCGCTCCGCGCGCGGCAGGACACCGGTCGTGCCCTCGGGGATCTCCAGCAGCTCGTAGAGGTGCGCGGAGGTGGAGTACGTCTCCTCCGGCTCGTCGAACGGCAGGTCCAGCGCCTTGTTGATCAGCTTCCAGCGCGGGATGTCGTCCCAGTCGACCAGCGTGATCGCGATGCCCTTGGCACCCGCGCGGCCGGTCCGGCCGATCCGGTGCAGGTAGGTCTTCTCGTCCTCGGGGGACTGGTAGTTGACGACATGCGTCACGCCCTCGACGTCGATGCCGCGGGCGGCGACGTCGGTGCAGACCAGCACGTCGACCTTGCCGTTGCGGAACGCGCGGAGCGCC
This sequence comes from Streptomyces chrestomyceticus JCM 4735, assembly GCF_003865135.1. Classification (NCBI taxonomy): domain Bacteria; kingdom Bacillati; phylum Actinomycetota; class Actinomycetes; order Kitasatosporales; family Streptomycetaceae; genus Streptomyces; species Streptomyces chrestomyceticus. The sequence goes on along the minus strand of NZ_BHZC01000001.1, from coordinate 3,374,179 downwards.
TGCTCGCGCGCGCCCTGGCCGAGGTCGCCGTGGACCGCGCCGGAGGCGAAGCCGCGGCGCGCGAGCTGGTCGGCGATGTCGGCGGCGGTCCGCTTCGTACGGCAGAAGATCATCGCGAGGCCGCGGCCGTTCGACTGCAGGATGCGGGAGACCATCTCCGGCTTGTCCATCGAGTGCGCGCGGAAGACGTGCTGCTTGATGTTGGCGACGGTCTGGCCCTCGTCGTCCGGCGCGGCGGCGCGGATGTGCGTGGGCTGCGACATGTAGCGGCGGGCCAGGCCGATGACCGCGCCCGGCATGGTCGCGGAGAACAGCATGGTCTGGCGGCGGACCGGCAGCATGTTGATGATGCGCTCGACGTCCGGCAGGAAGCCGAGGTCCAGCATCTCGTCGGCCTCGTCCAGGACGAGCGCCTTGACGTGCGAGAGGTTCAGCTTCTTCTGGCCCGCCAGGTCCAGCAGCCGGCCCGGGGTGCCGACGACCACGTCGACGCCCTTCTTCAGGGCCTCGACCTGGGGCTCGTACGCCCGGCCGCCGTAGATCGACAGCACCCGTACGTTACGGACCTTGCCGGCGGTCAGGAGGTCGTTGGTGACCTGCTGGCACAGCTCGCGGGTGGGAACCACCACGAGGGCCTGCGGGGCCTCGGTGAGCTGCTCGGGCTTGGCCCGGCCCGCCTCGACGTCCGCGGGGACGGTGACGCGCTCCAGCAGCGGGAGGCCGAATCCCAGGGTCTTGCCGGTGCCGGTCTTGGCCTGGCCGATGACGTCGGAGCCCGCGAGGGCCACCGGGAGCGTCATCTCCTGGATGGGGAAGGGGGACGTGATGCCGACGGCCTCAAGGGCTTCGGCGGTTTCGGGAAGGATCCCGAGGTCTCGGAACGTAGACAGAATCTTGCCTCTTCTGTGAGACGCGGCAGGAGGCGGCCAAGGGGTCGTACCGCGCCCTCGCACGGTTTCGTACGGGTCGGCCTCGATCGGCCGGACGGGCGCGGGACCACTGCCTTCGCTCAAGCACTCATACCGCGAGCGGTGTCCCTCCCGCTGTGCGTACGTCTCGTACGCGCCGCGAAAGAGGGCGGTCGGGTTGGAGCCGATCGGGCCACCGACCGGGCATCCGCATGCGTGGAACAACCCGCCGATACTCGGCGGGCGCATTACCACCATACCCCGGATAGCCAGACGTGTGTCCGGGCAATCGTTCGGTCGGGTGGGACGGGAGTGGCTGACCAGCCACTTACCCCGGTTGCGCAGCGGGCTATTGTGCGCTTCATGGAGACGCCTGACAACGCTGCGCACACCGCCGAAGATGACCGAGAACACACCGGGATCGCCGCTCAGGACTGGGCCGCGGCCTCCGCGGAGCCGCAGTACCGGGCCGCGGTGATCGACCTGCTGGGCGCCCTCGCCTACGGCGAGCTGTCCGCCTTCGAGCGCCTCGCGGAGGACGCGAAGCTGGCGCCGACGATGGACGACAAGGCGGAGCTGGCCAAGATGGCGTCGGCCGAATTCCATCACTTCGAGCGGCTGCGGGACCGCCTCGCGCACATCGAGGCGGAGCCGAACGAGGCGATGGAGCCGTTCGCGGCGGCGCTGGACGAGTTCCACCGGCAGACCGCCCCGTCGGACTGGCTGGAGGGCCTGGTCAAGGCGTACGTCGGCGACTCGATCGCCAGTGACTTCTACCGCGAGGTGGCGGCCCGGCTCGACTCCGACACCCGGGACCTGGTCCTCGGCGTCCTCGACGACACCGGGCACGCGACGTTCGCCGTCGAGAAGGTACGGGCCGCGATCGACGCCGACCCGCGCGTCGGCGGGCGGCTCGCGCTGTGGGCCCGGCGGCTGATGGGCGAGGCGCTGTCCCAGGCGCAGCGGGTCGTGGCCGACCGGGACTCGCTGTCGACGATGCTGGTGGGCGGCGTGGCCGACGGGTTCGACCTCGCGGAGGTCGGCCGGATGTTCTCGCGGATCACCGAGGCGCACACGAAGCGGATGGCCGCGCTGGGGCTGGCCGCGTAGCGGACGAGAGCGGGCAGGAGCGGACGAGAGCGGCAGGGGGCGGGCGGGTGAGCCCTGCACCGCCCCGTTGACCGATGTGCGGCCCGCCGTCGGCGGGCGGCCCCGGGCTCGGCGCCCCGTCGTACCGACGCCGGAGGGGCTGGACACCTGTCCAGCCCCTCCGGCGTGAAAATCCGCAGAAATCTCGGGGAGCCGCGGCTCCGTCGCCCCCGCGCCCGGCCGGGCGGGCCCGGAAGCCCGCCCTGGGTCACACCCCCGAGCGCAGGGGCGACAGCCGGTGTGCGGGCCGGATCAGCAGCGAGAGCATGGCCGCGCCCAGGCAGGCGGCGGCCAGCAGCGTCTGGAAGAAATGGCCGGGGCCCAGGATCGAGTGGGCGAGAAAGGCGCCGAGGAGGGCCGCGGCGGGGCCCGTCGCCAGCGTCAGGGTGCGTGCGGGGAACCGGCCCGGCAGCCGGCGCGTGGCGGCCAGTGCGATGGCGAGTCCGACGATCACGGAGCCGAGAGCTTCCCAGACCATGGTTTATCCCTCCCGCGGTTACGACCGGTTGGACGACACAAATCGGTCGTAGGCGGTCGTACCCAGGGAGAATGCGCCGCAACCCTCGTCGGCGCACCCAGTCCCGAGTGGTCCGGACAGCGAAGCGGCGGCCCGGAGAACGATCTCTCCGGGCCGCCGCTCGTGACGGGTGCGCGCGGGCCCGTCCAGGGGCCCGCGGCCGGCTACAGCGCGCCGAAGCCGACCTTGCGGACGGTCTGCTCGCCGATCTCCACATAGGCCAGCCGGTCCGCCGGGACCAGGACCTTGCGGCCGTGATCGTCCACCAGGCTCAGGAGCTGCGACTTGCCGCCCAGTGCGTCCGCCACCGCTCGCTCGACGTCCTCGGCGGTCTGCCCGCTCTCCAGAACGATCTCGCGGGGCGCGTGCTGCACGCCGATCTTGACCTCCACGGCTTTGTCCCTCCGACGGTCTCGGTGCCCCCTGGCGAGGCCACGGGGCAGGTGCGCGGCAATCCGCGCCGTACGCAGCACACATTAGCCCGGTGAGCGGACGGACAGGGCGCCGCGGAGCACGCCCGCAGCGAACAGGGGAGGGACGTGGGCATGCGGGAGTACGGGCGTGACAGGGCGGGCCTGCCGTCACCCGCCGCCCGGACCCGCGGTACGGCTCGGCGTCCGGTGGTACGGCTCACAGCGCGGCGGCGGTCCGGCCCGCGGTCCGGCGGTACGGGTCAGCACCCGACGGTACGGCTCACTGCCCCTCGGAGCCGTGCAGCGGGAAGCCCGCGATGCCCTTCCAGGCCAGCGAGGTCAGCAACTGCACGGCCGTCTCGCGCGGCACGGTGCTCTCGGAGGAGAGCCAGTAGCGCGCCACGACCTGCGAGACACCGCCCAGCCCGACGGCCAGCAGCATCGACTCGTCCTTGGACAGACCGGTGTCCTCGGCGATGACCTCGCTGATCGCCTCGGCGCACTCCAGGGAGACCTTGTCCACCCGCTCGCGCACGGCGGGCTCGTTGGTCAGGTCGGACTCGAAGACCAGCCGGAAGGCGCCGCCCGGGTCCTCGACGTACGCGAAGTAGGCGTCCATCGTCGCGGCGACGCGCTGCTTGTTGTCGGTCGTCGAGGCGAGCGCGGTGCGCACCGACTGCAGCAGCGCCTCGCAGTGCTGGTCCAGCAGGGCCAGGTAGAGGTCGAGCTTGCCCGGGAAGTGCTGGTAGAGCACGGGCTTGCTGACGCCGGCGCGCTCGGCGATGTCGTCCATCGCGGCCGCGTGGTAACCCTGCGCCACGAAGACCTCCTGGGCCGCGCCCAGGAGCTGGTTGCGCCGGGCCCGGCGTGGCAGGCGCGTGCCCCTCGGGCGTGCCGCCTCGGTCTGCTCGATGGCGCTCACGCTGCCTCCCAGGTGTCGTTCCGTCCGCGGCGCACGCACAGCGGTGCACCGCGTCCGCCATCGTACTTTTGGGTAACCCGGTCGTGCGTGGTCACGGGCGAGAAAATCTGTTGCCGAAGACTGTGGGAAGCCGACATATGGCCCCAGGTCATCGGTAATCGTCTTCGTCGAGATCCACGACGCGGGCCTGTTCGGCGACGTCCGCCTCGTTCGCGGCGGACGGATCGATGCCGTTCAGCGGCTCGTCGTGGCGCGGCGCGAGGTCCGCGTGCTGCTCCGCGGCGTCGGCCTCGGGCGCTTCGACGTCGAATTCCGAGGGGTCCGCCTCGTCCTCGAAGGTGTCCGGGTCGGTCGGGTCGACGGGCATGGTGGCTCCCTTTCTCTCACGTCCTCCGGAGGCCAGGGTGAGCGTCCGCACGCGAGCGCTCGTCATACGGGTGCCCTTCCTGCCCGAGCCTAAGAGAGCGGGTTCCGAAATGCGATGCGGTGTGTGAGCGCGAACACACGATCGGCGGCGTGATCGTCTCGTAACATCGACCCCATGCCTTCGACGGAGCCGACCGGATCGCCGGACGCGTCGCCGGACACCCGCGCCGTTCTCCCGGTGCCCCCGGCGGGCCGTCCGTCGCGCGTCGGTCCGGGGGAGACGGTGCGTTCCGTGAGCCTGCCGGGCCTGACGATGAGCGTGCGGGGCGTGCCTGGCGAGCGGGCCGGGCTGCCGCCCGCGCTGTACGTCCACGGCCTCGGCGGCTCCTCCCAGAACTGGTCCGCGCTGATGCCGCTGCTCGCCGGCCAGGTCGACGGCGAGGCGCTGGACCTCCCCGGATTCGGTGACTCCCCGCCGCCGGACGACGGTGACTACTCCGTCTCCGCGCAGGCGCGGGCGGTCATCCGCCATCTGGACGCGAGCGGCCGCGGGCCGGTGCACCTGTTCGGGAACTCCATGGGCGGCGCGGCGGTGACGCGGGTGGCGGCGGTCCGTCCGGACCTGGTGCGGACGCTGACGCTGATCTCGCCCGCGCTGCCGGAGCTGCGTCCGCAGCTTTCCGCGGTGCCGACCGGACTGCTCGCCGTGCCCGGCATGACCCGGCTGTTCAGCAGGCTGACGCGGGACTGGACGCCGGAGCGGCGCACCCGTGAGGTGCTGGCGCTGTGTTACGGCGATCCCGCCCTGGTCACCCCGGACGGCTTCACCGCCGCGGCGGAGGAATACGCACGGCGACTCGAACTCCCTTACTTCTGGGAGGTGATGACGCGCTCGGCACGGGGCATCGTCAACGCGTACACGCTCGGCGGGCAGCACAATCTGTGGCGGCAGGCGCAGCGGGTGCTCGCACCCACGCTTCTCGTCTACGGTGGGCGCGACCGCCTGGTCTCCTTCCGTATGGCACGCCGGGCGGCCGCCGCATTCCGCGCCTCCCGGCTGCTGACGCTCCCGGAGGCGGGGCACGTGGCGATGATGGAGTATCCGGAAACGGTGGCGCGGGCCTTCCGCGAGCTGTTGGACGACGCGGCCGCGCGGGACGCGGCCGGTGCGGGCGGGAGCGCCGGTGCGGGAGAGTCCGCCGCCGGTGGCGCGTCCTGGACGTGAGTAGGAGCTGACAGGCCGAGTGGGACGTCACAGCCGCCGGGGCCCGGCCGCAACCGCCGGTGACACCTCCGGAATAGGTGAGGTGGGCGAGGCGGACGGGCTCGGCGCGGCAGGTGGCGCCGGACCTGTCCCCGGGCCGGGTACGGGCCGCAGGCGCCGCCGCGCCGAGCCGGGGCCGGACGGCGCAGACGGCGGCGAGGCCGCCCGGGCGGACGGCGCCGAGCAGCAGCGCACGCCGGGGGACGAGCCCGCGCAGGGCGCGGTCCGGTACGCGACCGGGCACCGTACGCCCGAGCACGGACCGGCGCAGGGCGCACCGTGGCAGACACCCGCGCAACGTACGCCCCAGCATCCGCCCACGCGCCCCGAGCCGCCCCAGCATCCGTCCGCGCGCCCCGCGGCGGCGCAGAACGCGCCCGCGTGCGACATCACTCCCGGCGCGCCGGCGCACGGAACGCCTGCGCGGGACACGCCCGCGCAGGGCACGCCCCGGGTACCGCGCCCGCGCGACGGCCGTCCGCAGCCCGCGCCGGCCACCCCGGCGCACGGGTTCGCTCCGTTCGAGGACGGCGGCGAGGGCGCGAGCAGGCCCGCGCCCGGCGCTGAAGGCACTGCCGCTGCCCCCGGTTCTGCCGCTGCTCCCGCCCCTGACGCCGAGGCCGGACCCGTCCTCGGTCCGACCTCCACCGGTACGGGATCGGTCGGATCACCGTTCGTCCCGCAGGACCGGGTGCCCATGCCCCGGCAGGAGTACATCGACGCCTTCGCGGCGCGGCCCGTATCCGGAAAGGAGCGCACCGGCGGTCCCGAGGACGCGGACGACGACGTGTTCGCGGCCGGGTCCCCGGCGAGCGGCGGACGGTCCGGACGGGCCGGGCCGGGGCGTGACACCGGCCGGTCGGTGGTCTTCCCGAGGGAGGGCGACGGCCCGGCCGACGCGCCGGACGTCACTCCGGACGCCGGTGAACTCGGAGCCCAGGGGCCCCAGTTCAGCTCCCGCAAGAAGATCCCCAAGGGTCGTACCTTCACCGGTGTGGCCGCGGCGGCCGTGACGACCGTGCTCGCGGTCGTGGTGGCCGGGCAGGTCGCGGACCAGCGGCAGGACGACGGCAAGGCGCAGGCGCTCAGCGGGAAGGAGCGGACGGCCGGCTCCGATGCCGCCTCGCGCTCGAACGCGCGCCCGACGCAGCAGGCGGCCCCCGTCACGTACGACGAGAAGATGGCGAAGGCCTACCCGCTGGACACGAAGCTGACGGCCTCCGGGCAGTTCAAGCCGGTCGGCGGCGATGCCAAGGCGCCGGGCCACGGCAGGGTGTGGCGCTACCGCGTCGACGTGGAGGACGGCATGGGCCTGGACGGCGAACTGTTCGCCGACGCGGTGCACAAGACCCTCAACGACGACCGGAGCTGGGCGCACGGCGGGCAGCGCACCTTCGAGCGGGTGGGCTCCGGCGAGGCCGACTTCGTCATCACGCTGGCGAGCCCCGGGACCACCGCCGCGTGGTGTGCCAAGTCCGGGCTCGACACGACCGAGGACAACGTGTCGTGCGACTCGGCGGCGACCGAGCGGGTCATGATCAACGCGTATCGGTGGGCGCGGGGCGCCCAGACGTACGGGCCGGACCAGATGCACGCGTACCGGCAGATGCTCATCAACCACGAGGTGGGCCACCGGCTCGGACACAACCACGAGAGCTGTAAGCGGCAGGGCGCCCTGGCGCCGGTGATGATGCAGCAGACGAAGTTCCTGACGACGGACGGCGCGACCTGCCGCCCCAACGCCTGGCCGTTTCCCGCAGGGCGCTGACACCGGGCGCCCGGAGGGGCTGACCGCAGGGCTTTCGGAGGGCGCCGTCACCGGGGTTTCCCGGAGAGGCGCTGACTCGGGAGTTGTCCGACATGCGGGACGTCCCGTCTCTCATCGCGGTACGCCTTTGCCATCGGACGGACATTCGGGAAATCCTCCTCCCATGCCGCGCCCTGCCACCGCCTTCGCACCCGCCGCTTTCGAGCTGGCGCTGATCGGCGTGTCCGTGCAGTCCGTGGCCGACATCCAGTGTCGCTGAGGCCCGTCCCCGGCCGCGCGGAAGCGCGCCGCGACGGCCCGCGTACCCCGGGGCCGTGAGACGCGGCGCCCTGTGACCCCGGGCCGGGGCGTCCCCCGCGTATCCACGTATCTCACCCGAACGTGTCCGCAGGGGCGGCCCCGCGCCTCACCGCGCTCCTGCTGCCGCCGCCTTCCGCGGGTACGTCCCGCTGCGAAAGGCACCCACCGACATGGCCGAGCCGTCCCGTCCCCGCCACTCCGCCCCCGCCAGAAGGATGGTCACCGTCGCGGTGGCCGTCGCGCTGGCCGCCGGGGCCACCGCCTGCGGCCCCAAGGACACCGCGGCGGGTGACGGCGCGGGCGCCGCGCCCGCCAAGGGCGGCACGCTCACCGTCCTGAACTCCGAGCCGCAGACCAACTTCGACCCGGCGCGCCTCTACACCTCCGGTGGCGGCAAGGTACCGACCCTGGTCTTCCGTACGCTGACCACTCGCAACCGGGAGAACGGCGCGGCCGGCGCGAAGGCCGTACCGGACCTCGCCACCGACACCGGGCGGCCCAGCGAGAACGCCACGGTGTGGACGTACACGCTCAAGGACGGGCTGAAGTTCGAGGACGGTTCGCCGATCACCAGCGCCGACGTCAAATACGGCATCGAGCGTTCCTTCGCCGCCGAACTCTCCGGCGGCGCACCGTATCTGCGGGACTGGCTGGTGGGCGGCGAAAGCTACCAGGGGCCGTACAAGGACAAGAGCGCGGACGGGCTCAAGTCCATCGAGACCCCGGACGCGAAGACCATCGTCTTCCACCTGAAGAAGCCCGAGGGCGAATTCCCCCTGCTCGCCACGCAGACGCAGTTCGCACCGGTGCCGAAGGCCAAGGACACCGGCACGAAATACGAGGAGCACCCGGTCTCCTCGGGCCCGTACAAGGTCGTCAAGAACACCGGGGACGGTGAACACCTCGTCCTGGAGCGCAATCCGCACTGGTCCGAGAAGACCGACTCCGAACGGCACGCCTATCCCGACACCATCGACGTGAAATCCGGCCTGGATTCCGCGGTCATCAACCAGCGGCTGGCCACCGGCGCCGGTCCGGACGCCGCCGCGGTGACCACCGACACCAACCTCGGCCCGGCCGAACTCGCGCGGATCAGCGGCGACCAGGGGCTCGGAGAGCGGGTCGGCACCGGCCACTTCGGCTACACCAATTACCTCGCCTTCAACCCGAAGGTGAAGCCCTTCGACGACCCGAAGGTGCGCCAGGCCGTCGCGTACGCCGTCAACCGGCAGAGCGTCGTGAACGCCGCCGGCGGCTCCGCGCTCGCCGAACCGGCCACCACCTTCCTGCCGAACGGAAAAGCCTTCGGCCACACCCCGTACGACTGGTTCCCGGCGGGCCGTACCGGAAATCCGGCCAAGGCGAAGGAACTGCTGAAGGAAGCCGGTCACGAGAACGGGCTCACCATCACCCTGACGCATTCCACCGCCAAGAACTTCGAGACCAGCCCGGACATCGCCACCGCCGTGCAGGAAGCCCTGAAGAAGGCCGGGATAACCGTCAAGCTCCAGGGCCTGGAGGAAAACGACTACAAGGAGAAGGTGCACAGCGTCGACGACGCGCCGGGCCTGTTCATCAGCGGCTGGGGAGCGGACTGGCCGTCCGGCGGCCCGTTCCTCGCGCCGATCTTCGACGGCCGGCAGATCGTCCGGGACGCCTCCAACTTCAACCACGCGCAGCTCGACGACCCGGCGGTCAACCACGAGATCGACGAGATCAACAAGCTGACCGACCTGAAGGCGGCGGCGGAGCGGTGGGGCGCGCTGGACAAGAAGATCGGCGAGCAGGCCCTGTCCGTACCGCTCTTCCACCCCGTCTACAAGCGCCTGTACGGCAAGGACGTCAAGAACGTCGTCATCAGTGACTGGGACGGCGTGCTGGACATCTCCCAGGTCGCGGTCAAGTGACGACGACCGACGTGACGCCCCGTCAGCCAGGGACCCCGCACACGGAGACCGTGGTGATGCCCCCTCAAAAGGGCACGGTCTGGCGGCGGCTGCGGCAGCGGCCCGCCGCCGTGGTCTCCGCGGCCGTCCTGATCGTCCTCGTCCTGCTCGCCCTCGGCGCACCGCTGCTGGCGGCGCTGGAGGGCCAGGACCCGACCACGTACCACGACGACCTGATCGACTCCGCGCGCGGCGGCGTACCGCTCGGCCCGTACGGCGGGATCAGCGCCGACCACTGGCTGGGCGTCGAGCCCGGCACCGGCCGGGACATGTTCGCCCGGCTGTTGTACGGGGCCCGGGTCTCCCTGCTCATCGCGCTCGGCGCCACGGCCGTCCAGGTCTTCATCGGTGTGGTGGCCGGCCTCGCGGCCGGGCTCGGCAACCGGCTCGCGGACCAGGTGCTCTCCCGGTTCACCGAGGTGCTGACCGCGCTGCCCATGCTCGTCATCGCGATCTCGCTGACCGCGATCGTGCCCGCCGACTTTCCCCGCCCGCTGCTGCTGGTGCTGGTGATCGGCCTGCTCAGTTGGTTCGGCACCTCGCGGATCGTGCGCGCGCGGACGCTGGCCCTGAAGAAGCTGGACCATGTCGCGGCGGCCCGGCTCGGCGGCGCGGGGCCGCTGCGCGTGGCGCGGCGCGAGCTGCTCCCGTCGCTCGCCGCGCCGGTGATCACGTACGCGGCGGTCCTGGTGCCCAGCAACATCGTGGTCGAGGCGTCGCTGTCGTTCCTCGGCATCGGCGTCCGGCCGCCCACCGCGTCCTGGGGACAGATGCTGTCGACCGCGACCACCTGGTTCCGGGCCGATCCGGCGTACGTCCTGCTCCCGGCGGGCTTCCTGCTGGTCACGGTGCTCGCGTTCACGGTGCTGGGCGACGCGGTCCGTACGGCGCTGGACCCGCGCGAGCGGTCCCGGCTGCGGGTCGGTACCCGGGCCGGCCGCCGGGAGAAGCGCATCCAGCACGAGAAGCACGAGAAGCGCGAGAAGGAGGCCGTCGTATGACCGGCTACGCACTGCGCCGGCTGGGCGGCGGGCTCCTGGTCCTCTTCCTGCTGACCGTCGCCGTCTACGCGCTCTTCTACGTCGCGCCCGGCGACCCCGCCAAACTGGCCTGCGGGCCGCGCTGCAACCCCGGCCAGATCCAGCAGGTACGCGAACGGCTGGAGCTGGACGCGCCGGTCCTGACGCAGTACCTGCACTTCCTCCAGGGCCTGGTGGCCGGCCGCGACTTCTCGTCCGGCACCGGCGTACTGCACTGCGACGCGCCCTGCCTCGGCCTCTCGTACCAGAACGGCTCGCCCGTCACGGCGCTGCTCGCCGACCGGCTGCCGGTCACCGCGTCGCTCGCCCTCGGCTCGATGGTGCTGTGGCTGCTGCTCGGGGTCGGCACCGGCCTGGTGTCCGCGCTGCGCCGTGGCGGCACGACGGAACGCGTCCTGACGGGCCTGACCCTCGCCGGTACCGCCACCCCGGTCTTCATCACCGGACTGCTGCTGCTGATGGTGTTCTGCGCGTACCTGCAGTGGCTGCCGTTCCCCTCCTACGTCCCGCTGTCCGAGGACCCGGAGCAGTGGGCCTGGAACCTGCTGCTGCCCTGGACGGCGCTGGCGCTGCTGGAATCCGCCAAGTACGCCCGGCTGACCCGCTCCTCGACGCTGGAGACGCTGGCCGAGGACCACATCCGCACCTTCCGTGCGTACGGGGTGCGGGAACGTTCCGTCGTGACGCGGCACGCGCTGCGCGGCGCGCTGCCGCCGGTCATCGCGCTCACCGCGCTCGACCTCGGGACGATGTTCGGCGGCGCGATGCTCACCGAGGAACTCTTCGGGCTGCCCGGCATCGGGCAGCTCCTGGTCCACTCGGTGCGCGTCGTCGACCTGCCGGTGGTCGTCGGCGTGGTGCTGGGCACCGGCGCCGCCGTCATCGTCGCCAACGTCGTGGCGGACGTCCTCTACGCACTCGCCGACCGAAGGGTGGCCCTGACATGACCTCCGAGGAGACGAGCGGAGCGGCTCCGGGCCGGCTGGGCCCGGATCTTCCGGACCCGGGTGTTCCGGAGCCGGACCTTCTGGTGGACGTCCGTGACCTGTCGGTCGCCTTCCCGGGCGCGGCCGGTGGCGACGGGCCCGCCGACGACGGAGGCGGCGGCGCCGTACAGGCCGTGGACCGGCTCTCCTTCTCGCTGGCCGCCGGCCGGGCCCTGGGCATCGTCGGCGAGTCCGGCTCCGGCAAGTCCACCGTCGCGGCGGCCCTGCTGGATCTGCACCGGGGGACCGGAGCGCAGGTGAGCGGCACGGTCCGGGTCGCCGGTACGGACGTACGGGCGGCGGACGAGCGCGAGCTGCGGCGGCTGCGCGGCGGCCGGGCCGCCATGGTGTTCCAGGACCCGCTGTCCTCACTCGACCCGTACTACGCGATCGGCGACCAGATCGCCGAGGTGTACCGGGTGCACCGGCCGGACGTCTCCCGGCGCGCCGCTCGCGCCCGCGCCGTCGAGGTGCTGGAGCGCGTGGGCATCGCGGACGCCCCCCGGCGCGCCCGCTCGCGGCCGCACGAGTTCAGCGGGGGCATGCGCCAGCGCGCGTTGCTCGCGATGGCGCTCGCCTGCGAACCGCGCCTGCTGATCGCCGACGAGCCCACCACCGCGCTGGACGTCACCGTCCAGGCGCAGATCCTCGACCTGCTGCACGGCCTGCGGGCGGAGACCGGCATGGGGCTGCTCCTGGTCACCCACGACCTGGGGGTGGTCGCGGGCAGCGTGGACGAGGTGCTCGTGATGCGCGACGGCCGGGCGGTGGAGCACGGTCCGGTCGGCGAGGTACTGCTGGCGCCGCGCGCTCCGTATACGAAGGAGCTGCTGGCGGCGGTGCCACGGGTGGACGCGAAGCCGGACGGGCGCACTCTGCGCGGCGTGCGCGCCGCGCGCGACGATGCCGGTGATCGCGTCAGTGGCGGCAGAGACGGCGACAGTGCTGGTGACAGCTATGGCGGCGGAGTCAGCGACCGTGACGGCGTACTGCTCGAAGCCGTCGGACTGCGACGGGAGTTCGGCGGCCGGAGGCACCGGACCACGGCGGTCGACGAGGTCTCGCTGACCGTACGGGAAGGGGAGACCGTCGGCCTCGTGGGGGAGTCGGGCAGCGGCAAGACGACGCTCGGGCGGATGCTCGTACGGCTGCTGGACCCGACCGCGGGGACGCTGCGCTACCGGGGGCGCGACATCGGCACCCTCGGCGACCGGCAGCTCCGCCCCTTCCGCAGCGAACTCCAGATGGTGTTCCAGGACCCGGTCTCCTCGCTCAACCCGCGCCGCAGCATCGGCGAATCGGTCGCCGACCCGCTGCGCGCGGCCGGCGACCGGGACGACGCGCGCGTACGGCGCCGGGCGTGCGAACTGCTGGAACGGGTCGGCCTGGACCCGGCGTGGTACCACCGCTACCCGCACGAGTTCAGCGGCGGGCAGCGGCAGCGCGTCGGTATCGCGCGGGCGCTCGCCCCCGGCCCCCGGCTGCTGGTCTGCGACGAACCCGTATCGGCGCTGGACGTCACCACCCAGGCGCAGGTCGTCGACCTGCTCGGCGAGCTCCGGCGGGAGCTGGGCCTCGCGCTGGTCTTCATCGCGCACGACCTGGCGGTCGTCCGGGCGGTCAGCGACCGGGTCGCGGTGATGCGCGGCGGGCGGATCGTGGAGGAAGGCACCACCGAGGAGGTGTACGAGCGCCCCCGGCATCCGTACACGAAGGGCCTGCTGGCGGCGGTGCCGGTGCTCGATCCGGAGGTGTCGGCCGGGCGGCGCGCACTGCGTGCCGCGGCGTGACGGTCACATAGCGCGCCAGAACGCCCACCGGGGTGGAAAGTTACGTCTCTTCACCCCTTCCGGTGGCGCGACGGACAACCGTCCGTCGTGTCACCGGAATCTCTGCGTAGCTTCTTCCTGCAGGTAGCGGCGGCCCCCCGGGCGGCCGCCGTCGTGGACGCCGATCAGGAAGAACGGGGGTGCGCTCGTGCGCATTGGATTGCTCACCGAGGGTGGCGGCCCGGATGCGTCCGGTGAGACGCGTCCGTGGCGCGACCGGCTCGTGCACGGGCTCCCCGGCCACGAGTTCGAGGTCTACACCCTCGACCGGGGCCCTGAGGACGGCGTCGACCGCGGTCCTGAAGGCGGCACGGCGGACGCGGCCGGGCCAGCGGACACCGGACCGGCGGCGCGCGGGGCGGGCAGCGGTGCGGGCGGGCGGGGCCGCGCCCGGGTGGTGCGGGCCGCGCCGCTGTACGGGGAGCTGCCCGCCGCCCTGCGGTGGCGGCCCGAAGGACGGCGCGCCGGGGCGCGCGGGCGGCGTGCGCGGCGGCGGTTCGCGGAGTGCTTCGCCGATCTGGCGGCGGGATTCACCGCGGCGGAACCGCCCGGCGGCCGGACCCCCACCCCGGAGTCGGCAGCGGACGGCGCCGCGCACCGCGAGGGTCAGGCGGACCGTTTCGCCGCCGGTCTGTACGGCCTGGCACGGCTGGCCCGCGACCACGGCGGCCTGCCCGAACTCCTCCGCTCCGAACAGGCCGTACGCATCCTGGAGAGCACCTGCCGCGCGCCCGGCGCACTGCGCGCCGCGCACGGCGCACGCGTGGGTGACCTGCTGGCCGTGACCGAGGAGCTGGAACGCGCCCTGCGTCCGCTCTCGCTGGACTGGTACGGCGCGGGCCGGTACGGCGCGGAGCGGCGCGGCGGGGACCGGTACGGCGCCGACCGGCACGGCGCGGGCCGGTACGGCGGCGGCTCCGCGGCTCCCTCCGGGAGCGGCGGTGACGGGCTCGCCGCGGTCGACCTCTGCCACGCCACGGCCGGCGGCTCCGTCGCCCTCCCCGGACTGCTGGCCAAACGCTTCTTCGGCACACCTCTCCTGCTCACCGAGTACGGCGTGCGCCTGCGCGAGCGCTACCTCGTGCGCTCCGGCGTGGGGGCGAGCGCCCCCGTACGCGCCTTGCTGGGCGCCTTCGAGACCGCGCTGGCCGCCGAGACGTACGCCGAAGCCGCGCTCGTCACCCCCGGCAGCGCCCGTACCCGGCGCTGGCAGGAACGCTGCGGCGCGGACCGGGAGCGAATGCGCACGGTGTACCCGGGCCTGGACGCGACCGGCTTCGCCGCCGTCCCCGACGCCCTGGCCGACCACTCCGCGACGCTGGTGTGGACCGGCACCGTCGAACCCGCCAAGGACCTCGTCTCGCTGCTGCACGCCTTCGCCCGCGTGCACCGGGCCGAACCGGCCGCGGCCCTGCGCATCGTCGGCGCCCCGGGCCCCGCCCCGGAGGACGCCGCCTATCTGGCCCAGTGCCGGGTGCTGGCCGCCCAGCTCTTCCCCGACGAGGCCGCCGACGCGCGGAGCGCCGGTGACAACCCGGTCTCCTTCGAGGAGGTCGGCGGCCCCGGCCTGCCGCGCCCGCAGGACGTCTACGCGGCCGGTTCGGTGCTGGTCCTCTCCAGCGTGGCGGAGGGCTTTCCGCGCTCCCTCGTGGAGGCGATGCTCAGCGGCCGCGCCACCGTCTCCACCGACGCCGGAGCGGTCTGCGAGGTCATCGGCGGTACGGGCCTGGTCGTGCCGCCGCGCAACCCGCGCGCGCTGGCCGACGCGTGCCTGGCACTCCTGCTCGACCCGGCGCGCCGCGCCCGGCTGGGCGCCGCCGCGCGCGCCCGCGCACTCGAACTGTTCACGGTGGAGCAGAATGTCGCGGCATTTCGTGGCATCTACCTGGAGCTGATGTCCCGTACGCCGTGCCGCCCGGCCGCCGGAACCGGACCGGACGGCGACAGCGTGCCCCGCCTCTTCAGCCGGCCCGCCGAGTCCCACGTACCGGGCCGCTGGGCCGTGGCGGGCGGCGGCGCCGCGCAGGCCGCACCGCCGACGGGCCGCGCACCGCGCTGGGCGGCACCGGACCCGGACGTCCCGGCCACTGAACCGGCCACAGGACCGGCCCCCGAACCGTTCGTCGCGCCGGTCGCCGAACCGGTCGCCGAACCGGCCACCGCCGGTGCGGGAGCCGGTGCCGACCGGCAGAGAGGAGCGCAACCGTGACGACAGCCGACATGGGAACCGGCCTCGGCCCTGGCACCGACACCGGCCTCGACACCGACAGCGGCCTCGGCCCCGGCGCGGCCCCGGAGGCGAGAACGTCCTCCCCTGCGCCCGCTCCCACCCCCGCCCCCCTCCCCGTACGGGACATCCCCGCCCGGCCGCCCCGGCGCGGCCCGGCCGACCCCGTGAAGACGCTGATGCACCAGCACCGGACGCTGTGCGAACGGGCCGTCGACCCCATGGAGATCGCCGCCGGGCTGGAGGCGCACGGGGTCACCGACCGTACGGCCGCCCGCTTCCGGCACCGCGATGTCTTCTCGCTGGCCGAGGAGTTGTACGCCCGGGTCCCCCGCGCCGAGGCGCCGCCCCCCGCCGTGCCCGCGCCCGGCCCCGTACGGCGGGGAAGGGCCGCCCGTGTGGCGCTGCACCTGCTGCCCGGTGCGGTGTGTGCCGCGACCGCGGCCGCCGTCGCCGCTGCCGGGCACGCGCCCACCCCCGTACCGTTCGCGTCGGCCGACGGCCCGTCACCCCGCCTCGTACAGACGGCTGTCGCGGTGGCCGGGGCCGGTCTGGTGCTGCTCGCCCTGCGCCTGTGCGTCCGCCACGGCCCGCTGCGGGCGCGGTATCCGATCGCCCGCTCCGCCGGGTTGTGGACCTGCTGGCTGGCCGGATATGCGCTGGGCGGCGACTGGTTGCTGCGTCAGCTCCTGGCGGGCGGGCCTGATCTCCCGCCCACACGATCCCAGTTGGCCACAGCTTCCGCCCTGGCCCTGACGTGTGCCGTCGTGCCCGCTGCCTGGTGCGCCCACTGGTTCGCGGGCCGCGCGCGCCGCGGGCTGGCGGACAGCCGCTGCCTGACCGCATTCGCCTCCGGTGTCCGGCCGTTGCTGCTGATCGCCACCGCGATGCAGCTCGCGGCGCTGCTCGCCCTGTGGGCGGCGGCTGACGCGGCCGGCGGTACCGGTGCCGTCGGCGACGGTGGCGGCGCGGGTGCGGTGGCTGCCGCCTCGGCCCTGGGCGCGCTGCTCTTCCTGGCGCGGCTGCTCGCCCGGCACGGCTTCCCGGCCGCTGCCGCCACGGGCCCGGCCGCCGCCGTCGCCCTCGAAGCCGCCGCCCTGGCCTGCGTACTGGCCGCCCGGTTGCCGGGACTGGAGCCGCTGAGCAGGCCGGTCGAGCTGGCCGTCACCCACCTCGGCCCGTCCGTCGTACCGGCCGTGGCCTGCGCGCTGTCCGCCCTGGGCCTGCTGCTGTACGCGCTGGGCGCACTCACCGGCGCCTCGGCGCACGCTCCGGCTCCCGACGCGGCCCCCGCCCCCGTACCGGCGGAGGCGGACCGGCCGTGACCCCGCACCCGTCACCACCCGCGATATGCGCCCCACTGCTTCCGGTACTCGCGGTGCGCACGCCACCACTCCCGGCGCGCGCACCGTCGCCGCCCGCGCGCACGCCATCACCCCCGGTGGTCGCGCGGGCCTCCGCAGTGCCGGCGCTCCCGTGGCGCCGGCTGTCCTCCTCCGGACGCCCGCCACCATCCGTGCGGCGTACACCGCCACCGCCCGGCCCCCGCGGCGGCGGTCACCACTGCCGCAGCACGTCCGCAACCCACCGCATTAGGAGAACGACACGATGAATGTCCACCCCACCGAAGCACACCGGGACCGGGGGGTCGCGCGATGAGGGTGCTGCTCATCGGCGCCAACGGGTACCTCGGCCGTTACGTCGCCGACCGGCTGCTCGCCGACCCGGCCGTCCAGTTGACGGCCCTCGGGCGCGGCGACGACGCCGACGTCCGCTTCGACCTGGCCTCCGGCAGTCCGGGCGCCCTGACCCGCTTCCTGGACGCGGTCCATCCGGGCGTGGTGGTCAACTGCGCGGGCACCACCCGCGGCGGCGCCCGCGACCTGACCCGGCACAACACCGTCGCGGTCGCCACCGTCTGCGAGTCGCTGCGGCGCAGCAGTTGTGGCGCCCGGCTCGTGCACCTGGGCTGCGCGTCCGAGTACGGACCCTCGCAGCCCGGCTCCTCGACCGCCGAGGACGCCGTGCCGCGGCCCGGCGGACCGTACGGCGTCAGCAAGCTGGCCGCCACCGAACTCGTCCTCGGCTCCGGCCTGGACGCCGTCGTGCTGCGGGTCTTCTCCCCGGTCGGCCCGGGCACCCCGGCCGGGTCGCCGCTCGGCCGGCTCGCCGAGGCGATGCGGCGCGCGATGCAGTCCGGGGACACCGAACTGAAGCTGGGCGGCCTGGGCGTGCAGCGCGACTTCGTGGACGTACGGGACGTGGCGCGGGCGGTGCACGCCGCCTCGCTCTCCGCCGCCCAGGGCGTGGTCAACATCGGTACCGGGCACGCCGTACGGCTGCGCGAGGCCGCCGCGCTGCTCGCACGGGTCGCCGGGTTCGGCGGCTCGCTCCACGAACTGGACACCCCGCCCGGCTACGCCGCCGGCGGTCCCGCCGCCGCGCGGCTCGCCATCCCGGGGCCGGCCTCTGAACACGGGGCGGTGCCCCCCGCGTATCCCTATCCGGACGGGTGCGGGAGCTGGCAGCAGGCGGACGTGCGCACCGCCCGCGACCGCCTGGGGTGGCGGCCGCGGATCGGGCTGGAGGAATCCCTCGCCGACATCTGGATGGAGGCCGCATGTCGTATCTGACGACATCCCTGGGCGCCGGCACCGCCGTGACCGGCGCCGCGCCGCTCGGCGTCGGCGTTCCGGGGTTCGCCCACCCGCTGCTGGCGCCCGCCGAGTGGGCCGAGCTGCTGCGCCTGGCACGCGGGTTGGCCTGCACCGGAGCCGCGCGCCGGGCGCCGGGGCCACGGGGCGGCGCGGCGGCGCTGCACTGGGTGGTGCTCAACGTCGCGCGCGGCCCCGGCGTGCGCCCCGACCCGTACTGCCTGCCGGCCGCCGCCCAACTGCGCGACGCGGGGGCCCGGCTGCTGGGCCATCTCGACCTGGGGCACGGCGCCCGTCCGTTCGGTGAACTGGTCTCCGACGCACACCGGTTCCTGGAGTGGTACAAGGTCGACGGTTTCTATCTGGACCGCTGTCCCACGGACCGGACACTGTTGTCCGAGACCCGGCGGCTGACCACCACCCTGCGGGCCCTCAAGGACGGCGCGCACCTCGTCACGGGGCACGGCCGCCACCCGTACCCCGGCTACGCGGAGGTCGCCGACCAGCTCGTCACCTTCGCCGGCCGCTGGTCCGACTACCGCTGGTCGCAAGCGGCGGAGTGGACCGCCGAGTACCCGGCGCGGCGCTTCTGCCACCTCGTGCACGGCGTCCCCGGCACCCACCTGGAAGAAGCCCTGCGGATCGCCCGCTGGCAGGGCGCCGGAACCGTCTACTTCACCGACCGCGCCGACCACGGAGGGAGCGCCTGGGAGTCGCTGCCCGGCTACTGGGACACATTCGTCTCGCGTATCGGACCGGGTGTCTCGGAATGAAGAAGGGCGTGGCAGTGTTACGGGGAGACCACCGTCCCTTGCTCCGGGTTCTCCCGGAGCGGGGGGTCGCCCATCGAGATACCGACAAACGGAGTCCCCGTGTCGCTGCCACCCCTGGTCGAGCCCGCATCGGAGCTCACCGTCGACGAGGTCCGCAGGTACTCCCGCCACCTGATCATCCCGGATGTCGGGATGGACGGGCAGAAGCGGCTGAAGAACGCCAAGGTGCTGTGCGTCGGCGCCGGCGGCCTGGGATCGCCCGCGCTGATGTACCTCGCCGCGGCGGGCGTCGGCACCCTCGGCATCGTGGAGTTCGACGAGGTCGACGAGTCCAATCTCCAGCGCCAGATCATCCACAGCCAGGCGGACATCGGCCGCTCCAAGGCCGCGTCCGCCAAGGACACGGTGCTGGGCATCAACCCGTACGTCACGGTCAACCTGCACGAAGAGCGCCTTGACTCCAGCAACGTCATGGACCTCTTCGCCCAGTACGACCTGATCGTCGACGGCACCGACAACTTCGCCACCCGCTACCTGGTCAACGACGCCTGCGTACTGCTGAACAAGCCGTACGTCTGGGGCTCGATCTACCGCTTCGACGGCCAGGCGTCGGTCTTCTGGAGCGAGCACGGCCCCTGCTACCGCTGCCTGTACCCGGAGCCCCCGCCCCCCGGCATGGTCCCCTCCTGCGCCGAGGGCGGCGTGCTGGGCGTGCTCTGCGCGTCCATCGGCTCCATCCAGGTCAACGAGGCCATCAAGCTGCTGGCCGGCATCGGTGACCCGCTGGTCGGCCGCCTGATGATCTACGACGCGCTGGAGATGACGTACCGCCAGGTCAAGGTACGCAAGGACCCCGACTGCGCGGTCTGCGGCACGAACCCGACCGTCACCGAACTCATCGACTACGAGGCCTTCTGCGGCGTCGTGTCCGAGGAGGCCCAGGAGGCGGCGGCAGGTTCCACGATCACTCCGCAGCAGCTCAAGGAGTGGATCGACACGGACGAGAAGATCGAGATCATCGACGTCCGGGAGCCGAACGAGTACGAGATCGTCTCGATCCCCGGCGCCAAGCTGATCCCGAAGAACGAGTTCCTGATGGGCAGCGCCCTCCAGGACCTCCCGCAAGACCGGAAGATCGTCCTGCACTGCAAGACGGGCGTCCGCTCCGCCGAGGTCCTCGCCGTCCTGAAGTCCGCGGGCTTCGCGGACGCGGTGCACGTCGGCGGCGGCGTCATCGGCTGGGTCAACACGGTCGAGCCGGAGAAGCCGGTCTACTGACCGGCCGGCCGTCGGCCGCACACGGCGAAGGGCCCGTACCCCTCGGGGTGCGGGCCCTTCGCCGTACCGGACGCGCGGGTCCCGGCTCCCTCAGATCTGGCCCTTACGGGTGAGCTGTGTGAACGAGATCCAGCCCGGCAGCACCGGCAGCCAGAACGTCATCAGCCGGAACAGCAGCACCGCGGGGAACGCGATGTCCGACGTCAGCCCGGCCAGCGTCAGGGTGCCGGTCAGCGCGGCCTCGATGGCCGCCACGCCGCCGGGGGTGGGCGCCGCCGAGCCCGCCGCGTTGCCCGCGAGGAACACCACCGCGATGGCCGCGTAGCTGAGCTGCCCGCCCCCGCCGAACGCGCGGATCGAGGCGTCCAGGCACAGCACGTTCGCCGCCGTGAGCAGCAGCGTGCCGCTGATGCCGATCGCCAGCTTCTTCGGGCGCTGGAGCACGTCCAGCATGCGCGGCACCACGCCCGCGAACAGCGACCGTACGCGGGTGGAGATGAACTTGCGCAGCGCCGGGACCGCGGTGACCACCAGCACCAGCACGGCCGCCGTCAGCAGGCCCGCGATCACCGCGCGGGACGGGGAGAGCGACGGGGTGCGCTCGGTGCCGGTGAGATAGCCGAAGGTCAGCAGCAGCACGATGTGGCAGCCCAGGCCGAACAACTGGGACGCACCCACACTCGCCACCGCCAGGCCGGGCCGGATGCCGGACCGCTGGAGGAAGCGGGTGTTGAGCGCCACGCCGCCCACCGCGGCCGGTGCGACCAGCTTGACGAAGTTGCCCGCCACCTGCGCGGTCACCGTCCGCAGGAAGGACACCTTCTCCGGTACGAAGCCGAGCAGGCTCATCGCCGCCGCCGGATAGGTCAGCGCCGAGAAGGCCAGCGCCGCCACCACCCACAGCCACTGGGCCTGCCCGGCCACCTGGCCGAAGTTGGCGTGGGTGATCTGCGAGAGCAGGAAGTACGCGGCGAAGGCGCCGGCGATCCAGGTGACGAGGGTGCGCGGCCTGATCCGTTCCAGGCGGGCGGGCTCGACCGGTGCCGTCGGCCGGATCAGCAGCACCTGCTGGCGGATCTGCGAGAGCAGGTCCTCCTCGCGGGCCTCCTCCAGTGCCTCGTCGACCGCCCGCTTCTCGGCGTGCTTCTCGGCGCGCGCCACCTTGCGGTTGGTCGGCTGCTCCTGTGTGTGCGCGCCGCCCCGCCGGGCCGCTTCGGCAGCCTTGCGCTCCTTGGCGACGCGGGACGCCTCCAGGACCGCCTCGCGCTCCCGCGCGGAGCGCTCGCGGGCAAGCTGGCGCAGGGTGGCCCGGGTGGTGCGGCTGAGCGCGATCGGCTGGAGCAGCGGCAGGCTGTCGGCGACCGCGTCCGGGCCGAGGACGTCGACGGCCGCGGCCACCGCCCGCTCGGCGCCGGCCCGCAGCGCGAAGGTGGTCAGCAACTGCGCGATGTCCATCCGCAGGACCAGGTCGCCCGCCGCGATCTCACCGCCGCGCAGATCGGTCAGGAAGATCCTGCCGGAACGATCCACCAGAAGGGCGTCACCCACCAGGCGCCGGTGGGCGATGCGCCGCGACTGGAGCGCCGCCACCTGCCGCCAGGCGTTGCGCATCAGATCGTCGGTGATCTCCTCGTCCGGCAGCGCGTCCAGCGGCCGGCCGTCGATGTGCTCGTACACCAGCATCACGGCGTCCGGGCCCAGCTCGGAGGTGGCGATCAGCTTGGGCGCGTTGGCGCCGGCCGCGATGGCCGCGTACGCCAGCAGTGCCTCCTGTTCCAGCGCCTGGCGCAGCGACTGGAGACTGCGGCGCTGGTTGATGCCGCGCAGCGACAGCCGGCGCCACACCCGGTAGAAGAAGCCCTGGGCCTGCCGCTCGCGGTCCACGACGGTGACGTCGATCGGCGGGCCGTCCTCCAGGGTGACGATGTAGCGGCGGCCGCGGTCGGCGTGCTCCGGGTGCTCGGCGGTGCCGATGTCCTCGGCGCGCACCGCCCGTACGGGGTGGAAGCCGACCCGGCGCAGGCCCGCGAGGAGGTTCTGGCCGGTGGGCCGCACATTGGGCGAGCCGACCGCGTACAGCGTCCCGAAGGCCACCGTCCAGCCGATGAGGATGGTGGTGACGATGGCGAACGGCGTCGTGTAGCGGCCCACCAGCACGGCGAACGCGTCGAGCAGCAGCACGCACCACATCGCCACCCGCCAGCGCGGGCGCCGCGACATCCCCACCGCGGTCATGTACGCGATGACCGGCGCCAGATAACTGTGCACCGGCGGGGTCAGCCCGCCGTTGGCCAGTGGCTGGGTCAGCGCGACCTGGATGGACTCCGGCGCGGCCTCGGCGACCCACAGGTCGGTGGCGAGCGAGACGCCGTGCGCGAGGACCGCGGCCAGCACCCCGTCCGCGATCCGCAGCCCGTCCCGTTTGATCAGCCGCTCGACGGCGAAGGCCACCGGGACGATCAGTACGGCCACGCTGGACGCCAGCCCGGCGAAGTTGATCAGCAGACGGGGGGCCAGTCCGGCGCCCTCACCGATGTCGCGCTGCAGACCCTGGGTCGTGCCGTGCGCGAACGTCGCCAGCAGCAGCACCAGCGCGATGCCGACGATGCCGAGCAGCAGGCGCATCAGGTCGGACGGGCGGTGCACCCGGGCGGGCAGCAGCGGCTCGTCCCCGGAGACCTGGTCGACGTGGAACTCGCTGCCTACGTGGTCGAGGGGCGGGGTCGGGCGGTCGAGACGGTCGGGTTTGCCGCTCTTGCCGCTGCCCTTGCTGCTTCTGGGGGTTTTCTCGGTTATGTCGACTTTGCCAACTTTGGCGGGGGTGGCGGGGGCGGTGGTGGCGCCGGTCTCGGCGGCCTCGCCGCTCCCGGCGGTCGCTCCGGCCCCGGTGGCCTCGCCCGTGTCGCCGTCCGGCCGGTCCGGGCCGGCCGTCCCGTCGGCGGTGCGTTCCTCTTCTGCCGTGCCCTCCGCTCCGGTGGAAGCGGACGCCGCCCCGGACCGGCAGGACCGTGTCGGCCCCGCCGGTCCGGCCGGCCCTTCCGGTTCCTCCGGACTCGCGGGCTCGTCGGCTCTTCCGGCCTTCTCGATCGTGCTCGCCTTTTCGGTCTCGGAAGCCTGTGACGGCTTCCCCCGTGGTTTTCCGTCCCCCCGGGCGGGGGTGGCGGAGGACAGCGCCTCAGGGGTGCCGGCCTCCCGTGGAGGCACCGCACCCTGCTGTTCGGCCGTCTCTTTTTGATCTCGTATCACCAGTCACCGCCCGGAAGATGGTGGCATGGCCGGGAGGAGGCGGGGGCATCAGGGTGCATTTCGAAGGGCCGGGAAACGGAACATACGCCGCCGCGACCGCCCGCGCACGCCGTCGGCGGGCCGCCGGGCGGGCGGGGCGGGACTGTCGGTGGTGTGGTGCAGGATGGGCCGAATGAGTGGGACAGCGGGAGACATTCCCGAGTACGGCACCGGGGAGATCCCCGAGTACGCGGAACGGGTCCTCGGCGTGGCCGAGCTGATCCCGCCCGGTCGGGTGATGACGTACGGCGATGTCGCCGAGTGGCTCGCGGGGGAGGAGCCGCCGGGGGAGCCGGTGGAGGGGCCGCGCTCCGGTGGAGGGTCCGCGGGGGCCGGTGACGGGCGGCGCGTGGGCGGGCCGCGACAGGTGGGCCGGGTGATGGCGTTGTACGGGGGCGCCGTGCCGTGGTGGCGCGTCGTGCGCGCGGACGGGCAACTGCTGCCGGGCAGCGAACTGCGCGCGTTGGCGCACTACCGGGAGGAAGGCACTCCGCTGCGCGAGGCGTCCAGGGCCGCCGAGGGGCATGTCCCGCGCCTCGACATGCGGCGGGCCCGGTGGGACGGGGGCGATCCGGGGACGAACGGTTGAGGGGACCGTGCGGTCGGAGCGGGAGCATCCGTAGTACGCCCGTCCGGGGGACGCGGGGCCGGGGCGTACGGGGCCGGCGCGGGCTGATCCGGACGTCATGGCCGGGCGCCCCGGGGCCTGCGGCAGGGCGGGGGCGGTTGACGTGCGCGGCTCTTGCGGCGCGTGCGGTCCGCCCGGCGGATTTGCGTCATTAGACCGTTTCGACTGCTTCGTCCCACCCGGCAGACCTGCCACATCCGGCCCGCACGCCCCGCCCTGCTCACCCGTCCCGTACGCCGTATCCGTCACGGAGGCACCTGTCCGACGTACCGTCGTGGGACGGACTGCGGCTCGTGCGCCACCTGGCGTAGCGTCGGGCACGGTCCGTACCACCGCCCCGCCGCCCGGCGTCCGGCGCGGTGGCCGCACCGCCACGCCCCGCACCGCGGTGCGCACCACGACCAGCACCTCCTCCCAGGACCGGCGATCCACGTGAGTTCCTCCTTCTCGGCCTCGGCCATGCCGTCCGCGCAGCCGCGCCGGCGGCCGGCGCGGCGGGATGCCACCGGCGCGTACCGACTGGTGCGTACCCGGCCGGGACCGGCGGACCCTCCTGCTTTGGACGCACGTCAGCGCGCTGTGGTTGACCACGGCGGCGGGCCGCTGCTGGCCCTCGCCGGCCCGGGTACGGGCAAGACCACGACGCTCGTGGAGGCGGTCGCCCGGCGCGTCCAGGAGGGCGCCGACCCCGAGCGGCTGCTCGTGCTGACCTTCAGCCGCAAGGCCGCCGTCGAACTGCGGGACCGGATCGCCGCGCGCCTGGGCAGCACCGCCGCTCCGCAGGCGACCACCTTCCACTCGTACTGCTACGCGCTCGTACGGGCCCATCAGGACGCCGACCTGTTCGCCGACCCGCTGCGGCTGTTGTCCGGGCCCGAGCAGGACCTCGTCGTGCGCGAGCTGCTCGAAGGGCAGGCCGGGCTGGCGGCCGCCGGGCGGGCCCGGGTGCGCTGGCCGGACGAACTGCGCGCCTGCCTGACGACGCGCGGCTTCGCGGACGAGGTC
Source organism: Streptomyces chrestomyceticus JCM 4735 (assembly GCF_003865135.1). NCBI lineage: Bacteria > Bacillati > Actinomycetota > Actinomycetes > Kitasatosporales > Streptomycetaceae > Streptomyces > Streptomyces chrestomyceticus. The sequence continues at coordinate 3,348,921 of NZ_BHZC01000001.1, read as the reverse complement.
CGCGCGGTGCTCGCGCGCAGCCGGGAGCTGGGGCTGGGCCCGGACGCGCTCGCCGACTTCGCGCGGCGTACGGGGCGGCCGGACTGGGGCGCGGCGGCCGGGTTCCTCGCCGAGTACCTGGACGTGCTGGACGCCCAGGGCATGCTGGACTACGCCGAACTCGTGCACCGCGCGGTGCTGCTCGCGGAGCGCGACGAGGTCGCGGCGGAGCTGGCCGCGCGCTACGACGCGGTGTTCGTCGACGAGTACCAGGACACGGACGCCGCACAGGTACGGCTGCTGCGCGCGCTGGCCGGGGGCGGCCGTACGCTCGTCGCCTTCGGTGACCCGGACCAGTCGATCTACGCCTTCCGCGGCGCCGACGTCAACGGCATCCTCGACTTCCCGGCGATGTTCCCGCGCACGGACGGCACCCCGGCGCCGGTCGAGGTGCTCGGCACCTCCCGCCGCTCGGGCGCGGCCCTGCTGGCGGCCACCCGGCGGCTCACCGCCCGTATGCCGCTGACCCGCCTCCCGGCCCGCGCGGTCCGGGCACACCGCGACCTGGCGGCGGTACGGGACGGCGGCCGCGTCGAGGTCTTCACGTACCCGACGCCGGGCGCCGAGCTGGACAACATCGCGGACATTCTGCGGCGCGCGCACCTGGAGGACGGTGTGCCGTGGCGCGACATGGCCGTCCTCGTACGCGCCGGCGCCCGTTCCCTCCCCGGCGTGCGCCGGGCCCTGACCACGGCCGGCGTGCCCCTGGAGATCGACGGCGACGAGCTGCCGCTGCGGCAGGAACAGGCGGTGGCGCCGCTGCTGACGGCCTTGCGGGTGGCGGCCACGGCGGCTGCGGCGTCGGCTGCTGTGCCGGTCGCCGCGCCTGCTGATGGCGCGACCGCCGAGGATGACTCCGTGGCTGACGTCCCTGCCGAGGAGGTCCCTGCTGAGGACGTCCCAGACCGTGACGTCCCTGCTGAGGGGGTCTCGGTCGGGGGCGTCTCGGCCAGTGACACCCCGGTCGACGAAACCCCGGCCGCCGAGGCGGCCCCCGGCCTCTCCGCCGAAATCGCCATAGACCTGCTGACCTCCCCCCTCGGCGGTCTGGACGCCGCCGACCTGCGCCGGCTCGGGCGGGCGCTGCGTGAGGAGGAGCGGGCCGCCGGGCACGACGTACCGCGGCCCTCCGACGAACTGATCGCGCGGGCGCTCGCCGAACCGGAGCGCCTGGTCGCGCACGATCCGGCGTACGCGCGGGGCGCACGGCAGCTCGGCGAGCTGCTGCGCACCACCCGCGACCTGCTGGCCCGCGGCGGCACCGCCGAAGAGGCCCTTTGGACCCTGTGGGACGGCACCCCCACCTGGTCCCAGCGGCTGGAGCGGACCGCCCGGCGCGGTGGCGCGGCGGCCCGTAACGCCGACCGGGACCTGGACGCCGTCGTGGCGCTGTTCGAGACCGCCGCCCGGGCGGAGGCCCGTACCGGCGGCCGGGGCGCGCTGAACTTCCTGGAGGAGCTGGACGCCCAGGACATCGCGGCCGACACCCTGACCCGCCGGACCGTCCGTCCCGACGCGGTGCGCCTGATGACCGCGCACCGCTCCAAGGGGCTGGAGTGGCGGCTCGTCGTCGTGGCCGGCGTGCAGGAAGGGCTCTGGCCCGACCTGCGCCGGCGCGGCTCGCTCCTGGAGGCGGACCGGATCGGCCGCGACGGACTGGCCGAGCCGCTGCCCCCGGGCGCGCTGCTCACCGAGGAGCGCCGGCTGTTCTACGTGGCGGCGACCCGGGCCAAGGAGCGCCTGGTGGTCACCGCCGTCAAGGCCGCGTCCGACGACGGCGACCAGCCGTCCCGCTTCCTGACGGAGCTGGGCGTCGAGCCGCAGGACGTCACCGGGCGCCCCCGCCGTCCACTGTCGGTCGCCGCGCTCGTCGCGGAGCTGCGGGCCACCACCGTCGATCCGGACGCCACTCCGGCGCTGCGGGAGGCCGCCGCGCGCCGGCTGGCGAAGCTGGCGGCGCTGCGCGACGACGACGGCCAGCCGCTGGTGCCGGCCGCCCACCCGGACCAGTGGTGGGGCCTGTACGAGCCGACGCACAGCGCCGTGCCGCTGCGCGACCGCGACCGTCCCGTCACGCTCTCCGGCAGCGCGCTGGACCAGCTCGCCAACACCTGCGCACTCCAGTGGTTCCTGGGACGCGAGGTGAAGGCGGACAAGCCGGCGACCGCCGCCCAGGGCTTCGGCAACGTCGTCCACGTCCTCGCCGACGAGGTCGCCTCCGGCCGTACCCCCGCCGACCTGTCCGTCCTGATGGAGCGCCTGGACTCCGTATGGGACGCGCTCGCCTTCGACGCCCCCTGGAAGTCGCGGCAGGAGAAGGACAACGCGCGCGCCGCACTGGAGCGCTTCCTGCGCTGGCACGTGATGGAGCGCGGCACGCTGGGCCGCGAGACCGTCGCGACCGAGCACGGCTTCGACGTCACCCTCGAAGCGGGCGAGTACGCCGTCCGCATCCGGGGGAGCATGGACCGCGTCGAGCGGGACGCGGAGGGCCGGGCGTACGTCGTCGACTTCAAGACCGGCAAGCAGAAGCCCACCGGCCCGGAGGTCGCCCGGCACCCGCAGCTCGCCGTGTACCAGTTGGCGGTGCGCAGCGGCGCGGTGGACGCCGCCTTCGGGGGGCAGCGGCCCGAGCCGGGCGGCGCGGAACTCGTCCACCTGCGGCTGGGCGCGCCCCAGAAGGAGGGCGGGGACGCGCTCCCCGCCGTCCAGGCGCAGGGGCCCTTGGGCGGGGACTGGGTGGGCGAGCTGCTGGCCACCGCCGCGGGCCGCGTCCTGGAGGAGCGCTTCACGCCCACCACGGGGCAGCACTGCACCCACTGCACGTTCCGCAGCGCCTGCTCGGCGCTGCCGGAGGGGCAGCACGTGGTGGACTGACGGCTCCCGCGATCGCCCGCACCTCGCTCAGCAGGCGTTTGCCGCGATTGTCAGTGGGGGCGGATACGGTCTCGGATGTGTCAGCTCGCATCACCGACCCCGAGCAGCTCAAGGAGCTCCTCGGCATCCCGTTCACCCCGGAGCAGACGGCCTGCATCACCGCACCGCCCGCCCCGCAGGTCGTCGTGGCCGGCGCCGGTTCCGGCAAGACCACGGTCATGGCCGCGCGCGTGGTGTGGTTGGTCGGCACGGGCCAGGTCGCCCCGGAGCAGGTGCTCGGCCTGACGTTCACGAACAAGGCGGCGGGCGAGCTGGCGGAGCGCGTCCGCAAGGCCCTGGCGGCGGCCGGGGTGACGGAACCGGCCGATCCGTTCGGCGCGGCCGGTCCGGGGGCCGGTGGCCCGGGGGCGGGCGGCCCGGACGGCGTCCCCGGCGAGCCCCGGATCTCCACGTACCACTCCTTCGCCGGCCAGCTCCTCAAGGATCACGGCCTGCGCATCGGCCTGGAGCCCAGCGCCCGCCTGCTCGCCGACGCCACCCGCTTCCAGCTCGCCGCCCGGGTGCTGCGCACCGCCCCCGGCCCGTACCCCGCCCTGACGAAGTCGCTGCCCGCCCTCGTGGAGGACCTGCTCGCGCTCGACGGCGAGCTGGCCGAGCACCTGGTCGAGCCGGACCGGCTGCGGGCGTACGACACCGAGCTGCTCGCCGCCCTCGACCAGGTGAAGCTGACCAACGCCGACCTGCGCAAGGTGCCCGAGACGGTCCGCGGCCGCCTGGAGCTGCTGGAGCTGGTCAGGGCGTACCGCGCCGAGAAGCGGCGGCGCGAACTGCTGGACTTCGGCGACCAGATCGCCCTGTCCGCGACCCTCGCGACCACCCGCCCCGAGGTGGGCGCGCTGCTCCGGGAGGAGTTCAAGGTCGTCCTCCTGGACGAGTACCAGGACACCTCCGTGGCGCAGCGGATCATGCTCTCCGGCCTGTTCGGCGGCGGCACGGGCCATGCGGTGACCGCCGTCGGCGACCCCTGCCAGGCCATCTACGGGTGGCGCGGCGCCTCCGTCGCCAACCTGGACGACTTCCCTGACCACTTCCCCTTCGAGGACGGCAGCCCGGCCGGCCGCTCCGCCCTCAGCCAGAACCGCCGCAGCGGCGGCCGCCTGCTCGACCTGGCCAACGGGCTCGCCGCGCCGCTCCGCGCCATGCACGCGGGCGTCGAGGCGCTGCGTCCGGCGCCGGGCGCGGAGCGCGACGGCATGGTGCGCTGCGCGCTGCTGCCCACCCATGCGGAGGAGATGACCTGGCTCGCCGAGAACATCGCCCACCTGGTGCGCACGGGCACCCCGCCCGGCGAGATCGCGGTGCTGTGCCGGACCGCCGGTGACTTCGCCCGTATCCAGGGCGAGCTGGTCGCGCGGGAGATCCCGGTGGAGGTCGTCGGCCTGTCCGGGCTGCTGCACCTGCCCGAGATCGCCGACCTGGTGGCGGTGTGCGAGGTCGTCCAGGACCCCACGGCCAACGCCGCCCTGGTACGTCTCCTGATCGGCCCGCGCTGGCAGATCGGCCCCCGTGACCTGGCACTCCTGGGCCGCCGGGCGCGGCTCCTGGTCCACCGCGACGGCCAGTCCGAGGACCCCGAACGGCGGCTGGCCGAGGCCGTGGAGGGCGTCGACCCGGCCGAGACGATCTCGCTCGCCGACGCGCTCGACACCTTCCTGGAGTCGGACGGCCGCCCCGACGACGGCCTGCCGTTCTCCCCGGAGGCGCGCGTCCGCTTCGCCTACGTGGCACGCGAGCTGCGCGAGCTGCGACGTTCCGCGGGCGATCCCCTGATGGACGTACTCCACCGGGTGCTGTCCGTCACCGGCCTGGAGGTCGAGCTGTCCGCGTCCCCGCGCGCGCTGGCCGCCCGCCGCCGGGAGACCCTGGACACCTTCCTGGACATCGCCGCCGGCTTCGCCGCCAAGCAGGGCGGCGCCGCGCTGGACGGCGACGCGACACTCCTCGCCTTCCTGGGCTTCCTGCGCACGGCCGTCCAGCACGAGAAGGGCCTGGACAGCTCCCTCCCGGGCGGCGACAACACGGTCAAGGTGCTGACCGCCCACAAGTCCAAGGGCCTGGAGTGGGACGTGGTCGCCGTCCCCGGCCTGGTCGGCAAGCAGTTCCCCAGCGAACAGGCCCGCGACTCCTGGCTCACCCAGCCCAAGGTGCTGCCGCACGCCCTGCGCGGCGACGCCGCGACACTGCCGGACGTGACCGACTGGAGCAGCCGCGGCCTGAAGTCCTTCAAGGAGGAGATGAAGGACCACCAGTCCGTCGAGGAACTGCGCCTCGGCTACGTGACCTTCACCCGCCCCCGTTCCCTGCTGCTCGGCTCCGGCCACTGGTGGGGCCCCGACCAGAAGCGGCCCCGCGGCCCGTCCGCCTTCCTGGAGGCGCTGCGCGCCCACTGCGAGGCCGGGCACGGCGAGATCGAGGAGTGGGCCGACGCTCCCGAGGAGGGCGCGGAGAACCCGTCGCTGAAGGAGGCGGAGACCGAACGGGAATGGCCGCTGCCGCTGGACGCGGTGGCGAAGGAACGCCGGCGCGCGGCGGCCGCGACGGTCCGGGCTTACCTGGACGGGATGCCGACAGGCAGCTCCGGGGCCGGTGCCGTGCTGCCGCACGCCGCTGCGGGTGACGGTCCGGAGGCGGCGGTCACCCATGACGCCCCGCATCCGGCGGCGGGGGGCGCCGCGTCCGTACCCGGCCGGTACGAGGACGATCCGTATGCGGACGTTCCGTACGAAGGCGACCCGTACGAGCGCGATCCGTACGACGACGAGCGCGATCCGTACGAAGACGTGCACGCCGTCGCCGACGTGCACGCCGCCGAAGCCGCCCAGGGACCCGGCTTCGAGTCCGGCCCCGACCTCGATACCGGTCCAGGCCCCGAGCACGACCTCGCCGACTGGGACGCCTGGAGCGCCGAGCGGCCCGCGCACCCGGAGGACGACGACCGGCCGGGCGGCGGCGCCGTACGCGCCGGAGACAGGCTCACCCGCGTACCGAACCAAGCGCACGCCCCCGAAGCCATCCCGGAACCCGCCCCGGAACCCACCCTCACCGCCCTCCTCCCCGAGGAGCGCCGGACCGTCGCCTCCTGGGACCGCGACCTCGACGCGCTCGCCGACGAGCTGCGGCGGTCCCGCGCGACCGTGCGCGACGTACCCCTGCCGTCCTCGCTCAGCGCCTCGCAGTTGCTGTGGCTCGCGTCCGACCCGGACGGCTTCACCCGGGAGCTGGCGCGCCCCATGCCGCACCCGCCCCGGCCCGCCGCCCGCCGCGGTACGCGCTTCCACGCCTGGGTGGAGTCGCGCTTCGAGGAACTGACCCTGCCCCTGCTCGGCCCCGACGAACTGCCGGGCGGCGCCTACGGGCACGAAGCCCGCGCACGGGAAGCGGCCGGCGAAGCGGACCCGATCAGGGACGAGGACGACCTGGCGGCCCTCAAGGACGCCTTCGCCCGCACCCCGTACGCCCGGCGCACCCCGTACCGCATCGAGGTCCCGGTACAGATCACCCTCGCGGGCCGGGTGATCCGCGGCCGTATCGACGCCGTCTACCGCAACCGCGGCCCCCAGGGGGACACATACGAGATCATCGACTGGAAGACCCACCACGCGCAGACCGCCGACCCGCTGCAACTGGCCCTCTACCGGGTGGCCTGGGCCGAGCAGCACGGCCTGCCGCTGTCCGCGGTCGACGCCGCGTTCCTGTACGTACGCAGCGGTGAGACGGTCCGGCCGCAGCGGCTGCCCGACCGTGCCGGACTGGAGCGCATCCTGCTCGGCGAAGCCGCACCGACCACCGGCGAGAAGGACATGGGGGACGCCGCGGAGGAGGACGCGGGGGAGGGGAGCAGAGGTGACAAGATCGACGAGACCGGCGGCGGACCGCGCCCGCGAGCCGGATAGGCTCGGACACATGAGCACCACCTCGGACAGCGCCGTCCGCGCCTACATCAACGTCCACCGCGAAGAGTTCCTCGACGACCTGGCCGCCTGGCTGCGCATCCCCTCGGTGTCCGCCGACCCGGAGCGCGCTGCCGACGTGCGCCGCAGCGCCGAATGGCTGGCCGGCCGGCTCACCGCGACCGGCTTCCCCACCGCCGAGATCTGGGAGACGGACGGTGCTCCCGCCGTCTTCGCCGAGTGGCCCTCCGGGGACCCGACGGCCCCCACCGTCCTCGTCTACGGCCACCACGACGTGCAGCCCGCCGCCCGTGAGGACGGCTGGCACACCGACCCGTTCGAGCCGCAGACCGTCGACGGCAAGCTGTACGCACGCGGTGCCGCCGACGACAAGGGCCAGGTGTTCTTCCACACCCTCGGCGTCCGCGCCCACCTCGCCGCGACCGGCCGCACCGCCCCGGCCGTCAACCTCAAGCTCCTCATCGAGGGCGAGGAGGAGTCCGGCTCCCCGAACTTCCCGGCGCTGATCGCCCAGCACGCGGCCCGCCTGGCCTGCGACGCGGTGATCGTCTCCGACACCGGCATGTGGTCCAAGGACACCCCGACCGTCTGCACGGGCATGCGCGGCCTCACCGACTGCCAGATCGACCTGTACGGCCCCGACCAGGACATCCACTCCGGCTCCTTCGGCGGCGCGGTGCCCAACCCCGCGACCGAGGCCGCCCGCCTGGCCGCCGCCCTCCACGACGAGGACCGCCGGGTCGCGGTCCCCGGCTTCTACGACGGCATCGTCGAGCTGACCGACAGCGAGCGCGAGCTCTTCGCCGAGCTGCCCTTCGACGAGCCCGAGTGGCTGCGCACCGCCCACTCCCACGCGGCGCTCGGTGAGACCGGCCACAGCACCCTGGAGCGCATCTGGGCCCGCCCCACCGCCGAGGTCAACGGCATCGGCGGCGGCTACCAGGGCCCCGGCGGCAAGACCATCGTGCCGTCGACGGCGCAGCTCAAGCTGTCCTTCCGCCTGGTGGCGGGCCAGGACGCGGCCGCCGTCCAGCAGTCCGTACGGGACTGGGTCGCCGCCCGCCTCCCCGACGGCATCCGCCACGAGATCACCTTCTGGGGCGCCACCCGCCCCTGCCTGACCCCGCTCGACCACCCCGCCCTCCAGTCCGTCGTACGGGCCATGGGCCGCGCCTTCAACCAGAAGATCCGCTTCACCCGCGAGGGCGGCTCGGGTCCGGCCGCCGACCTCCAGGACGTCCTGGGCGTACCGGTCCTCTTCCTCGGCATATCCATCCCCTCGGACGGCTGGCACGCCCCGAACGAGAAGGTCGAGCTGGACCTGCTGATGAAGGGCGTCGAGACCGCCGCGCACCTGTGGGGCGACCTGGCGGAGAACTGGCGCGTCGCTTGATCCCTGACCACGCCCCGACGGCGTCCGTGCCCGTGACCCGGCCGGCGGCCCGCCCCGCGGCCGGGTCGCCGGACCGCGCCCGGACGGTGGCCGCCCGCACGCCGCCGCCCGGTCCGCGCACGGGCCGTGCCACCCGTACCACCCTCGCCGCCCGGTCCGCCGCCCGCCCGGCGGCCGCGCCCACGGGCGGCAACCACCCACGCCCTAGGGGGAGTTGGAAACCGCAGTGACCACCTGGACCGACCACAGCGCCGACCGGCCGATCACGTTCAGCGCACCGAGCGGCATCGACAGAGCCGCCCACCACCGCCTCGACGAGGCGTGGCTCGCGGCGGCCTGGAGCCACCCGACGACGCGCGTCTTCGTGGTCTCCGGAGGCCAGGCACTGGTCGACGACACCCCCGACGGCCGTACCGAACTGGTCATGACGCCGTCCTTCGAGGCGCCGCTCACCGAGACGCACCGCTACTTCCTCGGCACCGACGAGGACGGCGTGCGCTACTTCGCGCTCCAGAAGGACTCGCTCCCGGGGCGCATGGACCAGTCCGCGCGCCCCGCCGGCCTGCGCGAGGCGGGCCTGCTGCTGTCCCCGCGCGACGCCGGGCTGCTCGTGCACGCCGTCGCCCTGGAGAACTGGCAGCGCCTGCACCGCTTCTGCTCCCGCTGCGGCGAGCGCACCGTCATCGCGGCGGCGGGCCACATCCGCCGCTGCCCCGCCTGCGGCGCCGAGCACTACCCGCGCACCGACCCCGCCGTGATCATGCTGGTCACGGACGAGGAGGACCGCGCGCTCCTCGGCCGCCAGGTGCACTGGCCGGAGGGCCGCTTCTCCACCCTGGCCGGCTTCGTCGAGCCCGGCGAGTCCATCGAGCAGTCGGTGGCCCGCGAGGTCTTCGAGGAGGCGGGCGTGGTCGTCGGCGAGGTCGAGTACGTCGCCAGCCAGCCGTGGCCCTTCCCGTCCAGCCTGATGCTCGGCTTCATGGCCCGCGCCACGTCCTCCGAGATCCAGGTCGACGGCGAGGAGATCGAAGAGGCCCGCTGGTTCTCCCGCGAAGACCTGAAGGCCGCCTTCGAGTCCGGCGAGGTGCTGCCCCCGTACGGCATCTCGATCGCCGCCCGCCTCATCGAGGCCTGGTACGGCAAGCCGCTGCCGAAGCCGTAGGACCACAGGCCGTACAGGACACGAGCCCTGAGGACACACCCGGCCGGGACCCCGCCAGGCCTCCGGCCGGGTGCGTCCTGCCCCGTAGGGCGTACGGGGCCCTACGGGGTGCCGTCCGGTGGCAGCAGCCGCGAACTCGTCGAGGTGGCCACGTAGGCGAGCCCGTCGTACTCCCGTGCCGGCACCGTCGGGCTCCGGTGCAGGTGATAGGTCCAGCGGGGCACATGGGCCCCGAAGCTGCGCATCGCGGACGGCTCGCGGAGCCACTGCCGCACGGCGTCCGGCGCGTCCGCGGCGGAGCGGAGGTCGACGACGAGGTCGCCGCGCCCGGCGGCGGCCAGCCGTGCCTCCACCGTCGTCCCGTCGGCCATGCCGATCCGGTTGCCCACCGGGCGCCGGGCCTTGGCTCCGGCCCGCGGCCGCCCGCGGCAGGCCCGGAAAGATCCCTTGCCGAACAGCAGCCCCAGCGCGTAATAGGCGTCCCCGTACCGCTCCTTCAGATGGTGTCCCAGGGGGAGCGGACCGTCGCCGTGAGCACTCTTGGCGATGTGACCGTTGTGCGCCCACAGAACGACTTTTGTGGACGGCTCGGCGAGCAGTTCCTGCACCGCTTCGGCCATGTACCGGTCCCGCACGGCGTAGACGGTCTGCCGCGGGTCGTCGTGCAGCCGGTCGCGGGTCACCAGATCGGCGGCCCGGACCAGAATCCGTGCATGCCGGACCGCCTCCTGCGCCTCGGGGAACCGTTCCTGCACGAACGCGGCCAGATCCTCGGCCTCGCGCACCAGGCGCCGCCGCGGGTCGGGGTGCTGTCCCGGATGGGCCTCGGCGAGCACACCGAGCAGGGAACGGAGACCGGCGACCCGGTCCGCCGCATGCTCGCTCAACAGCGTCTCCAGTAGGGAGACCGAGGCGCCGCACTTCTGCGGATCGATCCCGGCGAAACGTATCTTGCCCTCCTCGGGGCGGCCCCGGTTGTAGGCCCGCATCCACTCGATCACCGCGAGCACCTCGTACGTCCGCCAGGTCCAGAACCCCAGCCCCCTGAGCACCGTCGCCGCGTCACCGACGCCGTGCCGTACGTAGGCGTCGACGGCCGGCGCCGCGGAGGCGCTCGCCTCCATGGCCAGCACCGAGAAGCCCAGCTCCGTCACCAGGAACTCCAGCAGCCGGTGCTTGAGCTGGAAGAACTCCCGGGTGCCGTGCGTCGACTCACCCAGCCCCACGACGCGCACACCGCTCAGCGCACCCTTCAGCGGCTGGAGATCGTCGCTGGGCACCCCCGCGACGAGACCGCACAGCGGAACGGCCCGCTCCACCAGCCAACTGGTCACTTCCCCGCTCACGGCCCCCCGCTTCGTCGCCCGGCCCTCACGCGATGGAGCAGGCTACCCGCCCGGATCATGGACGCCTCCACCACCCAGCAGCCGCGGAGCCGGGCGGCGAGCGCTCCGAACGCCCGCTCCGCCGAGTCCGCCCGAGCACCCGCTCCGCCGGGACCGTCAGGGGAACGCCGCGCGGAGTCTGCACGCCGCGGCCCTCAGAGCGGCAGCGGAACCTCCCGCCGGTGCGCCTCCCTCATGTGCCGCCGGTACCGCACCCGCGCGTCCACCTCCGTCGACCGGTCCCGGCTCTCCCGCCCCGTGGCTTCGAGCAACGTCAACAGCTCGCACACTTCGCATGCCTCGCACCTGTCCGTCGGGTTCTCTCTCATGGCAGCCATGCTCCGGGACGGCCACGCGTCATCGCGACGGCGGTGAGGCGCCCGTTCGGAGTCCGGCAGGCGTCATGTGCAAGACGTCAAAGCGGTGTCACTGTGCGTGGCCCGCGCGCTCCGGAAGGCGGGCGACGAGGCGGGCGAACCCAACGACGCCAACACTCGCCGGTCCCGTTCCCGGTAAGCCGAGTCAGCTCCTGACGTGCATTGCGGTACCCCCTGGTCGGGTCGTCGGACACGACCGTACGAGGGGCATGCTCGGCCGTCCATGCATGGACGTGGGTATGCACGTTGTTGCATGAAGTGCTTTGGCGAGAGCGTGTCGTACGGTCGTGGGCGGCCGATATCGACGGCGCGTGACCGGCGTGCGACGGCTCGCTGTCCGCTTCCCCTGCATACAAGCGGCCCCCTCCGGTGATCATGTCCAGAGGGGGGCCGCAGCGCTGGGGAGCGTCAGGCCGCGAGAGCCTGCTTTACCTGGGCAAGGCTCGGGTTTGTCATCACGACCTCGTTGCCACCCGAGGTGGGAACTACCCGAACAGTCGGGACGGTCTGGTTGCCGCCGTTGGCCTTCTCCACGAACGCGGCGGACTCGGGGTCCTGCTCGATGTTGATCTCGGTGTACGCGATTCCCTCGCGGTCCATCTGGCCCTTCAGCCGACGGCAGTAGCCGCACCACGTGGTGCTGTACATCGTCACAGTGCCCGCCATGGGTCCTCGCGCTCCTTCTAGCTCGGCGTGTATCGATGGGAGAACGTCTGCCCGGGCCGGACCATTCCCGTCCGTGCCGGACCGTTCCCGTACGTGTACGGCTTCGCTTCCGTAGGCAGGTGTATTCGTGTGACCGGGGAGTGGCGGCTGTGGACAACTTTCCCGGCTGTCCCGGTCGACCTGGCAGCATGGTCGGGTGACAGCAGCATCGGACTCCACTCTCTTCCCGCAGGTTGCGGCCGCGACCCAGTTCCCGGCCACGCCCGAGGGTGCCGACGCGGTGCTCGACGGCCTGGACCCCGAGCAGCGCGAGGTCGCCACGGCCCTGCACGGGCCCGTGTGCGTCCTGGCGGGTGCCGGGACGGGCAAGACCCGGGCGATCACCCACCGCATCGCGTACGGCGTGCGCGCGGGCATCCTGCAGCCGTCCACGGTGCTCGCCGTCACCTTCACCGCCCGGGCGGCGGGGGAGATGCGCGGGCGGCTGCGGCAGCTCGGCGCGGGCGGGGTGCAGGCCCGGACGTTCCACTCGGCCGCGCTGCGCCAGCTTCAGTACTTCTGGCCGAAGGCGGTCGGCGGCGAGGTGCCGCGGCTGCTGGAGCGCAAGGTCCAGGTGGTCGCGGAGGCCGCTGCCCGCTGCCGCATCCGCCTCGACCGCAACGAGCTGCGGGACGTCACGGGCGAGATCGAGTGGTCCAAGGTCACCCAGACCGTGCCCGCCGACTATCCGGCGGCCGTGCACAAGGCCGGGCGCGAGGCCCCCCGCGACCCGGCCGAGATCGGGCAGATCTACGCCACGTACGAGCAGCTCAAGCGCGACCGGGGGACCATCGACTTCGAGGACGTGCTGCTGCTGACGGTCGGCGTCCTGCAGGACCGGCACGACATCGCCGAGCAGGTCCGCGCCCAGTACCAGCACTTCGTCGTGGACGAGTACCAGGACGTCAGCCCGCTCCAGCAGCGGCTGCTCGACCTGTGGCTCGGCGACCGCGACAACCTCTGCGTCGTCGGCGACGCCAGCCAGACGATCTACAGCTTCACCGGCGCCACCCCCGACCACCTGCTGAACTTCCGCACCCGCCATCCGAACGCCACGGTCGTGAAGCTGGTCAGGGACTACCGCTCCACCCCCCAGGTCGTGCACCTCGCCAACGGTCTGCTCTCCCAGGCGCGCGGCCGCGCCGCCGAGCACCGGCTGGAGCTGATCTCGCAGCGGGACGCCGGCCCCGAGCCCGCCTACACGGAGTACGGGGACGAGCCGGCGGAGGCGGAGGGCACCGCCCGCCGTATCCGCGACCTGATCGCGTCCGGCGTGCCGGCGAGCGAGATAGCGGTCCTGTTCCGCATCAACGCGCAGTCCGAGGTCTACGAGCAGGCCCTCGCCGACCACGGCGTGCCGTACCAGCTCCGCGGTGCCGAGCGGTTCTTCGAGCGGCCCGAGGTGCGCGAGGCAGGCGTCAAGCTGCGCGGCGCCGCCCGCTTCGGCGCCAACGACGCCCTCCTCGACGACGCCGTGGACCTCCCGTCCGAGGTCCGGGCGGTACTGAGCGACATGGGGTGGACGAGCGTGCCCCCGGCCGGGTCCGGCGCCGTGCGGGACCGCTGGGAGTCGCTGGCCGCGCTGGTCCGCCTCGCCGAGGACTTCGCCAAGGCCCGGCCGGCGGCCACCCTCGCCGATCTGGTCGCCGAGCTGGACGAGCGGGCCAACGCCCAGCACGCGCCGACCGTCGAAGGTGTGACGCTCGCCTCTTTTCATGCGGCCAAGGGCCTGGAGTGGGACGCCGTCTTCCTGGTCGGCCTCACCGAGGGCATGATGCCGATCACGTACGCCAAGACCGACGAGCAGGTCGAGGAGGAGCGCCGCCTGCTGTACGTGGGCGTCACCCGGGCCCGCCTGCATCTGGGGCTCTCGTGGTCGCTGTCCCGTGCTCCGGGCGGCCGCGCCGTCCGGCGGCCCAGCCGTTTCCTGGACGGTCTGCGGCCCGGTTCGGGGGCGCGGGGCGCCGCGCGGCGGCCGCCGCCGCGGGCGGTGTCGAGCGGGGCGGCGCCATGGCCAGGGGCGCGGGCAAGCGCCGGACCCGGTCGCCCGCCCGTTGCCGGGTCTGCGGCAAGACGCTCACCGATGCGGGTGAAATGAAGCTCATGCGCTGCGACGACTGCCCCTCCGAGCTCGACGAGGCGTTGTACGGGCGGCTGCGCGACTGGCGGGCCGAGCGGGCACGGCAGCTAGGCCAGCCGGCGTACTGCGTCTTCACGGACAAGACGCTGATGGCGATCGCCGAGGCCGTTCCGGGAACCGAGGGGGAGCTGGCGGGCATCCCTGGTGTGGGGGGACGCAAGCTGGGCAGATTCGGCGCCGACGTCCTCGCGTTGTGCGCAGGTGAGGAGCTCGTTCCGGCAGCGGACGGGCCGTCGCCGGACGATCTTCCGGAGGGTGGTGCAAGAACCTCCGGAAAGTCGTCAGAAAAATAGTTTGCGCGCGCGGAGCGCATCCCCATAGCCTTCACAGGCACGAAGACAACGGGCCTTCCGGGATCCGCTGGATTCGTGTTGTACTGAACAAGCCCGGACCGGATTTTCCGGTCCGCCGAGACGCCGAGAGGAGGCGAGACCAGTGATCAGCTTCATCGAGACCCAGAAAATGACCGATCGTTCGGTCGTCGCCCCCTGCATGCTCGGCGCCTCGCTCCCGGGCACCGGTCTGTCCGCCTTCGGTCGGATGTCCGGTCTTGAGGTCTCCCGTGCCGCTTCCCCGGTGTTCCTGCCCGAGGCCAAGTGCGACGAGCGACCGACCCAGGCACCCGCAGTAGCGGCAGCGGCACAGGCAGCGGACCAGCATGCCTTCGCCGGCGCGGCGGCCAACGGTGCCGAATCCCGGAAGCAGTACCAGACGCAGCAGGACACGTGGGCCCACCGCGGGCACGAACCCTGGAGAGATCCAGCCTGATTCGCATGATCAGGTCGGCACCTTCCAGGGCCGCGGAACCCACACCGGGATCCGCGGCCCTTTTGCTTTGCCCATGAGCCCGGCCACCAGCCGGGCCGAACAGACGAGGAACACACCACCGTGCAACTCCAGACGCACACCCCGTCCGTCGCCACCGACCTGATCCCCCCGCCCGACTCCCAGGAGACCCCTTTGCTGCCCCTCACCGAGCTCGACGACGAGATCGACCGACTCGGCGCCGCCGTGCCGTGCCGTACCTACGACCCCGAGGTCTTCTTCGCCGAGACCCCGGCCGACGTGGAGTACGCCAAGTCCCTGTGCCAGACCTGTCCGGTGCGCGAGGCGTGTCTCGCCGGCGCCAAGGACCGTCGTGAGCCGTGGGGCGTCTGGGGCGGCGAACTGTTCGTCCAGGGCGTCGTGGTACCCCGCAAGCGTCCGCGTGGCCGTCCGCGCAAGAACCCGGTCGCGGCATGAAGCTCGGCGGCACGTACACCAGCGGCACAGGAACGATCGACCGTCCCGCCCAGCGGGACCCCCAGAAGCAGGACCCGATGAACCCCACTCTCACCGACACCACCGCACCAGCGAACTCCGGCGTGATCGAGTCGCGCCAGAACAGGACCCGTGAAATGCAACTCATCCCAGAAGCCCTGGCGCGCGCACATATGCAACAGCGCCTCCAGGAGGCCGAGTCCGAACGCAGGGCCCAGCGCCTCGCCACGGCCCGGCGCATGCAGCGTCGCGCCGAGCGGGCGTCGCTGCGCGCCCGGCGCGCTCTGGCCATGGCCGTCATGCAGTGACCTGCCGGCTGCCCGGCATCCGTACGGTGCCGGGCCGCCCGGCGGTGTCACCACCGCATCAGGCGGCCATCGCAACACCACACATCTCAGGGGCTGTCCAACTGGGCGGCCCCTGAGGCGTTGTGCCCCCTTTCCCGGCGGTGGCGGGGATATTGTCGGCTGATGAACCAGAAGACGTATGAACAGGCGGAGTTGACCACCGACGACACGGAGTGCGTCCAATGCGGCGCCACGGCCGAGGGCACCCCGGCCACCTGGACCTGCACCATCACCAACGGCACCCGCCAGCACCTCTGCGACACCTGCACCCGGGCCAGTCTCCGCGTCATCGAGTCCCACCTGGACCCGGTGCCGACCCGGTGAACGGCGGCCGGGGCCGGCGGCTTCGGCCTGCCGTACGCCTCAGACCGGCGGTGTCACCTCGGGTCGGCATCGCCTCAGGCCGGTGTCTCCTTCTGGGCGGCGTTGCTCTGTTCGGGTATGGACGGGGCGGGAGTGTCGGAGGTGTGGGAGGTATTGGCGTCGTCGTCGGCGGAGGTGTCGTCGGGGGTGAAGCCCGGGAGCCAGGACTCCAGCTCGTCGCGCAGGCGGACGGTGGCTCCCAACTGGCACAGGACGCCGATCGTGCTCAGCGTCACGCGGTGTATGAGCAGGTAGGAGGGGGGCAGGTTCAGTTGGCGGCCCAGTTGGTAGGCGGGGGAGCGGGGATCGGCGATACGCGCGGCCTGGGTCCGCATCCAGGAGCGGGTGAAGGTGAAGTCGTCCACCTGGGCCGGTTCGATGATCGGGAGCAGATAGTCCAGCACCGCGTCGGGGTCCAGTTCGATGGACTCCTTCACGAAGCCCTCCTCGCGCAGCAGCTCGTAGATCGCCTCGGCCTCGCCGTCGAGCGTCATGCGCAGTGAGGCGCCGATCGTGGACGGCAGGCCGCCCGGCAGCCGGTCGACCGTCCCGAAGTCCAGGACGCCCAGCCGCCACTGCTCCGGGGGGCCGTCGGGGGCGTCGCCGGTCAGCAGGCGGAAGTTGCCCGGGTGCGGGTCGGCGTGCAGCAGGCCGGTGCGTGCGGTGCCGGAGAAGAGGAAGCGGGCGAGGAGCTGCCCGGCCCGGTCGCGCTCCTCCTGGGAGCCGTTCGCGATGATCTCCGAGAGGGGGACGCCCTCCATCCACTCGGTCACCAGCACCTGGTCGCTCTGGTGGACCACCGCGGGCACCCGTACGTCGGGATCGTCGGCGAACTCCTCGGCGTGTGCCTGCTGGGCCTCGGCCTCCAGGGCGTAGTCCAGCTCCTCGGAGACCCGGTCACGCAGCTCGGTGATCAGCGGCTTGATGTCCATGCCGGGGATCAGCGGCCCGAGCAGCCGGGCGAAGCGGCCCAGTTGGGACAGGTCGGACAGCAGGGCCGCGCCCGCTCCCGGGTACTGGACCTTGACCGCCACCTCCCGGCCGTCGTGCCAGACCGCGCGGTGCACCTGGCCGATCGACGCGGCCGCCGACGGCTTGTCCTCGAACTCCGTGAACAGCTCGCGCCAGTCCGCCCCCAGCCGCTCCGCCAGGATCGCGTGCACCGAATCTGTCGGCATCGGCGGTGCGGCTTCCTGAAGTTTGGTGAGCGCGGCGCGGTACGGACCGGCGATCTCCTCCGGCAGCGCCGACTCGAAGACCGACAGCGCCTGCCCGAACTTCATGGCGCCGCCCTTCAGCTCGCCGAGCACCCGGAAGAGCTGATCGGCGGTCCGCTGTTGGAGCTCGCGGCCGACGATGTCCGCCGACCTGCCGCCGATCCGCTTGCCCAGCCCCCAGGTGGCGCGGCCGGCGAATCCCAGTGGCAGCGCGGCCAGCTTGGCGGTACGGGTGACCGCCTTGCGGGGAAGATCTGACATGCGCCCCTCCAACTCACACTGTCCCCAACCGGGGTTACTCCGCCATTGTTACGTGTCGCCGATGCGGATCGGAGGCGCCCGTGGCACCGTCCGGCCCCGCCGCGCCGCAGCCGCACTCCGGATGCGGCGCGACCCTGGTCGTCCGCCAGTCCGCACAGGGCAGCGCGACCTCGATCCGGGCTCCTGTGCAGGGTGGCAACTGACCGTCCAGGAACGCCAGCGCCTGCACGGCGGCCACCCCCGCCACCGCCGTCGCCAGCGCCGCGTCGCACGCCGGAACGGCCGGTGCGCCCCGCCCCGAGCGCCACTGGGCCAGCAGCCGCGGCCAGGCCGGCTCCGCGTCCGTACGCCGCAACTGGAGGCAGCCCGCACAGGAGGAGCCGCCCGGCAGGACCAGCGGGCCCACCACTCCGGTCCCTTCGACCACCCCGGCGAACACATGCGGGATTCCCGCGGCCACGAAGGGTTCGTACAGGACCGGGTCGGGCGCGTAGGCGGCGAGGCCGTCACGCGGCGCGATCACGACGAGCCCGAGGCCCGGCTCGCCCGCGTCCGACGGCCCGCTCCCGGGCCGGAGCCGCCGCGACCAGGGCGAGACGCGGTGCACCAGGCTGCGGGCCGCGGTGTCCCGGCGCGCACCGATCTGCTCCGCCCGCACCCCGCCCGGCACGACGTCCCAGGGCTCGACCTTCCCGCCGTCCTGCACCTCCACCCGCCCGACGCCCGCCGCCGAGAGCAGGGCCGCCACCGAAGAGCCCACCCGGCCGGCGCCGCGGACCCGCGCCCGTATGGCCCGGCGCGCCCCCATCCGCTCCAGTCCGCCCGCCGCCTCGGGGTGGCGTACTGACAGCGACGCGAGGTCCGCCCGGAGCCGGCCGAAGGCCGCGGAGTCGGCGCGCACCGTGTCGGCCGCGGGGCCGCCCGCCGACGGCGCGTCCAGCAGGCCCGCCTCCCCCAGCCGGTCCACCACCCGCCGCGCGTGCCCGTCCGGCAGACCCAGTTGGCCGGCGGCGTCCGCGAGCTGGTCCAGGCTGCGGGTGCCGTCGATCAAGGCCAGAAAACTCCCGGTGGCCGTGTCCACCGGGCCCAGTTCCACCGCGTGCGCCGGGGCCACCCCGAACCGCACCGTCTCCCGGTCCCGCCATCCGCGCCGCAGCGCGGGCTTGAGCATCGGATACATGAAGCCGCCCCCGTCGATCGGATCTCGTCCAGCGGTCCTCAGCATCCCGCGGCCACGCGACCGGCGTCGAAAGTTGTCCACAGCCCACAGGCAATAGTCATACAAGCCGTACCTGTCCGTGAGCGGTGCGTGAACATGGCGGAAGCCGGGGGCAAGACTTCCCGCACGGGCAGCGGGTAACGTCGGGGCGTGCCCGCCGACCCTTTGCGCCGAGCCGCAGACCCGCCACGCAGGACCGCCACGCGCCCCGCGACCGGGGGCCCCGCGACGAGCCCGGTCGAGGTGCGCAGAAGCTCGCGGCGACGCCGTACGGTCTCCGCCTACCGGGAGGGCGACCGCACCGTCGTCCTGATCCCGGCCCGGATGTCCGAGGCCGAGGAACGGCGCTGGGTCACGGTGATGCTGGACAAGCTCGCCGCGCAGGAGAGCAGGCGCAAGCTCGGCGACAGTGAGCTGGCCGAGCGCGCGGAGCGCCTGTCGGAGCAGTTCCTGGGCGGCCGCGCCCGGCCCGCCACGGTGCGCTGGGTCACCAACCAGAACACCCGCTGGGGCTCCTGCACCCCCGCCGAGGGCAGCATCCGCCTCTCGCACCGGCTCCAGGGCATGCCGGAGTACGTCGTCGACTACGTCCTCCTGCACGAGCTGGCGCATCTTCTGGTCCCCGGTCACGGGCAGCGTTTCTGGCAGCTTCTGGAGTCATACCCACGTACGGAGCGTGCGCGCGGCTATCTCGAAGGGGTGGTCGCGGCGGAGCGGCTGCCGCAACTGCCCGCGGCGCGTACGGAATAGGGCCGGTTCCGCCCGGTTCGCTCCGTGCCCGGCATCGTCCGCTGTCGGCGGCAGCGGTTAGCCTGGCGCGACGTCATCAGAGCGCGAAGCGGGAGCGGGGGACGGTCGTTACGTATGGCCAGGGAATTCCAGCGGGGCCACAAGGCCAGGATCAGTGACCTGACGGCCGGGACGGATCTGTACGTCGGCGTGCGGATCGCGGGTGCCGGCCTGACCTTCGACATAAGCTGCTTCGGCCTCGACGCGGACGAGCGGCTCTCCGACGACCGGTATTTCGTCTTCTTCAACCAGCCCGCGTCCCCCGAGGGGGCGGTTCAGCTCCTGGGTGCCCAGGCGGGCGACACCGAGTCCTTCCGGGTCACGCTCGACCGGATTCCGCAGCACATCCAGAAGCTGTCCTTCACCGCCACGCTCGACGGCGCGGGCCAGATGTCCCAGATCGGCCCCGGCTACCTGCGCATCGTCGCGGGCGGCGAGGAGGTCGCCCGCTACGCGTTCAACGGTGCCGAGTTCAGCACCGAGCGTGCCGTGATGCTCGGCGACTTCTACCTGAAGGACGTGTGGCGCTTCGCCGCGGTCGGGCAGGGCTTCGACGGTGGCCTGGAGGCGTTGCTGAAGAACTTCGGCGGTGAGGTCGCGGAAGAGGAGCCCGCGCCCGAGCCCGAGCCGGCGCCGCAGGGCGGTGTGCCGGGCTTCGCGCCGCCTGCCGCCTCCGAGCCCGCGCCGGGCTTCGCCGCCCCGGCACCACAGGGGCAGCCCGCCCCGCAGCCGCCTGCCCCGGCCTTCGGCGCGCCCCCGAGTGCGACCCAAGGCACCCCGCATAGCCAGCAGCCCCCGCCCCCGCCGCAGGTCCCGGCCCAGCCGCAGCCGCCGCAGGCCCAGCCACCCCAGCAGCCGGCTCCCCAGATGCACACGGCCCCGACCATCGCGGCGCCGATGGCGCCCCCCGGCGCACCGCCCGGCCCGTTCCCCGGTCAGCAGCCTCCGTACGGCCAGCCCCCGCACCAGCAGGCACCGCCGCCGTACGGCCAGCCGGGCCAGCCACCCCAGGCAGCACCCCAAGCGCCGCCCCAAGCTCCGCCCCAGGCCCCGTACGGCCAGCAGGTCGGCCCGTTCCCCGGTCAGCAGCCCCCGGCCCCGTACGGTGCGCCCCAGCACCAGCCCGCCCCGTACGGCCGGCCGCAGGCCCAGAGTGGCGGTCCCGGCCTCAGCGTCGTCCTGGAGAAGTACCGCGAAGCGCCCACGGGGCAGCGGTGGACCCCGCAGAACGAGAAGCTGATCCGCGCCGACCTCGGCGTCGACGGGCAGCCGGTGCTCGCCCGCCAGGGCAGCATGGTCCTCTACCAGGGCAAGGTCGACTTCGGCTACAAGGGCGCCGGCATCCGGGGCCGCATCGTGGGCAACGCCACCGGCCAGGAGATGCAGCTAATGCGCTGCACGGGCCAGGGCCAGGTGTTCTTCGCGGACAACAGCGCCCATGTGCATCCCATCGAGCTCCAGGGTGACGCGATCTGCGTGTCGGCCGAGAGCGTGGTCGCCTTCGACGAGTCGCTCCAGTACGAGACCCGCCGCATCGAAGGGCACGGCATCCCGGGCGGCGCGCTGTTCACCATGCAGTTCCAGGGCAGCGGCACGGTCGTCGTCAAGACCCAGGGCACCCCGGTCGTCCTCCCGGTCACCCCGACCACCTTCGCGGACGCCAACGCCGTCGTCGCCTGGTCGGCGGCCTCGCAGGTGATCATCTCCAGCCAGGTGAGCCTGCGGCGCAGCGCGTACCCGGGACACTCCGGAGAGACCGTGAACCTCCAGTTCCGCGGCGCGCCCGGAAACTTCGTCGTCGTCCAGCCCTACGAGGTCTGAGGGAGCCCGCCATGTACGAACAGCACACCCCGGGCCACGCCCCGGCCGCACCCGCCGCCCGTATGGAGAACCACGGCAGCGCCATGGTGAAGATCGCCATGCAGAGCGGCCAGGACGTCTTCGCCCGCACCGGCTCGATGGTCGCCTACGAGGGCTTCGTCCAGTACGAGCCCAACCCGCCCGCGGTCCGCCAGATGGCCTCCCAGTGGCTGACCGGCGAGGGCGCGCCGCTGATGAAGTGCACCGGCGACGGCCTGCTCTACCTCGCCGACTACGGCGCGGACGTCGTCTGCGTCCACCTCGACGGCGACTCGATCTCCGTCAACGGCACCAACCTGCTGGCCTTCGACGCCCACCTCCAGTGGGGCGTGCAGCGCGTGAAGGGCATGGCGAAGTTCGCCGGGCAGGGGCTCTTCAACGTCGGTATATCGGGCACCGGCTGGGTCGCGCTGACCTCCCGCGGCACCCCGATCGTGGTGGACTGCGGCCGCGGCGAGGACGAGACCTACGTCGACCCGGACGCGCTCGTCGCCTGGTCCACGAACCTGAAGATGAAGGGCAAGCGCAGCTTCAAGGCGTCCTCGATGATCGGGCGCGGCAGCGGCGAGGCGTACCAGCTCGGCTTCTCCGGCCAGGGCTTCGTCGTCGTACAGCCCAGTGAGGACAGCACCGACCGGCTCCGGGCCCGGGGCTGAGGGGGAGGACGTCAAGCCATCATGCAGAGTCCGCTTTTCGCCTACACCGAGGCGCAGACCCAGGACCGGTACGTCCTGCAGAACCCGCAGCTTCTGCGGGTCGCCCTGCAGGGCCACGAGGACCTGCTCGCCCGTAAGGGCAGCATGGTCGCCTATCAGGGGCTGCTGGAGTTCGACGGGAACTACCGGACGCCGGGGCAGCAGCGCGCCCACGCCGCCTCCGGTGAGGGCCTGGACCTGATGCGCGTCTCCGGGCAGGGCATCGTCTACCTGGCCAACCTCGCGCAGTACGTGCACGTCATGGACGTCGACCACGACGGCCTGACCGTGGACAGCAGCTATGTGCTGGCACTGGACTCCGGCCTCCACTGGGAGGTTGTCTCGGTGGACAGCCAGTACGGGATCTCCGGCACCGGCAAGTACCAGCTCAACATCTCCGGCCGCGGCAAGGTCGTGCTGATGACCTCGGGCCAGCCGCTGATGATGCAGGTCACCCCGGACAAGTACGTCAACGCCGACGCGGACGCGGTGGTCGCCTGGTCCGCCTCGCTGCGGGTGCAGATGCAGGCACAGACGCACTCCTCGGGCGTGTGGCGGCGCCGGGGGAACACCGGTGAGGGCTGGGAGCTGAGCTTCCTGGGGCAGGGGTACGCGCTCGTCCAGCCGAGCGAGCTGCTGCCGCCGCAGAACGCGGCGATCGGGTCCGGTCCGGCCGCCCAGTTCGGCATGGGGCAGCAGGGCGCCCACGGCCAGAACCAGGGAAACATCTTCACCAACTGAGGCGCGCAGGCCGGCCCACCGGACCGCATGCAGCGGCCGCCCGCGCCCTCTCCGTACGATCCGTACGAGAGGGCGCGGGCGGCCGTCACGCGTCCTACAGGAGCGCCCGCGTGCGCTCCACGAGGCGCACGACCGAGTCGTCCGCCACCGACGCCACCTCGTCGTACGGGAACCAGCGCAGATCCAGCGACTCGTCGCTGATCACCGCCTCGGCGCCCTCGGGCGCCAGCGCCGCGTACTGCACGTCCAGATGCCACGCGCACGGCGTCAGATGCCGGTCCAGGCGCACCGGCCCGCCCAGCAGCGTCAGCCCGGACGCGATCCCGGACTCCTCGCGGGCCTCGCGCAGCGCCGCGTCCGCGAGCGTGGCGTCCTCGGGCTCGCAGTGCCCGCCCATCTGGAGCCACATCTGGAGCTTGCGGTGCAGCGTCAGCAGCACCCGCCCGCGCGCCGGGTCGATGACCAGGGCACTGGCGGTGATGTGCCCGTCCTTGCAGGGCTTGCCCATGCCGTCGGGGTGGGCCGCCAGATGGTCCAGGTAGGAGAGCCGCAGCCGCTCCTGCTCAGGGGACGGCGCGGGCCACTCCTTGAGGACCCGCGCCGCGTCGTCGTGAAGGCTCACTTCTCGCCGTCGCCCTTGTCGCCGTCGCCGGGCTTGCCGCCCTCCTCGGAGCCGCCCTGGGCGCCGCCTTCGCCGGTCTCCTTGGACAGGTCCGGCTTCCCGGCGCCGCCCGCGGCCTCACCGAGCATCTTGTCCAGCTCGGAGAAGTCGAGCTGCTCGTGGTGGACGAAGCCGTCCGGATCGTCCAGGTCGGCGGCCGTCGGCAGCATGTCCGGGTGCTCCCAGAGCGCGTCCCGGCCGTCCAGGCCGCGCGCGTCCGTCAGCAGGGCCCACAGCCGCGAGGCGTCCCGCAGGCGCCGCGGACGCAGCTCCAGACCGATGAGGGTGGCAAAGGTCTGCTCGGCCGGGCCGCCGGTCGCCCGGCGCCGCCGCAGCGTCTCGCGCAGCGCGTCGGCCGACGGCAGGTGCGGGGAGGCGGCGGCGTGCACCACCGCGTCCACCCAGCCCTCGACGAGGGCCAGCGCCGTCTCCAGACGGGCCAGCGCCGCCTTCTGCTCCGGGGTGTCCTCGGGCTGGAACATGCCCTGCTGGAGGGCGTTCTGCAGCTCCTCGGGGTGCTGCGGGTCGAGCTGGCCGACCACGTCCTCCAGCTTGGTCGTGTCGACCTTGATCCCGCGGGCGTAGCCCTCGACCGCGCCGAACAGATGCGAGCGCAGCCACGGCACATGGGCGAAGAGGCGCTGGTGGGCGGCCTCGCGCAGGGCCAGGTAGAGCCGGACCTCCTCCTCGGGGACGCCGAGGCCGGAGCCGAAGTTGGCGATGTTGCCCGGCAGCAGCGCGGCCTTGCCGGCCGGCCCCAGGGGCAGCCCGACGTCCGTGGAGCCGACGACCTCACCGGCCAGCACGCCCAGCGCCTGCCCGATCTGCGTGCCGAACATGGCGCCGCCCATGGAGCGCATCATGCCGAGCAGCGGGCCCGCCATGGCCTGCATCTCCTCGGGCAGGACGTCGCCCATGGCCGCGCCGACGCGCTCCGCGACCGGGTCCACCAGGTCCTTCCACACCGGCAGGGTCTCCTCGACCCACTCCGCGCGGCTCCACGACAGCACCGTGCTCGCGCCCGACGGCAGCGACGTCACGCCGTCCAGCCACAGGTCGGCGAGGCGCACGGCCTCTTCGAGGGCCGCCCGCTCACCGGGGGAGACGCTGGCGTCCTTGGTGCCGTCCTCGGCGCCCTGCGCGACGGTCTGCCGCGCGATGTCCTTGGCCATGTCCCAGTTCACCGGGCCGCCCTCGTACGAGAGCATCTGGCCCAGCTTCTGGAAGGCGGCGCCAAGATCGCCAGGGTTCATCTCGCCACCAGGACCGCCCATGCCGCCGAAGAGCGCCGCGAACGGGTTGTCCGCGCCGCCGCTCCCGCCGCCGAATCCGAACGGGTTCGCGGGGCCCTGGCTACCTCCCTGGCCGCCCTTCTTCTTGCCGTTGTCGCCGTCCTCCGGCTCCTCCGGCGGAAGGCCGAATCCAAATGGGGTGTCACTCACGGGTTTCCTCGGCTCGTAGGGCCGCCGGCCCGGGGCCGGCGGCGGCTGCCCGACATTCTCTTCCAGCCTAGACACCCGCCCCGCATCGGGGCTCGGTGCTTCGCCGTCCCGGTGCCTGCGGCAGGATGGACGCCACCTGGTACGTACGCGTCAGCACGCCTACGCACTGAAGACAACCGCTGGAGACGCCCGGTGAGTTCCCCAGATCCGTCCGTTCGCGCAGCGCGAAACGAAGCTGCCGAGACCGAGCACGCAGGAAAACAGGCGGACGGCGCGCCCGCCCGGCCGCTGCGCCGTCCCGTCGTCGCGGTCACCGGCGCCGCCTCCGGCGTGGGTGCCCTGCTGACCCAGGCGCTGGCCGAGTCCGACGAGGTCAAGCGGGTGGTGGCCATCGACGAGCGGCGCGGCGAGACCGCCGGGGCGCACTGGCACGTCCTGGACGTCCGGGACCCGGCCATCGCCGACAAGCTGCGCGGCGCCGACGTCGTCGTGCACCTCGCCGTCGACCTCGACCTGGAGACCGACGCCGCGGCCCGTACGGCGTACAACGTGCGCGGTACGCAGACGGTCCTCACGGCCGCCGCGGCCGCCGGCGTGCACCGGGTCGTGCTCTGCACCTCCGCCATGGTCTACGGCGCGCTCCCCGACAACGACGTGCCGCTGGCCGAGGACGCCGAGCTGCGGGCCACCGCCGACGCCACCGGGGTCGGCGACCTCCTGGAGATCGAGCGCCTGGCGCACCGCGCGCCCCGCGCGCACCCCGGCCTGAACGTCACCGTCCTGCGCCCCACCGTCCTGGTCGGCGGCACGGACACCGCGCTGACCCGCTACTTCGAGTCGCCGCGGCTGCTGGTCGTCGCCGGTTCCCGCCCCGCCTGGCAGTTCTGCCATGTGGAGGACCTGGTCAGCGCCCTGGAGTACGCCGCGCTGGAGAAGGTCGAGGGCGAGCTGGCGGTGGGCTGCGACGGGTGGCTGGAGCAGGAGGAGGTCGAGGAGCTGTCCGGCATCCGGCGCATGGAGCTGCCGTCCTCGGTGGCGCTCGGCGCCGCCGCCCGGCTGCACCGCATCGGCCTCACGCCGTCGCCCGCCGGAGACCTGGCCTACACGATGCACCCGTGGGTGGTCAGCGGCAGCCGCCTCCACGAGGCGGGCTGGCGCCCCCGGTGGACGAACGAAGAGGTGCTGGCCGAGCTGCTGGAGGAGGTCGCGGGCCGGCATACGGTCGCGGGCCGCCGCCTGGGCCGCAAGGACGCCACCGCGGCCGGAGCGGCCGGCGCGACGGTCGCCCTCCTGGGCACCGCTGCCCTGGTCCGGCGCGCCCGTAAGGCGCGCCGGCGGATCTGAGGGGCGGGGGCGCTCCATCCTGGCTGCGGGGAGGCCCCGTACTGCCGCGGGCTAGCCTCCGTACGGCTGCGGGGGCCCGTACGGCTGTGGAGAACCCTCCGTGCGGTCGCGGGAAGCCTTGCGCCGCCCCCGGGCCCGCGCCCGCGTCCTCCCGCGCCTGTAGAAGCCTCCAACCCGCCCCGCCGCAGGACCGGCGGAAAGCCCATGCCCCGCGCCGCCGCCCCGTACGGCACGATGGAGCCATGCCAGGCACGTATGACCACCCGGGCGAGCAGGGCGCGGCGGACGCGATCCGCCTCCTCGCGGTCCGTGACACCCCGCTGTCCTTGGACGAGGTCTTCGCGGCCGTCGGCGATCCCGCCGCCGGCGGCACGGCCCTGTTCGTCGGTACGGTCCGCTCGCACGACGGCGGCGCCGACGTCGACGCTCTCGGGTACTCGGCGCACCCGAGCGCCGAGGCGGAACTGCGCCGCGTCGCCGAGAAGGTGGCCGCCGACTTCCCCGTACGCGCGATGGCCGCGGTGCACCGCGTGGGCGAGCTGGCCGTCGGCGACCTGGCGGTCGTCGTGGCGGTCTCCTGTCCGCATCGTGCGGAGGCGTTCGCGGCCTGCCGACGGCTGATCGACGACCTCAAGCACGAGGTGCCGATCTGGAAGAACCAGCGCTTTTCGGACGGTACGCAGGAGTGGGTCGGCGCTTGCTGACGGCCGGTTTCCGGCGGTGGCGTGCGTTCCGGGCGGCGTCGGTAAAGCCTTTACGCGCGCTCCAGTTGCGTAACCCGCCCCCTGGCGTAAGCGTTGACCTGGCAGATGGTTAATCTGCTTATTCGTCGTTGCGGTTGTTACAAGGGGTCGGGAGGCCGCTATGGGAGCGCTCCTCTGGTTGACGATTCCGGTTCTCGCCGTCATCGCCGCCGTCGTGTGGAGCAGTTGGGCATCACGCAACCGCAGGACCGGGGACGTCGCGGAACTGGCAGGCTATGCGCGGTTCCGGGAGGCGATGGAGAAGCCCGAGAAGGCACATTCCGGTTCCGACGCGGCATGAGCATGTCGGGCTGAGCCGGGGTACGGCCGGGGCCGTGGCCGCCGTACGCGGACGCAAGCGGCCGCCAGGGCTCCGGTTCTCCGCCACGCTCCCGCCGCCCCGTTCGCGGCGGCTCCGGTTCGCCGCGTCCGGTGCTCCGCGCCCCGCTCCGCACCCCGTTCCGCCCGTCCCCGGACGGACCGGCCCCGAGGGCCGGGTGTCGGACGCGTCCCGTACTGTCGTTCCATGCCACGCCGCACCGCGACGCTGCTCGCCTCTCTCGTGATGCTGATTGCGCTGATCTGCGCCGGGATGGTGATTCCCGTTCCGTATTCCGAGATGTACCCGGGGCCCACGACCAACACCCTGGGTGAGGACGAGGGTGAGCCGGTGCTCCAGATATCCGGCCACAAGACGTACCCGACCTCCGGCCACCTGGACATGGTCACCGTCCGGGTCACCGGCGCGGAGTACCGCATGAACCTCTTCGCCTCGGTCGTCGGCTGGCTCAAGCACGACAGCCTCGTGGTGCCCCACAAGACGCTCTACCCGGAGGGCCAGACGGCGGAGCAGTCCGACCAGCAGAACGCCGAGGAGTTCACCCAGTCCCTGGAGAGCGCCAAGGTCGCCGCGTTCAAGCAGCTTGGTATCCCGGTGGGCTCCCAGACGGTCGTGGCATCCGTCGTCAAGGACGCCCCCGCGGACGGCAAGCTGCACGCCGGAGACGTGATCAAGGCCGTGGACGGTACGGCGGTCAAGGCCAACACGGACGTCGCCGAACTGGTCACCAAGCACAAGCCGGGCGAGCAGGCCGTCTTCACGGTCATCCCGGCCAAGGAGGCGGCCGCGGCCCAGAAGAAGGGCAAGCGGCCCGAAGGCCCCACCAAGGACGTCGCCGTCACGACCGCGAAGGCGAAGGACGGCCGGTCCGTCGTGGGCATCCAGGCCGGTATCGACTACACCTTCCCGTTCAACGTCGACATCAAGCTGGCCGACGTCAGCGGCCCCAGCGCCGGGCTGATGTTCGCCCTCGGGATCATCGACAAGCTCACGCCCGAGGACCTGACCGGCGGGAAGTTCGTGGCCGGTACGGGCACGATAGACGCCGACGGCAAGGTCGGCCCGATCGGCGGCATCGCGATGAAGGTGGTCGGCGCGCGCAACAAGGGCGCCGAGTACTTCCTCACGCCCAAGGACAACTGCGCGTCCGTCGTCGACGACCACCCGGACGGCCTGCGCCTGGTCAAGGTGGACACCATCCAGGACGCGCTGAAGTCCCTGGAGAAGATCCGCAAGGGCGACACGGCCGGCCTGCCGAGCTGCCCCGCGAACAAGTAGGCGGGCCCCGGGCCGGGGCGCCCGCCCCGGCCCCGGACGGGCCGCGGTGTCAGCTCTCGAAGGTGGCGGACAGCGCGTCCGCCAGCCCCGGCACGAGCTGCGAGCCGGTCAGCACCTCGGACGTGGCGTCCTTCTCCCGCAGCCGCAGCGCCGACTCGCGCGTGCCGTCCCGCAGCACCGCCACCGTCATCCGCACCTCCTGGCGGTCCGGGTGGCCGGCGACCCACTTGGCGAGCTGGGCCTCGTCCATACCCTCCGGTACGGAGTCCTCGGCGGACGGCGGCAGCATCAGCCGCTCCACGGTCATCGCGCAGCCGGCCACCGCGTCCGGCCAGCCGATGGTGGCCAGGAACTCGTCCAGCGGGGCGCCGGCCGGGATCTCGTCCTGCTCGACCGGGGTCAGCGAGGCGGTGGTGGAGTCGTCGATACCGAGCTGTTCGGCGAGCGAGGGTTCCTGCTCGCGGAGCTGAGCGGTGTCCACGAGGGCGAAAAGACGGGCGGGCTGGTCCCAGCCGAGCCCGGCGGCGTACTCGTCGATTTCGAGTACGGCACGGGTCAGCGGGCTGGCGGCGAGGGGGGTGCCGTCGACGGGAAGGTTGTTCATGCTCAATATCGTGCCCTGCCGACCCCGGAAAACGGGAACCGAGTAAAGCCTTAGTAAGTTGCAACAGTGGGTCCTAGTATCGCCGGGCCTGCTCAACACGACAGCGAACTTCGAGGTGCGCACCTTGGCTTTCCAGATGCCGGACCGCGGCGGAGGCCCGACAGGGCCACGGATCAGAGTCGGCCGACCGTCCCGGCGGATCCGGACCCTGCTCATGACACTGGGCGTGCTGGCCGTGCTGGCCATGCTCTTCGTCATGTTCTCCGGGTTCTGGACCGACTGGCTCTGGTACCGGTCGGTCAAATTCTCCTCGGTCTTCACCACCACGCTGTGGACGAAGATCGGACTGTTCGCCGCCTTCGGTGCCCTGATGGCCGCCGCGGTCGGTGTCAACATCTGGCTGGCGCACCGGCTGCGGCCGCCGCTGAGCGCGATGTCCATGGAGCAGCAGAGCCTGGACCGCTACCGGATGGGCATCGCCCCGTACAAGAAGTGGGCGCTGCTCGCGGTCACCGCGGTGGTGGGCCTGATCGCCGGGGCCTCGGCCTCGGGCCAGTGGCGTACGTGGCTCCAGTGGGTGAACGGCGTGCCGTTCGGCCAGAAGGACCCCCAGTTCGGCAAGGACGTGGCGTTCTACGCCTTCGACCTGCCCTGGTACCGCTTCCTGCTCAGCTTCGGCTTCGCCTGCGCGGTGCTGTGCCTGATCGCCGCGGCGCTCACGCACTACCTGTACGGCGGGCTGCGCGTCACGAGCCCCGGCTCCCGCGCGACGGCCGCCGCCACCGGTCACCTCTCGGTGGTGCTGGGCATCTTCGTGTCGCTCAAGGCCGTCGCGTACTGGCTCGACCGGTACGGCCTGGCGGTGAAGTCCAGCGGGCTGAAGTCCGCCGACGGCTGGACCGGCCTGCGCTACGTGGACGCCAACGCCTACCTGCCCGCCAAGACGATCCTGTTCTTCATCGCGGCGATCTGCGCGGTGCTCTTCTTCGCGACGCTGTGGCGCCGTACCTGGCAGCTCCCGGTCATCGGCTTCGGCCTGATGGTGCTCTCCGCGGTCCTCATCGGCGGCCTGTACCCGGCCATCGTGCAGAAGTTCCAGGTCCAGCCGAACGAGCAGGCCAAGGAAGCGCCGTACATCAAGCAGAACATCAAGGCGACCCGCGACGCGTACGACATCGACGGTGTCGACGTGCAGAGCTACAACGGCAACTACAAGCCGAAGGACGACACGGACCGGCAGAAGCTGCGGGACGCCGCCGACACCACGGCGAGCGTGCGGCTGCTCGACCCGAACGTGGTCTCCCCGTCCTTCCAGCAGCGCCAGCAGGTCCGGAGCTACTACCAGTTCCCGTCGACGCTCGACGTCGACCGGTACAAGGACAAGGACGGCAAGGACCAGGACACCGTCATCGGTCTGCGTGAGCTGAACCTGAACGGCGTCTCCGAGCGGAACTGGATCAACGACCACTTCAAGTACACCCACGGGTTCGGCGCGGTGGCGGCCAAGGGCACCACGTTCGCCGAGGGCGGCGAGCCGGCCTACACCGAGAGCGAGCTGCCCTCGAAGGGCCAGTTCGGCCCGTACGAGCAGCGGGTGTACTACGGCGAGAAGACCACCCAGTACTCGATCGTGGGCGGGCCGCAGAAGGAGCTGGACTACTCCTCCGACAAGAGTGGCGAGAAGAGTTACAGCTATACGGGCAAGAGCGGAGTGAATCTCGCCAACCCGATCAACCGCGCCGCCTACGCGGTCGCGTTCGGCGAGCCGCAGATCCTCTACTCGGGCGCCATCGGCGAGGGCTCGCGGATCCTGTACAACCGCACGCCCAAGGAGCGCGTGGAGGCGGTCGCCCCCTGGCTGACCATCGACGGCGACGCCTACCCGGCGGTCATCGACGGCCGGATCAAGTGGATCGTCGACGCCTACACGACGAGCAACGGCTACCCGTACGCCTCGCGCACCACGCTCGGCGACACCACCGCCGACTCGCTCACCGACGGTCAGCGGGCGGTCGTCGCCCAGCAGAACCAGGTCAATTACATCCGCAACTCGGTCAAGGCCACGGTCGACGCCTACGACGGCTCGGTCAAGCTCTACGAGTGGGACACCAAGGACCCGGTCCTGAAGACCTGGATGAAGTCGTTCCCGGGCACGGTCGAGAAGAAGAGCTCCATCAGCAAGTCCCTGATGGAGCACATGCGCTACCCGCAGGACCTGTTCAAGGTGCAGCGCCAGTTGCTGACGACGTACCACGTCACCGACCCGAACACCTTCTACACGGGCAGCGAGCGCTGGCAGGTCCCGAACGACCCGACGAACAAGTCGGGCAACTCCGTGCCGCCGTACTACCAGAGCCTGAAGATGCCGGACCAGAAGGCCCAGACCTTCGCGCTCACCACGACGTTCACCCCCAACAAGCGGGACAACCTGGGGGCGTTCATGGCGGTCGACGCCAACGCCACCAGTGGTGACTACGGCAAGATCAGAGTGCTGAAACTGCCGTCCCAGACACCGGTGCCGGGACCGCAGCAGGTGCAGTCGAAGTTCAACTCCGATCCGAAGATCGCCAACGAGCTGAACATCCTGAAGAAACTCGGTGACTCCGAGATCGAGTACGGCAACCTGCTGACCGTCCCGATGAACGGCGGTCTGCTGTACGTGGAGCCGGTCTATCTGCGCGGCGCGGGCACCAACTATCCGCTGCTGAAGAAGGTGCTGGTCAGCTACGGCGAGAACGACCCCGTGCTGGGCAACAACCTGGCCGAGGCGCTCGATGTCGTGTTCGGCAAGAAGCCGCCGGGCTCCGGCACGGAGCAGCCGCCGTCCAACGGCGGTGACACGGGGCAGCAGCCGCCCGCCGACCAGACGGTGCAACAGGCCCTCGACGACGCCGTGAAGGCGTACGAGGACGGCGAGAAGGCCCGCAAGGAAGGCGACTGGGCCGGTTACGGCGACGCGCAGAAGAAGCTGAAGGCGGCCCTGGACCGGGCGGCCGAGGCGGAGAAGAAGTCCGCACAGAAGGGTGACGCCGGCAAGAACGGCGGCACCGGCGGAGGCTGATCCGCGGCCCGGCCCCTGGCAGACTGCCGGCGGGCCGGGCACCCCCTCCGCGCCGTGGTACCGTGGACACACAACGGCGCGGGGTGGAGCAGCTCGGTAGCTCGCTGGGCTCATAACCCAGAGGTCGCAGGTTCAAATCCTGTCCCCGCTACTGAAGAACGAAGGCCCGGATCCTTGGGATCCGGGCCTTCGTCATGTGTGGCGCGACACGCCCGGACGGGCGCGCCTTTCCCGGATGTGAACGGACGTGGAGGAGAACGGAGTTTGGCATGTCTCTGTATCGGGAAGTCGACAAAACGCTGTAGTGACCTCACTGGCTGCGGTATACCAGGTGTACGCGGGTTGCGGGTGGTGCGACGATGGCCCTCATGGGGGACAAGGCAAGGTTGTTGGAGACAGGCCGGTTTGTGCACGCGCCCGACGACGGGCGCGAATCCGGGACACCGGGCGGACGGGACACCGTGCTTCCGGACCAGCGTGATGCCGACATGCCGCTGGACGTGATCGAGGCCGACGCCGCCGCGGAGGCGTCCGAAGCCGTGACCGAGGCCCACCACCGCCGGGCCGCCGAAGCCGGCGACACCGGGGCCATGAGCGTGCTGGGCGCGATGCTGCTGCGCCGCGGCGACCTGGACGGCGCCGAACCGTACCTGCGCTCCGCCACCGCGGCCGGCGACCGCGCGGCCGCCAACAACCTGGGCGTCCTGCTGCACCAGCGCGGGTACGCGGACGAGGCGGCGGGCTGGTGGCGGATCGCCGCCGTCGCCGGATCCGCCGCGGCCGCCCACGCGCTCGGCCGCTTCTACCGGGAGCGCGGCGACGAGCCCGCCGCCGAGTACTGGCTGCGCCAGTCCGCCGAGTCGGGGCACTGCCTCGGCGCGTACGCCCTCGCCGACCTCCTGGAGCACCGCGGCGACGTGGGCGCCGAGCGCTGGTTCCGGGCCGCCGCCGAGCGCGGGCACCGCGAAGCCGCGTACCGCCTCGCCCGCCTGCTGGACGACCGCGCCAACGCCCTGGGCGGCGACGGCATCCCGGACGCCGAGGCCGAGCAGTGGTACCGCCAGGCCGCCGCACGCGGGCACCGCCGCGCCGCACTCCACCTGGGCACGCTCCTGGAGGAGCGCGGCGACACCCAGGAGGCCGGCCGCTGGTACCTGACCGCGGCCAAGGGCGGTGAGGCGCGGGCCGCCTGCGCCCTCGGCTTCCTGCTGCGCGACGCGGGCGACGAGGAGAGCGCCGCCGAGTGGTGGCGCCGCGCCGCCCAGGACGGCGACGGCAATGCCGCCAACGCGCTGGGCGCGCTGCACGCCGACCGCGGCGAGACGCAGACCGCCGAACGCTGGTACCGCGCCGCACTGGACGCGGGCGACGTGAACGGCGCGTACAACATCGGCCTGCTCTGCGCCGAACAGGGCCGCGAGGGCCGTGGCGAACAGTGGTACCGCCGCGCCGCCTACGCGGGACACCGCGAGGCCGCCAACGCGCTCGCCATCATGCTGCTCCAGCGCGGCGACTCGGCGGGCGCCGAGCCGTGGTTCTCCAAAGCAGCCGAGGCGGGCAGCGTGGACGCCGCCTTCAACCTCGGCATCCTGTACGCGGAGCGCGGCGCGGAGCGGATGGCGCACGAGTGGTACGAGCGTGCCGCCGCGGCCGGTCACACCGAGGCCGCGCTCCAGGTCGCCATCGTCCAACTGCGCGACGGTGACACGGAGGACGCCGAGCGGAACCTGCGCTGCGCGGCGGAGGGCGGCAGCGCCGAGGCCGCGTTCCGCCTCGCCGACCTGCTGGACCGCCGCGACGGCGGCGCGGTCGAGCGGCGGCAGGACGACGAGTGCACCCGGTGGTACGAGCACGCCGCGCGGCAGGGGCACCGGCGTGCCCAGGTTCGGGTTGGCATGTTCGCGGCGGCGCGGGGCGATGTGGTCGAGGCCGCGCGCTGGTACCGCGCCGCGGCCGAGGCGGGCAGCCGCAACGGCGCCTTCAACCTCGGCCTGCTGCTGGCCCGGGAGGGCAGCCTGCCCGAGGCCGCCCTGTGGTGGACCCGCGCCGCCGAGGACGGACACGGGCGCGCAGCCCTGCGCCTGGCCCTGCTCGCCGCCCGGCGCGGCGCACTGGCCGAGGGGCACCAGTGGTGCCGGCGGGCCGTGGAGCTGGGGCCGCCGGAGGTCGCGGAGCGCGCGGCGCGGCTGCGCGAGGCGCTCCAGGAGGAGCTGACGGCGTGAGGATGTCGTACGGGGTGGCGCAGGCCGCCTCGTACGCCGCCGCCATCTGCCGCCCGGCCCCGAGGGCGCCGTCGGCCCACTGGCCCCAAGGCAACGGAACGTGATTTGCGCTGGTCGTCGCGGTGCGGTTACAGTAGACACACAACGGCGCGGGGTGGAGCAGCTCGGTAGCTCGCTGGGCTCATAACCCAGAGGTCGCAGGTTCAAATCCTGTCCCCGCTACTGAAGACGAAGGCCCGGATTCTCAGGAATCCGGGCCTTCGTCGTATCCGCCTACGGAGCGGGGGCGCGGGCGCGTCATTCGCCGGTGCGTTCGCCCTTCGGGCCCCGGCCGCGTTCGGTGCGCGGCCCTCGGCTGCGCCATCCCTCCTCGCCCTGGAGGGTCTCGTTGGCCTCCTCGTTGGCGTGCTGATCGTTGATTCCGCTGTTTTCGGCGTCCTTGCGGAGCCGGGCGCGGCGCTTGTCGTAGTCCTTGCTGCCGGGCTCGGGCATGGTGGACCACCTCCTGGGCCCCGGGTGCCCCGGTGATTCCGGCGAAAACGCCACCAAGCGGTCACTGCCCTCGCGGCTTGACCTCGTACCGCTGCCCCAGGTCCGGGTCCTCGACCCCTTGCAGCTCGCTGGCCACCCGGAACTTGGCGACCAGATCGTGCACCAGGACGCGGGTCTCTTCCGGCTCCCGCCCGGAGCGCCGCGCGATGTCCTGGAGGTACACGCCGTCGCCGCCGTGTTCCGCCTGTGCCTCGGTGAGCGCCCGGAGGGTCTCCTCGTGGGCCGAGGTGTAGCCCCTGCCGTCCCCGTACGAGGGCAGCGGCGCGGCGCGCTCGGGAGGCGGGGGCGCCGGCTCGTGCGGTTCGCCCTGCTTGCCGCGGTGCCGCGCCGCGATCCGCTCTTCGTGCGCCGCCTTCTCCGGCTCGTGCGTGCGTTGCTTCGAGGCGCCGGTGGTCACCTGCCGGGCGCTGGGGGCCTCGCCGGCCGCACGGGCCTCACGGGCCGCCGCGCGGCGCTGGTCCTCGTCGCCTTCGACCTTCTTGCGCACCATCGGTACGGTCCCTTCCTGGTCGGGATGCGGGTCCAGGTCGGGTACCCGAGGTGCGGGACCTAATCACCGGTGGCGGTGGGGCGGAAGGCGGGCGCACGCCGAAGAGCCCGCACCGTGTCGGGGGCGGGCTCTTGCTGTCGTCGGCGCGACCGTCGCCCGGGTCAGCCGTGGGAGTGGCAGTTCGGGCAGATGCCCCGGTACGTCACCGACACCTCGGAGACCTGGAAGCCGAACCGTTCCGGCACCGGCAGGGCGGCGAGCGGGTCGCTGTCCAGGTGTACGTCCCTTATGGTCCCGCACCGCGAGCACACCAGGTGCTGGTGGTCGTGGTGGGCGTTGGGGTCGTACCGCTTGGCGCGGCCGTCCGTGCTGACCTCCAGCACCTCACCGAGCGAGACCAGCTCGCCGAGCGTGTTGTAGACGGTGGCGCGCGAGATCTCCGGCAGCCGCTCGGTCGCCTTCGCGTGCACCTCGTCAGCGGTGTAGTGGACGTGGTCCCCGTCGAGGACCTCGGCGACGACGCGTCGCTGCGCGGTCAGCCGCCAGCCGCGTCTCCGGAGTCGTTCCAGCAGGTCACTCATGCCAATCACCTATCAGTCAGATAAGGGCAAGGGTAGCAGTGGCTCGTCCATCACCGGATCCGGTACGAGTTTCGGGTTCTTCTTGACTTAGACAATGTCCAATGTAGGATCGGTTTCGGCGCAAGCCAAGGGCAGGTTCATGACTCAGGAGGCGCACGTGTCGGTACAGAGCAGCACCGGACCGCTGACCACGGAGGCCGGGGCTCCGGTCGCGGACAACCAGAACAGCGAGACGGCCGGCATCGGCGGTCCCGGACTCATCCAGGACCAGCTCCTGATGGAGAAGCTCGCGCACTTCAACCGCGAGCGCATCCCGGAGCGCGTGGTGCACGCCCGCGGCGCCGGGGCCTACGGCACCTTCACGGTGACCGCGGACGTCACGCGGTACACCCGCGCCAAGTTCCTCTCCGAGGTCGGCAAGCAGACCGAGACGTTCCTCCGGTTCTCCACGGTCGCCGGCAACCTCGGCTCCGCCGACGCGGTGCGCGACCCGCGCGGCTTCGCGCTGAAGTTCTACACCGAAGAGGGCAACTACGACCTCGTCGGCAACAACACCCCGGTGTTCTTCATCAAGGACGCCATCAAGTTCCCCGACTTCATCCACACCCAGAAGCGCGACCCGTACACGGGCTCGCAGGAGGCGGACAACGTCTGGGACTTCTGGGGCCTGTCGCCCGAGTCCACCCACCAGGTGACCTGGCTCTTCGGTGACCGCGGCATCCCGGCGTCCTACCGCCACATGGACGGCTTCGGCTCGCACACCTTCCAGTGGAACAACGAGGCCGGCGAGGTCTTCTGGGTCAAGTACCACTTCAAGACCGACCAGGGCATCAAGTGCCTGACCCAGCCGGAGGCCGACAAGCTCGCCGGTGAGGACCCGGACAGCCACCAGCGCGACCTGCGCGAGTCCATCGAGCGCGGCGACTTCCCGAGCTGGACCGTCCAGGTGCAGATCATGCCGGCCGCCGACGCCGCGACGTACCGCTTCAACCCGTTCGACCTGACCAAGGTCTGGCCGCACGCGGACTACCCGCCGATCGAGATCGGCAAGCTGGAGCTCAACCGCAACCCGGAGAACATCTTCGCCGAGGTCGAGCAGGCGATCTTCTCCCCGCACCACTTCGTGCCGGGCATCGGCCCCTCGCCCGACAAGATGCTCCAGGGCCGGCTGTTCGCGTACGGCGACGCCCACCGCTACCGCGTCGGCATCAACGCCGACCACCTGCCGGTCAACCGCCCGCACGCCACCGAGGCCCGCTCGCACGGCCGCGACGGCGCGCTCTACGACGGCCGGCACGGCGGCGCGAAGAACTACGAGCCGAACAGCTTCGGCGGCCCGGTGGAGACCGGCCGCCCGGCGTGGCAGCCGATCGCGGTGAGCGGCACCACCGGCGAGTCGGAGGCTCCCTCGCACGCCGAGGACAACGACTACGTGCAGGCCGGCAACCTGTACCGCCTGATGACGGAGGAGGAGAAGGAGCGTCTGGTCGGCAACCTGGCCGGCTTCATCTCCAAGGTCTCGCGCGACGACATAGCCCAGCGCGCGATCGAGAACTTCCGCAAGGCGGACCCCGACTACGGCAAGCGGCTGGAGGCCGCGGTCCAGGCCCTGCGCGGCTGACCCTTCCCTTGCCGTAACACCGAAGAGGCCGGACGCCATGGGGCTCCGGCCTCTTCGCGTGCACGCGCGCGGGCATGCGGCCGCGGGCCGGCCGCAGTACGTCTGCGCTCCGGCCGCCGTACGCCCGCGCGACGTCACCCCTGGGCCAGGGCTGTCACGCCGACGCCAGGCCCCTCACGCCGGTACGGGGCTGACCCGCTCCGTGCGCTGCTCCGGGACTGCGGCCCGACACCGGATGATGTCGCGGACCGACACGATTCCCACCGGCTCCAGGTCGTCGAGCACGATGAGATGCCGGAAGCCGCCGTGCACCATGGCGGCGGCGGCCTCGTCGAGCGTCCACTCCGGAGCGGCGAAGACCACGTCCGAGGTCGTGTGGGCCTGTGCGGTCTCCCGGTCCGGGTCCTCTCCCGCGCCCAGGGAGTTGAGGATGTCGCGTTCGGTGAGGATGCCGAGTCCGCTGGTGTCGGTGTCCAGGACGACGGCCGCGCCGACGCGCCGCGCCGCCATCAGACGGGCCGCCTGGCGCAGTGTGTGGGCGGGCCCGATGGTGAGGACCACCGTGCTCATGGCGTTGCGCACGTACATGGGCATGGAATGGAGCCACCTCCCTTGTCGCTTGCGGAATGCACCTTGCGAATCGATTCACAAGTTCACAAGCTTCGGTGTTCTCATGTTCACATGCGCCCGGGGGAGCAACAAGGGGCGCGGAACGGACGGTTTCCGTTCTCACGCCCCCGGGTGCCGGTTCGTATACGGGTTCGAGCCGGACGGGGCCCGGTTCAGGCCGGACGGGGTCTCAGCGGCGCTCGTCGCCGATGTAGCTGAGCAGCTCCTCGTGCAGCAGGCCGTTGGAGGCCGCGGCGTTCCCGCTGTGCGGCCCCGGCACACCGTCCAGGCCGGTGAACCGGCCGCCCGCCTCCTGCACGACGACCGCGCAGGCCGCCATGTCCCACAGCGACAGCTCCGGCTCCGCGCAGATGTCCACCGAGCCCTCGGCGACCATCATGTACGGCCAGAAGTCGCCGTAGCCGCGGGTGCGCCAGCAGTCCCGGGACAGTTCGAGGAAGCCGGGCAGGCGGCCCTGCTCCTCCCAGCCGGTGAGCGAGGAGTACGCGAACGAGGCGTCCTGGAGGCGGCTCACCCGCGATGCCTGGAGCCGGGTGGCGGAGGTCAGGCTGCGGCCCGTGTACGCGCCGAGGCCCTCCGCCGCCCACCAGCGGCGGTTGAGCGCGGGTGCGGAGACGACGCCGACCACCGGGCGGTCGCCGCCCTCGCCGCGCTCCATCAGGGCGATGAGCGTGGCCCAGACCGGCACCCCGCGCACATAGTTCTTGGTGCCGTCGATGGGGTCGATGATCCAGCGGCGCGGGCCGGAGCCCTCGCTGCCGAACTCCTCGCCCAGGACGGCGTCGCGCGGACGGGCGCGCTGCAGATGACCACGGATCAGTTCCTCGGCCGCCTTGTCGGCCTCGCTCACCGGAGTCATGTCCGGTTTGGTCTCGACCTTGAGGTCGAGTGCCTTGAACCGCTCCATGGTCGCGGCGTCGGCGGCGTCCGCCAGGACGTGGCCGAGGCGGAGGTCATCGTGATAGTCGGGCATGTGCGAACAGTATCGACTGGTCTCCGGCACGAGCCACATGACGCCGGTTGCCCGGCGCGTACGGACCCTTGACAGCCCCTGGCGGCGAGTCAATTCTGTGCGGCACACCGGCCATCTGGGCCGGCGGCCTGGGAGGCGACGATGCCTACAGCGCGTGAATCCCTGCTGGACGCCGCCTACGCGGCGCTCGCGGCCAGGCCGTGGGCAGGAGTCCGGATGGTCGATGTCGCGGCCGAGGCCGGGGTATCCCGGCAGACCCTCTACAACGAGTTCGGCAGCAAGGAGGGCCTGGCCAGAGCCCTGGTGCGGCGGGAGACGGAGGGCTACATCGCCGGGGTCACCCGGGCCCTGGCGGAACCGGGCGCCGGGCCGGGCGGGACGGGCGGTGACGTGGAGGCCCGGGTGGTGGCCGCGGCCGCGTGGACCGTACGGGCCGCCCGGACCAATCCGCTCGTACGGGCGGCGCTGACGGGCTGCTGGAGCGAGCGGCTGCCGGCCCCGGCGGGCGGAATACCGGGACGGCGCGGACCGTACCCCGGCGGCGTGAGCGGCCAGCCGGGGGCGCGCGCGGACGGGCCCCCGCCGGGCCCGACCGACCTGGTGAGCCGGTTCAGCGACTGCGCGATGGCGGCGCTGGAGGCCGACTGGCCCAAGGAGAACCTCCCCGAACTCGGCACCGCCTGCGCCACCGCGGCCCGCCTCACCCTGTCGTACGTCGTCGCCCCCGCCGAGCCCGAAGACCTCACCCGCCAGCTCCACCGGGCCTTCGCCCACGCCGTGCACCGGACCTGACCGCCGCCCGAGCGCCCCGGGCGACCACCGGGAAGGTGACGACGGGACAGCACCGAACGAGACCGGTCAAACGCCGAACGGGACCGGTCGCCACCGGACAGGACCGGTCACCATCGCACCTAGTGCGCCGACCCCGAAAGCTGAAGCCCGATCACGCCGACGATGACGAAGGCGATGGAGACCAGCTTGAGGGTGGAGACCAGGTCGCCGAGGAAGACCATGCCGTAGATGGCGGTGCCGGCCGCGCCGATGCCGGTCCACACCGCGTAGGCCGGGCCCACGTCGAGCTTCTTCAGCGAGAGGGTGAGCAGGCCGAAGCTGCCGAGGGCGAAGCAGGCGAAGGCGATCGTGGGCCAGAGCCGGGTGAAGCCGTGGGAGAGCTTGAGGCAGACCGCGAATCCCGTCTCCAGGAGCCCTGCCACCACGACGAGCAGCCACGCCATGTCCATGCCTCCGTACGGTCCGTGACCGCTTCGCCAGCCTTGGTGTGATTATGCATTTACCTCGGGCGCCGGGCAGCAAACTTGAGCGATCAGTCCCCTTCGCGTCGCTCCCGGGTGGCCAGCAGACGGCGTAGCGAGTACAGCCGTGCCGGGTCCGCGTGGCCGTCGGCCACCCACTGGTCCAGGGCGCAGTCCGGCTCGTCGTGGCTGCACGCGCGCGGGCAGTCGGCGGTGCCGGGGACCAGGTCGGGGAAGGCGAGGATGACCCGGGCGGGGTCCACGTGGTGCAGGCCGAAGGAGCGGACGCCCGGGGTGTCGATGACCCAGCCCGAGTCGTCCGGCAGCGGGAGCGCGAGCGCGGAGGTCGTGGTGTGCCGGCCGCGGCCGGTGACCGCGTTGACGTGGCCGGTGGCCCGCTTGCGGTCCGGCACCAGCGCGTTGACGAGGGTGGTCTTGCCGACGCCGGAGTGCCCGACGAAGGCGGTCATGTGGCCGCGCAGCCGCTCCCTGACCCGGTCGGCGGCGGTGCCGTCGGCGAGTTCGTCACGGTTGGTGACGATGTACGGGACGCCGAGCGTGCCGTACGACTCCAGGAGGGCGTCGGGGGACGCCAGGTCCGACTTGGTCAGGACCAGCAGCGGGTCCAGGCCCGCGTCGTACGCGGCGACCAGGCAGCGGTCGATCAGCCGCGGCCGCGGCTCCGGGTCGGCGAGCGCGGTGACGATCGCGAGCTGGTCGGCGTTGGCGACGACCACCCGCTCGAACGGGTCGTCGTCGTCCGCCGTACGCCGCAGGGTGGAGCTGCGCGGCTCGACCCGGACGATCCGCGCCAGGGTGTCCTTCGCGCCGGACAGGTCGCCGACCACCGCGACCCGGTCGCCGACCACGGCGGACTTGCGGCCCAGTTCGCGTGCCTTCATCGCGATGACCGTGCGGTCCTCGATGAGGCAGGTGAGCCGGCCCCGGTCGACGGTCAGGACCAGGCCCTCGCTGGCGTCCTCGTGCTTGGGCCGGATGTTCGTACGGGGGCGGTTGCCCTTGCGGTTGGGACGGACGCGGATGTCGTCCTCGTCGGGGTTCTTGCCGTAGCGCCGCATGGTCTGAGGAGCCTCAGCCTCTCCGCGCGGGGGCCGTGGCCTCGCCGAGCATGCCGGCCCACAGGGCGGGGAAGTCGGGCAGCGTCTTGGCGGTCGTCGCCACGTTCTCGACCTGCACGCCCGGTACGGCCAGGCCGATGACCGCGGCGGCGGTGGCCAGCCGGTGGTCCTCGTAGGTGTGGAAGATGCCGCCGTGCAGCGGACGCGGCCGGATGTGCAGGCCGTCCTCGGTCTCCGTGACGTCGCCGCCCAGCTCGTTGATCTCCTTGGTGAGCGCCGCCAGCCGGTCGGTCTCGTGCAGGCGCAGATGGGCGACGCCGCGCAGGGTGGAGGGGGAGTCGGCGAGGGCGGCCACCGCGGCGATGCCGGGGGTCAGCTCGCCGACCTCGCTCAGGTCGACGTCGATGCCCTGGACGCGGCCGGTGCCGGTGAAGGTCAGGCCGCGCTCGGTCAGCTCGCAGGAGCCGCCCATGGCGGTGAAGATCTCGCGCAGCGCGTCACCGGGCTGGGTGGTGCGCTCGGGCCAGTCGGGAATGGTGACCCGGCCGCCGGTGACCAGCGCCGCAGCCAGGAACGGCTGGGCGTTGGACAGGTCCGGCTCGACGATCAGGTCGCGGCCCAGCAGGGCGCCGGGGGTGACCCGCCAGACGTTCGGCTCGCCGCCGGACTCGGGGGTGTCCACCTGGGCGCCGACGCTGCGCAGCATGTCGACGGTCATCCGGATGTGCGGCATCGAGGGCAGCGCCGAGCCGACGTGCCGTACCTCGACGCCCTGGTTGAAGCGCGGCGCGGACAGCAGCAGCGCGCTGACGAACTGGGACGAGGAGGAGGCGTCGATCTCCACCGCGCCGCCCTCCAGGGCGCCGCCGCCGTGCACCGTCATGGGCAGCGCGCCGCGGCCGTCGTCGTCGATCCGGGCGCCGAGCGAGCGCAGCGCGTTGATCACGCCGTCGAGCGGGCGCTCGTAGGAGCGCGGGTCGCC
This sequence comes from Streptomyces chrestomyceticus JCM 4735, assembly GCF_003865135.1. NCBI lineage: Bacteria > Bacillati > Actinomycetota > Actinomycetes > Kitasatosporales > Streptomycetaceae > Streptomyces > Streptomyces chrestomyceticus. Next base: position 3,306,264 of record NZ_BHZC01000001.1, on the reverse strand, counting down.
GTCGAAGCGGATGGCGCCGTCGGCGAGGGCGGCGACCGGGGGCAGGAAGCGCATGACCGTACCGGCGTTGCCGACGTCGACGGTGGCCGGGCCGTGCAGACCGGCCGGGATCACCCGCCACGCCTCGCCGCCGCCGCCGTCCGCGCCGGCCGTCGCGGCGGCGTTGGAGGGGGCGGTCTCCTCGATGCCGACGCCCATCGTGCGCAGCGCCTCGGCCATCAGCAGGGTGTCCCGGGAGCGCAGCGGCCGGCGTAGCCAGCCGGGTTCGGAGGACAGGGCGGCGAGGACGAGGCCACGGTTGGTGACCGATTTGGAGCCGGGCACGGTGACGGTGGCGTCGACCGCTCCGGCAGCGACGGGGGCGGGCCAGAGGGCGGGATGCACGGGGCTCTCGGTCATGTCCCTCACTTTAATGGCTGGGACGGGGTGCAGATCTTGATCAAAAGTGGCGCAACCTGCAGGAAACACGGCACTGATAGTGCAGGCCGGGTCACTGTCCGGCACCGCGCTCCCGAGGACGCGCTCCGGGGCGCACCCCGAGGACACCGGTGCCCCGTCCGTACCGTACGGGCGTGAGGGCACGGCTCGCGCCCGGAAGGCGGGCACCGGCGCACGGCCCGCGCCCGGGGGACGGGTGCCGGCGCACGGCCCGTACCGGTTCAGAGATTCAGCAGCCACCGGCCGCCGCCGGCCAGCGAACTGAGCGTCACGAGGTGGAAGAGGCCCAGCCAGACGGCCGCCGGTACCCGGGTGAGCCGGGCCAACTGGTCGGGGTCGGAGTCCCCGGCCCGGCCGCGGCGCCGCTTGCCCTGGAGTTCGAAGGGCGGCCGTACGCCGCCGAGCAGCAGGAACCACACCACCGCGTAAGCGAACGCCGCCTGCACGTCCGGGGTGGTCAGCCAGGAGACGAGGAAGAAGGCGGCCCCGGAGAGCACGACGGTCAGCACGCCGTACGCGTTGCGGATCATCAGCAGCATCGCGGCGAGCAGCACGACGGCGCCCCACAGCAGCGCCGTGATGTGCCCGGAGGCCAGCAGCCAGGCGCCGAGCAGCCCCAGCAGGGAGGGGGTGACGTACCCGGCGGCCGCGGTGAGGATCATGCCCAGGCCGGTCGGCTTCCCGCGCGAGACCGTCAGCCCCGACGTGTCGGAGTGCAGCCGGATGCCGGACAGCCGGCGGCCGCTGAGCAGCGCGACGAGCCCGTGGCCGCCCTCGTGGGCGATGGTGACGGCGTTACGGGACAGCCGCCAGGCGCGGTACGGGACGATGGCGCCGAGGGCGAGCACCGCGGTGACCAGCACGAGCCAGGGCGGCGGATCGGGCTGGATGCCGAAAACCCTGTCCCATACGTCGGTGATATGACCGGTGTCCATCTCTCCCCTTGGTGTGGCGTGGCACTGTGGCATACATGTGCGGACGGTATGCAGCGAGTCGCGGCCCCGAGGATCTGGTGGGGCTCTTCGAGGTCGAGAAGTGGGAGCCGGAAGAGACCCTGGCGCCCGACTGGAACATCGCCCCGACGAAGAGCGTCCAGGCGGTGCTCGAACGTCCCCTTAAAGACGCGGAAGACCGCCGTCCGGTTCGCCAGTTGCGCAGACTGACCTGGGGGCTGGTCCCGTCCTGGGCGAAATCGCCCGATGTCGGCGTCAAGATGATCAACGCACGGGCGGAGACGGTGCACGAGAAGCCCTCGTTCCGGCGGGCGTTCGCGGCCCGCCGCTGCCTGCTGCCCGGCGACGGCTACTACGAGTGGGTCACCGCCGCGTCCGAACGGCAACTGGAGGAGCAGGGCAAGAAGAAGCGGCCCCGCAAGCAGCCGTACTTCGTCACACCGGCGGACGGCCAGGTGATGGCGCTGGCCGGGCTCTACGAGTTCTGGCGCGACCGCACCCTGCCCGACGACCACCCGCAGGCCTGGTGGGTGACCTGCACGGTCGTCACCACCGAGGCCGAGACCGCCCCGCTGGCGAACGCGGACGGCGGCGAGGGCCCGCAGACGCTCGCCGACATCCACCCCCGGATGCCGCTGGTCATGACGCCCGACAAGTGGGACGCCTGGCTCGACCCGGCCCGTACGGACGCGGCCGACCTGCTGCCGCTGCTCGCGCCGCCGCCCGCCGGGCTGATGCGCGCGTACCCGGTCCCCACCGACGTGAGCAACGTCCGCAACAACGGCCCGGAGCTGGTCAAGGAGCTGGCGGCGCCGGAGGTGGGCACGCTGTTCTGAGGCCGGGGCGCCCGCCGCACGCGGCACGGGCCCGCCGCGCGCCCCCGTACGGCACCGGGCGCGCGGGGCGGCAGGATGAGGGCGTGAGCGAAACAGTTGAGACCCCTGTGGGTGAGGCACGCATCACCTGGCACCCGGCGAAGGGCGCGCGGGCCGTCCTCGCCGTCGGCCACGGCGCCGGCGGCGGCATCGAGGCACGCGACCTGCGCGCGCTGGCGGCGGAGCTGCCCGCGCGCGGCTACACCGTGGCGCTGGTCGAGCAGCCGTGGCGGGTGGCCGGCAAGAAGCTGGCACCGGCCCCCAAGACGCTGGACACCGCCTGGACCGCACTCTGGCCCGCCCTGGAGAAGCCCGGCCTGCCGGTCGTCGCGGGCGGACGCAGCGCCGGGGCGCGCGTGGCCTGCCGCACGGCGCGCGCTCTGGGCGCGCACGGCGTACTGGCGTTGAGCTTCCCGCTGCACCCGCCGGGCAAGCCGGAGAAGTCGCGCGCGGACGAGCTGACCGGCGCCGGGCTGCCGACGCTGGTGGTGCAGGGCGGCCGGGACCCGTTCGGGCGGCCGTCGGAGTTCCCGGCGGGCACCCGCGTCGTCGAGGTGCCGTACGGGGACCACGGTTTCGCCGTACCGAAGAAGGCGGACCTCGACGAGCCGGCGGCGATGGCCGTGATCACGGACGCGGTGGGGGAGTGGCTGGACGGACTGCTCGCCTGACCCCCGGCCTGGACGGACTGCTCGCCCGACCCGGCGGGGAGCCGGCCCGTACGCCCTCAGCCCTCCTGGTCCCGGCCGCGCGGCCGGGCGCGTACGTGCATCCGCTCGCCCTGCCGCCCGAAGAGGCTGAGCACCTCCACCGGTTCGCCGCCCGCCGGCCCGAACCAGTGCGGCAGCCGGGTGTCGAACTCCGCCGCCTCGCCGGACCGCAGCACCACGTCCCGGTCCGCGAGCAGCAGCCGCAGCCGCCCGGAGAGCACGTACAGCCACTCGTAGCCCTCATGGGTGCGCAGGTCGGGCTCGCCCGCCACCGGATCGATGACCAGCTTGTACGCCTGGAGCCCGCCGGGCTGCCGGGTCAGCGGCACGAACGTCATGTGCGCCCGGCGCTGTGGCACCGCGCGCACCCGGGGATCGCCCACCTCCGGCGCGCCGACCAGCTCGTCCAGCGGCACCTGATGCGCCTGGGCGAGCGGCAGCAGCAGTTCGAGCGTGGCCTTGCGGCCGCCCGATTCGAGCCGGGAGAGGGTGCTCACCGAGATGCCCGTCGTCTCCGAGAGGGCGGTGAGCGTGACCCCTCTGTCCTGCCGCAGCCGCCGCAGCCGCGGTCCCACGTTCGTCAGCACCCGTTCGTACGCCTTGTCGTCCATCTCTTCATTGCTGAAGCGGCAAGCCGTTTTGTCAAGTGTGCCCCGGCCGCGTGGCCTGTTCCCGCGGGCTCCGTGACCATGCTCACGGGGCGGCTCCGCGGGCGGGAATGACGTGCGGGGTGCGGCTGTTGTGCCGGTTGTAGGAACGCTGAGGGAATCTTCGAAGAAGTGGGGTCCGCCGCATGGGAATCGCTTGCCCAGCCCGCCCGCAGGCCGCTGACCTGCAGTGGTCACACCTGAGGGGCGCCCAGGCCGCCATGGCTGGAGCGGCGGCGATACCGGATCGTCGTCTATTCTCCGAATCGAGCGGGTCCGCGTCCGGATCCGTCACGGTGTTGGAGGAGGTGGGTCCGGTCACCGGTACCGACGCAGGGACCGACGGCACGGCAGAGGAGCACGTCGGCCACGGGAAGCGGGAGACGGACGCCGAGCGCAACGCGCGCTTCGAGCGGGACGCGCTCACCTTCCTGGACCAGATGTATTCGGCCGCGCTGCGCATGACGCGCAACCCGGCCGATGCGGAGGACCTGGTTCAGGAGACGTATGCGAAGGCGTATGCGTCCTTCCACCAGTTCCGTGAGGGAACGAACCTCAAGGCGTGGCTGTACCGCATCCTCACCAACACCTTCATCAACTCCTACCGCAAGAAGCAGCGCGAACCCCAGCGCAGTGCCGCCGAGGAGATCGAGGACTGGCAGCTCGCGCGCGCCGAGTCGCACATGTCCACGGGCCTGCGGTCCGCCGAGTCCCAGGCGCTGGACCACCTGCCCGACTCCGACGTGAAGGCGGCCCTCCAGGCCATCCCGGAGGAGTTCCGCATCGCGGTCTATCTCGCGGACGTCGAGGGCTTTGCGTACAAGGAGATCGCCGACATCATGGGTACACCCATCGGCACGGTGATGTCCCGTCTGCACCGCGGCCGGCGCCAACTGCGCGGCATGCTGGAGGATTACGCCCGTGAGCGCGGGCTGGTCCCCGCCGGGGCAGGCGCTGCGTCCGCGCAGTCGTCGCAGTCGCACGATCGGAAAGGCTCGGGATCATGAGCTGCGGAGAGCCGCACGAGAAGGACTGCTCAGAGGTCCTCGACCACCTGTACGAGTACCTGGACCGGGAGATGCCGGCCGGTGAGTGCGAGAAGTTCCAGGAGCACTTCGACGAATGCTCGCCCTGCCTGGAGAAGTACGGGCTGGAGCAGGCCGTCAAGAAGCTCGTCAAGCGCTGCTGCGGCCATGACGACGTCCCCGTCGACCTGCGGTCGAAGGTGATGGGACGGATCGACCTGATCCGCGCGGGCGAGGCCGTGCCCGAGCAGAGCGTGCTCGAACAGGCCAAGCAGGAGCAGGCGGCGGCCCGCGCCGCCGCGGCCGCCAAGGCCCCCGAGCAGGCGTCCGGGCCCGGTCCGGACAGCACGCTCGACGCGCGTGGTGAGACCGCGCGGGCCGAATAGCGCGGCGTATCACCCCAAGGGGTGAGGGGCGGGACGGTTCGTCCCGCCCGAATCACTGATCCGCCCTTGCACCGCCGGGCCGCCCGTCCGCCGCCGGACTGCCGCGGCTCCGCCGCCCGGCGGTCGCCCGCAGGGGCTCAACTTCCCTACGCCGGGCCGCCGTTCCCGTACGGCAGGCCGCCGTTCCGTATGCCCTGCCGCCTACCTCGGCGGCCTTACGGGACGAGCCCTCGCCCCGTAAGACTCCTGTTCCCGGACTCCCGCACCGGTCCACGGCGGATCCCTGCACAGATCCCCTGCGGGCCCGCTCACAGATCCCTGCGCAGATCCCCGCAAAGGCCCGCGCAAGGTCATGGAACCGATGGGTAATGAGCGGCCCCGGAGATGGGCATGGTTGGATGCGAAGGAACCCCCGCGAACGGGGATTCAGGGGGTCGGCGAAAGGCAAGGAGCCGGTGAGGGGGACGGCGGCGGGCCGCGGACGGCGCGGCAACCGGGCTGAGCCCGGCGGCAATCTGTGGCAGGTTGTCGAGTGGGCCCTCGAACGGCCCCCGGCCTCCGTCCGGGGCGGTATCCAGGAAGCAACCAGCAGGCGGGAATCGTGAAGATCTTCGGCAAGGTACGGCACCGGCCCTCCGCCTCGTGGCGGCAGGCGACCGACCGCGCTTTCACGCTGATCGGTGACGGCCGTTACGAGGACGCGGGCGCGCTGCTGACGCGGGCGGCCGACATGGAGCCGTGGCTGTCGGAGTCCTGGTTCAACCTCGCGCTGCTGCACAAGTTCCGGCACGACTGGGAGCAGGCGCGCGCCGCCGGACTGCGCGCGGTCGCCCTGCTGGACCGCGAGGCCGGCGCCCCCGACTGGTGGAACGTGGGCATCGCCGCCACCGCCCTGCAGGACTGGCCGCTGGCTCGGCGGGCCTGGCAGGCGTACGGCCTGAAGGTCCCCGGCGAGGGGTCGCCGTCCGCCGAACCGGTCGGCATGGAGCTGGGCAGCGCCGCCGTGCGCCTGTCGCCCGAGGGCGAGGCCGAGGTGGTCTGGGGCCGCCGGCTGGACCCGGCCCGGATCGAGGTGCTCTCCATCCCGCTGCCGTCCTCCGGGCGGCGCTGGGGCGAGGTGGTGCTGCACGACGGCGTGCCGAACGGCGAGCGGACGACCGCGGCCGGCCCGTCCTTCCCGGTGTTCGACGAGATCGAGTTGTGGGCGCCCTCGCCGGTCCCCACCTGGGTGGTGCTCCTGGAGGCCGCCACGGAGGCCGACCGGGACGCCCTGGAGCGGCTGGCCGCCGACGCGGGTTTCGCCGCCGAGGACTGGTCGTCGTCCGTACGCCTGCTGTGCCGTACGTGCTCGGAGAGCCGGATGCCCAGCGACGAGGGCGAGGGCGAGCACCTGGACCCGCACGACCACAGCGAACCGGGCCATCCGGGGCCGCTGGGCCACCGTACGGCGGGCTCCGGCTCGCTGTGGGTGCCGGAGCGCGAGTGCGGCATCGCGGCCCCCGCCGGGCTGGTGCGCGGCCTGCTGGACGGCTGGGTCGCGGACAGCCCGGACACCCGGGAGTGGCGGGACCTCGAAGAGGTCTGCTGACGGCCGGCGCCCGGCATCCAGCGCGCGCCCGGCGCCCCACGCGCCCCGGCACCGCGCCCGGCCGGAACCGGACGCGGTCTCCGCGAGCCCGCGGGGCGCCCCGCGTAGGCTGGAGGGCGAAGATTTTGGGTTTCCAGGAAGGCGTACGGCGGACATGGCGCAACAGCCTGTTTTTGACCACAACGAGGAGCGGGCGGCGGAGGGCTTCGTCGACGACGTCACCGGCGCGGCGGAGCGGGAGGAGGCGCACCGCGAGCGCGGCACGTCCCGCCCGATCACCGTCGTCGGCAACCCGGTGCTGCACAAGGAGTGCAAGGACGTCACCGAGTTCGACGACAAGCTCGCCCAGCTCGTCGACGACATGTTCGCCAGCCAGCGCACGGCCGAGGGCGTGGGCCTGGCCGCCAACCAGATCGGCGTGGACCTGAAGGTCTTCGTCTACGACTGCCTGGACGACGAGGGCGTACGGCACGTCGGCGTGGTCTGCAACCCGGTCCTGGACGACCTGCCGGTCGAGCGGCGGGTGCTGGACGACTCGAACGAGGGCTGCCTGTCGGTGCCCGGCGCGTACGCGGAGCTGCCCCGTCCGGACTACGCGGTCGTCCGCGGCCAGGACATCGAGGGCAACCCGATCGTGGTCCAGGGCACCGGCTACTTCGCGCGCTGCCTCCAGCACGAGACCGACCACCTGTACGGCTACCTGTACATCGACCGGCTCTCCAAGCGCGACCGCAAGGACGCGCTGAAGCAGATGGCCGAGCGCGAGCCGCGCTACCCCGTCGTCGCCAACGACTGAGCCGCGGCCCGGCCCCGTTTATTTCGCCGTGCCTGCGGCGTACGCGGTGGCGTACGCGCCCCAGATCCGGGGCGGTATCCCGTTGCCGAACAGCCGGGCGTCGCCGCCCACGCCCTCCATGGGCAGCAGCCGCGGCGCCCCCGGCTGGGCGCGGAAGACGGTGACGGCGGTGGTCAGCCCGCCGCGGGGCGCGCCGTCGTTGCCGATGAACCAGGCCGACCGCATGCGGTCGGCGGGACCGGTGCCGCCCGCAGCGACGCCCTGCGGCAGCTTGGCGACGGCCTCCTGGGGCAGCGCCTTCCAGGCGAAGGCCCGCAGCGCGAAGGTGACGCTGCGCGCGGCCTCCGTGGTCAGCACGCGGCGCGGCTCCGGCGGCTCCAGGCCCGGCAGCGGCTTGCCGTCGTGCACGACCTTGGTCACCGAATACGGCTCGGACCGGTTGCCGTCGTTGCTGAACAGGGAGTACGCGCCGGCCAGCCGGATGGCGCTGGGCGTGGAGGTGCCGAGCGGGAACGTCGGCTCCAGCTTGGCCAGGCTGCTCTTGTGCAGGCCCGCGTCGAGGGCCAGGTCCCGGATCTTCTCCAGCCCGAGGCGTTTGCCCGCGCTGACGAACGGTGGGTGGGCGGAGGTCACCAGGCCCTCGTACAGGGCGGACGGCAGTGCGACGGCCGGTGACGGGCCGCCGGGTCCGGGAACGGCTTCCGCGGCCTCGGTGCTGCCCTCGCGCAGGGCGGTGGCCAGCACGAACGGCTTGAAGGCCGAGCCCGCCGGTACGCCCGCGGTGTCGGCGTTGTTGGCGAAGTGCTTCGTCGCGTCCGGGCCGCCGTAGAGCGCGACGACGGCGCCGTCCCGTGGCCGTACGGACGCGGCACCGAATTCCACGTACGCGTCGGCGGCACGTTTCTTCGGATCGATGCTGCGGCGCCGTTCGTCCTCCACCGCTTTCGCCAGCAGCGCCACCTTGTCCTTCTCGAAGGTGGTGTGGATGCGGTAGCCGCCGCGGGCCAGATCGCGGTCGGTCAGGTCCGTACGGCTCCTGAGGTATTTCTTCGCGGCGTCGACGAGATAGCCGGTCTGGCCTTTCTGGCTGGTCGGTGTGACCGGTTTCCGCGGCTCCGGGAACGTGGTGTAGCGGGCACGTTCCTCCCGGCTCATCAGGCCGGTCGCCACCTCACGGTCCAGAATCCACTTCCAACGCTCCACCGCCCGCTCGTGGTTGGCGTCGCTCAGCGCCGGATCGTACTGCTCGGCGCCCTTGAGCAGCGCGGCCAGCGCCGCGCCCTGGCTGGGGTCCAGGCTCTTGGCGGGAATGCCGTAATAGGCGTTCGCGGCGGCCTGGATGCCGAACGAATTGCGCCCGAAATAACTGGTGTTGAGGTAGCCCTGCAGGATCTCGGACTTGGATTTGCGGTTGTCCAGCTTGAGCGCGATGAAGAATTCCTTCACCTTGCGCTTGAGGGTCTGGTCCTGTGAGAGGTACGTGTTCTTCACGAACTGCTGGGTGATGGTGGAACCGCCCTGGGCCTCCTCGCCCTTGGCCATGTTCACCGCGGCGCGGGCGATCCCGGAGAGCGAGACACCGGAATCGGAGTAGAAACTCGCGTTCTCGGCGGCGATGACGGCGTGTTCGACGGAGTCGGGCACCTGGGCGAGGGTGACGTTCTGCCGGTTGACGGCGCCCTCGCTCACCATCTGGCTGCCGTCCGCCCAGTAGTAGACGGTGGCTTCCTGGCGCGAGGCGGCGTTCTCGTCCGGGATGTCGACCTGGACGTAGACGGTGACGAAGAGCCCGGCGAGACCGGCCGCGCCGACGGCGGCGGCGCCGAGCTGCTGTCTCCAGGACGGCAGCCAGCGGCGCCGGCCGGCGCGGCCCTGGCGGGGATAGTCGATGAACCGTTTCTTCGGTTGCTCGCTGCCCTTCATGCAAGGGGAGAGCAGGCGAGCCGGGGCAGGGTTGCCGTCGCCCGCACGTTGTCATCGACTCATCAAATCCGATCCGGATTCGTCGGACATAAAGAAACGGACGGTGCCGGTCCGCCCTCGTGGACCGGCACCGTCCGGCGGCTCGACCCCGACGGATCAGAACTCGTCGTCGAAGGAGACCGAACCCTCGACGGCGACCTGGTAGGCCGAGGCGCGCCGCTCGAAGAAGTTGGTCAGCTCCTGGACGTTCTGCAGCTCCATGAAGGAGAACGGGTTCTCCGAGCCGTACACCGGCGCGAACCCGAGGCGCTGCAGGCGCTGGTCGGCGACGCACTGGAGGTACTCGCGCATCGACTCGGTGTTCATGCCCGGCAGACCGTCGCCGCACAGGTCACGGCCGAACTGCAGCTCGGCCTCGACGGCCTCCTTGAGCATGGCGGTGACCTGGCCCTCCAGCTCGTCGTCGAAGAGGTCGGGCTCCTCCTCGCGCACCGTGTCCACGACCGAGAACGCGAACTCCATGTGCATGGTCTCGTCGCGGAACACCCAGTTGGTGCCGGTCGCCAGGCCGTGCAGCAGACCGCGCGAGCGGAACCAGTACACGTACGCGAAGGCGCCGTAGAAGAAGAGCCCCTCGATGCAGGCCGCGAAGCAGATCAGGTTCAGCAGGAAGCGGCGGCGGTCGGCCTTCGACTCCAGGCGGTCGATGGACTCGACCGAATCCATCCACTTGAAGCAGAACTCGGCCTTCTCCCGGATGGAGGGGATGTTCTCCACGGCGGCGAACGCGGCCGCGCGGTCCTCCGGGTCGGGCAGGTAGGTGTCCAGCAGCGTCAGATAGAACTGGACGTGCACGGCCTCCTCGAAGAGCTGCCGGCTCAGGTAGAGCCGCGCCTCGGGGGAGTTGATGTGCTTGTACAGCGTCAGGACCAGGTTGTTCGCCACGATCGAGTCGCCGGTCGCGAAGAACGCGACGAGCCGGCCGATCATGTGCTGCTCGCCGGGCGACAGCTTGGCGAGGTCGGCCACGTCGGAGTGGAGGTCGACCTCCTCCACGGTCCAGGTGTTCTTGATCGCGTCGCGGTAGCGGTCGTAGAAGTCCGGGTAGCGCATCGGGCGCAGGGTCAGCTCGAAGCCCGGGTCGAGCAGGTTCTTGCTGCCGGTGGTGGCGGTGTGCGAGGCGGCGGCGGACGTCTCGGTCTTCTCAGGGATGGTGGTCATGATTACTGGCATGCCTCGCAGGACTCGGGGTTTTCCAGGGAGCAGGCGACGGCCTCGGGGTCGGCCGCCTGGGCGGGTACGGGAGCGGTCTGCGCGCCCCCGCCCGTGCCGCGCGCGGACTGGGCGATACGGGTCGCCGGGCGCGAGCGGAGGTAGTAGGTGGTCTTGATGCCGCGCTTCCAGGCGTACGCGTACATCGAGCTGAGCTTGCCGATGGTCGGCGACGCCATGAACAGGTTCAGCGACTGGCTCTGGTCGAGGTAGGGCGTACGGTCCGCCGCCATGTCGATCAGCGCGCGCTGCGGGATCTCCCACGCCGTGCGGTACAGCGCGCGGGTCTCGGCGGGAATCCAGTCCAGGTCCTGCACCGAGCCGTTGGCCTCGCGCAGGGCGTCACGGGTGCGCGCGTCCCACAGGCCCAGCGCCTTCAGTTCCTCGATCAGGTACGCGTTGACCTGAAGGAACTCGCCCGACAGCGTCTCGCGCTTGAACAGGTTCGAGACCTGCGGCTCGATGCACTCGTACACGCCCGCGATGGACGCGATGGTGGCGGTCGGCGCGATGGCCAGCAGCAGCGAGTTGCGCATACCGGTCGCCGCGATACGGGCGCGCAGCGCCGTCCACCGGTCCGCCCAGCGTGGCTCGGCGTTCGGGTAGTGGTCCGGGTGCAGCACGCCGCGGGCCGTACGGGTCGCGGACCAGGCCGGGTGCGGGCCGTGCCGTTCGGCGAGGTCGGCGGACGCCTCGTACGCCGCGAGCATGATCCGCTCGGAGATACGGGTGGACAGCTCCCGTGCCTCGGGCGAGTCGAAGCCCAGCCGCAGCCGGAAGAAGACGTCCTGGAGGCCCATCAGGCCCAGGCCCACAGGGCGCCAGCGGGAGTTGGAGGTGCCGGCCTGCTCGGTCGGGTAGAAGTTGATGTCCACCACGCGGTCGAGGAAGGTCACCGCCGTACGGACCGTGGCGTCCAGCTTCTCCCAGTCCATCTCGCCGTTGTCACCCAGGTGGGCGGCGAGGTTGACCGAGCCGAGGTTGCAGACGGCGGTCTCGCCGTCGTCGGTGACCTCCAGGATCTCGGTGCACAGGTTCGAGGAGTGCACGACCTTGCCGGGCTCGGCGGTCTGGTTCGCGGTGCGGTTGGCGGCGTCCTTGAAGGTCATCCAGCCGTTGCCGGTCTGCGCGAGGGTGCGCATCATCCGCGAGTACAGGACCCGGGCCGGGACCTGCTTGACGAAGCGGCCCTCGGCCTCCGCCTTGCGGTACGCGGCGTCGAACTCGTCGCCGTACAGGTCCACCAGTTCGGGCGCGTCGCTGGGGGAGAACAGCGACCAGTCGGCGTCCGCCTCGACGCGGCGCATGAACTCGTCGGGGATCCAGTGCGCGATGTTGAGGTTGTGGGTGCGCCGGGCCTCCTCGCCCGTGTTGTCGCGCAGCTCCAGGAACTCCTCCAGGTCCGCGTGCCAGGTCTCCAGGTAGACGCAGGCGGCGCCCTTGCGCCGGCCGCCCTGGTTCACGGCCGCGACCGAGGCGTCCAGGGTGCGCAGGAACGGCACGATGCCGTTGGAGTGGCCGTTGGTGCCGCGGATCAGCGAGCCGCGGGCGCGGACCCGGGAGTACGACAGGCCGATGCCGCCGGCGTGCTTCGAGAGCCGGGCCACCTGGTGGTAGCGGTCGTAGATCGAGTCCAGCTCGTCCAGCGGGGAGTCCAGCAGGTAGCAGGAGGACATCTGCGGGTGCCGGGTGCCGGAGTTGAAGAGGGTGGGCGAGGAGGGCAGGTACGACAGGGTGCTGGTCAGGCGGTACAGCTCGGCGACGTCGGCCAGGGCCCGCTCGCTGTGGTCCTCGGCCAGGCCGCAGGCCACCCGCAGCAGGAAGTGCTGCGGGGTCTCGATCACCTGGCGGGAGATCGGGTGGCGCAGCAGGTAGCGGGAGTGCAGGGTGCGCAGGCCGAAGTAGCCGAAGCGGTCGTCGGCGCCGTCCGTCAGGGCGCGCTCCACCAGCTCGTCCAGACGTGCCGCGTGGGTGCGGACGAACTCCGCCGTGCTGTCGGCGATCAGGCCCTCGCGGTGGCCGACGGCGACGGAGGCGGAGAAGGCGACCGCCCCCTCCGCGGCCGCCTCCTCCGCGATGGCGCGGGTCAGCAGGCGGGCGGCCAGCTTGGAGTACTGCGGCTCGTCACCGATCAGGCCGGCCGCGGCCTCCATGGCCAGCGAGCGCAGCTCGGCTTCGTCGGAACCGGGGTGGCGGCCGCGCAGCGCGGCGGCGGCGATCTTGCCCGGGTCGGTGGCGGGCAGGTCGACGGTGAGGTCGGTCAGGGTGCGCAGCAGGGCGGCGCCGGGGGCGTCCGCGGCCTGGCCGCCGGGGCCCTGCCGGGGCTGCGTGTCCTTCGCGGGCTGCACGACCTGCTCGGCTGCTGCGGGCTCCGTTGGCGCGATGGTCACGTGCTGCTCTCCCTCACTCGGCGGGGGCCTGGGGAGGGCAGGGGGCGCGTACGGGCGTGCGGCACCCCCGGCACGGCAAGGGGCGCGCGGGCACACCGCGCAGCGTCCACCGGTCCAACCCGCGAGACCCGGACGTATCGACGACCGCGCCGGTCCTGGCGCGGGCGTGCTGTGGGCAGGTCTTCGGACTCACGGGTGCGGTTTGCGCACTACGTACACCGTTGCGGGACAGTTCCGGATTCGCACCGGATTCCCCTGCGACGACAGCGAGCACGAGCATACATCTTGTGCTGCCTCGTGCACCCACCCCCATATCTTGTGTCGCGTTGGCGCGGGGATGTCCGGAGCCGTGGTATTCGGCGGCCGTTCGGGGGCGGTTTCCCGGGGTTTTCCTGGGCCTCCGAGAGGGTGCCACGCGGTGGCTCGGGGGGTGTTCCCGGGGTTCCGCGGCCGTACGCCGGGCCGGGTGCCGGGCGTTTCGCCGGGCCTGTCGCGGCGTGTCCGCCGGGCGGGCTGCGGGGCTGTCCGGCGCGGGCTGGACGGGGGCTGATGCAGGGGGCGTATTGGTGGCGCGGAATGTCCCTGACGCGTTGACCGGGACTCCGGGAGCGTATTGGCTCCTTGTCTGCTCCGTCGGTCCGGCGGGGCGGGTGGGGGCCTTGTGCGAGGGGGAGTCATGCGAGGAGCCGGTGGGGCGCGGGGCGCCGTGCGCGTCGTGGGGCTGGTGGTGGGGGCGTGCGTGCTGGCGGGGGTGCTGCCCATGGCGCCGGCGGCCGCGTTGGGGCAGGCGGCCGCGGCGGGACGGGCGGTGCCGGCCACCGAGCGGGTCAGCGTCGCCGCCGACGGGACGCAGGGAAACGGTTTTTCGGGCGATCCGACGCTCAGTGCGAACGGGCGGTTCGTGGCATTCACCTCGGAAGCCACCAATCTGGGGCCCACGGACACCAACGGCCACCAGGACGTCTACGTCAAGGATTTACGGACGGGAAAGGTCGACCTGGTCAGTGTCGCCGGTGACGGCACGCCCGGTGACGCCCTCTCCGGCTCGCCCGAGATCAGCGCCGACGGGCGGTATGTGGCCTTCTACTCCAGCGCGACGAACCTGGTCCCCGGCGACACCAACGGCGAGGGCGACGTCTTCGTCCACGACCGCCGCACCGGGCGCACCACGAGCCCCACGGCGGGCGCCGGGAAGTCCCCGTACGGTTACGGGGTCCAGAACTTCGCCCTCAGCGGCGACGGCCACCGCCTCGCCTTCGGCTCCTACCGCCCCGACCTGGTGCCCGGTGACACCAACGAGCGCCTGGACATCTTCGTCCACGATGTGCAGAAGGGAACGACGCGACGGGTCAGCGTGGCGAGCGACGGCACCCAGGCGGACGGCCCGTCCGCCTTCCCGTCGATCAGCGCCGACGGCCGCCGGATCGCGTTCACCTCGAAGGCGACCAACCTCACCCCCGCCGGGCCCGGCTTCCGCCGCCCGCCGCCGCAGGACCCCCTGTACGTCCACGACCTGGCCACCGGGCGGACCCGCGTGGCGAGCCTGAGCACCACGGGCGCCGTGGTCGGCGTGTCGCCGTCGCCCCGGCTCAGCCCCGACGGCCGGTACGCGGTCTTCTCCGCCTTGGCCGCCGACGTGGTGCCGGACGACACCAACGGCACGTACGACCTCTTCGCCCGCGACCTGGAACGCGGCACCACCCGGCTGCTGTCCCGCGCGCACGACGGCACCCAGGGCAACGGCTGGTCCTCCGACGGGCGGCTCGACGCCGGCAACCGGCGGCTCTTCTTCACCTCGGCGGCCACCAATCTGGTGCCCGGCGACACCAACGGCCAGGTGGACGGCTTCGTCCGCGACCTGCGCACGGGACAGGTCGAGCGGATCAACGTCGGCGCGGACGGCGGCCAGTCGGCGTCCTGGACGAACACCGCGGCACCCGACGCCGCCGGACGGCTGGCGGCCTTCGACTCGCGCGACGACGGGCTGGTGCCCGGGGACACGAACGGGACGGGCGACGTGTTCGTCCGGCGGCTGGAGCACTGACGTACGGACGTACCGACGTCGGGGCGCTCGGCCGGAACCGGCGTACGGCGCATCGGCACCACCCGGACATCGGCGTACCGACCAGGAGGGGAACCCACCATGAGGACCACCCGCACCACGGCCCGAAGAATCGCCGCCGTGACGGGCGTGTGCGCGCTCACCGCGCTGCTGCCCGCGACGACGGCCGGCGCCCGTACCGCGCCGCCGTCCGGCACCGAGCGGGTCAGCGTCACCGCCGAGGGGGCGCAGGCCGACGACGGCTCGTCCGGCGCGGCGATCAGCGCCGACGGCCGGTACGTCGCCTTCGACTCCGACGCCACCGACCTGGTGCCCGGCGACACGAACGGCAGGTCGGACGTCTTCGTGAAGGACCTGCGGACGGGCGCCGTCCAGCGCGTCAACGTGGCGAGCGACGGCACCCAGGCCAACTCCTGGTCGTCCACCCCGTCCATCAGCGCCGACGGGCGGTTCGTCGCCTTCGCCTCCGACGCGGCGAACCTCGTGCCGGGCGACACCAACGCCGACACCGACATCTTCGTCCACGACCGCAGGACCGGGCGGACCGAGAGCGTCACGCTCGACGGGCGGCCCCCGCAGGGCAAGCAGGGCGCCCAGATGCCGGTGATCAGCGCCAACGGCCGGTACGTGGCGTTCGCCTCCAGCCGCGAGGACCTGGTGCCCGGCGACACCAACGGCGCCCAGGACATCTTCGTCCGCGACCGCAGGACCGGCGCCGTGACCCGCGTCAGCGTCTCCGTCACCGGCGGCGAGCAGGCCAACGGACCCTCCGCCGGCCCGGTGATCAGCTACGACGGCCGCAAGGTCGGCTTCATCTCCAAGGCGGCCAACCTGCCCCCGAAGTCCGCCCCGGCCGCCCGCCCGGAGAACAGCCTGCGCAGACCGCACAGCTACCCGTTCTTCGTGCACGACCTGGACACCGGCCGCACGAGCGTGGCGAGCCTCAGCTCGGCCGGTGAGCCGGTGGGCGCCTGGAACGCCTCGCTCAGCCCAGACGGCCGGTACGCGGTCTTCTCCAGCCAGTACGGGGAGGTGGTCCCCGGCCATCCGACGGGCCGCCCGGACCTGTTCCTCCGCGACCTCGCCAAGGGCACGACGGAGCAGATGAGCTTCACCCACGACGGCAAGCAGCCGCAGACCGGGGCCTCCGGCCAGGGCGTGCTGTCCGCCGACAACCGCCGTCTGTACTTCCAGTCCTCGTCCCCCGATCTGGTGCCCGGTGACACCAACGGCGCCCAGGACATCTTCGTCCGCGATCTGCGCATCGGCACCGTCGAGCGGGTCAGCGTCGCCACCGACGGCACCCAGGCCCAGGGCTACTCCTCCAACGCCTCCACCGACGCCACGGGCCACCTCGTCGCCTTCGACTCCGACGCGGCCGACCTGGTCCCGGGCGACACGAACGGGGCCTCGGACGTGTTCGTGCGGAGGGTGGGGCCGTAAGGCCGGTGAGCCGGGCCCGGCACCGGCCGTCGCCGGGCTGCCGAGCTGCTAGGCCGTCTCGCTCAGCGCACAGGCGAACGCCAGCAACCTGACACCCGGCACCGGCTCCCAGTCCCGCTCGGGTATGCGCGTGAACCCGATGCGCTCGTACACGCGGTGGGCCTTGTCGACGTGGGGCATCGCGGAGAGCACCATGCGGGACAGGCCGAGGGAGCGGGCGCGGTCCATGCAGGCGCGTACCAGCGTCTCGCCGATGCCGCGCCCGCGGCCGCCGGGGGCGACGGCCAGCATCCGGAACTCGCCCTCGTCGGGGCCGGCTATCTCGGCGTACGGGCTGCCGGGGGCGGCGAAGGTCACCGCCCCCAGCACCGTGCCGTCGGCGTCGACCGCCGTCAGCACCTCGGCGTGCTCGGCCCGGTGCGCGACTTCGCGCAGCTTGCCCGTATACGGGTCGTCGGGCCCGAGCGCCAGCAGTCCGTCCGCCGCGTAGGCCGCCACGAGGAGTTCACCGATCGCGTCGAACTCCTCCGGCCGGGCGGCCCTGATCGTGATGTCCATGAGGCAAGTGTGCACCGGGGGTCTGACAACGCCCCCGGCACCACCGGCGACCCGCTTCAGTGCCCCACCGGCACTCCGGCCGTGGCCGGCGGCAGCTCCGCCTGGACGCCCTGGTCGCCCACGTCCGCCGTGTAGTCCTCCGGGGACGTCTCGTCGACGCCGTCCGGGGCCTTGGTGGCCCGCAGGACCACCGTCAGGACGACGGTGACCAGGACGTTCAGGACGAACGCGGTCAGCCCGATGTAGCCGATCTCGCCGATGCCGGGGATCTCCGCGCTGGAGCCGCCGAAGTGCTTCTGCGTGGGGCTGGCCACCCCGTACGCCGCGAGCGTGCCGTAGAGCATGCCGGCCGCCCAGCCCGCCAGCAGCGCCCACCGGTGGAACCAGCGGGTGAACAGGCCGCCGACCAGGGCCGGCATGGTCTGGAGGATCCAGATGCCGCCCAGGAGCTGGAAGTTGATCGCGACGGTCTTGTCCATCGTCAGGACGAAGACCAGCGCACCCACCTTGACCAGCAGCGAGACCAGCTTGGCAACCTTGTGCTCCTGTGCGGGCGTGGCACCGGGCCTGAGGAAGTCCTTGTAGATGTTGCGGGTGAAGAGGTTCGCCGCGGCGATGGACATGATGGCGGCGGGTACCAGCGCGCCGATGCCGATCGCGGCGAAGGCCACCCCCGTGAACCAGTCGGGGAACATGTCCTCGAACAACTGCGGGACCGCCAACTGCCCGTTCTGCACCTTGACCCCGGCCGCCACCGCCATGAAGCCGAGCAGCGCGAGCAGCCCCAGCATCAGGGAGTACAGCGGCAGGATGGTGGTGTTGCGGCGGATCACGTTGCGGCTGCGGGAGGACAGCGTCGCGGTGATCGAGTGCGGGTACATGAACAGCGCGAGCGCCGATCCCAGGGCCAGCGTCGCGTACGCCCACTGCGCGTTCGGCCCGCTGGCCAGTTCGCCGCGCGGTGTGCCGGTGGCCGGATTCTTCTGGGCGAAGGCGTCCTCGGCCACCGCGAAGATGTGGTCGAAACCGCCCAGCTTGATCGGGATGTAGATGATCGCGACGACGATGACCAGGTAGATCAGCCCGTCCTTGACGAACGCGATCAGCGCGGGCGCCCGCAGTCCGGACGAGTAGGTGTACGCCGCGAGCACGCCGAAGGCGATCAGCAGCGGCAGGTCCTTGACGAACCAGTGGGTGTTCTCGCCGCCGCCGACGCCCATCACGTCCAGCACCGCCTGGATGCCGACGAGTTGCAGCGCGATGTACGGCATCGTGGCGAGGATGCCGGTGAGCGCCACGGCCAGCGACAGGCCCTTGGAGCCGAACCGGCCGCGCACGAAGTCGGAGGTGGTGACGTACCCGTGCTTGTGCGAGACCGACCACAGCCGGGGCAGGAAGGTGAAGATCAGCGGGTAGACGAGGATCGTGTACGGGACCGCGAAGAACCCGGCCGCGCCCGCCGCGTAGATCGCCGCGGGCACGGCGACGAAGGTGTACGCGGTGTAGAGGTCGCCGCCGAGCAGGAACCACGTCACCCAGGTGCCGAAGCTGCGGCCGCCCAGGCCCCACTCGTCGAGGTTGTCGGACTGCGCGGCCTTGCGCCAGCGCGCCGCCAGGAAGCCCATGACCGTGACGGCCACGAAGAAGAAGATGAAGACGGCGAGCGCGACGCCGTTCACGCCGTCCTTCACCGCGCCGCACCCCCCTTGCGCAGCCGCTGCTCACGCTGGACCAGCTTGTACGCGATCATGGTGAGCGCCGTCGAGATCAGCACCCACAGCATCTGGTACCAGTAGAAGAACGGGATGCCGATGAGCGTCGGCTCCACCTTGGCGTACGAGCCCACCCAGAGCATCGCCACGAAGGGCGCGACCAGGCACAGCCCGGCGATCACGCGGCTGGGCGTGACGACCGGGGCGGCTCTGCCCGCTGGTGTTCCGGCTGATGCGGACGGCTCTGGCATGGCGGTGGCTCCGTTCCCTGGCGGTCCCTCGGTGATCACGCGGGCGATGGGCAGGAAATCTAAGCCAGGGAAGTTGTACGCGTCACTACCTGTCCGCATATCGGTACGGCAACGACGCGCGCCGCCTCGGCCGCGTCGGGCCCCGCCGCCTCAGCAGCAGCGGAAGCCGGAGCGGGGGTCGCCCTCGCGCGCGGCGGCCCGCTGCCGCTCGAACTCACGACGGCCGGGTACCGGTGCGCCGGGCGCGTGCCGGCGGACATGTGCGACGTAACGCTCGTACGCGCTCTCGCCGGTCAATTCCCGTACGTACCAGCGGATCCAGCGCAGCCCGCGCCGGGCCGCCGCCACCGCCGCGCTCACGGCCCGCTCCGCTCCGCGGCCGCCAGCTCCGCCTTCTCCTCCTTGGAGGCCACCAGCCCGGCGGGCGCGACGATCGCCGACCGCACGTACGGGGCCTCGCTGAGCCGGGACGCCGCGGGATCGCGCAGATGGCGTACGCAGACCCGGGCGGCGTCCGCGATCACCACCACGATCAGCAGGGCGAGCACCGCCGACAGCACGCCGTCCACCGTCGAGTTGGTGACCACCGTGTGCATGTCGTCCATGCTCTTGGCGGGCGGCAGCACCTTCCCGGCGTCGATGGCGTCCTGATAGACCGAACGCTGCGTGAAGAAACCGACCTTGGGGTCGCCGGAGAAGACCTTCTGCCAGCTCGCGGTGAGGGTGACGACGGCGTCCCAGGTGAGCGGCACGCCGGTGATCCAGGCCCACTTGAGGCGGCCGGACTTCACCAGCAGGGTCGTGCAGACGGTCAGCGCGACCGCCGCCAGGAGCTGGTTGGCGATGCCGAAGACCGGGAACAACTGGTTGATGCCGCCGAGCGGCTCGTGCACGCCGACCCACAGGAAGTAGCCCCACAGCGCCACCACGACCGCGCTGCACAGCACGAGTCCGGGTTTCCAACTCACCCTGCGGAACGGCTTGTAGACGTTGCCCAGCATGTCCTGGAGCATGAACCGGCCGACCCGGGTGCCCGCGTCCAGCGCCGTGAGAATGAACAGCGCCTCGAACATGATGGCGAAGTGGTACCAGAACGCCTTCATCCCGGCACCGCCGAAGACCTGCGAGAAGATGTCCGCGACCCCGACGGCGAGGGTGGGCGCGCCGCCCGTACGGGACAGCAGGGTCTGCTCCTCCACGGCCTTGGCCGCGGCCGCCAACTGGTCGGGGGAGATGCTGTATCCGAACTGGGCGACGGCCTGGGAGGCCGACTGGACGGTGTCGCCGATCACCCCGGCCGGCGCGTTCATCGCGAAGTACAGCCCCGGGTCGATGATCGACGCCGCCACCAGGGCCATCACCGCGACGAACGACTCCATGAGCATCGACCCGTAACCGATCATGCGGATCTGGGTCTCCTTCTGCACCATCTTGGGCGTGGTGCCGGAGGAGATCAGCGCGTGGAAGCCGGAGAGCGCGCCGCAGGCGATGGTGATGAAGACGAACGGGAAGAGCGACCCGGCGAAGACCGGGCCGTCACCGCGCCCGGCGAAGTCCGTGACCGCGTCCATCTTCAGGTTGGGCACCGTGACCAGCACGCCGACCGCCAGCAGCCCGATCGTGCCGATCTTCATGAAGGTGGAGAGGTAGTCGCGCGGCGCCAGCAGCGTCCACACGGGCAGGACGGAGGCGATGAACCCGTACGCCACCAGCCAGACGACCAGCGTGCCCGGTTTCAGCGTGAAGGTGTCGGCCCAGGACGAGTCCGCGACCCAGCGGCCCGCGACCAGCGCGAGCAGCAGCAGCGCGACGCCGATCAGGGAGACCTCGGTGACCCGGCCGGGGCGCAGGACCCGCAGGTAGAAGCCCATCAGCAGGGCGATCGGGATGGTCATGCCGATGGAGAAGGTGCCCCAGGGGGACCGGGCGAGCGCGTTGACGATGATCAGCGCCAGCACGCCCAGCAGGATGATCATGATGGCGAAGGCGGCGAGCAGCGCGGCGGCCCCGCCGACCACGCCGATCTCCTCGCGCGCCATCTGCCCCAGCGACCGGCCGTCGCGCCGGGTGGAGAAGAACAGCACCACCATGTCCTGCACGGCGCCCGCGAAGATCACCCCGACGATGATCCAGATGGTGCCCGGCAGATATCCCATCTGGGCCGCGAGCACCGGACCGACCAGCGGTCCGGCACCCGCGATGGCCGCGAAGTGGTGCCCGAGCAGCACCCGCCGGTCGGTGGGGTGGAAGTCCACACCGTCGTTCAGCCGCTCGGCGGGCGTGGCGCGGGTCCGGTCGAACTTCAGTACGCGGGTCGCGATGAACCGCGCGTAGAAGCGGTAGCCGATCGCGTACGAGCCGAGGGCGGCGGCCACCATCCAGGCGGCCGAGACCTCCTCACCGCGGGACAGCGCGAGCAGCGTCCAGCCGGCGGCGCCGACCAGCGCCACCGCCGTCCACAGGGCGATCTTCCGGGGATTGGCGGCACTTCGAGGTCTGCCTGCTGGGCGCACCTGTACGTCCTCCCGTCGACGCGACGACGGAAGGACCGTAGAGGCAGCGGGGCGGATCGCGCCATACCCCCGCGGGCGCGGCGGGGTGCCGGGCGCGGGCCGCTTCCGGCGGGACGCCCGTACGAACCGCCCCGCCGCCGGGGGTCAGTCGGCAGGCCGCTGCAGCCGCGCCACGAACTTGTAGCGGTCGCCTCGGTAGACCGAGCGCACCCACTCCACCGGCGCGCCGTCGGCGTCGAGGGAGTGCCGGGAGAGCATCAGCATGGGCAGGCCCACGTCCGTACCGAGCAGCCCGGCCTCGCGCGGGGTGGCCAGCGAGGTCTCGATGGTCTCCTCGGCCTCGGCCGGCCGGACGTCGTAGACCTCGGACAGCGCCGTGTAGAGCGAGGTGTACTTCACCAGGTTGCGGCGCAGCGCGGGGAACCGCTTCGCCGACAGATGGGTGGTCTCGATGGCCATCGGCTCGCCGCTGGCCAGCCGCAGCCGTTCGATGCGCAGCACCCGGCCGCCGGCCGTTATGTCCAGCAGCCCGGCCAGCCGGTCGTCGGCCGTGACATAGCCGATGTCGAGCAACTGCGAGGCCGGCTCCAGGCCCTGGGCCCGCATGTCCTCGGTGTACGAGGTCAGTTGCAGGGCCTGCGAGACCTTGGGCTTGGCGACGAACGTACCCTTGCCCTGGATGCGTTCCAGCCGTCCTTCGACGACCAGTTCCTGGAGGGCCTGGCGTACCGTGGTGCGGGAGGTGTCGAACTCCGCCGCCAGGGTCCGCTCCGGCGGGACCGGCGTGCCCGGGGGCAGCGTCTCGGTGATCTCCAGCAAGTGGCGCTTGAGGCGGTAGTACTTGGGCACGCGGGCGGTACGTGCGCCGCCGCCGTTGTCCGCACTGCCCCCGTCGGTCTCCATGACCCGCCTCTCCGACTCCTGTCGCGCTGCCGTCACCGGCTCCTCCGTACGTAGCGGCTCATCGTGGCACGGGTGGGGTCCCGATGCTCCCTTACTGGTCCGTGCCCGCACGCGGGGCCCGACGCCAACGTAGCGTCTGCCCTGCGGACGGACGCCGTGCGGGCGTGTCTTTCGGGTCAGCCTGGGCCCGCGGCGTCCGGCACGGCACCTCGCGGCGTTGTCGCATCACCCACGGACACCCAGTCCGAGGGCAATGCTCCGCCTTGCGATGCACCGCACCGGACGCCGCGGGCTGCTCCAGGCTGACCCGGAAGACACGCCCTGCCGCGGCGACAGGCCCCAGATGTCGGTCCGGTAACGGACCTGACAGCGACTCTTATACACCCTTGACACCCCAAAAGGTCTAGGCCAAGCTGCGGGCACTGGTCTAAACCATTAAAGACCACTCACGGTTTTCAGGGGAGAGCGCAATGAAGCGTGGACTCATAGCGGCGACGGCAGTCGCGGGAATGTTGGTGAGTGTCGCTGCCTGTGGGTCCAGCGACAGCAAGACGGCGGGGGCCTCGGACTTCAAGGGCAAGAAGCTCATCGTCTGGGTGATGGACGGCTCCAACCCGACCCAGTGGACCAAGCAGGTCTCCGAGGACTTCAAGAAGAAGACCGGCGCCACGGTCGAATTCCGCGTCCAGCAGTGGAACGGCATCCAGCAGAAGCTGACCACCGCCCTCTCCGAGAGCACGCCGCCCGACGTCGTCGAGATCGGCAACACCCAGACCGCCGCGTACGCCAAGGCCGGCGCCCTCGCGGACCTGGGCGACCTGAAGAAGGAGATCGGCGCCGACTGGACCGACTCCTTCAACAAGGCCGCCATGGCCGACGGCAAGCAGTACGCCCTCCCCTGGTACGCGGGCAACCGCGTGGTGATGTACAACAAGAAGATCTGGGCGCAGGCGGGCATCAAGGAACTGCCCAAGACCCGCGCCGAACTCTTCAAGGCGTTCGACACCATCAAGCAGAAGACCGACGCCGAGCCGCTCTACCTCCCCGGCCAGAACTGGTACTTCTTCGACGGCCTGACCATCGGGACCGGCGCCGACCTGGTCAAGAAGGACGGCAGCAAGTGGGTCTCCAACCTCGGTGACCCCAAGGTCTCCAAGGCCATGGACATCTACAAGCAGTACCAGGCCTTCAGCACCGCCCCGAAGAACAAGGACGAGGCCACCCCGCAGCAGGCCGAGATCTTCTCCAAGGGCAAGACCGGCGCCATCATCGCCATGGGCTACGAGGGCCCCACCGCCGTCAAGGCCAACCCGGCCATCAAGGACGACATCGGCTTCTTCCCGATCCCGGGCGAGACCGCCGACAAGCCCGAGGGCGTCTTCCTCGGCGGCTCCAACTTCGCCGTCGCCGGCGGCGGCCAGAACCAGGAGCTGGCCAAGGAGTTCCTGAAGGTCGCGCTGTCCAAGAAGAACGACGGACAGATGGTCAAGGAGGTCGGCTGGAGCCCGAAGTCCCCCGACCTCGCCTCCGCCGCCAAGGGCAACCCGGCCGCCGAGGCCGCCGCGCCCGGCGCCGCCAAGTCCAGCGGCACCACCCCGCTGATCCCCGAGTGGGCCCAGGTCGAGAACACGCCGAACCCGATCAAGGCGTACATGACCGCGGTGCTCAACGGCAAGGCCCCCGCGGACGCCGCCAAGGACGTCGAGGGCGAGATCAACAAGCGGCTGTCCCAGAAGCAGTGACCGGCGGCGTGCCGCGCGACGTGATCCGCGCGGCACGCCCTCGGCACCAGAACGCGGTCCCCGCGGCGGCGCCAGGTCGTGTCTTTGGGATCAGCCTGGAGCAGCCCGCGGCGTCTGGTGCGGTGCATCGCAAGGCGGAGCATTGCCCTCGGACTGGGTGTCCGTGGGTGATGCGACAACGCCGCGAGGTGCCGTGCCAGGCGTCGCGGGCCCAGGATGATCCGAAAGACACGGCCTAGCCGCGGGGGCCGCCACCGTACGGGTTCCGTACGGGAGCCGGCCGTCCCGGCCCCCGTACGGAACCGACCAGCGTGAGCACGACCAGGTGATGGGGAGCGGGACATGTCAGTGCAGATCGAGGACGCGGTTCGAGACTCCGCGCCGCGGATCGGCAAGGGCGGCGCCCCGCCGCCCCGGCGCGGCCGAGGGACCGGCCGGGCCGCCAGAAGCGCCCCCTACCTGCTGCTGATCCCGGCCCTGGCCGCCACCGCGGTCTTCCTGGGCTGGCCCATGGTGCGGAACTTGGTCATCTCGTTCCAGAACCTGAACATGAAGCAACTGATCCAGCACCTCACCGAGTGGCGCGGCTTTGACAACTACGCGGAGGTCCTGGGGG
This sequence comes from Streptomyces chrestomyceticus JCM 4735, assembly GCF_003865135.1. Taxonomy (NCBI): domain Bacteria; kingdom Bacillati; phylum Actinomycetota; class Actinomycetes; order Kitasatosporales; family Streptomycetaceae; genus Streptomyces; species Streptomyces chrestomyceticus. The sequence goes on along the minus strand of NZ_BHZC01000001.1, from coordinate 3,281,461 downwards.
GCGAGCAGTTCTGGCGGGTCACCCTCCGCACCATCGTCTTCACCGCCGTCAACGTCACCCTGATCATGGTGCTGGGCGTGCTGATCGGCCTCCTGCTGGCCAGACTCGGCAAGAAGATGCGCCTGACGCTGTCCGTCGCGCTCGTCCTGACCTGGGCGATGCCCGCCATCGCCGCCACCACCGTCTTCCAGTGGCTCTTCGACGCCCGCTACGGCGTCGTCAACTGGGTGCTGGACGCGCTGGGCTGGCACTCCATGGCCCGCTTCGACTGGGTCGGCAGCCAGCTCTCCACCTTCTTCGTCATCACCGTACTGATCGTCTGGCAGTCGCTGCCGTTCGTGGCCCTGAACCTCTACGCCGCGACCACGACCATCCCCAAGGAGCTGTACGAGGCCGCCCGGATGGACGGCGCCGGCACCTGGAAGGTCTTCACCAGCGTCACCTTCCCCTTCCTGAAGCCGTTCTTCCTGGCGACGACGTTCCTTGAGGTCATCTGGGTCTTCAAGGCGTTCCCGCAGATCTTCGCGATCAACGAGGGCGGCCCCGACCGGCTCACCGAGACCCTGCCGATCTACGCCTTCACCGAAGGCGTCGGCAACCTCCACTTCGGCATGGGCGCGGCCATCTCGCTGCTGACCATCGTCGTCCTGCTCGCCATGACCGCGTACTACCTGCGACTGACCCTGAAGCAAGAGGAGGACGAGCTGTGAACCGCTCACTGCTCGGCCGCATCTGGCCCAACGCCGCGGCGATCGTGCTCGCCCTCGGATTCGTCTTCCCCGTGTACTGGATGTTCACCACGGCCTTCAAGCCGAACAGCGACATCATCACCGAGGACCCGGTGTGGTTCCCGCTGCACGGCACCTTCGAGCACTTCTCGACCGCCGTGAACGCACCGAACTTCTGGACCCTGGTCGGCAACTCCGTCACCGTCACCGTGCTGGCGGTCGGACTCTCGCTGCTGATCGCCCTGTGCGGCTCCTTCGCCATCGCCCGGATGCGCTTCAAGGGCCGCAAGGGCATCATCCTGACCTTCATGGTCGCCCAGATGGCGCCCTGGGAGGTCCTGGTCATCTCGGTCTACATGATCGTGCGCGACGCCGACATGCTGAACAGCCTGGTGCCGCTGACCTTCTTCTACATGCTCATGGTGCTGCCCTTCACCCTCCTGACGCTGCGCGGCTACGTCGCCGCCGTGCCCAAGGAGCTGGAGGAGTCCGCGATGGTCGACGGCTGCACCCGCCGGCAGGCCTTTGTGAAGATCATCTTCCCGCTGCTGGCACCCGGCCTGATGGCCACCTCGCTCTTCGGCTTCATCACCGCCTGGAACGAATTCCCGCTGGTGCTGGTGCTCAACAAGGAGCCGGACAAGGGCACGCTGCCGCTGTGGCTCTCGCAGTTCCAGAGCCAGTTCGGCGACGACTGGGGCGCCACGATGGCCGCCGCCTCCATCTTCGCCGTACCGATCCTGGTCCTGTTCCTGTTCCTGCAACGCAAGGCGGTCAGCGGACTGACCGCCGGCGCAGTGAAGGGATGACGCGCGCCATGACGACACTCGTACACCCCGCCGACACCCTCACCCGCGACGCGCTCACCGTCCTCCAGCCCGGCTTCACCGGCACCACGGCCCCCGACTGGCTGCTGCGCCGGCTCGGCGAGGGCCTCGCCTCGGTGGGCCTGTTCGGACGCAACGTCGCCTCACCCGAACAGCTCGCCGCGCTCACCGCCCAGTTGCGGGCCGAACGCGACGACATCCTCGTCGCCATCGACGAGGAGGGCGGCGACGTCACCCGCCTCGAAGTACGCGGCGGCTCCTCCTTCCCCGGCAACCTCGCCCTGGGCGCGGTCGACGACACCCGGCTCACCCACGACGTGGCCCGCGAACTGGGCCGCCGCCTCGCCGAATGCGGCGTCAACCTGAACTGGGCGCCGTCCGCCGACGTCAACTCCAACCCGTCCAACCCGGTCATCGGCGTCCGCTCCTTCGGCTCCGATCCCCAGTTGGTCGCCCGGCACACCGCCGCGTACGTCGAAGGACTCCAGTCCGCCGGCGTCGCCGCCTGCGCCAAGCACTTCCCCGGCCACGGCGACACCGCCGTCGACTCCCACCACGACGTACCGCACATCGCCGCCGAGCTGCGCACCCTCCAGGAACGCGAACTGGTGCCCTTCCGAGCCGCCATCGCCGCCGGCACCAAGGCCGTGATGAGCGCGCACATCCTGCTCCCGGCCCTGGACGGCACCCTGCCCGCCACCCTGAGCCGCAACGTGCTCACCGGCCTGCTGCGCGCCCCCGCCTCCGAAGGCGGCCTCGGCTTCGACGGCCTGATCGTCACCGACGGCATGGAGATGCAGGCCATCTCCGCGACGTACGGCATCGAACGGGGCAGCGTCCTGGCCATCGGCGCCGGGGCGGACGCCATCTGTGTCGGCGGGGGACTGGCCGACGAAGCCACCGTGCTGCGGCTGCGCGACGCCTTGGTGAGGGCGGTACGCGACGGAGAGCTGTCGGAGAAGCGGCTCGCCGACGCGGCAGCACGGGTCCGCGCCCTGGCGCGGTGGACCCGGAGTGCGGGCGCGGCACAGGGGACCCTCCCTGGGGAGCGAGGGGTCGCGCCCGCACCCGAGGCCGGCCTCGTCGCGGCCCGCCGCGCGCTGCGCGTCACCCGTAACGGCCCGTACGAACCGCTCACCGAGCCCGCCTACGTCGCGGCCTTCACCCCGGTCGCCAACATCGCCGTCGGTGACGAGACGCCCTGGGGGGTCGCGGCCGAGCTGGCCCGCCTGGTCCCCGGCACCGAGACCGGCACGTACGGCAGCCCCGGCGACGCCGCGGCCGACCCGCGCGCCCGGACCGAGGACGTCCTGCGGGCGGCGGGGGAGCGGCGGATCGTCGCCGTCGTCCGGGACGTCCACCGGCACGCATGGATGGCGGCCGCCCTGGACGCCCTGCTCGACGCCCGCCCGGACACGGTGGTCGTCGAGATGGGCCTGCCGCAGGCACCGCCGCGCGGCGCCCTGCACATCGCCACCCATGGCGCGGCCCGTGTCTGCGGCCGCGCCGCCGCGGAGGTCATCGCGGGTGGCTGAGCCCCCGCCGGGCCGCGGAAGGGGAGCCGCGGCCCGGCGGGAACACGCGATTCACGCGTGACACGACGTGGCCGGGGCGCCCTCATGGGTGCCCCGGCCACGTCGTGTGCGGCAGCGTTCTGCTGCCCGTGTCCTGCTGTCCGCGTGCTGCCTACAGCCCCTGCCACTCCGGCTTGGCGGCGTACGTGGCGCGGAAGTAGTCGGCTAGCTTCAGCTTGGACGCGGCGGCCTCGTCGACCACGACCGTGGCGTGCGGGTGCAACTGGAGCGCGGAGGCCGGCACGAGCGCCGAGACCGGGCCCTCGACGGACTGCGCGACGGCGTCCGCCTTGCCCTCACCGGTGGCCAGCAGCACCAGGTGGCGGGCCTCCAGGATGGTGCCGATGCCCTGGGTGATGACGTGGTGCGGCACCTCCTCCAGGCTGTCGAAGAACCGGGCGTTGTCCTCCCGGGTCTGCTGCGTCAGCGTCTTGATACGCGTACGGGACGCGAGCGAGGAGCACGGCTCGTTGAAGCCGATGTGCCCGTCGGTGCCGATGCCCAGCAACTGGAGGTCCACGCCGCCGGCCTCGCTCAGCGCACGGTCGTACGCCTCGCAGGCCGCCTGCACGTCCTCCGCGGTGCCGTCCGGCCCCATGAAGGCGTCCTCGCCGAGCCCCAGCGGCTCCACGACCTCGCGCAGCACCACGGAGCGGTACGACTCGGGGTGCCCGGCCGGCAGCCCGACGTACTCGTCGAGCTGGCAGATGCGGGCACGCGAGACGTCCACGCCACCGCTGCGGACCGTGCCCGCCAGCGCTTCGTAGACGGGCAGCGGAGTCGATCCAGTGGCCACACCCAACAGCGCCTCGGGCTTACGGCGCACCAGGTCGGCGATGGCCTCCGCGATCAGCTCGCCGCCTGCCTTGGCGTCCGGGACGATGACAACTTCCACGCTTTGCCTGCCGATCTGGAGAATGGACTCGTGTGGTATAGACCAATCTACCAGAGCGCGTCCCACCACCCCCGGAGACATCAGGCGGCCCGCAACTGAACAGCGGGCCAACCGGGGGTGCGGTGCGGCGCGGACCGGGGCGGCCGGACGGGCCCGGGTGCGGTGGCGGGGACGGGGGCGCGCGTGGTCGACTGGCGGCGGACACCGCGGCTTCCGCGCCTGCTCCGGTCACTACGGCCGCCATGGGTGCGGCGGCCACTTCAGGGTTACGCGATACGTGACGGCTGCGCGACGGACGCGCACAGACGCTCCGCCGGACGCCGCGGGCACAGCGCGAACGGCACACGACGGCACGCGGGCACGGCAGACCACAGGAGGCGGCCAGGATGTCCGGCACGGTGAACCGCACGCTGCACGACGATTCCGAGGAACGGCCCGACGAACAGTTCGACGTACGGCCTGGCGAAGGGCCTGGCGTGCGGTCCGGTGAACGGTCTGGCGAAGGGCCCGGCGAACGGTCCGACGTACGGTCTGGTGAAGGGTCCGGCGTGCGGTCCGGTGAACGGTCTGGCGAAGGGCCCGGCGAACGGTCCGACGTACGGTCTGGTGAAGGGTCCGGCGTGCGGTCCGGTGAAGGGCCCGGCGAAGGGTCCGGCGAACGGCCCGGTCGTCACATGGCCGCCGAGATGGCCGAACAGCCCGACGTCCTGCGCCGCATCCTCGCCGAGGGCGCATCACCCATCCGTACCGTCGCCGAGCAGGTCGCCGCCCGCCGGCCGAGGTTCGTCCTGTTCACCGCCCGCGGTACGTCGGACAACGCGGCCCTCTACGCCAAGTACCTGTGCGAAGTGCGGCTCGGCATGCCCTGCGGTCTCACCTCCATGTCCACGACCACCGCCTACGGCGCACGGCCCGATCTCAGGGACTGCCTGGTCGTCACGGTCAGCCAGTCCGGCGGTTCACCCGACCTCGTAGCGTCGACCCGGGCGGCCCGCGAGGGCGGCGCGATCACCCTCGCGGTGACCAACAACGCCGACTCGGCGCTCGCCGCCGTCAGCGAGTTCCACCTCGACATCCTGGCCGGCCCGGAACGCGCCCTGCCCGCCACGAAGACGTACACGGCCGAACTCCTCGCCCTCTACCTCTTCGTCGACGGCCTGCGCGACAGCTGGGGCCACCCGGGCCCGCACGCCGCGGGCGACCTGGCCGCCAAGGCGCTGCCGGACCTCGCCGAGTCCGTCCTGGCCCGCCACGCCGAGGTCAAGGCACTCGCCGCCCGCTACCGCTTCGCCGAGCGCATGGTGCTCACCTCACGTGGCTACGGCTACCCGACGGCCAAGGAAGCCGCCCTGAAGCTCATGGAGACCAGCTACATCCCCGCCCTCTCCTACTCCGGCGCCGACCTCCTGCACGGCCCGCTCGCCATGGTCGACAACATCTCCCCGGTGATCGCGATCGTCACCGACGGCAAGGGCGGCGAGGCGCTGCGACCCGTACTGGAACGCCTGCGCGACCGGGGTGCCGACCTGGTGGTCATCGGCAGCCACACCGAGGTCGACCGGGCCGCGGCGGGCTTCGCACTGCCGACCGAAGGCGTGGCCGAGGAACTCCAGCCGGTCCTCGAAATCCTCCCCCTCCAGATGCTCGCCTACGAGGTGACCCTCGCCCGAGGCCAGGACCCCGACGCCCCCCGCTCCCTGGCCAAGGTCACCAAAACCCACTGACCCACCCCCACCGCCTCCCCCCCCGCCCCCGCCCCCCACCCACCCCTCCCTCGAACACCGGCCCTCCTGGACTTGGCCCACCCCACAAGCCGAGCCCAGACGACCATGCCGCAGCCCGCAGCCCGCAGCCCGCAGCCCGCAGCCCGCAGCCCGCAGCCCGCAGCCCGCAGCCCGCAGCCCGCAGCCCGCAGCCCGCAGCCCGCAGCCCGCAGCCCGCAGCCCGCAGCCCGCAGCCCGCAGCCTCCCGTCGCCGGACGGTCGACCGCCGGCTGCCGGCCCTCAACCCCCGGGCCTTCACCGTCGGGCCTTCACCCTCGGGCTCCGGCCCTCAGGCCCGGCTCCGGGCGGCCGACTGCTGGCTGCCGGTTCCGGCCCCCGGGTGGCTGACCACTGGCTGACGCCCCGGCCCTCAGGCCCCGGAGCCCGGGCGACCGACCGCCGGTTGCCGACCCCTGGCACCCGGCACGGTGCGACGACAGCACTTATCGATGCACAGTGGCGAGTAGCCAGGCCACTGCTGCCGGGCCAACGGCCTGCCGGGGGCGGGCGGTGAGCTGATCGCCGCCCGGTGGCCGACGAGGTGCTGTCCCGCTCCCGTACCGAGGTGTCGCAACCGGACCAGCCCGAGCCGTCCGGTCCCGGACAGACCGTCTACCAGTGGCACCGTCGCTGGTCGGTGGATGGCACCTGGCCGGAGACCCTGCCCGAGCCGCAGATCCGCAGATCGACGCCGACGCCACTGTCCCCGTCTGCGCCCTGGCCGAGCACCCTTCAGCGGGACTGGCCGGTGAGCATCGGCTCCCGATCGCTGCGTGGTGACCGTGCCCGGCGGGAGCGAGGCTTGGAACGCTCGCGGAGCGGACTGGCCCTCGAATCCATCCCCCGATCCATCTGCTGGCCGCCGAGCAGGCCCGCCCGCTGACCTGCCAGGCCAGGCCAGCGAAGCGACAGTCCATGCTCACCCCGTGCTGGAGGGGAGGGGCTGTAGATCCGGCGTCGTGGGCTGGGCCGCCCCGGTCACCGCCCGGATCGCCCCGAAGCCCGCCCTCCGATGTCGGGCTGCCGACGTCCGGCATCTAACTCCTGTCAGCGTGCATCCGTATCTGCTCAGGACGGTACAAACGAAGGCGTTCAGCTCCTTGGGTCGAGATGAGGGTGCTCGGTGTGATCGGCGTATCAGGGAGGCGGTACGGGAAGGGGGTGCGGCACAATTCGCCGGGTGATCGTCATGCATCCCGTCCTGGAGATATGCGCGCCTGACGGCTTCGGCCTCTGGCCTGTCGCGGAGGTCGGGTCGTTCGGCTTCCTGCCTCTCAGCGGTGAGCTCTCACCCGCTGAGGTCGGGACGGCGGTGATGCGCATTGCCGGCTGCAACGGCGTCACCCCCGACGGCGACCGCCCGCCTCGTCCGGCCGACACGCTCGACTCCTTCCTTCACGGACTGCTGACCTTCGACAGCCTCTTCGCACCCGGCGGCCTGCGCCTCACCGAAAACTCCACGGGCGTCACCTTCCTTCCTGGTTGCTGCGATGGACTGGAGGACTGGCGTGACTGGCACCAGTTCGTCGACGGCGGCAGTCTGCTGGGGTTCGGCCACGAGCCCGTGTCACCGGTTGCGGAGCGCTTCGGTGAGACCGTCCGGCTCACCGTCAACGCCGACCGGAGCGACAGTCCGGTGATCGAGCTGTCCGTCACCGCGCTCCGCAGCCTGCTGGCCGGTGCTGAGCGCGACCTGGCCGACTTCCTGGCGCTGACAGCCGACTGGGCCTCCAGGGAGCTGCCCGGTCACTGTGCTCCCGTCACTGCCGCCCTCGCCCGCGTCCTCGACCTCCCCGCGCCGGCCATGCCGCCGCAGCCGTAGGACGGAGGGCCTGGCTTCGTCGGCCCCAAGGGCAGGGGCCTGGGTTGCCGTGGCGTGCGACGCGGTGAGCGTGTGACGGGGTGAGCGTGTACTGCGGTGACCAGGTTCGGGTGTACTTGCCTGGGCGCTTCTACGTGTACGGAGACAACTCCCGGTCACCCGGTGCTTGAAGACCGCACCTCGGTCGACGTCCTCGCCCTCGCCCCCGCCGCGTTCATCCCTCCCACCCAGCCACCGCCGATGCCCCCGGACCCCCGCCCGCCCCACTACCTCAGAGCAGCGCAACCCCCGTAGCGTCGACCCACTGACCAGTGACCCAGCGGCTGTCGTCCGAGGCGAGGAAGGCGACGATGTCGCCGATGTCGCGGGGCTCGCCCACCCGGCCCAGGGGGGATATCTCCGCGGATGTCCGCCAGGCTTCGGGATCGTTGCGCAGCCAGCCCGCGTTCATGTCGGTGTCGACCACGCCCGGGGCGACCGCGTTGACCGTGATGCCTCGGGGGCCCAGGTCCTTGGCGAGGGTCGAGGTGAAGACGTCGAGTGCGCCCTTGGTCATCGAGTAGGCGATCAGATCGGGGCTGGCGGCGCCGCGGGTGAGGACGGTCGAGATGTTGATGACGCGGCCGCCGTCACGCAGCCGTTCCAGACCCAGCTTGGTGACGAAGAACGGGGCCTTCGTGTTGACCGCGAAGATGCGGTCGAAGTCCTCTTCCGTGACGCCCGGCAGCCGGTCGCGTCGGCCGACGATGCCGGCGTTGTTGACCAGGATGTCCAAGCCGTCCGTCTGCGCGTCGAACGCGGACCACAGCGCCGCCGCGTCGCCCGGCACGCCCAGTTCGGCCTGGAGGGGAAATGCCTGGCCGCCTGCTTCCTCGATCGCCGTGACCGTTTCCTTCGCCGCTGTTTCGTCGCGTCCGTAGTGCACCGCGACCAGCGCGCCGTCCCGCCCCAGCCGCTCGGCGATCGCCCGGCCGATGCCCCTGCTGCCGCCCGTGACCAGCGCCGTCTTGCCTGTGAGCACGCCCATGGCTGCGCCCCCCTTTTTCTGTATCGGTTGCTACAGAAAGACCGTAGCAGGGTTTCCGTAGCGAGCGCTATAGAATTGGGGGATGGCGACGAAACAGCGTGCACAGCGCGGGCGGCCCCGGTCCTTCGACCGCGAGACGGCCCTGGAGAAGGCGATGCGGGCCTTCTGGGAACACGGCTACGAAGCCGTCTCGATCGCCGACCTCACCGAGACCATGGGGATCAAGGCGCCGAGCCTGTACGCGGCGTTCGGCGACAAGCGGACGCTCTTCGAGGAGGCGGTCGAGGCGTACGTCCGGGACATCGGCGCCTTCTCCGGCCGTGCCCTCGCCGAGGAGCCGACGGCGCGCCGGGCCGTGGCGCGGATGCTGCGCGAGGCGGCGGCCTTCCATACCCTTCCGGGCTATCCGCGCGGCTGCATGATCATCACGGCCGCCACCAACTGCACGGTGCAGTCCGAAGAAGTGGTGCGCAGCCTTCAGGAACGCCGCGCCCAGACCGTGGAGCTGCTCGAAGGGCGGATCCGGGACGACATCCGGAGCGGTGAGCTGCCCGGCGGTACTGACGCGCACGCGCTCGCGACCTACGGCGCGACCGTGCTCCAGGGCATGTCGCAGCAGGCGCGGGACGGTGCGGACCGTACGACTCTGGAGCGGGTCGCCGAACTCGCGATGGCCGCCTGGCCCGCCGGGCGGAGCGATGGGGGAGGGGAGGGCGGCTCGGCGCGGGAAGAGTAGCGGGAGAAAGAGGGGCGGGGGCTCGGCGGGGCCGAGGACACCCGCAGGCCGCGGCGCCGGGACAGGACCCTCAACCTGTCCGGCACCGCAGCCCGGAGCTTCATCGGCCGGCCCGGCGGCAGGAGGCGTCCCACGTGCGGTAGGAACATCCGCCTGCCCAGAGGCCGGTCGACCGGAGGCCGTCGCGCAGTCAGGGCAGAGAGCGCTCGGGCCTCTTTCCACTCTCCTGTGCGGGGAGAGCGGAGGTTTGTGGAGGTTCGCGAAGTCTTCGTGCCGGTACCGCGGGCCCGGGGGCCGCCCCTCGCGGGGTGCGGTACCGACTCATTGTGGACTAGACCATTCAGATCTGTCCATGGCCTTGCAAGGACAACACCTACACCGTACGCCGGTAGGCTCCAAGGCGTGCCCTCCATGAACGATCTCGTACGCCAGCACACCGCCCTCAGCGACTCCGACCTGGAGTGGCTGCACCTGCTGGTCTCGGAGTGGCAGTTGCTCTCCGACCTGTCCTTCGCCGACCTGGTGCTGTGGGTGCCCACCCTCGACGGCACACGGTACGTCTCCGTCGCCCAGATGCGGCCCAACACGGGCCCCACCTCCTACCAGGACGACATGGTCGGCCACCTCGTGCCGCGGGGCCGCCGCCCGATGCTCGATTCCGCCCTGGACGAGGGACGGATCGTACGGGAGGGCGACCCCGAGTGGCGCGAGGAGGTACCGGTACGCGTCGAGTCGATCCCGGTGCGCCGCGAGGGCCGGGTGCTGGGGGTGATCGCGCGGAACACGAACCTGCTGACGGTACGGACGCCGAGCCGGCTGGAGCTCACCTACCTCCAGAGCGCCTCGGACCTCGCCCAGATGATCGCTGCAGGATCCTTTCCCTTCCCCGGCCAGCAGGTCGACATGGACGCCTCGCCGCGGGCCGGCGACGGGCTGATCCGGCTGGACGCGGACGGCGTCGTCCAGTACGCCAGCCCGAACGCGCTCTCCGCCTACCACCGCCTCGGCCTCGCCGCCGACCTCGTGGGACACCACCTCGGCCGGGCCACCGCCGAGCTGGCACCCGCGCGCGGCCCCGTCGACGAGGCGCTGGTCAAGCTGGCCAGCGGCTGGGCGCCCCGGGAGTTCGAGGTGGAGGGCGAGGACGGGGTGATCCAACTGCGCGCCATCCCGCTCAAACCCAAGGGCACGCACATCGGTTCGCTGGTGCTGCTGCGCGACGTCACCGAACTCCGGCGCCGCGAACGGGAACTGATCACCAAGGACGCCACCATCCGGGAGATCCACCACCGGGTGAAGAACAACCTGCAGACCGTCGCCGCCCTGCTGCGCCTCCAGTCCCGCCGGATGGACTCCGAACAGGGGCGCGAGGCGCTCAACGAGGCCGTACGCAGGGTCGGTTCGATCGCGATCGTGCACGAGACGCTGTCCCAGAACCTGGACGAGCGCGTCGAGTTCGACGAGATCGCCGACCGGGTGCTGGCCATGGTCGCCGAGATCGCGCCGGGCGCCGTGACCACCCGCCGTACGGGCCGCTTCGGCATACTCGACGCCGAGGTCGCCACCCCGCTCTCCATGGTCCTCACGGAGGTCCTGCAGAACGCCCTCGAACACGCCTTTGTGCCGGGTGACCAGGGGTCCGTCGAGGTGGGCGCGGTCCGCGGCGGCAGCCGTACGGAACCCCGCCTGCTGGTCACGGTCCAGGACAACGGTCGCGGTCTGCCGGACGGGTTCGACCCGCACCGGGCCGGGAACCTCGGGCTGCAGATCGTACGCACGCTCGTGGAGGGCGAGTTGGGCGGAAAGTTCGACATGGTACCGGGGACCGAACGGGGCACCCAGGTGATTCTCGACATTCCCGTACGCGCCGAGAAGCACTGATGAAGGAGCCGCCCATCAAATGAGCGGCAGGAGTGTGGAATTCGGGAAATCCGGAGAAATATCCGCGCGGGGCGCCAGGTGTGCCCCCCGTTCCCCGAATGGCCGTACAGCAGAACGAGGTAACGGAAGAGTGACGGCGAGGGCGGTGAATGGACAACGACTGGGAGGGGTAAGTCTCCAGAGTCGCCCGGGAGATGAAGGTCCAGACCTTTCTGGAGGCGCGGACGGAGGTGGGGCGGGGCGTGCGGAGGCGCGATGGGGGCGCGGACGGAGACTGGGGTGACGACGAGGGCGCGGGGCGCGCCGGGGGAGTCCGAGGTGGCCGGCCGGTGGTGAGGCGTCGGCCGCAGCGGGTCCGGACAGCAGTAAGCCCCGGACCCATCCGGTCCGGGGCTCAAAGCTCACGTTGCGTGGGGAGCTCCCAGGCGCTCGGGGCGCTGGGGGAGCATCGGGGGTACTGCGCGCTGCGGCTCGGGGGCCACGGGGCGTCTGGCGGTCAGGCGCTGGCGTTGCGCGCCCGGTTGCGAGCTGCACGGCGCTTCATGGCGCGGCGCTCGTCCTCGCTGAGACCACCCCAGACGCCGGAGTCCTGGCCGGACTCAAGCGCCCACTGCAGGCACTGCTCCATGACGGGGCAGCGGCGGCAGACGGCCTTGGCTTCCTCGATCTGCAGCAGCGCAGGACCGGTGTTGCCGATGGGGAAGAAGAGCTCGGGGTCTTCCTCGCGGCAAACGGCGCGGTGACGCCAGTCCATGGCTGCTCCATCTCCTCGTGTGACGGGATCGTTGCTTGTGAATGTGAACGCTTTCACGAATCCCTCCACAAGGGAAGGGCCGAACCCCAGTTGAGAACTGGTGCGGTCCTGAAGAATGAGGAGGAGGATTCGGGCTCTCAAGGGGGCCGGTAGAAACGGCCGTCCCGATCGCCATGAAGAGACTCGCAAACCTCGGCGGCGGATACAACCCCTTCCGGAAACTTTTTTTTGATTCCTTGGTGTCGCCTAGGTCACAGCCGTACTTCTAGGGGGTGGAAGTCAGCCTAAACGTTCGACTGAAAGGACTTTAGGCCCTACTGCTCACACAATCACACGCAGTGCACGGCGAACGCCTGTGAACGTCACGCTCGTACGGAGCCCCAGGTGGTCACCGTCCATCTGAAAGGGCAGCGGTGCCTGCGAATGCAAGGTGAAGTCCGTCAAGTCATGGAGCGAGACCACATGCTTGCCCCGGGGTCCGCGCTCCGGTGTTGACGCCAGGAGCTGGGTCGCGTAGCGGGTCACCGCAGATGCGGACAGTTTGGACAGGGCGAACACGTCGAGCGCCGTGTCGAAGGAGGCCGCCGGGGCCGGGTAGACCGGGCGATTGCCCAGGTAGGTCCAGGGGGCGGTGTTGCAGATTATCGACATGACGAGTTGCTCCACCGGGTCCTCGTTCGGGCGCTCCAGCGTGATCGTGCCGTGCCGGCGGTTCGACTCGCCGACGTACTGGCGCAGCACCTGCCGCATGTAGAGCGAGTGCGTCGAACGCTTGCCCCGCTCCCGCTGCTGTTCGACCCGGCCGACCACGCCCGCGTCGAAGCCGAAGCCCGCGCAGAACGTGAACCAGCGGGCCGGTACGCCCTCGTCCTCCGTGCCGGGCGTGCCGGCGGCCAGGCCGAGACCGACCGTGCGTTCGCTGCCGTCACGCAGCGCGTCCAGGAGGGCACCGGTCGCCTCGACCACGTCGTTGGGCAGGCCGAGGGCCCGGGCGAAGACATTGGTGGAGCCGCCGGGGACGACGGCCAGGCGCGGGAGGGACTCGGGGTCGGGGCCGTGTGTCAGCAGACCGTTGACGACCTCGTTCACCGTGCCGTCACCGCCGAGCGCGACGACCAGCTCGATCTGACCGCCCTCGGCCGCCTGCCGGGCCAGGTCCCGGGCGTGTCCGCGGTAGCGGGTCTCGGCGACCTCCAGCTTCAGGTCGCTGGCCAGCGCGTGGGTGAGGACTTCACGCGTACGCGCACTGGTGGTGGTAGCTGCGGGATTGACCACGAGAAGTGCGCGCATGTGCAGCAGGGTACCTACCTGCCGGTACCCGACTCACTCCCTGCCCGCCGTGCGGAGGAGGCCCCGGGGCTACCCTGCTGGGGTGAGCAGTAAGCAGAAACGGCCCGCGGCCAAGGCGGCCAAGCCCTCCCGGCCGGCCGAGGCGACGCGGGGCAGCAAGCCGGACCGGGAGAACGCGCAGGCCGGGGGCGCGAAGGCCGGTTCGGGCGGAAAGTCCGGGACGGCCGAGAAGCCCGGAAAGAGCGGGAAGGGCGGAAAGAGCGGGAAGGGCGGCAAGGCGGCCCAGCAGCGGCCGGACGCCAAGGCCGCTTCCGCCGGACCGAGCGGGCCGCGGCCGGCCCGGCTCAGCGCCGCCGCGGTGCTCACCGCCGTCGAAGGAGTGGCACTGGCCGCCCTCGGCGTCTACATGCTCATCGACGGGCTGACCGGCTCGCCCGACAGTCCCCGCCAGGCGGAGACGGGCGGCCTGACCGTGATCGCGCTGGCGGTGCTGCCGCTGGTCGCGGCGCGCGGACTGTGGCTGCGGCGCCGCTGGAGCCGCGGGCCGTCGCTGATCACCCAGATCGTGGCGTTCCCGGTGGCCTGGACGCTGATCAACGGCGGCGGCGCGCTGATCGCGGCCGGTGTGGGCTTGGCGGTGGTCGCGATCGCCGTCCTCGGGCTGCTGGTGAATCCGACGGCCACCGAGGCGCTGGGGATCACTCCCAAGGAGTGAGGGGCCGAGGCCCGGCCTCTTGTGGCCGGCCGGAGCGTGCGCCCAGGGTGCGGCCCAGGACGGCTGTGGGTGGCCGGAAGGCGACTCCTGCCCGGACGCTCGGGGGCGTAAGGTGCGGGCCTGCTTCTGGGCTGCGCGCGGCCCGTACGAGGCCCCGCGCGCCGTACGGCGTACGACGCCCGCCCCGCCCTACGACGGACGCCCCACGCACGACGCCCCGGGCTCGGGCATCGAGGCCGGGGCGGTGGCGGTGGTACGGGTGCAGGTACGGAAGCTTCCGTGGCAGTCGGGCTACTCCTCCACCAGGAGCTTGTCGCGGAGCTGGGCCAGGGTGCGGGCCAGCAGGCGGGAGACGTGCATCTGGGAGATGCCGACCTCCTGGGCGATCTGCGACTGGGTCATGTTGCCGAAGAAGCGCAGCAGCAGGATCTTCTTCTCCCGCGGCGGCAGGTCCTCCAGCAGCGGCTTGAGCGACTCGCGGTACTCGACGCCCTCCAGCGCCTCGTCCTCGGCGCCCAGGGTGTCGGCGACGGCCGGCGACTCGTCGTCGGTGTCCGGCACGTCCAGGGACAGGGTGCTGTACGCGTTGGCCGACTCCAGGCCCTCCAGGACCTCCTCCTCGGAGATCGCCAGGTGCTCGGCCAGCTCGTGGACCGTGGGGGAGCGGCCGTGCCGCTGCGACAGCTCGGCGGTCGCGGTGGTCAGCGACAGCCGCAGCTCCTGGAGGCGGCGGGGCACCCGGACCGCCCAGCCCTTGTCGCGGAAGTGCCGCTTGATCTCGCCGACGACCGTGGGCGTGGCGTATGTGGAGAACTCCACGCCGCGGTCGGGGTCGAAGCGGTCCACGGACTTGATCAGGCCGATGGTGGCGACCTGGGTCAGGTCGTCCAGCGGCTCGCCGCGGTTGCGGAAGCGCCGGGCCAGGTGCTCGACGAGCGGCAGATGCATCCGCACGAGCGTGTTGCGCAGCTCGGCGCGCTCCGCCGATCCGTCGGGCAGCTTGCGGAGCTCGTAGAACATCGCCCGCGCGCCGCTGCGGTCATGGGGGTCGTGAGGGTCATGGGGGTGGTGCGGGGTGTGCGGATCGCGCTCGTTCCGCTTGTTCTCGCTCTGGTCCATGTGGTCCGCCCGCTCTGCCTGCTCCGCCGCGTCCAAACGGCCGCCGTGGTCATCCGCGCCCACCGGTTGCGGCCGGGCATGATGCTGCTCGGGGATGGCCGTGACGGGCGCCATCCGCGTGCCGCTTTCAAGATCCTTCACGGGGCCCCCTGTTCGGTCATGACGGTCCGGGACCGGCGCCGCGCTCCTTGTACAGGCTGATGGTGACCGTACGGTCCTCCGCGACGGTGGAGTCGACCTTGCCGGCCAGCGCGGAGAGCACCGTCCAGGCGAAGGTGTCGCGCTCGGGGGCGCGGCCGTCGGTCGTCGGGGCCGAGACGGTCACCTGCAGCGCGTCGTCGATCAGGCGGAAGACGCAGCTCAGTACGGAGCCCGGCACGGCCTGTTGCAGAAGAATCGCGCACGCCTCGTCCACGGCGATCCGCAGATCCTCGATCTCGTCGAGGGTGAAGTCCAAGCGGGCTGCGAGTCCGGCCGTGGCCGTACGCAGCACCGACAGGTAGGCACCCGCAGCGGGCAGCCGGACTTCCACGAAGTCCTGGGTCCCGGGCTCGCCTGCGATCTGGGACACCCTCACCTCCAAGGTGACACAAGCTGGTTGAGCTGATATTCGCGCCGGTCGCGGCCCCTCTCGTGACAAGAGGAGAACGATCCGGCGCGGCACATGGTTCGCCTGCGACGCTATCGCGATCTGCGGGGCGATGTCGCCCGGAAGAGGCAGCGCCGGCTTCCGGTACGACGGCTGGACTCACAGCGTCCCGCAGTCCTACGACTGTCACTCATTGTAAGCCTACGGGTACGGACAGTGGCTAGGGGTCTGCACCGCCAAATCGGAACCAGTTACGCTGCGTTGACGTTCGAGACGCCCGCAAGGTTGTGCAGCGCATCTCCAGTGAGCCGGAAGACGGTCCATCCGTCCATGGGTTCGGCGCCGATCGACCGGTAAAAACCGATGGACGGTTCGTTCCAATCCAGGACTGACCACTCGAAACGCTCGTAGCCGCGCTCCGTGCAGATCTCCGCGAGCGCCGTGAGGAGCGCCTTGCCGTGGCCGCCGCCGCGCGCCTCCGGACGGACGTAGAGATCCTCCAGATAGACACCGTGCGTGCCCGTCCACGTCGAGAAGTTCCTGAACCACAGGGCGAAGCCGACCGGGCCCTCGGCGTCCTCGGCTATGAGCACGAACGCCGCCGGATGTGCGCCGAAGAGCGCCTCGCGCAACTGAGCCTCGGTGGCTTTCGCGGACTCCCGGGCCCGCTCGTACTCGGCCAGCTCGCGGATCATCGTGTGGATGACGGGTACGTCGTCGACCGTCGCGGTGCGGATCATGCCTGAAGGCTAGCGGGCGGCTCTGACATCCGGCCCCGGGGTGCGGTGATCCCGGCGGACCGGGCCTGTGCAAGGCGCCCAAAGGGGACGGAAGGCGGCACGGTGGCCGCGCGGACGGGGGCCCGTCGGCTCTCACGGACGGTCGGTCCGGTCTACGGTCTCGGTCGCGGCTCGGTCGGTGGTCGCCGCGCCGGCTCAGACGACGGTCTCGTCGACGAAACACCACCGCCAGCTCTCACCCGGCTCGTACGAGCGCATCACCGCGTGGCCGGTCGCCGCGAAGTGCGCCGTCGCGTGCCGGAACGGCGAGGAGTCGCAGCAGCCGACATGGCCGCACACCAGACACAGCCGCAGTTGTACGGGGTGGCTGCCGACCGCCTCGCACTCGGGGCAGGTGGCGCTCAGCGCGGCGGGCTCGGGGCGCGGCAGATCGGGAACATGCGGGCACTCGCTCATGATTGCCAGGTTAGATCGCCCGAGCGGGCGTGGCACAGGCGGCCGCGACGGCGACCGGGGGCGGCACGGGCCGGCCACGGTGGAACAGGACAGGACGGTCGGGACCGATGGACGTGATGCCACTACTGCTGCTGGTCGCGGGGAGCGCGGCGGTCGCCGGGGCCGCCCGGCGCACACCCGTACCGGCGCCACTGCTGCTCGTCGCCACCGGCCTGGCGGCGGCCTACATCCCGGGCGTACCGGACTACACGCTCGATCCGCACATCGTGCTGCCGCTCCTGCTGCCCCCGCTGCTGCACACCGCGGCGCTGGAGAGCTCCTACCTGGACCTGCGGGCCAACCTGCGGCCGGTGGCGCTGCTGTCGGTCGGCTACGTGCTCTTCGCGACGGTCGCCGTCGGGTACGTCGCCTACCTCGTCGTCCCGGACCTGCCGCTGGCGTCGGCGCTCGTCCTCGGTGCGGTGATCGCGCCGCCGGACGCGGTGGCCGCCACCGCCATCGCCCGCAGACTGCGCCTGCCGAACCGGATCACGACCATCCTCCAGGGCGAGTCGCTGGTCAACGACGCCACCGCGATCACCGCGTACAAGGTGGCGGTGGCCGCCGCCGCGGGGGTGGGCGCGACCTGGACCGACGGCATCCGCGAGTTCGCGGTCGCGGCGCTCGGCGGCATCGGCGTCGGGGTGGTGCTGATGATTCCGCTGCACTGGCTGCGCTGCCGGCTGCGGGACGCGCCGCTGCTGGAGAACACCCTGTCGCTGCTCATCCCGTTCGTGGCGTACCAGGTGGCCGAGGAATTCGGGGCGTCCGGTGTGCTGGCGGTCGTCGTGGTCGCGCTCTACCTCGGGCACCGCTCCTGGCAGGTCGACTTCGAGACGCGGCTCCAGGAGGAGGCCGTGTGGAAGATGGTCTCCTTCGTGCTGGAGTCGTCGGTGTTCGCGCTGATCGGTCTGCAACTGCCGGTCGTACTGCGCGGGCTCGGCGAGTTCAGCGGCGCCGAGGCCGCCTGGTACGCCCTCGTGGTCTTCGTGGTGGTGGTGCTCACGCGCTTCGTCTGGGTCTTCCCCGCGACGTTCCTGCCGCGCCTGCTCTCCGAACGCATCCGCACCCGCGAACCCGGTACGACCTGGAAGGCGCCGGTGATCGTCGGGTGGGCCGGGATGCGCGGCGTGGTGTCGCTGGCGATCGCCTTCTCGATCCCGGTGACCGTCCAGGACTCCGGCGACGGGTTCCCGGCGCGCAACCTGGTGCTCTTCCTGACCTTCACGACCGTCATCGGCACCCTCGCCGTCCAGGGGCTGACGCTGCCGCCCCTGATCCGCGCGCTGCGGCTGCCCCCGCGCGACGTACAGGGCGAGACGCTCGCCGAGGCGCAGGCGCAGAACGAGGCGTCACGGGCCGCGGAGCAGCGGCTGGCCGAACTGCTGGAGGACGAGCGCAACGCGCTGCCGGGGCCGCTGGCCGACCGGCTGCGCACGGTCATGGAACGGCGGCGCAACGCGGTGTGGGAGCGGCTGGGCACGGTCCACGAGGTCACGGGGGAGTCGGCGGACGACACGTACCGGCGGCTGGCGCGGGAGATGATCGACGCGGAGCGCAGGGTGTTCGTACGGCTGCGGGACGAGCGGCGGATCGACGACGAGATGATGAGCGTGCTGCTGAAGCGGCTGGACCTGGAGGAGGCCGCGGCGTACCGGGAAGGGGCCGACTAGGGAGCGCGTCGCCTTACGGGGCACAGGGGACGGGGCACGGCGTACGGGCTGCGGCTTGAGGGCTGCGGGTCACGTGGCCGGGGCCCCTGTCACGACCGCCGTGACGGTGCTGCCGGGCGGGAAGGCGCCCTCCTGGACCAGGGTCGTCAGGCCCAGGAGGAGTTTGGCGACGTAGAGGCGTTCCAGGGGTATGCCGTGCCGGTCCTCGAAGTCGGCGGCGAAGGCGTCCAGTTCGGGGGTGCGGCGGGCGTATCCGCCGCAGTGGAAGCGGTCGTCCAGGTCCCAGGTGCCGCGCCGGCCGCCGAAGGCCGCGTACTGGAGGCGTTCGGTCTCCGCGGCGAGGAAGTGCGGTGTGCCGCCCTTGAGGACGGGTATGCCGAGGGCCCGCTGGTCCGGCGCCAGGCCGGCGGCCAGGCCCGCCAGTGTGCCGCCGGTGCCGCAGGCGACGGCGACGATGTCCGACGCGCCGTGCAGTTCCCGGCCCAGGGCCGTGCAGCCCTGGACGGCGAGGGCGTTGCTGCCCCCTTCCGGTACGGCGTAGTGCGGGCCGAAACGTTCCCGGAGCGCGGCGGCGGTCTCCGGCTCGGCCTTGCGGCGGTAGGCGGCGCGGTCGACGAAGTGCAGGCGCATGCCGTCGGCGGCGCAGCGTGCCAGGGACGGGTTCAGCGGCTTGTCCGCCAGTTCCGCGCCGCGTATGACGCCGATCGTCGCGAACCCCAGGAGGCGGCCGGCCGCGGCGGTGGCGCGCAGGTGGTTGGAGTACGCGCCGCCGAACGTGAGCAGCGTGTGCTCGCCGGCCTCGGCCGCGGCCCGCAGGTTCAGCTCCAGCTTGCGCCACTTGTTGCCGGGCAGGTCGGGGTGGATCAGGTCGTCCCGTTTGAGCAGCAGCCGCACACCGCGGCGCGCGAACCGTCCGTCCTCGACGTGCTGGAGGGGGGACGGCAGACGCGGCCGCAGTGCGGCGAGGTCGGGGACGGCGGAGGTCACCCGGCCATTGTCGCGCGCCGGCGGGCGCTGCTTCACCCGACGGCGGGCCCTACGGGGGCTACGGGTCTTACGGGTGCCTCGGGTGCTACTTGAGGCGGGCGCCGATGCGGGCGCGCATGTCCTTCATCGTGAAACCCTTGGGGTCTATTTTGTCCGCGCGCCATTCCAGGTGGCCGATGACCGAGTACTCGTTCCAGCCGTGGACCCGGCACAGCGCCGCCGCGGCCTTCTCGATGGCCTCCAGTTGGGCCTCGGGCCACGGGTCCTTGCCGTCGCCCAGGTTCTCGCACTCGAAACCGTAGAAGTGGACGTTGCCGTCGACGTTGTACTGGTTGGTGGGGGGCAGTTGCTTCCGCTCGGCGATCACGGCGTTCAGGACGTCGCGGTCGCCGCTGCCCGCGTGGTTGGTGCGCCCGCAGCCGACCAGGTGCACCCGGCCGTCCTTGGTGATCACGCCGTGGCACAGCGGGCCCGGCAGCGCCGAGGTGCCGTCGTAACAGAGGCGCACCGTGCTCTCGGTCCCGGACGTGACGGTGTGGTGGATCACCACACCGTGCACCGGGCCCCAGTCACCGTGGCCCTCGCGGTTGTGCGTGCGCCACTCGCCGACCTCGACGACGTCCAGACCCTCGTCTCTGAGGGCCTTGATGAAGGTGTTCGCGGACATGGGTGGGGCCATGGCCGACTCCGTTCGGTGCGCGGCGGCCGCCGACCGCGCACCGCCTCATAAAACGCTTGTACTGGAACGTCAGGTCACAGACCAGCCGTTCGTCGCGTGTACGAGCGGATGAGCGAGCGGTTTCAGCCGCTTTCCACCGCTTTCGGCCGCGGGAAGCGCCCCTTTTCAGCCGCGCAGGAAGCCGTCACCGTGCGTGGCGACGTGGGCCTCCAGCGCGCTCAGCGCCTCCTGGGTGGCGTCGGCGGAGCCGTTGCCGCGACGCTCCGCGTAGTAGGCCGCGCCCAGCTTCTTCAGCAGGTCGTTGCCGGCCCGCTGCTGCTGGACCTCGTCGACCTTCTGCTTGCCCTGGTTCAGCGCGCTCTGTGCCTGCTCCTTGGCGCGGTCGAGAAAGCCTGCCATTGCTGCCTCCGGTGAGGTTGGGGGGCGGACGGCCCCGCTGCCGTGGCGGCGCCGTACCGGATCAACGGTCCGGACGTTACCCGCGTTCCCGTGCCACCCTGGGGAGGTGAACAGGGGCACGGAACGGGCCACGGAGGAGCAAGCGGGCCCGGTCCAGGGCGCGGACCAGGGTGCGGTCGCGGACCCCGGTGGGTACCGGGAGCGGGCCGCGCGGCTGCGTGGAGCGGTCGTCTGGACGAAGCGGTCACCCGGCGGCCCGGCGCCGGTCCCGCAGCGGGTGCTGCCCGACGGCTGCACGGATCTGCTCTGGTGGGGCGGCCGGCTGACCGTGGCCGGGCCGGACACCGGCGCGTACACCCCCGCCGCGCGGCCGGGCGAGATCTCCGTCGGACTGCGCTTCGCCCCCGGCCAGGGGCCCGCCGTCTTCGGCGTGCCGGCGCATGTGCTGCGTGACCAGCGGGTGCCGCTGGAGGAGCTGTGGCCCCGCGACCTGGTGGACCGGCTGACCGGAACGGTGGCCGGGACCGATTCACCCGGACGGGTGCTGGAGGAGATCGCCGTACACCGCCTCCGGGAGGCCGCCGGCCCGGCCGACCCCGCGCGGCACGCGATCGCCGCGGCGCTCGGCCGCGGCCGGTCCGTGGCGGAGGTCGCCCGGGACGTGGGTGTCGGTGAGCGGCAACTGCACCGCCGGTGTCTGGAGGCGTTCGGGTACGGTCCCAAGATGCTCGGCAGGGTGCTGCGCCTCGTGCACGCGCTGGAGCTGGCCCGCGGCGGGATGCCGTACGCGGAGGTGGCGGTCCGGGCCGGGTACGCGGACCAGGCGCACCTGGCGCGTGAGGTGAAAGCGCTGGCGGGGGCCCCGCTGGGGGTGATCGTGCCGCCGAGGTAGCTTGTCCGTCATGGACTACCAGGCCGTTCTTGAGGAGGTAGCGGCCTATGCGAGGTCGTATGTCGGACATGGGCAGGTTGCCGATTACATACCCGCGCTGGAGAAGGTGCCGACGGACCGTTTCGGCATAGCGCTGGCCGACATCAACGGCGAGGTGTACGGGGTGGGGGACTGGGAGGTCCCGTTCTCCGTCCAGTCCATATCGAAGACCTTCTCGCTGGCGCTGGTCATGGCCAACGACAGCGAGGACATCTGGAAGCGGGTCGGCCGCGAGCCGTCGGGGACCCCGTTCAATTCGCTGGTGCAACTGGAGTGGGAGAACGGCATCCCGCGCAACCCCTTCATCAACGCGGGCGCGCTCGTCGTCACCGACCGGCTGCAGACGCTGACCGGCGACGCCAGCACCACCATGCTGCACTTCCTGCGCGAGGAGAGCGGCAACCCGGACCTCGCCTTCGACCAGGCCGTGGCGGACTCCGAGGCGGAGCACGGCGACCGCAACGCGGCGCTCGCCCACTTCATGGCCAGCTTCGGCAACCTGGAGAACCCCGTCCCCAGCGTCATCGAGCACTACTTCTGGCAGTGCTCGATCGAGATGAGCTGCCGCGACCTGGCGGCGGCCGGCGGGTTCCTGGCCCGGCACGGACTGCGCGCCGACGGCAGCCGTCTGCTGGAGGCCCGCGAGGCCAAGCGGATCAACGCGGTGATGCTGACCTGCGGCACCTACGACGCGGCCGGGGAGTTCGCGTACCGGGTGGGGCTGCCCGCCAAGAGCGGGGTCGGCGGCGGGATCGTCGCGGTCGTACCGGGCCGCTGCACGCTGTGCGTGTGGAGCCCCGGCCTGGACAGCCGCGGCAACTCGGTCGCGGGCGCGGCGGCGCTGGACCACTTCACGTCGCTGACCGGCTGGTCGGTGTTCTGAGCCGGCCGCCCGGTGGCGGGCGGCGCTACCCCGGGCGCATCGTGGGGGCGAGGAGGTGCGTCGCCATGGAGCACGAGATGCGCGCCGAGTACGCCGAGGGTGCGGAGGCCGGTTCGTCGGGGGCAGACGGCCCGGTGAAGCTGTGGCACATGGTGCGGCTGGACGACACCCGGTCGATGTGCGGCCGCGAACTGCGACCGGATGCGGCGGTGCAGTCCGCGGACGCCTGGGGCACGGCCGCGGCCGAACCTTTCTGCCACTCCTGCGGAGCGCTGTACCTGCGCGAGGTGCCGTAGCCGCGGCGGCGGGCCTCCAGGGGACCTCGCGCCCGTACCCGTATCCGTACGCCTATGCCAGCGTCGCGAACAGGTCCACTCCGTGCCCGTCCGGGTCCTGGACCACCGCGTACCGCTGCCCCCAGGGCGCGTCCCACGGTTCCTTCTCGCCCGTGTACCCGGAGGCGGTCAGCTCCGCGTAGACCTTGTCGACCCCGGCCGGGCCCGCGCACTCGAAGGCCAGGCCCGTCGGGGTGCCGGGCCCCGGCGGCGTCCACTCGGGATCGATGGAGCGCGCGACGTCGTACGTGTCCCACATCAGGCGCAGACCGCCGGGCAGTGTCGCCTCGGCGTGCGGTGCGGTGTCGGCTTCCGCCGGGACGGCCAGGCCCAGGCGGCGGTAGAAGGTGAGCGAGGCCGCCATGTCGGCGACGACGATGCCGATCGCCGCCAGGCGCGGTGTCGTGGTTGCGGGGGTGGGGTGCGGTTCGTTGCTCATACGGGGAGCGTAGGGAGCGCCGCGTGGCCGGGTCTTGAACGAATCGGACGTCGGTACGGGGTGGGGGACCGGCAGAGGTACGGATCGGGCACCGCTACCGGCACGGATCGGCCCCCGCTACGGGCACGGATCGGGCACCCCTACGGGCACGGGAAGCCGGCCGCCCTCACGGGCACCGGATGACCTGCCCCGCGTACGACAGATTGCCGCCGAACCCGAAGAGCAGCACCGGCGCGCCGGTCTCGATCTCCCGCCGCTCCACCAGCTTGGACAGGGCCAGCGGCACGGAGGCGGCCGAGGTGTTGCCGGACTCGACGACATCGCGCGCGATCACCGCGTTGACCGCGCCGATGCGTTCCGCGAGCGGCTCGATCAGCCGCAGGTTGGCCTGGTGGAGCACGACTCCGGCCAGGTCCTCCGGCTGGATGCCGGAGCGCTCGCACACCTGGCGGGCGATGGCCGGGAGCCGGGTGGTCGCCCAGCGGTAGACGGCCTGGCCCTCCTGGGAGAACCGGGCCGGGCTGCCCTCGATACGGACGGCGCCGCCCATCTCCGGGACCGAACCCCACAGCACCGGGCCGATCTCCGGCTCCGGCGCCGCCGTGACGACCGCGGCGCCCGCGCCGTCCCCGACGAGCACACAGGTCGAACGGTCCGTCCAGTCGACCACGTCGGTGAACTTCTCGGCACCGACGACCAGCGCGTTGACGGCCGAACCGGCCCGGATGGCGTGGTCGGCGGTGGCCAGCGCGTGGGTGAAGCCCGCGCAGACGACGTTGATGTCCATGGCGGCGGGGGCCGGCAGGCCGAGCCGGGCGGCGACGCGTGCCGCGGTGTTGGGGCTGCGGTCGACGGCCGTACAGGTGGCGACCAGCACGAGGTCGATGTCCTGGGGGGCCAGTCCACTGGCGGCGAGCGCCTTGGCCGCCGCGGCGGCCGCCATCGCGTCCACGCTCTCGTCGGGGGCCGCGACGTGCCGGGTGCGGATGCCGACGCGGCTGCTGATCCAGGCGTCGTCGGTGTCGACGATCTTCGCGAGGTCGTCGTTGGTGAGCACCTCGGAAGGCTGGTAGTGGCCGAGAGACAGGACGCGTGAGCCCGTCATGGGATCCCCTGAGCGTGTGCGGACGGTGTCTGTCCAGTGTTGGGGGTGCGGCTGCTGAGGACGTAGCGAGAACCGCCAATCTTCGGGGGCGAGAACTGGAGGGAAGCCACGGACGATGCGGATCAGAGGCTTCCGGCGGCCCCGGGGCGGAGGCCGTGATCCCGCGCACGACGCCGGACCGGAGATCGCGCGCACGAGGCCGGTCCCGGGTGGCACACGACGCCGGTCCCGAGTGGGGCGCGACACGGTCCCGAGTGGCGCATGACGCCGGCCCCGAGTGGCGCACGACGCCGGACGGCCCGTACAGCGGATGAGCGCTGTACGGGCCGTGCCGGGGGCGGGCTCCCGCCGCTCAGCCGAGCGGCTTGAAGCGGCGCAGCCGGAGGCTGTTGGCCACCACGAAGACCGAGGAGAAGGCCATCGCGGCCCCGGCGATCATCGGGTTGAGCAGCCCGGCGGCGGCCAGCGGCAGCGCGGCGACGTTGTAGCCGAAGGCCCAGAAGAGGTTGGCCTTGATGGTGCCGAGGGTGCGGCGGGCGAGCCGGATGGCGTCCGCGGCGGCGCGCAGGTCGCCCCGTACCAGCGTCAGGTCGCCCGCCTCGATGGCGGCGTCCGTGCCGGTGCCCATCGCCAGGCCCAGGTCGGCCTGGGCGAGCGCGGCCGCGTCGTTGACGCCGTCGCCGACCATGGCCACCGACTTGCCCTCCGCCTGGAGGCGCTTGACGACCGCGACCTTGTCCTCGGGCAACACCTCAGCGACGACGTGCTCCGCGTCGATGCCGACCTCGGCGGCGACCGAGCGGGCGACGGCCGCGTTGTCGCCGGTGAGCAGCACCGGGGTGAGGCCGAGGGCGCGCAGCCGCCGGACCGCCTCGGCGCTGGTGGGCTTGACCGCGTCGGCGACGACGAGCACGGCGCGCGCCTCGCCGTCCCAGGCGACGGCGACCGCGGTGTGCCCGGCCTCCTCGGCGGCGGCCTTGGCGTCCGCCAGGGTGGCGGGAAGTTCGATGGCCCACTCGGTGAGGAGCGAGGTACGGCCCACGAGGACGGCGTGGCCCTCGACGACGCCCTGGACACCGCGGCCGGGGACGTTCGCGAAGTCCTCCGGGGCGGGCAGCCCGCCCGTACGCTCGTCCGCCGCGGTCGCGACGGCGCGGGCGATGGGGTGCTCGGAGGAGTGCTCCAGGGCACCGGCCAGGCGCAGCGCCTCCGTCTCGGACACGCCCTCGGCCAGGTGGACGGCGGTGAGGGTCATCGCGCCGGTGGTGACCGTACCGGTCTTGTCCAGGACGACGGTGTCGACGCGGCGGGTGGTCTCCAGCACCTCGGGCCCCTTGATCAGGATGCCGAGCTGGGCGCCGCGGCCGGTGCCGACCATGAGCGCGGTCGGCGTGGCCAGTCCCAGGGCGCACGGGCAGGCGATGATCAGTACGGCGACCGCGGCGGTGAACGCGGCGACCGCGCCCGCACCGGTGGCCAGCCAGTAGCCCAGGGTGCCGAGAGCCAGCGCGATGACGACCGGGACGAAGACGGCGGAGATCCGGTCGGCCAGGCGCTGGGCGGCGGCCTTGCCGTTCTGCGCGTCCTCGACCAGCCGCGCCATCCGGGACAGTTGGGTGTCCGCGCCGACGCGGGTGGCCTCGACGACGATCCGGCCGCCCGCGTTGACGGTGGCGCCGGTGACCGGGTCGCCGGGGGCGACCTCGACGGGTACGGATTCGCCGGTGAGCATCGAGGCGTCCACGGCGGAGGACCCGTCCACGACGGTGCCGTCGGTGGCGATCTTCTCGCCGGGGCGGACCACGAACCGGTCGCCGACCGCCAGCTCACCCACCGGTACGCGGACCTCACGCCCGTCCCGCAGCACCGCCACGTCCTTGGCGCCCAGCTCCAGCAGCGCCTTGAGCGCGGCCCCGGCCCGTCGCTTGGAGCGCGCCTCGAAGTAGCGTCCGGCCAGGATGAAGGCGGTGACGCCGGCCGCGGCCTCCAGGTAGATGTTGCTGCCGCCGTCGCCGCGTTCGATGGTCAGCGTGAACGGGTGGGTCATGCCGGGCATCCCGGCGTGGCCGAAGAACAGGGCCCACAGCGACCAGCCGAGCGCGGCCAGCGTGCCCATGGAGACCAGGGTGTCCATCGTGGCCGTACCGTGCCGCAGGTTGGTCCAGGCGGCCTTGTGGAACGGCCAGGCCCCGTACGCCACCACCGGGGCCGCCAGGGTCAGCGACAACCACTGCCAGTTGGTGAACTGCAGCGCCGGGACCATCGCCATCAGGATCACGGGTACGGCCAGGAGCACCGAGACGGTCAGGCGCTGCCGCAGCGCGGCGAGCGGGTCGGCGCCCGGTTCCGGCGCGGGAACCGGCCCCGGCGCCGTGCCGGGATCGGGTGGCGGCGGGGCGGGGGCCGGGGGTTCCGGGACGGCGGCCGTGTAACCGGTCTTCTCGACGGTGGCGATCAGATCGGCGACCTCGATGCCGGCACCGCTCTCGTACGTGACCTTCGCCTTCTCCGTCGCGTAGTTGACGGTGGCGGTGACGCCGTCCATCCGGTTGAGCTTCTTCTCGATACGGGCGGCGCAGGAGGCGCAGGTCATGCCGCCGATCTCCAGCTCGATGCCGCGCTCGTCGACGGTGGTGGTCATGGCTGCTCCTTCGGGAGGCGGGGGTGACGGCGGGGGACCGCCGTCGTCCACTGTCTGAACTGTATACCCCTAGGGGGTATCAGTGCTACCCCTCCCGGGTATGCGTCGGCGTGGCCTCACCGGACTCGGCGGCCGCCCGCAGCACCCGCCCGCCCAACTGCCGCAGGTGCTCCGCCAGCTCCGGCGGCTCGTGCACCGTGAACTCGCTGCCGAGCGTCGCCAGCCGGACCGCCGTCCACTCCAGGCAGTCGGGCCGGGTGCGCACCCGGCACACCCCCTCGCCCAGCGGCTCCACCGCGGCCACCGCGCGCCCCAGCCGCTTGCACACCTCGGCGGCGGGCGCCTGCACCGTGACCACCGCGGCGCAGCCGGGCGCCAGGCCCTGCATCCGCTCCGTGACGAACGCGGCGGCATCCCGGGCGGGCAGCTCGCGCGGCGGCACCCGTACTCCCGTGGGGTACGGGTCGCTCAGCCGGTCGACGCGGAAGATCCGCCAGTCCTCGCGCTCGTTGTCGTACGCCACCAGGTACCAGCGGCGCCCCGCCGAGACCAGCCGGTGCGGTTCCACCAGGCGCTTGGAGCGGACGCCGTCGCCCGCCCGGTAGGTGAAGCGCAGCCGCTCCTGGTTGGCGACGGCCGCGGCGAGGGCGGTCAGATGCGCCGGATCGACGGTCGGGCCGTCCCCGGCGGGCATCGGTACGGTGGCGGTGCCCAGCGCGCCCACCCGCCGCCGCAGCCGGGACGGCAGGACCTGTTCCAGCTTGGCGAGGGCGCGTACGGACGCCTCCTCGATGCCGTCGACGGTGTGCCCGGCCGCCGAGCGCAGCCCGACGGCGATGGCCACCGCCTCCTCGTCGTCCAGCAGCAGCGGGGGCATCGCGGTGCCCGCCGCGAGCCGATAACCGCCTTCCGCGCCCATGGTGGCGTGCACCGGGTACCCGAGGTCGCGCAGCCGCTCGATGTCGCGGCGGATGGTGCGGGTGGTGACGCGCAGACGGTCGGCCAGTTCACTGCCGGGCCATTCGCGGGGCGTCTGGAGGAGGGACAGCAGGTTCAGCAGGCGGGCCGAGGTTTCACTCATGCCGTCGATGATGCCGGGCCGAGTAGGACCGGAGCTGTCCTATACGGACCGTAGGGTCGAGATCTGTCCCGGAGCTCCCGGAAGCTTGTGGTCCGGGGCCCCCGGTTCCTTCGCGGCACCCAGTTCCCGGCGCCGGTCCCGAGCACCTTCCAGGAGTCACCACCATGCCCACCCCGCCCACGACCGCCCCCGGCGCGTCCGACACGGCCGGCGCGACCGGCCGCAGACGCTGGATCGCGCTCGCCGTCGTGCTGACCGCCGCCTTCATGGACCTGGTGGACGCGACCATCGTCAACATCGCGGTACCCAGCATCCAGCGGGACACCGGCGCCTCGTTCGGCGCCGTCCAGTGGATCACCGCGGGCTATGCGCTGGCCTTCGCCGTCGGCCTGATCACCGGCGGCCGGCTCGGCGACATCCACGGCCGCCGCCGGCTCTTCCTGCTCGGCATGGGAGGGTTCACCGTCGCCTCCGCGCTGTGCGGCGTCGCCGCCGACCCGGGGATGCTGATCGCCGCCCGCGTCCTCCAGGGCGCGATGGCCGCGCTGATGGTGCCGCAGGTCCTGGCGATCATCCACGTCACCTTCCCCGCGCACGAACGCGGCAAGGTCTTCGGCATGTTCGGCGCCGTCATAGGACTGGGCGCGGTCTGCGGTCCGCTGATCGGCGCGCTGCTGACGCAGTGGGACATCCTCGGCCTCCAGTGGCGGCCGATCTTCCTGATCAACCTGCCGGTCGGCATCGCCGGAATCGTCCTCGGGCGCCGCTTCATCGCCGAGTCGCGCGCTCCCAAGGCGCTGCGCCTGGACCTCGGCGGCATGGTCCTCGCCGCGCTGGCCCTCCTGATGGTGCTCTACCCGCTGACCCAGGGCCGCGAAATGGGCTGGCCCGCCTGGGGATTCGTGTCGATGGCCGCGAGCCCGCTGGTCTTCGCCGTCTTCGTACGGTACGAGCGCGCCAAGGCCCGCAAGGACGGCTCGCCGCTCGTCGAACTCTCCCTCTTCAAGCTGCGGACGTTCGTCGCGGGCGCCGGTGTGCAGCTCACCTTCGGGGCGCTCTCGGGCCTGTTCTTCCTCGTCTGGACCCTGTGCATGCAGCTAGGCCTGGGCTGGAGCCCGCTGCGCTCCGGGCTGACCGGGGTGCCGTTCTCGGTCGCCTGCTCGGCGGCGGCCGGTGTCTCCGTGCAGAAGCTGGTGCCGCGGTTCGGGCGGAAGGTGATGCAGGCCGGCGCGTTGATCATGCTCTGCGGCGTGCTGCTCTACATCGCCGGAGCCACGCGGTACGGCACGGAGCTGACGTCCTGGCAGATGGTGCCCGCCCTGCTGCTGATGGGCGGCGGCATGGGGCTGATCGTCGCCCCGATCACCGACGCGGCCCTTTCGGAGGTGCCGTCCGAACACTCCGGATCGGCGTCCGGAGTCTTCAACACCACGAGCCAACTGGGCATGGCCTTCGGGCTCGGCCTGTCGTCGGTGGCCTTCTTCGGCGTCCTCGACGGAGCGGGCGGCCGGGACCCGAGGGCGACGGTCGTCGACGCGACGGTCACTTCGCTGTGGTGGGTGGCGGCCGGTCTGGTGGTGATCTTCCTGCTGCTGTTCCTGATGCCGGGGAAGGCGCGTACTAACGGGGAGCCGCGTACGGCGGGGGAGCTCGGCACGGGTGACAGCGCTGACCGGTCCACCGAACCCGCGCCCTCGCTTTCGCCCTCGCCCTCGCCTGCGGACGGTCGCCGGACCACCCCCGACCCGGAGGGCACGCTCGTCCACTGAGCCACCCGGTTCCGCGGTCCCGGCCGGCCTCGCCCGGCAGGGGCCGCGCGCCCGTATCTACGGCGTGTAGTCCTTGCCGTTCAGGGCGCGGTAGAGGAACCGGGTGGTCGCCTCAATGGCCTCGTCCTCGGTCATCCCGGGCCACGGTTGCGCGGGCGCGTCCAGCATCGCGCTCATCATCAGCAGGGTGGTCTCGGGGGAGGCCGGCAGGTTCTCCACGTGTTCCAGGTGGTCGGCCAGGTCTTCGAGCTGGGTGCGGCGGAACTGGTCGAAGGTGCGGGTGAAGTCCTCGCTGACGAGCGCCGCCTGGCGCAGCGCGACCATGGTCGCCGCGTGCTCCCGGTGCACGCGCCAGTTGCTGGCCACGTGGTAGCGGATCGCTTCGGGGTCGGTGAAGTCCGACTTGTGCTCGTCGTTCGCGGCGTAGGCGTCGCTCGCCGCGGACAGTTCGTCCAGCAGCGCCCTGAGCAGGTTTTCCTTGCTCGTGAAGTGACGGTAGAAGGAGCCCGCGGCCCGGCCGGCCTCCGTCGTGATGTCAGTGATCTTGGTGTTCAGGTAGCCGCGGTCGGCGAACAGGCGCTTCGCCGCCTCGATCAGCGCCGCCCTTGTCTCGACCGCCTGCTCCGCGCGCTTCACGTCTCTTTTTCCTCCAGCTCTCTTGACGGCGCACGCTAGCAGCCCTCATGATGAATGCACATTCAGCGAATGGAGATTCATCATGCGAGTGCTGGTGGTGGGTGGCGGCCCGACCGGGCTGACCCTGGGGATCGAACTGGCCCGGCGCGGCGTCGGGGTGCGGGTCGTCGACAAGGCGACCGCGTACTTCGACGGCTCGCGCGGCGACAGCCTCCAACCGCGCACGCTGGAGGTCTTCGACGACCTCGGCGTGCTGGACGCCGTACGGGCCGCCGGAGCGCCGCCGGCGCCGCTGCGCGCGCATTTCGACGGCCGGTTCGCGGGCGAGCACTGGATGACCGAGCCGCGCGAGCCCCGGCCCGGCGTGCCGTATCCGAACCCGTGGGTGCTCGGCCAGTCGCAGACCGAGGGGATACTGCGGGCGCGGCTGCTGGAGTTCGGTGTCCGCGTCGAGCTGGGCACCGCGCTGACCGGCCTGGAGCAGGACGCGGACGGGGTGACCGCGCGGCTGGCCACCGGCGAGGTGGCCCGGTTCGACTACCTCGTGGGCGCCGACGGCGGCGCCAGTTCCGTCCGCAAGGCGATCGGTGTGGCCTTCCCCGGCACCACCGACGAGACCTTCCGGGTGCTGGTCGGCGACGTGACGGCGCCGGGCCTCGACCTGTCGTGCGGCCACTGGTTCGCCGCGGCGGACCACCCCATGACGGGCGTCGCGCTGACCCCGCTGCCCGGCACCGGGCAGTTCCAGTTCATCTCGCCCCTGGGCGAGGGCGACGACGCCTCCCTGGAGACGATGCAGGCCGCCCTCGACCGGTTCTCGGCCGGTGTACGCCTGACCGGACACGGCTGGTCCACGGTGTGGCGGCCGAACGTACGGCTGGCCGAGCGGTACCGGGCCGGGCGCGTCTTCCTGGCCGGCGACGCCGCGCACGTCCACCCGCCGACCGGCGGCCAGGGCCTGAACACCGGCGTGCAGGACGCCTACAACCTCGGCTGGAAGCTGGCCGCGGAGACCGCGCTGGACAGCTACGAGACCGAGCGGCGAGCCGTCGCGGCCCATGTCCTCGGCGTCAGCACCGGTCTGCTGGACAAGTACGTCGAAGGCACGGCGGACGCCCACAAGCGCGGCGAGGAGGGCTTCGGCCTCGACATCACCTACCGGGCCCCGGACGCCACCGGCACCCTCGTCACCGGCGACCGCGCCCCGGACGCCCCCCTGCTCGACGCGGACGACAAACACGTCCGCCTCTTTGACCTCTTCCGCGGCCCGCACTTCACCCGCCTGACCTTCGGCGCACCCGCCCCGGACGAGGAACACTCCTACACCGTGCTGCGCCCCGGCGAGGAGCGGCCCGACGCCGGCCGGTACGTCATAGACGCCGAGGGCCACGCCTTCACGGGCTACGCGGCGGCCCCCGGCGACACCTTCCTGATACGCCCGGACGGCTACCTGGCCTGAGCCACGCGCGGCTCCGCCGATACTGCTACGCACATTCGGGCCGACAGGAGGGAGACGTAAATCTGGACGCGCAGGTCGGCGACCTGTCAGGTGTTCTGTCGCCTGCTCGCTACCTGGAGCGTCTGCCCTTGCTGGCCGACGAGTTGCCGGCCGGAGCGCGGGGCTTCGCCACTGCTCCGGGGCATGACGACTTCTCCGGAAAGCGGTGTGTGAAGGATCTGGAGCTCCAGTACATACGGGGTGCCGGAGCTGATGGCCAGGAGGTGGAGATCCGGTTTCGGCACAACTGTTGGAAGCATGACGAAGACCTGGTCATCCGCTACTCAGGTGTCACCGGTTTCCAGGCCGGGAGCACCGAGGGGGACGACGGGGGCGACTGCCGGGACGACTGGGAGGGCCTCGGGACGGTGATCCTGGACGAGATATTGCCCCACCGGGACGGCTGCAGTCACGAGATCGTGTTCTGGGACGGCTCGCTCACCGTCGTCTGCCGGGACCTCGTCGCGACCTGGACCGAGGCGGACTGCTCTGGCAGCCAGTAAGCCAGGAGGAAGTTACAGCCACCCGTTGCGCTTGAACCCCCGGTGGATGAGGAAGCAGAGGGTGAGGGTGACGGCCATGATCAGGGGGTAGCCGAAGGTCCAGTGCTTCTCCGGCATGTGTTCAAAGTTCATGCCGTAGATGCCGCACACCATCGTCGGGACGGCGAGGATCGCGACCCAGGCGCTGATGCGCCGCATGTCCTCGTTCTGGGCCACGGTGATCTGCGCGAGGTGCGCCTGGAGTATGGAGTTGAGCAGTTCGTCGAAGGCGTTGATCTGCTCGGTGACCCGCTCCAGGTGGTCCGACACATCGCGGAAGTATGTGGTGATGTGCGGGTCCACCAGTGCCATCGGCTGGGTGGCGAGGGCCTGGAGGGGGCGGGACAGCGGTGCTACCGCGCGTTTCAGCTCCAGGAGTTCGCGCTTGAGCTGGTAGATGCGGCCCGCGCCGGTGCCGGATCCCTTGGTGCCGCCGCGCCGTTCCTCGCTGTCGCTGCGGCGCGGACTCTCGGCGAAGACCTCGCTCTCGACGTCGTCGATGTCGTCCTGCACGGCGGCGGTGACGTCCAGGTAGTCGTCCACGACCAGGTCCGCGATGGCGTGCAGGACCGCCGAGGGGCCGATGGCCAGTTGCTCCGGGTCGGCCTCCAGTTGTTCGCGCAGCGGTCCGAGCGAGCCGTGGCCGCCGTGCCGGACCGTGATGACGAAGTCGGCGCCGGTGAAGACCATGATTTCGCCGGTGTCCACCACCTCGCTGGTCTCGGTGAGCCGGTCGTGGTCCACGTAACAGACCGTCTTGAACACCGTGAACAGGGAGTTGTCGTAACGCTCCAGCTTCGGCCGCTGGTGCGCGTGCACCGCGTCCTCGACGGCCAGCGGGTGCAGCCCGAACAGCTCGGCGATGCCGGCGAACTCCTTCTCCGACGGCTCGTGCAGTCCGATCCACACGAAGCCGTCGCCGGAGCCGCGGACCCGGCGGACGGCGTCCTCGGCCGGGTGGTCGCCGTGCTGCCGGACGCCGTTCTCGTAGACGGCGCAGTTCACCACGGCGGTGCCCAGCGGTGACCGCGCGGGGTGGCTGAGGTCGACACCGCGGCGCTGCTGCTGCGGCAGCCGGACCGCTCTACGAAGGTTGCTGATCACCGACACCGCACCAGTATGGACCGGCAGCGGGGCGGAGCGGGAGGCGTGACGGCGGCTCCCGCCCCACCGTCACAGCTCCCGCCCGTACGGACCGGTCCGCTCCGGCACATCCGTACCGCGTCAGCGCCCGGCCACATGCCGCGGGCGTGCGGCGCCGAGGCCCATGGCCACCTGCGGGACGAGCAGTACCAGCAGTACGACCACCGGTACGGTCCAGCCGCCCGAGGCGTCGTGCACGGCGCCCAGTACCGCGGGGCCGGTGGCCGCCAGGATGTAGCCGAAGCACTGGGCCATGCTGGAGAGCTGCGCGGTGTGCCGGATGTCCGGGGCGCGCTGGACGATGAACAGCAGGGCCAGGCTGATCGCCGCGCCCTGGCCGAGGCCCAGCAGCGTCATCCACACGTACGCGCCGCCGGCCGGCGCGGCCAGCATCCCGGCGAAACCGGCCGCGCAGAGCACCGCGCCGATCGCGGCCAGCGCACCGGCCGACAGCCGGCGGCCGACGATCACCGGGGCGAAGAAGGAGCCCGCGATGCCCAGCAGCGAGGAGAACGACAGCATCCAGCCCGCGTCGCCCGCGCTCATCCCGGCGTCGGTGAGCATGGTCGGCAGCCAGGCGGCCGCCGCGTAGTAGCTGAGGGACTGGAGGCCCATGTACAGGGTGACCTGCCAGGCCAGGGGGGAGCGCCACAGGCCGCGTACCGGGTGGGCCGCCTCACGGGCGGCGGAGGCGGAGGTGCGCGTACGGCTGCGGGTCTGCGGCAGCCACACCGCCAGCGCGATGACCGCCAGCGAGCCCCAGCACGCCAGCGTGGCCTGCCAGCTCAGCCCGGCCGCGCGCTGCACCGGCACCGTGACACCGGCCGCCAGGGCCGCGCCGCCGAACAGCGACATGGAGTACAGGCCGGTCATCAGCCCGGACCTGGCCGCGAAGTCGCGCTTGATCAGGCCGGGCAGCAGGACGTTGGCGACGGCGATGCCCGCGCCGATGACGACCGTCCCGGCGAACAGCGCCACCACCGAATCCAGCAGCCGCAGCGCCGTACCCGCGCAGATCAGCGCCATGGTGCCGAGCAGCGAGCGCTCCATGCCGAAGCGCCGGCCGAGCCGCGGCGCGATCGGGGCGAGCAGGCCGAAGCAGAGCAGCGGCAGCGCGGTCAGCAGACTGGTGGCCGCGGCCGACATGCCGCTCTCGTCGCGGATGGTGCCGGCCAGCGGGGACACGGCGACGAGGGCGGGGCGCAGGTTGAGTGCGAGGAGGATGACGCCGGCGCCCAGGTAGAGGGCGCGGCGTCCGGTGGCGCCCGGCGCCGGGGCGGGCGGAGCGGCGCCCCCGGCAGGCGCGTCAGCGGGCGCGTCAGCAGGCGCGTCACCGGGCACATCAGCGGGCGCGTCGGCGGATGCGTCCGGCCGCGCGGCGCCGCCGGTGCCGGGGGCGCTCAAGGTGGCGGCCGGTCCGTGGTCATGCATGGTCTTCTTCTCCTGGGCTTGCTTCGCGTGCTCGGGGGGCCGCCGCCGGGGCCTCGTCGTCGGGCCGTGCGGCGCGCAGCGCGTCCATGGCCTCGGTCAGGTGGGCCAGCGCGGCCCGCTCGGCGGCGTCCGGGTCCCGGGCCTCGATGGCGTCGACGATGGCGGTGTGCGCGTCGAACTGATGGCGGACGGAATCGGGCAGCGGCCTGCGGATGACGGCCTGGAGGGTGG
The DNA here is from genome assembly GCF_003865135.1 of Streptomyces chrestomyceticus JCM 4735. Lineage (NCBI taxonomy): Bacteria > Bacillati > Actinomycetota > Actinomycetes > Kitasatosporales > Streptomycetaceae > Streptomyces > Streptomyces chrestomyceticus. The sequence goes on along the minus strand of NZ_BHZC01000001.1, from coordinate 3,246,103 downwards.
CGCGCAAGGCGTCGCTGAAGTGCTCGTACAGCTCCGCGAGGACGCTGTTGTGCGCGGCGGCCGCGACGGTCCGGTGGAAGCGCATGTCCGCGTCGATGAACGCGGAGACGTCACTGTTCCCCCAGGCGCGGTCGCGCTCGGCGAGGGCGGCCCGCAGCGCCGTGAGGTCGTCGTCGGTGCGGCGCAGCGCCGCGTAGCGGGCCGCGTCGCGTTCCAGGGACGCCCGGACCTCGTACGCCTCCAGGTCGGCGGCCCGGCGCAGTCGGCGCTGCACGGCCGCGCCGAAGTCGCTGTCGGCCCGTACGTACGTCCCGTCGCCCTGCCGCGGCTCCAGCATCCCGGTGTGCACGAGGGCGCGGACCGCCTCGCGGACGGTGTTGCGGCCCACGTCGAGCGTCTCGACGAGGACGGGTTCGGCGGGGATCTTCCCGCCGACCGGCCACTCGCCGTCGGCGATGAGCTGTTCCATCTGCTCGATGACCAGGCCCACCAGGCTGGTGCGGGCGGTGCTGCGCAGCGGCATGGACGCCGTCCTCCCTCTCGATTCCACCGGTGATGGGAACATCCCATGTTTGGCGGTGTCAAACGGCCGGGGTTAGCCTGAGATCGCCTGTGGTCCGTGTGATCACGGCACGGCGGTGGGGCCCGCCGGACCCGAACCGCGGCCGTCCGAGGCCGCCAACGGTCCCTGCTTGCAGAGCGGAACGCAGCACGCACGCACCGCGCGAGTAGGAGACGTATGACCACCGGAGCCCCGCGCCCGGCGACGGCCGGCGCCACGGCCCGCCCGGCCGCACCGCACACCACCGAGCCGTCCGAGCTGTCCGGGCCGCCCGGAGAGCAGTCGGCCCGCTCCCGTCCGCAGCCGCCCTGGCAGGGGCAGTGGCCCGCCGTCGGCGCCGTCGCACTCGGCGGCGGCATCGGCGCGGCTCTCCGGTACGGGGCCACACTGCTGTGGCCCACCGCCCCCGGGACCTTCCCCGCGACGGTCTTCCTGGTCAACGTCGTCGGCTGTGCGCTGATGGGCGTCCTGATGGCGCTGATCAGCGAACGGGGATCGCCCCACCCGCTGCTGCGCCCGTTCCTCGGCACCGGCGTCCTCGGCGGCTTCACGACCTTCTCCACGTACACCGCGGACATCCGCCACCTGACGGACACCGGACGGCTCGCCGTCGGCCTGGCCTACCTGGCGGCCACCCTGCTCGCCGCGCTGGCGGCGGTGTGGGCCGCACATGCAGGCACCCGGTACGCACTCACCCGGCGCGGAGGTGCGCGGTGAACTGGCTGCTCGTGGTGGCCGGCGCGATGGCCGGTGCGCCGCTGCGCTTCCTGACGGACCGTTTCGTGCAGTCCCGGCTCGGCACGGCCTTCCCCTGGGGGACGTTCACGGTCAACGTCGTGGGTTCGCTGGTGCTGGGTCTGGTCACCGGTGCGGTGGCGGCGGGCGCCGCCTCCTCGTCCCTGTACCTCCTGCTCGGTACGGGCCTGTGCGGAGCGCTGACGACGTACTCGACCTTCTCGTACGAGACGCTCCGGCTGGCCGCCGGCGGGGCGCGGTGGCGGGCCGCCGCGAACGTGGCGGCGAGTGTGGCAGCCGGCCTCGCCGCGGTGTTCGCCGGTGTGGCCTTCGCCCGGGCGCTGTGGGGCTGAGCGCGCCCGGAGCGGTACGGGGGTGACCGGACGAGCCGGGTGGGCTCGCCCGTGCGACGCTGCCCCCGTACGAGTGAACGATTGCGGTCGAGTTTCGAACGGAACCTTTCTTCACCGCCGCCCGACGCCCAGCCGGAATACGCTGATGGCGCGGTGCCCCGGACCCCGGTTCGCACGAAGGACAGTCAGTGCGGCATGTTTGATTTCAGGGGCGGGATCGCTATGGACCTCCACCACCGGATCGGTGTCAACAAGATCAACGTAGTACGGCCCGAAGGGGAGCTGGACCTCATGACCGCGCCGCGCCTGCGCACCCTGCTGCGGCGCGGACACAGCCGGGCCACCGGCCCGCCCCGGGTGATCGTCGATCTCGGCGCGGTGACCTTCATGGACTGCTCCGCGCTCCGGGAACTGTGCGCCGCGCAGAACTGGGCCGTCGAGCAAGGCGGCTGGCTGCGCGTCGTGCACGCCCACCGCGGTATCGCCACCCTGCTCAGGGCGACGCGGCTGACCGGCCGCTTCCCCCGCTACGCGAGCGTGCGGGACGCGCGCTGCGACCAGATGGCGAACTGTTCGCCGTAGACCGGGTGTCCGGCCTCCACCGGGGCCCGGACACCTCACCCGGGGCCCACGGCGCAGGCGGTCTCCCGCCGGAGGCTTGCCGGGGCATAGTAGCCGTGCGGCTTCGATCCGAGAGACGATGGACACGGGCCACGACCGGTCGAAGGCGGAAAGGGATGGTTTCCATGGCCCGTGAAGAACCCCTGACCCAGGTGTGGGCGGACTTACCCGAAGGACTCGTCGGCGACGCCGACTGCGCGGAGCTGCTGCGCCGCCTGTCCGCGCACTGCGCCGGCCTGCTCGGCGCCGCCGCGGCCGCCGTCCTCCTCGCCGACGCGCACCACCGGCTCCGGGTGGTCGCCGACTACGGCGACACCGCCCGCCTGCTGGGACCGGACGGGCCGCAGGACGCCTGCGACCCGTACGCGGACTGCTACCGCAGCGGCACCGCCGAGACGGACATCGCGCTGACCGACCCGCGCACCGCCGCACGGTGGCCGCACTTCACCGCCCTCGCGCGGGAACGCGGCCATGTGACGGCACACGCGCTGCCGATGCGCCTGCGCTCCCGTACCGTCGGCGTCCTGGCGCTCTTCTCCCGCACCGCCGCACCGCTCGGCGAACAGGCCGCCGCGTTCGCCCGGTCCCTGGCCGACCTGCTGGCCGTCACCGCCGTACAGCACAAGAGCCTGGAGCGCAGCCACGCCGAGCGGACCCAGTTGCAGCACGCGCTCAGCTCCCGCGTCGTCATCGAACAGGCCAAGGGCATGCTCGCCGAACGCTGGACGACGAGCGTGGACGAGGCGTTCACGGTCTTCCGCACCTATGCCAGGGCCCACCGCAGACGGCTGCCGGACCTGGCCCGCGAGGTCGTCGACGGCACGCTCGACAGCGGCCTCGTCATGGAGTACTTCCTCAACCGAAGGTGATTTCCTGGACCCTGTGGAGGACCGGATGGCAGAAGTCTTCTTACGGCGCCTGACCAGGTGGCAGGCCGAGGCACAACGCGAGGCCGTCGCCGACCTGTACGTCGAGGCGTACCGCGGCCCCTCGGGCGAGGAGTTCCGCGGCCGGGGGCCTTTCTGCAGCGGTTCGCGGAGCACATCCAGCGCCCCGGCTTCGAGATGGTGATCGCCAGCGACCCGGCGCTGGTCGGCTGCGCCTACGGTTTCCCCGCCGAGCGGGACGGCCGGTGGTGGCAGGGGTTCAACGGGCAGGTACCGCGTGAGCTGGAGGAACTGACGGCCTCGGGCCGGGTGTTCGTGGTCGCCGAGCTGATGGTGCTGCCCGCGCACCGGCGCGGCCACGTCGCCACCCGGCTCCAGGAGACCCTGCTGATCCGCAGCAACGCCACGGCGGTCGTCACCCTCGTCGAGACGGCGAACGGAGCGGCGCTCTCCGCGGTACGGGCGTGGGGCTGGCAGCTCACGGGCCGGCTGCGCCGCTCCGACGACGGAGAGCCGGAACTGGAGGCGTGGAGCAGGGAACTGGCGCACTGAGGCACGGCGCATCGGTACGAACAGGGCCGGGCGCGCGGCGCGGAACGCGTACGCGCGCGGCAGGGCTCCGGGGAGCCCGCCGCGCGCGTAGACGTTGTCGGACCGCGGCGCTCGCGCGCCGTAGTTTCCCGGGGCCGTGGCGTTGTCACGCCTTACCGGGCCTGCCGGGGGAGAGGCCCGTCAGGGGCGTACGCCCTGGAGTCCGTTGGCCCAGAGCTGGTCCACCTTGGCCCGCTCGGTCTGGTCCGGCTGCGAGTTCGTGCAGGACGGGCCGGGGCCGCCGCCGGACATCAGCTCGCTGCACGGGCCCTCGTAGTGGTCCGGCAGGCCCAGCACGTGGCCGGTCTCGTGCGTGGTCACGCGGGTCGAGTCGTACTCCTGGTTCTGCTTGTAGTCCAGGAAGACGAAGCCCTTGCCGTGGCCGTCGGTGCTCGCGTAGGAGCCGCGCGCGTCGTTGCCCTCGCGGTACTGGAAGTCGCCGCCGCTGCCTTCCTGGAGCTTGACGTTCTGCACCGCGCCGTTCCAGATCTGGGCGCTCCGGGATATCTGGCTCTTGAACGTGGGGGCCGCGCTCGCGTCGTAGGTGACGGTGACGACCTTGAGGTTCGGGTGGGCCGCCTGCTTGGCCTTGACCGACTCCATGACGGCCTGGAAGAACGCCTTGGTGTCGGCCTGCTCGGCGGCCGAACCGGCGTACGCGGCGGCGGTGACCCGGTGGTTCTGGGGTGCGGAGGAGGCGGAGGCCGCCGTCGCGGGGACCGAGGCGGCCAGCGTCGCGACGAGGCCCAGGCCGAGTGCGGCCGACAGCGCGGTCTTGGGAGATCTCATGGTGGGGGGACTCCTTATCGCCCGTGGGGCCGTACGGCCGCCGTGTGGGGCGGCGGCCGGGACCCTGCGGAGGAACTCTTGGTGCCGGAGAGTCTGTTGGAGAAGATCCGGGGCGCGGAGATGGCAGGTGGCGATAGCACCAGGGGATACCCCGGGGCGAAGCCGGCCCGAGCGTGTCCGAAGAGTCTGGTGTGACGTGCGCAAACGTCGTTATGCTCCGGTCGTGGAGCTCGAAGTGAGGCACCTTCGTGCGCTGTGCGCGATCGCCGACGCGGGCAGCGTACGCAAGGCCGCGCGGCAACTGGGCATGACCCAGCCTTCCCTGACGACCCAGCTCCGCCGCATCGAGAACGCCCTGGGCGGCCAGTTGTTCTTCCGCGAGCGGACCGGCAGCCGGCCGACGCCGCTGGGGCACTCGGTGCTGAGCCGGGCCCGGCCGATAGTGGCCGACATGCGGGCGCTGGTCGACGAGATCGCCTCCGCCTCCCTGCGGGCGGGCGGCGCACGGCTGTGCATCGGCAGCACCAGCAGCCGGGCCGTGGCGGGCTGGCTACGACGGCTGCGGGCCAGGCTGCCCGACACGGACACCGCCATCCGTATCGACGTGTCCGCCAACGCGCTGCTGCAGATGGTGGCGATGGGCCAGCTCGACGTCGCCTTCGTCCACGAGGTGGAGGGCGCGCCGCTGCGCCGGCCCGACGGCCTGGTGGAGCGGGAACTGATCGCCCGGGAGCCGCAGTTCGTCGCCCTGGCGGCCGACCACCCGGCGGCCCGCCACCCGGTGGTCGAACTCGCCGAGCTGGCCGGTGACCAGTGGATGGTCGACCCGTCGGTGGACGGCGAGTGGACCGGGCTGCGCCGGGTCTTCGCGGCCGCGGGCCTGGACCCCCGGGTGGTGCACGGGGACTACCTCACGGCGGCCGACCTGGTCGCGGCGGGCGAGGTGGTCGCCCCCTGCCAGCCGACCTCCCGGCCCCGGCACGGCATGGTCATCCGCCCGCTGCGCGGCGACCCGCTGGCCGTCCGGCTCTTCATGGCCCACCGCCCCGGCGCCGCCCCGGCCGCCCCCGCCGACGCCCTGTTCGCCGACCTGACCGCCTCGTACATGGAGGTGGCGTGGGAGAGCACGGCGTACCGCGAGTGGCTCGTACGGCACGACGGGCCGTTGCCGATCGGGACGTGAGGGCTGGGGCGGCAGGGCCGTGCGGCCCGTGGCGTCCGGTCAGGCGCCCCGCCCGCCCCGAGCCCGCGTGGCCTCACTTCGGATCGAGCCGGCCCTCCACCACCTCGCGGGCGACATCGGTCAGCAGTCGCCGGTGGGAGCGGGCGTAGCCGCGCAGGACGGTGAAGGCGGCGTCGGGGGAGAGGGCGTGGCGGGCGGTGAGGGCTCCCTTGGCCTGTTCGATGACGACCCGGGTGGTCAGGGCGTGCTCCAACTGGGCGGCCAGGGTGCGGCTCGCCTCGACCTCGTGCTCGCGCAGCAGTGTCACGGCGGCGAAGTCCGCGAGCGACTGGCCCAGGGCCATCAGGTCGCCGGTCAGCGCGGTCCGGCGGGTGGCGAGCAGGACCAGGGCCCCGACCGGGCCGGTGTGACCCCGTATCGGCAGGGCGGCGGTGTGGGTGCAGCCCAGCGCGAGCGCGCGGGGCGCGTAGCGCGGCCAGCGCTGCCGGGCGACCGCGCCGCTCAGGGCCGTGCCGCCGAGCGGGCGGCCGGTGCGGCGGCAGGCGGGGCCGGGGCCTTCGCCCCAGGCGACCGCGTCCGTTTCGAGGCGGCGCACGGCGGCGTCGGAGGCCGCGACCCTCGGGGCGTCGCGGGCGCCGGGGGAGAAGGTCACCGCCGTCGCCCGGACCGCGAGCAGTTCCTTGCTGCGGTCGGTGAGCCGGTTGAGCAGGGTGGGGACGCCGGGCGGGCCCTGTCCTCCGCCGCCCGCCAGCTCCACGAAGACGGAGGCGAGATGGTGCGGAGCTGTGGTCATGGGTTGAGGTCCCCTCGGTGGGTTCAGGTGCCCTGGGCGAGTTTCAGCGTGCCGCGTACGATCTGCTCGGCGATGGCGTCCGGGGGCTGCCCGTCGGCGAAGGCGCGCGCCTTGATCATGGCGAGTGCGTCCTGCACGCGGCAGCCGGCCTGGACGGAGAGTATTCCGGCGGCCTGCTGGACGCAGTCCCGGTGGTCGGCGTCCTCGTACAGTTCGGGGTCGGCGTCCGGGCCGAGGAGCACCGTACGGGTCAGTGCGTCGGCGATCACCGTGAGCGTGCCGGTGGTGGCCGTGCCGGCGCCGGGGTCGAAGACCGCGAGCGCGCCGATACAGCTCCCTTCGGTGCGCAGCGGAGCGGTGAGCACCTCGTGGATGCCCAGGGAGGTCAGCGCGGGACCGTAGGCGGGCCAGCGGCTCTCGATGGCCCGGCCGGACGCCGAGACCAGACAGCCGCCCGCCGAGGCGTCGTGCGCCGGCCCCTCGCCGAGCATGAATTCCAGGTCCTGGGCGGCCCGGGAGGGTCCGTCCGACGAGGCGACGGAGAGCTGTCCGTGGTCGGACCCCATCAGGGTGAGGGCCGCGCTGGTCGTCCCGCACGCCTCCGCGACGCCCGTCATGAAGCGCGGGCGGCTGGTCTCGTCCCCGCTCCACGCGGACATCCGTTCGGCGTAGGCCTCCTGGAGGCGTGCCGACGACCGGTGGCACTCGGCCGACCGCCGGTAGGCGTCCGCCAGATGGAGGTGCAGGTCACCGCCGGCCGAGGCCGCCAGGATCTCCTGCTGTTCGGCGCAGGCCGCGGCATGCTCGGCGCGCTGGCGGGCCCTGGCCGCACGGCGACGCGCCAGTTGTGCCTGGACGTCCCTGCGTTGGCCCCAAACCATGTTCTCAGCGTACGCCCATGGTGGCGCTCAGTCGCTGTTATCGCTGCGGTCCGCCTCCAGCAGCAGGACGACGCCGCCGTTGTGCCGGTCGAAGGGGGAACAGAGCACGTTGCAGGTGATGGGCCGGCCGATCCGGTTGACGGCCGAGACCCGCGAGGGCGACGTCCGCTTGCCGGACTCCAGGCACTTCTCCACGGCCGGGCGCAGCATCTCGGTGGGCAGACCGAAGTCCAGCGAGAAGAACGGTTCGTCGATCACCTCGTCCGGGCGCAGGCCCCACATGTCCACCGCGCCGCGGTTCCAGCTCTTGACCTTCAGCTCCTTGTCGAGGACGACCACGCCCGCGGCAATGGAGGTGACGACCCCTTCGAGGAAGGCACGGGCCTCGTCCAGCTCCTCGGTGCGGGTGCGCATCTCCTCGTTCATCGTCTCCAGTTCCTCGTTGCCGGACTGGAGCTCTTCGTTGGTGGTCTCCAGCTCCTCGTTGGTCGACTGGAGTTCCTCGTTGGTGGTCTCCAGCTCCTCGATGCTCGACTGGAGTTCCTCGTTGGTGGTCTCCAGCTCCTCGTTGGTGGACTGGAGCTCCTCGTACGCCGTCTCCAGGTCCTCGCGCACCCGCTTGTTCTCCGACTTGAGCTGGGTGGCGACGGTGACGTCGGTGAAGGTGATGTTGGTGGCGCACAGCAGTCCGTTGGAGCCCATCAGCGGCTGGATGAGGATGTCGAAGTACTGGATCTCCTCGCCGACCCGCCGCTCGGCGCCGTTGACCCGCAGGGTGCGGCGCTCGTGGGTGGCCTGCTCGATGAGCGAGCGCAGCTCGACGGGACGGTAGGAGATCTCCAGGTCCTGGAAGGGCCGGCCGATGTCGTTGGTGGTCAAGCCGAACTGGGTCCGCGCCTGGCTGTTGATCAGTACCGCGGTGCCCTCGCCGTCGACCGCGATGGCCGGGGCGGGGTTGGCGTCCAGGATCAGGTCGCGCAGTTGCCGGCTGCGGGCCGCGGTGGTCAGCTTCTCGGTGCCCGCCCCGACGCGGATCTTCGCGGGCGTGGAGTGGTACGGCGGGCCGGCGTCCCCGGGGCGCCGCCGGAAGGAGCGCTGGCGCATGCTGAGCACTTCGAACCGCTCGGCGTCGTTGAGCAGCATCTCGGCCTTGCCGAGGAAGAGGAAGCCGCGCTCGCGCAGGGCGAAGTGGAACCGGTCGATGATCTGCCGCTGCGCCTCGACGTTGAAGTACATCAGGGCGTTGCGGCAGACCAGCAGGTCCAGCCGGGAGATCGGGGCGTCCCGGGTGATGTCGTGCCGGCCGAAGATGACCCGGCGCCGCAGGTCGGTGCGGAAGCGGGTGCCGTTCTGCTCGAAGTAGGTGTCGCGCAGCTCGGGGGAGAGCGGCTCCAGGGCCTTCGCCGTGTACAGGCCGGAGCGGGCGTCGCGCAACGCCTCCTCGTCCACGTCGGTGGCGTAGATCTTGACCCGGTTCAGCGCTTCCTCGACGCCCATCGCCTCGGCGAACATGATGGCGAGGGAGTATGCCTCCTCGCCGCTGGAGCAGCCCGCGCTCCATACCCGGATCTCCTCGTCGGCGGCGGTGTCCGCGAGCAGCTCGGGCACCACCTCGCGCTGCAGGAACGTCCAGGCGTCCGGGTCGCGGAAGAAGGACGTCACATTGATCAGGATGGTGTTGAAGAGCGCGTTGAACTCGTCGGCGTTGGTCTCCAGACGGTCGCGGTAGTCCGCGTACGTCTCGGCCTCGACGTCCGACATCCGCTTGCGGATGCGCCGGCCCAGCGACGAGCGCTTGTAACCGGTGAAGTCGAATCCGCGGGCGTCCCTCAGGAAACCGAGCAACTGCTCCAGTTCTTCGTCCGTCTCGACATCCCGAGCTTGACCCATTACTGCCTCTTGGTCTCGACAAGACCGCGGATCACCGCGGCGATCTCTTCCAGGGGCAGCACGAAGTCCACCGATCCCGTGCCCACCGCTGCCTCTGGCATTCCCTTGAACTCGGCCGTACGGGGATCTTCCGCGATCACCGTGCCGCCGCGTGACTTGATGGCGTCCACACCCATGGAGCCGTCGCTGCCGGTCCCGGTCAGCACACAGGCGATCGCCTGCGCCCCGTAGGCCCCGGCGACCGACTCGAAGAGCAGATCGGCGGAGGGACGCAGGAAGTGGACCAGTTCGCTGCCGGAAAGCGTCAGCGTACCTCCGGGGCCCACCAGGAGGTGCCGGTCGGGGGGTGCGATGTAGACCGTGCCGGGCCGGGCCCGCTCCTCGGCCTCGGCCAGCTTGACCCGCAGCGCGGTGCGCCGGGAGAGCACCTCGGCGATGATGGTGCGGTGCCGGGGGTCCAGGTGCTGGACCACCAGGACCGGAACCGCGAGGTCCGGGCCGAGCGCGCCGAGGACCGCGGTCAGGGCCTTGATGCCGCCCGCGGACGACGCGAGGGCCACGACCTCGTAGTGGTCCGCTGCGCTGCGGTCTGCCGTCACGTTCCGAGCCTATCGAAAGCCGGGCCCGGCGGCGGGTACGCGGACCTGCCAACGTGCGGGAACGGCCGCACCCGGCCGCCCGGGCGCCGGTGGACGGCGCCCGCGCGGGCCGGGTGCGGCGGCGGTGCGTTCCGGAGCGGCCGCGCGTCCCGGTGGGGACGGGCGGCCGCCGCGGCGCGGGGCGGTCAGCCCTGCTTGGTCTCCCAGAAGATCTTGTCGATCTGGGCGATGTAGTCCAGGGCCTTCTGACCGGTCGCCGGGTCGTTGGAGCCCTTGGCGGCGCTCAGCGCCTTGAGGGTGTCGTTGACGAGCTGGTGCAGCTCCGGGTACTTCTCGAAGTGCGGCGGCTTGAAGTAGTCGCTCCACAGCACCGAGACGTGGTGCTTGGCCAGCTCCGCGCGCTGCTCCTTGATGAGGACGGCGCGGGTACGGAAGTCCGCGTCCTCGTTGGCCTGGTACTTCTCCTGGACGGCCTTGACCGACTCGGCCTCGATACGGGCCTGGGCCGGGTCGTACACGCCGCACGGCAGGTCGCAGTGGGCGCTGACCTTCACCTTGGGGGCGAACAGGCGGGAAAGCATGTTCAGTCCTTCCTCGTGATCGTCTTCTCAGGTGCGAGATTACTCGCCGGGGGAAGGCTTTTCTCGGGTGGCTCGGGGTCTTAGGGCAAAAGGCCGGTTCCGGGCCGGGTCTGATGGAGGATGGGACCGGTGACGGACGACCGGGCCGTGGTGGTCGCCGGGCCGGGACCGGGAGGTGGGACGGGGATGCCGGAGCGGGTGGAAGAACGCGGGCCGGAGCAGGGTGAGGAGCACGGGCGGGAGCGCGGCGGACTGCTGCGGGCCTTCGGCCTGGCCGAGGTCTACAACCCGTCGATGGTGCCGACGCTGCGGCCCGGCGACCAGCTTGTGGTGCAGTACGGGGCGGTGGTGCGGGCGGGTGACGTGGTCGTCCTGCGGCACCCGTTCCGGCAGGACCTGCTGATCGTCAAACGGGCCGTCGAGCGGCGCGACGGCGGCTGGTGGGTCCAGGGGGACAATCCGTTCGTGGAGAACGACAGCCGCGAGTTCGGGGTGGTGCCCGACGAGCTGGTGATCGCGCGCGCCTGGGTGCGGGTGCGGCCGCCGCGCGGGGTTCAGCGCTCGCTGTCGGGCGCGCTGTCCTGGGTGGTCTCCGCGGTGCGTCCGGTACGGCCCGACCGTTCGCTGTCCAGGCGCTTGCGGGCCCGGTAGGCCGCGACGTTGGCGCGGGTCGCGCAGCGGTCCGAGCAGTAGCGCCGGGAGCGGTTGGTGGAGGTGTCGAGGTAGGCGTTGCGGCACGGGCGTGCCTGGCAGATGCCGAGCCGGTCGACGCCCAGCTCGGTGAGCTGGAAGGCCAGGCCCATGGAGGCGGTGGCGGTGTAGCCGGCGGTGGCGTTGGCCGCGTGGTCGGCGATGTGCAGGTGCCACTTGGGGCGGCCGTCCTCGTCGCGGAACTCGTGTCCGGAGACCTGCGGACTGACCGGGAACTCCATCATCAGCGCGTTGAGCAGGTCCACCGCCCGCACCTCGTCACCCTCGTCCGCCGCCTCGAAGACGGCGCGCAGCCGGGTCCGTACGCCGCGCAGGCGGGTCACGTCGCTCTCGTTGGCCCGGCGGGCCATCTGCTGGGCGGGCCCGAACAGCTCGCGGACGGCCTCGACCGAGGTCAGGGTGTCGCCGCCGCGCTCGGGCTGCTCGGTGTTGACCAGGCGAACGGCATAGTCCGAGTAATAGGCCAGTTCCACTTGTAGTCCTTACGGGCGCGGTCTAGTGTTCGTAATAGGTGTTGTTGCTACGAGGGTATTACGGCCTGGAGGTAACGGTATGACCGAGACCGTCGTCGGTACTGACTGGCAGGGGTGGCAGGACAGTTGGGACCGCCAGCAGGAGTGGTACATGCCGGACCGCGAGGAGCGGTTCCGCGTGATGCTGGACATGGTCGAGGCCCTGGTGGGCACCGAGCCCCGGGTGCTGGACCTGGCGTGCGGCACGGGCAGTATCTCCGACCGGCTGCTCAAGCGTTTCCCCAAGGCGGTCAGCGTGGGGGTGGACCTCGACCCGGCCCTGCTGGCCATCGCCGGCGGATACTTCGAAGGTGACGACCGGGTGACGTTCGTCCGCGCGGACCTCAAGGATCCCCGGTGGACCGACGCCCTGCCCCACGACTCGTACGACGCCGTACTCACCGCCACGGCCCTGCACTGGATGCACACCGGGCCACTGCGCGGGCTGTACGGGCAGCTCGGCGGGCTGGTCAGGGAAGGCGGCGTCTTCATGAACGCCGACCACATGCCCGAAGGCGACACCCCGCGCTTCGACGCCGCCGAGCGCGCCTTCCGGCACGCGCGGCAGGACGAGGCCAAGGCGGCGGGCGCCCTGGACTGGAGTGCCTGGTGGGAGAAGGCCGCCGCCGACCCGGTGCTGGCCGGGCCGACCGCCGAGCGCTTCGAGATCTACGGTGAGCACGCCGACGGCGACACCCCTTCGGTGACGTGGCACTGCGAGGTGCTGCGCGAGTCCGGGTTCGGTGAGGCGCGCGCGGTGTGGCGCTCGCCGTCGGACGCGCTGGTCCTCGGACTGAAGTAGCCGCGCACGGCCCGCGCCCACGACGGGCGGTACGTACGGAGGCGCCCGCGCGCCCGTACGTACCGCCCGTCGTGCGTGTCGTACCGCCGGTCAGAGCACCTTCGACAGGAACGACTTGGTGCGCTCGTGCTGCGGCTTGCCCAGCACGTCGCGCGGGTGCCCGGACTCGACCACCACACCGTCGTCCATGAAGACCAGCGAGTCGCCGACCTCGCGCGCGAAGCCCATCTCGTGCGTGACGACGATCATCGTCATGCCGTCCGACGCCAGGTCCTTCATCACGTCCAGCACGTCACCGACCAGCTCCGGGTCGAGCGCCGAGGTCGGCTCGTCGAAGAGCATCAGCTTCGGCTCCATGGCCAGCGCGCGGGCGATCGCGACGCGCTGCTGCTGGCCACCTGAGAGCTGCGAGGGGTAGTTGCCGGCCTTGTCGGCCAGGCCGACCCGGTCCAGCAGCTTGCCCGCACGCTCCCGGGCGGTCGCCTTGGACTCGCCCTTGACTTGGACCGGCGCCTCCATGATGTTCTCCAGCGCCGTCATGTGCGGGAACAGGTTGAAGCGCTGGAAGACCATGCCGATGTCGCGGCGGCGCGCGGCCACCTCGCGGTCGCGCAGCTCGTACAGCTTGCCGTTGGCCTCCCGGTAGCCGACCAGCTCGCCGTCGACCGACAGCCGGCCGGCGTTGATCTTCTCCAGGTGGTTGATGCAGCGCAGGAACGTCGACTTGCCGGAGCCGGACGGGCCGATCAGGCAGAACACCTCACGGGGCGCGACCTCCAGGTCGATGCCCTTGAGGATGTGGGCCGTGCCGAAGGACTTGTGGACGCCCTCGGCCTTGACCATGGGGGTGGACTTGCTGGTCATGCGGCACCTCCGGCCGACGAACGGGTGGTGCCGCCGGACAGCCGGGCCCGCAGCCGCTGGACCGGCGTGGGCGGAAGCTGGCGGCTGGCGCCGCGGGCGTAGTAGCGCTCCAGGTAGTACTGCCCGACGCTGAGCACCGAAGTGGCGATCAGGTACCAGACCGCGGCGAGGATGAGCATCTCCACCACGGGACCGGCGTCGCGGCCCACGTTCTGCGCCGACTGAAGCAGGTCGTAGTACTGCACCGCGATGACCAGCGACGAGGTCTTGAGCATGTTGATGACCTCGTTGCCGGTCGGCGGCACGATCACCCGCATCGCCTGCGGCACGATGATCCGGCGCAGCGTCTTGCCGTGGCTCATGCCCAGCGCGTGCGCCGCCTCGGTCTGGCCCTCGTCGACGGCGAGCAGGCCGCCGCGGCAGATCTCCGCCATGTACGCGGCCTCGTTGAGGCCGAGGCCCAGCAGCGCGCACAGGAACGGGGTCATGAAGTCCGACCACTCGTCCTTGTAGATCGGCATGATGTCGATGTACTGGAAGACCAGGCCCAGGTTGAACCAGAGGAACAACTGGACGTAGACCGGCGTACCGCGGAAGAACCAGACGTAGAACCACGCGACCGTCGAGGTCACCGGGTTCTTCGACTGCCGCATCACGGCGAGGACCACGCCCAGCACGATGCCGATGACCATCGACAGCACCGTGATCAGCAGCGTGTTGCGCAGACCCCGCAGGATGTCCGCGTTGAACATGTACTCGGGTATCGCGCCCCAGTTGACCTTGCCCGAGGCGAAGGCCCGCACGAGCAGGGCGAGCAATGCGAGGACGACCAGCGCCGCGACCCAGCGCCCGTAGTGCCGGACGGGAATGGCCTTGATCGGCTCGGGGGCGGGCGGCGGGGCGTCCGCCGGCGGCTGGGCCGGCTTGTCGACGTCAACTGACACGGGTGTTGCCTTTCAGCGTTCGGCGGGAGGGACGGGCCGTGCGCGGCCGGGCGGGCACGCGGCGGGCGGGGCTCGGGCAGGCTCAGCTCCCGCCGTTGAGCTTGACTTCCTTGACCGCGGCGTCCGTGACGTTCCACTTCTTGAGCACCTTGGCGTAGCTGCCCTTCTTGACGATGGCCTCCATGGCCGCCTTGAGGGCGTCGCGCAGCTTGGGGCTGTCCTTGGGCACCGCGATGCCGTACGGGGCGGCCTTGACCGGAGCGCCGCCGACCAACTGGAAGTCGTTGCCGCCACCGGAGGTCTTGACCGCGTACGCCGCGACCGGATAGTCGCTGGAGACCGCGTCCACGCCGCCGGTGCGCAGCCGCGTCTGCGCCTCGGTGTCGTTGTCGAACGCCTCGATGGAGATCGAGTCCGTGCCGGACTCCTCGCACTTCTTGGACTGGTCCTTGGCCAGGTCGTGCGAGACGGTGCCGCGCTGCACCGCGATCTTCTTGCCGCACAGCGCTTCCCAGCCGTCGATCCCCTGGGTCTTGCCCTTCTGCGTGTAGATCGAGACGCCGACGTCGAGGTAGTCGATGAAGTCGACCCCGTCGCTGACCTTCTTGCCGGTGGAGCTGTCCACGCCCTGCTGGCGGTCCTTGGTGTCGGTCATCGCCGACATGGCGATGTCGTAGCGCTTGGACTTCATGCCGCCCATGAGGGTGTCGAAGGTGGCGTTGTTGAAGTTGAGCTTGACGCCCAGCTCCTCGCCCAGCGCCTCGGCGAGGTCCGGGTCGATGCCGGTGACCTTGCCGTCGGTACGGAACTCCACCGGCTTGTAGGTGATGTCCGAACCGACCTGGATCATCGCCTTGTCCTGGATCTCCTTGGGCAGGAGCTTGAACAGCGGGGCGTCGGGGTTGCGGTTCTTGGCCGCCTCGCGCTTGGCGATCGCCGCGTCGGTCTGGTCGCCGCAGGCGCTGAGCAGCAGCAGCGAGGCCGCGACCGCGGTCGCGGCGGCCACGGCTGAACGAGACCTGCCGGGGGCCGGGCGACGGGTGGGGCTTGCGGTCATGCTGATCCTCCTGCGGATGAGGGAGAAGCCGACTGAGCAGGGGCCGGGCACACACCTTCGGGCGTCGCGACCTCGTTCGGTGACGGAATCTTGCCATCCGGACACCGCTATCCGGACTGCCGTCCAGGTCAAAATCGGATAACGGAGGGGGACGAAGCCGTACATCCCAGATGTCCCTTGGGTGCTGTGCGCCAAGTGGCCGGCGGGAGGCCGGGCCGTACAGGGTCGCGTCTCGCAATTCGGACACGGCACGGGGAACTTCTGATGTTTCGCGTTGTTCGCCCCTGATGCCGTGGTTGTGACCTCAGAGGTGACCCATGGGTAACGAATCCGACTCGTCGGGGCGCACGCCCGTCCGGTAGAAAGGTTCGTTACACCCCTCATCCGGGGCTCAGGGCGCGCGTGCGGCGCGCCCGGCGTCCGTACCTCCCCCCGCGGGACGGCCATCCGTCGCGCAGGGCACGGACGCGGTGCCCGCCCACCCCTTGACCAGGGAGTGGACACCCTCAACTGATTGACGAACAAAGGGGTTGAACCAGTGACAGCCAAGACCGCCCAGGCCCACGACGGCGGCAACACGCACAAGAACGCCGGTACCGACGCCCAGGGCACGCCCGGCTCCGGACCGGACGGCGGGGAGCAGTGCCAGGACCCCGCCTTCCTCCTGCACCGCGGCGGCAAGATGGCGATCCGGGCGACCGTGCCGGTGCGCGACAGCGAGGACCTCTCCCTCGCCTACACGCCCGGCGTCGCCAAGGTGTGCAGCGCCATCGCCGAAGAACCCGAGCTGGTGCACGACTACACCTGGAAGTCCCAGGTCGTGGCCGTCGTCACGGACGGCACCGCGGTGCTGGGCCTCGGTGACATCGGGGCCGAGGCGTCGCTGCCCGTGATGGAGGGCAAGGCGATCCTCTTCAAGCAGTTCGGCGGCGTGGACGCGGTGCCGATCGCCCTCGCGACGACCGACGCCGACGAGATCGTCGACACCGTGGTGCGGATGGCGCCGTCCTTCGGCGGCGTCAACCTGGAGGACATCTCCGCGCCCCGCTGCTTCGAGATCGAGCGCAAGCTCCAGGAACGCCTGGACATCCCGGTCTTCCACGACGACCAGCACGGCACCGCCGTGGTCACGCTGGCCGCGCTGCGCAACGCCGCCCAGTTGACGAACCGTTCGCTCGGGCAGTTGCGCGCCGTCATCTCCGGCGCCGGCGCGGCCGGTTTCGCCATCGCCAAGATCCTCGTCGAGGCGGGCATCGGTGACGTCGCGGTCTGCGACCGCAAGGGCATCGTCACCGCCGACCGCGACGAGCACATCACCGACGTCAAGCGCGAGCTGGCCTCCTTCACCAACAAGGCCGGACTGACCGGCTCCCTGGAGTCGGCGCTGGACGGCGCGGACGTCTTCATCGGCGTCTCCGGCGGCACGGTGCCGGAGGAGGCGGTCTCCAAGATGGCGAAGGACGCGCTGATCTTCGCCATGGCCAACCCGAACCCGGAGATCCACCCGGACGTCGCGCACAAGTACGCGGCCGTCGTGGCCACCGGCCGCAGCGACTACCCCAACCAGATCAACAACGTGCTGGCCTTCCCCGGCATCTTCGCCGGCGCGCTCCAGGTGCGCGCCAGCCGGATCACCGAGGGCATGAAGCTGGCCGCCGCCGAGGCGCTGGCCTCGGTGGTCGCCGACGACCTGAGCGCCGAGTGCGTCATCCCGTCGCCGTTCGACGAGCGGGTCGCCCCGGCGGTCACCTCGGCCGTCGCGGCCGCCGCCCGTGCGGAGGGCGTCGCGCGCCGCTGACCCCGCGTCCGTGGGAAGGCCCTGCCTCCGGGCGGGGCCTTTTCGCTGCGCCGAATCACGGGAGAGACTCCATGGAGTACCTGTTGACGTGGGCCTTCGCGCTCCTCGCGGTCATCACCCCAGCGGCGGTGACCGCGCTGTACACCCACCTCTTCTGCGCGGGGACGTTCCGCCGCGCGACGCGGCCCTGGGCCGAGGGCGCGGCTTTCGCGGGAATGTTCTCGGTGCTGGCCTTCGCCTGGGGGCTGTGGAAGTCGTTCGCCTGGGACATCGGGGAGACCTGCGCACTGCACGGGCACCGGTACGACGTCGACTTCCACCTCGACCCCGCCCGCCGGCAGCAGGGCCTCCTCCCGCTGTTCAGCAACAAGTGCGACGCGTCGTACGACCTGGTGCCCGGCTACGTCAACCCGCTGTTCTGGTCCTGCGTCGCGCTCACCGCCGTACTGACCTGCTGCGCGGTGGCCGTCGCGGTGCGCGGCCGCCGACGGGACCGGGTGGCGCGGGGGCGGGAGTCCGCGCAAGGGGCCTGACGGCGGCCGGGGGCCGGACGGCGGCGCGGCGCGTGTCACACTCCGGCGCGGTACCGCCCGGACCCCGGGCGCCCTACGTTGGGATCATGTTTGCTGCCTACGCCGCCCGCATCGACCGCGACCAGCCGCTGAACGGCCTCGAACTGGGGGAGCGCCCGGCCCCCGGCGCACGCCCCGGCTGGACGACCGTCAACGTCAGGGCCGCCTCCCTCAACCACCACGACCTGTGGTCGCTGCGCGGCGTGGGTCTGGGCGAGGAGGCGCTGCCCATGATCCTCGGCTGTGACGCGGCCGGCACCGACCAGGACGGCAACGAGGTCGTCCTGCACTCGGTGATCGGCCAGAGCGGCCACGGCGTCGGCCCGGACGAGCCGCGCTCCATCCTCACCGAGCGCTACCAGGGCACCTTCGCCGAACAGGTCACCGTCCCCGCCTGGAACGTGCTGCCCAAGCCGAAGGAACTGTCCTTCGCCGAGGCCGCGTGCCTGCCGACCGCCTGGCTGACCGCGTACCGGATGCTGTTCACCAACGCCGGGGTACGGCCCGGGGACAGCGTGCTCGTGCAGGGCGCGGGCGGCGGGGTGGCCACCGCGGCGATCGTGCTGGGCGCGGCGGCCGGGCTGCGGGTCTTCGCCACCAGCCGCAGCGAGGACAAGCGCAAGCGTGCCGTGGAACTGGGCGCCGAGGCCGCCCTGCCCAGCGGCGAGCGGCTGCCGCAGCGGGTGGACGCGGTGATCGAGACGGTGGGCGCCGCCACCTGGTCGCACTCGGTGAAGTCCCTCAAGCCGGGCGGCACGCTCGTCATCTCGGGCGCCACCTCCGGCTTCAACCCCGAGCGCACCGAACTCAACCGCATCTTCTTCCTGGAGCTGAAGGTCGTCGGCTCGACCATGGGCAGCAAGGACGAACTGGCCTCGCTGCTGAACTTCTGCGCGGCCAAGGGCGTCCGGCCCGTCATCGACACCACCCTGCCGCTGGACCGGGCGCGCGAGGGCTTCGCGAAGCTGGCCGAGGGCGAGATGTTCGGCAAGGTCGTCCTGACGGTCTGAGGCACGGGAGCAGGGGAGAGGCGGGGACGGGTGCGGGTGCTGCGCGCGGCCGGGCGTACGGCGACGGCCTGGAGCAACGGCGGCGGGGTGACGCGGGAGATCGCCGCCGCGCCGCCCGGCGCGGGCTGGGGCACCTTCGACTGGCGGGTGAGCCTGGCCGAAGTGGGACGCGACGGCCCGTACTCGGCGCTGCCCGGCGTGGACCGCGTCCTGACGGTGGCCGAGGGCGCCGGACTGGAACTGACCGTCGACGGCATCCGCCACGTCCTGCCCGGCCCGTACCAGCCGTTCGCCTTCCCCGGCGACGCCCCGACCGGCTGCCGCCTCCTGGGCGGGCCGGTCGTCAACTTCAACGTCATGCTGCGACGCGGGCGTTCGGAGGCGATGGTGGAGATGGCGCGCGGGCGCTATGTCGCGGAGCCGCGGCCGGGGGACGGAGCGGATGCGTCCGGGGAGCGGCGGACGCGGCTGGTGGTCGCGCTGTCCGGCCGTACGCGGCTGTCCGGACCGGACGCGGCCTGCTCGCACCTGCCCGGCTCGGGCGGCAGCGCCCGCACGCTGGAGCGGTACGACGCCGCCCTGATGCCCGCTGACGCGGGGGTCTCGCTGGACACCGACGGCGTCACGGCCGTCGTCACCCTCACCGTACGGACGGCAGCGGCCGGTGCCCGGCGGCCGGAGGAGTCCGCGCGGCATCCGTGACCGGGGTGCCGGTCGCGCCGGCGCGGCGCAGGGTGTGCCGCGCGTGGGCGGTGAAGGCGTCGGTGGCGGGGTGCGTGGCCGTGCGGGGGCGGGCCAGCAGGACCGTGACCGGGCCGGCGTCGGTGATCGGTACGTAACGGACCCCCGGGTGCGGGTGGCTGTGCACGGTGGCCTCTGCCGTCACCCCGGCCGCAGCCCCGGTCGCGATCATGGTCAGCCACTCGTCGACGTTGGCGACCTCGAAGGTGCTGCGCGGACGCTGTCCGGCGGGCCACAGCGCGGCGCTGGTGGTGCACGCGGTGGCGCACAGCGCGATGGTGTGGTGCGTCAGGTCGGCCAGCGAGACCGCCTCCTCCCCGGCCAGCGGGTCGCTCTCGCACAGGGCGGCGATCCGGCGTTCGCGGTACAGCGCCACGGTGTCCAGCACCCCGTCGTCCGCCGGGACCGTCCGCAGGAAGGCGAGATCGACGCTGCCACGGCGCAGTGCCGCCTCCGCGTCGTCGAGCCGGTGCACCTCGACGGGCTCGCCGGGGTGCCCGTCCCGCCACTCGCGCAGCAGCGGCACGGTGTGCCGGCCGAGCGCGGCCCAGGCGAAGCCGACGCGCAGCGGGCGCGGCCCGGCCACCGCCTCGGCGAGCGCGTCGTCGAGCTGGGCGAGGATGCGGTGGGCGTGCTCGTGCAGCCGCCGGCCCGCCGGGGTGAGCCGCAGCCGGCGGGTGGTCCGCTCGGCCAGGGAGGTGCCCAGGCGGCTCTCCAACTGGTCCAGGGTGCGCGAGAGCGCGGGCTGGCTGACGCGCAGGACCGCCGCCGCGCCGGTGATCGTGCCCTCGTCCCCGATGGCGGCCAGCGCCCGCAGATGCCGCAACTCCACGTTCACCGCACGCCTCCGTCCTCGGTACGGCCGGGCTGCCCGTCCAGAAGCCACCCACCACTCATGACTCCCGAGCATAAATCCCGCACGGAAGGCATTTCCCTCCCCGGACGGCCCGGCCTAGCGTCGGCGGCATGAGGATTCTGCTGATCGGCGCGACCGGAAAGCTCGGCGCCGCCGTACACGAGACGCTGGCCGGACGCGGCCACGAGATCATCACCGTCGGCCGCGGCGGCGGCGACCTGCGGCTGGACATCTCCGACCCGGCGCAGGTCACCGAGGCGTACGACCGGGCCGCCGAACGGGCCGGAACCCTGGACGCGGTGGTGAGCGCGGCTGGCGACACCCCGTTCAAGCCGGTCGCCGAGATGACCGCGGAGGACTACGCGGCGGGCTTCCGCGGCAAGGTGCTCAGCCAGATCGAGCTGGTGCGCCAGGGCACCGCCCGCATCGCCGGGCGTGGTTCCTTCACGCTGATCACCGGAGTGCTCGCCCGCGACCCCATCCCCACCGGCAGCGCGGCGGCGATGGCCAACGGCGCGGTGGAGGCGTTCGTACGGGCCGCGGCGCTCGACATCGCCCCGCAGCGGGTGAACGCCGTGAGCCCGACCGTGGTCACCGAATCCCTCGCGGACTACGGGGACTTCTTCCCGGGCGTCAAGCCGGTCGACCTGGCGCAGGTGGCCGCGGCGTACGTGCGGTCGGTCGAGGGCGGACAGACAGGGCAGGTCTACGAGCCGGTGTGACGGCCGGGCGGCGGGCGCGGGCGGGTGCGGGGGCGCTCAGCCCGTGTGCGAGCCCGCGTGGGCGCGGGCGTCCCCGGCGTCGCGCTCGCGGGCGAGCGCCTTCTCGCGCCCCTTGTCCAGTACGGCGAGCAGGACGACGGTGACGGCGGTCGCCACGCCCGAGGCGACGAAGTTCCACGGCGCGTCGAGGTAGTTGACGGGCCGCATGGGGTGGCCGTGGTCGTCGCCGACGATCCGGTAGAGGACGGCCGCCGGGCCCTCCCAGAAGCCCGCGGTGAACACCAGGATGGACAGCAGCCGGTACCAGGCTTCGTGCATGGTCGTCTCCCCGTTCCGTGACGGTATTGCTCCGTTCGTGGATACGAACGTATCAAAGGTTCAGGCGTGCTGCCTTGACTTGCTCGGCATCATCTGATATTCGTCACGCTTTTGCGGGCGCGGTACGCTCTGTATGTGCGTGACGAAAAGACGGCCGAGTGCCGGATCTGCGGTGCCGGGCTGCCCGACGCGGTACGGGGTCGCCCGCCCGCCTACTGCTCGCGGAGCTGCCAGGCGAAGGCGTACCGGCGGCGCAAGAAGGCGGCCCGTGCGGCCGTGGAGGAGCGCCCCGAGCGCTCGGTGCCCGACCCCTCAGTGGCTCCCCGGTCGCCCGCCGGCAGCGCGCGGGAGCGGCGGCGACGCGAGGTCGCCGAAGCCGTCTGGCGGATCGCGGCCGCTCGCGGCCTGGAGTCGGCGAGCATGCGCGAGGTCGCGGCGGAGGCCGGGGTCTCGCTGAGGGTGGTGCAGTACTACTTCGGCAGTAAGCACCGGCTGCTGGTCGAGTCGCTGCAACTCCTGCACGAGGAGAACGACCGCCGCGCCCGCGCGCGCATGGCGGAGCTGCACGATGCCGGTGAGCTGCGGGCCGTACTGCGCGCCGTACTGGTCGAGTTCCTGCCGCTGGACGCGCAACGCGCCCTCGCGCTGCGCGTGTTCACCGCGTACTTCGTCCGCAGTCTGACCGACCCGGCGATGGCCGAGGTCTTCCTGCACGGCGAGCAGGTGGTGGAGTCCCTGGTCGCCACCCTGATCCGGGAGGCCGGCGGCGTACGGCCCGGCGTCGATCCCGCGCGCGAGGCGGACCTGCTGGTGTCGGGCGTCTCCGGACTGGGGCTCGACGTACTGCACGGGCGCCGCACGATGGCGGAGGTCCAGCGCACCATCGACTACCACCTCGACCGGATCTTCGTCTGAGCGGGGCGGGGTATGGGCCGGGGGTGGCCGGGGCGTCGTCCGGGGGTCCGCCGGGTGGCGTAGTCGCGGTTGCGCCCGTGCGGGGTCACCTCGGGCCGTCGGATGTCGGGAATCGACTCGTCGATATGGGCGACGGTGGTGGGGCGCCGATGGCGGGCCCGTTCCCGGTGCGCGTCGCCGTCCGTCCACGGGTGGCGGGCCGATATCCGGCCGTCAACCGCCATTGACACGATCGGCGCGTCAACCTACATTGACACCATGAGCGAAGCAACGAAGCTCGCCGAGCGGGCGGGCGACCAGGACCCCCGGATCGGCCTGCGGGCGGTGGCCGCGCTCCGCCGGCTGCTGGAGCAGTTGGAAGCCGTACAGGTGCGCAGTGCCCGCGTGAAGGGCTGGTCGTGGCAGGACATCGCCGCCGAGCTGGGTGTCAGCCGGCAGGCGGTCCACAAGAAGTACGGGAGGCGTTGATGTTCGAACGGTTCACGGCGAGCGCCCGCGACGTGGTGCGCGGCGCTCGCGCCTACGCGGTACGGCCGGGCTCCGGCACGGTCGGCGAGGGCGAACTGCTGCTCGCCCTGCTGGACGGCCGGGGCTCCCCGGGCGCCGAGGCGCTCGCCGCCCTCGGCGTGCGCGAGCGCCGGGCGTCCGTGGAACGGTCGCTGGAGCAGGCCCGCAGGCGGGGCGGTCTGACCTCCGCCGACGCGGAGGCGCTGGCCGGGCTCGGCATCGACGTGGCGGAGATCGTCACCCGGGTGGAACGGGCGCACGGCGCCGGCGCGCTGGACTCCGCCTCCGCGCCGAAGGAGCGCCGCGGACGCTCGTTGCGCGGACCGTTCCGCCCGGAGGCCAAGGCCGTACTGGAACGGTCGCTGCGCGTCGCGCTCGGCCGCGGCGACAAGCACATCGGCGACGAACACCTGCTGCTCGCCATGGTGTCCGGCCCGGGCCTCGCCGCGTCCGTACTGGCCGAACACGGCGGCGAGCACGCCGACGTCGTACGGGTGCTGGGGGAGCGGGCCGCGGCGGGGTGAGCGGGCCTGCCGTGGTGGCGGGACGGACGGGCGTGGGGGCCGCTGCGGCGAGGTGACGGGCGGGTGCGGTGGCGCCCGCCGCCCGCTACGGGTACGCGACCTTCACCGCCCCGATCCCCGACGTGCCGTGCCGCGGCAGCAGCCCGGCCTCGGAGACCGCGCCCAGCAGCGGGTTGAGAAGCTGGGCGAGCCGTTCCGCGCGGGACCGGCCCAGCGCCCGCCAGGGCCCGGCGGCCAGCCGGTCCGTCATGCGCTCGACGTCGTCCCGCCCCTCGCGCGCCCGGTCCGTCGGCCGCCCGGCCGGGTCGATCCAGCCGCGCGCGGCGAGCCGGTCGTGCGCGGCGCTCCACTCCTGCGACGTCCAGCCGCGCCCCTTGAAGTTGGCCTTCGGCACGGCGCCGATCGCGGCGAACGACACCAGGGCCTCGCACGGTTCGAGGTCGTAGGTCAGCAGGGCCGCCAGGTGGCCGTCGCCGCGGTGCTCGCGCAGTACCGTGATGGCGTGCCAGAGCGCCAGGTGCGGGGCGTCCGGCCAGGGCAGGTCGCGGTTGGCGGCGGCCAGCGGGCGGGCGGCCGTCGAGGCGTTCTCGGCGGCCTGCCGGGCCAGCCCGGCCGCCTCGGCGAGCTGCGCGGCGGACATGCCGGCGGCTCTCGTCAGACCGGTCATTATGCGGTCCACCGCCTGCATCCGGGCGTCCAGCACCTTGCCGGGCGCCGCCGTCGACCAGATCGCCGGCACGTACCGGGCGATCATCCGCGGGCTGAAGCTGTAGAACGTCGCGGCCACCAGTTCGGGACCCGCCGCACCGAGCGGCGCCGTGCGCCAGGCGAAGTAGCTGGGCCAGCGGGAATCGGTGTCGTAACCGAGTGCCGCCGCCTCCTCGAACGCCTCCGGTGCGAAGTAGAGAATGGCGTGGACGGGCTCCAGTTGGCGCCACATCCGGCGGGCCACGGCAGGGTATTCCGACATCGCTTACCTCTTGGCCTTCAAGATCCGTTCAGACAGGGAGAGTTGACTGTAAGGGCGGACACGGCCACAGGTCTGCGATTTCCTACGGCAGATCCCGTCGTCGGGCAAAAAGCCGTGCGAGGGTCTGAGTTCCCCGATTACGGGCGGTGAATCCAGACCCTCGCAGACAACTGTGCGTGACGGACGGGCGATCGGCCGGAGCGGTCAGTGCGGGGGTTCCCGCCTGGCCGCATATGCCTCCGGGTCCCGCAGCAGTGCTCCGACGTGCGCAGCAGTCGACGCCAGACGGCGGCGTACGTCCGTCAACTGCTCGGCGCTGACGCCGTGGTCGCGCGCCGCGTCCCGCAGGTCGTCCCGGAAGCGGTCCAGCAGCCGGTCGAAGTCCCGGGCCGGGTCACCGGATCCGGGCTCGGACGCCCACGCGGGCTCGGCGGGCGCACCGCCGCCGGTCTCCGTCCGGGCCGCCCGCGAGCCGTCCGTACTGTCGGCTCCCGCCGCCGCGTCTTCCTTGGTGAGGCCGACACCGGGGGCCTCCGCCGGGCCCTGTCCGCGCGCGCCGCCGGGACGGTCCGCGTCCGCCGGTCCGCCCTCGGCCGGCTCCGGCCCGGCGCCGAAGCGGCCCATCTCGCGCGAGACCTCCGACAGCGCCTCGCGCAGCGCCCCCGCCCAGTCCCCGGTACGTACGTGCTCCTGGGCCTGTTCCTGTACGCGCTTGATGGCCTGCTGCACCTCGTCCCGTACGAACGACTGCGCGTCCCGGGCCTGTTTGCGGGCCCGCTGCGCGTCCTGCTTCGCGCGCCGGCTCTCCTCCTTGGCCCGCCGCGCCTGCTCCTTCCACTCCTCCTTGGCGCGCCGGAACTCCTCCTTCGCCTGCCGCCAGCCCTCCTTGTCGCCGAAGCGGTCCTCGAAGTACTCGGCGGCGTCGGGGAATCCGTGCTCCGTGCCGCGGCCCCCGGCGGTGCTCCGCCGGCCCTCGCGGGCCTGCTGCGCCGCCTCGCGCATCTCGCGGCGCAGGTTCCGCGCCGAGCCGCTCACGTCCTCCCGGATGTCGGAGGCCAGCGCGGCGACCGACTCCCGGATCTCCAGCTCCAGGTCGGCCAGTTCACCGCCCCGGTCGGCCAGTTCGGCACGGCCCGCCGCGGTGATCGCGTAGACCTTGCGGCCGCCCTCGGTGGTGTGGGTGACCAGGCCCTCGGCCGCCAGTTTGGCCAGCCGCGGGTAGACCGTCCCGGCGGACGGCGCGTAGAGCCCCTGGAAGCGTTCCTCCAGGAGCCGGATGATCTCGTAACCGTGCCGCGGGGCCTCGTCCAGCAGCTTGAGGAGGTAGAGGCGGAGGCGGCCGTGGGCGAAGACGGGGGGCATGGCTGTCAGAGCACCTTCTTGTCGGCCTGGTCGGCGCTGTCGGCGGGGGAGTCCTCGGGGGACTCGGACGGTGGGCGGCGCAGGAGGGCCAGACCTCCGGAGACCGTGGTGACCTTCAGCGTGCCGTTGCCCGAGCCGAGCCGGCCCGTGATCCGCTTGGCCCCCACCGGCCGCTGACCCGCAGATCCTCGAAGGCGTTGGCGACCGTGCCGCTGGTGG
Source organism: Streptomyces chrestomyceticus JCM 4735 (assembly GCF_003865135.1). NCBI lineage: Bacteria > Bacillati > Actinomycetota > Actinomycetes > Kitasatosporales > Streptomycetaceae > Streptomyces > Streptomyces chrestomyceticus. The sequence goes on along the minus strand of NZ_BHZC01000001.1, from coordinate 3,220,234 downwards.
TGTTCGCCTCGACCCGGGTGTCGCCCGGCGCGGGCAGCCGGATGGCGACCTCGCCGGAGACCGTGGTCAGCCGCACGTCCGCGCCCGCGCCCGCCGGATCGAGGTCCAGGGCCAGGTCGCCGCTGACCGACTCGGCCCGTACGGAGCCGCCGGAGCCCTCCAGGAGCGTCAGGTCGCCGGAGACGGAGTGGAAGCTCAGGTCCCCCGTGACGGCCTGCCCCTCGACCCCGCCCGACACGGTCTCGGCCCGCACGGGCCCGGTCAGGCCGACCAGGGTGCTGTCGCCGCTGACCCCGCGCAGCTCCGTACGCCCGGAGATCCCCGAGAGCACCGCGCTCGCGCCCACCGTGCCGACCTCGACGCGGGTCGCGGCGGGCACGGTGACCGAGACGACCGCGGTGCGCTGCCAGGCCCCCGGCCGATCATCTTCAGCAGGCCCTTCCAGGGCAGGTCCTCGTACGTGACGGTGAGCGTCCCCGCCTCCCGCCGGACGGTCAGCGGCGGCCCGGAGATCTCGCTGATCTCCACCCGCGCGGGGCCGCCGTCCGTCGTGCCGACGACGTTGACGGTCCCGCCCACCACCCGCACCTCCAGTGCGGTGACGGCGCCCTCGATCTCCAGCGTGCGCGGCTCGGAGACCGACCACTCGGCCCGTTCTGGCATGTCCTGGCCTCCCTGGCATGACGACAACGCAACATATCGCGTCTCTACCGACACGATATATCGCGCCCGGCGTCCTTTCCAAGGGCGGCGCCCCGGATGCCACGGCGAGGGCACGGCGGCGCCCCGGCACACAAAAGCGCCCGGCCGGGACGGCGGGAGGACCGCCGGCCGGCCGGGCCCGGGCACGCACCGCGTCGCACGCGGCGCCGGGTCAGTCGTCGTCCTCGTCGTCCAGCCGCGCCAGCCAGGTGGCCAGCCGCTCGACGGGGACCTCGAAGTCGGGGTTGAGGTCGACAAAGGTCCGCAGTTGTTCGGCGACCCAGCCGAGGGTGACCTCCTCCTCGCCGCGCCGGCTCTCCAGCTCCTCGATACCGCGATCCGTGAAATACACGCGCTCTCCACCAGGTTTTCGGGACGTACCCGGCCAGGATAGGCAGGCGTCGCGACCCCTCGCGTCACTCGCACCCTGGGGATAACCTGATCACCTGTCAACGGCCCTGGGGCAGTGGGACTCTGCCGCTCAGGGGGAGCAGGAGGCCGTGATGCGCGATCGCGCACATCTCATCGAGCTGCCCGACGGTACGGCGGTCTGGGCCCGGGTCTCCCGGCTGGACGTCGCCGGGACGCCGGACGAGGAATACGACGACGTCGGGGCCTGGGAGGCGCTCGGCGCCCGGGTCGAGGGGCTGCGGGACCTGGTCGGCGGGGTCGCGGCGAGCCTGCGCGAGGCCACCGAACGGGTGGCGCCGGACGAGACCAGTGTGACCTTCGGCGTGGAGGTGGCGGCCAAGCCCGGCCGGGCGGTGGCGCTGCTCGCGGACGGCGAGGCCAAGGCCAACCTGTCCGTGACGCTCACGTGGCGGAAGCGGGAGACGCCCGGGACCGGCACCGCCCCGGAGCAGGGCGGCCGCGCCGGCGGCCGAGGGCCGCACGACCCGGGTGAGTGATGGCGGCCCCGGAAGGCGGCCACGGGCCCGGACGGGGTGAACGCGCGGACCGCGAGAAGTACGCGCACCTCCTCGGGCACGCGGGCCGGGCGACCGTCGCCATCCGCCCGGCGCCCGGTGTGACCCCGGCGCCGTTGTGGGGCAGCGGCGTCTTCGTCGCCCCCGGCTGGGTGCTGACCTGCGCCCACGTGCTCACCAGCGGCGACGGCCGGCGCCGCGCCACGGGCCCGGACGGCGAGGTCGGGGTGGCGTTCGACGGGCGGGTGGCCGCCGCGCGCCTGGAGTACGACCTGAGCCGCCCGGCCCCCTTACGGGCGGCTCCCCCGCCGTGCGGGACGGCGGGGGAGGACAGACCGGAAGCACCGGAAGACCCGGACACCGGCCGGGAGGCGGCCGGGAGCGGCCCGGCGCCCGCTCCGGGCCCCCGCGTGGACCTGGCCCTCCTGCGGCTCCTCGATCCCGGCATCCGGCACCCGTGCGCCTGGCTCAGCGACCAGCCGGCCGCGCTCCTGGAGGACGCGTTCATCTTCCGCGGCCATGACCAGGACCCGCCCGGCGCCGGACGCGGCCCCGTCTCCGGCGCCGCCCCCGACCCGGGTGCCGCCCCCGTCGACCCCTTCATCGCCGTCCGCTTCGGCGCCCGCGACGCCCGCGGCCTCCAGTTCGGCACCGACGTCCGGGTGACGCCGGGCGCGTCCGGCGGACCGCTGCTGGACTGCGACCGGGGCGAGGTCGTCGGCATCGTCAAAGGCAGCCACCGCGAGGACCGGCTCGGCCTCGCGGTGCCGGTCACCGAACTGCGCGGGCTGGCGCCGCACCACCTCGTACCGGGCGCCGCCGGGCTCGGCGACGACCCGTACCACGCGCTGATGGGCCTGCACGACCGCTGGCACTGGGCCGGGCAGGACCTCGGCGGGCCGGGCGAGCCCACCTGGTTCGACGCGCAGCACGCGATCATGTCGGGGCGCGGCCGGCTGTGGGGCGTGCAGGAGCGGCTGCAGGCGCTCGACCTGCTGGCGTCGCTGCCCGCGCCGCGCGACCCGCTCGTGGTGGCCGCCGCGGTCGCCGAGGCGCTGGGCCGCGCGGACCCGCAGGGCCGTACCGGCCGGGCCGGGCCGTGGACGCTGCGCACCTGGCGGGACGGGCACGGGGCGCTCTACCAGGGCAGCGACCCGTACACGGAGCTGTGCGCCTTCGTGCACTACCTGCGCATCGTCGCGCAGCGCACGGCCGACGAGGCGCGGGAGGTCCCCGGCGACGAGGGCGTCGCGCTCCGCACGGCCGCCGAGCGGCTGGAACTGTTCGTCACGGCCAAGGCGGTCGTCCTCCTGCCCAGGGACCGGGAGCGGATCGGACCGGTACGCCGCCGCCCCGACGCGCTGCTGGTGGAGTTCGAGCCGCTGTTCTACGACGACGCGGGCGGCCGCCAACTGTTCAACTGGTCGGTCAGCGAGGGGTACGGGCAGGGCCGGTGGCAGCGCGTCGAGATCCAGGAGACGCGGGACGGCGTGCCCTTCGAGCAGGCTTGCGACCAGGTGCTGCAACGGCTCGGCCCACGGCTGCTGCGCGCCGACGACGCGGCGGGCGGCGCCCGGGTGCGCCTGGAGGTCGCGGTGCCGGAGGAGCGGTGGCACACGCCGGCGGCCCGCTGGCGCGTACCGGCCTCGACGCGCCGGTCCGCGCGCCTGCGCCCGCTGGGCCCGACGCGCGCGGTGGTGCTGCGCGACCAGGGGCGCCGCCAGGAGGTGGACCCGGCCTGGCTGCGGCGCTGGCAGGGCCTGACCGCGGCCGGGCGGATGACCGCGCTGCGGGTGCCGGCCGGCCCCCGCGCCTCGGTGTCGGGGCTGTCCCGGCTGCTGGAGGAGGCGGACGAGGGCGCGGTACCGGCGCTGTGCCGGTCGGTGGCGGACGGTACGGGGCTGGAGGCCGTCGGCTGGACCCTGGACACCGGCCACCCGGTCGCGCTGTGGCTCGCGGAGGGCCACGGCGAACGGGACTGCGACCGGGTGTGCGACGCGTTCCACCGGGAGGTGTCACAGTTGCTCGGCGCGCCGAAGTCGGTCGCCGAGATACCCGAACTGGTGCGGGAACTGCGGGCCAAGGCCGCCGAGGGCGGCGCCTCCTGGGCCCGCGACCTCGTGCTCCTCTACGACGACCCGGACAACCCGATTCCCCAACTCTTCCCCGGCGCCACGCAATTGTCGCCCCCATGACGTCCCCCGAGACCGGAAAACGCCCCGCATCCTTCCGTCCGGCTGGCTACTGTCCTAGCGTCGTGAGAGATTGCTAGGGGGACGGGTCGGGGGAGGGCGGGAAGCGGATGCCGACGCTTGCCGGGGTTGCTCTTCCGCGGCCCCTTCGCCCCTGCCCGATGGCCGGCCGGCGACGAGGAGTTCCGACGTGAGCGACTGGCTCATCTACCGTGGCGCGGGGGCTCCGCACGACGGCATCGAGCAGTTACCACCGCCCCCTCCCTGGCGGGATTTCGACGGCGGCCCGCCGGTGGCGCCGCCCGCCGCCCTCGACCACGCCTCCGAGCGCAGGCTCGGCGTACAGCGCCGCGAGGCCAGCTACCACCGGCCGGGCGAGACCGAGCGCGAGCTGGTCAACGCCGCGCTCTACCTGCGCCGTCCGCTGCTGGTCACCGGCGCCCCGGGCAGCGGCAAGTCCACCCTCGCGCACTCGGTCGCCTACGAGCTGGGCCTGGGCCGGGTGCTGAACTGGTCCATCGTCAGCCGCAGTTCGCTGCGCGACGGGCTGTACGAGTACGACGCCATCGGCCGCCTCCAGGACCTCCAGATCGCCCGCGCCGCCCAGCCGCGGCCCGGCCCCGACCCGGCCGAGGGACGCCCGCGGACACCGGACGAGCCGGGCGGCGGCATCGGCCGCTACATCCGCCTCGGCCCGCTCGGCACGGCCCTGCTGCCCGCCGCGAAGCCCCGCGTCCTGCTCGTCGACGAGCTGGACAAGAGCGACATCGACCTGCCGAACGACCTGCTCAACGTCCTGGAGGAAGGGGAGTTCCGGATTCCGGAGCTGGAGCGGCTGGCCGGATCCGCCCCCGAGGTGCCGGTGCTCAGCGACGACGGCGGCCAGGTCACCGTCCGCGACGGCCGGGTGCGCTGCCGCGCCTTCCCGTTCATCGTGCTGACCAGCAACGGCGAACGGGACTTCCCCGCTCCGCTGCTGCGCCGCTGCATCCACCTGAACATCCCCACCCCGGACAAGGAGCGGCTCGCCGACATGGTCCGGGCGCACTTCGGCGAGAGCGCGGCCGCCGACTACGAGCCGCTGATCGACCGCTTCCTGGACCGCGAGCCCGGTGACGTACGCGCCGTCGACCAGTTGCTCAACGCCATCCACCTGACGCAGAAGGCCGGCTGGGCGGACGAGGACGAGGAGGAGACGCGGCGGCGCCTGACGGCCGAACTGCTGCGGCCCCTGGATCGGACCAGGTGACCCGCGGTGCCGGCCGGCGGACCGGGCTTCGGCCCTCTCGGTGAGATCGTCGCGCGGCTGCGCGCGGCCGGGCTGCCCGCCGACGCCCGCTCCATGGCGGACGCGCTGTGGCTGGCCCGGTGGATCACCCCCGCGCCCTCCGAAGGCGACGAAGAGCCCGCCGACGGCACCGTTCCGGCCGCCGTGCAGAGGCCAAAACCAGCCACATTCTCCGTGGACCCCCGCAGCCGCGAACCGGCCCGCGACACACCGTCCCGTACGGAGCCCGCCGCGCGCGACCGCCCCCGCCGCCCGGAGGTGGACCTGCTGCCCGCACAGGACGACCGCACCCTCGGCCCCGGTCAGGGGCGGCTGGGCGAGGTCGGCATCCCCGTCGCCTCCGCCTTCCCCGGACTGCTGCCGCTGCAGCGCGCCCTGCGGCCGGTCCAGCGCTACCACCCGCCGGTCGCCCCGGCCCGCCAGGAACTGGACGAGGCCGCCACCGCCGACCTCTCCGCACACGCCGAACTGATCATCCCGGTGCTGCGCGGCGTCCGCCGCCGCGCGGCCAGCCTGCGGCTGCTGATGGACGGCTCCTCCTCCATGGCCGTGTGGGAGCAGATGCTGCACGACCTGCGGCAGGTCTGCGAACGGGTCGGCGCCTTCCGTGACGTCACGGTGCACTACCTCCACCCGCACGGCGACGAGGTCGGCGTCGCCGCCGGCCCCGGCCGGGACGCCCCGCTGCGCCCCGCCGACCAACTGCACGACCCCACGGGCCACCACCTCACCCTCGTCGTCAGCGACTGCGCGGGCCCGCTGTGGCGCGACGGGCGCATCCAGCGGCTGCTGTACCGCTGGGCGGCCGACGCGCCGCTGGCCGTGGTGCAGCCGCTGCCGCAGCGGATGTGGGCCCGCACCCTGCTCCCGGCCGTCGCGGGCACCCTCGTGCGGCGCCAGGGCCCGTACAGCGCCCTCGGCTTCAGGCCCGCCCGGCGCCGCCGCCGCGCCCCGTCCGCGAGCGGGCGCCCGCAGGGCGAGGTGCGCGAGCGCGCCGTGCCGGTCCTGTCGGCCGCCCCCGCCGCCCTCGGCTCCTGGGCCCGGCTGGCCGCGGCCGAGTCGGGCCTCTCGCTGCGCGGCGCCGCCGCCGTCGTCCGCAGCGACCACGGCCTCGGCACGGACCTCGTCCGCCGCACCGATCGGCCCGAACCCGGCGACCTGGTGCGGGAGTTCGAGCAGACCGCCTCCCCGGACGCCCGGCACCTGGCCGTCCACCTGTCGGCCGTACCGCTCGCGCTGCCCGTCATCCAGCTCGTCCAGCGCGCCATGCTGCCCCAGACCGGCCCCGCCGAACTGGCGGAGGTGCTGCTCAGCGGCCTGGTCGAGCAGTTGCCCGACCCGACGGGCGGGCCCGCCCACGCGGGCGCGGCCGGCGGTCCCTGGTACGAGTTCGTGCCCGGCGTACGCGACGAGCTGCTGAGCCGCCTGAGCGCCGGCGAGGCCGCCCTCGTCCTCAAGCACTGCTCCCTGTACATCGAGCGCACGTTCGGCCGCAGCGCCCGCAACTTCCCGGCCGTGGCGGTCGCCATGCTCTCCGGCAGCGGCCGGGAGCCGACCACCGGGCAGCGCGCCGTGCCCGAACCGTTCGCGCGGATCTCCGAACGGGTCCTGCGCCGCTTCGAACCGGCCCTCAGGACACCCGCCCCGCCGCCGTACGCGCCCGACGGGCCCGCTGCCGAGGGTGCCGCACTGCTGGAGCGCTACGAACAGGACGGCACGGTACGCGACTTGATGGAAGCGGTGCGCCTGCTGCGCGCCGCGGCCCGGCAGCTTCCCGCCGCGGGCACCGACCTCGCCCGCGCGCTGCTGCACGGCTGGGCGGAGTGGCGGCAGCCGGACGCCCTGGAAGAGGCGGAACGGTCGGTCCGGGCGGCGGCGGAAGCCGTCGGCGACGACCCGGCACAGGCGCCGGACGGGGACGGCGAAGCACGCGTCAGAGCCCTGATCGTGCTCGCCCGGGTGCGCTACGCCGCCGCGCAGGAACGCGGCGCCGCGGGGTACCCGGACGGTGAACGGAGCGCGCTGGAGGACGCCGCGCGCCACCTGGACACCGCGTGCGGGCTGATGAGCCTGCTGGACCCCCGCGTATTGGAGAGCATGGTGCTGCGTACCGAAGTGCTGCGGCGGCTGGCCGCGCTGGCCCCGGCCACCGGAGCCGCCGGCCGCCCCGGCGACCCCCTCGACGAGGCCGAGCACGCCCTGACCGTCCTCCTCGAACAGTGGCCCAGCGGCGAACAGGTGCCCGGCGAGATCTACGCCGCCCGCGGCGGCGTCCTGCTGGACCAGGCGCGCCGCGCCGCCGGCGCGGAGTCCGGCACCGAGGCGCACACCGGAGCGCTCGCCCTGCGTGCCACCGCCGACCTGGACGCCGCCACGGTCCTGCTGCGCCGCAAGGGCGGCGGCGCCGACCGCAAGGTGTGCGAGACGCTGCTGGAGCTGGCCCAGGCCCGCTCGCTGCTCGGCGCCGGCACCGGACCGGACACCGTCCTGCCCGTCCTCGCGCTGGCTCGCGCGCTCGCCCGCGAGCTGCGCGACCCGGCCCTGGAGGCGGAGAGCCTGACCCGTACGGCCGCCGCGCACCGCGCCGTGCACACCCGCACCGGCGACGCCGCCGCCCTGGACAAGGCGATCGAGGCACTGGCCGCCGCACTGCGCCTGATCACCCCCGACTCGCCCGAGCACAGCACGCTGCTGGCCGAGCGCGGCGCGGCCCTGCTGCTGCGCGCCCGGCTGGAGCCCCCCGGCGAACACGGCAAGCGGCTGGCGAACGAGGCGGTGCACGTCCTGCGCGAAGCGCTCGGCCGGGTCGCCCCGAACGACCCCGAACTGGGCGCCCACCGGCTGCTGTTCGGCCGCGCCCTGCGGCTGCGCCACGACCGGCAGCCCTCGCTGGCCGACCTGCACGAGGCCGACTGGGTGCTGGAGCTGGCCGCGCGCAGCTCGCACGACCCGGCCGTCGCCGCGGAGGCATGGCTGGAGGTCGGCGACGTCCAGCTCGCACTCGACCGGCGCTTCGGCTCCCGGGAGCGGCACGACCGCGCCGCCGCCTGCTACCGCCGGGCCGCGGCCGACGCCGACCGCGCGGGCAGCCCCCTGCTGGCGGCGCGCGCCCACCACCGGCGGGCCGGGGTGCTGGAGGACACGGCCGGGCCGCAGGCGGCCCTGGTGGCGTACCGGGAGAGCTGGGAGCAGTGGCAGCACGCGGCCGAGGAGAACGGCCCCGAGGCCCGGCGCACGAGGGAGCGGATGCGCGCCCTGGACCCGTCCGAATGACCGCCTGACCCGGCCGGCCCGGGGGTTTCCGTGCCCGCGCGCGCGGGAAACACCCGTCCACCCGGCCCAGAGGAGAACAGCGTGGCGACAGTCCCCGTCACCGGTACGGCCCCGGCCGCACCGGCCGAGCCGTCCGGCCCGTCGGCCGAGCCGCTGCCGGACTTCGGCGGTGTCGATGTGGCCGCGGTGGCCGCAGGGACGGACCACCGGGTGCTGGGGGAGGTGACGGCCCTCCTGCTGCGCACCTGGACCCCCGCCGAGCGGGCGGTGGCGTACTACGACGACGGCCCGGGGGACCCCAGGGACGACCGCTGAGGGGCGTGCCCCGACCGCTCCTGATCAGCGGTATCCGGCCAACCAGGCCGCGTATCCGGACAGTTGTCGATGCCCTGTGCATGTCTCCCGGCGGCCGAGCCATGTATGGCGACAGCGGGCCGTCTCCGGGGTGCCCGGACGTCGGACGCGGGCAGGGGGGCGGCGTCGTGGTGTGCCAGAACCATCAGCGGGCCGCGATCCCCTTCCGGCAGTTCGTCCTGAAGACGCACAGCCGCTGCAACCTCGCCTGCACCTACTGCTACATCTACACCAGCCCGGACCGCACCTGGCGCGACCGCCCGCCGCACGCCCCGCCCGGCACCGTACGCCAGACCGCCCGGCGCATAGCGGAACACGTACGCGCCCACGGCCTGGACGAGATACGCATCGACCTGCACGGCGGCGAACCCCTGCTCACCGGCCCCGGCCCGCTCCTCGACCAGGCGGCCGCGCTGCGCGCCGAGCTCCCCGCCGACTGCCACGCCCACCTGGGCGTACAGACAAACGGTACCCTCCTCACCCCGGCGACGCTCGACACGCTGGCCGGCGCGGGCTTCCGCGTCGGCCTCAGCCTGGACGGCGGCACCCCGGGCCTCAACCGCCGCCGCGTCGACCACGCGGGCCGCTCCTCCTGGCCCGCCGCGTCCCGCGCCGCCCGCCTGCTGGCCGGCCGCCCCGGCGTCTTCGCCGGCATCCTGTGCACCGTCGACCTCACCTCCGACCCCGCCCAGGTCTACGGCTCGCTGCGCGCCCTCGGCCCGCCGATGCTCGACTTCCTCCTGCCGCACGCCAACTGGACCAGCCGCCCGCCGCTGCCGCCCGGCCCGGCGGGCCCCACCCCGTACGGCGACTGGCTGTGCGCCGTCTTCGACCTGTGGTGGGCCGAACGGGAGCCGGCGCCCCGCGTCCGCCTCTTCACCGAGATCATCGGACTGCTGCTGGGCCGCCCCAGCACCAGCGAGGCGGTCGGCCTGTCACCCGTCGTCGCGCTCATCGTCGACACCGACGGCGCCATCGAGCAGGTCGACTCCCTCAAATCGGCGTACGAGGGCGCCGCCGCCACCGGCCTGGACGTCTTCCGCAACAGCTTCGACGAGGCGCTCCGCCACCCCGGGATGACCGCCCGGCGGCTCGGCGCGGACGGCCTGTGCGACCGGTGCCGCGGCTGCGCGCTGATGACGGTCTGCGGCGGCGGCAACTACGCCCACCGCTACCGGGCCGGCGGCAGCGGCTTCCGTAACCCGTCCGTGTACTGCGCCGACCTGGAACGGGTGATCCGGCACATCGCCGCCCGGCTGGACGCCGAGGTCCGGATGGGCCGGCCGGCCCGGCCCGCCCCCACGCCGACCGGGGTATCCGTCAACTGGCGTACGGCGAACAAGACCTGACGTGGCGTCGCCGTGCGGGACGATACTTGGGCTATCGTGCCGAACAGCCAGCTCGCGCCCGCGCGAACCACCGCATACCGAGGAGACGGTCGCATGGTCGATCAGTCCGGTAACACCGGCTCCGCAGAGCACATCACCATCAGCTATGCGGGCTTCAACCGGCCGTGGGCGGCGTGGATTTCGCACCAGCTCGAACAGCTCGGCCACGGCACCACCATGCTGCGCTGGGACCCCCCGGCCGACAGCCCCCTCACCGAGGAGCTGGCCGGTCTGCTCGCGGCCGAGGGCCGCCTGCTGATGGTCCTGGACGACTGGTACTTCAAGCTCGGCCCCAAGACGCACGACGAGTGGACGACCGCCCTCCAGGAGGTCGTGCCGGACCACGCCGACCGGTTCGCCGCCGTCAGCGTCGCCACCCAGCGGCTGCCCGCCACCGCCTCCGTGCTGCGCCCCGCCGACCTGCGCGACCTGGACGCCGTCGAGGCCAACCGCCGCGTCCTGAACCGCCTCGGCGTGCCGGCCGGCGCCCGCCGCCCCGCCGAGCCCGCCGCCAACGCGCCGCGCTTCCCCAACGACCCGCCCGAGATCTGGAACATCCCCCGCCGCAACAACCGCTTCACCGGCCGCGACACCGCGCTGGAGGAGCTGCACGGCAAGCTGGCGGGCCCGCTGCCCGGCCTCGGCCAGCCGCTGGAGACCCGGATCGCGCTGTACGGCATCTCCGGCGTCGGCAAGAGCCAGATCGCCGCCGAGTACGCCCACCGCTTCGGCAACGACTACGACGTCGTGTGGTGGATCAGCGCCACCAACCGGGGCGCGGCCCGCGAACAGCTCGCCGAGCTGGCCACCCGCCTCGGGCTGCCGGTCGGCCAGGAGCTGGGCGACCGGATCCGCGCCGTCCACGAGGCGCTGCGGGTCGGCCGTCCGTACCGCCGCTGGCTGCTGATCTTCGACAGCGCGGACGACATGGAGCAGATCGAGGACCTGGTGCCGGACGGCCGCGGCCACGTCCTGATCACCACCCTCACCCGCGACTGGTCCGGCTCCGGCAGCGCCCAGGAGATCGAGGTGCTGCCCTTCACCCGGATCGAGTCCGTCGCCTACGCGCGGCGCCGCGCGCCCCGGCTGACCACCATGGAAGCCGACCTGCTCGCCGAGGCCGTGCAGGACCTGCCGCTGCTGCTCGCCCAGACCGCCGCCTGGCTGGACGCCAACCCGATGGCGCCCAAGGAGTACATCGAGCTGATCCGCCGCGGCGAGCCGAGCCTGGTCGGCATCCGCATCTCCACCGACTACCCGATGGCCTTCCAGACCAGTTGGGCCATAACGCTGAACACGCTGCGCGAACGCAGCCCCGCCGCCGTCGAACTGCTCAAACTGTTCGCCTTCTTCGCGCCGGACGCGATCCCGGTGCCGATGCTCGCCCGCGCCCGCCGCGGCGACCTGCCCGAATACCTCGCCGACCTGGCCGCCGAGCCCATCGCCTGGAACACCGCGCTGCGCCGGCTCACCGAGTCCACCGCCGTACGCCTGGACTACCAGGTCGCCCAGACCACCTCGGACCCCGCCGTCGAGACCGCGCAGATGCACCGGCTCTACCACCGGTTCCTGCGCAGCGACATGGCGGAGGACGAGCGGGACGCGATGTCCGCCACGGCCTGCCGGGTGCTGGCCACCGCCGACCCGCAGGGCCCCTCCGACACCCGGACCTGGGAGCAGTACGCCGCCCTCATCCCGCACCTGGAACCGGCCGGCGTCCTGGACAGCCCGGAGACCGCCGTCCAGGAACTGCTGCTGAACTGCATCGAGTACCTGCGGGTCCGCGGCGAGTACCGCATCGGCCTGCGGCTGTGCGAACAGTTCCTCTCCCGCTGGCGCAACCGCATCGCCCCCACCCAGCGCACCATGCTCGTGATCACCCACCAGCACGCCAACATGCTGCGCAGGCTGGGCCGCTACCGCGAGGCCGAAGCGGTCGGCAGCGCCATCGTCGAGGAGCTGACCGCCGAGCGGGAGCCGGGCGACGGCGCGCTGCTGCGCGCCCAGGACGGCCTCGCCGGCACCCTGATGGCGCTGGGATCCTACGGGCACGCGCTGGAGATGTTCGAGTCGGTCGTCCGGGGCCGTACGGAACTCCTCGGGCCCGAGGCGCCGCTCACCCTCTCCTCCCGCAGCAACCTCGCCTCGGCGCTCAGCGCCCTGGGCCGCTACCAGGAGGCCCTCGAACTCTTCGGCGAAGTGCTGCTCGTCTGGGAACGCGAACTGCGCGCCCGCCACCACCTCACCCTCGGCGCCGCCTACTCCTACGCCCGGATGCTGCGCCTGCTCGGCCACTACACCGACGCCCTGTCCCGCCAGGAGCTGAACGCACGGCTCTACCGCCAGACCATGGGCAAGCACACCCCGCTGACCCTGCGCGCCGAGCACAACCTCGCGCTGTGCCTGCGCCGCTCCGGCGCCGTCACCCAGGCCGACGCCCTGATGGGCGATGTCGTGGAACGCTCCCGCCGGGTGCACGGCCCCCGGCATCCGGAGACGCTCATGATGCAGGCCAACTACGCCACGTTCCTGCGCGAGCACGGTGACCTCGGCCGAGCCAGGGACCTGGGCGAGGAGGCCGCCGAGCGGTACCGCGCCCTGGTCGGCGAGGCCCACCCGTTCGCGGTCGGCACGCTCGGCAACACCGGTCTGGTGTCGTGGGAGTTCGGCGAGCGGGACAACGCGCTGGCCATCGCCGAGGAGGCGCTCCGGGGCATGACCCGGGCGGTGGGCGCCGACCACCCCTGGACGCTGGGCTGCGCCCTGAACGCCGCCGGCGCCCGCAACCGCGTCGACGACGAGGAGAGCGCCGCAGAGCTGAGCCGGGAGACCCTGGAGCGCGCCAAGCAGGTGCTCGGCGACACCCACCCGCTGACGCTCTCCGCCAAGACGGCGCTCGCCGACGACCTGCGGGCGCTGCGGCGCGGCCAGGAAGCCTCCAAGCTGGAGCAGCAGGCCGTACAGCAGCTCACCGAGACGCTGGGCGCCGAACACCCGCACACGCTCTCCGCGCGCCGCAGGCGCCGCCCGTACTGGGACTTCGAACCCCAGCCGGTCTGAGCCCGCCCGCACTACGGAAAAGGCCCGGGGCCCCGCCGCGAACGTCGGTCGTTCGCGGCGGGGCCCCGGGCTGTCACACCGGTGTACGGATTACGCGTCGAACGCCTCGGCGATCAGCGCGGCCTGCTCGGCCTGGTGGCGCTTGGCCGAACCCACGGCCGGCGACGAGGAGTGCGGCCGCGAGATGCGGCGCAGGCGCTCGCCGTGCGGCACGTCGGCGCCGACCGACAGGTCCAGGTGGTCGATCAGGTTCAGACCCAGGAACGGCCACGCACCCTGGTTCGCCGGCTCCTCCTGCACCCACAGGTACTTGCCCGCGTTCGGGTACTTGGCGATCTCCGCCTGGAGCTCCTTGCCGGGCAGCGGGTACAGCCGCTCGATACGGACCAGCGCCGTGTCGAACGCGCCGCGCTTGACCCGCTCCGCCTCCAGGTCGTAGTAGACCTTGCCGGAGCAGAAGATGACCTTGGTGACGTCCTCGGCCTTCGCCGCGTCGTCCGAGATCACCGGCCGGAAGCCGCCCGTGGTGAACTCCGCCGTCTTCGACGCCGCGGCCTTCAGACGCAGCATCGACTTCGGGGTGAAGACGACCAGCGGCTTGTGGTGCGGGTTGTGCACCTGCCAGCGCAGCAGGTGGAAGTAGTTCGACGGGAGCGTCGGCATGGCGACGGTCATGTTGTTCTGCGCGCACAACTGGAGGAAGCGCTCGATACGGGCCGAGGAGTGGTCCGGGCCCTGGCCCTCGTAGCCGTGCGGCAGCAGCAGCGTGACGCCGGAGGTCTGGCCCCACTTCTGCTCCGCCGAGGAGATGAACTCGTCGACGACCGTCTGCGCGCCGTTGACGAAGTCACCGAACTGCGCCTCCCACATGACCAGCGCCTCGGGGCGGGCGAGCGAGTAGCCGTACTCGAAGCCCATCGCCGCGTACTCGCTGAGCAGCGAGTCGTAGACGTTGAAGCGCGCCTGGTCCTCGGACAGGTAGAGCAGCGGGGTGTAGTCCTCGCCGGTCTCCCGGTCCACCAGCACCGCGTGGCGCTGGCCGAAGGTGCCGCGGCGGGAGTCCTGGCCCGACAGGCGGACCGGGGTGCCCTCCATCAGCAGCGAACCGAAGGCGAGGGTCTCGCCCGTGCCCCAGTCGATGGTGTCGTCCTCCACCTGGGCCGCGCGGCGCTGCAACTGCGGCAGCAGGCGCGGGTGGACGGTGACCCGCTCGGGGATGTTGACCTGGGACTCGGCGATCCGCTTGACGACCTCCTGGGAGATCGCGGTGTCCACGGCGACCGGGAACTCGGCCTGCGGCTCCGGCACCTCGGGGGCGGCCGGGGCGGTGGTGGCCTCGCGGACCTCCGTGAAGACCTTCTCCAGTTGGCCCTGGAAGTCCTGGAGGGCCTGCTCGGCCTCCTCCAGCGTGATGTCGCCGCGGCCGATCAGCGACTCGGTGTAGAGCTTGCGCACCGAGCGCTTCTTGTCGATCAGGTCGTACATCAGCGGCTGCGTGAAGCCCGGGTTGTCGGTCTCGTTGTGACCGCGGCGCCGGTAGCAGATCAGGTCGATGACGACGTCCTTGTTGAACGCCTGGCGGAACTCGAAGGCGAGGCGCGCGACCCGCACCACGGCCTCCGGGTCGTCACCGTTCACGTGGAAGATCGGCGCCTCGATCATGCGGGCCACGTCGGTGGCGTACATGGAGGAGCGGGCCGACTCCGGCGCGGCGGTGAAGCCGACCTGGTTGTTGATGACGATGTGCACCGTGCCGCCGGTGCGGTAGCCGCGAAGCTGCGACATGTTCAGCGTCTCGGCGACCACACCCTGGCCGGCGAACGCCGCGTCACCGTGCAACTGGACCGGCAGGACGGTGAAGTCCGTGCCGCCCTTGCCGATGATGTCCTGCTTGGCGCGGGCGATGCCCTCGACGATCGGGTCGACCGCTTCGAGGTGCGAGGGGTTGGCGGCCAGCGAGACCTTGATCTGCTCGCCGTCCAGGCCGGTGAAGGTGCCTTCGGCGCCCAGGTGGTACTTCACGTCGCCGGAGCCGTGCATCGACTTCGGGTCGAGGTTGCCCTCGAACTCGCGGAAGATCTGCGCGTACGACTTGCCGACGATGTTGGCGAGGACGTTCAGGCGGCCGCGGTGGGCCATGCCGATGACGACCTCGTCCAGGCGAGACTCGGCGGCCGAGTCGATCACCGCGTCCAGCAGCGGGATGACGGACTCGCCGCCCTCCAGGGAGAACCGCTTCTGGCCGACGTACTTCGTCTGGAGGAAGGTCTCGAACGCCTCGGCGGAGTTCAGCCGGCGCAGGATGCGAAGCTGCTCCTCGCGCTCCGGCTTGGAGTGCCCGCGCTCGACCCGGTCCTGGATCCACTTGCGCTGCTTCGGGTCCTGGATGTGCATGAACTCGATGCCGGTGGTGCGGCAGTACGAGTCGCGCAGCACGCCCAGGATGTCGCGCAGCTTCATCATGGTCTTGCCGGCGAAGCCGCCGACGGCGAACTCGCGCTCCAGGTCCCACAGCGTCAGCCCGTGCTCGATGATGTCGAGGTCGGGGTGCTTGCGCTGCTCGTACTCCAGCGGGTCGGTGTCGGCCATGACGTGGCCGCGCACCCGGTAGGCGTGGATCAGGTCGAAGACCCGGGCCGCCTTGGTGACGTCGTCGTCGTGGCTGACGTCGATGTCGCGCAGCCAGCGCACCGGCTCGTAGGGGATGCGCAGCGACTTGAAGATGTCGTCGAAGAAGTCGTTCTCGCCGAGCAGCAACTGGTTCATGATGCGCAGGAACTCGCCGGAGGCGGCGCCCTGGATCACGCGGTGGTCGTACGTGCTGGTCAGCGTCATGACCTTGGAGATGCCCAGCTTGTTCAGGGTGTCCTGCGAGGTGCCCTGGAACTCCGCCGGGTAGTCCATCGCGCCGACGCCGATGATGAGGCCCTGGCCGGGCATCAGGCGGGGCACGGAGTGGACGGTGCCGATGCCGCCCGGGTTGGTCAGCGACGCGGTGACCCCGGTGAAGTCGTCCATCGTCAGCTTGTTGTTGCGGGCGCGGCGGACGATGTCCTCGTACGCCTGCCAGAACTCGAAGAAGCTGAGCGTCTCCGCCTTCTTGATCGCCGCGACGACGAGCTGGCGGTCACCGTTGGGCTTCACCAGGTCGATGGCCAGGCCCAGGTTGACGTGCTCGGGCTTGACCAGGGTCGGCTTGCCGTCCTTCTCCTGGAAGGAGTAGTTCATCGACGGCATGGCCTTGAGGGCCTGCACCATCGCGTACCCGATGAGGTGGGTGAAGGAGACCTTCCCGCCACGGGCGCGCTTGAGGTGGTTGTTGATGACGATGCGGTTGTCGAACAGCAGCTTCACCGGGACGGCGCGCACGGACGTGGCCGTGGGCAGCTCCAGGGAGGCGTTCATGTTCTTCGCGACAGCGGCGGAGGGGCCACGGAGGGTGACCAGTTCCGGGCCTGCGGGCGCCTCGTCGGGCTTCACGTCGTCCTTCTTGGGAGCGGGCTGTGCGGGTGCGGTCTTCGCCGGAGCGGCCTGGGCGGGCGCCGGGGCACTCGCGGCGGGCTTCGCCGGGGCGGCGGGCTGCTGCGCTGCGGGCGCGGCGGCCTTCGGCGCGGGCTGCTGCGCGGCGGGTGCCGCGGGCGCGCTCGGCGCCGCCGGGGCGGCCTGGGGCGTTCCGGAGGCCGGAGCGGCGGGGCTGCCTTCACTCGCCGCGGCCGGCGTGCTGGCGCCCGCTCCTGGCTTGTAGTCGGCGAAGAAGTCCCACCAGGCTCGGTCTACCGAGTTCGGGTCCTGGAGGTACTGCTGGTAGATCTCGTCGACGAGCCACTCGTTCGGACCGAACGCGGCAGCAGGGTTCTTACCCTGCCCCTCTTGGTCAGTCGAAGTGCTCGAACTGTTGGGGGACTGTGGCGACACGGCGGCAACCGCCCTCTTCCGCTTCCTAAGGTGGTGGACAGCGGGAATAAAGGCTACGCCTCTCCGGACCTTCGGTGCAGTCCGGGGCCGTCAGTCGTCGTGCACGTCACATTCGGCACGGGGTTTCGGGGCATGACTTGGCGGGAAACACACCAGGTTCACCTGCGTCCGGGTACGCGCCATCGCCGCTGCACCCCGGATTGTGTGCTTCCACCACCGACCCTACGACACCCGGCGTCAACCTCGAACGGAGTCGCTTCCCGGGAGAGTGACGCGGATGCGGCAGCCGCGTGGCGATTCGGCCACCCGGATCCGTCCCCCGTGCAGATCCACCGCCCAGCGCGCGATGGCCAGGCCCAGCCCCGTACCGCCGTCGCTGCCCGGGCCCGACGCCGCCGGGTCGCCGCGGTTGAACCGCTCGAAGACGTGGTGCCGCTCGGCCTCCGGGATGCCCGGCCCCTCGTCCTGCACCTCCAGCTCCAGGCCCCCGGGCGTCTCGCCGCCCCGCGCCAGCACCGTGACCCGGCCGTGCCGCGGGCTGTGCTTGATGGCGTTGTCGATCAGGTTCGCCACGACCTGGTGGAGCCGTTCGGCGTCCGCGTACGCGGCCAGTTCCGGCGGCGAGACGTCCAGGTGCAGATGTACGTCCGTACGGGTGTGGGTGCCGGAGCCGGCCAGCCCCGAGAGCGTGGAGGCGCCGCGACTCATGTTGGCCTCCTTCAGAACCCCTGACAGATAGGGCCACACCTCGAAGCGGCGGGCGTGCAACGGCACCACCCCGTTGTCCAGCCGCGACAGGTCCAGCAGGTGCTCCACCAGCCGCCCCAGCCGCTCGGTCTGCTTCAGCGCCGTACGCATCGTCTCCGGATCGGGCTCGCAGACCCCGTCCACCACGTTCTCCAGGACGGCGCGCAGGGCCGCTATCGGGGTGCGCAGCTCGTGCGAGACGTTGGCGACCAGCTCCTTGCGGTGGGTGTCCACCGCCTCCAGGTCGGCGGCCATCCGGTTGAACGCGTCGGCCAGGTCGCCGAACTCGTCGCGCCGCCCGCCGCGCACCCGGCGGGTGTAGTCGCCGTCCGCCATCGCCCGGGTCACGTCCGTCATGTCGTCCAGCGGCGCCGTCAGGCCCTGCGCGACGAACTGGGTGACCAGCAGCGAGGCGATGATCGAGAAGACCGTGATGACCCGCAGCTCGGTGTCGGAGTGGATGGCGACGAACACCAGCAGTGTCGTGATGACCACCGAGACGATGACCAGCGCGCCGAGCGCCGCCTTGACCGAGCGGTACGGGTCCAGCGGGCGCAGACCCTCCCAGACCCGCCGCCAGAACGGCTTCCAGACCCGCTCCCGCAGGGCTGTCCGGCCGTCCCACGGACGCTCCCCGCCCCGGTCGCGGGCCGGGCGTCCGGCCCGCTCCTTCTCGGCGGCCGGCCGGCGGCGGGTGGGGGCCGTCATACCGGCGGGGTCTCCAGCGCGTACCCGACACCGTGCACCGTACGGATGCGCTCCGCGCCGATCTTGCGGCGCAGCGCCTTGATGTGGCTGTCGACCGTACGGGTGCCGGAGGCGTCCGCCCAGTCCCACACCTCGGCCAGCAACTGCTCGCGGGAGAGCACCGCGCGCGGCGTGTTGGCCAGACACACCAGCAGGTCGAACTCGGTCGGCGTCAGGTGCACGTCGGTGCCGCGCACCCGCACCCGGCGCTGCGCGTGGTCGATCTCCAGCTCGCCCAGGCGCAGGATGCCGCTGCGCGGGGTGTGCGCGGCCAGCGCCGCCCGCTCCACGCGCCGCAGCAGTACGTGCACCCGGGCCGCCAGCTCCCGCATGGAGAACGGTTTGGTCATGTAGTCGTCCGCGCCGACACCGAGACCCACCAGCATGTCCGTCTCGTCGTCACGCGCGGTGAGCATCATGACGGGCACCGGACGCCGCGCCTGCACCCGGCGGCACACCTCCAGCCCGTCGAAGCCCGGCAGCATCACGTCCAGGACCAGCAGGTCCGGCTGCCACGCCTCGGCGGTGTCCACCGCGGCCGGGCCGTCGGTGGCCGTCTGCACCTGGAAGCCCTCGGCACGCAGCCGGGCCGCGATGGCGTCGACGATCGTCGGGTCGTCCTCCACGACGAGGATCCGGCGCTGGGCGCCGGGCGTGGCCGCGGCGGTGCCGCCCTGGGTGGTCTGCGTCTGATCCATCGCCCGCCCCTGCGTGTCCCCGTGCTGCATGGTCGCGTACTGCTGGGCAGCAGCGTAAGGGCAGGGTATGACCATCGGCTACGCGCCCTTGCGCGCGAGGTGCACCACGTCCGGGACGCCTCGGACAACGGGGATCTCTTCGGTACGTACGCCGGTGAACCCGGCATTTCGGAGCGCCTCTTCGAACGCGGCCGACGGCTGCGCCGACCACACGGCGAGCACCCCGCCGGGCGTCAGCCGCGCCCGGCAGGCCGCCAGACCGGCGGGGGAGTAGAGGCCGCCGTTGTCCTCGGTGACGGTCCACTCCGGCCCGTTGTCGATGTCCAGGCACAGCGCGTCGAACCTGCGCGGCCCGGCGCCCTCCCGTACGTACGCGACCAGGTCGGCGGCGACGATCTCGGTACGGGGATCGGCGAGCGCCGCCCCCGACACGGCCGACAGCGGCCCGGCACGGTGCCAGTCGATGACCGCGGCCTCCCGCTCCACCACCGTGATCCGCCCCACCGGCTCTCCTCCACCGCCCTGACCAGGGAGAACCCGACCCCGAGCCCGCCGATCAGCACACTGTGCGCCCCGTCGTGCGCCCCCGTCGCGCCACCCGGCTCCCCTGACTCCGCCAGCTCCGCGAGTGCCGCGTCCACCAGCAGCCGCTCGGACCGCCCGTCCGAGGTGTCCATCAGGAAGCACCCGTTCGCGATGATCTCGAAGTGCTCGCCCCGCTCCCGCAGCACCACCTCGCCGTACGGGCCCTCGCGGCGGTCGAGGACCCGTGGCCCGCCACCGGGCGCGGGCGGGCCGGATACGTGCACGGGGTGGTCGGGCATGGCGTGCGCGGGATGAGACATGACGGCCATCCTGACCAACCGGGCCGGGACGGGTCCAACCGGTTTACGGGCCCGGCGCCGGGCCGCGCCGCCCGTGACGCACGTCACGGGCACAGCTCGCTCATGGGTTGAACGTGCAGGCTGTCCCGTACGTAGATCTTCAGTGGCGGGCGCGCGGACGGTGCCGGCAGCCACGGACGGAAGGGGCCAGCCACCAGTGAGCCGGGTGAACACGGCAGCAGCCTCCGCCAAGACCCCACCCAACGAGGGAGCCCCCACCCCGCAAACGGCCCCTTTCGCGGGAAGCGGGGGCGCCGGCGAGGCGGTGTCCCTGGAGGGGGTGCCCAGACAGCGGGCGGACGGCGGGGCGGCCGGGGGCGGGGCTGCCGCGGTGGCCGATCCCGTACGGGGCGCGGGTGGGATGCCGTCGGCCGATTCCGTACCGGTCGCCGGTGGGCTGCCCTCCGCCGAACCCGTACCGGCCCCGGCCCCCGTCCGGGTGACGCGGCCGGCATGGCCGAGCCGGAGCCGGAGCCGGTGGCCCAAACCCTGGCGCCTCCTCCCCGGCCCCCGCGCCACCCCCTTCACCTTCGCCTACACCCTCCTCCTCGCCGCGACCTCGCTCTTCGCCGAGCACGCCGACCCGGAGCTGGTCCACACCCTCCTCCAGGCATCCAGCACGGACGTCGAGCACCTGGCGCAGGCGCCCCTGCTGGTGCTCGTCGCCAGCGCCCTGTGGATCGCGGGCGGCCCGGCCTCCGCGTACGCCGTCGCCTTCCTGCTCGTCCTGACGGCCCTGGAGCGCCGGGCCGGCGCCCTGCGGACGGCCGCGGTCTTCTTCGGCGGTCACGCGATCGCGACGCTCGCCACCGAACTCCCGGTCGGCGCCGCGGTCGCCCTCGGCCACCTCCCCGTCGACTCGCTGCAACGCCTCGACTACGGCATCAGCTTCGGCGTGATGGCCTGCACCGGCGCCCTGGCGGGCCTGCTGCCCGGCTGGGCCCGGTGGCCGCTCCTGGCGGGCGTGACCTGGTTCGCCGTCAGCAGCCTGCTGCTCTCCGGCGACCCCGTCAGCGACTCGGGCCACTTCCTCGCCCTCGTCCTCGGCACCCTCACCTGGCCCCTCCTGCGACGCCCCCGCGGACCGCGTCCGGCGGCGATTGTCAGTGGCCGTTGCTAGCTTCCTGAACACGCTTCTCCACGCTCGACGGGGAGGTGGAGCGAGGGTCGCACCCGGCCGCGGAGGCCGGGGCCCCGCTCCGTCAGGAAGAGGCACCCACCATGCGCATGATCTTCGTGAACCTGCCGGTCAAGGACATCTCCGCGTCCCGCGAGTTCTTCACCCGCCTCGGCTTCGCCTTCAACCCCGACTTCTCCGACGAGCACACCCTGTGCGTGGTCGTCGAGGAGAACATCTGCGTCATGCTCCTCCAGGAGGACCGCTTCCGGGACTTCATCAACGGCGACATCAGCGACGCCGCGAAGACCAAGGAAGTCCTCACGTGTCTGTCGTGCGACAGCCGCGAAGAGGTGGACACCGTCCTCGCCGAGGCCCTGGCCGCCGGCGCCACCCCCTGGAAGCCGGCGATGGAGGCGGGGCCGATGTACGGCGTCAGCTTCCAGGACCTCGACGGCCACGTCTGGGAGTTCATGCACATGGCACAGGGCTGAACGCTTCCCGCCCGGCCCTCGGAGGTCAGCCGGGGGCGGGCCGCCTTCGGGGCGTGCCGGATGCCTGACTCCCCCCGGTTCTCCTCTCTTGAACGCCGCCGAGTCTGCTGATTGGGTGGCCGGCATGACCGAGCTCGGACCCGTCGCTTGGCCACCTGCCCCGATCAGGACCGAGAGGCTCGTGCTCCGTGAGCCCGAGGCCCGGGACCGTGCGGCGTTCATCGAACTGCTGGCATCGCCGGAGGTGCACACCTACCTCGGCGGCCCCCGCGCCCGTGACGAGCTGGAGCGCGCGATGCCCGGGGTGCCCGAACGGTGGCCCGGGAGTTTCGTCGTCGATCTCGACGGGTCGATGATCGGCCAGATCCTGCTCAGGCGGGCACCGGAGCACCATCGCCCGGCTGCCGTGGGGAAGGTCGATCTCGGCTACCTCTTCCTGCCGCGGGCGTGGGGCTTCGGGTACGCCGCCGAGGCGTGCGCTGCGGCGCTGGACTGGTTCGACGGTGCCTTTCCCGGCGAGCCGGTGGTGCTCGCTACCCAGACCGCCAACACCGGCTCAATGCGCCTCGCGGCGAAGCTGGGATTCACCGAAGTGGAGCGGTTCCATGCCTGGGGCGCCGAGCAGTGGCTCGGCATGCGGCCCCCGGTCACGGCGTCCGACTGAACTCGCCCCCCGACAGGCCGATCCGCCGGACGGCAGTCGGTCCGACACCCCTGTGCCGCTGTCGTGCCCCTGGTTGTCCGTTCATTCCTGAACTTGCATGAGGACATCGAGGCCAACTGGGCGATGAGGGGGCAGGGCGACCGATGTTGGGCTCGTCTGCCCAACCCGTCCTTGCATTTTCCATACGCTGGGGCCGCAAGCGCACCTTCCCCTGGAAGTCTTCACGCATTGCGCGTCCTCCGCGTCACGTAGAGGCGGCGTAGCCCGCGCAGGGTGCGGGCTCGTCGGCAGCGCCGAGTCGCGCACGCTTATAGCACGGTGTGGGTGGCGCTGTCCTGGGAACGGGCGGGTAGTCACCGCGATGGGTGCCGTGACGAAGGACGTGAACGTTTGTGCGTTCCCGGGGCGTTGGGCTGCTCCTAGATTGGCTGTGTGCCGCGCCCGGTGGGCTGCCGGACGCAGTGCTCTGTGACTTGTTCGGCTGCTGCCCGGTGGAGACGGGATGTCCCATTGCCAGGAAGCTCACTTGGGCCGTAGGCCACCGGGCCGGCAGGCTGCGGCCGGTCGGTGGTGGATGTGCGGCTACTGGATGCGTGAGGTGGCCGTGATCGAGTTTCATGGCGAGATCGACATCGCGAGCGCGACGGCCGCTCCCAGCCGCCTGGCGCCTGCCGCCGCGGTACCCGGGGCGGCCGTCGTTATCGATCTGCGGCCGGTGACGTTCTTCGACTGTTCGGGGCTGCGGCTGCTGCTGTGGGCGCGTCAACTCGTTTGGGCCCGCAGCGGTCAGTTGCGGGTGGTGTGCGACGACGAGCGGATCCTGCGGTTGTTGCACCTCACCGGTACGGCCGCGCTGCTGCGGCCCGTGGCGACGCTCACCGACGCACTGGCCTCCTAGCCGCGGCTCGGCCCCGGTACCTTCTCGCGCTTCGCGGCTCGGGCGGTAGGTTGAAACCGGCTGCGGCGGGCGGGCTGTCGCCTGAGTACGTCACGTTCATTCAGCTCCCCGGACCCTGGAGCGATCATGTTGACACCGCCGTCCTCTCCGGCCGTGTTACGGGCGCGGTGGACCGTGCGTCCGCCCGGCCTGCGCCTGAGCGGCGCCGTCGAGCCGCGCACGCACCAGGTTCTGGAGCGGTACCTGGGGGAACTTGCACGGCGGTTTCCCGGCCGCGGCGTCCATCTGGATCTGACGGCGGTGACCGCGCTGGATCTGGCCGGGGCGGCGCTGGTGGTGGCCACCCGGGACCGGCTGCGGCACCTTGGAGGCGACCTGCGACTGCACACGGCTGATGGTCTGGTGCCGTCCGCGCACGGGCGGCCGGGGCGGTCGGGCGCGGGCCGCGGCGCGCCGCCGGTGCCACGCGGGCTGCGGGCGGGCTGAGCGGGCCCGCCGCGCCGCCTGGGGCGTTCGCCGGACGGGGCGGCGGGGTCAGGGTGCGGTGTCCTCCGGCTCCAGGTGGAGGCGGTGGGCGAGGATGTCGTGGGCGACGTCGAGCAGGGCGCGGTCGTGGGCGTAGGCGTGGGCGCGCAGCCGCAGCAGGGCTTGGTCGAGGGGGAGGGCGAGCTGGACGGCCAGCATCCCGGTGGCCTGGTGGACTTCGGCTCGGTAGAGGGTGATGCCCGGGGCGTGGTCGCCGGTGAGCAGCCGGGCGGGGGAGGCCTGCAGGAGCAGGAGCAGGGCGGCACGGGCGAAGCGGACGATGCTCTCGTGCTGGTGGGCGGTGGGCGCGCCGGCGGTGGTGCCGTAGACGGTCAGGGCCCCGGCGGGTACGACCCCCAGGTGCAGGGGGGTGGCGAGGATGGTGCGGGCGCGGGTGCGGGCGGCGGCGGGCAAAAACTGCGGCCAGCGGTCGATGGGGGTGCGGGTGAGGTCGGGTTCGGTGATGGTGCGGCCGGTGCGGGCGGCGTCCAGGGTGGGGCCTTCGCCGAGGGTGTACTGCAGGTCGTCCAGCACCGGGCCGAGCCGGCCGGCGGCGTCGTCGCTCCACAGCAGTTCCAGGTGTCCGCGGGGGGTGGCCAGGCACAGGGTCAGGGCGTCGTAGCCGAGTTGGCGCGCGGCGAGGCCCGGCGAGAGGGAGCCCAGTCCCTGGCCGGCGCGGGTGGCGCCACGCACCTGGTTCCACAACTGGTCCAGGTCGGTACGGGGCATGGGTTACCTTCCGTCGCAGGCACGGCAGGCACGGCAGGCACGGCAGGCACGGCAGGCTACAGTACGGGTGCGGTCCGGCCGGCTGGCCGGGCTCAGCTGCGGGCCAGTTCGGTGGGGATGGTGCCCTGGGCGACCTCGGCGGCCAGGGCGGTGAGTTTCTGCTGCCGGGCCCGGGCGTGCCGGCGCAGGCGCTGGAACGCCTCGTCCACCGAGACCTTGAGGCGCTCCGACAGCACCCCCTTGGCCTGTTCGATCACCAGGCGGCTGTCGAGCGCGATGGTCAACTGCTCGATCACGGCGGCCTGGTCGCGGGCCTGTTGCCGGTGGCCGAAGCAGCTGGCGGCGGCGTCGGCCAGGGCCTGGGCGATGCGCAACCGCGGGCCGTCGGGCGCCGCATCGCTGTCCTGGTCGCTCATCAGGTTCAGCGCGCCGATGGTGAGGGCCGGAGAGCGCAGCGGGACGGCGGCCACCGCGGTGATGCCCACGCGCCGGGCGTTGCGGGCGAAGCGGGGCCAGCGCAGGGCCGGCGGACCGGTCAGCGAGCTGACCGCCAGCGCAACCCCGGTACGCGTGGCCTCCAGGCACGGCCCTTCGTCCAAGTCGATCTGGACCTGTTCCAGGTGCCGGCAGCGTTCATCGGAGGCGGTGGCGTACTCCACCCGCCTCATCTCGTCCAGGACGGTGACGCCCGCCCCGGCCACCGGCAGCAGCTGCGCCACGTGGGCGGTCAGGTCGTGCAGCAGTTCCAGGGGGTCGAAGTCGCTGGTGCGGTGCACCAGGTCGCGCATCGCTTCGGCGACGCGCGCTTGAGATTCGGTGATATCCACGTCGGGGCCGCCTGTCGGCAGGCTCCCGCCTCCGCGACGGGAGCGGGGGCTGGGCGCGCGCTCGGCGGTGGGAGAAGGAGTCCGGTCACAGGGGACCGCGATATGCCCGCTGACAGGGACTGCTTCTCGCCTCGGCTCCTTCTGGCCCGTCCGGGGCCGCCGCTTGGGCCGGTTCCACACGGCCTGGGCGGCCTCACGATGCACTACCCAGCGTAGCGCGCCGTGACCGGTCCGCACAGCGATTTCCCGCCCCTGCACCGCGCACTTCCATCTCCCTAGCCTTGGGCGGGGAAGGAGCGTGCGTGGGTCCGCCTCGGACCAGGGCGCCATCAACGAGTCTCCACGGGCTCGGCATGTGCCACTGCCGCTCCCGGGGACGGGCGAGCGCCGTCCCCAGCACGTGCTGGGGCTGCTGCCGTTGGCGTCGAGCGTCTCGGGTCCGGCAAGAACGCCCATCGCGGTCGCCGACCGCCGCCCGGTCCTTTCTGGAGCGACACGAGGATCTCCCTCAAGCCCTGGCAGCCGGACGGCGGTTGTTCTCCCCTTCAAGATCGTCGGCGGAGTCGGGCGTACGGCGCCGTCGTCCCGTGGGTGACGGGTGCGCGCCGGCTGGCGGGGCACGTCACTGGGGCGGAGGCTCCCAGGGCTCGCACGGCCGCGAAGCCCACGGTGCGCCGTCACCACGAGGGGTGCGCCGACCGCCGGATGCAGACACCGCAGGTCCGTGAAAGCCCGTACGGCCAGTACGGGTTCCCGGCCGCCGACCGAGGCGATCACGTGTCCGAGCTGCACCCGCGGGCGGCGGCCTCCAGCACCGCCCGCTCGCCGCCACAGCCGGGGCAGGCCGTCCTCTGGCGTCTTCGTCCGCCGACTGCCAGGGAATCCCTAGAGTGGAAGGCATCAGGAGTACGTCCCGCCACGACGGGATATCGCTCGCGGGCGACCGGTGGTCGTGCCGGGAGGTGAGAGCGGTGGCAACCGGCCGTGATCTGGCTGCGGTGCTCAGGAGCCTGCAGCCCGCCGCCGGGGACAGGAGGCTGGTCGGCGCCGACCCGAACCTGTGCGCCCAGCTCCTCGGCGTGGACGGCATCGCCGCCTGTGTCACGACGGCCGACGGCCAGAGCGAACCGCTGTGGTGCACCGAGGGCACCAGCACACGGCTGGAAGACCTGCAGTTCACGCTGGGCCAAGGGCCGGGGCCCGAGGTGATGGTGTCCTGCGCGCAGGTTCTGGTGCCGGATCTGTCGCGGGTCGCGGCCAGCCGGTGGCCCGCGCTGCTGCCGGAAGCCACGGCCCTGGGCATCGGGGCCGTCTTCTGCCTGCCGCTGCACGTCGGCTCCGCGTGCCTGGGCACCTTGACCTTGCAGCGCGCGGCATCCGGCCCCCTCCCGGATGCGACGCTGACCGACGCCTGGCTGGTGGCCAACGCCCTGACCGCCGTGTTCCTGCACGGTGGCCCGCAGCAGGAGGCGTTCGCCAGAGCCGACAGCGGCTCCGAGCTCTACCGGGCCGTCGTCCACCAGGCCACCGGGATGATCAGTGTGCAGGCCGGGGTGCCGCTGGCCCGGGCGTTGCTGCTCTTGCGCGGCTACGCCTACGGACACCGGCAGAGCGTGGTGGAGGCCGCCGAGGACGTGGTGGCCCGGCGGTTGCGCTTTCACAATGATGAAAAGGGGCCGGGAATTTCCGGCGAAGGGACTGACGGGCCATGAGGCGTGAGGAACGACTGCTGGCGGCCATGGTCGAGGCCGTGGACACGCTGGTCGACGACTTCGACCTGATCGATTTCCTGCACCGGCTGTGCGACCGGTGCAACGAACTGCTGGACGTGTCGGCGGTCGGTGTCATGCTCGCCGACCCGGGCGGCAGCCTCCAGGTGATCGCCGCCTCCGACGAGCACACCCGGCTGCTGGAACTGTTCGCCTTGCAGGCCGACCAGGGGCCGTGCGTGGAGTGTCACCGCAGCGGCACCGCCCGGCTGAACATCGTCCTGAACTCCCCCGTCCAGACCGCCGGGTTCGCGCGCTTCGCCGGGCACGCCCGCCAGGCCGGCTTCGTCACCACCCACGCCCTGCCCCTGCGGCTGCGCCAGCAGATCGTGGGCGCCCTGAACCTCTTCGACACCCGCGAACAGGACCTCAGCACAACCGACGCAGGCGTGGCGCAGGCGCTGGCGGACGTGGCGACCATCGCGATCCTGCAGCACCGCACCATCGCCCACGGCAACATCGAACGGGCCCAGCTGCGGGCCGCTCTGACCAGCCGCATCAGCATCGAGCAGGCCAAGGGCATCCTGGCCGAACGCTGGAACATCACCCTCGACGACGCCTTCGACGCCCTGCGCCGGCACGCCCGCGCGCACCGGCAGCCCCTGACCGCGCTGTGCCAACAGCTGATCGACGGCTCGCTCGACACCTCCATCATCCAGCGTCCCTGACCCCAAGCCGTGCCCGCTGCTCCAGCCGACACCCGCCCCAGCCCCCGGCGGCAACATCGGCCCCCGTCCAGTGCCCGGGGCAACCCAACGGAAAGGGACAGTCCTATGACCCCCGAGCACCATGACGCGGCGTGGCAGCGCATCGGCGCCGCGGGCGCTACCGATGCCGTCACCCTCCACACCGCCTGTCAAGCCTGCGTCGAAGACCTGGACGCCGACTTCGGCGGCGTCACCGTGGTCACCACCGGCGAACTGCGGGTGCTGGGTTGCGCCACCGACGAGCGCGCCCGGGCCGTGGAGGACGCCCAGTTGGTCACCGGCGAAGGACCGTGCACCGACGCCTACGTCCACCGCCGCACCGTCGAAGCGGACCTGCACCAGGCGGGCGGGCGGTGGCCCGCCTTCACACCGACCGCGTGCGAAACCGGAGCCCGCCGCGTCCTGGCCCTGCCCCTGGCCCTCGGCAACCTCCTCATCGGCGCCATGGACCTCTACCGCAGCACCCCCACCCCCTTCACCGCACAGCACCAGGACCGGGCCGCCGCCTACGCCCGCATCCTCGCCCTGCTCACCCTCGACGAACACCCCCACCTGATCACAACCCACGCCCGCCCCGCCCAGCGCGGACCACAGGGTTACCCACCCACCGTCCACATGGCCGCCGGCATCCTCGCCGCAACGCACAACCTCACCCCCGACGACGCCCTGGCCCGGCTGCGCGCCCACTCCTTCCGCCACAACCAACCCCTGCTACGCACCGCCGCACACGTCCTCGACCACCACCGCCTCGACTAACACCGAACGACAACCCCACCTCGGCCCCGCCGACCATGCCACCCACCCGATCACAAGCCACCTGCGTCATCCAGCCCGTTCGGCGCCGCCCGGCCGGGCGGCAGTCCATGACTCGCCGAGCCGTCGCCCCGGCGGTCGAAACAGCCCGGCCCTGCCAGGCGGGCAAGCCCGCCTGGCAGGGCCCGGACAGCCACAACGGCCGCGAGAAGATGCCGACCACCGCCGGGTCGACGCCCCGCAGCATCACGTGATCCCGCCCCGGTCAGGACACGTACCCGATCTTCCCGCCCGCCGTCGCCGACCATCACAGGCCCGGAAAGTTCCGCTGGCCGCGGCACGAGGTGAACGCGCGTACAGGTGCGATGTCCTCAGACCGCACCGCCCGTACGTCCGCCAGCGGGCGCCGTACCTCCGCCCCGCCCGGGACGACGTACGCCACCTCGAACCCGGCCATCGGCGGCCCGGCGGAACTGCCCTGAAAGACCTCTGACGCACGCCATGTACAGCTACCTCCCCCCGATGCAAGGTCACGTTGACCTATGCAAGATCGCATACCTAAAGCTGACGTCTGCAAGGTCAAGCCGTACCGGACACTGGTGTGCCTGATCGCTCACAGCGAACACGGCCGGGGGAACATCTCACGGCTCACAAGCATTGAGTGGGTATTGCTCAACTTGAATGCCGAAGGGGAGATCATGGCTTCGACGTCCACCTCGCTCACTCTGCCCGTGCTGCCCCTCGACGACGAGGTCGTGCTGCCCGGCATGGTGGTGCCGCTGGACCTTTCCGAGGCGGACGTGCGGGCCGCGGTCGAGGCCGCGCAGTCCGCCGCCTCACCGGGTAACAAGCCGCGGGTGCTTCTTGTGCCGCGGATCGACGGCTCGTACGCGGGCATCGGCGTGCTGGGCCGCGTCGAGCAGGTCGGGCGGCTGTCCGACGGCGACCCCGGCGCGCTCATCCGCGGCCTCGGCCGGGTGCGGATCGGCGCGGGCACCACCGGGCCCGGAGCCGCGCTGTGGGTGGAGGGCACCACCGTCGACGAGACGGTGCCCGAGCCCCTGCCCGGCGCGGTCACCGAGCTGGTCAAGGAGTACAAGGCGCTGGCCACCGACTGGCTCAAGAAGCGCGGCGCCTGGCAGGTCGTGGACCGCGTCCAGCAGATCGAGGACGTCTCGCAGCTCGCGGACAACTCCGGCTACTCGCCGTTCCTGAGCACCGAGCAGAAGGTGCGCCTGCTGGAGACCACCGACCCGGTGGCGCGGCTGAAGCAGGCCACCGAAGCGCTGCGCGACCACCTCGCCGAGCAGGACGTGGCGGAGGCCATCGCCAAGGACGTCCAGGAGGGCGTCGAC
This sequence comes from Streptomyces chrestomyceticus JCM 4735, assembly GCF_003865135.1. Classification (NCBI taxonomy): domain Bacteria; kingdom Bacillati; phylum Actinomycetota; class Actinomycetes; order Kitasatosporales; family Streptomycetaceae; genus Streptomyces; species Streptomyces chrestomyceticus. The sequence goes on along the minus strand of NZ_BHZC01000001.1, from coordinate 3,190,222 downwards.
AAGCAGCAGCGCGAGTTCCTGCTGCGCCGCCAGATGGAGGCCGTCCGCAAGGAGCTGGCCGAGCTGAACGGCGACCCGGAGGACGAGGGCGAGGACTACCGCGCCCGCGTCGAGGCCGCCCAACTGCCCGAGGACGTCCGCAAGGCGGCCCTCAAGGAGGTCGACAAGCTGGAGCGGTCCAGCGACCAGAGCCCCGAGGGGAGCTGGATCAGGACCTGGCTGGACACGGTGCTGGAGCTGCCGTGGAACGAGCGCACGGAGGACGCGTACGACATCCCCGGCGCCAAGGAGATCCTGGACGCCGACCACGCCGGTCTGGAGGACGTCAAGGAGCGCATCACCGAGTACCTGGCCGTGCGCAAGCGGCGCGCGGACCGCGGCCTCGGGCTGGTCGGCGGCCGCCGCGGCGGCGCCGTGCTGGCGCTGGTCGGGCCGCCCGGCGTCGGCAAGACCTCGCTGGGCGAGTCCGTGGCCCGTTCCATGGGCCGCAAGTTCGTCCGGGTCGCCCTCGGCGGCGTACGGGACGAGGCGGAGATCCGCGGCCACCGGCGTACGTACGTCGGCGCGCTGCCCGGCCGTATCGTCCGCGCCATCAAGGAGGCCGGTTCGATGAACCCGGTCGTCCTGCTCGACGAGATCGACAAGGTCGGCTCGGACTTCCGGGGCGACCCGGCCGCCGCCCTCCTCGAAGTCCTCGACCCGGCCCAGAACCACACCTTCCGGGACCACTACCTGGAGGTCGAGCTGGACCTCAGCGACGTGGTCTTCCTGGCCACCGCCAACGTCCTGGAGGCCATCCCGGAGCCGCTGCTCGACCGCATGGAGCTGGTCCGGCTCGACGGCTACACCCAGGACGAGAAGGTCGTCATCGCCCGGGACCACCTGCTGCCGCGCCAGTTGGAGCGGGCCGGGCTGGAGTCCGGCGAGGTCACGCTCACGGACGAGGCGCTGCACAAGCTGGCGGGTGAGTACACCCGCGAGGCGGGCGTACGGAACCTGGAGCGGGCCGTCGGGCGGCTGCTGCGGAAGGTCGCGGCCCAGAGCGAACTGGGCGAGCGCGACCTGCCGTTCACGGTGGGCGTGGACGAACTGCGCCCGCTGATCGGGCGCCCGCACCACACTCCCGAGTCTGCTCAGGACCCGGCCGAGCGGCGCACGTCGGTGCCCGGCGTGGTCACCGGCCTCGCGGTCACCGGCGCGGGCGGCGACGTGCTGTACGTCGAAGCCTCGCTCGCCGACCCGGAGACCGGCGCGTCCGGCCTCCAGCTCACGGGTCAGTTGGGCGACGTGATGAAGGAGTCCGCGCACATCGCGCTGTCCTTCCTGCGCTCGCACGGCGCCGAACTGGAGCTGCCGGTCGGTGACCTGAAGGAACGCGGCGTCCACCTGCACGTACCGGCGGGAGCCGTGCCGAAGGACGGACCGAGCGCGGGCGTGACGATGACGACGGCACTGGCCTCGCTGCTCTCCGGGCGGCAGGTGCGCCCGGACGTGGCGATGACCGGCGAGGTCTCGCTGACCGGGCGGGTGCTGCCGATCGGCGGCGTCAAGCAGAAGCTGCTCGCGGCGCACCGGGCGGGCATCACGACCGTGGTCATCCCCAAGCGCAACGAGCCGGACCTGGACGACGTCCCCGCCGAGATCCTGGACAAGCTGGACGTCCACCCGGTCTCCGACGTCCGCCAGGTCCTCGACCTGGCCCTGACCCCGGCCTCGGCCCCGGCCACCCCGGAGGTCCCGGTCGCGGCGTGACGGACGCGGCCGGCCCAGCGGCCCGGAGTCCCCTCACAGGGGGGCTCCGGGCCGCGCGTGTCCCGGTCACCGTGCGTATCGTTGTACTGCGCGACTGCCCGCACTTCGCGGCGGTGGGGAGGAGCGCATGATGACCATCGAGCTGACCGACAACAGGATCGAGATCGAGATGGCCGACAGCGACGAGCTCAGCCTGGACGAGATGTTCGACCAGCTGGAGCAGATGCCCGTCCCCGAGGGCTGGAAAGCAGAGATCGTCGAGGGGGCCGTCGTCATGTCGCCGCAGCGGGACAACCACTGGGACATCATCCTGGGGATCGTCGAACAATTACGCACGAAGTACCCGAGGAAGAGGATCAAGTCGGATGTGCGCTTCGACTTCCCCGGCGGCCTCAACGGCTTCGCTTGCGACGTGGTCGCGCTGCGGGACGGAGCGGAGAAGGACGACAAGGGACGATGGCGGTACCAGGACGTCGAATTCGTCGCCGAGGTCATCTCCCGGGGCACCTCGCACAACGACTACGGCCCCAAGCTGGATGCCTACGCAGTGGCCGAGGTCCCGGTCTACCTCATCGTCGACCCCTACTCGGGCAGGTGGCATCGCTACGCGCTGCCCAAGGACGGGAAGTACCAGGACTACCTGACCCTCGACTTCGGTGCCCCGGTGGACCTGACCGGAACGGCCGTCGGCCTGACGCTGGAGACGTCGGACTTCGACCGGAGGTGACGACGCAAGCCGATCCGGGCCCCGGCGCCCCCGCGCTGCCGGGACCCGTCGGCGTCTCACCCGTTCGCCAGCGCCTGCAACCGGTCGTACGACCCGTTGAACCGGTTCCGGTCGCCGACCGTGGCGCCCGACGACGTGTACTGCCAGACGGTGTGGAAGTCCCAGCCTGCCGGGAGTTCGCCGGCCGAGGAGCCGTAGCGGGGGATCCACAGGGGGTTCACGGAGCCGAAGCCCGCGTAGTTGCCGGTGCACTGTTTCCACCAGTTGGTGGAGGTGTAGATGAGGGCGTCGCGGCCGGTGCGTGCCTTGTAGGTGGCGAAGAAGTCTTTGATCCAGTTGATCAGGGCGGCCGCGCTCTTGCCGTAGCAGGTGGCGCCGTACGGGTTGTACTCCATGTCGAGGGCGCCGGGCAGGGTGCGGCCGTCCCGGGACCAGCCGCCGCCGTGGTCCACGAAGTAATTGGCCTGGGCGGCGCCGCTGGAGGTGTCCGGGGTGGCGAAGTGGTACGCGCCGCGGATCATGCCGACGTTGTAGGAGCCGTTGTACTGCTGCGCGAAGTAGGGGTTGGTGTAGCTGGTGGATTCGGTGGCTTTGACGTAGGCGAAGCGGACTCCGGCGTTCCAGAGGGTCTGCCACGGGACGTCGCCGTTGTGGCTGCTGACGTCGACGCCTTCGACGGAGGCGAGGGTGGGCGGCGGCGCCTCGCCCGGCGCGTCGCCCTCGTGGCGGGCGACCTGGGAGCCGGCCCAGTCCAGGCCGGGGTGGGCGGGTTCGGGGGCGGCGCCGTACGGGGCGGCGCCGGCGGTGCCCGGCAGTCCGAGGAGGAGGGCGGCGACGGTGAGGAACGTCCACGCCAGGGCCGCGAAGGAGCGCGGGCGGCGGACGGCGGGGCGGCCGGATCTGTGCACGGGCATACGTGCCTCCGAGGATCTCGGTGAACTGACCTGAGGGGGGACCGGCCGGGCGGGCCACGGCGCGCCGCGGGGCGCGCGGGGCGGGACGAGGGGAGTGGCGTGGCCGTACCGGGCGGTGTGGTGTGGTCATGCCAAGAACGTGCCGACGACGGTACGCGCGTAGATGCGGCGGGCAAAGAGGGGAGCCGGGCTTCCGTTGGTCTAATCCTGCGAAATACTGGACAAGCTGCGGCTTCGGCCGCCGCCGCAGGAAACTTTCACGGTACGGAAAGCGGGAGAGGGCGCCGACGTGCACGACACCAGAGCCGACAGTGTGGCAGGGACGGACGAACCCGGTGGTGTGGACCAGGTGTTCCTCTCCCTGGAGCGGGAGCTGGCGGTCTTCCTGCGCCGCGCCCGGGCCACCTCCGGCGAGCTGGCCCGGGAGGTGCACCCGGAGCTGGAGGCGGCCGCGTACGGCCTGCTCGTCCGACTCGCCGACGCGGGGCAGCAGCGGGCCACCGAACTCGCCGGATACTTCGGCGTGGGCAAGGCGACCATGAGCCGGCAACTGCGCGCCCTGGAGGACCTCGGGCTGATCGACCGCGAGCCGGACCCGGCCGACGGGCGGGCCGTGCTGGTCCGGCTCACCGACGAGGGGCACGACCGGTTCGGCCGGGTACGCAACAGCCGCCGCGCCCAGTACGCGCGGCGGCTCGCCTCCTGGGACCGGCGCGAGGTCGCGGAACTGGCGCGCCTGCTCCACCGGTTGAACGCGGAGCAGGACGCGGAAGAGGGGTGCGGGGCGGCCGCCAGGGGCGAGCGGAGCGGGAAGGGCGGCAACGGCTGAGAGCCGGCGCGCGGCCCCTGCGGGCGTGCGCACCGGCTCCCGGGCGGTCATCCGTGACGGCCGCCTCCTCCGCGGACGGCCGGCAGCGCGTACGGGGCTCGCCGTACAGGCTCCCGTACGGACCCCGTACGGATCAGTTCTCCACTTTCCCCGTACGGGTCAGCTCTGCGCGTGCAGCCTCAGCGGCAGCCGTCGCAGGCGCCAGGTGCCGGGCTGCCGCAGGCGTTCCTGGTCCTCCAACTGTTCCGGGGTGAGGGCGAGCGCCAGGTCCGGGTAGCGGGTGAGCAGCTTCCCGTAGGCCACCTCGGCCTCCTGCCGGGCGAGTGAGGCACCCAGGCAGTAGTGCATGCCGTGGCCGAAGCCGACGTGGTCCTCGGCGCGGCCGGCCGGCTGCCGCGTCAGGTCGAGCCGCTCCGGCCCGGTGTAGTGGCGCGGGTCGTGGTTGGCCGCGACGAGGCTGAACATCAGGGCCTCGCCCTGGCGGACCTGGACTCCGGCCACCTCGGTGTCCTCCAGGGCGTACCGAAGCTGGGTGGCCTGGATCGGCCCGCACCAGCGCATCAGCTCGTGGACCGCGCGCGGCAGCAGCGCCGGGTCCTCGTCGATCAGCCGCCGCTGGTCGGGGTGGGTGAGCAGGGCGAGGGTGCCGTTGCTGATGAGGTGGGCGGTGGTCTCGTGACCGGCCAGTACCAGGGTCAGGACCAGGGTGACCATCTCGACGTCGCTCAGCCGGCCGCCGTCGTCGTCCTGCGCCCGGATGAGCCCGCTGAGCAGGTCGTCCCGCAGGGCCGCGCGCCGTTCGTCGATCAGCTCGTGGATGTGCGAGATCATCTCCGGCATGGTGGCGCCGATGCGCTTGGGGTTCAGCGAGGCGAGGTCGGCGCCGAACCGCCGCCACAGCGCCCGATCCTCCTCGTCGATGCCGACCAGCTCGCAGATGACCGTGATGGGCAGCGGGTAGGCGAAGTGCTCGACGAGGTCGACGACGCCGTCCTCGGCATGGTCCGGCAGCCGTTCCAGCAGCTCGTCGGTGATCCGCTCGACGCGCGGCCGCAGGTCCTGGATACGGCGTGCGGTGAAGGCGCGGGAGACCAGGCGGCGCAGCCGGGTGTGGTCCGGCGGGTCGCTGGTGAGGATGTTGTCGGTGAGGTACGGGGCCAGGTCCTCGGGGATGCCGAACAGCTCGATCAGCCGGGCACGCGGGTCCTTGTCCGCGCCGATGCCGGGCACCAGGGTCGGGTTGTTGACGAACCGCTGGTCACGCATCACCTCGCGCACCACGTCGAAGCGGGTCACCAGCCAGATGGGCGAGTCGTCGATGAACCGGGCGCGGACGAGCGGGGCCTGCTCGCGCAGCGTGCCGTAGCCGGTGTACGGGTTCTCCAGCAGCTCCGGTTCCATCAGGTTCGGCTCGCCCGGGTGGAGGCCGACGTAGGAGGGGAGCGTGGTGCGGTCGGTGGTGTCCGGAGAGGCGGCGGCCGAAGGGGTGGTGGCCGGGGCGGAAGCGGTCGAGGGGGAGGCGGTGGAGTCGGGCGGGGTGGCCGCCCGGGACTCGGTGGGCGATGTGGTCATCGTGCGTTCTCCTCCTGATCAGGCGTGACCGAGGGTCACGGGCGGAGCTGGCGCCGTACTTCCTGCCGGCTCAGCTCCTCCAGACGCGCGTAGCGCGTGATGACGGCGGGGGCCGCCGCGGCGACGGCCTCCGGGTCGGGGTCGCCGGGCGGCTCCAGCGCGGTGCGGACCGTGTGGCACAGCAGGTCGGCCCGCTCCTCCGGGGCGCCCGGGGCGCGGTCGGGAAGCAGCACCTCGGCCTGGACGTAACCGGTGACCGTCGCCATGCAGACGTACATCTGCTGGTCGACGCTCAGGTCTTCGCGCACCAGGCCGTGGGCGCGCAGGGTGGTCAACTGCGAGCGCAGCGTCTCGTGGCTCGCCTCCACCAGTTCCACGAGTTCCTTCTTGGCGATGTCGTTGAGGCGCCCGAGGATGTCGGAGTCGTCGAGGTAGAGGGCGCGCAGCACCGGGTCGTCCATGAAGTCCAGGAGGGACCCGCGCAGCGCCCGGCTGGGCAGAATGCAGCGGTGGTCGGCCCGCATCCGGTCCAACTGCCTGCGGTGGTCGGCCGCCTTGGCGCGGAGCACCACGGCCAGCAGCAGCGCGTCCTTGTTCTTCCAGTGCAGGTAGACCGTGCCCTTGCCGACGTCCGCCCGGCGGGCGATCTCGTCGGCGGTCACGCGACGGTAGCCCCAGGCGAGCAGCAGCTCGCATGCGGCGTCCAGGACGCGTTCGCCCCGTTCCGCGCGTTCGTCGGCTTCCACGGCCCCTCCTGACCACGTGACCGGATGTCGAATCTGGTCACGTGGTCAAAGCTAGGCCGGGCGGCGTCCGCCGTGACAGGCTCTTTCCAGCCGTACGGGCGGAGTTACGGCAACCGGCGCCCGGCCCGCCGGCAACTGCCGCCCCGCCCGCCCGGATCACGGCTCGACCAGCACCACCGTCGCGTCGTCCCGGGACTTGCCGCGCGGGAAGCGCGCGCCGTCCGGGTCGGCGTCCTCCAGCGCCCGCACCCGGTCGACCAGCGCCTGCGGTCCCTCCTTGCGCACCACCGCGAGGCAGTCCGCCCACGAACCCTCGCCGAAGACCTCGACCCACCGTGACGCGCCGTCACTGAGCGCGGCCAGCGCTCGTACTTCGGCGCGCGGGAGGGAGCCGGTGACCGCGCGCGCCGCCACCGCCGGGTCGGCCGCCGCGGTGAAGAACCCGCCCTCGGCGTTGCGCAGCGCCTCCACGGCCGCTCCGTACTCGCGGCCTGCGGCGGCGCGTTCGGCGGAGCCGCGCGGCAGGGCCCGTACGGTCTCGCGCAGGGCCTGCACGGCGGGCGGCAGTTCGTCGAGGCGGGTGTCCAGAATGGGCCGTACCGTACCGTCCGGATGCTCGGCGAGCAGGACGGAATCGGACAGGACCAGGTACTCGACGGTGACCGGCGACCACCGGACGGCCACGGCGGTTGCCTGTGGTGTGCGGGGGTGAGAAAGGTCACAGGTCGACCGGTGAACTTCAGCCGTCCGGGAGATGGCGGCCGACAGCGCCTCAGGGAGCGTCATATCCCGGAATGAACCGGACAGTTCGAGCATCGCGCCCCCGAGGCGCGCGGTGTACCACGGCACCCCGTGCGGGCAGCCGGTCCCGTCCGGGGGCGGGGTCACGCCGTCCAGCAGGACCATGACTCCGCCCTGGCCGGAGGCGGGCAGGGCGACGGACGCGTAGTCCTCGTTCGGGTGTTGGGGGTCTCCCGGCTCGGTGGCCAGTTCGATGCGCATGGCGGCCAGTCTGCCGCAGCGCGTCCGGTTTCCCGCAGTGTGCGGACTTCGCCGGGCTCCGGCGAGTATCAGCAGGTCAGAGGCGTACGGCGGGGCTGAAAATCGCGGTCTGCCGGGATGCGGGCGGGCATCTTTCCAGGCGCCGCACGGTTCTCCAAACCCGCTCGGGGGTTGCGCGAGGTTGCATCCCGGGGCGGCCATGATCGGAAGTTGATGGTCAACTTCCGATTGATGTTCACTCATTCGAGTGGCCGGGTGTACGTTGCCGGGCCGCTGCGCGATGCCGGTGGAATGGTCGTGGCCCGGATCATGGGAGGCGCCAGGCCACTCGTCGCGACGCGCAGAGCCGGGCTGCTTCCCTCGCGGACGTGTGAATTGCTGCGGTCTTCGCACAGGTACGCGCCGCGAGCGAGAGCGACCGGGTCCGCGGGACCACACGGTGTGGGCAGGCGAGACAGGAATGCGAGCAGCGGTGCGGAAGAAGCGGCTTCGGGACGGCGCGGTCGGGCCGGGATCACCGGCCGGTTCGTTTTCGGGTACGGCGCCGGGCACGGGACCGGGCGTGCCGCCGGGGACCGGTGCGTCTGCGGGGGGCAGTGTGCCTCCGGGCGCCGGTGCGCCTCCTGGACCCGGTGTGCCGCCGGGGATCGGTGCGCCTCAGGGCACCGGTGTGCCTTCCGGTGCGGCCACGACGCCTCCCGCTGCCGACACCCTGACCGGAGCGGCCGTCCCCGCGCGCGCCCCCGAGAACAACCCCAAGAGCACCCCGAAGAAGACCCCGGCGACCCCTGCCCCTGTTCCCGCCTCCGTCCCGACCGGCCGCCGCGCGCGCGTGCGCAACCGGCTCGTCGGCGCCGTGGCCGTCGCCGCGCTCGCCGTCCTCGGGGCCGGCGCGCCCGCCGTCGTCTCCGCCCTGGACGACGTCCACGACTCCCAGCAACTGGTCGACCTGGCCGGCCTGAACGCGCACGCGGTCACCCTCGCGCACTCCCTCGCCGACGAGCGCGACGCGATGACCGAGTACGTCGCGGGCGGACGCTCCGCCAAGAACGGCGGCGCCGGGCTCTCCGAGGCCCAGCGGGCCCGGGTGGACCGCCAGATCGCCGAACTGCGGGCCGCGTCCCACGGCGCCGCCGGTGCCACCGAGACGTACCGGGCGGCCGACAAGCTCCTCGCCGCACTGCCGCAGACCCGGCAGAAGGCGCTCTCCGGGCCGGGCCCGGTCACCGAGACCTTCGACGCCTACACGGCCGCCGTCCAAGCGCTCGGCGCGCTCTCCGACGCCATCGCCGGCGGTCTGCCCGCCCGCGCGAGCGACGTCGCCCCGGACGTACGGGCCCTGCCGCAGCTCGGCCGCGCCACCGACCAGGCCGCCGCGACCCGCGCCCTGCTCGTCCCGGCCCTCGCCGCCGGCGGCCCGCAGGCCAAGCTGACCGCCGCCGCACAGCAGGCGTACGTCCGTGAACAGGCCGCGCTGGCCGCCTTCAAGCAGTCCGCGAGCACCAAGGCCCGGGACGCCTACGACCGCACCGTCAACGGCGGCGAGGTCAACACCGCCGACAGCTACCTCGCCAAGCTCACCGACCAGCCCCGCCTGGACGCCGACGACCAGCGGCTGAGCAGCGCACGCGTGAAGACCGCGCTCACCGCCCGCATCGGCCTGATGCGCGGCGTCGAGGCGTCGATGGCCACCGCCGACATCGACCGGCTGGGCGCGCTGCGCGACGACGACGTGACGGCGATGGAGATCCGTATCGCCCTGGTCGGCGTCTGCCTGCTGCTGGCGGTCGGCGCCAGCATCTCCGCATGGCGCTCGGTGACCCGGCCGCTCGCAGCGCTGCGGCTGGGCGCCGGACGGGTGGCGGCCGACCCGGCGGGCGAGCCGCCGGTCACCTTCAAGGGCCGCAACGACGAGTTCGCCGACGCCGTACGGTCCGTCAACGCCCTGCACGCCCAGGTGGGCGAGGCCACCCGCCGGGCCGCCGAACTGGAGGGCGAACGCGCCCGGCTGGTCGGCGGGCGCAAGCGGCTCGCCGCCGAGCGCGAGGTGCTCCAGGAGGAGCGGGAGTCGCTGCGCCAGGAGGTCGCGGACCTCACCGCGCGGATGGCGGCCCTGCGTACCGGCGTGCACGGCCGGTTCGTCAACCTCGCGCTGCGCACCCTGAACCTCGTCGAGCGCCAGCTCACCGTCATCGAGTCGCTGGAGCAGAAGGAGCAGGACCCGGAACGCCTGGAAACCCTCTTCAAGCTGGACCACTTCGCCGCCCGGATGCGGCGCAACAGCGAGAACCTGCTGGTCCTGGCCGGTACGGAGCACAGCGCCGGGCAGCCGGGGCCGGTGCCGCTGCTGGACGTGCTGCGCGCCTCGATCAGTGAGATCGAGCGGTACGAGCGGGTGCGCGTCCAGTCGCTGCCGCCGCACTCCCAGGTCGCCGGGTTCGCCGCCGACGACATCAGCCACCTCGTCGCGGAACTCCTGGACAACGCCACCGCGTTCTCCCCGCCGGACGCCCATGTCGAGCTGTCCGGCTGGCTGCTGGAGAGCGGCGAGGTCATGCTCTCCGTGCAGGACGAGGGCATAGGGATGACCGCGGAACGGCTGGCGGAGCTGAACGAACGCCTCGCGGACGCGACCGGGAGCGACGACAGCCTGGACACGGCGGACGAGACGCTCGGCCTCGGCCTGTACGTCGTCGTACGGCTCGCCGCGCGCCACGGTGTGCGCGTACAGCTACGCGACCAGAAGCAGGGCGGGATCACGGCCGTCGTCGTGCTGCCCGCCGCCATCCTGCCCCCCCGCCCCGCGCCGGGGACCGTCGCTCCCCCGATGCCCGGCGAGGCCGTCCAGAGCCTGCCCGGCTCGGTCGCCGAGGCCAACTCCAACACGCTCCAGACGCGGCTGCCGCGCCTGGAGCAGGGCGGCACGGACACCGGGCGGACGTCCGCGGAGACGGACACGCACGCGGGTACGAACGCGGACGACCCCCTGGTCGAGGCGGCGGAGCGCGCGGTGGAGGCGGCGGCGCCCGAGGCGCCGGCCGGCACCGACGCACCCACCGGTCCCGAGGCGCCCGCAGGCACCACCGCGGATGACGGCCCCGTGGCGGACGACGCCCCGGCGGCCCCGGCGAGCCCGTACGGCCCGCAGTCGCCCGGCCCGTACGCCAAGGAGACCGCGGAGCACGACCGGCCCGCGGAAACGGCGCCCCAGGCGCCCGGCGGGACACCTTCCGGCGCCCCCGCCTCGGCCACGACCGGCGGCCCCGGCACGTACACCACCGGAACCGGCGAGCACGCCCGGCCCGGTGCCGCACCCGCCGGCGACGGGAGCGCCGACGCGCCGCGCAAGCCCCGGCTGACCGACCAGGGCCTGCCCAAGCGCACACCGCGCATCGTGGCGCAGAAGCCGCCCGCCACCCCCCGCGCCGGCAGCGCGGCGGTCAACGCCGAGGCTTTGCGGGCCCGGCTCGGCGGCTTCCAGCAGGGGGCGCGGGACGGCCGGCGCGACGTCGAGGCCGAGGTCGCGGAACGCACAGCGGAGCAGACCATCCCACAGACGGACACCGACGGAGCGGGGGCCCCGGGACAGAGCCACGTTGTCGAGGAGGCACGCGATTGAAGGCGCAAGCGCCGGCTGCTTACGGACTGAGCAGTGAGGCACGGAATCTGCACTGGTTGCTGACGAACCTGGTCGACGAGGTACCGGGCATCCGCTCGGTGGCCGTGGTCTCCTCCGACGGGCTGCTGCTGCTCTCCTCCGACCCGGGAGCGGCCGCCGCGGCCCTCCCGGCCGGGCAGCCGGGCGCCCCGGCGGGGCCCCGGGGGTCCAGCGCGGACCTGGCGACCATCGTCTCCGGGCTGGGCAGCCTCACCACGGGCGCCGCCCGGCTGATGGACGGCGGAACGGTCAAGCAGACGATGGTCGCGATGGAGGAGGGCAGCCTCTTCGTCATGTCGGTCAGCGACGGCTCGCTGCTCGGGGTGCACGCCACGCCGGACTGCGACATGAGCGTCATCGCCTACCACATGGCGCTGTTCGTCGGCCGGGCCGGCCATGTCCTGACCCCCGAACTCCGCAGTGAGCTGCGCAAGTCGATGGAGAGCGCCCAGTGAGCACCCCGCCCCAGCTCCCCGTGCGCGGCGGGGACAAGAAACCCGCGCGCGTGCGCCCGTACTCACTGACCGGCGGCCGCACCCGCTTCGGCCACGTCCTGCTCGTGGAGACGTTCGTGGCGGCGCTGGACGCCCCCGAGGAGCGGCGGGAGCTGACGTCCGGCGGCTGGGGCGACCGGGTGATGCCGGAGATGCGGGCGATCGTGGAGCTGTGCCGCCGGATGCGTTCGGTGGCGGAGATCTCCGCGCTGCTCAAGATGCCGCTGGGCGTGGTCCGCGTCCTGCTCAGCGACCTCGCCGACCAAGGAAAGATCCGCGTCTACGGCACCGGGCACGGCACCGGCCGGCCGGACCGCGCGCTGCTCGAAAGGGTGTTGGGTGGACTTCGCAGGCTCTGACACGATGACGGCCGGTACGGCCGGGGTGGCCGGAGCGCCGCGCGGATCCGCCGGGGCCGGGGCGCCCGCCGTCGACGACGAGGCGGGGCTGCAGAGCTGGCAGACGGATCGTTCCCGCGCCCCCATCGCGACCAAGATCGTGGTGGCGGGCGGCTTCGGCGTGGGCAAGACCACGTTCGTGGGCTCGGTCTCGGAGATCACCCCCTTGCAGACCGAGGCGGTGATGACGCAGGCCAGCGAGGGCACCGACGACCTGTCCGCCACCCCGCACAAGACCACCACCACGGTCGCGATGGACTTCGGGCGGATCACCCTCGACTCCGACCTGGTGCTGTACCTGTTCGGCACGCCGGGGCAGCAGCGGTTCTGGTTCATGTGGGACGACCTGGTACGCGGCGCGATCGGCGCCGTCGTGATGGCCGACACCCGCCGGCTGGACGACTGCTTCCCCGCGCTGGACTACTTCGAGAGCTGCGGCCTGCCGTACATCGTCGCGGTCAACCACTTCGAGGGGACGGCCGCGTACGCCGTCGAGCACGTACGCGAGGCGCTGACCGTACCGCCGCACGTGCCCGTCGTGATCATGGACGCGCGCCGGCGGATCACGGTCGTCGAGTCGCTGCTCGCGCTCGTCGCCCACGCCCTCGAAGCCACTCCCGAATAGCCCCGAGCCGCCCCCCCGTACCTGGGAAGAGAGCACCACCATGCGGAAGATACTCATCGTCGGAGCCGGCCAGTCCGGTCTCCAGCTCGCCCTCGGGCTGCAGGCCCAGGGCTATGAGGTCACCCTCATGTCCAACCGCACCGCGGACGAGATCCGCTCCGGCCGGGTCATGTCCACGCAGTGCATGTTCCACACCGCCCTCCAGCACGAGCGCGACCTGGCGCTGAACTTCTGGGAGAGCCAGGCCCCGCGCATCGAGGGCCTCGGCGTCTCGGTGGCCGCGCCCGGCAGCCACGCGGAGCCCGGCGGCACCCAGCGCGCCGTCGACTGGGTCGGCAAGCTGGACGGCTACGCCCAGTCCGTCGACCAGCGCCTGAAGATGGCCGGCTGGATGGAGACCTTCGCGCAGCGCGGCGGACAACTGGTCATCCACGGCGCCGCCGTCTCCGACCTCGACTTCTTCGCGAGCCGCTACGACCTGACGCTGGTCTCCGCCGGCAAGGGCGAGCTGGTGTCGATGTTCGGCCGGGACGCCTCGCGTTCGCCGTACGACGCCCCGCAGCGCGCGCTGTCCGTCGCGTACGTGCACGGCCTGGCCCCCCGCCCCGAGCACCCCGACTTCGACGCGGTGCGCTGCAACCTCGTACCGGGCGTCGGCGAGCTGTTCATCATGCCGACGCTGACCAACTCCGGCCGTGCCGACATCCTCTTCTGGGAGGGCATACCCGGCGGCCCCCTGGACGTCTTCGCGGGCATGCGGGACCCCGACGAGCACCTGGCGACGACCCTGGAGCTCATGGAGCGCTTCACCCCCTGGGAGTACGCGCGCGCCACGAAGGTCGAGCTGACCGACGCCAACGGCACCCTGGCCGGGCGGTACGCCCCGACCGTGCGCAACCCCGTCGGCCAACTCCCCTCCGGCGGCCTGGTCCTCGGCGTCGCGGACGTCGTCGTCGCCAACGATCCGATCACCGGCCAGGGCTCCAACTCGGCCTCCAAGTGCGCCGCTTCCTACCTCGCCTCGATCATCGAGCACGGTGACCGCCCCTTCGACGCGGAGTGGATGCGGACCACGTTCGACCGCTACTGGCAGACCGCCCAGCACGTCACGAAGTGGACCAACGCGATGCTGGCGCCGCCGCCCGAGCACGTGCTCAACCTGATCGGGGCGGCGGGGCAGCTCCAGCCGGTGGCCGACCGCTTCGCGAACGGGTTCAACGACCCGGCGGACTTCGAGAACTTCTTCTACGAGCCGGAGAAGACGGAGGCGTACCTGGCTTCGCTGACTTCCCAGGTCTAGGGCGCGTCTTTCGGATCATCCTGGGCCCGGCGCCGGGCAGCCGATGTCCTTCGCCGGAGCCGCGCCCGTGAGCAGGTAGCGGTCCACCAGCGCGTCCACGCACGGGTTGTGGTTCTGGTACTGGCCGTGGTCACCGCCCGCGACGGTGACCAGGCGGGAGCCGCGCAGCGCGCGGTGGGACCGCAGAACGCCCTCGTAGTAGATGGCGGGGTCGTGCAGCGAGCCGAGCATGAGCGTCGTCGGCAGGCCCTTGCCGGTGACACGGACGCGCGGGGCGCGGGAGGCGGGCCAGGCGGCGCAGGTCGCCGCGAAGGCCAGGGCCCGCGCCCCGACCAGCGGGTACGTCGCGGTGTAGGTGGCGGTGCGGCGCACCCAGCGGTCCATGTCGTGGCTCCACGGCGTGTCGTTGCAGGTCACCGCGGTGTACTCGGCGAGGAACTCCGGACTGAGGTAGTCGCCGAAGACCTCCTTGGCGGCGCCGCGCTCGGCCGGTGCGGCGGTGTCCCAGTGGTCGAGCGCGGCGAGCGCGGTGGCCAGCGGCGCGAAGCCCCGGGCCGCGTTGTAGAGGGCCTGGCTGGTGCCGAAGTCCAGGCGGTTCGGCGTCACCCGCCGTCCGTCGTCGAGGACGGCCGGGCGGTCACGCAGCGCCCGGCGCCGCGCTTCCCACTTCGCCTCGACCGCGGCGGCCGTACGTCCGTAGTGGTACGTCGCGTCGCGCGCGGCCAGCCAGGGCAGGAAGTCCCGCTCGAACCGGCGCTGGAAGCTGCGCGGCTGGTCCATCAGGAAGGACTCCCAGGTGCCGTCGAAAGCGACGGTGCTGTCCAGGACGAGCCGGTCCACGCGGTGCGGGAACTCCGTCGCGTAGTACGCGCCGATCATCCCCGCGTACGAGGGACCGTAATACGCGAACTTGCGGGCGCCGAGCAGCGCGCGGAACAGGTCCATGTCGCGCACGGTCTGGTCGGTGGTGAGGTACGGCGCCAGACCGCCGCCGCGCTCCTGGCAGGACCGGGCCAGTTGCCGCGAGCGCTGTACGACGCCGCGTACCGCCGAGGGCGAGCGGTCCCGGGAGTCGTCGCCGAAGAACGCGTCGAACTCGGCCCGGGTCTGGCAGGCCAGGGGTGTGCTGCGCGGCAGTCCGCGCTGATCGAAACTCACGATGTCGTAGGCGGCGGCCACGGTGGGCGAGCGCTTGGCGAAGTCCGCCGGTCTGAGCAGGCCCTGGCCGCCCGGCCCGCCCGCCGCCATCATCAGGACGCCCCGCCGCGCAGCCGGATCGGCCGCCCGGTGCCGGGACACGGACACGCTGATGTCCGGGCCGTCCGCCGGGTGGTGCCAGTCGCGCGGCACGCTCATCGTCGCGCAGTCCAGCGACGGTGCGCCGTCACAGGTGTGCCAGTCGAGCCGCTGCTCCGTATAGCGCGCGGGAACGTGCCCGTCGCCCGCAGCCGCGGCGGGCCCGGTGGCTGCCGGCAGCAGAGCGGCCGTCGCCACGGTGACCAGCCCCGCCACGGAGGCCCTTCGCCATCGGCTCTTTCCGAACACCCGCATACGTTCCTCCCCGGGATACGCGTACGGCCGTACTGCCGTACAGGGAAGATGCTGCGGTGCGGGGCGGACGGTATCGATCACCCAGGTTTCACTTGTGCGGGTGGCACCAGTACCACCCCCGGTCAGGCCGGGCCCGCCGCCGACCCGTACCCCGAATCGGCGCCCGCCGTCGCGTCGTCCGGCAGCGGCGGCGGGACGTAGGCGCGCAGGGACGGAGCGCCCTGGTCCGGGCGGACGGCGCCCAGCAGGGGGTTCGACGCGACGGGGGAGACCTTGACCCGGGCGCCGGGGCGGGGCGCCTGGACCACCATGCCGTCGCCCAGGTACATCGCGACGTGCGTGGCGCCGGGGAAGTAGATCACCAGGTCGCCGGGGCGCAGCGCCCGCAGCGGCACGTGCGGCAGCCGGCGCCACTGTTCCTGGCTGGTTCGCGGGACGGGCCGCCCGGCGTGCGACCACGCCTGCGACGTCAGGCCGGAGCAGTCGAAGGAGCCGGGCCCCTGCGCTCCCCAGACGTACGGCTTGCCGACCTGCCGGAGGCCGTACCGCACGGCCCGGTCGCCACTCGCCGACGGCGCCCGGGACCCGTTCAGCTCGCCGGAGGACACCAGGCCGCGCTGTGCCTCGTCCGTGCCCTGCTGCTCCATCCGGCCCAGTTCGGCGAGCTGGTCCTCGGAGAGCGTGGAGAGCAGTTCCTCGACCTCCTTGAGGCGGCCCTCGACCGCGTCCCGCTGCTTACGGCGCCGCTCGGTGAGCACCTGCTGCTCGTCCAGCGCGGCGCGCGACGCCTTCGCCAGCTCGTCCGCCCGCTTCTCGTTGCCGGTGAGCCGGGCGACGGTGGCGGCCTGGCTGCCGGCCGCCTCCTTGAAGAGGTGGCCCTCCTCCAGCACCTCCTGCGGGTCGGCGGAGAGCAGCATCCGCAGGTACGTGGAGAGCCCGGCGGCGGCGCCGCCCTGGTACTGCTGGCGGGCGAGCCGTCCCGCGTCGGCCTGCCCGTCGGCGAGCCGGGTACGGGCGCGGGCCAGCCGGACGTTGAGGTCCTGCGACTCCTTGCGCTGGGCCTTGAGGTCCTCCTCGGTGGCGTTGTACGCCTCGGTGGCCTGTTCGGTCCGCCGGTAGAGGTCCTGGAGGCGGGTCAGCAGGCGGCGGAGGGAGGGGTCCTCGTTGGAGGCGGTGCCGGTGTCGGTGCCGGAGCCGGTTGCTTCGGTGGCGTCCGGTACTTCGGATGCGTCCGGTCCGGCGAGTCCGTCCGGTTCACCCGGCCCGCCGGGACCGTCCGGCAGCTCCAGCGCTCCGGTCGCGGCCGGGTCCGGCTCCGGTACGGCGTGCACCGGCGCGGCGGGCAGGGCCAGGGCGACCGCGCCCGCCAGGGCCGTCGCGCAGACCGACCGTACGAGCCGGGACGGCCCCGACCGCCCCGGTCCGGTCCGGCGCGGCCCGGACCGCCTTGGCGCGCACTGCCCCGACGTGCACCGCTGCGACACGAACCCACCTCCGACGGACTGCTGCGGCTCCGGCGGACCCCTGGTCCGCCGCCCGGTTCGTTCGGATCGTGCCACGGTGGTCGTATCTTCGCCGTGGGGGTGGGGCCACCGGAGCGGTACGGTCACCCGATCGGCGGCCGGGGGCGTGTCCCGGCGCCGGACGGCGGCCCCGGTGTGCTGCTGAGGGGCGGTCAGCTCCCGTAGTAGCGGTCGAAGTTCTTCTGGAACTCCCAGTCGCCGAACCGGTCCCAGTTCACGGACCAGGTCATCAGGCCGCGCATGCCGGGCCAGCGGCCGTGCGTCCGGTAGGTGCCGCAGTCGGTGCCCCGGGTGAGGCAGTTGAGGGCCTTGGTGACCTCGGCCGGGGCGGTGTGCCCGTTGCCCGCGTACGGGGAGGCGGGCAGGCCGATGGCGACCTGGGACGGCTTGAGCGCCGGGAAGACGTTGTTCTGGTTGCCGGCGACCGGGAAGCCGGTCAGCAGCATGTCGGTCATCGCGATGTGGAAGTCGGCGCCGCCCATGAAGTGGTACTGGTTGTCCAGGCCCATGATCGGGCCGGAGTTGTAGTCCTGTACGTGCAGCAGGGTCAGGTCGTCGCGCAGCGCGTGGATGACGGGCAGGTACGCGCCGGCGCGCGGGTCCTGGCCGCCCCAGGGCCCCGAACCGTAGAACTGGTAGCCGAGCTGGACGAAGAACGTCTCCGGCGCCATGGTCAGGGTGAACCCGGCGCCGTACTTGGCCTTGAGGGTCCTGACCGCCGAGATCAGGTTGACGATCGCGGGGGTCTTCGGGTTCTTGAAGTCGGTGTCGCCGGTGGCCAGTGAGAGGGAGTGGCCCTCGAAGTCGATGTCCAGGCCGTCCAGCCCGTAGCGGTCGATGATCGCGCCGACCGACTGGACGAACCGGTCGCGGGCGGCGGTGGTGGTGAGCTGCACCTGCCCGTTCTGCCCGCCGATCGAGATCTGCACCTTCTTGCCCGCGGCCTGCTTCGCCTTGACCGCGGCCTTGAACTCGGCCTCGGTCTCCACGCCGGGACACTCGGACTTCGGGCAGAGCGCGAAGCGGATGTCGCCGGAGGTGACGGAGGCCGGCTCGCCGAAGGCGAGGTTGATCACGTCCCAGCTTTCCGGGACGTCGGCCAGCCGCGTGTATCCGGAGCCGTTGGCGAAGCCGGCGTGGAGGTAGCCGACGAGGGCGTGCTCCGGGAGGGCCTGGGTGCGGGCGGCCGGCGCGGCGGGAGCGGTCTTGGCGGGCGGCGGAGCGGCCTGGGCGGGGGTGACGAACAGGGCCGTGGCGCCGAGGAGGCCGGCGACTGCGGCGGCCAGGGTGGCGGCCGGCGGTCTCCTGGACGGGCCGGGTCTGTGACTGCGGGTACGGCTGCGGCGCATGGGGGGCTCCTTGTCGACGGCGGTACGGAGGGGACGTACACGGGTGCCGAAGGTGGTGGAGGGGGCCGCCCCTGCGGGGTGGGGCCTTGCCAGGGAGGCGCAGGCGCGGCTCCCCCTGGGCAGGCAGCAAACAGGACTAGACCAGTACTGTCAATGGTCCGGACCAAGTGGGATGGTGGGCGGTCGGGGTTACCGGGCCGTACGGCCGGCGGGCGCCCGCCGGACGGTCAACGCCGCTTCGTCCACGGCCACTTCGGGCCGCCCGGCAGCCGGCCCGCCGGGTCGTACTCGTACTTCCAGCCCCTGGGCAGGCCCAGCCGCCCCACCCGGCCCGGCGCACGCCGGTACAGGTGGACCGTCGGCGGGCGGCCGTCGTCGTTCGGTACCGGGATCTCGTACGTCTTCGGCGGCTGGCCGGTCGCGCCGACGAGGACCGGCAGCACCCGCCCGTCCAGCGGGCCGCCGACGAACGGGGTGTTCTCGCTTCTCACCCCACCAGTCTCACATCGATGTACAGCCCGGTGAAAGCGCAGGTCAGGCCAGTCCGGGCGGAAACGCGCCCGAGCGGTCCCGGCTCACGGCAGGCCCGAGCGGTCCCGGCTCACAGGGGACCCGAGCGGTCCCGGCTCACAGGAGATGGGCCGCGTCGGCCACGATCGGCAGGATGCGCCGGGCCAACCGGCCGACCGGCCCCTCGGCGGTCTCCCTCGCCAGCGCCGACCGCGCCACCCGCCCGGCCTGCTCGTCGGTGGCCGCCGTCGCGGTCAGCAGCGCGACGAAGTGGTCGACGAGCCAGTCCCGCAGTTCGTCCAGCGGCGGCTGCTTCTCCTCGTCCAGCCAGATCAGGGAGGCGGCCTCGACGGCCGTGATCCACGTACGGACCGCCATCCGCAGCCGGGGCGAGGGGGCCGCGGCGCCGAGGTGGTGCAGGATCTGCTCGGCGGCGGTGCGCCGCACCTCGTCGACGATCGCGGACGTACGGGCCGTCTCGACGACGCTGCCGCCCTGGAGGAGGGCGCTGAACCCCGCGTCGTGCTCGTCGACGAACGCCAGGTAGCGGTCGAGCGCCCGGCCGAGGCGCTGGGTCAGCGGGCCGTCCTCCGGCTCGTCGAAGCAGCCCTCCAGTATGTCGGCCGCGCTGCGCAGGGCGGCCTCGTACAACTGCTGCTTGCCGCCGGGGAAGTAGCGGTAGACCAGCGGCCGGGACACCTGCGCGGCGGCCGCCACGTCGTCCAGCGACACGTCTTCGGGGGCGCGCTGGGCGAACAGGCCCAGGGCGGCGGTCAGAAGCTGGGAGCGGCGCTGCTCGACGCTGAGCCTGCGGTAGGCGGGTCGGGGTACTGCTGGGGCGGTGCCGCTGCCGTTCATCCCAGCAGCGTAACCGGCCTGCCGGGAAAGCGCCGGGGCGGGTGCGGGGGCCCGGGAGGCGTTCGCGTACGCGGCCCGCGCCGCGCCGGTGCGCCCCGGGGAGGCGCCGGTGTGCACCGGACCCGGGTCGTGCCGGTGCGCCCCGGACACCGACCGGGCCGGCGGCGGCGCCGGGCGTTCCGGCCCGAGTCGCCGCCGTGTCCCGGCCGTTACGCCAGCAGTCCCGAGCTCTTCCAGAGCCTGCGGCCCACGCCGCGCAGGACGCCGATGTCGTCGAGGAACTCCGTCAGCCGGCCCGCGCCGGACTGCATCACCTCACGGCGGTGGCCGCTAGCCTTCACCTGCGCGACCGCCTCCCGCCGGTCCAGCCCGACGTTCGTGTAGACCTGCGGGTTGACGAAGGCGATGGAGAAGACGCGGGCCGCCTCGCCGCAGCTCACGCGGGTCAGTTCCTGCTCCCAGCGCGGCGCGGTGACCATCTGGCGGCGCAGTTCCTCGCGCGCGTACCGGACGTGGCGGGCCTCCTCGACGACGTGGATGCGGGTGACGCCGCGCACGATCGTCTGCACCCGCTCGTCCGGGAAGGTCAGCCGCTGCATCCAGTCCAGGATCTCCTCGCCGAGCAGCGTGCAGGCGAACGAACCGGGCGTCGTGGAGACGGTCTTGAGGATGCGCGCGAGGTTGTGGTTGAGGCGGGAGACGGGGTACGCGGGTGCCTCGCCCTTCTGGATCATGCGCGCGAACATCTTCGAGTGCCGGCACTCGTCGGCTATCTCGGTCAGGGCGTAGCGGACGTGCGCGCTGGTGACGGACTTGTCGTAGATGTGCCGTACCAGCAACTGCATCAGGATGATCTCGAACCAGATACCCAGCGAGGCCAGGGAGGCGGCCTCGTGCCGGGACAGCTCCATCCGCTGCTCCTCGGACATCTTCTTCCACAGCGGGGTGTCGTAGAGGGACACCAGCTCCGGCGGCCAGAACCACTTGCCCTCTTCCAGGGGCGCGTCCCAGTCGAGTTCGGTGTCCGGGTCGAAGGAGTGCTTGGCGGAGGAGTCGAGCAGTCGTTCCGCCACCTGCTCGCGGTCCTTGAGCAGCCCGAGGGCGTCCCGGAGGACTTCCGGCTCCGTCACGGTCGTCGCTGTCGTCACGGTTGTCATGGCTGTGGCTACCTCGCTCGTGGGTTACCCGCGGTCACCGTCTTATGAGACTGCTTGTCAGCAAGCCCGTCAATCCCCTGCGCGCGAATTGTTGACCCGCCGGTAAGTCCGTGTGAGCCTGCCAACGACCCACTCCGGTACGGGGGTCGGAAGCGAAGCGAGGAGGCGCGAGTGTCGAGCCGCGAGCTGTACACACAGGA
This sequence comes from Streptomyces chrestomyceticus JCM 4735, assembly GCF_003865135.1. Lineage (NCBI taxonomy): Bacteria > Bacillati > Actinomycetota > Actinomycetes > Kitasatosporales > Streptomycetaceae > Streptomyces > Streptomyces chrestomyceticus. The sequence continues at coordinate 3,169,057 of NZ_BHZC01000001.1, read as the reverse complement.
CCCGGGCGCGTACCTGTGGACCGTGCCGGCGGGCAGTCCGGCCCGCTTCAGTTGGGAGTACGACGACGGCCGGGAGCGGCTGCTGGCCCTCTACCAGAAGGGCAAGGACAAGCAGTGGGACGCGAACCTGCGCATCGACTGGGCGCAGGAGGTGGACCCGTACGACCCGCTCGGCACCCCGGACGAATCGGTTTCCCTGTACGGCACGCCGTACTGGGACCGGATGTCGGACAAGGAACGCGGTGAACTGCGGCAGCACTACGCGGCCTGGCAGTTCAGCCAGTTCCTGCACGGCGAGCAGGGCGCGATGGTCTGCGCCGCGCGGATCGTGGAGACCGTCCCCGACCTCGACGCGAAGTTCTACTCCGCGACCCAGACCATGGACGAGGCCCGGCACGCCGAGATCTACAGCCGCTTCCTCAAGGACAAGATCGGGATGCTCTACCCGGTCAACGACAACCTCCAGGCACTCCTGGGCGACACCCTCAGGGACTCCCGCTGGGACATGCCCTACCTCGGGATGCAGGTACTGATCGAGGGCCTCGCGCTGGCCGCCTTCGGCATGATCCGCGACACCACCACCCAGCCGCTCCCCAAGCAGATCCTGACCTACGTCATGCAAGACGAGGCCCGGCACGTCGCCTTCGGGCGGCTGGCACTGCGCGACTACTACCAACAGCTCTCCGACGCCGAACTGCGCGAACGCGAGGAATTCGTCATCGAGGGCTGCTACCTGATGCGCGACCGGCTGCGCGGCCTGGAGGTCCTGGAGAACTTCGGCGTCCCCCACCAGGAAGCCGCCGACATCACCGAGAACTCCGAATTCCTCCACCTCTTCCGCAAACTGCTCTTCAGCCGCATCGTCCCGTGCGTGAAGGACATCGGCCTGTGGGGCGAACGCCTCCAGCGCGCCTACGTGGACATGGGCGTCTTCGACCTCGGGAACTCCAACCTGGACCGGCTGATGGCCCAGGACGAGGAACTGGCCGAACAGCTCGACGCGGAGCGCTTCGCGGAGGAGGAGCGCGCACGGGTCGGCGAGGTGACGGAGGCGATCGCGCTGGGGGAGGACGGCGGGGACCCGGCCTGACAGCGCGGCCCGGCCGCGTACCGCGCCGCGCTGTCAAGGCTGCTCAGTTGGACGGTCGGCGGCGCCCCGAGCGCGCCAGCCACCGGCCGTCGTGGCAGGTCACCTCGACGGGCCGGCCGAAGCACGCCGTCATGCGCTCGCCGGTGAGGACGTCCGCCACCGGGCCCTGCGCCTGCACGCGGCCCTCGCGCAGCAGCAGCGCGTGGCCGATGGCGGGGGAGAGCTCCTCCAGGTGGTGGGTGACGGTGACCGTCGACAGGCCGGGGCGGCCTTCGGCCAGGCGGTGCATCGTGTCGATCAGGTCCTCCCGGGACGGCAGGTCGAGCGCGTTGAACGGCTCGTCCAGGAGGAGGAGCGACGGGTCGGCCATCAGCGCACGGGCGATGAGGAGGCGGGCCCGCTGGCCGCCGGAACACACACCGTACGGCCGGTCCGCCAGCTCCTTGCAGTCCAGCTCGGCCAGCAGTTCGTGCGCGCGCTCGCGGGTGGCGTCGTCGTACTTTCCCCAGAGCGGCTGTACGGTGCCGGTCGCGCCGGTGAGGACGACTGTATGGCCGGTGGCGTCCTGAGGGACCTTCTGCGCGCTGGAGACCAGGCCGATGGCGGCGCGCAGTTCGCGTACGTCGACGGTGCCGAGGCGGTGGCCGAGCACCTCGACCGTGCCGGTCGTGGGGAACATCAGCGCGCCCACCAGCCGCAGGACGGTGGTCTTGCCCGCGCCGTTGGCGCCGAGCAGGGCCCAGTGCTCACCGGTGCGTACGGTCCAGTCGATGCTGTCGAGGATGACCTGCCCGGTGGTGAGACGGCGGACGCTCGCGTCGTGGAGGGCCGCGATCACCCGGCTGCCGGGGGCCGGAGGGGCGGTGGGGTCCGAGGGCTCCGAGGTCGTCATGGCGGGCAGGGTAGCTGTATGGGGCAGCTTTGTGAGGGCGGTGTCCGGGGTGTGGACCGTGTGGACCGGGGGGCGCCGGCGGCGCCCTACGCCAGCCCCAGCAGGCCCCGGACCCGGCGGTACTTCACGGTCAGCCGCTCCCGCGTCGCCGCGTCCAGCACCGCGAGCCGCGCCGGGTCCGCGTTGTGCGCCAGGTCCGCTTCCTTGATCAGCAGCGCGCCCGGGGTGGCCAGGATGCGGGCCGTGTACGCCTCGACCGGCTCACCCGGGCGCTTGGTCACCGCGCGGACCATCGCCTTGGTGCGCTCCGTGAGCGCGGCGCCGGCCAGCCACGCGGGCGTGAGCGCGCCGTCCTCGACGGCGTCGTGCAGCCAGGCCGCGGCGATCTGCTCGTCGCTGCCGCCGCGCGCCCGTACGCCTCCGGCGACCGCCGCGAGATGCTCCGCGTACGGGCGGCCGGCCTTGTCCGTCTGCCCCGCGTGGACCCGGCGGGCCAGCGCCTCGACCTCGGTGAGGGTGAGGAGCGCCCGGTCCCGGTCTCCGGCCTGATGTCCGGGCCCCGGCCGTCCCGGTCGCCCCGTACGTGCGTGTCCCGACTGTCCCGACTGTCCCATGCGTCCCCCTGCGCATCACGGTCTATTTCCCCTTACGTCACCGTAGCGCGGCCCGCATCACCGCGCGGGCGATCGGCGCCGCGCTGCCGCCGCCGCTGATGTCCGCGCGGTCGGCGGCCGCGTCCTCGACGACCACCGCCACGGCCACCGCCGGATCGGCCGCGCCGTCCTTCTTCGCCCAGGAGACGAACCAGGCGTACGGCGTGCCCTTGTTGTCCACGCCGTGCTGGGCGGTGCCGGTCTTGCCGCCGACGGTGGCGCCGTCGATCGCGGCGCCGGTGCCGGTACCCCGCGTGACCACGCCGGTCATCATCTCCTGGAGGTGCCGCGCGGTGCCGCGGCTCATGGCCCGGTGCAGGGTCTTCTGCCGGGTGGCGGAGACCGTGTCGCCGTGCGCGTCGGTCACCTTGTCCACCAGATAGGGGGCCCGGACTTCGCCGTCGTTCGCCACCGCTGCGGCGACCATCGCCATCTGGAGCGGGGTGGCCGTGGTGTCGTACTGACCGATGGAGGAGAGGGCCACCTGCGCGGCGTCCATGTCGGTGTCGAAGACGCTGCGGGCCGCGGTCGAGGGGACCTTCAGGTCCGCGTCGTTGAAGCCGAACTTCTCCGCGGCCTCCGCCATGCCGTCCAGACCGACGTCCACGCCCAGGCGGGCGAAGACGGTGTTGCAGGAGACCTCGAAGGCGTGCCGCAGCGACGCGTTCGCGCAGTCGCCCGCCTCGTTGGTGAGCCGGGTGGACGTCCCCGGAAGGGTGTACGGGCTCGGAGTGTCGGTGGCCGCGTCGAGGTCGGTGACCTTCCGGTGGTCCAGCGCCGCCGCGGCCGTGACGATCTTGAAGGTGGAGCCCGGCGGGTACGTCTGCTTCAGGGCCCGGTTGATCATCGGACGGCCGCCGCTCCGGTTGAGCCGGTTCCAGGTGTCGGCCACCGACCGCTCGGTGCCGGACAGCTCGTTCGGGTCGTACGACGGCGTGCTGACCAGCGCGAGGATCTTGCCGGTGCGCGGCTGCACGGCGGCCACCGCGCCCTTCTTGCCGCCCAGCCCCTCGAACGCGGCCTGCTGCACCGCCGCGTCGACCGTGCTGACCACGTCGCCGCCCGGCTGCTGCGCGCGGCTGATGTCGGTCCACAGCGGGAACGGCGCGAGCCGCGGGTCGGTGCCGGAGAGCACGTCGTCCTCGGCGCTCTCCAGCAGCGAGGTGCCGTAGATCTGGGAGGCGTAGCCGGTGACGGGCGCGTAGAGCGGCCCCTCGGCGTACGTCCGCTCGTACCGCAGCGTGCCGCCGCTGTCGCGCGAGCCGGTCACCGGCTCCCCGTCGACGAGGATGTCACCGCGCGGCTGACTGTAACGGGCCAGCGCGCCGCGCCGGTTGGCGGAGTTGTCGTCGTAGCGTTCGGCCTCGAAGACCTGGACGCGGACGGCGTTCAGGAGCAGCGCCACGAGCAGGATCAGGCAGAAGACGCCGGCGCGGCGGATGTAGCGGTTCACCGGCGGCTGCCCTGGTCGTCGTGGTCGTCGGGGACGCCGTCGTGGTCGGCGGGGGCGCCCCGGCCGTGGGGGGCGTGGCCGTCAGGGGGGCCGCCGGGGCTGCCGCCGTCTCCGCCCCCACCGCCTCCGTATCCGTATCCGTATCCGTACGGGAGGTCGTCCTCCTCGTACGGCGGGGCGGAGGCGCCGGACCGGGTGCCGCCGAGGCCCGCGATCACCCCGGTCTCCGCGGTGTCCGGGAGCGGTCGGCGGGCGCTGTCGCTGACCCGGACGAGCAGCGCGACGATGACCCAGTTGGTGACGACGGACGAGCCGCCCTGGGCGAGGAACGGCATCGCCATGCCGGTCAGCGGGATCAGGCCCATCACGCCGCCCGCGATGACGAAGACCTGGACGGCCAGGAGGGAGGCGAGGCCCACGGCCAGCAGCCGGCCGAACGGGTCGCGCAGCGCCAGTCCGGCCCGGAAGCCGCGGGCCACCAGGAGCGCGTAGAGGAGGAAGAGGGCGGTGAGGCCGGTCAGGCCCAGTTCCTCGCCGTAGGTGGCCAGGATGAAGTCGGACTTCATGGCGAAGCCGATGAGGGCGGAGTGCCCCTCGCCCAGGCCGGTGCCGAGCAGCCCGCCGGCGGCGAAGGCGAACAGCGACTGGGCGAGCTGGCTCGCGCCCCGGCCCGCCGTGATGCTGGCGAACGGGTGCAGCCAGTCCGCGACCCGGCTGTGCACATGCGGTTCGAGGACGCCGACGGCGGCGGCACCGGCGGCGGCGAGCAGCAGGCCCACCGCGATCCAGCCGGTGCGGCCGGTGGCCACGTACAGCAGGACGACGAAGACGCCGAAGAAGAGGAGCGAGGTGCCCAGGTCGCGTTCGAGGACCAGGACGCCGACGCTGACCAGCCAGACGGCGACGACCGGGCCGAGCACCCGGCCGGCGGGGAACTGGAGCTTCCACATCCGCTTGCCGGTGTGGGCGAGGGCGCTGCGGTTGGCCGCCAGGTACGCGGCGAAGAAGACGGTGATGAGGATCTTCGCGAACTCGCCGGGCTGGAAGGAGAAGCCCGCCACCCGGATCCAGATCTTGGCCCCGTTCACGGCCGGGAAGAAGATCGGGACGACCATCAGGGCCAGCCCGGCGGCGACCGACACATAGGCGTAGCGCTGGAGAGTGCGGTGGTCCCGCAGCAGCAGGACGACGGCGGCGAACAGGCCGACGCCGAGTGCGGACCAGACGAGCTGGGTGGGCGACGCCCGGTCGGCGGGCGTCTCCAGGTCGAGCCGGAAGATCAGCAGCAGCCCGAGCCCGTTCAGCAGGATGGCGATGGGGAGCAGCAGGGGGTCGGCGTAGGGGGCGCGGAACCTGACGGCGAGGTGGCCCAGGAGGGCCAGGGCGGCCAGGCCCGCCCCGTAGCTCGCGGCGTCGCCGGGGACGGCGTTCTGCCGGGCGAGCCCGACGTCGATGTACCCGCAGACGCTGATCAGGACGGCGCCGGCGAGGAGGGCCAGTTCGGTGCCCCGGCGTCCGGGCATCCTCAGGCCCGGTGGGGGAGCGTCCGCCGTGGGTGCGGTCATGACAGGCAACGTAGCAAGCGTTGAGGCATATGTCCTTTATGTCGGGTTCGGTGGGGTGGGTGTGGTGTGGCGTGCGAGGTGCGGGATGTACGTGTACGGCCGTGCGTCGGAGCCGTGCGTGCGGCCGTGTGCAAGGGGGCGTACGGGTACGGGTGCCGGTAAACGGGGCAGGCGCCGCTCCGGCCCGCGAGGGCTGTCGGGCAGGATGCCGGGGCCGGGCGGGCACGGTTTCCGCGGCCGTATGGCGCTGGGCGGCCCCGGTAGCGTCCGGCCGTCGCACCGGCCGGGCGGGGCGGACGCGCGAAACGGCGTGCGGGTTGCCTCGTTCGCCCGTGACGGAAACGGTGGGCCGCGCACCCCGCTTACGGTTGGCTTTTGTCCATGGCACCCGGTAGCTCCACAGTCCCGGCGACGCGTCGCGGCGCGGCTGCCTACTGGCCCGCGAGCAGGGCCGGTTCGCGCGGACCGGGCCGCGCCGCGGCCGTCTCCGGGGAAGCCCCTAGGGGGCGAACAGGGGTTGTTCCGTGATTGCGTGCAATGGCAGTTTGTAAACTCGCCCTCAAGACCACGCGCACACATATGTACAAGGCTGAGCTCGTCACGCTGGATGCGGCCGACCGGTCCATGGCGCACGTCACATCCGCGAACGCCGAGCGGATGTCCCGGCGTTCGGCAGCCCTTACCGGGGCCCGCCGAGGGCGGGTGACCGTCCCCCTCGACGAAAGGCAGTATTAGCGTCATGACGACTCTCCGTTCCCGGATCATCGCCTGGGCCGGCCGTATGTATATGGCACGGACACGAAAGAAGGGCTTCGACCTGTCTCGGATGTCTTTCTTGCCCGAGTCTGTGTTGATGCCGCTGCGGCGGAACGGGCTGGACCCGGTGGGCGAGCTGGCGACGGTGCGGGAGAAGGAGCCCATCAGCAAGCTGCCGGTGCCGATCGCCGCCAATGTGTGGCTGGTCACCGGTTACGACGAGGTCAAGGCCGTCCTGGGCAAGGGCAACGCCTTCAGCTCCGACTTCACCAACCTCATCGGGCAGGCCGGCGCCAGCACCGACCAGAACCCCGGCGGCCTCGGTTTCGCCGACCCGCCGGTGCACACCCGGCTGCGCCGGCTGCTGACCCCCGAATTCACCATGCGCCGCCTCAACCGGCTCACGCCCCGTATCCACGAGATCGTGGAGGAGCGGCTGGACGCCATGGAGAAGGCCGGCGCCGCCGGCGACCCGGTCGACCTGGTCGAGATGTTCGCCCTGCCCATTCCCTCGCTGGTCATTTGCGAACTCCTCGGAGTTCCGTACGAGGACCGCGCGGACTTCGAGCGGCTCAGCGCCGCCCGCTTCGACCTTTTCAGCGGCGCCAACGCCTCCTTCGGCGCCATATCGGAATCCCTCTCGTATTTCCGTGAGGTGGTCAAGAAGCAGCGGCAGAACCCGGGCGACGGCCTGCTCGGCATGATCGTCAAGGAGCACGGCGACTCGGTCAGCGACGAGGAGCTGGCGGGCCTGGCCGACGGCGTGCTGACCGGCGGCTTCGAGACGACCGCGAGCATGCTCGCGCTGGGCGCCCTGGTGCTCCTCCAGGACGACTCGCACTTCGCGGCCCTCAAGGACGGCGACGAGGCGGCCGACCGCTACGTGGAGGAGCTGCTGCGCTACCTCACCGTCGTACAGGTGGCCTTCCCCCGGTTCGCGCGCGAGGACCTGGAGATCGCCGGTGTGCAGATCGCCAAGGGCGACGTGGTGCTGTGCTCGCTGAGCGGCGCCGACCGGGACGGCAAGCTGGGCCCCGGCATGGAGCGCTTCGACCCGTCCCGCAACGTGCCCTCGCACCTCGCCTTCGGCTACGGCATCCACCGCTGCGTCGGCGCCGAGCTGGCCAAGATGGAGCTGCGCGCCGCCTACCCCGCGCTGGTGCGGCGCTTCCCCGCCATGCGGCTCGCGGTGCGGCCGGAGGAGCTGGCGTTCCGCAAGCTGTCGATCGTGTACGGGATCGAGTCGCTGCCGGTCCGCGTCGACGGCTGAGCCGCATTTCTCCCGCCTTACGCGCTTCATCCGCTGCACGCGTTTCACCGGCTTTGCTTGCTGCTCCGGCCCGCGCCGGGAGGGCGGAATTCCGCCCTCCCGGCGCGCGTAAGGATTCGATAATCGATTATTTCCCATAATCGATTATCCGTGCTGCCCGAGCTTGGCCGAAAAGGCCGAGGGACCGGCCAGCGCAATCGTTTCTTCCCGCCCCCGGAAAGGCGGAAGCGCTCCGCCCCCGGCACTCACTCCGGCCGCAGGGTCACCGGCAGGCTGGTGATGCCGCTCAGCAGGTTGGAGTAGTTGCGGCGGGTGTCGCCGCGCAGTTCCACCGAGGCGACGAGCTCGCGCAGACCGGTCAGCATGGCGGCGATCTCCGCCCGGCCCAGGTAGGCGCCGAGGCAGAAGTGCGGGCCGTACCCGAAGGACAGGTGCTTGTTGGGGGTGCGGCCGAGCAGGAACCGCTCCGGGGCGTCGAAGACCTCCTCGTCCATGTTGGCCGAGTCGCTCCACAGCGTGACGACGTCCCCGGCCCTGATCACCTGCCCCTGCCCGCCGACCGGGACGTCCTCCAGGGCCGTCCGGCCGAAGTGCAGCGCGGGCGTCGTCCAGCGCAGGATCTCGTCGACGGCGGTGGCGATGTCCGCCTCGCCGCTCTTCAGGGCCTGCCACTGGGCCGGGTGTTCGACGAGGGCGAGCACCCCGCCGGTCATCGACATCCGGCTGGTCTCGTCACCGCCGATGATCAGGCTGTAGCAGTTGACCACGATCTCGTCCATGGTCAGCGGCCGGCCCTCGATGAGGCCGGTGGCCAGCACGCTGACCGCGTCGTCGCCCGGGTTCCCGCGCCGCTCCTCGGCCAGCGTGCCGAAGTACGCCAGGATGTCGTTGCGCGCCTGCCAGGCCGCGACGGGCGACTGGGCGGCGCCGTCGTTGCCGAGGGCCGTCGCGGTCAGTTCGAGCACCTTCGCGCGGTCCGCCTCGGGCACGCCCATCAGGTCGCAGATCGCGGTGAGCGGGATGTCCGCCGCGACGTCCCTGGCGAAGTCGCACTCCTCGCGGGCCACCGCGTCGCGGAGCAGTTCGCGGGTGGACTGCCGGATGTGGTCCACCACGCCTTCCAGCGCGCGCGGCGAGAACGCCTTGAGCAGGATCTTGCGGATGTCGGCGTGCCGCGGCCCGTCCGTCACCGCGGCCATCATGCCCGCGGCGGAATCCCCGCCCATCAGCAGCGTGGTGAGGACATTCCCCTTCTCGGACGTGAACCGCTTGTCGTCCCGGTAGATTTCGGAGACGTCCGCGTGCCGGGAAACGACCCAGAACCCCGGCGCGCCGCCGACGGAGGGGTGCCAGTAGAACGGCTGCGTCCGGCGCAGATGGCGCCAGACCTCGCTCAGGTCGTACTCGGCGTGCGTACGCGGGTCCGTCAGGTCCAGCGTGGCTATGTCCCCAGGGCTCAGCATGATGCGGCTGGGCATGGATTCACCTGCTCCTTAGGCTCCTCGGCCGGAGTCGCCCAGGCGGCCGCTCCGCATTCGCACAGTAGCAACTCACCCCGTGGCGGCGGAGGTCGTGGCCGGAGTTCCTGGACGCACCCCGCCGTCGGACTCCGCTGTCGGGCTCGGTTGCCGGGCTCCGTTTCCCCGCGGCATGGCTGGCCGACCGGTGCGGTAAATCACCGTGCCGCATTCCCGGGCCTATTCCGGCGCCTTGTTCTCCGTCAACTGCCCGGGCCCTGTACGCCGTTGTACGACGCCCCTTCCGCGGTGTGCGCCCTGCACCGGACGCCCGGCTCCACGGCGACGTCGTGGCGGCCTCGCGGCCGTAGGCCCGACCGGCCCCCGACCGGCCGCCCGGTCCGCGACCCGGCGTACGCCCGGCCCCCGTTGCCGCTGCCACGCGCCGGTGCCGCGCGCGGACGCACGGCCTCCGCGCCGTGTCCGCCGGGCGCGCGCCGCCGCGCTGTCCACGCCGTCCGCCCGGCCCGTCCGGCCTGTTCGGACCACCCGCTCCCGCTTTCGGGCGCTTCGTCCAACTACCCCCTCTGAGCTGCGACTACGTGATCGGACGCGACGTCATCGGGCGACATTTCGTCATACGGTGCGCACAGGGGCGCGTGCTAGCATCCCGGTGTTCGACAGGGCCGGAACAAGGTCGTCACGATCGTTGGCCGACGGGGGCGCGAATGATGGCAATCGACGAGAGAGCGGACGCGGGGCCGGGTACCGGTGCCCGCTTCGACGGCGCGATCCGGTGTGCGACCGGCCGCCGTACCGCACCACCACGCCGTCCGGCGGCCACCGCCTCGTAGCGGGCCCCGGGCCGGCCTCCCGACCGGATCACCGACAGCCTTCCCTCCCGTGAGCGGACCGTGCCCTGCACGGAACGGCGGCGGCCGGCACGCGCACCGGTGTGCGGCCCGGCAGAGAGCGGGAATGCCGCCCCGTACCCGCACGCTGCGCCCGTCACGGCCCGACCACCCTCGCGGACAACGGAATTTCGCGCCGGGTCTTTTCCGCGGAAGAAGACCGAAGCTCTCCCGGCCTGCGGGCGGGACGCGCACCGACTAGGAGCGGAACCATCCATGACCAGTCAAATCAGCCTGGGGCTGCTGGTGGACCAGGCGTTCTACGGTTCCCCGTACCAGGGCAAGGACGCGTGGCGGGCCGCCGCCGAACTGGGCGCCGAATGGATCTGCATCGTCGAAGAGGCGATGGAAATCGCCCCGGAACGGCTGCTGCAATTCCGTGACGACGCCGACGCGGTGGGCCTGCCCATCAGCCTGACGGCCTGTCACGCATTCGGACTCAGTGATTTCCGCGACGTCGTGCGGGAATTCCACCTCAAGCGCGCCGAAGCCCATGTCGACCTCACCAGGGAACTGGGCGGCGAGGTCATGAAACTGCTCCTCGGCGACTGGTTCTGGCGCGCCATGTGGCCCGAGGAGGCGCAGTGGCAGTTGCTGGCCGCCTCGGTGCGGCGGCTCGCCGACTACGCCGAGGCGCGCGGCATCGCGCTCAGCGTCAAGCCCGAGCCGATGGAGACCTCCCTGGTCACGGATGTCGACGACCTCGTACGGCTGCTGGACGACGTCGGCTCCCCGGCCCTCCAGGCCAATGTCGACGTCTCCCACCTCGTCGTCGCGGGCGTGGCCGCCTCCGAGGTGGGCCGGCTGCCCGGCCGGGTCAACAGCGTCGACTACTCCGACTCCAACGGCACGTACCACGAGCACCTGGTGCCGGGCGAGGGCGTCGCGGACATGGCCGCCTTCACCGACCAACTGCTCGCCGTCGACGCCGCCTGGGTCGGCGTCGAGGTCGGCCCGTTCGCCGACCCGGAGAACGCCTACGACAAGGTCGGCCGGGCGATGGCCCGGTCCCGCGACTTCTTCGACACCGCGGCCGCGCGGCGTGTCTGACACCGAAACCCTCCCGGAGGCCCCCGTGGCAAACCCCGAAGACACCGCGTCCATACCCGCGGACCCGCTCCAGCTCGTCCGCCAGGCGTGGCAGGACGTCCTGGGCACCGACGAGGTGCCCCTGGACACCGGCTTCTTCGAAGCGGGCGGCAACTCGATGCTGCTGGTGATGCTCAGCGACGAGCTGTCCGACCGGACGGGTCGCGAGCTGGAGGTCGCCGAGCTGTTCCGGCACGACACGGTGCGCGCCCAGGCCCGGCTGCTGGACCCGTCGTACGAGCCCGAGGCGCCGGCCCCGGCCGCCGCCGCTGCCGGACGCGGGCGGCTGCTCGGCAGCGCCCGGCGCGGGCGCGCGGACAGCGGCCCGCAGCAGCCCGAAGGGTCCGCCGCGCGATGAACAGCGAGACCGCCGTAGCGGTGGTGGGCGTCGGCTGCCGGTTCCCGGAGGCCGTCACCCCGGAGGAGTTCTGGAGCAACCTCGACAAGGGCGTGGTCTCGCTCCGCGACATCCCCGCCGAGGATCTGCGCCGCTGCGGTGTGTCCCCGGAGACGGCCGCCGCGCCGGGCTTCGTGACCCGGTCCGGCTGGATCGCGGACCCGGAGCTGTTCGCCGCCGAGTTCTTCGGCCTCACCCCCGTCGAGGCCGAGCTGATCGACCCGCAGCAGCGCCTCTTCCTGGAGGCGTGCCGGGACGGCCTGGAGCGGGCCGGGCACCTGCCGAACGGCGAGCACGGGCCGCAGGTCGGCGTGTTCGCCGGGGCGAGCAACAGTACGTACAACACGCTGCTCCAGTACGCCCGCGCCCGTACGGAAGGCCCCGCCGCCTTCGACGACCTGGCCACCCAACTGGGCGGCGGCATCGACTTCATGGCCCCCCGGGTCTCCTACAAGCTCGGCCTGCGCGGCCCGTCCCTGGCCGTGCAGACCGCCTGCTCCTCCTCGCTGACCGCCGTGCACTACGCGGTCCTGAGCCTGCTGTCGGAGGAGTGCGACATCGCCCTGGCGGGCGGCAGCGGACTCTCGTACCCGTCCGTCGGCTACCGGTACCAACCCGGAGGCGTGCTCTCCGAGGACGGCTTCTGCCGCGCCTTCGACATCCGCTCCACCGGTACGGGCGCGGGCTCCGGCATCGGCGTCGTCGTGCTGCGCCGCCTGGCCGACGCGCTCGCCGACGGCGACCCGGTGCTCGCCGTGATCGGCGGCAGCGCGGTCGGCAACGACGGCGCCCGCCGGCCCGGCTTCACCGCGCCCAGCCCGGACGGCCTGGCCTCGGTCGTCGCCGCCGCGCTCACGGTGGCCGGCACCGACCCGGCGGACCTGCGCTACGCCGAGGCGCACGGCTCCGGCACGCCCCTGGGCGACCAGGTCGAACTGCGCGGCCTCATCGACGGGCTGCGCGCGGCGGGCGCCCGCCCGTCCGACCGCAACCACTGCGCGCTCGGCACGGTCAAGGCGAACATCGGGCACGCCGGGTCGGCCGCCGGCATCGCCGGACTGATCAAGGCGGTCCACGTCGTCCGCACCGGCAACCTGGCGCCGCACCCGATGTTCGAGCACGCCCGCGACCCCGGCGTCCTCGCCGACAGCCCCTTCCGCGTCCCCACCGAGCTGGAACGGTGCACCGACGCCGGCCGCCGGGTGCTGGTGAACTCGATGGGCCTGGGCGGCGCCAACGCCTCCGTCGTCCTCGCCCCGCCGCCGGAGCCGGTGCGCCCCGCCGCGCCCGCCCGGCCCGTCGTACGGCTCCAGCTCTCCGCCCGGACCCGTACCGAACTGGACGCGCTCTCCCGCGACCTGGCCGACGAGATCGACCAGGACCGGGCCGCGCCCGGGGACATCGCCCACACCCTGCGCCTCGGACGGCAGGACTTCGCCGAGCGCCGGGTCGTCACGGCGGCCCCCGACCGGCTGGCCGCCGCCCTGCGCCTGCCCCGCCCGCCCGCCGCCCGCACGGTCCGCGCCGGAACGCGCCGCCCCGTCCTGGCCGTCACGGCGTCCGGTGAGCAGGCGGAGGCGATACGCACCACGCTGCTGGCGGCCCTGGGCGGCCGTACCGAGCAGCACACCGGCGTGCCCGACGCGCTGCCCGCCGACGCCTACCTGATCGTCGTCGGCGAGGGCGAGGGCGAGAGCGGACCCGGCCGGTACGTGATCCCGGCAGCGGACGGCGCCGACACCGGCGACCACATCGCCGCCGCGCTCGCGGACGCCTGGCTGCACGGCGTCCCGGTGGACGCCCGCGCGCTCGACGACGGCACCGGCCGCCGCGTCACGCTGCCCACGTACCCGTACACCCGGCGGCGCTGCTCGGCGCTGGACGACTCGGTGTTCGACGTGCCGGGCGCCGCCCGCCAAGAACCCGCCCGGCCGAGCGCGCCCGCCGGCCGGCCCGCCGGTCTGGAAGGCGAACTGGTCGCCCTCTGGGAGGAGCTGTTCGGCACCGGAGGCATCGGCCCGCACGACACCTTCGGCGCCCTCGGCGGCACGTCCCTGCTCGGCCTGCGGATGACCCTGGAGGTGCAGGAGCGGTACGGCATCCTCCTCAACCTGCACCGCACCGGCGGCAGCCAGGCCACCGTCGCCCGCGTCGCCGAGGCGATCCGCGGCGCGTCGGACCGTACGGACGGCGAGCCCACCGGGACGGCAGACGCCGCCCTCATCGACGCCGACCTGGCCCTCGAACTCCCGCCCCTCGCCCCGCGCACCGCCCCGCCCGGCACGGACGTCCTGCTCACCGGCGCCACCGGCTTCGTCGGCGCCTTCCTGCTGCACGAACTCCTCCAGGACCCCGGCCACCGCGACAGCCGCGTCTACTGCCTGGTCCGCGCCGACGACGAGGACCACGGCCGCCGGCGCCTGCGCGAGGCCGCCGCCCGCTTCCGGCTCCCCGAGCCCGACCCGGAGCGGGTCCACGTCGTCCCCGGCGACCTGCGGGACGTCGCCGAGGTGTGCGAGACCTACCGCGACGGCGAACTGGCCCGCCGCACCGGCCACGTCGTGCACTGCGGCGCGCACGTCGTCTTCACCGAGCCGTACGAGGTGCTGCGCCCGGCCAACACCCTGGCCACGTACCACCTCCTCGGCTGGATGCGCCGCCACGGCATCACCGACATCAGCTACATCTCCACCCTCGCCGCCTGCGGCCAGGCCCTCGGCTCCGAAGGCCGGCTGCTGGAGCGCCGGGAGCAGCCCCTGGACCCGGAGGCCGGCGGCTACGGGATCTCCAAGTGGGTCAGCGAACGCCTCCTGGACAAGGCCGAACGGGACGGGATGCGGGTACGGGTCTTCCGCCCCGGCCTGATCGGCGGCGACACCACCACCGGCGCCTGCAACGACCTGGACATGCTCTGGCGGCTGGTGGCCGCGTGCCTGGCCGTCGGCGCCCACCCGGCGGACGACATGCCGCTGCCGGTGGCGCCCATCGACCTGGTGGCCCGCGCGGTCGTCCAGCTCGGCCGGGAGCCCGGCTCGGCGGGCCGCGCCTACCACCTGGTCGGCGCGGAGGCCACCACCTTCGCCGCGCTCTTCGCCGAACTGGGCGCGCTCGGCGCGCCGACCCGGCCCGTCCCGGTCGCGGAGTGGGCACGGCTGGCCGGCCGGCGGGCGCTGGAGACCGGCGACCCGGTGCTGTCGACCATGGCCCTGTACGAGACCCACGACCTGGACACGCCGCGGGTGGACGTGGAGGCCCGGCTGTGGGGGGACTGGCTGCGCGAGCGCGGCCTGGACCCCCGGCTGGACGGCGGACGGGCCCTGCAAGCCCTGCGCCATCTCGCCGGACACCCCACCTTCGCGGACTTGTTGACCGATGTGACGGAAGGCGCCTGACCCAGTGAGCACCGACAGGACCACCGACAAAACCGCTGACGGGACGGCGACGAACGAGGGATGGGGCGACGGCCGGCCGGCCGTCGTCGGCGCCGGGGTCATGGGCACCGCGCTGGCCACGCTCGCCGTGGGCCGCGGCCTCCCGGTCCTGCTGATCGACGTGTCCGAGGCACAGTTGGAGCGCGCCCGCGGCAATGTGCGCCAGCAGCTCCGGCACGCCCGGCTGCTGGGCAAGCTGCCCAAGGGACCGGACGGCGAGCTGACGCTGAGCACGTCGTACGAGCAACTGGACGGCGCGGCGGCCGTCATCGAGGCCGTCACCGAGACCACCGACGCCAAGGTCAAGGCGCTCGGCGCCATCTCGGCCGCGGTCCGCCCCGGCACCCTCATCGCCTCCAACACCTCGGCCGTACCCGTCGACGAGCTGGCGGGCTACACCCAGCGCCCCGAGGACGTCGTCGGCACCCACTTCATGAACCCGCCCTACCTCATCCGGGCGGTCGAGGTGATCCGCGGCCCGCGTACCGGCGACGCGGCGATGGCGGCGCTGGACCGGCTGCTGACCGCCCTGGACCGGGAGGCCATCGTCGTCGGCGACGGCCCCGGCTTCGTCTCCAACCGCATCCTGATGCGGGTGATCAACGACGCGGCCCGGCTGGTCGCCGAGGGCCGCGCCCCCGCCGAGAACGTGGACCGCGTCTTCACCGGCTGCTTCGGGCACCGTACGGGGCCGCTGGCCACCGCGGACCTGATCGGCCTGGACAACATCGTCGACACCCTCAAGGTGCTGCACGACCGCACCGGCGACGACGGATACCTCGCCTGCGACCTGCTCCTGGACAAGGTGCGGGCCGGCGACTTCGGCCGCAAGACCGGCCACGGCTTCTATTCCTACGGAGGAACGCGCGCATGACCACCGTCGACAACCAGGCCGACGCGGCGACCGGACCCGGCGCCGGGGACGTCCAGCAGCGCCTGGTGGCGTTCCTCGGCACCCGTACCGGCGGCGACTGGGACGTGGACCAGGACCTGTTCGCCTCCGGGGCGTTCTCCTCGCTGTTCTCGCTGGAACTGCTCCAGTACGTCGAGCAGGAGTTCCAGGTCACCGTCGAGGGCGACGACCTGTCCCTGGACAACTTCCGTACCGTGCCGGCCATCACCGCGCTGGTCCAGCGGCTGCGCGGCGAAGGAGCGGCGGGGCAGTGACGGCACAGGCGACCGCGGACCCCGCCACCGCGCTCGGCGCACTGGTCGGTGACCGCGCCGAGGAGTGGGACCTGGCCGGCCGGATTCCCGGGGAGACCGTACGGGAGGCGTCCCGGCGCGGCCTGCTGTGCGCCCAGGTCGCCGCGGAACACGGCGGCCTGGGCCTGGACAGCCGGGCCAACGGCGAACTGACCGCGTACGCCGGTTCCCTGTGCGGCTCCCTGCGGTCCCTGATGACCTCGCAGGGCATGGCCGCCTGGACCGTGCAGCGCTTCGGCACCGCGGTCCAGCGCGGCAGGTTCCTGCCCCGGCTCACCGGGGGAGAGACGGCCGGTGTCGCGTTCTCCGAGAGCGGCGCGGGCAGCGACCTGTCGGCGATGCGCACGGAGATCCGCCGGGACGGCGACACCGTGCACGTCACCGGCCGGAAGGTCTGGGTGACCGGCGCCGCCTACGCGAGTCTGCTGGTGGTCTTCGGGACGTACGGGGACGGGGCCGCCGTCGTCGTGGTGCCCGCCGACGCCCCGGGCGTACGGATCGAGCGGGTGCCGGACCCGATGGGCTGCAGGGCCGCCGGCCACGCCGACGTGCGCCTCGACGGCGTCCGCGTACCGGCGGACCACCTGCTGTCCGGCGCCGGCCTGCCGGTCGCCCTGCTCGCCACCGCCGCGCTCACCTACGGGCGGCTCTCGGTCGCCTGGGGCTGCGCGGGCATCCTGCGCGCGTGCCTGGACAGCACGGCGGCGCACACCCGCACCCGGGAACAGTTCGGCAAGCCGCTCGCCGACCACCAGCTCGTCGCCCGGCACCTGGCCGAACTGGCCGTCGCCGAGCAGGTCGCCCTCCGGTGCTGCGAGCACGCCAGCGCCTGCTGGGACGAGAACCGGCCGGAGCTGGGCACCCAGGCCGTCGTCGCCAAGTACGTCGCCTCCCGGGAAGCCACCAAGGGCGCCGCCACGGCCGTCCAGGTGCTGGCCTCACGTGGGGCGCGCGACGGCCACCCGGTGGCGCGGGCCTACCGCGACGCCAAGCTCATGGAGATCATCGAGGGCAGCACGGAGATCAGCCAGTTGCTCCTCGCGGACCACGTACGGACGGGCCGGGGATGACGACGACGGACACGGGCAGCGGCGCGGACACGGCCATCGGGGTGGGGGCGGTGCACTGCCTCCTGCCCGACGAGCTGGTGCCCGTCGAGAAGCTGGACGAGGTCGGGCAACTCCCGCGTGAGGAAGCGGAGTTCGCGCGGGACTGCGGTATCCGTACGGTCGGCCGCTTCGACGACGGGGCGACGGCCGCCGGACTCGCCGCCCAGGCCGTACGCGAACTGCGCGCCGAGGACCCGGCCGCCCCGGACCCCGACGTCCTGGTGGTCGTCGGCGCCCGCGCCCCCGAGGTGCTGCTCGGCTCCGGCTCCGGCCACGTCGCGCACGAGGCCGGGCTCACCCCGCCGTTCTCCTTCGTCCTGGACGGCCTGGGCTGTACGGGCTCCAGCGCGGCCTGGGCCCTGGCCAGGGACCTCCTCGTCGCCGACCCGGACCGGCAGTCCGTGATGATCACGCACGCCAGCCGTCCGGTCGCCCTGGACCGGGTGCGCCACCCGGTCACCGTCGTCGGCGACGGCGCCTTCGCCATGACCCTGGTGCGCGGCGGCCGCCCCGTACTGCGCGCCCACCGCCAGCACACCGACGGCCGGTTCCACGACCTCCTCCAGGTCGACTACCGCAACGCCCCCTGGTACGAGTGGCGCGAGGAGGTCAGCTCCGCCGACCGCTACCGCTTCGAACTGGCCCTGCACAGCCAGCAGCACCTCAAGCGCCTGGTCGGGCAGGTGCTGGACGACGCGGGCGTGGAGCGGCGGCGGATCGCCGCCACCCTCATGCAGAACGTCACCGCCCCGGCCTTCCAGTTCTACGAGACCCTGCTCGGCCTGCCCGTCCACCCGGTCTGCGGCGAGAACCTGCAGGCGTACGGCCACACCGGCGCCATGGACGTGGTGCTCAACCTGGACCGGCTGCTGGCCCGCGGCGAACTGGCCCCCGGCGACCTCGTCCTCGTCCTGAACAACAGCCCCGTCGCGGCCTGGGCCGTGACCCTCTGGGAGGTATGACCGGCATGGCGGCCACCGAGACGGCGGAGACCGGCACCCCCACGGACGCGGCGGAGACAGCCGTACGTCCGGCGGTGAAGTGCCTGGTCTGGGACCTGGACAACACCCTGTGGCAGGGGACCCTGCTGGAGCACGACGAACTCGTCCTGCGGCCCGGCGTCCTGGAGACGCTCAAGGCCCTGGACGAGCGCGGCATCCTCCAGTCGGTGGCCAGCCGCAACGAGTACGACGACGCCTGGGCGAAGCTGGAAAGCCTCGGCGTCGCCGGCTACTTCGTCCTGCCGCACATCGGCTGGGGCCGCAAGTCCGACGCCGTACGCGCCGTCGCCGAAGAGCTGAACTTCGCGCAGAACACCCTCGCGTTCATCGACGACCAGCACACCGAACGCGCCGAGGTCGCCTACCACCTGCCGGACGTGCGCTGCTACGACGCGCCCGAGGCGGCCGGACTGCCGGACCTGCCCGACTTCACGCCCACCGTCACGAGCGACGCACGCCGCCGCCGGGCCATGTACCAGGAGAAGTTCCGGCGCGAGGCCGCCCAGAGCGAGTTCAACGGCCCGGACGAGGACTTCCTGCGCACCCTGGACATGCGGATGCGCATCGCCCGCGCCGACGAGGACGACCTCGCGCGCGTCGAGGAACTGACCCTGCGCACGAGCCAGATGAACGCGACCGGTGTGCACTACTCCGACGCCGACCTGCGCGCCCTGCTCACCGACCCGGACCACGAGGTGCTGATCACCACCGTCGAGGACCGCTTCGGTTCGCACGGCGCGGTCGGAGTGGCTCTGCTGGAGCGGCAGCCGGGCCGCTGGCGCCTGAAGCTGCTCGCCACCTCCTGCCGGGTGGTCAACTTCGGCATCGGCACGCAGTTGCTGCGCTGGACCGCCGACCAGGCCGCCCGGGCCGGAGTGCACCTGGAGGCCGACTTCCGGCGCACCGACCGCAACCGGATCATGGAGGTCGCGTACCGGTTCGCGGGCTTCGACTCGAAGCCGTGCGCGTGCCAGGAGGACGGCCGGGAGGCGGCTGCCGACGCCCCGGCGGACGTCCAGCGCCTGCACCTGGTCCCGCAGCGGCAGACCGCGCCGACGACCCTGACCGTGACCGGCCCCGTCCTGTGGTCGGGCGACGGCACCGGGAAACCGTGGGCATGACGGGCGGGGCCGCGGCGGGTCCCGGCCGGGGCGCCTTCGGACGGCTGTGGGCCTCCACCGCGGTCTCCGCGCTGGGCGACGGCGTACGGCTGACCGCCCTGCCGCTGCTCGCCCTCTCGCTCACCACCGACCCGCTGCTGATCTCCCTGGTGACGGTGGCCAACTGGCTGCCGCTGCTGCTGTCGCCGCTGGCCGGCGTCTGGGCCGACCTGGCCGACCGGCGGGCGCTGCTCATCGGCGTCGACCTGATGCGCGCGGCCGCCGTCCTGGTCCTCACGCTGACGGTGGTCACCGGCGTGGTGAGCCTGCCGGTGGTCTGCGCGGTGGCGGCGGTGCTCGGGCTGGGCGAGACCGTGCACATCGTGGCGTCCCAGTCGTACCTGCCGATGGTGGTGGACACCTCCCGGCTCGCCGCCGCCAACGGGCGGCTGCACGTCGCCCAGTTGATCTTCCGCGACTCCGCCGGACAGCCGCTCGGCAGCCTCGCCTTCGTCGCCGGGGCGGGCCTGCCGTTCCTCATCGACGGGGTGTCGTTCCTGTTCGGCGTGGCCCTGCTGGCCACCCTCCCGCGTTCGCCCGGACCGTCCGCCGGGCCCGCCGAGCCGGGCGCGGCGCCGCGCTGGCGCACCATGATCCTGGACGGCGTCCGCCTGCTGCGCACCGACCGGCTGCTGGCCACCCTGGCGGGCATGCTCGGCGCGCTGAACTTCTGCATGGCCGTCACCGGCACCCTCGAAGTCCTCTACGTCGTGCGCTGGCTCGGCCTCCCGGAAGCCGCCTTCGGCGTGTTCCTGGCCGTCGGCGCGCTCGGCGGCATCGTCGGCGGACTGCTCAACGCGCGGCTGGCCGACCGGTTCGGCACCTTCCCGGCGGCGCTCGGCGGCATGGTCCTGATGGGCCTCGCGATGCTGCTGACCGGCCTGGTGCACCACACGGTCGTCGCGGCCGCGGGCTTCGCCCTGATGGCGCTCGGCGCCGCCGTCTACCAGGCGCTCACCGTCTCCTTCCGCCAGGCCACCACCCCGCCCGACCAGCTCGGCCGGCTCAACGGCGTCTACCGGCTGGTGGGCACCGGCACCATCCCGCTGGGCGCGCTGGCGGGCGGCGCGCTCGCCAAGGCGGTCGAGGTCAACGTCCCGTACACGGCCGCCGGAGTCGTGGTGCTGCTGCTGTTCGCGGTGGTCGCCCGCCCGGTCGTCCGGATGGGGACGGTGCAGGAGCGGCGCGCCGGGGCCCCGGACGCACCGGCGGAGGCCGCCTCGTGAACCTTCCGTCCGCCGTCGGCACCACCCCCGTCCCGCCCACCGAGGACCCCGTACGCCAGGAGCCCGCCTTGGAAGACCGCACCCTCTACCAGTGGTTCGCCGACTCGGCCCGCCGGTGGCCGGACGCCCCGGCCCTCGAAGTGGGCGAGCAGACCCTGACCTATGGCGAACTGCACCGCCGGGTGCTGGACCTGGCGGCCCGCATCCTCGACGAGCAGCCCACGGGCGACGGCCCTGCCCGTCCGCCGTCCCGGATCGCGCTGGTCGCCACCCGGACGGTGCCTGCGTACGTGGCGTACCTGGCCGTACAGCGCCTCGGCTCCTCCGCCGTCCCCCTCAACGCCGACCATCCGCTGCCCCGCAACGTCGACATCGCGCGCCGCGCCGGGGTCGGCGCCGTCCTGGTCGGCAAGGAGCACCGCGACACGTTCGCCGAGCTCCCCGCGGACTTCCGGCCGGTGGTGACCGTCGTACCGGACGACGACGGCTACTTCCCGGAGCAGCCCGCCGACCCCCTGCCCGCCCATCCCGGCGACCCGGAGGCCGAGGCGTACCTGCTGTTCACCTCCGGCTCCACCGGCCGCCCCAAGGGCGTGCCGGTCCGCCACCGCAACGTCTCCCCGTACGTGGCGTACAACATCGCCCGCTACGAGGCGGGCCCCGGCTGCCGGATGTCGCAGACCTTCGGCCTGACCTTCGACCCGTCCGTGTACGACCTGTTCGTCGCGTGGGGCTCCGGCGCCACCGTCGTCGTCCCGGACAAGGACGAGCTGTACCGGCCCGTGGACTACGTGGTGCGCCGCCGCCTCACCCACTGGTTCTCCGTACCGTCGCTGGTCACCACTGCCGAGCGGTACGGCAACCTGCCGCTCGGCCGCGTCACCACGCTGCGCCACAGTTGCTTCAGCGCGGAGCCGGTCACCGCGCAGTTGACCGCGCGCTGGCACGAGGTCGCGCCCGGCAGCCGTATCCACAACCTGTACGGGCCGACCGAACTGACCATCACCTGCACCGACCACGAACTCGCCGACGGCGGGGCCACCGCGGCGGGCAGCGCCAACGGCACGGTGCCCATCGGCCGGCCGTACCCGCACATGGAGGCGGTCCTCCTGGACGAGGCGGGACAGCCCTGCGACGACGGCGAGCTGTGCGTGCGCGGCGCCCAGCGCTTCGACGGCTACCTGGACCCGGCCGACAACGCCGGGCGCTTCGTCCGGTACGAGCCCGGCACGCCCGCCGTCCCGTACGACGGCACCGGGCCGCTCGCCCGCGACCACTGGTACCGGACCGGCGACCGGGTGCGCCGCGAGGACGGCCTGCTGGTGCACCGCGGCCGGCTGGACAACCAGGTCAAGATCATGGGGCACCGGGTGGAGCTGGGCGAGGTGGAGGCCGCGATGCGGCGCCACCCCGAGGTGACCGAGGCGGCCGTGGTGGTCGTCACGGTCCAGGATGAAGTGCGGCTGCTGGCCGCCTACCTGGGCAAGGAGATGCGGGCGCACGCGTTCAGCCACTGGCTGCGGCAGCACGTGCCGCTGCACATGGTGCCGCGCCGCATCCGGCGCCTGGAGGAGCTGCCGCACAACGACAACGGCAAGCTCGACCGGCAGCGGCTCGCCGAGCTGCTGGCGTGAGGGGCGGCGGTCAGGTGCTGCGGCGTTCCAGGCCGGTGGGGTGCTCAGGGTTTACGTGCGGGACCGCCGCGCCGAAGCGGGGCCGTGCCGTGCTCACCACGGCCGCCACGGCGTCCCGGCGCGCGTCCGTGTGGTCGAGCACGTACAGGTCGCCGTGGCGGTACGGGCCGGCGCTCCCGTCGGGCAGCCCCGAGAGGTCCACGGCGGCCAGCCCGCCCAGTGTCGCCCTGCCCAGCTTGACGAAGCACTCCTTGCGGACCCACTGGCGCAGGAAGTACGCGTCCGGGTCGGCATGTTCGCGCATCGCCGCCCGCTCGGCCGCGCTCAGGACCCGGCCCGCCGCGCCCCGCACACTGTCCGGCAGCGTCCGCCGCTCCACGTCCACGCCGACCGGCTCGTGGCCCGCCACGGCGGCCACCACGCCCGTCGTGTGCGACAGGCTCACGTACACCTGCGGCAGCCCGGCCAGGCCCGGCCTGCCGTGCTCGCCGGAGCCGCAGCCGGGACACCGCTGCTCCAGTACGAGGGAGTCCGCTGGCCGGTCCAGCAGCCGGGCGGCGCAGAGCCGCACCAGGACGTGCGCGGCGATGAAGTCGGCCCGCAGAGCCAGGGTCAGGAACGCGTCCGCGCGCCGCCGCTCCACGCCGGTGAGCAGCCCCTCGTACGCCGGGACCGCCCCGAGCACCTCGTCCGTACCCGCCACCACTGCCGTCGGCTGTCCGCGCGTCCCCGTCACGGGGGTCACCCTTCCAGCGCGGCCACGGACCGGGCAACCCACCCCCATCAGCGCTTTCGCATCTTTTGAACGGCCCGCTCCAGGCGCCGGCCGACGAGTGGAGGACCAGTGAACGACATGACGCAGGCCGCGGTTTCCGCCGCTCCCTTCCCGGAGCTCTTCGCCCGGCAGACGGCCCGCACCCCGGACGCCACGGCGCTGGCCTTCGAGGACACTACCCTGACGTACCGCGAGCTGGACGCACGGGCCAACCGCCTGGCGCACTGGCTCACCGGGCAGGGCGTGGGCCCGGAGACCCGCGTGGCGCTGGTCCTGCCGCGTTCGGTGGAGCTGGCGGTGGCCCTGCTCGCCGTCCTGAAGGCGGGCGGCGCGTACGTACCCGTCGACCCGGAGTACCCCGAGGCCCGCCGCGCCTACATCCTCGACGACGCGGCCCCCGTCCTCGTCCTCGACGAGGAGTCCCTGCCCCGCGACCTGTCCGGCCACCCCACGACCGACCCCGGCGTGCGCCTCACCCCCGCCCACGCCGCGTACGTCATCTACACCTCCGGCTCGACGGGCACGCCGAAGGGCGTCGTCGTCCCGCACGCGGGCCTCGCCGGGCTGGCGGCCGCACAGGCCGAACGGTTCGCGGTGACGGGGGAGAGCCGCGTCCTGCAGTTCGCCTCACCCAGCTTCGACGCCTCCGTCGCCGAGTTCTGCGTCGCCTGGCTGACCGGCGCCGCCCTCGTCATGGCCCCCGCCGCCCGTCTGCTGCCCGGCGCGGGCCTCGCCGGACTGGTCGCCGAACAGCGCGTCACCCACGCCACCCTGCCGCCGTCCGTCCTTGCCGCCCTCCCGCCGCACACCACCCTCCCGCAGCTCACCACGCTGGCGGTGGCGGGCGAGGCGTGCCCGCCGGACGTGGCCGCACGCTGGTCGGCCGGGCGGCGCCTGATCAACGCGTACGGCCCGACCGAGACGACGGTGTGCGCGTCGGTGAGCGCGCCGCTGTCCGGCCGCGTGGTGCCCGCCCTCGGCACACCGGTCGCCGACGTGCGCCTGTACGTGCTCGACGCGGCGCTGCGCCCCGTGCCGGACGGCGGCACCGGCGAGCTGTACGTCACCGGCAGCGGCCTGGCCCGCGGCTACCTCGGCCGCTCCGGGCTGACCGCGGAGCGCTTCGTGGCCTGCCCGTTCGGGCCGGCGGGCGCGCGGATGTACCGCACCGGCGACGTGGTGCGCCGCCGGGCCGACGGCGAGCTGGAGTTCGTCGGCCGCGCCGACGACCAGGTCAAGGTGCGCGGCCACCGCGTCGAGCCGGGCGAGGTCGAGCAGGTGCTCGGCGCGCACCCGGCGGTCGGGCAGGCCGTGGTCACCGCCCGCGAGGACCGGCCCGGCGACGTCCGCCTGGTCGGCTACGTCGTACCGGCCGACGGCCCCGCGCCGGCCGCCGGGGCCGACGCGCACCAGGTCGGCGAGTGGCAGGAGATGCACGACCTGGTCTACGCCGACGAGGCCAAGGCGCAGGACGACGAGCCGCCGTTCGGCGAGGACTTCGGCGGCTGGAACAGCAGCTACGACGGCACCCCGATCCCCGTCGCGGAGATGCGCGACTGGCGCGCCGAGACCGTACGGCGCATCCTCGCGCTGCAGCCCCGCAGGGTGCTGGAGATGGGCGTCGGCAGCGGCCTGCTGCTGTCGCAGGTGGCGCCCGCCTGCGAGGCGTACTGGGGAGCGGACTTCTCCGCCCCGGCCGTCGAGCGGCTGCGCCGCCAGGTCGCCGCCGTACCGGAGCTGGCGGGCAAGGTCGAGCTGAGCTGCCGGCCCGCCGATGTGACCGAGGGCCTGCCCACCGGTTACTTCGACACCGTCGTCATCAACTCGGTCACCCAGTACTTCCCCAACGCCGCCTACTTCCTGCGCGTCCTGCGCAACGCCGTGGACCTGCTGGCCCCCGGCGGCCGGGTCTTCGTCGGCGACCTCCGCAACCGCCGCCTGCTCCGCCTCTTCCGTACGGCTGTCGAACTGCACCGCGCCGGAGCGGACACCGAGCCGGGCGCCCTCGGCGCGGTGATCGACCAGAGCGTCCGCCTGGAGAAGGAACTCCTGGTCGACCCGGACTTCTTCGCCGCGCTGCCCGCCGGACTGCCGGACGTGACGGACACCGCCCTCCAGCTCAAGGGCACCCGCCACCACAACGAGCTGACCCGCCACCGCTACGACGCCGTCCTGCACAAGCGGCCCGCCCGTACGGTCTCCTTCGCCGACGTCCCCCGCCTGGTCTGGGGCCGGGACGTCACCGACGAGACCACCCTCGCACAGGCCCTGCGCGAGCGGCCCGGACAGCGGCTGCGCCTGACCGGGGTGCCCAACCCGCGCCTGGCGGGCGAAGCGGCGGCCGCGGCCGCCGTCGCGGCGGGGCTGCCGGTGGACGAGGCGCGCTCCCGGCTGGCCGCCCCCGGCACCACCGACGGCGTCGAACCCGAGCAGCTCACCGGACTGGGCGCCCGCCTCGGCCTGTGGACGGCCGCCACCTGGGCGCCCGACAGCCCGGAAGGCCAGTACGACGTACTGTTCGCACCGGAGGAAGACCTCGCCTCGGCGGTCGCCGTCGGCCTCTGCCGCCCGGCCGGCGACCTCACCGGGCCGCTCGCCGAGCACACCACCGATCCCGGCGCGGCCCTGACCACCGCCGCCCTGGTCACCGACCTCCACCGCCACCTGCGCGACCGGCTGCCCGCCCACCTCGTCCCGTCCGCCCTCGTCGCGCTGGACACCCTGCCCCTGACGCCCAACGGCAAGGTCGACCGCGCCGCGCTGCCCGCGCCCGACCTGGCCCACCTCGGCGCCGACACCGGCGGCCGGGCGCCGCGCACCCCGCGCGAGGGCGTGCTGTGCGAGCTGTACGCCGACATCCTCGGCCTGCCGCAGGTCGGCATCGACGACAACTTCTTCACCCTGGGCGGCCACTCGCTGCTCGCCACCCGCCTGATCGGCCGCATCCGCACCGCCCTGGACGTGGACCTGCCCATCACCGCCGTGTTCGAGGCACCCACCGTCGCCGCGCTCGCCGCACACGTCGACGCCGCCGCCTCCGGGAGCCGCCCGGCCCTGCGGCCGTTCCCGCGCCCCGACGTGCTGCCGCTCTCGTACGCCCAGCGCCGCCTGTGGTTCCTGCACCGGCTGGAGGGGCCGAGCGCCACGTACAACGTCCCGACCGCGCTGCACCTGTCCGGCGAACTGGACCACGACGCGCTGCGCGCCGCGCTGGACGACCTGCTCGCCCGGCACGAGAGCCTGCGCACGGTCTTCCACGAGACGGCCGGCGGCACCCCGCACCAGGTCGTCCTCGGCCCGGACGACCTGGCCGGACTGCCGCCCGTGCTCTCCGTGGTACGGACCGGCCCCGACGACGTACGCCGCCTGCTCCGCGAGGCCACCCGCCACACCTTCGACATCGCCGCCGAACTGCCCCTGCGCGCCACGCTGTTCCAGGTCGGACCCGACGAACACGTGCTGCTCCTGCTGCTGCACCACATCGCGGGCGACGGCTGGTCGGCGGCGCCGCTCTCGCGCGACCTGGCGGCGGCGTACGACGCGCGGCGCCAGGGCCGGGCACCGCAGTGGGCCCCGTTGCCCGTCCAGTACGCCGACTACACCCTCTGGCAGCGGGACTTCCTCGGCGACCCCCAGGACCCCACCAGCGTCCAAGGGCGGGAACTCGATTATTGGACACGGCAACTGACCGGCCTCCCCGAGGAGATCGCGCTCCCGTACGACCGCCCGCGCCCCCGGCGCGCGACGTACCGGGGTGACGCGCTGGACCTGGAACTCCCCGCGAGCCTGCACGCGGACCTGCACGCCCTGGCACGCGACACCGGCACCAGCCTGTTCATGATCGTGCAGGCGGGCCTGGCGGCCCTGCTCACCCGCCTCGGCGCCGGCACCGACATCCCGCTCGGCAGCCCCGTCGCGGGCCGCACCGACCAGGCCCTGGACGACCTGGTGGGCTTCTTCGTCAACACCCTCGTGCTGCGGACGGACACCTCCGGCAACCCGACCTTCCGCGACCTGCTGCGCCGCGTCCGCGACACCGACCTCGCCGCCTGGTCCCACCAGGACCTGCCCTTCGAGCAGTTGGTGGAAGCCCTCAACCCGGTGCGGTCGGCGGGCCGGCAGCCCCTGTTCCAGGTGGTCGCCGCCGTGCAGAACGCCCCCGAAGGCGGCTTCGACCGGCTCGGCGTCCGCACCCGTACCGAGCTGGTCAGCACCGGCACCGCCAAGTACGACCTCTTCCTCAGCCTCTGGGAGCGCCAGGGCCCGCAGGGCGAACCGCGCGGCCTGGACGGCTTCGTCGAGTTCAGCACCGACCTCTTCGACCGCTCCACGGTCGCCACGCTCGCCGCCCGGCTCGTCCGCGTCCTGGAGACCGCCGTCGCCACACCGGACGTACCGCTCGCCCACCTCGACGTGCTGACCACCGAGGAGCACGAGCGGCTGCGGCGGCACGCGTCGGCCGCCCGGCCGGCGGTGCGGCACAGCACCCTGCCCGAACTGTTCGCCGAGCAGGCGGCCCGTACGCCGGACGCCACGGCCCTGGTCTTCGAGGACGTCTCGCTCACCTACGCCGAGCTGAACGCCCGCGCCAACCGCCTCGCGCACTGGCTGACCGGCCAGGGCGTGGGCCCGGAGGCGCTGGTGGCCGTGGTGCTGCCGCGCTCGGCCGAACTGGCCGTCGCGCTGCTCGCCGTCCTGAAGGCGGGCGGCGCCTACGTACCCGTCGACCCGGACTACCCCGCCGAACGGCGCGCCTTCGTCCTCGCCGACACCGCGCCCGCCCTCGTCCTGGACGCCGCGGCGCTGCGCCGGGACCTGTCCGCGTACCCGGACACCGACCCGGCGACCGGCCTGCGTCCGGCCCACCCGGCGTACGTGATCCACACCTCCGGCTCGACGGGCACGCCGAAGGGCGTCGTGGTCTCCCACACCGGCCTCGCCGCGCTGGCCGCCGCACAGGCCGAACGCTTCGCGGTGACGGGGGAGAGCCGCGTCCTGCAGTTCGCCTCACCCAGCTTCGACGCGTCGGTCTCCGAGATGTGCGTGACGTGGCTGACGGGCGCCGCCCTGGTCATGGCGCCGGGGGAACGGCTGCTGCCGGGCGCCGGACTGGAGGACCTGCTCGCCGAGCAGCGCGTCACCCACGCCACCCTGCCGCCGTCGGTGCTGGCCGCCCTGCCGCCGAAGGAGACGCTGCCCGGCGTCGTCTCGCTGGTCGTGGCGGGCGAGGCATGCCCCGCCGACCTGGTGGAACGCTGGTCGTCCGGCCGCCGCATGGTCAACGCGTACGGCCCGACCGAAGCCACCGTGTGCGCCACGGTCGGCGAGCCGCTGTCCGGCCGGACGCTGCCCGCCCTGGGCGCGCCGATCGGCGACGTACGGCTGTTCGTGCTCGACGCGCTGCTGCGGCCGGTGCCGGACGGCGGCGCGGGAGAGCTCTACCTCGCGGGCTCGGGCCTGGCCCGTGGCTACCTCGGCCGCCCGGCGCTGACCGCCGAACGCTTCGTGGCCTGCCCGTTCGGCCCGGCGGGCGCCCGGATGTACCGCACCGGCGACCTCGTACGGCGCCGGGCCGACGGCGAGCTGGAGTTCGTCGGCCGCGTCGACGACCAGGTCAAGGTGCGCGGCCACCGCATCGAACCGGGCGAGGTCGAGCAGGCGCTCGGCGCCCACCCGGCCGTACGCCAGGCCGCCGTGGCGGCGCGCGCCGACCGCACCGGCGACCTCCGCCTGACCGGCTACGTCGTGCCCGCCGATGACGCCGCCCGGCAGACCCTCGCCGCCGACCTCCGCCGCGACCTGCTCGCCCGGCTGCCCGAATACCTGGTGCCGTCCGTCATCACGGTCCTCGACGCGCTGCCGCTGACCCCGAACGGCAAGGTGGACCGCACGGCGCTGCCCGCCCCCGACCCGGCCCGCACCGGCGCCGGACCGGGCCCCCGTGCCCCGCGCTCGCCGCAGGAGGAGATCCTGTGCGAGCTGTACGCCGACCTCCTCGGCGTCCCGAACGTCGGCATCGACGACGACTTCTTCGCCCTCGGCGGCCACTCCCTGCTCGCCACTCGCCTGGTCAGCCGCGTCCGCGCGGTCCTCGGCGTGGAACTGCCCATCGCCGCCCTCTTCGAGGCCCCCACCGTCGAAGCCCTGGTCGAACGCCTCGGCCTGTCCACCGCGCGCACCCGAAGCGCCCTGCGGCCCATGCCGCGCCCCGAGGTGCTGCCGCTGTCGTACGCCCAGCGCCGCCTGTGGTTCCAGTACCGCCTCGAAGGCCCCAGCCCCACCTACAACATCCCCCTGATGCTGCGCATCGACGGCCCGGTGGACGAGGACGCGCTGCGCGCCGCCCTCGGCGACCTGCTCGCCCGGCACGAGAGCCTGCGCACCGTCTTCCGCGAGACCGGCGGCACCCCGCAGCAGGTCGTCCTCGACCCGGCCACCGACCCCGACGCCTTCGACATCCTCACCGTCACCGAGGACGTCCCCGGCGACCCGGAGGCGTTCCGCGCGCTCCTCAAGGAAGGCGCCCGGCACCGCTTCGACCTGACCGCCGACCTGCCGCTGCACGTGAAGCTCTTCCGCGTCGGCCCGGACGAGAACGTCCTGCTCCTGCTGCTCCACCACGTCGCCGGAGACGGCTGGTCGATGGCGCCGCTCTCCCGCGACGTGGCGACCGCGTACGACGCGCGCCGCGCCGGGCGGGCCCCCCAGTGGACGCCGCTGCCCGTCCAGTACGCCGACTACACCCTGTGGCAGCGGGACTTCCTCGGCGACCCCGAAGACCCCGACAGCGTCTACGGACGCCAGATCGCCTACTGGCGCGAGCAGTTGAAGGGCATCCCCGAGGAGATCGCCCTGCCCTTCGACCGCCCACGGCCGCAGCGTGCCTCCTTCCGCGGCGACTCGATCACCTGGGAGATCCCCGCGCGGCTGCACCACCGCCTGCACGCCCTCGCGGGCGAGACCGGCACCAGCCTCTACATGGTCCTCCAGGCGGGCCTGGCCGCCCTGTTCACCCGCCTCGGCGCCGGCACCGACATCCCGCTCGGCAGCCCCGTCGCGGGCCGTACCGACCAGGCGCTGGACGACCACATCGGCTTCTTCGTCAACACCCTCGTACTGCGGACGGACACCTCCGGCGACCCGACCTTCCGCGAACTGCTCCAGCGCGTACGGAGCACCGCCCTCACCGGCTGGGCCCACCAGGACCTCCCCTTCGAGCAGCTCGTCGAAGCCCTCAACCCGGTCCGCTCGGCGGCCCGCAACTCCCTCTTCCAGACCATGCTCACCCTCGACAACGCGCCCGAAGGGGAGTTCACCCTCGGCGGCCACGCCGCCCGCACCGAGCCCGTCCACGTCGACGCCTCCCGCTTCGACCTGTCCGTCTTCCTGACCGAACGGCGCGGCGCGCACGGCGAGCGGCCCGGCATGGACGGCGCGATCGAGTACAGCACCGACCTCTTCGACCGGCGTACGGTCGAGGCGCTGGCCGCCCGCTTCGTCGCCCTGCTCGACGCGGTGACCGACGACCCCGACCAGTCGCTCGCCCAGCTCGACGTCCTGACCGCCGACGAACGGGCCCTGCTGCTCGGCGAGGTCAACGCCACCGACCGGCCGCTCCGGCGCACCTCCCTCGCCGAGGCGTTCCAGGCGCAGGCCGCCGCGTACCCCGACGCCCCCGCCCTCACCTTCCAGGACACCACCCTCACCTACGCCGAGCTGAACGCCCGCGCCAACCGCCTCGCCCGGCACCTGTCCGACGCGTACGGAGTCGGCGCCGAGCGCCGCGTCGCCGTCCTCCTGGACCGCTCCGCCGACCTGGTCGTCGCGATCCTCGCCGTCCTCAAGGCGGGCGGCGTGTACGTACCGCTCGACAAGCGCTACCCGGCCGCCCGGATGCGGCTGATCGCCGCCGAGACCGAGGCCGTCGTCGTCCTCACCCAGCAGGACCTGCCGGCCGCCGCCTACCTCCCCGGCGTCCCGGCCCTGGCCGTCGACGCCTGCGCGGAGACGGTGGCCGAGCTGCCCGCCACCGACCCCACCGCTCCCGCCGCGTACGCCGACTCCGTCGCGTACGTCATGTACACCTCCGGCTCGACCGGCGCGCCCAAGGGCATCGCCGTCACCCAGGGCGACGTGGTGGCCCTGGCCGCCGACCACTGCTGGGCCGAGGACAGCCCCCACGGCGCCCGGCACACCGTGCTCGGCCACGCCTCCACCGCGTTCGACGCCTCCACCTTCGACCTGTGGGTCCCGCTCCTCAACGGCGGCCACCTCGTCATGGCCCCGCCCGGCGACCTCACCCCCGACGACTACCGCACCCTGCTCACCACCCACCGCATCACCGCCGTCCTCCTCACCACCGCCCTGTTCAACCTGCTCGCCGAGGAGTGCCCCGGCGCGCTCGCGGGCGTCCGGCAGGTCTGGACGGGCGGTGAGGCAGCCTCCCCGTCCGCCGTACAGAAGATCCTCGACGCCTGCCCCGACACCCGCGTCTGCAATGTCTACGGGCCCACCGAGGTCACCATGTCGGCCACGTACCACGCGCTGCGCGCACCCCGGCGGATCGCCGGGACGGTCCCCATCGGACGCCCCATGGACAACATGCGTGTCTACGTCCTCGACAGCGCCCTGCGCCCCGTCGCCCCCTCGGTGACCGGCGAACTGTACGTAGGCGGCACCGGCCCGGCCCGCGGCTACCTCAACCGCCCCGCCCTCACCGCCGAACGCTTCGTCCCCGACCCCTTCGGCGCCCCCGGCGCCCGCATGTACCGCACCGGCGACCTGGTCCGCTGGACCGCGGACGGCCACCTCGACTACATCGGCCGCGCCGACTCCCAGGTCAAGATGCGCGGCTTCCGCATCGAACTCGGCGAGATCGAGACCGTCCTGGACTCCCACCCCGCCGTCGCCCAGGCCACCGTCAACCTGCGCGAGATCACCCCGGGCGACGCCCGCCTGGTCGCCCACCTCGTCCCCGTCTCCCGGGAAGCCTTCGACGCCACCGCCCTCCGCCGCCACCTGCGCGACCGCCTCCCCGCCTACATGGTGCCGTCCGCCCTCGTGGCCCTCGACACCATGCCGCTCACCCCGAACGGCAAGGTCGACCGCAAGGCCCTGCCCGCCCCCGACCCCCGCTCCGAACTCGGCGGCCGCGGCCCCCGCTCCCCGAAGGAAGAGATCCTCTGCGGGCTGTACGCCGACGTGCTGCGCGTCCCCCGCGTCGGCATCGACGACAGCTTCTTCGTCCTCGGCGGCCACTCCCTGATGGCGACCCGCCTGATCAGCCGCATCCGCACCGCCCTCGGCGTCGAACTGCCCATCGGCGCTCTCTTCGAGGCTCCCACCGTCGCCGCCCTCGTCCGGCGCCTGGACTCCGCCACCGCCCAGGCCCGCCCGCCGGTCAGGCCCGCGGTACGCCCCGGAGCCGTACCCCTGTCCTACGCCCAGCGCCGGCTCTGGTTCCTGCACCGCCTCGAAGGCCCCAGCCCCACCTACAACATCCCGCTCGCCCTGCGCTTCTCCGGCAAACTCGACCACGACGCCCTACGGGCCGCCCTCGGCGACCTCGTCGCCCGGCACGAGAGCCTGCGCACCGTCTTCCCCCGCCGCGCCCGCGCCGCCCAGCAGATCATCCTGCCGCCCGACTCCGGCCGCGACCTGCTCACCGTCGTCGAGACGGACCCCGACGGCCTGGCCCCCGCCCTGCACGAGGCCGCCACCCACTCCTTCGACATCACCGCCGAACACCCCCTGCGGGCCACCCTCTTCGCCACCGGCCCCGACGAGCACGTCCTCCTCCTGCTCCTGCACCACATCGCGGGCGACGGCTGGTCCATGGCACCGCTCTCCCGCGACCTCGCCGCCGCGTACGACGCGCGCAGCGCGGGCGAGGAGCCGCAGTGGACCCCGCTCCCCGTCCAGTACGCCGACTACACCCTCTGGCAACAGAACTTCCTCGGCGACCCCACCGACCCCGACAGCACCTACTCCTCCCAACTCGCCTACTGGCGAGCCGCACTCGCCGACCTCCCCGCCGAAATCCCCCTCCCCCTGGACCACCCCCGCCCGGAGGTCACCACCTACCGCGGCGACATGTTCCCCATCCATCTCTCCGCCGACCTCCACCAGGGCCTCCACACCCTGGCCGGCGACACCGGCACCAGCCTCTACATGGTCGTCCAGGCCGGCCTCGCCACCCTCCTCACCCACCTCGGCGCCGGCACCGACATCCCCCTCGGCAGCCCCGTCGCCGGCCGCACCGACCAGGCCCTGGACGACCTCGTCGGCTTCTTCGTCAACACCCTCGTCCTCCGTACGGACACCTCCGGCGACCCCACCTTCCGCGAGCTGCTGTCCCGCGTCCGCGACACCGACCTCGCCGCCTGGGCCCACCAGGACCTCCCCTTCGAACAACTCGTCGAAGCCCTCAACCCGGCCCGCTCCACCGCCCGCCACCCCCTCTTCCAGACCCTCCTCACCCTCGACAACGCCCCCGAACGCCACTTCACCCTCGGCGGCAACCACGCCCGCCCCGAACCGGTGGACCTGCACGTCGCCCACTTCGACCTCTCCATCGGCCTCACCGAACAGCGCGCCCCCCAAGGCACGCCCGAGGGCCTGGACGGCTTCGTGGAGTACAACACCGACCTGTTCGAGCGGGAGACGGTGGAGGGCATGGCAGCCTCCCTCATCACCCTGCTGACCGCGGCCGTCGCCACTCCCGACGCACCCCTGTCCGCCCTGCTGACATGACCTGCGCGGGGCACCGCGCCACTGGACCACGGGGTGCCCCGCCACCCGGCCACCCGGCGCGCCGCGCCACTGGACCACGGGGTTGGTGCCGCGCCACTGGGCCATCCGAAGCAACCGCCCCTGCGCACCTCCCGCGCAGGGGCTACACCTGTACCGTGCAGACCTTCCTCCCGTACCCCGACTTCGCGGCCTCCGCCGCCGTCCTCGACGCGCGCCGACTCGGAAAACAGCGGGTGGAGACCCTCCAGGTACTGCGCGGCCTGACCGTCCCCGGCTACGGATGGCGACACCACCCGGCCGTCCGCATGTGGACGGGCTACGAGGAGGCCCTCGTCCGGTACGGCCTGGAAATGTGCCGCGAATGGACTGCCACCGGCCGCCAGGACACCTGCGCCACCACCCTCACCCAGGACTTCACCGCCCACCACCCCCACACCCCCGTACGCACCTACCCCGAACTCTCCGCCTCCGGCGACCTCCCGAACTGGCTCGGCGACCCGGCCTTCCACCGCAGCCACCAGTCGGCCCTGGTCACCAAAGCCCCGGACCACTACCGCACGCTCTTCCCCGACGTACCGGAAGGGTTGCCGTATGTGTGGCCGGTGTCGGATCGGGGGGCGGGGGTGGTGGGGGAGATGGGGTGAGGCCGGGGACCGGGGCGAGTCCGGAGGCGGGCCCGGGATATCGCTCCCGGCTGAGCCGCCGCATCGCCCCGACCAGGAAGACCACCGCGACCAGCACCACCGCCGGAGGCAGCCCAGCCGGCCGTCCCTCGACCCGGATCGCGCCCATGAAGTCGAAGAACGGCAGACCGTTGGCGACCGTGTACCAGAGCGGCAGGTAGACCGCCCCACGGCTGACCCCGGGCCGCCCCGCGAGGTCAGACCTTGATGACGGTGACACGTCCGCCGCACAGTGCGGCGAGATCGTCCGGGTCGGAAGTGAGGACGGTTACGGGGCCGGAGGCGGCTAGCGCCGTGGCGCTGAGCATGGCGACGATGGCGTATTTGTGGCCGTAAAGACTTGTTTCGGCGAGCAGCGCGGCAGCGTGCCGGGCGATCGACTCGGTGACCGGTTCCACGACCAGGCGGGAGAGCGTCCACTCCAAGGCCGGGCGGTTGATCCGGGGGTGGACCACTTCCACCAGTGTTGCCGCCGAGGTGATCACGCGCAGGTCATCGGCGCGGGCGAGGGCGAGCCAACCGGTCACGGCACGGTCGCGCAGGACCGCTTTGGCCAGCCCTTCGCTGTCGAGCACGAGGGTGCTGCCAGGGACCGCGGGAGAGCGGGTCACGCGGCATTCGCTCCGCCCTGAGTCTGCTCATGGCGTGCCTGGTGGAGCTGGTCACGGAGGGACTGGATCTCCTCATCCGTGACGGGGCCGTGCTCGGCCTCGGCGATGTGGATGAGTTCGTTGAGGTTGTCCCGCTCGATCTGGCGAGCAACGGCCGCAGTCACGTAAGCGGACAGGCCGGACGGCCCCCCCGCGGGCCTTGGCGGCTTCTGCGATGTCGCGCGGCATGGTGATCGAGTACTTGCCGGTGGGCTCGCTCATGCCATCAATCCTGCCTTTCATCCTCCTCTGCGGGGGTGTATCTCCGGCCTGCGGACCGTGAGCTGAGCATCCCGTGACGAGAACGCATGACCTCTGGGAACGCGGTGAGATTCCCGATCGAGCAGGGCATGCTCCCTGTCGACCCGCCGGCCACCGTCAACTGGCGGACCTGAGAGGCCGTCAAGCAGGTGGGCCCCGCCCGGCCCTCGAGCCTGCTCCCCCGCGGGTTCCCGAGAAGTGACGGCACCGTAGACCGTGTGCGTCTCGGCAGGCACAAGTAAGGCCCTGACCGGCATTTCTGCTGGTCAGGGCCTTAATTTCCGGTGCCCCCGGCAGGATTCGAACCTGCGCACACGGCTCCGGAGGCCGTTGCTCTATCCCCTGAGCTACGGGGGCGTGTCGGCCGTTGTTCTCGGCGACGGGTAGAACACTACCAGCTCCGGAGGGGTGTTCATGAACGGGTTGGGGGAGGGCGGCGTAGCGCATGGGGGAGTGGGGGTGGGGGTGGTCGGGGAAAGGTCCCTCGCACGGGGGCGGAAGTGGGGAAAACCCGGACGCAGCCGGAGGCGCGCGCCTAGTCTCAAGGTGTGCCTGGCTTGTCCGGCCGGGTCCTTGTGGTCGACGACAACAAGGTCATCCGGCAGTTGATCAGGGTCAATCTCGAGCTGGAGGGCTTCGAGGTCGTGACCGCGGCTGATGGTGCCGAGTGCCTGGACATCGTGCATACGGTCGCTCCCGATGTGGTGACGCTCGATGTGGTGATGCCCCGGCTCGACGGGCTGCAGACGGCGGCGCGGCTGCGGGCCGATCCGCGGACGCGGGGGATCCCGCTCGCTGTCGTTTCCGCCTGTACGCAGGCGGAGGTGGAGAGCGGGCAGGCGGCGGGGGTGGATGCCTTCCTGGCGAAGCCGTTCGAGCCCATGGATCTCGTGCGTACGGTGCGGCGGCTGATGTGCCGTGGCGGCGGGGAAGAGGGGGGCGAGGGGACGGCGGACGTAGTGGAGGAGGCGGGCGGCGGCGGTGAGGCGGATGCCGGTGCCGGTGCGGGGACCGATGCGGATGCCGGCGGTGGTTCGGAGTCCGTGGTGCGGCCGGCCGGCTGAGGGGCCGGGTGGTGACGGAGGGTGCGGGGCCGCCGGGGTGTCCGGTGGGTGAAACGTGGTGGCGGTGGGGGACCGTTTCTCCCATACGCTGGGGGTGTGACCCCCGCTGAGCTCTCCCGCGCCGTCCAGCGCGCCGTACGTGGTGCCGTGGCGGACGGGGAACTCTCCGTGACGGTTCCGGAGCGGGTTGTCGTGCGTGCGCCGTTGCCGGGGGAAGGCGGGGGCGGCGAGACCGACCTCGCGTGCGATGTCGCGCTGCGGATCGCCAAGGAGGCCGGGCGGCCGCCGCGTGAGGTGGCGGAGGTACTGCGGCGGCGGTTGGTGGGCCTGCCCGGGGTCGGGGGAGTGGAGATCGCCGGGGCTGGGTTCTTGAATGTGACGTTGACCCGGGCTGCTCGCGCCGAGCTTGTGGGGAAGGTGCGGGGGCAGGGGCAAGGGGAGTGGTTGGGGTCGGTGTTGGCAACCGGGGGTACGGCGGTCGCGCCGGTGGCCTTGCGGGCTGCGGGGGGTGTGCGGGCCGCGGTCGTGGTGGAGGCTTTGGAGCGGATCCTGCCCGCGGGGGGAGCAGCGGGTCGGAGCAAGAACGAGGCGGGGGAGCCGCGGGTCGAGGTGATTCGTCCCCGGCCGGTGCCGGTGGAGGTTCGTCACGAGCGCGAGGGGCACGAGGGGCATCGTGAGAGGGGTGCGGTCAGCTCTGCCTCTCAGGAGTGGCGTGCTCTGGCCACCCGACTGGGCCCCGACGAAGCCCGCTGGGTGCTGTTGCGGGCCGCGCGGCACGATGTGGTGCGGCTTCCCGTGCGGCCGGTGCAGCGGGAGAGCAATGGGCGGTTTCGGGTGCAGTATGCGTATGCGCGTACGTGTGCGATGACGCGCAACGCCCGGGAGTTGGGGTTCGCGGGCGAGCCGGGGGACGTGGGGGCCGGTGCGGAGGGCGGGTGGGAGGTCCGGGAGGTCCGGGAAGTCTGGGCTGCGGTCGCCGAGTATCCCGGTGTCGTCGAGGCCGCCGCGCGGCACCGGGCGCCCGATCGGGTCGCGCGGCATCTGGAAGTGACCGCCGACGCCTGGCTGCGATGTCATGACGTGTGTCCGCCGCTGCCCGTCGGGGAGGAGAAACCCTCGGCCGTGCACCGTGCCCGGCTGGCCCTCGCCGAAGCCGCCGGAACGGTGCTCGCCCACGGCCTGCACCTGCTCGGCATCTCCACGCCCGAACGACTGTGACCCGAACGATTGTGACGAAACGGTCGGCCGAGACCGTCCACGACCGCCCCGGCCGTCCACAACCGTCCCGGCCGTCCGAATGTCTGTGATCCGTCCGGCGGCGCCGTACGCGCGGCGACGCCGTAGTACCGAGTACCCGAGGGGAACCTCCACGCCATGAGCCGCTCCGCACACCCCGCAGGACCCCGTCACGGTGACGTGCTGCCCGAGGGGCACTACACCGCTCCGCCCACCGACCTGAACAGCCTCGACCCCCGGGTGTGGTCCCGTACGGTCGGGCGCTCCGCCGACGGGGTGGTCACCATGGGCGGGGTGGACGTGACCGCGCTCGCCGAAGAGTTCGGGACGCCTGCCTACTTCCTGGACGAGGACGACTTCCGGGGCCGGTGCCGGGCCTGGAAGGAGGCGTTCGGGGAGGGGGCGGACGTCTTCTACGCCGGGAAGGCGTTTCTCTCGCGGGCCGTGGTGCGGTGGCTGGCCGAGGAGGGGATGAACCTCGACGTGTGCAGCGGTGGCGAGCTGGCCACCGCGCTCGCGGCGGGGATGCCGGCCGAGCGGATCGCGCTGCACGGGAACAACAAGAGCATCGAGGAGATCACCCGGGCCGTGGAGGCCGGGGTCGGGCGGATCGTGCTGGACTCGTTCCAGGAGATCGTGCGGGTGGCGCACGTCGCGGACCGGCTGGGCAAGCGGCAGCGGGTGCAGATCCGGGTGACGGTGGGCGTGGAGGCCCATACGCACGAGTTCATCGCGACCGCGCACGAGGACCAGAAGTTCGGGATCGCGCTGGCCGGCGGGCAGGCCGCGGAGGCCGTACGGCGGGTGCTGAAGCTGGACGGCCTGGAGCTGACCGGCATCCACTCGCACATCGGGTCGCAGATCTTCGACATGGCCGGGTTCGAGGTGTCGGCGCGGCGTGTGGTGCAGTTGCTGACCGAGGTACGGGACGAGCACGGCGCCGAGCTGCCGGAGATCGACCTCGGCGGCGGGCTCGGGATCGCCTACACCTCGGACGACGACCCGCGCGAGCCGCACGAGATCGCGAAGGCGCTCGGGGACATCGTGACGCGGGAGTGCGCGGCGGCCGGGCTCGCCGTGCCGCGCCTGTCCGTGGAGCCGGGCCGCGCCATCGTCGGGCCGACCGCCTTTACCCTGTACGAGGTGGGCACGGTCAAGGAGCTGGACGGGCTGCGTACCTACGTCTCCGTCGACGGCGGCATGTCCGACAACATCCGTACGGCCCTGTACGACGCCGAGTACAGCGTGGCGCTGGCCTCGCGTACCTCGGACGCGCCGCCGATGCTCTCGCGGGTGGTCGGCAAGCACTGCGAGAGCGGCGACATCGTCGTACGGGACGCGTTCCTGCCCGCCGACGTGGCCCCCGGTGACCTGCTCGCCGTGCCCGCGACCGGCGCGTACTGCCGGTCGATGGCGAGCAACTACAACCACGCCCTGCGTCCGCCGGTGGTCGCGGTGCGCGAGGGAGAGGGACGGGTCATCGTCCGGCGGGAGACGGAGGAGGACCTGCTGCGTCTCGACGTCG
The DNA here is from genome assembly GCF_003865135.1 of Streptomyces chrestomyceticus JCM 4735. Taxonomy (NCBI): domain Bacteria; kingdom Bacillati; phylum Actinomycetota; class Actinomycetes; order Kitasatosporales; family Streptomycetaceae; genus Streptomyces; species Streptomyces chrestomyceticus. Next base: position 3,129,811 of record NZ_BHZC01000001.1, on the reverse strand, counting down.
GGTGAGCCGGGGGTACGGGCACAAGGGCGCGGGGGCGTCGCTCCGGTGAGCGGGCGGCCCCGGCGCCCGGTGGCGGGGCCGCCCGTCCGGTGACCGACAATGGTGGAACAGATGTCTCGCCATCCGGACCGGGGCCGGAATTCCCGGTCCGGTGCGTGAGACTGGTGCAGACCGAGCAGGGAAAGCGAAAGAGGTCGAATGATGCGTACGCGTCCGCTGAAGGTGGCGCTGCTGGGCTGTGGAGTGGTCGGCTCAGAGGTGGCGCGCATCATGACGACGCACGCCGACGACCTCACGGCCCGCATCGGCGCGCCGGTCGAGCTGGCCGGTATCGCGGTGCGCCGCCCGGACCGGGTGCGCGCGGGCATTCCCGCCGAGCTGATCACCACGGATGCGAAAGAGCTGGTCAAACGGGATGACATCGACGTGGTCGTCGAGGTCATCGGGGGCATCGAGCCCGCCCGTACGCTGATCACCACCGCGTTCGAGCACGGCGCCAGCGTGGTGTCGGCCAACAAGGCGCTCGTCGCCGCGGACGGTGCCGCGCTGCACGCCGCCGCCGAGGCCAACGGCGCCGACCTGTACTACGAGGCCGCCGTGGCCGGCGCGATCCCGCTGGTCCGGCCGCTGCGCGAGTCGCTGGCCGGCGACAAGGTCAACCGGGTGCTGGGCATCGTCAACGGGACGACGAACTTCATCCTGGACAAGATGGACAGCACGGGGGCGGGGTACTCCGAGGCGCTGGACGAGGCCACCGCGCTCGGGTACGCGGAGGCCGACCCGACCGCGGACGTCGAGGGCTTCGACGCCGCCGCGAAGGCCGCCATTCTGGCCGGTATCGCCTTCCACACCCGGGTGACCATCGACGACGTGCACCGCGAGGGGCTGACCGAGGTCACCGCCTCCGACATCGCCTCCGCCAAGCGGATGGGCTGCACGGTCAAGCTGCTCGCGATCTGCGAGCGGGCCGCCGACGGCGCCTCGGTGACGGCACGCGTGCACCCCGCCATGATTCCGCTGTCGCACCCGCTGGCCTCCGTCCGCGAGGCGTACAACGCGGTGTTCGTGGAGTCCGAGGCCGCCGGCCAGCTCATGTTCTACGGCCCCGGCGCGGGCGGCTCGCCGACCGCCTCCGCGGTCCTCGGCGACCTGGTGGCGGTCTGCCGCAACAAGCTGGCCGGGACCACCGGGCCGGGCGAGTCCGCGTACACGCAACTGCCGGTCGGCCCCATGGGTGACGTGGTCACCCGCTACCACATCAGCCTGGACGTGGCCGACAAGCCCGGTGTCCTCGCCCAGGTCGCCACGGTCTTCGCCGAGCACGGCGTGTCCATCGACACGGTCCGCCAGCAGAGCAAGGACGGGGGTGCCGCCCGCTCCGGAGAGACCGACAACGGGGGAGAGGCGTCCCTCGTCGTCGTCACGCACCGGGCGGCCGACGCCGCCCTGTCGTCGACCGTCGGCGCGCTGCGCGACCTGGACACGGTCCGGGGCGTCGCCAGCATCATGCGGGTCGAAGGGGAGTAAAGGAACCCATGTCTGCCAATTCCACCGCGAGCCGTCAGTGGCGCGGAATCATCGAGGAGTACCGGGACCGGCTGCCGGTCGGCGCGTCGACCGAGGTCGTCACGCTCCGTGAGGGCGGTACGCCGCTGGTGCCCGCCCAGGTGCTCTCCGAGCGCACGGGCTGTGAGGTGCATCTCAAGGTAGAGGGCGCCAACCCCACCGGGTCCTTCAAGGACCGCGGCATGACGATGGCCATCACCCGGGCGAAGGAGGAGGGCGCGAAGGCCGTCATCTGCGCCTCCACCGGCAACACCTCCGCCTCGGCCGCCGCGTACGCCGTACGGGCCGGGATGGTGTGCGCCGTCCTGGTGCCGCAGGGCAAGATCGCGCTCGGCAAGATGGGCCAGGCGCTGGTGCACGGCGCCAAGATCCTCCAGGTCGACGGGAATTTCGACGACTGTCTGACGCTGGCCCGCGGCCTCTCCGAGCGGTACCCCGTCGCACTTGTGAACTCTGTCAACCCGGTACGGATCGAGGGCCAGAAGACCGCCGCCTTCGAGATCGTCGACATGCTGGGCGACGCGCCGGACATCCATGTGCTGCCGGTCGGCAACGCGGGCAACATCACCGCGTACTGGAAGGGGTACCAGGAGTACGCCGCCGACGGCATCGCCGCGCGCACCCCGCGCATGTGGGGCTTCCAGGCGTCCGGCAGCGCGCCGATCGTACGTGGCGAAGTCGTCAAGGATCCGCACACGGTCGCGACGGCCATCCGGATCGGCAACCCCGCCTCCTGGCAGTTCGCCGAGCGCGCCCGGGACGAGTCCGGCGGCGCCATCGACGAGGTGACCGACCGTCAGATCCTGGCCGCCTACCGGCTGCTGGCCTCTCAGGAGGGCGTCTTCGTGGAGCCCGCCTCGGCCGCCTCGGTGGCCGGTCTGCTCAAGGCGGCCGACGAGGGCAAGGTCGACCCGGGCCAGCGCATCGTCTGCACGGTCACCGGCAACGGCCTCAAGGACCCGGACTGGGCCGTCGCGGGCGCCCCGCAGCCGGTCACCGTCCCGGTCGACGCGGACGCCGCGGCCGAGCGCCTCGGCCTGGCGTAGTACGCCCCCGGAGGGTGCGACGCACCCGGCCGCGGTTCCCCGCGGCCGGGGGTACGCCCCGAACGTGCGACACCGCGCGGAAAAGGGTTATGGAGCCCGCAGGAACCCCGTAACCTCGGATGCAGCAAACCCTGCAAACCCTGCAAAGGCTGCAAAGGCGGCCATGGGCCGTGGGCAGCGCGCGACACGCATCGTGCGCCTCCTGTGCGCCCTATGTCGCCACAGAACCTTCCTTCGATAGGCTGGCAGCCAACTCCCCTCCCCACGGCATGTCGCGGTGGTGTGCAGGGCAGGTCAGAACGGTCCCCACGAGCCGGCCGGGCACCCAGGTGCCGCGGCGCTCCGGGGCAGTGCCGCAGCATCACATCAAGGAGAGTCATCGAGCGATGGCCGGTCCAGCGTTCCGCGCCGCCGCCGTCCGGGTGCGCACCCCCGCGACCAGCGCCAATCTCGGTCCCGGCTTCGACGCCCTCGGGCTGTCCCTGGGCCTGTACGACGACGTCGTGGTGCGGGTGGCCGATTCCGGCCTGCACGTCGACATCGCGGGCGAGGGCGCCGAGACCCTGCCGCGCGACGAGAGCCACCTGCTCGTACGGTCCCTGCGCGCCGCCTTCGACCTGCTCGGCGGGCAGCCGCGCGGCCTGGAGATCGTCTGCGCCAACCGCATCCCGCACGGCCGCGGCCTGGGCTCCTCCTCCGCCGCGATCTGCGCGGGCATCATGGCCGCCCGCGCGGTGACCATAGGCGCCGAGCAGAAGCTGGACGACGTGGCGCTGCTGGAACTGGCCACCGAGATCGAGGGCCATCCGGACAATGTCGCCGCCTGCCTGCTCGGCGGCTTCACGCTGGCCTGGACCGATACCGGATCGGCGCGCGCGATCCGGATGGATCCGGCCGATTCCATCGTTCCGGTGGTCTTCGTACCGGGCAAGCCGGTGCTCACCGAGACCGCGCGGGGCCTGCTGCCGCGGACCGTCCCGCACGTGGACGCGGCGGCCAACGCCGGCCGCGCCGCACTGCTCGTCGAGGCCCTGACCAGGCGCCCCGAGCTGCTGCTGGCCGCGACCGAGGACCGACTTCACCAGGAGTACCGTGCTCCCGCGATGCCCGAGAGCCTGGCCCTGGTGAACCGACTGCGGGCGGACGGCGTCCCCGCGGTCGTCTCCGGCGCGGGCCCCACGGTCCTCGCGCTGGTCCAGGAGGACGCGGCCGACAAGGTCGCCGGCCTCGCGGGCGAGGGGTGGGCGGCCAACCGGCTGGCCCTCGACGCGGCGGGCACCTCGGTGCTGCCGCTCGCCGGGTGATCGACGGATTGCCGGTCTTCGAGAGGGGGAATGTTTGTTGGATCCGGTAGTGTTAACCTCAAGTGAGTACGTGACGCCTCTGCGGCGCGGTACTCCGTGTCCCCCATCGGGACCACCTTTCTTCCGGGAGCCTCCCAAACTGCTTGGAGCAGTTGCCTGAGCAGAAGCGAGCACGCTCCGGAATCGGCGTGACGGACATGAGTCACAGACATCTCTTCGCGCCGGAACCATGAACTGATCTCTCCGCCATTTCCGGCGGGACCACCGCCCCGGCCAGGTCCGCGAGTACGGGACCGCAGCCGGACAGCACAACCGGTCGCCGAGCCAGACAGGCCGACGCCCGCTCCAGGGAAGGACCCTTCGTGAGCGACACCACCGATCTGATGGGCGTACGCACCGATGGCAGTGCCACCGCGCCCGCCACGGACGCTCCCGCCGCGCCTGCGCGGCGCCGCCGTTCCGGCACCGGCCTGGACGGCATGGTCCTGGCAGAGCTGCAGCAGGTCGCCTCCAGCCTCGGTATCAAGGGCACCGCGCGGATGCGCAAGAGCCAGCTGATCGAGGTCATCAAGGAGAAGCAGGCCGCCGGCTCCGGTTCCGGCGCCGCCGCCAAGGGCGACGCGCCCGCAGAGACCGAGACCAAGCCCAAGCGCCGGGCGACCTCCAAGGCCCGTACCGGCGAGGAGGGCGACGCCAAGGCCACGGGCAAGGCGGACGCCAAGGCCGCCGACAAGGGCGCCGGCCAGCAGCAGATCGACATCCCGGGCCAGCCGAGCGACGAGCAGCCGGCCGGCGAGCGCCGCCGGCGCCGCGCCACCGCCGCCGCGGGCAGCCCCGACAGCGCCGGTGAGGCGAAGGCCGAGGCCAAGACCGAGGCGAAGGCCGACACCCGTACCGCTCAGCGCGAGGACGCCAAGGCCGAGGCCGCCGCGGACAGCGCCGAGGGCCGCCAGGGCAAGGGCGACCGCCAGGACCGCGGGGACCGCCAGGACCGCGGCCAGAAGGGCGACCGCCAGGGCCGCGGTGAGCGGGGCGAGCGCGGTGAGCGCGGCCAGCGCGACCGCCGCAACAAGAACAACGACGGCGGCGACGGCAACCAGGGCGGCAACCGCCAGCAGCGCGAGAGCCGCGACAACCGGGACAACCGCCGGGCCGACGAGGACGGGGACGACTTCGAGGGCGGGCGCCGCGGGCGCCGCGGCCGTTACCGCGACCGCCGCGGCCGCCGCGGCCGTGAGGACTTCGGCAACGAGCCGCAGGTCTCCGACGACGACGTGCTGATCCCCGTCGCGGGCATCCTCGACATCCTCGACAACTACGCGTTCATCCGGACCTCCGGCTACCTGCCCGGACCGAACGACGTGTACGTCTCGCTCGCCCAGGTCCGCAAGAACGGCCTGCGCAAGGGTGACCACGTCACCGGCGCGGTCCGCCAGCCCCGCGAGGGCGAGCGCCGCGAGAAGTTCAACGCGCTGGTGCGCCTGGACACCGTCAACAGCGTCTCGCCCGAACAGGGCCGTGGCCGCCCGGAGTTCGGCAAGCTGACGCCCCTTTACCCGCAGGAGCGGCTGCGCCTGGAAGGGGAGCCCGGCGCGCTGACGCCGCGCATCATCGACCTGGTCGCGCCGATCGGCAAGGGCCAGCGCGGTCTGATCGTGGCGCCGCCGAAGACCGGCAAGACCATGATCATGCAGGCGATCGCCAACTCGATCACCCGCAACAGCCCCGAGTGCCACCTGATGGTCGTCCTGGTCGACGAGCGTCCGGAAGAGGTCACCGACATGCAGCGGTCGGTCAAGGGCGAGGTCATCTCCTCGACCTTCGACCGCCCGGCCGAGGACCACACCACCGTCGCCGAACTGGCCATCGAGCGCGCCAAGCGCCTGGTGGAGCTGGGTCACGACGTGGTCGTCCTGCTGGACTCCATCACGCGTCTGGGCCGTGCGTACAACCTCGCCGCCCCGGCGTCGGGCCGCATCCTGTCCGGTGGTGTCGACTCGACCGCGCTGTACCCGCCGAAGAAGTTCTTCGGTGCGGCGCGCAACATCGAGGACGGCGGCTCGCTGACCATCCTGGCCACCGCGCTGGTCGAGACCGGCTCGCGGATGGACGAGGTGATCTTCGAGGAGTTCAAGGGCACCGGCAACATGGAGCTCAAGCTCGACCGGAAGCTCTCGGACAAGCGCATCTTCCCGGCGGTGGACGTGGACGCGTCCAGCACCCGTAAGGAAGAGATCCTGATGGGCAGCGACGAGCTGGCCGTCGTCTGGAAGCTGCGCCGGGTGCTGCACGCCCTGGACCAGCAGCAGGCCATCGAGCTGCTGCTGGACAAGATGAAGCAGACGAAGTCCAACGCGGAGTTCCTGCTCCAGATCCAGAAGACGACGCCCGGTATGGGCAACGGCAACGGTAACGACTGACGTCGGCCCCGTACGAACGGCCCGCCGGCGCCCGTCAAGGCGCCGGACCCGGCCGTAGCCGCACGGCTGAGCCCTCCTGGCCACATCGGTGACCGGGAGGGCTTCGTGCTGTCGGCGGAAACCCGCAGATTGTTGCCTTGCGCACACGCGCGGCGCTCGCGGAGGCCGTCACTCCGCTTTCCGCCTCCGGACAAAAGACCTGGTCACCCCGGCAAAAGTCGACTTTTGGCCGGAGTTTCGGCGGGCCGGTTTCTAAGAATGGCTCTCAATCCCGTTGTGCAACCCTTCCGGTCTGCCCCCCGTCTTTCAAGGAGCAACAAACCGTGGCCGGACACTGAACGGTGCGGCGAGGGGCAGCCGAGAGAACGAGGACTGAGGAGCAGATGGCGGACGACAGCAGGGCCGCGAACCCGGCCAAGAGCCGTTCCCGCGGCATACGTGCCACGGGCCGCCGGCGCAAGGGTCCGACCCGGCGCCGCCGCGCCCTGACGATCACCGTGTGCGCGCTGGTGAGCTGCGTACTGCTCGGTGGCGCGGGACTCGGTTACGTCTACTTCAAACTCAACGGCAACCTGAAGGGCGTCGACATCAACGCCGCCCTCGGCAAGAACCGGCCCAAGGACAACGACGACGGGTCGATGGACCTCCTCGTCATGGGCTCCGACTCCCGGGCCGGCAAGAACGGCGAGTATGGGAGCGACGAGGGCGGCGCCCGCTCCGACACCGCGATGATCGTGCATATCTTCAAGGGCCACAAAAAGGCCAGCGTCGTCAGCATCCCGCGCGACACCCTGGTCCAGCGCCCGGACTGCACCAAGGACGGCAAGAACATACCGGGCCAGCGCAAGGCCATGTTCAACACCGCCTTCGAGGTCGGCGGCCCGGCCTGCGCGGTCAAGACCGTCGAGGCGATGAGCGGCGTCCGGATGGACCACTTCGTCGAGGTCGACTTCACCGGCTTCAAGAAGCTCATCGACGCCCTGGGCGGCGTGGACATCACCACCACCAAGCCCATCCACGACAACAAGAGCCACCTGAACCTGGAGCCCGGCAAGCACACCCTCAACGGTGAGGACGCCCTCGGCCTCGTACGGACCCGGCACGGCGTGCCCGGCGGCGACGGCAGTGACCTGGGCCGCATCCAGCTCCAGCAGACGTTCATCAAGGCCCTGATGAAGCAGGTCAAGAGCATCGGGCTGCTGTCGAACCCGACGAAGCTCTACGGCATCGCCGACACCGCCACCAAGGCCATCACCACCGACAGCGACCTGAACTCCGTCAACGCGCTGATGGGGCTCGCCAAGGAGATGGGCGGTATCGGGTCGGACAGCATCGACATGGTCACGCTGCCCGTCACGTACGACCCGAAGAATCCGTCCCGTGTGCTGCCGCTGGAGAAGCAGTCCCGGCAGGTCTGGGACGCGCTGCGCCAGGATCAGGACATCCCCAAGGAAGCGATCAAGGATTCCGCTGGTGACAAGGGTGGAACGGGCAGCTACGTGAAGTAGCGGAATCGTTTCTTCACCTCATCTCCCGGCCCCGCCGGCCGCCCGGGAACAAATTCCGGAGCACCCCGGTTTTGGGAGATGAGGCCAGTCCTGGCAGACTGGACCGTCGGCCCCGGTTCACGTGACGCAATCCGCGGAACGACCCGGAGCCCTCCCGAACCTAGGAGATTCCCTTGAAGCGCGACATCCACCCGGAGTACGTCGAGACCCAGGTCAGCTGCACCTGTGGCGCGTCGTTCACCACCCGTAGCACCGTGGCCGGCGGCACCATCCGTGCCGACATCTGCTCCGAGTGCCACCCGTTCTACACGGGCAAGCAGAAGATCCTCGACACCGGTGGCCGTGTGGCCCGCTTCGAGGCCCGCTTCGGCAAGGGCGCCGGCGCCGCCAAGAAGTAGCGACCCGCAAGGCGCCGGTTCCGTCTCGCCCCGCGAAGGGGCGGCGGACCGGCGTTTTGTCGTCCAGGCCACGGACCCCGCCGGAGGTCCCCGGGGCCCGCGGCCCCGCCGCACACGTGCCGGCAACCGGCAACCGGGAACCCCCGGATCCCGGAAGACACAGCCAGGTGAGGAATCCCCACGATGTTCGAGGCGGTCGAGGAACTGATCGGCGAGCACGCCGACCTCGAAAAACGACTGGCCGACCCCGCGGTCCACGCCGACCAGCGCGAGGCCAAGCGGCTCAACAAGCGCTATTTCGAGCTCACCCCGATCATCACGGCGTACCGCGCCTGGAAGCAGACCGGCGACGACATCGGCACGGCCCGCGAACTGGCCGCCGACGACCCGGACTTCGCCGACGAGGTCAAGGACCTCGAAGCGCGCCGCGAGGAGCTCACCGAGAAGCTGCGGCTGCTGCTCGTGCCGCGCGACCCCAGCGACGACAAGGACGTCATCCTTGAGGTCAAGGCCGGCGAGGGCGGCGAGGAGTCCGCGCTGTTCGCCGGCGACCTGCTGCGCATGTACCTGCGCTACGCCGAGCGCGTCGGCTGGAAGACCGAGATCCTCGACGCCAACGAGTCCGACCTCGGCGGCTACAAGGACGTCCAGGTCGCCGTGAAGACCAAGGGCGGCAACGGCGCCACCGAGCCCGGCCAGGGCGTGTGGGCCCGCCTGAAGTACGAGGGCGGGGTGCACCGCGTGCAGCGGGTGCCCGCCACCGAGTCCCAGGGCCGCATCCACACCTCCGCGGCCGGCGTGCTCGTCACGCCCGAGGCCGAGGAGGTCGAGGTCGAGATCGGTCCGAACGACCTGCGCATCGACGTCTACCGCTCGTCGGGCCCCGGCGGCCAGTCGGTCAACACCACCGACTCCGCCGTCCGCATCACCCACCTGCCCACCGGCATCGTCGTCTCCTGCCAGAACGAGAAGAGCCAGCTCCAGAACAAGGAGCAGGCCCTGCGCATCCTGCGGTCGCGGCTGCTGGCCGCCGCCCAGGAAGAGGCCGAGAAGGAGGCGTCGGACGCCCGGCGCAGCCAGGTCCGTACCGTCGACCGCTCCGAGCGCATCCGGACGTACAACTTCCCGGAGAACCGCATTTCGGACCACCGCGTCGGCTTCAAGGCGTACAACCTGGACCAGGTCCTCGACGGCGAGCTCGATCCGGTCATCCAGGCGTGCGTGGACGCCGACTCGGCCGCCAAGCTGGCCGCCGCCCAGTAAAGCCCGTAGAACGTCCGTACCACGCCCGTAGAACGAGCCGGAGGAACAGCGTGCCGTCGCCTTCCGGGGGTCACGACCCCCAGCGGCCCCGCCGCGGGCCCAACCCCCGCACCGTGCTGCTCGCCGAGGTGGCCCAGGCCACTCAGCGGCTGGCCGACGCCGGCGTACCCTCACCGCGCTTCGACGCCGAGGAACTCGCCGCACACGTCCACGGCGTCAAGCGCGGTGAACTGCACCGGGTCCCCGACGCGGACTTCGACGCCCGCTACTGGGAGGCCGTCGCCCGCCGCGAGGCCCGCGAGCCGCTCCAGCACATCACCGGCCGGGCCTTCTTCCGCTACCTGGAACTGCACGTCGGCCCCGGCGTCTTCGTCCCCCGCCCGGAGACCGAGTCGGTCGTCGGCTGGGCGATAGACGCGGTACGGGCCATGGACGTCGTCGAACCGCTCATCGTGGACCTGTGCACGGGCTCCGGAGCCATCGCCCTCGCCCTGGCGCAGGAGGTGCCCCGCTCCCGGGTGCACGCCGTCGAGCTGTCCGACGAGGCCATGCAGTGGGCCCGCAAGAACGTCGAGGGGTCCCGCGTCGTTCTCCAGCAGGGCGACGCGCTGACCGCGCTCCCCGAGCTGGACGGCCAGGTGGACCTGGTCATCTCCAACCCGCCGTACATCCCGCTGACCGAGTGGGAGTACGTCGCACCCGAGGCACGCGACCACGACCCCGAGCTCGCGCTGTTCTCGGGCCAGGACGGCCTGGACACCATCCGCGGCATCGAACGGACCGCGCACCGCCTGCTGCGGCCCGGCGGCGTCGTGGTCATCGAGCACGCCGACACCCAGGGCGGCCAGGTTCCGTGGATCTTCACCGAGGAGCGGGGCTGGGCCGACGCGGCCGACCACCCCGACCTGAACAACCGGCCCCGCTTCGCCACCGCGCGCAGGGCGACGCCATGACGAGCCCGGCCCCCACGAGTCATCTGTACGTTCCGCACGAGGAGGTCCGTTAAATGGCACGGCGATACGACTGCAGCGACGCGACCGACCGCGCGACCGGTCTGCGCGAGGCCGCATCGGCCGTCCGTCGCGGCGAGCTGGTCGTGCTGCCGACCGACACCGTCTACGGCATCGGCGCGGACGCGTTCAGTGCCGAGGCCGTCGGTGACCTGCTGGAGGCCAAGGGGCGCGGGCGCGGCATGCCGTCCCCGGTGCTCGTCGGCTCCCCGAACACCCTCCACGGGCTCGTCACGGACTTCTCCGAGCAGGCCTGGGAGCTGGTCGACGCCTTCTGGCCCGGCGCGCTGACCCTGGTCGCGACCCACCAGCCGTCGCTGACCTGGGACCTCGGCGAGACCCGCGGCACGGTCGCGGTCCGTATGCCGCTGCACCCGGTCGCCATCGAGCTGCTGACCGAGTTCGGCCCGATGGCCGTCTCCAGCGCCAACCTCACCGGGCACCCGTCGCCGCAGGACTGCGACGCGGCCCAGGAGATGCTCGGCGACTCCGTCTCCGTCTACCTGGACGGCGGCCCGACCCCCGCCGCCGTGCCGTCCTCGATCGTGGACGTGACCGGGCCGACGCCGCTGCTGCTGCGCGAGGGCGCGCTCAGCGCGGAGGAGCTGCGCAAGGTGGCTCCCGGGCTTGAGGTGGCGAATTGATTGCGCCCCTCGGGCGTGGCATAGCGGGACCCGGAGAGGACAGCTCCCGCACGTTCCGCATTCTCCACGTCAGCACCGGCAACGTCTGCCGCTCGCCCATCACCGAGCGGCTGCACCGGCACGCCCTCGACCTGCGGCTGGGCGCGGACCGCGGCGGCCTGGTCGTGGAGAGCGCCGGCACCTGGGGCCACGAAGGCGCGCCCATGGAGACCCACGCCGCCACGGTTCTGGCCGACTACGGCGCGGATCCGGCCGATTTCACCGGCCGCGAGCTGCTGGACGAGCACGTCATCCGGGCCGACCTCGTGCTGACCGCCACCCGCGACCACCGCGCCCAGGTCATCTCCATGGGCCACTCGGCGGGCCTGCGCACCTTCACGCTGAAGGAGTTCAACCGCCTCGTACGGGCCATAGACCCGGCCACGCTCCCCGAGCCCGACCCGGCGCTGCCCGGCGGCGGCCTGGTCGAACGCGCCCGCGCCCTGGTCGGCGCCGCGGCGGCACTGCGCGGCTGGCTGCTGGCGCCGAACCCGGAGGCCGACGAGGTCTACGACCCGTACGGCGCGCCCATCACGTTCTTCCGCTCCATCGGCGACGAGATCAACCAGGCCCTGGACCCCGTCGTGACGGCCCTGACGGGGGTTCCTGCGCGGGCTTGAGGGCCTGGGGGCCTCTGGGCGGTGCGGGCGGGGGACGGGGCTCCCAGGAGGCGCTGGGGGCCTGTGGCCGGGGTTGTGGCTTCGCTCCCGCTCGCTCCGGGTAAGCCCCCGGTGGGGGAACGTGTGCGGTCGCCCCGTAGGGCCGGCTGCCCGGCTCCAAACCCCCACCAGCTCCCTCCACCGCGCCCCCGCCCCGCCTCGCGCCTACATTGGACCCACGTCCCCGTCCGAGGTCCGGAGCGCGCCATGCCCGCCACCACCACGTCATCCCGGAGCGACATCACGGCTGCCCGCAGGGAGGCGGCCGGGGCAGGGGCGGGGCACGGCGGGTACGTGCCGCCCGCCTGGACGCCCGACTTCGCGGGGCTGCTGGAGCAGGACCCCGAGATCGCCGGGGTGCTGCTCGCCGAGGCGGCCCGGCAGGGGGACGGGCTGCAGCTCGTCGCCGCCGAGAACTTCGCCTCCCGGGCCGTGCTGGCCGCCCTGGGCTCCCCGCTCGCCAACAAGTACGCCGAGGGCTATCCGGGCGCCCGGCACCACGGCGGGTGCGAGGTCGTGGATCTCGCCGAGCGGCTCGCCGTGGAACGTGCCAAGGCCCTGTTCGGCGCCGAGCACGCCAACGTGCAGCCGCACTCCGGGTCCTCGGCCGTGCTGGCCGCGTACGCCGCCCTGCTGCGCCCGGGCGACACCGTCCTGGCCATGGCGCTGCCGCACGGCGGGCACCTGACGCACGGTTCCCCGGCCAATTTCTCCGGCCGCTGGTTCGACTTCGCCGGGTACGGCGTCGACCCGCACACCGGCCTGCTGGACTACGACGAGGTGCGCGCGCTGGCCCGCCGGCACCGGCCCAAGGCCATCGTCTGCGGTTCGATCTGCTATCCGCGGCATCTGGACTACGCCGCCTTCCGGGAGATCGCCGACGAGGTGGGCGCGTACCTCATCGCGGACGCCGCCCACCCCATCGGACTGGTCGCCGCGGGCCTGGCGCCCAGCCCGGTCCCGTACGCGGACGTGGTGTGCGCGACCACCCACAAGGTGCTCCGCGGCCCCCGGGGCGGCATGATCCTGTGCGGTGCCGAGCTGGCGGAGCGCATCGACCGGGCGGTCTTCCCGTTCACCCAGGGCGGTGCCCAGATGAACGCGGTCGCCGCCAAGGCCGTCGCCTTCGGCGAGGCCGCCACCGACGCCTTCGCCGCTTACGCGCGGCAGGTCGTCACCAACGCGCGGGCGCTGGCCGGCTCGCTGGCCGAGGAGGGCCTGCCGGTCACCACCGGCGGTACGGACACCCACCTCGTCACCGCCGACCCGGCGCCGCTGGGGGCGGACGCCCGTACCGCCAGGGGGCGTTGTGCGGCCGCGGGCATCGTGCTGGACACCTGCGCCCTGCCGTGCCCCGAAGACCCGTCAGGACGCCGTCCAGGGCTGCGGCTGGGTGCCGCCGCCCTGACCACCCAGGGCATGGGCGAGGACGAGGCGGTGCGGGTCGGCGCGCTGATCGCGGCGGCCGTACGGGAGGACCCGGGCGCCCGCGAGGCGACCGCGGCATTGGTCCGGCGCTTTCCCCCATATCCCCATCCTGGGTGAGCTCTGGAACCATGCGCGGGACGGGGTTGTCTTCCCTTACGTTCACGGATAGGGGGCGGACACGCATATGGTGTGTGGCTGTGATGGCCAGCGATACCAATGGGGCAGCCCGTGCGTGAATACCTGCTGACGCTGTGCGTCACGGCCGCGGTCACTTACCTGCTGACCGGGCCGGTACGGAAATTCGCCATCGCGGCCGGCGCGATGCCCGAGATCCGCGCGCGCGACGTGCACCGCGAACCCACCCCGCGCCTCGGCGGCATCGCCATGTTCGGCGGGCTGTGCGCGGGCCTGCTGGTCGCGGCCCATCTCACCAACCTCAAGTCCGTCTTCGAGCACTCCAACGAGCCGCGCGCGCTGCTGTCGGGCGCCGCGCTGATCTGGGTGCTGGGCGTGCTGGACGACAAGTGGGGCGTGGACGCGCTGGTCAAGCTCGGCGGGCAGATGATCGCCGCCGGTGTGATGGTCCTTCAGGGTCTGACGATCCTGTGGATCCCGGTGCCGGGCATCGGCACGGTCTCGCTGAGCCCGTGGCAGGGCACGCTCCTGACGGTGGCTCTGGTCGTCATCACCATCAACGCCGTCAACTTCGTCGACGGCCTGGACGGGCTCGCGTCCGGCATGGTGTGCATCGCCGCCGCGGCGTTCTTCATGTACGCGTACCGGATGTGGTTCGGGTACGGCATCGAGGCGGCCGCGCCCGCGACGCTGTTCTCGGTCGTCCTGATGGGCATGTGCCTGGGCTTCCTGCCGCACAACATGCACCCGGCGCGGATCTTCATGGGTGACTCGGGGTCGATGCTGATCGGGCTGGTCATGGCGGCCGGCGCGGTCTCGGTGACCGGCCAGGTCGACCCGGACCTGCTCAACCTGAAGGCGGGCAGCGTCCGCGAGGCCACCCACGCGATGGTGCCGGTCTACATCCCGCTGCTGCTGCCGCTGACGATCATCGCGGTGCCGGTCGCCGACCTGGTGCTGGCCATCGTGCGCCGTACGTGGAAGGGCCAGTCGCCGTTCGCCGCCGACCGCGGGCACCTGCACCACCGGCTGCTGGAGATCGGCCATTCGCACAGCCGCGCTGTCCTGATCATGTACTTCTGGTCCGCGTTGATCGCCTTCGGCGCCGTGGCGTACTCGGTCAACAACGCGAGCGTGTGGGTCGTGATGGGCATCGTGCTGCTGAGCGCGATCGGGCTCGTCCTCCTGCTGCTGCCGCGCTTCACGCCGCGGGCGCCGCGCTGGATGGAGTGGATGGTGCCGCCGCGGTACCGGCGCAGCGTGCAGGCGGCGGCCGTCGCCGCGGCCGCCGAGGAGAGCGCGGCGATCGACGAGGCCGGGGAACGGTCGGCGCAGGGGGCCCCGGAACGGGAGCGGCAGCCGGTGCCGGCGGGCGTCAACGGGGCCACCGCGATCGGTGACCGGTCGCGCTTCACCGACCGCCGCAAGGCCGGAAGTCATCGCTGAGACGCGTTTTCGCCCCTAAGAGCGACGTTCGAGAATTACCCCAAACGTGTCTCATAGCAGACAGAACGGCAGGGTGTCTCGCTCCAACGCGCGGATTACTGCTCACGTGTGACGGGCAGCACACCGAGCAGGTAAAGACCTCATCAAATAGTTTGTGATACCGTTCACGAAACCCGGCGGCAGAGCCGAAGGACCGAAGTGCGACGGTCTTTCGGCCTCAGGTTCTCCCTCAGGCCGGGTCTACGCTCGTCCTTGACGACACCACCCCCATTTTTTGCCGGAGCGCCGCCATGCAGTCCACTGACGCCCGCCTACTTGCCAATGTCTCCGTACCCTCGCTTGCCACCGGCGCCGTCGGCGTCGTGATCAGCGCTGTGGTCGCGGGCGGGCAGGGCGCGATCGGTGCTGCCATCGGAACGGTGCTGGTGCTGCTGCTGATGGGGTCGGGTCTGGTGGTCCTCCAGCAGACCGCCAAGCGCCTCCCGGATCTGTTCCAGATGATGGGACTGCTGCTGTACGCGGTGCAGATCCTGGCGGTCGCGGTCTTCATGATCGCCTTCAAGGACACCACGCTCTTCAACGTCAGGGCGTTCGCCTTCACCCTGCTCGCGACCGTCCTGGTGTGGATCGCCTTCCAGGCCCGCAGCTATATGAAGGCAAAGGTTCTCTACGTGAATCCCGAATCCGCCGACGCGAAGAAGGCGGAAACCACGGGGTCGCGGACGTGAGGCGTAGGGCCGGAATAAAAGCCCACGCGAGAGCCTGCTATCGTCCGGTGCCAACTGCGGCGCAGTCGGCGCAGGCGGCTGAGCCTCCAGGTTCCGAGTCAGGGAACCGGTTGCATGTCCGGCCGATGCCTGTGAACCGATCCGGCCCCGCGCCGATCAGCCGCCCCCCAATCCGTAAGACCAGTCCAGTGCCGCACCGTGGCTCAATGCCGCGCCGACACAACGAGGTTGCCGTACCCATGCGCCACGCTGAAGGAGCTCGCGGTGAGTGCTGAAACGATGCTCGCCCTCGACACGGAGTGCCACCTCTTCATCCCGGGGTGTGGCTTCGAGGCCCCGGGCCTTCATTCGTTCGTCTTCGAGCCCCTTTTCACCATCGGTGGCTACGAGTTCAACAAGCCGATGCTGCTGGCCCTGGTCAGCACGGTGATCATCGTGGCGTTCTTCTGGGCCGCCTTCGGCCGCGCCAAGGTGGTGCCCGGCAAGCTGCAGATGATCGGTGAGGCGGGTTACGACTTCGTGCGCCGCGGGCTCGTCTACGACGCGCTCGGCAAGAAGGAGGGCGAGAAGTTCGTCCCCTTCATGGTCGCGCTGTTCTTCTTCGTGTGGATCATGAACCTCTGGTCGATCATCCCGGTCGCCCAGTTCCCGGTGACATCGGTCATCGCGTTCCCCATGGGTCTGGCCCTGGTGGTCTACATCACCTGGCTCGTGCTGACGTTCAAGAGGCAGGGCTTCGTCGGCGGTCTGAAGAACCTCACCGGCTACGACAAGTCGCTCGGCTGGGTCCTCCCGCTGATCATGTTCCTGGAACTGCTGCAGCACCTGATCATCCGGCCCTTCACGCACGCGGTCCGGCTGTTCGCGAACATGTTCGCGGGCCACATGCTCATCCTGATGTTCACCGTCGCGAGCTGGTACCTGCTGAACGGCATCGGCATCGCCTACGCGGGCGTCTCGTTCCTCATGACCATCGTGATGACGGCCTTCGAGCTCTTCATCCAGGCCATCCAGGCGTACATCTTCGTGCTCCTGGCCTGCAACTACATCCAGGGCGCGCTCGCCGAGCACCACTGAGCCCCCAGGTACCCCAGCAGTCCCACCAGACGTCCGGTGGCCAACCCCCACCGGTCCATGAAAGAGAAGGAAGACACGGCATGTCCGCGACTCTCGAACTCGCCGCCGGCCTCAAGGGCAACGTCGCTTCGATCGGCTACGGCCTCGCCGCCATCGGCCCCGGCGTCGGCGTCGGCATCATCTTCGGTAACGGCACCCAGGCCCTGGCCCGTCAGCCCGAGGCGGCCGGCCTGATCCGCACCAACCAGATCATGGGCTTCGCCTTCTGCGAGGCGCTCGCCCTCATCGGCATCGTCATGGGCTACGCGTACCCGTCCTAATCACGGAACGCACCGACGACGCCACTTAGACGGAAGGCATTGATGTGAGCGCCCTGGTGAACATGGCGGCGGAGGTTCCTGAGAACCCCCTCGTCCCGCCGATTCCAGAGCTGGTCATCGGCCTGGTCGCTTTCTTCATCGTCTTCGGCTTCCTCGCGAAGAAGCTCCTCCCGAACATCAACAAGGTTCTGGACGAGCGCCGCGAGAAGATCGAAGGCGGTATCGAGAAGGCGGAGGCCCTACAGGCCGAAGCCCAGCAGGTCCTGGAGGACTACCGGTCCCAGCTCGCCGACGCGCGCCACGAGGCCGCCCGGCTGCGCCAGGAGGCGCAGGAGCAGGGAGCGACGCTGATCGCCGAGATGCGTGCCGAGGGCCAGCGGCAGCGCGAGGAGATCATCGCGGCCGGCCACGCGCAGATCGAGGCGGACCGCAAGCAGGCCGCGCAGTCGCTGCGCCAGGACGTGGGCAAGCTCGCCACGGAGCTGGCGGGCAAGCTGGTCGGTGAGTCCCTGGAGGACCACGCCCGCCAGAGCCGGACCATCGACCGCTTCCTCGACGAGCTTGAGGCCAAGGCGGCGTCGGACTCGACGAAGGCAGAGGCCGGCCGATGAATGGAGCGAGCCGCGAGGCACTCGCCTCCGCACGCGAGCAGCTCGACGCGCTGACGGACAACACGACCGTCGACGCCGCGAAGCTCGCCGAGGAGCTGGCTGCCGTCACCGCTCTGCTCGACCGCGAGGTGTCGCTGCGTCGGGTCCTCACCGACCCGGCGCAGGCCGGCGAGGCCAAGGCCGAGCTGGCCGGGCGCCTGTTCGGCGGCCAGGTCGGCGGCGAGACCGTCGACCTGCTCTCCGGCATGGTCCGCTCCCGCTGGTCGCGCTCGCGCGACCTGGCGGACGCGACCGAGGAGCTGGCGTACTCCGCCGACCTCGTCGCGGCACAGCGGGCGGGCGCCCTCGACGACGTCGAGGACGAGCTGTTCCGGTTCGACCGGATCGTCGCCTCGTCGCACGAACTGCGCGCGGCACTGACCGACCGCACCACGCAGGGCCCGGCCAAGGCCGAGCTGCTGCGCTCGCTGCTGGGCGGCCGGGCCAACCCGGTCACCGAGCGCATCGTGGTCCGGCTTGTCGCACAGCCGCGGGGCCGTAGCCTGGAAGCAGGGCTGAACGCCCTGTCCAAGCTGGCCGCGGCGCGCCGGGACCGCATGGTCGCGGTGGTCACCTCCGCGGTGCCGCTCAGCGACACCCAGCGGCAGCGCCTCGGCGCGGCCCTGGCGGCGGTGTACGGACGGCAGGTCCACCTGAACCTCGACGTGGACCCCGAGGTCCTCGGCGGAGTCCAGGTCCGGATCGGCGACGAGGTCATCAACGGCAGCATCGCCGCACGTCTCGAAGAGGCGTCCCGGCGGATGGCCGGCTGACCCACCCACCAACTCAAGAAGTAGTACGGCGGCCCGAGTTGGGCCGTGGACGCAGTGACATCACGGGGGCAACCGCCCCTGCCTGCGGCGGGGGACACGCATGACCCCCGTAAACGACGACGGGCCCAACAAGGAGAGCAGGGAACCCAGATGGCGGAGCTCACGATCCGGCCGGAGGAGATCCGGGACGCGCTGGAGAACTTCGTCCAGGCGTACAAGCCGGACGCGGCCTCGCGCGAGGAGGTCGGGACGGTCAGCGAGGCCGGTGACGGCATCGCGAAGGTCGAGGGTCTTCCCTCGGCGATGGCGAACGAGCTGCTGAAGTTCGAGGACGGCACCCTCGGCCTCGCGCTGAACCTGGAAGAGCGCGAGATCGGTGCGGTCGTCCTCGGTGAGTTCAGCGGTATCGAGGAGGGCCAGCCGGTGCGCCGCACCGGTGAGGTGCTCTCGGTCGCCGTGGGCGAGGGCTACCTCGGCCGCGTCGTCGACCCGCTGGGCAACCCGGTCGACGGCCTCGGCGAGATCGAGTCCGAGGGCCGCCGCGCCCTGGAGCTCCAGGCTCCGGGCGTCATGGTCCGCAAGTCGGTCCACGAGCCGATGCAGACCGGCTACAAGGCCGTCGACTCGATGGTGCCGATCGGCCGTGGCCAGCGTCAGTTGATCATCGGCGACCGCCAGACGGGCAAGACCGCCCTGGCCGTCGACACGATCATCAACCAGCGCGACAACTGGCGCTCCGGCGACCCGAAGAAGCAGGTCCGCTGCATCTACGTCGCCATCGGCCAGAAGGGCTCCACCATCGCGTCCGTGCGCGGCGCGCTGGAGGAGGCCGGTGCCCTGGAGTACACGACCATCGTCGCCGCCCCGGCGTCCGACCCGGCGGGCTTCAAGTACCTGGCGCCCTACACCGGCTCGGCCATCGGCCAGCACTGGATGTACCAGGGCAAGCACGTCCTGATCATCTTCGACGACCTCTCGAAGCAGGCCGACGCCTACCGCGCCGTGTCCCTGCTGCTGCGCCGCCCGCCGGGCCGTGAGGCGTACCCGGGTGACGTCTTCTACCTGCACTCCCGCCTGCTGGAGCGCTGCGCGAAGCTCTCCGACGAGCTCGGCGCCGGCTCGATGACGGGTCTGCCGATCGTCGAGACCAAGGCGAACGACGTGTCGGCGTTCATCCCGACCAACGTCATCTCCATCACCGACGGCCAGTGCTTCCTGGAGTCCGACCTGTTCAACGCGGGCCAGCGCCCGGCGCTGAACGTCGGTATCTCCGTCTCCCGTGTGGGTGGCTCCGCCCAGCACAAGGCCATGCGCCAGGTCTCCGGCCGGCTCCGCGTGGACCTCGCCCAGTTCCGTGAGCTGGAGGCGTTCGCCGCCTTCGGTTCCGACCTGGACGCGGCCTCCAAGGCGCAGCTCGCCCGTGGTCAGCGCATGACCGAGCTGCTCAAGCAGGGCCAGTACCAGCCGATGCCCGTCGAGGAGCAGGTCGTCTCCATCTGGGCCGGTACCACCGGCAAGATGGACGACGTCCCGGTCCAGGACATCCGCCGCTTCGAGCGCGAGCTGCTGGATTGGATGGGCCGCGAGAAGAAGGAGCTGCTCACCAGCATCGCCGAGGGCGCCAAGATGTCCGACGACACCATTCAGGCGCTCGCCGACACCGTCGCCACCTTCAAGCAGCAGTTCGAGACCTCGGACGGCAAGCTTCTCGGTGAGGACGCTCCGGTCAGCACGAGCAAGTGACGACGGAAGGGACCTGATCCATGGGAGCCAAGCTCCGGGTCTACAAGCGTCGCATCCGCTCCGTCACCGCGACCAAGAAGATCACCAAGGCGATGGAGATGATCGCCGCCTCGCGCATCGTCAAGGCGCAGCGCCAGGTGGCGGCATCGACGCCGTACGCGAGTGAGCTCACCCGCGCGGTGACGGCGGTTGCCACCGGTTCGAACACCAAGCACGCCCTGACGACCGAGGCGGAGAACCCCACGCGGGCCGCGGTGCTGCTCATCACGAGCGACCGCGGTCTGGCCGGCGGCTACTCCTCCAACGCCATCAAGGCCGCCGAGCAGCTCACCGAGCGGCTCAAGGCCGAGGGCAAGGAGGTCGACACCTACATCGTCGGCCGCAAGGGTGTCTCGTACTACGGCTTCCGTGAGCGCAAGGTCACGGAGTCGTGGACCGGCTTCACCGACAGCCCGACGTACGCGGACGCCAAGGCCGTCGCCGGGCCGCTGATCGCCGCCGTCCAGCAGGACACGGCCGAGGGCGGCGTGGACGAGCTGCACATCGTCTACACCGAGTTCGTCTCGATGATGACGCAGACGCCGGTCGACGACCGGCTGCTGCCGCTCAGCCTCGAAAAGACGGCCGAGGAGGCGCAGGAGTCGTCCAAGGGCGAGATCCTGCCGCTGTTCGACTTCGAGCCGTCGGCGGAGGACGTCCTGGACGCCCTGCTGCCGCGGTACGTGGAGTCGCGTATCTACAACGCGCTGCTCCAGGCCGCCGCCTCCAAGCACGCCGCCACGCGGCGCGCGATGAAGTCGGCGACCGACAACGCGGAAGAACTCATCAAGTCGCTCTCGCGGCTTGCCAACGCGGCCCGCCAGGCCGAAATCACCCAGGAAATCAGCGAGATCGTCGGTGGCGCGAGCGCACTGGCCGACGCGACCGCGGGGAGTGACTGACAACTATGACCACCACTGTTGAGACGGCCACGGCGACGGGCCGCGTCGCGCGGGTCATCGGCCCGGTCGTCGACGTGGAGTTCCCCGTCGACGCGATGCCGGACATCTACAACGCGCTGCACGTCGAGGTCGCCGACCCGGCCGAAGAGGGCAAGCTCAAGACGCTGACCCTGGAGGTCGCGCAGCACCTGGGCGACGGCCTGGTCCGCGCCATCTCCATGCAGCCCACCGACGGTCTGGTCCGCCAGGCCACGGTGACCGACACCGGCGCGGGCATCACCGTGCCCGTCGGTGACGTCACCAAGGGCAAGGTGTTCAACACCCTCGGCGAGATCCTGAACGTGGACCCGGCCACGGTCGAGGTCAACGAGCGCTGGCCGATCCACCGCAAGGCCCCCAGCTTCGACCAGCTCGAGTCCAAGACCGAGATGTTCGAGACCGGCGTCAAGGTCATCGACCTGCTGACCCCGTACGTCAAGGGCGGCAAGATCGGTCTGTTCGGCGGCGCGGGCGTCGGCAAGACCGTCCTCATCCAGGAAATGATCTACCGCGTGGCCAACAACCACGACGGTGTGTCGGTGTTCGCTGGTGTCGGTGAGCGCACCCGTGAGGGCAACGACCTCATCGAGGAGATGACGGACTCCGGCGTCATCGACAAGACCGCGCTGGTCTTCGGCCAGATGGACGAGCCCCCGGGCACCCGTCTGCGCGTGGCGCTGGCCGGTCTGACGATGGCGGAGTACTTCCGTGACGTCCAGAAGCAGGACGTCCTCTTCTTCATCGACAACATCTTCCGGTACACCCAGGCGGGTTCCGAGGTGTCCACCCTGCTCGGCCGTATGCCGTCCGCGGTGGGTTACCAGCCGAACCTGGCGGACGAGATGGGTCTCCTCCAGGAGCGCATCACCTCGACCCGTGGTCACTCGATCACCTCGATGCAGGCGATCTACGTCCCCGCGGACGACCTGACCGACCCGGCGCCGGCCACCACCTTCGCCCACCTGGACGCCACGACCGTTCTGTCGCGTCCGATCTCGGAGAAGGGCATCTACCCGGCGGTGGACCCGCTGGACTCGACGTCCCGCATCCTGGACCCGCGCTACATCTCGCAGGACCACTACAGCTGTGCCTCGCGGGTCAAGACGATCCTGCAGAAGTACAAGGACCTGCAGGACATCATCGCGATCCTCGGTATCGACGAGCTGGGCGAGGAGGACAAGCTCACCGTCCACCGCGCCCGCCGCATCGAGCGCTTCCTGTCGCAGAACACCCACGTGGCGAAGCAGTTCACCGGTGTCGACGGCTCGGACGTGTCGCTGGACGAGTCCATCGCGGCGTTCAACGCGATCGCCGACGGTGAGTACGACCACTTCCCCGAGCAGGCGTTCTTCATGTGCGGTGGCCTCGAGGACCTGAAGGCGAACGCCAAGGAGCTGGGCGTCTCCTGAGGCCCGGCGCGTTCCGGGGGCGGCCCTGGCCGCCCCCGGTCCGTACGACCACTAGTATTTGACCCAACATCTGCCGCACCCGGCAGGTGGAGACCCGAGGAGCCATCGTGGCTGAGCTGCACGTCGAGTTGGTCGCCGCCGACCGTCAGGTCTGGTCGGGCGAGGCCAGCCTGGTCGTCGCGCGCACCTCGTCGGGCGACATCGGCGTCATGCCGGGGCACCAGCCGCTGCTCGGCGTGCTGGAATCCGGTCCGGTGACGATTCGTACGACCGGCGAGGACGGGGACGGCACCGTCGTCGCCGCCGTGCACGGCGGCTTCATCTCGTTCGCCGACAACAAGCTGTCTCTGCTCGCGGAGATCGCCGAGCTGTCCGACGAGATCGATGTCCAGCGCGCGGAGCGGGCCTTGGAGCGGGCGAAGTCGGAGGCCGACGCGGCCGCCGAGCGCCGCGCCGATGTCCGGCTGCGCGCGGTGGCGGGCGTGCACTGAAGCCCACCACCGACGAGTTCGTCCCTCAGCCGCGGGCTGCGCTGGAATCCTCCAGGGCGGTCCGCGGCTGAGGCAATGCAGGTGCGTTTTCCCCCTCGCGCCCGAACCGGCGCGCGGGTACCCCCATCGAGGCGAGGAGGTCGGTTCGGATGGTCCTCGCTCTGCTCGTGAGCGGCGCGGTCGTCGTACTGGTGCTGCTGGGGCTCTTCGTCTTCGGTCTACGGCGACGGCTCATCCAGCGCTCCGGCGGCACCTTCGACTGCAGCCTGCGCTGGAACGTGCCCGAGGAAGAGGCCGAGCCCAGCGGCAAAGGCTGGATCTACGGGGTCGCCCGCTACAACGGTGACCGGGTGGAGTGGTTCCGCGTCTTCTCCTACGCGCCCCGCCCCCGCCGCCAACTGGAACGCTTCGCCATCGAGGTGCTGGAGCGCCGCACCCCCCAGGGCGAGGAGGAGCTGGCCCTGCTCTCCGACTCCGTCGTGCTCGCCTGCCGCCATCGCGGTACGAGGCTGGAGCTGGCCATGAGCGAGGACGCCCTGACGGGTTTCCTGGCTTGGCTGGAGGCGGCGCCTCCGGGCCAGAGAGTGAACGTGGCATAGCGGGACCCGCCACCTGCGTCCGAACAGCCGTAAGGCCGGGAAGGCGGGGGCGACGCCGCCTTCCCGGCCGGTCCGGGGTGGTGAGCCGGGTTACTTCAGGCCGCTGTCGATGGCGGTCATCAGTTCGCCGTTCGCCGTGTCACCGCTGAACTCCCAGAAGAACGCGCCGCCCAGTCCCTGCTGCTTGGCGTAGTTCATCTTGCCGATGATGGTCGCGGGAGTGTCGTAGCTCCACCAGTTGCTGCCGCAGCGGGCGTAGGCGGTGCCGGCGACGGTTCCGGTGGACGGGCAGCTCGCCTTGAGGATCTTGTAGTCCTCGATGCCCGCCTCGTACTTGCCGGGGGCCGGTCCGGTGGCGGTGCCGCCGGGGGCGTCCTGGGTGACGCCCGTCCAGCCGCGTCCGTAGAAGCCGATGCCGATCAGCAGCTTCTTCGCGGGGACGCCCTTGGCCTTGAGCTTCTGCAGGGCCGCGTCGGTATTGAAGCCCTGCTTGGGGATGCCGGTGTACGACGTCAGGGGCGAGTGGGGGGCGGTGGGGCCGGTCTTGTCCCAGGCGCCGAAGAAGTCGTACGTCATGACGTTGTACCAGTCGGCGTACTGCGAACCACCACCGTAGTCGGCCGCGTCGATCTTGCCGCCGTCCGAGCCGTCGGCGGTGATCGCGGCGGTGACCAGTTGCTTGCCGAACTTGTCGCGGAACGCCTTCATCATGGTGCTGAAGGCCGCCGGGCCGCTGGTGTCGCAGGTCAGGCCGCAGGCGTTGGGGTACTCCCAGTCCAGGTCGATGCCGTCGAAGAGGCCGGCCCAGCGCGGGTCGTTGACCAGTTGGTAGCAGGAGTCGGCGAAGGCCGTCGGGTTCTTGACGGCGTCGGTGAAGCCGCCGGACCAGGTCCAGCCGCCGAAGGACCACAGGAGCTTGATGTTCGGGTACTTCGCCTTGAGCTTCTTGAGCTGGTTGAAGTTGCCGCGCAGCGGCTGGTCCCAGGTGTCGGCGACGCCGTCCACGCTCTGGTCGGCGGTGTACGCCTTGTCGGTGGCCGCGTAGGCGTCACCGATGGTGCACTTGCCGCCCTGGACGTTGCCGAACGCGTAGTTGATGTGCGTCAGCTTGCTCGCGGAGCCCGAGGTGACCAGGTTCTTCACGTGGTAGTTGCGGTCGTAGACGCCCCACTCGGTGAAGTAGCCCAGCTTGACCGCGTCGACGGGCTGCTGGCCGCCGCCGGTGGTGCGGACGGTGGTGGCGGCGCTGGCGGGGCCGGTCTGGTCGGCGGTGTCGCGGGCGACGACGGTGTACGTGTACTCGGTGCCCTTGGTCAGGCCGCTGTCGGTGTAGGCCAGCTTCTCGATGGTGGCGATCTTCGTGCCGTCGCGCAGGATGTCGTAGTTCTTGACGCCCTTGTCGTCGGTGGCCGCGGTCCAGCTCAGCCGTACGGAGGTGTCGGTGATGTCGCTCGCCACCGGCTTGCCGGGCGCGGACGGCGGATTGTCACCGGGCTGCCCGCCGCCGGTGGTGCGGACAGTGGTGGGCTCGCTGGCGGGGCCGGTCTGGTCGGCGGTGTCGCGGGCGACGACGGTGTACGTGTACGAGGTGTCCTTCGTCAGGCCGCTGTCGGTGTAGGCGAGCTTCTCGACGGTGGCGACCTTGGTGCCGTCGCGCAGGATGTCGTAGTTCTTGACGCCCTTGTCGTCGGTGGCGGCGGCCCAGGTCAGCCGTACGGAGGTGTCGGTGACGTCACCGGCCACCGGCTTTCCGGGGGCGGACGGCGGGGTGTCACCGGGCTGCGCCCCGTCGCAGGGGCCGCCGTTGAGCTTGCAGCCGCTCACGTCGCCGCCGCCGGAGCCGGTGCCGATGAAGCCGAAGCTGACCGAGGCACCGGGGGTGATGGTGCCGTTCCAGTTGACGTTTTTGGCGGTGTAGTGCCCG
Organism: Streptomyces chrestomyceticus JCM 4735; assembly: GCF_003865135.1. Classification (NCBI taxonomy): domain Bacteria; kingdom Bacillati; phylum Actinomycetota; class Actinomycetes; order Kitasatosporales; family Streptomycetaceae; genus Streptomyces; species Streptomyces chrestomyceticus. Next base: position 3,104,251 of record NZ_BHZC01000001.1, on the reverse strand, counting down.
TTCGAGCCGCTGACCTGGGCGTCCCAGGCGGAGCCGACGGTGGTGCCGACGGGGAAGTCCCACTCGACGGTCCAGCCGTTGAGGGTGGTGGTGCCGGTGTTCTTCACCGTCCACTGCCCCTGGAAGCCGGTACCCCAGTCGGAGACCTTGGTGTACGTGGCGGTCGCCGACTCGGCGGCGTGCGCGGGGGTGGCGCCGAGGCCGATGAGCGCCGCCACGGGGAGGAGGAGTGCGGTGAGGGCCGCGAGGGCTCTTCGTCGGGCGTGGGTGGTGCGTGTCAGGGTTCCGGGTGTCACGGATGCTCCCAGGTAAGGGGGTGGAGGTGGGGGAACCTGCGCCGCCCGGTGAGCGCTGTGGGGCGCGCTCACCGCAAAGATGTGAAGGGAGCGTAAAAAGGTCCAGACCTGCGGTCAAGAGGTCTGGACCAAAGTGGTTGGCACTCTCCGCCGCGCCCACCCGGCGCGGCAGCGGCCCTTACCCCTCCCGGCCGTCGCTGACACCCAACTCCTGCGCCAAGACCGCCGCCTGCACCCGGCTGCGCAGCTCCAGCTTCCCCAGCAGGCGGCTGACGTGCGTCTTCACCGTGGCCTCCGCCATCGCCAGGTGCTCCGCGATGTCGGCGTTGGACAGGCCCCGGCCGAGGCAGCCCAGCACCTCGCGTTCGCGGCGGGTCAGCGCGTCCAGGACGGCCGGGTCCGGCGCCGAGGCACCGGCGGGCCGCCGTACCGTACGGGGATTGGCGAACTCCGCGATCAGCCGCCGGGTCACGGCCGGAGCGATCATGCCCTCCCCGGCGGCCACCGTGCGCACCGCGTCCAGCAGCGCCGCCGCCTCGCTGTCCTTGAGCAGGAAGCCGGCGGCGCCCGCCCGCAGCGCCCCGAAGACGTACTCGTCCAGGTCGAAGGTGGTCAGCACCAGGACGTCGGCCAGTCCCTCGTCGACGATGGCGCGAGTGGCCGAGACGCCGTCCAGCTTGGGCATCTGTATGTCCATCAGGACCAGGTCGGGCCGGAGTTCGCGGGCCAGCCGCACCGCCTCCTCGCCGTCCGCGGCCTCCCCGGCCACGTCGATGTCGGGGGCGGAGCGCAGGATCAGCGCCAGCCCGGCCCGTACGGCGGACTGGTCCTCGGCGATCAGCACCCGGACCGGGCGGCCGGTGGCAGCGGTCATCGTCTCTCTTCCTCCTCGCGGACGGGCAGTTCGGCCCGTACCCGCCATTCCTTGCCGTCGTCGTGTCCGCCGCCGCCCTCGGGCCCGGCCTCGAACCGCCCGCCGAGCAGCTCGATCCGCTCCCGCATGCCGACCAGTCCGGCGCCGGAACCGGGCGCGCGCGGGCCGGGCCGGTCGCCGAAGGGGCTGGTGACGCAGACGGTGAACGGGCCGCCGGGGCATGGGCGACACGGACCACGACGTCGCCGGGCGCGGCGTGCTTGAGGGCGTTGGTCAGGGACTCCTGCACGATGCGGTACGCGGCCAGCTCCACCGGGGCGGGGAGCCGCGCGCCGCCGCCGTCCGCCCGGGTGTCCTCCAGGGTGAACGCCAGGCCGCTGCTCGCCCCGTTGGCGCGGGCCTGCGCCAGGAGCGCTTCGAGCCCGTCCAGGGTGGGGGTGGCCTGCGCCTCCGCTGTGCCGCCGGGGTCCTTCGCGTCCCGCAGCAGGCCGATCAGCCGCCGCATCTCGGCGAGGCCCTGCACACTGTTCTCGCGGATGACGCCGAGCGCCTCGCGGCTGGCGCCGGGGTCGTCGAGGGACTGCGCGGCCGTGGCGTGGATGGCGATGGCGGACAGGTGGTTGGCGACCATGTCGTGCAGTTCGCGGGCCATCCGGGCGCGTTCGGCGACGATGGCCTGGGTACGGTCCATCTCGGCCAGCAGCGCGGTCTGTTCGGCCTCCAGGCGCGCGGCCCGGGCGGCGTTGCGGTGTTCGCGGATGATGATTCCGGTCCAGGCGGGACTGATGGTGATCACGCCGACGCCGAGACCGAGCAGCAGGGCCTGCGGGTCGTGCAGGATCGCCACCGGGACGATGGTGGCCACGACGGTGAGCAGGACGCTGATGACCGGCACCCGCCGGGCGGTGCCCGGGGGCCCGTACAGCACCGCGGCGTAGACGATGTCGGTGAACATCACGATCGTGGCGATCAGCCCGCCGCAGCACACGTCCAGTACGAGCGCGACGGTCGCCAGGCCCAGCGCGGTCCGCGGGGCGGTCCGGCGCAGCAGCTCGGTGCCGGAGATGACCACCAGCGGCACCAGACCGAGCCAGGGCGGCAGGCCCAGCAGCGGCGGGCTGCTGTGCAGCCCCAGCCCCCACAGCAGCAGACCGCCGAGCAGGCCGCAGACGGCGATGCACACGTCGTCGCGGTGCGGGCGCGCCAGGGAGGCGAAGGGTCTCGCGGTCACCCCTCCATCAAACACGGCGGTGCGGCCCGCCGCCTCCACGCCCCGGCCGAACCCGTGGCGCCGCGCGCTACATCGAAAGATGCAGCACCGGATCATCGCGGGCGACGAGGTGACGGCCGGATTCCGGGGCGAGCCTGGAAGGACAGGAAAGAAGGGGAGTCCCGTGATCGTCACACTGATCATCGTCTGCGAGGCCGGCTTCTGGGTGCTGCTGGCCGGTGGGCTGGCCCTGCGCTACCTGGTGAAGATGCCGCGTACCGGCGCCGCCGTCCTGCTGCTGGAACCGCTGCTGGAACTCGTCCTGCTGGTCGCCACGGCCGTCGACCTGAAGAACGGTGCCGAGGCCGACTGGAAGCACGGGCTCGCCGCCGTCTACATCGGCTTCTCGGCCGCGCTGGGGCACCGCACGATCAAGTGGGTGGACGTCCGCTTCGCCCACCGTTTCGCGGGCGGCCCGCCGCCCGTGCCGACGCCGAAGTACGGGCGGGAGCGCGCGGTCTTCGAGTGGCAGTCGGCGGGCCGCTGGATCCTCGCCGCGCTCATCGCGATGGGACTCCTGCAGCTCGCGGCCTGGTACGTGGGCGACCCCGCCCGGACCGCCTCGCTGCGCGACTGGCAGACCAAGATGCTCATCGTCATCGGCATCAACCTGGTCATCGCGGTGAGCTACACGCTGTGGCCGAAGAAGGCGCCGGAGGGGCACCTGCCCCCGGGCGGCGCGGACGAGCGCGAGCGCGGCCAGGCCGGCACGGCCCGGCGCCCGCCCTCGTCCTGGTGACGCCGCCTACCGCTCGCCGCCCGGCACCCACAGCACGTCGCCCTGCTCCTTGTTGGCCGTGCGGGCCAGGATGAACAGGAGGTCGGAGAGGCGGTTGAGGTAGGTGGCGGTGAGGTGGTTCATGGTGTCGCCGTGCATCTCCAGCGCCGCCCAGGTGGAGCGCTCGGCGCGGCGGACCACCGTGCACGCCTGGTGCAGCAGCGCGGCACCGGCCGTACCGCCGGGCAGGATGAAGCTGCGCAGCTTCTCCAGGCTCTCCAGGTAGTGGTCGCAGTCCGCCTCCAGCTTGTCGATGTAGGACTGCTCGACGCGCAGCGGCGGGAACTCGGGGTTCTCCACCACCGGCGTCGACAGGTCCGCGCCCACGTCGAAGAGGTCGTTCTGCACCCGGACGAGCACCGTGACGACGTCCTCCGGCAGCGAGCCGAGGGCGACGGCCACGCCGATCGCCGCGTTGGCCTCGTTGGCGTCCGCGTAGGCCGCGATCCGCGTGTCGGTCTTGGCGGTACGGCTCATGTCGCCGAGGGCGGTGGTGCCCTTGTCGCCGGTACGGGTGTAGATGCGCGTCAGATTGACCATACGGGCGAGCCTACGCCGCGGCCCTGCGGAAGGCGCGGGCGCAGACCGCCGCGGCCACCGCCGCGAGTCCGGCGGCGGTCAGCGCTCCGTACAGCACCGGCGTACCGGTGTAGTCGCCCACGTAGGCCGCGCGGACACCGTCCACGAGGTGGCGCAGCGGCATGAAGCGGGAGAGGACGTCCAGCCACCCGGGGGCCAGGGCCATCGGCAGCATCAGGCCGGAGAGCAGCATGGTGGGCATGGTGGCGGCGTTGACGACGGGGCCGAACTCCTGTGGTGAGGCGACCTTCAGGGCCAGCGCGTACGACAGCGAGGACAGGGCGACGGCCGTCGCGGCGACGAACGCGAAGCCGATGAGGATGCCGCCGAGCGGCGCCCGCAGCCCCATCACCAGCGCCACCAGTACCAGCAGCCCCGCCTGGAACGTGAGCAGCACGGTGTCCCGCAGCACCCGCCCCAGCAGCAGCGCGAGCCGGCTCACGGGCGTCACCCGCATCCGCTCCACCACCCCGTACTGCTTTTCGAGAATGATGGCGAAGCCGCAGAACGACGCCCCGAAGAGCGCGAGTTGCAGCAGCAGGCCGGGCACCAGGACCTGCCACGAACTGCCCTCGGAGGCCAGTGGCAGCTTCGTCAGCAGCGGTCCGAAGAAGAGCAGGTAGAGCAGCGGCATCAGGACGCCGAAGAGCATCTGCACCTTGGAGCGCAGGGTCTGCCGGGCGTAGCGCCCGAAGATCAGGGCGGTGTCGGACAGGACGGGCGACATACGGGACTCCGTAAGTGGTCGGGCGGTCAGACGGCTACGGGGGTGGTGTCCACCGGCGCGGGGCCACGCCCGGTGATGGCGAGGAAGGCGTCCTGGAGGGACGCGTCGGCCGAGCCGGCGTAGGCGGTCTTGAGCGCGCGCGGGGTGCCCTCGGCGGCCACCACGCCCTTGTCGACGACCACCAGGCGGTCGGCGAGCGCGTCCGCCTCGTCGAGGTAGTGGGTGGTCAGGACGACGGTGGTGCCGTAGTCCGTACGCAGCTTCCGCACCAGCTCCCACAGGCCGGCTCGGCTGCCGGGGTCGAGGCCGGTCGTCGGCTCGTCCAGGAAGAGCACCGCGGGCCGGTGCGGCAGCCCCATCGCGATGTCCAGCCGCCGCCGCTGCCCGCCGGACAGCGCCGCGCACGTGCGGTCCAGCAGCCCGTGGAGGCCGAGGTCGTGCGCCAGTTCCTCGGCGCGGGCGGCGGCCCGTGCCTTCGGCAGGCGGTACAGGCGCCCCTGGGTCACCAGTTCCTCCCGTACGGAGATGTGCGGGTCGACGCCGCCGGACTGGGCGACGTAGCCGGTGGCGCGCCGCACGCCCGCCGGGTCGCGGAGCAGGTCGCAGCCGGCGACGGTCGCGCTGCCGCCGGTGGGGGCGAGGAGCGTGGTGAGCATCCGCAGGGTGGTGGTCTTCCCGGCGCCGTTGGGGCCGAGCAGGCCGAGGATCTCGCCGTGTCCGACGGTGAGGTCGATGCCGCGTACGGCTTCGACGGGGCCGTGCCGGGTGGGGAAGGTCCGGGTCAGGCCGGACGCCGTGATGACTGCCATGCCGGACAGAAAAACAGAGCGACTGAAAAATTGCAATGCCCCCAAAAATTAAAGAACCCCAAGAAGGCGTACGATGCGGGGCATGGCAGAGGGACTCAGGGAGCGCAAGAAGCGGCAGACGCGCCAGCACATCTCGGACATGGCCACCGGCCTGTTCCTGGAGCGCGGCTTCGACGACGTGACCATCGCGGAGATCGCGGAGGTCTGCGAGGTCTCGGTCAACACCGTCTACAACTACTTCCCGGCCAAGGAAGACCTCTTCATGGACCGCGGCGCCGGGCTGGTGGACCGCCTCGCGCGCTACGTACGCGGCCGGGACGCGGGGGAGTCGGCGGCCGCCGCCGTCCTGCGCGAACTGCGCGAACAGGTCGAGGCCGTCTCACCCGCCGTCGGACTCGTCGAGGGCTACGACCGCTTCCTGCGCGTCATCGAGGGCGCCGCCACCCTCAAGGCCCGCCTCTGGCACCTCCAGCAGGAACAGCTCACCCGCCTGGAGGAGACCCTGCGCCAGGAGGCCGGCGCCGCGGCGGACGACTGGCTGCCGCTCCTGGTGGCCGGTCAGCTCAACTGGGTGCACGCCACGCTCACGGCGCACATCGCCCGCGCCATGATGGCCGGCCGCGCACCCGACGAGGTGTCACGCGAAGCGCTCGTCCTGCTCGACGACCTGGAGGGCGCGCTCGGCGGAAAGGTCCTCAACTATGCCGTGCGCGGCGGCCGGTGAGCCCGCGCGGTGTGATGTCCGTCATCTGAGACGTGACGCGCATCTCTAACCCTCCTATCGATCGCCGCCGGGCGCTAACGTCACTGCCGAGAGCCGTCAGGTGTACAGCGTGTTAGGGGACAGCAAGTGGCAAAGAAGCTCGCCGTCATCGGAGCCGGACTCATGGGGTCCGGTATCGCGCAGGTCTCGGCCCAGGCGGGCTGGGAGGTCGTCCTCCGCGATGTGACGGAAGGCGCGCTGGCCCGCGGCAAGGGCGGCATCGAGGCCTCGTACGAGAAGTTCGTGAGCAAGGGCAAGCTGGCCGCGGCCGACGCCGAGCAGGCGCTGGCCCGGATCACCACCACGACCGACCTGGACGCGGCGGCCGACGCGGACATCGTCGTCGAGGCGGTCTTCGAGCGGATCGACGTCAAGCGCGAGATCTTTACGAACCTGGACAAGCTGGTCAAGGACGAGGCGGTGCTCGCCTCCAACACCTCGGCCATCCCGATCACCAAGATCGCCGCGGCCACCGGGCGCCCCGAGCGAGTGGTGGGCACGCACTTCTTCTCGCCGGTGCCGATGATGCAGTTGTGCGAACTGGTGCGCGGCTACAAGACCAGCGACGAGACCCTCGCCACCGCCCGCGCGTTCGCCGAGTCCGTCGGCAAGACCTGCATCGTCGTCAACCGTGACGTGGCCGGCTTCGTGACCACCCGTCTGATCTCGGCGCTGGTCGTGGAGGCGGCGAAGCTGTACGAGTCCGGGGTCGCCAGCGCCGAGGACATCGACACCGCCTGCAAGCTGGGCTTCGGACACGCCATGGGGCCGCTGGCCACCGCCGACCTGACCGGCGTGGACATCCTGCTGCACGCCACCGACAACATCTACACCGAGTCGCAGGACGAGAAGTTCGCGCCGCCGGAGGTCATGCGGCGGATGGTCGATGCCGGCGATATCGGCCGCAAGAGCGGGCAAGGCTTCTACGAGCACTGATTCCGCGTCGGACGGGCCCGGACCCCGCACCGCGCTGTCGCGGCGTCAGGCGCCGCTCCGGGCACGGCCGGGAGCGCGGCGGCCGGGGCTCCGGCCGCCGGCGGCCCGCCCCGCGGCGGCCGGTGCGCCAGGCGCACGGGTCCGGTGCCGTCACCCTCCGGGGTGAATTCGGTATCGGTTCGCTTACAGGCGGCAACTTCGCCGCATGAGAGGCAGTCAGTTCTGTAGACGTAACGATCGAGCATTCATCACCCGGGGAGCGCATATGCACATCAGGGGCGACCACGCCGAGCTGGTCGTCGGGGGCCGCCTCGACGTCCGCAGCGCGGCGGACGCCCGAACCGTCCTGCACTCCGCCGTCGACTCGGGCCAGGGCGACCTCGTGCTGGATCTGACCGGACTCGACTCGTGGGACGCCACCGGACTCGGCGTGATCATGGGCGCGCACCGCCGCGCCGGGCGGGCCAACCGCCGGCTCGTGCTGCGCGGCGTACCGCCGCAGATGCAGCGGCTGCTGGTCGCCACCCGCCTGCACCGCATCCTCGCCATCGAGGGCGGCATCGCGGCCGAGACCCTGCCGCGGGTCTGACGGCGCGACGGCGCCGACGGCAAGATCAAAAAGCCGCATACCCGAAGGATTCTCACAACACTGTGACGTTCCGGGCAGGAGCGGACCCCGGCGCTTCGTAGATACTGGGCGAAGGTCTAAGGTTCGGTTTTCCGCCGTCCGGTTCGCCGCACGGCGGGCACCGGACCAGAAGCGGCGGCCGGGGAGCACCCCGGCCGGAGGCTGGGGGAGTGCGGACGGCCGGGACACGAACCGCCGGTCGGCACGCCAAGCGCATCTGGGGGGCATTTCACCATGGACCCGAACACCAACCGGGGACCTGAGGAGTACGGCGAGCAGGACGCCCCTGTCCCGACGCCCGCGGCCGGCGGCTCCGCGGCCGCCCCCGGCGGGCCCGCCCGCACCGTACAGCTCGTGTCGGGCCCCTACCTGCTCACCGTCAACCCGGTCGACGGCAGCGAGATCGAACCCTGCCCGCCCGGCGAACAGCCCGCCGTCCCCGGCAAGCACGGCCCCGAGGAGCGCGCCGAGCTGGCCCGCGCCGCCGCGCCGCCCGCCCTGCCGGTCTCCGCCGGCCGCCAAGGCGCGCTCCTGGAGCGCGCGGAGGAGACCGACCGGCTGGTGCGGCTGCTGTCCCGCGGCAGATCCGTACGCGTCACCGGGCCCTCCGGATCGGGCCGTACGCGCCTGCTGGACGCCGTCGCCACCGCCTGCGAGGGCCTGGCCCCCGACGGTGTCGTCCGGCTCTCCGGATACCGCCGCACCCCCACCGACGTGATGTACGAGCTGTTCGCGGCCGTCCACCGGGCCCCGCTGCACCGCCCCGACCGCGGCGAGCTGCTGCGCCTGCTCGGCGAGATCGGCGCCATCGTCGTCCTGGACGACCTGGAGTTCGGCGGCGCCGCGCTGGACGAGCTGCTGGGCGCCACCCCCGAGTGCGCCTTCCTGTTCGCCGCCACCCCCGACGTCGCCGCGCCCTCGCCCGGCTCCCACCTCGAAGAGGTCTCCCTCGGCGGCATCGGCCGCGACGCCTGCCGCGAGCTGCTGGCGGGCGTCGTCGGCCGGCCGCTCACCGACGACGAGGCCGCGTGGGCCGCCGACCTGTGGTTCGAGTCCGAAGGGCTGCCCCTGCGCTTCGTGCAGGCCGGTGCCCTGCTGCGGCAGCGGACCCGTGCCGGCCAGGACACCTTCGATGCGTACGGGGAGCACTCCGACGACGACGCCGCGGCCGGGGACGGCCAGGGCGGCACCGCCGGACCGCTGCCGACCGTCGCCGAGGCCGCCTCGCCCGCGCCGCTGATCGCCGCCGGCCTGAGCGAGGCGGCGCGCGAGACGCTGCGCTTCGCGGTCGCGCTGGGCGGCGAGCTGCCGCACCAGGCGCACCTGCCCGCGCTCGCCCAGGACACCCACGCGGACGCCGCCCTCGGCGCGCTGCTGGACTGCGGGCTGATCACCCCGGCCGGGGGCCACTACCGGCTCGCGGCGACGGTGGAGGACCAGTTGACGGCCGCCGGGTACGACGACGGCGCGGGCGAGCGGGCCCTGACCGCCGCCCAGCACTACGCCTGGTGGGCCGGGCACCCCTCGGTCACGCCCGAGCGGGCCGCCGCCGAGGCCGACGCGATCCTGGCCGCCATGAACGTCCTGACCGGCAGCCGGGAGAGCGGCCACCCCAGCGCCGCCGTCCTGCTGGCCCGTACGGCCGCCCCGGCCTTCGCCGCCGCCCTGCACTGGAACGCCTGGGAGCGCAGCCTGCGGCACGGCGCCGAGGCCGCCCGCATCGCCGGGGAGGTCGCCGAGGAGGCGTACTTCCACCACGAGCTGGGCGTCCTCGCCCTGTGCACCGGCAACCTGGACCGGGCGCGGGCCGAGCTGGAGGCGTCGATAGGACTGCGCGGCGTGCTCTCCGACCGGCGGGGCGCGGTCGCGGGACGGCGCGCGCTGGCCCTGGTCGCCGACCGCTCCGGCACGTTCACCCCGCCCGCCGGTACGGCCACACCGGCCGGCGAGGAGATCCCGGACGCGCGGACGGAGGAGTCGGCCTCGCCGCCCGGCGGGGTGCCCGCCGCCCTCGCCGCGGCCCCGGCCGTCGACGCGACCGCGCCCACCGTGGTCACCCACGCCGTCACCGGCGGCGGCAAGAACGCCGGCCAGGGCGGCACCAGGGCCGGCGGCCGCAAGGCCGTGGTGCTGAGCGCCCGGCGCAACCTGGTCGCCGCGGCCGCGGGCGCCCTGCTCGTCGCCGTCCTGGGCACCGTCGTCACCCTGGGCGCGGTCTCCGGGAACGACGACGGCGGCCCGGGCGGGAAGGTCAAGACCGAGCAGTCCGCAGAGCCCGGCAAGGACGGTGACGGCCTGCCAGCCGACCAGCCGGGCACCGGCGGCACCCGCACCGGCCAGGGCAGCCGGCCCGGCACCGGCGGCCATGGCTCGACGACGCCGGGCACCGGCGGACAGCCCACCGGCTCGCCCGCCCCGAGCACCGGCGCCACGGACCCGACCACCGGCCGGCCCACCGACGGCAGCACGGACCCGACCGATCCGACGACGCGCCCGACCGACCCGACCACCCGGCCCACCGACACGGGGACGGGCACCGGCAGGCCCACGGACAAGCCGACCGGCAAGCCGACGGACAAGCCCACCGACAAACCGACGGACAAGCCGACCGACAAGCCCACGGACAAGCCCACGGACAAGCCGACCAGCCAGGAACCGACCGGCACCACCGGCAACCCGGCGCCCAGCAGCGCCAACGGCAGCAGCTCGGCGGCCACCACCTCCGGTGGCACGGGCGGCGGCACGGACGTCTGAACACAGCACGACGGCCCGGTACGGAACCGTCCGCCTCAGGGGCGGGCGTTCCGTACCGGGCCGTCGTCGTCCGTACCGGCGGGGTCCGCGGGGCCGGGCGTGCTCACTCCCGGCGCCCCGGCCCGCACCGGTCCGGGCCGCTCAGAACAGCCGCAGCTTGTCGTCCTCGATGCCGCGCAGCGCGTTGTAGTCCAGCACGACACAGCCGATACCGCGGTCGGTGGCCAGCACCCGCGCCTGCGGCTTGATCTCCTGGGCCGCGAAGACGCCCTTCACCGGAGCCAAGTGCGGGTCCCGGTTGAGGAGTTCGAGATAACGGGTGAGCTGCTCGACCCCGTCGATCTCACCGCGCCGCTTGATCTCCACGGCGACCGTCGCGCCGTCCGCGTCCCGGCACAGGATGTCCACCGGGCCGATGGCGGTGGGGTATTCGCGGCGGATGAGCGAGTAGCCCTCGCCGAGGGTCTCGATCCGGTCGGCCAGCAGCTCCTGGAGGTGCGCCTCCACGCCGTCCTTGATGAGACCCGGGTCCACGCCCAGCTCGTGCGCCGAGTCGTGCATCACCTCTTCCAGGGTGATGATGAGCTTCTCGCCCCCCTTGTTCTCCACCGTCCACACACTGCCGTCGCCCTCCTTGAGGGTGCACGGCGGGGACATCCAGTTCAGGGGCTTGTAGGCCCGGTCGTCCGCGTGGATGGAGACCGAACCGTCCGCCTTCACGAGGATCAGGCGAGGGGCCGACGGGAGGTGGGCACTGAGCCGGCCCGCGTAGTCCACGGAGCAACGGGCAATGACGAGACGCATGGTGCGCCACGCTACTCGACCGGAGGCCGCCGACGCGATTCGCCCCTGAACCGCCCGCTCCGCCGGCGGCCGGTTGTCTCGGCAATCTTCTGGTGTGCGCCGGGTGTGCGGCATACCGTTGAAGCGGGGGGTCGTGGTACGGACACGCTCCGTCGCGAAACCCCCGTCCCATCCCTGAGGCTCCGTCCCGGCGGGGCCGCGAGAGGAGAACCTCATGTCGCTCGACGTCTCACCGGCCCTCCTCGAACAGGCCGAGCGAGGCGAGGTCGACGAAGCGGAATTTGTCGACTGCGTCCGGACCTCCTTGCCCTACGCATGGGGGATGATCAGCTCCCTGGTGGCCCAGCTCAAGGTGGACGGCGGCGAGTTCGCCGACAACCGGACGCCGCCGCCGGACGAGCGGGCACGCGGTGAGCTGCTGCGAGCACTGGCGAGTGACGCGATACGCGGATCGTTGGAACGTCACTTCGGTGTGCGGCTGGCATTCCAGAACTGCCATCGGGTCGCGGTCTTCCCGCTCGACCCGTCGGTGGACGACAGGCTGGCCAAGTTCACCTCCGTCCGTGGCCAGCTTCTGAACCAGTCGCCTGAGCTGCGCGACTGCTGACCGAAGATGCTGCCGCTGCGCATGCGCGACGGAGGCCGTACGGCAAGGGTGCGCCGGCGGCAGCATCGGCCGGACCGGCGCGGGTACGGCGGCGCCGGCGCGGCGCGCACGGCGTCCCCCGGGCGCGGGGCCGGGGGACGCCGGGTACGCCGGCGGGGGACGCTGGGCGACGGCGGGCCCGTCCCGACGGCCCGCGCGAGCCGCCCCGCCGCCCCGGAGCAGCCTTCGGAACCGCCTCCGGATCAGCCCTCGGATCGGCCGAGCCGCGGCAGCACCTCGGCGCCCAGCCGCCGGACGTTCTCCTCGGTGGCGGCCAGGTCGCCGGAACCCTCCACCAGCAGCGCGAAGCGCCGGATGCCGGTCCGCTCCGCCGAGGCCGCGAGCCGGTCGGCGCACCGTTCCGGCGGCCCGACCGGATGCAGGTCGCAGAGCAGCTCCGCATAGGCCAGCGGGTCGCGCATGGCGCGGTGCCGACCGTCGACCGTCTCATGGGCCGCCAGCCCGCGCCGCAGCCAGCCCGGCATCGCCTTCGTGAGGACCTCGGCCGCGCCCTGCCGGGTGTCGCCGACCTGCACCACCCCGGCCGAGACGTGCTCCGCCGCTGCGACCAGGTCCGGGTCGCGCCCGGCCGCCAGCGCGGTCCGGCGCCACAGCGCCACCATCTCCGCCTTCTCCTCGTCGCCGCAGTGCATCCCCAGCAGCATCGGCAGCCCGCGCTCGGCGGCCAGCCGCACCGTCCCGGGTGAGGTGCACGCCAGGACGACGGGCGGGCCGGACGGCATCTCCAGCGACTCGTCGGGCCGCGGTACGACGGCGACCTCCCGGAAGGAGTGACGTTCCCCCGCGGCGCCGACCCGCGGCTCGCGCAGCCAGCGGAGCAGCAGGTCCAGCGACTCGGGGAAGTGCTGCTCGTAGGCGGCCAGTCCCGACCCGAAGACCTCCAGGTCCACCCAGGGACCGCCCCGGCCGACACCGAGGGTGAACCGCCCGCCGGAGGTCAGGTGCAGCAGCGCGGCCTGTTCCCCGAGGGCGACCGGATGCTGGGTCGGCAGCACGCTGACGGAGGTGCCGACGCCGATCCGGTGGGTACGGCCCAGCAGCAGGGCGGCCAGTGTCGCCGCCGACGGGCAGACCCCGTACGGCACGAAGTGGTGCTCCGCCAGCCAGACGGCGTCGAGCCCGGCCTCCTCCGCGACTTCCGCGGACCGCACCGCCCGGTGGAGTGCCTCTCCCTGCCCCTGACCGGGAAACTGGGCGGCCAGAATGAAAGTCCCAACACGCATCGCTCTTCTGCCTCCTCGCAGCCGACGCGACATCCCCCTAACAGGCAACAACGGGTGACACGTGCCAAGGGCACGGCCTGCGGCGAAGTTTCCCGATGATCGCAGGATTGCGGCGGCCGACTACGCCCCATGACGGAGCCGCGTAGGGTGGTGACGGCCCGTGACCCCGCAGATTTCCCGAGGTGCCCAGTGTCTCCGCGTCGAAACCGCTCTCGCGGCGGTGAGAAGCCAGCCGACCACGCGGGCGGGGGCCGCTACGGCCTGGAACGTACCGAGGAATGGCGCGGCGAGGAGTGGGTCGTACGGCATCTGGGGGGCGGCGGGGCGGCCAAGCACTACCGCTGCCCGGGGTGCGACCAGGAGATCCCGCCGGGGGTGCCGCACGTCGTCGCCTGGCCGCGGGAGGGCGACGTGGACGAGCGCAGACACTGGCACAAGGCGTGCTGGAACGCACGGGACCGCCGGAGCGCGCGGCTCCAGCGGTCCCGTAACGCGCCGAGGTACTGAGCGGGGCCCCGGTCAGACGTCGCGCTTCTGCAGCGCCGCGTACGCGCCGCCGAGGACGACGGCGGTGACGCCCGCGAGGAGGAGCAGCGGCTGCCAGCCGGTCGGGCCGTCGGGCATGAACGGCTGGCCGTAGAGCGAGGCGAGGTTGTTCGGGACCGAGTACTCGATCAGCTTGGTCGCGAACGGGCGCAGGCTCTCCGAAGTGATCATGAAGACGGCCATCAGCATGGGCAGCAGGACCAGGCCCGTCATCGCGCTGATCGCACCGGCCGAGTGCCGCAGCAGGGTGCCCGCCGCCAGGGACAGCAGACTCAGCACGGCCACGAACAGACCGGCGCCGACGGTGGCGCGCAGCCACTCGTCACCGGTGGGCGCCGGGCCGGTGAGCATCCCGGCGTGCGCCACCGCGACCAGTGCGTTGGAGACCGTGGTGACGACGAACGTCAGCCCGAACAGGACGATCGCCTTGGCGGTCAGCACCCGCGCCCGGCTGGGGCAGGCCGTGAACGTCGTACGAATCATGCCGGTTCCGTACTCCGAGGAGATCACCAGCACGCCGAGCGGGATCACGCACAGCGTCCCCAGCAGCAGGCCGAACCAGGCGAAGCCGAGCTTCGGCTCGACCACCCGGTCCGGGTCCGCCAGGGCCAGCGCCGTCAGCAGCCCGATGCCGACGTTCAGCAGGACCAGCACCCCCAGCGTCCACATCGTGGAGCGCACCGAGCGGATCTTCGTCCACTCGGAGGCGAGCGCGTGGCCCAGGGTCGTCCGGCGCACCGGAATCGGCGAGACGTAGGCCGGACCGGCGCCGCTGGGGCCGGCGGCCTGCCAGGCGGCCGGGATCTGCTGCTGGTGCGGCGGCTGCTGGGCCTGCTGGGGCGCGGCTTGCTGGTGCGCCTGCTGGTGCGGTGCGGGCTGGTGCGGCTGCTGGTAGGGCGCCTGCTGCGGCGGAGGACCGGCGGGCGGCTGCTGGGCCTGGAGCGTCATGGTGCCCGCGTCCTTGGGCGCGCCCTGGGGGCCTGCGGTGCGCTCTGCGGGGCCTGCGGCGCGGGCTGGGCCTGGAGCATCATCGTCCCGGCTTCCTTGCCGGGCGCGGCGGCGGGCGGCTGCTGAGCCTGGAGCATCATCGTTCCGGCTTCACGGGCCGGAGGCTGCGCCGAGGGCTGCGGCTGGGCCGGAGACTGCTCGGCGGGCTGCTGCTGGGGCGCGTGAGCGGCCAGCGGCCGGGGCTCCGGCTGCTCGGCGGGCGGTTGCGCGGGCGGCTGCGGTGCTCCCGCCGGGGGTGTCGGGCCGGTGCCGGGCGCTTCGGTGGCGTGCGGCTCAGGCTGTGGCTGCGGCTGCTGAGGGCTGGTCATCGGGCGTCCTCGGTGTGCGGCTCGGAGGTGTCGGCGGGGGCGGCGGGCTGGGCGGCGGGCGGCATCGGCGCCGGGGCGCCGGCCTGCGGGCCCGGCTGCGGCTGCCCGTACGGGTTCGGCTGTCCGTACGGCGAGCCCTGGCCGGCCATCGGCGGCGGGTAGCCCTGGCCCGGCACGCCGCCGGGCCCCTGCGCGTACGGGTTCGGCTGCCTCTGAGCCCCGGGGAGCGGCTGACCCGGGTGGCCGGGCTGCCCGTACGGGCCCGGCTGCGGCGCCGCGTACCCCTGCGGCGGCTGCCCCGGCGCGCCCGGGCCCTGCGGCGCGAGACCAGGCGCTTGCTGCTGGAGGCCGGCCCGCTGGTCGGTCGTCGAGCGGTAGTCCACGACCCCCTGCGTCAGTTGCATGTACGCCTCTTCCAGCGACGCCTGATGCGGCGACAGCTCCCACAGGCGGATGTCCGCGTCGTGCGCGAGGTCGCTGATGCGGGGCAGCAGCAGCCCGCTGACGCGCAGCGCGCCGTCCTGCTCCGGTACGACCCGGCCACCCGCCTCGCCGAGCAGCGCGCCCAGCTTCTCGCGCAGCTCCGGCTCGGTGTCCGGCGTACGGACGCGGGCGAAGTCGGCGGAGTTGGCCGAGATGAAGTCCTTGACCGACATGTCGGCCAGCAACTGGCCGCGGCCGATGACGATGAGGTGTTCGGCGGTCAGCGCCATCTCGCTCATGAGGTGCGAGGAGACGAAGACCGTACGGCCCTCGGCGGCCAACTGCTTCATCAGGTTGCGGACCCACAGGATGCCTTCGGGGTCCAGGCCGTTGACCGGCTCGTCGAAGAGCAGCACCTGCGGGTCGCCGAGCAGCGCCGCCGCGATGCCCAGGCGCTGGCCCATGCCGAGCGAGAAGCCGTTGGAGCGCTTGCGGGCGACGTCCTGGAGGCCGACCACGCCGAGGACCTCGTCGACGCGGCGGGCCGGGATGCCGGAGAGCTGGGCGAGGCAGAGCAGGTGCTGGCGCGCGCTGCGGCCGCCGTGCACCGCCTTGGCGTCGAGCAGGGCGCCGACGTGCCGAGGGGCGTTGGGCACCTGGCGGAACGGGATGCCGCCGATCGTGACGCGGCCGCTCGTCGGGGTGTCCAGCCCCAGGATCATGCGCATCGTCGTGGACTTGCCGGAGCCGTTGGGGCCCAGGAAGCCGGTGACGGTGCCCGGCCGCACCTGGAACGACAGGTTGTGCACGGCTGTCTTGGCGCCGTAGCGCTTCGTCAGACCGAATGCCTCGATCATTCTCCGCCCCTCAGAAATGGTTCGGGGCAGAGGTGCTCTCGTACCCCCGTGAGGGTTAGGAGGTTATCCGCAGGCTGACGGTTCCCGTCAAAACGCGGGCCGGCGCGGGGGCCCGGGGCGCGGCCGGCCCGCGCCGTACGGCCGCCGCCGGCGCCCCGGCCTCAGGCGTCGCGCCGCTTCAGCAGGACGTATCCGCACACCAGGGCGGCCACCGTCCACGCCACCATGATGGCGAACCCGCCCCACGGCCCGTACGGCACCTCGTCCCCGGCCGGCGGCACCACCTGCATCACCTTCTGGCCGGCCTGGTCGGGGAGGTACCAGCCGATCTTCTTGGTGGCCGAGACGTTCCCCAGGACGGTGGAGATCAGGAAGAAGAACGGCATCAGGATGCCCAGCGCCAGCATCGGGCTGCGCAGCATCGTGGCCACGCCCATCGAGAACACCGCGATCAGCGTCATGTACAGCCCGCCGCCCACCACGGCGCGCAGGACGCCCGGGTCGCCGAGGGACGCCGCGTGCGTGCCGAGCATCGCCTGCCCGATGGAGAAGGAGAGGAAGGCCGTCACGAAGGAGACGACGAGGGCGAGCAGGGTGGCGACGGCGACCTTGCTGAAGAGGAAGGTGCCGCGCTGCGGTACGGCGGCGAGCGAGGTACGGATCATGCCGGTGCTGTACTCGTTGGAGACCACCAGCACCCCGAAGACGATCATCGCGAGCTGGCCCAGTCCCATCCCGGCGAAGCTGATGGCCGTGGCGTCGAAGGTGATCCGGTCGCGGGGGGACATGGTGCCGAAGTCGTTGGAGGCGAGCAGGCAGATCAGCGCGCCCAGCGCGACCGTGACGACCAGCGCGACGCCCAGCGTCCACACCGTGGACCGCACCGACCGGATCTTCGTCCACTCCGACTTCAGGACCTGCGGGACGGCCGCCATCGTCAGGACCTCCGCTTCGTGTTCCGCCAGCCGGCGCCCCAGCCACCGCCGGGCGGGGTGCCCGGGGGCGGCGCTCCCGGCGTCCCGGGCGGCGGCGGGGCCTCCGGCAGGCCGTCCTCCGGCGCCGCGGGCCGCGGTGTCGCCGAGTGCGCGTGGTACTCCACCGAGCCGGCGGTCAGTTGCATGAACGCTTCCTCCAGGGACGCCTGCTGCGGGCTCAGTTCGTGCAGCACGATCCGGTGCCGCGCGGCCAGCTCACCGAGGTCGGCGGCGCTCACCCCGTCGACCTCCACCGCCTCGCCGGCCGGCGAGGCATGGTGCCCGGCCCCCGGAGCACGTCGAGCAGCCGCTCGCGCTCCGGCGACCGCATCCGTACGTACGCGCGCGAGTTCTCCCGGATGAACTGCGCCATCGAGGTGTCCGCCAGCAGCCGCCCTTGGCCGATGACGATGAGGTGGTCGGCGGTCAGCGCCATCTCACTCATCAGGTGCGAGGAGACGAAGACGGTGCGGCCCTGGGCGGCCAGACCCTTCATCAGGTTGCGGATCCAGTGGATGCCCTCGGGGTCGAGTCCGTTGACCGGCTCGTCGAACATGAGGATCTCGGGGTCGCCGAGCAGCGCGGCCGCGATGCCCAGGCGCTGGCCCATGCCCAGGGAGAAGCCGTTGGAGCGCTTCTTGGCCACCCCGGTGAGGCCCACGGTGTCCAGCACCTCGTGGACGCGGGCGCGCGGGATGCCGTTGCTCTGGGCCAGGCACAGCAGGTGGTTGAAGGCGCTCCGGCCGCCGTGCACGGCCTTGGCGTCCAGCAGGGCGCCGATGTGCTCCAAGGGGTTGGACAACTGCCGGTAGTGCCGTCCGTCGATACGGACCTGTCCCGACGTCGGGTGGTCCAGGTCGAGCATCATCCGCATCGTCGTGGACTTACCGGCGCCGTTGGGGCCGAGGAAGCCGGTGACGATCCCGGGCCGCACGGTGAAGGTCAGCCCGTCCACGGCGAGCTTGTCGCCGTACCGCTTGGTCAGCCCCGCGCTCTCGATCATGTACAGCACGCTAAGCGGGGGCCGGTGCCCCCGCATCTCGGGCGTACCGGACACCGCGCGGAAGGGCCACCGGTCGCCGGACCGCCCCCGTACGACGGTCCGTACATCTGCTGAAAGCATTCCGCCCGCCCGGCCTCCGGGGGAGAGGCGGGGCGGGCGGAGCGCGTCTGCTGCCGTCGGGCGCGGTCCCGGCCGTCACGGGAGCGGGCTGCGGGAGCCCACCGGCCGTACCGGCGTCACAACGGCGAACGGCGCCTCAGCGCGACTGCTGCGCCGGGACGCCGCGGGAGATGGGCTCCTCGTCCGCCGGGGTGCCGGCCGCGGCGACCGCCGCGCCGGTGAGCGTGGCGAGCATCTCGCGGACGTTCGTCAACTGGGCGTTGATGGAGTCCCGGCGGTTGGTCAGCGCCGCCAGCTCCCGCTCGGACTCGCTGCGGATCCGGTCCGCCTTGGCGTTCGCGTCCGCCACGATGTCCTCGGCCTGGCGCTGCGCCGTCTCCACCGTCTGGCGGGCCCGGCGCTCCGCGTCCGTCCGCAGCTTCTCGGCCTCCAGCCGGAGCTGCTCGGCCCGGTGCTCGATCTCCGCCAGCCGCTTCTCGGCCTTGGCCTGACGGGAGGCCAGGTCCCGCTCGGACTGCTCGCGGCGCTTGGCCAGGTTGGTCTCGAAGTCCGCGGCGGCCTGCGCGGCCTTGGCGCGGGTCTCCTCGAAGAGGGAGTCCGCCTCCTCCCGCTTGGACTGCGCGTCCTTCTGCGCCTCGGCGCGCAGCGCGGTCGCCTCGCCCTGCGCCTTCTCGACGATGCGGGCGCCCTCGTCCTCGGCCTTGGCCTTGCGGTCCGTCGCGAACTGCTCGGCGTCGTTACGGACCTGCTGGGCGGCCGACTCGGCCAGCTCGCGGTGCTGCTCGGCGGCCCGCCGGGCCTCCTCGCGCAGGTCCTTCGCCTCTTCCTCCGCCAGCCGGAGGATCTTCTCGACCCGCGCGCCGAGGCCCGCGTAGGACGGTTCGGCGTCGTTGACCTGGGCCTGGGCGTTCTGCGTTTCGAGGTGCAGCTCCTCGATCCGCTTCTCCAGCGAGGTGATACGGGCCAGGGCGCTGTCGCGGTCGGCGACCAGCTTCGAGATGCGGTCGTCCACCTGACCGCGGTCGTACCCACGCCGCACGAGCTCGAAGCCGTAGGGGGAGGAAGTGTCGCTCATGGGGTTCCTGTCGAAAGAGACCGGTGAGGTGATAAAGGGAATCCTAGGGGCCGCAACGGCGTGTCATCGAGTCATTGCGCGTTTGAAGTGCAGAATGGCCCCTCATTCGGGTGGCTACCCCTCAGACTGCTTGCCACTCGAACGAGTTGCGCCCGCCCCCGCCGCGGCCTTCGCCCCGTCCTTGCCACCACCGTTGGCCGGGGCCTCGAAAGACTCCAACGCCTCCAGCACGTCCTGGACACGGGAGATCTCCGTGTTGATGTCCTTGCGGCGCCGCACCAGCACCTCCAGCTCGCGCTTGCCCTCCTCGACGATCCGCTCCGCCTCCGCGCGGGCCTCGGCGCGCATCCGCTCCGACTCCCGTACGGCCTCGGCCTTCTTCTGCTCGGCCTCCTTGAGCAGCCCCTCCGCCTTCTTGACCGCCGCGATGCGGACCTTGCTGGCCTCGCTGCTGGCGTCCGACACCATCCGCTTGGCCTTCTCCTCGGCCTCCGCCTGCTGCTGCGTGGCCTGCGCGATCAGCTTGTCGACCCGCTCCCCGGCGTTCTTCATCGTCTCCGAGGACTCGCGGCGGGCCCGCTCGTGCAGCTCCTCGACCTCGCTCTCGATCCGGGCCCGCAGCTCCTCGGCGCGGTCCCTTATCGCGGTGGCGTCCCCGCGGGCCTCGCTCAGCAGGACGTCCGCGTCCGTACGGGACTTCTCGACCCGCGCGTTGCCCTCGGCGGTGGCCTCGGCGACGATTCGGTCGGCCTCCTTGCGGGCCGCGCCCACCATCCGGTCGGCCTGCTCCTCGGCGGCGGTCGCCGACTTCAGCGCCTCCTCCTGGGCCTTGGCCACCAGTTGGTCGGCCTGCTCGGCGGCGTCCGCGCGGCGCTGCGCGGCGTCCTTGCGGGCCGCGTCGACGGTCTGCTCCGACTCCTCCAGCGCCTCGGTGCGCAGCCGGTCGGCCTCCGCCTCCGCTTCCGCCTTGATCCGCTCGGACTCGGCCCGCGTACGGGTGGCGTGCTCCTGCGCCGAGGTGACGGTGTCCGCCGCCTCCGCGCGCAGCCGATCCGCCTCCGCGGTGGCCTCGGCGATCATCCGGTCCGCCTGCTCGCGGGCGTCCGCCCGGGTGCGGTCGGCGTCCCGCTCGGCGCCCGCGACGGTCTCCGCGGCGTCCGCGCGCAGCCGCTCGGCCTCGCTGCCCGCCTCGGAGATCAGCGTGTCGGCCTGCTCCGCGGCGTCCGAACGGGTCCTGTTCGCCGCCTCGCGTGCCTCGTCGCCGATCC
Source organism: Streptomyces chrestomyceticus JCM 4735 (assembly GCF_003865135.1). Lineage (NCBI taxonomy): Bacteria > Bacillati > Actinomycetota > Actinomycetes > Kitasatosporales > Streptomycetaceae > Streptomyces > Streptomyces chrestomyceticus. Next base: position 3,083,561 of record NZ_BHZC01000001.1, on the reverse strand, counting down.
GCTCCGCCTCCTGGCGCGCGGTCTCCAGCGTCTCGGCGGCCTCGGCCCGCAGCCGCTCCGCCTCGCCGGTCGCCTCCGCGACCAGCTCCGCCGCCCGCTGCTCGCCCTCGGCGCGCAGCCGCTCGGCGGCCTCCCGGCCCTCGCGCACCGTACGGTCCGCGTCGTCCTGCGCCGAAGAGGTCAGCTCGGTGGCCTCGGTGACGATCCGTTCGGCCTCCGCGCGCGCCTCGGTGAGCAGCCGGTCCACCTGTTCGGCGGCGTCCGAACGCATCCGGTTGGCGTCGTTGCGGGCCTCCGCGCGGGCGCGGTTGGCGTCCTGCTCGGCCGAGGCCAGCGCGTCGGACGCGTCCGTCCGCATCTGCTGCGCCTTGGCGGAGGCGTCCGACACCAGCTTCTCGGCCTGCGCGGTGGCCTCCGCGATCAGGCTGTCGGCCTGTTCGGCGGCGTCCGTACGCGCCTGGCCGGCCGCTTCGCGCGCCTCGTCCAGCGTGCTCTCGGCCTCCGCGCGCAGCCGCTCGGCCTCGGCGGCGGCCTCGGTGCGCAGCCGGTCGGCCTCCGCGATGGCCTCCGCGACCGTACGGTCGGCGAGGGCCTTGGCGGCCTCGGCCTCCTCCTGGGCCTCGCGCCGGGTGCGGCCCGCGTCCTCGGCGGCGCGCTCGCGCTCCGCGTAGGCGTCGGCCCGTACCCGGTCGGCCTCCTCCTGCGCCTCGGTCCGCGTACGGTCCGCGGCGTGCTCGGCGGCCGAGCGCAGCCCGGCGATCTCCTCCTCGGCCTGCTCGTGCAGCCCGGCGACCGCGTCCCGCACCTGCTGGGCGGTCTGCTCCGCGGCGGCGACCAGCTCGGCGGCGCGCCGGTCCGCCTCCTCGACCAGCCGCTCCGCCTCCTCCTGCGCCTCGGCGACCCGCTTGCGGGCCGAGGCGAGCAGCTCCTCGCTCTGCTCGCGCGCGGCGGTGCGCTCCTGGTGGGCCTCCTCGCGGGCCTCGCCGAGCAGCTCCTCGGCCTCCCGGCGGCGGCGGGCCGCCTCCTCCTGGGCGGCGGCCAGCGCCTCGGCGGCCTCGGCGCCGGTACGCTCCGCGGCGGCCGCGGCCTCCGCGCGCACCCGGTCCGCGGTCTCCTGCGCCTCGGTCTTCAGCCGCTCCGCCTCGGCGGCGGCGTCACTGCGCAGCCGTACGGCGACGGACTCGCCCTCGGCGCGCGCGGCGGACGCGTCGGTCGCCGCCTCCGTACGCAGCCGCTCGGCCTCGTCCTCGGCCTGCTGCTGGAGCACCCGCAGCCGCTCCGCGGACTCCGCCTTGAGCTTGGCGGCCTCCTCCTGCGCCTCCCGGCGCAGCTTCTCGGCCTCGCCGCGGGCGTCGTGCAGCGCCTCCTCGGCCGCGGTGACCTTCTCCGCGGCGTCCGCCTGGAGCCGGTCCAGCTCCTCCTGCACCTCGGTACGGCGCTCGGCGGCGGCCTCCTCGGCCTCCGTACGGAGCTGCCGCGCGGCCTCCTCGGCCTCCGCCTTCAGCGCCGCGGCGGCCTCCTCGCCCTCGCTGCGCAGCTCCTCGGCCTCCGCACGGGCGCGCTCCAGCGCCTCCTCGGCCTGCTTGCGCAGGGCCGTGGCCCGCTCGATGGCCTCGGTACGGACCCGCTCGCTCTCCGCGCTCGCGCCCGAACGTGTCTCCTCGGCGTCGGCCTTCGCCTCGGCCAGCAGCTCCTCGGCCCGGGCGGCCGCCTCCTCGATCTGCTGGACCGCCTCACGGCGCGCCTCGGCCCGGATCCGGTCGCCCTCGTCGACGGCCTCGGACCGGAGCTGCTCGGCCTCGCCGCGCAGCCGCCGTGCCTCCTCCTGGAGCTCGACGGTCTTGGCGCGGTACTCCTTCGTGTCGTCCTTGGCGGCGCCCTTGAGCTGCTCGGCGGTGTCGTGCGCCTCACCGCGCAGCCGGTCCGCCTCGGCCTCGGCCTCCCGGCGGACCCGCTCGGCCTCCTCGGCGGCGGCCTTCGTGGTGGCCTTGGCGTCCTCGGACGCCTTGGTCAGCACCTCCTCGGCGGTCCGCGCGGCCTTCGCGAGCTGCGCCGCGGAGTCCTCCGCCGCCTTGGACCTGGCGGCCTCCTGCGCCTCGGCGACCAGCCGCTCGGCCTCCGTACGGGCGTCCGCGCGCAACTGCTCGGCCTCCGCCTTGAGGGCGTCGGCCTCCTTCGTGGCCTCGGCGACCAGCCGGGCGATCTCCGCCTTGGCGGTCCGCAGCCGCTGCTCCTGGTCGGACTCGGCGGCCGACAGCCGCTTGGCGGCGCTCTCCTGCGCCTCGGTGACCAGCTTCTCCGCCTCGGCGCGGGCCTCGCGCAGCGCGCGGTCGGCCTCCTGCAGCCGTTCCTCGGCGGTCCGCGTCAGCTCGGCGGACTGCCGCCGCGCCTCCTCGGTCTCCGTACCGACGCTCGTCCGGAGCTGCTCGGCCTGCTCGGTGGCCTCCTGGGCCTGGGTGGAGGCGGCGTTCAGCAGCCGCTCGGCGTCCGTACGGGCCCGGCGCAGGAGCGCGTCGGCCTCGGCGCGGGCCTGCTCGGCCTCGCTGCCCAGCCGGGCGCGGGTCTGCTCGGCCAGCCGCTGCGCCTCGGCGCGGGCGGCGCTCAGCGCCTGCTCGGCCTCGGCCCGCGACTCGTCCATGAGCCGGCGCGCCTGCGACTCCGTACGGGCGCGAAGCTGCTCCGCCCAGGCGACGTTCTCGTTGACGTGCGACTCGACGGTCTGGCGGCGCTCGTTGAGCTCCTCGTCCAGCCGGCGGCGCCGTTCGACCGCCTCGGCGTGCAGGTCGGCCTCCATGCGCGCCTGGCGCTCGGCCTGCTCCTGCAGGAGCCGCTGCGTCTGGGCGCGGGCCTCGCGCACCTCGCGCTCGGCGTCCGTACGCAACTGGTCGGCCTGGATCTGGGCGTTGCGCAGGAGCTGCTCGGCCTGATGGCTGACGTTGTCGTAGGCGGGGCGGGCCGCGATGGTGCGCCGCGCCTCGTGGAGCTTGGCTCGCAACACCTCGACCTGGTACCCGAGGTCGTCGGCGTGCTGGACCGCCTTGTCCCGCTCGGTCTTCAGCCGCTCCATCTCGGCCTCGAACTGCGAGAGGTGGTCGTCAGCCTCGTAGCGGTCGTTGCCCCGCACTGCGCGGTCCCATCCGTCCCCTGGTCATGGTGGCGGCCGGCTCCCATCTGCTCGTCCGCAGCCCGAATTGCCTCGTGCCGGGCGCGTGCTGGAGCTGACCCTTCCGAAGAAATGGTGTCAGATCATCGGCGGAGTGTGGACCGGGCCCCGACCCGGCCCCCGGCCGAAGGTGCACTCTACCGGCCGGGGAAGGGAAAGGTCAGTGCTCAGTCGTGGAGGGAGACGAGGAAGCGGGGCCGGCAGTTCCCTCGTGGGGCGCCGCGGTGACCAGTTCGGTCAGGACACCGTGGCAGTCCTTGGGGTGCAGAAAGGTGATCCGCGACCCCATGGAACCGGTGCGCGGCGCGTCGTAGAGCACCCGCACCCCCTTGTCCCGAATGGCCTCGGAGTCCCCGTCCACATCCGCCGTACCGAAGGCGATGTGATGCACTCCCTCCCCGTTCTTGGCGAGCCACTTGCCCACCGCGGAGTCCGCCCGGGTGGGTTCCAGGAGCTGGAGGTACGAGGCGCCGCCGTCCGACGTATCGTTGATCTTCAGCATGGCCTCGCGGACGCCCTGCTCCTCGTTGACCTCGGTGTGGAAGACCTCGAAGCCGTACGTGGCGCGGTAGAACTCGACGGTCGCGTCGAGGTTCTCGCAGGCGATCCCGATGTGGTCGATTCGCGTCAGCATGGCTCCAGTGCACCGCCCGCACGCGTGGTTACGCAACGTGCGCGCGATCACACCCGCGGCCCGGTGACCCGGCGTCTACCGCTCAGTACATTGACGGGAACCCTCGTTAACCTCCCTGTACAGGAAGGGCCGCGCTGATGTCGACAGCGAACGGTACGTCCAGCACCACCTCCGTGATCGTCGCGGGCGCCCGTACCCCCATGGGCCGCCTGCTGGGGTCCCTGCGCAGCTTCTCCGGCGCCGACCTGGGCGGGGCGGCCATCAAGGCCGCGCTGGACCGGGCGGGCATCGGCGGCGACCAGGTGCAGTACGTGATCATGGGTCAGGTGCTGCAGGCCGGCGCGGGCCAGATCCCCGCCCGCCAGGCCGCCGTCAAGGCCGGCATCCCGATGAGCGTGCCGGCGCTGACCGTCAACAAGGTCTGCCTCTCCGGCCTGGACGCCATCGCCCTCGCCGACCAGCTCATCCGCGCCGGCGAGTTCGACGTGGTCGTCGCGGGCGGTCAGGAGTCCATGACCAACGCGCCCCACCTGCTGCCCAAGTCCCGTGAGGGCTTCAAGTACGGCGCCGTCGAGATGCTCGACTCGATGGCCCATGACGGCCTCACCGACGCGTACGAGAACGTCGCCATGGGCGAGTCGACCGAGAAGCACAACACCCGTCTGGGCATCGGCCGCGCCGAGCAGGACGAGATCGCCGCCCGCTCCCACCAGCGGGCCGCCGCCGCCCAGAAGAACGGCCTCTTCGAGGCCGAGATCACCCCCGTGGAGATCCCGCAGCGCAAGGGCGAGCCGGTCGTCTTCAGCAAGGACGAGGGCATCCGCGCCGAGACGACCACCGAGACCCTGGCCAAGCTGCGCCCCGCCTTCGCCAAGGACGGCACCATCACCGCCGGCACCTCCTCCCAGATCTCCGACGGCGCCGCCGCGGTGGTCGTGATGAGCAAGGCAAAGGCCGAGGAACTGGGTCTCGACTGGATCGCCGAGATCGGCGCCCACGGCAACGTGGCGGGCCCGGACAATTCCCTCCAGTCCCAGCCGAGCAACGCGATCCGGCACGCACTGGGCAAGGCGGGCCTCACCGTCGAGGATCTTGACCTGATCGAGATCAACGAGGCGTTCGCCGCGGTGGCCGTGCAGTCAATGAAGGACCTCGGGGTGTCGCCGGAAAAGGTGAACGTCAACGGCGGAGCCATTGCGCTCGGTCACCCGATCGGCATGTCCGGCGCCCGCATCGTGCTCCACCTCGCCCTGGAACTCCGGCGGCGCGGCGGCGGCATCGGCGCGGCGGCACTGTGCGGCGGCGGTGGTCAGGGCGACGCGCTGATCCTCCGCGTCCCCGGCAAGTAACCGCGGCGCGACGGACCGGGCGGGCCGAACCCCGCCCGCCCCGTGACGCAGCGTGACCGTAAGAACCGAGACAGGAGGAGCTGGGCCGTGGTGGACGTCCCCGAACTGGTGGAACAGGCGCGGCAGGGCCGGCCGCGGGCCGTGGCCCGGCTGATCTCGCTGGTGGAGGGCGCGTCCCCGCACCTGCGCGAGGTAATGGCCGCGCTGGCCCCCCTGGCAGGCGGCGCGTACGTCGTCGGTCTCACCGGCTCACCCGGCGTGGGCAAGTCGACCTCCACGTCCGCCCTGGTCAGCGCCTACCGACGGGCCGGCAAACGGGTCGGCGTGCTCGCCGTCGACCCGTCCTCCCCGTTCTCCGGCGGCGCCCTCCTCGGCGACCGCGTCCGGATGTCGGACCACGCGTCCGACCCCGGCGTCTACATCCGCTCCATGGCCACCCGGGGCCACCTGGGCGGCCTCGCCTGGGCCGCCCCCCAGGCCATCCGGGTCCTGGACGCGGCCGGCTGCGACGTGATCCTCGTCGAGACGGTGGGCGTCGGCCAGTCCGAGGTCGACATCGCCGGCCAGGCCGACACCACGATGGTCCTGCTGGCCCCCGGCATGGGCGACGGCATCCAGGCCGCCAAGGCCGGAATCCTGGAGATCGGCGACGTCTACGTCGTCAACAAGGCCGACCGCGACGGCGCCGACGCGACGGCCCGCGAGCTCAACCACATGCTCGGCCTCGGCGAGGCCCGCGCCCCCGGCGACTGGCGCCCGCCCATCGTCAAGACGGTCGCCGCCCGGGGCCAGGGCACCGACGAGGTGGTCGAAGCCCTGGAAAAGCACCGCGCCTGGTCGGAAGAGCACGGCACCCTGGCGGAACGCCGCCGCGCCCGGGCGGCCCGAGAGGTCGAGACGATCGCGGTCACCCGGCTGCGGGAGCGGATCGGCGACCTGAGGGGCGACCGCCGCCTCTCCGTCCTCGCGGAGCGGATCGTGGCGGGGGAACTGGACCCGTACGCGGCGGCGGATGAGCTGGTGGCGGGGGTCACGGGGGAGGAGACGGAGGGCTGACGGATGGACCGCACGGCCCTGGACGCGCTGGCGGCCAGGATGAAAGAGAGCGGGACTCCTGACCGGGAGCAGGTGTTCCGGGAGTTGCGGGAACAGGGGATGTCTCCTATCGAGACCATCTATGTCGCGGCCCGGGTGTTCGACATGTCTCTCCCGGAAGCGAAGAGCGCAATCTACGAGAGTCCGGCTTGGCGCGATCAAGGAGCGGACTGGCGGCGGTTGCAGGATGAAGCCGCCGAGAGTGCCGGCGACAGCTCGCACTGAGTGAAGGCCACGGCTCAGGAGGGGCTCCCCGCGTGGGGAGCCCCTCCGTTCGTGAGCGGCAGGCTGTGGAGCCCTCAGTCGTCCTGCCCATCGTTGTCGTTGTCGTCCGAGTCCCGCGGAGCAACCGCCACCTTGGCAGTCTTCGGATCAACAGTGAGCTTGTGCTCCTTGCCGTCCTTGGAGACGGTCTCGACCTCCCAGACGGCGCTGGAACGGTGGTCGTCGTCCAGGTCGACGGAGGTGACGGTCCCGTACCGGCCGGCCGCCTTCCGGGCCGCCGTCGTGGCGTCGACGGTGGTGCCCTTGAGCTCGGCGCGGGCGTGGTCGACGCCGTGGTCGTCGTCACCTTCGTGTTCGACGTGCTGGTTCAAAACCTTCGCGTTGCCCGCGTCGAGGGTGACCTCGTGCCACTTGTTGTCCTTGCCGAGGACGTCGACCTCCCAGACCAGGCCGGGACGGTCCTGGTCGAGGTCGATGCCGGTGACGGCGCCGGGGGCGGCCTTCAGGGCCGCCGCGGCGGCCTCGGGGGCGGAGACGGTCGCCGCCTTGGCCTCCCGCGCGTCCTCGCGCACGTCGTCGTCGGGAACGCTGACGCTGGAACGCGGCGCGGACGACGTGGCCGACGCGGACGGCGAAGACACCTGCCCGGAGTCGCCACCAAGGGCGACGGCGGTAACCGCGCCACCCCCGACGATCGCTGCCGCGGCCACAGTGGCGATGACGATGTTGCGCTTCATCTCGGTTCGTTCTCCCCGGTCGGTGAGGTGTGCTCGATGACGTGCTCCACAGTGGCCGGGGGAAGCTGAAGCCAGGCTGAAGTCACCTGAAGGGCTCTTCAGGCGGCCGGTGGCATCGTGTGCGTATGCGCCTGTTGATCGTGGAGGACGAGAAGCGGCTGGCCCTGTCGCTGGCCAAGGGGCTGACGGCCGAGGGGTACGCGGTCGATGTGGTGCACGACGGCCTGGAGGGCCTGCACCGGGCGGGTGAGGGCACGTACGACCTGATCGTGCTGGACATCATGCTGCCGGGGATGAACGGCTACCGCGTCTGCGGGGCGCTGCGTGCCGCCGGCAACGACGTGCCGATCCTGATGCTGACGGCCAAGGACGGGGAGTACGACGAGGCCGAGGGGCTGGACACCGGCGCGGACGACTACCTGACGAAGCCGTTCTCGTACGTGGTGCTGGTGGCCCGGATCAAGGCGCTGCTCCGCCGCCGGGGACGGACCGCGTTGCCCGTGCTGCGCGTGGGGGAGCTGAGCATCGACCAGGGGGCCCGGCGGGTGGAGCGGGACGGGGAAGAAATCGTCCTCACCACCAAGGAGTTCGCCGTGCTGGAGCAACTGGCGCTGCGCGCGGGGGACGTGGTGTCGAAGGCGGAGATCCTGGAGCACGTCTGGGACTTCGCGTACGAGGGGGACGACAACATCGTCGAGGTGTACGTGAGCGCGCTGCGCCGGAAGCTGGGCGCCGCGGCGATCGCGACGGTGCGCGGCGCCGGGTACCGGCTGGTGTCCGGTGCGTAGGTTCTTCGGGAAGGTACGGGTCCGGGCCGCGGCGGGCGCCTCCCTCGTGGTGGCGGTCGCGCTGGTCGCGGCGGGCACGGCGCTGCTGCTGGTGCTGAAGAACAACCTGGTGGGGCAGGCGGATTTGCAGGCGGAGAACGCCGCGCGGGAGGTCGCGACGCAGATCGCGACCGGCAAGCCGTACGAGAAGCTCGACCTGCCGGACGGGGACGACCTTCCGGTGGTGGTGCTGGCCGAGGACGGGCGGGTGCTGGCGGCGGGCGACGACGTACGGGCGGTGGACGGCAAGGCCGTGACGGAGCGGCATCCGCCGACGGCGCGGCAGCCCGACGGGGCCGGCTCTGGCGACGATGACGACGACCGGGAGATCAAACCGGGCGAGGTCGACGACGAGGCCCGGCACAGCGGCGGTACGGCCACCGTCGGGCACCGGACGGCGGACTACCGGTTCGCCACCGTCGAGGCCAAGGACACCCAGGGCGACAAGGCCGTCGTACGGGCGGGCGCACCGCTGGCGGCCGAGCGCGAGGCAGTGGGCTCGGTGCGCACCGCGATGCTCATCGGGCTGCCCTGCCTGCTGCTCGTCGTGGCCGGGGTGACCTGGCTGGTCACGCGGCGGGCGCTGCGCCCGGTGGAGGGCATCCGGCGGGAGATGGCGGCGATCACGGCCAGTACGGACCTGTCGCGGCGGGTGCCGGAGCCGGGCTCGCGGGACGAGATCGACCGGCTGGCCCGTACGACCAACGAGACGCTGGGCGCGCTCCAGGAGTCGGTGGAGCGGCAGCGCCGGTTCGTCGCGGACGCCTCGCACGAGCTGCGCAGCCCGATCGCGAGCCTGCGGACACAGTTGGAGGTGGGCATCGCCCACCCGGAACTGCTGGACGCGGAGGGCGCCGTGGAGGACGCCGTACGGCTGCAGAACCTGGCCGCCGACCTGCTGCTGCTGGCGCGGCTGGACGCGGGGGAGCGGCCGGCGGACACCCGGATCGACCTGGCGGCGCTGGTGCGCGAGGAGGTCTCGCAGCGGGTGGGCGACCGGATCGCCGTGGAGGTGGGCGAGCCGGCGGGCGTGGAGGTCGCCGGGTCGCGGAGCCAGCTCGGGAGGGTGCTGGGGAACCTGCTGGACAACGCGCAGCGGCACGCGGCGGGTGCCGTACGGGCCGGTGTGGTGCGGGACGGCCGGTGGGCCGTGCTGCGGGTCGAGGACGACGGGCCCGGGGTGCCGCCGGAGGAGCGGGAGCGGATCTTCGAACGGTTCGTACGGCTCGACGACGCCCGCAGCCGGGACGACGGCGGGGCCGGACTCGGCCTCGCCATCGCCCGCGACGTGGCGGAACGGCACGGCGGCACGCTGACCGTGCGCGACGGCTCGGTGTTCGAACTGCGGCTGCCGGCGGCGTAGCGGCCGTCGGCGGTGCGTGACGGCCCGCCCCGTACCCCCGGCGGCGCAGCCGTCAGACCTTGCCGCGGCGCCCCCGGAGATGCTCGGCCACCGGGGTCAGCGACGCCCGGAGGGATTCGAGGTTCTCGGGGGCGAACAGGTCGATGAAGTGCCGCCGTACGGACGCGACGTGGTGCGGCGCGACCCGGCGCATGGTGTCCCAGCCGTCGTCCGTGAGCACCGCGTACAGACCGCGGCGGTCGGACTCGCAGCTCTCCCGGCGTACCAGGCCCGCGTTCTCCATCCGGGTGATCTGGTGGGACAGGCGGCTCTTGGACTGCAGGGTGGCGGCCGCCAGGTCGCTCATGCGCAGCCGCCGGTCCTCGGCCTCGGAGAGGTTGACCAGGATCTCGTAGTCGTTGTTGGTCAGTCCGAACGGCTGCAGGTCGCGCTCCAGCTGGTGCATCAGCAGCCGGCTGACGTCCAGGTGGGTGCGCCAGGCTCGCTGCTCCTGCTCGGTCAGCCAGGGAGTGTCGCTGTCGGTCGTCATGAATGAATTCTACCCGTGGAAGTTGAATATCGAATTAGTCATGGCTTGTGACATGCCTCAGGCGCTCGGTCGGGCGCTTGCTCAGACGTTCGAGGTCACCGTCCGCAGACTACCGCTCACAGCCCGAAGCGGCGCTGGAGCCCCCGAGGGCGCCCGGTAGCTGCGGCGTTTGTGAGCCACTTTGGCGCGTTGCCTCACCCCCGCCCGGCACCCCCGCCTCGGCCGTGACCTCCCCCGTCGCCAGCTCGGGCATCAGTTGTTCGGTGGACTGGAGCAGCACCGTGCCCGCCCCGACGAACTCGAACTGGTGCTCCTCGCCGGAGACTCCGCCCAGGCCCGTGTGCGCCCGTACGCCGCCCAGGAATCCCCGCAGGTACTGGTGGTCGTAGTGGTGGCAGGGCGAGGGGCAGTCGGCCCAGCCCACCAGGGCCTGCGGGTCCACCCGGATCGGCGGCTCCATGAAGACGACCGGGCCGTTGGAGGCGGCCACGAACTTGCCCGTGCCGATCAGCGTGAGGAAGCCCGGAATGATCGACTGCTTCAGCGACAGAGATGGCTGAAACGCGAGCAGGTTGCCCGAGCGAATGGTCAGGTTGCCGTCTTCGAGATCGTAGGAATTGACGTCGAACGCCCGGTCGGCGAGGAGCATCTTGCCCTGGCCCTCGGCGACGACCCAGTCCGCCGCGTGCAAAGGCGAATGGAAGCTGTGGGCGATCAGGCGGTCCAGCGCGCCGTGCCCGATGCCCTGGAAGTCGATCCGCCCGTAGTAGGCGATCATCTTCCCCTTCTGCAGGAACCACTGGCCGTTCAGGTCGACGCTGAAGGTGTACTCGTTGACGTTGTCGTCCGAGGGGAGCGTGTGGGGGTCGAAAACGACGGGACCGGTCACAGTTTCTCCTCCGACGCCTGTACGTAGACGGTGCCCTGGCCGGACAGCTCGAGCTGGAACGCCTCTCCCGAGCCGCGGCCGACCATGTCGCGCCAGCCGAGGGCCGTGGAGAGCTTGTTGCGGACGTCGCCGCGGTGCGCCACGTACGCCTGCGGGTCGACGTGGACGGGCCCCTGCGGGGTGATGGGCAGCTCGATGACGCCGCCGTGCGCCATCACGGCCACCGCGCCCTGCCCCTTGAGGGTCGTGGTGAACAGGCCCTGGCCGGTGACCTGGCCGCGCACCATGCCCATGACGCCGCCCTGCGACCCCATGAACATCGTGCCCTGCTGGAGCGTCCCGTCGAAGGCGAGCAGCCGGTCCGCCTCGACGTACAGGGTCTCGCCGGTCAGGTCGACGACATGGATGTGGTGGCCGCCGTGGCCGAAAAGGACCGTTCCGCTCCCTTCCACGGTCATCAGCGGCGTCGCCTCGTTGGCGATCCGCCGGCCGATCATCGAGCCGATACCGCCCTGGCCGCCCTGGATGTTGGGGGTGAAGCTGACGTCGCCCTGATAGGCGAGCATCGCGCCGCGCTGGCTGTACATCCGCTGCCCCGGGCCGATCTGCGCCCGCACCATGCGGGAGTTGACGGAGGTGAACGGCATCAGAGCTCACCGCCGACCGTGTTGCGCTCGCTGGGCTGCACGTACACCAGGCCCTCGCCCTCGAAGCGGATCTGGAAGGACTCGCCGGAGCCCTCGCCCATGAAGGTGCGGAAGTTCACCCCGGACTGGAAGTGCTGCTTGAGGTCGCCGGTGTGGGCCACGTACGCGCCCGGGTCGACCTGGAGCGGGTACTGCTTGGTGACGCGCAGCACCACGGCGGGGCCGTCGGAGACGATCGCGGCCTGGCCGCTGCCCTCGACGGTGGTGGTGAACAGGCCATTGCCCTGCGAGGCGCCGCGCAGCCCGGTGAAGGTGGTGCCGGTGCGCAGCGCGGCGTCGGTGCACAGCAGGTTGCTGGCCTCCACGTACAGCTTCTCGCCGTGCAACTGCACGAGGTTGATCTCGCTCGCGCGGTCGGCGAAGTAGCAGGTGCCGTGGCCCTTCACCTCCATCACTTCCATCTGTTCGCCGGTCAGCCGGCGGGTGACCATGCCGCGCAGCCCGTCACCGCCGCCGGTCATCTTCTTGAACGTCATCCGGCCGTCGTAGGCGACCATCGCGCCGTTCTTCGCCTTGACGGCATCGCCGGTCATGTCGACGGCGAGCACTTTGCTCCCCTGGAGCCGAAACTGAGCCACAGGATCGAAGGTAACCGGCGTACCGACCCCTGAACAGTGATCCTTTGCGGGCCTGCAACAATGGTGACGCCCTTGTGAAATGCCGCACAAGCGCGCCCTGCCGCCACCTGCCACCCGAACGAGGTTCCCGTGGACATCAAGACCGCTTCCGCCCTGCGCCGGCTCCGCCTGGTCTCCGCCCCCGAGGCGGTTTCGTTCCTGCTGTTGCTCGTCTGCTCGGTCCTCAAGCGGACCACCAGCTTCAACGGTGTGATGGTGATGGGCATGGTGCACGGCGTCCTGTTCATCCTGTACGTGGTGTTCTGGCTGGACGCCTGGAACCGCACCAAGTGGCAGTTCAAGACCGCCGCGCTGTACTTCGTGCTCTCCGTGCTGCCCACGGGCGGCTTCTTCGCCGAGCGGATGCTCAAGCGCGAGGCCGAGGCCACCGTCATCGCCGCCCGCGCCCGCCGGGAAGGTGTGGTCAACGCATGATCGTCGCATTTTCGGTCAGCCCGCTGGGGGTGGGTGAAGACGTCGGTGAGTACGTCGCCGACGCCGTACGGGTGGTCCGCGAGTCCGGGCTGCCCAACCGTACGGACGCGATGTTCACGTCCGTCGAGGGTGAGTGGGACGAGGTCATGGACGTCGTCAAGCGCGCCGTGGCCGCCGTCGAGGCGCGCGCCGGGCGGGTCTCGCTCGTCCTGAAGGCCGACATCAGGCCGGGCGTCACCGACGGCCTGACCGCCAAGGTCGAGACCGTCGAGCGCCACCTCGCGGCGGGCTCGGAGAACTGACCGTCCGGACACCGGAGCTCAGCGCGGCGCGCCGCCCGTACCCCCCGCGCTGAGCGCGATGCCCAGCGGCGTCCGCTCGTACAGCACCTGGTGCCCGTGGCGGCGCGAGGTCAGCAGACCGGCGTCGCGCAGCACCGACAACTGCGCCGACACCGACGACGGCGCGAGCCCCAGCCGCTGCGCCAGCGCCGTGGTCGAGGCCGGTTCGTCCAGCGCGACGAGCACCGCCGCCCGGTTCACGCCGAGCAGCCGGGCCAGCGCCGGGCCGGTCTCCGGCTCCTGCCACAGCCCGCCGATGCCGCGCGCCGGGTAGAGGACGGTGGGCTGCCAGTGCGGCTCGTAGGCGCTCACCACGTCGGGCCACACGAAGACGCTCGGCATCAGCAGGACGCCCCGCCCGTCCAGGTCCTGGATCTGGAGGAACCGCGCGCGGGTGCGGACCGTCAGGGTGCCGCCGGACCAGGTGATGCGCGGGCTGAGGTCCGCGAACAGCTTCTCCAGCCCGTCGCTCGCCAACTGCCGGGACCGGTAGGCGACCTCGGCCTCCAGCAGGGCGCGCAGCCGTGGCCAGTCCGGGGCCAGCAGGGCGTGCCAGGCCCGTTCGGTGGCGTCGGCCAGCTCCCGCACGGCGCCCGCCGGGTCCGCCAGCATCGCCCGCCCCTTCGGGGAGGCGGCGGCCCCGGGCGTACAGGCCAGCGACTTGGCCAGCTCCGCGTGGGCGACGGCCGGGTCCGTGGCCCGCACCCGCGCCAGCTCCTCCTCGAAGGGCGCGAGCGACGACTCCGGCGGCGGCCCCAGGAAGTCCGGGGTGTAGCCGGGCTGCGGCGACGGCATCAGGAGCCACAGCGCGGACAGGTCCAGGCCCGCCAGCGCCGTCCGCATCCGCCGCAGCCAGGGCAGGTGGTAGCCGTGCCGGTCGGTGCGCAGCAGGGTCCGTACGGCTTCGTGGGTCTCGCAGAGCGGCGAGATGGCGAAGCGGATGCGCAGCAGGTCGTCCGCGCCGAAGCGCATGTCCAGCGGCATGACCGAGGCCCCCCTCTCCTCATACCTCCACTCTTCCCACCGAGCGGCCGTATCCGTCATGGATTCGTGCCCCGCCGAAAGACTGGGGGCGAAAGGCCCGGCCCGGCACGCTGCCACCATGCCCGTCCCCTCCGGGCCCGCCACCACGGGCCCCGCCGAGCCGCGCTCGGAGCCACCGCCACCCCCTGCCGGAACCGGCTACCGCGCCGTCTTCGCCGTCCCCGAATTCCGCTCCGTCTTCGCCGCCCACCTCCTCTCCTCGCTCGGCGTCGTCCTCTGCGAGATCGCGCTCTCCGTACTCGTCTACCGGCTCACCGGATCGCCGCTGCTGAGCGCGCTCACGTTCGCGCTGGGCCTGCTGCCGTACGTGGTCGGCGGCACCCTGCTCTCCGCCGTCGCCGACCGCTACCCGGCCCGCCGCGTCCTCGTCGTCTGCGACCTGCTGTGCGCGGCCTGCGCCGCCGCGATGCCGGCCCCGGGCACGCCGGTCGCCGTCCTGCTGGCCCTGCGCTGCGCGACCGCCGCCATAGCCCCCGTCTTCGCCGGAACCCGGGCCGGGACCTTGGGCGACGTACTGGGGGACGGCGACCTGTTCGTCCTGGGACGCTCGCTGATCCGCATCGTCAACCAAGGCGCACAACTGGTCGGCTTCGCCGCCGGGGGCCTGCTCCTGGCCGCGGTGGCACCCGGCGCGGTGCTCGCCGTCACCGCCGCCACGTTCCTCGCTTCGGCCCTCCTCCTACGCCTCGGCACCCACCCCCGCCCCGCGCGCTTTACGACCCCCGGGGCGCTGCTGGGCGCCTCCCTGACCGGCACCCGACACCTCCTCTCCGACCGCCGCATCCGCTCCCTTCTCCTCCTGACCTGGCTCCCCCCGACCTTCGTCGTCATCCCCGAAGCACTGCTCATCCCGTACGCGGACTCCCTCGGCGCGGGCCCGGCAGCGGCCGGCCTGCTCATGTGCGCCATGCCCATCGGCGCGATCACCGCCGAAACCCTGGCCGGCACCTACCTGAGCCCCCGGTCCCGCACCCGCCTCACCTTCCCCCTGGCCATCTTCTGCGTCCTCCCCTCCCTGGGCTTCGCCACCCGCCCCTCACTCGGCTGGGCGGTAGCACTCCTGGTCCTGACCGGCACCGGCATCGCCTACAACTTCGGCGTCGACCGCTGGTTCGTGACCGCCGTACCCGACGCCCTCCTGGGCCAGGCCATGACAGTGATGCAGGCGGGCCGCATGACGATCATGGGCTTGGGGATGGGGGCGGCGGGGGTGGCGGCCGAGCTCGCGCCGCTGCGGGTGGTGATGCCGGCTGGTGGGGTGGTGGGGGTGGTGGCGGTGCTGCTGGTGGTGTTCCAGGTCCGGCGGACGCGCGGCGACCGGCTGCCGCTCCCTGGGGACACGGAGACCGCGCCCGTCGGCGGGGCCACCTGAAGCACGGCAGCACCCCGGATCGGAAGATGGTCCCCCCGGATACCGAACCCTGAGACAGGGCTGACCACGATATGGCCGACCGGTAGGGTCGATGGCGTGCCGAAGCCGCTCAGTCTTGCCTTCGATCCGATCGCCCGTGCCGACGAACTGTGGCAGCGACGATGGGGAGCCGTGCCGTCCATGGCCGCGATCACTTCGGTCATGCGGGCCCATCAGATCCTGCTGTCCGAGGTGGACGCGGTGCTGAAGCCGTACGGGCTGACGTTCGCCCGGTACGAGGCGCTGGTGCTGCTCACCTTCTCCAAGGCGGGGGAGCTGCCCATGTCGAAGATCGGGGAGCGGCTGATGGTGCACCCGACCTCGGTGACCAACACCGTCGACCGGCTGGTGAGGTCCGGGCTGGTGGACAAGCGGCCGAATCCGAACGACGGGCGGGGCACGCTGGCGTCCATCACCGAGCAGGGGCGGGTGACCTGTGACAAGGCGACGCGTGACCTGATGGCGATGGAGTTCGGGCTGGGGGCCTACAGCGCCGAGGAGTGCGCGGAGATCTTCGCGATGCTGCGGCCGCTGCGGGTCGCGGCCGGTGATTTCCAGGACGAGTGATCCGTGGTAGGGGCGGCGAAGATCGCCCCGGAACGGGCGGTTACGCTCGGACCATGAAACGCAGCGTGCTGACCCGATACCGGGTGATGGCCTACGTCACCGCCGTCATGCTCCTCGTCCTGTGCGCCTGCATGGTGGCCAAGTACGGCTTCGACACGGGCAAGGACCTGACGCTCGTGGTCTCGCAGATCCACGGCGTGCTCTACATCATCTACCTCGTCTTCGCCTTCGACCTGGGGTCCAAGGCGAAGTGGAAGTTCGGCAAGCTGCTGTGGGTGCTGCTCTCCGGCACCATCCCGACCGCTGCCTTCTTCGTCGAGCGCAAGGTCGTCCGGGAGGTCGAGCCGCTGGTCGCGGAGGGGTCGCCGCAGACGGCGAAGGTGTGAGGGAGCGGACGGTCGCCGTACCGTCGTCGCACGGCCGCCGGGTTCCGCCGGCGGCCTTCGCGTAGGGCCCGACGGGTGCCGTTCGGCGACTTCCGGCCGTCAGCCATCGACAATTACTAGGACGTCCTAGTAAATTCGGGGGTATGGACGCTGACGCGATCGAAGAGGGCCGCCGCCGCTGGCAGGCCCGGTACGACTCGGCCCGCAAGCGGGACGCGGACTTCACCACGCTCTCCGGCGATCCCGTGGAGCCGGCGTACGGCCCCCGTCCGGGCGACACGGTCGACGGCTTCGAGCGCATCGGCTGGCCGGGGGAGTACCCGTTCACCCGCGGCCTGTACCCGACCGGCTACCGCGGCCGTACGTGGACCATCCGCCAGTTCGCGGGCTTCGGCAACGCCGAGCAGACCAACGAGCGGTACAAGATGATCCTGAAGGCGGGCGGCGGCGGACTCTCCGTGGCGTTCGACATGCCGACGCTGATGGGGCGGGACTCCGACGACCCGCGCTCGCTCGGCGAGGTCGGCCACTGCGGTGTCGCCATCGACTCGGCCGCCGACATGGAGGTCCTGTTCAAGGACATCCCGCTCGGTGACGTCACGACCTCGATGACGATCTCCGGACCGGCCGTCCCGGTCTTCTGCATGTACCTGGTCGCCGCCGAGCGCCAGGGCGTCGACCCGGCCGTCCTGAACGGCACGCTCCAGACGGACATCTTCAAGGAGTACATCGCCCAGAAGGAGTGGCTCTTCCCGCCCGAGCCGCACCTGCGCCTGATCGGCGACCTGATGGAGCACTGCGCGCGCGGCATCCCCGCGTACAAGCCGCTCTCGGTCTCCGGCTACCACATCCGCGAGGCGGGCGCGACGGCCGCGCAGGAGTTGGCGTACACCCTCGCCGACGGCTTCGGGTACGTGGAGCTGGGGCTCTCCCGCGGCCTGGACGTGAACACCTTCGCGCCCGGTCTGTCCTTCTTCTTCGACGCCCACCTGGACTTCTTCGAGGAGATCGCGAAGTTCCGGGCGGCCCGCCGCATCTGGGCCCGCTGGATGCGCGACGTGTACGGCGCGACCAGCGAGAAGGCCCAGTGGCTCCGCTTCCACACGCAGACCGCCGGTGTCTCGCTGACCGCCCAGCAGCCGTACAACAACGTCGTCCGTACGGCGGTGGAGGCGCTGGCCGCGGTCCTCGGCGGGACGAACTCCCTGCACACCAACGCCCTGGACGAGACCCTCGCGCTGCCCAGCGAGCAGGCCGCGGAGATCGCGCTGCGCACGCAGCAGGTGCTGATGGAGGAGACCGGCGTCGCCAACGTCGCGGACCCGCTGGGCGGCTCGTGGTTCATCGAGTCGCTGACCGACCGGATCGAGGCCGATGCGGAGAAGATCTTCGAGCAGATCAAGGAGCGGGGCGCCCGGGCGGTGCCGAACGGCGAACACCCCATCGGGCCGATGACGTCCGGCATTCTGCGCGGTATCGAGGACGGCTGGTTCACCGGGGAGATCGCCGAGTCCGCCTTCCGCTACCAGCAGGCGCTGGAGAAGGGCGAGAAGAAGGTCGTCGGCGTCAACTGCCACCACGGCTCGGTCACCGGTGACCTGGAGATCCTGCGGGTCAGCCACGAGGTCGAGCGCGAGCAGGTACGGGTCCTGGCGGACCGCAGGGCGGCCCGGGACGACGCGCGGGTGCGCTCCTCGCTGGACGCGATGCTCGCCGCCGCGCGCGACGGCGGCAACATGATCGAGCCGATGCTGGCGGCCGTACGGGCCGAGGCGACGCTCGGTGAGATCTGTGACGTGCTGCGCGCGGAGTGGGGCGTGTACACGGAGCCCGCGGGGTTCTGACGGCGGTACGTACCGGGGGCGGGGCCGTGTGCGGTCCCGCCCCCGGTGCCGTGTCAGACCACCGCGCCGTTCCCGGCCCCGGCCTTGTCCCGCGGGCGGGCGGCGGGTGCCTCCGGGCCCGGGTGGCGGCTCTCCAGGACGACGGCGGCCGGGGTGGCCGTGAAGATCGTCGAGGCGATGCCGAACAGGACGCCCGCCAGCAGCGCCACGGAGAAGTCGGCCAGTGAGTCGCCGCCCAGCACCGCGAGGGCGGCGAGGACGAACAGGGCACCCATGCCGGTGTTCACGGTGCGGGGCACGGTCTGCACGATCGCCCGGTCGGCGAGGCGCGCGAGCCCCTCCGGACCGCGCGCGGCCCGGTCGCCCTTGGCGGCGCGCCGCAGTTCCCGTACGCGGTCGAAGAGCACGACCGTGTCGTTGACGGAGTAGCCGACGACGGTCAGCAGCGCCGCGAGGAAGACGCTGTCCACCGGTTTGCCCAGCCAGGCGAACAGGCCCACCACCAGCACGACGTCCTGCACCATGGCGAGGACCGCGGCCGTCGCGAACGTCCAGCGGAACCGGATGCTCAGATAGATCAACTGGGCGGCGACCGCGATACCCAGCGCGATCAGTGCCTTGCCGCGCAGCTCGCTGCCCATGCTGGGCCCGATCTTCTCGTCCCGTTCGACCTCGACCGTGCCGCCGGGCTTCTGGAGGGACGCGCGGATACGGTCCTGCTCGGCGTCGGTGAGCTGTTCGGTACGTACGGCGATGCCGCCGTCCCCCGACTCCTGGACGACCGCGCGGGGGAAGCCCGCCGCCGAGACCGCCTCGCGCGCCGTCTCGGCGTCCACCGTACGGCTGGTGCTGTACTCGACGAGCCGGCCGCCGGTGAACTCCACGCCGAACTCCAGCCCGCGAACACCGATTCCGGCGACGGCGAAGAGCAGGAGACCGGCGCCGAGGCCCAGCCAGGTGCGGCGCCTTCGCATCAGCCGCGGTTCGCGACGCGCCAGCCAGCGGCGTACCCGCCCCTCGGACGCCATGCCGGTGATCGCGGGCCGCCGCCGTACGCAGCCCCGGCGCACCGCCCAGCCCGCCAGCACCCGGGTGATGACCAGCGCCGAGACCATCGAGGCCAGCACCCCGATGGACAGCGTGACGCCGAAGCCCTTGACCGGTCCGGTGGCGAAGAGGAACAGCAGGCCGGCGGCGAGCAGCGTGGTGACGTTCGAGTCGAGGATCGCGCTCCACGCCTTGCCGAAGCCCTCGCGCAGCGGGCGCCGCAGATCACCGCCGGAACGGGCCGCGCGGCGCGCGTACTCCTCCCTGGCCCGCTCGAAGACCAGCACATTGGCGTCCACCGCCATACCGATCGCGAGCACGAAACCGGCCAGGCCGGGGAGGGTGAGGGTGGCGCCGAGGGCGACGAGCACGGCGTACGAGATCAGTCCGTACGCGGCGAGGGCGACCGTGGCCAGTGCGCCCAGCAGCCGGTAGACGACGATGACGAACACGCCGGTGCAGAGCAGGCCGATGACGGCGGCGGTGGCACTGGCCTTGATCGCGTCGGCGCCCAGCGTCGGGCCGACGGTGCGCTGTTCGACGACCTCGACGGGCACCGGCAGGGCGCCGCCCTTGACGAGAGCCGCCAGGTCGCGGGCCTCGGTGTCGCTGAAGCCGCCGGTGATCTGGGCGTTGCCGCCGGCGATGCCGGTCCTGCACGGCACGCTCTGCTGCATGCCGGGCGCGGAGATCACCCGGTCGTCCAGCACGATCGCGACCCGCCGGGCCGGATCGCCGGGCGCCGCGCACGCCGCCTGCCCGGTGATCCGCGCCCAGGCGTCCCCGGCGGCGCCGCGGAAGGACAGGTCGACGGTCCAGCCGCGCCCGCCCTGCGCGTCGAAGACGGCCTCCGCGTCCTTGACGCCCTCGCCGGTCAGCGCGGGCGCACCGAGCCGCAGGGCCTGGCCGGGCGTGTCGGGGTCGGCGAGGGTGCGGGTGCGGTCGTCCTTGGCCTTCAGTTCCGGCGTGCCCTTGGGGTCCGGGAGGGCGCTGAGCACGGGGTGGAAGGTGAGTTGCGCGGTACGGCCGATGACCTCGACGGCCTGCTTCGGGTCCTGGACCCCGGGCAGTTCGGCGACGATGCGTTTCTCGCCGGAGCGGGACAACGAGGGTTCGGAGACGCCGAGCGCGTCGATCCGCTGCCGCAGCACCTCCAGCGCCCGGTCGGTGGCGGCGGAGTCGGCACGGGCGGTGGGCGAGTCCCGGGTCTCCAGGACGATCTGGGTACCGCCGCGGAGATCGAGGCCGAGGCGGGCGGGGGTGGTCAGGGCGAAGAACAGGGACACGGCGACGACGGCGAGCGCGATCAGCGCACGCCAGGGCCGCCGCGACGGAGCGCGGGACGGCATGGGGTTCCCCTTCAGGGATACGGAGGCGGGGCGCGGGGCGGTCGCGCGCACCGGGCCGGGACGGCGCGCCGAGGGCGTCGCCGGGCATGCCGGTGCTGCGGGCCGCCGTACGCCTGGGGCGTCAGCGTCTCCGTACGAAGGGAGGTCCGCGCGGGCTGCGCGGGGAGTACCGGGCCCAGGGCGGCGCCCGCTCCTGGCGCGGGCCGACGGTCTCGCCGTACCCGAAGGGGGAGTGGCGGGGCGCCGGGGACGCGGTGGGCAGCGCGCCCGGGAGGCCGGGGAAGCGCGGGTGCGGGAGGACGGCCTGGACGTGGGCGGTGGCGGTCTGGCGGGCCACCGGCCGGTCCGGGGTGGTGCGGGCGTCGGCCCGGGGGTGGCCGGGCGCGGTGTGTGCCGTGAGTACCTGGGGTGCGGCGGCGGACGATGGCCGGGAAGCGGTGCCGGCGGGGCCGGAAGTGGTGCCTGCCGGACTTGTGGCGGCAGCAGCCGGTGAGCCGGTCAGCAGCGGCCCGGACGTGGCGCCCGCCATTCCGGACGTCCCGGCCAGGACCAGCAGGACGGCCCACAGCCCGGCCAGCGCGCGGGGCAGGACGCCCGGCAGCGCACGGCGTGCTCGTCCGCTCACCGCCCGCCCCTTCCGGTCCGCCCGTTCGGCCCGTACCCGGCCGTGATTCCGGCCCAGGGTAGTACGCCGTTGCCGGACCGGGACCCGTACAACCTCCCGTACGGTCCCGTCCTACCCCACCGGGAAGCGGAGGCGGAAGAGCGCCCCGCCGCCCGGCGCCTGGGCTGCCGTCAGTTCGGCGTGGTGGGCGCGGGCGATCTGGCGGGCCATGGCCAGGCCGAGGCCGGAGCCGGGCAGCGCGCGGGCGGTCTCGGCACGGTAGAAGCGGTCGAAGACGTGCGGCAGGTCCTCGGCGGTGATGCCGGGGCCGTGATCGCGTACGGTCAGCTCCAGCGCGTCCCCCGCCAGGGCCAGTTCCGTCTCGACCGGGCCGCCGGGCGGTGAGAACTTCGCCGCGTTGTCCAGGAGGTTGGACAGCAGCCGGGACAGCCGCGCCGGTACGCCCGGGACGGTCACCCCGTGTGCCGCACCGTCGGCCCGTACGGTGAACGTGATCTCCGGCCAGTGGCCGCGCGCCGCCTCCACCGCGTGCTCCAGCAGCGCCGCCGGGCGGACCTGTTCCACCAGCGGCTGCGGCTCCTCGTCCCGGGCCAGTTCGATCAGGTCGTTGACGAGGGTGGTGACCTCGCGGAGCTGGCGGCCCAGGGCGCCGGACGCGCGGTCGCGCTGGGCGTCGGTCAGCCGGTCGGCACGGGCGAGCAGTTCGGCGTTGGTGCGCAGCGCGGTCAGCGGGGTGCGCAGCTCGTGGGAGGCGTCCGCGACCAGCCGGCGCTGTGCGGCGACCGACTGTTCCAGTTCGCCGAGCATGGTGTTGAAGCTGGCGGCGAGGCGGGTGACCTCGTCCTCGCGGCCGGGCGGCCCGGCGGGCAGTTCGATGCGGTGCCGGGCGTCGCGGGTGGCGGCGATGCGTTCGGCGGTGGCGGTGAGGCGGGCGACCGGGGCCAGGCCGGTGCGCGAGACCCAGTAGCCGAGCCCGGCCGCCAGCAGGACACCGGCGCCGCCGACTCCCGCCAGTGCCAGCGCGGCCTTCTGGACGCCGCGCTGCACGGTGTCCGTGCGCAGTGCGACCTGGAGCGCCTCGTCCTTGCCGCGCAGCCGCACGGTGTACATGCGCACCGGGTAACCGGCCACGGTCAGCTCGCTGTAGTACGGCGCGTGCCGCCCGGCGGCGACTGCGCGGGTGGTGTCGTCGACCGGCAGCGCGTAAGGGGCGCGCGGGTCCCTGGACTTGTCGGAGGGGACCGACTGGACACAGGGAACGGCCTGGAAACGGCAGCTCGTGTCGCCCGCAGTCGGGCCCCAGGTGCGCATCTTCTCGGAGTACTGGGCTGCTGTCTGGGCCAGGTTCAGTTCCAGTTGCCGGGTCATCTGGTAGCGGATGATGAAGAACGCCGCCGTGCAGATGCCGACCGCCACCAAGGCCACTGCGGCGGATGCGGCGATCGCCAGCCGGGTCCGCAGCGGCCGGCGCCGCCGCCAGCGCGCGCCCAGGCCGCGCCGCCCGCTCACGCCCGTCCCGCCCTGCCGCCCCGGCCCGCCTGGCCCGGCTCGTCCAAGCGGTAGCCGACGCCGTGCACGGTGTACACCAGCCGGGCCTCGCCGCCCGCCTCCAGTTTGCGGCGCAGGTAACCCACGTACACGGCGAGCGAGTTGGAGTCCGGCCCGAAGTCGCGGCCCCAGACCCGCTCCAGGATCACCTCGCGCGGCATCACCTGCCCGGGGTGCAGCAGGAGCAGTTCCAGCAGGGCCCACTCCGTACGGCTGAACTCCAGCGGCCGCCCGCCCCGGTGGCCGGTGCGCGTCAGCGGGTCGACGACCAGGTCGGCGAAGGCCAGCGAGGTGTCGTCGGCGGCGCCGGCCGACGCGCGGCGCAGCAGCGCCCGCACCCGCGCGACCAGCTCGTCCAGCGCGAACGGTTTGACGAGATAGTCGTCGGCGCCCGCGTCCAGCCCGTCCACCCGCTCGCTGACCGAGTCCAGCGCGGTCAGCACCAGGATCGGCGTACGGTCGTCCAGCGCGCGCAGCCGCCGGCAGACCGCCAGGCCGTCCAGCACCGGCATCATCACGTCCAGCACGATCGCGTCCGGCTGCCAGGAGGCCACCTCGGACAGCGCCGCCAGCCCGTCGGCGGCGCCGCGCACCGCGTACCCCTCCACGGTGAGGCCGTCTTCGACGGCGGCCCGTACCTCCGGTTCGTCGTCCACGACGAGGATCTTCGGCGGGGACGCGGCGGCGGGCTGCTGGGCGGCGCTCCGGGGCGCGGGGTGCGGTGCAGGCGAGGACGGCATGCACACAGGCTGCCAAACCTCCGTCTTAGAACCTTCTTAGGGCGCTTGACGAGCGTGGCGGCCATGCGCACACCACTCTCAGTCGTCATCGGTGCGGGCGGTACCGGCGGCCACATCTACCCCGGGCTCGCCCTCGCGGACGCTCTGCGCCGGGCTGTGCCCGACGCGGTGGTCTCCTTCGTCGGTACGGAGCGCGGGCTGGAGACGCGGCTCATCCCGCAGGCCGGATACCGCCTGCACACCGTGGACATGATCCCCTTCGACCCGTCGCTCGGCGCCAAGCGCTATCTGCTGCCCGCCGCGCTGCTGAAATCGGGCGCGCAGTGCCGCTCGATCCTGCGGCAGCAGGAGGCCCAGGTCGCGGTCGGCATGGGCGGCTACCCGAGCGCGCCGGTCATCGTGGGGGCGCGGCTGGCCGGGCTGCCCAGCCTGGTCCACGAGTCCAACGCGGTGCCCGGCCGGGCCAACAAGTTCGCCGCCCGGCTCACCCCGCACATCGCGCTCGCCTTCGACCGCAGCCGCGCGCACCTGACGGGCGGCGAGCGCGCCGAGACGGTCGGGATGCCGCTGGTCGGGCCGCTGGCGAACCTGGACCGTACGGCGCTGCGGGAGCGGGCGCGCCGGGAACTGGGCGTGCCGGCCGGCACCCGGCTGCTGCTCGTCAACGGCGGCAGCCTGGGCGCGGCCCGGCTCACCGAAGCCGCGGTCGGCCTGGCGGCCCGCCACCGGACCCGTACGGACCTGCGGCTACTGATCAAGACCGGGCCCGCGGCGCTGGACGGGACCCGGGAGCGGCTGGTGGCGACGGGCGGCGCGGCGGTCGCCGAGGCCGTCCCGTACCTGGACCGGATGGACCTGGCCTACGCCGCCGCCGACCTCGTGGTGTGCCGGGCCGGTTCGGCGACCGTCGCCGAACTGGCGACGATCGGGATGCCCGCGGTCCTGGTCCCGTACCCGCACGCGCCCGGCGACCACCAGACGCACAACGCGCGGGTGCTCTCCGACGCGGGCGCCGCCGTCCTCCTGCCGGACGCCGAGACCACCGCGGAACGCCTGGACGCACTCGTCACCCCGCTGCTCGACGACCCCGCCCGGCTGGCCGCCATGGGCCAGGCCGCCGACCCGGGCACCCACGCGCGCGCCGCCGACCTGCTGGCCGCCAAGGTCCTGCGGCTGGCCGGCCACCCCGCAGCCCACCCCACCACCTACCTGAGGGAGACCGCATGAGCACCCGCATGAGCACCACCGACCACGCCACCGCCATCAACGCCACCGCCGGCCACGCCGCCATGGAAGCCCGCTGGAAGGACCGCACCGTCCTGGTCACCGGCGCCGAGGGCTTCATCGGCTCGACGCTGGTGGACCAGCTCGTCGGGTACGGCGCGAAGGTGCGCGCGTTCGTGCACTACAAGCCGTACGCGGAGAAGGGGCACCTGGCCCGCTACCTGGGCCCGGACAGCCCGGTCGAGATGGTCGCGGGCGACGTGCGGGACGCCGGACGGGTGGCGGACGCCGTCGCCGGCTGCGACACGGTCTTCCACCTCGCCGCCCTCATCGGCATCCCGTACAGCTACGACTCGCCCGGCGCCTACGTCCAGACCAACGTCGTGGGCACCGAGAACATCGCCGAGGCCTGCCGCCGCCACTCCGTGCGCCGCCTGGTGCACACCTCCACCAGCGAGGTGTACGGCACCGCCCTGACCGCGCCGATCAGCGAGGACCACCCGCTGCAGCCGCAGTCCCCGTACTCCGCCTCGAAGATCGGCGCGGACATGATGGCGCTCTCCCACTGGCACGCCTTCGAGCTGCCGGTCACGGTCGTCCGCCCGTTCAACACCTACGGCCCGCGCCAGTCCGCGCGCGCCGTCATCCCCACCATCCTGGCGCAACTGCACGCGGGCTCCCGGGAGATCCGGCTGGGCTCGCTCACCCCGACCCGCGACTTCACCTACGTCACCGACACCGCGGCCGGCTTCCTGGCGATGGCCGACTGCGACCGGGCGCTGGGCGAGGTCGTCAATCTCGGTACGGGGCGCGAGATCTCCATCGGTGACCTGGCGCGGGCCCTGATCGCCGCGTCCGGGCGGGACGCCGAGGTGGTGGTGGAGGGCTCCCGGCTGCGGCCCGCCGGGAGCGAGGTCCAGCGACTGCTTTCGGACAATTCGCGGGCGCGCGAGTGGGCCGGGTGGGCGCCGGAGGTGTCCCTGGAGGACGGGCTGAAGCGGACGTCGGAGTGGGTCGCGGAGCATGTGCACCTGTTCGCGGCGGACCGGTACCAGGTCTGAGGGACAGGCGGTACGGGTACGGGCGCCCGGCGCGAGGGGCGGCCCGTCCCCGTACCGGTACGTGGCCGCCCGGCAGCCTCACGCCCCGGCCGGGCCCGCTTCCGCGAGTCCGGCCAGCCCCGTCAGCAGCAGCGCGCTGAACTGCTGCGCCCACAGCTCGTCCACCGGCTCCGCGCTGACCAGCGCCCGGTGCACGACGGCGCCCGCGATCACGTCGAAGATCAGCCCCACCGCCCGCCCGGCGGCCGCCGCGCCCTCCTCGCCGTCCGGGTCCGGCGGCAGCTCCCCGCGCGCCTGGGCCCGCTCGCGTCCGAGGATCACCAGCCGCTTCTGCCGTTCGACCACGGCGGAGCGGATCCGGATCCGCAGCGCCTCGTCGGTGGTGGACTCGGCGACCACGGCCATCAGCGCGGTCTTGGTCTCCGGACGGGCCAGCAGGGAGGCGAACTGCAGGACGACGCCCTCGATGTCGGCCTGGAGGCAGCCCCGGTCGGGGAGTTCGAGTTCGTCGAAGAGGACCGCCACGGCGTCCAGGACCAGCTCGTTCTTGTTGGCCCAGCGGCGGTAGAGGGTCGTCTTGGCGACCCCGGCGCGGGCGGCCACGTCGCTCATCGTGAGCTTGCCCCAGCCCAGCTCGACCAGTGCGGCGCGGGTGGCGTCGAGGATCGCGCGGTCCGCCTCGGCGCTGCGCGGCCGGCCCGTACGGCTCCGGGGACCCGCACGGTCCGCGGGGGAGCTGGTGCCGGTGAGGGGGCAGCGGTGCATGGGGGCGACCATACCGGCCAGTAGCCGCGGGCGGGCCCGGCCTCGTGAGGCAGATCACCCGTACGGTTCGCGGGAGGGGGTGCCGGGCCGGGGCGCCGGACAGTTACGCTACGGGTCGTAGCGAAAGGGTGGGCCCGCACGGCCCGCCCCGGACGCGACAACCACAGGCCGCGGGTGGGGACCCGGGGCCACCGCAGCACCGCACCGGCCCCGGGCCGGTGCACGCGGCACCTCCGTCCTGCGCCGGCACACCGGCGGGCCGCATGGACGGACCGGCGCCGCGCACTTTTTCGCGCACCGTGAATTTTCGGCACCGCTTTTCGCAACGGTCCGCGGAAGGGGGAGGATAGGCCCATGCAGCCACGCAACATGTCCATGAGTGGAGTCGTCGACCTCGCCGCGGTGAAGGCGGCCGGGGAAGCGAAGCAGAAGGCGGAGCAGGCGCGCGCCGAGGCGGCCCGCACCGGCCGGCCCACGGGCGGCGCCCGTCTGGTGTTCGACGTCGACGAGGCGGGGTTCCAGCAGGACATCCTCCAGCGCTCCACCGAGGTGCCGGTCGTCATCGACTTCTGGGCCGAGTGGTGCGAGCCGTGCAAGCAGCTCGGCCCGCTGCTGGAGCGGCTGGCGGGGGAGTACGCCGGCAAGTTCGTCCTGGCCAAGATCGACGTCGACCGCAACCAGGCGCTGTTCCAGCAGTTCGGCGTGCAGGGCATCCCGGCGGTCTTCGCGGTCGTCGCGGGCCAGCCGATCCCGCTGTTCCAGGGCGCGGCCCCGGAGGCGCAGATCCGCCAGGTGCTGGACCAGCTCGTCCAGGCCGCCGAGCAGCAGTTCGGGATCGTCGGCGCGCCCGTCGACCCGGCGGACGCCGCGCCGCAGGAGGACGTCCCCGAGCCGGCCGGCCCGTACGACGCCCTGCTGGAGGCCGCGAACCAGGCGCTGGACGCCGGTGACCTCGACGGTGCCGTCCAGGCGTACAAGAACGTGCTCTCCGACGACCCGGCGAACCCGGAGGCCAAGCTCGGCCTGGCACAGGCCGAACTGCTGCGCCGGGTGCGTGACCTGGACCCGCAGGAGGTGCGCAAGGCGGCGGCCGACGACCCCGCCGACGTGCAGGCGCAGATCAAGGCGGCCGACCTGGACCTGGTCGGCGGTCATGTGGAGGACGCCTTCGGGCGGCTGGTGGACACCGTCCGGCGCACGGCGGGCGACGACCGCGAGGCCGCGCGGGTCCGGCTGCTGGAGCTGTTCGAGGTCATCGGCACCGACGATCCCCGGGTGATCTCGGCCCGTACGGCCCTGGCGCGGGTGCTGTTCTGATCCCCCTCTGACCCCTCGGCGTCCGGTCCCCCGCGCCCCCTGAGGCGCGCGGACCTCACCACTCGGCAGCGGCCACGTTTTACCAAATCTTGGTAATCGTGGCCGCTGTTACTTGGAGTAAGAGGAGCGAGGGTTTTTGCCGGTGTTCCTCCCCGATCGCCCCATGTCTCCTCACCACTGGTGACAACCCTGGGTGCTCGCCCGATTTCGCGCCGTCGCACCCTGGTCATCTCTCCGTTACTCGCAAGTAACGAACCCCTTGTGCGACAGCCGCCGATGCACCACGATCGGCCACGCTCGGTCCATTCCCGCCGCCCGGCAACCGGTCGGCGCCGCGGGGTCCATGGGTCCCCACCGAGTGGCCGGCGGCACCGTCACCGGTCCCGGACAGGGGGGTTCCTGCTCACCCGGCAGGGCCTGTCCGACAAACGCCGCGCGTGAGCGTGGCCAGTGGTTGTCGCTCGGGGGTGATCGCCGGTGCATCGGAACGCCGTACGCCCGTACGCCATTTCGATACGGGCGCTCTCCTTCCCGAGGACGTAGCACTTCTCCCATCCCAGGTACGGCCGCCGTCTCCCGAGACCCGGACCGCGACCGGAGATGTACGTCCGAGAAGGAGGAAAGTCATGGAGTCCCTGGCTCGTGGCGGGACCAGATGGAAGCGGTTCGCCGTTGTCATGGTGCCGAGCGTCGCGGCGACGGCTGCCATCGGAGTCGCCATCGCGCAGGGTGCGCTGGCGGCGTCGTTCAGCGTCTCCGGTCAGCAGTTCAAGGTCACCGCGTCCGAACTCGACGGTGACGGATTCGTCCAGTACGGCGCCCTCGACAAGGGCAAGAACGGCCAGCACCCGGTCGCCGTGGTGGGCCTGAACTCCGCGAAGATCACCAACCTGTGCCAGTCGGTCGTCGTGCCGGTGCCGGTCTTCGGCGACGTGACGATGCAGCTCAAGGCGGGCGGTGACGGCGGCCCGAAGGTCCTGGCGAAGAAGCTCTACATCGACGCCGACGACCTGCAGACCAACGCGACGTTCACCAACGTGGACATCGGCGTCTCGGTGGACGACACCGGCGCCGACGGCAAGACGCCCGGTCCGGCCAAGCCCGGCGAGGGGGGCAGGGGTGCCTACCTCCCCGGCTCCTTCGCCCAGCAGGCCGAGCATGTGCTGTTCAAGGACGTCAAGCAGCGCGCCTGGGCCACCACGGCCGGCACGTTCCAGCTCAGCGGTCTGCACATGAGCGTCAGCCGCGGCAAGAACGAGTGCTACTGACGCACTGAGCGCACGGGGGCGGGGGTGCGCGTGGCGGCGGTCCGCCGTCCGCGCGCCCCGCACCCGTACGCCGGTGGCCGCCGCGCCACGCACCCCGGCTCACGTACCACCGATTAGCCAGTCCCGAGGAGCTGTACGACATGAGCGCCGACACGCGACCACGACTGAACGAGAAGACCGGCCGCAAGCGCACTTCGTTCCGGGAGTGGCGAGGTCAGCGCCCGTTCTGGGGCGGGGTGCTGACGCTGCTGGCCGGATTCCCGATCATGTACATCCCCTACGCGAACCTCACGATCGGCTCCCTGACCGTCCGGATGGCGACGACCGCGGGCGCCGGCTCGCTGATCATCGGCGTACTCCTGGTCGTGCTCGGCCTGACCATGTGGTTCCAGCCCGCCTCCCGCGTCTTCGCGGGGGTCGCGGCGATCCTGCTGTCCCTGGTCTCCCTGGTGGTCTCCAACTTCGGCGCCTTCGTGGTCGGCTTCCTGCTGGGCCTGATCGGCGGCGCGCTGGCGGTCTCCTGGGCGCCGGGCAAGCCCATCGCCCCCGAGGGGGGCGAGCCGGCCCGGCCCGTGGGCGGCGCACCGGACGGCCTGTCAGGAGCGAGCCCGGTCACCGGGACGAACGGGAGGAACAGTGCCGGGTGACGAGCACGAGACGCAGGCGGCCGCCCCGGCGGCGAGAACCGGGCCGCGCCACGCGGCCCCGCGCAAACCGCTGCTGACCCGGCTGCACGTCCCCGCGGGCAAGGCGATCGCGCTCGCCGCGATGCCCACCGCGGTCCTGATGGGCATGGGCCTGACACCGCAGTTGGCGATGGCCAAGCCGCAGCCGCCGGAGAGCCCCTTCAGGAACGGCCCGTGCGTCAGCGCCCCCGACAAGGCGGAGCAGGACGCCAAGGACAAGGCGGCCAAGGAGAAGGCGGCCAAGGAGAAGGCGGAGAAGGCGGAGAAAGACAAGGCCGCCAAGGACAAGGCCGAGAAGGAGAAAGCGGCCGAGGACAAGGCGGCCGAGGACGGGTCCGGCAAGGACCAGGGCTCCGGCACCGGGAACTCCGGTACGGACGACACCCCCGCCCCCGGCGCCACCTCCCCGTCCCCGGGCAAGAACGGTACGTCCCCGTCCCCGTCCCCGTCCGCGGGCAAGTCCACCGCCCCGTCCCCCTCCGCCACCCCGTCCCCCTCGGAGCAGAACCCCTGGTACGACCCGCTGGGCGTGGGCAAGAAGCTGCACGACGTCTTCCACCCCGGCGGCAGCGCGTCCGGCACCCCGGGCACGTCCCCGTCGCCGTCCCCGTCCTCCTCCGCACCCTCGGGCAAGGACTCCGGATCCGGCTCCGGCGGCACGTCCGCCAAGCCCGGCGGCAAGGCCACCGACCGCCTCAAGGACACCGCCGGCAAGCTGGGCAAGGCGGCCGACGACGCCGAGGACAAGGCGGGCAAGGCGCTGGACGACGCGAAGGACAAGGCGGACGACGCCTCGCCGTCGGCCACCCCGTCCCCGTCCCCCAGCGGCAGCGCCGGCCCGGACGCCCCCGACGCGGACGGCAGGAAACCGTTCCCCTGCGTCGAGGAGAAGAAGGTCGCGGGCAAGGCCGAGCAGCCGCCGACCGCCGTCCCGAACCAGCCCTGGTACCTGGAGTCCAGCGGCCTGACCCTGCGCGGCCTGGACTACGAGGGCGTCGTCAACCTCACGATGCCGAACGGCCGGACCAAGCAGGCGCTGAAGTTCACCGCGGACAGCATCGACATCGGCGACCTCCACCAGATCGTGGACGGCCCGGCCGGGAAGAAGTACCACGTCCAGGCGGCCGCGGGTTCCACCTCGACGATCCGCGACGGCAAGGTCACCATGTACACCGAGCGTCTCCAGGGGAACCTCTTCGGCCTGATCCCGATCGTCTTCGACCCGGAGCACCCGCCGCCCCTCAACGTCCCCTTCGCGTACTTCACCAAGGTGAAGATCACCCAGGCGGGCCAGTTCGGCGGCACCCTGACGATTCCGGGGCTGCACCACTCGGTCTCGGACTGAGTCCGGCACGTGCGTACGGCGGTGGGCCGCACCCCCGAGGGGATGCGGCCCACCGCCGTACTCAGGTCACGCGCCGCGCGTCAGCCGCGGTCGCCGCCCAGGTGGTGGACGCGGACCATGTTGGTGGTGCCGGGGACGCCGGGGGGCGAACCGGCCGTGATGATCATGGTGTCGCCGTCGTTGTAGCGCTGGAGCTTCAGCAGCTCGGCGTCGACCAGGTCGACCATCTCGTCGGTGTGCTCCACGTGCGGCACGACGAAGGTCTCCACGCCCCAGCTCAGCGCGAGCTGGTTGCGGGTGGCGGCGTCCGTGGTGAAGGCCAGGATCGGCTGGGCCGCGCGGTAGCGGGACAGGCGGCGGGCGGTGTCACCGGACTTGGTGAAGGCCACCAGCGCCTTGCCGTTGAGGAAGTCGGCCATCTCGGCGGCCGCGCGGGCCACCGCGCCGCCCTGGGTGCGGGGCTTCTTGCCCGGGACCAGCGGCTGCAGGCCCTTGGACAGCAGCTCCTCCTCGGCCGCCTCGACGATCTTCGACATCGTCTTGACGGTCTCGATCGGGTACTGGCCGACCGAGGACTCGGCGGAGAGCATGACCGCGTCGGCGCCGTCCAGGATCGCGTTGGCGACGTCGGACGCCTCGGCGCGGGTCGGCCGCGAGTTGGTGATCATCGACTCCATCATCTGGGTCGCCACGATCACCGGCTTGGCGTTCCGCCGGCACATCTCCACCAGGCGCTTCTGCACCATCGGGACCTTTTCGAGGGGGTACTCCACGGCCAGGTCGCCACGGGCCACCATGACGCCGTCGAAGGCCGCGACGACCTCCTCCATGTTGTTGACCGCCTGCGGCTTCTCCACCTTGGCGATCACCGGGACGCGCCGGCCGACCTCGTCCATGACGCGGTGCACGTCGTTGACGTCCTTGGCGTCCCGTACGAAGGACAGCGCGACCAGGTCGCAGCCCATGTTCAGGGCGAACTTCAGGTCGTCGATGTCCTTCTCGGACAGCGCCGGGACGTTGACCGCCGCGCCGGGCAGGTTGATGCCCTTGTGGTCGGAGATGACGCCGCCCTCGATGACGATGCAGCGCACCCGGGGGCCGTCGACCTCGACGACCTGGAGTGCGACATTGCCGTCGTTGATCAGGACCGGGTCGCCCTTGGAGACGTCGGCGGGCAGGCCCTTGTAGGTCGTGCCGCAGATGGTCTTGTCGCCGGGCACGTCCTCGGTGGTGATGACGAACTCGTCGCCGCGCACCAGCTCGACCGGGCCGTCGGCGAAGGTCTCCAGGCGGATCTTGGGGCCCTGGAGGTCGGCCAGCACGCCGATGGCGCGGCCGGTCTCCTCGGCGGCCTTGCGGACGCGGTGGTAGCGCTCCTCGTGCTCCGCGTGGGTGCCGTGGCTCATGTTGAATCGGGCCACGTTCATGCCGGCCTCGATCAGCGTCTTCAGCTGGTCGTAGGAGTCGACGGCGGGGCCCAGGGTGCAGACGATTTTGGAACGGCGCATGGCTCAATCCTATCGTTTGTTTCGGAGCGGAATTATTTGGGCTCGGGTGCCCGGATGCGTGCTGTGGGCCAGGCGCCGCGGGGGTGCCGACGGCGCCTGGCCGGGTGTGCCGGAGGTCAGCCGCCGACCAGGGCGTAGGTCTGGCCGGCGATCTCCAGCTCCTCGTCGGTGGGGACGACGGCGACCGCGACGCGTGCGTACTCCGGCGATATCAGCCGCGCCGCGTCGGACCGTACGGAGTTCAGGTCGGCGTCCACCGCCAGCCCCAGCTCCTCCAGCCCCTTGACCGCGGCCTCGCGCACCGGGGCGGAGTTCTCGCCGACGCCCGCGGTGAACGCCACCGCGTCCACCCGGCCCAGCACCGCGCTGTAGGCGCCGATGTACTTCTTCAGCCGGTGGATGTAGATGTCGAAGGCGAGCGCGGCCCGCTGGTCGCCCTCGTCGATCCGGCGGCGGATCTCCCGCATGTCGTTGTCGCCGCACAGCCCGACCAGGCCGCTCTTCTTGTTGAGCAGCTCGTCGACCTCGTCCGCGTCCATGCCCGCCACCCGCTTGAGGTGGAAGACCACGGCCGGGTCGATGTCGCCGGAGCGGGTGCCCATGACCAGGCCCTCCAGCGGCGTCAGGCCCATGGAGGTGTCCACGCAGCGGCCGCCGGCCACCGCCGAGGCGGAGGCGCCGTTGCCCAGGTGCAGCACGATGACGTTGACGTCCTCGGGCGCCTTGCCGAGCAGCTCGGCGGTCTTGCGCGAGACGTACGCGTGCGAGGTGCCGTGGAAGCCGTACCGGCGGATGCGGTGCGCGTCGGCCGTCTCCACGTCGATGGCGTAGCGCGCCGCGTGCTCCGGCATCGAGGTGTGGAAGGCGGTGTCGAAGACCGCGACCTGCGGCAGGTCGGGGCGGAGCGCCTGGGCGGTCCGGATGCCGGTGATGTTCGCCGGGTTGTGCAGCGGCGCGACCGGCACCAGCCGCTCGATCTCCTTGAGCACCGCGTCGTCGACCACGGTCGGCGCGGTGAACTTCAGGCCGCCGTGCACCACCCGGTGCCCGATCGCCGCCAGCTCGGGCGAGTCCAGGCCGAGCCCGTCCGCGGCCAGCTCGTCGGCGACCGCCTGCAGCGCCTCCTCGTGGTCGGCTATCCGGCCCTCGCGCTCGCGCTTGTCCCCGCCGGTCGCCAGCGGCGTGTGGGACAGGCGCGAGGTCTCCTCGCCGATGCGCTCGACGAGGCCCACGGCGAGCCGGGAGCCGTCCTGCATGTCGAGCAGTTGGTACTTCACCGAGGAAGAGCCGGAGTTGAGGACGAGGACGCGGGTGGCGTTGGCAGTCATGAAGCAGCTTTCGGTCGGTTGTGGGGGGCGGGCTGCGGGGGTGTCAGGCGCCGGCGGCGGGCGAGCCGCCCGGTGCCGCACCCTGCGCCTGGATGGCCGTGATGGCCACGGTGTTGACGATGTCCTGGACGAGCGCGCCGCGCGACAGGTCGTTGACCGGCTTGCGCAGGCCCTGGAGCACCGGGCCGACGGCGACCGCGTTGGCCGAGCGCTGCACGGCCTTGTAGGTGTTGTTGCCGGTGTTCAGGTCGGGGAAGACCAGCACGGTGGCCCGCCCGGCGACCTCGGAGTCCGGCAGCTTCGTCCTGGCCACCGCGGCGTCCACCGCCGCGTCGTACTGGATCGGGCCCTCGACCAGCAGGTCGGGCCGGCGCTCGCGGACCAGCTCGGTGGCCTTGCGGACCTTGTCGACGTCCGCGCCGGAGCCGGAGGTGCCGGTGGAGTACGACAGCATCGCGATCCGCGGCTCGACGCCGAACTGGGCGGCGGTGGCCGCCGACTGGATGGCGATGTCCGCGAGCTGCTCGGCGTCCGGGTCCGGGTTGACGGCGCAGTCGCCGTAGACCAGGACGCGGTCGGCCAGGCACATGAAGAACACCGAGGAGACGATCTGCGCGCCGGGCTTCGTCTTGATGATCTCGAAGGCGGGGCGGATGGTGGCCGCGGTGGAGTGCACCGCGCCGGAGACCATGCCGTCGGCCAGGCCCTCCTGCACCATCAGCGTGCCGAAGTACGACACGTCCGCGACCACGTCGTACGCCAGCTCGTAGGTGACGCCCTTGTGGGCGCGGAGCTTGCCGTACAACTCGGCGAAGCGCTCGCGCAGCGGGGATACCTGCGGGTCGATGATCTGCGCGCCCTCCAGGTCGATGGCGAGGTCGGCGGCGCGCTTGCGGACCGCGGCCTCCTCGCCGAGCAGCGTCAGGTCGCACACGTCCCGGCGCAGCAGGACGTCGGCGGCGCGCAGCACCCGCTCCTCGTTGCCCTCCGGCAGGACGACCCGGCGGCGGCCCGCGCGGGAGCGCTCGATCAGCTCGTGCTCGAACATCATCGGGGTGACGCGGCCGGAGCGGGCGATGGAGATACGGTTCGTCAGCTCGGCGGTGTCCACATGCCGCTCGAACAGGCCGAGCGCGGTCTCCGCCTTGCGCGGCGCCGCGGCGTTCAGCTTGCCCTCGACGGCGAACAGCTCCGCCGCGGTCGGGAAGGAGCCGCCGGAGACCGAGATCACCGGGGTGCCGGGCGCGAGCCGGTCGGCCAGCGCCATGATGTCGGGCCCGGGACGCTCGTCCAGGGTCAGCAGCACGCCCGCTATGGACGGGGCGCCGGCGCTGTGCGCGGCGAGCGAGCCGATGACCAGGTCGGCGCGGTCGCCGGGGGTCACGACCAGGCAGCCGGGGTCAGCGCCTTCAGGAAGGTCGGCAGCATGGCGCCGCCGAAGACGAAGTCGCGGGCGTCGCGGGCCAGCCCCGAGTCGTCGCCGAGCAGCACCTCGGCGCCGAGCGCGTGCACGATCTGGCCGACGGTGGGCGCGGAGAGGGCGCCGTCCTCGGGGAGCGCGTAGCAGGGGACGGGCAGGTGGGCGGAGAGCTGTTCGGCGACGGCCGGGTGCTGGCCGGGCGCCACCCGGTTCACGATCAGGGCGACGACGTCGCAGCCCAGCGAGTGGTAGGCGCGGTAGGCGTTGTGCGCCTCGGCGCGCACCGACGCGGCCTCCTGGCCCTGGCCGCCGACGACCGGCAGCACCGCGGCGCCGAACTCGTTCGCCAGCCGGGCGTTCAGGTTCAGCTCGGCCGGCAGGCTGGTGGCGGCGTAGTCGGAGCCGAGCACCAGGACGTACTCGTGGTCCTTGGCCACCCGGTGGAAACGCTCGACGAGCTGGGAGACCAGCTCGTCGGTGCCCTGCTCGGCCTGGAGGCGGGCGGCCTCCTCGTAGCCCAGGCCGAAGACGGTCTCGGCGGGCTGGGAGAGCCGGTAGCGGGCCCGCAGCAGTTCGAACAGGCGATCGGGTCCGTCGTGGACCAGCGGGCGGAAGACGCCCACCCGGTCCACGTGGCGGGTCAGGAGTTCCATGACTCCCAGCTCGACGACCTGGCGGCCGTCGCCGCGGTCGATACCGGTCACGTACACGCTGCGCGTCACGCGTGCTCTCCGATCCATCCGTCGCTTCGCAAGGTCAAATTTCCCGTTATGGTGAGCTTGCCCCTCTTGACAATACCTGCGGCTGTGGTTAAGTCGCCCCTCCAGTTTTACGCATGTGTCAGCGGGCAGTCGCAGTGGTGCCCGACGCTGTGAGCGCAACGCGCGCCGGCCCGTGAAACAATCGGACCGGCTCACAAGAACCAACAGCGAGCACAGGAGACACAGCACCATGCGTATCGGAGTCCTCACCGCGGGCGGCGACTGCCCCGGCCTCAACGCTGTGATCCGTTCGGTGGTGCACCGCGCCCTCACCGGCCACGACGACGAGGTCATCGGTTTCGAGGACGGCTTCAAGGGCCTGCTGGACGGCCGGTACCGCAAGCTGGACCTGGACGCCGTCAGCGGCATCCTGGCCCGCGGCGGCACCATCCTCGGCTCCGCCCGCCTGGAGCGCGCCCGGCTGCGCGAGGCGTGCGAGAACGGCAAGGACCTGGCCCGGGAGTACGGCATCGACGTGCTCATTCCCATCGGCGGCGAGGGCACGCTCACCGCGTCGAAGATGCTCGCCGACGCCGGCCTGCCGATCGTCGGCGTGCCCAAGACCATCGACAACGACATCTCCGCCACCGACCGCACCTTCGGCTTCGACACCGCCGTCGGCGTCGCCACCGAGGCCATCGACCGCCTCAAGACGACCGCCGAGTCGCACCAGCGGGTCATGGTCGTCGAGGTCATGGGCCGGCACGCGGGCTGGATCGCGCTGGAGTCCGGGATGGCCGGCGGCGCCCATGGCATCTGCCTGCCGGAGCGCCCCTTCGACGTGAACGACCTGGTCGCGATGGTCGAGGAGCGCTTCGACCGGGGCAAGAAGTTCGCCGTGGTCTGCGTCGCCGAGGGCGCCCACCCCGCCGACGGCACGATGGACTACGGCCACGGCGAGATCGACCAGTACGGCCATGAGCGCTTCCAGGGCATCGGCACCGCCCTCGCCCGCGAGCTGGAGCACCGCCTCGGCAAGGAGGCCCGCCCGGTCATCCTCGGCCACGTCCAGCGCGGCGGCACGCCCACCGCGTACGACCGCGTGCTGGCCACCCGCTTCGGCTGGCACGCCGTCGAGGCCGCGCACCGGGGCGACTTCGGCCAGATGACCGCCCTGCGCGGCACGGACATCGTGATGAGCCCGCTGGCCGACGCGGTCACCGAGCTGAAGACCGTGCCGGTGAGCCGCATGGACGAGACCGAGTCGGTCTTCTGACCCACCGCTTCCGCAGCCGACGGCGCGCGTTCCCCCGCCGGGGAGCGCGCGCCGTCGCGTTGCGCGGAAGACGGCCCGTACGGCGCCCGGCACCGTAACGGCCGGCATTCCGGTTAACCGGCCCGTGAGGAGGTACCCGGCGCGCACAAGGAAGGAGGCGTGACCGGGATGAGCGACTTCGTGGATCACCGGACGGCCCGGCCGGACGGCAGGCCGGTCAACGAACTGGTCACCCAGGCGTCGGAGCAGCTCTCCAGCCTGGTGCGCGACGAGATGCGGCTGGCGCAGACGGAACTGGCGCGCAAGGGAAAGCGCTTCGGCGTGGGCGGCGGGCTGCTCGGCGGCGCCGGCACGGTGGCGTTCCTGGCGGCCCAGGCCCTGGTGGCGACCGCGATCATCGCGCTCGGGCTGGTGCTGCCGCTGTGGGCGGCGGGCCTGGTGGTCGTGGGCGTGCTGCTGGTGCTGGCGGCGGTCCTGGGGCTGCTGGGACGGCAGCGGATTCGCCGTGCCACCCCGCCGGTGCCCGAGGAGGCCGTACGCAGCGTCCGGAAGGACATCGAGACGATCAAGGAGAGGGCCCGGCGATGACCAGTGACCCCGGCAAGGGCGGCACGGCGGGCCCGGACGAACTCCGGGCCCGGATCGAGCTGACCCGGCAGGAACTCGGCGACACCGTGGCCGCGCTGGCCGACAAGGCCGACGTCAAGAGCCGCGCGCGGGAGCAGGCGGCCCGGCTGTCGCGTTCGACCGGCGTCCGGGCGGCCGCCGCCGCGGGCGGCGCGCTGCTGGCCGGCGCGCTCGTGCTGCGGCGTCGGAACCGCGTGCGGATGCGCCCGTACGTACGGCGCGCCAAGCTGCGTACGAGGAAGACCGCCCGCCCGCTCGCCAAGGCAGGGGCCAAGGCCCGGCGGGCCTGCCGGAGCAAAGGACACCACTGATGATTAAACTGCTCTACAAGCCGCTCGGCGTGCTGTTCGGCGTCCTCGGCGGTGTGCTGGCCGGGGCGCTGTTCAAGCGCCTGTGGAAGCTGGTCGGCGGCGCGGAGGACGCGCCGAAGGCCACCGACGAGGACCGCCGCTGGCGCGAGGTGCTGCCCGCCGCCGCCCTTCAGGGCGCGACGCTCGCGGTGGTCAAGGCGGCCGTGGACCGCAGCGGCGCGACAGCCGTCCGCAAGGCCACCGGCACCTGGCCCGCCTGAATCCCCGGCGCCGCCGTACGTCGTACGGCGGCGCCGGGCCGTACGCGACGGGGCCGCGGTCCGCACACGTACCCCCGGCGGGCCCCGCCGTCAGGATGCCGTCACGGCCGGGGATCGACCCGCTGCCAGCGGGGCCGCGCGTCCCCGCCCCGGCGCCCCGCGACGGACGCGCAGCGCGGGCACACCCGCTGGACCCGGTCTGCGGCCCCGCCGGACTCGGGCAGGATGTCGGGCCAGGCGACGTGCGGGAACCGGGCCAGTTGCGAGCGGCTGAGCGAGAGACCGCACACGGTCTGGTTCAGCCCCTGCTCCCAGGCGTGCACCTCGCCCGCCGGCAGCCGCCGCCCGTCCTCGTCGTCCACCCACTGGCCCGATCCCGCGACCGCGTACCGCTTCGCCGCTGCCATGCCCGATCGTTCCTCCTCCCGTGGCGCCCCGCGCGGGAGGCGCGGGGAACCACCTCGGTGCCACGGGACACGGCCCCGCCGGACCACCGGCGAGGCCGTGTCCCAGGGCGTCGTCCGTGCGTTCACCGTGCCCGTCAGGAGGCGACGGTATGCCGCTCGTCGGGTACGCAGTGGGTCATGGTCAGCCCGGACACGTCCCGCGGCGGATTGTCGCCGAGGCGCGTCAGCCGCTCCCGGTCCTCGTCCGTCAGGTCCTGGCCGGCCAGCGGCTCCAGATGGGCGACGTCCTTCGGGCCGATGCCCAGCCCCTCGCCGACGCGCAGCCCCAGCTCGTTCTCGACCAGCAGGAAGTGCCACACCATCCGCTCCTGCACCGGCCGGTCGGCCTGGGAGATCAGGTCGGTGAGGTTCTTGACGAGGTCGTCGCGCTCCCAGTCCGCCATCAGCCGGAAGCGCTGGCCCGCCTGGAGGTAGTCGTTGGTGCGCGGGATGCGGCTGCGGGTGAGCCGGCCGCGGATCTCCGGCCCCTGATCGTCGTGGGTCGGGTAGGTGCCCTCCCGCAGGCCGCCGGTGATCGACGGCTCGTAGTTGACCTCCGGGTTCGGCCCGTGCTGGTCCTGGTCGTACGCCATCAGGCCGTCGCGCTGGTTGGTGTGCACGGTGGCCCGCTGGGCGCGGTTGACGGGGAGCTGGAGGTAGTTCGGGCCGACGCGGTAGCGCTGGGTGTCGCTGTAGGAGAAGGTCCGGCCGACGAGCATCTTGTCGTCGGAGAAGTCCAGGCCGTCGACGAGGACGCCGGTGCCGAAGGAGATCTGCTCGTTCTCGGCGAAGTAGTTGTCCGGCATCCGGTCGAGGACCATCCGGCCCACCGGACGGGGCGGGAAGTCCTGCTCCGGCCAGACCTTGGTGTCGTCCAGCGGGTCGAAGTCCAGCTCCGGGTGGTCGTCGTCGCTCATCATCTGGACGACCAGTTCCCACTCGGGGTGGTCACCGCGCCGGACCGCCTCGTACAGGTCTTTCGTCGCGTGGCCCAGCTCCCCGGCCTGGACGGCGGCGGCGTCCTCCTCGGTCATGCTGCGCACGCCCTGCTTCGGCAGCCAGTGGTACTTGACCAGGACGGTGTCGCCCGCCTGGTTCACCCATTTGTAGGTGTTGACCCCGAAGCCCTGCATGTGCCGGTAGTCGGCCGGGATGCCGCGCGGGCTGAAGAGGTTGACCAGCATGTGCATCGACTCCGGCGTCTGCGACATGAAGTCGAAGATGCGGGCCGGCTTCTGCTCGTGCGAGACCGGGTCGGGCTTGAGGGAGTGGATGACGTCGGGGAACTTGATGGCGTCCCGGATGAAGAAGACGGCCAGGTTGTTGCCGACCAGGTCCCAGTTGCCGTCCTCGGTGTAGAACTTCACCGCGAAGCCGCGCGGGTCGCGGGCCGCCTCGGAGGAGTCCCGGCCGCCGATCACGGTGGAGAACCGTACGGCCACCGGGGTGCGCTTGCCCGCCTCCTGGAACAGCCGGGCCCGGGTCCAGCGGCCGACGGGCTCGTCGCCCCACTTCCCGTAGCTCTCGAAGTAGCCGTACGCGGTCACGCCGCGGGCGTGCACGACCCGCTCGGGGATGCGCTCCCGGTCGAAGTGGCTGATCTTCTCGATGAACTGGTAGTTCTCCAGCGTGGCCGGTCCGCGCGCCCCGACCGTCCGCTGGTTCTGGTTGTCGTAGACCGGGTGGCCTTGCCGGTTGGTGAGCACCGGGCGGTCGTCGCCGGGCGCCGGCCCCTGGCTTGCTACGTCTGTCACTGCTCTCGGTTTCCTTCAGCACTCGGCGGCGCCCGGGTCCGCGCCGTGGGTGGGGCCCCGGAAGGTCAGAGGTACCCGCTGGGGCGGCGGTGGTGCAGACGCTCACCTTTTTGGGGCAGCGCGCGCCGGGGCCTCGCTCAGTGGTCCGGCGACGGCTCCCGTTCCGTACGGCGCCGCCGGCGCGGGAGCCGCAGACGGTCCGGCCAGGCACGGGTGTCCCGCGGCTCCACGTACGGCTCCTCCCGCGCCGGGTGCCCCTCGGTGATCGCCCGCTGCCGGGCCAGCTCGGCGTCGAACTCCAGACCCAGCAGGACCGCCAGGTTCGACAGCCACACCCAGACCAGGAAGACGA
This sequence comes from Streptomyces chrestomyceticus JCM 4735, assembly GCF_003865135.1. NCBI lineage: Bacteria > Bacillati > Actinomycetota > Actinomycetes > Kitasatosporales > Streptomycetaceae > Streptomyces > Streptomyces chrestomyceticus. Next base: position 3,042,440 of record NZ_BHZC01000001.1, on the reverse strand, counting down.
TGACGCCCGCCAGGGTGCCGTACGTCTTGTTGTACGAGCCGAAGTTCGCCACGTACAGCGCGAAGCCCGCCGAGGCGGCCAGCCACAGCACGACGGCCAGGAAGCTGCCGGGCGTCAGCCGCCACAGCCCCTGGTCCCGTACGTTGGGCGTGGCGCGGTACAGGATGGTGATCATCAGCACCACGAGCAGCAGCAGGACGGGCCACTTGGCGACCGACCAGACCGCGATGCCGGTGTCGCCGACGCCCAGGGCGCGGCCCGCCTGCCGGGCCAGCGAGCCGGTGAAGACCACGATCACCGCGCTGGCCGACAGCAGCACCATCAGCACGACCGTCACACCGAGCCGCAGCGGCAGGGTCTTCCACGCCGGCCGCCCCTCCGGCAGGTCGTAGACGGCGTTGGCGGCTCGGATGAAGGCCGCTATGTAGCTGGAGGCCGACCACAGCGCGGCCAGCAGACCCACGACGGCCAGCACCCCGCCGGTGCCGGGCCCGTCCTGCAACTGGCGTACCGCGCCGCGCAGGATCTGCTGCGCCGCCTCCGGCGTGATCTCTTCGAGAGTGCCGAGCACGGCGTCGGTCGCCGACTTCCCGATCACCCCGAGCATCGAGACCAGCACCAGCAGCGCCGGGAAGAGGGAGAGCACCCCGTAGTACGTGAGGGCCGCGGCACGGTCGGGAAGCTCGTCGTCCACGAACTCCTTGACGGTGCGCCGCAGTACGGACCACCACGAGTGGGCGATCAGCGTGGTGGTTTTCTCGGACGTTTCGGCTGCCATGCGCTGCGGGTTGCCCTTTCGGGGCGGCCGAACCCTCGCCGCGGCCCTCGAACGGCCCTCCGTCGGCTTCCTCGCGGAACGGCTACGGAACGACGTCGACCGTCACCCCGAACTCCTCCCGGAGACTCCGGGCGAACTCCTCGCCTCCCCGCCCGGGTACGACCAGATGCCACCAGCCGAGCCCCGACGGATCCGCGACGGGCAGCCGCTCGGACGCCACCCGGCGGAACCGCTCGTCGACGGCCTCCACCCTCGCCCGGAAAGCCGCATACCCCTCGGTCTGCCGCAGCCGCTCGTCGGTGAGCGCACGCTCGATCGCGTCTCTGATGCGCAGCTCGTAGAAGTAGTCGGGAAGGGCGTCGTCGTAGCCTTCCTCGCAGGTGTCCACGAACGCGCTCCAGTGGCCGAGATCGCCGCGCGGCGAGACGGCCCGCGCCCGGCCCGAGCCGTACTGCACCTCCGTGTACCGGACGAAGAACTCCTCGCTCATGTCCGTCCTTTCGTGGTCGTTGTCGGTGGGGGACGGGGCCGGGGCGCACCCGGTGTCGAGGGTGCGCCCCGGCTTCACATTCCGGCGCCTTCATGTCCGGCGCTCGGCGAAAAATACGGTCAGGGGATGATACGCCCGCCGAACCGCTGTTGCTGTTCCCGGAAATACTCGTCCAGACGTTCCGGGCGGAAGAAGGTCTGCACTACGCCCCGGTTGTCCCGCACGCCGAAGTATCCGGTCTTCGGGTCCATGCGGAAGAGCGACCCCGCGTCCGACATCAGGTCACCGGAGCGCGGAGGGCCGCTAAGGAAATCGCTGGCTGCCTTCTTGTAGGCATTGTACCCGTTCGGTCCGCTGAATTCGGGCATGTCCGGCTTGACGTGAGGCTTCCCGTTGTATCTTCCCTTCTTGTTCAGGTCCACCCCAAAAACGTGCTTCAAGTAGTGATTCAGTGAGGACCTGGAGGAATTGAAGGCCGGACCGCATTCGGAATTGTGCACCAGGACCGGCGTGGTGCCCGCGAACACGTAGTACGTGTGCAGACCCGCCACAGTGAGATTGTAGGTACGGGCGGATTCGGTGAACGCGCGGTTTCGGTGGACTTTCACGACGCCGTTGTCGAGGGTCCGGAGCGTCATGCCCCTGCGGAGGTCGGCCGCCTCGACCCAGGCGTGCTGCGAGGGGGACCAGAACGGATGCTCGTGCGTGGCCGTGAGCCGCTGCTCCCCCTGCGAGGTGGCCACGGTGAGTTCGTTGAAGCGCTTGTCGTGTTCGGTGATGATGCGGGCGATGACCGTGCGAGGGCCGGTCCGGCCGTCGACCGGGTCCGTGGCGGTCACCGAGTCGCCGACCGCCACGTCCTCGACAGGCTTTCGGCTCCCGTCCGCCATCAGTACTCCGGTGCCCGCCAGGAAGCAGGTGGCGCACTTGATTCCGGCCTTGACGATGCGCGAGCCCTTGGCGATGCCTTCGACACCTTCACCGCCCAGCTTGAGTATCTTGCCGGCCTTGCCCACCGGAACAATGGAAAGGGCGAAGGAGACACACGGGCCGAAGCTCGGTTCTTTGATGCATCTTTCCAGATCGGCGAGTCCGCTGAATTCCCATGCGATGGCGGTCATCGTGGGATCGGGTTCCGGTACCTCAAGTATGCCGCCGCCGGCGATGCAGACCACGTCGGCCAGCTCGTGCGAGAGATTGGGGCGGCAAATTTTCTTCTCGGCCTTCTCCTTTTCTCTCTGTTTGCGCTCCTCTTCGGCCTTGCGGAACGCCTCAGCTTCTTCCGCTTCGAGCTTTTTCCGCACGCTCTCCCACGCCTGGGAAGCCAGGGTGTCGGCTTCGGCAGCACTCTTTCCGGCGCTCAGTGCGGAGAATCTTGCCTCGGTCGCACTTTCGTTTGCCGCGTTCGCGGACCGACGGGCGTAGTCGGCGGAGAATTCGGCTTGGGCCGCGGACTGTTCGGCTGCCTTGGCGTCAAGATCGGCGGCGTCGGCGGCTTTGCGCGCACGCTTCGCGGAATCCGCGGCCTGCGCGGCGCTGGTCTCGGCACTGGTGGCGGATTGGTCCGCGGCGCGACGGTAGTCCTCCGCGAGCTCGGCGGATTTCCTTGCCTCGGCGGCGGCAGCGGTGGCATCGGTGGAGGCTTTGTTGGCCTCGGCGGCGGCCTGAGCGGCGAGCCAGCGGTTGCGCTGGGCCTGGGCGGCGACGAGGGAAGCCTCGGATACCAGACGCTGCATCTGGGCGACGTGGTTGGCGGCGAGCTTGTCCTTGCGATCGGCCATGTACTGGCCGGTCTGGACGAACTCGTGGAGCTGGTCGGGGGAGCCCGCCAGGGCGACCTTGGCCGCGGCTTTCACCTCCGGGCCGCCGTCGTTGACCAGTTTCGAGGCGATGACCTGTTCGTCGGAGTTCTGCGCCGCGTACTGGCCGGTGGCGATGAAGGCGGCCAGCACCTTGCCCCGCCCGTCGCGCAGGGCGGCCTTGGACGCTTCCTTGACCCCGGGCCCGCCCGTGCCGTTGATCTGGGAGACGCGGACGGTGAGATCGGTGGCGGCCACGTCGTACTGGCCGCTGGTGAGGAAGTCGCGGATCTGCTGGTCCGACCCCTTGAGTGCCTGTGCAGCGGCCGTGCGCACCACCTCGTAAGGGCTGTGGGTACTGAGCCGGGACACCTGCTCGCGGCTCTCGTCCTGTCCGGCCTCCGTCCAGCCGCGGCGCAGATAGTCCAGAACGTCCTCGTCCGAGCCGGACAGGGCCCGTGCCGCGGCGTCCTGACTCCACGATCCGCGCAACTTGAGCGCCTTCATGGCCAGCGCCCGCCCCTTGCCGACGAGCACCTTGGTGTCGGCGCCGGCCTTGTCGGCCTCGGCGGCCAGCTCGGCGGCCGTGGTGTCCAGTGAGCGGGCCTCGGCGAGACCGGCAGCAGAGGTCGCGGTCAGGGAAGCGGTTTGGGACGCCCGGGTCCTGGCTCGTTCGATGGCGGCGCTGGTGCGGGTGGCCAGGTCCTCCGCCTCGGTCTGCCGGGCGACGTCGAAGACCTTCTTGGCTGTGGCGGCCGCGGTGTCGGCTGCCTCGGCGGCCAGTTTCGCCGCGGCGGCGTGCTTGTTGGCCTCTTCGGCGGCCTTGGCCGCTTCGCCGGCATGCTGGGCGGCCTCGTCGGCGGCAGCCGCGGCGTTCCTGGCATGGGTAGCCGCGGAGTTGGCGGCGGCGCGCGCCTCGAATGCGGCGTCGGCGGAGCGCCGGGCCAGCGCTTCGGCGGCGTTGGCGGCCCGGTTGGCCTCACGCGCGTGACGGCGGGTCTCCGCGGCCGCGGCCGCGGCCTCACCGGAGTGCACCCCCGCGGCCCGGGCATAGGCGTTGGCCCGGTCGGCGGCGTCGGCTGCGGCGTCGGCATCGGCACCTGCGCTGTGCGCCGCGCCGGCCGCGGCTCCGGCGGCCAGCGACGCCTCGCCCGCCTTCTTGGCCGCTTCGGCCGAGGTGTCGGCGAGTGCTGCGGCCTGCCGGGCCTTCTTGGCCATGTCCCGGGCCTCGCCGGCCCGGCCCGCGTTGGTGGCCGCCGCGATGGAGGCGTTGTAGGCGTCGTTGGCCGCGTTGGCGGCGGAGGCCGCCGCCGCGGCGGTCTGTGCCGCGGCGAGCGCCGCTATGCGTGCCGCGCGGTTCGCGGCGTTGGCCGCGCCGATGGCTTGCTGGGCGGCCGCGGCGGCGCCACGGGCCGCGTCCGCGGCCCGCTTCGCCTTGACCGCGGCCTGCTGGGCGTCGCCCTTGGCAGCCTCGGTCTCCTCCGCGGCCTTCAGTGCGGCTTCCTTGGCCAGGGCCGATGCCTCGATCGCGCGGGCGGAGGCGTCCTGGGCCTGTTGGGTGGCGTTCTTGGCCCGGATGCCGGCCTGGGTGGCCTGCTCCGCCAGTTGGGCGATGGTCGCGTGCTCCTGGTCGCGGTTGCGGGCGACGAACTGACCCACTTCCAGGAATTCGGTGATGTCCTCGGGTGTGCCTTTCAAGGCCACCTTGCCGGCTGCCTGGACCGCCGGACCGCCAGTGTTGACGAGCCGCGAGACCTCGACCTCGTCGTCCTTCCTGCGAGCCTCGTACTGGCCTTGGGCAAGGAACTTGACGACATCTTCGGGAGTTCCCTTCAGCGCCGCCTTCCCGGCGTCCTGGACTCCCTTGCCACCGAAATTGATGATGCGCGAGACCTCGACCTGCTGGTCCTGCTGCAACGGTGCCTTCCACCCGTCCCGCAGGAACGCCCGCACGGGCTCGGGGGCGTCGGCCTTGCCGGCTTTGAGCGCGGCCTTCGCCGCTGCGCGGACCGCGGGCCCGCCGGCGTCGAAAACCCGGCTGGCGTCGATGTAGTCGTCGTCGAACTCGATCCTGTCCTTCTGGGCGAGAAACTTTCTGATGTCCTCGTCCGTGCCCAGGAGCGCCTGCTCAGCGGCTGCCTTGACACCGCTGCCCCCGTCCATCCAAGCGTCGACCGCTTGTCCGCGGCGAAGGAGCGGGTCGTCTTCGACGATCTCCGTCGCGCCGGCGACGTGCGAGCCCATGAGGCCGGCCACCAAGGCGGCGGACAGCACCATGGAACAGGCGCCGCGCCGAAGTAACTGCCCACGGCGGAAGGCGGGTTCCTGGCGGCCTAATGGGCGTAACGCGTTCGTTCCCGGTCTTCCCCGTCTCATCGTTCGATCCTTGTGGTGGCTTGGCCGCTGACCACCATGCGGTGCTGAAGGAACTGCATATCCGGAACGCCTCTCTTAATGTTTTGTACGCTCTTTACTGATGCCACTCGCGGGCGAATCATGATGACCGCCTTTGTGGCCGCCAGGGCATCTCGGTGATCACCGTTGTCCGAAAGGCGTTGTGAGAAGGCCGGTTCGCGCAAGAACGTCCGCCCCGTCCCTGGGGAGAGGGACGGGGCGGACAGGAGGGGCGGGTGCTGACGGGGGTTACTGGGCGCCGATGGACTCCAGCATGTTCAGGCGGGCGGCGCGGCGGGCCGGCCAGGCGGCGGCGAGGACGCCGACCACGAGGGCGATCGCCAGGAAGATGCCCAGGCGGTCCCACGGCAGGATCATCTCGTACGTCGGCATCGAGGCGGCCGTCATCTTGCCGCCGGCCCAGGCGAGGAAGACGCCCACACCGATGCCGAGGACCGCGCCGAACAGGGAGATGACGACGGATTCCAGGCGGACCATCTGCTTGATGCCGCTGCGGGCGAGGCCGATGGCGCGCAGCATCCCGATCTCCCGGGTGCGTTCGAAGACCGACATGGCCAGGGTGTTGACGACGCCGACGACCGCGATGATCACGGCCATGCCGAGCAGTCCGTAGACCATGTTCAGGACGGTGTCGATGCTGCCGGCGTTCTCCTTGCGCAGCGCGTCCTTGTCCTGGACCTTGAGCAGCGGGCTGTCGCCGAGGGCCTTGCGGATCTCCTTCTCCAGCCCGGCGTCGGGCCCGTTGGCCGTCTTGACCAGGACCTTCTCGTCCTTGAGGGGCTTGACGTGCGGGTCGACCAGCGTGGTGGAGCCGAACAGGTCGCCGACGGTGGCGTTGTCCTCGTAGACGGCGGCGACCTTGAGCCGGGCCTTCTCCTTCTTCTCCGTGCCGGTGAAGAAGCCGACCTCGTGGGTCTCGCCCGTCTTCCAGTGCAGCTTCTCCGCCCGGCTGCGGGAGACCGCGACCCCGCCGCCGTCGCGCACGGCGTCCAGCGACCCGCTGACGAACGTGAGGTCGGTGACCTTGCCGAGGTGCGCGAGGTCGGTGCCGGTGACCGAGCCGTAGCCGTTGCCGCCGTCCGTCTCGAAGGCGGCCGAGCGCAGGGGCACCGCCGCCTGCACGCCGGGCAGCTTCGCGGCCTGCTTCGTCAGTTCGGGGTCCAGACCGCGGAAGTTGGCCGTGCTGACCTGGTAGTCCGCGGTCAGGCCCTGGGCGGCCATCTCGTCCGAGGCGCGCTGGCCCGAGACGCCGACGACCGTCATGCCGGTGATCAGGGTGAGGCCGATCATCAGGGCGGAGGCGGTGGCGGCGGTCCGGCGCGGGTTGCGCAGCGCGTTCTCCTTGGCCAGCTTGCCGCTGACGCCGAAGATCCGGGTGGTGACCTTGCCGGTCAGCGAGACCAGCGGCCGGGACAGCAGCGGCGCCAGGACGATGACGCCGACCAGGGTGAGCGCCGAGCCCGCCATGGGGGTCATCATGTCCTCGGCGGTCTTCCGGGTGGACACATAGAGCATGATCGCGACGCCGAGGCCGGTGATGACCGCGCCGATGGTGTTGCGGACGACCAGGCCGCGCAGCTTGGGCGCCGCGTCCACCGTGTTCAGCGCCTCGACCGGGGCGATCTTCGCGGCCTTGCGGGACGGCAGCCAGGCGGCCAGTACGGTCACCAGCACGCCGACGCCGAGCGCGGACAGGACGGCGCTGGGGCTGATGACCAGCGGGCCGTCGGGGAAGCCGGCGCCGTTGGCGTTGAGCACCGCGCGCATGGTGACCGCGATGCCGGTGCCGAGGGCGAAGCCGACGACGGAGGAGACCAGGCCGAGCAGGCCCGCCTCGGCCAGCACCGAGCGCACCACCTGGCGGCGGGAGGCGCCGATCGCCCGCATCAGCGCGATCTCACGGCTGCGCTGGGAGATGAGCATGGTGAAGGTGTTGGCGATGATGAAGACGCCGACGAACAGCGCGATACCGGCGAACACCAGCAGCGTCTTGCTCATCGCCTGGTTGCTCTGCTCGACCATCTTGGCCTGACCGGCGGCGAGCGCGGCGCCGCTGGTCGCCGTCGCGCGGTCCTTCGGCAGCAGCTTCTCGACGGCGGCGGTCAGCGCCTTCTCGTCGGTGCCGGGCTTGGCGGCCACCACCAGTTCGTCGTACTGGCCGGGGCGCACGAACAGCTTCTGCGCGGTGGCGGTGTCGAACAGCGCGAGGCTGCCGCCCGCGGTGACCTGCGGGTCCTCGGAGTGGACGATGCCGACGAGCTTCTTGTGCAGGGCCGGACCGTCGGTGGCGAAGCGCACCGTGTCGCCGAGCGCCAGGCCGCCCTTCTCCGCGGTCGCCTCGTCGAGGGCGATCTCGCCGGCCCCGGCCGGGCCGCGGCCCTGGACGACCGGGTAGCGGCTGTCCTTGCCGCCCGCGCCCGGCTGGTAGTTGGTGGCGACGTTCTGCCAGTCGTTGCCGATCGGCTGGTTGTCCTTGTCGGCGACGGTGGCGCGGCCGCTGACGTTGGCGTGCACGGCGGCCACGCCGGGCAGCGAGCGGACCTGGTCGGCCAGCCGGTCGGTGAGCAGGGTCGTACGGTTCTTCCCGTCCTCGGGGACGGGCGGCGCGTCCCCCGAGGTGGCCTGTACGGAGACGGCGACGTCCTTGAAGCTCTTGGCCGAAGCCTTCTTGACGGCCTCGCCGACCGTGTCGCTGAAGACCAGGGTGCCGGAGACGAAGGCCACGCCGAGGAGGACCGCGAGCGCGGTCATCATCAGGCGGGCTTTGTGCGCGAGCACATTGCGCAGGGCGGTTCGGAACATGGTGGTGGTGTCAGTCCTGGGGTGAGGTGTCGGCGGCGGGCGTCAGCTCGTACGGTTCTTGGCGTCGAACAGCCGCATCCGGTCCAGGACGGCGTCGGCGGTCGGCTCGTACAGCTCCTCGACGATGCGGCCGTCGGCCAGGAAGATCACCCGGTCCGCGTAGGCGGCGGCGACCGGGTCGTGGGTGACCATGACGACGGTCTGCTGCATCGCCCGTACGGACTCGCGCAGGAAGCCGAGCACCTCGGCGCCGGAGCGGGAGTCGAGGTTGCCGGTCGGCTCGTCGGCGAAGATGATCTCGGGCTGGGAGGCCAGCGCGCGGGCCACCGCGACGCGCTGCTGCTGGCCGCCGGAGAGCTGCGCGGGCCGGTGCTTGAGCCGCCCGGACAGGCCTACCGTCGAGACGATGCGGTCCAGCCAGTCCCGGTCGGCCTTGCGGCCCGCGATGTCCATGGGCAGCGTGATGTTCTCCAGCGCGGTCAGCGTCGGCAGCAGGTTGAACGCCTGGAAGATGAAGCCGATCTTGTCGCGGCGCAACTGGGTGAGCTTCTTGTCGTTCAGACCGGTCAGCTCGGTGTCCCCGATCAGGGCCGAGCCGGACGATATGGAGTCCAGGCCCGCCATGCAGTGCATCAGCGTGGACTTGCCGGAACCGGACGGACCCATGATCGCGGTGAAGCGTCCGCGGCCGAACTCGACGGACACCTGGTCCAGCGCGACCACCTGGGTCTCCCCCTGCCCGTAGACCTTGCTCAGGTCCGTGGCACGGGCGGCGACGGCCGCGGTGGCTCGGGCGGGGGCGGGGAAAGCGGCCGCGTGGGACACGGGTGAACTCCTGGGAAGGGGACGGGCGGGGCCGCCGGGGCGGTCGGGCCCGGCGGGACACCGGTCTCCGCGGGGCCGGAAGGGCCCTGGGAGGTAGGTGTGTGGTGCAGTCCCATTCTTCGTCGTGCGAGGTCCCCGACACCTCAGTCCGAAGTGGTGAAAGTGGCACCGGCTGGAAGTCCGACCCGGGCGGGGGCCGTCATCCCGTGGGGGACGGTCGTCCGACTTGTGGCCGACACAAGGAGAGGCCCCGGCGGCCGGTTCGGGGCCGAAGTCCGGTGCGGCGGCGGCCGGGCGGCGCAGCTCGTGGAAGCCCGGTACGGAAGCCAGTTTCAGGACACCGTCCCACAGCCGCCCCGCCGCCTCTCCCCGGGGAGCGGGGGAGACCACCGGCCCGAAGAAGGCCACCTCGTCCACCGCGACGACCGGCGTGCCGACGTCCGTTCCGACCAGGGCGACGGCGCGCGCGTGCGACGCCCGGACCACCGCGTCGTACTCCGTGGTCCACGCCGCCTCGGCCACCTCGCGCGGCAGCCCCGCGTCCGTCAGCGCGCGCTCGATCCCGTCCCACTCGCCCCGGTGGTGCAGCCGCACGCCGAGCGCCCGGTAGAAGCGGCCCAGCGCCTCGTGCCCGTACCGCTGCTCCACCGCCGCACAGGCCCGCACCGGCGCCCACAGGTACGCGCCCCACTCGCCGTCCGGGTCCTCGGGGTCGACCTCCCGGCCCTCGTTGAGCACTTGGAGACTCATCAACCGCAGGCGTACCCCGACCGGGCGGACCCGGGTCACCTCCTGGAGCCACTGCGCGGCGACCCAGGAGTACGGGCAGACCGGGTCGCACCAGAAGTCCGCCGTGACCCCGGAGCCGCAGGCCGCCGCCCACGTCGCCGTCTCCGCCGCCCCGCTTGCCGTCCCGTCCGCCGCCCTGTCCACCGCGCCCTCCCCGCCGTAGGGACCGGACGCGGCCGGCCACGGCCGGCGCGCGCCCGGAACGTCTCCAGGATGCCATCGGGGAACGCCGCCGAGTTGTCCGAAAGTGCAGCTCGCCCGGGACGAACACGTCGGACAATGGGAGATCGGGCCGCGGGGGGCGGCCCCGGCGCAGGAAGAAGGTGGCGGGGATCGCAGGGGGAGGACAGCACAAGCCCCGGCTGGGACGGCCCGAACGGCCGGTGGACCCGCAGGCCGGGCCGGTGGAGCGGCTGGCCTGGGAACTCCGCCGACTGCGGCAGCGGGCCGGGACACCGAGCTACCGCACGCTCGCCAAGACGGCGCACTATTCGGCCAGCACCCTGGCGGAGGCGGCCAAGGGCGAGCGGCTGCCGACACTGGACGTCGTCCTGGCCTACGCCCAGGCGTGCGGCGGGGAGCGGGCCGAGTGGGAGGCACGGTGGCGGGCGGCCGCCGGGGCCGGCGGCGACGAACCGGTCACGGCACGGTGCCCGTACCCGGGGCTGGCCGCCTTCGAGGCGGCCAACGCCGCCGAATACTTCGGCCGGGCGACCCTCACCGAGGAGCTGTCCGAGCGCGTCGGACAGCACACGCTCACCGTGGTGTTCGGCGCCTCCGGCAGCGGCAAGTCCTCCCTGCTGCGGGCCGGACTGGTGCCCCACCTCGGCGCGCACTGGCACCCCGTACTCCTGACCCCGGGAGCGCGGCCGCTCACCGCCCTGGCGGCGGCGGTGGCCCGCCTGGTGGCGGAACCCGGCCCGCCGGGCGGCGGCGGCCCGGCCGCCGACACGGGCCCCGCGGTGGGGGAGGACGAGGGGGTGGGCGAGGACGGCGGGGACGTCGACGAGCAGGCGCGTACGGACGACCGCCCCACTCCCGTCCCTGAAGCTCCAGCCCCCGAAGCCCCCACCCCCGAACCCCCCACCACCCCCCTCCGCCGCAGCCTCGACGACGACCCCGCCGCGCTCGACCTGGCCCTGCGCACCTGGCTCGCCGCGCGGCCCGACACCGCCCGCGCGCTGCTGGTCGTCGACCAGTTCGAGGAGGTCTTCACGCTCTGCGCCGACGAGGCCGAGCGCACCGCCTTCCTCGGCGCGGTGGCCGATCTGGCCCGTTCCGACGACCGGCGGATCCGGCTGGCCGTCGGCATCCGGGCCGACTTCTACGCGCGCTGCTTCGTCCACCCGGGGCTGGTCGCCGTGCTGCGTACGGCCGGCCAGTTGCCCGTCGGGCCGCCCAGCCGTGCCGAGCTGCGGGACATCATCGCCGAGCCCGCCGTCCGGTCCGGCGTCCAGGTGGACGCCGACCTGGTGGAGGCGGTGCTCGCCGAGGCGGCAGGCCAGCCGGGCGCGCTGCCGCTGGTCGGGCACGCGATGCGCGAGACGTGGCAGCGGCGGAGCGGCGGCACCCTGCGGCTGGCCGACTACCGCGCCACCGGAGGGATGCGCGGCGCCGTCGCGCAGACCGCCGAGCGGATGTACGAGGAGGCCGGGCCCCGGCAGCGGAAGGTGATGCGGGCGGTGTTCCTGCGGCTGACCGCGCTCGGCGAGGGGACGGAGGACACCCGGCGCCGGCTGGCTCGCCGCGAACTGGACGGCCTGGCCGAGCCGCAGGAGATCGACGGGCTGCTGCGCAAGCTGGCCGCCGCCCGGCTGGTGGTGCTGTCCGACGGGAAGGTCGAGGTCGCCCACGAGGCCGTGATCCGGGCCTGGCCCCGGCTGCGGCACTGGCTCGACGAGGACCGGGAGGCGCTGCGGACCCACCGCAGGCTCACCGCCGCCGCCGAGGCGTGGCACGAACTGGGCCGGGACGCGGGCGCGTTGTACCGGGGCGCGCAACTGGCCGGGGCGCAGGCCTGGGAGCGGGTGCACGGCGCCGCGCTCAACGCCCTGGAACGGGACTTCCTGCGCAGCGCCACCGGCGCCGACCGGCGGCGGGGCCGCCGCGCCCGCTGGCTCACCGCGTCACTCGGTGCTCTGCTCGTGCTCGCCCTGATCGCGGCGGGCATCGCCTTCGAGCAGCGGTCGGACGCCGAGGCGCAGCGCCGGATCGCGGTGTCCCGGCAGTATGCGGCGGAGGCCGCCGAGCTGCGCCGGGAGCAGCCCCAGGCGGCGGCGCTGACCGCGCTGTACGGCTACCGGCAGGCGCCGACGGTCGAGGCGCGGGGCAGTCTGCTGAGCGCCTACGGCGCGTTCCGCGCCAACCAGTTCACCGGCCACACCGGCGTCGTGACCGCGGTGGCCTTCAGCCCGGACGGCCGCACCCTGGCCACCGGTTCGGTGGACCGTACGGTCAAGCTGTGGGACACCGCCACCGACCGGCTGCGCGGCACCTTCATCGGCCACATCGGCCCCGTCTACGCGCTCGCCTTCAGCCCGGACGGCCGGTATCTGGCGTCCGCCGGGGACGACACCACCGTACGGCTGTGGGACGTCCCGAACCGCCGGCTGCTCGGTGTGCTGAACGGCCCCTCGGGACGGGTGATGTCGCTGTCCTTCTCCCGGGACAGCCGCACCCTGGCGTCCGGCAGCACGGGCGACGCGGTCCGGCTGTGGGACGTCGCCTCGCGGCGCCAGGTCGCCGACCTCACCGGACACAAGGGCAATGTGACGGCGGTGTCCTTCTCGCCGGACGGGAAGGTCCTGGCGTCGGCCGGTGACGACCGTACGGTCCGGCTGTGGGACGCGCGCACCTACCGGCCGCTGGCCACGCTCACCGGACACGTCCAGCCGGTGTTCGCGCTGGCCTTCAGCCCGGACGGGCGGAGCCTCGCCAGTGGGGGCGGGGACCGTACGGTGCGGCTGTGGGACGTCGCCGGGCGGCGCGCAGCGGGCGAGCTGACCGGTACGGCCGACCGGATCACGGCGCTGGCCTGGTCGCCGGACCGCCGGACCCTCGCCGTGGGCAGCTACGACGGCATCGTCCGGCTGTGGGACGTGAACCGCCGGCACGCGCGGGACAAGTTCACGGCGCGGGTGGAGTCGGCGAGCGCGCTGTCGTTCGCGCGGAACGGTACCGCCCTGGCCGCGCCCGCGGACGACGACACCGGCACGGTCCGGCTGTGGCGCATCGCCGGCCACGGCCGGGAGCGGCTCGGCGGCCGGCAGGGCGGGATCACCTCGGTCGCGGTGTCCCCGGACGGCCGGACCATCGCCGCCGCGGGCAGCGAGCTGACGCTGTGGTCCGCCGACCGGCCGCAACCCCTGCGGTCGCTCGACGCACCGCCCGGGGTGATCACCAGCCTGGTGTTCTCGCCGCACGGCGACGTCTTCGCGTCCGTGCACGCCGACCGTACGGTCCGGCTGTGGGACGTGCGCTCGGGCCGGCTGCTCGCCGAGCTGCGCGGGCACACCGGCACCGTACGGGAGGCCGCCTTCTCGAAGGACGGCAAGCGGCTGGCCACCGTCGGGGACGACCGCCACCTGTTCCTGTGGGACGTGGCGAGCCACCGGCGTACGGGCGCGCGCCAGCTCTCCGGCAACGGCTCCACCGTCACCTTCGCACCGGACGGCAGGACCCTGGCGGTCACCGAGAACGCCGGCAACCGGGGCGTCGTACGGCTGTGGGACGCGGCCACCCTCGAAGAGGCCGCCCGGTTCACCGGCCGTTCCTATCCCGTCTTCGCCGCCGCCTTCGCCGACGACGGCAAGACCCTGGCCACGTCCGGCACCGACCACGACATCCTGCTGTGGGACGTGCCGGGGCGCCGCCTGGCCGGCACCCTGCGCGGCCACTCCAGCAGCGTCGCCTCGCTGGCGTTCAGTCCGGACAGCCGTTCGCTGGCCTCGGGCGGGGACGACGACACCGTACGCCTGTGGGACGTGGCCGCCCGCAGTACGACGGCCGTGCTGTCCGGGCACTCCGGCAGTGTGCTGTCCCTGTCGTACTGGCCCGACGGCCGGTCGCTGGTCAGCGGCAGCGCGGACGGCACGGTGCGTGAGTGGTCCGTCGACGTCGGGGAGACGGCCAGGAACATCTGCCGGCTGAGCCGGGAGGGCCACTGGGCGCAGACCGCGCGGGGCGTGCCGGACGACTGGTACTGCCGGTGAGCCGGAGGGGTCGCGCCCGTCGGTACGGGGGCCCGGCGGTGCGAGGGCCCGTCAGTGGAGGGTGAGGCCGTACGCCTGGAGCACCGGGACGACCGGCTGGAGGTAGGTGGTGCCGCCCGAGGTGCAATTGCCGCTGCCGCCCACGGCGAGGCCGACGGCGGCGCTGCCGGAGACGGCGGGGCGGCCCGCAGCCGTACCCGGCTCGGTGCACGCCGACGTCCGGACGAGCCCGGACACGGTGCCCTCCGGGTACGTCACGCTGACGTTCACGGCGTCCACCCGCCCGCAGTGCTGACCGGTCGCGGAGCCGGGCAGGCACACCGACTGGCCGACGACGGGCCGGGCGGCGCCGGTGATGTCGAGGTACCGGCCGCCGCCGAGATCGACCTCGCCGGGGGAGGAGACGGCCGGGTTGGTGTAGCGGACCAGGGCGTAGTCCCCACCCGGGAAGCGCACGGCCTCGGTGACGCCGACGTGGACCGTACGGGCCGCGTCGGCGTACCAGTCCTGGGCGCCGCCCACGCACCGGCCCTCCATGATCGCGTAATAGTGGCCGCCCTTGGTGGCGTTGAAACCGACGGTGCAGCGGCCGGACGCGCTGTACAGGACGTTGCCGCCGCGGACCGCCGTCGCGACGGCCGTACGGGACGGGCCGGCACCGGCGGGCGGCGCGGCGGCCAGGACGGCCGACGCGGCGGTGGCCAGGGCGGCCAGGGAGCGGAGCACTGCGGTGGGACCTGGTCTCACGGTTCCTCCTCCGGAAGGGGGTGCGTCAGCCCTTCACCGCGCCGCCCAGCGTGAACCCGCCGCCCAGCCGGCGCGAGATCAGCACGTACAGCAGGACGACCGGCGTCGAGTACAGGATCGAGAACGCCGCGAGCTGGCCGAAGGCGATGGCGCCGTAGTTGCCGAAGAAGGTGAAGATGCTGACGGAGGCGGGCAGTTCCTCGGGGGACAGCAGAAGCAGGAACGGGACGAAGAAATTGCCCCACATGATGGCGAAGGTGTAGACGGTCACGACCGTGACGCCCGGCCCCATCAGCGGCAGGATCACCCGCCACAGCGTCTGGAACCAGGACGCGCCGTCGGTCCAGGCGGCCTCTTCCAGGGCCCTCGGGATGCCGTCCATGAAGTTCTTCATCAGCCAGATGGCGAACGGGAGCTGGGAGGCGGCGAGGAACAGCGCGGTGCCGTACACCGTGTCGATCAGGTTGACCCGCACGAACAGCGCGTACACCGGGACCATGACGGCGGTGATGGGCAGGCAGGTGGCGAACAGGACGGTCAGCAGGTACGGGCGGCTGAACCGGGAGCGGTAGCGGGACAGCGGATAGGCCGCCAGCGCCGCGCAGGCGACCGTCAGGGCGGTGGCGCTGCCGCACAGCACCAGGCTGTTGCGCATCGGCGTGAAGGTGATCTCGTCCGTCAGGACCGCCGAGAAGTTGTCCAGCGACGGCGACCCCGGCACGCGGACCCGCAGCGTCGCCCCGGTGTCCAGCGAGGAGAGCACCAGCCAGGCGAGCGGTACGGCGAAGGCGGCGGTCACGGCGAGCAGCGCCGCGTCGGCGGCGAGGCGGCGCCGGGTGCGGCGGGTCAGCAGGGGCCTGGCGCGGGAGGCGGGCAACCGCGTCACACCTCCTCGCGCAGCAGACGCAGGTAGACGACGGAGAAGAGGGCGCCCACCACGAGCAGCAGCAGGGCGACGGCGGTGCCGTACCCGATCAGCGACTTCAGGAACGCCTGGTCGTACATGAACACCGGCAGCGTCTGGCTGCGGCTGCCGGGCCCGCCGCGGGTCATGGCCCAGATCAGCCCGAAGACGGAGAGGGTCTGGAGGGTGTTGAGCATCAGGTTGGTGCCGATGGAGCGGCGGATCATCGGCAGCGTCACGTGCCACAGCCGCTGCCGGCCGCTCGCCCCGTCCACCTCGGCGGACTCGGTGACCTCCTGGGGGATCTCGGAGAGCGCGGCCGAGTAGATCAGCATCGAGAAGGCCGTGCCGCGCCAGACGTTGGCGAACGACACGGCCAGGATCGGCAGCGTGAACAGCCAGTTCTGCGACGGCAGGTGCAGCCAGTCCAGGATCGCGTTGAGCGTGCCGCGCCGTTCGAAGAACGTGTAGAGCAGAAAGCCCGCGACGATCTCCGGCAGCACCCAGGCGGTGATGACCACCGCGCCGGTGAGCGTGCGGACGGCCCGGGAGGCGCGCTGCATCAGGGCGGCGAGCGCCAGGCCGAGGGTGTTCTGGCCCAGGATCGACGAGATCAGGGTGAAGACCAGCGTCAGGACGACGGCGTTCAGGAACGCGGGGTCGCCGAAGGCGTGCCGGAAGTTGTCCAGGCCCACGAAGGAGGCGGACTCCTGGCCGGTCAACTGCATGTCGGTGAAGGCGATGTAGACGCAGTAGCCGATGGGCCCGGCGAGGAAGAGCAGCAGCAGGAGGGTAGCGGGGGCGAGCGGCGACCAGCGCAGCAGGGCCGTACGGCGGGACCGGGCGCCGGGCCCCGTCGTGCCGTACGCGGTGGTCGTCGTGGCGGCCCGGCTCATGGCTTGGCGACGACCTGTCCGTCCACGATGGACTTCAGTTGCTCGTCGTAGTCAGCGGCTGCTTTCCGCGGCGTCGCGTCACCGGAGGTGACCGCCTCCATCGCCTCGCCGATCGCCGCCGAGACCTTGGGGTAGACCGGCAGCGCCGGACGGTAGTGGCTCACCTTCACCAGGTCGGTGAAGAAGTCGATGCCGGGGATGGACTTCAGGTACGCGGGGTCCGCCGCCACGTCCTTGCGTACGGCGATCTGGGCGCCGCGCACACACCACTCCAGCGCGTTGTGCTGCGTCTGGAACGTCTCGATCAGCTTCCAGGCCAGGTCGGGCTGTTGCGCCTGGCGCGGTACGGACCAGGTCCAGCCGCCCGCCAGGCTGACCCGGCCGGGCGCCGCGCCGCCCTGGGTGGGGAACGCCGTCCGGCCCAGCACCGACGGCCACTCGGGCCACGGCTTGCCGCCACCCTTCGGCTGCCACTGCTGGCCCAGCCACGAGCCGTCCAGGTTGATCGCGAGCTTCTCCTCGGGCATCAGCTCGGTGGCGACGTTGGTCTGGATGTTGGGGCTCAGCGCGTCGGACACGTCGGGGCCGAGCTTCTCCGCGTACACGGTGCGGATGAACTCCAGACTGTCCCGGAAGCCCTTGCTCCCGGTGACCCACTTCTTCGCCGCCGGGTCGTAGAGCGGGTCCTTGCCGGTGCCGTACAGCAGCATCTCGAAGCCCTGCATCACGGCGGCCTCGCCCGCGCCCTTGCCGGTGTAGACGTTCAGCGGGATGACGCCGGGGACCTCGCGCTTGACGGTGCGGGCCGCCGCCAGCACCTCGTCCCAGGTCTTCGGCCGCCAGTCCTGCGGCAGTCCGGCCTTCTTGAAGATGTTCTTGTTGAACCACAGGCCGCGGGTGTCGGTGCCGTCCGGTACGCCGTACGTCTTGCCGTCCTGCGCCCGCGCGGCGGCCTTCGCGGCGGGTTCGAACTGCTTCCAGTCCGCCCACCCGGCGAGGTGGTCGTCCAGCGGGCGCAGCAGTCCGGCGGTGATGTCCGAGTTGATCAGGAAGGTGTCCTCGTAGACCAGGTCGGGGGCGGTCTT
The DNA here is from genome assembly GCF_003865135.1 of Streptomyces chrestomyceticus JCM 4735. NCBI lineage: Bacteria > Bacillati > Actinomycetota > Actinomycetes > Kitasatosporales > Streptomycetaceae > Streptomyces > Streptomyces chrestomyceticus. The sequence goes on along the minus strand of NZ_BHZC01000001.1, from coordinate 3,024,699 downwards.
CGGGGAGCGCATCATCTGCTGGATCTTGGCGTAGTAGTCGTTCTCGGACGCCTGGATCGGGATCAGCTTGACCTTCTTGCCCGGGTGGGCCTTCTCGAACGCGCGGGCCACCGTCTCGATGTAGTCGTCCCGGACCCGCACCTTGTTGTTGGTGTCCTTGATGAACGCGACCTCGACGGTGTTCTTGTCGCCCCCCGAGCCGCCGCCGCAGGCGGTGAGCGTGCCGGCGGCCAGCACGGCGGCGGTGAGCAGGGTCATCGGAGCGGTGCGGCGCACGGCACGACCTCCAACTAGCCACGGCAGGCTGCCCGGTGACCCTAAGTCAGGGATAAAGGGAGGTCAATGCCCCATCCAGCGGTACCGCAATTCGGGACGGCCCACCTGGCCGTACTGCGGGGCGCGGGCGGCCCGGCCCGTGTCGACGAGATGTTCGAGGTAACGGCGGGCGGTGATACGGGAGATGCCGATCTGCTCGGCGGCCGCGGTGGCGCCGAGGCCGCCGGGGGCGGCGCGCAGCGCGTCGGTCACCAGGCGCAGGGTCGCCGCGGTCAGCCCCTTGGGCAGCGCGGCGGGCTGCGGCGCGCGCAGGGCCGCGAGGGCCCGGTCCACCTCGTCCTGCCCGCTGGCCTCGCCGGCGGCCGCGCGGAAGGCGGCGTACCGCAGCAGCCGGTCGCGCAGGGTGGCGAACGTGAACGGCTTGAGCACGTACTGCACGACGCCGAGCGAGACCCCCTCCCGGACGACGGCCAGATCACGCGCCGAGGTGACGGCGATGACGTCGGCGCCGTACCCGGCCGCCCGCAGCGACCGGACGAACGCCAGGCCGTGCCCGTCCGGCAGGAAGAGGTCCAGCAGGATCAGATCGACGCGGTGCCGGTCCAGGTGCCGCCGGGCCCCGGCGACGGAACGCACTGTCCCGGACACGGCGAACCCCGGCACCCGGCCCACATACAGGGCATGGGCGTCCGCCGCCACCGGGTCGTCCTCGACGACGAGCACCCGCAGGGGCGGCGCGGCTTCGGACTGTGGCCCGGTCATCCGGCGGCGTCCGCCCCGGCCGGGGCCCGCAGCGGCAGGCGCACCGTGAACTCCGCGCCGCCCTCGGGCGCCTCGCCCACCCGTACCGTCCCGCCGTGCCGCCGCACGGCCTGGCGTACGAGCGCCAGCCCCAGCCCGCGGTCCGCGCCGCCCTTGGTGCTCCACCCCCACCGGAACACGTCCTCGGCGTCCGCCGCTCCCCGTACGCCGCCGCCGTTGTCCGCCACGCGCAGCAGCAGTTCCCCGCCGTCGGCCAGCGCGGTGACCCGTACCCGGGCGCCCTCCGGCGCCGCCTCGATCGCGTTGTCCAGGAGGTTGCCGAGGACCGTGACCAGGTCGCGCGGCGGCAGGGACGACGGCAGGACACCGTCGTCGATCCGGCTGTCGGCGGTCAGCTCCAGCTCGACGCCGTGCTCATTGGCCTGGGCGGCCTTGCCGAGGAGGAGGGCGGCGAGGACGGGTTCGGCGACCGCGCCGACGACCTGGTCGGTCAGGGCCTGGGCCAGCTCCAGTTCGGCGGTGGCGAACTCCACGGCCTCGTCCGTACGGCCCAGCTCGACCAGCGAGACGACGGTGTGCAGCCGGTTGGCGGCCTCGTGCGCCTGCGAGCGCAGCGCCCGGGTGACGCCGCGTACGGAGTCCAGCTCGCCGGAGAGCGCCTGGAGTTCGGTGTGGTCGCGCAGGGTGACGACGGTGCCGCGCCGCTCGCCGCCGGAGACCGGCGAGGTGTTGACGACCAGCACCCGGTCGTCGGTGAGGTGCAGTTCGTCCGTGTGCGGGGCGGGGGAGAGGAGGGTGTCGGTGAGCGGCGCGGGCAGGCCGAGGGCGGTGACGGGCCGCCCGACGGGGTCGCCGCGCAGGCCGAGGAGTTCGCGCGCCCCGTCGTTGAGGAGCGCCACCCGCCGCTCCCCGTCCAGCATCAGCAGCCCCTCGCGCACCGCGTGCAGCGCCGCCTCGTGGTAGTCGTGCAGGCGGCCGATCTCGGCGGCGTTCATGCCGTGGGTGTGCCGGCGCAGCCGCGCGTTGACGAGGTACGTGCCGAGTCCGCCCAGCGCGAGCGCCCCGGCCGCGACGGCGGCCAGCGCCGTCACCTCCCGGCGCAGCCCGTCGCTGATCGCCTCGACGGTGATGCCGGAGCTGACCAGGGCGACGACACGGCCGCCGTGCTCCCGGTCCCGCACCGGCGTGATCACCCGTACGGACGGGCCGAGCCGGCCCCGGTGCGTCTCGGCGTAGGTCCGGCCGGCCCGTGCCTCCTCGGTGCGGCCCAGGTAGGTGCGGCCGATGGCGGACGGCTCGGGGTGCGTCCACCGCTTGCCCGCCGGGTCCATGACCACGATGAAGTCGACCCCGGCGTCCCTGCGCAGCCGCTCGGTGTACGGCTGGAGTTCCGCGGTGGGGTCGGCCGAGCGCACCGCGCGCGCCACCGCCGGAGCGTCGGCGACCGCGGCGGCCACCGCCGTCGTCTGCCGCCGCGCGGTCTCCTCGGCCTGCCGTCCGGCGCTGACGTACGCGAATGCGGCGTACCCCGCCACCACCACGCCGACCAGCACCACCTGCACGGCGAAGAGCTGCCCCGCCAGACTGCGCGGCCACCGGACGCGCGGGCGGCGCGCGCCCGTCGCACCAGGTGCTGGGCGCGCGCTGCGCGGCTGATCCCCCCGTCGGGAACATGGCATGGCCGACAGTCTGCCCGTTCCTTGACGCGTGAACGAAATGCACACAAGGGTGACGGGCGCCACAACGGCGTGCATAGTCACCGGGACTGTTCTGCGTACGGGCCGCGTACCCGGCACGACACGGGCCGGGTACGGGTTGCAGAGCCGCAGACCGGCGCAGGACCGAAGACCGAGGAGTCAGCCGTGGCCGCACAGACCCCACCGCCCGGGGGGACGACCGAGGAGACCGCACCGCAGCAGCAGAAGCGGGACCGGACGCATTACCTCTACATCGCCGTGATCGTCGCCGTGCTCGCCGGCATCGCCGTGGGCTTCGCGGCCCCCGGCTTCGCCGTCGGGCTGAAGCCGCTGGGCACCGGCTTCGTGAACCTGATCAAGATGATGATCTCGCCGGTGATCTTCTGCACGATCGTGCTGGGCGTCGGCTCGGTCCGCAAGGCCGCCAAGGTCGGCGCGGTCGGCGGTCTGGCACTGGGCTACTTCATGGTGATGTCCACGGTCGCGCTGGCCATCGGCCTGGTGGTCGGCAACATCCTGGAGCCGGGCTCCGGCCTGCACCTGACCGAGTCGCTGCGGCACGCGGGCCAGGCCCAGACCAAGGGCGGCGCCGAGTCGACCACGGACTTCCTGCTCGGCATCATCCCGGAGACGCTGGTCTCCGCGCTCACCCACGGCCAGGTGCTCCAGACGCTGCTGGTGGCGCTGCTGGTCGGCTTCGGCCTGCAGGCGATGGGCGCCTCCGGCGAGCCCGTGCTGCGCGGCATCGGGCACGTCCAGCGCCTGGTCTTCCGCGTGCTGTCCATGATCATGTGGGCCGCGCCGGTGGGCGCGTTCGGCGCGATGGCCGCGGTGGTCGGCGCGACCGGCGTGGACGCGCTGAAGTCGCTGGCCGTCATCATGGTCGGCTTCTACGTGACCTGTCTGCTGTTCGTGATCGTCGTCCTCGGTACGCTGCTGCGTCTGATCGCCGGGGTGAACATCTTCGCCCTGCTGAAGTACCTGGGCCGGGAGTTCCTGCTGATCCTGTCCACCTCGTCCTCCGAGTCCGCGCTGCCGCGGCTGATCGCGAAGATGGAGCACCTGGGCGTCAGCAAGCCGGTCGTCGGCATCACCGTGCCGACCGGCTACAGCTTCAACCTCGACGGCACCGCGATCTACCTGACGATGTCCTCACTGTTCATCGCCGAGGCGATGGGCAGCCCGCTCTCCATCGGCCAGCAGGTCTCGCTGCTCGTCTTCATGATCATCGCGTCCAAGGGCGCGGCGGGTGTGACGGGCGCCGGGCTGGCGACGCTGGCCGGCGGCCTCCAGTCGCACCGCCCGGAACTGGTCGACGGCGTCGGCCTGATCGTCGGCATCGACCGCTTCATGAGCGAGGCCCGCGCCCTGACCAACTTCGCGGGCAACGCGGTGGCCACCGTCCTGGTCGGCACCTGGACCAAGGAGATCGACAAGTCCCGGGTCGGCGAGGTGCTCGGCGGCCGTCTCCCGTTCGACGAGCGGACCCTGAGCCCGGACGGACACGGGGCGGAGGAGCCGGGGGCCGAGGTGGCGAAGGAGCCGGCGAAGGTCTGAGACCCGGAACCGGGGCCTCGGCGGGTGCGCGCCCGCCGGGGCCCTTTCGCGTGCCCGGACGCCCTTTCGTCAGCCCGTCGCGGCCGATGACGCAGCCGCGTCCGGCACCCTCGTCCCCTCTGCCACCCGTACCGCCTCGGCCGCCCGCTCGCCCGGCACCCCCGACGCCGCCAGCACCGTCTCCGCCGCCGCGTGCCCGGCGGCCTCGGCGTCCAGGTCGCCGTCGTTCACCGCCTGCATCAGGCCGAACAGCATGTGTTCGTGGACGTGGGCCAGTGCGCCCGGGGTGAGCGGGGAGTGGAACAGGCCCGCTTCCAGGCCGCGCTCCAGGATGGTGGTCGCCCGGCGCCGTACGGGCTCCAGACGGGCCCGGATACCGGCGTCCGTGACGCTGCACTGGGCGAGCGAGACCAGCAGCCGGTAGCGGTCGGCGCACTCCCACGCGGCGAGGGTGGCCCGCGCCAGCGCCACGTCGGCGGGCTCGGACGGGTCGGCCGTGCCGTCGGCGAAGGCGGTCGTCACATCGTCCACGGCGGCGTCCGTCAGCGCGGTGATCAGCGCCTCCCGGCTGGGGAAGTGCCCGTAGACGGTGCGCCGCACCACGCCCGCGGCCCGCGCGATCTGGTCCATGGTCGCGTCCGGGTGCCGCAGCAGTTCGGCCAGTGCGATGTCCATGATCCGGCGGCGGTTGGCGTGGGCGCGGCTGGTGAGTGCGGTCATGGCGCTGCGGCTCCTCGGTCGGCGGACGCGTGCGGTCACGGTCCCGCTCCTCCCTCATTTTGCACATGGGTGTGCAGCGACGTAAATTGCACACCACTGTGTAATTGCACATGCGTGTGCAAGTCGTGCGCGGGTACGCGCACGCCACCGAGAACGTTCTTCAGAGTCAGGGGTGAATCGGGTGCCTTCTCCGCAGACCCGGCCGGTCCACGAAACGGACCGGCCCTACACGAAACGCTGGTGGGCCCTGGGCGTGCTGTGCCTGAGCCTGCTGATCATCGTGATGGCGAACACCTCGCTCACCGTCGCGGCCCCCGACATGACCGCCGACCTGGGCCTGAGCAGCTCCGACCTGCAGTGGGTCATCGACGCCTACACCGTCCCGTACGCCGCGCTGATGCTGATGCTCGGCGCGGTCGGCGACAAGTACAGCCGCCGCGGTGCCCTCGTCCTCGGCCTGCTGGTCTTCGCGGGCGGTTCGGTCGCGGGCGCCCTGGTGGACAGCTCCGGCGGCGTCATCGCGGCGCGTGCCGTGATGGGCGTGGGCGCGGCCATGATCATGCCCGCGACGCTGTCCCTGCTGGCCGCCACCTTCCCGCGCCGCGAACGCGCGCTCGCCATCACCATCTGGACCGCGACCGCCGGACTGGCCATCGCCGTCGGCCCGCTCGTCGCCGGCGCGCTGCTGGAGGACCACGGCTGGTCCTCGTCCTTCCTGATCAACGTGCCGGTCGCGGCACTCGGCATCATCGGCGCGCTGCTGGTCGTCCCGGCGTCCAAGGCGGGCCACAGCGACCGCCTCGACTACGTCGGCGGCCTGCTGTCCGTCGTCTGGGTCGGCTCGCTGATCTACATGCTCATCCAGGGCCCGCACTTCGGCTGGGACGCCCGCGCCGTCGGCGCCGCGATCGCCGCAGGGGTCGGCCTGGTCCTGTTCGTCGTCTGGGAGCTGCGCCACCCGCGCCCCGTCCTGGACGTACGCCGCTTCGCCCACCGCGGCTTCGCCGGCGCCAACCTCGCCGTCGCCCTCTTCTTCCTCGCGGTCTTCGGCGCGTTCTACTACCTCACCCAGCACCTCCAGTTCGTCCTGGGCTACTCCCCGCTGGACACCGGTATACGGATGCTGCCGCTGGCCGGCGCGGTCTTCGTGGGCGCCGCGCTGACCGGCTTCCTGACGCCGCGCCTCGGCATGAAGGTCACCGTCACCACCGGCATGGTGGGCGGCACGGTCGCCCTCGCCCTGCTCACCCAGGTGGACGCCGGTTCCTCGTACGGCGACTTCCTCGCCCCGCTCATCGTGCTCGGCCTGGCCATCGGCCTGTCCCTGTCGCCGTGCACCGACGCCATCATGGGCGCCTTCCCCGAGGACCAGCTCGGTGTCGGCGGCGCGGTCAACGACACCTCCATCGAACTGGGCGGCTCGCTCGGCATCGCCGTCCTCGGCTCCGTCCTGGCGAGCGCCTACTCCTCCAAGCTGTCCGACGCGGCGGCGTCGGCGGCGGCGCACGGCGGCCCGAAGCTGCCCGGCAGCGCCCTGTCCACCGCGCAGGACTCGGTGGGCGCCGGACTGGCGGTCGCCAAGGAGGTCGGCAAGCAGGTCGCCCAGGGTGCCGCGCCCAAGGTGGGCCCGGAGAAGGCGCAAACACTCGGCATCCAGCAGGCCCAGGCGGTCGCGGACGCGGTACGCGGGGCGTTCTCCGACGCGGTGGCGCACACCAGCCTGGTCGGCGCGGTCGTGCTCGGCGTGGGGACGGTGCTGGTCGCCGTACTGCTGCCGCGCCGCCGCCGTACGCAGCAGCCGGGCACCGGTACGGAAGCCGGTCCGGAGGCCACCCGCGAGCCCGTCACGGCGGGCAGCGGCGGCGCGTCCACGCGCGACTGAGCCGCACTCCCTGCGTGACGGAGCCGCGCCCGCGCGGTCCCGCACCGCACCACCGGGCCGATTGTCAGTGGCAGATGCCACGATGCAATCGGCCCGGTGGTGGTTCGGGCGCGTGGGTGGTGACGAGTGAGGGGCGAAGGCCGATGGGGACCTGGGGCATGGGGCTGTTCGACAACGACGGGGCGGCGGATCTGCTGGACGATCTGGTCGCCATGCCGGAGGACCGGCGGCTCGGCGCCCTGCGGGGCGTGCTGTCCAGCGCCGCCGCCGAACGGGACTATCTCGAAGCCCCGGAAGGCGAGATGGCCGTGGCCGCCGCGGCCCTGATAGCCGCCGCCCGCGCGGACGGCACGGCCCCGGCCGACCCCGCGCACGCCCCCGACCTGACGGTCCCCGAGCCGCCGCGCAGACTCGCCGTGCTCGCGGTGCACGCCCTGGACCGGGTGCTCGCGCCGGACTCCGAGCTGGCCGAGCTGTGGGACGAGTCGGACGGCGGCCAGGAATGGCTGGCGCACCTGGCCCGGCTGCGCGCGGAGCTGGCCGGGGGCGCGGACTGAGGGACCGCCGCACGGCCCCGGCCGGCCGCGCCACGCCGCACCCGGCCTGCCGTGCGGCCCACCGGTCCCGCACCTACGGTTGATCGCGGAGCATCACCCGCATCGTCGACCGAGGAGGACCCGTGGAATACCGCACGCTCGGACGGTCGGGCCTGAAGGTGTCCCGGCTCGTGCTCGGCACCCTCAACGTGGGCGCGCGCGAACAGTTCGCGCAGATCGGCGGGCTCGGTACGGACGAGGCCCGCCGGCTGTTCGACATCGCACTGGACGCCGGCGTGAACATGATCGACACCGCGAACATGTACTCCTTCGGCCAGGCCGAGGAGATCACCGGCGAGGCGCTGCGCGGCCGCCGCGACGACGTCCTGCTCGCCTCGAAGGTCCGGATGCAGGTCGGCGACGGGCCCAACGAGGGCGGCTCGTCGGCGTACAGCATTCTGCGCGAGGTCGAGCGCAGTCTGCGCCGCCTCCAGACCGACCACCTGGACCTGCTCTACCTGCACCAGTGGGACGGCCAGACGCCCGTCGAGGAGACCCTGACCGCGCTGGACCGGCTGGTCGCCGACGGCAAGGTCCGCTATGTCGGCCTCTCCAACTTCAACGGGTGGCAGATCATGAAGACGCTGTACACGGCGCGGCTGCACGGTCTGACCGCGCCGGTGGCCCAGCAGGTCTACTACACGCCCGAGGCCCGCGAGGCCGAGTACGAGATCCTCCCGGCCGCCCTGGACCAGGGCCTGGGCACGCTGGTCTGGAGCCCGCTGGGGGAGGGGCTGCTCAGCGGCAAGGTCCGGCGCGGACAGCCGGTGCCGGCCACCACCCGGCAGGGCACCGACTGGCCCGAACCGCACGTGGTCGACAAGGAGCGCGCCTACGACATCATCGAGTGCCTGGCCGGGATCGCCGACGCGCACGGCACCTCGGTCCCGCGGGTCGTGCTCGCCTGGCTGCTCGGCCGCCCCGGCGTCACCGGCCTGGTGATCGGCGCCCGCAACGAGGAGCAACTGCGCGACGACCTCGCCGCCACCGAGCTGCGGCTGACCGAGGCCGAGACCGCCCGCCTCACCGAACTCTCCCAGTTGCCCGCCTACTACCCGTACTGGCACCGCGTCATGAACGCGACCGACCGCCCCGACCCGGCCGAGGCGCCCTTCCTGGACGGCTGGAAACGGGCCATGGGCGGCTGACCGGCGCACGGGCCGGGGCACCGCCCCGGCCCGCTGAGCGCCTCACACCGGCCGCAGCCAGACCGTCGCCAGCGGCGGCAGCACCGGCGTGATCGACGCCGGCCGCCCGTGCCACGGTACGGACGCGTCGGGCTTCAGCGGATCGGGGTTGCCCACCCCGCTCCCGCCGTACCGCACCTCGTCCGTGTTCAGGACCTCCCGCCACGCCGCCACGTCCGCCGGCACCCCGACCGGGTACGCGTGCCGCACCACCGGCGAGAAGTTCGAGATCGCCAGCAGCGGGGTGCCGTCCGTGCCGTACCGCAGGAAGGCGAAGACGTTGTCCTCACTGGCGTCGCCGACGACCCAGGAGAAGCCCTCCGGCACGGTGTCCTGCTCCCACAGCGCGGGGGTGTCCGTGTAGCGGCGGTTCAGGTCGCGGACCAGGTCCCGTACGCCCCGGTGGTCGGGCTCGGCGGAGTACGACGGGTCCAGCAGCCACCAGTCGGGGCCGTGCCCCTCCGCCCACTCGGCCCCCTGCGCGAACTCCTGCCCCATGAAGAGGAGCTGTTTGCCCGGATGGCTCCACATGAACCCGAGGTACGCCCGCTGGGTGGCCCGCTGCTGCCACCAGTCGCCGGGCATCTTGGAGACCAGGGAGCGCTTGCCGTGCACCACCTCGTCGTGCGAGATCGGCAGGACGTAGTTCTCCGAGTACGCGTACACCATCGAGAACGTCATCTCGTTGTGGTGGTACTTGCGGTGCACCGGCTCCTTGCTGACGTAGCCCAGCGAGTCGTGCATCCAGCCCATGTTCCACTTCAGCCCGAAGCCCAGCCCGCCGAAGCCGCCGGGCCCCACGTGGTGGGTGGCGCGGGTCACGCCGTCCCAGGCGGTGGACTCCTCGGCGACGGTGACGACCCCGGGGCAGCGCCGGTAGACGGTGGCGTTCATCTCCTGGAGGAAGGCCACCGCGTCCAGGTTCTCCCGCCCGCCGTGCACGTTGGGCGTCCACTCGCCGCTCTCCCGGGAGTAGTCGAGGTAGAGCATCGAGGCGACCGCGTCCACCCGCAGCCCGTCGATGTGGAACTCCTCGCACCAGTACACCGCGTTGGCCACCAGGAAGTTACGCACCTCGGCCCGGCCGTAGTCGAACTCCAGCGTGCCCCAGTCGGGGTGCGCGGCCCGCGCCGGGTCCTCGTGCTCGTACAGCGGCCGCCCGTCGAACTCCGCCAGCGCCCACGCGTCGCGCGGGAAGTGCGCCGGCACCCAGTCCATCAGCACCCCGATCCCGGCCCGGTGCAGCGCGTCGACCAGGTACTTGAAGTCGTCGGGGGTGCCCATCCGGGCGGTCGGCGCGTAGAAGCCGGTGACCTGGTACCCCCAGGAGCCGCCGAAGGGGTGCTCGGCGACCGGCATCAGCTCGACGTGGGTGAAGCCCAGGTCCTTGACGTAGGCGGGCAACTGCTGGGCGAGCTGCCGGTACGTGAGCCCCGGGCGCCAGGACGCCAGGTGCACCTCGTAGACGGAGAACGGCGCCGCGTGCACCGGGCGCTCGGCCCGCCGCTCCAGCCATGCCGCGTCCTGCCACCGGTGGTGCGAGGTGTGCACGACGGAGGCGTTGGCGGGCGGGCACTCCGTACGGCGGGCCATCGGGTCGGCGCGCAGCGTCTTCGAGCCGTCCGGCCGGGTGATCTCGAACTTGTACAGCTCGCCCTCGCCCAGCCCCGGCAGGAACAGCTCCCACACGCCGGACGAGCCGAGCGAGCGCATCGGGAAGCCGGTGCCGTCCCAGAAGTTGAAGTTGCCGACCACGCGCACACCCCGGGCGTTCGGCGCCCAGACGGTGAAGCGGGTGCCGGTCACCTCCTGGTGCACCATGGGCATCGCGCCCATCGCCTGCCACAGCTCCTCGTGGCGGCCCTCGCCGAACAGGTGCAGGTCCAGTTCGCCGACGGCGGGCAGGAAGCGGTACGGGTCGTGCACGGTCACGACGTTGTCCTCGTACGCGACCAGCAGCTCGTACTCGGGCACCGCGGTCAGCGGCAGCACCCCGCCGAACAGGCCGTCGCCCTCGTCGTGCAGATCGGCCCGCAGCCCCTTGGAGAGGACGGTGACGGCCTTCGCGTACGGCCGCAGCACGCGGAAGAGCACGCCGCCGCGCACCGGGTGCGCGCCGAGCAGCCCGTGCGGGTCGTGGTGCGCGCCGCCCAGCAGCCGGCCGCGGTCCTCCTCGCCGAGCGGCGGCGCGGTCCGCACGCCGTGACTGCCGCCGCTGGGCTCGGGGGCGGGGCCGGGGGGTGTGCCGTCGGTCGGCGCGCCGGCGGGCTGTGCAGTGCTGGGTTCCGCGGTGGCGGGCCGGGCGCTGCCAGGTCGGGCGCTGCCGGTCCGCGTACGGTCCGGGCGGGTGGCGTCGGGCCGCTCCGGCAGGGGCTCGCCGTGGTCACGCTGGTGCGGCGGCCGCTCGGTGACCCCGCTGGACCGGTGGGTCTCGCTGGTCCCAGCAGTCTCAGTGGTCTGGGCGGGCTCAGCAGCCTCAGCGACCTCAGTGGCATCAGTGGTCTCGACGGTCGCATCGGGCGAGGCGGCCCCGCCGGACCCGGCAGGCTCATCACGCCCCGGCAGGAAGGTGGCCGGGACACCGGACCGGCCGGCGGATGCCTCCGGGGAGGTGCCCCGGACGGCCGTGCCACGGGCGGGCGCGGGTTCTTGCGATGGGCGGCGGGACGACGAACGGGCGGTCACGAGAGGAGCCTCCTCGGCCAGATGTCAGCGATCAGGGTTGTCTGAGATGCCTGCGATGCGGCAGGGGTCTGGTGCGCACCGGGCGCGCGCCCTCGGGACGGGCCGGGGCCGTGCACGCCGGTGCCGGTGCTCCGTACCGCTCCGGGTGGCCCGCTCCGGCGGTTTCATGCGCGCCCATCGGCGCCGTCCAGGTCCGGGCCGGCCCCGGAGTCCGCGCCGGCCGCGCCCCGGGACGCGGGCGCCCCGGCCAGCCGCCGCACCGCGGCCATCGGTACGGGCAGCCAGTTCGGCCGGTGCCGGGCCTCGTAGAGCACTTCGTAGACGGCCTTGTCCGTCTCGTACGCCCGCATCAGCTCGGGCGCCGAGCGCGGATCGAGCCCGCCGGCCTCCGCGTACCCGAGGCAGTAGGCGGCCCGGGTGCGCCGGGCCCACTCCAGCGACCACGGGTCGCCGCCCGAAGGGCCGCTGCGGGCCGCGTAGTCGAACGAGCGCAGCATGGCCGCCACGTCGCGCACCGCGGGCTGCGGGCGCCGCCGCTCGGCCAGCGGCCGGGACGGCTCGCCCTCGAAGTCGATCAGCGACCAGCGGCCTTCGTCGGCGGTCCGCAGCGTCTGGCCCAGGTGCAGATCGCCGTGGATGCGCTGGGCGGACCAGGCGCGGCCGTCGTGCCCGAGCGCCGCGAGGTCGTCGAAGGCGGTGCGCAGCCGCGCGCAGTACGGGCGCAGGGCGGGCACCACGCGCGCGGTGGCCACCAGCCGCTCGTTCATCTGGGCGGCGACCGCGTCGAGTTGCGGGCGGCGCAGTTCGGTGGTGGGCAGCGTCTCGGCCAGCGCGGTGTGCACCTCGGCGGTGGCGTGCCCGAGGGCCCGCGCGGAGCTGGTGAAGTCGGCCTGCACGGCGAGCGCGTTCAGGGCAAGCTGCCAGCCGTCGGCGGAGCCGCTCAGGTAGGGCTGGAGCACGCCGAGCGTCACCGGCTCGCCGTCGCCCGCCTCCGGGTCGGTCTCGAACCACGCGGCGGGCGCCGGGACCCGTCCGCACTTGGCGCGGGCCAGCGCCAGCGGCAGTTCCAGGTCGGGGTTGAGGCCGGGCGCGGTGCGCCGGAACACCTTGAGGATGTACGAATCGCCGTAGACGACCGAGGAGTTGGTCTGTTCGACGGTGATCGGGCGGGCGGGCATCCCGGAGGAGATGGTGCTGTCGGCCACCCGGCAGAACCGCAGGCCGCCGAGCCGTCCCGGCACCCGCAGCCGCTCCAGCAGGAGGGCGCACAGCCGGTTGTCCAGCAGGGCGTCGTAGACCGTGCGCCCGTGCAGCGGGCCGCCGGCGGGGCGGCCGATCACGGCGGGGGCGAGCTGCGGCGGCAGGGCGCTGTGCACGCCGAGCAGAAGCTGGTAGCAGTCCCCGCTCGCCGCCGGGCCCGTGGGCGGCGTGGCGGCCGGTTCGGCGGGGTGCTCCGGTGGCACCGGCTGCGGGGCCCCGGGCGGGGCCGCCGACTGCTGCGCCCGTACGAGCAGGTGCAGCAGCCCCGGTGTGGCGCCACCCGCCGCGCACGGCAGCAACTCGGTCGCCGACACCAGATGGAAGCCCGTGATCGGCCGCCCTTTGCCGGCGAACCACCGCTGCCGCGGCAGCCATTCGCTCAGCAGGGGGACGAGTGAGGACAACAGCGCGGGCGCGGTGGTCGAGAGGCGGTCGTGCGGACTGCGGATGGCACGGGTCGAGGCGGTCTCCGACATGGCGTCGCGTCCTTTCCCCGGGCACACGACAGATAGGGCAGAGTGTCCCGGAATGCGGCCTTGACTGTGCGGCGGTGCGGGACGTGTCGGGTGAGGATCGTCCGTACGGCAGCGGCGTCCGTGGGGATTACCCCTGACACCGGGGTTTCGGCGCTGGCTCACCCGGCCCGTGCGGTAGTAGGGAGACTGCCCGTGGGGGCGGTCGGAAAACGCCCGTACCCGTATCGCGGGCGGATACGGGCGGCGGTTTTCCGCCGCCCTGCACGTGCGCCGGTACGGTCGCTAGACCGCCCCCTCCGCAGCCGGAACCAATAGAAGCCGTGGCCCGCGAGGGTCAGCAGATAGGGCCATTCGCCGATGGGCGGGAAACGGACGCCGCCGATCAGCTCGACCGGATGCCGGCCGTTGAATGTGCGCAGGTCCAGTTCGGTGGGCTGCGCGAAGCGCGAGAAATTGTGCACGCACAGCACCAGGTCGTCCTGGTATTCGCGCAGGAAGGCCAGTACCGCGGGGTTGGACGAGGGGAGTTCGGTGTAGGTGCCGAGGCCGAAGGCCGGGTTCTGCTTCCGGATCTCGATCATGCGCCGGGTCCAGTGGAGCAGCGACGACGGCGAGGACATCGACGCCTCGACGTTGGTGACCTGATAGCCGTAGACCGGGTCCATGATGGTCGGCAGGAAGAGCCGGCCGGGGTCGCAGGAGGAGAAACCGGCGTTCCGGTCGGGCGTCCACTGCATCGGGGTGCGGACCGCGTCCCGGTCGCCGAGCCAGATGTTGTCACCCATGCCGATCTCGTCGCCGTAATACAGGATCGGCGAGCCCGGCAGGGACAGCAGCAGGGCGGTGAAGAGTTCGATCTGGTTGCGGTCGTTGTCGAGCAGCGGGGCCAGTCGGCGGCGGATGCCGATATTGGCCCGCATGCGCGGGTCCTTGGCATATTCCGCGTACATATAGTCACGCTCTTCGTCCGTGACCATTTCGAGCGTCAGCTCGTCGTGGTTGCGCAGGAAGATGCCCCACTGGCAGTTGGCCGGGATCTCCGGGGTCTTGGCCAGGATTTCCGAGACCGGGTAGCGCGATTCCCGGCGGACCGCCATGAAGATGCGCGGCATGACCGGGAAATGGAACGCCATGTGGCATTCGTCCCCGCCCTTGGAGTAGTCCCCGAAATAGTCGACGACGTCCTCCGGCCACTGGTTGGCCTCGGCCAGCAGCACGGTGTCGGGGTAATGTGCGTCGATCTCCGCCCGTACGTGCTTGAGGAAGGAGTGCGAGGCGGGCAGGTTCTCGCAGTTGGTGCCCTCCTCGGCGTACAGGTACGGGACCGCGTCCAGCCGGAACCCGTCGATGCCCAGGTCGAGCCAGAAGCGCAGGGCGGAGAGCATCTCCTCCTGCACGGCCGGGTTCTCGTAGTTCAGGTCCGGCTGGTGGGAGAAGAAGCGGTGCCAGAAGTACTGTTTGCGCACCGGGTCGAAGGTCCAGTTGGACGCCTCGGTGTCGACGAAGATGATGCGCGCGTCCTGGTACTGCTTGTCGTCGTCGGCCCAGACGTAGTAATCGCCGTACGGGCCGTCCGGGTCGGTGCGGGACTCCTGGAACCACGGGTGCTGGTCGCTGGTGTGGTTCATGACGAAGTCGATGATCACCCGCATCCCGCGCTGGTGCGCGGCGTCCACGAACTCCACGAAGTCGGCCAGGTCACCGAATTCCGGGAGCACGGCCGTGTAGTCCGACACGTCGTAACCGCCGTCCCGCAGCGGCGACTTGAAGAACGGTGGCAGCCACAGGCAGTCCACGCCCAGCCACTGGAGATAGTCCAGTTTGGCCGTGATGCCCTTGAGGTCGCCGATGCCGTCACCGTTGCTGTCCTGGAAGGAACGCACCAGGACCTCGTAGAAGACGGCCCGTTTGAACCAGTCGGGATCGCGGTCCTTGGCCGGCGTGTCCTCGAACTTGTCGGGGACGGGCTCGTTGACGATCAATTGGGTGACCCTCCGATCGGTGAGGACGGTCGCAGGGAGAACAGGTGCGCGGGTGCCGGAGCGCGGCCCGGGTCGAGGCGCACATAGTTGTCCCTGCCCCAGTGGTAGGTCTCGCCGGTGAGCTCGTCGCGCACCGGGACGGAATCGTGCCAATCGAGGCCGAGTTCCGGCATGTCCAACGACACCGTCGCCTCGTGGGTGTGGTGCGGGTCGAGGTTGACGACCGTGAGCACCGTGTCGGCCCCGGCGCCGTTCCCGGCCCGTTTGGAATAGGCGAGGACGGCGTCGTTGTCGACACGGTGGAAATGAAGGTCGCGTAGCTGCTGGAGTGCCGGGTGGCGGCGTCGCAAGCGGTTCAGCGTGGTGATGAGAGGAGCGATCGTACGTCCCTCACGCGCCGCTGTCTCCCAGTCCCGGGGCTTGAGTTGGTACTTCTCGGAATCCAGGTACTCTTCGCTGCCACTTCGTACCGGTGTCGACTCGCACAGCTCGAATCCGGCGTAGACACCCCACGCCGGGGAGAGGGTCGCGGCCAGTACGGCCCGCACCTCGAACGCGGGCCGCCCGCCGTCCTGCAGATAGGCGTGCAGGATGTCCGGCGTATTGACGAAGAAATTCGGCCGCATGTACGAGGACGTTTCCCGCGACAGCTCGGTGAGGTACTCGGTCAGCTCGTGCTTGCCGTTGCGCCAGGTGAAATAGGTGTACGACTGCTGGAACCCGATCTGTGCCAGCGTGCGCATCATCGCAGGCCGGGTGAACGCCTCGGCCAGGAAGACGACGTCCGGATCGGTGCGGTTGACGTCCGCGATGACCCGCTCCCAGAAGAGCACCGGCTTGGTGTGCGGATTGTCGACCCGGAAGATGCGCACCCCGCGCTCCATCCAGAAGCGCAGCAGCCGTTCCGTCTCCCGCACCAGGCCGTTCAGGTCCGCGTCGAACGCGAGCGGGTAGATGTCCTGGTACTTCTTCGGCGGGTTCTCGGCGTAGGCGATGGAGCCGTCCGCGCGGTGGTGGAACCACTCGGGATGCTCGGTGACCCAGGGGTGGTCCGGCGAGCACTGGAGGGCGAAGTCCAGCGCCACCTCCATGCGCAGGTCGTGCGCCGTGCGGACGAAGTGCGCGAAGTCCTCGAAGGTGCCGAGGTCCGGGTGGAGCGCGTCGTGCCCGCCCTCGGGCGAGCCGATGGCCCACGGCGACCCCACGTCGTGCGGGCCCGCGGAGAGCGCGTTGTTGGGGCCCTTGCGGTAGGAGGTGCCGATGGGGTGCACGGGCGGCAGGTACACCACGTCGAACCCCATGGCCGCGACCGCCGGCAGCCGTTCGGCGGCCGTCCGGAACGTGCCGCTGACCGCGGGCGCGCCCTTGCGCACCACCGCGCCCTCCGACCGGGGGAACAGCTCGTACCACGACCCGAACAGGGCCCGGCGGCGCTCGACCAGCAGCGGCAGCGTCCGCGAGGCGGTGACCAGTTCGCGCAGCGGGTGGCGGGCGAGCGCGGCGGTGACCTCGGGGGTGAGCGCGGCGGCGAGCCGGGTGGCGGCGGGCAACTGCGGGTCGCGCAGGGCGTCCGCCGCGGCCAGCACCGCTTCCCGGCCGTCTCTCTTGGGCACCCCCTCGGCGGCGCGTTCGTGCAGCGCGGCGCCCTCGGCGAGGACCAGTTCGGTGTCGAGGCCGGCCGGGATCTTGATGCCGGCGTGGTGGCGCCAGGTGCCGACCGGGTCCGACCAGCCCTCGACGCCGTACGTCCACCGGCCCTCCACGTCCGGGGTGACCTCGGCACCCCAGCGGTCCGTACCGGGCGCCAGTTCGCGCATCGGCGTCCAGGGGCCGGGACGGCCCAGGGGGTCGCGCAGGACGACGTTGGCGGCGACCGCGTCATGGCCCTCACGGAAGACGGTGGCCGAGATCTGGAAGGTCTCGCCGACCACCGCTTTCGCCGGGCGACGGCCGCAGTCGATCAGCGGGTGGAGGTCCAGCACGGGGATGCGGCCGATCATGGGGTCACCTGAAGGTTGGGAGGTGTTACCGGATTCTGTCCTTTCTATCGTTTTTGTGACGGAGGGACGGGCTGCGGGCATGGGCTCTCCTGTCCGCTTTCACTCGGTTGGCGGATGGGGGCGGGGGTGGGAAGCCGTGCGGCGCGCCGGGGCGCAAGAGCGGTACCGCACAAGCCTTCCCGTGGCGCGCGGGCGGGCAATCGGGCCGTCCGCGCACTACCGGCACGTAACCGCGGAACGGAATATGACCGGGGCTCCGGACAGGTACGTGCGGCGGCGCGCACGCTCCCCGGGGCCCGGCCCTCAACCCGCCCGAACGCCGTGCGAGGTATTACGGGGTGGTGCCGCTCCGCACTCACCGTCCGGTGCTGACCTGCGACGACGCGGTCGGCGGGCCGGGGCCCGCAACGGTGTTCCGATGCCTGGCCGCCGCGGCGGCCGGCGTGCTCCGCACCTCCTTCGGTCCGGTCCGCCGGTGGGGCGGCAGATGGAGCGCAACTGTGCGGGCTGCGTGCGGTGCGGCCGGGGATGCGCCGGAGGGAGCCCGCACCGCAGTGTCTCCCGGGTTCCACGCCGACGTGATGTCCACACCCGGCGCGAACAGGCCGATTTCGAACGCCAGTTGGAACATGCCGTCCGCCGGATTCCCGGTGCATATGCGTGGCGTGCGTCCCGATCCCCTCCTCAACTCGGGCCGTGGCCGCCGGAGTCGCGGGTGGGAGGGCCGGGTGCCGCACCCGGGCCGGCGGCGTCACCGGCAGCCTTTCGCCCGGTGCGGTCTCGAACAAGAGTGCACGGGGGTGGGGAACCGGCCATATCGGCCGCGCGGGGCGGCGGGGGAGCGGGGATGGGGCGGGCCGCGTTCCGCCGTCCTGGTGTCCCGGGCCGCGCTCCCGGGTGGCCGGAAGGCGCCCTTCGGGTGACCGGCTCGGCCGAACGGGTGACGCCCCAAGAGGCGTACCGATCATGGCAGTTGGCGTCCGGATCCGACCGGATTCCGGGCTACCGGGCGAATCGGACGGCGGTGCGCCGCTACCGTCGTAGCGTGAAGGCCATTCGTCGGTTCACCGTGCGCCCCGTCCTCCCGGAGCCCCTGCGACCCCTCAGCGACCTGGCGCGCAATCTGCGCTGGTCCTGGCACCCTGAGACCCGCGAACTGTTCCACGCCATAGCCCCCGCCGGCCGGCGCCGGGCGGGGCTGGACCCCGTACGGCTGCTGAGCACCGTCTCCGCCGAGCGGCTCGCGGAGCTGGCCGGGGACCGCAGATTCCTGCGCCGGCTCGGCGCGGCCGCCGACGACCTCCAGGACTACCTCTCCGGGCAGCGCTGGTACCAGGGCGCCCAGCAGGGCGGCCGGGACGGCCGGCTGCCCGAGGCCGTCGCCTACTTCTCGCCCGAGTTCGGCATCACCGCCGCGCTGCCGCAGTACTCCGGCGGCCTCGGCATCCTCGCCGGCGACCACCTCAAGGCCGCCAGCGACCTCGGCGTACCGCTCATCGGGGTGGGCCTGCTCTACCGGCACGGCTACTTCCGCCAGTCGCTCTCCCGCGAGGGCTGGCAGCAGGAGCACTACCCGGTGCTCGACCCCAACGAGCTGCCGCTGGACCTGCTGCGGGAGGCCGACGGGTCGCCCGCCCAGGTGGCCCTCGCGCTGCCCGGTGGGCGGCGGCTGCGGTCGGTCGTCTGGGTGGCGCGGGTCGGGCGGGTGCCGCTGCTGCTCCTGGACTCCGACGTGGAGGAGAACGGGCCGGGCGAGCGGGACGTGACCGACCGGCTCTACGGCGGGGGGAGCGAGCACCGCCTGTTGCAGGAGATGCTGCTGGGGATCGGCGGGGTGCGGGCCGTACGGACGTACTGCCGGCTCACCGGCCACGCCGCGCCCGAGGTGTTCCACACGAACGAGGGACACGCGGGCTTCCTCGGCCTGGAACGCATCCGCGAGCTGGCGGACGCCGGCCGCGAGGGCGGCCCCGGCGAGGCGGGCGGACCGGTCGGGCTGGATTTCGACGGCGCGCTGGAGACCGTACGCGCCGGTACGGTCTTCACCACCCACACCCCCGTCCCCGCGGGCATCGACCGCTTCGACCGCGAACTGGTCGCCCGCCACTTCGGCGAGGCGGCGGAGCTGCCCGGCATCGACGTCGAGCGCATCCTCGCACTCGGTCTGGAGACCTACCCCGGCGGCGAGCCCAACTGCTTCAACATGGCGGTGATGGGCCTGCGGCTGGCCCAGCGCGCCAACGGCGTCTCCACCCTGCACGGCCGCGTCAGCCGCGAGATGTTCGCCGGGCTCTGGCCGGGATTCGACCCGGAGGACGTACCGATCACGTCGGTCACCAACGGCGTCCACGCGCCCACCTGGGTGGCGCCCGAGGTCTTCCGGCTCGGCGCCCGCCAGATCGGGGCCGGCCGGACCGAGGACGCGCTGTCCGTCGGCGACTCCCGCCGCTGGTCGGCGGTGGCCGACATCCCGGACGCGGACGTCTGGGACCTGCGGCGGGGCCTGCGCGAACAGCTCGTCGAGGAGGTGCGGCGGCGCCTGCACGTCTCCTGGCGGCAGCGCGGCGCCGGAGCCGCCGAACTGGGCTGGATCGACGGCGTGCTGGACCCGGAGGTGCTCACCATCGGGTTCGCCCGCCGGGTGCCCTCCTACAAGCGGCTCACCCTGATGCTGCGCGACCGCGACCGCCTGATGGACCTGCTGCTGCACCCCGAGCGGCCCGTCCAGATCGTGGTGGCGGGCAAGGCCCACCCGGCGGACGACGGCGGCAAGCGCCTCGTACAGGAACTGGTCCGCTTCGCCGACGACCCGCGCGTACGGCAGCGGCTGGTCTTCCTGCCCGACTACGGCATGGCCATGGCGCAGAAGCTCTACCCCGGCTGCGACGTCTGGCTGAACAACCCGCTGCGCCCGCTGGAGGCGTGCGGCACCTCCGGCATGAAGGCGGCGCTCAACGGCTGTCTGAACCTCTCCGTCCTGGACGGCTGGTGGGACGAGTGGTACGAGCCGGACTTCGGCTGGTCCATCCCGACCGCCGACGGCCACGCCACCGACGAGAACCGGCGCGACGAACTGGAGGCCAACGCCCTGTACGAGCTGCTGGAGCAACGGGTCGCGCCGCGCTTCTACGACCGCGACGAGGCCGGTGTCCCGCAGCGCTGGGTCGAGATGGTCCGGCAGACGCTGGTCAATCTGGGGCCGAAGGTGCTGGCGGGCCGCATGGTGCGTGAGTACGTGGAGCGGCTGTACGCGCCCGCCGCCCGCTCCCAGCGCGCGCTGACCCCGCAGGCCGCGACCGAACTGGCCGCCTGGAAGACCCGGGTACGGGCCGCGTGGCCGCAGGTCGCGGTGGACCACGTGGAGACCGGCGCCCTGGTGGTGGACCGCGCGGAGCCCGCCGGGGTGCCGGGCGCCCCGCCCAACGGCAGCGCCGAACTGGGCGCGACCCTGGCGCTGCGGGTCCGCGTCGCCCTCGGCGACCTCGCCCCGGACGACGTGGAGGTCCAGGTCGTCTCGGGCCGGGTGGACGAGTCCGACCGGATCACGGACGCCACGACCGTACCGCTCAAACCGACCGGCGGCCCCGACCTGGAGGGCCGCTGGCTCTACGAGGGCCCGCTCGCCCTCGACCGCACCGGCTCCTTCGGCTACACGGTCCGCGTCCTGCCGGCCCACCGGCTGCTGGCCACCGCCGCCGAGATGGGCCTGCTGGCGGTGCCGTCGGAGGCGACGGGGGAGGAGGCCGGGGTCCTGATGCGCTGAGGGCCGGCCGCTCGTCCGTACGCGGCCGGGGCTCCGCACGGACGCCGTGCGGTGCCCCGGCCGGTCCGTTCATCGGTCCGTTCAGCATCCCCTTCAGCGGGACAGCAGGAAGTGGACCTGGCGGGGCCTGACCTCCAGGTCGCTCAGACCCTCGGGCGTCGCGCCCAGCTCACGGCCCACCTCGGCCGCCGCGCGGAAGTCTTCCTCGGACGCGAAGGCGCCGGTGGTGACGACGGCCTCGCCGTCCGGCGTGACCCAGACCCCGACGGACAGGAAGCCCGGCTGCGACCGTGCTGCCTCGGCGACCTGGTGGCACTGGCCGACGAACTCCTCGACGTGCTCGGGGGCCGGATAGTGGAAGGCGACGAAACCGAATGCCATGGCGGTGTCCCCTCTCGGGCGTACGTCTCCGTACGGGCCGAAGCTAGACCGGCCGCACGGCTCCGTACAGCCGCCCCGGGGTGCGCGGCGGCCGGAATCAGCCCGCCGGGACCGCCGCCTTCTCCTGTTCGGCCGCGCGCGGTGCCCGGAACGTGCGCCGGTACGCCTGCGGCGAGACACCGATGGCGGCGTGCAGATGCTGGCGCAGGGACGCGCCCCCGGCGAAGCCGACCCGGCCGGCGACCAGGTCCACCGGCAGGTCGCTGGTCTCCAGGAGCTGGCGGGCGCGCAGCAGACGCTGCTGGATGAGCCACCGGCCGGGGCTGAGGCCGGTCTCGTCGCGGAAGCGGCGGTTGAAGGTGCGCAGGCTCATCCCGGCGTGCTGCGCCAGCCGGGCCAGCGTCAGCGGCTCGTCCAGGTGCTCCAGGGCCCACTGCTGGGTGGCCGCGGTGCCGGTCGCGGTCGGCGCGGGCACCGGCTGCTCGACGTACTGGGCCTGACCGCCCTCGCGGAACGGCGGCATGACGCAGGCGCGGGCCGCGTGGTTGGCGACCGCGCCGCCGTGGTCGGCACGCACGATGTGCAGGCAGACGTCGATGCCGGACGCGGCGCCGGACGAGGTGAGGACGTCCCCGTCGTCCACGAAGAGCACGTCGGGGGTGACCCTGACCTGCGGATACAGGCGGCGGAAGTGCTCGCTGAGCTGCCAGTGGGTGGTGGCCGGGCGGCCGTCCAGCAGCCCGGCGGCGGCCAGCACGTACGCGCCGGTGCAGATGGACACCAGACGCGTACCGGGCCGGATCGTCGCCAGTGCGGCCCGTACCGGCCCGGACAGCTCGGTGGGGACGTGGTCCGGGGCGATGGACGGGATCACCACGGTGTCGGCGGTGCGCAGGATCTCGGGGCCGTGCTCCACCAGGACCGAGAAGTCGGCGCCGCTGCGCACCGGGCCGCCGTCGGCCGAGCAGGTCAGCACCTCGTACCGGCCGTCGGCGGCGTGGAACACCCGGGCCGGGATGCCGAGTTCGAAGGGGTAGACGCCGTCCAGGGCCAGGACCACCACACGATGAGGCTGCATGGCACGATCCTATCGAATGATGGCCATCGTGCCATTGCTGCGGCTGCCGGGCCCGGTGATGCTGGACGGCATGAGCGAAAACACCATGCGTGCCATCAGCCAGGACGTCACCGGCGGACCCGAGGTCCTCAAGGAGACCGAACTCCCGCGGCCCGAGCCGGGCGTCGGCCAGATCCTGATCGCGGTCCGGGCCGCCGGCGTCAACCCCACCGACTGGAAGCACCGCGCGGACGGCCTCTTCGTCCGGACGCTGCCCCGCGTCCTGGGCTGGGACGTGTCCGGCGTCGTCGTGGCGGTCGGTATCGGCGTCACCCTGCACAAGCCGGGCGACGAGGTCTTCGGCATGGTCCCGTACCCGTACGGCGTCGGTACCCACGCCGAGTACGTCACCGGCCCCGCGCGGGCCTTCGTGCCCAAGCCCGCCGCCCTCGACCACGTGCAGGCGGGCGCCCTGCCGCTGGCGGCCCTCACCGCGTACCAGGCGCTGGTGGACACCGCGGACATACAGCCCGGCCAGCGCGTCCTGATCCACGCGGCGGCGGGCGGCGTCGGCCACCTCGCCGTACAGATCGCCAAGGCCAAGGGCGCCCATGTGATCGGCACGGCCAGCGCCGCCAAGCACGACTTCCTGCGCTCCCTCGGCGCCGACGAGGTGATCGACTACCGGGAGACCGACTTCGCCGAGGCCGCCGGACCGGTCGACGTGGTCCTGGACACCATCGGCGGCGACACCCTCAGCCGCTCCCTGGACGTGGTGCGCGAGGGCGGCACCGTCGTCTCGATCCTCGCCCGCAGCGCCCCGGAGGACACCGCGAAGGCCGCGGAGCGCGGCGTCCGCCTCGCGCTGCTGATCGTCGAGGCCGACCAGGCGGGCATGCGCGAGATCGCCGCCCTCGCCGCATCCGGCGCGCTGCGGGCGCACATCGCCGCGACGTTCCCGCTGGAGCAGGCCGCGAAGGCGCACGAGATGGGCGAGACCGGCCGCACCCAGGGGAAGATCGTCCTTGAGGTGAAATGACGGAGCGGCCCGCTCATCCGGGCGACGGCCGGTCCCGGCGGTGGACGACGCCCTTGGACGCCAGCCGGGCGTCCGCGAAGCAGAGCTGGTAGGCCACGTCATCCGCGTACGGGCGGATGTAGTAGTACCGGCACGTGCGACCGGGCGGCGGGTCGGGGGTGCCGTCCGGCGGTACGTCCATGGAGAAGAACGGCAGCCGCGCCTCCACGACCTCCCGGGCGTCGCCGGTCCGTATCCGCTCGTACGTCCCGCGGTCCAGGACCGACCAGGACGGGCTGACCAACGCGAAGATCCCCATGAGCAGCAGCAGTCCGGTGAACAGCGCCGCAGGTACGGTCACCGTCTGCACCAGCCGCCGCCGCACCTGCTGCCGGGCGGCCGCCAGCTCCCGCTGCGACCGGCTCCACGGGGCGTGGTCGCCGGAGCCGCGCACCGGTGCCCGGCCGGTCGTCGGCAGCCGGGCCGCGACCTCGAACCCGCCCTCGGGGGTGGGCCCGGCGCGCAGTTCACCGCCGGCGAGCCGGACCCGTTCGTCCAGCCCCACCAGACCGCTGCCGCCCGGGCCGGGGGCCGGCACGGGTACGGTGCCGGGCGGCGGCGCGGCATTGGTCACCGTCACGTCCAGCCGCCGCCCGTCGCCGGTCAGCCGTACGTCCACCGGCGCGCCCGGCGCGTGCTTGGCGGCGTTGGTCAGCCCCTCCTGTACCACGCGGTACACCGCGCGCCCGCCCATCACCGGCATGGCCCCCTCGCCCGCCTCCACCGCGCCGTCCCGCCGCAGCGAGACGGCGAGGCCGGCGGACCGGGCGCGGGCGACGAGCGCTTCGACACTGTCGTCCGCCGGCACCCGGGAGGGCTCGGCGCGGTCGTCGGTGCGCAGGACGCCGATGACGTCCCGCAGGTGCTCGGCGGCCGTGCCCGCCGCCGCCCGCAGCTCGCCGACGGCCGCCCGCTGGTCGGGCGCCAGCCGCGGATCGACCTCCAGGGCCCCGGCCCGCAGGGTGAGCAGCGCCAGTTCGTGGCCGAGCGAGTCGTGCATGTCTCCGGCGATACGGGCCCGTTCGCGCAGCCGGGTACGGTCGGCGACCGCCTGCTGTTCGTGCTCCAGCCGCTCGGCGAGCTGCCACCCCGAGCGGACCAGCGCCGCGTACTGGCGGCGGTAGCGGCCGAGCAGCCACGGCAGGACGATGTTGAAGAGCAGGGTGAGCACGGCGGTGAACCAGGGCCACATGTTGCGGACGACGACGGCGCTCAGCGGCAGACTGACCGCCGCGACGCCCGCGAAGAACCAGAGCGGGGCGCGGGCCCCTTCGAGCCGTACCCCGGCGAGGTACGCCAGGACGGCCAGCGCGGCGGTGTACTCGAAGGTGAACAGGTCCCGGGACGTCACGAGCCCCAGTGCCACAGGAACGGCGAGCGCCACGAGCGGCCACTTCCGGCTCACCGCCACCGCCGCCGCGAGCAGCGGGACACCGAGCGCCGCCGTCCACGTCCGCATCGGGGACACCCCGCCGAGGGCGGCGGTGAGCGGCACGGCCAGCGCCAGCCAGAGACAGCCGTCCAGCAACCGGACGGCCCACCGGGGACGTTCGGCGGCGGGCGGCGCGAACCGCGTGAGACGAGTGAGCATGACGTCAGCTTCGCCGATGGGAGACCGGGCACGCCTCCGACGAAAGTAAGGACCTGCCGTCCGCCTGTCACCTCCCGCTGACCCAGAACGCGCCACCGGCCGCACCGGCCACGCTGCTCAGGACGGCGATCAGCCGGTGAGGCAGGTGCTGGACCACTACGTGCACACCCCCGATACGCAGTTCCAGAAAGGGGGGTGGCGGCTTCTTCTGCTGCTGGCGTGGTGTCATGACGCCCTTCGATCGGCTCGGGGTGTTGGATACAGTCCAAGCTCAGCAGCGGCGCGCGATGTTGCGCCAGCGCGCGCGGAAGCCTTGCGTGAGACGGACGCAAGTTGCGGGGACGGCAAAACTCCAGGGGTGGCGATGAGTCCAGAGCTCGGAGCAGGGCGTACGGGGCGGGGGCCGGACAGACTTGCCCTGTTGGACAACGTGCCGGAGGGGCCGCGGAAGACGCTGGTTGCGCGGCTGCGCACCTTGCGGGAGGCGTCCGGCCTGACCCTGGCACAGGTGACGCAAGGGCTCGCCGAGCAGGGCGTCATGCTCAGCGTGTCGCGACTGTCGAAGTTCCTCAACGGGCACGAACTCCCCAGCCGCGCCCAGATCGCGGCCTTCCACCAGGTGTGCGACGCGGCACCGGACACCGCCCGCGCTCAGGAGGCCGTCCGGACGACCCAGAAGATGCTGTACGCCGTCGTGGACGCCGAGCGGGACAAGAAGCCGCTGCGGGCGCACGAGTTCGACGTGGCGAAGGCCCGCGAGCAGCAGGAGTCGCTGCGCGCGGAGGCCGTGGCCAAGCTCAGCGCCCTGCGCGAGGAGGTGGCGCACGAACGCGCCTTGCGGCGCAAGGCGGAGGAGGCGCTCCAGCGCCTGGCCGAGCAGGCCGGCGACCATGCGCGGGAGATCGGCGAACTCACCCGGGAACGCGACGCGGCCCGACACCGGGTGGCCGAGCTGGAGGACGCGATCGCGCAGGGCGAGGCGGTGGTGCGGCTGCGGCAGTCCGAGGTGCGGCACCTGGACGAGATGGCCGCCGAGACGGCTGAGGAGACCGCCCGGTACGAAGAAGCGGCGCTGCCGCCCACGGCCCCCTCGACGGCTCCCCTGTCCGTCACGGACCTGTTCGCCCTCGTGGAGAAACTCCGTGACGAGGACCGTGACGCGACCGCGGACATCGCGATGGACACCTTCTGCGACGAGTCGCCCGACGGCATTCCCGCTCTCTGGCAGGAGTTCCGCGAGCACCGCCGGAAACTCGACGCCGAGCGGCTCCTCGCCGCCGCGGCCCGGATCTGCGGCGGAGTCCAGCTCTACCACCTGTACCGGACCGGGATGTTCCGGCGTACCGCGTTCATCCTCGGCACCGAGGTCGACTCCGGCGACCACCTGATCGACTTCATCGGCGGCAAAGCCCCCGTCGGTGAACTGGCGCGGTTCGGCAAGGCCTGTTACGAACGTGACGACCAGGAGGCCCTGGGCTTTCTCGCCACCGCGTGCCAGAACCGCCCCGAGGCAGCCGTACGGGACTTCTACCGTGAACGCGACGTGCGGATGAGCGCTTCGTCCCCCGGGCGCCCGCAGCCCTGGTGGCGATTCTGGCGCTGACGGCTTTCCACCGCCCGGCTCACGCGTCCCCCACCAGCCCCGCCTCGTACGCGAGGATCGCCGCCTGCACCCGGTTCTTCAGGCCCAGCCGGGCCAGGACCGCGCTGACGTACGCCTTGACCGTGCCCTCCACGACGAACAGCCGCCCGGCGATCTCCGCGTTCGACAGCCCCGCGCCCACCAGGGCGAGCACCTCGCGCTCGCGTTCGGTCAGCTCCTCGGTACGGGAGCGTGCCGCGGCCGCCTTGCCCAGCGCCACACCGCCGAACTGGCTGATGACGCGGCGCGCCACGGACGGCGAGAGGTACGCGCCGCCCTCGGCGGCCGCCCGTACGCCGATGATCAGTTCGCGCGGGTCGCCGGTCTTCAGCAGGAAGCCGCTGGCGCCGGAGCCCAGTGCCCCGGCCACGTACTCGTCCTCGGAGAAGGTCGTCAGCATCACCACCGCCGTCTCCGGCAGCGTCCGGCCCAGTTCGGCGGCGGCGCCGAGGCCGTCCAGGCGCGGCATCCGGATGTCCAGCAGGCATACGTCGGGGCGGTGCCGCAGCGCCAGTTCGACCGCCTCGCGCCCGTCCGCCGCCTCCGCGACCACCTCGACGCCGGGCGAGGCGGTGAGGATGGCGCGCACCCCGGCCCGGATCATCGCCTCGTCGTCCGCCAGCAGTACCCGAACGGTCGCCCCCACATCGTCCATACGCGTCACCCTAGCCATCCGTACGGCGAGGGCCGCCGCCGGGCACATGGAAGGGCGGTGTCCGAAGGGAGGTTGGGAGCCTCCGGACACCGCCCGGTCGTGGGGTCACCGCCCCAGGAGGGGGACCGGCCGCCGGCCGGCCGTTCCCGTCCTTACTTCACCGCGACGCCGTTCCACGCCGCCTCGACGCCCTTGACCTCGGCGCCGTCCGCGCCGTACAGGTCGGTGGCCGCCTTGACGGTCGCCTCGCGGGCGCCCTTGTAGTCGGTGTTCGAGGTCATGTACGTGGTCAGGGCCTTGAACCAGATCTTCTCGGCCTTGTCCCGGCCGATGCCCTCGACCTTCTTGCCGTCCGCGGTCGGGCTGTCGTACTTGACGCCGTCGATCTCCTTGGCGCCGCTGCCCTCGGACAGCAGGTAGAAGAAGTGGTTGGCGATGCCGGAGGAGTAGTGCACGTCGACGTTGCCGGCGTCCGGGCTCCAGTTGTCCAGGGACTGGCCGTCCTTGGAGGGCTTGTCCATGTAGCGCAGCGGCTTGCCGTCACCGGCGATGTCGAGCTTCTCGCCGATGAGGTAGTCGCCGGCGTCCTCCTTGTTCTTGGCGAAGAACTCCACGGCGGTGCCGAAGATGTCCGAGGTGGCCTCGTTGAGACCGCCCGACTCACCGCTGTAGGTGAGGTTGGCGGTGGCCGAGGTGACACCGTGGCTCATCTCGTGCGCCGCGACGTCGATCGAGGTGAGCGGCTTCTTGTTGCCCTCGCCGTCGCCGTACGTCATGCAGAAGCAACTGTCGTCCCAGAACGCGTTGGAGTAGTTCTGGCCGTAGTGGACGCGGGAGGTCGCGCCCTTGCCGTCGCCCTTGATGCCGGCGCGGCCGTGCACGTTCTTGTAGTAGTCCCAGGTGAGCTGGGCACCGTAGGCGGCGTCGACGGCGGCGGTCGCCGGGTCGTCGGCCTTGCCGTTGCCCCACTTGTCGTCCTTGTTGGTGAAGAGCTTGCCGTCGCCGCTCTCGCTGCCGTCCAGGTTGAACGTCGAGTGGCCGCCGCGCCCGTCGTCGGTCAGCTCGTAACCGTCGGCGCCCTTCTTCGTGCCGATCTCGACGGAGCCGCTGTAGGTGCTGGTGCCGGCGCCGTTCTCGATCCCCTGGTACTGGAAGATCTTCTTGCCGGTGTTGGCGTCGGTGATGACGTGCAGTTGGTTGGGCGTGCCGTCCTTCTGGAAGCCGCCGACCACCGTGTCGTACGCGAGGACCGGCTTGCCGGAGGCGGCCCAGACGACCTTCTTGGGCGCCACGGCGGCGGCCTGCTGGGCGCCGAAGGACTTCGCGGTGCCCTGGGCGGCCTGCGCGGCGGCCTTCGGGGCGATCTTCGGGGTGGTCGAGGCGACGGCGATCTTGGCGCTGTTGGCCTTGGTGGTGCTCTTGACCGCACCGCCCTTGGCCCGGTGCACGATCAGGTCGCCGCCGAGGACGGGCAGTCCGGCGAAGGTGCGGTCGTAGCGGGTGTGGGTGGTGCCGTCGGCGTCCTTCACGACGTCCTTGACGACGAGCTTCTCCTGGGCGCTCAGGCCCAGTTCCTGCGCGGCCCGGGCCTTGGTGGCGCTCGCGTCGCGCAGCAGTTCGGCGCGGTGCGAGGCGGTCAGTTGGATCGGCGAGGCCGCCGCGGCCTTGGCGGTGGTGGCGTCGGTGCCTGTGGGGGAGGCGCCCGCCGTACCGGCCGTGACGGCCCCGGCTATCAGTGCGCCGGCCGCTGCCAGCGAGATGCCGGTGATACGTGCCTTACGGGAAATGTGGGGGGACACGCGTGTGCTCCTTCGACTTTGCCAGGGGTGGGGGTGCAAAGCGATGCGGGTGGTGCTTGCGGGGGAGACTGCCATTCGAACGCGTGCATGTCAGGAGGGGGCCCGTATGTTGGCGTGAAATCGTCCGTAGAGCGAACATCACTGTTCGTATACCGGTGTTGCACGCAACGGAACGGGCGTCGCCCCTGGTGGGAGCGACGCCCGGTCGTACGGATGCCGGAACTGCCGGGCCGGCCGCGGTGGTTGGCCCGCGCGCGGCCCGCCGTCAGATGTCAGCTCAGAAGGTCAGCTTCCAGCCGTTGATGTAGCCGGTGTCCTGCTGGTAGACGTCCCGCACCCGCAGGTTCCAGGTGCCCTCCGCCTTCTCCGAAGAGGCGTTGACGGTGTACGTGGCCTTCACGTTCTCCGCCGAGTCGGCCGCGTTGGAGTTCTTCAGTCGGTAGGTGGTGCCGCTCGGGGCCACCAGGTCGATCACCAGGTCGCCGCGGTAGGTGTGGACGATGTCCACGTCCACCTTCAGGGCGCTCGGCGCGTTGCCCGCCCGGGTGACCTTGATGGGCGAGTTGACCGCGCTGCCCGCGTCCGGGATCGGCACGTCGTCGGTGTTCTCGAAGACGTCACCGCCGCCGGCCGGGTTCACGGTCCAGGTGAAGCTGGTGGTGCCGGTCTTGTTGGCGGAGTCGGTGACGGTGACCGTCACGTTGCTGGTGCCCGCGGTGGTCGGGGTGCCCGAGATCAGCCCGGAGTCCTGGTTGATGCTCAGCCCGGCCGGCAGCCCGGTGGCCGCGTACTTCAGCGCGCCCGCGTTGCCGCTGGTGGCCTTGATCTGCAGGCTGGCGGGCTGGCCGACGGTGCTGGTCTGGTTGCCCGGGTTGGTCACGCTGACACCGGAGTCCGGCACGCGCTGGCCGACGTTGACCGCCGCCCAGGTGTTGGCGACCGTGTTGTACGTGGCGCTGCCCTGGCCGAACAGCTCGGCGGCGGCGGACAGCGTCGCGGTGCGGGCGGCCGCGTAGTTGGTGTTCGCGTTCATGTACTTGGTCAGCGCGGAGAACCAGATCTTCTCGGCGTTGGACCGGCCGATGCCCGGCACCGGCAGGTTGTCGTAGGTCGGGCTGTCGTAGTGGACGCCGTTGATGTCCTTGGGCCCGCTGCCCTCGGCCAGCAGGTAGAAGAAGTGGTTGGCGACGCCGGACGAGTAGTGGACGTCGATGCCGCCGATGCCGGAGTACCAGTAGTCCTTGGACCGGCCGTCCTTGCTGGGCTTGTCCATGTAGCGCAGCGGCGTGCCGTTGCCGTTGATGTCGATGGCCTCGCCGATGAGGTAGTCACCGACGTCCTTGGGGTTGTTGGCGTTGAACTCGACGGCGGCGGCGAAGATGTCCGAGGTGCCCTCGTTCAGGCCGCCCGGCTCGCCGCTGTAGGTGAGGTTGGCGGTGGCCGAGGTGACACCGTGGGTCATCTCGTGGGCCGCGACGTCGATGGAGGTCAGCGGCTTGACGTTGCCGCTGCCGTCGCCGTACGTCATGCAGAAGCAACTGTCCTGCCAGAAGGCGTTGACGTAGTTGTTGCCGTAGTGCACCCGGCTGTACGCGCCGACGCCGTCGCCCCTGATGCCGCTGCGGCCGTGCACGTTCTTGTAGTAGTCCCAGGTCAGCGCCGCGCCGTAGTGGGCGTCCACACCGGCGGTCTGGGCGTTCTGCGGGGTGCCGTCGCCCCACACGTCGTCCGGGTCGGTGAACAGCGTGCCGGTGCCGGAGGTGCCGCGGTTGAGGTTGTAGGTCTTGTGGTTGCCGCGGGTGGTGTCGGTCAGCGTGTACGAGGGCGCGGTGCCCAGGGTGACCTGGCCGCTGTACATGCTGTTGCCGGTGCCCTCCTGGACAGCCTGCCACTCGGACAGCTTCTCGCCGGTGGTCGCGTTGGTGATCACGTGCAGCTCGCTGGGCGTGGTGCCGTCGTCCTGGACACCGCCGACGACCGTCTCGTACGCCAGGAGCGGCTTGCCGTCGGCGACCCAGATCACCTTGCGCGGCTCCCGGGCGTCCGACTTCTTCGCGCCCTGCGCCTGCGACGCCTTGAGCGCCTTCTCCTCCGCCGCGGCCGGAGCGAGCTTCGCGGTGGTGGTCGGCACGTCGAGCTGCGACCGCACCGCCTTGGTGACGCCGCGCAGCTTGCCGTTGGGCGCCTCGTGGACGACGAGGCCGCCGCCGAGCACCGGCAGCCCCGCGTAGGTGCGCTCGTAACGGGTGTGCAGGCTGCCGCCGACGTCCTTGACGACGTCCTTGACGACCAGCTTCTCCTTGGGACCGAGCTTGAGCTCCTTGGCCGTCCCGGCGGCGCCGGCCTTGGCCTCCCGCAGCAGCTCCGCCCGCTGCGCGGGCGTCAATTTGGCGGGCAACGCGCCCGGATCGGGCTGCGCGGCGACCTGGCCGGGCCGGGGAGCGGCGGCCGTTCCGGCGCCTGCTTGCACGGTCACGGTCAGCATCGCGGCCATGGCGACCACGGCGCCGGTCGCGACGGCGCGCCTATGGGGGGTGCGTCTCACACTGACTCCTTCTGCGGTGGCCGCGACCGGTGGGTGGGCGGCCGAGGGGGACCGGGCGGCGGAGTGACCGTCCGGGCAGAGCGAGGCAGAACACGTGGAACGTGTGGGGGGAGGCACCAGGTGCGGGTGGTCCGGGCCTTCGAGCGTCGAGCGTGTCGGGCAGCGAGCGTCGAACGGGCCGTGGGCGCGGAGTGGTGCACTGTGGGGCTCCGCGTAACGGATGCGGGGAAGAGTGCCATCCGAGGACCGTTGTTGTCAGTGGCCGGTCAATAGTTGGCCGGAAAACGTCCGTAGAGCGGGGGACCGGGTCCGTATACAGGACGTGACAGTACGTCGATCCCCACCGGCCCCTCCGCGCACGGCCGCCCCGCCGCACCGCGGCCCAACAGGCAGTCCGGGCCGCGCACCCCGGGCGCATACACGTTCGACACACTGTCCGTCCGCCACCGGGGCGGCGAAGCGCCGTCTTCGGCCACCTGGACGGAGCGCGGGGGAGGGGGACGGAGCGGAATGCAGGTGCGGCGGCACGGCGCGCCCGGCATGATCGGGCGGTCGAAAGGACAAGGATGACCACCGAACGAACCGTCCCGCCGATGCGCGGAAACGAGCGCGAAACCCTCCGCGCCTACCTCGACTTCCACCGCGCGACGCTCGCCATGAAGTGCGACGGCCTGTCCGACGAGGACCTGCGCAGCCGGTCCATGCCGCCGTCCGCACTGAGCCTGCTCGGCCTGGTCCGGCACATGGCGGAAGTGGAACGCACCTGGTTCCGGCGGGTGATCGACCAGCAGGACGTCCCCCTGGTCTGGTCACCGGACGGCGACTTCCAGGCGGCGTACGACCCCGGCACGAGCACCCGCGAGGACGCGTTCACCGCCTGGCAGGCCGAGGTCGACCACGCCCGCCGCATCGAGCGCGCGGTCCCCTCCCTGGACGTCACCGCCCACGCGCCCCGCTGGGGCACCGACGTGTCCCTCCGCGTCGTGATGCTCCACGTCATCCTCGAATACGCCCGACACAACGGCCACGCCGACTTCCTGCGCGAGGGCATCGACGGGGTGGTGGGCCCCTGAGAGGTCCACCACCCCGTCGATGCCCTCCCGGCCCGTCCTGCCATGCTGCGGGCATGACCACGGAAGCCGCCGCAGAGTTCGAGTCGCACCGCCCCCGGCTCTTCTCGCTCGCGTACCGGATGCTCGGTTCGGCGAGCGAGGCCGAGGACGTCGTGCAGGACACCTACCTGCGCTGGAGCGCGGCCGACCGGTCCGCCGTCCGCACCCCGGCCGCCTGGCTCACCAAGGTCATGACGAACCTCTGCGTCAACCGGCTCACCTCCGCCCGCGCCCGGCGGGAGCTGTACGTCGGGCCCTGGCTCCCGAGCCGGTGCTGACCCGCACCGCCGACGGTCCGCTCGGCCCGCTGGAGACCGTCGAGCAGCGCGAGACCGTCTCGCTCGCCCTGCTCACCCTCATGGAACGGCTCACCCCGGCCGAACGCGCCGTCTTCGTCCTGCGGGAGGCCTTCGGCCACAGCCACCGCGAGGCCGCCGAGGTCATCGGCGTCGAGGAGGCGCACGCCCGACAGCTCCACCGCCGGGCCCGGGAACGGCTCGACCGCCCGCGCCGGCACTTCGCCGTGGACGACGCCCGGCGCCGGGAGATCGTCGAGCGCTTCTTCGCCGCCACGCTCGACGGCGACCTGGCCGGACTCGAACGGCTGCTGGCCGACGAGGTGACCGCCTGGGCCGACGGCGGCGGCCGGGTCACCGCCGCGCGTCGGCCGGTCACCGGGCGCGCGAAGGTGCTCCGCTACGTGCTGGGCCTGAGCTCGCGGCCGGAAGCGGCGGCAGCGGCGTTCGTACCGGCCGAGGTCAACGGCGAACCGGCGCTGCTCGCCCTCCTGGACGGGGCGCTGCTGGCCGTCGTCGTACCGGAGATCCACGAGGGGCGGGTCAGCGCGGTACGGACGATCGTCAACCCGGACAAGCTCGCCTTCGCCGCCGCTCAGCTCGCGTGACCCGCTTCACAGCGCGGGCTGTCACGGACCCGCCCGCTGGCCGGTTCAGAAGGCATGACTCATCACCTCGTGGTTCTGGGAGCCGGGTACGCCGGACTGATCGCGGCGAAGGGTGCCGCCCGTAGGCTGCGGCGTCACGGCGGCGTGCGCATCACCCTGGTCAACGCGTCGGACCGGTTCGTCGAGCGGGTCAGGCTGCACCAGCTCGCCGCGGGCCGGCAGCTCCGGGACCTCCCCCTGCGCACGCTCCTCGCCGGTACGGGCATCCAGTTGGCCGTGGCCCGGGTGACCGCCGTCGACGCCGCAGCCCGTACCGTCCGGATCGACGCCGCGCCGCACGTCCTCACCTACGACACCCTCGTGTACGCACTGGGCAGCACGGCCGACACCACCGCCGTCCCCGGAGCCGCCACGTACGCCTCCGCGGTGGCCACCCACCAGGACGCGGTCCTCCTGCACGCTCGCACCCAGCACACCCGCGGCCCGCTGGCCGTCGTCGGAGGCGGCCTGACCGGCATCGAGGCGGCCACCGAGCTGGCCGAGGCCCGTCCGGGACGCACCGTGCACCTGGTCACCCAGGGCGAAGCCGGTCCCGGACTCTCGGAACGCGGCCGGCGCTACCTCCGCGGCGCCCTGCGGCGGCACGGCGTCACGCTGCACGAGCACACCCGCGTCGGCGAAGTCACCACGGTCGGCCTGGTCCTCGCCGACGGCGGCGGGATCCCGGCCGACGCGGTCGTCTGGGCGGCCGGCTTCCGCGTACCCGAGCTGGCGCGCGAGTCCGGGCTCGCCGTCGACGGCCGCGGCCTGATCACCGTCGGCCCGGACCTGCGCTCGCTCTCCCACCCGGAGGTCTTCGCGGCGGGCGACGCGGTGGCGGCGTACGGGCCCGACGGCTCCGCGTCCCGGATGTCCTGCCAGACGGGCCTGCCGATGGGCTCCCGGGTCGCCCGCAACGTCGCCGCCACCCTCACCGGCCGCACCCCCGGGCCGCTCCGGCTCCACTACGTCTGGCAGAACATCAGCCTCGGCCGCCACGACGGCCTCACCCAGTTCACCCGCGCCGACG
The DNA here is from genome assembly GCF_003865135.1 of Streptomyces chrestomyceticus JCM 4735. Taxonomy (NCBI): domain Bacteria; kingdom Bacillati; phylum Actinomycetota; class Actinomycetes; order Kitasatosporales; family Streptomycetaceae; genus Streptomyces; species Streptomyces chrestomyceticus. Next base: position 2,990,023 of record NZ_BHZC01000001.1, on the reverse strand, counting down.
ACAGCCCACTGCCCGCCCTCCTCACCGGCCGCGCCTCGGCCCGCTTCAAGGAGGCCGTCACACGGGGGACGGTGGTGGCGCTGCGGCGGTGAGGTGGCGCGGTGGGCGGGGGTGGTGGATGAGGTCTCCGTCGGTGTCGTTGGGGCGGGGGAGTATCGGGCCCTGTGCCCGGTCGGCCCGGCAGGGGGCAGCGCCGGGACCTGGGTTACGCGGGGTCCGGGCGTGTCGTATCGTGGATCGGTCCCTGTGCCGAGGTGTCGGTGACAGTGACCGGATTCCTGTTCCTGCTGTGTCGATCTTGAGGTGACGTCCTATTACCCAGGCCATGTAGTCGTCCGCGTTCCCCGCGTGCTGTTGTGTCGCACGTGTCCGGGGGCGGACGTCGCGCTGGCCTGAGTTGCGTCACCCTCCCCCGCAGTTTTCTGTCATTTCCCGGGTGCAGCTCTGCCGTCTGCCCCGGGTTTCGTGTTTTCCGGCCCCGGTGCGGCCGTCGGCTGGGCTCCCCGATTCCTTTGGATCAGGAGTTTCCGTCGTGTCTTCCTCCGCGCTCGACAACGAGCCGCAGCAGACCACCCCGCCCCCACACCACACCACCCCCGGCCTGTCGAAGATGGGCCTGGCTGCCTGGATCGCCCTCTTGGTGCTGCTGGGCGCCGAGCTGATGGACATGATCGACCAGTCGGTCGTCCTGACCGCCCTGCCCGCGATCCAGGAGTCGACCGGCGCCGGACCGGACGCGGTGCAGTGGCTGACCACCGGCTATTCCCTGCCCGTCGCCGTCGGGCTGATCACCGGCGGACGCCTCGGCGACCGCTACGGGCGGCGAAAGATTCTCCTCATCGGCACCGTCGTGTTCACCACGGGCTCGCTGCTGTGCGGCCTGGCTGCCGGGCCCGGCGTCCTGATCGGCGCCCGCGGGCTCCAGGGCGTGGGCGTGGCCGTCATGATCCCGCAGATCCTGGCCACCCTCCACGTCACCTTCGAGGGGCAGAACCGCAGCACAGTGTTCGGTCTGTACGGGGCCGTCATGTCGCTCGCCAACGTCCTGGGCCCGGTGATGGGCGGTCTGCTCACCGAGGCCGACCTGTTCGGGCAGGCGTGGCGGCCGATCTTCCTGGTCAACGTGCCCGTCGGCCTCGCCGTGATCCTCCTGGGACGCAGGTTCATCCCCGAATCGACCGTGAAGAAGGCCGACCGGCCCGACCTCACCGGCATGCTGCTGACCGCACTGGCCATCGTCCTGATCGTCTTCCCGCTCACCGAGGGACACCTCCATCACTGGCCGCTGTGGTGCTTCGCCCTGCTCGCCGCCGGCCTCCTCGCGCTCGGCGTCTTCCTGCGCCACCAGCAGCGCAAGCAGGGCGACGCTCCGCTCGTACCCCTGTCCCTCTTCCGGAGCCGGCAGTTCTCCGGCGGCATGGCGGCGCAGTTGATGCACGGCCTGCTGTGCGGGCTGTTCTTCATGACCTGGAGCCTCTACCTCCAGCGCGGACTGGGCATGAGCCCCTTCCACGCGGCCCTGGCCTTCGTGCTGCTCTCCCTCGGTGAGCTGGCCGGTGCGACGGTCGTGGCGAAGAGCGGCGGGCGCTTCGCCCGCCGGCTGCCGCAGGCCGGAGCCCTCATCACCCTGGCCTCGACGGCTGCCTACGGGCTGCAGGTCGACGCAGGCCAGGCGGGCCTGACCCTGCCGGCGATGACCGCTCCGGTGGTACTGATCGGCTTCGGCCTCGGTATGGTCGGCGGCCCGCTGGCCGACATGTCGCTGGCCAGGGTCCCGCACGAGGACGCCGGGTCGGCCTCGGGCCTGTTCAATACCGTCATGCACCTGGGCATCGCCCTCGGTACCGCGCTGACCGCCCTGGTGTTCTTCGCCACCACCGGCGGCTCGCCCGGCGCCGGACTCAACCGCGACGCGTTCATCACCGTGCTGTGGTGGGTCGGCAGCCTCCTCGCCCTGATGTGGGCCCTGATGTTCTGCCTGCCCAAGCACACGAACAACCCGGCCGATTGAGACGGAGCGCCAAGGCGGCGGCACGGGCCGTGCCGCCGCCCCCTTTTCACTGCTTTCGCCGCCTGGCGGCGCGAGCCTGCCGTGCACGAGTCCGTCGCTACGGAACGTTACGGTTGTCCGTGATCACGCGGCGGTGTCCGAACGGTGCCCCTGATCACGCGGAAATGTCCACGGAATCGCGGAACCTGCACTTCCCCGGCTCACCCCACGCTCTCCCGCCACGCCCGGTGCAGCTCCGCGAAGCGGCCGCCGGCGGCTGTCAGTTCGGCGGGGGTGCCGTCCTCGACGATGCGGCCGGCGTCCATCACCAGGACCCGGTCGGCCGTCTCGACCGTGGACAGGCGGTGGGCGATGACCACCGCCGTCCGGCCGCGCAGGACCGTTTCCATGGCGCGCTGGACCGCGCGTTCGCCGGGGATGTCGAGGGAACTGGTCGCCTCGTCGAGGATCAGTACGCCCGGGTCGGCGAGCAGGGCGCGGGCGAAGGCGACGAGCTGGCGCTGCCCGGCGGAGATCCGGCCGCCGCGCTTGCGTACGTCGGTGTCGTACCCGTCGGGCAGGGCCGCGATGAAGTCGTGGGCGCCGATGGCCCGCGCGGCCTGTTCGACCTCCTCGCGGGTGGCGTCGGGGCGGCCGATGGCGATGTTCTCGGCGACCGTGCCGGAGAACAGGAACGCCTCCTGGGTGACCATGACCACCGCGCGGCGCAGGTCGGCGGTGGACAGGTCGCGCAGATCGACGCCGTCGACGCGGACGCTGCCGGTGCGGGGTTCTCCCGTGCCCGGACGGGGTGGCGAGCCGGGAGACGGGTCGTAGAACCGGGCCAGCAGCTTGGCGAGGGTGGACTTGCCGGCGCCGGTGGAGCCGACGACGGCGACCGTACGGCCCGCGGCGAGGGTGAGGTCGAAGCGCGGCAGCACCTCGCCGCCGGTGCGGTAGGCGAACCGTACGCCGTCGAAGGTGACCTCGCGGCCCGGCAGCGCGCCGGGCCGGTCCGGCAGCGGCAGCGGGGCGGCGGGCTCCGGGACGCTCGGGCGCTGGGCGAGCAGCCCGGCGATCTTCTCCAGCGAAGCGGCGGCGGACTGGTAGGAGTTGAGGAACATGCCGAGGCGGTCGATCGGGTCGTACAGGCGGCGGAGGTAGAGCACCGCGGCCGCCAGGACCCCAAGCGCCAGACCGCCCGAGGCCACCCGGTACGCGCCCCACAGGACCAGCGCGGCCACCGCGACGTTGGCCACCAGGCGCGAGGAGATGACGTACCGGGCCATCTCCAGTATGGCGTCGCCGTTGGTGCGCTCATGGCGGCCGTTCAGCCGGGCGAACGCCGCATCGTTGGGACGCTCGCGCCGGAACGCCTGCACCGGGCGGATGCCGTTGATCGTCTCCGCGAACTTCACGATGACGGCGGCCATCGCCGACGACTTCACGCTGTACACCCGCTGGGAACGGCGCTGGAAGGAGCGGACGAGCAGATAGAGCGGCCCGGCGGTCGCGACGGCGGCGGCTCCCAGGCCCCAGTCGAGGTAGAGCAGCGTCACCGTGATGTAGACCGTGGCCAGGACGATGGATATCAGCTCCTGGAGGCCCTCGTTCAGCAGCTCGCGCAGCGCCTCCACGTCGGTGGTCGCGCGGGAGATCAGCCGGCCCGAGGTGTAGCGCTCGTGGAAGTCCAGGCTCAGCGCCTGGCCGTGCCGGAAGATCCGGCCCCGCAGGTCGAGCAGGACGTCCTGGCTGATCCGCGCGGCGACCCGGACGAAGACGTACTGGAGGCCGCCGGCCGCCGACGCGCAGAGCAGGTAGGCCGCCGCCACGGCGATCAGCGGGCCGTGGTCGCCCGCCCGCAGGGCCGGGACGGCATGGTCGATGGCGAAGGCGACCAGCAGCGGGCCGGCCTGTACGGCGGCCTGCTGGAGCAGGAGGAGGACGGCCGCCGCCCAGGCGGTGCGGGTGTGCGGGCGCAGCAGCGAACCCAGCAGGCGGCGCGAGGCGCCCTTGGCGGTGGGCAGGAGGTCCTGGGCGAAGGCGTCGGGGGTGGTGGCGGGGGACGTGTCGCGGGATGTGTCCGGTGAGGCGTCGGGGGCGGGTTCTGGAGTGGCGGTGGAGGCGGCCGGGGGAGGGGACAGCCGGTGGGGTGTGCTGTCGCCGCCGTCCGGGGCGTCGTCCGTGGCCTTGCCCGTACCGGTGCTCGTGGTCATCGCACGCTCTCCCCTTCGTGCCGGGCGGTGCCCGCGCCGTCCGCCGTGCCGGACATCAGCGCCGCGTACTCGGCGTTCTCGCGCAGCAACTGGTGGTGGCTGCCGACGGCCGCTATCCGGCCGCCCGACAGCAGCGCCACCCGGTCGGCGAGCAGGACCGTGGACGGGCGGTGGGCGACGACCAGGGCGGTGGTGGTCGCCAGTACCTGCCGCAGCGCCGCTTCGACCAGCGCCTCCGTATGGACGTCCAGCGCGGACAGCGGATCGTCCAGGACCAGGAAGCGGGGCCGGCCGACCACCGCGCGGGCCAGCGCGAGCCGCTGCCGCTGGCCGCCGGACAGGCTCAGCCCCTGTTCGCCGACCTCGGTGTCCGGGCCGTCGGGGAGCGCGTCCACGAACCCGTCGGCCTGGGCGACGCGCAGCGCCCGCCGGAGGTCGTCGGGGCCGGTGCCTTCCCCGCCCATCAGGACGTTCTCCGCGACGGTCGCGGAGAACAGGGTCGGTTCCTCGAAGGCCACCGCGACCCGGGCGCGCAGTTCGTCGCGGGGCAGTGCCGTGATGTCCGTGCCGTCGAGGGTGATGCGGCCGCCGGTCGCGTCGTGCAGCCGGGGGACGAGCGCGGTGAGGGTGGTCTTGCCGCTGCCGGTCGCGCCGACCAGGGCCATCGTCTCGCCGGGGCGGATGTGCAGGTCGATGCCCCGGAGGACGGGCGGGGCGTCGGCGGGGGCGTCCGGGTAGCGGAAGGTGACGCCGTGGAAGGCGAGGCCGGTGGTTCCGGAACTGGTGGCTCCAGGGCCGGTGGTTCCGGAACTGGAGGCTCCGGGGCCGGTGACGGGCGTCTGCTCCGCCGCCTTCCGGGCGTCGTCCCGGTCCGCCACCGGCTCGTCCAGGACTTCGAAGTACCGGTCGGTGGCGGCCGCCGCGTCGTTGCTCATGGCGAGCAGGAAGCCGATCGACTCCACCGGCCACATCAGGGCCAGGGCCGTGGACAGGAACGCGACGAGGGTGCCGGCCGACAGGTCCCCGTCGGCCACCTGGACCGTACCGAGCACCAGCGCCGCACCGAGGGCCAGCTCCGGCAGCGCCATGATGCAGGCCCACAGGGCGGCCAGCAGCCGGGCCTTGCGCAGCTCGGTGGTGCGCAGCCGGGCCGTCAGCTCCCGGAACGCGCGGGCCTGGCTGCGGTGCCGCCCGAACCCCTTGACGATCCGGATGCCGAGGACCGACTCCTCGACGACCGTGGTCACGTCGCCGACCTGGTCCTGGGCCCGCCGCGCGGCCACCGCGTACTTCGCCTCGAAGACCGAGCACAGCACGATCAGCGGCACGATGGGCGCCAGCAGCACCAGCCCCAGCGACCACCGCTGCACCATCAGAATCACGCAGCCCACCAGGATCGTGGTGGCGTTGACGATCAGGAACGTCAGCGGGAAGGCCAGGAAGAGGCGCAGCAGTTGCAGATCCGTGGTGCCCCGGGAGAGCAACTGCCCGGAGGCCCAGCGGTCGTGGAAGGCGACCGGCAGCCGCTGCACGTGCCGGTACAGGCTGTCGCGCATCGTGGCCTCGACGTGCGCCAGCGGCCGCGCGACCAGCCAGCGCCGCAGCCCGAACAGGCCCGCCTCCGCGAGGCCGAGCAGGAGCAGGTACCCGCCGCCCAGCCAGACCCCGCCCGGGTCCCGGTCGGCGATCGGCCCGTCCACCAGCCATTTGAGGACCAGGGGGATGACCAGCCCGATGCAGGACGCGAGCACCGCCACGAACGCCGCCGTGAACAGCCGCGCCCGCACCGGCCGTACGAAGGGCCACAGCCGCAGCAGGGAGCGCACGGCGGAGCGGCGGGCCGGCGGGCGTGGCCGGTCGGCGGAGTCGGGCCCGGGGCCGGTCCTGACGGTGGGTTCGGGGCCGGGCCCGTCGGCGGGGTCGGGGTCGGTAGCGGGTCTGCCGGGCTGCTGCTGTCGTGTCACCTTCGCTGTATCGGCCATCGGTACCGAGAGTACGTCCCGCCACTGACAACGCTCACCGGGTTTTCGCCGTGCCCCGTGCGGCAGTTGGGAAAGCGGAGGGCTCAGCCCGCCGACGGAGCGGTCACTCCGCCACCACGCGCAACAGCAGCACCGACCGCTCGGGGACGGTGAGCCGGACGCCCGCGCGCAGCGTGGTCCCCGGCGGCCCGTCCTGGTCCTCCAGGGAGGTGTCGACGACCAGTTCGTACGCGTCGGCCCAGGGCGGCCCCGGCAGGGTGCAGACGGCCGGGCGGTGGCCGGTGTGCAGGACGGCGAGGAAACTGTCGTCGGTGACCGGGCGGCCTTCGGGGTCGCGCTGCGGAATGTCGGTTCCGGAGAGGTACATACCGAGGGTGGGGGTGGGCTCGTACCAGTCCCGTTCGGTCATCTCCGTGCCGCGCGGAGTGAACCAGGCCAGGTCGCGCAGGCCGTCCGGGCGCTGCGGGCGGCCGGAGAAGAACGCGCGGCGGCGCAGTACGGGATGGTCGCGGCGGAGCGCCATCAGCCGGGACACGAGGGTGGCCAGCGCCCGCCAGCCCGGATCGTCGAGGAGTGACCAGTCGACCCAACTGACCGCGTTGTCCTGGCAGTACGCGTTGTTGTTGCCGCCCTGCGTACGGCCCATCTCGTCACCGGCGACCAGCATCGGGACCCCGGTGGACAGCAGCAGGGTGGTGACCATGTTGCGTAGCTGGCGGCGGCGCAGCGCCTGTACGGCGGTGTCGTCGGTCTCGCCCTCCACGCCGCAGTTCCAGGAGCGGTTGCCGTCGGTGCCGTCCCGGTTGCCCTCGCCGTTGGCGGCGTTGTGCTTCTGCTCGTACGAGACCAGGTCGCGCAGGGTGAAGCCGTCGTGCGAGGTGATGAAGTTGACCGAGGCGTACGGGCGGCGGCCGCCCCACGCGTACAGGTCGCTCGACCCGGAGAGCCGGTAGCCGAGGTCGCGTACGTCGGGGTGCGCGCCGCGCCAGAAGTCGCGCACGGTGTCGCGGTAGCGGTCGTTCCACTCCGTCCACAACGGGGGGAACGCGCCGACCTGGTAGCCGCCGGAGCCCACGTCCCAGGGCTCGGCGATCAGCTTGACGCGGCGCAGCACCGGGTCCTGGGCGATCACCGCCAGGAACGGCGAGAGCATGTCCACGTCGTGCATGGAGCGGGCCAGCGCCGCCGCGAGGTCGAAGCGGAAGCCGTCCACGCCCATCTCGGTGACCCAGTAGCGCAGCGAATCCGTGATCAGGCGCAGCACGTTGGGCTGCACGACGTGCAGGGTGTTGCCGCAGCCCGTGTAGTCGGCGTAGCGGCGGCTGCCGTCCGCCAGCCGGTAGTAGCCGCGGTTGTCGATGCCCCGGAAGGACAGCGTCGGGCCCAGCTCGCTCGCCTCGGCGGTGTGGTTGTAGACCACGTCCAGGACGACCTCGATACCGGCGTCGTGCAGGGCCCGCACCATCCGCTTGAACTCGCCGACCTGCTGGCCGCGGGTCCCGGAGGCGGCGTACGCGGCGTGCGGCGCGAAGTAGCCGATCGAGTTGTAGCCCCAGTAGTTGCGCAGGCCGCGGCGGAGCAGGTGGTCCTCGTGGGCGAACTGGTGCACCGGCATCAGCTCGACGGCGGTCACGCCGAGGCGGGTGAGGTGGGAGATCGCGGCGGGGTGCGCGAGGCCCGCGTACGTGCCGCGCAGCTCCTCGGGTATGCCCGGGTGGAGCATGGTGAAACCGCGTACGTGCGTCTCGTACAGGACGGTGTCGGACCAGGGCGTCTTGGGCCGCCGGTCGTCCACCCACTCGTCGTCGCCGTCCTCCGGGGCCTCGTCGGCGACGACGACGCCCTTGGGGACGTACGGGGCCGAGTCGCGGTCGTCGCGCACGGTGTCGGCGACGTGCTGCTGCGGCCAGTCGCGTACGTGCCCGTACACCTGGGCAGGCAGCGTGAACTCGCCGTCCACGGCGCGCGCGTACGGGTCCAGGAGCAGTTTCGCGGGGTTCCAGCGGGCGCCGGTCCACGGGTCCCAGCGGCCGTGCACCCGGTAGCCGTAGCGCTGGCCGGGCCGCACACCGGGCAGGAAGCCGTGCCAGATCTCGTGCGTCAGCTCGGTGAGCGGGTGGCGGGTCTCGTGGTCCTCGTCGTCGAAGAGGCACACCTCGACGGACTCCGCGCCGCCCGCCCAGAGGGCGAAGTTGGTGCCCGCCACGCCGTCGGGGCCCGTACGGCAGCGGGCCCCGAGCGGCTGCGGGCTGCCGGGGCGTACCGGCACGGGGAGCGGAGCGACCCGGTCCGCCGCCTCCGCCGTCTCCGGCGCGGGGGCCGGTCGGGGTGGCCGGTCGGGGGACACGTGGACGCGGTGGCCGTTGACGGGCGCGGCGCCGGCCGCGGGCGCCGTGCCGTTCCCGGACGCCGTGCCGTCGCCGGGCTCCGTGTCGTTACCGGACTCCGCACCGTTTCCGGACTCCGTACCGTTCCCGGGCTTCGTGCCGCTTCCGGACTCCGTACCGTCCCGCTGCCCGTCCCGCAGGCCGTCCTCGCCCCGCACGTCCCGTACCGACTCCTGTTCGGGTGCGCTCGACACAGGCCAGCCTCCCGCGGCTCATGGCTCGGTCGGACGGGACCGCGCGGCGTCCCGGCCGCGCACCCGGCCCGTCCTCCCCTGTGTTCTTCCCGCAACGGGCCGCCGCCTCACGTTTCCTCGGCGGCGGGGGCCTCGTTGGTCTGTCCGTGACCTATCGCGGCGTGACATATCGGGACATGGAGTGGCGGATCCTCGTAGGGCGGGCTCCCGGACGGACGGCCTCCGTACCTTCCGTACCGGCCCCTTCCGTGCGGCGGACCCCGGAGGGGAACCGTCCGCCGCGGCCGCTCCACCGGGGCAGGGGGCCGTCCTCCATGACGGCCGCCACCGTCGCCGTCCTGACGGCCGCCGTGGCGCTGGCCGGCTGCGGGTTCCCCGATGCGGTGACCGGGGGCAAGCCGCGGTCCCCGAATGAGGCGATCAGGGTGTCCCCGGGGGACGGCACGAAGGACGTACGGGACACCGACCGCATCACCGTACGGGTGCCCGACGGGCGGCTGGAGCGGGTCGCCGTCAGCCGCATCGAGGACGACGGGAGTACGCCGGTGCCGGGCCGGATCACCCCGGACGGGCTGAGCTGGCGCCCGTCCGGGCCGGCCCGCCTCGCGCCCGCCGCCCGCTACACGGTCGACGCGGTGGCCATGGACGGGCACGGGCGCCGCACCGCCCGCCACACCACCTTCACCACCTTCGTGCCGCCGCACCGCCTCGTCGGCTTCTTCACGCCCGAGCACGGTGCCACGGTCGGCACCGGCATGATCGTCTCGCTGGAGTTCAACCGGCCGGTCGCCGACCGGGCGGCCGTCGAACGCGCCGTCTCGGTCACGGCCCGGCCCGCCACCGAGGTCGCCGCCCACTGGTTCGGCGCCCGCCGTCTGGACTTCCGGCCGCGCACCCGCTGGCGGCCCGGTACGCGGGTCTCGATGGACCTGCGGCTGCGTGGCGTACGGGCCGCCCCCGGGGTGCTCGGGACGCAGCGCAAGCAGGTCCGGTTCAGGATCGGCCGGGATCAGACCAGCCGGGTTGACGCGGCGGCGCACACGATGACGGTGTGGCGCGGCGGGCGGCGGCTGGCCACGCTCCCGGTGACGGCCGGCAGCCTCAGCAGCCCCACGTACAACGGCAGGATGGTGATCCTGGAGCGGCACCCGGTGACCCGCATGGACGGGGACACGGTGGGCTTCGGTGGCGAGTACGACATCCCGGACGTGCCGCACGCCCTGCGCCTGACCACCTCGGGAACGTTCCTGCACGGCAACTACTGGGCGCCGCCGCGTACCTTCGGCGGCACCAACACGAGCCACGGCTGCATCGGGCTGCGGGACACCCAGGGCGGCGGCCCGGACACCCCGGCCGGCTGGTTCTACGAACGGTCGCTGGTCGGTGACGTCGTGGAGGTCGTGAACTCCCGGGACCGGGTGGTCGCGCCGGACAACGGCCTCGGTGGCTGGAACATGCCGTGGCGGATGTGGCGGGCGGGCTCCGCGCTGCACTGAGAGGCCCCGCGGGACGAAGGCTTTTCCGGCCGACTTCGGGGCGAACCGGACCCCCTTCCGTACGATCCCGCCCCACGCATATCACTTGAAGCCGAACGGTGACATCGCCGGGTGAAGCCACTGTCAGTGGGGTGTGGTTATCTATCGGCTGAGCGTGCGTGGGTAGATATGCGCGTACGGGGGAGTGCGGGCCGGGCGAGGGAACAAAGGGGCCAGTCGTGAACGTGCAGCAGGGGCAGCCGGTGCCGGGGGCGCGGCGGACGGGGCCGTCGAGGAGTGGCGGGGTGCTCGCCCTGCTGCTGTCGGCGCTGCTGATACTCGTCACCGCCTGCGGCGGGAGCGAGGACAAGAAGGGCGGCGGGACCGATCCGGACAAGCAGCCCTCGCAGGCCAGCGTCACGATCACGCCGAAGGACGGCGCCAAGGACGTGGCCACCGACGGCGCCCTGAAGGTCAGCTCCTCGCGGGGCCGGCTGACCTCGGTCAAGGTCCAGGACGACAAGGGCAATCCGGTCGAGGGCAAGGTGACCGGCGGCTCGCTCTGGCAGCCCGTCGGCAAGCTGCGCGCCGCGACGACGTACAAGGTCGACGCGGTCGCCGTCGACGACCAGTTGCGCGAGTCCGCCCGGCACGCGACGTTCACCACCCTGGTCCCGGAGAACACCTTCGTCGGCCGGTACACCCCGGAGGACGGCCAGACCGTCGGCGTCGGCATGCCGGTCTCCATCAACTTCACCCGGGGGATAACCGACCCCGAGCGCGTCCAGCAGGGCATCAAGGTCACGGCCGAGCCGTCGGTGCCGATCGCGGGCCGCTGGTTCGGCAACGACCGCCTCGACTTCCGCCCCGAGAAGTACTGGAAGCCCGGCACGAAGGTCACGCTCGACATCGACCTCAAGGGCGTCGAGGGACGGCCGGGCGTCTACGGCACGCAGACCAAGCACATATCCTTCACCATCGGCCGCAGCCAGGTGAGCACGGTCGACGTGCGGGCGAAGGAGATGTCCGTCGTCCGCGACGGCAAGAAGATCAAGACGATCCCCGTCACCGCGGGCGGGCCGGGCACCGAGACGTACAACGGCCAGATGGTGATCAGCGAGAAGCACGAGGTCACCCGGATGAACGGGGAGACCGTCGGTTTCGGCGGCGAGTACGACATCGCGGACGTGCCGCACGCCATGCGGCTGAGCACGTCCGGCACCTTCATCCACGGCAACTACTGGTCCGGCCGGTCGACGTTCGGCTCCCGCAACGCCAGCCACGGCTGCATCGGCCTCTACGACCAGCGCGGCGGCGGGGACAGCTCCACCCCGGCCGCCTGGTTCTACGCCAACTCGCTGATCGGCGACGTGGTCACGGTCAAGAACTCCCACGACGAGACGATCGCGCCCGAGAACGGCTTCAACGTGTGGAACATGTCCTGGGAGAAGTGGCGGTCCGGCCGGTAGGCGCGGTCCGGCCGACAGAGGTGGTCCGGTCGGCGGCGGTCCGGCGCTGGGCGCGGCTCCGCCGCCGTCGGCGTCCGTACCGTTGACCGAAGGGCGCCGGTCCGCAGCGCGTTAACGCGGACTAACCTGCCCTCATGACTGTGAACTTCGAGGTCGCCGAGGGCGTCGGCACCATCCGCCTGGACCGCCCGCCGATGAACGCACTGGACGTCGCCACCCAGGACCGGCTGCGTGAGCTGGCCGAGGAGGCCACCCGCCGTGACGACGTGCGCGCCGTCGTCATCTGGGGCGGCGAGAAGGTGTTCGCGGCCGGCGCGGACATCAAGGAAATGCAGAACATGGACCACGCGGCCATGATCGGGCGCGCCAAGGCCCTGCAGGACTCCTTCACCGCCGTGGCGCGCATCCCCAAGCCGGTGGTCGCCGCCGTCACCGGGTACGCGCTCGGCGGCGGCTGCGAACTGGCGCTGTGCGCCGACTTCCGGATCGCCGCCGACAACGCCAAGCTGGGCCAGCCGGAGATCCTGCTCGGCCTGATCCCGGGGGCCGGCGGCACCCAGCGGCTGGCCCGGCTCATCGGCCCGTCCAAGGCCAAGGACCTGATCTTCACGGGCCGCCAGGTGCGGGCCGACGAAGCGCTCACGCTCGGGCTGGTCGACCGGGTCGTGCCCGCCGCCGAGGTGTACGAGCAGGCGCACGCCTGGGCGGCCCGGCTCGCGGCTGGTCCCGCCGTCGCGCTGCGGGCCGCCAAGGAGGCCGTCGACGCGGGTCTGGAGACCGACATCGACACCGGCCTGACGATCGAGCGCACCTGGTTCGCCGGACTCTTCGCCACCGAGGACCGGGAGATCGGTATGCGCAGCTTTGTCGAGGAAGGCCCGGGTAAGGCCAAGTTCCGGTGAATCGTGGCTGATTGGCGGGGCTGCTGAGGTGTGGCCGACAACCGATGCCTCGTGTGGGGGAATTGCAGTAAACGCCGGAACGCCCCGGAGGGGGTGCGTCCGCCGTGCACGTTCATCGGGTTGGCACATGAAGTCACCGCAGGTCAGCATGGATTCAGCCGGGTTTCCCCTGCCTTCGGCATATGCCAAGGCAGGGGTCCGGAACCGGGCGTTCCGGGCAGGGCATTCCATCGGTTCCGCCCCCGTGACCCCGCGGTAACAGCCATGATGGGGGGCATGGCGGGCCTCGAAGGAATGGAGCAGCCGCGGCCGCGGAGCGGCTCGGCCGCCGCACGCTGGGGACTTCCCGAAGGTCTTCCCGGTGCGGGCGCCCGGAGCGGCCCGTCCGGCGGCGAGCCCGCCGCCCGGGCGCTGGAACTGGTGGGTGACCCCACGCTGGACGAGGTACGCCTGCCCTCCCGCCCTGAATCGGCCTTCACCGCCCGTCGGCTGACCCACTCCGTCCTCTCCAAGCGGTGGAACGTCTCCCAGCAACTGACGGAGCACGCCGTCCTGTTGGTGTCGGAGCTGGTCGGCAACGCCGTCCGGCACACCGGCGCCCGCACCTTCGGGCTGCGGATGCTCCGCCGCCGCGGCTGGATCCGGATAGAGGTCCGCGACCCGTCCCGCGGTCTGCCCTGTCTGATGCCGGTCCACGAGATGGACATCAGCGGCCGCGGCCTCTTCCTCGTCGACAAGCTCTCCGACCGCTGGGGCGTGGACCTGCTGCCGCGTGGCAAGACGACCTGGTTCGAGATGCGGGTCATCGACCGCTGAGCGGCCGTGGTGGCGGGCGCTTCCGTTCGGGCCGTGAAACGCGACTGGGGCCCTCCCGCGCTGTACGCGGGCGAGGCCCCAGTGTCGACCGCCGGCGGGCGAAAGGGGTGTACCCGCGGGGTCTGGACGACCGTGGCCCGGGTCAATGGGGGGTCGCTGGAACCGACTATCGCAGGCCGGTCGCGACCTTGCCAAAGCGGCAATTGCGGACAAAAGGCATCGAAGGTTGATCAAACGATGCGCGATCAAAGGTGAGCTACGACACCAGCCTTGCATTCAGTGGTTAGGTAATCGATTCCCTCTATGGTTATGCGAAAACAAGCATGGTCTATGCAGGTAACCCGGCGGTGGCGAACGGCGGTCGGCAGCGGGACATCGGGGCCACGGTCCGTAGGATGGGCGGCCGTACACCGGCGCACCCCGGTGCGCGCCCGGCAGAGGGAGACGGAAGGAGGCCAGGGGCATGGAACGCGTACGCCGCTCGGCCGCCGCGACCCTGCTGCTCCTGCTCGCCGTCACCTTCGCGCCCCTGCTGTGCCGGGTGGGCGGCGTCCCGGCGGAGCCGGTCCAGACGGCCGCCGTGGCGCAGGCCGCCGTGCAGGCGGGCGACGGCACCGAGGCCGGACCGGTCGCGCACCAGGCCGTCGCCCAGGCGCCGAAGAAGTGCTCCGGCCAGCACGCCCCCAGCCAGAACGAGTCGGTCCCGGTCCCCACCCCGAACCGAGGTGAGCCGCTGGCACCGGCCGCCACCGCGCCCGCCCCGCTCGCCGCCGCGGCACCCGCCTGCTTCGCGCTGGCCCGCCCGCCCACCGGAACGGCCCCGGCCACCGACCACACCGCGCTCCTGCCCGTACTGCGGATTTAGGCCGCTGCCCGTCAGCCCGGCCCGACCTCCTTCTCACCCAGTACGTCTGGAGCATTCCCATGCCCACTTCCTCGTCATCCGCTTCACCCACCCGGAAGATCGCCGCCATCGGCGCCGTCGTCGCCCTGGTGGTGGCGCTCGTCGCCATCGGTATCGCCGTCGGCAAGGCCGTCGAGGGCGGCTCCGACAGCGGCACCGACGCTCCCCGCGCCGCCGCCTCCGTCTCTCCCCAGGAGGACGACGGCCAGCAGAAGCTGTACGACCAGCTCGCGCAGCAGACCAGCCGACGCGCGGAGGGCGACCCGCTCGCCGTCGGCAAGAAGGACGCCCCGGTCGTCCTCGTCGAGTACGCGGACTACCAGTGCTCGTTCTGCGGGCGCTTCACCCGGGAGACCCAGCCCGAACTGATCAAGAAGTTCGTGGACGACGGCACCCTGCGCATCGAGTTCCGCAACTTCACCATCTACGGCGCCGACTCCGAGCGGGCCGCCCGTGCCTCGTGGGCCGCGGGACAGCAGGGCAGGTTCTGGCAGATGCACGACGAGCTGTACGCCAAGACCAACAAGGGCAGCGCCCTGGCCGAGGACAAGCTCGTCGAGATGGCCCGCAAGAGCGGTGTGGCCGACCTCGACCGGTTCCGCAGCGACCTGAACGGCGCCGCCGCCGAGGCCGCCCTGAAGAAGGACCAGAACGAGGGCTACGGGATCGGCGTCCAGTCCACGCCGTCCTTCCTCGTCAACGGCCGGCCCATCGCGGGCGCCCAGCCCACCGCCGTCTTCGAGCAGACGGTCCGCCAGGCCGCCGAGCAGGCGAAGAAGGCCGGTAAGGCGGATAAGGACGGTAAGGCGGACGGCGCGGCCGGGGCCGAGGGCTCCGGCAAGGCGGAGGAGCCGGCGAAGTGACGGACATCGGCTACCTCGCCGCCTTCCTCGGCGGCGCCCTCGCCCTGCTCAGCCCGTGCAGCGCGCTGCTGCTGCCCGCCTTCTTCGCCTACTCGCTGTCCAACCCGGGCCGGCTGCTGGCCCGCACCGGCGTGTTCTACCTGGGCCTCGCCACCACCCTGGTCCCGCTCGGCGCGGCCAGCACGGCCGCCAGCCGGCTGTTCAACGGCCACCGTGACCTGCTCGTCGCCGTCGGCGGCTGGGTGGTGATCGCGATGGGCGTCGCCCAGATCTTCGGCCTGGGCTTCGCCTTCAAGCGGGCCCAGCAGGCCGCGGCCCGGATCACTCCGCGCTCGGCGGTGTCCACGTTCCTGCTGGGCTGCGTCTACGGCCTCGCGGGCTTCTGCGCCGGGCCGATCCTGGGCGCGGTGCTGACGGTCACGGCGGTCAGCGGCTCGCCGGTCTACGGCGCGTCCATGCTCGCCGTGTACGCGCTCGGCATGGCGCTGCCGCTGTTCGTGCTCGCCCTGCTCTGGGACCGGTTCTCGCTGGGCAGCCGGGGCTGGCTGCGCGGCCGGGAGTTCGGCGTCGGAAAGCTGCGGCTGCACACCACCTCACTGGTGTCCGGTCTGTTCTTCATCGGCATCGGCGTGCTGTTCCTCACCTTCAACGGCACCAGCGCCCTGCCCGGCATCCTGGACGCGGACGCGGAGGTGCGCGTCGAGGAGTGGGTCTCCCGGGTCGGCAACGCCGTACCGGATTACGTCCTCGTCGCCGTGGTGGCGCTCGTCGTCGCGGCCGTACTGGGGCGTATCGCCCTGCGCCCGGAGAAGAAGCGGCAGGACTGAGCGCCCCGGCACGCGGCACGTCCGCACGCCGGCCATGCCTCTCGCACATCGGTCACGCCGCCCCGTACGCCTGCCGGGCCGCCCGGCAGGCGTACGGACGGACGTCTCTAGGCGCTGCGGCGCAGGGAGTGGTCCTGCCGGTCCCAGTGGTACGGCTGGTGCGGGCCGGCGTCCGCGCGGCGGCGGCGGTCGTTGCACAGCAGGCACTTGCCGTACCCCGGGGGCAGCGGGTCGTCGGGGTCGCCGTACAGCGGATCGACCGCGCCGTGCGGATGTATGGCGCAGCCGGTCGGGCCGGTCAGTGTGCTCAGCGAGCTGGCGGCGGTCAGCGCCTGCCGCAGGACGTCGACGAGCTGGTCGGCGTCCCGCCGGGTGGGCGCCGCCTGGAGGGAGGAGGCGATGTCGGATGCGGTCGTCAGCGCGGTCTGGAGTTCGCGCAGGTCTGCGTAACCCATGCTCCGGAGCGTAGAGGCCGCCACTGACAGTTGATCTTCCGAGCGCGTTTCACGGCTTCGCATGCACCGTCCATGCCCGCCGCGGGCCACGATCGAGCACCTTGCGGGTGATCTTCCCCTGGCCGGACCATGACAGGCAGATGACGGGCCGCGCCGGAGCGCCGTGCGAGGGCCGGGACCGGCCCCCGCACCCGTGCCGTCCGGGCCGCTCAGGGGGCCGTCGGCAGCTCCCGCTTGTGGGCCGTGGCGTGGTAGCGGCGCACGATCGCCTCGTACGCCTGCTCGCCGACCGGCTTGCCCTCCAGGAAGTCGTCGATGTCGTCGTACGTGACGCCGAGGGCCTCCTCGTCCGGCTTGCCCGGGTCCAGCGTCTCCAGGTCGGCGGTCGGCACCTTGCGGACCAGCTCGGCCGGGGCGCCCAGCGCGTCGGCGACCGCCCGGACCCGGCGCTTGGTCAGACCGGTGAGCGGCACCACGTCCGCCGCGCCGTCGCCGTACTTGGTGAAGAAGCCGGAGACCGCCTCGGCCGCGTGGTCGGTGCCCACGACCAGGCCGTCCTGGGCGCCCGCGACCGCGTACTGCGCGATCATCCGCTGCCGGGCCTTGGTGTTGCCCTGGACGAAGTCCTGGTGCCGCTCGTCCCGGAAGGTGACCCCGCCGGCCAGCGCCGCCTCCAGCAGGGCGTCGCTCGCCGGGCGGATGTCGACGGTCAGCACCCGGTCGGGCTTGATGAAGTCCAGTGCGAGCTGTGCGTCGTGCTCGTCGGCCTGGACGCCGTACGGCAGCCGCATCGCGTAGAACGTCGCGTCGTGCCCCGCGTCACGGGCCCGCTCCACCGCCAGTTGGCACAGCCGGCCGGCCGTGGTGGAGTCCACGCCGCCGCTGATGCCCAGGACGAGCGCGCGCAGGCCCGTGGCCGTCAGCCGTTCCGTGAGGAAGGCCACGCGGCGTTCGATCTCCGCCTGGACGTCGAACGACGCGGACACCTGGAGATCCCGGGCGATCTCCTGCTGCTGGGACGTGGACGCCGGGTCGGTCACGGCTGCTCCTTCGGACGAGGGACCAGCGCGGTACGCAGGGTGCGTGGTGCTGGTACGGACAGGTCTCCTCAGACTCTATGACGGACAGGCCCATTCCTTCAGGGCGGCCCTGTCCGGGAAGTCGGCCACGTCCTTGTCCAGCGGACGGTCCGTGTACTGGTGGAAGCGCCACGGCGCCTTGATACGCGGGTGCCCGGCCGAGACGTAGTCGGCGATCCACAGGCCGTCACCGGCGTACGAGGTCGTGTCGTGGTGGAGCCAGAAGTCGCGGTTGCAGTACAGGATCACCCGGTGTGTGGGCCGCAGCCGTTTGACCTCCTTCAGGAACTGGTCCTTCTGCGCGTTGCTCGCGTACGTGCCGCCGCCGGTGCGCTCCCAGTCCGCCGCCAGCAGGTCGCCCTCCACGGACGCGCACTTCTCGACGAAGTACTTCGCCTGCGCCGCGATGTTGCCCGGCCACAGGAAGTGGTAGAAGCCCACCACGCAGCCCGCCTGGCGGGCCTTGGCGGCCTGCGCGCCCTGGTGCGGGTTGATGTACGAGCGGCCTTCTGTCGCCTTGATGACGACGAAGTCCAGTCCGTTCGCCGAGTACGAGGGGTTGTGGGAGCTGACGTCGACGCCATGCAGCATGTGCGGCCTCCTGCCGACCGAAAACGATCGATTACGATGCGTCACGTGGTGTTATCAGCAGTTCAACATGTCCACGGCGCCTCGCGCCAGAGTTCGGCGGCGAACTTCCGCTGATCAACGCGTTGTTGGCGGGCGTGCGGCGGTGGTTGACGTTCTTCGACCGAGGATGATCGACTACCGTTTCGGTAGCGATCCGTAGGGGCTCGGGCCCCGGTTTCGGCGCGAGGGCGCGCGGTCCGGCCACGGAGGGGGCGCGTGTCGGTCAGAGAACCGCCAGGGTTCGGCCAGACCGGGCGCCCCCGCGTTTCGGCCGCCCGCCGGCGTGTGCGGCGCTTCGCGCCGGAACGCCCCGCGCGGGACCCGTACCCCCGCCCCCGAAGCTGCCCCGAGCACATGCGTCCGGCACGAACCATCTCTGACCTTGGCAGACTTACCGGATGACGCACGCCGCACGACGCCCCGCCGGCGACCGCCCCGCCGGCCCCTCCACGGCCCGGCCCGCCACCGTGCTTCCCCTGCCCTCGGCGGAGGCCCCATGACGCCGTCCGAAACACGCCCGCGACGGCCGCGCGTCCCCGGTTCGCTCCGCGCCGCCGCGCTGTGCGCCCTGCTCCTCACCGCCACCGCCACACTGCTCGCCGCGCACGGCTGGGCCCCGCTCGGCCCGGAACAGGCGGCGCACACCTGGGCCGTGACCCACCGGCCGGACGCGGCGGGCACGGCCGCCCGCGTGCTCACGGCCACCGGCTCCGGCCCCGTCCCGTACGCGCTGGCCCTCCTGGCGGGCGTCCTCGCGGGCCGGAACACGCGCGAGCGCCTGCACGCGGCCGCCGTCGCCCTGACCGTCCTCCTCCTCGGCCAGGCGGTCCGGTACGGCCTGATGGAGCTGATCACCCGCCCGCGCCCCTCCGCGGCCGACTGGACCGCCCGGGCCACCGGCCACTCCTTCCCCTCCGGGCACTCCACGACGTCCCTCCTGGTGGCCGGCCTCCTCGCGTGGGCGGTGCTGACCCGCACCCGCCGAGCGCCCGCCCGCCGCCTGGCCTGCGTACTGCTCGCCCTCTGGGCGGCGTCCGTCGGCGCCACCCGTGTCTATCTGGGCGTCCACTGGCCCGGCGACGTGCTCGCGGGCTGGCTGCTCGCCGCCGCCTGGCTCTCCCTCACCCTCCACCTCGTACGCACCGGCCGCCTGCCGGTCCCACGCGCCCCTGCTTCCCCGCGCGCCTCCACCGCCGCCCCACAGCCCCCGAACAGTTCATGACCAGCCCAGATGTTCCCCAAGGAAGGCATGGAAAGGCACAGAACCGAGCAACACCCCCGTGGCACCGTACGCACCGCCGGCCCAGGCGGAGGCCCTTCATGGACATCCGACACGACTGCGCGCCACCACGCTGCCCCGCCGCACCGGCACCGGACCCGACCCCGTGCGAAGGGCCGCACGACGCGGCCACGATCATCGACCCGCACGGCCGGGAGGTCGCGGGCTGCGTCCACCACTGCGCCCGGGTGCTGGCCGGCCTGGACGGCGCCCGGGTCCACCCGTTCGCCTCGGCGGGCAGCGCCATGGAGATATACCTCCGGGCCCGCGAACTGCCGCCGTGCGCCTGGGAAATAGGCAAGTGAAGGGACGAACACGCAGGCCGGCGGGTATTGTCAGTGCCGGGCCGTAGTCTGCGGGCATGACGACGAACGGGGAAGCGGCGACGAGCGGGGAAGCCGACGCGGGCGCCGCCGCGCGACAGCGGACGGCCGCACGGAAGCCGACCGTGGCACGGGAGCGGACCCTCGCACGAGAGCAGACCGTGGCACGAGAGCGGACCGTCGCTCAAGAACGGACCGCCGGACGAGCCCCGGGCGTCCAGCCGTACTACGCCCGCTCCGCGGAAGCACTGGCCGAGCGGTACGAAAGCCTCCGCTTCGAGACCGTGCACGAACACTTCCTGCCCCTGCTGCCCGCGGCCCCGGCCCGCGTGGCGGACATCGGCGCGGGCACCGGCCGGGACGCCGCCGCCCTGGCCGCCCTCGGACACGAGGTCACCGCCGTCGAGCCCGTACCGGAACTGCGCCGCGTCGCCCGCCGCCTCCACCCCTCCCCGGCGATCCGGTGGCTGGCGGACTCCCTCCCCGCCCTGCCCCGCCTCGACGGAGCGGCCGGCGCCTTCGACGCGATCCTCCTCTCCGCCGTATGGATGCACCTGGACGCACCGGACCGCCCGGCCGCCATGCGCCGCCTCCACACCCTCCTCGCCCCGGGCGGCCGCCTCCTCATCTCCCTGCGCCACGGCCCCCCGCCCGAGGACCGCCGGATGTACGACATCCCCGCCCCCGAAACCGTCACCCTGGCCACCCACCACGACCTGCGCCCCCTCCAGCAGACCACCGCCACGGACCACCTCGGCCGCGACACCGTCCACTGGTCGTCACTGGCCTTCGAGAAGGAGCGGGCATGACCCAGGACGACTTCTACGCCGCCGACCCGTCCGCCCGCGCATCGTGGCGGATGGCCATCCTGATGGGCCGCAACGCGCGCACCTACAAGTTCGCCCTCGGCGACGCCCTGCTCCGCCAGGCGGCCCAGGGGCACACGGAAATCCCGCTGCGCGACCTGGCCGCCTCGTACGCGATGGCGTTCCTCGACCGCCGGGCTCCCCAGGCGCCGGGGAGCGAAGAGGCGCTCGGCGCGACGGACTTCCTGACCGTGACGGCCCAGGAGGGCGCGGAGTCCCGGCGGCTCGGCCGCCCCACCGACCGGCTGCTGGACGCCGCGGAGCAGTCGATTCCGGGGATGGTCATGCGCAAGTTCCACAACCACGGCGGCGGGGAGACACCGCACCGCTTCTACGACCTCGCCGGGCGCGGGCGGCACCGTACGGTGCGGCTCAGTCCGGCTCTCGGGCAGGTGGCGCGCTCGTACGAGCGGGACGGGCTCGGCGCGGAGCTGGACGCCCGCTGGAGCATCGTGGAGAGCAGCTTCGCGACCGGTATAGGCCGCAGCCTGATCGAGGAAGGCATCTACGTCGATCTGGAAACCCTGCACATCAAGGACCGGCACCGGCGCCGCTCGGTCACCGGTGTGGCCGAGGCCGTGGCCGGGTTCCAGCACGGGCGCTGCCACATCTGCGACGAGCCGTTGGACTCCGGCACACGGACCGCCGTGGACCACGTCTTCCCGCACGCCCTGATGCGCCGCTTCGCCAGTGTCGGCGGCTGGCGCGGCCCCGACCTGGACAGCTTGTGGAACCTCGCGGTGGCCCACGCGCAGTGCAACGGCGCGAAGAGCGACCGCATGCCGAAGCCCGCCGAACTGACCCGCCTGGCCCGCCGCAATGAAGCGATCATGCGCTCCCCGCAGCCCCTCCGCACCACCCTCCGCCGCACCCTGGGGAACGCGGTCCCCGGCCGCCGAATACCGAACTGGACCGCGTTCCTGCATGAGGTCGGGAAGGTGTGCGCCTAGGAGGCCGTCCGTCCGGGGGAGGGAAAGCTGCCCACCGGCCGGGCTGCGGGGACCCGTAGAGGGGCTCCCCGCAGCGCCCCCCCCGGCCTGAGGTGCAGAGACGCGCACCCCGTCAGCCGGCGACCCGGGCCCGAAGGGCCCTCAGCACTCGATGATGTTGACCGCCAGCCCGCCCCGGGCCGTCTCCTTGTACTTGACGCTCATGTCGGCGCCGGTGTCCTTCATGGTCTTGATGACCTTGTCGAGGGAGACGTGGTGGCGGCCGTCGCCGCGCAGGGCCATGCGGGCGGCGGTGACGGCCTTGACGGCGGCCATGCCGTTGCGCTCGATGCACGGGATCTGGACGAGGCCGCCGACCGGGTCGCAGGTCAGGCCGAGGTTGTGTTCCATGCCGATCTCGGCGGCGTTCTCGACCTGCTCGGGGGTGCCGCCGAGGACCTCGGCGAGGCCGCCGGCCGCCATCGAGCAGGCCGAGCCGACCTCGCCCTGGCAGCCGACCTCGGCGCCGGAGATGGAGGCGTTCTCCTTGAAGAGCATGCCGATGGCGGAGGCGGCGAGCAGGAAGCGGACGACGCCTTCCTCGTCGGCGCCGGGCACGAAGTTGACGTAGTAGTGCAGGACGGCGGGGATGATGCCGGCCGCGCCGTTGGTGGGGGCGGTGACGACCCGGCCGCCGGCCGCGTTCTCCTCGTTGACGGCCATGGCGTAGAGGGTGGTCCACTCCATCGCGTTGGCCTCGGGGTTGCCCTCGGCGCGCAGCGCGCGGGCGCCGTTGGCGGCGCGGCGGCGGACCTTCAGGCCGCCGGGCAGGATGCCCTCGCGGGACGTGCCGCGGGACACGCAGTCCCGCATGACCTGCCAGATCTCCAGCAGCCCGGCGCGGATCTCGTCCTCCGTGCGCCACGCCTTCTCGTTCTCCAGCATGAGGGAGGAGATGGACAGGCCGGTCTCGCGGGAGAGGCGCAGCAGCTCGTCGCCGGTGCGGAAGGGGTACTTCAGCACGGTGTCGTCGAGCTTGATGCGGTCCTCGCCGACCGCGTCCTCGTCGACGACGAAGCCGCCGCCGACGGAGTAGTAGGTCTTCTCCAGCAGGGGCGCGCCGCCCGCGTCGTAGGCGAAGAGGGTCATGCCGTTGGCGTGGTACGGCAGGGAGCGGCGGCGGTGCAGGATCAGCTCGGTCGACTCGTCGAAGTCGATCTCGTGGTCGCTGCCTATCTCGGCGCCGAGCAGCCGCAGCCGGCCGCTCTTGCGGATCCGCTCGACCTCGTCGTCGGCGGTCTCGACGTCCACGGTGCGGGGGGAGTGGCCCTCCAGGCCGAGCAGGACGGCCTTGGGGGTGCCGTGGCCGTGGCCGGTGGCGCCGAGGGAGCCGAAGAGTTCGGCCCGTACCGCCGTCGTCTGGGCGAGCAGCCCGTCCTTCTTGAGCCGCCCGACGAACATCCGGGCGGCGCGCATCGGCCCCACGGTGTGGGAGCTGGACGGGCCGATGCCGATGGAGAAGAGGTCGAAGACGGAGATGGCCACGGTGGCGGACTCCCTTGTCTGCTCGTGGTGGACGGTGGAGCACATGGAGCTGAGGGGGCGGACGAAACGGAAGGTACGTTTCTGCGCCGACTGTCGAGCCTAACCCGGACGGCGCACAGACTCTCAGACGGAGGCCATCGGACGGTTGTCCTCCGGCACAACGGCAGACGTCGCAGGGGAGTCGCTTCCGGCGTCGAGAGCGGGGTCGGTGCCGGTCAGACCGGTCTCGTGGGCGCGGACCCCGGCGCGTACGGCCCAGAAGTAGAAGGCGACGGCGGAGAGCGCGACCAGGGCGATGTCCAGGCCGCCGGGGATGACGCCGTGGCCGCCGAAGTCCGGGCTGCCGAGCGCGGACACCGCGGACATCCAGGCGAGGAAGCCGACCAGCCACCAGGCGGGCGCGAACTGCTTGCGCAGATCCGTTTCCCCGCGCCGCCGCAGCACCACCGCCGCGACCGGCGCGGCGACCAGCGTCAGCAGCGCGACCTTGCCGGTGTCCGGCCACTTCGACCAGTACAGCGCGCACGCCGCGAAGGCGAAGGTGAGCGGGCAGAGGACCTTCGCGGCGGGCAGCCGGAACGGGCGCGGCAGGTCCGGCCGGGTCTGCCGGAACACGCCGACCGCGATCGGGCCGATGAGGTACGAGATCACCATGGCGGCCGAGACCACGCTGGCCAGCGCGTTCCAGCTATGCCCGACGGTGATCAGCAGCAGGACCGAGAAGCCGAGGTTGAGCCACATCGCGGGCCGGGCGGTCCCGTACCGGGGGTGGACGGCGGCCAGCTTCTTCGGGAAGAAGCCGGTCTCGGCGAGGTTCTGGACCATGTACGCGGCGGACGCGACGTTGGCGATGTTGGAGCCGGCCGGCGAGATGAAGGCACCGAACTGGAGCATCGTGACGACCCAGTGCAGCATCAGGATCTTGGCCAGGTCGGCGAAGGGCGAGTTGAAGTTCACCCCGTGCCAGCCGCCGGCCTGCGCCAGTTGCTCCGGCGGTACGGCGCCGAGGAACGCCGTCTGCAGGGCGAGGTAGATCACCAGGCCCAGCGAGAGCGCGCCGACCAGCGCGACCGGGATGGCCCGGCCGGGGTTCTTGGCGGCGCCGCCGAGGTTGACCACGGCCTGGAAGCCGTTGAAGGCGAAGACCACACCGCAGGTGGTCACGGCGGTCAGCACGGCCGGCCAGCCGTACGGGGCGAAGCCGCCGTGCGCGGTGAAGTTCGAGGTGTGGAAGCCGGAGGCGATCAGCGCGGCCACGGCCAGCACCGGGATCGCGAACTTGACCAGCGTCAGGACGGTGTTGGCGCGGGCCAGCAACTGGACCGACCAGTAGCAGGTCAGCCACAGCGCGAAGGTCAGCAGCAGCGCGACGCCGCTCCCGGTGAGGGTGAGGTGGTTGGTGGCCGGGTCGACCAGGTCCTGGGCCCAGCCGAAGCCCCAGGAGGACATGTACTGGGTGGCGGCGATGGACTCGATGGGGATCAGCGAGGCGACCGCGATCCACACCGCCCAGCCGGTCAGGAAGCCGAGCACGGGGCCGTGCGAGAGGTGGCCGTAGCGGGCCATGCCGCCGGGGATCGGGTACGCGGCCCCGACCTCGGCGTAGGACATCGCGATCATGCCGATGAAGACGGCGCCGATGATCCAGGCGACCAGCGCCGCGGGCCCCGCGACCTGTGCGGCGGAACCGGCGCCGAAGAGCCAGCCGGAGCCGAAGATCGAACCGATGCCGATCATGGTCAGGGCGAAGAGACCGATCCCCTTGCGGTTGCCCGCGCTCATGTCCATTGCCGTACGTGTTCCGTCCTGCTGTGGTGCGAAGGACCCCGCGTCGTTGAGGGGCCGGTTCTCAGCCTATGGGGCGGAAAATCACCGTAAGGCGGACGGAAAAGCCGTACGCCCGAGGTCAACGACCCCGGGCGCACGGCCTGTTCACCCCGTGGACACCGCCGTGGCGGCACCTTTCGGGGCGTACTTCATGAAACGCGTCACACGGCCGCGGCGAGCGCGCCACAGCGGCGCGCGCCGACGGACCGCGTGGCGCCGGTCACAGCGACGGCCGCAGGGCCGTCACAGCGACGGATACAGCGGGTGCTTCCCGGCCAGGGTGGTCACCCGGGCCTTCAGCGCCTCCGCGTCGTACGACGGCTTCAGCGCCTCGGCGATGATGTCGGCGACCTCGCGGAAGTCCTCCGCCTGGAAGCCGCGGGTGGCCAGCGCCGGGGTGCCGATCCGCAGGCCCGAGGTGACCATCGGGGGGCGCGGGTCGTTCGGTACGGCGTTGCGGTTGACCGTGATGCCGACCTCGTGGAGGCGGTCCTCGGCCTGCTGGCCGTCCAGCTCGCTGTTGCGCAGGTCCACCAGGACCAGGTGCACGTCGGTGCCGCCGGACAGCACGGAGACGCCGGCCTCGGTGACGTCGGACTGCGTCAGGCGCTCGGCGAGGATGCGCGCGCCGTCCAGGGTGCGCTGCTGGCGCTCCTTGAACTCCTCGCTCGCCGCGACCTTGAAGGACACCGCCTTCGCCGCGATGACGTGCTCCAGCGGACCGCCCTGCTGGCCCGGGAAGACCGCCGAGTTGATCTTCTTGGCGAGTTCCTGGGTGGACAGGATCACACCGCCGCGCGGACCGCCGAGGGTCTTGTGCGTGGTGGTGGTCACGACGTGGGCGTGCGGCACCGGGTTGGGGTGCAGCCCGGCCGCCACCAGCCCGGCGAAGTGCGCCATGTCGACCATCAGGTACGCGCCGACCTCGTCGGCGATCCGGCGGAACGCCGCGAAGTCCAACTGGCGCGGGTACGCGGACCAGCCGGCCACGATGAGCTGCGGACGGGTCTCCTTGGCCAGGCGCTCGACCTCGCCCATGTCGACCTGACCGGACTCCTCGTCGACGTGGTAGGGCACCACGTTGTAGAGCTTGCCGGAGAAGTTGATCTTCATGCCGTGGGTCAGGTGCCCGCCGTGCGCGAGGTTCAGACCCATGATCGTGTCGCCCGGCTTGAGCAGCGCGAACATCGCGGCGGCGTTGGCCTGCGCGCCGGAGTGCGGCTGCACGTTCGCGGCCTCGGCGCCGAACAGCGCCTTGATCCGGTCGATGGCGATCCGCTCGACCACGTCGACGTGCTCGCAGCCGCCGTAGTAGCGGCGGCCCGGGTAGCCCTCGGCGTACTTGTTGGTGAGGACCGAGCCCTGGGCCTCCATGACGGCGGCCGGGGCGAAGTTCTCCGACGCGATCATTTCGAGGGTGGACTGCTGACGGTGGAGCTCGGCGTCGACGGCGGCGGCGACGTCGGGGTCGAGCTCGTGGAGGGAGCTGTTCAGAAGCGACATGACTACTTCCTGGGGTTCGCGGGGCGCACGGCCCCGCCGGGCGGCGGGGTGGGCTTGTCAGCCGGTGAAGGCGGTGTACTCGTCGGCCGAGAGCAGGTCGTCCGGCTCGCCGCTGACCTTCACCTTGAACAGCCAGCCGCCCTCGAACGGGGCGGTGTTCACCAGCGAGGGGTCGCTCACCACGTCCTCGTTGATCTCCGTGACCTCGCCGTCGACGGGGGAGTAGAGATCGCTGACGGACTTGGTCGACTCCAGCTCACCGCAGGTCTCGCCCGCCGTGACCGAGTCACCGACCGCGGGGAGCTGCACGAAGACGACGTCGCCGAGCGCGTTGGCGGCGTGCTCGGTGATGCCGATCGTCGAGACGCCCTCCTCGGCGGCCGACAGCCACTCGTGCTCCTTGCTGTAGCGCAGCTGCTGGGGGTTGTTCATGTCTTGATTCTCCTGGATACGGTGGCGTGCTCGGTGCAGGGGTCTTGACAGGTGAGACAGGGGTGCGTCCGGGACGGGGCCGGGGGCGTCACTTCTCGCGCTTGTAGAAGGGAAGCGCCACGACCTCGTACGGCTCGTGGGTGCCACGGATGTCCACCGCCACACCGGCGGTGCCGGGCGCGGCGTGCGCGGCGTCCACGTACGCCATGGCGACGGGCTTGCCGAGGGTGGGCGAGGGGGCACCGGAGGTGACCTCGCCGATGACGGCGCCGTCCGGGCCCACGACCGGGTATCCGGCGCGCGGCACCCGGCGGCCCTCGGCGATCAGCCCGACCAGCTTGCGCGGCGGGTTGGCCTCGGCCCGGTCCCGGGCCGCCTCCAGGGCGGCGCGGCCCACGAAGTCGCCGCCGTTCGTCGTCTTCTCGAACTTCACGACCCGGCCCAGGCCCGCGTCGAACGGGGTGGTGTCCGTGGTCAGCTCGTGCCCGTACAGCGGCATGCCCGCCTCCAGGCGCAGCGTGTCCCGGCAGGACAGGCCGCAGGGGACCAGGCCGGCGTCCTTGCCCGCCTCCGTCAGCGCCTCCCAGAGGGCGACCGCGTCGGCCGGGCGGACGAACAGCTCGAAGCCGTCCTCGCCGGTGTAGCCGGTACGGGCGATCAGCGCCGGGACGCCCGCGACGGTGCCGGGCAGCCCGGCGTAGTACTTCAGGCCGTCCAGGTCGGCGTCGGTCAGACCCTTGAGGATGCCGGGGGACTCCGGGCCCTGCACGGCGAGCAGCGCGTACGCGTCCCGGTCGTCGCGCACCTCGGCGTCGAAGCCGTCCGCCCGCTCGGTGAGCGCGTCCAGCACGACCTGGGCGTTGGAGGCGTTGGCGACGACCATGTACTCCGTCTCGCCGAGGCGGTAGACGATCAGGTCGTCCAGGATGCCGCCCTCGGCATCGCAGATCATGGTGTAGCGGGCGCGGCCGACGGCCACGCCGCCGATGTTGCCGACCAGCGCGAAGTCCAGCAGATCGGCGGCGCCGGAGCCGGTGACGGTGATCTCGCCCATGTGCGAGAGGTCGAACAGGCCGGCGCGGGTACGGACGGCGACGTGCTCGTCCCGCTCACTGCCGTAGCGCAGCGGCATGTCCCATCCGGCGAAGTCGGTCATGGTCGCGCCGAGGGCGCGATGCGTCGCGTCCAGCGCGGTGCGGCGGGGGGCTTCGGTCATGGTGGTGGCTCCCGGGCATGGGTGACAAGACGGTCTCCCCATCTGTCATCGGAACCTGAGAGGTTCACCGGAAGGCCGTGACCGGTCCCGGCTTGCACCTTGGGTGGAGCCACACCACGGCGGCCCGCTTTTCAGATCTGCCTCGCCCGCGCGGTATCGGGGCCTGAGAGATTCAAGGGAGGACTTGCTCCTTCGGCGCCCCGCCGTGACGGCCGGGGACTCTCCCGCGCGGATTCAAGCGGCCGGTATGGAGTTGGCTGAGCGTGGCACCCGTACCAGGACGCACACGGCGGTGTGCGGACCGGCACTTGGCGCGCACATCATCGCACGGGATCGCCGGATACAGGAGCCCTGGTCGTACCGGTGTTCGCAGGGCTGTCACGACAGTGTCCCGGGGCTGTACGGATCGTGGGATTTCCTTGAAGCGCATTACCTTTTCTTGACACTCTGCGGGTAAGGGGACGACGGACCGGGGAGGGGCGATCACGGTGCACAGGCAGGCCGCACTCGCGACAAGTCCGGGAGGCGCGCCCCCGGGCTGTGTCCCGGAACCGGTTCCGGCCGCCGTGCCGGGGCCCCGGCGGCTGCCGCTCGGGGTGGTGCGCCCCGGCCGGACGCGCACCGCGGCGCCGGACGCGCCGGCGGTGGACGTCGTCGACCTCAGGGACCGCGACACCCCGCGCGAGGCGGCCGCGCTGCACTTCGCGGCGGGCGACGTGGTGGTGGTCTCCGGCCTGCCGGGCAGCGGCAAGAGCACGCTCATGATCCGGGTGGTGCCCGCCCTCGACGCGCGCGGCGCCGCCGTGCACCGCATCGACTCGCAGGACGTACGGGAGCGCTGGGAGCGCGGCAGGCTGCGCCGGCTTCCGTACGCGCTCTACCGGCCGCTGGTCCGGGCCTCCCACTACACGGGGCTGCGGCGGGCGCTGCGCTCCGGCGGCAGCGTGGTGGTGCACGACTGCGGCACGCTCACGTGGGTACGCCGCTGGCTCGCGCGCGAGGCCCGGCGCGGGGGACGCGGACTGCACCTGCTGCTGCTGGACGTACCGCCCGAGGTCGCGCTGTCCGGGCAGCGCTCGCGCGGACGCGGAGTCTCCGGTTACGCCTTCGCCCGGCACCGGCGCGCGGTACGGCGGCTCACCGCCCGCGCCCGTGCGGCCCGGCTCCCCGCGGGCTTCACCTCGGCCGTCCTGCTGGACCGGCCGGCGGCGGGGGCGCTGCGGCAGATCGCCTTCGAGTGAAGGCTGCCGACGGGTACGTGTGAGCGCCGCCTTCGGGTGCTTCGGGTACGAGTGCGGCCCGCCTCTCAAGGGCTGGGCGTCCGTACCCCTCGCCTCCGCTCCGGCCTACCGGACACCTGACGGGCCGTACGGAACCTCCCGTACGACCCGTCACTACCGGTCCTAGTCCAGACATATCTCCCGCATCCGCGCCTCCTCCGGACGCTCGGCGCCGGGCCGATCTAGAGGCCCAGTGCCTTGAGCAGCACAGTCGGCAGTGAGAGCACCGAGTTGACCAGCGACGGGACACCCTGCTGCTGCGCCTCGGCGGGCTGCTGGCGCGGCGCGTCGGCGGGCGGCTGCGCGTCGGCGGCCGGCTGCTGGTCACCGGCCGGCTGCGGGTCGGCGGCCTGCTGGGCGCCGTCGCCCGGCCGCGGGTCGCTGATCGGCGCCTTCGGCTGGGCGGCCGGCTGGTCGTCCGCGTCGTCCGCCGGCTCCGCGGCGGGCCGGGCCGGACGGTTGGCCGCCGGAGCGGCCGCGGGCCGGTCGGCCGGCTGCTGCAGGCCGCCGAGGAGCTTGTCCAGGCCCAGGATCGTGAAGATGTCGGTGACGGACCGGGAGACCGAGCCGGTCAGGCTCGTGGAGTCGGTGTCCTCCCCGGGGGCCGGGGCCCGGCGCTCGGCCAGCTCGTCCAACTGCGTGCGCAGGTCCTGCGAGACCCTGCGCAGCCGGACGGAGTCGGCCGTCACCGTACGGTCGGAGTCCTCGTTCAGTTGGTCCGCCAGCCGCTGCGCGTCCTGGAGGACCGTGTCCAGACGGGTGCGGGCGGACCGCACCTGCACGGAGTGGCCGCGGCTGTCGGCCGACTTCTCGGCCAGTTCGGCCGAGGCGTCCGCCAGCCGGCCGATGTCGTCGACGATGATGCTGTGGTTGCGGACCGGCGGCTTGGGGTCTTCCGACGCGGCTGCCGCGGAACCCACGGCGCCGAGGGCGAGGGCGCCGGCGGTGGCGGCGCTGACGAGGGTGGCGGCGGTCCGGTGCGTTGCCATCAGGAGACGTGCCTTTCTGTAGGAACGGAACGGCAGGGCAAGATCACCCTGGAGCCACCTTGAGAGGGGTGTGTACGGTCCGCAACCGCTCGCGCGCGTTCGGTGGTCCCCCGGACGCACCAGGGCCCCGGCCGCCTGCTGGCGTTAGGGTCGTCGACCAGGTAAAGCGCGGTACGGAGCGGGTGGGTGGACATGGACTTTCCGGAGCAGGGCATTCCGCGGCTGGAGTGGCCCGCCAACGAACTGGAGGAGGTGCTCGCCGCCTCGGTGGGGCACCCCGGGGCGGGCGCCCGCATCGTCGAGGTGCTCGGCCGCAGCCGGATATGGGTGCCGCTGCCCAAGGGCGGCGGCCCGGAGAGCGCCGGGATGGGCCGGGCGGGCCTGGACCTGCCCACCGTCGAGATCGGCTCGGCCGCGTATGTCCCCGTCTTCAGCTCCGAGCAGGAGTTCCAGCGGGTGGCCGGGCCGCAGATGTCCTTCGCCGTCGCGCCGGCCGCCGAGTTCGCCCGCGGCCTGCCCCCGCTGCTCGGCATCGCCGTCAACCCGGAGGGCACGGTCGGGGTGCCGCTGCCGCCGGACGCGGTCGCCGAGCTGTGCCGCACCGGCCGCCCGGACCAGCCCGGCGCGCCGAGCGGCGCCCGGGTCCGGCTGTTCGAGCCGGACTGGCAGGAGGAGCCGGTGGACTTCCTGGCCGCGGCCGGGCTGGAGTTCTCGTCGGCCGGGTTCGTGGTCACCGCGCGCCGCGCGCTGGCCAGCGTCGAGGGGGAGGCGCCCGCGCTGTTCGTCGGCGTCCAGGTGGATGCCATGGCCGTCGCACCGCACGACCCGGCCGTACGGGACGCGGTGACCGCCGCCCTCGGGCGGGCGCTCGGCGGGACCCCGCTGACCTGGCCCGTCCAACTGGTCATGCTGGACCTCGCGCAGGGCGACCCGGTCGCCGACTGGATGCTGGAGCGGGTCCGGCCCTTCTACTCCCGCGACGTCGTCTAGCCGCTCAGGCCCCACACCCCCCACGCCCCGCGCCCCGGCACGCCCGGGGTGCTCCTTCCCGTGACCGCAAGCCGTGTGTGCTGATCCGGCCGGGGTCCGGACGCAGGCTCTAAGCTGTTGTTGCAACCGGCAGGCGTACCCCACGTGCCTGCCGACAGGAAGGGACGGACCACGTGAGCGCGGGTGCGCATCAGGGAGCGGCTGCCGGGCAGGTCGAGCAGATGCTGCAGCAGGTCTCGCCCGGCCGGTACGACGCCTACGAGGCGTTGCTGCAAGCGCTCGCCGCCGGTCAGGTCTGGATGCTGCTCTGGCACGGCCAGGCCGGCTCGCCCGATGCGCAGTACGGCAACATGGAGGTCGACGGGCTCGGCTACGCGCCGTGCGTGACTTCCGCCCCCGAACTCGCCGCCAGCGGCTGGAACCGCGCCCACGAGGTCGTCTACGGACGGGACATCGCGGCCACCCTCTTCCCCGACCGCTGGGGCCTGTGGCTCAACCCGCACGCCCCCGGCGGCGGCGTCGGCATCCCGTGGCTGGACCTGCGGCGCATCGCGGGCGGCCTGGACCGGCTGCCGGCCGGCCCGCTGCGGATCTCCGAACCGGCCATCGAGATTCCCCAGTTCTACGCCCTCCTGGGGCAGAACGCGCACCGCACGCCCGCGGTGCGCTCCCTGCGCCGGGCCTGGGTGCAGCCCGCCCTCGGCGCCCCGTACCTGGCCATCGGCCTGGACCTGTATGACACGGGTCAACCGGCCGTGGACTCCGTACGGTTGATGATCCAGCAGTCCATCGGCGCGGTGCCGGAGGGACTGCCCGTCTCGACGGTCGCGATGAACGACGAGTACGACCCGGTCGGCATGTGGATGCGGGCCAACGCGCGCCCGTTCTTCGACCGCGACGCCTACGCGGCGGGCCCGGTACCCGCGCCTGCCCCGGCCCCCGCGCCGTCGTACGGGTACGGCTACCCGCGCCCGTACTGAGCTTGCCGGCCGGGGCCTGGCCGCGGCCCGGGGCAGCGGGCTCGCGGCGTGCGGATCGCGCGCCTATGAGGGCAAATCGAACGGCCACATTCCCCCAGCAGGGGGTTACCCACGGGGCGTGAGCGGGAACCGTGCCGCGCCCCGCCTCACGTCACGCCCTGCCTCACGTGACGTTCCGCCTTACGGTCGCGCCCCGCCCCTCGTCGCCCCGCCGTTACCCGCCCGGCGCCGCCCCTCCACACCGCACCGCCCCGCGACTGACGCCGCCCCCACCGCCCTACAGGCCGAATTGGGCGCTGTCGCCGAGAAGTTGAGCCCTGTTCGGGCCCGTGCGAACCGCTCAGTCGGGGCGGGTGTCCGCATAACGGAGGGCCGTGGGCTACATCACAGTTACGCATCCATTCCCGGCCAGGGCTGGTGAGTGATCGCAACTCGGATGAAGACTCCCGCAGCAGAGGGTTTCGGCCCTGTGTACGAGATGCACCGTTCGTCGTCGCGTGACGTTCCGCGACTTCTGCTCCGCCCGCAACATCCGCAAGACCTGCAACACCTGTACTCGCAACACCTGTACCCGCATTGCCAGCCGTACAAGCATCAGTTGCTCCAGTCTGTTCCAGAGCTCTCCCCGTTGCACCAGCAGCACCACTCGCACCAGGACATTTCCCGCACCAGGGCACCACTCGCACCAGAAGCACCATTCGCACCAGTGATGTGAACCAGGCCGCCGACCGCGGCGCGCAAGGGCCGGCGGCGCCGGCCGAGAGGGGTCAAAGGCACCGTGACCGCACCGATCGAGACCACCGGGGCGGCTGCCGAAGCGCAGCCGGAAGCGGTGCTGGAAGGCGTCGAGAGCAAGAAGATCGAGGGGCGCTCGCTCGGCCAGATCGCCTGGCTGCGCTTCCGGCGCGACAAGGTCGCGGTAGCGGGTGCCATCGTTGTCATCCTGCTCATCGTGATCGCGGCGCTGTCCCGGCCGATCCAGTCCTGGCTGGGCCTGGACCCGAACAGCCCGAACCAGGACCTCATCGACCCCAACACCACGCTGCCCAAGGGCGACTTCGGCGGCATGAGCCTGGACCATCCGCTCGGCGTGGACCCGAAGTTCGGCCGCGACCTGCTCGCCCGGGTGCTGGAGGGCTCCTGGGTCTCGCTGATCGTGGCGTTCGGCGCGACGCTGCTGTCGGTGGCCATCGGCACCGTGCTCGGTGTGGTGGCCGGCTTCTACCGGGGCCGGGTGGACGCGCTGATCAGCCGGCTGATGGACGTCTTCCTGGCGTTCCCGCTGCTGCTCTTCGCCATCGCCATCTCGGCCTCGCTCCAGGGCGGCGCCTTCGGGCTCGAAGGGCTGCCGCTGCACATCTCGGTGCTGATCTTCGTGATCGGTTTCTTCAACTGGCCGTACATGGGCCGGATCGTGCGGGCCCAGACGCTCTCGCTGCGGGAGCGGGAGTTCGTGGACGCCGCGCGCGGCATGGGTGCCCGCGGCCCGTTCATCCTCTTCAGGGAGCTGCTGCCCAACCTGGTGGGCCCGATCATCGTCTACTCGACGCTGCTGATCCCCTCCAACATCCTCTTCGAGGCCGCGCTGAGCTTCCTGGGCGTCGGTATCCAGCCGCCCCAGGCGTCCTGGGGCGGGATGCTCAACCAGGCGGTCAAGTTCTACGAGGTGGACCCGCAGTACATGCTCGTCCCCGGCCTCGCGATCTTCGTCACCGTGCTGGCGTTCAACCTCCTGGGCGACGGCCTCAGGGACGCGCTGGACCCGCGCAGCAGCCGCTGACCCCGCCCGGGCGCCGTACGTCCGGCAGCACCCACCCAAGTTTCCGACCAACGAAGGGGAAACCGACCATTATGCGAAGGTCAGTCCCGGTCGCAACGATCGCGGCCCTCACCAGTGCGGGCCTGTTGCTGTCCGGCTGCAGCGGCAAGAGTTCGAGCAGCGGCTCGGCCGAGGCGAACGCCGCCACCAAGGGCATCGTCAACGCCTCGGACGAGAAGGGCGGCACGCTCACGTACGCGATGAGCGACGCCCCGAGTCCTACGACCCGGGCAACACGTACTACGCCTACGTCTGGAACTTCAGCCGGCTGTACGCCCGCCCGCTCACCACCTTCAAGCCGGGGCCGGGCCCCAAGGGCAACGAGCTGGTGCCGGACCTCGCCGAGTCGATGGGCAAGTCCAGCGACGGCAACAAGACCTGGACGTACAAGATCCGCAAGGGTCTGAAGTACGACGACGGCAAGCCGATCACCTCGAAGGACGTCAAGTACGCGGTGGAGCGCAGCAACTTCGCGCGTGACGTCCTCTCGCTGGGCCCGAACTACTTCCAGACGTACCTCAAGGACAACGAGGGCGGTTACAAGGGCCCGTACAAGGACAAGAGCCCGGAGGGGCTGAAGTCCATCGAGACCCCGGACGACCAGACCATCGTCTTCCGCCTCAAGCAGCCCTTCGCGGAGTTCGACTACCTGGTCAGCGCCCCGCAGACGGCTCCGGTGCCGCAGGCCAGGGACAAGGGCGCGGACTACACCAAGAACATCGCCTCCTCGGGCAGCTACAAGTTCGACACCTACGAGGAGGGCAAGAAGGTCGTCCTCGTCCGCAACCCGAACTGGGACGCCAAGACCGACCCGCTGCGCAAGCAACTGCCGGACAAGATCGTGCTGAACATGAAGGTCGCCCAGTCGACGATCGACAAGGACCTGAAGGCCGGCAACACCCACATCGACATGGCCGGCCGCGGGGTGGACGCCCAGACCCAGGCCCAGCTCCTGACGAGCACCAAGGAGAAGGCCAACACCGACAACGCGCTCGGCCAGCGCCTGTCGTACGTGGCGATCAACCCCAAGGTCGCGCCGTTCGACAAGGTCGAGTGCCGCCGGGCCGTGCAGTACGCGGTCGACAAGAAGGCCGTGCAGACCGCGCAGGGCGGGCCGATCCGCGGTGACGTCGCCACCACCGTGCTGCCCACCGACCTCGCCGGGTACCAGAAGTTCGACCAGTACCCGCAGAAGTACAACGGTGAGAACCTCGACCTGACCGAGGCCAAGAAGCAGTGGCAGGCGTGCGGCGCCGGCAACGTGAGCACCACCATCAGCGCCCGCAGCGACCGCCAGGACGAGGTGGACGCGGCGACCTCGGTGGTCGGTTCGCTGAAGAAGATCGGCATCGACGCCAAGATCCAGACGTACCCGAGCGGCAAGTACTTCTCGGACTACGCGGGCGTGCCGGAGTTCACCAAGAAGAACAACATCGGTCTGATGATGATGCAGTGGGGCTCGGACTACCCGACGGGCTTCGGCTACCTGAACCAGATCGTCAACGGCAAGGCGATCCAGAAGTCCGGCAACTCCAACCTCTCCGAGCTGGACGACCCGGCCATCAACAAGCTGCTCGACGAGGCCATCGCGACCAGCGACAAGGGACAGCGCGAGAAGGACTACGCGGAGATCGACAAGAAGACGATGGAGCAAGCGGTCATCGTCCCGCTGACCTACTTCAAGATCCTGCTGTACCGCTCGCCGAAGGCCACCAACCTGGTGTCCACCTCCGCCTACAGCGGTGAGTACGACTACCTCAACGTCGGCGTCAAGAAGTAGCAGCCCCGGAAGGCAGGTGAAGGCATTGGTGTCCGCGGGCCGGCCGGTCCGGTCCGCGGCGCCGACGCCGCAGTCCCGTGTTCGCGTACATCATCCGCAGGTTGATCAGCGCTGTGATTCTGCTGCTGATCGTCAGCGCGGTCACCTTCGGCATCTTCTTCGTGCTGCCGAAACTGGCCGGACAGACCGCTGACCAGTTGGCCGCGCAGTACATCGGAAAGGCCCCATCGGCCGCGGACCTCGCCGCGGTGAAGGCGAATCTCGGCTTCGACAAGCCGGTCTTCGTACAGTACTGGGACTTCCTGAAGGGCATTTTCGTCGGGGTGGACTACAAGTTCGGCCCGGACGCCGCCACATGCAACGTGCCGTGCTTCGGCTACTCCTTCAAGACCCACCTGGAGGTCTGGCCGGAGATCCAGACCCGGCTCCCGGTGACCGTCTCGCTGGCCGCCGGCGCGGCCGTCGTGTGGCTGGTCTCCGGTGTCGCCACCGGCGTGCTCTCCGCGCTGCGCCCCGGCTCGGTCTTCGACCGGGTGGCGATGAGCATCGCGCTGGCCGGTGTGTCGCTGCCCATGTTCTTCACCGGCGCGCTGGCGCTGGCCCTGTTCACCTACCAGTGGCCGATCATCGAGCGCAGCGACTACGTGCCGCTGTTCGAGGACCCCTTCATGTGGGCCCAGACGCTGGTGCTCCCCTGGATCACCCTGGCCTTCCTCTACTCCGCCCTCTATGCACGCCTGACCAGAGCGGGCATGTTGGAGACGCTGAGCGAGGACTACATCCGTACCGCGCGCGCCAAGGGGCTGGGCGAGCGCAAGGTCGTGGTGCGCCACGGTCTGCGTGCCGCGCTCACCCCCATCATCACGGTGTTCGGCATGGACGTGGGCCTGCTGCTCGGCGGTGCGCTCATCACCGAACAGGTCTTCTCCCTCAAGGGGGTCGGTGCGTTCGCCGTCGAGGCGATCAACGCCAACGACCTGCCGAACATCCTCGGCGTCACCTTGCTCGCCGCGTTCTTCATCGTCATATGCAACCTGGTGGTGGACGTTCTGTACGCCGCCGTCGACCCGCGGGTGAGGCTCTCGTGACCGACTCCCCAGACTCCACCACCGGCCCGGACGCCGGTGCCGCCACCCCGGAGACGACCGTCCCGGACACCACCGTCCCGGAAACCACCACGGCCGGGCCGCCCGTCGCCGCGACGGACCTGACGAAGACGGGCGCCGCCGTCGGCGAACCGGCCGCGGCCGGTTCGGGGGCGCCCACCGCCTTCCTCGAAGTGCGCGACCTTAAGGTGCACTTCCCCACCGACGACGGCATCGTGAAGTCGGTGGACGGCCTCTCCTTCACCCTGGAGAAGGGCCGCACCCTCGGCATCGTCGGCGAGTCCGGCTCCGGCAAGTCCGTCACCTCGCTCGCCGTCATGGGCCTGCACCGGGCCTCCCGGCAGCAGCGCGCCAAGGTGGACATGTCGGGGGAGATCTGGCTGGACGGCAAGGAGCTGGTCGGCGCCGACCCGGACGAGGTGCGCAGGCTGCGCGGCCGCGAGATGGCGATGATCTTCCAGGACCCGCTGTCCGCGCTGCACCCGTACTACACGGTCGGCAGCCAGATCGTGGAGGCATACCGGGTCCACCACGACGTCGACAAGAAGACCGCGCGCAAGCGGGCCGTCGAGATGCTGGACCGGGTGGGCATCCCGCAGCCCGACAAGCGGGTGGACGACCACCCGCACCAGTTCTCCGGCGGGATGCGCCAGCGCGCGATGATCGCCATGGCGCTGGTCAACAACCCCGAACTGCTGATCGCGGACGAGCCGACCACCGCCCTGGACGTGACGGTCCAGGCGCAGATCCTCGACCTCATCCGCGATCTCCAGAAGGAGTTCGGCTCGGCGGTCATCATCATCACCCACGACCTGGGAGTGGTCGCCGAACTGGCGGACCAGCTACTGGTGATGTACGGCGGCCGCTGCGTCGAGCGCGGCCCGGCGGAGAAGGTCTTCTACGAGCCGCAGCACCCGTACACCTGGGGCCTGCTGGGCTCGATGCCGCGCATCGACCGCGAGCAGACCGAGCGCCTGATCCCGGTCAAGGGATCGCCGCCCAGCCTGATCAACGTGCCGAGCGGCTGTGCCTTCAACCCCCGCTGCCCGTACGCGGACCTCCCCAAGGACAACGTCACCCGCACGGTCCGCCCCGAACTGCGCGAGGCCGGCGGCGGAGGACACTTCGCCGCGTGCCACCTGGCGCAGGAGGAGCGGGAGCGTATCTGGACCGAAGAGATTGCGCCGAAGCTGTGACCGAGACTGAAGAGACCGGCGTCGCCGCCGGCACGACGGACGGGACCGACGGGGGCGCCGACGCCGCGCCGCTGCTGAAGGTGCGCGGCCTGACGCGGTACTTCCCGATCACCAAGGGCCTGCTCAAGCGGCAGGTGGGCGCGGTACAGGCGGTCGACGGCATCGACTTCGACGTCCGCCCGGGGGAGACCCTGGGCGTGGTCGGCGAGTCCGGCTGCGGCAAGTCGACGATGGGCCGGCTGATCACCCGGCTGGACGAGCCGACCGGCGGCTCCATCGAGTTCGAGGGCCGGGACATCACCCATCTGTCGCCGGGGCGGCTGCGCCCGATGCGCCGCGACGTACAGATGATCTTCCAGGACCCGTACGGCTCGCTGAACCCGCGGCACACCATCGGCGGCATCGTCGGCACCCCCTTCCGCCTCCAGGGCGTCGAGCCGGAGGGCGGGGTGAAGAAGGAGGTGCAGCGGCTGCTGGAGCTGGTGGGCCTGAGCCCGGAGCACTACAACCGCTACCCGCACGAGTTCTCCGGCGGCCAGCGGCAGCGCATCGGCATCGCGCGGGCGCTGGCGCTCAAGCCCAAGCTGGTGGTGGCCGACGAGCCGGTCTCCGCGCTGGACGTCTCCATCCAGGCGCAGGTCGTCAACCTCATGGACGACCTCCAGGACGAACTGGGCCTGACCTACGTCATCATCGCGCACGACCTGTCCGTCATCCGGCACGTCTCGGACCGGATCGCGGTGATGTACCTCGGCAAGATCGTGGAGCTGGCCGACCGGAAGTCGCTGTACGACACGCCGATGCACCCGTACACCAAGGCGCTGCTGTCGGCCGTGCCGGTGCCCGACCCCAAGCGGCGCACCCAGCGCGACCGCATCCTGCTCACCGGCGACGTGCCCTCGCCGATCAACCCGCCCTCGGGCTGCCGGTTCCGTACCCGCTGCTGGAAGGCGACCGAGGTGTGCTCGACCACCGAGCCGCCGCTGGTGGCGCTGCGCGACGGCCACGAGGTGGCCTGCCACCACCCGGAGAACGTGCCGGAGAGCGTGGGCGCGGGCAGTCCGGGTGCCGCGGGGAGCGGCGGCTGAACCGGCGGTACGTACGGACGCGGGGCCGGTGCGGGGCGGGCGGGAACGCCGTCTCCGTACCGGCCTCCGCGCGTCCGGAGCCGCCCTTGACCGGCCGGTTTTGCCGACCATAGATTCATCGGCGCCCCGGCGGCGCCCGCCGGCCGGTCCCCTGGAGGTAGTGCCTTGTCCGCGCAGCAGGAAGCCCACGACGCCGACGCCACGGCCCCCGACCCCGCGCTGACCGCCTACGCGGCGGTCGCGGCGGACTACGACACCATCGTCGAGGACCCGTACCTGCTGCGCTGGGTCACCTTCTACGGCAAGCTCGTCGAGCGGTACGGGCCGGCCGGCAAGCGGCTGCTGGACGCGGGGTGCGGCACCGGACGCGGCACCCTCGCCCTGCGGGACCGCCTCGGGTACACGGTGACCGGCTGCGACCTGTCGCCGGAGATGATCGAGGCCGCCCGCGCCAAGCCGGAGGCGGCGGGTACCCCGTTCTTCGTCGCCGACCTGCGGGACATGCCGGACCTGGGCTCCTTCGACGTGGTCACCTGCATGGGCGAGCCGCTGGCCTACCTGGCCGGCGAACAGCTCGCCGCCGCCTTCGCGGGCCTGGGCCGGCAGCTCGCGGACGGCGGTGTCGTCGTCTTCGACATGACCACGCTGGGCAGCTTCCGGCGCGACTACGCGGTGACCAAGGTCGTGGACCGGGACGGCCGGTTCGACGTGTGGCGGGGCGGGCCCGTACCGGTCGGGCCGGACGGGACCGTGGACGTCACCCATGACTACTTCGCGCGCACGGGTACGGGCGACGACACCTGGCGCCGGGTGTCCTCCCGGCACCGCTACCACCACCACTCGGACGCCACGGTGCGCCGGGAGCTGGCCGCCGGGGGCCTCCGGCTGATCGCGGCGCACGGTGTGGAGGGCCGCAAGCTGACCGATGAGCCGGACGAGGACGGCTGCCGCAAGATTCTCTATGTGGCCGGAAAGCAGGGAAAGCAGTCCGATTGAGGCGCCAACTGGTCAGCGTGGCATGACAAGTTGGCAAAGTCCGAGGTGAAGAACGACAGCAGAGTGCAGAGTCGGCGCGGTTGTTCACCAGACGACATCCGTGTGTTCGAAGGGACGGCTCATGGCACTCTCCCGTTCAGCACGTCGCCCCGCTCGTCTGCTCCCGCTGGCCA
The DNA here is from genome assembly GCF_003865135.1 of Streptomyces chrestomyceticus JCM 4735. Lineage (NCBI taxonomy): Bacteria > Bacillati > Actinomycetota > Actinomycetes > Kitasatosporales > Streptomycetaceae > Streptomyces > Streptomyces chrestomyceticus. The sequence goes on along the minus strand of NZ_BHZC01000001.1, from coordinate 2,949,517 downwards.
CCGCGGTGGCCGCCGCCTTCTCCATCGCCGCGGCCCCCGCCGCCTCGCCCGGCGCCCCGGGCGTCGGCGACCCGTACTTCCCGAACCTCGGCAACGGCGGCTTCGACGCCCTGCACTACGACCTCGGCGTCCGCTACGAGCCCGCCACCGGCCGCCTCGACGGCCGTACGGAACTGACCGCGCGCGCCACCCAGGACCTCAGCTCCTTCGACCTCGACCTCCAGAAGCTGGAGGTCACCTCGATCGAGGTGGACGGCAGACGCGCGAAGTTCACCCGCTCCGGCGACGAGATCACCGTCACGCCCGAGCGGCCCCTGGAAGAGGATGAACGATTCACCGTCGAGGTCGTCTACGGAGGCGTGCCGCTGCCGCTCAGCGGGCCCATCGTCTTCGGCTCCGACTACGGCTGGATGAAGACCGACGACGGGGTCTTCGTGGCCTGCGAGCCCAACGCCGCGTCCACCTGGTTCCCGTCCAGCGACCACCCCGGCGACAAGGCCACGTACGACATCCGCATCGACGCGCCCGCCGGGCTGACCGGCGTCTCCAACGGGCGGCTGGTCGACCGCTACGACGAGGACGGGCGCTCGCACTTCCACTGGCGGGAGCGCAAGCCGATGGCGACGTACCTGGCCACCGCCACCATCGGAAAGTTCAATGTCCGTACGGGCACCACTCCCGGCGGCGTCCCGATCTACGTCGCCACCGACCCGAAGCTGCCCACCGGGACCGTCGACGTCTACGGCGTCACCGCCGCCGCCACCGACTACTTCGCGCAGGTCTTCGGCCCGTACCCCTTCGAGGAGACCGGCGCGATCGTCGACGACATGCCGCAGGCGGGCTTCTCCCTGGAGACCCAGACCAAGCCGGTCTACTCGGCCGTCCGCAGCGAGTCGACCATCGCCCACGAGGTCGCCCACCAGTGGTTCGGCGACTCGGTGTCGGTGCGGGACTGGCGGAACATCTGGCTCAACGAGGGCTTCGCCTCGTACGCGCAGTGGCTGTGGGACGAGCACAAGGGCACCCGCACCGCGTACGACGCCTTCCGCGCGGCGTACGCGGCCCGGCCCGCCGACGCGCCCTTCTGGCAGATCAAGGTCGGCGACCCGCAGCGGGATACCATGTTCGCCCAGGCGGTCTACACGCGCGGCGCGATGACCCTCCAGGTGCTGCGGGAGCGGATCGGCGACCGGGCGTTCTTCAAGCTGCTGCCCGCGTGGACGAAGCAGCACCGCTACGGCAACGCGAGCACCGGGCAGTTCGTCGCGCTGGCGGAGAAGATCTCCGGTCAGCGGCTCGGTGACCTCTTCCACACCTGGCTCTACACCACCGGCAAGCCGGCGCTGCCCTGACGCACCGCGCACCGGCGGGCCCGCGCGGCGGAAACCTTCCGGCGCGCGGGCCCGCCCCCATGGCGGGGCGGATCATGTCACGTACCGTCGAAGGGGGTACGAGCGACGGAAGGGGAGGCGGATGAGCCTGACCGGAACCCCGTTCTTCGTGGTGCTGGTGATCGCGACGGTGCTCGCCGTCCTCGCCACGCTGCTGCTGTGGGGCAGAGTCCGGGGGCCGCACCCCCTGCGCTGGCTGGCCAGAATCCTCCTGATCGGCCTGTGCCAGCTCACCGCCATCTGCGTCGTCGCCGTCGCCATCAACAACAGCTACGGCCTCTACGCCTCCTGGGACGACCTGCTCGGCACCGAGCAGGACGCGATCGCCATGCCGGGGCCGCCGGTCGCGCGCGCCAAGTTCAACACCGGTCCGAACGGCATCAAGGACACGTACTTCCGCGGGGCGAAGTCCCAACTGTCCGGCCAGGTGATGGTCTGGACACCGCCGCAGTACGACGACCCGGCGTACCGGAAGACCAAGTTCCCCGTGGTGATGCTGCTGCACGGCGTGCCCGGCTCACCGCAGTCCTGGCTCGAACAGGGCGGCATGCCCGGCGACCTCCAGCAGCTCGTCGACGGGAACGCGGCGCACCCCTTCATCCTCGCCATGCCCGTCGTCAACCCGGGCAGCGTGGACACCGACTGCTCCGACACCCCGCACCGCAAGACCGCGACCTGGATGGCGACCGACGTCACGGACCTGATCAGCCACCACTTCCGCACCGCGCCGGGGCCGAAGAACTGGGGGCTGCTGGGCTTCTCCACGGGCGGGTACTGCGCGGCCAAGCTGCCGCTCCAGTACCCGAAGACGTTCGGCGCGGGCGTGGCCTTCGACCCCGACCCGCTGACCGGCGACCCGGACGTGCTCACCGACCCGGCGCTGCGGCAGCGCAACAGCCCGCAGTGGCTGGTCCGGCACGCCAAGGCCGACGTGGGGCTGTTCCTCGCGACCTCGGCGCAGGACCCGATCAGCCCGCCCGCCAACATCGAGCGCCTCAAGAAGGCCGCCGAAGGCACCCGGACCCGGGTGAAGACGCTGGTGCTGCCGACCGGCGGGCACAACTACGGGACGTGGACGCGGATGTACCCGGCGGCCTTCGGGTGGCTGAGCCAGGAGCTGACGGCGCCGGAGCCGTCGGCGTAGGGCGCGAGGGTCAGGAGCGCGGTTTCAGTTGCTGCGGGCGCGGCAGGTGGAAGCCGAAGTAGACCGCCGCCATCCGGAGCGCGAAGACCAGCCCGGCGCAGACCACGGCGGCGATGTCGGCGCGCACCTGGAGGTGGTGCAGGCCCAGGTAGGAGGCGGCGCCGGCGAGTGCCGCGATGGCGTAGACGTCCTCGCGCAGCAGCAGCGGCGGGAACTCGCCGCACAGCACGTCGCGGATCACCTCGCCCGCCACGCCGCTCATCACCGCGAGGATGATCACCGCGAGGGGGGTCGCGCCCGCGGCGATGGCGGCGCGGGCGGCGATGACGGTGACGACGGAGAGCCCGACCGCGTCGACGACCAGCAGCGACTTGCGGGGCAGCTCCCAGTACCGCAGGTAGATGATGGTGCCGACGCTGACGCAGACGATCAGCGTGAGCAGCACCCAGTCGTGGGTCCAGTACAGCGGGTGGTCGTCGAGGATCAGGCTGCGCAGGGTGCCGCCGGAGGTGGCGGCGGCGAAGGCGAGCACCAGGCCGCCGAACGGGTCCATGTTGGCGCGGTACGCGGCCAGCACCCCGCTCGCGGCGAAGGCCGAGATGCCGACCAGGTAGAGCACGTGAAGCATGGGCCCATGATCTCAGGCCGCCCGGGGCGTGGCGCGCGCGCCGGACGCCACCAGGGGCGCCGCCCGCGAGCGGTTGAAGGAAAAAGGGTCTACCGGTCAGTAACAAATCCGTGTAGCGTGCCGCGCATGGCACAGGTGACCATAGGTAACAGCGAATTCGACCGCGACACGGCGGTCGTCCGCCGCGCCCCCGGCCACTACGAGGCGGACCTCTCCGCGGGCTGGACGATCATCCACGCGGTCAACGGCGGCTACCTGCTCGCCCTGATGGGCCGCGCCCTCGGCGACGCCCTGCCGCACCCGGACCCCTTCTCGGTCACCGCGCACTACCTGACCGCCTCGGTCCCCGGCCCCGCCGTCATCCGTACCGAGGTCGTCCGCACCGGCCGCACCATGTCCACCGGCACGGCCACCCTCGTCCAGTTCGAGGAGGACGGCAGCGAGGTCGAGCGGCTGCGGGTGCTCGCCGCGTACGGCGACCTCGACACCCTCACCGACGACGTACGGACCACCGCCAAACCGCCCGCCATCCCCCCGTACGAACACTGCCTGGGCACCGAGAGCGCCCCCGGCGGGCAGCCCACCATCCCCGGCAGCACCGCCATCGCCGACCGCCTCACCATCAGGCTGGATCCGGCCACCTGCGGCTGGGCCGTCGGCGCGCCCTCCGGCAACGGCGAGATGCGCGGCTGGTTCGGTCTCGCCGACGGCCGCGACCCCGACCCGCTGTCGCTGCTGCTGACGGTGGACGCGCTGCCGCCCACCGCCTTCGAGATCGGTCTGACCGGCTGGGTCCCCACCGTCGAGCTGACCACCCACGTCCGCCGCCGTCCGGCCCCCGGCCCGCTGCGCGTCGCCATCACCACCCGCAACCTGGCGGGCGGCTTCCTGGAGGAGGACGCGGAGGTCTGGGACAGTGCGGACCATCTCGTGGCCCAGTCCCGCCAACTCGCCCGTGCTCCCAGGTCCGCCTCCACCGTGGCCTGAACAGCTCTTCCAAAGGGGGCGCGGCGGCCCCGGTGACGTGTCAGACTGATCACATGGGGGAAATGGCACTGAGCATCGACGAAGGCACCGGTGAAAACACGGTCGTCTGGCTGCACTTGGCCCCGGCCGGCGCCCACGGTACGAACGGCGCGGCGCGGCCCGCGGAGCCCGAGAAGCCCGGGGAGGGTGACGACGCCGGACTGGAGCTGCCGGACGGCTTCGGCCACTCCCGCCCGGTCAGCGTGGACGGACGGGTCGCCCGGGCGCTGACCCGGGGCGGCGAGACGCTGGAGGGCGCCCTGCGGCCGCTGGGCGCCGTCCTGGGCAGCATCCACCGTTCGCTCGCCGCCGGCGACCACCGGCCGGACGAGGTCACGGTGGAGTTCGGCGTCACCCTCGGCTCGGACCTGAGCCTGGGGGTCTTCTCCGGCCAGGGCGAGGCCAGCTTCAAGGTCTCCGCCACCTGGAACCTCGGCAGCGGCAGCACGACCTGAGGACGGCATGGTGGTGTCCGGCGTGGATCAGCCGCTGTTCCGCTCCTTCGTCTCGGTACGCGACACCGGAAGGGCCGTGGGCGCCGGCGTCCTGCTCGCCGACGACCTCGTGCTCACCTGCGCGCACGTCGTCAACAGCGCGCTGGGCCGGGACCGTTACGACCAGACGCTGCCGGGCCCGGGCCAGGAGGTCCGCGTCCGGCTGCCGCACGTCGCGGCCGACCGGGACCTGACCGCCCGGGTGGAGCCCGCCCTGTGGAGCCCGCCGCGCGCGACGGCGGGCGGCAGCAGACCCGTACCGCCCGGCGCCCACCTCCACCACGGCGACCTGGCCGTGCTCCGCCTGCCGGGCCCCGCGCCCGCCGGGGCCGAACCCGCCCCCTTCCTCCCGCACGCCTACGGCAACGAGGTCATCGCCCTGTGGGCCAGCGGCCACCCGCTGCCCACCGTGCGCGCGGTGCCCCGGGTCTCCGCGCCGCCCTGGGTGGCGCTGGACGTGGTCGGCGGCACCGAGGTCAGGGAGGGGTTCAGCGGCGGGCCGCTGTGGGACCGCGACCGGCAGGCCGTCGTCGGACTCGTGGTGGCCGACCTCCAGGCCCCGGCCGGTGCCCGGCAGCCCCCGGCCGCCGCCACCCTCTACGCGATCAGCGTCCCGGCGATCGAGGCCGAACTGCCCGAGCTGCCGCCGCCCCTGGTGCCCACCGCCCGGCGCGGCGTCCAGCAGTTGCTGGCCGTCCTGGAGACGATCCTGACCACCCCGGACGCGGTCCGCGGCTGCGAGGAACTGCTCGCCTCCCGGCTGCTGCGGCCGTCCCTGGGCCCCGGCGCCGACCTGGACCGGCTGGTCGGCCTGGCCGTGGGGGTCCGGCGCGGCGTGCCCGAACTCCTCCAGGCCGTACGGGAGGTGATGCCGGCCGGCAGCGGGCCGCAGTGGGAACGGCTGCGCAGGGTCGCCCGCGCCGTCAGCCCCGGCGAGTCCCTGACCCGCAAGCAGCAGCGCGACCTGAACGGCCTGCTGGCGCACTGCGGCCGTACGGACCCGCGTCAGTTGCTCGCCGACGTACTGCCGCACGCCATCGAACTGCCCGCCGTCACCGGGCTGGCCGACGCCCTCGACGTCCTGGAGGGCTTCGAGGCCCAGGGCGCGCAGCCCATGCCGCCGCTGCTGCAGGGCGTGGTGCGGATCGGGGTCGACGAGAGCGAGGCGGGCGCGTACCCCGCCGAGGACCTGGAGGCATGGACGGAGCGGACCGCCCTGCGGCTGGGCGTCGACGTGGCCGCCGTACGCCAGTACGCGGCCGACGTGCGGGGCTACCGCGCGGAACGGGCACGGGCCGCGGCCGAGCACCACACCCGCCCGTCATTCCACCCCACGGATCTTCACGCCGCCCGCAACGCGGCTCACCATGACACGCGGCCGCCCGCCGGCTGGGCGGGCGTCGGGAGCGCCGCGGTGGGCACGGCACCGGTGGGCACAGCACCGGTGGAGGCGGCCCCGGCGCCGGTGGGCCCCGCCCCCTCGGCGAACGGCAGCCGCCCGTCCCGGTACGGGACCGAGGGCGGCGCGCGGCTGTCGGAGGTGCCGCGCGTCCAGGTGGAACTGCTGCCCACCGCCACCGGACGGCACTACACGTACCAGGTCTGGGCGTGGAGCGGCGGCGACGCCCCGCACCGCCTCGTCCTCGCCCGGGACACCGAGGTGACCAGCGAGCAGGTGGTGGACGACATCCACCGGGTGCTGGTCGAGGAGATCCGCGAGGACCCCGAGCCGGCCCTCGTCGAGTTCTTCCTGCCCGCCGCCTGGCTCGGGCTGCCGGTGGACCGCTGGGAGTCCTTCGACAGCGACGAGGACGGCCCCTTCGGGCTGGGCTTCACCCGCCGGGTGGTGATCCGCACCGCCCGGCGTTCGCGGGAGAGCTACGCCGGGTGGAAGCGGCGCACCGCCGCCCTGGACACCGCCCGCAGCCTCGTCCTGGACCACGGCAGCACCGACCGCAAGGTGGCCCGCGCCCGCCTGGAACTGCAGCCCGAGGTGGGCACGGTGATCGTCTGCTGTGAGCCGCGGCACCACGGGGCGCTGCTGCGCCAGTGCGTCCAGGCGGGCGTCCACACGGTCCTGTGGCACCGCGAGGAGCACGGCGAGAGCGTCGCGGCGGGCCTGCTCGAACTGGTCGAGGGCGGGCATCACACCCAGCTCCCCGAGACCGTACGGCTGGAGCGGGCCAAGGCGGTCGCCGAGGCCGCGTCCACCGGCCACCGGGGACGCCAGCTCTCCCTGATGTACGACGCGCCCGACCACCGGCCACCGCAACTGGCCCCGGACGCCTGGGTACTGACCCAACCATGACCCACCGGTGACCCAGACGTGACGCAGCATGTGAGCAAGGACGAAGGAGAACGACCCGTGGCCCGACAGAGCACGCCCGACCACGGCCCGCAAGCCGGGCCGGAGCCCGAGGGCTGGTGGGTGTTCCGCGGTCCGGCGCCGCTGCCGGCGGCGCCCCCGTGGCGCTACTTCGCCGCCGCCCGCAGGCGGGCCGAGGCGCCCGCGCCGTACCTGATGGACCGCAACGAGGTGTCCGTCGTCAACGCCGCCCTGCACCTGCACCGCCCGCTGCTGGTCACCGGCCGCCCGGGCACCGGCAAGAGCTCGCTGGCCCGCGCCGTCGCCGCCGAGCTGGGGCTCGGCGACGTGCTGCGCTGGTCCGTCAACTCCCGCTCCACCCTCGCCGACGCGCTCTACCGCTACGACGCGGTGGGCCGGCTGCGCGAGGCGTCGCTGCGCCGCGAGCGGGAGGCGGTCCGTACGGCGCCGCGCCGGCTCCGGGACCACCGCGGCTCCTTCACCACCGACATCGGCCACTACCTGCGCCTGGGCCCGCTCGGTACGGCGCTGGCCGCCACCGACCGGCCCCGGGTGCTGCTCGTCGACGAGCTGGACAAGTCCGACATCGACCTGCCCAACGACCTGCTGGTGGTGCTGGAGGAGGGCGAGTTCGAGATCCCGGAGCTGGCGCGGCTGTCCGAGCAGCACCAGGACGTGCATGTGCTGACCGACGGCAGCCGGGAGCGGGTACGGGTGCACCGCGGCGTGGTGTCCTGCGCGCACTTCCCGGTCGTGGTGATGACGAGCAACGGCGAACGGGAGTTCCCGCCCGCCTTCCTGCGCCGCTGCGTCCGTCTGGACCTGCCCGACCCGACCCCCGAACGGCTGCGCCAGATCGTCGCCCACAACCTGGGGCCGCAGGCGCTCACCGAGGCCGAGGACCTCATCGACGGCTTCCTCCAGCGCTCCAAGACCGAGACGCTCGCCACCGACCAGTTGCTGGCCGCCGTCCACCTGCGGATCACCGGTGCCGACCTGACCAAGGACGAGCTGCTCGCCGCGGTCATGCACCGCCTGGACGAACCCATGTCGCCATGATCGACCGGCTGCGGCAGATCCTCGCGGGCCAGGGCTACGACCTCGACGCGGGCGAACTCCTGGACGTCCTGTGGCTGGCCCGCGCGGTGCGCGAGGGCGAGCTCCGCTCCGCGCTGCCCGCACCGGAGTCCGCGCGGGACACCGGGTCGGACGCGCCCTCGGACGAGCCCGGTCAGGGGGACCCGGCGGGCGCGCCCGAAGACGCTTCCGGCGGTGGTCCGGGGGAGGCGGGCGGTACGGACGGGCCGCGTGAGGACGGTGCGTTCGGCGACCTGCCCGGCGGCGTCCCCGCGACCGTACTTCCGTCGCAGCGTTCCCTGTACGCGATGGGCAGCGAGGGCGGCAGCGCGCTCAGCCGCCGGGCCCGGCCCGCCCGCGCGCCCGGGCGCCGCGCGCTCGCCAGGCCCCAGCACCTGTCCCGGGCCCTGCGCCCGCTGCGCAGGTTCGAGCCGCACCCCCACCGCCGCGTGACCGACGTGGAGGCCACCGTCCGGCTCGCTGCCGAGACCGCGCTGTTCGACGTCGTCTCGCGGCCCGACCAGGAGCGGCGCTGGTCCGCCGTGCTGCTGGTGGACGAGGCGCCCTCGATGCAGGTGTGGAGCCAGTTGGCCGGTGAGCTGCGGTCGGTGCTGGACCGGGGCGGCATCTTCCGCAGCGTGCGGGTGTGCGCCTTCGACCCGCTGGACATGGCCGTCCTGGGCCGGCTGCCGTGGGCCGCGGGCCCCACCCTGACCTTCGTCCTCACCGACGGCACGAGCCCGGGGTGGCGGACCCCGGACGCGGCGCGCGCCGTACGCCGCTGGGGCCGTTACGGGCCGGTGGCGGTGCTGCACCCGCTGCCGCGGCGGCTGTGGCGGGGCACCGCGCTGGACGCCCAGCCCCGGCTGCTGACCTCCCCGGTGGAGTTCGCCGGCCCCGACCGGACCGGCGTGCTCGACCCGCTGACGGGCGAGCCGGACCCCGAGGCCGAGGAGCCGGGCACGGTGGCGCTGCCCGTCGTCCCGCTGACCCCCGGCGGGCTCGGGCAGTGGGCCGCGCTGCTGACCCGTCCCGGCGTCCCGCACCTGATCGACACGGTGCTGCTGGGCGAGGAACCGGAGCAGGACCCGCCGCGGCCGGCCGGCTCCGCCGAGGACCTGGTCGCGCACTTCCGCGGCGCGTTCTCGCCCGAGTCGTACCGCCTGGCCGTACGCCTCTCCGCCATCAACCCGCTCACCGTCCCCCTGATGCAACTGGTGCGCGCCGCCACGATGAGCGACGCCGGACCCACCCAGGTCGCCGAGATCCTCCTCGGCGGCCTGCTGGAACGCGTCACCGCCCCGCGCGGGGCGCGGTCCCTCGGCGGGTTCGGCGGGCCGCTGGGCACCGGCTCCGGGCAGCCCGTCTACGACTTCCGGCCCGGCGTGCGCGAACTCCTCTTCAGCGGTCTCGGCACCCAGCAGTCGCTGGCCGTCGTGGAGGCGGTCGGGCGCGCCCTGGAGCCCTACATGGGCCGGCTGCCCGACTTCCCGGCGCTGGTCGCCGACGACACCGGGGAGATGCGGCTCCAGGAGTCGGCGCAGGCGTTCGCGGTGCTCGCCAGTCCGGTGCTGGAGCGGCTGGGCGGCAGGGTGCCGGATGCTCCCGGCGGGCGCTCGGGGCGGTCGTGGCCGGCGGGGCCGACGAGCCCACGGGGGCGGACGACGGGATTCCGGGCGCCTCCGGCCCATCCTCCGCCGTGGACGCGGCTGTCGCGGCGGCCGAGGCGGCGGCCCCCGTGGAAGCTCCGGCCGAGGCCGTCGGCGGCAGGACGGCCGAAGAGCCTGTCGAAGAGCCCTCCGGCGCGGAGCCGGAGCCCGCCGTCGAGCCCGCCGCGTACCCGTCGGGAGCCCGGCCCGTCCCCGCCCTGCCCGTCGAGGAACTGCGCGAGCCGCTGCGCTTCACCGTGCTCGGGCCGGTCGGGCTGTGGCGCGGCGACCAGCGGATCGACATCGCCTCCCGCCTGGACCGGGCCCTGCTCGCGGCCCTCCTGCTGCGCCACGAAGGCGTCGCCTCCGAGGCCGAACTGCTCAACGCGCTCTGGGGCGGTGACCCGCCGCGCAGCGCCCGTTCGATGCTGGACCACAGCATCGCGCGGCTGCGCAAGGCCCTCGGCGAGGACGAGCACGTCCTGGTCCGCGAGCGTGTCGGCTATGCCCTGCGCGCGGACGCCGGGACCGACATAGAGATGGACCTGGAACGCGCCGAGGGATATGAACGCGCCGCCCGCGCCGCCCGGGACGCGGGGGAGTGGGAGCGCGCCCGCATGCTGCTGGACGCGGCGCTCGGCCTGTGGCGCGGCGAGCCGCTGGCCGGACTGCCCGGCCCGTACGCGCAGTCCGAGCGGCTCCGGCTGACCGAGTGGCGGTACACCCTGGCCGAGGACCGCATCGAGTGCGACCTGTGGCTCGGCCGGTACGACGAGGCCCAGACCGAGCTGTCCGAACTGCTCGCCCGCACCCCGTCCCGCCCCCGCCTGCGTGAACTGCTGGCGCTCGCCCGTGGCCAGGGCCGGACGGGACGGACCGACCCCGCCCCGCGGTCCCCGCGCGCACCGCTGCGCATCACCGTGCTCGGGCCGGTGCGGGTGCTGCGCGACGGGGTGGACCTGGCCACCGGCACACCGCAGCAGCGCGCGCTCCTCGCCGTACTGGTCCTGCGCGCGGGCCGCGTCATCGCCGAGGACGACCTGATCGAGGCCCTGTGGGGCGACGACCCGCCGAACGCCGCGCACGCCGCCCTGCGCACCTACGCCTCCCGGCTGCGCAAGGCCCTCGGGCCGGACGCGGACGTCCTGGTCGCCGAGGACGGCGGCTACGCGCTGCGCCGGACCGCCAGGACCGACCTCGACGTGGACCTGCGCCGGGCCGACGACCTGGTCGCCGTGGCCCGCGACGCCCGCGCGGCCCAGGACTGGGACAGCGCCAGGGACCTGCTGGACGCGGCCGTCGCCCTGTGGCGGGGCGGCCAGCCCCTGGCGGGACTGCCGGGGCCGTATCTGCGTGCGGAGTCCCGGCGGCTGGCCGACCGGCGGCGCACCTTGGTCGAGGACCGCACCGAACTGGAACTGCGCCTGGGCCGGCATGCCGCCGCGGAAGAGGCGCTGACCTGGCTGCTGTACCTGGACCCGGCCCGCGAGCGCACCCGCGAACTCCTCGCGCGCGCCCTGGCCCACGACGAGCCGGTCTCCCCGGGGCTGCGCAGCCTGCTGCGGGCCGGCCGGTACGGACCCCGGCAGGACCGCGCGGGCGGCGGCCGGACGGCCGAGCTGGGGCGGCTGGCGGACCACCTGACGCGGCAGCGGCCCACGGTACGCAACGTCGGCGTCATCTCCGGGGGCACGGGCGTCGGCAAGACGAGCCTGGCGGCGCGGGTGGCCGACGCCGTGCAGGACCGGTTCCCGGACGGACGGCTGTACGCGATCATGCCCGCGGACGGCGATCCGGAAGCCGCGGTACCGCACCTGGCCGCCGTACTGCTGCGCCAACTCGGCTACCGGAGCGAGGAGATCCCCGCCGACGGCGAGGAGCGGGTGGCGTTCTACCGGTCGGCGATCGGCGCGCTGCGCCTGGTCGTCGTCCTGGACGAGGTACGCGCGATCGGGCCCGTGCTGCCCCTGCTCCCGGACGCCACGGGCGCCGCGCTGGTCGTCGGCCGCGACCGGCCGCCGGCCGGCCTGACCGGTGTCCTCTCCGTCCACCTGGAGTCCCTGAGCACCACCGACGCGCTGGAACTCCTCGCGCTGCGGGTGGGCGAGGAGCGGGTCGCGGCCCGCCGCGCGGTGGCGCGCGCGGCGCTGGAGGCGTGCGGCTGTTCGGAGGCCGCGGTCGAGGCGGTGGCGGCGGAACTGATGCTGGACGGCCCGGCGGACCGTACGGCGGCCGAGGTCATGATCAACAACACCGCGCTGCGCCTCACCCACGACCTCGCCCCGCCGGCGCTCGCCGCCTTCCGGCTGCTGACGCTCCCGCACGGCCCCGACCTGCCGGCCGCCGCCGTGGCCGCCCTGACCGGCACCGAACCCGCCGCCGCCCAGGCACACCTGGAGACCTTGGTACGTACCGGCCTGCTCAAGACCCCGGCCCCCGGCCGCTACCGGCACCGCGAGGCGCTCGCCCCGTTCGCGTACGAGGAACTGACCCGCCACACCGCGCAGGAGGACCGCGACGCCGCGCTGTCCCGGCTGCTCGACTGGTACCTCGTCACCGCCCACCGGGCGTACGGCCTGGACTCGCCCGGCGCTCTGCTGCTCGACCGGAGCGCCGCGCCCGCGGGCCCCGTGACGGCCCTCCCGCTCGCGGACCGCAGGGCGGCGTCGGAGTGGTGGGCGACGGACGGGACCGGAGCGCTGGCCGTCGTCCGGCAGACGGCGGGCCTGCGGTCCGGCTCGTACGTCACCCGGTGCGCCGACACCCTGCTGCTCCTCGAACCGCTGCTGGGCACGGGGCTCTTCACGAGCCGGTACGAGCAGGCCGCGGTGGCGGTGATCGCCGGCGCCGGACGCGACGAGAAGCGCGCGGAGGCGCGGGCCCGGCTGGCCCGCGCCCGCGCCTGCCTGGCGGCCGACCGCTTCGCCGACGCGGAGGACGAGGCCCGCCGCGCGTACCGGCTGGGCCTCGACGCGGGCGACCCGGTGACCAGCGGCCGGGCACCGCTGGTGCGCGGCAGCGTCGCGGTCGCGCTCCAACGGCCCGACGCCGAGCAGCACTTCACGCTGGCCAGGAGCCACTGCCAGGTGCAGGGCGACCGGCTGGGCGAGGCCGCCGTCCTGGTGGAGCGCTCCCGGCTGTGCGTCCGCGACCGGAAGGCGGAGCAGGGCGTCGGGCTCGCCCGGCAGGGCGTGGACGTCTACCGGGCCGCGGGCCAGGGCCAGCGCCTCGGTACGGGCCTGTACTTCCTCGCCGTCGCCCAGGCCGAGGCGGGCCGCCACGAGGAGGCGCTGGTCGCCCTCCAGGAGGCGCTGCCCCTCCTGAACGAGGCCGGACAGCGGCTCTGGGCGGGCCTGGCCCAGTTGCGGACCGCCGAGTCCTGTCTGGCCACCGACTGGGCGGACGGCGCTGTACAGGCGGCGGAGGAAGCGGTACGCCTGTTCGCGGTGGCGGACGGCGGGCGGCGGGCGGCCGACGGGCTGAGTCTGCTGGCGCACGCGCTGGAGGCCCAGGGCCAGGCGAACCAGGCCCAGGAGCGCTGGAGCGAAGCGCTCAGCCTGTACGAGACGCTGAACGTACCCGGCCTGGACGGACCGCAGCTCCGGCCGCCGCTGGAGCCCGGCGGGGCATGAGGGTCCCTACGCGGTGAACGCCCCGAGTACCGCCGCCAGCTCCGCGGGCGCGTCCTCCTGCACGAGGTGCCCGGCTCCCCCGAAGAGGTGCAGCCGGGCGCCGGGGATCATCGCCGCGAGGTCGTGGGCCAGCGTGACGGGGTTCCACGCGTCCTGCGCACCCCAGGTGACCAGCGTCGGCGTAGCGACCCTGCGGTACTCCTCCTGTGTGAGGTCCGCGGTGACGTCCAGCCCGTTCTGCTCGATCTGCCGGTAGAAGGCGGGCTGTCCCCGCTCCGTGCACCAGGGTGCGACGAGCTGCTCCAGGACGGCCGGGTGCATGCCGGGGCTGCTCGCGGACGAGATGTACTCCGTCACCAGCGCGCGGTGCAGGGCGGGAGGAAGCTGCGAGAAGACGTCGGGGTGCTCGCCGAGCAGGCGGTACGTGGCGGAGCCCCAGCCGGGCAGGGCGGTCGGGCCGACGAGCGCGAGGCGCCCGTAGCGCACGCCGTGCACCAGATGGGCCCGCAGTGCCACGTAGCCGCCGAAGTCGTGGGCGACGACGGTGGGTTCCCGGTCGCTGAGTCCCCAGTGGGCGAGCAGTTCGGTGAAGACCTCGGCCTGCCGCGCGAGAGAGACGTCCTGCCCCGCGGACATCTCCGACGCGCCGTAGCCCGGCAGGTCCCAGACGTACACCTGGAACCGGGCGGCCAGCGCGCGGGCGACGCCTCGCCAGACGTAGGAGGAGAACGGTGTCCCGTGCAGCAGGACCAGGGGCGGCGCCCCGTCCTCGCCGAGCGTGGTCCAGCGCACTTCGCCGGAGGTACTGCGGTACGAACGGTCCAGAAGCCACTGTGTCATGACCGTAAGCGTAGACACTCCTTACAGGGGTGTCGAGGGGTGCGCGGGGCGGAGATGGCGGGCGCCGGAAGCCGGGGAGTGCGGCCGAGCCCCCACGCGCCCGGCATGCGCCCCCGCGCCTGCTCGTAGAATCGTTCGCACCATGGTTTACCTCGACCACGCCGCCACCACCCCGATGCTCCCGGAGGCGGTGCAGGCGATGACCGCCCAGCTGACCGTCACCGGCAACGCGTCCTCGTTGCACGCCGCCGGCCGGCGGGCCCGGCGCACCGTCGAGGAGGCGCGGGAATCCCTCGCCTCCGCGCTCGGCGCGCGCCCCAGTGAGGTGGTCCTCACCGCGGGCGGCACCGAAGCCGACAACCTCGCGGTCAAGGGCCTGTACTGGGCCCGCCGGGACGCCGACCCGGCCCGTACCCGCGTCCTCGCCAGCCCCGTCGAGCACCACGCCGTCCTGGACGCCGTGGAGTGGCTCGCCGAGCACGAGGGCGCGTCGGTCGAATGGCTGCCCGTCGACGGGTACGGACGGGTGCACGCCGACGCGTTCCGCGCGGCGGTCGCCCGCAACCCCGACGACGTCGCGCTGGCCACCGTCATGTGGGCCAACAACGAGATCGGCACGGTCATGCCGGTCCGGGAACTGGCCGACGTCGCGGCGGAGTTCGGCATTCCGCTGCACGCCGACGCGGTCCAGGCGTTCGGGCAACTGGAGGTCGACTTCGCGGCCTCCGGCCTGGCCGCCATGACCGTCTCCGCGCACAAGATCGGCGGACCGTACGGCGTCGGCGCGCTGCTGCTGCGCCGCGAGTACGCGCCCGTACCCGTCCTGCACGGCGGCGGCCAGGAGCGGCAGGTGCGCTCCGGCACGCTGGACACCCCCGGCATCGCCGCGTTCGCCGCCGCCGCGCGGTACGCCGTCGAGCACCGCGAGGAGTTCGCCCGCGACATCGGCGCCCTGCGCGACGACCTGGTCAAGGCCGTACGGGCCGCCGCCCCGGACGCCGTCCTCGGCGGCGACCCCGACCCGGCGGGCCGCCTCCCCGCCAACGCGCACTTCTCCTTCCCCGGCTGCGAGGGCGACTCCCTGCTCCTCCTCCTGGACGCCCAGGGCATCGCCTGCTCCACCGGCTCCGCCTGCACCGCGGGCGTCGCCCAGCCCAGCCACGTCCTGCTCGCCGCGGGCATGGACGCCGACCTCGCACGCGGCACGCTGCGCTTCTCCCTCGGCCACACCACCACCGAGGCGGACGTGGCGGCGGTGGCGGAGGCGATCGGTCCGGTGGTGGAACGGGCGCGGAGCGCGGGGCTGAGCTGAGGACCGGGGCCGAGCCGCGGGCCGGGGCTCGTCAGACCAGGTCGAGCGCGGCCTGGAGCAGCAGCCGCCAGGCCGGCTCGGCGCCGGTGCCGAAGGCCGCGGCGAGGGTGTAGCCGATCGCGGCGTCCTCCCGCAGCGGCGGCGCCACGTCCGGATGCCAGTCGGCCCAGACGTGCCCGGTGCCGTCCGAGGAGAAGTCAGCGATCCGGCGGCCCTCCTTGACCAGCCGGCTCCCGTTGGGCGAGTCCGGGAGGAGCCGGTAGACGGCACCGCCGTAGATCACCTCCACCCGGTGGGAGCGCCGGGTCAGCCGCCCCTTCCCGGGGGTGAGGTGCGCCGGACGGCCGTCGACGGACAGGTGGAGGTACGCGCCCGCGCGGGTGCCGATCGGTACGTGTCCGGTGGCCGGTGCGCCCGGCGCGCGCCGCAGCTCTGCCGTCGCCACCCGGTCGCCCCGTACGGTGAGCAGGCCGGCGTCGGCGTCCAGGTCCAGCCGGACGCGGCCGAAGACGCGGTCCTCGGCGAGGCCGGGCCGCCGCCCGGTGGCGGTGTTCCGGATGGCCGGGGCTCTGTCGTACGCCATGAGTGGTCCGTTCCGCGAGGGGCGCCGCGCGGCGCCCGGACGCCCCGGCGGCCCCGCGTCACGCCCCCGGCGTGGGGGCCGGCCGGCGCAGCTCGGCGCGCACCAGGTCCAGGTACAGCTTCCAGTTCCAGTGTGGTCCGGGATCGGTGTGATCGGTGCCCGGTACCTCCACATGGCCCACGATGTGCCGCCGGTCGGCGGGGAAGCCGTAGCGGCGGCAGATCCCGGCGGTGAGGCGTGCGGATGATGCGTACATGGCGGCAGTGAAGGAGGACGGGCGGTCCACGAAGCCCTCGTGCTCGATGCCTATGCTGCGCTCGTTGTACGCGCGGTTGCCCGCGTGGTACGCCACGTCCAGCTCACGGACCGTCTGCGCCACCTGGCCGTCCTTGCGCACCACGTAGTGCGCCGCCGCGCCGTGCAGCGGGCTCTGGAAGACCCGCAGCGCGTCCGTGTAGCCGCCCTGGACGACGTGGATGACCACCCGGTCGATGGTGTAGTCGTCCGGGCGGTCGGCCTGCCGCCAGTTCGCCGGGGCGGCCGGGACCCAGCGCGCGCCGCCGTAGTCCACGGCCCCGTCGGTACGCGGCTTCTTGCGGCCCGGCAGCCGCCACCACCAGCGCAGCAGGTCGTCATGCACGGCGTACGCGACGGTGCCCGCCAGGGCCGTGCCCGCGCCGCCGAGCAGCAGGGCCCGTCTGCTGAAGCCCTGACCGGCCGATCGCCCGGATTCCCCCGCGTCTCCCATGCGCTGCACAACGCTTGGGAGCCTGTCGGTGGTTCCGTCTACCCTGGAAGGGTTATGACGACTGACGCTCCCCGCCGCCTCCGCGTGCTCGCCGCCATGTCCGGCGGTGTCGACTCCGCCGTCGCCGCCGCCCGCGCCGCCGAGGCGGGCCACGACGTGACCGGCGTGCACCTCGCGCTCTCCGAGAACCCGAAATCCTTCCGCACCGGGGCCCGGGGCTGTTGCACGATCGAGGATTCGCACGACGCGCGCCGCGCCGCCGACGTCATCGGCATCCCGTTCTACGTGTGGGACCTCGCCGAGCGCTTCCGTGAGGACGTGGTCGAGGACTTCTTCGCCGAGTACGAGGCCGGCCGCACGCCCAACCCCTGCCTGCGCTGCAACGAGAAGATCAAGTTCGCCGCGCTGCTGGACAAGGCGCTCGCCCTCGGCTTCGACGCGGTCTGCACCGGCCACTACGCCACCGTCGTGGAGCACCCGGACGGCAGCCGTGAGCTGCACCGCGCCTCCGACATGGCCAAGGACCAGTCGTACGTCCTCGGGGTCCTCGACGACAAGCAGCTCGCGCACGCCATGTTCCCGCTCGGCGACACCCTCACCACCAAGGCCGAGATCCGCGAGGAGGCCGCCCGGCGCGGCCTGTTCGTCGCCAAGAAGCCGGACAGCCACGACATCTGCTTCATCGCCGACGGCGACACCCAGGCGTTCCTCGCCAAGCGGCTCGGCACGGCCGAGGGCGACATCGTGGACGAGTCCGGCGCGAAGCTCGGCACCCACGAGGGCGCGTACGGCTTCACCATCGGCCAGCGCAAGGGCCTGCGCATCGGCACCCCCGCCCCGGACGGCAAGCCGCGCTACGTCCTGGACATCTCCCCGGTCGACAACACCGTCACCGTCGGCCCCGCCGAGGCCCTGGACGTGACCGCGCTCACCGCCGTCCGCCCCCGCTGGTGCGGCGCCGCGCCGACCGGCCCCGGCACGTACACCGCGCAGTTGCGCGCCCACGGCGGCGAGACCGAGGTCACCGCCGCTCTGGTCGACGGCGAACTGCACGTCACCTTCACCGAGCCGGTCCGCGGCGTGGCCCCGGCCAGGCCATCGTGCTGTACGACGGCACCCGGGTGGTCGGCTCGGCGACGATCGCGACGACGGACCGGGCGCGCGCCGTCGCGTAGGCGCGCGACGGACGGGACGCTCACCGCGCGGTGAGCGCCCCGGGCCGCCGGGTCAGCGCACCCCGCGCACCGACCGCCGGTAGCCGGACCGCCGGTCCTCGATGGCGGTCCAGCGGTCGCCGTAGACGTTCTGGGTGATCCCGGGGTCCGCCAGGAAGTCGTGCGGGAAGCCCAGCGGTACGGCGCTCACCTCGTCCAGCCGCCGCAGGGCGGCCGCGTCCAGCTCGACGTCCACGCTCGCGAGGTTGTCGGCGAGCTGGCTCTCCTTGGTGGCGGCGATGACCGGGATGACGTTCCCGGGCTGCTGCCGCAGCCAGGCCAGCGCCACCTGCGCCGGGCTCCAGCCGCCCTGCTCGGCGATCTCCAGCACCGCCGAGATCGTCGCCTCCTCGTTGTCCGGGGTGTCGCCCACGTCCCCGACGACGTCCAGCCGGCCGCCCTCGCCGCGCCGGTACTTGCCGGTCAGCTTCCCGGCCGCCAGCGGGGCCCACGCCAGGACGGCCAGGTCGAAGGCGCGCGCCTGGGGGAGCAGCTCGCGCTCCGGCGTGCGCTCCAGCAGGCTGTAGCGGAGCTGCGAGCCCGCGAACGCGGTCCAGCCGCGCAGCTCGGCCAGGGTGTTCGCCTGTGCGATCTCCCAGGCGGGCCAGTCGGACACCCCGACGTACAGCACCTTGCCCGACCGTACGACGTCGTCCAGCGCCCGCATGGTCTCCTCGACGGGCGTGAAGTGGTCCCGCGCGTGCACCCAGAGCACGTCGAGGTGGTCGGTGCGCAGCCGGGCGAGGCTCTGCTCCACCGACCGCACCAGGCTCTTGCGGTGGCTGCCCGCCGCGTTGGGGTCGCCCGCGCGGAACGCGCAGGTGTACTTGCTGGCGAGCACGAAGCGGTCCCGGCGGCCTTCGAGGAGCTTGCCGAGGATCTTCTCGGAGCTGCCGTCGGTGTAGTTGTTGGCGGTGTCGATGAAGTTGCCGCCCGCGTCGTCGTACGCGTCGACGATCCGCGCGCTGGTGTCCTCGGGGGCGCCCCAGCCCCAGTCCGAGCCGATGGTCATGGTGCCCAGGCTCAGTTCGCTCACCCGCAGACCGGTCCTGCCGAACAGTGTGTACCGCACGAAGACTTCCCCTTCAGTGGTCGGGTCGTGCGTCAGACGCTAAGAGCTGGAGGGCACTTCAACGCAAGCGCCTGGCCGGGCGCTTGCGCGCGGCCTGACAAATGTCACGGCGATGTGGTTACACCCGTGCCTGCCGGGGCGCGGGGGCGCGCGGCGAAGCTGTAAGCGCAAGGACGGACGGGCGCACAGCGACACGGAGGACCCATGAACAGCCAGGCCCCGCACGGCACGACGGCCGCGACCGGCACCGGCACCGGTGAGGCGGCCGGGTCCGACAAGGCCGCCGGGTCCGGCAAGAAGCTGGAGGGCCCCCGGGCGCTGCTCCTGGACGCCGGTGTCCCGATCGCGTCGTACTACGTCCTGACCGGGGTTTTCGGTCTGAGCACCCTGGCCGCACTGGCCTGGAGCGGCGCCCTGCCCGCCGCGCGTTCCGTGTGGAGCCTGGTCAGGGAGCGCCGTTTCAACGCCATGGCGACGGTGATGACGGTGACCAACGTCGTCGGTCTGCTGCTGAGTCTGATGGCGGGTGACGAGCGGCTGATGCTGGCCAAGGACAGTGCCGTCAGCAGCACCTTCGGCCTGGCGGTGCTGGTGTCCGCGCTCATCGGACGGCCGATGCTGGCGCCGACGCTCAGGCCGTGGCTGACCCGGGGCGACGCGGCCAAGGGCGCCGCGTGGGACCGGCTGACGGCCCGGTCGGCGCGGTTCCGCCGGGTGCAGAGCCGGCACTCCGCCGTGTGGGGCGCCGCCCTGCTGGGCGAGTGCGTGGCGCGGATGATCGGCGCGTTCACGTTGCCGGTGGACACCATGGTGTGGCTGGGGACGGTGATGCTGGTCGTGGCCATCGTCGTCGCCACTGTGGTCAGCGGGGCGGTCGGCGTCCAGATGATGGAGCGGATGCTGGTGGCCGAGGTGGCGGCGGACACGGCGGCCGGAGCGGCGGCCACCGCCCCGGCCGGTTCCGTCAGCGCAGCCCCGGCAGGGACCGCAGCTCGCTGATCCGCAGGGCGCGCGCCAGCAGCAGGAAGAGCAGCGCCATGGTCGCCGCCCCGGCGACCAGGGCCAGCGCCGTGGACCAGAAGGCGTCCCCGGTGGCACCGGCACAGGCGTGGGCCGCCGCCCAGCCCACCGCCCCGGCGGCCAGCGCGGCACCGGTGAGCTTGCCGTACGTACGGCTCAGTCGGTGCCCGTCCAGCCGCCCTTCCAGGCGGCGGCGCAGCAGGTACGCACTGGCCAGCAGACCGACGCCGTACGACACGGCGTACGCGGCGGCCATGCCGACGACCGCCCACCGGGCCGGCAGCAGCAGGTGGCAGGCGGTGGCGAGCGCGATGTTCACAGCGGAGATCCAGGCGGCCATCAGGAACGGTGTACGGGTGTCCTCGAAGGCGTAGAAGCCGCGCAGCAGCAGCGACTGGGCGGAGAACGGGATCAGCCCCAGCCCGAGGGCCTGGAGCATCTGCCCCAGCGGCACGGCGGATTCCGCACTGGCGGCGCCGTGCGCGTACAGCAACTGCGCCATCTCCGGGCCGAAGGCCACGAAGAAGACGGCGGCCGGGACGATGACCGTGCCACTGATCCGCAGCGCGCGGGAGAGGTCGTCCCGCAGGTCGTCCAGGCGCTGTTCGGCGACCGCCCGGGTCATCCGCGGCAGCAGTGCGGTGATCAGCGAGACGGTGACGATGGACTGCGGCAGGCCCCAGATGTTCTGCGCGTACGTGTACGAGGAGAAGCCGACACCGGCCTTGGGCAATTCTTGGTCAGCGGCGGTCGCGTAGTGCGTGACGACGGTCATCGAGACCAGGTTGACCAGCACGAACAACAGTGTCCAGCGCGCCGCGTTGGCACTCTTGCGCAGCCCGGTGCCGCGCCAGTCGAAGCGCGGCCGGAAGCGGAAGCCCGCCTCGCGCGCGTAGGGGATCAGCGCGAGGGCCTGGAGGGCGATGCCGATCGTGGTGCCCACGCCGAGCAGCCGCACCTGCGCGTCGGTGATCTCCGCCACCGTCTCCGGAACGGTCAGCAGGCCCACGTACGCGCCGAACATGGCGATCAGCACGACGTTGTTGAGCACCGGCGTCCACATCATCGCGCCGAACTTCCCGCGCGCGTTGAGCACCTGCCCCAGGATGCCGTACACCCCGTAGAAGAAGATCTGCGGCAGCAGGAACCGGGCGAAGACGACAGTCAGTTCGTAGGCGGCGTGGTTGCCCGGCGTGTCCGTCGTGTACAGGCTGACGATCTCGGGCGCGGCCCACACCGCGAGCAGCGTGCCGACGCCGAGGACGGACAGGACGAGCGTGACCAGCCGCTGCTCGTGCGCCCGTCCGCCGTCCTGGTGCTCCACCCGGGCCCGTACGAGCTGCGGCACGAGCACGGCGTTGAGCGCGCCGCCGATCAGCAGTGTGTACAGGCTCATCGGGACGAGGTTGGCGGTGTTGTACGTGGTGGCCAGCAGGCCCGTACCGAGGGCGGCGGCCTGGAGGACGCCCCGGAACAGGCCGGTCGCGCGGGAGACGACCGTGCCCGCGGCCATCAGGAGGGAGGAGCGGCGCAGACCGCCGGGGGCCGCTCCGGCCCCGTCGTCCGTCTCCCTCTCACCACCGGCCCCTAATGCCGCATCCGCCTCCCTGCCCCCGCTGTGTCCGGCCGTGTTCCGTCGGTGCGTATCCGTACGCGTTCCCTCCACCATGACGGCAACCTAAACCCAGGACTTCACGGACCGCGACTTCCGCCCCGGTGGCCCCCGGCGGTCCGCGGGCCCCTAGGCTCGGCGGTAGCGACGGGACGCACAGGGGCCGCCCGGCCGGGTGCGGCGCCGTGCGCGTGGTCCCGGTCCACCGGTGGCCCTTCGTCGGCGACGAAGGGAAGAGAAGACATGTCGACAGTTCATGCCGGGACCGGTACGGCCGGGCGGGGAACATCGGTGTCGTGGGAGTTCCTGCACCAGGAACTGGTGCGGCGCAACCCCGGAGAGCCCGAGTTCCACCAGGCCGCACTCGAAGTGCTGCAGACGCTCGCCCCGGCGCTGGCGGCCCGTCCCGAGTACGCCGAGGCCGCGATCCTGGAGCGGATCTGCGAACCGGAGCGCCAGATCCTCTTCCGCGTGCCGTGGCAGGACGACTTCGGAGCCGTCCACGTCAACCGCGGCTTCCGGGTGGAGTTCAACAGCGCCCTCGGGCCCTACAAGGGCGGGCTGCGCTTCCACCCCTCCGTCAACCTCGGCATCGTCAAGTTCCTCGGCTTCGAGCAGATCTTCAAGAACGCCCTCACCGGACTGAACATCGGCGGCGGCAAGGGCGGCAGCGACTTCGACCCGCGCGGCCGCTCCGACGCCGAGGTGATGCGGTTCTGCCAGTCCTTCATGACCGAACTCCACCGCCACCTGGGCGAGCACACCGACGTACCGGCGGGCGACATCGGCGTCGGCGGCCGGGAGATCGGCTACCTCTTCGGCCAGTACCGGCGGATCGCCAACCGCTGGGAGGCCGGGGTGCTGACCGGCAAGGGACTCGGCTGGGGCGGCTCCACGGTCCGTACGGAGGCCACCGGCTACGGCAATGTGCTCTTCACCGCCGAGATGCTGCGGCAGCGCGGCGAGGACCTGGACGGCCAGCAGGTCGTCGTCTCCGGCTCCGGCAACGTCGCCGTCTACACGATCGAGAAGGCCCAGGCGCTCGGCGCGAACGTGCTGACCTGCTCGGACTCCGGCGGCTACGTGATCGACGAGAAGGGCATCGACCTCGCTCTGCTCAAGCAGGTCAAGGAGGCCGAACGGGGCCGCGTGGAGGACTACGCGGACCGGCGCGGCGCCTCCGCCCGGTACGTGCCCGGCGGCCGGGTCTGGGACGTGGCCTGCGACGTCGCGCTGCCCTCCGCGACCCAGAACGAACTGGACGCCGACGCCGCCCGCATCCTCGTGCGCAACGGCGTCAAGGCCGTCTCCGAAGGCGCCAACATGCCGACGACGCCCGGCGCGGTGGCCCTCTTCCAGGAGGCGGGCGTGGCCTTCGGGCCGGGCAAGGCGGCCAACGCGGGCGGCGTGGCCACCAGCGCCCTGGAGATGCGGCAGAACTCCGGCCGCGAATCGTGGGATTTCGAGCGCACCGAGGGCGAGCTCGCGGCGATCATGCGCAACATCCACGACACCTGCTACGAGACCGCGGAGCGTCACGGCCTGCCGGGCGACTACGTCACGGGCGCGAACATCGCGGGCTTCGAGCGGGTGGCGGAGGCGATGCTGGCACAGGGGCTGATCTGAGGGGCCGGCTGATCCGAGGGGCTGAGGGCCCGGCGTCCCCGGCGCCGCGCCCGGCGCCGGGGCGCTGTCGGTGGCGGCTCGTAGAGTGGCCGGTATGAACATCTGTGTCTTCTGCTCCGCCGCCGACCTCGACGCCCGCTACACCGCACCCGCCCGCGAGTTCGCCGAGCTGATCGGCAAGGGCGGCCACGCCATGGTGTGGGGCGGCTCGGACAGCGGACTGATGAAGGTCATGGCGGACGGCGTGGAGGCGGCGGGCGGCCGGCTCGTCGGCGTCTCCGTGGACTTCCTCGCGCACAAGGTGCGCCCCGGGGTGGACGACATGGTGGTCACCAAGGACCTCGCCGAGCGGAAGGCCGAGCTGCTGGCGCGCGCCGACGCGATCGTCGTCATGGTCGGCGGCACCGGCACGCTCGACGAGGCCACCGAGATCCTGGAGCTGAAGAAGCACGGCCTGCACACCAAGCCCGTGGTCCTCCTGAACGCCGCCGGGTTCTACGACGGCCTCAAGGAGCAGTTCCAGCGCATGGAGAAGGAGGGCTTCCTGCCGCTGCCGCTCACGGAGCTGGTCTTCTTCGCGGAGGACGGCGCCGGGGCGCTGGCGTACCTGGAGGAGCAGGCAGGCATCCAGGGCTGAGCCCGGGGACCGGCGCCGGGGCGGAATGAATCATTCCGCTCCGCGCGGACGCGCCCGCGCCGCACCGGCCTGCCTCGTTAGGATCGGGCCCATGGGTACGCACTTGATCACGGGCGCAGGATCGGGCATCGGAGCGGCGGTCGCGCGGCGGCTCGCCGACCGCGGCGAGGAGCTCTGGCTGCTGGCGCGCGACGCCGGCCGCGCCAAGGAGCTGGCCGGGCAGTTCCCCGGCGCCCGCACGGTGGTCGGCGATCTCGCCACCCCCGAGAAGCTGGACTGGGCCTTCGGCAAGCAGACCCTGCCGGACCGCCTCGACTCCCTCCTGCACATCGCGGGCGTCGTCGAGCTGGGCGCCGTCGGGGACCTCGGCCCCAAGGCGTGGCAGCGCACGCTCGCCGCGAACCTCGTCTCGCCCGCCGAGCTGACCCGCCAGTTCCTCCCGCAGTTGCGGACCGCCAAGGGTCACGTCGTCTTCGTCAACTCCGGCGCCGGCCTGCACGCGGGCCCCCAGTGGGGCGCCTACGCCGCCAGTAAGCACGGCCTGAAGGCGCTCGCCGACTCGCTGCGCGCCGAGGAGCACGGCAACGGCGTACGGGTGACCTCCATCTACCCGGGCCGCACCGCCACCCCCATGCAGGAGAACGTCTTCCGCCAGGAGGGCCGCGAGTACGACGCGTCCCAGTGGATCGACCCGGAGTCGGTGGCCACGACCCTGCTCACCGCCCTCGACCTGCCGCGTGACGCGGAGATCAACGACCTGACGGTCCGCCCGGGGCGCTGACCGGCTGCCGACGGGGCCGGGGCCGCAAGATCCAGCCCGTCCGGCGATTGGGACATCGGTGACGGATCCGTGGTCCAGCCGTCACCCCGCCCCGGGCCCCGGCAGCCCCCCCGGCCCGCCGTGGCCACCGGCCGCACCACTTACCCTCGGACGGTGACCGAGAACACCACCCCCGCCCGCCTCGCCGGCCACGCCGGCATCGGTACGGCCACCGGCATCGGCTCGATGCCCGGCGGCGACGCCCGCGAGGCCGCCCGGACCGTCACCGGTTCGCTGGAGACCCTGCCGTACCTGCCGGAGCTGCCCGCCCGGGGCCCCGGCGCCGACATGATCGGCCGTACCGCCGGGCTCCTCGTCGACGTGTACGCGCACGTGGAGCCGAGCGGCTGGCGGATCAGCGACCGGCCGGGCCGGGACACCCGGCGCGCCCGTTCCTGGATGGGCGAGGACCTGGACGCGCTGGAGGAGTTCACCCAGGAGTACGAGGGTGACCTGAAGGTCTCGGCGGTCGGCCCGTGGACCCTGGCCGCCGCGCTGGAGCTGCGCAACGGCGAGGCGGCCCTCAGCGACCCCGGCGCCTGCCGGGACCTGACGGCGTCGCTGGCCGAGGGGCTGCGCGCGCACCTCGCCGACGTACGGCGGCGGGTGCCCGGCGCGCGTCCGGTGCTCCAACTGGACGAGCCGTCGCTGACCGCCGTCCTCCAGGGCCGGATCAAGTCCGCGAGCGGCTACCGCACGCACCGCGCCGTGGACCGGGCCGTCGTGGAGGGCGCCCTGCGCGACCTGGTCGGCGTCGCCGGGGAGGCGGGCGCGCCGGTGGTCGTCCACTCCTGCGCCCCGGACGTCCCGTTCGCCCTGCTGCGGCGCGCCGGTGTGCACGGCGTCTCGTTCGACTTCGGACTGCTCACCGAGCGTGAGGAGGAGGCGATCGGCGAGGCCGTCGAGGGCGGTACGACACTGCTGGCGGGCGTGGTGCCGGGCGTGGACGGCCCATTGTCAGACCCTGCCGGTAGCGTCATGGGTGTCAGGACGCTGTGGCGCAGGCTGGGGCTGGCGCCGGGGACTCTCGCGGAGTCCGTGGTGGTCACCCCGTCGTGCGGGCTGGCGGGCGCTTCGCCCGCATATGCCCGTTCGGTGCTCGCCCACTGCGTCCGGGCCGCGAGATCGCTCGCAGACAACCCTGAGTGACGGCACTCAAGGACCACGGGAGGACGTAACGGTGGCCGGCGAACAGCACACGGCGGGGCACGCGGTGCCCGCGAAGGCGCGGGAAGAGCATGCCCATCTGGCCGAGCAGATCGAGGAGCACCGCTTCCGCTATTACGTGCGGGACGCCCCCGTCGTCAGCGACGCGGAGTTCGACAAGCTGCTGCGGTCCCTGGAGGCGCTGGAGGAGAAGCACCCCGAGCTGCGCACCCCGGACTCGCCCACGCAGAAGGTCGCCGGGCAGTATGAGACGGAGTTCACCGAGGTCGCGCACCGCGAGCGGATGCTCTCGCTGGACAACGCCTTCGACGACGAGGAGCTGGCGGCCTGGGCCGAGCGGATCGCGACGGAGCTGGGCGGCGACCCGAAGAGCGCCGGCTACCACTTCCTGTGCGAGCTGAAGGTCGACGGCCTCGCGGTCAACCTGACGTACGAGAAGGGCCGGCTGACCCGCGCCGCGACCCGCGGTGACGGCCGTACGGGCGAGGACATCACGCCCAACGTCCGCACGATCACCGAGATCCCGGACCGGCTGAAGGGCGACCGCGTCCCGGACCTGGTGGAGGTCCGCGGCGAGGTCTACTTCCCGATGGAGAAGTTCCTGGAGCTGAACGAGCGGCTGGTGGCCGACGGCAAGCCGCCGTTCGCCAACCCGCGCAACGCCGCCGCCGGTTCGCTCCGCCAGAAGGACCCGAAGGTCACGGCCACCCGCCCGCTGCACATGGTCGTGCACGGCATCGGCGCCCGCGAGGGCTTCGACATCGACTGCCAGTCGCACGCCTACGACCTGCTGCGCGAGTGGGGCCTGCCGACCGCCGACCACAACGAGGTCGTCGACTCCCTGGAGGCCGTGCGCGGCTTCATCAAGCGCTACGGCGACCCGGAGACCCGACGCACGGCCGTCGCCCACGAGATCGACGGCACCGTGGTCAAGCTGGACGAGATCGCCCTCCAGGGCCGCCTCGGCTCGACCTCGCGCGCGCCGCGCTGGGCGATCGCGTGGAAGTACCCGCCGGAGGAGGTCAACACCAAGCTGGTCGACATCCGCGTCGGCGTCGGCCGTACGGGCCGCGTCACGCCGTACGCGGTCGTCGAGCCGGTCACGGTGGCCGGCTCCGAGGTCGAGTTCGCCACACTCCACAACCAGGACGTGGTCAAGGCCAAGGGCGTCTACATCGGCGACACGGTCGTGCTGCGCAAGGCGGGCGACGTGATCCCCGAGATCCTGGGCCCGGTGGTGGACCTGCGGGACGGCAGCGAGCGGGAGTTCGTGATGCCCGCCGAGTGCCCCGAGTGCGGTACGGCGCTGCAGCCCGCCAAGGAGGGCGACGTCGACCTGCGCTGCCCCAACGCCCGCTCCTGCCCCGCCCAGATCCGTGAGCGGCTGTTCTACCTGGCCGGCCGCAAGTCCCTGGACATCGAGAACTTCGGCTATGTCGCGGCCACGGCGCTCAGCCAGCCCCTGGAGCCCGCCGAGCCGCCGCTGAAGGACGAGGGCGACCTCTTCGACCTGTCCATCGAGCAACTGCTGCCCATCAAGTCCTACGTGCTCGACCCGGACAGCGGTCTGCCCAAGCGCGACCCGAAGACCGGCGAGGAGAAGGTCGTCACCTTCTTCGCCAACCAGAAGGGCGAGCCGAAGAAGAACGCCCTGGCGATGCTGGAGAACATCCAGGCGGCCAAGGAGCGCCCGCTGGCCCGCATCCTGACGGGCCTGTCGATCCGTCACGTCGGGCCGGTGGCCGCCCAGGCGCTCGCCATGGAGTTCCGTTCGCTGGACCGGATCAGGGACGCGAGCGAGGAGGAGCTGGCCGCCGTCGAGGGCGTCGGCGCGACCATCGCCGCCTCGCTCAAGCAGTGGTTCGCCGAGGACTGGCACCGCGAGATCGTGGACAAGTGGCGGGCGGCCGGCGTCCGGATGGAAGAGGAATCCTCAGGAGACGAAGGCCCGCGGCCACTTGAAGGCGTCACCGTCGTTGTAACGGGCACACTTCAGTCACACACCAGAGATGGCGCGAAAGAAGCCCTGCAGCGTCTCGGAGCGAAGGTGACCGGTTCCGTTTCGAAGAAGACCGGTTTCGTGGTGGTGGGAGACAATCCTGGTTCGAAGTACGACAAGGCCATGCAGTTGAAGGTGCCTGTGCTAGACGATGACGGCTTCGCGGTGCTGCTGGAGCAGGGTCCCGATGAAGCACGAGCGGTAGCTGTCACTCCGCCTGAGGGCGAGTGAGGAGTCACCTCATCGGCGCATAGCAGATGGTTCCGGATGGCCGGGTCGCATTCGGGCAACCGCTGCCGATCGCTGCCCGCGGCGGCCTTCTGCGGCCTACTGTTGAGGTGTGCGCCTGCCGTGGCGCGGGCACAGCCGGCTGTGAGAGGTATCGGAATGAAACCGACCGACAGCGCCGCTCCGGCGTCGCGGCTCCGCCGGCTCGTCGTGCCCGCGCTGCCCGCGGCCGTCGTGCTGGTGGCGGGCACCGCGCTCGCGGCGGGAGTGATCCGCACGCTCGGCGCCGGCCGGGCCCTGTTCCCGGAAGGCGCCGTCGGCTGGGCCCTGGCGATCCTGACCGGTGTCATCGTGGGCCACCTGGTCGCCCTCGGCCGCGACCGCTGGTGGGGCGGCACGGGCTCGGGCGCGGCCCTGGCCCTCGCGGTCCTCCTGCTGTACGGCTGGGTGCCCGCCGTCCTGGTGAGCGTCGCCGTCGTGCTGCTGGTCGGCGCCGCGCGGCGGCACCGCTGGCGACAGGCCCTGCTGCACGGCGCGGTGGACATCCTCGGGATCGGCGCCGCGGCCCTGGGCCTCGCCGCCTTCCAGGTCGTACCGACCGTCGAACACCCCTGGCAGCCCGCGGCCTGGGACCTGTCCGTACTGCCCGACATCCTGGTCGCGGCCGCCGCCTACCTGGTCGTCACCCGCGCCCTGCTGTGGTTCACGATGGCCTCGCGCAGCGGCAGCCTGCCCACCGTCGCCCGGACGGCGCTGGCCCGCCAGGCCCTGGTCGGCGTGGCGCTGCTCGGCATCTCACCGCTGATCGTGGTGGCCGCCGTGCACGCGCCGTTCCTGCTGCCCATGTTCGCCGTACCGCTGATCGCCCTGGACTCCACCCTGTGGATCGCCCGCGCCCGCGCCGAGGAGCAGCTTCGGGACCCGCTCACCGGCCTGCCCAACCGCCAGTGGCTGCTGGAGCGCACCTGGACCGCGCTGGACGACGCCGAGCGCATCGGCGCCCGCTCCGCCCTCGTCCTGATCGACCTGGACCGTTTCCGCTCGGTCAACGACACCCTCGGACACCTCGCGGGCGACCGGCTGCTGCTCCAGATAGCCGACCGGCTGCGGCACGCGCTGCCGCGCGGCGCCGAGGTCGCCCGGCTCGGCGGCGACGAGTTCGCGGTCCTGCTGCCCACCGCGGACTCCCTGACCAGCGCCCAGCGGGTGGCCCGCAACCTGGTCGCGGCGCTCGGCTCGCCGCTCGACCTGGACGGACTCACCCTCGTCCTGGAAGCCAGCGCGGGCGTCGCGGTCTTCCCCGACCACGCCCTGGACGCCGAGGGCCTGCTGCGCCGGGCGGACGTCGCGATGTACCAGGCCAAGCGGGACCGCAGCGGCGTCGAGGTGTACGAGGCCAAGCGGGACGGCAACACTCCCGACCGGCTGGGCCTCCTGGGTGATCTGCGCCGCGCGCTGGACGCCGGCGACGTGGAGCTGCACTACCAGCCCAAGGTCGGCTTCGACGGGCACGTGGCCGGGCTGGAGGCACTGGTCCGGTGGGTCCATCCGGAGCGCGGCAGGGTCCCGCCGGACGAGTTCATCGCCATCGCCGAGTCGTCCGGGCTGATGCCGCGCCTGACGGAGTACGTCCTGGAGACCGCGCTCGCCCAGGTGGCCCGGTGGCGCAAGTCCGGCCTGGAGGTCCCGGTCGCGGTCAACGTCTCGCCGCGCGACGTCCACACCCCCGGCTTCGCCGGCGCGGTCGCCGCGCGGCTGGCCCGCCATCAGGTGCCCCCGGGTTCCCTCCAGTTGGAGATAACGGAACACGTCCTGCTGGAGGACCCGCAGCGGGCCGCCGACACGCTCGCCGGGCTGACCGGGCACGGCGTCAAGATGTCCCTGGACGACTTCGGCACCGGCTACTCGTCCCTCGTCCACCTGCGCCGCCTGCCGGTCAGCGAGCTGAAGATCGACCGCTCCTTCGTCGCCCGGCTCGCCGTGGACAACGAGGACGCCGAGATCGTCCGGTGCACCCTGGACCTGGCCCACTCGCTCGGACTGCTGGTGGTCGCCGAGGGCGTCGAGGACGACGAGACCTGGGAGCGACTGCGCGACCTGGGCTGCGACGCCGTACAGGGCTGGCTGGTCGCCGCCGCGATGCCGCCGGACGAGACCACGGCCTGGCTGCGGGCCCGCGGCGAGCGCGGCTGGCAGCGCGAGGCGGAGCGCCCCGCCGTCGAACCCCGGCACGAGCGCGCCACGGCGGTCGAGGAAGCCGACCAGCGCGTCATCTGATCTCCGACCGGCGCGCCGTCCGACCAGGCCCGGCCGCCCCGGGCCGGCCCCGGCCACCCGCGCGGCGCTCGGCCCCACGGCCCCGGCCGGCCGCGCGGCGCACGGCCCCGCTGCCCGCGCGGCGCACCGCCCCACGACCCCCACCCCCGTCACGGCGCGCCGCCCCGCACCCCGCCGTCCTAAGCCCCCGCAGCCCCCACCGCCCCCGCCGCCCCACGCCCCCACCGCCATCCGGGCACCCCTCCGCCGGCCCCTCCGGGAATGCGTTTCGAACCCCTCTCGGCTACGCAATAGGATTGGCCCGGACAACACAGCCAAGACACTCACCCTGAGGATCGCTGCATGCCTGGCATCACGCGCGAGGAGGTTGCCCACCTCGCCCGGCTGGCGCGCTTGGAGCTGAAGGACGAAGAGCTCGATCACTTCGCCGGACAGCTCGACGACATCATCGGCGCGGTCGCCCGCGTCTCCGAGGTCGCCGACCAAGACGTACCGCCGACCTCCCACCCGCTGCCCCTGACCAATGTCATGCGCCCGGACGTGGTCCGTCCGTCGCTGACGCCCGAGCAGGCGCTGTCCGGCGCCCCGGCCCAGGAACAGCAGCGTTTCAAGGTGCCGCAGATCCTGGGGGAGGAGTGACCGACATGGCAGATCTGATCAAGCTCACCGCCGCCGAGATCGCGGCGAAGATCGCCGCCGGCGAGGTCACGGCCGTCGAGGTCACCGAGGCGCACCTGGCCCGTATCGAGGCCGTCGACGAGAAGGTGCACGCCTTCCTGCACGTGGACCGCGAGGGCGCCCTCGCCCAGGCCCGTGCCGTGGACGCCAAGCGCGAGCGCGGCGAGAAGCTCGGCCCGCTGGCCGGCGTGCCGCTCGCCCTGAAGGACATCTTCACCACGGAGGGCATTCCCACCACCGTCGGCTCGAAGATCCTCGAAGGCTGGATCCCGCCGTACGACGCGACGCTGACCAAGCGGCTCAAGGCCGCCGACGTCGTCATCCTCGGCAAGACCAACATGGACGAGTTCGCCATGGGGTCCTCCACCGAGAACAGCGCCTACGGCCCCACCGGCAACCCCTGGGACCTCACCCGTATCCCCGGCGGCTCCGGCGGCGGCTCCTCCGCCGCGCTCGCCGCCTACGAGGCCCCGCTCGCCATCGGCACGGACACCGGCGGCTCCATCCGCCAGCCCGCCGCCGTCACCGGCACCGTCGGCGTCAAGCCCACCTACGGCGCGGTCTCCCGCTACGGCATGGTGGCGTTCTCCTCGTCCCTCGACCAGGGCGGGCCCTGCGCCCGTACGGTCCTGGACGCGGCCCTGCTGCACGAGGCCATCGCCGGCCACGACGAGCTGGACTCCACCTCCATCGACGCGCCGGTCCCGCCGGTCGTCGAGGCGGCCCGCAACGGCGACGTCAAGGGGATGCGCGTCGGCGTCGTCAAGGAGTTCTCCGGCGAGGGCTACCAGGCCGGCGTCATGCAGCGCTTCAACGAGTCCGTGGAGCTGCTGCGCGAGCTGGGCGCGGAGATCGTGGAGATCTCCTGCCCGTCCTTCGACCTGGCGCTGTCGGCGTACTACCTGATCGCGCCGTCCGAGTGCTCCTCGAACCTGGCCCGCTTCGACGCCATGCGCTACGGCCTGCGGGTCGGCGACGACGGCACCCGGTCGGCCGAGGAGGTCACGGCCCTGACCCGCGAGGCCGGCTTCGGCCCCGAGGTCAAGCGCCGCGTGATGCTCGGCACGTACGCGCTCAGCTCCGGCTACTACGACGCGTACTACGGCTCGGCGCAGAAGGTCCGCACCCTGATCACCCAGGACTTCGAGAGGGCCTTCGAGCAGGTCGACGTGCTGATCTCGCCGACCACGCCCACCACGGCCTTCCCGATCGGCGAGCGCGCCGACGACCCGATGGCGATGTACCTCGCCGACCTGTGCACGATCCCGACGAACCTGGCAGGCAACGCGGCCATGTCGCTGCCCTGCGGCCTGGCCCCCGAGGACGGGCTGCCGGTGGGGCTGCAGATCATCGCCCCTGCCATGGCCGACGACCGGCTCTACAAGGTCGGTGCCGCGGTCGAGGCCGCGTTCACCGCCCGTTGGGGGCACCCGCTGCTTGAGGAGGCACCGTCCCTGTGAGTGGAAAGCTTGCGAAGGCCAAGGGCTTCAAGAAGTCCAAGGCCGGTACGTATCTGTCCATCGGCACCACGCTGTTCGGTGCGGTGAGCGTCGTCAAGCAGGCGAAGGCGGCCAAGGGCGAGCAGGACCGGCTCCAGCTCCTGGATGCCGTCGTCTCCGCCGCCGCCATCGCCACCGGAGTCGCGCTGCTGATCCGCGATCTGCGTCGTCTCGGCGACGACGACGTGCTCGCGGGCTGAGCGGGACTGAGAGGTTAGTTTTCCGTGACCGTCACTGAACTGGTGTCGTACGAGGACGCGCTGACCACCTACGACCCTGTGATGGGTCTTGAGGTGCACGTCGAACTCGGCACCAAGACCAAGATGTTCTGCGGGTGCTCGACGTCCCTGGGCGCCGACGCCAACTCGCAGACCTGCCCCACCTGCCTCGGCATGCCCGGCTCGCTGCCGGTCGTCAACGCGGTCGGCGTCGAGTCCGCCATCAAGATCGGCCTGGCGCTGAACTGCTCGATCGCCGAGTGGTGCCGTTTCGCCCGGAAGAATTACTTCTATCCGGACATGCCGAAGAACTTCCAGACGTCGCAGTACGACGAGCCCATCGCCTTCGACGGGTACCTGGACGTCCAGCTCGAGGACGGCGAGATCTTCCGCGTGGAGATCGAGCGCGCCCACATGGAGGAGGACACCGGCAAGTCGACGCACGTCGGCGGCGCCACCGGCCGTATCCACGGCGCGTCCCACTCCCTCCTGGACTACAACCGCGCCGGCATCCCGCTCATCGAGATCGTCACCAAGCCCATCCAGGGCGCGGGCGAGCGTGCCCCCGAGGTCGCCAAGGCGTACGTCGCCGAGCTGCGCGAGCTGATCAAGGCGCTGGGCGTCTCCGAGGCCCGCATGGAGATGGGCCAGATGCGCTGCGACGTGAACCTGTCGCTGCGCCCCAAGGGCACCGAGAAGTTCGGCACCCGCTCGGAGACGAAGAACGTCAACTCGCTGCGGTCGGTCGAGCGCGCCGCGCGCTTCGAGATCCAGCGGCACGCGGCCGTGCTGTCCTCGGGCGGCACGATCATCCAGGAGACCCGCCACTTCCACGAGGAGGACGGCTCCACCACCCCCGGCCGGGTCAAGGAGGAGGCGGAGGACTACCGCTACTTCCCCGAGCCCGACCTGGTGCCGGTGGCCCCGTCCCGCGAGTGGGTCGAGGAACTGCGCAAGGGCCTGCCCGAGCTGCCGCGCGTCCGCCGTAACCGGCTGCGCGAGGAGTGGGGCGTCTCCGAGCACGACATGCAGTCGATCCTGAACGCGGGCGCCGTGGACCTGATCGTCGCCACCATCGAGGCCGGCGCGGACTCCGCCGCCGCCCGCAAGTGGTGGATGGGCGAGCTGGCCCGCCGTGCCAACGAGGACGGCGTCGAGCTGGCCGCCCTGCCGATCACCCCGGAGCAGGTCGCGCGGGTCGCGGCACTGGTCGCCGAGGGCTCCCTCAACGACAAGCTGGCCCGCCAGACCATCGAGGGCGTCCTCGCGGGCGAGGGCGGCCCGGACACCGTCGTCGAGAAGCGCGGCCTGAAGGTCGTCTCGGACGAGGGCGCGCTGGGCAAGGCGGTCGACGAGGCGATCGAGTCCAACGCCGCCATCGCCGACAAGATCCGCGGCGGCAAGGTCGCGGCGGCCGGCGCGCTGGTCGGCGCGGTCATGAAGGCCACCCGCGGCCAGGCCGACGCGGCCCGCGTCCGCGAGTTGATCCTGGAGAAGCTGGGCGTCGAGGGCTGACGTCCGGTAACGCGGTAAGGGGCGGCACACCGGTGGTGTGCCGCCCCTTTCGCTGCCCTACGGCAGGTTGTGTACGTGCGGGCCCACGCCGTTCGACCAGGCGTTGCCGGTCGCCGCGTCCCAGTTGGTGGACCAGGTCATGGCGCCGCGCAGGGACGGGTAGGTCTTGGCGGGCTTGAAGGAGCCGCAGCCGGTGCCCTTGGTGAGGCAGTCCAGCGCGCTGTTGACGACGCTGGGCGACACGTAGCCGCCGCCGGCGGCGCGGGTGGAGGCCGGGACACCGATGCCCACCTGGGACGGGTCGAGGCCGCCTTCGAGCTGGATGCAGGCCAGGGCGGTGAGGAAGTCCACGGTGCCCTGCGAGTAGACCTTGCCGTCACAGCCGAGCATCGAACCGCTGTTGTAGTACTGCATGTTGACGACGGTGAGGATGTCCTTGATGTTCAGCGCGGTCTTGAAGTAGCCGCCCTGGGTGGACTGCATGTCGATGGTCTGCGGGGCCATGGTGATGACCAGCTTGCTGCCCGCCTTCTGGGACAGCGAGCGCAGGGCCTGCGACATGTAGGTCGGGTTGATGCCGTTCTCCAGGTCGATGTCGACCCCGTTGAAGCCGTACTCCTGCATCAGCGCGTAAGCACTGTTGGCGAAGTTGTTCGCGGAGGTGGAGTCGTTGACGGAGATGGTGCCCTTCTCACCGCCGACGGACAGGATGACGTTCTTGCCGGCCGCCTGCTTCGCCTTGATGTCGGCCTTGAACTGCGCGACCGTGTAGCCGCCCAGGCCCGCCGAGTCGAGGTTGAAGGTGATCGCGCCGGGCGTGGTGGTGGCGTCGGCGAACGAGACCGCGATGATGTCGTACTGGTCGGACACATCGCTGATCTTCTGCACGGTCGCGCCGTTGTTGAAGTTCTGCCAGTAGCCGGTGACCGCGTGCTTCGGTACCGAGGGGCCGGGGTTGCCGCCGCCCGGGGACGTGGTGGCGGTGACCTCGGCGGACTTGGCGGACTCGCCCGCCGCGTTGGTCGCGGCGACCTGGAAGCGGTACGCGGTGGACGGGCTCAGGCCGGTCACGGTGGCCGACGTGCCGGTGACCGACTGGACCTTGGCGCCGTCGCGGTAGACGGTGTAGCCGGTGGCGTACTTGGCCGGGCTCCAGGAGAGTGCCACGGAGGACGAGGTGACCGCGCCGACGGTCAGCCCGGCGGGCGCGTCGGGAACCGGATCGCCCGGGTCGCCGTTACCGCCGCCGTCCGGCCCGAAGACACTGATGTCGTCCGCGAAGTAGGCGGACTGCCCGTACCAGCCGTGGGTGTAGACGGTGACCGAGGTGGTGGAGGGACCGGTGGTGAAGGTGGTCTTGAGCTGCTGCCAGGTGGTGGCGCCGGGCGCCCAGGTGGACACGTCGGTGGTGCCGGTGCCGCTGGCGCCGAGGTAGACGTACGAGCCCTGGACGTACGCGCTCAGCGTGTACGTGGACCCAGGCTTGACGGCCACCGTCTGCGAGCATCTGGCCTGGTCGGAGCCGGCCGGAGTGGCCTTCAGGGCCGAGGTGCCGCCGTGCACGGGGGAGGACACGGTGGAGCCCGACCCCGAGGAGCAGGTCCACCCGGAGAGCCCGGACTCGAAGCCGGGGTTCTTGGCGTTGTTGACGTCGGCGGTGGCACCGGCGGCGGCGTGGGGGGCCGCCGAGGCGCCGGCCGCGGTGCCGGTGACGGCGAGGGCGGCGGCGGCCAGCCCGGTGACGGCGGTGGTGAGCCACCGTCTGTGCCGGGAGCGGGGGGTGCGGGACATGAGGGGGTGCGGCATGGCTGTCTCCAAGTCCGGGGCCCGGAAGGGCCGTCCGCCCGGCCCGGAGGCGGGGCAGGCGTTGCGCACAAAATGGTCCAGACCAATGCGGTTGTCAAGAGTTCGTGAAGACTTCCGCGCGCGTTGGTGCCGTCGGCCGGTGGGTGCGAACCGTTCTCAGGGAGGATGCGCGCCGCGTACGGGCCCTCCTGAGGGAGGGGAGGCGGCGTGCGGCGTACATCTTCCTCCCTAGGGGGTAGGTGGTCACCGTGGACGATGATCTGCCGCCCGGCGGGCCCGATGGTGGAGAGGTGCGACAACATCAACCACCGTCCGAGACGCCAGAGTTACGGGGGAGCGCGACCATGGGTGAAGTGAAGCGCCGGAGCCTGCTCGCGGGAGCGGCGGCGCTGGGGGGAACGGCCGCGGGCCTCGCGGCGCCGGGCCTCGCGGCTGCGGCCGGCCTGTCGGACGCGGCCTCCGCAGCGACGGCCCGCCCGCCCGGCACCGGCACCGGTCCGGTCACCCTCGGCCCCGACGACCCGCGCTACGCCTCCCTGACCCGGCGCGGCTCCAACGGCCGCTTCGTGGGCAAGCCCGACCACGTATACGTCGTGAGCACGACCGAGCAGGTCGTCGCCGCGGTCCAGCGGGCCGTACGCGACGGCAGGCGCATCGCCGTACGCAGCGGCGGCCACTGCTTCGAGAACTTCGTCGACGACCCGTCCGTCCGCGCCCTGATCGACACCTCGCCCATGCGCGCGGTCTCCTACGACGCCGCCCGGCGGGCGTTCGCCGTCGAGCCCGGCGCCCTGCTCGGCGAGGTCTACCGCGCGCTGTTCCTCGGCTGGGGCGTGACCATCCCGGCGGGCGCGACCGCCGAGGTCGGCGTCGGGGGACACGTCCTCGGCGGCGGGTACGGCACCCTCTCGCGGCGGTACGGGCTGTCCGTGGACCACCTGTACGCCGTCGAGGTCGTCGTGGTGGACCGCTCCGGCACGGCCCGCAGCGTGGTGGCCACCCGCGACCCCAAGGATCCCCACCACGACCTGTGGTGGGCGCACACGGGTGGCGGGGGCGGCAACTTCGGCATCGTCACCCGCTACTGGTTCCGCGACCCGTCCGCCGAAGGCGACGACCCCACCCGGCTGCTGCCCAAGGCCCCGGCGTCCGTCCTCAGCTTCTCCGCGACCTGGAACTGGAAGGACGTCGACGAGCGCGCCTTCACCCGCCTGGTGCGCAACCACGGCACCTGGCACGAGCACCACAGCGCCCCGGACTCCCCGTACGCGGACCTGTTCAGCGTGCTGATGCTCAACAACCGCCACTCCGGCACCTTCTCCCTGGTGGGCCACCTGGACGCCACCCTGCCGGACACGGAGCGGCGGATGCGCGCCTACGTGGACGCCGTGGGCAGCGGGACGGGTGCCGAGCCGGCCGTCCACCACGAGGTCAGGCCCTGGCTGACGGCGGTCGCCCTCGTACAGGAAACCGAACCGGCCCCGTACAAGGTCAAGTGCGGCTACCTGCGCAAGGGCTACACGGAGCGGCAGCTCACCGCGCTCCACCGGCACCTGGCGGGCCCGGCGGTGGACAACATCTCCGGGGCGCTGTGGCTGGTCTCGTACGGCGGAAAGGTCAGCACCGTCGCACCGGACGCGACCGCCGTCGCCCAGCGGGACTCGATCCTCAAGGCGGTCTACATGACCAGTTGGGAGGGCGAGGAGGCGGCCGGGGCGAAGCCGTTGGCCTGGCTGCGCGCCTTCTACCGTGACGTGTACGCGGACACCGGCGGCGTCCCCGTGCCCGGCGAGGTCAGCGACGGCTCCTTCATCAACTACCCGGACCGGGACCTGGCCGACCCCAAGCTGAACACCTCCGGCGTCCCGTGGCACACGCTCTACTACAAGCACAACTACCCGCGCTTGCAGCGGGTGAAGGCCCGCTGGGACCCACGCGACGAGTTCCGGCACGCCTTGTCCATCCGACCGCCGCGCTGACCTGAGCCGCACCCGGCCTTCGGGCAGGCCGGGTGCGGGCGGTCAGTTGCCGCCGGGCGGGACGACGAAGCCCCGGGCAGGACCGCCACCGGCTCCGGGCGGCCCGAAGTGGGCGACGACCGCCGCCAGTACCTCAGGAGTGATGTCCTTGCGCGTCCCGTGATCGGGACTGTCGTACACCCGCCATCCCCCTGCCGTGCGCCCCGGTTCCTCCGGCGCGACGACCCCACGAATACCCAGTCGCCTCAGCGTGACATCCACGTGCCGGGCTGCTTCCGCGTCCATGCGCCCACCTTCAGTGCCGGGGTGCGGCAGCCTAGCTGTTCTGGCCGCCGCCGTGTGTCGCGCACTCTCCGGGGTTGATGGGGCCGCAGCCTCCTGGCTTCGGGGTGTGCAAACAGTTCGCCGCGACCGGTACGAAAGACGTGGCCGGCCCCGTCCACAGCTCGGTGTCCACGCTGTGCCCGGCTTGTTCGACCAGGGCCGGCGTTCGGGCCAGGGCGTGCGGGTCGTGCCGCTCGGGATCCGGCCGCTCCGGGTAGTGGTGCACGAACCGGCCAAGCCGTTCGCACAACTTGGCATACGGGGCCGTGTGCAGAATCAGCGCGTGCCACCCTTCGTCCAGCACGCGTGACGGGTCGACCCGCTCCCGCCGCTCGACCTGTCCAGGGTGGGGGCGGCCGGAGCGGGGGCTCATCGGGGTGCCGGGAGCGGCGGAACCGCCGCCTGCCCCTCGTTCAGTTCCAGGCGGCGTACGAGTGCCACGTCCTCGAACGTCCGGGCGAACGTCGGGTGCCCCGTACGGCCCGTGTGGGCCATGGCCGCCAGGTCGGCCGCCTTCAGGTCGGCGGTCGCCGACAGCGTCCACGGGCATCCGCCGGTCAGGCAGCACGCCGATACGGTGATCTCGCTCTGCGGGTGCGTGCCGATGGCGTGCTGCACGGCGCGGATCACGCTGCGGGGACTCATGGGCGTAGCGCCGGTGCGGCGGTCGGCAGGCCCATCACACGCGGCTCGTGAGGGTGGTTACGGATCTCCAGCGAACAGTCCAGGGCCGCCGAGTGGTTGGTGTAGCCGTCCATGGTGCCCTTTCCCGTCCGGTACGCCCGTCGCCATGCCGCAGCATGAGCGCACACCTTGCAGTCCTGGACCGGCACCGGTTCGGGTGACGGGGCCCGTACGGGGAGAACCGCCGGCGGTTCCGGGTAGCCGCGGTGGCGCGTGGAGCGGGCCCGGCTGACGACCGGACGCGTCCAGGTGAGTGCCCGCACGCGCTCCTCGCCGGTGGGCTTGCGCAGTTGGTCGGGACGCGCCGCCCATTCACGTCCGCCACCGGGCGGGATGAGGTACACGGTCCCTTCGAGCAGCCTGCGTACCTCGCCGATCCTGTCGTTTGTCGCATCCACCGCGTACGTTCCCGTGGTGGGCGCCCAGTCGTGGGCCATGGTGCATCGCCGTCCCCTCGGTGCTTCGTGGAACGATCCTCACGCCGGACCGGTGGGGCCACCAGCGGCCCCGTGTAGGCCAGGTGTCGGCCAGACTGGCTCCATGCGAAGCAGCATCGGGGCCAACATCCGGCGTGAGCGGGACCGTTGTGGGTGGAGTCAGGAGCGCTTGGCGCACGAGATCTGCCGGGGCGCCGGGGTCATGGGCGGGCCGGTCGGCCGCCAGGAGGTCAGCCGTTGGGAGAAGGGGAAGCGCACGCCCCGCCAATGGCTGCCGTTCATCGCTGCCGCCCTGGGAGTGTCCGAGGACGTGCTCAAGGAGCCGCGGGAGGTCGATGAGCCGCCCTTGCCGACGCTGGCGGACTACCTGCCCGACAGTGATCCGCTGGCCCCGCTCAGCGCTCGCGAGGGCCGTCGTGTCGGTCTGCGGGAGGTGGGTGACCTGCAAGAGCGTGTGCACGGGCTCAGGCTCGCCGACGACGTGCTGGCCGGAGGCGACTTGATCCGTCCCGCTCTGCGGGAACTCCGCGCCGCCGTGCGGGTCTACAAGGAGGGCAGCCACTCCGAAGAGGTGGGGCGTGCTCTCCTCGGGCAGATCGGGGAGTTGGCGCAGATCGCGGGATGGATCGCCAGCGACGCCGGGCAGCATGCGGACGCGGAGCGCGTCTACCGGCTCGGGATGAGCGCGGCGATGCAGGCGGACGACCGGACGCTGGCCGCAAACCTCGCCGGCTCGCTGGCCTATCAACTGAGCAACACCGGCAGGGAGGCCGAAGGGGTCCGGCTCGCGCGGGCGGCCCTCGAAGGAGCATGGCCGGAGGCGCCCCCGAAAGCCCGCGCGCTGTACCTCGATCGGGTGGCATGGGCCCACACCAGGGCAGGGGAGGCCCAGCCCGCCATGCGGGCGCTCGGAGAGGCCGGCGAAGCACTGGCGGCGGACAGCGCGGGAGCCGAGTCACCCGCTTACCTGTACTGGGTGGACGCCGGGGAACTGCAAGTCATGGAAAGCCGGGTCCACACGGAGCTGCGCCGGCCGTTGCGTGCGGTCCCCCTGCTGCGGGACGTGCTCAGCCGGTACGACGCGACGCACACCCGGGAACTGGCCCTGTACCTGTCGTGGCTGGCCGTCGCTCTGGCCGACGCCAACGAACCGGAAGAGGCGGCCGCGACAGCGGAACGAGTCATCACGCTGAGCGAGGCCGTGACCAGCGACCGCACGGCCGAACGGGTCCGCGTCGTGCTGGAACGGTTGGAGGGCCACCGGGACGTGCCGGAAGTCCGGGCGGTGCTCGACGGCGCTGCGTGAGTGCCGGAGGAGGCGGGGCACGACCCGTCCGCCGCATGCCTCCGCAACCGGAACCGGACCCATCTGTTCTCGAAAACGTCACCCCGGCACCTGTCGCCCGCCATCGCGCTCCACTACCGTCCCGCTCGCACCGGCCAATGGGCTGCGTGTGAACCATTGCCCGACCGTGGGCAGTCGACTGGGAGGTCGAGCGTGGCATCCGAGGTATCTCGCAGACGGGTCATGGGACTTGGCGCGGCGGCTGCCGCCGCTTCGCTGCTGCCGCCGTCGCTTCAGCAGGCGCTGGCCGCCGGGCCGGCCGCCGCCGGGCACGGGCACGGGCACGGACATGGGCGGGGCGGCCTCGGAGACATCCGGCACGTTGTCGTGCTCATGCAGGAGAATCGTTCCTTCGACCACTACTTCGGCATGCTGCGCGGCGTACGCGGCTACGCCGACCGCAACGCCGTCCAGTTGCCCGGCGGCGACCGCAGCGTCTTCGAGCAGCCGGGCGCGCTCGGCGTCGGCACCGTGCTGCCGTTCTCCGTACGGGAGGCCGCGGCGGCCCAGAAGAAGGACCTCCAGTACATCGGGGCGCTCAACCACGAGTGGGCCGGCGGCGCCAAGGCGTGGCGTGACGGGTGGATGGAC
Source organism: Streptomyces chrestomyceticus JCM 4735 (assembly GCF_003865135.1). Lineage (NCBI taxonomy): Bacteria > Bacillati > Actinomycetota > Actinomycetes > Kitasatosporales > Streptomycetaceae > Streptomyces > Streptomyces chrestomyceticus. Next base: position 2,907,919 of record NZ_BHZC01000001.1, on the reverse strand, counting down.
AACTGGGTCACCGCGAAGACGGCCGCCACCATGGCCCACTACGACCGCCAGGACGTACCGCTGCACTACGAGCTGGCCGACACCTTCACCGTCTGCGACGCGTACCACTCCTCGATCCACTCCTCCACCAGCCCCAACCGCAACCACCTGGTCAGCGGCTGGACCGGCTTCGAGCCGGGCTCCGGCAAGCGCGCGGTGGGCAACGACGCCTACGCGGAGGACACCCACACCGGCTACACCTGGCCCACGTACGCGGAGCGCCTGGAGAAGGCCGGGCGGAGCTGGCGCGTCTACCAGGAGTGGGACAACTTCACCGACAACAACCTGGAGTTCTACGCCACCTTCAAGGCGGTCATGAAGAAGGCGCTGGCCAAGGTGGGCGGCGTGCAGAACATGACCGCGTTCTACGGGAAGGTCGCCGCGGCCGGTGAAGCGGAGCGCAAGCGCTTGCAGGGACTGCTGGAGGAGGGCGTACGGGCGCTCAGCGCCGCCGACCGCAGTCTCTTCGAGCGCGCGCTGCGCCGTGGCGAGCCGGACTCCACGGCCACCGCCTTCGCCGCCGACGTCGCCTCGGGCAAGCTGCCCGAGGTGTCCTACATCGTCCCCTCCGCTGCGGACTCCGAGCACCCCGGGTCGTCCTCGCCGGTCGCCAGCGCCACCATCGTCTACAAGGTGCTCGACGCCCTCGGGAAGAACCCGGACGTGTGGCGCCAAACGGCCCTCTTCCTCACATATGACGAGAATGACGGCTTTTTCGACCACGTACCGCCGCCGGTGCCGCCGCCCGGCACGGAGGGCGAGTTCTGGGACGGCAAGCCGACCGGGCTCGGGATGCGCGTACCGATGCTGGTGATCTCGCCCTGGTCGGTGGGCGGTTACGCCTGCTCGCAGGTCTTCGACCACACCTCGATCGTCCGCTTCCTGGAGCGCTGGACGGGCGTACGGGAGCCCAACATCAGCGCCTGGCGGCGCACCGTCTGCGGCGATCTCACCACCGCTTTCGATTTCTCGCGCGGGCGCAGGCAGCCCGCCGTGGAGGGGCCCGGCGCGATCCCGCCGTTCAGCGGGCGCTGGTCCCCGCGCCCGCCGCGCGAGCAGCGGCTGCCGCGCCAGGAGCCGGGCACCCGGCCCGCGCGCCCGCTGCCGTACCAGCCCGACGCGGACGGCGCGTACGACGCGCAGGCGGGACGCTTCCGGCTCGCGGTGCGCAACGGGGGCCGGGAGAGCGCGCACTTCGCGCTGTACCCGTACGCGGGGGAGTACGGCACGCCGCAGCACCGTGACGTGCTGGGCCGGGCCGACTGGGAGGTGCCCGTCAAGGACGGCACGTACCGCTTCACCCTCACGGGTCCCAACGGGTTCCGGCGCGAGCACGCGGGCACGGCCGCCGGCGCGGCCGCCGCGGTCCGGATCGGCACCCGGCTGGACGCGCACCGGCGCGAGCTGCACCTCACGCTCGTCAACGAGGGACGCACCGATCTCACCTTCACTCTGAAGCCGCTGGCGTACGGCGACGCCAAGGTGCGCGAGATCAAGGTGCGGGCCGGCAGCACCCGTACCGTCGCGCACTCCGCGGCACCGGCGCACGGCTGGTACGACCTGGACCTGTCCGTCGCCCAGGACGCGTCCTTCCACCGCCGCTTCATGGGGCACATCGAGAACGGGAAGGAGTCGGTCACCGGCTGACCGGACAAGGGCGGAACCGGCCGTCCGCGGTCATCGGCCGGGTTCCGCTTCCCGTTCCCGTTGTGGGGAAGTCCACAAAAGGGTCAATGGATCTCTTCCTGCTGTCACTCTGCAAGAGGTACGGGCCCGCCGCCCCTTCGTCGGCAGGCGGTGGTCCCGTGCTTCCCCCTCCATTACGCGTTCGGCACCACGGGTAGACCCCGGGAGACATCGGCGCCTGACCCGGGAAGCAGACGAAGAGCTTGATGACCGCACTGACCCGGTGGTGCCTGCGGCGCCGCATCGTCGTGATCGTGCTCTGGCTCGCCGCCTTCGCGGGAGCCACCGCGGCCGCCGGAGCCGCCGGCTCCGCCTACTCCGACCACTACGACGTCCCCGGCACGGAATCGGGGCAGGCCGGAGCCCTGCTGGAGCGGGCCTTCCCGGACCGTTCCGGGGACCACGACACGATCGTGTGGCACACGGAGTCGGGCACCGTACGCGCGGGCGCCGTCCAGAAGGACCTCCAGCAGACCCTCGACAAGATCGCGAGACTGCCCGGCGTCGCCTCCGTACAGAGCCCGTACGGGCCGCAGGGCGCCGGGCAGATCAGCCAGGACGGGCACACCGCCTACGCGGACCTCGCCTTCGACGCGCCCGCCGAGGACCTGGACAAGGCCCAGGTCCAGCGCGTGGTGGACACCGCCAGGGCCGCCGCGGCCGACGGACTCCAGGTGGAGCTGGGCGGCGCCGGCATCGCCGTCACCGAGACTGCGGGGTCCCAGCTCGCCGAACTGATCGGACTCGGCGCCGCCGCCGTCGTCCTCTTCCTCGCCTTCGGCTCGCTCGCCGCCACCCTCCTGCCGCTCGTCACGGCGGTGGTGAGCGTCGGCACCGCCGCCGCGGGCATCAGCCTGCTCGGCCGCGCCATGACGGTGGCCGACTTCGCCCCGATGCTGGGCATGCTCATCGGCCTCGGGGTCGGCATCGACTACGCGCTTTTCATCGTGACCCGGCACCGCAGAGGGCTGAAATCCGGCCTCACCGTGCAGGAGGCCGCCGAGCGCGCGGTCAGCGTGTCGGGGCGCGCGGTGGTCTTCGCCGGGGCCACCGTCTGCATCGCCCTGCTCGGGATGCTCGTCCTGCGGCTGGGCTTCCTCAACGGCGTCGCCATCGCCGCCTCGCTGACCGTCGTCCTCACCGTCGCCGCTTCCGTCACCCTGCTCCCGGCCCTGCTCGGCGCCATCGGACCGCGGGCGCTGAGCCGGCGCGAACGGCGGCAACTGGCCACCGACGGCCCCCGCCCGGAACCGCCGGCCGGCTTCGCGGCGTGGTGGTCCGGCTTCGTGGAGCGCCACCCCAAACTGCTGGGCGCCGCCGCGGCCGTCGTCATGCTGATCCTCGCGCTGCCCACCCTGTCCCTGCACCTGGGCACCTCCGACCAGGGCAACAACCCCGGGACGAGCACCACCCGGCAGGCGTACGACCTGCTCGGCGAGGGCTTCGGGCCGGGCTCCAACGGGCCGCTGACCCTGGTCGGCGCCCTCGACGGGGCCAAGGACCGGCTCGCCTTCGACCGGCTGCCGGACGAACTGCGCGGCACACCGGGCGTGGCCCGGGTCCAGGGGCCGGAGTTCGACGGCAGCGGCAGCACGGGCGTGATCACGGTCGTACCGGACGGCTCCCCGCAGTCCCGGCAGACCTCCGACCTGGTGGAACGGCTGCGCGCCGACGTCCTGCCGAAGGCCGGGGAGGGGACCAGCATGAAGGTCCACGTCGGCGGGGTGACGGCGAGCTACGACGACTTCGCCTCCGTGATCGTCGGCAAGCTGCCGCTGTTCGTCGGCGTCGTCATCGGCCTGGGCTGCGTCCTGCTGCTGCTCGCGTTCCGCAGCATCGGCATACCGCTGAAGGCCGCCGCGATGAACATCGCGGCCGTCGCCTCCTCCTTCGGGATCGTGGTCGCGATCTTCCAGTGGGGGTGGGGGAGCGAACTGCTCGGGCTGGGCAGCGCGGGCCCGATCGAGCCCTTCCTGCCCGTGATCATGGTCTCGGTCCTCTTCGGACTGTCCATGGACTACCAGGTCTTCCTGGTCAGCCGGATGTATGAGGAATGGCGGCTGACCCACGACAACCGCCGCGCGGTCCGCGTCGGCCTCGCCGAGACCGGCCGGGTCATCAACTCGGCGGCCGTCATCATGATCGCGGTGTTCGCGGCGTTCGTGCTCAGCGGCGACCGCATCATCGCGATGTTCGGCATCGGCCTCGCCGCCGCCGTCGCGCTGGACGCCTTCGTGCTGCGCACCCTGCTCGTCCCCGCCCTGATGCATCTGCTCGGCGGCGCGAACTGGTGGCTGCCGGGGTGGCTGGAGCGGCGGCTGCCGCGGATCAGCATCGAGCCGCCGGGGGAGGCGGGTGCCGGGCCGGGTACGGACGGGGCGCCGACGGTTCCGGTTGCGGTTCCGCTTGCCGTGCCGGGGCCGCGGCGGGGCGGCGAGGGGCTGGTACGGAAGTAGCGGCCGGGCGGGCCGCCGCCGTACGTCCCGCAGCCCGTCGTCGTACGTTCGGCAAGCCGCCTCCGTACGCCTCGTACCCCGCCCGTCCGTACGTCCGTACCCCGCCGCTCCGCACGCCCCGTACGGCTCTCGCGTCCGCCGTCACGGCCGGTTCCCCCTGCGCCCCGGGGATTCTCATACGTCTCTCAGACGCGGCACCTACGGTCGCGCCCATGGACACCACCAAGACCGAAGAGCGCACCGACGACACGAAGGCCGACGAGGCCAAGGCGGCCACCGGGACGACGGAGGCCGACGGGGCGTCCGAGGCCGCCGGGGCGGAAGGGAAGAAGCCGTCCGGCGCCGCGGCCGACGCGGGCGCCGACGAGCAGCACGGGGCGGACGAGGCGGACGGGGAGGAGACCGCGGACGCCGACGCGGCGCCCGCCGCCACCGCGACCGGTTCGGTGGCGTCCGGCGCCGGCTCCGTCGTCGCCGCGGGACTGGGTCTCGCCTCGCTCACCGGCACCTGGGTCGGCACCGTACTGGCCGAGCGCCAGACGCTGCTCGGCCAGATCAAGCTGCAGACCGGCAAGGCCACCGACCAGATCGGCACCGTCTACGGCGCCCCCTGGCACACCCACGCCCTCGTCAACGCCATCTTCGCGCTGCTCGCCGTCGTCGTCGCCGGCCTGGTCCTCCTGCGGCCCCGCCCGACCTGGGTGCGAGCCGTGGCCTGGGGCGGACTCGCCCTCGGCGTACTGGGGCTGATCGTCTCCGCGGGCATGTACTTCGACCTGTTCGCGAGCATGCCCACCCTGCCCAAGGCCGGCGCCGGAACGCCCGGTTCCTGAGGCCGTACGCGCCGACCGGCCCCGAACCGCGCAGTACCTCAGGCCGTACGCGGCCGCCCGGGGGACTGCCGGTCCGGGCCGTCTCAGGGCCGCCGCGGCGGTTCCTGCTCCGGCAGGCGGACGGTGACCTTGCCCGAGGACAGGTCTATCGGTCCCTTGCCGGGATCACTGTCGCCGGTGTCGGTGACCACCAGGGTCAGCCGGCGCCGTTCCTCGTCGGTGTGCTTGCGTCCCGGCGCGAACAGTTCCTCCACCAGGTTGAACATCCTGCCCCCTGACGACGCGAACGGCTCCGTACGACGAGTGTAGGCACCAACGAAGCGGAACGGGCGGCTCTGGCCGTGCCTGTATGCACCTGTGCCCGCCTGGGCCGCTGTACGCATCCGTGCCCGCCGGTGCGCCCCTGCCCCTGCCGTCCCGGTTCCTCCCGTTCAGCTCACGTCCAGCCGCAGGATCCGGTCGTCGCCCTGCTTCGGCTCCCCGCGCCCGTCGGTGTTGCTGGTGACCAGCCACAGCCCGCCGTCCTGGGCGGCCACGACCGTACGCAGCCGCCCGTACTCGCCCTGGAGGAACGCCTGCGGCGCCGCCGACGCCTGCCGCCCGGCGAGCGGGATCCGCCACAGCCGTTCGCCGCGCAGCCCCGCCATCCAGACCGAGCCCTCGGCGATCGCGATGCCGCTCGGTGAGGCGTCCGCCGTCTTCCACTGCGCCACCGGGTCCACGAACCGGGCGTCGCCCCGGCCCTTGCCCTCGACCTCGGGCCAGCCGTAGTTCTTGCCCGGCTCGATCAGGTTCAGCTCGTCCCAGGTGTTCTGCCCGAACTCGGCGGCCCACAGCCGCCCCTCGGCGTCCCAGGCCAGGCCCTGCACATTGCGGTGTCCGTACGAGTACACCACCGAGCCGGCGTCCGGGTTGCCGTGCACCGGCTCGCCGTCCGGTGTCATGCGCAGGATCTTGCCGCCCAGCGACGACCGGTCCTGGGCGAGGCCGGTGTCACCGGTCTCGCCGGTGCCCGCGTAGAGCATCTTGTCCGGGCCGAACGCGATCCGGCCGCCGTTGTGGATCTGCCCCTTGGGGATGCCCTTCAGGACCGTGTCGGGGGCGCCCAGTTGACTGCCGGGCTGCTTCTTCGCGTCGTAGTTCAGCCGGGCGACGCGGTTGTCGGACTCGGTGGTGAAGTACGCGTACACCTGGGGGGACCGGCCGAACGACGGCGCCACGGCGATCCCCAGCAGCCCGCCCTCGCCGCCCGGAGCGACCCCGGGCACCGTACCCAGCTCGGTCGTGCGGCCGCCGTCCGCCGCCACCCGGAAGATCTTCCCGGTGTCCCGCGAGGACACCAGGAGGTCACCTCCGGGCAGTGCGGCCACTCCCCAGGGTGAGGTGAGACCGGTGGTCAGGGTGCTGACGACCTTCACCGACCCCTTGGCGGGCGGCGCGGAGGCGGTCGGGGAGGCCGGGGTGCCGCCCGGGGAGGAAGCGCCGGGCGGGGCGGACGAAGCGGCGAGCGAGCCGGCCGGGCCGGGGGCGCCCCCGGAGGAGCACCCCGCCGCCAGCAGCAGCGAGGCAGCGGCCAACACGGAGGTCACGGAGCGTCGTTGCACGGCGAAGTCCTCTCGTCGACGGAACCCGCCTTACGACACCACACCGCACCCTCCACGTCAGGCCCCCACTCCGGCGCGGCCTACCCGGGTCTCCGCCTCGGCCCTGCAGTCCCAGGCCCCCGCTCCGGCCCGGCCGGCCGGGGCCTCCTCTTCGGCCCCTGCAACCCCCGCCCGGTCGCCACCCGTCGGGCTCGCTAGTCCCACGATCCCCGCGCCGGCGGCAGCGCGGCGATCTCCGCGAGGTCCCGGCGGTCCAGCGTCAGCCCGGCCGCCGCCGCGTTCTCGGCGGCCCAGCGTTCCTTCTTGGTCCCCGGTACGGGCACGACGTGCGGCCCCTGCGCCAGTACCCACGCCAGCGCCACCTGCCCCGGCGTGGCCCCGTGCCGCGCGCCCACCCGGCGCAGCCCGGCCACCACCGGCTGGTTGGCGGCCATCATCTCGGCCGTGAAGCGCGGGTGCCGGGCCCGTATGTCCTCCGGTTCGAAGCCCTGCCCAGGGGTCAGCGTGCCGGTGAGGAAACCGTTTCCCAGCGGCATGGCCGCGAGGAACCCGACGCCGCGCGTGACGCACCACGGCAGCAGCGTCTCCAGTGCCTCCTTGGACCACACCGACAGTTCGGCCTGCACGCTGCTGACCGGGAACACCTGCTGAATGCGTTCCAACTGCCGCAGCGTCCCGTCGTACAGCCGCGTGCCCCGCCGGCGCCCGGCGCGCGCGCCCACCGCGCACAGCCCCAGCGCGCGCACCTTCCCGGCGGCCACCAGGCCGGCCATCGCGCCCCAGGTCTCCTCGATCGGTACCTCGGGGTCGGTGCGGTGCAGTTGGTACAGGTCGATGCAGTCGGTCTGGAGGCGGCGCAGCGAGGCGTCGCACGCCCGTCTCACGTAGCCGGGCCGCCCGTTGGCGACGATGTGCTGCTCGCCCACCAGCAGCCCGACCTTGGTCGACACGAAGGCTTCCGCGCGGCGCTCCTTGAGGGCCCGGCCGACCAGCAGTTCATTGGTGAACGGCCCGTACATGTCAGCGGTGTCGAGGAGGGTGCAGCCCTGGTCGAGCGCGGTGTGCACGGTGCGCAGCGAGCTCTCGCCGTTGCGCTGCGACTCGGTGTACCCCCAGCTCATCGGCATACAGCCGAGTCCGATTGCACCCACTTCGAGCGCTGTAGCCCCGATTGTCCTGCGCTCCACGTGGTCGTGCCTCCATCCCCTCGCCCCCGGTCAAGGGCCTGACCAAACTAACGTCTGAGCCCGGAGGGCATCGCATAGCCTCTGGCCATGGCACCAGCAGACCCGCGCACCCCCGCGAACGACGTATGGCTCCCGATCCCCGCCGACGAGATCGGCGGACTCCCGGACCGCTTCGACTACGTCCATTGGGACGCCGGGCCGGAGTTCCCCGCCGACCCCGCCCGCTGCGCCTTCTACGTGGCCCCGTACATGAAGGATCCGCAGGTGTGCATACGCCCGCTGACGGAGATGACGGGGCTGCGCGCCGTGCAGTCCCTGACCGCCGGGGTCGAGCACCTGCTGCCCGCCCTGCACCGGCTGCCTCCCGGGGCCCGGCTGTGCAACGCCCGCGGCCTGCACGACGCCAGCACGGCCGAGCTGGCGCTCACCCTGACGCTCGCCTCGCTGCGCGGCATACCGGAATTCGTCCGGGGCCAGGACGAGGGGCGGTGGCTCAACGGGTTCCGGCCCGCCCTCGCCGACAAGACGGTGGTCATCGTGGGGTACGGATCGATCGGCAGTGCGATCGAGGACCGGCTCACACCCTTCGAGTGTGCGCGGGTGGCGCGCATTGCGCGCACCGCACGTGAGACCGTGCGCGGGCCCGTGCTTCCGCTCACCGAACTGCCCGCCGTGCTGCCCGCGGCGGACGTCGTGATCATCGCCACGCCGCTCACCGACGCCACCCGCGGCCTGGTCGGCAGTGACTTCCTGGCGCGCATGAAGGACGGCGCGCTGCTGGTGAACGTGGCGCGCGGTGCCGTCGTCAACACGGAGGCGCTTCTCACCGAACTCGAATCGGGGCGATTGCGGGCGGCGCTGGACGTCACCGATCCGGAACCGCTGCCCGCGGGGCACCCGCTGTGGCACGCTCCCGGCGTGCTCGTCACTCCCCATGTCGGAGGCCCCAGTTCTGCCTTCCTGCCCCGCGCCAAGCGCCTCGTCAGGGACCAGCTGACACGTTTCGCCTCCGGTGATCCCCTGTGCAACGTCGTGGCTACGGCCGGGTGAAACCTTCCCGGACCCCTTGCGGGTAGCTCTACGGGGCCGTACGACTGCACTGGGTATCCGCATCCCACTGACAGTCACGCTGCGTAGAGAGGCTATGTCCCTGAGTGACGATCCTGGTGTATCGTCCGAGCGGGGGCCGCGCCGGGCAGTGATGCGGCGCAGCGCGAAAGACCGGAACCGAGGGGGGCGACGGGCGATGTACGGCCGATGGACGACGCACGGGACAGGCACTCCGCAATCCCCCGGGGGGACACCTCCGGGTCCATGGGCACGCCGGGCGCCGTGCGCGCACCGGTCACGACGATGTCGCGCGGTGGGCGGGAGGAGAGGGCGGTGAGCGCCACGGGCGCGGTCCTCACCCGGCCGCCGGTGCAGGCCGGCGGCGCACCGGGCGTGGTACCGCAGGTCGTGCTCGCGGTCGTCTGCGGCGGTTACGCCGTGGGCGCCGCCCTGGGCTGGGGCTCTCCGGAACTCGCGTCCTTCATGGGCGACTTCGGCCTCAGCGTGGCCGCCTTCGCGGCGGCCGTCTCCTGCTTCCTGTACTCCCGCAGGCACCACGGCCGGTTTCGACCCGCCTGGCTGCTGTTCGCCGCCTCCTCCGCGATGGCGGGGATCGGCAACGGCGTCTGGGGCTGGTACGAGGTCGTGCTGCGCGAGCCGGTGCCGAGCCCGTCGCTCGCCGACTTCTGCTTCCTGCTCTTCGCTCCACCGGCCATCGTCGGCCTGCTCGTGCTCGCCAAGAGGCCCGTGACCAAGGCGGGCTGGGTGTGCCTGGGGCTGGACGCCTGGCTGATCGGCGGCTCGCTGCTGACGCTCTCCTGGAGCCTGGCGCTCGCGCACACCGCGCACTTCCAGGGCCAGAGCGTGCCGCAGGGCGCGCTCGCGCTGGCGTACCCGCTGCTGGACATCGTGCTGGTGAGCATGGTGCTCGCACTGCACTTCAAGCGCTCCTCGGCGCACCGCTCGGCCATCAACACCGCCATCGCGGCGCTGGCCCTGACGGTGCTGTGCGACGCACTGTTCAGCTCGCCGCTGCTGCGCGAGCACTACCGCTCCGGGCAGATCCTGGACGCCGGCTGGTTCGCCGGCTCGATGCTGCTCACGTACGCGCCCTGGGTGGCCCGGCGGCTGCCCGGCGGCGACACCGCGGCCGCCGCTCCCGAGCGCGCCGCGCCCCGTACCCCGCCGGCCACGGGCACCTCGGCGGCCACCGCGGCGGCCACCCGGCCCATCGCCGGTTCGCTGGCCGCGCTCACCCCGTACCTGGCCGCCGCCGTCTGCACGCTGGGCATCCTGTACAACGTCCTGGACGGCCGCCGCATCGACCGTGTGGTGCTCTTCACCGGCTGCACGGTCGTCCTCGCCCTGGTCGTCCGCCAGGGCATCATGCTGCTCGACAACATCACCCTCACGCAGGAACTGGCCCAGAAGGAGAACCACTTCCGGTCGCTGGTGCAGGGCTCCAGCGACGTCATCATGATCGCCGCGCCGACCGGGATACTGCGCTACGTCAGCCCCGCCGCCGCGGGGGTCTACGGCCGGGACGCGGAGGAACTGGTCGGCTCCGAGCTGGCCTCCCTCATCCACCCCGAGGACCTGGGGCGGGTGGTGCACGAGGTGCGCAGATTCCTCGCCGCCCGGCCCGAGGACGAACCGACCACCCGGATCGAGTGCCGCTTCCGCGCGGGCGAACACCGCGCGGGCGGCGAGAAGTGGCTCAACGTCGAGTCCACGGTCAACCGCCACCACGGCGGCCTCATCTTCAACTCCCGCGACGTCACCGAACGCGTCCGCCTCCAGGCCCAGTTGCAGCACAACGCCTCGCACGACGCGCTCACCGACCTGCCCAACCGGGCGCTGTTCACCGAACGGGTCAGCCAGGCGCTGACCGGCCGCCGCGCCACCGATCCGGGCACCGCCGTGCTCTACATCGACCTGGACGGCTTCAAGCAGGTGAACGACACCATCGGCCACCAGGCGGGGGACGAGCTGCTGATCCAGGCCGCCCGCAGACTGGCCGAATCCGTACGGGCCGGGGACACCGCCGCGCGGCTGGGCGGCGACGAGTTCGCCGCGCTGATCATGGGCGACGGCTCCCGCGACCACGCGGCGCGCGAGCACCGCATCCTGGAGGTCGCCGACCGGCTGCGCATCCGGCTCTCCGACCCGTACAAGATCGACGGCAGGGACGTACGGGTCGCCGCCAGCATCGGTGTCGCCTTCGCCGAGCCGGGCATCACCCCCGGCCCCCTGATGCGCAACGCCGACCTGGCGATGTACCGCGCCAAACAGGCCGGCAAGGGCTGCGTCAAGCTGTACGCGCCCCAGATGCAGGCCGACGTGGTGCGCCGCGCCGAGCTGGCCACCAAGCTGCGCACCGCCCTGCACGACGGCGAGTTCGCGCTGCTGCACCAGCCCGTCGTGGAACTGGCCGGCGGCCGGATCACGGCGGTCGCCGCCCTGGCCCGCTGGCGCTCCGCCCAGGGCATACTCTTCACCCCCGCCGAGTTCCTGCGGGTCGGCGACCGCGGCCGGCTCAAGGAGGACGGCGACCGCTCCGCCGAGCTGGGCCGCTGGCAGTTGGAGGAGGCGGTGCAGCAGGCCGCCGGCCGGCACCGGGCGGGCCATCCGGTCCCGGTGGCCGTCCGGATCTCCGCGCACCGGCTGCTCGACCGGGCGCTGCCGCCGAAGAGCATCGAGGCCCTGCTGTCCCGGCACGGCCTGCCGTCCGGCTCGCTGGTCCTGGAGCTGGCCGACACCGATCCGCGGATACCGCTGGAGGAGCTGGAGCGCCGCCTGGTGGCCCTGCGCCGCCTGGGGGTACGGATCGCCCTGGACGGCTTCGGCAGCGGCGCGGCCGCCGTCGGAGCGCTGCGGCGGCTGCCCGTCGACGTGCTGCGGCTGGACCGCGACCTGGTCGACGGGGTGGTGGACTCCGCCCGGCTGCACAAGATCACCTCGGGGCTGCTGCGGATCGCCTCCGACCTCGGCATGCAGTCCGTCGCCGACGGCGTCGACCTGCCCGAGCAGATCGTCGCGCTGCGCTCCATGGGCTGTACGCACGGCCAGGGCATGGCCTTCTCCGGGCCGCTGGACGAGCACCGGCTGCGCCACGCGCTCACCCAGGGCGGCTACGCGGTGCCGGGCCCGGGCAGCGAGGGCCGGGCGGTGATGCTCAGCGGCACGGGCCTGCCGGTACGCCACGTCAAGAAGGGGCGCGAACCGGTGTCACCCGGACGGGTGCTGGGCGAACTGCCCAGGCGATTCGGGCCGGGTGACGGCCGGGACGGGGCGGAGACGGCGCTGGCCAGCCCTCCGCTGCGCCCAAATAGTGAGACCTCCGTCCCACCCACTTGACACTCCCCTGGCGGCAGGGGGAGGGTCAGTTCCATGCGCACCCGAATTCTCGTACTTGGAAAGCGCGTCGGCTGAAGCTGGGTCACCTGAGAAAACCCAGCGCTCCGCACCGGCGCGCTCCCCTCGCTTGCCTCCTGGCACGAGGGGTTTTTTGTTGCACAGCCACTCCCATACCCCACCAAAACCCTCAGCTTCGAGAAGAGACGCAGATGACCGAGCAGGCCACCGGGGCCCACCATCCGCAGCCGCGGGCCCGTAACTCCGGCGGAGCACCCGCGACCGCCGTGGAGCACGTCACGGGCGCGCAGTCCCTCATCCGTTCGCTCGAAGAGGTCGGGGCCGACACCGTGTTCGGCATTCCGGGGGCGCCATCCTCCCCGCGTACGACCCGATGATGGACTCCTCGAAGGTCCGCCACGTCCTGGTCCGCCACGAGCAGGGCGCGGGCCACGCCGCCACCGGCTACGCGCAGGCCACCGGCAAGGTCGGCGTCTGCATGGCCACCTCCGGACCCGGTGCCACCAACCTCGTCACCCCGATCGCCGACGCCCACATGGACTCCGTCCCGATGGTCGCGATCACCGGCCAGGTCGCCTCCAAGGCGATCGGCACCGACGCCTTCCAGGAGGCGGACATCTGCGGCATCACGATGCCGATCACCAAGCACAACTTCCTGGTCACCGACGCGGCCGAGATCCCCCGCACCATCGCCGAGGCGTTCCACATCGCCTCCACCGGCCGCCCGGGACCGGTCCTGGTGGACATCGCCAAGGACGCCCTCCAGGCACAGACCACCTTCTCCTGGCCGCCGCACACCGACCTGCCCGGCTACCGCCCGGTCACCAAGCCGCACGCCAAGCAGATCCGCGAGGCCGCCAAGCTGATCACCGAGGCCCGCCGACCGGTCCTGTACGTCGGCGGCGGCGTGATGAAGTCCGGCGCCACCGCCGAACTGAAGGTGCTCGCCGAACTGACCGGCGCGCCCGTCACCACCACCCTGATGGCCCTCGGCTCCTTCCCCGACACCCACCCGCAGCACGTCGGCATGCCCGGGATGCACGGCGCGGTCGCCGCCGTCACGGCCCTCCAGAAGGCCGACCTGATCGTCGCGCTGGGCGCCCGCTTCGACGACCGGGTCACCGGCAGGCTGGACTCCTTCGCCCCGTTCGCCAAGGTCGTGCACGCCGACATCGACCCGGCCGAGATCGGCAAGAACCGCGCGGCCGACGTGCCGATCGTCGGCGACGCCCGCGAGGTCATCGCCGACCTGATCGTGGCCCTCCAGGCCGAGCACGCGGCGGGCCACACCGGCGACTACACCGCCTGGTGGAAGGACCTCGACCGCTGGCGCGAGACGTACCCGCTGGGCTACGACCACCCGGACAACGGCAGCCTGGCCCCGCAGCAGGTCATACAGCGCCTGGGCGAGCTGGCTCCCGAGGGCACCATCTACGCGGCGGGTGTCGGCCAGCACCAGATGTGGGCCGCCCACTTCATCGACTACGACACGCCGTCCACCTGGCTGAACTCCGGCGGCGCCGGGACGATGGGCTACGCCGTCCCGGCCGCCATGGGCGCCAAGGCCGGGCGGCCGGACCGTACGGTCTGGGCGATCGACGGTGACGGCTGCTTCCAGATGACCAACCAGGAACTGGTCACCTGCGCGCTGAACAACATCCCGATCAAGGTCGCCATCATCAACAACGGCGCCCTGGGCATGGTCCGCCAGTGGCAGACGCTGTTCTACAACCAGCGCTACTCGAACACCGTCCTGCACAGTGGCCCCGAGGACTGCGCCGCCACGGACGGGGTGGCCGGCGCCGGCACCCGCGTGCCGGACTTCGTCAAGCTGGCCGAGGCGATGGGCTGCGTCGCGATGCGCTGCGAGGACCCGGCCGAGCTGGACGCGGTGATCGCCAAGGCGAACGCGATCAACGACCGCCCGGTGGTGGTGGACTTCATCGTCCACGAGGACGCCCAGGTCTGGCCGATGGTCGCGGCCGGCACCTCCAACGACGAGGTCATGGCGGCCCGCGGGGTCCGCCCCGACTTCGGCGACACCGAAGAAGACTGAGACGCCGGGACGCGAGACACGCGGATAGAAGAGAGAAGACCGACCATGTCCAAGCACACGCTCTCCGTCCTGGTGGAGAACACCCCCGGCATCCTGGCCCGGATCGCCGCGCTGTTCTCCCGCCGCGGATTCAACATCGACTCGCTCGCCGTGGGCGTCACCGAGCACCCCGACATCTCCCGCATCACCATCGTCGTGAGCGTCGAGTCGCTCCCGCTGGAGCAGGTCACCAAGCAGCTCAACAAGCTCGTCAACGTGCTCAAGATCGTCGAGCTGGAGCCCGGCGCCGCGGTCCAGCGGGAACTGGTGCTGGCCAAGGTGCGCGCCGACAACGAGACCCGCTCGCAGATCGTGGAGATCGTCCAGCTCTTCCGCGCCAAGACCGTCGACGTCTCCCCGGACGCGGTGACCATCGAGGCGACCGGCAGCAGCGACAAGCTCGAAGCGATGCTCAAGATGCTGGAGCCGTTCGGCATCAAGGAGTTGGTGCAGTCCGGCACCATCGCCATAGGGCGCGGCGCCCGCTCCATCACGGACCGCTCGCTGCGGGCCCTGGACCGCTCCGCCTGAGACGGCCGCACCCGCCCGGGCCACGGGTCCGGGCCCGTCCGGACCAGGCGTCCGGGCCCGCCCGGACCGTATCGCGAGACCCCCGAAACCTTCCTCATGAGCCCGACGTAATGTGTCGGGCAACCAGCTAGATCCAAGGAGATACCCGAAGTGGCCGAGCTGTTCTACGACGACAACGCCGACCTGTCCATCATCCAGGGCCGCAAGGTCGCGGTTCTCGGCTACGGCAGCCAGGGCCACGCCCACGCCCTCTCCCTGCGTGACTCCGGCGTCGACGTCCGCGTCGGTCTGCACGAGGGCTCGAAGTCGAAGTCCAAGGCCGAGGAGCAGGGGCTGCGCGTGGTCAGCCCGGCCGAGGCGGCGGCGGAGGCCGACGTCATCATGATCCTGGTGCCGGACCCGATCCAGGCGAAGGTCTACGAGGAGTCCGTCAAGGACAACCTCAAGGACGGCGACGCGCTGTTCTTCGGCCACGGCCTGAACATCCGCTACGGCTTCATCAAGCCGCCGGAGAACGTCGACGTGTGCATGGTCGCCCCCAAGGGCCCGGGCCACCTGGTGCGCCGCCAGTACGAGGAGGGCCGCGGCGTGCCGTGCATCGCGGCCGTCGAGCAGGACGCCTCCGGCAACGCCTTCGCGCTGGCCCTGTCGTACGCCAAGGCCATCGGCGGCACCCGCGCCGGCGTCATCAAGACCACCTTCACCGAGGAGACCGAGACCGACCTCTTCGGTGAGCAGGCGGTGCTCTGCGGCGGTGCCTCGGCGCTGGTCAAGGCGGGCTTCGAGACCCTGGTCGAGGCCGGCTACCAGCCGGAGATCGCCTACTTCGAGTGCCTGCACGAGCTGAAGCTGATCGTGGACCTCATGTACGAGGGCGGCCTGGAGAAGATGCGCTGGTCGGTCTCCGAGACCGCCGAGTGGGGCGACTACATCACCGGCCCGCGGATCGTCAACGACGCCACCAAGGCCGAGATGAAGAAGGTGCTCGCCGAGATCCAGGACGGCACCTTCGCGAACAACTGGATGGCGGAGTACAACGCCGGCCTGCCCAAGTACAACGAGTACAAGAAGGCCGACGAGGACCACCTGCTGGAGACCACCGGCAAGAAGCTCCGCAAGCTGATGAGCTGGGTCGACGACGAGCAGTAAGCCGTACGGCACGGGGCCGTGGCAGCCGCCGCGGCCCCGTTCGCCATGACCGGCGCCCGGCCCCCGCCACGGTGTTGTCCACCGCGTCGCACCACTACCGGGTGATCCTTCCGAAACGGCGGATGAACGGCCGGGGGCCAGCACTACACTGCACACCACAAGCGCGTCAGGCTCACAGCGTCGTGCGTCTTCCACGCGGCTGCCCCTTCACCGCCTTCGGCCGTCGGGACGGCCGTCCTCCCCGTAGCCATCAGGGGCACGGGTGGGGCCCCAGGACTAGTGAGGACTGAAGACCACGTGAGCTCGAAACCTGTCGTACTGATCGCCGAGGAACTGTCGCCCGCCACCGTCGACGCCCTCGGCCCGGACTTCGAGATCCGGCACTGCAACGGCGCCGACCGCGCCGAGCTGCTGCCCGCCATCGCCGACGTCGACGCGATCCTCGTGCGCAGCGCGACCAAGGTCGACGCCGAGGCCATCGCCGCCGCCCGCAAGCTCAAGGTCGTCGCCCGGGCCGGTGTCGGCCTGGACAACGTCGACGTCTCCGCCGCCACCAAGGCCGGCGTGATGGTCGTCAACGCGCCGACCTCCAACATCGTCACCGCCGCCGAGCTGGCCTGCGGCCTGCTGGTCGCCACCGCCCGCAACATCCCGCAGGCGAACACCGCCCTGAAGAACGGCGAGTGGAAGCGCAGCAAGTACACCGGCGTCGAGCTGTCCGAGAAGGTCCTCGGCGTGGTCGGCCTCGGCCGGATCGGCGTGCTGGTCGCGCAGCGGATGTCGGCCTTCGGCATGAAGATCGTCGCGTACGACCCGTACGTGCAGCCGGCCCGCGCCGCGCAGATGGGCGTCAAGCTGGTCTCGCTGGACGAGCTGCTGGAGGTCGCGGACTTCATCACCGTCCACCTCCCCAAGACCCCGAGACCCTCGGCCTGATCGGCGACGAGGCGCTGCACAAGGTCAAGCCGACGGTGCGCGTCGTCAACGCCGCGCGCGGCGGCATCGTGGACGAGACCGCGCTGGCCAGCGCCCTCAAGGAGGGCCGGGTGGCCGGCGCGGGCCTGGACGTCTACGCCAGCGAGCCCTGTACGGACTCCCCGCTGTTCGAGTTCGACCAGGTCGTCGCCACCCCGCACCTCGGCGCCTCGACGGGCGAGGCGCAGGAGAAGGCGGGCATCGCGGTCGCCAAGTCGGTGCGCCTGGCGCTGGCGGGCGAGCTGGTGCCGGACGCGGTCAACGTCCAGGGCGGCGTGATCGCCGAGGACGTCAAGCCGGGGCTGCCGCTGGCCGAGCGGCTGGGCCGGATCTTCACCGCGCTGGCGGGCGAGGTGGCGGTCCGCCTGGACGTCGAGGTGTACGGCGAGATCACCCAGCACGACGTCAAGGTGCTGGAACTCTCCGCGCTCAAGGGCGTGTTCGAGGACGTGGTGGCCGAGACCGTCTCGTACGTCAACGCCCCGCTGTTCGCGCAGGAGCGCGGTGTCGAGGTGCGCCTGACCACCAGCAGCGAGTCGGCCGAGCACCGCAACGTGGTCACCGTGCGCGGCACCCTGTCCGGCGGCGACGAGATCTCCATCTCCGGCACCCTGGCGGGCAACAAGAATCAGCAGAAGATCGTCGCGGTCGGTGAGCACTCCATCGACCTCGCGCTCGCCGACCACATGGCCTTCCTGCGCTACGGCGACCGCCCCGGCGTCGTCGGCACGCTCGGCCGCATCCTCGGCGAGGCGGGCATCAACATCGCGGGCATGCAGGTCTCACGGGCCGACGCGGGCGGCGAGGCGCTGGTCGCGCTGACCGTCGACGACACGATCCCGGCGGCGGTGCTCGCCGAGATCGCCGACGAGATCGGCGCCACCTCGGCGCGCGCGGTCAACCTCGCGGACTGAGGCACGTCCGTACGTGTGCGACACCGGGCCCGGGCCCCGCTGCGGCGGGAGCCCGGGCCCGCTGCCGTGCGCGCCCGCGACAGCGGGGGAGTGGTCGGCCCGTCACCCGTTCGGCCTAGTGCGGACCGATGCCGGACGCCCCGCAAACTCGCCGTCGAGCCGGTGTCCCGGGGGTTTTCCGACTCGCTGCGCGCGGCGGGGCGGCGCGCAATGGGAACTGCGCGTGCCCCCTGCCGGCGCGTGCGGAAGGAGAGCGACGCCATGAACGCACCCCTGGGTGAGAACCCTCAGGATCTGACCAAGATGAACGTGGTCGACGCGGAGGGCACCAAGGTGGGCTCGGTCCAGCAGATCTACCGGGACGACGCCACCGACGCGCCCGAGTGGATCACCGTGCGCACCGGCCTGTTCGGCATGAAGGAGACCTTCGTACCGCTCGCCGGAGGCCGGCGGGTGGGCGACGAACTGCAGGTTCCGTACACCAAGGACCAGATCAAGGACGCCCCGCGGATCGACGCGGACGGGCACCTGGAACCGGCCGAGGAGGAACGGCTCTACCGGCACTACGGGATGTCCCGGCCGGGCACCGCGCCGACCGGCACGGTCCCCGGGCGGACCACGACCACCGGAGCCGGGATGGGCACCGCCGGTGCCGCCGGGGCGGCCGGCATGCACCGGCCCGAGGAGCGCCGCCGGGAGCGGACCGAGTCCGCGCCGCTGGCCGGCGCGGGGGCCGGAGCCGGTGCGATGGCCATGTCCCGAGGCCGGGACGACGCCGCGCGGTCCAAGGAACAGAACCCGGAGATGCTCGTCTCCGAGGAGCACGTCGAGATCGGCACCGAGGCACGCGAGGCCGGTCACGCCCGGCTGCGCAAGCACGTGGAGACCGAGGAGGTGCACCGCACCGTACCCGTCAGCCACGACGAGGCGCGCATTCGGCGCGAGAAGATCACCGAAGAGGACCGTCGCAAGGAACGGGGTCAGCAGCCGAAGCTCGGTGACGGTGAGCTGGACGTCACGCTCTACGAGGAGCAGGTCGTCGTCCGCAAGGAGAACGTGCCGGTCGAGCGGATCCGGCTGGAGACCGAGCGGGTCACCGAGCAGCAGGAGGTCAACACCGAGGTCCACCGGGAAGAGGTGGAGTTCGACGACGGCAAGGGCACCGGCCGGCGCGACCGGCGCGGCCGTGGTCAGGGGCCGGAGCGGGGCCGCGGCGGTCCGGGCCCCGAGCGGGGCCGGTAGGCGGCCGGCCCCCTGGGCGCCGCCGCTTCCGGCAGTCCGCCGCTCCACGGGCCCGGCCCGCCGCACCCACAGCGCGGCGGGCCGGGCTCCGTACTGCCAGGCTCGCTCCGTACTGCCTCGGCGGCCGGGCTCCGCTCGTACGCCTGCCCGGTACACCGCTGTACCGCGTCCGGTACCGCTGCCCGCCGGGCATAGGCTGACCGCATGGGACACCGTGAAGACCTGCTGGAAGGGGCCAAGCGCTGCCTCCTGGAAAAGGGGTACGCGCGCACCACCGCCCGCGACATCGTGGCCGCCTCCGGCACCAACCTGGCGTCCATCGGCTACCACTACGGCTCCAAGGACGTCCTGATGCGCAAGGCGCTGGTGGAGTCCGTCGAGGAGTGGGGCGCCGGGCTCGCCGGTACGGAGGAGGCGGGCGGCGGGGAAGCGGCCGGTGACCCCGTGGAGCGCTTCGCGGCCGGGTGGGACCGCATCCTGCGGAGCTTCCTGGAGCAGCGCGACTTCGTGGCCTCCCAGGTCGAGGTGCTCGGCCTGCTGCCCCGCGACCCCGAACTGCGCGCGGCGCTGGCCACGGTCCTGCCGGAGGGCGGCGAAGGGCTGGTCGCGGTCTTCGAGAACGTGCCGGACACCGAGGTGGACGCGGAGTCGGCGCGCGTCGTCGGCTCCTTCTACCAGGCGCTGCTCACCGGCCTGATGGTGCAGTCCCTGGTCTCCCCGGCGGCGCTGCCCTCGGGCGGCGACCTCGTGGAGGCGATGCGGAGGGTGCTCTCCGGAACGGTGCTCTCCGCGTCGGCGCGCGGGCCGGAAGAGGAGCGTACGGGCGGCGGAGCGGCCGCTTCCTGACCGTACCGGGCCGCCCGCCGGCCTGCTCGCCGCGTCCCGGCCGCCCGCCCCGTGACCGTGCCCGGGCCGCCTGCGGACCCGGCGCCGGTGGCCGCCCGTACCGGTCAACCGGCCGAGAGCGTTCGGTATTTGACCGACCGGCCCTTGTCCGGTCGCGCCGCCGCGCTCTACGCTCGCCGTACGGGACCAGGCAGCAGCTACCGCCGGGCCCGGATCTCCCAGACCCAGAGGTCGCCGAGCAGTCCGCACCCAAGACCGGCCGGAGATCCGCGCCACGCAGCGAACACGCGCCTCCGGCCCCGCCCTTCCCGGTCCATTCCAGCCAGGGGTCCTCCCGCGCGCCCCCGGCCCACCAGGAAGGGCGAACCGTGCCGGGTGAGGGGGAAGAGGAGCCCCGTCGCCCGGCAGTCGGTCGCCGCCGGTTCCGGTTCTTCTCCCGGCGGCGGCCGCATCTCTTGCGGGTACCGCGTGCTCGCGACGGGTACCGGCCGCAGAGTCTTATCGTCCGTCCGGACCCGCCGCCTGTCCAGTACTCAACAAACCTCCGTTCCCGGGCGCCCGGGTCACGGCGCCGTCCGGCACCCGGCCCGTGCGCGGTCGTGCGCCCGTCGTGCGGGCACCGGCCGTACCGTCGGCACGCCCGGAACCGCAGGTGGCGGACGCCTCACAGCCGCGCCGTCTTCAGCGCCATGTGGAGCAGCAGGCGGTCGCCGCCCTCGTCCAGGTCGAGTCCGGTCAGCTTCTCGACGCGGCCGAGCCGGTAGTACAGCGTCTGCCGGTGGATACCGAGCGCCTGGGCGGCGCGGCCCGCCTGGCCCGCGCAGTCGAGGAACACCTCGGCCGTACGGGCGAGTTCACTGTGCGCGGGCGTCAGCAGCGGACGGACCGGCGGGTCCGGTTCGGCCGAGGGCAGACCCGTCAGCAGGCGGTACGCGCCGATGGCGTCCCACTCGGCCACCGGGCCCAGCCGGGGTTCGGCGCGCGCGGCCCGCGCCGCGGCCAGCGCCTCGTGCCAGGCGGTGGGCAGGCCGGCCAAGTCCCGTACGGGCGTGCCGAGTCCGGCGGCGCCGGGCAGCGTACGGGAGTCCGTCCCGGCCGGCGCCAGAGCGCCGCCCGCGCGCGGCGAGCGCAGCAGGTGCTCGGCCACCGTGTGGGCCGCGGCGAGGGCCGACGGCGAACGCAGCCGTACGAGCGCCGCCAGCGAGGGGGCGTCGGCGGTCGCCCGCGACGGCGGGACGGGGGCGGAGCGCCGTCCTCCGGCAGCGGCCGCCGCGCCGTTCGCGGCCGCCGGGCCCGGCACCTCTTCGGACGCCCCGTTCGCGGCGGGCAGCGCGCAGGCGGCCAGCAGCCCCGGCAGGTTCGGCAGCGGCGCGTGATCGGCCTCCGGCACGTCCCACGGCGTCACCGCGACCACCAGCAGCGGCGCGTCCGCCGCGGACCGCAGCCCGTCGCGCAGCGCCGCCGCCGCGGCGGTGCGCTCCGTGGGACGCGAGACCAGCAGCGCGCGCAGCAGGTCGCCCAGTTCGGCGCCCGCGCGGGCCTCCGCCGCCAGCAGGGCGCCGATGCCGGAGGCAGACTCCATCGCCTGCTCGATCCGGGGGTCCGGCGGCGCGCCGCCACCGCCCAGCTCCAGGTCGGTCAGGTGGCCGTCGTCCAGCAGCCAGACGTACCCCTGCACGATGCCGCGATGGCGTACGGGCAGGCAGATCCGGCCCTTGAAGACCCCGGCCGCCGGGTCGGGCGGGATGCGCAGCGCCGTCTTCGCGCGGGCGATGCCGAACGCCTCGAACCAGGCCCGTACCGCCGCCGTCGAGCGGCGCTGGAGGATCGAACGGGTCCGTACGGGGTCCATGACCAGGTCGTCGTCGCCCTCGTGCGCGCCGAAGGCGATCAGACCGAAGTCGCGGTCCTCCAGGGTCGCCGGGGCGCCGAGGGCGGCCGAGATCTCGTCCACGAGCTGCTGATAGTCGCCCCGCATGTGCCGTATGGCTCCTTTCCGGCTGGCGCTCCCGAGCCGTACGGCCGTCGCTGTCCGTGCGGTCACCGGGGGAGGTGGGTCCTCCGGTGCCGTTGTGGTCCCCCTCCATTGTCATACATCTGTCTGAGATCCCGGCCACGAAGGCCAGACAGCTGTCGATGGCCGCGAACTGGCGAGATCCTTAAGTTTCAGGTGGCTCATCTCGCCGTCGCGCCCGCCTGCCAGGCGCCCGCCCGGCTTGTCATCTTGAATCGTGGAGGTGCCCCGTGCTGGGTCCCGTGCTTCTCGCAGCAGCCCGCAGCGACAGCATCCGCCGAATCGTCTCGGCGGCCCCGGTCACCCGTCCGGTCGTCGACCGGTTCGTGGCCGGTGAACGGCTGGACGCGTCGATGGCCGCCGTGCGGTCCCTGGCGGACCGCGGGATGGAGGTCACCCTCGACCACCTCGGTGAGGACATCACCGATCCGGCCGAGGCGCTGCGCAACCGCGACGCCTACCTCCTGCTGACCGCCGCCCTCAAGGACCTGGGCCTCGGCGAGCGCGCCGAGATGTCGGTCAAGCTCTCCGCCTTCGGCCAGGCCCTGCCCGGCGGCCACGAGCTGGCCCTGAAGAACGTCACCCCGGTCGTCGAGGCCGCCGCCGAGGCCGGCACGACGGTCACCCTGGACATGGAGGACCACACCACGGTCGACTCCACCCTGGCGATACTCGGCGAACTGCGCACCCGCTTCCCGCAGACCGGCGCGGTGCTCCAGTCCTACCTCTTCCGCACCGAGGACGACTGCCGCGCGCTCGCCGGGGAAGGCTCCCGTGTGCGCCTGGTCAAGGGCGCCTACAAGGAGCCCGCGACGGTCGCGTTCCAGGACAAGCGGGAGGTCGACAAGGCGTACGTACGCTGCCTGAAGATCCTGATGGCCGGCGAGGGCTATCCGATGATCGGGTCGCACGACCCGCGCATGGTGGCGATCGGCCAGGAACTGGGCCGCCGCTACGGCCGCAAGCCCGCCGAGTACGAGTTCCAGATGCTGTACGGCATCCGGGAGGCCGAGCAGGAGCGCCTGGTCACCGAGGGTCACCGGATGCGCGTCTACATCCCGTACGGCACGGACTGGTACGGCTACTTCATGCGCCGCCTCGCCGAGCGCCCCGCCAACCTCGCGTTCTTCCTGCGCTCGCTCGTCACCAAGGGCTGAGCCGGGCGGCCGGCCCCGCGGCCGGACCGCACGCGCCGGGCCGCCCCGTGGCCCGGCGCCCCACAACTTGACGTACCCGCACACCCCCGACCGAAGGAGACGGCCGACATGGACGCCGTGACCCACGTCCCCGCCCCGTACAACGAGCCGGTGCACGGCTACGCCCCCGGTTCCCCCGAGCGGGCGCGCCTGGAGGCCAAGCTCAAGGAGCTGGCCGAGAACCCCATCGAGCTGCCGATGACCATCAACGGCGAGAAGCGGATGGGCGGTGGCGAGCGCTTCGACGTCGTGCAGCCGCACAACCACAAGGCCGTCATCGGTACGTACGCCAACGCCACCCGCCAGGACGCCCAGGACGCCATCGACGCCGCCCTGGCCGCCGCCCCGGCCTGGCGCGCCATGTCCTTCGACGACCGCGCCGCGATCCTGCTCAAGGCCGCCGACCTGCTGTCGGGCCCCTGGCGCGAGACCATCGCCGCCTCCACGATGCTCGGCCAGTCCAAGACCGCCCAGCAGGCCGAGATCGACGCGCCCTGCGAGCTGGTGGACTTCTGGCGCTTCAACGTCCACTTCGCGCGCGAGCTGCTCCAGGAGCAGCCCCCCGTTCAGCCGAACGGCGTCTGGAACCGCCTGGACCACCGCCCGCTGGAGGGCTTCGTCTACGCGATCACGCCCTTCAACTTCACCGCCATCGCCGGCAACCTGCCGACCGCGCCCGCCCTGATGGGCAACGTCGTCGTCTGGAAGCCGTCCCCCACGCAGACCCACTCCGCGATCCTGCTCATGCAGCTCCTGGAGGAGGCCGGCCTGCCCAAGGGCGTCATCAACCTGGTGACCGGCGACGGCAAGGAGGTCTCCGAGGTCGCGCTGCCGCACCCGGAGCTGGCCGGCGTCCACTTCACCGGCTCCACCGCCACCTTCCAGTACCTGTGGAAGGCGGTCGGCGAGAACATCACCAACTACCGCTCGTACCCGCGCCTGGTCGGCGAGACCGGCGGCAAGGACTTCATCGTCGCCCACCCGACCGCGGACCCGGCGATCCTGAAGACGGCCGTCACCCGCGGCGCGTTCGAGTACCAAGGCCAGAAGTGTTCCGCCGCCTCCCGCGCCTACATCGCCCGCTCCACCTGGGAGAACGGCTTCAAGGACGACCTGGTGGCGGAGGTCGAGGGCCTCACCATGGGCGACGTCACCGACCTGTCGAACTTCATCGGCGCCGTCATCGACGACCGCTCCTTCGCCAAGAACAAGGCCGCGATCGACCGCGCCAAGGAGGACCCGACCTGCGAGATCGTCGCGGGCGGCAGCTACGACGACTCGGTCGGCTACTTCGTGCGCCCGACCGTGATCGTCTGCTCGGACCCGGAGAACGAGGTCTTCAAGACCGAGTACTTCGGCCCGATCATCGCCGTCCACGTCTACGAGGACGCCGACTTCGACGCGATGCTGGAGCAGATGGAGTCCGCCTCGGCGTACGCCCTGACCGGCGCCGTCCTCGCCCAGGACCGCCAGGTCCTGGTCGCCGCCTCCGAGAAGCTCCGCTTCGCGGCCGGCAACTTCTACCTCAACGACCGCCCCACCGGCTCCATCGTCGGCCAGCAGCCCTTCGGCGGCGGCCGCGCCTCGGGCACCAACGACAAGGCGGGCTCGAAGTTCAACCTGCTCCGCTGGATGTCCCCCCGCGCCATCAAGGAAACGATGGTCGCCCCGACGGACTACCGCTACCCGCACATGGGCTGACCTGATAGCCCTGTCATGCCGACGGCCCGGCGCTCCCTTGGCGGGGGTGCCGGGCCGTCGGCGTCGTCAGCCGTCGTCGCGCGGGGGCCCGGTGATCGCCTCACCGATGACGAAGCCCTTGGCGGGGCCTTCGGGGACCTCGACGTCCATGCCGTAGGGGACGCGGTGTTCGGCGGCGTAGTCGGCCTTGTCGGGACGGGGGACGGTGAACACGGAGACGGTGCCGCGGAGATCGTAGTCATCGATGAGGACGTACACGGGAATGCCCGCCCGCGCGTAGGCACGGCGCTTGCGGACCCGGTCGCGCTCCCTCTCCTCGTGGCCCGGCGCCACCACTTCCGCGACCAGCGGCACCTCGGACGCCGCGAGGCCGTACTCGCAGGTGCCGTTCTCGACGTCGTCTTCGAGGGCGATGACGGCGTCCGGGCACCACACGTGGCGGCTGTCGACGATGTCGATGCCGAACCGGACGGCGTACGGACCGTCGCCCAGGTGGGCGTCCATGGCGTTGCGTAACCGGTCGGCGACCCGGGCGTGCGCGTGAGGGCCGGTGTGCGACACCTCGATGCAGCCCGAGTCCTCGTCGGCCTCGATGATCTCCGCGCGGAAGCCCTCGGGGAGTTCCATGTGCGTCCGGACCCGCCACAGCACCTCGCGCAGGTCGGTTCCGGGATCGTCGTCCAGCAGTTCGGTCATGGTCTAGCACCACCTCCGCCCCGAGTGTCCGCGAGCCGGGGCGCCCGTACGGTCCGCACCTCGACCGATCACTCGAACGAGCACCTCAGGCCATCGCCCGTCTCAGATAGTAGGAAGGCCAAGTAATTGTGCAGACAGCACGGCGATGCTGGCTTAGCTTTGTAGGAGCCGAACGTTCCGCTCCATCGAGCGGCGGAGCGGGTGCGGCCCGGTGCGTGTGGGCAGGTGATCCCTGCTGACGCCGTGGCCCCCGCGTTGGTCGGCCGTTTCCGGAAGGACGCTTCCGTTCATCTCTCGGGGCTTTGGCATTGGAGGCGCATCATGACCAAGACCGCTGTCCGCAGGATCCGTCACTCCGCCCGTGCGACCGGCGAAGCCGACCGCAAGAACGCCGCCGCGGCGCTCCAGCGGGCGCTCGACCGCCGGGACAACGGCGGCTCGACCGGGCACTGAGCCCGGGGCCGCCCGGCGGGCGGGGGTGCGGCGCGCCGAGCGCGCGGGCACGCCCGCCCGTGCCCGCGCTCAGCGGCGCCGGGTGACCTCGAAGCGGTCGATGCTCTCGCCGGACTCGGCCAGCGCGGTGACCTTCATCCGCGGCCGGTGGCCCGGCAGGACCTCGACCGCGATGAAGGAGTAGCCGGTGTAGCGGACCCGCGACCACTGCGCGGCTTCCTTGACCTTCACCTTGCCCTCGGCCCAGTGGTACGTGTCCACATGGTCGAGGTCCTTCACGTGGCCCTCGTAGCTGTCCGGTACGGGGAAGTCGTACAGCGACTTGCCCGCGCCGCCGGCCGTCACGTACACGATGCCTTCGCGCGAGGAGTCCACCGTCTCGCCGATGGGCATCTTCTTGGAGACCCGGCCGCCCTTGATGGCGTCGGTCCGCTCGTAGACGTGGTTGTGGCCGTTGACCACCAGGTCCACCTGGTGCTTCTCGAAGAGCGGCAGCCAGGCGTCGCGCACGCCGCCCTCGGAGGCGTGCGCGTTGGTGGTGGAGAAGGCGCAGTGGTGGAAGAAGACGACGATGAAGTCGATCCCCCGAGTGGCGCGCAGTTCGCCGAGTTCGCGGTCCAGCCACGTGGTCTGCTTGCCGCCGGTGACGCCGAGATTGGCGGGGATCTCGTACGACACGTCGTTGGCGTCGAGCGCGACCACGGCGACGTTCCCGTACGTGAAGGAGTAGACGCCGGGCGCGTTCTCGGCGTCCGGCCCGTTGTCCGGCAGGCTCCAGCGCGCGTTCTGGCCGCCGTACCCGTTGGGGGAGTACCAGGCTTCCATGTCGTGGTTGCCGGTGGTCACCATCCACGGCACGGTCTTGGCCACCGACTCGGTCTGCGCGAGGAACTGGTCCCACTGGCGCGCGTCGTAGGTGTCGTGCTCGGTGCCGCTGCCGTCCGGGTCGGCGTAGCAGATGTCGCCCGCGTGCAGGTGGAAGGACGGGTTCTGGCCCAGGATGAGCTGGTCGTTGGCGAGGGCGTGGTAGCTGACGCCCTGGTCGCCGAAGGCGGTGAAGACGAACCGCTCGGCCCGGGCCGGGGCGGTGCGGAAGGTGCCGAGGGTGCCGAAGTGGCGGGAGTCGGCGGGGTCGAAGCCGTCGTGGCCGACCCCGTAGTAGTACGTCGTGCCGGGACGCAGGCCGTCGAGCGCCGCGTGCAGGTAGTACTGGTCCACCGCGGGCAGCTTCTTGCCCAGCGCGGGCGTGTGCAGGTCCCGCACCTCGGCGTGGATCTTGCGGCTCAGGTCCCAGGGGCGCAGCCCCACGCGCAGGAACGGGCGCTTGACCGCGAACGGCACCTGCCACGAGACGCGCATCTGGTGCCGGGGGTCGGCGCCGAAGGCCAGGTGCCGGCCGAACGGCGCGACCAGCGAGCCGTGCACGGCACCGGTGGCGGGGGAGGAGAGCAGGGTGGGGGACGGGGTGGCGGCCTGGGCGGGCCCCGCCAGCAGGCCGCCGCCCGCGACGGCGCCGGCGGTCACGGCGGAGGCGCGCAGCAGACCCCGGCGGGTCAGCTTCGTGCGGAGGTATTCGTGCTGCTCGGGCATGCTCATCCGGCTGGCGAGCGGTTCGGGGATGCCCACGCGTGGTGTGTCCATGGACCGCAACGTCGCACCACTGTCCGACCGGCCGGGGCCCCGCGGGTGAACGGCAGGTGTCCGGCTGTCCATGGGTTCGGCAGTCCATCTGTCCGTATGCCGGACACCACGTGTCAACCACTGGGACGAAGAGTAGGGTCCAGCCATGTCTCGCAGCATTCGCCTCGCAGTGATCCCCGGTGACGGTATCGGCCAGGAGGTCGTGGCCCAAGGGCTGAAGGTCCTCGGCGCGGTCCTCCCGCAGGACGTCAAGCTGGAAACCAAGGAGTACGACCTCGGCGCCCGGCGATGGCACGCCACCGGCGAGACCCTGCCGGACGCGGAGCTGGAGTCGCTCAAGGAGCACGACGCGATCCTGCTCGGCGCCATCGGCGACCCGTCCGTACCGTCCGGAATCCTGGAGCGCGGCCTGCTGCTGAAGCTGCGCTTCGCCTTCGACCACTACGTCAACCTGCGCCCCTCCAAGCTCTTCCCGAACACCGCGACACCGCTCGCCGGCCGTCCCGACATCGACTTCGTCGTCGTCCGCGAGGGCACCGAGGGCCCGTACACGGGCAACGGCGGCAGCCTGCGCACCGGCACCCCGCACGAGGTCGCCACCGAGGTCAGCCTGAACACCGCGTACGGCGTGGAGCGGGTGGTCCGGGACGCGTACGAGCGGGCCGACGCGCGGCCGCGCAAGAAGCTGACGCTGGTCCACAAGAACAACGTCCTGGTGCACGCCGGCCACATGTGGAAGAAGATCTTCGACAAGGTCGGCGAGGAGTACCCCGAGGTCACCACCGACTATCTGCACGTCGACGCCGCGACGATCTTCTTCGTCACGCAGCCCGAGCGGTTCGACGTGATCGTCACCGACAACCTCTTCGGCGACATCCTCACCGACCTCGCCGCGGCCGTCACCGGCGGCATCGGCCTGGCCGCCTCCGGGAACATCAACCCCACGGGCGCCTTCCCGTCCATGTTCGAGCCGGTGCACGGCTCGGCGCCGGACATCGCGGGCACCGGCAAGGCCGACCCCACGGCCACCGTCCTGTCCACCGCCCTCCTCCTGCGCCACCTCGGGTACGAGGCCGAGGCGGCCCGCATCGAGGAAGCCGTCGCCGCCGACCTCGCGGCGCGCGACGAGATCCCCCGCACCACCGGCGAGATCGGCGACGCGCTCGCCACGCGAGTAGCCGGCTGAGGCCCGCCGCTCGCCGAGCGAACACGCGCTGACCCGACAGCGCCGGGCCGCCCCGACCCGGCGCTGTCACGCAGGTCCGCGACTGTGCTACCGCCGGGTTGGGTGCGACCATCGACCCCTGGCCGGTGCCCACGGACCCGCCCTCGGAACTCCGGCGTCCCACCCTCCCCGCACCACGGCATTTCCGTCCCCGGCACCTCGGGAGCGATAATCGAACGTGGAGCCGCTGTACGAGGGGAAATACCGGACGTCCTGTACCGACAAGGACTTCGTGAGCGCGGCCCCACAACCTCACCGGTGAAGGACACGCACTCATGACGACGCCCACGATCGAGCTCAAGCCCTCCTCCCACCCGCTCTCCGACGCGGAGCGGGAGCGGGCCCTGGCCAGCCCCGGCTTCGGCCGGTACTTCACCGACCACATGGTGACGATCAAGTGGACCGAAGGCCGCGGCTGGCACGACGCCCAGTTGGTGCCGTACGCCCCGCTGTCCATGGACCCGGCCAACATGACGCTGCACTACGCGCAGACGATCTTCGAGGGCCTGAAGGCGTACCGCCAGCCCGACGGCACCGTCGCCACCTTCCGCCCGGACGCCAACGCCCGGCGCTTCCAGGCGTCCGCCCGCCGCCTCGGCATGCCCGAGCTGCCCGTCGAGACGTTCGTCGCGGCCTGCGACGCCTTGGTCAAGCAGGACAAGGACTGGGTGCCGACCAACGCCGAAGAGTCGCTCTACCTGCGCCCCTTCATGATCGCGAGCGAGGTCGGGCTGGGCGTCCGGCCCGCCAACGAGTACCTGTTCATCGTGATCGCCTCCCCGGCCGGCGCCTACTTCACCGGCGGCGTCAAGCCGGTCTCCGTCTGGCTCTCCCAGGAGTACGTGCGCGCCGTGCGCGGGGGCACCGGCGCCGCCAAGACCGGCGGCAACTACGCGGCGTCCCTCGTCGCCCAGGCCCAGGCCGCCCAGCACGGCTGCGACCAGGTCGTCTGGCTGGACGCCCTGGAGCGCCGCTGGATCGAGGAGATGGGCGGCATGAACCTGTACTTCGTGTACGGGAACAAGATCGTCACCCCGGAGCTGTCCGGCTCCCTCCTCCCCGGCATCACCCGCGACTCCCTCCTGAAGATCGCCACCGACCTGGGCTACGAGGCCGCCGAGGGCCGCATCTCCGTCGACGACTGGAAAGCCGCCACCGAGGACGGCTCCCTGACCGAGGTCTTCGCCTGCGGCACCGCCGCCGTGATCACCCCCGTCGGCTCCGTCAAGTCCGAGACCGCCTCCTGGACCGTCGGCGACGGCAAGCCCGGCGAGGCCACCATGAAACTCCGCAAGGCCCTCCTGGACCTCCAGACGGGCGTCACCCCTGACACGCATGGGTGGATGCATCCGCTGGGCTGATCCAGTACGTACGACAGAACGGCCGTCCGGCATTTCGCCGGGGGGCCGTTCGGCGTTTCGGGGTGGTCGCGCGGTAACCGGAGACCTCCCTCCTGGGGCCATGGTCGGTGACATGCTGGACCGACGCCGGCGAGGAGGAGTGGGACCATGCAGTGGACCGTCCATGGCGAACGGCAGATCTACAGCAACCCGTGGGTCAACCTGTGGCTCGTCGACGTCCAGCAGCCCGATGGCCGGCGATGGGAACATCACGTCGTGCGGATGCGGCATCTGGCTGTCGCCGTGGTGGTCGACGAGGAGCGGCGGGTGCTGATGATGTGGCGGCACCGCTTCGTGACGGACGTCTGGGGATGGGAACTCCCGATGGGCCTGATCGAGGACGGGGAGACTCCGGAACGGGCGGCGGCGCGTGAGGTGGAAGAAGAGACCGGCTGGCGCGTCGAGTCGATGAAACCACTGGTGTACGCGCAGCCCGCGAACGGCATCACCGATTCCGAGCATCACGTGTTCAGGGCCGACGGGGCGACGCGGGTCGGTGACCCGACGGAACTCAATGAATCCGACCGGATCGAATGGATTCCCCTGTCCGAGATTCGGGGCATGATCGACCGGCGTGAAATCGTCAGCAGCGGTTCACTCGTCGGTCTGCTGTATCTGCTGCTGGACGAGGCCACCCAGGGCGCTGGTTAGCCGAACACTTCGCGCATCCGCTGCTCGAAAGCGATGACCGGGGCAGCCCGTGCGTGCGGTGCCAGGCGCTGGTGGAAATCCCGGATGTGCGCCGTTACTCGCGGCGAGTCGACGACAGCCAAGAGATCGAGGGCGAGTACGGCGCTGTCGCACGCACGGTCGAGTGCGCCTTGTTGCAGTTGAGTGCTCGCCAGCCAAAAGGCGTGGAAGGCGCGGCCGCGCTGCCGGGACCCGCTTTCCCGGCGGAGCCCCTCGGCGATCAGCGGCTCGGCGCGAGGCGCTGCACCGAGCCGCGCCAGGGCGATGCCCGTGTCGACGATCAGTTTCGCCTCGTCGAAATAGCGCGCCCAGAAAGGCGCCTCCTGCTCCCGACCGCGGGCACGGTCGTAGTGGCGGTGGGCTTCGTCGATGGCGGTATGGCAGGCCAGGCTGTCGCTCAGCATCGCCTGGGCGAATGCCTCACGCATGAACAGCATGGACATCACCAAGGGCTGATCGACTGCTGCTCTGGCTGTGTCCTGGGCCCGGCATACGAGAGCGAGGGCGTTCATCGGATTGCTGTCGTACATGGCCTGCAGACTCATGGTCTGCAGGACGTTCGCCACGAAAAGGCCGTCGGCCTGGTCGAGGGAGAGCTTCAGAGCCTGAGCGAGGTAGGCCCGCGCCGTGCTGTACCTGCACGCGTCGAAATAGGCCCAGCCTGCCATTCGGGCGAGTTCGGCCGCCAGGGACCGCAGCTCGCCACGGAACTCCTGCGTGCATCTGTGCCCGAGCTGGGTGACGTAGCGCAGGTGGCCCACGACGGCCGGCCGCAGGGTCGCCGCTCCGTGCTGGTCGTCGCGGTGCCAGTAGTCCTCCGCCGAGGATCGCAGGGCCACGAGGGCCGAGGGAGTGATGTGCCCGTCGGCCAAGGTGAAGAGATCGTCGACATACTCCGCACCGTCCGGGGGCGCCTCCCGTGTCATCCAGGTGTCAGGTGCTGCGGTGGGTGTGCAGGGCGATGGCGGGGCATCGGACGACGGTGCCGAAGGAATTTCCCAGGGGCGGTGGGCCAAGCCGAGCATGGCTCCCGGAATGCGCAGCCCATCGGAAACCCGTTCGATGACGTCGATATGCGCCAGCCCTCGTCGCCCGGCGGCAATCTCTCCCACCCGGCTGGGGGTCATGTCGCAAAGAGCGGCGATCTGTGCGGGGTAGATGCCGGCCTTCACCTTGACCAGCCGGAAAATGTGCGGGAAATCGCGCCGTCGGCACGCGTCCCGCCACTCGGCGCTCGCCAGGAGATCGGCCGGCAAGGTGCGATGGGGCTGCCTTACGGACATCGTCGCCCCTCCCTGTGAACGGTGCCGGGGTGGTGGTTGTCCAATCGGGCGACATGTTACCCACGTTGGGTAACCAGCATGGCCTGGTTCCGTGGCGTCGGCCTGCGGTGAGCTGTTCTCCGGAAGCACCGAAATGAGGGGAGTCGAGCTCTCGATGAACGCTGGAAACCCGCAATGCTCCGGACGTCGGCAATGGAAGATGCAGTTCACGGCGAACGCCAAGTGTGTCTCTCTCGCTCGCAGGCTGGTCGGCAACGTCCTCGACGCGTGGGGGTACACACAGGACGATGCCGCACGTGTCCTCCTGGTGTGCGCTGAGTTGGCTGCGAACGCCGTTCAGCACGCCGGTGTCCCGGGTCGCCTGTTCGAGGTAAGGGTGGAGGACGGGGGTGCGGTCTGCCTCATCGAGGTTTCTGACGCGAGTCGTCGGATGCCACGGAGGGGGAAAGCCGACGAGGAGGCCGAACACGGCCGGGGGCTATGGCTGGTGTCCGTACTTGCCGAGGAGGTCGGCGACCGTCTGCGTACTCCCCTCGGGAAGACGGTCTGGGCCCGTGTGCCTCTTCACGTACCTGCGGAGCCCGACATCGCAGGCGAACAGGTCTCATCCGGGTGCGATGTCGATACTCCCGGCACTTGATCGTGATCGAGGGAGCTCCCGATGCCCCGCAACCTGTGGAGCCCTGTCGGCGGTCGGCGGGCTGCCGTGGCGAACTGGAGTTTAAGTGTCGCTCTAAAACTTACTGCACGCTCATAAGCGAGGGGTTGACGTCTACCAGTCGACAATTAGAGTGACGTACTAAACCGGCGGCAGGAAACGCCGCGCACAGGCCGCAGGGCGGTCCGGACGGGGGCCGCCCCGCCTCGCCCCGGCCCCCGCCCCGAGTTCGGAGGACCCCGCCCATGACGACTCCCGCCGCCGACGGCTTCCGTATGCCTGCTGAGTGGGCTCCGCACGAGCGGACCTGGATGGCTTGGCCCGGGCCCAATGCCACCTTCGGTGAGGAGGATGGCGAGGGGCTGGAGTCGGCCCGGCGGGCCTGGGCGGGTGTTGCGCGGGCCGTGCGGCGGTTCGAGCCGGTCACGGTGGTGGCGGGTGTCGGGCAAGGGGAGGGGGCGCGGCAGTTGCTCGGGCCGGAGATCGAGGTCGTGGAGCGGGCGCTGGATGACGCGTGGATGAGGGACATCGGGCCTACCTTCCTGGTCGGCGGGGGCGGTCAACTGGGCGCCGTGGACTGGGTGTTCAACGGATGGGGTGCGCAGGACTGGGCGCGCTGGGAGCGGGACGCCGAGGTCGGCGGGTACGTGGGCGGGCTGGCCGGGGCCCGTACGTACCGGTCGTCGCTGGTCAACGAGGGTGGCGGGCTGCATGTGGACGGCGAGGGGACGGTGCTGCTGACGGAGACCGTGCAGCTCGATCCCGGGCGCAATCCGGGGCGTACGAAGGAGGAGGTCGAGGCGGAGGTGCACGCCTGCCTCGGTACCACGAAGGCGATCTGGCTACCGCGTGGACTGACCGCCGACTACGGGCGGTTCGGGACGCGGGGGCATGTGGACATCGTCGCGGCGTTCGCCCGGCCCGGCGTCGTCGTCGCGCACACCCAGCCTGATCCGGCCCACCCCGACCACGAGGTGTGCGCGGAGATCGTCGGGCTGCTGCGTTCCTCGACGGACGCACGCGGCCGGCGGCTGGAGGTGGTCGAGGTGCCCGCGCCGACCGTGGTGGAGGCGGATGGCGAGCTGGTCGACTACTCGTACATCAACCATTACCTGTGCAACGGCGGCGTGGTGCTGTGCGCCTTCGGCGACCCGCGGGACGAGGAGGCCGCCGCGATCTTCCGGCGGCTGTTCCCCGAGCGGACGGTGACGCCGGTCGACGCCCGTACGATCTTCGCAGCGGGCGGTGGCATCCACTGCATCACCCAGCAGCAGCCCAAGGTGGGCACAGTGTGACGTACCCGGAGGTTCCCGTGCCCGGACCGGCCCGACGGCCTCGGCGGCGGCTCGCCCAGCCGCGTGAGCAGGTGCTCGCCGCGGCGATGGCCACCATCGCCGAGTCGGGCCTGGACCGGCTGACCATGGCCGGGCTGGGCCGCGAGGTCGGGATGAGCAGCGGGCACATCCTCTACTACTTCGGTACGAAGGATGAGCTGCTGCTCCAGACCCTCCAGTGGAGCGAGGAGCAGTTGGGCGCCCGGCGGCGGGCCGCGCTCGCGCGTCGTGTTCCCGTGCGCGAGCGGCTCGACGCCCTGGTGGAGCTGTACCTGCCCGAAGGGCACCGGGACCCGCGCTGGACCCTGTGGCTGGAGGTGTGGAACCGCTCGCAGAACGCGGACGACGCGGCCCGCGAGCGCCAGCTCGACCTGGAACTGGCCTGGCACCGCGACCTGGTGGCGCTGCTGGTCGAAGGTGCCTCGAAGGGCGAGTTGCGGGCCGTGGACGCGGAGCGCTTCGCCACGCGTACGCGCGCGCTGCTGGACGGCTTCAGCACCCACCTCGTCGTCGGCCTGCCGGGCCTGGACCGGCAGCAGGTGCTGCGGCATGTGGGGGAGTTCTTGGATGAGGGGCTGGGTGCGCCGGATGCTTGATGCGTTGGGCGTTGGGCGTTGGGCGTTGGGCGTTCGGCATCGGGAGCCTGGCGTCTGACATCCGGCACCCGGTCCTGGTTGTACGGAAAAGAGCGCATTGACCCTGTCGCGGCCGATGCGGTTGTATCCCCTGGCGCTCCGGCGCAGGGCCGGAGGCGGGTGTTTCCGGGGGGAAACATGGGCGTGCGGACGGGTATGGGCAGACGTGGGTTATCGGGGGCCGTGGCGGTCGCCGTCCTCGTGGGGACGGTGGCGCTGGGCGGTGCCGACGCGTCCGCGGTGGCGGCGGGCGGCCACGGGCCCCGTACGGAACGGGTCAACACCGCGCCCGACGGCTCGGAAGCGGTCGGCGGCGGTTCGTTCAACGCCGCGATCAGCCCGGACGGCCGGTACGTCGCCTTCGACTCGGAGGCCGACAACCTCGTGCCGGGCGACGACAACGACGGCCCTCTCGTCCATGACGTCTTCCTGCGCGACCGCCGCACCGGCACCCTCCGCCGCATCAACGCCCCGCTCGGCCCCGGCAACGCCGACTTCGCGACGATCAGCGCGGACAGCCGCTACGTGGCCTTCAACGCCGAGACGGGCGGCCAGTACCACGTCTACGTCTACGAGATCCGCACCGGACGCCTGGAACGCGCCGACCTGGGCATGGACGCGGGCTTCACCGGCGGCGAGACGCCCGCGCTCAGCGCCGACGGCCGCTACGTCGCCTTTGCGGGCCGGCAGGACACCGTCCCGCCCGCGAACGAGGACCTCGGCCGCATTTACGTACGCGACCGCAAGACCGGCACGACACGCCGCGCCAGCAGGGTCCCCGCCAAGGAAGGCCGCGGCTACGACTCGCCGCGCATCAGCGCCGACGGCAGCAAGGTGGCCTACCGGGAACGCAGCCGGCGCGGCGGCGGCCCCGGCGGTGAGCGCGACTGGGCCGACATCCACCTCGCGGACCTGCGTACCGGCGAGCAGCGGCAGATCGACACCACCGCCGACGGCCTGCCCGCCACCTCCGGCTCCACCGACCCGCTGATCAGCGCCGACGGCCGTACCGTCGCCTTCAACTCGTCGGCCAAGAACATCGTGCCGGTGCCCGACGAGGCCCGGTCCTACGTCTT
Source organism: Streptomyces chrestomyceticus JCM 4735 (assembly GCF_003865135.1). Classification (NCBI taxonomy): domain Bacteria; kingdom Bacillati; phylum Actinomycetota; class Actinomycetes; order Kitasatosporales; family Streptomycetaceae; genus Streptomyces; species Streptomyces chrestomyceticus. The sequence continues at coordinate 2,871,935 of NZ_BHZC01000001.1, read as the reverse complement.
CGTCCGCGACACCCGCACCGGTACGGTCCGGCGCGTGGACGGCATCGGCGGCAACCAGTACGCCACCGCGGACGCGATCAGCCCGGACGGCCGGCGCCTGCTGCTGCGCTACTCCGGTGTCGAGTACGGGCTGTACGTCAAGGACCTGCGGACCGGGAAGGACACCCTGGTCAGCCCCGGGACCGACGGCAAGCCCCGGGCGGCCACCGCCGGGCCCGACGCGATGACCCCGGACGGCCGCGCGGTCGTCTTCGAGTCGCACCTCGACGACCTGGTCGACGGCGACACCAACCACGAGACGGACGTGTTCCTGCGCATACTCCGCAGGTAACGAAGCGTGATCGTTGCCCGCCGGGCTCTTGCCGCGGCGGGCGGCGTCGGCGACCGTGATCCGTCATGGGACGAGAGCAGTGGAAGAAGATCTGGGTCGGCTCGGCCGGCAACATGGTCGAGTGGTTCGACTGGTTCGTGTACGCCAGTTTCGCGGTGTACTTCGCCGACTCCTTCTTCCCGAAGGGGAACGACACCGCCAACCTCATGAACACCATGGGGATCTTCGCGGTCGGCTTCTTCATGCGGCCGGTGGGCGGCTGGGTGCTCGGCCGGGTCGGTGACCGCAAGGGCCGCAAGGCCGCGCTGACCCTCACCGTCACCCTGATGTCCGCCTCGGCCATCCTCATCGCCGTCGCGCCGACCTACGCGGTGGCCGGGTACGGCGGCGTCGCCGTCCTGCTCGTCGCCCGCATGCTGCAAGGGCTCTCGGTCGGCGGCGAGTACGCGGCCAGCGCCACCTACCTCACCGAGGCGTCCGCCCCCGGACGGCGCGGCTTCGCCTCCAGCTTCCAGTACGTGTCGATGACCGCGGGCCAGCTCCTCGGACTCGGCCTGCAGATCGTCCTCCAGCGCACCATGTCCGAGGACGCCCTGCACAGTTGGGCCTGGCGCATCCCGTTCATCATCGGCGCGCTCGGCGCGGCCATCGTCTTCTACCTGCGGCGCAACATGCTGGAGACGGAGGTGTACGCGCAGGACGACAGCGCGCAGAACGACCCCGAGCGCGGCACGCTCAAGGCGCTGTGGGCGCACCGGCGCGAGGCGTTCCTCGTCATCGCCCTCACGATGGGCGGCACCGTCGCGTACTACACGTACACGACCTACCTCACCAAGTACCTCTCCGGCAGCGCCGGCCTGGACAAGCCGACCGCCTCGCTGGTCAGCTTCTGCGCCCTGTTCGTCTTCATGTGCGTCCAGCCGCTGGCGGGCAAGCTCTCCGACCGGATCGGCCGCCGCCCGCTGCTGATCACCTTCGCGGTCGGCTCCACCTTCCTGACCGTGCCGATCATGACGCTCCTGAAGCACGCCGGCAGCTTCTGGCCCGCCCTCGGCCTCTCCCTGCTCGCCCTGCTCGTCGTCACCGGCTACACCTCGATCAACGCCTGCGTGAAGGCCGAACTCTTCCCCACCGGCATCCGCGCCCTCGGCGTCGCCCTCCCGTACGCCATCGCCAACGCCCTCTTCGGCGGCACCGCCGAGTACGTCGCCCTCTGGTTCAAGAAGGGCGGCATCGAGTCGGGCTACTACTGGTACGTGGCCGGCTGCGCCGCGGTGTCACTGATCGTCTACGTCACGATGCGGGAGACAAGGACCATCGACCTGAACAGGGTGAAGAAGGCGGAACAGACCCCTGTCGCGAGCCCGCAACCGGCGAAGAAATAGCCCGTCCGGCGTTTGAGGACACAGGAACCGCCATTACCGGCGGCCTTCAGCCAAAAACAAGCCCGTCCGGCGCTTGAGGACAACAGGAACCGCCACCCCCGTGGCCCGCACTCTGAGACACCCCCCCTCCCTCCGGGAACGTATGGCAAGATGCCCCCATGCTCCCGTTCGCCACGATTATTGGCAGCAGGCGCGCCGGTCCGCAGTGACCGCCCCGTACCCACCCGAGTACGGCGCGGTCACCGTCGCCCCAGACCCGCGCGCAGACCTCTCGCATCCGCGAGGGGTCTTTTCGTTTCCGGCCCACCTGCCGCCGGAGGCGGAGCGCGCGGGACCACGAGGGGGCGGTGGAACCGGTTATTCCGGTAAACCGAGACCCCGACAGGAGCCAGACCAGCCATGACGGACGTACCCGAATCCGCGTTGTCCGACGCGTTCCACGTCTTCGACACCACGCTGCGCGACGGAGCCCAGCGCGAGGGCATCAACCTGACCGTCACGGACAAGCTGACCATCGCCCGGCACCTGGACGACTTCGGCGTGGGCTTCATCGAGGGCGGCTGGCCCGGTGCCAACCCCCGGGACACCGAGTTCTTCGAGCGGGCCCGTACGGAGATCGACTTCCGGCACGCCCAGTTGGTCGCCTTCGGCGCGACCCGTAAGGCCGGCGTACGGGTCGAGGACGACCCGCAGGTGGCGGCGCTGCTGGAGTCGCAGGCGCCGGTCGTCACGCTGGTCGCCAAGTCGCACGTACGGCACGTGGAGCTGGCGCTGCGCACCACGCCGGAGGAGAACCTCGCGATGGTGCGGGACACCGTCGCCCACCTGCGCGCGCAGGGCCGCCGGGTGTTCCTGGACTGCGAGCACTTCTTCGACGGGTACGCCCTCGACCCGGACTACGCCAAGCAGGTCGTGCGGACCGCGAGCGAGGCCGGCGCCGACGTGGTGGTGCTCTGCGACACCAACGGCGGCATGCTCCCCGCGCAGGTCGCGGCCGTCGTCCGGACCGTGCTGGCGGACACCGGGGCGCGGCTGGGCATCCACGCCCAGGACGACACCGGCTGCGCGGTGGCCAACACCCTCGCCGCCGTGGACGCGGGCGCCACCCACGTCCAGTGCACCGCGAACGGCTACGGCGAGCGGGTCGGCAACTCCAACCTCTTCCCGGTCGTGGCGGCCCTGGAGCTGAAGTACGGGCGCCAGGTGCTGCCCGAGGGCAAGCTGGCCGAGACCACCCGCATCTCGCACGCCATCGCCGAGGTCGTCAACCTCACGCCCTCCACCCACCAGCCGTACGTCGGCGTCTCCGCGTTCGCGCACAAGGCCGGGCTGCACGCCTCCGCCATCAAGGTCGATCCGGACCTGTACCAGCACATCGACCCGGCGCTGGTCGGCAACAGCATGCGGATGCTGGTCTCCGACATGGCGGGGCGCGCCTCCATCGAGCTCAAGGGCAAGGAGCTGGGCTTCGACCTGAGCGGCGACCGGGAGCTGGTCGGCCGGGTCGTGGAGCGGGTCAAGGAGCGCGAGCTGGCGGGGTACACGTACGAGGCCGCCGACGCCTCCTTCGAGCTGCTGCTGCGCGAGGAGGCGGAGGGGCGGCCGCTGCGGTACTTCCGGGTGGAGTCGTGGCGGGCGATCGTCGAGGACCGGCCGGACGGTACGCACGCCAACGAGGCGACGGTGAAGCTGTGGGCCAAGGGCGAGCGGCTGGTGGCCACCGCCGAGGGCAACGGTCCGGTGCACGCGCTCGACCGGGCGCTGCGGGTGGCGCTGGAGCGGATCTATCCGCAGCTCGCCGGGCTGGAGCTGGTGGACTACAAGGTCCGCATCCTGGAGGGCCGGGTGGGCACCGGTTCGATCACCCGGGTACTGGTGTCGACCAGCGACGGGCAGGGGGAGTGGTCGACGGTCGGCGTCGCCGAGAACGTCATCGCCGCGTCGTGGCAGGCACTGGACGACGCGTACGCGTTCGGGCTGCTGCGGGCCGGGGTCGAGCCGCAGGAGTAGCCCGCGGCGCGCGGGCATGACCGCGGCCCCGTACCGGTCCTTGGGGGAGGGGTCCGGTACGGGGCCGCGGGGTTCTCGGGAGCCTTCGGCTCAGGCGGCGGCCTTCACCGCGGAGATGTCGAAGGTGAGCTTGACCTTGTCGCTGACCATCACGCCGCCGGTCTCCAGCGCCGCGTTCCAGGTCAGGCCCCAGTCGGAGCGCAGGATCTCGGCGCTGCCCTCGAAGCCGACGCGCTCGGCGCCGTACACGTCGGTGGCCGAGCCCTGGAACTCCAGGTCGATGGTGAGCGGCCGGGTGACGTCCTTGATCGTCAGGTCGCCGGTGAGCCGGTAGGTGTCGCCGCCGACGCGCTCGGCCGCGGTGGACCGGAACGTCATCAGCGGGAAGGTGTCGGCGTCGAAGAAGTCGCTGCCGCGCAGGTGGGCGTCGCGGTCGGCGATGCCGGTGTCGACGGAGGCGATCGTGACGTCGACGGCGGCGGTGGAGCGGGCCGGGTCGGCGCCGTCCAGGTGGAGGGAGCCCTCGTGGGTGCCGAAGGCGCCGCGGACGTTGGTGACCATGGCGTGCCGGACGGTGAAGCCGATCCGGCTGTGCGCCGGGTCGATGGTGTAGTCGCCGGTCAGGGCGGCGAGGGCCGGGTCGGCGTCGAGGACGGCGGCGGGCCGCTGGGCGGTGGTGCGGCCGGCGTCCGTGGCCGTGGCGCGCTTGCGGGTGAACAGAGCCATGGCTCCTCCTCGGAAGTGGGTTGTTAAACCTTCAACGAGATTGAGCGTAGCGCGATCTAGTTCAAGTTTCAACAGTTCGGGTCCGGGTGAGTGATGCGGGGCCTCCCGCGGCGGGTCGGCCCCGGGTGGCGGACGTGTCATGGGCATTGTCGGAGTGTCGGAGCCGTGCTAGACCGTCGGACACCGCTCCACCAGACCGTTTCCGTACGCACCCGACGTTCACGGAGAGGACGGACCGTGCCGCCTTCCCCCGTCTGGTCCCGCCGGGGCTTCCTCGGCTTCTCCGGAGCGGGCGCGCTCGGCCTGGCGCTGACGCCCGCGCTCACCGGGCCGGCCGCCGCCGCGCACGCCGCCGAGGGCGATCCGTACGAGGCCCTGCGCCGCCGCTGGCTCGGCATCCAGCTCGGCACCGGCTTCGACCCCGCCGCCGAACCGTACGCCGCCCGCCTGAAGGAGACCGGCGAACTGGCCCGCGGCTTCCGCGCGGCCATGCGCCCGGCCGCCGGCTCGCTCTGGCCCGACAGCCCCTTCGACCCGCCGGCCGGCATCACCCGCAGCTACAGCCGCCTCGCCACCATGGCCCGCGCCCACGCCCAGCCCGGCACCGGGCTGACCGGCGACGCCGCCCTCGCCGCCGACGTCGTCAAGGGCCTGGACCATGTGCACGACACGGTCTACCACGCGGGTACGGCGCGCTACGGCAACTGGTGGGAGTGGCAGATCGGCAGCCCCCGCCTCCTCCTGGACGCCGTCGCGATGCTGTACGAGCAGCTCGGCGCGGACCGGCGGACCCGGTACCTGGCCGCCGTCGACCACTTCGTCCCGGACGGCATGCTCGGCGACTACACCGGTACCAGCACCGGCGCCAACCGCGTCGACCTGTGCCGCGTCGTCGCCCTGCGCGGCATCCTCGGCGGCGCCCCGGCGAAGATCGCGCTGGCCCGCGACGCGCTGTCCCCGGTCTTCCCGTACGTCACCAAGGGCGACGGCCTCTACGCCGACGGCTCCTTCGTCCAGCACACCTGGGTCGCCTACTCCGGCACCTACGGCTTCGTCCTGCTCGACGGACTGGGCCGCCTCTTCACCCTGCTCGCCGGGACCGACTGGGCCGTCACCGACCCGGAGCGCCAGATCATCTTCGACAGCGTGGAGCACGCCTACGCGCCCCTGCTCTACAACGGCCTGATGATGGACAGTGTCAATGGGCGCGCCGTCAGCCGCGGCTACCTGCGCGCCGACGAGCGCCGGGTGATGCGCAGCGACCACTTCCACGGACACGCCCTGGTCGCCGCCGTCGCCCTCCTGGCGGAGGCGGCCACGCCGCAGGAGCGGGACCACTGGCAGGCCATGGTCCGGGGCTGGATGCGGCGTGACACCAGCTACCCGGTGCTCGCCGACCGGCAGTACGAGATCGCCGACCTCGCCCGCCTCAAGGGGCTCGCGGACGACGGCGGCCCGGTCGCGCCGGAACCCGTCGCCCACCGGCTCTTCCCGGCCATGGACCGGGCCGTGCACCGCCGCCCCGGCTGGGCCGCCGGCCTGGCCATGGCCTCGGACCGCATCACGTACTACGAGAACGGCAATGGCGAGAACCCGCGCGGCTGGCACACGGGCGCCGGAATGCTCTACTGGTGGGGCCGGGACTTCGCGAACGACCAGTACACGGATGCCTTCTGGCCCACCGTCGACCCGTACCGCCTGCCCGGCACGACCGTGTCCGCCAAGCGGCTGGCCGACAACGAGGGCGGCGGCTGGGGTCTGCCCAAGCCCGCCGCGCGGTGGGTGGGCGGCACCACCGACGGCGAGTTCGCCGCGGTGGGGCAGGACGTGCGCGGCCTGTCCTCCACCCTGCGCGCCAAGAAGTCCTGGTTCTTCGCCGCGGACTGCGTCATCTGCCTGGGCGCGGGCATCACCTCCGGCGACGGCGTGCCCGCCGAGACCGTCGTGGACAACCGCAACCTGGGCGCCTCGGGCATGCAGGCGCTGACCGTCGACGGCGTACGGCAGCCCGCGGCGCCCGGCCGTCCGCTGGCCTTCCCGCGCGCCCGCTGGATGCATCTGGCCGGGCACGGCGGGTACGTCTTCCCCCGCGTCCCCGGCGGCGGGGAAACGGTCCCGCACGTGCTGCGCGACACCCGGACGGGCGCGTGGAGCGACATCAACACCGGCGGCTCGCCCGACCCGTACACCCGCCGCTACCTGACCCTGTGGATCGACCACGGCACCGACCCGGCGGACGCCGCGTACGCCTACCTGCTGATGCCCGGGGCGGGCCCGCGCGCCCTCGCCGCCCGGGCCGCCGACCGCCACTGGCTGACCGTCCTCGCCAACACCGGCGAACGGCAGGCGGTCGCCGTCCCCTCGCTCGGGCTGACCGCCGCGAACTTCTGGCAGGCCGGTTCGGTGGGCGGCCTGACCGTCTCGGCGCCCGCGAGCGTGCTGCTGCGTGAGCGGGCGGCGCGGACCGCGCGCGGGGCGCACGGCGCCCGTACGGCGTCACTGTGCGTGGCCGAGCCGCCGCGCACCGGGAAGCCGTTCGAGGTGATCTGGGACCGGCCGGTCCGCGCGGTGCTCACCGCCGACCCCTCCGTCACGGTCCTGGCGACCGCCCCGGCACTCCGCCTGCGCGTCACTCCAGGCACCTCCTGCACCACCCACACCTGCACGGTCGCACCCCGCTGACCGGCCGTTCCCCCTGATCACAGCGGTGCCGACGGGGTGATCAAGGTGGCCCGCCGCCCGTCAAGCAGCGGACTGCCACAATGCCGCGCGGTCACGTTTTGTCGGGCCCATACATACCGCTGGAGCCCTCCGGCGTGCCCACAGGAGCGGACGCGGGCCGCGTACAGGAGGCTTCTGTTCTGCCTGCCCACCAAATCGCTTCCGACGTTGTACGAAACCGACATCGGTTCCGGAGGGTCCGGCCACGTACCGTCGATACATGACCACTGTCGAAGATGTGCCCGCCGAGGCGAACGACGCCCGCGGGCGGGTCGCCGAGCTGCACGCCATCCGCGAGCAGGCCCGGCGCGGCCCCAGCGAGCGGGCGACCGAGGCGCAGCACGCCAAGGGCAAGCTCACCGCGCGTGAGCGGATCGAGCTGCTGCTGGACGAGGGTTCCTTCCGGGAGGTCGAGCCGCTGCGGCGGCACCGGGCCACCGGATTCGGCCTGGAGGCCAAGAAGCCCTACACCGACGGTGTGATCACCGGCTGGGGCACCGTGCACGGCCGGACCGTGTTCGTCTACGCCCACGACTTCAGGATCTTCGGCGGCGCGCTGGGCGAGGCGCACGCCACGAAGATCCACAAGATCATGGACATGGCCATCGCGGCCGGTGCCCCGCTGGTCTCCCTGAACGACGGCGCCGGCGCCCGTATCCAGGAGGGCGTCTCGGCGCTGGCCGGGTACGGCGGCATCTTCCAGCGCAACACCAAGGCGTCCGGCGTCATCCCGCAGATCAGCGTGATGCTCGGCCCGTGCGCGGGCGGCGCGGCCTACAGCCCCGCCCTGACCGACTTCGTGTTCATGGTCCGCGAGACCTCGCAGATGTTCATCACCGGCCCGGACGTGGTGCGCGCGGTCACCGGCGAGGAGATCACCCAGAACGGCCTGGGCGGCGCCGATGTGCACGCCGAGACCTCGGGTGTGTGCCACTTCGCCTACGACGACGAGCAGACCTGCCTCGAAGAGGTCCGCTACCTGCTGTCCCTGCTGCCGTCGAACAACCGGGAGAACCCGCCGTCGGTGGCGTGCGAGGACCCCGCCGACCGCTCCGGCGACGCCCTGCTGGACGTGGTGCCGGCCGACGGCAACCGCCCCTACGACATGCGCACGGTCATCGAGGAGCTGGTCGACGACGGCGAGTTCCTGGAGGTCCACGAGCGCTGGGCCACCAACATCATCGTGGCGCTGGCCCGGATGGACGGCGAGGTCGTCGGCCTGGTCGCCAACCAGCCGCAGTCACTGGCCGGTGTGCTGGACATCGAGGCGTCCGAGAAGGCTGCCCGCTTCGTCCAGATGTGCGACGCGTTCAACATCCCCATCGTCACGCTGCTGGACGTGCCCGGCTTCCTGCCCGGCGTCGACCAGGAGCACGGCGGCATCATCCGGCACGGCGCCAAGCTGCTGTACGCGTACTGCAACGCCACCGTGCCGCGGATCTCGGTGGTCCTGCGCAAGGCGTACGGCGGCGCGTACATCGTCATGGACTCGCAGTCCATCGGCGCGGACCTGACCTACGCCTGGCCCACCAACGAGATCGCGGTGATGGGCGCCGAGGGCGCCGCCAACGTCATCTTCCGCAAGCAGATCGCGGAGGCGGACGACCCCGAGGCGATGCGGGCGCGGATGGTCAAGGAGTACAAGTCCGAGCTGATGCACCCGTACTACGCGGCCGAGCGCGGCCTGGTCGACGACGTGATCGACCCCGCCGAGACCCGCGAGGTGCTCATCCGCTCGCTGGACATGCTCCGCAACAAGCACGCGGACCTGCCCGCCCGCAAGCACGGCAACCCGCCCCAGTAGGCGGGGCAGCCCGCCCCGCAGGGCGGCAGCCGACCGACCGGCCCCCGACCGGACCTTTCGCAGACCGGAGAAACGACGTGACCACTTCCGTTCAGACCAGCTCCATCCGCGTGGAGAAGGGTGAGGCCAGCGAGGAGGAGCTGGCGGCGCTGACCGCCGTCCTGCTCGCCCGCGCCGCCCACCGTCCGGAGGCCGCCGTGCCGGGCCGCCGCCGCGCCACCGCCGCCCGCTGGCGCCGGCTGGAGCGCCAGCACGGCTTCCGCGGCGCCGGTAGCTGGCAGCGCTGAGCAGCAAGCCGTCCGGGCCCGGTACTCCCACCGAGTACCGGGCCCGACTGCTTTCTTCGCGGGACGTACGCCGTTGCTGCGACGGCCGAAAGAAGGCGTAGGTTCACACCGACTCCGGGGCCGGGAGCTGTCCAATCCGTGATCCCCGTGCTGACATGCGCTCGTCATTGCGCTCCCGGCGTCCACCCCCGGGTCCCGGGAGCCGACCGCAGGACGACCGGAAGGAAAGCCCATGTTCCGCACCTTGGGTGTCGGTGCCGCCGCGGCATCGCTGCTGCTCCTCGCCGGGTCGGCGTCCCCCGCCTCCGCACAGACCTCGCCCCGGTACGGCGAAGAGGCGCCGCCGACCGGACAGATCACCATCACGGTCGCCACCGTCAACGGCTCGGGCTGCCGGCCGGGCAGCGCCGCGGTGGCCGTCGCGCCCGACAACACCGCGTTCACCGTGACGTACAGCGAATACCTCGCCCAGGCGGGCAAGGACAGCAGACCCACGGACTCCCGCAAGAACTGCCAGATCGCGCTGAACGTCCACGTCCCCCAGGGCTTCACCTACGCGATCGCCAAGGCCGACTACCGCGGCTACGCCCAGCTCGCGCCCGGCGCCGTCGGCCTGGAACAGGCGGGCTACTACTTCCAGGGCAGCTCCGAGACGGCCCGCAAGAGCCACCGCTTCACCGGTCCGTACGACGCCAACTGGCAGTCCTCGGACGAGACCGGGATCGACGCGCTGGTCTACGCCCCCTGCGGCGAGAAGCGCTACTTCAACATCAACACCGAGCTGCGGGTGGACGCCAAGGGCTCCGACCCCAAGGCGACCAGCTACATGGCGATGGACTCCACCGACGGCAGCATCAACACCAAGTACCACTTCGCGTGGAAGCAGTGCCCTAGGTAGCAGCCGCGTCGGCAGCGGTCCGTACGGCCACGGGGTCCGCGTGCACCGGTGCGCGCGGACCCTCCGGCTCCGCCGGGCCCTCCGGCACCTTGAGGTACAGCGTCAGGGCGGCGGAGACGACGTACAGCGCCGCGAAGACGATCACGACCCCGGCCGGTCCGAGCGGACCGAGGAAGACGCTGACGACGGCAGGACCGACGAAGGCCGCGCCGCCCGCGCCCAGGTTGAGCAGGGCCATCGCGCCGCCCTTGTTCTCCGGGGCGAGGGCCGGGACCAGGGCCGAGATGGGCACGAATCCGGCCAGCGTGATGCCGTACAGCATGCCCATGATGATCGCCACGGTGTAGTTGCCGCCGACGGCCTTCGGCACGAAGTACAGGGTCAGCGTGGTGACCGCGCAGCCGAGGCCGCCGAACGAGGCGATGGTCCGCCGCCAGCCGATCCGGTCGCCGATCGCCCCGAACAGCAGGTTGCACAGCACGTTGGTGCCGTAGATGACGGCCAGCAGGGTCAGCCAGCGGCCCTGCCCGAAGCCCAGCTCCGAGCCGAAGAAGGTCGGCAGGAAGACCAGGAAGCCGAACTCCGGGGCCGTGTTGATGATGCGTACGACACAGCCGACGGCGACCTTCGGGTGCGTCCAGGCGATGGACAGGCTGGACAGCAGCGACTGCACCGGCCGCACCTCCGGCGGCGCCAGCCGGGCGAACCCGGTGCGCTCCCGGACGCCGAGCAGACAGCAGGCGCCGCCCAGGACGATGATGCCGAGCGCCACCCACAGGGTGCCGAACTGGCCGAACCAGGGGTTGGTGACCCCCGCGACGAGCGAGCCGAGGGTGGGCAGCCCGCCGGTGAAGGCGACGTAGAACCAGCCGACCGCGGTGCCCATCCGGGCCGTCGGCGCGGTCGCGGTGATCCACACGAGGAAGCCGAAGGCGAAGAGCGGGTAGCCGAAGCCGCGCAGCCCGTAGAAGACCAGCATCAGCGGGTAGTTCTGCGGGCCCAGGGCGAAGACCAGGAAGAGCACGTCGAAGACGACCCACACCGCCAGCCCCAGTTGCATCACCCGGCGCGGGCCCCACAGGTCGGACAGGGCGCCGGACAGCCAGGACGCGAGCATCACGGTCACGCCGTACGCGGTGATGACGTACGAGGCGTGCACCTCGGTGCCCGCACCGTGGTTCGCCATGTACGGGGCGATGAAACCCGACTCGACGCCGTCGCCCACCATGAACAGCAGCACGCCGAGATAGCCGAGGACCAGCGGGCCCGGGATGCCGAGCCGGTCGGGGAGCGGGAGCTTCGGTGGGGCCATGGCCTGCCTCCGTGCGGTGCGGTGCGGCGGTACGTGCGGTGGGGGGCGCGCTGCGGCGGCGCGGGTGTGATGTGAGCAGCATGAATCCTGTGAACTTCACATGCAAGATGTGATGCAAGCTTTTCTCTGACGCCTTTCGCGCAACTTGAGCCGCCATTTACGCCAGGAGGGGTGACGGATATGTGATCTGGGTGTTAAATCCAACAGGGACGAAACAAAGGAGTGAGCCCGATGACCACCACCCCCGCCGGCCCCGGACACGACCCCGGAACCTTCCGCGAGGACTGGCTGGAGGGCCTGGCCGACGCCTACGCCCGCACGGTGCGCCGGGTCCCGGACACGTTCGGGGTCGTCGGACGGCACGCGCCGCGCCCCGGCAAGGTCGCGGTCGTCATCGGGGGCGGCTCCGGCCACTACCCCGCCTTCGCCGGGCTCGTCGGCCCCGGCCTCGCCGACGCGGCGGCCGTCGGCGACGTCTTCGCCAGCCCCAGCGCCGAACAGGTCTACCGCACCGCGCGCGCGGCCGACGGCGGCGCCGGGGTGCTCTTCAGCTACGGCAATTACGCCGGGGACGTCATGCACTTCGGCCTCGCCGCACGCCGCCTGGCCGCCGAAGGCACCGACGTCCGTACGGTCCTGGTCACCGACGACGTGGCCAGCGGGCCGCCGCCCGTCGCGGGCCAGGAGGTCGACCCGTCCCACGACCGGCGCGGGGTGGCCGGCGACTTCTTCGTCTTCAAGGTGGCCGGCGCGGCCGCCGAACGCGGTGACGACCTGGCGGCCGTCGCCCGCGCCGCCGAGCACGCCAACGCGATGACCCGCACCTTCGGCGCCGCGTTCGCTGGCTGTACGCTCCCGGGCGCCCGCGAACCGCTGTTCACCGTCGACGCGGGCACCACCGAACTCGGCATGGGCATACACGGCGAACCCGGCCTGCGCACCACCCGCCACCTCACCGCCGCCGAACTCGCCGACGCGCTCGTCGACAACCTCCTCCAGGAACTCCCCGAGCCGCCCGCCGGGAACGACGGCCGGGTCGCCGTCCTCCTCAACGGCCTGGGCCGCACCAAGTACGAGGAGATGTTCGTCGTCTACCGGCAGGTCAACCGCCGCCTGCGCGCCGCCGGGCTGCGCCCGCACCGCCCGGAGGTCGGCGAGTTCGTCACGTCCTTCGACATGGCGGGCGTCTCGCTGTCCGTCATGCTCCTGGACGACGAACTCGCCGCGCTCTACGACGCGCCCTGCGACACCCCCGCCTTCCGCAGCCTCCCGGGCGAGCACACGGAGGCCGCCGACCTCCGCCCGTCCGTACCCGCACCGGCTGCCGTCCCCTCCGCCGCCACCGACGCCCCCGGCACCGACCTCCCCGCCACCGCCGCCCTCCAGGCCGCCCTCGACCTGATCGCCGCCCACGAGGACGAACTGGGCCGCCTGGACGCGGTGGCCGGGGACGGCGACCACGGCATCGGCATCGTCCGGGGCCTGCGCGCCGCCGTCCGCGCGGCCCGCGCGGCCGAACCGGGTCCGTCCGCCGACCCCCGCTCGGCGGGCGCCGCGCTGCTCGCCGCCGGTCTCGCCCTGGCCGACGCCTCGGGCGGCGCGTCCGGCGCCCTGTACGGCACGCTGCTCGCCGAGACCGGCGCCGTCCTCACCCGCGCCGACGGCTACTCCACCGCCCTGTTCGCGGACGCCGCCGACGCCGCGCAGCGGGCCGTCTCGGAACTGGGCGGCGCCCGGGTCGGTGACAAGACGATGCTCGACGCGCTGGACCCGTTCCGGGCCGAACTCCACGCCCGCGCCGGCGAACCCCTGCCCGGCGCCTGGAAGGCGGCCGCCCAGTCCGCCACCCGCGCCGCGGCCGCCACCGCGGACCTCACCCCGTCCCGCGGCCGCGCCGCCCGGATGGGCCCGCTGGGCCACGGCCACCCGGACCCGGGAGCGACGTCGCTGGCGCTCCTGCTCACCGCCACCGCCGACCACCTGGACCGGTAACCCGCCGCCCCGGCAGCGCGAAGCCCCCCGCACCGAGAGGTACGGGGGGCTTCGCGCTGCGGACGCCGTCGGCCGGGCCGGTCAGCGCAGGCGGGCCATGAGAGCGTGCTCGACCAGGGTGATCAGGGCGCTCTTGGCCTCGCTGCGGTGGCGGGCGTCGGTGGTGATGATCGGTGCGTCGGGGCCGATCTGGAGGGCCTCGCGGACCTCGTCCGGCGTGTACGGCTGGTGTCCGTCGAAGCCGTTGAGGGCGATGACGAAGGGCAGGCCGCTGTTCTCGAAGTAGTCGACCGCCGGGAAGCAGTCGGCGAGGCGGCGGGTGTCGACCAGGACGACCGCGCCGATGGCGCCGCGGACCAGGTCGTCCCACATGAACCAGAAGCGGTCCTGACCGGGCGTACCGAAGAGGTACAGGATCAGGTCCTGGTCCAGGGTGATGCGGCCGAAGTCCATCGCCACGGTCGTCGTGGTCTTGTCCGGCGCGTGCGTGAGGTCGTCGATGCCGGCCGACGCCGAGGTCATCACGGCTTCGGTGCGCAGCGGGTTGATCTCTGAGACGGCCCCGACGAACGTGGTCTTGCCCACGCCGAAGCCGCCCGCCACCACGATCTTCGCGGAGGTGGTGGAGCGGGCTGCACCGCTAGAGCTTGCGAAGTCCACTGAGCACCCTTTCGAGCAGTGTCACATCTGGCTGTCCGCCGGCGGTCTCGTCCCCGCCGGGCTGATGGATGGCGACGAGTCCGGCCTCGGCCAGGTCGGCGACGAGGATTCGGGCGACGCCGAGGGGGATGGAGAGAAGGGCCGAGATCTCGGCCACTGACTTGATCTCGCGGCAGAGGTGGCAGATGCGCTGGTGCTCCGGCAACTGGCCCTGCAGCCTGGCCGGGTCGGCGGTCGTGCTGACCAGCGCCTCGATGGCGAGCTGGTAGCGCGGCCGGGTCCGGCCTCCGGTCATCGCGTACGGGCGCACGAGCGGGTTGTGCGCGCCCCCGGTGGGAGCCGACGGGCCGGGCGCGCGCCGCTGGGACTGCGCCGACCGGCTGCGGGGCGCCCGAGGCTGGTCGTACGGCGACGGCTCGTACGGCTGCCGGGAGTCGTACGGCTGCTGCTGGTAGGGCTGCCGGGACTGCGGCGGCTGGGGTGGCCGCTGCTGCCGGCGGCTGGGCGCGGAAGGGAAGTTGAAGCGGTTGTGATGGTGCTCGCCCTGGGGCCCGGACTGCTGTCCGGGACCGTACGGGTATCCGCTCGGGGGCGTTGCCACGTCTCCTCCTTCAACTTGCCAATCTGACGCCGGTCGCGCCACCGCACCCTATGGCGCGGTGGCGGGAAACGCACTGCCTGTCTGCTAGTTGAGAAGGCTGCCCTGCAGTTCGGCGCGCAGGTCGGGCGTCAGCACGGTGCCCGCGCGGTCGACCAGCAGGGCCATCTCGTAACCGACGAGGCCGATGTCGCACTCGGGGTGCGCCAGTACGGCCAGCGACGATCCGTCGGAGACGGACATGATGAAGAGGAAGCCGCGCTCCATCTCCACCACGGTCTGATTGACACTCCCGCCTTCGAAGATGCGGGAGGCGCCGGAGGTCAGCGAGGTGAGGCCGGAGGCCACCGCCGCCAACTGATCGGCTCTGTCCCGAGGGAAGCCCTCGGACATGGCGAGGAGGAGACCGTCCGCGGAGACCACGACCGTGTGGGACACACCGGGGGTGTTGTCCACGAAGTTGGTGATCAACCAGTTCAGGTTCTGCGCCGCCTGGCTCATCGGGCTCACACTAACGCTCCTGATCGTAGGTGCTGCCGGGGCCGAAGCCCTGTTGGTCATTCTGGGGGACCTCCGATTGGTCCGTGCCCACGTTGCGTCCCTGCTGGACCCCGCGCCGCAGGTTGCTCAGCCGGCCGCGGACGTCCTCCGGAGCACGGGAGACCTGCGGGCCGCCCTGCGGGCTCTGCTCCGCGGTGCCCTCGACCAGATTGGCCTTGGGCACCCGCCGGGGCAGACCGGAGGAGGTGACTCCGCCCGCCTTCGGCTCCCGCAGCCGCTCCGCCCGCTGCCAGCGCTCGTCGTTGGCCGAGCGCCACTCGGAGTCGTCCGTACCGGCCTCCGGCGCGTTCCCCTGCGGGGCGGCCGCCGGTTCCTCCTGGGCACGGGGCCTGGAGGACGCCTCCTCGAACGGCTGCCACTGCTGCTGGGGAGCCTGCGGCCGGCCGGCGGCTCCGCGGCGCGGAAGGCCGGCGTCGGTCAGCGGCGGTGTGCCGTTCGGGGTGGGGTCCGGTCGGTCGAATGCTACGCGTTCCGGACCGTCCGCGGGAGCGGGCCGCTGATTCCGGTCGGATTCCGGTTGGCCGCCGAAGTAGCCGGTGTGCGCTCCGTTTTCGGGCCCGCCGTCCTGCTGCCGCGACTCGAACGGGGCGTACGACTGCTGGCCGACGGCCTCGTCGTGACCGACTTCGGCAAGTCCCTGGCCCTGCGGCGACGGGTCCCCGTAGGTGCCCTGTGCCGGTTCCGCATATGCCTGGCCGGGGTGGTTCCCGTAGCCCGCGCCGTGCTGCTGGGCCGGGTCCTGGAACTGCGCCGGGGTCGGGAACTGGCCCGTGTCCTGGAACCGGTCCGGGCTCTGGCCCTGAGCCGGGTCCTGGAACTGTGCCTGGTCGCCGAACTGCGCCTGGTCCTGGAACGGCGCCTGGTCCTGGAACGGCGCCTGGTCCTGGAACTGTGCCTGGTCGCCGAACTGCGCCTGGTCCTGGAACAGCGGCGCCGACGGGTCCTGGTACGGGCCCGGCGTCTGCGCGGGGTGGTGCGAGTCCTGCGCGGGGTGGTGCGAGTCCTGCGCGGGGTGGTGCGAGTCCTGCGCGGGGTGGTGCGGCTGGGTGCCCGCGCCGCCGGCCTGCGCCTCCAGCGCCGCCCGGCGCTCCTCGCGCATCAGCGAGCGGTTGACCGGGTCGAGCCGCGAGGCCCCGCCGTGCTGTCCGTGGCTCAGGCCCAGCTCGTCGAAGCCCAGCTCGGCGGCGGACCGGCCGTCGCTCTCGTACGCGCCCTGCTGGTGCTCGGGCACGATGCGGGAGACGGTGAAGTCGTCGTCGTAGCCGCCCTCCTCCTCGCCGCCACCGCCGTGCGTGATGGGCTCGGGGAGCATGACGAGGGAGGTGGTGCCGGCCTGCTCGCCCGAGGGGCGGAGCTGGACGCGGATGCCGTGCCGGTCGGCGAGCCGGCCGACCACGAAAAGGCCCATCCGCTGGGAGACCGAGGCGTCCACGGTCGGCGGGTTGGCCAGCTTGTGGTTGATGTCCGCGAAGTCCTCGGGGGTGAGCCCGATGCCCTTGTCGTGGATCTCGATCATGACGCGGCCGTCCGGCAGCCGGGTGGCGGCGACCCGCACCTTGGTCTGCGGCGAGGAGAACGTGGTGGCGTTCTCCAGCAGCTCGGAGAGCAGGTGCACGAGGTCGGTCACGGCGGTGCCGTGGATGTCGCCGTCCGGCACGCCGGACAGTTCTATTCGCTCGTACGCCTCGACCTCGGACGTCGCCGCGCGCAGCACGTCGATCAGCGGCACCGGCTGGTTCCAGCGGCGGCCCGGCTCCTCGCCCGCGAGGATGAGGAGGTTCTCGCCGTTGCGCCTCATACGGGTGGCCAGGTGGTCCATCCGGAAGAGGTTCTCCAGTTGGTCCGGGTCGGCCTCGTTGTTCTCCAGCTCGGTGATCAGGGTGAGCTGACGTTCGATCAGGCCCTGGTTCCGCTGCGAGAGGTTGGTGAAGATCGCGTTGACGTTGCCGCGCAGCAGCGCCTGTTCGGCGGCGAGCCGGACGGCCTCGCGGTGCACCTGGTCGAAGGCGCGGGCGACCTCGCCGATCTCGTCGGTGGTGTGGATCGGGATGGGCTGCACCCGGGTGTCGACGCGGCCCGGGTCCGTACGGGAGAGCTGGTCGACCAGGGTCGGCAGCCGCTGCTCGGCGATGCCGAAGGCGGCGGTGCGCAGCCGGCTCATGTTCCGGCTCATCCGGCGGGCCATCATGCCCGCCACCAGGAAGGCGATGACCAGCGCCGCGATCACGATCGCGGAGTCGACGAAGGTGGACCGCCGGGCGTCCGAGGAGATCGCGGCCGCCTCGTCCACCGCCTTGTCGGCGAGGTCCTTCTCGATGGCCCGGTACATGTCGAACGTGCCGGTGGCCGCGGTGAACCAACTCTCCGGCGTGATGCCCTGCGCGGCGAGCTGCTGCGGCGAGGCGCCGGAGGCGATGGCGGTGGCCATCGCGTCGAAGGACGGCGACCCGTCGCTCCGCTTCTTCAGCTTGGCGGCGTCGTCCTTGAGCCGCTGCACGTCCTCGGGGGTACCGCCGGAGGTGTACTCGCCGATGGCGATGTTCTCCAGGTACTTGTACGAGGCGAACGCGGTCAGTTGCTTCTTGTGCTCCTTGCCGCCCTGCGGGGACGCCGGGTCGACCAGCAGGTGCGTACCGATGGAGCGGGTGAGCGACTCGGCGGCCTTGGCCAGCGAGACGGCGTAGACCGTACGGCCGTAGGAGGTGATGTTGCCGGTGCCCAGGCCCAGCTCGTTGGCGAACTCCATCAGCGGGTGCTGGATGGCGACGTAGCCCTCTTCGGTGCGGACGCCGGGAAGCTGCGGCGTGTACGCGGCCTCGCGCAGCTTCGTCAGGCCGGGCTCGGCCTTCTGGAAGGCGGCGAGGCGGCGCTTGAGGCCCTCCTTGGCGGGCATCTCCTTGACCGCGGCGTGGAACGCGCCGGCGGCGGTGTCGGTGGCCCGGCGGGCCTCGCTCACCGCGGGGTCGTCCCGCTTGCCGGCCAGCAGCGGCTGGGCGGTGCGGTCGCGCTCGTCGATGATGGCGTGGCTGTAGGCCGCCGCGGCGCGTACCAGCTTGGCGGTGGCCTCGGCGTCCTGGGCCTCCTGCCAGGTCTCGACGGAGGCGTTGACCCGCAGGCCGCCGAAGACCAGGGCGACGAGTACGGGGATCAGCAGGATCGCGTTGAGGCGGGTGGCCACCCGCCAGTTGCGCGGCGAGAACCGCCCGCCGCTCACGGGGACGGTGGCGACCGGGCTCTCGGCCGCGCCGGGGGCCGGTGCCGCACTGTGCGACGGTGGCGTGAAGTTGCCCCGCCGCGGTTCCTGCGGCTCGGGGCCCGACTTGCTTCGCCTCACTCGACCAACAACCTCTCGGCGCCGGCACCGCACCCTTTTGCGCTGTGCCGTTTTCTTCAGGGCGTCACTACTCCGGAGTTCAGCGAATTTCAGCACGTCAGGACCGTGCGTTCCAAACACTGGGCAAAGGGGCGGCGACGCGCTGAGCACGTCAGATAAAAGGGGCGTTAAGGGCGAGGGGCGGCAAAAGGCGGGAGAAATGTGAGCGCAGCGGAGCCGCGTGTGCGCGCCGGGTGTCGGCGGCGGGTGAATTCTCTGTCGAAACGTTATGAACACGGCCGGCGGCGTGGCCAAGGACACAGATCTTTTGGCGCCGCACGGGAACCGCGGCCGGCCCGGGCCTTTCCGGCGCCGTACGGCACCGGAAAGGACTCTCCTTGCCTGAGGCAACTTACCTGAGGGCGGGGCGGCGTGCCGCCGTCACTTCAGGCGGGCCATGAGAGCGTGCTCGACCAGCGTGATGAGAGCGCTCTTGGCCTCGCTGCGGTGGCGGGCGTCGGTGGTGATGATCGGTGCGTCGGGGCCGATCTGGAGGGCCTCGCGGACCTCGTCGGGCGTGTACGGCTGGTGTCCGTCGAAGCCGTTGAGGGCGATGACGAAGGGGAGGCCGCTGTTCTCGAAGTAGTCGACCGCGGCGAAGCAGTCGGCGAGGCGGCGGGTGTCGACCAGGACGACCGCGCCGATGGCGCCGCGGACCAGGTCGTCCCACATGAACCAGAAGCGGTCCTGGCCCGGCGTACCGAAGAGGTACAGGATCAGGTCCTGGTCCAGGGTGATGCGGCCGAAGTCCATCGCCACCGTGGTGGTGGTCTTGTCCTGGACGTGGCTCAGGTCGTCGATCCCCGCCGAGGCGGAGGTCATCACGGCCTCCGTACGCAGCGGATTGATCTCCGAGACGGCCCCGACGAACGTGGTCTTGCCCACGCCGAAGCCGCCCGCCACCACGATCTTCGCCGAGGTGGTGGACCGGCCGCCCGGTCCGGCGGCCGCCGCGGCGCCGTCAGAGCTTGCGAAGTCCACTGAGCACCCTTTCCAGCAGCGTCACGTCGGGCGTACCGCCGGCCTCGCCACTGCCGCCCGGCTGGTGGATCGCCACCATGCCGGCCTCCGCCAGGTCCGCGACCAGGATCCGGGCCACCCCCAGCGGGATGTGCAGCAGCGCCGAGATCTCGGCGACCGACTTCACCTCGCGGGTCAGATGGCAGATGCGCTGGTGCTCCGGCAGCAGGCCGGGAAGCTGGGACGGGTCAGCGGTCGTGCTGACCAGCGCCTCGATGGCGAGCTGGTAGCGCGGCCGGGTCCGTCCCCCGGTCATGGCGTACGGGCGGACCAGCGGCTGGTCACCTTCGCCCCCGTACGGCGCTTGGCTGTAGGCGCCGTACGGGCCGGGCGAGGCAGGTGGCGGGGTCATGGGGTCCTCCGGACGGGACAACTGACTGTCGTCGGGTTGGGCCGGTGGGGGTGCGGCACGGTGGGCGGTGGGTCGGGTCGTGACGTTCGGCAGGACTCAGTGCAGCAGGCTGCCCTGGAGTTCGGCGCGCAGGTCGGGCGTCAGCACGGTGCCCGCGCGGTCGACCAGCAGGGCCATCTCGTAACCGACGAGGCCGATGTCGCACTCGGGGTGCGCCAGTACGGCCAGCGACGATCCGTCGGAGACGGACATGATGAAGAGGAAGCCGCGCTCCATCTCCACCACGGTCTGGTTGACCACGCCGCCCTCGAAGATGCGGGACGCACCGGAGGTCAGCGAGGTCAGCCCCGAGGCCACCGCCGCCAACTGGTCGGCGCGGTCGCGGGGAAAACCGTCGGACATGGCGAGGAGCAGTCCGTCCGCGGAGACCACCACCGTGTGGGACACCCCCGGGGTGTTGTCCACGAAGTTGGTGATCAACCAGTTCAGATTCTGCGCCGCCTGGCTCATCGGACTCAACTAACGCTCCTGCTGGTGAGTGGGGTCGACAATGCCGTGGTTGCCGGTGGAGGCGTTCTCCTCGGCCCGGTAACGGCCTTGCTGGATACCCCGACGAAGATTGGTCAGACGGCCGCGCACGTCGTCGGGCGCACGCGAGACCTGCGGACCGGTCTGGTGGGACTGCTGCTGCGCGGTGCCGGCGACCAGGTTGGCGCGCGGTACCCGGCGGGGCAGTCCGGAGGTGGTGACGCCACCGGCGGCGGGCTGGCGGATCTGCTCCGCCTGCCGCCAGCGCTCGTCGTTGGGCGAGGCACGCCACTGGCCCTGCTCACCCTGGGTTCGGCTGTCGGCGGCGGCACCGTCGAAGAGCGAGCCGGACGTACCGGCGGACGCGCCGCCGGCGGCGGCACCGGGCTCGCGGCGCGGCAGCGGCGGCGCCTCGGAGTGCTCCGCCGACGGGGCCGAGGGCTCGTCGGCGGCCTGCTGCGGTACCGAGGCCGCACCGGACGCCGGGTGGCTGAACCAGTTCGACTCGATGGTGTCGAAGATCGGCGTACGGCCGTCACCCGGACCGGCGGGCGAACCGCCGCCGAGGAGGTCACCGGAGGCGCCGTCCTGGCGCTGCCGCTCCTGCGGCACCGCGAACTCGCCGGTGCCCTGCTGCGACCCGTTCTGCAGGTCGGCGGGGAGGGCGAACTCGCCCGTGACGCCGGCGTCCTGCTGCTGCGCGCCGCCGCCGAAGGCACTGCCGCCCGTGAAGGCGTTGCCCGCGGCCGCGTCATAACCGTTGTTCCCGTACGCGGTCTCGCCGAAGCCGCGCCCGTCGTCCGGGCGGGCGAACTGCCCGGTGTCGCCGGGGCCCTGCGGCGACTCGCCGCGCAGGTCGGCGGGCAGCTCGTACTGACCGGTCGCCTGGTCGTCGCGCTGCGGCGCGCCGGAACCGAAGGCGTCGGTACGGGCGAACTCGCCGCTGTCACCGGGGCCGCGGCCGGTCCGGTCGGCGTCCGCGCCGGGCGGCGAGGCGTCGAAGTCGGGACGGGCGAACTCCGCCGTGTCACCGGGGCCGCCGGCCGCCGGGCGGGCGAAGCCGCCGGTGGTCTCCGGCTCCTCGTGGCCGCGCGGCCGGTCCTGCTCCTGGCGGGGCGTCATCGGCCAGTCGTCCGAGGCGCCGCGCTCACGGCGGGCACCCCAGCTCGTGGTGTTGGGCTGCGAGGGGCCGCCGGTGGCGTCCGCGCCGCCGGTCAGCTCACCGGCCGCGCCGCGCTGCGGAAGCTCCGGGCGCTCGTCACGGCGGGGCGCGCCCGTCGGGGGAGCGACCGTCGGCATCTGCGAGGTGTCACCGGCACCGGCGCCCGTGTTCGCACCGGCCGGCGCGCCACGGGTCGGCAGCGCCGGACGCCCGTCGCTGAGCTGACCGGTGTTCGGGGTGCTCTTGGAGGGACCGGCGGGCGCGTTGCCCGTACGGCCGGCCGGCGCGCCGAACGCACCGGCACCCGGCCCGCCCTGGCCGCCCGGACCGCCGCGGCCCGGCAGCGCCGGACGCGCGCCGCCCGCACCGACCTGGCCACGCGGCTGCAGACCGGCGAGACGGTTGGCGGAGGCGTTCGGGGTGTGCGGCGCGGGGGCACCCTCGACGGAACCGGCACCCGGCCCGCCCTTGCCGCCCGGCTGGGGCTTCTTGCCGCCCTGGGCGACATCGACCGGCAGCATGACCAGCGCCGTCGTACCGCCCGAGTCGGACGGCCGCAACTGGATGCGGATGCCGTGCCGCAGCGACAGGCGGCCGACCACGAACAGACCCATGCGGCGGGAGACCGAGACGTCCACCGTCGGCGGGCTGGCCAGCCGCTCGTTGATCGCGGACAGGTCCTCGGGGGACAGGCCGATACCGGTGTCGTGGATCTCGACCAGGACGCGGCCGTCGGGCAGCGCGTGACCGGTCACCTTGACCTTGGTCTGCGGGGAGGAGAACGAGGTCGCGTTCTCCAGCAGCTCGGCGAGCAGGTGCACGAGGTCGTTGACGACCCGGCCGGCGACCTCGGTCTGCGGTACGGCGCTCAGTTCGATGCGCTCGTACTGCTCCACCTCGGACGCGGCGGCGCGCAGCACGTCGACCAGCGGGACCGGGCGCGTCCAGCGGCGGCCCGGCTCCTCGCCCGCGAGGACGAGGAGGTTCTCACCGTTACGGCGCATACGGGTCGCGAGGTGGTCCAGCTTGAACAGCGAGGAGAGCTGGTCCGGGTCGGCCTCGCGGGACTCCAGTTCGGAGATGAGCGAGAGCTGACGCTGGATGAGGCCCTGGCTGCGGCGCGAGAGGTTGGTGAACATCGCGTTGACGTTGCCCCGCAGCAGCGCCTGCTCGGACGCCAGCCGGACGGCTTCGCGGTGCACGTCGTCGAAGGCCGCGGCCACCTTGCCGATCTCGTCCCGGCTGTGCACGCCGACGGACTCCACGGAGGTGTCCACGTCCTGCGGGTCCGCCTCGGAGAGCTGCTTGACCAGCTCGGGCAGGCGCTCCTGGGAGACCTTCTGCGCGGTGTCCTGGAGCCGGCGCAGCGAGCGCACCATGGACCGGGACACGACGAACGCGCCGACCAGCGAGATGCCCAGGACCAGCAGGATCAGCGCACCGCTGAGGATGGCCTCCTGCGTCGCCTCGTTGCGCAGCTCGCGGGACTTCTGCTCCATCTGCGAGAGCAGCGAGCTCTCGATACGGCCCATCTCGTCGATCTTGACGGTGTCCGTGTCGTACCAGTCGAGGTACTTGTAGTCCTCGCTGTGGATGCCGCCGTCGCTGGCGAAGGCGCGGTGCGCGAAGGCGACGGCCGCCTTGATGTCGTCGTTGTTGCCGTCCAGACCCTTGGTGAGGTCGGTGGCGCCGGTGTAGATCTGCGAGAAGCGGTCGCGGGCCGCCTTCTCATTGTCCTCGGCGGTACGGCCGGCCAGCCGGTCGTTGGAGGAGAGCTGCGGGCTGCCCTTGTGCGCGAGGCCGGCACTGACCAGCGCGCGCTGCATCGACGCGTATTCCTTGGCGGAGGAGAACGCCGCGAGCGCACGGGTGCTGCGGATCATCTCCGGGTTGCTGGTCGCCTGCGCCATGTCCTGGGAGAGCGCGAGCAGCGAGGTGATGAGCTGGTTGTAGCTGCTGACCGTACGGGCGGCGTTGTCGCCGTCCTTGTACGCGTTGTTGCGGATCTCGTTGAGGGTGTTGAGCTGACGCCCGATGTCCAGCAGGGTCGCCTGCACACCGGCCATCGTCGGGTCGTCGCGCTGGACGTCACCGGTGGCCTTGTTGAACGCCTGCTTGGCCCGGTCGGTCGCCTCACGCGGGGCGACGACACTGGCGTCGTCCTTGACGTTGCCGGTGCCGGCGATCGGGCCCGCCGACTTGTCCCGCTCCGTCTGGAGGGCGTCGGCCAGCTCGGTGGCCTGCCGCGTCATCTCGGTGAGCAACTGCATCTTGTCGAGCTGGTCGATGTTCTCCAGCGACGTGTTGATGCGCATGCCGCCGAGCGTGGTCGCGGCGATGACGGGGAGCGCGAGCAGGGAGACCAGGCGGGTGCTGATGCGCCAGTTGCGCATGGCTATTCGCGCGCCGGGGCCGCTCGGCTCCTTGGCGCCCTTCGGCGGCTTGGGCGAGGCGCCGTCGGCGGAGTCACCCCCGGCCGCCGGGCCGGGGCCCTGGCCATGCTGGGGCGAGGCGGCGCGGTCGCTTCCGCCGCGCAGCTCCGGGTCCGCCGCAGCTTCCCCTTGGCCCTGGCGGGCCTGGGGAGACCCGTCCCTCTTGAAACGTCCCTGCACTAGCGTCGCAACCTCTGGACCAGGCGTCCCTCCGCGTGAACGGCGGGACGGTTGTCGAGTCGTAGGGGACCGGGGCCCCCGTTTGGCGGTCGTGAGTGACCGGCGAGCTGCCCTCTCTGGCCGAGAGAGCGGCACCACCGCGCGGCGCTTCGCTGCGCCCCCTGCGCGCCGTCCGGCTGAAACCTGCGGCGGTCCGTGGAATTCCAGCACAGTGCAGGATCTCCAACAAGGGCGGTGCCGTCCGCTGTGACATGCGTGACGCAATGTACGGAACACGTCACAACACGTAGAGAGTGACGCTGTCGATAACGGACTAATGCCCGCGAGTCGCTCGCGGGCACCTCCTGTCCCAGGTGGGGTGATCGGGAGCGGAACATGGGCTTCAGTCCAGCAATGTCCGTTTCGCCCCTGGATGTTGATCATGAGAAATGCGGCATTTGTCACACACTTCGTGAGCAAACTCACAGGCCGCGTGTCGACTTTCCCGAAGTCACGCGGGGAATAGCGCGCATAGCCTGACGCTTTACACAGTTGCCCGAAATGACAAGGCCGCAATCCTCCGGACGCGGGGAAACGGCCTTGCTCCCCGACCCCACGCGAGGCATGAAGCAGTGAAGACCACGATGATGTTCCGCAACATAGCCAACCCGCGGCGCACCACCCTCGCCCACCTCAAGGACGCCGACGACCTCCAGAACGCCGCGCCCGAGGCCCCGGAGCACCCCGTCGAGCTGCCCACCCAGACCGCCAACCCCCGCCGCACCGTCCTCATGGACGCCCCCGCGCCGCAGACGGTCCCCGCGCAGGCCACGGCCCAGGACGCGGCCGTCTGACCTAGGGGAAGCGGGCCCGCCGCGCCCCCCGCGATAGCCTGGAGTGTCAACTCCGGCCAGTGATCTATGAGGGGCAGCGGCAACCCGTGCGCATCGCCAGATTCTCCATCGACGGCAACGTCGGCTTCGGCGTCCTCGACGGCGACGACATCGACGTCATCAAGGGACACCCCTTCGCGGAATTCGAGCGCTCGGGTCACAAGGTCCCCCTCGACAAGGTCCGCCTGCTGCCCCCGGTCCTGCCCAACAAGGTCGTCGCGGTCGGCCGCAACTACGCGGAACACGCGCGCGAGCTGGGCAACGAGGTCCCGGATGTGCCGGTCACCTTCTTCAAGCCCTCCACCTCGGTGGTCGGCCCCGGCGACCCGGTGGTCTACCCCTCCTTCTCCCAGGAGGTCCACCACGAGGCCGAGCTCGCCGTCGTCATCGGCCGCATGTGCCGCGAGGTCCCCCGCGAGCGCGCCAAGGACGTGATCCTCGGCTACACCTGCGCCAACGACATCACCGCGCGCGACGTGCAGAAGCGCGAGGCGCAGTGGGCGCGGGCCAAGGGCTTCGACACCTCCTGCCCGCTCGGCCCCTGGGTCGAGACGGAGCTGGACCCGAGCGACCTGACCATCATGTGCACCGTCAACGGCGAACAGCGCCAGCTCGGCCGCACCAGCGAGATGGTCCGCTCCGTCGAGGACCTGATCGTGCACATCACCGAGGCGATGACGCTGCTCCCCGGCGACGTCGTCCTCACGGGCACCCCGGCCGGGGTCGGCCCCCTCCAGGACGGCGACGAGGTCGCCGTCCACATCGAAGGCATCGGCACTCTCACCAACAAGGTGATCAAGCGTGGCTAACGCGACCCCCGTCCGCGTCCGTTTCTGTCCCTCCCCGACCGGCAACCCCCACGTGGGCCTGGTCCGTACCGCCCTGTTCAACTGGGCCTACGCCCGCCACGAGCAGGGCACCATGGTCTTCCGCATCGAGGACACCGACGCGGCCCGTGACTCCGAGGAGTCCTACGAGCAGCTCCTGGACTCGATGCGCTGGCTGGGCCTGGACTGGGACGAGGGCCCCGAGGTCGGCGGCCCCCACGCGCCGTACCGCCAGTCGCAGCGCATGGACCTCTACAAGGAGATCGCGCAGAAGCTGCTGGACGCCGGCCACGCGTACAAGTGCTACTGCTCCACCGAGGAGCTGGACGCCCGCCGCGAGGCCGCCCGCGCAGCCGGCAAGCCCTCCGGTTACGACGGCAAGTGCCGCGCCCTGACGGCCGACGAGATCACCGCGTACGAGGCCGAGGGCCGCGAGCCGATCGTCCGCTTCCGGATGCCGGACGAGCCGATCACCTTCACGGACCTGGTCCGCGGCGAACTGACCTTCACCCCGGAGAACGTCCCGGACTACGGCATCCTCCGCGCCAACGGCGCGCCGCTGTACACCCTGGTCAACCCGGTCGACGACGCCCTGATGGAGATCACCCACGTCCTGCGCGGCGAGGACCTGCTCTCCTCCACCCCCCGCCAGGTGGCCCTCTACAAGGCCCTGATCGACCTGGGCGTCGCCAAGTACGTCCCCTACTTCGGTCACCTGCCCTACGTCATGGGCGAGGGCAACAAGAAACTCTCGAAGCGCGACCCGCAGGCTTCCCTCAACCTCTACCGCGAGCGCGGCTTCCTCCCCGAGGGTCTCCTCAACTACCTCTCCCTCCTCGGCTGGTCCTTCTCCGCCGACCAGGACGTCTTCTCCATCGAGGAGATGGTCGCGGCCTTCGACATCGCCGACGTCAACGCCAACCCGGCCCGCTTCGACCTCAAGAAGGCCGAGGCGATCAACGCCGACCACATCCGCCGCCTGGACGTGAAGGCGTTCATCGAAGCCTGCCGCCCCTGGCTCCAGGCCCCCCACGCCAACTGGGACCCGGCCGACTTCGACGAGGCGGCCTGGCAGGCCATCGCCCCGCACGCGCAGACCCGCCTGACGGTCCTCTCCGACATCACCGCCAACGTCGACTTCCTCTTCCGCAAGGAGCCGGTCGAGGACGAGGCGTCCTGGAACAAGGCGATGAAGGGCGACCCGGTGGCCCTGCTCACCACCGCCCGCGAGAAGCTGGCCGGCGCCGACTGGTCCAGCCCCGACTCCCTCAAGGAGGCCGTCCTGGCCGCCGGCGAGGCCCACGGCCTCAAGCTCGGCAAGGCCCAGGCCCCGGTCCGCGTGGCCGTCACCGGCCGCACGGTCGGCCTCCCGCTCTTCGAGTCCCTGGAAATCCTGGGCAAGGAGCGCACGCTGGCCCGCATCGACGCGGCGCTGGCGAAGCTGGGCGCGTAACGCGGAGGCTTTACGCCGTACGGCGAAGGGGCGGCCACCGGAATTCGGTGGCCGCCCCTTCGCACGTGGTGGGGGTGGGTCACGCGGCCACGAGATCGATGACGTTGATCACGACGTGCGTGTTGGACACCACGTACTGGATGAAGCCGCCCTCGAAGGCGGCCGACCAACTGTTGTCCCGATGGCTCTTGGCGGGCGCGCCGAACGGGTTCAGGCTGAGCCGTTTCTCCAGCTCCTCCAAGGAGGCCCGTTGCGCGGTGCCCAGGGCCGCCTTGCACCGTGCGGCACGGTCCGCGTACCTGATGACGTAAGCGGTCATGGGCACCTGCCGACGTCGATCGGATTGTTCTCGGCGTCGTACGCGTTGCCCTCGGCGTCCCGGAAGACCATGCCTTCCGTGTCCCCCTCCGCCAGGCGCTTGGCCATCTGCTCCACCTGATCCAGGTAGCCGGGCGTCGCGCACGCGCAAGCGAAGGGGAACCACTTGTCGACAACCCGGTCCAGCTCCGCACGATCGAACTCCGCCGCCGCGCTGAGCCAGTCCTGCTCGAAGTACTGCAGCCAGTCCGGCCGCCGCTGCAACGCCGTACGGATGGCGTCCGGAGTCCGCTCGCAGGCGTCCCGGTCCACTTCGATCTCTCTGTCCATGGCCGGCGACCTCCGGTACGTGTTGGCAGGGCGGGACCCACGGTAGGCGGCGGTGGGGCACGCATCCAGGAGATCCGCGCTTCCGTGCCGCAACGGGCGCATCATGACCGGCGACGGTCGAATCGGCCCGTCCTTCACGCCCCCGGCCAGACGACGCTCCCGAGACTCCCCGGCCGCATCGACACGAACCGGGCCGCGCGCTCCGGCGCCGCCACCGACATCCGGAAGCCACCCTCCACGGCGGCGACATCCGCCCGCCCGTCCTCGTAGGCGAGCCCCCAGGCGGCGACCCGAGCGTCCCGCAGGCCGCAGATGCCGAACTCCTCGACGACGGCGAAGAGGCGGGGCGCGGTGGCGTCGACCAGTTCTTGGACCTCTTGGGCGAAGCCGTTGGGTGGGTCGGGGAGGGGCGGGGGTGGGGATACGGTGGTCATGTGAAGTCTCCTGGCTGTGGGCGAAGTTGATCGGCTGGTGACTAGGAGGCTAGGGCAATGGCTGGTATGCAGCCCAGCATTCTGCTGGATCGCATATCACTACCACTCGTGTGAGTGAAAGGGCGGCAGGCGTGGCTCGTGCGAAGGTTCCGCCGACGGTCAGACAGCGACGTCTGGGAGCTGAGCTGCGCCGTCTGCGCGAGCACGCAGATCTGTCCGCGACGCGCGCCGGGGAACTGTTCGGTGCGCCGCAATCGCGCATCAGCAACATCGAGGCGGGTAGTTACGCGGTCAGCGCGGACCGTGTCAGGGCGTTGGCCCGGCTCTACGAATGCTCGGATGACGCCCTCATTCAGGCGCTAGCCGCGATGACCGGCGGCCGTACGCGGGGCTGGTGGGAGGAGTACCGCGAGATCCTGCCGGCTGACGCGTTGGACCTGGCCGAGCTGGAACATCACGCACGTGCCCTACGGGTCGCCTCGGTGATCCACATCCCTGGGCTGTTGCAGACCAGGGACCATGCCCGTGTGGTCATCGGTGACGTAGTGCCTCACCTGACTCCCGATGAGATCGAGCATCGGGTTTCCCATCGCCTCAAGCGCCAAGGCGTGGTCCATGGGGAATCAGCGACCCCGCTGCTGGCGATCATTCACGAAGCCGCCTTGCACATAGGGTTTGGCGGTCCCGCCGTCGCGCGGGAACAGCTCCAGTATCTCGTCGACCGGAGCGAGGAGGCGCACGTGGACGTGCGGGTGATCCCGTTCGGAACGGGCACTTTCCCCGGAGCAGGGCACGGCATCGTCCAGTTCGTCGGCGACATCCCCAACCTGGACACGATCCAGCTCGACACCGACCATGGCTCCCTCTTCATCGGTGGAGAGGCGCATGTCACGAAGTACCGCGCCGTCCTGGACCGAATGGAGTCCCGGGCGCTGAAGCCGTCTCAGTCGCGGGACCTGATCCTGCGGGTGAGGAACGAGTTGTGAAGGAGCGAGGCCCAGCATGACCCGTCTGACCTGGCAGAAGTCGACCTTCAGTGGAGAGGCTGCCAACTGCGTGAACATCGCCGCCACACCTGACGGCACCGTACTTCTCCGCGAGAGCGATGCTCCGGAGGCGATCCTGTCGGCCACTCGCGACGGGCTGGCCGCGTTCCTGGCGGCGATCAAGGCGAGCGGTGTGGGACGAACTGCCAGGGGGTGAAGCCCGTTATGTTCCGCCTGGTCTGGCAGAAGTCTTCGTACAGCAATGCGGGTGCGAACTGCGTGAACATCGTTGCTGTACCTGACGGCACCGTACGTCTGCGGGAAAGCGACGATCCGCAGGTGACCCTCTCGACCTCCCGCCAGGGGTTGGCCGCGTTTGTGGCGGTCCTCAAGGGAAGCGGTGTAGAGGGAATGCTGTAGCCAGGGTTTGTCACCGACCGATCGAGACCGGTCCACTCCTGGCATCTGCCTCGGCTGATGTGAGGTGCGGGCCCGGTCTCGATCGGGTCACCGTGTGGATCGCCGCTTGGCCACGTATCGGGCGACTCGGGTGGCGCCCATGAGTACTGGTGCCGCGATGATCCCTCCGGCCAGCCCCCACAGGACGCTGGCTACAAAAGACTGGTGGCCCAGGCTGAGGCCGAGGACCACTCCCAGTCCGCACAACACCGCGAGCGAGACGGTCCGCTCAGCGCTGGGGTGCCGACTCTCCATGCTGTCTGTCATGTCGGTGCTCCTCACAGGCCATGTCGTCCGGGATCGAAGGAAGAAGGCAACGGCTGTCAGCCGAAGAGGCCGCTGATCGCCCCGGCGACGCCACCGGCCACACCTGATGCGACAGCTCCGGGGAGGCACCCCACTCCTCCGGCGAGGGCGCCGGCCGCACATCCGCCGACCAGGCCGGCGGCCGTTCCCTTGGCCGCATCGTTCAGCCACTTGGGGTCGGCGACGACGGGGAATGCCGTGGAGTCCGCGATCCGTACCGACTGGACGAGGGTGTTGCCGTCGACGCGGTAGCTGGTGGGTACGGGCTTGCCGTTGGCGTCCTTGGCCCAGGGGGTGGTGAAACCGCCGAGGAAGGTGCCGTTCTTGGCGATGGCGGCGACCGCGCCGTTGTCGAGCTCGACCAGGCGGGCGCCGGCGGGAAGGCCGACGTCGTAGCGCTGTTCGCGCGGGGCGGTGACGTCCTTGAGGACGGCCAGGGCGCGAATGCCGCCGTCGGTGGTGGGCTGGACGGCGAGGTCGGTGGCCTCGGCTGCGCCGGGGTAGACAGTGGTGTTCTTGCCGGCCTTGGCGCCGGTGACGTTCTTGGTGCCGGGAAGGGCGATGGATACGGCGTCACCCGTCGCGGTGCCGGCCTTGGCGTCCCCGGTGGAACGCTGGGGGATCGTGGTGCCAGGGGCCGGGGTCAGAGCGATGTCGGTGGTGCCGGTGGCCTTCTCGACCAAGGCCGCGGTCTGCTCGGCCGGGGAAGGGATGTCACCGGCGAAGGCGGCGGGGGCGGCCCCGAGCGTGAGTGTTGCTGCGCTGATGGTGGCGACGACGGTACTGGCTATGCGCTGGCGGTGGTTCATGAAGGCCCTTCGTAGACGGATCTGCAACCCTCTGGCGCCAATGTGTTGGGCATATGCCAGGGGCGAGCGGATCTGAGCGTGGCATATCCGAAGGGGTAGCTAAAGGTTGAATGAGCGATTACCTCGGGAATCGGGTCCTTGGTCCCGGGGGCGCGAGCCGTACGGCTGGGCCGGCTGCTGATGAGGCCCAAGCGATTGACGTGACGGCCGGGACCTTGGTCCCGCACCGGCGAATGGGTCCGGCCGGGACCGCACGCGCCATGTGCCCGTACGTAACCGCTAAGCGCGCAGGGGTCCGACGGTCGACCCCCGGCCACCGGAGCCCCATGCCACCTTCGGTGCGCGAGCGCGCCTCGGCACGCCTCCGCGCGCTTGTGTTTTCCCCACTCGCTGTGGTGGCGGTAGCCGGCCACGCGGACCCGCATTGCCATGGCCTTGACGTGGGCAGGGCGAAAACTCGGGCGCTCGCGCGGCCCGTCCGGGTACCGTCGGCTTCATGACCATCGAGGCCGTCCTCTGGGACGTGGACGACACCCTCTTCGACTACACGGGGTCGGACCGCGTGGGAGCCCTGCGGCACATCGAGGCGGAGGGGCTGCTCGCGCGGTACGCGGACGCCGAGTGCGCGCTCGGGCGGTGGCGGGAGTGCATGGAAGCCGCCTTCGGGCGGTTTCTCGCCGGGGAAGTGGGGTTCCTGGAGCATCGCAGGGAGCGGGCTCGGGCCTTCCTCGGGGCGGAGCTGAGTGACGACGAGGCCGATGCCTGGTTCGGGCGGTACGTCGCGCTGTACGAGGCGGCCTGGACGCTGTTCCCGGACTCCGTGCAGGCGCTGACGGACCTGGCGCCGCTGGCCCGGCAGGGTGTGCTGTCGAACTCGTCCGTCCGTAATCAGGACCGCAAGCTGCGGGCGCTCGGCATACGCGAGCACTTCGAGGTGGTGCTGTGCGCCGACGAGGTGGGGCACGCGAAACCGGCGGCGGAGGCGTTCCTGGCGGCCTGTGACGCCATGGGCCTGGCGCCCGAGCGGGTCGTGTACGTCGGGGACAAGCTGGACGTGGACGCGATCGGCGCGCGCGACGCGGGGCTGGGCGCCGTGTGGGTGGACCGGAGCGGGGTGGAGGGGGACGTGCCGGACGGGGTGACGCGGATCGGCGGGCTCGGCGAGCTGCCGGGGCTGGTGCGCGGCCTTATCGGTTTTGGAGCGTCGTCCACCTTCGGGTAATGTTCTTTCTGCGCCGCCCGGGCGGGCCGAAAAAGCCGGACCGGGAAGCGCAAGCCGAACAAGACCCCTGGCGGGGGTTGCGTTCCGGTGGGCTATGGTGTAATTGGCAGCACGACTGATTCTGGTTCAGTTAGTCTAGGTTCGAGTCCTGGTAGCCCAGCAAGAGATCTTCTGAAGGTCTCTTGATCATGCAGTACCAGGCCCCCGTTGTGTAGCGGCCTAGCACGCCGCCCTCTCAAGGCGGTAGCGCCGGTTCGAATCCGGTCGGGGGTACAGATCCTTTCTCACCGTCACCTTCGGGTCGCTCCCGGATGCGACGACGCAAGGATCGCTAGGGCCCCCGTTGTGTAGCGGCCTAGCACGCCGCCCTCTCAAGGCGGTAGCGCCGGTTCGAATCCGGTCGGGGGTACTGGTCTAAACCACCATGGGCTATGGTGTAATTGGCAGCACGAGTGATTCTGGTTCATTTAGTCTAGGTTCGAGTCCTGGTAGCCCAGCGCGAAACCGCAGGTCAGACTGTGGTTCTGCAAAGCAGGCCCCCGTTGTGTAGCGGCCTAGCACGCCGCCCTCTCAAGGCGGTAGCGCCGGTTCGAATCCGGTCGGGGGTACGCACAGAAGAGGCCCTTCCCTGGTCGGGGGAGGGCTTCTTCGCGTTCGCGTGGGAAGGCCCTCGCGCAGGGTCCGGCGTCACGAGGTGTCGCCCCTGAAGCGGCGGTGCGATTCCTCCGCCTCCGCCAGCCGCCGCAGGCTCAGCAGGACCGGTTCGAGCAGCACGGTCAGGGCCACCGCGGCCTCCACCTGCTCGGCGGGCGTCTCGTACTCCTCCACCAAATCCAGGTCGGCGACGGCCATTTCGCCCGCGAGCCGGGCGTACGGCAGCAGGTTCTCGACGGCGTGCGGATAGCCGAGCCGGGCGAGCGCGGCCAGCGCGTTCACCAGCATGCCGTACGTGGGGGAGACCGGGCCGACCTCCAGCCCGTACTGCCAGCCCAGGCGGCGCAGCAGCTCGTCGGCCGTGCGGCGGGCGGCGGTGGTCTCCGGGGCCTCCTTGGGCGGGCCGGGAGGGTGGGGGAGGGCCCATACGGCCGCGCCGAGGCGCAGGTGGTGGTCCAGCGACTCGTCCTCGACCGCGGCCAGCACCTCGCGCGCGGTGGCCACCGGCATCTTGCCGACCTGGACCAGCGCGCGGACCAGGCGCAGCCGGCGCAGGTGGGCGTCGCCGTATTCGGCGGTGGTGGCGGTGATCCGTTCGCCGGGCGGCAGCAGTCCTTCCCGCAGGTAGTACTTGATCGTGGCGGTGGACAGCCCGCTGCGTTCGCTCAGTTCTGACAGTCGCACCGCTTGCGCCCTTCCTTGGAGAGTGTCACTATCCAAGCATGGATAGTGACGCTATCCAAAGAGTCGGGAGGTAGGGGGACCGTCATGGGGGACAAGGTCGTATCGGGGCGCACGGTGGCGGACGCCGACGGGGAGGTGGTCGTCTTCCTGGTCGGTATGCGCATCAACAAGTTCCGGGCGGTGCGCAGTTGGCTTCCCGTGCTACGCGCGATGCCGCGGCTGGTCAGGGAGTTGGTGTGCGACCCGGGCGCCGGGATGCTCGCCTACCGGATGCTGAACGGCGGGCCGCGCGTCTTCACCGTCGTCCAATACTGGGAGTCGCGCGAGAAGTTGTACGCCTACGCCGCCGACCCGGAGATGGGGCACCGCCCCGCGTGGGCGGCGTTCAACCGCCGCGCGCGGAGCGGCGCAGGGGCGGTGGGGATCTGGCACGAGACCTATGTCGTACCGGCGGGCGCGTACAGCACGATCTACAGTTCGATGCCGCTGGGCGGGCTCGGCGCCGCATACGGTATCGCCGCGCCGGGGCGGCGCGGGGCGCTCAGTGCGCCCGTGGGCGGGGTGTAGTCACGCCTCGGTGTGGCCGACCGGCCGGTGCGGGCGTCGGCGGCCGCACCGGCCGGTCGTTCGTTTTCGCAGGTCAGCGGCTCAGCCCGTACGGCGCAGCGCCTCGCTGAGCCGGGCCGCCGCGTCGATGACCGCCTGGGCGTGCATCCGGCCCGGGTGGCGGGTCAGCCGCTCGATCGGTCCGGAGACCGAGACGGCGGCGACCACGCGGTTCGACGGGCCGCGTACGGGGGCGGAGACCGAGGCCACGCCGGGCTCCCGCTCGCCGATCGACTGCGCCCAGCCCCGGCGTCGTACGCCGGACAGCGCGGTGGCCGTGAAACGGGCGCCCTGGAGGCCGCGGTGCAGGCGCTCCGGCTCCTCCCAGGCCATCAGGATCTGGGCGGCCGAACCGGCCTTCATGGGGAGCGTGGAGCCGACCGGGACGGTGTCCCGCAGTCCGGACAGCCGTTCCGCCGCGGCCACGCAGATCCGCATGTCGCCCTGGCGCCGGTAGAGCTGCGCGCTCTCGCCCGTCACGTCGCGCAGATGCGTGAGCACCGGTCCGGCCGTGGCCAGCAGGCGGTCCTCGCCGGCCGCGGCGGCCAGTTCCGACAGCCGCGGGCCGAGGATGAACCGGCCCTGCATGTCCCTCGCCACCATCCGGTGGTGTTCCAGTGCCACGGCCAGCCGGTGTGCCGTGGGTCGTGCGAGCCCGGTCGCCGTGACCAGCCCGGCGAGGGTGGCCGGACCGGACTCCAGAGCGCTCAGTACCAGAGCTGCCTTGTCGAGAACGCCGACGCCGCTAGAGTTGTCCATGCAACGATACTCGCGTCTCACAGTGTGAAACGCAAGTTCAATTTTCCTGGGAAGCCGCCAATCTGTAGGCGCGGCCCCCGACCAGGGCCCGGCACGGCGTCCGGATCCGGGGGACGGGCGCCGCGTACACAGTCGAGTTGGGCCGGCAATGCGGCCGGCCGGAGGGAAAGCGATGGCACGGACACTCGCGGAGAAGGTCTGGGACGACCACGTCGTCCGGCGCGCCGAAGGCGAGCCCGACCTCCTCTTCATCGACCTGCACCTGCTCCACGAGGTGACCAGCCCGCAGGCGTTCGACGGCCTGCGCAAGGCCGGCCGGCCGGTGCGGCGCACCGACCTCACCATCGCCACCGAGGACCACAACACCCCCACCCTCGACATCGACAAGCCGATCGCCGACCCCGTCTCCCGCACGCAACTGGAGACGCTGCGCAAGAACTGCGCGGAGTTCGGCGTCCGGCTGCACCCGCTGGGCGACGTCGAGCAGGGAGTCGTCCACGTAGTGGGACCGCAGTTGGGACTGACCCAGCCGGGCACCACCGTGGTCTGCGGCGACAGCCACACCTCCACCCACGGCGCCTTCGGCGCGCTGGCCTTCGGCATCGGCACCAGCCAGGTCGAGCACGTGCTCGCCACCCAGACGCTGCCGATGGCGCCCTTCAAGACCATGGCCGTCACCGTCGAGGGCGAGCTGCCCGACGGCGTCACCGCCAAGGACCTGATCCTCGCCGTCATCGCCCGGATCGGCACCGGCGGCGGCCAGGGGTACGTCATCGAGTACCGCGGCGAGGCCATCGAGAAGCTCTCGATGGAGGCCCGGATGACCATCTGCAACATGTCCATCGAGGCGGGCGCCCGGGCCGGCATGATCGCCCCCGACGAGACCACCTTCGCCTACCTCCAGGGCCGCGACCACGCGCCCCAGGGGGCCGACTGGGACGCCGCCGTCGCGTACTGGAAGACCCTGCGCACCGACGACGACGCGGTCTTCGACCACGAGGTCGTCGTGGACGCTTCCGAGCTGGCGCCGTTCGTCACCTGGGGCACCAACCCGGGCCAGGGCGCACCCCTTTCGGCGGACGTCCCCGACCCCGCTTCGTACGAAGACGCATCGGAGCGCTTCGCCGCCGAAAAGGCCCTGGAATACATGGGGTTGACGGCGGGTCAGCCGCTGCGCGACATCCGTGTGGACACCGTCTTCGTAGGTTCCTGCACCAATGGGCGCATCGAGGATCTGCGCGCCGCCGCCGAGATCGTACGGGGCCGCCGGGTCGCCGACGGCGTACGGATGCTCGTCGTACCGGGGTCGGTACGGGTCTCCCTCCAGGCGGTCTCGGAGGGCCTCGACAAGGTGTTCACCGAGGCCGGTGCAGAGTGGCGGCACGCCGGCTGCTCGATGTGCCTCGGCATGAACCCGGACCAGCTCGCACCCGGCGAGCGGTCCGCCTCGACCTCCAACCGCAACTTCGAGGGACGGCAGGGCAAGGGCGGCCGTACCCACCTGGTCTCGCCCCAGGTCGCCGCCGCAACGGCGGTTCTCGGCCATCTGGCATCGCCGGCCGACCTGTCCGACGCCGACGCCGACGTACGCACGCCCGCGGGAGTCTGAACCATGGAAGCTTTCACCACGCACACCGGCCGGGCCGTCCCGCTGCGCCGCAGCAACGTCGACACCGACCAGATCATCCCGGCCCACTGGCTCAAGAAGGTCACCCGGGACGGCTTCGAGGACGGGCTCTTCGAGGCCTGGCGCAAGGATCCGGCGTTCGTCCTGAACCAGGAGGCGTACCGGGGGGCGACCGTCCTGGTGGCCGGACCCGACTTCGGCACCGGCTCCTCGCGCGAGCACGCGGTGTGGGCCCTGCAGAACTACGGCTTCAAAGCCGTCATCTCCGCGCGTTTCGCGGACATCTTCCGGGGCAACTCGCTGAAGAACGGACTGCTGACCGTGGTGCTGCCGCAGGAGACCGTCGAGGCGCTGCAGCAGCTCGCCGAGGCCGACCCCGCGGCCGAGGTCACCGTCGACCTCGTCGGCCGGCAGGTCCGGGCACCGGGCATCACCGCAGGGTTCGAGCTGGACGAGAACGCGCGTTGGCGGCTGCTGGAGGGCCTGGACGACATCAGCCTCACCCTTCGGGAGGAGGAGGCCATCGCCACGTACGAGGCGAACAGGCCGTCGTTCAAGCCGCGTACGGTAGTAGTCTGACCTCGGGTTTTTTGGCTCAAAGCCTTATTGCGTACGATGCGCCCCTTGCTAGTTGGCAGGGGGCGCATCGGCGTGTGGAGGCTGCCGTTGAGGCCCCGTGAAGCGACAACTCGCCGCAGATGGCACAATTAGCGCATGGAACGCGACGACCAACTCGAGCTCTACGGTGTCGTCGCCGACCGACTCAAGGACGCACACACACGAGTGCGGACACTGCAAGTCCCGGAGGGCGTACGCATGGCGCTGACCCGGAAGCTGCTCGTCATCACGGCGGCGGCGAAACACGATCTGGCGGACGCGGCAAGGCGTCTGGAGTGGTTCATGAACGACCTCGACGAGGGTCGCTTTCCCGTAGACGTGCACGCCGATGGAACTCCGTGAAGGTCGAGTTCGTTGCGGCACAAGGGTGATTAGCCCGTTTCGTGTTTGATTTGCGGTATATATCTGCCTAACGTGCGAAAAGGCTTGAACACTTTCGTTCCAGCAATGTCTCCGAAGGGGAAGACGTGAACAAGGCGCAGCTCGTAGAAGCCATTGCCGACAAGCTCGGCGGCCGTCAGAACGCCGCGGACGCGGTGGACGCGGTACTGGACGCAATCGTCCGTGCAGTTGTCTCCGGCGACCGCGTATCGGTCACCGGATTCGGTTCGTTCGAGAAGGTGGACCGTCCGGCCCGCTACGCCCGCAACCCGCAGACGGGTGAGCGGGTGCGGGTCAAGAAGACCTCGGTGCCCCGTTTCCGCGCGGGTCAGGGCTTCAAGGACCTGGTCAGCGGCTCGAAGAAGCTCCCGAAGAACGACGTGGCCGTGAAGAAGGCTCCCAAGGGCAGCCTCTCGGGCGGTTCTTCCACCCGTACGACGGCCAAGGCCGCCGCCAAGAAGGCCACGGCCAAGAAGTCGGCCGCGAAGAAGGCCACGGCCACCGCCGCCAAGAAGGCCACGCCGGCGAAGAAGACCACCGCCACGGCGAAGAAGGCCACGGCCACCACCGCCAAGAAGGCCACCCCGGCGGCGAAGAAGGCCACCGCCACCACGGCGAAGAAGTCGGCGGCCAAGAAGACCACGGCCACCGCCGCCAAGAAGGCCACCCCGGCCAAGAAGGCCACCGCCACCGCCAAGAAGGCGACGGCCAAGAAGACCGCGCCCGCGACCAAGGCGACGGCCAAGAAGGCCCCGGCCAAGAAGACCACGGCCCGCAAGACCACCGCCAAGAAGACCACCGCCCGCAAGCGGTAATCCAGCAGCGGCGACGCCACGCGTCGGGCCGGACTCCCCTCGGGGAGCCCGGCCCGCGGTGCGTCGCGGACCGCCCGCCAGGTGCGCGGCGCGGCCCGGACGCGGTGCGCGGCGCGGCCCGGACGCCGTGTGCCGTCTAGGCTGGTCACCATGCAGGCCACCGCGTACACCTACGACGCCCAGACCCGCTCCGGCAGCGTGCTGCTCGACGACGGCACCCCGCTGCCCTTCGACGCCGCGGCCTTCGACGCGGGCGGCCTGCGGCTGCTGCGGCCCGGCCAGCGGGTCCGTATCGACGTCGAGGGAGAGGCCGGGGGCGGCACGGAGACGGACGGGCGCCGCATCGTGCTCGTCACGCTTCAGACGTTCTGACGGCTTTCCGGCACTTCTCGAAGACTCCCTCAGGGCGCCCGGACGCCTTCCGCCGCCGCGTAAGCCCGCATCCGCGGCACACAGCGGGCGGTGTGCCGCCCCACACCCAGTGCCAGCGCGGCCCGCAGGTCCTCCCCGGTGTCCACGTCCCGGCGTACGGATTCGGTCCCCGGCAGCACGATCTCCCGCGCTCCCGATTCGCGGTGACGCGCCCGGGACGGCCCCCCGAAAGCGGGTGCCAATTCCACTCCCGGCGCCGCGCACAGCAGTGTCGTCCCGATTTCCGCCGCATCCGCGAGAAATGCCCGGGGAAATGCCGCGGCCGCCGACAGCACCCGCGTCAGTTCCGCGGGGCGCAACGCCGGGAGATCCGCGTTCAGTGCCGCCACGGCCGCGGCGGCGCGCCGCCGCCGCACCTGATCCGCGCCGTACGCCAGCGCAGCGTTCAGGCCGCGGCCCGGAACGTCCGCGACGACCCGCGCTCCGAGGGCCGCCAACCGCTCCCCGGCCACCGGATCGTCCGTGACAACCGCCACATCCAGGACGTCTTCGCAGG
Organism: Streptomyces chrestomyceticus JCM 4735; assembly: GCF_003865135.1. Classification (NCBI taxonomy): domain Bacteria; kingdom Bacillati; phylum Actinomycetota; class Actinomycetes; order Kitasatosporales; family Streptomycetaceae; genus Streptomyces; species Streptomyces chrestomyceticus. The sequence continues at coordinate 2,832,515 of NZ_BHZC01000001.1, read as the reverse complement.
CCAGCGCAGCCGTCACGGTGTCCAGCGCGAACGCCAGTGCCAACTGGGGCCGGAGCTCTTCCCCCGCCGCCCGGGACAGCCTGCTCTTCGCCCGTACCAGGGGTTTCAGCGGTACGACCAGGCTCCAGCCCACGTCCGCTCCGTCTCTTCGCATCGCCCTCATTCTCACCCGCCGTCACCGCCTTCCGTGAGCGGCGGGGTTACGGTGTTCTCGACATAGCGGGTACCTGGGGCGACACTTGTGCGGCTGCCGGGTCGCAGCAGCTCAGCAGATCCCACAAGGAGGGTGTCCCAGTGTCCCGCCGCAGAATCGGCTTCTGGTACCGCTTGGCCGCGGTCATCTGCAAACCGCCGCTCCTGGTTCTGTTCAAGCGGGACTGGCAGGGAATGGAGCACATTCCCGCCGACGGCGGATTCATCACCGCGGTCAACCACAACTCGTATCTGGACCCGCTGTCGTATGCGCACTACCAGTACAACACCGGCCGGGTCCCGCGATTCCTCGCCAAGTCCGGACTCTTCAAGGGCGGCTTCGTCGGCCTGATGATGCGCGGAACCGGCCAGATCCCCGTCTACCGGGAATCCGCCGACGCCGCGGTGGCCTTCCGCGCCGCCGTCGCCGCCATCAACAAGGGCGAATGCGTCGCCTTCTACCCCGAGGGCACCCTCACCCGCGACCCCGACATGTGGCCCATGCAGGGCAAGACGGGGGCCGCCCGGGTGGCGTTGCTCACCAAGGCCCCGGTCATCCCGGTGGCGCAGTGGGGCGCCAACGAGGTCATGCCGCCGTACGCCAAGGAGAAGAAGCTCCGGCTCTTCCCCCGCAAGACCCTGCGGGTCAAGGCGGGCCCGGCGGTCGACCTGAGCGAGTTCTACGGCAAGGAGCCCACCGCCGAGGTGCTGCGCGAGGTGACCGACAAGGTCATGGCCGCCGTCACCGCGATCCTCGCCGAGGTACGGAACGAACCGGCGCCGGCCGAGCCGTACGACCACCGCAAGGACGCCGTCCGGCGCAGCCGGGCCCGCCGCGAGCAGCAGAAGGCCGAGCGGGCGCGGAAGCTGGACGAGCAGGGCGTGAAACTGGACGACCAGGCACCGAAGACACAGGAGGATGAAGGCAAGTGACGCGCTGCGCCGTCTACGGCACGGGGTCCTGGGGCACCGCATTCGCGATGGTGCTCGGCGACGCGGGCTGCGAGGTGACGATGTGGGGCCGCAGAGCGGGCCTGGTCGACGCCATCAACACCGGCCGGACCAACCCCGACTATCTGCCGGACGCGGAGCTGCCGGAGACCGTACGGGCCACCACCGACCCCGCGGAGGCCGCGCACGGCGCCGATTTCACCGTCCTGGCCATCCCCTCGCAGACGCTGCGCGAGAACCTCGCCGCCTGGGCGCCGCTGCTGCCCGCCGACACGGTCCTGGTCTCCCTGATGAAGGGCGTCGAACTGGGCACCGCCAAGCGGATGAGCGAGGTCGTCGAAGAGGTCGCCAAGGCCCCCGCCGAGCGGGTCGCGGTGCTGACCGGCCCCAACCTCGCCAAGGAGATCGCCGCCCGGCAGCCCGCCGCCGCGGTCGTCGCCTGTGTGGACGAAGCCGTGGCCCGGCGCCTCCAGGCCGCCTGCCACACCCCGTACTTCCGCCCGTACACCAACACGGACGTGGTCGGTGCCGAGCTGGGCGGCGCGGTCAAGAACGTCATCGCGCTGGCGGTCGGCATGGCCGGCGGCATGGGCCTGGGCGACAACGCCAAGGCGTCCCTGATCACCCGCGGCCTCGCCGAAACGACCCGGCTGGGCCTGGCGATGGGCGCCGACGCGCACACCTTCGCCGGTCTCGCCGGCATGGGCGACCTGGTCGCCACCTGCTCCTCGCCGCTCTCCCGCAACAACACCTTCGGCGCCAACCTCGGCCGCGGCATGTCGCTGGAGGAGACCATCGCGGTCACCAAGCAGACCGCGGAGGGCGTCAAGTCCTGCGAGTCGGTACTGGATCTCGCCCGCCGGCACGGCGTCGACATGCCGATCACCGAGACGGTCGTGGACATCGTCCACGAGGGCAAGCCGCCGCTGGTGGCCCTCAAGGAACTGATGTCGCGCAGCGCCAAGCCCGAGCGGCACTGACCGAGCGTTCACGCCCTGTGGGGGCCCGCGGCCGCTCCCGGGGCTGCGCCACCGGCCCTCCTGGGGCAGCAGGTACGCTCAACGCGATATGAGCAGCGAGACCCCTTCCCAGAAGCCCCGCGTCGCCGTCGTGTTCGGCGGGCGCAGCTCCGAGCACGCCATCTCCGTGGTCACCGCGGGTGCCGTGCTGGCCGCCATCGACCGCGAGAAGTACGACGTGCTGCCCATCGGCATCACGACCGACGGCCGGTGGGTGCTGACCGCCGACGCCCCGGAGCGGATGGCCATCACGGACCGGAAGCTGCCGGACGTGGCGGAGCTGAGCGAATCCGCCGAGGGCGCCGTCGTCCTGCCGGTGGACCCGACCAGCCGCGAGGTCGTCTACAGCGAGCCGGGCGCGGTGCCCAAGGCGCTCGGCGAGGTCGATGTCGTCTTCCCGGTGCTGCACGGCCCGTACGGTGAGGACGGCACCCTCCAGGGCCTCCTGGAACTGTCCGGCGTGCCCTACGTGGGCTCCGGGGTGCTCGCCTCGGCCGTCGGCCAGGACAAGGACTACATGAAGCGGGTGTTCACCTCCTTCGGGCTGCCGGTCGGCCCGTACGAGGTCGTCCGCCCCCGCGAGTGGGAGCAGGACCCCGCGGCGGCCCGCAAGAAGATCGTGGACTTCGCCGCGGAACACGGCTGGCCGCTGTTCGTGAAGCCCGCCCGCGCCGGTTCCTCCATGGGCATCACCAAGGTGGACGACGTCTCCGGCCTGGACGCGGCCGTCGAGGAGGCCCGCCGCCACGACCCCAAGATCATCGTGGAGTCGCTGCTGACCGGCCGGGAGATCGAGTGCGGCGTCCTGGAGTTCGCGGACGGCCCGCGCGCCAGCGTCCCGGCCGAGATCCCGCCGGTCTCCGACCACTCCTTCTACGACTTCGAGGCCAAGTACATCGACTCGGCCGCCGGCCTGGTGCCCGCCCCGCTCACCGGCGAGCAGACCGCGCGCGTCCAGGAGCTGGCCGTGGCGGCCTTCGAGGCGGCCTCCTGCGAGGGACTGGTGCGCGCCGACTTCTTCCTCCAGGACAACGGTGAGTTCGTGATCAACGAGATCAACACGCTGCCCGGTTTCACGCCCATCTCGATGTACCCGAGGATGTGGCAGGAGACCGGCGTCAGCTACCCCGAACTGGTCGACCGGCTGATCCAGGCGGCGCTGCGGCGCTCCACCGGGCTGCGCTGACCTCCGGACCTGCCCGGCCGGCGGCCTCAGACCCCGGCCGGCACCGTCTTGCGTACGGCGTCCGCGAGGTCGGTGAGCACATCGACCTCGGGGGCGTACTTCCCCGGAACGCTCACCTCGACATACGTCTTGCGCAGTACGGTCGTGAAGCGGTATCCGTCGTCCTGCCGCTCGAAGAGCCAGTCGACACCGTCGACTTCCGCCGCGTCCGCACCGGGGTTGTAATGTTCACTCCCGGGCGTCAGCACGGCGGGTTTGGGTACCCCGCAGCGCAGCTTGACGGGGGGATCGCCCCAGACGGCGGTGAAGTCCGAGACCGGGTCGGCGGTGCCCCGCTCCAGCCCGTCCACGGTCCGCGGCAACTCCTTCCGGAGCGCCCGGCACTGCCGCGCGGAGTCGCCCTCGGGCGCGGGGGCGGCGGTGGGGGCCGAGGACGAGCAGCCCACCGCGGCGAACGCCACGGTGAGCAGGGCCGGAACCAGCAGCCGGCGCGACGAGGAGATCACCCGGCCGAGCATACGGGGGAGCTAGAGATGGACCACCGGGCAGGTCAGGGTGCGGGTGATGCCGTCCACCTGCTGAACCTTGGCGACCACCATGCGGCCGAGTTCGTCGACCGTGTCGGCCTGGGCCCGCACGATCACGTCGTACGGGCCGGTGACGTCCTCGGCCTGGATCACGCCGGGGATCTTGGCGATCACTTCCGCCACGGCCGACGCCTTGCCCACCTCGGTCTGGATCAGGATGTACGCCTGTACCACGGGACCTCCAGGGCGGCTTCGAGGATCATGTGGGAAGAAGGGACGCCACGGTACCGCGTCGGCGCGCGCGCCGGGGAGACCCGGGCGGGGAACGCGACGCGCGGCGCGGGGACCGGCCGCCCCGGGGGAGCGGGGGCCGGACCCGAGGCGACGGAGTACGGATCGGCAGCGCAGTACGGATGGTCCGTACGCATCGGAAGGGCAGCAGCATGAAGGGCACCGTGGGCGAGCTGGGAGAGTTCGGGCTGATCAGGGAGCTGACCTCCCGGCTCACCGCCACCCCGGCCGTACGGATCGGTCCGGGCGACGACGCCGCGGTGGTCACCGCGCCCGACCGCAGGGTCGTGGCCAGCACCGACGTCCTCCTCGAAGGGCGGCACTTCCGCCGCGACTGGTCCACCGCCTACGACGTGGGCCGCAAGGCCGCCGCGCAGAACCTGGCCGACATCGCCGCCATGGGAGCGGTGCCCACCGCCATCCTGCTCGGCCTGGTCGTGCCCGCCGAACTGCCCGCGACCTGGGCGACCGAGCTGATGGACGGGCTGCGCGACGAGTGCCAGGTGGCGGGCGCCGCCGTGGTCGGCGGCGATGTCGTACGCGGTGACACGATCACCGTCGCCATCACCGCCCTGGGTGACCTGCGCAACCAGGAACCGGTCACCCGATCCGGTGCCCAGCCGGGCGACGTCGTCGCCGTCACCGGCTGGCTCGGCTGGTCGGCGGCCGGCTACGCGGTCCTCACCCGGGGCTTCCGCTCCCCGCGCGCCTTCGTGGAGGCGCACCGCCGCCCCGAACCCCCGTACCACGCGGGCCCCGCGGCGGCCGGTCTCGGCGCCACCGCCATGACGGACGTCAGCGACGGCCTGGTCGCCGACCTGGGCCACATCGCCGAGGCCAGCAAGGTCCGGATCGACCTGCGCTCGGGCCAGATCGACATCCCCTCGCAGATGTCCGACATCGGTACGGCGGTCGGCGTGGACCCGATGCAGTGGGTGCTCAACGGGGGCGAGGACCACGCCATCGTGGCGACGTTCCCGCCCGACGTGAAACTGCCCGCCCGCTGGAAGGTGATCGGCGAGGTGCTGCACCCGTCGGCGCTGCCGCAGGTCACGGTGGACGGCGCACCCTGGTCCAGCGCGGGCTGGGACCACTTCGGCGGGGACGAGGACGGCGAGCAGGCGGGCGCCTGAGGCACGGGCCTGTTCAGCGCCTCGGGGACCGCAGGCAGGGGCTTCGCGCGGGGAACCGCGGGGCCGGTCCGCGCCTCAGGGACCGCGGGCAGCCCCCGCACCGCGCCCCGGTAGATTCGCCGGTATGCGCACACCTCCACGCGTCCTGACCGTCGCCGGGTCCGACTCCGGCGGCGGCGCGGGCATCCAGGCCGACCTGAAGACGATGCTGGCGCTCGGCACGCACGGCATGAGCGTGCTGACCGCCGTCACCGCGCAGAACTCGCTCGGCGTGCAGGGCGCGTGGGAACTGCCCGCCGAAGCCGTCCGGGCCCAGTTCCGCAGCGTCGTCGACGACATCGGCGTCCAGGCGGTCAAGACCGGGATGCTGTCCTCACCCGAACTGGTCGAGACCGTCGCCGCCCTGCTCGCCGGGGTGTCCGCGCCGGTCGTCGTCGACCCGGTCGGCGTCTCCAAGCACGGCGACGCCCTGCTGGCCGCCTCGGCGCTGGACGCCGTCCGCACCAAGCTGCTGCCGACAGCCACCCTCGCCACCCCCAACCTCGACGAAGTGACCCAGCTCACCGGCGTACGGGTACGGGACGAGGCCGATCTGCCGCGCGCCGCCGCCGCGGTCCTCGGCTTCGGCCCGCGCTGGGCGCTGATCAAGGGCGGCCACCTGGAGGGCGACGCCGTCGACCTGCTCACCGACGGCGCCGAGGAACACTGGCTGCGCGCCCCGCGGCACGACAACCGGCACACCCACGGCACCGGCTGCACCCTGGCCAGCGCCGTCGCCGCCCGGCTCGCGCTGGGGGACACGGTCCCGGAGGCCGTGGCGGCGGCCAAGGAGTACGTGACCGGCGCCATCGCGGGCGGCTTCCGGCTGGGCGCGGGGATCGGGCCGGTGGATCACGGGTGGCGGATGCGGAACTAGGGCGCGTGCCCGGTGCGCGCCCCTCCCGGGCTCCCGGCGTACCGGCCTCCGGGTACGGCAAAAAGCCGGTCCACCGAGGTGGACCGGCTTTCAGGCAACCGGCGGGGCTGCGCTACGACTAGGACGTCAGCGCGAGACCTTGCCGGCCTTGATGCACGAGGTGCAGACGTTGAGCCGCTTCGGCGTGCGCCCGATGACCGCGCGCACCGTCTGGATGTTGGGGTTCCAACGACGGTTGGTACGGCGGTGCGAGTGGGAAACGCTCTTGCCGAAGCCCGGCCCCTTGCCGCAGACGTCGCAGTTGGCAGCCACGGGTCACTCCAAAGACTTCAGATGCACTTACGGTGAATCCCGACGAGCGGAGTGCATTGAACCGACCCGATTCGCCAGGAGAGGAATGGCCCGATTCGCATCGGGCAACCGGAGCAGCATACAACGACCGCTCCCGTAGAACGAAACTACCATGAGCGCCCCGGCCCCCGCCCCGCCGCCGGGCCCCCGCGCCACTACTGTGCGGTGGATCGCATGACCGAGCCGAGCCCGCCGAGGGCCGCTGGCCGAGGAGGACGAACGGTGCCGCACCCGCTCGACGCCGATGCGGTACGTACCTGGTGCGCCCTCGCGCTCCAGGCCCTGGGCCGCGAGCGCGAGCGGATCGACGCGATCAACGTCTACCCCGTGGCCGACGGCGACACCGGCACCAACCTGTACCTGACCGTGGAGTCCGCGGCCCGCGCGGTCGAGGCCGCCTTCGACGGGCACGGCGCCTCGGGCACCGCACCGGACCTGGCCGACGCCGTCGGCGCCATGGCCCACGGGGCCCTGATCGGGGCCCACGGCAATTCCGGGACGATCCTCGCGCAGTTGCTGCGCGGGATGGCGGAGATCCTGGGGGACGGGGACGGGGGTACGGCCGGGTCCGGGCCCGGCGGTCCGGCGGCGGTGCTGAAGCAGGCCCTGCGGCGCGCGGCCGAATCGACGTACGAGGCGGTGGCGCACCCCGTCGAGGGCACGGTCCTCACGGTCGCCACCGCGGCCGCACAGGCGGCCGAGCGGGCCGACGGGACCCCGGCAGCCGTGGCGCGGGCCGCGTACGAGGGAGCACGTACGGCCCTGGACGCGACGCCGGGGCAACTGGCGGTCCTGGGCCGGGCGGGCGTCGTGGACGCGGGAGGCTGCGGCCTGGTCGCCCTGCTGGGCGCGCTGGCCGGGGCGCTCTCAGGGGAGGTGCCGACGGCGGCGATCACCGTACGGCCGGACGCTCCCGTACCGGTGGCGGGCGGCTGTCCGGCGGCGGAGGGGAACGGGTCCGGCCCCGAGGGGCGGCACGGGGACGAAGCCGACCCGGACGGCCCCGCCTTCGAAGTGATCTACCTCCTGGAGGCCGACGACGCCGCCGTGGCCCGGCTCCGCACCCGCCTGGACGCCCTCGGCGACTCCCTGGTGGTCGTCGGCGGCGACGGCCTGTGGAACGTGCACGTCCACGTGGACGACGCCGGCGCCGCCGTCGAGGCGGGCATCGAGGCGGGCCGCCCGTACCGCATCCGCATCACCCACTTCGGGACACCGGACGGCGGCGGCCGGGGCGCCCGCCGCCGCGCGCCCGAGCCGGCGGCGCGCGCCGTGGTGGCCGTGGTGCCGGGCGACGGGCTCGCCGGCCTGTGCGCCGAGGCCGGCGCGACCCCGGTGACCGTACGCCCCGGCGAGCCGCCCGCCAGCGGCGAGCTGGTGCAGGCCATCCGGCAGGCGAACGCCCGCGAGGTGATGCTGCTGCCCAACGACCCCGAACTGCGGCACACGGCGGCCGCCGCGGCCGAGCAGGCCCGTACCGAAGGCGTACGGGTCGCCCTGATCCCCACCCGCGCCGCCGTCCAGGGCATCGCCGCGCTGGCCGTGCACGAGCCCGCCCGCAGCTTCGACGAGGACATGGTGGCCATGACCTCGGCCGCGGGCGCCACCCGCTACGCGGAGCTGGCCGTCGCCGAACGGCAGTCCTGGACGATGGCCGGCGTCTGCCAGGCCGGGGACGTCCTCGGGCTGATCGACGGGGACGTGGTGGTGATCGGCTCCGACCTGGCCGAGACCGCGGTGACCGTACTGGACCGGATGCTCTCCGCGGGCGGCGAAATGGTGACGCTCGTCCTGGGCGCGGACTTCCCGGATTCCCTCGCGGACCGCCTGGAAAGGCACGTACGGGAACGCCACCTGGCCGTGGACACCGTCGTCTACGAAGGCGGGCAGCGCGGCGCGCCCCTTCTCATCGGCGTCGAATAACGCCCTGGAAGGCGGTGCGGAAATGCGTACCACCCCGGCGGAATTCCGGGGCCTGCCGCCGGTTGTCAGTGGCGTGGTGTGCAATGGTCATCGTGTCCGCGCTCGACGAACCCCTGAAGAAGATTCTCGGTGGCACCACCGCCAAGGTGATGGCCGAGCACCTCGGCCTGCACACGGTCGGCGACCTGCTCCACCACTATCCGCGCAGATACGCGGAGCGCGGTGAGCTGACCCGGCTCTCCGACCTGCCGCTGGACGAACACGTCACGGTCGTCGCGCGGGTCGCGGACGCCCGCGTGCTGAAGTTCAACAACGGCCGCGGCCAGCGCCTGGAAGTGACCCTCACCGACGGCAGCGGCCGCCTCCAGCTCGTCTTCTTCGGCAAGGGCATCCACAAACCGCACAAGGACCTGCTGCCCGGCCGCCGCGCGATGTTCGCGGGCAAGGTCTCGGTCTTCAACCGCAAGCTGCAACTGGCCCACCCCGAGTACGCGCTGCTGGAAGGCGAGGGTGCCGAGGCCGGCGAGGAAGCCGTGGACGCGTTCGCGGGCCGCCTCATGCCGATCTACCCGGCCTGCCAGCAGATGGCCTCCTGGAAGATCACCAAGGCCGTCGACGCGGTGCTGCCCAGCGCCCGCGAGGCACTGGACCCGCTGCCGGAGGCCCTGCGCGCGGGCCGGGCCCTGCTGCCGCTCCCGGACGCACTGGAGAAGATCCACCGCCCCCGCACGAAGGCCGACATCGAGGACGCCCGCTCCCGGCTCAAGTGGGACGAGGCGTTCGTCCTCCAGGTGGCCCTCGCCCGCCGCCGCATGGCGGAAACCCAACTCCCCGCCACCCCCCGGCCGTTGACCCCCGGCGGCCTGCTCGACGCCTTCGACGCGAAACTCCCCTTCACCCTCACCGAAGGCCAGCAGAAGGTCAGCCGCGAAATCTTCGGCGACCTGGCGACGGACCATCCGATGCACCGGCTCCTGCAAGGGGAAGTGGGCAGCGGAAAAACCATGGTGGCCCTGCGCGCCATGCTCGCCGTCGTGGACACCGGCGGGCAGGCGGCCATGCTCGCGCCCACCGAAGTGCTCGCCCAGCAGCACCACCGGTCCATCACGGAGATGATGGGGGAGCTGGCCGAAGGGGGCATGCTCGGCGGCGCCGAGCACGGGACCAAGGTGGTGCTGCTGACGGGCTCGATGGGGGCCGCCGCCCGCCGGCAGGCCCTGCTCGACCTCGTCACGGGCGAGGCCGGCATCGTCATCGGCACCCATGCGCTGATCGAGGACAAGGTGCAGTTCCACGACCTGGGCCTGGTCGTCGTCGACGAGCAGCACCGCTTCGGCGTGGAGCAGCGGGACGCGCTGCGCGGCAAGGGCAAGCAGCCGCCGCACCTCCTCGTCATGACGGCCACCCCCATTCCCCGTACGGTCGCGATGACCGTCTTCGGCGACCTGGAGACGTCCGTACTGGACCAACTCCCCGCCGGGCGCTCGCCGATCGCCAGCCATGTCGTGCCCGCCAAGGACAAGCCGCACTTCCTGGCGCGGGCTTGGGAACGGGTGCGCGAGGAGGTCGGGAACGGCCATCAGGCGTACGTGGTGTGCCCCCGCATCGGTGACGAGGAGGAGGCGCCGAAGGGCAAGGGCGCCAAGAAGAAGTCCGCGGAGGAGGCAGCGGCGGGGGAGGACAAGCGGCCCCCGCTCGCCGTCCTGGACGTCGCCGAGCAACTGACGAAGGGGCCGCTCGCCGGGCTGCGCGTCGAGGTACTGCACGGCCGGATGCACCCGGACGACAAGGACGCGGTGATGCGCCGGTTCGCGGCCGGCGAGGTGGACGCGCTGGTGGCCACCACCGTCATCGAGGTCGGGGTGAACGTGCCCAACGCCACCGCCATGGTGATCATGGACGCGGACCGCTTCGGCGTCTCCCAGTTGCACCAGTTGCGCGGCCGGGTCGGCCGCGGCTCCGCGCCCGGCCTGTGCCTGCTGGTCAGCGAGATGCCCGAGGCCAGCCCCGCGCGGGCCCGGCTCGCCGCGGTCGCCGGCACCCTGGACGGCTTCGAGCTGTCCCGTATCGACCTGGAGCAGCGCCGCGAGGGCGACGTCCTCGGCCAGGCCCAGTCCGGCGCCCGTACGTCCCTGCGGATGCTCGCCGTCATCGAGGACGAGCAGGTCATCGAGGCCGCCCGGGAGGAAGCCACCTCGGTCGTCGCCGCCGACCCCGAACTGACCGGCTATCCGGAGCTGCGGATCGCCCTCCAGGCCCTGCTGGACGCCGAGCGCGAGCAGTACCTCGACAAGGGGTGAGAGCGACGGGCGCCGATCCGGCCGGGGGCATGACACAGGCTCCGACCGGGGAGGCCGGGCCGGGCGGCGCGGCCCCGCCCCGGCCGACGCCATATCGTGGGGAGTGGTCCGCGCAGGCGGGCCGCCCCACCCGCAGCGCGAAGGACCGAGACCCATGACCCGCGTGATCGCCGGCATCGCCGGCGGCCGGCGCCTGGCCGTGCCCCCCGGCAACGGCACCCGCCCCACCTCCGACCGGGCGCGCGAGGGCCTGTTCTCCACCTGGGAGTCGCTGGACGGCACGCTGTCCGGCGCCCGGGTGCTCGACCTGTACGGCGGCTCCGGCGCCGTGGGCCTGGAGGCGCTGTCCCGCGGCGCCGCGCACGTCCTGCTGGTCGAGGCCGACGCCCGCGCCGTCCGCACCATCAGGGACAACGTCCGCACCGTCGGTCTGCCGGGCGCCGAGGTGCGCGCCGGCAAGGCCGAGCAGGTGGTCGCCGGACCGGCCCCGGACGCGCCGTACGACGTGCTCTTCCTCGACCCGCCGTACGCCGTCACCGACGGCGATCTTGAGGAGATCCTGCTCACACTCCACCGGCGGGGCTGGTGCGCCGAGGAGGCACTCGTCACCGTGGAGCGGAGCACCAGAGGCGGTCCGTTCCCCTGGCCGGCCGGGTTCGGGGCCATTCGGTCCCGGCGCTACGGCGAGGGGACGCTTTGGTACGGTCGCGCCGCTTCGACGTGCGACAACGCGTCATGACCGGACCGGAGAGCGAGGAACCTCAGTTGCGCCGCGCAGTCTGTCCGGGGTCGTTCGACCCCATCACCAACGGGCATCTGGACATCATTGCCCGGGCCTCCAGGCTCTACGACGTCGTGCACGTCACCGTGATGATCAACCAGGCCAAGAAGGGCCTGTTCTCGGTCGACGAGCGGATCGACCTGATCCGCCGTGCCACCGCCGAGTACGGCAACGTCCAGGTCGAGTCCTTCCACGGCCTGCTCGTCGACTTCTGCAAGCAGCGCGACATCCCCGCCATCGTCAAGGGGCTGCGGGCGGTCAGCGACTTCGACTACGAGCTGCAGATGGCCCAGATGAACAACGGCCTCTCCGGCATCGAGACCCTCTTCATCCCCACCAGCCCCACCTACAGCTTCCTCTCCTCCAGCCTGGTCAAGGAGGTCGCGGCCTGGGGCGGCGACGTCTCGCACCTCGTGCCGCCCTTCGTCCTGGAGGAGCTGACCAAGCGGCTCGGCAGCGAGTGACGGCCTGACCTTCCGTCAGCAGGTGTCGGCGCGGGGCGCTGTGGACGTACAGTCGTCCCCGTTCCGTCGTACCGACCCGGAGAGTGGCGAGTCCAAGGTGGACGTGCAGAAAAAGCTCGACGAGATCGTCCGGACCGTCGGCAGCGCCCGGTCCATGCCCATGTCGGCCTCGTGCGTGGTCAACCGCGCCGAGCTGCTCGCCATGCTGGAGGAGGTGCGGGCCGCGCTGCCCGGGTCGCTCGCGCAGGCCCAGGAGGTGCTCGGCGACCGTGCGCAGATGGTCGAGGAGGCCCGTGCCGAGGCGGAGCGGATCATCGAGTCCGCCAACGCCCACCGCGGCTCGCTGATCTCCGACACCGAGGTCGCCCGGCAGTCCCAGGCCGAGGCCGACCGCATCCTGGCCGAGGCCCGCCGCGAGGCCGAGGAGGTCCGCGCCGAGGCGGACGACTACGTGGACAGCAAACTGGCCAACTTCGAGGTCGTCCTCACCAAGACCATCGGCTCGGTCGACCGCGGCCGAGAGAAGCTGCTGGGCCGCGCGCCGGGCGAGGACGGCCACCTGGACGAGGACGGCATCCAGGCCCCCGAGCACAGCGCCGACCCGCAGACGCTCAAGGAGCGGGCCGACCGCTACGTGGACGCCAAGTTCGGCGCCTTCGAAGCCGTCCTCACCAAGACCCTGGAGGCCGTCGGCCGCGGCCGGCTCAAGCTCCAGGGCGCCCGCCCGACGGACGAGCTGGGCAGCCTCGCCGCACCGGCCGACGGGCACCACCCGGGCCACACCGGCGACGCCGAGTACCTGGCCGGGCTCGCCGAGCTGGCCGACCCCGTACCGCCACAGCCGCACGCCCCGCCGCAGCCCGCCGTGCCGCCGCAGGCCCAGCCCGTGGCCCAGCAGGACCACTACGCCGACTACACCGCCCCGGGCTACCAGCAGCAGGACGTCTACGGCTACCAGCAGGCCCCGTACGCGCAGCAGGACCCGTACGGCTACGGCTGGCAGGACCCGCAGGCGCAGCAGCACCCGCACCAGCAGTCCTACGACCCGAACGCGGCCTACCTCCAGCAGCCCCAGTCGCCGGGGCAGGACGCCGCGGGCCGGGCGGCGCAGCCCGCCGCGCTCGACGAGACCAGCCTCTTCGACACGAGCATGATCGATCTGGACCGGCTGCGGCAGTACGAGGAGGGGCGGCAGTAGCGGATTGGGCCTATCGGGACCGTTCCAGTATCCTGGCTCTTCGGTCGCGTGTACGTCCGCGATCTCTGCTGCCCGGTCGCCTCTCGGTGACGGGGCGGCTCGTACGTCAGCGTAGAAAGCAGGAAGCCATCAACGCCCGCCTCGACCACCGTTCCCCGCTCGTGTTCGACACGCGCGATCTGGGACGTCGTCCCGGTGCGCTGCAGCGGCTCTCCCGCACCGTCGAGGCCCCCCGGGACCTCGGCAACGAGGTCATCGGAGTGCCCGTGGGCGCGCCGGTGGAACTCGACTTCCGCCTGGAGTCCGTCATGGACGGGGTGCTTGTCACAGGCACCGGCCGTGCATCGGTCCAGGGGGAGTGCGTAAGGTGTCTGGAGCCGCTGGAGCGCGAGCTCGTAGCGGACTTCCAGGAGATGTTCTCCTACCCCGACGCCGACGCCAGGAACCGCACCGCGGAGCCCGGCGACGACGCCGAGGAAGAGGAGGACACGCTCTTCCTAGAGGACGACCTGTTCGACCTCGAACCCGTGCTGCGTGATGCGGTGGTGCTCGCACTGCCGATGCAGCCGGTGTGCCAGGACGACTGTCCGGGCCTGTGCTCCCAGTGCGGGGCGCGGCTCGCGGACGACCCGGACCACCACCACGACGCCGTCGACATCCGTTGGGCGGCACTGCAGGGACTCGCCACCGACCCGGCCGGCGAGAAGGACAACATGGGCGGCGCCGAAGCGGGCGTCGACGAGAAGCAGGAGAAGTAGCCGTGGCTGTTCCGAAGCGGAAGATGTCGCGCAGCAACACGCGCCACCGCCGGTCGCAGTGGAAGGCTGCGGTCCCCACCCTGGTGGCGTGCGAGCGCTGCCACGAGCCGAAGCAGCAGCACATCGCGTGCCCGAGCTGCGGCACCTACAACAAGCGACAGGTCCTCGAGGTCTGATCGGCTGGTGACAGGCTCTATGTCAGACGCCCCTACGTCACCCCGCAAGCGCGGGGCCGACACGGCAACGGCGGACACGGCCTCGTCCCACACGCTTCTGGAAGGGCGGCTCGGGTACCACCTCGAGTCCGCCCTTCTGGTGCGTGCGCTGACGCACCGCTCGTACGCGTACGAGAACGGCGGTCTGCCCACCAACGAGCGGCTGGAGTTCCTCGGGGACTCGGTGCTCGGCCTGGTGGTCACGGACACGCTGTACCGCACCCACCCCGACCTGCCCGAAGGCCAGTTGGCCAAGCTGCGGGCCGCGGTGGTCAACTCGCGCGCACTCGCCGAGGTGGGCCGCGGCCTCGACCTCGGCGCCTTCATCCGCCTCGGCCGGGGCGAAGAGGGCACCGGAGGCCGGAACAAGGCGTCCATCCTGGCCGACACCCTGGAAGCGGTGATCGGCGCGGTCTATCTCGACCAGGGCCTCGAAGCGGCCGGCGAGCTGGTGCACCGGCTCTTCGACCCGCTCATCGAGAAGTCCGCCGGCCTCGGGGCCGGCCTGGACTGGAAGACCAGCCTCCAGGAACTGACCGCGACCGAAGGTCTCGGTGTCCCGGAGTACCTGGTCAGCGAGACCGGTCCGGACCACGAGAAGACCTTCACTGCTGCTGCCCGCGTCGGTGGTGTCTCGTACGGCACCGGCACCGGCCGCAGCAAGAAGGAAGCCGAGCAGCAGGCGGCCGAGTCCGCCTGGCGGGCGATCCGCGCGGCGGCGGACGAAGCGGCCGAGAAGGCCGCGGACGTCCCGCCGGCCGGGGAGCCCGTGGTTCCCCCGGCGGGGGAGCCGCCCGTTTCCGGCTGAGCCGCAGAGGTCGTCACTCCCGGTCGTCCACCCCCGTAGGGGAGGGCGGCCGGGCAGTGCTTTGCGGGGGCCGTACCGTCCGCCCCCGGGGCGGCGCGCACCATCCGTACCGCGTCCCCGCGCGCTCGCGGCGGACATCCCATGACGAGGAGAGCCGTGCCCGAGCTGCCCGAGGTCGAGGTCGTACGCCGCGGACTGGAGCGGTGGGTGCGGGGCCGTACCGTCGACGCCGTCGAGGTCCTGCACCCGAGGGCCGTACGGCGGCACACCGCCGGAGCCGTCGACTTCGCGACGCGCCTGCGGGGGCAGCGCATCGGCGAGGCCCGGCGCCGCGGCAAGTACCTCTGGCTCCCGGTCACCGACGGCCTGTCCGTCCTGGCCCACCTGGGCATGAGCGGGCAGCTCCTGGTCCAGCCGCAGGACGCCCCCGACGAGAAGCACCTGCGCGTCCGCTTCACCTTCGACGACGACGCCGGCACCGAACTGCGCTTCGTCGACCAGCGCACCTTCGGCGGGCTGTCGCTGCACGACGCCGTTCCCGGCGACCTCGAAGGGCTCCCCGACGTCATCGCGCACATCGCCCGCGACCCGCTCGACCCGGCCTTCGACGACGCCGCCTTCCACGACGCGCTGCGCCGCCGCCGCACCACCGTCAAGCGCGCGCTGCTGGACCAGTCGCTGATCAGCGGGGTCGGCAACATCTACGCCGACGAAGCCCTGTGGCGCTCCCGGCTGCACTACGACCGCCCGACCGCCACCCTCACCCGCCCCCGCACCACCGAGTTGCTCGGCCACATCCGCGACGTGATGAGCGCCGCGCTCGCCGTCGGCGGCACCAGCTTCGACAGCCTCTACGTCAACGTGAACGGCGAGTCGGGCTACTTCGATCGGTCGCTGGACGCGTACGGGCGCGAGGACGAGCCGTGCCGGCGCTGCGGCACGGCCATGCGCCGCCGCCCCTGGATGAACCGCTCCAGCTACTTCTGCCCGCGCTGCCAGCGGCCGCCGCGCCCGTAGGGCCGTACCGGGCGACCGCCGCGCCCGTAGGGCCGTACCGGGTGACCGCCGCACCCGCGCCCGTATCCGGCACCCGCCGCGCCCGTAGCCGTACCGGACACCCGCTGCCTCAGGCGTCCGCGCGCGCCGCGTCGTAGCGCTCCCGCGCCGCCAGTACCTCCGGCATACGGTGCTCCACCAGCTCGATGAGCCCCAGCAACCGCTCGGCCACCTCGCGTCCCAGCGAGGTCAGGGCGTAGTCCACCCGTGGCGGGTTGGTCTGCTGGGCCTCGCGGTGGACCAGCCCGTCGCGTTCCAGGGCGTGCAGGGTCTGGGACAGCATCTTCTCGCTGACCCCGTCGACCTGCCGCCGCAGTTCGTTGAAGCGGAACGTGCCCTGGTGCAGTGCGCCCAGCGTCAGGCCGCCCCACCGGTCGGTGACGTGCTTGAGGGTGTCGCGCGACGGACACGTGCGCGCGAAGACGTTGAACGCCTCCTCCGTCGCCGCTTCCGTCCCGCACGCCGGAACCTCCTGCGGGCTGCCCTGATTCGCCATACACGCAAGCCTACTCCCGCACAGCGCTAACTCGGCGATTGTGCTTTCTTTTAGTTAGTGCTTTCCTTTGGTTATCGAGCCGCGCCGCACCCCGCCGCACGGCCGCACACCGAGGAGCCCTTCCATGTCCACGCCCGCCCCCGCCACCACCCCCGTCGTCGCCGTCGCGTACCACTCCGGCTACGGCCACACCGCGGTGCTCGCCGAGGCCGTACGCGCCGGCGCCGCCGACACCGGCGCGACCGTCCACCTGATCAAGGTCGACGCGATCACCGAGGCCCAGTGGGACCTGCTCGACGCCGCCGACGCGATCGTCTTCGGCTCGCCGACCTACATGGGCACCGCGTCCGGCGCCTTCCACGTCTTCGCCGAGGCCACCGCCAAGCGCTGGGCGACCCGCGCCTGGCAGGACAAGCTCGCGGCGGGCTTCACCAATTCCGCCTCCAAGAGCGGCGACAAGCTGCACACCCTGCAGTTCTTCTCCGTGCTGGCCGCCCAGCACGGCATGCACTGGGTCAACCTCGGCCTGCTGCCCGGCTGGAACGCCACCACCGCCTCCGAGAACGACCTCAACCGCCTCGGCTTCTTCCTGGGTGCCGCCGCGCAGACCGACAACGACCGCGGCCCCGACGGCGTCCACAAGGCCGACCTCGCGACCGCCGAGCACCTCGGCCGCCGCGTCGCCGGCCAGGCCGCGCTCTTCGCCGCCGGCCGCGCCGCCGTCGGCGCCTGACGGGGCCGCCGGTGCCGGGCGCTCGCGGGTACGGCGCGCGCCCGCCCCGCGCGCTCCGCCCCGGGTGTGCCGTCCGTACGCGGGGACACGTACACGCCGACCCACCCGCATACGCGTGCTTTCGTACGGATGGAGATGCGACCCTGTAGCCAGGGGGCCATACCTTCGGAGGTTGGGATCCGATGGCGACGAGTATGCATCTGGTCTGGAGCTCGACGGCGCCCGGCAGCGTCGTGTACGAGACACACGCGATCGAGGTGGTCGAAGAAGGCGGCGTACACGGCGAGGTCGTCAGCGAGCGGCACGAGGTCACGGTGCACAGCCGCGCCCAGGCGGAGGAGATCGCCGCCGAACACGGCTACGAGCTCTACCGCGACGGGGAGGAGTGGGACAGCCTTCCGGAGGAAGGCTGAGCCGCGGGCGGCGGAGCGGCTCGACGCGAAGGGCACAGGCGCCCGGTGACATCGTGGCCTGTGGTGCCGTAGCCGAGCAGTGTTGTGGCCTGCGGTTATATCGTCGATGCAAGTCAAGCTCGCCGTCAGTGCCTGTTCTGCTGGCGCCTGGATGCCAGTGCAGACAGAAATGCCCGCGTGGCGCTGTCAGTGGTGCCCTCTAGGGTGCCTCCAACTCCCGCGAACGTGGGAGGTGGCTTGAACAGATAGGGCGGGGGACGCGTGACTACAGTGCTGACACCGATTCTTGGTGGCGTTGGGGTTGTGCTTGCCGCAGCAGCGGGACCACTGGTGACTGGCATGATCCAGAACCGTAGAGATGCTCGTTTGGCCGCTGATCTCGAAAGGAACCGAACGCTTCTCGGTGAGCTCCGAGGCGATGATCGCAACGCCTGGGAGCACGAGATCGCTCAGTTGGAAGTCCTGGTGAGGCGACAGGTAGCTGCCGTAACCGCTCGTCAGACCAAGTATGTCGAGCATCGCAGAAATTGGGCCAGCCTCGGCGCTGTGGTCCTCATCGTCATCCTAGCCTTCCCGCTGCTGTGGCTGCTGACGCTCCCTGGGGCTTGGTGGTCCTGGTCCCTGTTCGCCGCTCTTCTGACTATGTCGTTGATCATGTGCGGGCTCGGCTTCTATCAGACGTTCAATCCGGATGAGCCTCCAGCGCCGGAGGGCGGCGGGGTCAGTGGCTGAGCGCCCAAGATCGATGTGGCTGCTTAGGGAAGGAACAAGGGATCACTGACAGCCATCCAGACGCGATTCAGAAGAACTCGCAAAGGTCGGCTTGAGAAACCTCAGAACCCGAAGTCCTGCGTCCACCACGGGCCGCCCCGGCCGAAGTGCGCTCCGACCCCCAAGGTCTTGTACTCGCAGTTCAGTATGTTGGCGCGGTGGCCGGAGCTGTGCATCCAGGTGTTCATCACCGCGTGGGCGTCGGCCTGGCCGCGCGCTATGTTCTCGCCGCCCAGGTCCTCTATGCCCGCCTGCTTGGCCCGGTCCCACGGGCTGCGGCCGTCCGGGTCGGTGTGGTCGAAGAAGCCGCGGCGCGCCATGTCCTCGCTGAACTTCCGGGCCAGGTCGCCCAGTTCACGGTCGGCGGTCACCGGTGAGCAGCCGGCCTTCGCGCGCTCCTGATTGACCAGGCCCACCACCTGCGACTCGGCGGTGGAGGGCGGGGTGCCCGGTGCGGCGGAGGCGGTCGGGGTGCTCTTCGGGGGCGCGGGGGTGGTCGTCGTACGGTCCGGCCGCTGCGTGCGGTCCCGGTCGGGAGCGGTGTCCGCGGCGGGCGTGGACGGCTGCCGGGGGCCGGGGTGGTCGGCGGGGCGGCGGAGGACGTGGGGCGTGCCCGGTCCGGGAGGCCGGGCCGGGGCTCGCCGCGGCTGGCCTGTCCGGCGCCCCGGTCCGTGGGCGACACGGACGCCGCGTCGCGCGGTGTCGTGTGCGGCAGGGCGTCGGCGCGCACCCGTTCGCCGGAGCCGCCGCTGCCGCCCCAGTCGTACTGGCTGCCGCCGGGCAGCAGGCCCGAGGCGACGGCGACCGCGCCCATCGCCACGGCGGCCGAAGCGCCGAGCAGCCCGGTGCGGACCGGGGCGGAGCGGCGGTCGCGCGCGGGGCGGTCGCCGCGATGGCGGCCGGAGTGCGCGGGGCCCGCGGGCGCGGGAGGTGCGGCGGCCAGGCTTCCGGCCCGGTCCGTGGCTCCGGCGGCTTCGGGTGATGCGGGAGCGGAGCGTCGATGGCGGCCCATCCACTGCCTTCCTTCTGTCCACACGAGCGTCAACGTGCCTCACTCGTAAGGGTGAGTCTCGTTGCCGGGCGACTGTACGCCATGACGTGTGGGGCCGATGTGCCCGCCGAGCAATTGGCCGGTTAACGTGCAGACATGAACGAAGATGTCCGCCTGACCGCCTGGGTGCGCGGCCGGGTCCAAGGAGTCGGCTTCCGGTGGTTCACCCGGGCCAACGCCCTGCGGATCGGCGGCCTCACGGGCTTCGCCCTCAATCTGGAGGACGGCCGGGTCCAGGTCGTCGCCGAGGGACCCCGCGAACGGTGCGAGGAGCTTCTGGAGTGGCTGCGCACCGGCGACACGCCCGGACGGGTCGAGGGGGTGGGTGAGATCTGGGACACTCCGCGGGGCGGTTACGACGGATTCGCGATCCGCTGACCCGGTGCGGCGCGCGGTATCCGGGAACCGGACGCGGGGCCGGTTTCACGTGTCCCCGTCAGATGCACACTGCAGTCATGACCTGGTGGTTGCCAACTCGGCCGACCCGTGGAAGGCTGCCGCTGTAAGGATGATCTCCACGCCCCCGAGGCGCTTTTCTGGGGAGCCGGTCCGGCGTTGCCGCGGCCGCGGACTCCCGGGCGCCCAAGGATACGGGGCGTGATCGTGTTGACCCTCAAACCTTTTGGTGAGACTCTGGAAGCCCCGCGCACCTTAGCTGTTTGGCATTGAGCTCGCAGGATAATGACAAGCACCGCGGGTGCGAATCCCTCACGACCCACACCGCTTCGGTCGGTCACTCAGTGTGGAGGACCATCCATCATGGCAAAGGCGCTTCTCGGTTACGTCGGCGGCTCCGACCCCCGAGTCCTCTCCGAGATGCGACGGCTTCAGCAGCGCGTCCAGGACCTCGAATCCGAACTCATCCGGATGCAGGCCGAAAACGACATGCTGTCCGCTGCCGCACGTCACGACGACTCGATGCTCGACGGCATCGACGTACCCCAGGCGGAGCCCGCGCTCACCTGACCCCACCCCCGGGGCCGACGGGCTGTTCGCCAGCCGCTTGAGGCACCGCTAGCAAGATCTTCAAGGGACGCTTCGGCGTCCCTTCGTCGTTTTCCGTTGCTTTTCTGTTCGGTTCCCGGTCGGCCCTCACCGTCTGATGTGCCCTGCACCTTCAGCAACGAAACCGAAATCACACCGCCGCGAGGAGCACAGGCGTACGGGGGTGCGGCCGCGCGCCCCGTGTACGGGCGGCCGCTCCGGGCCCTCGTGCCGGGGCGGCTCCGGGCAGGGGGCGGGCGGTAGAGTCCAACGGCGTGCATCTCAAGAGCCTGACACTGCGAGGATTCAAATCCTTCGCCTCCGCCACGACACTGCGTTTTGAACCCGGCATCACCTGTGTCGTGGGCCCCAACGGGTCGGGCAAGTCCAATGTCGTCGACGCCCTGTCCTGGGTCATGGGCGAGCAGGGCGCCAAGTCGCTGCGCGGCGGCAAGATGGAAGACGTGATCTTCGCCGGGACGACCGGCCGGCCGCCGCTGGGCCGCGCCGAGGTCTCGCTGACCATCGACAACTCCGACGGCGCCCTGCCCATCGACTACGCCGAGGTCACCATCACGCGGACGATGTTCCGCAACGGCGGCAGCGAGTACCAGCTCAACGGGGACACCTGCCGCCTCCTGGACATCCAGGAGCTGCTCTCGGACTCCGGCATCGGCCGGGAGATGCACGTCATCGTCGGGCAGGGCCAGCTCGACTCCGTCCTGCACGCCGACCCCATGGGGCGCCGCGCCTTCATCGAGGAGGCGGCCGGCGTCCTCAAGCACCGCAAGCGCAAGGAGAAGGCGCTGCGGAAGCTGGAGGCGATGAAGGCGAACCTGGCGCGCGTCCAGGATCTCACCGACGAGCTGCGGCGGCAGCTCAAGCCGCTGGGCCGGCAGGCCGCCGTCGCCCGCCGGGCCGCCGTCATCCAGGCCGACCTGCGCGACGCCCGGCTGCGGCTGCTCGCCGACGACCTCGTATCGCTTCGTGAAGCGCTGCGCGCGGAGATCGCTGACGAGGCGGCGCTCAAGCAGCGTAAGGAGACCGCCGAGCAGCGGCTCAAGGAGGCGACACGGCGCGAGGCCGCCCTGGAGGAGGAGGTACGGACGCTGACGCCACGCCTCCAGCGGGCCCAGCAGACGTACTACGAGCTGTCGCAGCTCGCCGAGCGGGTGCGCGGCACGGTCTCGCTGGCCGACGCGCGCGTCAAGAGCGCGACGGCCGCCCCGCCGGAGGAGCGGCGCGGCCGCGATCCGGAGGACCTGGAACGGGAGGCGGCCCGCGTCCGTGAGCAGGAGGCCGAGCTGGAAGCCGCGCTGGAGGCGGCGAGCCGGGCGCTGGAGGACACCGTCGAGCACCGGGCCGCCCTGGAGCGCCAGTTGGCGGACGAGGAGCGGCGGCTGCGGGACGCCGCGCGCGCCATGGCGGACCGGCGGGAGGGCCTGGCCAGGCTGCACGGGCAGGTCACCGCCGCGCGCGGCCGGGCGGCGTCGGCGCAGGCCGAGATCGGGCGGCTGGCGGCGGCCAGGGACGAAGCGCAGCAGCGCGCGGCCCACGCCCAGCAGCAGTACGAGACGCTCAAGGCCGAGGTGGACGGGCTGGACGCGGACGACGCCGACCTGTCGCGGCAGCACGAGGCCGCGAAGCAGGACCTGGCCGACGCGGAGGCCGCGCTGAGCGCCGCGCGCGACGCGCAGACGGCCGCCGAGCGGCAGCGCGCTGCGGTCTCCGCCCGGCACGAAGCGCTGGCCCTCGGGCTGCGCCGCAAGGACGGGACCGGCGCGCTGCTCGGCGCGGCCGACCGGCTGACCGGCCTGCTCGGCCCGGCCGCCGAACTGCTGACCGTCGCCCCGGGCCACGAGGTGCCGGTGGCGGCAGCACTCGGAGCGGCGGCGGACGCGGTGGCCGTGGCCGACCCGGCGACCGCTGCCGAAGCGATTCGCCTCCTGCGCAAGGAGGACGCGGGACGTGCCGCGATGGTGCTGGGCGCGGGCCCGGAGACGAGCCTGGACGTGGATTCCGGCGGCCTGCCGCTCGCGGCCGAACTGGTCAGCGGACCGGAGGAGTTGCTGCGTTCCGTACGGTGGCTGCTGCGCGGCGTCGTGGTCGTCGGCTCACTGGAGGACGCCGAGGAACTGGTGGCCTCCCGCCCGGAGCTGACGGCGGTGACCGCCGAAGGCGACGTCCTCGGAGCGCACTTCGCGCAGGGCGGGTCGGCCGGCGCGCCGACCCTGCTGGAAGTGCAGGCATCCGTCGACGAGGCCGCGGCCGAGGCCGCCGAACTGGGCGAACGCTGCGCGGAGCTGACCGCCGCGCACGAGGCGGCGCGGCAACGGCGGGACGCGTGTGCGCGGCTGGCCGAGGAGGCGGGGGAGCGGCGCAGCGCCGCCGACCGTGCGAAGTCCCGCGTCGCGGGCGACCTGGGCCGCCTCGGTGGCCAGGCACGCGGCGCCGCCGACGAGGCCGAGCGCTCGGCCGCGGCCGCCGCGAAGGCGGAAGAAGCACTCGAACGGGCGACCGAGGAGGCCGAGGAGCTGGCCGCCCGGCTGGCGGTGGCCGAGGAGGAGCCCGGCGACGAGGAGCCGGACACCTCCGTACGGGACCGGCTGGCCGCGGACGGCGCCAACGCGCGGCAGACGGAGATGGAGGCGCGCCTCCAGGCCCGTACGCACGAGGAGCGGGTCAAGGCCCTGGCGGGCCGGGCCGACGGTCTGGACCGCGCCGCGCGGGCCGAACGCGAGGCGCGGGCCCGTGCCGAGCAGCGGCGCGCCCGGGCCCGCCACGAGGCGGCGGTGGCGTCCGCGGTGGCCTCCGGGGCGCGGCAGTTGCTGGCGCACATCGAGGTCTCGGTCGTCCGGGCCGAGGAGGAGCGGCTGGCGGCGGAGCTGGCCAAGCAGGAGCGCGAGCAGGCGCTGGTGGCCGAGCGCAACGCGAGCCGGGAGCTGAAGGGCGAGCTGGACAAGCTGACGGACTCGGTGCACCGGGGCGAGGTGCTGGGCGCCGAGAAGCGGCTGCGGATCGAGCAACTGGAGGCCAAGGCGCTGGAGGAGCTGGGCGTCGAGCCCGCTGCGCTGGCGGCCGAGTACGGCCCCGACCAGCCCGTACCGCCGTCCCCGGCCGCGCAGGGCGAGGAGCTGCCGGAGGACCCGGAGCACCCGCGCAACCGGCCGGTGCCCTACGTACGGGCCGAGCAGGAGCAGCGGCTCAAGGCCGCCGAGCGGGCGTATCAGCAGCTCGGGAAGGTGAACCCGCTGGCGCTGGAGGAGTTCGCCGCGCTGGAGGAGCGGCACCAGTTCCTCAGCGAGCAGCTTGAAGACTTGAAGAAGACCCGGACCGACCTGCTGCGGGTGGTCAAGGAGGTCGACGAGCGGGTGGAGCAGGTCTTCACCGAGGCCTTCCACGACACCGCCAGGGAGTTCGAGGGCGTCTTCGCGCGGCTCTTCCCGGGCGGCGAGGGGCGGCTGGTGCTGACCGACCCGGACCACATGCTCACCACCGGGCTGGACGTGGAGGCCCGCCCGCCGGGCAAGAAGGTCAAGCGGCTGTCGCTGCTGTCGGGCGGTGAGCGCTCGCTGACCGCGGTGGCGCTGCTGGTCTCGATCTTCAAGGCGCGCCCCAGCCCGTTCTACGTGATGGACGAGGTCGAGGCGGCGCTGGACGACACCAATCTGCAGCGGCTGATCGGGATCATGGAGGAGCTGCAGGAGAGCTCCCAGTTGATCGTGATCACGCACCAGAAGCGGACGATGGAGGTCGCCGACGCGCTGTACGGGGTGTCGATGCAGGGCGACGGCGTCTCGAAGGTCATCAGCCAGCGGCTGCGCTGAGCGCGGCCCCGCGTAGCCGGTGCGGCGCCGGGTACTCGGTGTGACGTACACGATTACTACGGCCCGCTACGGTTCATAACTTGAACGCATCCTCCCGGAAGTCGCGCCGAAACAAATTCATTACGACCTATTGACTTCGAAACTTGAAGGCATAGGGTCTGCAATGTTGCTTTTACCTTCAAGTGGTGGGTCCCCCCAACCTATGCGCCACTGGAAGGGCCAGCCCCCTACGCCCGGCAGCGCAGCCGGGCACTGGAGTACACGTTGACCAGCACCGCGCCGCCGACGACTCCGGAAGGCCGCAAGGCCCAGCCGGACCACCTCGGCCACGTCATCTTCATCACCGCGGCTGCCGCGATGGGCGGCTTCCTCTTCGGCTATGACAGCTCCGTGATCAACGGCGCCGTCGAGGCGATCCGCGGCCGCTACGAAGTGGGCTCCGCGGGGCTCGCCCAGGTGATCGCCATCGCGCTGATCGGCTGCGCCATCGGCGCCGCCACGGCCGGCCGGATCGCCGACCGCATCGGCCGCATCCGTGTCATGCAGATCGCCGCGGCGCTCTTCACGGTCAGCGCGGTCGGCTCGGCGCTGCCGTTCGCCCTGTGGGACCTGGCCATGTGGCGCGTCCTGGGCGGCATCGCGATCGGTATGGCCTCGGTCATCGGCCCGGCCTACATCGCCGAGGTCGCGCCGCCCGCGTACCGGGGCCGCCTGGGCTCCTTCCAGCAGGCCGCGATCGTCATCGGCATCGCGATCTCGCAGTTGGTCAACTGGGGCATCCTCAACCTCGCCGGCGGCGACCAGCGCGGCAAGCTGGCGGGCCTGGAGGCCTGGCAGTGGATGCTCGGCGTGATGGTCGTACCGGCCGTGCTCTACGGCCTGCTCTCCTTCGCGATCCCCGAGTCGCCCCGCTTCCTGATCTCCGTCGGCAAGACCGCCAAGGCCAAGGAGGTGCTGGCCGAGGTCGAGGGCCACGGCGTCGACCTGGACACCCGCGTCGCGGAGATCAAGGAGGCGATGCGCCGGGAGCACAAGTCCAGCTTCAAGGACCTGCTGGGCGGCAGGTTCGGCTTCCTGCCGATCGTGTGGATCGGCATCGGCCTGTCGGTCTTCCAGCAGCTCGTCGGCATCAACGTGGCGTTCTACTACTCCTCGACGCTGTGGCAGTCCGTCGGCATCGACCCGAGCAGCTCGTTCTTCTACAGCTTCACCACCTCGATCATCAACATCATCGGCACCGTGATCGCGATGGTCTTCGTGGACCGGATCGGCCGCCGTCCGCTGGCGCTGATCGGTTCCGCCGGTATGGCCGTCGCCCTCGCGCTGGAGGCCTGGGCCTTCGCCTCGAAGACCGCGGACGGCACGCTGCCGACCGCCCAGGGCACGGTCGCCCTGGTCGCGGCCCATGCCTTCGTGCTCTTCTTCGCCCTGTCCTGGGGCGTCGTGGTCTGGGTCTTCCTCGGTGAGATGTTCCCGAACAAGATCCGCGCCGCTGCGCTCGGTGTCGCGGCGTGTGCGCAGTGGATCGCCAACTGGGCCATCACTGCCAGCTTCCCGAGCCTTTCCGACTGGAATCTTTCGGGTACCTACGTGATCTACATGATCTTCGCCCTGCTCTCGATCCCCTTCGTGCTGAAATTCGTGAAGGAGACCAAGGGCAAGGCGTTGGAGGAGATGGGCTAACACCCCCCGCCAGCCCTTCTCCTCAGTTGTGGGCGGCTGCCCCGGTCCGTGTGTCGGACCGGGGCAGCTCCTTTATTGCGCGTCGCGCCTTACGGGCACTTCTTTTCCTCGCGAATGGTTTTCCGTTGAAGCAAGAGGACGGGCCGGAGCCTCAGCGCTCCTTCAGGTGCGGAACGACCCGCTCCGCGAACAGGTGTACGGAACGCCACCCTTCGTCCACCGGCATCCCGCCGCACAGCGGATGCAGGATCAGCGACCCCGCCGGCCCCACCTCCCCGGCCAGCCGCACACACTCCTCCGGTGTCACGATGCGGTAGACCCCCTCCCGGCGCAGCGCTTCCACGTCGCCGGCGGTGGACCGCACGGCCGACTCCGCGCCGGGGGACTGCCACGAGGCGTACGTACGCGCCTCGTGCAGCAGATGCCCGCCGTACTCGGCCCAGGCCCGGTCCGGATCCTCGGACACGTGCAGCAGACTCGTGCGGGCGGAGGGCTGCAGCACCCAGCCCTCGGTCCCGTACTCGGCGCGCCGCGCGTGGTAGTACGCCTCCAGCTCGGGCAGATGCGCGCTGGGGAACAGGGGCAGCCCCAGCCGCGCGGCCCGGCGCGCGGCGGCCCGGGAACTGCCGCCGACCAGCAGCAGCGGATGGGGCTGGGTGTACGGGCGCGGGGTGACCCGCACCGTGCGGCCCCGATAGCGGAACGGCTCACCCTTCCAGGCGGCGAGCAGCGTCTCCAGCACCTCGTCCTGGAGCTTGCCCCGCCAGTGCCAGTCCCGGCCGTGCGCCGCGTACTCCTCGGGCCGGTAGCCGATGCCCGCCACGGTGACCAGCCGGCCGCCGCTCAGCAGATCCAGTACGGCGATCTCCTCGGCCAGCCGCAGCGGGTCGTGCAGCGGCGTGATCAGCGCGGAGACGGTGACGGTGATCCGCCGGGTGGCGCCCAGGACGGTGCCGGCGAACGCCAGCGGCGCCGGCATCCAGCCGTTGTCCGTGGCGTGGTGCTCCTCGGTCTGGACCGTGGTCAGGCCCCGGTCGTCGGCGAAGGCGGCCATCTCGACGGCCGCCCGGTAGCGCGCGCCGAGCGAGGCGGGGGTGGGGGAGGGATCGGCGAGGTTGAGGCGCAGGACCGTTACGGGCATGACGAACGTCCCCTTCACCGAGGCGGTGGGCCCGGTTGGCGAAGGGGACGCTAGCTGACGTCACATCAGGTGAGAAGGGTGCGGGCGCCGAATCAGCCGACCGGCGCCGGCTCCTCGGCCGGGACGGCGGCACCCGCGGGCACCGTCTCCCTCGGCTTCGGCAGCACCGCGAAGACCACCGCGGCGATCACGATCGTGGCCGCCCAGCCCAGGCCGTGCCTGCCCGGCCAGGTCTCGGCCAGCGGACCGGTGAACCAGGTGACCTTGGTCAGGCACAGGCCCACCACCAGGGCCGCGGCCCAGGCCGTCAGCGCCTGCCAGCAGAAGCCGCCCGCGTACCAGTAGCGGCTGGTGCGGCTCACGTTCATCAGGCTGTCGCCGTCGTAGCGCACGGCCATCTTCCGGCGGCGCGCCATG
This sequence comes from Streptomyces chrestomyceticus JCM 4735, assembly GCF_003865135.1. Lineage (NCBI taxonomy): Bacteria > Bacillati > Actinomycetota > Actinomycetes > Kitasatosporales > Streptomycetaceae > Streptomyces > Streptomyces chrestomyceticus. The sequence continues at coordinate 2,804,930 of NZ_BHZC01000001.1, read as the reverse complement.
TCGACGGCGTACACCCCGATCCAGGCGGAGAAGGACACCGCGAGCAGCGTCAGGAAGGTGATGAACTGGCCGATGAAGTCCTTGGCCACCAGCATCATGAACGCGCCGCCGACCAGGCTGATGATCGCGTTGATGCTCACGGCCATGGCGCGGGGCAGCTTGACGCCCATGGTCTGCGCGGTGAAACCGGCCGAGTACATCGACAGGCTGTTGATCAGCAGCATCCCGACCAGCGCGGTGAGCAGGTAGGGCACCGCCAGCCAGGTCGGCAGCACCGAACCGAGGAACGACATCGGGTCGGTGTTCTGGTTGGCCAGGTCGGGCTTGGAGACGGCCATGATGCCGCCCATCAGCACCATCGGTACGAGCACCAGGGCCGCGCCGGAGATGGTGGTGCCGACGATCTTCTTGCCGGAGGCGGAGTGCGGCAGGTAGCGCGCGAAGTCCGGACCGGTGGGCACCCAGCTGATGCCGCCCGCCGCGATGGTGCCGATACCGGCGATCATCAGCGCGGTGCTGCCCGCCGACTGGGAGAAGATCTTCCCCCACGGCATCTCGGCGATCAGATAGACCAGCACCATGACGCTGAAGACGCTGAACAGGTACGTCGAGTACTTGTTGCAGACGTTGAGCGCCTTCCGGCCCATGCCGCTGACCAGGAACGTCGTCGCGACGAAGAGCAGCAGCGTGATCACGGTGAGGACGTTGTTGGCCTCGATGCCGAACAGCAGCTTCAGGACCGTCAGCACGGCGTACGCGCCACTGACCGCGTTGATCGTCTCCCAGCCGAAGCGGGCCACCCACAGGATCGCGCCCGGGAAGTAGTTGCCCCGCACGCCGAAGGCGGCGCGGGAGAGCATCGCGCCCGGCGCGCCGCCCCACTTGCCGGAGACCGACAGCACGCCGACCATCCCGAAGGAGAGGACGGAGGCGATGGCGGCCACGATCAGGACCTGCCAGAAGTTCAGACCGTTGGTGATCACCAGGGAGGCGCCCATGGTGAGCAGCAGCACGCTGATGTTGGCGGCGACCCAGGTCGGGAAGAGTTCCCGGACGCGGCCGTGGCGTTCGTGGTCGGGGACGGGCTCGATGCCTCGTTGCTCGACGGCGCCTTCGGTTTCAGGAGCGGACATGGTGTCCGTGGACGTGGTGCCCATGGTGCAGGTGTCTCCGTGCGGGTTCAGGCAGCGGCTGTGATGCCTGGCGAAGGGGAGGGGGTTGCCAGGACTCTACGCGCGTTGCGCAGCCGAGAGCTATCGTACTTTGATCCAACTTCGGTTCATACGCCTTGTTGTGTCCAACGACGACCGTGTACGGGCCCCGAACTCGTCCGAGCCTCCTGGATGATCGACTGAGACGCAGGTCAGGTGGGGTGAGTGGCGGTGCGGGAGGGGCCCCTCGGCGTCCGGTCGACGTAACGGAAAACGGCGGCACGCCCGGCGCGGGGGTGCGCGCTCCGGCGGGCGGGCGGCGTCGGACCGGGTCGTGCGGCCTACCTGCGCGGACGATCCGGGGCGGTGTTTTCACGCCCCGGAGTGTGGTATGCGATGTCCGGACTTTTCCTCCAGGGGGCGGCGAGCGGCCCCGCGGCAGGTGAACCCGGACAGGCGAGGTCCAGGTTCGGCGTGTGCGGTCCCGCACGGCAGGGTGTGACCGATACTGGACGGGTTATGGACATCGTCATCCTTGCTGTAGTCATCGCTGTGGTCGCGCTCGGCGCGATCAGCGGGCTCGTCGTCAGCAGCCGCAAGAAGAAGCAGCAGTTGCCGCCGGCCCCGCCGACCACCCCGTCCGTCACCGCGCCCCCTGCGGAACCGCAGGTCGGTGAGGACGCCGAGACCCCCGCGACGAAACCCGTCGCACGATAGAAGAAGTCGACCTGCCGCCGGCCGGGGCGCCCGTCGAGGCACCCGCCGAGGAGCCGGTGGCCGAAGCGCCGCCCGCCCCCGCCGCCCCCGAGGTCGAGGTCCCCGAGCCGACCGCCGGCCGGCTCGTACGGCTCCGCGCCCGGCTCTCCCGCTCCCAGAACTCGCTGGGCAAGGGTCTGCTCACGCTGCTCTCCCGCGAACACCTCGACGAGGACACCTGGGAGGAGATCGAGGACACGCTGCTCACCGCCGACGTGGGCGTCGCGCCCACCCAGGAACTGGTGGAGCGGCTGCGCGAGCGCGTGAAGGTGCTCGGCACCCGTACGCCCGAGGAACTGCGCGCACTGCTGCGCGAAGAGCTGCTCAAGCTGATCGGTACGGACCAGGACCGCGCGGTCGCCACCGACAACGCCGTGGGCAAGGACGGCCAGGAGATCCCCGGCGTCGTCATGGTCGTCGGCGTCAACGGCACCGGCAAGACCACGACCACCGGCAAGCTGGCCCGGGTCCTGGTCGCCGACGGCAAGTCGGTCGTCCTCGGCGCCGCCGACACCTTCCGTGCCGCCGCCGCTGACCAGCTCCAGACCTGGGGCGAGCGGGTCGGCGCCCGTACGGTCCGCGGTCCGGAGGGCGGCGACCCGGCGTCGATCGCCTTCGACGCGGTGAAGGAAGGTATCGCCGAGAGCGCCGACGTGGTCCTCATCGACACCGCGGGCCGGCTGCACACCAAGACCGGCCTGATGGACGAGCTGGGCAAGGTCAAGCGGGTCGTGGAGAAGCACGGCCCGGTCGGCGAGGTGCTCCTCGTCCTGGACGCCACCACCGGCCAGAACGGCCTGGTGCAGGCCCGCGTGTTCGCGGAGGTCGTGGACATCACCGGTGTCGTGCTGACCAAGCTGGACGGCACGGCCAAGGGCGGCATCATCGTCGCGGTCCAGCGGGAGCTGGGCGTACCGGTCAAGCTCGTCGGCCTGGGCGAGGGCGCGGACGACCTGGCGCCGTTCGAGCCGGAGGCATTCGTGGACGCCCTGATCGGCGACTAGGGCGGGCAGATGGCCTTATGGGCAGAGCCGGTTCGGTACGGCCCGGTCGGGTATGGCCGGTTCGAGTACGGCCGGGTCGGGCCTGGCCGGTTCGGGTACGGCCGGTTTCCAAGAGCCCCGCAGCGGATGATCGCTGCGGGGCTTTTTGGTGGGCGGGGGGAGTGGCGTGGCGGGCGGCGCGGTGCCGTCCGCGCCCGCGGTCACGCCGCCGACCGGTGGCACACGTACGCGAGGGTGCCCAGCAGCAGCCGGGCCTGCGGCGGCCGCCCGGCCGTGTCCAGGGTGGGCGGCCGCAGCCACCGCATCGGGCCGAGCCCGCCGAGGTCCGACGGCGGGGCTGTGACATGGTCGCCGGGGCCGCGCGGACACAGGTCGAGGGCGGCGTCGTCCCAGCCCATCCGGTAGAGCAGACCGGGCAGCCCGGCGGCGGCGCCGGGCGCCACGAAGAACAGGGCGCGGCCCGTCGGTGTGGCGGCCACCGGGCCGAGCGGCAGGCCCATCCGTTCCAGCCGTACGAGCGCGCTGCGCCCCGCCCCTTCCGGCACTTCGAGGATGTCGAAGGTCCGGCCCACCGGGAGCAGGACGGCCGCGCCGGGCGTCCTCGCCCAGACGTCGGCGGCCTTTTCCAGCGTCGCGCCGGCCGCCAGTCCGTCCGCGTGGGCCAGCGGGTGCGCGCCGGGGGCGGCGCAGTCGTCCGCACCGCACGAGCAGACCGTACGCCCGTTCCCGCCGCGGGCCGCGCGGGCGCCGGGCACCACGTCCCAGCCCCACAGTCCCGTGTACTCCGCCACCGCCGTGATCTCGGTCGAGCGGGAGCGACGCCGTGAACCGGACCGGATGTCGCGGATGCCGCCGATCGTGAAGCCCATGCCTCCTCCAACGGGTGGTACGTGCCAGTGGTTACGTGTCGGAGCGAAGGTGTGACGCTCCATCAGGAGAGGTCGGTTTCCGTGGCGCGTTGTGGTGCGGTGGGTGGTGCGGCGCGCGACGCGCGCCCGTGCGCGCTCCTTTCCGTCCGTCTCCTCTCGACCTGTGTCAAGTCAATCGCGAGGACCGGTCGGGGAGTTCATTCAAAGGGGTGGCGAATGGTGGCGTTTAGCGGATCGCCCTCGCCGTGGGCGTGATCGTAGGATTACTTTCGGTGCACTGCCTGGGGCGGGACGCCTCGGGTGTGGGTATGCCGGAGGCAACGCACCGGCGGGTGAACCCTCCCGAATCGGGTTGGCTCAATTCCGTGGTCGGGTAGGTCCATCCCGTACCGGTCGCCGCAACAGACGGCATCCTGTGGGAGGTTCAACGGCAACCTGTGGCAGATTCACGGGACGCGGCCGCGACGCACAGCGGCAGGACGGCCGTGCGGAACGGAGTGCGAACAGCGCGGTGGCGCGGTACCGAGGCGCGACGGCGACGAAGAGCGGCGACGGGCCGGCACGGCGGAGAAGCGGCAGCAGCAGGACCAGCGGTACGGAACACGCAGGTGTCACCGGTCGAGCGGGGCCGGGCACGACGAACAGCACACGCGGGCCGGCGGCAGGACACGCCGGACCGGCAGACGCAGGAAGCAGCAGAACGGGAAGTATCGCGAAGCGACACGGACGCGAAGTGCCGAAGACCGGAGCATCGGCGCCGACGACCGGTCGTACCGGCGCACCCCGTAGGGCCGACGGCTCTACGGGACGACCGGTCCTCCGGGACCGGCGGACCACCGTAGGGCGAGCGGAAGTACCGGAGCGACAGCAATACCGGGACGACAGCGGTACCGGAACATCGGCAGTACCGGAGCATTCGGCAGTACGGCAACGACAGCAGCACCGGAACATCGGCTCGAACGACAGCAATCCCACGACGTGGGCGCGGCGGCGCGGCAACCGGCCGCAGCGGCCACACGGCGGCCGGGCACCGGCGGGGCGGCACCCTCCACGTACCGCACCGGACCGGCACGGCGGCCGCGGCAAAGACTCCGCGCCGGCGCAATGAGGCACCGGGGCGGTCCGGACCGTATTAGCGGACGTATGGAAAAGAAACTCGGAAGCGGCGAAGAGCGGCGATGCGAAGCGATGACGCGGCGCAGTGAAGCAAGGCAGCAATCGGAATGGGGGCGTTCCAGTGGGCGGCAGTGGCGGCACCGGCGCTGACAAGCGCCCCAACGAACCGTTGGGCTCATGGTTCGTGCGCAGCGGCTGGTCGAAGGGCGAGCTGGCACGGCAGGTCAACCGGCGCGCCCGCCAGATGGGCGCGCACCACATCAGTACCGACACCTCGCGGGTACGGCGCTGGCTCGACGGCGAGCAGCCGCGCGAGCCCATCCCGCGCATCCTCTCCGAGCTGTTCTCGGAGCGGTTCGGGTGCGTGGTCGGCATCGAGGACCTCGGCCTGCGTTCCGCGCACCAGTCCCCGTCCGTCTCCGGCGTCGACCTGCCCTGGGCCGGCCCCCAGACCGTCTCGCTGATCAGCGAGTTCTCCCGCAGCGACCTGATGCTGGCGCGCCGCGGCTTCCTGGGCACCTCGCTGGCGCTGGCCGCCGGGCCCGCCCTCATCGAGCCGATGCAGCGCTGGCTGGTGCCGGTCTCGCCGGGCCAGGCGTCCGCCGCGCAGCAGGCGTCCCAGGAGCGTTCCCGGCGCTCCAACCGGCTGTCCACCCCGGAGCTGGACCTGTTGGAGTCAACGACCGTGATGTTCCGCCAGTGGGACGCCCAGTGCGGCGGCGGACTGCGCCGCAAGGCGGTTGTCGGACAGCTCCACGAGGTCACCGACCTGCTGCAGGAACCGCAGAGCGAAGAGGTCTCCAAGCGGCTGTTCAAGGTCGCCGCCGAACTGGCCGAACTGGCCGGGTGGATGAGTTACGACATCGGCCTGCAACCCACGGCGCAGAAGTACTTCGTGCTCGCCCTGCACGCCTCCAAGGAGGCCGGTGACCGCCCGCTGGGCTCGTACATCCTCTCCAGCATGAGCCGCCAGATGATCCACCTGGACCGCCCGGACGACGCACTGGAGCTCATCCACCTCGCGCAGTACGGCAGCCGCGAATCGGCCACGCCCCGTACGCAGGCGATGTTGTATGCGATGGAGGCGCGGGCGTACGCGAGCATGGGCCAGCCGAGCAAGGTCAAACGCGCCGTGCGGATGGCCGAGGACACCTTCGGCGACGCGTCGCCCGGCGACCCCGAGCCGGACTGGATCCGCTTCTTCTCGGAGGCCGAGCTGAACGCGGAGAACGCCCATTCCTACCGCGACCTCGCCTACGTGGCCGGGCGCAGCCCGACCTACGCCTCCCTCGCCAACCCCGTGATGCAGCGGGCGGTGGAGCTCTTCTCGCAGGACCGGGAGCACCAGCGTTCGTACGCGCTCAATCTGATCGGGATGGCGACGGTGCACCTGCTCCAGAAGGAGCCGGAGCAGTGCGCCGTCCTGGCGCAGCAGGCCATACCGCTGGCGAAGAAGGTCCGCTCGGAACGGGTCAACACCCGGCTGCGCAAGACCGTGGACACCGCGGCGCGGAACTTCGAGAGCGTGGCCGAAGTGATCCAGCTCAGCGACGAACTGGCCCAGCAACTGCCGGAAACCGGCGTGGAGGCCGTCTGACCGCACCCCCGGACCGCCCCCTTCCCGCCCCGTTTCTTCGACCGCATCTCCACAGACCCCGGCCGCGGCCCGTCACCCCGTACAGCTCGACTCGGCTCCCCCACGCCAGGTCAAACGGGTGACAGCCGCGGTCGGCTTTGTGGGTGGGGCAGCGGGTGGCCGGGAGCGGGGCGTCCGGTACGGGCGAGGTGCGGCGGTCCGGTTCGGACGTCGTCGTTTCGGTGGGTTGCGGGAGGTACCGGGCGTGGCGGGCTGATCTCGGAGTTCATGGGGGCGTAACACTGACGAGGGCTTCGTCACCGTGGGGAAACACCGACGGGTCATGGCCGAAACGGTGCTGCGACAACCTCGTGGCGAAAGTCGGCCCACCCGGAACCACGCCCGCACGGGCCGCATCGACGACAGGAGACGCCGATGCCCCCAGGCATCATGACGCTCGCGGCAGAAGAGGCCACCCTGAGTCCGGCCAACACCGGCTTCATGCTGATCTGCACCGCTCTGGTGATGCTCATGACCCCCGCCCTCGCCTTCTTCTACGGCGGCATGGTCCGGGTCAAGAGCGTGCTGAACATGCTGATGATGAGCTTCATCAGCCTGGGGATCGTCACCGTCCTGTGGGTGCTGTACGGCTTCGGGATCGCCTTCGGTCAGGACACCGGCGGCTTCCTCGGCCGGCCCGGCGACTTCGCCGGGCTCAGCGGCATCGGCCTGACCGAACTGTGGGGCACCACCTCCATCCCGGTCTACGTCTTCGCGGTCTTCCAGCTCATGTTCGCGGTGATCACCCCCGCGCTGATCAGCGGTGCCCTCGCGGACCGGGTGAAATTCACGGCGTGGGCGCTGTTCATCGCCCTGTGGGCCACCGTCGTCTACTTCCCCGTCGCGCACTGGGTGTGGGCGGAGGGCGGCTGGCTCTTCGACCTGGGGGTCATCGACTTCGCCGGCGGTACGGCCGTCCACATCAACGCGGGCGCCGCGGCCCTCGGCGTGATCTTCGTCGTCGGCCGCCGCATCGGCTTCAAGAAGGACCCGATGCGCCCGCACAGCCTGCCGCTGGTGATGCTCGGCGCCGGGCTGCTGTGGTTCGGCTGGTTCGGTTTCAACGCGGGCTCCTGGCTGAACAACGACGACGGCGTGGGCGCCGTCGCCTTCGTCAACACCCAGGTCGCCACGGCCGCCGCGATGCTCGGCTGGCTCGGGTACGAGAAGATCCGGCACGGCTCCTTCACCACCCTGGGCGCGGCCTCCGGTGCCGTGGCAGGGCTGGTCGCGATCACTCCGGCGTGCGGCGCGGTCAGCCCGCTGGGCGCGATCGGGGTGGGCGTCATCGCCGGAGTGCTGTGCGCGATGGCGGTCGGCCTGAAGTACCGGTTCGGGTACGACGACTCCCTCGACGTGGTCGGCGTCCACCTCGTCGGCGGCGTCGCCGGGTCCCTGCTGGTCGGCCTGTTCGCCACCGGCGGCGTACAGAGCGACGCCAAGGGACTCTTCTACGGCGGCGGCCTGGACCAACTGGGGAAGCAGGCCGTCGGTGTCGTCTCCGTGCTCCTGTACTCCCTCGTCGTCTCCTTCCTCCTCGCCAAGGTCATCGATGTGCTGATGGGCTTCCGGGTCTCCGAGGACGAGGAGGTCGCGGGCGTCGACCAGGCCGCGCACGCGGAGACGGCGTACGACTTCGGCGGCACGGGCGGTGGCGTGGTGGCGCGCGCGGGCGTGGGTACGGGGGGAGCGGCCTCAGCCGCCGGACCGGCCCTCGGCAGCGGCTCGTCCCCGTCCCGGGAAAAGGCGCGGGGGAAGGGCCACGATAAGAGTCATGGCACGGGCCGAGGCGCGAGCCGGGACTCGGACCAGGACGGGGACGAGGGCTCGGACACGAACCAGGGCAAGGGCGCGGGGCAGGGGAAGGGCCAGGGGCCGGCCCCGGCTTCCGGTAGCGAGAAGAGGGTGGACGCGTGAAGCTCATCACGGCAGTGATCAAGCCGTACCGGCTCGACGAGGTGAAGGAGGCCCTGCAGTCGTTCGGCGTACACGGCCTGACCGTCACCGAGGCCAGCGGATACGGCAGGCAGCGTGGACACACGGAGGTGTACCGGGGAGCGGAGTACACCGTCGACCTGGTCCCGAAGGTCCGCATCGAGGTCCTCGTGGACGACGCGGACGCCGACGAACTGATCGACATCGTGGTGAAGGCGGCCCGCACCGGCAAGATCGGCGACGGCAAGGTCTGGAGCCTCCCCGTCGAGGAAGCGGTCCGCGTCCGCACGGGCGAACGGGGGCCGGACGCGTTGTAGGTGCGGGTGCGGGTGCGGGTGCGGGTGCGGGTGCCGACGCGGGTCCGGGGCAGCGGGGATGGAATGGGCCGGGGCGGGGCGTCCTGGCCGTCGGCTCCGAGTACCGGCTGCGGGTCCCACCTCCTGAGTCCACCTCCGCCGCTGCCCTTGCCCCTGCTCCAGCGCCCGTCCCTGCTCGCGTTCTTGCAGAGCCGTACCCGCCACGGGTGGAGGAGCGCGAGTAGGAGCGCGAGGGCGGGGCCTTTGAAGATTCGGTATCTGGGGGCCGACATGACCAAGGAGCGCCTGAGTTGAGCGAGAGCGTGCGGAAGACGGCGGAGGACGGCGACCAGCGCGCCGCCGGTGCCGGAGCGGCCGGGCCGAACGCCGCCACGAGCCAGGCAGCGGACGCGACCACCGCCTTCACGGAAGCACCGGACAGCCCGCAGGACCCGCCCCCGCCCCCGGCCTCCGCGGACAGTAAAGACAGCTACGCCTCGGACCGGCTGCGGCTTCTGCAGGACACGGGCCAGGAAGGGGCTGCGCGCCGGGCCGCCCTCGCCCGGCTCACCGACGACTGGCTGGCCGGTCTGTTCGAGCGCGCGGCCGGCCGCACCGGCTCCGGCATCGCGCTGGTCGCCGTCGGCGGCTACGGCCGCGGCGAACTCTCCCCCCGCAGCGACCTGGACCTGCTCCTGCTCCACGACGGCAAAGCCGGCGCCCGCACGGTGGCCGAACTCGCCGACCGGCTCTGGTACCCCGTATGGGACCTGGGCCTCGCCCTGGACCACTCGGTACGGACGCCCGCCGAGGCCCGCAAAGCCGCTCGCGACGACGTCAAGGTCCAGCTCGGTCTGCTGGACGCCCGCCACCTGGCCGGCGACCCGGAACTGACCGGCGCCCTGCGCGGCACCGCGTTGGCCGACTGGCGCGAACAGGCCCCCAAACGCCTGCCGGAGCTGCGCGAGATCAGCCGCGAACGCGCCGACCGCCAAGGCGAGTTGCAGTACCTCCTGGAGCCGGACCTGAAGGAGGCCCGGGGCGGGCTGCGGGACGCCACCGCGCTGCGGGCGGTCGCCGCCTCCTGGCTGGCCGACGCACCGCGCGAGGGACTGGAGGCAGCCCGCACCCGCCTGCTGGACGTACGCGACGCGCTGCACCTGACAACCGGCCGCGCCACCGACCGGCTCTCTCTGCAGGAACAGGACCAGGTGGCCGAAGCGCTCGGTGTACTGGATGCGGACGTACTGCTGCGGCAGGTCTACGAATCCGCCCGCACCATCTCGTACGCGAGCGACGTCACCTGGCGTGAAGTCGGGCGGGTGCTGCGGTCCCGGTCCGTACGCCCCGTACTGCGCGGGCTGTTGCGGGGCCGTACGGCCGGAGGCGGGCCGGGGCGGGGAGAGCGGTCTCCGCTCGCCGAGGGCGTGGTCGAACTGGACGGCGAAGCCGTCCTGGCGCGGACGGCGCGGCCGGACCGCGACCCGGTGCTTCCCCTGCGCGCCGCTGCCGCCGCCGCGCAGGCCGGACTGCCGCTGTCCCTGCACGCCGTGCGCCGACTGCGGACGGGTGCCGCCACCCGGCCCCTGCCCGTGCCGTGGCCGGCCGAGGCACGCGAACAACTGGTCACCCTGCTGGGCGCGGGCGCACAGACCGTACCCGTCTGGGAGGCGCTGGAGGCGGAAGGGATCGTCACCTGGCTGCTGCCCGATTGGGAGCGGGTGCGCTGTCGTCCGCAGCGCAACGCCGTGCACCGCTGGACCGTCGACCGGCACCTGATCGAGACGGCCGTCCGCGCCGCGGCGCTCACCCGCCGCGTGCACCGCCCCGACCTGCTGCTGATCGCGGCTCTGCTGCACGACATCGGCAAGGGCTGGCCCGGTGACCACTCCGTCTCCGGCGAGACGATCGCCCGGGACATGGCGGCCAGGATCGGCTTCGACGCCCGGGACGTGACGGTGATCGCCACGCTCGTACGGCACCATCTGCTGCTCATCGAGACGGCCACCCGCCGGGACCTGTCCGATCCGGCGACGATCGAGGCGGTCGCGGACACGGTGGGCAGTACCGGCACGCTGGAACTGCTGCATGCCCTCACCGAGGCCGACGCACTGGCGACCGGACCCGCGGCCTGGAGCGCCTGGCGTGGGTCGCTCGTCGCCGATCTGGTGAAACGCGTCACGGCGCGGCTGGCGGGGGAGACCGCACCACAAGGACGCCCGGCGGACGAGCCGACCGCCGAGCAGGAGCGCCTGGCCGTCGAGGCGTGGCGTACCGGAGGCCCGGTCCTCACCCTGCGCACCCGGGCGGAGGGCCACGGCGAAACGGACCCGCCCACCGGTCCCGTCGCAGGTCCGGGCGCCGCGGCAGCTCCGGATCCGGATCCGGAGCCGGTGGGCGTCGAACTGCTGATGGCCGTACCGGACCAGCCCGGCGTGCTGCCTGCCGCAGCGGGCGTCCTCGCCATGCACCGCCTGACCGTCCGCGCCGCGGACCTGCGCAGCGTCGATCCCGGCGGCGAGGGGCCGGTGCTGCTGCTGAGCTGGCGAGTGGCCGCCGAATACGGCTCTCTCCCGCAGACCGTACGGCTGCGGGCGGACCTCGTACGGGCCCTGGACGGTTCGCTGGACGTGTCGGCCCGGCTGGCCGAGCGCGAGCAGGCGTACGCGCGCCGCTCGCGCGGAATGCAGGCCCCGCCGCCCCGGGTGACGGTCGCCTCCGGCTCCTCGCAGTTGGCAACCGTGATCGAGGTACGGGCCCAGGACGCCCAGGGACTGCTGCACCGGATCGGCCGCGCACTGGAGTCCGCGCGGGTCACCGTACGCAGCGCCCATGTGAGCACGCTGGGAGCGAACGCGGTGGATGCGTTCTACGTCACGGACGAGAAGGGAGCCCCCCTGGCAGACGAGGTGGCCGTGGAAGTGGCACGGACGGTGGAGAACGCCTTGAAGTAGCCACGCAGGCCGCCTGCCCGGTGCGGGGCGGAGCACCGATGCCGTGCCCGATGCGGGCCCGGACTCCGGAACCAGCAAGATCAACAACACGGGGATCATCGCCACAGACGGGAATGCCTCCGCAGGCCGCACCGTCTCGGCAGGCCGCACCGCCTCCGCAGGTCGGATCCCCTCCGCAGACCGCACGGCGCCCGCAGGCCGCCCCGCCTCCGCACGCCGTCCCGCTCCCGTCGACGGCACGGGCTCTCCTGACACCGCGCCTCCGTGAGACGGTGGGTGCTGCGGGATGCGCAAGGGGCGCCCGCGCTGGTTGCGCACCGGGCCCGCCGTCGTACGGGGGCCTGCCCCGGCGCCCTTCCCCGGCGGGCAGGGACACGTTGCTTGCCTGTGCGGATACCCTAGAAGCCGACTTGACCCTGCCCCCGACCCCGAGGATCGACGACCGCCGTGTTCGATACGCTTTCCGACCGCTTGGCGAGTACTTTCAAAAACCTCCGGGGCAAAGGCCGCTTGAGCGAGGCGGACATCGACGCCACGGCGCGCGAGATCCGGATCGCCCTGCTGGAGGCCGATGTCGCGCTGCCCGTCGTCCGCGCCTTCATCAAGCAGGTCAAGGAGCGGGCGACCGGCGTCGAGGTCTCCCAGGCGCTGAACCCCGCCCAGCAGGTCATCAAGATCGTCAACGAGGAGCTCGTCGGCATCCTCGGCGGCGAGACCCGCCGGCTGCGGTTCGCCAAGAACCCGCCGACCGTCATCATGCTGGCCGGTCTGCAGGGTGCCGGTAAGACGACCCTCGCCGGAAAGCTCGGCAACTGGCTCAAGCAGCAGGGCCACGCCCCGCTGCTGGTCGCCTGTGACCTGCAGCGCCCGAACGCCGTCAACCAGCTCTCGGTCGTCGCCGAGCGCGCCGACGTCGCCATCTTCGCGCCGGAGCCGGGCAACGGTGTCGGCGACCCGGTCAAGGTCGCTCAGGACTCGATCGAGTTCGCCCGCTCCAAGCAGCACGACGTGGTCATCGTCGACACCGCCGGCCGCCTCGGCATCGACCAGGAACTGATGCAGCAGGCCGCGGACATCCGCGACGCGGTCAAGCCGGACGAGGTCCTCTTCGTCGTCGACGCGATGATCGGCCAGGACGCGGTCAACACCGCCGAGGCGTTCCGCGACGGCGTCGGCTTCGACGGCGTGGTCCTCTCCAAGCTGGACGGCGACGCCCGCGGTGGTGCCGCGCTCTCCATCGCGCACGTCACCGGCAAGCAGATCATGTTCGCCTCCAACGGCGAGAAGCTGGACGACTTCGACGCGTTCCACCCGGACCGCATGGCGTCCCGCATCCTCGGCATGGGCGACATGCTCACGCTGATCGAGAAGGCCGAGCAGACCTTCAGCCAGCAAGAGGCCGAGAAGATGGCCTCGAAGCTGGCGAGCAGCAAGGGCAAGGACTTCACGCTCGACGACTTCCTGGCCCAGATGGAGCAGGTCCGCAAGATGGGCTCCATCTCCAAGCTCCTCGGGATGCTGCCCGGCATGGGGCAGATGAAGGAGCAGATCAACAACCTCGACGAGCGTGAGGTCGACCGTACGGCCGCGATCATCAAGTCGATGACGCCGGCCGAGCGCCAGGAGCCGACGATCATCAACGGCTCGCGCCGCGCCCGTATCGCCAAGGGCTCCGGTGTCGACGTCAGCGCGGTCAAGAACCTGGTCGAGCGGTTCTTCGAAGCCCGCAAGATGATGTCGAAGATGGCCCAGGGCGGCGGCATGCCGGGAATGCCTGGCATGCCGGGGATGCCGGGCATGGGTGGCGGCGCCAAGAAGAAGAAGCAGCAGAAGCAGGCCAAGGGCAAGCGCAAGAGCGGCAACCCGATGAAGCGGAAGGCCGAGGAAGAGGCAGCCGCCGCCCGCCGCGAGGCCGCACAGTCCGGCAATCCGCTGGGGCTGCCGCAGGGCGACGACGCGAAGAACTTTGAACTGCCCGACGAGTTCAAGAAGTTCATGGGCTGACGCCCGCACCGGCCCCCGGGCGGCACCCGCCGCCTCCGGGGCCGTGCACGGCGTTTGGATGTGTGATCGAGCCCCTGGCCGGAGCCCCGGCCGGGGGCTCGTCCGTACGGTCATGTCGGTACACCCGCCGATCCGGCCGCCGGCCTGAGGAGTGGAGCGCCGCTGCCGAGGGCGGTGGCACCCAGCCCCAGGGCAACCGCCGCTGTGGCCCCCACGTCCGCCAAGGTCCGGGCCGTCGGCAGCCGGTCCGGCCGGACGGCCTCAGGGCGGTGGATCAGCACCGGGACGTACTCCCGGGTGTGACAGGCGTGACCGATCACCGGGTCGTTGCCATGATCACCGGTGACGATCAGACGGTCGCCGGGGGAGGAGAGCAACGGCAGCAGTGTGCTCAGACCCGTATCGGTCCGCCGGAGCACGGCGGCGTACCTGAGGGCGTCCTGTTGGTGCCCCGCCAGGTCGGTCTCCTGGACGTTGCTGACGATCAGTGCCGTGCCCGGAGCCCGGCGGAGGGCGTCGAGGGTGAGCGCGAAGACGTCGGTGGTGCCCACGGCAGGGCGGCGCACCGCCGCGTCGCAGGCCAGCACCTCCGCGGCCTTGCCTACGAGCGTGACGGGGACACCCGCGCCCGCCACCAGCTCCGGCAGCCGGCGGCCCCGGTCCAACGGTGCGCCGAGGTGCTGCACCGCCAGCCCGCCGTTCCGGTAGAAGCCGCTCGCCGGGGTGTCCAGACCGACCGTGCCGAGGGCGCCCTCCCGTACGTAGGCGGGCAGCGGAGCGTCGGCGTGGCCGCCCACGGCGATCACCCGGGCGACGGGCGCCACCGAGCGCACCACCTGGGCGATGCGGAGAACGTCCGCGAACGAGACGTCCGCCAAGCAGCCGGAGACGTTCCAGTTGACGCCCGGGTCCGCCTCCAGGTTGTCGTGGACGAGAATCCGCCTGTCCACCACCAGCAAGGGACGCCCGTCGAGGCGGTCCGTGCCGTGCCCGTTCGCCCGCAGGGCCACGGCTACCTCGTCGAGGTGCTCGGCGAGCCGGGCCACCGTCACCCCGCTGCAGTCGGCCCCCATCATGGTCTGATGCCCGGCGTACGTGTCCGCCCCCGGATAACCGAGAGCCGCGCGGCCCGCGGCCACCGGCAGGGACGGCTCCCGCGGCAGGTCCGGGTGAGGGTGGGCGAGGCCGAGACCGAGAGCTTCCAGCGTGGGCAGCGGCAGGCGTCGGCCGGTGGCCGCGCGGTGCCGGTCGAGGAGGTGCCCGAGCGTGTCGGCGGCGGCGTCGCCGGGGCGCTGGGTGTCCGCGTCGGGCATCGCCCCGATCCCGAAGCCGTCGATCACGACGATGACGACCCTGCTCATGGCCTACCCGTGCCTTTCCCGACCGAGCCCTCCGGAAGCGGTCGGCCGAGCGCGTCGTGGCAGCCGATCAGCCGCGGGGAACCGGTGGCGAGGCCGGCGACGACGGCGACCGTACTGCGAGTGACGAAGACCTGGGTACGGAACGCGAGGACGGCGGTGTCGCCGGGCCGGGCGTCACCGGGAGCCAGCAGACGGTAGTAGTCGATGTTCTCCGCCGGGGCCCGCTGGACGGCGAGCCGGGCGCCGGTACGGGGAATCAGCGCCGATTCGACCCCCGACCTGGAGTAGAAGCCGCCACCGAGCAGAGCGGGCCGCCCGTCCGCGAGGACATGCATGACCTCGGTGACGTAGACGTAGGCGGGCCGTTCCGGCTGGCCCTGATCGACGGCGTGGAGCGGTGTGGTTCCGGTGAGGGCGTGGCCGGGCTCGCCGTGTGTGGCCCCCAGCTCGGCGAGCAGCGGCAGGGTGGCTGCGCAGGTCACGCCCGGAGCACTCAGCTTCAGGTCCGGGTGCCCGCGGGCGGCCAGCACCGCTAGGGCCTCGCGGACGCGCGCGAAGGTGGCGGTGGGACGCGGCTGCCCGGCCCCGGGAACACACTGGACGCAGGGGAACCCGGTGACCCCGGCGACACGGACCCCGGGCAACTCCTCCACCTCGGCCGCGAACTCCGCCAGCCCACCGAGCGGTACACCGCCCTCCTGCCCGGGATGAACCAGTCCCGGCGCCCCCTCGATCCGTACGAGAATGTCCTGCACCCAGCCCAGTCGGCGGGCGGCCTCCGAGACGGCTCGGGCGTTGGCCACATCGAAGACGGTCACCGCCTCGGGACGCCAGGCGAGCATTTCGGGCAGCGCGCGGTGCGGAATCTGCACCAGGTGGCCCACATTCCCGAACCGCGCGCCTGCCGCGTGCAGGGCGCCGGCTTCCGGTGCGTCGATGGCGGCGAAGCGGGGCAGGTGCCGGGCCACGGCCCGGATCAGTTCGGGGTTGCGGCCGATCTGTTTGACCACGGGCCAGAGGCCGAGGCTCCACCGACTCGCCTCTGCCGCCAGCAGTGCGGCATTGGCCTCGACGGCATCCAGATCGATGACATAGGTGTCCGGCTGGACCCTTCCGGTGCGGTGCAGCTCGACGGCGTGGTCGACCAGCTGCGGGTTACGCGCGAGGACAGCGTCGAGGAACATCGTGGTCAGCCCCCTTCCCCGGATACGGGATCGCCGGGTGCGGCGCCGGCGTCCAGGTCCCGCAGCGCGCGGCGGAGGATGTCGATGACCAGGTCGGCACCTGCCCGCATCGGATTGACCCGTACCGTCCAGTCGGCGAGCTCCGGCGCGTCCTCCAGGGCCGAGCTGGACATCCGGTAGACGAGCGGAGCGATCTCGTACCGGGAGTTGGCACCGACCGGGTACGGCGCGGCCCCGTACCGGGCCGCGACCCCCGGCACCGCCTGAGCTACGGGCCGGTCCAGCCTCAGCAGCACACAACGGTCCTGGACATTGGCGATCCGCACCTCGGCAACACCGGGCACTTCCCCGGCCGCCAACCGCTCGGCGACTTCCGTACCCGTCCTGGACTGCACCGCCCACATCACCGGTACATGGCTGAGCGCCCGCAGTGCATCGAGCGCCTGATGCCCCTGCACTTGGCCGCCGCCCGAGTAGTTGTCGTCGTGAACCCGCTCCACCACGTCGCGCGCACCGACGACCGCTCCCACCCCTTCCGGGCCGTGCAGCTTGAACAGCGAGAAGCAGGAAGCATCGGCGCCCAGTTCCACGCCGCACGCCGGGACCCGGAAGACCGCGTAGTTGTCGTCCACGATGGTGCGCACACCGGCGGCCCGGCAGGCGGCGAGCACTGCGCCCGGGTCGTGGGCGTCCGCCAGCCGCTGCCGGGTGTGCTGCACGAAGGCCCATCGGAACCGGCCGGAAGACAGAGCCCGGTCGAGCGCGGCACGGTCCTCGAAGTCCACCTCGACGGCCTCCATGCCCAGTCCGCGCAGGGTGACACCGGTGGTGCGGTAGACCGGCGCACGGTGCACGAGCAGTCGATCACCCGCGCCGACCACAGCGGCGAGCGCGGCCCGGATGGCGCCCGTCCCCGCACCCTGCACCAGCGCCGCCGCAGGAGCCCCGAAGTAGTCCGCGAGGACGGCCTCGGCCCGCGCGGTGGTGCGCGGGCGGCCCAGCCCCGGCACCACCCCTGCGTCCGCCTCGAAGAGCTGACGGCCCTCGAAATGCAGGGCCACGCACTCCACCAGCCGGAACTGGTTCGCCACCGCGTCCTCCACCGAGACCGTCGGCAACGGAAACGTCCTGGGCAGCCGCACACTCATGTCACCACCTCCCACCCCGCCCGGCACTTCCGGTGCCGGAAGGCGGGTGGGAAACCGCCACGGGATCAAAGGCGGCCCCGGAACCAAGTGCTGTTCCGGCACCAGGGAGACCAGGGAAACCGCGGAGGCCAGGGCCCGGTACCGTGCCCGGCTGCCCGGCCGGCCGCATCGCTGTCCGGGACTCGGCTGCTCCGCCTGCATCTCCGTCTCCGCCGTCATCACCTCCGGTCAGGAAACGCAGCGGATTGCGACGGGTCATCAGGTCGATCAAGTCCTCGTCGGCCCCGGCGGCCCGCACACGCGGCAGGAACGACCGGAACAGATGCCCGTACCCCTGGCCTCCCGTACCGGTCAGATAGCTGTGCCGGGAGATGTCGCAGCTGAGCAGTACGCGATCGGCGTGTCCGGCCTCCAGCAGCGCGAGCAGTGACCGCAGCCGGGTGGCATCGCTCTGGTAGTGCTCCTTGCCGATGGTGTCGAAGGCTACGTACGCGCCCGCCGCCGCCAGCTCCCGATGAGCCACGGGATCGTCGCGCAGATCCTGATGCCCGACGCTGATCCGGTGCGGCGCCAGGCCGGCCGAGGTCAGCAGCTCCAACTGGGCAGGGCCGCCGAATCCCAACTGGGCATGGGTCGCCAGCGACAGTCCGGTCGTGACGGCAGCGCGGGCGGCCGCGGTGAGCGTACGGACCTCCGGCCCGCTCGGCGTACGGCCATGACTGCCGACCTCCCCGATGACGCCGGGAAGAACACCGTGGCCGCCCGGGCCACCCGTGATCTCTTCGATCAGGATGTCGGCCAGTTCCTCGACACTCGCGCCGTCCACCTCAGCCGGGTGGAATCGCTCGTGGTACCAGCCGGTACCCGCGACAACCGCCACCCCCGACGCCCGGGAGATGCGCGCCAGCGCCGCGAAGTCCCGCCCCATGCCACGGCAGGTCAGCTCGATGACCAGCGTTAGCCCGAATTGGTCCCGCAGATCAGCCAGTTCATCTGCCACCGCTGCGGCGTGCCGGGCGCCCAGGAAAGCCGCGCGGTCGGTGGCCCGGGTGAGGTCCAGGGCCAGATGCTCATGGGCGAGTACGGGACCCCGCACGGCGCTGACGGACAGCGGCCCGGTGACGGTCCGCAAAAGAGAATTCATCACGCACTGCCTTCCTGACGTCCCCTGCACGCCTGCTCAGCTCTTGACCGGGGTGAAGAGGTGCAGCCAGTGGAGGAGGTTGAGGATGATGCCGGTGACGACGACTGCAGCGGGAGCGGCGGCCATCCGGACCACCACCCGGCCCACTGCCTCGTTCAGCAGATAGAGCCCGCCGGCTATCAGAATCCCCAGCCCGCCGCCCATGGCCTCGGCCGCCAGCAAGGAGCCGAAGAGGATGGCCAGTTGCAGGGTGTCGCCGATGGCGGCACGCAGGTGCTCCGAGGAGTCGCGCACCGACGGCAGCCCGCCCAGCACCTTCCCGATCCAACTGAGGGCCAGCACCTCACCGGCGAAGATCAACGCCCCGCAGACCATCGCCAGCCAGGGACTCGGCAGCAGGTAACCGACCGGATAGGCGAGGGTGAAACCGACGATGCCGTACGCCCCCGAGGCCAGCGCGGTGGTGGCGATCAGCGGGATGAACCCCAGCGCCCGGTAGAAGTCGACCTGCGCCGCTTCCGCGTACTGCCCCTTGGCGATCAGGAAACTGGTCGCCTCCCCACCGCCGAACACATGCAACTGGGCCAGCAGACAGACACCGGAACCCAGCACCATGAACAACGGCAGGTGCCGACGCAACCGAGCCGCGCTGGAGCCGAACAACGACACCATCGGATCCACCTCGCCTGGCGTCCCACCGACGCCCGGACCACCCGAAGCCGCTCCCTTCCCGGCTACCGGATCACCCGGAGCCTGCCCGCGCGTGGACGTCACCACGGCTGCCGTGTCACGCTCCGCCCGGCGCTGACGCACGTCTTTCGCCACCGCGAACCCGATGAGAAGCAGCACTCCGACCGCCATGGCCGGTGCCCCCGCGAACACCTCGGGCCACACCTTCATCGTCAGCACCACGAGCGCCAGCTCCACCCCACCCGCCAGAGCCCCGCGCAGCCTCCCGAACTGTCTGGTGATCGCCAGCACCGGGAACAGCGTGAAGAGAAAGAGGATCGGCGTCGCCATCTGCTGCATGGCCGTCAGGAAGTCGACCGGCAGATCGTGCGCGAGATCGTTGGCCCCGTCCAGCCCGAACACGACCACCGCGCCCCACGCGCCGCCGAGCAGCGGCGCGAGCCACTTCTCCGGTGCGAGGATGCCCAGCACGTCGGTGGGCAGGAACAGCAGCCAGGGATTGAGCACCCCGGAGGAGAGCGCCATCGGCGCCCCCAGCCCGAAGATGAATCCGGCGGAGAGCCCGAAGGACACCGCCGTGGTGGCGCTCCGGGTCGTACGGCCTTGGACGAAGTCGAGCATGAAAGGGCGTACACCGTCGTTGAAGACGGCCAGCGCCAGGTGTGAGAGGAACGCGGTCAGCGCGCACAGGGCCACGACGGTCAGTTGCTGCGCGAGCGGGAAGTCGAGACCGGTGCTCGCGGCGAAGACGGTGCTGCTCACGGGGTCACTCCTTTGTGCCCTGGCAGGTCATCGGGTCGTACGGCCCTCGCAGGCCGGGGGCACCGGGCCGGTGGCCGGCCCGGCACCGTTAGATGCGGTCAGGTGCGGGCGGCGATGGCTCCGGCCAGCTTGGGCGTGACCGCGTGGATCTGGTCCACGGCGAAGCCGAACACTTTCTTGCCCTGGTCCAGCAAGGCATTGACCTCGTCCTCCGAGGGGACCGAGCGGCCGAAGGTGTGGCAGACGGCGGATCCCATCAGCCCGACCAGCACGCCCAGCGACGCCCCGGCTCCGGTCTGGCAGGTGCCGAGGAAGTAGTCGGCCCGGCCGGCCCGCAGCCGTGTTGCCGCGTCCATGTCGTTGCAGACCACGACCTCGACGCCGGCCGGCGCCAGCCGCTCCACGGCGTCCGCGACCTCGGCCTTGCCGACTCCGCCGGTGAGGATGATCGTCATGGTGTGTCCCTTCGCAGGAGGGCGAAATGCATCGCCAGGAAGTTGATCTCGGATTCGGGGAACGGAGAACCGAAGGCGCTCTCGGCCCGTACGGAGACGGCGTGGGCCCGCCGGAGGGCCTGGGGGTGGTCGGCCAGTTCCGCCGCCGCTATGTCGTCGGTACGGAACCCCTCCACCGGCTCGCCGTCCCGCAGCCGGGTCAGTGCCATCAGCAGATGGCTGGTGAGCATTCCCGCGGTCTCCTCGGTGACCACGCACTCGTCGGCGGCCAACGCGTCCAGTTCGGTCCGTACGAAATCAGCGACCTCGGACCGCACCTGACCGCTCTCCACGAAGATCCGGATCCGTTGCGCGAGCAGGGCTTCCATGCCCGTCCCCTGGTGGTCGGTAGAAGAATTCGGCGTCTTGCGCATCGATCTGTAGCTGTGGGGAGCGCCTGCGGGCAGGCACCCGGTGACCCGTTCGGTCCTAGGGAGACAGCTCGTTCTCCCCTGGCCGCAGCCGCCACGGCCGTCTCAGTAGGAAGGAATGCGCTCCCCTCGCAGCACCTCGTCCTGGAGACCGGTGACGGCTCCAAGATCGAGTGATCCGCTCACGGCAGCCAGTGCCTCGCTGCCCTCCTTGCGGGCTATCAGTGCCGCGCTGCAATTCCGCAGCGACAGATCGCCGGGGATCTCGTCACCGAGCGGCAGCACCTCCACCTCGTCGCCAAGCTGCCCCCGCACCTCGTCGAGACTCCAGACGGTGGCGTCGGCCCGGTCTTGCGCGAACAGGTCATGGATCCGTATGAACGAGCTCTCCAGCCACGTCACGTCCTCACGGTCGGCGAACGCCCGCTCGGCCAGCGCTCGTTGATCCTCCGACGTGGTGTCCACGGCGACCCGCAGGCCGTCGGTGTCGAGCTGGACGCCGCGCCGCAGCAGCAGCCCGTGCCCCCCGACGTACGTGGCCGGGCCCAGGTCGGCGATCAGGTCGACGGGGTGCTGCTCCATCAACCGGTCGGCAGCGGAGCGGGACAGCACCGCCAGGTCGACCTTGCCGTCCAGCAGGGCGGACACCCGCGAGGCGGCACCGCGCATGAAGGTGATGGCGAAGGGCGCGCCGGCCTCCTCGAAGGCGGTCCGCAGGCCGGTGGCAAGGCCTTCGTGACGGCGCGAGTGGGGTAGCGGCATCGCGGCGAGGACGGTGCCCAGCCCGGCGAGGCGCCACAGTATGCCGCGGTCCGCGCGCACCAGGAAGGTGCCGAGGTGCCCACGGGCCACGGTCTCTAGTGCGCCCGTCTCCTCCAGCAGTTGGAGCGCGGCCTGCACCGTCCCGTTGCCGACCCCGAGCTCCGTGGCGAGGTCGCGGACCCGGGGGAGTCGCGCGGCGTCGCCCTCGGTGGGCTGGTTGATCAGCAGTGCGGAGAGGCGCCGGGCGGCGTGCCCGTTGCGGGTCAGGAACCGTTCGTCGATGCTGTTCATGGAAACGACAGTAAACAGAATTCTGGATATTGGGTATACCTCGCACGGGTGAATGCCTGGCGCCTCGGTGTTGACGCGCGCTCTCGGCTCGGACGGGGGAGGGGGCGCCGCCGGGCTCGGCTGGCCGGCCACGGTCACCCCTGTCGCGTGCCAGCGACGGGGCGGGCGGGGCCCGGCGGAGAACCGGCCGGCCTGACGGTCAGAAGGCCGGAAGAGGCGGAGCAGCCGGAAGGTCCCGACGGGACAGAAGAGCTGGGCGGGCTGGACGAGCCGACAGCGTTGCAAGCCCCCGAGGAGCCGAAAGACTCGAAAGAGCAAGGGACCGAAGCAGCGGAAGCGGTACGGACCGAAGCAGCGGAAAGGCCGAGGAAATCGCGGCGGAAGGAATCGCTGCCGAAAGGGTCACGTACGAGCGATGAGATAGCGGAACACGTTAGCCATCCAGACCGTGCCGTCCGGACGCTGATGCGGATGCAGCGCCTCACTCAGTTCCTTCTCCACCTGAGCCTGCTCGGTGACCTCCAGCGCCGCGTCGAACAGCCCCGTGGACAGCAGCCCGCGCACCGCGCTCGGCAGACTGCCGTAACCGAACGGGCAGGCCACCCGCCCCGACCCGTCGGGCCGCAGTCCTGTGCGGTCGGCCAGATCCTCAAGATCGTCCCGGCCGCTGGGCCGCCAGCCGCCCGCCGTGCGCAACGGGTCCGCCAGCCGCTGGGCCACCCGCAGCACACTCGCCGTGGCGCACCGCTCCACGGGCCCCCAGCCGCCCAGTACCACCGGGCTGCCGCGCTCCGCGAGTCCGGCGGCCGTCACCAGCGAAGCCGTCAGCCCTTCGACGCTGCTGACACAGCCAACCGGGTGAAAGGCCGTCACCAGATTGAACGCCGAGCCGTCCGGGGCGGCCGCCCGCTCGGGGCCGCCGCACGCCAGTACCGTGGCGGGTGCCGTGTCGCCGCGGGCTTCGCGCGAGGAGTCGGGGGTCAGCCGTTCCCGCGCCAGATCCAGCCGTTCGTGGTCCGCGTCCACGCCGCAGACCTGCGCTCCGCGGGCCGCGGCGATCAGCAGCGCGAGCCCGGAACCGCACCCCAGGCCCAGCAGCCTGGTGTGGGGGCCGACATCCACCCGGTCGTAGACGGCCTCGTACAGCGGCACCAGCATCCGTTCCTGGATCTCGGCCCAGTCGCGGGCGCGTCCACAGGAGCCGGCCGGTGCGGACGGGTCGTGAGAACCGGGAGAGCCGGACTGCCGGAGGTGATGCCGTACGAGCGTGGGTGTCATCGAAAGCGCCCCAATCCGCCGAGAACCCGAAGCTGTCAGTGGTCGATCTCCCCCGTGTCCCGCCCCTGTGTTCGCGTCGTGCGCCCCCGCATTCCAGACAACTCCCCATCCGGCCCGGAGTCCAGGGTTGCGCCGGGGTTGTCTCCCGCGCGCCCCTCAGTGCGCCGGGGTGCAATTTCGTTTGCCGGTACCAGGTGTCGCGCCCCTACCATGCGCGCCATGGCAAAGGCTCCCGTTCTCACGCCCCAGGCGGACGATTTTCCCCGCTGGTACCAGGATCTGATCAGCAAGGCCGAGCTGGCCGACAACGGGCCGGTGCGCGGCACCATGGTCATCCGACCGTACGGGTACGGGCTCTGGGAACGGATGCAGCAGGAGGTGGACGCGCGCATCAAGGAAGCGGGCGCCCAGAACGCCTACTTCCCGCTCCTGATCCCGCAGTCGTACCTGACCAGGGAGGCCGAGCACGTCGAGGGCTTCGCGCCGGAACTGGCGGTGGTCACCCACGGCGGCGGCAAGGAACTGGAGGAACCGGCCGTCGTCCGGCCCACCTCCGAGACCATCGTCAACGAGTACTTCTCCAAGTGGGTGCAGAGCTACCGCGACCTCCCCCTGCTCATCAACCAGTGGGCCAACGTCGTCCGTTGGGAGATGCGGCCGCGGGTGTTCCTCCGGACGACGGAATTCCTCTGGCAGGAGGGCCACACCGCGCACGCCACCTGTGAGGAGGCCCGCGACTACGCCGCCCGCATCCACCGGGACGTCTACGCCGACTTCATGGTCAACGTGCTCGCCGTCGACGTGGTGGCCGGGCGCAAGACCCCGACGGAACGGTTCGCCGGCGCCATCAACACCCTCACCCTCGAAGCGATGATGGGCGACGGCAAGGCCCTCCAGATGGCCACCAGCCACGAACTGGGCCAGAACTTCGCGCGCGCCTTCCACACGCAGTACCTCTCCAAGGATGGCACGCAGGAACTCGTCTGGCAGACCTCCTGGGGCAGCACCACCCGCATGATCGGAGCGCTGGTCATGTCGCACGGTGACGATCACGGCCTGCGCGTCCCGCCCCGGCTGGCCGCGGTGCAGGCCGTAGTCCTCGCGGTCAAGGGCGACGACGCCGTACGGGCCGAGGTCCGGCGGATCGGCGACACCCTGAGGGCGGCGGGGGTACGCGTCCAGGTGGACGACCGTACGGACATCCCCTTCGGGCGCCGCGCGGTCGACTGGGAACTGAAGGGCGTGCCGATCCGGGTCGAGGTCGGCCCGCGTGACCTGGAGAACGGCACCGCGGTGCTCGTCCGCCGTATCCCCGGAGGCAAGGAACCGGTCCGGCTCGACGCGCTCGCCTCCCTGCTCCCCGCCTTCCTGGAGGGGGACCAGGCGCTCCTCCTGCGGCAATCCCGTGAGCGCCGGCAGTCGCGCACTACGGACGTGACGACGGTCGAGGAGGCCGTCGAGGCGGCGGCCTCGGGCGGCTGGGCCCGTATCCCGTGGGCGGCACTCGGCCCCGGGGGAGAGGCCCGGCTCGCCGAGCGGGCGACGACCGTACGGTGTCTGGTCGCCGAGGACGGGTCGGTGCCCGACGCGGACGACACCCCCGGTACGATCGCGGTCGTCGCGCGCGCCTACTGAGCCCCACCGGGCTCCACTGGTGGCACGCCGCGGCCCACGGGCAACGGTTGTCCCGGCGCGTACCCATCTCTTACGCGCCGGGGCGTACGCGCGGGTACGCCCCGGCTTGCCACCCGACGCGCGCCTTCTCCGCAGTTCTGCGCACACGCCGTCCTCGAAACCCATGACCAGAAACTGACCGGTACGTGCAAATTATTTGAGATGCCCCGTAATCGGAACACTGGATGGGCCCGGCTCGTTGTCACGACGTGAGCACGACACCGCCTGTTCTCGCCGCCGAACTGGCGCTCGCGTGGGCCGACATTCAACGGCACCACCCCGAGCTGCCGGACCTGGCCGCGCCCGAGTCCTTGATCGGAGAGTCCTCGTCCGCCTGTGGGGCCGAGCTCTCCTTCGAACGGCTGCTGCATGAGGCAGTCCACGGCATCGCCGCCGCCCGCGGCGTCCGCGACACCTCACGCGCCGGCCGCTACCACAACCGCCGATTCCTCGCCATCGCCGAGGAGTTGGGCCTCGACCACGTCGACGAGCCGCACCCGAGCAGCGGCTTCTCGCTGGTCACGCTCAACCCTGAGGCCAGAAGGCGCTACCGCCCCACCATCGAGCGGCTCGCCAGAGCCCTCAAGGCGCACTCCGCCGCGACCACGGCCGACAGCGCCCGCAGTTTCCGAGGCCCGGCCGCACGGCACGGCTCCTCCGGCGGTGGCGTGCGCGTCAAGGCCGTCTGCGATTGCGGGCGAAATGTCCGGGTCGTCCCGTCCGTGCTGGCGCAGGCGCCCATCGTCTGCGGCGGCTGCGGCAAGCCCTTCCGGATTCCCGAGGTCGCTGCGGTCGGCTGACCTGGAGTGGTGTGGCACAATGGTCAGCTGTACTCGACAGTCGCACAGGACCCCTCTCTCCTCCGGCTGGCGCGTCCATCGGGCACCCGAGTACCGCAACCCCACGTGGCATCCCGTTGTGCCCAACCACGTCAAGACCAGGAGACACCACTCCCGTGGCAGTCAAGATCAAGCTGAAGCGTCTGGGCAAGATCCGCGCGCCTCACTACCGCATCATCATCGCCGACTCCCGCACCCGCCGTGACGGCCGGGCGATCGAGGAGATCGGCCTGTACCACCCGGTGCAGAACCCGTCGCGCATCGAGGTCGACTCCGAGCGTGTCCAGTACTGGCTGGGTGTCGGCGCGCAGCCGACCGAGCCCGTCATGGCCATCCTCAAGGTCACCGGTGACTGGCAGAAGTTCAAGGGCCTGCCCGCCCCGGCGCCGATGAAGGTCGCCGAGCCGAAGGCCGACAAGAGCGCCCTGTTCGAGGCTCTGGCCAAGGACGGCGACGAGCCGAAGGGTGAGGCGATCACCCCGAAGGCGAAGAAGGCTGACAAGAAGGCGGACGAGGCCGAGGCCGAGTCCACCTCCGAGTCGACCGAGTCCTGATCATGCTCGAGGAGGCCCTCGAGCACCTCGTAAAGGGCATCGTCGACAACCCCGACGACGTGCAGGTCGCTTCGCGCACCCTGCGCCGCGGGCGCGTTCTGGAGGTCCGGGTCCACCCCGACGACCTCGGGAAGGTGATCGGCCGCAACGGCCGCACCGCGCGTGCCCTGCGGACGGTCGTAGGCGCCATCGGCGGCCGCGGTATCCGGGTCGACCTCGTCGACGTGGACCAGGTCCGCTGAGCAGAACCGGGGTACCGGGCACTCCCCGGACCAGGCAGTACCGGCACGGGCCGGGGAGGGCTACGGCTCGCCCCGGCCCGTTGTCGTAGGCATCTGCGACGATGCACGTATGACCGTTACCACCGATTGACGAATCACGAGGCGAGGACCGCCACCGCGGCGAGCGGCGGGCGGCCGGCCGCGAAGAGGGGCACTGTGCAGCTGGTAGTCGCGCGGATCGGCCGCGCCCACGGCATCAAGGGCGAGGTCACCGTCGAGGTGCGTACCGACGAGCCGGAGCTGCGGCTCGCGCCCGGCGCCGTACTGGCCACGGACCCGCCCGCAACCGGCCCGCTGACCATCGAGACCGGCCGGGTGCACAGCGGGCGCCTGCTGCTGCGTTTCGAGGGCGTACGGGACCGTACGGGCGCCGAAGCGCTGCGGAACACGCTGCTGATCGCCGAGGTCGACCCCGAAGAGGTCCCCGAGGACCCCGAGGAGTTCTACGACCACCAGCTCGTAGACCTCGACGTGGTCACCCGCGACGGCACCGAGGTCGGCCGGATCGCCGAGATCTCCCACCTGCCCTACCAGGACCTGCTGATCGTCCGCCGCCCGGACGGCAGCGAGATCATGATCCCGTTCGTCTCCGAGATCGTGCCGGAGATCGACCTGGCGGAGCAGAAGGCGGTCATCGACCCCCCGCCCGGCCTGCTCGACGACAGCCAGGCCGAGGTGGCCTCGGCCCGCGACGCGTCCGACGCGGCCGCGGCCCCGAAGACGGAGGGCACCACCCCGGCCCGTGGCACCGGCGAGGACGTGTGATGCGGCTCGACGTCGTCACGATCTTCCCGGAGTACCTGGAACCGCTGAACGTCTCCCTGGTCGGCAAGGCCCGCGCCCGCGGCCAGTTGGACGTCCGCATCCACGACCTGCGGGAATGGACCCACGACAAGCACAACACCGTCGACGACACACCGTACGGCGGCGGCCCCGGCATGGTCATGAAGCCCGAGCCGTGGGGCGAGGCGCTGGACGCGGTCATCGACTCCCAGGAGGGCGACCCGGTCATCGTCGTCCCCACCCCGAGCGGCAAGCCCTTCACCCAGCAGCTCGCCGTGGAGCTCTCCGAGAAGCCCTGGCTGGTCTTCACCCCCGCCCGCTACGAGGGCATCGACCGCCGTGTCATCGAGGAGTACGGCGACCGCGTGGACGTCCGCGAGGTCTCCATCGGCGACTACGTCCTGGCCGGCGGTGAGGCCCCGTCCTGGTGATGGTCGAGGCCATCGCCAGGCTGCTGCCCGGTGTGCTGGGCAACTCGGCCTCCCACCAGGACGACTCCTTCGCCCCCGGCGCGATGGCGGACCTCCTGGAAGGCCCCGTCTACACGAAGCCTCCCGAGTGGCGCGGCCGCGGCATCCCGGAGGTGCTGCTCAGCGGGCACCACGGCAAGATCGCCCGCTGGCGCCGGGACGAAGCGTTCCGCCGTACCGACCGCAACCGCCCCGACCTCATCGAGCGCGCCGACCCGGCCGCCTTCGACAAGAAGGACCGCGAGACCCTCTCGATCCTCGGGTGGGCCGAGGGAACGGGCGGTCGATTTGGGCGTACGACCGACGACGTGGAAGAATAGGCCGCTGCTGTGTGCGTCCGGCGCGCGCCCCTGCCACAGGGGGAACGACGCCCGCCCGACGGAACGGCAACCTCAACGCAATTCTCCAGTTCCGTTGATGACCTGTGGCATCAACGAAGAAAGCAGTGGGTCATGAACCTTCTCGACTCCGTCGACTCCGCGTCGCTGCGCAGCGACATCCCGGCCTTCCGCCCGGGTGACACCGTCAACGTCCACGTGCGCGTCATCGAGGGCAACCGCTCCCGTGTGCAGCAGTTCAAGGGCGTCGTCATCCGCCGCCAGGGCGCGGGCGTCCGCGAGACCTTCACGGTCCGCAAGGTCAGCTTCTCCGTCGGCGTCGAGCGCACCTTCCCCGTGCACACCCCGATCGTCGAGAAGATCGAGCTGGTGACCCGCGGTGACGTGCGTCGCGCCAAGCTGTACTACCTCCGTGAGCTGCGCGGCAAGGCCGCGAAGATCAAGGAGAAGCGCGACAACTGAACAGACGTCCGGCGTCCTGGACCGGCCGGATAGGCTCAGGGTCCGATGGACACCGACGCACAGCTTTCGGAGCGCGACCGCTCTCCCGCCCCAGAACCGGGGCCGGAGCAGGGGTCGCGCTCCGCGCGTTTTTCCGCGCACTCTTCGTCCGGGGCATCTGAGGCATCCGGGCCGGACGGGACGGCCGGGCCCCTCGGGCCCGAGAAGCGGGCCGAACGGGGTGCAGGGCCCTCGGGGCGTACGCAGGGGGTCTCTGGGCCGGATGATCGGCCGGAGGGGGCCAGGGGCGCGCGAGGCCGGCCTGATGGGCTTGCCGGTGCGGGGGGGCGGTCGGAGAGCGGTACGGGCCCACAGGAGCGGCCGGATCAGGCCACGGGATCGCGTGATCGGAAAGCGCCGTCCCAAGAGGCGCTGCCTCAGAGCGCGTCGCTTCAGGAGCCCCAGGAGGGGGAACCGCGACGGCGCCGGTCCTGGATCCGGCGGTTCGGGTCCTGGTTGGGAGCAGGTGTGTCCGCCCTGTGGCACCGGCCCGTTCTGCTGCTCGCGGCCTGTGTGGCCTTCGTCCTGCTGCTGAGCGCCTTCGTCGTACAGCCCTTCCTGATCCCCAGCTCCTCCATGGAGAACACCCTGCGGATCGGTGACCGGGTGCTGGTCAACAAGCTGGCGTACCGCTTCGGTGGCGAACCGCGCCGGGGCGACGTGATTGTTTTCGACGGCACCGGTTCGTTCCGACAGAGCGAACCCGGCGAGAACCCGGTGACCGGACTGATCCGGGGAACGGGCGCGGCGCTGGGGTTGGCCGAGCCCGCGGCCACCGACTACATCAAGCGCGTGATCGGCGTCGGCGGGGACCGGGTGACCTGCTGCGACAAACGGGGGCGGATCAAGGTGAACGGCGAGCCGGTGGACGAGGACTACCTGTTCCCGGGGGACGCGCCGTCCTCCGACGCGTTCGACATCGTGGTGCCGGAGGGAAAGCTGTGGGTCATGGGAGACCACCGCGGCAGATCACGTGACTCACGGGACCACCTCGGCGAACCAGGAGGCGGCACCGTCCCGGTCGGCAAGGTGATCGGCCGCGCGGACTGGATCGCCTGGCCGGTGGGCCACTGGACGGCCCTGCACCGCCCGCACGCCTTCGACGGCATACCGGGCGCGGCAGGCAGCCATGGGTAACCGGGGGCGGCCCAGGCACGGGCATCAGGGGGCGGCGGGCGCGGACGAGTCGGACGGGGAAGCGGCGTACGGGGGCGGCTCGCGCGGGTCCGCCGTGTTCGGGCCCGAGTACGGAGCCGACGGAACCGGTTACGGGACCGGCCATGGGCCTGGTCACAGGTCAGACTTCGGGGCCGGCTACAGGGCTGACTCGTACGCGGGGCACGGCGGCAGCCCGTACGAAAGCGCAGGTCACGGGGACGCATCGTACGGCGAAGGAGCCGGGTCCGGCGGCGGCGCGCGCGTCAGTACGCGAACGACCAGGCCCGCCACTGGAGGACGTGCCGCACGACGTCGCCAGGCGCGCCGTATCAAACGGCGCAGGCGTCGCTCCTACCTCAAAGAGATACCGATCCTCATCGGGGTGGCCCTGGCCATCGCGCTGGTGCTCAAGACGTTCCTCGTCCAGGCCTTCGTGATCCCCTCAGGCTCCATGGAGCAGACCATCCGGATCGGCGACCGGGTCCTGGTCGACAAGCTCACCCCTGGTTCGGCTCGGAACCCGAGCGCGGTGACGTGGTCGTCTTCAAGGACCCCGGGGGGTGGCTGAAGGACGAGCAGGTCACCTCCGCCGACGACCCGGTGGTGGTCAAGCAGATCAAGGAGTTCATGACCTTCATCGGTCTGCTCCCGTCGGCCGACGAGCAGGATCTGATCAAGCGAGTGGTGGGCGTCGGGGGCGACACCGTCAAGTGCTGTGACAAGCAAGGGCATGTCACGGTCAACGGAACCCCTTGAATGAGCCGTACATACATCCGGGCGATTCGCCCTCGGAGTTCAAATTCGAGGTCAAGGTTCCGGCCGGCCGGATCTTCGTGATGGGCGACCACCGCTCCAATTCGGCGGACTCGCGGTATCACCTGGACGAGCCGTACCGTGGGACGATCTCGGTGGACAACGTGGTCGGCCGGGCCGTGGTCATCGCCTGGCCGGTGGGACACTGGCGCCGCCTGGAGGAGCCTGACACCTATGCGACCGTGCGCGACGCGCCGGGCGCGAGGGCGACGGCACGGCAGGCTCCGCATAGTCTGTCCTCCGACGGTTTGTCCGAACTCCCGACCCCTGCGGAACTCCCGCTCGTTATGGGAGTGGTGGGCCTGCACCGGCTATCGGGCAGGCAGTGGCGTGGAGTAAGGAGTGGATGTGGGGGACTTGGCGGTCGGCGCGCGGTCCGGAACCGAAGAGCCCGAAGAGCCGGCGGGAAACGGTGAGTCCGCACAGCCCGCCGCGTCCGGAGTGCCGGGAGGACCGGCGGACCCGGCACGGGCGACGGATCCGGGACAGCCGGCCGGCCCCGGTCGGCCGACGGGCCCGGGAGTGCCGTTGGACAAGGAACAGCCGGTGGACGAGGAGGAGAGCGGCAGCGTGAAGAAGGGCAAGAAGCCGCGTGCCTTCTGGAAAGAGCTGCCGATCCTCATCGGGATCGCGCTGATCCTCGCGCTGATCATCAAGACATTCCTGGTGCAGGCGTTCTCCATCCCGTCCGACTCGATGCAGGACACCCTGCAGCGCGGCGACCGGGTGCTCGTGGACAAGCTCACCCCCTGGTTCGGCTCCGAACCGGAACGTGGCGAGGTTGTCGTCTTCCACGACCCGGGCGGCTGGCTGAACGAGGTGCCCACCCCCGAGCCCAACGCGATCCAGCAGGTCCTCAGCTTCATCGGCCTGATGCCGTCGGCCGAGGAGAAGGACCTGATCAAGCGGGTCATCGCCGTCGGCGGTGACACCGTGGAGTGCCAGGGCACCGGCCCGGTCAAGGTCAACGGCACGGCCCTGAAGGAGGACTCGTACCTCTACCCGGGCAACACGCCGTGCGGGGACAAGCCGTTCGGGCCGATCAAGGTGCCGAAGGACAGCATCTGGGTCATGGGCGACCACCGCCAGGACTCCCTCGACTCGCGCTACCACACGAACCTCAAGGGCAACGGCACGGTCGAGACCAAGCAGGTCGTGGGCCGCGCCTTCACGATCGCCTGGCCGATCAACCGCTGGTCGTGGCTGTCGGTGCCGGACACCTTCGACCAGCCCGCGCTGAACAAGGCCATGGCGGCGACGCCGGCGGCGCTCGGACTCGCGGGCGCGGTGCCGATCGTGCTGTGGCGGCGCCGTAGGCGGACCGCGCGGGTGGCGCAGGCGGTGGAGCGGGCATCCGACTGAGCGGGTGACCGCGCCGGGCCGTGCGCGCGGTGCGCGGCCCGGAGGCGGGCGTGGGCCGCGAGAGTCCCGGCCCATGATGCTGACTCTCATGGTACTGACTGGGGAACGTACCCCCGGGTAGGGTGCCGTCCCAGATCTTCGACGCGGGTCGTTCGCGGGGCGGGAGCGCTGGGATGAGCAGCAGCAAGACACGTACGGGCGACGGCCGCGGCCGGACGACGGGCAGTGTGCTGTCCGGTCTGGTCGTGGCCGTCGGCTGTGTGCTGTTCCTGGGCGGCTTCGTATGGGGAGCGCTGACCTACCGCCCCTACACGGTGCCGACCGACTCGATGGCCCCGACGATCGGGGTGGGGGACCGGGTGCTGGCCGAGCGGGTGGACGGCTCCGAGGTGCGGCGCGGGGACGTCGTGGTCTTCCGGGACGCGGTGTGGGGCGACGTGCCGATGATCAAGCGGGTCGTCGGGGTGGGCGGCGACACGGTCGCCTGCTGCAGCAAGGACGGCCGGCTGACGATCAACGGCAAGCCCGTCGAAGAACCGTATCTGCACGCCACGGGCCCGGCCTCACCGACCGGCTTCAGCTCAAAGGTGCCGGTGGGCCAGCTCTTCCTTCTCGGTGATCACCGCAACGACTCCCTGGACTCCCGAACGCACCTCAAGGACGCCGACCACGGCTCCGTGTCGCGCGAGGCCGTGGACGCGCGGGTGGACGCCCGGGCGTGGCCGGTCGGCAGCATGGGCGTGGTGGAACGGCCGCAGAGCTTCGCGGCGATGCCAGGCGGCACGTCGCAGCCCGGACCGGTACGCGTCATCGTCATCGCGGTCGTCGTCGGAGCGGTGATGATCCTGGGCGGTGCGGCGTACGGGCCGGTGGCGCGATGGGGGAGGCGTAGGAATGGCTGACGTGACGGGCTCCGATGCGATGGGTGATGACGTGGTGCATGAGGCTCATGGGATGCCTGATACGGCTGGGGAACTGCCGGTGGAGGTGCGCCAGGTCTCACGGGTGGTGCTGCTCGACGGGAACGACCGGGTCCTGCTGCTGAACGGTTACGAACCAAGCGATCCGACCCGTACCTGGTGGTTCACGCCCGGCGGCGGCCTGGAGGGCGAGGAGACCCGCGAGGAGGCCGCGCGCAGGGAGCTGGCCGAAGAGACGGGGATCACCGGCGTACGGCTCGGTCCGCTGCTGTGGAAGCGGCGCTGCGCCTTCCCCTTCGACGGCAGGCGCTGGGAACAGGACGAGTGGTACTACCTGGCTCGTACCGACCGGACTGCAACCGAGATGTCGGGGCAGACAGATCTTGAGCGACGCAGCGTGTCGGGACTGAGGTGGTGGACTTTGGAAGATCTTTCCGCGTCGCATGAGACGGTGTATCCGACGGGATTCGTCGAGCTGCTGCGCAGGCTGCTCGACGAAGGACCCCCTGACGCGCCGGTGCTGCTGGCTACCGAGAGCGTCTGACGCACAATAGGGGGACGCACGGCTGAAGGGGATCTGCCATGAGCGCCGAGGACCTCGAAAAGTACGAGACCGAGATGGAGCTGAAGCTCTACCGGGAGTACCGCGATGTCGTCGGGCTGTTCAAGTATGTGATCGAGACCGAGCGTCGCTTCTATCTCACGAACGATTACGAGATGCAGGTGCACTCCGTACAGGGCGAGGTCTTCTTCGAGGTCTCGATGGCTGATGCGTGGGTCTGGGACATGTACCGGCCGGCTCGTTTCGTGAAGCAGGTACGCGTGTTGACGTTCAAGGACGTGAACATCGAGGAGCTGAACAAGAGCGACCTGGATCTTCCGGGGAGCTGAGGCGCCGCCGGGCCGGTCGAGGCAGGCGCGCGCTGGGCTCGGCGCGGGCCCTGCGGGGCTCGGAGAGGCGGGGGTATCACCGGGTCGAGTGACGAAGTTGTCCACAACCGCTCGGTAGTCCACCAAGATCCAAAAGTCCGTGGCTGAAGCGTCACAGTCGGTGCCGGAGGTGGTGCCGAGTGAACGCCACGAACGAGAAGAAGTACGGACCTGACCGGTGCGAGGCGGGCCCGCGGGAGCATCCGCGTGGTTCGTCACCCCCGGAGGAGACGCCGCGAGGACTGAGCGGCGCACCGCGGGAGTCATGCGGTGGCGCATCGCAGGCCCGAAACGGCCGGACGGCGACAAGCTGCGGAGACGGCCCGCCCGGCTCCCGTACCGTCGCCCGCCGCTCCCGATCCCGCTCCCGCCGCCTCCGACATCCCGTCGGACCGGCCACCGCCCCCTACGACCTGCCCGTCACCAGCGCACGCCGAGCGCTCGGACGCTACGGGGAAGACCTGGCCGCACGCCACCTGACCACGGTCGGCATGCGCATCCTGGATCGCAACTGGCGATGCCAGGACGGCGAGGTCGACATCGTGGCAGCCGACGGTGATGCCCTGGTGCTCTGCGAGGTCAAGGCCCGCCGCGCGGGCTCGTACGAACACCCCATGGCAGCCGTACGGCCGGAGAAGGCCGCCCGTCTTCTGCGCCTGGCGGAGCGCTGGCTGGAGGGACACGGCGGCCCACCGCCCGGCGGAGTGCGCATCGACGTGATCGGAGTGCTGCTGCCGTCGCGTGGCGCACCGCTTCTGGAGCATGTGCGGGGAGTGACCTGACATGGGATTCGCCCGTACGTGCTCGGTCGCGCTGGTCGGGGTCGAAGGCGTGGTCGTGGAGGTCCAGGCGGACCTGGAGCCGGGGGTGGCGGCCTTCGCGCTCGTCGGACTGCCGGACAAGAGCTTGATCGAATCGCGGGACAGGGTACGGGCCGCCGTCGTGAACTCCGGCGGCGAGTGGCCGCAGAAGAAGCTCACCGTCGGCCTCAGCCCGGCCTCGGTGCCCAAGGGCGGCAGCGGATTCGACCTCGCCGTGGCCTGCGCGGTGCTCGGCGCGGCGGAACGGATCGATCCGCGTGAGCTGTCCGACCTCGTCATGATCGGTGAGCTGGGGTTGGACGGACGCGTCCGACCGGTGCGTGGAGTCCTCCCGGCCGTCCTGGCGGCGGCCGACGCCGGATACCGCCAGGTGGTCGTACCGGAGAAGACCGTGGCCGAGGCATCGCTCGTCCCGGGGGTCTCCGTTCTCGGCGTACGCAGTCTCAGGCAGCTGATCGCGGTGCTCACCGACGAGCCGGTGCCGGAAGAGGAGCAGGACAACGCGATCGCCGAAGGGCGCCCCGATTCGCTGCTGGCGGGGCTGGCCGTGCCCGGTACCGGGCTGGGAGTGGAGCGCATGGGTGGCGACCGGCTGCCCGATCTGTCGGACGTCGCCGGACAGTACAGCGCACGAAGAGCCCTGGAAGTGGCGGCAGCCGGACGCCACCATATCTTCTTCCTAGGCCCTCCGGGAGCTGGGAAAACTCTCCTGGCCGAACGCCTGCCCGGGTTGCTTCCCCGCCTTTCGCCCAAGGAGTCCCTGGAGGTGACGGCGGTGCATTCGGTGGCCGGCGCCCTGCCGCCGGGGCAGCCACTTGTGGATCGCCCGCCGTACTGCGCGCCTCACCACAGCGCGACGATGGCCTCGCTCGTGGGTGGCGGCAGCGGCCTTCCCCGGCCCGGAGCCGTGTCGCTGGCGCACCACGGCGTTCTTTTCATCGACGAAGCAGCCGAATGCAACGCCCGCGTGCTGGACGCATTACGGCAGCCGCTGGAGTCGGGGTACGTCGTAGTCGCGCGGGCCGCCGGAATGATGCGTATGCCGGCGAAGTTCCTGCTGGCCCTGGCCGCCAACCCCTGCCCTTGCGGGCGCCACGGCACGCTCGGAGGCGGCTGCGAATGCCGCCCGTCCACCATCCGGCGCTACCGTGCCCGGCTGTCGGGTCCGCTGATGGACCGGGTCGACCTACGGGTGGCGGTGGAGCCCGTCGCACGCTCCGAATTGCTCTCGCTCGCCCAGAGCGCCGAAACCACTGCCGAAGTCGCCGAACGAGTACGAGCCGCCCGCGACCGCGCAGCAGCCCGGCTCGCGGACACGCCATGGAGCACCAACAGTGAGGTCCCGGGCCACGAACTGCGTACGCGCTGGCAAGTCGCCCCGGGCGCGATGGCGCAGGCAGAACACGATCTCGAAACCGGCCTCCTGACGGCCCGCGGCATGGACCGCGTACTCCGGGTCGCCTGGACCTCAGCCGACCTCGCAGGCCACGACCGCCCGACTGCCGAGGACATCAACTGGGCTTTGGAACTCCGCACGGGCATCAGGCGGGGGGTGCCTTTGGCGGCGGGGGTGAGGTGAGGGAGCGGAGCTGCGCGCTCCTTCGGTCGGGCTGGTGGGCTGGTGGGGCGGCCCTGGCGGGTGGCTCCTGGCGCTGTCGGTGTGGCGCAGTTGGTGTGGCGACGCGGATGCTGCCGTTGTGTTGGGAGTGGCGAGTGGTGCGTATGGGAGGCGTCGCCCGGCGGGATGGTTGTGGTGCTGCGTCGACGGAGCGGTCGGTGGTCCGGTGGATGACGGGCGGCAGTCGTCGGACGACCGTCAGGCGACCGGCGTCCAACGCCTGACGCCCGCCGTCCGATGCCTGCCGACTGCCGACTGCCGACTGCCGACTGCCGACCGACGACTGACGCCTACCGTCCGAGGATGGTCGAGGGGAGGAGGAGGGGAGGAGGAGGGGAGGGGGCGGGGGGGGAAGGAGAGCAAGGCGTACGAGCGCAGTTCGGCTCGATACGAACGGGCTCCGACCAGGCGCCGAAGCACGTCTCGGGCCCAGCCGTACCTCGGGCGGGTGAGAACACCCGTCACCTGAGGAGCGTAAGGCCGAATGGATGAAGGCGGGCAGCGGGCAGTCGACGGCGAGGGCTGGTCGCCGTTGGCTGCCTGGCCGACGACGTGTGGCGGATCGGTTACCAGTTACCGCTTTCGGCTACACGGCGCTGCTCGAATGACGAGGAAGCGGTAGACGGAGAAGGGGAGAGGGACATGCGGGGGACCGAAGGCTGTTCTACAGCGAGCGAGCGCCAGGGAGCCGGCGCATGAGTGAAGTGGGGGAGGAGGAGAGGGCGGCACGCGCGGCATTGACGCGTATCGCTGAGCCCGGTGACGAAGCGGTGGGCCGGTGGCTGAGGCAGACGACGCCTGTACACCTCGTACAGTCCCTGCTCGGCGAGTGGGACATGCCGCAAGGAGTGTCGAAAGAAAAATACAAGGGCCTGCGTCTGCGAGCGTCACGGACGGACGCCGACAGAGCCGCTGCAGATCTTGCGGCCGTCGCTGCACTCGGCGGCCGGTTCATCTGCCCGGGAGACGACGAGTGGCCACAGCAATTGAACGATTTAGGGGATGGCAAACCCATCGGCCTGTGGGTACGCGGGCGCGCGAACTTGCGCATGTGGGCCTTACGGTCCGTCGCGGTCGTGGGCGCTCGCGCCTGCACGGAGTACGGCGCCCACTTGGCGGCCACCCTCAGCGCCGGCCTGGCCGACCGTGGCTGGACGGTGGTGTCAGGGGCTGCTTACGGAGTGGATGGCGCGGCTCATCGAGGCGCCCTGGCAGCGAAGGGGGCCTCGGTCGCGGTACTGGCCTCCGGCGTCGACTACGCCTACCCGCGGGGACACACCGAGTTGATCCACCGACTCGCGGAACAGGGCTTGGTGATCGCGGAGTTGCCACCGGGAGATCATCCGACCCGGAGTCGATTCATCATGCGGAACCGGGTCATCGCGGCCCTCACCCGTGGCACCGTCGTCGTAGAGGCCGAACTGCGCAGCGGATCGCTGGTCACCGCCCGGCGGGCGGCAGAGCTGGGCCGGTTCACCATGGGGATGCCGGGGCCGGTCACCAGCGGGCTGTCGGCGGGCGTGCACCAACTGCTGCGCGACGAGGCCGTAGTGGTGACCGAAGCCGCCGAAGTGATCGAGCTGGTCGGCAGCATCGGCGACCTCGCTCCCGCGCAGCGTGGGCCGACCCTGGCGCGTGATCTTCTTGATCCGGTGGCGTCCCGGGTGCTCGAAGCGGTCCCCGCGCGGGGTGGTGCGGACTCGCGGCGACTGGCGCGGGACTCGGGTACGGCAGAGGAAGTCGCGCAGGGCAAGCTCTTCGAGTTGCAGTCGTTGGGATTCGTTCAAAGGTGTGGAGCTGTCTGGGAGTTGGTGCGGTGCCCCGCAGGCGCCGCAGGGCCCCGGAGAGGCGGTACTTGACCTGTGGCGAACGGGTGAAAAGGCGGGAGGAATGTGCGCAAGAGTCGGGTTTGGTGCGTTTCTGCTTACGGAGTCCTGGAGCCGCTGGGTGGCGGTAAGGCGTATCGGTGGTCACTGCGGCGATCGGTGGTGAAGCCGCGTGTGGGGGAGCGTGCGCCGGGCGCCCGTAACGACGCTTCCATCCCCCTGCGAGTGGATTTGGCGTCGCCCCCTGTAACCCGGGGGTGCGGGCAGCGGAACGTATCTGCGCACTCCCGGGCGACCCTTCATCGCGCATCGCGACACTGCAGTCACGCTACGCTCACGAGTAATTCAACCTCACGCACGTGTTCCCCAGTGTTTCGGCAGAACGGCTCAAGGCAACGAATGCCCCAGCACACCTCCGGGTCCGACCGCGCGGCCGCGCCCCCGCCGCGCGCGGTAGCGTGCGCCCCGCCGCGCCCACCTCACTGGAGGAGCTGTGGCGCGCCTACAAGATCTCGGGCGACGGGCGGCTGCGGGAGCAGCTGATCCTGCACTACTCGCCCCTGGTGAAGTACGTCGCCGGCCGGGTCAGTGTCGGCCTGCCGCCCAACGTCGAGCAGGCCGACTTCGTCTCCTCCGGAGTCTTCGGGCTCATCGACGCCATCGAGAAGTTCGATCCCGAGCGGTCGATCAAGTTCGAGACGTACGCCATCACCCGCATCCGGGGCGCGATGATCGACGAACTGCGTGCCCTGGACTGGATCCCGCGGTCGGTACGGCAAAAGGCCAGGGCGGTCGAGCGGGCGTACGCCACGCTGGAGGCCCAACTACGGCGTACCCCGTCCGAGGCGGAGGTGGCCTCGGAAATGGGCATCGCCTTGGAGGAACTCCACGGGGTCTTCAGCCAACTGTCTCTGGCCAACGTCGTCGCCCTGGAGGAACTGCTGCACGTCGGCGGTGAGGGTGGCGACCGGTTGAGCCTGATGGACACCCTGGAGGACACGGCTGCCGACAACCCGGTCGAGGTGGCCGAGGACCGTGAGCTGCGGCGGCTGCTGGCCAGGGCCATCAACACGCTTCCCGAGCGGGAGAAGACCGTCGTGACGCTCTACTACTACGAGGGTCTTACGCTCGCCGAGATCGGCAACGTCCTCGGGGTCACCGAGAGCCGGGTCAGCCAGATCCACACCAAGTCTGTACTCCAGCTCCGCGCCAAGTTGGCTGACGTGGGGCGATGAGCTGGGGCGGGGTGTGGGGAGCCGCCGGCCCCACCCGGTGGGGCGTGTCCTGGCGTGTCGTAGCCGGGGCGGAGGACTCTCGTTGTCGGGTGCTGGATAGAAGCTGGTCGGGGCTGGCTGGCCACAACAGGCAGCCGATGCTTTGCCGGAGGCATCGGTTCCTGTGTGTGGGCCGAGGCGGCGGAGTCACCTGCGTCGGCGTCCTCCCTTGGCCCGGTTCTGCACCTTGGTCTTCGCTTGGCTTTGGCCTGTGCTTACTCGGTTCCGAGCCCCGGACCTTCCGGGCTCGGCGCTCGCTTTTCGCTTCGTTTCCCCCCGCCCCCCGCCCCCCGGCCCCTCCCCTCCCCCCTGCCCACCCACCCCACCTCCTCCTCCCTCCTCTCCGCCCCGGCCCTGCCCCTCGGCCGTTCCAGCGCGGCTTGCTCACCGGCGGCGTTCGCACCGGGAGCGCCTAATTCGAGCTCCCTCCTAGGCGCACTAAAGCTCACGCCGTCCCCGCGACCGCCTCCTTGCGCTCCGCAGCGCCCGCGTCTGACCCGCAGCGCGCAGCGTCCGCGCCTGACCGTGGCGTCCGCGTCCGCCCGCCGCCACCGCGCCTGGCCGCCCCCCGAACCCGGCTTCGACGCCGTGTCCGGCCTCGGCCCCTGGGCCTGGCCGCCGCCCCGGGCCTGACTGCAGCGCCGCACTTGGCCGCTGCACTCGAACCTGGCTTCGACGCCGTGTCCGGCTTCAGCGTCTGCGCCTGGCCGCCGCTCCTGGACCTGACTGCAGTGCCCGCACCTGGCCACCGCACCCGAACCCGGCTTCGGTGCCCGCGTCCGGATTCGGGGTCCGCGCCTTGCCGTCGCACTCGGCCATGGCCGATTCGAATTGACTCGGGATCGGTGTGGGGAGCCTCGCGCATTGACCCTGCGGTCGGTGTTCTCCGACCCGCCGTCGAGAGCCCGCGGGAGGTAGCCAGCCCTGGTCAGCGCCTGGGCTTCTCGCACGTACCTGCAGTCGCTCCACGACTATCGGCATCAGCATCCACCTGCGCACCAGTACCCATGCCAGGCGCTCGTGTCCCCGTTCCGGACGTCGTGCCGGCCCTCGCTATCGTGCTTGCCTGCTTGCTCGGCCTCCTGAACGCGCCCCCGCGGTCGCCCCTGTGGCCGCTGCCCTTGTTTGTCTCCCTCCCTAGCTGAGGCTGAATCTCTGCTCTCGGGGGCTACCCCCTCCCTGGCCTGGCTGCTTTCGGTGTCTCGCCGCGTCGTCGGCCCGCCGCAGCCCCCTCACCGGCCTCGTTCGGTGTCGTTCTCCGGGGTGTCGGCATGGACACATCGTGATGCGGAGTGCCGTGTCCGGCGTGCCATCCGTAGAGTGGTGACGTGCCCAGGATTCGAGCGGCCTCTGTGGCCGAGCACCGGACGATGCAGCGTGGCGCCCTTCTGGACGCCGCCCGCACCCTGCTGTCCGAAGGCGGGACCGAGGCGTTGACCTTCCCCGCCCTCGCTGAGCGAACGGGTCTCGCGCGCTCCTCCGTCTACGAGTACTTCCGTTCCCGCGCGGCTGTCGTCGAAGAGCTCTGCGCTGTCGACTTCCCCGTGTGGGCGGCTGAGGTCGAGGCGGCGATGGAGCGGGTCGAGACACCCGAGGCCAAGATCGAGGCGTATGTGCGGCAACAGCTCGCGCTGGTCGGGGACCGCCGTCACCGGGCCGTCGTCGCGATCTCGGCTGGTGAGCTGGACGCCGGCGCGCGGGAGAAGATCCGTGCCGCGCACGGTGGGCTGATCGCGATGATCGTGGAGGCCTTGGCCGGCCTCGGGCACGAGCAGCCGCGTCTCGCCGCCATGCTGCTTCAGGGCATCGTCGACGCCGCTGTCCGCCGCATCGAGCTCGGGGCCGCGGAAGAGCCCACGCAAATCACGGAGGCCGCGGTCGCCATGGTCCTGGGTGGGGTAAAGGGCTGATCGGCCGGCCGGTCCTCTCTGCTCGGGGTGGGGGAGGGGATGGTGGTGTCGGGGATGGGGGATCGGCGCTGTTGCAGGGGGGAGTGCGAAGACCGCGTGAGGCTGGTCGGTGGGTTTCGCTTCCGTGTCCGGCCTGGGTCGGGGGATCTCGTACGGCGGGGGTGACGCGAGCGTGGGGGATCGCGGCGTCCTGGGGCGTTGTTCGGCTCGGGCACGTTGATGACCGGGAGGAGCCTCGACGGGCCGGGGTTCAGCATTGCCGCCGGGAGCAGGGACAGCGGGTCCAGGTAGGTCTTGTCGCGCAGCAGGCCCCAGTGCAGGCACGGGGTGGAGCAGTGGAACGGGCCCGGGCCGAGCTTGGCCACTGTCTGACCTGCGGTGACGTGGTCACCCTTGTGGACGGTCGGGTGGACCGGTTCGTACGTGGTGCGTAGTGGTGGGCGACCGGACCCTGAGACTTCGATCGACAGGACGCCTCGGCCTGCCACCTTGCCGGCGAAGAGCACGCGTCCAGGAGCGGCGGCCCGTACCGTCGCGTCCTCGGCCGCGAGGAGATCCACCCCCCGATGGCCGGGCGCCCAGGGGGCGGGTGGGGGCTCCCAACCGCGCGCGACGGTGGGCCGCGCGCCCGCCGCTCCAGTGACGGGCCAAGCTCGCTCGCCGGCAGCCGGCGGAGCTGGGCGGCTTTGACCAGGATCGGTCGGGTGGGGAGGTGGCGGACGGTATTCCGGTGATTCCGCAGGCTCCTTGTCCGCAGGCTCCTTGGGGGTGGGGGGAACGGCATGGGCGAATGCCACTCCAGTTGTGGTGGCCCCAGCCGTGGCGGCTCCGGCCGACAGCACGGCCGTTGCGGTGCCCGCTGCGCACAGGGCCAGGAGGCGGGCGGTTGGGGGCGTGGTGCGCCGGGCGTGCGTCACCCGTCTGGAGCTGGAATCAACGGGGGGTGGTGGCGGTAGCCCCGGGGGGTGCGTGTCAGTAGTGGGTACGGCGTGTGCGGCTCGTGCCGGTTGTCGGGTGACTGCGGTGCGTAGGGCCGCGAAGGCGGTTCGTTGTCGCATGTCACGACGGTGCCTTGATCGGCCGCAGCTTGGGGATCTTGAGCTGGATCGGTGGATTACCGACGGGTTGTGTGCAACGTCGTCACCCGTGCGATACCTCGGGCCGCCCCTGCTCGGGCCTTGTCCGG
The DNA here is from genome assembly GCF_003865135.1 of Streptomyces chrestomyceticus JCM 4735. NCBI lineage: Bacteria > Bacillati > Actinomycetota > Actinomycetes > Kitasatosporales > Streptomycetaceae > Streptomyces > Streptomyces chrestomyceticus. The sequence continues at coordinate 2,762,466 of NZ_BHZC01000001.1, read as the reverse complement.
AGCGCTCATTCCCCCTGAGGACACTCCTCAAGGCGGCAAAGCTCCGGGCAGCCATCAGGGGGCACCGGAGAGGCGCGCGCATCACACCAGGAGCCCGTAAACCGTGAGGCCGGTAGGCCGCAACGCCGCAACGCCGCAACGCCGCAACGCCGCAACGCCGCAACGCCGCAACGCCGCAACGCCGCAACGCCGCAACGCCGCAACGCCGCAACGCCGCAACGCCGCAACGCCGCAACGCCGCAACGCCGCAACGCCGCAACGCCGCAACGCCGCAACGCCGCAACGCCGCAACGCCGCAACGCCGCAACGCCCAAAGAGCCTGGCAGGCCCGCACCCCGCCCCTCCCACCCCACCCCCGACCGCACCCCCGCCCCACCCCCACCCCCTGGCCGAAAGGAGTGTGTCGCCCGTCCCTTCGGCGGTCCCGTACACTTCATGTGGCGATCCGGGTCACCGGGTCGACTTCGCACGCCCCGCCACCAGCGCAACATTCCCCATTCGGGCAGCACGGTGGACGCGCCCCTCGGTCCTCGGAAGGCCCCGCAAGGTTCCTTCCCCGGCAGAGCGCGCCGGGGCGTCAGGCACCGCGGCCGCCCGGCCGCAGTGGAACCGAGTAACACGAGGAGTACGGCCATGGCCGTCGTCACGATGCGGGAGCTGCTGGAGAGCGGCGTCCACTTCGGGCACCAGACCCGCCGTTGGAACCCGAAGATGAAGCGCTTCATCTTCACGGAGCGCAACGGCATCTACATCATCGACCTGCTCCAGTCGCTGTCGTACATCGACCGCGCCTACGAGTTCGTCAAGGAGACCGTCGCCCACGGCGGCTCGGTGATGTTCGTCGGCACCAAGAAGCAGGCCCAGGAGGCCATTGCCGAGCAGGCGACCCGCGTGGGCATGCCCTACGTGAACCAGCGCTGGCTCGGCGGCATGCTGACCAACTTCTCGACCGTCTACAAGCGCCTGCAGCGCCTGAAGGAGCTCGAGCAGATCGACTTCGAGGATGTGGCCGCCTCCGGCCTCACCAAGAAGGAGCTGCTGGTTCTCTCCCGCGAGAAGGCCAAGCTGGAGAAGACCCTCGGCGGTATCCGCGAGATGCAGAAGGTGCCCAGCGCCGTCTGGATCGTGGACACCAAGAAGGAGCACATCGCCGTCGGCGAGGCGCGCAAGCTGAACATCCCGGTCGTGGCGATCCTCGACACGAACTGCGACCCGGACGAGGTCGACTACAAGATCCCGGGTAACGACGACGCGATCCGCTCCGTCACCCTGCTCACCCGCGTGATCGCCGACGCCGTCGCCGAGGGCCTCATCGCCCGCTCCGGCGTCGCCACCGGCGACCAGAAGCCGGGCGAGAAGGCCGGCGAGCCGCTCGCCGAGTGGGAGCGCGACCTGCTCGAGGGCGAGAAGAAGGCCGACGACGCCAAGGCCGACGAGGCCAAGGCCGAGGACAAGCCCGCCGAGGCCCCGGCCGCCGAGGCCCCCGCCGCCGAGGCCGAGGCCGAGAAGCCGGCCGCGGACGCCGAGCAGGCCTGACGCCGCACCATCGGTTGACGACGGCGGGGGAGGGCGCCACGAGCGCCGCCCCCGCCGTCCACCCGTAGATCTTTCGACTGTCGAGATTTCGAGAAGAGATTCACAGACCATGGCGAACTACACCGCCGCGGACGTCAAGAAGCTCCGTGAGCTGACCGGCGCCGGCATGATGGACTGCAAGAAGGCCCTGGACGAGGCCGAGGGCAGCGTCGACAAGGCCGTGGAGATCCTCCGCGTCAAGGGCCAGAAGGGCGTCGCCAAGCGCGAGAGCCGTTCGGCCGAGAACGGCGCCGTCGTCTCCCTCATCTCCGAGGACAAGACCTCCGGCGTCCTGCTGGAGCTGAAGTGCGAGACGGACTTCGTCGCCAAGGGCGAGAAGTTCCTGGCCGTCGCCAACGCGCTCGCCGCGCACGTCGCCGCCACCTCCCCGGCCGACCTGGAGACGCTGCTCGCCTCCGAGATCGAGGCCGGCAAGACCGTCCAGGCGTACGTCGACGAGGCCAACGCCACGCTCGGCGAGAAGATCGTCCTGGACCGCTTCGCGCAGTTCTCCGGCGGCTACGTGGCCGCTTACATGCACCGCACCATGCCCGACCTCCCGCCGCAGGTCGGCGTCCTGGTCGAGCTGGACAAGGAGAACGCCGAGACCGCCAAGGACGTCGCGCAGCACATCGCCGCGTTCGCGCCGAAGTACCTCACCCGTGAGGACGTTCCGGCCGACGTCGTCGAGAACGAGCGTCGCGTCGCCGAGGCCACCTCGCGTGAGGAGGGCAAGCCCGAGGCCGCCCTCCCGAAGATCGTCGAGGGTCGCGTCAACGGCTTCTTCAAGGAGAACACGCTGCTCGCGCAGCCCTTCGCGAAGGACAACAAGAAGTCCGTCGAGAAGGTCCTGAACGAGGCCGGTGTCTCGCTGAAGCGCTTCGCGCGCATCCGCGTCGGCGCCTGAGCCAAGCCGTGGGCCTTGTCGCCAAGGCCAGCGAATGACCTGCGGCCCCGCTAGGGTCGTACGCAGTCGGCCGCATACCGGCCGGCCGCAGATGTGACGAGGAGGCCATTGCCGTACAGGGATCTGCACCAGACCCCCGGCAATGGCCTTCTTCGTATGTGCACGAGGAGAGCGTGATGAATCAGGGTGCCGACGGCGCGGACACAGCCCACAAAGCCGACAGTGACGGGAAGGGACGCTTCCTTCTGAAGCTGTCGGGCGAAGCGTTCGCCGGCGGCGGCGGACTGGGTGTCGACCCCGATGTCGTGCACGCCATCGCCCGCGAGATCGCAGCCGTGGTCCGCGACGGCTACGAGATCGCCATCGTGATCGGCGGCGGCAACTTCTTCCGCGGCGCCGAACTGCAGCAGCGCGGCATGGACCGCGCCCGCTCGGACTACATGGGCATGCTCGGTACGGTCATGAACTGCCTGGCCCTCCAGGACTTCCTGGAGAAGGAGGGCATCGACTGCCGCGTACAGACCGCCATCACCATGGGACAGGTCGCGGAACCGTACATTCCGCTGCGCGCCGTCCGCCACATGGAGAAGGGCCGCGTGGTCATCTTCGGGGCGGGCATGGGCATGCCGTACTTCTCCACCGACACCACCGCGGCGCAGCGCGCCCTGGAGGTCGGCGCCGAGGCCATGCTGATGGGCAAGAACGGGGTGGACGGGGTCTACGACGCCGACCCCAAGAAGTTCCCGGACGCGGTGAAGTTCGACGCCCTGGAGTACGGCGAGGTCATCACCCGTGACCTCAAGGTCGCCGACGCGACCGCCATCACGCTCTGCCGTGACAACAAGCTTCCGATCCTCGTCTTCGAGCTGCTCGCCGAGGGCAACATCGCGCGCGCGGTGAAGGGTGAGAAGATCGGCACGCTCGTCAGCGATCAGGGCACCCGGGCCTGACGGCCCCAACTGCCGTAGTGCCGTACGGGCAGGGCTCCGTACGGGCGGCAACCCCGGGCCGTGGATGACCTCGGCACGGGGATGGACAATGGCCTGCCGGTCGGACACCGTGCAGGAGAAGACGCGCGGCAGGGGCGAGGCTCTGCTTCTTACCGAAAAGACCAGGAGCAAGTGGTGATCGAAGAGATCCTCCTCGAGGCCGAGGAGAAGATGGAGAAGGCCGTCGTGGTCGCCAAGGAGGACTTCGCCGCGATTCGCACCGGGCGTGCGCACCCGGCGATGTTCAACAAGATCGTGGCGGACTACTACGGCGCCATGACACCGATCAACCAGCTGGCGTCGTTCTCGGTGCCCGAACCGCGGATGGCCGTGGTGACCCCGTTCGACAAGAGCGCGCTGCGCAACATCGAGCAGGCCATCCGGGACTCCGACCTGGGCGTCAACCCGAGCAACGACGGCAACATCATTCGCGTGAACTTCCCGGAGCTCACCGAGGAGCGCCGCCGGGAGTTCATCAAGGTCGCCAAGAACAAGGCCGAGGACTCGAAGATCTCGATCCGCAGCATCCGGCGCAAGGCCAAGGAGACCCTCGACAAGCTCGTCAAGGACAAGGAGTCCGGCGAGGACGAGGTGCGCCGGGCGGAGAAGGAGCTCGACGACACCACCGCGAAGTACGTCGCGCAGGTGGACGAGCTCCTCAAGCACAAGGAATCCGAGCTCCTCGAGGTCTGATGAACGAGTCATCCTGGGGGGCCCCGCCTGGCGTCGGCCGAGCCGGTCAATGGGGACCACCCGACCAGGGACCCGTCGGTACGGCGGGTCCCGCGCACGACTGGGGCGCGGCGGCGCAGACTCGCCCCATGCCCATCGTGCCCGACACAGGCGGACACCAGGACGACGACCGGAATCCTCTGGACGACGACCGGGACCACCGGGACCACCGGGACGACCTGGGGGCCGCTCGGCCGAGCGGCCCCCTGTTCCGCGACGAACAGCCGCAGGAGCCCATGCCCACCTCCATGCCGGGGCCCGACAGCTCACAGCAACCCCCAAGCCGCAGAAGAAGAGCGCGGGACGCAACCTCCGGGCCGCCATAGGGGTCGGCGTCGGCCTCGGCGCGGTCATCCTCTTCTCGCTCTTCGTCTACAAGCCCCTGTTCGTGGGCGTGATAGTCGTCGCGGTGGTCGTGGGCCTGTGGGAACTGACCTCGCGGCTGGCGGAGCGCAAGGACATCAAGGTCCCCCTGGTGCCGCTCGCGCTCGGCGGTACGGCGATGGTGGTCGCCGGCTACGTACGCGGCGCCGAGGGCGCCTGGGTGGCGATGGCGCTCACCGCGCTCGCCGCCCTCGTGTGGCGCATGACGGAGGCCCCCGAGAACTACCTCAGGGACGTCACGGCAGGCGTCTTCGCGGCGTTCTACGTGCCGTTCCTGGCGACGTTCGTGGCGATGATGCTGGCCGCCGACGACGGGCCGGAGCGCGTCCTGACGTTCCTGCTGCTGACCGTCGTCAGCGACACGGGCGCGTACGCGGTCGGCTGGCGCTTCGGCAGGAACAAGCTCGCCCCGCGCATCAGCCCCGGCAAGACCCGCGAGGGCCTGTTCGGCGCGGTGCTGTTCGCCATGGTCGCGGGCGCGTTGTGCATGGAACTGATCATCACCGACGGCGCCTGGTGGCAGGGCCTGCTCCTGGGCATCGCCGTCGCGGCCAGCGCGACCCTCGGTGACCTCGGCGAGTCCATGATCAAGCGGGACCTCGGTATCAAGGACATGGGCACCCTGCTGCCCGGCCACGGCGGGATCATGGACCGCCTGGACTCCCTCCTGCCGACCGCCCCGATCGTCTGGCTGCTGTACGTGATCTTCGTCGGCTCCGGCTGACCAGCGGTTTTCCGTATGCGGTCGTAGGGCCCGCCACCCCGGGTGGCGGGCCCTACGCACGTCGAGAACAGCTCCGGATCGCGTCGGCGATCGTCACTTCGTACGTCTGCGACACTGGAAGAACCATGCCTAAGCCCGGAGAACTCACTTTCGTCGCGCCGCGTGGGGCCAAGAAGCCCCCGCGGCACCTTGCCGATCTCACCCCCGCCGAGCGGCGCGAAGCCGTGGCCGCGGCCGGTGAGAAGCCGTTCCGTGCCAAGCAGCTATCGCAGCACTACTTCGCGCGGTACGCGCACGACCCGGCGGAGTGGACGGACATCCCGGCCGCGGCGCGGGAGAAGCTGGCGTCGGAGCTGCTGCCCGAGCTGATGAGTGTGGTGCGGCACATCTCGTGCGACGACGACACCACCCGTAAGACGCTGTGGAAGCTGCACGACGGGACGCTCGTGGAGTCCGTGCTGATGCGCTACCCGGACCGCGTCACGATGTGCATCTCGTCGCAGGCCGGGTGCGGCATGAACTGTCCGTTCTGTGCGACGGGGCAGGCGGGGCTGGACCGGAACCTCTCCACCGCCGAGATCGTTCATCAGATCGTCGACGGTATGCGTGCGCTGCGTGACGGTGAGGTGCCGGGGGGTCCGGCCCGGCTGTCCAACATCGTCTTCATGGGCATGGGCGAGCCGCTGGCGAACTACAAGCGGGTCGTGGGCGCGATCCGGCGGCTGACCGACCCCGAGCCCGACGGGGTGGGCCTGTCCCAGCGGGGCATCACGGTGTCCACGGTCGGTCTGGTCCCGGCGATGCTGCGGTTCGCGGACGAGGGCCTGAAGTGCCGGCTCGCGGTGTCGCTGCACGCGCCGGACGACGAGCTGCGCGACACGCTCGTACCGGTCAACACGCGCTGGAAGGTGCGTGAGGTGCTGGACGCGGCCTGGGAGTACGCGGAGAAGTCCGGGCGCCGGATCTCGATCGAGTACGCCCTGATCCGGGACATCAACGACCAGGCGTGGCGCGGTGACCTGCTGGGACGCCTGCTCAAGGGCAGGCGGGTCCATGTGAACCTGATCCCGCTGAATCCGACGCCCGGGTCCAAGTGGACGGCGTCCCGTCCCGAGGACGAGAAGGCGTTCGTGGAGGCCATCGCCGCGCACGGCGTGCCGGTGACCGTCCGCGACACGCGCGGGCAGGAGATCGACGGCGCCTGCGGGCAGCTCGCCGCCTCGGAGCGCTGAGAGCCCGCTGGTACCGTGTGATCGAACAAATGCACATTCCGACAGGGGAGCGCCACAGCGCTGAGAGTGCGGCAGTGTCACGGACCCAGACCGAAAGGACTGGCGTCACGGACACCGAGGTGCCGCAGACCCTTGAACCTCGCCCGGGTCATTCCGGGTAGGAAGTTCGGTCGTCACTCATGCTGTTGCGCCCCGTCCGGCCTTCTTCGCGAAGCGCCGGGCGGGGCCGCGTCTCTTCCTGGCCAGCCAGGAGGAATTCAGTGAGCACCACCAGAAGGATCACCGTCACGGCGCTGGCCGTCGCGGCCGGCATGACGGCGCTCGCCGCGTGCGGGTCCGGCGGCAGCGGCGGCGACAAGGATCCGAAGACCGTCACGCTCGTCAGCCATGACTCCTTCAACGTCTCGAAGTCCGTACTGGCGGAGTTCACCGAGCAGACCGGCTACAAGGTCGACGTGCTCAAGGGCGGGGACGCGGGCAAGGCCGTCAACCAGGCGATCCTGTCCAAGGGGAACCCGCAGGGTGATGTCTTCTTCGGTATCGACAACACGCTGCTGTCGCGGGGGCTGAAGGAAGGGATCTTCAGCCCGTACCAGGCCAAGGGGCTGGAGAGCGTCCCGGCCGAGTTGCAGCTCGACCAGGCCGAGCACCGGGTGACGCCCGTCGACTACGGCGACACCTGCGTCAACTACGACCGGGCCTACTTCGCCGAGCACAAGATCGCGCCGCCGGAGACCTTCGACGACCTGCTCGAGCCCGAGTACAAGGGGCTGCTGATCACCGAGAACTCCGCCACGTCGTCGCCGGGGCTCGCCTTCCAGCTCGGCACCGTCGCCAAGTACGGCGAGTCCGGCTGGCAGGACTACTGGAAGAAGCTCAAGGCCAACGGCGTCGAGGTCGTGGACGGCTGGGAGCAGGCGTACAACGAGCGCTTCTCGGGCTCGGCGGCAGGCAAGGGCAAGGGCGACAAGCCCCTGGTGGTCTCGTACGCGTCGAGCCCGCCGGTGGAGGTGCTGGGCAAGAAGCCGGAGCCGAAGGAGGCGCCCACCGGTGTCGCGGCCGGCACCTGCTTCCGGCAGGTCGAGTTCGCGGGCCTGCTCAAGGGCGCCAAGAACGAGAAGGGCGGCAAGGCGCTGCTGGACTTCCTGCTGAGCAAGAAGTTCCAGGAGGACGTGCCGCTCCAGATGTTCGTCAACCCGGCGCGTAAGGACGCGAAGGTGCCGGAGCTGTTCACCAAGTACGGCCGGAAGATCGACAAGCCGGAGACGGTGGCTCCGGAGGCGATCACCAAGAACCGCGAACAGTGGATCAAGCAGTGGTCCTCGCTCGTCCTGAAGTGACCGGCCGCGCGAAGCGGGCGCGCGGCTCCCGGGGAACGGCCACCCGGCTGGCCCTGATGGCGCTGCCGCTCGCCTTCTTCGCGCTGTTCTTCGCCTACCCGGTCGCCGCGATCGTCGGGCGCGGGCTGAAGGACGGCGGGCAGTGGCAGCTCGGCCGGGCCGGGGAGGTGCTCTCCGACCCGGACGTCCTGCACGTCCTGTGGTTCACCGTCTGGCAGGCGGCGGCCTCGACCGGGCTCACGCTGCTGATCGCGCTCCCCGGCGCGTATGTCTTCGCGCGCTTCGAATTCCCCGGAAAGAAGCTGCTGCGGTCCGTGGTCGCGGTGCCGTTCGTCCTGCCCACGGTGGTGGTGGGGTCGGCGTTCCTGGCCCTGGTCGGGCGCGGCGGAGTGCTGGACGACCTGTGGGGCGTACGGCTGGACACGTCGGTGTGGGCGATCCTGCTGGCGCACGTCTTCTTCAACTACGCCGTGGTCGTACGGACCGTGTCCGGCCTCTGGGGGCAGCTCGACCCGCGGCAGGAGGAAGCGGCCCGGGTGCTCGGCGCGTCCCGCTGGGGCGCCTGGCGGCGGGTGACACTGCCCGCGCTGGGGCCGGCCGTCGCGGCCGCCGCACTCATGGTCTTCCTCTTCACCTTCACCTCCTTCGGTGTGGTGCAGATCCTGGGAGGGCCGACGTTTTCCACTCTGGAGGTGGAGATCTACCGGCAGACCGCCGATTTCCTGGATCTGCCGACCGCTGCCGTCCTCACGATGCTCCAGTTCGCCGCCGTACTGGCGCTGCTGGGCCTGCACGCCTGGACCGTACGGCGGCGGGAGGCCACCCTCACGCTCGTCGACCCGGCGCAGACGGTACGGCGGCCGCGCGGCGCCGGCCAATGGACGCTGCTGTGGGGGACGCTCGTCGTGATCGTGCTGCTGCTGGTGGTGCCGCTGGCGGTGCTGATCGAGCGGTCCTTCGCCGGGCCGGACGGCTACGGGTTCACGTTCTACCGGGCGTTGCAGTCCGCTGCCTCCATGGACAGCACCTTCGCCGTGGCCCCCTTGAACGCCTTGTGGAACTCGCTCGCGTACGGGGCCGCCGCCACGCTGATCGCCCTGGTGGTGGGCGGGCTGGCCGCGGCCGCGCTGACGAAGCGGGGCGGCAGGCTGGTGCGCGGGTTCGACGCGTTGCTGATGCTGCCCCTCGGGGTTTCGGCCGTGACCGTCGGGTTCGGCTTTCTGATCACTCTTGATGAGCCGCCGCTCGATCTGCGGTCGTCGTGGTGGCTGGTGCCGCTGGCCCAGGCCCTGGTCGGAGTGCCTTTCGTCGTACGGACCATGCTGCCCGTGCTGCGCGCCGTGGACGAACGGCTGCGGGAGGCCGCGGCGGTGCTGGGGGCCTCGCCGTGGCGGGTGTGGCGCGAGGTCGACCTGCCGCTGGTGCGGCGGGCCCTGCTGGTCGCCGCGGGCTTCGCGTTCGCCGTGTCGCTGGGCGAGTTCGGCGCGACGGTCTTCATCGCGCGGCCCGACAACCCGACGCTGCCGGTGGCCGTCGCTCGGCTGCTGGGACGCGCCGGAGAACTCAACTACGGACAGGCCATGGCACTGTCCACGATCTTGATGGTGGTGTGCGCGGGCGCGCTGCTGGCGCTGGAGCGCATCCGTACCGACCAGGCCGGAGAGTTTTAGATGGCGGAACACGCCGACACGGCGGACCAGGCGCTGCTGCGGCTGGACGACGTCACCGTCCGCTTCCGTACCGGGCAGCCGCCGGCGCTGGACGGGGTCGGCCTGAGCGTCGCCGCGCAGGAGATCGTCTGCGTGCTGGGGCCCAGCGGCAGCGGCAAATCCACGCTCCTGCGGGTCGTGGCGGGACTGCAGGCCGCCGACACGGGGCGCGTCCTCCTGCAAGGACGGGACCAGTCGGGCGTGCCCACACACCGCCGCGGCGTCGGGCTGATGTTCCAGGACCACCAGCTCTTCCCGCAGCGCGACGTCGGCGGGAACGTGGCCTTCGGCCTGCGCATGCGCGGCGCCTCACGTGCCGAACAGGAGCGTACGGTTGCCGAACTCCTGGACCTGGTCGGCCTGCCGGGCGCCCAGCGGCGCGCCGTGGCGGCGCTGTCCGGCGGCGAACAACAGCGGGTCGCGCTGGCCCGTGCCCTCGCACCGAGGCCACGGCTGCTGATGCTGGACGAGCCGCTCGGCCAGCTCGACCGCGGCCTGCGGGAGCGGCTGGTCGTCGAACTGCGGAGGGTCTTCGGCGAGCTCGGGACGACCGTGCTGGCCGTGACGCACGACCAGGGTGAAGCCTTCGCGCTGGCCGACCGGGTGGTGGTCATGCAGGAGGGGCGGATCGCGCAGAGCGGCACCCCGCTGGAGGTCTGGCAGCGTCCCGCCACCGAGTTCGTCGCCCGCTTCCTGGGCTTCGACAACGTGGTGGAGGCGACCGTACGGGGTGGATCGGCCGACACCCCGTGGGGCAAGGTCCCGGTGCCGGACGGCACACCGGACGGCCCGTGCCGCCTGCTGGTGCGCCCGGCCGGGGTGAGGATCACGGCTGCCGCGGACGGATTGCCGTGCAGGGTAGCCGCGCGCACCTTCCGCGGTACCCATGTCGCCCTGCTCCTTCAGCCGGACACCGGGCCGCAGGTGGAGGCCGCCTGCGCGCTGCGGGACGCACCGCAGGACGGCGAATCGGTGGGCGTCACCTTCGCGGCCGAGGACGTCGTGGTCCTGGACGGCTGAGGGACGCCCACCATAGGGACGGCTCGTGCTAGGGGGAACTGGTGCGGCTGCCCGCCGTGCTCCGGGCGTCGCTCTCGGCCGCCGGCCCGTCCAGCGCCTTCGCTTCCGCCGCGGGAGCCGGTACGGCCGCCGGACCGGCCGCCGCTTCGGTCGCGCCGCCGCCCTCCGGCTCGCCGAACCACGCGACCGCGACGGCGCCCGCCACCGCCACCAGGAAGCCGAGCACCGCCATCCAGGCGAAGCCCGGCCGGGAGGAGTCACCGAGCCACAGCACCCCGAGGATGCCCGGCACCACCGTCTCGCCCACCACCAGTGCCGCCGTGGCGCCGTTGACCGAACCGATCTGGAGAGCCACCGTGTGCAGGTACATGCCGCCGATGCCGGCGACCAGGATCGCGTAGAGCGCCGGGTCGGCCAGGAGGGTGGGCAGATTGAACGGGTCGACGCCGTTCAGTACCCGTACGCCCACACCGAGCGCGCCGAAGCCCAGACCGGACAGCAGACCGGCGAGGATCGCGGCGCGGCTGCCGAGCAGCCGGACGGCCAGCGTTCCGCCGCCCATCAGCGCCACCGAGGCGATCAGCAGCCACCAGTGGGTGGTCGTCGAGGCGTCACCGCCGCCCTCCGGCCCGGCCGCGGTGGCGAGCAGGACCAGCGCCGAGCAGACCACGCCGATGGAGACCCACTCGCGCGGGTTCAGCCGGATGCCGAGCAGCTTGATGCTGAGTACGGCGGTGATCACGAGGTTGGCGCTGATGACGGTCTGCGAGAGGAACAGCGGCAGCATCCGGGCGGCCAGCGCGCCGAGCCCGAACCCCACGAAGTCCAGCACCGTACCGACCATGAATTCCCACGTCACGGCGGCCTTGGCGGTGGAGGAGAGGCTGGGTCCGCCGTGGGCGGTGACGCCGGTGGTGGACGCGGCGGCCGCCTCCCGGCGCGCGGACTTGCGCGATCCCACCGCTTGCAGGACCGACCCCGTGCCGTAGCAGGCCGAGGCCGCTACCGCCGTCAGAAGACCGATGAGCACCAAGAACTCCGTTTCGCGCACTGCCTGGTTTTACCTGTGCATTACCTGACTAGCGAGACGTGGTTTTGGAGGCGTGAGTTGCCTCGGAGGGTCAAGCAGATGCCGCAGAACCGGAACCGGGGGCTCCGCCGAGGCGGGCCAGCGCGTCCGGAGCCTCTTCCACCGAGTCGACCAGAGCGATCTTGCCGGACATGGCACGCTCCGCGGCGAGCGCCCGCAGCAGCGGCCAGGCGGGCAGTTTTTCGGTCCAGTGGGCGCGGTCGACCAGCACCATCGGGGTCGGCTCACCCCGCGATCCGTAGTAGTTCGGGGTCGCGTTGTCGAAGATCTCCTGCACGGTGCCCGCCGCGCCGGGCAGGAAGACCACCCCGGCGTTGGAACGGGCCAGCAGGCCGTCCTCGCGGACCGCGTTGACGAAGTACTTGGCGATGTGGGAAGCGAACGCGTTCGGCGGCTCGTGCCCGTAGAACCAGGTGGGAATGCCGACCGAGTCGCCGCCGCCCGGCCAGCGGCCGCGCACCTCGAAGGCGGCCCGCGCCCAGTCCGTCACCGAGGGGCCGAACTGCGGCACCTTGGCGAGCAGCGCGAGGCTCTCGTCCAGCATGGTGTCGCCGAAGGGTGCCGCGTAGGCGCCGAGGTTCGCGGCCTCCATCGCGCCCGGACCGCCGCCCGTGGCGACCGTCAGGCCGGACCGGGCGAGCCGGCGCCCCAGCCGGGCCGCGCCTTCGTACGCGTCGGAACCGCGCTCCAGCGCGTGCCCGCCCATGACGCCGACGACACGGGCACCGGAGAGGTGCTCGTCCAGTGCGTCGGAGACGGCGTCGTCGTGGATGCTGCGCAGCATCGAGGCGAAGATGTCGCCGTCCGACATGGTCCGCTGGTACCAGGCGTAGGCCCGCGCGTCCGGGGTCGCCGGGTAGCCGGCGTCCGTGGCGAGGTCTTCGAAGAGTTCGCCGGGCGAGTAGAGGCTGCCGCGGTACGGGTCGAACGGCAGGCCCGGTATCGGCGGGAAGACCAGCGCGCCGGCCGCCCGCACGCCCGCGGCGACCTCCGGCTCCATCCGGCAGCCGAGGAAGACGGTGTCGGCGACCGGCGTGCCGAGCAGGGCGGAGGTGCGGCCGGTCAGGTCGACGGACTGGACGCGGTAGCCGCGCAGACTGCCCGAGGCCAGCACCCGGTCGAACGCGGCGAGCGTCTCTATCTCGCGGTCGCTGCCGGGGTGTTGCGGCCGTTCGACGGGGCGGTGGGGGGCGGGGGACGCGGGGGGATCGGAGTTCGGCTGCACGCCCGTCATCGTAGGCGGGAGGCACCGGGGCCCGGCGGCGAGGGCGGGGACGGCGAGGACGGCGACGGCGGGGGCGGGCCGCGTGGTGCGGGGGCAGGGGAGGAGAGGGGTGTCAGGGGAGGAGCGGGAGAGCGGCGAGTTCGGCGATGGCCCAGGTCAGGGGAGCCAGGACGGCAAGGAGGGCCAGGACGCGGAGAGCGGCGGCGCGGTGGAGGACCGAGCGGGGCGTACCGAGACGGCGGAGGGCGGCGGTGGTGTGCGTACGGGCCCAGCGGGCCTCCAGGGCCGCCGTGAGGGCGCTCGCGGTGACGCAGGCCAGGACGAGGGCCGCGCCCAGCCCGGTGAGGGGCCCGAGCGGCCGGGCGGGAACGGCTTCGTACACCTTCACCGCCGCGTACGTACCGGAGGCGACCGCGCAGAGCACGCCGAGCGGACGGCCGATGCGCCGGGACTCCTCCTGGAGCACGCGGCCCGCGAGGAGACGCACGGCACCCGGGCGGCCGGCCGCGAGCAGCCGGCCGGACAACTGCGTCAGGCCGGGGCCTGCCAGGACCAGGCCGAGGGTGGACAGCGCCCAGCCCGCCAGGACCCCCGGCGGGCTGCCGACGAGGCGCTCGGGCAACGGGAGGAGCGCGCCGGTGTCGTCGGCGCCCCGGCTGACGTAGGTCTCCAGGGCGAGGCCGGCCGCCGTCAGCGTGATCCCCCACGGGAGCGCGGCGGGCACGGCGGAACGCGAGCCGTTGGTGTCCATGGCCGTCAGCGGCTCGCCGGTTCCGGTGGCCACCCGGGGGCCGCGCCGGCCACCGCGAGCGTCCTTGCGGGGGCGCGGACGGGGGCGCAGGGCGACGGCGGTCGCGCCCGACGCCGTCACGGGGACGACGGCGAGCAGCAACAGCGCACCGGCCGCCGGTAGGGCGTGGCCCGCGCCGAGGAGCTGGGTGGCGGAATCGGCGGCGGCCGCGCCGACCAGGTCGCCGCGGAGCGCCAGGAAGACGAGCAGCGCGAGGACGCTGCCCAGGACACAGGAGACGGCGGTGGAGGCGGCGGCGATCAGGGTCAGCCGGGCAGGGCCCAGCCCGGCCGCCGACATACCCCGTTGCGGGCGGGACGCGGGGTCGGTACGGGCCGCGGACACGGCGAGCTGGGTGGTGGCCGCGACCGGCACGGCGCACCAGAGGAGACGTACGAAGGCGTCCGCGGCCGACGCCGGGTGGGCGGCGGCGTGGCCGAGGACGGCCAGGAGGAGGAAGCCGGTGCCCGCGGCGGCCGCGGCCACCAGCAGACGGCGGAGCAGGACGAGGGGATGGGCCCCACGGGTCAGACGGAGAGCGAGCACTCTGCCCTGCTTTCCTTCTCGGGGGCGGGGGCCTTGGGGCCGACGCGGCGGCCGTCGAGGAGTGCCACGCTGCGGTCCGCGAGGGTCTCGGCCTCGGGCTCGTGGGTGGCGAGGACGACCGTGATGTCGTGGGAGCGGGCGGCCGTGGTGATCGCGCGCAGGACCTGGGCGGCGTCGGAGCGGTGCAGCGGCGCGGTGGGCTCGTCGGCGAACAGGACCCGCGGCGCGCAGGCCAGGGCGCGGGCGACGGCGATGCGCTGGCGCTGCGACTGGTCGAGGCGGCCGGGGCGTTGGCGGGCGCACAGGCCCACGTCCAGCCGGTCCAGCCATTCGCCGGCGGTCTGTTTGGCGGCGCGGTGACCGACGCCGCGCAGCAGCAGCGGGAGGGCGGCGTTCTCCCAGGCGGTCAGCTCGGGGACGAGGTGCGGTTCGGTGTCCACCCAACTGAACCGGTCCAGGCGCAGCCGTTCACGGCTGAGCGGGGAGAGTGTGTGCACGGGTGAACTGTTGAACCAGATCTCCCCGCTGTCCGGGACAAGTTGGCCGGAAAGGCACCGCAGGAGCGTCGTCTTGCCGCAGCCGCGCGGGCCGGTGACGGCGAGGATCTCGCCCTCGCGGACACCGACGGAAACCCCGGCCAGCGCGGGGGAGCCGGCGTATGTGTGGTGCAGGCCGCGCGCCCAGAGAACGTCGTTGTCAGGTGGGGCCACCATCTGCGCACCTCATGCTCGTCGCGTCCGATCGTTCCCCCAACCGGGTGAACGACCATGGAGAGTATCGGTCACTGGCACGGTAAGGAGTGGCGACCCTCGGTATTCGGCGCTCGCCGCGCACCACGGCTGAGGTTCACTCAAATGGCGGCTTATATGAAGAACCTGGGCGAAGGGTGAGCGGCAGGGGAGCGCGGGAGGCTCGGGGTGGGCAGGGGAAGGCAGGGGGCCGGCGCCCGGAACCCGCGCTCGTCCGGGTGCCACGCCTGCCCGGAGGGCGTGCGGGGCTGTGAGTTCCTGGGCGTACGCGCATCACGGGCGGGCGCGCGAGCCTGCTGAGCGGGCCTGTACGTACGTTCCCCGGCAGGTGACCGGGTAACCGGACGGGGGCGGCGGGCCCGGAGGACCGGCCCAGGCCACGGGCCCGGGGCGAGGCAGCGGCCCACTGCCGCACGATCCTCGACCCCGGGCCCGCGCCCGCAGTCCCGTACCTCTCCGTACGTCCCCCCTACTGCCCCCTACTTCGCCGTACGTCTCAGAGCTTCGCCCAAGCCTCCGTCAGCGTGCCGCGCAGAATCTGCTCGATTTCGTCGAAGACCGGCTGGTCGGCGATGAGCGGCGGGGCGAGCTGGATCACCGGGTCGCCGCGGTCGTCGGCACGGCAGTACAGGCCGTTGTCGAACAGGGCCTTGGAGAGGAAGCCGTACAGGACCCGCTCGGTCTCCTCGTCGTTGAACGATTCCTTTGTGGTCTTGTCCTTGACGAGTTCGATGCCGTAGAAGAAGCCGTTGCCGCGGACGTCGCCGACGATCGGCAGGTCGTGCAGCTTCTTCAGGGTCGAGAAGAAGGCGTCCTCCTTGTCCAGCACGTGCTGGTTGAGGCCCTCGCGCTCGAAGATGTCGAGGTTGGCGCAGGCGACGGCGGCGGAGACCGGGTGGCCGCCGAAGGTGTAGCCGTGCAGGAAGGTGTTGTCGCCCTTGTAGAACGGCTCGGCCAGCCGGTCGGAGATGACGCAGGCGCCGATCGGGGAGTAGCCCGAGGTCATGCCCTTGGCGCAGGTGATCATGTCGGGTACGTAGTCGAACTTGTCGCAGGCGAACATCGTGCCGAGGCGGCCGAAGGCGCAGATGACCTCGTCGGAGACGAGCAGCACGTCGTGCCGGTCGCAGATCTCGCGGACGCGCTGGAAGTAGCCGGGCGGGGGCGGGAAGCAGCCGCCCGCGTTCTGCACCGGCTCCAGGAAGACGGCGGCGACGGTGTCCGCGCCCTCGAAGAGGATCTGCTGCTCGATCTGGGCGGCGGCCCAGCGGCCGAACGCCTCCGGGTCGTCACCGAAGAGCGGCGCGCGGTAGATGTTGGTGTTCGGGACCTTGTGGGCGCCGGGGACCAGCGGCTCGAACGGGGCCTTCAGGCCCGGCAGGCCGGTGATGGACAGGGCGCCCTGCGGCGTGCCGTGGTAGGCCACCGCGCGCGATATGACCTTGTGCTTGGTGGGCTTGCCGGTGAGCTTGAAGTACTGCTTGGCCAGCTTCCACGCGGTCTCGACGGCCTCACCGCCGCCGGTGGTGAAGAAGACCTTGTTCAGGTCGCCCGGCGCGTGGTGCGCCAGCCGCTCGGCGAGCTCCACGGCCTTGGGGTGCGCGTACGACCAGATGGGGAAGAAGGCCAGTTCCTGGGCCTGCTTGAGCGCGGTCTCGGCGAGTTCGGCGCGGCCGTGCCCGGCCTGGACGACGAACAGGCCGGCCAGCCCGTCGATGTAGCGCTTGCCCTTGTCGTCGTAGATGTTCGTGCCCTCGCCGCGCACGATCGTCGGCACGGGGGCGTTCTCGTACGACGACATGCGGGTGAAGTGCATCCACAGGTGGTCGTAGGCCGTCTTCGAGAGGTCAGCGGTCATGGCTATCTGGTTCCCCAGGTGTAGGTCTGCTTACGGAGCTTGAGGTAGACGAAGCTCTCGGTCGTCCGGACGCCGGGCAGCGTGCGGATCCGCTTGTTGATCATTTCCAGCAGGTGGTCGTCGTCCTCGCAGACGATCTCGATGAGGAGATCGAAGGAGCCCGCGGTCATGACGACGTACTCGACCTCTTCCATGGCCGTCAGGGCGTCGGCCACCGGGTCGAGGTCACCTTCGACGTTGATCCCGACCATCGCCTGCCGCCGGAAGCCGACCGTGAGGGGGTCGGTGACCGCGACGATCTGCATCACGCCTTGGTCGAGCAGTTTCTGTACGCGTTGCCGCACCGCCGCCTCGGACAGGCCGACGGCCTTGCCGATCGCGGCGTACGGACGGCGGCCGTCCTCCTGGAGCTGCTCGATGATCGCCAGGGAGACGGAGTCGATCGACTGGGTGCCGTTTCTGTCACGAGTGGCCACATCCCTCACTGTGCACGAGCCTCGTCAGTCCCGCAACCCTGATTCGATGAAATCAGTTGTCTGTAGATATCGACGCCACTGATTTCGTCGTTCATCCCTTTCGGGTATGTCGAAAACGTTGACTTCCTGGCTAGGGTGGGCATCTCAAGCACTGGACACCTGACTAGGAGGGGTCGCTCGTGACCACCGAACTGCGTCGGCTGCGCAACTACATCGACGGGGAGTTCCGGGACGCCGCCGACGGGCGGACCACGGAGGTGGTCGACCCGTCCACGGGCGAGGCGTACGCCACCGCTCCGCTGTCCGGCGCCGCGGACGTCGACGCCGCGATGGCCGCCGCCGCGACGGCGTTCCCCGCCTGGCGCGACCTGGTGCCGGCCGAGCGCCAGAAGGTCCTGCTCAAGATCGCCGACCGCTTCGAGGAGCGGGCCGAGGAGCTGATCGCCGCCGAGTCGGAGAACTGCGGCAAGCCGGTCGCGCTCGTCCGGTCCGAGGAGATCCCGCCGATGGTGGACCAGATCCGCTTCTTCGCGGGGGCCGCCCGGATGCTGGAGGGCCGCGCGGCGGGCGAGTACATGGACGGTCTGACGTCCATCGTCCGCCGGGAGCCGGTCGGTGTCTGCGCGCAGGTCGCACCGTGGAACTACCCCATGATGATGGCGGTGTGGAAGTTCGCCCCGGCGCTGGCCGCGGGCAACACCGTCGTCCTCAAGCCCTCCGACACCACGCCCGCCTCGACCGTGCTGATCGCCGAGATCATCGGCGGTGTGCTGGACGAGCTGGGCCACTCCCGCGGCGTCTTCAACGTCATCTGCGGCGACCGGGACACCGGCCGTCTGATGGTCGAGCACAAGACCCCGGCGATGGCCTCGATCACCGGCTCCGTACGGGCCGGTATGCAGGTCGCCGAGTCCGCGTCCAAGGATCTCAAGCGGGTCCACCTGGAGCTGGGCGGCAAGGCGCCGGTCGTGGTCTTCGAGGACACCGACATCGCCAAGGCGGTCGAGGGCATCGCGGAGGCGGGCTACTTCAACGCCGGCCAGGACTGTACGGCCGCGACCCGGGTGCTCGTCCACGAGTCCATCCACGACGAGTTCGTGACCGCGCTCGCCAAGGCCGCCGCCGACACCAGGACCGGCGCGCCGGACGACGAGGACGTGTTCTACGGGCCGCTGAACAACGCCAACCAGTTGGCGCAGGTCAAGCGCTTCATCGACGGTCTGCCCGCGCACGCCAAGATCGAGGCGGGCGGCCACCAGGTCGGCGAGAAGGGCTACTTCTACGCTCCCACCGTCGTCTCCGGCCTCAAGCAGGACGACGAGATCGTCCAGCAGGAGGTCTTCGGCCCGGTCATCACCGTCCAGTCCTTCCGGGACGAGGACCAGGCCGTCGAGTGGTCGAACGGGGTGGAGTACGCGCTGGCGTCCTCGGTGTGGACCAAGGACCACGCCCGGGCCATGCGGATGTCGAAGAAGCTGGACTTCGGCTGCGTGTGGATCAACACCCACATCCCGCTGGTCGCCGAGATGCCGCACGGCGGCTTCAAGAAGTCCGGTTACGGCAAGGACCTCTCGGGCTACGGCTTCGAGGACTACACGCGCATCAAGCACGTGATGACGTCGCTGGACGGCTGATTCGCTGGCCACGGGCGGGCGGGGGTCCCGGCACCGGCCCCGCCCGCCCGTGCGCTCGCCCGCCCCGCCACCGGTCCCGCCCCCCTTCCCGCCGCTCGGCACACCGTCGTGAACAGCGCCCCGGCAGCCGACGTTCTGTTGCTTGCCGCCGCCGCCCACCGCACGTGAGAGTGCTCGCCATGGCTGAACTTTCGCGACGCTCGCTGCTACGGGGCACGGTCGGTACGGGAGCGGCCGGGGCGCTGGCCGCGCTGGCGGCCGGCTGCGGAGTGCCCGCGGCGTACGTCGCGCCGGCCGACCGCGCGGCCCCCGACCGCTCGGCCCGCGACCGGCGCCTGACCTTCGCCAACTGGCCGCTCTACATCGACGTGGACGAGCGCGACCAGCAGCGGCGGCCGACGCTGGAGGCGTTCGAGCGGCACACCGGCATCTCGGTGACGTACACCGAAGAGATCAACGACAACGACGAGTTCTTCGGGAAGATCAGCCCCGCCCTGATGAACCGCCGGCCGACCGGCCGCGACCTGATCGTCATCAGCGACTGGATGTGCGGCCGCTTCGTACGCCTCGGCTGGGTGCAGGAGATGGACCGGGCCCGGCAGCCCCACGTCGCGCAACACCTCGACCCGCTGCTGCGCACCCCGCACTTCGACCCCGGGCGCAAGCACAGCGTCCCCTGGCAGTCGGGCATCACCGGCATCGCGTACAACCGCCGGAAGCTCGGCCGGGAGATCCAGCACACCGCCGACCTGTGGAAGGACGACCTGCGCGGCCGGGTGACACTGCTGTCCGGGCTGGACGAGTCCTTCGCGATGCTCATGCAGGGCGACGGCGTCGACATCACGCGCTGGACGGAGACCGACTTCTACCGGATGACGGAACGTATCCGCCGCCTCGTCGACAGGAAACACATCCGGCGCTTCACCGGCAACGACTACATCAAGGACCTGGCCTCCGGGGACGTGCTCGCGGCGCAGGCGTACTCGGGTGACGTCATCCAGCTCAAGGAGGACAACCCGGACATCGAGTTCGTGGTGCCGCAGGAGGGCGCCGAACTGTGGGCGGAGAGCCTGATGATCCCCGGCCGCGCCGAGCACAAGCACAACGCGGAAGAGCTGATCGACTTCTACTACCGCCCGGAGATCGCCGCCGAACTGGCCGTCTGGGTCAACTACGTCTGCCCGGTCCCGGCCGCCCGGGACATCCTCGCCTCCGCCAAGGACGAGGACCGCGCCGCGCTGGCCGAGGACCCCCTGGTCTTCCCGGACGGCGCGCTGCGCGAGCGCCTGGCCATCGCCCGCGACATCACGTCCAAGGAACGTCCGGCGTTCGCCAAGGAGTGGAATGGGATTGTGGGGTTGTGAGGGGGCAGGCGAAGTGTCAGCTTCCTGACAGGCGGTCAACTTCTCTCTGTAACGCGAGGATGCCGTACGGCGCTTATAAGAATGGGGCCGCATCTGCGGTGGCGTTTCTATAAGATCAAGTCGGAGTCCACCGATCCCGGAGGTTGAATGACTGTCCTTCCTGTCGCCGTACCCGAGCCTGATGGCTATCGCACGCAGCTTGCTGCCCTCGGCACCAAGCTGGAGTACCTGCATCCGGCCTTGCGGGCCGGGGAGGTCGCCCGCCGGTCCGCGACGCGGAACCACCCGGCGAACACCGCCGGCACCAGGGCGTATCAGGAACACGTCCGGATCATTCGTGAGATGCACATCCGGCACGAGGGCTGGAAACGGCTTCTGCACGACCACTTGGAGCTGGTCTGCAACCCTGACAGGACGGTTGCCTTCGGTGTCATGAGCGGTGACGGGGCGACGGGGGAACGGACGTTCCCGCCCCGGAACGCGCGCCGTCGTGGCGCGGCCACGAAGCGGGTCGCCGAGGACAACGCCGCGCAACTGGAGCTGTTCCCGCTGCACCGCGGGAACGAGGTCGTCCTCAGCTCAGAGGAGGCCGGTCACCTCCAGGTCTGGTTCCTCGTCTCCCGCCGCATCGAGGCCGGTGACAAGGTGTACGTCCACAACGAGCTGTCACTGCCCGCCGAGGTCGTCGACGGTTACGTCTCGGAGTGGAAGCGGCGCATCCTTCTGCCGGTCTTCGAAATGGACGGAATCGAACCGCCGCACGAAGATGGGGGTGGCGAGATCGACATCCCGGTGCCGTTCCGCTGAGAGCCCGTCCCGGTGCGGCACTGTTCTCACAGTGCCGCACCCTGCACCACCGACCCTACGAGGCAGTCCACCATGGTGACCCCATCACGCATCACGCTGGCCCGGAAACGCCGGGGACTGACCCTCGCAGATCTCTCCGCCCGCGCCGGAGTGTCCCTGCAGAGCCTGTCGAACTATGAGACAGGTCGCACCGCGCCCCGGCCGTCCACCGTTCGACGGCTCGCCGACGCGCTCGATTTTCCCGAGCGTTTCTTCAGTGGGCCGGACATCGACGAACTGCCGGCGGAGGGCATCTCCTGGCGCGCCCGTACCAAGACACCGCCCCGTGTCCTGGACTCAGCGCGGGCCGCGGGCACACTCGCGGCACAGTTGTACGAGTGGATCGACGAGCGTTTTCGCCTGCCCGAGCCCGATCTGCCCTCGCTCGGCAAACCGGACCCGGAGACGGCCGCGGAGATGGTGCGCACCCGTTGGGGGTTGGGTACCGCTCCGGCGCCGAACATGGTGCACCTCCTGGAGGCGCACGGGGTCCGGGTCTTTTCGCTGCCGCCGGACTCGTTGGAGGTGGATGCGTTCGCGGTGTGGCGGGGCACGGTTCCGTTCGTCTTCCTGAACATGCTGAAGACCGTCGAACGCGGGAGGTTCGACGCCGCCCACGAGCTGGGGCACCTGATCATGCACGGCAGCGGTGAACGCCCGTGCACCGGTCCAGGGGCTGAACGGCAGGCGAACGACTTCGCCAGTGCCTTCCTCATGCCGGCCGCCAGCGTGCTCGGTCACATGCCGGCGGGCGCCCGCGTCGACCAGGTCCTGGAGGGCAAGCGGATCTGGAAAGTCTCGGCCATGGCGCTGACGTACCGTATGCACGACCTGGGGCTTCTCACCGACTGGCAATACCGATCGACCTGTGCGGAACTGAGTGCGCGTGGCTATCGCACGGACGAACCGCAGGGCCTGAAGAAGCGGGAGACGTCGCAGATCCTGACCAAGGTCTTCCAAGGGCTGTGGTCCAAGGGCATCCGTCCCGGTGACGTCGCCGACCAGCTCGGCGTCAGAGCGGAAGAGGTGGCGGAAATGCTGTTCGGGCTGAGCATGGAGACGGTGACGGGCGAGGAAGAAGGAGCCGGCGAGCACCAGGCCAAAAGGTCGCTGAGCCTCGTGCGCTGAGGGGGACGTCACGGTTCGTGCCCCTGCGCAGGAGTGGGCGCAGGGGCTCCTTGTAGTACGTGCGGTTCAGCGTGGCTTGCCCTGCGCGACGGCCTGTTCCAGGGCGGTGCGCAGTCGATCGTACGTAGGGCCGAGTCGTCGCAGGCCCGCTGCCAGTGCTTGGTCGTCGTTGGAGACGACGGGGTACTGCAAACTGCCGAGGATGCGGGACTGTTCGGTCAGGAGGGCGGCCGGGGTGGTCAGGCCCAGGGGGGCGAGGCAGGCTGCTGCGTCGTTGAGGCGGCGGGTGCCGACCTGGATGGCGAATTCAGCGAGCAGCTCGCGGGTGTCGGGAGGCAGGTCGCCCTTGGCGACCTGGTCGGCCAGGGCTTCGAGTGCGGCGGCTCCGCCCAGTGTTCCCGGCGCGACCGGCAGGTCGTTGCGGCCGGCCAGCCACTGTACGGCGCCGGGTAGGGACTGGCGCAGGGCGTCCGTTGGGGCGACGGTCCGCTGTTGGGTGAAGGCGGAGCGCATCACGTAGGTGTCTTCGGTGTACGGCACTGTCTCCGCGCGCCAGGCTGCGGCGAAAGCCGGGGTGGGGAGGGTGGCGTACGGGTGGCCGTGCGGGTCGTGGAGGAGGACGGTGTCGTTCTCGACGGCGAGGACGACGACGTAGTGGTCGGCGCCGTTCGCGGTGCCGGAGCCGTGCTGGTACAGGAGTAGGCCCATCTCCAGTGGGCCGGCCAGGACGGGGCCTTCCGAGCAGGCGGCGCGGAGACGGGCCAGTGCCTCGTCCTGGGTGCCGCCCGCTTCGCGTGTGCAGTGCAGGCCGAGTGCCTGCACGGCGGCGTCCAGGCCGCGTTCCGGGTCCCAGCCGTACGGGTCGAACAGGGGCATGGTGCCGCCGATGAGTTGGACGCCGAACGGGGAGCCGGTGAGGGTTTCGATGAGGGCGGTCGGCGGGGCGGCAGGGCCGAGCAGCATCGCGAGGGAGTTGCTGTAGCAGTACGGGCCGGAGCCGGTGTAGGTGAGCATGGGGGCCTCGATGAGGGGAGAGGGGTGGGTGGGTGCGTCCCTCAGTGGAGTGCTTGACACCGTGACAAGGTCAAGGGGGCTCGTAAGTGGCCGGAAGGCAGGCGGGTTTGGGGGCGTGGCAGACTCGGTGGTCATGTCGGTGATCACGCAGGACATGAGCCCCGCTGTCACGTTCGGACTGCTCGCTGCCTGGGCGCTGCATGATGCGGAGGAGGTGGTCTTCGGGCCGCGGTGGATCCGTAACAGCGTGCCGGAGCTGCGGGAACGGTTTTCCGGGGTGCCGGAACGGTTCTGGAAGGCGCTGGAGGGCGTGGACCAGCGGGAGTTCACGGTCGCGGTGGGGACCATGGCGGTCGTCGTGGCCGCTGCCTCGGTGCGGGGGCACCGCACCGGTGGCCGGTCGGCCTTCTTCCAGGGGGCGGTGGACGGGTTCGGGCTGCACGGCCTGGTGCACCTCGCGCAGGCCGCGGCCGTACGGGGCTACACCCCCGGCTCGGTCACCTCACCGCTGATCGTCATCCCGTACGCGATGTGGGCGCGCGGCAGGCTTCGTCGTACGGGGTGTCTCAGGCCGACGGACGCGCGCGGGGCGGTGAGCGGCTTGGCCGTGGCCGGGGCGGCCACGGTTCTGTCCCACTTCCTGGCGCGGCGATTGGTGAGGCGCTGAGTCGGGGCGGGGCCGTGGCCGGGTACGGATGTCAGAGGGCGGCGCGTACGGCGGGCACCCGGTTGGTCGTGACGGCGTCGACGCCCGCGCGCCTGAGGCGGCGCGCGGCGCGGGGCGTGTCGGTGGTCCAGGCGGCGAACAGGTAACCGCCGTCGTGCGCCCGTTCGACCAGGTCCTCGGTGACCAGGCCGAAGTGGTAGTTGAGCCAGCGGGGGCGGACGCGGGCCAGCAGCTCGGGGCGGGGCGGGGCCGTGCGGCACCAGGACAGGGCGAGTTCGGCGGCCGGGTCGGCGGCGCGGACGGCCAGCATGGACAGGCCGCCGCCGCAGTAGTACGCGCGGTCGGTGGCGCCGGACTCGTGGACTTCGGAGACAGCGGCCTGCGCGGCCGCAGGGTCGGGGAGGTCGATCAGGGCGCGGGCGGACGGGTACTCGGCGGTGAGGGCGAGAGCGGCGCGCAGCGTGGGCACACCGCCTGCCGTGGCCTCTTCCACCTGGGCGTACGTCAGCGAGGAGAGTCTGCGGTCGTGGCCCCACAGGCGTTCCAGCGTCGGGTCGTGCAGGAGGACCGGTACACGGTCGGCGGTCAGCCGTACGTCGATCTCGACCGCGTCGGCGCCCGCTTCGAGCGCGGCGCGGAGCGAGGCCAGGGTGTTCTCGCGGTGGTCGTACGGGGCGCCGCGGTGGCCGATGACCGCGATGCGGCCGGTGGCGGGCGCCGGTGCGGCCGGACGGGCCGACGGCGCCCGCGGCGGCGCGGGGGCCGGGGCGTGGCGCGCGGCCCTCACCGCAGCCATTCCGCGGTGTAGCCGTCGATCTCCGCAGCCAGTGCAGCCTTGGCGGAGGCGTCCATGAACGACGCCTCGACGGCGTTCTTGGCCAGGGCGGCGACCCCGGCGGCGTCGAGGTCCAGCAGGCGCGCGGCGACCCCGTACTCCAGGCACAGGTCCGTGCCGAACATCGGCGGGTCGTCACTGTTGATCGTCACCAGCACCCCCGCGTCGACCATCTCCTTCAGCGGGTGCTCGTCGAGGGTGCGCACGGCGCGGGTGGCGATGTTCGAGGTCGGGCAGACCTCCAGCGGGATGCGGTGCTCGGCGAGGTGGGCCAGCAGCTTCGGGTCCTGGACGGAACTGGTGCCGTGACCGATCCGCTCGGCCCGCAGGTCGGTGAGCGCGTCCCAGACGGTCTGCGGGCCGGTGGTCTCGCCGGCGTGCGGCACCGAGTGCAGGCCCGCGGCGATGGCGCGGTCGAAGTACGGCTTGAACTGCGGGCGCGGCACACCGATCTCCGGGCCGCCGAGCCCGAACGAGACCAGGCCCTCCGGCCGCAGGTCACAGGCGATCCGCGTGGTCTCCTCGGCCGCGTCCAGCCCGGCCTCGCCGGGGATGTCGAAGCACCAGCGCAGCACCACGCCCAGCTCGGCCTCCGCCGCCCGGCGCGCGTCCTCGATGGCCTCGACGAACGCCTCGTCGGGGATGCCGCGACGGGTGGAGCTGTACGGGGTGACGGTCAGCTCGGCGTAGCGGATGTTCTGCCGCGCCATGTCACGGGCCACCTCGTACGTCAGCAGCCGGACATCGGTGGCGTCGCGGATGAGGTCCACGACGGAGAGGTACACCTGGATGAAGTGGGCGAAGTCGCGGAAGGTGAAGTAGTCGGTGAGTGCCTCGGGGTCGGTGGGGACCGCGGAGTCCGGGTGGCGGGCGGCCAGCTCGGCGACGATGCGGGGGGACGCCGATCCGACGTGGTGGACGTGCAGCTCCGCCTTGGGCAGTCCGGCGATGAAGGCGTCGAGATCGGACAACGGGTCCTCCTGGTCGAGGGGCGAGCTGGGCGTGCTGCGGACGGTGGCCATCGTATGCGGGCCCCCGGCGGCCCGAACGGCGCAGGTCTTGGCAAAACGGTGCAGGTCTTAGCATGGGCGGATCGTGAACGTGGGGGGAATGTGGGGATGTCGATGTCCGACAGTCAGCAGCCCGAGCCGCGCGACCCGTGGGCGCCGCCGGAGGACCGGAGGCCGATGCCCGCGCGGTCGGCGGGCGCGCCGACGGCAGGTGCGATGACTGGTGAGGTGGCAGGCGCGGGGGCTGGTGTGGCGGCCGGTGCGGCAATTGGTGCGGCGGCCGGTGCGGCGGGGCTGTCCGGGGCGCAGCCGACCGGGCCGGTGAAGGCCGCGTCCGTGGAGGGCGAGCTTGCGGAGGGTGGTGCCGTGGAGGGCGGTGTTGCGGGGGCTGCGCCTGTGTCGGACGAGGTGAGTGCTTCGGGGGATGCGGAGAGGGCGGGCGCTCAGGAAGTTGTGGGCGGGGCCAGTGGGTCGAGTGCTTCGAGTGGTGCGGAAGGGGTCGGCCGTGCGAGCGGTTCGGACGCTGCGGGCGAGCCCGTTCTCCCGGGCAGCCCGAACGGCCCCGGCCTGCTGAGTAAGCCGGAGGCTCCGGGCGGCCGGTTCGACGTTCCGCCGCCGCCACTCGCACCGGGTACGGCAGGGGCGTACGCACCTCCCGGTGCTCCCGGTGCTCCCGGTTCCCCCGGTTCCGGAGTGCCGCCCATAGCCGGCGCCGGGGCGGACGGGCAGCGGCCCGGCGCTCCGTACGGTGCGGCCCAGCCTCCCTACGGCTCTCCTCAGCCACCGTACGGCCCCGCCGGGCCGGGCGGCGCGCCGTACCCCGGCGGCCAGCCGGGACAGCAGCCGCCGACGGGCTACCAGCCCTACTGGGCGCCTGCCGGGCCGAACAACGGATACGGCACGGCCGCTCTCGTCCTCGGGATCGTCGGTGCCACCCTCTGCTTCACGATGGTGATCGGCTTCCTCCTCGGTGTGCTCGCGATCGTCTTCGGCATACTCGGGCGCGCGAAGGTGTCCAGGGGCGAGGCGGACAACGGCGGGAGCGCGCTGGCCGGGCTGGTCCTGGGCGGTGCGGCGCTGCTGCTGAGCGGGTTCATGGTCTGCTGGGTCGTGCTGGCGTCCGCCACCGACGAAGGCGGCGACGACCCGTGGTACCCCGGCTACTACGACGGCGGTGACTCCGGCGGCTCGACTTCCGGCGGTTCCGGCTCCGGCGGCTCCTCCTCCGGCGGCTCCCGTTCCGAGGACGACGGTCCGGACACGTACCAGGCCGCGCCCGCCCCTGACCCGCGCGTGTACGAGGCCGTGTCCGCCGACCCGGCCGCGGTCCCCGGTCTGTCGGTGCCCTCCCGCGGCCGGCTCGTCGTCTCCGCCTAGCCGTCTCCTCCGCCTAGCCGTCTCCGTCCAGCCGTCTTCTCCCGTTCAGCCCTCTTCGCCTAGCCCTCCGCGGAACCCGCCCCCGTACTCGCTCCGGACGCCAGCCGCCGGCGTGCCTCCATCAAGGCGAAGCCGAGCAGGTTGAGGCCGCGCCAGCGGGCCGGGTCCGGTGCGCGCGCGTCGGCGGCCAGGCCGATGCCCCATATCCGGTCCACCGGGCTGGCCTCGACGAGGACGCGGGAGCCGGTGCCGAGCAGGTAGTCGCGCAGGGCCGGGTCCTGGCCGAACTTGTGGACGTTGCCCTCGACGACGTACTCGAAGCGGCGCCGCCCCCACTCCGCGCTGTCGAAGCCGCGCACGGAGCGGCCGGCGTCCTTCGCCTGCTTCGGGTGGGTGGCGGATATGGCCCGCCGCTCCGCCTCAGCGTCGCCGAACAGCCGGGCCTTGCAGGCCATCATCCAGTGCTCCGCGGTGGCGTACCGCACGCCGTCGACCGTGAACGGAGCGGGCCACCACTGGCTGAGGCAGCTCGCGCCGAGCTGTCCGTCGCGGCGTGGCGCATGGCCCCAGAAGTAGAGGTAGTCGAAGCGTTGGTCAGTCGCCGCGGTCAGCTCTGCCACCGAGCGCGGCTCGCTCCCTGGCTCGTTCATCCCGGCACCCCCCCGTGCTGTCGTGCATCATGCCGGGATTCTGTCAGCGGGCACTGACAACGTGTCGGGGTGCCCCACGACGGAAATCGCAGAATCCGTCGCGTAACCAAAAGGCAACAACGGAATCACTTGTTGAGGCCCAGTCCCTCTGTCAAGATCAGCCATCGATTCCGGAAAGAGCTACGCCTGGGAGTGCCGCCGAGCGGCCCCGGCGCCCGGCGGAGGAGAGCACCATGGTTCAGCGATTCGACGTGCACGAACGTTTCGCCGAGGGCGCGCAGTTCCTCGCCGGCGAGTTGCGGGACGGCAGTTCCGGCCGTACCCAGCAGGTGGTCGATCCGGCCACCGGCGAGCAGGTGTACAGCTACCGGCTGGCCTCCACGGCGGACGTCGACACGGCCGTACGGGCCGCCGCGGACGCCTTCCCCGGGTGGGCGGGCGCGACCCCGGGCGAGCGCTCGGACGCCCTGCACCGCTTCGCCGCCGTCCTCGGCGAGCGGGCCGGTGAGCTGGCGTACGCCGAGTCGTTGCAGTGCGGCAAGCCGGTCAAGCTCAGCGAGGAGTTCGACGTACCGGGGTCGGTCGACAACGCGGCCTTCTTCGCGGGGGCCGCGCGGCACCTGGAGGGCAGGTCGGCGGGCGAGTACAGCCCCGACCACACCTCCGTGGTCCGCCGCGAGCCGATCGGCGTCGTCGGCTCGATCGCACCGTGGAACTACCCGCTCCAGATGGCGGCCTGGAAGGTGCTGCCGGCCGTCGCCGCGGGCAACACGATCGTCCTGAAGCCCGCCGAGATCACGCCGCTGACCTCGGTGATGTTCGCGCAGGCGGCCACCGAGGCGGGTATCCCGGACGGAGTGCTCAACATCGTCTCCGGCGCGGGCCGGGAGGCCGGCGAGCACCTGGTCGCCCACCCCGGCGTCGCCATGACCTCCTTCACCGGCTCGACGGCGGTCGGCAAGCGGGTCGCCGAGATCGCCACCGGCACCGTCAAGCGGCTGCACCTCGAACTCGGCGGCAAGGCGCCGTTCGTGGTCTTCGACGACGCCGACCTGGAGGCGGCGGTGCAGGGCGCGGTGGCCGGTGCCCTGATCAACTCCGGGCAGGACTGCACCGCCGCCACCCGCGCCTACGTGCAGCGCCCGCTGTACGACGCGTTCGTCGGCGGTGTCGCCGACCT
Organism: Streptomyces chrestomyceticus JCM 4735; assembly: GCF_003865135.1. Taxonomy (NCBI): domain Bacteria; kingdom Bacillati; phylum Actinomycetota; class Actinomycetes; order Kitasatosporales; family Streptomycetaceae; genus Streptomyces; species Streptomyces chrestomyceticus. The sequence continues at coordinate 2,733,415 of NZ_BHZC01000001.1, read as the reverse complement.
GATGGCGACCGTACGGCTCGGCGACCCGTTCGACCCCGCCACCGATCTCGGCCCGCTCGTCTCGCACACCCACCGCGACCGGGTCGCCGGTTTCGTCGAGCGCGCCCGGTCGTACGCCACCGTCGTCACCGGCGGTGAGGCGCCCCAGGGCGACCTGGCGAAGGGCGCGTACTACCGGCCCACGCTCATCACGGGCGCCGCGCAGGACAGCGAGGCGGTCCAGAGCGAGATCTTCGGGCCGGTGCTGGTCGTGCTGCCCTTCGACAGCGACGACGAGGGCATCGCGCTGGCCAACGACACCCCGTACGGCCTGGCGGCGTCCGCCTGGAGCCGGGACGTCTACCGGACCGGCCGCGCCACCCGCGAGATCAAGGCGGGCTGCGTCTGGGTCAACGACCACATCCCGATCCTCAGCGAGATGCCGCACGGGGGCTACAAGGCCAGCGGCTTCGGCAAGGACATGTCCGCCTACTCCTTCGAGGAGTACACGCAGGTCAAGCACGTCATGTACGACAACACGGGGGTCGCCAGGAAGGACTGGCACCGGACCGTCTTCGGGGACCGCGTCTGACGCGGAACGGCCGTCGTCACCGGCCGGGAGCCGGTGGCATCAGGAAAGGGCACCGCGTATGGAGGACCGTCAGCAGCCCGGGGAGAGTCTGTCGCCGCCCGAACTGGCCGCCGTACGGCGCAGCCTCACCGACGGCCGGATGGCCATGACCCGGCGGTCGCTGCTGCGCGCTACCGGGGCGGGGGCGCTGGCGCTCGGCGGCCTCGGCGCACTGTCGGCCTGCGGGATCCCGCCCGCGGGCCGTACGGACGCCGGGCGGTCCGTGGACCACTCCGGGCAGGAGAAACGTGTCGTCTTCTCCAACTGGACGGAGTACCTGGACGTCAGCGACGACGGCAAGCGCCGGCCGACCCTGGACGCCTTCACCCGCCGTACCGGGATCACGGTGAAGTACACCGAGGACATCAACGACAACGACGAGTTCTTCGGCAAGATCCAGGCGCAGCTCGCCGCGGGCCAGGACACCGGCCGGGACCTGATCGTGCTGACGGACTGGATGTGCGCGCGGATGATTTCGCTGGGCTGGGTCCAGCGGCTGGACGCGGGAAATCTTCCGCATGCGTCCGGCGGTGTCGCGCGGCAGTTCCGCGATCCGGACTGGGACCCCGGGCGTGCTCATTCGTATCCGTGGACGGGCATTCCGGCGGTCATCGCGTACAACGCGAAGGCCACCGAGGGGCGCACGGTCGATTCCGTCAGCCAATTGCTCGACGATCCGCGGCTGAAGGGGCGGGTCGGGTTCCTGTCGGAAATGCGGGACACGGTCGGGCTGACGCTCCTGGACATGGGAAAGCGCCCCGAGGACTGCACGTCCGGCGATTTCGACGCGGCCGTCGCCCGGCTGCAGCAGGGCGTGGACGCCAAGCAGATCCGCCGGTTCACCGGCAACGACTACATCAACGACCTCAGCAAGGGCGATCTCGCCGCCTGCGTGGCCTGGGCCGGGGACGTCGTCCAACTGCAGCAGGACAACCCGGACATCGAGTACGCCGTGCCGAAGGCCGGGTGCATGATCTCGACGGACAATCTGATGGTGCCGAACCGGGCCCGGCACAAGGAGAACGCCGAGCGCCTCATCGACTACTGCTACGAGCCGAAGGTGGCGGCGCGGATCGCGGCGTACATCCATTACGTGTGCCCGGTCGACGGGGTACGCGAGGAACTGGCGAAGATCGACCGTGCTCTGGCGGACCATCCGCTGATTCTCCCGGACCGGGAGACGGCCGCCAGGTCGCATTCCTTCCGGGCGCTGAACGCCGGGGAGAGCAAGGAATTCGCCCAGAAATTCGCCGATCTGACGGGCGCCTGAGCAGGCCCCGGACCGGCCCGCCAGGGGCCGCCCCCGGACCGTGCCCGTACCGCCCTTCCGACCCACGGGACCACCCATGACACAGACCTCCGGCGGCGACGTCCGCCTCTCCGGGATCAGCAAGACCTACGGCTCCTTCACCGCCGTCCACCCGCTCGACCTGACGGTCCCGGCGGGCTCCTTCTTCGCGCTGCTGGGCGCTTCCGGCTGCGGCAAGACCACCACCCTGCGCATGATCGCGGGCCTGGAGGACCCGTCCACCGGCACCGTCGCGCTGGACGGCCGGGACGTCACCGCGCTGCCCCCGTACAAGCGCCCGGTCAACACCGTCTTCCAGAACTACGCGCTCTTTCCGCACCTGGACATCTACGAGAACATCGCGTTCGGGCTGCGCCGCCGTGGCATCAAATCCGTGAAGAAGCAGGTCGAAGAGATGCTCGACCTGGTCGAACTCGGTCCGATGGCGCGCCGTAAACCCCAGCAGCTCTCCGGCGGCCAGCAGCAGCGCGTCGCGGTGGCCCGCGCCCTGATCAACCACCCGCGGGTGCTCCTCCTGGACGAGCCGCTCGGCGCCCTCGACCTCAAGCTGCGCCGCCAGATGCAGCTCGAACTCAAACGCATCCAGACCGAGGTCGGCATCACCTTCGTGCACGTCACCCACGACCAGGAGGAGGCCATGACCATGGCCGACACGGTCGCGGTGATGAACGGCGGCCGCGTCGAGCAGCTCGGCGCCCCCGCCGACCTGTACGAGAACCCCGGCACCACCTTCGTCGCCAACTTCCTGGGCACCTCCAACCTCATCGAGGCCGAGGTGGTGACGGCCGGCGGCGACGACCTGCTGCTCACCGCGGGCGGCAGCAAACTGCGGCTGCCCGCCGGGCGATGTCGCACCACGGCCCGTACGGGCGGCACGGTCCTGGCGGGCGTACGGCCGGAGAAGATCAGCCTCGCGCACGCCGATGAAGCGGGTGCGATCGCCGACGGACGCAACCGGCTGACCGGCCGCATCGCCCACGCCGGGTTCCTCGGCGTCAGCACGCAGTACGTCGTCGAGACCCCCGGCGCCGGACGCCTCGCCGTCTACGAGCAGAACGTCGAACGCGACGTGCGCCTGGTGCCCGGCGCCGAGGTCGTCCTGCACTGGAACCCCGCGCACACCTTCGGCCTGGACGCCTCCCAGGACATCGGGGCCGGCGCGGACACCGCCGAGGAGACGGCATGACGACGACCACCGAGGCGCCACCACCCGCCGCCGAGGACGCGCCGCAGGTCCGGGCACGCGGCGCGCGGAAGCGGCTCGTCCCGTACTGGCTGCTGCTCCCCGGCATCCTGTGGCTGGTCGTCTTCTTCGCCGCCCCGCTCGTCTACCAGGCGTCCACGTCGGTGCAGACCGGCTCCCTCGAAGAGGGCTTCAAGGTCACCTGGCACTTCGCCGCCTACTGGGACGCGCTCGGCGCGTACTGGCCGCAGTTCCTGCGGTCCGTCGGCTACGCGGCCACCGCGACCGTGCTCTGCCTGGTCCTGGGCTACCCGCTCGCGTACCTCATCGCCTTCAAGGCGGGCCGCTGGCGCAACGTCGTGATGATTCTGGTCATCGCCCCGTTCTTCACCAGCTTCCTGATCCGCACGCTGGCCTGGAAGACGATCCTCGCGGACGGCGGCCCGGTGGTCGGCGTCCTGAACTCGTTGCACGTCCTGGACGTGACGAGCTGGCTCGGGCTGACCGAGGGGCAGCGGGTGCTGGCCACGCCGCTGGCGGTGGTCTGCGGCCTGACGTACAACTTCCTGCCGTTCATGGTGCTGCCGCTGTACACCTCGCTGGAGCGCATCGACCCCCGGCTGCACGAGGCCGCCGGGGACCTGTACGCGCGTCCGGTCACCACCTTCCGCCGGGTGACGTTCCCGCTGTCCATGCCGGGTGTGGTGGCCGGCACCCTGCTGACCTTCATCCCCGCGGCGGGCGACTACATCAACGCCGAACTGCTCGGCTCCACCGACCAGAAGATGATCGGCAACGTCATCCAGTCGCAGTTCCTGCGCGTCCTGGACTACCCGACCGCCGCCGCGCTCTCGTTCATCCTCATGGCGGCCATCCTCGCCATGGTCACCCTCTACATCCGCAAGTCCGGGACGGAGGACCTGGTCTGATGGCCGTGCTCCGGTGGCTGCGCCGCCACCTCGTCGTGCTCGCGGGCCTCGGCACGCTCGGGTACCTGATCCTGCCCAACCTCGTCGTCCTGGTCTTCTCGTTCAACAAGCCCAACGGCCGCTTCAACTACGAGTGGCAGCGCTTCTCGGCGGACGCCTGGGCCGATCCGTGCGGCGTCGCCGACCTGTGCGGATCGCTGGGCCTGAGCCTGCGGATCGCCCTCTGGGCGACGGTCGGCGCGACCGTACTGGGCACCATGATCGCCTTCGCGCTGGCCCGCTACCGCTTCCGCGCCCGGCCCGCCGTCAACACCCTGATCTTCCTGCCGATGGCGATGCCCGAGGTGGTGATGGCCGCCTCGCTGGCCACCCTCTTCCTCAACATGGGCATCCGGTTCGGGTTCTGGACGATCCTGATCGCGCACATCATGTTCTGCCTGAGCTTCGTCGTCACGGCGGTCAAGGCCCGCGTGATGAGCATGGACCCGCGCCTGGAACAGGCCGCCCAGGACCTCTACGCGTCCCCCGCGCAGACGTTCCTGCGGGTGACGCTGCCGATCGCCGCCCCCGGCATCGCGGCGGGCGCGCTGCTCTCCTTCGCGCTGTCCTTCGACGACTTCATCATCACGAACTTCAACGCCGGCTCCACTGTGACGTTCCCCATGTTCGTCTGGGGATCGGCGCAGCGTGGCACACCCGTTCAGATCAATGTCATCGGAACGGCGATGTTCCTCATCGCCGTGCTCTGCGTCCTGGGAGGGCAACTCCTCTCCGGACGCCGGAAGAGGAGCTGAGAACCATGGCACGAGCTGCCATGAGCACCCCCGCCCACGCCCTCGCGGACGCCGCGCCGGTCTCCTTCTGGCTGGACGACGAGGACCGTCCCGCCGCGCTGCCCGCCCTCGTCGGCGACGAACGCACCGACCTGCTCGTCGTCGGCGGCGGCTACTCCGGACTGTGGACCGCCCTGATCGCCAAGGAACGCGACCCCGGACGCGACGTCGTCCTCGTGGAGGGCCAGGAGGTCGGCTGGGCCGCCTCCGGCCGCAACGGCGGCTTCTGCGCCGCCTCCCTCACCCACGGCCTCGGCAACGGCCTGGACCGCTGGCCGGACGAGCTGGCGAAGCTGGAGGAACTCGGCGCCCGCAACCTCGACGCCATCGAGGACACCGTCGCCCGCCACGGCATCGACTGCGCCTTCGAACGCACCGGCGAGATCAACGTCGCCACCGCACCCCACCAGGTCGCCGAGCTGAAGGAAGGCGCCGAACAGGCCGCCCGGCTCGGCCTGGACGGCGTGGAGTTCCTGGACCGCGAGGCGCTGCGCGAACACGTCGTCTCGCCGACCTTCCTGGCCGGCCTCTGGGACCGTACGGGCGTCGCCATGCTCAACCCGGCCCGCCTCGCCTGGGGCCTGAAGAAGGCATGCCTGGACCTCGGCGTACGGATCTACGAGCACACGCCCGCCACCGCGCTCGCCGCCGACGGCGTGGGCATGGCCGCCCGCACCCCGTACGGCCGGGTCTTCGCCCGCCGGATCGCCCTCGGCACCAACGTCTTCCCGTCCCTGGTGCGCCGTGTCCGCCCGTACGTCGTGCCCGTCTACGACCACGCGCTGATGACCGAGCCGCTGTCCGCCGAGCAGCAGGCAGCCATCGGCTGGCAGGGCCGCCAGGGCCTGTCGGACAGCAACCACCATTTCCACTACTTCCGCCGCACCGCCGACGGCCGCATCCTGTGGGGCGGCTACGACGCCGTCTACCGCTTCAACGCCGCGGTACGGGCCGAGTACGACCACCGTCCCGCCACGTACGAGAAGCTGGCCCGGCACTTCTTCCGGTGCTTCCCCCAACTGGAGGGGCTGCGCTTCACGCACGCCTGGGGCGGTGCCATCGACACCTGCTCGCGCTTCTCCGCCTTCTTCGGCACCGCGCACGCCGGGCGGGTCGCCTACGCCGCCGGGTACACCGGCCTGGGTGTGGGCGCCACCCGCTTCGGGGCCGAGGTGATGCTCGACCTGCTGGCGGGGGAGCGGACCGAACGCACCGAGCTGGAGATGGTCCGCAAGAAGCCGCTGCCGTTTCCGCCGGAGCCGCTGCGCTGGGCCGGGATCGGCCTGACGCAGTGGTCGATGACACGGGCCGACACCCACGGCGGGCGGCGCAATCTGTGGCTGCGCGCGATGGACAAGGCGGGGCTCGGGTTCGACAGCTAAAGGCTGGTGGGGCCCGGGCAGGTTCCGGAGGGGCGCGTTCCGTACCCGGCCGGTGTCCGGGACCCGCCGTCCGCCCCTCCCGCGCGCCGGTACACCACTCCGCGCCCCCGCCGGCTCCGGTCTTCCGTGAAAAACCCCGGCAAACCCGTGTAAGGATGCCGCCTCCGCCGCCTCTCACCGGGCGGACAGCGGTCCGAGGGGACCGCGGAAGCGAGGAGACATGGACCCCGCGGGGGCGAAGAACGCAGTGGAGTGGCTGGCGACGGCGGCAGCGGACCCGGACGCCTGCCGGTGGGAATGGGAGCGCAACCCCCTCGGGGTCGCCCTGCTCCCGGCCGGCCGGCTCTGGGACGTGCTGATCGTGCCCGGCGCCCTGGGACGCCCGACCCTGGACGTACTGACCCGTGTACTGGACCAGCCGGGACCGGTCCTAGCCGACTTCGGGGGCACCCGTACGGGTTTCTTCGTGCCGCCGGGCACCGCGGCACGCTGGCTCGGCACCGGCGTGCGCGGCGCGGGCGACGGCAGTTGGATCGTGGTGCCGTACCCGGGGCGGGCGACGGGCGGGGTGCGCTGGCTGGTCGTCCCGGACGGCACCGGGCGGCTCACCGAACCGGCCGTGCTCGAACTGGCGATGCACGAGGCCGCCGCACGGCTCGCCGGGGACCGGTGAGAAGACCGGCGCGGCGGCGCCGTGAGACAGGACACAGCCGTGCTTTCCCCGGCGCGGCGTTGAGTCCTCCGGCGCCCGTATCCGTGGTCCCGAGTGGGACGCCCGACAGGGCTCCCCGGCGGGCCGGGCGTGTGGGGCGTCCGTCGTCGTAGTCAGGTGCCGCATCTCAGGGGGGAATCATGCGCACGTCGGAGTACGTTCTCGGAAGGCTGGGCGTCGAACCGGCGACGGAATCGGTCTACCGCGCCCTGCTGGCGCAACCGCATGCCACGGCGGCGGAATTGGCGGCCCGTACGGACCTGACCGAGCAGGAGGCCGAGCGGGCCCTCGGCCGGCTGACCGGACTCGCCCTGGCACACCCTTCCACGGAACGCCCCGGGCGGCTTTACGCGGTGAGCCCGCGCCTGGGCATGGACATTCTGCTCGCCCGGCAGCAGGCCGAACTCGCCGCGCAGCAACAGCGCGTGGAGGAGAGCCGGGCAGCCGCCGCCCGGCTCGTCTCCGAATTCGCCACGCATCAGCATTCCGCCGCCGACCAGGGGGTGTTCCGATTGGCGGGGGCCGACCGGATCAGCGACCACGTACGGGAAATCGGCGCCCGTGCCGAGGAGGAATTGCAGGTGTTCGCCGCCGGGCAGCCGTACCCGTCGTCCGCCGCGTCCGCGTCCCGGCGTCTGTACGAGGACCTGCTCGCCCGCGGAATCCGGATACGGACCGTCTGCCTCGACAGCGCCCGCAACGATCCGGACGCCGTGGAGCAGGCCGAGCGGCTGGCGGCGGCCGGCGCCGAGGTCCGTACCGCCGCGGTCCTCCCCACCCGCATGGTCGTCGTCGACCGCCGCTCCGCGCTCGTCTTCACGGCCGGCGAGGACGCCACGGAGGCCGCCGTCTCCGTACGGGTGCCGGGCGTCGTGACCGCGCTGAGCACGCTGTTCGACGCCGTGTGGGCAGCGGCGGAACGGCTGGGCCCGCCGCCGTCCCGGCGCGCGGCGGACGGCTTCACCCGGCAGCACCTCGCCGCGCTGCAACTGCTCGCGGAGGGCCACACGGACGCCACGGTCGCCCGGCGGCTGGGCGTCTCGGCCCGGACGGCGCGCCGGATCGCCACCGACGCGATGGCGGGGATGAAGGCGCGCAGCCGGTTCCAGGCCGGGGTGCTGGCCGCGCAGTTGGGTTATCTGCCGGCGGCGTCGCCCGAGGTGCAGCGCACCGCATGAAGCGGAAAGGGTGGCCGGTGTCAGCACACCGGCCGCTTTTTCCCGTCCGCCGTTCCGGGGCCGGGCCGTGGACCGAATGGGACACGGCCGGTTCGGTCCACCGGCCGCCTCTTTTCCCGTACGGCGGCCGGTCCGACACTCCTTTCCATGAAGGCTCTGGTGTTGTCCGGCGGGACGGGAACCCGTCTTCGCCCATTCACGTACTCGATGCCCAAGCAATTGATCCCGATTGCGGGCAAGCCGGTTCTGCGGCACGTCCTGGAGAACATCCGGGAATGCGGTGTCACGGACATCGGCATCGTCGTCGACGCCCGGGACCGCCACATCGCGGCGGCTTTCGGTGACGGCGCGGACCTCGGCGTACGGCTCGGTTATCTGCGCCAGGAACAGCCCCTGGGGCTGGCGCACTGCGTGGCCCTCGCCCGGGAATTCCTCGGCGCGGAGGATTTCGTGCTGTACCTCGGCGACACCGTGCTGCCCGAGGGGATCGGCACGCTCGCCGCGGAATTCGCCGCCCGCCGCCCGGCCGCTCAACTCGTGGTCCAGAAGGTGCCCGACCCCCGCCGGTTCGGCGTCGCCGAACTGGACGCGGACGGCGCGGTGGTGCGGCTGACGGAGAAGCCGGACCGGCCGCGCAGCGACCTCGCGCTGGTCGGCGTCTACTTCTTCACCGCCGAGGTGCACCGCGCGGTGGCCGCGACCGGGCCGGGCCCGCGCGGCGAACGGGAGATCACCGATGCCGTGCAGCGGCTGGTCACCGAGGGCGCCGAGGTCCGGGCGGCGGAGTACGGCGGCTACTGGCGTGACACCGGCCGCGTCGAGGACGTCCTCGCCTGCAACCGCAGGCTGCTGGAGGGCGTCCGGACCGCCGTGGCGGGCACCGTGGACGCCGCGAGCCGGCTGACCGGGCCCGTCGTGGTCGAGGCCGGGGCGCGGGTCATCCGCTCGCGGATCGAGGGCCCGGCGCTGGTCGGCGCGGGCAGCGTCGTCGAGGACAGCCGCATCGGCCCGTACACCTCCCTGGGCCGCGACTGTGTGCTGCGCCGGGCCGGGCTGGCGGACTCCATCGCCCTCGACGGCGTCACCGTCGACCGGGTCGGCGGCGTGCACGGCTCGCTGATCGGCCGCGCCGCCCGCATCGGGCCCGGCGACGGCCGGCACCGGCTGCTGGTGGGCGACGACACCCGCGTCGAGGTGGCCGCGTGAGGCTCCTGGTCACCGGCGGCGCCGGGTTCATCGGCTCGCACTACGTACGGACGCTCCTCGGCGGCGGCTTCGGGGAGCACGGTGACGCGGACACCCACGTCACCGTGCTGGACCTGCTCACCTACGCGGGGAACCGCGCCAGCCTGCCCGCCCGCCACCCCCGCCTGGACTTCGTCCGCGGCGACATCGGCGACCTGCCGCTGCTGCTGTCCCTGCTGCCCGGCCACGACGCCGTACTGCACTTCGCGGCCGAGTCGCACGTCGACCGCTCACTCGACCCGGACACCGCGCCCGACTTCGTCCGCACCAACGTCCTCGGCACCCAGACGCTTCTCGACGCCTGTCTGCGCACCGGCGTCCCCCGAGTGGTGCACGTTTCCACCGACGAGGTGTACGGCTCCATCGAGCGCGGCGCGTGGACCGAGGACCAGCCGGTGGCACCGCGGTCCCCGTACGCGGCGTCCAAGGCGGCGGCCGACCTGTTCGCGCTGGCCTGCCACCACACCCACGGGCTGGACGTGTCCGTCACCCGCTGCTGCAACACCTACGGCCCCTACCAGCACCCCGAAAAGCTCGTCCCGCGCTTCGTGACCCACCTCCTGGAGGGCCGCGACCTGCCCCTGTACGGGGACGGCGGCAACGTCCGCGAATGGCTGCACGTCGACGACCACTGCCGGGCCGTCCACCGGGTGCTCCACCACGGCCGGGCCGGCGAGATCTACCACGTCGGCGACGGCACACCCCGCACCAACCGCGCGCTGACCGGCGACCTGCTGCGGCTGTGCGGCGCCGACTGGTCCCGCGTCCGCCGGGTGCCCGACCGCAAGGGCCACGACCGGCGCTACGCGCTCGACGCGACCAAGATCCGCGCGGAGCTGGGCCACCGCCCGCGCACCGGCTTCGACCGCGGCCTGGCCGACACCGTGGCCTGGTACCGCGACAACCCCGACTGGTGGAAGGAGGCGGCCCACCGATGACCACCCACGTGTGGGACTACCTGGCCGAGTACGAGGAGGAACGGGCGGACGTGCTGGACGCCGTCGATACGGTCTTCCGGTCCGGCCGGCTCGTGCTCGGCGCGAGCGTCCGCGGCTTCGAGACCGAGTACGCCGCCTGGCACGGCACCGGGCACTGCGTGGGCGTCGACAACGGCACCAACGCCGTCACCCTCGCCCTCCAGGCCCTCGGCATCCGCCCCGGAGACGAGGTGGTGACCGTCTCCAACACCGCGGCGCCCACCGTACTGGCCATCGACGCGGCCGGCGCCGTCCCCGTCTTCGTCGACGTCCACCCGGACACGTACCTCATGGACACCGGGCAGCTCGCGGCGGCCGTGACCGACCGCACCCGGGCGCTGCTGCCCGTGCATCTCTACGGGCAGTGCGTGGACATGGCGCCCCTCCGGGCCGTCGCCGAGGCGCACGGTCTGGCCGTACTGGAGGACTGCGCCCAAGCGCACGGCGCACGCCACCACGGCCGCCTCGCGGGAACCCTCGGCGACGCGGCGGCGTTCTCCTTCTACCCGACCAAGGTTCTCGGCGCGTACGGCGACGGCGGTGCGGTCCTCACGCGGTACGCGCATGTCGACGCCGCGCTGCGACGGCTGCGCTACTACGGCATGGCGGACCGCTACTACGTCGTCCGCACCCCCGGCCACAACAGCCGGCTCGACGAGGTGCACGCCGAGATCCTGCGCCGCAAACTGCGCCGCCTGGACCGGTATGTCGCCGGACGGCGCGCGGTGGCCGAGCGCTACGAAGAAGCGCTGGCAGGCAGCGGATTGGTGCTGCCCGTCACGGCTCCCGGCAATGAGCACGTGTACTACGTGTACGTCGTCCGCCACCCCGAACGGGACCGCATCCTGCGGACCCTCAAGGAGCGCCACGACATCGCGCTCAACATCAGCTACCCGTGGCCCGTGCACACCATGAGCGGCTTCGCCCACCTGGGCTGCCCCCGGGGATCACTGCCCGTCACCGAGGAACTGGCCGGGGAGATCTTCTCGCTGCCGATGTATCCGTCGCTGCCGCGCGGTGTGCAGGACCGGGTGATCGAGGCGCTGCTCGGCGTACTGGGGGAGCTGTGACGACCATGCCTGTGACGACCACGACGGCCTCGCCCGTGACGGCCGCGCCGGTGGCGCCCGGCCCGCTCGGCCGCTGGTTCGCCGAAGCCGGCGAGCGCCGGTACACCCGTACGCGGCGCATCCCGCTGGACGCCCTGGAGGGCTGGCACACCGACGCCCGCACCGGCGACCTCGTCCACGACCGGGGCGCGTTCTTCACCGTCCGGGGACTGGACGTGTCGGCCCCCGAAGGACCGGTCCCGTACTGGGCGCAGCCCATCCTCGACCAGCCCGAGACCGGCGTGCTGGGCCTGCTGGTCAGGGACTTCGGCGGCCGGCCGCACGTCCTGGCGCAGGCCAAGCCCGAGCCGGGCAACGCGGGCGGGCTCCAGCTCGCGCCGACCGTGCAGGCCACCCGCTCCAACTTCACCCGCGCGCACGGCGGCCGGACGGTGCCCTACCTGCGGTACTTCCGCGACCCGCCGTCGCGCGGGCTGGTGGCGGACGTACGCCAGTCGGAACAGGGCGCCTGGTTCTACCGCAAGCGCAACCGCAACATGATCGTGCGCACGACGGAGGACGTCGAGGTGCTGCCGGGGTACCGGTGGATGCCGCTGCCCCGCGTCCACGCCCTGCTCGGAGCCGGTGACGTGGTCAACATGGACGCCCGGAGCGTGCTCGCCTGCCTGCCCCCGCCGCCGGGGTCCGCGGGCCGCGCGCTGCACTCCGGGCGGGAGATCCTGCACTGGCTCACCGGCGTGCGCAGCCACGCCGGGCTGCGCACCCGGCCCGTACCGCTGCGCGGCCTGCCCGGCTGGCACCGCACCGAACACGCCGTGAGCCATGACACCGGCCGCTTCTTCGACGTCATCGCGGTCGAGGTGCGGGCGGGTGGCCGGGAGGTGCGGCGCTGGACGCAGCCGATGCTGCGCCCGCACGGGACCGGCATCGTCGCCTTTCTCCTCACCCGTGTCGACGGCGTGCCGCACGTCCTGGTGCACGCCGCCGCCGAACCGGGCAGCGTGGACGAGGCCGAGCTGACCGCGACGGTGTGCTGCACGCCGGAGAACTACGACGTACTGCCGCCCGGGGCACGCCCGCGCTTCCTCGACGAAGTCCTGACCGCAGCGCCGGACCGGGTGCTCTTCGACGCCCTCCTGTCGGAGGAGGGCGGCCGCTTCCACCACGCGCTCAACCGCTATCTGATCGTGGCCGTGGACGGGCCCGGACCGTACGAGGACTCCGGCACCCACCGATGGATGACCGCACACCAGCTCTCCGCCCTGCTGCGGCACAGCCACTACGTCACCGTCCAGGCCCGCACCCTGCTCACCTGCCTGCGCAGCCTGACCGGCCCGGACGGAACCCTGGAGCGCTGACCATGCCGACGTGCCGGATCTGCGGAACATCGCTGCACACCTTCCTCGACCTCGGCCACCACCCCCTGTCCTCGGCCTTCCCGACCCCCGCCGAGGCCCGGCGGGGCGACGCGTGCGACGCGTTCCGCTACCGCCTCGCCGCCGGGATCTGCGAGCACTGCGCCCTCGTCCAGCTCACCGACGGCATCCCGCACGAACGCCGCCCGTACCCGGGCTACCCGTACCACTCGTCCGGGTCGTCAGTGATGCGCGAGCACTTCCGCGCGACCGGGAGGCACCTGCTGCGCACCGAACTGCCGGGGAGGCACGCACCGTTCGCCGTCGAGATCGGCTGCACGGACGGTGTCGTCCTGCGGACCCTGGCGGACGCGGGGGTCCGCACTCTCGCCTTCGAGCCGTCCGGCTACACCGGGGCCGACGGAGTACAGGTGCACCGCGCCTTCCTCACCGCGGCTTCGGCGCGCGAGGCCGTCGCCACCGAGGGGCCCGCCCAGGTCGTGTACGCGGCCAACACCGTCTGCGACATCGCCGACCTGCCGGGGTTCTTCGCGGGGCTGGACGAACTCCTCGCGCCGGACGGCGTGTTCGTCTTCGAGGACCCGTACTTCGGCGAGATCGTCGGGCGCACCGCCTTCGACCAGTTCTACGACGAGCACCGGTACTACTTCACCGCGACCTCCGTACGGGCCCTGGCCGAACGGTTCGGCTTCCGGCTCGTCGGCATCGAACGCCTGCCGGTGCACGGCGGCCAGCTCCGCTACACCCTCGCCCGCGCCGGCCGCCGCCCGCCCGCCCCGGCCGTCGCGGAACTCCTGGCGGAGGAGGCGGCCCGGGGCCTGACGGACCCGGTGGCGCTCGCCGCCTTCGCGGGCCGGGTGGACGGCGTACGGAAAGACCTGGTGGCCCTCCTCGAAGAGCTGCGCGCCACGGGCCGCACCGTCGCCGGGTACGCGGCCACGGCCAAGAGCTGCACGGTGACCGCCTACTGCGGCCTCGGCCCGCGCCTGGTCCCGTACGTCTGCGACTCCACCCCCGCCAAGCAGGGCAGGCTGACCCCCGGCGCCCGCATCCCGGTCCGTGCGCCCGGTGCCTTCGCCGTGCCCTATCCGGACTACGCGCTGCTGTTCGCGTGGAACCACGCGGCGGAGATCATGGCGAAGGAGCGGGCGTTCCGGGCGGCGGGCGGGCGCTGGATCCTGTACGTCCCCGACGTGCGCGTGGTGTGAGCCGGGCGCCGGTGGCGGCTGCCACCGGCGCCCGGCCGTCCCGAGGTCAGGCCTGCGCCGGGTGGATCTTCCAGTCGGCCACGTCGGAGCTGCGGTTGAAGTACGCGTTGGTGCACAGGTCGTACTTGCCGCCGGTGGCGGTGCTGTGGCCGTTGGTCTCCAGGAAGCCGCCGTTGCCGCCGTAGGTGTTCCACAGGTGGACCACGTCGCCCGTCCGGACGTTCCGGTCGCCCGGCGAGGAGCTGCGGGCGAAGATCCGCCAGCGGCCGGTGCCGGGGGCGCGGTCCCGGGACTGGGAGGTGGACACGTCGTACAGGGCGCCCGCGTTCTTCTGGGCGTCGGAGGCGTGGCCGTTGCTGTCGAGGTAGCCGCCGTCGCCGCCGTAGAGGTTGCGCAGATACACCAGGTCGCCGCTGACGACGGGCTGGCCGGACGCCTTGCCGCTGGCCGAGTGGATCTCCCAGGTGCCGGTGCCCTTGCCGCGGGCGGGGGTGTCGGCGGTCGAGACGCTGTACTTGGCGCCCGAGGCGCCGCTGTGCCCGTTGGTGTCGAGATAGCCGCCCTGCCAGCCGTTGTACCCGTTCTGCAGGTGGATGCGGTCGCCGTACTTGAGCTCGTTCGCCATGGAGTTCCCCTCGGTGGACGATGCCGGGTGCGCAACCTCGCCGGGCGTGCCGCCGGTGCCCGGCGCGCACGGCCATCCTGTCGGCTACGCGCCCGTTTCTCCGGGCGATACGCGGACTTGTCCGGAACCCGACCGGCGCGCGCCCCGCGCCGCGCGCCCCTGTTCCGCCAGTTTCTCCAGCCGCGGCACGATGGCGGCGGGGGTGGGCAGAGCCGCCGTCTCGGCGCGGATATCGGCTGCCACGGCCAGCATCTTCTCGTCCGTGAGCAGGCGGCGCAGCAGCGTGGCGTCCACCGCGTCCGGGGTGCTGACCAGGCCGGCGCCCCGCGCGTGAAGAATCCGCGCCACCTCGAAGTCGTCGGCGCCGCCCGGCAGCACCAGATGGCTGACGCCCGCACCGAGCCCGGCCAGCGTGGTGCCGTTGCCGCCGTGGTGGATCATCGCGGTGCACGTCTCCAGCAGCGCGGTCAGCGGCAGCCACCCCTCGGCCCGTACGTTGGCGGGCAGTTCGCCCAGCACGGCGGGGTCGGCGTCGCCGAGCGCCAGGACGAACTCGGCGTCCACCGCTCCCGCCGCCCGGACCACCGTCCGCAGCTCGCCGACGCCGTTGAGCTGCGGGCGCAGGGTGCCGAGGGTGACCGCGACGCGCGGGCGGGGCGGGCGTTCCAGCAGCCAGGGAGGCAGCACCGCGCCGGTGGTGTAGGGGAGCGCCCGCATGGGCCAGCCGCCCAGGTCGTACGTGGCGATGCTGGGCGGACGGGTGTCGACCGTCGCGGCGACCGGGGGCCGCCCGGCCAGGCCGTGGCGCCGGTACGCGGCGGCCAGCCACGGCCCGAACCGGTCACTGATCTGCCGGAAGTGGTGGCAACTGATGGTGTGCTCGACCGCGGGCACCCCGAGCACGGCGGCCACCAGCGGCCCGGCGCCCTGGAGTTCGGTGTGCAGGACGAGGTCGGGCCGCCAGGACCGGGCGACCTCGACGGTCCGGTCCACGGTGGCCTCCGAGGTCCGGGCGAAGAGTTCGGCCGCCAGGGTGACGGCCTCGGGCGAGTCCGTACGGAACCGGTCGAAGGTCATCCGCCGCTCGGCCAGCAGCCGTCCGAAGATCTCCTCGGTGTCGCAGCCGGGCGCGGAGTCGAAGGCGTGCAGTCCGGCGCGCGCCACGAGCGCGCCGGAGGCGCCGGGGGTGGCGAACAGGACGTCGTGCCCCGCGGCGCGCAGCGCGTGCGCCAGCGCGACGGGCGGGAAGACGTGCCCCGCTCCGTGGGACGTGGTCACCAGGACGCGCATGGTTCGGCTCTCCCTCTCTCCTGGGGGACGGTCATTGCGCCGCTTCGACGGCCTTGCGCAGGGCGGCGGCCACCGTGCGGACATCGGCGTCGGTGAGCCCCGGGTGCAGCGGCAGGCACAGGGTCTCCGCGGCGGCCTGTTCCGCGCCGGGCAGGTCCGCGCCACCGGCCCCGTAGGCGGGGACCCGGTGCAGCGGCGCGTAGCGGAAGGTCGTGTAGATGCCGTCGCGGAACAGCGCGGAGGCCACCTCGTCGCGCAGGCGGGCGGCCATCTGCACCCAGTAGAGGAAGTACGAGGACGTGTGCCCGGCGGGCAGCTCGGGCGGCACCCGCACCGCGTCGAATCCGGCCAGTTCCTGGTCGTACAGCTCGACGATCTCCTTGCGGCGGGCGAGGAACGCGGGCAGCCGGGCCAGTTGTACGGTCCCGATGGCCGCGGTCAGGTCGTTGCCGATCTCCCGGCGGCCGGGCTCCGGGACGTCCAGGTCCCACCAGCGGTCCGAGACCCGCGCGTGGCCGAGCCCGGTCGGCTGGACCAGGCCGTGGTACGCCAGCCGCCGCGCCCGGGCGGCGAGCCGGGTGTCGCGTACGTGCAGCATCCCGCCGTCGCCGGTGGTCATCACCTTGGCCGCGTCGAAGCTCCACATCGCCAGGTCGCCGAAGGTGCCCACGGCCCGTTCGCCGACCCGGGAGGCCACCGAGCAGGCGCAGTCCTCGACCAGGGTGAGGCCCGCCCTGCGGCAGCGGTCCGCGATGCGCGCGATGTCGCCGGGGTAGCCGCCGTAGTGCAGCACCACGACCGCTTTCGTGCGGGGGGTGACGGCGGCCGCGATGTCCTCGGCGGACGGGTTGAGGGTGCGGGAGTCCACGTCGCAGAAGACCGGGCGGCCGCCGGCCCGTACGACGGCGTTGGCGGCCGCCACGAAGCTGGGCGAGGGCAGCACCACCTCGTCGCCGGGGGCGAGATCCAGCAGTTCGGCGGCGAGGAACAGGCCGGCGGTCCCCGAGTTGACGAACAGCAGGTGCTCGGGACGGGCGCCGATGTGGGCGGCGAAGGCCGCCTCGAAGGCGGTGCTGCGCGGTCCGTGGCCGAGCCAGCGGTCGGCGAACACGGCGGCGACGGCGGCCAGTTCGTCGTCGCCGGCCTGTGGCTGGAAGAGGTCGATCATGCCGGTCCTCGCATCCTCGAAGGGGCGGGCTTCGACGGTGAGTCTCGTGCGGGCGGAGGGGGCGCAGAAGCGGGGGACGCGGGCCCGAACGGGCCACGGCCGGTTCGGGCCACGCGAACTGCCTTTCCCGCGCGGGGCGGTGGCGGAAAAGTCATGGGTGTCAGCGAGAAGTCGTCCACGACGTGGAAAGTTCTTGAACTCTCAAGTACTGTTCGCTGTCACCGCGCCCGGCCGGCCGGCCCGGCGCGCCGCCATCCGGAGAGGAACCATGACGTCCCAAGCCGTCCACGCGTCCGGCCCGACCACCGACGACGCCCCTGACGACACCCGGCCCTGGACGACGGCCGCACCCGGCCCCTTCGGCGTGCTGATCACCGCGACCGGGCCCGGCGTCCCGGTCACCGCCGTCCCCGTACCGTGGCTGCGCGACCTGGCCCGCCGCCACCACCTCGTCGCTTTACGGGGGTTCACCGCCCCGGCCGACGCGACGGAACTCGACGCCTACGCGCGCACCTGGGGCGAGGTGATGGAGTGGCCGTTCGGCACGGTCTTCGACGTACGCGCCCACCAGGACCCCGAGGACCACGTCTTCGACACCGGCTTCATGCCGCTGCACTGGGACGGGATGTACGTCGACTTCGTGCCCGAGTTCCAGGTCTTCCACTGCGTCGCGGCACCCGGCGCGGCCGAAGGCGGCGGCACGCTCTTCTGCGACACCACCCGCGTCCTCGCCGACGCGGACGAGGAGACCCTGGAGCGCTGGCGCGGCCTGACCCTGCGCTACCGCAACGCCAAGGTCTCCCACTACGGCGGCCTCGTCGTCTCGCCCCTGATCGAACCGCACCCCGACGCCGGCTTCCCGGTCATGCGGTTCCTCGAACCGGTGCCGGACGGCGAGCACATCATCAACCAGCCCGATGTGAAGGTCGACGGGCTGGAGGGTGAGGCGGCCGCCGCCGAACTGGCCGCCGTCCGCGACGCCGCGTACGACCCCCGGCACGTGTACGTGCACGCCTGGCAGCAGGACGACATCGTCATCGCCGACAACTACACCCTGTTACACACCCGCGTGCCGTACCGCCGCGGACTGCCGCGCCACCTGCGCCGCGTCCACGTCCTGGGCGAACCCCGCTGCCCAGCCACATCCACGACCACCGGGACACCACCGGGGCCGACACCCAGCGAGGGACCGCATGACCGTGACGTACGAGCAGCACGCCGAGCGCGGGGAGCAGGGGGAGGACGAGGGCGAAGCCGCGTTCGCCGCCCTTACGGAGCAGTACACCGCCCGCATCCTGGAACTGCTGCTGCCGCACCGCAGGCCCGCCGGCGCCCCGGCGGGCACCCGGGACGACGGGGGAGACGGCGCCGACAGCGCCGAGGGCCGCGGCCACGACAGCCACCGGCCCGGACAGTGCTTCGCCGAACAGCTCACCCAGATCCGCGGCTTCGTCGCCCGCCGCGAGCCGGTGCTGCTGACCCTGCCGGCGTTCCCCTGCAAGTCGCCCAACCCCGCCAAGGTCGCCGGCCACCTCCCCGACCTCGGCGAACTGCTCTCGCTGCGCTTCCTGGACGACCTGTGCGCCGCGATCGACGCGGTCTACCCGCCCGGCGCCCGGCTGCTGATCTGCTCGGACGGCCATGTCTTCGGCGACCTCATCCGGGTGCCGGACGCGCACATCGACGCGTACGGCAAGGCACTGCGCGACATGATCGACGCCAACGGCCTGCGGCACATCGACACCTTCGGTCTCGACCACGTCTACGACGGCCGCAGCTACGACGAGAAGCGCGCGCTGCTGGAGAAGGACTACGCGCAGAGCGTGGAGGAACTCCGGGCCGAGGTACGGGCCGGCGGGCCGGCGCTCAGCCACTACCGGGGCACCATACGGTTCCTGGTCGAGGACACCGCGGACTGGACCGGCTCCAAGGCCCAGTTGCAGCGCGAGTGCCGCAGCCGCGCGTACGGCGTGCTGCGGCGCAGCCGGGCGTGGGGCGAGCTGATAGCCCACCACTACCGGCAGACCGTACGGCTCTCCATCCACCCGCAGGCCTGCGGCTCGGCGAAGTTCGGGATCGCGCTGCTGGAGGCGGCGGACAACTGGCTCACGCCCTGGCACGCCGTCGTCGTGCAGACCGGCACCGACCGCTTCCGGCTGATGAAGCGGCACGAGGCGGAGCGGGTGGGCATCCCGGCGGGTCCGAGCTGGCGCCCGAGCCACTACATCGCGTCGGAGCTGGTCGGCGCGGCGGGCTGACCGTCGTCCGCCGTGTGCGGGCGGTCCGCCCTTCGCCCGCACACCGCCGCGCAGGCCGCGAGCAGCACCCCGGCCAGGCACCAACTGGCCAGCACGTCCAGCGGCCAGTGATAGGCGCGGCGCACCAGGCCGACGCCGACCGCGAGATCGAGCAGCACCACGGCGGCCGCCAGCGCCGGTCCGTACGACCGTCCCGGGTATGCGGTCCACGGTGCGGCGAGCAGCAGGGCCACCGCTCCGTACGCGACGGCCGCCGTCGCTCCGTGCCCGGACGGGAAGAAACCGGCGTGCGCGCCGCCCGCCATCTCCGGGGGCCCCGGCCGGGCCAGCCACGTCTTCACCGGAACGACTACCGCGGGCACCACGGCCATCGTGACCAGGGAGGCCAACGGCGGCAGCCACCAGCGCGGGGCCGCCGCCCGCCGTCCGCGCCAGGCCGCGTACAGCGCGGCGAGTGCCAGCATCGGCACCGCCACGACCGTGTTGCCGAGGTCGGCGAAGAACTCGGCCAGGGCGGTGGGCACCGGGCTGTGCACGACGGCGCGGCCGAAGCGCTCGTCCAGCGCGCGCAGCGGGCCGTCGGAAGCCACCTGCCAGGTGAGGGCCGCGAAGAGCGCGGCGCACAGGACGCCCGCCCACAGGAGGGGGCGGACGAAGAAGGCCGGCCGCCTCGGAACAGGGGGGGTGGTTCCGAGGCGGCCGCGCTGACCGGAGGTCCGCGCGCCCCGGGGGGTCTGGGGCGGGCGGCCGTCCGATCGGTGAGGATTTCCGGGGCGCGCGGCCCCGGAGTCGTGCGCGAAGGCACGGCTCGGCCGTAGCTGGGGAAGCGCCGGCCGGGCGTCGCCCGCAGTCCCCTGCGGGCGGAGTGTTTCGCTCATCTGCAGAAACCGTACGGCAGGGAGCCGGGCCCGGACAGCCGGATCACCTGCCCGCCATCGGCCCCGCACACATTCTTCACGACCTGCCGCCGGTTCCCTCGGGTCACACCGTCGCGAGCGCGCTCTCGATGATGTCCAGGCCCTCGTTCAGCAGGTCCTCGCCGATGACCAGCGGCGGCAGGAAGCGCAGCACGTTGCCGTACGTGCCGGTGGTCAGCACCAGCAGGCCCTCCTGGTGGCACGCCGCCGCCAGCGCCGCGGTCGCCTTCGGGTTCGGCTCCTTGGAACCGGACTCCACGAGCTCGATGGCGATCATCGCGCCCCGGCCGCGCACCTCGCCGATGATGTCGTGCTTCTCCGCCATCGCCGCCAGCCGCGGCTTCATGATCTCGCCGATCCGGCGGGCCTTGGCGTTCAGGTCCAGCTCACGCATGGTCTCGATGGAGCCGAGCGCCGCCGCGCAGGCCACCGGGTTGCCGCCGTAGGTGCCGCCCAGGCCGCCCGCGTGCGCCGCGTCCATCATCTCGGCGCGGCCGGTGACGGCGGCCAGCGGCAGGCCGCCCGCGATGCCCTTGGCGGTCGTGATCAGGTCCGGGACGATGTTCTCGTCCTCGCACGCGAACCACTGACCGGTACGGCAGAAGCCGGACTGGATCTCGTCCGCGACGAAGACGATGCCGTTCTCCTTCGCGAACTCCGCGATGGCGGGCAGGAAGCCCTTGGCCGGCTCGATGAAGCCACCCTCGCCGAGCACCGGCTCGATGATGATCGCGGCCACGTTCTCCGCGCCGATCTGCTTGGTGATCTGCGAGATGGCCTGGTCCGCGGCCTCCTTGGCGCAGTTCTCCGGGCCGGTCAGCCAGCGGTAGGGGTAGGCCAGCGGCACCCGGTAGACCTCGGGCGCGAACGGTCCGAAGCCGTGCTTGTACGGCATGTTCTTCGCGGTCAGCGCCATCGTCAGGTTCGTCCGGCCGTGGTAGCCGTGGTCGAAGACGACGACCGCCTGGCGCTTGGTGTACGCGCGGGCGATCTTGACGGCGTTCTCCACGGCCTCCGCGCCGGAGTTGAACAGCGCCGACTTCTTCGCGTGGTCGCCCGGCGTCAGCTCGGCGAGCTGCTCACAGACCTCCACGTACGGCTCGTACGGCGTGACCATCACACAGGTGTGGGTGAAGTCGGCGAGCTGCGCGGTGGCGCGGCGCACCACGGCCTCCGCGCTGTTGCCGACCGAGGTCACGGCGATGCCGGAGCCGAAGTCGATGAAGGAGTTGCCGTCGACGTCCTCCAGGATGCCGCCGCCCGCGCGCTTGGCGAAGACGGGCAGCACCGCCCCGACACCACCGGCCACGGTGGCCTGCTTGCGGGCCCACAGCTCCTGGGACTTCGGGCCGGGGATCGCGGTGACGACGCGACGCTCCTGGGGGAGGGCGGGGCCTCCGGACAGTTCGGTCATGGCAGTCTCCTGGGGGTGGAACGGGACGTACTGAAGACGTACGGAAGGGGTTGTGCTCGCAGGCTAGGGGGAGGAACGGGACGTCGGCATGTTCCGTTCGGGAGAAGTGCGCGTGTTGCGTTGTCCGCACCGGACATAGCGGCGCTCCGCGGCCAGTAGATTGAACGGCGGCAATGCGCGGGAACAGCAGGGCGCACGGGCGGAACCGTCTCCGTCCGGCGTCCGGACGTCTCAAGGGGGACGAGGGGCACCGGATGGACACCGAGGGCACGCAGCACGACGCACCGCACACCCGCACCGACCACCCCGTACCCCGCCCCACGGCACCACCGGTCCCGTCCGCGCCGCCGGCCCCGAGAATCCCGCCGGTGCCGCCGGCGCCGCCCGCCGCCCCCGGGGACGGTACGTTCCTGCGCTGGCTGCGCGCCCCCGCCGGGCCGCCGCGCCCGGCATCTGGACGTACGGGCACGTGCCCCGGCCCGAGGAGAGCCCCGACCGGGTGCCCACCCGGCAGCTCGTCACCGGCGCGCTGATCTCGTTCCTGTGCGGCTGGCTGCTCTGGTCGCTGCTCTGGAACGGCTACCTCGGCCCGTACTGGCTCTACCCGCTGCTGCTCCTGACGCCCGACTCCTGGCGCGCGGCCGGCGGCGACAAGATGATCTTCGTCTGGGTCACGTACCTCTACTACGCGCTCTTCCTCGCCCTCCTCGTCCTCGTCTTCGGACGCCTCGGCCGCTGGGCCGAACTGGGGCGGCGCTGCCTCGGGCCCGTACTGCGCCGTGCCAGGGAACGCCGCCCCGACGCCGTACCGGAGCCGCAGGAGGACCGCGCCCAGTGGCCCGCACTGCGTGCGGGCGGCGCGCCCGACGCCGCCGACAAGCTCACCGCCGAGACGCTCGCCGGGCGCATGAACGACGTCGACGTGGCGCGCATCGAACGCGCCTGGCACTCGGTGCGTTCCGGCCACAACTCCCTCGCCTCCTTCACCGACACCGTCCTGCGCCACGGCGCCGCCGCCTGCGCCCACCCCTCCGGGCAGCGCGACCTGCCCGTCCGCACGGCCCACCACGACCTGCTCGCCCACCAGGTGCGCATCGGCACCGCCACCGACCACCCGCGCAACCCCCACCAGCACCGCGGTACGGGCTTCGCCCTCGACCCGGCGCTGCTGGGCACCTCGTTGCTGGCCGTCGGCCCGCCCGGCTGCGGCAAGACCACCCGGGTGGTGCGGCCGGTCGTGGAGTCCCTGTGCCTCCAGGCGCTGGCCGGCCGGAGTGCCGTGGTCGCCGTCGGCGCGGCCGGCTCCGCCCTCGGCCCGGACGACGCGTTCGACGTGATCGTCCGGATCGGCGCGCCCGAACCGGACTGCGACCTCGACCTGTACGGCGGCACCACCGACCCCGACGAAGCGGCCGGCATCCTCGCCGAAGCGCTCGTCGGCGACCTCGCCGCCACCCAGCCCGGCGGTGACAGCCGACGCGCCGCGACCGCGCTCGGCCAACTGCTCGGCCCGTTCCGGACCGCGCACCGTCGCTTCCCGTCCGTCCCCGAACTCCGCGAACTCCTCGACGGATCGGACACGGCGCTCGCCGCGCTGCGCACCGCCCTGAAGACCACCGAGTCGCACGCCCAGTTGCGCGAACTGGACGCCCGCGCACGGCAGTCCGGGCGCCCCGGCGACGTCGGCGACCTGCTCGCCGACCGCCTCGCCCTCCTCGACCGCCCGCCTTCGCGCCGTACTTCCGCCCCGAGGGCGGCGACCGCCAGCTCTCCCTGCGCGCCCTCGACCGCCCGCTGCGCGTCCGCGTCGACCTGCCCGAACGCGGTCACGCCGAGGCGTCGCGCATCCTGGCCCGGCTGGTGCTCGCCCAGTTCACCGAGTGCGCGGCCGCCCGCGGTGACCGCTCGCTCTTCGCCTGCCTGGTCCTGGACGACGCGGCGCACACCGTCACCGCCGAATCCCTGCGCGGCCTGCAACGGCTGCGCGCCGCCAACGCGGGCGTCCTGATGACCCTGCGCTCCCTCGACGACGTCCCCGAGTCGCTGCGCAGCGCGCTGCTGGGCGCGGTGGGCTGCCGGATGGCGTTCGCGGGCGTGACGACCTGGGACGGGGCGCGGTTCGCCGAGGTCTGGGGCAAGGAGTGGGTCGAGACCCGGGACGTGACCGACCGTCAGATCATCGCCGAGGGCGCCGCGATGAAGGCGTTCCACCTCTTCCGCCACCTGGTCACCGGCAAGGCCGCCACCGCCAAGGCGGTCACCGTCCGCACCGTCGAGCGCGAACGCTGGTCCGCCTCCGACCTGGCCAACTCCGTCCCCCGGGGCACGGGGTGCTGTCGGTGACGTCGGTGCGGGGGGAGCATGCGCCGCCGGTGTTGGTGGATCTTCGGGGGTGAGGAGGGCCTGGGTCACTCCTCCCGCACCACCCCCGTAGCCGTGACCTCCACCAGTTGTCCCGGGTAGCCGAGGACGGTCACGCCCACGAGCGTGGAGGTGTGCGGGCCGGTGGACAGGGCCGAGGCGCGGATCTCGTCCCAGACCGCGGAGAGGTCCTCCGGAGCACTGCCGACGACGTACACGGTGCTGGCGAGCACCTGGTCCAGGCCGCTGCCGGCCGCTTCCAACTGGACGGCGAGGTTGGCGAGGACCTGGCGGGTCTGGGCCGGGCGGTCGTCCGGGCCGACGAGGGCGCCGTCCGCGTCCAGCGGGACCGCGCCCGCCGAGAAGACCAGGCGTTCACCCGCCTCGACGACGGCGGCGTGCGAGTAGAGCGGGGGCGGGAACAGGCCGGGCACGGTCGTGAAGCGGGTCATGAGGCTCCTCCGGAGCGAGCGGGTGCCGACGTGCTGCCGAACCGGTCGGTGCCGATCAGCTCACGGCCGGGCCCGGCGCGTCCACCCGATTTCCAGGCCGTCGCGGGTGTCACGCTGCCAGGGCCACCCCCACCCGTACGGCTGCATCCCCGGACGATCCCACCCCCGCACCCCTCCACTGAGGCAGAATCGGCAGCGACCGTTCATACGGGACGGCGCAGCGCCGGCCCGCCGACAGCACGCCCGCCCGCCGACGCCCCCGAAGGTCCCATGCCGCACACGCTCGCCTCCCTGGCCCACCACTCCGCGCTCAAGCTGACGGTGCTCGCGGGCGAGGACCGGCTGGACACCCCGGTGCGCTGGGCGCACGCCAGTGAGCTGATCGACCCGGTGCCGTACATGGAGGGCGGCGAGCTGCTGCTCATCACCGCCCTCAAGCTGGACGCCGAGGACCCGGCGACGGCCCGCCGGTACGTGCGGCGGGTCGCGGGCGCCGGTGTCGTCGGGCTCGGCTTCGCGGTCGGCGTCAACTACGAGGACGTGCCGCGGGCGCTGGTCACCGCCGCCGCCGAGGAGGGACTGCCGCTGCTGGGCGTGCCCCGCAGCACCCCGTTCATCGCCATCAGCAAGGCCGTCTCCGCCGCGGTCGCCGCCGACCAGTACCGCGCCGTGACCGAGGGCTTCGAGGCGCAGCGCGAGCTGACCCGGGCCGCCCTCGGCACCGAGGGCCCGGCCGAGCTGCTGGCCCGGCTCGCCGCGCACCTCAAGGGGTGGGCCGCGCTGTACGACGCGTCCGGCACGGTGGTCGCGGCGGCCCCCGACTGGGCGGCCCGCCGCGCCGCGCGGCTGAGCGGCGACGTGGGGCGGCTGCGCGAGCGCCCGGCCCCCGCCAGCTCCGTCGTCAGCGACGCCGAGGGCGACGACCGTGTGGAGCTCCAGTCGCTGGGCACCGGCCGCCGCGCCCGCGGCGTCCTCGCGGTCGGTACGGGCGCGCCGCTGGGCACCGCCGAACGCTTCGCCGTGCACTCCGCCGTCGCCCTCCTGACGCTGACCACCGAGCGCTCCCGCGCCCTCCAGGAGGCCGAGCAGCGGCTCGGCGCCGCGGTGCTGCGGATGCTGCTGGCCGGTGAGCCGGACCACGCGCGGGCGGTCGCGGGCCGGCTGTACGGCGGTCTCCTGGACGCGCCCTTCCGGGTGGTGGTCGCCGAGCCGGTCGCCGCCGACGGCACGGAGTCCGGCGACGCGCCGCCCGCCCTGGACGCGCTCGCCGACGCCATGGAGTCGGCGGCGGCCCGTACCGGCGAGGCCGTGCTGGCCGTACCGGAGGGCGCCCGGCTGGTCGTGCTGGCCGCCGACGGCGGGGCCGCCGTCGAGGCGTGCGCCGAGCACGCCGCCGCGGCCCAGGCCCGGTACGGCGGGCAGCCGCTGCCGCGCGGGCGCGCGGCGCGGGCCGAGGCGGGGCGGTCCGGCGCGCAGCTCGCCGTCGGCCTGTCCGCGCCGTCCGGGCCGCGGGACGCCGCGCACGCCCACCGCCAGGCCGAGCAGGCCCTGTCGGTCGCCCGCCGCCGCGGCCGGGTGCTCGTCGAGCACGAGGACGTGGCGTCCGGTTCGGTGCTGCCGCTGCTGGCCGACGACGCCGTACGGGCCTTCGCCGACGGCCTGTTGCGCGCCCTGCGCGAGCACGACGCCACCGGCCGCGGGGACCTCGTCGCCTCGCTGCACGCCTGGCTGTCCCGGCACGGCCAGTGGGACGCGGCCGCCGCCGACCTGGGCGTGCACCGGCACACCCTGCGCTACCGGATGCGGCGGGTGGAGGAGATCCTCGGCCGCTCGCTGGACGACCCGGACGTACGGATGGAGCTGTGGCTGGCGCTGAAGGCGACGGCGGCGGTGGCGGACCCGTACGAGGACGGTCCGGGGGAGTAGCCGGCGCAGGAGACGGCCCGTGCCCCGTCCGCGTACGCCAATGCGGCGGGCGGCGCCGTACGACTACTCCGCGCCGGACAAACGCCGTGGCCGCACCCCGCCCCTACGGTGGACCCAGGCCCGCGAGGGCCGTCCGTACCACCCCCACTTCGGAAGGGCCGGGACCCCTGTGACTTCTCCCACCGCCTTTTGGCTCGCCGGTCGCCAGGCCACCGGCGAGGACACCTTCGACGTCACCTCCCCCTGGGACGGCCGTCTCGTCGGCACGGTGAGCGTTCCCACCGAGGCCCAGACCGAGGAGGCCGTCGCGGCCTCCGTCGCCGTGCAGGAAGCGTTCGCTGCCACCCCCGCCCATGTGCGGGCCGCGGCGCTGGACCATGTGCAGCGGCGCCTGGTGGAGCGCACCGAGGAGATCGCCCGGCTCATCTCCGCCGAGAACGGCAAGCCCATGAAGTGGGCCCGCGGCGAACTGGGCCGTGCCGTCTCCGTCTTCCGGTTCGCCGCCGAGGAGGCCCGCCGCTTCAACGGCGGCGAGGCGCAGCGTCTGGACACCGACGCGGGCGGCGCCGGCCGGCTCGCCCTGACCCGCCGCTTCCCGCGCGGCACGGTGCTGGGCATCGCGCCCTTCAACTTCCCGCTCAACCTCTGCGCCCACAAGATCGCCCCGGCGATCGCGGCGGGCGTGCCGATCATCCTCAAGCCGGCCCCGGCCACCCCGCTGTCCGGCCTGATCCTGGGCGAGCTGCTGGCCGAGACCGACCTGCCGGCCGGTTCCTGGTCGATCCTTCCGGTGCCCAACGACCGGATGCCGGCGCTGGTGCAGGACGAGCGGCTGCCGGTGATCTCCTTCACCGGTTCCGAGCAGGTCGGCTACGCGATCATGGACTCGGTGCCGCGCAAGCACTGCACCCTCGAACTGGGCGGCAACGGCGCGGCCGTGGTGCTGGCGGACTACGCCTCCGAGGCCGACCTGGACTGGGCGGCGCAGCGCATCGCCACCTTCTCCAACTACCAGGGCGGCCAGTCCTGCATCTCCGTGCAGCGGGTGATCGCCGACGCGTCGGTGTACGACCGGCTGGTCCCGAAGATCGTGGCGGCCGTCAACGCACAGGTCACCGGCGACCCGTCGGACGACGCGACCGAGGTCGGCCCGCTGGTCAGCGAGGCCGCCGCCCAGCGCGTCGAGGCGTGGGTGGACGAGGCCGTCGGCGCGGGCGCCAAGCTGCTCGCGGGCGGCAAGCGGGACGGCGCCTCGTACGCGCCGACCGTGCTGGAGGACGTGCCCGCCGGCGCGACCCTCGCCTGCGAGGAGGTCTTCGGCCCGGTCCTGACCCTGACGAAGGTGGACGGCGAGGAGGCGGCGTTCGCCGCCGTCAACAACTCCAAGTACGGCCTCCAGGCGGGCGTGTTCACGCACGACGTGCAGACCGCGTTCCGGGCGCACCGGGCGCTGGAGGTCGGCGGCGTGATCGTCGGCGACGTGCCGTCCTACCGCGCGGACCAGATGCCGTACGGCGGCGCCAAGCAGTCCGGTGTGGGCCGCGAGGGTGTGCGCTTCGCGATGGAGGACTACACCTACGAGCGGGTGCTCGTGCTGACCGGTCTGGACCTGTAGGACCCGGCCGGCCGCCGGTACGGACGTACCGGCCGGACCGACGAGCAACGCGCTCCGGCACCCTGTCCCGGAGCGCGTTGCCTCCCCCGTTCCCCCGTGCGGCGGTGCTGTCCTTCCCCCGTGCCCCCGCACTCTTGTGGCGGTACGGCGACCGTACGCGCCCGCCGCCCGCCGGGGCGTCCCGTCAGAGGTGGAAAACCGGGTGTGACTTCCGCGGTACCGGCCGCCCGGACGTACGACTTCCGCGGTACCCGCACCGACTCCTCCGGGCCGACGACCCGCCGTACGCGCCGGGTTACGCTGCGGGCGTGCGCATGGGCGGGGTGGCCGGGGAGGTGCGACGGCGGGTACGGAGCGTGCCGCCGCCGACCCTCGACGCGGGCATCGCGGCCGGCTTCGCCGTCGTCTCGCTGCTGCTCGGCCACGACAACGTGCCGGCCGGCTGGGAGCGCCTGGACGGCCTCGGCTCCGCGCTGACCTGCCTGATCAACCTGCTGGTCGTGGCCCGCAGGCAGGCCCCCGTCGCCGTGTGCCTGGCCGTCTTCCTGCTGTGGGGCGGCTACATCGCGCTGGACTACTGGCCCGTCGTCAACAGCCTCGCCGGGCTGATGGCCCTCTACACCGTCGCCGCCCACCGCCCGCCACGCGTCGCCGCCGGCTGCTCGGTCCTGCTGGCCGTGCTCTGGAACTTCGCCGGGCTGACGGGCGAGGAGAGTTCGTGGGCCACCACGCTCGGCCAGAGCGTGCTGTACCCGGTGATCCTGTGCTGGTTCGGCAACGTCGCCCGCACCTCCGCCGAACGCAACGTCCGGCTCGCCGAGATGGCCGGACAGCTCCGCCGCGAGCAGGAGGAGAACGCCCGGCGCGCGGTCGCCGAGGAACGGGTGCGCATCGCCCGCGAACTGCACGACGTGGTCGCCCACCACATGTCCGTGATCTCCGTGCAGGCCGGACTGGCCGGATATGTCTTCACCTCCGACCCGGACACCGCCCGCCGCGCCCTGGGCACCATCGCCGGAACCAGCGGCGAGGCCCTGGAGGAGATGCGGCGGCTGCTCGCCGTACTCCGGGTGGACCCGAGGGAGATGGCGGGCGGACCGGCCGCCGTGGACCGCCGGGAGACGGGCGAGGGCGCGACGGCCGACGCCTACGAACCGGCGCCCGGCCTCGACCGGATCGGTACGGTCGTCGCCCGGGTACGGGCCGCCGGGCTGCCGGTCGCCCTGCGGACGACGGGGGAGCGGCGGCCGTACCCGCCGGGGCTGGAACAGTGCGCCTACCGCGTCGTCCAGGAGGCCCTGACCAACGCCCTCAAGCACGCCGGGTCCGCCCGCGTCGACGTGCGGATCGACCACGGCGCCGACCGGCTCACGGTCGAGGTGCGCGACGACGGCGGCACCTCCGGCACTCCCGGCACGCCTGCCCCACACGCCCCACACGCCCCGCACGCCCCGCCGCGCGGGGCCGCGGCCCCACCGCCGCCACCCTCCGCACCGTCGGCATCCGGCCAACTCTCCACCGGACACGGGTTGATAGGGATGCGCGAGCGGGCCAGGATTTACGGCGGCAGTCTGCGCGCCGGTCCGGTACCGGGCGGCGGCTTCCAGGTGCTGCTCACCCTGCCCGTCCATCCCGCGGCGGGCCCGGCACCGCCGCGGAAAGGGACGACAGAGCATGATCAGGGTGCTGGTGGCCGATGACCAGGTCCTCATCCGGGCCGGTGTGGCCGCCCTGCTGCGGGCCGCGCCCGACGTCGAGGTGGTCGGCGAGGCGTCGGACGGCGAGGAGGCGGTCCGGCTGGCCGCCGAACACCGCCCCGACGTGATCCTCATGGACATCCGGATGCCCGGGGTCAGCGGCATCGCGGCCACCGAACGCATCCTGCGGGCCGCCGCCGAGTCCGGCGGGCAGGCCCCGCACGTCGTGGTGCTCACCACCTTCGACCTGGACGAGTACGTCTACGCCGCGCTGCGCGCCGGAGCCAGCGGCTTCCTCCTCAAGGACACTCCGCCGCAGCGGCTGCTCTCGGCCATCGCCACCGTCGCGGGCGGCGACATGCTCTTCGCGCCGAGCGTGACCCGCAGGCTGGTCGAGGCGTACGCCCAGCGGCTGGACGAGCCCGCTCCGGAGGCCGCCGACGGGCCGGAGTCCCTCCAGGCGCTCACCGCCCGCGAACGGGAGGTGCTGCGGCACACCGCCAAGGGCCTGTCCAACCCGGAGATCGCGGCCCGGCTGGTGATCAGCGAGGCCACCGTGAAGACCCATCTGAACCGCACGATGGCCAAGCTGGGGCTGTGCAGCCGGGCCCAGGCGGTGGTGCTGGCGTACGAGACGGGACTGGTCACGCCGGGCGTCCGCTGACGGCCGGGAAGACACCGCGGGCACCGCCGTCCCCCCGTCTCCCGCCTGCCTCCGGACGGGCGTAATCCGGTCGGCGGTGCTCACCCGTCCGCCTTTGCCGGTGCCGCGAAGTCTGGTGCAAGTCCAACGGAACGGGTAGAGACTCACAAGTAGCACTGACCGGTAGCCGGACGGCCGCGGGACACCGTACGCCTGCCCGCTCGGCGCGGCACCGCACGGAACGCCGGATTCCGTGCCTGCCGACCGCACGGTCCCCGGTGGACCGCCGACCCACTCCGAGACCCGACTCCGCGGCGAGGTGAGCCCCTCATGACCGCTCCATCCACCCGCAATGTGTCCGAGCGCGAGGCCCGGCAGGTCGCCGAGGCCGCCCGGGAGCAGGACTGGCGCAAGCCCAGCTTCGCCAAGGAACTGTTCCTGGGCCGCTTCCGGCTCGACCTCATCCATCCGCACCCCACCCCCGCCGACGAGGACGCCCAGCGCGGTGAGGAGTTCCTCGCCAAGCTCCGCGACTTCTGCGAGACGAAGATCGACGGCGCCCGGATCGAACGCGAGGCGCAGATCCCGGACGAGACCATCGACGGTCTCAAGGAGATCGGCGCCCTCGGCATGAAGATCGACACGAAGTACGGGGGTCTGGGCCTCACCCAGGTCTACTACAACAAGGCGCTCGCCCTCGTCGGCTCCGCCAGCCCGGCCATCGGCGCGCTGCTCTCCGCGCATCAGTCGATCGGCGTACCGCAGCCGCTGAAACAATTCGGCACCCAGGAGCAGAAGGACGTCTTCCTGCCGCGCTGCGCCCGTACGGACATCACCGCCTTCCTGCTCACCGAGCCCGACGTCGGCTCCGACCCGGCCCGGCTGGCGACCACGGCCGTCCCCGAGGGCGACGACTACGTACTCGACGGCGTGAAGCTGTGGACCACCAACGGCGTCGTCGCCGACCTCCTGGTCGTCATGGCGCGCGTCCCGAAGAGCGAGGGCCACAAGGGCGGCATCACCGCCTTCGTCGTGGAGGCCGCCGCCGAGGGCGTCACCGTCGAGAACCGCAACGCCTTCATGGGCCTGCGCGGCATCGAGAACGGCGTCACCCGCTTCCACCGCGTACGGGTGCCGGCCGCCAACCGCATCGGGCCCGAGGGCGCCGGCCTGAAGATCGCGCTGACCACGCTCAACACCGGCCGCCTCTCGCTGCCCGCCATGTGCGTCGGCGCCGGCAAGTGGTGTCTGAAGATCGCCCGCGAGTGGTCGGCCGCCCGCGAGCAGTGGGGCAAGCCGATCGCGAAGCACGAGGCGGTCGGCGCCAAGATCTCCTTCATCGCGGCCACCACCTTCGCCCTGGAGGCCGTCGTCGACCTCGCCTCCCAGATGGCCGACGAGGACCGCAACGACATCCGCATCGAGGCCGCGCTGGCCAAGCTGTACGGCTCCGAGATGGGCTGTCTGATGGCCGACGAACTCGTCCAGATCCGCGGCGGCCGCGGCTTCGAGACGGCCGCCTCGCTCGCCGCCCGCGGGGAGCGCGCCGTGCCCGCCGAGCAGATCCTGCGCGACCTGCGCATCAACCGGATCTTCGAGGGCTCCACCGAGATCATGCACCTGCTCATCGCCCGCGAGGCGGTGGACGCCCACCTGTCGGTGGCCGGTGACCTGATCGACCCCGAGAAGTCCCTGTCCGACAAGGGCAAGGCCGCCGCCAAGGCCGGCACGTTCTACGCCCGGTGGCTGCCCAAGCTGGTCGCGGGCCCGGGCCAGTTGCCGCGCACGTACGCGGAGTTCGGCGACCTCGCCGGGCATCTGCGGTACGTGGAACGCGCCGCCCGCAAGCTCGCCAGGTCCACGTTCTACGCCATGTCCCGCTGGCAGGGCCGGATGGAGACCAAGCAGGGCTTCCTCGGCCGGATCGTGGACATCGGCGCCGAACTCTTCGCCATGAGCGCGGCCGTCGTACGCGCCGAGCACCTGCGCGCCACCGACGACCACGGCCGCGAGGCGCACCAGCTCGCCGACGTGTTCTGCCGACAGGCCCGCATCCGCGTGGACGAACTCTTCGGCCGGCTGTGGACCAACACCGACGACCTGGACCGCAAGGTCGTCTCCGGCGTGCTGACCGGCACCTACACCTGGCTGGAGGAAGGCGTCGTGGACCCGAGCGGCGACGGCCCCTGGATCGCCGACGCGACCCCCGGGCCGACGGCGAAGGAGAACGTCCACCGGCCGATCCGCTGACCCGGGCGGGGCGCGCTTCACCCGGGCTCTAGAGGAACTGCCAGGTGAAGCGCGCCGCCGCGAAGTTGCGCGCGGCCAGGTCCGCCCGGGATATCAGCCAGTACAGGGTGCCCTGGTGGACCCACTCCATCCGGGCCCGGTCGTCGCTGTCGATCTGGGCGAGCAGCACCCAGTCGTCCGGGTCCTCGTCCTCGCCCAGATCGGGGCCCACCCCGCCCTGTATGGGGATGGGGTAGCCGCCCACGCGGTGCCACATCGTGGGTGAGAGGTCGGTCAAGGCGTCGTCGAAGGCGTCCACCCACTCCGGGAGCTCGTCGCCGGGTGAGGCACCTACCAGATCCCCCAGCCAGAAATCCTCGCGATGGGGCCATGTCATCTCCGGCTCGGCCGACAGCGGGACACGGCGGTACGGCTCTTCGAGGCCCCCGGGAACCCGACGCTCGGCGACGGGGGTGCCCTCGGGCACGTACACGACACGGGCGCCCCGCTGCCCCTCCGGGCCGAGGCCGGGCACGCCCTCGCCCTGCCCGGGGCCGTAGGACACGAAGAAGAGCAGCGTGCCGTCCCCGGGCAGGGGTATGTCCAGGTCCGCGCCGGCCAGTGCGGACAGCGACAGCGAAGCGACGAACGTGAGCGGTCCGTTCCCCTCCCACACCGGCCACGGCACGTCGTCCGGCAGCTCGGGACGGCCGCCCAGATACCCCACGGGCGGCCCGGCGAGCGGTGCGCGGCGGTCGTCCGGCCGCGTCAGGCGCACCGCCGGACGCAGCAGCGCCGTCCAGCGCTCCGCCGCGCCGGCGGGCATCAGCTCGGCGGCCAGCCGCTCCGGAGGGGACATCGTTCGTTCCATACCCGTACGGTCCCACGACCCACTGACAATCCCCTGCGGCTCACGGCCACGCCCGGACCGGCAACAATGGTCCCCATGACGGACACCCTCGCTGACCCGCATCTGCGCTTCACCCCCGCCCCGCTCACCGGCGGCGGCGACGGGCCGCGCGACATCGTGATCCTCGGCTCGACCGGGTCGATCGGCACCCAGGCCGTCGACCTGGTGCTGCGCAACCCCGACCGGTTCCGGGTCACCGCGCTGTCCGCGGCCGGCGGCCGGGTGGCGCTGCTGGCCGAGCAGGCGCACGTGCTGCGGGTCCGTACGGTGGCGGTGTCCCGCGAGGACGTGGTGCCGGCGCTGCGCGAGGCGCTGTCCGCCCGGTACGGCGCGGGGGAGCCGCTGCCGGAGATCGTCGCCGGGCCCGGCGCGGCCACCGAGCTGGCCGCGTCCCCCTGCCACACCGTGCTCAACGGCATCACCGGCTCCATCGGCCTCGCGCCCACCCTCGCCGCCCTGGAGGCGGGCCGCGCGCTGGCGCTCGCCAACAAGGAGTCGCTGATCGTCGGCGGCCCGCTGGTGAAGGCCGCGGCCCGCCCCGGCCAGATCGTGCCCGTCGACTCCGAGCACTCCGCCCTCTTCCAGGGCCTGCTGGGCGGCCCCCGCAAGGAGGTGCGCAAGCTGGTCGTCACCGCCTCCGGCGGGCCGTTCCGGGGCCGTACGAAGGAGGAGCTGGCGTCCGTCACGCCGGAGCAGGCGCTCGCCCACCCCACCTGGGCGATGGGCCCGGTCATCACGGTCAACTCCGCGACCCTGGTCAACAAGGGGCTGGAGGTCATCGAGGCGCATCTGCTGTACGACGTGCCGTTCGACCGGATCGAGGTCGTCGTCCATCCGCAGTCCTACATCCACTCGATGGTGGAGTTCACCGACGGCTCCACCCTGGCCCAGGCCGGCCCGCCCGACATGCGGATGCCGATCGCGCTGGGCATCGGCTGGCCGGACCGGGTGCCGGACGCCGCCCCCGGCATCGACTGGACCAGGGCCCACCAGTGGGACTTCCTGCCGCTGGACACCGAGGCGTTCCCGTCCGTGCCGCTGGCCTGCCACGTCGGTGAACTGGGCGGCACCGCGCCGGCCGTCTTCAACGCCGCCAACGAGGAATGCGTCGACGCGTTCTTGCAGGGCGGGCTGCCGTTCACAGGAATTGTCGATACGGTCGCCGAGGCGGTCGCGGAGCACGGTACGCCGGCCAGGGGAACCTCCCTCACGGTCGCGGACGTCTTGCAGGCGGAAACCTGGGCGCGCGCCCGCGCCCGTGAGCTGGCCGCCCGAGCGGCCCGTACGACATCGGAGGCTCGCGCATGACGACATGGATGACCGTTCTGGGCATAGTCGTCTTCGTCGTCGGCCTGCTCTTCTCGATCGCCTGGCACGAGCTCGGGCACCTGTCCACGGCCAAGATGTTCGGCATCCGGGTGCCGCAGTACATGGTGGGCTTCGGGCCGACGCTCTTCTCGCGCCGCAAGGGCGACACCGAGTACGGGATCAAGGCCATACCGCTCGGCGGCTACATCCGCATGATCGGGATGTTCCCGCCGGGGGAGGACGGCGCCATAACGGCCCGGTCCACGTCCCCCTGGCGCGGCATGATCGAGGACGCCCGTTCGGCCGCCTTCGAAGAGCTGCAGCCCGGTGACGAGAAGCGCCTGTTCTACACGCGCAAGCCCTGGAAGCGCGTCATCGTGATGTTCGCCGGGCCGTTCATGAACCTGATCCTCGCGGTCGTGATCTTCATGAGCGTGCTGATGGGCTTCGGCATCAACACCCAGACCACCCAGGTCGGCTCGGTCTCGGACTGCGTGATAGCGGCCTCCGCCAAGACCGACAAGTGCACGGCCGGCGCCAAGGACTCCCCGGCCAAGGCCGCGGGCCTGCGGGCCGGCGACAAGATCGTGGACTTCGACGGAAAGCCCGTACCGGACTGGGCCACCCTCCAGCAGCGCATCCGGGACACCACCGGCCCGGCGACGATCACCGTCGAGCGGGACGGCAAGCGGCAGCAACTGCACGCGGACCTGATCGAGAACAAGGTCGCCAAGACCGACGGCAACGGCTCGTACGTGCCGGGCGAGTACGTCACCGCGGGCTTCCTCGGCTTCACCCCGGCCACCGGCATCGTCCCGCAGACCTTCGGCCAGTCCGTGGACCGCATGGGCAGCATGGTCGAACAGGGCGTCCAGTCGCTGGTCCACCTGCCCGCCAAGGTCCCCGACCTGTGGGACGCCGCCTTCAACGGCGGCGAGCGCAAGCAGGACTCCCCGATGGGCGTGGTCGGCGCGGCCCGGGTCGGCGGCGAGGTCTTCTCGCTGGACATCCCGCCGGAGCAGCGGGTGGCGACCATGCTCTTCCTGGTCGCCGGGTTCAACCTGTCGCTGTTCCTGTTCAACATGCTGCCGCTGCTGCCGCTGGACGGCGGGCACATCGCGGGCGCGCTGTGGGAGTCGGTCCGCCGGGCCTTCGCCCGCGTCTTCCGCCGCCCCGACCCCGGCCCCTTCGACGTGGCCAAGCTCATGCCGGTCGCCTATGTGGTCGCCGGGATCTTCATCTGCTTCACGCTGCTGGTGCTGGTGGCGGACGTGGTGAATCCGGTGAAGCTGACCTAGGTACCGGGGCGCTGCCCGGTGCGGTAGCCGCCCAAACCGCGCACATGGGTGCTCCTCCGCCCCCCAACGGGGGGCAGGAGGGGATCGATGTGCCCACCGCAACCCTCGTGCCGTAATCTCGAAGGCCGGAGCCCGCCGATCTCGGGATCCGATCTCGGGACCTAGATCCACACCTTGGGGTTGCTCGCCAGATGACTGCCATTTCACTGGGAATGCCGGACGTACCGACCAAGCTGGCCGACCGCCGGGTCAGCCGCCAGATCCAGGTCGGACCGGTCGCCGTGGGCGGGGACGCACCGGTCTCGGTGCAGTCGATGACGACCACGCGGACGTCCGACATCGGCGCCACGCTCCAGCAGATCGCCGAGCTGACCGCGTCCGGCTGCCAGATCGTCCGGGTCGCCTGCCCGACCCAGGACGACGCCGACGCGCTGCCGGTCATCGCCCGCAAGTCGCAGATCCCGGTCATCGCGGACATCCACTTCCAGCCGAAGTACGTGTTCGCCGCGATCGACGCGGGCTGCGCCGCGGTCCGGGTGAACCCGGGCAACATCAAGCAGTTCGACGACAAGGTCAAGGAGATCGCCAAGGCGGCCTCCGACGCGGGCACCCCGATCCGGATCGGCGTGAACGCGGGCTCCCTCGACCGCCGCCTGCTCCAGAAGTACGGCAAGGCGACGCCCGAGGCCCTGGTGGAGTCGGCGCTGTGGGAGTGCTCGCTGTTCGAGGAGCACGGTTTCCGGGACATCAAGATCTCGGTGAAGCACAACGACCCGGTCGTGATGGTCAACGCGTACCGCCAGCTCGCCGCGCAGTGCGACTACCCGCTGCACCTCGGCGTGACCGAGGCCGGCCCGGCGTTCCAGGGCACGATCAAGTCGGCGGTGGCCTTCGGCGCGCTGCTGAGCGAGGGCATCGGCGACACGATCCGCGTCTCCCTGTCGGCCCCGCCGGCCGAGGAGGTCAAGGTCGGCCTGCAGATCCTGGAGTCGCTGAACCTGCGCCCGCGCCGCCTGGAGATCGTCTCCTGCCCGTCCTGCGGCCGCGCCCAGGTGGACGTGTACAAGCTGGCCGACGAGGTGACGGCGGGCCTGGAGGGCATGGAGGTGCCGCTGCGCGTCGCGGTCATGGGCTGCGTCGTCAACGGCCCCGGCGAGGCCCGTGAGGCCGACCTGGGCGTGGCCTCCGGCAACGGCAAGGGCCAGATCTTCGTGAAGGGCGAGGTCATCAAGACGGTGCCCGAGTCGAAGATCGTCGAGACCCTCATCGAAGAGGCCATGAAGATCGCCGAGCAGATGGAGAAGGACGGCGTGGCCTCCGGCGAGCCCACCATCGCCGTCGCCGGCTGATCCCCGGCCCTCCCGTACAGCCCCCGGCGCCTGGCGCGCCCCACGAGCCCCGCCACCGGACCACACCGGTGGCGGGGCTCGTGCGTGAACCGCGCCAGGTGCGGTACCCGCAGCGGATCCGCTGCCCGGCCGCCGGGGAGGTAAAGTGCCAGGACCTGCAGTTGCCTGGCCTCCCAGGCCCGTAAAGGTGAGGCTTTCCGACACGTGCTGACGACCACGACCACCAAGGTTCTGGAGCCCGGGGAGCTCGACGCCGCACTGGCGGTACTGGACCGCGACCCCGTCGCCAACGCCTTCGTCGCCGCCCGCGTCCAGGTCGCCGGGCTGGACCCCTGGCGGCTCGGCGGCGAGATGTGGGGCTGGTACACGGACGGCCGCCTGGAGTCGCTGTGCTACGCGGGCGCCAACCTCGTCCCCGTCTGCGCCACCCCCGAAGCGGTACGCGGCTTCGCCGAGCGGGCCCGCCGCCAGGGCCGGCGCTGCTCCTCGATCGTCGGCCCGGCCGGGCCCACCGCCGAGCTGTGGTCCCTGCTGGAGCCCGCCTGGGGCCCGGCCCGAGAGATCCGCGCGAACCAGCCGCTGATGGTCACGTCCGCCTTCGCCACCGAGGTCGAGCCCGACCCGTACGTCCGGCGCATCGGCAAGCACGAGATGGACGTGATCATGCCCGCGTGCGTGGCGATGTTCACCGAGGAGGTCGGCATCTCGCCGCTGGCCGGCGACGGCGGGCTGCTCTACCAGGCGCGCGTCGCCGAGCTGGTCGGCGCCGGGCGGTCCTTCGCCCGCGTCGACGACGGCAAGGTGGTCTTCAAGGCCGAGATCGGCGCCGCGACCCAGCGGGCCTGCCAGATCCAGGGCGTCTGGGTCGCCCCCGAGTTCCGCGGCAAGGGCCTCTCGGAGACCGGCATGGCGGCCGTGCTGCGCTACGCGCTCACCGAGGTCGCGCCCGTCGCCTCGCTGTACGTGAACGACTTCAACACGGCGGCGCGGGCCGCGTACCGGCGGGTGGGCTTCGAGGAGACCGGGGCCTTCATGAGCGTGCTGTTCTAGCCACCGGCGCCCCGCCGCCCGCTCCGGGCCCGTCGGCCGATCGTCTTACGGCCCGGTGCCTTGTACGCTCCCGACCATGGATGACGTCGCGGTCGGCCCCCTGGATCTCGCCGTCCGTGTGGACGACGCGCTCGCCGTGCAGGCACTGGCGTTCGGACTGACGGACGACGAGATCGGCGTCCGCCGCCACATCGTCCTGCGGCATCTGACCAGCCCCGGGGCCCGCGCCCTCGGCGCCACCACGCCCGGCGGGCGGCTGGTCGGCTTCGTCTACGGGATGCCCAACAGCCGTACGCACTGGTGGTCCACGGTCGTCGAGCCGTACCTGCGCCACCAGGACCGGGACCACTGGCTCGACGACTCCTTCGTGATCACCGAGCTGCATGTGCTGCCCGCCTTCCAGAACCGGCGGATCGGCCGCGAACTGATCACCCGCATCACCGACGAGGCGGCCGAACCCCGGAGCATCCTGTCCGCCATCGACACCGACAGCCCCGCCCGCGGCCTGTACCGCTCCCTGGGTTACCAGGACCTGGCCCGCCGGGTGCTGTTCCCGAGCGCCCCGCTGCCGTACGCGGTGATGGGCGCGCCCCTGCCGCTCAAACGCTGACCGGGCGGGACCGGGCACGGGGCGTATACGGGGCGGCCGCGGCGCGGATCCCATTTCCGTGGGGCGTGTCCCTCCGGATAACCTCGCGGAAGTCACCTTTCTTACGCAGGAGAATCACCATGGCCCAGGTCCAGCGCATGTCCCGGTTGATGATCAAGACGCTGCGCGACGACCCGGCCGACGCCGAGACCGCCAGCCACAAGCTGCTCGTGCGCGCCGGCTACGTCCGCCGCACCGCCGCCGGCATCTGGACCTGGCTGCCGCTGGGCAAGAAGGTGCTGGAGAACGTCTCGCGCGTCATCCGCGAGGAGATGGACGCGATCGGCGCGCAGGAGGTGCTGCTGCCGGCCCTGCTGCCCAAGGAGCCGTACGAGGCCACCGGCCGCTGGGAGGAGTACGGCGACCAGTTGTTCCGGCTCAAGGACCGCAAGGGCGCGGACTACCTGCTCGGGCCGACCCATGAGGAGATCTTCACCCTCATGGTCAAGGACCAGTGCACGTCCTACAAGGACCTGCCGGTGATGCTGTACCAGATCCAGACCAAGTACCGCGACGAGGCCCGCCCGCGCTCCGGCGTGCTGCGCGGCCGCGAGTTCCAGATGAAGGACTCGTACAGCTTCGACACCACCGACGAGGGCCTGGAGGAGTCGTACCGCCTGCACCGCGAGGCGTACCAGAAGATCTTCCAGCGGCTGGGCCTGGACTACCGCATCGTCTCCGCCGTCTCCGGCGCCATGGGCGGCTCCGCCTCCGAGGAGTTCCTGGCCCCCGCCGCGGCCGGCGAGGACACCTTCGTGGACTGCCCGGCCTGCGACTACGCGGCCAACACCGAGGCCGTCACGGTCACCGTCCCGGCGGTGGACGGCAGCGGGCACGGCCCCGTCGAGGAGCTGGACACCCCCGACACCCCGACCATCGAGACGCTGGCCGAGCACCTGGGCGTCCCGGCCTCCGCCACGCTGAAGAACCTGCTGGTCAAGGTCGACGGCGAGATCGTCGCGGTGGGCGTGCCCGGCGACCGCGAGGTGGACCTCGGCAAGCTCGGCGAGCACCTGGCCCCGGCCACGGTCGAGCTGGTCACCGCCGAGGACTTCACCGGCCGCGACGACCTGGTCCGCGGCTACGTCGGCCCGCAGGGCCTGGCCGGCAAGTCCTTCAAGTACCTCGCCGACCCGCGGGTCGCCCCCGGCACCGCCTGGATCACCGGCGCCAACAAGGACGGCAAGCACGCGCGCAACGTCGTCGCGGGCCGTGACTTCGAGGTCGACGAGTACCTGGACGTCGTCGTGGTCGAGCCGGGCGACCCCTGCCCGAGCTGCGGCGCGGGCCTGCGCATCGACCGCGCGATCGAGATCGGCCACATCTTCCAGCTCGGCCGCAAGTACGCGGACGCCTTCCAGCTCGACGTGCTCGGCCAGAACGGCAAGCCCGCGCGCGTCACGATGGGCTCGTACGGCATCGGCGTCTCGCGCGCCGTCGCGGCCCTCGCCGAGCAGACCTTCGACGAGTCGGGCCTGTGCTGGCCGCGCGAGATCGCCCCGGCCGACGTGCACGTGGTCGCCGCGGGCAAGGCCAAGCAGACCGAGCTGGCCCTGGAGGTCGGCGACAAGCTGGGCGCCGCGGGCCTGCGCGTCCTGGTGGACGACCGGGCGGGCGTCTCGCCGGGCGTGAAGTTCACCGACGCCGAGCTGCTGGGCATCCCGAAGATCCTGGTCGCGGGCCGCCGCGCCGCCGAGGGCGTGGTCGAGCTGAAGGACCGCCGTACGGGCGAGCGCGAGGAGCTGACGGTCGAGGAGGCCGTCGCCCGGCTGAGCGCCTGACGGACAGCGGCCCAGGGGCCGGGCGGGACCGGCCTCCCGGTCCCGCCCGGCCCCTG
Source organism: Streptomyces chrestomyceticus JCM 4735 (assembly GCF_003865135.1). Lineage (NCBI taxonomy): Bacteria > Bacillati > Actinomycetota > Actinomycetes > Kitasatosporales > Streptomycetaceae > Streptomyces > Streptomyces chrestomyceticus. Next base: position 2,692,407 of record NZ_BHZC01000001.1, on the reverse strand, counting down.
GGCCGTCTCTACGGCCGGGCCGCCCCTACAGCCAGGTGGCGAACTCCAGCAGCAGCTCACCGCGCTGCACGTCGCCGCCCGTCGTCGTCATCTCGCGCACGCCCGAGTCCACCGCCCGGTACAGCGTCCAACTGCGCAGCCGGTCCCGGTCCACGTCCAGGGAGTCCGCCAGCTTGGCCACCCGGCGCCGGGCCGCAGAGGCCGCCCCGGAGCCGGCCGCCAGGTCCTCGAAGCGGTCCAGCACCAGCCAGGCCAGGTCGTACGCCCGCTCGCCGACCACCGGCGACGGGCCGACCGCCAGCCACGGCGCCCGTTCCCCGGCCAGCACCTTGCCCTGCCGGAACGCGCCGTGCAACAGGACGTCCTCGGGGCGTCGGCCGGCAGCGCGCGGCGCAGCTCCAGCGTCTCGTCCAGCAGCGGCCCCGCGGCCGGGGTCGCCGCCCCGAGGGCGCGCAGCTCGTCGACGGCCTCCTCCGTACGGCCCGCCAGGGACGCGAAGGGGTGCCCGTCGGCCGGGGACACCCACAGCCGCCGTACCGTGCCGGCCGCCTCCAGCAGCGCCTTGGCCTCCGGCAGTGAGCGCAGGGACACCGCGCCCTGCAAACGCTCCAGGAGCAGCGCACCGCTGTCCGCGTCGGCGCGCAGCAGCCGTGCCGCGCCCCAGCCGTCCCACTGCGCCAGCGCCACGCCCTCGTGCGCCGGCGCACGGCCGGGAGCCGGGAACTTCAGCGCGGCCGGTGTGCCGTCGGCCTGCCGCACGTACACGAGCAGGCTGCTGCGGCCACCCGGCTCGTGCACCCGCTCCGGCGTCAACTCCCAGGCGTCGAGGCGCTGTCGCACCAGGTCGGGCAGCGCTTCCAGCCAGGCACCGGCCGGGCCGTCCGGATCGCCGCCGAGCGCGCTCACCAGCCGTCGCGGCGGTTCGATGGGTGCCGTAGCCATGCCTGTGCTGTCCCTTTCGGTGGACGTTCGGTGACCTCCCGGTGCGGGCGGCCGTCAGTGCCGGTCCGCGGCGGCGCCGGGCGCCGGGCCGGACGGGGTGCCGGTCGGGCTGCCGCCGCCGGCCCGTTCCGCGAGCCCAGGGAAGGCTACGCCGCTGCCGCGCCAGCGCACCGCACGCACCGCGGCCTCCCGCAGCGCCCCGGCCGCGTCCCGGCGCCGCGCCCCGGCACCGTCCCGTACGAGATCCGCGTACACGGCCGCCACCCGGTCCTCCAGCTCCGCGGCCAGCCGGACGGCGGCCGCCGCGTCCGGCACCGGGAACGGCAGCGCGTAGGCGGCCGCGGCGGCCCGCGGGGTACCGCCCAGGTCCCGTACGCCGCGCCGCAGCTCGTCCCGGCGCGCGCGGTGCGCGTCGTAGCCCTCGCGCGCCTCCTTGCGCCGGTCGTCGCCGATCCGGCCGCCGACCACGCCGTAGCCGTAGACGGCCGCGTGCTCGGCCGCCAGCGCGGCCTGGAGCGCCCGCAGCTCGGCGCCGCGCGCGTCGCCCTCCGCCGCGTCCGTACGCGCCGCCGTGGATGTCAGCATCGTGCCCCTTCCGTGACCGGGCTCCGGCCCGGCCGCTGTCCCGTCGTGCGTGCGGCCGCCGCTGCGGCGTTCCTCACGTGCCGTCCTCCGTGAGCGTGAGCAGATACGCGTGCGCCGCGCCCGCCGCCGCGACCGACGCCAGCAGCCTGGCCAGCTCCGGCGCCGCGCTCACCAGGGCCGTGGCGCGGGCGTCCGCGGTACGGCGTTCCGCCGCCGCCAGGTCCGTACGCGCCTGCTTCTCGTCGGGCGGGACGGCGGGGGCGGACGGGGCGGCCGAGGAGGCGGACGGAGCCGCGGCGGCCGAGGCGCCCGTACGCGGCCGGGCGGACGGGACGCCGGACGCGGCGGGCGCGGGGGAGGCCCCGAACGCCGCCGCGTGCCGCGCCACTTCGGCGCGCAGCGGCCGCAGCCGCTCGCCGAGCCCGGGGTGGGCGGCGAGCGTCGCGTCGTACCGGGCGAGCAGCGCGGAGCTGTCCCGCGCGGCCTGCGCGCGCAGCCGCGTGTCCGCCGCCGCGTCCGCGTCCTTCCGGCCGTCACGCGGACCGGAACCGTCCGAGCAGCCGGTGAGCAGCAGGGCCGTCCCGCCGAGCACGGAACCGGCCAGCAAGGTCCTCCTGCGCGTGAGCGCGACGTTGTGCACGTGTGACTTCCCGGGGTCTTCAGAGGGGGCGGCCGTAGTGATCACCGCAGGCGAGCGTATCCGTGACCGGCCACCGAATCGTCAGTACCCCGCCGGAACAGCTAGGCTTTGACCCGACACGCGACCTTCCCACAACAGCACACGCGGCCGAGGAGTCACCCGGATGAGCACCACCCAGAGCGAGAGGCTGCGCGGACTGCTTGAACCGCTCGTCGCCGCGCGAGACCTGGATCTGGAAGAGATCGAGGTGACACCGGCCGGAAAGCGGCGTGTGCTGAGGATCGTGGTCGACTCCGACGACGGCGTACAGCTCGACGAGTGTGCCGAGCTGAGCCGCGAGGCGTCGCAGGCACTCGACGACTCCGACGTGATGGGCGGCGCCCCGTACACGCTGGAGGTCACCTCCCCCGGAGCCGACCGCCCGCTGACCGAGCCGCGGCACTACCGCCGCGCCGTCGGCCGCCTCGTCAAGGCCCAACTCCACGAGGGCGGCGAACTGGTGGCGCGCATCACCGCCATGGACGACGAGGGTCTGGACCTCGAGGTACCGGGTGTGAAGGGGCGCAAGCCCACCGCCCGCCGGGTCGCCTTCGCCGAGATCGCCAAGGCGCGCGTGGAGATCGAGTTCAACCGCAAGCAGGACCAGGGGCGCGACGACCGCGCCGAGCAGAACGACGAGAGCCAGGAGGAGGCGTAGCCGTGGACATCGACATGAGTGCCCTGCGGGGTTTGGTACGGGAGAAGGAGATCTCGTTCGACCTGCTGGTCGCGGCCATCGAGTCGGCCCTCCTCATCGCGTACCACCGCACCGAGGGAAGCCGCCGCCACGCGCGGGTGGAGCTGGACCGCAACACCGGACATGTGACGGTGTGGGCCAAGGAGGACCCGGCCGACCTCGAAGAGGGCGCCGAGCCGCGTGAGTTCGACGACACCCCGTCCGGCTTCGGCCGGATCGCGGCGACCACCGCCAAGCAGGTCATCCTCCAGCGGCTGCGGGACGCCGAGGAGGAGATCACCTTCGGCGAGTACGCCGGACGGGAGGGCGACGTCGTGATGGGCGTCGTCCAGCAGGGCCGGGACCCGAAGAACGTCCTGGTCGACATCGGCAAGCTGGAGGCCATCCTGCCGGCGCAGGAGCAGGTCCCCGGCGAGGAGTACGCGCACGGCACCCGGCTGCGCTCGTACGTCGTCCGGGTGGTCAAGGGTGTGCGCGGCCCGTCCGTGACGCTCTCCCGCACCCACCCCAACCTGGTGAAGAAGCTCTTCGCCATGGAGGTGCCGGAGATCGCCGACGGTTCGGTGGAGATCTCCGCCATCGCGCGTGAGGCGGGTCACCGCACCAAGATCGCCGTACGGTCCACCCGCTCCGGGCTGAACGCCAAGGGCGCCTGCATCGGCCCGATGGGCGGCCGGGTGCGCGCGGTCATGGCCGAGCTGCACGGCGAGAAGATCGACATCGTCGACTGGTCGGACGACCCGGCCGAGCTGGTGGCGCACGCGCTGTCGCCCGCGCGGGTCAGCAAGGTCGAGGTGGTCGACCTCGCGGCCCGGTCCGCCCGGGTGACCGTGCCCGACTACCAGTTGTCGCTGGCCATCGGCAAGGAAGGGCAGAACGCCCGGCTCGCCGCCCGCCTCACCGGCTGGCGCATCGACATCCGCCCGGACACCGACCAGGGCGCGGGCCAGGAGTGATCCCGGACCGCCGCCGGGCGCGGGTGGTCCCCGCGCCCGGCGGCGGTCCGGGACGGACCGGGGTGCGGCCGCAGCCGGAAAATCGGTGGCGGCCCACCGGAATTTTGAGCGACCGTTCGGGCATTACCCCGTAGGGGTGAGGTCGGCGCGGGGAGGTAGACTTAAGCAGTGTCTGGCCGGACGCATGCCCGCGTATGCCCTGAGCGCACCTGTGTGGGGTGCCGGGAGCGAGCGGCCAAGGACGATCTGTTGCGGATCGTGGCGATCGAGGGCGAGTGTGTCCCCGATCCTCGCGGTACGCTGCCCGGCCGGGGTGCTTACCTGCACCGGACCCGGGTCTGTCTCGATCTGGCGGTCCGCCGCCGGGTCTTCCCCCGGGCCTTCCGGGGCCGGGGACCGTTCGACGTGACGGCCTTGCGCCGGTTCGTGGAACGGACGCATGTTGATCAAGCTGCACCGGTTGATCAGGCAACACCGTAAGAAAGCACAGCGCACGGAAAACCGTGCGGTCAGGTACCTCGCGAGTCGGAAGTAGGTCGAGATTGCGATGAGCACTCGATGAGTACGCGATGAGTACGCCCATGAAGTAGCGACGGTCCGGTGGACACCCGGACCTAGAAGGAGCGAAGTGGCTAAGGTCCGGGTATACGAACTCGCCAAGGAGTTCGGCGTTGAGAGCAAGGTCGTCATGGCCAAGCTCCAAGAACTTGGTGAATTCGTCCGTTCGGCGTCCTCGACGATCGAGGCGCCGGTTGTTCGCAAGCTGACCGACGCTTTCCAGGCGGGCAACGGCAACGGCCGTGCCGCCGGCAAGCCCGCGGCGCCGCGCAAGAGCGCGCCCGCGAAGCCCGCGCCGTCCCCGGCGCAGGCACGTCCCGCCGCCCCGAAGCCGGGCGCCCCCAAGCCGGGCCCCGCGGCTCCGGCGCCGGCCGCCCCCGAGGCACCCCAGTCCCAGGCCCCGGCGGCTCCCGCCGAGGCCCCGAAGTCGGCCCCGGCCCCGGGTCCGCGTCCCACGCCGGGCCCCAAGGCCCCGGCGCCCAAGCCCGCTCCGGCCGCCCCCGCGCAGCCCGAGTTCCAGGCCCCGCCGTCGGCCCCGGCTCCCAAGCCGGGCGCCACCCCCGGTCCGCGTCCGGCCCGCCCGCAGCAGGGTGGCCAGGGCGGCGGCCAGGGTGGTCAGGGCCGCGGCAACGCCCCCCGTCCCGGCGGCGACCGCCAGGGCGGCGCCCCGCGTCCCGGCGGCAACCGTCCGTCCGGTCCGCGTCCGGGCAACAACCCCTTCACGTCCGGTGGCTCCACCGGCATGGCCCGTCCGCAGGCCCCCCGTCCCGGTGGCGCGCCGCGTCCCGGCGGCCAGGGTGCCCCCGGCGGCCCGCGTCCGCAGGGCGGCGGCCAGGGTGGCCAGGGCGGTCCCCGTCCGCAGGCTCCCGGCGGCAACCGTCCGACCCCGGGCGGCATGCCCCGTCCGCAGGGTGCGGGCCAGGGCGGTCCCCGTCCCGGCGGCGGTAACCGTCCCAACCCCGGCATGATGCCGAAGAGCCCGGCCGCCGGCCCGCGTCCGGGTCCCGGTGGCGGCGGTCGCGGTCCCGGTGGCGCCGGTCGTCCCGGTGGCGGCGGTCGTCCGGGCGGCGGCGGCTTCGCCGGCCGTCCCGGTGGCGGCGGTGGCGGTCGTCCGGGTGGCGGCGGCGGTTTCGCCGGTCGTCCCGGTGGCGGCGGTCCCGGTGGTGGCGGCGGCTTCGGCGGCCGTCCCGGCTTCGGCGGACGTCCGGGTGGTCCCGGTGGCCGTGGTGGCACGCAGGGCGCCTTCGGCCGTCCCGGCGGCCCCGCGCGCCGCGGTCGCAAGTCCAAGCGTCAGAGGCGCCAGGAGTACGAGGCCATGCAGGCCCCGTCGGTGGGCGGCGTCATGCTGCCCCGCGGCAACGGTGCGACGGTTCGCCTGTCGCGCGGTGCCTCGCTGACGGACTTCGCCGAGAAGATCAACGCCAACCCGGCGTCGCTCGTCCAGGTCATGCTGAACCTGGGTGAGATGGTCACCGCGACGCAGTCCGTCTCCGACGAGACGCTGCACCTCCTCGGCGAGGAGATGAACTACGTCGTAGAGATCGTCTCCCCGGAGGAGGAGGACCGCGAGCTCCTGGAGTCGTTCGACATCGACTTCGGCGAGAACGAGGGCGGCGAGGAGATGCTCGTCGCGCGTCCGCCGGTGGTGACCGTCATGGGTCACGTCGACCACGGTAAGACGCGCCTGCTGGACGCGATCCGCAAGACCAACGTCATCGCGGGCGAGGCCGGCGGCATCACCCAGCACATCGGTGCCTACCAGGTCGCGACCGAGGTCAACGACGAAGAGCGCCGCATCACCTTCATCGACACCCCGGGTCACGAGGCGTTCACCGCCATGCGTGCCCGTGGTGCCAAGTCGACCGACATCGCGATCCTCGTGGTGGCGGCCAACGACGGTGTGATGCCGCAGACGATCGAGGCGCTGAACCACGCCAAGGCGGCCGACGTGCCGATCGTGGTCGCGGTCAACAAGATCGACGTCGAGGGCGCGGACCCGACCAAGGTGCGCGGTCAGCTCACCGAGTACGGCCTGGTGGCCGAGGAGTACGGCGGCGACACGATGTTCGTCGACATCTCCGCCCGCCAGGGCCTGAACATCGAGGAGCTGCTGGAGGCCGTGGTCCTGACCGCGGACGCCTCGCTCGACCTGCGGGCCAACGCCGAGCAGGACGCGCAGGGCATCGCGATCGAGGCTCACCTCGACCGTGGCCGCGGCGCCGTGGCGACCGTCCTGGTCCAGCGCGGCACGCTGCGCGTCGGTGACACGATGGTGGCCGGCGACGCGTACGGCCGTGTCCGGGCGATGCTCGACGACAAGGGCCAGAACGTGCAGGAAGCGGGTCCCTCGACCCCCGTCCTGGTGCTGGGTCTGACCAACGTCCCGGGTGCCGGCGACAACTTCCTGGTCGTCGACGAGGACCGCACGGCCCGCCAGATCGCCGAGAAGCGCGCCGCCCGTGAGCGCAACGCCGCGTTCGCCAAGCGCACCCGCCGGGTGTCGCTGGAGGACCTGGACAAGGTGCTCAAGGCCGGCGAGGTCCAGCAGCTCAACCTCATCATCAAGGGCGACGCGTCCGGTTCGGTCGAGGCCCTGGAGTCCTCGCTGCTCCAGCTCGACGTCGGCGAAGAGGTCGACATCCGGGTCCTGCACCGCGGCGTCGGTGCGGTCACGGAGTCCGACATCAACCTGGCGTCCGGCTCCGACGCGATCGTGATCGGCTTCAACGTCCGCGCCGAAGGCCGCGCGACGCAGATGGCCGAGCGCGAGGGCGTCGACGTCCGCTACTACTCGGTCATCTACCAGGCGATCGAGGAGATCGAGGCGGCCCTCAAGGGCATGCTCAAGCCGGAGTACGAAGAGGTCGAGCTCGGTACGGCGGAGATCCGCGAGGTCTTCAAGTCGTCCAAGCTGGGCAACATCGCGGGTGTGCTCATCCGCTCCGGCGAGGTCAAGCGCAACACCAAGGCTCGCCTGGTGCGCGACGGCAAGGTCGTCGCGGAGAACCTCAACATCGAGGGTCTGCGCCGCTTCAAGGACGACGTCACCGAGATCCGCGAAGGCTTCGAGGGCGGTATCAACCTCGGCAACTTCAACGACATCAAGGTCGACGACGTCATCGCGACGTACGAGATGCGGGAGAAGCCGCGCGGCTGATCACGCAGTGACCGACTGGGGCCGGTCGGCGGGAGAAATTCCGTCGATCGGCCCCGGCCGTTGCCTGTACGGTTCAAACAGTTCGTACAGTCGGCATCTAGTGCCCCACGGGTGGCCTTACCCGCACCGCATGTACGTAGGGACGCTGTCCTTCGACCTCCTCCTCGGCGACGTACGGTCGCTGAAGGAGAAGCGCTCCGTCGTCCGCCCGATCGTCGCCGAACTGCACCGCAAGTACGCGGTCAGCGTGGCGGAGGTCGGCGAGCAGAATCTCCACCGCAGAGCCACCATCGGACTCGCGGTGGTGTCCGGGGACACGGGGCACCTCACAGACGTACTGGACCGCTGCGAGCGCCTGGTCGCCGCACGGCCCGAAGTGGAGCTGCTGTCGGTACGGCGGCGGGTCCACGGCGACCATGACGACTGAGCGGGTCGTCGGCGCCACACGCACCATGGTGAAAGACACAGAAGGAGACGGACCAGTGGCCGACAATGCGCGGGCGAAGAAGCTGGCGGACCTCATCCGGGAGGTGGTCGCCCAGAAGCTGCAGCGCGGCATCAAGGACCCGCGGCTCGGCAGCCACGTGACCATCACGGACACCCGGGTCACCGGTGACCTGCGGGAGGCGACGGTCTTCTACACGGTCTACGGCGACGACGAGGAGCGGGCCGGCGCGGCCGCCGGGCTGGAGAGCGCCAAGGGCATCCTGCGCTCCGAGGTCGGCAAGGCGGCGGGCGTGAAGTTCACGCCGACCCTGACCTTCGTCGCGGACGCCCTGCCGGAGAACGCCAAGACCATCGAGGACCTGCTCGACAAGGCACGGGCCTCGGACGCCAAGGTGCGCGAGGCGTCCTCGGGCGCCACGTACGCGGGCGAGGCCGACCCGTACCGCAAGCCGGGCGACGAGGACGAGGACACCCCGCAGTAATGAAGCGCGAGAACACCGGCGCGAAGCGTGTCGAGCGCACCCGCGCCAAGCAGGGGGCGCCGGACGGCCTGGTCATCGTCGACAAGCCGGCCGGCTTCACCTCGCACGACGTGGTGGCCAAGATGCGCGGCATGGCCCGCACCCGCCGCGTCGGGCACGCCGGCACGCTCGACCCGATGGCGACGGGCGTGCTCGTGCTGGGCATCGAGCGCGCCACGAAGCTGCTCGGTCACCTCGCGCTGACCGAGAAGGAGTACGTCGGCACGATCCGGCTGGGCCAGACGTCGGTCACCGACGACGCCGAGGGCGAGATCACCGCCTCCAAGGCCGCGCACGGCCTGGACCGGGCGGCGATCGACGCGGGCGTGGCGGAGCTGACCGGCGCGATCATGCAGGTGCCGTCCAAGGTCAGCGCCATCAAGATCGACGGCAAGCGGTCCTACGCACGGGTGCGCAAGGGCGAGGACGTGGAGATACCGGCCCGTCCGGTGACCGTCTCCTCCTTCGTCGTCTACTCCGTGGAGGAGGCCGAGGCGGCGGACGGCACGCCCGTCACCGACCTGCTGGTCTCGGTGGAGTGCTCCTCCGGTACGTACATCCGGGCGCTCGCCCGCGACCTCGGGGAGGCCCTCGGCGTCGGCGGCCACCTGACCGCGCTGCGGCGTACCCGGGTGGGCCCGTACAAGCTCGACCGGGCCCGCACGCTGGAGCAGCTCCAGACGGCCGTGGACGACGAGGCGGGCGGCGGCCTGCCGGTCATGCCGATCGGCGAGGCGGCGGCCGCGGCCTTCCCGCGCTGGGACGTCACCCTCGACCAGGCGCGGCTGCTCACCAACGGGGTGCGCATCCCGATGCCGCGCTTCGACGAGGACGGCGACGGCCCGGCCCGGCCCGCGGCGGCGTTCGCGCCGGACGGGACGTTCCTGGCGCTGCTGGAGAACCAGGGCGGACGGGCGAAGAGCCTGGCGGTCTTCGCGGAGTGACCGGGTGCCCTCTCCCGGGCAGGCCGGAGCAGTACGACGGGCGGTGCCGTACCCACGGCGCCGCCCGTCGCCATACCCGCCGCGCCGGGTGGCCCGGTGGCTCCGACCGGCGGGGCGCGGACGGCGGCGGCGTGCTCCGGCGTACGGGTGACACGCGCGGGCCGGGACGGCGGACCACGCGCCCGGGGGTGCCGCACTCCACAGAAGCGAGGTGACCCTTCCCGCGAACCGATGCGCGAGGCATGGCAGTCTTAGACCTGCGTAAGGCCGAGGGTGCCCGGATCCGACCGGGTTCTTCCCGGCGCAGTGACGGACGAGAGTTCTGGCGAGGAGCGGGCACAGTGCAGCGCTGGCGTGGCTTGGAGGACATCCCCGAGGGCTGGGGACGCAGCGTCGTCACCATCGGCTCCTACGACGGCGTGCACCGCGGGCACCAACTGATCATCGGGAAGACGGTGGCGCGCGCCCGGGAGCTGGGTGTACCGGCCGTGGTGGTCACCTTCGACCCGCACCCCAGCGAGGTCGTACGGCCCGGCACCCACCCGCCGCTGCTGGCGCCGCACGAGCGGCGCGCGGAGCTGATGGCGGGCCTCGGCGTGGACGCGGTGCTGATCCTGCCGTTCACCAAGGAGTTCTCGAAGCTGGCCCCGGCCGACTTCGTGGTCAAGGTCCTGGTCGACAAGCTGCACGCGCAGCTCGTCGTCGAGGGGCCGAACTTCCGCTTCGGACACAAGGCCGCAGGCACCGTCGAGACGCTCGCGGAGCTGGGCGGCACCTACGACTACGCGGTCGAGGTGGTCGACCTGTTCGAGCGCGGGACGGCGGGCGGCGGCGAGCCGTTCTCCTCGACGCTGACCCGGCGGCTGGTCGCCGAGGGCGACGTCGCGGGCGCGCGGGAGGTCCTGGGACGGCCGCACCGGGTCGAGGGCGAGGTGGTGCGCGGCGCCCAGCGCGGCCGGGAACTGGGCTTCCCGACGGCGAACGTGGAGACGCTGCCGCACACCGCCATCCCTGCCGACGGGGTGTACGCGGGCTGGCTGCACGCGGACGGCGAGAAGATGCCGGCGGCGATCTCGGTCGGCACCAACCCGCAGTTCGACGGCACCGCGCGGACCGTCGAGGCGCACGCCATCGACCGCGTCGGCCTGGAACTGTACGGCCTGCACGTCGCGGTGGACTTCTACGCGTACCTGCGCGGCATGGAGAAGTTCGAGACGCTCGACGGGCTGCTGGAGCGGATGGCGGTCGACGTGAAGGAGACGCGCGAGCTGATCGGGGCGGCCGAGGCCGAGGCAGAAGCCGGGAGCTGACGACGCTTCACGGCGGGCCCGCGCGGGCCCGGCGACAACGGGACAGGGCCCGGCACTCCTCCGAGTGCCGGGCCCTATCGTGTGCCGTGGTGCTGCTGCGTGCGCCGTGGTGCTACTGCGGCGGGGGCTGCTGCGTCCATCCCGGCTGGAGACCGGGCTGGCCGGGCGCCTGCGGCGCGTCCGGGGGCTGCTGCCAGCCCTGGGGCGGCTGCCCCTGCTGCTGGGGCTGCTGCGTCCAGCCGCCCTGTTGCGGCGGGTACCCGGCGGGCTGCTGCCCCGGCGCCACCTGGCCCGGCTGCTGCGGGTACGCCTGCTGGCCGTACTGCTGATGCCCGTACTGCTGCTGGGCGTTCGGGTCGCCCGGCTGCATCTGCTGCTGGGCAGGGTCCGGCCAGGCGCCCTGCGCCTGCTGGGTCCGGGAGAAGTCCTCGGCCACCAGCGCGGACAGGTTGAAGTACGCCTCACGGGTCTTGGGCCGCATCATGTCCAGGTCGACCTCGGCGCCGGCGGCCAGATGCTCGTCGAACGGGACCACGACCACCCCGCGGCACCGCGTCTCGAAGTGCGACACGATGTCGTCGATTTTGATCATCTTGCCGGTCTCGCGGACCCCGGAGATCACCGTGATACCGCGCTGTACGAGGTCGGCGTAGCCGTGCGCGGACAGCCAGTCCAGCGTGGTGCTGGCGCTGGACGCACCGTCCACCGACGGTGTGGAGATGATGATGAGCTGGTCGGCGAGGTCCAGCACCCCGCGCATCGCGCTGTAGAGCAGGCCGGTGCCCGAGTCGGTGAGGATGATCGGGTACTGCTTGCCGAGCACGTCGATCGCGCGCCGGTAGTCGTCGTCGTTGAACGTGGTCGAGACGGCCGGATCCACGTCGTTGGCGAGGATCTCCAGACCCGACGGAGCCTGCGAGGTGAACCGGCGGATGTCCATGTAGCTGTGCAGTTGCGGAATCGCCTGCACCAGGTCACGGATGGTCGCACCGGTCTCGCGGCGCACCCGGCGGCCGAGCGTGCCGGCGTCCGGGTTCGCGTCGATCGCCAGGATCTTGTCCTGCCGCTCGGAGGCGAGCGTGGCGCCCAGCGCGGTCGTCGTCGTGGTCTTGCCGACGCCGCCCTTGAGGCTGATGACCGCGATCCGGTAGCAGGACATCACCGGCGTACGGATCAGCTCCAGCTTGCGCTGGCGCTCCTGCTCCTCCTTCTTCGCACCCAGCTTGAAGCGCGAGGGCTGCGCGTTGGCGCCCGGCTTCTTCTTCTTGGGCTGGTTGCGGAGCAGCCGGTCGGAGGTCAGCTCGACGGCGGCGCTGTAGCCCAGGGGCGCGCCGGGGGCGGCCCGCTGCTGTTGCTGCTGCTGGCCCGGCTGCGAGTACTGCGCGTAGTTGGCGGCGGCGTTCGGGTCGGCGCCCTGGACGGGGGTGGGGGCCTGCGGCTGGTGCGGGGCCTGCGGCTGTGCCTGCGGGGGCTGTTGGGCCTGCGGCGGGGCCTGCTGCTGGCCGTACCCGGGATACGGCTGCTGTTGCTGCTGCGCGGGCGCGGTCTGCTGCGGGTAGCCCTGGGCGGCCTGGGGGTAGCCGTAGCCACCCTGCTGCTGCGGATAGCCGTAAGCAACCTGCTGTTGTGCTTGCTGCTGCGCCTGCTGGGGGTACTGCTGCTGAGGCTGGGCCTGCTGCGGGTAGCCGTAACCACCCTGCGCCGCAGCGGTGTTGGGGTCGGCCGGCGCCTGCTGCGGCGTCGGGGCGCCCTGCTGGGGCTGCTGGTGCGGGTATCCGTAGGCGGGCTGTGGGTAGCCGTAAGCGGCCTGCTGCTGGGCCTGCTGAGGTGCCGGCTGCTGGGGATGGGCCTGCTGCGCCTGCTGGGGGTATTGCTGCGGGTAGCCGGACTGCTGCTGGTACGGCGGCTGCTGCGCGTACGGCTGCTGCTCGGGCTGGGCCTGGGGCTGCGCCTGCTGCTGGTACGGCTGTTGGGCCTGAGCTTGTGCCTGGGCCTGAGCCGTGCGCGGGTCCGCAGGCTGGTACTCAGGAGGCAGCGGCGGGAGGTTCGCAGGCGCACCTGCTTGCTGCCCGGCAGCGGCGCCCCAAGGCGCGCCCTGCGGGGGAGTGCCCTGCTGCTGCGGCATCTGCTGTGCCTGCTGCTGCATCTGCTGCGGTGCCGCCTGCTGCTGAGGCGGCAGCTCCTGCGGAGCCTGCTGCTGGAGCGGCAACTCCTGGGCGGCGCCCTGCTGCGGTGCTTCCTGCGGCACGTCCTGCTGCGGTGCTTCCTGCTGTCCGGCCTCCGGCTGCTGCTGCGTCTCCGGAGCGGGCTGCTGCACAGGCGGTTGCGGCGCGGCGACGGCCGCTTCGGCCTCCGGCGCGGGCGGTGCCAGGGGAGCGGGGGCCGGTGCCTCGGCCGCGGCGGGAGCGTCGGACCCGTCCGCTTCCTCGGTCCGCTGCTCGTCGGCGGCCGGTGCGGTCTCCACCGGGGCGGGCGCGGGGGCCGGTTCGGGCGCCGGGTCGTCGGCCCACAGGGAGGCCGACGGGTCGACACCACTTCCGGCGCGTACGGTCCCGGCCGCGGACGCCGCCGTCGCGTCGGACTCCGCGGCCTCGGCAGACGGTTCCGGCGCGGCCTCGGCGACGGGCGCGGGAGGCGCCACGGGAGCCGTCGGCTCCGGTGCGGGCGGCGGGGGCGTGACGGGACCCGGTGCGGGGGCGACGGGAGCCGGTGCGACCGGCGGCGCGGTGGGCGCGGGTGCCGGAGCGCCCGCGTTGGCAACGCCCGCGTCGGGACGGAGCGTCGGGAAGCCGGGAGGGGCGGCAGGTGGCATCGCATCGCCCTGCGGCGTGCTCTGGGCCGGGGCGGTCTGCGGACCGGCCTGGCCGGGGCCCGGCTGCGCGGGCCCGCTCAGCGGCGCGCCGGTGGGTGGCGTGGAGGGCGTGGCGGCGGGAGGTGTGGCCGGTGCGGCCGCGGCCGTACCGCCGCCGCTGGTGTCGTTGCTGGCGTACCAGGCCGGAGCCGCAAAATCGATCTTGAATTCACCCGTCAGATCGAACTCGGACTGGTCGTCGTCAGGATCGTTCCCGTCCGGACGGAAAGCCTCCTGCTCCCTCACTGTGCCTCCTGGTGTACTGCAACGCACCTGAACGGCAGGACCGGATACAGGCGGATCGATCGGATGTAGCGGACGTCGGACCACACCACCCCGGGTAGCGCCAACACTAACTGTCTCCATCCCCGTATCGGCAGCCGTCGGTGTGCTCCTGCGGCTCTCCAATACAGCCTAATCAACAGTCGGCCACGAACGGCAGTCGGCGGCGTCTCGTCTTGGCAACCCGGCGGCGCACCCGTGCGCGGGCCCGTGACCGCACGCGCGCGGGCCCGCGAACACCCCGCAAGAGGTACCCGCGAAGGCCCGCGCCGTACGCGTCGCGCCGTACGTACCCCTCCGTACGTACCGCTCCGTCAGTCCATGCGCCGCGCGCCGCCGAGCAGGTTCGTCTCCGCGTCGGTCGGCTGCGTCATCACGAACTGGTGGCTGTCGCGCGTGCACCAGAGCATCGCGTTGTCGCTGAGTGTCGGCAGCACGCCGCCGATCTGCGCCGGGAGCCGCATGATGCGCGTCACGACCTCGGCCTCCTCCGGCGACAGCCGCTGCAGGCAGACCAGGTCGGCGCGGGCCAGCAACTGCGGCGACCGCGGGCCGAGGAAGGGCAGCACGGTCAGTACGGACTGCCAGGGCCCGGGCGCGAGCTGGTTGCGCGGCGGCCGCGCTCCCATGTCCCGTACGACCAGGACCGGGCTGGAGACCGACGCGCCCTGCGGGGCGATCTGCCGTACGTCGTGGACCGAGACGCACTGCTGTCCGCCGCCCGCGGCCTGCGCCATCTGCGCCCAGGCCGGCGGCCGGGCGGTCTCGACCGCGACCCGCGCGCCGGTGGCGACCGTACGCAGCGACAGCACCTGCGCCAGCCACATGCTGCCCACCAGCACCACTTCGAGCGGGCTGGGCCGCAGCAGGTTCACCACGGCGGGCTGGTTCTGCGGGTCGATGCCGATGACGACACCGTCCTCGGCGACCGGCAGGGTCAGCGAGCCGAGCGACTCCGCGGGCAGGACGTGCGGGCTGCGCCGCGGGCCTTTCAGGCCGAAGCCCGGCTGCGGGCGCGGCCCGGCGGCCGCCGACTGCCGCTCGTCGGGCCGGGGCTCGTGCGAGAGCCGCCGCCCGCCGCCCGAGGGCGCGCCGCCGATGGGGGGATTGCGCCAGCCGTCGCTGCTCGGGGTGGCGCGGGGCTGGTAGGTGGGCGTCGCCATCAGCGGGTACCTCCGAGGGGGAGCGTGGCCAGGAGACCGGGGAGCTGCTCCCGGTCCAGCCGTACGAGTCCGACCTTCACGGAGCCGGAGCGGCGTTCCAACTCGCCCTGCGCGGCGGTCAGTTCGTTCTCGCTGCGGGTCGAGAGGCGGACGTAGCCGGAGATGGCGGGGGCCCGGCCGCTGCCGTGCGAGGCGGTCAGGGAGAAGGTGCTGGCCATGGCCGGGGTGCTGCTCAGCAGTTGGACGACGCCCGCGAGCGGGGTGCCGCCCTGGCCGAGCTGGGGCCAACGGCCGATCCAGTACGTGGTGTGCCAGCGGTCGTCGCAGCGCATCGCGCGGACCGTCTCCTGGGTACGGCGCGCGGCGCGGCCGTCCCGGCCCATCGCGCCGTTCGCGGCCCGCGGGCTGACGCACACCGCGGTGCCCACCGCGGCCACCACCTCGCGCTCGGCGAGCACCTTGGCCCGTACGCCGTGCGCGGAGAGGCGGCTGACGAGCTGGTCGGCGGCGCGCAGCAGCGAGCGCTTCGCGCCGTCGAGGCCGCCGCCGCGCGCCTCGATGGCCTCCGCGCACAGCTCCGGGTCCAGCTTCAGCGCGATCCAGGTGAGCTGCAGGGCGGGGGTCTTCGTCTGCGCCTGGAGCGGCGCGTAGGAGCGGGCGGCGACCGCCTGCTCGGGCAGGTGCGGGGCCGGGGCCGGCTGGGTGTACTGCACGAACTGCACCGATTCGAGGTGGATGTCCTCCACGTCCAGCGCGGTGTGCAGCACGTCCATCGGCAGCGACCGGCCGCCGCTCGCCGGGCGCAGCGGCTCGTCGCGGCCCTCCAACTGGACGAGGGCGGTCAGGAACGTACCGTCCCCGACAAAGCCGATCGCCCGCTGGTCGGAGTCGGTGTACTCGTACGTCCGCAGCGCCGGGTCGCACTCCACCAGCGGCGCGAAGGCCGGGTCGACGCCGCCGGAGCCCGCGGCCGAACCGCTCCGCTTGGCCCGGCGCTTCATCGCGCGCACCGTCGTGATCCACTCCGGCAGCGGAATGCGCCGGCGGCGGCCGAGGGCGAAGATGACGAGTACGGCCGCCAGTACCGCGGCGACCGTCAGGGCCACGGGGTGGATCGTCCATCCCACCAGCACCAGCGCCGCGGCGATTTCGATGATCGCGAGCTGTTGGACACGGACGCCGCCGATGCTTCCGGCCTGTGCGCGCAGCCGGGGTGCCACCGGTCCGGCCGGCCGGTCCGCTGTTCCGCGGTCTTGATTTCCTCCATTGCCCGGAGCTATACCGATTTGGCCCGCATTTCCCGCGTAATGCGGCGCAACGGAAGGCTGTTGCTGTTGCTGCCGCCCATTGCGGCGTCGAGCCCTGGTGGCGCTGGACATCCCCCGGCCTGCTCCTCTACTGGTGGTGTGGCTCCGAGCATTGTGCCTCTGAGCGGTATGTCTTCCCGGCCTCAGTACCGTCGTCGAGACTGGTGCGCCGGAAGGTGGCACCCGTACCGTACGGGTCGATCGACACACGGCATAGTAGAGGGCGCTGCGGCCCGAGTGCCGGGGGCGGTCCACGGTGGATCCGACAGGCGGGGAGAGAAAGCAACAATGGCATCACGTCGGGACGAGCTGAATGCGTATTCGTTCGCTCGAAAGCGGACGACTGCGGCATTTCTGAAGCCGCTGCCGAACGGCTCGATCGAGAGCGCGCCGCGGCCGCTCAAGGCGGTGCTCCCGAGCATCCTGCTCGGCCTGGTGGTGACCGTGGGCTTCGGCGCCTGCGGCATCCTCAAGCCGGTCGCCCCGAAGGGCTGGGACACGCCGGCGCAGAACGTCATCGTCGGCGACAAGTCCACCACCCGCTATGTCGTTCTGAACAGCAAGGGCGAAAACGGCAGCAATCAGAAACTTCTCCACCCGATCCTCAACCTGGCCTCCGCCAAACTCCTTCTCGACCCGAAGAAGTTTCAGGTCGTAAAGGTGAAGGAGGAGGAACTCGACGGAAAGATTCCGCACGGCCCGGCCATAGGAATCCCGTACGCCCCCGACCGGCTGCCCACCGAGAAGGAAGCCGGCACCCCCAAGGTCTGGGCGGTCTGCGACCGTCCGGGCAGCGGTGAGAACAGCAAGTCCCAGCAGGCCGTGTTCGTCCTCGGCGGCAAGGACAAGGCCAAGGTCCTCGACCACGGCAAGCTGGACCTGCACCAGGCGCTGTACGTCCAGGACCCGGACGGCCAGAAGTATTTGGTCGACGAGAACGGTGTGGCCTTCCCGTTCGACGCCCTCGCCGGCAAGGCGCCCTCCCCGGCCGTAAAGGAGCAGCAGGACGACAAGCTGCGCCAGGTCATCTTCGGTGACGCGCAGCCGCAGCAGGTGACCTCCGAATGGATGAACACCCTCATCAAGAGCCAGATGCCGCTCACCATGCCCCGCGTGGAGAAGGCGGGCACCCGGGCCGCCGTCGAGGGCGTACCGAGCAACTACAGCGTCATCGGCAACGTCCTGCAGGCCGGTGACAGCCAGAAGTACGTGGTGACCGCCGACGGCCTGGAGAAGGTGACGAACTTCCAGGCCAAGCTGCTGCTGGAGGGGCCGAACGCGACCGCCGTCAAGAAGGGCGGCGAGAAGATGGACGTCATCAAGGTGTCCACCGACAGCATCACCCCCAAGCGTGACGACAAGGACCAGGTCGTCCAGTTCATGTCCGACTTCCCCGGCACGGCCCTGTGGCCCTCCGAGGCCGTCACCATGGCCAACGCCGCCGCGACGCGGCGCAGCTCCGGCATCGGCGACTCGGGCAAGGGCCCCGACGTGGCCTGCAGCGTCTACCACGGCACCAGCACGGAGTACGCGAACGGCGCGGGCAAGGCGCTCGGCTTCAGCGGCGCCGTGCCCAAGATGACCACCTGGGTCGGCAAGGACTACCCGGCCGCCATCGCCTCCGGCTCGGCCTCGTACGTGACGCCCGGCAGCGGCCTGCTGTACCAGCAGGTGACGGGGAATGCCAAGGAGGGCACGCTCTTCCTGGTGACCGACACCGGTCTGCGCTATTCGGTGCCGCGCAGCAACGACAGTGCCACCAAGGCGGGCAATGCGGAGAAGGCGCGCGATCAGGCGCAGATCCACCTCGGATACGAGAGTGTGCGCCCGCCGACGGTCGACAAGGCGTGGTCGCAGCTCCTGTCGGAAGGGCCGCAGTTGGATGTCGAGAGCGCCAAGAAGCCGCAGAGCTCCTGACCTCCGGACCCGCACTGTTCCTTCACATCCGAAGGAGCCGCTTCACCTGTCCGCTTGACCGAAACAAAGGCATCTGTCCGTTTCCATCGAAATGGCATTCGCGGGCGGCCAGTTGCCTTTGTTGTGATCCCGTCACAACCGCCCACCCGCTGTTGGGAACAGGAGTATGGAGTGGTTAAAGTGGCGGAAGGCGTCAACAGAAGATGCCGACCGGGGGCCCGCTTCACGTCAGTCCCCCGGCACGACGTACGAGTCTCATGGGGGACGTTGACTTATGGCTGGTCAGCAGTTCACAACCACTGAGGAGGAGATGGTCGCATTCAGCGGCCGTATCTCCTCCGTCAACCAGTCGATCCAGGGTGAGATCACTCGCCTGAACGGGGTCGTCGAGGGCATCACGTCCGGGTGGAAGGGCGCTGCCGCCACCTCGTACCACCAGCTCCAGACCCAGGTGAATGATGACGCCAAGCGCCTGAACCAGCTGCTGAACGAGATCAAGGAAGCGATCGACTCGACCACGAAGAACTACGTGGCCTCGGAAGAGGAGCAGCAGCAGACGATGTCCCACGTCTCCGCGCAGGCTTCGCCCTTCGGATGACGGGACCGCGCCGCCCACCGCGGCGCGCCCACTTCGCCGCAGCACGCACCGGCCCACCGCCCCGGCGGACCGTGGGCCGGCCGGCCTGCTGCGGCATGTGAATCGATCTCAGCTCAACTCCCCGAGGAGACTTCATGTCCGGCCAGATCCTCGTCAATTTCGCGACGATCTCCCAGGCCGCCTCCGACGTGCGCGGAACGGCCAACAACATCCGTACCCAGCTCGACGACCTCGAGTCGGGTGTCAAGAAGATCGCCGCAAGCTGGGAAGGTGCCGCGCAGGAGGGCTACCAGGCCCGCCAGCGCGAGTGGGACCAGCGCGCCGCTTCCCTGCACTCGACCTTGGAAGCCATCGCCAAGGCCCTGGACCAGGCCGCTCAGAACTACCAGAGCACCGAGTCCAAGAACGCCAGCATCTGGGGCGGCTGACCGGCACCGTCCACCGACGGGAACGGTCACGGCACAACGGCTGAGCAGCCACGAAGGCTCGCACAGTAGTGAATGAGGGCGGGCGCGCTGCACCAGTGCGCCCGCCCTCACGCAGTCCACCCCCCCCGATTCCTCCCCCTCACCTTCACCGAATCCGCCACACACGGAGAGCAGACACCTCGTGGGATCTCGCGCCAATGGTCACCGAGCCGGGCACCGCCGACGCGCGGCGGTAGCACTGGCCGGTGCGGCCTCGGCCGTCGCACTGTCCTGCGCGACGGCAGCGCCGGCGCTCGCGGACCCGAACGTGCCCCTGAACAGTGGCCAGTGCACGTTCGGCACCGACGACATCAAAGAGACCCCGTGGTCGCTGCAGCGCCTGCTCACCCGGCAGATGTGGGCGTACGGAGAAGGCCAGGGCGTCAAGGTCGCCGTCATCGACACCGGCGTCGACTCCGGCAACGAACAGTTGCGCGGCGCGATCACCGGCGGCAAGAGCTACGTCGAGAAGGGCAAGCCCACCGAGGACCAGGTCGGCCACGGCACCAAGGTCGCGGGCATCATCGCCGCCCGCCCGAAGGCCGGCTCCGGCTTCTACGGCCTGGCCCCCAAGGCGCAGATCATCCCCTTCCAGCAGACGGACAAGGAAAAGGGCGGTACGGCCGCCAGCCTGGCCAAGGCGATAGACGACGCGGTCGCCGCGAACGCCGACATCATCAACATCTCCCAGGGCACCAACGCGAACCCGGCTCTCCTGAGCGGCCTGCGCGCCGCGGTCACCCGGGCCGAGGCCAAGGGCGTCCTGATCGTCGCCTCCGCGGGCAACGGCGGCGCGAGCGGCGCCGAGCAGAGCATGTACCCCGCCGCCTTCGAGAACTCCAACGTCCTGGCCGTCGGCGCCTCCGACCGCAACAACGAACGCGCCCCCTTCTCCCAGGCCGGCTCCTTCGTCGACATCGCCGCCCCCGGCGTGGACATGGTCTCCACCGTCCCCAACGGCGGCAACTGCGTCGACCAGGGCACCAGCTTCGCCGCCCCGTACGCCGCCGGCGTCGCGGCCCTCCTGATCGGCCGCAACAACGCCGAACACCAGAAGTGGCAGCCGCGCGAGATCATCTGGCACCTGGAGAAGACCGCCGAACGCGTCCGCAAGAACCGCGACCACAACATCGGCTGGGGCGTCGTCGACCCCGTGGCGGCCCTCAACGACAAGACCAAGCCGACCGGCGAACCCAAGCCGGACACGGACTCCGGCCGCGCCGACAACGGCGCCGACATCCAGGCGGCCGCCCTGACCATCGGCGAATCCACCGAGGAACGCCAAGCCCGCATCGCCATCTACATCATCGGCGGCGGCGCACTGGCCGTCGCCACGGTCGTCGGCACCTCGATCGCCCTGCGCGACTGGCGCCGCAAGAACACCTTGAACACACGGGGAGGACATTAATGGGCAGCAGCGACGAGTACTACGTCGATCTCGAAGCGCTGGACACCGTCGGGCGCAAGCTCAACGGGGTGCTCAGGAGCATGACGGAGGCCAAGAGCAAGGCGGGGCACAGTACGTTCCTGCCGGCCGGGACACTGGGTACCGGTTTCCGGGAGGAGGAGGAACTCCGGCGGGCGCATGACGAAATGAAGGCGTTCATGGACGAGGAGATTCTCAAGAGGCTCGCCGACCTCGTCGACGATCTGAGCAAGAAGACAGCCAAGACGAAGGACGCGTATCACGACCGTGAGTACGACGTTCACAATGCGCTGAACCCCGGGGGTAAGTGACCATGTCGGCGAGCAATGGCGGAGTCACCACCGACAAGGGGTGTTTCTACGCGAAGCACGAGACCAAGTTCTACGAGCGCGACATGGACGAACTCAAGGCCATGGTGGCGCACGCCGATCCCGGCAAGGTCAAAGAGGTCGCCGTCAACTGGAAGTGGATCCACGACACCCTCGTGGGTGCAGACGGGCGCGGCGGCCTGCGGAAGGAGTTCGACGACGCCGTCAAGGAAGTCCTCGAACACTGGGGCGGTCAGGCCGCCGAGGGATTCCGGCAGCGCGCGAACACGATCAGCCAGAACATCGGCAACGCGGCCCCGTACGCGTCCAACATGCACCACGTCATGGATGGCGTCGGACACACGCTGGACGAGTACAAGAAGAAGATCGACGCGATGGAGAAGCCCTCCAGCACGGAGAGCAATCTCGACGCCGTGGGCAACTACGCACTCAAAGCGGTGACCTTCGGTTCGAAGGGTGGACGCGACGACTCGAAGGCGATCCACGAACTTCAGCAGGGCAAGGACACCACGGACGTCCTCAACGGCAACTCGGGAGAGCTGTCGGAGGGCAAGGAGCGTCAGCTTCAGACGGCCGTCATGATGGAGTATCTCGGGTCTGCGTACCGGTCCAACGCTGCGGCCATCGGAAAGCCGCAGCGTGGCGGTGTCGGCGAGAACGACGTGCCGAGGCAGAACGACACGCCTCCACCGCCTCCTTTCGTCCCCCTTCCGGACGGTGTCGTCAACCGCCCCAAGCCGTCCGCCCCGAAGGGATCCGTTCCTTCCCCGAAGGGGCCGGGATACACCTCCCCCGGTGATCTGGAAGCTCCGCGTCAGCGAGGCATCTCCGGTGGTGTCGGCACCACGACTCCGCCCAAGACGTCGACTCTTCCCCATGTGGGGACCGGCCTCAACAGCCTCCCCGGCGGCGGCTCCGGCGGTGGAGGACTCACCGGCGGGGGTGGCGGCGGCCTCGCCGGTGGTGGGGGCCTGAGCGGCGTCGGCGGAGGCGGCGGTCATGTGAGCGGCGGCGGCTCCGGAGCGACGGGCATTCCGGGTGGCGGCATGCCCGGTGGCACGATGACCGGCCGGTCGGGTACGGGCGGCGGCGGAGCCGCCGGTGCCGGCTCCCGCAGCGGACGTGCCGGCGCACCGGGCATGGGAGGCGCGGCCGGCGCGGGTGGCGGAGCCAAGGGCGCCGCAGCCGGACGCGGAGGGGCGCTGGCCCGGCAGAAGGGCGGCGTCGTCGGCGGTACCGGTGGCAAGACCGGCACCGGCGGCCAGGGCGGCTCGGGCCTGCACCGTAGCCGTGGCGGTACGCAGTCCGGCACCGGCGGCGGCCGTCGCCCGGCGGGCATGGCCGGAATGCCGGGCGCACACGGCGGCAAGGGCAAGGAGAAGGGCCCGAACGGCGAGCGTCCCGACTACCTCGTGGAAGACGAGGAGACCTGGACGCCGGAGCGTAATGTGGCGCCGAAGGTCATCGAGTAAGGCCGATCTGGCCCAGTAGTAGCCGGCGGAACCGAGACGGGGCCCGCAGTCCTAGGGCTGTGGGCCCCGTCCTGCAGAGGAGAGGTGTACGGCATGAGCTTCACGCGAACGCTGCGTGCGGTGAGCGGCGCGGCGGTGGTGGGAGCGCTGCTCTTCGGCACCGCGCCGGTTGCTGCGGCAGACCAGGTCAGAGACGATCAGTGGGCACTCAGCTATCTGAGCGCGAGCAAGGCGTGGTCACAGTCCACCGGAAAAGGCGTCACCGTCGCCGTCATCGACAACGGCGTGAACGGGAGCCACCCGGACCTGACAGGCAACGTGCTCCCTGGCAAGAATTTTTCCAGTGGGGACCCGGCTGACCGCGAAACCCGGAACAACCACGGCACGGGTATGGCCTCAGTCATCGCTGGCCACGGGCACGGGAGTGGCGGCAGCCAAGGAGTCAAAGGCCTGGCCCCTGATGCGAAGATCCTGCCCATCAAGACCTGGGACTCGGACGGCAATACCCTTTCCAACAGCATGGCTGAACCGTTGCGGTATGCGGTAGACCAGGGCGCCAAAGTGGTGAACATGTCGTTCGCCGGTGTGGGATCGCTCCGGGACGACGAGAAGCAGGCAGTCGCTTACGCGGCCTCCAAGGATGTCCTGCTGATTGCGGGTTCGGGTAACAGCGGGTCGAGCTACAGCTACTACCCGGCGGCAGAGCCGGGCGTGCTGGCTGTCGGGGCGGTGAATCAGGAAGGGAAGGTGTGGGAGAACTCGAACCACGGACCGCACCTTCTTCTGAGTGCTCCAGGTAAAGGCATTCGTTCGGCGGCTGCCAGCCAGCCGTATCAGTACACCCGTGGAACGTCTGACGCGACCGCATACGTGTCCGGCGCCGCAGCGCTCATCCGGTCGAAGTTCCCGGACCTGACCGCAGGACAGGTGGCGAATCGGCTCATCAAGACCGCGAAGTTCCCGTCGGCGGCTTCAGGAACGGCCCCGGACGCGTACTACGGGTACGGGATCATCCGTCCGTACGAAGCCCTCACCAAAGACATCCCCGCCGGACCGAAGAACGGCCCGCTCAAGGCCCCCACAGCCCAGGGGCAGGAGCAGCCTTCCAACGGAGGTGCGGACCAGGACCGCTGGAAGGAAGAAGAAGACAACAGCAACACCAAGGCAGCCATTGGTATTGCGGCCTTCTCGCTCATTGTCCTGGCGATCATCACCACGATCGTCGTCTTGGTGAAGAAGCGGAAGAAGAAGCGTAACGGCCCGCCCCCCGGTGGCGGTTACGGCGGCCCCGGCGGGCCGGGCTACTACCCGCCGCAGCAGCCTGGCCCCTACCAGCAGCCGGGTCCTTACCAGCAGGCTGGCCCCTATCAGCAGTCCGGCGCTCCCGGCGGCTATCCGCCGCCGGCGCCGCCCAACCAGCCTCCGGGCCAGTAGTAGACATGTGAGCTTGGGCAGGCTCCGTCGCCGGATTCTTCTTCGCGGGAGCCTTTCCCCACGGGTCCCACAGTCCTCGGGCTGTGGGACCCGTCTTGTTTCAGGAGAGGTGTACGGCATGAGCTTCACGCGGACGTTGCGTGCGGTGAGCGGCGCGGTCTTGGCGGGAGCGCTGGTTCTCGGCACCGCGTCGGCCGCTTCGGCGGATTACATCAGGGACGGGCAGTGGGCGCTCGGTGCGTTCGGCGCGGACGATATTCGCCGGCATTCCACGGGTAAGAATGTGATCGTGGCGGTCATAGACAGTGGAGTCGATGCAGCCCATCCCGACCTGAAGGGAAACGTCCTCCCAGGGAAGAGCTTCGCTCGTGCGGGCGGGAGAGCAGATCACCCGACAGAGGATGCCCACGGCACCGCGATGGCCGCGATGATCGCCGGCCATGGGCACGGCGCCAACGGCTCTGCCGGAATCATGGGTCTGGCGCCGGACGCGAAGATACTTCCGGTCATGACGGACAGTACGGAGACCGCCGTGACGTCCTCCGGCTTCGCGGAGCCGCTCCGGTATGCGGTCGACCAAGGGGCCAAGGTCGTCAACATGTCGTTCGGTTCGGGCGCCATCGACCTCGACGAGAAGAAGGCCATCAGCTACGCCCTCGCAAAGGACGTACTGCTCGTGGCCGCCACCGGAAATGCCGGAACCTCCGCACCTCAGTATCCCGCGGCCGCACCCGGCGTGCTGGCTGTCGGCGCGGTGGCCAAGGACGGGCAGGTGTGGCGCAACTCGAACTACGGTGAGCACGTCCGGCTTCTGGCTCCAGGACAGGGCATCTACTCGGCCGGTCTCGGCGGGAAGTACCGGCAGTCGGACGGTACGTCTGATTCCGCCGCCTACGTGTCCGCGGCGGCAGCGCTTGTCCGTTCCAAGTTTCCGGACCTTACTGCCGGCCAGGTCGCCAATCGTCTGACGAAAACCGCGATCACCCCCGACGGCAAGTCGGACATCAGCACGCCAAGCCCCAAGTACGGCTACGGCATCGTCCGCCCTTTCCGTGCGCTCACCCAGGACATTCCGGCCGGTTCCAAGTACGGGCCGCTCAAGGCTCCGGAAGTTGCTGATGTGATGGGCGGAGGGAATAGCGGTAGCGATACCGGGGACAGTGGTGTGCAGAAGGCGGCTGGTAGTAGCGGGATCGGTATTCCTCCGATCGTCATCATCGGGGTGGTGCTGGTTCTGTTCGTGGCGGCTCTGGTGGTCGTCATTGTCGTGGTGCGGCGCAAGAAGAACAACGGTGGTCCGCCGCCCGGTGGTCTCGGTGGGCCCGGTGGTTTTGGAGGGCCCGGAGGTCACGCCGGCTTTCCGCCGCCGCAGCAGGTCGGGCCGTATCAGCAGCAGCCGAATCCGTATGGGCAGCAGCCCAACCCATACGGGTCCTACGGTTCCTACACGTCGCCTCCGCCTGCCCAGCCGCCGGGGCAGTAGTCGCGTCGCGTCACTGGGAGAGGGGCCCGCAGCACGTTGCGGGTCCCTCTTCGCGTACGGGGGAGGGGGAGGCAGCAGGGGCGTCAGCGGCGTGCACGTTGTTCGCCCGGATGAGTGGTGATTGATGTTGGTGTGGGTGTGCGCTGTTTGTTTCGGTTGTTGGTCGGGGTGCGGCTGCTTGTTGAGGGTGGGTGTGCGGCGATGACTGTTTGGCGGTGCGGGGGTGGGTGGGTGGTGTCGTGCGGGAGGGGCTTGGGTGTGGCTCGGTAAAGGTTTCTTCGGATTGTCTGAGCGGTGGGGTGTGGCGAGTGGGGGCTGAGGGTGCGACTGAGGTGGGGCAGCGGCGCTCGGCGGGTGGCTGTTTGCCGGTCTTGCGGTGGGGTGGAAGGCTCGCGGCACTTCATCAGGGGGCGGTGATTTCGTCGCCTCTTTCGCCGGTTAATTGTTCGAGGGGTGGCTGGGTCATGGGCAGGGCATTTGATGTTGATACGGATGGGATCAGGTGTCAGGGCAGGGAGTTCGTCCATATCGGGGCGGAGTTCGGGAGCGCCTCTAAGCGGTTGCGCGACACCTTGCAGGGGTTGGGCGCGCCGTGGCGGGGCGCCGAATTCGCGGAGGCGTTCGCCATGGCGTACGAGCCCGTCCGGGACGGCATGTTCGCGTCCATGGATTCGCTCGGGAAGCGGATGGAGGGAATGGGGGAGAACCTCCAGGAAATGGCGCGGAGGTATGAGGCGGCAGAGGGGGAGGGCGTGCGGCTCGTCGGGCAGGTGTCGTGCTCGTCCCCGATGTCGCGGGGGCTGTGACGGTGGTGGGCGTCCCGGGAGGAGGCGGCCGTGGCGCTGACGCTGCCCGGTGAGGTCGTATGGGTGCTCGATCTGCTCGGGTACCGGTGGCCCGAGGCCGACGAGGACAAGCTCATGGAGTGCGGTCGGGCCTGGCTGGACTTCGCGGCCCAGGTCGGGCGGACCGACGGGCGGGGCGGATGCGCCGTACGGGAGGTCGCCGGCGGCAGTTCGGGCGAGGCGGTGCGCCGCTTCATGGGGGAATGGGAGGGCTTCTCGGGCGGCCCGGGCTCGTACCTGACCGACGCGCGGATCGCGGCGCAGGTGATCGGCGTCGCGTTCGAGGTGGCGGCGGCCGCGGTGTTCGCCGCGAAGGCCGAAGTCGTCGCGCAGCTCGTCGTGCTGGCCGTCGAACTCATCGCGGCGCAGGCCGCGGCGCCCCTCACCTTCGGGCTTTCGGAGATCGGGGCGC
This sequence comes from Streptomyces chrestomyceticus JCM 4735, assembly GCF_003865135.1. Classification (NCBI taxonomy): domain Bacteria; kingdom Bacillati; phylum Actinomycetota; class Actinomycetes; order Kitasatosporales; family Streptomycetaceae; genus Streptomyces; species Streptomyces chrestomyceticus. The sequence goes on along the minus strand of NZ_BHZC01000001.1, from coordinate 2,665,625 downwards.
TGGGGGTGACTCAGGCGACCCGTCTCGTGGTGCGACGGCTCTTGGACACGCTGAAGCGGGAGGTCGTCGAAGCGGTCACCGAGGCGATGGCGGACGCCGCGGAGAAGGGCGTCCGGGAGGTCGCTTCCGACTTCGTGAAGCACCAGGTCAAGGACTTCGTGACGGATTACGCGCGGAAGACCGTCCAGGACATCGTGGTCGATCCCGCGAAGGAGACGGCCATCGGCATCGTGACCGGGGCAGGGCAGAACATCGCCCAGCAGGGGATCGAGAGCCACTTCGGCGCCCGCGCCGGCGTCGACCTGGGCGACACGGCGGACGGCGCCCAGGAGGAGTTCGCGAAGCAGTTCGGCACGGTGCGGGGAGGTGAGTTCACAGCGGGTGAGTACGTCGTCGGCGCGCCGAGTGGCCCGGGGGAGCGGGAGGGGGGCTTGGCCGGTCTCCTCGACCCTGCGACTCATCACGACCGGTTGATCGACGCTGCTACGGAGGCGGGGACGAATGCCGCGGCGGTGAGAGCGCGGGAGGCCGTTCAGCGGGGGAGGAGGGGTGGGGGAGGTGATGGGGACGGAGGAGATGGAAGTGGCGGCGGGAGTGGAGGAGGTGGTGCGGGTGGGGGTGAAGGGAAGTCTGGTGTCGCGGAGGATATTCGTGCTGTTTTCGGGTGAGGTCCGCTGAGGGCTGAGGGCTGAGGGCTGAGGGCTGAGGGCTGAGGGCTGAGGGCTGAGGGCTGAGGGCTGAGGACTGAGGACTGAGGGCTCAGCGAGAAGGGTGTGCGGTGCGCACACCTTGCAGCTACGCCTCCAGGCCCGTAATTCACCCGCCCCCGGCGCCCTCACCCGAATACAGCCTGCACCGAATCCCTCGCGCCGTCGGTGACGCCCTGGTGGCGGGTCGCGGCGCCGCCCGTGCGGGTGTCCACGTGTTTCTGCGCCGCGTCGAGGCCCCGGTTGGTGAGGTCTTCCCGGGCGTGGTCGACGTAGGTCTGGGGGTCGGCCAGGCTCTGGGCGCCTTCCTTGAGCCCGTCGACGTATGCGCCGGCCTTTTCCTTGCCGATGTCGGCGGTCTCACCCCAGTCCATGCCGTCGCGGGCACCGAAATGATTCTCGATGCCCTGCTGGGCGATGTTCTGCCCCATTTCCGTGGCGGCTTCGGTGGCCTTCGCCTTGCCTTCTTCGACGACCTTGTCCTGCACGGTCTCCTTGACCGTGTCCTTGACTGTCTTCTTGGCGTAGTCCATGGCCAGTTGCCGTGTTTCCTTGGAGCCCGCCTTCTTGGCCAGCTTCTTGATGGCGTCCATCGTGGCGTGTTCCATGGCCTTGGTGGCGGCCTGGACGACCTCTTGTTTGATCTTGTTCAGAATTTCGCGGACGGCGACGCGGGTGATTTGCGTGGCGCCTGCCGCGCCCGCTTCGGACAGCCCGAACGTGAAGGGGGCGGCCGCCTGTGCGGCGATGAGTTCCACCGCGAGGGCGACGAGTTGCGCGATGATGGCGATCTTGCCGGTGAGTACGGCGATGGCGGCCGCGTCGAAAGCCAGGGCGATGGTCTCGGCGGCGAGCTGGGCGTCCCGCAGGTAGTGGTCGGAACCGGATCCGCCGGAGAAGGCGCCCCATTCCTTGGTGAATCCGTCGACGGCTTCGCCGGTGTTCGCCCCGCATACCTCGTTCGCCGCCGACGCGCCCTGGGAGGCGGTCTGTTCGACCTGGGCGGCGAAGGTGCGCCAGGTCTCGGCGCACTGGAAGAGCGCGTCCTCGTCGGCCTGCGGCCAGTCGTACCCGAGGAGCCCGAGGACCCAGGCGACCTCGCTCGGCAGTGTCAGTGACACAGTGTTCGTCCCCCGTGCGGTTGCAGCCGTGTGCGTGCGGCTGGAGCGATCGTGTTCACGGCCTTACGCGGCCGTGCGCATGGCTGTGCGTACGGCCGTGTAAAGCCGCACGGAACGGTGGTGTTCCTCAGACGGCGGGCCGGGGAACCGAGCTGACGACGTGGACGCCCTGTTCGTCGGAGGCCGTGTAGGTACGGGCCATGCCCTGGAGTTTGTCGCCGATGTCCTCGATGCGTTCGCCCAGCGAATCCATGGAGGTGAACATGCCGTCGCGGATCGGGGTGTAGATGACGTCGAAGGCCGCGCCGAAGTCGGCGTCCTCCCAGGGCTTTCCGAGGCCCTCCAGGTCGTCCTTGAGTTTCTTGGCGGCCTTGCCGAACTCCGTGCCGATGCTCACGAACGCATGACCCTGGGTGCGCAGCACCTCAGGATCCACGTCGAATGCCTTGTCCGCCATCACGACCCCCGTCATTGCCCTGTCCTGCGCGCCTGGCGCGTTTGTCTCCCGACAGGCCCGGCGTGACCACTTTATGTGTTCTTAACGCAGGCATGTCAAGGCGGTCCCTCGCGGGCGGGCGCCGGACCGGCGGTTTGAGCTCCGTAGGGGGCAGGGGATGTGAAAAGGGTCCAACGGGGCGTTGTCGACGACGCGTTGGGGCATATGCGTGCGTGGAATCCGCTCGAATACGGATCGAATTCGGGGGGATTGGCCATGCTGGGGTGTCGGTGCCGACCGGAATACGTGACGGGAGGGGAGTGGTGCGGACGGGGAAAGAGGTGGTTAAGTTTTGGTGCCTGCCCGGTCAAGAGGCCGCGCGCCACGGGTGGCGTGCGTGCGCGTGCCGTACGGCTGCCGAGCAGGCCGGCACTGTCCTCCACCCCAACGGGCCCCTGGCCTCCGTCCAACGCGCTCCTCGTCCTCCACAGCAACGCGGTCTCTCCATGTCAACGCAGCCCTCCTTCCGTACGCGCCCGTCGCCCCCACGCATGCGCCGGCCGACCCGGCTGTCATCCTCCGCGGGCGGGGTCGTAGGCGCCGGTCTGGCCCTCGCCGGGCTCTTCTTCGGCGGGATGACCGCCAAGGACATGGGCTATCCGAACGGCCACAAGGGGGACGCGGGCACGCTCACCGTCCAGGACTGCCGTACGCAGTTCGACCGCGCCGGCTCGTCCCGCCACCGGCACGCGCGGCCCGTCGTCACCTGTACCGGTACCTTCCGGGGGGATCGGGACGGCTCCACGGTCGAGGACGCGACGGTGGAGACCGGCGCCAAGTTCGAGCCGGGCAAGCACCTGGCGGTCCAGAAGACGGACCACAAGTTCGTCCTGATCGACGAGCAGTGGATCTGGCAGAGCCTGGCCATCGTCTGCGTCTCCGTGTGCGCGCTGGTGGCCGGAGTGTTCTGCCTGCTCACCGGCTTCGGCGCACGTCGTGGCCCGGGGTTCCGGGAGGCCTGGCACCGGGTTCCCGGCGGTGCGGCGGTCCGTGCCGTACTGGCCGCGATCGGTGGTCTGGCCGCCCTCGACGCGGGCGCGGCGCTGCTCGTCGACGGGATCGTCTGATGCCGCCGCCGAGCGTGGCCGGGCGGGCCGTCGGCCTCGCCCTGGTGGTGCTGGGGGCGACGGTCTGCGTGCTGTCGGTCCGGGGAGCGGCCCTCGCCGCCGGATACACCGGCACCCCCGGGACGTACACCGTCGAGGAGTGCCGGGAGCGGTACACGGCCGGCGGCAGTGGCCGTCACGGCAGCCGGACGATCAGTTGTACGGGCACGTTCCGAGCCGAACGGGACGTCGACGGTGCCCGCACGGTCAACCCCTTCGGGGCGTTCCACCCCGGCACGGTGTATCCGCCGGGCGCCCGGGTCCCCGTACGGAGCGGTGACGACGGAACGTACACGGCCGCCGGCCGGGAGCAGGTGTGGAGCCGGGCCGCCGGGGCGTCCGGGTCCCTGCCGATGCTCGCGACGGGCGCTTTCTGCCTGCTCACCGGCTTCGGCGCCCGCCGGGGACGGCCGTTCGGCGAGAGCTGGGACGGACTGCCCGGCGGGACGGTGCTGCGCCCGCTGCTGCTCTCCGTCACCGGGGTGGGCATCCTTGGTGCAGCCGTCTTTCTCTTTTTGCAGCATTACGGGTGACGCTGCGCACCGCCTGGCCGGCCGGGCGGGTGCGCACGGGCCGTAGGCTCGGCACATCGCGGAAGCACGTACACCCCCGTACGCGCGGCATGAACCGGCAAGCCGACGCGTGCATCGTTCGTCCTGCACCTTCGCACGCCCCTGGAAAGGATCGCTGACCATGGCAGCACAGTCGGAACACACCAGGTCAGGCGCGTCCCATGCCTCCAGTGCGGGCGCCGCGCCGGGTGTGGACGGGGTGAAGCGCGGCCTGGGGCGGCTGATCGGGGTGGGTGTCCTGCTGGCCGCGCTGCTGCTGATCGCGATCGGTGTCTACGTGGGCCCGTACTCGGTGTGGGTGGACGGCAGCCCCGGCAAGATCACCGTGGAGGCGTGCGCCACGGACTACCACTACGCGAACAAGCAGCACTCGGGGAACCGTACGCGGGACATCCAGTGCTACGGCACCTTCCGGTCGGACGACGGCCGGACCAAGGACCTCAACGCCAGCGTCGACTCCTGGCACCGGTTCAAGGAGGGCGACCTGATCGAGGTACGGCAGGTCGGCCGCTCCAGTTACGTACAGCACAGTTGGAACCGGCTGGCCAACGGCGTGCTGTGCCTCTGCGGCGGACTGGTCGTCCTCGTCCTGGGCTTGCTCTGCACGGTGACCGGCTACCGCTTCCGGAGCGCCCCGACCTTCGACGACGCGTGGCGGTCGGTCGGCCCCGGCGTGCTGCGGACGCTGATGGTCGGGCTGATGGCCGCGGGGCTGATCGGCGCGGTACTGTCCGGGGCGGTGCTCTTCTTCACTTAGCCGGAAGGCAGGGGGAGAGGGCGGGCCGAAGCCGAGGGCCGAAGCCCGAGCAGGCGAGCGGGCGGGATGCGAACGCAGCCGTACGGGACCGAACAGCCGTCCCGTACCATTCCCGCTCATGGACGCACCCGCCGATGCCGCCGACGCCGACGAACAGCCCCCGTCCGCACGCCGTGTGAACCTGACGCCCCGTCAGGCCCGGCAGGTGCGGATCGTGCTGGCCTCCGTGCTGATGGCCGCGATGGCGGCCGTGCTCGTGATCCGCCTCGCGAGCCGTACGTCGGTCCTGGTCGTGGGGGTGTACGGGGCCGCGCTGATCCTCTGCGGGGTCGTGATCGAGCTGAGCCGCAACGGACGCACCCGGCTGGGCACCTGGCTGCTCGGCCTGGGGCTGGCGGCGGCCCTCGCCGCCGACTGGCTGCTGCTGCCCTGAGGGGCCCGCCGCCTCAGGCGAACCGCGCACGGTGATCACATGCCGCCCCCTGTGCGGCCGGGCGGACCTATGGGGGAGTCGGCAGGGGGAGCAGGGGCGGGTACGGGGGCGGAGTGGGGCACGGAGCGGGGTGCCGGTGCGGGCGGGGGCGCGGGCAGCGGTATCTGCAACGCCTTGACGCCGCGCTCCGTGGCGACGACCAGGACGCCCTCGGGCGAGAGGTCGGCGTCCGTGAAGGGGACGTCGCTGACGAGGGAGGCCACCACCTCTGTACGCTGCCGGTCCCACACCCGGACGCAGCCTGCGTCCTGGCTGAGCGTGAGCGGCGCCGCTGCCCGTACGTCCTCCGAGGGGCGCAGGACCTGTGCCGGGTCGGCATCCACGAGCCCCGGACTCAGCAGTTGGTGGACGAGCACGGCGGAACCGCCCGCCCCCTCGGCCCCGGCGCCGGCCTTGGCGAGGACCGTACGGGAGCCCGGGGTGCCTTCGGGGACGACGAAGGCAACGACCGGCAGCGCGGCGACGGCCGGGTCCGTACCGACCGGGTCCGCACCGGCCACGCCCCCGACGGCGGGAGTCGACGGCAGGCTGCCGACGGTCACGCCGGTGACCCCGGGCAGCGGCACGCTCCACAGCGTGCGCCACGGCAGGCCGAGACCGAGCGCGTGCACCGCGTCCGCGTACGGGCCGAGGCCGTCCTCGACGAAGGCCGTCTCCAGGAGCGCCGCACGCATCACGACGGACGTTCGGGACCGGGTGAGCAGCGGCGCCGTCCGCAGATACGTACGGGCGGGAGCGCCCAGCGTCTCGTACGGCACGGCTTCGACCGCCGTACGCAGCGAGACGGGATCGGCGTGTGCGAACAAACCCGGGTCGGTGAGCAGTTGCGGCAGCAGACCGGCGGCCAGCGTGTGCGCGGCGAGGTGGTCGCGGACGTACGGGTCGGCGCGGGACCAGTCCTGCTCCGGCACCGCCTCCAGGAGCGCCATGGCGATACGTGTCTGCGCGTCGCGGGCGTCAGCCGGCCCGGCGCGCACCGCGTCCGCGACGCCGGGATGCACGAGGCGCAGCAGCTTACGGCCACCACCGTCGGCGTCCCCGAAATCCCCGGCCGCTTCGACGAACGGCCCCGTCAGCGCCATCCCGTCCGCGATCTCCCGGGACAGGTCGCGCCCGGCGACGGCGGACGCCAGCGGCCCCCACAGAGCGAGCGGCAGACCGGCCCCCTCGGCGAGCGCCAGGGGCGCCAGCATCAGCCGCAGCGTCTGCGGGTCGGCGCCCAACCGCCACGCGTGCAGGTCCAGCGCCTCGTCCACACTGCCCGGCAGGTGTGACCCGTCGGCCGGGTCGAAGCCTTCGGGCCGCATCAGGACACACCGTACGGCGAGCTGTGCGGTCAGCCGGTTGCCGTCGGCGCGCTCCGCGATCGCCTCGGCGAGCGCCCGACGCGCGCCCGGGTCTTCGGTGTACGGCAGGACCGGGGCGCCGGCCTCCGGGGTGAGCGACGTCTCCACCTGGTGGACCAGCCCTTCGGGGTCGGCCCAGCGCGGCTCGTCGAGGTCGATGATCTGTCCCTGCCCGGACGGCAGTGCCGCGATCACCTCGGCGGCCAGCGCCCGCGGCACGTCGGCGAGCAGTTGGACCGTGCCGGTTTCCGCGAGCGGCTTCAGCACGTCCCGTACGAGGCGCGCGGGCTCGTCGGCGGCCCGCACCGGGCCCGCCCGGTCGACGTCCGGCACGACGACCGTCACCGGGTCGGCGGCAGCGGCGAGTTCGGGGACGATGTCCGCGCTGCGGGTGGCGGTCAGGCCGAAGTGGCCGGCGAGGGCCCGCAGAACCTGTCCGGCGGTGCGGCCTTCGGCAGCGGGTACGGCGGGGGCGGGCAGGTCGGGCGGTACGGTCGTCGGGTCCAGGTCGTCCAGCGGCAGGCGCTTGCGGTGCTCCGGGTCGCACAGCATGAGGAACCCGGCCACCAGGTGCGAACGCCCGCTGCCCGGGCTGCCGGTGAGCACGACGACCCGGGGGGCGCCGGGCCACTGCATCCGCCATGCGGCGAGCGCACGCAGGACGGCGGTGCGGCCGCCGATGTACGGATGCGGCGCGTAACCTCCCGTACCGGTGTGCGCCTCGCCCGAGGCGTGCACGAATTCCTCGTCCCCCATGACCCCTTCGCCCTCCGCTTCCCGCTCTCCGTCTTCTGACGTCCGCTCTCCGGCTTCCGCTCTCCTCGACTTCCGGCTGATCCTACGATCCGGCACTGACAGCGATACGGCTGCCCGCCGAAGCCCAGGTCAGCGAGGTCAGCCCGCGGGCGGCGGGCCGAAGCCGCCCTGCGGTGGCGGATATCCGGCGGGTGCCTGGAACCCGCCCGGTGCTTGATAACCAGGGGGTGCCTGATGCCCCGGAGGCGCCTGGTACCCCGGAGCGCCCGGCATCGGCCCGCCGAACGGCCCGTACGCGGGTGCGCCCATGGACCCCGGCACGTACGGCCCCGGCACACCCGGAACAGGTCCGAGGCCAGGAACCGCGAATCCCGGCACCCCCGGCTGAACCGGCACCCCGCGCCGCCCCATCAGCACCAGCACCACCACCGAACCGACCAGCTCCACCAGCATCTGCACCCGACCCAGCAGTGCCCCGCCCGGCGCGACGTCCCCCAGCTCGAAGAGCGTGCCGGTACGGAGCGAGCCGATCAGGGCCAGGAACGCGACCGGCAGCAGAGCCAGTGCCGTCCCGAGGGCGAAGCTGCGGGCGGAGACCCGGCGGGTGGCGGCCAGGATCGTGCCGACCGCGCACAGCGGCAGGAAGGTGAGCCAGGCCCAGCCGGGCGCCATGCCGAGCATGGCCCGCAGCACGCCGTGGCCGGTGAACAGCATCTCCAGTGACGCTCCGGACCCGCTGCCGAGGGACTGCACCAGCGCGTAGCAGATCCAGATGACCCACAGGAGGGTGAGCGCGCCCAGCGCGATCGCGGACGCAGGGCCCGCGGGGCCGTGGGGGCGTACCGGAGGCCGGCCGGGTGCCCGGCCGGGGCGCGGCCAGGCCCGGATGCCGGCCGGCAGGACGACGGCGGCGACGAGCGCCAGGGGCACCAGCGCGCCCGCCGAGAGGAAGACCGCCGTGAGGGTGGAGTCGTCGATGCCGCCCCCGCCGACGAACCAGAGGTCGGTCGAGGTGTGGCTACCGGTACTGACGACGGCCTGCACCCGCAGCGAGAGCGTCAGCGTTGTCGCCACCGCGAGCAGGCCGCCGGCCGGCCGCCTTCCCGCGAACGCGGTTCCCACGGCGGCGCCTTGCAGCAGGGCCAGCCCCAGCTCGTACGGAGTCGCGACCGGATAGGCGGCCATCGGGGCACCGCCGAATCCGGCGGACGCGCCTCCCGTCCACAAGCCCCACACCGTGCCGGGCCCGAGCGTCACAAGATCATGGCCGAGCCAGTACAGGGTGTGCAGGAGGAAAAGCAGGCACAAGGCGCCCGCCGTGATCCGCGCGCCCTTACTGAGCACCCGAATATGTGGCATTTTGCTCCGCTCTCTCCCGCGTGCACTTCTCCGGCACGTGATCGCGCACGATAGTAATGCCGGTCAAGTTCCCATCAAATGCAGGCAAGAGCAGGCAAGATCAGGGTGAGAGTGGGCAGGCAAACGCGGAAGACTCCCAAGACTCTCCAGTTGTCCGAGGTGCCGAAGGCGGCAAAGGCATCAAAAGGCTGATCCCGTACGGCGGACAAAGTCCGGGGCCCGACCGCCGACGGCCGGGCCCACAGGCTCAGTCCCGCAGGCTCAGTCCCGGTGGCTTGACCCGCCCCGGCCGCCCCGCCGCGGCCCCGTCACGATGGCCCCCGAAGGCCCGTCGCGCTCGGCGCGCTCCTGGTCCTCCTTGGCCTCCTGCTCCTTCTGCCACTTCGCGAACTGCTCGCGGGAAGCCTCTCGCTCGGCCTGCGTCTGGTTCTCCGCCGCCCGCCGCATCTCGTGCAGACGGTCGCCGATGGCACCCATGTACTCCTCGGACTGGATGGCGTCCTTCATGCCGATCCGCCCGGAAAGCACCTCCTGGGCCATCTCCTGGAGTTTTCCGCCGACCTTGGGATTGGTGGCCAGTGTCTGCAGGGCCTTGCGCAGCCGGTGCGCCTGTTCGGGATCCTGGGCGACATCCATCAGATCCGCGTCCTGGATCTGCCGCTCATTGCCCGCGCCGTTCGTGCCGTTCATGTCTTCTGCCCCCGGTGAACTAGGTGGTGCGGCAACCGCGTGTGCCGTACCGGCGTCATGAGTCTAATGACGGATCGGAACCACGCGTCACGGAGGCTTGTTGGCATTGCGGGATATTGGTCCCTTTTCTCGTCCCGTACGGCCGGCCCGCCGCTCCGGACGCACCGGTCGGCCCCTATCCGGGTGTGCTAGACCTGAGGACTTGTCCGGCAGGCCGTCGCCGCTTTCGTGCCGCGTCATTCGTGCCGCGCCCATCAATTCGGGGAGAAAAGATGTCAGACGAGGTCCGGATCAGTACCGGGGAGCTGCACAAGCTCGGTAGCGAGTTCGAGATATCCGCGGACGACCTGGGCCGTGAGCTGACCGCTTTCAGACGGCGCAGTGACGCCGCGGCGCTGTGCGAAGGGTTCGGCTCCCGCGAGGCGGCCGGGCCGTACCTGGAGCTGTACGAGCAGGCCGAGCGCGCCCTGGAACAACTGCGGGAGCGGCTGACGGAGGTCGCCGGCGGCCTCAAGGAGACCGCCGTGTCGACGGACACGGCCGAGGAAGAACTCGTCAAGACGATCCGGGGTGTCCAGTGACCGAGCAGCGCAACCCCCACGCCCTGCACGAGGCGGCGGCCGGCTGGCGGGACATGGGAAAGCACCTGGACGGCCTGGTACGGGACCTGGACCGGCAGGTGGGCAAGGCCGCGGCCGCCAACTGGCACGGCCCCGCGGGCGAGGCGTTCGCGGCGGAGTGGCACCAGCTCAAGCGGTCCGTCGACGAGACCCTGCCCGCCTTCGAACTCGCCGCCGCCGACCTGGAGAACGCCGCCTCCCAGGACAAGGGGGCGCACGCGGGCGCGGGCTCCGGCGCTCACGACGACGCGCCGGACGCCTCCCAGAACGACGGCTCCCCTTCGTCCGGCACGGAGTCGTCCGGCACGCAGACCGCGTACGGCTTCATGGCCCTGGGCCAGCTCGCCACGTCGCTGGGCGGCGCCTTCCGTGGCAAGGGAGGCAAGGGCGGCGGCCGGGGACAGCGGCCCCCGCTGACCGCGCAGTGGGAGACCTCCGGTGCGCCTCAGGGGCCCGACCCCTTCGGACCGCCGCAGACCGGGCCGGAGAAAGCACGGGGCGGCGCGGGCGTGGCGAAGGGCGTACGTACGGGGGAGGCCGCGGCCACCGGAGACGCGCCCGAGACACCGGCCGCCAAGAAGCCTGAGAGCGACAAGCCCAAGAAGGGCCAGGAGGCCAAGGAAGCCAGGGGGGCCAAGGAAGCCAGGGACGCCAAGGGCAAGGCCGCCAAGGACACCAACCCCCCGCCCCCCGACGTGCGCCGCCACGGCGCCTTCGGCTGAGTCCGAGCCCAGCCACCAGCCCCAGCCCCCACCCCACCCCCAAACCCAAAAAGCGCCAGGGCGCCCCTCCCAAAGAAGAGGCGCCCCACCGCTCTCATCCGGCCCGCCCGGCACCGCAGCGCCCGACCGCCGGACCGCCCGTCACCCGCTGTGCGCCGGCAGCCACCCGGTCTGCACCAGCTGCGCACCTCGCTTGCGCGTGATGAACTGCGCGCGGCCCGGCGTCAGGCTGGTCGCCTTGAGGTTGCCCATCAGCGGCCCCTCGCCCGGGTCGCCCGACAGGATCAGGCCCTGGGCGCCGAGTTCCTTCGTCCGCTGCATCACGGGCTCGAAGGAGGACCGTCCGGCACCAGAGGAACTGCGCGCCAGGATCAGGCGAAGGCCCAGGTCGCGGGCGAACGGCAGGTACTCCAGCAGCGGCTGCAGCGGGTTGCCGCTGCTGGTCGCCACCAGGTCGTAGTCGTCCACGATCACGAACGCGTCCGGCAGGTCGTACCAACTGCGGTTGCGAAGCTGCTCCGGCGTGACGTCCGGGCCGGGCATCCGGCGGCCCAGCGAACCGGCCAGTCCGGTGATGACCTCCTGCAACTGCGGCCCCGCGGCACAGTACTTGTACATGTGGCTCTCGGGGATCTCGCCGAGCAGCGCGCGCCGGTAGTCGGAGACGACCATGAGGGCCTTGTCCGACGGGTAGCGCTCCGCGATCTGCTTGGCGATCAGACGCAGCAGCGAGGACTTGCCGGACTCGCTCTCGCCGTAGATGACCAGCAGCGGATCGGTCTCGAAGTCGATGAACGCCGGCGACAGCGTGGTCTCGTCGACACCGATCGCGATGCCGTGCTCCGGGTAGTCGCCGCCCTTGGGCAGGTCGCTCGCCGGGAGCAGCGTCGGCAGCATCCGCACCTTGGGGGCGGGCTCGCCCTGCCAGTGCTCCTTGACGGTGGCCACCAGGTGCGCCATGCCGTCGCTGAGGCTCTCCGCCTCCTGGACGCCGTCGATACGCGGCAGCGCAGCCAGGTAGTCCAGCTTCTCGGGGGAGAGGCCGCGGCCCGGGCGGCCCATCGGCACGTTCTCCGCGCGCTTGCGGTCGAACTCCGACTCCATCGGGTCGCCGAGCCGCAGCTCGACGCGGTTCAGGAGCTGGTCGCGCAGGGCGGGGCGTACCTCGGTGTAGCGGGAGGCGCCGAGGATCAGGTGGATGCCGAAGCCGAGACCGCGGCTGGCGATGTCCAGTATGACCGGGTCGAGCTGCTCGTAGTCGGTCTTGAAGGTGCCCCAGCCGTCGATGACGAGGAAGACATCGCCCCACTTCTGGTCCGGGAACGCGCCCGCGGCACGCCGCTGGCGGTAGGTCCCCATGGAGTCGATGGAGTTCGAGCGGAAGAACTCCTCCCGCTCGTTGAGGATGCCGACGACCTCGGCGACCGTACGGCGGACCTTCTCCGCGTCCAGCCGGGAGGCGACGCCGCCGACGTGCGGCAACTGCTCCAGGGCCAGCATGCCGCCGCCACCGAAGTCGAGGCAGTAGAACTGCACCTCGGACGGGGTGTGGGTGAGCGCGAAGCCCGCCATGGCGGAACGGATCAGCGTCGACTTGCCGGACTGCGGACCACCGACGACCAGGCCGTGACCGGCGCCCGCGGAGAAGTCCAGGTACATCACGTCGCGCCGCTGCTCGAACGGCTTGTCCACGAGCGCGACCGGCACGACCAGCTTGCCGAGCGCCGTGTACTCCGGAGCGTGCACGCCCCGCTCGGGCGTGACGGCGAGCGCCGGGAGCAACTGGTTGACGGTGGGCGACTCGTCCAGCGGCGGCAGCCACACCTGGTGCGCCGGCGGGCCCTGGCCCTGCATCCGCTGGACGATCACGTCCAGGACGGTGTCGGCCAGCGCGTCGTCCTGCTGCTGGGTGAGCGACGGCTCCTCGGCGATGATCTCCTCGACGATCGGCGCCAGCACCGGCGACGCGGTGAACGGCACCGGCATCCGGTTCGTACGGCTGCCACCGCCGCCACCGCCGGCGCCCGGACCGCGGTACGGGCCCGACACGTACGCGGCCTTGAACTGCACCATCGTCTCGGTGTCGTACTTCAGGATGCCGGAGCCCGGCACGTTGGGCAGGTGGTACGCGTCCGGCACGCCGATCGCCGTACGGGACTCGGCCGCGGAGAACGTCCGCAGACCCAGCCGGTAGGACAGGAAGGTGTCCAGACCGCGCAGCTTGCCCTCTTCGAGGCGCTGCGAGGCGAGCAGCATGTGCACACCCATCGACCGGCCGATCCGGCCGATCTGGATGAACATGTCGATGAAGTCCGGCTTGGCGGTCAGCAGCTCGGAGAACTCGTCGAGCACCATCACCAGCGAGGGCAGCGGGTCCAGCGGGGCGCCGGCGGCACGCGCCTTCTCGTAGTCGGTGATGTTGGCGTAGTTGCCCGCCGAGCGCAGCAGCTCCTGACGGCGCTGCAGCTCACCGGTGATCGAGTCGCGCATGCGGTCGATCAGGCTGACGTCGTCGGCCAGGTTGGTGATGACCGCCGCGACGTGCGGCATCTCGGACATGCCGGTGAAGGTGGCGCCGCCCTTGAAGTCCGCGAGGATGAAGTTGAGCGTCTCCGAGGAGTGGGTGACCGCGAGGGCGAGCACCAGGGTGCGCAGCACCTCGGACTTGCCGGAACCGGTCGCGCCGACACACAGACCGTGCGGGCCCATGCCCTCCTGGGAGGCTTCCTTGATGTCGAGCATGACGGGCTGGCCGTCCTTGTCGACACCGATGGGCACCCGCAGCCGCTCGTGCAGCGTGCGCGGACGCCAGGTGCGCGAGACGTCCACCGAACCGGCGTCGCCGATGTTCATCAGGTCCGTGAAGTCCAGGTTGGACAGCAGCGGCTCCTCGCCGTCGGCGCCCGAACCGGCCCGCAGCGGCGCCAGCAGGCGGGCCAGCGACTCCGCCTCGGCGACCGACAGGGTGTCCACGGTCCCGTTGTAGACCGCGCCGCCCGCCGACTCCAGCACCAGCTTGCCCGGCCACACCTGTACGGCGAGGCCGCCCCGGATCTCGTCCAGCTCGCCCGGCACGATCTCCAGGATCGTCACGCCCTGCAGGCCCTCGGCCCCGGCGATCACCGAGTCCATCGGCACCTCGCCGGCGTCCAGCACGACCACCACGTGCGGGGTGTCGGTGACCGGCGTGCCCTGCGGGTTGAAGCGGCCGCGGCCCTCCAGTTCCTCGGCGAGCAGCTCCTCGATCTCCCCGAGGTCACCGACGACCAGCCGGCGGGTGCCGGCGCCGTCGGTGGTCTTGTCCTGCACGTGCGGCAGCCACTTGGTCCACTCCCACTCGGCCTGCGCGCCCGGCGCCGCCACCACGGCGACGACCAGGTCCTCCGGCGAGTGCAGGGTGCAGAGCTGCGCGAGGATGGCGCGCGCCGACCCGTACACGGTGTCCGGATCGCCGGAGACCGTCAGGTGGTAGAAGGCGCGCAGCGAGACCGCGAGCGGCAGTTGGTCCAGGTGTCCGTGCTTGTCGAGGAACTCCTTCATCGCGTGCGCGGTGAGCGGTTCCAGTTCGTCGACCGGCGCGGTCTCCGGCGCCTTCAGGGGAGTGGCCAGTTGCTGCGGGCCGAGTCCCATCCGTACTTGTGCGAAGTCGGCGTCGGAAGCCCGCCGTTCCCACACCCGTTTGCCTTCGGCGACGACCGCCCACAATTGCCCCGGATCGGGGTGCAGGAAAAGCTGCGCGTCACGCTGTTTGCGTGCGGTGCGCCGCACTTCCTTTCGCTTCTGCGCCAGGTATTTGAGGTAATCCTGGCGCTCCTGGAGCATTTGCCCGGAAGGCCCTTGGCGGGCCTTGACGATCTGGACAATAGCCATCGCGAGGGTGGAAACCACCATCACGCCGCCCATGATCTTCATGAACGGCTGGGTGCCCATGAACAGGAAACCCGCCGAACCCGCCATGCCCATCATCGGCATGAGGTTCATCAGCATGTTGTCCTCGCCTTCGCGAGGCAGCTCCGGCGGAGCTTCGAGCGTCAACTCCTCACCGGGGATATCAGGTGGAAGCGCGCGGGGCGGGCGCTTGACGATGACAACGCTCACCGAGGCATCAGTCCTTCATGCATCTCGCAGTCTCGGACCGCCCCCGTTGGTTCGACGGTCCCCCGGACCAAGTCCATGGCCCGACGCAGGCGTTGATCCTACTGTTAACGGTCAAGTGCCGGGGCGGGTGGGGCGGCGGCCTAATTGGGGGGTACGCTGACGCCTCGCGAGCGCGCCCAAGGCCCCGTAACGACGTCCCTTATATAAGGCACGGTGGCGGCGCCCCTATATATAAGGCGCGCACGCGACAAACTGCCCAACGGATAGGGGGAACCGCCAGGTGAGCACGACTACAGGCACCGGCTTCTGCCGGGTCACAGTCGCCGCGCCGGACGCACGGATCGACGTGGCACTGCCGGAGGATGTCGCACTCGTCGATATTTATCCGGAGATCCTGCGACTCTCCGGCCAGTCCCAGGCGGAGGGCGCCCCCACCGGATACCACCTGGTGCGCCGGGACGGCACCGTCCTGGACGCCGGCCAGTCCCTCGCCCAGCAGCGCATCCTCGACGGTGACCTGCTCCTGCTGCGGCCGTTCGCCGAGTCGCTGCCGCTGCCCGTCTTCGACGACGTCTCGGACGCCGTCGCCTCCGCGGTCAAGCGCAACCGCAACCGCTGGAGCGACGACCTGATGAACATCGTCGGCCTCACCGCCGGCGTGCTCCTGCTCGTCATGATGGCGTTCGCCCTGTGGTTCTCGAACCCGGCCGATCGCGACATGCACCGCCTGCCCGGCATCATCGCCGGCGTCACCGGCATCGTCCTGGTCGCCCTGTCCGGCGTACGGGCCCGGATCTACGACGACCACGGCTCGTCCATCGCCCTGGGCCTGGCGTCGCTGCCGCACCTGCTGATCGCCGGCTCCGGGATCATGCCGGTGGCCGACGGCGAGGGCCCCGGCCGGCTGCAGTTCCTGGTCGGCTGCGTGACCGTACTGATCGCGTCCGTCCTCCTGGTGGTCCTGCTGCCGCGCGGCGACGCGCCCTTCGTGGCCGCCGCCTTCCTGGCCACCATCGGCACCCTCGCGGTCTTCGCCGCCATCCTCACCGAGGCCGAGCCGCGCGAGGTCGCCGCGGTCACCGCCGTCGTCGCCATCGCGGTGGTCGCCTGGCTGCCCGGCCTGTCCGCGCGCTTCGCCCGGCTGCCCATCGGCTACAAGTCGCCCGACCAGATCGCCGCCGGTCCGCACGGCGACGGCGAGCAGGGCGCGGCGACCGAGTCCGTCGACTTCGTCAAGATCGGCAACCAGGCCAAGCGCGGCCACGAGCTGCTGCTCGGCCTGGTCGCCGGCTGCTCCGCGCTGGTCGTCGGCGCGGCCGGTGTCGTCCTGGGCTTCTCCGACAACAGTTGGGCGCAGTTGCTGGCGCTGGCCGCCGGCATCACGATCATGCTGCGGGCCCGGCTCTTCGACTACACCGCGCAGGTCGCCTGCCTGACGATCGCCGGCATCCTGACGGTCGTGCTGCTCATCCTGGGCATCGCGCTGCACCCGCCGGTCGACGTCATCGCCGACCTCGTGCGCTTCGGCGACTCCGGCCCGCTCAACATCCGTACGGTCTGGTTCTCCGGCAGCATCGCGGCCGGCGCCGCCATCCTGGTCGGGGTGGGTCTGATCGTCCCGCGCAAGGGCGTCACCCCCTTCTGGGGCCGCGTCTTCGACATCTTCGACGGCGTCGTCCTGCTGTCGCTGGTGCCGCTGTGCCTGGCGGTACTGGACGTGTACGGCACCGTCCGCGGCCTCACCGGCTCCTCGTAGGACGCCGCGAAAAGCTCCTCGTACGGATGACCCGCCCACCACGGGGGGTCACCCGTAGGCACGGCCCTCTGACCGACCGGTCGGGGGGCCGTTCTGAGCTGGTACTCTGGGTGACGGTCTTTGCCGAGTCATCGAAGAATCCCTGTGAAGACGATCCAGGGACGCTCGCAGGCCCAGAACACCCAGAGGAGTACGCGTGTCGCTCGACGCCGCCACGAAGAAGCAGATCATGGCCGAGTTCGCCACCAAGGAGGGCGACACCGGCTCCCCCGAGGTCCAGGTCGCGCTGCTCTCCCGCCGCATCTCGGACCTGACCGAGCACCTGAAGACGCACAAGCACGACCACCACTCCCGCCGTGGTCTGCTGCTGCTCGTCGGCCAGCGCCGCCGCCTGCTGCAGTACCTGGCGAAGAAGGACATCACGCGCTTCCGTGCGCTGGTCGAGCGCCTGGGCATCCGCCGCGGCGCGGCGGGCGCCAAGTAACACATCGTGAAGGGAGCGGTTCCCACACCCGGGGGCCGCTCCCTTTGCCGTACGCACCGGACGTCCGGTCCGCTGCCTGGTGGACCTGAGCTTTGTAGTCTGGTCCCATAACGCCATAGCGAAGAGGTGGAGCGCCTTTCAGCCGCCGGTCCTCGGTAGTGGCCCCCGGACGGCGCGCGGACGACCGCGCGGACCCGTATCCGGGTGCTTCGATCGAAGACCGGCCCGCAATTCCGGCGCTCCACCGACGAAGGTCCACCGCCACACGGGCGGTGGACGCAGACGAGGAGATATTCCTGGTGGAGAACGAGACCCACTACGCCGAGGCCGTCATCGACAACGGCTCCTTCGGCACCCGCACCATCCGCTTCGAGACGGGCCGCCTGGCCAAGCAGGCCGCCGGCTCCGCCGTCGCGTACCTGGACGACGACACCATGGTGCTGTCGGCCACCAGCGCGTCCAAGACGCCCAAGGATCAGCTCGACTTCTTCCCCCTGACGGTGGACGTCGAAGAGCGCATGTACGCGGCCGGCAAGATCCCCGGCTCCTTCTTCCGCCGTGAGGGCCGGCCCTCCGAGGACGCGATCCTCACCTGCCGCCTGATCGACCGGCCGCTGCGCCCCTCCTTCAAGAAGGGCCTGCGCAACGAGATCCAGATCGTCGAGACGATCATGGCGCTCAACCCCGACCACCTCTACGACGTGGTCGCGATCAACGCCGCCTCCTGCTCCACGCAGCTCGCCGGCCTGCCCTTCTCCGGCCCGATCGGCGGCACCCGCGTCGCACTGATCAACGGCCAGTGGGTCGCCTTCCCGACCCACACCGAGCTGGAGAACGCGGTCTTCGACATGGTCGTCGCCGGCCGTGTCCTCCCGGACGGCGATGTCGCGATCATGATGGTCGAGGCCGAGGCCACCGAGAAGACCATCCAGCTCGTCAAGGACGGCGCCGAGGCCCCCACCGAGGAGGTCGTCGCCGCCGGTCTGGAGGCCGCCAAGCCCTTCATCAAGGTGCTGTGCAAGGCCCAGTCGGACCTGGCCGCCAAGGCCGCCAAGCCGGTCGGCGACTTCCCGGTCTTCCTCGACTTCCAGGACGACGTCCTGGAGGCGCTGACCGCCGCCGTCAAGGACGAGCTGGCCCAGGCGCTGACCATCGCGGGCAAGCAGGACCGCGAGGCCGAGCTGGACCGCGTCAAGGCCGTGGCCGCCGAGAAGCTGCTCCCGCAGTTCGAGGGCCGCGAGAAGGAGATCTCCGCCGCCTACCGCGCGCTGACCAAGTCCCTCGTGCGCGAGCGCGTGATCAAGGACAAGGTCCGTATCGACGGCCGTGGCGTGACGGACATCCGTACGCTCGCCGCCGAGGTCGAGGCGATCCCGCGGGTGCACGGCTCGGCGCTGTTCGAGCGTGGCGAGACCCAGATCCTGGGCGTCACCACCCTGAACATGCTCCGCATGGAGCAGCAGCTCGACACCCTCTCCCCGGTGACCCGCAAGCGCTACATGCACAACTACAACTTCCCGCCGTACTCCGTCGGTGAGACCGGCCGCGTGGGCTCGCCCAAGCGCCGCGAGATCGGCCACGGCGCGCTCGCCGAGCGCGCCATCGTGCCGGTGCTGCCGACGCGCGAGGAGTTCCCGTACGCCATCCGCCAGGTCTCCGAGGCGCTGGGCTCCAACGGCTCCACCTCGATGGGCTCGGTCTGCGCCTCGACGATGTCGCTGCTGAACGCCGGTGTGCCCCTGAAGGCCCCGGTCGCCGGTATCGCCATGGGCCTGATCTCCGAGGAGATCGACGGCAAGACGCACTACGTCGCCCTCACCGACATCCTCGGTGCGGAGGACGCGTTCGGCGACATGGACTTCAAGGTCGCCGGTACGAAGCAGTTCGTCACCGCCCTGCAACTGGACACCAAGCTGGACGGCATCCCGGCGTCCGTGCTGGCCGCGGCCCTCAAGCAGGCCCGCGACGCCCGTCTGCACATCCTGGACGTGATGAACGAGGCGATCGACGTTCCGGACGAGATGTCCCCGAACGCGCCGCGCATCATCACCGTCAAGATCCCGGTGGACAAGATCGGTGAGGTCATCGGCCCCAAGGGCAAGATGATCAACCAGATCCAGGAGGACACCGGCGCCGACATCACGATCGAGGACGACGGCACCATCTACATCGGTGCCGCCGACGGCCCGGCCGCCGAGGCCGCCCGCGCCACGATCAACGGCATCGCCAACCCGACCATGCCGGAGGTCGGCGAGCGCTACCTGGGCACGGTCGTCAAGACCACCACCTTCGGTGCGTTCGTCTCGCTGCTCCCGGGCAAGGACGGTCTGCTGCACATCTCGCAGATCCGCAAGCTGGCCGGCGGCAAGCGCGTCGAGAACGTCGAGGACGTGCTCGCCGTGGGCGCCAAGGTCCAGGTGGAGATCGCCGAGATCGACCAGCGCGGCAAGCTGTCGCTGGCCCCGGTCATCGAGGGCGAAGACGACGACGCGAAGGACGACACCGCCAAGTGACGTCCCGTAGCTCACGGACGACGGCCCGCACCTCTTCGGAGGGGCGGGCCGTCGCCCGTACCCAAACGCTTCTCAAGGGCACCAACGGCGCCGGCACGGTCCGCAAGACGGTCCTGCCCGGCGGCCTGCGGGTGGTCACCGAGACCCTGCCCTCCGTCCGGTCCGTCACCTTCGGCATCTGGGCCAACGTCGGCTCCCGTGACGAGACCCCGTCGCTGAACGGCGCCACCCACTACCTGGAGCACCTGCTCTTCAAGGGCACCAGGAAGCGCAGCGCGCTCGACATCTCCGCCGCGATCGACGAGGTCGGCGGCGAGATGAACGCCTTCACGGCGAAGGAGTACACCTGCTACTACGCGCGGGTGCTGGACACCGACCTGCCGCTCGCCATCGACGTGGTCTGCGACATGCTGACCGGCTCGCTCATCGAGCCCGCCGACGTCGACGCCGAGCGCGGCGTGATCCTGGAAGAGATCGCGATGACCGAGGACGACCCGGGCGACTGCGTGCACGACCTGTTCGCGCACACCATGCTCGGTGACACCCCCCTCGGCCGCCCGGTCCTCGGCTCCGTCGACACGGTCAACGCCCTCACCCCCGAGCGCATCCGCCGCTTCTACAAGAAGCACTACGACCCGACCCGCCTGGTCGTCGCCGCCGCCGGCAACGTCGACCACGCCAAGGTCGTCCGGATGGTCCGCGCCGCCTTCGAGAAGGCCGGTGCCCTCGACCGTACGGACGCGGTGCCGATGGGCCCGCGCGACGGCTCCCGCGCCATCCGTACGGCGGGCCGGGTGGAACTGCTCAACCGCAGGTCCGAGCAGGCCCACGTGATCCTCGGCGTCCCGGGCCTGGCCCGGACCGACGACCGCCGCTGGGCCATGGGCGTCCTGAACACCGCCCTCGGCGGCGGCATGAGCTCCCGCCTCTTCCAGGAGGTACGGGAGAAGCGCGGCCTGGCCTACAGCGTGTACTCGTACACCTCCGGCTACGCCGACTGCGGTCTGTTCGGCGTGTACGCGGGCTGCCGCCCGAACCAGGTCGACGACGTCCTGAAGATCTGCCGCGACCAGCTCGACCAGGTCGCCGAAGAGGGGCTGACGGACGACGAGATCCGCCGCGCGATCGGGCAACTGCGCGGTTCCACCGTGCTCGGCCTGGAGGACACCGGCGCGCTGATGAACCGCATCGGCAAGAGCGAGCTGTGCTGGGGCGCCCAGATGTCGGTCGACGACATGCTGGCCCGGATAGCGGCGGTCACCCCGGACGAGGTACGGGAACTGGCCCGCGATGTACTGGGACAGCGCCCGTCGCTGTCCGTCATCGGCCCGCTGAAGGACCGGCAGGCGGACCGGCTGCACGACGCGGTCGCCTGACCTTCCGTATCAGGCGTAGCTGAGGTAGCAGGCGTACCAGAGGTACTGGGAAAGAGAGAGCGGGAAACGATGAGCAAGCTGCGCGTGGCGGTCATCGGCGCCAAGGGCCGCATCGGCTCCGAGGCCGTACGGGCCGTCGAGGCCGCCGAGGACATGGAACTGGTCGCGGCCCTGGGCCGGGGCGACGGGCTGGAGACGCTGACCGAGGCCGGCGCCCAGGTCGCGGTCGAGCTGACCCACCCGGACGCCGTCATGGACAACCTGGAGTTCTGCGTCCGCAACGGCATCCACGGCGTCGTCGGCACCACCGGCTGGACCGACGAGCGCCTCGCGCGGCTGCGCACCTGGCTGGACGCGTCGCCCCGCACGGGCGTGCTCATCGCCCCGAACTTCTCCATCGGCGCGGTGCTGACCATGCGGTTCGCGCAGCAGGCGGCCCGGTTCTTCGAGTCGGCCGAGGTCATCGAGCTGCACCACCCGAACAAGGCCGACGCGCCCTCGGGCACCGCGGCCCGCACGGCCAAGCTGATCGCCGAGGCCCGCGCCGCCGCGGACTGCCCGCCGCAGCCGGACGCCACCAGCAGCGCGCTGGACGGCGCCCGCGGCGCGGACGTGGACGGCATCCCCGTCCACTCCGTACGGCTGCGCGGCCTCCTGGCCCACCAGGAGGTGCTGCTCGGCGGAGTGGGGGAGACCCTCACCATCCGCCACGACTCGCTCCACCACAGCAGCTTCATGCCGGGCATCCTGCTCGGCGCGCGCCGCGTGGTGGCCACTCCCGGCCTGACCATGGGCCTGGAGAACTTCCTCGACCTGGACTGACGGGGTTCGCGCGTGCGTGCAAAGATCACCTACTGCGTTCTCGCGGCGGTCCTGGTCGTCTACTTCGTCCTCGTCGGCAGCCGCGGCGTCCTGCTCATCGAGCAGGGCACCGTACTGACCGTCGCGTTCGGCGTCGCCGTCCTGATCCTGCCGTTCATCGGACTGTGGTTCCTCTGGCACACCACCCAGTTCGCCCGTAAGGCAGGCCGCCTGGCGCGCGAGCTGGAGGCCGAGGGCGGGCTGCCGGTCGACGAGCTGAAGCGCACCCCGGGCGGCCGGATCGACCGGGACTCCGCCGACGAGGTCTTCGACCGGCGGCGTGCCGAGACCGAGCGGGCGCCGGAGGACTGGCGGGCCTGGTTCCGGCTGGCGGTCGCCTACCACGACGCCCGGGACACCCCGCGGGCCCGTAAGGCGATGCAGCGGGCCATCGCCCTGCACGAGGGCAAGCCCGTACGGGTCTGAACGGCGCGGCACCTGTAAACCTGGAAACGACGCGGTGCCCGTACGGTCTGAGCCGTACGGGCACCGCTGTCCACAGGGGCCGGCCCCGAGCCGCGGCTACCGGCAGTACTCCGCCGCCCACGCCTCCAGGACGTCAGCGGCCAGGTCGAACGCCTCGGGACGCGCCAGGAAGTCCGCGTTGTGGTCCGTCACGAGCGTCCGCAGCGCGCTGCCGTCCCGCCGCTCGACGACCAGCGCCTGGCCCTGGACCGTCCGCGGCACACCCAGCCAGCGCACCGGCCGCTGAGCCGTACGGACTGCGGCGACCTCGCTCCAGCGCAGCGTCGTGGTCCGCAGCAGCTCGACCTGACGCAGGCCGTGGGCACTCACCCACACCCCCACCCGCAGGAAGCGCACCGCGAGCGCGATGATCAGCGCCGCGATACCGGCGCAGACAGCGGCGGCGGGCAGCGCCCCCGCGGCCACGATGATCACCGCGGACAGCAGGACGAACGAGGCCAGCAGCAGAAGCACGGCGGCCGCCCCCACGCGTCCAGGGCCCGGACGGTAAGGGCGGCGCCAGCGGTCCGGCCCCGCGTGGGGCAACGGCGCTTCGACCGCCTGACCGGCCTGGTCGTCGAGATCGCGGTCGGCCGTCAGGAAGGTCAGGGGCACGGCGGATCCTCACTCCAGGCACGCAGATGAAGGCTGTGACCGGTGAGGTTATCGAGACTTACGTGCCGGAACCACTTCGTGCCGGGCGGCACGCGCGGCGACAGCGCGCGGACCGCCCGGCCGGATCAGCGGCCGTGTGCCGCCTCGGACTGGTGCGTGCCGACGCCGCCGGTCTCCTGCTGGAGTGCCGGGACACCGAGCAGCAGGGCGCCGGCGAGACCGCCGACGACCGTCAGGCCGATCAGGGACCGGCCCGCGAGCTGGGCACGACTGACGCGTTCTCGGGGCGGGGGCGCGACATTGCTGCGGAACCGGTCGGCCTCGGCGACGAAGGCGAACGGCACTGGCTCTCGCCGGCGGAACATGAGCGGGCTCTCCTTGGAACCTCGAAGTGGGCACTGTCACAGGGTTAGACGTCTGTCGCGTCCGTTTGGTGCCCGTTTTCTGCAAGTTCTGTGAAAAATATCAACCACAGGACGGGCTGGGCGCAACGGCGTCCGATTTTGTACGGTACGCGGCATCCCGCCGCATTTCCGGGACTGTCGGTGGCGGGCCGTAGGCTGGGGCGCGCCACGTGGAATGAACGGAAGGAACCGTCGGTGTCACCTACCCCCGCCGAGAGCGTCGAAGCGTCCGAAGGCACGGCCCCCAGCTTCCGGAGCGAGGTGACGGTCGAGCTGGTCAAGCACAGCGCCGCGGACAGTGACGTGCTGTGGGCGGCCCGTGTCTCCACCGCCGGCGAGCAGTCGCTGGAGGAGCTCCAGAAGGACCCGGAGCGCTCCAAGGGCCTGATCAACTACCTGATGCGGGACCGGCACGGCAGCCCCTTCGAGCACAACTCGATGACCTTCTTCATCAGCGCGCCGATCTTCGTCTTCCGTGAGTTCATGCGGCACCGCGTCGGCTGGTCCTACAACGAGGAGTCCGGCCGCTACCGTCAGCTCGAACCGGTCTTCTACGTGCCCGGCACGTCCCGCAAGCTCGTCCAGCAGGGCCGCCCCGGCAAGTACGAGTTCGTCGAGGGCACCCCCGAGCAGCACGCGCTCGCCGGCAAGGTCATGGAGGACTCCTACCGGCAGGCGTACGAGGCCTACCAGGAGATGCTGGCCGCCGGCGTCGCCCGCGAGGTGGCCCGCTCGGTCCTGCCCGTCGGCCTGTTCTCCTCGATGTACGCGACCTGCAACGCCCGTTCGCTGATGCACTTCCTCGGCCTGCGTACGCAGCACGAGCTCGCGGCCGTGCCGTCCTTCCCGCAGCGCGAGATCGAGATGGTCGGCGAGCAGATGGAGGCCCACTGGGCCCGCCTGATGCCGCTCACCCACGCCGCCTTCAACGCCAACGGCCGTATCGCCCCGTAAGGCCCCGGTCCCGCGGGCGACCCGCCGGACCGGTGCGCGGACCGGCCGCCGCCCTCCGGCGCCGTAGCGGACCGCACAGACGTGCCAGGTGTCCGTATTGCGGCATTTTGAGAAGTTCATCTACGCTGAAGAAACGGACCCGGCACTGCTTGAACCCCCGAGCAAGCAGTGCCGGAGTCCACATCCCGGCTCCCCAGGGGCGCGACCCGAGGTGAGCTACGAGTAGCGTGGTGCCCATGGCTCCGACTTCCACACCGCAGACCCCCTTCGGGCGGGTGCTGACCGCCATGGTCACGCCGTTCACGGCGGATGGCGCTCTCGACCTCGACGGTGCGCAGCAGCTCGCCGCGCACCTGGTGGACTCCGGCAACGACGGTCTCATCGTCAACGGCACCACCGGTGAGTCACCGACCACCAGCGATGCGGAGAAAGCCCGGCTGGTCCGGGCCGTGGTGGACGCGGTCGGAGACCGGGCCTTCGTCGTCGCCGGAGCCGGCACCAACGACACCGACCACAGCCTGGAGCTGGCCCGCGCCGCGCGCGACGCCGGGGCCCACGGCCTGCTCGCCGTGACGCCGTACTACAGCAAGCCCCCGCAGGAAGGTCTCTTCCGGCATTTCACCGCCATTGCGGACGCCACCGACCTGCCGGTCATGCTCTACGACATCCCCGGCCGCAGCGGTGTGCCGATCAACACCGAGACCATGGTGCGGCTCGCCGAGCACCCGCGCATCGTCGCCAACAAGGACGCCAAGGGCGACCTCGGCCGCGCGAGCTGGGCCATCGCCCGCTCGAACCTCGCGTGGTACAGCGGCGACGACATGCTCAACCTCCCGCTGCTGTCGGTCGGCGCCGTCGGCTTCGTCTCGGTCGTCGGCCACGTCGTCACGCCCGAGCTGCGCGCCCTGCTCGACGCCCACCTGCACGGTGACGTCACCAAGGCCACCGAGATCCACCAGAAGCTGCTGCCGGTCTTCACCGGCATGTTCCGCACCCAGGGCGTCATCACGACCAAGGCTGCGCTCGGGCTCCAGGGCCTGCCCGCCGGGCCGCTGCGCCTGCCGCTGGTGGAACTGTCGGCCGACGAGACCGAACAGCTCAAGCGCGATCTTGCCGCCGGCGGGGTACAGCTGTAACCAAAGACTTCACAACTGAACACGGAAAACAACCGCCAAACCGCAAGTGCACGAATGTCATGCGCGCCACGTGTGCCTCACGGCGACGTGGCGTGTGTGGTGAGGAGAGTCTTTTGAGTCATCCGCATCCTGAGCTCGGCGCGCCGCCGAAGCTCCCCAAGGGCGGCCTGCGCGTCACCCCCCTCGGCGGCCTGGGTGAGATCGGCCGCAACATGACGGTCTTCGAATACGGCGGCCGGCTGCTGATCGTCGACTGCGGAGTGCTTTTCCCGGAGGAGGAGCAGCCCGGAATCGACCTGATCCTGCCGGACTTCTCGTCCATCAGGGACCGCCTCGACGACATCGACGGCATCGTGCTCACGCACGGCCACGAGGACCACATCGGCGGTGTCCCCTACCTCCTGCGCGAGAAGCCGGACATCCCGCTGATCGGCTCCAAGCTGACCCTCGCCCTCATCGAGGCGAAGCTCCAGGAGCACCGCATCCGGCCGTACACGCTGGAGGTCGCGGAGGGCGACACGGAGGCCATCGGCCCCTTCGACTGCGAGTTCGTCGCGGTCAACCACTCCATCCCGGACGCCCTCGCGGTCGCCATCCGCACCCCCGCGGGCATGGTCGTGCACACCGGCGACTTCAAGATGGACCAGCTCCCGCTGGACCGCCGCCTGACCGACCTCCCGAAGTTCGCCAAGCTGGGCGAGGAGGGCATCGACCTCCTGCTGTCCGACTCCACGAACGCCGAGGTCCCGGGCTTCGTCCCGCCCGAGCGCGACATTTCCAATGTGCTGCGCCAGGTCTTCGCGAGCGCCCAGAAGCGCATCATCGTGGCCAGCTTCGCCAGCCATGTGCACCGCATCCAGCAGATCCTGGACGCGGCACACGAGTACGGCCGCCGGGTCGCGTTCGTGGGCCGCTCGATGGTCCGCAACATGGGCATCGCCCGTGAACTGGGCTACCTGAAGGTCCCGGCCGGACTGGTCGTCGACGTCAAGGCCCTCGACGACCTGCCGGACGACGAGGTCGTGCTGGTCTGCACGGGTTCCCAGGGCGAGCCGATGGCGGCCCTGTCCCGGATGGCCAACCGCGACCACCAGATCCGTATCGTCCCCGGCGACACGGTGATCCTGGCGTCGTCGCTGATCCCCGGCAACGAGAACGCGGTCTACCGCGTCATCAACGGCCTGACCCGCTGGGGCGCCAACGTCGTCCACAAGGGCAACGCCAAGGTGCACGTCTCGGGCCACGCATCGGCCGGCGAGCTGCTGTACTTCTACAACATCTGCAAGCCGAAGAACCTGATGCCGGTGCACGGCGAATGGCGCCATCTGCGCGCCAACGCCGAACTCGGCGCGCTGACCGGTGTCCCCAAGGACCGGATCGTCATCGCCGAGGACGGCGTGGTCGTCGACCTGGTCAAGGGCGTCGCCAAGATCGTCGGCAAGGTCCAGGCGGGCTACGTCTACGTCGACGGCCTCTCGGTCGGCGACGTCACCGAGTCCTCCCTCAAGGACCGCCGCATCCTCGGCGACGAGGGCATCATCTCGGTGTTCCTGGTCGTGGACTCCAGCACCGGCAAGATCGTCGGCGGGCCGCACATCCAGGCCCGTGGCTCGGGCATCGACGACGCGGACTTCGCCGCGGTGATGCCCAAGATCGACGAGATCCTCGCCAAGGCCGCCCAGGACGGCGTCGCGGAGCCGCACCAGCTCCAGCAGCTCGTCCGCAGGGCCATCGGCAAGTGGGTCTCCGACAACTTCCGCCGGCGCCCGATGATCCTTCCGGTGGTCGTCGAGGTCTGACCCTCAGGGGCCGCCTGCACAGGTACGAGGAGCGGGGCAACCGGATTTGCATCCGGGCGCCCCGCTCCAGTACGTTTACGGCTCCGCCTGACGGGGAACCCGGTACGCCTACGCGTCCGGTGGACCTCCCTGACAGGACGGAATTCCGGCCCAGAGAAATCTGATAGCGTCGGAACAGCCGAAAGGCAAACCCCTCCGACAATCATCGGAAACGAATTCTGTCCGGCCACGGACCGGAAATCGGATCTGATAGAGTCGGAAAGACCGAAAAGCGAAAGCCGGACGGTCGCCCCGCTCCGACAGGGGCCGGAAACGGAAAGCGGAAACGCCGAACGGATCTGGTAAGGTTGGAACCGCGAAGAAGCCGAAAGGCGGAAACGCACCGGCGGAAATCAGGACCGTGAGGATCTGATAGAGTCGGAAACGCAAGACCGAAGGGAAGCGCCCGGAGGGCCTGGTGAAACAGGCACAAAGGAAGCGTCCGTTCCTTGAGAACTCAACAGCGTGCCAAAAGTCAACGCCAGATATGTTGATACCCTGTCCACCGGCAGCAGCCGGAGGATGAGGTTCCTTTGAAAAGCCCACCAGCATCCACGCGGTGCGGGTGGCACACACAGCGAGGACGCTGTGAACGGGAAGCCTATTCCGCTTCCTGTTCCGCTCTCGTGTGTGTTACCGGGATGACCCGGAAACATTCACGGAGAGTTTGATCCTGGCTCAGGACGAACGCTGGCGGCGTGCTTAACACATGCAAGTCGAACGATGAACCTCCTTCGGGAGGGGATTAGTGGCGAACGGGTGAGTAACACGTGGGCAATCTGCCCTGCACTCTGGGACAAGCCCTGGAAACGGGGTCTAATACCGGATACGACACGGGATCGCATGATCTCCGTGTGGAAAGCTCCGGCGGTGCAGGATGAGCCCGCGGCCTATCAGCTTGTTGGTGGGGTAATGGCCTACCAAGGCGACGACGGGTAGCCGGCCTGAGAGGGCGACCGGCCACACTGGGACTGAGACACGGCCCAGACTCCTACGGGAGGCAGCAGTGGGGAATATTGCACAATGGGCGCAAGCCTGATGCAGCGACGCCGCGTGAGGGATGACGGCCTTCGGGTTGTAAACCTCTTTCAGCAGGGAAGAAGCGCAAGTGACGGTACCTGCAGAAGAAGCGCCGGCTAACTACGTGCCAGCAGCCGCGGTAATACGTAGGGCGCAAGCGTTGTCCGGAATTATTGGGCGTAAAGAGCTCGTAGGCGGCTTGTCACGTCGGATGTGAAAGCCCGGGGCTTAACCCCGGGTCTGCATTCGATACGGGCAGGCTAGAGTTCGGTAGGGGAGATCGGAATTCCTGGTGTAGCGGTGAAATGCGCAGATATCAGGAGGAACACCGGTGGCGAAGGCGGATCTCTGGGCCGATACTGACGCTGAGGAGCGAAAGCGTGGGGAGCGAACAGGATTAGATACCCTGGTAGTCCACGCCGTAAACGTTGGGAACTAGGTGTGGGCGACATTCCACGTCGTCCGTGCCGCAGCTAACGCATTAAGTTCCCCGCCTGGGGAGTACGGCCGCAAGGCTAAAACTCAAAGGAATTGACGGGGGCCCGCACAAGCGGCGGAGCATGTGGCTTAATTCGACGCAACGCGAAGAACCTTACCAAGGCTTGACATACACCGGAAAACCCTGGAGACAGGGTCCCCCTTGTGGTCGGTGTACAGGTGGTGCATGGCTGTCGTCAGCTCGTGTCGTGAGATGTTGGGTTAAGTCCCGCAACGAGCGCAACCCTTGTTCTGTGTTGCCAGCATGCCCTTCGGGGTGATGGGGACTCACAGGAGACTGCCGGGGTCAACTCGGAGGAAGGTGGGGACGACGTCAAGTCATCATGCCCCTTATGTCTTGGGCTGCACACGTGCTACAATGGCCGGTACAATGAGCTGCGATACCGCGAGGTGGAGCGAATCTCAAAAAGCCGGTCTCAGTTCGGATTGGGGTCTGCAACTCGACCCCATGAAGTCGGAGTCGCTAGTAATCGCAGATCAGCATTGCTGCGGTGAATACGTTCCCGGGCCTTGTACACACCGCCCGTCACGTCACGAAAGTCGGTAACACCCGAAGCCGGTGGCCCAACCCCTTGTGGGAGGGAATCGTCGAAGGTGGGACTGGCGATTGGGACGAAGTCGTAACAAGGTAGCCGTACCGGAAGGTGCGGCTGGATCACCTCCTTTCTAAGGAGCACTTCTTACCGGCCTTCGGGCTGGTCAGAGGCCAGAACATCGGCGAATGTCCGGTGCTGGTTGCTCATGGGTGGAACGTTGACTACTCGGCACACTCGGTATGGGGATCACTAGTACTGCTTCGGCATGGAACGTGTATCACCAGACGGGAGTGTCGGGCACGTTGTTGGGTGTCTGAGGGCACGGACTGAGAGTCTGTACCTTCAAACGCCGGCCCCAGTGAACTCGCCGAGTGTGGCGGGGTGGTGGGTGGCTGGTCGTTGCTTGAGAACTGCACAGTGGACGCGAGCATCTGTGGCCAAGTTTTTAAGGGCGCACGGTGGATGCCTTGGCACCAGGAACCGATGAAGGACGTGGGAGGCCACGATAGGCCCCGGGGAGCTGTCAACCGAGCTTTGATCCGGGGGTGTCCGAATGGGGAAACCCGGCAGTCGTCATGGGCTGTCACCCATACCTGAACACATAGGGTATGTGGAGGGAACGCGGGGAAGTGAAACATCTCAGTACCCGCAGGAAGAGAAAACAACCGTGATTCCGGGAGTAGTGGCGAGCGAAACTGGATGAGGCCAAACCGTATTGGTGTGATACCCGGCAGGGGTTGCCAGTGCGGGGTTGTGGGATCTCTTTTCTGCAGTCTGCCGGCTGTGGGACGAGTCAGAAACCGTTGATGTAGGCGAAGGACATGCGAAAGGTCCGGCGTAGAGGGTAAGACCCCCGTAGCTGAAACATCAGCGGCTCGTTTAAGAGACACCCAAGTAGCACGGGGCCCGTGAAATCCCGTGTGAATCTGGCGGGACCACCCGCTAAGCCTAAATATTCCCTGGTGACCGATAGCGGATAGTACCGTGAGGGAATGGTGAAAAGTACCGCGGGAGCGGAGTGAAATAGTACCTGAAACCGTGTGCCTACAAGCCGTGGGAGCGTCGCTATGCAGCTTGCTGCATAGTCGTGACTGCGTGCCTTTTGAAGAATGAGCCTGCGAGTTTGCGGTATGTTGCGAGGTTAACCCGTGTGGGGAAGCCGTAGCGAAAGCGAGTCCGAAGAGGGCGTTGAGTAGCGTGCCCAAGACCCGAAGCGGAGTGATCTAGCCATGGGCAGGTTGAAGCGGAGGTAAGACTTCGTGGAGGACCGAACCCACCAGGGTTGAAAACCTGGGGGATGACCTGTGGTTAGGGGTGAAAGGCCAATCAAACTCCGTGATAGCTGGTTCTCCCCGAAATGCATTTAGGTGCAGCGTCGTGTGTTTCTTGCCGGAGGTAGAGCACTGGATAGGCGATGGGCCCTACCGGGTTACTGACCTTAGCCAAACTCCGAATGCCGGTAAGTGAGAGCGCGGCAGTGAGACTGTGGGGGATAAGCTCCATGGTCGAGAGGGAAACAGCCCAGAGCATCGACTAAGGCCCCTAAGCGTGTGCTAAGTGGGAAAGGATGTGGAGTCGCAGAGACAACCAGGAGGTTGGCTTAGAAGCAGCCATCCTTGAAAGAGTGCGTAATAGCTCACTGGTCAAGTGATTCCGCGCCGACAATGTAGCGGGGCTCAAGCACACCGCCGAAGTCGTGTCATTGCAGCATGAGACCTAACGGTTGCTGTGATGGGTAGGGGAGCGTCGTGTGCCGGGTGAAGCAGCACCGGAAGGTAGTTGTGGACGGTTCACGAGTGAGAATGCAGGCATGAGTAGCGATACACACGTGGGAAACGTGTGCGCCGATTGACTAAGGGTTCCTGGGTCAAGCTGATCTGCCCAGGGTAAGTCGGGACCTAAGGCGAGGCCGACAGGCGTAGTCGATGGACAACCGGTTGATATTCCGGTACCCGCTTTGAAGCGCCAAACATCGAATCAGGCGATGCTAAGTCCGTGAAGCCGCCCTGAGCTCTTCGGAGCGTAGGGGAGTGGTGGAGCCGATGATCCAGACTTGTAGTAGGTGAGTGATGGGGTGACGCAGGAAGGTAGTCCAGCCCGGGCGGTGGTTGTCCCGGGGTAAGGGTGTAGCCCGTCATCTAGGCAAATCCGGATGACATGGAGGGTGAGACCTGATGCCGAGCCGATTGTGGTGAAGTGGATGATCCTATGCTGTCGAGAAAAGCCTCTAGCGAGTTTCATGGCGGCCCGTACCCTAAACCGACTCAGGTGGTCAGGTAGAGAATACCGAGGCGTTCGGGTGAACTATGGTTAAGGAACTCGGCAAAATGCCCCCGTAACTTCGGGAGAAGGGGGGCCATTGCTGGTGATGAGTCTTGCACTCTGAGCTGGTGGTGGCCGCAGAGACCAGCGAGAAGCGACTGTTTACTAAAAACACAGGTCCGTGCGAAGCCGTAAGGCGATGTATACGGACTGACGCCTGCCCGGTGCTGGAACGTTAAGGGGACCGGTTAGCTCTGTTTCGACAGGGCGAAGCTGAGAACTTAAGCGCCAGTAAACGGCGGTGGTAACTATAACCATCCTAAGGTAGCGAAATTCCTTGTCGGGTAAGTTCCGACCTGCACGAATGGCGTAACGACTTCTCGACTGTCTCAACCATAGGCCCGGTGAAATTGCACTACGAGTAAAGATGCTCGTTTCGCGCAGCAGGACGGAAAGACCCCGGGACCTTTACTATAGCTTGATATTGGTGTTCGGTTCGGCTTGTGTAGGATAGGTGGGAGACTGTGAACTCGTCACGCCAGTGGCGGGGGAGTCGTTGTTGAAATACCACTCTGGTCGTGCTGGATGTCTAACCTGGGTCCGTGATCCGGATCAGGGACAGTGTCTGGTGGGTAGTTTAACTGGGGCGGTTGCCTCCTAAAGAGTAACGGAGGCGCCCAAAGGTTCCCTCAGCCTGGTTGGCAATCAGGTGTTGAGTGTAAGTGCACAAGGGAGCTTGACTGTGAGACTGACGGGTCGAGCAGGTACGAAAGTAGGGACTAGTGATCCGGCGGTGGCTTGTGGAAGCGCCGTCGCTCAACGGATAAAAGGTACCCCGGGGATAACAGGCTGATCTTCCCCAAGAGTCCATATCGACGGGATGGTTTGGCACCTCGATGTCGGCTCGTCGCATCCTGGGGCTGGAGTCGGTCCCAAGGGTTGGGCTGTTCGCCCATTAAAGCGGTACGCGAGCTGGGTTTAGAACGTCGTGAGACAGTTCGGTCCCTATCCGCTGTGCGCGTAGGAGTCTTGAGAAGGGCTGTCCCTAGTACGAGAGGACCGGGACGGACGAACCTCTGGTGTGCCAGTTGTCCTGCCAAGGGCATGGCTGGTTGGCTACGTTCGGAAAGGATAACCGCTGAAAGCATCTAAGCGGGAAGCCTGCTTCGAGATGAGGGCTCCCTCCTCCTTGAGAGGGTAAGGCTCCCAGTAGACGACTGGGTTGATAGGCCAGATATGGAAGCCTGGTAACGGGTGGAGTTGACTGGTACTAATAGGCCGAGGGCTTGTCCTCAGTTGCTCGCGTCCACTGTGTTAGTTCTGAAGTAACGAACTCGCCTTGTCGGCTGGAGTTCATCTTCATAGTGTTTCGGTGGTCATAGCGTTAGGGAAACGCCCGGTTACATTTCGAACCCGGAAGCTAAGCCTTTCAGCGCCGATGGTACTGCAGGGGGGACCCTGTGGGAGAGTAGGACGCCGCCGAACAATTTTTCAGCTCTGGTCCCTGAACCTCTGGTTCAGGGACCAGAGCTTTTTTGTTCTCACGGTGCAGTGCGGCGCGTTACTTCATGTTCACTTCATGTGGTCAGGCTCCGGGGTATGGGGACAGGGGAAACGCTCAGGTCGGCCGGTGTCCGCGAAGGCGACGAGGTGGTGGTGCCGGCGTTCGGCAGCCGCGAGACCGCCGAGGCGGTCGTGGAACTGGGCGCGCTGCCGGTCTTTGCCGACGTGGACGCTGACAGTTTCTGTCTCGACCCGGCCGCGGTGGCCGACGCGGTCACCCCGCGCACGGCGGCCGTCGTCGCCGTACACCGCTTCGGGCGGCCGGCGGACATGGACTGGATACGGGAGACCGGGCAGCGGTACGGCCTGCTGGTCGTCGCCGCCGACGAGCCCGGTGCCGGGCGGCCGGGCCAGGACGACGTACGGCGCAGGCAGGACCGCGCCGCCTATCTGGACGAGCGGCTTACCGGCGTGCTGACGCCGTCCGCCGTCGCGGGCCACACCTACGAGCAGTACGTCGTGCGGGTGCCGGGCAACGGGCGACCGGACCGGGACGCCTTCGCGCTGGCCCTGCGTTCCCGTGGCGTCGCCTGCCGCGTCCCCGTACAGGCGCCTGTGTACCGCCTGCCGGGGCTGCGGCGGGACGTGTTCCTGCCGCAGACCGAGCGGGCCGTGGACGAGACGCTCGCGCTGCCGGTACGCGTCGAGCTGTCGCGACGCGAATTGCAGAAGATGGCCGGTGCCTGCAACGCACTCGGCGGACTGCTGCGGCCGGCGCCGCAGCCGGCGTTCTGAAAGTCCCTTTTGCGGGGGAGTGGTGTGCACCCCGCGGGCACTCTTCCGGGTGAGCGCTCCTTGATTCGGTTTATCGGACGAGTTCGGGTAGAGTTTTCCTCGTTGCCGGCCCCAATAGCTCAGTCGGCAGAGCGTCTCCATGGTAAGGAGAAGGTCTACGGTTCGATTCCGTATTGGGGCTCCACAGGGAAAGGCCCCCGCCGTACGGCGGGGGCCTTTTTCGTCTGCGGATCCGTCTGCGGAAAGGCGGAAAGGGAGGGCC
This sequence comes from Streptomyces chrestomyceticus JCM 4735, assembly GCF_003865135.1. Taxonomy (NCBI): domain Bacteria; kingdom Bacillati; phylum Actinomycetota; class Actinomycetes; order Kitasatosporales; family Streptomycetaceae; genus Streptomyces; species Streptomyces chrestomyceticus. The sequence goes on along the minus strand of NZ_BHZC01000001.1, from coordinate 2,631,504 downwards.
CGGCGGGCCCCCGGGTCACGCGTCGAGCGGGACCTCGGGGACACGCATGGCGAGGATGGCCATGTCGTCGGACGCCGGTTCGGCGGCGAAGCGCTCCACCGCCCGCAGGATGCGCGCGGCCACCGCGCCGGCGGTCAGACCTGTACAGGTCGTCAGCACGTCCGTGAGACCGTCGTCACCCAGCATCCGGGTGCCCTCGCGGCGCTCGGTGACGCCGTCGGTGACACACAGCAGCACGTCGCCCGGGTCGAGCGTGACGGTCTGCTCGTACAGCTCCAGGTCCTCCATGACACCCAGCAGGGGCTGCGGCTCGGCGGCCGGCTCGACCGTGCCGTCCTGGCGCAGACGCAGCGGCAGCGGGTGGCCCGCGCAGACGACCTTCAGGACGGCGCTGCCGTCGCGCTGCGGCCACAGCTCGCCGTACAGCAGCGTCAGGAAGCGGCTGCGGGCGCCCTCGTCGAGGATCGCGGCGTTCAGGCGCTCCAGGACGGCGGGGCCGCCGAAGCCCTCGCGGGCGAGCAGACGCAGCGCGTGCCGGGCCAGGCCGGTGACGGCGGCGGCCTCCGGGCCCGTACCGCAGACGTCGCCGATGGCGAAGCCGTACGCGCCGTCCCGGATGGGGAAGAGGTCGTAGAAGTCGCCGCCGACCTCGTTGCCCTCGCCGGCCGCGCGGTAGATGACCTCGACCTCGACGCCCGGGACCTCGGGCAGCTCCGGGGGCAGCAGGCTGCGCTGGAGGGACTGGCTGATGGCCGTGCGCTCCGAGTACAGACGCGCGTTGTCCAGGGCGAGCGCGGCCCGGCGGGAGAGGTCCTCGGCGAGTTCCAGGATCTCCTGGCGGAAGTGTTCCTCGCTGGGCTTGCCCAGGGTGAGCATGCCGATGACGCGGTTGCGGGCGACCAGGGGCAGCACGACGGTCTCGCCGCCCACCGCCGAGGCGGTCGCCAGGGTGGCGCCGGGGCCCTTGGAGGGGCGGGCCGAGTTGCCGAGGCCCAGGCTGCGCAGGGAGGTGCGCAGGGCCGCGTCGTGGGCGGCGTCGGTCGGCGCGTTCCACAGGCGGGCGCCGGGCGTGGGGACCGGCTCGGGCGGGTCGACCTTCATCAGGAGCGACTTGAGGCCGTCGATGCGGTCCTCGTCCTCGTGCAGGACGTAGGACAGCTCCGGTTCGGACGCCTGGTCGGCGACGGTGTAGACGGCGCACCAGGTCGCGAGGGTGGGGACGGTCATCTGGGCCATCAGGGCCAGCGTCTGGTCCCGGTCGAGGGTGCCGGCCAGCAGGTCGGACGCCTCGACGAGGAAGGAGAGGGAGCCGCGGCGCAGCCGTTCCAGCTCGGTCAGGCGGGCCCGTTCGACGGCCAGCGCGATGCGGTCGGCGGCGAACTGGAGGCGCAGCGCCTCCTCGTTCGTGTAGCGGCCGGGGGCTTCGGCGGCGACGCCCAGGGAGCCGGTCAGGCGGCCCTCGACCTTCAGGGGGACCGTGACGACCGAGCGCATGCCCGTACCGGAGAGCAGCGGTACGGCGCCCGGTACGGCGGTCAGGTCCTCGTGGACGGCCGGCATCCGGGCGGAGCCGTACCGTCCGGAGCCCGCCTCGACCGGGACGCGGGCGAAGCGCTGGCGGGCGGAGGGCAGGCCGGTGGAGGCCCGTACCTCCAGCTCGGTCTCGTCGTCGGTGGCCAGGAGCAGGTACGCGGCGTCGCCGTCGAGCATGTCGCGGGCGCGCTCGACCGTGCGCTGGAGCAGGCCGTCCAGGTCGTCGGGGGCCGGCGAGCCGATGAAGACCTCGAACGGGTCGGCGGGGCCGCGGCCCTCGGGCGGCTGAGCGGCCTGGTCGGGGGCGGGCGTGCGCAGCGGGCTCTGCAGGACGGCACGCTCGTGGTCGCGCACCAGGAGGCAGACCGTGTACGGCTCGCCGTCGGCGTCGCGGACGCGCAGGTGGGAGGCGTACACCGGGACGACCCGGCCGTCGGCGCCCCGTATGCCGTACGAGCCCTCCCAGCGGGAGAGCTGGAGGGCCTCGGCGATGCCGGTGCCCGTGCCGGGGGTGTGCGGCCAGGCCGCGAAGTCGGTGAGGGGCTTGCCGGCGACCTGCTCGGGGTCGTACGCGAAGAGGTCCCGGGCGTCCTCGTTCCAGAAGCTGATGCAGCCGCCGCGGTCGACCTGGACGACGGCGACGCGGACCCGGCTGTCGGCGACCGGCAGGGCGTCCACGGGCAGGGCGGGGCCCGCCGAGCGGGTGCCGGCCGGGCGCTCGGGCAGGTCGAGCTGGAACCACACGTGCTTCTGGGAGGCGGTGTACTCCACGCCCCAGCGGCTGGCCAGCGCGCCGCACAGCAGCAGCCCGCGGCCGCCCTCGCGGTCCGGATGGGCGAACGCGCGCCCGGCATTCTGCAGCGGGATCTCGCGCTCCGGATAGCGGTCCGCGACCTCGATGCGGACGCCGGTGTCCGTGCGCAGGCACAGTACGTCGGCGGCGGTGCCCGCGTGGACGACGGCGTTGGTGACCAGTTCGCTGGTCAGGACGACGGCGTCGTCGACGATGTCGCCGTAGCCCCAGCCCTGGAGGGTGTCGCGCACGAAGGCGCGGGCGGTGGCGACCGAGCGGCCGACCGGCTCGAACGTGGCAGCGGCCCGCGCGGTGATCACTGGTCTCCTCATGCGTGTGTCGGTGATCTGCTCTCCCACCATGGCGGCGCCCCTCCGAAAGCCTGGTGTGCTCGCCCACCGCCCGTGCTGGACGGCCAGGGCGGGTGGACAGCCGGATGCCAGGTTACTTACCTTCGCCGCGCGTGCGGATGCCGGTCACGTCTGATTGCGCCCCGATCGTGCTCGGGACGGTATGCGATGCTGCCGAACTGTTATGGCCTGGTTGGGCCATGGTGAAACACTGGGCAAGCTCAAAGAGAAGGCCCGGGTAGAACGGTCGACCCTGCGGGAGGGACACGGTGGAGTCTGGCGCAGCGGCGCGGGGCACGAGCACGCGCGCGAAAGGCGGACGTTCCCGGAGCAACGGGACGACTGAGGTGGATACGGCTGCGCTGAACCGGCTGCTGGCTGCTCTGGTCTCGATGCGGGACGGGAATTTCCGTAGGCGGCTGACGGTCTCCGGCGACGGACCGCTGTCGGAGATCGCCGCCGTCTACAACGAGGTGGCGGACCGCAATCTGCACCTGACGGGAGAGCTGGCGCGGGTGCGCCGGGTCGTCGGCCGTGAGGGAAAACTCACGGAACGGCTGGAGGCCGGAGCCTGTGAGGGTTCCTGGGCCGCGGCCATCGACGCCTCGAACGCCCTGGTCGACGATCTCGTACGGCCGGTGTCCGAGGTGGGCCGGGTGCTCTCCGCGGTGTCCGAGGGCGACCTGGAACAGCGGATGGACCTGCGCTCGCGCGGTACGGACGGGACCTCGGCGCATCCGCTGCGCGGCGAGTTCCTGAAGGTGGGCCGCACGGTCAACGGTCTGGTCGACCAGTTGTCGGCCTTCACCGACGAGGTGACGCGGGTCGCCAGCGAGGTCGGTACGGAGGGCAAGCTCGGCGGGCAGGCGCGGGTGCGCGGCATGTCCGGGTCCTGGAAGGACCTGACCGAGTCCGTCAATACGATGGCGTCCCGGCTGACGGCGCAGGTGCGGGACATCGCGCTGGTCACCACGGCGGTCGCCAAGGGTGATCTGTCACGCAAGGTGACCGTGCATGTCGCCGGCGAGATGCTGGAGCTGAAGAACACCGTCAACACGATGGTGGACCAGCTCTCCTCCTTCGCCTCCGAGGTCACCCGGGTGGCGCGTGAGGTCGGTACGGAGGGTGAGCTGGGCGGCCAGGCGCAGGTCCCGGGTGTCGCGGGGGTCTGGAAGGACCTGACGGACTCCGTCAACCTGATGGCCGGCAATCTCACCGCCCAGGTGCGCGGGATCGCCCAGGTGACCACGGCGGTCGCCAACGGCGACCTGTCGCAGAAGGTCACGGTCAGCGCGCGCGGCGAGGTCGCGCAGCTCGCCGACACGATCAACACGATGACCGAGACGCTGCGTACATTCGCGGACGAGGTCACGCGGGTCGCCAACGAGGTCGGTGCCGAGGGCCAGCTCGGCGGGCAGGCGCAGGTGCCGGGTGCCGCGGGGACGTGGAAGGACCTCACCGACTCGGTGAACAACGCCTTCCGCAACCTGACCGGGCAGGTCAGGGACATCGCGCAGGTGACGACGGCGGTTGCCAACGGTGATCTGTCGCAGAAGGTCACCGTCGATGTCGCGGGCGAGATGCTCGAACTGAAGAACACCGTGAACACCATGGTGGACCAGCTCTCCTCGTTCGGTGCCGAGGTGACGCGCGTCGCGCGGGAGATCGGCGTCGAGGGCGAGCTGGGCGGCCAGGCCGCCGTACCGGGCGCGGCGGGGACGTGGAAGGACCTCACGGACTCCGTCAACACCGCGTTCCGCAACCTCACCGGCCAGGTGCGCAACATCGCGCAGGTGACGACGGCGGTCGCGAACGGTGATCTGTCGCAGAAGGTCACCGTCGACGTGTCCGGCGAGATGCTCCAGTTGAAGAACACCGTGAACACCATGGTGGACCAGCTCTCCTCGTTCGCCGACCAGGTCACCCGGATGGCCCGGGACGTGGGCACCGAGGGCCGTCTGGGCGGTCAGGCCCGGGTGGACGGCGTCAGCGGTACCTGGAAGGAACTGACCGACTCCGTCAACTTCATGGCGGGCAACCTGACGTCCCAGGTGCGGCAGATCGCCCAGGTGACGACGGCGGTCGCGCGCGGTGACCTGTCGCAGAAGATCGACGTCGACGCGCGCGGCGAGATCCTGGAGCTGAAGAACACCATCAACACGATGGTCGACCAGCTCTCCGCCTTCGCGGAGCAGGTCACCAGAGTGGCCCGAGAGGTGGGCACGGACGGCAGGCTCGGCGGCCAGGCGCAGGTGCCGGGCGTCGCGGGCGTCTGGCGCGACCTGACCGACTCGGTGAACGGCATGGCGGGCAACCTGACCGCCCAGGTCCGCAACATCGCGCAGGTCGCGACGGCGGTGGCCCGCGGTGACCTGTCGCAGAAGATCGACGTGGACGCCCGGGGCGAGATCCTGGAGCTGAAGAACACCCTGAACACGATGGTCGACCAGCTTTCGTCGTTCGCCGACCAGGTGACGCGCGTCGCCCGTGAGGTGGGCACCGAGGGCATCCTGGGCGGCCAGGCCGAGGTGCAGGGCGTCAGCGGTACGTGGAAGGACCTCACCCAGTCCGTCAACTTCATGGCGAACAACCTGACGTCCCAGGTGCGCAGCATCGGCGAGGTGACCACCGCGGTCGCGCGCGGCGACCTGTCGAAGAAGATCACCGTCGACGCCAAGGGCGAGATCCTCGAACTGGTCACGACCGTGAACACGATGGTCGACCAGCTCTCGCTCTTCGCCGAGCAGGTGACGCGCGTCGCCCGCGAGGTGGGTACGGAGGGCCAGCTCGGCGGCCAGGCCCGGGTGCCGGGCGTCACCGGCATCTGGAAGGACCTGAGCGACAACGTCAACCTGATGGCCAACAACCTGACCATCCAGGTGCGCAACATCTCCCAGGTCTCGGCGGCGGTCGCCAACGGCGACCTGACCAAGAAGGTCACGGTCGAGGCGCGCGGCGAGGTCGCGCAGCTCGCCGACACGGTCAACACGATGGTCACCACGCTGTCGTCGTTCGCCGACGAGGTCACCAGGGTGGCCCGTGAGGTGGGCACCGACGGCATCCTGGGCGGCCAGGCCCGCGTACCCGGCGTCGCCGGTACGTGGAAGGACCTGACCGAGTCGGTGAACTCGATGGCCAACAATCTGACCGGCCAGGTGCGCAACATCGCGATGGTCACCACGGCCATCGCCAAGGGCGACCTGACCAAGAAGATCGACATCGACGCGCGGGGCGAGATCCTGGCCCTGAAGACGACCATCAACACGATGGTCGACCAGCTCTCCTCCTTCGCCGAGCAGGTCACCCGGGTGGCTCGCGAGGTGGGTACGGACGGCCAGCTCGGCGGCCAGGCCCAGGTGCGCGGCGTGGCCGGCACCTGGAAAGACCTGACGGAGTCGGTGAACGAGATGGCGGGCAACCTGACCCGCCAGGTGCGGGCCATCGCCGCCGTCGCCGCCGCGGTGACCCTGGGCGACCACAACGTCCGGATCGACGTGGACGCGGCGGGCGAGATCCTGGAGCTCCAGGACAACGTCAACACGATGATCGCCACGCTCCGCGAGACCACCCTGGCCAACGAGGAGCAGGACTGGCTCAAGGGCAATCTGGCCCGGATCTCCGGCCTGATGCAGGGCCGCCGCGACCTCAAGGACGTGGCGACGCTGATCATGAGCGAGCTGTCCCCGGCGGTCTCGGCGCAGCACGGCGCGTTCTTCCTCGCCGCGCAGCCCGGCGACAGCAACGAGATCGGCGCGGACGGCGGCGAGCCGGGCGCCTACGAGCTGCGGCTGATGGGCTCGTACGGCTACTCGATGGGCAGCATGCCGACGACGTTCCGGCCGGGGGAGACCCTGATCGGCACGGCGGCGGCGGAGAAGCGCACCATCCTGGTGGAGAACGTGCCCTCCGGCTATCTGAAGATCGCCTCCGGGCTCGGCGAGGCGCCGCCGGCCAATGTGATCGTGCTGCCGGTGCTCTTCGAGGACAAGGTGCTCGGCGTGATCGAGCTGGCCTCCTTCCAGCCGTTCACCCAGATCCAGAAGGACTTCCTCAGCCAGATCGCGGAGATGATCGCGACCAGCGTCAACACCATCTCCGTCAACACCAAGACCGAGTTGCTGCTCAAGCAGTCGCAGGAGCTGACCGAACAACTCAAGGAACGTTCGGGAGAGTTGGAGAGCCGGCAGAAGGCGCTGGAGCTGTCCAACTCCGAACTGGAGGAGAAGGCCGAGCAACTGCGCGCGCAGAACCGCGACATCGAGGTGAAGAACACCGAGATCGAGGAGGCGCGGCAGGTCCTGGAGGAGCGCGCCGAGCAGCTCGCCGTCTCGATGCGCTACAAGTCGGAATTCCTGGCGAACATGTCGCACGAGCTGCGGACACCGCTGAACTCGCTGCTGATTCTCGCCAAACTGCTCGCCGACAACGCGGAGGGGAATCTCTCCCCGAAGCAGGTCGAATTCTCCGAGACCATCCACGGCGCCGGTTCCGACCTGCTCCAGCTCATCAACGACATCCTGGACCTGTCGAAGGTCGAGGCGGGCAAGATGGAAGTCAGCCCGACCCGTATCGCGCTGGTCCAGCTCGTCGACTACGTCGAGGCCACGTTCCGGCCGCTGACCGCGGAGAAGGGACTCGACTTCTCCGTACGGGTCTCCCCGGAGCTGCCCGCCACGCTGCACACCGACGAGCAGCGGCTGCTCCAGGTGCTGCGCAACCTGCTGGCCAACGCGGTGAAGTTCACCGACAGCGGCGCCGTCGAGCTGGTCATCCGGCCGGCCGGCGACGACGTGCCGACGGACATCCGCGAGCATCTGCTGGAGCACGGGGCGCTGCGCGAGCCGGACGCCGACATGATCGCGTTCTCGGTGACGGACACCGGTATCGGCATCGCGTCCAGCAAGATGCGGGTGATCTTCGAGGCGTTCAAGCAGGCGGACGGCACCACGAGCCGCAAGTACGGCGGTACGGGCCTGGGCCTGTCCATCAGCCGGGAGATCGCGCGGCTGCTGGGCGGCGAGATCCACGCCGCCAGTGAGCCGGGCCGCGGCTCGACGTTCACGCTCTATCTGCCGTACAACCCGGGCGGGCTGCCGCCGCAGGGCTACCCGCAGCTCGTCGCGGGCGGGCTGGCGATGGACGCCGAGGCGCGCGACGCGGAACTCGGGCGGCAGGCCGCGGAGGACGCCGTACAGAACGGCGTCGCGCCGTCCTCGGGCACATGTCCGGGGATCGCCCGGCGGCGCCGCCGGGCGGCCGCCGTCGAGACGCCGCGGCCGGAGCTGCCGGCCGCGCCCGCGCCGTCGGCGCCGCAGCCCGCTGAGGAGCCCGCGCGGCCGCCCGTCGAGGAGCCCTGGATCGGCAACGGCCAGGACCTGGTGTCGTCCGGGTTCGACGGCGGCTTCCACGGCGAGAAGGTGCTGATCGTCGACGACGACATCCGCAACGTGTTCGCGCTCACCAGTGTGCTGGAGCAGAACGGCCTGTCGGTGCTGTACGCGGAGAACGGCCGGGAGGGCATCGAGGTCCTGGAGCAGCACGACGACGTGGTGCTGGTCCTGATGGACATCATGATGCCGGAGATGGACGGCTACGCGACCACGGCCGCGATCCGGCGGATGCCGCAGTTCGCCGGGCTGCCGATCATCGCGCTGACCGCGAAGGCGATGAAGGGCGACCGGGAGAAGAGCATCGAGGCCGGGGCGTCCGACTACGTGACCAAGCCGGTGGACACCGACCACCTGCTGACGGTGATGGAGCAATGGATGCGCACGCGGTGACACGTTCGTCAAATGAGGCTCGTAAGGTTCCCCGCATGTTGACTCAGTGTGGCCGGCCACGTGTGGGAGAGCGGTATTCGGGGAACCTTCTGGTCTCTCACTGCGTTTGTGCTACGTGCACAGTGACATCGCGGTGACAGGGTGTGGCGACAGGCGGGGTGCGGCTACGATGACCGGCACAAGGACGGGCGGCATGACAGAGCCGTCCCCTGGGGCGGCGTCCGGTTCATTGCCGGGGCGAGGAGGACGGGCCATGGTGCAGAAGGCCAAGATCCTCCTGGTCGATGACCGGCCGGAGAATCTGCTGGCGCTGGAGGCGATCCTCTCCGCGCTCGATCAGACACTGGTGCGGGCATCGTCCGGGGAGGAAGCGCTCAAGGCACTGCTCACCGACGATTTCGCGGTGATCCTGCTCGATGTGCAGATGCCGGGGATGGACGGGTTCGAGACGGCCGCGCACATCAAGCGGCGCGAACGCACCCGCGACATCCCGATCATCTTCCTGACCGCCATCAACCACGGCCCGCACCACACCTTCCGTGGTTACGCGGCGGGAGCGGTCGACTACATCTCCAAGCCGTTCGACCCGTGGGTGCTCCGCGCCAAGGTCTCGGTCTTCGTCGAGCTGTACATGAAGAACTGTCAACTGCGGGAGCAGGCGACGCTGCTGCGGCTGCAACTGGAGAGCGGGCGTGCCGCGGCGGACGAGGCCAGGGAGCCCGCGGGGCTGCTCGCCGAGCTGTCCGCCCGGCTCGCGGCCGTGGAGGAGCAGGCCGAGGCGCTGTCCAAGCAGCTCGACGAGTCGGCGGACGCGGCGGCCATCGCGACCGCGGCCCATCTGGAGCGCAAGCTCACCGGACTGCGGCGGGCGCTGGACGCCCTGGAGCCCGGCACGGGCAACGCCGCTTCCTGACGCGCGCCTTGCCGAGGCGCCGTCAGGCGCCCCAGCGGCCCGCTGGACGGCCTGCGGGCCATGGCGGCGGGTTCCCGGTCCCGGCGCGGCCCTGACGGGCCATCACCAGCCGTGCGCGGTGCCGGTGTCGTGCGCCGTCGGCGTGAAGTGTCCGGCGCGGGGTGCGACACGAATGGGTGAAGGGCCGAGCGCTCGTGTCACTGTGGCCGTCGCCTGTAATCTCGTCACCATGGCCTCACGTACGTCCGGCAAGGGTTCCCAGAGCACGGCGGGCCCCTCGAAGCAGCGCGCCGGACAGCCCGGGGGCGCCGCCAAGAAGGCCGCCGCGAAGAAAGCACCGGCGAAGAAGGCGCCCGCTCCGGCCAGGAGGGCGCCCGCCAAGAAGACCGCACCGGCCAAGCGCGCGCCGGCGAAGAAGGCGGCCGCCAGGAAGGCGCCGCCGAGACCCGCGCCGTCGCCCACCGGCGGCGTCTACCGCCTGGTGCGGGCCTGCTGGCTCGGGCTGGCGCACGCCGTCGGCGCGATGTTCCGCGGCTTCGGGCGCGGCGCGAAGAACCTCGACCCGGCGCACCGCAAGGACGGGCTGTCGCTGCTGCTCCTCGGCCTCGCCCTGGTCGTCGCGGCCGGCACCTGGTCCAACCTCAGCGGCCCGGTCGGCGACCTCGTCCAGTTGCTGGTCACCGGGGCCTTCGGCCGCCTGGACCTGGTCGTACCGATACTGCTGGGCGGTATCGCGCTGCGGCTGATCCGGCACCCGGAGCAGCCGGAGGCCAACGGACGGATCGTGATCGGCCTGTCCGCCCTGGTCATCGGCATCCTGGGGCAGGTCGCGATCGCCTGCGGGTCGCCCGGCCGAAACGACGGCATAGCGGCCGTGCAGGACGCCGGGGGCTATGTCGGCTGGGTCGCGTCCAAGCCGCTGATCTTCACCGTCGGCCAGACCCTGGCGGTGGCGCTGCTGGTGCTGCTCACCGTCTTCGGGCTGCTCGTCGTCACCGCCACCCCCGTCAACGCCATCCCGCAGCGGCTGCGGCTGCTCGGCGCCCGGCTGGGCCTGGTCGAGGTGTACGAGCCCGAGCCGGTGGCCGTCGAGCCCGAGGAGTACGACGACCGGCGCGACCGGTCCGGGCGGGGCGCGCGGCGCGCGGCCGGGCCGGACCCCGTGGACGATCCGGACGCCATAGAGGAGGCGGCGCTGGCCAAGCGCCGCCGCGGGCGCCGTACGCCCCTGCAGCCCGCCGACCGTCCCATGGACGCGGTCGACGTGGCCGCCGCGGCCGCCGCCTCGCTGGACGGGGCCGTCCTGCACGGCGTCCAGCCCTCACCCCTGGTCGCCGACCTCAGCAGCAGCATCTCCGGCGAGCGCCGCGACGGTGACCAGCACGACGGTGAGCGCCGCGACGACGAGCGGCCCACGCCCGGGAAGAAGCAGGACAGCGGCGCGGTGCCGCCCGCCCGCGGCCCCGGCCAGGCCGACACGGACAAGCCCTCGGGCCCGGTGCCGGACTTCACGAAGTCCGCGCCGGAACCGTCCGGCGAGCTGCCCTCGCGGGCCGAGCAACTGCTGTTGTCCAACGACATCACCTACGCGCTGCCGTCGCTGGACCTGCTCACCCGGGGCGGCCCCGGCAAGACCCGCAGCGCGGCCAACGACGCCGTCGTGGAGTCGCTGACCACCGTCTTCCAGGAGTTCAAGGTCGACGCGGCGGTCACCGGCTTCACCCGCGGCCCGACGGTCACCCGGTACGAGATCGAGCTGGGCCCCGCGGTGAAGGTCGAGAAGATCACCGCGCTGGCCAAGAACATCGCGTACGCCGTCGCCAGCCCGGACGTAAGGATCATCAGCCCGATCCCCGGCAAGTCCGCGGTCGGCATCGAGATCCCCAACAGCGACCGGGAGATGGTCAACCTCGGCGACGTGCTGCGCTCGGCGGAGTCGGTGGGCGAGGACCACCCGCTGCTGGTCGGCCTCGGCAAGGACGTCGAGGGCGGGTACGTCTCGGCCAACCTGGCGCGGATGCCGCACATCCTGGTGGCCGGTGCGACCGGCTCCGGCAAGTCGTCCTGCATCAACTGCCTGATCACCTCGGTGATGGCGCGCGCCACCCCCGACGAGGTGCGGATGGTGCTGGTCGACCCCAAGCGCGTCGAGCTGACCGCGTACGAGGGCATCCCGCACCTGATCACCCCGATCATCACCAACCCCAAGAAGGCCGCCGAGGCCCTGCAGTGGGTCGTGCGCGAGATGGACCTGCGCTACGACGACCTGGCGGCCTACGGCTACCGGCACATCGACGACTTCAACGCGGCCGTGCGCAGCGGCAAGGCGAAGCCGCCGGAGGGCAGCGAGCGCGAGCTGTCGCCGTACCCGTACCTGCTGGTGATCGTGGACGAGCTGGCGGACCTGATGATGGTCGCGCCGCGCGACGTGGAGGACTCCATCGTCCGCATCACCCAGCTCGCGCGCGCCGCCGGCATCCACCTGGTGCTGGCCACCCAGCGTCCCTCGGTGGACGTGGTGACCGGTCTGATCAAGGCGAACGTGCCGTCCCGGCTGGCGTTCGCGACCTCCTCGCTCGCCGACAGCCGGGTCATCCTCGACCAGCCGGGCGCGGAGAAGCTGATCGGCAAGGGCGACAGCCTGTTCCTGCCGATGGGCGCGAACAAACCCGTACGGATGCAGGGCGCGTTCGTCCAGGAGGACGAGGTCCAGCAGGTCGTCCAGCACTGCAAGGACCAGATGGCGCCGGTCTTCCGGGACGACGTCACCGTCGGCACGGCCAAGAAGAAGGAGATCGACGAGGACATCGGCGACGACCTGGACCTGCTGTGCCAGGCCGCTGAGCTGGTGGTCTCCACCCAGTTCGGGTCCACCTCCATGCTCCAGCGGAAGCTGCGGGTGGGCTTCGCCAAGGCCGGGCGGCTGATGGACCTGATGGAGTCGCGCAACATCGTCGGGCCGAGTGAGGGGTCCAAGGCGCGCGACGTGCTGGTCAAGCCGGACGAGCTGGAGGGCGTACTGGCGGTCATCCGGGGGGAGACGCCCTCATAGGGGCTGCTGTTCTCCGGCTGCCGTCGGCCGGAAGCCGTTCTTCCGGAGCCGTCGTCCGGGCCCGTCCACCGGGCGCGCGGCGACGGCGGCGGGAGTCCGGGTCGCACGCTCCAAGTTCACCCGTACGGGCGGTCCGAAGCGGCTGTCGGAGATCGAAAGCAACCGTTTCCTCCGTCGCTACGTCAAGTTGAGGGAGGTGGTGGAAGGATGATGCACCATCGGCAACCGGACCGGGCGTCCGGCGGCCTCACCCGGCCTTCTGATGGCGTACAAAGTCCGCTCTTCCGCTTGCCCGACCCTTTCGGTACACCCCTAGACTGAACCTCCAGCAGGTGGCTCACGCTCGAAAGGCGCCCACGTGTCCATCGGCAACTCCTCCGAAGACGACCGGCCCTCCATCGGCCACGCCATCCAGCAGGCCCGTATCGCGGCGGGACTGACCGTCGACGAGGTCAGTACCACCACCCGGGTGCGCGTGCCCATCGTGCAGGGCATCGAGCAGGACGACTTCTCACGGTGCGGCGGCGACGTCTACGCGCGGGGGCATCTGCGCACGCTCGCGCGCGCCGTCGGACTCGATCCGGAACCGCTGGTCGCGCAGTTCGACGGGGACCGCGGCGGCCGCCCCGAGCCCACCCCCGCGGCGCCGCTCTTCGAGGCCGAGCGCATCCGGCCCGAGCGGGGCCGCCCGAACTGGACGGCGGCGATGGTCGCGGCCATCGTCGTGGTCGTCGGATTCGTCGGCTTCACCCTCTTCAGCGGCGGCGGCAAGGGGAGCGCGGTCGCCGAGGGGGAGAACACCGTGGCGCCGGTGCTGCCGACCAAGCCCGCCGCTGGCAAGTCCGGCAAGACCGCCAGGCCCAGCACCGTCCCCGGTCCCGGGCCCTCGGAGAGCGCCATCGCGGGCGTCCCGAAGGACAAGGTCACCATCAAGATCACCGCGAAGGACGGGCAGAGCTGGATCTCCGCCAAGGACGCCAACGGCCGGCTGCTGGAGGATGGCCTGCTCAAGAAGGGCGAGTCCCGGACCTTCACGGACAAGAAGCGGATCGACCTGGTCGTCGGCAACGCCGGGGTCGTGCAGTTGTTCGTCAACGGCAAGGAGGTCGAGAAGGTCGGCGACAAGGGAGCGGTCGAGCGGCTGAGCTACTCGGCGGGCCCGCAGGCGGGCTGACCAGGCCGGGACCGGGCCGCGGCACGGGCCGGACCGGGGCGCCGGCCGGCCGGGGCAACCCTGGCAGCGATGGAGGTTGCGGGGACAAAGTACGCTGACTCCATGCCCGAACGCCGTACCGTCGCCCTTGTCACTCTTGGCTGCGCCCGTAACGAGGTGGACTCGGAGGAGCTCGCAGGCCGCCTGGCAGCGGACGGCTGGGACCTCGTCGAGGACGCCGCCGATGCCGATGTCGCCGTCGTCAACACCTGCGGTTTCGTCGAGGCCGCCAAGAAGGACTCCGTCGATGCCCTGCTGGAGGCCAACGACCTGAAGGACCACGGCCGCACCCAGGCCGTCGTGGCCGTCGGCTGCATGGCCGAGCGGTACGGCAAGGAGCTGGCCGACGCCCTCCCGGAGGCCGACGGCGTCCTCGGCTTCGACGACTACAGCGACATCTCCGGCCGGCTGCAGACGATCCTGAGCGGCGGCAGCGTCGAGGCCCACGCCCCGCGCGACCGCCGCAAGCTGCTGCCGATCAGCCCGGCCGAGCGCCAGGACGCCGCAGGCGTCGCGCTGCCCGGCCACGGCGCGGCGGAGCCGGCCCCGGCCCCCGCGGACCTGCCGGAGGGCGTGGCGCCCGCCTCAGGGCCCCGCGCGCCGCTCCGGCGCCGCCTGGGCACCAGCCCCGTCGCCTCCGTGAAGCTGGCCTCCGGCTGCGACCGCCGCTGCTCCTTCTGCGCCATCCCGTCCTTCCGCGGCTCCTTCATCTCCCGCCGCCCCTCCGACGTGCTCGGCGAGACGCGCTGGCTGGCGGAGCAGGGCGTGAAGGAGATCATGCTGGTCTCCGAGAACAACACCTCGTACGGCAAGGACCTGGGCGACATCCGCCTGCTGGAGACGCTGCTGCCGGAGCTGGCCGCCGTCGACGGCCTGGAGCGCGTCCGGGTCAGCTACCTGCAGCCCGCCGAGATGCGCCCCGGCCTGATCGACGTGCTGACGGAGACCGACAAGGTCGCCCCGTACTTCGACCTGTCCTTCCAGCACTCGGCGCCGGGCGTGCTGCGCGCCATGCGGCGCTTCGGCGACACCGACCGCTTCCTGGGCCTGCTGGAGCAGATCCGCGGCAAGGCGCCGCAGGCCGGCGCCCGCTCGAACTTCATCGTCGGCTTCCCCGGCGAGACCGAGGACGACGTCGCCGAGCTGGAGCGCTTCCTGACCGGGGCCCGGCTGGACGCGATCGGCGTGTTCGGCTACTCCGACGAGGACGGCACCGAGGCCGCCACGTACGACAAGAAGGTCGACCCGGACGAGGTCGCCGAGCGCCTCGCGCACATCTCCCGGCTGGCCGAGGAACTGACCGCGCAGCGCGCCGAGGAGCGGCTGGGGGAGACCGTCACGGTCCTGGTGGACAGCGTCGACGAGGAGGACGGGGTCGTGGGGCGCGCCGCGCACCAGGCCCCCGAGACCGACGGCGTCACCTTGCTGCGCACCTCACTCGACCTTGCGCCGGGTCGTATGGTCGAAGCAAAGGTCGTGGCCAGTGAGGGCGTCGACCTGGTGGCCGAGGTGCTGTCGGTGGACGGCGCGCCGTGTACTGAGGAGGCGGGCAGATGACCGGAGTCCCGGCTTCCGCGGCCGGTGGGCACCACCGCCCGGCGCCGGCCGTCCGGACGGCCGGGCTGTGGAACATCGCCAACGTCCTGACGATGGTGCGGCTGCTGCTCGTACCGGCTTTCGTGATGCTGCTGATGCACGGCGACGGCTACGACCCGGCCTGGCGCTCGTTCGCCTGGGCGGCGTTCGCCATCGCCATGATCACCGACCTGTTCGACGGCCATCTGGCGCGCCAGTACAACCTGGTCACCGACTTCGGGAAGATCGCCGACCCGATCGCGGACAAAGCGATCATGGGCGCGGCACTGGTCTGCCTGTCCATCCTGGACGATCTTCCCTGGTGGGTGACGGGCGTCATCCTCTTCCGTGAGCTGGGCATCACCCTGATGCGGTTCTGGGTGATCAAGCACGGGGTGATCCCCGCCAGCCGCGGCGGGAAGCTGAAGACCCTCGCGCAGGGCACCGCGGTCGGCATGTACGTGCTCGTGCTGACCGGGCCGCTGGCGTCGTTCCGGTGGTGGGTGATGGCGGTGGCCGTGGCGCTGACCGTCGTGACCGGGCTGGACTACGTACGGCAGGCGGTCGTCCTGCGACGGGCCGGGCTGGCCGAGGCGCGGGCCGTGCAGGCCGAGCAGCGGGCCAGGACGGCCGCCGAGGCGCACGGCGACGCCCCCGCCGGGAGCACGGGAGCCGCGGGCCGGTCCGGGGCCGTGGCGGACGACGGGAACTCCGTACGGTGAATCCGGAGCTTGCCGTCCGGGCGACCTTCCGAAGTGGCTGCGGAAATGTGCGCTGATACGGGCCGGGAGGCGGGCGACGGGGAGCCGGCAGCCGAGACGTGGTCCGTGGCGGCGCGGGCGCTCGACGCGCTCGCGGCGCGCGGGCAGACCCTGGCCGTGGCCGAATCGCTCACGGGCGGACTGGTGGCCGGAGCGCTGACCGGGGTACCCGGAGCCTCCCGGGTCTTCCGGGGCTCGGTGACGGCGTACGCGACCGGGCTCAAACGGGACATTCTCGGGGTCGACGGGCCGCTGCTCGAAGCGCGCGGAGCCGTGGACGCCGAGGTTGCCCGGCAGATGGCCCGTGGTGTAAGGCGTGTGCTGGGCGCGCACTGGGGTATCGCCACTACAGGGGTTGCCGGCCCTGACCCCCAGGACGGACAGCCCGTAGGCACCGTTTTCGTCGCGGCCGAGGGCCCCGGCGGAGCGGGCGGTGTGCTGCGCCTCACGCTGGACGGCGACCGCCGGCGGATCCGCCGGGACACGGTGGCGGCGGTGCTCCGGCTGCTGGTGAGCCAACTGACCGAGAACGCGGCGGCACAGGATACGGAACAACGGGGGGAAATTTGATGTTTGCAGCCCTGAGTGAACACGAACTCGCGCCCCGCACGGCCGAGGCCCGAGGCGGTACGGTGGGGCGAGAAGGATCCGGATCCGAGGTCCGAGGAGGGAGCCAGCGATGATTCTGCTTCGTCGCCTGCTGGGTGACGTGCTGCGCCGACAGCGTCAGCGCCAGGGCCGCACCCTGCGCGAGGTCTCCTCCTCCGCCCGGGTGTCGCTCGGCTACTTGTCCGAGGTCGAACGGGGGCAGAAGGAAGCCTCTTCCGAACTGCTCTCGGCGATCTGTGACGCGCTGGACGTGCGCATGTCCGAGCTCATGCGGGAGGTCAGCGACGAGCTGGCGCTCGCGGAGCTGGCGCGGTCCGCCGCCGCGAGCGACCCGGTGCCCGCACCGGTCCGTCCCAAGCTGAACTCGGTGTCCGTGACCTCGCTGGCCGGGGTGCCGGAGGACCGCGTGACGATCAAGGCCCCGCGGAGGCCGTGGACGTGGTGGCGGCCTGAGGCCGGCGGCCGTCGCGGCCCGAGACCGCCGGGTTCCCCGCGTGTCTCCCTGAGCGCTCTCTCGACTTTCCTGGACCCCGTCCGGCGCCGCCGGGCGGGGTTCGAGGCGTTACCGGGCCGGACGGGGGAACGCGAGGAAAGGGCGAGAGGCCCGACTGCCGGGGAGCGGAAGGCGGGAGGGGTGAGGACCTTTGTCCTCAAGGTGAAACGCCCGCGCATTACCGCAGCGCATCTGGGTACCCGATCCGTACAGACAGGACCAATCGTTTGTACGATGGGCGAAGCGGAGTCATTCGCCCTGAAAAGGAGTAAATGGATGTCTGTCGTCAAGAGCACGCTGTCCGACGACGCGCGCAAGGTGGTCGGGGACGCACTGCAGGGAGCCCTCGTCGACCTGGTGGATCTCTCGCTCGTGGCGAAGCAGGTCCACTGGAACATCATCGGCCCGCGTTTCCGGTCCGTACATCTTCAGCTCGACGATGTCGTGGACACGGCCCGCGCCTACGCCGACACGGTGGCCGAGCGGGCCTCGGCGATCGGCGTCTCGCCGGACGGCCGGGCCGAGACGGTCTCGAAGACCAGCGGCATCGACACGGTGCAGGACAACTGGATCAAGGACGCCGAGGTCGTCCGCGTGGTGACCGACGCGCTCGGCGCCGTCATCGCCCGGATGCGTGAGCGCATCCGCGTCACGGACGAGCCCGACCCGGTCTCCCAGGACATTCTCATCGGCCTCACCGCCGACCTCGAAAAGCACCACTGGATGTTCCAGGCCGAGTCCGCCTGACGTCCGGCGTCATGACCCGCCTTCTCAGCGCCCCTCCGACACCGTCGGTGGGGCGCTCGGCCGTTGCGGGCGGAGCCGGACGTGCTGCCCTTCGGGGGCGACGGTGAGGCCATGGCGGGCGATCTCCGGTTCACCGGCCCGCACCCACCGCTGGTGGGCCGCCTCGATCTCGTCCCAGAGCCGGCGCGGCCCGTGCTGCCGCACGAGGTAGGCGGCGGTCTGCCGGCCGTCGTAATCCACCGACGCCCACGACGTCGCGGCGTCGTCGGCCAGCCACAGGCGGGTGTGCGCCTCGTCGGTGCCGGAGTCCCAGGAGTGCCACACGTCGGGCACGCGCAGCCCGATCGCGAACTGCGCGTCGAGGCTTTCGCCGGCCACCGCCCAGGGAGACAGGGCCGTGCTGCTACGACGGGGACGCTGCCCCTCGCGCAGGAGGTCACGGTCGAGGTCGGCGGACGCGCGCCGGCCGCGCATCACCATGTAGGAGCCGTAACCGGCGAACCGGCCGTCGGCCGTGCCGTCCGGCCGACGCGTGAGGACGAGCGTGCCGTACGTGATCCAGCTACTGCTCCACGGCACGACGAGGCGGGCGCCGGGCAGCGTCTGCGCGAGCCAGGCGGCCGGGACGGACCGTACGGAGCAGGTACAGATGATCCGGTCGTACGGAGCGCCGGCGGCGTACCCGTGGGCCCCGTCACCGGTGATCACCGTCGGGGCGTGGCCGAGGGCTTCGAGGCGGGCGCGGGCCGTCTCGGCGAGCAGCGGGTCGACCTCGACGCTCACCACACGGCCGGCGCCGAGCCGGTGGGACAGGAGAGCCGCGTGGAAGCCGGTCCCGGTGCCGATCTCCAGGACGCGGTGCCCGTCGGCGAGCGCGGCGTCCGCGAGCATGCGCAGCACCGTGCTGGGCGCGGAGGCGGAGGAGGTGGGCTCCTGGAAACCGTCGTCGTCCTCGGTGAGCTGCGTGACGACCGGCACGTCACGGTACGCGGCCTCGGCCCAGCGCACCGGATCCGTGGCGCGGTCGCAGGGCACGTAACCGCCGTTCCCGTCCTGGAGCCAGATCCGGCCCGGCAGAAACCGGTCCCGCGGCACGGCCCGCACAGTCTCGGCCCAGACGGGCGGGACGAGGTGGCCGAGTGTGGCGGTGATGTGGGTCAGGAGGGTGGTTGTGGGGGGTGGGGTGGGGTTGGGGGAGAGGGGGCTGGGTGAGGTGGGGGTGGGGGTGACTGGCGCTCCGGCCCCTGGCGGTTGTGGTGCGGGGTGCCGAAGGTAGCGGACGGTGACGCGGTCGTGCGACCCGCGTGACGGCCGCGCCGCAGTGGCGTGTCTGTGAATCGGGAAGGTGCGGGCGGACGATCATGTTGGGGAGACGAACGCCGGAACAGCAACGTATGGAGGAGTGTCCGCTATGTCGAAACCCCCGCTGCCGCACGAGGCGGTTGCCATGCTGGAGAAGGCCAACCCGGCCGTCATCACGACCCTGCGGTCGGACGGGCAGCCGGTCTCCACGGCGACCTGGTACCTCTGGGACGACGGCCGGGTGCTCGTCAACATGGACGAGGGCCGCAAGCGCCTGCAGCACCTGCGGAACGACCCCCGGGTGACGATTACCGTCCTCGACGAGTCGAGCTGGTACACCCACATCAGCATCATCGGCCGCGTCACCGAGTTCCGTGAGGACAAGGACCTGGCCGACATCGACCGGCTGGCGCACCACTACCTCGGCGACGCCTATCCGCAGCGCGACCGCGCCCGGGTCAGCGCCTGGATCGAGATCGACCGCTGGCACGGCTGGGGCACGCTCAAGGACAGCAGCCAGGCGGGCTGACGTTCCATGGGCCGGACCTCCCCCGGAATTCGGGGGAGGTCTTGCCGATGTTCGTTCCTGTGGCCTGATCGACGGTCAGGCGGCGAGTTGGTACGCCTCCAGACATTTGATCATTCGGCGGACCACCAGCAGGGGAATCACGCCGAAGACGCCGAACGACATGTCGAGCAACTGCCAGTAGAACGGAATTCCCCGGATCGGGCCGCAGACGAGGGCCAGTGGAATGATTCCCGCGCAGGCGATGATGCCGAAGTCGACGACCCAGATGTTGCGGACCGGATCGCGGAACGGGCCGTAGAACGCCACCGCCAGATACGAATACGGCGCCGAAGCGCCTTACGCCCCTCCATGATCGGGAGCGTACGCCTGCCTTCTCCGGTCTTTCGGGCCGGGGTCGGTGGGCGAAATGCGGGAGGTCGGTCCGGGAAAGCGGTTCGGCGCGAAGGTTCAGAGCGGAATTCCGGTGTCGATCAGCGAGCGGGCGCCCTGACTGAGGAGTTCGGTGGCGGCGTGCGCGCCGAGTGCCGCCGGGTCGTGCGGGGCGTCGCTGCACAGATGGACCTGCGCGAAGGCGGCGCCGTCCGGGGAGAAGACCATGCCGCGCAGGGAGAGCCGGCCGTCCGGGCCGGTGACGCAGTAGCCCGCGATGGGGCTGTTGCAGTGCCCGCGCAGGCCCTGGAGCATGACGCGTTCGGCGGTCGCCTCGGTGAGCGTGGGCTCGTGGTTGAGCTGCTCCAGCAGGGCGGCGACGGCGGTGTCGTCGCGGCGGCACTCCAGGGACAGGACGCCGGCACCGACGGCCGGCAGCAGTTCCTCGACCTCGAAGATCTGCCGCGCCCGGTGGCTCAGGTTGAGCCGCGCCAGCCCGGCGCTTGCCAGGATCAGGGCGTCGAGGTGGGTGGGGTCGGCAGGTTTGCTGGCGTCGGTGGGGTGAGTGGGGTCGGTGTGGGTGGTGGGTCGGCCGTCCAGGAGGTCGAGGCGGGTGCCCACCGCGCCGCGTACCGGAACGATCCGCAGATCGGGGCGGAGGCGCAGGAGCTGCGCCCGGCGGCGTACGGAGGCGGTGCCGACCCGGGCACCGGGCGGGAGGTCGTCGAGGTGGCGCACCGCCGAGTGTTCCGGGGCGACCAGGACGTCCCGGACGTCGGCGCGCTCCAGGTGCGCGGCGACGACCAGGCCCGCGCGGAGCGGCACATCTCCGGGCACGTCCTTGAGGCAGTGCAGCGCGAGATCGATGTCGCCGCTCTGCAACCGTACGTCGAGAGCCTTGACGAACAGGCCCTTCCCGCCGACGCCGGACAGCTCGCCGTGCCAGCGATCGGCCTCGGTCCGGACCGGGACGGCCACGGTCCGCAGCCGCGGGTCGAGCTGGTGCAGCAACTGGGTGACGCGGGCGGTCTGGGCGAGGGCCATGGGGCTCGTACGGGTTCCGATGCGCAGCTCGCGGGCAGGAAAATCGGTGCTCACGGGCGGCCTCCGTTCGGTGGATCTCGGGCGGTGCCCGCCGTCGGCGGTGATCATTCAGTGCAGCGTAAGAGACACCGGGCGACGGGCCGGGGAGGTACGGGTTCGGGCTGGTGTACGGGGCGGAAAGGGGGCGGCCGCGCCGGTGCGCGCGTCCTTCGCGCCGGGCGCGGGACGCGGGGCGTCTGGATGCGGGCCGGGGGGCGGCGGGCGAAAATACCGGGAAGACAGAGATCCGTGAGAACGGGGCATGGACGAGCGGGCCCCGTCGAAACGTTCGCGCCGGTTGTGCCCCGGTGCGCCCTCCCGCTGGGCGGCTGCGTCCGTCTAGCGTCGGCCGGAGGAGGCAGCCATGGCTAGGCACGATTTCTTCGCCCGGTTCGGTATATCCCCGGCCCGGCTGGCGGCCAGGGTTGCTGCGGCGGGCCTGTGGTGGTGGGCCGTACTCCGGCTGACGCTGTGGCCGGGCACACAAGGGATCGTCGAGGGCGCGGTGGCGGCCGGCGGGTGGGGGTTGAGCCTGTTGCCGGTGCACTGCGTGCCGTGGGCGGGGCGGATGAGGGGCAGGGGCGGGAACGGGAGTGGGGGCGGTCAGAGGAACAGGAGGCGGAGCGGGCGGGGTCGGGGAGGGGGCTGGAAGCGGGGTGGATGTGCCGGCGGCCGGTGGTGAAGGGGTGTTCGGGTTCGGCGGGGCCCTGGGAGGAGAGGGAGGTCACCCGATCGGGTGAAGGGGGTGGAAGGGCGGATCAGCCGGGGTGGCGGCGTGGTGGTGGCCGCTTCGCTGGCGGAGCGGGGCGCGGGCGCGGTGGTGACGAGTGGGGAGTTGATGGGGTGGAGGCGGGGAGGGGCAGGGCCCTGAAGTGACGTCGCGTCAGGTTCCTTCCCAGTGCGTGGGTTTGTGGCCCCCCGATGCCCTCCCGTCCTCCTCCGGCTGGCAGGTGGGGCACCAGTAGGTGACGCGTTCCTGGGTGGGCGGGCCCTGTTCTCCCGTACGGATCGGTGTGCCGCAGCGGAAGCAGGGCCGGCCGGCGCGGCCGTAGACCCACTGGCGGCGGTCCGGGCGGGCGCTCGGTGTCGTGACGCGGGCGAGACGGTCCTTGTTGGCTTCCAGGAGCTTCTTGGCGAGGGTGGTGGCGCGTTCCGGCGTCGGCAGGCGGCCGATCGGGAGCCAGGGGGAGGCGCGCAGCAGGAAGCACAGTTCGCACTTGAAGACGTTGCCGATGCCGGCCAGGTTGCGCTGGTCGAGCAGCGCCTCGCCGAGGGGGCGGTCCGGGTCGGCGAGCAGGCGGCGCAGGGCCTCGGCCGGGTCCCAGTCGGGGCCGAGCAGGTCGGGGCCCAGGTGACCTACGGCGTCGTCCTCGTCGGCGGTGCGCAGGAGGTCGAGGACGGGGAGGCGGTAGCCGACGGCGGTCCGGTCGGCGGTGGCGAGGATCGCGCGGATCTGGTGGGCGGGGCCGCCCCGCCAGCGCTCGGCGGGTGCGTAGATCTGCCAGGCGCCGTCCATGCGCAGATGGGAGTGGAGGGTCAGGCCGCCTTCGACGCGCGTGAGGAGGTGCTTGCCGCGCGGGACCACCTCCAGGACCGTACGGCCGGACAGGTCGGTGGTGGCGAGCTTCGGCACGCGCAGATCGGATCGGGTCAGCGGCTTGCCGGCCAGCGCTTCGTGCAGACGGCGGGCGGTGCGCCATACGGTGTCGCCTTCGGGCATGGGGACATTGTGCCGGGCGTCGCGATGCCGCGGAGATGCATCAGGAGCGCCCTGGCCGTGCACCGCGTACGGATGCGGTCCGCGGGCGGTCGCGTCGTGGTGGTCAGGGGCGGTCGCGTCGCTGTGGTCAGGGGCGCAGGCGGAAGCCGCGTGGGGTGGGGTGGAAACCGGCGGCCTCCAGGGCTGGGGCGAGTGGGGCGGTGAGGGCGGCGGTGCCGTTGACGCGCTCCACGGTGATCGTGCCGAGGGCGCCCGCGCGGGCCGCGTCGGTGAGCGCTTCGAGGGCGAGTCGCTGTCGGGTGGCGGCGGGGGAGCCGCTGTCGGGCGCGGTGCCGTCGGCGGTGTGCGTCCAGGCCAGGAGTGTCTTGCCGCCGCGTTCCATGTAGAGCGTCAGCTCGCCGTCGACGAGGACGACCAGGGAGCCCGCCTTGCGGCCCGGTTTGTGCGTCGAGCCGTCGGGCGGCTCGGGCCAGGACAGGGCGGCTCCGTACGCGTTGGCCGGGTCGGCGGCGGCCAGCACCAGGGCCCGCTGCGGTCCGGCGGAGCGGCGGTCCCCCGGGCCGTCCTGCGCGTACTCGTCGGCGACCCGCTCGCGGCCGGTGTTGACGGCGCGGAGCCGGTCGACCGCGCCGTCCATCGCGAACTGCGCCGCTCCCAGCCCTTCGACCACATAGCCGCGCCGGGCCTGCCCGGTCTCCTCGAAGACGGCAAGGACGCGGTACGCGGCGGAGAAGCCGCCCTCGACGCCTTCGGCGGCCACGGCGCCGCGGGTGACGACGCCGTGGCGGTCCAGGAGTGTGCGCGCCAGGGCGTGGGCGCGGTGGGTGGGTTCCGGTTCGGGGCGGGGAGCAGTGACCAGCGGCCGGCGACGGTGGGCGGGCCGGAGCGGGAGGCGGTGGGGCGGCCCGTACGGCCGGTGGCGGCGGTCAGTGTGCCGTACCGGCCGCGGGGGACCGCGCGTTTGGCGCGGTGGGCGGTGGAGCCGGACGTGCGGCCCGAGCCGAGGAGGGACCGGAGCGGGGCGAGGGTGTCGTTGGTGAGGCGGCCGGACCAGGCCAGGTCCCACAGGGCGTCGGCGAGTTGGGGGTCCGTCACCTCGGGGTGGGTGGTGGCGCGTACCTGGTCGGCGAGCTGGCGGAAGAAGAGGCCGTAGCCGGGGGCGAGGGCCTGGAGGACGGACTCGTGGAGGGGGGACAGCTCCAGCGGGTGCGGTGGCGGCAGGAGCAGCGGGGCGGTGTCGGCGAGGTAGAGGGACACCCAGCCGTCCTTGCCGGGCAGCGCTCCCGCGCCGGCCCACAGGACTTCGCCGGTGGAGGTCAGTTCGTCCAGCAGGGCCGGGGCGTAGTCGCCGACCCGGGACGGCAGGATCAGTTTCTCCAGGGCGGAGGCGGGCACGGACGCCCCTTGCAACTGCTCGACGGCGCGGACCAGGCCGTCGATGCCGCGCAGGCCGTACGAGCCGCCGCGCTGAGCACCCGTCCCGCGCGCCCCCGATCCGTACGGAGCCTTGGGCGCCAGGGGCCCCACCTGCTGCCACTGCGGGAGGAAGGAGGCGAGGGCGGCGGGCGGTACGGGCTCCAGCTCGTGCCGCAGGGCGGCCAGGGAACGGCGGCGCAGGCGTCGCAGTACCTGGGCGTCGCACCATTCCTGGCCGATGCCGGAGGGATAGAACTCACCCTGGACGATGCGGCCGGCCGCGGCCAGGCGCTGGAGCGCGCCGTCCGTGACGGCCGTGCCGAGGCCGAAGCGGGTGGCGGCCTGCTCGGACGTGAACGGGCCGTGCGTACGGGCGTAGCGGGACAGGAGGTCGCCGAGGGGGTCCTTGACGGGCTCGGTGAAGGACTCGGGGACGCCGACCGGCAGGGCCGTGCCGAGGGCGTCGCGCAGCCGGCCCGCGTCCTCGATGGCGGCCCAGTGGTCCTGGCCCGCGATGCGGACGGTGATGGCCCGGCGGGCCGAGGCCAGCTCCCGGACCCACCCGGGCTCGGCGCCGCGTTCGGCCAGCTCGTCGTCGGTGAGCGGGCCGAGCATCCGCAGCAGGTCGGCGACGCCTTCCGGGTCCTTGACCCGGCGGTCCTCGGTGCGCCACTGCAGTTCGCTCTCCAGCTCGGCCAGCACGTCGGCGTCGAGCAGTTCGCGCAGTTCGGCCTGGCCGAGCAGTTCGGCCAGCAGCCGGGAGTCCAGGGAGAGGGCGGCGGCCCGGCGCTCGGCGAGGGGGGAGTCGCCCTCGTACAGGAACTGGGCCACGTACCCGAACAGCAGGGAGCGGGCGAAGGGGGAGGGCTCGGGGGTGGTGACCTCGACGAGGCGGACCCGGCGGGCCTCGATGTCGCCCATCAGCTCGGTCAGGCCGGGTACGTCGAAGACGTCCTGGAGGCACTCGCGGACGGCTTCCAGCACGATCGGGAACGATCCGAACTCGCCCGCCACCTGGAGGAGCTGGGAAGCGCGCTGCCGCTGCTGCCACAGGGGGGTGCGCTTGCCGGGGGTGCGGCGGGGCAGCAGCAGGGCGCGGGCCGCGCACTCGCGGAACCGGGAGGCGAACAGGGCCGAGCCGCCCACCTGGTCCGTGACCACCTGGTCGACCTCGCCCTTGTCGAAGACGACGTCGGCGGCGCCCACGGGGGACTGGTCGGGGTCGTACTCCATGCCGCGGGCCGCCGGGTCGAAGTCGCCGGTGTCGCTGTCGAGCAGGTCCAGGCCCATCAGGTCGGCGTCCGGCAGGCGCAGCACGATGCCGTCGTCGGCGTGCATGACCTGCGCGTCCATGCCGTAGCGCTCGGCGAGGCGGGCACCGAGGGCGAGCGCCCACGGGGCGTGCACCTGCGCGCCGAACGGGGAGTGCACCACCACGCGCCAGTCGCCCAGCTCGTCGCGGAAGCGCTCGACGACGATCGTGCGGTCGTCCGGCACATGGCCGCAGGACTGCTTCTGCTCCGTGAGGTACGCGAGGACGTTGCCCGTCGCCCAGTCGTCCAGGCCGGCGGCGGCCAGCCGCTCGCGGGCGGCCTCCGGGGCGAGGGAGCCGATCTCGCGGAGGAACGCGCCCAGCGCACGGCCCAGTTCGAGGGGACGGCCGAGCTGGTCGCCCTTCCAGAAGGGCAGCCTGCCGGGCACTCCGGGGGCCGGGGAGACCAGCACCCGGTCACGGGTGATGTCCTCGATGCGCCAGGACGTCGTACCTAGGGTGAACACATCGCCGACGCGGGACTCGTAGACCATCTCCTCGTCCAGCTCCCCGACCCGTCCGCCGCCCTTCTTCGGGTCGGCACCGGCCAGGAAGACACCGAAGAGGCCCCGGTCGGGAATCGTGCCGCCGGACGTGACGGCCAGCCGCTGCGCCCCCGGGCGGCCGGTGACCGTCTGCGCCACCCGGTCCCAGACGACGCGCGGGCGCAGCTCGGCGAAGGCGTCGGAGGGGTAGCGGCCCGCGAGCATGTCCAGCACGCCGTTGAACGCCGACTCGGGCAGGGCCGCGAAGGAGGCGGACCGGCGGACCAGGGCCAGCAGCTCGGTCACGTCCCAGGTGTCCATCGACGCCATCGCGACCAACTGCTGGGCCAGCACGTCGAGCGGGTTGGCGGGGACGCGCAGCGACTCGATGGAGCCCGCGCGCATCCGCTCCGTGACCACCGCGGCCTGCACGAGGTCGCCGCGGTACTTGGGGAAGACCACACCCCGGGACACCGCGCCGACCTGATGCCCGGCCCGGCCGACCCGCTGGAGGCCGGAGGCGACCGACGGCGGGGACTCGACCTGCACCACCAGGTCGACCGCGCCCATGTCGATGCCCAGCTCCAGGCTGGACGTGGCGACCACGGCCGGCAGCCGGCCCGCCTTCAGGTCCTCCTCCACCTGGGCCCGCTGCTCCTTGGACACCGAGCCGTGATGGGCGCGGGCCAGCAGCGGGGGCGCCCCCTTGGCGGCGCCGGCCTCCGCCATCAGCTCGGCGGGGGAGTGGTCCTCGGGCAGCGCCTCGCCGGTGGCGCGCTCGTACGCGATCTCGTTGAGCCGGTTGCACAGGCGCTCGGCGAGGCGCCGGGAGTTGGCGAAGACGATCGTCGAGCGGTGCGCCTGGACCAGATCGGCGATCTTCTCCTCGACATGCGGCCAGATGGAGGGCTTCTCCCCGGTGTCGCCCTCCTGGACGGGCGAGCCGCCCAGCTCGCCCAGATCCTCGACGGGAACGACCACCGACAGGTCGAACTCCTTGCCGGACGGCGGTTGGACGATCTCCACCCGGCGCTGCGGCGACAGATAGCGGGCCACCTCCTCCACAGGGCGCACGGTCGCCGACAGACCGATGCGCCGGGCCGGACGCTCCAGCAGGTGGTCGAGCCGCTCCAGGGAGAGCGCGAGGTGGGCGCCGCGCTTGGTGCCCGCGACGGCGTGCACCTCGTCCACGATCACCGTCTCGACGCCTTCCAGCGCCTCCCGGGCCGAGGAGGTCAGCATCAGGAAGAGCGACTCGGGGGTGGTGATGAGGATGTCCGGCGGACGGTTCGCGATCGCCCGGCGCTCGGCGGCCGGGGTGTCACCGGAGCGGATGCCCACCCGGATGTCGGGCTCGGGCAGCCCGAGCCGCACGGACTCCTGGCGGATGCCGGTCAGCGGGCTGCGCAGGTTGCGCTCGACGTCGACCGCCAGGGCCTTCAGCGGGGAGACGTACAGCACGCGGCAGCGCTTCTTCGGCTCGGCGGGCGGCGGGACGCTCGCGAGCCGGTCGAGCGAGGCGAGGAAGGCGGCCAGGGTCTTGCCGGAGCCGGTCGGCGCGACCACCAGCACGTCCGAGCCCTCGCCGATGGCCCGCCAGGCACCTTCCTGTGCGGCGGTGGGCGCGCGGAACGCCCCCGTGAACCAGTCGCGGGTCGCGGGGGAGAACGAGTCGAGCGCTGCCTTGGCCATGTCCCCCATCGTGCAACGGACCACTGACAATCGCCGGTGACCCGCCGTTCACCTGCGGTGATGCGGGCGCGCGGCGGTGGCCGGATCCGTCCACGTGCCGGACGGACCGGCCACGGCGGGCCGGGCGGCAGCACAATTGAGCCATGACGGGGTACGGGGCGGAGGACACGCGCGGCGCGGAAGGCGGGACGGGGGCGGGGCTGACGGACCCGGTGGCGGCGGGCGCGGGAGCCCGTACGGGCGGGCCCCGGGCCGCGGCGCCCGCCGGCCGCAAGGAGGGCGAGTGGGCCCGGCACTGGCAGTACGCCGAACTCCCCGGCCTGGACCTGCTGCGCGCCCGCTACGTACGGCACTCCTTCCCGCGCCACTCCCACGACGGCTACGTCCTGGGCGCCGTCACCGGCGGCGTCGAGCGGGTCGGACTGCCGGACGGCGTCACGGACGCCGGGCACGGCGGCATCATCATGATCAACCCCGAGGTGCCGCACACCGCGCAGGCCGGTGCGCCGGAGGGCTGGTCGTACTCCACGCTCTACCCCTCCGAACAGCTCGTCGCCGGTATCGCGGCCGAGACGACCGGCCTGACCGGCACCGCCGCGTTCACCGAGACCCTCGTGGACGACACCCTCGCCGTCCACCTCGTCAACGGCGTGCACCGCGCGGCCGAGGAAGGCAACGCGCTGGCCGCCGACAGCCTGCTGCGCATCGTGGTGGCCCGGCTGCTGCGGCGCCACGGCGGCCCGCTGCCGACCCGTACGCCCGCCACGGCGGGCGCCCGTACCGCCGAACACGCCAGAGCGCTCCTGGAGGCACGGCTGACCGCGCCACCGACCCTGGAGCAACTGGCCAGGGAACTGGGCACCGGCCCGTTCGCCCTGCTGCGCGCCTTCAAGAACGCGTACGGGATGCCGCCGCACGCCTGGCTCACGAACGCCCGCGTACGCCGGGCACGCCGGCTCCTGGAGGCCGGTTCGGCACCGGCGGAAGCCGCCGTCGCCGTCGGGTTCACCGACCAGCCCCATCTGAACCGGCACTTCACCCGGATCGTGGGGGTGCCGCCGGGCGCTTACCGGCGGGAGCGGGCGGGCGGCGCAAGAACGTACAAGACCGCGGGGGAGGGCGCTTCCTAGGGTCCGGAGCGTGGCACAGGAAACGCAGCGAGAACGAGATCAGCAGTCCCAACTGCCCCGAGAGATTCGTACGTCCGAAGAGTTCCGGGGGACCCGGAAAATTCGAGAAGCTCAAGAGCTTCATGAGCCTCAGGCACCACAGTCACGCCAGACCAAGCCGTCCTCCGCAGTCGTCAGGGACGCGCTCGGCGTCGGCGTCGCCGTCGGGCTGTCCGGCTTCGCCTTCGGGGTGACCGCGGTCGGCTCGGGCCTGTCGGTGCTGCAGACCTGTGCGCTGAGCCTGCTGGTCTTCACCGGCGCCTCACAGTTCGCGCTGGTCGGCGCGCTGGCCGCGGGCGGCAATCCCTTCACCGCCGCGGCCGGGGCGTTCTTCCTGGGCACCCGTAACGCGTTCTACGGGCTGCGGCTGTCCGGCCTCCTGGGACTCCGGGCCGCGGCCAAGCCGTTCGCCGCCCACTGGGTCATCGACGAGACCTCGGCCGTCGCCCTGACCCAGCCCGACCGGCGCAGCGCGCGCCTCGGGTTCGCGGTCACCGGGGTGACCCTGTACCTCCTGTGGAACCTCACCACGTTCGCCGGGGCCAGGGGCGCCGGGGCCCTGGGGGACCAGGCGGCCTGGGGCCTGGACGCAGCCGGCCCCGCGGTCTTCGTGGCGCTGCTGGCTCCCCTGCTGACCTCGACGGTGGAACGTTTCGCCGCGGGGCTCGCGGTAGTGCTGCTCCTGGTGACGCTGCCGCTCCTGCCGGCGGGCGTGCCGGTCCTGGTCGCGGCGCTCGCCGCACCGGCCGTCCTGTACGTGGAGGGGCGCCGGGCCCGTATACGTACCTCTGACGAGCCGGAAACCGGCGTGGACGTACACGTACGAGGGAACGGCGCGGGAGAGGCGGACGCACGATGAATGTCTGGATCGCGATCGGCGTCACCGCCGTGGGCTGCTACCTGGTGAAGTACCTCGGGCTCCTCGTACCGGCGGGTGCGCTGGAGAAGCCGCTGGTCAAGCGCCTCGCCGCCCTGCTGCCGGTGGCGCTGCTCGCCGCGCTCACCGCCCAGCAGACCTTCAGCGACGGGCACCACCTGCTGTTCGACGCCAAGGTGGCGGGCGTCGGTGCCGCGGTAATCGCGCTGCTGCTCCGCGCGCCGTTTCTGGTGGTGGTAGCGGTCGCGGTGGCGGTGACGGCGGGGGTGCGGGCGCTGGGCGGGTGAGGGCGGGAGGGTACGGGCGGTACGGGGCGCGTGAGGCGTGGTGCGCGAGGTGCTCAGCCCCGCACGACCGTCCCCTCCGCCACCCCCAGCCGCCGCGCCAGGCCCGCCGACGCTCGGAAGCAGTCATTCCGTTGAGTTCGCCGGAGTGCGCCCCGGCCCCGGCCGCACGGGTCACCGAACGATTCCGGTGTCCCCCGGGGCCCGGCGGCACCCGCTACCGGTCGATGAGACGCCCGTACGCGCGCAACGTCAGCAGCGCCTTGACCGTCACCATCGGACGGCCCTCCAGCGCCGTTCCCGGGGCCCACACGCGCCAGTTCACGGGCCAGCCGCCGTCCTCCCGCTGGAGGGCGGTCAGGTGGTCCAGCGCCCGGTCCGTCTCCGTGTCCGTGAACCAGCGGCGGGCGAGCGAGCCTGGTGTCGCCGCGTAGTCGTACGCGAAATGGTGCTCACCGGGCGCGTAGCCGTCGGGTACGGGGGCGTCCGCCGCCCGGTCCGGGTCCAGGAGGACCAGCCGCTGCTCACGCACCAGGGTGCCCAGGCGCCGCGCGGCCGCCTCGGCGCGCGGCCGGTCGGGTGCGCCGTCCAGGAAGGCGAGCGCCGCCTGCACCTCGTACGGATGGGTCCGCTCCAAGGACTCCACCGCCTGCCAGCAGAAGTCCGTGGCCCGGAAGAGCCAGGCGTGCCACACCTCGTTGCGGTGCAGCAGGCCCACGACGGGCCCGGTGGTCAGGAGGGCGCTCGGCGGGTCGGCGGGTACCGGAAGCCACGGCGCGGCCGGATAGCCGCGCAACTCGGGACGCACGGCCGGCAGCGCGCCCTCCGGGGTGGACACACTGGTCAGATAGCGGCAGATCCGCTCGGCCCGCTGCCCGCCGCAGCGCCCGATCAGGTCGAGGACGTACAGGGCGTGCGCGGTGTGCAGCGGCTGGCTTACCGGGCCGCGCAGGTCGGGCTCCAGGGCGTGCCCGTAACCGCCGTCGGGATTCGCGTACGCGGTGAGCGCGGCGTCGACACCGTCCGCGCTCCCTTCCAGGAAGTGGTACGCGAAACGGCGCTGTTCGAGCACCCGGGCAGTGAGCCAGATGAAACGCTCGGCACGTGCCAGTGAGGTCGGCTGTGGTGCTCCGTTTTCCGCCATGGACCGACGGTAGGGCCGTGCGCTCCGCCCGGCACCGGCGTGGACGCGGCTGCACTCTCAGGGGCGGGATACCGGACGTGTGCGGTTGACGGCCGGTCGGCGGAGGTCGGCCGCCCGGCGGTGTCGGACCCGGGCTCTACGCTGCGTACAGGAACGTCCTTCGTGTCGGCGCGGGAGTGCGCGGGACGAGATACGTGCAGGTCGAAGCGATTGTGGAGTGGGTTTCATGCGGTTGACGGTCTTCTGGGAGCGGATGGCGGAGCACTTCGGTGAGGCGTACGCCGACTCGTTCGCGCGCGATCATGTGATGTCCGGGCTCGGCGGGCGGACCGTGCACCAGGCGCTGGCGGACGGGTGGGAGGCCAAGGACGTGTGGCGGGTGGTCTGCGCGGCGATGGACGTGCCGTACGACAAGCGCTGACGGCCGCCACGGCTCCAGGGGCGGCGGGCCCGGGGACGGCCCGAGGGAGGCGGCAGGGGCCGCACGGAGGTATCGGGCGGCGCCGGGCGGCCGTGCCGAGCGGGGCAGGGCGGGAGTTGTCAGACGGGTGAGCGACACTGGGCCCGTGTCAGCGACCGAGAATCCCACCACCCCCGACGACCCGCGCCCCGGGGACGCCGCCCGGCGGATGCCGCGGTGGCTGCCCCGCGCCATGGTGCTGGCGCTCGCCCTCGTGGCCTGCTTCCAGCTCGCCAGTTGGGCGTTCCACCAGCTCATCTCGCTGCTGCTGAACGTGCTGATCGCCTTCTTCCTCGCCCTGGCCGTCGAGCCGGCCGTGGACTGGATGGCGGCCCGCGGGATGCGCCGGGGAGGCGCCACCGGGCTGGTCTTCCTCGGCATACTCGTCGGGACCGCGGGCTTCTTCGCGCTGCTCGGCTCGATGCTCGCGGGCCAGATCGCCACCATGGTCCAGGAGTTCCCGCAGTACCTGGACTCGGTGATCAGTTGGATCAACACCACCTTCCACACCCACCTCTCGCGGGTCGAGGTGCAGAACAATCTGCTGAAGTCCGACTGGCTGCAGAAGTACGTCCAGGACAGCGCCAACAACGTGCTCGCCGTCTCCGCGACCGTCCTGGGCAGCCTGTTCAACCTCCTGACCGTGGCGCTGTTCTCCTTCTACTTCGCCGCCGACGGCCCCCGGCTGCGCCGCGCCCTGTGCTCGGTCCTGCCGCCGTCCCGGCAGGCCGAGGTGCTGCGCGCCTGGGAGATCGCGGTCGCCAAGACCGGCGGGTACCTCTACTCCCGCGGCCTGATGGCACTGATCTCCGGCATCGCGCACTACGTCCTGCTGGAGATCCTGGGCGTGCCGTACGCACCGGCGCTCGGCATGTGGGTCGGGCTCGTCTCCCAGTTCATCCCGACCATCGGCACATACCTCGCCGGTGCGCTGCCGATCCTGATCGCCTTCACCGTCAATCCCTGGTACGCGCTGTGGGTCTTCGGGTTCGTCGTGGTCTACCAGCAGTTCGAGAACTATCTGCTCCAGCCGCGCATCACGGCCAAGACCGTGGACATCCACCCGGCCGTCGCCTTCGGGTCGGTGATCGCCGGTACGGCGCTGATGGGCGCGGTCGGCGCGCTGATCGCCATCCCGGCGACCGCCACGCTGCAGGCGTTCCTGGGGGCGTACGTGAAGCGGTACGAGGTCACGGACGACGTCCGGGTACGGGGCGGCGGCCGGCGCCGGCGTGCGACCTCGGCCCTGCGGCGGCTGCGCCGGTCCCTGCGCGACGAGCCGCCGGCCGCGCCGCTGGATGGCCGCGAAACCGGTGGGGACGGGGACAGGAGCGGTGACGAGGACGGTCGGGGCGGGCCCGGCGGGGGCGGGCCCGGCACCGGGGGCAAGGAGGGCTGAGCGGCCGGGTGACCGGTCCGGGGCGACCGGACCGGGCCCGGCGTGGTGCGCTTGACACTGAAATCGAACATCTATTCTTATGAGACGTCCGACCCGTGTTTCCGCCCGGAGTTCCCGGGAGTTATCCACAGGCCGGAGCCGGGTCCGGGCGCGTTGTCAGTGGCAGGCGTTAGCGTCATGGACGTGAAGCGATCGACTCAAGCAAACCGGGTGGAAGCCATGGCAGGCACTGACCGCGAGAAGGCGCTGGACGCCGCGCTCGCACAGATTGAACGGCAATTCGGCAAGGGCGCCGTGATGCGGATGGGCGAACGCCCGAACGAGCCCATCGAGGTCATCCCCACCGGGTCGACCGCACTCGATGTCGCGCTCGGCGTCGGCGGCATCCCGCGCGGCCGTGTGGTGGAGGTCTACGGCCCGGAGTCCTCCGGCAAGACGACCCTGACCCTGCACGCGGTGGCGAACGCGCAGAAGGCCGGCGGCTCCGTCGCCTTCATCGACGCCGAGCACGCGCTCGACCCCGAGTACGCCAAGAAGCTGGGCGTGGACACGGACGCGCTGATCCTGTCCCAGCCGGACAACGGCGAGCAGGCCCTGGAGATCACGGACATGCTGGTCCGCTCCGGCGCGCTCGACCTCATCGTGATCGACTCGGTCGCCGCGCTGGTGCCCCGGGCCGAGATCGAGGGTGAGATGGGCGACTCCCACGTGGGTCTCCAGGCCCGGCTGATGAGCCAGGCACTGCGGAAGATCACCAGCGCGCTCAACCAGTCCAAGACCACCGCGATCTTCATCAACCAGCTCCGCGAGAAGATCGGCGTGATGTTCGGCTCGCCGGAGACCACGACCGGTGGCCGCGCCCTGAAGTTCTACGCCTCGGTGCGGATCGACATCCGCCGTATCGAGACCCTCAAGGACGGCACCGAAGCGGTCGGCAACCGCACCCGCTGCAAGGTCGTCAAGAACAAGGTCGCCCCGCCCTTCAAGCAGGCCGAGTTCGACATCCTGTACGGCCAGGGCATCAGCCGCGAGGGCGGCCTGATCGACATGGGTGTGGAGCACGGCTTCATCCGCAAGTCCGGCGCCTGGTACACCTACGAGGGCGACCAGCTCGGCCAGGGCAAGGAGAACGCCCGCAACTTCCTCAAGGACAACCCCGACCTCGCCAACGAGGTGGAGAAGAAGATCAAGGAGAAGCTGGGCATCGGCGTCAAGCCGACGGAGCTGGCGGAGCCCGGCGCGGACGCGGCGGGCGCGGCGGCCGACGCGGAGGCTCCGGCCAAGTCCGTACCGGCACCGGCCGCCAAGGGCGCCAAGGGCACCAAGGCCGCCGCGGCCAAGAGCTAGTCCGTCGTGACGCGGCGAACGGAATGGCCCGACGGCCACGGCCACGGCCCCGGCGTGGAAGCCGGTCACGACGTGGGGCGTGACGACGACGGCCGGGGCGGGAGCGGCAGTGCTGCGGGCGGCGCCGAGAACCGTAGGAAACGCAAGGACGGCGGTGGTTCCTCCTCGTCGAGGGCCGAGGCGGGACCGCCGCGTACGCCCGAGGAGCAGGCGCGGGCCATCTGTCTGCGCCTGCTCACCGGGTCAGCGCGGACGCGCAAGCAGCTCGGGGACGCCCTGCGTGAGCGGGGCATCCCCGAGGACGCCGCCCAGGAGGTGCTGTCCCGCTTCGAGGAGGTGGGGCTGATCGACGACGCGAAGTTCGCCGGCGCCTGGGTGGAGTCCCGGCACCACGGCCGGGGGCTGGCCCGCCGGGCGCTCGCCCGCGAGCTGCGCACCAAGGGCGTCGACCCCGCGACGGTCGACGAAGCCCTCGGACAGCTCGACTCCGAGCAGGAGGAACGCACGGCCCGCGAACTGGTCGACCGCAAGCTGCGGACGACCCGGGGCCTGGACCGGGAGAAGCGGATACGGCGCCTCGCGGGAATGCTGGCCCGCAAGGGCTACCCGGAGGGCCTGGCCCTACGGGTGGTCCGGCAGGCGCTGGAGGAGGAGGGGGAAGATCCGGAACTGATGGAGTACCACTTGCCGGAGGCGTGAGCCGGTGGGGATGTGAGCCGATGGGGATGTGAGCCGATGGGGGCGTGGCCTGGTGGGGGTGTGATCCGGCGGGGACACGCGCCGGTGAGGGACGCGTGCTGGTGGGGACGTGGCTTGGCGGGGTGATGGCTCGGCGGGGGCGCGCTGGTGGGGGCGTGGCCTGGCGAGGGGGCGGCTTGGCCGGGGGATGGCACGGTGGGGCCTGAGGGCGAGGAGGGGTGGCTCGGTGAGAGGTGTGACTTCGTGGAGCGGTGGCTGCGGCGAGGGGTGAGGCCGTAGGTGTGCGGCCGGGGAGTGACAGCAGGCGTGGCGGGGCGAGGGGGCCGTCGGCTGCTGCCGGTCGGCCGTCGGCCGGGGGCGCGGACGCTCGCAGGCCGGGTGGCCATGCTGCGGGTGCGTGTTGCTACGTGCTGTGGGCCCGTGACCGTGCGGTTGTCTCGTTTGTCTCGTTCTCGGCAGGCTCAGCGCACAGTGCGGTGCCTCAGGGTGGGGTCTCCCGGGCCCCCGGCTAGGCCCTGTCGTCACATTCCCGCCTGCCGCGCGACTCTCCCAGCTACCGCTGGGAGGTGCCCCCACGCTGCGTTGCCGAAACGCCCGCGTAGCTCTGCCCTCAAGGCCCGAAGGACCAGGGGGTACCCCCATCGAGGGCGCTCCGGCGCCTGGCGATCGGCTCGGCTTCCGAAGGACGGATGAAGGAGCCGAGACGGAGCGCAGCGGGGTGCACCAGACGCCGCGCGGCCCGCCCTTCCGGCGGACAACGGGAATGTGACGACAGGACCTGGTGACGGTCGGTACGGCCTGCGACGTGCGGCCCGGCCCTGCGATGTGCGGTCCGGTCCCGCGACATTCCGTCCGGCCCGTTTACGGGCAGTCCGGCTTCCGGGGGAAAACCCCCCTCCGGCGCGGAGGCTGGCCGCAATGTGCTCTGCATGCTGTGGGCGGCAGAGTGCGGTGCATGATCTTCACTCGAATACGCCGTGGGTGGTCCGCCACTCCCGGCGTCCTCGTCCTGGGATGCGCCGCGGCCGTACTGGCCACGGGGACAGTGGCGACGACCACGGCGTCAGCGATGTCCGAGAGCCCGGGTCCGGGCAAGGGCACGGGCACGACGGCCGCACCCCCAACCCCAACCAGAACCGCCACGGCCGGACCCGACGCCGCCGAGCAGCGCTCGACCCCCGGTTCGGTCGTTTCCGTCACTCTCGTTGCCGACCTGGACGCGAAGGGGGTCGCGGACCGACTGGAGAAGGCCGGTATCGACGCGGCCCAGGTGCGTTACGGCGTACGCGCCCACCGCGTCGTCTACCGCACCCGCGGCCTCCGGGGCGAGCCCACCACGGCCAGTCAGTTGGTCGCCGTACCGAAGAACGGCGAGCGTGCTCTCCAGACCGTGTCCTGGCTGCACGGGACGACCGTGTACCGGGGCGACGTGGCCTCGGTGAACGAGCAGTCCACCGACCGGGCGGCGGCCCTGCTCTTCGCCTCGACCGGCCGGGCCGTCTCCGCGCCGGACTACCTGGGGCTGGGCGAGGGCCCCGGCATTCACCCGTACGGCCATCCGCGGGCGACCGTCACCGCCTCGGTCGACGCGCTGCGCGCGGCCCGGGCGTCCGTCCGGCGGGAGCAGCGGGTCCTCGACAGGAACGTACTGGTCAGCGGCTTCTCCCAGGGCGGGCCCGCGACCATGATGGTCGGCCGGGCCCTCCAGCGGGGCGCCGACCCGTACTTCCGGCTGGGGGCGCTCGCCCCGATCGCCGGGCCCTTCGACCTGAGCGGGTTCGAGGCCGCCGCGGCCGACGACGAGGTCGTCCGGTCGTCGCTCTACCTGGCGTACTTCGCGACCGCGTGGGACCGGATGTACGGCTTGTACGACACACCGGGGCAGGCGTTCCGTGCGCCGTACGACAAGACGGTGGAGTCCCTCTTCGACGGCGATCACCGGGCGTCGGAGATCGCGGCGGCGCTGCCGGCGACCTCGAAGGAACTGTTCACGCCGGAATTCCTCGACACGGTCCGCAGCCCGCGGGGGAAGCTGCGGCGAGAGCTGGAGGCATTGGACACCACCTGTGACTGGCGTCCGGAGGTGCCGGTGCATCTCTACCACGCCAAGGGCGACAAGGACGTGGCGTTCGAGAACGCGCGCCACTGCGCGCGGCAGCTTACCGCCAACGGGGCCGCCCACCGGCTCACGGACGTCGGGGACGTGGACCACAACGGGACGGTGCGCAAGGCCCTGCCGCTCGTGATCCGGCAGTCCGACGCCGCACCCTGAGACGCCGCACACCGAGACGCCGCACACCGAGACGCCGCACACCGAGACGCCGCATACCGAGACACCGCAGCACTTCGAGCCGCAGCACATCGAAACGCAGCACACCGAAACGCCGCGCACCGAGCCGACGGCGGGTCCGCCTCCGGGCGGACCCGCCGCCACCTCAGCCGTGGACGCGGGCGCGGACCGGAAGCCCCGCCGCCCGCCATGCCTGGAAGCCGCCCACCAGGTCGGTCGCCCGGTACAGGCCCAACTGCCGCAGGGAGGCGGCCGCGAGGCTCGACGCGTAGCCCTCGTTGCAGACGACGACCACCGCCAGGTCGTGACCGGTGGCTTCCGGGGCGCGGTGGGTGCCGGTGGGATCCAGGCGCCACTCCAGTTCGTTGCGTTCGACGATCAGCGCACCCGGGATGGTGCCGTCACGTTCGCGCAGCGCCGCGTAACGGATGTCGACCAGCAGCCCGCCGTCCCGCTGGACCGCCGCGGCCTGCTCGGGGGACACCCGGTCCAGTCCGGCGCGCGCCGCCTCCAGGAGCGCGTCGACGGCGCTCACCGCCAGTCCTCGGGCAGCTCGACCTCTTCGAGGCGCAGGACGG
The DNA here is from genome assembly GCF_003865135.1 of Streptomyces chrestomyceticus JCM 4735. Lineage (NCBI taxonomy): Bacteria > Bacillati > Actinomycetota > Actinomycetes > Kitasatosporales > Streptomycetaceae > Streptomyces > Streptomyces chrestomyceticus. The sequence goes on along the minus strand of NZ_BHZC01000001.1, from coordinate 2,593,530 downwards.
GACCGGTGCGGCTGTAGCGGCGCATCAGCGGCAGCGGCGGATAGTAGGCGTGCACCGAGACGGCGTGCGTGTCCTCGGAGAGGTTGAGCACCTGGTGGACGTGGTGCGGGCCGAAGGCGCGGCCGCGGCCGCCGGCCAGCTTCCGCTGCCGGTCCACGCCGTCCGCCAGTTCCAGCGTCTTCCAGCCCTCGGTGGGCAGTTGGGCGGCGAGCGACTGCTCGGTCAGCTCGCCCGAGGCGGCGGCGAACGCGCCGTGCGAGCCGCCGTGGTCGTGCCAGCCGGTGCCCGTACCGGGCGGCCAGCCGATCAGCCATGCCTCACTGCCGCCGGGACCGTCCAGACGGATCCAGGTCCGGCCTTCGGGGTCGAGGGGCAGCGAGGCGACGAGCGGGGCGTCGGCGGCGGTACGGCGGGCGAAGTCGAGGAGTTCGGCGGCGGTGGGGCCGCCGGTGGCGTCCGGACGCGGGCGCGCGGGGGTACGTACGTCGGGCACAGGAACCGTCCTGAGTGATCGCGAAGAGGCGCGCGACCAGCGGCGGACGCGGCGGCGCGCGGGGAAAGGGTGCGGATCAGCAGGACGGACGACACACACAGCCCGCGTAGCGGACCAGGTCCAGATGGACCCTCCGCCAGAAGCGCGAACCGTTCTCCGTCACGTTCCGGAGTCAAGCACGGGGCTTCCCGCAGGGTCAACCGCCGACCGGCGCACCGGAGTGTGCCAGGGGCGCACGCCGACCGGCGCGTCGAGGCTCGCGGGAGCGCTCACCGACCGGCCCCGCCCCCCGACCGGACCTCCGCTTCCGTCACGTCCCGGCCCGCGTCCCCAGCCATCTCCCGGTCAGTGCCCCGATCCGTGCCACGAGCCATGTCCCGGTCCGTGTCGCTGCCGGCCTGCGGGGACGCCGCTCCCTCGGCAGGCTCCGACGGCTCACCGTCCGGCCGCGCCGGATGCGCGAACGGCCCCTCCGGCCCCGTACCGTTCCCGTTCTCGGCCCTGGCCCGCTCCGCCCCCTCGAACGTCACCGCGGCCTCCACGCGCCCCGCGCCTCCCGGACCGCCCCCCGCCCCGTCTCCCGGGCCACTCCCCGCACCTCCGCCCCGTACCGCCTCCGCGCACGCGTACAGCTCCGCCGGCCGGACGCCCCCCATGGCCGCGACCAGATGCCCGTCCGGCCGTACGACCAGGACGGTGTGGGCGACCGCGCCCGGGTACGACTCGGCGACCAGCACCTCGGCGGGCATCGGCAGGGCGTCCACCGTCTTCGAGAGGCGCGGCATCAGACCGGCCGACTTCCAGTGCCGCCGGTCCCACACGCCCGTGCCGGGCGCCACCAGCACCACCAGCAGCCCCCGGCCCAGCCGGGTCCGCAGCGGTACCTGGGCGCCGTCCGGGGCCGTCACGGGGACGTCCGCGACCGGCGCGCCGACCTGCGTGCCCACCGTCATCGCGCACGACGGGTCGATGTCCGGGGCGAGCGGGGAGCGGGCGTACGCGGGGGCGCGCCGAGCGGCCCGCGCCCCAGGTGCCCGTCGGTGAGCATCGCCGTGTGCCCGCGGGCGGCCCCCGGCAGGACGGCCCGCCACCGGCCGCCCCGCTCACCGTCGCGCAGCAGCGGCAGGGCACGGTCGGCGGCGCGCAGCCGGGCCGTGACGGCGTCCCTGCGCTCGGCCTGGTAGCTGTCCAGCAGGGCCTCCGAAGCGCCCTGGTGCCAGGCCAGGGCCAGCTTCCAGGCGAGGTTCTCGGCGTCCCGCAGGCCCTCGTCCAAGCCCTGGGTGCCGAGCGCGCCGAGCAGGTGGGCGGCGTCGCCGGCGAGGAAGGCGCGGCCGCGCCGCCAGCGCCGGGCCAGCCGGTGGTGCACCGTGTGCACGCCGGTGTCGAGGAGTTCGTACGGCGGTACGGCGGGGACGTGCGGGCCGCCCCGCCCCCCGCCCTTCCTGCCGGAACCACGCACCGGCCCGGCACCCGCTCCCGCCCCCGAACCGGCCCGGTTCCCGGCCCCCGGCCCGACTCCGGCGTCGGCCCCCGCACCGACCCCAGCTCCCGACCCGGCCCCCACCCCCGCCTCCGCCGTCCACACCGCCAGCGAGTCGCGGATCCGGGCCACCAGCGCGTCCGGAGTGACCAGGTCGCGGCCGGGCGGCAGCAGCCAGTCCAGCCGCCACACCCCGCCGGGCAGCGGCCGGGCGGTCACCTCGCCGCCGGACCCGCCGCCGCCCTGCCGCGCGGGCGAACGGTGCAGCAACGCCTCGCCCGGCCAGGGAAGTTCCGTACGCAGCGCCGCCACCGCGTGCCGTTCGACCGCCGTACGCCCCGGGAAGCGGATCTCCAGCAGCTTGCGGACCGTCGAGCGCGGGCCGTCGCAGCCGACCAGGTAACTGGCGCGCCACCACGCGCCGTTGGCGCCTCGGGTGTGGGCGCTGACCCCGTACTCGTCCTGCCGCAGTTCGTCGAGCCGGCTGCCGGCGACGATATGGACGCCGGGCTGCGCCGCGAGCGCGGTGCGCAGCGCCCGGGTCAGCGCGTGCTGCGGCACGTGTACGGGAGAAACGGGAGCAGCAGAGGGAACAGGAGGAACGGGGGAAACGGGAGAAATGGGGGAGGTGGAGGAAACGGGGGCAGGCCCCCCCACCCCGAACTCCACCCGCTCCAGCAACCGCCTCCGCCGCACCGACCGCCAGGCCGTCCACCGGGTGCCCGCCGAGTCCAGGGCCGGGCCGCAGCCCAGCCGCTCCAGGAACGCGGTGGTGTCCGGCCGCAGGACGACGGTGCGGGCGGGCCGCGGATCGATCGCGCCGGGGGCTTCGTCCAGCACCACGCACGGGACGTCGAGGCGGGCGAGGGAGAGGGCGAGGGCGAGGCCGACGGGGCCGGCCCCGACGACGATCACCGGGTCCACGGCGTGGCTCCCCCGGTCCGCGGGTTCTTACGGGACGTACAGGAACTGGCAGTTGGAGCCCGGTGCGCGATCACACAGCGTATGCAACCCATTGCGGGCGCCCGCGTCAAGTGACGGGGGCAGCGGCGCACGCGGCACTGCCCCCGTTCACGGTGTCACACCGTCAGGGCGTGAAGCCGCCCCCGCCGCCCAGGTCCGGCGGCCGCCGGGTGTCGACCGGGCCGCCGGGCGTGCCGTCGGCCCCTTCCAGCGCGTCCGACGCGGTGACCGGCTCGCCCGCCCCGGCCATCACGATGCCGGTCTTGGCCCGCCGGCCGCGCCGCTCGATCCAGTTGGCCAGCCCGGACAGCGCCAGACACATCGCCACGTAGATCGCGCCGGCCACGATGATCATCGGCACGTACGGGTTCTCGTCGTTGACGACGATGGTGCTGGCCATCTGCTGGATCGTGTACAGCAGTTCCTCGAAGGTGATCACGTAACCGAGCGAGGTGTCCTTGAGGGTCACCACCAGTTGGCTGATGATCGTCGGCAGCATCGCCCGGACGGCCTGCGGCATCAGCACCGTCGTCATGACCTGCGTCTTGCTCATGCCGAGCGCGTACGCCGCCTCGCGCTGCCCCGGGGCACCGCGTTGATGCCGGCCCGCAGCACCTCCGCCTGCACCGAGCCGTTGTAGACGGTCAGGCCGACGACCAGGGCCCAGAACTGCGGGGAGTCGCCGGTCAGGCCCAGCTCCTCCTTGTAGGAGAGCAGGATCACCCACAGGGCGTAGATCGTGATCAGCAGCGGGACGGCCCGGAACAGCTCGATGAACCCGGTCGCCAGCCAGCGCACCGGCTTGTGGTCGGAGAGCCGGGCGACGGCGAGCAGCACGCCGAGCGCGAGGGAGAGCACCGCGGCGACCGCGAAGACCTGGAGGGTCGTCAGGACACCGTTGCGGATGTTGGTCCGCACGCCGGCGTTGTTGAAGATGTTCCACATCTCCGGCTCGAACTGGCCCTTGGCGGCCAGCCGCAGCACGGCGAAGAGGAGCAGGCCGAGGACGGCGAGCGCGCCGACGACGGTGTAGACGCGGTTGCGGACCTTGGCCTTGGGCCCCGGGGCGTCGTAGAGGACGCTGGTCATCGGGCCACCTCCAGGCGGCGTTCGAGCAGCCGGAAGATGCCGCTGATGGCGAACGTGATGATCAAGTAGGCGAGGGCGATCCAGAGGAAGATCCAGCCGATCGGCCGGCCCTGGTCGTTCAGGAGCTTGGAGACGTTGAACAGCTCCGCGTTGCTGAAGGCGCCCGCGATGGCCGAGTTCTTGGTGAGCGCGATCAGGATGCTGCTCAGCGGCGGGATCACGGTGCGGGTGGCCTGCGGCAGGACGATGATCCGCAGCGTCTGGACGAAGGTCATCCCGATGCTGCGGGCGGCCTCCGCCTGGCCCAGCGGCACGGTGTTGATGCCCGAGCGGACGGCCTCGCAGATGAACGAGGACGTGTAGAAGCCCAGGGCCAGCGTCGCGAGCACGAACGGGCTGATGCCCGGGAAGAAGATCTGCGGGACGACGAAGAAGGCGACCAGGAACAGCAGGGTGAGCGGGGTGTTGCGCAGCAGCGTCACCCAGGCCGTCCCGAAGGCGCGCAGCGGGGGCACCGGCGAGACCCGGAATCCGGCGATGAGGAGGCCCAGCAGGATGGCGAGCGCCCCGCTGGCCGCGGTGAGCGACACGGTTCCGAGGAACCCGGTGCGGAACTCGGGAAGATAGTCGAGGAGTACGTTCATGGGTTCTCCGCGGTAGCGGTCAGGTCAGCGGCGGACGGGTGGACGGCCCGGCGCGGGGCGTGCGCGGCGCGCGGGGTACGGGAGCGCGGCCCCGGCGTGCGGTCGCTCGCGTGCGCGGCGTACCGGTGGTGCGGGCGGCGTACCGGCGTACGGCCGGGAGCGCGGGCGCGGCCCGCGACGGCGTGCGCACGGGCGTCCCGGCGCGTGGTTCCTCAGGCACCCACGCCCCGCACGCCCGCCGAAGCGGCGTACGGGGCGTGCGGCGGCGGACGGCGGGTGTGCGGCCCGGGTCAGTCGCGGGGCAGCGGCGTCTCCGGCGCGACGAAGCTGGTCCCGGACTTGCCGAGGGTGCCTTCGTACGCCTTCTTGTAGTCGCCGTTCTTGATGTGCTTCTCCAGCGCGTCGGTGATCGCGTCGCGCAGCGCCTTGTCGCCCTTCATCAGGCCGACGCCGTACGGCTCCTTGGTGAACGGCTTGCCGACGACCCGCAGCTTCTTGGGCCGCTCGGCCGCGTACCCCTTGAGGATCGCGTCGTCCGTGGTGACCGCGTCCACCTGGCCGTCGAGGAGCTGCTTGACGCACAGCGAGTACTTGGCCAGCTCGGTGGTCTGCGCGCCGTACTTCGGCTTCTTGATCTCCTGGAGCGGGGTGGAGCCGACGATCGAGCAGACCTTCTTGCCCTTGACGGTGTCCGGGCCGGTGATGGACTTGTCGTCCCGGCGCACCAGGAGGTCCGCGCCCGCGGTGTAGTACGGGCCCGCGAAGTCGATCTGCTTCTTGCGCTCCTCGTTGATCGTGTACGTGCCGACGTAGTAGTCGACCTGGCCCTTGGAGATCGCGGTCTCGCGGACGTTGGAGTCGACCGTCTTGAACTCGATCTGCTTCTCGGAGAAGCCCAGGTCGGCGGCGATCATCTTGGCGATCTCGATGTCGAAGCCGGTCCGCTTGCCGGTGGTGTCCTGGAAGCCGAGGTAGGGCTGGTCGGCCTTGGCGCCGATGGTGATCTTCCCGGCCTGCTTGGCCTTCTTCCAGGCCGGCGAGTTCACGTTCGCCTTGTCGTTGACCGGGTACGTCCCGCTGTAGACCTCCCCGCCGGACGCCTTGTCGCCGGCCGTGCCCGACTCGCCGCCACATGCGGTCGCCGTCGCCGTCAGCGCGAGCACCACCGCACCCGCCGCGGCCGTCTTACGAATCCTCATGGTGAACATCCTTCGGTTCAGCGGAAGTTGGCAATCATGATGACCGGCCGCACGGTCAGTGGTGGAGGATCTTCGAGAGGAAGTCCTTGGCCCGGTCGCTGCGCGGGTTGTTGAAGAACTGGTTCGGCTCGGCCTCTTCGACGATCCGGCCGTCCGCCATGAAGACGACGCGGTTGGCCGCCGAGCGGGCGAAGCCCATCTCGTGCGTGACCACGACCATCGTCATGCCGTCCCGGGCGAGCTGCTGCATGACCTCCAGCACCTCGTTGATCATCTCCGGGTCGAGTGCGGAGGTCGGCTCGTCGAAAAGCATGACCTTGGGGTCCATCGCCAGGGCCCGGGCGATGGCCACCCGCTGCTGCTGTCCGCCGGAGAGCTGGGCGGGGTACTTGTCCGCCTGAGTGCCGACTCCCACCCGGTCCAGCAGGGCCCGGGCCTTCTCCTCGGCCGCCTTCTTGTCCGTGCGGCGGACCTTGGTCTGGCCCAGCATCACGTTCTCCAGCACCGTCTTGTGCGCAAAGAGGTTGAAGGACTGGAAGACCATGCCCACGTCGGCACGGAGCCGGGCCAGCTCGCGCCCCTCCTGGGGCAGCGGCTTGCCGTCGATGGTGATGGCGCCGGAGTCCACGGTCTCCAGCCGGTTGATCGTGCGGCACAACGTCGATTTGCCGGACCCGGAGGGCCCGATCACCACGACCACCTCACCGCGCCGGATGGTCAGGTCGATGTCCTGGAGTACGTGCAGCGCGCCGAAGTGCTTGTTCACGTTGTCCAGCACGACCAGCGGGTCGCCCGCCGACGCGGGCCCCTTGTCGCTCTTGGTCACCGATACTTCGCTCATCGGCGTACAGCTCCGTCCTCCTCGGTTGGGGAGGACCCTAGTAACGCCCTGCGACCAGCGTCATTACATCTGAGCGGGATTTGAGCATAACGATACGGCCGCGAAGGGACACGCGGCGTGCACGGGGCGCGTGGACCGGCGCCCCGGTGTACCGGCTGCATAACGGAACCGGCCCTCCGGGAATACCCCCTTGACGTGCGTGCCGTCCATCGCCGTAGATGCCTTTTGGCCGCTCCGTGACGGCCCGCGATCCGTACGCGCCCGCGTACGGGTGTACACCTATGCACCCGCGCGTCCAGGTATGCGCGGCCGGGCACACAACGTGAGGAGGGGGCCGGTGCGGCTGCTGCTCGTGGAGGACGACGACCATGTCGCGGCCGCCCTGTCCGCCGTGCTGTCCCGGCACGGCTTCGACGTCACCCACGCCCGCAACGGCGAGGAGGCGCTGCAGGCCCTGCTGCCCGGCGGCCGGGAGCCCTTCGGGGTGGTCCTGCTCGACCTCGGCCTGCCCGACCAGGACGGCTTCGAGGTCTGTGGCCGGATCCGGCGGATGTGCGGCAGCCCGGTGATCATGGTGACCGCGCGGGCGGACGTCCGTTCCCGTATCCACGGCCTGAACCTCGGCGCCGACGACTACGTGGTCAAGCCCTACGACACCGGCGAACTGCTCGCCCGTATCCACGCCGTCAGCCGCCGCCGCGCCGCCACGCCCGCCGCCCCGGGGGAGCCGCCCGCCCAGGAGGGTGCCCCGCCCGGCGACCTGCGGCTGGGCGCCGTCACCATCGAACTGTCCACCCGGCAGGTGTCCGTGGGCGGCACCGCCGTCCCCCTGACCCGCAAGGAGTTCGACCTGCTCGCCCTGCTCGCGCAGCGGCCGGGCGTCGTCTTCCGCCGCGAACAGATCATCAGCGAGGTGTGGCGCACAAGCTGGGAGGGGACCGGCCGGACCCTGGAAGTGCACATCGCGTCGCTGCGCGCCAAGCTGCGGATGCCCGCGCTGATCGAGACCGTGCGCGGGGTCGGCTACCGGCTCGTGACGCCGCCCGCCGCCGTGTCACCGGCCGGCCCGGCCTCCTGACGGCCGGCGGCCCGCACCGTGCGCACCCGACTCCTCCCGCTCCTGATCGTCCTGCTGGCCGGGGTGCTGCTCGCGCTCGGCTTCCCGCTCGCCGGCATCACCGCGGGCGTCGAACAGCAGCGGGTGGTCGTCGACCGGATCGACGACGCGGCGCGCTTCGCCTCCCTCGCCCAGTACGTCACCGCCCGCCCGGGCGCGGGCAAGACCCCCGACGAGGACGAGCGGCAGACCACGCTGAGCGCCGAACTCAAGCGCTACCACGAGCTGTACGGCATCCGCGCCGGCGTGTTCTTCCGCGACGGCACGCCCATGGCGGCGGCCCCCGCCGACTGGCGCGTACCGGAGAAGGGGGAAGGCGCGCGGGCCTTCAGCGAGGCCCTGGCGGGCCGCCGCAGCCACGACCCCCACCAGATCTGGCCCTGGGACGACGACGGCCGGATCCCCGTCGCCTCGCCCGTCGTCCGGGACGGCGACGTGGTGGCCGTCGTCGTCACCGACTCGCCCACCGGGCGGATGCGCTCCCGCACCCTGCACGGCTGGCTGCTGATCGGGGCGGGGGAGTGCGCGGCCATGCTCGTCGCGGTGGGCGCCGCCTTCCGGCTCACCGGCTGGGTGCTGCGCCCGGTGCGCATCCTGGACGCCGCGAGCCACGACATCGCCACCGGCCGGATGAAGTCCCGGGTCGCGGCCGCTTCCGGGCCTCCGGAACTCCGCCGCCTGGCCCGTTCGTTCAACGAGATGGCCGACAACGTCGAGGAGGTGCTGGAACAGCAGCGGGCCTTTGTCGCCGACGCCTCGCACCAACTGCGGAACCCCCTCTCCGCACTGCTGCTGCGCATCGAGCTGCTCGCCCTGGAACTCCCCGACGGCAACGAGGAGATCGCCTCCGTCCGTACGGAGGGCAAGCGCCTGGCCCGGGTCCTGGACGACCTCCTCGGCCTGGCGCTGGCCGAGCACGCCGCCGCCGACCTCCAGCTCACCGACATCGCCGCGCTCGCCGCCGAGCGGGTCGGCTCCTGGCGCCCGCTGGCCGACGAGGAAGGGGTGCTGCTGTCCTACGAGGGCCAGCGGGCCGTGACGGGCTGGGCGGACCCGGTCGCCCTGTCCAGCGCCCTGGACGCCCTGGTCGACAACGCCCTGAAGTTCACGCCCGCCGGGGAACGGGTCACCGTCGGGGTGGTGCCGGACGGCGAGACCGTACGGATCACCGTCTGCGATCACGGCCCCGGCCTCACCGAGGACGAACTGGCCCGGATCGGCGACCGTTTCTGGCGCAGCGGCCGCCACCAGAACGTCTCCGGCTCCGGACTGGGCCTGTCGATCACCCGCGCGCTGCTCGCCGGCGGCGGCGCCACGCTCTCCTTCGCGCCGCACCGGCCGCACGGGCTGCGGGTGACCGTGGTGGTGCCGCGCAACGCGCCGTGACCGCCCGGCCCGGGCCCGGCCGCGGGCGGCCCTGCCGGGACCGTGAAGGTGTGTTACCGTTGACGGCGTTGCAGTTGTGGTACCCATGAACTTTGTGCGCGCCCGGTGGCTGGAAGCCCCGGGCGTTCCTTGTTTTCCGGACCTTTCTCCGGTGTGGGGCGATCATCTCGGCGACAGGGAGGCCGCGCAGTGCGGTCTCCGGTTTGCCCCTAGAAGGAGAAAAACATGGCCACCGGCACCGTGAAGTGGTTCAACGCGGAAAAGGGCTTCGGCTTCATCGAGCAGGACGGCGGCGGCCCCGACGTCTTCGCCCACTACTCGAACATCCAGGCGCAGGGCTTCCGTGAGCTCCTGGAGGGCCAGAAGGTCAGCTTCGACGTGACCCAGGGCCCGAAGGGCCCGCAGGCGGAGAACATCATCCCCGCCTGACGCACCGCACGTCAGCGGACGGGGCCCGCACCGGCCGGTGCGGGCCCCGTCCGTATCCGTACGGCCCACCGCCGTACGCCCCGCGCACGGCTCGCCGTCCGCACCGCACGTCGTCGCGCGAGCGCACCGCAGCCGCACGACCCGTATGCGTACGTCCCGTACCCATGCGGCCCGAGACCGCACGGCACCGTGCCGTACGCGCTCGGCCTCCCCGCCACAGAAGGGCTTTCAGTGACCCGAGCGACCGCACCGCGACAGAGCGCCGCACCCCAGCCGTCCCCGCGGACGGCCCCCCAGCCGCCCGCCGTCTCCTTCGACGAGCTGCCGCTGGCACCGGCCCTTCTCACCGCGCTGCGCGCGCAGGGCGTCACCGAGCCGTTCCCCATCCAGGCCGCGACGCTGCCCGCCACCCTCGCGGGCCGGGACGTCCTCGGCCGCGGCCGGACCGGCTCCGGCAAGACCCTGGCCTTCGGACTGGCGATGCTCAGCCGTACGGCCGGACGCCGCGCCGAGAGCAAGAGCCCCCTCGCGATGGTGCTCGTGCCCACCCGTGAGCTGGCCACCCAGGTCACCCAGGCGCTCGCCCCGTACGCCACCGCGGTCGGCCTGCGCACGACCACGGTCGTCGGCGGCACCTCGATCAACCGCCAGGTCGACGCGCTGCGCAAGGGCGCCGAGATCCTGGTCGCCACCCCGGGCCGGCTCGCCGACCTGCTGGACCGCCGCGCCTGCAAGCTCGACCAGGTCGCCATCACCGTCCTCGACGAGGCCGACCAGATGACCGACATGGGCTTCCTGCCGCAGGTCACCCGCCTGATGGAGAAGGTGGACCCGGACGGCCAGCGGATGCTGTTCTCCGCGACGCTGGACCGCAACGTCGACAAGCTCGTACGCCGCTTCCTGACCGACCCGGTCACCCACTCCGTGGACCCGTCGGCCGCGACGGTCACCACCATGGAGCACCACGTCCTGTACGTGGACGACACCGACAAGCGGGCCACCACGACCGAGATCGCCGCCCGCGACGGCCGCGTGATCATGTTCGTGGACACCAAGCGCGGCGCCGACCGGCTCACCAAGCACCTGCTGTCGCAGGGCGTACGGGCCGCGGCGCTGCACGGCGGCAAGTCCCAGCCGCAGCGCACCCGCACCCTGGAGCAGTTCCGCACCGGCCAGGCCACCGTGCTGATCGCCACCAACGTCGCCGCCCGCGGCATCCACATCGACGGCCTCGACCTGGTGGTCAACGTCGACCCGCCGACCGAGGCCAAGGACTACCTGCACCGCGGCGGCCGTACCGCGCGGGCCGGTGAGTCGGGCACCGTCGTCACCCTGGTCACGCCCGGCCAGCGCCGGGACATGACCCGGCTGATGTCCCGGGCGAAGATCACCCCCGGTACGGCCCGGGTCCGGCCCGGCGACAGCGAACTCATACGGATCACGGGCGCGCAGGCGCCGTCCGGCCAGCCGGTCGTGATCGCGGTCCCCGCGCAGCAGGAGCGGCCCAAGTCCACGGGCGGCGGTGGCGGGCGCCGACGGCCGCGCCGCGGCGGCTCCGGCGGCGGCTCGGCGGGCGGCGGCACCGGCGCCTCGGGCGGCGGCCGTCCGTCCCGGCGTCCCTCCCGCGCCCCCAAGGCGCCGCGCACCCCGCGAGCGCCCAAGGCGTGACGCGCGCCGGGGCGTGCACGGAGGCCCGTGCATGCCCCGGCGCCTCCGGCCCCCCGGAAGCGGCCCGTTACGGCTTCTCCGACACGTAATAACGCCGCGCGCCCTCGTGCAGCGGCAGCGGATCGGTGAACACCGCGGTCCGCAGGTCCACCTTCTGCGCGGCGTGCACCTCGGTACCGATCCGGTCCCGGCTCCTTATGACGGTCCGGGTGATCGCCTCCGTCCGTACCGGGTCCTCCCGGTCGGTGGTGACCAGGAGATTCGCGACCGCGATCGTCCTGACCGCCTGCCCCTTCTGGACCAGCGGATAGGCGTCGGCCGGCATCACGGCCGCCCGGTAGTAACGGCTTCGCCCGCCCTGCCGGTGCAGCGCCGGAATCAGGTCCCCGAGCTGGACGAGCCGTATCGGCATCCGCCGGGCCACCTGCTGCACGGCCGAGGTCGGCAGTCCGCCCGACCAGAAGAAGGCGTCCAGCTTCCCCTCCTCCAGCAGCTTCGGCATCCGGTCGATGCCGACCCGCACCGCCTCGATGTCGTGGTCGAAGTCCAGCCCGGCCGCCGCGACCAGCCGCCGGGTGGTGAGCTGGACTCCGGAGCCGTCCGCCCCCACCCCGACGCGCAGCCTCCCGAGGTTCCTGGCCGAGTCGACCGGCGAGTCCGCGGGGACGATCAACTGCAGGTAGTCGTCGTACAGCCGTGCGCAGGCCCGCAGCCCGGCCGCCTGCCGCGGATGGAGACGCTGCCGCTCGGCCACCGCGTCCGCGGTCGCGATCGCGAACTGCGCCTTGCCGGTCGCCAGGTGCTCCAGATTGTCCAGCGACCCCGCGCTGTTCATCAGCCGTACGTCCACCCGCGGCAGGTCCCGGCGCAGATCCTGCTTGAGGAGCTCCCCGTAACGCGCGTACACCCCGGAGCGCACGCCGGTGGACAGTGTCAACCGCCCGCCGGGCTCGGGCGGCCCGGCCATCGACGGCAGCCACCACAGCAGCAGGCCGAGCACGGCCAGCACCGCGGCACCCGCGAGCAGCGCCCGGCGGCGGCCGGAGCGGGGGAGTACGGAGACCATGGCCGGGATCCTGCCAGCCCGGTACCGGGAAAGGGAGGGGCGAGGGGGCGGCGGGAGCACGTACCCTGGTCGATTGAGATGAGTGCGAAGACATACGAGGTGCGCACCTACGGGTGCCAGATGAACGTCCACGACTCCGAGCGGCTGTCGGGCCTGCTGGAGGACGCCGGATACGTCCCCGCGCCGCAGGGCGCCGACGGGGCCGATGTCGTCGTCTTCAACACCTGCGCGGTGCGGGAGAACGCCGACAACCGGCTCTACGGCAACCTCGGCCAGCTCGCGCCCAAGAAGGCGGCGCGGCCCGGGATGCAGATCGCGGTCGGCGGCTGCCTGGCGCAGAAGGACCGCGACACCATCGTCAAGAAGGCCCCCTGGGTCGACGTGGTCTTCGGGACGCACAACATCGGCAAGCTGCCGGTGCTCCTGGAGCGCGCCCGCGTCCAGGAGGAGGCCCAGGTCGAGATCGCCGAGTCGCTGGAGGCGTTCCCCTCCACGCTGCCCACCCGCCGTGAGAGCGCGTACGCGGCCTGGGTCTCGATCTCCGTGGGCTGCAACAACACCTGCACCTTCTGCATCGTCCCGGCCCTGCGCGGCAAGGAGAAGGACCGCCGCCCCGGCGACATCCTCGCCGAGATCGAGGCGCTGGTCGGCGAGGGCGTCTCCGAGATCACCCTGCTCGGCCAGAACGTCAACGCGTACGGCTCCGACATCGGCGACCGCGAGGCGTTCAGCAAGCTGCTGCGCGCCTGCGGGAAGATCGAGGGCCTGGAGCGGGTCCGGTTCACCTCGCCGCACCCCCGCGACTTCACCGACGACGTCATCGCCGCCATGGCCGAGACCCCGAACGTGATGCCGCAGCTCCACATGCCGCTGCAGTCCGGCTCGGACACGGTCCTCAAGGCGATGCGCCGCTCGTACCGCCAGGAGCGCTTCCTCGGCATCATCGAGAAGGTGCGCGCCGCGATGCCGGACGCCGCCATCTCCACGGACATCATCGTCGGCTTCCCGGGCGAGACCGAGGAGGACTTCGAGCAGACCCTGCACACGGTCCGCGAGTCCCGCTTCGCGCAGGCCTTCACCTTCCAGTACTCCAAGCGCCCGGGCACCCCGGCCGCCGAGATGGAGGGGCAGATCCCCAAGGAGGTCGTCCAGGCCCGCTACGAGCGGCTGGTCGCCCTCCAGGAGGAGATCTCCTGGGAGGAGAACAAGAAGCAGGTCGGCCGTGTCCTGGAGGTCATGGTCGCCGAGGGTGAGGGGCGCAAGGACGACGCCACGCGCCGCCTGTCCGGCCGCGCGCCCGACAACCGCCTGGTGCACTTCACCCGCCCCGAGGAGCCGGTCCGCCCCGGCGACATGGTGACCGTCGAGATCACCTACGCCGCGCCGCACCACCTGCTCGCCGAGGGCCCGGCCCAGGCCGTCCGCCGTACGCGCGCGGGCGACGCCTGGGAGAAGCGCAACGCCGCTCCCGCCGCCCCGGCCGGTGTCATGCTCGGCCTGCCGACGATCGGCGCGCCGGCGCCCGCCCCGGCCCCGGCCGCGGGCTGCGGGTGCGACTGACGGCCTGAGGGGCGCATCGCCCCGTACGACCGGCGCCGGAAGCACCGCGGACCCGCGCCCGGGACCGCGGGCCCGGCGCCGCGGCCTTGCTAGGGTTCCAGCCATGCTTGTCGCCGCCGCCGTCTGCCCGTGTCCGCCGGTGCTCGTCCCGGAGGTCGCCTCCGGAGCCGCACCCGAGCTGGACGGCCCGCGGGCCGCCGCCCTCGACGCGATCGGGCTGCTCGCGGCGGCCCGGCCGGACCGGCTGGTCGTCGTCGGCCCCGCCGACGAGGCCGGCCGCGGGGCGTACGCGCAGGGCTCGGTGGGCTCGTTCCGCGGCTTCGGCGTGGACCTCGACGTGCGGCTGGGCGCCGCCGCGACCACCCCGGAACGACCGCTTCCGCCGTCGCTGTCGGTCGGCGCCTGGCTGCTGGCCCGTACCGACTGGGCCGACGCGCCGGTCGAAGGGCTGGGCGTCGGCGAGCCGCTGGCCACCGACCGCTGCGTGCAGGCCGGACGGGACATCGCGGCATCGGCGGAGCGAGTCGCCCTGCTGGTCATGGGCGACGGCAGCGCGTGCCGCACGGTGAAGGCGCCGGGCTACTACGACGAGCGCGCCGAGGACTTCGACGCCGCCGTGGGACGCGCGCTGGGAGCCGCCGACACCGAGGCGCTGACCGGGCTGGACGCGGAGCTGGCGGAGGAGCTGAAGGTTTCGGGCCGGTCCTCCTGGCAGGTCCTGGCAGGCGCCGCACAGGACGCCGGCCTGCACGGCGAGCTGCTGTGCGAGGAGGCGCCGTACGGGGTGGGGTACTTCGTGGCGGCGTGGTCCTGAGGTTTAGCGAGCGGTCTGAGGCGCGCGGGAGCGTTCTGAGACGTATGGGAGCGTGCTGAGGCGCGTGGCAGTGTTCCGAGGCGCGTGGCAGCGTTCCTAGGCGTACGGGAGCGGCGGGCGCCGGGTTCCGCGCCGTACGCAAGCGGCGTCCGCCACGGCCCCCTCCGGGACCACGCGCGACGGCCGCGGAGCGGGTCGCTCCGCGGCCGTGATGCTGCTGTCTGTCCGGGCCGCCCCGCCGCGGGCCCGGCGAGAAGGTCAGGAAGCCGGTCCCTGCGGGCCGGAGCCGCCGGCGCCCTGGTCCCCGGAGCGGCGGGACTCCTCCGACAGCCGGCCGAGGGCTTCCTTCGCCTTGCCCGCCCCGGTCCCGATCTGGCTGCTGTACTTGCCCTGGGTCCTCTCGTCGACCGCCCGTGCGGCCTTGTCGAGCCCCTGCTCGATCTTGTCCCCGTGCTGTTGCGCGAGGTCACCGGCCTTGCTCTTCAGAGGACCGAGCTTGGCCTTGAGGTTGTCCAGCAGACCCATGGCACCTTCCTTCGTGCTGCTTCGTGCGGCGTGCGTCCTATTTACGGGCGCCTTCCCCGGCGTCGCTGTCCGCAGCCTCCTCGGCCGACTGCTGCTTGGGGATCTCGACCCCCTCGGCGGCGGCCGCCTCGCCGGCCTCCTCGGCGGACGGCTTCCCGTCCGCCCCTGCCGCCGCGCCCTGCTCCGCCTCCGGAGCGGTCTCGGCGGACTGCTCCGCGGCGGGCTCCCCGCCCTCCGCGGCCGACGGCTCCGCCGTCAGCGTGGCGGCGGCGGCTTCCTCCGTCGATGCCTCTGCTGCCTTACGACGAAACCGTGAAAACACGCCCATAACTACTCCATACCTTACTCGTGTGGGCGAAATCCCGGGGCGCCCGGAGCGTCCCATTGCGCCGCCCGCGGGCCCCGGTCCGTGAACCGGCGGCCGGAACCTCGCAACAGGCAACGAACACGGAGGCGAGTCGTCACGTCGCTCGTTCGAGATGCGGCCCGCGGGTTTGCGAGACTGGGCCGGTGAACACCGCAGTTCCCGTACCCCGGGTCATCGCCGTCGTCGGTCCCACCGCGGCCGGAAAGTCCGATCTGGGCGTCGCACTCGCCCGCCATCTCGGTGGCGAAGTCGTCAACGCCGACTCCATGCAGCTCTACCGGGGAATGGACATCGGCACCGCCAAGCTGACGGTGCCCGAGCGCCACGGCGTCCCGCACCACCTCCTGGACATCTGGGACGTGACCCGGGCCGCGAACGTCGCCGAGTACCAGCGGCTGGCCCGCGCCGAGATCGACCGCCTGCTCGCCGAGGGCCGCACCCCCGTCCTCGTCGGCGGCTCCGGCCTGTACGTACGCGGCGCCATCGACGCCCTCGACTTCCCCGGCACGGACCCGGAGGTGCGGGCCCGGTTGGAGGCCGAGCTCGCCGAGCAGGGCAGCGGCGCCCTGCACGCCCGGCTCGCCGCCGCCGACCCGGAGGCGGCCCGCGCCATCCTGGCGAGCAACGGGCGCCGCATCGTGCGCGCCCTGGAGGTCATCGAGATCACCGGCCGCCCCTTCACCGCCAACCTCCCGGGGCACGAGGCGGTCTACGACACCGTCCAGATCGGCGTCGACGTGGCCCGCCCCGAGCTGGACGAGCGCATCGCCCGCCGAGTGGACCGGATGTGGGACGAGGGTCTGGTGGACGAGGTGCGGCGGCTGGAGGGTGAAGGGCTGCGCGAGGGCCGTACCGCCTCCCGTGCCCTCGGCTACCAGCAGGTCCTCGCCCAGCTCGCGGGGGAGTGCACGGAGGAGCAGGCGCGGGCCGAGACGGTCCGTGCCACCAAGCGCTTCGCGCGCCGCCAGGACTCCTGGTTCCGCCGGGACCCCCGGGTCCACTGGCTCAGCGGCGCCGCCGCGGACCGCGCGGAACTCCCGGGGCGGGCGCTGGCGTTGGTCGAACGACCGGTCACAGCCTGATCACGTCATGGCATCGGGACGCTCCGCCCGTCATCCGGGCCCCCGGGAGCGTGTCATCATCGACCTTCGATCGAGGCGTGCAGTCGGAGTGGGGAGGGCGCGTGGCGATGGAGGCCGGCCCTCGCAACAGACCGCAGCAACCGGACGGGCCGAGAGACGGACAGCGGGACGCGACCGAGTCGCTGACCCAGGACGGACCCGGGGCCGTGGGCCCGGACGGGCCTGCCCTGGGCCATGCCGCGGCGGTCGGTCCCGACGGCCCGGACGCCCTGGGAGAACCGGTTCGCCCGGCCCCCCTGGACACCGGGGACGGCCCCGGCGAGACGGCCGGGGGCGGTGAGTCCTTCCGGGAACTGCGCCCGCCGCGGCGGCTGCGCATCTGGCAGCTCGCGCCGATCGTGGGCCTGGCCATCCTCGGCTCGCTGATGTTCGCCTTCCCGCTGGCCTTCGAGTTCGGCGGGGACGGTGGCGCGGTGATCTCCATGCTCGGTCTGCTGCTCTTCGGCTGCGCCGCGGGCTGGGGCATGATGGCGGCCCGCCGGGTCGGCCACACCTGGCCCGGCCTGCCCGCCCGCGGCTCCGGCCGCCGCCCGGACTGGCGCGTGGTCCTGGCGTACGCCGCGGTCGTGGCCGTCCTGGCGCTGCTCGCCGTGTGGCGCGTCGCCCGGTTGCACTGACCGCCGGACGTGCCGGGGGCGGAGCCGGCCCCATCGCTGGGGCCGAGACATGCACCGGCCGGGGCGGAACCCGGTCTGTCACTGCCGCGCCGTACGATGCAGACATGACCAACGCACAGGGGACCGCAGAGGCCACGGAGGCCGCAGTGAGCGCCGCCACGACCGCCGCGGGCGGCGCCGGCCGGGGCATCGCCTTCCTCAAGGGGCACGGCACGGAGAACGACTTCGTGATCGTCCCCGACCCGGACGGCGTCCTGGAGCTGTCGGCCGACGCCGTCGCCCGGATCTGCGACCGCCGGGCCGGCATCGGCGGCGACGGCCTGCTGCGCGTGGTGCGCTCCGCCGCCGACCCCGCGGCCCGCGCCATGGCCGGCGAGGCCGAGTGGTTCATGGACTACCGCAACGGCGACGGCTCCGTCGCCGAGATGTGCGGCAACGGCGTCCGCGTCTTCGCCCGCTACCTCCAGCACGCCGGCCTGATCGGCGAGGGCGAGCTGGCCATCGCCACCCGCGCCGGTGTCCGTACGGCCCGCCTGGCCGCGACCGGCGAGGTCACGGTCTCCATGGGCCGCGCCGAGCTGCTCCCGGACGGCGTGACGGTCACCGTGGGCGACCGTAGCTGGCCCGCCCGCAACGTGAACATGGGCAACCCGCACGCCGTCGCCTTCGTCGAGGACCTCGACCACGCCGGTGACCTGCGCGAGGTCCCGCCGTTCAGCCCAGCCGCCGTCTACCCGGACGGTGTGAACATCGAGTTCGTCGCCGACCGCGGCCCGCGCCATGTGGCGATGCGGGTCCACGAGCGCGGCGCCAGCGAGACCCGCTCCTGCGGCACGGGCGCCTGTGCCGTCGCGGTCGCCACCGCCCGCCGGGACGGCACCGACCCCGCGGCCACCGGCAGCCCCGTCACGTACACGGTCGACGTACTGGGCGGCAGCCTGACGATCACCGAGCTGCCGGACGGCACGGTCGAGATGACCGGCCCCGCGGTCATCGTCGGCCAGGGCACGCTGGACCCCGCCTGGCTGGTCACGGCCCTGGGCTGAGGCATGGCGCCCGGGTCGTCACCCCGTACGGGACAGGGCCCGGGCGCATACCTCGAATGGGTGATCCGGTTCACGCTGGGCGAGAGCGGGACAGCGCTGCGTGATGGGCTCGGTAGCATCAAGCACCGGCCCGGGCGACTGACTGCGGGCGCCCAACCGCCGGTCGACGCCGCCGGAGGTGCCCATGAGCGCAGAGGCCACGAACCCTGGTAACCCCGTCGCGCCTGCCCAGGCCGGTCCGGCCGCCGCCCCGGCGGGCCCGACCGACCTGGGGGAAGCCGCCCATCGCAGACGCGGCCGCCCCCGTCTGGAACTGCGCGGGCTGCGGCGCATCGGCCGGGCCGCGCTGCTCGGGCCGGCCCCCCGCGACGGCCTGCCGGACGCCCTGGAGCACGTCGCGAAGGTGCACCGGGCCCACCACCCGGACGCCGACCTGGACACCCTGAGCCGGGCCTACGCGCTCGCGGAGTCCTCGCACCGCGGACAGATGCGCAAGAGCGGCGAGCCCTACATCACCCACCCGCTCGCGGTGACCCTGATCCTGGCCGAACTGGGCGCCGAGACCACGACCTTGACCGCCTCCCTCCTCCACGACACCGTCGAGGACACGGAAGTGACGCTCGATCAGGTGAGCCGGGAGTTCGGCAAGGAGGTCTGCTACCTGGTCGACGGCGTGACCAAGCTGGAGAAGGTCGACTACGGCGCCGCCGCCGAACCCGAGACCTTCCGCAAGATGCTGGTCGCCACCGGCAACGACGTCCGCGTGATGTCCATCAAGCTGGCCGACCGGCTGCACAACATGCGCACCCTCGGCGTGATGCGCCCCGAGAAGCAGGCCAGGATCGCCAAGGTGACGCGGGACGTGCTGATCCCGCTCGCCGAACGGCTGGGCGTGCAGGCGCTCAAGAGCGAGCTGGAGGACCTGGTCTTCGCGATCCTGCACCCGGAGGAGTACGCCACCACCCGCGCGCTCGTCCTCGGGCACGCCGGCCGCCCGGGCCCGCTCGACGCCATCGCGGAGCGGGTGCGCACCGTACTGGACGAGGCCGACATCGACGCCGAAGTCCTCATCCGGCCGCGGCACTTCGTCTCCGTGCACCGGGTGCGCCTGGCGCGCGGCACGGTCACCGGCGCCGACCTCGGCCGGCTGCTGGTGCTCGTCGCCGAGGACGCCGACTGCTACGCCGTCCTGGGCGAGCTGCACACCTGCTTCACCCCGGTGGTCTCGGAGTTCAAGGACTTCATCGCCGCGCCGAAGTTCAACCTCTACCAGTCGCTGCACACCGCCGTCTCGGACGAGGACGGCGCCATTGCCGAAACGCTCATCCGGACCCACCGGATGCACCGGGTGGCGGAGGCCGGGGTGATCGCGCTGGGCAACCCGTACGCCCCCGCGGACGGCTCCGACCCGTCCGAGGCGGTGGCGGGCGGCGCGGCGGGGGGACCGGCGGCCGAGGACGGCGAGCGCGTCGACCCCACCCAGCCCGGATGGCTGTGCCGCCTCCTGGAGTGGCAGCGCGCCACCCCCGACCCGGACACGTTCTGGACCTCGCTGCGCGACGACCTCGCGCAGGACCGGGAGATCACGGTCTTCTGCGCGGAGGGCGGCTTCGACGACGGGAGCGGCACGGTCGCGACGGACCGTACGGGTACGGGCGCGCCGGGCAGCGGCACCGTCGGTCTGCCCGCAGGTGCGAGCTGCGTGGATGCCGCGTACGCGCTGTATGGCGAGGGGGCCCACCACTGCATCGGCGCGCGCGTCAACGGCCGCCTGGCGACGCTCTCCACGGTCCTGTGCGACGGCGACAGCCTGCACCTGCTCATGGCCCCCGACTCCGCCGCCGGACCCTCGCCGGACTGGCTCGACCACACCCGTACCCCGGCGGCCCGGCTCGCCATCTCGCGCTGGCTGGACGCTCATCCCGGCGCGGAGGCGGGAGCGGGGGAGGGCCCGGTGGGGGCGGGCGCACCGAGCGGGTCCGGCGAGTCGCGGGGCGCCGGGGCCGCCGCCGCGTCCGGGCACCACGGCGGTGACACCGCCGGCCTGTCCACCGACCTGCCCGGCGCGACCGTACGGCTCGCGGGCTGCTGCACCCCCGTACCGCCGGACCACGTCACGGGCTTCGCCGTCCGGGGCGGCATCGTCACCGTGCACCGGGCGCTGTGTCCCGTGGTGGCCCGGATGGCCGCGTCCGGCCGGCAGCCGGTCGGCGCACGCTGGCGCGGCGCGGGCAACCGCGTACAGGGCTGCCGGGTCACCCTCCTCGCGGAGGCGTTCACCAGGCCGCACCTGCTCGCCGACCTCACGGAGGCCATCGCGTCCGAAGGCGCCGCCGTGGTCGCCGCAGCCGTCGAACCGCCCCGTGAGCAGCGCGTACGGCACACCTACACCCTCCACCTCCCGGACGCGGCCAAACTGCCGTCCCTGATGCGGGCGATGCGGCAGGTGCCGGGCGTCTTCGACGTGCTGCGGGCGGGGCGGGCGCAGTCGACGGTGGCGGCGCGTTCTTGAGGGGCGTCCGGGGCGGGGCGTCCGGTGTCGGGGGAGGGGCGTCGGGGCGCGCGGTGTGAGGGTGTGCGCGGGGGCGTGGTGGCGTGCGCCGGAGCGGCGCTCGGGCCGGTGCTCCACAGGATGCGGTACCGGTGCGGTGCGCGTACGGCCCGGCACCCACACGCGCCCCTCCGGCCTCGACGGACGCACGGAACCCCCCGTTCGGGTGCCGTACTGTCGCGTCGGCCACGGGTGGGCGCACCGCGCTGATAGCGGTTTGTCATGCCGCTTTCCTCGTCCCACCCCGCCACCGGCCCCGGCTTCGCCCCCGGCCGGGACCCCGAAGGCGCCACGCCCGGCCCGCGCCGCCGCTCCGGGGCCGCCGCCCGCCGCCGGAGCGCCCTCGGGCTGCTCGCCGCCGCCGCACTGGTCGCCGCCGGTCTGCCGGACGCCACGCCGCTCGGCGTCGGCGACCGGCTCTATCCGCACCTCGGCAACCCGGGGTACGACGTCCGCGCGTACGACATCGCCCTGACGTACTCCGGCCGCAACGACCGGCCGCTGG
The DNA here is from genome assembly GCF_003865135.1 of Streptomyces chrestomyceticus JCM 4735. Classification (NCBI taxonomy): domain Bacteria; kingdom Bacillati; phylum Actinomycetota; class Actinomycetes; order Kitasatosporales; family Streptomycetaceae; genus Streptomyces; species Streptomyces chrestomyceticus. Next base: position 2,572,028 of record NZ_BHZC01000001.1, on the reverse strand, counting down.
ACGCCGTCACGAAGATCACCGCGCGGGCCACCGCCCGCCTGAAGCGCATCAACCTCGACTTCGCCCACGGCACCGTCCGGTCCGTCGAGGTCGACGGCCGGCCCGCGGCCCACGTCAGCCGCGGCGAGGACCTGATCGTCACGCCGCACCGCACCGTGCGCGCCGGCACCCCGGTGCGGATCGTCGTCCGGCACACCAGCGACCCGCGTCCCCCCAAGGGCGGCAAGGACAAGGAGGTCGGCTGGCTGCGCACGAAGGACGGGCTGGTGATGGCCAACCAGGTCGACGCCGCCCACCGCGTCTTCCCGGGCAACGACCACCCCTCGGACAAGGCCCTCTACACCTTCCGCGTCACCGCGCCCCAAGGACTGACGGTCGTCGCCAACGGAACGCGCGTGGCACGCCACCCGGGCGCCCCGCCGAGGCCGGGGAAGAGCGCGGTCCGTACGGGGCCGGACGTACGGCAGGAGCGGGCGGCCCCCGCCATGACCACCTGGGTCTACCGCACCGCCCACCCCATGGCCACCGAGGTGGCGCAGGTGTCCATCGGGCGCTCTGCCGTCGTCCGGCGCACCGGACCCCGCGGCCTGCCGCTCCGCGACGTCGTACCGGCCGCCGACCGCAAGCGTCTGGAACCGTGGCTGGCCAAGACACCCGGCCAGCTCACCTGGATGGAGAGCAAGGTCGGCCAGTACCCCTTCGAGACGTACGGCATGCTGCTCGCCCAGGCCGAGACCGGCTTCGAGCTGGAGACCCAGACGCTGTCCCTCTTCGAGGAACGGCTGTTCACCGGACAGCAGTACCCCCGCTGGTACGTCGAAGCGATCATGGTCCACGAGCTGGCGCACCAGTGGTTCGGCGACAGCGTCACCCCGCGCACCTGGTCGGACGCCTGGCTCAACGAGTCGCACGCCACCTGGTACGAGGAGCTGTACGCGCACGAGCACTCCAAGATGTCCATGGACGAGCGGACCCGGCGCGCCTACAGCGTCTCGGACCGGATGCGCGCCGAAGGCGGCCCGCCCGGGGCGCCGAAGGCCCCCACCCCCGGCAACAAGACCGGCATCTTCCGCCCGGTCATGTACGACGGCAGCGCCCTCGTGCTGTACGCGCTGCGCGCCAAGATCGGACACGCCGCCTTCGACCGGCTGGAGCGCGCCTGGGTGACCCGGCACCGCGACGGCGTCGCGGGCACCGCCGACTTCGTCGCGCTGGCCTCGCGCATCTCGGGCCAGGACCTCGGCGGCTTCTTCCGCAGTTGGCTGTACGACGTGAAGACGCCGCCGATGCCGGGCCACCCGGACTGGAAGAGCCACCACCGGACCCCGCAGCCACCGGCACGGAAGCCGGGGGCGAAGCCTGTGGGGCAGGCGGCCGGGAAGCCCGCAGTAAAGCCCGCCGGTAAGCCTGCGGACAGGCCCGGCAGCGCGAAGCCGCGCGGGTGAACCCGCCGCCCGATCCGGGAAGGCCCGGTCCGCCCCCTCGACCCCCTCGCCCCTCCCGTCCCCCGCACCCGGAAAACCCGTGTGACGGCGACCGGCGGCCGTGCGACCATCGTCTGGCCGATGACGGGGCCGGCACCGGGAATCTCCCGGGCGGGCCGGACGTTGTCACGATCGAGAGTCCCGGGGCCGCAGGGCCCCGTACGGGACGTCCCAACGACGCAAAGGATCAAATGACCTCCTCTTCTTCCCTTCCACAGGACCGACAGCGCCTCCCCGAGAGCCGCCGGGCCGACGCCCTGATGGAAGAGGACGTCGCCTGGAGTTACGAGATCGACGGGGAGCGTGACGGCGCTCAGTACGACCGCACCGAGCGGGCCGCCCTGCGCCGCGTGGCCGGGCTGTCCACCGAGCTCGAAGACGTCACCGAGGTCGAGTACCGCCAGCTCCGCCTGGAGCGCGTGGTGCTGGTCGGTGTCTGGACCACGGGCACGGTGCAGGACGCGGAGAACTCCCTCGCCGAACTGGCCGCGCTGGCGGAGACCGCCGGCGCGCTGGTGCTCGACGGCGTGGTCCAGCGCCGCGACAAGCCCGACCCGGCCACCTACATCGGCTCCGGCAAGGCCCTGGAGCTGCGCGACATCGTCCTGGAGTCCGGCGCCGACACGGTGGTCTGCGACGGTGAGCTGAGCCCCGGCCAGCTCATCCACCTGGAGGACGTCGTCAAGGTCAAGGTCGTCGACCGTACGGCCCTGATCCTCGACATCTTCGCCCAGCACGCCAAGTCCCGGGAGGGCAAGGCGCAGGTCTCGCTGGCGCAGATGCAGTACATGCTGCCCAGGCTGCGCGGCTGGGGTCAGTCGCTGTCCCGGCAGATGGGTGGCGGTGGCTCCGGCTCCGCGGGCGGCGGTATGGCCACGCGTGGTCCCGGTGAGACCAAGATCGAGACGGACCGCCGGCGGATCCGCGAGAAGATGGCGAAGATGCGCCGGGAGATCGCGGAGATGAAGACCGGCCGCGACATCAAGCGGCAGGAACGCCGTCGCCACAAGGTCCCCTCGGTGGCCATCGCCGGCTACACCAACGCGGGCAAGTCCTCCCTGCTCAACCGCCTGACCGGGGCCGGCGTCCTGGTGGAGAACGCGCTGTTCGCCACCCTGGACCCGACCGTGCGCCGGGCCGAGACGCCCAGCGGGCGGCTCTACACCCTCGCCGACACCGTCGGCTTCGTCCGCCACCTGCCGCACCACCTCGTCGAGGCGTTCCGCTCCACGATGGAGGAGGTCGGCGACTCCGACCTCATCCTGCACGTGGTCGACGGCTCGCACCCGGTGCCGGAGGAGCAGCTCGCCGCCGTGCGCGAGGTGATCCGTGACGTGGGCGCCACCCACGTACCGGAGATCGTCGTCGTCAACAAGGCGGACGCCGCCGACCCGCTGGTCCTCCAGCGGCTGCTGCGCAACGAGAAGCACGCGCTGCTCGTCTCGGCCCGCACCGGCCAGGGTATTGACGAGCTGCTCGCGCTGATCGACGAGGAGCTGCCGCGCCCGCAGGTCGAGATCGAGGCACTGGTGCCGTACACCCAGGGCGCGCTGGTCTCGCGGGCGCACGCCGAGGGCGAGGTGATCTCCGAGGAGCACGTCGCGGAGGGCACCGTCCTCAAGGCGCGGGTGCACGAGGAGCTGGCCGCCGAGTTCCGGCCGTACGTACCGGCCGCGTGACGCGGCAGGCGTAACAGGGCGTCGTGAGCACGACGCCGTAGGCAGTACGAAGGCCCGCCCCTGGGAACGGGGGCGGGCCTTCGTACTACCGCCTACGGCCACAGGGCGAGGGCCCGCCCCGGAAACCGGGTGCGGGCCCTCGTCCGCCGCGACTACTTCGACGCGAACTTCTTGCTCATCGCGTTGTACAGGCTCTTGGCCTCCGGGCCGAGGTGCGGGCCCGCCAGCCAGCCGGCCGGACGCGGACCGATCGAGGTGTTGGACACCAGCGCCGGCTTGCCGTCCGAGCCCTTGGCGAACCAGGGGCCACCGGAGGAACCGGCGGTCATCAGGCAGCCGATGCGGTACATGGTCGGCTTCTTGGCGTCCAGCGAGAGCCGGCCCGGCTTGTCGGTGCACTGCTGCAGCGTCGCACCGTCGAACGGCGCCTCGGCCGGGTAGCCCTGGGCGGTGATGCTCTTGATGTCCGGGATCGCCGAAGCGTTGAAGTCGACCGAGTAGGCGCCGCCGGCGACCTCTTCGAGGGACTTGCTGCCCGCGCCCTTCTCCGGCGTCACGTGCATGATCGCGAAGTCGTACGGCGCCATCGGCACGCTGTTGCCCTGCGGGCCGCCCTGGCCGATCCACTGGCTGGAGGTCGACGCGCCGTCGGCCCACCACACGCCCTTGGGGAACATCTGCTCACGCGAGGCGTTCTCCAACTGGGCCGCGCTCTTGCCGGTGTCGTTGAACGACGGGGCGAAGATCATGTTGCGGTACCAGCCACCGGTCTTGCCGGCGTGCACGCAGTGACCCGCGGTCCACACCAGGTTCGACTTGCCCGGGTGCGCCGGGTCCTTGACCACCGCGCCGGAGCAGACCGCGTGGCCCTCGGGCGTGTCGAAGAAGATCTTGCCGAGACCGGGCGCGTTCTGGCCGAACGGCGGCTTGACGGCCTTGGCCTGGACCGGCCGCGGGTCCGGGTCGGTCCGCCCCTGGTCACCCGAGATGTCCTTGGGGGTGGGCTCCTTCGGCGGCTTGGCCTTGCTCGCCCGGTCCGGGTCCCACAGCCCCTTGATGATCGGGTTGATGAACTCACTGGCCTCGCGGAGCCACTTGTCCTTGTCCCAGTTCTTCCACTCGCCGTTCTTCCACTTGTCCAGGTCGACGCCGTGTTCCTTGAGCTTGTCCTGGATGTCCTTGGGGATCGTGAAGCCACCCCCGCCCGCGCTGCCCTGTTCCGCGGACTGGCTGGGCTTGCCGTCCGCCTGGTTGCCCTCGGGCCCGCAGCCGGTGGCGGTCAGCGCCACCACGGCGGTGAGGGCGGCCGCGGCCAGGGCCGGCCGACGTATGGATCGCATGGGTGAACTCCCCCTGGTCTGTTCAGGCTTGCCGCAGGTGTCCGTCCGGCCCGGGCGGCCGTGCCGCGCCGTGGGTGATCGTGCCGGTCTTGCCCCGGACGTGCCCGCATCTGCTGTTTTGTCATGCACCGGAAAGCCGGGCGCAGGTCCCCACTATGCCGGTGCCGTTGGGGACGGCGGCGGGCGGGTCCCCGGTTCCGGTCCGGTGCGGATCTTTGCGTGGGGGTGGTGCGGGGCGGCGTGCCGGGGTGGTGCGAGGTGCCGCGCAGGGGTGGTGCGGGGGTGCGCGCGGGGCGCTGTACGGGGGAGGGGCGCGCGGGTGGCGCGCCGGTGGGCGCCCGTCGTCGCGTCGCCCCGTCGTCGCGGCGCGGCGCCCGGGCCCGGCAAGGATCTTGTGACAGGCCGTGTTCTCCCGCGTACGCCGTCGTTGATACGTACGGGGGACGGCTCAGCCGTGTCCGGCGGCAGGTAGAACGGTCCGTCCATCGGCCGGCCAGGTCCGACCAGACCCGTCCACGCCCGGCGGCCTGCCCACAGCGGACCAGGCCCGGTTCGCGAGGGAAGCGGCCCGACGGGGCGCGGCCGGCGCGCGGCGGGCCCGCCCGCAGTGCGCCGTAAGCGCCCCCGCACCGCGTCCGCCGGTGCGTCCGCAGTTCAACAGAAGAGTCCAGCAGCAGGAGGACCGAACCGCCGTGGCCTTGACCCAGCCTCTGCCGATGGCACCCCCTCCCGCCCACGAGGGCATCCTGCGGCGGCAGTCGCTCCGCGAGTCCGCCGCCCGTACGTACGCGCGCTCGCTCCCCATCGTCCCGGTGCGCGCCCGCGGGCTGACCATCGAGGGCGCCGACGGCCGCCGCTACCTGGACTGCCTCTCCGGGGCGGGCACCCTGGCGCTCGGCCACAACCACCCCGTCGTCCTGGAGGCGATCCGTTCCGTCCTGGACTCCGGCGCCCCGCTGCACGTCCTCGACCTGGCCACCCCGGTCAAGGACGCCTTCGTCACCGAACTCTTCGCCACCCTGCCGCCCGAACTGGCCGACCACGGCCGTATCCAGTTCTGCGGGCCGGCCGGCACGGACGCCGTCGAGGCCGCCTTCAAACTGGTGCGGACCGCGACCGGCCGGGACGGACTCGCGGCCTTCACCGGCGCGTACCACGGCATGACGGCGGGGGCGCTCGCGGCGTCCGGGGGCGCGCAGGACACCTCCGTGACCCGCCTCCCGTATCCGTACGCCTACCGCTGCCCCTTCGGCACCGGCGGCGAGCAGGGCGCGGAACTGGCCGCGCGCTGGACGGCGAACGTGCTCGACGACGACAAGAGCGGCGTCGCCAGGCCGGCCGGAATGATCCTCGAACCGGTCCAGGGCGAGGGCGGCGTGATCCCCGCGCCCGACGGCTGGCTGCGCCGGATGCGCGAGATCACGGCCGCGCGCGGCATCCCCCTCATCGTGGACGAGGTGCAGACCGGCGTCGGCCGCACCGGCGCGTTCTGGGCCGTCGGACACAGCGGCGTGGTGCCCGACGTCCTTGTCCTCTCCAAGGCGATCGGCGGCAGCCTGCCGCTCGCGGTCATCGTCTACCGCGAGGAACTGGACGCCTGGCGCCCCGGCGCGCACGCGGGCACCTTCCGCGGCAACCAGCTCGCGATGGCGGCCGGCGCGGCCACCCTCGCGTACGTCAGGGAGAACGACCTGGCGCGGCGCGCGGGCGAACTGGGCGCCCGTATGACGTCCCGGCTGGACGCGCTGGCCGCCGAACACGGCTGCGTCGGTGACGTACGGGGCCGGGGCCTGATGCTCGGCCTGGAACTGGTCGACCCGGACACCGCCCCCGACCCGTCCGGAGCCCGCCCGGCCGCCCCCGCGCTGGCCGCGGCGGTCCAGCGGGAGTGCCTCGACCGGGGCCTGATCGTCGAGCTGGGCGGCCGCCACGGCTCGGTGGTCCGGCTGCTGCCCCCGCTCACCATCACCGACGAACAGGCGGACGCGGTCCTCGACCGCCTCGCCGACGCGCTGGCGGCTGGGGCGCGGTTGGGGGCGGGTGGGGTGAGTGGGGTGTCCGGGAGTGCTGGAGCGTCCGGGGGTGCCGGGGTGCCTGGGGCTGTTGGGGTGCCCGGGAATGCCGAATCGTTTGGGGCTGCCAGGGATGCAGGGGGCGCCGGGGCCGCCGGGGTGGGTGTGGCAGGCCCCGAGCAGGAGAGGGACGCGGAGTCCGCACCGGACGGGGAAGGCCGTGCGGTACCGCGGCAGGGGTCGTCCTCCGGGGTGACCCCGTGAGCGGGCGCCCGCACCGTTCCGGACGTACGAGAGCCCGGCGCGCGGCGCGCCGCCGCGCACTTGCGCTCCGGCCCGTACGCCTCCACCGCGCCCCGCCTCTGCGTGACCGCCCATACGGGCGCACCGCTCCTCATGGGCACCCGGCCGCTCCCGGGCGCACGCCCGCCCCCTGCCCAACGTCCTCTCACCGCCCCCTCACCGTCCAGACCGCGTCGACCGCGCCGACCCTGCGAGGCACACCCCGATGAACGAACGCCCCGGCCCCGACGGGACCCCGGCCGACGAGCGACGTCTGCCCCGTGAACCCCTGACCCGGCTGCGGGAACCCGCCGTGCCGCGGCAGAACCGGCGCGCCGGCGCCCACGACAGCGGCGAGAACGGGGAGCACGGCGGCCACACCGGCTGTGCCGTACGGCTCGGACACCACGAGCGGCACGGCCTTGAGGACTGCCACGGCCTCGGAGCCACCCGGATCGTCACGGTGTACGGGGACGACGAGACCGACGCCGAACCCCCGGCCGAGGGCGGTCATCAGGACCTCGATCATCAGAATCCCGACCATCAGAATCCCGACCATCGGGATCCCGACCACCAGGGCAGCGCGCGGGCTCCGGCACCGGACCTGGCCGAGGACATCGATGACGTCGAGTATGGCGAGCACGTCGAGGCCGTCGAGGACCCGGACTCGGCGCGGGCCCCCGAGCAGGCTGGGCTGGAGCACCAGGACCGGCTGGAGCACCGTGACCCGGCCGTCGCCGCCGACGCCGCCGGGGCCGAGAGCCTGCTCCGCTGCTGGATTCGCGAGAGCGGTACGCCCCGCCCGCCCGGCGACCGGCTGCGCATCCCTCTCGACGCCAGCGCGGCGGCCCTGCACGTACCCGTCCTGTACTGGTCGGAGACCGGCTGGCACCGTCTCGGCGCACCCGTACTGGAAGGCGCTCCCGCCGACGCCGCGACGCTGGACGCCGTGACCCTCGCCGCCCTGCTGCGCCGCGAGGCCGTACGCGTCGGCGGCGCGGGCGGCAGCACCGGCAGCGCTCTCGGCCGTACCGACGACGTCCGCAGCGCCCTGACCAGTACGGGTGCGTCCAGGACCGCCCCCGGTCACCCCTCCGGCGCGCCGGACAGCGAGAGCGCCGACCTCGTCGGCCGCGTCGCCGACTCGGTGCGGCACACCGCGGTGTTCCTCGCCGGCCGGCGCGCCGCCCCGGCCGACGACCTCGGTACCTCCCGCTTCCTCGCCGCCGAACAGGCGCTGCTCTTCGGCCACCCCATGCACCCGACCCCCAAGAGCCGGGAGGGCCTGACCGACGCCGAGACGCACGTCTACTCCCCGGAACTGCGCGGCGCGTTCCGCCTCCACTGGACGGCCGTCCACCAGGACGTGTTCGCCGCCGCCTCGGCCTGGACCGAGCGCGGCCGGACCGTCCCCGCCGAGCAGTTGGCCGCCCGCCTCGCCGAAGGAGCACCCCCGGCGCCCGCCGGCACCCTGCCGCTGCCGATGCACCCGTGGCAGGCCCACCAGTTGGGCCACCGCCCGGACATCGCCGGACTGTACGAGGCGGGCCACCTCCACGACCTGGGCCCCGGCGGCCCGGACTGGCACCCCACCTCCTCCGTACGCACCGTCTTCCGGCCCGGCTGCGACGCCATGCTCAAGCTCTCCCTGGGCGTACGCATCACCAACTCCCGCCGCGACAACCTCCGCAAGGAACTGGTACGCGGCGTCGAGGTGCACCGGCTGCTCCGCACCGGCCTGGCGGCACAGTGGCGGGCGGCCTTCCCCGGCTCCCCGGGCTTCGACATCGTCCGCGACCCGGCCTGGTTCGGCGTCACCGGAGCCGACGGCGAGCCGGTGCACGGCCTGGACGTGGTCGTCCGGCACAACCCCTTCGGCGCCACCGACGACGCCGTCTGCATCGCCGCCCTCACCTCGCCCCGCCCCTGGCCCGGGCGCACCGGCCTGCGGTCCCGCCTGGCCGACGTCATCGGCAGACTCACCGCCCGCACCGGGCGGCCCGCGGGCGCCGTCGCCACCGAGTGGTTCCTGCGCTACCTCGAAGCGGTGGTACGGCCCGTCCTCTGGCTCGACGGCACCGCGGGCGTCGCACTCGAAGCGCACCAGCAGAACACCCTGGTCCTGCTGGACCGGGACGGCTGGCCGGCCGGCGGCCGCTACCGGGACAACCAGGGCTACTACTTCCGCGAGTCGCGCCGTACGGAGCTGGAGCGGCGGCTGCCCGGCATCGGCTCCACCAGCGACACCTTCGTCACCGACGAGGTCACCGACGAACGCTTCGCCTACTACCTCGGCATCAACAACGTCCTCGGCCTCATCGGCGCCTTCGGCTCCCAGCGCCTGGCCGCCGAGAAGGTGCTCCTCGCGGCCTTCCGGCGGTTCCTCGCCGACGCCGCCACCGGGCCGGCGGAACACCGTTCGCCGCTGCCCGGCCGGCTCCTGGAAGCCCGCACCCTGCGCTGCAAGGCCAACCTGCTGACCCGGCTGCGCGGCCTCGACGAACTCGTCGGCCCCGTCGACACCCAGTCCGTCTACGTCACCATCCCCAACCCTCTGCACCCCTGACCCCCGCCCAGCCCCAGCCCTGTCCCTGTCCCTGTCCCAGCCCCTGCTCCACCTCGCCCCCGGCCCGGCGCCCGAGCGCGTCGGGCCGTCTCTCCCCCTTCCGTCCCTCATCCCGCCGGTTCCCCGACTCCCCGCCCGCCCACCCCGTGACCTCGTGAGGAGGCCCGGAAAGGAGAGAGCGCCATCGTGCCCCCCACCGAATCCGGCATCGATCCAGGATCCGAGGAAGCCTTCGACCACCCCCTCGAAGCCTCTCCGGACGACGCGCTCGACGACACCCTCGACCTGCACCTGCCGCCCGACATCACGGCGCTGTTCACCGAGGCGCCCTTCGCCGCCTCCACCGACCCGGCCGACAGCCCGGGTGACGGGGTCCTGCTCGACCACATCGCCGGCTGGGGGCCCGCGGCCACCGCCGCCGGGCCGTTCCAACTCGTACCGGTACGCCTCGAACGTGACCTGCCGCTGATCTCCGCCTGGATGAACGACCCGGCCGTCGCGGCGTTCTGGGAACTGGCCGGGCCCCAGGAGATCACCGCCGCCCACCTGCGCGCCCAACTCGACGGCGACGGACGCAGCGTGTCCTGCCTCGGCGTACTGAGCGGTGTCCCCATGAGCTACTGGGAGGTCTACCGCGCCGACCTGGACCCGATCGCCCGCCACTACCCGGCCCGTCCGCACGACACCGGACTGCACCTGCTGATCGGGGGCGTCGCCGACCGGGGGCGCGGCATCGGGACCACACTGCTGCGGGCCGCCGCCGACCTCGTACTCGACCACCGTCCGCAGTGCGGCCGAGTGATCGCCGAGCCCGACCTGCGCAACGTCCCCTCCGTCGCCGCCTTCCTCGGCGCCGGCTTCCGTTACGGCGACGAGATCGACCTGCCCACCAAGCGCGCGGCCCTCATGATCCGCGACCGTGCCCACCGCCACCTCCTGTGACCGTCCCCGCCCTCCGCCCTCACCGCCGACGCCCCCTCGCCGGCGGCCTCCACCTGCCCTCCAACGCCCTCGCGGCCCCGGCCCGCCTGCCTACCCGGTACGGCCCACCCACCTCGTACGGCCTGCCGAACTCATGCCGCCCTCCGACCTGGTGCCGTCCCTCGACCTCCGGCCGCCTGCTGTCCCGGTACGGCCGGCCGACTTCGTACCGTCTCCCGACCCCCGGCCGCCTGTTGCCCCCGTACGGCCGACCGACCCCATGCCACCTCCCGGCCACCATCTCCGCCGACAGCCCCCTCGGACGCCCCACCCCCACCCACAGCCCGCACGACCACTCGCCTCTCTCCAACATCTCCTGCACCTCCAATCCCTCACACCCCTCAACCCCCTCCACCCGCCCCCTTCGCACTGCCCGCGTCTCCACACCTGACCCCTTCTCTCCGCGCACCATCCGTGTCGCTCAGGTCTCGTCCCCAGGAGTCCCGCCTTGCGTCCTTCTTCCGAACCCCTCCATAGCCCCGCTTCCGGCGCCGGTGACCCCGGCAGCGACAGCCCGGGCCCCCGCAACCGCGGCGCCGACAGCCCCGAGGTCACCGCTCCCGGCGGCAGCCATCTCAGCCGCCCCGGCGTAGGCGACCCCGACCCCGCCTCCGGGCCCGTTCCCGCCTCCGGGCCCGCCCCTGCCTCGGGCAACCCGGACGCCGCCCACCCCGCGGCCGTCGCCCCCACCGACACCGGCCACGCCTTCCCCGCCCCCGGAGCTTCCGGAACATCCGAAGCCCCCGGGGACGAGCCGCCCGGCGGCGGCACGGACAGCCACCGCGCATGGCAGAGAGCCGCTCGCCGGCTGCTCGCCAAGACCCTGGCGGAGTTCGCGTACGAGGAGGTCGTCACCCCGGAATCCGACCTGAGCGCCGCCTCCGTCCCCGGACCGCGCGACGGACACGGCGCCCCCGGCAGCACCTCCGGCGGTACCCCTGACGGCATCACCGACGGCACTGCCGACGACTCCCGCCCCTACCGTCTACGGCTGACCGACGACGTCACCTACCGCTTCCGGGCCCGGCGTGGCGCGTACGGGCACTGGCGTGTCGACCCCGACTCCATCACCCCCACAGGCGACCCCCTTCACTTCCTCTTCCACGCCCACGACAACGTCCTGGGCCTGTCCGGTGACACGACCGGCCACCTCATCCGCGAGCTGACCGCCACGCTCGCCGCCGACACCCGGCTGGACGCCACGGCCCTCAGCGCGGCGGAGCTCGCCGACCTCGACTACGCCGCACTGGAAGGCCACCAGACCGGCCACCCCTGGCTCGTCGCCAACAAGGGACGGCTGGGCTTCTCGGCGGCCGACGCCGCCGTCTGGTCACCCGAGGCCCGCACCCCGCAGCGGCTGCCCTGGATCGCCGCGCACCGCCGGCTGGCCGTCTACCGGGGCATCCCGGCCCTGGCCACCCCTGATCGTCTCTACGCCGATGAACTCACCCCCGCGGTCCGTGCCGCCTTCACCCGTACCCTCTCCTCGCAGGGCCTCGACCCCGCCGACTACCTCTACCTCCCCGTCCACCCCTGGCAGTGGGACGAGACCGTCGCGCCCCTCTTCGCCCCCCAACTCGCCGACAAATCCATCGTCCCACTCACCACTGACAACGACCTGCGGCTGCCCCAGCAGTCCATCCGCACCTTCCTCAACCTCAGCCGCCCCAGGGCCCGTACGGTCAAGCTTCCGCTCTCCGTCCTCAACACCCTGGTCTGGCGCGGCCTGCCGACCGAACGCACCATCGCCGCCCCCGCCGTCACCGCCTGGGTCCACGGCCTGCGCGACGCGGACCCGTACCTGCGCGACGAGACCCGGGTGATCCTGCTCGGCGAGACCGCGTCCGTCACCGTCGAACACCCCCTGTACGACCGGCTGCCCGGCGTCCCGTACCAGTACAAGGAACTGCTGGGCTGTATCTGGCGGGAGCCGATCAGCCGCTGTCTGGACCCGGGGGAGCGGGCCCGCACCTTGGCCGCGCTCCTGCAGACCGACCCGTACGGGCGGGCTTTAACAGCCGAGCTGGTGCACCGTTCCGGCCTGGCACCCCGCGTCTGGCTGCGCCGCCTCTTCGCCGCCCTGCTGCCGCCCCTGCTGCACTTCCTCTACCAATACGGCACGGTCTTCTCCCCGCACGGCGAGAACGCCATCGTCGTCTTCGACCAGCAGGACGTCCCCACCCGCCTCGCGGTCAAGGACTTCGTCGACGACGTCAACACCAGCGCCGAGCCGCTGCCGGAGCACGCCACCATGCCCGCCGACGTCCGCGCGGTGCTGCTCACCGAACCGCCGGACTTCCTCACCCAGTTCATCCATTCCGGTCTCTTCGTCGGGGTCTTCCGCTACCTCGCCCCGCTGTGCGAGCAGCAACTGGCGGTCCCGGAGGCCGAGTTCTGGTCGCTCGTACGGGCGGAGATCCTGCGCCACCAGGGGCGCTTCCCGCACCTGAAGAAACGCCACGAGACCTTCGACCTGCTCACCCCCCGCATCGCCCGGCTCTGCCTGAACCGCAACCGACTCCACCTCGACGGATACCGCGACCGTGCCCAGCGCCCGCACGCCGCCGTCCACGGCACCGTGCCGAACCCCCTCCACCACCCGTGACCGAGCAGATTGTCAGTGGGCCCGCGTAGGGTGGCAACGCTATGACGAAGCCCTCCCTCCCCGATCTGCTGCACGCCGCCGTCACCGCTGTCGGCGGCACCGAGCGCCCCGGCCAGGTCGCCATGGCCGAAGCCGTCGCCGAAGCGGTCGAAGACAGCTCCCACCTGCTCGTACAGGCCGGCACCGGCACCGGGAAGTCGCTCGGCTACCTGGTGCCGGCGCTGGCCCACGGCGACCGTGTGGTGGTGGCCACCGCCACCCTCGCGCTCCAGCGCCAGCTCGTCGAGCGCGACCTGCCGCGCACGGTCGAGGCCCTGCATCCGCAGCTACGCCGCCGTCCGCAGTTCGCCATGCTCAAGGGCCGCTCCAACTATGTCTGCCTGCACCGGCTGCACGAGGGCGTCCCGCAGGAGGAGGAAGAGGGCCTCTTCGACCCCTTCGAGCACGCGACGCCCACCAGCAAGCTGGGCAAGGACCTGCTGCGGCTGCGCGACTGGGCGGACGAGACGGAGACCGGGGACCGTGACGACCTCACCCCCGGCGTCTCCGACCGCGCCTGGGGGCAGGTCTCGGTCTCCTCGCGCGAGTGCCTGGGCGCCTCGAAGTGCGCGTACGGCGCGGAGTGCTTCGCCGAGGCCGCCCGCGAGCGCGCCAAGCTCGCCGACGTGATCGTCACCAACCACGCCCTGCTGGCCATCGACGCCATCGAGGGCGCCCCGGTGCTGCCCCAGCACGACGTACTGATCGTCGACGAGGCCCACGAGCTGGTCTCCCGGGTCACCGGCGTGGCCACCGGGGAGCTCACCCCCGGCCAGGTCAACCGGGCCGTCAAGCGGGCCGCGAAGCTGGTCAACGAGAAGGCCGCCGACCAGCTCCAGACCGCCTCGGAGACCTTCGAGCGCCTGATGGAGCTGGCCCTGCCCGGCCGCCTGGAGGAGATCCCCGAGGATCTCGGGTACTGCCTGATGGCGCTGCGGGACGCGGCCCGTACGGTGATCTCGGCCCTCGGCTCGACCCGCGACAAGTCCGTCCAGGACGAGGACGCCGTACGCAAGCAGGCCCTCGCCTCCGTCGAGAACGTCCACGCCGTCGCCGAGCGCATCGCCAACGGCTCCGAGTACGACGTCGTCTGGTACGAGCGCCACGACCGCTTCGGCGCCTCGCTGCGCGTCGCGCCGCTGTCCGTCTCCGGCCTGCTCCGGGAGAAGCTCTTCGCCGACCGTTCCGTCGTGCTCACGTCAGCCACCCTCAAGCTGGGCGGGGACTTCAACGGCGTCGGCGCCTCCCTGGGCCTGGCCCCGGAGGGCACGGAGGGCGAGGACGTCCCGCAGTGGAAGGGCCTGGACGTCGGCTCCCCGTTCGACTACGGCAAGCAAGGCATCCTCTACGTCGCCAAGCACCTCGCCCAGCCGGGCCGCGAGGGCAGCCGTACGGACATGCTCGACGAGCTGGCCGAACTGATCGAGGCCGCCGGCGGCCGTACGCTCGGCCTGTTCTCCTCCATGCGCGCCGCCCAGGCCGCCGCCGAGAACCTCCGAGGGCGGCTTGACATGCCGATCCTCCTCCAGGGCGAGGAGACCCTCGGCGAACTGATCCGTACCTTCGCCGCGGACGCCCGTACGTGCTTGTTCGGCACCCTCTCGCTGTGGCAGGGCGTCGACGTGCCGGGCCCGAACTGCCAGCTCGTGGTCATGGACCGGGTGCCGTTCCCGCGCCCCGACGATCCCCTGATGAGCGCCCGGCAGAAGGCCGTGGAGGAGGCCGGCGGCAACGGCTTCATGGCGGTCGCGGCGACCCACGCCGCCCTGCTCATGGCCCAGGGAGCGGGCCGCCTCGTGCGCGCCACGGGCGACCGCGGCGTAGTCGCCGTACTGGACCCGCGCGTCGAGCGCGCCCGCTACGGCTCGTTCCTGCGCCGGTCCATGCCCGAGTTCTGGTACACCACCGACCGCAACCAGGTCCGCCGCTCCCTGGCCGCCATCGACGCGGCAGCCAAAGCCACAGAAGAGGCGTGACCGCCCCCGCAGCCACCAAACGGAACCCCACCCTCCACCCGCCCCCCGGGGACGTAGCGGCATCACAGCCGCCCCCAGCCGCCCCCTCAGCCCCCGGCGCCGCTCCCTCACGGAACCCGCGCCGCCGGGGACGTACGGGCCACTCCACGTTCGGCCAGCCACCGCGCCATCCCGTGCGGACGGCCAGGGGACGTTCGCCGCACGCCCACCAGCACCTCCCGCGGCCCGCCCCCCTGGACCCCACCCCACCCCGCACTAACCCCCACCATCAATTGAGCAACCCCCACGACGCCCAGCCCCCTCCGCGAAAGCGGCGCCGGCTTAGGCGCAAAGGCAAGCCCCGGGACCGGCGCAGTGGTCCCGGGGCTCGGTCGAGGGGAGGGGTCAGACCCGCCGCAGCACCGCCACCACCTTGCCGAGGATGGTGGCCTCGTCGCCGGGAATGGGCTGGTACGCGGCGTTGTGCGGGAGCAGCCAGACATGGCCGTCCTCGCGCTTGAAGCGTTTGACCGTGGCCTCGCCGTCCAGCATGGCGGCGACGATGTCGCCGTTCTCCGCCACGGGCTGGCGGCGCACGGTGACCCAGTCGCCGTCGCAGATCGCGGCTTCGATCATCGAGTCACCGACGACCTTCAGGACGAACAGTTCGCCGTCGCCGACCAACTGCCGGGGCAGCGGGAAGACGTCCTCGACCGACTCCTCGGCGAGGATGGGACCGCCCGCGGCGATCCGTCCGACGAGCGGGACGTAGGACGCGGCGGGCTTGCCGGCCGTGTCGGTGGGCGCGCTGCTCGGCTGGTCGGAGCCGCGGACCTCGTACGCCCGGGGGCGGTGCGGGTCGCGGCGCAGGAAACCCTTGCGCTCCAGAGCCATGAGCTGGTGGGCGACGGACGAGGTGCTGGACAGCCCCACCGCCTGGCCGATCTCGCGCATGGACGGCGGATAGCCGCGACGCTGGACGGAATCCCGGATGACCTCGATGACCCTGCGCTGTCGGTCGGTGAGTCCCGAACTGTCGGCGCGGATGCCTGGAGGACGGCCGGGCAGTGAGCGGGCTGGCTTCTGCCCCTCGGGGTTCATGGCGTCGTCCATCGGCGGTTTCCGGGTCGGATCGAATCGGCTCTGGGAGTGGCTCTGGGCGGTGATGGTGGCGCTGTCTGCGGTGGTGGTCACGTCGGCCCCTCTCGGAATGTGCTCCCTAGTTAGCCAACGGTAGTTGCTTTCGAAAGGTTGCGCCAAACACACGTTCGAGTGAAAATTTCAGGATTAGCTGACCTGATCACGGGCTTAGGTGTATAGCCGAAAGGCAATTCGGGTCATTGCGGTACTCTTCGCCCCGAGCTGATGGCCGGGCGTGCGAGCCGTCCCGCCGGGCCCGGTCGGGCGCCGCGACGTGCCGATTCTGTCATCCCCGCCCCGCCGGAGCCGCCCCCGGGTCCCGTCCCGTACCCTCGTCGGCGGCCCTCCGCGCGGCCCCCGACGGCCCGCCCCGCTGCGACACGCAGGGGACGCGGATGACCTCCCGACACCACATGTAGTGCTTTGATGACTACGGCTGCCCAGAAGTTGTGGTGCTGGTGTCTTTCGGGGCTCCCGGGATCGCCTATGCTTGGGGTCGCTCCGAGGGGCCCGTGAGGGCGGCCCGGAGGTCATCAGCCGTACGCCGGGACCGTGGGCGTACGACCGTAATTTTCGAGGGTGAGGAGGGTGAATTCATGCATTGCCCCTTCTGCAGGCACCCCGACAGCCGGGTGGTCGACAGCCGTACCACCGATGACGGCACTTCGATCCGCCGGCGCCGTCAGTGCCCGGACTGCTCCCGCCGTTTCACCACCATCGAGACGGCGTCACTGATGGTGATCAAGCGGAGCGGGGTCACCGAGGCGTTCAGCCGCAACAAGGTCATCGCCGGCGTACGCAAGGCGTGCCAGGGCCGGCCGGTCACCGAGGACGCCCTCGCCAAGCTGGGGCAGCGGGTCGAGGAGGCCGTGCGCGCAACCGGCAGCGCCGAGCTGTCCACCCACGACGTCGGGCTGGCCATACTGGGCCCGCTGCAAGAACTCGACCTCGTCGCGTACCTGCGCTTCGCGAGCGTGTACCGCGCCTTCGACTCGCTGGAAGACTTCGAGGCGGCCATCGCCGAGCTGCGGGAGCAGAGCGAGCGGGCGGCGCCCGCGCGGGAGTGCGGGTGCGAAGGGGGCGCCGGGCAGCCGGCGGTCCCGGTGCCTGCCACCGCCGCCGACTGAGATCGGCACATCACAGACCTGACCAGGGCAAATGCAGGCGCCCTGGTGCCAGACAGACACACACCGTGCCACGGGAAGAAGTGCGCACATATGGGCGTTTGCCCGTACAGGGAGGCGGAATGACAGAGACGACGAGCGGCCCGGCACGAGGCTCCCGCGCCAAGGGCAGCAAGGCGAGCAAGGGTCTGCGTATCGAGCGCATCCACACCACTCCCGGCGTGCACCCGTACGACGAGGTGGCGTGGGAGCGCCGTGACGTCGTCATGACCAACTGGCGCGACGGCTCGATCAACTTCGAGCAGCGTGGCGTCGAGTTCCCCGAGTTCTGGTCGGTGAACGCGGTCAACATCGTCACGAGCAAGTACTTCCGCGGCGCGGTGGGCTCCGACACCCGGGAATCGAGCCTCAAGCAGCTCATCGACCGGGTCGTGAAGACGTACACGAAGGCCGGCGAGGCCAACGGCTACTTCGCCTCCCCGGCGGACGCCGAGATCTTCGAGCACGAGCTGGCGTACGCCCTGCTCCACCAGGTCTTCAGCTTCAACTCGCCGGTGTGGTTCAACGTCGGCACGAAGCAGCCGCAGCAGGTCAGCGCGTGCTTCATCCTCTCCGTCGACGACTCCATGGACTCGATCCTGGACTGGTACAAGGAAGAGGGGATGATCTTCAAGGGCGGCTCCGGTGCCGGCCTGAACCTCTCCCGCATCCGCTCCTCCAAGGAGCTCCTGTCCTCCGGCGGCAACGCCTCGGGCCCGGTCTCCTTCATGCGCGGCGCCGACGCGTCCGCCGGAACGATCAAGTCGGGCGGCGCCACCCGCCGCGCGGCCAAGATGGTCGTCCTGGACGTGGACCACCCGGACGTCGAGGCCTTCATCGACACCAAGGTGAAGGAGGAGGAGAAGGTCCGCGCCCTGCGGGACGCGGGCTTCGACATGGACCTGGGCGGCGACGACATCACGTCCGTCCAGTACCAGAACGCCAACAACTCGGTCCGCGTCAACGACGAGTTCATGAAGGCCGTCGAGACCGGTTCGAAGTTCGGCCTGCGCGGCCGGATGAACGGCGAGGTCATCGAGGAGATCGACGCCAAGAGCCTGTTCCGCAAGATGGCGGAGGCGGCCTGGGCGTGCGCCGACCCCGGCATCCAGTACGACGACACGATCAACCACTGGCACACCTCGCCGGAGTCGGGCCGGATCACCGCCTCGAACCCGTGCAGCGAGTACATGCACCTGGACAACTCCTCGTGCAACCTGGCCTCGCTGAACCTGATGAAGTTCCTGCGCGACGACGACAAGGGCAACCAGTCGTTCGACGCCGAGCGCTTCGCCAAGGTCGTCGAGCTGGTCATCACCGCGATGGACATCTCCATCTGCTTCGCGGACTTCCCCACCGAGAAGATCGGTGAGACCACCCGCGCCTTCCGCCAGTTGGGCATCGGCTACGCCAACCTCGGCGCCCTGCTGATGGCCACCGGTCACGCGTACGACTCGGACGGCGGCCGCGCCCTGGCCGGTGCCATCACCTCCTTGATGACCGGCACCTCCTACAAGCGCTCCGCCGAGCTGGCCGCGGTCGTCGGCCCGTACGACGGTTACGCCCGCAACGCCGACGCCCACAAGCGCGTCATGAAGCAGCACTCGGACGCCAACGGTGTCGCCAAGCGCATGGACGACCTGGACACCCCGGTCTGGGCCGCGGCCACCGAGGCGTGGCAGGACGTCATCCGCCTCGGCGAGAAGAACGGCTTCCGCAACGCGCAGGCGTCGGTGCTCGCGCCGACCGGCACCATCGGCCTGATGATGGACTGCGACACCACGGGCGTCGAGCCGGACCTGGCCCTGGTCAAGTTCAAGAAGCTGGTCGGCGGCGGCTCCATGCAGATCGTGAACAACACGGTCCCCAAGGCGCTCAAGCGGCTCGGCTACCAGCCGGAGCAGGTCGAGGCGATCGTCGCCCACATCGCCGAGAACGGCAATGTGATCGACGCCCCCGGCCTGGACCCCGCCCACTACGAGGTCTTCGACTGCGCCATGGGCGAGCGCTCCATCTCGGCCATGGGTCACGTACGGATGATGGCGGCGGCCCAGCCGTTCCTGTCCGGCGCGATCTCCAAGACCGTCAACCTCCCCGAGTCGGCCACCGTCGAAGAGGTCGAGGAGGTCTACTTCGAGGGCTGGAAGCTCGGTCTGAAGGCCCTGGCGATCTACCGCGACAACTGCAAGGTCGGCCAGCCGCTCTCCGCCAAGAAGAAGGAGGAGGAGAAGAAGGCCGAGGAGAAGCCGGCCGAGAAGGTCGTCGAATACCGTCCGGTCCGCAAGCGTCTGCCCAAGGGCCGTCCCGGCATCACCACCTCCTTCACGGTCGGCGGCGCCGAGGGCTACATGACCGCCAATTCCTACCCGGACGACGGTCTGGGCGAGGTCTTCCTGAAGATGTCCAAGCAGGGCTCGACCCTCGCGGGCATGATGGACGCCTTCTCCATCGCCGTCTCGGTGGGCCTCCAGTACGGCGTGCCGCTGGAGACGTACGTCTCGAAGTTCACCAACATGCGCTTCGAGCCGGCCGGTATGACGGACGACCCGGACGTGCGGATGGCGCAGTCGATCGTCGACTACATCTTCCGCCGCCTGGCGCTGGACTTCCTGCCCTTCGAGACCCGTTCCGCGCTCGGCATCCACTCCGTCGAGGAGCGTCAGCGCCACCTGGAGACCGGTTCGTACGAGCCGGTCGAGGAGGAGGAGCTCGACGTCGAGAGCCTGGCCCAGTCCGCGCCGCGCCGCCTGGAGCCGGCCGCGGAGCCCTCGACGGCCGAGATCGTCGAGGAGACCGCGGCCCCGGCCCCCAAGCAGGCGCACACCAACGCGGAACTGGTGGAGATGCAGCTCGGCATCAACGCCGACGCTCCGCTGTGCTTCTCCTGCGGTACGAAGATGCAGCGCGCGGGTAGCTGCTACCTGTGCGAGGGCTGCGGCTCGACCAGCGGGTGCAGCTGACACCGGCACCTTCGGGTGACTGATTGACCAGGGTGGGGATCCGGAATTCCGGATCCCCACCCTGCGTTTTCCCGACCCTGCGTCTTTGTGCCCGGACCGTGCGGGTCCGCCCGCGGGACGCAGTGGAATGCCGGAGCCTTACCCACGCCCGACAGTGTTTTCGCCGATGTCTCGGCGTATACCGTCCGTCAGTCGCCCATGACCGTGACGAACGTTTCCGGGTCGGTGTCGAAGCCCCGTACGGTCGAAAGGAACCGCCATTCGTCCGACCCGTCCCGCTCGAATTCCGCTATCACCGCCGCGGTCGCGCCGGCGGTCTCCGAGAAGTCGCCCGCCGCCAGTTCGTCGTATCCCTCGTTGACGCGGAAAGCGGTGTTGGCCACTTCCCCGAACGTCTTGCGTCCGCCGCGCTGCTGGATGGCCACGCCGACGACCACGCGTGCGTAGGTGTCCGCCAGCCGGTTCAGTTCCAGCACCATGGCCTCGTCGGTGCCGAAACCCAGGCCGGTGCGGCTGTCACGGCTGAGGATGATGGTGCCGTCGGGCGAGCGGCTGTCGAAGTGCACGAGGTAGTCGGGTGCCCCGCGCGGGTCGTCCTTGGTGTAGGTCGCGGCGATGAGGTCCAGGTCGTTGGCCGAAGCGCCTGCGGGGCTGGGGTCCCACTTGAGGGTCACTTCGACTTTGTCGATCCCTTTGTTGAGGCTGCTCACAGAGATCCCTTCCGTGTTGCAACTCCCGGGCTGTGCAAGGCGTTCCCTCCATGGTGTCACGCTCCGCAAGCCCTGCCCCGGCGGTCGGGGCGACGCCGTCCGGTCGGCAGGACTGGTACGCGTACTGCTACTCCGACGTATCGAGTAGGACTGAAGTACCATCAGTGACCCGTACGGGTTATGCGCGTTGGGCGGTGCGAAGGCTGGATCGCTGGTCAGGGCCGTTGTGCGGCCGCGCCGCGATGTGGGCGCCTTGGGCGGCAAGTTGACGCCAGGTCGGAGGCCGGAGGCGGTGGAGTCGCAGGGCGCGCGTCGCGGACTGTGTGCATGGAGGGCCGATCAGGCGGCCGTTTCTCCCCAGAGGCGCGTCAAGTGGCTGTCCAGCGCGTCGAGTGCCGCCTCGGGTGCGAGGTGGCCGATCAAGACGTGGGTGGTCAGGCCGTCGGTCAGGGCGAGGAGGGTGCGCGCCTCGCGCTCCGCGTCGGGTGTCCCGGTGGCTTCGGCGATGAGGCGGGTGAACAGGCTGTGCAGGCCCGTGTAGTTGCCGCGCAGGATCTCGGCGAGCGCGGGGCTGACCGCGGCCTGGGCGACGAAGGCGAGCCAGACGCGCGCCTCGGCCCGGTGCTCGGCGCGCAGCAGGGAGATCTCGGTGGTCGCGTGCCCGAGTGCCGTACGGGCCGACTGCGCCGGGGACTCGGCGAGCCGCGCCGCCACCCGGGCGGAGATCCGCGCCCCGATGTGGCCGAGCGCGAAGACCAGCATCTCCTCCTTGGTGCGGAAGCAGCGCTGGACCGCGCCCATGGACACGTCGGCGCGCGCCGCCACGTCTCTGAGGGTGACGCCCTCCAGGCCGTGCTCGTCGGCGAGGCGGCAGACGGCCTCGGCGATCTGCCGGCGGCGGCTCTCGTGGTCCACCTGCTTGGGCATGGGGCGCTCCCGTATTGCGATGCGTGTGTATCGATGTCAAGGGTACGATGTGATGCACTTGCATCGGAACGTGTGTGCGGCGGCCTGTCCGTCGCCGACGTCCAAGGACGAGGGAGTGCGAAGTGGGAGCGCAGCAGGCTCTGTGGGAGCTGCCGGCCCAGGCCCAGGCGGCCGCCGTACGGAGCGGCGAGGTCACCGCCGTCGAGCTGGCCGAGTGCCATCTGGAGCGGATCGCCGAGGTCAACCCGGCCGTCAACGCCGTCACCCAGCTCCTCGCCGACCGGGCGCGCGCGGACGCGGCCGCGGTGGACCGGCGGCGCGCCGCGGGGGAGGACCCGGGGCCGCTCGCCGGTGTGCCCTTCACGGTCAAGGAGACCACCGCCGTCGAAGGGGTGCCGACCACGTACGGCGCGGAACGCTTCCGCCACCATGTCGCGCGCTCCGACGCGCCCCCGGTGGCGCGGCTGCGCGCCGCTGGTGCGGTGCCGATCGGGCACAGCAACATGCCGACGCTCGTCCTCGCGGGCGTCCACACGCGCAGTGAGCTGTACGGGGACACCGTCAACCCCTGGGCGTCCGGTGTCACGCCGGGCGGGACCAGCGGAGGCGACGCCGCCGCCGTGGCCAGCGGCATGGCCGCGATCGGACTGGGCAACGATTCCGGCGGATCGGTGCGACTGCCGGCGTCCTTCTGCGGTGTGGCGGGCCTGAAACCCACGTACGGGCGCTTCCCCGCCGATCACCGCATGGGCGCGGAGGACCCCGCACTCGCCACACAGGTGCTGGTGGTCGACGGCCCGCTGGCCCGTACGGTCGGCGATCTGCGCCTGGCCTACGAAGCGCTCGCGGGTACCGATCCGCGGGACCCGAGGGCCGTGCCGGTGCCCCTGTACGGTGCGGAGCTGCCGCGGCCGGCGAAGGTCGCGATGGTCACCGACCCGGGCGGCGCGGGTGTCCATCCCTCGGTGCGCAAGGCTGTCGAGGACGCGGCGGACGCGCTGCGCGACGCCGGGTACGAGGTCAGCGAGGTCCCGGACGTACCGCGTCTGGATGAAGCGCTTGAGGTGTACGGCCGTATGACGTTGGCCGAATTCGCCCCCACTTGGCCCGTGGTGCGCAACCTCCTGGGCAAGGAAGGGCATGGCTACATCGAGATGTCGATGGAGGCGGCGGGGGACGCCCTCCGGATGGACGTGCCGGAATACCTCCGCCTGACCGGCGCACGGCTCGGCATCCAGAGGGCGTGGGCGGAGTTCCTCGACACCTACCCCCTGTTGCTGGCGCCCGTCTTCACCGAGCCGCCCTTCGAGCCGGGGCTGGAGGTGCGTGACCAGGAGGGGCACGCGCGCGTCCAGCGGGCGATGCGCCTGTGCACGGCCACGAGCTTCGTGGGCGTCCCGGCGGTGGCCGTGCCGACCGGGGTGGTGGCGGGACTCCCGTACGGCGTGCAGCTCGTCGGCCGCGCCTACCGGGAGGATCTGTGTCTGGAGGCTGCCGAGGCCGTGGAGCGGAGGCTCGGAGTGATCACTCCCATCGACCCGCGTCCGTAGGGGAGTTCGGTGTGGTGGGAGCGTGACGCGCGGTGATGCCGGGCCCCGCTGAGCCGTACGATGGCGCGGTGCTGGTCAAGTGGATTAGATGCACGGTCGTGGACCGCCGGGGGTTCGAGAGGGGGCAGCGGAAATGGGCGGGGCTGCTCGGTGAGCCGGGCTTCCGTGGGCAGGGCGGCGGGTGGAGCCGGACGCGGCCGTCGGTCGCGCATCTGGTCGCCTTCTGGGAGAGCAGGGCGTTCTACGACTCCTTCATGGCGCGCTCGCACGACCGGCTGGCGGCGGCCCAGGTGGGCACGTTCAAGGACTCCCGGGTGCGCCTGTTCGAGTACGAACTCGACGTGAAGGTCGGCTTCCAGCCGGTGTTCGCCGACGCCGACGTGCTGCGGATGGCGCACTGCCAAGTGCGCGCCGACCGGGTGGACCACTTCATGCTGATGCAGGAGAAGGTGTGGAATCCGGCCATGGCCGGCTCCCCGGGGATGCTGCGCGGGTTGATGGGGCGCGCGCCGGGGGAAGAGTTCTTGATCCTGTCGATGTGGGAGTCGGCGGCCGAGCGGGGGAAGTACCGACCGGAGCGGGTGGAACGGCTCGGCCTCCGCGCGCAGACGGAGGCCGACGTGCGGGCCGTGACGGGCGATGTGGCCGATCTCGAACCGTCGTGGACGGTGTGAGTGGCGCGGCTTGTGGTGGGGTGCTGGGTGCTGCTTCCGGCGGTGTGTGCACCCCTCTTCATGGCGGTGCGGACGCCTTCGCTCAGGGCGGTACGGATGCCTTCTCCAGGGCGGCGTGAGCACGTTCGCCCGGGTGGGTGCGGGCAGTCGGTTCACGGCTGGGTGGACGCTCGGTTCGTGTTCACGGCTCCGTGGTCGTGCCGGTCTCCTTGGCTGCGCTCGCTCCGCTGTCTGACGCGGCGCGCGCCGCACCGCTCGGCGGGGTGAAAACTCCGGCATGCGCGGCTGCCACCGCCGCCGCGGCAGCCTGGTCGGCGGTGCGCTCGTCGACCGGTTCGCGGGTGATGAAGAGGCGGAAGAAGAGCGGTGCGCACGCGGCGCGCGCAAGCGCTCCGGCGTCGATGCCTTCCTCCCGGGCGGCCGGGAGCTCGCCGCGTTCGACCGCGCGCTGCACCAAGGGCTCGCAGCGCTTGAAGCGCTCCCCGTAGTAGGCGCTCAACGCGTCGGCGGCCCGCTGCGACTGGAAAGCGGCCGCGATGATCGCGGAGCCGGAGACCGACGTGGCGGGATCGGTGAACGACTCCACCACCTCGCGGGCGAGCGCCCGCAGATCGCCTTCCAGCGATCCGGTGTCGGGCGGCGTCCAGTTGTCTTCGCCGGCCAGGTCGAGAGCGTCGGCCAGCAGCCCTTCGAGGCTGCCCCAGCGGCGGTAGAGCGTCGTCTTGTGCACCCCGAATGCTCTGCGACGTACTCGACGGTCAGGCCGGGGTAGCCGTGTTCGACCAGGCCGGCCAGCACGGCGTCGCGGACGGCGGCGCGGGTGCGGGCGGTGCGCCCGCCCGGGCGGCGGGTGCCGGGCCCGGGGGTCGGGGGCTCCGGGGTTCTGGACAACTGCAACTCCTGTTGTGTTAGTGCGGCGACTGTGTCATCATCGACGTAATGCTACAAGCGTAGCGTTTGAGTTCGTCGGTGCGGTGCCGCACCGACGAGTCAGGGGGCCCGCATGACCACACAGATCTCGCTGCACGAGGTGACCAAGTCCTACGGCGACCGGCTTCTGCTGGACGGTGTCTCCCTCTCGGTGCGCCCCGGCGACCGGGTCGGCATCGTGGGGGAGAACGGTGCGGGCAAGTCGACCTTGCTGCGGATCCTGGCCGGTCTGGAGCGGCCGGACGAAGGCCGGGCCGTGCTGACCGCCGACGGCGGTACGGGCTATCTCGGCCAGGTCCCCGACCTGCCGACGCACTGCACGGTCGGTCAGGCGGTGGACGCGGCCCTGGCGGAGTTCCGCGCCATGGAAAGCCGGCTGCGAGCACTGGAGGCGCGGCTGGGTGCCGGGAGACCCGAAGACATGGAGGAGTACGGCCGACTGCTGAGCATCTTCGAACTGCGCGGTGGTTACGAGGCCGACGCGCGGGTCGACAAGGCGCTCCACGGCCTCGGGGTGGGGCATGTGGAGCGGGACCGGCCGTTCGGCAGCCTCTCCGGCGGTGAGCAGGCCAGGCTGGGCATCGCCTGCCTGATCGCCGCGTCACCCGAAGTGATGCTGCTCGACGAGCCGACCAACCACCTCGACGGGGAGGCGCTGGACTGGCTGGAGGGCGCGCTCACGGCCCACCGCGGCACGGTCCTCGCGGTGTCCCACGACCGTCTCTTCCTGCAGCGCGTGGCAGACACGATCGTCGAGGTCGACGCGGACCGCCGGACCGTCGTCCGGTACGGCGGCGGATACGGCACCTTCACCGCCGCCAAGGCCGCGGCCCGCCGCCGCTGGGAGCAGGAGTACGAGCAGTGGTGCGCCGAGACCGTGCGGCTGACGGAGTTCGCGGCGGGCGCCGCGCACGACGTCGCCCAGGGGCGGGCGATCAGGGACAACAACAAGATGGCGTACGACCGGGCCGGCGGACGGGTCCAGGCGTCGGTGGCCGGCCGGGTGCGCAACGCTCAGGAACGGCTCCGTCGGCTGCACGCGGCTCCGGTCCCCAAGCCGCCCGAGCCCCTCCGATTCCGCGCGGGACCGGCGACCGGAGACGCCGAGGGCGCGCTGGTCGAGCTGGACAGCGTACGGGTGGGGGACAGGCTGACGGTGGACGCGCTGACCGTCGCCGCTGGGGAGCGGCTGCTGGTCCATGGGGCCAACGGGGCGGGGAAGAGCACACTGCTGCGGTTGCTGGCGGGGGTGCAGCAGCCCGATGCGGGCACCGTCGCGCGGCGGGGACGCATCGGCTACCTGGCACAGGAGATACCGATGTCCCGGCCGCGGGAGCGGCTGCTGACAGCCTTCACCCGGGGCCTTTCCGGCGACCCGGAGGGGCTCGCCGAACTTCTGCTGTCGTTCGGCCTGTTCCGGCAGGGTGATCTGCGGGTGCCGGTGGGGGCTCTCTCGGCGGGGCAGCGGCGTCGGCTGGCCCTGGCGCGTCTGCTGGCCCGCCCCGCCGATCTCCTGCTTCTGGACGAGCCGACCAACCATCTGGCGCTCGGCCTGGTGGAGGAGCTGGACGCGGCGCTCGCCGCCTGGCCCGGTGCCCTGGTCGTCGTCTCGCACGACCGGCTGCTCGGCCGCCGGTTCGACGGCCGCCGGTGCGAGATACGGGCCGGGCGGGCGGTGTGCGATGACCGTGGACCGGTGACCGAACGGGAGGGTGGAGTGGACGGACGGTGACGGTGCGGCTGGGTCGGCGGCAGCGGGGTACCCGGGCATGAGGCATGTACAGAGCAACCGTTTTAGGGTGGCGGCATGGCACGGCCCCGACGCATCGTCCTCATCCGCCACGGAGAATCGGAGGGGAACGCCGACGACACGGTCTACGAACGGGAGCCCGACCATGCGCTGAGCCTGACCAAGGACGGGCTGCGGCAGGCCGAGGAGGCCGGCGGTCCGCTGCGTGCGATGTTCGGCGACGAGGGGATCTCCGCGTACGTGTCGCCGTACCGCCGCACGCACCAGACCTTCCAGGCGCTCGGCCTCGACATGGACCGGGTCCGGGTCCGCGAGGAGCCGCGGCTGCGCGAGCAGGACTGGGGGAACTGGCAGGACCGCGAAGACGTACGTCTGCAGAAGGTCTACCGTGACGCCTACGGCCACTTCTTCTACCGCTTCGCGCAGGGGGAGTCCGGCGCCGATGTGTACGACCGGGTGGGCGCGTTCCTGGAGAGCCTGTGGCGCAGCTTCGAGCAGCCGGACCACCCGCCCAACGTCCTGATCGTCACCCACGGGCTGACCATGCGGCTCTTCTGCATGCGGTGGTTCCACTGGACCGTGGCGGAGTTCGAATCCCTGTCCAACCCGGGGAACGCGGAATGGCGCTCACTGCTCCTGGGCCCGGACGGCCGGTACACGCTGGACCGGCCGTTCGAGCGCTGGTGTGAACCGGAGTCGTACGGCATCACCGGTTAGAGTGCACACCGATGAGCGCCGACCACCGTGACGCAGACCGCTTCGAGCGGGCCCTCAGCAGCCTGCGCGGACTTTCCCTGGGCGATGCCCTCGGCTCCCAGTTCTTCGTTCCCGCCAACTACCCCCACCTGAAACGCCGTGAGCTGCCGCCGTCGCCGTGGCAGTGGACCGACGACACGGAGATGGCCTGCTCGGTCGTCGCCGTGCTCGCGGACCACGGCCGTATCGACCAGGACGCCCTCGCCCGGTCCTTCGCCGACCACCACGACTTCGACCGCGGCTACGGCCCGGCCGTGAACCGCATGCTCCGCCTGGTCCGGGAGGGCGGCGACTGGCGCGAGCTGGCCTCGGCGCTCTTCAACGGCCAGGGCTCCTGGGGCAACGGCGCGGCCATGCGCATCGCCCCGCTCGGCGCGTGGTACGCGGACGACCCCGAGCAGGCGACCCACCAGGCCGAGATCTCCGCCTACACCACCCACCAGCACCGGGAAGCGGTGGTCGGTGCGATGGCGGTGGCCGCCGCGGCCGCGCTGGCCGCCGCCCCCGGCCGTAAGCCCGCCCCCGAGGCACTGCTGGACGGCGTGCTGGCGCTGATCCCGCGCAGCGCCGTACAGGCCGGTCTGCGGCGGGCCCGGGACATGCTCGACTACGGCAACGCCGGCACGGTCGCCGCAGTGCTGGGCTGCGGGCGCAGGACCAGCGCTCACGACACCGTCCCGTTCACGCTGTGGGCCGCCGCGCGCC
Organism: Streptomyces chrestomyceticus JCM 4735; assembly: GCF_003865135.1. Taxonomy (NCBI): domain Bacteria; kingdom Bacillati; phylum Actinomycetota; class Actinomycetes; order Kitasatosporales; family Streptomycetaceae; genus Streptomyces; species Streptomyces chrestomyceticus. Next base: position 2,543,820 of record NZ_BHZC01000001.1, on the reverse strand, counting down.
ACCTCGGCGACTTCGAGCAGGCGTTGTGGGCCACCGCACAGGCGGGCGGGGACGTGGACACGACCTGCGCCATCGTGGGCGGGATCGTCGCGGCGGGTGGCGCCGCACCGCCCCAGGACTGGACGGACCGCACGGAACCGCTCCCGAGCTGGCTGCCGAAGCTCTCCGGGTGAGCAGGAGCTCTCCGGCTGGGCACAGTGGCTCTCCGGTGGCGCCGTAACGGGGGAGGCCGGGGCGTCGACTGGGCCGTGGCCACCTGGCTGGGCCCGTGGCGCGGGAGATCAGGGGCGGGCTGGCCGCCGGGATCAAGAATGCCCGCCGGGCGCATAGTTGATCTATCCCCTGACCGGGGAGGCGCCTACGCCCCCGACAGGCCGCCCTCCCGGAAGCCCCTGATCGGAAAGTCGCTGATCAGCGCCCGTGTCACCGTCTCCCCGGGCTGTTATCGATGATCGGCGACAGGAGTGCTGCGGTCAGGCGGCACCCGGTGCGCACGGCCGCCGGGATTAGGCGTACGCTTGCTGGCGCCATGCCGTACGAGCCCCCAACCCACACCGTCGAGCGATCGCTTCGCGCCACCACGGGCGCCAAGATCATCGCTGGGGTGGACGAAGTCGGGCGCGGCGCCTGGGCCGGCCCGGTCAGCGTCTGCGCAGCCATCACCGGACTGCGCCGCCCGCCGGACGGACTCACCGATTCCAAGCTGCTGACACCCAAGCGACGCAACGAACTCGCGGAAGTGCTCGACGGCTGGGTCACGGCGCACGCCCTGGGGCACGCCTCCCCGGAGGAGATCGACGACCTGGGCATGACCGCGGCACTGCGGCTCGCGGCCGTACGCGCCCTGGAGGCGCTGCCGGTCCGTCCGGACGCGGTCATCCTCGACGGCAAGCACGACTACCTCGGCGGTCCCTGGAAGGTCCGGACGGTCATCAAGGGTGACCAGTCCTGCATCGCGGTGGCCGCGGCCTCCGTGCTCGCCAAGGTCCGGCGCGACACGATGATGGGTGAACTGGTGGGCGTACACGCCGACTTCGCCTTCGCGGACAACGCCGGGTACCCGTCGCCGGCGCATCGTACGGCGCTGGAGGAGTACGGCCCCACGGCCTACCACCGGGTGTCGTGGTCCTACATGGACGCCCTGCCCCGCTGGCGCCACCTGAAGAAGGTGCGCAGCACCCCCGAAGCAGCCGCTCTGGAGGCCGGTGGCCAACTCGGCTTCGACTTCTGAGCGGTGCGGGCATGAATTCGGTACCCGATGACGTGTTCCGCACCTACGTTTGATAGACATCCTTTTATGCCTCTCATCCCCGAGGAGCCTCAGATTCACGAGAGTGTCCCGGGTCCCCGCGCAACTCCGGCCGCCGGCCGCACCGCGTCGACCCCCCGTCCTGTTCCTGGTCCCGGTCCCCGCCCCGCGCCTCCGCGCGGTGCCCCCGCGGCCAGCGCCCGCCCCGGCAAGCCCGGACCCGCCACGCCGTCCCGCGGGCCGGCCGGCGCTCCTCCGGCGCAGCGCCCGGGCCCCAAGCAGCCCACTGCGACCGCCGGTGCCGCCGGCGCCGCTTCCGGAGCGCAGATCCAGCTGATCCCGGCCCCGCAGAACGGCGCACTCGACGCCGCCGAAGAGGCCGTCGACCTGCTGCTGGACTCCGGACGCGCGCCGAGCGACATCCTGGTGCTCACCACCGGTGAGCTGCACCCGTGGGCCGCCCACGAACTGTCCTTCGGCGAAGCGGCCTACTGGGCGCAGCAGGATGCCGCGGACGACGTGTTCTACGCGGACGCCACCGCCGAGCGTGCGACCGGACGGCCCGTCGTGGTCGTCGCGGTCAACGGTGGCGACGAGCAGACCGTCGCCCGGGCGCTGCCCGCCGCGATGACCCTGGCCGGTGCGCTCCTGGTCGTCTGCGGCGACCCGGAGCGGATCAACGCCCTCCTGGGCGTACACGCCTGACCGGCGCTGTCAGGGGGAAGCCCGGCGGCCACGGGCCGTCCGGGCGTCTCGTGCCGGGCGCGCGCGGGCCGTCAGCGGGCCGCGGCACGCCGTCGCGCCTCCAGTGCGCCGGCCGTGCCGCGTCGTGGCGTGCGCCGTCCGTCGCTGTGCGGCGGTTCCGCAGGGGACCGCGGTTCTCCGGCGTACGGCTGCGGGCCTGGCGTGCGCGCCCGTTCCGCGAAACGGGACCGCTCCACCGGAGCACCTCGTTCCGGTGAACCGGGCGGCGACGGCGGTGGTCCGGAGCGTCGTATTCCGTCGATGCCCCTGGACGCTTCCGGCGGCACGGCGTCTTCGGCCTGCTCCGAATCTTTCGGCGGGCCCTGATCCGATGCCGCGCGCCGCTGGGCCGGACGGTGCGATTCCGGTACGCGCGGTTGCCCCGTGTCGCGAAGGTGGACGGGACGTGTGACGGAGCGCGGCCGCCGGCCGCCGCGCCCTTCGCCCAGCACTTGCCAGCCGCCGCGGGTCAGCGTGATGTACGCGCCGCAGCGCAGGCCGTGCAACGTACACGCATCGCGCAGTCCCCACATCCAGGCACCGTCCGCCTCCGTCCAACGTGGGTCGCCCTCCCGGCAGTAGAGCAGCACGGCCGTACGGACCGGCGCCCGTAACCGCAGGTCGTGCGGGACGACCTGGCGCAACTGAGTCAGCAGCGCGTTGCGGAACTCCCAGCCGTCCGGGGCCGCGGCGTGCTGAACGAACGACGCGCTGGCGACGACACGTTCCTCGGGCCCGAGCACCGCCACCACGGCTGTCCAAAGGCCCGGGAGATGCCGGTCGTGCAGGCCGGTGACGACCTCACGCGGGTTGCGCAGCAGGGGAATTCCGGCCGACGCCCACTCGGACGGCTCCAGCATGCGGCTCAGCCGGGCGGCGGAATCGGCGGACGTGGGCAGGGAAACATCCGGGGGCCGGTCGAAGCCGAAGGTCACGGTCCTCCCTTCGTCTACACGTCCGCACACCGGGCGGCGGCGGGCCGTGCGGGCACGGCTCCGGACCGCCGTACCGGGCCGCGGACGGCGGGTACGGGGAAGCGGGTCCAATTCTTACGTTCGTACAGACAAGCGGCAATGCACTCGTCGCACGCAGGGCCGGAATCGGGCGCCGCGGCTGCTTCATTCATGCCCGCCGCACGGGCCTCTGACGCCCGACCACCCCCTTCACCTCACCCTTGTACGGCAAGGACCAGCGGAAACACTCCGGAGGCTCCCGCCTGGCGCAGCAGGCGAGCGGCCACGGCCAAGGTCCAGCCGGTGTCCGCGTAGTCGTCCACCAACAGCACCGGACCGCCCGCCGCCGCCAGGGTCTGCGCCAACTCGGGCGGGACACTCAACGACCCGTGCAGCGCCCGCAGTCGCTGCGCGCTGTTGCTGCGCGGAATGCGGGTGTCCGGTCCGTGCTCCCCGTACGCCACTGTCCCCAGGAACGGCATCCGTCCGACGGCGGCGATGCGCTCCCCCAGGGAACGGACCAGGTGCGGCCTGGTACGGGAGTCGAGCGTCACGACCCCCACCGGACGCGCCGGGGCGTCCGGGGCCCCCGAGGCCCAGCCCCCGGGGCCCTTCGCCCAGTCGGCGAGCACCGTCACCACCGCGGACGCGACATCGTCCGGAATCGGCCCGTCGGGGGCCTGCGCCGTGAGCATCGGACGCAACCGGTTGCCCCACCCGATGTCGGAGAGCCGGCCCAGCGCACGCCCGGCGGCACTCTGCTCACCAGCCGGAATGCGTCCCTTGAGATCGACACCGACGGCAGGCAGCCCGGTCGGCCACATCCGCCGCGGCTCGACCTCCACCCCTGGTCGCCCCAGCTCGCCGCGTGCCGCGTCCAGCGAGGCGGCGGACACCTCCGCGGTGAAGCGTGCTCCCGCGCAGTTGTCGCAGCGACCGCACGGCACCGCGGCCTCGTCGTCGAGCTGCCGCCGCAGGAACTCCATCCGGCAGCCCGTGGTCGTGGCGTAGTCCCGCATGGCCTGCTGCTCGGCGGCACGCTGCCGCGCCACCCAGGCGTACCGCTCGGCGTCGTACGTCCACGGGTGGCCGGTGGCGGTCCAGCCGCCCTTGACCCGGTGGACCGCGCCGTCCACGTCGAGCACCTTCAGCATGGTCTCCAGACGCGAGCGGCGCAGTTCCACCAGCGGTTCCAGGGCCGGCAGCGACAGTGGGCGGTCCGCCCCCGCCAGGACGTCCAGCGTCCGGCGCACCTGCTCCTCGGGAGGGAACGCCAGCGAAGCGAAGTACTTCCAGATCGCCTCGTCCTCGCGGCCGGGCAGCAGCAGCACCTCGGCGTGCTCGACACCGCGCCCGGCACGTCCGACCTGCTGGTAGTACGCGATGGGGGAGGACGGCGAACCGAGGTGCACCACGAACCCGAGGTCGGGCTTGTCGAAGCCCATGCCCAGCGCCGAGGTGGCGACCAGGGCCTTGACGCGGTTGCCGAGCAGGTCGTCCTCGGCCTGCTGACGGTCCGCGTTCTCGGTCTTGCCCGTGTACGGGGCGACCGTGTGGCCGCGCTGCCGCAGGAAGGCGGTGACCTCCTCGGCCGCGGCGACCGTGAGCGTGTAGATGATCCCCGAGCCCGGCAGCTCGTGCAGATGATCGGCGAGCCAGGCCAGCCGGTGCGCGGCGTCCGGCAGCGGGAGCACGCCCAGGCTCAGGCTCTCCCGGTCCAGCGGGCCCCGCAGGACGAGCGCCTCGGCCGCCCCCTCGCCCGTGCCCAGTTGCTCGGCCACGTCGGCGGTGACCCGTGCGTTGGCCGTCGCCGTGGTGGCGAGCACGGGCACACCCGGCGGGAGGTCGGCGAGCATCGTACGCAGCCGCCGGTAGTCGGGCCGGAAGTCATGGCCCCAGTCGGAGATGCAGTGTGCCTCGTCGACGACCAGCAGGCCGGTGGCGGCGGACAGCTTGGGGAGCACCTGGTCACGGAAGTCGGGGTTGTTGAGGCGCTCCGGCGACACGAGCAGGACGTCGACCTCACCCGCCGCCACCTCGGCCTGGATCGTGTCCCAGTCCTCGGTGTTGGACGAGTTGATCGTGCGCGCGCGGATCCCGGCCCGGGCCGCCGCCTCGACCTGGTTGCGCATCAGCGCGAGCAGCGGCGAGACGATCACCGTCGGGCCGCTGCCGCGCTCGCGCAGCAGCGCGGTCGCGACGAAGTAGACCGCCGACTTGCCCCAGCCCGTCCGCTGCACCACGAGCGCGCGGCGGTGCTCGGCGACCAGCGCCTCGATCGCCCGCCACTGGTCCTCGCGCAGCCGGGCCGTACCGCCCGGGTCCCCGACGAGGCGGGAGAGGACGGCATCGGCCGAGGCGCGCAGGTCTTCGTTGCTCATGGCTCCATGCAACCCGATGCCACTGACAACGCGCGAACCGCCGCCCGATCCTGTGGACAACTTCCGTCACCCGCGAGTTATCCACAGGGGTCGCGGTGGCGTGGCGGATCGCGGGATCTTCGAGCCATGAACCAGCACAGCGAATCATCCAGCCAGTCCGGCCAGCCCGAGCAGTACAAGCGGTCCGGCCAGTCCGAGCGTCCCGGTCAGCCCGAGCGTCCAGGCCGGCCCGAGGAGCCCGGTCAGCCCGCGAAGTCCGGTCGACCCGGCCGTTCCGACCTGTCCCGCCCGTCCGTACCGACACGCCCGCCCACCCCGTCCCGGCCGACCTCGGCTTCCCACCCGGCCGTGACCGCTGCCACTGCCGCGGCCACCGGCGCGGCCCAGGCCACCGAGGACGGCGACGCGACCGAAGAGGCCCGGGTCATCCTGCGCGGCCCGGCCGAGCTGGCCGACGCGCTGCCCTACCTCCTCGGCTTCTTCCCGGACGACAGCGTCGTCCTCGTCGGCCTGCACGGTCAGCGGGGGCGGTTCGGCAGCCGGGCCCGCCTCGGCATCCCGACCGACCGGACCCAGTGGGGGTACGTGTCCGAGCAGCTCGCGGGCTCGCTCGTGTCGCTCGGTGAGGAGCGCCGCTCCCGCCCCGAAGGGATCATCGTCTACCTCTGCCAGGAACCGGCGCGGGGAGAGAGCGGCTGGGACGTGAAGGAGCGCCTCCGCCCGCTCGCACAGATGCTGCGCGTCGCCTGCGGGGCGCTGGACGTCCCGGTGCTCGACGCACTGTGCATCTCCGACGGCCGCTTCTGGTCCTACTGCTGCCCCGACTTCCGCTGCTGTCCCGCCGCAGGCACGCCGCTGACCCCGCCGGGTACGTCGGTGATGGCCGCCGCCGCTGCCTACGCGGGCATCCAAGTGCGCGGGTCACTGCGCGAGTTGGAATCCCGGCTGGCCGCCTGGACCGGGCCGCGCGCGGCGGGGCAGACCACCGCGCTGGACGCCGAGGCCCACGCGCTCGTCCCATGCATGATCCACGAGGACGCGGCGGCACCCGTACGGGCGGAGACCCTGGCACGGGCGAGCGACCTGCTCCGCCGGTTCCGTGAGGACCCGCCCACGGGCAGCCGCCGGGCCAGGGACGCCTGTGACGACGCGCTCCTGACGGATGCCGAGGCCGCCCGTCTCATCGTCGGGCTCCAGGACCGCGTCGCCCGGGATCGCGCGGCCGAGTGGATGGAGGGGCCCGACGCCGAACCCTCGCTGCGCCTGTGGCAGGCGCTCTCCCGCCGCTGCGTCGGCGGCTACGCCGAGTACGCCGTGGCACCGCTCTCCCTGGCGGGCTGGGTCGCCTGGGCTACGGGCGATCAGCCGTCCGCCCGCGTCGCGCTCGGCCGCGCGCTGACCCTGGACCCCGAGTACCTCTTCGCCCAGCTCCTGCACCGCGGCATCAACCAAGGGCTGGACCCGGAAACACTGCGCCGCTGCCTGCGGGAGGAGCGGGACGAACGAGCCGATGGCGCGTCGGCGAGCGGTGTCGTACTGGCGTCCAAGCGTGACTCCGTACCGGTGCTCGTGGACGGCCCTGCGGCTGCGCCCGGTGCCTCTCCGGGGACGGCCCGGCCGGGTGAGACCGGCCGCGGTGACGGGTCGGAGCGGCCCGCCGCGTCGGACGGCCCCGGCGGGGCGGGGCGCCCCGGCGGTAGCGGACGTTGCGGTGGCTCCGACCGCCCTGGCGGTCCGCGCGGCAGCACCCGTCCCGCCTCGCGTACGGGCACCGGACGGGGTGGGCGGCGGTCCGCCCGCCCCGGTGACCGGAGCCGGCCGTGAGCCCGCCGGTGCGGGAGCGCCGGCGTGACCTGGGCGCCGGCCCTGGCGTTCACCTCTGTGGCGCAGTCCGTTTGGAGCCCAGACCCCAGCAGGGAGCGCAGAGAGTGTCAGGCATGGTCCCCACCACTCAGCCGGCCCGCCGGGCACCCGGAGATCACCGTTCCGGGGTGCCCCGGCCACCGGAACCGCAGCCGGTCCACCGGACCTTGATCTGCGTGGCGCTGCCCGCGCTCGCCATCTCCTCCGACCAGGGCCAGCTCACCGGCCGGGGGACGGACGGCTTCTACCGGGCCGGGCGGCGCGTCCTGTCCCGGTGCCAGCTGAGCGCGGGCGGCGCCGAGCCCGTGATCGTGCAGGGCCGGCTGATCGCGTCCGACCGCGCACGGTTCGTCGGGACGGTCCGTACGGCCGTCGACCGCGGCCCGGACCCCGAGATGCGCGTGGAACGGCTGCGCTCCGCCGACGGGGTCGAACGGATCACGTTCCACAGCAGCGCACCACGCCGGGTGCGGCTGCCGGTGGAATTGCGACTGGGCACGGACCTCGCCGATCTCGGCGCGATCGCCGTCGGTGTCGCCGGACCCGAACTGCCCGCCATCGTGCACGGGTCCGGGCTGCGCTGGTCCGCCGCGGGGACCCACGCCGTGATCGCCGCGACCCCGGCCCCCACCGACGTCATGGCCTCGGCCGGACTGCTGTGCTGGGAGCTGGACCTGCCACCCGGTGGCCAGCACACCATCGAGGTGCGGGTCCGGCTGGAGCATGCGACGTCGGGAGCTTTCGCCGGCCGGCCGGGTCCGCCGCTCCCGGCCACGCGCGGCGGCGAGCAGCCGCCCCGCCCGTGGTCGGCGGCGCGGCTCCAGTGCGACGACCCCCGGGCCGACGCGCTGCTGGCGGCCGGGCTCGACGATCTCCACGGTCTGCTGATGCGTGGCCCGGGTGCCCCCACGGACACGTACATCGCGGGCGGGGTTCCCTGGCGCTGCGGCCTCTCGCCGGCCGAGGCCCTCTGGGCAGCACGCATGCTGCTCCCTTTGGGCACCCGCCTCGCGGCCAACACGCTGCGCACCCTCGCACATGTCCAACTGACCGGAGCGGGGACGGATTCCGGCCGAATTCCGGGCGCGCTGCGGGACGCGGGCCCGTACGCCCCACCCAGTTGTACGGGCGTCGAGGCGACGCTGCTGTTCCCCGCGGTGCTCGCCGAAGCCCGCCGCTGGGGCCTGCCCGACCGCGACACGGAACAGTTGCTCCCGGCGGCGGAAGGCTGCCTGAAGTGGCTGCGTACGACGGTGGGCGACGACGGGAGCGTGCCCGGTGACGGAGCCCTGGGCGGAGGCAGCGGCTACGTCCCCGACCCGGCCCCCGGAGGGCCGTACCGCTGTGCGACCCAGGCACACGCGCACCGCGCCGCGCTGCTCGGCGCCGACCTCCTCGACGCCTGCGGCAGACCGGGAGCGCCCGCGCTGCGGGAGTGGGCGGCGGGACTGCGGACCCGGTTCCGTGAGGAGTTCTGGGTGGAGAGCCGCAGCGGTGGCAGCCCGGCCGTACTGCGCACGCCGGGCGGCCGGCTGCTGCCGCACTTCGGCTCCGCGGCCGTCCACCTCCTGGACACCGGACTGGTCGGCGGCGGGCGCACCGCCGTCGGCCTGCTCGACGCCGTACGCACGGAGCGCCTCGCCCGCCTCCTGGGAAGCCCGGCCATGGACTCGGGCTGGGGTCTGCGGGGGCTCGGAGCCCAGGAGAGCGGCTACAACCCCTTCGGGCACCGCAGCGGCGCCGTACGGGTCCACGAGACGGCGGTGGCCGTCGCCGGCCTGGCCGCCGCGGGCCATGAGAAGGAGGCCGCCTCCCTGGTCCGCGGGCTCCTCGACGCGGCACAGAGCTTCGCCTACCGGCTGCCGGAGATGTACGCGGGCGAGCAGCGCACCCGTGACGGCGCCCCCGTACCGCATCCCGCGGCCTGCCGGCCGGCCGCCGTGGCCGCCGCGGGCGCGGTACACGCCCTGACCGCGCTGGCCGGGGTGCGCCCCGACGTCCCGGCGGGGACCGTGGCGGTCCGTCCGGTCGGCAGCGCGCCGCTCGGCGCCATGCAGTTCACCGGGCTCAGCGTCGCCGGGCAGCCGTTCGCCGTGCGGATCAGCAGACTCGGCCTCGGGCTGGTCGAGGAGGCGGCGAATGGCTTGCAACTGGGGGCGTGAGATGCGTCAGGGCCTGATTATCGTCAGGCGGACGACTATGATCGCGCCATGCCTCCCTACGACCCGTCGGCCTTCCCCCCGTTCGCCGTTACCGTCGACCTGGTCGTGCTCACCGTGCGCAGGCACGCGCTGTGCGCGCTGGCCGTGCGACGCGGCGAGCCGCCGTTCCAAGGGCGCTGGGCCCTGCCGGGCGGGTTCGTGCGGAGCGACGAGGACCTGGAGGCCGCCGCCGCCCGGGAGCTGGCCGAGGAGACCGGGCTGCACGCCCACTGCCCGGCGGGTCCGCCGCCGCCCTACGGCGCGCACCTGGAACAGCTCGCCACGTACGGCGACCCCAAGCGCGACCCCCGTATGCGGGTGGTCAGCGTCGCCCACCTGGTGCTCGCACCGGACCTGCCCGCCCCGACGGCGGGGGGCGACGCCCACAGTGCGCGCTGGGCCCCGGTCGACACGCTCCTCGACCAGGACGGCGGCCTGGGGCGCGAGGGCGAGCAGACCGCGCCGCTCGCTTTCGACCATGCCCGGATCCTCGCGGACGGGGTGGAGCGGGCCCGCTCGAAGATCGAGTACTCCTCGCTCGCCACCGCCTTCTGTCCGCAGGAGTTCACCGTCGGGGAACTGCGCAGGGTGTACGAGGCGGTGTGGGGCGTGGCCCTGGACCCCCGGAACTTCCACCGCAAGGTCACCGGCACACCAGGCTTCCTGGTGCCCACCGGCGGGACGACGACCCGTCAGGGAGGCCGCCCGGCGCAGTTGTTCAGAGCCGGTGGTGCGACCCTGCTCAACCCGCCGATGCTGCGTCCGGAGGTCTGAGCGGTGGGCGGGTGACGGCCGTTCGGCGGCGGGAAGGGCGGAGGGTCCTGCCGCGTGGCGCCGTTGTCGGCGGAACGTGACACGCGTGAGCGTCAACTGGCGGGCATTACCGACAAAACGGACAGGCGGGGTTACCGTGGCCGGGTGAGTCCCCACCTCCTCCTCCCCACCGCCTCCGTGCGGTCCCGCACCCCGTGGGGGGCGCGATGATCCAGGCCATCGGGCTGACCGGCGGCTCCCGCGAGGGGCGGCGCCCCGCCGTCGACGACCTCAGCTTCGAGGCCCCGGCCGGCCGGATCACCGTCCTGCTCGGCGACGAGGGGGCCGGCAAGACCACCGCGCTGCGGCTCATGCTCCAGTTGGAGAGCGGTCGTGGTGTCGCGCTCTTCCGCGGCCGTCCGCTGCACCGGGTGCCGAACCCGGCCCGCGAGATCGGCGTGGTCCTCGGGGACGTGCCCGGTCATCCCGGCCGTACGGCGCGAGGGCACCTGCGGATGCTCAGCGCCGCCGCGGGAGTTCCGGCATCCCGGGCCGACGACGTCCTGGACGTCGTCGGCCTCAGTGGCCTGGCCGACGAAAAACTCGGCGCCTTCTCGCGGGGCATGGACCGCAGGCTCGGCCTGGCCGCCGCTCTTCTCGGCGACCCGCACACCCTCCTCCTCGACGAGCCCTCCCGGGACGTGTCCCCGCGCGAGGCGGCGTGGCTGCACGGCCTGCTGCAGGGCTATGCGGCGCAGGGCGGTGCCGTACTGGTCACCTCCAGCGACGCACGGGCGGCCGCCCGGCTCGGCCACCGGGTGGTCACCGTCGAGGACGGCCGTCTGGTCGCGGACCAGACGGCCACCGACTTCGCCCGGACCCGGCTGCGCCCGCGCGTCGTCGTCCGCTCCCCGCACGCCGACCGGCTCGCGTCTCTGCTCGTCGACGAGGCGCAGCGTGCGCGCCCGGGGGCGGATCCGCAGGCGGGCCGCGCGGTCGAAGTCGTACGGGAGAGCGGGAGCCGTATCGCCGTCTACGGCAGTAGCTGTGCCGCGGTGGGCGACACGGCGTTCCGGCACGGCATCCTCGTGCACCGGCTCGCCGACGAGGTGGGGTACACCGGACCCGTCACGCCGCTCGATCGCGCTGACGGCCGCGCCCGGAATCGCGCCGTACCGGCGGCCGCGGGCCCCGCCGCAGAGGGCGCGGTCGCGCGGAACCCGGTCGCGCAAAGCCCGGTTCGGCAGAGCCCGGCCGCTCAGGACCCGGCCGCCCAGGGCCCGGCAGCGCAGCACCCTGCCGCACACTCTCCGGCTACATCTGTCGCTGCTGCAGCCCCAAATGGCACAGCCCTCGACATCGTCGAGACGTGTGATGCCGCTGGGACGGCCGAGGCTGCCGCGGCCTTCAGGGCTCCCGATGACCCCACAGCTCCCGGGCGCCCCGAGATGCACGCGGCGTCGGCCGCACCAACCGTCGCTGCCGCTGTAGCTGCCCCAGCCCCCACCCCGCCGCCCGGTCCGGACGACACGACGCCCTCCGCGTACGTACTCCCTTCACCCGCCCCCATCCCGGCCGACCCGCGATCCGCCCCCACCGCCCCGATCGACCCGCGATCCGCCCCCACCGCGTCCATCCAGGCGGGCCCAGACCTGGCACCCGCTCCACCCGCCCTGCCTCACCCGAACCCCTCGCCTCCTCCCACCTCACCACCACCCCACACCTCCTCCAACTCCATTTCCACCTCCTCTACCTCCTCCACCTTCAAACCCCTCAAGCCCCTCCGCACCTCCCTCTCCCCGGGCTCTCCCGGCCCCGCCCCCGCTTCGCCGGAAGACGCCGCCCGGAAGCTCGTCAGCCTGCGCTTGTCGGGCCGTGGCCCGGCCTGGCCGCTGCGTTACGAGTTCCGCCGCGCCACGACCGACCCCGCCGGTCCGCTCGTGATCGTGCTCGCGCTGGCGGTGGCTCTGATCTTCGCGCTGGTGCTGGCCCGTGCCGGGGACACATCCCGGGTGCATGTGCTCACCGGTTGGCCGCGTCAACTTCCGTTCCCTCCGGTGGCGCTCGCGGCCGGGCTGATCGGGGCGCTCTCCTTCGGCCAGGAGTTCCGCTACCCGGCGCTCGCTCCCGAACAGGGCACGGTGCCCCGCCGCCTCGGCCTGCTCGTGGCCAAGCTGCTGGTCAGCGGTGGCGCGGCGGTGCTGCTCGCGATCGGTACGCTGCTGCTCGACGGCGTGGCGGTGCAGGGCCTGTTCGGTTCCGCCGGCCTGCCGCCCGGGGGTGATGTGAAGGTGCTGGCCGTCAGTTGGTCGGCCCTCCTGGCCGGTTGCGCGTGGGCGGGTGTGCTGGCGGCCGGTGTCTTCCGGTCCACCGCGACGGGAATGGCCGTGGTCCTGGCCGTACCGGTGCTCGTGCTGCCGCTCGTGCAGCATGCGTTGGCCGCTCCGGCGGCCCGGTCCCTGGTGGGAGTTCCCGCTCGGCTGCGCTCGGCGGCGCTGGTGCAGTGGCCGTCCGGGTTCGACCAGGCCGTCGAAGTGGTGCTGCGGCTGGCGGCCCAACCGGTAGGCGGCGCACTGTCGTTGTCGATCACCGCGCTGGTCCTCGCCTATGCCCTGACCGCTCTGCGGAGGAGGGCCCGCTGACCCTCAGGGGGCGCATTCGTGCGCAGTCGGCGCGGTAGGGGCCGAGCCCTCCCGTGGGGAGCACCTTTCTTTCCGATAAAGCGTCAATTGGGGAACGATGGGCGATCACCCTTTCGTGTGCTTTTCACCAAAGACCTCAAGGGGTCCCGGGGGGTCGCCGACAAATGATGCGTGAGTACCCTTGCGCACACCATGATGACCGCGGCTCGCCCCGCCGACGCCGGCCTCACCGGCCCGGGCGAGCTTGACCGCTACTCCTACGCCGCCGCGGGCGCACCCGGCCCCGGCGGTGTCGCCCACGCTCCGGGCGCCGAGCGGGCCGACCGCGTGCCGCCCGTCTGGGACGGGCCCGACGCGGACATGGCCCGGGCCGGCCGCCGCGCGGCGGGCAACCGAGGGCGCGGGCTGCACGGCCAACTCGTCCAGCAGCTCGGCCAGATGATCGTCTCCGGCGATCTCGGGGCGGACCGCCCGCTCGTCCCCGAGGAGATCGGCCAGCGCTTCGAGGTCTCCCGCACCGTGGTCCGTGAGTCGCTGCGCGTTCTGGAGGCCAAGGGCCTGGTCAGCGCCCGCCCGAACGTGGGCACCCGGGTGCGCCCGGTCAGCGACTGGAACCTGCTCGACCCGGACATCATCGAGTGGCGGGCGTACGGCCCGCAGCGCGACGACCAGCGGCGTGAACTGTCCGAGCTGCGCTGGACCATCGAACCCCTCGCCGCCCGGCTCGCCGCCGGCCACGGCCGCGACGACATCCAGCAGCGCCTCGCCGACATGGTCGAGATCATGGGCCACGCCGCCGCCCAGGGTGACACGCTGACCTTCGGCCGCGCCGACGCCGAGTTCCACACCCTGCTGCTCCAGCTCGCCGGCAACCGGATGCTGGAGCACCTCTCCGGCATCGTCTCCTCGGCCCTGCACGTCTCGGGCGGCCCGTCCGGCGGCTGCGAGCGGCCCGCGGAGAAGACCGTGGGCCAGCACATGCGGATCGTCGACGCGATCGGCGCCGGCGATGCGGCGGGCGCCGAGTCCGCGATGCGTGCCCTGCTGACCGCCCACGGAGAGGCCGGCGGCCAGGGCGCCGGCGGTGCCGGGGATCACACGGTCCCGCCGCCCCGCGAGCACTGAGGGGCCGACGCCGCCGAAGATCCCCGCCCACCCGGGGAGGCCCGTACCGGCCGGGAAGGCCCGGCCGAGAGGCGCGTACCCGTACGGGACGGGAAGCGCGTCCGCACGGGACGGACCGCCGGAGAGCGTGCGGGCCACCCGGGGGCGCGAAGAGCAGACGCCAGGCGCACGGAGTGCATGGGGGCGCACAGGGCGTGCGGAGGTCGGCGGAGCGCGCCGACGTGGGCGTGGGGTCCGCGACAAGTGCGCCACCGCGAGCGAGCGGCGTGCGCGGGCCGCAGTACGTCAGGCCGCCGGGCCCGGGAGCATGATCCGGGCCCGGCGTTTGCTTGGGAGGATTGCGCACCGTAGAGGGGGGAATGTCTCGTTATGCGGTGTGACTCGGGCCACGCAGATTGGGCGTAACGCTCGCCGGGGAGGCGCGATGACTTAAGAGGTGATAGCCGAGGAGGGAATGCGAGCGGCGTTTTCGGCGCTGTTCAACTCCCCGGCTTCCCCTGCGCCGTCGGTCCATCCCCGCCGACGGTCGTCGGCTCCGATCCACCGTGGACGGGGTCGGAAGCCGTTTCCATCGTTCCGAGAGGTTGTTCGTGTCGGCCAGCACATCCCGTACGCTCCCGCCGGAGATCGCCGAGTCCGAGTCAGTGATGGCGCTCATCGAGCGGGGAAAGGCTGATGGGCAGATCGCCGGCGATGACGTGCGTCGGGCCTTCGAGGCTGACCAGATTCCGCCAACCCAGTGGAAGAACGTTCTGCGCAGCCTCAACCAGATCCTCGACGAGGAGGGTGTGACGCTGATGGTCAGTGCCGCAGAGGCGCCCAAGCGCACCCGCAAGAGCGTCGCAGCGAAGAGTCCGGCGAAGCGCACCGCCACCAAGACCGTCGCGGCCAAGACGGCCACGGCGAAGAAGGCCACCACCGCGGCCGCCCCGATGGGTGACGTGTCGTACGGCGAGGCCGAGGGCGGGCCCGAGAAGAAGGCGGTGGCCAAGAAGGCCGCCGCGAAGAAGACGGTCGCGAAGAAGACCGCCGCCAAGAAGACCGTGGCGAAGAAGAGCGCCGCCAAGAAGGACGTCGACGAGCTCCTCGACGACGAGCCGATCGAGGAGGCGGCGCCCGCCGGCAAGGGCGGCGAGGCCGCGGCCGAGGTGCCCGAGGGTGCCGAGAACGCCGGGTTCGTGCTGTCCGACGACGACGAGGACGACGCCCCCGCGCAGCAGGTCGCCGCGGCCGGCGCCACCGCCGACCCGGTCAAGGACTACCTCAAGCAGATCGGCAAGGTCCCGCTGCTCAACGCCGAGCAGGAGGTCGAACTCGCCAAGCGCATCGAGGCGGGCCTGTTCGCCGAGGACAAGCTGGCCAACTCCGACAAGCTGGCGCCGAAGCTCAAGCGCGAGCTGGAGATCATCGCCGAGGACGGCCGCCGCGCCAAGAACCACCTGCTGGAGGCCAACCTCCGTCTGGTGGTCTCGCTGGCCAAGCGCTACACCGGCCGCGGCATGCTCTTCCTGGACCTGATCCAGGAGGGCAACCTCGGTCTGATCCGTGCGGTCGAGAAGTTCGACTACACGAAGGGTTACAAGTTCTCCACGTACGCGACGTGGTGGATCCGCCAGGCGATCACCCGCGCCATGGCCGACCAGGCCCGGACGATCCGTATCCCCGTCCACATGGTCGAGGTCATCAACAAGCTGGCCCGTGTGCAGCGCCAGATGCTCCAGGACCTGGGCCGCGAGCCCACTCCGGAGGAGCTGGCCAAGGAACTGGACATGACCCCCGAGAAGGTCATCGAGGTCCAGAAGTACGGCCGTGAGCCGATCTCGCTGCACACCCCGCTGGGTGAGGACGGCGACAGCGAGTTCGGTGACCTGATCGAGGACTCCGAGGCGGTCGTGCCGGCCGACGCGGTCAGCTTCACGCTGCTGCAGGAGCAGCTGCACTCGGTCCTGGACACGCTCAGCGAGCGTGAGGCGGGCGTGGTCTCCATGCGCTTCGGCCTCACCGACGGCCAGCCCAAGACGCTGGACGAGATCGGCAAGGTCTACGGCGTCACGCGTGAGCGGATCCGTCAGATCGAGTCCAAGACGATGTCGAAGCTGCGTCACCCGTCGCGCTCCCAGGTTCTCCGCGACTACCTGGACTGATCCGGAAGCGGCCGTTCCGGACGGCCGTACGAGTGCATTGCGGGCCCGGACCCCCTCGGAGGGGGCCGGGCCCGCGGTGTGTCCGGGTGCGTGATGCGCCCAACTGTCTCACCCTGGGTGTGCGAACACTTCCGCACAGTCAGGAGCGTGTATGCGTGCCTACGTCCGGGCCGCCATCGGGGCCCTCGTCCTGCTTCTCGCCGTACCGGTCACCGCGCAGGCGGACGCGGCGGTCGTGGGGGGCCGGCAGGTGAAGGTCTCCGACAACCCGTGGATGGTCGCCATCGCTTCCCGTTCCCGGTTCGGCGCCGACCGCTCGGGGCAGTTCTGCGGCGGTGTGCTGGTCGGCCGCGCGACGGTGGTCACGGCGGCGCACTGCCTGAGCCGCGCGGTGCTGGGTGTGGAGTGGCAGCAGGTCAAGGACCTGCGGATCATCGTGGGGCGCGAGGACATGCGGGGCCGGGGCGGGCAGGAACTGGTGGCGCGGCGGGTCTGGGTGAACCCGACCTACGACAGCTACAGCAATGCCGGTGACATCGCCGTCCTCACGCTCGGCAAGCAGATGCCGAAGGGCCGGGCGCTCGCGATGGCCAAGGCCGGTGACCCCGCGTACAAGGCGGGCACCAAGGCGAACGTGTACGGCTGGGGCGACACCACGGGTAACGGCTCGTACGCGTCCACGCTCCGCTCGGCGGAGGTCCAGATGTTCTCGAACGCGGCCTGTAGCAGGGCGTATCCGGGCAATGCGGACGGCCGGTATCTGTCCGGTTCCATGCTGTGCGCGGGAGTGCCGAACGGAGGCCGGGACGCCTGTCAGGGCGACAGCGGAGGTCCGCTGGTGGCGCGGGGGCGTCTGGTGGGGCTGGTGTCCTGGGGGACGGGCTGCGGGAGGGTGGGCAAGCCGGGCGTCTATACGCGCATCTCGGCGATGATCAAGCACGTGACCGCCCATGGGGCCGGCTGAGGGCCCCGGAGCGGACTTCCCGGTCCGTGGTGCGGGGGGTACGGCGGCAGCGCCCCAGAGCGCCGCGAGGGGCGCTTGAAGGCGCAACCGTCATGGTCGTGTCGGCGGCGGGCCGACGGTGGCCGCGGTGCGGGAGCTGACGAGTGCGGGCGGCCCCCCGGTGGTGCCGGGGGGCCGCCCGCCGCACGGCCCTAGGCCGCTGCTCGCTCGTCGTCGGATGCGATGTGTCAGCGTTCCTCATCGGAAGCAGACGCGGGAGAGGCGGTCAGCCGCTCCGTCTCGTCCTGTATTTCCGCGGCGATCTTCTTGAGTTCTGGCTCGAACTTGCGGCCGTGGTGGGCGCAGAAGAGCAGTTCGCCGCCGGACATCAGAACGACGCGCAGGTATGCCTGGGCGCCGCAGCGGTCGCAGCGGTCAGCGGCCGTCAGCGGGCTCGCGGGGGTCAGAACAGTAGTCACGTCGCCTCTTCTCTAGCTCGACGAGCTGTCGTACCAGGGTCAACATCCAACCAGGCCGAAAACGTTCCCGCTCGTGCCTATTCCCTGAAAATTTTTTTCCAAGGGGGCCGGGTGTTGCCGGGTGGCGGCGAATGAGCCGTATTGCGTGGTGGTCTGATTCACGTTGGTTGCTGGGCTTTTGTCCTCCCGGCTGGCTTGCCGGTTGTTCAAGAGGACGTGCCCGGAGCCTAAATGGTTCATGCCTCGAAGGGAACGTGATGTGCGCGGCACTGCGCTCTCACTCCAACGAGGGATCGAACACCTGAACGAAAGTCTACTACCATGGACACCGTCACGGGTGGCGTCACATCGGCTCTACCGGGCCTCGGTACGCTCTCACCGGCGACACCGCCACGACCGGGTCCGCGGAATGCGGGCCACCAGTAATTCAGCGAGGAGCGAACCGCGTGACCGCCGAGATGTCCGTGCCGTCCACCGCCGTGCTGACCGGGGCTGACCGGGACGGGTCCAACTACACCGCGCGGCATCTGCTCGTCCTGGAGGGACTGGAGGCCGTCCGCAAGCGTCCGGGCATGTACATCGGTTCGACGGACAGCCGCGGCCTGATGCACTGCCTCTGGGAGATCATCGACAACTCCGTCGACGAGGCACTGGGCGGCTACTGCGATCGTATCGACGTCATCCTCCACGGCGACGGCTCGGTGGAGGTCCGGGACAACGGCCGTGGCATCCCGGTCGACGTGGAGCCCAAGACCGGCCTGAGCGGCGTCGAGGTCGTGATGACCAAGCTGCACGCCGGCGGCAAGTTCGGCGGCGGCTCGTACGCGGCCTCCGGCGGTCTGCACGGCGTCGGCGCCTCGGTCGTCAACGCGCTCTCCGCCCGGCTGGACGTCGAGGTGGACCGCAACAGCAAGACCCACTCGATCAGCTTCCGCCGCGGCGTGCCCGGCATCTTCACCGAGTCCGGCCCCGACGCCCCCTTCGATCCGGCCAACGGCCTGCTCAAGGGCAAGCGCATCCCCAAGACCCGGACCGGCACGCGGGTGCGCTACTGGGCCGACCGGCAGATCTTCCTCAAGGACGCCAAGCTCTCTCTGGAGACGCTGCACGCGCGGGCGCGCCAGACGGCCTTCCTGGTGCCCGGCCTGACCCTCGTCGTACGGGACGAGCGGGGCGTCGAGAGCGAGGGCCCGACGGAGGAAACCTTCCGGTACGACGGCGGTATCAGCGAGTTCTGCGAGTACCTGGCGCAGGACAAGGCCGTCTGTGACGTGTTGCGGCTGTCCGGGCAGGGCACGTTCAAGGAGACGGTGCCGGTCCTGGACGACCGCGGCCACATGACCCCCACCGAGGTGACCCGGGAGCTGGGCGTCGATGTCGCGCTGCGCTGGGGCACCGGCTACGACACCACCGTCAAGTCCTTCGTCAACATCATCGCCACCCCCAAGGGCGGCACGCATGTGTCCGGATTCGAGCGGTCCGTGGCCAAGACCGTCAACGAGGTCCTGCGGTCGGCCAAGCTGCTGCGCGTCGCCGAGGACGACGTCGTCAAGGACGACGCCATGGAGGGGCTCACCGCGGTCGTCACCGTACGGCTCGCGGAGCCGCAGTTCGAGGGGCAGACCAAGGAGGTGCTGGGCACCTCGGCCGCCTCCCGGATCGTCGCGCAGGTCGTCGCCAAGGAGCTCAAGGCGTTCCTGACCTCCACGAAGCGGGACGCCAAGCAGCAGGCCCGCGCCGTCCTCGACAAGATCGTCGCGGCGGCCCGCACCCGCATCGCGGCCCGCCAGCACAAGGAGGCCCAGCGCCGTAAGACGGCCCTGGAGTCCTCCTCGCTGCCCGCCAAACTGGCCGACTGCCGCAGCGACGACGTCGAGCGCAGCGAGCTGTTCATCGTCGAGGGCGACTCGGCGCTGGGCACCGCCAAGCTGGCGCGCAACTCCGAGTTCCAGGCGCTGCTGCCGATCCGCGGCAAGATCCTCAATGTCCAGAAGTCGTCGGTCTCGGACATGCTCAAGAACGCCGAGTGCGGCGCGATCATCCAGGTCATAGGAGCGGGTTCCGGCCGTACCTTCGACATCGACGCGGCCCGTTACGGCAAGGTCATCTTCCTCGCCGACGCCGATGTCGACGGCGCGCACATCCGGTGCCTGCTGCTGACGCTCTTCCAGCGCTACATGCGTCCGATGGTCGAGCAGGGGCGGGTCTTCTCGGCCGTGCCGCCGCTGCACCGGGTCGAGCTGACCCAGCCCAAGAAGGGCCAGGACAAGTACATCTACACGTACTCGGACAACGAGCTGCGCCAGACCCTGCTGGAACTGCAGCGCAAGAACATCCGTTACAAGGACAGCATCCAGCGCTACAAGGGTCTGGGCGAGATGGACGCCGACCAGCTCGCGGAGACCACCATGGACCCCCGCCACCGCACCCTGCGCCGGATCAACATCAGCGACCTGGAGGCCGCCGAGAAGGCATTCGACCTGCTCATGGGCAACGAGGTCGCTCCGCGCCGGGAGTTCATCACCAGCTCCGCCGCCACGCTGGACCTCTCGCGCATCGACACGTGACGGGCCGCCGCGGGGGCGCGTGAAGCGTCCGCCCGCGCCGGTACGGGCGCCTGT
Organism: Streptomyces chrestomyceticus JCM 4735; assembly: GCF_003865135.1. Taxonomy (NCBI): domain Bacteria; kingdom Bacillati; phylum Actinomycetota; class Actinomycetes; order Kitasatosporales; family Streptomycetaceae; genus Streptomyces; species Streptomyces chrestomyceticus. The sequence goes on along the minus strand of NZ_BHZC01000001.1, from coordinate 2,523,722 downwards.
CCACCCACGGGTGGAGAGGCGCCCGCCGTGTTTTCCACCCGGAGCCCACCCACACGCCGATCCGGCCGACGGTGCCCGCTCCGTAGCGTCGGGACGGTTGCTGTTCCCGTGCTTCGGAGGCCCAGGTCATGAGCGGCTCGCTCAACGTTCTCGTCATCGTCGCGATCATCGCGTTGGTGGTTGTGCGGCAGGTCAAGCCGCAGCGGCTGGCGTCGGAGAACAGGCGCTGGTGGCTGCTGCCCGCCGTCCTCGGCTTCATGGCGGTCCGCGAACCGGGCCTGGTCGACAGCGCGCACCCCACCGGATCGGCCGCCCTGCTGGCCGTCGGTGTCGTCCTCGGCCTGCTCACCGGCGCCGGCTGGGCCTGGACCATGCGGATCTGGACGGACGAGGACGGGCAGGTGTGGTCCGCCGGCCGCTGGGTCACCGTCGTGGCCTGGGTCCTCGGAGCGGGGCTGCGGTTCGGCCTGTACGGGATCGCGGTGCTGGTGGGGGTCCACCTGGGCACCCAGGCCACGATGCTGACCGTGGCCGCCACGCTGCTCGCCCGTACGGGCACCCTGATGTGGCGCGCCCAGCAGGTCCGGCCGACGTACCGTGTTGCTGCCGGTGGCTGAGACCGCGGTCCTGCGGCCCGGCCGTACGTGCCGGCGGCCCAGCCCCGGGAGCATCACGCCGGAAGGATCGTTTGTGCCGCTGAGTTTCTGGACGAGCTGGCCCTCGCGGGAAGCGCTCTCCCGCAGGGCTTCGAGCCGGACACGGGTGTGGATCGGCAGGGCCATCCGCACCGTGATCATGGCCGGTCTGCTGTGGAGCGCGCTGGCGGACCAGGCGTTCCGGGACACGGGAACAGTGCTGGGGCTGGCCGCGGTCGCGCTCTGCGGCCTGCTCCTGTGGGGGTTCTTCCGTACGACGCTGGAGCACCGGCTGTGGCCGGCCCTCGGTCTGCTGGCGCTCCTGGAGGCCGGCGCGTTCTGGTTCCACACGGAAGGCGCCAGAGTGCCCGCCGCCGTGGTGTGGGGCGCGTGCGCCGTCCTCTCGATGGCACGGCTTCCGCTGGCGGCGGCCGTGCCGTGCATGGTGGTGTCCCTGGGGGCGTACGCCACGCGCAGCCCGGACGGCTGGCTGTCGATCACGGCGACCGTCACCGGGCTCGGACTGGCCGGATACGTCGTACGGCTGGACTCCGAGGCACAGGGCAACGCGCAGCGGCTCCTGGCTCAGGAGCGAGCCGCCCGTAAGGCCGAGGCCGAGACGGCCGCACTGGCCGAGCGCGGACGCATCGCCCGTGAAGTGCACGACGTACTCGCGCACAGTCTGAGCGCGCAACTTGTGCACTTGGAGGCGGCACGGCTGTTGATCCAGCGCAGCGGCGACCTGGAGGCGGACCGGCAGCAGATCCTGGAGCGGGTCGTGGCGGCGCGCGGCATGGCCAGGGAGGGCCTGGACGGCACGCGTCAGGCCCTGTCGGCGCTGCGCGGCGAGATGGCGCCGGTGGAGGACTTCCTGCGCCATCTGACCGCCGCCGAGAACGCCCGCCTGGAGGTGACGGGGGAGCGGCGCGAGCTGTCGCCCGAAGCCGGCCTCGCACTGCGCAGAGTGGCCCAGGAGGCGCTCACGAACGTACGGAAGCACGCGCCGGGCGCGCGGGTGACCGTACGGCTCGCCTATACGGAGACCGAGGTGGAGCTGGAGGTACGGAACTCCGCCGCGCGCGGGAAGCTCCGCGATGGCGGGCCGGGGACCCTCGGCGACCTCGGCTCGTCCGGTTCCGGGTACGGTCTGCTGGGGATGCGGGAGCGCGCCGAACTCCTCGGCGGAACGCTGGACTCCGGTCCCGCCGAGGAGGGTTTCGTGGTGCGGTTGAGGGTGCCGGTATGACGGCTCGGGTCGTGGTCGCCGACGATCAGACGGTGGTGCGTGAGGGCATCGTGATGCTGCTGGGACTGCTGCCGGGCATCGAGGTCGTGGGCTCCGCCGGGGACGGTGAGGAGGCGGTACGGCTCACCGCCGAACTGGCCCCGGACGTCGTCCTGATGGACCTCCGGATGCCCCGCTGTGACGGCGTCGAGGCCACCCGGAGGATCCGGAGGGAGCACCCGGGCACCGAAGTCGTCGTCCTGACGACCTATGCGGACGACGACCACCTCTTCCCCGCGCTGGAGGCCGGCTCCCGGGGCTACCTGACGAAGGACGCGGACGGCGACGAGATCGTCCGGGCCGTCGAGGACGTGCTGTCGGGCGCGGCCGGGTTGTCGCCGCAGGTGCAGCGGCGGCTGCTGGAGCGGTTCGCGGAGCCCGTACGGGCAGCCGCCCCGGCAGCGCCGACCGAGCCCCCGGACGGGCTGACCGCGCGCGAGACGGAGGTGCTGAGGCTGGTCGCCGAGGGACTCTCCAACCCGGAGATCGCCCGGTCGCTGCACGTCTCGAACGCGACCGTGAAGACCCACATCAACAACCTCTTCGCCAAGGCCGGGCTGCGGGACCGGGCCCAGGCGATCCACTACGCCTACCGGCACGGTCTCGCACAACCGCCCGGCTCGTCCATCACCTGATGGGGTGAAGAGCCCGTGAGAACGGCGCCCGGCCGTCAGATCCAGACGTAACGGTGTTCGGGACGGCCGGTCTCCCCGTACCGGAGGCTGAGGCGGACCCGTCCGGCCCGTTCGAGGAGCTTGAGGTACCGCTGCGCGGTCTGTCGGCTCAGGCCCGCCTGCCGGGCCACCTCCTGGGCGGACAGCGGCGCGTCCGCCGTGCGCAGGACGGACCGGACCCGGTCGGCGGTGGCCGTCGAATGCCCCTTGGGCAGCTCCGCGGGGCCGGCGTTGACGGAGCCCAGCGCCCCGAAGAGCCGGTCGACTTCGGACTGTTCGGCCTGGCCGCCGCCCTCGAAGGTGCGGCGCAGGGCCGCGTAGCCCTCCAGCTTGGACCGGAGCCCGGCGAACGTGAACGGCTTGACCAGGTACTGCAGCGCCCCGTGCCGCATGGCCGCCTGGACGGTCGCGATGTCACGCGCCGCTGTCACCATGATCACGTCGGTCTGCAGGCCGCGCTGCCGCAGCCGTGAGACGAGCTGGAGGCCGGTCTCGTCGGGCAGGTAGTGGTCCAGCAGGACGAGATCGACGGAGGCGGTCTCCAGGGCGTCCAGGGCCTCGGCGGCGGAGTGGGCGAGGCGGCTGACGCGGAAACCCGGGATCTTCGCGACATACGCGGCGTTGATCTCGGCGACCCGTATGTCGTCGTCCACGACCAGTACGTCGATCATCGCGCGCCTCCTGGGCCGTCACCGGAGCCACGGCCATCGGGCCCACGCTCCTCCGAGGCGTGTGCGCCCCCGTCTCGGCCGATCGCTCCGGCTTCCCCAGCGGTGCCACCGTCCGGCACCTCCTCCGAGAGGGCGTCGGACAGCGCGTCAGGGAGCGTGACGGTGAATTCCGCGCCCCCTCCGGGGCTCTCGGCCACCGCGGCGGTGCCCCCGTACCGTTCGGCCAGGCGGCGCACGAGCGCGAGGCCGATGCCGCGCTGCCCGTGCGCAGGGGGCTCCTTGGTCGTCCAGCCCTCGGTGAAGATTTCCGCGCGCCGGGCCTCCGGCACTCCGGGGCCGTTGTCACGGACCCGGACGACCGCGGTACGACCCTCGGCGCGCACCTCGACCTCGACACACGCCCCGGGAGTGCCGGCCGTGGCATCCAGGGCGTTGTCGACCAGGTTGCCCAGGACGGTGACCAGGCTGTGCGGGTCCACCACCCGGTCCGGGAGGCGGCTGCCGGGCGCGATGCGCAACGAGACGCCGCGTTCGGTGGCGACCGTCGCCTTGCCGACCAGCAGGGACGCCAACAGCGGATCGCGCACCCGCTCGGTGACCTGCTCGGCCGTCGCCCGGTGCACGCCCACCGCCTGGGTCACGAACTCCACGGCCTCCTCGTACAGCCCCAGTTCGAGGAGGCCCAGCAGGGTGTGGAGGCGGTTGGCGTGCTCGTGGTCCTGGGCGCGCAGCGCGTCGATCAGCCCACGGGTGCCGTCCAGCTCACGGCCCAGCCGCTCCAGCTCCGTACGGTCGCGCAACGTCACCACGGCCCCTCCGTCGTCGGTCGGCATCCGGTTGGCCACCAGGACGCGCTGCCCACTGACGGTGAGCAGGTCGGCGCCGCTCACCCGGCCGGACAGCACTTCCGCGGTACGGCCGGGCGGCAGTGCCTCCGCCAAGGGCCGGCCGGCGTCCTCGGAACGCAGGTCCAGCAGGCGCTGCGCCTCGTCGTTCAGCAGACGGATACGGCCGTGCGCGTCCAGCGCGACGAAGCCCTCCCGGATGCCGTGCAGCATCGCCTCGCGCTCCGTGAGCAGGGCGGAGATGTCGGAGAAGGCCAGGTCATGGGTACGGCGCTGGAGGCGACGGGCGACCAGGTAGGCGGCCAGCGCGCCGACGGCAAGCGCTCCGCCCGCGTAGGCGAGCAGTTGCGGCACGGTGCTCAGCAGCCGCTGCTGCACGCTCTCGTAGGCGATACCGACCGAGACGGCGCCGACGATCTTCCCCTCCTCGTCCCGCAGCGGCACCTTCCCGCGCGCGGAGCGCCCCAGGGTGCCCTCGTCGATCTGCATGACCTCGCGGCCCGCCAGAACGCCGCTGGGGTCGGTGGAGACATGCCGCCCGATCTCGTCGGGATCGGTGTGCGACCAGCGCACGCCACGCGTATCCATGATCACGACGTACTCCGCCCCGGTGGCACGGCGAATGCGCTCGGCCTCGTTCTGCACGGGTCCGCCGCGGCCGGGGCGGGAGCTTTCCAGCGCGTCGTCGAGCCTCGATTCGGCGGCGGTGGTCTGGGCGATGGCCAAGGCCCGGCGCATCGCCTGGTCGTCGAGCTGTGCGCTGAGCGGCGCGAGGAAGAGGCCGGTGGCGAGCGCGGTGACACCGGCGGCGATGGCCAACTGCACCAGCAGCACCTGCGCGAAGACGCGGCGCGGCCAGCCCACGCGGAGACGCAGCCCCGACAGCACGGAACGCAGCGACGACGGCACGGCACGCAGCCCGCTGCCGGCGGGCCGGTCCGTACGCGGGGGCGCGCTGCTTTCGGCCTGTTCGCTCATATGAACGAACAGTAGGCGGGGTGGGGTGCGGCTCGGTAGCCAGGTCGAGGGCGAGCGGCTGAGGCGACCGGAGCGCCTGTGGGCAAGTGATGAGGAGTTATCCACAGGGCTTTCGCGAGCTTACCGAGCGTGGTTAACCTCGAAGAGTCACAGAGAGTGACCGGCTGCTGGCGGCGAAAGCGGCGGGGCGGTCAGAAGAGGTTCGAGGGATTCAAGGACTTCGTGGGACTCAAGGGGGCGTCATGAGGGCGGAGACGGTGGGTGCTGTTGGGAGGCGCCGGGGAAGGTGCGGAAGGCGCGGTAGGTGCGGAGGAAGTGGGGGAGGCGGAGGGCGCGTGCGGTGCGGCGAGCGCGGGGGAGACGGTCGAGCGGTTGCTTCAGCCGAGAGGGCGTACGGAGAGTACGGCCAGGCGGGCGGGCCTGCCGAGCGGAGAACCGCAACTGACCGGCGCGGGGATGCCGTCGGCGCGCTGCTGGACGGTGACCAGCCAGGACCGGCCGTCGCGGTGCGTGACGGTGACGGCCCAGGTGGGGGCGGGGGCCTCGTTGTGGGCGGCCGTCGAAGGTGCCGGGGTCGTAGTGCTGGTGTCCTTGTGGCGAGGGCCTTCCGCCGCCTCGCTCGCGCCCTTTCCGCCGCCGACAGGAGGCGGCACGGATTCACAGCGCACGATGTCGATCGCGTCCGCCCGGTCCTCGCGTATCAGCTCGCGCACGGCGAGGTCGGCGGCCTGCGCCGGGCGCTCCCAGGCCGAGCGGCCACGGCAGTGGTCCAGCAGGATCCGACCGTCCCGGGCCGACGCCACGGCCTCCTTGACCAGCGGAGCGGAAGCCCGCCCGTAGGCGTAGCCGTACGGGAGGACGAAGAGGGTGGGGGAGAAGCGGTGACCGCCGATGTGGGTGACTTCCCACGCCTCGGCGCCGCTGTCGGCGAGTTCGGAGGCCAGTGGGCGTCCGAGGACGGCGCAGCAGCGGTCACGCTTGCCGTTGGTGCAGACGAAGACCAGCGGTTCACCGTCATACGGATCCCAGAGCCCACCGTGCTCACCCGCGCCCAACCGGGCGAAGTCGAGGTGCAGCAGGGCTGCCGGGTCGGTGACGGAGGTGGTCCGGATCCAGGGGCGATCGGGTGTGGTGTGGGCAAGGAAAGCCCTGCGGGCGGCGGCCCCGTGGCAGTCCGCGTGCCGGCCCGGTCGGCGGACGAGCGCCACCCGTACGCCCGTGTTCTCCGCCGCCGATTCCAAGGCCCGGCCGATGCGGGGATCGAGGTGGCTCTCGGTCAGCGCCTCAGTACCCCAGGGCCCGGTCTGCTCGACGAGCAGCCAGGTCCGGGCGGTGGCCGAAGTGCCCGCGACAGGCTCGGCGGCCTCGCGGGAAGCGGTTGCGCACGTGCTCACATAGGTAACCCTAACCTGCCGCGGAGCGGCTGGAATCCCGAACCGATACCGGGGGCATCTGAAACCGAGAACGCATGAGCTGGGAGGTGAACGGGGAGGGCGACGAGCCGGGTTGGGGATGGGTGTCTTCGCTGGTGGGCCGACGGCGGGATCGCCGTGAGGTCGCCCGCAAGGCTCGGCCAGGAGGGAGCGAACGGTGTGACATGAGCGAGGTGGTGCGAGCGACTCGGTGCGAACGGTGCAGCTCGGTGCGTACGGTGCGGCTCGGTTGAGCAGGGGGCGAGGTGAGTGGCGTGGCGCGTGGCGCGGTCAGGTGCGGGGGGCGCTGAGGTAGAAGCCGCAGGTGCAGACGAGGGCGACTTCGGGGCTGGGTATCGGCGGAGCTGCTGATGGGCGGGATGGCGTCTTGGTGCTCAGCGGTACTCGCGAGTAGAGGGCTAGGCCCCAGGTGCTGGCGGATCCGCTGCAGCGCAGGCGCATCTGTTCGCCGTCGTTCGAGCGAGGCGATCGACAGTGAACCCTGTCGTTCAGGCTTCCTTGTCAGCGCGCCTGGCCGCTCTTCGGCCCGATTCCTTCGGTCCTGGTCGGGGTCCGTCCGGGGCGAACGAGGCCGGGGCGGTGGTTTTCGCCGTACGGCGCGTGCCGTACCAAGCCGGTACGGCGGACTCCCCCCCAGGCGCCCCAGTCGAGGTCGAAGCTGCCCAAGTGGCCTCCTGCACCGGCCATTGCGGGGCTGGGGCAGTGACTGGCGGGGCGGGCTTCGGGGGCCAATGGTTCACTTCGGCCGATCAGTCCGCCCACCGTGCTCGTGGGCGCCCCGGACCCACAACCCCGAGTGCCGTCGAACGGGTTGCATGTGGAGACTGTGCGTCGTTGAGGGGCCGGTGCGCCCAGGGGCCTGCCGTACCGCTCCCACGCTGGTCGTGCCCGGAACCGCCCGGCGAGGCCGCCCCGTGAGGCCGCCAGGCGGGGCATCGCCCGTGCATGTCGGCGTCGACCGGCTGCCGCCCCACCCTGGCCCCCGGCCGGGTCAGGGGAGGGGCTGGGGTGGGGTGGGGCCTGTGTAGTGGCCGTTGGGGCGTAGGCGCATGGGGCGTTCTGCGTACTCCTCCAGGGCGTGGGCGATCCAGCCTGCGGTCCGGGCCACCGCGAAGACGGTTTCGCCGGCCTCGGGGGTCATGTTGGCCGTGACGGTCAGTACGCCCAGGGCGAGGTCGACGTTGGCGTGGAGTGCGGTGTGGCGGGCGGTCGTGGCGGCCACCTCGCGTGCGGCCCGCAGTGCCGGGGCGGCGTGCGGTACGTCCTCCAGGAGGCGGAACAGGGTACGGGCGCGCGGGTCTTCGCCCCGGTAGAGGCGGTGGCCGAGGCCCGGTACCCGGCGTCCGGCGCGCAGGTGGTCCGCCACCACGGCCGCCGCGCTGCCCCGTTCCAGCACGTCTTGGAGCATGCGGTGGGTGAGGCTGCTCGCGGCGCCGTGCAGCGGGCCGTCCAAGGCGCCGAAACCGGCCGACACGACGGTGTACGGGTGGGCCCGCGCGGAGGCGGCCACCCGGGCGGCCAGCGTGGAGGCGGCCAGGTCGTGGTCGATGAGCAGGACGAGCGCCGCGGCCAGCACGCGTAGTGACGCCTCGTCAGGTCGCTGCTCGGTGAGGCGGGACCACAGGCGGCGGGCGATCGGGGAGGTGGCGCGGTCCGTTCCGCTTTCCAGGCGGGGCAGGGCGTCGACGAGTACGGGGATGAGTGAGCGCGCCGTACCCAGGACGGCGGCCTCGGACAGGTCGAAGCGCAGCGGGTCGGCGGAGGCCGCCGCCACCACCGCGACGCGCAGCCGGTCCATCGGGCTGCTGTGGGCGGGCAGTGCGTCGACGGCCCGTCGGGCGGCCGCCAGGGCTTCCTCCGGGGCGGTGAAGTGGACGCCGGGGCGCAGTACGCCGGTCCAGAGCCACTCGGCGACCTCTTCGTAGCCGTAGCGGCCGGCCAGCTCGGTCGAGTCCACGCCGCGGAAGTAGCAGCGGTCCGCGTCGATGAGGGTGATGCCGGTACGGAGCGCCAGGTCGCCGCTGCCGGCGGACGGCTCACGCCGGGCGCCGCGTCGGGCGAGGGCGTCCACTTCCTCGGCGTCGAAGGTGCTGCCCCGGCCACCGGGCGCCCGGCGGCTGGTCAACTGGCCGCGGCTGACGTAGGCGTAGATCGTCTCCGGCTTCACGCCGAGCCGGTCGGCTGCTTCCCGGGTGGTCAGCCGCCGTTCGCTGCTGCTGCCTCCGGTGCTGCCGACGCCGTCGGCGACATCTCCGGTACTGCCGGCGCCGTCACCGAGGACGCCGGTGCTGCCGCCACTTCCTCCGCCGGCCGAACCGATGCAGGAATCGCCGGGACCGCCATCCGGATCATCCGGGCTGCCGGAGTCGTCGGGGCCGCTGGAGCTGTCGCGGCCGTCGGAGTCGCTGCTGGCGCCATGGAGTCCGTCGCCGTGGCGACCCCCACCGCCGTCGCCGGCGCTTGCGCCCGTACCTCCACAATTGCCGCCCGTCCCGCCATCGCCGACGCCTCCGAGATCGCTACCCCCGCCCCCACCGCCATCGATCCCGCCGATCTGCTCCCCGCCTTTCCCGCGGCCCACCACACCCCGCCCCTCGCCCGTTCCCTGATCCATTCCCCGATCCGCCATGCCCTTCATGCCCCAACCCTATCGATTGATCCCGCGCATGTATTGATCTGATCAACATTGACACCCGTCCAATCCAGAATAGACAGTCAAGTCAATGGGAGTGCCCAGGAGACAGACACAGGGAGGACCGTCATGTCGATTGCCGAGGCCGGCGCGACGTTCGACGCGCCCCGCGGGCTTGCGGGAGTGATCGTCACCGAGACCGAGCTGGGGGACGTACGGGGCGGGGAGGGCTTTTACCACTACCGGCAGTACTCCGCCGTGGAGCTCGCGCAGAGCCGTACCTTCGAGGATGTCTGGCACCTGATGCTCCGCGGGTACCTGCCGGACGCGGAGCAGCGCGCGGCCTTCCAGGCGGAGACCGTGGCGCTGCGTCACCTGCCCGGCGCCGTACGGGACGCACTGCCCGGTATCGCCCGTGCGAGCGCCCGCAGCGGCCCGCTCGCGGGGCTGCGTACCGCGCTCTCCCTGCTCGGCGCGGCAGCGGACTTCCAGCCTCTCTACGACATCGACGCCCGGCAGCGTGGCGCTGACGCGCTCGCCGCATGCGCCGCCGTACCCACCGTGCTCACCGCGCTGCACCGCATCGGCCGCGGCCTGGAACCGGTCGAGCCGCGGGACGACCTCCCGTACGCCGCCAACTACCTGTACATGCTCACCGGTGAGGAGCCGGACCCCGCGCGTACCCGTGCCATCGAGCGGTACCTGATCTGCACCGTCGACCACGGCTTCAACGCGTCGACGTTCACCGCCCGCGTCATCGCCTCCACGGGCGCCGACCTCGCGGCCTGCCTGGCGGGTGCGGTCGGCGCGCTCTCCGGGCCGCTGCACGGCGGCGCGCCCAGCCGGGCGCTGGACTCCCTCGACGCCATCGGCAGCCCGGACCGTATCGACGCCTGGATCCGCGAACGGGTCGGTTCGGGCGAGCGGATCATGGGATTCGGGCACCCCGTCTATCGCACCGAGGACCCGCGCTCGCGGATGCTGCGCGACATCGCCCGGGGGTTCGGCGGACCGCTCGTGGACTTCGCGGTGCAGGTGGAGGAGCGGGTCGAGGCGCTGCTCGCCGAGCTCAAGCCCGGCCGGGAACTGCACACCAACGTCGAGTTCTACGCGGGTGTGGTGATGGAGCTGTGCGGTCTGCCGCGTGAGATGTTCACTCCCACCTTCTGTGCGGCCCGGGTGGTCGGGTGGAGCGCCAATATCCTGGAGCAGGCGGACGACTCGAAGATCATCCGCCCGGCGGCCCGCTATGTCGGTCCGCCCCCGCCGCAGCCGGTGCCCGCCGCGCTGAACTGACGGCGTGCCGGACCGACGGCGCGCCGCCGCACCGACGTACGACGATGGAGGCGCCCCCTTGGCCCCGCAGGCCCCGCGACAGATTCCGGTCATCGTGCTCGCCGGATTCCTCGGTTCCGGCAAGACGACCCTGCTCAACCATCTGCTGGGCCGCAGCGGCGGCAGCCGCGTCGGAGCGGTCGTCAACGACTTCGGCAGCATCGAGATCGACGCCATGACGGTGGCCGGGCAGGTCGACTCGATGGTCTCGCTGGGCAACGGCTGTCTGTGCTGCGCCGTCGACACCAGCGAGCTGGACGAGTACCTGGAACGGCTGGCCCGGCCGTCGGCCCGTATCGATGTGATCGTCATCGAGGCGAGCGGCCTGGCCGAGCCCCAGGAACTCATCCGCATGGTCCTGGCCAGCGAGAACGACCGGATCGTCTACGGCGGACTGGTCGAGGTCGTCGACGCGGCGGAGTTCGGGGCCACCCGGGCCCGGCACCCGGAGATCGACCGGCATGTGGCCATCGCCGATCTGGTGGTCCTGAACAAGGCCGACCGGATCGGGGAGGCGGAGCAGCGCTCGCTGCTGGAGACCCTTGCCGAGCTGAGCCCGGGGACGCCGGTCGTGCCCGCCGCGTACGGGCGGATCGACCCGGAGCTGTTCTTCGACCGCAAGCCGCGCGAGGCGGACGACGAGGCGGTCCGTCAGTTGTCCTTCGAGGATCTGTTCCGTGAGGAAGCGGAGGCCGAGGAGGGGGACGAGTGTGGTGAGCACGGGCCGGGGTGTGGTGGCCACGGCCACGGTCATCGGCAGCACCTCCACGCCGCGTACGAGAGTGTCGCGTTCGAGTCGGACGAGCCGATGAACCCGCGCCGGCTCATGGCCTTCCTGGACAGCAGGCCCGCCGGTCTCTACCGGATCAAGGGGTTCGTCCACTTCGACGTACCGGAGAACCGCCAGAAGTTCGCCGTGCACGCGGTCGGCGACTTCCTGCGCTTCTACCCGTCGCCGTGGCAGCCGGACGAGGAGCGCCGCACCCAGCTCGTCCTGATCGGCAGCGGGGTCGACACGGCGGCGGTACGCAAGGAGCTGACCGACTGCCGGGAGACGGGCCCGGAGCGCGCCGACGTGAACAGCATGTGGGGCGTACTCCGGTACGTACCGTCCACGGGCGAGCCTGATGAGACCGCTGACTTCGCCGGTCCGGACGAGCCGGAGGAGCCGGAGCGGCCGGGGGAGTCGGAGCGGCCGGGGGAGTCGGAGCGGCCGGGGGAACCCGACAACCGGTAGCCGTCGGCAGCCCGCCTCTCGCGGACACCGAGCCCCCGTGGACGCCGCGACGGGCAAGGCAACGCCCCCGGCCCGGCCGCAGCCGTCCCAGGGGCGTCGTCACCGTTCTCGACGCGGAACCGTGCCCGCTACACCGGCCCGGCGAGCGCGGCGACCGGCTTCGTCAGTGGTACGCCCGAGCCGTCCCGGCGCGGGTCCGGCTCCGGCAGGTCGACCGGGACACCCTTGGCGTTCGCCGCCCGCACCGGCGCGGCGCCCGCCCAGGCCAGGGAGAGACAGTCCTCACCCTTCAGGAACCGCTGGCAGCGCACGCCGCCGGTCGCCCGGCCCTTGCGCGGGTACTGGTCGAAGGGAGTGAGCTTGGCCGTGGAGACGGAGTCGTCGAGGGTGCCGTGCGAGCCGGAGACGGTGAAGACCATGGCGTCGGCACCGGGGTCGACGGCCGAGAAGAAGATGACCTTCGCGTCCGGGCCCAGCTTGATGCCCGTCATACCGCCCGCCGGCCGCCCCTGCGGCCGTACCTGCCCCGCCGGATAGCGCAGAAGCTGCGCCTCGTCGGTGATGAAGACCAGGTCCTCCTCGCCCGTGCGCAGCTCGGCGGCGCCCACGATGCGGTCGCCCTCCTTGAGGGTGATGACCTCCAACTCCTCCTTGTGCGACGGATAGTCCGGCACCACGCGCTTGACGATGCCCTGCTGCGTGCCGAGGGCCAGGCCCGGCGAGGACTCGTCCAGCGTCATCAGGCAGATCAGTTCCTCGCCGTCCTGGAGGCTGAGGAACTCGGAGACCGGCGCGCCGCCCGACAGGGTCGGTGCCGCGATGGTGTCGGGGAGCTGCGGCAGGTCGACGACCTGGAGCCGCAGCAGCCGACCGGTGGACGTCACCGCGCCCACCTCGCCGCGCGTGGTGGCCGGCACCGCCGAGACGATCACGTCGTGCTTGACGCGCTTGGCCTCCGCGTCGAAATTGACTTCGCCGTTGGCCGTACGGGCCAGCAGGCCCGTGGAGGACAGCAGCACCCGGCACGGGTCGTCGGCGACCTCCAGCGGCATCGCGGACACCGGGGCGCCCGCCGACTCCAGCAGCACGGTGCGCCGGTCCGTGCCGTACTTCTTGGCCACCGCGGCCAGCTCGCCGGAGACCAGCTTGCGCAACTCGGCGTCCGATTCGAGGATCTTGGTCAGCTCCTCGATCTCCGCCTTGAGCTTGTCGCGCTCCGACTCCAGCTCGATCCGGTCGAACTTGGTCAGGCGGCGCAGCGGGGTGTCGAGGATGTACTGCGTCTGGATGTCGCTCAGCGAGAAGCGGTCCATCAGCCGTTCCTTGGCCTGGGCGCTGTTCTCGCTGGAGCGGATGAGGCGGATCACCTCGTCGATGTCGACCAGGGCCGTGAGCAGGCCCTCGACCAGGTGGAGGCGGTCGCGCTTCTTGGTACGGCGGAATTCGCTGCGCCGGCGCACCACGTCGAAGCGGTGGTCGACGTAGACCTCCAGCAGCTCCTTGAGGCCCAGCGTCAGCGGCTGGCCGTCCACCAGCGCGACGTTGTTGATGCCGAAGGACTCCTCCATGGCCGTGAGCTTGTAGAGCTGCTCCAGGACGGCCTCCGGGTTGAAGCCGTTCTTGATCTCGATGACCAGGCGCAGGCCGTGCTCGCGGTCCGTGAGGTCCTTGACGTCCGCGATGCCCTGGAGCTTCTTCGCGCCCACCAGGTCCTTGATCTTGGAGATGACCTTCTCGGGGCCGACCGCGAACGGCAGTTCGGTGACGACCAGCCCCTTGCGGCGGGCGGTGACGTTCTCCACCGAGACCGTGGCGCGGATCTTGAAGGTGCCGCGTCCCGACTCGTAGGCATCACGGATGCCGCCCAGGCCGACGATCCGGCCACCGGTCGGAAGGTCGGGGCCCGGCACGTACTTCATCAGCGTGTCGAGGTCGGCGTTCGGGTGCTTGATGAGGTGGCGGGCGGCGGCGATGACCTCGCCGAGGTTGTGCGGCGGCATGTTCGTCGCCATGCCGACCGCGATGCCGGACGCGCCGTTGACGAGGAGGTTCGGGTAGGCGGCCGGCAGGGCGACCGGCTCCTGCTCCTGGCCGTCGTAGTTCGGGGCGAAGTCGACCGTGTCCTCGTCGATGGACTCCGTCATCAGGGAGGTCGCCGAGGCCATCTTGCACTCGGTGTACCGCATGGCGGCGGGCGGGTCGTCGTTGCCGAGCGAGCCGAAGTTGCCGTGGCCGTCCACCAGCGGCAGCCGCATGGAGAAGGACTGCGCCATCCGCACCAGGGCGTCGTAGATGGAGGCGTCGCCGTGCGGGTGGAGCTTACCCATCACCTCGCCGACGACACGGGCGCACTTGACGTAGCTGCGCTCGGGACGCAGCCCCATCTCGTTCATCTGATAGAGGATGCGGCGGTGTACGGGCTTGAGGCCGTCGCGGGCGTCCGGGAGGGCGCGGGAGTAGATGACCGAGTACGCGTACTCAAGGAAGGAGCCCTGCATCTCGTCGACGACGTCGATGTCGAGGATCCTCTCCTCGAAGTCGTCCGGCGGCGGGGTCTTCGTGCTACGGCGGGCCATCGCGGCTGCGGCTCCTTCGCTTGCGTCCTGCTGCTTGCCGATGCGGGATCAACGTTCGGGTCTTTCGCGGACCATTGTGGCCCGGCCCACTGACAACGCCGACCGCGACCCTCCCCAGGCCCCGGACGAGGTCGCCGCGAAGTCCGCTCGTACGAGGCAGCCCGGCCGGGAACTTCGCCATAGCTCGGCACGCTTGCATACAGTGACAGAACTTTCTCGCAAGCGGATCGAAGGGACGTACATGCCCATGGGTCACACGGCCACAGAACAAGCCGGCTCCGGCGGCCTGACAGCGACCGAGCACCGGCTGGCCAACGGCCTGCGTGTGGTGCTCTCCGAGGATCACCTGACCCCGGTCGCCGCGGTCTGCCTCTGGTACGACGTCGGCTCGCGGCACGAGGTCAAGGGCCGTACGGGCCTGGCCCACCTCTTCGAGCACCTCATGTTCCAGGGCTCCGCCCAGGTCTCGGGCAACGGTCACTTCGAACTGGTCCAGGGCGCCGGCGGCTCCCTGAACGGCACCACCAGCTTCGAGCGCACCAACTACTTCGAGACCATGCCCGCCCACCAGCTCGAGCTCGCGCTGTGGCTGGAGGCCGACCGCATGGGCTCCCTGCTGACCGCGCTCGACGAGGAGTCCCTGGAGAACCAGCGCGACGTCGTCAAGAACGAGCGCCGGCAGCGCTACGACAACGTCCCCTACGGCACGGCCTTCGAGAAGCTGACGGCCATGGCCTACCCGGAGGGACACCCGTACCACCACACGCCCATCGGCTCGATGGCCGACCTGGACGCCGCCTCCCTGGAGGACGCGCGGGCCTTCTTCCGTACGTACTACGCGCCCAACAACGCGGTGCTGTCGGTCGTCGGCGACATCGACCCGGAGCAGACCCTCGCCTGGGTGGAGAAGTACTTCGGCTCGATCCCGGGCCACGAGGGCAAGCAGCCGCCGCGCGACGGCTCCCTCCCGGACGTCATCGGCACGGAGCTGCGCGAGGTCGTCGAGGAGGACGTCCCGTCCCGCGCCCTGATGGCCGCCTACCGCCTCCCGCACGACGGCACCCGTGAGGCCGACGCCGCCGACCTGGCACTGACGGTGCTCGGCGGCGGCGAGTCCTCGCGGCTGTACAACCGCCTGGTGCGCCGTGACCGTACGGCCGTCGCGGCGGGCTTCGGCCTGCTCCGGCTGGCCGGCGCCCCCTCGCTGGGCTGGCTGGACGTGAAGACCTCCGGCGGCGTCGAGGTGCCGGACATCGAGCGCGCCGTGGACGAGGAGCTGGCCCGCTTCGCCGACGAGGGCCCGAGCCCCGAGGAGATGGAGCGCGCGCAGGCCCAGCTTGAGCGCGAGTGGCTGGACCGGCTCGCCACGGCCGCCGGGCGCGCCGACGAACTGTGCCGTTACGCGGTTCTGTTCGGCGACCCGCAGCTCGCCCTGAGCGCCGTGCAGCGCGTCCTGGAGATCACCCCGCAGGAGGTGCAGGAGGTCGCCAAGGCCCGGCTGCGCCCCGACAACCGCGCGGTCCTCGTGTACGAGCCGACCGAGCCGACCGCCGCCGAGGACAACGACGAGGAGGCGGCCCAGTGAGCGACGCCGTCAGCAGCACGATGACCTTCCACCCGCAGCCGGCCGGCGGCGACCCCAAGCCGTGGGCCTTCCCGGCCCCCGAGCGCGGCCGGCTCCCCAACGGGCTCACGGTCCTGCGCAGCCACCGTCCGGGCCAGCAGGTCGTCGCCGTCGAGATCGACATCGTCGCGCCCCTGGAGGCCGAGCCGGCGGGCCTGGACGGCGTCGCCACGATCATGGCGCGCGCCCTGTCCGAGGGCACCGACAAGCACGACGCCGAGGAGTTCGCCGCCGAGCTGGAGCGCTGCGGCGCCACTCTGGACGCGCACGCCGACCACCCCGGCGTCCGGGTGTCCCTGGAGGTCCCGGCCTCCCGGCTGGACAAGGCGCTCGGCCTGCTCGCCGACGCCCTGCGCGCCCCCGCCTTCCCGGACGGCGAGGTCGAGCGCCTGGTGGCCAACCGCCTCGACGAGATCCCGCACGAGCTCGCCAACCCGGCCCGGCGTGCCGCGATGGCCCTGTCCAAGGAGCTGTTCCCGGCCGACTCGCGGATGTCGCGGCCGCGCCAGGGCACCGAGGAGACCGTCGCCCGTATCGACGCGGCGGCCGTGCGGGCCTTCTACGAGGCCCATGTACGCCCCGCCACGGCCACCGCGGTCGTCGTGGGCGACTTCATCGGCGTCGACCTGGACGCGGCCCTCACGGAGACCCTCGGCGCCTGGACGGGGTCGCCCGCCGAACCGGTGAAGGCCAGCCCGATCACCGCCGACGACACCGGCCGGGTCGTGATCGTCGACCGCCCCGGCGCCGTCCAGACCCAGTTGCTGATCGGCCGGATCGGCGCCGACCGGCACGACCGCGTCTGGCCCGCGCAGGTGCTCGGCACGTACTGCCTGGGTGGCACCCTCACCTCCCGCCTGGACCGGGTGCTGCGCGAGGAGAAGGGCTACACCTACGGGGTGCGCTCCTTCGGGCAGGTGCTGCGCTCCTCGGCCGACGGCGACGGCGCCGCGATGCTCGCCATCAGCGGCTCCGTGGACACCGCCTCCACCGGCCCGGCGCTGGATGACCTCTGGAAGGTGCTGCGCACCCTCGCGGCGGAGGGCCTGACGGACGCCGAGCGCGATGTGGCCGTACAGAACCTCGTCGGGGTCGCGCCGCTGAAGTACGAGACCGCCGCGGCTGTCGCCGGCACCCTCGCCGACCAGGTCGAGCAGCAGCTCCCCGACGACTACCAGGCCCGGCTGTACGAGCGGCTGGCGCGGACCGGCACGGTCGAGGCGACCGCCGCGGTCGTCAACGCCTTCCCGGTCGACCGTCTGGTGACGGTCCTGGTGGGCGACGCCGCCGAGATCGAGGAGCCGGTCAAGGCGCTCGGCATCGGAGAGGTGACGGTCGTCAAGGGCTGAGGGGCGTCACCGGCACGTCTCCGGCCCGGACGGACGGCCTGTGACCCGAGTGTGTGACGAACGGTGACATAAGGGATCCAGTGGTGCGCAGGCGCCACTGGATCTTCTTTATGTCCCAATTGTTGGGGGTGGTTGCACGGTGCCCGTGTGGCGTACGGCACAAATCCGGGGTTCTGTTTGCCGATTGAAAGTGGCCCCGTTTAGCGTCGATCCGGCTGTCCGCAGGATCACCGCCGCAACCGCGGCACGGACAGTCATCGCCGAGTCCCCGTACGGCGCGAGCCAGGGGAGCCGGGGACCCGCCCTCTTGTCGCCGACTTCGGCGCAGGAGGGGCCCGTCCTTGGGGTGAATCGGACGCCTTCCCGGAGGCGCCCGTAGGAGACCTTCCTGCTCCGAACCCGTCAGCTAACCCGGTAGGCGAGAGGGAAGGAAAGGACACAGCCAGCCCATGGCGTTCACCCGTGCCACCGGGAAGCACCGTGGTCCGAGCCGCAGCGCGCGGACGACCCGTAACCTCGCCGGCATAGCCACGCTCGCCGCGTCCGGCGTCATCGCCTCCGTCGCCTCCCCGGCCCTGGCGGCCGGCAACCCGGACGACGCGGGCAACCACGACACCGGCCTCCACCACGCCGTCGTCCTCGGCGACGAGCTCGCCGAGCAGATCGAGGCGCAGGCCGACGCGCAGCAGGAGGCCGCCGAGGCCGCCGCCGCGCAGGCCAAGGCCGAGGCCGAGGCGCGCAAACAGGCCGAGGAGGCCAAGCGCCAGGCCGAGGCCGAGGCCAAGAAGGAGCGCGAGGCCAAGGAGCGCGCCGCCCGCGAGGCCGAGCGCAAGCGCCTGCTCATGTACGTCGCGCCGATCGACGGCTCCTACGTCTCCACCAGTTACAAGGCGTCCAGCGGCCTGTGGTCCTCCGGCAGCCACACCGGCATCGACTTCCACGCCGACTCCGGGACCACCGTCCACGCCGTGGGCTCCGGCACCGTCGTCGAGGCCGGCTGGGGCGGCGCGTACGGGAACAACGTCGTCATCAAGATGAACGACGGCACCTACACCCAGTACGGCCACCTGTCGTCGATCAACGTCTCGGTCGGCCAGACCGTCACCCCGGGCCAGCAGATCGCCCTGTCGGGCAACACCGGCAACACCACCGGCGCGCACCTGCACTTCGAGGCCCGCACCTCGCCTGAGTACGGCTCGGACATGGACCCGGTCGCCTACCTGCGCTCGCACGGCGTGAACGTCTGACGGACACCCGTCCCGCTCGTCACTCCCGTCGCACCCGTCCCCCGTACGATGCCCCGGCCCCCGTGGCCGGGGCATCTGCGTTTCCGCCCGTGCGGCACCTGGCCAAAAAATATCCATGAATGCGCCATGGCCGTCGGATATCCGGTTCCTGTCGCATAGAGTCGCGTCGGGAAAGTCGCCGTCCGGCGGCATTTCCGGAAGTTCCCAGCGGATTACGGCGGAGGCACAGACGATGCGAGGTCCCCTTTCCGCGCATGTGGTGTGCACGGCGATCCGCGACGACATCGTATCCGGCGTCCTCCCGCCGGGCAGCCGCCTGATCGAGGAAATGCTGGCCGGCCGTTACGGGGTCTCCCGCGTTCCCGTACGCGAGGCGCTGCGCACGCTGCAGTCGGAGGGCTTCGTCGTCATCCGGCACCACGCGGGTGCCTGTGTGGCCGAGCCGACGGAGCGGGAAGCGGCCGACACCCTGGACGTCCGGGCGCTGCTGGAGCCGCTCGGCGCCGCGCGCGCCGCGGCCCGCCGCACCGCGGCGCACATCAAGGTGCTGCGCGGTGTCGTACGGCTGGGCCGTGAGCGCGCCCGGCACGGCCACTGCGCCGAGCTGCGCCAACTCGACGGCTGGTTCCACGAGACGCTCGCCCAGGCGTCCGGCAGTACGGGCCTGGCGGCGCTGCTCACCCAGGTGCGGCGCAAGATCGACTGGATGTACGTGGTCGAGCCCCCGGCCCGCGACGAGCGCTCCTGGGAGGAGCACGGGGCGGTGCTGGACGCGGTGGGCCGTGGGGACGCCGAACGGGCCCGCGCCCTGATGGCGGCGCACATCGAGCGCTCGCGCCCGGCGTACCGGCTGCGTCCGGTGGTTCCCGGGCCGGCGGTGAGGGATTCGAAACAGACCGTAAACACGGCGCGCGAACGGAATTAACAGGCGGGCCGTATACAAGCGGTAGGTGATTTCGTCGGGGTATCGGCAGGGGTTCCGGTGCGGTGCGGCGGGCTGCGGAAAAGTGCGGATGAATTACCGCGAGGGTTTTGCAGGGGTGCAGTGGAATCGCGGGGGAGGCGTTGCGGGAATTCCCCGGCGTGCTCCGTAGCGGCGGCGTGTGCATTTCCGGGGTGCCGCCCTTCGGCCGTGGCCTACGGCGACGCACGAAAAACGGCCCCGCCCCGGCGCCGGTGAACCGGCTACCGCGGCGGAGCCGCGAACACAGTGACCCGCGAAGCGGTTCAGACGGTCTCCGGGAGCTCCTCGAGGCCCTCGGCGACCAGCTTCGCGAGACGGTCGAGCGCGGCGTCGGCGCCCTCGGCGTCGGAGGCCAGCACGATCTCCTCGCCACCCTGGGCCCCCAGGCCCAGCACGGCCAGCATGGAGGCCGCGTTGACCGGGTTGCCGTCGGCCTTCGCGATCGTCACGGGAACCCCGGCGGCGGTGGCCGCACGGACGAAGATCGAGGCGGGGCGGGCGTGCAGACCCTCGGCCCAACCGACATTGACGCGGCGCTCAGCCATGGTGTTGCCCTTCAAGTCGTAACGGTTGTCTAGACCAGTGTCTCATGTCGCCGGGAGTGCTCCGGCAGCCCGCGGCGGCGCCGGGGACGGCGCTTTCCGCAGGCCGGGGGCACGCTACCGGCGGCTCCACGGCGCACGCCCGCACCGTCCGCCATCCGGGACCGCGCCGTCCAGTCCCCACCCGGCCCCTCCTCCTGAACCCTTCCGCCGCCGCGCCCGCCGCCCGGCCCCCTCCGTCCGGGGCCGACCGTCCCGACCCAGACTGCCCCGGCCCGCACGGGCCCGCACACCGAGCCGGTTGTCAGTGCCGGGCCGTACGCTGTCCCCCATGCAGAGCCCGTCGGACAGCGTCTACCCGGCCCACTGGGAAGCCGATGTCGTGCTGCGCGACGGCGGCACCGCGCGCATCCGTCCCATCACCCCCGACGACGCGCAGCGCCTGGTCTCGTTCTACGAACAGGTCTCGGACGAGTCGAAGTACTACCGCTTCTTCGCGCCCTACCCGCGCCTGTCCGACCGCGACGTGCACCGCTTCACCCACCACGACTACGTCGACCGGGTGGGCCTGGCCGCCACCGTGGGCGGCGAGTTCATCGCCACGGTCCGCTACGACCGCATCGACGACCGCGGCCGCCCCGCCAAGGAGCCGGGCGCCGACCAGGCCGAGGTCGCCTTCCTCGTGCAGGACGCCCACCAGGGCCGCGGGGTGGCCTCCGCCCTCCTGGAGCACGTCGCCGCGGTCGCCCGGGAGCGCGGCATCCGCCGGTTCGCGGCCGAGGTGCTGCCCGCCAACACCAAAATGATCAAGGTCTTCACGGACGCCGGGTACACCCAGCAGCGCACCTTCGAAGACGGCGTGGTGCGCCTGGAGTTCGACCTGGAGCCCACCGAGCAGTCCATGGCCGTCATGCGCGGCCGCGAGCAGCGCGCCGAGGCCCGTTCCGTGCAGCGCCTGCTGGCACCCGGCTCGGTCGCCGTCATCGGCACCGGCCGCGCCCCCGGCGGCGTCGGCCGCTCCGTCCTGCGCAACCTCCTCGACTCCGGCTACCCGGGCCGGGTGTACGCGGTCAACCGCGCCTTCCCCGAGGGCGGCGCCCGCCTCGACCCCGAAGGCGTGCCCGGCCACCGCTCGGTGCCCGAGATCCCCGAGCCCGTGGACCTCGCGGTGCTCGCCGTCCCCGCCGCCCAGGTCCCCGACGTGGTCCGCGACTGCGGCGAGCACGGCGTACGCGGCCTGGTGATCCTCTCCTCCGGGTACGCCGAGTCCGGCCCCGAGGGGCGCGAGCGGCAGCGCGCCCTGCTGCGCCAGGCCCGCTCGTACGGCATGCGGCTCATCGGGCCGAACGCCTTCGGCCTGATCAACACCGCGCCGGACGTCCGGCTGAACGCCTCCCTCGCCCCCCAGATGCCCGGCGCCGGGCGCATCGGCCTGTTCACACAGTCCGGTGCGATCGGCATCGCCCTGCTCAGCGGACTGCACCGGCGCGGTCCCGGCGACGGCTCGATCGCCGGCATCTCCACCTTCCTGTCGGCCGGCAACCGCGCCGACCTCTCCGGCAACGACCTGCTCCAGTACTGGTACGACGACCCCGCCACCGACGTCGCGATCCTCTACCTGGAGTCCATCGGCGACCCGCGCAAGTTCATGCGGCTCGCCCGCCGTACGGCCGCCGTCAAGCCCGTCGTCGTCGCCAAGGGCGCCCGCCACACCGGCACCGCGCCGCTCGGCCACACCGTCCCCACGGTCCGTATCCCCGACAGCACGGTCTCCGCCCTGATGCGCCAGGCCGGCGTGATCCGCGTCGACACGGTCACCGAGCTGATCGACGCCGGGCTGCTGCTCGCCTCCCAGCCGCTGCCCGCCGGCCCGCGCGTCGCCATCCTGGGCAACAGCGAGTCGCTCGCCCTGCTGACGTACGACGCCTGCCTCACCGAAGGACTGCGTCCGCTGCGTCCGCACGTCCTCGCCGCCGCTGCCACTCCCGAGGACTTCCGTACGGCGCTGTCCGCGGCTCTGGCCAACGGGCTCTGCGACGCCGTCGTCGTCACGGCCATCCCCTGGGTGGGGGAGGAGGGTGTGGCCTCCCCGGGCGAGGGCGCCGACCTCGCCGCGGCGCTGCGCGAAGCGGCCTCGTCCGCCGCGCCCGCCAAGCCGGTCACCGTCGTCCACCTGGCCATGGACGCCCTCGCCGACGCGCTGGCGGCGCCGCCGCCGTCCGAGGCCCCCGCCCCGCAGCGCGGCAGCGCCCCGCAGCCGTCCGAGGCCACCCCTCCACAGCCCGGCCCCACCCCGCCGCCCTCCGCCCCAGCCACCTCCGCCCCCGCTCCCGCCCCTCTCATCCCCGCCTTCCCCGCCGCCGAGCGCGCCGTCCGGTCGCTCGCCCAGGCGGTGCGGTACGCGAAATGGCGCCGGGACGCCGCCGACCCGGGCCGGGTGCCCGAGTACGAGGACATCGAGGAGGCCGCCGCCGGCGCCGACATCGACCGGCTGCTCGACGAGCTGGCCCGGCACGCCGACATCACCCGCTCCGTCCCGCTGCCGGCCGAGGACGCCCACGCCCTGCTGGCCCGGTACGGCATCCCCGTCCGCCCGGCCCACCCGGCCCCCGACCCGGACACCGCCGTACGGGCCGCCGCCCGCCTGGGCTACCCGGTCGCCCTGAAGACCACCGCACCGCACCTGCGGCACCGCCCCGACCTCGGCGGCGTCCGCCTCGACCTGACCGGCGAGGCGGAGCTGCGCCGCGCCTACGCCGAGCTGACCGACTTCCTCGGCAAGCCCGAGGAGCTGCGCCCGGTCGTCCAGCCGATGGTGCCGCGCGGCGTCGACACGGTCGTCCGCGCCGCCATCGACCCGGCCGCCGGCGCCGTCCTGTCCTTCGGCCTGGCCGGCGCCCCCTCGCAGCTCCTCGGCGACACGGCACACCGCCTCATCCCGGCGACCGACCGCGACGTCGCCGAACAGATACGGTCCATCCGCACGGCTCCGCTGCTGTTCGGCTGGCGCGGCAGCCAGCCGGTGGACACCGCCGCCCTGGAGGACCTGCTGCTGCGGGTCTCCCGGCTGGTCGACGACCACCCCGAGGTCGTCGGCGTCGACCTGGAGCCGGTCGTCGTCGCGGCACACGGCCTGGCCGTCCTGGACGCCACGGTCCGCCTGGCCCGTCCGCCGGTCACCACCGACCTGGGCCCGCGCCGGATGCCCGCCTACTGAGCGCCGGCACCCGGGACCCCGGCCGGGGGCCCCGGGCCCGGACGCGGCCTCTCGGGCCCGCCCCGGCCGGTACGCCCCGTAAGATGGCCGCATGGCTAAGACCGGTACGACGACCCAAGGGCTGCGCGCGGCGATCGAGCGCAGCGGCTATTACCCGGCCCTGGTGGCCGAGGCGGTGCAGGCCGCGGTCGGCGGCGAGCCGGTGGTGTCGTACTTGGTCCACCAGGAGACGACCTTCGACGCCAACGAGGTCCGCCGCCATGTCACGGTCCTGGTCCTGACCGGCACCCGCTTCATCGTCAGCCACACCGACGAGCAGTCCGCCGACGACACCTCCCCGTCGCCGTACGCGACGACCTCCACCGAGTCCGTGAAGCTGGGCCGGATCTCCTCGGTCGTCCTCAGCCGGGTGGTCGCCAACCCCGAGTCGTACACCCCGGGCCGGCTGCCCCGCGAGGTCGTCCTGACCATCGGCTGGGGCGCCGTCGCCCGTCTGGACCTGGAGCCCGCCACCTGCGGCGACCCCAACTGCGAGGCCGACCACGGCTACACCGGCTCCTCGACGGCCGACGACCTGTCGCTGCGGGTCAGCGAGGCCGGCGACGGCCCGGACACCGTGCGGCAGACCCTCGCGTTCGCCCAGGCCCTGTCCGAAGCCACCGCGGCCACCACCCGCTGATGGCGTACGCCGTCCCCGCCTGGCCGGAACCGGAACCCCTCGACCTGGCCGGCGCGCCGGTGCCCGCGTACGGCACCGGCTCGCTCGCCGACCTGCTGCCCGCCGTCACCGCGGGCCAGGGCCTGACCCTGCCCGGCGCCGCGGGCCCCGGCATGGACCTGGACCCCGCCGACCGGGTCTGCGTCTTCCTCGTCGACGGTCTCGGCTGGGAGCTGCTGCGCGCCCACCCGGACGAGGCGCCGTTCCTGACGTCCCTGCTGGACAGCTCGTTCAACCGCACCGGCCGTCCGGTCACCGCCGGCTTCCCGGCCACCACCGCCGCCTCGCTGGCCTCCGTCGGCACCGGGCTGCCGCCGGGCGAGCACGGCCTGGCCGGCTACACCTGTCTGAACCCGGACACCGGCGAGTTGATGAACCAGCTTCGCTGGCACCCGTGGACCGACCCGTACGCCTGGCAGCCGTACCCGACCGTCTTCCGGCAGGCGCACGCCGCCGGCATCCACACCTGCCAGGTCTCCGCGCCGAACTTCGAACGCACCCCGCTCACCGAGATCGCGCTCAGCGGCGGCACGTTCCACGGCCGGCTCGCCGGTGAGGAGCGGATGGACCTGGCGGCCGAACAGCTCGCCGCCGGCGACCGCTCGCTGGTCTACACGTACTACGCCGAGGTGGACGGCGCGGGGCACCGCTACGGCGTCGACTCCGACGCCTGGCGCGGCCAGCTCATGTACGTCGACCGCCTCGCCCAGCGCCTCGCCGAGCAGTTGCCGCCGCGCAGCGCCCTGTACGTCACCGCCGACCACGGCATGATCGACATCCCGTTCGGCCCGGACCACCGCATCGACTTCGACGAGGACTGGGAACTGCGGGCGGGCGTGCGGCTGCTGGGCGGCGAGGGGCGCGCGCGGCATCTGTACGCGCACCCCGGCGCCGCCGGTGACGTGCTCGCGGTATGGCGCGAGGTGGTCGGGGAACATATGTGGGTGGCGGGCCGGGACGAGGCCGTCGCCGCCGGGTGGTTCGGCCCCCGGGTCGACGACCGGGTCCGGGCCCGCATCGGTGACGTCGTCGTCGCCGCGCACGCCGACATGGTGATCGTGGCGAGCGAGACGGAGCCGCGCGAGTCCGCGATGGTCGGGATGCACGGCTCGATGACGCCGGCCGAACAGCTCGTACCGCTCCTCGAAGTCCGCACCTGAGCCCCGTACCCGGGCCGCGCGCCTGAGCCGGCCCCGCACGCCTGCCCCCACACCCTGACCCGCAAGCCCTGTCCCGTCCGCCCGGCGAGCCCACCCCCACGTGCGCTCCCGCCCGCCCCCACTCGCCCCGAGCCCGAAAGGCCCGCGTTCTCCCATGCCCGAGCTGGTGTTCTTCTCCGGAACGATGGACTGCGGAAAGAGCACCCTCGCTCTGCAGATCGAGCACAACCGCTCGGCCCGCGGCCTGCAAGGAATGATCTACACGCGGGACGACCGGGCGGGCCGCGGCAAGCTCTCCTCCCGCCTCGGACTGGTCACCGAGGCCGTCGAGGCGACGGACGGGATGGACTTCTACGCCCACATCGTCGCCGCCCTGAGCTCCGGCGGCCGGGTGGACTACGTCATCGCCGACGAGGCGCAGTTCCTCGCCCCGGACCAGATCGACCAGCTCGCGCGCGTCGTCGACGATCTGGAGCTGGACGTCTTCGCCTTCGGCATCAGCACCGACTTCCGCAGCAAGCTCTTCCCCGGCTCGCAGCGCCTGGTCGAACTGGCCGACCGCATAGAGGTCCTCCAGGTCGAGGCGCTGTGCTGGTGCGGCGCCCGCGCCACGCACAACGCCCGCACGCTCGACGGCCAGATGGTCGTCGAGGGCGCGCAGGTCGTCATCGGCGACGTCCACAGCGCTCCCGCCGAGGTGGGCTACGAGGTGCTCTGCCGCCGCCATCACCGGCGCCGCCAGACCTCGGCCTCCGCCCACGCGGCGGCGCTGTCCCCGGACGTCCTGCCGGTCTACAGCGCCGAATAGCCCCGGCCGGCGGAACCGGAGGGCGCGCGGCACCGGTACCGCGCCTCGCTCAGCACCGCGCGCCCCGTCCGCGCCCCTCCGGCCGCTCGCTCAGCGCCGCGCCCTGGCCGGGCCCCCGCCCGCTCAGCCCGGCTGCTGGAGCACCGCGAACACGGCCCCCTCGGGGTCGGCGACCGTCGCCACGCGCCCGTACGCGGTGTCCTGGGCCGCGCGCACCTCCTGGCCGCCCAGCTCCGTCACCCGCCGCACCGCGGCATCGGTGTCCGAGACGGCGAAGTACGTCATCCAGTGCGGCCCCAACTCCCGCGGCAGCGCGTCACCGACACCGTGGACGCCCGCCACCGGCCGCCCCTTCAGATGCAGCGTCAGGTAGTCCGGGACCGTGCCCTCCGGCCGGGTCTCGTACCCGAACACCGCTTCGTAGAAGGCGGTCACCCCCGTCTCCCGGGTCACCAGCTCGTTCCACACCGGCGCCCCGGGCACGCCGACCAGCGCCGCGCCCACCATCTCCTTGCCCTGCCACAGCCCGAAGACCGAACCCTGCGGGTCCGAGGCGATCGCCATCCGCCCCGCCTCGTCGTCCGCGTCCAGCGGCCCGACGGCGACCGTGCCGCCGCAGCCGCGGATCTGCTCGGCCGCCGCGTCCGCGTCGTCACTCGCCAGATAGGTCGTCCAGGCGACCCGCAGGTGGCGGTCGGGCGCCAGTTCCCCGATACCGGCCACCTCCCGCCCGTGGAGATACGCCCGGACGTAGGGACCGAAGTGCTGCGGTCCCGGTTTGAAGTCCCAGCCGAACAGCGCGCTGTAGAACTGCTCCGTCGTGGCCAGGTCGTGCACCATGAGACTCACCCAGCAAGGCGCGCCGGGCGTCCGCCGAGTCGTTGCCTCGGTCGTCATCGTCACTCTCTCCTCGGACCATCGGGGTGGTGGCCGTGCGGGGACCGGGCGCGAGTGCGCCGTCCCGTGCAGATGCTCGCACCCCTCATCCGCTGCGCGTCCCGGCCGCGCCGTCTTCGGCGCGTTCCCATGGGAGAATGCCCGATTTGATGTTTCGCACCCGTTTCGGCGACGTTGCCGTTCGGGGACGTACGACGTGCGCCGCCCGGAGGAGCCCCGTAGGACCCGGCGAAGATCCGCAGGGGTGCGGGCACCTTCAGTACTCCGCCCTCCCTGCGCGAGGATGACCCCATGAATCCCCTCATCACCGCCGCCGGACTGGCGGACGCACTGGCCTCCGGGACCCCACCGGTCCTCCTCGACGTCCGCTACCGGCTCGGCGGCCCGCCCGGCCGCCCCGAGTACGAGGCGGGGCACCTGCCCGGCGCCGTCTACGTGGACCTGGACGACGAGCTCGCGGGCCCCCCGGGGCCGGCCGGCCGACACCCCCTCCCGGACCTCGACGCCTTCGCCGGGACGATGCGCCGGGCCGGGGTCTCGGCGGACCGCCCGGTCGTGGTGTACGACGGCGCGCAGGGCTGGTCGGCGGCCCGTACGTGGTGGCTGCTGCGCTACACCGGCCACCCCTCGGTGCGGGTCCTGGACGGCGGCCTGGCCGCCTGGACCGCGTCCGGGGGAGCGCTGAGCACCGAGGAGCCGGCCCCGGCGCCCGGCGACTTCACCGCGGCGCCCGGCGCGCTGCCGCTGCTGACGGCGGACGAGGCGGCGGCCCTGGCCCGGCGGGGCGTCCTGCTGGACGCGCGGGCCGGGGAGCGCTACCGCGGCGAGGTGGAGCCCATCGACCGCGTCGCCGGGCACATCCCGGGCGCGCTGTCCGCGCCGACGACGGAGAACCTCGCCGCCGATGGCACGTTCCTGCCACCCGCCGAGCTGGCCGCACGCTTCACGGCCCTCGGGGCCACCGCGGACGCCGAGGTCGGCGTGTACTGCGGTTCGGGGGTCTCCGCCGCCCAGGAGGTGCTGGCGCTGGCGGTCGCGGGGGTGCCGGCGGCGCTGTACGTGGGTTCCTGGAGCGAGTGGTCGGGCGACCCGGCACGGCCGGTGGCCACCGGAGCGGAGGCGGGCTGACACCCGAGGCGGGCTGACGCCGGCAGCGGCGCCTGGCACCTGGCCGAAAACGTCCCGTACGCCCGTTCGCGATGACGGGCGGGTGTACGGACGGCGGCCGAATGGGTGACGGGCGCGGCCGACCGTACGGGATGGCGGACGGGGGCACGGGGCGGCGGAGGACGGCGTCCTCGTCGCCGGGCCGCCGGCCGTACCGTCCCCGCTACTCCGGTTTCTTGCGCCGCGTCCCGAAGACGATCTCGTCCCAGCTCGGTACGGCGGCGCGCCGCCCGGGCCGTACGCCGTCGGCCTCGGCCTGGCGGTCGGTGGTGCCCGTGAGGCGGTCCCGGTGACCGGCCACCGCCCGTGGCATGAGCACGTCGGCGTAGGCCGAGCCCGCGCCCGCGCTCGCCGCCGGAGCGGCCGGCTCCTCCAGCTCCTCGTCCTCGACGGACTCCTCCTGCGCCGGTGCCTTCACCGGCTCGGGGACGACCATGTCGCCACGGAAGCTCGGCACCGCCTCCAGGAGGCTGGTCAGGGAGTCGCGCTCGCCGGAGCCGTCCTCGGCCCGCGCCGGCTCGTCGTCCTCGGCACCCGCACGGTCCCGGTCGCGGTCCTGCGACTGGCGGTCCAGGGCGCGGTCCAGCGGCCGGTCGCGCGGCAGCCGCGCGATCCGCGGCACGAACGGGAAGCTGGGCTCCGGGGTGTCGTCGGTCTCGCCGATCAGCGCCCGCGCCTCGTCGTCGACGGCCTGGACCAGCCGCCGCGGCGGGTCGTAGGTCCAGCTCGCCGAGTGCGGCTCGGCGGCGACGCGGTAGACCAGCAGGACTTCCCAGGTGCCGTCGTCGCGCCGCCAGGAGTCCCACTGCACGGAGTCCTTGTCGGCGCCGCGCAGCAGCAGCCGCTCCGCGACGGCCTCGCCGAGCTGCGGGCCGGTGTTCTCCCCGGGGCGGCGTACGGGCGTCTTGCGGGCCCGCTCGGCCATGAAGGCGCGCTCGGCGAGCACCGGGCCCTCGAAGCGGCGCACCCGGTCGACCGGGATGCCGGCGAGCTGGGCGACCTCTTCGGCGGAGGCACCTGCTCTTATACGCGCCTGGATGTCCCGCGGGCGCAGGTGGCTCTCCACCTCGATCTCGATCTGGCCGAGCCGCGCGCGGTCGTTGCGGACGGCGGCGCGCAGCCGCTCGTCGATCGGAAGCGTGTACTCGGTGCTGTCCGCAGCTTTGAGCACCAGCCGTGTGCCGTCGTTGGAGACGGCCACGACACGCAGTTCGGGCATGGGGACCTCCCGGGTGGTGCCTGCCGACGTCACGTGCGTCGCTGCTTCCGCTAGTCGAGTGTGGCCTGCCCGGGTGCAGCCTGCCACAACATTGCCGAGTTACCCGGCGTGTCGAGGCTTGGCCCAGAAACGCCGTTATGACACGGTTACCTGTTCGCAACGCTCAGTGACCATGTCCTGTTCCTGCTCCCAGTCACCCGTGCCCGGTGGCGGCACCCGGGGGTGAGTGCCACCTTCCGGCCCCCTCCCGTGTATCCGGGCAGCCGGACGGGATTCCGGGGCCAGGGCTCGCCACAGTACTCCATTCGGGCCACGGAGGTGGACCGCCGCGCCGCCCAAGTTCTCCCGCGCCAAGGGAGTTGGTCGCCTTGTCGATCTCTCTACACGGTGTGACGGGTGGCGAGGTTCACAGAATCCGCAGAATCGGAACTACCGGCTTCGCCCATAGGTCACTTGTCCGTGCAAGATGGATCGAAGGGGCGATCAAAGGCTGGAGATGGACAACAAAAGCGATACCGACACGAAAAACAAGGAGAAACGGCTCGACCTGAGCGTTCCTCAGGTCGCGGGCAGTGCCCTGGCGGCCGCCGTCGCCGCCTTTCTCGCCGGGCAGCTCGGCGTGTACGGGACCATCATCGGCGCGGGTGTGGTGAGTGTCGTGGCCACGACCGGTGGCTCGATCTTCCAGCACCTCTTCCGGCGGACCGGCGAGCAGCTCAAGGAGGCCGCCACCGTCGGCACCCGGCCGAAGCCGCGCCGGTCCTCGGGCTCCCGCAGAACGCCGGGCGCCGGGTCCGGCACCGGCATGGTGCTGCCCACCTTCGACCGGCAGGGCGCGGAGGACGAGATCACGTCCGTCGCGGCCAAGGACGAGGGCCGGGCCGGCGACGCCGACCGTACGCAGTTGCTGCCGCAGGCCGGGGACCCGGACGGCGACCGTACGCGGCTGCTCCCGCAGGCCGATCCGGCGCGGGCCTCCGGAGCGGACGCCGGAGCCACCGACAAGACGCAGATGGTGCCGCGTCTCGACGACCGGACCATGGCGCTGGGGCAGGCCCGGCCCGGCCACCCGCCGGCCGGCGCCACCGCGGTGCCGCAGCGGGCCGACGAGGTCAGCACCGCCACGTACGGCACCCGGCTGCGCGGCTGGAAGCGGCCGGCGCTGGCCGCGTTGGCGATCTTCGTGCTGTCGATGGGGGCCGTCACCTGCGTCGAGATGGTCACCGGGAAGGACGCGTCGGGCAGCCCGGGTACCTCGGTGGGCAACTTCTTCGGGAGCAGCGGGCACAAGTCCGAGCCGAAGACTCCGCCCGCCACGGACCAGCCGTCGCCCGGCACCTCCCACGGTGACGGCTCGACGGGCAGCACGCCGTCGCCCGGCGTCAGCAGCTCCACCGGCACCGGCACCGGCACCGGCGACGGCGGCACCGGCAGTACGGGCAAGCCGTCCACGCCGACGCCGAGCCCGGACGCGAGCCGGAGCGGCAAGCCGACGCCGCCGCCGAGCCCGCAGCCGTCGAAGTCCGGCGGCGGCACCGGGGGCGACACCGGCAAGGGCGGTGACGACTCCGGGGGCGATTCCGGCGACCGGAACAAGCAGGAGCCCGGCGGACAGCAGGCTCCCGACCCGAAATCCTCGTGAACACGGGACGGAAATCCGTGCCCGGGCGGGACGTAATGCCGCCCCGTCCGGGGACCGAATCCCCTTAACCGGAGCGGAATTTCCGTCCTCCGCGCGGACCGAATGCCTTTCGGCGGGAGAACGGACGGGGCCGCCCCGCGCGGGCGGTGACCGAACGGCCCGGACCCGGCACTGCGCCGGGTCCGGGCCGTTCCGCTGCCGGGCCCGCGGGCCCTCCGGGCCGTTCATCCCTGCGGGACGTTGGGCCGAATGAGCGTTTCAGCCGTCCGGGCGGTCCGGCCGGCCCGGCCCTGCCTCACTCGCCCAGCACGCGCCGCAGGTAGGCGTTGGTGAACAGGCGTTGCGGGTCCAGCCGGTCGCGCAGCGCGGTGAACTCGCCGAATTGCGGGTAGACGCCGGAGAGGTACGCGGCGTCCCGGCTGTGCAGCTTCCCCCAGTGCGGCCGGCCGCCGTGCGCCGTCATGATCCGTTCGGCCGCGGTGAAGTACGCCCGGTACGGCGTCCCCCGGTACATGTGTACGGCCAGGTAGGCGGTGTCCCGCCCGGAGGCGGTGGACAGCGGGATGTCGTCGGCGGGCGCGGTCCGCACCTCCACCGGGAAGCTCACCCGGAAGTCCGAGCGTTCCACCAGCGCCCGCAGCTCGCGCAGCGCCTCGACGGCGGCCGCCCGCGGCAGCGCGTACTCCATCTCCACGAAGCGCACCCGGCGCGGGCTGGTGAAGACCTTGTACGGGATGTCGGTGTACGTACGGGCCGACAGCGCGCGGCTGGAGAGCCGGGCGATCCCCGGGACGGTGGCGGGCACCGCCCGGCCGACGGCGCACGCGGCGCGGAAGACCCCGTTGGAGAGCAGCTCGTCGTCTATCCAGCCGCTGACCCGGCCGAGCGGGGCGGCGGGGCCCTGGCTGCGGTTGTTGCGCTTGGTGCTGCAGTTGCCGGTGTGCGGGAACCAGTAGAACTCGAAGTGCTCGTTCTCCGCCACGAGCTGGTCGAACTCGGCCGTCACCCGGTCGAACGCCATGGGCTCCTCGCGGGCCGACAGCCAGAACTGCGGCTCCACGGCGAAGGTGACGGAACTGATCACGCCCAGCGCCCCCAGGCCCACCCGGGCCGCCGCGAAGACCTCGGGGTTCTCGGTGGCGGAGCAGGTGAGCACCGAGCCGTCGGCGGTGACCAGTTCGAGCGCGGTGATCTGGGCGGCTATGGACGCCGAGTCGCGGCCGGTGCCGTGGGTGCCGGTGCTCGCCGCGCCGGAGACGGTCTGCTCCATGATGTCGCCCATGTTGGCCAGCGACAGGCCGTGCGCGGCGAGGGCGCGGTTGAGCTGCTGGAGCGTGGTGCCGGCCGCCACGGTCACGGTGCCGGCGGCGCGGTCCACCTCCCGTATGCCGGTCAGGCGCTCGGGACGGATGAGCAGCCCGTCGGTGGCGGCGACCGCGGTGAAGGAGTGGCCGGTGCCGGCCGCCTTGACCGTGAGCCCGTCGGCGGCCGCCGCGCGGACCGCCGCGGCCAGTTCGCCGGTGGAGGCGGGCGAGACGCTGCGGGCCGGCTCCACGGCGACGGTGCCCGCCCAGTTACGCCAGGCGGGCCGGGGCCTGGTCCCCCGTATCGCCCGGACCGTGCGGGCCGCTCCCGCCCGTACCGCTGTCCTGTTCCTGCCGGTCGTCCGCTGTGCCTCGGTCATCTGCGCCCGTCCCCTCCCGATGCGGCGCCGGCCGCAGCCGGCGGTATCCGAGGAACGCCACCGCCGCCGCGAGCGCCCCCGCCACGGCCGGCACCAGGTAGCCGCGCCCGGCTCCGGCCGCGTCCACCACCCACCCGGCGGCGGACGAGCCGAACGCCACTCCGACCGCGAGCCCGGTGCTGGTCCAGGTCATGCCCTCGGTCAGATTCGCGCGCGGTACGTGCTGCTCGACGAGGGCCATGGTGGTCACCATCGTCGGCGCGATGGACAGGCCCGCGAAGAAGAGCGCCACGGCCAGCAACGGCAGGTTCCCGACCAGTTGGAGCGGGATCATACTCACGGCCATCGCACAGACACCCACCAGCCACCGGCGGGCGGCCGGGCCCTTGAAATGGATCATCCCGAAGACCACGCCGGCGGCGCACGACCCGAGCGCGTAGGACGCCAGCACCAGGCTGGCGGCGCCCTGGTGGCCCTGCTCCTCGGCGAACGCCAGCGTCACCACGTCGGTCGCACCGA
This sequence comes from Streptomyces chrestomyceticus JCM 4735, assembly GCF_003865135.1. NCBI lineage: Bacteria > Bacillati > Actinomycetota > Actinomycetes > Kitasatosporales > Streptomycetaceae > Streptomyces > Streptomyces chrestomyceticus. The sequence continues at coordinate 2,490,664 of NZ_BHZC01000001.1, read as the reverse complement.
AGATCGCGCCGGTCGCCACGAACGTCACCACCAGCACCTGGAGGCCGCGGGAGCGCAACGCCGAGCCCTTGGCCTGGTGTTCGCGCGGATGCGGCGGCGGCTCGGTCGCCCGCTGCGCCGTCAGCCAGAAGACCCCCGCCACCAGGAAGACCGTGGCCAGCAGCGGGCCCGCCTCGGGGAACCAGGAGGTGCACAGGCCGATGGAGAGGATGGGCCCGACGATGAAGCACGCCTCGTCGACGATCGACTCCCAGGAGTAGGCGGCGTGCAGCAGGCGCGGCGAGCTGTGGTGGACGGCCGCCCAGCGGGCCCGGACCATCGAGCCGACGCTCGGCACACAGCCCGCGCAGGCCGTGAAGACGAACAGCGTCCAGTCCGGCCAGCCCTGCTGCGCGCTCACCAGCAGGCCCGCGATCGCCGCCGCCGAGATCAGGGTCACCGGGCGCAGCACCCGGCGCTGGCCGTGCCGGTCCACCAGCCGGGACACCTGCGGGCTGAGCACCGCCGAGGCCAGCGCGACGGTCGCCGCCAGGGCGCCCGCGAGGCCGTACCTGCCGGTCAGCAGGGAGACCATGGTGACGATGCCGATGCTGGTCATCGACAGCGTCATCCGGCCCAGGAAACCGGCGGCCGTGAACGACTTGGTGCCGGGCGTGTCGAAGAGCGCGCGGTACGGGCTAGGCATGGGGGAGCTCCGCCGGTGAAGAGCCGATGCCCGGAAGGTCCGGGAGTCGGTAAGGCATGTCTGAGGCCGACACAGCTTACGCGCGCCGCGCTGGTGGCCGCCTCCGGTTTTCCGCCTGTCAGTGGCTGGTGGCAGGATCGAAGACATGCCCGAACAGTGCGATCCGTCCCGTCCGACCGCCGGGGGGACCCCCGGTCCCTACGACGCCCTGCTGCTGCTGTCCTTCGGCGGCCCCGAAGGCCCGGACGACGTCGTCCCCTTCCTGGAGAACGTCACCCGCGGCCGCGGCATCCCCCGCGAGCGCCTGAAGGAGGTCGGGCAGCACTACTTCCTGTTCGGCGGCGTCAGCCCGATCAACGCGCAGAACCGCGAGCTGCTGGACGCACTGCGCAAGGACTTCGCCGAAAACGGCCTGGATCTGCCCGTCTACTGGGGCAATCGCAACTGGGCGCCCTACCTGGTCGACACGCTGCGCGAGATGGTCCGCGACGGCCACCGCCGGATCGCCGTCCTGGCCACCAGCGCCTACGCCTCGTACTCCGGCTGCCGCCAGTACCGCGAGAACCTGGCCGACGCGCTGACCACCCTCCGGGCCGACGGGCTGCCCGTGCCCCGGGTCGACAAGCTCCGCCACTACTTCAACCACCCCGGCTTCGTCCGCCCGATGGTCGACGGGGTGCTCGCCTCCCTCGCCGAACTGCCCGCGGACGTCCGCGACGGCGCCCACATCGCGTTCACCACCCACTCCATCCCGACCGCCGCGGCCGACACCTCCGGCCGCCCGGAGGACCACACCGGCAACGGCGAGGGCGGCGCGTACGTCGCCCAGCACCTGGACGTGGCCCGGGTGATCGCCGACGCGGTACGCGAGGAGACCGGCGTGGACCACCCGTGGCGGCTGGTCTACCAGTCCCGCAGCGGCGCCCCGCACATCCTCTGGCTGGAGCCGGACATCTGCGACCACCTCGAAGAGGTGCACGGCGCGGGCGTCCCCGCGGTCGTCATGGCGCCCATCGGCTTCGTCTCGGACCACATGGAGGTCAAGTACGACCTCGACACCGAAGCCACCGCCAAGGCCGCCGAACTGGGTCTGCCGGTCGCTCGCTCCGCCACCGTCGGCGCCGACCCGCGCTTCGCCGCGGCCGTCCGCGACCTGGTCCTGGAGCGCGCCGCCGCCGAGCAGGGCCGCGCGCCGGCCCGCTGCGCCCTCGGTGAGCTGGGGCCGAGCCACGACCTGTGCCCGGTCGGCTGCTGCCCGGCCCGCACCCCGCGCCCGGCCGCCGCGGGCGCGGACTGGACGGGGCCGGTGGCGGAGGTCCAGGGGTAGGCCCCGCAGCGGGGGCCGGCCCCCGGAGCCCGAGGGACCCGAGGGCAGGCCCCGGAGCCGTACCGAGACGACAGACGGCGGCGCCGCGCCGCCCCGCAGGACGGTCCCGAGCGGCCGCCCGTACGAGCAAGGAGCACCGTGTCCGATCCGCTGCAGGACGAACTTCTCGGCCTCGCCCTGGAGGCCGCCCGCCGCGCCGGTGAGCTGCTGCGCGACGGCCGCCCCGCCGACCTCGGCGTGGCCGCCACGAAGACCAGCCCCATCGACGTCGTCACCGAGATGGACATCGCCAGCGAGAAGCTGATCACCGGCTTCCTCGCCGAGCACCGTCCCGACGACGGCTTCCTGGGCGAGGAGGGCGCCAGCGTCGCGGGCAGCAGCGGGGTGCGCTGGGTCATCGACCCGGTCGACGGCACGGTCAACTACCTGTACGGACTGCCCTCCTGGGCCGTGTCCATCGCCGCGGAGAAGGACGGCGAGGCCGTCGCCGGCGTCGTCGCGGCGCCGATGCGCGGCGAGACCTACCACGCCGTCCTGGGCGGCGGCGCGTTCCGCAACGGGGAGCCGGTGCGCTGCCGTCCCGCGCCGCCGCTGTCCCAGGCCCTGATCGGTACGGGCTTCGCCTACCTGAGCGAGCGCCGCGCCGCCCAGGCCGAGGTGCTGCGCACCCTGCTGCCGCAGGTCCGCGACATCCGGCGCGGTGGTTCGGCCGCGATCGACCTGTGCGACGTGGCCTGCGGCCGGCTCGACGGTTACTACGAGCGCGGGCTGAACCCGTGGGACATGGCGGCCGGCGCCCTGATCGCCCGCGAGGCCGGCGCGCTCACCGGCGGCCGCCCCGGCGAGCCCGCCTCGAACGACCTGGTCGTGGCCGCCTCGCCGGACGTGTTCGCGACCCTCCAGCCCCTGCTGGAGGAGCTGGGGGCCTGGCACGACTGAGTATCCGTACGGCGACGCGACAGCGCCCCGGACCCTTCGCGGGTCCGGGGCGCTGCCGTCGTACGTGGCCGGGAGACGGTCAGGCGCTGGCTGCGGTGACCTGCACGCCGTGCTCGGAAGCAAGGCGCTGCAGATCCTCCAGCTCGGCCTGTTCCACCTCGACGAGGAAGTCGTCGCCCGACTCGCGGGCCCGGTCGAGGTCGGCTTCGGTGTTCCGTATGCGCTGCAGAATTCCTGCGGTGAACGCGTCCATGGTGCGCCCCCTCGTCGTGGGTCGGTGGCACGGGGATGTGCCGACGGGCGGGGCGATCACGGCGTGGTCCCTGCGAATGGATCAGAGCGCGGCATGGCGCCGTACAGGGCGTGATCGCGGGTGTGCAGTCGTCCTCCCCATGAGCAACCTCACGGAAACCTCAAGCGGCACGGCAATTCGAAAACCGCCCGGAAGGCGCCGTTCCGGGCCCTGTGCCGCCTCGGCCCGGCCCGTCCGGCCCACTCGAACGGGCCCTGCGGCCCGCCTGCCCGGCCCTTGCGGCCCGCCCGTTCGAGGCCCCTGCCCCGCCCGTCCGGGGCCCGCACCCCACCGGCTCGGCGCCGCGCGAAACGGTGCCGCAAGCCGTGCGGAACGGGACCGCGAGCGTCCACCCACCCCTCTTACTGCCGGTTTACAGCCGTTCGGGGCAGGATGGAGGGGCTCCGAGTTTGCCGTGCCCCGGAACATCCAGGGCCGTGAGGAAGGATTTGCGACGTGCGTGTTCTCGTCGTCGAGGACGAGCAACTGCTCGCCGATGCGGTGGCCACCGGGCTGCGCCGGGAGGCCATGGCCGTCGACGTGGTGTACGACGGCGCGGCCGCCCTGGAACGCATCGAGATCAACGACTACGACGTGGTGGTGCTGGACCGGGACCTCCCGCTGGTGCACGGCGACGACGTCTGCCGCAAGATCGTCGAGCTGGGGATGCCCACCCGGGTCCTGATGCTGACCGCCTCCGGCGACGTCAGCGACCGTGTCGAGGGCCTGGAGATCGGCGCCGACGACTACCTCCCCAAGCCGTTCGCCTTCACCGAGCTGACCGCCCGGGTACGGGCCCTGGGACGCCGTACGACGGTCGCCCTGCCGCCCGTACTGGAGCGGGCCGGCATCAAGCTGGACCCGAACCGCCGTGAGGTCTTCCGCGACGGCAAGGAGGTCCAGCTCGCGCCGAAGGAGTTCGCGGTGCTGGAGGTGCTGATGCGCAGCGAGGGCACGGTCGTCTCGGCCGAGCAGCTCCTGGAGAAGGCGTGGGACGAGAACACCGACCCCTTCACCAACGTCGTGCGGGTCACGGTCATGACCCTGCGCCGCAAGCTGGGCGAGCCCGCGGTGATCGTCACGGTGCCGGGTTCCGGCTACCGGATCTGACGCCGATGCCCGCTTCGTCCAAGGCGCCCACCCCGCCGCCCGCCGCCCCGCCCATGCCCACCTGGGATCCCCAACCGGTCAACGTCCGGCCCTTCCCCTGGCTGCGCCCCACCATCCGGATACGGCTCACGCTGCTGTACGGCGGCATGTTCCTGATGGCCGGCATCGTGCTGCTCACGATCATCTACATGCTGGCCGCCAACGCGCTCCAGGAAGGCAGCGAGCTGCCCGTCAAGATCCTCCGGGGCAACTTCGCCGCCACCAGCAACGTCTGCGACCTGCCCAGCCAGTCCTCCGGGGAGATCTTCACCCAGGCGATCCAGAGCTGCCTCCAGCACCAGCGGGCGCAGGCACTGAACACCCTGCTCAACCGTTCCCTGCTGGCGTTGCTGGGGCTGACGGTCGTCGCGTTCGCCTTCGGGTACGCGATGGCGGGGCGGGTGCTGTCGCCGTTGGGGCGGATCACCCGTACCGCGCAGCGGGTGGCCGGTTCGGACCTGCACCGCCGGATCGAGCTGGGCGGTCCGGACGACGAGCTCAAGGAGCTGGCCGACACCTTCGACGAGATGCTGGACCGGCTGGACCGGGCCTTCGAGTCGCAGCGCCGGTTCGTCGCCAACGCCTCGCACGAGCTGCGCACGCCGCTGGCGATCAACCGGACGCTGCTGGAGGTGCAGCTCGCCGATCCGGGGGCCTCGCCGGAGCTGGCGCAGCTCGGCAAGACGCTGCTGGCCACCAATGAGCGCAGTGAGCAGTTGGTGGAGGGATTGCTGCTGCTGGCGCGCAGCGAGAACAAGATCGTGGACAAGAAGCCGGTGGATCTGGCCGAGGTGGCCTCGCAGGCCGTCGACCAGGCCCGTACCGAGGCGCAGGCCAAGGGCGTGGAGATGCGCGGCGTGCGCCAGCAGGCGTTCGTCCAGGGCAACGGCGTCCTGCTGGAGCGCATCGCGCTCAACCTCGTACAGAACGCGGTGCGCTACAACGTGCCCCAGGACGGGTGGGTGGAGGTGACGACCGAGCCGCAGCAGGGCTGTGCGGTGCTGGTGGTCTCCAACACCGGCCCGGCCGTCCCGGCCTACGAGGTGGAGAACCTCTTCGAGCCGTTCCGGCGCCTGCGCACGGAACGCACCGGCAGCGACAAGGGCGTCGGCCTCGGCCTGTCCATCGTGCGGTCCGTGGTGCGCGCGCACGACGGCACCATCACGGCGACGCCTCGCGAGGGCGGCGGACTGGAGATGCGGGTCGTCCTACCGCTGTGAGGGCCGCAGACGGACGGGGAGCCGCGGGTGAGGGGTGCGCCCCCGTCCGTGGCTCCCGGCTCGTCCTGCTGTCCTTTTTGACCTGAGACCCCACCTCTTGGCACTCTTGGTCGCCCTCCGCACGCCGACCACCCCGGCTTGACGTGACGGCGGGCGGCCATGGATCCTTCGCCGAGTTCGCTTTGCGCTGAATTCCTCCGGTCCGCCCGACGGCCCGTCCGTGTGTGATCCCTCACAGGCGCGAGATTCGAGCCACCCACTCTCCGTGATCGGAACGGTCGGCGGAAGGCCGGGAAAATCCGGGTTTCCAGGGGCCTTGATCACGGGAAGTACACGTGATGGCGTGCGCGAGGTGCGACATTCGGACCGTGTACGGTCCTGATCGCCATCCAAACCGATCACCTCTTCAGGGGTGCGGTTGGGTGTCGATTGAGTAACAGACCTTGATGTGAGGCAAAATCTCCGCCTCAGGTCGGGCACAAGTCCGGCCTCTCACGCGTTACGTGCGCTGGAGACACCGCAGACACCCAGAGGGGGAGAGCGACATGGCTACGGATTACGACACCCCACGCAAGACAGATGACGACCTCAACGAGGACAGCATCGAAGAACTGAAGTCGCGGCGGAACGACAAGTCCGCCTCGGCCGTCGACGTCGACGAGTTCGAGCAGGCCGAGGGCCTGGAGCTGCCCGGCGCCGACCTTTCCAACGAAGAGCTCGCCGTCCGGGTGCTGCCCAAGCAGCAGGACGAGTTCACGTGCATGAGCTGCTTCCTGGTCCACCACCGCAGCCAGCTGGCCGCCGAGGACAAGAACGGCCAGCCGATCTGCCGCGACTGCGCGGCCTGAGGACCGGTCGACGCCGTGGCAGGCGTGAACCCGTTCCGTAAGGGACGCAAGGGCGAGGAAGGCCCGGCGGCCGGCGCACGATCACGCGACGAAAACGCGCCCGTGCCCGCCGACCCGACCGCCCTGCCCGCGGAGCGGACGACCGGTGCACTGGAGGAGCGAGGCCGTGCGGCCTCGCTCGCGGCGGCCGTGGGCCGCGGCACCAGGAAGGGCCGTGACGGTGCCCGCAAGGGCCTGACCACGGTCGCCGGGCGCATCATCGACAACGCCCCGCGGATCCCGGTCCGCGACCTGGCGACGCTGCGCCGGCAGTTCCCCGGACTGACCCCCGAGGAACTGGCCGACAAGCTGGTCTCCGGTGCCACCCGGGGCACCGCCACCGTCGGCGCGGGGGTGGGCGCGGCGGCGATGCTGCCGGTACCGCCCGCCATGCCGGCCGAGCTGGCCGCCGAGATCGTCGGGGTGGCCTCCGTGGAGATCAAGCTCATCGCCGAGCTCCACGAGGTCTACGGCCTGCGCCCGCCGGGCACCCGCAGGCAGCGCGCCACCGCCTACCTGACGTCCTGGACCGAGGAACGCGGCATCGACGTCACCAAGCCCACCACGGTCAACGCGGCGCTGGGCGGCCAGATGAAGCGCGAACTGCGCCAGCAGATCATGAAGCGCACGCTGCGCAACCTGCCGAACCTGACCCCGTTCATGGTCGGCGCCGCGGTCGGCGCGGTGATGAACCGGCGGGACACCAAGAAGCTCGCGGACAAGATCCGCAAGGACCTGCGCACCAGACAGGTGCCGTGGGACGCCCTGCCGCACACCGAGGCGATGCCGGACAGCGCGCCGCCGGCCCTGCCGCCGGAGGACGGCCGCTGAGGCCCGCCGGAGTCGTCGTACGGCCATCGGCCGTGCTGCCGTCACCGGCCGTACGGACCGTGAGAGCCGCCGGAACCGGCTGAGAAGCCACCGAAGCCCCGCCGAGGTGTCCGGCTGCCGCCGGAACGCCGCCCCGTACCCCCGAAAAGGCCCCTGTGGCGCCCGACGGCGCCCTGCCCGCCCCCGCGGCCCCTCCGGGTCGGTTCAGGCCCGTACGGCCGCCAGCGCGGCCACCAGGCGCTCCGGCTCACGGGTCGAGAGATACGCGTACGGAGTCGGGTCCGCCGGGTCGGTGATCTCGACCCGCACCGCGGTCGGCACGTAGCTGCGCAGCAGCATGAAGGCACGGGTGTCGGCCTTGTGCGTACGCCAGGCCACCGCCTCCTCCGCGTCCAGCGCCCGCGCCTCACCCAGCGCCGAGACCGGGATCCGGGCGTCGCCCGCGATCAGCGAGTCGCCCACCACACGGATCCGTACCGAGCCGTACGAGCTGACCGCCACCGCGGACAGCGCCGCGCCGCCGATCAGCCCGCCGAGCATCGGCAGCGTGCCCAGCGGGAGCAGCATCAGGGCGCAGGCCACGCCGATCAGGCCGGCGATCACCCACCAGGAGCGGGGCGCGGTGAGGCGTTCTTCGTACGACTGCATGGCTCCAGCTTGGCACGGCGGCGCGGGCCGGTTACGCGCGCGGGTAGGGTCTGCACTCGTGAGTGGAACCGACAAGGCCCCGACGCGGCTGACGCCACCGGCCGACGCCGTCGCCCCGGTGCGGCACCCCGACGCCCCCGCGCCCGGAGAACTCCTCGGCGCGCACTACGACCACTGCTTCGGCTGCGGCCCGGCGCAGGCCCACGGCCTGCAGTTGCGGGCCCGCGCCGAGGACGGCGTCCGGGTGACCGCCGAGTTCACGGTCAAGGAGGCCCACCAGGGAGCGCCCGGCCTCGCGCACGGCGGGGTGCTGGCCACCGCCCTGGACGAGACGCTGGGTTCGCTGAACTGGCTGCTGCGGGTGATCGCGGTGACCGGCCGGCTGGAGACCGACTTCCTGCGGCCCGTACCGGTCGGCACGGTGCTGCACCTGGACGCGGAGATAACCGCCGTCCACGGCCGGAAGATCTACTCGACGGCGGTGGGCCGCATCGGCGGACCCGGGGGCCCGGTCGCGGTGCGCGCCGACGCCGTCTTCGTCGAGGTCAAGGTCGACCACTTCATCGACAACGGAAGGCCGGCCGAGATCCAGGCCGCGATGGCCGACCCGGACCAGGTCAGACGAGCTCGTGCTTTTGAGGTGAACCCGTGAGTCAGGTACGCAATCCGGTGGATGTGCTGATCCGGCGTCTGGACCCGGAGGTGCCGATTCCCGCCTACGGTCATCCCGGTGACGCGGGCGCCGACCTGGTGACCACCGAGGCGGCGGAACTCGCGCCGGGGGAGCGGACGGTGCTCCCCACCGGAGTGTCCGTCGCCCTGCCCGACGGGTACGCGGCGTTCGTGCACCCCCGCTCGGGCCTGGCCGCCCGGTGCGGAGTGGCGCTGGTGAATGCCCCCGGGACGGTGGATGCCGGGTACCGTGGGGAAATCAAGGTGATCGTGGTCAATCTGGACCCGCGCGAGAGTGTGCGGTTCGAGAGGTTCGACCGGATCGCCCAACTGGTCGTCCAGCAGGTCGAGAAGGTGCGCTTCCACGAGGTGGCGGAACTTCCCGGCTCGGCGCGGGCCGAGGGGGGATTCGGTTCCACCGGCGGTCATGCGGCGGTGGACGGCTCCACGGGTGGGAATGGATACGCATCGGTCGGTGCCGACCGGGAAGGACAGTGACGTGTTCGGTCGTCGCAAGAAGAACGAGGCTCCCGCAGAGTCGGTCCCCGCAGCGGAAGCCGCCGACGAGACGGCCTCGGACGAGACCTTTGCGGACGAGGGTGCCGGGTCCGGCGAGGAGGAGCGCCGGGTGAACCTGCCCCCGGCCCCCCGCCCCGACGGCCCCTGGGACCTCTCCGAGGTCACGGACGCCGCCGAGGGCCGGGTGGACCTGGGCGGCATGTTCGTGCCCGGTGTCGAGGGCATGGAGCTGCGGGTGGAGGTCGCGGGCGACGCGATCGTCGCCGCGACCGTGGTCCTCCAGGACAGCGCCGTACAGCTCCAGGCGTTCGCCGCGCCCAAGAAGGAGGGCATCTGGGGCGAGGTCCGCGAGGAGATCGGCGTCGGCATCACCCAGCAGGGCGGCGTCATCGACGAGGTCGAGGGCCCGCTGGGCTGGGAACTGCGCGCGCAGGTCCCCGTACAGCTCCCGGACGGCACCAACGGCGTCCAGGTCGTACGCTTCGTCGGCGTCGACGGCCCGCGCTGGTTCCTGCGCGGCGTCATCTCCGGCCAGGGCGCGGTCCAGCCCGAGGCGGCCGGCATCCTGGAGCACATCTTCCAGGACACCGTGGTCGTCCGCGGCGACGCCCCCATGGCCCCCCGCGACCCGATCGTCCTCAAGCTCCCCGACGACGCCCAGATGGTCCCCGACGGCGTCCAGCAGGAGCCCGCGGAAACCTCCCGCTTCGGCGGCGGCGTCGAACGCCTGGAGCGCGGACCGGAGATCACCGAGATCCGCTGACGCGCGGCGTCTTCCGGCGCACCCGCACGTCGCTCCCGTAACCGTCGCGGTTCCGGGAGCGACGTGCGTAACGGGCCGCCGGAGCACTTCCGCCACGTCGCGGACGGGGCCCGTGTGCCACGCTTCCTCCGATTCGAGGGCGGTGTTCGCCCGCCCTCCCGGATTCCGAATCGGAGGAAGCACTTCCGTGCGCGTTCTCATATCGCCTTCCTACGGGAGTTCAGCGACGCGTCGCCACTGGTCCGACACCGTCGACCAGCCCGTGGCCTTCGCCGACGACAGGTACGCCCATGCGCTGACCGCAGATCAGCGCGCCCGGCTGCAGGCTGCCCATCCGGAAGGCACGGCGTGTTTCTGGGGCGCGGTGCCCAAGCACGACGCGAAGCTGCGCGATGTCGTGCCCGGCGACATCGTGTTGTTCACCGGGCAGAACAAGGTGCGGGCGGTGGGGGAGATCGGGGCGATCTTCCGCAACGCCGAACTGGCCGATCTCTTATGGCCCCCGAAGCAGGGCGACCCCAGCTGGCACACCATCTACACCGTGCTGGACCTGGCCGAGGTGGACATCCCGTACACCGAACTGAATGCCGTGCTCGGTTACCAGCCGCAGCACACCCACCCGGGACTGAAGGTCCTGCGCGATGACAAGGCGCAGGCCGTTCTGGACGCCTTCATGATCACTTCTGGTCTGTTCTTCAGCCGGGCTTGCGCGGAAACGGTCCCCGCGCCGACCGCGGACGAGGCCCGCGAAGCCGTCCGCCGGGCTGCGGCGGAGGAAATGCGCACCTCCTCGACTTCGTACCGGAGGACCGGGCGGCTCATCATCGTCGACCGCCGGGAAGCCCGGCTGGTGGCTGCCTACCGGGAGCACCTCGCGTCCTGCGGGCGAGGACCGGCCGATCGCTTCTACTGCCGGTCGGGCATCAGCGACCTCTATCTCGACGATGCCGAAGGCGCCGAGCTCATAGAAGCCAAGAGTGATGCCTCGCACCAGTGCGTCCGCCAGGCGCTCGGTCAACTGCTGGACTACGCGCCGTACTGCCCGGCGCCGCCCGATCGCTTGAGCGCGCTGCTCCCGTCCCTGCCGGCGCGCACAGACCTCGCTCTGCTGCATCGCTACGGCATCGACTGCATCCACCGCGGCACCTCGGAATCCTTTGTACGGGCCGAGGCTCCGGCGGAGCGCCGCGAGCTGATGCGGTCGCTCTGGTCCTCCTGACCAGTGCCGCCACCGGCGCTCCCCAAGAGCGCCCGATCGGCTCGAAACCCGCGTCCCGATGGGTCGTGCCCCCTCGCGAGGGGATGCGGCCCATCGGCGTTTCCGCAGGTCAGATCGGTAAGCGTATGAGAATCGTCAACGGGGCGCTAATGGCCGTAAGGGAGGCGTCAACGGCGTTCGTAAACGGTCATGTTGACGGTTTGCTCTAGGTGTCCGTTCAACCGAACCCACTAGGAGCACCCGATGGCCGACGTGGCCTTCGTCGTCACCATGCTCGCGGTCTTCGCGCTGGTGGCCCTCGTCGCCAAGGGGGTGACGAGGCTGTGACCGTCGAGAACGTCGTCGGGCTGATCGTCGCGGTCGCCCTGCTCGGCTACCTGGTCCTCGCCCTCGTCTTCCCGGAGAGGTTCTGAGCGTCCCGATGAGCCCCATCCTGGCCGGCGTGCTCCAGCTCACCGCGCTCGTCGCGGCGCTCGCCCTGGCGTACCGTCCCCTCGGCGACCACATGGCCGCCATGTACAGCTCGCGCAAGCACCTGCGCGTCGAAAAGGTGATCTACCGCTGCATCGGTGCCGACCCGGACGCGCAGATGCGCTGGCCCGCGTACCTGCGCGGGGTCCTGGCCTTCTCGCTCGCCGGTGTGCTCTTCCTCTACCTGCTGCAGCGGCTCCAGGGCAGCCTGCCCCTGTCGCTCGGCTTCGCGTCGATCAGCCCGGACCAGGCGTTCAACACGGCGGCGTCGTTCGTCGCGAACACCAACTGGCAGTCGTACAGCGGTGAACAGGCCATGGGCCACGTCGTGCAGACGGCCGGCCTGGCGGTGCAGAACTTCGTCTCGGCCGCGACCGGCATGGCCGTCGCGATCGCCCTCGTCCGCGGCTTCGCCCGCACCCGCACCGGCGACCTGGGCAACTTCTGGGCCGACCTGGTACGCGGCACCGTGCGCATCCTGATACCGATCGCCGTGGTCGGCGCGCTCGTCCTCGTCGCGTGCGGCGCCATCCAGAACTTCTCCGGCATCCACGAGGTCGGGCAGTTCCTGGGCGGCACCCAGCAGACCAACGGCGGCGCGGTCGCCTCCCAGGAGGTCATCAAGGAGCTGGGCACCAACGGCGGCGGCTACTTCAACGCCAACTCGGCCCACCCCTTCGAGAACCCGAACGGCTTCACCAACCTCTTCGAGGTCTTCCTCATCCTGGTCATCCCGTTCGCGCTGACCCGTACCTTCGGTCGGCTCGTCGGCAACGTACGGCAGGGCTACGCGATCCTGGCCACGATGGGCGTCATCTGGCTCGGCTTCACCGCCCTGATGATGTGGACCGAGTTCGCGCACGGCGGCCCGGCGCTCCAGGCGGCGGGTGCCGCGATGGAGGGCAAGGAGAACCGCTTCGGCATCGGCGGCTCGTCGATCTTCTCGGTCGCCACCACCCTCACCTCGACCGGCGCCGTGGACGGCTTCCACGACTCCTTCACGGCCTTCGGCGGCGGCATCCAACTGCTGGGCATGATGCTCGGCGAGATCGCGCCCGGCGGCGTCGGCTCCGGCCTGTACGGCATGCTCGTGATGGCCGTGATCGCGGTGTTCCTCGCGGGCCTGATGGTGGGCCGTACCCCCGAGTACCTCGGCAAGAAGCTCGGCACCCGCGAGATCAAGCTCGCGGCCTGCTACATCCTCGTCACCCCGACCCTGGTGCTCGGCTTCACCGCCGTCTCGATGGTGCTGCCGGACGCGCTGGGCTCGATGCTCAACACCAAGGCGCTGGGCGCCGGGTCGCACGGCTTCTCCGAGGTGCTGTACGCCTTCACCTCCGGCGCCAACAACAACGGCTCGGCCTTCGGCGGCCTGAACGCGAACACCCCCTGGTACAACACCACGATCGGGCTGGCGATGCTGCTGGGCCGCTTCCTGCCGATGGTGTTCGTCCTCGCCCTGGCCGGCTCGCTCGCCGAGCAGCAGCCGGTGCCGGAGACGGCGGGCACGCTCCGTACCGAGAAGCCGCTCTTCGCGGGACTGCTGGTCGGCACGATTCTGATCATCACCGGCCTGACGTACTTCCCGGCGCTGGCCCTCGGCCCGATCGCGGAAGGGCTGTCATGACCACCGATGTGAACGACGTACAGCAAGAGGAGCGCCGCTCCATGTCCACCGCAACCCCGACCCGCGCGCCCCACCAGGACGTACCCGGCGGGCACCCGCCGGACGGCGGCCGCGTCGGCGGCGGGCTCTTCGACCCCAAGCAACTGGTCAAGTCGCTGCCGGACGCGCTGCGCAAGCTGGACCCCCGGGTGATGATCAAATCCCCGGTGATGTTCGTGGTCGAGGTCGGATCGGTCCTGACCACCTGCTTCGCCGTCGCGTCCCCCGCGGACTGGTTCGGCTGGGCCATCGCCGTCTGGCTCTGGCTCACCGTGATCTTCGCCAACCTGGCGGAGGCGGTCGCCGAGGGCCGCGGCAAGGCCCAGGCGGACACGCTGCGCAAGGCCAAGACGGACACCGTGGCCCGGCGGCTGAACGGCACGGCGGAGGAGCGGGTGCCCGGCACGGAGCTGCGCATCGGCGACCTCGTCGTCTGCGAGGCCGGCGACATCATCCCGGGCGACGGCGACGTCGTCGAAGGCGTCGCCTCGGTCGACGAGTCCGCCATCACGGGCGAGTCGGCCCCGGTGATCCGCGAGTCCGGCGGCGACCGGTCCGCGGTGACCGGCGGTACGAAGGTGCTCTCCGACCGCATCGTCATCAAGATCACGACGAAGCCCGGCGAGACCTTCATCGACCGGATGATCAACCTGGTCGAGGGCGCCGCCCGGCAGAAGACGCCGAACGAGATCGCGCTGAACATCCTGCTCGCCTCGCTGACCATCGTCTTCCTGCTGGCCGTGGTCACCCTCCAGCCGTTCGCGATCTACGCGGGCGCCGAGCAGCCCATGATCGTACTGCTGGCGCTGCTGGTCTGCCTGATCCCGACGACGATCGGCGCGCTGCTGTCGGCCATCGGCATCGCGGGCATGGACCGCCTGGTCCAGCGCAACGTGCTGGCGATGTCCGGGCGCGCCGTCGAGGCCGCCGGCGACGTCTCCACGCTGCTGCTCGACAAGACCGGCACCATCACCCTCGGCAACCGCCAGGCCGCCGAGTTCGTCCCCGTCAAGGGCGTGACCGAGGCCGAGGTGGCGGACGCCGCCCAGCTTTCCTCGCTCGCCGACGAGACCCCCGAAGGCCGCTCCATCGTCGTGCTGGCCAAGGAGAAGTACGGCCTGCGCGAACGCCACCAGGGCGAACTGGCCGAGGCCGAGTGGGTGCCCTTCACCGCCCAGACCCGCATGTCGGGCGTGGACGTCACCGAGCACGGCACCGTACGCAAGGTCCGCAAGGGCGCGACCGGTTCGGTCATCGCCTGGGTGCGGGAGCAGGGCGGCACCGTCCCCGACGACGCCGACCGGCTGGCCAACGGCATCTCCGAGGCCGGCGGCACGCCGCTGCTGGTCGCCCTGGAGGACGAGCGGGGCGCCCGCGCGCTCGGCGTCATCCACCTCAAGGACGTCGTCAAGGACGGCATGCGCGAACGCTTCGTCGAACTGCGCAAGATGGGCATCAAGACCGTCATGATCACGGGCGACAACCCGCTGACGGCCAAGGCCATCGCCGACGAGGCGGGCGTGGACGACTTCCTCGCGGAAGCCACCCCCGAGGACAAGATGGCGCTGATCAAGCGCGAGCAGGCGGGCGGCAAGCTGGTCGCCATGACCGGCGACGGCACCAACGACGCCCCGGCCCTGGCCCAGGCGGACGTCGGCGTCGCCATGAACACCGGCACCTCCGCCGCCAAGGAGGCCGGGAACATGGTCGACCTGGACTCCAACCCGACCAAGCTCATCGAGATCGTCGAGATCGGCAAGCAGTTGCTGATCACCCGGGGCGCGCTGACCACCTTCTCGATCGCCAACGACGTCGCGAAGTACTTCGCGATCATCCCGGCGATGTTCGCGGTGGCCTACCCGGGCCTGGACACCCTCAACATCATGCGGCTGCACAGCTCGCAGACCGCGATCCTGTCCGCGATCATCTTCAACGCGCTGATCATCGTCGCGCTCGTACCGCTGGCCCTCAAGGGCGTGCGCTACCGCCCGGTGAGCGCCGACCGGATGCTCCGCCGCAACCTCGGCATCTACGGACTCGGCGGCCTGATCGCCCCCTTCATCGGCATCAAACTCATCGACCTGCTCATCTCTGCGATCCCCGGGATCGGGTGACTTCCTCATGAACAACTCGGTACGCAACACCGCCCGCCTCCTCGGCGCCGGCCTGCGCGCCCTGCTCGTCCTGACCGTGGTCTGCGGCGTGCTCTACCCCCTGGTGGTCACCGGCGTCGCCCAGGCCGCCTTCCACGACAAGGCCAACGGCTCCGAGGTACGCCAGAACGGCAAGGCCGTCGGCTCCGAACTCCTCGGCCAGCGCTACGACAAGGGCACCGACGCCAAGGGCAACCCGATCCCCGACCTCCGCTACTTCCAGCCCCGCCCGTCCGCGGGCCTGGGCAGCAACAAGACCAACGGCGTCAACCCCCAGTACGACCTCCAGGTCTCCGGCGCCACCAACCAGGGCGCCACCAACACCGACCTGATCGCCGCCGTCCAGGAACGCAAGAAGTGGGTCGCCGAAACCTACGGCGTCCCCGAGTCCCGGGTCCCCGCCGACGCCGTCACCTCCTCCGGCTCCGGCCTCGACCCGGACATCTCCCCGGCCTACGCCGAACTCCAGGTCACCCGGGTGGCAAAGGAGAACCACCTGGACCGCGCCAAGGTCGAACGCCTGGTGCAGGACAGCGTGGAGGGGCGGGTGCTGGGGCTCATGGGGGAGCCTCGGGTGAATGTGCTGAGGTTGAACATGGGGGTGAGGGATCTGCTCGGCAAGTCCTGACCTCGCCGCTTGCCCGATCTGCTCGACCGGCCCCTGAATCCCGCATTCAGGGGCCGGTTTCCGATTTCTTCCTGTACAGCTGTACGGGTTCGGGAACGTGTGGTGAGGGAGCCTGGATGCGCGTACCGGAAGATCTGAACCCCTCCGAGCGTCGACTGTGGACAGCCTTCACCGAGGGTGGCCAACTCGACCTGGCAGAAGGCCGCGATGCACGCACCGACGTCCGGCGGGCGACCGAGTGGGGGCCTGAGCGCCGGATCCGGGCAGCGGCACTCACCGCCCTGCTTCACGGGGTGCGCGAGGCGTCCGGAGGAACAACCGCCTTGCACCTGAACGGGGCAAGGATCACGGGAGCACTCGGCTTACGGCATCTCAGAGCCGAATGCTCGTTGCTCCTTGAGAACTGCTACTTCGACGAGCCCGTGGACATGGCCCACGCCGAGGTGCTCTCCCTGTCGTTCCGAGGTTCGCGGATCCCCGGAGTGGACGCTTACGGTGTGATCGCCAGAGGCGACCTGATGCTCAGCCACGTCACCGCGGACAGAATCGAGCTCTTCGGGGCACGTGTGGAGGGACGACTGTGGTTGGTCGGCGCCCGGCTCACCTGCGCTGACGGGTACGCCCTCGACGCGCCGGACATGGTGGTCTCGGGGGGACTGTACTGCGGCGGCGGATTCACCGCGCACGGCGGTGTGAACCTGTACGGCGCGTCAGTAGGAGCGGGTTTTGAACTGGACGGTGCCAGGCTCGTCAACTCACGCGGCTTCGCACTCCGAGCCCCCAACCTGGTCGTCGCATCGGACCTGACATGCCGCAACGCGGTGTTCGCGGGTGGCGTCAACGTATTCGGGGCGGAAATCGGCGGACAGTTCTGGCTGAACGCGACCCGGCTGACGAACACCGACGGGTGGGCGCTCAATGCTCCCAACGCGAAGGTCGGAGGCGGGCTTTACAGCCGTGGCGGCATGGTGGCCGAAGGCGGGGTGAACCTGTACGGCGCGACGATCGGAGCGGGCGTCGAGCTGGAAGGCGGGAAGCTCGTCAACCGTCGAGGTGCCGCGCTCAGGGCGCCGCACATGACGGTGGCGGGAGATCTCACGTGCGGCGACGGATTCAGCGCGGTCGGTGGTGTCGAGCTGTCGGGCTGTCGCGTCGCGGGTCGCCTCTCCTTCCGGGGAGCCGACCTGGGCGGCGGCGAGCCCATGGTGCTCACCTGCACGAATGCTGAGGTGCGCGAGTTCTTCCTCGACCGGCTCCGGTCCGCACCGGGTGTTGTCTCCCTGGCGGGAGCCACGGTCGAGACGATCCACGACGATGCCGGCTTCCGGCCGGAGAGCCTCGACCTGGACCGGGCCCGGTACGTCGTGCTCGCCCCCTACCGGCCTGCCCGCGACCGCATCGCGTGGATCCGGCACGGCCGAACCTGTTACCAGCCATGGTGTTACGAACAGCTGGCGGCCTACTACCGGCGTATCGGACACGACGAGGACGCCCGCACCGTACTGCTGGCGAAACAGCGGCACCGGCGGGACACGCTGCGTCTGCCGGCGAAACTGTGGGGACGACTGCAGGACGCCACTGTCGGTTACGGATACCGCCCGCTGCGTGCTCTCGGGTGGCTAGGGAGCGGAATCGCGGCAACGGCCGTCTTCTTCGCGCTCCATCCGCCGAAGCGTGCCACCGGAGAGGGTACTCCGCACTTTTCGGCGGTGGCCTACGCGGCGGATGTGTTCCTACCGGTGCTCGACCTGGGGCAGCAACGTGCGTTCGTCCCTCAGGGGGCGGGGCAGTGGGTGGCCTGGGCAGCCGTGCTGGCAGGGTGGGTTCTGGCCACGACGGTGATCGCGGGAATCACCAGGAACCTGGCTCGGACCTGACGAGCGGGTCTCCGGCCGCCCGTCGGCAGGGACCGCATCGGCGCACGGACCGCATCACCGGCCCGGAACCGTCATCAGGCGTCCCCCGCTCCCGAGATCCGGCTACCAGACATCCCCGCTCCGCCAGTCGCAGGCCAGTTGCCCCGTGAGATCCAGCGGGGCGCCGGCCTGCAGGACGTAGATAGCGCCGTCCTCCTCCTTGGTGAGTTGCAGGCCGGTGGGGGAGAGGACGGCGGACGGGCCCTGCCAGAGGTGCCAGCCGCGGGCCGCGTAGAAGGCGGCGGCGTCCTCGGAGGCGCTGAGGGCGCCCAGGTCGTAGGCGGTGCGGACGATCCGTTCCAGGGCCGTCATCATGGCGGCTCCGTGGCCACGGCCGCGCCGGTCCGCGCGGACGCCGACGCCCTCCACGTAGCCGCAGCGCAGAGGGCGGCCGACGTGCAGCATCTGGCGCTGTACGACGGAGGCGTGGCCGATCAGTTCGTCGCCCTCCCACACCAGGGCGTGTACGCCGCCCAGTGCGTGGTCCCAGTCCTCCTCGGTCAGGTCGCCCTCGAAGACGTCGTGGAGGAGTGCCTTGGCCGCGGCGCGGGTACGGGCGTCGAGTTCCGCGGTGTGGGCGAGGTGGGTGTGTGCGTCGGTCATGGTTGCCATGATCGTGGAGTGGGTGGGGGAGGGCCAGTTGGGGCGGAGGGGGCGGGCCGGGGCGCGCGTTGGGGTGCGTTGTCATGTACTGCGCCATCGTGGTGGGATGGCTCCGTGAGTATGCCCGCAGCCCCGCCGCGCCCGCCCGGTCAGCCGTACGTCCAGCTCGGCGGCCCGCCACCGTACTTGGGCGAGGAGTGGGAGGCGCAGCCGAACCGCTCGCGGCGGGTACTGATCCTGTGCCACGTCGGGATGCTGATTCACTTTCCGGTCCATGTGGCGATGTTCCTCGCCGTGTTCGCCTTCATCCTCGCGTTCTCGCTCGTGGGCGAGTTCGTCTTCGTGGTGTTCTTCTTCCTGGAGAAGCCGGCGTTCCGGCTGCTGGACCGCGGCTTGGGTCTCCTTACCCTCCGGCCCAAGTGGTGGGCGACGTGGCGGGAACTGCGTCACGAGGGCGAGCCCGGATTCCCCCGGGACCGTATCGAGGCAGTGCTGAGCAGGCAGAAGCCCAAGGCCACTGACGCCATGCTCCGGGCCCACCTCTACCGAGGCATCGGGCCGCGTGCCGCACTGGAGCTCGCTGCGTCGTACGGCTGGCAGTTGAGCGACAAGGTTCCGGTCCGTCCGAAGGTCGAACTGGTTCTGCGCCGCGCACCGGGGCCCGCCGATCTGACAAAGACTGGGCCCGTCGGCTGAGGTGATCGGGTCGGTCGCCTCGCGGTCCGAGGCAGTCCGGGGTGGTCCGGGGCGGTCCGAGCACCTGGGGCCCGTCCGGCGGATCACGGAACCCGGAACGCCCGCCGGTAGGCGCCCGGAGTCGTGCCCGTCGCCGAACGGAAGCGGCGGCGCAGGTTGACCGGGGAGGAGAGGCCGACGCGGGCCGCGATCGCCTCGACCGGCAATTCCGTCTCCTCCAGCAGGGTGCGTGCCGCGGCCACGCGACGGGAGAGCAACCACGCGCCCGGGCTCGTGCCGAGCTGGTCGGCGAAGCGCCGGGCCAGGGTGCGGGGCGAGACGCCGAGGTACGCGGCCAGGTCGGCCACCGACAGTGGCGTGCCGAGGCGCTCGTCGGCCCATTCGAGCAGGCCGTCGAGCGCGTGCCCGGGCGGCGGGGGCGGCGTGTACGGTACGTGGCCGGCCTCGCGGTGCGGCGGCAGCACCATGTGCCGCCTGAGCGCGGCGGCGTACGCGGCCCCATGGTCCTTCCGGACGAGATGCAGGCACAGGTCGAACCCGGCGCCCGCGCCGGCGCTGGTGGCGACATCGCCGTGATCCACGTAAAGCCTGTCCGGTTCCACGCGCACGCGCGGGAACGCACGCCGCAGTTGCTCGGCGCGCGCCCAGTGGGTGGTGGCCGAGCGGCCGTCCAGCAGTCCGGTGCGGGCCAGGGCGAAAACCCCGGAGCAGATCGTGACCAGCCGGGCCCCGCGCGCGTGCGCCCGCAGCAGGGCCCGGCGTACGGGGTCGGAGGGCGGCTCCTCCACCGGGAGCCAGCCCGGGATGATCACGGTGTCCGCGGTCGTGAGCGCCGAGAGGCCCTGCGGCACGGTCATCGCGTACCCGCCGGTGGTCGGTACGGGGCCGGGCGTCTCCGTGCACGTTTCGAACGCGTAGTGCTGCGGCATCCCGGGGCGCTCCGTGCCGAAGACCTCGACGGCGCAGCCGAGTTCGAAGACCGACTGCACCGGCCGTACCAGAGCCACCACGCGATGCATGGCAGGAAAGTACCCCATGACGTCATGGTCGTCTCTGCCCGCCGTGGCCCGCGCGCGGCACTGTTGCAGGCATGCACCCCGAGATCCTTGCGCAGGAGGGTTACGCCTCCGTCTCCGTCGGCGAATCCCCGGTCCGTGAGCTGTTCCCCGGTATCCGGCTGCGCCCCTTGTGGCGGGGGCCGGACGGCGCGCACGCCAACGTGCTGGAGATGGAGGCGGGTGCCTCCTGGCCGCACCGCGATGTCCACGAGCCGGGCCCTGAGGAGGTCTATGTCGTTGCCGGAACCTTCAACGACGGAGCCCGCGACTACCCTGCCGGCACGTTCCTGCACGCCCCGGCCGGGTCGTGGCACGTGCCTTCGACCGCCACCGGATGCACGCTGTTCCTCTTTTATCCAGAGGGCTAGGCACTGCCATTTCCGGGTTGCTGACTCGCCGGTACGGCACGCCGGGGTGCCAGCCCGGTCGCGGCAGTGAGAGGTGGCGTGAATGCGTGGGTCGGCCGCGTGCCGGGCCCGCTCGGTATGACCCGGTGTGAACCGCCGTGTTATGACGACCGGGTTTGCACGGGGTGGACGTCGGCCGCCCCGGGTGGTGCACCGGACGGAGAGAAGGCACGTGGACAAGCACGCAGGCGTGGGGACCCGCCGTTACGAAGAGGACGGAGCGGCCCGCAGCCGGGCACGGGGGCGTGCCGGGGCAGGGCAGGCGCGGCGTTCGCCCTGGGCGGTGCGCCTCGGCGGGGTCACCAAGTCGCACGGCAGTGGGAGGGCGGCTGTCACGGCGCTCGACGAGGTCACGGCGGAGTTACCCTACGGAACGTTCACCGCCGTCATGGGCCCTTCCGGATCGGGCAAGAGCACGTTCCTGCACTGCGCCTCCGGGCTGGAGCGCCCGGACCGGGGCACGGTGGAGATCGCGGGCCACGACCTGGGCCCGCTGAACGAACGACAGCGGACCGAACTGCGTCGCGAACGCGTCGGTTTCGTCTTCCAGGGCTTCCACCTCCTCCCGGCGCTGACGGCGGAGCAGAACATCACCCTGCCGGTGCGGCTGGCCGGCCGCCGCCTGCGCCTGGATTCCGGCCGGCTGGAGGAGTTGCTCACCCGCACCGGCCTCGCCGACCGCCGTAAGCACCGGCCGGGGGAGCTGTCCGGCGGACAGCAGCAGCGCGTGGCGATCGCCCGCGCCCTGATCGCCCGCCCCGAGGTGGTCTTCGCGGACGAACCCACCGGAGCCCTGGACACGGCGTCGGCCCGCGACGTGCTGGAACTTCTGCGTCAACTCGTGGACGACGTCGGGCAGACGGTCCTGATGGTGACCCACGACCCGGTGGCCGCCTCGTACGCGGACGCCGTGCTGCTGCTGGCGGACGGACGCGTCACCGACGTCCTGCACCGGGCTCCGGCGGAGGCCATCGCCGAGCGCATGACCCGCCTGGGAGCGTGAGGCCGTGCTTCTCCCACTGGCGTGGTGGACCATCCGGTCCCGTAAGGCGTCCTTCGCCGGTTCGTTCGTCACCATGCTCTGCGCGCTGGCCCTGACCACCTGCTGCGCGGTGCTGCTGGACGCCGGTGCCGGGGCGTCCCCGGCGCAGGGCGGCGCGGAGGTGGTGTCCTTCGCCGTACCTTTCGGGTTCGTCTGCCTGTGCGTCATGGCGTTCGCGGTGGCGGGCACCTTCTCCCTGTCGGTCCAGCAGCGGACGCGGGAGATCGCCCTGCTCCGCGCCGTCGCCGCGACCCCAGGGCAGGTCCGCCGGCTGATCGCTCACGAAGTGCTCGTCCTCACCGCGGTCGCCGCCGTCCCGGGCTGCGCCCTCGGCGTGCTGCTGGCCGACGGACTGAGGGCCTGGCTGGCCGCCCGGGACATGATCCCGGCATCCTTCCCCTTCGCCTTCGGGCCGGTCAGCGTGGTGGCCGCCGTGCTGATCTGCTGGGTGACCGCCGAAGCGGCCGTGTGGAGCAGTGGCCGACGCGCGTCCCGGGTGCGCGCGGTGCAGGCGCTCGGCGAGGCGGCGGTGCCCCGTCGGCGGGTGGGCGCGGCCCGTACCTGTCTCGGTCTCGTGATCCTGGCCTCGGGGGTCTGGGGGCTGGTGGCGATCGGGAGCTCGGACGGTCCGGGCGCCGCGAACACGGCCGTGAGCATGGTCATGGTGCTGATGGCCGCCGTCGGGCTGCTCAGCCCGTGGGTGGGCAAGCTGGCGGGAAGCGTCTTCGGGGCGCTGTGCCGGGCGCTGTTCCCCGCCGTCGGGCTGCTGGTGAAGGCCAACCTCGGCGCGGGTTACCGGAGGTTGGGCGCCGCCGCCGGGCCGCTGTCCCTCACCGTGGCCTTCGCGGCCGTCGCCCTGCTCGTCCCGCAGCTGAAGTGGGACGAGCAGTGGCACCAGGAGCGGCAGCGGCTGGTCGCCGACGAGGTGGTACGCGGAGACGGGGCGGGCCTGCCGGTCGCTGCCGCGCGTACGGCCGCGGCGGTGCCCGGAGCGGGAGCGGCTGTGGGTGCCACGGGGACGTTCGTCAACGTGCTCGGCGACGGCGGTGGCGACGGTGACGGCGGCGGCGACGGTGACGGTCAGGGCGACGACGCCGCCCTGGGCCCCGGCGGTATGGCGCAGGCCGTCACGGACGGGCCGCTCGACGCGGTCCTCGACCTCGGGATCACGCACGGAAGCATGCGGCATCCGGGCCCGCGGGACATCGCCCTGAGTGCGGACCTCGCGCAGCGTGCGCACGTCGGCGTCGGTGACACGGTGACGCTGTCCATGGAGGACGACCGGACGGAGAAGGCGCGCGTCGCGGCCGTCTACACCCGCTCCCGGGGCTTCGGTGAAGCCGTCCTTCCGCTACGGCTGGCCGCCCGCCACCTGGACGGCGAGCAGCCGCTCCTGGACGAGGTGTACATACGGGCCGCCCCCGGCGCCCAGCGGCAACTGGCCGACGGCCTGCGGGCCCTGCACCGGGCCGAGCCGTCCTGGCGGCTGCTCGACCACGCCGCCTACCGTGCCGAGGCACTGCGCGCCAGGGACGCCTCCATGACCGCCACGTACCTGCTCCTGCTGGTGGTGACGGCCTTCACGTCGATCTCGGTCGTGAACACCCTGGTGATGACGACGATGGAACGTTCCGGCGAATTCGCGCTGCTGCGCCTGGTGGGCGCCACCCCCGGACAGGTCGCCCGCATGATGCGCCTGGAGAACGCGGTGGTCGTCATCACCGCGCTGCTGGTCGGAGCGGCGGTGGCGGGAGCGGTGCTCGCGGTGTTCAGCCGGGCTCTGACCGGCTCGGCGGTCCCGCACCTGCCGGCCGGCACCGTCGCCCTCGTCCTGGGCGGTGCGGGTCTCCTGGCCCTGGGGACAGGGATCGTGACCACGCGCATCGCCCTGCGGCAGTCCCCGACGGCGGCCCTGCGGGGAGCCGGGTAGGCGGCGGCACGGGTCCGGGCCGGGTGGCGGTACGGCCCGGCCCGGACGGCCGCCGCCTGCCCGCCCGGGCGGCCCCCGCCCCCGTATCAGAGTCGCGTCAAGACCTGGCCCGCACCCGTCACCTGCGGCTTTTGTGCGGGTGTGGGGTCGGTAGGGTCGCCTCAGGTTCAGCCCGGTGGGGGCGGCCTTCACGTAAGACAATGGGGCCATGGCACGCGGCAAGCTACGGATCTATCTCGGCGCTGCACCGGGCGTCGGCAAGACGTACTCGATGCTGTCCGAGGCGCACCGGCGGGTGGAGCGCGGTACGGACGTCGTGGTGGCGTTCGTCGAGCACCACGACCGGCCCCGCACGGAGGTCATGCTGCACGGGCTGGAGCAGACCCGGCGCGTGGAGCTGGAGTACCGGGGCTCGGTCTTCACCGAGATGGACGTGGACGCGGTGCTGCGCCGCGCACCGGCGGTGGCCCTCGTCGACGAGCTGGCGCACACCAACGTGCCGGGCTCCCGCAACACCAAGCGCTGGCAGGACGTCGAGGAGCTGCTGGAGGCCGGGATCGATGTGATCTCGACCGTCAACATCCAGCACCTCGAATCGCTCGGCGACGTCGTCGAGTCGATAACGGGGGTACGGCAGCGCGAGACCGTGCCGGACGAGATCGTCCGCCGGGCCGACCAGATCGAGCTGGTCGACATGTCGCCCGAGGCGATCCGGCGCCGGATGGCGCACGGCAACATCTACAAGCCGGACAAGGTGGACGCCGCCCTCTCGAACTACTTCCGGCCGGGCAATCTGACCGCTCTCCGGGAGCTCGCGTTGTTGTGGGTCGCCGACCGGGTGGACGAATACCTCCAGCAGTACCGTTCCGAGCACAGTGTCTCCAAGATCTGGGCGGGCCGCGAACGCATCGTCGTCGGCCTCACCGGCGGCCCCGAGGGGCGTACGCTCATCCGCCGCGCCTCCCGGATGGCGGCCAAGGGTTCGGGCAGCGAGGTGCTCGCTGTCTACATCGCGCGCAGCGACGGGCTGACCTCGGCCTCGCCCAAGGAACTCGCCGTGCAGCGGACCCTCGTCGAGGATCTCGGCGGCACGTTCCACCACGTCATCGGCGACGACATACCGAACGCGCTGCTGGAGTTCGCGCGCGGCGTCAACGCCACCCAGATCGTGCTGGGCTCCAGCCGCCGCAAGACCTGGCAGTACGTCTTCGGGCCCGGCGTCGGCGTCACCGTCGCCCGGGACTCGGGGCCCGACCTCGACGTCCACATCGTCACGCACGACGAGGTCGCCAAGGGGCGCGGCCTGCCGGTGGCGCGCGGCGCCCGGCTCGGGCGCACCCGGATCATCGCCGGCTGGCTGGTCGGCGTCGTCGCCCCCGTCCTGCTGTCGCTGCTGCTCACCGCCATCGACAACGGCCCGGGCCTGGCCAACGACGTCCTGCTGTTCCTCTTCCTGACCGTCGCCGCCGCGCTGCTCGGCGGGCTGATGCCGGCACTCGCCGCGGCCGCCGTCGGGTCCGTACTGCTGAACTTCTACTTCACCCCGCCCACCCACTCGATCACCATCGCCGACCCCAAGAACATCGTCGCCATCCTGATCTTCTTCGCGGTCGGCGTCTCGGTGGCCTCCGTCGTCGACCTGGCCGCCCGCCGCACCCACCAGGCGGCGCGGCTGCGCGCCGAGTCGGAGATCCTCTCCTTCCTGGCGGGCAGCGTGCTGCGCGGCGAGACCACGCTGGACGCGCTGCTGGAGCGGGTACGGGAGACCTTCGGCATGGAGTCGGTCGCGCTGCTGGAGCGGGCCGGCGACGTCGAGCCGTGGACCTGCGCGGGCCGCGTCGGCGGCGCCGCGGAGGGCGACCCGCAGACCAGGCCGCTGATGCGGCCCGAGGACGCGGACGTGGACATGCCGGTCGGCGACCACATGGCGCTGGCCCTGACCGGCCGGGTGCTGCCCGCCGAGGACCGCCGGGTGCTCGCCGCCTTCGCCGCGCAGGCCGCCGTCGTACTGGACCGCCAGCGGCTGGTCGGCGAGGCGGAGCGGGCCCGCGAGCTGGCCGAGGGCAACCGCATCCGTACGGCGCTGCTGGCCGCCGTCAGCCACGACCTGCGGACGCCGCTGGCGAGCATCAAGGCGTCGGTGACCTCGCTGCGCTCCGACGACGTCGCCTGGTCCGAGGAGGACGAGGCGGAGCTGCTGGAGGGCATCGAGGCGGGCGCCGACCGGCTGGACCACCTGGTCGGCAACCTGCTGGACATGTCCCGCCTGCAGACCGGCACGGTCACCCCGCTGATCCGCGAGATCGATCTGGACGAGGTGGTGCCGATGGCGCTGGGCGGCGTCCCCGAGGGCAGCGTCACCCTGGACATTCCCGAGGAACTGCCGATCGTCGCCGTCGACCCGGGGTTGCTGGAGCGCTCCGTCGCCAACCTGGTCGAGAACGGCGTCAAGTACAGCCCGGAGGGCGAACGGGTGCTGGTCTCCGCGAGCGCCCTCGGCGACCGCGTCGAGCTGCGCATCGCCGACCGCGGGCCGGGCGTGCCGGACAGCGCCAAGAACCGTATCTTCGAGCCCTTCCAGCGGTACGGTGACGCCCCGCGCGGCGCGGGCGTGGGCCTGGGCCTCGCCGTCGCCCGCGGCTTCGCCGAGGCGATGGGCGGCACCCTCGCCGCCGAGGACACCCCCGGCGGCGGCATGACCATGGTCCTCACCCTGCGGGCCGCCCCCGGCGGACCGCCGGTGCAGCCCGACCTCCCGGCTCAGGCGACGACGTGAACGGGCGTCCCGCCGCCACCGGGGCGGCACCGCGCGTGCCGCCCCCCGGCCCACTGGAGCCGCCATCCAGCCGACACCCCGCGGGCGTGGCCCGGCGGGTTTCCCCACCACGAGGAGAACGACAGTGAACCGGGTGCTTGTGGTCGATGACGAGCCGCAGATCGTACGGGCCCTCGTGATCAACCTGAAGGCGCGCAAGTACGAGGTCGACGCCGCCCCCGACGGGGCCACCGCCCTCAAGCTGGCCGCCGCCCGCCACCCCGACGTGATCGTCCTGGACCTCGGGCTGCCCGATATGGACGGCGTGGAGGTGATCAAGGGGCTGCGCGGCTGGACCCGGGTGCCGATCCTGGTGCTCTCCGCCCGGCAGACCTCCGACGAGAAGGTCGAGGCGCTGGACGCCGGGGCGGACGACTACGTCACCAAGCCGTTCGGGATGGACGAGCTGCTGGCCAGACTGCGGGCCGCGGTGCGCCGGGCCGAGCCGACCGGGCCCGCCGAGGACGAGGTGGTCGTGGAGACCGAGGGCTTCACCGTCGACCTGGCCGCGAAGAAGGTCAACCGGGACGGCCGGGACGTGCGCCTTACGCCGACCGAGTGGCATCTGCTGGAAGTCCTGGTCCGCAATACGGGCCGTCTCGTCAGCCAGAAGCAGCTCCTCCAGGAGGTCTGGGGGCCCTCGTACGGCACCGAGACCAACTACCTGCGGGTCTACATGGCACAACTGCGCCGGAAACTGGAGAGCGATCCCTCGCACCCCCGGCACTTCGTCACCGAGCCCGGCATGGGCTACCGCTTCGAGCAGTGACCCCGGCCCCCGGAGACCGGCCGGTGCGGCGTCGTCCGCGGCCGTGATCCAGGGCCCCGCGCACCGGTACGCTGGCCTCATGAGCGCTGGGACCCGATCCGAGAAGCCGGCAGGCCGTTTCCGCCGGATGCTCGACAGGCTGTCCTCCTCCGAGGAGGAGCTGGAGTCCGCCGAGCTGCAGCAGGACGCGCAGAACACCGGCTGTACCCGTATCTGCGACTGCGACGACCGGCAGATCGTCAAGGTCACCGGCACCCTGCGGCATGTGACGCTGCGGCCGCGCGCCGGTGTGCCCGCCCTGGAGGCGGAGCTGTTCGACGGCTCCGCCGCACTGGACGTGGTGTGGCTCGGCCGGCGTGCCATCACCGGCATAGAGCCGGGCCGCAAGCTCATCGCCTCCGGCCGGATCTCCATGAGCCACGGCCGCCGGGTGCTGTTCAATCCGAAATACGAACTCCGACCACTCGGACAGGAGTAGCCGGTGACGTCTGACGACCGACCGAACCGAACCACCGGACCGGCCGGCGGGCCGGCCCAGGAGCAGGACGCCGCCGCGGACGGGAGAGCCGTCACCGAGGCCGCCCTGTTCGAGGCTTTCGGCGGCGTGCGCGGCATGGTCGAGACCGTGCTGCCCGGCCTGCTGTTCGTCACGATCTACACGGTCAACAAGGACCTGCACGTCTCGGCGATCGCCGCGCTGGCGGTCTCGCTGGTGCTGGCCGCCGCCCGCCTGGTCCGCAAGGACACCGTCAAGCACGCCTTCGGCGGCGTCTTCGGGGTGGCCTTCGGCGTGGTCTTCGCGATGATGACCGGCAACGCCAAGGACTTCTACCTGCCCGGCATGCTCTACACGCTGGGCCTGGGCGTCGCCTACATCGTCACCACGCTGGCCGGCGCGCCGCTGATCGGCCTGATCCTGGGGCCGGTGTTCAAGGAGAACCTCTCCTGGCGCACCCGCAACCCGGGCCGCAAGAAGGCGTACGCCAAGGCCAGCTACGCCTGGGGCGCGATCCTGCTGGCCAAGTGCGCGATCCTCTTCCCGCTGTACTGGTGGGCGGACACCACGCACCTGGGCTGGGTGCTGATCGCGCTGAAGATCCCGCCGTTCCTGCTGGCGGTCTGGCTGACCTGGCTGTTCCTGGCCAAGGCGCCGGCGCCCATCGACGTCTTCGCGGAGATGGAGGCCAAGGAGAAGGCCGAGGAGGAGACGAAGGCGCGGCGCGAGCGCGAGGCGCGGGAGAACGGCGTCCTGGACGGGGTGGCCGCGGATCTCGCCGCGGACGTCACACCGCAGGCGCTGGCCGCCGAGCAGCAGGGCCGGGCGCCGCAGCACCGCGGCTGACACCGGGCCGTACGTACGAAGGCACCGGGCCGTACGACGGCGAAGGGCCGGGAACCTACGGGGTTCCCGGCCCTTCGCCGTGTCGTCCTACGGACCGCCCGCCGTCACGCCTCCCGGCGTACCGACAGCAGGTCCTCCAACTGCTCCTCGCGCGACTGGGCCGCGACGAACAGCAGCTCGTCCCCGGCCTCCAGCGCGTCCTCCTTGTTCGGAGTGAGCACCCGGGTGCCGCGGATGATCGTGACCAGGGAGGTGTCCTCCGGCCAGTCGACGTCCCCGACGCGGGTGCCCGCCAGCGCCGCCTCCGGGGGCAGCGTCAGCTCGACGAGGTTGGCGTCGCCGTGGCTGAAGCGCAGCAGCCGTACGAGATCGCCGACGCTCACCGCCTCCTCGACCAGCGCCGACATCAGACGCGGGGTGGAGACGGCGACGTCCACGCCCCATGCCTCGTTGAACAGCCACTCGTTCTTGGGGTTGTTGACGCGGGCCACCACCCGCGGCACGCCGTACTCGGTCTTGGCGAGCAGCGAGACGACGAGGTTGACCTTGTCGTCGCCGGTCGCCGCGATGACGACGTTGCAGCGCTGCAGCGCGGCCTCGTCCAGCGAGGTGATCTCGCAGGCGTCGGCCAGCAGCCACTCCGCCAGCGGCACCCGCTCGACCGAGATCGCCGTCGGCGCCTTGTCGATGAGCAGGATCTCGTGCCCGTTCTCCAGCAGCTCGCCCGCGATGGAACGGCCCACCGCGCCCGCGCCCGCGATAGCGACCCTCATGCGTGCGCCTCCTCGGGCCCTTCGGCGAACACCGCTTCCACCTTCTCGACCTCGTCGGTGCGCATCATCACGTGCACCAGGTCGCCTTCCTGCAGCACGGTCTGCGACGTCGGCAGCATGGCCTCACCCAGCCGGGTGAGGAAGGCGACCCGGACACCGGTCTCCTCCTGCAACTGACTGATCTTGCGGCCCACCCAGGCCGGCGAGGTGTGCACCTCGGCGAGCTGGACACCGCCGCTCGGGTCGCGCCACAGCGGCTCGGCCCCGGAGGGCAGCAGCCGGCGCAGCATCTGGTCGGCGGTCCAGCGCACGGTGGCGACCGTCGGGATGCCCAGCCGCTGGTAGACCTCGGCGCGGCGCGGGTCGTAGATCCGGGCCGCGACGTTCTCCACGCCGAACATCTCGCGGGCCACCCGGGCCGCGATGATGTTGGAGTTGTCGCCGCTGCTGACGGCGGCGAAGGCGCCGGCCTCCTCGATCCCGGCCTCGCGCAGGGTGTCCTGGTCGAAACCGACCCCGGTGACCCGGCGGCCGCCGAAGCCGGAGCCCAGACGGCGGAAGGCGGTCGGGTCCTGGTCGACCACCGCGATCGTATGACCCTGGCTCTCCAGGGTCTGTGCGAGCGCGGAACCCACCCGCCCGCACCCCATGATGACGATGTGCATCGGCCCCTACCTCGCACCTTTCCCTGTGCTGTGACGCCGGCTGCTTCGACCTGGCGTGTTCGGCGACCACGCTACCTGGCGTGGGAGCCGCTGCATCCACGCAGTTCGCCCGCACGGCCCTCCCGGGCGTTAAGAACGCGACAAGAGAACATAAGGGGAGGGTAAGTTTCCTTGCGGTACGGACGGGAATCTGGTCCTCGATCGAGGGGCGGCGCGTTCGTGCCGGGCCCGCCCGGCCTGTCCGGGACCGGCCCCCTTCGCCCCGGTCCGGGGCCTGCGACCGGCCGTGATCACGTGCGCCGGGACCGCTCCGTGCGGCACGCTGAGCGGCGTGTCCACCGTGCCTCAGCAGCCCCAACAGGGCGCACCCGCCCCGCATATGGTCGTCTGCGGCGACGACGCCCTCGCGCGCCGCCTCGCCGCCGAACTCAAGGACGTCTACCGGGAGCGGGTGACGCTTGTCGTCCCCTCCGCCAGAGAACCGCACCGGCCGCGCATTCCGCCGCCCGCCGGAGCCCTGGGGCGGGCCCAGGCCCTGCTGGGGCGGGTCTCGGCCGCCATGGTGCGGACCCCGACCGGCGCGCCCGGCGAGGCCGGGAGCAGCGGGGGTGCCGGGGGCGCCGAGGAACCGCCCGACGAGCCCATACGGGTCCTGGAAGCGCCGGAGGCCGACGACGACACGCTGGCCGAGGCCGGCATCGGCGCGGCCGAAGCGCTCGCGCTGGTGTACGACGATGACGAGACCAACATCCACGCCGCGCTGCGGGCCCGGCGGCTCAACCCCCGGCTGCGGCTGGTGATCCGCCTCTACAACCGCAAACTCGGCCAGTACCTGGAACAACTGCTGGACCAGGCGGCGGCCGTCGGCGCCCCGGACGCCGAGGGAGCCGACGCGTCCACCACGGTCCTGTCCGACGCCGACACCGTGGCCCCCGCGCTGGCGGCCACCGCCGTCGCGGGCACCAGCAAGGTCATCGAGGCCGACGGCCTGCTGCTGCGCGCCGTGGAACGCGGCCCCGGCAACCGGCAGGGCCCCGCGGCCTCCGGGCTGTGCCCGCTCGCGGTCCTGACGGCGACGGCGGACGTGGCCGCCGACCCGTCGGATCCCTCGGTCCCCCCGGGCGCGTCGGGCGGGAACGATCCGTCCGCCGACGACGGCCCCGAGCTGCTGCCCGACGACGTGACCACGGCGGCCGCCGCCGGGCGCGGCACCGTCGTCCTGGAAACCGTCACCTACCAGGGCCGCCAGCCGCGCCCCGGCAGCCGGAACGGCCGGGGACTCACGCGGCGGCGTGACGGCGCGGGTGTCCGGTGGGGACCAGGCAGCCTGCGCGGCCGGGGTGTACCGCTGGGCTCCTTCTTCTCCCGCAGACTGCGCTGGTCGCTGGCCGGCGTCGTCGGCGCCGTCCTCGCGCTGGCCGTCGCCTCCTCCCTGACCACCGGCGACTCCCCGCTGCACGCCACCTACCTCTCGCTCCTCGACCTCTTCGCCATCAACGAACCGGCCATCGGCGAGCCGGTCTCCCGCAAGGTGCTGCAACTCCTCTCCGGGCTCACCGGCTTGCTGCTGCTGCCCGTCCTGGTGGCCGCCGCGCTGGAAGGACTCGGCACCTTCCGCAACGCCACCGCGCTGCGCCGACCGCCACGCGGGCTGTCCGGGCACGTGGTGCTGCTGGGTCTCGGAAAGGTCGGTACGCGGGTGCTGGCGCAGTTGCATGAGCTGGGCACCCCCGTGGTGTGTGTGGAAGCCGACCCCGAAGCGCGCGGCATCGCGCTGGCGCGTCGGCTGCGGGTGCCGACCGTGGTGGGGGACGTGACGCATGAAGGCGTACTAGAAGCAGCGAAGATCCAGCGCGCGCATGCCCTGCTCGCTCTGACCAGCGACGACACCACCAATCTGGAGGCGGCCCTCTACGCCCGCTCGGTCAAGCCGCAGCTACGCGTGACACTGCGCCTGTTCGACGACCGCTTTGCCACCGCCGTCTACCGCACGCTGCGCGCTGCCCATCCCCCCGCGCGCACCCGCAGCCGCAGCGTCAGCTTCCTGGCCGCGCCCGCCTTCGCCGGCGCCATGATGGGCCGCCAGATCATCGGTGCCATTCCCGTCGAGCGGCGGGTGCTGCTCGTCGCCAGGGTCGAGGTGCGCGGCCATGCCGCCTTGGAGGGCCGTACGATCGCCGACGTGTTCCGGCCCGGCCTGCTGCGCGTCCTGGCCGTGGACACCTCCGCCCCGGACGACCCGTCGGACGCGGCGCCCGGTGCCGCCCAGGAGCCGTCGGAGCGCGGCCGGGCCCGGCTCGTACGGGAGCTGGGGGACGGCTACGCGCTGCGGCCGCAGGACCGCGTCCTGCTCGTCGCCACCCGCCAGGGGCTGGGCGAGCTGATCTCCCGGCGTCCGCGCGCGGCGGGGGCGGTACGGCAGGAGGCGTGAGGGGCCTGCCCCCTGGGGCCCACCAGATCGGACGCCCGCGCCCCGTCCGGCAGGATGGAGGGTGCTCCGAAGGACGGGGCGGTGCGCGGCGCGGCGGCAGGGAGTGCGGACGGTGAAGGACGGCGGGATGTCCCCGGAGTACCTGGAGGGCTACACCACTCTCCTCGCCGAGGTGTCCGACACCGGACGGCTGCCCCGGCGCGCGGAGCTGGACGCGCTGCGGGAGCTGGGCGAGCGGGCCGCCGAGTCGGGCCACGGGCTGCGCGAACTGGTCGGGCTCTTCCTGGGGGAGACCCGGCGGGTCTGGGGCACGCTGCCCGGCGTGGCGCGGGCGGCCGGCGCGGCGGAGCGGGCCCGTACCGGCGATGCCGTGCTGGGCGCGGTGGACGCCGCCATCGCCGCGTTCGGCGAAGGCCACGAGCGCGCGCAGCGGCTCGCCGTACGCCAGGAGGAGGCCGCGCGGCGCGAGTTCGTCGACGACCTGCTGTACGGGCGCAGCGACCTGGGACGGCTGGCCGAGCGCGCCGAACGGTTCGGACTGCGGCTCGCCCATGAGCACGCCGTCGCCGTGGCCGAGGGCGACGAGCCCTTCGACGACATCCACCCGGTCGCCCGCCGGGTCGAACGCGAACTGCTCGGCCGGTTCGGTGACCGGGACGTGCTGATCACCACCAAGGAAGGCCGGCTGGTCTGCGTCGGCGCGAGCCGCGAACGTACGGTGCTGGACGCCTTCGCCACGTACGCGCGCTGGCCCGAGGTGGGGCGCCCCGGCGCGCGGCGGGTCGCCATCGGCCGGGTGCACTCCGGCGCGGGCGGGGTGGTGCACTCGTACGAGGAGGCGCTGGGCGCGCTGGAGCTGGCCGAGCAGCTCGAACTGGACGAACCGGTGCTACGCGCCGCCGACCTGCTGGTCTTCCCCGTCCTGCTGCGCGACCGCGCCGCCATGGCCGACCTCGTCCACACGGTCCTCGGGCCGCTGACGCAGTCGCGCGGCGGCGCCGGGCCCCTGCTGGAGACGATCGGGGCGCTCGCGGCGTCCGGGTACGTCAACGCCGAGGCCGCCCGCCGGCTGAAGGTGAGCGTCCGTACCCTCTCGTACCGCCTGGAGCGCATCAAGTTCCTGACCGGCTACGACCCGGCGGACGGCCTCCAGCGCTTCACGCTGGAGACGGCGGCGATGGGCGCGCGGCTGCTGGGCTGGCCGGACAAGCCGCTGTAAGGCGGTCAGAGGGCGTTCGGGGGGCGTTCCGCGGGTGTCCGGAGGGCGGATTCCGGCCGGTACCCCTACCGCCCGGCCGCCCCCGACGGCAAGACCGTGCCCCGTTAACAGGTCATCAGGAACACATAAAGATTGCCGGGATCCGGCAATGTGCGCACCCCCGGCAGCCTGCCACGATCCAGTAACCGGCAGGAACAGACGCGAACGGGGGACGGACACCCATGGGGGACTTTGCAGCGTTCACACGAGCCGCGCTCGCCTTCCCGGCCGTGTTCTTCACCTTCGCGCTGCTGGTGGTGGCCGCGTACTGGCTGCTGGTGCTGCTCGGCGGGGCAGGCGTCGACATCCTCGACGGGGGTGAGGGTGTCGACGGCTCCGCCGGCACCGCCGGACTGCCCGTGACGGTCACCCTCTCGCTCGGCGTGCTGATCGCCTGGGCCGTGTCCCTGGCCGGTGCCGCGCTGACCGAGAGCCTGCCGCTGCGCGCCGCCGCGCTGGCGCTCGCGCTGTTCGCGGCCTGGGCCGGCACCCGCGTCGCGGTGCGTCTGGCCCGCCGCCTGCTGCCTCCTGAACGGGTCGCCTCGCGCGGCGACTTCGTCGGCCGGGTGTGCGTCATCCGCACCGGCCGGGTCTCGTCCGACTTCGGCCAGGCCGAGGTGCGCGCCGACGACGGTTCGACGGCCGTCGTCCAGGTCCGTACGGAGGAGACCGGCCTCACCGCCGGCAGCAGCGCGCTGATCTTCGATTACGACGCCGACGGCGAGTTCTTCCGGGTCGCGCCCTTCGACGCCGCCCTGGACCCGTACGGCCCGGCCGTCTGAGCGCCGGCCGGCCACCGACCGGCCCGACCGACCACCGACCGGAGCGCACCGCGGCCCCGAAGCCGCCCTCCGCGCCCGTCGACTGCCCGACACCTCGCAGGGACTGATGTACCGATGGATGCCATCACCGTAGGAATCGGCGTGACCGTCGCCGTGGCCGTACTGATCGTGCTCGTCACGGTCCTCGCCCTCACCCGCCTCTACCGCAAGGTCCACCAGGGCCAGGCCCTGATCGTCTCCAAGTACCGCAAGGTCGATGTGACCTTCACCGGCTCGGTGGTGCTGCCGGTGCTGCACAAGGCCGAGACGATGGACATCTCGGTGAAGACCATCGAGATCGGCCGCACCGGCCACGAGGGCCTGATCTGCAAGGACAACATCCGCGCCGACATCCGCATCGCGTTCTTCGTCCGGGTCAACAAGACCCGCGAGGACGTGGTCAAGGTCGCCCAGGCCATCGGCACCGAGCGCGCCAGCGATGTGGGCACGCTCCAGGAACTGTTCAACGCCAAGTTCTCCGAGGCCCTCAAGACGGTCGGCAAGCAGCTCGACTTCCAGGATCTCTACACCAAGCGGGACGAGTTCCGGGACCGGATCATCGCCGTCATCGGCACCGACCTCAACGGCTACAGCCTGGAGGACGCGGCGATCGACTACCTGGAGCAGACCCCGCTGGAGCAGCTCGACTCCGCCAACATCCTCGACGCCCAGGGCATCCGCAAGATCACCGAGCTGACCGCGATCGAGCACGTCCGCACCAACGAGTACCGGCGCAACGAGGAGAAGGAGATCACCCGGCAGAACGTCGACGCCCGGGAGGCCGTCCTGGAGCTGGAGCGCCGGCAGGCCGACGCGGAGATCCGCCAGCAGCGCGAGATCGCGACCGTACGCGCCAAGGAAGAGGCCGAGACGGCCCGCGTCCAGGCCGAGGAGCGGCTGCGCTCGCACTCCGCGCACCTGAAGACCGAGGAGGCGCTCGGCATCCAGAACGAGAACCGCGAACGCGAGATCGCGGTGGCCCAGAAGAACCGCGAACGCGTCATCGCCATCGAGAACGAGCGCATCGAGAAGGACCGCCTCCTGGAGGTCATCGCCCGCGAGCGGGAGACCCAGTTGACCCGGATCGCCGCCGACAAGGAGGTCGAGGCCGAGAAGCGGGAGATCGCGGACGTCGTACGGGAGCGGATCGCCGTCGAGAAGACCGTCGCCGCCCAGGAGGAGGAGATCAAGAAGCTCCGTACGGTCGAGGAGGCCGAGCGGGAGCGCCAGGCGATGATCATCCGGGCCGAGGCGGAGGCCCAGCAGCGGCTGGTCAAGGACATCAAGGCGGCCGAGGCCGCCGAGCAGTCCGCCGCCCACCGCGCGGCGGAGGAGCTGACCCTGGCCGAGGGCCGGCGCAAGGCCGCCGACCTGGACGCGCAGGCCAAGATCCGGCTCGCCGAGGGCACCCAGGCCGAGGCCGCCGCGGCCGGGCTGGCCGAGGTGAAGGTACGGGAGATGAACGCGGCCGCCGTCGAGAAGGCCGGCCGGGCCGAGGCGGAGGCGGCCGAGGCGCTGCTCAAGGCCGAGGCGGCCGGGCTCACCGAGAAGGCCGCGGCGATGGCGGCGCTGGACGCCGCGAGCCGGGAGCACGAGGAGTACCGGCTGCGCGTGGCGGCCGACAAGGAGGTCCGCCTCGCGGGCCTGGACGCCCAGCGGCAGATCGCCGAGGTGCAGGCGAAGGTGCTGGCCACCGGCCTGGAGAACGCGAAGATCGACATCGTCGGCGGGGAGAGCGTCTTCTTCGACCGGCTGGTCGGCTCGATCGGCGCCGCCAAGGGCCTGGACGCGCTGGTCGAGCGCTCCGAGACGGTCCGTACGGCGGCCGGTCCCTGGCTGGACAAGAACGGGTCCACCTTCACCAAGGACCTGACCACGATGCTCGGCGGACTCGGCGCGGCCGGGCTGCGCGACCTGACCCTGGCGGGAGCCCTGACCAAGCTCATCGACCGGGGCGGGCCGCAGTCCGGGCAGCTCCAGAGCCTGCTGGACGCCGCACACGCCAACGGCCTGGCGGACACCCGGATCGCCGAGGCGGTCGCGGCTCCGGCGCCGGCCAACGGCGCGGCGGTGGCGGCGAAGTAGCCGCCGCCCGGGCGGACGGGCCGTGGGGGAGTGCTTCCGGGGGGACGCACTGCCGCGCGGTCCGGCCGCCGCGGGCCATCCGGCTGCGTACGGGGCGGTTGGGCCCCGTACGCAGCCACGACGGACACGGAAGAGCTGGTGGGCGGCGAGCGCGCGCAGGCGGGCGCGGGGCCGTGCGGGCCGGGAGACGGCCCGCGTGCAGGGACAGGAGACGCATCTCGTGCAGGACGACCTCGTGACGGAGACAGGCATCCGCGACGGACTGGACGGACCGGGCCGCAGCCCTGAGGACGCGTCGTCCCAGGCCCCCGCGTCCGGCCCGGACCCCGACCTCGCCGACGGCACGTACGAGCTGCTGCGCGACCGCCTCGCGGGCGCCGCCGCCGACCTCGCCGACCGGGCCCGTACCCTCAACGCCCGCCGCGTCGAGACCTTCGGCGGCACCGAATTCGCCCTGCTCGGCACCGACGGCCTGCGCACCGCCGACGCCTGTGTGATCCGGGACGTCGCGCAGGTCGGTGGCCTGCTGCTGACCGGCCGTAACGGCCGTCCCGAGCCCGGCGCGCCCGCGACTGCCGTCACGGACGTCTTCGCGCTGCACCGCCTGCACACCACCGGCGACGCCGTACGCCTCGAACCGGCGGAGCCCGGCGCCGTGCCCGGCCTCCTCGACGACCCGCGCTTCCAGCGGGACTTCGAGGAGCTGTACCGCTACTACCGCCAGGCCCGGCTGCTGCGGCTCCACCGCACCGGCGCCCTGCTGCTCGCCGTCTTCCGTACCGGCGAACGGCTCGACGACATCCGCGTACTGCGCTGGAAGATCACCGCGTCCGGGGACGCGGCGGAGCCCGGCACGCCCGTCTACCTGGACGCCAAGGGCGAACGCGACCACACTGCCCCGCCCTCCCACGACTTCACGTGGACCCCCGCCACCCGCGAGGACCACGTGGCCGGCCGCTACCCGCAACTGTCCGTCCAGGGCGAGGTCTTCCTCTCGACCGCCGGCGGCTCGCTCACCCTGAAGACCGAGCCGGACACGGAGACGGCCGACGGCCTGTACTCCGAGCCGGTGGACGAGCCCTTGCAGTCCCTCGCCGACGCGGAGGTCGCGCACGCCCGGGTCGGTCCGCTGGTCCTGCTGCGCGTCCGCCCGTACAAGGAGACCGCCGACCGGTACCTGGTCTTCAACACCCGCACCCACGACGTGCGCCGGATCGACGCGATCGGGCAGGCGTGCCGCGCGCTGCCCGAGGACCAGGGCATCGTCTTCCCCGGTGGCCACTACCTCACCACCGGCACCGCCAGAACCTTCGACACCGACACCACCGGCCTCGCCTTCGACCGCGAACACCGCTCCCCGAACGGCGAGGACGTCCTCTACGCGTTCCACGACCGCGCCGAAGGCCGCACCCTGCTCCTCCCGTACAACATCGTCCGCGAGGAGGCCGCCACCCCGCTGACCGCGTACGGCCACGCGCTCCTCGGCGACGGCACCCTGGCCGTACTGCGCGGCTCCCGCGAGCCCGGCCGCGTCCATCCCGTCCAGATCTGGCGCACCCCCTTCACCTCCGACGCGCACGCCGCGGCCCAGCCGGCCGGCGACGGCGGCCCGCTGGCCCGGATCGGCAACGCCGAACTGGTACGCGGTGTGTCCGACGCGCTCTCGGTCGCCCGGATGGCCACCGACATGGCCCCGGCGGGCCCGGTGTTCGAGGCCATCGCCGCCGCGGCCGCGCGGGTCGCGGACCGCCACCACTGGCTGGACGAGGCCGGGCTCGGCGCGCTCGGCGAACCCCTGGAAGCCGTACGGGCCGCCGCCCTCCAGGTCGTCGAGGAGTTCGCGCGGGTCACCGAACTGCGCCGCCAGGCCGCCGCCGCACTGGAGGAGGCCGCGGACCGCACCACCGCACTGATCCGGCGCATCCGAGGCGAGCAGCCCACGACCGCCGAAGCCTGGGTACGGAACCTCACCGCGCTCCGCCACGCCCAGGGCCGCCTGGAGACCCTGCGGGAGACCCGCCACATCGACCTGGACCGCCTCGCGGAACTCTCCGCGAGTGTCGCCGACAGCCTGGCCGCCGCCGGGCGCCGGGCCGTCGCCTTCCTCAGCGGCGCGGACGCCTTCACCGCCACCCACCGCGCCGTCGAGGCCCTGACCGAGGAAGCCGGCGTGGTGGCCACCGCGGCCGACGCCGAACCGCTCGCCGCGCGCATCGACGAACAGGCCGAGGGACTGCGCGTCGTCACCGAGGTCGTCGGCACCCTCGACGTCGCGGACACGACCGTGCGGACCGCCGTCCTGACCCGCGCGGGCGAGGTGCTCGGCGCCGTCAACCGCGCCCGCGCCACCCTGGACGCCCGGCGCCGCGAGCTGCTCGAAGCCGAAGGGCGCGAGGAGTTCGCGGCCCGGTTCGCGCTGCTCGGGCAGGCCGTCTCGGGCGCGCTGGCCGCGGCCGGCACCCCCGAGGAGTGCGACGACGAACTCGGCCGCCTCCTCCTGCAACTGGAGAACCTCGAAGCGCGTTTCGGCACGTCCGACACCCACCTGGAGCGGATCGCCGCCCAGCGCGAGGAGATCCACGAGGCGTTCTCCGCACGCAAGCAGGCCCAGCTCGACGCCCGCGCCCGGCACACCGACCGGCTCGCCGGGTCCGCCGGACGCGTCCTCGCCACCGTCGTCCGCCGGGCCGCCACCCTCACCACCCCCGACGAGGTCAACGCCTTCTTCGCCGCCGACCCGCTCGTCACGAAGATCCACGCCACCACCGGCGAACTGCGCGACCTCGGCGACGGCGTCCGCGCCGACGAACTCGACGGGCGGCTGCGTGCCGCCCGCCAGGAGACGGCCCGCGCCCTGCGCGACCGCACCGACCTCTACGACGCCACCGGCACCATCCGGCTCGGCCGCCACCGCTTCGCCGTCAACACCCAGCCCGTCGACCTCACCCTCGTCCCGCACGGCGACCACCTCGCGTACGCCGTCACCGGCACCGACTACCGCGCGCCCGTCCACGACGCCGTGCTGCTGGCCCACCGTGCCTTCTGGGACCAGCCACTGGTCTCCGAATCACCGGAGGTCTACCGGGCGGAGCACCTGGCCGCACTGGTCCTCGCGCAGGCCGAGGAAGGCACGGGCGTACGGAATGCCGATGCGCCGATCCCGGACCTCGCCGCGCTCCAGAAGGCAGCCACCACAGACACGCTCCTTCCGCTCGTCCGCCAGATGGCCGAGACCCGCTACGACGAGGGGTACGACCGGGGCGTCCACGACCACGACGCCGCCGCGATCCTCGCCGTACTCCTGCGCCTGCACACCGCCGCCGGTCCGCTCCGCTACCCGCCGCACCTGCGCGCGGTCGCCCAGCTCTTCTGGGCGTACGGCACCGACGCTCGCGCCCGCGCGCTGTGGACCACCCGCGCCTGCTCCCTGGCGCGCGCCCGGTCGGTGTTCGGGACACCGACCGGGTGGAGCGAGCTCTCCGCCGAGCTGGGAGGGGCGGCGTACGGGTTCCTGCGGGAGGCGGGTGTGGGGCTCGCCGGAGAGGCGGGCGACCCGTCGTCGCCCCTCGGCGACTACCTGATGGCCGAGCTGACCGCGCTGGCCGAACCGACCGCGCTGGGCGGGCCGGCCGCCGCCGGACGCCCCCGCTTCGCCACCAGCGCCGCCGCGCGCGACCTGCTGGCCGGATTCCAGGACGCCCTGGGCGGCCCGGACGCGCCCGCCGTCAAGGAACTCGCCGAGGACCTGCGCGCCCTCGACGGCGACCTGGCCGCCCGCCACCAGCTCGTCACCGGCTGGCTCGGCGCATACGCCCAAGCGCGCGGCACCGCCACGCGCGCGCTGCCCCAAGCCGAGTCCGCCGCCGACGCGCCCGCCGCAGACGCAATCCTCGCCGACGCGCTGCCCGAAGCCGTAGCCATCGAGGTCTGCGGCCCGGCCCTGGACCGCCGGGAGCTGACCGCGCCCACCGGCGACGCCGTGCGCGGCCTGCTCGGCAGCCACCCGAGGATCGCCGCCGGCGGCACCCTCCCCGTACGGCTGGACGAGCTGCTCGCCCGGACCGAAACGTTCCGCCGCACCCGCGTACCGGCACACCGCGCCTACACCCGGCGCCGCACCGAACTCCTCACCGCCGAACGCGACCGGCTGCGCCTGGACACGTACCGCCCCCAGGTCATGTCCGGCTTCGTCCGCAACCGCCTCATCGACGAGGTCTACCTGCCGCTGATCGGCGACAACTTCGCCAAGCAACTGGGCGCCGCGGGGGAGCGGCGCCGCACCGACAGCCAGGGCCTGCTCCTGCTGCTGTCGCCGCCTGGGTACGGCAAGACGACGCTCATGGAGTACGTGGCGGCCCGCCTCGGCCTCCTCCTGGTGAAGGTGGACGGCCCGGCCCTCGGGCACCGC
Organism: Streptomyces chrestomyceticus JCM 4735; assembly: GCF_003865135.1. NCBI lineage: Bacteria > Bacillati > Actinomycetota > Actinomycetes > Kitasatosporales > Streptomycetaceae > Streptomyces > Streptomyces chrestomyceticus. Next base: position 2,449,576 of record NZ_BHZC01000001.1, on the reverse strand, counting down.
ACCACTTCCCTCGACCCCGCCGCGGCCCCCGACGCCGCCGCCCGCCGCGAGGTGGAGAAGATCTCGTTCGCGCTGGAGGCGGGCAGCAACGTCCTCCTCTACCTCGACGACATCCAGCACACCTCGCCGGAACTGCTCCAGAAGTTCATCCCGCTGTGCGACGCCCAGCGGCGGATGGACGGGGTGCTGGACGGCGAGGCCCGTACGTACGACCTGCGCGGCAAGCGCTTCGCGGTGTGCATGGCGGGCAACCCGTACACCGAGTCCGGACAGCGCTTCCGGCTGCCGGACATGCTCGCCAACCGCGCCGACGTCTGGAACCTCGGCGACGTCCTGAGCGGCAAGGAAGCGCTCTTCGCCCACTCCCACATCGAGAACGCGCTGCCGGCCAACCCGGTCCTCGCCCCGCTCGCCGCCCGCGACCGCGCCGACCTCGGGCTGCTGGTCCGGATGGCCGAGGGCGACGACTCCGTACGCGCCGACCGGCTCGCCCACCCCTACGGCACGGCCGAACTGCGGGAGATCGTCTCCGTACTGCGCGGCCTGCTCCAGGTCCGCGAGGCGGCGCTGACCGTCAACCGCGCCTACATCGCGTCCGCCGCACAGGCGGACGCCACCCGCACCGAGCCGCCGTTCCTCCTCCAAGGGTCGTACCGCAACACCGGCAAGATGGCGGCGCGCATCGTCCCCGTGATGAACGACACGGAGCTGGCGTCGCTCATCGACGACCACTACCGGGGCGAGGCGCAGACCCTCACCACCGGTGCGGAGGCCAATCTCCTGAAGCTGGCCGAGCTGCGCGGCCGCCTCACGCCCGAGCAGGCGCGGCGCTGGGCCGAGGTGAAAGAGATGTGGAGATCCCGGGCGGACCGAGAGGGCGCGGGAGCCGTGGCATAGGCCCGGACGTTAAGAAAGCGTAGAAATCCCGAGGCGCCGGACGGCGGCCTTTACCAAGTCATGGAAAAGCGGTGGCGTTAAGAAGTCGTAGAGAAGAAGAAGGCGTCGGGGAGCGCCGGTCCGCGTTGTGCAGGGACGATGAAAGCGCTGGTGGCCGCCGTGGCCGCGAAACACCCTCGCGGCATACGGACCCATCGCCGCCGCACGCACGGGTGGCGGGTGGGCGACCACCTTGACGAAGGCTTAGCATCCTCTGCGTGTCCAAACTGACCGACGTGCCCAAACGGATCCTTATCGGGCGCGCACTGCGCAGCGACAAGCTCGGCGAGACCCTGCTCCCCAAGCGCATCGCGCTCCCCGTGTTCGCCTCCGACCCGCTCTCCTCCGTGGCCTACGCCCCGGGCGAGGTACTGCTCGTCCTGTCCGTCGCGGGTGTGTCGGCGTACCACTTCAGCCCCTGGATCGCGGTCGCGGTCGTGGTGCTGATGTTCACGGTCGTGGCGTCCTACCGGCAGAATGTGCACGCCTACCCGAGCGGCGGCGGTGACTACGAGGTCGCCAACACCAACCTCGGGCCCAAGGCCGGGCTCACCGTCGCCAGCGCCCTGCTGGTCGACTACGTCCTGACCGTCGCCGTCTCCATCTCCTCCGGAGTGGAAAACCTCGGCTCGGCGATCCCCTTCGTCACCGAACACAAAACGCTCTGCGCCATCGTCATGATCGCGCTGCTCACGGTGATGAACCTGCGCGGCGTCAAGGAATCCGGCAAACTCTTCGCGATTCCGACGTACATCTTCGTCGCCGGCGTCTTCATCATGATCATTTGGGGCGTGGTGCGCGGCGCGATCATGGGCGACACCATGAAGGCGCCCACCGCGGACTTCACCATCCACGCCGAACAGGGCGGCCTGGCCGGCTTCGCCCTGGTCTTCCTCCTGCTGCGCGCCTTCTCCTCCGGCTGCGCCGCGCTCACCGGCGTCGAGGCGATCTCCAACGGCGTCCCCGCCTTCCGCAAGCCCAAGTCGAAGAACGCCGCCACCACCCTGGCCCTCATGGGCGGCCTGGCCGTCACCATGTTCTGCGGCATCATCGGCCTGGCCATGGCCACCGACGTGAAGATGGCGGAGACCCCGGCCAAGGACCTCCTGCACAACGGCGTCCCGGTCGGCTCCGGCTACGTCCAGAACCCGGTCATCTCGCAGGTCGCCGCCGCGGTCTTCGGCGACGGCACGTTCTTCTTCGTCGTGCTCGCCGCCGCCACCGCCCTGGTCCTCTTCCTCGCCGCGAACACCGCGTACAACGGCTTCCCGCTGCTCGGCTCGATCCTCGCCCAGGACCGCTACCTGCCGCGCCAACTGCACACCCGGGGCGACCGGCTGGCCTTCTCCAACGGCATCGTGCTGCTCGCCGGCGCGGCCATCGTCCTCGTCTACATCTACGGCGCGGACTCCACCCGCCTGATCCAGCTCTACATCGTCGGCGTCTTCGTCTCCTTCACGCTCAGCCAGGTCGGCATGGTCCGCCACTGGAACCGCCATCTGCGGACCGAGAAGGACCCGGCCAAGCGCCGCCGGATGCACCGCTCCCGGGCGATCAACGCCTTCGGCGCCACCCTCACCGGCCTGGTGCTCGTCGTCGTCCTGCTGACGAAGTTCAGCCACGGCGCCTGGGTCGCCGTCCTCGGCATGGTCATCTTCTACGTCACCATGACCGCCATCCGCCGCCACTACGACCGGGTCGCCGAGGAGATCGCCGCCGAGGACGCCCCCGGCGACGAGGCGGTACGGCCCTCCCGCGTGCACTCCGTCGTCCTCGTCTCCAAGGTCCACAAGCCCACCCTGCGCGCCCTGAGCTACGCCAAGCTGATGCGCTCCGGCACCCTGGAGGCGGTCAGTGTCGACGTCGATCCCGCCGAGACCAAGGCCCTCAAGACCGAGTGGGAACGCCGCAACATCGACGTCCCCCTGAAGGTCCTCGCCTCTCCCTACCGCGAGATCACCCGCCCGATCATCGACTACGTCAAGTCCCTGCGCCGGGAGAGCCCGCGCGACGCCGTCTCCGTCTACATCCCGGAGTACGTCGTCGGCCACTGGTACGAACACCTCCTCCACAACCAGAGCGCCCTGCGCCTCAAGGGCCGCCTGCTCTTCACGCCGGGAGTCATGGTCACCTCCGTCCCCTGGCAGCTCGACTCCTCCGAAGCCGCCAAGCGCCGCGCCCGCAAGCGCGCGGAGTGGAACGCGCCGGGGGCGGTACGGCGGGGCCCGGTGGCCCAGCCGAAGAAGGAAAAGGCGGCCACGCGCAAGTAACGTCTGCCTGCCGCCCGGGCCCGGACCTCCCCCTTAGGGAGGCCCGGGCCCGTGTGCTACCCGCCTCCGCCCCCGCTCCCGGTTCGGACTCCGTCCGCCCGCCCCGTAGACTTGCAGGTCGGCATCCGCCGCTCTGCCCCTTCTTCCGTCCCACCCCAGGAGCCCTCCCACCATGCAGACCGAACCCAAGAAGTCGCTGGTAGGCGAGGAGTACGAGGTCGAGGTCGGCCCCGTGGCGCACGGCGGCCACTGCATCGCCCGTACGGACGAAGGCCAGGTCCTCTTCGTCCGGCACGCCCTCCCCGGCGAACGCGTCATCGCCCGCGTCACCGACGGCGAAGAAGGCGCCCGCTTCCTCCGCGCCGACGCCGTGGAGATCCTCACCCCCTCCAAGGACCGCGTCGAGGCCCCGTGCCCCTTCTCCGGCCCCGGCAAGTGCGGCGGCTGCGACTGGCAGCACGCGGCCCCCGGCGCCCAGCGCCGCCTGAAGGCCGAGGTCATCACCGAGCAGCTCTCCCGCCTGGCCGGCCTCACCCCCGAGGAGGCCCGCTGGGACGGCACCGTCGAACCGGCCCCCGGCGACAAGGTCCCCAAGGGCGAGGTCCCGGCCTGGCGCACCCGCGTCCAGTACGCCATCGACGCCGAAGGCCACGTGGGCCTCCGCAAGCACCGCTCCCACGACATCCAGCCCGTCGACCACTGCCTGATCGCGGCACCGGGCGTCTCCGAACTCGGCATCGAAAAGCGCGACTGGCCCCAGATCGCGACGGTCGAGGCCATCGCCGCCACCGGCTCGAACGACCGCCAGGTCGTCCTGACCCCCCGCCCCGGCGGCCGCCTCCCCATCGTCGAACTCGACAAGCCCGTCTCGGTCCTCCGCGTCCACGAGAAGGACGGCGGCATCCACCGCGTCCACGGTCGCCCCTTCGTCCGCGAACGCGCCGCCGACCGCACCTGGCGCGTCGGCAACAGCGGCTTCTGGCAGGTCCACCCCAAGGCCGCCGACCTCCTGGTCGAAGCCGTCATGCAGGGCCTGATGCCGAAGAAGGGCGACATGGCCCTCGACCTCTACTGCGGCGTCGGCCTCTTCGCCGGCGCGCTGGCCGACCGGGTCGGCGAAAAGGGCGCCGTCCTCGGCATCGAATCCAGCAAGCGCGCGGTGGAAGACGCCCGCCACAACCTCCAGGACCTGGACCGTGTGCGGATCGAGCACGGAAAGGTCGAGCAGATCCTGCCGCGTACCGGCATCTCGGACGTGGACCTGATCGTCCTGGACCCGCCGCGCGCGGGCGCGGGACGGCAGACGGTCGCCCATCTCGCTTCGCTGGGGGCGCGACGCATCGCGTATGTGGCGTGCGACCCGGCGGCGCTGGCCCGCGATGTGAAGTACTTCGCGGGGGAGGGGTATGTGCCGCGGAGGATGCGGGCGTTCGATCTGTTTCCGGTTACGCATCATGTGGAGTGCGTGATGATTCTGGAGAAGGCTGCTAAGGGCTCCTGACCTGTGGTTTTGCCCGTGCGCATGATGTGCGGCACGGGCGTTACGGGCGATGTCTTGACGCTGAAGTGACGCTCATTTGACGCTCGTTCTGATGGGGTGTCAGTGCCTGTTCGCCACGCGAAATCGGGCCGTGCTGCTGTGCGCCGCCATCTGGCCGAGGAAGCTCGCCCCGGACGGTGGGGCTGGGGCTGTGCCGTACGGACTCGCTCAGCGGGGTGTCGGCCTGCCGAATCCGACCGCGGGTGGTAGGGTCGAGCCGGTCTGCGTACGCGGCGCGGGACAGGGGGGCGAAGGCGGTCGGCGGTCTCATGGGCGATCCGGTAGCCGCCCCGCACGCACTCCTCACAGACCACGACACCGTTATCCGCGTGAACGCGGTGGTCTTCCGGCGCGCAGCCGTGCGTGGCCATGGTCGGGGGTATTGCGTCCCCCCTCCTGCCGAACTGCGGCCGGAGGCCCACAGATCGGGAACTGGCCGTCGTGCCCAGCCGTAGGGTGGCGCGGCGCCCCGGGCAGGGCGGTGCACCGCGGCCCTCCCTTCGGCTGCGGCGCACCCGGGCGTCCGGGGCCGCCCGGCGGTGGCCCCGGGTCGGCGGTCAGCGGCGGCCCCAGTGCTTGGTGTCGATGATGCGGCGGTGGTGGTTGCGCAGGGTGGCGGTGCCGCGGTGGTTGTCCCAGGCGTAGGTGCGGCGGTCCTGGTAGACGTCGCGCCAGGTGTCGCGTCCGTGACCGGTGTGCACGCGCACTTCCTGGCGGCCGCCCGGGCGCAGGATGTTGAAGCGGTAGGTCTTGTGAGTGCGCTCGCTGGTCAGGGTCCATCCCTTGAGGGTGACCGGGCGGGAGCCCGGTGCTTTTCACGGTGAGCCATTCGCCGTTGAGGCTGCGGTCGGAGCCGTCGTCGCGGCCGGGAGAGTCAGCCTGCACCGCACCGATGACAAGGGGAGAACGGTGGTGGGCGGGCAGAGTGTGGGCGCCGATGGCGGATGCGGGCGTCGCGGCGGCGGTGACCAGGGCGGCCGAGCCGAGCGCGGCAGCGGCCGGACGAGTGGAGCGGATCATGGCGAACCTCCTGCGGACAGCCCCGCCGCGGGGCGGGGCCGGTGGGAGCCAGTGCCCGGTCCTGTGCCGGGCGGACATCACTGTGCGCCCGCACACACGGCCGTGGTTGAAGATCGGACTGCTCATCACTGAACACGGACATTTGCCCAACCGCCCTGCCCCCGCCGTCCCCCAGCACGTCTGACAGTCACACGCCCCTGCCGCGTCGACCGCCCTGTGCCGCTGAGCTGCGCTAATCGGCCAGGTCAGCAAGCCCGTCCCTCGGGAGTGTGATCACTCGTACGGGCATGGCACCGCGCCGAACGACGGTGAGCGGGCCCCTTTCGCCAGGCCGCTCGCGCGTTACGGCGGCGAAGCAGGCGGGCTTGGCCACTTGACCGCACCGATGCCGGTGGGGCTGCGAGGCGACGGGCGGCGTGAGGTCACCCGTCCCCTCGCGACGGGTACATGGTGCGCTGTCCCCGAGCGTCAGTGCGGCAGTGCCGACCCGTGCCTGGGGCGCCTGCCCGCCCTGGCGGGCAGCAGACTGGTCCGATCGGATACGGCCCGCCCCGCCCGTGCCACGGCTTGGCGGGGCGGATGACAGGTCCAAAGCAGCCGCCCGGCCGTTGAGCGGCTTCAGCGTCACGGAGCGGCCTGGACAGTTGGGAGGGTGTCACCGCAGCAGATCCCGCCGGCTTTCGATGCTGCGGTCGCGGTGCTGGGTGAGCTGACGGTGCGCGTCGAGGAGCCGGTGGTTCTCCTCGATCACCGCTCGCGCCGTTCGCTGCAGTTCACCGGCGAGCTCGCGGGCGCTGCCCAGCCGCTGCTGTGCAGGGTCTTCCCGTGTTCCTCCGCCGTCGTGAACACCGGGTTCCCTGGGCCAGCGCTGCCACGTCCGCACCGCCGAGCAGATGCCTCCGGCGGGAGGCAACCGTGGTGACGCGGGCGCACTCCGGCCGCAGGCCGGACACCGATCCCCGTGCGGAGAGTGGCCGATCAGTCGGTGAGACCGTCTCGGTGAAGAAGCCCTGCTCCCGCGACCACTGGTTGGGGGAGCAGGGCTTCTGGCTCACTGGTGCAGAACAGCGATCACCGCGACAGCCAAGGTCATCGATGCTAAGAACGCTGTAGCGCCAGCTTTCAGCACAGCCATGCCAGGCCCCTCGTTCCAGCAGACGATCAACGCGACCGCCAGCCCCATGACCAGCGAGACGAACACGGCGACTCCCATGAGCCGCAGCCGGGTTTCGAAGCTCCAACGCATACGGATCTTGACCTACCTCGCTCCAACCGAGCGTGGCCGAACTTGCCGCTGGGCAGCCTCAGCTCGGCCACCTGACAGCAGTGGCTTCGGCTGAGGACCCGCCGACGTTTCAGATCCGCACGGAGCCGACCCGCACCTACCGGCTACCTCCAAGTGGCCTAGAGCTGAGTCTCTCCTGTGAGCGGGGTTTCGGTTTGTTTCGCGCTCCCAGCACGTCGACCCCGGGAGGGCGGAGACAAGCGACGGGCTTTGCCATTCCCGCGGCAGCCTCATGCTCATCTCACATGAGCGCGCCTATCGTGGCACGGCCGAACCATCACGCGCAGGCCCTCCGGCGAAGTCAGCCGGAGGTGCTGTGAGCGGGCGGCGAGCTGACGCACCGCCGCTTTCCCGCCCTTCATGCCGCGGTGTCGATCTTGGGAGCGCACGCCGCGCGCAGCACGGTCAACCGCGCGATCGCCTCCCGGCTCGCCGGTGCACCGGGGTTGGTGATCGCCTCCATCACCAATGCTTCCAGCGTCCTGAGCCTTTCGGTGGGGAGGACGAAGGTTCCGTACTGGTGGAACCCGGTCTCCACCTTGTTGCGGAGCGTCCGGTGCAGATCGTCCCAGGCATCCTCGGCGGCATCCCGAAGCGGTCGGCGGTCCGCGACCGCGCCGCGGGACAGCCGGGTCAAGCACCGCTCCAGCTTCTGCGCGCGGGCATCCAGTTCCGTGGCCAGCTTCCGAACGCGCACGAACACCTTCCCCGACGTGACCACGAGTCCGACCACCACGCTGATGCACGCTGTGAAGACCGCGGGCTCATAACGCCCGGGGACCGGCAGGCTGCGGATCAAGCAGACGGCGCCCACGGTGCCGCAGCACATCGCGGCCACCTGTAGGGCCGCTGCCCACGTGAGACGTCCCCGCAGACGCTCGTAGGCGAACGATGCCGGCTCCCGCAACGCGCCGCTGACGTGCAAGATCCAGATCATCACCAAGGCCGAGCCGGCCACCACGGGCTGGTCCGGCAGGGAGCTGACCGCCGCCATGACCAGGCCGATGGCCATCATGTATGCCGTCCTCGGCACGAACGTGATCACCCGGTGCCAGGTCTCCGAGCGGGCAATGAACCACGGCGCTGCGACCCAGTAGGAACCAAGCAGCAGGAGAGCCGACAGGGGAGCCAACCGGCCGAACAGCTTCGGCGAGGTGCTGGGTCGCAGCGCCACCACGGTCAGGACGAGGACGGTCCCGGCACCGGCCGCCCCGGCCCACGGCCGCCAGCGAGCTGGGCGAGACCCGGCTTCGGGGGGAGGGACTCGGATGTCACGGACGACCTCCATACGTCGGCAAGCGTCAACCCTGCCAACGCCTGCTGACGAGAAAAGCGCCCGCCACTGACAAACCGAGCGCAACACCACCCGGTGACAGCGGAAACCCCGATGTCGTCTCCCGCCGGGACTGTCACGTGCGGCTGGAGGTTGCGGCATCGGCCGCGGGTGATCAGCGGGACGAAGCTTGTGTCTTCACAGCACCCGCCGAGGTGGTGAAGACCTGCCTTGCGGATGTGACGGACGGCGACTCGTCCGGCCGTCTTTCATGCTCGGATCGGCAGGTGCCCGCTAGGTAGCTCGTCCATCCGCGGGCCCATCCGCAAAGTGAAGCTTCAATCCGTGAGGCGGATTTTGACGCGGCCTTCCTGTGGACGTGCCGGGTCGGTCTGCGTGCCGTCGTTGTTCACTGCGTTGACGTGTCGGTGTGCTGGCCGTGGCTGCGGGCGTGGTGGCGTATGGCGTTGAAGGAACAGTGTGGTCCGCGCCGCCCTCGCATGCACAGTTCGATCTTGCATGTCGCACCAGCCCCACCGCTCAGGCGGGGCCGAGCGGCGTTGATTAGAATTGCTCCTCATGTCGAATCCTGACGAACTGCTTGTCGATGTCGTGGCCCTGGTGGAGTCGGGGCAGAGCAACCAGATGACTCTGACTGTGGTCGCCGGTGGTGCTGTCATCACGGGGCGGCTGGCTCCCGAAGCTGTCTGGAGGCAGCGGGTGTCCGAGGTCCTGACGGACTCGGCCCGTCTCCGTGAGTTCTCCGCCGCCTTCACCGCTACGACGTGTGAGGAAAAGGCGCCCACGCATCTGCATTTCCATGTGGCGCGGATTCTGCAGGGCACGGTGGGGATTCCGGAGACAGGCGGGATGTACCGCGTGGCGATCGATGACGTCAGCGCGTGGACCGTGGGCGACTTCAGCTATTCCGACCAGTGACGTACAACGCCGCGCGCTGACGGCCGCACGGCACGTGGCGAGGGTCCGGCCGGCACCCGCCGGCCGGACCCTCACTCTTGTTCCGGTGGTGGCTCGCGTCTGCCCGTCGGTCAGACGGCGGCAGGGGCGCCGAGCTCCGTGGAAGCCCGCTGCAACGGGGTGGGGGCACCCTCGGGCTCAGCGGTCTGGGGGAGGCCGGAGCAGGCGAAGCCGAGCCGAGTCATGGCCCGGATCACTTCACCGGCGCTGAAATCACGGCGATCCTGGCGCGTGATGACCTGACCGACCTGCTTGACCGGGTAGGCGCGGCGGTTCAGTGGGCAAGGGCGAGGACGCCCCGAGCGCTGTCCTGGTCTTCGAGGACCGGCATTGCAGCGCGCCGGCGGCCCGGCGCTGCGTGCTCGGCTTCGGCGATCGTGGCCACGGGTGAGGTGAGCGGCCCGCTGCCGCCGAAGATGTCGCGCAGTTGGACCCGGTCGGTGTACGCGGGACTGTCACGGACTGCGGTGAGCTGGGTCTGGGTGACCAGTTGGGTGCACAGGCCGTCGTTGTCGCAGACAGCCAGGTGTCCGGTGCGGGCGCCGGCCATGACGGACAGAGCGACTTCGATGGTCATGTCGTCGCAGACTTGCGGTGCGCCGGTGTCCATGGCGTCTGCCGCGGTCTGGTGTGCGGGGGTGACGGTTGTCGGGCGGGACTGCATCTGGACCAGCGTCAAAAGGTGTCTCCTGCAGTGGTGGGTCAGTTTCCTGATCATGAGGTTTCTAGGCCGCCGCCGCGCCCTCGGAGGAGGTCTGCCGCGTCGACTTGCGCAGGGCAGCCGAGGCGGGGCTGCGCCGGCCCCGTGAGGATGCGCTGCGCTTGCGGCGCTCGGCCACCGGCGCGGTGATCGTGACGGGGATGCCGGAGGGTGCCTGGGCACCGGTGATCTGACTCAGCGCCTCTTCGCCGATGCGGATCTGAGTGGTCTGGGGCACGATTCCGGCGGCGGTCATGAGACGGCTCATGCCGCGGCGCTGGTGGGGGGTGACGAGGGTGACGACGCTGCCTGACTCGCCGGCCCGCGCGGTACGGCCGCCGCGGTGGAGGTAGTCCTTGTGGTCGGTCGGCGGGTCGATGTTGACGACCAGATCGAGGTTGTCGACGTGGATGCCGCGGGCGGCGACGTTCGTGGCGACGAGCACGGTGACGTGCCCGGTCTTGAACTGGGTCAGCGTCCGGGTGCGCTGGGGCTGGGTCTTGCCGCCGTGCAGTGCGGCGGCCCGTACCCCACTGTTCAGCAGGTGCGTGGTGAGCTTGTCGACGGCGTGCTTGGTGTCCAGGAACATGATCACCCGGCCGTCGCGGGCCGCGATCTCGGTGGTCGTACGGGTCTTGTCCGCGCCGTGCACGTGCAGCACGTGGTGCTCCATCGTGGTGACCGCACCGGCGGACGGGTCGACGGAGTGGACGACCGGGTCGGTGAGGTAGCGGCGGACCAGAAGGTCGACGTTGCGGTCGAGGGTGGCGGAGAACAGCATCCGCTGGCCTTCGGGGCGGACCTGGTCCAGGAGCGCGGTGACCTGGGGCATGAAGCCCATGTCGGCCATCTGGTCGGCCTCGTCCAGGACGGTGATCGCGACCTGGTCGAGTCGGCAGTCACCGCGGTCGATGAGGTCCTTGAGCCGGCCCGGCGTGGCGACGACGACTTCGGCGCCGCCCCGCAGCGCGCCTGCCTGCCTGCCGATCGACATTCTGCCGACGACGGTGGCCAGGCGCAGCTTCACCGAGCGGGCGTAGGGGGTGAGCGCGTCGGTCACCTGCTGGGCCAGCTCACGCGTCGGGACGAGGACCAGGGCCAGCGGCCGGCGGGGTTCGGCGCGCCGGCCGGCGGTGCGGGCCAGCAGGGCCAGGCCGAAGGCGAGGGTCTTGCCGGATCCGGTGCGTCCGCGTCCCAGGGCGTCGCGGCCCGCGAGAGTGTTGGGCAGGGTCGCCCCTGGATCGGGAACGGGACGCTCATGCCCTGCGCGGTCAGCGCGGTCAGCAGCGGGGTGGGCATGTCGAGGTCGGCGAACGTCTCGACCGCGGGCAGTGCGGGAGTGACCGTCTTCGGCAGGGCGAACTCGCCCGAGGGCGCGGCGGACCGCCGGCCCTGGCCGCCGGAGCGGCTCTGGCCCCCTGAACGGCTGGGGGCGGACGAGCCGAAACGACTGCCCCGGCCCGAACCGGCGCCGGAGGCCGGAGCGGGGCCGCCGGTGCGGCGGGGGCGGGAGGTGCGGTCGTTCGTACGTGTGGGGTTCATTGGGGAACCTTCCTTGATACGGCACGTATCAAGGAATTCCCGCAGCGGAAGTACAGCGCGGGGAATCGCAAGAACGGGCCGAGATGTAATGCAATAGCGAAGCTGCCATGCAAGCAATTTTATGCGGGTGCAGGCGATGAAATGGGTGACGTCATATGGGCGTAACATCCCGGACGTCGATGGGCGCGGCCCCGAAAAAGGCGTGCGCCTCTGGAGAAGAGCTGGGGGGCGGCGGTTCTGTCCCATAGCCGGTATCGCTGAGGGAAACGCCTGCGGCTGGGGCCCGCACCCCGATGGATGCGGGCCCAGCTTCGAAGTCTGCGTCAGCGTCAGGCGGGAACGATGTTCTCGGCCGTCGGGCCCTTCTGGCTCGGTGCGATGTCGAAGGTGACCCGCTGGCCTTCGAGCAGCTCACGGAAGCCCTGGGTGGCGATGTTCGAGAAGTGGGCGAACACGTCGGCACCCCCACCGTCCTGCTCGATGAAGCCGAAACCCTTGGCCGCGTTGAACCACTTCACAGTGCCGGACGCCATGTCATATCTCCTCGTGGGGCAGTACGCCGGCATCCGCAATCCACGGATACCGGGTCGCCGCGATGATGTCCCGACCGGAGAACAACCGGAAATGCAAAACGCTTCCTGCGATTGCATGACGACGCAAGCGTTGATTTTTTTGGGGAACCACAACTGCAACTGAGGCCGAGACTAGCACGCTAGAACGGTGCACGTCCCGTTGCTGGCGGCACCTTGCTTGCGTCGGCAGAAACACTCTTCACGCCGCACGCTGAATCCTCATCCGGCCGTAATAGATAGGCGGGTAACCGTGCACGCCTTTTGCGGCGGACATGGTTGTCGCCGGTCAGGTGGCTCCCAGGAAGATGGCTGTGTAGTGCGCGGTGAACGCGGCGATGGTGAGCGAATGGAAGACCTCGTGGAAGCCGACCAGGTGGGTGATGGATCAGGGCGTTTGAGGCCATACACGGCGGCGCCCGCGGTGTAGAGGAGGCCGCCGACGATGATGAGCGCGACCACTGCGGTGCCGCCGGTGTGCGCGAAGTCGGGGAGGTAGAAGACGGCGGCCCAGCCCAGGGCGATGTAGCACAGGGTGTAGAGCCAGCGCGGGGCATTGATCCAGAAGACGCGGAATGCGATGCCGGCCGTGGCACCGCCCCACACCAGGGACAGCAGAATCCGCTGCTGTCCCGCGGGCAACAGCAGCACTGCCAGTGGCGTGTATGTGCCGGCGATGATCAGAAATATGTTCGCGTGGTCCAGCCGCCGCAGGACGGCCTCCCCGCGTCGGCCCCATGTTCCGCGATGGTAGAGCGCACTGGTGCCGAACAGCAGGCAGGCCGACAGCGTGTACACCGAGCAGGCGGCGACTGCCGCCGCGGAGCGGGCAACGGCGATCAGGACGAGGCCGCCGGCCAGCGCGAGGGGCCCCCGGCGTGCAGCCAGCCCCGCATCCTCGGCTTCAGCGCGGCCGCCGCGCGCTGAAGGGCGTCTTCCCGGGCGGCGCCTGTCCGCCGGACGTGCGGGCCGGCAGTCGCATCGACCCCTGGGACGTGGTGGGCGCCGGAAAGGTGCTGGGTTGCGCGGCTGTGTGACGCCGGACGGGTATTTTCAGCAGTCATGTGCTCATGCGGGGAATCGGTGGACGGAGGATGCCGGAAGACTGCCGCGACCGCAGGTCAGTCGCCGGTTGCGGGCTGAGGCGCGGCGCGGCGGTATTCGGCGTTGATGCGCTGGGCTTCTTCGAGCTGGTCTTCGAGGATGATGATGCGGCAGGCGGCCTCGATGGGGGTGCCCTGGTCGACGAGTTCGCGGGCGCGGGCGGCGATGCGTAGCTGGTAGCGGGAGTAGCGGCGGTGGCCGCCGGGTGAGCGGAGCGGGGTGACCAGGCGCGCTTCGCCGATGGCGCGCAGGAAGCCCTGGGTGGTGCCGAGCATTTCGGCGGCCCGGCCCATGGTGTAGGCGGGGTAGTCCTCGTCGTCGATCCGGCCGAACGAGTCGTCTGCTGTCACGTACACCTCTCTGTGGAACGCGTCGAGGGGCCCGGGTGCCGTACTGGCACCCGGGCCCCGAAGGAACTGCTACACCATCTGCCGGCCTTGGTACTGCGCCGACCTTCTGTGTCCGCCGGCCCGGCCGAAAGGCTGCCGGGGCCGCGGGGATCGCGGTTGCTTGACCGGAGACCACCTCACTATCGGATGTCCTGCGGTACCCGGGCCTCTCACGTGCGCCCGGGCGATCCTGATGGTGACCGTTCCTCCGTTCTTCCCTCAGTGATCAACTGCTGTACTGCTGGTGATGCGAACTGCTCAGCGGCCTGAGGCAGCGCCGCCTTCCGGCAGCCGGCCCCGCCGCCTGTCGTGCATCTGCTGCGGCGGGGAACCCACTGCCTTACGTTCCGGTGCGCGCGCCTGCAGCCGACGCCTTCACCGGGTCCTGCTCACGGCGGCCCCTGATACTGCGGGCCACCCGGTGCGGCCGTCAGCCCCGTCGCCGTCCTGCATCAGCCATGGCTTCGGGACTCCACCGCCGCACCGTCCTGCGTGCTGCATGTGCGGGTCCTGCTGCCTGGCAGTTCGTCTCTGCCGGGCCCTGCGATCTCTCTCGGTACGAGAGAAACCATAACCGCCCCACCACCCAATGTCTACTGCGGCCGACATAGATTTTCGGTCGGACGGTGGGGAGGTAACCGGCTTTGACCGGCGAGGGGGCAGGGGTGTGGCCCGCACCGCCGGAGTAGCGGGCTGCAAGCCGGGCACATGCACCGGGCGGGCAGGACCGCGCATTGACGATCCAGAGACCAGGTGACCTGCGGGCGGCGCCTGGACCCTGGAGCTGACCGCGCACCCGGACGGCATCGAGGTGGCCGTGCACGACCCCAGCCCGCAGCCGCCACGCCCACGCACCCCCGACCTCAACGGCGGCACCGGAGGGTTCGGCTGGCCCCTGGTCAACCGCCTCGCCCGTACCACCGCGGTCACCCCCGGGCCCTCCGGCGGCAAAACCGTCAGCGCCCCCTCTCGGCCGCCCGTCCCCGCCCGCAGATTGACTTCTCCGTCAAAGAGGCAGCGCTCGGGCGCTACTTGGGCTGTGGTGATCTCTCGGCAGTCCGTCGCGGGCGGACCGGTCAGTGCTGTCCGGGTCAGGGGCCCGGCCTCGTCCTGCCCGGTGGTGTGCGGCGCCGGACTGCGGACGCGCGTCCGTGGGAGGGGTGGTGTCCCCTCGGCGGGCGGCCCGCCGGCCCTCGGTGGGCGTGTGACTGGCTGACCCCTCAGGAGGAACCGTGGCACCCGGCTCGTCGTCTTCGATCCCCCGACCCGCAGCCTCGGCTCGGCGGCAGCCGGTGCCGGACGCCGACGACGGCGGGGCACCGGGGGCGTCCGGTGGTACGGCGCTCGCGGTGTCGCTGATCGTGCCGACGTTCAACGAAGCGGAGAACATCGACGAACTGCTGGACACCGTGAGCGCGGCCCTGCCCGAGGGGCTGGCCGTCGAGGTGCTGTTCGTCGACGACTCGACCGACAACACCCCCGAGGTCATCGAGAAGGCGGCGGCGCGGTACGCGATGCCGGTCTCCGTCCTGCACCGCGAGGTGCCCGAGGGCGGACTCGGCGGTGCGGTGGTCGCAGGCATCGCGCGGACCAGCGCGCCCTGGATCGTGGTCATGGACGCGGACCTCCAGCACCCGCCCCACCTGGTGCCGGAGCTGGTCGCCGCGGGCGAGAGCGCCGGCGCGGAGCTGGTGGTGGCCAGCCGGTACGCGGCCGGCGGCAGCCGGGGCGGGCTGGACGGCGGCTACCGGATGGCGGTGTCCGGGGTGTCCACGAAGGTGACCAAGGCGCTGTTCCCGCGGCGGCTGCGGGGCGTGTCCGACCCGATGAGCGGGTTCTTCGCGATACGCCGGGAGGCCGTCGACCGGGCGGCGGAAGCGGCCGAGACGCAGACGGACGCGGGGGGCGGTCTGCGGCCCCTCGGGTACAAGATCCTGCTGGAGCTGGCGGTGCGCTGCCGGCCGCGCTCGGTGGTGGAGGTGCCGTACGCGTTCGGGGAGCGGTTCGCCGGGGAGTCCAAGTCGACGGTCCGGGAGGGGCTGCGCTTCCTGCGGCACCTGGCGGAGCTGCGGACGAGCGACAAGCGGGCCCGGATGGTGGTCTTCGGGCTGATCGGGGTCACCGGGTTCGTGCCGAACCTGCTGGCGCTGTGGGCGCTGACCTCGGGCACCTCGCTGAACTACGCGGTGGCCGAGGTGCTGGCCAACCAGCTCGGCGTGCTGTGGAACTTCGTCCTGCTGGAGGCGGTCGTCTACCGCAGCGGACGGCCGGGCGGGCCGGCCGTCCGGCTTCTGGGGTTCGCGGCCCTGAGCAACGCCGATCTGGTGGCGCGCATCCCGTTGATGATGCTCTTCGTCGAACAGGCGGGGATGCCTCCGGTGCCCGCCACCGCGCTCAGCCTGGTCGTGGTGTTCGTGCTGCGCTTCCTGCTCGTGGACGGGCTGGTCTACCGGCGCCGGGGCCGGGCCGCGGCCCGTGAGCGCACGAACACCCAAGGCGGCGGGGCAGACCGGACCGACCAGGCTGCTTAGCTGACGAGGCAAACTCGTGGCGGCCCGGAACGGCCGTCCCGGAGACTCCGCGGTGTGATCAACACGATCACGGTGGTCGTGACGACCACGGGGGACGGTGCGGTCGTCGCGCCGAAATCCCGGAACCTCGGACCTCCTGGACGGAAAGAGGCAGGGAGACGTGCGCACAGTTCCGGTTGATCTTGTGACGCGCCCGCGTACGGCGGTCCGTCCGGCCTGGAGGCCGATCGCCGCAGTCGCGGGCGTGGTGGTCGTGCTGCTGCTGGCGGTGTCCGGCCGGTACGGCTACAACGTGGACGAGTTGTACTTCCGGTTGCTCGGCGAACGCGGCTGGGCCTGGGGCTACACCGATCAGCCGCCCTTGGTGCCCGCTGTGGTGCACGTCGCCTCCGCGTTCCTGGGCGACGAGGCAGGGGCGATCCGGGCGCCGGCGGCGCTGTGCGGCGGTGCCGTCGTGCTGCTCGGCGCCCTGATCACCGCCGAGTTGGGCGGTACCCGGCGGGCGCAGGTGCTGTCGGCCCTCATGCTGGGCAGTTCGTTCCTGGTGCTCAGCGTCGGGCACATCATGGTCACCACCACGCTGGACCTGGTGGCCTGGTCCGCCGCGCTGCTGTTCGTGCTGCGCGCGTTGCTGCGCGGCCAGGGCAAGTGGTGGCTCGCGGTGGGCGCGGTGCTGGGCGTCGCCCTGTACGCGAAGTACATCGTGGCGCTGCTGCCGGTGACGTTGCTGATCGGGCTGGCGGTGGCCGGACCGCGCCGGGTCTTCCGGGACCGGTACCTGTACGCGGGGGCCGCGCTCGCCCTCGTCATCGGCTCGCCCAACCTGGTCTACCAGATCACCCATGACTTCCCGCAGCTCCAGATGGCCGACGCACTGGCCGCCACGGACGGTCCGATGAACCGGATCGTCTTCCTGCCGGGCCTGGTGCTGCTGGTCGGCCCGGTGCTGACGGTGCTGTGGCCGGCCGGGCTGGTGAAGCTGTGGCGGGATCCGGCGTGGCGGCCGGTGCGGGCGCTGGGCCTGGCGTTCCCGCTGGCCGTGGGCCTGACGCTGTACGGGGGCGGGCGGCCGGACTACGTCGGCGGGTTCTTCGTCCTGCTGCTGGCCGCGGGAGCGGTGGCCGCCGACCGGTGGTCGGCCGGCCGCACGGTGCGGCGGGTCCTGCTGACGGCCGGGCTGGCGCTGAGCGCGGTGGTACAGGTGCTGATGGCCCTGCCGGTGCTGCCGCCCGCCTCGCCGCTGTCGACGCTGAACAACATCTCCCTGGAGAGCGTCGGCTGGCCCCGGCTCGCGGACCAGGTGAGCCGGGTGTACGACGGCCTGTCGCGGCGGGACCGGGACCGTGCGGTCGTGCTGGCCGGCAACCTCGGCGAGAGCGGCGCGCTGGACCGTTACGGACCGGACCTGCCCCGGGTCTACAGCGGGCACAACGAGCTGCACTCCTGGGGCCCGCCGCCGGAACACGCCGACGTGGTGGTCGCGGTGGGCGTGCCGCGCTCCCGGCTGGCGGCGGACTTCCGGAGCTGCGTGGCCGCCGGGCGGGTCGACAACGGGCTGGACATCGAGAACGCCGAGCAGGGCACGGAGATCACGGTGTGCCGGGGACGCGCCCGGCCCTGGGCCGAACTGTGGCCCGCATACCACTACTTGAGCGGCTGACCTGGCCGCCGGACCGGACGCGCGTGCGCGTTCATCCGTGACGCGCCCGCGTCACGGACAAGAACGGATCACGGCGAGTGATCCTTCAACCGAGGCGGAGGAGAGGTGCGATGACGGCGACGACGAGGACGGTCGACCGCGGAACACGGGCCGGACGGCCGACGGGAGCGCACCGCGCGGCCCCCGTGGCGTGGCGGCCGGTCGCGGTGGTGGTGGCCGGCCTCGCCGCGCTGCTGTTCGCGTTCGCGAATGAATACGGCTACCACGCGGACGAGTTGTACTTCCGGCTGCTCGGTGAGCGGGGACCGGCCTGGGGTTACGTGGACCAGCCGCCGCTGCTGCCGATGGTGGTCCGGGTCGCCCAGGAGCTCTTCGGCGACACCATGGTGGGCGTCCGGGTGCCGGCGGTGCTGTGCGCGGCGGCCGTCACGGTACTCGGCGCCCTGATCGCCGCGGAGCTGGGCGGTTCGCGCCGGGCCCAGACGCTGACCGCGATCGGCGTGGGCACCTCCACGATGGTGCTCAGCTTCGGCCACTGGATCCTCACCACCAGTTTCGACACCGTGGCGTGGGCGCTGGTGCTGCTGTTCGCGCTGCGGGTGATGCTGCGCGGCGAGGGCAGGTGGTGGCTGTGGGCGGGCGCGGTCGTCGGGCTGGCGCTGTACGCGAAGTACATCGTGCTGCTGCTGCCGGTGGCGCTCCTGGTGGGCATGGCGCTGGTGGGCCCGCGGTGGGTCTTCCGCGACCGGCGGCTGTACCTGGGCATCGCGCTGGCCCTCGTCATCGGCTCGCCCAACCTGGTCTACCAGATCACCCACGACTTCCCGCAGCTTCAGATGGCCGAGGGGCTGGCCGGCACGGACGGCGAGGCCAACCGCGCCATGTTCGCCACCAACCTGGTCCTGCTGTTCGGCCCGGCGCTGTTCGTGCTGTGCCTGATCGGGCTGGTCAAGCTGTTCCGGGTGCCCGAGTGGAAACCCGTACGGGCGCTCGGCGTCGGCTACCTCGCGGCGACCGCGGCGGCGTACCTGATCGAGGGCGGCCGTCCCGACTACACCGGCGGCCTGCTGATCGCGCTGCTGGCAGCCGGGTGCGTGGCCGCCGACCGCTGGGCCGGCCGGCGCGCCCTGCGGCTGTCGGTGCTGGCCCTCTCCCTGGCCGTCAGCGCCGTCGCCCAGATGCTGCTGTCGCTGCCGGTCGTGCCCAAGAGCGCGCTGAAGGACTTCCAGGTCGCCAGCATGCCGCTGGAGACGGTGGGCTGGCCGCGCATGGTCGAGCAGACCGAGGCGGTCTACCGCGCGCTGTCCCCGGGGGACCGGGACCGCGCCGTGATCCTGACCGAGAACTTCGGCGAGGCAGGCGCCCTGGACCGGTACGGCAAGGGGCTCCCCGAGGTGCACAGCGGCCACAACGAGCTCTACCACTGGGGCCCGCCGCCCGAGCGGGCCCGGGTGGTGATCGCGGTGGGCGTCGACGAGCGGCGGCTCGCGGCGGACTTCGCCCGCTGCCGGCCCGCCGGCCGCGTCGACAACGGCCTGGACATCGACAACCCCGAGCAGGGCGTGCGCATCTCCGTCTGCCACGACCCCAAGAAGCCCTGGTCAAGGCTGTGGCCGCAGTACCGCCACTACAACGCCTACCTGTGAGGGGGGGCCGCGCGCGGCCCGGCCGACCTGCTTCGCTGCACGGTAAAAGTCGTGGATCAGCCATGGGGGCCCCTGGAGACTGAGGCCGCTGGATGTGTACGTCAATCGGACCGACTTCCGGATGAACCCCCCGCGGGTGGAGGCGTGAAATGAGTACCGAGATTTCCGACACGCAGGCACGGCGTGCCGTGGCCGACATTTTCAACGCGACCGTGGCCTCGCACGCCATCGGCGCGGCTTGGGAGCTCGGCGCGCTGGACGAACTGGGTGAGAACGGCAAGCTGGACGCGGCCGAGTTCGCCGCGCGCAACGATCTGCACGAGCCGGCGGTGACCGGCATGTTCACCGCGCTGGCCAGCGTCGGCATCGTCCGCCGGGAGGGCACCGTCGTCCTGACCGGACCGTATTTCGACGAGGTCAACCACACCCGTTCGCTGTTCCACTGGCTCAACCAGGGCAGCGGCGAACTGTTCCGGCGGATGCCGGACGTGCTGCGCAACGAGAAGCGCGTCGGCGACTTCTACCGGCGGGACGCGGCGGCCATCAGTTACGCCTGCCGGGAGATCAGCGAGCGCTATTTCGACCCGGCTTTCTGGTCGGCCGTGGAGGGCCTGGGCTACGAGCCCACCATGGCCGCCGACCTGGGCTCGGGCAGCGGCGAGCGGCTGATCCAGATAGCCCGGCGGTTCCCCGGCGTGCGCGGCCTGGGCGTGGAGATCGCGCCCGACGCCATCACCATGGCGGAGAAGGAGGTGGCCACCAAGGGGTTCGGTGACCGCATCTCCTTCGTCCGCGGGGACGCCCGCGACATCGACGCGGTCGAGGCGCGCGAGCGGTTCGCCGAGGTGGACCTGCTCACCTGCTTCATGATGGGCCACGACTTCTGGCCCCGGGAGAACGCCGTCAAGACGCTGCGGGACATCCGCGCGGCCTTCCCCAACGTCCGCCGATTCCTGCTCGGTGACGCCACGCGCACCGTGGGCATTCCGGACCGGGAACTGCCCGTCTTCACGCTGGGATTCGAGTTCGGGCACGACATGATGGGCGTGTACCTGCCGACCATGGACGAATGGGACGGCGTATTCGAAGAGGGCGGCTGGCGCTGTGTGAAGAAGCACGCCATCGACTCGCTCTCCCGTTCCGTGGTCTTCGAACTCGAATAACCACTTTCACGGGCACGTTGACCACGCAGGCAGGCTGAGGGGAATTTCGATGGGTGAGTGGCGCGATCGTCGCCTGGACGAACTGTTCGCCGAGCAGGTCGCGCGGACACCGGACCGCACGGCGGTGACGTACGGGGACGAGCACCTCAGTTACCGCGCGCTCGACGACCGCGCGGAGCGGCTGGCCCGCGTCCTGGCCGCGCGCGGCGCGGGCCCCGAGCGGTTCGTCGCGCTGCTGCTGCCCCGCTCGGCCGACCTGATCGTGGCGATCCTCGCCGTCCTGAAGACAGGGGCCGGGTACGTCCCCATCGACCCCGCGTACCCGGCCGACCGCATCGCCTACGTGCTGGGCGACGCCCGTCCCGTGGTGACCGTCACGACGGCCGGCGTCCGGGCCGGCCTGACCGGCGTGGAGACCGACGCGCCCTGGCTCGACCTGTACGCGCCGGAGGACGACGGGACTTCGGCCACCGCCGCGGGGGCCGGCGCCCACCGCTCCCCGGAGAACCCCGCCTACGTCATCTACACCTCCGGATCCACCGGCCGCCCCAAGGGCGTGGTGGTCCCGCACGGCAACGTCGCCCGGCTGCTGTCCTCCACCGCCCACTGGTACGGCTTCGACGAGCACGACGTGTGGCCGCTGTTCCATTCCTTCGCCTTCGACGTCTCGGTGTGGGAGATCTGGGGGGCTCTGCTGCACGGCGGCCGGCTCGTGGTCGTCCCGCACGCCGTCACCCGAGCCCCCGCGGACTTCCTGCGACTCCTGGTGGACGAGCGGGTCACCGTCCTCAACCAGACGCCGTCCGCCTTCTACCAGCTCATGGCCGCCGACCGGGAGGACCCGGAGCTGGGCGCGCGACTGACCCTGCGGTACGTCGTCTTCGCGGGCGAGGCGCTGGACCTGGGCAAGCTCGGCGACTGGTACGACCGGCACCCGGACACCGCGCCCACGCTGGTCAACATGTACGGCATCACCGAGACCACGGTGCACTCCTCGTACCTGGCCCTGAACCGGGAGCTGGCGGCCGCCGCCACCGGCAGCGCCGTCGGCGTCGCCATCCCCGACCTGGACTTCCACGTCCTGGACGAGAACCTGCGGCCCGTTCCGGCCGGCGCCGAGGGCGAGCTGTACGTGGCCGGGCCCGGCGTGGCCCGCAACTACGCCAACCGGCCCGGCCTGACCGCCGAACGCTTCGTGGCCTGCCCGTTCGGCCCGCCCGGCGCCCGGATGTACCGCTCCGGCGACCTGGTACGGCTGCTGCCGGACGGCGGCCTGGAGTACCTGGGCCGCACCGACGACCAGGTCAAGATCCGCGGCTTCCGCATCGAACTGGGCGAGATCGCGCACGCCCTGACCCGCGACCCGTCCGTGGACCAGGCCGCCGTCGTGGTCCGCGACGACCAGGGCGAACGCCGCCTGGTCGGATACGTCGTCCCGGCCGGCACCGGCCGCCCCACGCCGTCCCGGCTGCGTGCCGCGCTGGCCGCGCACCTGCCCGGCTACATGGTGCCGAGCGCGTTCCACGTCATGGACGCGTTCCCGCTCACCGCCAACGGCAAGCTGGACCGCCGGGCGCTGCCCGCGCCCACCCGCGGGGACAGCGTGGACGCCGAGTACGCCGCGCCCGAAGGCCCCGCCGAGGAAGCGCTCGCCGCCATCTGGCGCGAGGTGCTGGGCACCGAGCAGGTCGGTGCGCTGGACGACTTCTTCGAGCTGGGCGGCGACTCGCTCTCCATGGTCCGGGTGCTGTCCCGGATGCGCGCCGGGTCGGGTCCGGAGGTGAGCGCGGCGGACTTCTTCGCCGCGCCGACCGTCCGGGCGCTGGCCGCGCGCGGTACGGGCACGGCCGTGGCCCCGATCCCGGTCGCCCCGCGCACCGGACCGGTACCGCTGTCCTTCACCCAGCGGCGGTTCTGGCTCTTCCACGAGCTGGACCCGGCCGAGACCGCGTACAACGTGCACACCGCGCTGCGGCTGCGCGGCGACCTGGACACCGGCGCGCTGCGCACCGCGCTGGCCGGGCTCGCCGCCCGGCACGAGCCGCTGCGCGCCACCGTCGTCACCCGGGACGGCGAGCCGGCCATGCGCGTCGCGCCCGCCGACGGGTTCACCGTCCCGCTGGACGTACGGGACCTGACGGCGCTGACCGGCGAGGCGCTGGAACGGGAGCAGGAGCGGCTGCTCGCCGAGGAGACCGCCCGGCCCTTCGACCTCGCCGCGGGCCCGCTGCTGCGGGTCCTGCTGGTGCGCCGCACCGCCCGGGACCACGTCCTGGTGCTGGGCGCGCACCACGTCGCGACCGACGGCTGGTCCACCGGCCTGATCACCGACGAGCTGAGCGCCCTGTACCGGGCGGCGCGCGAGGGCACGCCCGCGGAACTGGAGCCGCTGCCCGTCCGGTACGGCGACTACGCGGTGTGGCAGCGGGGCGAGGAGCAGCGGGCCCGGCTGGAGGATCAGCTCGCCCACTGGCGCGACCGGCTCGCCGGGCTGACCCCGCTCCAGCTCCCCACCGACCGCCCGCGCCCCGCCGTCAAGAGCTGGCACGGTGCCGCGCACCGCTTCACGCTCGACCGCCGCCTGGTCACCGCCCTGAAGGAGCTGAGCGCGGCGCACGGCGGCACCCTGTTCATGACGCTGACCGCCGCCACCCAGACGCTGCTGGCCCGCTACTCCGGCCGGCGTGACATCGCCCTGGGCATCGCCGTCTCCGGCCGCGCCCACCCGCAGGCCGAGCGGCTGGTGGGCCCGTTCATCAACACCGTCGTGCTGCGCACGGACGTGGACGGCGCGCTGCCCTTCGCCGACTTCCTCGGCCGGGTGCGGGAAACCGTCCTGGACGCGTTCGCCCACCAGGATGTGCCCTTCGAGCGGCTGGCGGAGGCGCTGGACACGGCCCGCGACCCGAGCCGCACCCCGCTGATCCAGGCGATGCTGCTGTTCCAGAACGCCCCGGCCGGGTCGGAGAACTTCGCCGGGCTGCGCACCGAGCGGGTGGCGCTGCCGCGCCCCGCGTCCGTCTTCGACCTCACGCTGGAGTTCACCGAGCGCGCCGGGCAGGTGGAGGTGATGGCGGAGTACGGCACGGACCTGTTCGACGCCGCCACCATCGAGCGGCTGGCGGACCACCTGCGGGTACTGCTGACGGCGGTGACCGCCGACCCCGGACGGGAGCTGCGCGATCTGCCGCTGCTGCCCGAGGCGGAGCGGCACGCGCTGGTGACCGGCTGGAACGACACGTTCCGGGCGCCCGCCACGACGGCGGTGGTGCACGAGCAGTTCGCCGACCGGGCCCGCCGCGCCCCGGACGCGCTCGCCGTCACCCACTCCACCGGCACCCTCACGTACGGCGAACTCGACGCCGAAGCCAACCGGTTGGCGCACCACCTGCGCACCCTCGGCGTCACCCGGGGTACCCCCGTCGTCCTCAACCTGGACCGCACGCCGGACCTGGTCGTGGCGATGCTCGCGGTGCTCAAGGCCGGCGGCGCGTACGTGCCCACGGCCGCCGACATCCCCGCGGCGCGGCTGGGACAGCTTCTGGCGGAGACCGGCACGCCCGTGCTGCTCACCACGGGAGAGCGGGCCGCCGCGCTGCCGCACGCCGGGGTCACCGTGCTCGTCCCGGCCGCCGCCCGGGACGAGATCGCCCGGCACCCCGCCACCGACCCCGGCGTGCCGGTGGGCCCGGACGACCTGGCGTACATCGTCCACACCTCCGGCTCCACCGGCGTCCCCAAGGGGGTCGCCGTCCCGCACAGCGCCCTGACCGACTACTGCGCCTGGCACAACGACGCCCTCGGCGTGGGCCCCGGGGACCGCTCCTCCTCCGTGGTGGGCCTGGCGTTCGACGTCGCGGTGGGCGAGGTGTGGCCGTACCTGTGCGCGGGCGCGCGGGTGGACCAGCCCGACCAGGAGACGCTGGACGACCCGACGGCCCTGGTGGAGTGGTTCGCCGCGACGGGGACGACGGTCGCCTACCTGCCCACGCCCCGGATCGAGTCGCTGCTCGACGTTCCGGCGATCACCAGGACGCGGCTGCGCACCGTGCTCGTCATCGGTGACGCGCTGCGCCGCCGCCCGCAGCCCGGCCTGCCGTTCACGCTCGTGAACGCGTACGGACCCGCCGAGGCCACCGTCGCCGCCACCCAGGCGGTCGTGGAACCCGAGGGCCCGGACGCGCCGCCCGGACTGCAGGGCATCGGCGCCCCCCTGTACAACACCGCCGCCTACGTGCTCGACGACCGGTGCAACCCCGTCCCCGTCGGCGTGCCCGGCGAGCTCTACCTCGCCGGTGACGGGCTGGCACGCGGCTACCACGGCCGTCCCGACCTCACCGCCGAACGGTTCGTGGCCTGCCCGTTCGGGCCGCCCGGGTCCCGGATGTACCGCACCGGCGACGTCGTGCGCCGGCTGCCGGACGGCACCCTGGACTTCCTGGGCCGGGTCGACAACCAGGTCAAGCTGCGCGGCCACCGCATCGAACCGGGCGAGATCGAGAGCGTCCTCGGGCGCCGGGACGACATCGCGCAGATCTTCGTCACCGTCCGCGAGCCGGCCCCCGGCCGCAGACAGCTCGTGGCCTACCTCGTGCCCGACGGGAGCGCCGCGCCCGACCCGCGCGACCTCGCCGAGTACGTCGCGGGCCTGCTGCCCGCGTACATGGTCCCGGCCGCCTTCGTCGTGCTGGACCGGCTGCCGCTCACCCCGAACGGGAAGATCGACCGGCGGGCGCTGCCCGACCCGGCCCCGGCCGACGGCCGGGAGGAGTACGTCGCTCCCGGCACGCCCGTGGAGAAGGTGCTCGCCGACATCTGGGCCGAGGTGCTGGGCGTCGAACGGGTCGGCGTCCGGGACAACTTCTTCGCCCTGGGCGGCGACTCCATCCTGAGCCTCCAGACCGTGGTCCGCGCCCGCCGGGCCGGACTGCGGCTCACCTCCAAGGACCTCTTCCAGCGGCGCACCATCGCGGCGCTGGCCCCCGTGGTGACGACGGAGGAGAGCGCGGCCGGCGAAGGGACCGTCCCGGCGTTCGCCCTCAGCGGCCTGGACGCGGACGGCGTGGCCCGGCTGACCGCCGCCACCGGCCCGGCCGAGGACGCCTACCCGCTCACGCCCATGCAGAGCGGCCTGCTCTTCCACACCCTCATGGACGCCGAGGGCGGGGTGTACGTCGAGCAGTTCCACTTCGCGCTGGAGCACGTCCGCCGGCCGGAACTGCTCGGCACCGCCTGGCAGCGGGTGGCCGACCGGACGCCCGAGCTGCGCACCGCCCTGAGCTGGGACGGCCTGGCCGAACCGCTCCAGGTCGTGCGCACCGGCGTGGAGATACCCGTCGCGCACCTGGACTGGTCGGCGCACGACGCCGACGGGCAGCGCGCCGCCCTGGACCGCCTGCTGGCCGAGGACCGGGCCCGCGGCCTGGACCCGCGCACCGCGCCCCTGACGCGCGTCACCCTCGCCCGGCTCGGCGACGGCCGGGTCCGGGTCCTGTGGACCTTCCACCACCTGCTGCTGGACGGCTGGAGCGCCATGCAGGTGCTGGCCGAGGTGGTCGCCGAGTACGCCGCGCTGGCCGACGGCGTGCCGCACACCCCCGCACCGCGCCGCCGGTACGCGGAGTTCGTCCGCTGGCTCGGCGCCCAGGACGGCGCCGCCGCCGAGACGTACTGGCGCGCAGCGCTCACCGGCCGCGAGTCGCCCACCCCGCTCCCGTACGACCGGCCGCGCACCGGCACCGGTCAGACCGCCCCGGACGCCGAGCTGGAGCTGCGGCTGCCGGCCGCGGTGACCGCGCGGCTGGGCGACGCCGCCAAGCGCGCCGGGGTCACCCTGAACACGCTGGTGCAGGGCGTGTGGGCGCTGCTGCTCGCCCGCCACAGCGGCGAGTCCGACGTCCTGTTCGGTGCCACGGTCGCCGGGCGGCCGGACGAACTGCCCGCCGCCGAGTCGGTGATCGGCCTGTTCATCAACACCCTGCCGGTCCGCGTGCGGGTGGACGAGGACGCGCCGCTGGCCGCCTGGCTGCGCCGGGTCCAGGACGAGCAGGCCGAGGCGCGCGCCCACGAGCAGGTCTCGCTGGCCGAGGTGCAGGGCTGGGCGCCCGAACGTTCCGGCACCGGCCTCTTCGACAGCGTCATCGCCTTCGAGAACTACCCGGTGGACTTCGGCCCGGCCGAGCACTACGGCCTGCGGCTGTCCGCCATCAAGGCGAGCAACACCTCCAACTACCCGCTGAACGCCATCGTCCAGACCGACGGGGACGGGCTGTCCGTCCTGCTGCGCTACGACTCCGCGCTGTTCGACGCCGGCACCGTCGAGCGGCTGCGCGGCCACCTGCGGACGCTGCTGGAGGAGACGGCCGCCGACCCGGACCGCCGGGTCGGGGAACTGCCGATGCTCACCGCGGCCGAGCGCCGCACCCTCGCCCACGAGTGGACCGACACCGCTTCCGCGTACCCGGTCGACCGGCGGCTGGACGCCGTGATCGCCGAGCAGGCGGCGGCCCGGCCGGACGCGGTGGCCGTCGCCGACGGCGACCGGCGCCTGACCTACGGCGAACTGGACCGGCGCGCCAACCGGCTCGCCCACCACCTCCGGGACCTCGGCATCGGCCGGGACGACCTGGTCGGCGTCGCCGTCGAACGGAGCGCGGAGGTCGTCGTCGCGATCCTCGGTGCCCTCAAGGCCGGTGCCGCCTACGTCCCGCTGGACCCGGAGTTCCCCGCGCAGCGGCTGGCCGCGATGCTCTCCGAGTCCCGGCCGCCGGTGCTGCTCACCCAGGAACACCTGCTGGCCGGGCTGCCCGCGACGGACGCGCGGATCGTGTGCGTGGACCGGGACCGCGCGGCGATCGACGCCCGCCCCGACACCGTCCCGCCGGTGACCGGCGGCCCCGGCGACCTGGCGTACGTCACCTACACCTCGGGCTCCACGGGCCGCCCCAAGGGCGTGATGGTGGCGCACCGCTCGCTGTTCAACATCGTCACCGAGGCCCGGCGGCTGTACGCGCTGGGCCCGGACAGCCGGATCCTGCAGTTCTACACGATGAGCTTCGACGGCGGCGTCTGGGAGGTCTTCACCTCCCTGACCTCGGGCGCCACCCTCGTCATCGCGGACGTGGAGGCCCGGCAGAGCCCGTCCCGGCTCGCGGAGCAACTGCGCGCGGACGGCATCACAGCGCTGACCCTGCCGCCCGCGGTGGCCGCCGTGCTGGACCCGGAGTCGCTGCCCGGCGTGACGAGCCTGGGGCTGGCGGGCGACGTGCTCGCGCCCGAACTCGCCCGCGCCTGGGCGCGCGGCCGGCGGCTGTTCAACATCTACGGGCCCAGCGAGGCCACCCTGTCCGTCGCGCTGCACCGCGTCGAGGAGGCCGCCGAAGGCCGCAGCGTGCCGCTCGGCCCGCCCGTCCCCAACACCCGCTTCCACGTGCTGGACGAGCGGCTGCGGCTGCTCCCGGTGGGCGCCGTCGGCGAACTGTACCTGGGGGGCGCGGGCCTGGCCCGGGGCTACCTGGAGCGGCCCGACCTGACGGCCGAGCGGTTCGTCGCCGACCCGTTCGGGCCGGCCGGGTCGCGGCTCTACCGCACCGGGGACCTGGTGCGCTGGACGCCGGAAGGCCGGCTGGAGTTCGCCGGACGGGTGGACAAACAGGTCAAGATCCGCGGCTACCGGGTCGAGCCCGCCGAGGTGGAGAGCGCGCTGCTGCGGCAGCCCCGCGTCGCCGAGGCCGCGGTCGTCGCCCGGGACGACGGCACCGGACACAAGCGGCTGGTCGGCTACGTCGTCCCGCCCGCGGGTGAACCCGCCCCCGACCCCGAGGAGTTGCTGCGCGCCCTGTCCGGGCAGTTGCCCGGCTACATGGTGCCCACGGCCGTGGTCCCGATGACCGCCCTGCCGCTGAGCCCCACCGGCAAGGTCGACCCGCGGGCGCTGCCCGAGCCGCCGCGCACCTCCCGGACCGCCGCCGCGCCCGTCGCCCCGCGCAACCCCACCGAAGAGGCGCTGGCCGCCATCTGGGCGGAGGTGCTGGCGGTGGAGAGCGTCGGCGTGGAGGACGACTTCTTCGCGCTGGGCGGCGACTCCATCACCAGCCTGCGGCTGATGTCCCGGGTGAGCGGGACCTTCGGCGTCGACGTGTCCCCCCGGGACTTCTTCGACGCCCCGACCGTCGCCGCCCTCGCCGAACGCCTTGAGGACCTGATCCTCGCGCAGTTGGAAGAAGCCGTCGGAGGCGGCGCCGTATGAGCACCTTTGAAGCGGACCAGTCGCAGACGTCCCAGCAGCAGCCGCCCGGGGAGGGCGTCCCGGGATCGGGTCAGCCCCTCGCGCCCGGCGCCGTGAGCCCGTCCGGAGCCGGGGCCGCCCCCGGCGCCCAGGCCCCCGGTACCCCCTCCCGCGACGCCCGCCGGGCCGCGCTCCCCGCGCACCTCCAGGAGGCGCTGCGCGCCCGCCTGGCCGGGCGGGGCCCCGGGCCGGAGCGCGCGGACGGCGTCCCCGCCGTGCCGCACGACGGCCCGGTGCCGCTCTCGCCCGCCCAGGAACGCCTGTGGTACCTCCACGAGGTCGACCCGGACAGCGTGGAGTACAACACCCTGCGCGTGCTGCGGCTGCGCGGCGAACTGGACCGGGACGCGCTCGGCGGCGCGCTGGACGACGTGGTCGCCCGGCACACCGCCCTGCGCACCGTCTTCGGCTCCCGCGACGGCCGCGCCGAGCAGTCCGTGAGCCCGCCCGCCCCGGTGCCGCTGCCGCTGACCGACCTGTCGGACCGGGACGCGGCCGGGCGGGACGCCGCCGTCCAAGCCCTGCTGCTGGACGAGTCCCGGCGCCCCTTCGACCTGCGCCGGGGGCCCGTCCTGCGGGCCGGGCTGGTCCGGCTGGCGCCCGACGAGCACCTGCTGACGCTGGCCATGCACCACATCGTCACCGACGGCTGGTCCATGGGCGTGCTGACCGGCGACCTCACCGCCCTGTACGCGGCCCGGCGGGCCGGCGTGCCCGCGTCCCTGCCCGAGCTGCCG
Source organism: Streptomyces chrestomyceticus JCM 4735 (assembly GCF_003865135.1). Lineage (NCBI taxonomy): Bacteria > Bacillati > Actinomycetota > Actinomycetes > Kitasatosporales > Streptomycetaceae > Streptomyces > Streptomyces chrestomyceticus. The sequence goes on along the minus strand of NZ_BHZC01000001.1, from coordinate 2,419,946 downwards.
GTGCGGTACCTGGACGTCGCCGCCTGGCAGCGCGACCGGCTCGGCACGCCGCGGCTGCGCGACCAGGTCGAGTACTGGCGCCGGACCCTGGACGGACTGGCCCCGCTCGACCTGCCCACGACCCGGCAGCGCCCGCCGGTGCGCAGCGGCGCGGGTGCCGCGCACACTTTCGCCGTGCCCACGCCGCTCGCCGGACGGCTGCGGGAGCTGGGCCGGGAGCACGGCGCCACCCTGTTCATGACGCTGACCGCCGCCGTGCAACTGCTGCTGGCCCGCTGGTCCGGCGGACGCGACGTGGCCGTGGCCACCGCCGCGTCCGGCCGCGGCCGGGTGGAGACCGAGCACCTGATCGGTTTCTTCGTCAACACGCTGATCCTGAGGTCCCGGATCGAGGAGTCCGGGTCCTTCGGCGAACTGCTGCGCGCGGTCCGCGCGACCGTGCTGGACGCCTTCGCGCACGACGAGGCACCGTTCCAGCACGTCGTGGAGGCCCTGAAGACGGAGCGCGACCCCAGCCGCCCCGCGCTGGCCGAGGTCGCCGTCAACCTGCACAACACCCCGGGCGGCGAGGCCCGGGCGCCGGGCCTGCGGATCGAGGAGCACCCGGTGCCGGTGCTCACCTCCAGCATGGACCTCTCGTTCGACTTCACCGGGCGGCCGGACGGCGCGCTGGACGGCCAGCTCACCTACAACACCGACCTGTTCGCGCCCGAGGCCGCCGAGCGGCTGACGGCACACCTGCTCACCCTGCTCGCGGGCATCGCCGACCGCCCGGCGGACCCGGTCGCCGCGCTGCCCGTCCTGCCGCCGGACGAGCACCGCCGGGTCACCGAGGAGTGGCCGGTCACCGGCCCCGGCCGCGCACCGCGCACCGCGCCCGAACTGTTCGCCGAGCAGGTGGCCCGTACCCCCGGCGCGGACGCGCTCGTCTCGGACAGCGGCACGCTGACCTACGCCGAACTGGACGCGCTGACCAACCGGTTGGCCCGCCTGCTGCTCGCCCGCGGCGCCGGCCCGGAGCGCATCGTCGCCCTCGCGCTGCCCCGCTCGCCCGAGGCCGTCGTCGCCGTCCTGGCGATCCAGAAGGCCGGCGCGGCCTACCTCCCGCTGGACGCCAGGAACCCGGCCGAGCGCAACCGGATGATGCTCCAGGACGCCCGGCCGCTCCTGGTCCTCACCTCCGCCGCCTTCGGCCAGGACCTGGCGGCGGACGTCCCCGTGCTGCGGACGGACGACCCCGGCACCCTCACGGAGGTGCGGGAACTGCCGGACGGCCCCCTGGAAGCGGACGAGCCGTCCGCACCCCTGCTGCCCGCCCATCCCGCGTACGTCATCTACACCTCGGGTTCCACCGGCCGCCCCAAGGGTGTGGTGGTCACCCACGGCGGTGTGCACGGCCTGATCGCCGCGCAGTCCGCGCACTTCGGCACCGGGCCCGGCTCCCGGACGCTGCACTTCGCCTCGCTCGGCTTCGACGCGGCGTTCTCCGAGATCGGCACGGCCCTGCTGACCGGCGGCGCGCTGGTCGTCGTGGACCAGGACCGCATCCTGCCGGGCGAGCCGCTGACCGCCGTCCTGACCGAGCACCGGGTCACCCATGTCACCCTGCCGCCCACCGCGCTGTCCGCGCTCACCCCGGGCGCGCTGCCCGAGGGCCTGACGCTGATCGTGGCGGGCGAGGCATGCCCGCCCGCCGCGGCCCGCACCTGGTCGGCCCGGCACCGCATGATCAACGCGTACGGGCCCACCGAGTCCACCGTCTGCGCCAGCATGAGCGACGTCCTCGCCCCGGACTCCGTCGGCGACGAGCCGGTGCCCGTCGGCCGCCCGCTGGACGGCGTGACCGTCCGCCTCCTGGACGAGCGGCTGCGCCCCGTCCCGGTCGGCGTGCCCGGCGAGGTCCACCTCTCCGGCGCCGCGCTGGCCCGCGGCTACCTCGGCCGCGCCGCGCTCACCGCGGAACGTTTCGTGGCCGATCCCTACGGCCCGCCCGGCACCCGGATGTACCGCGTCGGCGACCGCGCCCGCTGGCGCGAGGACGGCGCGCTGGAGTACCTCGGCCGTACCGACGACCAGGTCAAGGTGCGCGGCTTCCGCATCGAACTCGGCGAGGTCGAGGCCGTGCTGGCGCGCCACGCGGCGGTCGGCGCGGTGGCCGCCGCCGTCCGCGCCGACGACCGGGGCACCCGCCGCCTGGCGGCCTACGTGGTGCCCGCCGGCCCGGAGGGCGCCGACCCGGCCGCGCTGCGCGCGCTCGCCCGCGAGATGCTGCCCGAGCACATGGTGCCCGCAGCCTTCGTCGTGCTGGACCGGCTGCCGCTGAACGCCAACGGCAAGGTCGACCGCAGGGCGCTGCCCGACCCCGACCTGCGCCGCGACGCCGGGACGGACCGGGTGGCGCCCCGTAACGCCACGGAGGAGACGCTCGCCCGCATCTGGTCGGAGGTGCTGGGCGTCGCCGGAATCGGCGTCGAGGACAACTTCTTCGACCTGGGCGGCGACTCCATCCTCAGCCTCCAGGTGGTCGCGCGGGCGCGCGCGGCGGGCCTGCGGCTGACGGCCAAGCAGACGTTCCTGCGGCAGACCATCGCCGACCTCGCGGCGGAGGCCGTCCAGGAGACGGACGGCACCAGCGCTCCCGACCAGGGGCCGGTCACCGGCGAGATGCCGCTCACCCCCATCCAGCACTGGTTCTTCGGCACCCTCGGGGAGAGCCTGGACCGCTTCAACCAGCACCAGTACCTGGAGCTGACCGGCGACCCGGACCCGGAGGCGCTGCGCGCCGCCCTGGCGGCCCTGACGGAGCAGCACGACGCGCTGCGGCTGCGCGCCGTCCAGGAGGACGGCGCGTGGCGGCTGCGGCACGCCCCGGCGGAGACCGGCGAGCTCCTGGAGCACCACGACCTGTCGGACCTGGCCCCCGATCAGCAGGACGCCGCCATGGCGGCGGCGATCGACGCCGCGCAGTGCGGGTTCGTCCTGGCCGCCGGGCCGCTGCTGCGGGCCCGGCTGTTCACCCTCGGCGCCGCCCGGCCGCCCCGGCTCTACCTCGTCGCGCACCACCTGGTCGTGGACGGCATGTCCTGGCGCGTGCTGCTGGCCGACCTGGAGACGGCCCACCGGCAGGCCGCCGCGGGCCGGCCGATCGACCTCGGGCCCAAGAGCACGTCCTTCCGCGACTGGTCGCGGAAGCTGTCCGCGCACACCGCGGCGGGCGGCTTCGACGCCGAACTGCCGTACTGGCAGGGCGTCGAGAAGGCCGCCGGAGAGGCGGCCCGGCTGCCCGTGGACACGGAGGGCGGCGCCGACACCGTCGCCTCCGCGCGCACCGTCACCGTACGGCTGGACGCCGGCATCACCGAGGCGCTGCTGCGCAAGGTCCCCGAGGTCTACCGCACGCAGATCAACGACGTGCTGCTCAGCGCCCTCGGCCGGGTGCTCACCGACTGGACCGGCGGCTCCCGCGCGCTCCTCGCGCTGGAGGGGCACGGCCGCGAGGACCTGTTCGCGGACGTGGACCTCACCAACACCGTCGGCTGGTTCACCACCCTGTTCCCCGTCGCCCTGGACGTCCCGTCCGGCGGCGACTGGGGCACCGTCCTGAAGTCCGTCAAGGAACAGGTGCGGGCCGTGCCGCGCAACGGCATCGGCTACGGCGCCCTGCGCCACCTGCGCGCGGACGGCACGCCGCTGGGCCGCGGGCCGGAGCCCGAGGTCGGTTTCAACTACCTCGGACAGTTGGACGTCCAGGGCGAGGGCACCGGCCTGGCCGGCCGCCTGCTGCCCAGTGAGGGAGCCGAGCGCGGCGACGCGCAGACCCGGCCGCAGCTCATCGAGATCAACGGCGTGGTCACCGGCGGCAGGCTGGAGTTCCACTGGACCTACTCCGCCCACCGCCATCACCGCGCCACCGTCGAGCGGCTGGCCGGCGCGTTCATGGCCGCGCTGGAGGGCATCGTCGCGCACTGCGCCGCGCCCGGCGCGGGCGGTGCCACCCCGTCCGACTTCCCGCTCGCCGCCCTCGACCAGGCCACCGTGGACCGGATCGCCGGCGACGGCCGGGACGTGGAGGACGTCTACCCGCTCACCCCCATGCAGAGCGGCATGCTCTTCCACGCCCTGAGCGAGTCCGGACGCGACCCGTACACCGGGCACTTCGGCGTCCGGCTGGACGGCGTGACCGACCCGGAGGCGCTGGCCCGCGCCTGGCAGCGGGTCGTGGACCGCACGCCCGCCCTGCGCACCGCCGTGGTCTGGCAGGACGTGCCCGAGCCGCTGCAGGTGGTCCGCGCCGGCGCGCCCGTCCCCGTCCGCCACCTGGACCTGCGGGCGCTGGAGGAGACGGCGCGGCAGGCGGAGCTGGACCGGATCTGGGAGCGCCGCGAGGAGACCACGATCGATCTGACGGCGGCGCCCGCGCTGTGGCTGACCCTGGTGCGGCTCACCGACACCGCCGTGCAGATGTTCTGGACCTCGCACCACCTGCTGGTGGACGGCTGGAGCTTCGCCGGGGTGCTCTCCGACGTGTGCGCCGAGTACGCCACCCTGACCGGGAGCCCGGCGGAGCCGCCCGCGGCCCGCCGCCCGTACCGCGACTACGTCCGCTGGCTCGCCGGGCGGGACCAGGAGGCCGCCGAGGCGCACTGGCGGTCGGTGGTCGCCGGGTTCAGCGTGGCCACGCCGCTGCCGTACGACCGGCAGCCGGTGAAGGCGCACGCCACCCGCTCCACGTGCGAACTGCGCACCCACCTGTCCGCCGAGCGCTCCGCCCGCCTCACCGAGGCCGCCCGCGCGGCCCGGCTGACCGTCAACACCCTGGTGCAGGGGGCCTGGGCGCTGCTGCTCGCGCGGTACGCGGGCGTGGACGAGGTGTGCTTCGGCACCACGGTCTCCGGGCGCCCCGACTCGCTGCCGGGCGCGGAGTCCATCGTCGGGCTGTTCATCAACACCGTGCCGGTGCGCGCCCGGATCGACGGCGCGGCCCCCGCGGTGGAGTGGCTGCGGCACCTCCAGAACGACCAGCTCGACGCCCGGCAGCACGAGCACGTCTCGCTGGCGCAGATACAGCGCTGGAGCGGGGTGCCCGCCGGCTCCCCGCTGTTCGACAGCATCGTCGTCTTCGAGAACTACCCCTACGACCCGGACGCCGCGGCCCGCCACGGCCTGCGGATCGGCACCTTCCAGGGTGACGAGGTGACGAACTTCGCCCTCACCCTCACCGCGTACACCGCCGGGGAACTGCACCTGAACCTCGGCTACGACCCCGAGCTGTTCGACGCGGAGACCGTCGAGCGGATGGCCGGGCACCTGACCGTCCTCCTCGACGCGCTCGCCGCGGCGCCCGAGACCCCGGTGGACGCGCTGCCGCTGCTCTCCGAGGGCGAGCGGCACCGGCTGCTGACCGCGTGGAACGCCACCGCGACCGGCTTCCCGCCGGCCCGGCTGATCCACGAGGCGTTCGCCGAGCAGGCCGCGCGCACCCCGGACGCGGTCGCCGTACGCGACGCCGGACGGACGCTGACCTACGCCGGACTCGCGGCCCGGTCCCACCAGCTCGCCCACCACCTCGTGGGCCTGGGCGTGGGCCCCGGAACCCTGGTCGGGGTGTGCGCCGACCGCGGGGTGGACGCCGTGGTGGCGCTGCTGGGCGTGCTGCGGGCGGGCGGCGCGTTCGTGCCGCTGGACCCGGCGTACCCGGCCGAGCGGCTGCGGGTGATGCTGGAGGACGCCGCCGTCTCCGTGGTCGTCACCGAGGAGCGGCTGCTGGACCGGGTGGCCGGGCACGACGCCGCGGTGGTCTGCCTGGACCGGGACCGGCCGCTGCTGGACGCGCTGCCCGCCACGCCGCCGGCCACCTCCGTGGCCGTGGACGACCTCGCGTACGTCGTCTACACCTCGGGCACCACCGGCCGCCCCAAGGGCGTGATGGTCGAGCACCGGCACGTCCACCACATGGTGCACGCGTGGAACAAGCGCTACGGTCTCACCGAGTTGAAGCCCCGCGTGCTGTCGGTCTCCAGCCTCTCCGTCGACCTGTTCTTCAGCGACTTCCTGCTGTCCGCGCTGTTCGGCGGCACCATGGTCATCTGCCCGCAGGACGCGGTGGCCGACCAGGTGGCGCTGGCCGACCTCCTCCTGGAGAGCCGCGCCCAGCTCATGATCACGGTGCCGACGCTGGCCCGCGCGATGGTCGCCGAACTGTCCTGGCGCGGGGTGCGGCCCGACGACCTCCGCGTGCTCATGGTCGGCTCCGAGGGCTGGCCCGCGGACGCCGCCGCCGAGATCCTGGCCGGGCTCGCCCCGGGCACGGTGCTGGTCAACGCGTACGGATCGACCGAGACCACGGTCGACTCCACCACCTTCCAGCTCGGCGGCGACCCGCTGGGCGACGCCGCCTACGTCCCCGTCGGACGGCCGCTGGCCAACACCCGCATCTACGTGCTGGACGCCGAGCGGCGCCCGGTGCCCACCGGCGTCGTCGGCGAGTGCTACATCGGCGGCGACGGCGTCTCGCGCGGCTACCTCAACCGGCCCGAGCTGACCGCCGAACGGTTCCTGGACGACCCGTTCGCCCCCGAACCCGGCGCCCGGATGTACCGGACCGGCGACCTGGTGCGCTGGCGCGCCGACGGCAACCTCGAATGCCTCGGCCGGGTCGACGACCAGGTCAAGATCCGCGGTTTCCGCGTCGAACTCGGCGAGGTCGAAGCGGCGCTGGCCCGGCACCCCGCCGTCGGGGCCGCCGCCGCGGCCGTCCGCAGGGACGACGGCGGCCCGGCCCGCCTGGTGGGCTACGTCGTGCCCGCGCCCGGCGCCACCCCGGACCCGTCCGAGCTGCGCGCCTTCGCGGCCGAGCGGCTGCCGGCGCCCGCCGTCCCCACCGCGTACGTCCTGCTGGACGCGCTGCCCATGACCCCGAGCGGCACCGTCTCCCGGCGTGCCCTCCCGGCGCCCTCGGGCACCGCCGAGGCCGCCCCCGCCCACACCGCGCCGCGCGATGCCACGGAACTGGCGCTGACCGGCATCTGGCGGGAGGTCCTGGGCGTCGGCAAGGTCGGCGTGCACGACAACTTCTTCGACCTGGGAGGCGACTCCATCCTCAGCATCCGGGTCATCTCCCGGATGCGCGCCGCCCTGGGTGTGGCGCCCTCGCCGCGGCAGCTCTTCGACACCCCGACCGTCGCCGGGCTCGCCGCCGCCCTCGGGCCGGTGACCGCCGGAGCCCCGGCGGCGGCCCCGCTGGAGCCCGCCGACCGGAGCGCGCCGCTGCCGCTGTCCTACGCCCAGCAACGGCAGTGGTTCCTGCACAACTTCGACCCGGACAGCAGCGAGTACCACATCGTCACCGGCCTGCGCCTGGAGGGCGAGCCGGACACCGCCGCGCTGCGCGCCGCGCTCACCGCCGTCGTCGCCCGGCACGAGCCGCTGCGCACCACCTACGCCGCCACCGACGACGGCGGCGAGCAGATCGTGCACCCGGCGGCCGCTGCCGACTTGGGGGAGACCGACCTGTCCGGCGTCCCCGAGGACGCGCGGGAGGAGGCGCTGCGGGCGCACGTCGCCGCCCTCGCCGCCCGCCCGTTCGACCTCACCGGGGGACCGGTCTGGCGCGCGGAGATCGTCCGGCTCGGCCCCCGCGATCACCTGCTCGCGCTGGTGATCCACCACATCGCCACCGACGGCGTCTCGATGGGCGTGCTGCTCGACGAACTGGGCACGCACTACGCCGCCGCCCTGCGGGGCGAACGTGCCGAGCTGCCCCCGCTGCCGGTGGCCTACGCCGACTACGCGGCCTGGCAGCACCGCGAGCTGAACGGCCCGGCCATGGACGCCCACCTCGCCTACTGGCGGGAGACGCTGGCCGGCGTCCGGCCGCTGGAACTGCCCACCGACCGGCCCCGGCCCGCGGTCCGCGAGTCCGCGGGGGCCATGCTGGTCGTCGATCTCGATCCGGAGGTCACCGCCGGGCTCAAGGACCTGGCGCGGCGCCAGGACGCCACGCTGTTCATGGTGCTCACCGCCGCCGTGCAGCTCCTGCTGGCCCGCTTCACCGGGCAGGCCGACATCGTCGTCGGCACCCCGGCGGCCGGGCGCGGCCGGCAGGAACTGGAAGGGCTCGTCGGCCTGTTCGTCAACACGGTCGCGCTGCGCACCACCGTGGACCAGGGGCTGTCCTTCGACGCCTTCCTCGGCCGCGTCCGGGACACCGTCCTGGAGGCGTTCGTGCACGACGAGGTGCCCTTCGACCGGCTGATCGAGGTGCTGCGCCCGCGCCGGGACCCCAGCCGCAACGCGCTGGTCGAGGTGTTCGTCGGCCTGGAGACCGACCGGACCGGGCCGCCGGAGCTGCCCGGCCTCGCCGTCGCCGAGGTCCCGTACGTCAGCGGCGAGGTCAGCCACGACCTCAGCTTCGACTTCGTCGAGCACGGGGACACCCTGCGGGCCGCCGTCGGCTACAGCACCGCCCTGTTCGACCCGGAGACGGCCGAGCGGCTGGCGGCCCGCCTCCAGGGCCTGCTGGCCGCCGTCCTGGACGGCCCCCGCACCCTGGCCGACATCCCGCCCGCCGACGCGGCCGAGGCCGGACGGCTCGCCGCCCTGCGGTCCGTCGCGTCGGAGCCGGCGCCGGACGCCGAGGACCGGGACGAGGACGCGCCCCGGGCCTACGTCGCGCCGCGCACCCCCACCGAAGAGACGCTGGCCGGCATCTGGGCCGCCGTCCTGGCCGTGCCGCGGGTCGGCGCGGACGACAACTTCTTCACGCTCGGCGGCGACTCGCTGCTCAGCATCCAGGCCGTGCAGCGGATGCGCCGGGCGGGCCTGCCGGTCACCACCAAGGACCTGTTCGTCCGGCAGACGCTCGGCGAGCTGGCTGCGCTCGCCGACTCACGGGCCACCGACACCCCGGCGGACGGCGCCGACGAGCCCGCCGCCGGATGGGGCGAGGTCCCGCTCACCCCGGCCCAGCACGACTGGTTCGCGGCCGACCCGGTGGCGCCGCACCACTTCACCCAGTCCGTCTTCCTCGAACTGGACGCCAGCCTGGACGAGGCGGCCCTGCGTACGGCACTGACCGCGCTGCTCGGCCACCACGACGCGCTGCGCACCCGGTTCACGCGCGGCGAGGACGGCCACTGGCGGCAGTACGCGCTCCCGCCGGAGCCCGCCGACGTGCTGGTCCGGCACGACCTCGCCGAAGTCCCCGCCGCCGGGCGGGCGGAGGCCGTGGACCGGCTGGCCCGGGCCGCCGACGCGGGCCTGCCGCTGGAGCGCGGCCCGCTGCTGGCCGCCCTGCTGTTCACCTTCGGGGACGGCGAACGGGCCCGGCTCTTCCTCACCGCCCACCACCTCGTCGTCGACGGTGTGTCCTGGCGCGTCCTCCTGGAGGATCTGGAAGCCGCCTACGCCCAGGCGCGGGCGGGCGGGCCGGTGTCCCTCGACGAGCGCACCACCCCCTTCCGGGACTGGGCCGCCCGGCTCGCCCGGCACGTCGCCGACGGCGCGCTGGACGAGGAGGCCGCCTACTGGCAGGCGCTGCCGCCGGGCACCGAGGTCCCCCGGGACGGCGACGGGCCCGGCCTGGTCGGAGCCGTCGACTCGGTGGCGGTGGAGCTGGACGAGGACGTCAGCGAGGTCCTGCTGCGCCGCTCGGCCGGCGCGTTCCGGACCCGCTTCCAGGACGTGCTGTTCGCCGCGCTCGCCGAAGCTTTGGGCACCTGGACCGGACGACGGCAGGTCGTCTTCGACACCGAGGGCCACGGCCGCGAGGACCTGTTCGACGACGTGGACCTCTCCCGCACCGTCGGCTGGTTCACCACCGAGTACCCCGTCGCCCTCGACCTGGACCAGGGCGGGGACGACTGGGCCGGCCGCGTCCGCGCCGTCCGGCGGCAGTTGCGCAAGCTGCCCGGCAACGGCTTCGGCTACGGCGCGCTGCGCCGGCTCGCCCCCCGGGGCACCCCGGGCGCGGCACTCGCCGGACGGGCCCCCGCGCAGGTCGTGTTCAACTACCACGGCCAGGCCGACGACGCGCAGCGGAACGCGGACAGCCCGCTGTACCACGCGTTCCACGACGCCGTCGGCAGCGAGCAGGACCCCCGCGAGCGGGTCGGGCACCTGGTGGAGGTGGTCGGCGCGGCGCGCGCCGGACGGCTCGGCTTCACCTGGTACTTCGCGCAGGACGTCCATCACCGGTCCACCGTCCAGAAGGTGGCGGAGGAGTTCGCCGACGCGCTGCGCGCCATCGCCCGGCACATCACGGAGCAGTGATCCATGGAAGACAGACTCAGCCGCACGCTGGCCCAGTTGGCCGCCGAGCACCGCGTCCCCGGGGCGCAGCTCGTGGTCGTCCTCGAAGGGGAGCGCCATTCGGTCGCGTACGGGGTGCGGGACACCGCCACCGGCGCGCCCGTCACCCGGGACACGGCCTTCCCCGTCGGCTCCCTGACCAAGCCGTTCACCGCCGCGCTGGCGATGATGCTGGTCGCCGACGGGGACGTGGACCTGGACGAGCCGATGCGCGACCAGCTCCCCGAGTTCGGCGCCGGCCGCCTGGTCACCCTCCGCCAGCTCCTCAGCCACACCTCCGGGCTGCCCTCCGACCTGCCCGAGGGCAGTGAGCGGACCACGGACCGCGCCCGGTGGGTGGCCCGCCACGGCCGTGAGGCCGACCTGGCCCACCGGCCCGGCACGGTCTTCTCGTACTCCAACGTCGGCTACCTCGTGGCCGGCCGGCTCGTCGAGGAGGTCACCGGCATGGACTGGCGGGAGGCGCTGGAGGCCGTCCTGCTGGACCCCTTCGGCCGCCGCCCCGGATACGTGACCGGGCCGGACCGCGGCGAACGGACCGTGGCGCTGGGCCACGCCGTGCAGGCGGCCCGGGACCGGGTGGTGCCGATCCCCGAACAGGACCTGCCCGAGGTGGAGATGCCCAACGGCTCCCTCGCCCTGAGCGCCGAGGACCTGGCCGCGTTCGCCGAGCTGTACTTCGCCGGGTGCCGTGACCCCCGGCCGCTGGGCCGCGCCACCGCCGACGACATGTGCTTCGACCAGCTCGCCGCCGTCCGGATCGGGCCGTACGGCATGGCCGACGGCTGGGGCCTGGGCTGGGCGCGGTACGAGGACGGTCCGGCCGACGACGTGTACGGCCACGACGGCACCGGCGACGGCACCTCCTGCCACCTGCGGTTCGACCCGGTCTGCGGGAACGCCGTCGCGCTGACCGCGAACGGCAGCGCGGGAGCCGCGCTGTGGCAGGCGCTGGGGCCCCGGCTGCGCGAGCTGGGGCTGCCGGTCGGTGACCGCCCGGAGCCCGGGCCGCCCGCCGCCGGGGAGTTCCGCGCGCCGGACGGGTGCCTGGGCCACTACGCCAACGGCGACACCGAGTTCGCGGTGGTCCGCGGGGCGGACGGCGGGCTGCTGCTGTCCTTCGGCGGGCAGCCGCACGCCGAGCTGCTGTGCCGGCCGGACCTGCGCTTCGTCATGCGCGAGCTGGGCGGCGGCGCCCGCTCGCCCGGCCGCTTCGTCACCGACCAGGACACCGGCCGGATCGGCCACCTCCAGATCACCGGACGGCTCGCCGCCCGGATCAAGGACGAGGGCGGCCCGGCGGCATGACCACCGCGCCCGCCGACGAGGAGGCGACCGGGCGGCACGGCACCGGACCGCGGCGGGCGTCCGCCCGCCCGGCCGTCCCGCTGTCCCGCAACCGCGACTACACCATCCTGTGGACCGGCCAGCTCATGTCCGAGCTGGCCATCGAGATCGGCGCGGTGGCCGTCCCCCTGCTGATCATGGCCCGGTCCGGTACCCCGCTGGAAATGGGCCTGGCCTCGTCGGTGATGGCGGCGGCCCACATGGCCGCGGTGGTGCCGGCCGGGGTGCTGGCGGACCGCTGGGACCGCCGCCGCCTGATGCTGGTGTGCCAGGTGCTGCGGGTCCTGGCGGTGGCGAGCCTGGCCGGCGCCCTCTTCTGGGACCGGTACTCCTTCGCGCACCTGCTGCTCGTCGTGGCGCTGGAAGGCGTGCTCGGCTCGGTCTTCGACCCCGCCGAGCACGCCGCGCTGCCCCAGGTCGTGCCGCCCGAACAGCTCTCCACGGCGGTGGCCAGGAACGCCGCCCGGCCCTACGTCGCCACCCTCGTGGGCCCGGGCGTGGCCGGCTTCCTCTTGGCCGCGTACCCGCTGGGCCCGTTCCTGACCAACGCGGTGATGTTCGCCCTGTCCGCGGTGGCGCTGTGCTTCCTGCGGCTGCCCCGGCGCGCCCCGCGCGCGCACGACGGGGCCGACCCGCCGGAGCGCGGGGGCCGGGCCGCGTGGGGGGACTTCCTGGCCGGGTTCCGCTGGGTGCTGGGGCAGGCGGTGATCAGGACGACGATGGCCTGGATGATGATCACGAACCTGGTCTTCGGTGCCCTGCTCATCGTCCTGCTCGCGATGTCCGGCGAGGAGCAGGTGGGCGCCGGCGAACTGGGCCTGACGATGGCCTGCTTCGGCGCCGGCGGGCTGCTGGGCGGCCTGTTCGCCGCCCGGATGCACGCGACGGTCCGCCCACCGGTGATCATCATCGGGTTCAGTTGGACCGCGGTCCTCGCCACCGCCCTGATGGCGGTGGTGCCCACCGGCCTGCCCACGGGCGCGCTGCTGGGTCTCATGGCCTTCTTCGCGCCGCTCGCCAATACGACGGTGCTCACCTACCAGTTGACGGTCACCCCGGACGAGCTGCGCGGCCGGATGAGCGGCGTGGCCGGCTTCTGCTCCGGCGGCGCCGGCGCCCTGGGGCCCTCTCTCGGCGGCCTGCTGACCGGCGCGGCGGGCGGCGGCACCCGGGCGGTCCTGCTCTGCGCCGGCTGCCTGGCCCTGGTGGCGGTCGCGGCCACGGCCGGCCGCACCCTGCGGCGGTTCCCGGCGCCGGAGGGGACCTCGGGGGAGGTGCCTGCGGAGAAGGCGCCGGTGGGGGAGTCCCGGGCGCCCGACACCCGTACGCCATAGGGCTGTCGGAGGGACGGGCCGGCATCACCCGGGGGCTTCCCCGGGCGCCGGGTCCGGCGCCCCGCGCTGACGGCGAACGGCGGCGGGGGCCGCCGGCGGGCGGCGTACCGGGACAGCCGGTGAGCGGCGCCACGCGTGGCTGCCGGACGCTGTCCGGGCCCCGGCCGGTGGCATACCGCCCCGCCGCGGCCGACGCCGCCAGCCCCTGGTGGGCCCTCAGTCACCTCTCCGGCCCCGCAACTTAGCTGCGAAGTCAAACATCTGGCCCGCCTGGCGTGCACGGGTCAGACTCGCGCCCAACGGGGGACGCATGGCCGGCCGCTGCCACGGGACCGCGCGCGCGGTGGACATCGGGGGCGGGCGCCCGCGCCCGGAAACAAGCTTCCACCGCGGACGACGACGTGGACGCGGGTGCCGCAGGCCACGCCGCTCGTCGCGCACCTGGCGAGAGGTCCATATGCAAACGAGACCGTCCAAACCGAACCTGAAGTCCCTGACCGGCCTGAGATTTCTGGCCATGCTGCCCGTCTTCCTCACCCACGCGGCGTTCGAGGGCGTCTTCACGGACGCCGACGCGAGCTGGGGCTTCCTCAACGTGATGGGCACCAGCGGATATCTGGCGGTGTCGTTCTTCTTCGTGCTGAGCGGCTTCGTCATCACCTGGTCGGTCCGGCCGGGCGACACCGCGCGCGCCTTCTGGCGGCGCCGCTTCTTCCGGGTCTTCCCCAACCACGTCACCTCCTGGGCGCTGGCCCTGGTGCTGGTGCTGACGGTGGGCACCGGCATCGGCCTGCTGCCGTCGGTGACCCAGCTCTTCCTGCTCCAGTCGTGGGTGCCCGACCCCGCGTTCACCGACACCGGCAACAGCGTGAGCTGGTCGCTCGCGGTGGACGTGGTCTTCTACGGGCTGTTCCCGGCGCTGCTGGCGCTGGTGAACCGGATCGCCCCGAAGCGACTGTGGTACTGGGTGATCGGCACCGCCGTCGCGGCGGCCGTCGTGCCCGCGGTGGGGCTCGCCGTGCTGCCGGACACCCCCGAGATGCCGCTGAGCGGGGTCTCCGAGAGCCAGTACTGGTTCGCGTACTTCCTGCCGCTCTTCCGGATGCTGGAGTGCTTCCTCGGCATGCTGATGGCCCGGATCGTGCTCACCGGTGTGTGGATCAGGCTGCCGGTGCTGCCCGCCGTCGTCCTGCTGGTGCTCGCGTACTGGGCCGCGCAGCAGGTGCCGTACCTGTACCGGCTGAGCGCGGTGACGGCGCTCCCGGTGGCGCTGCTGACGGCCGCGGTCGCGGTGGCGGACGCCGAGGGACGGGGCACCCCGTTCGGGAACCGGGTCATGGTCTGGTTCGGCGAGCTGTCCTTCGCGTTCTACCTGTTGCACAACCTCGTCCTGAAGTACGGGCACCTGCTGCTCGGCCACACCGAGGTGGACGGCGAGCAGGTGGGCCGTACCTGGGACGTTCCGGGCGGTGTCGCCGTGATCGCCGGCGGCTTCGTGGTGTCCGTCCTGCTGGCGTGGCTGCTGCACAACGGCGTGGAGAAGCCCGCCATGCGCCGCTGGTCCCGGCCGCGCAAGGCCCGGACGACCGCTTCCGCGGGCGGCTCGTCCCGCCCGGCCGACGCCGTTCCGGCCGGCGAGGTACTGGCGCCCTGAGGGCCCGGGGCAGCCCCGCGTGACCCTCGTGGTCCCCGGGCCGCAAGGGAAGCAGGGGGCAACTTAGCCAAGGAGTAAAGGTGGTACAGCGGGGTCCGGAAACGCGACATGATCCCGACTGGCCAGGCATTCGGCGCCGGACCAGACCGATCCGGCGCCCTATCTGGAGGGACGGGTACGTGCTGACGCTCCACCTGCAGGATGACGACGTCGCCGCGATCGATTCCGTGGTCGACGAACTCATCCGGCGTTACGACTCCGTGGAATCCACGGAGTTCCAGGCCGAGAGCCGCCTTTACGCGGATGAGCTTCCGCGTCGGGTGCGGCGGGCGCTCCACGAATACCGAAGCACCGAGAAGTCCGGGATCATGGTCGTCAGCGGCCTGCCGGTGGACGACACGACGCTGGGCAGGACCCCGGCGGAGCGCCGGACCAAGCCGGAGTCCACGTCGCTGCGCCAGGACATCGCCTTCTACCTGATAGCCAACCTGCTGGGTGATCCCATCGGATGGGCCACCCAGCAGGACGGCCGGATCATGCACGACATCTACCCCGTGCGGGGCTTCGAGCACGAGCAGATCGGCTGGGGCAGCGAGGAGACGCTGACCTGGCACACGGAGGACGCCTTCCACCCGCTGCGCACCGACTACCTGGGCCTGATGTGCCTGCGGAACCCGGACGGCGTGGAGACCACCACCTGCGACATCGCGGACGTGGTGATCGACGACGCGACACGGGAGATCCTGTCCCAGAAACGTTTCCGCATCCTCCCCGACGACGCCCACCGCATCCACGGCGAGGCGTCCGAGGACGAGGACGAGCGGGCCGCGGCGCTGCGCCGGCGCAGCCGGGAACGCGTGGCCGCCGCGCTGGAGGCGCCCGACCCGACGGCCGTGCTCTTCGGCGACCCGGACGACCCGTACATCTGCATCGACCCCCACTACATGCGCGGTGTCCAGGGCGAGGAAGAACAGCGCGCACTCGACACCATCGGCGCGGCCATCGACAAGGCGATGTCCGGCGTCGTGCTCCAGCCCGGAGACATCGTCTTCGTGGACAACTACCGCGTCGTGCACGGCCGCAAGCCCTTCCGGGCCCGGTTCGACGGCACGGACCGCTGGCTGCGGCGGCTGAACGTCGCCCGGGACCTGCGCAAGTCGCGCGAGGCCCGGCTGGCCGCGCACACCCGCGTCATCTACTGACCGGCGGCCCCGCCGCCGTCCACCACCGCTCACACCCCACCGCCCCGACCGGCCACCCGGAGACGGAACGCGTCACCGCGGGGACCGGCCGCGGCTCGCCCGGGGCGGTCAGCACGACCGCGCGCGCCCGCCGAGCGGCGCGTCACCGTGCCCACTCTCCCCTCGACACGAGGGCCCACCCATTTCTCTGCGAGGTACACCTGTGTCCGGAATGCTGCGAGACAAGACTGACGTGCGGGCGCCCGGCGGCGACTCCGGCAACCTCACCCAGTTGGAGTTCCTCGCCCTCAACAGCGAGTTCAACATCGCCGACGGCCACGCCCGGCAGGCGCTGACGGCCGGCCAGAGCAAGATCGTCGAAGACCTGCCGCTGCTCTTCGCCGAGGGCGAGAAGCGCCCCGTGGAGGAGCTGGAGACCGAGGCGCACGCCGCCTTCTTCACCGCGCTGGGCCAGCACAGCTACCCCGCCACCCCGGGCCGGGTCCTGAGCTGCTACTCCTCCTCGGTCGCCATGGAGATCCTCTCCCGGGCGCTGGGCGAGAGCGTCGAGTCGGTGGCGCTGGTCCACCCGACCTTCGACAACATCGCGGACCTGCTCCGCGGCAACGGCCTCAAGCTGGTCCCGCTGGAGGAGGACCCGCTGCACGGTGCCGACCTCGACCCGGCCCTCCTCAAGTCGGTGGGCTGCGTCTTCATCACCACGCCCAACAACCCCACCGGCCGCGTGGTCTCCAAGGAGCGGCTGACCCGGCTGGCCGAGCAGTGCGCCGAGTACGGCGTCGTGCTCGCCCTGGACACCTCCTTCCGCGGCTTCGACACCCGCGCGCAGTACGACCACTACGAGGTGCTGAACGCCAGCGGCGCGCGCTGGGTCGTCATCGAGGACACCGGCAAGCTGTGGCCCACCCTGGACCTGAAGGTCGGCATGCTCGTGCACGCCGAGAACCTGGGCCTGCCGGTCGAGAAGATCTACTCCGACATCCTGCTCGGAGTCTCGCCGCTGATCCTGGCCATGGTCCGCCGGTTCTCCGAGGACGCCGCCAACGGCGGCCTGGAGGACCTGCACCGCTTCATCGCCGACAACCGCGCCATGGTCCGCGCCGAGCTGGCCGGCCTGCCGGGCGTCAGCGTCCCCGACCCGGACAGCCGCGCCAGCGTCGAGCGGGTCCGCATCGACGACCTCACCGGCACCGAGGTCTGGGCGCTGCTGCGCGAGCACAACGTCTACGCGCTGCCCTGCCGGCCGTTCCACTGGGCCGACCACTCCCAGGGCGACCACACCCTGCGGCTGGCGCTCGCCCGCTCGACCGACCCGCTGACCCGGTCGGTCCGCGCGCTCCGGCACGTCCTGTCCTCGCGTTGACGGCCTCCGTCGCGGACGGGGCGGCACCACCCCACGGCTTCGCGGGCCCGCTGTCGCACACGCGGCGGTGGCACGCGGGAGTCGTGCAGGAGGCCGCCCCGGCCGGGGTCCTCGACCTCGGTCCCGGATACATCGAGCCCGCCCTGCTGCCCGTGGACCTCATGCGGGACGCGTACGCGGGCGCGCTGGAGGAGTACGGTGCCGCGGCGCTCGGCTACGGCCACGACCCGGGCGCCGAACCGTTGCGCGCCGAGCTGGCCGCCCGCGCGGCGGCGGCCGGCGGGCACCCCTGCGGGCCGGACCAGGTGGTCCTCACCTCGGGAACGTCCCAGGCCCTGTACCTGCTGGCGACATCGTTCGCGGCACCCGGCGACACAGTGCTGGCGGAGGAGCTCTGTTACGACCTGGGTCAGCGGATCTTCAGGGACTGCGGCCTGCGGGTGCGCACGGTCGCCACGGACGGGTCCGGGATGCTGCCCGAAGCCCTGGACCACGCCCTGGCGGCCGTACGACGGGAAGGCGGCCGGACCGCTTTCCTCTACCTCACCCCCACCCACCACAACCCCCTCGGGCGCACCGTGCCGACGGAGCGCCGGCGGCGGCTCGTCGAGGTGGCGGCCCGGCACGACACACTGATCCTGGAGGACGACGCCTACGCGGAACTCGCCCTGACCGACGGCTGGACCCCGCCGCCCTCGCTCGCCGCCCTGGCCGGCTACCGGGGCGTGGTACGGCTGTGCAGCTTCTCCAAGACCCTGGGCCCCGGGCTGCGGCTGGGGTGGCTGCTGGCCGACGCCGAGGTGGCGGCCCGGCTCTCCGGGCACGGGCTGTTCGTCAGCGGCGGCTCCCTCAACCACACCACCTCGCTGGCCGTGGGCCATCTGCTGGCCACCGGCGCCTACGACCGGCACCTCGACGCGTTCCGTACCCGGCTGCGGGCCCGCCGGGACGCGCTCGTGGACACCCTGCGCGCCGCCCTGGGCGACCGGGTGCGGTTGCGTACCCCGGAAGGCGGCTTCTTCCTCTGGCTGGAGTCCACGGCCGGACCCACCGAGGAGGCGCTGCTCGACCGCGCCGCCGCGGCGCACGTGCGGGTCGCCGCCGGCTCCCGTTTCGGCACCACCCAGGGGCCCAGTGTGCGCCTGGCGTTCAGTTTCAACCCCCCGGCGGCGCTGGAGCGGGCCGCGCGGCGGCTGGCCGCCGCCTGGACCGGCACCGCGCCGCCCCCTCAGATCGGAGAGAGCACGTGACGACCACCACCGGGAACAGCACCCCCCGCACGCACACCGGGCCGGGGGGCGCCGGGCCCGTCGGATACAGCCTGCCGCTCTCGCCCACGGGCGCGTCGTCGATGCTCACCCCGCCGCCGTGGCACTTCTCCGGCGAGGTCGTCATGGTCGAGTACCGGGTCGACCCGGACGCCGCCCGCCGGTTCCTGCCGCCGGGCCTGACGCCGGGCGCCGACCCGGGCGCCGCGGCGGCGGTGTTCGCCACCTGGCAGTGGTGCTCGGCGGACGGCGCCGAGCTGGCCGACCCCGGGCGCTGCCAGTTCGGGGAGTTCCTGATCCTGCTGAGCTGCGAGTTCGAGGGCCGCCCCATGGCCCGCTGCCCGTACGCCTGGGTCGACCAGGCCGTGCCCATGATGCGCGGCTGGGTCCAGGGAATGCCCAAGCAGTTCGGCACGATCCACCAGAGCCGTCCGGTGACGGTCGGCAGGGCGGGCTCCCGGCTGGAGCCCGGCGGCCGGTTCGACGGCGCGCTGTCCGTCCACGGGCGGCGGGCCGTGGAGGCATCGGTGACCCTGGAGCGCTCGGGCGACCGGGCCCCGGCGCTGCACGACGTTCCCCTCGCGCACACCCTGACCTTCCCCGAGTGGGTCCCGTCGGCCGACGGCCCGCGCGCCCGGCTGGTCGCCTCGGAGGTCAGTGACGTCGAGTTTTCCCGGATCTGGTCCGGATCCGGAAACCTCTCCTTCCTCGATGGTGGTCTTGGGGATGATTTCGCTTCACTCGTACCGTTGGAGGTAGGAGATGGACATGTGTTCGCGTACGGAGAGACCCTCCACGGCGGACGCCTGCTTACCGACTGAGCCGGCCACGAAGCACCGGACCGAACCAGTCATGAACACGGGGGAACACATTGCTGAGGATTCACTTCACAGTTGAGGACATCACCAACACACGGATGCTGGCGACCCTCGGCCCGATGGCCGAGACCGCGTTCGCGCTGTATCTCTTCGGACGCAACGGCGACATCGCCTTCCACCAGTGGCGCCGCAGCGTCCGCGCCGGGCTGGGCAAGGACGCGGCCCGCTACACCGCCCTGTCCCAGCAGTTCAGAACGCTGTACGAACTGCCTGTGGCGTTCGCCGACGCCTTCACGCAGAGCACCGACCCCACCCACGACGCGTCCACCGACGTCCGCCGCAGCACCGAACTGCTCGCCGACCTCTGCCAGGTGGCCGTCCTGCCGCACTGGCCGATGATCCGCAGCAACCTCGACGGCGCCCGGGAGGCATGGGGCCGGGTCGCCATCGCGCACGGCGTGGAGCGGCTGCTCAGCTCCATCCACCCCAAGGTCCGCTGGCGCTCCCCGGTCCTGGAGATCCGGCACGGCCAGAAGCGGGACATCCACCTGGACGGACGCGGACTGCTGCTGTGCCCGTCCTTCTTCCTGTCCGAGCAGTCCTGCGCGTTCCTGGACGCGGTGGGGGAGAACGGCGTACCCGCCCTCGTCTTCCCGGTGAAGGCCACCGCCAAGGGTGACTTCTGGGGCCCCGCCGAGCACGACGAGCAGGCGCTGGGCGCCCTGGTCGGACACACCAGGGCGGCGGCGCTGGAAGCGCTCGCCGAGGGATGCTCCACGGGCGAACTCGCCGACCGGTTAGGGATATCGCTGGCCGGCGCGAGCAAGCACGCGGCCGTACTGCGCCGCTCCGGCCTGGTCACCACCTCGCGGAACCGCAACACGGCGCTGCACGCGCTGACCCCCCTCGGCAAGGCACTGCTGCGCAGTTGCGAGCCCTTCGTCGCGCCGGCCCCGCGGGCCTTATCCCCTGGCGTGCCCCAGCAGCGCGTACGCCCCCTGCGGCTCGGCGGCGTCGGGGCCGGCGTCGCCCGCCAGGCGGTGTGACGAGACCACCGGCCGACCACCGACGCCGCGGACCGGACGCCGAGGAAGGCGCTCCGGCGCAAGGCATCCCGGCGGAGGAGACCGCCCGCCGCCCGTGCCGCCGCGACCGGCACGGGCCGCCCCGGCACACCCCCCCGACGCACGAGCGAGAAGGAGAACACTGTGGGCACGAACCCGTTCGACGACCCGGACGGCACTTACCTGGTGCTGGTCAACGACGAGCACCAGCACTCGCTGTGGCCGGCGTTCGCCGACGTACCGCAGGGCTGGACGGTCGCCCTGACCGAAAGCGACCGCCGGACCGCCCTGGACTACGTCACCGCGCACTGGACCGACATGCGTCCGCGCAGCCTCGCGACGGCGATGGGCGACGCGTAACGGGCCTGCGGCGGGCCTCCCCGGAGGCCCGCCGGAGCCCGGCCCGCCCCGCACCACCGAGAAGGCATCCCGTGATCCCGGTACGGCACAATATCCGCTTGTGACTATTCGCTTACTGATCGCCGACGACCAGGAAATGGTCCGCCGCGGAATGCGCCGCATCGTGGAGAGCCAGCCGGACATGGAAGTGGTCGGCGAGGCGACCAACGGCGTGGACGCGGTCGAACTGGCCCGCTCCCTGCGACCGGACGTGGCGCTCGTGGACATCCGCATGCCGCGCATGGACGGCCTGGAAGTCACCCGGCTGCTGGCCGACCCCGCCGCCGCGCACCCCGTCCGTGTCGTCGTCGTGACCACCTTCGACCTGGACGAATACGTCTATCCCGCGCTGCGTTTCGGCGCCTCCGGGTTCCTGCTCAAACGCTCCGGCCCGACGCTGCTGGTGGAAGCCGTCCGCGCCGCCATGGCCGGGGACAGCCTGATCAGCCCGTCCATCACCGTGCGGCTGCTGCAGCACGTCACCGGCTCCGGCACCAAGCGCCGCCCGCGCGAGAGCGTCCTCACCGAACGCGAGGCGGAGATCGCCGGAAAGGTGGCCGAGGGCAAGACCAACGCCGATATCGCCGACGAACTGTTCATCTCGGCCGGCACGGTCAAGACACACATCGCGAGCATCCAGCGGAAACTCCAGGTGCGCAATCGCGTCGGAGTGGCCGTCCGCGCCTGGGAGATGGGATTCGCCACCGGGCGGACACCTGGCTGAACCGCGGTGAATATCTGCCGTTCGGCAGATGCCCGGAATTCCCGTCCGTGCCCGGCACTCCGCCCCTGAGGAAAATGCGTAGCCTCGGCCCCATGGACAACCAGGAACACCCCGATTCCGGCGCGAGCGGCCGGCGCCGGAGCCGCTGGATCGCGGCGGCCGTGGCGCTGGTCCTCGCGCCCGCCGTCGCCGCGCCCCCCTCCGCCTGGACCGTCGCGGTCATGGCCGCGCTCGCGCTGGCCGTCGCGATGCTGGCCTGGCCCGCCGGCCGCCTGGACCGGGCGGCGGGCGGCATCGCGGTCCTCTCTCCCGTGGCGGACGCCGCCTACTTCGGGCCGCCCGGACTCGTCCTCCTGTGGTTCCCCGTCGAAGCCGCCGCGCTGCTCGTCCTCCTGTACCGCGTGGTCCGCCATGTCCCGCCGCCCCGCGCGGCCGTGGCCGGCGCGCTGACCGGCGCCGCCTTCCTCGCCCTGCCGCTGCGCTTCACCCTCCACGCACCCCAGACGGGCCTGAAGGAATCGGTGTTCGTCGTCGCGCTGGCCCTCTTCCCGGCCGCCGCCGCCACCGGCGTCGGCCTGTACCTGCGGTCCCTGGACAACCGCCGGGCCCGCGCGGTCGCCCTGGCCCGCCGCGAACAGCGCCTCGAAGTGGCCCGCGACCTGCACGACTTCGTCGCCCACGAGGTGACCGGCATCGTCCTGGAGGCCCAAGCCGGACAACTGGAGGCGGACGGGTCCGGGCCGGAGGAACACCGCGCCCTCCTCCTCCGCATCGAACAGGCCGGACTGCGGGCGCTGGACTCCATGGACCAGACCGTGCAGGCCCTGCGCGAGGCGGACGGCCGCAAGTGGGACGAGCCCCCGCCGACCCGCCTCTACGGCCTGGCTGACCTCCCCGAACTCGTCGGCCGCTTCTCCTCCATGGCCGCCTCCGAGGTGGACCTCTCCCTGGAGGACGACATCGCCGGCACCCTCGCCCGCGAGGCCGAGGACACCGCCTACCGTGTGGTGCTGGAGGCCCTGACCAACATCCGGCGGCACGCCCCGCAGGCCGCCCGGGTCGAGGTCTTCGCCGGCCGGACCGCCGACCGCGCCGTCGAGATAGCCGTCGCCGACGACGCCGGGCCGAGCGCCCCCGCCCCCACCCGCCACGGCGGCGGCACCGGCCTGGCCGGCCTCGCCGAACGCGTCAGCGCCCTCGGCGGCACCCTGGAGGCCGGCCCGCACGAGAAGGGCTGGCGGGTGCGCTGCGTCCTGCCGGCACCGGCGATGCGCTGAGGGGCGGGGGAGGGGTGAGGTTCCGGGGGCGGGCGGGGCTGCTGTGATGACCGGTCGGCCCGCCGGACGAACGCCTCCTCCCCCCCGGATATCTGCCGTTCGGCAGATGTGCCCGGTCCCCCCTCCGGCGATCCTTATGACGTGCGCCAGTCCGAACCTCTGGACGCAGGTCCGGAGCACCGGACACCAGCTCGTGACTATGGAGGAACCCCGATGTTCTCAGGCATCACCTCGAAGCGGTCCGCAACCCTCGTCGCGGTCGCGGCGCTCGCCGCCACCGTCGGCCTGACCGGCTGCTCCGTGGACGCGTCGAAGGTCAAGCCGGAAGCCAAGGTCTTCCCGTACAAGGGCGAGACCCTGAAGCTGACGACGCACGAGGTCGCCACCAAGCTGGTCGCCAGCGACCGCAAGGACATCAAGGTCACCCGCTGGTTCGACTCGGCGGCCGGCACCGAGCACCTGAAGTGGGAGCTCAAGGGCGACACCCTGGACATCGACGCCGGCTGCAGCGGCATCGCGGTCTGCGACGCCAAGTTCCAGGTGGACGTGCCCAAGAACCTGACCGTCATCAAGGACGGCAAGAAGGCCGACCTGAAGGGCAAGAGCTGATCATGCTCGACCTCGTCAACGTCACCAAGGTCTACAAGGGCGGCAAGCGTGCCGTCGACGACATGACCATGAGCCTTCAGCCGGGGATGCTGGGTCTGCTCGGCCCCAACGGCGCCGGCAAGTCGTCCCTGATGCGGATCACCGCCACGGTCACCCGCCCCACCTCCGGCACCGTCCGCTTCCACGGCGAGGACGCGGTGGCCAAGCCCAACGTGCTGCGCCGCAAGCTCGGCTACCTGCCGCAGGACTTCGGCGTCTACCCGAACCTGACCTCCCGCGAGTTCCTGATGTACCTCGCGGCGGCCAAGGGCGTGTCCGCCAGGTCGGCCAAGGCCCGGATCGACGAACTGCTGGAGCTGGTCAACCTCACCGAGGCGGTCAAGCGCCCGCTGGGCAAGTACTCCGGCGGCATGCTGCGCCGGGTGGGCATCGCCCAGGTGCTGCTCGCCGACCCCGAGGTGATCATCGTCGACGAGCCCACGGCGGGCCTGGACCCCGAGGAACGCGTCCGCTTCCGCAACCTGCTCAGCGACCTGGCCGCGGACAAGGTCGTGATGCTCTCCACCCACATCGTCTCCGACGTCGAGTCGGTGGCCTCCGACATCGCGGTGGTCGCCAACGGACGCCTGCAGCGCCGCGGCACCCCCGAGGAACTGCTGCGCTCGGTGGAAGGACACGTCTGGGAGGTGCTGGTCGACCCCGCGTCCGTACCGACGGTGCAGACCCAGTACATCGTCAGCCGCATGGTGCGCACCACCGAGGGCGTCCGCATCCGCCTGCTGGCCCCCGAGGCCCCCTACGACGGCGCGGTGCGGCTGACCCCCGACCTGGAGGACGCCTACCTCGCCATCATCCGCGGCGCGTCCGGCGGCGAGTCCGCGCAGCGCTTCGGCGCCGGCCCGATCCACGCCGGGACGGTGTGACCCCGATGCTCCGCACCATCACCGGTCCGGCGGTGGCCGACTTCCGCGACCGCGTCCGGCGGCCCGCGTACGTCGTCATCCTGGCCGCCGCGGTGGCCCTCGGCTACGTCGCGGTGCCCGACTCGGACGCCAAGTGGATGATCATGCAGGTCGGCGATCACCGCGGCGTCTACAACAGCGCGTACGTCGGCATGGTGACCGCTCTGGCCAGCGGCCTGTGGATCATGCTCGGCGGGTTCTACATCGTCCGCAACTCCGTCGAACGCGACCGCAGCACCCGCGTCGGCCAGCTCGTGGCCGCCACCCCGCTGCGCACCACCGCGTACATGGCGGGCAAGTTCCTCAGCAACCTCATGCTGCTGTCGTCCATGCTCGGCGTGCTCGCGATCACCGCGCTGGTCATGCAGTTGGCCCGCGGCGAGTCCTACGACGTCGACCTCTACGCCCTCTGGCAGCCGTTCTTCCTGGTGGCGCTGCCGCTCGCGGCCCTCACTGCGGCGTGCGCGCTGCTCTTCGAGACCCTGCCGGTCCTGCGCACCGGCTTCGGCAACATCGTCTGGTTCTGCGTCTGGCTCGTCATCGCGACGGTCGGCCAGGGCCCGGGCCAGTTGCTCGGCGGCACCGGCGTCTACGAAGTCGCCCGGTCCATGTACGACGACATGGTCGCCCAGAAGATCGACATGACGGGCTCGTTCAGCCTCGGCCTGACCTACCTGGACAAGCCGCTCGGCACGTTCACCTGGGACGGCTTCACGCCCACCGCGACCTACCTCCTGGGCCGCATCGCCCTGCTCCTCCTCGCCGTGGCCGTCGCCGTCCTGCCCGCCCTGTGGTTCGGCCGCTTCGACCCGGCCCGCACCTGGCAGCGCCGCGAGCGCACACCGCAGCCGGAGAGCGCGGCCGGCGCGTTCCAGCCCGTCTTCATCGACGAGGTCGCGGGACAGTCCCCGCCGTCCACCCGCCCCGCGGCCATCCTGCGCACCCGCCCCGAACCCGGCGGCGTGACCGCGCGCATCTGGGCCGGCGAGATCCGCATCCTGCTCAAGGGCGTGCCCTGGTGGTGGTGGCTGGGTGCCGCGTTCCTGATCCTGCTGGGCATCACCGCCCCGCTGCACGGCACCTCCCGCGTCATGCTGCCGCTGGCCTGGATCTGGCCCATCATCATCTGGTCCCGCCTGGGCACCCAGCGCCACGAGTACGCCGTCGAGACCGTCCTCGGTGCCTATCCCGCGGTGCGCCGCCGGATGTTCGCCGAGTGGGGGGCGGGACTGACCATCACCGCCGTGGCCGGCATCGGCCCGCTCATCCGCATGATCATCGAGTCCGAGACGACGGGCATCGCCTCCTGGATCGGCGGGGTGCTGTTCATCCCGTCCCTGGCCCTGGCCCTCGGCACCCTCAGCCGCACGCACCGGCTCTTCCAGGCGGTCTACCTCCCGCTCTGGTACACGGTCGCCAACGGCCTGCCGGTCTTCGACTACATGGGCGCCCTGCGCGACAGCAGCGAACTGGCCGCCGCCCAGCCGCCGGTGACCATGACGGTGGCCGCGGTCCTGCTCGGCATCGTCTTCGTGGCCGGCACCCTTCGGCGCTACAGCCGGGACTGACACCCACGCTCGACACTTCGTCACGGGGAGGGGAGAAAGCGGTGAAGGAGCCGGAGAACGTGCACGCCTTTCAGGACCCGACCAACCCGAAGACCGCGCGCCACCTGCGCGACGCGAACGACGTACCCCGCGCGAACGGCATGTGGAGCGCCGGAGGGGCGGACGACGAACCGCCACACGCATACGACGCACCGACCACCCGGGAAGCGGGGGAGGTGACCAGCCTGAGAAAGGCACCCGCCCCGGGAAGAGCGACCGGACTCCGGTCCGTGAGCGAGAAGGGCCGACCGGCCGGCCGCGATGGGGGCAGGGAGGGCCTCGACGACACGAGCGACCTCACGCGCCCGTCCACCCCGGCGGGGCTGTTCGACCCCACCGGGCCGTTCGACCCCACCGGGCCGTTCGACCCCACCGGGCCGTTCGACCCCACCGGGCCGTTCGACCCCACCGGGCCGTTCGACCCCACCGGGCCGTTCGACCCCACCGGGCCGTTCGGCCTGCTGACGGACGACTGCGAGCGGTGCCGCGACAAGCCCGCCCGCGGAGACTCCCGCCGGATAGCGGAACTGGAAGCCGAACTGGCCGTACTCCGCAGCGCCAACGAGATCCTCGTCTCGGTGGCCACGTACTTCGCGAAGAACGGCCCCGGCCCGGCGCACCGGGCCGCCGACGAACACTGACTGACACTCCGCCCGCGACACAGAACGGCGACAGGGCGGCGAACGGGGGGCATCACCTGACCCAGCGAGGCTGAACGACCGAGAGGACTGGCACATGCGGTGGCGATTCCGGAACGGAGTCGGGAGCGTGCTGACCGTGATCACACTGGTGGCGGTGGCCGGGGCCTGTGCCCCAGCCTCCCCCACGCTACGGACCGAAGGAGCGACACCCGCCGCCACCGTCCCCCAGTGGACGACCACCTGGGGAGCGGCCGTGCAGCAGGCGGCCAGCGGCCCGGCCGACGTCGACCGCAACTGGTCCGAGGAGGGGTTCGCCGACCAGACGCTGCGGCAGGTCTTCCGGGTCAGTGTCGGCGGCACCAAGCTCCGCCTGCGCCTGTCCAACGCCTACGGGACCAAGCCCCTGCACATCGCCGGCGCCACCCTCGCCCGCTCCGACGGCGGCCCGAAGGCCAGGCCCGGCACCATCAAGGAACTCACCTTCCGCGGCGCACGCGCCACCACCGTCCCGGTCGGCCGCGACCTCCTCACCGACGCCCTCCCGTTCCCCACCTCGGCCCTGGAAAAGCTGACCGTCTCCCTCCGCTTCGACCGCCCCACCGGCCCCGCCACCGTCCACCGCTTCACCACGGCCACTTCCTACCGCGCCCCCGGCGACCACCTGCGCACCGTCTTCACCGACGCCTTCGACCGGAACACGTCCTACGCCTGGTACTACCTCACCGCGGCCGAGGTCACCGGCCGCCCCCGCACCTCCACCGACCAGCGCGCCGCCCTCCTCGCCGACACCGCCGAGGCGCCCCCCGCCCCTTCGCCCGCCCCGTCCCCCCGTCCTTCCTCGTCTTCGGCGACTCCCTGATCGACGGCGTCGGCACCACCCCCGGCACCGACAACCGCTTCTCCGACAAGCTGGCCGAACGCCTCCTCGCCGCCCGCCGCCCCCAAGGCGCCGTCAACGCGGGCCTGGCCGGCGACAGCCTCCTCCGCGATTCCCCCTGCTACGGCGAGAAGGCCCTCACCCGCTTCGAGAAAACCCTCCGCGAACACCCCGACCTTCGCACCGTCTTCATCCACATCGGCGCCAACGACCTGGCCACGACCGGCCCCGACAACCCCTGCATGCAGCCCCACCCCCCGGTGACCGCCCGCCGGCTCATCGACGCCCACCGCACCCTCATCCGCCAGGCCCACGCCCACGGCCTCAAGGCCGTCGGCATGACGATCCTCCCCGTCCGCGGCGCCGTCTTCCCCTTCACCGACGCCGCCGGCGACAAGGTCCGCCAAGAACTCAACACCTGGATCCGCACCAGCGGCGCCTACGACACCGTCCTGGACGCCGCCCAGATCCTCACCGACCCCACCACCGGCCGCACCGCCCCCGGCTACGTCTCCGAAGACGGCCTCCACCCCAGTGACGCCGGCTACGCGGCCCTCGCCTCAGCAGTAAACCTGAACGACCTGTAACCCCCCGCCCCCGAGCCCACCCCCGCCCCCTCCCGGGCCGCTCGTCCGGCCCCTCCCGGGCCCCAGCGCCCGGGCCCCCGAACCGCCCCGGCCAGGTGTTCCCCCGTCCCTGGCCGGGGCTCCCGGAGGCGATTCCGCCCCCACCCCGAACCGCCCCGACCGGGTGCCCCCGTCCCCGGTCGGGGCCCTTCCCGCCCTGACCCGCCGCGGGCCTCTCGGACCGCCCCGGCCAGGTGCTCACCCGCCCTGGCCGGCTTGGGGTTTCCGACCCCGGGGGTCATCAGCCCGGTGCTTCGAAGCGGCATCGACATGACATGGAGGTGGGCGTGCCCCCCCCGATCCCGTAGCTGCCCGCCTCGGGCCGAAAGCGTTCGATTCACCGACCAGAAACGAACGCCTGTGTGCCTGTCGTTATTTGGTGAGAGCCGCTGTTCGGTGAGGAAGGCGTGGGCGGCGGTGGCCAGGGCGACGTAATGGCGCCGGCCCGGCCAGGAGCGTCCTTCGAAGTGGTCGAGTCCCAGGCCGGTATCGGCGGGCAGGTTCGAGAACCAGTACTCGGTGGGTGCTTCCGCCGCGGTCAGCCACTCGGCCAGTAGCCACAGGCCGGGCAGAACGCCGTCCCACCAGCCCTGCTCGGCCGCGGCCCGGGCTCTGAGCGGGCGGATGACGGAGTTGCAGGCCGGGTGGACCCGCAGAGCCGCGAAGTGCGAGCGCCTCGGGCCGCGCGAGCCCTGCCGCCAGGTGACTGCGCTGAAGCCGCAGCATCCCAGGCCGACGGCGTGCGCGGCCACGGCCAGTGGGGTCCAGCGGTAGCGGGGCTGAGGCCGGCAGCGGTTCGCGCCCTTACGGGCGGGCGCCTCGGGGACTGCGTCGAAGGGGTGGGTGGTGGCGCCGGAACCGACGGACAGCACACGGTCCAGGGCCCGGCCGGAGAGTGCGCCACGAAAGGCGGCGTCGACCCCGTACACCGCGTCGGCGAGCACGACCCGTGGCGGGATGCCCCAGGTGATGAGGTCCTCAAGGGCGTCCAGCGCGAGCAGCCACTTCTCGCGGTGCCCGATGTGGGCCGGCACCTTGCACGCAGTGCGGCGTTGGGGATCGTCGGCCCACTCCTTGGACAGAAACAGGCGTCACTGCAGGGGGCAGGATGCCTGGGCGGTGGCGGCGTGCACGCTCACCGCGGCCTGGCAGTTGGCCCGCTTGCCCAGGGCTCGTACGTAAATCACTGTCAGGATTGATCTGTGGGTCCGGACGCAGTAGGAGGCTGGGGCATGACTACGCCTCCGCGACATCGCATCCCGACTACCGCACTGCAGGCCAAACCCGATCACATCCTCCCGCGCCTCGATGAACGGCGTCGCCGGCTCTACCTGGCCGACGAGGCCGTCGTGGTCGGCCACGGCGGGATCAGTGTGGTGGCCGCAGTCTCCGGCACCAGCACCGCCACCATCGCCCGCGGCATCACCGAGCTGGTCGCGCCGTTCCCGCCAACCCGCCGCATCCGTGTCCCAGGAGCCGGCCGCAAGCCGCTGACAACGACCGCCCCCGGCCTGCTGCCGGACCTTGAAGCGCTGATCGAGCCGCACGCCCGCGGCGATCTGTCTCCCCGCTTCGCTGGACCACACGGCCGCTGCGCAATCTGGCCCAGACCCTGACCGCCCAGGGCCACCCGGTCAGTGCCACAACCGTCGTCGGGCATCTCCCGCACAAGATGGGCTACAGCCTGCAAGGCACCGCCAAAACCACCGAGGGATCCCGCCATCCGGACCGTAACGCCCAGTTCACCCACATCAAGGCCGCCGCCGCTGCCTTCCTCAGCGCCGATCAGCCGGTGATCAGCGTTGACACCAAGGCCAAAGCGTGGATCGGCAACCGCGACCGGCCCGGACGCACCTGGCGCCCAGGCAAGGATCCGATCAAGGTGGACTGCCACTGCCACCTCATCGCCGACGGCCAGCCGGTTGCCGTGCCCTACGGTGTCTACGACCTCGCCACCAACGCTGGCTGGGTAAACATCGGGACCGACCACGACACCGCTGCGTGCGCCGTGGAGTCCATCCGTCGCTGGTGGCACCGACGCGGACGACTCGACCACCCGCGCGCCATCCGGCTGCTGATCACGGCCGACTCCGGCGGCTCGAACAACCCCCGCTACTGGACCTGGAAGAAGCGGCCGCACGCCTTCGCCCACGCTCCGGCTTCCGGGACGCTTATCAGGAATTCTTTGCCTTGCCCTACCCTGACCGTCCGAAACCCGGGGAGCTGTCGGCCGGGGTTTCGATCTGTTCGACATCGACTGTCAGATCGCTGGATATGCGGACCAGGTCGGCCACGGTGACCTGAGCGCCTCGGGCATCCCGGATCTGGACGAGCACGCCCGCAAGATCAAGGGTCTGCTCAGCTCGTTTGCTTCGGCGCGCACCGACTCGGACGAAGGGCTTCAACTCAAGGGGAAGTTTCATGCCTACGTCGCGACGCTGGACCGGACGATAGTTGAACTGCAGCGGTCGGCCGCCGGCTGACGGGGTGGAGCTTCAAGGGCAGCGTTGACGGAAGCCGGAAACCGCCAATCACTGGTGATTAACTTGGCGGACGTGGATGAGACCCGTGTGATTCAGGGGACTGCCGGCACGAAGAGTTCGCTGTCAAGGTGGCCCCGCCGGTGGGTACCGGCGGGGCCACCTTGACCAGGATGGTCGACCTAGCGCCGCATGGCAGTGCTCGGCCTCGTGCTCTGCTGTACGGTGACGTCTTTACTGGCTGCTAAACCTCTCATAGAGGTCGCGGTCGCTCCATGAGTCAGAGAAAGCGTCCAGCATCGCTTCGTACAGTCGGATGTTGCTGACGTTCCCGATGTTTCCGGTGACCCTTCCCCTGATCTCCTGCTCTATTCGAGGCCACCGCAACTCGTGCATGGTGAAAGCCACCAGCTCGACTATGCCTTCTCTGGCTGGGTCGATGAGGGAAATCAGCTCCGTTTCAAGTTCTTGCCTCATTTCCGGGGTCGCTCGGAGTATTTCGAGTGCGCGTTCGAGGTCCGGTTCGAGGGCCTCGGTTCCGCATGACTCGTGAGCTCTCTTTGTGAGCGCCAGGGCGCAATTCCGCAGCGCTTCGACCGGGTCAGCAGTGGGGTGCTTCCCATGCGGCGATGTATTTTCCATCGGAGTGAAGTCCATTTCTGTTGAAGGCGTCTATGGCAGCCTTCTGTGCGTTCTCTCCGTACGGCCGATAATGTCCGGACTTATTGTCCAGGTAGACAATTTGTCCACCCTTGGTCTTGAACTCTCCCGCAGCCAGCACCTTACCTCCCTTGGCCAAGCTGACGTGGCCTGCGGTTCTCTTGCCGATGACCAGTTCGCCGCTTTCGAGTACCACGTACGCGTAATTGCCGGATCGAATCAAGACGGTGCCGGGCGCGATCGGCTTGAACCAGTCGGGCTTGTCTTCAGGGATGAGGTTCTCGAACGATGCAGGGTCGGCGCTGTTGTGCACCAGGACCGATGTCTTCCCGGCAAGCACATAGTACGTGTGCAAGTCGTCCACGGTCAGGTTGTAGGTGCGGGCATTCCCGGCGAACGGGTGATTGTCGATCACCTTGACCGAGGATCCGTCAGCTGACCTGAGGGTCATTCCCCTCCGCAGTTCAGTGGCCTTGAGCCATCCATTTTGCGAGGGCGACCAGAAAGGGTGGTCACTCGTAGCCGTCAGATTGGCCCGACCCTGAGGTGTGGCCATGGTGAGGCGATTGAAGCGCTTGTCGTGGTCGGTCACGATCACTGCGGTCACTTTATGAGGAGCCGTCTTGCCACTCATGGGATCGGTGGCCGTGACGAAGTCGCCTTTCCGCACCGTCTCTATGTTCTTCGTCGAGTTGTCACCCATGAGTACTTTGGTGCCGGCGAGGAAGCATTTGCATCCGCGCCCCGTCCATTTGCGTACTTTCTTGGCGACCTTTTCAACGACTTCGCCACCGTATTTGATGGCGAACTTACCGGCGAGTTTGACACCTTTGCCCCAGGGGGTGACGCCGATGAGGAAGGAGCCGCAGTCGGCGAGATTGGGGTCCTTGACGCAGTTCAGGGCCGTGTCGATGTCGGCGAGTTCCCATACGATCGCGGAGACGATGGGGTTGGGCTCGACTTGCTTGAGCTTGCCGCCGGCGGCCAGGCAGGGCAGGACGGCAAGTTCACGGGTGGGGTGCTCGTAGCAGATCTTCTGCTCGGACTGCTCCTTCTCCTTCCGCTTGCGCTCTTCTTCCGCCTTGCGGCGCGCCTCGGCCTCTTCGGCCTCCCGTTTCTTCTTCACCTCTGTCCAAGCCTGAGAAGCCAGGGAGGAAGCCTCCTCGGCGCTCTTTCCGGCTTCCAGCGCGGACTCCCGGGCATCGGCAGCGGCGTCATCTGCGAACTTGGCCGAGTTACGGGCATAGTTGGCGGAGAATTCGGCTTGGGCTGCTGACTGTTCGGCGGCGGCGGCGTCGCGTTGGGCGTTGTCGGCGGCGTTGCGGGCGACCTTGGCGGATCTGGCGGCCTGGGCGGCGCTGGCTTCGGCGCTGTCGGCGGCCTTGTCGGCGTCGATCCGGTACCCGTCGGCGAGTTTCGCGTTCTTCTTGGCCTCGTCGGCAGCTTTGGCGGCCTCGTCGGAGGCATTATGGGCGCGGGCCGCGGCCTGGGCGGCGATCCAGCGGTTGCGCTGGGCCTCGGCGGCGACGATGCCCGCTTCGGCGACCAGGCGCTGCACCTGGGCGATGTGGGTGGCGGCGAGCGTGTCCTTGCGGTCGGCCATGTACTGGCCCAGCTGGACGAAGTCGTGCACCTCCTCCGCCGGACCCGCCAGCGCGACCTTGGCGGCCGCCCTGACCTCCGGACCGCCGGCATTGACCAGCTTGGAGGCGGTGACCTCCTCGTCCGAACGCTGGGCCAGGTACTGGCCGGTGGCGATGAACGCTGCCAGCACCTTGCCCCGCCCGTCCTTCAGCGCCGCCTTGGACGCTTCCTTGACGCCTGGCCCGCCGGCATTGTTGATCTGCGAGACGCGCACGGTCAGGTCGGTGACGGCCACCTCGTACTGCCCCGTGGTGTAGAAGTCCCTCACCTGCTGGTCCGAGCCCTTGAGCGCCGCGGCGGCAGCGGTGCGCACCACCTCGTAGGGGCTCTGGGTGCTCAGCTCGAAGACCCGCTCGCGTATCTCGTCCAGGCCGGCTTTCTGCCACCCACTGCGCAGATACTCCAGCACGTCCTCGTCAGAACCCGAGAGAGCGAGGGTGGCAGCTTGCTGACTCCAGGGGCCGCGCGTCTTCAGCGCCTTCATCGCCAAAGCCCGCCCCTTGGTGACGAGAGCTTTGGTGTCCGCGTCGGGCTTGGCGGCCTCGGCGGCGAGTTCGGCGGCGGTGGTGTCCAGCGACTTGGCGTCGACCGCGGCGGCGGCCGAGGCGGAGGTCATCTCGGCGACCTGGGCCTTGTCGCTGCGGGCTCCCTCGATGGCGGCGGCGGTACGGGTGGCCAGGTCCTCGGCCTCGGTGGCGCGGGCGATGTCGAAGACCTTCTGCGCGGCCGTGGCGGCGGCGTCGGACGCCTTGGCGGCTTCCTCGGCGGCCTTGGCGTGCTTGGTGGCCTCCGCTGCGGCGTCGGCCGCCTCGCCGGCGTGCTTGGCGGCTTCGTCCGCCGCCAGCGCGGCCTTCTCGGCGTGGTTGGCCGCCGACTCTGCGGCCGCCCGGGCCTCGTCGGCGGCATCGGCCGAGCGGTTGGCCAGCGCCTGGGCGGCGTTGGCCGCGCGCCGGGACTCGTTCGCGTGCCGGCGCGCTTCGATCGCGGCGTTCCTGGCCTCGCCGGAGTGAACGCCGGCTTCGTCGGCGAAGCGGTTGGCGCGCTCGGCGGAGTCGGCCGCCGCATCGGCGTTGTCACTGGCGCTCAGGGCCGCTCGGGCGGCGTTGCCGGACTCTCGGGAGGCCGCACTGGCCTTCTTGGCGGCTTCGACGGAGTTGCGGGCCATCTTGGACGCATCGTGCGCCTTCTTGGCCATGTCCCGGGCGTGCTGGGCCTTGCCCGCGTCGGAGGCCGCCGCGATGGAGGCGTTGTAGGCGTCGTTGGCGGCGTTGGCCGCGTTGGTGGCGGCCGCGGCGGTCTGGGCTGCGGCCATGGCGGCGATGCGTGCCGCGCGGTTGGCGGCGTTGGCCGCACCGATGGCGTGCTGGGCCGCCGCGGCCGCGCCGCGGGCTGCGTCGGCGGCCTGCTTGGCCTTGACGGCCGCACGCTTGGAGTCGTTCTTGGCCAGCTCGGTTTGCTTCGCCGCCTCGGCGGCGGCTTCCTTGGCGGCCTCGGATGCCTTGATGGCGCGGTCGGCGGCGTCCTTGGCCTTGTCCGTTTCATTCGCGGCCCGTTTGCCGGCCAAGGTGGCCTGCTCGGCCAGCTCGGCGATGGTGGCGTGCTCCTGGTCGCGGTTGCGCGCGGTGAACTGCCCGATCTCCAGGAACTCAGCGATGTCCTCGGCCGTGCCCTTGAGCGCCACCTTGCCGGCCGCCTTGACGGCCGGGCCGCCCGAGTTGATCAGCGCCGAAACCTCAACTTCGTTGTCCTGGCGGCGCGCTTCGTACTGGCCCTTGTCGAGGAAGGCGGTGACGGCCTCGGGGCCGCCCTTCAACGCGACCTTGCCGGCCTCCCTGACCCCGTAGCCGCCGAAGTTGATGACCCGCGAGGCTTCGACCTCGTTGTCCTGCCGCAGCGGCTCCTGCCAACCGTCCCGTAAGAACGCACGCAGCGGCTCTGGGTTGTCCCGCTTGCTGGCCTTCAGAGCGGCCTTGGCCCTCTCGCGTACCGCAGGTCCTGAAGTGCCGAGGATTTTGCTGGCAGCTATGTAGTTGTCGTCGAACTCCAGACCGTCCTTCTCGGCGAAGAACCTCTGGATGTCCTCGTCCGTGCCCAGGAGCGCCTGCTCTGCCGCCGCCTTGATGCCGGCGCCACCTTCG
Organism: Streptomyces chrestomyceticus JCM 4735; assembly: GCF_003865135.1. Taxonomy (NCBI): domain Bacteria; kingdom Bacillati; phylum Actinomycetota; class Actinomycetes; order Kitasatosporales; family Streptomycetaceae; genus Streptomyces; species Streptomyces chrestomyceticus. The sequence goes on along the minus strand of NZ_BHZC01000001.1, from coordinate 2,384,944 downwards.
GTCCAGGCTTCAACCAGCTGCTCCCGCATCGAGATCAGGTCATCCTGATCGGGAGGGGCGGCATGGGCAGGACCCGCTCCAAGCAGCCCTGTCACCAAAGACGCGGACAGTAACGTCGCACAAGCGCCACGCCGCCAGAATGTGGCCCTTTGGGAGCGGAAACCGTCACCGAGGGGCCATCCGGTCCTCGGCGAAAACCGTCTCTGTTTCATCCGGTCAACTCTTTCTTGTTCATCTTTCAATCACTGGCAGGAGTTCCAGGCGCCAGTCCTCTGTGGTCCGGGCGGCCTGGGGTGAGCGCTGGAATGGGAGAGCGGAAGTGACCACACGTCCGGTGGCCGGTGGATGCGCGAAACGTGCGCTTCGATAGTTGTGCGAGCTTCGGTCGGGCTCGACTGAGATGCGGGCGCATAGCTTACATAGGCATTACTTCGCCATTCGTGGGCCGGCTGTCGTTCACCTCGCCCTTGCGAGGGCGTTGCGCCGAGGCCGTGGACCCGCACGCACCTGCTCAGTGGGCCTGTTGGCCGGCTCTCCCCGGCAGCCGTGATCGTCGGGCTGGCGGCCGCTCGTGCTGGGATGGAGCCTGCAACTTCGCCAACTGCGGTCGATGCTGCGGGCCCTGAGGGGCCTGAGGGTGCGCGGAAAGAGCCCGATGGCCGAGCCGAGTAGTGGAATCTGCGGGGAGTGTGGGCTTTGCCCCTGAACTTGCCGAAGTGCTCCGCTACCTCCCCGAAAGAGATGCGCTCTCCGGGAGTTGTCCACTTCTATGGTCTGGGCGGACCGCGTAGACGGCACGGATCTCGGCCACTGGTTGTCGTAGACCCGAACTTGTGGGCTTGGACTGGGCAGGGGCTCAGTCGCCTCGGGTAAATGCGATGCCACCCCGCATACCCTCATTCGTGATTCAGGAAAAGGGAAAATGGACAGCATGCGTATTCGCAGGGCGTTGATGACGGCAATGACCGCGGTAGCGGTGGCCGGCGGCGCGGTGGTTGGGGCCGCCCCGGCGCAGGCCGCCGGCGGTGCGCCCGCCGCGGGTGGATCTCAGGCGTCCGCCGTGAAGCCGGTCGCCGGTGTCGGTGCTTCCGCGCCGTGGGGCAAGGCCACGCACATTGCCACGGGGTACTTCACCGGTGGTTCGGCGGGTGGCGCCCGGCACATGGACATGCTGGTGCGTTGGAGTGACGCCGAGGTGACCCTCTACGAGGGCTCGGACGGCAAGGACCCCAAGCGGCCTTTCTCCGCCGAATACCAGCTCGTGGCGCCCAGTGTCGGTGGGAAGAAGAGTGCTTGGAGCTTCGCGGAGGGGATCACGGGGGCGAGCTTCGGCAACGGGTCGGACGGGCTCGTGGTGCGCTGGAGCGACGGTGAGCTGACCCAGTACACCCACGTGGACAAGAACGGCTTCCACGGGGAGAAGCAGCTCGCCCCGGCCAACGACAAGGCGTGGGGCCACGCCGCGCAGATCACCGCGGGCCGCTTCACGGCCAACGCGCAGCGTGACGACCTCGTGGTCGTCTGGGACGACGGCCAGGTCACGCTCCACCCCGACCTGGACACCAACGGCGTCAAGCCGGCCGCCGAGAAGACGCTGGTGCAGACGAATGGCGCGTGGCAGCACGCCGCGCAGGTCACCGCCGGTGAGTTCAGCGGCAGGAAGACCGCGGATCTGCTGGTGCGCTGGGCGGACGGTGAGGCCACCATCTACCAGGGTGTCGACACCGAGGGTCTGCACGGTGAGACGCAGATCCGGCCGCAGCGGTCCGACTGGCTGCACGCCGCGGTGGTCGGTGCCGGTGCCTTCGTCGCCAACGAGCGGCCCAACGACGTCGTGGTGCGCTGGGCCGACGGCACGCTGAGCATGTACCCGGGCGTTGACGCCAAGGGGCTGCACGACGAGGTCAAGATCGACGGCTGAGCCGGGTCGGTGATCGGGGCCGGCCGGCCCGTCCGCAGCAGTACGGCGGGCGGGCCGGCCGGGCCTTCCGTCTTGTGGTGGGGTGCCTGGCCGGTTCGAAAAGGGTGCGGGTTACGACTCGTCGTCCGTGGCGTCGTTCAGAAGAGGGACGAGGCGGGGGCGGACGCGGAAGCCGGAGGCGCGGCCCGGGCCGTTCTGGTACTCGGCGGTGAGCACCGGGACCGCGGTGTCCGGGATGAGGCCGCGTTCGTGCAGGTTGCCGCTGATGCGTTTGACCGGCTTGGTGAAGCCGCGCAGGCTGCGGTCGTCGTCGTAGGCGCAGATGTCGTAGACCGCCGCGGCCTCCACATGGCCGTCCATCTCGGCCGCGTGGCGGATGACGGCGACGCGGTCGCCGTAGCCCTCGTACGACAGCCCGCGGAAGAGCTCTTCGAGAGCCGCGGCGGTCCATCCGCCGTGCGTGTCCTCGGCCTCGATGCGTTCGACGCGCTCGATGTCCTCGACCGAACCGTCCTGGAGGCTCAAGCGCAGGACGGGCGCGGCGACTTCGAGGAACTGCTTGGGGGAGAGCAGGAACAGCCGGCTGCCGCAACGGGACCGGAGTTCGGTGGTCAGCTCGGGGCGGGGGCCGCGGTTGTTGCCGCGCTCCTTGCGCCACCAGTCCTCCTTCGCGTCCGCGGTCACGAACAGGACGTCACACCGGCGCCGGGACGCCTCGCGCAGCAACTGTTCCCATACGAAGAAGTCGCCGACCGCGCCGTCGCCGTCCTTCTTGGCGTCCATGTACCCGGGCGGAACGCGGTCTCCGACCCGTTGGCGCCCCAGTGCGATCAGTTCGGGGGTCTCTTCGGTCGTGAACGGCCTGCCGACCCGGCGGGCCAGTACCTGTTCCAGCCTGGTGATCACCGGGTCGGCGCTGGTGTCGTGGCTGATGTGCTGCCACTCTCCCTCGCCGACCTCGGTGATCTTCTTCCGTACCTCGTCGAAGGTCCCGTTCAGCCGGTCCCGTAGCTGCTCGATCTCCTCGTCGCTCAATGCCACGCGGTTGGCCCAGGTACGCAGTGCCTGCACCGCCTGCTGCGCGTGCGCGGTCATCTCCTGGGCGGCCTTAGCGCTGGTCGACCGGGCGTCGGAGATGGTGCTCTCGCGGTTGCGCCAGAACTCCACGAGGGCCTGGTGCGGAACCCAGAGGCGGTCTCCCAGGGCGCCGAGCGCGTCGAGGAGGTCGGCGCGTGCCTGTTCGGTGTAGCGGTAGAGGTTGAGCAGGACGTTCGCGTCGGGGGTGACGAGGCCGTTCGTCAGTACGGCGGTGAGGTCCGCTGTCGTCGGGGTGCGGAAGGCCCCGAAGTCGTCGAACAGACCGCGGGGTTCTTCGTCGTCCGCCATGCCGATCACCATTGCCGCCCCTGTCAACTGTGCTGTTTACGCAGCCTGTTGGCGGTGTGTTCGATGGTGACCTTAGCGGGTCGGGTGGGTGGTGGAGAGGGGTTGGTGGAAGGGAGGGGGTGTGGGGGCGTGGTCGGGGGGAGGTGGGTTTGTGCGTACGTGTGCGGGAGGCTTGACCTTCGAGGTCATGGCTGGTCTGTGGGGGCGTGTGTGGAAACCGGGCGCGCCCGGCCCAGCCAGAAGATGGTGCTGCGCCTGGCCCACTATCTGGACGTACCGCTGCGTGAACGCAACAGCCTGCTGATGGCCGCGGGCTATGCCTATGAGGTGCCCGCGCACGAGGCCCTGGCGCCGGCACAGGAGCGCGGACCTCGTGAAGCGGTGGTGCCGATACGGTTCCGGACTCCGTACGGGGAACTGGCGATGTTCAGCAGCAATGCCACGCTCGGCGCACCGGCCGATGTCACGCTCTCGGAGCTGGCGATCGAGCTGTTCTTTCCCGTGGATCGGCATACGGAGGGGGTGTTGCGGGGGTGGGTTGGTGAGAGGCGAGACCTTCCGCATCGAGGACGCCACGTCACCCCGGACAGCGACCCGGACCTCTTCCGGGCCCGGCTGGGCGGTCGCGAACAGCTTCGGCATCGTCACCGGGTTGGAGACCGCCTGCTGCCGGTCCGGCGGACCTTCGGCGAGATCATGAACCCTTCGGTGGCGCTGTTCCCCTGCCCGGACGCCCCGGTTGTCCCCGCACCGCTGCATGGCCGCCACGTGTGTCACTTCCGCATCATCCACACTGGGGCACCGTCGAGGGCGAGCGCCTGCTCGGCGGCCAGGCAACATCTTCCGTCTCCACTGCAACATCCCGCCCTTGGCGGGAGCGGACTGATGGGCGGATAGGTGCGGGAAGCGAGGCGGTCCGGTGAAGGCCGTAGGGCCGATGCGGGGAAAGTGTCGGGTTTGCCGGGGAATTTAGCTGTTTGGTGGCGACTCTCCCTTTATGGTGTTTTCGCTGGTCAGTGGCGCGCCTCGGAGGGACGGTCCGATGGGGCCGCCGTACGGTGTCCGGTCTGTTCCACTCGTGCGGGTGCGGCTGCTCCCGGTTCCTTCGGCGAAGCACCGTTATGAGGAATTAGTTATCTTAATTCTCATTCGCCCGTATGCCGCAGTCACCCGCTGTGAGGCGCATTCGTTGACGACATATGACTGAGACGATCGTTTCCCCCACGCGACAGCTCGGCTCCTGGAAGCTGAGTTCGACCGTGCCCCGCAGCGCGCCCGACGTCCGCCCCGACGTCCACCTGCTGCGTCCCGGGCAGCGCGTGCGGCTGGAATACACGGGCGACCTGCTGGAACAGTTGCTGGCCGCCCTCGACGGCATCAAGGACGGCCGGTAACGGCCCCTCCGGCGCCCGCCGCCCCTGCCGGGCGGCGCGTCGGCCGGCCCCTTCCCCACCGGCCACCACCGATTCCTGTGAGAGCTGTTGTGAACGACACCCCGCGGGTCCCCGTGCCTCCCGGTACCGGACGGCACCGGTTGCCACGCCAGAGCACGGAGGAGTCCGTCGCCTTCTCCGGCGGCATTCCGTACCCGCACCACCCGCACTACCCGCGCGACGGGTACCTGGGCCAGGAGATGGCCGACGACGGATGGGACGCCGCCGTCGTGGAGGAACTGGGCCACGAGCTGGCGGAGCTGTGGGACACCACCGCCGAGCAGCCCCCGGTGGCAGGCGGCGGAGGTCCGGCGGCCGTGTTCCCGGGCGGCGAGACCGTGTTCCCCGCCGGTGACCCGGTGTTCCCGACCGCCGAGTCTGTCTTCCCGGCCGGCGACTCCGGCTTCCCCGTCGGCGATTTCGGGTTCCCGACCGCCGAGTCCGTTTTCCACCCGGAGAGTTCTTACCCGGGCCTTGAAGGGGCGTTCCGCCCTCCCGGGGCCGTCTTCGGCGCCGACGACATCGCGTACCGCATGGACTCGGACGATGCCATCGGGTACCGCTCAGACTTGGACGACGACTTCGCGTACCGCTCGGACGACCGCGTCGCCCACCACCCTGACGGCGTCGTCTACCACCCCGGGAAGGCGGTCTTCCACGCCGCCTCGGCCGAATTCCCCGCCGAGGAGACCGCGTTCGGCCCGGCGGACCCGGCCGGCCGTGCCGCACCGGTCTCCGGCGCCCACGCGGACCGTGACACGGCGACCGTCGGCTGGTCCTGGCGGCGCCTGCTCAGCGCCTCGTCCGTCCTGATGACGGCGGTGATCGCGATCGCCGTCGCCGGGCTGGGCGCGGTGGCCTCCTACCCCTCGCTGCGCGCGATCGCGGCCGGCGTCGCGCCGTCGGGCATCGCGGAGCTGTGGCCCCTGCTGATCTACGGCCCCTGGGTCGTGGCCACGCTGTCCATCCTGCGCGCCCGCGCCTACCGGCGCCGTACGCTGCACTCCTGGGCCGTCGTGATCTTCTTCGCCGCCGTGGCCACGCTGCTCTGCATCGCCCGGGTGCACCCGTCACCGGCGGGTATCGCCGTGGCGGGTCTCCCGCCGCTGACGGTCCTGCTCTGCTTCCACCAGTTCGTACGCCAGCTCGACCTCGCCACCGCACCGCCGCCCGCCGCACGGCACGCGCAGAGCAACCGGGGCCAGCACCGCCATCGTTCCGCGGGGTGAGGCCGGAGGGGTGGGGGTGGGTGAGGTGAGGGGAGGTCGGGAGAGCCCGCCGTACTGCGTCAGGACGTCGCCGTGTCCACGAGGTCGGTGACGAACTTGCGTACCCGGCCGCGGAGCACCGGTGTGACGCCGTGGATGACCTGCGCGCCGTACGCGACGGCCACCCCCGGCCCGGCGTCGGTCAGCCACCGGCTCTTGCGCGGCGCGCTCAGCCACTGCGGGGTGACCTCGTGGGCGGCGGGGCCGTGCGGCAGGCTGTGGGTCAGCGGGGTGTCCGGCTCGTACCCGTCGGCCGCGCCCAGCAGGGTGTCGGTCCAGGGAGCGGAGTCCGACGTGGTCTCGATGTAGAACCGGCCGCCTTCCGCCGCGTCCGCGATCGTCACGCCGATCCGGCCGATGCGCCGGGGCGGCGTCCGCGGGCTGCTGATCCCGTCGAGGTGGGTGGGCACGCTCTCGCCCACGGCGAGTTCGGTGTAACCCCAGTGGCCGGACCCGGCGATGGACGGCATACTGCGCCGGATCGCGGGCAGTGCCCGCTGGGTGGCGTCGGCCAGGACCTCCTGGGCGGTGGCCGGGGCCTTGAGGACCTCGGCCTGGTGGCGGGGCTGCCAGCCGGCCGCCTCGCTGTCCATGATCTTGACCAGCCGGGAGATCTCCTCCGCGGTGAGGAACTCCTCGACCGTCTGCAGCATGAGCGTCTCGCTGATGTGGATCACTTCGCTCTCCTCGTCGGAGTCCGGGGTACCGGTTCTGTACTCCACGGTGCCGTCGGGGCGAGGGGGCGGGCAGGCGCAGACGGGGGCGCACACGCGCGCAGCGGCTCGTACGTGCGTGCGCCCTGGGGGTGACTGCCCCGCGCTGTCACTTCCCGGTGAGCGAGGCGCCCTTCTCCATGTTCAGCGGCCGGGCGGCCGTCTCGGCGAAGCCCAGGACCGTCGCGACGTTGGACTCGCTCAGCGGGATGCGCAGCAGCCCGACGGCCTCGGACTCGGTGAGGGAGGAGATCGTCGGGCTCGATGCCGAGTTCGCGGCGGCGGGCTGCGGGGCGAGGGCGGCCGCGCCGGCCGCGGCGAGCGCTGTGACGACTGCGGAACGGATACGCATCAAGGTGAGGCTTCCATGGGGGAGGAGGGGAGGATGGGGAGGGGAAGTACGGGGTGGTGGGGCTGACTGGGAAAAAGCGCGCATCCAGTCAAGGTGCGCATGGGCGGTTGCGAAGCGCCGTGGTCGGTGCGACCACCCCTACGGGTGCCCGGGATCACCCGTGCGGCAGAGGGAACGGCAGGGGTGTTCGAAGGCAGTGCGGCTGCCCGGCGGCATCCGGCGCCCTTCGCTGCTCGGCTCCCGCCGCTGCTCCGGCTCCGGCCCGGCCCGTACGCCCGCGCCGGTCCGCCCCGGGGGGACGCGGCCGGACGCGGGCGGGACGCCGCCGCGACTAGCCCGGACGATCATGGGTACCCAGCGCGCCGGGCCCCCGGTCACCGCGGCGGACCCGACCCGCACGGAAAAGTGAGCCGGGAGGCGGAGTTGGCGGAGGCGCGCGGCACGGCCGGGTGGCGGTGGGTGTGGTGGGAAGTGGCCGCGGTCGGCCGCACGGTGCGTGGCGCGGTCCGGGGGCCGGGCCGGAGCGGGACACCGTCGTCCAGTCGCTGAAAGCGGCCGGCGCCGCGGTCACGGCCTGGGCGCTGACGGGCTGGTGGCTGAACGCGCCGCTGGCCCTGATGGCCCCGTGGACCGCGCTGGCGCTGGTCGACGCCACCGTGTACCGCTCGCTGCGCTCCGGACTCCAACAGCTCGTGGTGATCGTGCTCGGCGCCCTGCTGGCCTCCGCGGCGATGGCCGCGACGGACGGCAGCACGCTGGGCGCCATGCTCATCGTGCTGCCGGTGATGACGCTGGTCGGCACCCACCGCAGACTGGGCGCCCAGGGCATCTACGGCGCGACCACCGCCCTGTTCGTCATCACCTACGGCGCCTACTCGCTGACCGAGGTCGGGCACCGGCTCATGGAGACCGCGATCGGGGCGGTCATCGGCATCACCGTCAACGCGCTGATCCTCCCGCCGGTGCACCTGCGCAATGTCCACGACCAACTGCGGCGGCTGCCCCGGGAGAGCGCCGAACTGCTGCGGCTCATGGCCGAGGGCCTGCGTGACGAGGAGTGGAGCGCCACGGACGCGGCGGGCTGGCACGATCGCGGATGCCGCCTCGGCCAGGTGCTGCGGGCGCTGGCCAGCGCGCGCGAGTGGAACGCCGAGAGCTCCCGCTTCAACCCCGGCTTCCGGCTGCGCCGTACCGGACCGCACCCGCCGCCGCCCGAGAAGGCGGACGCGGTGTGGGAGCGGGCGGTCGCCCACCTCCAGGCCATCACCCGCACGCTGGCCGGCACGGCAGGGGAGAAAGCACGGCTGACGGCGCCCGGCGCCGCGTTCCTGCGGCGTTACGCGGATCTCGCGGACGAGGCCGCGACGCTGTGCCAGGCCGAGGAGGACCTGCTCGCGGACCACGAGCGGGCGGAGGCGGGGGAGCGCTACCGCCGGGCGCGTGCGCGGGCGCAGGAGCTGTACGACGGGCTCGCGGACGACTTCCGTGAGCAGCGCGACCCGCCGGCCGCCGCGGCGAGCGGCGAGCTGCTCGTGGAGATGAAGCAGCTACTGCACGAGCTGACCCACTTCGCGGAACCGGACGCCCCGAAGAGCGCGGAGAACTTGGAGAGCGCGGAGAAAGTGCGGCAGTCGGAGGCCGGAAGGATGCGTGGAGGCAGGGGGAGCCGGGGCGGGAGGTGAAGCCGGGGCGGCCGAAGCCGGGAGAGCCGCGGGGCCGGGACCGTACCGCAGGCGCGGCCGACACCTCGTCCGGCCGTCGGACACCAACTGAGCCCCCCTTCCGCCCGGCCGTCGCCCCCCCGGCTGACGGGCGCCCGCCCGGCCCCCGCCCACCCCGTACCACCAGGCCACGGCGTTTCCCCGAGACCGCCGGGGGCACCCGTGAGCCACACGGCACACCGTCCCCCGGACGGGTGAACGGAAGGACCGCGACGTGAAACGCCCCCCGCCCCGCGGAGACCTGTCGGCGGCGGTCGTCGCCGCACTGGAGCAGCCGCCCGGTACCGTACGGCTGCCGGACAGCCGTACGGCGGCGGCGTCGGACCCGTACGGCGACGACCTGCACCTCGCCCTCGCCCTCTGCTACGAGCTGCACTACCGCGGCTTCGACGCCGTACCCGACACCTGGGAGTGGGACCCGGAACTGCTGCGCTTCCGGGCAGCCCTGGAGCGCGCCTTCCTCGACGCGCTGCGCGCCGACGTCCCCGAGCGCGCGGACGTGGACGCGCTGCTCGACGACCTGCTGGTGGAGCCGGCGGACGGGGACGGCGTCTCGCACTTCCTGCGGGACCAGGGCGAGTACCGGCACCTGCGGGAGTACGCGGCCCAGCGGTCCCTCTACCACCTCAAGGAGGCCGACCCCCACCTGTGGGTGGTGCCGCGCCTGTGGGGGCAGGCCAAGGCCGGGATGATGGCGGTGGAGTACGACGAGTTCGGGGCGGGCCGCGCCGAGCGGGTGCACTCCCGGCTCTTCGGCGACCTGATGGACGACCTCAGCCTGGACCGTACGTACGGCCGCTACCTGGGCGTCTGCTGCCGGCAGATGCTCGCCGTCAACAACCTGATGTCGCTCTTCGGGCTGCACCGGGTGCACCGGGGCGCCCTGATCGGCCACTTCGCCTGGGTGGAGATCACCTCGTCGCCCGGTTCCCGCCGCCTCGCGCAGGCGCTGGAGCGGCTGGAGGCCGGACCGGCGGCCGTGCACTTCTACGCCGAGCACGTCGAGGCGGACGCCGTGCACGAACAGGTGGTGCGCCACCAAGTGGTGAAGGGACTGCTGCGGGAGGAGCCCGCGCTCGCGCCGGACGTCGCGTTCGGCATCGGGGCCACCGAACTGCTGGAGGACCGGCTGGGCGAGCACCTGCTCAGCGCCTGGCAGGCGGGCGAGTCCTCACTGTTCGCCGCGCTCTGACGCGCCCCCGGCCGTACGCGCGGCCGGGGGACGCTTGCGGCCTCGGTGACTGGTGTCGCACCACGGGTAGGTCCGGCTGCGGCGGCACATGCACAGCGCCACGAACGGGCGGTCCGAACGGGCCACGGTCCCGTCGTCCGCCTCCACTTCGACCGGGCCCTCGATGAGCACCGGGCCACCGGGGTCCTGGACGACCCGGCGCGCTTCCTTGCGCGCCCGCTCCGCCCCTTCCGCCCGCTCCGGTACGGATTCCCGCTCCTGCTCACTCGGGTCGCTGCGCACGGACCACCACCAGCTCTTCCTTGTCCTGGCCGGGGGCGATCAGCCCCTGGGCCTCCAGCCACGGGGCGCGCTGCCGCATCACGGGCCCGAAGGGGATGAACCTCCGGTCGGTGACCGAGGTCTCCAGCCCGGCGCCCGTCAGCAGGTCCACGGTCCGGTCGGGGGCGCAGAGCTGCGAGTGCACGAGCAGCAGCACACCGCCCGGGGCGAGCAGCGCCGGTACCTGCGCGCACAGCCGGTCCAGTACGGCGCGCCCGTCCGGCCCGGCGTCCCACGCCCGCGCCCGGCCGCCGCGCGGCAGTACGGGTGCCGGGCAGGGCACGTACGGCGGGTTCGCCATGACCAGGTCGAAGTGGCGCCCGGCCACGGGACGCAGCAGATCGCCCCGGTGTGCGCGCACCCGGCTCGCGTGCCCGGCGAACCAGGCGTTCAGCCGGGTGGTGAGCACGGCGGCGAACGCCGCGTCCGTCGCGGTGACCCGCCCGGCCCCGTGCCGGGCCGCGGCGACCGCCAGGGCACCGCTGCCCGCACCCACGTCCAGCACCTCGGCACCCGGGCGCAGGGTCTCACGCCGGAGGGCCGCGGCCAGCATTCCGGTGTCTTCCTGGGGCGCGTACACGCCGGGGGGTTTGATGAAGAACACGGGCCACGAGTACCCCGGAAGCATCGTTCATTTCACGACGGACGAAAGTCGCGGGGACGGGACGCCGAGCGGCCCACGGAAGTCGCGGTCCCGGGGCCCCGGACGTCACCGCACGGCGGTGAGCGTGGTCACCAGCACGTCGCGATACGCGGGCCGCGACCGGTCCATCGGCCGGATCGGGGAGACGCAGTGCAGCGAGTCCCGGTCGTCCGACAGCAGCAGGCTGCCCGGCCGGTACAGGGTCGTGGACAGCAGCTCCCGCCCGTCGAGGGTGTAGACGCTGCTCTGGCCGCCGGTGGCGTTGTCACGGTTGACGAGGAGCGACGACACCAGCGTGACGCCGTCCTTGTGGCGGCCCTCCGGGGTGGGGTCGCCCACGTCGTCGGCCGTCGCGACGACCCGGAAGGGGTGCACCTTGACGATCCACCGCCCGGCGTCGTCCAGGGCGGCCGCCGCCTGCCCCAGCAGGGTGAACAGCGGCCGCAGCAGCGGGTCGGCGACGAACGCGTCGGTCAGCGGCTCGAAGTGCCGGTCCACCGTCTCGTACAGCGGGTTGGTGTCCTTCGGCTGCACGAACGGCGTATGGGAGAGCTGGACGAGTTCCCCGGTGGCCGGGGTGAGGGAGAACTGGCCGTACCGGCGCAGCCTGCGGGTGCCCTGCTCGGCCGCGTACCGGTCCTCGCCCAGGTCGTCCCAGTGCGCGGCGAAGCGCGCCCACGCCGTGTCGTCCGCGCCCATCTGGGCCCGGACCGAGGCCGGGGACATCAGGCAGACGGCGGAGTGGGTCAGGCACGAGCGCGCGGCCTCGACCGGGGAGTCGGCCCCGGCCGCGCCGCCGGTGCCGGACGGCGCCGAGCGGTCGTCGATGTGCTCCACGTCGGTTGTCCGCCTTCCTGCCGGGCGTGCGCCGCAGCGCCTGCGTGGTCCCATCGTGTGGCGGCCGGCCGCTGATCGCATCTTGCGCGCACCCGGGGCCCGGTACGGGAGCGGCGGGGTGGATCATGGGCCGGGCCCTGCCCGCTCGGCGGCCTGTTCATGCCGGATGACTCAATGTCGTCGTATGTCGTCACCTTTCTTTGACACCTCTTTTCGGCGCTTCCTACGGTGATCGCACCGCCTCCGCCAGAGAACGCCCAGAGAAGAGGAACCCATGCGCGTCCTGTGCACCGCGACCGGCTCTCCGTCGCACGGCAGAGCCCTGCTGCCGCTGGCCCGCGCGCTGGCCGGGGCCGGCCACGCCGTCACGGTGGCCACGACGCCCGAAGTGGCCCCCGTCTTCGCCGCCGACCCGGTCACGGTGGAAACCTGCCTGCCCCGGATCGACTTCGGGTCCGGCTGGCAGGAGAAGGCCGACGAGGCGGCAGACGCGGACGGCCTGTCCGACGAGGACCGGCACCTGCGCATGCTGCTCGACCGGCTCGTCGGCGACATGGCCGTCGAGAGCCACCAGGTACTGGCCGAACTGGCCCGCACCGTACGCCCGGACGTCATCATCCGGGACGGCATGGACTTCGGCGCGTGCCTGCTCGCCGAACGGCTCGGCATCCCGCAACTGCCCATCCCCGCGGGTACGGTCAACATGCTCGACCCGGAAACCCTGCTGCCGGGACTCAACAAGCTGCGCGAGCGACTGGAACTGCCCGTACAGGAGAAGCCCGAATCGCTCTACCCGCACGGCCGTTTCGACTACCTGCCCGCCGCCTTCTCCTTCGCCCGCTTCCCCACGACGGTCTTCGCCTACCGCCAGACCACCGTCGTGGACCGCACTGCCGGACTGCCCGACTGGGTGACCGAACTGCCCACCGACCGGCCCCTGGTGTTCGCCGCGGTGGGCACCGCGCTGCCGATGTTCCGCGAGGTGCTGCCCGAGGGCGCGCCGCTGCCGGTGGGGATGACCGACCCGGCCGAGCAACTGGGCATCATCGTCGCGGGGCTGTCACAGCTCGACTGCACGGCCGTGGTGGCGACCGGCGGCATCCGTCCGGCCGGCGCGGAGCCCGCGCCGCACGTCCGCCTGACGGACCGTCTCGCGCAGCCGCTGCTGCTGGAGTGCGCCGATCTGTTCCTCACCCACGGCGGCTACAACAGCGTCCGGGAAGCGGTGCGCACGGGCACGCCCATGGCGGTGCTGCCCAACTTCGGCGACCAACTGCCCAACGCCCAGCGGGTGCAGGAACTCGGCCTCGGCCGGCACCTGACCGACACCGCGCCGGAGGCCGTCGCCGCCGTGTGCCGGGAGATCCTGGGCAACCGCGGCATCGCCGCCCGGATGCGGCAGGCGCAGCTCGCCAGCCTGGCGCTGCCGGACGTGGGGCAGGTCGTGGACGATCTGGAGAAGATCATCGCCTGAGGTGGCGTGGGTCGTCTGAGGCGGCACAGGTCGGGAGTGCGGTGCCCCTGTCGTGGGACGGGGGCGCCGCACTTCCGCGTTGCGGTCCAGGGAGCGGCCCGGGGGCGTTCCAGGACGGATGCTTCAGGTCCGTACGGACTCCGCCGCCGCGCGGGCCGTCGGGACGACCACCGGCGCGCCGTCGGACGGGGCGGCCAGGATTTCCGCGTCGACGCCGTACAGCTCCTTCACCAGCGGCGCGTCGATGATCTCGCGCGGCGGGCCGGCGGCGACCACCCGGCCCGCCCGCATGGCGACGACCGTGTCGGCGTAGCGGGCCGCGGCCGCGAGGTCGTGGACGACCATCACGATGGTCCGCCCAGCCGCCGCGACCTCGCGGACCAGGTCGAGCACCTCCACGGCGTGGCCGATGTCGAGGGCGCTGGTCGGTTCGTCGAGCAGCACGACCGGGGTCTCCTGGGCGAGGGCCATGGCCAGCCAGCAGCGCTGGCGCTGGCCGCCGGAGAGCTGGTCGAGGCGGCGGTCGGCCAGGCCGGTGGTGCCGGTCGCCTCCAGGGCGCGGGTGACGGCCCGTTCGTCCTCGCGGGACCACTGGCGGAACAGGCCCTGGTGCGGGTGGCGTCCGTACCGTACGAGGCCCGCCACGGTGACCGCCTCGGGCGCCTGCGGGGACTGGGGGAGCAGGGCGATGCGGTGGGCCGCCTCCCGCTGCTTGAGCCGCCACACGTCGGCGTCGCCCGCGAACACCCGGCCGGACGCGGGTTCGTGCAGACGCGCCATGCAGCGCAGCAGTGTGGACTTGCCGCAGCCGTTGGGGCCGACCACCGCCACCACCTGACCCGACCCGACCGTCAGGTCGACCCGGTCGACGACCGGGTGACCGGCGTATCCGGCGGTGAGCTGCTCGACGCGGAGTTCCACTGAAGCCGGCCTTTCCCCGGGGCCAGAGGTCACACCTCTTGCCTATTTGTCATAAGGTAAGGCTAACCTTAACGCTAATCGGCGGAAGTGCGGCTGCCGCGGCAGCCGTACGCACGCCTCGTCACGTCGTGTTCATTGAAACCCGGAGTCCCCGATGACCGTGTCCCGCCGCCCACTTCTCACCGCCCGACGCCGTACCGCCTCGGCCGTCGCCGCCCTCGGTGCCGCGGCGCTGCTGCTGACCGGCTGCGGCGCGGACTCCGGAGCGGACGCCAAGGACAAGGGCGGCAAGGACGCGGCGGCGTCCGGTGGCACCCGTACGGTCAAGGACGCCACCGGCAAGGTCGTCGAGGTGCCCGCGAACCCGCAGCGGATCGTCACGCTGACCCAGGAGGACCTGGACGCGGTCCTCGCCCTGAAGATCAAGCCGGTGGGCATCACCAACGGCCAGGGCCTGGACGAGCCGCCCGCCTACCTGAAGGACAAGGTCAAGGGCATCGACATCGTCGGCGGCCTGCTCAAGCCCGTCATGGACAAGGTGGTCGCGGCCAAGCCCGACCTGATCCTCGCCGGTGACATGCAGGACGAGCAGGTGCTCAAGCAGCTCCGCGAGATCACCCCCGCCACCCTGGTGACGATGGCGCCCACCGACGACTGGAAGGTGTCCTTCCGCGGCATCGGCAACGCCGTCAACAAGCTGAACGACGCCAACAAGGTCATCGCCGACCACGAGGCCGCCGCCAAGGCCGCGGGCGAGAAGCTGGGCGCGAACAAGGGCGCCGCCGTCTCCATCGTGCGCTGGAACCCGGACGGGCCGAGCTGGATGGAGAAGAAGCAGTTCGCCAGCGGCGTCGCCCTGGAGATGGGCCTGCAGCGGCCCGCCAACCAGAACAAGGACGGCAACGCGCACGCCCCGTCGCTCAGCCTGGAGAAGATCGACGAGATCGACGGCGACTGGCTGTTCCTGTCCACCCTCACCTCCGACGGTGAGAAGGCCCTCAAGGACGTCCAGACCAAGCCCGCCTACAAGGAGCTGGGCGCGGTGAAGAAGGGCCACGTGGTGACGGTCGACGGCTCCGTCTGGTCCACCCGCGGCGGCCCGCTGGCCAGCGATGTCGTCATGAACGACATCAGCAAGGCGCTGACCAAGTCCTGACCCGGAGCGGCCGGGAGGCCACTGCGGTGCCGGTGGCGCCCCTCGGGACGCCACCGGCACTCCGTCATGCCCCGGCCGCGCCGTGGTTCCTGGCGTACGCGAAGTCCGCCGCGGTCCAGGCCAGGCCCACCGCTCCGTCGAGCAGGGCCTGCATGGCCCGCGGCGACACCGCAGCCTCCGCGAACTCCGGCTCGTGCGGCCCGCAGGCGCCCCCGCTGATGTCCAGCACGGGGTGGATGGCGGGCACCACATGGGACACATTGCCCATGTCCGTACAGGCGAAGGGCCCGCGCTCGACCGGCTCGGGACGGCCCAGGGCGCGCGCGTTGGCGCCCCACAGGGCGATCAGCTCGGGGTCGCCGCGGAAGTCCAGGTAGTCGGGCTCCGGGCGCTCCAGGGTGACCTCGCAGCCGGTCGCCAGCGCACCGGCCCGGAAGCACGCCTCGACGCGCTCCCGCAGCTCGCGCAGGTCCTCGGCGGCCTCGGCGCGGATCTCGTACTCGGCCGTCGCGCGGTCGGGTATCGCGTTCGGCGCGGAGCCGGCCGAGGTCGTCACGCCGTGCACCCGCCACTGCGGCGGCAGTTGCTGGCGCAGCAGGCCCAGCGCGACCTGGGCCACGGTCAGGGCGTCGGCCGCGTTGCGGCCCTCGTGCGGATTCAGGCTGGGATGGGCGGTGCGGCCGGTGTACGTGACGGACAGCGTGCCGAGCGCGAAGGACCGGAAGTCGGACATCTCGAACGGGCACGGGTGCACCATCATCGCCGCGTCCACCCCGTCGAACGCGCCCGCCTCCAGCAGCAGCGCCTTGCCCGCGCCGCGCTCCTCGGCCGGCGTGCCCACGACCCGGACCGTCAGGCCCAGTTCCGCCGCGTACGGAGCCAGGCCCAGCGCCGCGCCGACACCGGCCGCGGCGATCAGGTTGTGGCCGCAGGCGTGGCCGAGGTCCGGCAGGGCGTCGTACTCGCAGGCGATGGCCACCGTGACCGGGCCGGTCCCGGTGGTGGCGGTGAACGCGGTGTCCAGGCCGTGGGCGGGCGCGGTCACCTCGAAGCCGTGCTCGCGCAGCAGGCCGGCGCACCAGGAAGCGGCCTTGGTCTCGGTAAAGGCCGTCTCCGGACGGCCGTGGATGCGGCGGCTGAGGTCGGTCAGGACGGGTTCTTTGCCGTTGATGCGCTGCCGTACGGCGTCCTTGACGGCGGTGAGCGCGGCGGGGCCGGGGGTGGGGGCGGGGGCGGACGTCATCGTCTCCTCTTCGGGCTCGGTGACCGGTGCCGGTGGCGGTCGGCGGCACCGCAGAAGAGTAAAAATAACTTAGGCTTCCCTAAGTTTGTGCGCGGGCTGCCGGCCGGCCCGCGAAGCTCGGTTTCCTCCCTGGGAGTTGTCACACACATGCATCAGCGTCCGGTCGACCAGGCAGTCCCCGCGGCCCTGTCGCGCCCCAGCGCTCCCGCGCCGGGAACACCACGTCCCGCCGGGCCCGGGGGGTTCCCTCTGCTCACCGCGCAGGCCGGCATCCATTACGCGGGTCAAATCAATCCCAAGAGCCCGGCACTCAACACGGCGGACGTCGTCGAGATCCAGGGCCCCCTGGACGAGACGCTGTTCGAGCGCGCCCTGCTGCGTACGGTCACGGAGGCCGAGACGCTCGGCGTGTGTGTGAGCGAGACGGACGGCGAGCCGAGCCAGTACGTCGTACCGCCGGACCCGGAACGACTGCTGCACCGCATCGACCTGCGCGACGCCGGCCGGCCCGCCGAAGAGGCCGCCCGCGACTGGATGCGCACCGACCTCACCCGCGCCGCCGACCTCGGCGAGGCCGGACAGCTCACCACCCAGGCCCTCTTCCGCGTCGCCGACGACCGGTACTGGTGGTACCAGCGGGTGCACCACATCGCCGTCGACGCCTACGCCCTGCAACTCGTCGGCAGCCGCGTCGCCGAGCTCTACACCGCCCTCGCCACCGGGCAGGAGCCCGCGGCCACCCGGTTCGCGCCGCTGCGCGAGCTGGTCGAGGAGGAGACGCGGTACCTGGAGAGCGAGCAGTACACCGCCGACCGGGAATTCTGGGCCGAGAGGATGGCAGGGCGGCCGGAGCCGGTGGTCCTGGCGGGTGGCACGGCCGGCGCCCGCGCGGCACGTACCTCTGAAGCCTCGGCCTCCGAAGCTCCGGCCTCCGAAGCCTCGGCCTCCGACGAAGTCCCGGCCTCCGAAGCCCCGGTCACCGCGGCCTCGCTCGCCGACGCCATCGCCGCCGGCGACGTCCTCCGTACCCGTACCGACCTGCCCGCCGCCACCCTGGACCGCCTCACCCGGGCCGCCGAAGCGGTCAAGGCGACCTGGGCCGAACTGGTCATCGCCGCGACCGCCGGCCACCTGCACCGCCTCACCGGTACCGAGGACGTCGTGCTCGGCCTGCCGCTGACCAACCGCCGCGGCCCCGCCGCGCTGCGCACCCCGGCCATGACCGTCAACGTCCTGCCTCTGCGCATCGCCGTGCACCCGCAGGACACCGGGGCCGTACTGCTGCGCCGCATCGTCCTCGAAATGCGCGCGGTACGCCGCCACCAGCGCTACCCGCAGGCCCACATCCGCCGCGACCTCGCGCTCTCCTCGGCCGCCACGCCGCTGACCGGTCCCATGGTCAACATCAAGCCGTTCGACGGCGACCTCGACTTCGCCGGCCTGCCCGGCACGGTCCACAACCTCGCCGCGGGCCCCGTCGAGGATCTCGCCGTCACTGCCTCGCCCGACGCGGACGGCGGGCTGCGCATCAGCCTCGACGCACACACCGGACGGTACGCCGAGGACGAACTCGACCGGCACCGAGAATCGTTCCTGCGCTACCTCGACGGGCTCGCCGACCTCCTGCTGACCGACCCGCACCGCCCCGTAGGCACCATCGACCTGCTGGACGCCGACGCCGTACGCCGGGCCACCACCGGACGCGACGAACCGCCCGCCGGCCGCACCCTGCCCGCGTACTTCGCCGGACAGGCCGCCCGCACCCCGCACGCCGTGGCCGTCCGCACCGGTGACACCGCGCTCACCTTCGCCGAACTGGACGCCGCCGCCAACCGCCTGGCCCACCTGCTGGCCGCCCGCGGCGCGGGCCCGGAACGCCCCGTCGCCCTCGCCCTGCCACGCGGCACCGGCATGATGACGTCCCTGCTCGCCGTACTGAAGGCGGGCGGCGTCTGCCAGCCCCTCGACCTCGGCCACCCGGCCGCCCGGACCCTGGCCGTCCTCGAAGACGCCCGCCCGGTGTGCGTCGTCGGCACCACCGCGACGCTGGCCGCACTCCCCGCGCACGGACTGCCCGTCCTCGCGCTGGACGACACCGCCACCGCCGACGCGCTCGCCGCGCAGCCCGACAGCGCGCCCGCCGTGCCGATCGCGCCCGGCAACGCCGCCTACGTCATCCACACCTCCGGCTCCACCGGGCGCCCCAAGGGCGTCGTCGTCAGCCACGCCTCGCTCGCCAACCTGTACGCCGGGCACGGCAGCGACCATGTCGCCCCCGCCGTCGCCCGCACCGGCCGGGAACGGCTGCGCGTCGCGCACAGCGCGTCGTTCGCCTTCGACGCGTCCTGGGACCCGGTGCTGTGGATGGTCCACGGACACGAACTGCACCTCCTCGACGACACCGCCTACCGCGACCCCGCCGCCCTCGCCCATTACGTGGACGAGCACCGCATCGACTACCTCGACGTCACCCCCTCCTACGCCGAAGCCCTCCTCGCCGAGGGGCTCTTGGAGGACGGCCGGCACCGCCCGGCCGTGATCGTCGTCGGCGGCGAGGCCGTACCCGTACCGCTGTGGGAACGGCTGACCACGACCGCGGGGCTGCACGCGGTCAACCTCTACGGGCCGACGGAGACCACCGTCGACGCGTACTACTGGACCGCGCCGGAGGCCGAGGGCGGTGCGGTCGGCGGCGGTGACATCGGCAGTGGTGACACCAGCAGTGGTGCGACCGGCATCGCGGCCCCCGCAGGGCGGCCGGTGCGCGGCTCCCGGGCCTACGTCCTCGACGCCTGCCTGCGGCCCACGCCGGACGGCGTGACCGGTGAACTGTACGTGGCGGGCGCCTGCCTGGCCCGCGGCTACCTCGGACGGCCCGACCTGAGCGCCGAACGCTTCGTCGCCGACCCGTACGGCGCCCTGCACGGCGCGCCCGGCAGCCGGATGTACCGGACGGGGGACCTCGTACGGCGCCGCGCGGACGGCACGGTCGAGTTCCTGGGCCGCAGCGACGACCAGGTCAAGATCCGCGGCTTCCGCATCGAACTCGGCGAGATCCAGGCCGTCCTCGCCCAGCACCCGGCCGTCGCCCAGGCCGCGGTGATCGCCCGCGACACCCCGCAGGGCAAGCGGCTGCTGGCGTACGCGGTGCTGCGGACGGACGCCGACGGCGCGGGGGGCGGCGCTGCGGCGAGCGGCGAGGTGGCCGGGGGCGCTGTCTCCGCCACTTCTCCCGGGGCCCCCGCCCCCGCCCCACCCACCCCCACCACCCTCCGCGCACACCTCGCCGCCACCCTGCCCGCGCACATGGTCCCGGCCACGGTGACGCTGCTCGACGCGCTGCCGCGCACCGCCAACGACAAGCTGGACCACCGCGCCCTGCCGGACCCCGCGCCGGGCGTCCCCGGCTCGGGTGACGGCGGAGCCGCCGGCACCGGCGCTGATTCGGGCCGTGCCGGAACCGGTTCCGGCACCGGGCCCGGCGGTACGGACGCCGCAGGCACCGGCAGCCCGCACACCGACATCATCCGCGGTCTGCTGGCCGACCTCCTCTCACTGGACACCAGCCCCCCGGCGGACGCCGGGTTCTTCGACCTGGGCGGTCACTCGCTGCTGGCCGCCCGCCTGGCCGCGCGTATGCGGGAGATCTTCCAGGCGCCCGTGAGCACCGCGGACGTCTTCCGCAACCCCACCCCGGCCGCGCTCGCCGCCCTCGTCCACTCCGCCGCACCGGCGGCCGGCGACACCGACGGCCCGCCGTCCGCGGCCCTGCCCGCGACTCCCGTACCCCGCACCGGACACCTCCCCCTCTCGCCCGCCCAGCAGCGCCTCTGGTTCCTCCATCGGCTCGAAGGCCCCAGCCCCACCTACAACATCCCGCTCGTGCTGCGCATCGACGGACCGGTCGACCGTGGCGCGCTCCAGCTCGCCCTGCGCGACCTGACCGCTCGCCACGAGACACTCAGAACGGTATATCCGACCACTGACAACGGCGGGGAGGAGAAGCCCTACCAGCGGATTCTTCCCGCCGAGCACCCGCTGGCGCAGCCGGAGGTGCATCTCGCCGAGCCCGGCGGTGACGACCTCGCCGAGGCCGTACGCCACTGCTTCGACCTGGCCGCCGAACCCCCGCTCCGCGCCACGCTGTTCAGCGACGGCCCGGACCGCCACACCCTGCTCCTGCTGCTGCACCACATAGCCGGTGACGGCGCCTCCACCACGCCCCTGGCCCGCGACCTCGCCACCGCCTACACCGCCAGACACGCGGGCCGGGCACCGGAGTTCGCGCCGCTGCCCTTCCAGTACGCCGACCACGCCGCCCGGCAGCAGCAGCTCCTCGGCACGCCCGCCGAGCCCACCCCGCTCGCCGCCGCCCAGCTCGCACACTGGAAGCAGGCCCTCGCCGGCCTGCCCGACCAGCTCGAACTGCCCACCGACCGGCCGCGCCCGGCCGTCGCCTCGCACGCGGGCGACACCGTCCCCTTCACCCTCGACGCCGCGGCCCACGCCGCCCTCCAGCGCCTCGCCCGGACCACCGGCACCAGCGTCTTCATGACCGTGCAGGCGGGCCTCGCCGCCGTCCTCACCCGGCACGGCTGCGGCACCGACATCCCCCTCGGCACCCCCGTCGCCGGTCGCGCCGACGACGCCACCGCCGCCCTCGTCGGCTTCTTCACCAACACCGTCGTGCTGCGCACCGACACCTCCGGCGACCCCGCCTTCCGCACGCTCCTGGAGCGCGTACGGGCCACCACCCTCGCCGCGTACGAGCACGACACGCTGCCCTTCGACCACCTCGTCGAGGAGCTGAACCCGCGGCGTTCGCTCGCCCGGCACCCCCTGTTCCAGACGATGCTGGCCTGGCAGTCCGTACCGGACGCCGCGTTCGCGCTGGGCCCGCAGGCCACCGCCCGGATGACGGCCGTGCCGTCCGGTACGGCCAAGTTCGACCTCACCCTCAACGCGGGCGAGCAGCCCGGCGGGGGCATCGGCGGCTTCTTCGAGTTCCGCACCGACCTCTTCGACCGCGCGACCGTACAGGGCCTCGCCGACCGGCTGGCCCGGCTGCTCACCGCGGCCGCCGACGCCCCGGACACCCCGCTCGGCCTGCTGCCCCTGCTCGGAGACGAGGAACGCCACCGCGCCCTCGTCGCCTGGAACACGCCCGCCGAGCCCCTCGCCGCCCGCCCCGCCACCACGCTCGCCGACGTCTACGAGGCCGCCGCCCGCAGCCACCACGGGCGCACGGCCGTCAGCTACGAAGGACAGTCCCTCACCTACGCCGAACTCTCCGCCCGTGCCCACCGCCTGGCCCGGCTGCTCGCCGCCCGCGGCATCGGTCCCGGCTCGATCGTCGCGCTCGCCCTGCCGCGCTCCGTCGACCTGGTCACCGGCCTGCTCGCGGTCTCCCTCGCCGGAGCCGCCTACCTGCCGCTCGACCCGGACTACCCGGCCGACCGCCTCGCCTACATGCTCGACGACGCCGCCCCGGCCGCCCTGATCACCGACACGGCGACCGCACCCCGGCTCCCGGCCCACACCCTGCCGCTGATCACCGTCGACGGCGGCGCGGCCGACGGATACGACGCCATCCCGCTGACCCAGGCCGACCGCACCCGGCCGCTGCGCCCCGACGACGCCGCGTACGTCATCTACACCTCGGGCTCCACCGGCCGCCCCAAGGGCGTCGTCGTCACCCACCACAACGTCACCCGCCTGTTCACCGCCACCGACCACTGGTTCGGCTTCGGCCCCGACGACGTCTGGACGCTGTTCCACTCCTACGCCTTCGACTTCTCCGTCTGGGAGCTGTGGGGCGCGCTGCTGTACGGCGGCAAGGTCGTCGTCGTACCGCACCTGACCAGCCGCGACCCGCACGCTTTCCGGAAGCTGCTGGCCACCGAGCGGGTCACCGTCCTCAACCAGACACCGTCGGCCTTCTACCAGCTCGCCGCCGCCGACCGCGAGAGCGACGGCGCGGAACTCGCGCTGCGGTACGTGGTGTTCGGCGGCGAGGCGCTGGAGCTGGGGCGGCTCGGCGACTGGTACGAGCGGCACGCCGACGACGCGCCGGTCCTGGTCAACATGTACGGGATCACCGAGACCACCGTGCACGTCTCGTACTTCCCGCTCGACCGCGCCACCGCCGCGGGCGCCACCTCCAGCACCATCGGCGTCAACATCCCCGACCTGCGCGTCTACGTCCTCGACGACCGGCTCCAGCCCGTACCGCCCGGCGTCACCGGCGAGATGTACGTCGCGGGCGAGGGCCTGGCCCGCGGCTACCTGGGGCGCGAGGAGCTGACCGCCACCCGCTTCGTCGCCGACCCGTACGCCCACCTCTTCGGCGAGGAGGGCAGCCGCATGTACCGCTCCGGCGACCTCGCCCGGCGCCGTGCCGACGGCGCCCTGGAGTACTTCGGCCGCGCCGACCAGCAGGTCAAACTGCGCGGCTTCCGCATCGAGCTGGGTGAGATCGAGGCGGTGCTCGCCGCGCACCCCGCCGTCGCGGACACGGCCGTCGTCGTACGGGAGGACACCCCCGGCGACAAGCGGCTCGTCGGCTACGCGGTGCCCGCCGCGGACCAGGCGCCCGACCCCGCCGCCCTGCGCGACCACGCCGCCGCCGAACTGCCCGTCCACATGGTCCCGTCCGCCGTCGTCCTCCTCGACCGGCTGCCGCTGACCAACAACGGCAAGCTGGACCGCAAGGCGTTGCCCGCCCCGGACCGCCCGGCCGCCACCGGCCGCCCGCCCCGCACCCCGCGCGAGGAACTGCTCTGCTCGGTCTTCGCCGAGGTGCTGGGCCTGGACCGGGTCGGCGTCGAGGACAACTTCTTCGACCTCGGCGGGCACTCGCTGCTCGCGGTCCGGCTGGCCGGCCGCGTCAAGGCCGTGCTCGGTACCGAGGTGTCCATCGGTACGGTCTTCCAGTCGCCGACCGTCGCAGCCCTCGACGCGGCCCTGGACGCCGTACGCCACGACGACCCGCTCGACGTGCTGCTGCCGCTGCGCCCCGCCGACCCGAGCGGGCAGGGCAGCCGCGCCCCCGTGCACTGCGTCCACCCGGCGGGCGGCCTGAGCTGGTGCTACGCCGGACTCATCCGCCACCTGCCCGCCGACGTACCGATCTACGGCCTCCAGGCCCAGGGCGTCGGCGCCGCCACCGCGGACCAGCCGCTGCCCGCCACTCTGGAGGAACTGGCCGCCCACTACGCCGCGCGCATCCGCGAGGTGCAGCCGGCCGGCCCGTACCGGCTGCTCGGCTGGTCCACCGGCGGCATCATCGCGCACGCCATGGCCACCCACCTCCAGGACGAGGGCCACGAGGTCGAACTCCTCGCCATCCTCGACGCCTACCCGGCCGAGGGCTTCCGCGACCTGCCCGTACCCGACGAGGCCGAAGCACTCGAATCGCTGCTCACCATGGGCGGCTACGGGCCGGACAGCCTGGAGGGCAAGCCGCTGACCACCGCCACCGTGGTGGAGGTCCTACAGCGCGAGGGCAGCCCGCTGTCCACCCTGTCCACCGACACCATCAAGGCCCTGGGCGCCATCTACCTCAACACCAACGACCTCGTACGGGCCTACGACCACCGCGTCTTCCGGGGCGACGTGCTCTTCTTCCGGGCCGTCGTGGACACCATCGACGACACCCTCACCCCCGACACCTGGACCCCCTACGTCACCGGCCGCATCGACAACACCGACGTCGAGTGCTCCCACAAGGACATGACCCTGCCCGAGCCCATCGCGCACATCGCGCGCGTGGTGGCCGACCGCCTCACCGAACTGGAGGGGTGACCCGGTGACCACCACCGAACCGACGACCCGGCCCCGGCTGAACCCGAGAACCGCCGTCGTCCTCGTCTACACGGCCGCCATGTGCATGAACGGCCTGGACTCGACCATCGTCAACCCGGCCCTGTTCACCATCGCGGGCGACTTCGGGCAGCCCGTCTCCGCCGCCAACACCGTCGAGACGGCCTTCCTCGTCGCCCTCGCGCTGGCCCTGCCGGTCGCCGGCTGGCTCGGCGACCGCTACGGCACCAAGCGCGTCTTCCTCGGCGCGCTCGCCGTCTTCACCACCGCCTCGGCCGCCTGCGGTCTGGCGCCCAGCCTGTCCGCGCTGGTCGTGGCGCGGGCCGTGCAGGGCCTGGCGGGCGGCCTGCTGACCCCGGTCGGCATGACCCTGCTGTTCCGCGCTTTCCCGCCGCACGAACGGGCCAAGCTGGGCAAGGTGCTGATCGTTCCGACGGCCCTGATGCCCGCGCTCGGCCCGCCGCTGGGCGGCTTCCTCACCCAGCACCTGTCCTGGCACTGGCTGTTCTTCGTGAACGTGCCGATCGGCGCCGCCGCCGTCCTGCTCGGCGTCCTCGGCCTGCGCGAGCACGTCGAGGGCGTACCGGGGCCGTTCGACCGAGCCGGGTTCTGGCTCGCCACCCCGGGCCTCGGACTGCTCACGTACGCACTCGGATTCGGGCCGTCGCACGGCTGGACGCAGCCCGCCGTCGCCGTCAGCGCCGTACTCGGAGTGGCCCTGCTGACCGCCGCCGTCATCCACCAGCTCCGCACGCCGGAGCCGCTGCTGAAGCTGCGGCTGCTGGCCGGACGGGCATACGGCACGGCCTCCGCGCTCGCGGTGCTCACCGCCGCCGGCCTGATGGGCGTGCTGTTCGTCTTCCCGCTGCTCTACCAGGCGGCGCTGGGCGCCTCGGCCCTGGACGCGGGCCTGAGCGTCTTCCCGGAAGCGATCGGCCTGATGCTCGCCTCCCAGGTCGTCGACCGGCTGCTGCCGCGCATCGGCCCGCGCCGCCTCGTGGTGCCCGCGCTGCTGCTGGCCGCGGTGGTCTTCGCCGCCCTAGCCGTACCGGGCGCAGCGGACAACGCCTGGCTGGTGCGCGCCCTGATGTTCGCCATCGGCCTGGTACTCGGCACGGCCGTGCTCACCGTCCAGCTCGCCGGATTCGAGAACATCGCGCCGCCCGACATGGGCCGCGCGATGGGCCTCTTCCAGATCGTGCGCACCCTGGGCGGCGCC
This sequence comes from Streptomyces chrestomyceticus JCM 4735, assembly GCF_003865135.1. Taxonomy (NCBI): domain Bacteria; kingdom Bacillati; phylum Actinomycetota; class Actinomycetes; order Kitasatosporales; family Streptomycetaceae; genus Streptomyces; species Streptomyces chrestomyceticus. The sequence continues at coordinate 2,359,323 of NZ_BHZC01000001.1, read as the reverse complement.
CTCGGCATCGCCGTCTGCGCGGGCGTGATCGGCGGCCACGGCACCGACGGCACCGGGCCGGGCCCGTACCGGCTCGCGGTGTGGGTGACGGCCGCGCTGGTCGCGGTGGGCGCGCTGGTCGCGCTGCGGCTGCCGAAGGAACCGCCGCAGCCGCCGCCGTTCGACGACGACCTCGATGAGGAAGCGGGGGAGGGGGCACCGGCCCCGGCGGCGGGCTGAGCCGCGCCGCACCGGATACGACCGCGCCCCGGACCCGCACTCGGGTCCGGGGCGCAGTGCGTCGGCGAGGGGGCTCAGCCGCCGGACAGCAGATCCGCCAGCCCGGCCGCCAGCCCCCCACGCCAGCACGCGTAATCGTGCCCGCCGTTGAACTCCTCGTACGTCACGTCGTAGCCGCGCGCCCGCAGGACGTTGCGCAGGCGGCGGTTCTCCGCGAGCAGCATCCACTCCTGGAGGCCGACCTCCAGGCGCAGGCGCACAGGACGGCGTTCGGCGGTGGCGTACTGGCCGGTCAGCCACTCGGTGCCGCGCTCGTCGTCCGGCCACCAGAAGGAGCCGGACTGCGAGAGCGCCAGACCGAACCGGTCCGGTCGCCGGAAGGCCGCGTATGCCGCGGTCAGGCCGCCCGCGCTCTGCCCCGCGACGACGGTACGTTCCGGGCGCAGCCCCGCCCCGTACGCGTCGGCGGCCCACGGCAGCAGCGTGTCCGCCAGCCAGTCGACGAACTCCCCGCTGCAACTGAGGTCTTCCATCCGCCGCCCCATCGTGTCCACGAGCAGGGCGACCGTCGGCGGTACGGAGGCGTCGGCGTGCAGATTGTCGAGCAGGTCACCGGCGCCGAGGACCGGGCCCCACATCTCGCCGTCCAGCAGTACCGCGACCGCGTACGGGCCGCCGTCCGTGCGGTGGCCGGGCGGCAGATGAGCCGTGATGTTCCTGCCGTCCACCTGGGTCTGTACGGAGGTGCCGCGCGCCGCGTCGGGCCTGCGGCCGGTGCACGGCTGTGCCGGGGCGCCGGGCAGCTCCAGTACGGAGGCCGGGTTGCGGCCGTCCCGCGACGGCAGGACGGGCGCGGTGTTCAACGGGTCGGGGACGGCGCTGTCCAGGACCTTCAGCCACGCCTTGCGGTCCGTACGCAGCAGGTCCTCGCGCGGGCCGGTGCCGGGGTGGAACTGGTACGAGGCGCGGTGGTCGGAGCGCAGCCGGTGGCTGAGGGCCCAGACCGCGGTGCCCTCGACGCGGGTCATCAGGTTCGGCGTCAGGTCGCCCGCGTGCCGGTCCCGGTCGGTGACGGTGTGGAGGAGCGTCAGTACGTCGGTGGCCGGGCGGGCCGGATCGTCCCGCCAAACGAACGTGACCAGGACGTGGCCCGGCTCGCCGTCCGGGTCCGGTTCCACGAGCGGCGTCCCGGCCGCCTCGGCGCGGTGCCAGAACTCCTCCTCGGCGCCGGGCCGTCCGGCCCGTACGTCCTCGGCGAGGCCGCGCAGCAGCGGACTCCGGACAGCGGTCACTTCCGTACCCCTCTCGTCGGGTGCGTCAGGAGAAGACATCGCGTCAGACACGGGTCGCCGCCGAACGGCCCAGCAGCACCCACAGCAGGAAGGGCCCGCCCAGCACCGTCGTCACCACACCCACCGGCACCTCCGTGCCCGCGAAAACGATCCTGCCGACCGTGTCCGCCGCCACCACCAGCAGCGCGCCCGTCAGCATCGTGCCGACCAGCGGCACCCGCAGCGGCCCCGCCAGCCGCGACGCGATGACCGGCGAGGCCAGCGCCACGAAACCGACCGGCCCGCAGATACCGACGGCCAGGCCCGCCAGCGCCACCGCCAGCAGCAGGCACACCGCGCGCGTACGGCCCGGAGTGGCGCCCAGCGAGGAGGCCGTGGCGTCGTCGAAGCGCAGCACGCCCAGATGGCGGGCGACCGCCAGGCTCAGCGGGACCAGCACGGCCAGGCCGATCAGGACGGGCACGGCGACCGCGTAGCTGCGTCCGTTGAGGCTGCCCGAGGTCCACACGTACAGCGAGCTCGCCGAGTTGAGCGAGCGCCGGGACAGGGCCACCTGGGTGGCGGCGGAGGCCAGCGCGGACATCGCCAGGCCCACGACCAGCACGCGGTAGCCGCGCTGTCCGAGGCCCCCGGAGACGACGGTGACCACGATCGCCGCGACCAGCGCGCCCAGCGGGCCCGCCCACCAGGCGCCGAACGTGCCGGTCGCGCTGAGGGTGACGGACAGCAGGACGGCGGCGGTCGCGCCGTCGTTCACGCCGAGCAGTTCGGGGGTGGCGAGCCGGTTGCGGGCCAGCGTCTGGGTGAGGCAGCCGGCCAGGCCCAGCGCCGCGCCCGCCGCCAGCCCGGCCACGATGCGCCCGAGCCGGAACTTCTGCACCAGCAGGACGTCGAACCGGTCGCCCTGGCCGAAGATCGCCTGGAAGGTGCGGGTCACGCCCATGTCGCTCTGCCCGGCGTACGCGGACAGCACCACCGCCACCAGGAGCAGCACGGCCAGCAGGAGCCCCGCGAGCGTGGCGCGCCGGGCGACCAGGAAGGAGAGCGGGCCGCGGCGCAGCACGAACGTGTCGGCGGGGCGCACCCGGCCGGGCTTCGGGGCACGGGGCTTCGGGAGACGGCGCGTCAGGCGCTCCCGCAGCGCGTGCAGTACGCCGCGCGCCGCCTTGCCCGGCGTGCGCTCCTCGGTCGCCGGTTCGGTCATGCCCATCGCGGTGAGCTGCCGGGACCGGACGATGCCGATGAGGACGGGCGCGCCGATCAGCGCCACGATGACGGAGACCGGCGCCTCGAACGGGCGGGAGACCACCCGGGCCGCCACGTCCGCGAGGACCAGGACGGCGGCACCGATCAGCCCGGCCAGCAGCAGCCGGGCGGCGAGCCGGGTCCCGGCGACCGCCCGCGCCAGGAAGCCCGCCAGCAGCCCGAGGAAGGAGATGGGACCGGCCAGCGCCACCGCGGCCGCGGTCAGCAGCGTCACGCCGACGGCGACCACCGTACGGATCACCGGCGGCCGGTGGCCGAGGCTGCGGGCCAGGTCGTCGCCGAGCGCCAGCGCGGACAGCGGCCGGGCGACCAGCAGCGCCACCAGGAACCCGACGACGAGCACGGGCGCGAGCCGGCCCAGTTCGCCGAACCCCTCCACCCCGGCCAGCGAACCGAGTACCCAGAACCGGAACCGGTCGTAGGTCTCCGCCGAGTTCACCACGATCACACTGGTCAGCCCGCCGAAGGTGGCGCCCAGCGCGGATCCGGCCAGCACCAGCCGCATCGGCGAACCACCGCCCCGGCGCCCCGCGATGAGCAGCACCAGTCCACTGGCGACCACCGCCCCGGCGAACGCGCACACCAGGTAGGCGTAGCCGCTGTCCAGGCCCAGCAGCGCGATGCCCGCCACGACACCGAACGAGGCCCCGGCGTTGACGCCGAGCAGACCGGTCTCGGCGAGCGGGTTGCGGGTGACGGCCTGGAGCAGGCACCCGGCGACGCCGAGCGCGCCGCCGACGAGCAGGGCGGTGAGCGTACGGGGCAGCCGCAGGTCGCCGACGACGAGAGCCAGCCGCGGGTCGCTGCGCGCGCCGCCGCGGTCGAGCAGGTAGTCCAGGACGCCGCTCGCGCCGACCTCGCCGGCGCCGACGCACAGGGACACGGCGGCCAGGACGAGGACGGCGGCGGTGAAGCCCGCCACGGCGAGCGCGACGGTGCGGCGCGTGGTGCCGGCGGGACGCTCTTCCGAGGGGTGCTCGTCCTCGGTGCGCTCGCCGGGGCCGGCGGCGGGTCGTCCGGAGGCAAAGCGCGGGTCATCGGCAGGGGGTCGGGCAGCCTTTTGCGCCACCGCGCCCGGCAACGCGACGCCTTCGGCGCCGTGTTCGGAGGGCGGGGTGGCTATACCCGTACGCTGCTTTTGCATAAGGTGAGGCTAGCCTAACCATTTCTGCGGCGTGCGGGCGGAATGGCAGAGTGGCTGGGCGCCTGTCCTATATTAGGTTAGGCTTGCCTAACAAATGGGGAGGTTGCTCATGCCTGAGCACATACCGGGCCGTGCCGAATTCACCGGCCGTATCGCGCTGGTGACCGGCGCCGGGCAGGGCATCGGCGCCGCGGTCGCCGCCGCCCTGGCGCGACAGGGCGCCCACGTCGTGGCCACCGACCGCACCGCACCCGCGGCAGCGCCCGCCGGGGACGACGGCGCCGGAACCGTCACCACCGAGGCCATGGACGTCACCGACCGCACCGCGGTCGACGCCACCGTCGAACGCGTCGAGCGCGAACTCGGCCCGATCGCCGTCCTGGTGAACGTCGCCGGCATCCTGCGGCCCGGCGCCGCCGCCGAGCTGACCGACGCCGACTGGGCCGACACCTTCGCCGTGAACACCACCGGCGTCTTCCACACGTCACGCGCCGTCGCCCCGCACATGGTCGAGCGCGGCGCCGGAAGCATCGTCACCGTCGGCTCCAACGCCGCCGGCGTCCCCCGTACCGGAATGGCCGCGTACGCCGCCTCCAAGGCCGCGGCGGCCATGTACACCAAATGTCTGGGGCTCGAACTCGCCCGCAGCGGAGTGCGCTGCAACATCGTCGCGCCCGGCTCCACCGACACCGCCATGCAACGCGCGCTGTGGACCGACGACGACGCCCCCCGCCGTGTCATCGCCGGCGACCCGCAGACGTACCGCACCGGCATCCCTCTCGGCCGGATCGCCGACCCGTCCGACATCGCCGACGCGGTCGTCTTCCTCGCCTCCGACCGCGCCCGGCACATCACCATGCAGGAGCTGTACGTCGACGGCGGCGCCACCCTGCGGTGACCCGCGCCGCGCCCCGCCGCCCGGGACGCGCGCACACCGCACCCCCGCTCTCCGCACGCCCCCTCCGCACCACCACCCGTATCAGCCATACCCCGGAACCTCGCACCCTTCCGAGAATTGGAGCTCCCGTGCCGACGGCACCCGAAGTCGCCACGCACGTCCCCCTCGCCGAGACGGCCCACCCCGCCGTGGGAGCGGCCACCTCGCTCCTGGGCGCCTACACCCCCGGCGCCCGCTTCCTCGGCACGCCCACGCGCACCATCCTCGCGCAGGGCACCCACAGCGAAGTCCCGCACGACGAACGCCCCCTGCACCGGCGGGTCGCCGCCACCCTTGGCGCCGCACAGGCCGCGGGGCACGACGCCCCCATGGTCATCGGCGCCGTGCCCTTCGACCAGACGGCCCCGTCCGCGCTCACCGTGCCCGCCACCGTCCGCACCGCGCCGCCGCTCACCGCCGACCCGCTGATCGCGCTGCCCGCCGACCCGCCCGCCGCGACCCACTGGGACATCAGACCCGTACCGGCCCCCGAGGTCTATGGCGCCGGCGTGGCCGCCGCGGTCGAGCGCATGTGGCGCGGCGAGTTCAGCAAGGTCGTCCTCGCCCGCACCCTCGAACTGACCACCCCCGAGACGCTCGACATCCCCGCGCTGCTCCAGCGACTGGCCCGCCGCGACCCCTCCGGCTACACCTTCGCGCTGCCCACCGCGCCCGGCCGCACCCTCCTCGGCGCCAGCCCCGAACTGCTGGTCACCCGGCGCGGCCGGCGCGTCGTCGCCAACCCGCTGGCCGGGTCCATACCGCGCAGCGACGACCTGGCCGAGGACGTCCGCCGGGCCGCCGCCCTGCTGGAGTCCGCCAAGGACCTGCACGAGCACGCCGTCGTCGTGGACGCCGTCCACCGGGCCCTCGCCCCGTACTGCTCCGACCTCGACGTCCCCGTCCGGCCCACCCTGGTGCGCACCGCCGCCATGTGGCACCTGTCCACCACCGTCACCGCCACCCTCGCCGCGCCGGACACCTCCGCCCTGGAGCTGGCCTGCGCCCTGCACCCCACCCCGGCGGTCTGCGGCACCCCCACCGACACCGCCCGGCAGGTGATCACCGACACCGAACCGTTCGACCGCGGCTTCTTCACCGGTATGGTCGGCTGGGGCGACGCGTCCGGTGACGGCGAGTGGGTGGTGACCATCCGCTGCGCCGAGGCCGAGGAGCGCGCCCTGCGTCTGTACGCCGGAGCGGGCATCGTCGCCGCCTCCGACCCCGGCGCCGAGACCGCCGAGACCGGCGCCAAGTTCCGTACCTTCCTGAGCGCCGTCGGAGCCGAACTGTGACCGATCAGTACGCCTACGCCCACTCCCACGCGCCCACCTGGCCCGCGGAGTTCGCCGAGCGCTACCGCGAGGCGGGCTGGTGGCGCGGCGAGACCTTCGGGCAGATGCTGCGCGACCGGGCCGCCGCCCACCCGGACCGGGTCGCCGTCGTGGACCCGGCCGGCGAGGGCCGCCGCTGGACGTACGCGGAGCTGGACCGCCGCGCCACCCGGCTCGCCGCCGGACTCCACGCGCGCGGCATCGTCCGCGGTGACCGGGTCGTCGTGCAGCTCCCGAACGTCGCCGAGTTCTTCGAGGTGATCTTCGCGCTGTTCCGCCTCGGCGCCCTCCCCGTCTTCGCGCTGCCCGCGCACCGCGAGACCGAGATCCGCTACTTCTGCGAGTTCACCGGCGCCGCCGCGTACGTCATCGCCGCCGAGCACGGCGGCTACGACTACCGCGCCCTGGCCGCGACGGTACGCGACGACGTCCCGGGCCTGCGCCACGTCTTCGTCACCGGCGGCGACCCGGGCCCCTTCGAGGCGCTCTCGGACGTACCGGCCGACCCGGCCTCCGACACGGCTGCCTGGGACGAGCCCGCGCCGGACGACCTCGCCTTCCTCCAGCTCTCCGGCGGCAGCACCGGCGTCCCCAAGCTCATCCCGCGCACCCACGACGACTACATCTACTCGCTGTGGGGCTCCAACGAGCTGTGCGGCGTGGACGAGCACAGCGTCTACCTGTGCGTCCTGCCCGCCGCCCACAACTTCCCGCTCTCCTCGCCCGGTTCGCTCGGCGCCCTGTACGCGGGCGCCCGCGTCGTGCTGAGCCCGCAGCCCAACCCGGACGTGGCGTTCCCGCTCATCGAGCGCGAACGCGTCACCATCACCGGCCTGGTCCCGCCGCTCGCCCTCGTCTGGACCGAGGCCGCGCCCACGACGCCGTACGACCTGAGCAGCCTCGACGTGCTGCTGGTCGGCGGCGCCAAGTTCAGCGAGGAGGCCGCCCGGCGCGTCCGGCCCGCCCTCGGCTGCACCCTCCAGCAGGTCTTCGGCATGGCCGAGGGCCTGGTGAACTACACGCGGCTGGACGACCCCGAGGAGACCATCGTCACCACCCAGGGGCGGCCCATCTCCCCGGACGACGAGATCCGCGTCGTGGACGACGAGGACAACGACCTGCCCGTCGGCGCGACCGGCCATCTGCTCACCCGCGGCCCGTACACCATCCGCGGCTACTGGAAGGCGCCCGAGCACAACGCCCGCTCCTTCACCGCGGACGGCTTCTACCGCACCGGCGACGTCGTCCGGCTCACCCCCACCGGCCACCTCGTCGTCGAGGGCCGCGCCAAGGACCAGATCAACCGCGGCGGCGAGAAGATCGCCGCCGAGGAGGTCGAGAACCACCTGCTCGCGCACCCCGCGGTGCACGACGCCAACGTGGTCGCCGAACCCGACCCGTACCTGGGCGAACGCACCCTCGCCTACGTGATCCTGCGCTCCGGCGCCGAAGCGCCGACCCCCGTCGCCGTCAAGAAGTTCGTCCGGGCCCGCGGCCTCGCCGCCTACAAGGTGCCCGACCGCGTCGTGTTCGTGGACGCCTTCCCGCAGACCGGCGTCGGCAAGATCTCCAAGAAGGACCTCCGGTCCGCCGCGACCTCCGCCACCGGCGACGCCTGACCGCTCCCGACCCTCCGCCTCCACAGTCCTGAAGGGACCGCACCGCACCATGGCCCTGCCCGCCATCGCCCCCTACCCCATGCCGTCCGCCGGCGACCTGCCCGCGAACCGCGTGGACTGGAAGGCCGACCCGTCGCGCGCCGTCCTGCTCGTCCACGACCTGCAGAACTACTTCCTGTCGGCCTTCGACACCCAGGCGTCCCCCGCCACCGACCTGCTGCGCAACGTGGCCGCGCTGAAGAAGGAAGCCGCCCGGCTCGGCATCCCGGTCCTCTACACCGCGCAGCCCGGCGGCCAGACGCCCGAGGAACGCGGTCTCCAGCAGGACTTCTGGGGCCCCGGCCTGCCCGCCGACGAGCACGCGGCGGCCATCGCCGACGCGGTCGCCCCGGGCCCGGACGACACCGTGCTGACCAAGTGGAAGTACAGCGGCTTCGTCCGCACCGACCTCGAAGAGCGGATGCGCGGCCTCGGCCGCGACCAGCTCGTCATCACCGGCGTCTACGCCCACATCGGCGTCATGATGACCGCCTGTGACGCCTGGATGCGCGACCTCCAGGCGTTCCTCGTCGCCGACGCGGTGGCCGACTTCTCCGCCGACGACCACGCGATGGCATTGCGCTGGGCGGCCGCCAAGTGTGCCGTGGTCACCACCACCGCCACCGTCTTCGAAGGGAAGTGACCCCCATGGCATTGACGCTGGAGCAGTTGCGCAAGGACGTCGCGGACGTCCTCGGCGAGGACCCCGCCGACATCCCCGACGACGAGAACCTCGTCGACTACGGCCTCGACTCGGTCCGCCTGATGGCCCTGGCCGGCCGCTGGAACCGTGACCACGGCATCGAGGTCGCCGTCACCGACCTCTCGGAGGAGCCCGCCCTGGAGAAGTGGGCGGTGCTGCTCGGCGCCACCGGCTGAGCCTCCGTACGTACGGCAGCGGGGCGGTACGCGGATCGCTCCGCGCACCGCCCCGCTCCGTATCCGCGTGGCGCCGTCAGACGCCCGGCGGCACCCGCGACGGACGGCCGCTGCCGCGCGTCATCGCGTACCCGCCGATCCCGGCCAGCGCCGCCAGCACACCGCCCGCCGCCGTCCACGCCCACCGGTCGGACCACCGGCCCGAGGACCAGCCGCCCTCCGGCTCGGACGCGGCGACCGACCGCTTGCCCGCCGCCGAAGCCGACGCCGACGGCTCCGGGGAGGCGCTCTCCCCGTCCTTCGGGCTCGCGGCGGCGGCCCCCGGCACCAGCGGGGTGGCCAGCTTGCCGTCCACCGCGTACGCGCCGCCCGTCCCGGCCACCGTCGGCTCGAACTCCGCGTGCACCGGCAGACCCAGGTCGTCCTGCGGCAGATCGGTGACCGTCAGCCGCACGTAGTACGTGCCCGGCAGCGGATCGTTGGACGACTGCTCGGCCCAGGAACGGACCGTCCGCAGCGTGCAGGACAGCTCCACCGAAGCCGCGTCCGCGGCCGCCGCCCTGGTCTGCGGCCCGTACGTGCACGCCTGACGCCGCCGCAGCCCGTCGTACACGTCGAGCTGCCAGGTCGCCGCGCCGTGCCGGGCCGCCTTGGGCAGCGACACCTTCGCCTTCATCGTGGCGCGCTGCCCGGTGTCCACCGGCACCGCCCAGTACAGGTAGTCACCGGTGGACGCCCCGGCCGTCGCCCGCTGCCCCGGCTGCACCGGCGTCGCGGTACGGAACGACGTCCCCGCCTCCGTCGGCCCCTCGGCACTCCCGCTCGCGGAGGGCGACGGACTGTCCGCCACCGCCCCGCCCGCCGTACCGAAGAGCGCGGCCCCCGCCAGCAGCGCGGCGGTCACAAAAGTACGCGTACGCATCAGTTGGTCCTCCAGACGGCGACACGCCAGCGCGACAGCCAGCCCCACAGCAGACCGGCCACCAGGCCGACGAGCACCAGCGCACCCAGGAACCACCAGCCGCGGCCCAGACCGAAGGACGCCACGTCCGAGGCGTCCGACGGGCCGTCCACGACGTCGACGGCCAGCTCCACCGGCAGCCCCGGCTCGGTCTTGACCCCGGCCGGCGCCGCGAAGGAGTTGCTCAACTGGAGGCAGACCGTCTCCGGCGCGTCCTTCGCCGCGCCGTCGGCGTTCTTCAGCGGCGCCTTCGGGTAGCGCAGCCCGGACGAGATGACGTCGGTACGCCCGTCACCCGCCTCCGAGCCGCGCACGATCTCCCGGCCGTGCACGGTCGAGGCGCGCAGCAGCACGCCGTAGTCGTTGTTGACGGCACGGTCGGCGCCGATGCTCGCCGACGCGCGCAGCTCCTGGCCGGGCCGTACGTCCACCCGGTACCAGCGGTGCTCGGCGAACTTTTCCCGGTCGGTGTACAGACCCGGCTTGAGCACCGGCGCCTTGGCGCACTGGTCGGCGCCCTGCGTCGCGACCGGCGTCACCACCGGATCGGCCGCCCGGTCCACCAACTGGTGCACCCGGTCCCGCAGTTCCTTGGTGTGCTGGACGGAGGTGTACGTACCGCCGGTGGCCTCCGCGATGCAACTGAGCTGCTTGCGGGTCTTGGCGTCCGGCAGCAGCCCCAGCGTGTCCACGGTCAGGTGGATGCCCTTGGCGGCGATCTCCCGCGCCACCTCGCACGGGTCGAGCGGGGCGCAGGTGTCCTCGCCGTCGGTGATCAGCACGATCCGGCGGGTCGCGTCACCGCCCTTGAGGTCGTCGGCCGCCCCCAGCAGGGCCGGGCCGATCGGCGTCCAGCCGGTGGGGCGAGCGTCGCCACCGCGGTCTTCGCCTCGGTCCGGTCGAGCGGTCCGACCGGGTAGAGCTGCTTGGTGTCCTTGCACCCGGTCTGCCGGTCCGGGCCCGGATAGTTCGCGCCGAGGGTACGGATGCCGAGCTGGACCTCGCCCGGCACCGCGTCCAGCACCTCGTTGAACGCCTGCTTCGCCGCCGACATCCGGCTCTGCCCGTCGATGTCCCGCGCCCGCATCGAACCGCTGACGTCGAGCACCAGCTCGACCTTGGGGGAGGGCTTCTTCGTGTCCGGTTCGTCGGCGGCTGCCGCGGAGGTGGGCAGCAGCCCCACGGCCAAGGTGGCGAGCAGGCCGCACACCCCGGCCGCCAGCCGTTTTCTTGTGATCATCGCCGGATCGTATTGACGATCGGGCTCGGCGATCAAAACGGGCGGACACCGCTGACGGGAGATCAGGGCCCGGAGGACGCGCGGCCGCCCCGGCGGACCGAGCGGTCACCGGGGCGGCCGGGGAGCGTGCGGGCGGTGCTAGTTCCAGTGCACGACCAGTCTGGCCGTGGACGGGGTGAAGGTCTTGTACGCGTCCGAGCTCCGCTCGTTCGTCGACTTCAGCCCCAGGGTCATGCTCGGCCACCGGTTGTGCTGGGCCGCCCGGGCGCTCGCCGTGACGTCGAAGGACAGGGTGCGGTTCTGGCAGGGCCGCGGCGCGGGCGAGACCCAGCCCAGCAGCCGGTACCACCGCGGCTGCCGGTCCCACGTCGTGGACGGGTAGACCCGTCCGGTGTCCCAGACCTCGACGTTGTAGGGGGCGCACGACTGGGACGTGGCGTTCCTGACGCGGAGTTCGGCCTTCCGGATCGTGCCGGGCCGGTGCAGGTCCTGGCTGCCCATCGTGATGAACGAGCGCCACACACCGTTCAGCTCGCGATTGTTCCTGAGGTCCCGCTTGCCGACGCGCGCGATGTCGTCCGTCTGACCGTGGTAGACCCTGTTCGGGTGGGCCTGGTTGACGCTCGTCCACAGGCCCACGCGGCCCCTGGGAGCGGCCGGGCCGGGCTGCCGCTGCTTGCTGACCGACATGCCGGTGTGCCCGGTCTGCGTGCCGGGGCTCGCGGCGACGGCCGCCGGGGCGGCGAGGCCGCCGACGAGACCGCAGGCCAGCAGGGCGTATCCCGACCGGGAACGCTTCCGGCCGGTGAGTGAACGGGATGTGGGCATGAGCTGCCTCCAGTGCGGGGAACGGCTGAACGGTTTCCAGCCTTTCCCCGCCGTCCGCACACCGCGCTCCCACCGCGTCCGACCGTGACAGCGGCGGCCGCGTATTCACTCGACCGACGGAAGACGATGAACGGAGGGTGACGGCGGCCCCGGGGCCGGGGCGCTGGGGGTGCTGAAGGGCTCAGCCCTTGGACCAGGTGACGGCCAGCTTCGCCGTGCTCGGGGCGAACTTCTTCCACGCGTAGGTGTCGTTCTCGTTCGCGGCCCGCAGCCCCAGGGTCATGTCCGGCCACTTGTTGGCCTTCGCCGCCTTGGCGTTGTCCGTGACGTCGAACGCCAGCACGCCGGCCGGGCACTCCCTGGCGCTGTGGCCCTTGGCGTCGGTGACGGTGGCCAGCAGCTTGTACCACTTCGGCTGCTCATTCCACGTCGTGCTCTTGTAGGCGCGGCCGGTGTCCCAGAGCTGCACGGGCCGCTTGGCGCACGACCAGGAGTAGGTGTTCTTGATCTCGAACGCGGCGCTCTTGATCGTCCCGGTCCGCTGCAGGTCCTTGGTGCCCATGGTGATGAACGAGCGCCAGGTCCCGCCCGTCTCGTTCTCGTGGCCGACGCGGGCGACGTCCCCGGTCTTCGCCCAGTAGGACGTACTCGGATACTTCTTGTTGACGCTGGTCCACAGGCCCACCGGCCCCCTGGGAGCGCGCGCCTCGGGCAGGCTCTGCTCGGTGGTGTACGTGCCGGACGGGTTGGCGTACACCCGCACGGTGTCGGTGCGCTGCGACCGCACCTCCACCCGCCGGCCGGAAGAGGCGGCCTGCTCGGAGGCCCGCCGGAACTCCGCCTGCTGGGCCGCGGACGACCGCGGCTTCGTGTCGTGGGCGTCGGAACCCGCGGCCCAGGCGGAGGGGACGGCCAGGCCGCCGACGACGCCGCAGACCAGGACGGGATACCACGGGCCGGACGGCTTCCAGCCGGTGAGGGAACGGGATGTGGGCATTGCGCACCTCTCATTGCCGGGAGCGGCGAACGTACAAGGGCCCGTCACCGCCACCCGCACGCCGCGCCGCCCCTGCGGCCGTCCGGGGGAAGCCGCCGGCCTCACAATTCACTCGTTCGTCGGAAGGATGAGGACGGAGGGTGACGGCAGACGGGTGGTGCGCGCGGCCCTCGGGCGGGGATATCGCGTCAACGTCTCCGCTGTTCCCTGCGGCTGTCCGCTGTCCGCTGCCCGGCGCTCCGCATCGACATGGACGTTCCGGCACGGCGCCTCGCGTCGCCGCTCCTACGCCGCTCCTCCCGCCACCCCCTGCGCCCGTCCCGCCGACGCGTCCCGCTCGCGCGCCGCGGTGGCGATGTTGCGCGCCATCCCGCCGAACACCACCGAGTGGAACGGCGCGACACTCCACCAGTACGCATGGCCCGCCAGCCCGTGCGGATGGAACACCGCCCGCTGGAGATAGACCGTACGGCCCGCCCGGTCCCGTCCCACCTTGAGCTCCAGCCACGCCAGCCCCGGCAGCCGCATCTCGGCGCGCAGCCGCAGCAGCCGACCCCGGTAGATCTCCTCGACCCGCCAGAAATCGAGCGAGTCACCGGCCCGCAGCCGCTCCGCGTCCCGCCGCCCCCGGCGCAGCCCGACACCGCCCGCCAGCCGGTCCAGCCACCCCCGCAACGTCCAGCCGAGCGGGAAGGAGTACCAGCCGTTCTCCCCGCCGATGCCCTCGATGACGTCCCACAGCGCCTCGGGCGAGGCGTCCACCCGGCGTGCCCTGCGGTCGGTGTAGAGACTGCCGCCCGCCCAGTCCGGGTCGGTCGGCAGCGGGTCGCTGGGGGCCCCGGGCACCGAGGCCGACGACCAGCGGGTGGCGACCCGTGCCTCCCGTACCCGGCGCAGCGCCAGCTCCACCGCACGGTCGAAGCCGGTCAGCCCGCCGGGCGGGTCCGGTACGTACCGCGCGATGTCGTGCTCCTCGGCCACGGCCTCGTGGCGCAGCGACTCCGCCAGCGGACGCGCGATCCCCGCCGGTACGGGCGTCACCAGCCCCACCCAGTGACTGGAGAGCCCCGGCGTCAGCACCGGCACCGGCACGATCAGACGGCGGGGGAGCGCCGCGACCCGCGCGTAGCGTTGCATCATCTGCCGGTACGTCAGTACGTCCGGGCCGCCGACGTCGAAGCCCCGGCTCACCGACTCCGGCAGCGCCGCGCAGCCCACCAGGTAGTGCAGCACGTCCCGGACCGCCAGCGGCTGGATACGGGTACGCACCCAGCTCGGCGTCACCATGACCGGCAGCCGCTCGGTCAGGTATCGCAGCATCTCGAAGGACGCCGAGCCCGACCCCATGATCACGGCGGCCCGCAGCACCGCGGTCGGCACCCCGGACTCCAGCAGGATGCGCCCCACCTCGTCCCGCGACCGCAGATGCGGCGAGAGCTTGCGCCGGTCGACACCCCTCGGCACCGGGCCGCCCAGATAGACGATCCGCCGCACGCCGGCCTTCCGCGCGCATTCGGCGAACGTACGGGCCGCCCGGCGGTCGGTGTCCTCGAAATCCTTGCCCGAGCCCAGCGCGTGCACCAGGTAATAGGCGACCCCGACACCTTCCAGCGCCGCCGTGAGCGACTCCGCGTCCGTGACGTCGCCCCGTACCGTCTCCACCTGCTCCGACCAGGGGTGATCCCGCAGCTTCCCCGGCGTACGCGCCAGACACCGCACCGGGTACCCCGCGGCCAGCAGCTCCGGCACCAGCCGCCCGCCGATGTACCCGCTCGCCCCGGTCACCAGACACCGTTCCACGCCGCGCCTCCCACAGCCGCTCGGTCCCGAAGGCCGCTCGGCCCCCGCGCCTTCTGACACCTACTACCTCGCTCCTACCCCGCGCGGCAGGCGCCCGCGAATGCGGCGCGGCAGTGGAGGGGGGTGCCTTTGGCCCCTCCGGCCCGTCGTGTAGTGTTCTCCGAGTTGCCACGGGGCCGTCAGGCGCCGCGACAGCCTTCACGCCACACCGGCACATCACCACTGCACGGCTCCTCAACGGGAAGAATTTCGGCATGCCGAAATTCGGAACAGCGACTCGATTATGAGTCGCCAGGGAAAACCGCTAAAGTAGTGAACACGCCGGAAGGCGCGAAGAAAACCCGCTCCAACAGGGGCCGGAAACGGAAAGCGGAAACGCCGAACGGATCTGGTAAGGTTGGAACCGCGAAGAAGCCGAAAGGCCGAAACGCACCGGCGGAAATCAGGACCGCGAGGATCTGATAGAGTCGGAAACGCAAGACCGAAGGGAAGCGCCCGGAGAGCCTGGTGAAACAGGCACAAAGGAAGCGTCCGTTCCTTGAGAACTCAACAGCGTGCCAAAAGTCAACGCCAGATATGTTGATACCCCGTCCACCGGCAGCAGCCGGAGGATGAGGTTCCTTTGAAAAGCCCACCAGCATCCACGCGGTGCGGGTGGCACACAGCGAGGACGCTGTGAACGGGAAGCCTATTCCGCTTCCTGTTCCGCTCTCGTGTGTGTTACCGGGAGAACCCGGAAACATTCACGGAGAGTTTGATCCTGGCTCAGGACGAACGCTGGCGGCGTGCTTAACACATGCAAGTCGAACGATGAACCTCCTTCGGGAGGGGATTAGTGGCGAACGGGTGAGTAACACGTGGGCAATCTGCCCTGCACTCTGGGACAAGCCCTGGAAACGGGGTCTAATACCGGATACGACACGGGATCGCATGATCTCCGTGTGGAAAGCTCCGGCGGTGCAGGATGAGCCCGCGGCCTATCAGCTTGTTGGTGGGGTAATGGCCTACCAAGGCGACGACGGGTAGCCGGCCTGAGAGGGCGACCGGCCACACTGGGACTGAGACACGGCCCAGACTCCTACGGGAGGCAGCAGTGGGGAATATTGCACAATGGGCGAAAGCCTGATGCAGCGACGCCGCGTGAGGGATGACGGCCTTCGGGTTGTAAACCTCTTTCAGCAGGGAAGAAGCGCAAGTGACGGTACCTGCAGAAGAAGCGCCGGCTAACTACGTGCCAGCAGCCGCGGTAATACGTAGGGCGCAAGCGTTGTCCGGAATTATTGGGCGTAAAGAGCTCGTAGGCGGCTTGTCACGTCGGATGTGAAAGCCCGGGGCTTAACCCCGGGTCTGCATTCGATACGGGCAGGCTAGAGTTCGGTAGGGGAGATCGGAATTCCTGGTGTAGCGGTGAAATGCGCAGATATCAGGAGGAACACCGGTGGCGAAGGCGGATCTCTGGGCCGATACTGACGCTGAGGAGCGAAAGCGTGGGGAGCGAACAGGATTAGATACCCTGGTAGTCCACGCCGTAAACGTTGGGAACTAGGTGTGGGCGACATTCCACGTCGTCCGTGCCGCAGCTAACGCATTAAGTTCCCCGCCTGGGGAGTACGGCCGCAAGGCTAAAACTCAAAGGAATTGACGGGGGCCCGCACAAGCGGCGGAGCATGTGGCTTAATTCGACGCAACGCGAAGAACCTTACCAAGGCTTGACATACACCGGAAAACCCTGGAGACAGGGTCCCCCTTGTGGTCGGTGTACAGGTGGTGCATGGCTGTCGTCAGCTCGTGTCGTGAGATGTTGGGTTAAGTCCCGCAACGAGCGCAACCCTTGTTCTGTGTTGCCAGCATGCCCTTCGGGGTGATGGGGACTCACAGGAGACTGCCGGGGTCAACTCGGAGGAAGGTGGGGACGACGTCAAGTCATCATGCCCCTTATGTCTTGGGCTGCACACGTGCTACAATGGCCGGTACAATGAGCTGCGATACCGCGAGGTGGAGCGAATCTCAAAAAGCCGGTCTCAGTTCGGATTGGGGTCTGCAACTCGACCCCATGAAGTCGGAGTCGCTAGTAATCGCAGATCAGCATTGCTGCGGTGAATACGTTCCCGGGCCTTGTACACACCGCCCGTCACGTCACGAAAGTCGGTAACACCCGAAGCCGGTGGCCCAACCCCTTGTGGGAGGGAATCGTCGAAGGTGGGACTGGCGATTGGGACGAAGTCGTAACAAGGTAGCCGTACCGGAAGGTGCGGCTGGATCACCTCCTTTCTAAGGAGCACTTCTTACCGGCCTTCGGGCTGGTCAGAGGCCAGAACATCGGCGAATGTCCGGTGCTGGTTGCTCATGGGTGGAACGTTGACTACTCGGCACACTTGACTCACTGGTCACTAGTACTGCTTCGGCGTGGAACGTGTCAGGGGGCGAGGGTGTCGGGCACGCTGTTGGGTGTCTGAGGGTGCGAGCGTTGCTCGCCCTTCAACGCCGGCCCCAGTGAACCGGTCCGTCAGGGCTGGGTGGTGGGTGGCTGGTCGTTGCTTGAGAACTGCACAGTGGACGCGAGCATCTGTGGCCAAGTTTTTAAGGGCGCACGGTGGATGCCTTGGCACCAGGAACCGATGAAGGACGTGGGAGGCCACGATAGGCCCCGGGGAGCTGTCAACCGAGCTTTGATCCGGGGGTGTCCGAATGGGGAAACCCGGCAGTCGTCATGGGCTGTCACCCATACCTGAACACATAGGGTATGTGGAGGGAACGCGGGGAAGTGAAACATCTCAGTACCCGCAGGAAGAGAAAACAACCGTGATTCCGGGAGTAGTGGCGAGCGAAACTGGATGAGGCCAAACCAGTCACGTGTGATACCCGGCAGGGGTTGCGTGGTTGGGGTTGTGGGAGTTCTCTTGACCGGTCTGCCGGCCGGTCGGCGAGTCAGAAACCGTTGATGTAGGCGAAGGACATGCGAAAGGTCCGGCGTAGAGGGTAAGACCCCCGTAGCTGAAACATCAGCGGCTCGTTTGAGAACCACCCAAGTAGCACGGGGCCCGTGAAATCCCGTGTGAATCTGGCGGGACCACCCGCTAAGCCTAAATATTCCCTGGTGACCGATAGCGGATAGTACCGTGAGGGAATGGTGAAAAGTACCGCGGGAGCGGAGTGAAATAGTACCTGAAACCGTGTGCCTACAAGCCGTGGGAGCGTCGCTATGCAGCTTGCTGTGTAGTCGTGACTGCGTGCCTTTTGAAGAATGAGCCTGCGAGTTTGCGGTATGTTGCGAGGTTAACCCGTGTGGGGAAGCCGTAGCGAAAGCGAGTCCGAAGAGGGCGTTGAGTAGCGTGCCCAAGACCCGAAGCGGAGTGATCTAGCCATGGGCAGGTTGAAGCGGAGGTAAGACTTCGTGGAGGACCGAACCCACCAGGGTTGAAAACCTGGGGGATGACCTGTGGTTAGGGGTGAAAGGCCAATCAAACTCCGTGATAGCTGGTTCTCCCCGAAATGCATTTAGGTGCAGCGTCGTGTGTTTCTTGCCGGAGGTAGAGCACTGGATAGGCGATGGGCCCTACCGGGTTACTGACCTTAGCCAAACTCCGAATGCCGGTAAGTGAGAGCGCGGCAGTGAGACTGTGGGGGATAAGCTCCATGGTCGAGAGGGAAACAGCCCAGAGCATCGACTAAGGCCCCTAAGCGTGTGCTAAGTGGGAAAGGATGTGGAGTCGCAGAGACAACCAGGAGGTTGGCTTAGAAGCAGCCATCCTTGAAAGAGTGCGTAATAGCTCACTGGTCAAGTGATTCCGCGCCGACAATGTAGCGGGGCTCAAGCACACCGCCGAAGTCGTGTCATTGCAGTACATACTCCTAACGGGGACTGTGATGGGTAGGGGAGCGTCGTGTGCCGGGTGAAGCAGCACCGGAAGGTAGTTGTGGACGGTTCACGAGTGAGAATGCAGGCATGAGTAGCGATACACACGTGGGAAACGTGTGCGCCGATTGACTAAGGGTTCCTGGGTCAAGCTGATCTGCCCAGGGTAAGTCGGGACCTAAGGCGAGGCCGACAGGCGTAGTCGATGGACAACCGGTTGATATTCCGGTACCCGCTTTGAAGCGCCAAACATCGAATCCATTAATGCTAAGGCCGTGAAGCCGCCCTGGAGTCTTCGGACAAAGGGGAGTGGTGGAGCCGCTGATCCAAGGTGGTAGTAGGTGAGTGATGGGGTGACGCAGGAAGGTAGTCCAGCCCGGGCGGTGGTTGTCCCGGGGTAAGGGTGTAGGACGCACGGTAGGCAAATCCGTCGTGCATGAAGTCTGAGACCTGATGCCGAGCCGATTGTGGTGAAGTGGATGATCCTATGCTGTCGAGAAAAGCCTCTAGCGAGTTTCATGGCGGCCCGTACCCTAAACCGACTCAGGTGGTCAGGTAGAGAATACCGAGGCGTTCGGGTGAACTATGGTTAAGGAACTCGGCAAAATGCCCCCGTAACTTCGGGAGAAGGGGGGCCATTGCTGGTGATGGGTCTTGCACTCTGAGCTGGTGGTGGCCGCAGAGACCAGCGAGAAGCGACTGTTTACTAAAAACACAGGTCCGTGCGAAGCCGTAAGGCGATGTATACGGACTGACGCCTGCCCGGTGCTGGAACGTTAAGGGGACCGGTTAGCTTCATTTCGGTGGGGCGAAGCTGAGAACTTAAGCGCCAGTAAACGGCGGTGGTAACTATAACCATCCTAAGGTAGCGAAATTCCTTGTCGGGTAAGTTCCGACCTGCACGAATGGCGTAACGACTTCTCGACTGTCTCAACCATAGGCCCGGTGAAATTGCACTACGAGTAAAGATGCTCGTTTCGCGCAGCAGGACGGAAAGACCCCGGGACCTTTACTATAGCTTGATATTGGTGTTCGGTTCGGCTTGTGTAGGATAGGTGGGAGACTGTGAACTCGTCACGCCAGTGGCGGGGGAGTCGTTGTTGAAATACCACTCTGGTCGTGCTGGATGTCTAACCTGGGTCCGTGATCCGGATCAGGGACAGTGTCTGGTGGGTAGTTTAACTGGGGCGGTTGCCTCCTAAAGAGTAACGGAGGCGCCCAAAGGTTCCCTCAGCCTGGTTGGCAATCAGGTGTTGAGTGTAAGTGCACAAGGGAGCTTGACTGTGAGACTGACGGGTCGAGCAGGTACGAAAGTAGGGACTAGTGATCCGGCGGTGGCTTGTGGAAGCGCCGTCGCTCAACGGATAAAAGGTACCCCGGGGATAACAGGCTGATCTTCCCCAAGAGTCCATATCGACGGGATGGTTTGGCACCTCGATGTCGGCTCGTCGCATCCTGGGGCTGGAGTCGGTCCCAAGGGTTGGGCTGTTCGCCCATTAAAGCGGTACGCGAGCTGGGTTTAGAACGTCGTGAGACAGTTCGGTCCCTATCCGCTGTGCGCGTAGGAGTCTTGAGAAGGGCTGTCCCTAGTACGAGAGGACCGGGACGGACGAACCTCTGGTGTGCCAGTTGTCCTGCCAAGGGCATGGCTGGTTGGCTACGTTCGGAAAGGATAACCGCTGAAAGCATCTAAGCGGGAAGCCTGCTTCGAGATGAGGGCTCCCTCCTCCTTGAGAGGGTAAGGCTCCCAGTAGACGACTGGGTTGATAGGCCAGATATGGAAGCCTGGTAACGGGTGGAGTTGACTGGTACTAATAGGCCGAGGGCTTGTCCTCAGTTGCTCGCGTCCACTGTGTTAGTTCTGAAGTAACGAACTCGCCTTGTCGGCTGGAGTTCATCTTCATAGTGTTTCGGTGGTCATAGCGTTAGGGAAACGCCCGGTTACATTTCGAACCCGGAAGCTAAGCCTTTCAGCGCCGATGGTACTGCAGGGGGGACCCTGTGGGAGAGTAGGACGCCGCCGAACAATTTTTGATAGTGGGAAGCCCCGCACCGTATGGTGCGGGGCTTTCTGCGTTTGTACCCCCGGCGCCGGCTGCCGGGTGGCGTAGCTCGTGGCTCACGACAGTGACGTCCCCGAAGGCCCCTCAGCCCTGCCCCGGCCCGTCCCCGTGCTCCCGCCCCCACTCCCGGGCCAGCCGCGCGAAGGCGCCGGACGCGGCGCTGCGGTAGGCCGTTTCCCGGTACAGGAGCGTCACCGTGCGGGCGGGGAGCGCGGGGGAGAGGGCGACGGGGTGCAGGCCGGGCTGTTCGCGGGTGATGGCGTCGGGCAGCACGGTGGCCAGGGGAGTGCGCCGGATCAGTTCGGTGAGGGTCGTGATGGAGTTGGCCTCCACCGCGATGTCCGGCCGCACCCCGTGCTCGCCGAAGTGCGTGTCGATGTGCAGGCGGGTGGCGAAGTCCGCGCTGAGCAGCGCCAGGCGGTGGTCGCGCAGGGAGCGGATCGGCAGCGGCGCCGTCCGGCCGGCGTACGGGTGGGTGGGGCCGACGACCAGGCTGAGGGACTCGGTGAACAGCTCGGTGCCGGTGACACCCGGCAGGTGCGGCCCGCTGAACGCGATGCCGAGGTCCAGTTCGTCCGCCAGCAGCGCCGACTCCATCAACTCCTGCGGCATCTCGCGCAGGGTCAGCGAGATGCCCGGGTGCCGGGTGTGGAATTCCCCGGCCAGCGGGCCGACGAGGTACGCGGTGAAGGTCGGCGTCGTGGCCAGGCGCAGCGTCCCGCGCGACAGGTCCCGTACGTCCAGCACGGCGCGCTCGGCCGCCTCCAGGTCCCGCAGCGCGCTGCGGGCGTAGTGCGCGTACGCCGCGCCGGCGTCGGTCAGCCGCACGGTGCGGCCCGTACGGTCCAGCAGTTGCACCTTCAGCGTCCGCTCCAGTTGTCTGACCTGCTGGGAGAGGGTGGGCTGCGAGACGTGCAGGGCTTCGGCGGCGCGGGTGAAGTTGGCGTGCTCGGCCACCGCGAGCAGATAGCGGAGGTGGCGCAGTTCCAGGGCCATACCGGCCACTGTAAGCGGTCCCGAGCAGCAGCTATAGGCAGCGCTGATAGCTGCCATGAGTTGCACGTCTTGGACGCTATAGCGGCAGGTCACGCATGGTGGAGACATCGGCTTCCCGGCCGGTTCCCCTCAGCAAGGAGTGGCTGTGCACCCCGACCTCACCGACGGCGTCCGGCGCTTCCGGCGCGACGTCCACCCCGCCAGAGCGGCCCTCTTCGAACGGCTCGCCTCCAGCCACCGGCCGGGCGCGCTGTTCATCGGCTGCTCCGACGCCAGGGTGGTACCGGAGCTGCTCACCCAGTGCGGGCCCGGTGAGCTGTTCGTGATCCGTACGGCCGGGAACCTCGTGCCGGTGTACGGGCCGGCCCCCGACGCGGTGTCGTCCAGCATCGAGTACGCGCTGGCCGTGCTCGGCGTCCGTGACGTGATCGTCTGCGGGCATTCCGGGTGCGGTGCGATGACGGCCCTGGCCACCGGTGAGGACCTGACCGAGCTGCCCGCCCTCGACGGCTGGCTGCACACGGCCGGGCCCGCCGGTCCCCGTACGGCCGCGCGGGACGGCGGGGCCGAGGCGGCCGTCACGGCGCTCGTCCACGACAACGTGACCGTCCAGCTCGCCCACCTGGCCACCCATCCGTCCGTGGCCGACGCTCTCGCGCGGGACGCGGTGACGCTGCACGGCTGGACGCACGACATCCGTACCGGAGCCGTCGACGTCCTCGATCCGCGCAGCGGAACGTTCACCCCGCTCGCCTGAGCCCCTGCCGGGCGCGGCCCGTCCGGGCCCGCCCCCACTTCCGAAAGGACGCTTCCATGCCCCATGCCCAGCTCGACCCGCAGGCCCGTCAGGACCTGGCCCTCGCCGTCGTCGAGGCCAAGATCCGCAAGGATCTGACCTGGCAGGAACTGGCCGACGCCACCGGCCTGTCCGTCGCGTTCGTCACCGCGGCGCTCCTCGGCCAGCACGCCCTGCCCGCCGACGCCGCCCGGGCCGTGGCCGAGCGCCTGGACCTGGACGAGGCGGCGGAGCGGCTGCTGCAGACGATCCCGCTGCGCGGCTGCATCCCGGACGGCATCCCCACCGACTCCACCCTCTACCGCTTCCACGAGATGCTGCAGGTCTACGGCACCACCCTCAAGGCCCTGATCCACGAGAAGTTCGGCGACGGCATCATCAGCGCCGTCAACTTCCGCCTGGACATCCAGAAGGTGGACGACCCCGAGGGCGGCTCCCGCGCGGTGATCACCCTGGACGGGAAGTACCTTCCGGCCGCACCGTTCTGATCCCGCCGCCCGCCGGCCGTACGGCCCACATGGACCGTACGGCCGGCGGAACGGGGTTCTCCGGTGCGGGAGGAGCCGCGCCCCCGCCGGTCAGGCCTCGCGCGGCGACAGCTCGCCCATCGGGGACCAGCCCTCGGCGGCGATCTCGTCGCTGATGATCTGCGGGGTGGTGGCGATGGCGCCGGCCATGGTGTCCATCGCCTTCCGGAAGTGCTCCGAGTTGACGTGCTGGTCGCCGGCCTCGCGGTCCGCGAAGCCCTCGACCAGGACGAACTGGCGCGGGTCGTCGACGCTGGTCGACCACTCGAAGAACAGGTTGCCGGGCTCCTGCCGGGTGGCCTGCGTGAAGTCGTCCACCAGCGACAGCCACGAGTCCTGGTACTCGGGCCGGACGGTGAACTTGACGACGATGAAGATCATGCTGGCTCCTGCGCTGGTACGGACCGGCTGCGCCTGCGCGGCCGGGCGGGCTGCCGCCCGCGTCGTCCCCATGGTGGGCGCCCCCGCCCGCCTTCCGAAGAAGGATCGCCGCGCATTCCGGCCCTCCCGGAAAATCCGCCGCCGCGCGGCCGGGGAGGCGCCCGGGGCGCCGGGAAAATCCGGTGCGCTCCGGCGGCCTGGCGTGTTCGGATGCTCGCCGGTGAAGTCGAGCGGAAGGCGGCAACGGCATGGCGGAAGCGGAGATCTGCGGTACGGCATCGGACGGCGGGGCGACGGCGACCGCGCGGCGCACCGTACCGCGCCTGGAACTGCCGCGCCCCACCGGCCGCCGTGCGGTGGGCGTGCGCACCGTCCACCTCGTGGACGACGCGCGGAAGGACCCCTTTCGGCCCGGCCGGGTACGGGAGCTGATGGCGCACCTGTGGTATCCGGCGCAGGCGGGAACCGGCCAGGTACCGGGCCGGTACGTCTCCGAAGCGATGTCCCCTCTGGTGGTCGACGCGTGGGAGGAGGAGCCCGGCTGCTCCGGACTGCCGCGCGGCACGGCGGCCGGCATCCTCGTGCACGGCACGGCGGACGCGCCGCCCGCCCCGGACGCACGTGGCTGCCCGCTGGTCCTGCTCTCGCCCGGCCACTCCCGGTACCGCGCGGACCTGACCGCGCTCGGGAGGATCTCGCGAGCCGCGGATTCCTGGTGGCCGCCCTGGACCACCCCTCGGACGCGATCGGCGTGGAGTTCCCGGACGGCCGGATCGTGCCGTACCGGGAACCGGACGGGCTCGCGGACGGCGACACCGGCGACCTCTCCGGCCGCTACCTGGACGTACGGGTCGCCGACCTCCGCTTCGCCCGCGCCCGGCTGAGCGATCCCGGGTTCTGGTGGCATGCCCATCTGGACCCGTCACGGACCGGCGTCGCGGGCCATTCGCTGGGCGGCGCGGCGGCGGCCGAGGCCATGCGGCTCGACCCGGGCTTCACGGCCGGGGTGAATCTGGACGGCATCCCGTACGGCGATGTCCTCCGCACGGGTCTGGAACGCCCTTTCCTGCTGTGCCAGTTCACCCCGGACGACCCGGAGTTCCCGGAGGAGACGCGGAGCTGGGCGCGGTTGTGGAGCGTGCTGCGCGGGCCGCGGCACCATCTCCTGGTGTCCGGGGGCGGGCACGCGTCGCCCACCGACCTCGACGTCCTTGCCGGACCCCTCGGCTACCGGGAGTTCACCGAAGCCGAGGACTACGCCTTCGCGCTCGGGTCCCTGCCCGGCGGCCGGGGTACCGAGATCACCCGGGCGTGCGTGGGCGGGTTCTTCGAGGAACACCTGCTGGGCGCCGACGGGTTCCCGCACACGCTGCCGCCCGAGGTCGCGGTGGTGGGCTGAGGGACGCGGGATTCACGATCACTGCGACGGCTCGGGCAGACCCGGGCCGTCGCAGTGCACGTTCCCGGCCGGGACGGTGCCGCCGACGAGGTACGCGGCCACCGTGGAGTCCACGCAGGAGTTGCCGCGGCTGGCGAAGACGCCGTGCGAGTAGTCGTGGTGCAGGGTGACCAGCCGGGAGCCGGGCAGCGTGCGGCCGAGGGCCCGCGCACCGGCGATCGGCGTCACGGGGTCGTGCGCGGACGCCACCAGCAGCGCCGGGGGCGCCGTGGGGCTGCCGAGCCGGGTGCGCCCGTCGGGACGCGTGTGCCAGTACGCGCAGCTCGCCGCCTCCAGGCCGGTCAGTACGGGCTGCGGGTCCAGGCGCCGCAGCCCACGGATGTCGGCGAGGACCCGGCCCGGCGTGGGCCCCGGACCGTCGGCGCACTTCACGGCCCGGTTGGCCGCCTCGTACGTACGTGACTCGGGTCCGTCGAAGGGCGCGGCGGGGCGGAGCCGGTCGACCACGCCCTCGTCCAGGTAGGCGCGGAGCCCGTCGCCCAGGGCGGTCCAGCGTTCGGTGCGGCCCAGGGCGCGGTAGACGCCACGGTCGAAGGCCGCCGCCCCGAAGCCGGCCACCGGGCGTGCGGTCAGGCCGTCGCGCGTGCGCAGGTAGGCGGCGCGGACCTCGCGCGGGGTGGTGCCGAGCCGGAAGCGGGAATCGTGCCGCGCCAGCCAGCCGAAGAGCACGTCGCGCTGACGCAGCATGGCACGCGCCTGCCGTACGTCGAACGCGTGCCAGTCCTCCGGACCGACCACGCTGTCCAGCACCAACTTGTCCACCCGGTCCGGGAACTGCGCGGTGTACGCGGCGCCGAGGTAGGTGCCGTACGAGACGCCGAGGAAGCTGATGCGCGGCTCCCCGAGCGCGGCGCGGACGGCGTCCATGTCGCGGGCGGTCTCGGTGGTGGACAGGTGGGGGAGGGCGTGGCCGGTGCCTGCGGCGCAGTCGGCGGCCAGTCGTCGCTGGGTGTCGAGGTAGGCGCGTTCGCCGGGACGGTCGTGCGGTACGGGGTCGGCGGCCGGGCTGTCGAAGAGCCCGCCCATCGGTCCGCAGTCGGCGGGTGTGCTGTGCCCGGTGCCGCGCGGGTCGAAGCCGATGACGTCGTAGGCGCGGCGTACCGCCGCCGGGAGTTTGGCGCGCTTGGTGACGGCATACGGGAGGCCGGAGCCGCCCGGACCGCCGGGGTTGACCAGCAGGACGCCGCGCCGTTCGGCGGGCGTCCCCGAGGCCCGGACGCGGGAGACGGCGATCCGTATGTGCTCTCCGCCCGGGCGGGTGTGGTCCAGCGGCACGCGCACCGTGCCGCATTCGACGCGGTCGGGCGCGGGCGGCGTGGGGACCGAGTCCGGGCAGGCGCCGAAGTGCAGGGGCTGGGCGGCGGAGGTGGCGAGGCCGGTGGCGGTGGTTCCGGGGCCGACGGAGGTGGCGGGTTCGGCGGTGGCGGTGCCGGTGGTGAGCGGTACGGCGCAGGTCAGGAGCGCGCAGAGCAGGGCGGTGCGGCGTAGGGCGGGAGGCATGGGGCTCGCATTCGGTGAGGGCGGGGCCGTGCGGTGGAGGGGGTGACGGCAGGCGTCAGGGAGGCGGGCGGCCGAAGGGAAAGGCCGACCCAAGAGGTGACAATGAAAATCATTACGGTTAGCATCGCGTTCGGTCAACACCGCACCGCGGCACCGGGGGCCTCCCCACGGCGTGCCCGGACGCGAAACCGCCTGCGCAGAAGGAGAGTTGTGGCGCATCTGCTGATGGTCGAGAGCTGGGTCGGGTCGATGGGCAGGCTGCTGCCCCGCGCCCTCCGCGAGGCCGGACACGACTTCACCTTCCTCACCCGCGACCTGCACCACTACCTGCGGGCCGCCCCCGAGGGCACCGCCCACCCGCTGCTGGCGGCCCGCAACGTGATCACCGCCGACACCAACGACACCGACACGCTGCTGCCGTACGCCGAACGCCTGCACACGGCGACGGGCTTCGACGGCGTCCTCAGCTCGTGCGACTACTACCTGCCCACCGTGGCGCGCATCGCCGCGTACCTCGGCCTGCCCGGACCCGCGCCGGAGGCCGTGGAGGCCGCCTGCCGCAAGGACGCCACCCGGCGCGCCCTGGAGGCGGCCGGAGTCCCGGGCCCCCGGTTCGCCGTGTGCGCCGACTGGGCGAGGACCGCCGAGGCGGCGCGCGAGATCGGCTTCCCGCTCGTCCTCAAGCCGGTGGACCTGTGCGCCGGGATGTACGTACGGCGGGTGGACGACGAGGCGGAGCTGGCCCGCGCGCACCGCGCGCTCGCCGGGTTCCCGGTCAACGCGCGGGGGCAGTTGCGGGCCCCGGTGGTGCTGCTGGAAGAACTGCTCGACGGGCCGGAGGTCAGCGTCGAGACCGTGTCGTACGGCGGCGCGGCGCACGTGGTCGGGGTGACCGACAAGAGTGTGGGCGGCGCCCCGGCGTTCGTCGAGACGGGGCACATGTTCCCCGCCGCGCTGAGCGCCGCCGACGCCGGAGCCGCGGCGGACACCGCGTGCGCCGCGCTCAAGGCGCTGGGGCTCGACCAGGTCGTCGCGCACACCGAGATCAAGCTGACCGGGGCCGGGCCGCGCGTCGTCGAGGTGAATCCGAGGCCCGCCGGCAACCGCATCACCGAACTGGTCCGGCATGTCACCGGCATCGACCTGGCGGCGGCGTTCGTCGAGGTGGCCCTCGGCCGCACACCGGACCTCACGCCACGCGAGACCGGGCTGCGCAGCGCCGCCATCGGCTTCCTCGTGCCCGAGCGCACCGGTGTGCTGGAGGGCATCTCCGGGGCCGCCGGGCTCGACGCGCGGCCCGGTGTGCTGGAGGTGCAGCTTGCCGAGGCCGGCAAGACCGTCAAGGACACCGGCAGCAACAACGGATACCTGGGGCATGTCATGGCCGGTGACGGCGAAGGGGCGGGTGCCCGCGCTCGCGTCGAGGAACTGCTGGCCGGGCTGTGTCCGCAGGTGGTGGAGGAACGATGAGCCCGCTGGGACAGGGGGCGGCGGCCGACGGTGCCGTGGCGGACCGCGCAGTGCGGCCCGCGGCGGCCGGGCTCCCGGACCTCGTACGCCGCGTACGCGCCGGAGAGCTGGGGCCCGACCCCCGTACGCAGAAGATCGCGGTGGCCTTCACCACCAGCCAGGCCGTACGCCACGAAGGGCGCAGCGGCGGCTACCGCAACGAAGTGCTCAGCCTGCGTCTCGGCAGCGCGGTGGGGTCCTGCGCCGTGGAACCGGGCGCGCTGCCCGCCGCCGCGATCGACGAGTGTGTGGGCGCCGACATCGCGACGCTGCTCGACCATCCGCTGGCGCCGGTACGGATCGCCGCACTGGACGCGTACCTGATGCACGCCCTGCCGCACACCCCCGCGAACGGCGCGCGGCCGTGGGCGCTGCCCGCCGGCGACTCGCTCGCCAAGTCCCGGGCCCGCGCCCGTGGCGTCGCCGGGCTGCTGGCCGTCGCGCCCGGCCGTACCGTCCTGGTCGTCGGCGTCGTCAACTCGCTGCTGGAGGCGCTGCGCGCCCGCGGCCTGGTCTGCGTACCGTGCGACCTCAAGGGCGGCCGGACCGAGTGGGGCGAGCCGGTCCGTACCGACGCGCTCGCCGAACTGGACGGCTGCGACGCGGTGCTGGCGTCCGGCATGACGCTGGGCAACGGCACCTTCGAGCCGCTGCGCGCCCACTGCGAGCGGTACGGGAAGCCGCTGGTGATGTTCGCCCAGACCGGCAGCGCCGTACTGCCGCGCCTGCTGGGCGCCGGAGTGAGCGCCGTGTGCGCCGAGCCGTACCCGTTCTTCTGGCTCGACGGCGGACCCGGCGTCGTCCACCGCTACACCGGCGACGACGGGTATGCGCTGCTGGGCCGGGGAGGCGACCGATGACCGCCGCCGTACTGGGCGCACCCGCCGCCAACCGGGAGCTCCTCGCCCTCGTCGGCCGAACGCCGCTGGCCCGGGTCACCGGCGACCTGCCCTGCCCGCACCCCGGCTTCTGGGCCAAGCTGGAAGGGCTCGGCGCGGGCGGCATGAAGGCGCGCGCCGCCGTGTCCATGCTGCTCGGCGCCCGCGAGCGGGGCGAACTGCGGCCCGGCGCGCCGGTCGTGGAGTCCACCTCCGGCACCCTCGGCGTCGGCCTGGCCTTCGCCGGGCAGGCGCTCGGCCACGACGTGATCCTGGTCTGCGACAGCGAACTGGAACCGTCCATGCGCCGGTTGCTGCGGGCCTACGGCGCCCGGCTGGAGATCGTCGACCGGCCCGCCCCGGAAGGCGGCTGGCAGGCCGCCCGGCTCACCCGGCTGCGCGAACTGCGCACCGTGCTCCCGCACGCGTACTGGCCCGACCAGTACAACAACCCCGACAACGCGGCCGGTTACGCCTCACTCGCCGCCGAGATCGCCGCCGACCTGGACCACCTCGACGTCCTGGTGTGCAGCGTCGGCACCGGCGGCCACAGCGCCGGGATCATCGGCCCGCTGCGCCGCCACTGGCCCGCGCTGCGCCTCGTCGGCGTGGACGCCACCGGCTCCACCATCTTCGGACAGCCCGCCCGGCCCCGCCTGATGCGCGGCCTCGGCAGCAGCATCCACCCGCGCAACGTCGCCTACGGGGCCTTCGACGAGGTGCACTGGGTAGGGCCCGCCGAGGCCGCGGACGCCTGCCGACGGCTGGCCCGGGGCAGCTTCGTCAGCGGCGGCTGGAGCACCGGCGCCGTCGCCCTGGTCTCCGCCTGGGCGGCCCGCGTGCACCCCGGCGCGGTCGTCGCCACCGTCTTCCCCGACGGCCTGCACCGCTACCTCGGCACCGTCTACGACGAGGACTTCGCCGCCGCGCACGGCCTGGACCGGCAGCCCATCTCCACCCGTCCGGTGGAGATACCGCATCCCAGGGCGGCCGAGGCCATCGGCTGGGGGCGCTGCACCACGGTCGTGGACCCGAAGGCGGCGACGGTGGGGGAGGGCGTCGCATGAACGTCACGCTGCGCGTCGTACGCCTCCAGCTCGCCGAACCCCTGCGCATCTCCCGCTCCGTGACGACCGAACGGAACGCCGTCTGGATCACCATCGGGCACGGTGGTCTGCGTGGTCACGGCGAGGCTGTGACCAGCGTGTATTACGGGCTCGACACGGACACGCTGCGCCGGCTGCTGGCCACGGCCGGCGCGGAACTCGGCCGCTTCGCCGGCCCGGAGAGCGCCCTCGACGCCCTGCGGGACGGCGAGCTGCCCGCGCCCGGCACGCCGCCCGCCGTCACCGCCGCCGTCGAGTCGGCCCTGCTCGACCTGGCGGGCAAGCGGGCCGGGCAGCCGGTGCACCAGTTGCTGGGGACCGTGGCACGGCCGGTCGCCGCCACCGCCCGCACCATCGGCATCGTGTCCGCCGAGCGGGCCCGGACGCAGGCCCGCTGCCTGGCGGAGAGCGGCTTCACCGTCCTCAAGATCAAGGCCGGTACGGCGGACCCCGAGGACGACCTCGCCCGCGTACGGGCCGTACGGGACGCCGCGCCCTCGGCGGCGCTGCTGCTCGATCCCAACGGCGCCTGGACACCGGAGCAGGCCCGGCACCTGCTGCCGCGCTTCGCCGCACTGGGCGTCGAGGCCGTCGAACAGCCCACCGTCCCGGGCGACCCCGAAGCGCTCGCCCGGCTCGCCGCGCACTCTCCGCTGCCCCTCATCGCCGACGAGGACGCCGTGTCCCCTGCCGACGTCGAACGGCTGGCCGGGCGGGTGCAGGGCGTCAACGTCAAGCTCGCCAAGTGCGGCGGCGTGCACGCGGCACTGCGCATCGAGGAACTGGTCGCGGGCAGCGGCACCCGGCTCATGCTCGGCTGCCTGACCGCCGGCACCCTCGGCATCGCCCCCGCCGTCCACCTCGCCGACCGTGCCCGCTGGGTCGACCTCGACGGGCACCTGCTGCTGGCGCACGACCCGTGGACCGGCATCGGCGGCACCGACGGGACCGTACACGCCGGGACGGGGGCCGGGCTGGGGGTACGGCCGGTGCCGCCGCGCGCCGCGCCGGCCGTACCCGCTCCGTCCATCGCACAGCCCTCAGTACAGCCCGCAGTACAGAAGGAAAGGCACCACCGTGAAGACGTGGAGTGAGATGCGGGCCTTCCCGCTCGCCATCCGGCTCCTGCTGGTCAACCAGCTCGGCGTGAACATCGGCTTCTACCTGCTCATCCCGTACCTCGCCACGCACCTCGGCGCGGACCTGGGGATGTCGGCCGCGGTCGTCGGCATCGTGCTGGGCGTACGCAACCTCAGCCAGCAGGGCCTGTTCATCCTCGGCGGCTCGGCCGCCGACCGGCTCGGAGCACGCGGCGTGATCATCGCGGGCTGCGCGCTGCGTACCGTCGGCTTCGCCCTGTTCGCGCTCGGCGACGGGCTGCCCGTCCTGCTGGCCGCCTCCATACTCAGCGGGCTCGCCGGGGCCCTGTTCAACCCGGCCGTGCGCGCCTACCTGGCGGCGGAGGCGGGGGACCGCAAGGCCGAGGCGTTCGCCCTGTTCAACATCTTCGCGACGACCGGCGCCCTGGTCGGGCCGCTGATCGGCAGCGCCCTGCTGCTCGTCGACTTCCGGGCCTCCGCCCTCACCGCCGCCGCGATCTTCGCCCTGCTCACCGCCGCCCAAGCCGTCGTACTGCCCGCCCGAGAGGTGCCCGCCTCCAAGGGCAGCGTGCTCAGCGACTGGCGCGAAGTCCTGGCCAACCGGGCGTTCCTGGCCTTCTCCCTCGCCATGGTCGGCATGTTCACCATGGAGAACCAGCTCTACCTGCTGCTCCCGGACGGCGCCCGCAGGGCCACCGGCTGGGACGGCGCGGCGGGCATCGTCTTCCTGGTCGGCACACTGGCCAACCTCACCCTCCAGATGCGCATCACGCGTTCCCTCAAGGAGCGTGGCAGCCGGGCGCGTTGGGTGGCCGTCGGGCTGGCGCTGATGGGCGTGGCGTTCGTCCCGCCGATGGCGGTCGCCAGGACGTCCGGAACAGGCGGCGGCGTGGGCGGGGCCGCGCTCGCCCTCGTACCCGTACTGGCCGGGGCGCTGCTCCTGTACGTCGGCGTCATGATCGCCCAGCCGTTCGTCATGGAGCTGATACCGGAGTTCGGCCGCGCCGAACTGACCGGTACCTACTTCGGGATCTTCTACGTCGTCTCCGGCATCGCCGCCGCCGTCGGCAACACCGTCGTCGGCTGGGCCATGGACGCGGGCGGGCACGGCGGCGCCGCCTGGCTGCCCTGGGCGTGCTGCCTCGCCTTCGGCCTCCTGTCGGCGGCCGGCGTCGGCTGGCTGCACCGGCTGCGGGCCCTGCCGGTACGGGCCGTGGCGGTGGCGGCATGACGGACAGCGTGGCCGCCCGTAATCTGCTGACCGACAACCCGGCCCTGTACGAGGCCCGGTTCCCCGACCCGGAACGGCTCGCCGCCCGCTGGACCGAGGACGTCCTGCGCCGGTACGGCGCCGGGCCGCACGTCCTCGACATCGGCTGCGGCACCGGGCGGGACGCCGCCCACCTGCACACCCTGGGCCGTACGGTCGTCGGCGCCGACGTCTCGGACGCGATGCTGGCGTACGCCCGTAGCCACCACTCCGGTCCTCGGTACGAGCGCGCCGACCTGCGCGGATTCGACGCGACGGACCTCGCTCCACAGCCGTTCGACGCCGTCGTCTGTCTGGACAGCGCGCTGCTGTACTGCCACACCAACGACGACCTCGACGGCTTCCTGGACTCCTGCCGCCGCGCCCTGACACCCGGCGGGCTGCTGGTCGCCGAGATGCGCAACGGCGCGTTCTTCCTCGGCCGTACGGAACTGCTGGACGCACCGGCCATCCGAGGTTTCGAGTGGGAGGGCACCGTATACCGGTCCGTCACGACGCTCACCGTCGACCGGTCGGCCCAACTGCTGCGCCGACGCCGGGTCTGGACCACGGAGGACGGCACACCGCCGGTCGAACAGCACTCCGCCTGGCGACTGCTGTTCCCCCAGGAACTGCGGTACGCGCTGGCCGCGCACGGGTTCACGGTGTTGGCGCTGCATGACGGGCCCGGTCCCCGGACGGAACCGCCTTGGCGGCCCGAGTTGGCCTCGGTCCCTGTCGGCTTCGCCGGTACGGCCGCGTCTTCTGGTGGCTCTGCCGACGGCGACCGGCTGCACCTCGTGGCCCGACGGGGCGACGGCTGACCGCCCACCGCTTCCTGCCCGTACCTGTCCTTTCCTGCCCTGCCCTGTCCCTTCCTGCGCTGCCTTCCTGCTCACCCACTCACACGAGGCGAGACCCACCATGACCGAACTCCCTCCCACCGACCGGGAAACCGCCGTCCCGCCCGGCCTGCGGCGGCGCGGCTTCCTCGCCGCGACCGCGGGCGCCACGGCCACCGCGGGGCTCGTCCTGGCCGGCTGCGGTACCGGATCCGGCTCGTCGGGCACCGGCGGTGGCACGCCCCGGCGCGGCGGGCGGCTGCGCGCCGCCTTCGCCGGTGGCGGCGCCTCCGAGACCCTCGACCCGCATCTGGGCAACCTCTTCGCCGACGTCGCCCGCGCCAAGGCTCTCTACGACAAGCTGGCCGACTGCGGTACCGACATGTCCGCCCGTCCCCGCCTGGCCGCCAAGTGGGAGCCCAACGACACCCTCGACCGCTGGCGGATCACCCTGCGCAAGGCCGCCTTCCACAACGGCAAGCCGGTCACCGCCGAGGACGTCCTCTACAGTTTCCGCCGCATAGCCGACCCCAAGAAGGCGTACCGCGCCAAGGCGTCCCTGGAGCCCATCGACCTGGCCGCCAGCCGCGCGGTCTCCCCGGACACCGTCGAGTTCCGCCTCAAGCGCCCCACCGCCGAATTCCCCAACGTGCTGGCCGCGTTCGGCGCGTACATCGTCCCGGCCGGCACGACCACCGCGGACTTCGCCCGGCTGGTCGGCTCCGGCCCCTTCCGCTTCGTCTCCTTCACCCCGGGCCGCTCCTGCGTCGTCCGGCGCAACGACGCTTACTGGGACGGCGCGCCGCACCTCGACGAGCTGGAGTTCGTCGTCGCCAACGAGGAGTCCGCGCGGGTCAACGCCCTGCTCGGCGGCCAGGTCGAGTACGCGCACGAACTCAACCCCACCACCGCGCGCGCCCACGAGGGCAAGGGCCAGATCGAGATCGTCCGGCTGCGCAACAGCGCCATGCAGTCCTTCGCGATGAAGACCGACCGCGCGCCCTTCGACGACAAGCGGGTCCGCGAGGCGTTCTTCCTCATCGCCGACCGCAAGGAACTCGTCGACGGCGCGCTCTCCGGTGCCGGCGAGATCGGCAACGACCTGTTCGGGAAGGGGTACGAGTACTACGCCGCCGACCTGCCGCAGCGCCACCAGGACCTCGACCGGGCCCGCCACCTCCTCAAGCAGGCCGGTGCCGAAGACCTGCGCCTCACCCTCGACACCTCGCCCGTCGCCGCTGGATTCACCGAGGCGGCCGGCATCTTCCGCGACCAGGCCGCCAAGGCGGGCGTGACGATCCAGGTGAAGTCCGGCAGCAAGGACAGCTACTGGAGCGACATCCTCGACTCCGGCACCCTGTGCTGCTACCGCTCCGGCGCCATGCCCATCGAGTCGCACTTCTCGCAGCGGCTGCTGAGCGGTTCGACCACCAACGCCACCAAGTGGCGGCACAAGGACTTCGACGCCCTGTACCAGCAGGCCCAGTCCACCAAGGACAAGAAGGAACGGGCGGCGGTGTACGGGCGGATGCAGCGCCGCCTGTACACCGAGGGCGGGTTCCTGGTGTGGGGTTTCGCGGACTGGATCGTCGGCACCTCCCGCCGTGTGCGCGGCGTGGCGCACGACGCGCCCGCGAACACCCTGGACTGGGCCCGCTTCGACAAGGTGTGGCTGGCGTGAGCGCACCCGTCGCGCCGCCTCGGCGGCTGGCTGATCGTGCTGGGCGTGGCGGGCATGGTGGGAGTGCCGGACGTGCTGGACGTGGCGGGCGAGACGGGCGCGCCGGCCGTGCCGTGTCCGTCGTACCGGCTGTGCTGCGCTCCTGGCTCGCCCGCCGGCTGCTGCTCGGTGTCGCGCAGACCGCCGCCGTCGTGCTGCTGGTCTTCGTCCTCACCGAGGCGCTGCCCGGGGACGCCGCCGTGGCCTTGGCGGGCGACCAGCCCGACCCGGCCCGCATCGCGGCCATCCGTACGGAGATGGGCCTGAACCGCCCGGCCGCCGAACGCCTCGCCGACTGGGTCGTGGGGCTGCTCCACGGCGACCTCGGGACCTCGCTGACCTCCGGCCGGCCCGTTGCCGCGTACCTTACCGACGGTTTCGGCCCCACCCTGCTGCTCGCCGCCGTGACCGTGGTGCTGCTGGTGCCGGCCGGGGTGGGGCTCGGTGTCCTGGCCGCGCGCCGCGAGGGTTCCGTCGCGGACCGGCTGGTCAGCTCCATGACCCTCGCGGTGTACGCCGTACCGGAGTTCGCCCTCGGCGTGCTGCTGGTCACCCTGTTCGCCCTCCGGCTGGGCTGGCTGCCGCCGACCGCCGTCGGCTCCGGCGGCGACCTGCTCGCCCAGCCGGCCGTCCTCGTCCTGCCCGTCCTCGTGCTGCTCTCCCGCCCCGTGTGCTCGATCAGCCGCCTGGTACGGGCCGGGATGATCGACGCGCTGCGTTCCCCGTACGCACGGCAGGCGGCCCGCTACGGGCTGTCCCCGGCGCGCGTCCGGTACGCGCACGCCCTGCCGAACGCCCTCGCGCCCGCCGCCCAGCAACTCGCCCGTACCGTCGACTGGCTGCTGTGCGGAGTGATCGTCGTGGAGGCGCTGTTCGTCATCCCGGGCCTGGGCACCGTCCTGATGAACGCGGTCGCCGAACGCGACGTCCCCGTGGTCCAGGGCCTGGCCGTGGTCTTCGGCCTGGTCGCGGTCGTCCTCAACCTCGGCGCTGATCTGGTCGCCCGCCGGCTCGCGCCCCGGGCGGGGGTGGCGGCGTGATGCGGAGGTTCGGTGGTCCGGTTGGGCGGTGGTCCGGGGTGGTGCGGAAGTTCATGCGTCCGGCTGGGGGGCGGCAGCCCGGTCTGGCCGGACTGCTGATCGCAGGTGTTCCCCTGCTCCTCGCCCTCCTCGGGCCGCTGCTGGCGGGCGACCCCGGCCCGCGGTCCGCGTCCTTCACGCTCGGTGGCGGCCACTGGCTCGGCACCGACTTCGTCGGCCGCGACGTGGGACGGCAGATCCTGCTCGGCGGGCAGTCGGTGGTGCTCGTCGCCCTGGCCGCCACCGCCCTCGCCTACGCGGTCGCCGTCCCGCTGGGGCTGGCCGCCGCCCTCACCCACCGCACCTGGCTCGAAGAACTGCTGATGCGCCCACTGGACGTACTGCTCGCGGTGCCGTCACTGCTGCTGATCCTCCTGGTGGCCGCCGTCTTCTCACCGGGTGCCGCGGGACTCGCGCTGCTGGTGGCGCTCGTCAACATCCCGGACGCGGCCAGAATCGTCCGCGCCGCTGCCTCGGAAGCAGCCGCGCGCCCCGCCGTCGAGGCGCTGCGCATGCAGGGCGAGACCTGGTGGCGTACGGCGATCGGCTACGTCGGCCGGTCGGCCCTGCGCACCTTCGCCGCCGACGCGGGCGTCCGCCTGACCGGCGTGCTCTACCTCGTCGCCACCGCCGCGTTCCTGGGCGTCGGCGTGGAACCGGACGCGGCGGACTGGGCGGTCATGGTCGACCGCAACCGCACCGGACTCTTCGTGCAGCCATGGGCCGTTGTGGTGCCCGCGCTGCTGATCGTGGCGTTGTCGATGGGCGGGAATCTGGTCGTGGATGCGGTGCTGGGAGGGGAGCAGCGGAGGCGGTCGGGGGCGGCCGCGCCTGATGCGCGTCATGCGCCTGATGCATCTGACGTGCCTGATGTAACTGACATGCCTGATCTGTCTGATGTGGCTGATGTGGTTGATGTGAAGGAGGGGCGCCGGTGAGCGTGGCAGCGGACGTCGTCGCCGAGGTCGAGGACCTGCGGGTGGAGGTCGGCGGCCGGGCCGTCGTCGACGGAGTGAGCCTGCGGGTCCGCGCGGGAACGGTGACCGCCCTGGTCGGCGCCTCCGGCAGCGGCAAGACCACGACCGGACTGGCCCTGCTCGGCGCCTACCCGCCGGGCGCCCGGGTCTCCGGGACGGTGACGGTCACGGACCGCCTGGTCGGCCACGTACCGCAGCACCCGGCAGCGGTCCTCAACCCCGCCCGCCGGGCCGGTGCCCTGCTGACCGACATCGCCCGTACCCAGGTACGCCACCTCCCGCGCCGCGAGCGCGCCCGAGCCGCCACGGCCCGTATCAACGAGGCGCTCTCCCGCGCCCAACTCACCGACCCCTCCGAACTCTTGCGCCGCTACCCGCACCAGTTGTCCGGCGGCCAGCAGCAGCGCGTCGTACTCGCCCAGGCCCTGCTGCT
Source organism: Streptomyces chrestomyceticus JCM 4735 (assembly GCF_003865135.1). Classification (NCBI taxonomy): domain Bacteria; kingdom Bacillati; phylum Actinomycetota; class Actinomycetes; order Kitasatosporales; family Streptomycetaceae; genus Streptomyces; species Streptomyces chrestomyceticus. The sequence continues at coordinate 2,322,297 of NZ_BHZC01000001.1, read as the reverse complement.
GGGCGCCCGCGTCGTGGTCGCCGACGAACCGACCACCGGACAGGACGCCCTCACCAAGCGCCGCATCGTCGCGGAGCTGGTGTCGGTCGTCCGGCAGGGCATCGGCGTCCTGCTGCTCAGCCACGACCTGGACGTGGTGCGTGAACTGGCCGACGAGGTCGTGGTCCTGAAGGGCGGACGGGTGGTCGAAGCGGGGCCGGTGGAACAGGTGGTGACGAGCGCGCGGCATGCGTGGACGCGCCAGTTGTTCGGGGCGGAGGAGGGGAGTGGCGCCGTACCTGGGGTGAGGGGCGACACCGGGCCTGACGCGCCCCCGGAGGGGAAAATCGATGCCGATTCCAGCCCCGGTGCGGCCCTGGAAGTGCGGAGCGAGACCGATGCCGTCCTCGAAGTACGGAACCTGGCCGCCCACCACCGCGGCGGCGGTGCCCGTCGTACCGTCGACGTGCTGTGCGACGTCTCCCTGCGCGTCCGGCCCGGTGAACGGGTGGCGGTCGTCGGTCGTTCCGGCAGCGGCAAGACCACGCTCGGCCGGTGCCTGGCCGGGCTGCACCGTACGTACGACGGCGAGGTCCACCTCGACGGCGTACCGCTGCCCCGCAGCCTGCGCAACCGTACGCCCCGACAACTGGCAGCGGTGCAGTACGTGTTCCAGGACGCGCACTCCTCCTTCGACGAACACCGCACGCTGCTGGCGCAGGTCGCGCGCACGGCGGTACGCCTGCGCGGAGCCATGCCCGCCGACGCCGCGCGGGAGGCGGAAGCGCTGCTCGCGGAGGTCGGGCTCCGTGAGCAGCATTTCCACAGCCGTCCGGGCCGGCTCTCCGGAGGCGAACTCCAGCGCGCGGCGCTCGCCCGCGCCCTGCTCGCCCGCCCCCGTGTCCTGGTCTGCGACGAGATCACCTCGGGCCTGGACACGGTGACCCGGCGCACCGTCCTCGCCGTCCTCGACCGACTGCTGCGCGACCAGCCGGACCTGGCCCTGGTGTGGATCACCCACGACCTGAAGACGGCCGCCCGCACCGACCGCATCCTGGTGCTGGACACCGGCGACGTAGTCGAAGAGGGGCCCGCCACCCGGGTCCTCACGGCTCCCGGACATCCCTTCACGGCGGCTCTGGTCGAGGCATCGGGCGAGGGAGGTGGGGCGATCCGGGGAGCGCGTACGGCGACACGGGCTCAGGACTTCTGACGAAAGTGGTGGGCTTGACCTCGTCGGAGATCGGTGCCGTGGGTCGGTCTCGCGCATCGGTCTCGTGGATCGGTCTCGTGCATGAGGCCGCCGGGTGGCGGGACGCGGTAAGCCGTGCGACCGCAGGAACGATAAATCCGGCGACCGCGGCGATCATCCCCGGGATACTGGACGCCCATGGATGAGGTCAAAGTCGTCGTCGCCCATTCCGAGCGAGCGACCCTGCGCGTCGGCGACGTGTTCCTGAAGGTGGACGCCGATCAGGCGCGCATCGACGCCGAGGTCGAGGCGATGTCCCGCGCGCCGGTCCCGACCCCGGAGATCCTGTGGCGCAAACCGCCTGTACTTGCGATCGCCGCACTCCCGGGGAGCACGCTCGGGCGCCTCGGCGGGCCGACGACCGGGTCGCCGACGGCATGGGCCGCGGCGGGCGCCGCCATCCGGAAGCTGCACGACGCCCCGCTGCCGCCCCGGCCCGGCCGGGCAGGCCGGAGCATCGACGCGCTGGCAGCGGAACTCGACGCCGAGTGCGAGTCGCTGGTGACGAGCGGCCTCCTACCCGCCGACCTGGTCACCCGCAACCACCAGGTCGCCCAGGCCGCACTCCGGCCGTGGACTCCGTCGTTCACACACGGCGACCTCCAGATCGCCCACGTCTTCATCCACGGCGACGAGGTCACCGGCATCATCGACTGGTCCGAGGCAGGCCAGGGCGACGCCCTGTACGACCTCGCCACCTTCACACTCGGACATGAGGACCACCTCGACGACGTCCTCGTCGGCTATGGCACCGACATCGACCTCGACGTGATCCACGCATGGTGGTCGTTGCGAAGCCTGCTGGCAGTCCGCTGGCTGATCGACCACGGCTTCGACCCCTTCGCACCGGGCTGTGAGGTCGACGTGCTGAGGTCCCGGATGTGAAACTGTGCGGGCCTGGCTGCTCCGTATGCGTTCTGCCGCATCAAGCAGGCTGACCCTCGGGGCGATCCCCCCCGTGACCCAGCGGTACACGCCCAAGCCGAAGCCGTGCCCGGCGGTCGGCGTACGGGCGCCCGGAGCGGCGCAGTGGCCGGCCGCGCTTGCCGGGGGCCGGCGGGACGGTCCGCATCAGCGGAACCTGTTGGGCTCAGCCAAGTGTCGCCGTTGCGACTGCCGCCGGTGGTGATCGCCGCGACCGGGATGCCGTGCGCTTCGACGATACGGCGGTGCTCGCTTCCCACCTTGCCCCGGCCCACGAGCCCGCCCTCGGTGGCCGGTCCACCAAGGGCGGGCTGGTGGCTGACCCGCCCACCATCGCGCGGATGTGACCGGCGTCGACCGCTGCGCGGGCGAAACCCAGCAGGTCTGCGGCCCACAGCTCGGGCAGCAGCAGCCCGTACAGCCACTGCACTGCCAGAACCCGGCTCCGTCCCAGTCCCGCAGCCGTCACCAGCGGTCAAGGGCGCACAGAAACCCTCTCTCCTACGCCGGGCCGTCCGCGGCCGGTTTGCGGGCCATAAGGAAGGCTTGGGCCGTCCGCTCGGCGAACCTGCCCTCATAGGGCTCGCGTACCAAACGGGCACGCACGGGCAGGCCCGCCCGGTCCAGCAGGTCGGCCATCCGGTCCGGGTGCCGCCGGTGGAATTCGAGTGAGATCTGCCGGCCGAAGGCTTCCTCCATGCGCAGCGGCTCGTCTCCCACCTGGAAGGCGGCCAGCAGATAACCGCCGGGCGCGAGCACCCGGTGAAACTCGGCGAACGCCTCCGGCAGCAGCTCCAGCGGTACGTGGATGGTCGAGTACCAGGCCACGACACCGCCGAGACTGTTGTCGGGGAGGTCGAGGGCCAGCATGGAGCCCTCGGCGAAGCGCAGGCCCGGGTGCTGACGGCGGGCCACCGCGAGCATGCCCGGCGACAGGTCGATGCCGGAGACGGACAGGCCCAGGCCGGCCAGATGTGCGGTCACCCGGCCGGTGCCGCAACCCACATCGGCCACAGGCCCGCCACCGGCGGCCTGTACCTCCTCGGCAAAGCCGGCGAGCATCGCCCGGTCCAGCGGCTTCGCTTCCAGATCGCCGTGCTCGAAGGCGAGGTACTCGTCGGCTATGGCGTCATAGGACCGCCGGGTGTCCTGCAGGAAGTCTGGTTCGGTCATGGAGGAGGACCCTACTGCCCGCGCCACGGCCCCGCCCCGCGGCCTGATGTGTACTTGATACCGAGCCCTCCTGCTCAGCGGCTCGTCCGCCCTGGCTGGCGGCCCAACCTCCTTGTCAGCGGCCCAACCTCCCTGGCTGGCGGCTCATCCTCCCTGTCTGCGGCTCAACCTTCCTGATGGGCAGCGCGAGCGGCCTCGATGAAGTCCTCCAGTGCCTTCCAGAAGGGCGAGAAGGCGGTGCCGAACTCCTGCTGCGCATCGGTGTCCCCCTCCATGGCCCCCTTGACGCAGCGGTAGAACGTGCCGGTCGTCCGCTGGAGAGCGAGCGCGGCGGCCGCCGCCTCGGGCGGGCCCTCCAGTTCGACGACGCGAGCACAGCGACGGATCTTCGCGTACTCGGCGATCTCCCGGTCGTGCAGTTCCTTGAGTACCTCCGCCGTACCACGGTCACCGGCCCCTGCGCTGTTGCGCAGGACGGCCAGGATCTCCCAGTAGAGCTCGCCGAGACGGTGCGTCTGCTCGATCAGGTCGAGGTACGCGGTCCGCCGGCTCTCGCGCAGCCGCTCGGTGCGCTGCGCGCGAGCGGCGATCTCCGCCTGGATGCGCGCGGCCCGCGTGCTGCCCCGGCCGGCCACCCAGCTCGCGAGCACGGCGGTGCCGCCCGTCACCGCCGCGATGGCCAGAGTCCACACTGTGCTGTCACCCACGCGACGCCACCCTACCGAGCCGCCGCAGTGCCACTGCCCCGGAAGGCCCGTACGGACCGGTATGGACGTAAGGCCCGTTACAGCTCGGTACGGCCCCGCACGGTCACCGCAACTGCCCCAGGCAGCGCCCCCTTCGGCCGCCCCACACCTCCGACGCGGTTCACTCGCAGGCGATCGCCGCCAGCATGTCCGTACGAGCCGCACGGCGGGCCGGCCACCCGTCTACTCGGTGCTGCTGGCCATCATCGCCCGCCCCTACACCCGGTGGCGCAGCCTGCTGGTGCTGGCCATGGCCGTGGCCTTCGCCGCAGTACTCGTCATCCCGTTCCTCCAGGAGTTCTTTCCACTGCAGCTCGTCGGCACGACCGCACCCAGGGCGGCAGTAGGTCTGGCCGCGGCAGCCGGTCTGCTCCTGGAGGCGATATGGATAGGCACCCGCCGCGGGGCGCCCACCCGGCCGTCACTTCGATGGCGTAACCGGGACGAGAGACCTGGGGTGGCGTCCGGCCGCCTTTTCCGCCGAGCTACCGTTGTGTTCGGTTCCGGGCATTAGGGTGGTGCTGTGTTCGGTACCGTGCAGAAGACTTCCGCCGCCTTCGATGTGGTCTGTATGACCGCGTCGCTCGGCGGTGTGAGCGCCTACCGTGAAATTCTGGCAGCACTGCCCGAGGATTTTCCCGCAGCGGTGGTGCTGGTGCAGCACCGGCCGGTGCGGGAGCAGGACGGCCTGGTGGGAGTGCTGCGCTACCGGTCCACGCTGCCGGTGCGGTTGCTGGAGGAAGGGGATCGGCTGGCCCCGGGCGTCGTGCATGTCGTACCGGCGGGTCACTGGGCCGCCTTCACGCCGGAGGGCAAGGTGTCGCTGCACGTGGCGGACGGGTACCGTTCGGCGGATCCGATGTTCGCCTCGGCGGCGGCCGCGTTCGGCCCCCGGCTGCTGGCGGCCGTACTGACCGGGCGCCTGGAAGACGGGGCCCTGGGCGTGCGCCACGTCCGCGGCGCGGGCGGCCGGGTGCTCGCCCAGGACATCACCACGGCGGAAGCCTTCGGTATGCCGAGCGCCGCGATGGCCACCGGCTGCATAGACTTCGTGCTGCCCCTGCCGGTGCTGGCTCACGCAGTGGTCAGCCTGGTGATGGTGCCGGGTGCCGCGGGTCTGATGCGGGTGTCGCTGCCGTCCTGGGCGGCGGTGATCCCACCGGCGGTCGCCACCTGACCACGGGGACGAAAGGCGGGCAGACCCTTGGCAACCGGCGCAACCGGTTCGTACGACATCGGCGGCAACCGCATTCTCGCCGCGCTGCCGGAGGCCGAGCAGCGGCGATTGCAGGCCCACCTTGAACTGGTGGAGCTGAGCACCGGAGATCTTCTGTACCGGCCCGGGGGCCGGATCGAGACCGTGTTGTTCCCCCTGCTGGGTGTCTGCTCCATCCTGGCCGAGCTGGACGGCCCGGCCGTCGAGGTGGCCACCGTCGGTGACGAGGGCATGGTCGGACTTCCGGTGTTCCTGGGTGTCGGCAGCCCGACCGAACGGGCCGTGTGCCAGGTCGCCGGGTTCGGGCTGCGGATGGACGCCGACCGGTTCCGGCACGAGATCGCCGTACTGGACGGGCAACTGCAACAGACGCTGCAACGTTTCACCCAGTCCATGTTCACCCAACTGGCACGCAACGCTGGATGCAACCGCAGCCACCGCACCCGCCAGCGGTGCGCCCGCTGGCTGCTCATGACGGCCGACCGGATGCACAGCAACGAGTTCGACCTGACGCAGAAGTTCCTCGCCCAGATGCTCGCGGTCCGCAGGTCCTCGGTCAGCGAGGTCGCGGGCGCCCTGGCCGAGGACGGCTGCATCAGCTACCGCCGCGGCACCATCACCATCCTGGACCGCGCCCGCCTCGAAGCGAACGCCTGCACCTGCTACCGCGTCATCCGGGAAGCCATCGACGCCACATTCCCGCCGGCCGCGAAAAAGGCGTGACACGGCCGGCAGGTCACGAGTTGTTTCCGAAACAGACTACGAACGAGTCTGACCCCACCTGGCTGAAGGCGCCGATCGTGCCCGGCACCCCAGAACACTCCAGAGTCGCGGACACGCCGCCCTTGACGACCTTCACGACCGAGTAGTCCGCGCTCGGTTCCGTGCAGCTCAGCTTCTCCGGCCGGGGCTTCTCCGTGGTGCCCGTGTTCTTGAAGCAGTCACCCTGTCGCAGGCTGGCCGCGTCGCCCGTCTTGTCACTGCGGAGGAACCACGCCAGGGCCAACAGCCCCGCGAGCACCACGAACATGCCCACGAAGAGCAGACGGCTGCGTCTGTGGTGGACATCGGCGGCCGCGTCGGACGGGTCGGCCGGAACGTACGAAGGCGGTATTTCGGACACGTCGAGGTGCCTCTCGGTGGCAGTGGGAGAGCCGCGCCAGGGGAATCGTCTGTCCCGGCCGTGCCCTGATGAAAGGTGATCATAGCGGCGCAACGGCCCGTGGAAGGGCGGTTTCCGGACGGTGACGGCGGAACCTGGCGTAGTCCGGACGGGCACGGGAACGCAGGGGAACCCTGGCCGCCTTCGGCCTTCTGACGGGTGCGGGTACAGGCGCGGGCCCTGGTCGCTGATGGCCTCCGGACGGGCACGGACCTCCGGCCCTGGCTTCTTCCCGACGGATGCCGCAGCCCCCCGGCTCAGGCTTGGTCTAGACGAGTGCGGAAGCCCAGCCTCCGGCACCGTGACCGTAGCCAACCTGGCGCAGTTGTCGCGGGTTGGCGACTTCGGTGCCGTAGCCGGTGCGGCGCACGGTCGACCCGTCCGTACGAGTTGGGGGAGACCGGCCAGGAGGGCGTTGTCCCGGACGGCTTCGCGGGCGGAGCGGAAGGGCTCCGACGCTGCTGAAGCCCACAATCGAAAGGCCGGGCGTCCCTGTCTGGATGCCGTCATGGCCGTCGCTGATCATCGGGTCCAGGGGAACAGCGGAAGGGGGACAGCGAAAGGCAAGCGGCGAAAGGGCGAGGTTCGCCGTGGCGATGGAGTCGCTGTCTGGACACCCCGTGAGGCCGCACGAAAGGGCCTGGTCAGGTGCCGTTTGGTCGGCGTGCACGGCCCCGTATGCGGCGCGCGCTGGGGGGAGTTCGTGCGATTGCAGCTGAGATGAGAGCACAAAGCCTACATATGCTTTACTTCGCGTTCCGTGGGCCGACTGCCGCCCACCTCGTCTCCCGGAAGGACACTGTGGCGATGCCTCGTGCCCGTAAAGCTCTGCTCACCGGTCTCATCGGCGCGTTCTCCGTGTCGGCTGCGATAGCCGGCCTCACGGTTGCGCAAGCCGCACCGCAGTCCGCTGCTTCGCCGACCGTGGCCTCGGCGGCCGATGCCGATATGCCGCCCGCCGTCGAGGACTTCGCTTACCCCGACGCCGACCGGATTCTCCAGGACCGGAAGATCACGCTGAAGCGGGGTGACGGTCACATCACGCTGGTCGACTGCGCTGCCCCGCACGACATCATGGTCAAGTCGCGTACCGGTTCGGGCGAGTTCTGTTTCGCGGTCAATGGCAACAAGGGCTACTTGGCCCTGGAGTTGGACCAGGCATTCGGCATGTGGACCGAGGGGCACCCGGTGCAGGCCAAGGTCACGTCCGACGGCAAGGAAACCGTCATCAACGCGCCCAAGAACGACTACAAGCCCTTCGGTGAGGCCGGAAACGCCGGTCAGTCCACCGTGCTGGTCGAGCTGCGCGTCACCAGCTGACCGTCTCTCGACGTCATTCGACCGGTCCTGACGGGGCCCGGGCCCGACCGGCCCTGACGAGGCCCGGTGGAGGGCAGTGGCCCGCCCGGAACGAACGGCAGGAGCCCGCCTGGACGCCTAGGCGTACGGAGCGGGGCGGCCGGACCGGGCGCGTGCCGGGGAGTGTCGCCGGAAACGGCTGCCGCCCGGCCTCGGGACTTGCCGAAGTAATTCTCGCTCTTCGAGCGGCGGTTCATCAGAACGCCGCAATCGCCTGTAATTGAGGCGGCTACACAACCGTCCGGCAGTTCGCCGTCGAAGTGACGACGAGACTGTCCGCCGGAGAATCAGTCGGTGCCCGTATCGAAGGGCCGGCCGACTGTTTTCACGCAGTGCCGTACAGCTTCCCGATCCTCGGTCCGTAACCGGACGTGCGCCTGGCTGCGCGAAAACGGGGGAGGGCGTGCACGTCGCTACGTGCCTCATCTGCCATTTCAGGAAAAGGGAAAATGGAAAAGATACGTTCCCGCAGGGCGTGGCTGACCGCGGTGGCTGCCGCCGCGGTCGCGAGTGGCGCGCTGGCCACCGCCGCCCCCGCGTTCGCCGTGTCCGGAAGCCCGGTCACGAACGGCTCCTACACGTTCGCCGCGAAACTGGACATCGGTGACGGTGTGCGCAGTTGCTCGGGTGCGCTGGTGGACCGGCAGTGGGTGCTCACCGCTGCCCGGTGCTTCTCCGACGACCTGAACGACACGCGAGTTGCCGAAGGTGCGCCGAAGTGGAAGACCACGGTGACCGTCGGCCGGACGGACGTGACCGCCACCGGCGGAGCGGTCACCGAGGTCAGTGAGCTGGTGCCGTACGCGGGCCGGGACCTGGTGATGGCGAAGCTGGCCAAGCCGGTCAGCGGTGTCAACCCGGTGGCGGTCAGCTCGGCGGCTCCCCGGCAGGGCGACGAGCTGAAGGTTCTCGGGTACGGCCGGACCAAGGCCGAGTGGGTGCCGAACCAGCTGCACGCGGGTTCGTTCACGGTCGGTACGGTCCAGGCCGGGAAGCTGGGCATCACCGGCAAGGACGCGGCGGTGTGCAAGGGCGACACGGGCGGTCCGCAGTTGCGTGAGGCGGGCGGCCGAGTGGAGCTGGTCGGCGTCAACAGCGCGTCGTGGCAGGGCGGGTGCCTGGGTACGAACCCGGCCGAGACGCGTACGGACGCGGTCGGCGCCCGTGTGGACGACATCAGCACCTGGGTGCAGAAGGTCCGCTACCGGCCGGTCTTCGCCTCCGCGCCGTGGGGCAAGGCCACCCACGTCGCGACCGGTTACTTCACCGGTGGTTCGGCGGGCGGCACCCGGCACATGGACATGATCGTGCGCTGGAACGACGCCGAGGTGACCCTGTACCAGGGTGCGGACGACAAGGACGCCAAGGTGCCCTTCGTCGCCGAGTACCAGCTCGCCGCGCCCAACACCCCGACGAAGAAGAGCACCTGGGACTTCGCGCGGGGGATCACCGGTGCCAGCTTCGGCAACGGCACGGACGGTCTGGTGGTGCGCTGGAGCGACGGTGAGCTGACCCAGTACACCCACGTGGACAAGAACGGCTTCCACGGGGAGAAGATGCTGGCCAAGAGCGCGGACTGGACGAAGGCCGCGCAGATCACCGCGGGCCGCTACACCGCCAACGCGCAGCGCGACGACCTGCTGGTCGTCTGGAACGACGGCCACGTCACGCTCCACCCCGACCTGGACACCAACGGTGTGAAGCCGGCGGCGCAGAAGGTTCTGACCAAGGCGAACACGACGTGGCCGCACGCCACGCAGATCACCTCGGGCGAGTTCACCGGCAAGAAGACCGCTGACCTGCTGGTGCGCTGGTCCGATGGTGAGGCCACCATCTACCCGGGCGTGGACACCGCCGGCTTCCACGGTGAGACGCAGATCCGCCCGCAGGGCTCCGCCTGGACCAATGCGACCGTGGTCGGCGCGGGTGCCTTTGTCGCCAACGACCGGCCCAACGACGTCCTCGTGCGCTGGGCCAACGGCTCGCTGAGCATGTACCCGGGCGTCGACGGCGCGGGGCTGCACGACGAGGTCAAGATCGTCGGCTGAGCCGAGCCGGTGACCGGTCCGGCCGGCCCGTCCGCAGCACGGTGGACGGGCCAGCCGGACCTACCGGACCTCCCGCCTTCCGGTGGAGGCACCGCCCCGGTACGGAACCGGGCCGGCGCCCCGCCTGCCGCTCGCGGCACACGGACCGGTGCCACTGGGCGCCGGCCCGCTTTCGCTTCGTACGCCGAGGACTCGTACCCCTGTGAAGACGTTTCCCCCGATGCCTGCTCTGTCCACTCTGGTCGCGCGCCGGGTGCGGCAGGGCCTGTGCGTGTGCGCGCTGGCCGCCAGCCTGACGGCCGCGGTCGCCGTCAATCCTCTGCCGCTCGGCGGTCCCGCCCGGGCCGGTGCCGACGAGGCCGGGCCGGGACCCGGCAGCCCGCAGTCGCGGCACCGGGGTGATCCTGCGCTCGATCTGCCCAACCTTTTGAAGGAGGGCAATAAGCCGCAGGGGCCGGCCGGTGATGGTGTCGCTACGCCGGGTTCTGCGGGTATTCCTGCTACGGCGTTGGCTGCGTATCGGAAGGCGGAGGGGGTGTTGCGGGGGAGTCAGCCGTCGTGTGGTCTGCCGTGGGAGTTGGTGGCGGGGATCGGGCGGGTGGAGTCGGTGCATGCGTCGGGGTATGGGTTGCGGGGGGATGGTTCGACGGTGCGGCCGATTCGGGGGCCGCGGCTGGACGGGGTGGAGTTTGCGTTGATCCGGGACACCGATGGGGGGCGGTGGGACGGGGATGCGGTGTTCGACCGTGCGGTGGGGCCGATGCAGTTCATTCCGTCGACGTGGGGGAGTTGGGGGGCTGACGGTAATGGTGACGGGGTGAGGGATCCGAACAATATGTTTGATGCGGCGTTGGGTACGGCGCGGTATCTGTGTGCGGGGGAGCGGGATCTGCGTCGGTCTGCTGATCTGGACCGGGCCATTTTGAGTTACAACAATTCCCGTGCGTATGTGAATGCGGTGCGGAAGTGGATGGATACGTATCGTGGTGGCGGGGTGGTGGAGACGCCGGATGGTGCTCCGGCCGTGCCGCACCGGCCGGATCCTGCGGACAGAAGCTCGGGGGTGCGCCCGGGGCCGGGTCCCCTTCCGGGGCAGGGGCAGGGGCAGGGGCAGGTACGGCCTATGCCGCAGCGTCCTTCGGGCAAGCCTGCTCCTGAGCCCGTGGAGAAGCCGGAGCCGGAGCCGGAGCCGGTAGAGAGGCCGAAGCCGGTCGAGAAGCCGCAGCCCGTCGTGGATCACCGCACCGTGACCAGGCTGGAACCCCTCGGCAGTCGCGAGCTGGATGCCGAGGTCGGGCATGCCGTCGCCAGGCGCCCGCAGGTCCGGGCCCTCGACGCGCACGGCCACCCCGTTCCCGGCGCCCGGATCACCTTCCGTATCAGCGGCACGGGCGGGATACGTTTCGCCACCACGCCCGCCACCATCCTCGCCACCGTGACCTCCGACTCCCACGGCACCGCCACCGCCCCGTCCCTCCTGGCCGGCGACCGCCCCGGCCGCTGCACGGTCGTCGCGACAGCCCCAGGGGTACGTGGACCGGCCGCCGTCTTCACCGCAACGGTTCGTCCCGCTGCGGAACCCACCGCCGACCGCCTGGAGTTGTGGGATCCGGAGACGGCGAACTTGCCCGAGTTGTTGCGAGCCGAGACAGGGAGCCGCTTCCCCGGCCTGCCGTCGCTTCGGGCCACGGATCGCGCTCGGCCCGCCTCCGGCGTGCGGATCACCGCCACGCTCCTCCCCGCGGACCGGGCGGAGGACGCCGTGGACAGCACGGTCGGGCCGTATTTCGAAGGTGCGCACGGTGAAGCGGTCCGTACTCTTACCCTGCCGCCCGCCGGTGCGGACGGCCGTGTCACGCTGCCGACGCTGTTCACCGACCAGCGCCCCGGCACCTACACCCTTCGTCTGACCACTCCGTCCGGGACCGTGCTGGACTTCCCGCTGACGGTCACACCGCCCGGTAGCGGGCCCCGCACGTCCTGAAACCCCTTTCGTCCCACTTCCCTTTCGTCCCACGTGGCCGGGCGCTGCCCCGGCCACGTCTTCCCCAACGGAAAAAACTTCATGAGACGAATACCTCGCCTGCGCACCGCCGCCCTGGGCGTCTGCGCGTCGGTCGCCCTCGCCGTCCCGGCGGGCACCGCCTTCGCCGTTCCGCTTCCGGGTCCGAGCGGCCCGGCCTCAGCGCCGCGTACGTCCGGGGACGTGCCTGCCGATCAGTTGCGTGAGGCGCGGGAGGTGCAGCGGTACTGGACGCCGGAACGTATCCGCAGCGCCGTGCCGATGGAGACCGCCGAGGCCGGCGCCAAGAGCGGGGGCGCACAGCCTGCCCCGAGCCTGCGGAGCAAGCGGTCGGCGGAGCCGACCCACCAGGTGGCCGAGGGCATCCCCACCGTCGGCGTGTTCCTGGTGCGCGGCAGCGACGGGTCCGCCACCCCGAACCAGTTCTGTACGGCCAGCACCGTGACGTCGGGCTCCAAGAGCCTGGTCGTCACGGCCGCGCACTGCATCAAGGGCAACACGTCGCTGCGTGACGCCGCCTTCGTCCCGGGCTACCGCGCCGGGGCGACCAACGCGGGGCAGGCCGGCGAGATGCCGTACGGCATCTTCCCCGTGCTGGACGGCAAGGTGTGGGTCGACCACCGCTATCAGCAGAGCCCGGCCGACGACGACGTGGACTTCGCCTTCCTGCGGGTGGGGGTCAATACACAGGGGCAGTTGCTGGAGGACGCCGCGGGCGCAGGCAACACCCTCACGTCCGTCGATTCCGCACATCTGGCGCGCCCGGGGGTGACGGTCGTCGGTTACCCGGCCAAGCAGAAGACGCCGTTGTCGTGCACGAATGACACGCGGGCTTTCCAGGGCCGTTTCATGGAGATTCAGTGTGACGGTTATCGGAATGGGGTGAGTGGCGGCCCGTTCATCGAGGATTTCGACGGGACGCGCGGCAAGCTGGTCGGTGTGATCGGCGGGTACAAGACCGGCGGGCTGTACGACCACACGTCCTACACCTCGCAGTTCGATGATGATGCGGTGTGGCTGTATCGGCAGGCTGTCGCCGATCTTCCGCTGGACGGGAAGTTCACGATGGGCGGGGCGGGCACTTGGCAGCATGCCCGCTCGATGACCGCCGGCAGTTTCCATTCCGCGTCGGTGCGCAACAACGTCAGTGACCTGATTGTGCGCTGGTCGGACGGGGAGGTTTCCCTGTACCCGGGGAATGGTGCGTACGGTTTCGGCAAGGATGTGCAGTTGGCCAAGGACCCGGAGTGGAAGAACGCGGCGGTGATGACCGCGGGTGATTTCACCGGGGACGGGACCAGTGATCTCCTGGTGCGCTGGACGAATGGCAAGGTGACCCTTTACAGGGACGTCAACGAGACGAACAAGCTCAAGAACGCCATCCAGCTCAAGGCGCCGAACAGCACCTGGACGCAGGCGGTGGGAATGGCCGCCGGGCGTTTCGGCGGCGGCAATACGCGCAGTGACGACGTGGTGGTGCGGTGGGCGAACGGCCGCGTCACCTTCTTCACCAACGTGGACGCCAACGGTTTCCATACCGAGTCGCGGCTGGTCGCCCCCAACGGCACCTGGCCGCACGCCCGAGACCTGGCCGCCGGCGACTTCAACCCGTCCACCGGTGACCAGGACCTCTTCGTGCGCTGGTCCGACGGCGAAGTCACCGTCTACGACAACGTCGGCACCAACCAGCTCAAGACCGAACACCAGTTGCGTCCCGGGCAGTCGAACTGGAGCGAGGTGAGCCTCGCCACAGTCGGCGCCTTCGGCGGTGATGCCGAGCGCAGCGACGATGTGGTCGTTCTGTGGCCCAACGGCCGCCTCACGCTCAACAGCGACACCACCACCTCCTCCCTCAACCGCGAGCGGACCCTCGTCCCCGCCTCCTAGCTCCTGATCCGCCCGAGCGCTCCGTGCGCCCGAGTCCTCCGTGTGCCCCGTGCCCCGCCGAAGCGTGATCAGCCTCGGCGGGGCACGGGGCTGCGCCGGTCCGCGCCGCCTCCGGGCGTCCAGGAGCAGTCGGGATGCCACCCGCAGTCATCGTCGCACTGCAGCCTGTCGTACACTGTTGCGATTTGTGGGCGATATGGCGTCTTGGCGCGGATAAACCCTCATCTTTTGCCTAGTGGTCGTCTTTTCGGAGAGATGGTTTCTGTGACCGAAATCTCAGTCGTCGTAATCGTCTACAACGATGCCGAGCGGTTGCCTGCTGCGGTGCAGTCGGTGCTGGGGCAGTCGTTCGGTGATGTCGAGGTGGTGATTGTCGACGACTGCAGTACGGATGGTTCTTTTGCGGTGGCGCAGGGTCTGGCGCGGCGGTGGCCGGGGCGGGTGCGGGCGTTTCGGCTGGAGGAGAACAGTGGGGCGGGGGGTGAGCCGCGTAACCGGGGTATCCGGGAGGCGGTGGGGCGTTATGTGATGTTCCTGGACAGTGATGATGTGCTGGAGCGGAATGCCTGCCGGAATCTGGTGGAGGCCGCGGAGGCGACGGGGGCGGATCTGGTGTCGGGTCTGTGTGTGCGGCTGCACAAGGACGCGCCGGTGGAGAAGCGTAATGAGTGGTATGCGTGGCTGTACCGGCAGACGCGGACGCTGGAGTCGGTGGCGGAGCTGCCGGATCTGTTCGTGTGGGACACGCTGTCGACGAACAAGTGTTACCGGCGGGATTTTCTGCTGGAGCATGATCTGCGGTTTCCCAAGGGCATGTTCTATGAGGATCTGCAGTTCATCGCGCAGGCGTATCTGGCGGCGTCGCGGATTACGCTGATTCCGAATCAGGTGTATTTCTGGCATGTGCATCAGGCGGCGGCGGTCAAGTCGGTGACCAACCGGCGTCATGAGATGACCAATTACGCGCACCGGCTGGAGGTGCACCGGCGGATCGATGCGATGCTCGCGGAGCGGGGCATGGCCGAGATGCGGGTGGCGAAGGATGTGAAGTTCCTCAAGCACGATCTGGTGCTGCACCTGCGGGATCTGCCGTTTCGGGATGCGGAGTACCGGGCGGAGTTCGCGCGGCTGTCGGCGCAGTATCTGGCGACGCTGGATCCCGAGGCCTATGGGCGGGCGCAGCCGCTGCAGGCGGTCTGCGGGTATCTGCTGGGGCGGGGGGACTGGGCGAATCTGATTCCGGCGGTGGACGCGCTGCTGAATCCGGGCAAGGTGGCGGTGCCGCTGGCCGAGCGGGACGGGCGGGTGTTCTGGTGCGCCGAGCACCTGGACGATCCGCTGGGCCGCCAGGTGCTGGATGTCACGGAGCTGGGGTATCACACGCGGCCGCTGGAGAAGATGTTCCTGCGCAACCAGCTGACCGCCTTCGAGGCGGCGGCCGGCGGCGGGGTGCGGCTGGCCGGGCGTATCACCAACGCCCTGGGCCGTATCGGCGAGGGGGCGCAGTTGCGGGCGGAGCTGCAGTTTTCGGCGCGGCGCCGGGGGCTGCAGGCGTTCACCTTCCCGGTGGCCGCGGTGCGGCATGCGGGGGAGGTCATCGAGTGGGAGGCGGTGGCCGATGTCAGTGGGCGGCTGCGGCCGCTGGGCATCATCGACGCGGTGTGGGACGTGCGCCTGGTGCTTGAGGCGGACGGGGTGCGGACCACGACGCGGCTGAGTGTGGCGGACACCGACCTGTCGGGGCGGCCGCTGCCGGTGCGGCCGCGGCTGACGCGGATGGTCGCCGACCATGTGCGCCCGCACGTCTCGGCCAAGGGGCATCTGGCGTTCGAGCTGGTGGGCGAGGACCCGGGCCGGGAGCGGGCCCGGGAGCTGATCACCAAGTCGGTCCAGGGCCGGCCGGGGGCGCTGGCGAAGTCCGGCTACCGCCGGGCCCGGGCGCTGCGTAAGCAGCTGACCTCGGGGGAGGCCAAGCTGCGGGCGTATCACGAGGTGTTTTCGCGGCTGCCGGTCAAAAAGCGCACGGTGGTCTTCGAAAGCCACCTGGGCCGGCAGTACAGCGACAGTCCGCGGGCGCTGTATGAGGAGATGCGCCGCCAGGGTCTGGATTTCGAGGCGTACTGGGCCTACTCGGGGGATCCGGGGGCCTTCCCGGCGGATGCGACGCTGGTGCGGCGGTGGTCGCTGCCGTATCTCAAGGCGCTGGCGCAGGCGGAGTTCTGGGTGGACAACCAGTCCTTCCCGCTGAAGCTGGCCAAGCGCCCGGAGACGACGTATCTGCAGACCTGGCACGGGTCGGCGCTGAAGAAGATGGGCTTCGACCAGCCCGCCCAGAAGACCCTGACGCGGGCGCAGCAGGCGGAGCAGCAGCGGGCGCTGGACCGCTTCGACCGGTTCTTGGTGCGCTCGGAGCATGATGTGCGCACCCTGGCCAAGGCGTTCCGGCTGCCGGAGCGGGCGCTGCTGCGGGTGGGCTATCCCCGCAACGACGCCCTGGTCCAGGCCCGCAAGGCCGAGGAGGTCGGCGGGGCGCGGGTGCGCGGCCCGCTGGCGGCGGAGCTGGGCATCCCGGCGGACAAGCAGGTCATTTTGTATGCGCCGACGTTCCGCACCAGCGGGGGCGCTCGCACCGCTTTGAGCTGCCGTTCGATGTGGAGCGGTTCGCGGAGCGGTTCGGACACCGGTATGTGCTGCTGGTGCGCTCGCACTATCTCAACCATGTCACGCTGCCGCCGACGGTGGCCGGCTCGGTCCTCGATGTCTCGGCGCATCATGATGTGGCGCCGTTTTTGGAGCTGGCGGATGTGCTGGTGACCGACTACTCGTCGGTGATGTTCGACTATGCGCTGCTGGACCGGCCGATGGTGTTCTTCACCTACGACTACGAGGCGTATGTGCACGAGCAGCGCGGCACCTACTTCGATCTGCGCGAGCACGCGCCGGGCCCGCTGGTGGAGACCGAGGAGGCCTTCTTCGCCGCGCTTCAGGGCCTGGGGGCGGGCGGGCCGGAGTACGCCGCGGCCCGCAAGCGTTTCGTTGCCCACTTCGGCGAGTACGAGCGCGGGGACGCCGCCCGCACCCTCGTCGAGCAGTTCTTCTCCCACTGGAGCCGTTGATGACCACCACCCCCATACCCGCCGACCCGCACCCGGCCCCCGACGCCGGCGGCGCCGCCCCGGCTGTGCCGGTGCGGGACATCTTCTTCGTCTCCAACAGCGTCAACGAACTGGGCGGCATCACCAGCTGGTCGCACCAGATGGCGGAGCTGTTCGCGGCCCGCGGCCACCGGGTGCACCTGGTGGGCATCACCCCGCCGCCGCCCGGCCGCGCCCGCCCCCTGGCCGACGGTCTGCCGTATGCGACCACGACGCTCTATGACCAGCACCCGCCGCAGGTGCGGCCGGTGCGCACGCTCAAGGACCGGGCCAACCTCGCCGAGCACCGGCGCCGGGCGGCCCGCGAGGCGGGCATGCGCGCCCAGGCCGCCAAACTCTCCGCGCTGTTCGCCGCGGCCCGGCCGGGCGCGGTCGTCATCGTCACCCAGGTCTGGGCGATGGAGTGGGTGGCGCTGGCCGACACGTGCGGGCACACGGTGATCGGCATGAGCCACGAGTCCTTCGAGACCTGCCGCAAGTCCTCGCGCTTCACGCGCGTGAAGACCTTCTACAAGGACGTCGACCGGATGCTGGCGCTGACCCGCGAGGACGCGGACGCCTGGATCCGCCAGCGCCTGGACAACGTCGGCTTCATGCCCAACCCCCTGCCCTTCTTCCCCGAGACGCCGTCGGCGCGCACGGCGAAGGTGGTGGCCAGCATCGGGCGGCTGCACGAGGAGAAGGGCGTCGACCTGCTGCTGGAGGCCTGGGCCCTGATCGCCGCCCGCCACCGCGAGTGGACCCTGCGCCTGTACGGGGCGGGGGAGGAGGAGGCGGCGCTGCGCAAGCAGAGCGCGCAGCTGGGCATCGCCGACAGCGTCGCCTTCATGGGCCGCACCAGCGACGTGCCCGGCGCGCTGCGCGAGGCGTCGGTGTTCGTGCTCAGCTCCCGCGGCGAGGGCTTCCCGCTGGCGCCGATGGAGGCGATGGCCACCGCCGTGCCGTGCGTGGCCTTCGACGTCGCCCCCGGGGTGCGCGAGATCATCCGGCACGGCGAGGACGGCCTGCTCGCCCCGCCCGGCAACACCAGCGAACTCGCCCGCCACCTGGACACGCTCATCAGCGACCAGGCCCTGCGCGACCGCATGGGCGAGACCGCCCGCACCAACATCCAGCGCTACGCCACCGGTGAGATCGTCCAGCGCTGGGAGGACCTCTTCACCTTCCTCCAACGCTGAACCATCGCATCGCCCCGGCGACGGAGCCTCCACAGCAGATCAACCCGGCCGTTCGACAGCTCGGCCGTTCGATCGCTCGGTGGCTCAGTCGCCGGGCAGCAGCCGTATCTCGGCGGCCGGGAGGCCCTTGGTCCACCAGTGGTCGTAGCGGCGGTAGGGCGCGGGGTCCCGGTCGGCCAGGAAGGCTGTGAGCGACCGGGCCTCCGCGGCCAGCTCCTCCCAGACCTCGTCCGGGAGGGGGTGGAAGGCGGTGGCTTCGATACCGCCGTCGGCGGGACGCCAGACGCCGGCGACGTAGCCGTCCACCAGCAGGGTGGGCAGAACGTCGCCGTTCATGCGGATCACGAGCTTGCGGTACGCGGGCGGGATGACGCGGCCGCGGTCGGCGTAGGCGAGCAGGATGCTGTCCCACATCGCCATCAGCCTGGGCGGGGCCGGGGTGTCCTCGGCGGGCCGGGGCGCGTCGGGGACGTCGTACAGCACCGTGCCGTCCGGGCCCGCCAGCTCTACGAGGCCGTCGGCGAGCGTCTGCAACGCGGCTTTGACACGGTCCCGCCGTACCAGCGAGAACTGGGCCACGTCCGCGACCGACGCCGGACCGAACCCGGCGAGGTAGCGGCGCACCAGAACCTGCAGGCCCGCCGCGGCGGCATCGGGGTCGGTCAGTGCCGGTCGCCCGCTTGCCGCGACGTAGGACAGCCGGGTGTTGAAGAGCCACGGTGCTTCGGCGGGCGCGTGCCACAGGGGGACGTACTGGCGCAGCATCCGCCAGGCCGACGGTTCCAGCGGCGCGCCGAGCCGCTCTTCGAGGTGGCTTTGAAGGGCAGTTGCGGTGCGTGGCCGGTCGGCGTGTGCGAGCAGTTCCGGGACGAGGGCGTCGGCGTCGGCCGCCGTCAGCCCGGATGCCCGGAAACGGGCGTCGCCGAGTTGGGAACCGCGCAACGTCGGCTCCATGGCTTCGCGGAAGATCCGGTAGTCCTCGGCGTGGACCAGGTGCAACGTGACCCGCATGAGCGTGGCCTTGGCCGCTTCACGACCGGACACGGCAGCATCGAGGTCGCCCGGGGTGAAGCCGGCGAGCCGGTTCCACAGGGCGATGTACGGCGAGGCGGGCTGCTGTGCCTGGAGGGCGACCACCTGCCGCAACGCGTCGGTGACACCGACCGGTTCGCGGCCGAGCAGCAACTGCCGTGCGAGCGTGGAGCGGTTGAGGGAACGCGCAGTGATCACACCGGTCTCACCGGTTTCCCCGGTGCGGCGCGTCAGTCCCACCACAGCTCCCAATGCCCGGCGCCTATGAGACCTTCGGCGTACGAGTCGAGGGACGGGTGGCAGCTCTGCCAGAGGAGGTCGGGGCAGACGGCGAAGTGCTCAGCGGCGATGAGCAGGGCGTCCTCCTTGTCGGTCGGCGGCGCGGCGACGCTGAGATGCAAGGTCGAGAAGCCGACCGCCACCACCCGGGCGCCGAAACGCCGTTCCCAGTCCCGTACGACCGCGGAGTACTTGGCGGTGTCGTTGTCGTAGTTCATCGGGCCGCTCCAGCCGACGGCTGTGAGGGCGTCGGCCCCGCTGCCCGCCGCGACGAGGCCCAGACGTACATGCGGTCTGCGCGTGGCGAAGAGCCGGGCGAAGGCGACGGCCACCGCCTCCGGATCCGCTGCCGGCTCCCGGCCGGGCGCGCACCCCGGCCACGACAGCCCGAACGGGGCGGTGGCGGCCGGGCAACCGTCCGGCGACTGCTCGGCCTCGCCCTCCTCACCGTCCTGAGCGAGACTGTCGTGAGCGTGCCTTCCCCACCACGTGGCGAGGAGATCCGCAGGGGAGTGGGCCTGCGGCGAGGACATGCCCTCGGGGTACAACTCGCCCGAGGCCCAGGGCCGGAACGCGTCGTCGCAGGGATCGAGCGAGTCGAGCAGCAGCGGCCACCATCCGGTCGCGGCGTGCTCGGCACACAGCCGCGCCCAGAGGCCGGCGGAGGCGGCGCCGTCGCTCAGCCACAGGGGCGCCACGTCTCCGTCCCCCTCGTCGGACGCGATCATCCGGCCGGGTGGGAGGGCGGTGTCGATGGGCGGGCCGAGCAGTTCCGTGTTCATGCTCGAAGGGTAGAACCAGGGTCTGACAATGCCCCGGCAACGGCGTTCAGCACCGGTACGGCACGGCCCGGTCCGGCCTCACCGGACCAGAGCCGAAGCCAACTCCTGCGGCCGCGCGGCGAACGGGCTGTGGCTGCCGGGGAGGGTGCGTACGGTGAACGGACGGGCGGGCGCGGCCCGGTCGGCCTCCGTGATCATCAGGTCCTGTACGGCGGGAGGCAGCGCGTGGTCGTCCGCGCAGCGCAGGAAGGTGCGCGGAATCCGGCCCCACCGCTCCGAGGTGACGGTGACCGGGGAGCCCACGACCGCCAGCGGCAGATCGGTGCTCAGCAGGGACCGCCAGCGGTCGAAGCGGTCCGCAGGCGTGTCCTGGTAGTGGGTCTGCCGCAGCATCTCGATGTAGGCGGGGTCCGGCGAGAGCGGGTTGATCCGTATCGCGCCGAGGGCCTGCGGGTCGCCGAGGGTCAGGCCCTGCCCCAAGGCGGTGGCGTTCTCGGGTGCGTCGATGTAGTCGGAGAATCGGGGGCGTCCACCGGGGACGAAGGCGGACAGGTAGACGATCCGGTCGACGAGTTCCGGTGCCCGCTCGGCGGCCAGTGACGCCGGGCCGCCGCCCGCACTGTGGGCGACGAGCACGACGTCCCGGTAGTGACGGACCTGGCGCAGTACGGCCAGCACGGCGTCGGCGCAGTCGTCCATCGTCACGTCGGCGGCCTGCGACTTCTCGGTCAGCAGGCCCGGCTGTCCGGGCCGCAGGTAGCCGGTGGGCAGCGGCGCTTCGGTGCCGTGTCCGGGCAGGTCGACGGCCACGCTCGCGACACCGAGTCCGGCGAGGGCCCGCTGCGTGGGCGCCCAGTGCGCGGAGCTGTGCCAGGCGCCGTGGACGAGGACGAAGACGGTGCCCGGCAGGGAGCCGTCGGCATGGGGTCGGGAGTTGTCCGTACGCATCAGGGAGCCGCCCGTCGGGCCGGTCGGGGGAACGTTGTTCATACGGCCATCCCAGTCGGCCACCGCGGCGTCATCCAGCGGAAGATCTGAGAAGGTGGGTGGCGATACCTCTGAGGTATTGCCGGAGGGCGGAGGGGCCCGAAGGACCGGAGGGGCCCCGAAGGACCCGAGGGGTCGGAGAGTCGAAGCACCGGAGGCCGTTCGCCATGGAAGCCCGCCATCTGCGGTACGCGCTCGCGCTCGCCGAGCACGCGCACTTCGGCCGGGCGGCCGGTGCGCTGGGGATCGCGCAGCCTCCGCTGTCCAAGCAGATCGCCGACCTGGAACGCGAGGTGGGCGCCCGGCTGTTCGACCGTACGCGCCGGGGGGTGTTCCCGACGGCCGCGGGCGAGGCGTTCCTCGCCCGGGCGCGCCGGGCGCTCGGTGAGATGACGGCGGCTGCGTCCGACGCGGGCCGGGCCGCGCGGGGTGAGACGGGCCGCCTGCGTCTGGGATTCATCGCCTCAGCACTGCTCGAACCCCTCCCGGTCGTCCTGGGCCGGTTCGGCCGCGCGCGGCCCGATGTGCGGCTGGAGCTGCACGAGATGGCGACCAGCCGCAGCACCGCCGCCCTCGTCGCCGGAGAACTGGATGTGGCGGTCACGCTCGGGTATCCGAGAGGCGCCGGGGCCGAGCATCTCGTGTCCGTACCGATCGGCCACGACCACCTGGTCGCCGTCGTGAGCACCGCGCACCCGTATGCGGGGCGCCCGTCGGTGACTGTGGACCAACTGCGGCACCAGCGGCTGATCGTGGCCTCCGGCGAGGACGAGCCCGCCATCTCCGCCGGGCTGCGCGCCCTGCTCGGCGAGGACGCCGCGGCGCTGTGCGGCGCGACCGTCGCGCGGGACGTCCACACGATCATCGGCCTCGCCGCCTCCGGGGTGGGCGTCGGCCTGGGGCCGTCCCGGATGGCGGCGGCCCCGCGTCCGGGGACGTGGCTGTGCGAGGTGACGCCGCGTACGCCGCTGCCGGACCTCGTCCTGTCCTTCGCGCCCTCGGAACGGTCGCCGGTGCTGCACGCCTTCCTCGACGTCATCCGACGGAGCTGCCCCGATGTCGGCGCCGCACTCGATCACCGGCTTGATCACCGGCCCGATCACGGGCCCAGTCACCGGCCCGACCCCCGGCCCGTTCACCGCCCGAACCCGCCGCGCACCTGACGGACGTCACCGACGCCCCGCACGGGTACGTACCTACGGCGGAGTCCTCAGTCCCCCTGGGCCAGACGCGCCGCATGGTCCCGCTGCCGGCGCGTGGCGAAGCGGAGGAAGGCGACCATCTCGCCCAGGATGTCCGGACCGAGTCCGCGCAGATACTCCGCTCCTTCGCGCGCGAGGGGCGTGAAGATCTCGGCGACCACCGCGCGGCCCTTCTCGGTGGGTGTCACGATGACCCGGCGCCGGTCGGCCGTGTCGCGGACGCGGGCCGCGTACCCGGAGCGTTCGAGGCGGTCGATGGCGGTGGTGACGCCGCCCGTGGTCAGACCGGCGGCACCGGCCAGCTCGCCGGGGCTCATGGGGGCGGGCCCGAAGAGCAGGTCGAGGCAGCGCAGATCGGTGCGGTTGAGCCCGAGCCGGTCCGCGACCTGCTGGTCGAGGGTGTCTGTCGAACGCTGGAACTCCTGCATGACCAGGCCGAGCTCCTCGATGAGCCGCTCCCGCTCGTCCTCGGGCGTCGGCTCGGGCCGCCGGCCGGTCGCCTGCTCCGCTGTCACGTCGCGTCCTCTCCCCGGTGTCTCTTGAAATTCTAGCGACCCGATCCGTACAGTCGACGAAGAATTAGCTAGAAGTTCTAGTGACTAGAACTTCGCCCTAACCCCGCGCCACCGATATCACCACCAACCCACGCGACCCACCCGCCAGAAACGCGAGGCGAACACCCCGACATGACCGACGCACCGTTCCACGTCCTCATCATCGGTGGCGGCACCGGTGGTATGGCCCTGGCGCACGGCCTCAAGCGGGCCGGAATCAGCTTCGCGGTCTACGAGCGCGAGCAGACCCGCAGCGCCGGCCTGCACGGTTACCGCGTAGGCATCAATCCCGACGGCAGCCGGGCGCTGAAGTACCTGCTGCCGCCCGAACTGTTCGACACCTTCCGTGCCACCTGCGCCCGGGCGCCCAAGTACTTCAGCTTCCTCAGGGAGGACCTGAAACCCAGCCTCACCCTCGGCCTCGTCGACAGCGACGACCCCGTCAACAGTGAGAAGTCCGTGAGCCGGATGACGCTCCGGCAGGTGCTGCTCACCGGCATCGAGGACGAGGTCCACTTCGGCAAGACCTTCACGCACTACGAGAAGGAGGCCGACGGCCGCGTCACCGCGTACTTCGACGACGGCACCAGTGCCACCGGCGACCTGCTCGTCGCCGCCGACGGCACCAACTCCCGCGTCCGGCGCCAGTACTTGCCGCACGCGCGGGTCAAGGACGCCGGCATCATCTCCGTCACCGCCAAGGTCCCGATCACCCCGGAGAGCAAGGCGCTGCTCCCGCCCGAGGTCTTCCAGGGCATCGGCCTGGTCGTCGCTCCCAAGGGGTATAGCTGCATCCTGCACACCATGGAATTCGGCTGGGACCGGGCAGGCCGGATCAAGAACGGCATCGGCGGCAACGACGCCGAACTCCTCAAGCGGTGGCCCGGCCTGCTCTTCGACAACACCCGGGACTACATCAACTGGGGATTCTGGGCCTCCGCCGACAAGTTCCCGCCGGACCTCCTGAAGAAGTCCCCGGACGAGCTGATCGAGACCGTCCTGAGCATGACGCCCGACTGGAGCCCGAGCCTCCGCAAGCTCTTCAGCATGGGCGACCGGCAGACGACCTTCCCGATCAACATCCGCACCTCGGTACCGATCCCGCGCTGGACCGCCGGCAACATCACCCTTCTCGGCGACGCCATCCACACCATGACCCCAGGCCAGGGCGTCGGCGCCAACACCTCCCTGCGCGACGCGGCCCGGCTGTGCAGCGGCTTGATCCAGTACGTCCGTGGCGACACCACGCTGCTGGAGGCCATCGACGCGTACGAGGAAAAGATGGTCCGCTACGGCTTCGAAGCGGTCAAGGAATCACTCGAGCAGACCGGCGGCGACCAGCCCCTCCACAAGCCGGTCATCGGCCGGGCCGCACTGGCCGCCATGCGCGGGTACTTCTGGGTCGCCCGCCACGTCCCCGCCGTGCGGAAGAAGATGGCGCAGGACCTCTACCTGGGCCGGGGTGGTGATCGCGAGGAGTACGGGCGGCTGGTCCCTCCGGGCGAGAACTGATCACCCGGCTTTCCAAGGGAGGAAACATCTCCTCCTGGGCAGAAGAAGACGATGCTCCGGCTGGGCCGTCGGCATTCGGTGATCGCTCAGGGCAATTCAGGGAGGCCCTACGTGACAAGTACCGCGCCGGTAGCTGCCTGGGGTCGGCCGGCAGGGCATGGGCTGACCTGCCGGACCGGCACCTCGTTGAGCTTGTTCAGCCGGAGAAGTCGAACGAGGTGCCCAGCCCCCGCTCGTCCGCCCACGCGCGGATCCACGCCAGGATCGGGACGTCCCACTGGTAGGGCGCGGCCAGTTCGAACACGATCGTTTCCGTGTCGGAGGTGCGGGCGGGGGCCTTGCCCGTGATCATGTCTGTCAGTTCCAGTGCGCCGGAGGGGGCCGGCGGCGGGGTCTTGCCGATGAATCCGCTGGCGAAGCCGAAGGCCACCAGTTCAGGGCGCTGCGCCGTGGGTACGGCCAGGCGGGCGCCGTGTGCGAGCAGGTTGCCGCCGGCACCGGTCATGCTGACCACCAGCGCACCCGGACGTACGCAGCCGGGATCAGGTATGGCTGCCTCGCCGAGGGAGTGGCGGCCTGCCGCGGTGATGACATCGGCTCCGGACACCGCCTCGTCGACGGTGTCCGCGACCGACACCCGTACGGCGTCGCCGAGTTGGGCGCGCAGGTCCGCGCCGAACGCCGTCCGGCTCTCGTGCGACGGGCTCCACAGCTTCAGGTGTTTCAGGTCCGGCATCACGCGCCGGATCGTACGTACGTGGCTCCGGGCCTGTGCCCCGCTGCCCAGTACCGTCAGTGTGGTGGCGTCGGCGGGAACGAGGTGGCGCACACCGACGGCGGCGGGGGCCGACGTACGCCGTACGTTGAAGTCGTCCAGTGCGATCATGCTGTCGACGGCGCCGGTGGTGCCGTCCAACTGCATGCCGAGCCATGCGTTGGGGCGTTCGCCCTTCACCCCGTTGGGGAAGCGCCGCAGCGTTGCCGGGCCGCTCGCCAGCGAGACACACTGCGCGGCCAATTCGTCACCACCGGCCAGGTTCAGGCCCGCGAAGAGGGTCTGCGCCCGGTCGCCGGAAGCGCACTGTACGGCCGATTTCTCGACGGCGTCGATGGCGCCGTCGAGTTCGTCGTCGGCGGCGGCGAGTCGGCTCAGGTCGGAGCGGATCAGCAGGAGTGGCATGGGAGTGCCTTTCTCGGCACGTCCTCAACGGCAGGTTCCGCCTGCGCCTCGGCGACCGCGTCCTGGTCATGGCGCCGGGGGAAGTCGCGGAATTCGACACCCACGACCCGCACTGGCTGGGCTCCGACAACGACCAGCCGGTGGAGCTGCTGGTCATCTTCGGCAAGCAGGGCGAACGCGCTCACCTGCGCGCCCGCCCCACCTCCTGACGCCCTCGCGCCCGGGTGCGGCCCTCCCGCTACCGGCTGCTGGAGTTCGGCCGTAGGCGTGGCGTGGTGCGACGTGAAATGCCCGGTGCGCAGTGGCGGAAGATCGAGCCGTGGCCGTCGGCCGACGACCGACCGGGCGGGCAGCGGTCTATAGCTGTACCGGCCAGAGGGCGGCAGAGGTGATTCTCCCCAGATTTTCCCCAGCGGGCTGAATGGGGTGCGCCGCGCGCTTCCGCGACGATCGGCTTGCAGCGCCCTGGCGCTGATTGCTCAGAGCCAGTCCCGCCGTTTGAAGATGACGTACAAGCTCGTACACACCACCGCCATCAGCACGATCGCGAACGGATAGCCGAACGCCCAGTGCAACTCCGGCATGCGGTCGAAGTTCATGCCGTAGATCGTGCCGACGAGGGTGGGGGCGAAGAGGATGGCCGCCCACGAGGAGATCTTCTTGATCTCCTCGTTCTGTTCGAAGCCGGCTTCCGCGAGGGCGCGCATCTCGGCGTTCTGTTGCTGGTTCACGAGGGTGGCGTTGACGGTGAGGATGTCCTGGAGGGCCTGGCGGAAGCCGTCCACGCGTTCGGTGGTGTGGGTGGCGTGGTCGGCGACGTCGCGCAGGTAGCGGCGGAGTTCCTCGTCGATGCCGTATTTCTCGAAGCCCGCGGTCAGGCTTTCCAGCATGCTGTTCAGGGGGCGGGTCGCGCGCTGGAATTCCACGACCTCGCGGGACAGTTCGTAGATACGGCGGGAAACGCGCGGGTCGCCGCCGAAGACCTCGGTCTCGATCTCGTCGATGTCGTTCTGGACACCGGCGACCACCGGAGCGTAATCGTCCACGACGGCGTCGAGAATCGCGTACAGGACCGCCTCGGGGCCGCGGTCGAGCAGTTCCGGGGCGGCTTCCATGCGGCGGCGTACGGCGGGCAGGTCGGGGGCGCCGCCGTGCCGGACGGTGATCACGAAATCGGGGCCGACGAAGACGTGCAGTTCGCCGAACTCGACCTCCTCGGGGTCGTCCAGGTAACGGGCGGCCCGCAGGACGACGAACAGAGTGTCGCCGTAACGCTCCAGTTTCGGCCGCTGATGGGCCTCCAGCGCGTCCTCTACGGCCAGCGGGTGAAGGTCGAATTCCGAAGCCAGGGTGACCAATTCGGAGGACGACGGCCGGTGCAGGCCGATCCAGGCCATGGAACCGGCGGTGGTGCGCAGGTGCCGGAAGGTGTCGGCGAGGGTTTCGTGGGTACTGAGGCGATGTCCGTCGCGGTAAAGAGTGGCATTGATGACACTGCCGGCGGACGGGGCCCCGGCGTCCGGCGCCGGCGGCCCGTCCGTGGTGCCGGCGGGTGTCGCCGCGGCGGCCGGCCGCTTCTTCGCCGGCTTGCGGAGCCCGCGCAGGCCGCGCAGCCCGCGACCGGGAGGATCGACGCTCATGACGGAACCGACCTACGTGACAGAGGGAGTGAACAGGAACAAGGGAGGGATCTCGTCGCAGGATATAGGTCCGGGGTGTCGGCGGTGATCAGTGGGCATGGTGCAGGATGGGGGAGCCGGGTGACGCCATCCGTGTGTCGTACCCGAAGACGTATAAGTGTTTATCCCTACAATTGCGCGATGCAGATAGCGAAGTTGTCCAGCCCCTCCGGGAGAGGTGATTCGGTGAACGGGCCCGACGCCACCGACGAACAGTGGGAAGGGCTCGCCGAGGTCGTTCCCCTTCGCAGCGGCAGTGAATGGCCTTCGTGGCCCGATCACCGTGCCCTGCCCGACGAGGAACCGGGCGAGGAGATGCGGCGGTTCGTCGTCATCCGGGTGCAGACCTTCGCCGACGCGCGCGAGGTCGCCGAGTACCTGATGGCGCAGATCCCCGTCCTGCTCGACCTCAGCAGCGCCGACGCCGACGTGGCCAAACGCATCCTGGACTTCTCCAGCGGCGTGGTCTTCGGGCTCGCCAGCGGGATGCACCGGGTCGACACCAACGTCTTCCTGCTCGCGCCCGTCGGCACCGAGGTCGCCGAGCCGCCGACGGGTCTCGTACCCCGATCGTAGGAAGGCGTTGCAGCCGTAACGGTTTTGCTTTCGCCGGTTGCCTAGCGTCCTCGTATGGACACAGAAAGTGTGCGCCCGGCGGTCACCGAATTACGCCTGTCCGCCTTCAAGTCGCATCGCGGCGCGACCTTCCCGCTGGGCCCGTTGACCCTCCTGACCGGCGCGAGCGGCAGCGGGAAGTCCAGCGTGCTGCAGGCGTACGAGATCCTCGCGCGGCTCGGCAGCGGCGCCCGGCTCGGGCGGGCCGTGGCGGCGGCGCCGGGAGGCGCGGCCGGATGCGTCCCGGCCTGGGCGCGACCGGACGGGCAGGGCAGACGCGGGTTCCGCATCGGCTGCACGGTCGACGGACCGGTCGGCCCGGTGCGACTCGACGTCGCCGTACAGGCTGAGCCGGAACTGCGCATCGTCGGCGAACGACTGACGGGTGGTGGCGAGACCCTGCTGTCGACGGCCCTGACGGACCCTGCCCGGCGCGCGGTGCAGGCCGCCTGGTACACGGCCGGAGCTACGCCCGTGACGCGCGCGCCGCTGCCCGACGACCGTCTGGGTACGGCGCTGCTGCCATTACGGGTCGCGGGCAAGACGGCTGGGCAGCGGCTCGTGCTGGCGGCGGCGGAACAGGTGGTCGTGGCGCTGCGGTCGGTGTTCGCGTGCGATCCGCGGCCGGAGGTGATGCGCGGGTCGGGCCTGGGGGGCGGGTGCGGTGCGGGCGCGGTGACGGGTGCGGAGGCGGCGAGCGGTCCGGGGCCCAGGGGGGCGACCAGATGCAGTTCCGGGAGCAGCGGGTACGGGGCCGGAACCGCGGCCGGTGCTGTGCCTGGAGCTCGCGCGGCCGGTGCCCGTGGGGGCGGCCGCACAAGCCGCGAGAACGTGGGTGGCGGCTATGGCCCTCGTACCGCCGCCTCCGGGTCGGTTGATGCCGCCGGGTCGGGAGCGGGAGGGGCAGGTGGGCCGAGCGGACCGGGTGGAACGGGTGGGGTGGGCGGGCCGGGTGGTTTCACCGACCCGAGCGGTGCTGCCGAGGCCGGTGGTGCCACCGGAAACCGTGGGACCACGGGGGCTCGGGGCGGCACCGGAACTCGTGGCACTGCCGGGACGCGTGGCGCCACTGGTTCCGGCAGCGCCTCCCGTGCCGCTTCCCACGCCGGTCCCCGCGCTGATGCGCGTACGGAGGCCGATCCGCCGGAAGGCTCTCCGGAAGCCTTCGCGGCCGGGTCCGGCGGCGAGGGGGCGGCGGACGACGGCGGCATGTTCGGCGGAAGCTGGGGGTGGAGCGCGGGGGACGGGCGGCTGCGTACGGCCTGCGACAACCTCCCCGCCGTACTGGGACGGACCAGCCGGGAATGCGCGCGGCGGCACGCGGTGCTGGTCGAGGCGGTGCGCGCCGGCTGCGTCGGGCCGGTCGCCGGCCTGCGGGCCGAACCGGTGGAACACGGCGGCACGGTCGGCATACGGGCACTGGTCGAGCGCGGCGGGCTGCCGGCGACGCCGCTGGAGCAGCTCGGGGACGGCGAGCTCCGGTACGTCGCGCTCGCGCTGGTGCTCCTCACGGGCCCGGAGGTGCTGGCCATGGACCCGGCGGGCGAGGTGCTCGCCGCGCGTCAGGTGCTGGGGCTGATGGCGGACGGGCTGGACCGGAGCCTCGACGACCGGCAGGCACGGGCGCTGCTGGAACTCGCCGTACGGATGGTCGGGCGCGGGCACGTCCGGCTGCTCGGGACGGTACGGGACGCGTCGGCCGCCGAAGGGCTGCCCGAGGTGCAGGTGCTACACCTAGGAGCATGAGTGAAGATCTCCATGCCTTGCAGAAGCGGCTCGCCGAGTTCGCCGCGGCCCGCGACTGGAAGCAGTACCACACCCCCAAGAACCTGGCCGCGGCGCTCAGCGTCGAGGCCGCCGAACTCGTCGAGATCTTTCAGTGGTTGACGCCGGAGGAGTCGGCACGGGTCATGAGTGACGCGACGGCTGCCGGGCGGGTCGAGGACGAGGTCGCCGACGTACTGGCGTACCTCCTGCAGTTCTGCGACGCCCTGGGCATCGATGTGCTGCAGGCGCTGGCCGCGAAGATCGAACGTAATGAGACACGATTTCCCGTGAAGGGGGCCGAACGAGCCAATCGTCACTCTATGGAGTGAAGGATCTTTCCACATCGTCTTGGTTGTCCACAGATTTGCGAATTCCTCTGGCCTTTTGGGCCTTTCAAGTTCACGCTGGGTAGTGGCAGGTAGGTGCGGCGAAGCTGACAGTGGTCTGAGGGAGGGGGTCGCGGATGGACGCGGTGCGCATCATCGCGGCCAGTCGGCGCGGTCTGGCGCAGGCGCAGACGGTCCAGGAGATCGTCGTCGAGGCGTGGCAGGCACAGGCATTGGCCGAGGCGGTGGGCAGCCATCTCGCGATATCCGGGCCGCACGAAGTGCGGTCCCGGGCGCGGGGATTGGGTGATGCGGGAGGAAGGACGAGCGCGGTACTGCTGATCCCCGCGCCGAGGATCGGCGGGCCGCGGGCGGCCCAGCTCTCCGAAGTACGGGACACCCTGGCGGCCCTGCGAGGGCTGAACTGGCTGCTCGGCGAGGTGTGCGAAGCATTGGTGGGCGTGGTCTGCGCGGCGGACGAGGAGGGGATGTACTGGACCTGCGTGGAGGCGATGGACGTGGCCGACGAGTCCCGCGACCGGGTCACCGGCATACTGAAGCACCTCGCCGTACGCTCCCCGGGCACCCTCTGAGGGCGCACGCACCGGCGCGAGCTACTGCGGGGGCCGGTGCGAGCTGTTCCGGGCGCCGGGGGAGCTGCTCAGGGGCGCGGGGGTGTGTGCTGGAGCAGCTACAGACGGATGCTGCCGTGAGGGTCGCCACGCGCTCGCCCGGATGATCTTCCTCGGCGCGGCTGGGCAACAGCTCCTCTTCGATGCCCGCGACAAGGAGATGGCCCGTCTCGCCCCGTTCGTGCGCCACCGCGTCAACATGCTTGGCCGGTACTTGTTTCAGTTTCCCGAACTGCCGGGCGGCCGCCGCACCGGGCTGGTACGGCGGCCGTGGGTGGGGTCGGCTCGTGGTTCGAGTCCGTCGGCAGAGTGACGGATCAGCCCGGTGTCACCGCGCCCTCTGGCACTCCGAACCATTCCTCCAGTGCCTCCGCCAGCCCGGCCGTCGGCGTCAGTGCGTGTGCCTCCGCGTCGGCTGCCCAGGCCGTGAAGCCGTCCGGACGGACGAGGACCGCCGCCAGTTCCGGGCGGGACGGGCAGCCGGCCGTCAGGATGTCGACGCGGTCGGAATACCCCGCAGCGAGGGCCCGCAGCTCCCGGTCGTCGGTGAGGTCGAGCAGGAGCGCCCGGCCGCCGTGGAGGTGGTCCGCGAGGCGGCTGCCGTTGGTGAGTTCGAGGTCCGGGGTGCTACGGCCGGTCAGCGGGTGGTCGCCGGGCAGCTCGTACCGTACCCCGCCGCCGTTGAGCCGCGAGGTGAGGTACGTGGTGCCCGCGACCGTCTCCGCCAGGTCGCTGACGATCTTGCGCAAGGCCCGGGACTGCGGATCCGGGCGCATGGCCGCGACCTGGGACCGGGTCCAGTCCAGGACCCACGCGCCGACCGGATGCCGCTCGGAGGTGTACGTGTCCAGCAGCCCTTCCGGCGCCCGGCCTGCGATCACCGCGGCGAGCTTCCAGCCGAGGTTCATCGCGTCCCCGATCCCCAGGCTCAGCCCCTGGCTCCCGAACGCGGAGTGCACGTGCGCCGCGTCGCCCGCCAGCAGCACCCGGCCCTTGCGGTACTCGGTGACCTGACGGGCGTGGTCGGTGAAGCGGGTCGCGGTCCGCACCTCGGTGATCGTGACGTCCACGCCGGACACACGGCGCAGCCGCGCCTGGAGGTCCTCGGCTGTGACCGGCGCGTCCCGGTCGGCCGGCGGGCCGTCGAACTCCACGGTGACGATGCGGCCCGGCATCGGCCCGTGGGCGTACACCCCGGTGTCCGTGGCGGCCCAGCCGACCTTCAGGTCCTCGGCGCCGGTCATCTCCACGACCGCCTGGTGACAGGTGATCTCCGGGTCGGTACCGGGAAATGCGAAGCCCGCGAGCTTGCGGACCGTGCTGCGACCGCCGTCGCAGCCCACGAGCCAGCCGGCCCGTACGGCCCCGTGGCTGGTCCGCACGGTGACGCCCCCGTCGTCCGCGGCGAAGCCGGTCAGCTCCACTCCCCGGCGCACGTCGACGCCGAGCTCGTCCGCCCGCCCGCAGAGCAGCCGCTCGATGTCCTGCTGCGCCACAAAAGCGATCTCGGCGGCGGGTCCGGCGTCGCCGAGGCCCGGTTCCGTACGGTCGACCAGGTCGGCGCGCAGCATGATTCCGGCGAAGTGCCCGACGATCCCGAGCCCTTGGCCCTCGGTAACGCCTGCGTCCCCGCCGGCCCGTTCGCGTATGAATGCCTGGAAGCGGTCCATCGCCTGCCGCTGCACCTCGGCCAGCGCGGGGAGCATGCCCCGGCGGTAGAGCGCCTCGGCGCTGGGCGTGGTGATCGCCCCGCCCTTGATCGTCGGGTTCACTTCGGTGAGGCGCTCCAGGACGGCCACTCGCGCGCCCCCGAGGCGGAGCTCGCAGGCCAGCATCAGTCCGACGGGGCCGCCTCCGGCCACCACTACGTCATAGTCCAGATAGTCCATGGCGCTGACTATGACCCACCACCCAAAAAGCCAAAAAGGCGCTGCGGTGTCAAGGGCTTGGCCCATGAGGAAAATGGGGCCGGCACCGTCAACGGACGGAGGCTCTTCGGCTGTTGTCGCCGGGAGCGAGCAGGCTTGTGAGCTCGGCGATCGCCTCTGGGGACGGTTTGACGTAGCGGCGGACATTCTCCGGCTTCTTGTGCCGGGACTTTGCCATGAGTATCAGAAGCGACCTCCGCTGCCGCCCGGACGGTCAACGCCTTCCCGGCCGGCAGCTTTACGACAGTGGGCGCCACTTCCCCTTTGACTTCAGACCGGTCCTGCGGTCGATGCCCCGTTCGCTACCGACCAGGAGCGACGAAGGTATAAGGGACGAGTGTCTTGGCGGTAATGCTCGGCCGGGGTGTTCAGCGCATGTCCACGGCGACGGAATTGTGGGTGGAGACGGGGGCGTACCGGGAGTTGCCGTCGAAAGTGGTGTCGTAACCGCCGGTCAGCAGTTTGACGGCGGACGCGAGGAACGCGGGGAGGCGGGATTTCTTGCACTCGGCGTAACCGTCGGTGTCCGTGACGGCCTCGCAGAGGAGGGCTTTCTCGCCGGCCACGGTGAACTTGACCGGCAGGCCCGCCACCGGTGTGCCGTCGGCTTCGCTGAGCTTCGCCTTCAGTCCGCTGGTCTGGCGGGCCAGTACGTCGAACGACGCGTCGTAGGACCGGGCGTTGAGGCGCTTGGGGGGTGCGGGCTGGTCGTTGTGGTCGAGTGCGGACGCCGCGGTGACGGTGAGGGCGCTGGCCAGGGTCAGCGCCGTGGTGGAGATCGCGGTCGCACGGGAGGTGGGACAGGGCACGTCATACCTCTTTCAGTAAGTCCTATCTCCGACTTACTGATCAACGTTCCGGAGCGCGGGAGGGGTGCGGGGACGCGCGTTGTTGAGCCGAAAGGGTGAGGCGGGGGAATGCGGGCGGTGGGGCGGGGAACCCAGGGGGTGTCGACTTCAGTGGTGGGCGCGCCGGAGAATAAGGGCGTGTTATCGCACCATCGGATTTTCGTTCCGTGTGGGCTGGGAATCCGGGCTGAGGGAGTTTTCCGGCGCGGGCGCGGACTCGGGTGTGGGAGCGGTCGCGGAATGGTGAGGGGCGGCGGAAAATGCGGGCGATGCTGGGCCCGTCGATGCTGGCCCCGGTTTGCCCCGCTGTCTGTCAGGTGGTTGGGGTTGAGGGTGTAGCTGGGGCCGGAACCGGCCCCCAAGGAGCTTCCAAGGCAGCACGGAGGGCGTTGACCGCGTCGTGGCCGATGCGTGCGGCGAGTTGGCGTTCCAGGTCCTGGAGGAGCCGTTCGGCCTGGTGGTGTGCGCGCTCGCCCGCCGGGGTGCGGCGGATCAGCCGTTGCCGGGCGGAGGCGGGGTCGGGTACCTGCTCCAGCAGTCCGGCCGACACCAGGCCGTGTACGGCTTGGTGTGCGGTCTGCCGGGTCACGCCCATGCGCCGGGCGAGTGCGGCGACCGTGGTGCCTTCCGCGTCCAGTACGGCGAAGAGCTGGACCTGTGTCGAGGTCACCGGAGGGCCGTCGGCCGCGTTCATGGCGGTCAGGAGGGCTTCCTCGAACCAGCGCCGGGCGTCGCCGAGCAGTTGGGGGAGGTTGCGGCGGGGGGAGGACGGCGGTGACGGGGGCGGGGAGGTCGGCATGGCTGCGCCTTGGGGGAGGGGGAAGAGGGCGGCGGGGCGGGTGGGGTTGCTTCCTGGACACCCGGGCTGTCAGGGTACCTGACACGCATATGTCAGGCCGCCTGACGTCAGGTGTCCGTGCCAGGAGGGACCATGACCATCGAGTTCGCCACGCGTTACCGCCGGACCTCACGCATCCCGCCGGAACCGGGGCGGCCGTACTTCGTCGAGAAGGGCGAAGGGGACCGTGCCCACCTGTTCGGCGATCTGATCACCGTCTACGCGGGCGGCGAGCAGACCGGGAACGCCTTCAACTTCTTCACCGTCGAGGGCCCCAAGGGCGACCTCATCCCGGCCCACCTGCACACCGACACGTACGAGGTCTTCTACGTCACCCAGGGCGCCGTCCGGCTGTTCGTCGAGGACACCGAGGGCCGACAGCAGGAGAAGCTGCTGACCCCCGGCGACTTCGGCTTCGTCCCCGTGAACTGTCCGCACGCCTACCGCATGGAACGTCACCACAGCCAGGTCGTGGGCGTCGCCGCAGGCCCCGGCGGTACGTTCGAGCGGTTCTTCGAGAACCTCGGCGTCCCCACCGAGCAGCTCGGCCTGCCGCGGGAGCCGGTCGTCCCGGAGGGCGGCAAGTTCGGGACGGTTCCCGGGCAGTACGACGTGCGTTTTCTGCCGGGGCACGAGTGGCGTACGAGCTGAGGCGTACGGACTGATCGCGGGGCGGCCGCAGGTGGCCGCGACCCGAGTGGAGGAACGTCCGGCGCCGCCGGGTCGCCCGGACGGCGGGGGTGCGGGCGCGGTGCGAGACTGCGGTAGGAGGTGATCACGATGGCCGGCGAAGCCTTTGCGGATGCCTATCCGGGCGCCGAGGGCTACGGGATGCTCGAAGCGTTGCTGGAGCAGGCCCAGCGCGCGGCCCCCACGGACATGCCCGACCTGGTGAACCGGCACGCCACGGCCCTGGGCCTGCGGCACGTCGGCCTCTACCTGGTCGACATCCAGCAGCGGCAACTGTGCCCGCTGGGCGTGGGACAGCGTGCGCTCCCCGTCGACTCCACCCTCGCCGGCTGGACCTACCGCACACTGGCCATGCGGGTGGAGGACGCCGACGATCCGGAGGGCGGCATCCGGGTCTGGCTGCCGCTGGTCGACGGGGTGGAGCGGCTCGGCGTCCTGGAGGTACGCACCGATCTGCTGGACGGCGAGCGGATGCGCCGCTGCCGTGCGCTGGCGGCCCTGCTGGCTCCCATCATCACCTCGAAACGGGCCTACAGCGACACGTTCGTACGCCAGGCGCGTACGCAGCCGATGCAGCTCCCCGCGGAAATGGTGCGTGCCTTCCTGCCGCCGCGCACGATCGGCAACGAGCAGGCGGTGTCCACGGCGGTGCTGGAACCCGCCTACGAGCTGGGCGGCGACGCGTTCGACCACTCCATGACGCAGGACACGCTGCACGCCGTCATCATCGACTCGATGGGCCACGACCTGGCCGCCGGCCTGGCGACCTCCGTCGCCCTGGCCGGCTGCCGCAGCGGCCGCCGGGCCGGTGCCGACCTGCGCGAGACGGTGGACACCGTCGACCAGGCGCTGTTCCAGTGGCTGCCGGACCGCTTCGCCACCGGTGTCTTCCTTCAGCTCGACCTCGCCGACGGCCGGCTCCGCTGGATCAACTGCGGCCATCCGCCACCGCTCCTCATCCGGCGGCACGCGGTCCTCGACCGTGCGCTGGAGCGGGCCGGCCAACTGCCGCTGGGCCTGCCCGCGGCGCTGAGCCCGGAGCCGCGTACCGTCCACGTCGCGGACCTGGAGCCGGGCGACCGGGTGCTGCTCTACACGGACGGCGTGACCGAGGCGCGTGACGCCAATGGCGCCCTGTTCGGGCTGGAACGGTTCACGGACACGATCATCCGGGCCACGGCGGGCGGCGAGCTGGCCTTCGAGACGCTGCGCCGCCTGATCCACTTCATCGTCGACGACCAGGCCAACGAGTTGCGGGACGACGCCACGCTGCTGCTCGTGGAGTGGTGCCCGGGGCCGTGGGGGCCGGGCGGGGTGGCGCCGGCGGTGTGAGGCCGGGCGGGCGAGGCCGCGGGGGTACGGAACCCCGTCCCGCCCCGTACCCGTCGCTCCGTACCCCGCCCTCGTACCCCGCCCCCACGCCCCCAGCTCAGGCCCCCGTTCAGGCCACCTGCGGCATGACCTCGGACGCGATCAGTTCCATCTGGTCGAGGTCGGTCAGGTCGAGCATCTGCAGATAGACGCGCTGCGAGCCGACGCCCGCGAAGCGGCCGAGCCGCTCGACGACCTCGGCGGGGGAGCCCGCCAGCCCGTTGGCCTTCAGCTCGTCGACCTCGCGGCCGATGGCGTCGGCGCGGCGCTTGACCTCCGCGTCGTTCCGGCCGACACAGGCGACCAGGGCATTGGAGTAGACGAGTTCGTCGGCGTCCCGGCCGCGCTGCTCGGCTGCCGCCCGTACCCGCTTGAACTGCTGCTCGGTGTCGTCCACCGAGGCGAAGGGGATGTTGAACTCGTCCGCGTACTCGGCGGCGAGCGCGGGGGTGCGCTTGGCGCCGTGCCCGCCGATGAGGACCGGCACCTTCGGCTGGGCCGGCTTGGGCAGCGCGGGCGAGTCCGTGAGCTGGTAGAACTTCCCGTCGAAGGTGAAGCGTTCGCCGGTGGGCGTCTTCCACAGTCCGGTGATGATCGCGAGCTGCTCCTCCAGCCGGCCGAACTTCTCCTTCGGGAAGGGGATGCCGTACGCCTTGTGCTCGTCCTCGTACCAGCCGGAGCCCAGGCCGAAGTCGATCCGGCCGCCCGACATCTGGTCGACCTGGGCGACCTGGATGGCCAGCACGCCGGGGAGGCGGAAGGTGCCCGCGGTCATCAGGGTGCCGAGCCGGATGCTTTTGGTCTCCCGGGCCAGGCCGGCCAGGGTGATCCAGGCGTCCGTCGGGCCGGGCAGCCCGTCGGTGCTGCCCATGTGGAGGTAATGGTCGGAACGGAAGAACGCGCCGTAGTTCAGGTCCTCGGCGGCTCGGGCGACGCGGAGAAGGGTGTCGTAGGTGGCCCCCTGCTGGGGCTCGGTGAAGATCCGGAGTTCCATGCCGACCATCTTGCCCTGCGGGTGCCGGGAGCCGGGAACAGGCACGGCAGCGTACGGGAGGGGCCGGTGCGACGAGGGGCGGGGCAGCGGCCGTCCCTCGGCCCACTCCCGTTCCCACCTGCGAAAACTGGTTCGTCAAACGGGTCGGTACCGGGCGATACTCGTACGCGTGTTCCTGACGATGACGACCACCGGAAGCGCCGGGCGCCCCGCGACCGATCTCGGATTCCTGCTGCACAAGCACCCCGGGAAGGCGCAGGCGTTCTCGACGGCGCACGGCACGGCCCATGTGTTCTACCCCGAGGCGGACGACAGCCGGTGCACGGCCGCGCTGCTGCTGGAGGTGGACCCGGTCGCGCTGGTGCGACGGGCCCGGGGCAAGGGCCGGGGCGGCGCCCCCGACTCGGCGCTCGCGCAGTACGTCAACGACCGCCCGTACGCGGCGTCCTCGCTGCTGGCCGTGGCCCTGAGCACGGTCTTCGCGAGCGCGATGAAGGGGCAGTGCAAGGCGCGCCCCGAGCTGCCCGCGCTGCCGCTGCCGCTGCACGTGGCGCTGCCCGCCGTGCCCGCGCGCGGCGGGGCCGGGCTGGTGCGGCGGCTGTTCGAGCCGCTGGGGTGGACGGTACGGGCCGAGCCGGTGCCGCTGGACGCGACGTTCCCGGAGTGGGGCGATTCGCGGTACGTACGCCTCGATCTGGAGGGCGAGCGTACGGTCGCCGACGCGCTGCGGCACCTGTACGTGCTGCTGCCGGTGCTGGACGACGCCAAGCACTACTGGGTCTCGCCCGACGAGGTCGACAAGCTGCTGCGGGCCGGCGAGGGCTGGCTGGAGGACCACCCCGAGCAGCAGTTGATCGCCGACCGCTACCTCGTCCGCCGCCGGTCGCTGACGCGCGACGCGCTGGAGCGGCTGGAACTGGCCCGGCTCGCGGAGGCGGACGACACCGCCGCCGAGGAGATCGACAACGCGGTGGAGGAGTCGGCCGACACCGAGGAGCGGCCGGTGCCGCTCGCCGTGCAGCGGCGGGCGGCGATCCTCGGCGTGCTGCGGGAGGCGAAGGCGGCGCGGGTCCTGGACCTCGGGTGCGGGCCGGGGCAGTTGCTGGGCGAGCTGCTCAAGGACGGGCAGTTCACCGACATCGTCGGCATGGACGTGTCGATGCGCGCGCTCCAGGAGGCGCGGCGACGGCTGCGGCTGGACCGGATGCCCGAGCGGCAGTCCGAGCGGCTGCGGCTGGTGCAGGGGTCGCTGGCGTACACCGATGCCCGCCTCAAGGGGTACGACGCCGCCGTGCTGAGCGAGGTCGTCGAGCACGTGGACCCGCCGCGGCTGTCCGCGCTGGAGTACGCGGTGTTCGGCGCGGCCCGGCCGCGTACGGTCGTGGTGACCACGCCGAACGTGGAGTACAACGTGCGCTGGGAGACGTTGCCCGCGGGGCACGTACGGCACGGTGACCACCGCTTCGAGTGGACGCGTGCGGAGTTCCGGGCGTGGGCCGGGGAGGTCGCCGGGCGGCACGGGTACGAGGTGGAGTTCCGGCCGGTGGGCCCGGACGACCTCGAGGTCGGGCCGCCGACGCAGCTCGCGTACTTCCGCCAGGCGGAGTCGGCCTCAGCCACGCCGCTCACAGCAACCCCGACCCCCACCGATCCCCCCGCGAAGGAGGCCCAGGCATGACCGGTGCCACCCCCACCCCCGCCCGCCGCCCCCTGGGCGTCCCCGACCTCTGCCTGGTGGTGCTCGTCGGCGCCACCGGCTCCGGCAAGTCCACCTTCGCCGCGCGCCACTTCAAGCCCACCGAGGTGCTCTCCTCGGACTTCTGCCGCGGGCTGGTCAGCGACGACGAGAACGACCAGAGCGCGAGCGGCGACGCCTTCGACGTCCTGCACTACATCGCGGCCAAGCGCCTCGCGGCCGGCCGGCGGACCGTCGTCGACGCCACGAACGTGCAGCCGGAGGCGCGCGCCCAGTTGGTGAAGCTGGCCCGCGAGCACGACGTGCTGCCGGTGGCCGTCGTCCTGGACCTGCCCGAGGAGGTGTGCGCCGAACGCAACGCGGCGCGCGCCGACCGGGCCGGGATGCCGCGCCGCGTCATCCAGCGCCACCAGCGCGAACTCCGGCGCTCGCTGCGGCACTTGGAGCGCGAGGGCTTCCGTAAGGTGCATGTGCTCAAGGGGGTGGAGCAGGTCGAGGCGGCGGAGATCGTCACCGAGCGGCGCTTCAACGACCTGCGGCACCTGACCGGCCCGTTCGACATCGTCGGTGACATCCACGGCTGCCGGTCCGAGCTGGAGACGCTGCTCGCACGGCTGGGGTACGAGGTCGAGCGCGACGCGCTCGGCCGTGCCGTGGACGCCCGGCACCCGCAGGGCCGTACCGCGGTCTTCGTCGGCGACCTGGTGGACCGCGGCCCGGACAGCCCCGGCGTGCTGCGCCTGGTGATGGGTATGGTCGCGGCCGGGCACGCCCTGTGCGTACCGGGCAACCACGAGAACAAGCTCGGCCGCTACCTCAAGGGCCGCAAGGTGCGGCACAGCCACGGGCTCGCCGAGACCGTCGCGCAACTGGAGGGGGAGGACGAGGCGTTCCGCGGCGAGGTCGCCGCGTTCATCGAGGGCCTGGTCAGCCATTACGTGCTCGACGGCGGGGCGCTGGTGGTCTGCCACGCCGGACTGCCGGAGAAGTACCACGGCCGGACGTCCGGCCGGGTGCGGTCCTTCGCGCTGTACGGCGACACGACCGGCGAGACGGACGAGTTCGGGCTGCCGGTGCGCTACCCGTGGGCCGAGGAGTACCGGGGCCGCGCCGCCGTGGTCTACGGGCACACCCCGGCGCCGCGCGCGAGCTGGCTGAACAACACCATCTGCCTGGACACGGGCTGTGTCTTCGGCGGCCGGATGACGGCGCTGCGCTGGCCGGAGCGGGAACTGGTCGACGTACCGGCCGAGCAGGTCTGGTACGAGTCGGTCAAGCCGCTGGCCAGTGAGGCGCCGGGCGGCGCGGACGGGCGTCCGCTGGATCTGGGGGACGTCGCCGGGCGGCGCGTCGTGGAGACGCGCCACATGGGCCGGGTCGCGGTGAAGGAGGAGAACGCGGCGGCGGCGCTGGAAGTGATGAGCCGCTTCGCGGTCGACCCGCGGCTGCTGCCGTACCTGCCGCCGACGATGGCGCCCTGCGCGACGTCCAAGGAGGACGGCTACCTGGAGCACCCGGCCGAGGCGTTCGCGTCGTACCGGGCGGACGGCGTACGCGAGGTCGTGTGCGAGGAGAAGCACATGGGCTCGCGGGCCGTGGTCCTGGTGTGCCGGGACGAGGCGGCGGCGCGGGAACGGTTCGGCGCGGCGGCGGGGGTGAGCGGCGCGGTCTGCACGCGGACCGGACGGCCGTTCTTCGACGACCCGGCCGTCACCGAGCAGGTGCTGAAGTCCGTACGGGAAGCTGTAGAGAGCGCGGGCCTCTGGGAGGAACTGGCGGAGCCCGCCGCGGCCGGCTCCGGGCACTGGCTGCTGCTGGACGCCGAGTTGCTGCCCTGGTCGCTGAAGGCGGCCGGGCTGCTGCGCGGCCAGTACGCGGCGGTCGGCGCGGCGTCCGGCGCCGCGTTCCCCGGGGCGCTGGACGCGCTGGAGGCGGCCGCGGCGCGGGGCATCGAGGTGCCGGAACTGCTGGCGCGCCAGCGCGAACGGGCGGTCGACGCGGCCGCGTTCACCGAGGCGTACCGGCGCTACTGCTGGCCGGTCGACGGCCTGGACGGCGTACGGCTCGCACCGTTCCAGATCCTGGCCGCGCCGGGCCGCAGCCTGGCCGCCGTACCGCACGACGAGCAGTTGGCGTGGCTGGACCGGCTCGTCGAGCACGACGGCACCGGCCTCCTGCGGCGCACCGGCCGGCTGATCGTCGACACCGAGGACGAGGCGTCGGTCGCGGCGGGCGTGCGGTGGTGGCTCGACCTGACCGCCGATGGCGGCGAGGGCATGGTCGTCAAGCCGCTGGGCGCGCTGGTGCGCAAGGGCGACGGGCGGCTGGTGCAGCCGGGCGTCAAGTGCCGCGGCCGGGAGTACCTGCGGATCATCTACGGTCCGGAGTACACCCGCCCGGAGAACCTGGAACGGCTGCGCGTACGCCACCTGGGCCACAAGCGCTCCCTCGCGCTGCGCGAGTACGCCCTCGGCCTGGAGGCACTGGACCGCCTGGCCGACGGCGAACCGCTGTGGCGGGTGCACGAGGCGGTCTTCGCGGTGCTGGCGCTGGAGTCGGAGCCGGTGGATCCGCGGTTGTAGGCGGTACCGGGGCCTGAGTCGAAGGGGGCCGTGTGATGGGCCGTGTGATGGGCCATGCGGCCGGTCACACGGCTGCCGCCTGACCGAGGCGATCGAGGAACCGGCCGGTCAGCCGCAGTCCGGTGCGCAGGGTCCGGGTGTCGTCGGCGAAGCCGATGCGTACGGTGTGTTCGACATCGAAGGCGGCGCCGGGGGTGAACAGGACGCCGGTCTCGTCGAGCAGACGGGTGCAGAACTCGTACGAACCGAGCGGGGCTCGGTAGCGCAGGAGCGCGGTGGTGCCCGAAGCCGGTTTGACGTAGCCGATGTCGTCGCGGCCGGTGACCCACGCGTCGAGGACGGCGAGGTTGGTACGGGTGATCCGACGGGCGCGGGCCAGGATCGCGTCCTTGCTCTCCAGGGCGACGCAGGCCAGCAGGTCGTCGACGCGTCCGACGCTGATCGTGGTGTAGTCGCGGTGGGTGGCGGCGTCGGCCAGGAGCCGGGCGGGGCCGACGATCCAGCCCAGGCGCAGTCCGGCCAGGGAGTAGGGCTTGGACATGCTGCCGGTGGAGATGCCGCGCTCGTACAGGTCGGCGATGGAGGCGGTGAATCCGTCGCCGTGCTGGTCGACGCCCCGGTAGACCTCGTCGCACAGCACCCACGCCCCGGCCCGGCGGGCGATCTCGGCGATGCGGGTGAGGCCGGCTTCGTCGATCAGGGCGCCGGTGGGGTTGTTGGGGTTGTTGAGGGCGATGAGCTTGGTGTCCGCCGTGACCAGCCGGTCGAGCGCGTCGAGGTCGGGCAGCCAGCCGTGCTCCTCGCGCAGCGTCAGACGGTCGACGCGGGCGCCGTAGCTGTCGGGGAGGGCGGAGTGCTGCTGGTAGGTGGGGACGACGGCCACGACGTGGTCGCCGGGCTCCACGAGGGTGGCGTGCACAAGGGCGTTCGCGCCGATCGCGCCGTGGGTGACCAGCACGTTGTCCGGGCCCTGGGCGGCGTACAGGCCCGCCACCAGGCCGCGCAGACGCGGGCTGCCCGGGATCGGCCCGTAGGTGAGCGGGGTGGCGTCCAGCTCGGCGAGGATCTCCTCGCGCCGGCCGGACAGGGCCAGCAGTTCGCCCGTGGTGAGCGAACGGACGCAGGTCTCCGCCAGGTTGTGGCGGCAGGTCTCCTCGTGGTCGTTCATCCAGCGTTCGACCGCGAACTCGCGGATCTTCATCAGGCCCGTCCCTCGGTGGTCGCCGTCTCGTACGCGTAGGCGGCCAGGGCGACGGCCGCGTCCTCGATGCCCAGTCCCACGGAGCGGAAGTACACCGGGCGCTGTCCGCCGGGGCGTGGGGCGGTACCGGCGACCAGGCCGGCCAGATCACCGCGGACCGTGGCGGGGTCCCAGCCGGCCGCGGCGGCCTGGACCAGCTCGGCGGCCACCGTGAGGCTGGTCCGCGCGTCCACGTACACGTCGAGCTCCGGCACCGCCGCGGGCGGGATCTCGCGGGCCCCGGGGGCGTTGGTCGAGATCGAGGTGACGACCGCCCCCGGGGGCAGGTGGCGGGGGTCCAGTACGTCGGTGGCCGCCGAGGTGCACAGCATCACGAGGGCGGCATCCGCCGTCGCCTCGTCCAGGGTGGAGACGGCCCGGACGCCGTCGTCGGCTTCGCCGATGCCCGACGGCGAGAAGGCGCGTACGTCCATGCCGGGACGCACCTGGCGCAGGTAGCGGGCGTGGGCGCGGCCGATGCGGCCGTACCCGACGACGGCCGCGGTGCGGGCGTCGGGCGGCAGCAGGGCGTCGGCGGCGAGTGCGGTGGTGGCCGCGGTGCGTTCCACGGTCAGGTGCGCGGCGTCGAGCAGCGCGACGGGCTGCCCGGTGGACAGGCTGACCAGCAGCGTCCAAGCGGTGACCGCGGCGGGCCCGGTGGTCTGCGGCAGGTACGGGGAGACCTTGACCGCGTAGACGTCGGCGGTCGGCAGTACGGCCGGGAAGTGGAGGACATCACCGCCACCGGGCAGGTCGACGGCGAACTGTCCGGGGAGGGCCGAATCGCCGGAAGCGAGGTCCGTGAAGGCCGCGCGCAGAGCGGCCAGCACGGCCTGCTCGGAGGCGTGGGGAGTGGTTATGACGTGCATGGTGAGCAATATATTGCCCACTCGGCGAACCGGCAAGTTTTTTGTGCACTATAGTGCTCACCATGGGCAGTGAGACGGAGCGTGAGGCCGCCGCCGGCAGCAGTGCGACGCAGGAATTCGTCACCCGCGTCGGCAGCCGCATCCGCGCACTGCGCAAGCAGCGCGGCTGGAGCGTGCAGCAACTCGCCGAGGCCGGCCGGGTCAGCCGCAGGATGCTCACCGACATCGAACTGGGGCAGGCCAACCCGAGCCTCGCCACCGTCGACCGCGTCGCACGCGCCCTGGACACCGACTTCGCAGCCCTCGCCCTGCCCGAGCGCGCCGCGGCCGACGAACAGGTCGACGGGGTCGTGGTGTGGCAGGCCCCCGACGGCAGTCAGGCGCTCCTCCTGGGGGCCACCCAGGCCCCGCGAGCCGAACTGTGGCGCTGGACGCTCGCACCCGGCGGCCACTACGAAGCCGAGCCCGACCGGCCGGGCGCGCAGGAGGTCCACCATG
This sequence comes from Streptomyces chrestomyceticus JCM 4735, assembly GCF_003865135.1. Lineage (NCBI taxonomy): Bacteria > Bacillati > Actinomycetota > Actinomycetes > Kitasatosporales > Streptomycetaceae > Streptomyces > Streptomyces chrestomyceticus. The sequence continues at coordinate 2,278,094 of NZ_BHZC01000001.1, read as the reverse complement.
TCCTCTCCGGCCGCCTGACCCTGGCCCTGGAGGCGGGCCCCCAGGTGCTGGCCCCCGGCCAGAGCGCCGTCATCGCCACCGACCAGGAGTACGCCTACCGCAACGACGGCGCCGAACCGGCGGTCTTCGTCCGGGTTGTCACCGGGGCGTGAGGGGTGGGGGCGGGCCGCAAGTCGCGCGGCCACCTCGGCGAGCTCCAGATCGTCCGCTCGTCACCGCAAGGCGAGCGTGCCGTCGCGTACTGCTGACAGGTCGCAGTCGCGTGCGGCGCTGCCGTACTTCTCGATCAGGTGGGGGTCGAGGTATCCGGTGAGCTCGGCGCCGGCGCCGCAACAACACCGTTGCGCGTGAGGCGCGTTGATCGGCCCCGAAGGCGCGCACTGCGCGTGGCGCGCTCTCCTCGGGGTCCCGTGCGCAGCCGGAGAGTGACGGCCGGAGGTGCGGTGCGTCAAGTAACTGCCCCTGTTTCGAGGGGAGTAGCGCGCCATGATCGTATCCGGGCCGAGTGGGGCACACGTGTTCGGCGAGGTCAAAACCCGTGTGTGTGGCGGCAGTTGGGGTCTGGGAAAGCGTTGACGGGGCTCGGTCGCGACCCTAACCTTCTGTAACTCAACCGAGCGCAGCTCGATCAATTTGCGCAAGAACCCCGCCTGTAACGAAAGAAATCAGAGACAAGCCCATTTCTCCGCCAGGCTGAGGAACCGGGCCGGGGCCCTGGGGCGACCAGATGCACAAGAGGCGGAACGTCCGCCGTGCCGACGGGTGCCGGGGCCGGGGTGAGCGAGACCAGCGGGGGGAGGAGGCGGATGAGTCTCTTCGAGGACGGCAGGCCCTTCTTGGCGGCGTTGCCGGCGCAGGACCGGCGGGCGCTGCTCGCGCTCGGCCGGGGCCGGAGCTATGCGCCGGGCGAGGTCGTCCTCAGGGAGAACGACACCACCACCTTCGTGGTGGCGATCGTCCACGGCTGGGCCAGCGTCTCCCTGGAGACGGAGCGCGGCGTACGGCTCATCCTCGCACTGCGCGGCAGCGGCGAGGTCGTCGGTGACCAGGCCGCCGTCGACCACCGGCCGCGCAGCGCCACCGTCACCGCGCTCGGCCCGGTGGACGGGGTGGTCGTCCCCGGCGACCGGTTCCGCGGCTATCTGGCGGCGCGGCCCGTGGCGACCGTACTGATCATGCGGCAGTTCAGTTCCCGGCTGCGCAGCTCGGACGGCGAACGGCGGTCCCTGGCCTCGGAAAAGGTGCTGCAACGGCTCGCCGCGCGACTGACCGAACTGGCCGAGCGCACCGGCACCCCCGGCTCGGGCGGCGTGGACGTCGACCTGCCGCTGCCGCAGCACGACCTGGCCGCGGCCGTCGGCTCCACCCGCGAAGCGGTGGCCAAGGCGCTGCGCCTGCTGCGTGAGCAGGGCGTCGTGCGGACCGGCCCCCGGCGGCTGGCCGTGCTCGACCTCGCGCTGCTGCGGCTGCTCGCCGAGGGGCGCGCGGTCGGCGGCCGTACACCGGCCGGCCCCGTCCCCATACGCCCCGAGCAATCCCCGCCGGCTGTGTAAACGGCTACAGCCCCGTCTTCCCGCCCCGGCCATGCTGCTTCATGTCGGCACGAACCAGGAGGTCCAGTGAGCACGGAAGCCTTGCACCGACTCGTCGTCAACGGAGACGTCTGCGGATCCGGACTGCTGGGCCGGCGGGCGAAGCTGCGGATGCGCGAGGCGATGTACGAGGTCTTCGAGGCCGGGTTCACCGCCGCCGGGATCGCCGAGGGGGCCTGCCACATGGAGGACCGCGGTGACGGTGTGCTGGTCGCGCTCGCCCCCGACGTCCCGTCCGCGCACCTGGTGGGGCCCTGGCTCGAAGGCGTCTACCAGAAGCTGCGCCTGGTCAACGAGGGGCGTCTGGAGCCGCTGCGGATGCGCGTCGCCATGCACGCGGGCTCGGTCGCCCAGGACGCCAAGGGGCTGGCCGGACGTGCCGTGGACCTCGCGTGCCGGCTGTGCGACAGCGCGACCGCCCGCGACGTCATGCAACTGGCCGACCGGGCACCGCTGTTGTTCGTCGTGTCCGACGCGCTGTACCACGACGTCGTGGCGGAAGGCGGCGCCTGCATCGAGCCCGAGCACTACCGCCGGGCGCGGGTGTCGGAGAAGGAGACGGACGTCGAGGCGTGGTTCCACGTCCCCCGGCTGCCGTTCCCGCCCCTTCCGGCGCAGACGACGCACGAGGCGCCGCCGTCACCGGCGGTACCGGCGCGGGACCGGCCGCGCGCGACGGGGGTGCGCGCGGCCCAGGACCCGCCTCCGGAACAGGGCGGCGGGGCGGGGCATGGGGGTACGGTCCCGCCGCCCGCTTCCGGCCCGGCGGGGGAGGGGGCGGCGGCCGGTGCGGCTCCGGCGCCCGCCCCGTACGGGACCACGTACCAGATCCAGCACGTCGGTGGCGATCAGCAGAACTTCCGGGGCAACACCATCAACACCAACGGGGGCTTCGTCGGCATCAACAAGGCCGCCGCCCCGGCCCCGGCCCGTACGCCCGCCTCCGAACCGTCCGCCGACGACGCCCCGCGCACCGGGTCCGTACCGGAAGGCGGCGACAGGTGACCGATGTGGACGAGGGGGCGCCGCCGGCCGGCGAGCAGCCCCCGCCGCAGCCCGACGGCAGGCCGGGTGGCCGGGACGACGACGCGCGGGCGGCCAGGGACGGCCGGACGCCCGACGGCGACGGGCCGCCCGAGGAGAAGCCGCGCCTGGACGCCCCCAAGGGCAGCCCGCTGGGCGGCGCGGGCGAGGCGGGCGGTGCCCGTACCGCCCGCGAGGCCCGCACCAGTCTGCACATCGAGGGCGACAGCCAGATCTTCGACGGCAACACCTTCTACCAGACGCAGGTCCGGATCGGCACCGACGACGTGTTCGTCGACGGGCCGGTGCCGGACGAGGAGATGGAGCGCCTGGAGCGGGTCTACTGCCCGCCGCCCGGGTACGACGCGATGGAGGTCCGGCTGCGGCGTACGCACCTGCTGGCGCTCTGCGGCGAGCACGGCACCGGCCGTACGTCCACGGGGCTCGCCCTCCTCCGGGAAGTCGCCACCGGGGTGTCCCGCCTGGACCCCGCCACCGCGCTCGACAGCGTCGGCCAGGAGAAGTTCGAGACCGGCCGCGGATACCTGCTCGAACTGCCCGCCGAGGACGCCGGCGTGGTCCCGGCCGCCTCCGGGGGCAGCGGCCGGGACGGCGGCGACGGGCCGGGGAACGGCGCCGGGCCGCACCTTTCCGACCTGCACCTGGACCGGCTCAGTGCGCTCCTTGCCCAGCGTGGCGCGTACGGCGTCCTGGTCGTGGGCGCCGGTGACTTCGCCGACCGTCTGGTGCGCGGCCGCTACGGCGCGCAGTGCACGCCGCCGCCCGCCCACGAGGTACTGAAACAGCACGTGGAGGACAGCCTCTCCGACGTCGGTCCGGAGCTGTGCCGGCTGGCCCTGCGCAACGCCGAGCGCCCCGACGTGAAACAGGCGCTGGGCCTGGACGCCCTGCGGCCAGGTGAGGCGGCGCGCTTCGCCGGCCACCTCGCGGCGCACGCCAGGGGCGAGGCCGACGACGCCCAACTCCTCGCCCAGTGCGCCACGTTCGCCCCGCGCCAGGCGCGGGAGTGGCTCGCCGGGGCCGATCGCCCCGGCATGCTGCCCGAGGCGCTGCCCGCCCTGCGCGCCGCGGCCCTGCGGCTGTCGCTCGCGGCCTTCAACGGCTCCGCCGAAAGCCTGGTGACCGAGGCGGCCGAACTCCTCGCCTGGGAGCTGGCGGTCACCCTCGACCCCCAGTACGCGCCGGGCCGCCCGCTGTTCACCGCGAAGACCGAGGCCCGGCTGGCCGCCGCGCGCGCCGTACCGGAGCAGGTCTTCGAGGATCTGGGCGACGCCGCCATTCCCGTACGGGCGATGCGCTTCCAGGGACGCAGGCTGGCCACCGCCGTCCTCTACGAGGCGTGGGACGGTTACCACAACGTACGCGGCCCGCTGACCCGCTGGCTGCGGTCCCTCTGCGACGACCAGCGCCCCCAGGTGTGGGTGCGCGCGGCCGTCGCCGCGGGCATCCTGTGCGCCCGGGACTATCTGTACGGCTTCTCCGAAGTGCTGCTGCCGCTCGCCCGCGCCGACAGCCCGGTGCAGCAGATGGCCGCGGCCACCGCGCTGGCCGAGACGTCCCGCGACCCGCAGGTGCGGCCCGCCGTACGCGGCCTGCTGCGCGAATGGGCGCGCGGCGACGACCGGTCCGCCTGCGAGACAGCGGCATTCACCCACGGCTACGGCATGGCGGCCGGCTCGGTCGCCGAGTCCCTGGACGAACTGGCCCGCATCGGCTGCCGGGAGGACGCCGGCAAGCCGGCCGACGCCGCTTCGTACAGCGTGGTGCGGCTGCTGGCGGGGCCCGAGCCGGAGGTGGTGCTCCGGCGGCTGGCCCGCTGGCTCGGCGACCCGCGGCAGATCCGGCAGAACCTCGCGCTGATGGTGGTGCTGCGCGCGCTGTCCACCCGGACCTCCCACCTGTGGGGACTCCAGGGCGACAGCCGCGTCCAGGAGTCGTACGGCTCCTGGACGCTGGCGGCGGCCCTGGTCGCGGCCCACCCCGACCGGGCGCCCTGGCTGGCCGACCTGGTGCACAGCGCGTTGAACACGGCGCGGGCGGGCGTCGCGGCGCAGGAGCAGATGGGCGGCTGGATGCGGCGCGCGGCCAAGGACCCGCGGCAGCTCGACGTGCTGTGCGGGTTCCTGCCGCGGCTGGTGGAGGGGCGGCGCGACCGGGACCGGTTGCTGCAACTGATCGCCCGGCTGGAGCGGGACAGTGACGAACCGCTCGCCCCCCGGGCGGCCGCGCGGATGCGGGCGGCGGTGCGGACGCAGGCGGAGCTGGAAGGAGAGGGGCGACGATGACGCAAGACGGCCGGGACGGCGCGCGGCAGGGCCACGGACAGGGGCCGGGGCCCGGCGCGCCCGGGGGACACGGCCAGGGGCCAGGAGGGGCGGTGCCGGGGCCGCTGGTGCAGGAGTACGAGTCGTCCGGCCGGTTCCGGCGGCCCAGTGTGCAGGTGGCCGCGGTGCTCATGTACGAGAACGGCGGCCACAGCGTGGTGTGGCCGGACCGCCGCGAGGACCACAACAAGCCGCTCTTCAGGGGCTCGTTCAAGGTGATGGAGGTGCGGATGGGCCGGCACCTGACCGAATTCCGCACCGAACTGCCCGCGGCCGGCGACGCGGAGTCCTTCCGTGCGGAGGTGCAGGTGCGCTGGCACGTCGTGGACGCGTACGCGGCGGTCCGCGCCAACGTCTGGGACCTCGCCCAGTACTTCTCGCCGGTGCTGCTCCGGGGGCTGCGCGGCGTGACGAGGCGCTACCGCATCAGCGAGGCGGAACGGGCCGACCGGGCGGTGGAGAACGAACTGGCGGACCTGCGCCTCGGTCACGAACTCGGCCTGGAGACCGAGGTGTTCGTACGGATCGACCTGAGTGAACGCGGGATCAGCGCGGAGCGGCAGCGCACCGAGATCGACCACGAGGGCGACCTCGCGCGCCGGCAGCACGTGGAGGCACTGAGGAAGGAACGGCAGGAACAGGAATTGATCCGGATGAGGGCCGCCGAGCTGCAGGAGATGCTCAGTGGCGGCGACGACCGGCAGCTCGCGTACTTCATGGCGCGCGACTCCGCCCACGAATGGGACATCCAGCAGGCGTTCCGCCGGGAGCGCCGGGAGGAACGGGTGCTGTCGATCGACACCGTGTTCCGCCTCGTCGACGGCGGCCTGATCGAGCGCCACGACCTCAACGACCAGACCCTGGCCGCCATCGACCTCATGCGGTCGAGCACCCGCGGCCTGGTGGGGCGCGCGGCCGACACCTTCCTGGAGCAGCCGCGGCGGCGCGCGCTGGAGAGCGGCGGGCCCCGCGACGAACAGGAACGGGTGCGCGGACGGCAGCGGATGGACTGGGCGCACGAGCCCGGCCCGGAGGACGATCCGGAGGGTGGGCCGGGCGCCGCAGCGGGGCCCGGGCCAGGCTTCGGGCGGGACTCCGGGCGGGACTTCGAGGGGGACTTCGAGCGGGAACGGGACCGTGATGCCGGCCTTGGCCGGGAGGCGGCGTACGACGTGCACGAGCCGGGGCGGCGCGGCCGTCCGGGCGGTGACGGGTACGGCGGCGACGGGCGCCGCGACGACGACTACGGCGGCGACGGGCCGGACGACGGTACGGCCGACGGCCGGTACGCCGACCGCCACGGTGAGCCGTACGCGGACGAGCCGTACGAGAAGGACGAGCCGTACGAGCAGGACGACCGCGGCCGCGTCTACGAGCCCGACCGCGTCCAGTCGGCCGCCGAGCGCGACGACTACCGCACCGGCCGCCGCGGGGGCCTCCCCGACGACCGGTACGACGACGACCGGTACGGAGAGCGGTTCGACGACCGGTACGACGGCCGCCGGGACGACCGGCGCGACGGGCGACGGGACGACCGGTATGACGACGACCGGGACCGCCCCGCGCCGCGCCGCGGCCGTGGCGAAGGTCTGGATTGGGGAAAGTGATGTCCACCAGCGCTCCACCCGCACCCGCGCCCGCCCGGGGCACCGGCCCCGGCTCCGGTCCTGACCCCGGCCCCTGCCGCTGCGCCAGGGCCTGCCCCTGCACCCGCACCACCCCGGCCCCCGCCCCGCCCCCGGCACCGGCAGCGACTTCGTCGCCGAACGCCTGCTGAAGGTCGTACGGGAGGAGATCAACCGGGCCGACACCAAGGCGTCCGTCATGATGACCGGCGCCACCGCGGCGCTGGTCCTGCTCTTCGGCCGCGACGGGCAGCTCCCGGCGATGCCCGCCGTCCGCGCCGCCCTGCTGATCGCGGGGGCCGCGCTGTGGACGCTGGGCATAGCCATGTTCGTGGTGGCGGTGCTGCCCCGCACCCGTACCGCGGCGGACGGTCACCTGACCTTCTTCCCGCAGTTGACCGGCGGGGCCACCGCCGAGGTCCTGCTGCCCCGGGTGGCCCTCGCGGGCCGGGACACCGGGCAGTGGGCCGTCGAGCAGGCGTGCGCGCTCGGCCGCATCCTCGGCGCCAAGTACCGCTGGCTGCGCTGGGGAGTCGGCTGCCTGGCGGCCGGCGGCTGCTGCGCCCTGACCGGAGGGCTGTGGTGAACGTGCCGTACCGGACCGTACCGGCGGCCGCGCGGACGCGGCGCGGCGCGCGCCGCGCCACCGTCGCCGCCCTCACCGCGCTCTGCGCGACCGCGCCGCTCGGGCCGCCGCCCGCGTGGGCCGCACCCGCCGCACCGTCCGTCGGCCCCCTGCCCGTCGACTTCTCGGTCGTCGTGGACGCCTCGGCCAGCATCGGCAAGGAGGCGCTGGCCCGTGAGGCGGAGGCCGCCGCGCTGATCGGCCAGGGCGAGATCTCCGACCGGTCCCGGGCGAGCGTCATCGGGTTCGGCAGCGCGGAGAAGGAGGGGCAGCAGCCCGTACGGGAAGTCTGCCCGCCCACCGTCGTCGACGCCGCCGGACGGCAGCGCATCAGCGACTGCGCCCGGCGGCTCACCGACCGCGAGGGCGCCGGCCTCGGCCCCGGGACGGACTTCCCGGCCGCCCTCACCCAGGCCCTGACCCGGCTGAAGGAGACCAGCAAGGAGGGCACGCCCAAGGTGGTCTTCCTGCTCACCGACGGCAAGCTGAACGTCGAGGACAGCCCCGCCTACGGAGCCGACCCCGCCGCCCGGAAGCAGGAGGGCGAGAAGCGGCTGCGCGAGGTCCTCGACCGGGCCCGCCGCGAACAGGTGCAGATCTGGCCGCTGGGCTTCGGCAAGGGCATCGACAAGGAGGCCCTCCAGCAGATGGCCGACGGCGGTTACCGCAACGGCTGTGCCGACGTGCCCGGCTCCCGCCCGCGGCCGGAGGTCGTCGACGGCGCCGCCGACGTGGACAAGGCGCTGCAGAGCGCGTTCGCCGCCGCCCGCTGCGCCCGCGTCGAGGAGGGCACCAGCAGCAAGCCGCCCGGCGAGCTGACGGTGGACATCCCGCCCATCGCGACCGACGGCTCGATCACCGTCACCAAGCGCGACCCGAGGGTGACGGCCACCTACTACGACCCCAAGGGCCGCAAGGTGCCCCTGCAAGGGGACTTCGACGGTTCCCGCTTCGAAGTCAGCGGCCAGGACGGGCCGGTCGAGGCGCTGCGGGTCAAGGACCCGCTTCCGGGCACCTGGCGCGTACAGCTCTCGGCGCCGCCGGGGCACCGGGACCAGCCCGCCACCGTACGGGCCATCTGGCAGGGCGTGCTGCGCTCGTCGGTCACCCTGGAGCCGTCCGCGCCCAGGCCCGGCGAGAACGTCGTCGTACGGATGCGCCTCCAGACCCGGCGCGGTGTGGTGATCACTGATCCCGAGCAACTGGCCGGGGTGCGGGCCGCCGCCCAGTTGTCCGGTGACGGCTTCGAGCCGGTGGACGTCCCGCTGCGCGACGACGGCGAGGGCCCCGACGACCGGGCGGGCGACGTGCTGTACGGGGCGTCGGTGACGGTGCCCAAGACGGCCACCGGCGCCCTGCGGCTGGCCGGCGCGATCGCGGCGCCCGGCGTGGTCGGGGACCGGCGGCCCTACGACACCCGGGTCTCCTCGGGTGCCGCGCTCGTGGCAGCCGGTGTGACGCTGGAGAACCACGGCGTGCACCCGGGCGGCTCGGTCACCGGCAAGCTGGTGGCGCGGAACAACGACAGCCGTCCGCACACCCTGCGCCTCGGCCTGGCCGACCAGTCGACGGCGGCGGCGCTGCGGATCAGCCCGGCCACCGTCACCGTCGCGCCCGGCGCGCAGGAGCCGGTGCCGTTCACCGTGTCCTTCGGCGCGGGCGCGCCTCCGGGGGACGCCGGCGGCCGGATCACCGTCACCGACCGGACCGACGGCGGACGCGAGGTCGGCTCCGCCTTCCTGACCGTCACCGTCACCCCGGCGCCCACCTGGTGGGACCGGTGGTGGTGGGCGGTCATCGGAGGCGCCGGGCTGCTGCTGGCCCTCGCCGCCGTCGTCGCGATCCGCATCTGGTACGGCGGTGTCCGCAGCTCGTTGCAGGGCCTGGTCCTCGAACTGCGCCGTGCCGGGCGCTCGCTGGACGAATTGCAGGTGCCCGGTCAGCGCCCGAAGAAGTTCTGGTTCGCGGTGGAGGAGCCTGCCTCGGACCGCCCCGGACTGCAGCTCCGCAACAAGCGCGCGGCGCAGGTGTACCGGCTTCGGCGCAAGGGCGACGGGCTGCGGCTGCGCGGCCCCGACGGCAAGGAGCAGACCGTGTCGCGGGGCGCGCCCGCCCGGCTGGCACACGACCTGGAACTGGCCGTACGCGGCGGAAGCCGGACGGACCGGGAGCCCACGGGCCGCGGGCGTACCGGCCAGGGACGACGACCGGGCACGGTGGCCGGCTCCCGAGGTACGGCCGGCCTGTTCGGCGGACGCATCGGCCGCGGCAGCGCGGCGCCCGGCGGAGTGAACGGCCGGGGAGGGCGCGGTGCCCCGGCCAACGGCACCGGCAGACCGGCCGGGACGAGCGGCTCGGCCGGTCCGGGCGGTTCGGGCGGTTCGGGCGGGGCGGGCGGACCGTCCGGATACGACTCCGCGTTCTGAGGCGCCCGCGCCACCGCGCCGAGGTCCGGGCGGCCACCCGCCCGGACCACCGGCGGCACCACATCTCGCAGCACAGGCCGCCCGCGACGGGCGGACGAGGGGAGCGACGACATGAAGATCTACCAGCCCATGCTGTTCGTGGGGCTGGGCGGCACCGGCGCCCGCATCGGCGCCGAACTGGAGCGGAACCTGCGCCGCGAACTGTGCGGCCCGGACGGTACCGACCTGGTCGGCCGCGGCAAGCAACGGGTCCCCTTCCAACTGCCGGACTGCCTGCAGTTCGTGTACGCCGACTTCAGCGAGGCCGAACTGGACCGGCTGCCGCACCTGAGCGCCCGCGGCCCGGAGGCGGCGGCGTTCGCCCGTACCTCCCGGGCCGTGCACAACCTGCTGCCCACCTACGACAACTCACCCGAGATGACCCGGATGCTGCGCATCGCACAGCACGAAGAGACCGTGGGCTGGCTGCCGCCCCGGGTCGACGAACCCCGGGTCTCCCCGCTGCACACCGGCGCCGGACAACTGCCCACCGTCGGCCGGGCCGCGCTCTTCGCCACCCTGCGCAACGGCCCCGACCAGGTGCTCGGCCCGCTGCGCGCGGCCATCGACGCGCTCAGCAAGTCGGCGGGCGACCTCCAGGAGCTGGGCGGCGGCCAGATCCGCGGCTACGACGTGTTCGTGGCGTTCTCCGTCGCGGGCGGCACCGGCGCCGGCATCTTCTACGACTTCCTGCACCTGCTCGGGCACGCCTTCCACTCGGTGAACCTGCCCGGCGCGAAGATCTACCCGCTGGTCGTGATGCCGTCGGCGTTCCCGCCGGAGGCCGGCGGCGGCCGGGAGGCCGAACTGAACGCCGCGCGCGCCCTGGTGGACCTCTCGCACCTGGTCGACGACCAGAACGCGGCGGACGCCACCGCCGACCTCGGCGACGTGGAGCAGCGCGGCTCGCTGAGCGTGAAGTACCCCGACATGGTGCCGGTCAGCCTGCGCACCTCCACCGTCCAGACGGCGTTCCTCTTCAGCCGTACCGCCGGGATGCGCTCCGACGACCTGCGCCGCTCCATCACCGCCATGGTGACCTCGCTGATCGGCACCGACCTGGGCGAGGAGAACGGCCGCGGGCGCGCCGACGACGCCTACCAGTCCTTCGCCGCCAGCTTCGTCAACCGAGGGGCCAGCCGGTCGGCGGCCGCCGCCACCGGCATCGGCCTGCAGGGCATGTCCACCAGCCTCGCGGCCTCCATGACCGTCCCCGTCGACGAACTCGCCGAGATCGTCGCCGCCCGGATGCTGGCCTGTGCCGTACGCGGTCTGCTGGACCGCGCCCGCCAGGGCGGCGAGGACCACCGCGGCCTCGTCGTCGAGGCGTTCAAGGAGTCCGGCATCGAGGACGTGTGGGTCCGGGAGCCGCGGCCGGTGCAGGAGCCCGACCAGGTGCCCAGGGGCGCACGGGCGATCACCCAGGAGCTGAGCGACCGGCGCGCCAACATGAAGCACCAGTTGCGCGCGCTCGACAAGGACCTCGCCCGCCGCACGGTGGAGAGCGCGGAGCGCTTCAACCCGCGCCGCGGCCTGCTCCATCTGCTCAAGGAGCACGACCCGTTCCGGCTGGAGCGGGTGTTCCTCGGCAACCCCGGCGACCGCGACCGGGTGGCCCGGGAGGGCTTCTCGGGGATGCTGGACAACCGGCGCAACCGCCCCGACCGCCCCGAAGGGGTGGGGGCCGACGCGCCGCAGGTGCCGCGGATCGGCCGCCGGATGGCCGGCGTGGTGCCCGCGCGCTGGGGCGACCCCGAGGTGGAGAACGCCGTCCAGGAGCAGGACGCCTGGTACCGCTGGGCGACCAACCGGACGTGGCACGAGCGGTGGAAGGCGCAGGAGCCCCGCTGGCGGCCGGTCGCCGACCGGACCCTGAAGGAACTCTCCGCGCTGGTCCGGGCCTTCCGCGACCACGAGGAGGGGGAGAACGGGCTGTTCCGCGAGCGGCGCCGGGAGCTGTACCGCGAGGACCGTACGGGCGTCTCGTACCTCCTCCCGCCGCAGAACTCCCTCGACGCGTTCTACGACGACGTACTGACCCGCCTCCTCCAGCGCGAGGGCATCCCGGACAGCCAGGACGAGGCCGCGCTGCTCGTCCGCATCGTCGAACCGCGGCACTGGGAACGCGCCCTGGAAGCCGTCCAGCGCTCGCCGCGCGCCGTCGTCAAGGAGGTCAAGCAGGTCCTGGAGGGCCGGATCAAGAAGCTGTTCGGCGAGGCCGGCGTGCACCACGAGCGACCCCTGCTGCCGTCCCTCGGCGACCTCCTCGCGGCGGCCTCCGGGGACGAGGAGGCCGCCGACGCGGTCGACGAGAAGTGGCTGGAGCAGTTCCGCTCCCAGCTCGCCGGGCTGCTGCCGGCCGGCTTCACCCCGGACGGCACCGGCAAGCTCAAGACGCTCATCGTCCGCCCGCAGACCAAGGCCAAGGGCAGCGTGGACCGCTTCCTGGAACAGTCGCTGCTGCTGCCGCGCGACGAGAACCGGCTGCCGCCCGAATTCCGTGCCGTGGTCACCGAGTCGATCACCGTCGTGCTGTTCCGCAGCGAGATGAGCCTGACCGACATCTCCGAGGTACGGCAGGTACTGCGCCTGTGGGGCCGGGCCAGGGACCGGGAGGGCCGTGAGGACCACCTCCAGTGGCGCCAGCGCACCGGCTACCGCGACTCCTGGCTGGCCAGCACGGAGAGCGACCGGCAACGGGTACTGCAGCGCATGCTGAGCGCCATGTGGAACGGGCGCGTCGAGGTCAACGGCGACCCGCTCTCCCCGGAGAGCGTCTGCTTCCGGCTGCGCGGCGGCGACTCGGCCACCATGACCCTCGCCCTCCAGCCGTACGACCGGGACGTCTCCAGTTGGTCCGACCTGCTGCGGGCGTACGAGCGCTGGGCGCTGCTGGACGCCGGGTCGGCGGTCAAGGACTTCTGCTCGGTGCTGATGGAGGCCCTGCCGGAAGGGCTGAGCACCACCCCCAGGGAGCCGGACCGGCTGTTCTGGACCTTCCTGCGCCGGGTGGCCCCGGCGGAGGCGGCCCGGCTGCGGCAGCGCGCCCAGGACCTGAACGAGGACGAGCAGGACTGGATCGAGCCGCTGCTCCACTTCTGGACCACGACCCTGGACGGCGCCCTGGACCTGCGCTTCCCCAGGAGCCTGCGGGCCAACCGGCCCTCGCTGCGCGCCCTGGCCCAGGCACAGGCCCAGTTGCGGGAGACCGGCAGCGCCGCGTCGCGCCTGCGCCAGGCCAACGGCCACGACCCGGCCGGTGATCCGCGTACCCGGCAGACCCAGCCGTACGAACCGGATCCGCACGAGCCACCGCCCCGCCGGACGCAGGATCCGCAGGACCTGCCGCCCCGCCGTACGCAGGACCCGCACGAGCCCCGCGCGAAGGATCTGCACGGGTCGCGGCCGGGGGACCGGCACGGGGCGCAGGCGAGAGACCCGCACGGGCCGCAGGCGAAGCCCGCCGGCGCGGCCCGCCCGGAGGAGGCCGAGGACGACCTGTGGGCCGACCCGTGGGACGAGGAGCCGAGGGAGGAGGACCTGCTGTGAGCGCCCGCACCGCCGCACCGGTCGTCACCCTCGACCTGCGGACCGGCCACACCGGCCTGGACGGCGCGGACGGCCTGCACCGGGCCGTCCGCACCGCGCTGGGCGGCGGCGCCCCCGCCCAGGAGGCCGAACGCTTCCTGCTCGTGGACACCGCCCCCGGACTCGCCCGCCACCAGCGCGTCTACGAACAGGTCCTCACCTACGGCACCGGCCACGCGCTCTGCGTCGCGGTCGGCGCCCCGCCCGCGGAACCGGGGGACGGCGTCGCGGTGCCGCCCGCGCCGACGCCCTGGGCCCTGGACCGCCCCTCACCGCTGCGCCCGCCCGCCGTCGGCGTGCTGTGGATCCTCGACCCGCACTGCGGCACGGTGGCCGACCCCACCCCGGACGAGGACGACGGCGCGCTGCGCCCGCTGCTCGAACTCCTCGCCGTCCCCGAGGTGTTCGACGCCGTGCTGAACGCGGTGGCGGGACTGCCCGACGGCGTGGCCGTACCCGCCCTGCGCGTCCTGGAGCACGACCTCTCGCACACGGCCCGCGACCGGGTCTGGCGGCAGGCGCTGGCCGGCCTGGTCGGCCAGGACGACCCCGGCGGCCGGATCGCGGTCACCGACCCGGAGGCGGGCGGGGTGCCCGCCGTCCTGGCGCCGCTGGTCGGCGCCGGGACGCCCAAGCCCGTGCACAGCAAGGAGTGGCGGCGGCCGGGCGGCGAGGCCGACGAGCGTTACGTGGCCTGCGAGTCGGCGCTGCTGGAGGCCGAGTACGCGTACGGGCGGCAGCGCGGCGCGGGTGGTCTGCTGCGCGGCGCTGCCGGGGACGTGGACCTCGCCGAGAGCCTCGGCGTGGCCGCGGCGGAACTGACCGCGTACCGCGAGACCGTCGCCGAGACCCTGCGCGACGGGGACGGCGTCGGCCTCCCCCCGGAACAGCGCCGGCGGCTGTACGAGCGTGGCGTCCACCTGCCCCGCGTGCCGGAGGCCGACCGCGAACGCATCGGCCCCGGCCTGCGCGACTACACCCAGGGCCTGCTGGCGCAGCGGCTGCCGCTGCGCTCGACGGCCGCCCGGCTCGGCGCGGTGGCCGACCTGGCCACGCCCACCGGCAGCGCGGCCCGCCTCGGGCGGCTCGACGAGCTGTGCCCGGCCGGTCTGCCCCGGCGGATGGCCGGGCCCCGGCCGTTCGAGGTGCGCGGCGCGGCCGTCGCGGAACTGGCGGGCGGCTGCGCGGTCGCCGCCGCGGCCGGTCTGTGGCCGGGCCCCGGCTGGGTGCTGGGACCGCTGGCGGCGCTGGCCGCCGCCGGACTGACCACGCTCGCCCTGGCCCGCCGTCCCGGGCGCACCGGGGACGGGCACCTCGACGGCGGCGGACAGTCGGGCGCCCTGGCGCAGGCGGGCGCCGGAATGCTCGGCGCGGCCGCCGGTATCACCCTCGGCCAGGTGCTCGCGGTGCCCGCGTGGCTCGGGCTGAGCACCCTGCTGGTGGCGCTGATCGTGCTGCCGCTGCTGGCGGTGCGCCGCTGGACCGAAGCCCTGGACGCGTGGTGGGCGGCGGGCGGCGGCTCCGAGGGGCGGGACGTCCTGGACTCCCTCGACGGGCTGCTGGCCGACGCCGTCACCCACGACTGGCTGCTCGCGGACGCCCGCCTGTACTGCGCCGACGGCGCGCGGGCGGTGGCCGGGATGATCCGCCGGGCGGCGGCCGCCGCGGAGGGCCGCGATCCGGTACCCGTGACGGCGGAGCGCGACGGCGGCCCGGCGCGGAACGCGGGCCCGCCCGCCGACGACCTGCTGGACGACGACTGGTTCGGCCCGTCGTACGACCGGAGCACCGGGGTGTCGGGCTCGTACGACTCCTTCGAGAGCGCCGGCCCCCGGTACGACGACACCACGGTCCAGGGGTGGGACGACTGGGACGACTGGGACGGGGAACCGGAGCCCGGCGGCGGACCGGCCGCGGGCCGCGACACGCCCTGGCGCGACCCGCTCGCCGACACGGTGCCGCCGCCCCGGGAACCGGACAGCGCCCCCGCGGCCCGTCCCGCCGGCCCGGCCGCACCGCCGCCCGACGACGTCCCCGTGCCCTGGCTGGAGCGCGAAGCGGGCGACGGCGGGCCCGAACTGGTCGCCACCCTCGTCGGCGACCTCGCCGACGGCATCGCCGGGCTCCTGGACCCGTACTGGGGCGCCATCGAACGGGACCCCGGCGCGGCCACCGCCCTGCCCCTCGACCGCGAGGTACGGGCCCTGATCGACGACGAGACCGCGCGGCTGGCCCGGGACGGCGTCGCCGCCGCCCCGGCGTTCGCCCGTGACCCGGCGTCCCGGCCGGACCCGGCCGTGCTGCTCGGCCTGGCACCCGACCGGGTCGCGCGCATCCTCCGGGAACACGGCGACGGCACCGGCACCGTGCCGCTCTGCGCGGCCGAACACCGCCGGCTGCTCTCCCGCGACCGGTACGCGGGACGCGGGGTGTGCTTCGCCCCGGACGTGACCCGGCACGCCGAGGACCCGCTGGGCGCCGACGACATGGTGTGGACCCCGGCCGGCCGGTACGCGGGCGTCTTCCGGCTGCTGCCGCTGCGTACCGGCTCGGTGCGCACGGTCCGGCTGCGCGGCGGCACCACCGGGCCGGAACTGCCCGCGAACGCGAACGAATGAGGGGACGTCATGGACGAGTGGGCGGACCGGCGGAACGCGGTACGGGCGCCTGACCGCGCGCCGGACGACGGCACCACGCCCGAGGACGGGGTGCCCGGGCCGGCCGCCGCGCGGGGTGGCCGGCCGGCCCGCGACCGCGTGGAACTGGCCTTCTTCACCGACGAGGGCGCACCCGCCCGGCTGTCGGCGGCCTACTGGGGCGACCTGCCGCCCGGACAGCAGCGGCACGGGCTGCGCGCCCGGCCGATGACGCTGGGCGAGGACTGGCGGGTGATGCAGTACCGCCTCGCGCACACCGTGCGCGGCGACCACCGGGCCCGCGACCGGCTGGAGGCGGAGGTGGGCGTCGGCCTCGCCGTGCGCCGGGCGTTCGGCGACGCCCCGTACCACCAGCTCTTCGCCCGGCTCGGCGGCTACCACCTGGACGTACGGGAGCCGTTCGTCTTCTACGAACCCGCGCGCGGCCGTCCGCTGGCGGCGCTCGCGGGCCGGGCCACGGTCAAGGAGCAGGAGCGCATCCGCAGCGAACTGGTGCTGGCCGTCCGGCTGCTGGAGGCCGTGGACGTCGTGCACCGCGGGCTGACCCCGCACTCCGTACGGTGGGACGGCCGCCACGTCCGGCTGCCCGAGCCCTGTCTGGCCACCCGCGCCGGACACCCCCGCGA
The DNA here is from genome assembly GCF_003865135.1 of Streptomyces chrestomyceticus JCM 4735. Lineage (NCBI taxonomy): Bacteria > Bacillati > Actinomycetota > Actinomycetes > Kitasatosporales > Streptomycetaceae > Streptomyces > Streptomyces chrestomyceticus. Next base: position 2,261,548 of record NZ_BHZC01000001.1, on the reverse strand, counting down.
GGCGCTGGGCGAGGCGCCCTGGGCCCCTCCGGAGCAGCGCGCCGGGCACGGCACCGCGGACCCGCGCGACGACCTGTGGAGTGTGGCCCAACTGATGTACCACCTGGTCACCGGCCGCGAAGGGGAGCCGGACGGGCCGCCGCGCGACCTGGCGCGGCTGCCCGCGCTCGGCGTGCTGGCCACCGCCTTCGCGCCCAGGGCGGCGGAGCGCGGCCACCCCGTCGAGGTGCTGCGGATGCTCAACCGGCAGGACCCGCTGCAGAGCCGCCCCCTGCCGGCCGACTCCCTGGAGCCGGGACGTCGCGCCTTCGACGAGGAACTCGCGCGCAAGAGAACGGAGTTGGGGTTGAACGGCGACCAGGAGGCGGCGGCAGGACCCGGCGGCCGGGCGCCGGGCCGCGGGCTGCGCGCCCTGTTCGGCACCGGCCGTACGGGCACGGGAGGGCGCCGGTGAGCACGCCAGAAGAAGAGCCCGGCGCCCGGCGCGTGCTGTGCCCGTACTGCCTCGACAAGATCCGCTACGACGAGAAGCAGTTGTTCGTCCGGAACGACGAGAACAAGTTCGTCCCCCTCGGCCTGGAGAAGGAGGGAACCAACAAGCTGCGCCGCGACGACGCCGTGCGCGAGGCGTTCCACAAGTGCGGGAACTCGGCGAAGATGCACGACCACTACCTGCCCGCCCCCTACTTCACCAACGGCGAGCCGCTGACCGTGGCCCTGGTCGGCAGCTCCCGCGCCGGCAAGACCCATCTGCTCGCCTCGATGATCGGCGAGGTGGAGCGCGGCGCGCTGGACGTCCACGGCCTCAAGGCCACCCCGCTGCACACCGAGTCGCACCGCTCCTATCTCGACCAGCGGGTGCTCAAGCTGCGGGCCGGCGAGATGCTGGCGCACACCGAGCAGACGGACTTCGCGGAGTTCGCCGACGGGCTGCTGGTCGGCGGGGGCGGCACGGCCCGCCCCCGGCCCGTGGTCTTCTTCGACCTGTCGGGCGAGGACCTGGAACGCACCGGCCGGGTGACCCGGTTCCTCGCCGCCGTCGACGCGTTCCTCTTCGTGGTCGACCCGCTGCGCGCGCTGCCGCTGCCGTACCTGGACGCGGTACGCGAACGCACCAAGCAGCGCACCGACGACCTCGGCGACCGCTCGTTCGGCACCGTGCTGGACCGGGTGCCGCGCGACGGACGGCCGTACGTGGACAAGGCGGCCGCGGTGGTCGTCGGCAAGAGCGACCTGATCCGCTTCGAGCCGGCCGTGGCGCGCTGGCTGACCGCGCCCGAGAGCGCCCGGCCGACGGCCCGGGCCCTGCGCGAGGAGAGCCGCGACGTGTACGCCTTCCTGCGCCACCACGGCGGGCCCGCCTGGCTCAAGCCGTTCAGCGACTGCGCCCGGTGCACCCTGCACTTCGCGTCGGCCACCGGCGGCCAGGAGGACGCGGGCGGCTTCCCCCAGGGCGTACGGCCGAGGCGGGTGCTCTCCCCGCTGCTGTCGATCTTCGCGATGTGCGGGCTCCTGCCGGGAGCCGATTCCCAGGAGGTGGGACTGTGAGCGGGACCGACGCGCCGGTGCACCAGATCGTCTTCCGCTGGGACGCGGACCTCGCCGTCGGCGGCGCGGGCGTCGGCCCGGTCGCCTGGTCGGGCAACCGGGACGGGCTGGGGCCCATCTACCGCAAGGTCGCCACGCTGCTCAGCGTGCCCGGCGACGGGGCCCGCGAGAGCCTGGCCCGGGTGGAGCTGCGGGGCGAGCGCGGGGCCGAGAGTTCGGTCCTGCTGATCCGCCGCATCCCCGGCCAGGACCACGGCGGCCGCCCCACCACCTGTTCCCACGCGCTGCTGGGCAGCCCGTCCGTGCTGACGCCCGGCCGCTGCCTGGGCCTGCACACCTGGCGCTGGGAGGGCAGCGGCATCGACCTGCTGGCGGTCGAGGGGCGGTCCCTGGAGTGCGTACCCGCCCAGGCGCTGCGGGCGGCCACCGAACGGGCGGCACCGGAACTCACCGAGCGGGCCGGGCAGTTCAGGGACGAACTGACGGCGGTGCTCGCCGGGCGCCTGCGCGAGCCGCGGCAGCGGCTGTCCGTGCTGAACCGCACCGGCGGCGACGCACCGGTCCACGTCCTGTGGGCGCTGCGGAACCTGGCCGGCCGGGCGCTGCCCGGCTGGTCGTTCGCCACCCACGACACCCGGGACAGCGGACCGTTCCGCTACGTCTTCGTCCCGAGCTGGCCCGTGTCGGCCACACAGGACCAGCAGGTGACCCGCCTGGACCCCGCCCGGCCGAGCCGCGGTGACGGCCGGGACGGCCGTTCGCCGGACCACGGCGACCCGGTGGGGGAGGCCGCCGCCCGGCTGGCCGAGCACTACATGGAGATCCGCCACCATCCCGGCGCGCTGCGGGAGACCCGCGGCGCACTGGCCGAGCGGCACGTCTTCGAGGAGGAACGCCTCGACGAGCGGGTGCGCCTGGTGCACGAGGCGCTGAAGTGGCTCAGCCACGCCGGGGACCACCGCCGTACCCGCAAGGGCCGGACGGCCGAGCCCCGGGAGCCGCTGTACGACCGGGCCCGGGAGGAGCAGCGGTACGACAGCGGGGGGTACGGCGGCCAGACGTACGACGCCGCGGTGTTCGACAACATGCGGCAGGATCAGGGCCAGGGCCAGGGGCGCGGGCAGTCCTATGACCCGTCCTACGACTCGCCCGCCTCGCCTGCCTCATCCGCTTCATCCGGCTCCTCCGGCTCCTCCGGCTCCTCTGCCTCCTCCGCCTCACAGGCTGTCCGGGCCGACGAGGGGCTCGCCCGCGGCGTGAGCGCCCAGGTGCTCGACGGCGTCCTGCGCCGCGACGGCACGGAGGCCGGGGAGTACCTGGCCAACAGCTCGGACCGGGTGCTCCTGGAGGTGCTCGGCGGCGGCCTCCCCGCCCAGCAGGCCGACCGCGTGGCCCGGGTGCTGATCCTCCGGGCTCCGCACCGCTCCGCCGCCGACGCCCAGGAGCTGGGCGAACGGGTCCTCCGGGCGCGGCTGTTCCTCGGCCCGTACGGTGATCGCCGTGCCGAGTACCCGCTCACCGGGCCGGACGGCCAGGGGCGGGTGCACACCGCCGTGCGCCTGTACGACGGGCTGGTGCGCCCGTACGGCGACCAGGGCGAGCTTCCGGGCCTGCTGCGGCAGGTTCTGCCGGACCTGTGGCACGGAGACCGCGGGCTGGGACGCGAGGTGCTGGGGCTCCTTCTCGACGACGGCCGGCCCACCGGTTTCGGGGAGCAGGGCTGGCGGGCGCTGTTCGGAGCCGTGACACACACCGGCCCGTCACACACCGGCCCGCCACACACCGGCACGGCGACGATGGCGGCCGCGCCAGCGCGGGAAGAGCCGCGGCGAGGTGTCCGCGGGTTCGCCGCTCGGAGCGGCGGACGTGGTCTCCGGTCCTACGTACCGGGCTTCCGCGGCGGCCGCGCACCGGACGGCGTACGGGACCCGGAGCGGGACCGGGATCGGGACCGGGACCGGGAAGCGGCCCCGGCCGGCCAGATATGGGTCGGCGCACTCCTCATGGTGGTGGCCGTCGCCATGATCATGATCGCCGTCATCGCCGTGACGAGTTCCTAGGCGGTGCGCCCGCCCGGCGCCGCCCCGGGCCCCGGCCGTACGGCGGCAGCGAAAACCCGTGTCGCGGCCGTTCCGTGACCCTCCGCCGGGGGCCTTCAGCGGCGAAGATGGGGACATGGGATTCCATGTCGACTCCGAGGCCGGGCGGCTGCGCCGCGTCATCCTGCACCGCCCCGATCTGGAGCTGAAGCGACTCACCCCGACCAACAAGGACGCCCTGCTCTTCGACGACGTGCTGTGGGTGCGCCGGGCGCGCGCCGAGCACGACGCCTTCGCGGACATCCTCCGGGACCGGGGCGTCGCGGTGCACCTGTTCACGGACCTGCTGGCCGAGACCCTCCATGTTCCCGAGGCCCGGACGCTCGTCCTGGACCGGGTCTTCCACGAGAAGGAGTACGGGCCGCTGGCCACCGACCACCTGCGGGCCGTCTTCGACGCGATGGCCGTCCCCGAGCTGGTGGAGGCGCTGGTCGGCGGGATGACCAAGCGGGAGTACCTGGCGGCGCACCCGGAGCCCACCTCGGTCCGCTTCCACGTGATGGACCTGGACGACTTCGTGCTGCGCCCGCTGCCCAACCACCTGTTCACCCGCGACACCTCGGCGTGGGTCTACGACGGGGTGTCCGTCAACGCGATGCGCTGGCCGGCCCGGCAGCGTGAGACCGTGCACTACGAGGCGATCTACCGGCACCACAAGCTGTTCCGGGGCGGTGGCTTCAACGTCTGGTCGGAGGGGCAGGCGGCCTATCCGTCGACCATCGAGGGCGGCGACGTGCTGGTGCTCGGCAACGGGGCCGTGCTGATCGGGATGAGCGAGCGGACCACCCCGCAGGCGGTGGAGATGCTGGCGCGCGGTCTGTTCGCGGCGGGGTCGGCCCGGACGATCGTGGCGCTGGACATGCCCAAGCGGCGGGCGTTCATGCACCTGGACACGGTGATGACGATGGTGGACGGCGGAACGTTCACGCAGTACGCGGGGCTGGGGATGCTGCGCTCGTACACGATCGAGCCGGGCGCCGGCGACCAGGAGCTGAAGGTCACCGACCACCCGCCGGAGCACATGCACCGGGCCATGGCGGCGGCGCTGGGCCTGGACGACATCCGGGTGCTGACCGCGACGCAGGACGTGCACGCGGCCGAGCGTGAGCAGTGGGACGACGGGTGCAACGTGCTGGCCGTCGAGCCGGGCGTGGTGGTGGCGTACGAGCGCAACGTCACCACCAACACCTTCCTCCGCAAGCGCGGCATCGAGGTCATTACCATTCCGGGCAGTGAGCTGGGGCGCGGCCGGGGCGGCCCGCGCTGCATGAGCTGCCCCGTGGAACGCGACCCGGTGTAGGGGAGGAGCCGCCCGCGGCGGGGAAGAGTAGGGAAGGGTGCGGCGCCGGTACGGGCCGGCACCGACAGGCCGCCCTGAATAGGGATACGGACCGTCGTATACACTTCCAGTGTCCCGATCGCCGCGACCTAGGAGCCCACCCCATGGCGACAGACCTCAAGGGCCGCCACTTCCTCAAGGAGCTGGACTTCGGCGCCGAGGAGTTCCACGGCCTCGTCGACCTGGCGGCCGAGCTGAAGGCCGCCAAACGCGCGGGCGAGGAGGTCGCGCGCCTGCGGGGCCGCAACATCGCCCTGATCTTCGAGAAGACCTCCACCCGCACCCGCTGCGCCTTCGAGGTCGCCGCCGCGGACCAGGGCGCCTCGACCACCTACCTGGACCCCGCCGGTTCGCAGATCGGGCACAAGGAGTCGGTGAAGGACACCGCCCGGGTCCTCGGCCGGATGTACGACGCCATCGAGTACCGGGGCAGCTCGCAGTCGGTCGTCGAGGACCTGGCCGCGCACGCCGGCGTCCCGGTCTTCAACGGCCTGACCGACGAGTGGCACCCCACCCAGATGCTCGCCGACGTGCTCACGATCAAGGAGCACGCGCCCGGCCGCCCGCTGTCGGAGATCACCCTCGCCTACCTCGGCGACGCCCGCTACAACATGGGCAACTCCTACCTGATCACCGGCGCGCTGCTCGGCATGGACGTACGGATCGTCGCGCCCGAGGGCCTGTGGCCGGACGAGGAGGTCGTCACCCGGGCCAAGGAGCTGGCCGCGCACAGCGGCGCCCGCGTCACCATCACCGCGGACGTGGCCGAGGGCGTGCGCGGCGCGGACTTCGTCGCGACCGACGTCTGGGTCTCGATGGGCGAGCCCAAGGAGGTCTGGGACGAGCGGATCGCGCTGCTCGGCGGCTACGCCGTCACGATGGACGTGCTGCGCGCCACCGGCAACCCGGACGTGAAGTTCCTGCACTGCCTGCCCGCCTTCCACGACCTGGGCACCGCCGTGGGCCAGGAGATCTTCGAGCGGCACGGGCTGACCTCCCTGGAGGTCACCGACGAGGTCTTCGAGTCGGCGCACTCCGTCGTCTTCGACGAGGCGGAGAACCGGCTGCACACGATCAAGGCGGTCCTGGTCGCCACCCTGGCCTGAGGGCCGCCGTCCCGGCCGCGCGGCCCGGCGCCGCGCGGCTCCGTACGCCCGTATTGCATGGCTATACGACCCCATGGGCGATCATGCAGGCATACGGGCTACCATCGAACGGCATCACGGGTACGGGCCCACCGGCCCCGGCCCCGCCCTACGCGGCCCACCCCGCCGCGTGCCGCACCCGGCACCACGCACCACGCTCCACCAGAGATGAGAACCACCCCCATGCCTCCGTCAGGTCCGTCCGGACTGCGCATCAAGTCCCCCGACGTCCTCGTCGCCGAATCCGGCGCGGATCTCGAAGGCCACGGCCTCAAGCGCACCATGGGGCTCTTCCAGCTCGTGTGCTTCGGCATCGGCGCCATCGTCGGCACCGGCATCTTCGTCGGCCTGTCCGACACCGTCGCCCGGTCCGGCCCCGCCGTCCTCGTCTCCTTCGTGCTCGCCGCCGTCACCTGCGTCTTCACCGCCTTCTCCTTCGCGGAGCTGGGCGGCGCGATCCCGGTGTCCGGCAGTTCCTACTCCTACGCGTACGCCACGCTCGGCGAGCGCACCGCGTTCCTCGTCGGCTGGTGCCTGCTGCTGGAGTACGGCGTCTCCGTCTCGGCCGTCGCCGTCGGCTGGGGGCAGTACCTGAACGAGCTGCTGAACAGCCTCGTCGGCTGGCAGTTGCCCGCCGCCCTGTCCAGCCCGCCCGGTGACGGCGGCATCGTCAACGTCCCGGCCGTCGTGGTGATGCTGCTGGCCGCGGTGCTGCTGGTGCGCGGCATCCGGGAGAGCGCCCGCGCGACCGCCGCGATGGCCGTGCTGAAGCTGGGCATCCTGGTCCTGTTCTGCGCCATCGCCTTCACCGCCTTCCAGGACGGCAACCTCACGCCGTTCGCCCCCGAGGGCATCGCCGGCATCACCTCCGGCGCCTCGGTCGCCTTCTTCTCCTACATCGGCTTCGACGCGATCACCACGGCGGGCGAAGAGGTGCGGAACCCGCGCCGGAACATCCCCACCGCGATCATGATCTGCATCGGTCTGGTCACCGTCCTGTACTGCGTGGTCGCGCTCTCCGCCATCGGCGCGCTCTCCGCCGACGAGGTCGGCGACAAGCCCGCGGCCCTGTCGCTCGTCGTCAACCAGGTCACCGGCTCCGCCGTCGGCGGCGGCGTCATCGCCTTCGGCGCGGTCGTCGCCATCGCCTCCGTCGTCCTGGCCGTCATGTACGGACAGACCCGCATCCTGATGTCGATGTCCCGCGACGGGCTCGTCCCGAGGGTCTTCGAGCGGATCTCGCCGAAGACCTCCACCCCGGTGGCGGGCACCTGGATCGTCGCCGTGCTCTTCGCGGTCCCCGCCGCGGTGGTCCCGCTGGACGTCGTGATGAATCTGACGACCATCGGCACGCTCGCGGTGATGGCCGTGGTCAACGTCAGCGTCATGGTGCTCCGCCGCACCCGCCCCGACCTGCCGCGCCGCTTCCGGGTGCCGCTCTTCCCGCTCAGCCCGGTGCTCGGCATCGTCTTCTGCGCCTACCTGATCTACGGGACGGGTCCGGCGACCTGGCTCCAGTTCGCCGGGTTCCTGGTGGTCGGCGCGCTCGTCTACGCGCTGTACGGGCGGCGGAACTCCCGGCTGGGCCGGGGCGGCGCGGAACCCGCCGGCGACGGCCGGGAAGCCGCCGCCGCGGGCCCGCGCGGCACGGTTAGCTGACGGGGGCGCCGAACCACCGCGGCAGCCGGGCCAGCAGCTCCTGCTGGTCCGCGCCGGCCCACGCCACATGGCCGTCCGGCCGCAGCAGCACGGCGGGGACGTCGAGTTCCTCGCTGCCGTCCACGACGTGGTCGACCCGGTCCTCCCAGCCGGACACCGAGAGCCGGCCGGTCCCGTCGAGGAGCAGCCCGCGGCCGTCGTGCATCAGCTCGTAGAGACGGCCCCGCTTCAGCCGTACGTCCCGCAGCCGCCGCCCGAGCAGCGGGTGGTGGCCCGCGCCGAGGTCGTAGCGCACCCCGATCGCGGTGATCTTCTCGATGAGGTACCGGTTCACCTCCTCGAAGTCCATCAGCTCCGCCAGCAGCCGGCGCACCGACCGGGGGCCCGGCTCGGTGGACATCAGCGTCATCTGCGCGCGGGTGGTGTCCAGCACGTCGGCGGCCACCGGGTGCCGCTCGGCCTGGTAGCTGTCCAGCAGCCCTTCCGGTGCCCAGCCGTTGACCACGGCGGCCAGCTTCCAGCCCAGGTTGAACGCGTCCTGCACGCCGAGGTTGAGGCCCTGCCCGCCGGCCGGCGGGTGGACGTGCGCCGCGTCACCGGCCAGCAGCACCCGCCCGTCCCGGTAGCGCTCGGCCTGCCGGGTGGCGTCGCCGAACCGGGACAGCCGGCGCGGCGAGTGCACCCCGAAGTCGGTGCCCGCGACGGCCACCATCCGCCGCTTGAACTCCTCGAAGGCGGGCGGGGCCGTGCGGTCCCCGGCCACCCCCTCGGCGGGCACGAGGACGCGGTACCACCCGTCCCCGAGGGGCATCGCGCCGAAGAGCAACTGGGTCCCGCGGACCTCGGCCGTCACTTCGGCGAGCGTCTCCGGCGTCGCGGTCAGCCGCATCTCGCCCAGCAGCGTCTCGACCCTGGCGGGCTCGCCGGGGAAGCCGATACCCAGCAGCTTGCGCACCGTGCTGCGGCCGCCGTCGCAGCCGACGAGGTAGCGCGAGCGCAGCGGTGCGTCTCCGGCCGCTGTGCCCCCGTCGGCAGGGGACAGCTCGACGGTCACCCCCTCCTCGTCCTGGCTCAGCCCGGCCAGGGCACGGCCGCGCCGGATCTCGACGCCCAGCTCGGTGGCGCGCTCGGTCAGCAGACGCTCGGTGACGGGCTGCGGGATGCCCAGGACGTACCCGTGCGCGGTGTCCATCCGGTCGGGCCACATCCGGCCGATGCCCGCGAAGAAACCGCTCGCCTCGCGCCGGGTGCCGACGGCGAGGAAACGGTCCAGCAGACCGCGCTGGGCCAGCACCTCGATGCTGCGCACGTGCAGACCGAGCGCACGGACGACCTGGGACGGCGCGGTCTCCCGCTCCAGCACGACCACGTGCGCCCCGGCCAGCCGCAGCTCGCAGGCGAGCATCAGTCCGGTCGGCCCGCCGCCGGCCACGATCACGTCGATCACCACAACCACCCGTTCCGCGGAAAACTGCTTCGGGCCGGTGATGGTGCGCCATGGAGGGGGTCTTGTGGCAAGGCCCCCGGTGCGCTATAGGTTGAGAGTGGCAAGGAGTGGGTTCACCTCCTGCCTTTTCTTTTTGTCCGCCGTGGTGCGCCGTGCTGCGCCATGGACGGACGATCTCCTGGCGAAGTCGCCGTACCGGAACCGCCTCCGGACCCTCGTGTCTCCCCCCCGTGCCCGCCTCCGACGCCACCGGCCGGATATCGCGCACTCATGACGACAGTCACACAACGGTGATAACTTCGAAGCGCGATTGCGTGTCTGCACCAGCCGTCCGGCTGAAGGGGGCAGTTGCCCGATGAGCCCGTTCACAGGTTCCGCCCGTACCACCGACGCATGGCAGCACATCCGCGTGACCAGGGAAGACGGCATCGTCACCGTCACCCTCGCGCGCCCGGACAAGCTCAACGCGCTCACCTTTGAAGCGTATGCCGACCTGCGGGACCTGCTCGCCGAGCTGTCCAGGGAACGGTCGGCGCGCGCCCTCGTCCTCGGCGGCGAAGGGCGTGGCTTCTGCTCCGGCGGAGACGTCGAGGAGATCATCGGCGCCACGCTCGCCATGGACACCGCGCAGCTCCTCGACTTCAACCGGATGACCGGTCAGGTCGTCCGGGCCGTACGGGACTGCCCGTTCCCCGTGATCGCGGCGGTGCACGGCGTCGCGGCGGGCGCCGGTGCCGTGCTCGCCCTGGCCGCCGACTTCCGCGTCGCCGACCCCTCGGCCCGCTTCGCCTTCCTCTTCACCAAGGTCGGCCTCTCCGGCGGCGACATGGGCGCCGCCTACCTGCTGCCGCGCGTGGTCGGCCTCGGCCACGCGACCCGGCTGCTGATGCTCGGCGAACCGGTCCGCGCCCCCGAGGCCGAACGCATCGGCCTGCTCAGCGAACTGGCCGAGGAGGGCCGCGCGGACGCCGCGTCCCACATCCTCGCCCGGCGGCTCGCCGAGGGGCCCGCGCTCGCCCACGCCCAGACCAAGGCGCTGCTCACCGCCGAACTGGACATGCCGCTGGGCGCCGCCGTCGAGATGGACGCCGCCACCCAGGCGCTGCTGATGAACAGCGCCGACTACGCCGAGTTCCACGCCGCCTTCACCGAGAAGCGGCCCCCGAAGTGGCAGGGGAAATAAGGGTGGCCGCCCGGAAGGTGGCCGTCGTCGGGGGCGGCCCGGGCGGCCTGTACGCCGCCGCCCTCCTCAAGCGCCTGGACCCGGACCGCGACATCACCGTCTGGGAGCGCAACGCCCCCGACGACACCTTCGGCTTCGGCGTCGTGCTGTCCGACGAGACCCTCGGCGGCATCGAGCACGCCGACCCGCAGGTCCACCGCGCCCTCCAGCGCGAGTTCGTCCGCTGGGACGACATCGACATCGTGCACCGAGGGCGCACCCTGACCTCGGGCGGGCACGGCTTCGCCGCCCTCGGCCGCCGTACGCTGCTGCGCATCCTCCACGAACGCTGCCGCTCCCTCGGCGTACGGCTGAACTTCCGTACCCAGGCCCCGCCCGCCGCCGAGCTGGCCGCGAGCCACGACCTGGTGATCGCGGCGGACGGCGTGCACAGCCTCACCCGCGCCGCGCACGCCGACGTCTTCGTCCCGCGCGTCACCCCCCACCGCTGCCGCTACATCTGGCTCGCCGCCGACTTCGCCCTCGACGCGTTCCGCTTCGAGATCGTGGAGACCGAGCACGGCGTCGTCCAACTGCACGGCTATCCGTACGCCCGGCCGGGCGCCGGGCCGGAGCACCCGGACGGCGCCAGCACCGTCATCGTCGAGATGCGCGAGGAGGTCTGGCGCCGGGCCGGCCTGGACCGCTGCGACGAGCGGGAGTCCGCCGAATGGTGCGCCAAGGTCTTCGCCGAGGCGCTGAGCGGCCGCCCGCTGCGTGGCAACAACTCCGCCTGGACCGCGTTCCGTACCGTCGTCAACGAGCGCTGGTCGCACGGCCGTACGGTGCTGCTCGGCGACGCCGCGCACACCGCCCACTTCTCCATCGGCTCCGGCACCAAACTGGCCGTCGAGGACGCCCTCGCGCTGGCCGCCTGCCTTGAGGAGCAGCCCGGCCTCCCCGCCGCGCTGGCCGCGTACGAGGCCGAGCGGCGGCCGGTCGTCGCCTCCACCCAGCGGGCCGCCCGCGCCAGCCTCGCCTGGTTCGAGGAACTGGCGGAGTACGTGGACCAGCCGCCCCGCCGGTTCGCCTTCAACCTGCTCACCCGCAGCCGCCGCGTCACCCACGCCAACCTGCGGCTGCGCGACCCGGACTTCGTCGCGGCGGTCGAGGAGGAGGCCGGCGTCCCGGCCGGCACCCCGCCCATGTTCACACCGTTCCGGCTCGGCGGCCTGACCCTGCGCAACCGGGTCGTGGTCTCCCCGATGGACATGTACTCCGCCGACGGCGACGGCACACCGGGCGACTTCCACCTCGTCCACCTCGGCGCCCGCGCGCTCGGCGGCGCCGGACTGGTGATGACCGAGATGGTCTGCGTCAGCCCCGAGGGCCGGATCACCCCCGGCTGCACGGGCCTGTACGCGCCGGAACACGAGACGGCCTGGCGCCGCGTCACCGACTTCGTGCACGCGCAGTCACCCGGTACCGCCATCGGCGTCCAGCTCGGCCACTCCGGCCGCAAGGGCTCCACCCGCCTCATGTGGGAGGGCATCGACCAGCCGCTGCCCGACGGCAACTGGCCGCTCGTGGCACCCTCCGCGCTGCCGTACCGCCCCGGCGTCAACCAGATACCCCACGCCCTGACCGGGCCCGGGCTGGCAGCGGTCCGCGAGCAGTTCGTACGGTCCGCCCGGTCGGCCGCCCGCGCCGGCTTCGACCTCCTCGAACTGCACTGCGCCCACGGCTACCTGCTCTCCGGCTTCCTCTCCCCGCTCACCAACCGGCGCACCGACGCGTACGGCGGCGACCTCGCCGCCCGGCTGCGCTTCCCGCTGGAGGTCTTCGACGCGGTACGCGCCGTCTGGCCCGCCGACCGCCCCATGACCGTACGGATCTCCGCCACCGACTGGGCCGAGGGCGGCACCACCGCCGAGGACTCGGTGGAGATCGCCCGCGCCTTCGCCGCGCACGGCGCCGCCGCCATCGACGTCTCGACCGGCCAGGTCGTCCCCGACGAACAGCCCGAGTACGGCCGCTCGTACCAGACCCCGTTCGCCGACCGCATCCGCAACCGCCTGGGCGTCCCGGTGATCGCGGTGGGCGCCGTCTCCTCCTGGGACGACGTCAACTCCCTGGTCTTGGCCGGCCGTGCCGACCTGTGCGCGCTGGCGCGCCCCCACCTGTACGACCCGCACTGGACCCTGCACGCGGCCGCCGAACAGGACTACACCGGGCCGGGAGCGCCGTGGCCCCTGCCGTACCGCGCCGGCAGCCGCATCCCGCCCACCGGCCGTACGGACGCGCCGAAGCCGCGGCTGACGCTGGGCTGAGCGGTCAGCCGGCGGACGCGGACCGGCTCGCGGTGCGGGCCGTGAAGACGGACCGGCCGTTCTGCTGGATGTCGATGTCGAGGAGGCGGCGGCCCCGCCCGTCCTGGCCGGGGGTCACCTCGACCCAGCACGGCGCGTCCAGTTCGCCGTAGCGGTGGAAGGAGCACTCCATGTCCGTGGGCAGCGCGAAGCCGGGGCCGGCGGCGGCGTGCGCGGCCTGCCGGGCGGCCTCCACCATCAGCATGCCCGGGGCGTGGTCCACGGGGTGGTCGAAGAGCACCGGGTGCGCGGTGTTCACCCGCAACTGCCAGCGGTTGGCGTGGCCGGTGGGGGAGAGGACCACGTCGCTCGTGCGGTCGCGTGCCACCAGACGGGGCGCGACCGGCTCGGCCAGGTCCAGGGTGCGGGCGTTGGCCCGCTGGAGGTCGCTGTACTCGCCGCGCAGCCGGCGGTAGACGGCGGGGGTCTGACAGGCGAAGTTCAGCTCGGCGGTGGCCAGCTCGGCGCCCTCGCGCAGGACGTGGAACCGCAGTCGCGCGCCCGCCAGCCGCCTGCCGCGGTACAGCAGGGCGTGGTCGGTGATGTGCAGGGCTATCTCGGCGGGCGCGCCGGTGACGCGCAGCGCCTCGGGATTGACGGAGTACCGCAGGTCCTGCCAGATGATCGGGTGGTCGAGCGGTACCCCGTGCGCCACGTGGGCCAGCAGGATGCTCGCCTGCCGCATCGTCTCCACGAGCAGCATCGGGTCGTGCAGACCGTCGACGGGACCGTAGAAACTGTGCGCCCGCGGCCACTGGGCGCTCACCACCCAGGCGCCGGACCCCGCCCGCCGCCAGTCGGTCAGGAACACCTCGGACACGGCGGTCCGGTGCACGTACTGCCGAGGCACGGTCGTCGTCAGCGGCGGCAGGTCCGAGAGGCTGCGGTGCTCCCGTCCGGTGGACGGACGGTGGTCTGCTGCGGTGGACGGCGCGGTGAGCGTGGCGCTGGCCATGCGGGTTCCCTCCCTGGTAGCGGCGCACTCCGCTCGGACGGGGTGCGCCTCGGTGGCGGACCGACGCGGCCCAAGATACAAACCGGATGGTTTGTTTTCTAGTGCTTCCACCGGCTTTCTTACCAAGAGTGGCGGCCGGTACGGGAGAGGGTGACGACGGTCGGAGCGGGACTGAGGGTGGTGGCCGGTGTGGGGGCCCGGCCCGAGGACCCGTCAGGCGGCGGTCCGTACCGAGCGGCCGTGCGGGTCGAGATGGCTCAGCGCGCCCGGCGAGGCCAGCCCGGGAAGGATGTGCTTCCACAGTGCCGTGACGCGTTCGGGCAGGTCGAGGCGGTTGGAAGCGGCGTGCGAGAAGAGCTGCACCCCCATGTAGGCGGAGACGAAGAACTCCGCCGCCCGGTCCGGCGCGATCGCCGGGAGCAGTTCACCCTTCTCCTTGGCGTCGGCGAACATCGTCGTGACGATGTCGATCCACGCCTGGTAGGGGACGAGCGGCTCGTCGGTGAACGTGGTCTCGACGGCGATCCGGGTGCCGGCCTGGAGCAGCGGATCGTCCCGCAGGCCCACCGCCACCTGGTGGGTGAAGTCGATGGCGTCCTGCAGCCGGGAGTCGGTGACCTGCGGAATGAAGGGGTCGGTCTGCTCCGCGATGACGGCGCGGGCGAGAGCGTCCTTGGAGGCGAAGTGGAAGTACAGGGCGCCCTTCGTCACGCCGGCCCGCTGGATGATCTCCGCCATCGTGGCCGCCTCGTACCCGCGCGTGCCGATGACCTGGGCCGCCGCTTCGAGGACGGCACGTCGAGTGCGCACTGCGCGTTCCTGCTTGACCACCGATCGTCCTCCGTATGCTTTTCGAGTGCTCTTCGAGGGGGGTCGTGCTTGGGGGCAACCTTACGAGTCCGGTCCGTCAGTCTATTTTCGGCACGTTAAAAAAGCCAACCATGCGGTATTGAAACTGGCTGGCCGGCGGCCCCACGCCGACGCCCGTCGGAAACCGCCGATCCCACAGGAGTTCCGTCGTGACCGCACCGAACACCGAACCCGAACCACCCGCCACTGCCGCCTCCTTGACCCCCTCCGCCCGGTTAGCCCCGCACGCCTCCTCGGCCCCGGGGGCCCCGGCCGTCCCCGCCGTCCCCGCTGTCCACCGGGAGGTCCGGCTCGCCGCCCGCCTCCGGGGAGCCCTCGGGCCGGAGCACTTCACGCTCGCCGAGGCGCCGGTGCCCGCCGCGGGGCCGGGCCGGCTGCTCGTACGCAACCGGATCATGACGGTGACGGCGGCCATGTGCTCGAAGATGTCCGACGCCGAGCTGCCGATGCCGTCCTTCGTGCCGGGGCAGGCACTGTGGGGGCCGGCCTTGGGTGAGGTCGTGCAGGCGGGCGGCGGCGGGTTCGCGCCCGGTGACCTGGTGGTGCACCCGTACGGCTGGCGGGAGTTCGCGGCGGTGGAGGAGGGCCGCGCCCGGCGCGTCGAGCCGGGGGAACTGCCCGATCCCGCCGCGCATCTGTCCCAGGGCGCCACGGCCTGGGGCGCGTTGACCCGCGCCGCGCAAGTCGGTCCGGGCGACACCGTGTTCGTGACCGGATCTGCGGGCGGTGTCGGGAGCATGGCGGGGCTGATCGCCAAGCGGCTGGGCGCGGCCCGCGTCATCGGGAGCACCGGGTCCGCGCACAAGATCCCGTATCTCCGGGAGGCGCTCGGCTACGACGACGTGGTGCTCCGCGGCGCGGGGCCGGTCGAGGAGCAACTGCGCCGGGCGGCGCCGGACGGCATCGACGTCCTGCTGGACCTGGTCGGCGGCGAACAGTTGGGCGCGGCGCTGGCGGTGGCCCGTACCGGCGCGCGGTTCGCCCTGGTGGGCGCGCTCTCCCAGCAGTTGGGCGGCGGCGCGGGCAGGGCGGTGCCTGCCGAGATGGATTCGCTGCTGATGGTGACACGCAGGGTCACGCTGCGCGGCTTCTCGATGGTCGACCATCCCGACCTGCCCCAGGAGTGGACGGCGGAGTTCGAGCGAGGGCTGCGGGACGGTTCCCTGGTCTTCGCCCACACTCTGGTGCGCGGTCTCGACCAGGCACCGCGGGCCCTGTGTGAACTGACGCGGGGCTGTCATACGGGCGCGGTGCTGGTCGAGTGCTGAAAGGGGTGGACGCGCGGGCCGGTCAGTGGGCCGGTTCCGGGACGGGGCCGGGTACCGTTTCCGCCCCGCTGGGCAGTAACTGTGCCCACAGGTCCGTGACGACGTCCTTCTCCCACCAGGTACGGTCTTCCTGGCCCAGGTGCAGCAGACCGACCACGAGCGCGGTGAGCAGCCGCGCGGAGCGCCGCGGGTCGTCGCCGGACGGCAGCTTCCCGGCCGCCTGGTCGGCCGTGATCTTCTCCAGAAAGAGGGCGAACCATCGCTGTTGGAGTTCCGGTTCGGCGATGCCCGGCGCGGTTTCCGGGCGGAGCTGGAGTCCGGCCCGTACGACGACGTCGGTGTCCACCCGGCCGAGCAGTCCGACGGCGAAGTCCCGTACGGCGGTGGGGGCCGGGTGCGGGGCGCGGGCCAGTTCGTCCTCCAGGATCCGCAGGGCGCCGAGGGCCTCGTCCCGTACCGCGAAGGTGAGGTCTTCCTTGGACGCGAAGTGGAAGTAGAGGGCTCCTTTGCTCAGCCGGGCGCGTCGGCTGATGTCGACCATGCCCGAGGCGGGCACGCCCTTCTCGGTGAAGGCCTCGGCGGCCGATCGGAGGAGAGCCTGGCGGCTTTGTATCGCTCGATGCTGCGTCGGCACAGTGTCCGTCCTGTCTCTAGTCCGGCTGTGAGCGCACCGCATTCTACATACTAAACCAACCATGCGGTTCGAAAACTGAACCAGGGAGTGGCTGTTGTGATTCCAGTGTCCTTCTGATGCTGGTGGTGTGAACGTGTTTGCTGTTTGTGTCACTTCCCCTCAGTTCTGGGGTCACCGCGCCGACATGGGCCGTTGTCCCAGCGTGTGGGAGGCGTAGCAGGGTGCATTGACAAACAGCGCAGACGGTTTTTAAATCTGGCGGAGGCGAGGCAGGGGAGGGGGCCCTGCCGGAGCGGACCGCTCCGGCTCGGGCACGCCGCTCCTGGACACCGGTGTGCACCGGCGCGTCCGCCGCTTGCCGGGTGGGCGCCGTCGGCACGTCTTCCCGCGTCCGGCGCCGTCGTCACGGACGGCGACCGGACCCACAGATGCACAAGGCTCACAGGAAATCGGAAGGTGTCGAGCAATGCGTGATTCAGCGGGAGCCGTGCCACGTCCCGGAGGCGCCGCGCGGGCCGCGGTCGGCGAAACCATCAGGGCCGCCGTCTTCGATCTCGACGGAACCCTCGCCAACACTCTGCCGGCGATCAGCAGGCTGCTGGTCAAGGTCGCCGCCGAGCAGGGCCGTTCGGTCACGTCCCGGCAGGCCGCCGCCGCGATCGGCAAGCCGCCGGGACCGGCCTTCGGCAAGCTGCTCGGCATGCCGGAGGACCACGACGCGGTGGCGGCCGCCATCGGCCGCTACCGCGAACTGTTCGCGTGCGACGTGCTGCGCGAAGGGCCCCGGCTGCTCTTCCCGGGCGTGGCCGCCGGACTGTCCGCGCTGCGCGCGCACGGCATCGAACTGGCCGTGGCGACCTCGAAGGGGACCCGCGGCGCCGAGGCCCTGCTGGACGTGCTGGGCATCCGGGACCTGCTGGGCCCCGTCATCAGCCAGGAGATGGTCCGGCGCGGCAAGCCGCACCCGGAGATGGTGCTGCGGGCCGCCGCCGACCTGGGGGTGGCGCCGTGGGAGAGCGCGTACGTCGGTGACACGGTCAGCGACATGCGGATGGCGGTGACGGCCCGGATGGAACCGGTCGCGGTCACCTACGGGGTGGGCAGCTTCGGCGAGCTGGCCGCGGTGGCCGGTACCCGTATGTGCGGTTCGTTCAAGGAAGTCGTCTCCACCATCGCCGCCGCCCGGCCGCGGCCGATGGCCGGCACCGCCTCCCCGCAGCGGAGGCGCTGACCGTGCACCGGCGTCAGGCGGTGGCCGCCGCCCGGCCCGTCCCGTCGAGCGCCGTCCGTACGAACCGGGCGCCCGCCGCCCGCAGCCGGGTGTGCAGCCGGCCGAAGACGTCCGCCGCGTGGCCGCCCGGCCAGTCCTCGGGCAGGAGCGGCGCAGGCAGGCCGGGGTCCGCGTAGGGGAGGCGGCGCCAGGCGTCGAGCGCCGACAGGTAGTCGCGGTACGCCGCCTCGGGGGGGACGGGGCGGCGGCTGGACCAGTGGCGCAGCACCGGCTCGTGGGCCGCCAGGAAGGCCCGGTGCCGGCCGGCCAGCGACTCCAGGTCCCACCAGCGCGCCACCGCGTCGGCGGTGGGCTCGAAGCCCGCGTGCGCGCCCGTGAACAGGTCGACGTACGGGGAGAGATGCAGCCGGTCCAGGGTGTGCCGGGTCTCGTCGTACAGATGGGACGGCGCGATCCACACCCCGGGCGCCGCCGTGCCGAAACCGAGCCGGGCCAGCCGCGAGCGCAGCAAGTGCCGTTTGTGCCGCTCCTGTTCGGGCACCGAGAAGACGGCCAGGACCCAGCCGTCCGACGGCGCGGGGGACGGCCGTCCGTAGATCCGCCGGTCCCCGTCGTCCAGGAGCTGGTGCGCCGCGTCCGAGAGTCCGTACGCGGCGGCCCCCGACTCCGTACGGGCGGCGACCAGCAGCCCGCGGCGTTTGAGGCGGGAGACCGCCGAGCGCACCGACGGCGGGTCGACGCCGAGCACTCCGAGCAGCCTGATCAGCGCGGCGACGGGCACCGGGCCCGGGGGACCGTCCGGAGCGCCGGGACCGTCCGGCCGGCCGCGCCCGTACGCACCGTAGAAGGTGACGATCAGGGACCCCGGCGTGCCATGCGCGTACACGTCGCTCACGTGGTCGTTTCCCGCCTTGTCGTGCTCCGGTCCGCGGCCCCGGGACGCAGGGGTGCGCGTGAACGGCTGCCGGACCGTGGCCGTTCAGGGCGCGATCGTAGCCGCAGCCGCCGGGACGCGGTACGGCAGGGACGGGACGCGCGGCAAGTACGGCAGGTCCGACGGCATCGCGTACCGGCGCCCCGCACACCAGCGGTCATACGACGGCACCGCCCGCACCCTTGCCCTCCATGGCGCCGCCCACCGAACTCCCGCCCGCGTCCCCGCCCCCGCGCAACCGGAAGCGCTGGAGCTTGCCCGTCGGCGTCCGGGGCAGCGCGTCGTGGAAGACGATCTCGCGCGGGCACTTGTACGGCGCTATGGCCGCCTTGGTGAACGCGCGCAGCCCGGCCACGGTCTCCGGGCCGCGCGGCACCCCCGTACGCAGCACCAGGTGGGCCACCACGACCTGGCCGCGCTCCGCGTCGGCCCGTCCGACGACCGCCGCCTCGGCGACGTCGGGGTGGCGCAGCAGGGCGTCCTCGACCTCGGGTCCGGCGATGTTGTACCCGGCCGAGATGATCATGTCGTCCGCCCGTGCCACGTAGCTGAAGTAGCCGTCCGCGTCCCGGACATAGGTGTCGCCGGTCAGGTTCCACCCGTCGCGTACGTACTCCCGCTGCCGCTCGTCCGCCAGATAGCGGCAGCCCGTCGGGCCGCGCACCGCGAGCAGCCCCGGCGTCCCGTCGGGCACCGTCCGGCCGTCCGCGTCGACCACCCGCGCCTCGAAGCCGGGCACCGGCAGGCCCGTCGTCCCCGGCCGGGCCCGTTCGTCGGCCGCCGAGACGAAGATGTGCAGCAGTTCCGTCGCGCCGATGCCGTTGATGATGCGCAGCCCGGTCGCCCGCTCCCACTCCCGCCAGGTCGCGGCGGGCAGGTTCTCGCCCGCCGACACGCAGCGGCGCAGCGAGGAGACGTCGTGCCCGGGCAGCTTCGGCAGCATGATCCGGTAGGCGGTCGGCGCGGTGAAGAGCACGGACACGCGGTGCCGCCCGATGTCGCGCAGCAGTTGCTCCGGGCCGCCCCAGTCGGCCAGGTACGACGACGCGCCGGCCCGCAGCGGGAAGATCACCAGCCCGCCGAGCCCGAAGGTGAAGCCGAGCGGCGGACTGCCCGCGAACACGTCGTCCGGGGTGGGCCGCAACACCTGCGCGGAGAAGGTGTCGGCGATGGCCAGCACGTCGCGGTGGAAGTGCATACAGCCCTTGGGCCGCCCGGTGGTGCCCGAGGTGAAGGCGATCAGCGCCACGTCGTCGGCCGCGGTCGGCACCGCCTCGTACGGACCCGGGTGCCGCCCGGCGAGCCGCAGCAGGTCGTCGGGGCCTTCCCCGCCGTACGGGGTGATCCGCAGCCCCGGCACCCCGGCCGCCGCCAGGTCCCCGACCACCCGTACGTCGCACAGCGCGTGTTCCACCCGGGCCAGGCCGCACAGGGTCGCCAGCTCGTGCGGGCGCTGCGCGGCCAGCACGGTCACGGCCACCGCGCCCGCCTTCATCACCGCCAGCCAGCAGGCGGCCAGCAGGGGAGTGGTGGGGCCGCGCAGCAGGACCCGGTGGCCGGGCAGCACGCCGAGGTCGTCGGTGAGGGTGTGCGCGATGCGGTCCACCCGGTCGCGCAGCTCCCCGTACGTCCAGACCGTGCCGGACGCGTCCCGGAAGGCGGGGCGGCCGGTGCCCAGCCGTTCGATCGTGGCGTCGAGCAGTTCGGCGCCGCAGTTGAGCCGGCCGGGATACCCGAGGTCTGTGAGGTGCGGCCACTGGCCGGCCGGCGGCAGGTGGTCGCGGGTGAAGGTGTCGATGTGCGCCGAAGGCGTCAGGTCCATGCCGGTGTGCCCCCTTGCGGACGACGGCGGGGACGCTCGGAACCTTGCTCGGGCCTGCCCGGCACCCCGGCCGTGACGTGCTGGGGAAACCGTTCGGGTACTGCCGCGCCGGCCCGCCGTCAGCGTAACGTGTCGGTGACGACAGTCAACAGAGCGCGATACGGTCCGACGGCGCGGGGCCCTACCGCGCAAGCCGCCGCCGCGCCCCGACCCCCGCCGCACACCGCCCCGAGCGACCCGCCCGGCCACCCCGGGCCCGAGACGAGGGAGCCGCCCGTGACCGCATTCGCGCTGGAACCGCAGGACCGGAAGTGGTGCGCCGAACTGCGCGCCCTCGCCGCCGAGCGGCTGCGCCCGCTGGCGGAACGCGGCGAACCCGGCCGCGTCAACCGCCCCTTGGTGACCGCCCTCGGCGAACTCGGCCTGCTGCGCCGGATGTTCCCCGCCGACGGCCCGGTACGCGCCCTCGACCTGTGCCTGCTGCGCGAGTCACTGGCCCAGGAGTCGACCGAGGCCGAGACCGCGCTGGCACTCCAGGGCCTGGGCACGTACCCGGTCGTCCAGTCCGGTACGGCCGCCCAGCGGGACCGCTGGCTGCCCGAGGTGGTCGCGGGCCGCGCGGTGGCCGCCTTCGCACTGAGCGAGCCCGCCGCGGGCTCCGACGCCGCCGCACTCACCCTGTCCGCCGAGCCGGACGGCCCGCCGAGCGCCGGTCGCTGGCGGCTCACCGGCGAGAAGTGCTGGATCTCCAACGCGCCCGAGGCCGACTTCGTCACCGTCTTCGCGCGGACCGGTGGCGGCGCGGGCTCCCGAGGCATCACCGCCTTCCTCGTCCCCGCCGGCCGTCCCGGCCTGTCCGGCACCCCGCTGGACATGCTCAGCCCGCACCCGATCGGCACCCTGGCCTTCGACGGCGTCCCGGTCACCCGCGACGACGTGGTGGGCGAGGTGGACCGCGGCTTCGGCGTCGCGATGCGCACCCTGAACCTCTTCCGTCCGAGCGTCGGCGCCTTCGCGGTGGGCATGGCCCAGGCCGCCCTGGACGCCGCCCTCGCGCACACCGCGGACCGCACCGCGTTCGGCGGCCCGCTCAAGGACCTCCAGTCGGTCTCCCACCAGCTCGCCGAGACGGCCACCCGTATCGAGGCCGCCCGCCTCCTGGTCTACGCGGCCGCCTCCGCGTACGACAGCGGCGCCCCCGACATCGCCAAGCGCTCCGCGATGGCCAAACTCCTGGCCACCGAGACCGCCCAGCACGCCGTGGACACCGCCGTCCAACTGCACGGCGCCCGCGCCCTGCGCCGCGGCCACCTCCTGGAACACCTCTACCGCGAGGTCCGGGCGCCGCGCATCTACGAGGGGGCCACCGAGGTCCAGCGGTCGATCATCGCGCGGGAGTTGTACCGGGAGCGGTGAGCGGCGGCCCAGGCGGTTGCGTTCGGATCAACGTCAGGTGATCGACGCGATCCCCTGCAAGCCCGCGAAGACCGGCCTAGTCACCGTGGTCGTCGTACAGCGCTCTGCGGCGTTCCTGATCGCGCTTGGAGTAGGCGGCTGCCCGGATCGCCTCGTCGCTCTCCAAGCCCGACCCGAGGGCGCCGCCCACGGTGGCGACCGAAGCGACGAACCAGGACAACGTCCAGTACTCCGTGGCGTTGAGCGGGGCTCGCGTCAGGGAAGCGAACACTTGGTCGTTGAGGATGAACAGCGCCCACGCCAAGTTGACGACCATCAGGCCCGCGTAGTCCGGGCCATGCGCTGAGCGATCTCCGTCGGCGCGTCCGGGTCCGCGAGGAGCGCCACGACCGTAACGCCCTGCGACGGCACCGGCATCGCTGGCTCCTTCTCGTCGGCTGCGTCCGCGATCACAAGTGCCCACAGGATGTCTCCTCGGGGCGGCGTCGGCGCCGTGTGACACGCTGGCTCCGCCCCGGAGGGACGGGTTGATCCGCGCCCGCTGCCCGTGAGGCAACGGCACACCCGAATCGCTGATCGCGTGATCCAGGCGAAATGGCCTTACCGTCTTCCCTCAACTCGTCTTGCAACAGCGCCCAGGTACGCGAGTCCAGGACGTCTTCGGGCCGAGACGGGAAAGCTCCGCACCCCGACGCCCGAGAGCCACGAGGAGGGGACGGACCCTGGCGCGGGCGGACCGCCAGACGATGACGATCCTGCGCCGGCCGCACACCTCGATCCGGCGGTCACCGACGAGAAGGTGACGGACCTCCCGCCCCAAGTGGACCTCCGCGTAGCCGATCCAGGACGGAGCGCCGACGGAGTACGGCGGGTCAGGGCGGTGGGCGAGGCCGCGCACGCCCCCGCCCCCGCCGATACCGATCACGCCGACCTCGTCGGCTTCCGCCACCGGGCCGCTGCTTCCGCCCACGTACCTCCACCGTCCTCGACGGCGCTCGACGATCAGGATGTGCTGCCGCGCTCCCGCGGCCTTCGGGCGCCACACGACCCAGGCCGCGCCGACACCGGCGGTGGCGTCGACATCGGCCGACACCACCGTCAGCACACGCCGTGGCACCCACCGAGGCTGCGGCTCCGCCCCTCGCAGCACGCGCCGCACCATGCCGGGGAGAAGGGCTTCCGCCCATCGCCCCACCGCCAGATCGAGCCGCCACGTCCGCATGACCCTGCTGTACCCGTGTACGCCGTACCGGCACGCCCGCCGAAGCCGCCCGCGCGCTGCCCGGCTCACGCCGCCCCCGGCACCGCCCGCTGCCCCGGCCCGTTGTACGCGCCCAGCGGCCGGATCAGCGCGTTGTGGGCGAGCTGTTCGGTGATGTGGGCGGTCCAGCCGGTGATCCGGCTCATCACGAAGATCGGCGTGAAGGCGGGGATGTCGAAGCCCATCAGGTGGTAGGCCAGTCCTGCCGGATAGTCCAGGTTCGGGTGGATGCCCTTGCGCCGCAGCACCGCCTCGCGCAGCGCCGTGTGCGCCGCGGCCAGGCGGGCCGCTCCGGGGTCGCCGCTCAGGGCCACGAGCCGGTCGGTGGCCTCCTGCATCACCGGGACGCGGGAGTCGCCGTGCTTGTAGACGCGGTGCCCGAACCCCATGATCTTGCGCCGGTCCGCCAGGGCCGCCGCCAGCCACGCGTCGGCGTGTTCCGCGTCGCCGATCTCCGCCAGCATGCGCATCACCGCCTCGTTGGCGCCGCCGTGCAGCGGTCCCTTGAGCGCGCCGATGGCGGCGGTCACCGCGCTGTAGAGGTCGGAGAGGGTGGAGGTGACGACGCGCGCGGTGAACGTCGACGCGTTGAAGCTGTGTTCCGCGTACAGGATGAGGGAGATCTCGAAGCAGCGGACCACTTCGGGCTCCGGGACCTGGCCGAAGCACATGTGGAAGAAGTTCTCCGCGAAGCCCAGCCCGGGGTCGGGGGCACCGGCGCGAGACCGCGCCGCCTGCGGTGGTCCGCGGCGACCACCACCGGCAGCTTCGCCAGCAGGGCGAGGGACTTGGCGCGGTGGGCGGCCGTGCTGCCGTCGTCCTCGGCCGGGTCCTCGGCGCCGAAGAAGCTGACGGCGGTGCGCAGCACGTCCATCGGGTGGCAGCTCTCCGGCAGCCGTGCGAGCAGATCGCCGGTGGTGCGGTCCAGCGGTCGCAGAACCCGTTCGCGGGCCTGGAAGGCGCGCAGTTCCGCGGCGTCGGGGAGGTCGCCGTACCAGAGCAGGTACGCGACCTCCTCGAAGGAGCGGCGGGCCGCCAGCTCCTGCACCGGGTAGCCCCGGTAGGTCAGGGAGTTGGTCTCGGCGATCACGGTGGAGACGGCGGTGGTGTCGACGACGACACCGGCCAGGCCGCGGTGGATCTCCGGCGGGGTGGTGGTCATGGAAGCCTCCGGTGCGGGTCAGTCGCCGGGCGGGAGCGTGAAGTCGAAGACGGCCGAGTCGAAGGCCGCGTACTGCTCGTAGCCGAGGAGTTCGTACAGCCGGGAGCGGGTCTGCATCCGGGGCAGCAGCGCCTCCTGCGTGCCGTCGGCGGCGAGGGTGCGCAGGCCGTCCTCGACGGCGCCCATCGCCAGGCGCAGCAGGGTGACGGGGTAGAGGGCGATGTTGTAGCCGAGCCGTTCGAGGGTGGCCGCGCCGAGCAGCGGGCTCTTGCCGAACTCGGTCATGTTGGCGAGCAGCGGCACGTCCACGGCGGCCCGGAACGCGGCGAACTCCGCCTCGTCGCGCAGCGCTTCGGGAAAGATGGCGTCGGCGCCCGCGTCCACGTACGCGCGGGCCCGGTCGACCGCCGCGTCCAGGCCCTCCACCGAGCGGGCGTCCGTACGGGCCATCAACAGGAAGTCCGGATCGCGGCGCGCGTCGGCGGCGGCCCGCAGCCGGCGCACCATCTCCTCGCGCGGCACCACCGCCTTGCCGTCCAGATGACCGCACCGCTTGGGGTTCACCTGGTCCTCCAGATGCAGCCCGGCCAGCCCGGCGTCCTCCATCAACTGGACGGTCCGGGCGGCGTTCATCGGCTCGCCGAAGCCGGTGTCGGCGTCGATGAGGGCGGGCAGGCCGGTGACCCTGGTGAACTGCTGGGCGCGGGCCGCGATCTCGGTGGAGGTGGTCAGCCCGATGTCGGGCAGTCCCAGGTCGGCGGCGAGCACCGCGCCGGACAGGTAGCAGGCGTCGAAACCGGTCTCCTCGATGAGCTTCGCGGAGAGCGGGTTGATCGCGCCGGGGACGCGCAGCAGCCGCCCGGAGGCCAGCTTCTCGCGCAGGTCACGGCGCCGTTCGGCGGCGGTGGTGCGGGTGTGCAGCATCAGAACAGGCCCTTCGGGAGCGTGGCGTCGTACGCGGCGAGGGCGTCGGTGTCCACCACGGGGAAGAGGCCGTCCAGGCCGGGCCCGTCCAGCGCGGGCAGCCCGTGGGCCGCCGCCAGGAACCGGTCCTGCGCAGCGCCCGGCACGACGCCCTCGGCCAGCGCGCGGAACTTGGCCGCGTAGGCGTCCCGGCCGAAGGGCCGTGCCCCGGCCGGGTGCGCGTCGGCCACCGCCAGCTCGTCCTCGATCACCGTGCCGTCGGCCAGCGTCACCACGGCCCGGCCGCCGAACGCGCGCCGCTCCGGGTCCGGGTGGTGGTAGCGGCGTGTCCACTCCGGGTCCTCGACGGTGCTGATCTTCCGCCACAGCTCCACGGTCTCCGGCCGCGCGGCGCGCTCGGGCGCGTACGAGCGTTCGTGGTGCCAGCAGCCGTCCTCCAGTGCCACCGCGAAGATGTACGGCACCGAGTGGTCCAGCGTCTCGCGGCTCGCCTGCGGATCGTACTTCTGCGGGTCGCCGGCCCCGGAGCCGATCACCTGATGCGTGTGCCGGCTGGTGTGCAGCACGATGCCGCGCACCTTTTCCAGCGGCCCGGTCCGCTCCCGCAGCCGCCGCGCCAGGTCGATGACGGCCTGTGCCTGGTACTCGGCCGAGTGCTCCTTCGTGTACGTGTCGAGAATCGCGCGCCGCGCCTCTCCGGGCTCCGGCAGCGGGACGGTGTACGTGGCCTCCGGACCGTCCAGCAGCCATGCCAGGAACCCGTCCTCGCCCTCGTAGACGGGCGACGGCGAGCCCTCACCCCGCATCGCCCGGTCCACCGCCTCGACCGCGGCCTTCCCGGCGAAGGCCGGGGCGAACGCCTTCCAACTGGAGATCTCGCCCTTACGGGACTGCCGCGTCGCGGTCGTCGTGTGCACGGCCTGCTGCACGGCCTGGTACACCACCTCCGTCGGCAGCCGCAGCAGCGCACCGATGCCGCACGCCTGCGCCGCGCTCAGGTGGGCGACATGGTCGATACGGTGCCGGTGCAGGCAGATGCCCCGTACGAGCGCGACGTGCACCTCGTACGCGGCGATGATGCCGCGCAGCAGGTCGGCGCCGCCGCGCCCGGTGTGCTGGGCGACGGCCAGCAGCGGCGGGATGCTGTCGCCCGGGTGGGCGTAGTCCGCGGCCAGGAACGTGTCGTGGAAGTCCAGCTCCCGTACGGCGGTGCCGTTGGCCCAGGCCGCCCACTCGGGCGAGGCCCGCAGACCGCCCGCACCGAAGACCGAGGCGCCCGGAGCGCCCGGATGCGGCCCGGCCTGGGCCCGGGCCACGGCGACCGGGCGGCGGCGCAGCGAGGCCATGGCCACCGCGGCGTTGTCGACGATCCGGTCGGCGGCCATCGCCGCCGCGTCCGGGTCGAGGTCCGGTGCGTCCTGGGTGCCGG
The DNA here is from genome assembly GCF_003865135.1 of Streptomyces chrestomyceticus JCM 4735. Classification (NCBI taxonomy): domain Bacteria; kingdom Bacillati; phylum Actinomycetota; class Actinomycetes; order Kitasatosporales; family Streptomycetaceae; genus Streptomyces; species Streptomyces chrestomyceticus. The sequence continues at coordinate 2,234,874 of NZ_BHZC01000001.1, read as the reverse complement.
TGGCGACGGCCGCCAGCTTCCAGGCCAGTTGCTCCTCGCGCGGCAGCCGGTCGGCGCTGGGGTGGACACGTACCTGATGATCGATCACGGGACTCCTCGGAGGCGGTGCGGAATGCGGCGTCCTACGCTGCCGAGCCTGCCCCGCCGAGCGCCCCGCCGCGACCGCTCCACCCTGCGGATTTCCTCCCGTGCCGGACTGCGGATCGGCGAAAGCTGCGAATCCTGCGGATGCTACGTTCGCACGAGGCGACGGAACGTCGGCGCACGCCACGAAGGGGGCAGCGGTATGACACGACCGCCCGTCCGCAAGATCTACGCGCACGCCAAGCTGCGCCGGCTCCGCCGCGAGCACGGCCTCAACCAGGTGCAGCTCGCCCGCGCGCTGGGCATCTCCACCAGCTACCTCAACCAGATCGAACAGAGCCAGCGGCCGCTCACCGCCCCCGTCCTGCTGCGCATCGCGGAAGTCCTGGGCGTCGACGCCGAGTACTTCTCCGAGGCCGGCGAGGAACGCCTCACCACCGACCTGCGCGCCGCCCTCGGCGACGAGGCGTGCGGCACCCCGCCGCCCGCCGAGGAGATCGCCGAGGTCGCCCGCGACCACCCCGAGGTGGCCCGCGCCCTGGTCGCCCTGCACCGCCGCTACCGCTACGCCACCGAACAGGCCGCCGCCCTCGCCGGACCGGACGACACCGCCGTCCTGCCGCCCGCCGAACCGCACGACGAGGTACGGGACTTCTTCCACGTCCAGCACAACCACGTCGACCCCCTGGACGCCGCCGCCGAGCGCACCGCCGCCGAACTGGGCCTGCGCCCCGCCAGGGCGGCCGACGCCCTCACCGCCCGCCTCGCCGAACGGCACGGCGTACGGGTCGTCCAGGCCGCCCCGGGCCGGTCCCCCGACGTCCGCCGCTACGATCCCGAAGCGGGCCTGCTCTTCCTCTCACCCTGGCTCACCGAAGGCCGCCGGGCCTTCCAACTGGCCACTCAACTGGCCTTACTGGAACAGGGCAGCCTCCTCGACACCCTCACCGCCACCGCCCACCCCTCCTCGCCCGAATCCGCCGCCCTCACCCGCATCGGCCTCGCCGACTACTTCGCGGGCGCGCTCCTCATGCCGTACACCGCCTTCCACGCGGCCGCCGAGGAACTCCACTACGACATCGAACTCCTCCAGGCCCGCTTCGGCGTCGGCTTCGAAACGGTCTGCCACCGCCTCAGCACCCTCCAGCGCACCGGCCGGCGCGGCGTCCCCTTCGCCTTCCTGCGCGTGGACCGGGCCGGCAACATCTCCAAACGCCAGTCCGCCACCGACTTCCACTTCTCCCGCCTGGGCGGCACCTGCCCCCTGTGGACGGTCTACGAGGCGTTCGCCGCCCCCGGCCGCGTCCTCACCCAGGTCGCCGAGATGCCGGACGGCAAACGCCACTTCTGGATCGCCCGCACCGTGACCCGAGGTGGCTTCGGCCACCACGCCCCCCGCGCCGACTTCGCCGTCGCCCTCGGCTGCGAACTCCGCCACGCCCACCGCCTCGTCTACGCGGCAGGCATCGCCCTCGACGACCCCGAGCGGCCACCCCCATCGGCCTCGGCTGCCGCCTCTGCGAACGCCGCGACTGCACCCAGCGCGCCCGGCCCCCGGCGGGCGGCCGCCTCGCGGTGGACCCGGATCGGCGGACGCATGTGCCGTATCCGGTGGTCGGGGCCCGTCCCGGCGTGGCGGGCCCCGAGGACGCTCACCGGTGAGTGAACTCCGCCGCCCGCTTCTCCACGAACGCCGTCATGCCCTCCTTCTGGTCCGCGGTGGCGAATACCGCGTGGAACAGGCGGCGTTCGAAGCGGACGCCCTCGGCGAGGGTGGTTTCGAAGGCGCGGTTGACGGCTTCCTTGGCCATCATGGCGACCGGCGCGGACATCGCCGCCACCTGTCCGGCGACGGTGCGGGCCTCGGTCAGCAGGTCGGCGGCCGGTACCACCCGGGAGACGAGTCCGGCGCGTTCGGCCTCCGTGGCGTCCATGGTGCGGCCGGTCAGGCAGAGGTCCATCGCCCTGGCCTTGCCGACGGCGCGGGTGAGGCGCTGGGAACCGCCGATGCCCGGGATGACGCCCAGTTTGATCTCGGGCTGGCCGAAGACGGCGGTGTCGGCGGCGAGCAGGATGTCGCAGAGCATCGCCAGTTCGCAGCCGCCGCCCAGCGCGTGCCCGGCGACTGCCGCGACGGTGGGGGTGCGGAGGGCGCCGAGGCGGTCCCAGGCGGTGAACCAGTCGCTGAGGTACATGTCCATGTACGACTGCGGGCGCATCTCCTTGATGTCGGCTCCGGCGGCGAACGCCTTCACCGAGCCGGTGATGACGATGCAGCCGATGTCCGGGTCGCGGTCCAGTTCCTCGGTGGCCGCCACGACCTCGGTCATCACCTGGAGGTTGAGGGCGTTGAGCGCCTTGGGGCGGTTGAGGGTGAGGGTGGCGGTGCGGCCGGTGCGCTCGACGAGGATCGTTTCGTACGGGTGGGTACGGGCGTCGGCGGGGGTGGTGGTGTCGGTCATGCGGTGGGGGTTCCGTTCTCAGTGGTAGTGCCGGTGCCTGTGCCCGTGCCGGAGCGCTGTCTGATGGTGCGGACGATGCCGGAGAAGTCCTCGGCCGCGCCGTCGCCCTCGGCGAACGCCGCGTACAGTTCGGCGGCCCGCAGGCCGAGTTCCGCGTCCACACCGGCGGCGCGGACCGCGTTGGCGGCCAGGCCCAGGTCCTTGGCCATCAGCGGCGCAGCGAACCCGGGGCGGTAGTCGTGGTTGGCGGGGCTGCCCGGGACCGGGCCCGGCACCGGGCAGTTGACGCTCAGGGCCCAGCACTGGCCGCTGGCGGTGGACGCCACGTCGTACAGGGCCTGGTGGGACAGGCCCAGGCTCTCCCCGAGGACGAACGCCTCGCTGACGCCGATCATCGATATGCCGAGGATCATGTTGTTGCAGATCTTCGCGGCCTGCCCGGCGCCCGCCGCGCCGCAGTGCACCGCCTTCTTGCCCATCGCCGCGAGCAGCGGTTCGGCGCGCGCGAACTCCGCCTCGCCGCCGCCCGCCATGAACGTCAGCGTCCCGGCCTCGGCCCCGACCACACCGCCCGAGACCGGTGCGTCCAGCGCCTGGTGGCCGGCCCGTACGGCGGCTTCGTGGGCGGCGCGGGCGTCGGCCACGTCGATGGTCGAGCAGTCGATGAACAGGGTGCCGGGGCGCGCTGCCGCGAGCAGCCCGCCGTCCTGGTAGAGGGCCAGGACGTGCCGTCCGGCGGGCAGCATGGTGATCACCACGTCCGCGTCCGTCACGGCGGCGGTCGCCGAGGCGGCCGGTGTGACGCCGACGTCGGCGGCGGTCGCCAGTGCTTCCGGTACGAGGTCGAAACCGGTCACCCGGTGACCGGCCTTGACCAGGTTGGCGGCCATCGGACCGCCCATGTTGCCGAGGCCGATGAATCCGACGGCGGTGGGTCCGCTGTTCCTGTGCGGTGTCTCCGTGCTCACCACGGCACCTCCTGTGGGGCGGCGCCGTCGGCGAGTCCCAGTTCGCGGGCGCCGAGCGGGGCGAAGAACCGGGCCACGTCCTGGTCCGTGACCTCGGTGAGGGTGGCGGGGGACCAGCGCGGCCGGCGGTCCTTGTCGATCACCTGCGCGCGGATGCCCTCGACCAGGTCCGGCGCGGTCAGCGCCGCGCACGAGACGCGGTACTCCTGGTCCAGGACCCGCTCCAGCGGCCCCAGGTCGCGGGCCCGGCGCAGGGCGGCCAGGGTGACCTTCAGCGAGGTGGGGGACTTGGCGAGGATCGTCTCGGCGGCCTCCTTGGCCTCCGGGACGCCGCTGCCGAGCAGCCGGTCCACGATCTCCTCGACGGTGCCGGCCGCGTAGCAGGGGTCGATCCACTCGCGGTGGGCCGCCAGTTCGCCCTCGGGCGCTTCCTGTACGTACCGGGGCAGTACCTCGGGCACCGCGTCGGCGGCGAGGTCCGTCAGGAGTTCCGGCACCCGGTCCGACGGGACGAAGTGGTCGGCGAGCCCGCACAGCAGCGCGTCCCCGGCCCCCACCGGCGCCCCGGTGAGCGCCAGGTGCGTGCCCAGTTCCCCGGGCGCGAGCGCCAGCAGATAGGTGCCGCCGACGTCCGGTACGAAGCCGATGCCGGTCTCCGGCATGGCGACCTTGGAGCGCTCGGTGACGATCCGTACGCTGCCGTGCGCCGAGACGCCGACGCCGCCGCCCATCACGATGCCGTCCATGACGGCGACGTACGGCTTGGGGAAGCGGGCGATACGGGCGTTGAGTCGGTACTCGTCGCGCCAGAACGCGGCGGACGCGGCGCCGCCGCCGGAGCGCGCGTCCTCGTGGATGGCGCGGATGTCGCCGCCCGCGCACAGCCCGCGCTCACCGGCACCCGTGATCACCACGGTGCCGACCGCCGGGTCGTGCTCCCATGCGTCCAGGGCCGCGGCGATCCGGCGCACCATGGCGTGGTCGAGGGCGTTGAGCGCCTTGGGCCGGTTGAGGGTGAGGTACGCCGTGCGGCCCTCGGTCCGCAGCAGTACGGAGTCGTCGGTCATCGGGCGGCCCCCGCCCCGGCGCGGGTGCCGCCGGTCTTCGCCCCGGTCAGCCCGCGGGCCACGATCACGCGCATGATCTCGTTCGTCCCTTCCAGGATCTGGTGCACCCGAAGATCGCGGACGATCTTCTCGATGCCGTACTCACTCAGGTAGCCATAGCCCCCGTGCAGTTGCAGCGCACGGTCGGCGACGGAGTAGCCCGTGTCGGTGGCGAACCGCTTGGCCATCGCGCAGAGCTGCGGCGCCTGCGGGTCGGCCCGGTCCAGCGCCTCGGCCGCCTGCCGCACCAGCGCGCGGGCGGCGGCCAGCTCGGTCGCCATGTCGGCGAGCCGGAACTGCAGCGCCTGCGCCTCCAGCAGCCGGCCCCCGAACGCCTCCCGGTCCGCGAGGTACGCCTGCGCCGCGTGCAGCGCGCTCTGCCCGCCGCCGAGGGAGCAGGCGGCGATGCCGAGGCGGCCGCCGTTCAGCCCGCTCATCGCGATACGGAAGCCGTCGCCCTCGGCACCCAGCAGCCGGTCGGCGGGGACACGCACCTCGTCGAGGAGCACCTGCCGGGTGGGCTGCGCGTTCCAGCCCATCTTCTTCTCGTTGGCGCCGAACGACAGCCCCGGATCGTCCCGCTCGACCAGGAACGCCGAGATGCCGCCGGGCCCGTCCTCGCCGGTACGGGCCATCACCACGTACACCTGCGAGGTTCCGGCGCCGGAGATGAACTGCTTCACGCCGGTCAGCACGTAGTCGTCGCCGTCGCGCACCGCGCGGGTGCGCAGCGCCGCCGCGTCCGACCCGGCGCCCGGCTCGGTCAGGCAGTAGCTGCCCAGGTCGGCCATCGAGCACAGGCCGGGCAGCCAACGGGCGCGCTGCGCTTCGTTCCCGTACCGGTCGATCATCCAGGCGACCATGTTGTGGATGGAGAGATAGCCCGCGATGGACGGGCATGCGGTGGCCAGTACTTCGAAGACCAGCACGCCGTCCGCGCGGCTCAGCGCGGACCCGCCGTGCTCCTCCCGTACGTAGATCCCGCCGAGCCCGAGCCCGGCGGCCTTGCGGAGCACGTCCACGGGGAAGTGCTTGTCCTGGTCCCAGGCCACGGCGTGCGGCGCGATGTGCTCCTGCGCGAAGTCCAGCGTCGTCTCGACGATGGCGAGCTGGTCGGCGGTGAGCGAGGTCAGCGCGGCGGCCGGGGTGGCGGTGGTCATGACGCTCATCGCTCTCAGCCCATCGTCGGGAGGGTGAAGCTCGCGCCCTCCTTGACCCCGGAGGGCCAGCGCGAGGTGACGGTCTTGGTGCGGGTGTAGAAGCGGATCGCGTCCGGGCCGTGCTGGTTGAGGTCGCCGAAGCCGGACCGCTTCCAGCCGCCGAAGGTGTGGTACGCGACCGGCACCGGGATCGGCACGTTCACGCCGATCATGCCGGTGTTCACCCGGCGGCTGAAGTCCCGCGCGGTGTCGCCGTCGCGGGTGAAGATGGCCACGCCGTTGCCGTACGGGTGCTCCGTGGGCAGCCGCAGCGCCTCCTCGTAGTCCGCGGCCCGTACCACCGACAGGACCGGGCCGAAGATCTCCTCCTGGTAGATCCGCATGTCCGGGGTGACCCGGTCGAAGAGCGACGCGCCCGCGAAGAAGCCGTCCTCGTGGCCGGGGAGGGTGAAGTCCCGCCCGTCGACGACCAGTTCGGCGCCCTCGGTGACGCCGAGGTCCACGTAGGCACGGACCCGGTCCAGCGCGTCCCGGCTCACCAGCGGCCCGAAGTCGGCGTGCGGGTCGTCGGAGCGGCCGATGCGCAGCGTGCCGACCCGCTCCTTGAGCCGCGCCACCAGCGCGTCGGCGGTCTCCTCGCCCACCGGCACGGCGACCGAGACCGCCATGCAGCGCTCGCCCGCCGACCCGTACCCGGCGCCGACCAGCGCGTCCACCACCTGGTCGAGGTCGGCGTCCGGCATCACGATCAGGTGGTTCTTGGCGCCGCCGAAGCACTGGGCGCGCTTGCCGTGCGCGGCGGCGGTCGCGTAGATGTGGGCGGCGATCGGGGTCGACCCGACGAAGCCGAGCGCCTCGACCCGCGGGTCCTCCAGCAGCGTGTCCACCGACTCCTTGCCGCCGTGCACGACGTTGAGGACGCCCGGCGGCAGCCCCGCCTCCAGGAACAGCTCGGCCAGCCGCAGCGGCACCGAAGGCGCCCGCTCGGACGGCTTGAGGATGAACGCGTTGCCGCAGGCGACGGCCGGCGCGATCTTCCACAGCGGGATCATCGCGGGGAAGTTGAACGGGGTGATCCCGGCCACCACGCCGATGGGACGGCGCAGCGAGTGCACGTCGATGCCGGTCCCGGCGTTGTCGGTGAACTCGCCCTTGAGCAGGTGCGGGATGCCGGCCGCGAACTCCACCACCTCCAGGCCGCGCTGGAGGTCGCCGTGCGCGTCCGCGACCGTCTTGCCGTGCTCGCTGGACAGCAGCCGGGCCAGCGCGTCCCGCTCGCCCTCCACCAGGCGCAGGAAGTTCAGCAGGACGCGGGCGCGCCGCTGCGGGTTCCACTCGCCCCACTCGGGCTGGGCGGCCGCGGCGTCGGCGACGGCGGCCGCCGTCTCGCCCGGGTCCGCGAGCGGCACCCGGGCCTGCACGGTGCCGGTGTTGGGGTCGTACACGTCGCCGTAAGCACCCGATGTTCCCGGTACGTGCTTGCCGCCGATGAAATGGGTCAGTTCTCGGACCATGGGGGCCTGCTCTCGTCAGGTGTGATCCGGGGATGGCACGGCCGGGCCCGCGGGCCGCGCGGATGGCGCGCGGTCCGTGGCGGGGCCGTGGGACGCGAAAGGCGTGGAACCGTCAGCGCGCGGGCGGTGCCGCGGGCCGGGCCGGATCACCTGGGCTGGGGGTACGCACCGGTGCCATGCGTGTCTGCTCCATCCTCGTGGACAACACGGAACAACACCCGCGGCCGGTATCCTGGCTTCCGGATCTCCGTGCGCCGCCCGCCTTCCCGACGCACCCGCGTCAGTGGCGTGTTGCCCGACGTCGCACTCCCCGGTCACAGTGGCGGGACCACGCCGGATTCGCACCGGCTTCCCTGCACCGCGGGCCTACGTCACGAACATATAGTTGGACGTCCTAGTAAGTCCAGGGGGATCGGTGATCCGCAGGGTGCTCCGGGGCGCGTGGGTGGGCCCGTCAGTCCTCCCGCACCGGATACGGCACGAACGTGCTGCTGTTCTCGTCGATGACCAGCGCGCGGCCGAGGGGCGGCACGGCGCGCTGCGGGCACTCCAGGCGTTCGCAGACCCGGCAGCCCATGCCGATGGGGGTGGCGGCCCCGGCGTTGTCCAGGTCGAGGCCGTCGGAGTAGACCAGCCGGGACGCGTGCCGGATCTCGCAGCCGAGGCCGATGGCGAAGGTCTTGCCCGGGTCGCCCCAGCCGCCGCGGTGCCGGGTGACGGTGCGGGCCGTCCACAGGTAGCGGCGGCCGTCCGGCATGGCGGCGATCTGGACGTGGATACGGCTGGGCGCGGTGAACGCCTCGTAGACGTTCCACAGCGGGCAGGTGCCGCCCGCCCGCGAGAAGTGGAAGCCGGTGGCGGACTGCCGCTTGGACATGTTGCCGGCCCGGTCGACGCGGACGAAGGAGAACGGGACCCCGCGCCGGCGCGGCCGTTGCAGGGTGCTCAGCCGGTGGCACACCGTCTCGTACCCGAGGCCGAACCGGTCGGTCAGCCGCTCGATGTCGTACCGCAGCTCCTCGGCCGCGGCGTGGAACGGGCCGTACGGCAGCACCAGCGCCGCCGCGAAGTAGTTGGCGACCCCGATCCTCGCCAGCGACCAGGCCGTCGTGCCCTCCTCGAAGTCCTCGGAGGCGGGCCGCGACAGCTCCTCCCCGGCCTCCAGCAGCGCCAGTTGGGTCGCCATGCGGAAGGCGCGCTGCCCGGGCCGCAGCCCCGCCGACAGGCGCAGCACCCGGGAGGACGGATCGTAGTGGTGCAGCGGACCGTCGGGTGTGTCCACGAGGTGTACGCCGTGCCTTTCGGTGAGCCGGGCGGTCAGGGCGCGTCCCACCTCACCGGGGCGGATACCCAGCTCGGCGGCGAGTGCCTCGGCGGTGGTGTCGGCCTCGTGCAGATAGTTCTGCCGCCGGTAGAAGAACTCGCGGATCTCCTCGTGCGGGGAGAGCGGCGCGGCCGGGTCGCTGCCGTTGCCGTCCCGGCCCTCCGCCACCTCCGCCAGGCGCTCGGTAAGCGCCTGGTTGCGCTGCCCGAGGCCGAGCAGCACCGACGCCACCGCGGGCTGCCGGGAGGCCAGTTCGGACAGGTCGGTGGGGGAGACCCGGCCGGCGGCCAGCTCGTCGGCGAGCGCCTCGCGCAGGTCGGCCAGCATCCGGCTGGTGTCGCGCGCGGAGAAGAAGCCGGGGTCCACCCCGAAGGTCTCGGTCAGCCGCAGCAGTACGGGCACGGTCAGCGGCCGTGAGTCGTGCTCCATCTGGTTCAGGTAGCTGGGCGAGATGGCCAGGACGCGGGCCAGCGCCGCCTGGCTGAAGCCGCGCTCCTCCCGCAGCCGGCGCAGCCGCGCCCCGGCGTAGATCTTGCTCACGGTGCCCCCTCCGTCGCCGCCGCGCTCACCCTAGTCGCCGTACGGCAGTCGCAAACCTTTGCAACCTTGGCAAAAGTGCGCCACAAGATTGGCAGAACTTGGCGGCGGTCCACCGTTGCTGGCACCAAGTGCCACTGTCAGAGTCGGCAGTGCGGCCCCCGGCAGCATTGCTCACCCCGCCACCGGGACCTCCGGCGGGCCGCACTTCAGCAGTCCGGGGCACTGGTACGGCACTCGGTGCACTCAGTGCCCGGGAATTCGCACCCTTCACCAGTAGTCCACCACAACAGTCCACCCCAGAACAGCGGTCCGAGCGAACATCCGGGAGATGGTCATGGCACAGGCAGGTACCGAGACGGCCGAGGAACTGGCCCGGCGGTGGGCGACCGACCCGCGGTGGCAGGGCACCACCCGTACCCACAGCGCCGCCGACGTGCTGCGGCTGTCCGGCAGCGTCCGTGAGGAGCACACCCTGGCCCGCCGCGGCGCCGAGCGCCTGTGGCGGCAACTGCACGAGCAGGACTACATCCATGCCCTCGGCGCGCTGACCGGCGGCCAGGCCGTGCAGCAGGTCAAGGCCGGACTTCAGGCGGTCTACCTCTCGGGCTGGCAGGTCGCCGCCGACGCCAACCAGGCCGGCCACACCTACCCCGACCAGAGCCTCTACCCGGTCAACTCGGTGCCGCAGGTGGTGCGCCGCATCAACAACGCGCTGCTGCGCGCCGACCAGATCGCCACCGCCGAGGCGGCCGGGGACACGACGGACTGGCTGGTGCCGATCGTCGCCGACGCCGAGGCCGGGTTCGGCGGCCCGCTCAACGCCTTCGAGCTGACCAAGGCGATGATCGAGGCGGGCGCGGCCGGCATCCACTACGAGGACCAGCTCGCCTCGGAGAAGAAGTGCGGCCACCTCGGCGGCAAGGTCCTGGTGCCCACCTCGCAGCACATCCGTACCCTGGGCGCGGCCCGCCTCGCCGCCGACATCGCCGACGTGCCGACGGTGGTCGTCGCCCGTACCGACGCCCTCGCCGCCAACCTGCTGACCAGCGACGTCGACGAGAACGACGCCCGCTTCTGCACCGGCGAGCGCACCGCCGAGGGCTTCTACCGGGTCGAGAACGGCATGGCCCCCGCCATCGCCCGCGGCCTGGCGTACGCCCCGTACGCGGACCTGCTGTGGATGGAGACCGGCACACCCGACCTGGCCCAGGCCCGCGAGTTCGCCGAGGCCGTCCACGCGCGGTACCCCGACCAGTTGCTGGCCTACAACTGCTCGCCGTCCTTCAACTGGAAGGCGGCGCTGGACGACGACCAGATCGCCAAGTTCCAGCGCGAGCTGGGCGCGATGGACTACCGCTTCCAGTTCATCACCCTGGCCGGCTTCCACTCCCTCAACCACGGCATGTTCGACCTCGCCCGCGGCTACGCCGAACACGGTATGACCGCCTACGTCGACCTCCAGGAGCGCGAGTTCGCCGCCCAGCAGCACGGCTTCACCGCCGTCAAGCACCAGCGCGAGGTCGGCACCGGCTACTTCGACCTGGTCGCCGGCGCCGTCAACCCGGCCTCCGAGACGACCGCGCTGCGCGGCTCGACGGAAGAGGAGCAGTTCCACTGATCACGCGCTGCCCGGAAGGCGGGGGGCTCGCGGGACTGAGTACGAAGCCCACCAGGGCTTGAGTACGCGCACCGATGCCGCGGCGCCCCGCCCTGGGCACGCTGATGATCATGAGCACACCGGCCCCCGCACCCGCCCCCGCCGACCTGTCGGCGCACGATCCGTTCGCGCCGTCCACCAGGGCGCTGTGGGTGTTCGCCGCTCTCGGCCTCCCGCTGCTCGCCGTCGCGTACGTCCTCTTCATGATCATCGTGCTGGGTCAGGCGTACACCGGTGACGGTGCGAGCGGGCCGCTGGCCGGTGCCGCGAACACGGCGCTGGCGCTGTCGCCCGTCGCGGGCCTGATCGCGCTCTGCGTCCCGGCCGCCGCGATGAGCCACTCGGCACGGCGCACCACCGTGTGGCTCCAGTACGGCCTGCTCGTCGCGGGCCCGGTGCTGGCGGCCGTCGACTTCTCCTGACGGACTCTCCTGACGCGAACGGCCCCGTACGGGCACGCCGCGACGGCCCCTCCGGCCGGCACCGTGCGCCGGTCGAAGGGGCCGTCCGCCGCGGATCACCCGCGGATCACTCCGGTACGAGCACCACCTTGAGCGCCGAGTACGGCGTCCCGGGCGCCGCGGCCAGCGCCGCGAACGCCTCCTCGTGCCGCTCCAGCGGGAAGCGGTGGGTCACCAGCCGCTCCAGCGGCAGCCACCTGGCCAGCTCGATCGCCTTCGGGAACAGCCGGCTGTTGTAGTCACCGGCCCCGATGATCTGGAGCCCGCGCTGCAGGATCTCCAGCGGCCGCACGGTGGCCGACGCCTTGCTGTTGTACCCCATGATCACCACGCGTCCGCGGGCCGCGGCGTACTCCAGGCTCGGCTCCAGCAGACTGCCCACGGTGTCGACGACCACGTCGCCGCGCCGCGCCAACTCGGCCTCGTCCGGCGTGTGCACGGTCACCCGGCCGTCACCGTCCTGTGCGAACACCTTGCGGCACAGCTCCTGCCGGTACGGATCCGGCTCGATCAGCAGGACCCGGGCGCCGTAGTGCCGGGCCGCCATCGCGCAGACCACGCCCACCGGCCCGCCGCCGACGATCACCGCGGTCTCGCCCGCTTCCAGCCGGCCCGCCTCGATGTTGTTCAGCGCGCAGGCCAGCGGCTCCACGACCACCGCGCGGTCGAAGTCCATGCCCTCGGGCAGGGTGTGGACGAACCGCTCCGGCAGCCGGATGAACTCGGCGAACGCGCCGTCCAGGTCCAGCCCGACCTCCGTACCGGCCTTGTTGGCACAGAAGTCCCAGTGCCCGCGCAGGCAGGACGGGCAGTTGCCGCAGTACAGCGTCGGGTTGATGATCACCCGGTCGCCCGGTTTGTGCGCGGTCACCGCCGACCCCACCGCGTCCACGAACCCGACCGCCTCGTGCCCCATCACCACACCCGGCTCGGCGGGGAACTTGCCCACCAGCACGCTGCGGTCGGTGCCGCAGATGCCGGTCTGCACGACCCGCACCACGACGTCGGTGGGCGCGGACGCCTCCGGCTTCGGGTGGTCGACCAGCGACACCGTGCGCCGCTCGTTCAGGATCAGGGCCTTCACCGGGTTCCTCCTGTGGTGGTGGGGGTGGCGCCGGGGAGGTCCCACCGGATGGCGCCGAGCAGTTCCTTGTGGAGCTGGGGGGTGGCCGCCGCGATGCACGACTTCTGGTTCATCGGGTCCAGGTCGAGCAGTTGGGTGGTCCCCAGGTCGTCGCCGTAGGCGTCGGTGATGGTGACCCCGGCGCGCTTGGCGAGGTAGACCGCGGCGGCGATGTCGTACGGGAACAGGTGCAGGATCGAGCCGCGCCCGGCCTCCAGGAAGTCCGGCTCGGTCGCCGGGTGGTCGCGCAGCACGCGGTTGCCGATGTCCACGTACGCGTCGAGCTGGCCGGTGATGATGCGCGAGACGGAGAAGGTGGCGCTGTTGAACACGAAGATGCCGCCGGTGTTGGCGGACCGGTCCACCAGATGCGCGTACGCCGCCGTCATCAGGTGCATGGGGTGGCCGTTGAACTCGATCGACCAGAACATCTTCGCCGGGTCGGTGGTACGGCTGAGGCGGGGCAGCGCGTGCGGGAAGCCGCCGTGCGTCAGCCCCTCGTCGTCACCGTAGATCCACGCGCCCGACTTAATCTCCAGCAGGTACGCCGCGGTGACGTCGTCCAGCGTCGGTGCGGACCGCGCCAGCGGCGCCGCGGCGATCGAGACCATGCCCATCTCCAGTCCGGCCGAGGTCGGCCGGGTGCCGTCGATGGGGTCCACGACCAGCACGTACCGCGGCTCGGGTGCCAGCTCGACCAGCGAGCCGTCCTCGGTGTAGACCGCGAGCGGTACGTCCGCGTGCTCGCGCAGATACGTCAGGACGGCCCGCTCGGCCACCTCGTCCACGTCGAACTGCGCGTCGCCGCCGGGGGAGTCGCCGTGCACCTGCCGGGCCAGGCCCCGGTCGGCGTAGGTCGTCAGCTCGGCCCTGACGTGCTGTCCGAGCCCCGTCAGCAGGTTCTTCAGCCGGGTCATGCGGCCAGCTCCGCGCGGAAGAGGTTCTCCAGGCGGTCGCACAGCAGCTCGGCCTGGTCGAGGGTGAGGATCAGCGGCGGCCGGATCTTGAGGACGTTGCCGTAGCCGTAGCGGGAGGTGCGCAGGATCAGTCCGTGCTGCCCGGCCGCGCCCGCCAGGTGGTTGGTCAGCTTGACGGCGGGCTTGCCGTCGGGGTGGGTGATCTCGAAACCGATCATGAGGCCGACGCCGCGGACGTCGGCGATGGCCGGGTAGCGGGTCTGCATGTCCGCGAGCCGGCCGAGGATGTAGTTGCCGGTGGCCCGGACGTTGGCCAGGAACTCCGGCTGCCGGACGATGTCCAGGGTGACGTTGGCCGCCGAGGCCGCCAGCAGGTTGGCGCCGTAGGTGAAGGAGTGGTGGTTGGCCGGCAGGCCCGCCAGCCGCTCGTTGGTCAGGATCGCCGCGACCTGCGCGCCCGAACCGCCGAGCCCCTTCGCGGTGGTGATGGCGTCGGGCTCCACGTCGAAGTGCTGCGCCGCGAACATCTGCCCCGTACGGCCGATGCCGGTCTGGATCTCGTCGAAGATCAGCACGATGTCGTGCTCGTCGCAGAAGGCCCGCAGCTTCGGGAAATAGCCGTCCGGCGGCACGATGTTGCCGCCGTTGCCGGAGATCGGCTCCACGATGATGGCGGCGACCTGGCCGGTGCTGGCGTACTCCAGGAAGTCCTCGATGCGGTCGACGCACATCATCCCGCAACTGCCCTGCTCCTGCCCGTAGAAGCAGCGGAAGCAGTACGGGTCCGGCACCTGGAGGGTGCGCGGGAAGAGCGAGGGGAACGGCTCCTTGCGGAAGGCGTTGCCGGACATCGAGGTCATCATCATGGTCTGCCCGAGGTGGCTGCGGAACAGGGAGATGACCTCCGAGCGCCCCGTGGCGTGCTGCGCCATCTTGATGACGCCCTCGTTGGCGGTGGACCCGCCGGAGACCTTCGGGTGCACCTTGGTCAGGTTGTCGGGGGAGACCTCCACCAGCCGGCGGACCAGGCCGTTGATCGGGTCGCTCTGCACGGAGGAGGTCAGATGGGTGAAGACGTCCAACTGGTCCTTCATCGCCTGGATGACCGCCGGGTGGGAGTACCCGAGGCTGAGGTTGAAGGTGGCGGAGGCGCAGTCGAGGTATTCGTTGCCGTCCTCGTCGTAAAGGAAGATCCCTTCGCCGCGCACCATCTTCTGGGCGCTGACGGGGTAATAGAGCAGATCACGTACGTTGGTGGCGTCCATGAACAGTTCTCCTCGAAGAAGACATGCTGTTGCCAGATATGGATGACGGGATGCGCGGGCACGCCGACTCGGCCCCTTGCGGCCGCCGGCCGTGCGGGCCTGGAGGCCGGCCGGTGGCGGGGTGGCGGAAGGGGTGGCGTGCTGTCCGGTGGGGCCCGGACACCGCGGGATGGTCGAGCCCCGGCCGGGCGCTTCAACTTCTGACGCCAACGACACTAACAGTCGAGATGTTCGTTTTTCATGATCTTTTGTGAATCGGCTGGAATCCATCAGATCGGCGGTCGGCCGACGTTCCGGGTGAAGCCCTGATGAGGCGGTTGAGCTGCGCAGACGGGGTGGCACGGGGGAGGGGCGGAGTTCAGCCGTGCGGTGGCGCAGTTCCGTCGCCGGGGCCGCAGAAGACTTCGACAAGGCTCTAAGGGGTGGCATACGGAGAGCCGTCGTGTTCGTTTCACGGCCTTACGCAAATTTCAAACACTGTTGATGAGAACTTTGGCGTCGTTTTTGTCCGGGCCGGGCGCGCACGGCGAGGCGCCGGGGCGGGAGTGTCAGGTCCCCCGCCCCGGCGCCGGTATGGAAGGGTGCGCCGGGCGTCCGCCGGGCGCACCGGCCGGTCGGCCGTCGTCGTCAGTCCAGCGCCGGGCGCAGCTCCGCGAGCGACGTGAACAGATGGCCGCGCATCCCCAGGGCCTCGGCCGCCCGGACGTTGTCCGCCCGGTCGTCGACGAACAGGATGCGCTCGGGCGGCAGGCCGAACGCCGTACTGCACCACGTGTACGCGCCGGGCTCCGGCTTGGCGTGGCCGATACGGCAGGAGAAGGCCAGGACCGAGAAGTGCTTCAGCCACTCCTGGCTTTCCTCGTAATGCGCCGCCAATTCCGCCGGAATGTTCGACAGCAGGCCGATGGTGGTGCCGCGCTCCGCGAGTCCCGCGACAAAGTCCACCATCTCGTCGTCGATCCGGCTCCAGCTCGCCACATCGGCGGCGATGAGTTCCGCGACGCGTTCCTCGTCGAAATGCGTCCCGAGCGCCCCGGCGACCGTCCGCCAATAACGCGCACCGTTCTGGTCACCCCGGTCGTAAGGCTGCCGCAGTCCCCAGTAGCTCTCCCAGAACGCGGCACCCGACCGTCCGGCCGTCTCCTCCAGCCGGGCGCAGTCGGCGGGGGACTGCTGCCGCGCGAGCACGCCGAACAGGTCGAAGAGCACCGCGGTCATGACATCACCTCTCCGGAAGCCGACCCCGTACTCACACAGCGTGCGTGTGAGTACACACTCGGCATGGTCGGATGTCAACCGCCGATTCCCCGACCGGCCCGGAAGCCCAACGGGCGGAAGGGAACCAACTCGCAGCGGACGTGTTGATGTGCTACATCAGCGGCATGAATGTCTCCGAACGCCACCGGTTCATCCTGGCCCTGCTGGCCGAGCGCAACCGGGCCTCCGTGGCCGAACTCGCCCGCTCCACCCAGACGTCGGAGATGACCATCCGCCGGGACCTGGAGCTCCTGGAGTCCCGGGGCGCGCTCCGCCGGGTGCACGGCGGCGCCGTGACCGCCCTGCTCAGCGGGGTGGAACCGCCGTACGCGGTGCGGTCCATGGTCGGCAGCGAGACCAAGGCGAAGCTGGCGGACGTGGTCGTGCGGATGCTCAACGACGGGGAGACCGTCGCCCTGGACACCGGCACCACGGCGGTGGCCGTCGCCCACGCGATGGCGGGCCGCCGGCTCACCGTCACGCCGCTGTCCCTGCACGCGACCATGCCGCTCGCCGAACACGAGGGCATCCGCCTGCTGCTCCCCGGCGGCCAGGTCCGGCCGGGAGAGCTGTCCTTCTACGGCGAGACGGCGCTGCGCACCTTCGAGGACCTGCGGTACGACACCTTCATCCTGGGCTGCTGCGGGGTGGACGCGGCCAGCGGCGCCACCGCCTACAGCCTGGACGACGTGCACGTGAAGCGGGTCGCGGCGCGGGCGGCGCGGCGCATCATCCTGGTGGCCACCGCGGAGAAGCTGGGGCGGGTGGCGCTCGGCAGGATCTGTTCGGTCGAACAGCTCGACGTGGTGGTGACGGACGCGGCCCAGGGCACGACGGTGGTGGAGGAGATGCGCGCCGCGGGCGTGAACATCGTGCACGTATGACACCCGGCCGCGGCACACCCTCCAACCCCGGCGCCCGGCCGCCCAGTTGAACGCCGGCCGACACGCACCCCAGCCGGCCGACGCCACCGGCCCCACCCCCGACCAGGAACGCGCCGCAAGTCACCGAAAACCCTTACGCACACACTCGGTGTGCGTTATGGTCAGCCGTGATGAGTGAATCGACTGCCTCCACCACCGGGTCGCCGCCGTCGCGGCGCTTGCGTACGGCGCGCGCCTGCACCTTCGTGGCTTTCGCGCTCAACGGTTTCGTCATGGGGATGTGGATCGTGCACATCCCCGCGATCGAGCACCGGGTCGGCATCACCCATGCCGTCCTGGGCTGGCTGCTGCTCTTCCTGGGCGGCGGCGCCTTCGCGGGCATGCAGATCTGCGGGGCGCTGGCCGACCGGTTCGGCAGCCGCGCCATCGTGCTGGCCGGCGGCACCCTGTGCAGCGCCACGGTCCTGCT
Source organism: Streptomyces chrestomyceticus JCM 4735 (assembly GCF_003865135.1). Lineage (NCBI taxonomy): Bacteria > Bacillati > Actinomycetota > Actinomycetes > Kitasatosporales > Streptomycetaceae > Streptomyces > Streptomyces chrestomyceticus. The sequence goes on along the minus strand of NZ_BHZC01000001.1, from coordinate 2,217,683 downwards.
GCCCGGCCTGGCGGGCTCGCCGTGGGCCCTGGCGGCGGCCCTGCTGGCGCTCGGCTTCGGCAACGGCTGCCTGGACGTCAGTATGAACACGCAGGCTGTTCAGGTGGAGCGCGGTTACGGCCGTCCCGTCATGTCGGCCTTTCACGCGGTGTTCTCGGTCGGCGGTGTCATCGCCGCCCTGATCGGCGCCCGCACCATCAGTTGGGACTGGCAGCCCTCCCTCACCCTCGCCGTCGTGGCGGTGGCCGGCGTACTGATCACGCTCGCGCTGGTGCCGGGCATGCTGCCCCCGGAGCGCCCCGCACCGGCTCCGACCGGCCCGGACACGACGCGGTCCGGAGCGCCGGAGGCCCCGGCCCCGGCCGCCAAGCGCCGTACACCGTCCCAGGTCTGGGCCCTGGGCGTACTCGCCTTCATGCTCATGCTGTGCGAAGGCGTGGCGAACGACTGGAGTGTGCTGCACCTCAAGGACGTGCTCGACGCTCCCGCCGCGACCGCGGCCCTGGCGTACGGCGGATTCTCCACCGCCATGACCGTGGGCCGGTTCGTCACCGACCGGGTGGTGGGCCGCTTCGGCCGGGTCTTCGTCGTACGGTACGGAGCCGGCCTCGCGGCCCTCGGCCTGGCCCTCGCCTCGCTCTCCCCGTGGGTGCCCCTGGCCCTTCTCGGCTGGACCCTTTTCGGTATCGGCCTGTCCGGATGCATTCCGCAGTTCTTCACCGCGGCGGGCAATGTCGACCCGGCGTCGTCCGGCGCGAATGTCTCCCGCGTGGCGGGCATGGGTTATGTCGGAATGCTGGCCGGCCCCGCCATCATCGGCCCGCTCACCCACCTGGTGCCCCTGAACCTGGCCTTTTTCCTGCCCGTCGCCTTCTGCGTGGCCGCGGTGTTCTCCGCCGGAATTCTCCGCCCGGCCCACAAGACGGCGCCCGCTCCCGAACCGGAGCCGGCCGAGGCATGACCCGCGCCCGTACGGTGGCCGGCGGCACCGGCAGCCTCGCCGACTACCTGGACAAACGGCACATCCACCCCCGCGCGCAGGCCGCCACCCGGGACGAACTCCTCGAATCCCTGGCCGGCGGCCTGCACGCCGCCGGGGCCCTCGGCGACGTCCGCGCCTTCGTCCGCGCGGTACGCCTGCGCATGACACAGGGCGCCAACGGCTTCCACGGCATCGCCCTGCTGGCCGCCCAAAGCCGGGCGGTCAACGGCCCGGCGGCCGCCTTCGCACGGATACCGCCCGAACTCGGCTGGCGCGGCGCCGACGACCGCCCGGTCCGCGACGTGTTCCTCCTCGCGGCCCCCGCAAGCTCCGCGACACCGACTGCGCACGTGCCTACTCCGTCCTCGCCCGCCACACCGCCCACCCGGGCTTCCGCCGGATGCTGGCGGCGGCCCGTACCACCGATGATCTGTACGACCTGTTCCGGCTCGTCCGCTGAACGGCCGTGGCGGGTGGCGCCGTTCAGCTTCCGTACGGCCGGACGGGGGCACACCGCTCACCTCCCGTACAGCCCTACAACCACCCGTGCTCGTCCGCCATCCGCAACGCCTTTATCCGGTTGGTCCTTCCGCTTGCCTTCGCCGACACCGTTCACGAAGGGTCACGATGCGCGCCGGGGCGGTGCGCCCGATAGTGAGACCCCCATCGCCCGGGTATGACAGATGTCATGGGCCGAGCGTCATGAACGGGCCGCCCGAGACAGCAGGCGAAGGAAATGGGCGGGAACACGACTTTCCCCTCGCGCCCGCGTATCCACGTACCCACACGGCCAGCGCGAAACAGTGGCCCTGCCCTGCGCCACCGGGACCACTTCGGCCGTTCCCGCCCGTACGCCGAAGCTCCGGTACTACGATGCCCCGGGGGATCTCGTGGGGGGATCTCGCAGAAGTGAGAACTTGTGAGAGCGGCGCCCGGCAGGGACCCGCGTCCTCGGCCTTGTCCTCCCCGTCTTCCTCGCCTTCGCCACCCGCCGGGAGCGCACCGTGCCGTACACGGCCGAGATCAGCCGCAGCAATCCGACGAGCATCATCTTCCTCGTCGACCAGTCGACCTCGATGAGCGACCCCATCGGCGGGGAAATCCCGCAGCAGAAGGCCGATGTCGTCGCCGACGCCATCAACCGGCTCCTCACCGAACTGTCGGTCAAGTGCGCCAAGGAGGAAGGCGTCCGGGACTACTTCCACGTCGCCGTCATCGGCTACGGCGCCACCGTCGGCTCGGCGTTCGCCGGTCCGCTCGCGGGCCGGGACATCGTTCCCCTCAGCGAGGTGGCGGACCACCCGGCCCGGGTCGACGAGCGGAGCAAGCGGGTGCCCGACGGCGCGGGCGGCCTGGTGGAGACGACGGTCAACTTCCCGCTGTGGATGGACCCGGTGGCCAGCGGCGGTACGCCGATGAACCGGGCCCTGCGGTACGCCGCGAACCTGGTGGCCGGCTGGACCGAGCGCTACCCGGCCGGTTTCCCGCCGATCGTCATCAACCTCACGGACGGCGAGTCGACCGACGGTGAGCCCAGCGCGGCCGCCGAGGCCGTCACCTCACACGCCACGGCAGACGGCGCCGCCCTGCTGTTCAACCTGCACGTCTCCGCCGCCGGGGGAACGCCCACCGCCTTCCCCGACACGGCCGACGGGCTCCCCGACAGCTACGCCCGCACCCTCTTCGCCATGTCGAGCCCGCTGCCCGGCCACATGCGTTCGTACGCCGCCTCGCAGGGGCAGCGGGTCAGCGAGACCACCCGAGGCTTCGTCTACAACGCGGACATCACCTCGGTCGTCCAGTTCCTCGACATCGGCACCCGCGCCACCGAACTGCGGTGACCACGTCGCTCTCCTGCGTGTACGTCACGCACCTCGTGGCTCCCAAGTACGGGAGCACGGAGGCGGAATGCGAGGACGCGGTCGCCGTGCTCCCGGGCTGTGCGCACGACGACATGCTGCTGGGGCCGCTCGCCGCCGGGGTGTGCGACGGGGCGACGGAGAGCGCCCTGGCCAAGGACTGGGCCCGGCTGCTGTCCCGCACGGCGGCCGAGCAGGCCATGGAGTGCCCCGAACTGCTCGCGGGCGGCGCCGCGTTCGCAGCGTTCGCGTCGTCGGCCGTGGCACGGTGGGAGCCCTGGCTCGCGGCGTACACGCGGGCGCGCGTCGCGGACGGGCGCCCGCTGAAGTGGTACGAGCACACCAAGCTCGCCGAGGGCGCGTACGCGACCCTGCTCACCGTACGCATCGACCCTGACCCCGGCCCTGGACCCGCCCCCGACCCTGTCGCGTGCGAGTCGGCGGCCTGGCGATGGCAGGCCGCCGCCCTTGGGGACAGCTGCCTGTTCCAGCTACGTGACGACCGGCTGCTCCAGGCGTTCCCCGTGGCGACGGCCGACGCCTTCGGCACCGCCCCCGACCTGTTCGGCAGCCGCAACCACGACGCCGTCCTGCTGGCCCGCCGCGCCCGGTTCGCCCGGGGGCGGTGCGAGCCCGGCGACCGGCTGTTCCTGATGACCGACGCGCTGGCCGCGTGGTTCCTGACGGCCGCCGACCGGGCCGGCGCCGTACGCGAACTCCTGGACTTCTCCGGCCCCGACGACCTGGGCGCCTTCCGCACCTGGCTGGACGGCCTCAGGGAACGCCGGCAGCTGCGCAACGACGACGTGGCCGTCGTGCGGATCGACTTCGAAGGGCGGTGACCGTGGGCCCGCCCACCGGCCCGCAGCGGCAGTTCCCCAGCGGTGCCGCCTACGCGGAGGCCTTGCAGCACACCCAGTTGTGCTTCCAGCACCCCGAACTGAAGGGCGCCCGGACCGAACTGACCAGACTCGGCCTGCCCCGGGCCGTCTCCGGCGCCTTCGCGAGCGTCTTCTCGCTGACGTCCGCCGTCTCGGGGCAGCGGTACGCCGTCAAGTGCTTCACCCGCCACGTCCCGGACCAGGAGCAGCGTTACGAGGCGATCAGCTCCCGCCTGGCGCTGCTGGACCCGGCCGGGCTCTCCCAGCCGTGGAAACTGGGCTTCGAGTATCTCCCCGACGCCGTTCGGGTCGGCACGGACCGCTACCCCGTCCTCAAGATGGACTGGATCGAAGCCGTGACGCTGTCCGCCTGGCTCGACACCCACCACGCCGACCGCTCGGCCGTCAGCGGGCTGGCGGACCGGTTCGAGGCGCTGACCCGGGACCTGTCGGCACACGGCATCGCCCACGGGGACCTCCAGCACGGCAACCTGCTGGTCGCGGGCGACGGCACCTTCCGCCTCGTCGACTACGACGGCATGTACGTCCCCGCCCTGGCCGGCCTGGGCGGCACCGAACGGGGCCACCGCAACTACCAGTCGCCGCTGCGCGGGAACGACGACTTCGGCGCGGAGCTGGACCGGTTCTCCGCCTGGGTCATCTTCCTGTCGCTCAAGGCGGTCGCCGCCGACCCCGCCCTCTGGAACCGGCTGCACGAACCGAGTGGTGAGTTCCTGCTCCTGACCGAGGAGGACTTCAAGAGCCCGGCCGGCTCCACCGGCCTGCAGACCCTGCTCGCCCACGCGGACCGGGCGGTGAGCGACCTCGCGGAGCAGGTGAGATCGATGGCCTTCCAGCCGCTGGAACTGCTTCCCCCGCTGGCCAGGGCCGTACCGGGACCGCGGGCCGCCACCACGGCGACCGCCACGCCGCCGCCCGCGGGCGCGGCCGCTCCCGGCACCGGCGGACTGCCCGGCTGGATGACCGGGCGCCTCGCGGAACAGCCCGCGCCCGCACCGGCCGCCCCGCCCGCCCCGGCCTCGCCGGACGGCTTTCACAACCGGACGGCGCTCGATGTCGTCGTGGCCGTGCTGTGGCCCCTCGCCCTCATAGCGACCGTCCTCCTGCCCCTCGCCGGACTGCCGACGGCCTTTCCCCGTCTCCTCGCCCCTCTCACGCTCGCCGCCGTGGCCTCCGCGTTCGCCCGGAGCCGCCGTACCGAATGGGCCCGTTCACGGGCCGAGCTGGCCACACTGACCAAGCAACTGGCCCAGATCGAAGACCCGGCGAAAGCCGACGCGAAGCTGCGCAAGGAACGGTCGAGGTTCGAAGCGGCGGAAACCGACCGGCAAGCGGCCTACCCGCGGGCTCAGGACAGGCTCAAGGCCCAGTACCACGCCGCGCTCCAGGAGGTCGAGAAGCGAAAGACACGCGAGCAGCGTGAGATCGCCAAGAAGATTGACGGACTCTTGGAGGAACGCCGCAGGGCCCTGGCCAAGGCCCTCGCCGACAACCAGTCCGCCTACGTTCAGGACCAGCTCGCCCGGCGTCAAGTCTCGCAGTCGCCGCCGCACGGCATCGGGCCCAGGCTCGCCGGCCGCCTCGCCGCGCAAGGCATCCGGACGGCAGCCGACTTCACCGGCTACCGCACCGTACAGAACAGCTCCTACAACAGCACGGGAGCCGTACTCGTACGGCCCGGCGGCCGCCACACCAGCGTCCACGGCATCGGCGAGGCCAAGGCCGCAGCCCTGGTCGCCTGGCGCCAGAAGGCGGTCGCCGCCGCCGTCGCCCGGCAGCCGACCGCTCTCACCGCGCCGGAACAACAGTCGGTCGAGCAGCACATCGCCCACCGCCGGGCCCGGCTCACGACCCGGCGCACCGCCGTCGAGTCCGAGGCCGACACCGCCCGCACCCAGGCGAAGAAGCGCCTGGACGAGGGACGGGAACAACTCGCCCGGGAAAACACCGCCGCCGGGGACAGGGCCCGCCGACAACGCCAGGAATTCAGCCGCCGCACCGCCGAAATCCAGCGGAGCGGCGCCCTTCACGAGACTCTGACCACCGCCGTGGAGGCGGCTCGAAGCCGGCAGAGTGGGCTGACTTACGCGCGCTACGTACGTTTTTTGTACGGCGGCCGGTGAGCGGTAGGGCAGGCGCCGCTCAGATGCTCCGAAGGGAACGGAGTGCGGCTTCGATTTTGGTCTGCCGTGAACCGCCCATGCGTACGGGCATATCGTCAGTTGTTTCAGCTTGTCCTCGTCTATGTGGTCGCAAGCCTCAGAGCAATGCTCACGATATGCGACCGCCGGCGAGCTCCGTAAATGTTCTGAGCTTCAGCGCTGCCGCCTGCGATGCGTGTGACCACGCGACTCCAGATTTTCCTCGCCTTTATCGGCGTGCGCTGCCCTCATCAAGCTGATAGCTACCGAGTGCAACGAAGTCTTGGATGCCGGCTCACGACTTCCTGTCCCTCAGTGAGCGGTCGATCGCCGCAATCGGGATTGCCTCCAGGAGGGCGAACTCGCCTGTCCATTGCGGAGCCACCGCACCGCATGTTCTTGGGGCTTCGTCGTTGGCGGTGGTCACCGGCCTGCGCTCCGGGCTCCGGTTGCTCGGACCGGAGAGGCGTAACGGCGGTGTGGTCGGCCCGCACTGTGTATGGCGTACCCAACCTGACTGAAGGTGATGAGCGTTCAGATGTCCGTGTGAATGCGTTTTCGCCGAATGGAAAAGTTTCAGCCTCTTTGCATGTCCCGCAGGTGCGGGTAGGTAGAACCGTATGTGCCCGGAGGGCTCCCTCCTTTAGTGTGATGGCATGAGCGAAGATTCCTCCCTCTTGGTGTCGCCTTTTCGTGCTCTGGTGTCGCAGGCGGAGTGGGAAGGGCTGGCGTGTCATCGGCCACATACCTACCTGACAGGTGAAGCGCTGCTGAAGCAGGGAAGTGCGGGGACTCATGTGCTGGCACTTGTCGACGGTCTGGTGAAGGTTGTTCGTCGTGGCCATGACGGGCGGAAGTGGTTGCTCGCCTTCCGTGGACCGGGCGAGATCCTGGGTGAGATGGCACTCCAGTCCGGGGGTGAGCGATTGGCTGATGTGTGGGCCATGAGGAAATGTAGGGCGTCCGTGGTCTTTGCAAGCGAATTCCAGAGCTTCGTGCGTGAGCACCAGTTAGCCGATTCGCTGGCAAGGATGGCCGCCAATCGCTTGAAAGAGCAGACCGAGGATCGGGAAGGTGCTGTGCACGAACGTCTCGCCGTGGCTCTGCTCCGCCTTGTCGAAGTATCCGGCGGCCAGAGATCTTTCTCACTCACCAGGGAAGATTTAGCGCAGCATATCGACGTGGGCCGCAAGGCCGTCAGCAAGGCGCTGGGACGGCTCGGGCCGGAACGGGTGGAGGCCGGTAAGAGCCGGATCGACGTGATCAGTGTGGAAGGGCTGCGGCAGGTGGTCGCCGGCCGCGTCGGCACCTGAGGGCAGTGTGTCCCACATCACTCTTCGTCTGGGCCTGTGGAGCGGAGAGCCTTCGCGCTCACTGTGAGGGTCGAAACGCGTGACACCACACGCACGAGCGTCCCCACCCGATCTCCGAGGGGTCGGGCGGGCTTCACAGAGGAGTGATATGCGCGAGTTCGACAGCCAACTGCCCCAGCGGATCTCCGGCCCGTACACCCGCAGCCGTCCGCTGCCGCCCTACCGGGGCGTCTTGGCCGTGGATGCCAAGGACTTCACGGGCCGCCCGGCGATCGAGCACGAAGCGGTCAGCCGTGCCGTACCCGAACTCCTCAAGACCGCATTGTCCAGGGCGGAGCTGCGGGATCTCTGGGACGACCGCAAATTCCCCGCCTCGACCGGTGACGGTTACGTCTTCGGGTTCGACCCCGCATGCCTGCCCTTCGTCATCCACCCGCTACTGCTCACGCTGCAGGACGTACTGACCGACTTCAATGTCCTCTCCCACGGGGCGGTGCCCATCAGGCTCCGAGTCAGTTTGCACGTGGGCCCGCTGCCCGAGACCGGAGATGAGTTCAGCGGCAACGGGACAGCGCGCAATGACACGCACCGTCTGCTCGACTCGCGCCCCGTCAAGGCTGTGCTCGCCTCGCACAAGGAGAACATCACCCACGTCGCGGCCATCCTCTCCGACCGCTGCTACGAAGATGCAGTCGCCGGCGGGTACACCGGGCGTCACCCCGACCACTTCGTGGAGGTGGCCGCCACGGTCGACGGAAAGCGGTTCTCCCAGCGGGCCTGGATCTACGTCCCGCAGCCGTCCGGACCTTTGTACGAAGAGCCCGTGGACGCGGAGGCAGGCACCACCCAGGAGCCCGCACGGGAAGCCACCCGACCGACCGGTCGGAACGACATGCGGATTCCTCATGAGAGGAACAGTGCCCCCAATGGCAACATCAACACCGGCACGGTCCACGGTGGGCAGAGCGTGGGCAACTACCATGTGGCTGGCGACCACGTCGAAGGCAACAAGGCCGGCCGTGTCCGCGGCTTTCAGGGGGACCAGGTCCGCGGCAACAAGCTTCAGGGGCGACAGTGACCCCGGATGCGGATGCGGATGCGCGGTCGGCGGAGCTGCCCGGTCCCACATCGGTCGCGCCGGATTCCCAGCCCGATGACGAGCTGCACCGTACGGAAGCCGAGCACGGTGTCTCCGATTTGATCGATGCTATCGGCGGTGCCGCGAGGGCCGCGGGTCCGTTCGTGTATGCCCCGCACGGAAACATCAACGCCGGCTCCGTCCATGGCGGTCAACGCGTTCACAACAAACCTGCGAATGACGGGCGGAGGCTGCGGGAAGGCAGGGTGCGTGAGGGGCCTGTCCCGGAGGCGGAGGTGCAGGCCGCTGCCTTCGGGTTCGCGCGACCCGACTGGTTCGACGCGGCCCTTGAGAAATTGCAGCAAGAGCCGCTGTTCCTGGCCGGTCGGCCGGGGTCCGGGCGTCGTACTGCGGCGCTCAACCTCCTGCGCGTCAGCTGTGGGGAAGGAGCCACGCTGCGAGCGCTGGACAGCGTCATCGAACTGGACCGCTGGCAACCCACCGATACGTCGGCGCGGGGCTACCTGATGGACGGTCTGTTCCCCTCCCGCCCTCTTGGCCCCGGTGTCCTGGGGCACGTGCGCTCATTGCTGACGAAGGCCAAGGCGCGCATGGTGATCGTGCTGCCTGACGACGCGGCCCTGCTGCGTCGCCTCGAACAGGACCTCCATGTCAGTCCCACGGTGTGCGTGCCGCCGCCGCCCGCGATGGTGTTCGGCAGTTACTTCGAAGCAGTGATTCCGGATCAGTGGCAGCGGGAGCGTCTGCTGTCAGCGCTGAACCGGCGGCATGAGTTGAGCGACCTGCTGGTCCCGGAGCTGGTGCCTACCGAAGTGGTGGAGCTGGTGACGGCCATCGTGACGGCCGACGGCGACCCGAACGCGCTAGGTGACCTGGGATCCCGGCTGAGCTACCGAGCCGAGCGGGAAGTACCCGAGCTCTTGCAGGAGTTGCGCGGCGACCCGGATGCTCTGGCCTTCTTGCTGACTGCCTGTGTCTATGAGGGTTTGGACCACCGACTTGTCAGAGAGGAAGCCGGACGGTTGTTGAAGCTCTCCGAGGACCGCCTGACCGCCGTGCTTCCGGGGGCGGACGCTTCAGGAGCCGAGAAGGTCGAGCGGCCCAACCCGGGCTTCGTCTTCCGGAGCTCGCTGACGGAACTGCTGCATGCTGTTCATGCTGTCCGGCAGGAGCGTGAGATCCGCGCGGAAGGGGCCTACACCCACAGCGTGGAAGCGGTCGTGTTCGTCAGGCACCGGCAGGCCGAGGCGGTGCTCAGGCACGTGTGGCGTGAGTACGGACAGTTGTCGGAGCTCTTGGTCGAGTGGCTGCGGGAAGTCGAACGGTCCCCCGAGCTCACCCGTCTGGCAGGGCAGTTCATGGGCAGGGCGGCGAGGTGGGGAGGTGGACGGCGTGCGTTGCGGCACATCCAGGCTCTGGCTGAGTCGGAGCGCACAACCAGCCGTCTCATCGCGGCCAATGCGATGGGCATCGCGGCCGAGGACCCCGTACTCGTGGCGGAGGTGCGCTATCGCCTTCAGCGGTGGAGTCTGACGGCCGACTTTCGTCTGAGGACGACGGTGGCGTACGCCTGTGGCGCTGAATTCGGGCTTTCACGTCCGGATCTGGCTCTGCAGCTCCTTCACGCTCTCCTCCTCGGCGTACGGGGCTGCCAGGACGGGGAGGGGCGCGGGGGTGACGACAGGGTCCTGCTGGCCGTGCGGGTGGCGATCCTGAGCCTGTTCCAGGCCGGCAACGAGGCGAAGGTGTTCAGTCGGCTTATCGAGTGGCTGGACGCGGAGCAATGCCACCCGGAGCAGGTGCTCGCGCTGTTCGGCCAGTTGTTGGGGTCACCGCAGTGGTTCAAGAGGAAACTCGCCGACGAGGCACCGGAAGAGGAGGCGATAGTCAAGCTTGTCCGCCGTGCGTTGAACGCGGATAATTCGTTCGACGCGACCTGCGCGGCATTGTTGCGCTGGGCCGACTGGGGGCGATGGGACGAAACGCTGTCCAGGGCGGTGGAGAATTTATTTGTCGCCTTGGCCCGGTCCATGCGATGCGGCGAGTTCCGGTTGTTCGTGGAGATGGACGAGAAAGGCGCGGACGGCTGGGCCGGGTTGGCTACGGCGCGGGCTTCGCTCAGCAGTTGGCGGGCCGGCGAGCAGTGGGAGGCAGTATGAGTGAAGAATCCGCCGAGCGTCTCTATTTCCGAACCACCAGGCCGCCCTGGCGGGAAATACTCAGTCATCGCTGGTCTGCGGCGAAAGACGATTCGCTGGTGCTCAAAGACGCGGCCGGGAACTACTTCTTCCTCGGCCGTCGTGGGGATCCGGACGACACAGATGCCTACGTGCCCATGCCGGACGAAGCCGCAGCGCCCGGCCTGCGTGGAATCTACACCGATGCCTTCCGGGTGGACACGTCCGAGCACGTGGACACCCGGGCGGTCGGTCTTCCCACGGTGTACGGCACCGAATCGGTGGATCTGTGGGTCTCGTGGTGGGTCCATGACCCCGTGCGCGTTGTGCGCACGAGAACCCTGCACGGCTGGCATGTGGTGCGGACCCACCTGACGAGCGCACTGCACCACTTGGGCGAAGCTCAGGCGGTGGCCGGCAGTGGGCTGGGGGCCCCGGAGATCACGCAGCATCTCGGCATGCCGCAACGCCTGGAGGCAACGGGACTGAGTTACCGGGTGTTCGACGTGCGACTCCGGGAAACCGGTGAGGAACTGCTCCTCGGTCATGAGGAAGGTGAGGGAGTCCGTTATTCCTGGACTACCAGCCGTCGTGGTGAGTACGAGTTCTGCCTCCAGGCGCTTCGCGCCGGGCCGGTGTCACTGGCGGCGCTCTGGCTGCTCAGGCACCCCGACCAGGTGAGCCAAGTGCTGGACTGGGCTGTCGATCACCAGGATCTGCTGAGCCCTCCGCGCACCGACTGGCAGGAGGAATTGGCGGTGTTGTTGGGCACGCTGACGGAGCAGGAACGCAAAGAGATTTCCTACCTCCTGCGCGATCGGATTTCCGCGCTCGCGCGCCCGGTTCCCGGCGAAGCGACCTGACTCATCCGTCTTACCTGATAAACGCATCAAGGGCGAGTGCGCTGCCTTCGGGTAGCGCACTCGCCCATTTGTGTTCGATGCCCTGCTGCAGGCCCTTTCAATGTGTGACTACGGTCACCTGGTTTCTGGGCATCGGGAGCGGTGTCGGGAACAGACTCGCGGGACTCTCGATGTGTCCAAGAGGCGGGCGCCCGCTCAACCTTCAGGGCGTTCAGAAGCATGGAAGGACGACATGCGAGCAGAAGAAGATCGCAGTACGGACAACGTCAGTGTGTTCCGTCGGCCGCAGGGGGTCGCCGAGGCAGGAGCCGTCCATCGCGCAGTGCCGGAAGCCCACTGTGAGGGGGCAGCTCCGCCTGCGACGGTCTTGAACGCCGAACGCGGGATCATCAACACCGGCACCGTCCACGGTGGCCAGCACATGACCGCCATCGAGATTTCCGGCCACTCTGACGGTGGAGCCGACAGTGGCAGCTGAGGTTCCACAGGTCGGCGACCTGGACACGCTCGTAGCGGCTCTGGCCGGCCGGGAGATGGTGGTCGTGGCTCCGCACGGCACCGTCAACACTGGCCTGGTGACGGGTGACCAACGGCAGGTCGTGTCCACCGCGACGGAGGGCGGCACGACCACCGGACCGATGCGGCAAGGCCCCGTACGGGCCAGGTACCTGAAGACGGCGAGGCGGCGCTTCGTGCGGCCACCGTGCTTCGAGGACGCGCTCGTCGCGCTCGACTCCAATATCGCCGTGCTCATCGGGGAACCAGGGACCGGGCGCGAGACACACGCCCTCAACCTGCTGGCCCACGGCAAGGAGGAACCCGTGCTCGTCCAGGTGGACGGGGCTGTCAACCTCTCGAGGTGGGGGCCGCGGGCTCAGGGTGTGCACGGATATCTGGTGATGGAGCCTCCGGACCCGTTCGCGCTTCGTGCATGGGACCTGTCCCGCCTGGAGACACTCTTGGCTGACGCGGGGGCGCATCTCGTCATCGTGCTGGCGGATGCCCCAGGACTGGCCGGCGGATTGGGGGACCACCTGGGCGTGCCGGTCGTGCGCCACCGCCCACCGGACTCGCGAAAGGTCTTCACCGCCCATCTCTCGGACGGCTGCTCCGACGAGGAGGCGTGCGCACAGTGGTTGAAGGCTCTGGAGCCGGGGCAACTCGATGAGCTGTTGCCTGAGGGACTTCCGCCACGTCACGCGGCGCAGGCAGCGGAAGCCGTACTACGGCTGGGGGTCGCGAGCGGAGCCTCCGGTGCGGAGATCGTACGTCTCTTGGCCCGAGCCGAGGCTCCAGAAGTCGTCGCTCGGGCCCAGGCGGATTTCGCTCTCCTCGCCCATCTGCTCTCCATCAACGTCTACGGAGGCCTGCACCGCAGCGTTGTGATGGAGCGGGCCGGGGACCTGGTGTGTCTGGCGGGAGCGGGAAGGGAGCAGGACCCTGGCGCGCGGGGTGCGCGTGAACACTCGGGCGACGCTACCCGGCAGCGGCCCTTGTGCGAGACCCTGCGGCTCCTCGGTGCGCACCGTGTGCAGCGCGCCGGGAAGGAGGCCACGGACACAGTGTCCTTTTTCTGGCCTGCGGTGAGTGAGCCCGTGTGGGAGATCCTGTGCCGTGATCACACGGAGCTCGTGCCCCTGCTGCACACCTGGCTTGCCGGTCCCGACCACGAAGCGGACCAGATCGAACGGGCCGGCCGGGCGGTCGCCGCCATGGCAGTGGCGACAGGCGGCCGGTCCATGGGACTCCTGCGCGACCTGGCGCTGACCCCCTCGACATTGGCTCCTGAGGTGGCCGCATGGTGCCTGGCGTCGGCTGTTCACGATCCGGTTACGGCACGGAGAGCGGTTGACCTGCTCGAGCAATGGAGCGTCGCGAGCGAGACGCCGTTGCGCAAGGCAGTGGCATACGCCTGCCACTCCGACCGCGGCCGGGTCACGGACGAGCAGGCCCTACGGTGGCTGCAACGGCTGATGGGGACATCGGCCGACGACGCGGAAGACCTGTCCGTCGTCACCGTCATCACGCATGTGCTGATGCAGCGCTTCGAAGCCGGCGACTCCATAGCCAGGGCAACTGTCCTGCGCCGCATGCGTGACTGGACGGAGTCCGACGGTATTCCCAGTCTGCTGGCAGCCCTCACCTTTCCCTTAATGGCGAGCACGGACCTCGCGTGGTGGAGCGACCGAATCCGCACGGACGCCGAGTTGGCATCGAACACGGTTCAGCTGGCAGGACATGCCCTGAACGAGTCGATCACCTTCGTGGACATGCGAGACGTCCTCCTCGTCTGGTGCTCCGAGGCGGACGGTGCGGAGCACCGGACCCGGGCGCTGAGAGAACTTCTCGATGGCTTGGTGGTTGCCCGGCAGCCCGGCTTCCTTCGCTGGCTCCTGGCTGTCGAAAGGGGCCCGGACACCATCCCTGGCAAGGAGCCGGCAGCCAGAGCGCTGGCTGTATGGCGCGGCAACACCCCGATGGCGCAGCCCGATTGATCAGGAGGACCGATGTCACTTCCCTGGCACCCCGGCATCTTCGCCACCGTCGAGCGTCAGTTCGTCGACAACGATCCGACGCCCCCCTTACGACTCTTTGGACGGGTCGGAACAGGACGGCGTGCCTCTGACCCTGGTGCGGGCCCGCCAACTGCTGTATGACCGCTCAGCGTGCCCCGCAGCACGTGCGGCCTTGTGGCGTCAGGTCGTGGAGCGCTTCCACTTCGACGTCGATGGATCCGCCTGGCCGACGGCGGTCGTGTGGCTGGGGCTCCCTGGGCTTCGCGGCACCGCTTTCAAAATCACCTGGCGTTTCCGCGCCGAACGAGGAGAGGTCGAGGCCGAGCTCGTCACCTGCTACCTCGAAGCGCTGGCGGAGGTCGTAGCAGAGGACCCCGACCCCGGCGGAGCAGTGCTGCGCTCAGCCTGTTCACGGGCGTGGAATGTGTGGCGCAAGGCTCGCCTCGACGTGCCCGTGGACGACGTGGAGAGCGTCGGCGGTGCTCCCATCGACGTGGACGCAGAAGACTACTGGCAAGCGGACTACGACCCGATCCCGCGCCGCGCCGGGCTCTCGGCCACGGTACGGATCACGGTTCCCGCTCACCGCGTCGAGGGGGTGCGACTCGGCGCGCTGGCCCGGACCTGGGGCGTGACCGGCACGGCCGCGAGCGTCGGATATTCGGGCCGGGGCCGTCAGGTCGCCACGATCTCGCTGCGGCGTGCGGGGAGGAGCGGATGACCGACCGCGTCGAGACACCCCTCACCTTCCGCGAGATCTTCAACCTTCCGGTCAGCGTCGATCTGCGAACGGCGGCCAGGGCGTTCGGTATGTGCCTGAGCACCGCCTACCGGCTGGTGGCGCAGGATGCCTTCCCCTGCTCCACGGTTCGGGTCGGCTGGCGCCACCGGGTGCTCACCGTGGAGCTGCTGCGTGCACTGGGCATCGAGGAGCATCCGGTCTTCGCCGACGAGGTCGCCGACGGAGTGGCGCTCACTCTCTTCGACTGACTATCCACTTCGCCCTGTCGGCTGCGTGGCCGCCGGCAGGGCCTCCCCGGACTCTTCGTGAAGGAGCCTGCCATGCCCACTTGCCTCGCTATCTGCGGGACGACGACCGCCCCCCATCCTTCTGATGACTGCATACCGGAGGCACAACACCGGTCCGCTGTCCTCTATGAGGAGCTTGTGCGTCCCGCGTGCCAACAGCTCGGTCTCACCTTCATACGAGCCGACAGGCTCAGGGAGGCCGGCTTGCCGATGAACCAGCTACTGCACATTCTCACCGAAGCGGACGTCGTCATCGCGGACCTCAGCGGATCCGACACAGAGCTGTCCTTCCGGCTCGGGGTGCGACATGCTCTCGGTCGGTGCACTGTCCATGTCACCAAAGGAACCGACCAGCCCCCGGGGCCCGATATGACGACGCCTCGCATCCCGTTCCCCTCGCACCCCGCCGATACCGTCGCCGCCCGGCAGCAACTGACGAGCGTACTGGCGGAGGCGATGCGCGGAGGCAGCGCACCGTCTCTACCCATGGGGCCGGTTCCCCAGCTCAGCACGGAGCCCACCGTCGAGGACGACGAGGAGGCCCCTGGCCTGTTCGATCTGGTCGTCGAAGCAGAGGCGCAGTTGGAAGCCATCTCCGGCGACATGGCCGACGTGGAGTCCGCCATGACGGATCTCGGAGAGATGATGGGGTTGATCGGAGAGGACATGGCGCGTGTCAGTCACCCCGGGGCTTCGATGAGCATGAAGATGGTCGTGGTCAACCGCATGGCCAAAGCCATCGACGGGCCGGCCGATGACTTGGAGGCAGCGGCCAAACGCTTCGCGGAGCGCATGGGATCCAGCGTCGTCGCATTCCGTGCGTTCCTGGAGTGGGCCGGGAACACACCACGCTGCGAATGGCCGGAGGGTGCGGAGGGGGTGCTGGAGCAGGTTGCCATGGCCCCCATGGAAGTACAGGCTGCAGCGGGCTCCTTCCAGGAGGTGACGGCACTGATCAACATGTTCGGCGCCTCCAGCCGCCACCTGCGCCGACCCGCCCGGCGGATCACTGCGGCCCTCCAGGCCATGCTCCGGAGTGTGTCAGTGCTGGAAGAGCTGCAGGGCCTGGCTGTGGCGTTGAAGGACGCCTGAGCAGGTCCAAGGGACTTCGGACCCACGTCAAGGGTCGCCAGGGGGCTCCCCTGGCGGCCCTCAGGTTCGCTTCGGGGCGGCGCCTTTGAGGCCGATTGCGGGGTCCACGTCCACGCGGACTGATCCTCTTGTACTCGGGTACTCCAGGACTTCCGCGGACATCACCCCTCCGTCACCGCCGGTCCGGCCGGAGCGGTGGTCGGGACCATTGTGGCGACCGCCGGTTGAGCTGGCCCGAAGCCGCGGTGCAGCGCCGTTCACCGGGCTGTGGCCGCGCGGGGCCTTCCGTGGGCAGCGCGGTGTCGGTGCCTGGTGCGGGCTCGGCGGTGCCGGAGGGCTGCGCGCACTCCGTGGTGCCGGGGGCCGCGGCGGATTCCGTGGTCGCCCGGGCTTCGCGGCGGCGCCGGAACCGGCGGTTGCGCAGCCTTCCCGGCTTCCTCGTCGACCAGTGTGAAGACCCAGTCACCACGCTGCCGGCCGGTCCAGAGCAGCTTGTGTTGTCCCGGTATGTGGCCGTGGTGAAGCGCGTCGTAGTAAGCCGCCCGCCACCGACCCCGGGCCGCGGTCCCGGATCAGGGACAGTGAGCTTCGCACCGGCGGCGGACTGGAGTAGTGCGATCAGCTCGGCTCCGTCAGCAGGAGCGCGCTCGGCCTGTTCGGCGTCACAGGTCAAGCGCTCCTTCTCGGCTGGGGCCTCCCCGGTGCTTGAGGAAGTGGCGGCCGTTCGAAGTCACCACCGCAACGTGCCCGCTGTCGCGCCAGATCCGCTCGATCAGCCCACGCTGCTCAAGGCCCCAGGCCGTGTTCGAACTTTTGAGGGGGACGCGGACGGCGGCGGGTTCTGCGGCGATCTGGCGGAGCATGTCAGTCTGCTGTTCGGTCAGCGTGTACTTCACAAGCTCCGTTTACACCTCGACGAGCTGCGAACAGACCGCCAAGGTAGGGCCGATGAGCGCTTCCCGTCACCCGTTGGGTTCCACGCCCCGAACCTGGGCGCGTTGGGGCCAGCCGATGGTGTCATCGGACATCACGGACGGCTGGCGGTATCCCGGCGATAAGGACGGTCAGCACATCGAGGATGTCGTCCAAGATGCAGACTGAGGCTGCGGGCCCGGCGGTGGACGTCAGCAGCCCGACGTCGTCCTCGTCGTACAACGGTCAGCCAGCCTGAGCCCGTTCGATGGCGGACAGCCCCGGCCCGCAGGCGGGGCCATGCAGTGCACCCCAAGGCCGCTCGACGGCACTCTCCATGACGCCTCAGTCACCGTCCGCGGGCATCAGGGAGCCGTCGGCTTCACGAACCACCCCCTTCGCGACGAGCTCGTCCACATCGCTCGTGAGCGCATCCCTGATATCAGGGCCCAGCCGTGTCCACCCGAAGAAGCGCGCGACCTCACGGAGCAGCTCCTCTCGGTGGACGCCCGGACTTTCCTCGACGACGTGCCCCACGACGAGGCGCCGCTCGACCGATGGGATCTGCCCGACTTTGCGCGCCACGGTCGATGTCGGAGTGCGAGCGAAGGCCAGCTCCCGGCCGGGAACGTCAAACGCTTCGCCGACTCGTATGGTCTGGCCCGCGGAATGGATTTTTCGCAGCGCTCGACGAACCGAGTCCCGCACCACCACGCCCGCCCTCGAGATACCCCACGCAGAACGGACCCGGATAACCACCAGGTCCTCCGTCATCGGGCCCTCAACCTTGATCACGGAGAGGGCGACGTCGGCGACGACTCCCACGGCTTCCGGGTCCTGCAGCCCCCGATCCCGCATGCAGCGACGCTCGGCGGACGTGACTCGCAGGTTGACCAGTTGAGCGTCGGTGACTTCCTCGTACTCCCGGCTCCACGCCGGCGGACCGTCGTTCACCGCCACGAACGTCACCGCCGACCCCATGTCCACCGCCGTCTCCTGTGCGGCGAATCCCTCCGCAGGCGTCCCCTCACTGACCGGCTCATCCGGCATCACATGAAACGGATCCTGTGCACACGCCTCCTCCACCGCGGCGCGCAGGCGCGCCATCGCGTCCTGGCGGTTGCGGTACCAATCCGTGCCCCAGATGCGGTGCAGCTTCCAGCCGAGGTCACGTAGTACGGCCTCCCGCAGCCGGTCGCGGTCGCGGGCCGCGCGCGAGGAGTGGTACATGACGCCGTCGCATTCGATGCCGAGGGCGTAGCTGCCTGGGGCGGCGGGGTGCCGTATCGCCATGTCGATGCGGAAACCGGCGACGCCGACCTGGGGCTGTACGGAGTAGCCCCAGTCGCGCAGGACGCCCAGGACCTCTTCCTCGAAGGGGCTCTCCGGCGCGGCGTCCGGGTCGGCCGCAGCCGTCTCCAGGATGTGGGGGCCGCGCTCGGCGTACTGGAGGTAGCGCTTCAGGTGCTGGACGCTCTTGTTGGTGCTGTCGGCCAGCTCGGAGCCATGGAAGGAGGCGACGACCTCCATGCGTCGCCTGGCGCGGGTCACGGCGACGTTGAGACGGCGCCAGCCGCCGTCCCTGTTGATGGGGCCGAACGTCGAGAGCAGCTTGCCTCGGTGGTCCGGACCATAGCCGACGGACAGGATGATGACATCGCGCTCGTCGCCCTGGACAGTTTCCAGGTTCTTGACGAAGAAGCCGCCGAGGCGATCTTCGGTGAAGAAGCGATCGAGGTCGGGCCGGGTGGTTCGTGCCTTCTGGACGGCTTCCTCGATGGCCTCCGCCTGTGCCTTGGACAGGGCGACCACACCCAGGCTGAGCTCTGGCCTGGTGGCGAAGTGGTGGATCACGCGCTGCGCGACCGCTGCCGCCTCGCCCGGGTTGTTGCTTCGACCGCCCCGGTCGTAGACACCGTCGGCCTTGAAGAAAGCGACGCCGAGGTCCGGGCTCTGCTCGTAAGCGCCCGGAAAGGTCACCATGGTGTTGTCGTAGAAGTCGTTGTTGCTGAAGGCGATGAGGTTCTCGTGGCGGCTTCGGTAGTGCCATCGCAGCGGCAGGCCGTGCAGCACGCCGCTGGCCTTGCAGGCGTCGAGCACGGACTCGAAGTTGTCTGTGGCCTCCTCGTCCCATTCGTCATCATCGTCGCCTTCGCCGCCTGTGCTGAAGAACGAGGTCGGCGGTAGCTGCTTCTGGTCGCCTGCCACGATGAGCGCGCTGCCGCGGTAGACGGAGTTCACCGCGTCCTGCGGCAGTACCTGGGACGCCTCGTCGAAGATGACGACATCGAAGCGGAAATCCGCGGGCAGGAACTGGCTGACCGTCAGGGGACTCATCATGAAGCAGGGCTTGATGAGCTGCACGACGTCCCGTGTCTCGCCCAGTATTTGTCGTACCGGCTTGTGACGGCGCTTCAGTTGCGACTGTCGGCGCAACTCAGATGCGGGGCCGATGTTGGTTCGGCGCGGGCGGCGGGCATTGCATGCCGCGATGACCTCGGCGTGGGCAGCCTCCACAAGGGCGCGATCCGCGTCTCGGAATCGCTCGACGAGCTGATCGCGGTCCGCCGCACGCATGGGTTTGAGCCGGGCGTCGAGTCCGAAGCGTCGCTCAATCCAGGCAGTGAGGACCGCGCGTTCGACGGAAGCGGGGAAGTCGGCCGCGGACACGCCGCGCTGCGCGAGCTGGGAGGGCAGCCCGTCCAGGCCGTACCGTCGCAATTGCTGGAGTGCCTCGGAGCACGTGGTCCATGCCTCGGGGCCGAAGGGGTCACTGTCCAGCCGGGACAGGCAGGTCACAGCAGCGGGCAGCGACTCCCGGAGCTCGCGCTGCAGAAGACGGCCGCGTTGCACGTCGAAGTGGGCGACGAGGTTGTCCCGCTGGCGCTGCCAGTCGTCGTGGCGGTCGGCCACGGACGTGTCGGCGGGGGCGTCCAGCATCAGCCGGGCTGCTGGGGCGGCCAGAGGCGCTCCGTGGCCTCCGTGTGCTGTCCGGCGTACCTGCTGGGCCCAGTCCAGAGCGTCGAGTACAGCTCCCTTGTCGGTCGCTGTGCCCTGGTAGAGGTCACCGAGCAGCTCATCGTGACGTGGGGCGCCCTCGGCGAACCGTGTAGTGGCTGCCCGCGCGTCGACCACTGCCGTCACTGCCTGGCGAGCCTGCGAGAGAGACAGTTCACTGTCGACGCCGACAGCGGTGTCGGCGACGCGCGCCACAGCGTGGAGAAGGTCGGCCGCGTCCTCGAAGGGTTCGACGTGGGCACGCAGCCAGCGCGCCGCGTCGTGCAGCGGGCCGGCGAGCAGACGTTCGCCTGCGGCTGCGAGGTGCGGCTGACCGGCGTACTCCCGCCAGTTGTGCAGGTCGGTACGGAGCTGCGGCTCCGTCCGTCGCACAACGGCGTGCGGAACGGGACGTTCGTCCGCGAGGAAGGCGATAAGACGTGCCCGACGTGCGGGATCGGTGAGGGTGTCCGGTGCCAGCTGTTCCACGGTGTGCGCGGCTTCCAGGGCGTCCTGCAGCGCGGCGGTGTCGGCACCGCCGTCGAGCGCGTACCGACCGAGCAGCTTGCGCTGCTCCTCATCGGCGCAGGCGCCCAGGGTGGATTCGTGGCGGACCCAGGCCCGGTGCAGGAGTTCGAGGATGTCGCTCGGTCCCTGCGCTGCGTCGAAAGAATGCGCACGCAGCTCGGCGGGATCGGTGTCCAGTCCCTGGTACCAGGAACCGCACAGGCGACGGTGAGTGTCCTCCTCGGCCGCGAACCCGGCGGCCTCTCGCTGGCTCTCCTGTGCGGCGCCAATCGCCGCCCGAGCGCCTGCAAGCGTGTACGCGAAATCAGGACCGTCGTCGCGACCGCCGATGGAGGCGACCGTATCGATGACGTCGACGGCCCGAGCGAGCGGATCCAGGTGGTCGTGGAGCCAGCGGGCGGCGTCGGCAAGAGAGCACTTGGCGAGATCGTCCGCGACGGCCGTAAGGCGGGGGCGTGTCAAGGCCTGCCGCCAGGTGTTCAGGTTCTCGCTCAGGGCACTACAGTGCTCCAGCAATTCCGGGGCCGGGACGCGACCGTCCGCGACCTGGGCAGCAATCAGACCGCGATGGTGCGGGTCCAGGACCGTGTCCGGCGCGAGCCGGTGCACGGAGCCGGCGTGCGCCAGTGCCGCCTCCAAGGCAGGCACGTCGGGCAGATCCGTCCCCGTGTAGGGGCCGAGAAGAGCGGTGTGCGTACGGGCGAGAGTCCGCAGGCGGTCGTGAGCGGTGTGCCAGGCCAGAGCGAGCGGCAACCGGGCGTACAGCTCACTGCGCCACGAGCCCGCGATCGTCAATGCCCCAAGTGCCTTGCGGTCTGCGCGCACAGCGCTGGACAACAGACCGCCGATTCCGCGTGAGCCTTCGGACAAGCGGCCTATCAGGTCCGGCAGCCCGGGGGAGACGGCGGTCTCGGGCCGGAAGATGTCCTGCGCGGCCTGCTCGGCCTCAGCGAGCCGGCATGCGGCTTCGGTGATCTCCGCGCAGGCCTCCCGTACCTGAGACATCACCTGAGGATCGAGCCACGTGTCCAGCATCCGGTGCGAGGCCGTGGCCAACTGCACGAGGGCGATCAGCTCCTCGGCTTCCTGTGTGTTCCTCGGCCGGTCACGTCCGAGAAGTCGGGCCGTGGCTGCGGCATGCTGCTCGGCCGATTCGAGGGTCGCCCCCAGGCTCGCGAACGCATCGGAGATCTCTGCGGCCTGTGAACGTGTCAGAGGGCTCAGGTTCAAGCCGGACGGCTCCAGACCGGCAAGGTCCTGCTCGGACGCCGACGGTTCCATGTCGATCGTGGCGGAGATCGAGGCCCAGCCGGGCCCGGCCTCTGCGGTCGCGCGTGCATGGGCGGCCAGAACCGTGTCACGCCGGGCGAAGAAGGCGCGCAGACCGTCGGCGACGACGTTCACCGCCGCTCTGTCCGCTTTGGATGCTCCTCCGGGTACGAGCCACAGCTCGAGGGGCCGGTGCTCGGCTCCGGCCAGTGCGACGACATCGCAGAGTTCTTCCGCTGCCGCAGCGCTGTCCGGGATGTTCAGCCCCAGCCGCTGCGCGATCTCGGTGAGGCCGCGGTGCGTACGCTCAAGACTGTCCGCCGTCTTCTCGAACTCGTGGGCCAGCTCGATTGCGCGGGGCTCCGACAGCTCGGAGGGATCGATACCGGCCGGAGAGAGTATGGCCAAGGCACGCTCGGCTTCGCTCGGCACGGGGGTGAGCCGTGGTGACAGTTCCTCCCAGCGGCTCCCTGCCAGGGCGCAGGCCGTGGCCTGCGCCCTGACCACCTTCTTCAAAGCGGAGGCGAAGTCATCGACCGGGTTCTCCACCGTGTCGGCGAAGTCAGCAGCGGTCAGCCATGTTTCGGGCACCGGGCGGCGTGACTCGATCAGCGTGAGGAGCTTGATGAGCCGGCGGACGCCGTCCTCCGCCTCGATCGGCTTCCCGTCTTCCGAGAGATCCTGGTAACGCGCCACCGTCGCGACGAGCCCGTCCCGTGCGGCCATGGCCTGATCGAGCGCCGGACGGGGATGAGGACTTCCGGCCTTCAGGTCCCGCCAAGGAAAAGAAGGATCGGCGACCGCCTGCCAGGCACCGGCAATGGCTTTCGTCGCCTCGATGACGAGGTGCAGGTCCTGTCGGCTGATTGCTGCGGCGTCGAACACCTTCTGCTTCCGGGCGCTGCCGTCCGCCTCCGAAGCCAGGAACGCCACGTGAGCCTCGGACAGTTGCCCAACCCTGCCGATGACATCGTGCAGGCTTCGGCCGAGCGGCTGGCTGATCTCATTCATCGCCTCGGCGTAGGCGCTGAGGGCCTCGCGCGCCGCGCGGGCCCGGGCGACCGCCTCCTGGGAGAGCCGTGGGGCTCGCGGCTCCTCCTCCAGAGCCTTTCCCAGCTCCTGAGCGACGGCTCGGCGGCTGGTGTTGTGGCTGTGCAGAGGCAGGGCGTACGAGTCGAGTCCGACGGACTTCAGCCGATCCAGCACCACGTCGAGTGCGGCGGCCTTTTCACTGACGAACAGTACGCTGCGGCCCGCGTGCATCAGGCCGGCGATCATGTTGGTGATCGTCTGGCTCTTGCCTGTACCCGGTGGGCCGTCGAGTACGAAGGACTGCCCGGCGACAGCGGCCGCGACGGCCTGACGCTGCGACGCATCGGCATCGAGGACGAGCGGGCTCTCCTCCGGCGGAGCGAGCTCGTCGATCCGGTCGGCGTCGATCTCTTCGAAGTCGAAGCGGTCCGACGGAAGTCCTGCCTTGGGGCCGAGCGCCACTGCCCGTACGAGATCGCTGTTCAGGATGCGGGCCTCGTTGTCCAGCAAGTCCTGATACATCGACTCCTTGTGGGAGGCGAAGAGCGCCAGCACCACGCGCTTCGAAACCTGCCAGCCCGGTTTCCCCGCCACTGCCGTGGTGACCGCGTCGATCACGGCTTTGAGGTCTGTCGGATCCTGTTCCGTGACGGGCGACCAGTCGATGTAGAACTGCTCCAGTTTGACCCTGAGCGCGGGGTTGAGACGCGGTTCCTCGTCGTCGTTGACCACCAGGCGGACACGCCCGTTGCTCAACCGCTCGATACGCACGGGAAGGAGAAGGATCGGCGCATCGCTGCTCGTCAATGCGCCGTCCTCGTGCCAGCGGAGGACGCCGACGCCCAACTGGAGAGTCCACAGACCGTAGTCGTTGAAGAGCTGGGTGGACTTGCTGCGCAGGCGTGTCAGCGCACGCAGAAGCGCCGGACCCGTCGTCTTCTGGGTGACGATCCCATACGCGGTGCCACGCCGTTCGGCGAATCGTGTTTGCGCCTTGGCCCCGTCGGAGTCCTGGGCGTCGGGTTCCTCGTCGGGCAGCGGCGCGAAGTCCAAGCCGCGTTCCAGGCCCTCGATGAGTTCCTCGGCCGACGGATGCGCGATCTCCAGGGTGGTTGCCTTGGTGTGCCTGAAGTTGAGGAGCCGGTTGCGGCCACTCAGATCGACGAGCGATGTCCGCCAGTTGGCCAAGATCGCTTTGAACCGTTCCAGCTCTTCGCCGTCGCTAAAAGCACTCGGGTTTGCCACACTCGTCCTAGCTGCTCGTGATCTCTCGCTGGGGCCTACGAGAAGCGACGTGCCCTGATGGAGTTGCACAAGCCCAGGGCAAAGCCGCTCCCGAGAGAGTGGTGCCCTTCGGCTGCTCCAGTCCCGCCGATCCCCCTGATCGGGAAATCCTACGACTTGGGCCCCATGGCGTGAAGTGCGGTGCCTCCACCTCCTGGCCTCGCTGTCAGCGACGTGTCTTCTGTGACCTGGGCGACCGGGAACAGCCCGGTCCTGGGCCAAAGTCCCAGAGAGACCCCATAGGTGCCGCCGCATCTCCTCCAATGTCTGCTTCGCGCAGCTCAGGCAGGACGCGGCGGCATCCGCTCCATCAGATGTCCCGGAAGATCTCGATCTGCGCCCCGATCGAGTTCAGCCGTTCCGCCAGGTCCTCGTAACCCCGGTTGATGACATAGACGTTGCGTAGCACCGACGTGCCCTCGGCCGCCATCATGGCCAGGAGGATGACCACCGCGGGGCGCAGGGCCGGGGGGCACATCATTTCGGCGGAGCGCCAGCGGGTGGGGCCGTCGACGAGGACGCGGTGCGGGTCGAGGAGTTTGACCTGGGCGCCGAGGCGGTTGAGGTCGGTGAGGTAGATGGCGCGGTTGTCGTAGACCCAGTCGTGGATCAGGGTCTGGCCCTGGGCGCTGGCCGCGATGGCCGCGAAGAACGGGACGTTGTCGATGTTCAGGCCGGGGAACGGCATGGGGTGGATCTTGTCCAGGGGGCCTGGAGCTTGGAGGGGCGGACCGTCAGGTCGATGAGGCGGGTGCGGCCGTTGTCGGCGGCGTACTCCGCGCTGCGTTCGTGGTTGAGGCCCATCTCCTCCAGGACGGCGAGTTCGATCTCCAGGAACTCGACCGGGACGCGGCGGATGGTCAGTTCGGACTCGGTGACGACGGCGGCCGCCAGCAGGCTCATCGCCTCGACCGGGTCCTCGGACGGCGCGTAGTCCACGTCGCGGTCGATGCGCGCGACGCCGTGCACGGTCAGCGTGGTGGTGCCGACGCCCTCGACCCGTACGCCCAGCTCCTCCAGGAAGAAGCACAGGTCCTGGACCATGTAGTTGGAGGAGGCGTTGCGGATGACGGTGACGCCGTCGTGGCGGGCCGCGGCCAGCAGCGCGTTCTCGGTGACGGTGTCCCCGCGCTCGGTCAGCACGATCGCGCGCTTGGGGAGATGGAGCGGTCCACGTCGGCGTGGTAGGTGCCCTCGGTGGCGGTGATCTCCAGGCCGAAGTGGCGCAGCGCCGTCATGTGCGGCGTGATCGTCCGGGTGCCGAGGTCGCAGCCGCCCGCGTACGGGATCTTGAAGTGGTCCATGCGGTGCAGCAGCGGACCGAGGAACATGATGACGCTACGGGTGCGGCGCGCCGCCTCCGTGTCCATGGCGTCCAGGTCGAGTTCGGCCGGCGGCACGATCTCCAGGTCGTTGCCGTCGTTGATCCAGCGGGTGCGGACGCCGATGCTGCCCAGCACCTCCAGGATCCGGTAGACCTCCTCGATACGGGCCACCCTGCGCAGGGTGGTGCGGCCCGCGTTGAGGAGCGTGGCGCACAGCAGCGCCACGCACGCGTTCTTGCTCGTCTTGACGTCGATGCTGCCGGACAGGCGTCGGCCGCCGACGACGCGAAGGTGCATGGGTCCCGCGTACCCGAGCGAGACGATTTCACTGTCCAGGGCCTCGCCGATCCTCGCGATCATCTCAAGGCTGATGTTCTGGTTACCGCGTTCGATGCGGTTGACCGCGCTCTGGCTCGTGCCGAGCGCCTCCGCGAGCTGCGTCTGCGTCCAGCCCCGATGCTGCCGCGCGTCGCGGATGAGCCTGCCGATACGTACGAGGTAGTCGTCTGCCATGAGGAAGACGGTATCTCAGATATGAGATCGGCGAGTAGTCGGGGGTGAAGGAAGGGCTGCTCTATGGTTGTTCTATTACTACGCGAACAATGGGGGTGCTCATGAATGCCGCGCATGCCGGACCCGCCCTCGGGCCGCCCGATGCCCGTCGCCCCTGGCGGGCGCTGATCGCCGTACTGCCGTTCCTCCTCGCCTTCGCGGCCGTCGCCACGGTCTTCTGGACCCTGCGCGACCGGATGCCCGATCCGCTGGCCGTGCACTTCACCGCCGACGGCACCGGTGACGGTGTCGCCGCCGCCTCCGATTTCCTCATGACGTGGGCGGTGGTGCCACTCGTCTTCGGTGCCGTCATCGGCGTACTGGTGCACCGCGACGAAGCGGCGGGCGCCCTGCGCTGGGCGATCGGCACGGGCTACGGACTGGCGGGCCTGTTCGGCTGTCTGGGGGTGTCGAACCTGCTGGTGAACGCGGACGCCGACGACGCGTCGGCGGTCCGGTTCCCGATGACGTACCTGGTCATGGCCCTGGGGGTGGCAGTGCTCAGCGGGGCCGTGGGGTGGCTGTGTGCCGGACCCGACCGGGTACGGGCGGACAAGGTGGCCGGGCCGTCGCGGAGTACGCCGGCCCTCGCGCTCGGGGACGGCGAGCGGGCGAGCTGGTCGCGGACCGTCGGCTCGCCCGCCCTGCTCGTCCTCGGCCCCGGGCTCCTGGTCGCGGGGGTGTTCATCGGTGTCTCGGGGAGCTGGGCAGGGGCGGCCGTCTTCGCCGTCGTGTGTCTGCTCTGTGTCGCGTTCGCGGGGGTACGGGTCACCGTCGACCACCAGGGGCTGACCGTCGCCTCGTCCGTGGTGTCGCGTCCCCGCCTGCGCATTCCCGTCGCCCGGGTGGCCGAAGCGGGTGTCCAGCGGGTCAGTCCGCTGGTCGACTTCGGCGGCTGGGGGTACCGGATACGGTCCGGGCGCAGTGGCATCGTGCTGCGCGCCGGCGAGGCCCTGGCGCTGCGGCTGACGAACGGCCGTGTGTTCTTGGTGACCGTCGACGACGCGGCCACCGCGGCGGCGCTCCTGAACGCGCTCGCGGCCAGGACCCACACGACCGGCTCGGGCCCCGGCCCCGGCTCCGGCTCCGGCTCCGGCCAAGGAGGCTGACGTGCTCTTCCGTGTCGACCACACCTCCCCGGTCCCGCTCGGCGACCAGATCGCCGCCTCGGTACGCGGCGCGCTCGCCGAGGGCACCGTGCGGTCCGGCGAACGGCTGCCCGCGGCCCGTGCGGTCGCCGAGTCCCTGGGCGTCAACGTCCATACGGTGCTGCGCGGTTACCAGCGGCTGAAGGACGAGGGACTGATCGAACTCCGGCGCGGCCGGGGCGCCGTGGTGACCGGCGACGCCTCCCCGGCCCGGGTGCGTCTCACCGAGCAGGTGGGCCAACTGGTGGCCGAGGCCCGCACCCTCGGCCTCACGGACGACGAAGTCGTGACGCTGGTCCGGGCGAGGCTGTCGATGGGGTAGGGGAGGGGGCCGCGCTCCGACCGCCGGCGGTCTCGGGTGACGCAGTTCACTCGGGCCGCTTGTCACGGATGGGGGGTCCCGA
Organism: Streptomyces chrestomyceticus JCM 4735; assembly: GCF_003865135.1. Lineage (NCBI taxonomy): Bacteria > Bacillati > Actinomycetota > Actinomycetes > Kitasatosporales > Streptomycetaceae > Streptomyces > Streptomyces chrestomyceticus. The sequence continues at coordinate 2,190,259 of NZ_BHZC01000001.1, read as the reverse complement.
GCTGTCTCGTGTGTGAGGTGACGACACAACGGGAGGCGCACATGCGGGTCTTGGTGGTGGGAGCGGGCTACGCGGGGACGATCGCGGCGAACCGGCTGGCCAAGAAGGTGAAGTCGGCGGAGATCACGGTGCTCAACCCCCGGCCGGACTTCGTCGAGCGGGTGCGGCTGCACGAGCAGGTCGCGGGGACCGGAGCGGCGGCGGTTCCGCTGGCGTCCATGCTGAGCGAGGGGATCGCGACGCGGGTGGGCACTGTCGACAAGATCGGCGACGGTGAGGCCGTTCTGGACGACGGGACGGGTCTTGACTTCGACCATCTGTTCCTCGCGGTGGGCAGCACGGCCGTACCGCTGCCGGGCACTGTCGCGGTGGGGACCTGGGAGGGCGCCGAGGAGGCGCGGGCCGCGCTGTCCGCGCTGCCCGGCGGGGCAGCGGTCACCGTCGTCGGCGGCGGGCTGACCGGCATCGAGACGGCGGCCGAGATCGCCTTCGGGCGGCCCGGCCTCCGGGTGCGCCTCGTGGGGGAGACGATCGGCGCGAGCCTGTCGGCGGGCGCGCGGAAGCGGGTGCGTACGGGGCTGGAGCGGTTGGGCGTGGAGGTCGTGGAGGGGACTGTTGCGCAGGTTGATGCCGGTGCCGGGGAAGAGGGCGGTGCCGTGGTGCTCCAGGCGGGGCGACGGTTCGCCTCCGACCTCACGCTGTGGGCGGTCATCGGGAGCGTGCCCGATCTGGCCGCCCGTAGTGGACTTGAGGTGGACGGCGACGGGCGTGCGGTGGTCGACGGATATCTGCGCAGCGTCACCGATCCGCGGATCTTCGTCGTGGGTGACTGCGCGGCGGTTCCCGGTGCGCGGGCGGCCTGTGCGACGGCCATGCCGCAGGGCGCGCACGCCGCGGACACGCTGGCGCGGATCGTCCAGGGGCGCGCGCCCAAGCCGTACGCCATGGGGTACACCGGGCAGGGGGTGTGCCTGGGCCGTCGCGACGGGCTGCTCCAGGTCGACCGCAGGGACGGTACGGCGCGGCGGCTCCACGTCGCCGGGCGCGCGGCGGCGGTGATCAAGGAACGGGTCTGCCGTTACGCGAAGTTCGGCGCCCGCACCGCCGTCTACACCTGGCCGCGGTCCTGAAGCGTCCACTCCGGAACCCATGTCCCGCTCTCGGGGCGCCCGGGGTACGCGGACGTGAGGTGCTCGCGGAGCGCGGCGAGGGCGGGGTGCGGGTTGTCGGCGCGCCAGATCAGTGAGTGCGGGTAGACCGGGGTCGGGTCGTGCAGGGGGATGCTGCGCAGGTCGTGGCCGGCCGGCCAGACCAGGGGGGTCTGCTCGCTGACGAAGGTCGCCAGGGTCGAGGAGGCCGCGATCGTGTCGAGGAGGTGCTCGATGCCGAAGTTGGGGCCGGTCGCCTCGACGGTGAGGCCGAAGGCGGCGGCGAGTTCGTCGTAGTAGGCGGCCCACTCGGTGCCGGGCATGTTGCCGGGCATCCAGATCCGGCGCCCGGCGAGCTGGGCGGGTGAGATCGCGCGGGCGGTGGCGAACTCGTGCGCCGGTCCGGTGAACAGGTGCAGCGGTTCGTCGAAGACCGACGTGGCCCGCAGCTCGTCGGGGAGCCGCCGGCCCGGCATGGTCACGGCGCGGAAGGTCGCGTCGATGGTCCCGGACCGGACGGCGGCGACGGCCGTGTCGAAGTCGAACAGGGTCACCACGTCCAGCTCGGTCTCCGGGTGCGCACGGTGGAAGCCGCGCAGCAGCCCGGCCACCGAGACCCGGCGGCCGATCACGTCCACACGCAGCGCCCGCCGCCCCGGCCGTACGGAGGCGGCGGCCCGCTCCTCGGCCTGGAGGAGGGCCCGGGCGTACGGCAGGAACGCCTGCCCGTCGATGGTGAGCCGGGCCCCGCGGGCCGTACGGCTGAACAGCGGCACGGCGAGGTCCTTCTCCAGCACGGCGATGCGTTTGGAGACGGCCTGCGGGGTGATCGACAGCTCGGCGGCGGCTTCCTGGAACTGTCCCGCGTCCGCGGCGGTGACGAAGGTGCGTACGGCAGTGAGATCCACGCCGACATCCTAGGCGGACAACCGGTGGTTGATTATGGGTGGCCACTCGGTTGCTTGATCCAGGCGATCCGCGCTCGCTTGGATGTATCCGGTCAACCTGCGGTTTGGCAGGCCCCTGGCCCCCCTGGCTCCCCCCGGAGGCGATGCACCCGTGCCGGATTCCTTCGTCCACCTGCACAACCACACCGAGTACTCGATGCTGGACGGCGCGCAGAAGCTGCGGCCGATGTTCGGCGAGGTGGCCCGGCAGGGCATGCCGGCGATCGCCATGAGCGATCACGGCAACATGTTCGGTGCCTATGAGTTCGCGCAGGTCGCCAAGGACTTCGAGGGCGTCAGGCCGGTCATCGGCATCGAGGCGTACGTGGCGCCTTCGTCCCGGTTCGTACGGAAGCAGGAGTTCTGGGGGCCGGGCGGCCGGCGGGCCGTCGGCGCGGACGGTGAGGGGTCGAAGGACGTCTCGGGTGGCGGCCGCTTCACCCACCTGACCATGTGGGCGCGGAACAGCCAGGGCCTGCGGAACCTGTTCCGGCTCAGTACGCAGGCCAGTTACGAGGGCCAGTTCCCCGCCGGCAAGCCGCGCATGGACCGCGACCTGATCGCCGGGCGGCCGGAGGGCATCATCGCCACCACCGGCTGTCCCTCCGGCGAGATCCAGACCCGGCTGCGGCTGGGCCAGTACGCCGAGGCGCGGGCCGCCGCCGCGGCCTACCAGGACATCTTCGGCCGGGAGCACTACTTCCTGGAGCTGATGGACCACGGCCTGGCCATCGAGCGGGAGGTCCGGGCGGACCTGCTGCGCCTGGCCAAGGACCTGGACCTCCCCCTCCTGGCCACCAACGACGCGCACTACGTCACCGAGGACCAGGCCGACGCCCACGACAGCCTGCTGTGCATCGGTGTCGGCAAGAACAAGGACGACCCGGACCGCTTCCGTTTCAACGGCTCCGGCTACTACCTCAAGAGCGCCGCCGAGATGCGCCGCCTGTTCGCGGAGCTGCCGGCGGCCTGCGACAACACCCTGCTGGTCGCCGAGCGCGTCGAGTCCTACGACGAGGTCTTCGACCATGTCGACGAGATGCCGCGCTTTCCGGACGTGCCCGACGGCGAGACGCAGGAGTCGTGGCTGCGCAAGGAAGTGCTCGCAGGACTCGCGATGCGGTACGGGAGTCCGGTGCCGCCGCACATCCTGGAGCGTTTCGAGACCGAGATGGCGGTCATCGGCCCGATGGGCTTCAGCTCGTACTTCCTCGTCGTGGCGGACATCTGCCGCCACGCCCGGCAGCACCGGATTCCGCTGGGTCCGGGCCGGGGCTCCGCCACCGGCTCCCTGGTCGCCTACGCCATCCGTATCACCGAGCTGTGCCCCCTGGAGCACGGCCTGCTGTTCGAACGGTTCCTGAACCCCGAGCGCATCAACCCGCCGGACGTGGACCTCGACTTCGACGACCGGCAGCGCGACCGGATGGTCCGCTACGTCACGGAGAAGTACGGCGACGAGTACACCGCCATGGTCAATACGTTCGGCCGGATCAAGGCCAAGAACGCGATCAAGGACTCCTCGCGCATCCTCGGCTACCCCTACGCCCACGGCGAGCGGATCACCAAGGCGCTGCCGCCGGACCAGAACGGCAAGCCGGCCCCGCTGGCCGCCGTCTTCGACCCCGCCCATGAGCGGTACGCGGAGGCCGCCGAGATCCGGCGGCTGTACGAGAGCGAGCCGGACGTGCGGCGGGTCGTCGACACCGCCCGCGGGGTGGAGGGCCTGACCCGCGGCACCGGTGTGCACGCCGCCGCGGTGATCCTGTCCAAGACGAAGCTCACCGACCGCATCCCGCTGCACATGCGCGCCGCGGACGGTGTGAAGATCACCGGGTTCGACTACCCGTCCTGCGAGGCCATGGGCCTGGTCAAGGTGGATTTTCTGGGCCTGCGGAACCTGGGCGTGATCGACCAGGCCATCGAGAACGTCCGGGAGAACCGGGGCGTCAGCCTGGCCACCGTGGACCCGCTGGACGGCGACCCGGCCACCGTCGTGATCCCGCTGGACGACCCGAAGACGTACCGGCTGCTGGCCGAGGGCAACACGTTCGGCGTCTTCCAGCTCGACGGCGGCGGCATGCGCGTCCTGCTGCGGCAGATGGAGCCCACCCGCTTCGAGGACATCGCCGCCGTCAACGCCCTCTACCGGCCCGGCCCCATGGCGGCCGACGCGCACACCAACTACGCCCACCGCAAGACCGGCCGCCAGGAGATCACCCCGATCCACCCCGAGCTGCGGGAGGCACTGGAGCCGATCCTCGGCAACACCTTCCATCTGCTGGTCTACCAGGAGCAGATCATGGCCATCGCGCGGGAGCTGGCCGGATACACCCTCGGCGGTGCCGACCTGCTGCGCCGTGCGATGGGCAAGAAGAAGCCGGAGGTACTGGCCGCGGAGTGGGACAAGTTCCACGACGGCATGCGGAGCAACGGGTTCAGCGAGGAGGCCGTCAAGGCCCTGTGGGACGTCATGCTGCCGTTCTCCGGCTACGCGTTCAACAAGTCGCACACCGCCGGGTACGGACTCGTCTCGTACTGGACCGCCTACCTCAAGGCCAACTATCCGGCCGAGTACATGGCCGCGCTGCTCACCTCGGTCGGTGACGACAAGGACAAGGCCGCGGTCTACCTCGCCGACGCCCGCAAGAACGGTGTCCGCGTCCTCCAGCCGGACGTGAACGAGTCCGTCGCCGAATTCACCGCCGTCGGCGACGACGTACGGTTCGGGCTGCGGTCCGTACGCAACGTCGGCGAGAACGTCATCGCGGCCGTGGTCGACGCGCGCCGCCGGGAAGGGAAGTTCACCTCCTTCGCCGACTTCCTCGGCAAGGCCGGCCTGCCCGCACTGAACAAGAGGGCCGTGGAGTCCCTGATCAAGGCCGGTGCGTTCGACTCCCTGGGGCATTCACGCAAGGGGCTCACGGCCGTCCACGAGGAAGCCGTCGACGCCGTCATCCCCGTGAAGAAGGCGGCGAGTTACGGGCAGGACGACCTGTTCGCCGGACTGGGCGGAGACGGGGCCGGAGCAGGGAGCGGCGGGCCGGTCTTCGGCCTCGACTTCCCCGTCGACGACGCGGAGTGGCCCCGCAGGCAGCTCCTGGCGACCGAACGCGACATGCTCGGCCTCTACGTCTCCGCCCACCCGCTGGACGGCGCCGAACACATCCTCGCCGGCGCCCGGGACTGCTCCATCGCCGAACTGCTCGCCTCCGGCCGCACCACCGGAGAGGTGCGGCTGTCCGGGCTGATCACCGGCGTCCAGCTCAAGGTGACCCGGCAGGGCAACGCCTGGGCCGTCGTGCAGCTCACGGACCGCGACGCGGCCGTCGAGGTGCTCTTCTTCCCCGCCGCCTACCAGCTCGTGCAGCACGCGCTGGCCGAGGACAACGTCGTCTCCGTCCAGGGCAGGATCGACGACCGGGACGGGACCGTGCATGTCTTCGGCCGGGAACTCGCGGTACTGGACGTGTCCTCCGCCGAGCACGGCGGCCGCCCGCCCGTACGGCTCGCGCTCCCCGCCCACCGGATCACCGAAGCGTCCGTACGGGAGCTGAAACGTATCCTCGCGGACCACCCGGGCGACAGTCCCGTCCACCTCAGCGTCCGCGGTCCTCACAAGACGACGGTGTACGCCCTCCAGGCCACGGTGGACGCCGCCACCGTCGCGTCCGACGTGAAGGGCGCGTTCGGCGCCGACGCGTGGACGGGCCTCGCATGAGGTGCCCGTCCACACGCCCCCTCACCCCCGCAGGAACTCCGCCACCGTGTCCGTCTGCCCGAAGATCGCGTGCCCGACCCCGGGCAGCAGCCGCACCGTGGCGTCCGGGACGTTCTCCCGCACGCGACGGACGGTGTCCGCCGAGTCGAAGAAGGCGTCCTCCGTACCGGCAATCAGCAGCACGGGTACGTCCAGGCCGCGCAGCGCCTCGTCCGAGAACCGTGGCAGTCGCTCCGTACGGGGCTTGAACTGGGTGAACGTCAACACCACCTGGTCGAGGACCGGCCCCGCCTCCAGTGTGTCCAGCCCCGTGGCGCCGCGCACCGTCCGGTACGTCCCCCAGCGCCCGAACGGCCGCAGCAGCAGCGACTTGAAGAGCAGCCCCACCCGCTGCTTTCCCAGGCCGCCGGGGCACAGCAGGGCCAGGCGGGACACCCGGTCCGGGCGGCGGGTGGCGTAGTCCAGGGCCAGCCAGCCGCCCAGGGAGGTGGCGACGAAGGAGGCGACCGGGACGCCCAGTCCGTCCAGCACCTCGTCCAGCCACCGCGCGTACGCGTCGGAGGCCAGCGGCGGGCGGGACGGCGCGCTCAGGCCAGGCTCGCCGATCACGTCGACGGCGTACGTACGGAAGTGCCGCGCCCAGGCGGCTGCATCGCCCTGCCACATGGTCGCGTTGGCCCCCGAGCCGTGCAGCAGGACCACCGGCGGCGCGTCCGGCGGCCCGGAGACGAGCACGAAGGTCTCGCCTTCGCGGGTCGGTATCCGTATCCGCTCGGCGGGGACGGGCCAGTTGTCCAGCGCCTCCAGATAGCGCTGCCGGAGCTCGCGCTCCCCGGCTGCCGACTTGTAGATCGTGGCTGTGTGCGTGGCTGTGTGCGTGTCCGCGTTCGTGCTCATGAGTCGAGCACCCCCTCCATGTAGTCGAACAGCCGGGCCGTGTCCGCCAGACCGCCGAGAATGACGACCTTCATCCGGGCCCGCCCCGGGTCGTACACCGTCTCGATCCGCAGCGGCCGCTCATCGGGCCCGCGATGGGCCGCCGCACTGGTCAGGAGGGTGGACAGCCGGTCGGCGGTCCGGGCGTCGACCGCGTCGATCTCCACGACGCTCGTCACCTCGCTGTGCCGCTGCCCGGCCGGTTCCTCGGGCGCGGCGGGGACCGGGCGGCCGGTGAAGGCTTCCAGGTCCTCGTGCGCGATGCGGTACTGCTTGCCGATCCGGACCGCGGCGAGCCGCCCGTCCCGCACATAGCTGCGGACGGTACGGACGTGCAGGCCCAAGAGCTCGGCTACTTGGTCGACGGAGTAGAAGCGGTCGTTCACAAAAATACCCTAACCTTCCCTATGTGAGGGAGCAATAGGGAAGATTAGGGAATGGTGAGGTAGCGGCGAGTGCCGTTATCGCGCCGAGGTCCGGGTCCGGATCAGCAGCCACAGGAAGTACGGCGTGCCGATGACCGCCGTGAGCAGGCCCGCGCCGAGCTGGGCCGGGGCGATCACCGTCCGGCCCACCATGTCCGCCGTCCCCACCAGCACCGCGCCCAGCAGCACCGCCACCGGCACCACCCGTACGTGCCGGCGGCCCACGAGGGCGCGCGCCGCGTGCGGGGCGACCAGACCGACGAAGGCGATGGTGCCGGTCACGGCGACGGCCGCCGCGCTCAGCAGGACGCCCAGCGCCAGGAACCCGAGGCGCGCCCCGGGGACACCGAGTCCCAGCAGCCGAGGGGTGTCCCCGTCCAGCGAGACGAGGTCGAGTTCGGTGTGCCGGGCGAACGCCACGGCGACGCCCACCGCGAGGACGACGGCGAGCGGCAGCAGGTCGGGCAGCGTCCGCCCGTACGTCGAACCGGACAGCCAGGTCAGCGCCTTGGTGGCGTTGAACGGGTCGGTGAGGACGATCAGCAGGCTGATCAGGGCGGCGCTCGCGGTGGCGACGCCCATGCCGACCAGCACCAGGCGGTTCTGCCGGAAGCCGCCGCGCGCCGACAGCCCGAAGACGAGTGCGGAGGCGAGGGCGGCGCCCGCGAAAGCGGCGGCGGCGAGGCCCGCCGGCCCGGCCTCGGGCGCGGTCGTCACCAGGACCACCGCGCCCAGCGCGGCACCGCCGGAGACACCCATGACGCCCGGTTCGGCCAGCGGGTTGCGGGTCACCGCCTGGACCAGGGTGCCGGCCAGGGCGAGGGCGGCGCCCGCGAGGAGGGCGGCGAGCACCCGGGGCACTCGCGTGTCGAGGACGAAGGAGACGACCCGCCCGGCCCGGCCCTGCGCCCAGTTCAGGACGTCGCCGAGCAGCAGCTTGGAGTCGCCGAGCAGTACGGACGCGATGGTCACCGCGAGCAGCGCCGCCACCAGCGTCCCGGCCACGGTCACGAAGACGGTCCGGCTGCGGATGCGCAGCCGGTCGGGCGGGGCGGCGGCGCCGGTGTCCCGGCCCCGGGTCGCCAGCACCACCAGGAACACGGCGCCGACCAGGCTCGTGACCACGCCGGTCGGCACGGCCACCGCCACGTCGGACGGCACCAGCGCCCGCAGTGCGACGTCCGAACCGAGGACCAGGACCGCGCCGGTGAGCGCGGACCGCGTCACGCTCGCGCGCGTCCGGGACAAGCCGCGGTAGCGGCGCGCCAGCAGGCGGACGACGGCCGGGGCGCTCAGCCCGACGAAGCCGATCGGACCGGCGAGGGTGACGGCCGTGGCGGACAGCAGGGCGGCCAGGACGACGGCGGTGATCCGGGTGGCGCGCACGGACACGCCCAGTCCCCGCGCGGCGTCGTCGCCGAGCGCCAGGGCGTCGACCCGGCGGGCGACGAGCAGCAGCCCGGCCAGTCCGGCGACGGCGAGCGGCAGCATCCACAGCACCGCGCCGAAACCGTTCTGCGCGATGCTGCCCTGGTTCCAGGCGTACAGGCCCTCCGTCTGCTGGGGGAACAGCAGCAGCAGTCCCTCCGTGACGGAGCTGAGGCCGAGGGTCAGCGCGCTGCCCGCCAGCACCAGCCGTACGGTTCCGGCGCCCAGGCCGGACAGTCCGAGCACGACGGCCGCGGCCGCCAGGCCGCCGACGAACGCGACGCCGGAGGAGGCGAGCAGCGGCAGCGAGACGCCGGTCGCGGCGACCAGCCCGAGCGAGAAGTACGAACCGGCGTTGACCGCGAGGGTGTCGGGCGCGGCCAGCACATTGCGGCTGACGGCCTGGAGGGCGGCGCCCGCCATGCCGAGCACCGCGCCGACCAGGAGCCCGGCGGCCATCCGCGGCAGCCGTGAGGCGACGACGACGGAGGCGTCCGCCGCGTCGGCCTGCCCGGTGAGCGCCTTCCCCACCTCGGCGGCGCCGACGCCGGAGGTGCCTTGCGCGATGTCGACGAGGGCGAGCGCGGCGATCAGCAGGACGAGCACGGCCGTCACCGCTGCCGCGCCGCCTTTCCGGGTCGCCGCCGTGGCGGGGGCGGGGGGAGCGGTGGTGGTGACGGCCATGATGTCTACGCGCGCCTCGCCGTCACTTCTTCAGCGCGGCGACGACGGAGTCGACGTACGACTCCATCGACCCGGTGCCGCCGAACATCCACACACCGTCGGGCAGCCGGTGCACCTTGCCCGCCTTCACGAACGGGAGCGACTTCCAGACCGCGTTGCCGGCGAGCGCCCCGGTGAACGGGTTGCTGGTCTTGTCGTCGTCGCTGCCGATGTACGCGAACTGCACGTCACCGAGCTTGGTCAGCCCTTCGACGTCGGTGGTGCCGAGCCCGTAGGCCGGGTCGCCCTTCATGGTCCAGGGGTTCTTCAGCCCGAGCTTCTCGTTCACCGCGCCGACCAGCGAGCCACCGGTGTACGGGCGGATGGTGACCTGGCTGCCGTCCACGTAGCCGTCGGCGAAGGCGAACGCGGTGCCCTGGCGCCCGGCCTTCTCCAGCTCCTGCCGGCCCGCCGCGAGCTTCGCCTCGAAGCCCTTCTTCAGCTTGCCGGCCCGCTCCGTGGTGCCGGTGGCCTGGGCGATCAGGTCGAGATCCTTCGTCATCTGCCCGATCGGGTCGGCCGCATCGGCGGACTTCAGGTCCAGCACCGGGGCGATCTTCCGCAGTTGGGTGAGGGCGGCCTTGGGCAGGTCGCTGGTGGCGACGATGAGGTCGGGCGCGAGCGAGGCGACGGTGTCCATGCTCGGCTCGCCGCGGGTGCCGATGTCCTTCGGCTCGTTCTTCAGCGGTACGGCCTTGTCCCAGGACTTGTATCCCTTGACGTCGGCGATGCCGACCGGTGCGACGCCGAGCGCCACCAGGTGCTCGACGACGTTCCACTCGGTGCCGACGACCTTCTTGGCGGGCCCGTCCAGCTCCACCTTCGTCCCGGAGGCGCCGGTGAGGGTGAGGTGGCCGGTGGACTGCTTCGCCTGGCCGGCCGCGGGCTCGGTGGTGCCGCACGCGCCCAGGGTGAGCGCGGCGGCGGTGGCCGCGGCGACGGTGAGCAGGAGTCGTCTCATGAGGTGGCACCGAGCCTTTCGCTGTGCGCGGGGTGCGCGTCGTGCTTGCTGTCCTGTGTCGGGTCGCCGTGCGGCGTCCGCCGGGTGTGGTGCCGGCCGACCGCGCGGGTGCGCAGCCGTCCGGTCGACGGGTCGGTGGTGACCTCGATCCGGATGCCGTAGGTGTCCGTCAGCCGCTGCGGGGTGAGGACGTCCTCGGGCGGCCCGTCGGCGGTCACCCGGCCGGACCGGAGCAGTACGATCCGGTCGGCCACGGCGGCCGCCTGGTCCAGGTCGTGCAGCACCACACCGACGGCGATCCCGTGGTCGTCCGCCAAGTCCCGTATCAGGTCCAGGAGTTCCACCTGGTAGCGCAGGTCGAGGTAGGTAGTCGGCTCGTCCAGCAGGAGGACGCCGGTGTCCTGCGCGAGGCAGCCCGCGAGCCACACCCGTTGCAACTGGCCGCCGGAGAGGTGCTCGGCGCCGCGCTCGGCCAGGTCGGCGACCCCGGTCAGACGGAGCGCCCGCTCCACCGCCGCGGGCCCGTCCGGGTCGGCCCGGCCCCAGCGTCCCCGGTACGGATACCGCCCGAACTCCACGACGTCCCGGACGGTCAGGTCGCTGGGCGCGGGCCGCCCTTGGGGCAGCAGCGCCACCTGCCGCGAGAACGCGCGGGGGGAGAGCGCGAAGCCGTCCGTCTCCTCGCCGAGGGTCAGCGCCGCGTTCCGTGCCCGCTGGAGCCGTGCCACGGTCCGCAGCAGCGTCGACTTGCCGCTGCCGTTGGGGCCGACCAGTACGGTCACCTGCCCCGGCGCGAGCCGCAGGGACGCGTCGTGCACGACGTCGACACCGTCGTACGTCACGGTGACGTCCGTGGCGGTCAGGGTGTGGCCGCGGGGCTGCGCGGCCTGGGGGAGTTCTTCACCGGCCTTCACGCAAGGAAGGTTAGCCTAACCTAATTTGTGGCCGAATTCGGGTGGTTCGTAAGGGGTGTCCTCCCGTCGCGGACGGCCGGGCGCGCATGACCGCGCGGCGGGGATGTACTAGAGTTATCTCGACATCGAGATATCTGCCGGGAGGCGTACCGCTGCCGCGCTAGTAAGGCTTGCCTAACTTAGCCTTACCTTAGCTGATCGGCAAGGATCTGTGACGGCAGGATTGCGGTGGTACGCGCGAATCATGCATTGAAGGAGACTGTCGTGTCGGCGAACAGCTTCGACGCCCGCAGCACGCTGCGCGTGGGCGACGAGTCGTACGAGATCTTCAGGCTGGACAAGGTCGAGGGCTCCGCCCGCCTTCCCTACAGCCTGAAGGTGCTGCTGGAGAACCTGCTCCGCACCGAGGACGGCGCGAACATCACCGCCGACCACATCCGTGCGCTGGGCGGCTGGGACTCCCAGGCGCAGCCCAGCCAGGAGATCCAGTTCACGCCGGCCCGCGTGATCATGCAGGACTTCACCGGCGTGCCCTGCGTCGTGGACCTCGCCACCATGCGTGAGGCCGTCAAGGAGCTGGGCGGCGACCCGGCCAAGATCAACCCGCTGGCCCCGGCCGAGCTGGTCATCGACCACTCCGTCATCGCCGACAAGTTCGGCACCGCCAACGCCTTCCAGCAGAACGTGGAGCTGGAGTACGGCCGCAACAAGGAGCGCTACCAGTTCCTGCGCTGGGGCCAGACCGCCTTCGACGAGTTCAAGGTCGTCCCGCCCGGCACCGGCATCGTCCACCAGGTCAACATCGAGCACCTGGCCCGTACGGTCATGACCCGCAACGGTCAGGCCTACCCCGACACCCTCGTCGGCACCGACTCGCACACCACCATGGTCAACGGCCTGGGCGTGCTGGGCTGGGGCGTCGGCGGCATCGAGGCCGAGGCCGCGATGCTGGGCCAGCCGGTCTCCATGCTCATCCCGCGCGTCGTCGGCTTCAAGCTGACCGGTGAGCTCAAGCCCGGCACCACCGCCACCGACCTGGTGCTGACCATCACCGAGATGCTGCGCAAGCACGGCGTCGTCGGCAAGTTCGTCGAGTTCTACGGCGAGGGCGTCGCCGCCACCTCGCTGGCCAACCGCGCCACCATCGGCAACATGTCGCCGGAGTTCGGCTCCACCGCCGCGATCTTCCCGATCGACGACGAGACGCTGAACTACCTGAAGCTGACCGGCCGCTCCGAGCAGCAGGTCGCCCTGGTCGAGGCGTACGCCAAGGAGCAGGGCCTGTGGCTGGACCCGGCCGCCGAGCCGGACTTCTCCGAGAAGCTGGAGCTGGACCTGTCGACGGTCGTCCCGTCGATCGCCGGCCCCAAGCGCCCGCAGGACCGCATCGTCCTGGCCGAGGCCTCCCGCCAGTTCGCGCAGGACGTGCGCAACTACGTCAGCGAGGCGGACCTGGACGAGGCGGGCAAGGAGTCCTTCCCGGCCTCCGACGCCCCCGCGGTCTCCAACGGCACGCCCAGCAAGCCGACCCAGGTCGTCGCGGCCGACGGCTCGGTGTTCGAGATCGACCACGGCGCCGTCACCGTCGCCGCGATCACCTCCTGCACCAACACCTCGAACCCCTACGTCATGGTCGCCGCCGCCCTGGTGGCCAAGAAGGCGGTCGAGAAGGGCCTGTCCCGCAAGCCCTGGGTCAAGACCACCCTCGCCCCCGGCTCGAAGGTCGTCACCGACTACTTCGACAAGGCGAACCTGACGCCCTACCTGGACAAGCTGGGCTTCAACCTGGTCGGCTACGGCTGCACCACCTGCATCGGCAACTCCGGTCCGCTGGACGAGGAGATCTCGAAGGCGATCAACGAGGCCGACCTCGCGGTCACCTCGGTGCTCTCCGGCAACCGCAACTTCGAGGGCCGGATCAACCCCGACGTCAAGATGAACTACCTGGCGTCCCCGCCGCTGGTCGTCGCGTACGCCATCGCCGGCTCCATGAAGGTGGACATCACCACCGAGGCGCTCGGCACCGACCAGGACGGCAACCCGGTCTACCTCAAGGACATCTGGCCCTCCGAGGCCGAGGTCAACGACGTCGTGGCCAACGCCATCGGCGAGGACATGTTCTCCAAGTCGTACGAGGACGTCTTCGCGGGCGACGCCCAGTGGCAGGCGCTGCCGATCCCCACCGGCGACACCTTCGAGTGGGACCCGCAGTCCACCTACGTGCGCAAGCCCCCGTACTTCGAGGGCATGACGATGGAGACCAGCCCGGTCTCCGACGTCCAGGGCGCCCGCGTGCTGGCCAAGCTGGGCGACTCGGTCACCACCGACCACATCTCCCCGGCCGGTGCGATCAAGGCCGACACCCCGGCCGGCCAGTACCTCACGGAGCACGGCGTCGAGCGCCGCGACTTCAACAGCTACGGCTCGCGCCGCGGCAACCACGAGGTCATGATCCGCGGCACGTTCGCCAACATCCGCCTGCGCAACCAGATCGCGCCGGGCACCGAGGGCGGCTTCACGCGTGACTTCACGCAGGAGGACGGCCCGGTCTCCTTCATCTACGACGCGTCGCAGAACTACCAGGCGGCCGGCACCCCGCTGGTCATCCTGGCCGGCAAGGAGTACGGCTCCGGCTCGTCCCGCGACTGGGCCGCCAAGGGCACCGCGCTGCTCGGCGTCAAGGCCGTCATCGCCGAGTCCTACGAGCGCATCCACCGCTCGAACCTCATCGGCATGGGCGTCCTGCCGCTCCAGTTCCCGGAGGGCGCCTCGGCGCAGTCGCTGGGCCTGACCGGCGAGGAGACCTTCGACATCACCGGTGTCACCGCGCTGAACGACGGTGGCATCCCGGAGACCGTCAAGGTCAAGGCGGGCGACGTCGAGTTCGACGCCAAGGTGCGCATCGACACCCCCGGCGAGGCGGACTACTACCGCAACGGCGGCATCATGCAGTACGTGCTGCGCTCGCTGATCCGCAAGTAAGCCGCGCGCCCGCCGCTTACGCGGGCGGGTGAGCGACGCGACCAGGGCCGCACCCTTCACCGGGGTGCGGCCCTCGTCGTATCTGTGCGGCGTCGTCCGGCTGCCGCCGAGCGCTGGACACAGCAATGCGACGCGCCCCCGCAGGGACGCGTCGCACCATCACCTCACCGGCGGGCCAGTCGAGTCGACAGGAGCCGCCCGGCCGCCGGTGTCCTTACGGACTAGAACATCCAGCTATAGATGTTGTAGCCGAAGCCGAGCTGCTTGCGCGGCGCGAAGGGGGCCGACGCGTTGCCGGTGCCCTTGTACAGCCACAGCTTGCCGTCGTTGCCGCGGGCGACCAGGTCGGCGCGGCCGTCCAGGTCCACGTCACCGGTGCCGACCAGGGCGTTGTACCCGTTCCAGCCCGCACCGATCTTCACACGCGACGAGAAGGGCGCCTTGTAGTTGCCGGTGCCCTTGTAGAGCCACAGCACGCCGGAGCCGTCCCGGGCCACGATGTCGGCCTTGCCGTCGCCGGTCAGGTCGCCGGCACCGGCGATCTGGGTGTAGCCGCCCCAGCCGGCACCGATCTTGACGCGCGGGTCGACCTGGCCGTTGTTGTAGCCGAGGTAGAGCCACAGCACGCCCGACTTGTCGCGGGCGAGGATGTCGTACGCGCCGCCGCCGCCGAGATTGCCGGGCGACAGCACCTTGTCGTAGATGTTCCAGCCGCCGCCGACCGTACGGTGCTCGGTGGCGGAGTTGAAGTACAGGTTGCCGGCGTTGTCCCACGCCCACATGCCGTCACGGTCGCCGTTGTCGTCGTTGTCGACCGGTGCCGCGGCCCTGAACAGGTCCCAGTTGCCCGTGACGAACGTGCGCTCGTCGAACCCGCCGCGGCCGTCCAGCACGTACTGGTACAGGAAGCCGGAGGAGCGCTCGACACCGAACATGCCGAACACGGGCGTGGCGGACTGCGTCCGGGCACGGACCGTGGCGCGGGCCTTGGCGTGGGCCCCGGCCCCGGCCTTGGGCGCCGCCTGCGCCAGCTTGTTCATGTCGAGGTTCTTCATGGGAGCGGGGACCGGTGCGTCCGCCACCGCGGCGGAGGCACTGGTGCCGACCAGGGCGGCGGCGACCGCCGCGACAGCCAGACGCGACAGGGCGCGTCCGCGCTTACGGCCGGGAAGTTTGGCCACGTAATTCTCCATTTGCCATGTGATGAGACGCGACGCACCCCCCATGAGGTGCGTCGCGGGATCCTCAGGATCTTTACACAAGCCCTTCACATGTCAACTGATTTGCGGATGGTCTGACGAATTAGTCCCCTAAATCCGTTTTGGAGGGGCCAATGAGCTCAACTTCCGCAAGTGTGGCGCTGCTTGAGGGAGTCAGGCGGTAATCGGTGTAGGTGCCTGGTGTGCTGACCGTGAACACCCGGGTCTGCCGGTCCTCGCCGAAGGACTCGCCCGTCCGCCGGTCGACGGTCCGCCACTTCCCGTGCCGGTCCCGGCCCTCCAGTACCCAGGAACCGGGCGCGTCCCCCTTCGCCGCCGAGGTGAGGGTGTACGAGGTCACCCGCGCCGCCGACGCGAGGGACACCGGGAGGGACGTGAAGGACGCCGCGGTGGCCGATGTGTCGTCCAGGAGCGGGCTGCTGCCCGGCACGGTCAGGTCGCCGTCCGGCGCGGGCACCCGGTCGTCGCGGGTGATGGACGACGGTGCCGCGTTCTTGCCGGTGCCCCAGGAGGACGGGCGCGGGCCCATCGCGAATTCAAGGGTGCCGCCGCGGGCGAGCAGAGCGTGCGGCAGTGCGGTGGAATTCCACGGCTTTCCGTTGACCCGCAGGCCCTGTACGTACACATTGCGGTCGCTGTTGCGCGGTGCCTTGACCACTAGGTCGCGGCCGTTCTCCAGATGGACGGTGGCCTTGGTGAACAGCGGTGAGCCGACCGCGTATTCGGGCGATCCCATCACCAGCGGATAGAAGCCGAGCGCGCTGAAGACGTACCAGGCGGACATCTCGCCGTTGTCCTCGTCGCCCGGGTATCCTTGGCCGATCTCGCTGCCCAGGTAGAGCCGGGAGAGGACGTCGCGGACCTTCTCCTGCGTCTTCCACGGCTGCCCGGCGGCGTCGTAGGCGTACGCGATGTGGTGCGACGGCTGATTGCTGTGCCCGTACATGCCCATCCGGGTGTCCCGGGCCTCGGTCATCTCGTGGATGACGTTGTTGTACGAGCCGGCGAATTCCTTGGCCGCGGTTTCCGGGGTGGCGAAGTAGGTGTCCAGCTTCTTGGCCAGGCCCGCCCGGCCGCCGTACAGGTTGGCCAGGCCGCGGGTGTCCTGCGGTGCGGCGAAGGCGAAGGTCCAGGCGTTGGTCTCGGTGTAGTCGTGGCCCCAGACGCGCGGGTCGAACCGGTCGGGGGGAAGGCGCCAGTTCCCGGCCGCGTCCTTGCCCTGGAAGAAGCCGACCTTGCTGTCGAAGTGCTTGACGTAGTTGCGTGCGCGGTTGAGGAAATAGGCGGACTCTTCCTTGTACCGAGGCTTCTTCGTCTTCTCGTACAGCGCCTGTCCCATGCGGGCGATGCCGTAGTCGTTGAGATATCCCTCCAGCGCCCAGGACATGCCTTCCTTGGTGTCCGTGCTCGTGTAGCCGCGGAAGGGCGAGGTGGTCATGCCTTTACGGCCGACACCGGGGCTGGGCGGGGCGACGGTGGCGTTCTTCACCGCCGCGTCATAGGCGGCGACGGCGTCGAACTTCACGCCCTTCGCGTACGCGTCGGCGAAAGCCACGTCCGAACTGGTGCCGGTCATCAGATCCGCGTAACCGGGCGAGGACCAGCGGGAGATCCAGCCGCCGTCCTTGTACTGCTGGACGAATCCGTCGACCATTTTCCCCGCCTGCCCGGGGGTGAACAGGGAATAGGCGGGCCAGGTGGTGCGGTAGGTGTCCCAGAAACCGTTGTTGACGTAGACCTCACCGTCGACGATCTTCGCCCCGGTGTGCGTCGGGGTGTCCGGGCCGGTCCGGGGCGAAAAGGGGCTCGCGTACCGGGCGCGTGCGCCCACCTGCTCGTACCCGGAGTTGGGGTAGAGGTAGAGCCGGTAGAGGCTGGAGTAGAGGGTGACGAGGCGGTCCCGGCTCGCGCCCTCGACCTCGATACGGCCGAGGATGCCGTCCCACTGGGCACGGGCGCGGTCCCGGACCCGCTCGAAGGAGTCGCCCGCCGGGATCTCCCGTTCCAGGTTGGCGCGTGCCTGATCGACGCCGATCAGCGAGGTGGCGATGCGCAGCGTGACCGTACGGTCCGCGCCGGGGCGCAGCTTCAGATAGCCGGTGACGTCCGGGCCACCGCCGCCGGTCAGCTTGCCGCCCGCGGTGACCGGCGCGTCGAGCACGCCGTACACGAACAGCCGGGTGGCGCCGGTGGACAGGTTGCTCCGGACGTCCGAGAAGCCGGTGACGACGCCGCGCGCGGCGTCGAGGGTGAGTCCGCCGTTGTTGTTGACGTTGTCGAAGATCAGGTTCGCGTCGTCGCCGGGGAAGGTGAAGCGCATCAGCGCCGCGTGGTCCGTCGGGGCGATGTCCGCCTTGAGGCCGTTGTCGAAGGTGACGCCGTAGTGGTGCGGCCGCGCGGTCTCGTTGGCGTGGTGGAACGGCAGGGCGCGGGCGGCGCGTCCGGCGTCCGGGGTGCCGGCCGCGGTGGACGGCATGACCTGGAACGTCTGCCGGTCGCCCATCCAGGGGCTCGGCTCGTGGCTGGCGGCGAACGCCTGGAGGGTGGGGAGGTTGTCGGCGTTGTTCTTCCGCGCGTACTCGTACAGCCAGTCCGTGGAGCCCGCGTTGGTCACCGGCGTCCAGAAGTTGAAGCCGTGCGGCACGGCGGTGGCGGGGAAGTTGTTGCCGCGCGAGAAGCTGCCGCTGGAATTCGTGCCGCGGGTGGTGGACACATGGTCGGAGAGGTGGGCGGGCGGCTTCTGCCGCGCCTCGGGGCCGAGCGTGATGTCGTCCACCCAGCCGCGGAAGACCGGCGTCGTCTTCGGCGCGGCGGGCGCGTCGTACGCGATCAGGATGCGGTCGACGGTCTTGCCCGCCGCCACGTCGCCGATGCGCGACTGGCGGTGGTTCCACTGGTTGACGTAGAGCGTCTTGGCGTCGGCCTGGCCGCGCGGTGTCAGCGGGGCGCCGTTCTGGTCGGTGGCGCGCAGCTCGCTCAGGTACGTGCCGTCGGTGAAGGCCAGGTCGAGCGCGACATGGGTGGCGGGGTAGCCCAGGTCGGTGGCGGCCATCTCGGGGAAGACCTTGTACGAGAGGGAGGTCGCGCGGGTGACGGGCACCTCGACGTCGAAGACCTTGTTGTACGAGTGGCCCCGGCCGGCCGCGGTGTGTGTCCCCGCGTACCGCAGGGCCCGCAACCCGCTGAAGCCCGCGTTGGTCCTGGCCGTGGGGGAAGCGGTGGGGCCCGAGTCGGGGTGGCTGCTCATCCCGGCGCCCGGACCGCTCTCCGGGCCCACCCCGGAGGTCTTCCCGGTGCCGTCCGGGCCGGTCTCGACGGTGTCCCGCCAGTCCGGCTGCGGATCACCGTCCTCGAAGGAGGAGATGAACGTCCGCTTTTCCAGGGGCTTTTGGGGCGGGGACGCGACGGCGGGGGAGGAGGCCGTCAGGACGAGCAGGGCCGCGGCCGCGAGTGCGACGGAACGGGCCGTGCCGGGCAGGGGTCTGTGCCGGTGTCTGAGCCGCACGCGCGTACCTCTCGGTGAAGGCGACATTCCCAGGAAGTGACATCGTTGTCAGCTCCATAACGCAGAGATAAGTAAGGTGCGTGGGGCCTTTGTTGTCAAGGGTGACCCAGTGTGCGGCGGCCGGAAGTCCGTGGCCGAAGCGATGCATACCGGCGAGGTCTCAACTCGGGAAAGATGGCGGCCCGAACTTGCTTACGATCTTGCCGAGTTGACGTGAAGTGGACTATACCTGTCGGCGTCCGAGCGTCTGTGCGAACGGCGTCCCGGACCCGGGAGGACCTGCGGGGCAGCACAAGAAATCGGCCCCGCACATCCCTGGCGCGCCCGGTGCACATCCCGTACAACTCAGCTTCATCTGACCCGCGGTGCCGGGGTGGCTCCGGTACACCGCCTGAGTCCTGAAGAAGGCGAGGACTTGCGCATGGGATCCACCTCAGATTTCAGCCGTCGCGACCTGATCAAGCGGGCCGCGGCGCTCGGAATCGTCACCGTACCGGCCATGAGCGCGCTGTCGGCGTGTGCGAGCAGTGGCGATGGAGGCGGCGAGAAGGTCGAAAAGGGGGAGAAGTCCGCCAAGAATCCGCTGGCGGTCAATGACAGTGCCGCCCTCGACGTCGTCATCTTCGACGGCGGATTCGGCGACAAGTACGCCAAGGACGCGCAGGCCGAATATGTCGCCGCTTTCCCCAAGACCAAGGGAAAGGTCAAGCTCACCTCCACCCAGAAGATCCAGTCCACCCTGCAGCCGCGCTTCAACGGCGGCAACCCGCCGGACCTCGTGGACAACTCCGGGGCCGAGCAGATGGACTTCGGCACCCTGGTCTCCAAGAACCAGCTCGCCGACCTCACCCCGCTGCTCGACGCGCCGTCGATGGACGATCCGAGCAAGAAGGTGCGCGACACCCTGCGCCCCGGCGTCGTCGAGATGGGCCAGTTCGGCGGCAAGGAAACCTGGATCATGTACTACGCGTACACGGTCTACGGCGTCTGGTACTCCAAGACCAACCTGAAGAAGGTGGCCGACGCCGAGTATCCCGAGACCTGGGACGAGATGCTCGCCGTGTGCGAGAAGGCGAAGAAGAAGGGCGTCGCCGGCTGGACCTATCCCGGCAAGTACCCGTACTACCTCCCCTTCAGCCTCTACCCCTTCATCGCCAAGATCGGCGGTGCGGAGGTGCTCCGCAAGATAGACAACCTGGAGCCGAACGCCTGGAAGGACCCGGCCGTCAAGGCCGCCTTCGACGCGTACTACGAGCTGTACAAGAAGGGCTACGTCCTCAAGGGCTCGCCGGGCCTGGACCACCTCCAGTCGCAGAAGGCGTGGGCCGAGGGCAAGGCGCTGTTCATACCCAACGGGTCGTGGGTGGAGAACGAGTCGGCCCAGCAGATCGGGAAGAACCCCGACTTCCAGCTCTCGGTCGGCGCGCCGTCCAGCCTGTCCGGCTCGGACAAGATGCCGTTCGGCACCATCTGGGCCTCCGGCGGCGAGCCGTACATCGTGCCCAGGCAGGCCAAGAACGTCCCCGGCGGCATGGAGATGCTGCGCATCATGCTCAGCAAGAAGTCCTCGCAGAACTTCATCAAGCAGGTCTCCTCGCTCACCTCGCTGAACGGCGGCACGGAGGGCCTGAAGCTGCCCCCGGGCCTGGACTCGGCGCAGCAGGCGCTGCAGAAGGCCGGTCAGAACATCGTCAACCCGCGGATCCAGGACTGGTACGTGGCGCTGCAGAAGGAGAAGATCGGCGTCGGCGCGCTGGGCGAGATGATGGCGGGCCGGATGACTCCCGACGAGGCGATCAACAAGATCCAGAAGTACGCGGACGAGACGCGCGAGGACAGCAGCGTCAAGAAGTACAAGCGCTGACCGGTGCAGCTCACGCGTCACCAGCGGTGGCCGTCACGGCAGTCGCGGGGAAAGAACGGGATCGGTAGTCATGCAGCACGGTAAATACCGCTTCATCGCAGGGTTCTTGGTCCTCCCGCTGGCGATATACGCGATCTTCGTGATATCGCCGTTCGTGCAGGCGATCTACTACTCCTTCACGGACTGGACCGGCCTGAGCTCGGACATGAGAATGGTCGGGTTCGACAACTACACGCGTCTCTTCAAGGACAGCGTCTTCTGGGCCTCGGTGGGAAACAGTGTGACGCTGTTGCTGCTGCTGCCGGTGGTGACGCTCTCGCTCGGGCTCTTCTTCGCCTTCATGCTCAACGTCGGTGGCCGCCGCAGGAAGAAGGCGGTCATCGGCGGTGTACGCGGCTCCGGCACGTACAAGATTCTGTACTTCTTCCCGCAGGTGCTGTCGATCCCGATCGTCGCCCTGCTCTTCCAGTTCGCGTACAACCCGGAGAGCGGCGCGCTGAACGCGTTCTTCAACGCGATCGGACTGGGCGGCGTGCAACCCGACTGGCTGGGGGATCCGCAACTCGCGCTCTGGTGCATCATGGGCGCGATGATCTGGGCCAATGTCGGCTTCTACGTCGTGCTCTTCTCGGCCGGCATGAGTTCCATACCGAAGGACTTCTACGAGGCCGCGCTGCTGGACGGCGCCAACCGCTTCAACACGTTCTTCAGAATCACCCTGCCGCTGCTCTGGGACACGGTGCAGACCGGCTGGATCTACATGGGCATTCTCGCCCTGGACGTGTCGGCCTTCGCCTTCGTGCAGATCATGAGTGTCGGGCCGGGCGGCCCCGACTATTCCACCGAGGTCCTGCCGCTCTACGTCTATCAGAAGACCTTCCGCGACGGTCAGGCCGGTTACGCCACCTCGATCGGCGTCTCCCTGCTGATAGTGACCCTGATCTTCTCGGCCATCGTCATGCGGCTGGGCCGGCGTGAGCGACTGGAGTTCTGATGAGCGTGCAGACCAAGCCCCCGGCCGTGACGGGCCGGGGCGGCGCGGGCGGCAAGGGCGGCAAGTCGGGCGAGAGCGGTGAAGGGCGGGTCCTGAACGTCTTCTCGCACGGCGTCCTGGTCATCTGGGGCCTGCTGGTGACCATGCCGCTGCTGTGGGCGGTGGTCAGCTCCTTCAAGGACGACGGGGAGATCTTCGGCTCGCCCTGGGGGCTGCCGTCGGCGCTGCACTTCGACAACTGGGCGCGCGCCTGGGACAAGGCCAACATGGGCCAGTACTTCTTCAACTCGCTGGTGGTGGTGGGCGGTTCACTGATCGGCACGATGCTGCTGGGCTCGATGGCGGCGTACGTCCTGGCCCGGTTCGACTTCCCGGGAAACCGCTTCATCTACTTCCTGTTCGTGGGCGGGATGGGCTTCCCGATCATCCTGGCGCTGGTCCCGCTGTTCTTCGTCATGAAGAACATGGCCCTGCTGGACACCTACCACGGTCTGATCCTGGTCTACATCGCGTACTCCCTGCCGTTCACCGTCTTCTTCCTCAGCGGGTTCTTCAGAACGCTGCCGTCGTCGGTGGCGGAGGCCGCGCTGATCGACGGCGCGTCCCACACGCGGACGTTCTTCCAGGTCATGCTGCCGATGGCGAAGCCGGGCCTGATCAGCGTCGGCATCTTCAACTTCCTGGGGCAGTGGAACCAGTACCTGCTGCCGACGGTGCTGAACGTCGGCGACCCGGACAAGAAGGTGCTGACCCAGGGACTGGTCGCGCTGGCGGTCAGTCAGGGGTACAAGGGTGACTGGTCCGGGCTGTTCGCGGGCCTGACCATCGCCATGCTGCCGGTGCTCGGCGCGTACATCATCTTCCAGCGGCAGGTGGTGGCGGGGCTGACAGCGGGCGCCCTGAAGTAGCTCCGCGAACCGGCGCGCAAGCCGGTGCGAGCCGCTTGCCGGCGCGCTGTGCGCCCGTACGGTGCGGCAGCCCCCGCCCCCGCCATCAGGCGGGTACGGGGGCTGCCGCGGTGCCGGGGGACGGCCGGGTTTCGGCCACAGGCCCGGTGCACCCGGTCGAGGACTTGACGGAACCGGACCCGGGCACGTCAGCTTAGATTCACATGTTGGAGACAAGCCGGGTCCCGTCGACGTGGCCCGGCCGGCGGCCGGTCGTCGTGCCGGGCGCTACAGGCGGGAGTGGATGAGTCGATGGAGACTCCGGGTTCGCAGTCCTCGCTGCACCGGGCCAATCTGGAGCGGGTCGTACGCGCGGTGCGCATGGCGGGTTCGCTCACCCAGGCGGAGATCGCCCGGAGCACGGGCCTGTCGGCGGCCACCGTCTCCAACATCGTGCGGGAACTGAAGGACGCCGGGACCGTCGAGGTCACCCCGACCTCGGCCGGCGGCCGCCGGGCCCGCAGCGTCTCGCTCTCCGGCGACGCCGGGATCGTGGTGGGCGTCGACTTCGGCCACTCGCACCTGCGGGTCGCGGTCGGCAACCTCGCCCACCAGGTGCTCGCCGAGGAGACCGAGCCGATCGACGTGGACGCCTCCGCCGCGGAGGGCTTCGACCGGGCCGAGCGCCTGGTCAACCGGCTGGTCGAGGCGACCGGCGTCGGCCCGGGCAAGGTCATCGGCGTCGGCCTCGGCGTCCCGGGCCCGATCGACGTGGAGTCCGGCACGCTCGGCTCGACCGCCATCCTGCCGGGCTGGAGCGGGACGAACCCGAGCGAGGAACTGTCCGGCCGGCTGGGCGTCGGCGTGTACGTCGACAACGACGCCAACCTCGGCGCGCTCGGCGAGCTGGTCTGGGGCAGCGGGCGGGGCGCCGCCGACCTGGCGTACATCAAGGTCGCCAGCGGCGTCGGCGCGGGCCTGGTCATCAGCGGCCAGATCTACCGGGGCCCGGGCGGCACCGCGGGCGAGATCGGGCACATCACGCTGGACGAGTCCGGGCCGGTCTGCCGCTGCGGCAACCGCGGCTGCCTGGAGACCTTCACCGCCGCCCGGTACGTGCTCCCGCTGCTCCAGCCCAGTCACGGCCCCGACCTGACCATGGCGGAGGTGGTCCGGCTGGCCCGGGAGGGCGACCCGGGCTGCCGCCGGGTGATCGGGGACGTGGGGCGGCACATCGGCAGCGGGGTGGCCAATCTGTGCAACCTGCTCAACCCGAGCCGGGTGGTGCTCGGCGGCGACCTCGCGGAGGCCGGGGAGCTGGTGCTCGGGCCGATAAGGGAGTCGGTGTCGCGGTACGCGATCCCCAGCGCGGCGCGGCAGTTGGGAATCGTGCCGGGGACGCTCGGCGGCCGGGCCGAGGTGCTCGGCGCACTGGCGCTGGTGCTGAGCGAGATGGGCGACTCGACGCTGCTGGACGGCACGCTGTCCGCCGACGGGGCCGCGCAGCCGGACAGGCGGCCGGCCCCCGGTGTGCCCGCCGCCGCCGGTGCCCGGCCCGCCGACGGCACCGGTTCCTCTGCCATTGCCTGACGTATACGGGGCACGCTGCCGTATACGGCGCACGCTGAGTTCACACAGCTAACGCATGGCACCGTTGTCATCTCGTTAAGTATTTACTCCTTGACGGTCTGCGAGCGGCCGAGTTGACTTCCAGCCACCTCGGCCGCAACGACGCGGCCTCGTCAGGGAGGTTTCACCGTGAACTCGCACCTGCGTCGTGCCGCCGTGGCCGCGGCCGCCGTCTCGATGGCCGCCGGACTCGCCGCCTGCGGCTCCGCCAAGGAGGCCGGCGGCGACTCGGACGCCAAGAAGGACAAGAAGGGGCCGCTGACCATCGGCCTCCTGCTGCCCGAGAACCAGACCGCGCGATACGAGCGGTTCGACAAGCCGCTGATAGAGAAGAAGATCCGCGAGCTGGCGGGCAAGGACACCGAGATCCTCTACGACAACGCCAAGCAGGACCCCGCCGTCCAGCAGCAGCAGGTCGACACGATGATCACCAAGAAGGTCGACGCGCTGATCCTGGACGCGGTGGACGCCAAGTCCATCGCCGCCTCGGTCAAGAAGGCGAACGACAAGGGCATCCCCGTCGTCGCCTACGACCGGCTGGCCGAGGGCCCGATCAAGGCGTACACCTCCGTGGACAACGAGCGGGTCGGCAAGATCCAGGGCGAGTCGCTCCTCAAGGAGCTGGGCGACAAGGTCGGCCAGGGCGAGATCGTCATGATGAACGGGTCGATCACCGACCCGAACGCCAAGATGTACAAGGACGGCGCGCACTCCGTGCTGGACGGCAAGGTGAAGATCGGCAAGGAGTACGACACCAAGGAGTGGAAGCCGGAGAACGCCAACGAGAACATGAAGGGCGCCATCTCCTCGCTCGGCAAGGACAAGATCATCGGCGTCTACTCCGCCAACGACGGCATGGCGGGCGGCATCATCACCGCCCTCAAGAGCGCCGGGTTCACCAAGCTCCCGCCGGTCACCGGCCAGGACGCCGAACTCTCCGCCGTCCAGCGCATCCTCAGCGACGAGCAGTTCATGAGCGTCTACAAGCCGTACAAGCCGGAGGCCGACGCCGCCGCCTCGATGGCCGTCGCGCTCGCCCAGGGCAAGAAGCTGGACTCGGTCGCCAAGACCACCGTCGACAGCGCCACCGAGAAGAAGGTGCCGTCCGTCATCGTGACGCCCTTCGCGCTCACCAAGGCCGATATTTCGAAGTATGTCGGCCAGGAGGGCTTCTTCACCAAGGCCGAGATCTGCACCGCCAAGTTCCAGTCCGCCTGCGCCCAGGCCGGCCTGAAGTAAGCCTGCCGTCCGCCCGGCCCCGCCGCCCGTCCACCGGGCGCCGCGGGCCGGACGGCGCATCCCCGCCGGTCAGGCGGCGAAGGAGATGATTCACGTGTCCGCTACGCCCGTGCTGGCGTTGCGCGGGATCTCCAAGCGGTTCGGTGCCGTTCAGGCGCTCACCGATGTCGAACTGGAGATCCACCCCGGCGAGGTCGTCGCCCTGGTCGGCGACAACGGCGCCGGCAAGTCCACCCTCGTCAAGACGATCGCCGGCGTCGGACCCGCCGACGACGGCGTCATCGAGTGGGAGGGCCGCCCGGTCACCGTCGACCGGCCGCACACCGCCCAGGAACTGGGCATCGCGACCGTCTACCAGGACCTCGCGCTCTGCGACAACCTCGATGTCGTGGGCAACCTCTTCCTCGGCCGCGAGATCGTGCGCGCCGGGGTGCTGGACGAGGTCGAGATGGAGCGCCGCGCCCGCGAGCTGCTCGCCACCCTCGCCATCCGCATCCCGAGCGTGCGCATCCCCATCGCCTCGCTCTCCGGCGGCCAGCGGCAGACCGTCGCCATCGCCCGCTCCCTGCTCGGCGAGCCCAAGGTCGTCATCCTCGACGAGCCCACCGCGGCGCTCGGTGTGGAGCAGACCGCCCAGGTCCTCGACCTCGTGGAACGGCTGCGGGAGCGCGGTCTCGGCACCATCCTCATCAGCCACAACATGGCCGACGTCAAGGCCGTCGCGGACCGGGTCGCGGTGCTGCGGCTGGGCCGGAACAACGGCACCTTCGACGTCCGCAGCACCAGTCAGGAAGAGATCATCTCCGCCATCACCGGCGCCACGGACAATGCCGTGACCCGGCGCAAGGCCCGCACCGCGGAGGCCAAGAAGTGACCACCAACCTGTCCAGGGCCGGCGACGAGCCGGTCGACGCGGCGCCCGCGGCCGAGGGTGCCGTCACCGCCGTGGACCCGCGGCTGCTCGTCCGCCAGCAGGGCTTCAAGGGCTACCTCGACGAGTTCCGGCGCAAGACGCGCAGCGGTGAACTGGGCTCGCTGCCGGTCGTCGTCGGCCTCATCGTCATCGGCATCGTCTTCCAGCTCCAGGACGCGGCCTTCCTCGGCGCCGAGAACCTCTCGAACCTGTTCGTGACGGCGGCTGGCACCGGACTGATCGCCGTCGGCATCGTCTTCGTGCTGATCCTCGGCGAGATCGACCTGTCCGTCGGCTCGGTCAGCGGCCTGGCCGCCGCGGTCTTCGCCGTCCTCAACATCAACAACGGCATGCCGGAATGGCTCGCCCTGATCCTGGCCGTCCTCACCGGTACCGTGGCCGGTGCCCTGCACGGCTTCTTCTTCGCCCGGATCGGGGTGCCCGCCTTCGTCGTCACCCTCGCCGGGCTGCTTGGCTGGAACGGCCTGATGCTCCAGGTGCTCGGCTCCAACGGCACCATCAACCTGGACGACAGCGGCCTCGTCGCGAAGCTGACCAACTTCTACTTCACCGACGTGGCCGCCGCGTACGGCCTGGCGACGGTCGCCGTCCTGGCCTTCCTCGGCCTCTCCCTCCTGGACTCCCGCCGCCGCGAGGCCGCGGGCGTCCCGAGCCGGCCGCTGAGCGAGACCGTGCTGCGTACGGTGGTCCTGGCCGTCCCCGCCTATCTGGTGGCGTGGCTGCTGAACCAGTACAAGGGCCTGCCGCTCGCGGTCGTGATCTTCCTCGGCGTCGTCGTCGCCCTCGACTTCGTGCTGCGGCGTACCCGGTACGGGCGGCAGATCTTCGCCCTCGGCGGCAGCGTCGAGGCGGCCCGTCGCGCGGGCATCAACGTGGCGTTCATCCGGATCTCGGTCTTCTCCCTGGCCGGCACGATGGCCGCGGTCGGCGGAATGTTCCTGGCCTCCCAGATCAACGCCGCGAACCAGTCCTCGGGCGCGGGCAGCCTCCTGATGAACGCGATCGCCGCCGCGGTCATCGGCGGTACGAGCCTGTTCGGCGGCCGCGGCAAGACCTGGTCCGCGCTCCTGGGCGTCCTGGTCATCCAGTCCATCGCCTCGGGGATGGCACTGCTGGGCATCGCCTCGGCCGTCCAGTTCATGATCACCGGAGCCGTCCTGCTGGCGGCCGTGGTCATCGACTCCGTCTCCCGCAAGACGCAGAAGACGGCCGGCCGGGCGTAGCCGTCGTTCCCGCTTTCCGTCGCATCGGGAAAGCTGGGGCGGGTGACCAGGGAGCAGTCGAGCCGGGGCACGGACCGCAAGTCCGAGCCCCGGCAGGGACATGACGGTATGCCGGGGACCGTAGCCGGGCCCGGCGGAGCGGTGCGCCCGTCGTCCCGGGCCGTCCCGCACGCCAGGTCCGTACCGGGGCTGTCCAGTTCGCGTGCCGGCCGGTTGGAACGCTCGTCCCGCTCCCGGCAGGTGACGCTCTGCGAATCGTCGAGAAGAGCGACGCCTTCGGGGGTACCCGAAGGGCCCATCACCGCGGTGAACGACCCGCGGCCGAAGGCACAGTGCACACCGCGCAGGGCGGAAACCTTGTTGTTGCCGCGGCCGTACAGCCTGGCCACCGCGCTGAGTGTCACGGCCTGCTCGACGCCGACGACGGAGGCGGGACGACGGACCCGGCCCGACGCCGCTTGCTGGGCCAGGGGCCGATGTACGAGAGCTCCAGCTCCAAGGCATTCGGGCACATCGTGATGGGTTGTTCTGATGACGGCCGGCCCCGGATCACTTGCCGTGCGGGCCCTGCGCAGGCCGGCCACGCAGGCGGACGGGTTCCGTAGCGGCGGGCTCATGGCCGGCACCTGTGGCCTCTGCGGCGCCCTGCGGCACGCCGGGCAGGTTACGCAGAGTAACCGTGGTGGCGCCGCGGTGGCCGTTCCGTGAGCGACGGTTCGCAGGCCGCCCGGGCGGGCCCGGGAGGGCCGTCAGAGCGCCGGCCACCCCCGTTCGCGGGGTCGGATACGCGCCTGAGGGCAGGTTTTCGGTCGAAGGTCGTGCCCGCCGGGGGAGCAGAGCCGCATAACGGCCATCCGCGTGACATACATCGCACGGCCCGTTCTCCGCCGTCGCAAGCGGAACATTAGACTCGGCGGATCGGCAAGCTCGACCAGCCAGAGCCAGCTACAAACAGGCGAAGCTGCACCAAGCGGCACGAATCGCTCGAACCAGCTCGACAGCAAGGAGGCACGGGTGGCGCTGCTGACCCGTATCAAGGGACCGCGCGATCTGGACCGACTCGGACCGGAGCAGCTGGAACAGCTGGCGGGGGAGATCCGTACCTTCCTCGTCGACGCCGTCTCCAAGACCGGCGGGCACCTCGGACCCAACCTCGGCGTGGTCGAGCTGACCATCGCCCTGCACCGGGTCTTCGAGTCCCCGAAGGACAAGGTGCTGTGGGACACCGGGCACCAGTCCTACGTCCACAAGCTGCTCACCGGCCGGCAGGACTTCTCGAAGCTGAAGATGAAGGGCGGCCTGTCCGGCTACCCCTCGCAGGCCGAGTCCGAGCACGACGTCATCGAGAACAGCCACGCCTCCACCGTGCTGGGCTGGGCCGACGGCCTGGCCAAGGCCAACGAGGTGCTGCGCAAAAACGATCATGTCGTGGCGGTCATCGGGGACGGCGCGCTGACCGGCGGCATGGCCTGGGAGGCGCTGAACAACATCGCGACGGCCAAGGACCGCCCCCTGGTCATCGTCGTCAACGACAACGAGCGCTCCTACGCGCCCACCATCGGCGGCCTCGCCAACCACCTCGCCACCCTGCGCACCACCGACGGCTACGAGCGCTTCCTCGCCCGCGGCAAGGACCTGCTGGAGCGCACCCCGGTCGTCGGCCGGCCGCTGTACGAGACGCTGCACGGCGCCAAGAAGGGCCTGAAGGACTTCATCGCGCCGCAGGGCATGTTCGAGGACCTGGGGCTGAAGTACGTCGGGCCGATCGACGGCCACGACATCGAGGCCCTGGAGTCGGCGCTGCAGCGCGCCAAGCGCTTCGGCGGCCCGGTCATCGTGCACTGCCTCACCGAGAAGGGCCGCGGCTACCAGCCCGCCCTCCAGGACGAGGCGGACCGCTTCCACGCCGTCGGCAAGATCCACCCCGACACGGGCCTGCCGATCGCCTCCTCCGGCGCCGACTGGACCTCCGTCTTCGGCGAGGAGATGGTCGAGCTCGGCCGTGAGCGCCCCGACATCGTCGCGATCACGGCCGCCATGCTGCAGCCGGTCGGCCTGGACAAGTTCGCCAAGGCGTTCCCGGACCGGGTCTACGACGTCGGCATCGCCGAGCAGCACGGCGCGGTGTCCGCCGCCGGCCTGGCCACCGGCGGCCTGCACCCGGTCTTCGCGGTCTACGCCACCTTCCTCAACCGCGCCTTCGACCAGGTTCTGATGGACGTGGCGCTGCACAAGTGCGGCGTCACCTTCGTCCTGGACCGGGCCGGTGTCACCGGCACCGACGGCGCGTCGCACAACGGCATGTGGGACATGTCGATCCTCCAGGTCGTGCCCGGCCTGCGGATCGCGGCCCCGCGCGACGCCGACCAGGTCCGCGCCCAGCTCCGCGAGGCCGTCGACGTCGACGACGCCCCGACCGTGGTGCGCTACTCCAAGGGCGCGGTCGGCCCGGCCGTGCAGGCCGTGGGCCGGGTGGGCGGCATGGACGTGCTGCGCGAGCCCGGCGAGGGCGTCGAGCGGCCCGACGTGCTGCTGGTGTCGGTGGGCGCGCTGGCGCCGATGTGCCTGGAGATCGCCGACCTGCTCGACAAGCAGGGCATCTCGACGACGGTGGTGGACCCGCGCTGGGTCAAGCCGGTCGACGCGGCGCTGCCGGGCCTCGCCGACGCGCACCGCGTCGTGGTCACGGTCGAGGACAACAGCCGCTCCGGCGGTGTCGGCTCCGCGGTCGCGCAGGCGCTGCGGGACGCGGGCGTGGACGTGCCGCTGCGGGACTTCGGTATCCCCGAGCGGTTCCTCGACCACGCCTCGCGCAAGGAGATCCTGGCCGAGATCGGGCTCACCGCGCCGGACATCGCCCGGCAGGTGACCGGCCTGGTCTCCAAGATCGACGGCCGCTACGAGGACACCGACCGGTCCGTGGACGCGGCGGAGTCCGTGGCCGCCGCGGACGGCGCCGGGCGCGCCGAGGCCGCCCGCGACTGACGGCGGCCACCGCCGACGGGAGGAGGAACCGGCGCGGCCGGTTCCTCCTGTGGGGGATGCGCGCGGGTCCCGTGGACACGTCCCCACGAACGGCTGACCGCTCGTACCGGCCGTTCACCGGACGAACACACGACGCCCAAGGCGGCACAAACCCGGCGCGCAACTCTGCACAAACATCGCTGAACGGTCATACGATGGGCCGGTGGGCCACCCGAACGGGTGCAACCACCGGCCCGTCGGCATATCCACCCGTCCGTACCATCGGGTGAATCCCCGCCGCGTACAGGCCCGCCGCACCGTACTCGTCCCGACCATTGCGCAGACTCGGTCAGTTCACGAGTCGCGACGGTCGTCCAGGCGGAGGTTGGCCCATGAGCAGTACCCAGCGGGGCACGGGAAGCGGACCGGAGCGCGGCGGCGGTGGCGCGGACCCCGCCCGGGGGCGCCGCGACGGCCTGTTCCGGACCAAGACGGTCGAGGAGTCGATCCGGGACACCGAGGAGCCGGAGCACGCGCTCAAGAAGTCCCTGTCCGCCCTCGACCTGACGGTCTTCGGCGTCGGTGTGGTCATCGGCACCGGCATCTTCGTCCTCACCGGCAAGATCGCCAAGGAGACGGCGGGCCCGGCCGTCGCCCTCTCCTTCGTCGTCGCCGGCCTGGTCTGCGCGCTGGCCGCGCTCTGCTACGCGGAGTTCGCCTCGACCGTGCCGGTCGCCGGCTCCGCGTACACCTTCTCGTACGCCTCGCTCGGCGAGCTGCCCGCCTGGATCATCGGCTGGGACCTGGTGCTGGAGCTGGCGCTGGGCTGCGCGGTGGTCGCCGTCGGCTGGTCCGGCTACGTCCGCTCGCTGCTGGACACCGCCGGGGTCCACCTGCCGCGAGGACTGTCCGGCACGCACGAGGGCACCTTCGGCTTCGACCTGCTCGCCTGCGTCCTGGTCCTCGTCCTGACGGCGATCCTCGTCGTCGGCATGAAGCTGTCGTCCCGCGTGACCTCGGTGATCGTCGGTATCAAGGTCACCGTCGTGCTGCTCGTCATCATCGCGGGCGCCTTCTTCATCACCGGCGCCAACTACGAGCCGTTCATCCCGCCGAGCCGGGCCACCGAGGGCGGCGACGGCCTCGCGGCGCCGCTGTCCCAGCTCGTCTTCGGCTTCACCCCGGCCGACTTCGGCGTGATGGGCGTCTTCGCGGCCGCCGCGGTCGTCTTCTTCGCCTTCATCGGCTTCGACATCGTGGCCACCGCCGCCGAGGAGACCCGGCTGCCGCAGCGCGACGTACCGCGCGGCATCCTCGGTTCGCTCGCCATCTGCACGGTGCTGTACGTGGCCGTGTCGATCGTCGTCACCGGCATGCAGAAGTACAGCGAACTGTCCACGGACGCCCCGCTCGCCGACGCCTTCAAGTCCGTCGGGCACCCGTTCTGGGCCGGGCTGATCAGCTTCGGCGCCGCCGTCGGCCTGACCTCGGTCTGCATGATCCTGCTGCTCGGCCAGAGCCGGGTCTTCTTCGCGATGAGCCGCGACGGCCTGCTGCCGAAGCTGTTCTCGCAGGTCCACCCGCGCTTCGGCACCCCGTACCGCTCGACCGTCGCGCTGGGCGCCGTGGTCGCCGTCGTCGCCGGGTTCACCTCGATCGACGAACTCGCCGAACTGGTCAACATCGGCACCCTGTTCGCCTTCGTCGTGGTCGCGCTCGGCGTCGTCATCCTGCGCCGTTCCCGGCCGGACCTGCCCCGCTCCTTCCGTACACCGCTGGT
Source organism: Streptomyces chrestomyceticus JCM 4735 (assembly GCF_003865135.1). Classification (NCBI taxonomy): domain Bacteria; kingdom Bacillati; phylum Actinomycetota; class Actinomycetes; order Kitasatosporales; family Streptomycetaceae; genus Streptomyces; species Streptomyces chrestomyceticus. The sequence goes on along the minus strand of NZ_BHZC01000001.1, from coordinate 2,157,835 downwards.
GCCGTTCGTCCCGGCCCTGTCGGTCCTGGCCTCGCTGTGGCTGATGCTCAACCTGCCCGCGGAGACCTGGCTGCGGTTCGGGGTGTGGATGCTGATCGGCTTCGTCGTGTACTTCGCGTACGGGCGTGGCCACAGCCGGATGAACGGGCGGGCGGACGGGCGGACGGGTCGCGGGTGAGGCCGGGTGGCGGGCCGGGTTCCGTCAGCCGCCGTGCCCGGGCCGGACGGTACGCGGCCCGGCCACCTGGGCCCCCAACGCCGCCACGCGCGCCCGCAGCCCGCGGTCGGCGGTGACGACCACGCAGTCCGGGCCCCGGTCCGCCTCCCGCACCAGTTCCACGATGCGGTCGTCCCCGCTGCCCGGCGCCTCGACCACCTCCACACCGGGTACGGGTGCCACGCCCCGGGCCGCGCCCTCGACGACGAGGACCAGCTCGACGGGCGGTCCGCCGGGTTCGAGCCCGGGGAGTCCGTGCCCGTCGGCCGCCCGGCCCGCCAGTGCGTCCCGCAGCCGTTCGGCCGCCGCGCGGCGGTCGCGCCACCAGCCGTCGGGCACCGACCCGATCACGTTGGCCGCGTCCACGACCACCAGAGTGCTCATGGGTCCAGCGTGGCACGGGGGACCCAGGGACGCGGAGAAACCCTTTGTCGCGCGACGCGGCCGCGGCCTACGCTGCCCGGATGCCCGAAACCACCACGCCGCCGCAGGCCGCCGCTCCCGTACGCCGTTCCGCCCGCGTTCTGCTCCTCGGGACGGACGACAGTCTGCTGCTCTTCCGCGGCCACCTCGACCCCGCCCGCCCCGACGCCGGGCACTGCTGGTTCACCCCCGGCGGCAGCGTGGCCGACGGGGAGTCGCTGCGCGAGACAGCGGCGCGGGAGCTGGCGGAGGAGACCGGGCTGCGGCTCGCGCCGGAGGCGCTGGGGCCGCTGGTCGCCCGTACCTCCGGATACGCGGAACTACCCTGGGCGAGCGGCCTGTTCGAGGACGTCTTCTTCCTGCACCACGTCGCGCCGTACCCGGTCGACACCAGCGGTTTCAAGGAACACGAGACCGCCTCCGTCACGGGGCACCGCTGGTGGCCCGTGGACGAACTGGCGACGACGGCCGAGACCGTCTTCCCGTACGGGCTGCCGCCGCTGCTCGCCGACGTACGTGACGGCCGGACGCCGACCGCACCCGTACAACTGCCCTGGCACCACTGAGAACAGCGGTACCAGGGCAGCCGGTGAAACGGTTGTCCTGCCTTACGCGGGCACGCTCGCGATGCCCGGGGCCAGGAACTTCTTGCCGTTGACGCGCTCCGAGACGCCCGCACGGTCCAGGTACGGCGTGATACCGCCCAGGTGGAAGGGCCAGCCGGCGCCGGTGATCAGGCACAGGTCGATGTCCTGCGCCTCGGCGACGACACCCTCGTCCAGCATCAGGCCGATCTCCTGCGCCACGGCGTCCAGGACGCGGTCCCGCACCTGCTCCTCGGTCAGCACCGTGTCGCCCTGCTTGAGCAGCGCCTTGACCTCCGGGTCCAGCTCCGGCTTGCCGGAGTCGTACACGTAGAAGCCGCGCTTGCCCGCCTTGACCACGGCGGCCAGGTTCGGCGAGACGGTGAAGCGGTCCGGGAAGGCGCCGTGCAGCGTCTCGGAGACGTGCAGGCCGATCGCCGGGCCGACCAGCTCCAGCAGCACCAGCGGCGACATCGGCAGACCGAGCGGCTCGACGGCCTTCTCGGCGGTCTCGACGGGGGTGCCCTCGTCGATGACGTTCTGGATCTCGCCCATGAAGCGGGTCAGGATGCGGTTGACCACGAACGCCGGGGCGTCCTTGACCAGCACGGCGGTCTTCTTCAGCGACTTGGCGACGGAGAAGGCGGTGGCCAGCGACGCGTCGTCGGTCTTCTCCGCGCGCACGATCTCCAGCAGCGGCAGGATCGCGACCGGGTTGAAGAAGTGGAAGCCCACGACCCGCTCGGGGTGCTTGAGCTTGGACGCCATCTCGGTGACCGAGAGGGACGAGGTGTTGGTGGCGAGCACGGCGTGCTCCGGCACGACCGCCTCGACCTCGGCGAACACCTGCTGCTTGACGCCCATCTCCTCGAAGACGGCCTCGATGACGAAGTCCGCGTCGCCGAACGCGGCGGCCTTGTCGAGGTGGCCGCTGACCAGGCCCTTGAGGCGGTTGGCCTTGTCCTGGTTGACGCGGCCCTTCAGGAGCAGCTTGTCGATCTCGCCGTGGACGTACTCCACGCCCTTGTCGATCCGCGCCTGGTCGATGTCGGTCAGCACGACCGGCACCTCCAGGCGGCGCGCGAACAGCAGCGCGAGCTGGGAGGCCATCAGGCCCGCGCCGACCACGCCCACCTTGGTGACCGGGCGCGCGAGGGACTTGTCCGGGGCACCGGCGGGACGCTTGGCGCGCTTCTGCACCAGGTTGAACGAGTAGATGCCGCTGCGCAGCTCGCCGCCCATGATCAGGTCGGCGAGGGCTTGGTCCTCGGCGTCGAAGCCCTGGCGCAGGTCGCCGTTCTTGGCGGCGGCGATGATGTCCAGCGCGCGGTACGCGGCCGGGGCGGCGCCGTGCACCTTGCTGTCCGCGATGCCCTTGCCGCGCTGCACGGCCTGGTCCCACGCCTCGCCGCGGTCGACGTCGGCCCGTACGACCTCGGTGTCGCCCTTGAGGACCGAGGCGGTCCACAGCAGCGACTGCTCCAGGAAGTCCGCGCCCTCGAAGATCGCGTCGGCGATGCCCAGGTCGTAGACCTGCTGACCCTTGAGCTGCTTGTTCTGGTTGAGCGAGTTCTCGATGATCACCGAGACCGCGCGGTCGGCGCCGATCAGGTTCGGCAGCAGGACGCAGCCGCCCCAGCCGGGCACCAGGCCGAGGAAGACCTCGGGCAGCGAGAAGGCGGGCAGCGCCTTGGAGACGGTGCGGTACGTGCAGTGCAGACCGACCTCGACGCCGCCGCCCATCGCGGCACCGTTGTAGTAGGCGAAGGTCGGCACGGCCAGGCCGGACAGCCGCTTGAAGACGTCGTGGCCGCCCTTGCCGATGGCCAGCGCGTCCTCGTGCCGCTTGAGCAGCTCGACGCCCTTGAGGTCGGCGCCGACGGCGAAGATGAACGGCTTGCCGGTGACACCGACGCCGACGATCTTGCCGTCCGCGGCCTCCGCCTCGACCTGGTCGATCGCGGCGTTCAGGTTCGCCAGCGACTGCGGGCCGAAGGTGGTCGGCTTGGTGTGGTCCAGGCCGTTGTCCAGCGTGATCAGCGCGAAGGTGCCGGCCCCGGGCAGCTCCAGGTGCCGTACGTGCGCCTGGGTGACGACCTCGTCCGGGAACAGCTCGGCCGCGCCCTTCAGCAGTTCTGTCGTGGTGCTCACTTGCCTGCTCCCTCGAAGTGCGGGTTCTCCCAGATGACCGTGCCGCCCATGCCGAAGCCGACGCACATGGTCGTGATGCCGTAGCGGACCTGCGGCTGCTCCTCGAACTGCCGCGCGAGCTGCGTCATCAGCCGTACGCCGGAGGAGGCGAGGGGGTGGCCGTAGGCGATCGCGCCGCCGTACTGGTTGACGCGCGGGTCGTCGTCCGCGATGCCGTAGTGGTCCAGCAGCGACAGCACCTGGACGGCGAACGCCTCGTTGATCTCGAAGAGGCCGATGTCGTCGATGGTCAGGCCCGCCTTGGCGAGGGCCTTCTCGGTCGCCGGGACCGGGCCGATGCCCATGACCTCGGGCTCCACGCCCGCGAAGGCGTAGTCCACCAGGCGCATCTTGACCGGCAGGCCCAGCTCGCGGGCCACGTCCTCGGCGGCGATCAGCGAGGCGGTGGCGCCGTCGTTGAGACCGGCCGCGTTGCCCGCGGTGACCCGGCCGTGCGGACGGAACGGCGTCTTGAGGCCCGCCAGGTTCTCCAGCGTGGTGCCGGGCCGCATCGGCTCGTCGGCGGTGACCAGGCCCCAGCCGGTCTCGCCGGCCTCGGCGTTGGTGCGGCGCACCGAGATCGGCACCAGGTCGGCCTGGATCTTGCCGTCGGCGTACGCCTTGGCGGCCTTCTCCTGGCTGCGCACGGCGTACTCGTCGGCGCGCTGCTTGGTGAGGTGCGGCAGGCGGTCGTGCAGGTTCTCCGCCGTCATGCCCATGAAGAGGGCGGACTGGTCGACCAGCTTCTCGCTGACGAAGCGCGGGTTGGGGTCGACGCCCTCGCCCATGGGGTGGCGGCCCATGTGCTCGACGCCGCCGGCCACCGCGATGTCGTACGCACCGAAGGAGACGCCGCCGGCGATGCTCGTCACGGCGGTCATGGCACCGGCGCACATCCGGTCCACGGAGAAGCCGGGGACGGACTGCGGGAGGCCGGCCAGGATGCCGGCGGTACGGCCCAGGGTCAGGCCCTGGTCGCCGATCTGGGTCGTGGCGGCGAGGGCGACCTCGTCGATCCGGGCCGGGTCGAGGTCCGGGTTGCGGCGCAGCAGCTCCCGGATGCACTTGACGACCAGGTCGTCGGCGCGGGTCTCGTGGTAGATGCCCTTCGGGCCCGCCTTGCCGAACGGGGTGCGGACGCCGTCGACGAAGACGACGTCCCTAGCGGTACGAGGCACGTTGGCTCTCCTCCAGGTGCGGGATGGCACTGCTGCGGGCGCGCCCGGAGGCGCGTCACGCCCCTCATGCTACTTGCGGGTAACCGGGCTGCCCAGCCCCTCCGGGGTAAGCGGCGAAGGTCACAATGTCGACTTCGCCGACGGGGGCCGGGTGTGGGGGTGGCGCCCCCGGTGCGTGAGGGAACGGCGGCCGGGCACCCGGGGTGGTGAGGTGGGCCGGGCGCGTGGTGCCGGGGGGCAAGGGTGACATCACGGACCTATCGTGCCCGTATGGATACGGATGGGAGCGGTGGTATGACCAAGCGTGTTCGAGGTGCCGGTATCGCTGTGTGCGCCGTCGCGGCGGCGGGGGCCCTGCTGGCCGGGTGCGGGGACGACGGCGGGGGAGGCGGGAAGGAGAACTCGGCCTCGCCCTCGGCGTCGGCCGCGGCGCCGTCGGTCGCGGCGCCGTCGGCGTCGGGCGGGGAGTCTTCCGGGGCCTTGGGGCAGATGACCGAGGACCAGCGTTCCCGCAAGGCGCTCGTCCCCCAGGCCAAGATCTCGTACGACAAGGCGCTGAAGGCCGCGACGGAGGCCGTGGCGGACTCCAAGCCGGTGTCGGTGGAGTTGAAGCGCGGGGCGGGCGGCAAGCCCGAGTGGCACGCGAAGGTGGCGGCCTCGGACGGTACGGAGAGCGCCGTACGGGTCGACGCGGTGACCGGTAAGGCGGACAAGCCGCGGACCGAGAACGAGGACGGCGACGACAAGAAGAAACTGGCGGACCGGCTCGGTCGGGCGAGTGTCACGGCGCGGCAGGCGGCGGACACGGCGACCGGGAAGAAGAGCGGCACGGTCACGGCCGTGGAGCTGGACACCAACGACCAGAAGAAGGAGATCTGGTCGGTGGACGTGGTGACCACCAACGACTGGAACAAGACCACGTACGACGTGGACGCGACGGACCGGAAGGTGCTGCGCGAGCACGTCGACCGGGACTGAGCCGGTGGGCAGTCGGTCAGGACTGGTCGGTCGGGGCGCGTAGGCCGGGACCGAGCCTGCGGGGCATGTCGGCCGGGACCGGGCCGGTGGGGCGCGACGGCCGGGACTGAGCCGGCGGGGGCGGGCCGGGATTCCCGGTCCGCCCCCGGAGGATCAGGCTCCGGTGGTGTGCAGGGCCTCGGTGAGGATCGGGGCGACCTGTTCGATCTGCCAGGGACGGGCGCCGTGCCCGGCCAGTACGGCGGCCACCGTCTCCTCGGAGGGGTCGGCGGGCGGCTCCCAGCACAGGCGCCGCACCGTGTCGGGGGTGATCAGGTTCTCCTGCGGGAGGTTCAGCTCCTCGGCCAGCGCGGTCACCGCGGTACGGGCCGCGGAGAGCCGGGCCGCGGCGGCCGGGTCCTTGTCGGCCCACGAGCGGGGCGGCGGGGGACCGTTCAGCGGCTGGCCGGGCTGCGGCAGCTCGCTGTCCGGCAGGGCGCGGGCGCGGTCCACGGCGGCCTGCCACTGTTCCAACTGGCGGCGGCCCATCCGGTGCCCGAAGCCGTTGAGCGCGGCGAGCGCGTGCGCGTTGGGCGGCAGGTTCAGCGCCGCCTCGATGATCGCGGCGTCGCCGAGCACCTTGCCGGGGGAGATGTCGCGCCGCTGGGCGACCTGGTCCCGGGCGGTCCACAGTTCCCGTACGACGGCCATCTGCCGGCGGCGGCGCACCTTGTGCATGCCGGACGTACGGCGCCAGGGGTCCTTGCGGGGCGGCGCCGGGGGAGCGGCGGCGATGGCCGCGAACTCCTGGTGCGCCCACTCCAGCTTGCCCTGCCGGTCCAGCTCCTCCTCCAGGGCGTCGCGGAGGTCCACCAGCAGTTCGACGTCGAGCGCGGCGTAGCGCAGCCAGGGCTCCGGCAGCGGGCGGGTGGACCAGTCCACCGCGGAGTGGCCCTTCTCCAGGGCGTAGCCCAGGACGTTCTCCACCATCGCGCCGAGGCCGACCCGGGCGAAGCCCGCGAGGCGCCCGGCCAGCTCGGTGTCGAAGAGCCGGGAGGGGATCATGCCTATGTCACGCAGGCACGGCAGGTCCTGGGTGGCGGCGTGCAGCACCCACTCGGCGTCGGCGACGGCGTCGCCCAGCGCCGAGAGGTCGGGGCAGCCGACCGGGTCGATCAGTACGCTGCCCGCGCCTTCGCGGCGCAGTTGTACGAGGTAGGCGCGCTGGCCGTAGCGGTAGCCGGAAGCCCGCTCGGCGTCCACCGCCACCGGACCCGTGCCGGCCGCGAAGGCCGACACGACTTCGGCAAGTTCGTCGGCCGCCGCCGTGACGGCGGGGGTGCCCTCGCGCGGTTCCAGTAGAGGGACCGGCGCCGGGCGGGTGTCCGGAGGGGAGTCTCCGGTTGTTCGCAGTGTCGAGTCTTCTGCGGTCTTTTGGGCGTCGGTCACCAGTCAAGGGTATCTGTGTATGCACGGCGCCCGCCGAGGGAACGTTCCCTCGACGGGCGTGACGGCGGATTCGGCGGTCGGAGTCAGTGGATGATGCCGGTGCGCAGGGCGACGGCGACCATGCCGGCCCGGTCGCCGGTGCCCAGCTTGCGGGCGATACGGGCGAGGTGGCTCTTGACGGTCAGCGCGGACAGGCCCATCGAGACGCCGATGGCCTTGTTGGACTGGCCCTCCGCAACCAGCCGCAGCACCTCGACCTCGCGGCCGGACAGTTCGCGGTAGCCGCCCGGGTGGCCGGGGGCGCCCGGGGGGCGGCGGTGCATCCGGGCGGCGTTGGCGCCGATGGGTGCGGCGCCGGGGCGGCCCGGCAGGCCGAGGTTGGTACGGGTGCCGGTGACGACGTATCCCTTGACGCCGCCGGCCAGGGCGTTGCGTACGGCACCGATGTCGTCGGCGGCGGAGAGGGCGAGGCCGTTGGGCCACCCCGCGGCCCGGGTCTCGGACAGCAGGGTCAGGCCGGAGCCGTCGGGCAGGTGGACGTCGGCAACGCAGATGTCGCGCGGGCTGCCGACGCGGGGACGGGCCTCCGCGATGGACGACGCCTCGATCACGTCACGCACGCCGAGCGCCCACAGGTGGCGGGTGACGGTGGAGCGGACGCGAGGGTCGGCCACGACGACCATGGCCGTCGGCTTGTTCGGGCGGTAGGCGACCAGGCTCGAAGGTTGCTCGAGGAGAACTGACACCGGGCCTCCTGGGGGGAGTGGCGGGACGGATGCCGACATGTGGGGGCGAGTCGGAATGCTCCGTCTTTGAAGGGTCACTGACCTCTTCGGCACCAAACCGGGCCGACTTTAGAGTTTGATCTCAACTTAGTTGGTTCATTTCGGTCAAATCGGTCGCTTGATCGACTTTGGAGTGACCTGGCGGCGGCAGGTTGCCGTGAAGACGTTCGAGCGTCGCGGAGCAGGCCGGAACCTGCCGCCCGGTCAGGCCGCGCGGCGGCGGAGTGCGGACGGCCCGCGCGCGCTCCCCGACGCATCAACGCGCCGGGTGCATCCACGCGCCGGGCGCGTCAGCGCGCCTGCGGCCCCCGGCGCTGCGGCAGCGGTACGACCCCGCCGCGCGGCGACGGCTCGGGAGCCACCGGCGGCAGCCCCGCCACCTGGCACAGCAGGTCGCACCACGCGCAGAGGTGGGCCGCGAGATCCGGCACCCCGCCCGGCCCCTCCTCCGGGGTCCACGAGGCGCGCATCTCGATCTGGGTCGCCGGGGCCCGCTCCGCGAGCCCGCCGAAGTAGTGCGAACTGGCGCGGGTGACCGTGCCGCTGGGCTCCCCGTACCGCACGCCGCGCGCGTCCAGCGCCCCGGTCAGCCAGGACCAGGACACCTCCGGCAGCAGCGGGTCGGAGCCCATCTCCGGCTCCAGCTCGGCGCGCGCCAGCGTCACCACCCGGAAGGTGCCCTGCCAGCCGTCGTGCCCGGCCGGGTCGTGCAGCAGCACCAGTCTGCCGTCGGCGAGGTCGGTGTCCTCCCCTTCGGGGCCGGTGCCCGGCTCGACGACCGCTGCCTCCAGCGCGTACGCGTAGGGCGCGAGGCGCTTGGGCGCGGGCGTCGGCTCGATCTCGATCTCGGGACGCAGCCGTGCCGCGCGGAGCGCCTCGATCGCCTGACGGAAGGGGATGGGGACATTGTCCGCGCTGTCCGTGAGGTGTTCGTGAGCCGCAGCCATGCCCGGAAGATTAGGCGGAAGGAGCCGCTCGGTGAGGGAGGACACCCGGTGCGCGCGTCGCCCATTCGGAGGCGCCCTCGCGCGCGTGCGAAGATTTGGTGCGTGAGCGCCAACGACCGCCCGACGGGCCAGCAGCAGACCGCTACGTACGACTCGGCCTTCCTCAGGGCCTGCCGGCGGGAGCCGGTGCCGCACACGCCGGTGTGGTTCATGCGCCAGGCCGGGCGGTCGCTGCCCGAGTACCGCAAGGTCCGCGAGGGCACCGCGATGCTGGAGTCCTGCATGATGCCGGAGCTGGTCACCGAGATCACCCTCCAGCCGGTCCGCCGGCACGGCGTCGACGCGGCGATCTACTTCAGCGACATCGTCGTGCCCCTGAAGGCCATCGGCATCGACCTGGACATCAAGCCGGGCGTCGGCCCGGTCGTCGAGAAGCCGGTCCGCACCCGCGCCGACCTGGAGCGGCTGCGCCCGCTGGAGCCCGAGGACGTCACGTACGTCACGGAGGCGGTGCGGATGCTGGTGGGCGAGCTGGGTGCCACCCCCCTCATCGGGTTCGCCGGCGCGCCCTTCACCCTCGCCAGCTACCTCGTCGAGGGCGGCCCGTCGCGCAACCACGAGCACACCAAGGCGATGATGTACGGCGACCCGCAGCTCTGGGCCGACCTGCTCGACCGCCTGGCGGTCATCACCTCCGCCTTCCTGAAGGTGCAGATCGAGGCGGGCGCGAGCGCCGTGCAGCTCTTCGACTCCTGGGTGGGCGCGCTGGCCCCGGCCGACTACCGACGCTCCGTCCTGCCCGCCTCCGCGAAGGTCTTCGATGCGGTGTCCGGCTACGGCGTCCCGCGCATCCACTTCGGCGTCGGCACCGGAGAGCTGCTGGGCCTGATGGGCGAGGCGGGCGCGGACGTGGTGGGCGTCGACTGGCGGGTGCCGCTGGACGAGGCGGCCCGCCGGGTCGGCCCCGGCAAGGCGCTCCAGGGCAACATCGACCCGGCGGTGCTGTTCGCGCCGCGTGAGGCGGTGGAGACCAAGGCCCGCGAGGTGCTGGACGCGGCCGCCGGCCTGGAGGGCCACGTCTTCAACCTGGGCCACGGCGTGCTGCCGAACACCGACCCGGCCGCGCTGACCCGTCTCGTCGAGTACGTCCACGAGCAGACGGCGCGCTGATCCGAAGGCGCGCTGATCCGACAGGCGGGCCGCCGGTCGGCGGCCCGCCGTACCGTCAGCCGACCGCCTCGCGCACCGCCGCGGCCGCCTTGCGCGCCGCGACCAGGACCGGGTCCCACACGGGGGAGAACGGCGGCGCGTAGCCGAGGTCGAGCGCGGTCATCTCCTCGACCGTCAGCCGCGCCGTGAGCGCCACCGCCGCCACGTCCACGCGCTTGCCCGCGCCCTCCCGGCCGACGATCTGGACGCCGAGGAGGCGGCCGGTGCGCCGCTCGGCCATCATCTTCACGCGCATCGGGCGGGCGTTCGGGTAGTAGCCGGCGCGGCTGGTCGAGTCGACGGTGACGGTCACGTACTGCAGACCGACCGACTTCGCCTGCTCCTCCAGCAGCCCGGTGCGGGCGATCTCCAGGTCGCAGACCTTGGAGACGGCGGTACCGACGACGCCGGGGAAGGTCGCGTAGTCACCGGCGACGTTGGAGCCGATGATCTGGCCGTGCTTGTTGGCGTGGGTGCCCAGCGCGATGTGCCGGGTCCGGCCCAGGACCAGGTCCAGCACCTCCACGCAGTCCCCGCCGGCCCACACGGCGTCCTGGCCGCGCACCCGCATCGACAGATCGGTGAGCAGCCCGCCCGCGTCGCCGAGCGGCAGCCCGGCCTGCGCGGCGAGGGTCGTCTCGGGCCGTACGCCCAGGCCCAGCACGACGATGTCGGCCGGGAACTCGCCGTCGTCCTCGGTGGTCACCGCGCAGGCCCGCCCGGAGTCGTCGGTGCGGACACCGGTGACGGCCGCGCCGCGCACCGTCTCGATGCCCATCCCGCACATCGCCTCGTGGACCAGTTCGCCCATGTCGGGGTCGAGGGTGGACATCGGCTGCGCGCCGCGGTCCAGGACGGTGACGTCGTAGCCGCGGGTGACCAGCGCCTCCGCCATCTCCACGCCGATGTAGCCCGCGCCGACGACGACGGCCTTGGTGCCCTCGGTGGCCTGGAGGGTGTCCAGCAGCGCCTGCCCGTCGTCCAGGGTCTGCACACCGTGCACGCCGGGCGCGTCGATGCCCGGCAGGGGCGGGCGCAGCGGCCGTGCGCCGGTGGCGATCACCAGCTTGTCGTAGCCGGTCCAGGACTCGGTGCCGCCGCCGTCCAGGTCACGGGTGCGGACCCGGCCGCGGTCCAGGTCCAGTTCGGTGACCTCGGTCCGCATCCGCAAGTCGATGTCGCGCTCGCGGTGCTGCTCCGGCGTCCGGGCGATCAGGTCGTCCGGGCCGTCGACCGTCCCGCCGACCCAGTACGGGATGCCGCAGGCGGAGTACGAGGCGAAGTGGCCCCGTTCGAACGCGACGATCTCCAGTTCGCCGGGCTTCTTCAGCCGCCGGGCCTGCGACGCGGCGGACATGCCCGTCGCGTCGCCGCCGATGACCACCAGCCGTTCCGCCATCGCGGATGCTCCCTTCGTGGTGTGCCGGTCTTCTACGTCACGGTTGCCCATGACGGGCGCCGGTACGTCCATGGGCCGTACCGGCAGATTACGGGTCAGAACGGGTACCCGGCCGGGGTGCCGCGGACCGTGGTCCAGCGGGTCTCGGTGAACGCGTCGAGGTTGGCCGTGCCGCCGAAGTGCGCGCCGGTGCCGGAGTCGGCGAAGCCGCCCATCGGCGCGACCGGCTCGTCGTTGACCGTCTGGTCGTTGATGTGCAGCAGGCCGGTCGGGATGCGGTCGGCCAGCTCCAGGGCGCGCGCGGTGTCGCGGGTGACGACGCCGAGCGCCAGCCCGTACCGCGTGTCGTTCGCCAGGGCCACGGCCTCGTCGGCGGTGTGGAACTTGCGGACGGGCGCGACCGGCCCGAAGACCTCCTCGGCGTAGGCGGGCGCGCGGTCGTCCACGTCGGCCAGGACGGTGGGCCGGTAGAACAGGCCGCGGTGGGTGCCGCCGGCCGCGAGCCGGGCGCCCGCCGCCGTGCTCGCCTCGACCAGGCCGTGCACCCGGTCCCGCTGCCCGCCGTCGATGACCGGCCCGAGCTGGACCTCCTCGCGGAACGGGTCGCCGACGGCGAGCGCGTCCGCCTTCGCCGCCAGCCGCTCCACGTACTCGTCGTACAGGGAGGCGTGCACGAGGTGGCGGCCCGAGGACATGCAGATCTGGCCCTGGTGGAAGAAGGAGGCCCAGGTGGCGGCGGACATCGCGGCGTCCAGGTCCGCGTCCTCCAGGACCAGGAAGGCGCTGTTGCCGCCCAGCTCCAAATGGGCCCGCTTGAGGTGCCGGGCGGCGAGCGCGCCGACGCTGCGGCCCGCGTCCGTGGAGCCGGTGAAGGAGATCACCCGGACGTGCCGGTCGCCGACCAGCGCCTGCCCGGCCTCGCTGCCGCCCGGCAGCACGTGCAGCAGCCCTTCCGGCAGCCCGGCCGCCGCGAAGAGCGCCGCCACGGCGTGGCCGCCGCACACCGCGGTGCGCGGGTCGGGCTTGAGGACCACCGCGTTGCCGAGCGCCAGGGCCGGGGCGACGGAGCGCATCGCGAGCACGAGCGGGACGTTGAACGGCGCGATGACGCCGACGACGCCGGCCGGTACCCGGGTCGTGTACGAGTGGCGGGGCGCGGCGGAGGGCAGCACCTGGCCCAGCGGGTGGTGGGCGAGCGCGGCGGCCTCGTAGCACTCCTCGGCGGCGGTCCGTATCTCGAACCCGGCCTTGCCGGGAACGCTGCCGGCCTCCCGGACGATCCACTCGGACAGTTCCGCCGCGTGCCGGTGGATCAGGTCCCCGGCCCGGCGCAGCACCGCGGCGCGCTCCGTGTACGGCGTACGGGCCCAGGCGTGCTGGGCGGCCGCGGCCTCGGCGGCGGCACTCGCCACGTCGGCGGGGGCGGCGAGGGTGAAGGCGGCCAGGGCCTCGCCGGTCGCCGGTTCGACCGCGGTGGTCTCGCCGCCGTGCAGCAGGGGCAGGTGTTCCAGGTCGAGCAGGGGCATCGCGCGCGGCCTCCGGTCGAAACGGTTGAGGAATGAACCAGTTCGGTTCATCCTCCCGCATCGGTGATCGGGGTGGGCGGCGGGGCCGTGGTGCCGGGGCCGTGGCGCTGGGGTTTGCGGTGCGGGTCGGGTTCGGTGGGCGGTTGGCCGGGGTGCATCCGGTCTGGTTTGGCCTGGACCGGCCTGGTCCACGACGAGTCCGCGTCTGGCCCGCCCGCATCCGGCCCGGCCCACGTCCGGACCAGCCCAGCCCGTGCTCCCCGGCCCCCTTACTCGCGCTCCCGTACGAGTTACTCGTGCTCCAGTACGAGCGCCAAGCCCTGCCCCACCCCGATGCACAGCGCCGCCAGCCCCGTACCGGAGCCGCGCGCGGCGAGCTGGTGGGCGACCGCGCCGGCCAGGCGGGCGCCGGACGCGCCCAGCGGGTGCCCGATGGCGATGGCGCCGCCGCGCGGGTTGACCACGTCCGGGTCGAGTCCGGGCCACTGGGCGAGGCAGCCCAGCGCCTGGGCCGCGAACGCCTCGTTCAACTCGAAGGCGGCCAGGTCGGCGAGGTCGCGCCCCGCCTTGTCCAGGGCCCGCCGTACGGCCTCCACCGGGCCCAGCCCGAACAGTTGCGGCTCGATGCCGGTCACCGCGCTCGCGCCGATCCGGGCGAGCGGCTCCCGGCCGGTGGCCCGCAGTCCCTCCTCGTCGACGAGGAGGAGGGCCGCGGCGCCGTCGTTGAGCGGGGAGGCGTTGCCCGCCGTGACCGTGCCGCCTTCCTTGCGGAAGGCCGGGCGGAGCTTGGCCAGCGCTTCCACGGAGGTCGAGGCACGGATCGATTCGTCCTGCGCCAGGTCCACGTCCGGCAGCGGTACGACTTCGGCGTCGTAGGCGCCCTCTTCCCAGGCGCGCGCTGCCTTACGGTGACTGTCGAGCGCGAAGGCGTCCTGCTGCTCGCGTCCGATGCCGTACTTGTCGGCGATCAGCTCCGCGCCCTCGCCCAGCGAGACCGTCCACTCGGGCGCCATGCGCGGATTGACCATCCGCCAGCCCAGGGTCGAGGAGAACATCTCCTGGTGCCCGGCGGGGAACGCCCGCTCGGGCTTCTGGAAGACGTACGGCGCGCGGCTCATCGACTCCACGCCGCCCGCGAGCACGATGTGCGCGTCCCCCAGGGCGATGGAGCGGGCGGCCTGGATGACGGCTTCCAGACCGGAGCCGCACAGGCGGTTGACCGTCACGCCGGGTACGGAGGTGGGCAGCCCGGCCAGCAGCACGGCCATCCGCGCCACGTTGCGGTTGTCCTCGCCCGCCCCGTTGGCGTCACCGAACACGACGTCGTCGATCCGGGCCGGGTCGAGGGCAGGGGTGCGCTCCACGAGGGCCTTGACGACGTGGGCGGCGAGGTCGTCGGGGCGGGTGCCCGCGAGGGCGCCGCCGTACTTGCCGACCGGAGTCCGTACGGCGTCGACGATGTAGACGTCCCGGGCGCCCCACGCGCCTCGTGCGTCCCGTGCACCCTGCTCGGTCATCCGGCCCTGTCCTCGCTGTCCGCCCGAAGCTGTCGCCCGAAGATCGGCGCTGTCGTCCCGAGTCTTTGCCCACCGCCCGCGGCTGTCAACGGTCCCCTGGTTCGTCACCCTTCCGTGCGGTCTCCGCGGAGTCCTCCCGTGCGGTCTCCGCGGAATCCTCCCGCGCCGGGGCCGCCGCGGCCTCCGGCGACCGTGTACGCCGCGCCCGCAACACCCACCCCCGCAGCACCTGCCACAGCACGAACACCAGCGCCCCCGCCGCGAGGAACGGCAGCGACGCGCCGACCGCCACCAGCAGCCTCCGCAACCCCTCCGTGAAGGCGTCCCAGCCGCCGCTGAGCGCCTCCCCGAAGGAGGTCCCGTCATCGTCCGCCGCCGCGTCCGGTTCCTGGAGCACCAGCGTCACCGTCGCCATGCCGGTCTGCTCCTGGAGCGACTTCAGGCGCGCCTGGAGGGATTCCAGTTCCGACTGGCGGCGGCTGAGTTCGGACTCCAGCGTGACGATGTCGCCGATGGAGGTGGCCTTGTCCATCAGGGCCCGTACCCGCGCCACGCTGGCCTGCTGCGACTTGATGCGGCTGCCGGTGTCCACCACCTGGTCGGTGACGTCCTTCGCCGAGACCTGGCGCTTCTTGAGCGTGCCCAGCCGGGAGAGCCGGTCCAGCAGCCCGTCGTACGCCTCGGGCGGTACCCGCAGCTCCACCCGGGAGCGTTCCCGCCCCTCGCCGTCCCGGTCGGTGGTCTCGTCACCGACGTAGCCGCCCACGCCCTTGGCCGCCGTACGGGCCTGGGCCAAGGCTCCCGGTACGTCCGCGGCCTCGACGGTCAGCGACGCCGTACGGATGATCTGCGCCGTGGCGACCGGCGCGGGCTTCCCGCTGCTGCCGCTGCCCGTACCGGCCTTCCCGCCGGCCGACTCCGCGGCACCCGGCGCCTTGGGCCCGACCATGCCCTGCTCGCCCCGCGCCGGCCCCGAGCCGCTCCGTGCGGCCCCCGAATCGCTCCGCTCCGCGCTCGCCTGCTCGGTGCCGCCCTGCCCGGCCGCTCCGCACCCGGCGATCCCGAGGGACGCCACCAGCAGCACCGCCGCAGCCGTCCGCCGCGCCCCGTACGACCTGACCGCTGTGCCCATGTCCCGTACCCCCGAAGTGGTGTGCCGCCGTTGCCACTTCGACGTGGCGGGGGAGCCGCGGGTTGCCGTCCGTGCGTCGCGATGCGGTCACGGTCCGGACTCCGGACGGACTCTGAGAGAGTGGGGGCATGAGCACAGCGCACACCAGTACGGGCCGCGCGCCCGGAAGTCATGTCGTCGTCATCGGTGGGGGCATCTCGGGCTGGCCGCGGCCCACCGACTGCTGGACGGCGGGGCCCGGGTGACCGTACTGGAAGCGTCCGGCCGGCTCGGCGGCAAGCTGCGCGCCGGAGAGATCGCGGGGGTGCCGGTCGACCTCGGCGCCGAGTCGATGCTGGCCAGGCGCCCGGAGGCGGTGGACCTGGCACGCGCCGTGGGCCTCGGCGACCGCCTCCAGCCGCCCACGACCGCCACCGCCGCCCTGTGGACGCGCGGCGCGCTGCGCCCGATGCCCAAGGGGCACGTCATGGGCGTACCAGGCGACCTGGGCCTGCTGGCCGCCTCCGGGGTGATCTCTCCCGAGGGCATGGCGCGGATCGCCGAGGACGAGACGCTGGAGCGCACGGAGGTCGGCGCGGACGTGGCGGTCGGCGAGTACGTCGCCGCCCGGCTGGGCCGCGAGGTCGTCGACCGGCTCGTCGAACCGCTGCTCGGCGGCGTGTACGCGGGCGACGCGTACCGCATCTCGATGCGCGCCGCCGTCCCCCAGCTCTTCGAGGCCGCGCGCGCCGAGCGCTCGCTGATCGAAGGCGTAAGGGGCATCCAGGCGCGGACGGCGGCGCGCGCCGCTGAGCCGGGCCAGGCGCCGGCGCCGGTCTTCATGGGCATCGACGGCGGCGTGGGCACGCTGCCGGGCGCCGTCGCCGACGCGGTACGGGCCGCGGGCGGCGAGATCCGTACGAACACCCCGGTAGGCGAGCTGCGGCGCACCGCCGACGGCTGGCGCGTCGTCCTGGACGGCGGCGACGGCCCGGCGGCGCTGGACGCGGACGCCGTGGTCCTGGCCGCACCGGCGCCCGCCGCCGCCCGGCTGCTGGCCGCCGAGGCACCGGCCGCCGCCACCGAGCTGTCCGCCGTCGAGTACGCCTCCATGGCCCTGGTGACCATGGCCTTCCGCCGCGCGGACGTCGAGACGGCGCTGACCGGCAGCGGCTTCCTCGTGCCGCCGGTCGACCGCCGCAAGATCAAGGCGTCGACCTTCGCCAGCAACAAGTGGGGGTGGATCGCCGACGGCGACCCGGACCTGTTCGTGCTGCGCACCTCCGTCGGCCGGTACGGCGACGAGGCCGACCTGGCGCGGGACGACGCCGACCTGGTGGAGCTGTCGCTGCGCGACCTCGGCGAGGCCGTCGGGCTGGCCGCCCGGCCGGTCGCGCAGCGGGTCACGCGCTGGGGCGGCGGGCTGCCGCAGTACCCGGTCGGCCACCTGGAGCGCGTCGCCCGAATCCGGGCCGAGACCGGCAAGCTGCCCGGCCTGCGGGTGTGCGGCGCGCTCTACGACGGTGTGGGCATCCCGGCCTGCATCGCCTCCGCGCGCACGGCCGCGGACGACATCTTGGACACCCTGCCGCAAGCCGCCGTACGGGGCGAGTGAGAATGGGACCCATGACTGACGCTTCCGCCCCCGCCCCCGCCCACCCCACCGGGGCCGCTCCCGAGAAGACCCCGAACGCCGGCAAGAAGGCGAAGGACCTGAACGAGGTCATCCGCTACACGCTCTGGTCGGTGTTCAAGCTGCGCGACGCGCTGCCCGAGGACCGCACCGGGTACGCCGACGAGGTCGAGACGCTGTTCGCGCAGCTCGCCGCCAAGGACGTCGTCGTGCGCGGCACGTACGACGTCTCCGGCCTGCGGGCCGACGCCGACGTGATGATCTGGTGGCACTCGGAGAGCTCCGACGCGCTCCAGGAGGCGTACAACCTCTTCCGCCGCACCCGGCTGGGGCGCGCGCTGGAGCCGGTCTGGTCGAACATGGCGCTGCACCGCCCGGCCGAGTTCAACAAGTCGCACATCCCGGCCTTCCTGGCCGACGAGGTCGCCCGCGACTACGTGAGCGTCTACCCGTTCGTGCGGTCCTACGACTGGTACCTCCTCCCCGACGAGGACCGCCGCCGGATGCTCGCCGACCACGGCAAGATGGCCCGCGGCTTCCCGGACGTGCGCGCCAACACCGTGCCGTCCTTCTCGCTGGGCGACTACGAGTGGATCCTCGCCTTCGAGGCGGACGAGTTGTACCGCATCGTCGACCTCATGCGGCACCTGCGCGGCTCCGAGGCGCGGATGCATGTCCGCGAGGAGGTGCCGTTCTACACCGGGCGCCGCAAGCCGGTCGCCGAGCTGGTCGCCGGGCTGGCCTGAGAGCCGGCTGCCGGGACGGCCTGAGACGGCGCGACCGGCCGGGTGCGGCACCGCACCCGGCCGGTCGCCTGCTTGAGCGGACCGTCGCTTGCTCAGTGGCCCGTCGCGCGCGCCGCTGAGCGCGCCGCGCTACTTGCGCTTCTTGGCGGGCATGACCGGCTTGGGCTCAGCGCGCGGCCCGCAGAACGTGTCCCGCGCCGGGGTCCGCCCGGTCAGCAGGTACCGCTCCACATGCTGGTTGGCGCAGGCGTTCGTCCCGAACGAGACACCGTGCGTCCCGGCGCCGCGCTCGGTCACCAGCGACGCGCCGGGCAGCCGGCGCCGCAGCTCGACCGCCCCGGAGTGCGGCGTCGCGCCGTCCCGCTCGGCGGCCAGCAGCAGCACCGGCGGCAGCGCGCCCGGCGCGGTCCGTACGTCGACCGGGCGGTGCGGCGCGCCCGCCTGCGGCAGGGCCACGTCGGTCACGTCCTCCGCGTACCGGTTGGGGTCCTGGACGGCGCCCCTCGGTGAGTAGCGGGGCCAGAAGGCGCACGGCAGGTTCATCCAGGCGTTGTCCCACGTCTCGAACGGCGCGACACGCGCGCTCGCGGTGTTGTCCCGGTCCCAGACCCGCAGGTCACGCGGCCACAGCCCGTCGTTGCACTCCACGGCCGTGTAGACCGCGTTGCTGTTCTCGTCCGCCTTCTCGCCGCCCGGCAGCGGTGCGGCCTGCTTGAGCAGCAGCCTGGGGTCGCCCTTGACGTACGTGGCGAGGGCCGCGGCGCGCACCGGCCAGTACGCGTCGTTGTAGCCCGTCTTGAGGAAGGCGGCCTGCAACTGCGCCGACCCCACCTTGCCGCCCAGAGGCCGCTTGTGCAGCCGCTCCCGCACGGTGTCGTACGCGCGCAGCACCGCCTGCGATGTCGTACCCAGGTGGTACACCTTGT
This sequence comes from Streptomyces chrestomyceticus JCM 4735, assembly GCF_003865135.1. Taxonomy (NCBI): domain Bacteria; kingdom Bacillati; phylum Actinomycetota; class Actinomycetes; order Kitasatosporales; family Streptomycetaceae; genus Streptomyces; species Streptomyces chrestomyceticus. The sequence continues at coordinate 2,139,038 of NZ_BHZC01000001.1, read as the reverse complement.
GGTGCTTGGCCACCCAGCGGCCCCAGTCCTGCCAGCGGCGCTCGAAGCCGATGTTCTGGTCGAGGTTGTTGCGGTACCAGACCTGCCGGGGGTCCGGGTTGACCACGCTGTCGAAGACCATCCGGCGGACGTGGCCGGGAAAGAGCGTCGCGTACACCGCCCCGAAGTAGGTGCCGTAGGAGGCGCCCATGTAGGTGAGCTTCTTCTCGCCGAGCCCGGCGCGCAGCATGTCCAGGTCACGGGCGTTGTTCGCGGACGTGTAGTGGCGCAGCGCGGGCCCCGCGTTGCGCGCGCAGCCCTGCGCGTACGCCTTCGCCTCGGCGGCCTTCTTGCGCTTGAACGCCTCGGAGGGGCGCCGCGGGCTCTCGCTCGGGATCTTGGCGTACTCCGCGGGTTCCTGGCAGGACAGCGGCGCCGAGCGTCCGACACCGCGCGGCGCGTAGCCGACGAAGTCGTACGCCCGTGCCGTCCTGCGCCAGCGGTCCACCTTCGCGTACAGCGGGAAGTTCATGCTGGACGCCCCTGGGCCGCCCGGGTTGAAGACGAGCGTGCCCTGGCGCTCCTTGGGGGAGCCGGTGGCGCGGGCCCGGCTCACGGTCAGGGTGATCTTCTTGTCCTTGGGGTGGGCGTAGTCCAGCGGGACGGTGAGCCGGCCGCACTCCACACCGGCCGGCAGGTGCTCCTCGGGGGCGCAGCGGCCGAAGGCGATACGGGGCGGGGCGGGCGCCGGGGTCTCGGCGGCGGACCGGGTCGTTCCGCCCGCGGGGACGGCGACGAGGGCGGACAGGACCAGCGACCCGAGGGTGCCGTACAGCGCTACAGCTTTCACAAGCCGTCCCTTCGTATGGAGGCGCCCGGTGGGCATACAAAAGGGATGGTTGGGTCGTGGGTTGGGCTTGTAAAGCACCGCGCTCCGGTGTCGGGAGCTATGCCCCCAACGAGTGGAGCGCGGTGCGGGCGTCACGGCCGTTCGGCTCGTACAGCCATGCGTGGACCCGGTCCCGTGTTCCTCACTGGCAGCGGCGGCCGGAGTTGATGCACTGCACCGCGCGCGCCATCAGGTCGCGCGGCATGAAGTTCGCGAAGTCGGCGTGGTCGGTCACCGGCTTGCGCAGTTGTTCGGGGAAGCTGTCGAGGGCGAAGGCGCGCGGCCGGGGCTGCACGGCGTAGGCCAGCCGCATCTGGAGCTGCGGTACGGCCTTCGTGCCGGTGGGGCAGCGGCCCGAGGCCCGGTCGGGGAAGACGAGGTGGGTGCGGTGGTTGGCGCTGTCCTTGTTCGTCCCGTCCCAGCAGCTCGGGAAGTCCAGCAGCCGTACGGCCTGGCTGCCGCCGGGGCACAGCGGGTACTTGTCGGCCAGGCGCTGGTTCTCGAAGCCGGTGCAGGTCCACTGCGCCCGCGCGTTGGCGGTGCCGTTGGTGAACGCCTTGGCGTCGCCCGTGATGGCGCGCAGGCCCTCGGGCATGGCGGTGACCTTGCCCGCCGGGCTGCCGCGGAAGGTCAGCGAGACCGAGCGGGGGGTCAGCGTCTGGCCCACGTTCCCGTCCGCCGGGTCCTGCCCGTTGCCGCTGCTCGGGCCGTCCTGGCCGCTCAGACGGCGCAGTACGGGCCAGAAGTACGCCGACTTGTCGCCGCGGGCGCAGGTGGTGCCGGCCGCGCGCAGCGAGTCGTCGGTGGAGAAGGCGTCCGTGGAGCGGTTGCCCGCGTAGTCGTGGAGGTGGTGGGCGCCGTTTGCGACACCGGGAGTGACGATGAAGTTGTCGGGATTCTGGTGCCGGTTCTCGTTGCGGCCGCAGTTGCTGGTGAAGGTGCCGGTGGAGGCGTCGCGTCCGCCGCGCGGGGGCTGCGGGCCGGGCCGTACGGAGCGGATGTCGGCGAAGTCGCCTGCTGCCGGGACGCTTTGGCCGGCGCCGGACGAGCCGCCGGGGTCGGCCGGAGTGCCGGAGCCGGTGGGGCCCGCGGGCCCGTCAGGGGCGTCGGCGGGGGTGTCCGACGGCCCGGCGGAACCGGTGCCGGGAGCGGTCGCGGAGGCGTTGTCAGTGGGCTGTGTCACGCTGGGTGACGTTGGTGAGGACGACGAGTCGGCGGGTGGGGACCCGGACGGGGGAGTGGTGTTGTGAGCCGAGGCATTGCCGGTCACGGAGACGAAGGTGCCGGCCGAACCGAGCAGGGCGAGCAGGGCGATCAGCACGAGGTGCTTGGTGCCGAGGCGCCGCCGGTGCCGAGGGGCCGGGGGGCGGGCGGCGACGGCCGCGGTGGCGGCGAAGGGCGGGGCGGCCGCGGGGGCTCGGGGGTTCCGGAATCCCGGTGGCCGGGCAGGTGGTCGGGCATGGGAGATCACTTCTTCCCGTTCTCTCAGGGGTGTTGACGCGGGCCGCCGGAGGTCTCGGCGGGAGCCGGGGCCCGGGTGGCGCCGGCGGTGGCGGGTGGCGTCGCGGGCGGAGGCAGCGAATACGTCGGTGACGGTGTGACGGGCGTCGGCGACGGGGCGGGCACCGCGCCGAGGGACGGTGGCGGGGCCGAGGGGCTCGGGGGCGGCGAAGCGGTGGCCGCGTCCTCGGCGATCGCGTCGAAGTCGACGAATCCGGTGCGCTCCAGCATGGAGATGTGGTCCAGGACCGTCCGGTTGGCGTCGTCGGCCAGAGCGCGGACGAGCGAGTTGCGGGTGGTCGCGCGGACCTGCGCGACGACGGTGAAGACCTTGCCGTGCGCCAGCCGCAGAATGTTCGCGAACTTGCGGTCGTACGCGGCCCCCCGCGCGCTGCTCAGCTCCCTCAGCCAGTGCCGCTGCTGGGCGTTGGGCCGGTCGGGCAGCCCGAGGCCGAGCTGCGCGGCCACCTCGCGTACGTGCCGGTCGAGCGAGGTGTGGCCGTCGACGAGATGGTCGCCCGCCTCCCGTACGGCCGGTACGGTCCCGCGCTGCTGGGCCTGCTGGCCCGCGGGCAGTTCCCACAGGCCCGCCAGCCGTACGCGGTTCACGAAGTCCCGGTCGAGCGCGGACAGCGGGCCGAACGAGGTGGCGACGGTCTGGGTGTTGACGCCCCCGCCCGCGCCGGGCCGGCCGGCGAACGACCAGATGGGGAAGAGCAGCGCGGCGAGGGTCGCGGCGAGCGCGGCGACGACGAGGCCGGTGCCGGTTACGGATCGCATGGTGCCTCCTGGTGCGGCACCGCACGCTAGTGCGCCCTGCGCTGCTCCCGTCCTCCGTTCGGGGAAGCCCCGTCAACGTGCCCTGGCCGCTGGTACGTTGACCGGTTGCCCAGGGGCTCCAGGCGCATCAGGGGCTCCGGAGGCGCGGGACGGCACGGGCGTCGGCGGTGCCGGGCACCGCCGACGCCGCGCGGCTCAGCCGCCGCAGCCGCCACCACCGCAGGACGAGGAGGAACTGCTGCAGGACGAGGAGGAGCTGCTGCCGCAACCCGACCCGGAGCTGCTGCCGCACGACGATCCGCCGCCGCACGACGATCCCCCGCCGCCGCAGGACGACCCGCCGCAGCCCGACCCCGACCCGCCGCCGCACGAGGAACCGCACCAGGACGTGTGCGAGTCGTCGTCGGGCACATTCCAGCCGCAGGTCGCGTTCGTGGACGTGGTCGACGAACTGCCGGAGGACCCGGAGTACGCCCCGGCGGAGGCGCCCACCGTCGCGCGCTGCGCCTCTTCGAGGTGGTCGCGCAGCGCGTCGTCCACCAGCAGCGCGGTGGAGCCGAGCGCCACGATCAGCGCGGCGGACTGGGTCGATGCGCTCACCAGGTCCGCCTTGTGCACCGTACGGTACGCCCGTACCGCCGCGGCCCCGGCCGGTGTGACCCGCCGCCCCAGCTTCTTCCGGCACACCACGCCGGTCACGATGCCGAGGACCGCCGCGGGCAGGACCTGGACGACGAAGGGCGCCCCCTTCCCGCCGATGACTCCGGTGAGGGTGAGGAGCAGGGCGAGCAGGAGACCCGCCCCGCAGATCCCGGTCTGCCAGGCGGCGAGGAGACGCCAGGGGCGGCCGGCGCGCGGGTGCCGCATCAGGCCGCGCTTCGCCAGCCGGTCGCCGATGGCCTGGACGGCCGGGGCCCGCATGACATGGCGGCGCAGGGTGTCCAGCGAGCCGTCCGGGGTCCGCGCCAGCGAGTCCAGCACGGCCGTCTCGACCGGGTCGTACGCCACCGACTGCCGCACGGACACCACACCGGGCCCGCCCACGGCGAGCCGCCCGTCCTGGTGCATCCCGGCTATCGCGGCGTCCGCCACCCGGCCCGGGCCGCCGGCGAGAAAGGCGATCTCCCACAGTTCGTACGTGGACGCCCGGCGGTGCTTGGGCCGGGGTGCCGACCGGACGATACGGACGGTGCGCACGACGAGCAGCAGTGCGGAGGCGGCGACCGCCAGGGTGATGAGAAGAGCGGGCATGTCCTTCACCTCCGGTGGAGAGCGCGGCGTACGGCGTGGGCGAGGCGGTGCGCGGGACCGCCGCGCGGCGGTTTGGGACCGGCGCGGTCCCGCCACCACTGCGTCAGCCGGCGGTGGGCGTCCGGGTCCGCCGGCCGTCCTTCGGCCAGCAGGTGGACGGCGAAGTCCATGGCGTCCTGGCGGTAGCCGTGGCGCAGTGGCCGGTGACGTGCGTAGGCGAGGAAGCCGGGCCGGTAGTCCCCGCCGAGGATGTCCGGCAGTTCCGGTGCGATCTTGGCGACGACGGAGGCCCGCTTGGCGGCCAGCGCCCGGCTCTGGATCAGCAGCCGCCGCCGGTCGAAGCCCTCCGGTGCCGGTGTCCCGGCGACCAGCGCGGAGAGCAGCGCGGTCTGCGCGACGGCCAGATGCCGGCGGGCGGCGTCGGTGGTGGACGTGGCTGTGCCGGTGGCCCCGGCTGTGCCGATGGACGCGGATGTGCCGGTGGCCCCGGCCGTCCCGGTGGCGCCAGCCGTGCCGGTGGCCGTGGCCGTGCCGGTGGCGCTGACTGTGCCGGTGGCCGTGCCCGTGCCGCGCGGCACGGCCACCCCGGTCGCCCGGAGCGGCCTCGGTACGGGTGCCGGCGCCGGTGCAGGCAGCACGGTCGGCGTCGGGGCCTCCTTCAGCACGGTGCGGATCGCGTCGAGTTCGGCGGCCAGTTCACCGGTCGCCGGGAAGTCCTCGTCCCGCTCCAGCAGGACGCCGGGCGGGGTGACGCGGGCGCAGAGTTCGGCCAGGACGTCCAGGACGGGCCGGGTCACCGGGTGGGCGTGGGTGTCGTGCCAGACCCCGTCCCGCTCGATGCCGCCCGCCACGTGCACGTACGCGATGGCCTCGACCGGCAGCTCGTCCAGTGCCGTGGCCGGGTCCTCGTTCCGGTTCACCCGATTCGTGTGGAGGTTGGCGACGTCGATGAGCAGTCGTACGCCGGTGCGCTCGACCAGTTCGGCGAGGAACTGTCCCTCGGTCATCTCCTCGCCGGGCCAGTTGACCAGCGCCGCGATGTTCTCCACGGCGAGCGGCACGGGCAGCGCGTCCTGCGCGATCCGGACGTTCTCGCAGAGCACGTCCAGCGCGTCGCGGGTGCGGGGCACCGGCAGCAGGTGTCCCGCCTCCATCGCGGGGGAGGCGGTCAGCGGGCCTCCGGCCCGTACGAACGCGATGTGCTCGGTGACCAGCGGCGCGCCCAGCGCCTCGGCGCGTTCGGCGAGCGCGGCCAGCCGGCCCGGGTCCGGGCGTTCGGCGCCGCCGAGCCCGAGGGAGACCCCGTGGGGCACCACGGTCGTGCCGCGGGCCCGCAGTGCCTGCAGGGCGGGTGGGAGATGACCTGGACAGATGTTCTCGGCGACGACTTCCACCCAGTCCACGCCGGGCAGCTCCGCGATCCCGTCCGCTATCTCGGGCCGCCAGCCGATGCCCGTACCGAGCCGGTCCATGGTGGTTCCCCCTCCCACTCGTGCACCCCCGTGGTGTCCGGTACTCATCGCCGCGCCGGAGCCGGGCCAACCCCGGAGGGCGCGGGTTCAGAGCATGATTTGAGCTTGCGACGTGCCGTGCCCGGCGGTTCAGCGCGCGGTCTCGACACCGACCGCGGCGCCCAGCGCGAGCAGGACACCGCCGGTGGCCTGGTCCATGCGCCGGCGGACGCGGGGGCGCTGGAAGAAGGCGCGCGCCCGGTGCACCGCCAGGGCGATCCCGCCGAGCCAGACCAGGCCCAGTACGGCATGCACGGCGACCAGCAGCAGGGTCGTGGTCACGACCGGCGCGTCGTGCGGGATGAACTGCGGCAGCAGGGACATGTACACGACCCCGACCTTGGGGTTCAGGACGTTCGTCAGCAGCCCGGTGCGGAACGCCTGGAGCGGCGACTGCCGGTCGGCCGGGCCGGTCTCCGGAACGGGAGCGCCCGCCCCGGTGCCGCCCGCCCCGGTGCCACCCGCCCCGGTGCCACCCGCCTCCGTGCGGCTCGCCTTGGCCTCGCGTCCCGCCTTCGAGGAGCGGCGGGCGCTGCGCAGGGCCTGGAAGCCCAGCCACATCAGGTACAGCGCACCGGCGACGCGCAGCGCGTCGTACGCCGCCTGCGACGCCGACAGCATGGCGGTCAGTCCGGCCGCTCCGGCCAGTCCCCACACGAAGCAGCCCGCGGCTATGCCGAGCGCGGAGCACAGGGCCGCCCGCCGCCCCGAGCTGAGGGACGTCCGCAGTACCACGGCGAAGTCGGGTCCCGGCGAGACGGTGAGCAGGACGGCCACCGCGGTGAAACCAAGGAGAGAGGAGAACACAGGACGTAACCGTACGTGGTCCTCAGGCCAACGTTTCCCCGGCATCCCTGCGTCCGCGCGCACACCGCTGCGTACCTCTTGCCCGGGGGCCGGGCGCCTGCTCCCATGGCCATCGGGGGGTGATGGGTATGAGTGACTTCCGTCCCGAGCCCGGAGCGCACGAGGGAAAGCAGGAGACGCGGTACGCGAGCGACCCGGACCGGCTGTTCCTGCCGCCGGACGACGACCTCGCCCCGAACCGCCCGGGGGAGGCCCTGCGGGTCCGGCTCGCCGAGCAGCCGCGCGCCAGGCCGGCGTTGTGGTGCGCCCGCCTGCTCGGCCGCCGCCCGCCCCAGGACGCGTGGCACCGGCAGCTCCTCGGCGAACAGGCCGTCGGCACGGCCCTGGACCAACTGGCGGCCGACGGCTGGTACGTGATCCACTCCATCCCCCTGCCGCCCGCGGCGGTCATCGGGCACCTGCTCATCGGGCCCGGCGGCGTGCTGTGCGTCGGCACCCATCACGTACGCGGGGCCCGGGTGCGGGTGGGGGAGGACACCGTGGGCACCGGGCGTGGCCGCGAGCCGCAGCCGTACGTCCGCGAGTGCCGGCAGCACGCCCGGCGCGCCGCGTACGTGCTGACCCGCGGCTGCCGGTTCCGCGTGGAGGCGCGGCCGGTGCTGGCCTTCGCCGGGGCGGCGGACGTGGAGCTGGATCCGGCACTGCGCGACGTACGGGTGATACGCGACGAACGCGACATACCCCTGCTCGGACGGCTCGGCGGGGTGCTCGCCCCCGACCGCGTGGAACGCGTCTACACGGTCGCTCGCAACCGCCGCACCTGGCTACGAGCCTGAGCCGCACCCGGCTACGGGCCTGAGCTGCACCTGTCTGCGAGCCTGAGCCGCACCCGGCTGTCGGCCTGAAAGAAGCCCGGTCCCGGGCAGCCCGCAGCCTCCCGGCGGCCCCTCGCCTCAGCCTTCCGGGGTGCTCCCGGGCTCGCGCACGGCCCGGCGGACGGCGTCGCGGAGCCAGTGGTGGGCTCCGTCGGCGGCGTGGCGGGGATGCCAGGCCATGCCGATGGTCACCGGCGGCAGGGACAAGGGGATGTCGAGGAGGCGCAGCCCGAGGGCGGTGGCGGCGTCGGTGAAGGGCGACGGCGCGGCGCCGGGCGCCGCCGTGGGCACGAGGCAGACGATGTCGCTGCGCGCGGCGAGGGACATCGCGGCCACATGACTGGGCAGGACGGCGGCCACCCGGCGGTGCAGGTTCCGCTCGGCCAGCGCGGTGTCCAGGGGGCCGGTGAACCGGCCGCGGCGGCTGACCGAGACATGTTCGGCGGCGGCGAGCCGGGCCGGGGTCAGCTCCCCTTCGGTGAGCGGGTGGCCGGGCCGTACGGCCGCCGTCATCCGGAGGGTGACCAGCTCTTCGACCTGGGTCTCCGGCGCGATGTGGTCGATGGCTCCGATCTCCAGGTCGATCCGGCCGTCACGGAGGGCCGGCCCCGCCTCCAGCTCCTCGGCCCGGAACCGCAGTGAGACCTCCGGCGCCTCCTCCCGGGCCAGCCGCAGCAGCCCGGGAGCCAGGGCCGCCCCCACCAGGTCGGCGGTCTGGAGGGTGAAGGTGGTGTGCAGAGCGGCGGGGTCGATGCCGGCGCCGGGGGTGAGCAGGGCGCCGAGGCGGCGTACCACCGCGGCGGCCTCGTCGCGCAGGGCCTGGGCGCGGGGCGTGGGAACCATGGACTGCCCGGCCCGCACCAGGAGGGGGTCCTGGAGGACGCGGCGCAGACGGGCCAGGGTGCGGCTCATGGCCGCGGGGGAGGTGTGCAGGCGCGCGGCGGCGCGGGTGACGCTCTGCTCGGCGAGCAGGGCGTCCAAGGCGACGGCGAGATGGGCGTCGACGACCGGTTCAGGGCTGCTCACCAGCGTAATTCCATTCCAGGCAATGATCCGTTGCTGACTTTCCCATTGTGGCAACGCCTGGTCCCTCACAGGATGAAGACGTACCGATCCGGTCGCCCCACGAGGTGGTCGCGGCTCGCCGTCAGGCGGTCCGCGCGACCGTCACCCGTGGTGTCCACGACCGTCTTCACCCTGCCCCCACTCCGGAGGAACCGTCATGTCCGCACAGGAAACCGCACCGGTGGTCACCGCCTTCATGCTCATCAAGACCACGCCCGAGTGGCTCGCCATGACCCCGCACGAGCGGGTGGACGCTATAAGCACCAAGGTCATGCCGGTGGTCAAGGCCAAGACCACCGGCGTCCGGTCGCGCTTCTACGACACGGAGTTCTACTCCACCCGCGTCACCGACGTCTGGGTCTGGGAGGCCGACGACCACGCCGCGTACCAGCTCCTGATCGACGCGCTGCGGGAAACCCCGTTCTGGGACCGCTACTTCGAGATCGTCGACCTCCTCGTCGGCGTCGAGAACGGCTACGCCCGCACGTACAACGTCGACGCTGTCACGACCGTCGCCACCTGAGGTACCGTCCCTCCCGGGGCACCGGCCCTTCCCCGTGCCTAGACCTGCGCCCGCAGCGCCGGATGGTCGGCGACGACCGTGCACGAACCGGGTACGACCTCGGTGAACCCCGCGTCCCGCACCACCGGCAGGCCACTGGCGGTCAGTTCGGCCCACCGGTGGGGCGGGCAGGGGCGTACCGACAGGGGGAAGCCGGCCGCGCGCCAGGCGGCGCGGTCGGCCTCGGGCAGGGCCCACCAGGCCAGTTGCGCGCCGTGGCCCGTCTGGGCCATCGACTTGCCCGCCGACATGTCCAGTTCCGGGTTGAGCCACAGCACCGGGACACCGGTGGCGGGGGCGCCGGGCTCCCGCGGGTCGTCGAGGTGGGTGCCGGAGACCTGGAGGCGGGCCAGGTCCTTGGGCCAGCCGTCCAGCGGGACCGGCGGGAAGACCCGGACCTCGGCGCTCTCGCCGTGCACCGTGATGCCCGGCAGCGCCTCGGCGCGCCGCCACTCCGCGCCGCGCGCCCGGCGCACGACCTTGCGGATCCGGGCGTCCTCCCAGGCGTGCACGGCGGCCGCCCACTCGCCGTCGCCCGTCGCCCGCTCGTCCGAGAGCAGGGTCAGCACGGCCCGTGCCGAGGTCTCCAGCGCGTCCGTACGGGCGGGCGGGTCGTCCCGCTCGATCCGGACGACGAGGGGGAGGACGTACTGCGGCGCGGCGTCGCGGCCGGTCTCCGCCGAGCGGGGCGCGTCGGCGGCGGCGTCGGTCGGATCGCCGGGTCCGGCGAGATCGGTGCTGGTCACACGGACCAGTGTGCCAGCCGCCCGGAACGGCACCGCGCGGGCCGGCGCCTTGGCGGAACGGATCGTTCCGGGGGATTATCCTCCTTATGCACAGCGACCTCTTCGCCTCCGAGAACGTGGTCACGCCGGCCTCCGCGCCCGGCATGACCCTGCAGAACGCCAAATCGGTCAAGTACGCCGTGGACGGCGAGTGCTTCGCGCGCCAGGGCTCGATGGTCGCCTACCGGGGCGACCTGCAGTTCGAGAAGCAGGGGCAGGGCGTCGGCAAGTTCCTCAAGCGGGCCGTGACCGGCGAGGGCCTGGCCCTGATGGCCGTGCGCGGCCGCGGCGAGGTCTGGTTCGCGCACGAGGCCGCCAACTGTTTCATCGTCGACCTCGCCCCCGGCGACGGCCTCACCGTCAACGGCCGCAACGTGCTGTGCTTCGACCCGTCCCTGTCCTACGAGATCTCCACGGTCAAGGGCGCGGGCATGACCGGCGGCGGCCTGTTCAACTCCGTCTTCACCGGCCACGGCAAGCTGGCCGTGATGTGTGAGGGCAACCCCCTCGTCATCCCCGTGTCGCCGCAGGCCCCGGTGTTCGTGGACACCGACGCGGTGGTCGGCTGGACCGCGTCGCTGAAGACCTCGCTGCACCGTTCGCAGAGCCTCGGCTCGATGCTGCGCGGCGGTTCCGGCGAGGCGGTGCAGCTCCGGCTGGACGGTGAGGGTTTTGTGATCGTACGGCCCAGTGAGCTGCGCCCCGAGAAGGCGGCCGGGAACTGACGGCGGGGGCGGCGCGGCGACGGGGACGAGGGCCGGGGGACCGATGAGGCTGGACGGGGTCGGGCGGCGGTACGGGGTACGTGGCCCGTGGGTGCTGCGGAACATCGACCTCGACCTGCCGCGCCGGTCGCTGGTGCGGGTCGAGGGCCACAACGGCAGCGGCAAGTCGACGCTGCTGCGGATCGTGGCCGGGATCGACGCCCCCAGCAGGGGCCGGGTCACCGGGCGCCCGCGCAGCGCGTACGTACCCGAACGCTTCCCCGCCGCCCTGCCGTTCACGGCCGTCGGCTACCTCACCCACCTCGGGCGGATCCACGGCCTGCGCGGCCCCGCCGCGGCCCGCCGTGCCACGGACTGGCTCGAACGTTTCGGCGCCGGCGGCCACGCCCGTACGCCGCTCGCCGAGCTGTCCAAGGGCACCAGCCAGAAGGTCGCACTGACCCAGGCCCTGCTCGCCGAGCCGGAACTCCTCGTCCTCGACGAAGCCTGGACGGGCCTGGACCCGGCGGCCCGCGACGTCCTCGACCGGGCGGTGGCCGAGCGCGTCGCGGCGGGCGGCACGGTCGTCTTCGTCGACCACGACCCGCGGCGCCTGGCGGGCGCGGCCGACGCGCGGTACCGCGTCAGGGGAGACGGCCTGGACCGGCTCCCGGGCGGGGCGGGGACGGATCCGGGCGCGCGCCCGGCGGACGCGGAGACGGGCGCGCGCCCGGCGGAGGGCGACGATGCACCGCCGTCCGGCCCCCGAGTGATCATCGAGGCGGAGGCTCCCGGCGCAGCCGGACACCTCACCCCGCGCGACCTCGCCGGTCTCGCCGAGCTGCCGGGCCGGCCATACGTCACGCGGGGCCCGGACGGCGGTACGACGGTCCGGCTGGCCGTTGCCGCCGCCCACTCCGACGCGCTGCTGCGCGCCCTGCTCGCGGCGCACCCGCCCTGGCACATCCGCGCGGTCGCCCCGCCGCCACCCTCGTCCTCTCCCGCCGCCCCGGTCCCCGACGAAAACCGGTACCCGTGATCCCGCTCCTCCGCTACCGGTTCGCCCTGCTCCTGCGGTCGCACCGCTGGCTGCCGCCGGTCCTCCTGTATGCCGCCCTCCTCGCGGTGGGCGTGCAGAGCGGCGGGCCGATCCTCGACTCGTACGGTGTCGCCGCGTTCGGGCTGCTGCCCCTCGCCGCCTGGCTGTGCCGGATCTGCGTCACGGGCGAGCCGCCGGCCGCCCGCTCCTGCACGGCGGCGGCAGCCGGCCCCGGCAAGGCGCACTTCGCCGCCGTCCTGACGGGGAGCCTGTCGGCGGCGGGTCTCGCCCTCGTCGGTACGGCGTACGTCTCGCTCGTCGCCGACCCGCACGCCTCCGACCACCGGACCGCCGTCCCCGTGCTCGCCGCCGCCTGCGCCGGGCTGCTCGCCGGGCTGGTCTGCGTACTGCTCGGCACCGCCGTCGGGGCGCTCTGCAACTGGCCGGTGCTGCGCAGCACCGGCTGGTCGATCGTGTCCGGACTGCTCGCCGCGCTCCTGCTGCTGATCGGGAGCGCCTCGCCCGCGAACGCCGCCGTCTCCGGACTGGTCACCGGCTCCGCCCACGGAACGGTCACCCTGCCCTGGCTGCCGCTGCTCGCCGGCCTGCTGATCGCGGGCGCCGCCACGGCCCTGGCCTGCCGCCTCAGCTCCCGCCGCATCTGACGAGCGCCCCCGCCACGGCACATACGCCCGCTCGCACGCCCGCCCCTACGCCCGATCGCACGCCCGCGCGTACGATCGGACGTATGCCGGGCACCGAAGAAGAGCAGCCGAACCGTACGGACGAAGGGGCGGACAGCGGTCCGCCCCTCGCCGACTGCGTGCACTGCGGCGAGCCCACCGAGTACCCCGCCGACCGGCCCGGGGCGCTCCTGTGCCCGCACTGCGAATGGCTGGAGGCCCAGCGCTCGGCCTGCTCGGGGTAGGGCGCGTCTTTCGAGCCGGTCCGTCACATGACCTTCTTCTCCTCGGTGACCATCACGGCCACCGATTCCATGTCGATGAAGCGTGCTTCGTCGGGGTTGACCAGCGTCCGGTAGTTCTCGGAGGCGAAGAAGGCGTCGTGATCCTCCCAGTTCTCGAACCAGATCTCCGTCAGGCCGTCGTAGGCCCGGGGCGGATAGTTTCCGGCGGGGACCGGGTGGGAGACGGTGTACTTGCGCACGTAGCGCTCCGCCTCCGGGACGAAGGTGAACAGCGGCGCGTGCCGGTCCCGGTGGAGGGAGCCAGCCGCCGGTCGCTGCGCTACTACGAGGAGCAGGGCCTGCTCGTCAGCTCCCGCTCACCCGGCGGACAGCGCCACTACGAGGACGAGCACGTTCGGCGGGTGCGCCTCATCCAGGCGTTCCTGGCGGCGGGCATGCCCAGCAGCACCATCGCCGAGATGGCGCCCTGCATGGCCGAGCCGAGCGAGGACAGGGCGCGGCAGGCACTGGAACTCATGGGCCGCGAGCGGGCCCGGCTGTCCGAGGCCATCGACGGCCTTGCCGCCGCCAGGGCCGCACTGGACCACCTCATCGAGGACAACTACGCGTACCTGGCACGGTCGGCGGGCGACGGACCGTGAACCGGTCACGACGGCCCCGCCGGCGGCCACCCCGCCTCGGTGTCCGGCCCGGCAGCAACGGCTCGATCCGCGCCCACCGCGCATCGGTCAACGACATGCGCGGACCACCGTTCAGATGATCCGAACGGAACGGGCTAGTCCTCCCAGGGCCCGGTGACCGCGAACGTCGTGCCGGGCGTGTAGCAGTTGACGTACATCGTGCGGTGGTCGGGGGAGAAGGTGACCCCCGCGAACTCGCCCCACTCGGGCTTCTCCGGTGTGCCGATGTTCTGCCGGCCGCGGGCCACCGGGTACACCGTGCCGCGCCGGGTCAGGCCGAAGACGTGCTGCGCGCCGTCGCCGTCCTCGCACACCATCAGCCCGCCGCCGGGCGCCAGGCAGATGTTGTCGGGGGACTCGCCGGGCAGTTGCACGTCGGCGTCCGGGCCGAAGACGACCACCAGCGTGAGGCGGCGCGCGCCCGGGTCGTACCGCCACACCTGGCCCTGGTGGTCGGCGGCCGAACCGTCCTTGCTCCGCGCGAAGCTGGAGACGAAGTAGACGCTGGAGCCGCCCCAGTAGCAGCCCTCCAGCTTCTGCGCGTGGGTGATGCCGCGCGGCCCGAAGTCCTGGAAGCGGACGGGGGTCTGCCGCGCGAGCGGGTCGGGGACGTCCACCCACTCCACGTGGCGGAAGCTGGTGCCGGGCTCCTGGACGGCGGAGAGGTCCTTGACGTCCGGTACGCGCAGGGCCTGGAGCCGTCCGCCGGCCCGCAGGGAGCCCCGGCCGCCCAGCGGCTTGGCCGGCCGGAACCGGTAGAAGAGACCGAACGGCTTGTCGAAGGCGTCCTCGGTCTCGTAGACCGTGCCGGTCTCGGGGTCGACGGCTATGGCCTCGTGCTGGAAGCGGCCCATGGCGGTCAGCGGTACGGCGCCGGTGCGGCGCGGGTCGTACGGGTCGACCTCGAAGATGAAGCCGTGGTCCTTGGTGTACCCGCCCTCGCCCGCCCGTAGCTCGGTCTCCTCGCAGGTGAGCCAGGTGTGCCACGGGGTGGGCCCGCCCGCGCAGTTGGTGGACGTACCGGCGATGGCGACGCGCTCGGACAGCACGCGGTGGTGCTGGTCCACCTCCAGCGCCGTACAGCCGCCCTCGCCCGCCGGGTCGTAGGTCAGGCCGTCGACGGCGGGGACGGGGACGCGGGACTTGCTGCGGTTCTCGTGGTTGCGTACGAGGTGGACGCGGCCGTGGCGGCCCGGGAAGGCCGCCATGCCGTCGTGGTTGCTCGGTATGCGGCCCTCGCCGGAGGGCAGCGGAAGGCCCTCACGGGACAGCACCCGGTACCGGAACCCCTTCGGCAGGTCGAGCAGACCCGCCGGGTCGGGTATCAGGGGGCCGTAGCCGTGCCGGCCCGCGCTCCGGGCGGTGGCGGTGCCGGCGAAGACCTCGGGGACGCTGCCGGCGAAGGCGATCGATACGCCCAGCGCGCCGGTTCTTGCCAGGACCTGACGACGTGTCGCGGACATGGGCAACTCCCTGCTGGCGGACAGGTGATGTGACCCGCATGTGTGTACCACGCACGTCGGCCGCCGGGAACCGGCCGCGCGCGGACCCGGAACCCGGTGTACCGGCCGGGAGCCGCGACTACGTCCCCGTCCTGACCGCTACCCCTCCACCAGCGGCTTGGCGTCCCGGGCCAGCGCCGTGAGCCGGGAGATGGCGCGGAAGTACTTCTTCCGGTAGCCGCCCTTGAGCATCTCCTCGCTGAACAGCGCGTCGAACGGCTTGCCCGCCGCCACCACCGGCACCTCCCGGTCGTACAGCCGGTCCGCGAGGACGACCAGGCGCAGCGCGGTGGACTGGTCCGGCACCGCCTGCACATCGGTCAGGCAGACGGCGGTGATCCCGTCGCACATCGCCCCGTACCGGCTGGGGTGCACCTTCGAGAGGTGGTCCAGCAGCGACGGGAAGTCGTCGAGCGAGGCGCCGGGGGTGCGGTGGGCGACGCGGCTGACGGTCGCGTCGTCGAACGGGGGCGGGGCCTCGGGCAGCCCGCGGTGGCGGTAGTCCTCGCCGTCGATGCGCAGCGGCCGGAAGTGGGCGCTCAGGCCCTGGATCTCGCGCAGGAAGTCGGCCGCGGCGAAGCGGCCTTCGCCCAGTTTGCCGGGGAGCGTGTTGGAGGTGGCGGCGAGCGCGACGCCCGCCTCGACCAGCCGGCTCAGCAGGCTGGAGACGAGCACCGTGTCACCGGGGTCGTCCAGTTCGAACTCGTCGATGCACAGCAGGCGGTGACCGCTGAGCGTCTGCACGGTCTGCTGGAATCCGAGTGCGCCGACCAGGTTCGTCAGCTCCACGAACGTGCCGAACGCCTTGAGCGCGGGCTCGGCGGGGGTCGCGTGCCAGAGGGAGGCCAGCAGGTGCGTCTTGCCGACGCCGTATCCGCCGTCCAGGTAGACGCCGCGCGGGCCCGAGGGGGCCGCGGCCTTCTTGGCGCTCCGGCCGAACCAGCGCCGCTTGCCGCCGGCCGGGTCCGTACCGCCGCCGATGCCCGCGGCGAAGCCGCTCAGGACCTCTACGGCCGCGGCCTGGCTGGGCTGGTCAGGGTCCGGGATGTACGTCTCGAAGCGCGCGCTCTGGAACCGCGGCGGCGGGACCATCTCCGCCACCAGGCGGTCGGCCGGGACGTGCGGCGCGCGCGAGGTGAGCGCGGCGGGGGCCGCTCCGGCCCCGTCGGCCGGCGGCCCGGCTATGGGGGAGGACTGGGATGACGAGGGCTGGGAAGGCGACACAGCCGTCCAGCCTAGCCGCTGTGCGGGAGGACTCCGCCGGGTGAGCGAGGCATGTCACACTGCCGCCTATGCGACGCCTGTTTCCCCTTCCCGCCCCGCCCGTGCCGTCCGGTGATTTCCCGCATACCGCGGATACTCCGCGGGACGGGAATTCCGCCTCGGTCGCGTCCGCTCTCGCGGCGGAACCTGGCGCCATTGCCGGAACCGCGACGGGGACCGACGCCGGAGCCCTTTCCGGCGCCCCGGATTCCGGTACGGCGGGCCCTGCCGATTCCACTACGGCCGATTCCGCTGATTCCCGTACGGCGGGTCCGGCCGATTTCCGTACGGCCGCCGGCGCCGGTTCCGCACCGGCCGGCGCCGCCGATTTCGCCGACCGCCGGTGGGGCCTGGACGAACTGGCCGACGCCTACGCGTACCCCCGTCTCGACGCGGGAGCGGGCTGGCTCCGCGCGAACATGGTCTCCTCGCTGGACGGCGCGGCCCACCACGAAGGCCGCTCGCAGCCGCTCTCCAGTGACGCGGACATGCGGATCTTCGGTGTGCTGCGCGGCCTCGCGGACGCGGTGGTCGTCGGCGCCGAGACCGTACGCAAGGAGGGCTACCGCCCGGCCCGCGCCCGCGAGGCGTTCGCGGCGCGCCGGGCCGCCGCCGGGCAGCCGCCCGCCCCCGTCATCGCGGTGGTCACCGCCAGCCTGGACCTGGACTTCGCGCAGCCGCTGTTCACCGAGCCGCTGGTGCCGACGGTCGTGGTGACCGGCGCGGGGGCCGACGAGGACCGGGTGCGGACCGCGCGCAAGGCCGGTGCCGAGGTCGTCTTCGCCGGTGAGGGGGCCGCCGTCGACCCGTCGCGGGTGGTCGGCGCGCTGGCCGGGCGGGGTCTGACCAGGCTGCTGACGGAGGGCGGGCCCCGGCTCCTGGGTCAGTTCGCCGGAAGCGGGGCACTCGACGAGTTGTGCCTCTCGCTGGCACCGCTGGTGGTCGCCGGCGACGCGTCGCGCATCATGAACGCGCCGGTGACGACCGTTCCGGAGACATTCGAACTCGCGTCCGTACTGGAGGAGGCCGGCTTCCTGTTCACCCGCTACCGCCGGTCCTGAACAAAAGGCGGAATTATCCGTTCCGCTTAGCTTCCGCTGGGCACACTAAAGGCCAACAGGTCCCGTGTGGCGACGGGGCAGGATGGTTTCTGTCGGTCCGCTCCCCGGACGGGCCGCGAGAGATGAGAAGAAGGGCGCCCGCCGTGTTCACGAGCGTATTGATGATCGAGAAGCCCCTGACGCCCGCCGACGTGGAGTTCGTCACCACGCTGCACGGCGACGACCAGGTCTCCTTCGTCGTCCTCATGCAGCCGCGCGGCAATCAGGACCGCCTGCTCAGGGCCATCGACGATGTCGCCCTGGGCGAGTTCGAGGACGCCGTACGGGAAGGCGACGAGCCGGAGGGCGACCAGGCGGAGCCGCCCGCCGAGCGCGCCCTGTCCTACACCCTGCACGCCCTGCGGGAGGCGGGCGCCGAGGCGATCGGGCAGGTCGTCGAGGACCACCCGCTGGACCTGCTGCGGTCGGTCGTCGACGAGACCGGTGCCGACGAGGTGATCGTGCTGACCGCCCCGCACTTCGTCGAGGAGTTCTTCCACCGCGACTGGGCCTCCCGCGCCCGGCACAAGGTCGGCGTGCCCGTGCTGAAGCTCTTCTCGCACGCGGCCGACGACCCGGCCCAGGACGTGGCGCACAACCCGGTCAAGGGCCCGGCCGACGGCTCCGCCGGGGATTCCGCCGGAGGCTGAGCCGCCCGTCCGGCAGTCGGCCGAGCCGCCCGTCCAGCATCTCCGCGACCGCGTCCACCGCGTCCAGGTGGGCGCGGTCGTGCGTGACCAGGACGGTCGCGGTGGCGCGCCGGCGGGTGAGCGTGGTGAGCAGGTCGAGGACGGCGGCGCCGCGCTCGTGGTCCAGCGCGCTGGTCGGCTCGTCGACCAGCAGGACGGCCGGCTCGTTCATCAGCGCCCTGGCGATGTTGACCCGCTGCCGCTGGCCGCCCGAGAGCTGGTGCGGGCGGCGCGCCGCCTGGTCGGCCAGACCGACCGCGTCGAGCAGCTCCAGGGCCCGCGGCCGGGCGGCGCGCGGCGTCCGGCCGTCCAGGTGCGCCATCACCTGCAACTGCTCCGCGGCCGTCAGGGAGGGCAGCAGGTTGGGCTGCTGGAAGACCATGCCGACGCGGGTACGGCGCAGCGTGGTCAGCTCGGCCCGGCTCATCCCGGTGGTGTCCGTACCGTCGATCACCACCCGCCCGGCCTCCGGGGTGATCAGCGTGGCGGCCACCGCCAGCAGGCTGGACTTGCCGGAGCCGGAGGGCCCGACCACGGCGGTCACGGACCCCGGCGGCACGGTCAGCGTCACGTCGTCGAGGGCGGTGAGGCGGCCGGCGCCGTCCGGGTAGGTGAGGGTGACACCGGTGAGGGCGAGACCGGCGGAGGGGGCGGTTCCGGTTGCGGGGCTCGTGTGGGGCCGGGGGGTGGCGGGGTTCGTCTTCATGAGGTCCGTCGCTGAGTAGGGAATCGGGTGGGGCGCGGGGCGGGGGAGCGCTGTACGGTCCGGTCTTTCGCGTTCGCGGAATCGGAATCCGTATCCGTACGGAGCGGTACGGGATCGGGGCCGAAATCGGGACCTGGACCGGAATCGGAACGGGGACCAGGGCCCGCGCCGGAATTCCCGGCACCGGTTCCCGAATGGCGAAGGCCGTACGCCGGGCCGCTCCGGAAATTGCGCGTGGAACAGTCCGGGTGGAGCGGTCCGGGCGGGGAAACGCTTTCACGGATACCGTTCGGGAAGGGGAAACCCGCCGGTCTCACCGCGCGCTCCCCAGCGCCGTCAGCGGGTCGACGGCCGTGATGCGGCGGATGGACAGCGCGGCGCCGACGGCCCCCAGCGCGATCATGACCAGGGCCGGGACCAGGACCGTGGCCGGGTCCAGGACGAACGGCACGGTGCCGCCGACGGCCGCGCCGGCCGCGGCCGCGAGCGCGGTGCCCACGCCCGTACCGATCACCAGCAGGACGACCGCCTGGCCGAGCGCGTCCCGCAGCAGGTAGCGGGTGGGCGCGCCGAGCGCCTTGAGCACCGCGACGTCGCCGCTGCGCTGGATCGTCCAGACCGTGAAGAACGCGCCGATGACCAGCGCCGAGATGGCGAAGAGGAAGCCGCGCATGAGCTGGAGGGAACCGTTCTCCGCGGTGTACGAGCCGATGGCGTTCAGCGCTTCGCCGGTCGTGACGGTACGGGTGCCGAGCTGCCGGTCGGCGGCGGCCAGCGCGGCGTCCGAGGAGGTGGTGAGGGCGACCACGGTGGCCGAGTCGGCCCCGCCGCCGGAGGTCCGGGAAGCGGAACCCCCGGCCACCCCTGCCCAGTCGTCCAGCGACGTCCAGACCACCGGCGTGTGGCTGTACATGGCCTCGCCCGCCACCGCGGCGGCCGTCAGCGTCCGCCCGTTCAGTGTGAACGTGCCGCCGGCCCGTACGCCCAGCTCGTCCGCGGCTTTCGCGGACAGCACCGCCGAGCCGTCCGCGATCCGTCCGGCCCCGGGCGCCAGGTGCGAGCCGGGCCGTACCCCGAAGGCGGACAGCGCGGCGGTCCGCCGGTCCGTGCCGCCGCCCGCCGTGGCCTTGGCCGTACCGATCCCCAGCGGCTCCGCCGAGCCGACGCCCGGCACCTTCGCCCAGGACTCCCAGGTCCGCCTGTCGACGTGCGAGTCGGTGAACGAGACGTCGTCGCCGCCGTCCAGGGGCGCGGCGAAGGCGAGGCGGTCGGCGGGCAGCGAGGTGAGGGCCGAGGTGTTCTCCCGGCCCAGGCCCGCCGTCAGGCCGGACAGCAGCCCCACCAGCACCGTGATCAGCACGATGACGGTGCCCATGAGGGCGAACCGGCCCTTGGCGAATCTCAGGTCTCTCCAGGCGACGAACACGGGGGCTGGGCCATCCTTCCGAGGGGCGCCGGGCCCGGTGCCCGGCGGCTGCCCCCACCGTCGCCCGGGGAGGGGGCGCCGGGCATCGCGCCCCGGAGTGCTTCACCCGCATCGAAAGGCCGGGTCCGCCCTCCACCTTTTGATTGATGCCGGTACGCGTCCGGGCGCCTAGCCTGGAAGGGCTGTGACTCCCCACTCCCTGACCCCCGCCCTGCGGGTGCTGCGCGGCTGCCTGCACCTGATGGTGGCCGCCCTGCTGGCGCTCGCCGCCGTACGGGCCGTCGCCGACCACAGCCCGGACGCCCCGGCCGTCGTCGGCGCCGCCGTCCTGCTGCTCGCCGTGTACGCGGTCGGCCCCACGCTGCCGCCGGTCCGCACCTCGACGGCCGTCGCGGTGCTCTGGCTCGCCGCCGTCATGGCGGTGTGGGCCGTGCTGCTCGCCCTCACGCCCCTCGGCGTCTGGCTCGCCTTCCCGCTCTTCTTCGTCCAGCTCCACCTGCTCCCGCTGCGCTGGGCGCTGCCCGCCGTCCTGGTCACCACCCTCGTCGCGATCGGCGGGTTCGGCTGGCACACCCGTACGCTCACCGTCGGTACGGTCGTCGGCCCCGCGCTGGGCGCGGCGGTCGCCGTCGCCGTCGTCCTCGGCTACCAGGCCCTCTACCGGGAGAGCGAGCAGCGCCGCCGCCTCATCGAGGAGCTGACCGCGGCCCGCAGCGACCTCGCGGCCGCCGAGCACGCCGCCGGGGTGCTCGCCGAGCGGGAACGGCTCGCCCGCGAGATCCACGACACCCTCGCGCAGGGCCTCTCCAGCATCCAGTTGCTGCTGCGGGCCGCGGAACGGGCGATGGAGCGGCGGCCGGACAGCGCCACCGCGCTCGGCCACGTCCGGCAGGCCCGGCAGGCCGCCGTCGACAACCTCGCCGAGGCCCGCCGTTTCGTCCGGGCGCTCAGCCCGCCCGACCTGGAGGCCGGGACCCTGCCCGCCGCCCTGGAACGGCTGTGCGCCACCACCGCGCGCTCCTCCGGCCTGGCCGTGCACTGCCAGGTCTCCGGGGCGCCCGTCGAGCTGCCCACCCCGCACGAGGTCGCGCTGCTGCGCATCGCGCAGTCCGCACTGGCCAACGCCGTCCAGCACGCGCACGCCGGCCGGGCCGAGCTGACCCTCTCCTACATGGACACCGAGGTCGCCCTCGACGTGGTGGACGACGGGACGGGCTTCGCGCCCGACGCGGTGCCGTCCCCCGGCTCCGGCGCCGCCGAAGGCACCGGCTTCGGGCTGGCCGCGATGCGCGCCCGCGCCCGCGCGCTGCGCGGCACGCTGGCCGTGGAGTCGGCGCCCGGCGAGGGCACGGCGGTCGCCGTCACCCTGCCGTACGCACAACCGGCCGCCCCCGACGCCCCCGAACCCCCTCCCGAACAGGCCACCGCGTGACCCACCGCCCCGAGACCGGCCCCGGCCCCGATACCACCACCATCGGCCTCCTCCTCGCCGACGACCACCCGGTCGTACGGGCCGGACTGCGCGCCGTCCTGGAGACCGAGCCGGACTTCGAGGTCGTCGCGGACGTCCCCACGGCCGAGGAGGCCGTCGAACGGGCCGCCCGGCCGGACGTCGACGTCGTCCTGATGGACCTCCAGTTCGGCGGGCGGATGCTCGGCTCGCAGGCCACCGCCGCCATCACCGCCCGCGAGGACGCCCCGCGCGTCCTCGTCCTGACCACGTTCGACACCGACGCGGACATCCTCGCCGCCATCGAGGCCGGGGCCACCGGCTACCTCCTCAAGGACGCGCCGCCCGAGGAGCTGGCCGCGGCCGTCCGTACCGCGGCGGCCGGCAAGTCCGCCCTCGCGCCGACCGTCGCCCTGCGCCTGATGGACCGGATGCGGGCGCCCGCCACGGCCCTCTCCCGGCGCGAGACCGAGGTGCTGCAACTGGTCGCCGACGGCCTGTCCAACGCCCGGATCAGCAAGCGGCTCTTCCTCAGCCAGGCCACCGTCAAGTCCCACCTGGTGCACATCTACGCCAAGCTGGGCGTCGACTCCCGTACGTCGGCGGTCGCCGCGGCCACCGCGCGCGGGCTGATCCGCCGCTGAACCGGTACCCCGGCCCGCCCGGCACGGGCTGTCGGTGCCGGGTGCGAGAATCGTGCGCGTACGGACCGAAGAGATCGACGAGCAGGAGACTGACGCATGGCACCGTCCCCGGGCATCCCCGACGCGATGGACCGACCGCACTTCATCGGCATCGGCGGCGCCGGGATGTCCGGCATTGCGAAGATCCTCGCGCAGCGCGGCGCCCGGGTCGCGGGCAGCGACGCCAAGGAGTCGGCGACCGTCCGCGCCCTGCGCGACGCCGGCGCCACGGTCCACCTCGGGCACGCCGCCGCCCACCTGGCCGAGGACGCCACCAGCGTCGTCGTCTCCTCCGCGATCCGCGACGACAACCCGGAGCTGGCCGCCGCCCGCGAGCGCGGCATCCCCGTCGTGCACCGCTCCGACGCGCTCGCCGCCCTGATGGACGGCCTGCGCCCGATCGCCGTGGCCGGCACCCACGGCAAGACGACCACCACCTCCATGCTGGCCGTCTCCCTCGGCTCGCTGGGCCTGTCCCCGTCGTACGCGATCGGCGGCGACCTGGACGCCCCCGGCTCCAACGCCGAGCACGGCAGCGGCGAGATCTTCGTGGCCGAGGCGGACGAGAGCGACCGCAGCTTCCACAAGTACGCGCCCGAGGTCGCCATCGTCCTCAACGTGGAGCTGGACCACCACGCCAACTACGCCTCGATGGACGAGATCTACGAGTCCTTCGAGACCTTCGCCGGCCGTATCCGCCCCGGCGGCACCCTGGTCGTCTCCGCCGACCACCCCGGCGCCCGCGAGCTGACCGCCCGCCTCTCCGGCCGCCTGGACATCGAGATCGTCACCTACGGCGAGGCCGAGGACGCCGACGTACGGGTCCACAAGATCAACCAGCGGGGGCTGACCAGCGAGGTCACCGTCGTCCTCGCCAACGGCAAGGTCCTCACCTTCACCGTCTCCGTACCCGGCCGGCACTACGCCCTGAACGCCGTCGCGGCCCTCGCCGCCGGCACCGCGCTCGGCCTCCCGCCGCACAACCTGGCCTCCGCGCTCGGCACGTACACCGGCGTCAAGCGCCGCCTCCAGCTCCAGGGCGAGGCGGCCGGCGTGCAGGTCATCGACTCCTACGCGCACCACCCCACCGAGATGACCGCCGACCTGGAGGCCATCCGCGGCGCCGCCACCGGCTCCCGCGTCCTGGTCGTCTTCCAGCCGCACCTCTTCTCCCGCACCCAGGAGCTGGGCAAGGAGATGGGCGAGGCGCTCACCCTCGCCGACGCCTCCGTCGTGCTGGACATCTACCCGGCCCGTGAGGACCCGGTCCCGGGCGTCACCAGCGCCCTGATCATCGACGCGGCCCGGGCCAAGGGCGCCCGGGTGACCGCCGAGTCCGACATGTCCGCGATTCCCGAGGTGGTGGCAGGAATGGCCGAGCCCGGCGACCTTGTTCTCACCATGGGCGCGGGCGACGTGACCGAACTCGGCCCGCAGATCCTCGCGCGCCTGCGGAACCGATAGGAAGCAGAGGGACTCATGCCGTACGAGATCGACAAGCCGGACGAGCAGTGGCGCGCCGAGCTGACCCCGCAGGAGTACCAGGTCCTGCGCCAGGGCGGCACGGAGCCCGCGTTCGTCGGTGAGTACACCGACACCAAGACGGCGGGCGTCTACTCCTGCCGCGCCTGCGGTGCCGAACTGTTCCGCTCGGAGACCAAGTTCGAGAGCCACTGCGGCTGGCCGTCCTTCTACGACCCGAAGGACAGCGACGCCGTCGAGCTCCTCCAGGACCGCTCGCACGGCATGGTCCGCACGGAGGTCCGCTGCGCCCGCTGCGGCTCCCACCTCGGCCATGTCTTCGAGGGGGAGGGCTACCCGACCCCGACGGACCAGCGGTACTGCATCAACTCCATCTCGGTGCGGCTGGCGCCGGACGAGGGCTGATCACAGGGCCGCCGGACGGGAGCTGACCACGGGGCCGCCGGGCCCGGCGCGGTGCCGGCCCGGCGGCCGTACGGTGCGTACCCGCTCCCGGCTGCTTCGCTCCGTCAGAACTGCGGCGCCCGCGCCACGGCAGGCAGGATCTGCACCTGCTGCCCCGGAGCCGCCTTGCGGCGGCGCCATTCGCGCGGGTAGCCCAGGGACACCTCCACATGCGGGATGCCGTCCACCTCGATGGTGCGCGGAATGTGCAGATGGCCGTAGACGACGCTGGCGGCGCGGAACCGGCGCGGCCAGTCGGCGGTGGCCTCGGTGCCGCACCACAGGGCGAACTCCGGGTGCCACAGCGGCGCGGTGGGCTCGCGGACGATCGGCCAGTGGTTGACCAGCACCGTGGGCAGGTCCTCGGGGATCTCGGCGAGCCGCGCCTCGGTGGCCGCCACCCGGGCCCGGCACCACGCCTCCCGGGTCGGGTACGGGTCCGGGTGCAGGAAGAACTCGTCCGTGCAGACCACCCCGGCCTCCTCGGCGACCGCCAGCGCCGCCTCCTTGGTGTGGGTGCCGGGCGGCCGGAAGGTGTAGTCGTACAGCGCGAAGAGCGGGGCGATCACCGCCGGGCCGCCCTCGCCCTCCCAGACGGGGTAGGGGTCCTCGGGCGTCAGCACGCCCAGCTCCCGGCAGATCTCCACCAGGTGCTCGTAGCGCCGGACCCCGCGCAGTTGCACGGGGTCGTTGGACGGGGTCCACAGCTCGTGGTTGCCGGGCACCCAGATCACTTTGGCGAAACGGCTGCTGAGCACGGTCAGCGCCCAGCGGATGTCCGCGACGTACTCGCCGATGTCCCCGGCCACCAGCAGCCAGTCGGCGTCCGAGGCGGGCCGCAGCCGGTCGACGATCGCGCGGTTCTCCTCGTAGCGGATGTGCAGGTCGCTGATGGCCATCAGCCTGCCGGGCGCGGCCCCTTCCCGGTCGGCCTCGGCGGTGCGGTCTGCTTCGGAGCATGGGATCTGCATGACCTGACGGTAGGACAGGAAGCCGGGGCGTGGACATGCCGGGGGGTGGGCTGTTGGACACATCCGGGTCCGGAGGCGGCCGTTGTGACCGCCCGGCCCGGTCGCCGAGCCCGTCCCGCCACGGCCGTCAGGACCGCCCGCCCGGTCGCCGGAACCGCCGCGCTCCCGCCGTCAGGACCGCCCCGCACCGCCCTGCGGGAGGTCACCGCCGCTCCGGATGCGGGTGGCCAGCCACAGGTCGAAACGGTCGTCGGGGTCGTCGAGGCGGCGTCCGGTCAGGTCCATCGCCTTGTCGAGCCGGTTGCGTACGGTGTGCCGGTGCACGCCGAGGCGGCGGCTGGTCGCGTCCCACGCGCCGCCGGCCTCCAGCCAGGCCGCGAGCGTCGTCAGCAGTTCCTCGCCGTGGTCGGCCAGGTCGAGCGGGCCGAGTACGGCGTCGGCGTAACCGTGCAGCGTACGGCGGTCGCCGAGGTCCAGGAGCAGCCTGCTCGCCGCGCTCTGCCGGGCCTCCTCGGGCACCCCGCTCGCCCGGCTGACGCCGAGCAGCCCCGCCGCCTGCCGCAGCGAGACCCGTACCGCGTCCGGCGGGGCGAGCGGGCCGATGCCCGCGGGGCAGCGCGGCGCGAACCGGCCGAGTACGTCGCGGACGTCCAGGCCCCCGCCCACCACGGCCTCCACGAGCCCGCTCTCCGCCACCCGGACCAGGCCGCCGGGCACGGCCAGCGCCAGGTCGGCGGCGATGTCGTGCGGCCCGCTGTCCGCCGGACCGGCGGCCGGCGGCTCGACGACGAGGCCGCGCACCCGGTCGTCGTGGAGCCCGGCGGCGGCCAGGATGTCGTGCGCCCGGCCCGCCGGTCCCTCCTCGTCGGACAGCAGCTCCGCGAGGAGCGCCGACCTGCGGCGCCGCTCCGGTTCGTCCATCAGGTGGCGGCGCTCCAACTCCAGCGAGAGCAGTGAGACCAGGCCGGGGACCACGGCGCGGGCCGCCGCGTCCGGGCTGCCGGTGAGCAGCAGCAGACCGCGCAGCCGCCGGGCGCCGAGCGGCTGCACCTCCAGATGGCGCCCGCCGGCCGTGCTGGACGCGCTGCCGCGCAGACCGCGTGCGGCGACCCGTTCGACCAGGTCACGGGCGGCTGCCGGGGACGGGGGCCGCTGACCGCCGCCCGTGGCGAGCAGCCGTCCGAGCGGATCGAGCACCGCCGCTCCGACGCCCGTGGCGGCGGTCCACTCCTCCAGCATCGGCCGCAGCCCGCTGTCCGTGGCCGCCGCGGTCAGCCGCCGCTGCGTCGCGAACGCCCGGTGCAGCACCGCTTGCTGCTCGTCGGCGCGCGCGTCGAACACGGCTTTGGTGACCGCGATGAACGGCACTTCGTCGGGGACCGTGAGCAGCGGCAGGCCCGCCTCGCGCGCCGCGTCGACCAGCGGCGCGGGGGCTTCCTGGTACGGGAGCCCGGTGCCGAGGCCGAGCGCGAGGCAGGCGGCTTCGCCCTCGGTGACGTCGCGGACGTACGCCTGGCAGGCCGCCGGTTCCATCGGCAGCACCAGGCCGATCGTCATCAGCAGCTCGCCGCCCTGCAACCACTTGCCCGGGTGCAGCAGGTCGGAGACGGTCGCGGCCTCGACGCTGCGGTCCAGCAGCGCGGCCGGGACGTCGTAGGTCACCGACAGGTTCAGCTCGGGGCGGGCGAGGAGGTCGGCGATACGGAGGGGCATGTACGCAGTGTCCACGAGGTGGGCCGCCGGTGGACAGTCGGGCCAGCGGATCCGGCCATCCCGTTTACGGGGTGACGCATCCCGGTACCCGCTTCCCGAGGAGGAATCACCTCCCATTTGGCACGTTTTTGCCCGGTTACGACCGGGGATGCGAAAAGAAGACCGCAAAGGGAACACCCCTTCGCAACGCAGGACGAACGCAAAGGATGAGCGGCCATGCAGGTGGCGTTTCTCGTAGCACCCGAAGGCATCGAGCAGGTCGAGCTGACCGAACCGTGGCAGGCGGTGATCGACGCCGGCGGCACCCCGAAGCTCGTCTCCACCGAGTCCGGCCTTGTCCAGGCGTTCCACCACCTGGACAAGGCGGACACCTTCCCCGTGGACCAGACCGTGGACCAGGCCCAGGTCGGCGACTTCGACGGGCTGGTGCTGCCCGGCGGTGTCGCCAACCCGGACGCGCTGCGGATGAACGAGAAGGCCGTGGCGTTCGCCCGCGGCTTCTTCGACGCGGGCAAGCCGGTCGCGGCGATCTGCCACGCGCCGTGGACGCTGATCGAGGCGGACGTGGTGCGCGACCGTACGCTGACGTCCTGGCCGAGCCTGCGCACGGACATCCGGAACGCCGGCGGCACCTGGGTGGACGAGCAGGTCAAGGTCTGCACCGGCGGCCCCAACAAGCTCATCACCAGCCGCAAGCCGGACGACCTCAAGGCGTTCTGCGACACGTTCGTCAAGGAGTTCAAGAGCTGACCCCGGTCCGGCCGGGAGCAGGTCACTCCTCGTCCGACAGCACCACGGCCGACTCGGGCGGAAGTCTCAGGACGCCGTCCGGGCCGGCCGTGACGGTGTCCGGGGCGTCCGGCCACGCCGCGAGCACCCGCTCCCGCCCACTCCCGCCCGGCACCTCCGCCGTGCCGTCCGCGCCCAGGTGCACCACCACCCGCACCGGCCCGCGCCGCAGGGCCAGCCAGCGGGCCTCCTCGTCGTACGTGACCTCGGTGTGTGTCATGTCCGGGTCGGTGAGCGACGGCTGGGCGGCGCGCACCGCCAGCAGGGTGCGGTACCAGGCCAGCAGTGCGGCGTGCGGCGTGCGCTCCGGCTCCGACCAGTCCAGGCAGGAGCGGTCCCGTGTGGCCGGGTCCTGCGGATCGGGGATGTCCGCCTCCCGCCAGCCGTGCGCCGCGAACTCGCGGCGGCGCCCGGTCCGTACCGCCTCGGCCAGCTCCGGGTCCGTGTGGTCGGTGAAGAACTGCCACGGCGTACGGGCCGCCCACTCCTCGCCCATGAACAGCATCGGCGTGAACGGGGAGCACAGCACCAGCGCGGCCCCGCAGGCGACGAGCCCGGGGGAGAGGCCGGCGGCCTGCCGGTCCCCGAGCGCCCGGTTGCCGATCTGGTCGTGCGTCTGGGCGTAGGCCAGCAGACGGTGCGCGGCGGTGGCACGCCGGTCCAGGGGACTGCCGTGCCGGCGGCCGCGGAAGCTGGAATACGTACCGTCGTGGAAGAAGCCGCCGGTCAGCGTCTTGGCGAGGGCGGCGAGCGGCGCGCGGGCGAAGTCGGCGTAGTAGCCCTGGGACTCGCCGGTCAGCGCGGTGTGCAGGCTGTGGTGGAAGTCGTCGTTCCACTGGGCGTGCAGGCCGTGGCCGCCGCCCGCGCGCGGGGCGAGGGTGCGCGGGTCGTTGAGGTCCGACTCGGCGATGAGGAACAACGGCCGCCGCAGGTGTGTGGAAAGGGCGTCGACGGCGGCGGACAGGTCGGCCAGGAAGTGACGGGCCCGGGTGTCGATCAGAGCGTGTACGGCGTCGAGGCGCAGACCGTCGATCCGGTAGTCCCGCAGCCAGGAGAGCGCGCTCCCGATGAAGTACGCGCGGACCTCGTCCGACCCGGGCGCGTCGAGGTTGACCGCCGCGCCCCACGGCGTGTGATGGGTCTCCGTGAAGTACGGCCCGAAGGCGGGCAGATGGTTGCCGGACGGGCCCAGATGGTTGTGCACGACGTCCAGGACGACGCCCAGGCCGTGCCCGTGGGCCGCGTCGACCAGCCGCTTGAGCCCGTCCGGGCCTCCGTACGGCTCGTGCACGGCCCAGGGGGCGACCCCCTCGTACCCCCAGCCGTGCGTCCCGGGGAACGGGCACACGGGCATCAGGGCGAGGTGGGTGACGCCCAGGCGGGCGAGGTGCGGCAGGCGTTCGACGGCGGCGTCGAAGGTACCGGCGCCGGTGAACGTCCCCGTGTGCAGCTCGTACAGGACCGCGCCCGGCAAGGGACGGCCGGGCCACGCGTGCCGCCAGGCGAACCGGCCGTGCTCGACCACCGCGCCCGGCCCGTCCGGCCCGTCGGGCAGCCGGGCCGCGCGCGGGTCGGGCAAAAGTGGCCCGTCGTCGAGGCGGAAGCCGTAACGGTCACCGTGGCGGGCCGGTACGTCGGCCCGCCACCACCCCGTACGGCCGGGATCGCGCTCCATGGGGACGTGCTCGGCGGAGACCTGCCCCGTACGGACGTACCCCGTCGCCGCGGCGTGCCCCGTCGTGAGGGCGGGATCCTCGCCCCCCGTCCCGTCGGCGTCCCCGTCGCGGGGCGTCACGAAATGCAGCGCGACCCGTCCTGCGTTCGGTGCCCACACCTCGAACAGCACGGCTGTCCTCCCTCGCCCGGCCTACGGGCGGAAAACCCTCCGCCCGCTCGACGGACGCACAGCTCTCCGCCCGCTCTCAGACGAAGAATGCACGTTCCTGCGTCATCGGGTACCCCGCCTTGGCGAAAGCCGCCGCCATCTGGACGTTC
The DNA here is from genome assembly GCF_003865135.1 of Streptomyces chrestomyceticus JCM 4735. Taxonomy (NCBI): domain Bacteria; kingdom Bacillati; phylum Actinomycetota; class Actinomycetes; order Kitasatosporales; family Streptomycetaceae; genus Streptomyces; species Streptomyces chrestomyceticus. Next base: position 2,109,470 of record NZ_BHZC01000001.1, on the reverse strand, counting down.
GGCTGGTCCGTTTCGCCGACGATCCGTTCCGCGCCGTGCTCCGCGAGGTGGCGGGTGCAGTCGGCCAGCAGGTCGTAGCCGTACCCCCGGCCGCGGTGCTCCGGTACGACGCCGATGAACCCGATGACCGGCGACCGGAGGTTGCGGGCGGGCACATGCAGCCCCACTGGCTCACCGCCCCGCGCGGGTTCGGCCGTCCAGGCGACCCGCCACCAGTCACGCGGCGACGGGCACCAGCGGAAGAAGGCCAGCTCCTCCTGGGCGGCCTGCTCGACGCCGCCCTCGGCGATCGCCTGCCGGGCGTGGGCGTCCAGCGAACCGGTCTCGACGCGCCGCAGAATGTCCAGGAACACCCCGTCGTCGGGCTCGGGCCGGAACACCAGCCGCCCCGGCTGCTCCGGGAGCCCGCACTCGGGTGTCCAGGTGTAGCGGAAACGTTCGACCAGCGGTACGAGACCGGCCGCGGCCGCCACGTCCGTACGGGCGCGGGCGGCGCCCCGTACCGCCGGCCGGTCCCGCCAGCCGGGCGGCAGTTGCAGGACGTACTCGGCGTGCAGGGGAGCGGTGCGCAGCAGCCGGACGGCGGCGTCCGACTCGCCCGGCGCGAAGTCCAGCCAGTCCAGGGCGACCGGCCGGGCGTCCTCCGGCCCGGCCCACCAGGCGGCACGGGCCACCACGACACCGTCGCGCAGGGCGACCCACGTCCACTCGGGGCGGTACTGGCCGCCCTGGGCGGCCGTCACGCAGCGGTGGCCGAAGGGCAGATGGCCGACGAGACCGGCGGTGGGGTCGTCCAGCGTGTCGAACAGGTAGGCGTCGCTCTCGGTGAGCGCGCGGATGACCAACTCGGTCATGAGATCCTCTCGGAAGGCGGTCGATGCGCTCCCGACAAGCTGGGATCAGCCCGGGATCAGATCGAGACCAGCCCGGTTCCGGCCCGGAACGGCCGGTGGGCGGAGCGGGAGCGCGGGAACGGGTACGTCGGCACGGCGCTCGCCTCCTTCCCTCGTCTCTCCTCGTCCAGGGCCGGCGCAGAGCGTAGCCCGGACCGCCGGCGTCGCGCCACGGTTTTCCGGCAGGTCCGTACGGCCACCCGCCGGGCTCCGCACCGGCCCGCCCGGCTGGACACCGGCGCGCGGGCACCGGACAATCTCCGGCATGACATCGCTGGAGTTCCCGGCCCGACCGGCGCGCCCGTCGGAAGCCGACCGGGAACGCGCCTTGGAACTGCTGCGCGAAGGCGCGGCGCAAGGCAGGCTGTCCCAGGACACGTTCCTGCGGCGGCTGGAACTGGTGCTCACCGCCCGTCAGCACGCCGAACTCGCCGCGGCCACCGCCGACCTGGCCTCCCGGGGCCGGGTCGAGGGCGCCGTGCTGCGCGCGGTGGGCAAGGTGTCGTCGTTCAACATCATGGTCCGCAGGGCGTGGCGCCGCGAGCGGCTGCCGAAACTGCTGCTGCCCGCGCCGGGACCGTTCCCCCTCCGCATAGGGCGCGCCCCCGGCTCGGGCCTGCGGCTGAACCACGACACCGTCTCGCGCGCCCACGCCGAACTGCGCAGCGCGGACGGCGGCTGGTTCCTGCGCGACCTCGGCTCCACCAACGGCACCTGCGTCAACGGTCGCCGGGTGGTGGGAGAGGTGCTGGTCCGCCCCGGCGACCACGTGGCGTTCGGCCGCGTCGACTACGTCCTCACCGAGGGGGAGCAGCAGCCGTAGCCGCCCGGGCCGCCGGGGCTTGGATCACGACGGCGCCGAGGCGTACGGCGCCCCCTGCGGCACCGGCCGGTCGCCCGCCGGGCCCGCCGGCTGGGACCACCAGGTGCCCTCGCCGTGGGTGAGCCCCGGCAGCCGCCGCTCGGCGTCGGGGAGCCGGCGGGCCGGGAGGGTGCCGGTGAGGAGCCAGCGGCCGCCGGTGTCCGAGGTGTCGTCGAACTCCGCGCCCAGGGCCGCGAGATGCGCGGTGACCGGGGCGATGGTGTCGAGCGGCACCTCCGCCTCGAAGGAGTGGCACGGTTCGTACACCCGCGTACCGGCCCGGCGCAGCGCACGCGCCAGGACGACCGGCGTGACCCCGCGGAAGTCCCCGGCCGTACTGACCGGTCCCACGAAACCGGAACGGGTCAGTACGACCCGGCAATCCGTGACCGCCCAGCCCTGCGGCCCCTCGCGCAGCGACGCGTACACCGTGTCCTCCACCGCCTGGTGGAAACCGTGCGGCAGCGCGCCCAGTTCGGTCTCGTAGGTGAAGTGCGGGCCGGAGCCGCGGGGGCCGGGCTCGACGCGCAGGCCGACCGTCGCCCACCAGCCGACGTGGTCGCGTCCGGTGATCTCCTCGTACGCCTCGCCGGTGCCCAGGAGCCGTTCCACACACATCACCCGGCTGGGGGTGAAGTCCGCCGCGATGCCGTGCTCCTGGAGGAGCGTGGCCGCGATGATCTCCTTCTGCACCTCCCCGTAGAGGAGGACCGAGGTGGCACCGGAGTCGGCCGGCCGGGCGTGGATGAGCGGGTCCTGCTCCGCCAGCTCCAGCAGCGCGGCGCGCAGCCGGGCGGCATCCGCCGGGCGCCGGGCGCGCACCACGGTCTCCAGGGTCGGGCGGGAGAACAGCGCCTCGCCGTCCTCCCGGTGCGTGCCGGGCGCTTCGTCCCCCAGCCGGTCGCCGACCCGTACGCCGGGCAGGCCGCGCAGCACCGCGATGTTGCCGGCCGTCAGCGGCGCCTGGTCACCCGGCGGGCGGCCCACGATCTCCAGCGCGGTGATCCGTCCCTCGACGCGGGCGGCCGTGCCGTCCGGTTCCCGGCGGTGCAGCACGACCGGCCGGCGCGGCCGCACCTCGCCGTCGTAGAGCCGCAGGTAGGCACTCTTCCCGCCGCCCGGCTCGCGCTGGACGGCGAAGACCGTGCCACGCGGCGGGGCGCCGGCGCTGCCGGGCGTCGGCGGGATCAGCCGGGTCATGCCGTCGATGAGCGCGCCGACCCCCTGCCCGCCGATCGCCGACCCGAAGTACAGCGGATGCACCGAGCCGTCCGCGGTACGGGCGGCCAGCGCGGCCAGCAGTTCGTCCGGGGTGGGCGGCGGACCGTCCACGGCGCGGGCGAGGATCTCCTCGTCGGCGTCGGCGAGGAGTTCGGTCAGCCGGGCCCGTACGGCGGGCGTTTCCGGACGCAGCGGCGTCGTCCGCGCGTCCGGGGTGCCCGCGTCGCGCACGGCGGCCATCGGGACGACGTGCGGCGCCAGGGTACGGCGGATGTCCGCCACGAGCGCGTCGGTCCGCGCGCCCGCCCGGTCGATCTTGTTGACGAACAGCAGGGTGGGCAGCCGCAGCCGCCGCAGCGTCTTCATCAGGACACGCGTCCGCGCCTGTACGCCTTCGACGGCGGACAGGAGCAGCACGGCACCGTCCAGAACGCCCAGGGCACGCTCGACCTCGGCGATGAAGTCGGAGTGCCCGGGGGTGTCGATCAGGTTGACCTGGACGTCGCCCGATGTGAAGGAGGCGACCGCGGACCGGATCGTGATGCCGCGCGCACGCTCGATGGCGCCGCTGTCGGTCCGGGTGTCCCCGGCGTCCACACTGCCGAGCCGCTCGATGGCGCCGGTCGCGTACAGGAGCCGCTCGGTCAGGCTGGTCTTACCCGCGTCGACGTGGGCCAGAATGCCGATGTTCAGGGTGTGCATGGGTGGTCGAGACCTCAAGAACTGTCGTCCGGTAAGGGCGCTGAGTAGTTCCGAGGTTTCGGCGCATTCCGTTGCTCCTGCCTGAGGTCCGGGGCGCGCACGGGGTTTCCGTGCGCGGGGCGTACGGGACGGGCCGTACGCGGGCGTACGAGCCGTACACAGAGGTGCGAGTCGTACGCGCCGATGGTGGACGGACGGGCGGGGTGGCGCAACTCCTTTTCGGGGGGCGTGGCTCGCCGGGGGCGAGTGATCGCGTTCTGAGACACTGGCCGGCCGTCATCACGTGTCACGCCTCACCAGGAGCCGGCGGACAGCCGTCCGGGAACGCGAGGACGAGACCTTCGCGCAGCGCTTCACCGCGCTGCCCCGGCCCTAGGCGTGCGGACCGTGTACGCGGTGCACGACAGCTCCGGCCACTTCATCGGCCGGATAGTGCGCGGGCGTTCCCCGTGGGGAATACGCCAGTCATGGCGCATCGAGGACGCGGTCAGGCAGAGCAGCGCGATCGCCTGTAAGGGCGATGTCCTCGGCTGGGTCGCCTATTGGGCGTTCTCGCCGGTCTGGGCCGTCCTGGCGCTGCTCCATCTTCTCAACGGCGACCTGCACCCGAGCGGTTCCCTGTGGAGCACACCCCATCGCGCGCGCTGGCGCATGCGGGCCGACGGCGGACGGAGGAAGGTGGCCCTCGACCACAACACCGGCCGATACCGCGCGGACACCGGACTGCTGGATGTGCACCTCGCCTACGCACAGGCCGCGCTGTACGACGCGTAGCACCGGGTAGGCCAGGCCACCGGGTACGGGCGGGCTGCCGAAGGAGGCACGGGTGCTGCTCAGTGCTGGTGCAATCCCCGCCCCGCCAGCGTCAGGAACGTTTCGCCGACCGCTTCGGACAGGGTGGGGTGGGCGTGGATGTGCTGGGCGACGTCGGACGGGTCGGCGTCCCAGGCCACCACTAGCTGGCTCTCGGCGATCATTTCCGAGACGTGCGGACCGACCAGGTGGACGCCGAGCACGGCCCCGGTGCCTGTGCCCTCCGCCGTCGCGACGACCTTCACCACCCCGCCCTGCCCGTGCACCATGCCCTTCGCCACCGCCGTCAGCGGCAGGGTGTTGACCCGGACGGCCAGTCCCCGCGCCCGTGCCTCGGCCTCGGTCAGGCCGACGGAGGCGGTCTGGGGGGAGGAGTACGTCACGCGCGGCACGGTCGCGTGATCCACCGGGCGGGTCGGGACGCCGGCCAGCGTCTCGGCGACCAGCAGGCCCTCGGCGAAGGAGGCGTGCGCCAGGCCGGGGGACGGGGGCGGCAGCAGATCGCCCACGACGTGGATGCCGGGGACGGCGGTCTCCAGCCGGGACCAGTCGGCCGGCGGCACGAAGCCGCGCCCGTCGGTGGCCAGTCCGGCGGCCGCCAGGTCCAGGCCGTCGGTCACCGGCACCCGGCCGACCGCGACGAGCAGGCGTTCGGCCTCGACGGTCTCCTCGCCCTTGGCGGTACGGACGGTGGCCCGTACACCGGACTCCGTGACGTCGGCCCCGGTCAGCGTCGCGTCCGTACGGACCGTGATGCCGCGCTTCTTCAGACCGCGCGCCAAGTGGCGGCTCACCTCCTCGTCCTCCAGGGGCAGCAGCCGGCCGGCGGCCTCCACGAGGGTCACCCGGGCGCCCATGGACCGGTGGAAGGACGCGTACTCGACGCCGATCGCGCCGCCGCCCAGCACCAGGACGGAGTCCGGCAGTCCTGGCGCGAACAGGGCGTCGTCGCTGGTGACGACCGTACGGCCGTCGGGTACGAGGCCGGGCAGCAGGCGCGGGCGGGAGCCGGTGGCCAGGACGACGCCGCGCCGGGCGGTGAACTCCCCGCCGTCCGGAGCCTCGACGAAGACGGAGCGCGTGCCGGTCAGGCGCGCGCTGCCGCGCACCACACGCACCCCGGCGCGCTTCAAGTGCCCTTCGACGCCCTGGTGGTTGCGTGTCACGATGCCGTCGCGGGTGGCGGTCAGCGCGTCCCAGTCCACGGCGTCGAGCGTCGCCTTCACGCCCCAGCGCTCGCGCGCCTCCGCGATGCCGTCCACCAGTTCCGCCGCGTGCAGCATTGCCTTGCTGGGGATGCAGCCGCGGTGCAGACAGGTGCCGCCGACGAGGCCCCGCTCGGCGAGGACCACCCGTAGCCCGAGGGCGGCGGCCCGCAGGGCTGTGCTGTAGCCGCCGGTGCCGCCACCGATGACGATCACATCGGTCTCGCCGTCGCTGCCGTTGCCGCTGCCGTGCTGCGTGTTTCTCATGCGGTCAGCCTCCGCCCGCCTCCCGTCATGAGTCCAAGGCAATGTTTCCATGGGGGCGATGAGGAACGTTCATGGCGGGATGCGAGGGGGCGGTCGGTCGTGAGTCTGCGGCAGATGGAATATCTGGTCTCGGTCGTCGGGGAGGGGTCCTTCACCCGGGCGGCCGAGCTGCTGCACGTCACCCAGTCCGCGCTGTCCCACCAGATCAAGGCCCTGGAACGGGAGGTCGGCGGCCCGCTGCTGGAGCGGATGCCGCGCGGCGTCCGCCTGACGCCCATGGGCCGCGCCTACTTCCCGCACGCCGAACTCGCCGTACGCAGCGCCGAGCAGGCCCGCCGCGCCGCGCTGGCGACGGCCGGGGCCGAGAACGGCGAGCTGCACCTCGCGACGGTGCACGCGCACGCCGTCGGCGTCCTCCCGGAGGTCTGCGCGCGCTGGGGGCGCGAGTACGGCGGTGTGCGCCTCGTCCTGCACGAATACGCCACCACCGAGGACCTGTTCGCGCACATGGAGCGCGGCGTCGCCGATCTGGCGGTGGGGCCGCGGCCCGAGCAGTGGCCGGGCCCGGTCACCGTCGTGGGCACGGAAGAGATGGTGATGGTCCTGCCTCCCGGCGACCCGCTCGCCGGGCGCGCCGCCGTCCGGATCGGGGAAGTGGCCGACCGGCCGTGGGTGCGCTGCGCGCTGGAACCGGTCTTCGCGGGCCGGCGGTGGCTGGACGTGGAGTGCGAACGGGCCGGCTTCACGCCCCGTACGGCCGTCCGTACGCAGCACACGTCCACGGCGGTCCGGATGGCCGCGGCCGGCGTGGGCGTCCTGATCACCGCCGCCCACGAGCTGACCGGCCTGGACTGCACCGCCGTTCCCACCGACCCGCCGTGGCGCCGCGAGATCACCGCCTTCTCCCGGGTGCCGCCCACCGGGGCGGCCGCGCGGTTCGTCACGCTCCTTGGGGAGGTTTTGATGCCGGGTGGCGGCGCGGCCGATGAGGGCCCCAGGGCGCGCTGATCGGCGGTGCGGCGCAGCGGTACGGCCCGACGGCAGGGCTCAGCAGGCGGCAGGGCTCAACAGTACGGCGCCTGGTCGGTCAGCGAGGCCGCGACCCGCATCCACACGCCGAAGAGCCGGTACAGGTCGGTGAGCGGCCCGCGAGCCCGGACGGTCCGGCTGTCCACCGAGGTCACCCCCGGTATGCCGAGCAACGTGACCGCCACCGAGGCGGACTGCCAGCGGACGGTGAGCGTGCTCGGGTCCGGCGGCGGGACGGGCTCCGGGAGGGGCGCCGAGAGGGCCTCGGCGACCGCTTCCTCGATGGCCCGGCGGGCTTCCGCGGGCGGCAGCAGCGCGGCGGCGAAACGATCGTGCGCGTGCTTCACGGCGACGGTGGCGACCCGTTCGTCCCACTCCCGCATCTCCGCGCAGGCCCCGTCGTCGCCGGTGAGCGCCACGACGGGCACCCCGAGTGCGGCCGCGGTGGCCTGCGCAAGGCCGATCTCGCCCACGGGGCGGCCGTCCAGCCAGATGTCCTCGATCTCGTGGCCCATGAAGCTGTGGCTCAGTACGCCGGGCGCGCCCGCCCGCGCGTGATAGCCGATCAAGATCATGGCGTCGTGCCCCGGAGTGAGTCCTTCGAGCATCCCCATCTGCTTCGCTTCGCCCCGGATGAGGCGGGCCGCCGGGTGCAGGGCTTCGGGGAGCAGGTTGCGCATCGGCCCGTGCGCGTCGTTGACGACCACCTCCGTCGCGCCGGCCGCGACGGCACCGCGGACGGCGGCGTTGACGTCCTCCGCCATCATCAGCCGTCCGCGCTCGTAGTCCCGCCCGCCGGGCTGGACGTCTTCCGCGTCGACCAGCCCGGTGACGCCTTCCATGTCCGCGCTGAGGTGGACGCGCATGAGGTGCACTCCTTGGACTCGGCCGGGAGACGGACGTCTGCCGCCACAGACGCCTGTTGCCGCACCCGCGGTTCCGCGCGGAGCAGCCGCCGCCCGGGCCTCGTCCGTCCGCGCGGGCCCTCCCTCAGTCCTCCGCGACGAGCAGCGCCACCGGGTACCGCCCCAGCAGCTCCCGCAGGCACACCACGGGCCGGTGCACCTCCCGCCCGGTGAGCAGTTCGCGCCAGCCCGTACTCGTCGCCGTAGCCGTACCGGCGCTCGTGGCCGTGCCCGTAGACCTGCCCGGCAGCGTCAGTTCCGTGTCGCGCCAGCCGCCGTCCTCGGCCAGCCGGAGGGAGAGCCGGGTGGCCACCGTGACCACCCGCCCGGCGCGGGCGAAGGCCAGGCAGTGGCCGGCCCCCGTGCCGTCGGCGTGCAGCGGGGTGTACGTGCCCTCGACGCCGAACCACTCGGGGTGGGCCCGCCGCAGCCGCAAAGCGGTGGCGGTCAGCAGCAGTTTCTCGGCGGACAGATCCTGCGGTTCCGTGCCGCCGTCGAGTTCGGTCAGCAGGTCGGCGCGGAGCCGGGGCGGGCGGCGGTTGTCGGGGTCGACCAGGGCGTTGTACTCGGTCTCGGTGCCCTGGTACAGATCGGGTACGCCGGGCATGGTCAGGTGCAGCAGGGTCGCGCTGAGCACGTTGGCGCGGACGTACGGCGCGAGCCCGGCGGCCAGTTCGGTCAGCGAGGACGCCGCCGGTCCACACGGGCCGGCCCGCAGGAAGTCGCCGACCGCCTCCTCGTACCCGGCGTCCTGGTCCGTCCAGGACGTGTGCAGCCCCGCTTCGCGTACGGCCTTCAGCACCGACGGGATCAGCCGTTCGGCGGACGGCTTGCCGAGGCCGAAGGCGGTCTGCCAGGCCACCCACGCCAGGTGCTGGTCCGGCGGCTGCGGCCCCTCGCCCCCGGCCGGCCCGGCGGACACCCGGCGCAGCAGCTCCCGCCACCGGTCCGGGCATTCGGTCAGGACGGCGATCCGCGCCCGCACGTCGGCGCTGCGCTTGGTGTCGTGGGTGGAGAGCACCGTCGAGGTCAGCGGCCAGTCCCGCTGGATGCGGGCGCAGTACGCGTGGAAGGTGTCGACGCCGACCGTGGGCGCCCCCGGGTCGGCGCCGACCTCGCAGGCCGACAGCAGCGGCACGTAACGGTAGAAGGCGGTGTCCTCCACGGACTTGGCGCGCAGCGCGGACGACGTCTGGGCGAAGCGCGCGCTGAAGTCCGCGCAGTCCGGGTCGTCCCCGAGCAGGCCGAGCGCGAGGTCGCGCACCAGGTCCACCGCCAGCGCCTCCTCCGGCGCGCGGAAGACCGTACGCGCCCGCGCGGCGGCCTCGGCCAGCATCGCCGCGTCCTGCTCGCCGCGCCGCGCGTCGCGTGCTCCGGCGCCGTCGGTGGCGTACGGGCGGTAGACGGGCAGCCGGACCAGCAGTTCACGGACGGCGGTGCGCAGCGCCCACGGCGCGTGGTCGCCCTGGTGGGACGCCCGGTCGCTGATCCGGCCCGCGGTGCGCACCAGCCGTTCGACCTCGGCGGCGAGGTCGTGGGTGACCACCTCGTAGGCGGCGCGGCGTACCGTTTCCTCCCAGTCGCCGCCCGCGTCCGCGAGCGGGGCGACGAAGTCGCGGTAGACGCTGAACAGGCGCCCGGAGCCGAGCGGGCAGACGAACAGGCCGTCGAGGTGGCGCAGCGCGTCGTAGCCGGTGGTGCCCGCGCACCGCCAGCCGCGCGGCAACTGCTCCCGGCCGGTCAGGATCTTCTCGGCCACCGTCCAGCGGCCGCCGGTGGCGGTGTGCAGCCGGGCGAGGTAGTCGCCGGGGGCGGCCAGGCCGTCCGGGTGATCGACGCGCAGCCCGTCGATGACACCGTCGCGCATCAGCCGCAGCAGCGTGGCATGGGTCGCCTCGAAGACCTCCGCGTCCTCGACCCGTACGCCGATCAGCTCCGAGATGGTGAAGAACCGCCGGTAGTTGATCTCGCTGCGGGCCAGCCGCCACCAGGCGAGGCGGTACCACTGGGCGTCCAGCAGGCGGGGCAGCGGCAGCCGCTCGGTGCCGGGCCGGACGGGGAAGGCGTGGTCGTGGTAGCGCAGTACGTCGCCGTCGAGCCGGATGTTCCCCAGTTCGTCGCCCAGCCGCCCGCCCAGCACCGGCAGCAGCACCCGTCCGCCGTGCCCGCCGTCCCAGTCGATGTCGAACCAGCGGGCGTACGGGGACGAGGGGCCGTCCCGCAGCACCGCCCACAGCGGCGCGTTCAGCGACTCCGGCGCCGGGACGGCCATGTGGTTGGGCACGGTGTCCACCACCAGCCGCAGTCCGTGCGCCGCGGCCGTCGCGGCCAGCGCGCGCAGGCCCTCCTCGCCGCCCAGCTCGGCCCGTACCTCCGAGTGGTCCACCACGTCGTAGCCGTGCGTGGACCCGGGCGCCGCCTCCAGCACGGGGGAGAGGTGGAGGTGCGAGACGCCCAGCGCGGCGAGGTACGGCACGGCCTTCTCGGCCGCGGCGAAGGGCAGGTCCGGCTGGAGCTGGAGCCGGTACGTGGCGGTGGGAGGCGCAGTGGCGGTGGGTGGCGCACTGGAATCGGCCGTCATGGGAACACCCGTACCCGCCGGACGGCTTGTTGTTTCACCGGTCCGGCCGCGAAGGGCACGCCGGACGGGAGGCGGTCGGCCCCGGACCGGCCCGCCCGGGGCGGGGTGGCGCCGTACGGACGCATGCCCGGGACCTGCGCGACCTGGCCGCCGCGGGACTGGGGCACCCGTACTACGCCGTACGGCTGCCGGAACCGGCCGTACGGAACCGGCGGGATCCACCGCAATGGCGGAGCCAGGTGTACGGCCGGTGGCGTATCCGGACCGGACGCGGGCGGCGCGCGCCGTACACGCGTGGCCGCTCCGGTGGGGCCGGGGACCGCCGTACGCAGGCGGTTCCCCGGCCTCGTACGACCGGGCCGGGCCCCGGACGCCTCAGGCGGGCCGCTGGAGCACCATCATGCTGCGGCCGAGCAGCGTGAGCTGGTCGCCGGCCTGGGCCTTGAGGCCGCCACCGTCGGCCACGACCTCCGGATGGGCGGTGTCCACGACCGCCTGCCACTGGCGGCCGTGGTCGACGGGCACGGTGAACTCCCGGTCGTCACCGTGCGCATTGAACATCAGCAGGAAGGAGTCGTCGGTGATCCGCTCGCCGCGCGGTCCCGGCTCGGTGATCGCGCTGCCGTTGAGGAAGACCGTCAGCGACTTGGCGTGCGCGGCCTGCCAGTCGCGCTGCCGCATCTCCTCGCCCTCCGCGGTGAACCAGGCGATGTCGGACAGCTCGTCGTGGGTGCCCTCCATGGGCCGGCCGTGGAAGAAGCGGCGCCGGCGGAAGACCGGGTGGTCGCGCCGCAGCCACACCATCTGCCGGACGAAGGCCAGCATCTCCCGGCCCTCCTCGCGGACGGCGGCCTGCTCCCGCTGCTCCTGGAGGTCCGAGTCGGAGAGGTCGGCGGGGGAGTCGGTCTGTACGTCGTCGGCGGCCTCCGCGCCGGGGTCGGCGGTGGCACCCGACCCGCTCGCGCCCGGTACGTCTTCACCCGATTCCGGCCCCGGCCCGCCCGTCCCCGGCCACCGCACCCACGCCAGCTCATTGTCCTGGCAGTACGCGTTGTTGTTGCCGTTCTGGGTGCGCCCGAACTCGTCGCCGTGGCTGAGCATCGGCACGCCCTGCGACAGCAGCAGCGTGGCGATGAAGTTGCGCATCTGGCGGGCCCGCAGCTCCTGGACCGCGGGGTCGTCGGTCGGCCCCTCGGCCCCGCAGTTCCAGGACCGGTTGAAGCTCTCGCCGTCCTGATTGTCCTCGCCGTTGGCCTCGTTGTGCTTGTTGTCGTAGCTGACCAGGTCGCGCAGGGTGAAGCCGTCGTGGCAGGTGACGAAGTTGACGGAGGCCAGCGGGCGCCGCCCGTCGCCCTGGTACAGGTCGGAGGATCCGGTCAGCCGGGAGCCGAACTCGGCGAGGGTGCGCGGTTCGCCGCGCCACAGGTCCCGTACGGTGTCGCGGAACTTGCCGTTCCACTCGGTCCACAGCGGCGGGAAGTTGCCCACCTGGTAGCCGCCCTCGCCCACGTCCCACGGTTCGGCGATCAGCTTGACCTGGCTGACCACCGGGTCCTGCTGTACCAGGTCGAAGAACGAGGACAGCCGGTCCACCTCGTGGAACTGCCGGGCCAGCGTCGCCGCCAGGTCGAAGCGGAACCCGTCCACCCGCATCTCCGTCACCCAGTAGCGGAGTGAGTCCATGATGAGCTGGAGGACGTGCGGGCTGCGCATCAGTAGCGAGTTGCCGGTACCGGTGGTGTCCATGTAGTAGCGCGGGTCGTCGGCGACCAGCCGGTAGTAGGAGGCGTTGTCCAGGCCGCGGAAGGAGAGCGTGGGGCCGAGGTGGTTGCCCTCCGCGGTGTGGTTGTAGACCACGTCGAGGATGACTTCGATACCGGCCTCGTGCAGCGCCCGTACCGCCGACTTGAATTCCAGCACCTGCTGCCCGCGGTCGCCCCAGGAGGCGTACGCGTTGTGCGGGGCGAAGAAGCCGATGGTGTTGTAGCCCCAGTAGTTCGCCAGTCCGGCGTCCACCAGCCGGTGGTCGTGCACGAACTGGTGGACCGGCATCAGCTCCAGGGCCGTGACCCCCAGCCCGGTCAGGTGGTCGATGACCGCGGGGTGCGCCAGCGCCGCGTAGCTGCCGCGCAGGTCGTCCGGCAGGTCGGGGTGGAGCATGGTCAGGCCCTTGACGTGCGCCTCGTAGAGCACCGTCTCGTGGTAGTCGGTGCGGGGCGGGCGGTCGTCGCCCCAGTCGAAGTACGGGTTGATCACGACCGACGTCATCGTGTGCGGCGCCGAGTCGAGGTCGTTGCGGCTGTCCGGCTTGCCGAAGTGGTAGCCGTACACCGCCTCGTCCCAGTCGATGCTGCCGCTGACCGCCTTCGCGTACGGGTCCAGCAGCAGCTTGGCGGAGTTGTGCCGGTCACCGCGCGACGGCTCGTACGGGCCGTGCACCCGGAAGCCGTAGCGCTGCCCCGGCATGATCCCGGGGAGGTAGGCGTGCCGTACGAACGCGTCGGTCTCCCGCAGTTCGACGGCGGTCTCCGAGCCGTCGTCGTGCAGCAGTGACAGCTCGATGCGTTCCGCCGTCTCGGAGTACACCGCGAAGTTGGTGCCCGCACCGTCGTACGTGGCACCCAGGGGATACATCTGTCCCGGCCAGACCTGCATACGTCGACTCTTCCACTTCCTCGATGGGCGCCGCGAAGCCTTGAGGCATCACGGCGGTCATGCGTCGCCGTGTTCGATTGCTGCGTACGGTGCTGCGATCGTCTCGTGTTCCAACCTGCCCAATACGGCTGGTTTTTCGCGCGATCTGCGCCGAAAGGCGGGCAACCCGCAGCGAAGTCGGATCGTCGTACAGGACGACCGATATGTGCTGAGCACCATGAGGCAGCAGGGGGGAACTGTGCGCAACTTGATGCACCGCCACCTGGGCAAGCTGGTGGCGGGAGCGGCCGCGGCGCTGGCGGGTACCGCCGTACTGGCCGCGGTGACCCTGCCAGGGGACGCGGGGGCGTCCGGCGGGGGGAGCCGGACCACCGCGGCCGAAGGGCCGGGAGCGGGAACCGGCCAGGCGCCGCAGATACGGCCGGGAGCGGTGGAACGCGCGCCCGAGGAGGGCAGCACGGGCGTCGGCCGGGACCCGCTCACGGACGACGAGGTCGCGCGGGCCCAGGCCCTCGCCACGCCCCGTACGTTCCGCGGCGCGACCGAGGACGTCAAGGGCAGAGCGGGCCCGGAGCGGCTGACCACCGATCTGGCCGAGCTGGGCCCGGACGAGACCGGCCTCGCCGACCCGCCGCGCCGGGCGAACGTGTCGTTCTACGACTACCGGTCCGACGCGTACGTGACCAAGACCGTCAACCTGACGACCGGAAAGGTGGAGAAGACCGACAGCCGGCACGGGGTGCAGCCGCCGCCCAACCGGGCCGAGAGCGAGGCCGCGGCCGGGCTGCTGATCGCCGCGCCCGAGGGCGCGGGGCTGCGGGAGGACTACAAACACGCCACCGGCAAGGAGCTGACCGGTCCCGGCCAGCTTGCCGTGCGCGGCTTCGTCTACCGGGGGGAGGCGGAAGGACCGGCCCCGGCCGGGCTGCGCGCCTGCGGGGAGCACCGCTGCGTCCGGCTGTTCACCAAGGTGCGCGACGGCCAGTGGATCGACACCCGGCGCTATGTGGTCGACCTGAGCGCCCGCACGGTGGGCCGGCTCGGCTGAGCCGCCCGCGCGTGCCCCGGTACGGCGCCCCGGCCCGCCGCGGGCCGGCCGCCGTCCGACGGCACCCGTGCCGCACCACGCACCCGCGTACTCCGAAGCTCGTGTCCCACTGCCGTACAGGAGCGTTTCCATGCACGCAAGACCCTTCCGCCGTGCCCGCGTCGGCCACGGCCGCGCCCGTGTCCCTGCCCGTACCCTCGTCCGTACCCACCGTGCACGGGTCCGGCGCGCCGCACTGCTCGCCGCGCCGCTGCTGCTCGGTACGGCCGCTCTGACGAGCGGACCGGCCGCCGCCCAGGCCGTGTCTCCGGCGTCCCCGGCGTCTACGCCGTCCCCGCCCGCCGCCACCGCCGCAGGGTGCAGTACCCCGTACAGCATCACGCAGACCCTCGAAGCCGGCACCACTTGGCGGATGTGCTGGCACTACGACGCGAACGCCGGGCTGGTTCTGGACAACGTCTCGTACCAGCCCAAGAGCGAGCCCCGCCCGATCCAGGTGCTGACCAGCGCGAAGCTGGCGCAGATCCACGTGCCCTACGACGACGGCGGCAACGAGTACGACGACCTCACCGGCCAGAGCTTCGCCCAGGGGCTCCAGACGCTGGACCCGGGCGAGTGTCCCGGCGGCACCATCAAATCGGTCAAGGTGCCGGGCGCCTGGGACCCGGACCACCCGGACGTCAACGGGCTGTGCGTCACCACCCGGGCCCGCGGCCACGCCTACCGTCTGGGCCGCTACCCGGGCGAGACCACCAAGGTCCAGCAGCTCCAGGGCAAGGACCTGCTCGTCTACACGGTCAACAAGACCGGGTGGTACGAGTACATCGTCGAGTGGCGGTTCTCCGCGGACGGCACCATCAACATGCAGGTCGGAGCGACCGGCACGCTCTCGCCCGTCGACTACGACGCGGGTGACGGGCGCGGCTGGCCGCTCGGCAAGGGCGCCAAGGACTACGCCACCAGCCACAGCCACAACGTCTTCTGGCGGCTGAACTTCGGGCTGGACGGCTCGTCGGCCAACCGGGTCGAGCAGTTCGACTCGACGACCACCGCGCAGAGCGGCGCGCTGACCCCCAAGACGAAGACGGTCCGCACCCCGGTGGCCAAGGAACTGGCGGGCGACGCCGGGCCGACCCGCTGGTGGCGGGTGGTCAGCAACACCGGAAAGAACAAGGACGGTCATCCGCGGTCGTACGAGATCGTCCCCGGTCGTTCCAGCAAGTACACCGGACGCGCCTTCACCCGGCACGACGTGTACTTCACCGAGTACAACAAGTGTGAGCAGTTCGCCAGCAACAACCTCGCGAACTGCGGAGCCGGCGCGGGCGCCAGCGTGGACCGGTGGGTCAACGGACAGCCGCTCCGCCACCCCATCGCGTGGGTCAACATCGGCTACCACCACATCGCCCGGGACGAGGACCAGGAGCCCATGCCGGTGCACTGGCAGGGCTTCCAGCTCGCCCCCCGGGACGTCACCGCTATGAATCCGCTCACTCCGCCCGAGCTTTCCGGACACAACGGTCACGTCGAATAAGGGGAGTTGGCCGGGGACTCGATCCATCCTGCTGCACCGCCTCCCGGACCCGCAGTAGTCTGCCTTGATCGTTGGCACGGGGGTTCGGAAGGCGGTGCGCAGGTGAGCTCGGGCGGGCTGGAGTTGCCCCCTGGTGACGACGGCCATGACGGCCAGGACAGTCATGAGGGACACGAGGGCGGCTCCGTCGACGCCCCGCCCGGGGCGGTGTCCCTGGCCCGGCCGATGGAGATCGGCGCGGAGCTGGACTGGGGCGCCGAGGCCTGGAGCGAGGTGCGCACCCGCGCCCGGCGGGCCGGGCGCGCCTATATCTGGCTGAACCTCGTCGAACAGCGGCTGCGGGCCGTCGTGGCGGCCGTGCTGCTGCCCGTGTACGAACCGGTGCACGGCGACGAATGGGTCATCGCCGCGGCCGGCCCCACCGGCCAGGAGTGGGTCCAGCGGGCGGTCGCGGTCCGCGAGGTCAGCCGCCGCAAGGGCTATCTGCTCGACCCCGCCGACGACAACATCCTCAGCTTCCTGACCCTGCCGCAACTGCGCGAGCTGATGGTGCAGCACTGGCCCTGCTTCGAGCCGTACTTCGACGACCGGCGGGAGGTGGAGCTGGCCCTCGACGAACTGGAGGTGGCCCGCAACATCGTCTCCCGCAACCGTGCCCTGACCGGCACCGTCCTCGCCCAGGCGGAGAGAGCCTCCGCCCGGCTGCTGGAAATACTGGGCTCCGGTATCGGCACCCGTACCGCCGGACGGCTGCCCATCGACGCCGTGGAGGACCTGGTCGGCGACCGGTACGCGGACGTCGTCGGCGTCCACACCGACCGGGTGCGCCTCCAGCGGCAACTGCCCGCCGAGGACCTCTTCGGCGGCGCCCGGCGCCTGGACGCCATCGGCATCGGCCTCAACCTCCTCGTACAGAACTACTCCGGACGCCGCATGGTCCGCCTCGCGGAGTCCGGCTGCCGGGTCCGGCTCCTCTTCCTCAACCCCGCCAGCAGCGCGGTCCGCCGCCGCGAGCGGGAACTGGGCCTCAAGAAGGGCGAGATGAGCCGCTCCATCGAGATGAACATCCTGCACATGCGGCGGGTACGGGCCCGGCTGCACGACCCCGGCGCCTTCGAGATCCAGGTCTTCGACGAGACGCCCCGGTTCACCGCCTACCTGGTGGACGGCGACGGCCCGGACGGTGTGGCGGTCGTCCAGCCGTACCTGCGGCGCAGCCGGGGCATGGAGTCCCCGGTCCTCGTCCTGCGCGGCGGCGGCCGCGAGGTACTGCGCCAGGACCCGGACCGGGACGACGACCACGGCCTCTTCGAGACGTACCGGGAAGAGTTCGAGAACGTGTGGGCGGATTCGCGGCCGGTGTCGTGAGGGCGGCCCGCCCGGGGCGTCCGGCCGCCGGGAAGAGGGCGGAGCCGGGGCGTTGTCAGTGTCGCGTGGGAGAGTAGGGGAACACGGGGGAAGCAACACCGAAGGAGGCCGTCATGGGCTGGCATCAAGGGCTGCTCGTCAGTTTCGACTTGGAGACCACCGGCACGGACGTGGAGCGGGACCGCATCGTCACCGCCGCGCTGATAAGGCTGGACGCGGACGGCCGGGAGGCCCTGCGGGACACCTGGCTGCTCGATCCCGGCGTGCCGGTGCCCGAGGAGGCGGCGGCCATACACGGGATGACGACCGCTCATGTGCGGGCGCACGGCCAGGCGGCGGCGGAGGGGGTCGAGCAGATCGCCACCGCGCTCGCCGCGGCGCTGGAGGCGGGTCTCCCGCTCGTGGTGATGAACGCGCGTTACGACCTCTCGCTGCTGGACCGCGAATGCCGCCGGTACGGCCTGCCGACCCTGGCCGAGCGGCTCGGCCGGCAGCCCGCCCCGGTCATCGACCCGTTGGTGCTGGACAAGCACGTGGACCGCTACCGCAAGGGCAAGCGGACCCTTCAGGCCCTCTGCCGGCACTACGGCGTCCCGCTGGAGGCGGCACACGAAGCGGGCGCGGACGCGGTGGCGGCGGCCGCTGTGGCGCGCCGGATCGGCGAGCGGCATCCGGCGGTGGCCGGGACGGCGCTCGCCGCGCTGCACGCCCTTCAGGAGGAGGCGGCTGCCGAGCAGGCCGCGTCGTTCCAGAAGTATCTGCGCCGCTCCGGTGACCCGGCGGCGATAGTCGAGGCGGCCTGGCCGCTCATTCCGTACCAGCGGACGCGGGAGCGCCCCGAGGAGCTGGAGCTCGATCTGTCCGGTCCCGGGCAGGGGCAGAAGCAGGGGTAGGTCTCGGCCGTCAGAAGGGGTACCAGCGGACGGTGGTGTCGCCCTCGCGCAGGGAGGCGATGCGGCGGCGGAACTCCTTGAGGGCGGCGGGGTTGCCGGGCGCGTGCTGGGAGACCCAGGCACAGCTTGCCGTCTCCCGCGAGCCGCGCAGCACCGCGCAGCCCTCCCAGTCCCGGACGTCCCAGCCGTAGATCCGCACGAACGCGTCGTACGCCGCGGCGGGCAGGCCGTAGCGGTCGCGGCTGAGCGCCATCACCACGAGATCGTGTTCCCGCAGATCGGAGGAGAAGGTTTCGAGATCCACGAGCACCGGGCCGTCGGGGCCCACATGGACGTTACGGGTCAGCGCGTCACCGTGCACCGGGCCGCGCGGCAGATGCGGTTCCAGCGCGGTGGCGGCAGCGGCGAACGCGTCGCGGCGGCCCCGCAGGTAGTCGGCGTCCCGCGCCGAGACCGCGTCGCCGGCCAGCCGCAGCCAGCGCTCCACGCCGCCCAGCAGTTCCCGCCGGGGGAGGGCGAACGGCGGTTCCGGCAGTGCGTGCACCAGCCGCAGCAGGGCGGCGAGGTCGGCCGGTTCGGCGGGGCGTACGGAGTCGGGCAGCCGCTCCCAGAAGGTGACCGGGTGCCCGTTCACCAAGCGGGCCGCCGGCTCGGCCGCGCGCACGGCCGGTACGCCCTGGTCCGCCAGCCACACGGCGACGCGCAGTTCCCGCTCGGCGCGCTCCAGCAGTTCGGCGCTGCGCCCGACCCGTACGACCGGGCCGCTGCCGCCGGTGGCGAAGACCGCGTTCTCGCCGAGCGAGAGCAGCCGGGCGTCGGCGGCGATGTCGGGCCGGCCGGCCGCGGCCAGGACGTCCCGGGCGTGCGCCTCCGTGAACGGAGTGGTGCTCGGTGCGGTCATCGGGGCGCCTCCTGCGGTGCGTGATCGGTATCAGTCTCGCAGGTCCCCGCGGGCCCGGACTTCCGGCGGGGTGCTTGACTGCGCCGGGCGGCGTCACGACGATGACGGCGGCCGTCCGGCCCGTTCCGCCCGGGGACGCGCGGCCTGTTCGTGGTGGTCGCAGCCGCCCTGGGTGTACAGATGCGGGGAGTCGCGTTGGGTCGAGACGGTCCCGTACGGGGGCAGGGGCGTACGAGTGCGGGAGGGGCGGGCGCGGGGCCGGAGCCGGGGACCGGGGACCGGCCGACGCCCGGACGCGATCACAGGCGCGGGGCCGGGCGCGAGCGCGGTCACGGACACAGCCACGGCCACGGCACCTGGTTCCTGATCCTGCCCGCGCTGATCCCGATCCTGGTGCTGAGCGTGGGCCCGCTGCTGTACGGCATCGGGCTGGCGTTCACCGACGCGCAGTCGGGGCGGACCCAGGCCACCCGGTGGGTCGGCCTGCTCAACTTCTCCGACCTGCTCCAGGACACCCTGTTCTGGGACTCGTTCCGGGTCGGGCTGGTGTGGGCGCTGGGCGTCACGGTCCCGCAGTTCTTCCTCGCCCTCGGGCTGGCGCTGCTGCTCGGCCAGGAGCTGCGGCTGCGCTGGCTGGCCCGCGCGCTGGCGATCATCCCGTGGGCGATGCCCGAGGTCGTGGTGGGCATCATGTGGCGGCTGGTCTACCACCCGGACGCGGGCGTGCTGAACGAGACGCTGCGCAGCGTCGGACTGGGCCCGGACGAGGGCCGGGACTGGCTGAGCGGCACGGCCACCGCCCTGCTCGCCGTGATCGTCGTGGGTGTCTGGGCGGGGATGCCGCAGACCACGGTGACCCTCCTCGCCGGGCTCCAGAACGTCCCCCGTGAACTGCACGAGGCCGCCGCGATGGACGGCGCCGGGGCCTGGCGCCGGTTCCGTACGGTCACCTGGCCCGCGATCAAGCCGGTCGCGCTGGCCGTCTCGGCGCTCAACTTCATCTGGAACTTCAACTCCTTCGCGCTGGTCTTCGTGCTGACCGACGGCGGCCCGGGCGGCCGCACCCGGCTGCCGATGCTGTTCGCGTACGAGGAGGCGTTCCGGTACGGACAGTTCGGGTACGCCGCCGCGATGGGGCTGGCGATGGTCGCGCTGATCGCGGTCCTGCTGGCCGTCTACCTGTCACGGCGGCTGCGAGGCGAGGGGGAGGAGGAACAGTGACGGTGACCCGGAAGTCCCCGGCCGCCCTGCGTGACCCGGCCACCCGGCGGAGCCTCGGCCGGGCCGGGCAGTACCTCGCCCTCCTCTGCTACCTGGCCTTCCTCGCGTTCCCCTTCCTCTGGCTGGTCTCCACCGCCTTCAAGCCGCCCCGTGAACTGGGCAGCATCCACCCCACCTGGATCCCCAGGGCGCCGACGCTGGACAACTTCCGTACCGCCTTCGACGAGCAGCCGCTGCTCCAGGCCGCCGGCAACAGCCTGCTCGCGGCCGCGGTCTCGGCGCTGGTGGCGATCGTCCTGGCGACGCCCATGGCGTATGTCCTCGCCCGCCGCCGCACCCGCTTCGCGCGGGCGGCGACCGGCTGGGTCGTGGTCAGCCAGGCGTTCCCGCTGGTCCTGGTGATCATCCCGCTCTTCCTCGTCCTGAAGGCCCTCCACCTGGTCGACGCCCGGACCGGACTCGTCCTGGTGTACGTGGTGTGGTCGCTGCCGTTCGCGCTGTGGATGCTGACCGGTTACGTCCGGGCCGTACCGCCGGAGCTGGAGGAGGCCGCCGCGGTGGACGGCGCGGGCCGGCTGCGCATCCTGGTCTCGGTCACCGGACCGCTGCTGATGCCCGGCATCGTCGCCACCGGACTGTTCGCCTTCATCACCGCATGGAACGAGTTCTTCTTCGCGCTCGTCCTGCTCAAGTCGCCGGAGAAGCAGACGATGCCGGTCGTCCTGACCCACTTCCTCGGGGCCGAGGGCGTCGCCGACCTCGGCCCGCTCGCCGCGGCGGCCCTGCTCGCCACGCTGCCCGGCCTGGTGCTCTTCGCGGTCATCCAGCGCCGGATCACCGGCGGCATGCTGGCCGGGGCGGTGAAGCACTGATGGCCGCGCCCGGCGGTCCGCGCCGCCGTACCGTGCTCGCCGCCGCCGCGGCCGTGCCCGCCGCTGCCCTGCTGCCCGGCTGTTCGGGCGGCGGCGGAAGCCGCGGCGGCGACCGGGGCGTGCTCCGCTTCCAGTCGCTGGCCTGGCAGAAGGAGTCGGTCGACGCCAACAAGCAGTTGGTGGCGGAGTGGAACCGGCGGCATCCGGACATCCCCGTCCAGTACGTCCAGGGGGCCTGGCCCACCGTCCACGACCAGTTGCTCACCTCCTTCGAGGGCGGCGAGGCGCCGGACATCATCCACGACGCCGCCGACGACCTCGCCGACTTCGCCTACGGCGGCCACCTCGCCGACCTGACCGGCCTGCTGCCCCGGCGCCTGCGGGACGACATCCCGCGGCGCACCTGGGAGTCGGGCACCTTCGGCGGCCGGGTGTACGGCATCCCCTTCCTCCAGGAGCCCCGCGTCCTGATCGCCGACCGGGTGCGGCTGCGGCGTTCCGGCGTACGGGTGCCGACGGTGCGCGAGCCGTGGACGTGGGAGGAGTTCGGGGAGGTGGCGAAGGAGCTGACGGGCGGTGGCGGGTACGGCGTCGCCTGGCCGCTGAAGGAGCCGGTGTCCGTCACGCTCAACCTGGCCCTGTCCACCGGCGGCCGGATCTTCCGGCGCCGCCCGGACGGCAAGGCCGAGGTACGGTTCGACGCCGCCGACCAGGTGGTGCCGCGCGCCATCCACGACCAGGTCGACGTCGACCGCAGCGCGGCCCGTACGACGCTGGGCATGGGTGGCGCCGACACGCTGCCCGGCTTCTTCGCCGGCCGGTACGCGATCCTGCCGCTCGGCTTCTCCTACCGGCAGCAGATCGTGCAGCAGGCCCCGAAGGAGTTCGAGTGGACGGTGCTGCCCGCGCCCGGCGGCACCGGCGGCGGGGACCAGGGCGTCAGCCCGCAGACCCTGTCGATCGCGGCGGACTGTCCCCGTAAGGAGGAGGCGATGGCCTTTGTCGACTTCCTGCTGAGGCCGCCCAACATGGTGCGGCTCGCCCTCGGCGACTGGATGCTGCCGACCGGCCGGGAGGCGCTGAAGGCCCCGGAACTCCACACGGACCGCTACGGCTGGGCGACGGGCACCGCGCTGGCCGGTACCTTGCGCGCCGCCCCCGCGCAGTCGGTGCGGGGCTACCCGGAGTGGAAGGACAAGATCGCGACACCGGCCTTCCAGGAGTACTACAGCGGTGCCGTCGGCCTGGACGCACTGCGCGAGCGGCTGGTCCACGACGGGAACCTGGTGCTGGCGCGGTATCAGCGCTGAGGAGGCCGGCGGGCGTTCTGTGCCGGAATATCGGCGCATTGCCAGTATTCCCAATAAGAGTGATGAGAAGTGGGCTTGGCGGGCGAACCCCCCGTCGCCCGCTGTGCCGGGGGAATTGCGTTGCGTATAAGACGGATTCGGCCGGGGGCGGTCGGCGTTCCGCCGGAGATGTGGTCGTGAGTGAGTGATGCCACGTCCCGGAAGTGTTATGCCGAGGATTGAGGAAGCGTCGGTCGGGGATTGTTGATCTGTGAAGAAGCGCGGCGCAGGTGGGGGTGATTGCCCAACTGGTCCCTGTAGCGGCGGGTTTTCCTCACTTCGGCACACCACACTCCGTACCGTCGGTAACTTCAACGCCCGTACCGCGTCTGACCTGCGTCATGTTGCCGCTTTGTGAACGGAGTTGACGTACCGTCGGCCGACCCTGGTGCGTGTTTGGCCCCTTCTGTGGCCGTTTGCAATTACGCAGGCTTGTTGCTTATCTCACAACGCCCGGTCGGCCTTGAATTGGTCCCGTCAATCCGACAGGGTTTCGAGCCAGCCCGGCGGAGATCTTCTTGTCCGTCCGGGCTGTTGCGCAACGCTTTCCCCCCACACTTCCCGAACGAGGAGAACCCTCGAATGGCTCACGCTCACAAGCGTTCCAGCAAGAAGCGGCTCGTCACCGCGATAACCGCCGTGGTCGCCGCGACCGGTATCGCCACGGTCACCGCGGTCACCGCGGGCGCTTCGCCCGCCGAGGGCAAGATCTACGGCGCCGAGGCCAAGGGCGCCGTCAGCGGCAGCTACATCGTCATGCTGAAGAACTCGGTGCGCGGCGCCGGGGTGCAGGCCGAGCAGAACAAGGACCTGGCCGGCAAGTACGGCGGCGAGGTCAAGCGGACCTACTCCGCCGCGCTGAACGGTTTCTCCGCCACCGGCCTCAGCGACGAGGAGGCCCGTCGGCTGGCCGCCGACCCGGCCGTCGACAAGGTCGTGCAGAACAAGAAGTTCCACATCGACGGCACCCAGGAGAACCCGCCGTCGTGGGGCCTGGACCGGATCGACCAGGCCGACACCCAGGGCGACAAGAAGTACACCTACCCCGACAGCGCGGGTGAGGGCGTCACCGCGTACGTCATCGACACCGGTGTCCGCACCACGCACCAGGACTTCGAGGGCCGCGCCTCCTCCGGCTTCGACGCGGTCGACGGCGACAACGACGCCACCGACGGCAACGGCCACGGCACCCACGTCGCGGGCACCATCGCCGGCAAGGCGCACGGCGTCGCCAAGAAGGCCAAGATCGTGGCCGTCCGGGTGCTGGACGACCAGGGCTCCGGCTCCACCGAGCAGGTCGTCGCGGGCATCGACTGGGTGACCAAGAACCACAAGGGCCCCTCGGTGGCGAACATGTCGCTGGGCGGCGGCGCCGACGAGGCGCTGGACGCGGCGGTCCAGAAGGCGGTCGCCTCCGGAGTCACCTTCGCCGTGGCGGCGGGCAACGAGTCCACCGACGCGGGCCAGGGCTCCCCGGCGCGGGTCAAGGAGGCCATCACGGTCGCCTCCAGCACCAACACCGACGAGCAGTCCGACTTCTCCAACTTCGGCAGCGCGGTGGACCTCTACGCGCCCGGTTCGGACATCACCTCGGCCTGGAACGACAGCGACCAGGGCACCAAGACCATCTCCGGTACGTCCATGGCCACCCCGCACGTCGCGGGCGCCGCCGCGGTCTACCTGAGCGGTCACCAGGACGCCAAGCCGGACGCGGTCGCCACGGCGCTGACCGACGGCGCCACGCCCGACAAGATCAAGAACGCCAGTGAGGGCACGCCCAACAAGCTGCTGAAGGTCGGCGAGAAGTAACCGCACCGCCCGTTCGGCTCCGGACGCCGGCCGTCGCGCTCGCCCCCACGGGGCACGACGGCCGGCGTCGCGCCGTCCGTGGCCGGGAACGGTTCACCCGCAGTACCGCCGCGCCGTCGACTCCCGCTGCGGTGCCTCCAGCAGCCGCAGCCGGCTCTCCACCTCCCGCGGCAGCGGGCGCCGTTCCCGCAGCACCCACGGCAGACCGCCGGCGGCCTCGGCGAACGCCCGTACGGACACCGCGTCCCTGGGCACCGTCGAGGCGAGCACCCGCGTCCGGCGCACGGCGGCCGGCAGCGGCCTGCGCAGCCAGGTGAACCACAGGGTGTTGCGGATGCCCTGGCGCCGGCGCAGGGTCGCGTCGCGGTGCGGCGACGCCCGGTGGTGGACGGTGAGCCGGTCGGCGTACACCAGCCACCAGCCGTCGGCCGCCAGGTCCGCGGCGAGCAGTTCCTCCTCGCCGCCCAGGACCAGCCGGGGCGAGAAGCCGCCCGCCGCCCGGAAGGCGTCGGCGCGCAGCACCGTGGCCGCCGCGAGGAACGAGCCGAGCGCCGGGCCCGGCAGCCAGGAAGGGGCGGGCAGCGGGGAGTGCCGCAGCTCCTGGACGATCGGGTCCTCGACGGGCTCACCCGGGCGGGCGCCGGACGCGGCGCCCGCCTCCGGGGCGTCCGGGTGCGGATGGACCATGATGCGCGCGGTCACCGCGCCCAGCCGCCCGTACGCGTCCAGCAGGTCGGCGGCCCCGGCCAGGGCGCCGGGCTCCCACCACGAGTCGTCGTCGCAGAACGCGAGGTACGGCGTGGCCGCCACCCGCGCGGCCAGATTGCGGCCCACCGCCCCGGCGTTGTGGTCCAGCGGGATGAGCCGCGGCGCGAGGGGATGGCGGCGGACGGCGGACGCGGTGCCGTCCGTGGAACCGTTGTCCACCACGACGACGGGCGGCTTCTCCGGCAGTTCGGCGAGCCGGTCGAGGGTGTGCAGCAGATCGTCGCTGCGGTTGCGGGTGATGACGATGACGGTGGTGCGCGGATCGGTCACGGGAGCTGTCCTCGGATCGGTACGGTCATGCCTGGCACCGGGGTTCCGGTGCGGGGTGACGGAGGGGGCGTCCGGCGGGCCGGTGCGCTGCGGGTGCAACGGCGGGCCGGCGCACCCGGGGTGCTGCGGGCCCCGCACACGGCCCCCCTCACGGCGTCATCTCCAGCGCCCGCACCCGGCGTTCCACCAGCCCCGGCAGCAGCCGCCGGCGGGCCAGCGCGGCCGGCAGGCGGCGTACCGCCTCGCGCAGGGCGCGGCGCGCCTCCGGGTCCGTACGGCCGTCCAGCGCCAGCCGCAGGGTGTGCGCGAGGGCGTGCCGGAGCGGGCGGCGCAGCCAGGCGGTGAGCAGGGCGTTGCGGCGTACGCGGGCGGTGCGGCCGGGGCGGGGGGCGCCGC
Source organism: Streptomyces chrestomyceticus JCM 4735 (assembly GCF_003865135.1). Classification (NCBI taxonomy): domain Bacteria; kingdom Bacillati; phylum Actinomycetota; class Actinomycetes; order Kitasatosporales; family Streptomycetaceae; genus Streptomyces; species Streptomyces chrestomyceticus. The sequence continues at coordinate 2,083,908 of NZ_BHZC01000001.1, read as the reverse complement.
CCGTGCCGTCGGGCACGTGCCGGGCGACGAGGGCGGGGCAGTAGGCGACGCCCCAGCCGCGCGCTTCGAGGTCCATGGCCAGCAGGGTTTCCTCGGCGCCGAAGTGGAGTACGGGGTGGTAGCCGCCGGCTTCCAGGAAGGCGTCCCGGCGCGCGACGGCGGCGCAGCCCAGGAAGCCGAGGACGGACGGTCCCGGCAGGTCGGGCTCGCGGCCGAGCGGGGAGGCGGCGAGGACCGCGTTGAGCGGGTCGGCGTCGGCGTCGGCGTCCGTACCGACGAGGGTGCTGGCGGCGGCCAGTCCCAGCCGGGGGTGTGCCGCGAACACCTCGGTGGCGCGGGCCAGGGCGCCGGGCTCCCACCAGGAGTCGTCGTCGCTGAACGCGACGAGCGGTGTGTCGAGGGCGGCGGCACCGTACGTACGGCCGACCGCGCCGAGGTTGCGGCCGGGGGTGAGGATCCGTACGGCGGGAAAACGGGCGCGGACGGCGGCCGCGGTGCCGTCCGACGAGCCGTTGTCCACGACCACGACGGGCGGTGCTTCGGGCAGCCGCGTCACCCGCTCCAGTGTGGCGAGCAGCCGCTCCCGCCGGTCCCGGGTGATCATGACGATGCCCACCAGGGGCGCCGGCCGGGCGCCCGGCGCGGCCACGGCGTCCGGCGCTTGCGCCGTCGGCGCCGTCACGACCGGTATCCCGGGCCGGGCGCCGCGGCGCGGGCCGCCCGCCGGGCCAGCGCGGTCGTCGACCGGCCGTCCAGGTAGGGCAGGACGAGCGCCTGCCCGCCCCACTCCCGCAGGGTGGCCGCCTCCGGGAGCGCGTCCACGGAGTAGTCGCCGCCCTTGACCCACACGTCGGGCCGCAGCCGGCCCAGTAGTTCGACGGGGGAGTCCTCGTCGAAGACGGCGACGGCGTCGACGCTGCCCAGCCCGGCCAGGACGCGGGCGCGGTCCGCCGCCCGGGTGAGCGGCCGTCCCGGGCCTTTGAGGCGGGTGACGGACGCGTCGGAGTTGACGCAGACGATGAGGCAGTCGCCGATCCGCCGGGCGCTCTCCAGCAGGCCCACGTGCCCGGCGTGCAGCAGGTCGAAGCAGCCGCCGGTGGCGACCACCGTCCCGCCCCTGGCCTGCACGGACCGGGCCAGCTCGAACGGGTCGGCGGGCCGCTCCGGCGCCGGGCGTCCGGGGGGTGGAGCGGTGCGCCACAGGGCGCGGTTGCCCGCGCCGCCCGCCGCGACGAAGGCGGCGGCCTCGGCGACGGCCCGTTGTACGGCCTCCTCGGGCAGCGCGCCGTCGGCCAGCGCGGCGGCCGCCGTGGCGGCGAAGCAGTCGCCCGCCCCGCAGGGGTCGCCGTCGGCCCGGTACGGCGCGGGCACCAGCATCGGCGAGTCACTGCCCGCCCTGGCCAGCAGCGCGCCGCGCACGCCGAGCGTCACCGCGACGGCCGCGGCCCGCCAATCGGCGGCCAGTTGGGCACCCCGTACGGCACAGGCGCGCAGCGACCGGTCCTCGCCGGAGGTCAGGGCGCGGGCCTCGGACGCGTTGGGCGTGACCAGCCGCGCGCCCGGTACGGGCGTGCCGCCCTTGGGGTGCGGGTCCCACAGCAGCGGGGCCCGGCGCGCCACCTCGGTGAGCAGGCCGTGGACCGCCGCCGCCGTACCGCGCCCGTAGTCGGCGACGAGGACGGCGCGGGCCCCGGCGAGCGTCTCGCGCACCGAGGGGCCGGGCTCGCCCGGACGGCCGCCGCCGCGGTCGAACCGCACCAGGGGACGGCCGGAGGCCATCACCCGCGTCTTCTCGGGGAGCCGGCCCTCCAGCGGGATCTCCACCAGACGTACGGTCCCGCGCAGTGCGCGCCGTACCGCCTCGCTCGCCGGGTCCGGGCCCAGCGCGGTCACCAGGACGACGTCGCGCCCGGACCGCGCGGCGAGCGCGGCGGCGAGACCGGCGCCGCCCGGCCGGCTGCGGTCGTCGGTGACGTCCACGACGGGGGCGGGCGCGTCCGGGGCCAGGCGCGAGGCGTCACCGTCGATGTCCCGGTCGAGGAGGACGTCGCCCACGACCACCAGCGGCTGACGGTTCCTCATGACAGCCTCCCGGTTGCGCCGCCACGGCGGGCGTTCACAGTGCGCCGTCCCGGTCCGCCACCGCGACTTCCAGCGGGACGCCCGCCGTGGCCTGCGCGGTCCGGGGCGCGCCGCTGACGGCGTCGAAGTGCTCGCACAGGATGTGCACCGCGATCAGGTGCGCCTCCTGGACCGTCGCGCCGCTCGGGGAGTCCACGCACACCGCTTCGTCGGCGGCGTCGGCCAGCGGGTTGGGCCGGGGGCCGGTCAGCGCCCAGACCCGCAGTTCGGCGTCCCGCGCGGTCTCGGCGGCGGCCAGCAGGTTGTCGCTGCGGCCGGAGGTGGACAGCAGCAGGAGCACGTCGCCGGGGCGGCCGTGGGCGGCGACCTGCCGGGCGAAGACCTGCCCGAAGCCGTAGTCGTTGCCGATGGCGGTGACGCTGGAGGTCTCGGCGTGCAGCGCTATGGCGGAGTAGGCGGGGCGGTCCTGCTGGTAGCGGCCGACGAGTTCGGCCGTCAGGTGCTGGGCCTGGGCGGCGCTGCCGCCGTTGCCGGCGGCGAGCAGCCGGCCGCCGACGGGCAGCACGGTGCCGAGGTGGGTGCCCCACTCGGCCAGCCGGCGCAGGCTGGTCCGGCGCAGGGTGCTGACCGCGTCCTGGAGCGACTGGCAGTGGCGGTGGGCGGCGTCAAGGGGTTGGCTCATGGTCGTCGGGCTCCCGGTGCGCCGGTGGCGCTGGGGCCCGCACCTCCTTCGTACGTCTGCGGCGGGGACAGGGCGTCGGACGGCGACGAGGGACAGTCGGGGACGGCCGCGGTGCCGGGCCGGACGGCGGCGCGTGCGGCCGGCGGTCACACCACCTCGGTGACGGCGGCGGGCCGCGGGCTCAGCACGCCGAGGTAGACGGCTTCGGTGCCGGCCGCGACCTGTTCCCAGCCGTACCGGGCCAGCACCCGGCGGCGGCCCGCGGCGCCGCAGGCGGCCCGTACCGCGCCGTCCAGGAGCAGTTCGCCGACGGCGTGGGCCAGCGCCGCCGGGTCGCGGGGCGGCACCAGCCGTCCGCAGTCCGGGTCGGAGACGGTGTCCAACTGCCCGCCGACGGCGGTGGCCACGACCGGTGTGCCGCAGGCCATGGCCTCCAGCGGCACGATGCCGAACGGCTCGTAGTCCGCCGGGCACAGCACCACGTCGGCGGCGCGCAGCAACTGCGGTACGTCCTCGCAGCGCACGCCGCCGGTGAAGCTCACCCGGTCCGCGACCCCGGCGGCGCGGGCCAGTCGGCGCAGCCGCCGTATCTCGGGGTCCTGGTCCGTCCGGTCGGCGGGCGGCCCGCCGGCGATGACGAGCTGAGCCTCGGGCAGCCGGGCCAGCGCGGCGATGGAGACCTCGGCGCCCTTGCGCGGGACGAGCCGGCCGAGCTGGAGGAGCAGCGGGCGCCGCGAACCGTGGTCGGCGGCCGGCCCGTCGGGGGTGAAGCGCGCCGTGTCGACGCCGCACGGCACCACGTCTATCTTGCTCTCCGTGATGCCCATCCGGCCCAGTTCGGTGACCTCGTCCCGGCAGGTGGCGATCACCCGGTGGCAGCCCTCGCCGACCGCCGTCTCGTCGGTGACACGGGAGCGCGGGCTGGTGTCGGAATCCCGTTGGTGGCGCCGCTTGACGGTGCCCAGGGCGTGGTACGTGTGGGCCAGCGGCAGCCCGAGTTCGCGGGTGGCCCGCAGTGCGGCCAGGCCGGACATCCAGAAGTGGGAGTGGACCACGTCCGGCGCCCGTTCCCGCCACTGTGAGGTGAGGAAGTCGCCGAACGCCGGCATGTACGGCAGCAGCCCGTCCTTGGGGACGTGCCGCGGCGGTCCGGCGGGGACGTGCCGGACCCGTACGCCGGGCCGCAGCACGACCTCGTCCGGCGGTTCGGGGGAGTCCCGCCGGGTGTACACGGTCACCCGGTGGCCCCGGTCGGCCAGCGCGCCGGCCAGGCGCGCGACATGGACGTTCTGGCCGCCCGCGTCGACGCCGCCGAGGACCGCCAGCGGGCTGGCGTGCTCGGAGACGAGCGCGACGGACAGGCGCGGGACGGTGCCGGGCGAGGTCATGCGGACACCTCCGTGAGGACGCGCTCCCAGTCGTGCAGGAAGCGCTTGAGCCCGTACCGCTCCAGCGCCGCCTGGCGGGCCCGCGCGCCGTCCTCGGCCGCCGCGTCGGGGTCCTCCAGGTACGTGCGGGCGGCCTGGGCCAGGATCTCGGGCCGGTTGGAGAGGGTGCCGGTGCCGGGCAGCACCGCCTCGGCGGCCTCGGTGGTGGCCAGGGCCACCACCGGCATCCCCAGGTGCATGGCCTCCAGGAGCGACAGGCCGAGCGAGGTCCAGCGCACCGGGTGCAGGTAGAAGCGGCGCTGCGCCATCGCCTCGTGCAGTTCGGCCTGCGGGAGGTCGGCCGTGCGGCAGCGGTCCGGGGGCAGGCCGAGGTGTGCGGCGAGCCCGTCGGTGCGCATGCCGAAGACGTCCAGCGGGGCGGCCTCGGCCAGCGCGGGCAGCAGGTCGGTGCCGACCGTACGGCCGCGGCGGACCGGCTCGTTGGTGACGACGGCGGCCCGGGCGAGCCGGCCGGTGTACTGGTGGCCGGGGTCGACGATGCCGTGCTCGATCACTTCCGTACGGGTGCCGCCGCTGTCCCAGAACAGCCGGTTGAAGTGGGTGACGTGCACGAGGACCAGGTCGTCGCGGTCGGCGCACGGGTGGCGGGTGTGCGGCACGTCGCCGTCCGGCGCGTTGTGCTCCAGGTAGACGGCGGGCACGTCCCGGCCGGGACGGCGCCCGCCCAGCCAGCGCTCCGCCAGTTCGGCCTCGTGCGGCCGTTGCAGGACGACGAGGTCGACGGGGGCGTGCCGCAGCTCCGCCGGGGTCTGCTCGACCACCGAGTCGGGCCAGGGGAAGGTACGGGCCCGGCCCAGCCCGTCGGGGCCGCGGTCCGGGGTGACCGGCACCAGGTAGGTGTGCGGTCCCTGGACGAACGCGGTCGTCCAGGAGCCGTGGACATGCCAGAGCAGAATGTTCATACGGTCGCACCTCTTTCGGTGTCGGTCGCGGACCGGGCGGATGCGGCGGCGGACCGGGCGGTCCCGGGCGCGCCGCGTACGGTGTCGTCCGGCGGCCGGCCGGGGCCGGTCAGCCGGGACACGGCCGCGAGCAGCGCGGTGTCGCTGACCGTGTCGAGACAGGGGTGGCCGGGCACCGGGCAGCGCCGGGCGCGGCTGCCCGCGCACGGTGCCTCCTGGTCGCCGAGCAGGACGTGCGGCACCCCGTACGGGGCCCACAGCCGCGCGGGGACCACCGGCGCGAACAGGCAGACGACCGGCGTCCCCACGGCCGCGGCCAGGTGCGCGGGGCCGGTGTTGCCGACGATCACCGCCCGCGCGTGGGCCAGCACCCCGGCGAGCTGGCGGGCGTCGGTGCGCCCGCCGAGGTCCAGTGCGTGGCCGCCCGCGACGGCGGCGGTCAGCTCCCGTTCGCCGGGACCGCCGGTGACGATCACCCGGTGGCCCGCCGCGCTCAGCGCGCCCGCCGCCCGCGTCGCCCGCGCCGCGCTCCAGGCGCGGGCCGGCACGGCGGCGCCCGGATGCAGCACCACGTACGGGTCGCCGCCGGTCAGCGGCGTGGTGTCGGGCGGCGGGAGAACACCCAGGGCGCCGTCGTCGTCCGGCGGCAGCGCGAACCCGGCGTCCCGCGCCAGGTCCAGTGCGGCCTCGGCCTCGTGCCGCTCCGGCTTGCGGTGGTGCCGCAGGTCCAGCAGGGCGCCCGGATAGTCCACGCTGTCCGCCGCGACCCAGCCGATACCGGCGAGCTTGAGCAGCAACGCCGCGGGCAACGGGCTCTGGTGGTACGACACGAGCACCAGCGCCCGGTCGAACCGGCCCGCCGCGAGGGTGTCCACCAGCGCCTCCGTGACCTGCCGGTCGACCGGCGCGGGCCGCAGGCCCACCCACGGCGCGTCGTGCACGATCACCTCGTCCACCCCGGGCAGCAGCCGCGCCGCACGCTCGCCCAACGGCCCGCACAGCAACGCTGTATACGAGGAACCCGCCGCCACGGCGCGTACCGCCGGACCGGCCAGCAGCACGTCGCCCGCGCTGTCCAGCCGCACGACGAGGGTGCGCGGGGCCGTGCTCATACGGTGCCCTCCCCGTCACCCGGGCCGTACAACAACAGCCGTACGGCGCCCGGCAGATCGCAGGCGTACTCCGGCGCTGCCGCGACCTCCTCCGCGCGCGTCACCGGCGTCGGCACCAGCACTCCGCGCGCGCCGGCGGCCCGCGCCGCGTCCACGTCGGCACCGATGTCGCCCACCACGGCGGTCCGCGCGGGGGAGACGCCGAGGAACGCGCAGGCCGCGAGGACCAGTCCGGGCGCGGGCTTGCGGCAGCCGCAGCCGTCTCCGGGCCCGTGCGGGCACACCGCCCAGACGCCGAACGGCCCGAGCCGGTCCTCGACCTCCTGCCGTACGGCCGCGACCTGCGCGCCGCTCAGCAGACCGCGCGCAACGCCGGACTGGTTGCTCACCACGCCCACCGCCAGACCGCGAGCCCGTACGGCGTCCAGCGCCGCGCGCGCTCCGGGCATCGGCTCCACCAGCGCCGGGTCACCGTTGTACGGCACGTCGGCCACCAGCGTCCCGTCCCGGTCGAAGAGCACCGCCTCCAGCGGGCCCGCGCCACCGTACGGCCGCGCCCCTGCGGGCACCGGCACCCGCGCCGGAGCACCCCGCCCCGGCGCATACAGCCACAGCCGCCCGGACTCCTCGCGGTCCAGCGCCGGAGCGGCGACCGCCGTGGCCCCCTGATCCCTGTCCCTGCCCACGGGCTACACCCGCTCCGGAACCGGCAGCGGCTCGGCCAGCGGCACGGCGGGCGCCGGCCGGACGCTCAGCGGCGCCACCCGACGGTGCCGCACCAGCCCGCGCAGCCAGTGCCCGGCGGCGGCCGACGGGATGAGCGCGCTGGTCACCGCCATCGTGACCACCTCGTCCCGGGTACGGGGCCCCGGCGCGATCCGCGCCCACGCGAACTCCGCCGTCCCGGCCGCCCACACCCCGGCCAGCGCCAGCGCCGCCCCGCGACGCCCGGCCGCGGCACAGGCCAGCGAGGCCCCGGCCGCCGCCGTCACCGCCAGGTGCCGCGGCAGCCGGCCGCGCGGCGCGTCCGCGTGGTGCCACCAGTCCCGGCCGTGCTTACGGGTCATCAGCACGTCGTCGGCGTTGCCCGCCTGGAGCCGTACGGAGACCCAGCGGCCGGCGGGCCGCACCGGATGCGTGGTGCGGCGGGTGCCGGCCGCCAGCGTCCAGCCGGCCGCCAGGACTCGCAGCGCCAGGTCGGCGTCCTCCCGGAAGGCGCGCCGGAACCGCTCGTCGAAGCCGTCGACGGACTCCAGCGCGTCCCGCCGGTACGCCATGTCCGCGGTGATCCACTTGGCGGTGGCCAGCCCGGCCGTGTTGCGCTCCCAGTCCGTGGACCGGCGCTCCGGCGGCACCGGTACGGCGATGCGCGCGGTGATCCCGGCCGTCCGCGGGGACGCGGCGGCGAGATCGGCGGCCAGGTCCGTACCCCAGGTGGGTCCGGGCACCACGTCGTCGTCGAGGAAGACCACCCACGGCGTCGCGTCCGCCGCCCGCCAGCCGGTGTTGCGGGCCGCCGCGGGCCCCCGCGCGCAGCCCGGCACGACCTTCGTACGGTCGCGCAGCGCCTCGGGGATGTCGGCCGGCAGCGGGGTGCAGTCGTCCAGCGGCCGGTCGTCCACCAGCACCACCTGGAGCGGCGGCGGGCCCTCGGCCTCGGCCAGCGCCCGCAGGCACGCCGTCAGGCTGGGCCGCCCGAGGGTGGGGATCACCACCGTGTGGTCGGCGGCGGTCGGCGAGGTCATCGGACCGCCCCCTCACCGCTGCCCGCGACCGGCGCCTGCACGGGCTGCGCCAACCGGTCGTACGCGGCGGGCGCCAGCGCCTCCTCGATCCCGGCCGGGAAGGACAGCGCCCCGGCCCGCTGCGCCGACCGGTTCCCGGCGGCGAAGAACGCGTCCCGCCGTACCGCGAACGGCCCGATGGCCAGCAGGTCGACGGGGGTGGAACCGAAGCACTCCAGCGCGTCCCTCGGGTCGTCGACCATCGGGCGGCCCGCGGTGTTCAGGCTCGTGTTGACGACGACGGGCAGCCCGGTCAGCCGCTCGAACTCGGCCAGCATCCGGGCCACCAGCGGCTCGTCGTCCCGGTCCACGGTCTGGATGCGGGCGGTGCCGTCCACGTGCACCACGGCCGGGATGCGCTCCCGCCACTCCTTGGCCACGTCGTGCACGAACAGCATGTACGGGCTGGGCAACTGGCCGTCGAAGATCCGGCCGGCCCGGTCGGCGAGCACCATCGGCGCCACCGGCCGGAACTGCTCGCGGCCCTTGACGTCGTTGAGCCGCTCCAGGTTCGCGGAGTGACCGGGGTGCGCCATCAGGGAGCGGTGGCCGAGCGCCCGCGGACCGTACTCCGAACGCCCCTGGAACCAGGCCACGATGGCGTTCTCCGCCAGCGCCTCGGCGACGGTCGCGGCGATGTCCGCAGGGCGCTCGAAGGGCACGGCGGCGGTCCGCAGCCACGCCTCCAGCTCCGTGTCGGACCAGCCGCGGCCGAGGTCGGCGCCGGGCATCGGCGCGGGCTCCTCGCCGCCCTGGGCGCTCAGCAGCAGCGCGCCGCCGAGCGCGGTCCCCGCGTCACCGGCCGCGGGCTGCACCCACACCCGGCCGAACGGTCCCTCGCGCGCGATCCGTGAGTTGGCGACACAGTTCAGCGCCACCCCGCCGGCCAGCGTCAGCACACTGTCGTGCGTACGGCCGTGCAGCCAGCGGGCCAGGTCCAGCAGCGTCTCCTCCAGGACGAGCTGCGCGCTGGCCGCGAGGTCCGCGTGCGCCTGGCTCCACGGCTCGTCCGGGTGGCGCGGTACGCACAGGTCGCTCCACGGCACGTGCGCGGCGTGGAAACCGCCGTCGCCGGTGGGGTACACGTAGCGGCGCAGCTCGGGCAGCATCCGCGGGGTGCCGTACGAGGCGAGCGCCATCACCTTGAACTCGTCGCAGGAGCGCAGGAATCCGAGGTGCGCGGTCAGCTCCTCGTAGACCAGGCCGAGCGAGTGCGGCAGCTCCTGCCCGTACAGCGGCTCCAGCTTGCCCTGCACGCGCTGCGCGGCCAGGTGCGACGTCGCCTCGCCGCGGCCGTCGAGCACGAGCACCGAGGAGCTGTCGGCGTCCGGCGCGCCGAACGCGGCGGAGGCGGCGTGCGCCATGTGGTGCGGTACGAACCGGACGCGCTGCGGGTCGAGCCCCGGCAGCGCGGTCTTGAGGAACCCGGGGGCCTCGCGCGCGTACGTCAGGCGCAGGTGGTCCCAGGGGTCGTCCAGGCCCATCTGGTCGGCGGGCCGGGCGAGCCGGGGGTCGAAGGAGTACGCCACCGCGTCCAGGTCCTCGGGGCGCAGGCCGGCCGTGGCCAGGCACCAGGCGGCGGCCTGGTCGGGGGTCTCCCAGGCGGAGAAGGGCAGCGGCCGCTTGCCGTGCTTGCGTCGGGAGAAGCGTTCCTCTTCGGCGGCGGCCACGGTCCGCCCGTCGACGACGAGGGCGGCGGCGGGGTCGTGGAAGAGCGCGTTGATGCCGAGAATGCGCATGGGGTTTCGCTGGCCTTTCGTCGGGATGGACGGCGCCCGGTCCGCCGCCCGGTCTCGGCCGGGACGGCCGCACGCCGCGGGCTCCGGCCCCGGGGCGGCCGGAACCGGAGGCGGTGTCAGGTCCCCTGCCGCTTGCGGAACCACGCGACGGTGCGCGCCAGGCCGTCCCGGTGCGCCACTTCGGGCTCCCACTGGAGCTTGCCGCGGGCCATCGTGATGTCGGGGCAGCGGACCGCGGGGTCGTCGGTGGGCCGCTCGATGTAGCGGACCGGGGAGCGGGAGCCGGTCAGTTCGGTGATCAGGTGGGCGAGTTCGAGCATGGTGATCTCGACCGGATTGCCCAGGTTGACCGGTCCGCGCAGGTCGGAGGCGGCCGCCGCGAGGATGCCCCGGACGGTGTCGTCCACATGGCACAGCGAGCGGGTCTGCAGCCCGTCCCCGGTGACGGTGAGCGGCTCCCCGGCCAGCGCCTGCCGGATGAACGTCGGCACGGCGCGGCCGTCGTGGCCCCGCATCCGCGGCCCGTAGGTGTTGAACAGCCGCACGATGCCGGTGTCGGTGCCGTGGGTGTTCGCCTCGGCCGTGGTCAGCGCCTCCCCGAATCGTTTCGCCTCGTCGTACACGCTGCGCGGGCCGACCGGGTTGACATTGCCCCAGTACGTCTCGCTCTGCGGATGCTGCTGCGGATCGCCGTAGACCTCGGAGGTCGACGCGAGGATGAACCGCGCTCCGTGCGCCCGCGCCACGGCGAGCGCGTTGCGCGTGCCGAGGCTGCCGGTGTCCAGCGTGTGCAGGGGCAGCCGCAGGTAGTCGGCGGGGGAGGCCGGGGAGGCGAAGTGCAGGACGAGGTCCACGTCGGGCCCGATCCGGAACGGCTCGGTGACGTCGGCCTCCACGAACGTGAACCCGGGTATCCCGCGCAGCGGGGCGATGTTCTCCGGTGCGCCGGTGCTCAGGTCGTCGACACAGGTGACGGAGGCGCCCTGGGCCAGCAGTGCGGTGCACAGGTGCGAACCGACGAAACCCGCACCGCCGGTCACCACGGCGTGTTTCCAGTTCCGGGAAAGAGCGGCGTTCATGGGACTCCCTCGACTAGGGGTTTGCCCCGAATCGGGTGCCTCGCCTGCTTCAGGAAAAACGTCACGCTAGGCGAGGCTGCGCCCCGCCATCACCTGCCTTATGGTGAAAAGTCGCTTTCTCGGGACCTCCCGACGCCCGCCCGCCCGGCCGCCTCCGGCCCGAACGCGCCCCGGCAGCAGGCGGCACCGCGTACGCATCCGGACCCGTCCCCGGCGCACCCCGGGAACACCGCCGCCCCAACAGTCACCCGTACGGCTGGGCCAGGCGCCGCAGCAGCCCGTCGAGCAGCCCGCCGCCGCCCGGCCGGACCGTGTGCCGCGCGGCCTGGGCCCGCCCCTGCTTCGACAGGCACCAGGTCAGCAGCAGGTCCAGCTCGGCCGCGCCCGCCTGTTCGCAGCGCAGCACCGCGGGCCAGCCCAGCGCCGCCGCCTGCGCGGCGACCTTCGCGCCGCCCGCGACGGGGTCCACGGCGAGCGCCGGAGTGCCCGCCCGCAGCGCCAGGACCATGCCGTGCAGCCGGGTGGTCACCACCGCGTCCAGCCGGGCCAGTACGGCGTGGAGTTCGTCCGGCGTCGCGGGCAGCCGCCAGTCACGCGTGTCCAGGCGGGTGTCCACCGGCAGACGCGCCGCTGCGACGGTGCCCAGCCAGTCCGTCAGCACGTCGCCGACCTCGGTGTGCCGGCGGCGCGCGCCGTACTCGTGCTGCCCGCCGGTCAGGATCACGCCGACGAGCGGCAGACCGGATGCCGCCGGAGCCCGCAGGCTCAGATCCCGCGCCCCGGCCGCCTGCCCGGCGGTGTCGCGGGGCAGGACGTCGTCGAAGCGGGTCACCGCCGGGTCGTCCGGATCGGGTACGGACACGCCGACGGCCACCCGGCGGCACCCCGCGAACCGGTCGTGCAGCGCGAGCAGCGGGCTCGGCCCGCCGTCCGGCGGAGGACGGGAGTGCACCGGGCCGCAGGCGAAGACGAGATCGCTGTACCGGGCGGGATCGGCGCCGTCCAGATGCAGCGCGCCCGGCCGGAACACCGGCGACCAGGCCGTGTCGTACGCGAACCCGGCACCGTCCAGCGCGCCCTGCACGGCCTCGGCCGCCAGCATGTCGCCGGCCGTCACCTCGCCGTGCAGAAAGCTGAACCACCCGGTCAGCAGGACCCGCGACGGGCGGCCTCCGGTCACAGTGCCACCCGCACAGCAGCCCCGGCGGCGCACCGCGCTCCCGGCCCCCTCACAGCACCGGCGCCGCGACCGGCCACTCCGGAACCCGGACGGGCTCGGGCAGCCGCGCCACGGCCGTCAGCACCTCCGCCGCGGTGATCCGCAGCAGCCGCCCGTCCGGCTGGTCGCCGTGCGCGTCCCCGGGACGGGCCCGGTCCAGGTGGCCCGGGTGCCACAGCACCTGGTGCCGGGCCACCCGGGGCGGGCCCCACAGCCGCGGCGCGACCGGGCCGAAGAGCACGACGGACGGCGTGCCGAGGGCGCTGGCCAGGTGCGCGAGCCCGGTGTCGCCCACGATCACCGCACGGGCCCCGGCGACCAGCGCCGCCAGCTCCCCGAACGGCACGTCCGCCGCGCCCCCAGCACGGCCGACGGCGGCAGCCCCGCCTGCGCGGCGACCTGCCGGGCGAGCGGCCCCTCGCCGGCCCCCGCGGTGACGACCACCCGGTGCCCCGCCCGGTGCAGGGCGTGCGCCACCGCGGCGAACCGTTCCGGCGGCCAGCGGCGCGCCGCGGCGTCCGCCCCGGGTGCACCACGACCGCGCCCGGCGCGGGGGAGGGCCCCGGAGGCGCCCCGATCCGCAGATCCTCGGGGTCCGCCGGAATGCCGTACCAGGTCAGCAGACGGCACCAGCGGCTGCGCTCGTGCTCGTCCTCGCGCCAGACCGGACCCGCGATCCGCGGGGTGGCCGGATGCGCGTAGGCGAGCAGCCGGGCCGGGCGCAGTGCCTGGAGCGGCAGGTGGCTGGCGGGCCCGTTGCCGTGCAGGTCGACGGCGACGGCGGGCGGCGGACCGGTCCAATGGATCATCTGCGGCACGCCGCGGGCGGGCGCCGACGCGGGCAGCAGCCGGTCGACCACGCCCGTGGCCGCGGCGGCCTCGCCGAGACGTGAGGGCGCCGCCAGCACCAGCTCGTGCAGCGGATGGGCGGTGCGCAGGGCCCGCAGCGCGGGTACCGCCGTCAGCAGGTCCCGAGCCCGAGCGCCCTGAGCACCAGGATGCGGGGCCGCTCGGACGAACGGAACGGATCACGCGGACGGGGACGGGCCGAAGCCATACGGGTCCTCCTCGGCATTCCTGCGTGCCCCATCGACGCCGGGCCCCCGGCGCGGGGCGGTACGGGCCAGCGCGGGCCCGCCTCCACGGCACGCCCCGCTGCACTCCAATGTGCGGGCGGCGGGGGCGGGGCGCGACCGGGGGGAGCCTTTCGTCGTTACGGGGTCACCCGGTCCGTGTATGCGCGCGGCGGCGCCGTGCCCATGGATATGCCTGCCTGCCTACGGATACGTCTGCGGGCACGCACCGGCGCGCCGAGCAGGCTGAACGGGCCCGGGCGGCGCTCAGCCAGTGGCTCGGGCACGCCCGAGGAGCGGCAGCGCCTGGACGAGGAACTCGACCGGCGCCTGGCCCGGGTGGTCGACCGGTCCGCGTAGCGCACGCCCGGCCCCGGGCGCGGCACCTTCGTCCCGGACTTCTACCGGCTCGCCGAGCGGCTCCCGTGAGGCCGAGCCGGCGGCCCTGTGAGCAACCCCACCCACCCCCTCCACCCCTTGCGGCACAAGGGATCCACGGCACTCGCGCCCGTCCACGGCACGACCGCTTCCCGGCCGGAGGTTTCCCCGGCCGGGAAGCGTCTGTGAAGATGTGACATTGCTGTGCCTGAGAGGGTCCGTCGCCACGGACCGGGAGAGGCCGGCATTCCGACCGAATCGGTGCCCACGCCGCACGCAGACGTGCCCCGTGCCCGCCGAGCCGCGCTCCGAGCCTGCTGGGCTCTTCACGAAGTTTCTGCCGCTGTGTCTTCTTCCGTCCGTTCCGCTGCCCGGGTCCCGGCGCAGACGGATTCTCACGCAACGATTCCCGCACCGGAAACCCCCGAAACAGTCGAAACCGAAAAAAATGTCCGCCGACGCGCCGGCGGCTTCCGGTACCTGCTGGGCCGCAAGGCCAAGGGTGACGGCGGTGACCACGCGCCGTGGCGCTCCCTGCGGTACCGCAGCATGCGCTGGTGGTCGGTGGCGAACCTGGTGTCCAACGCCGGCACCTGGATGCAGCTCACCGTGCAGAACCTGCTGGTGCTGCAGCTCACCGGCTCCGCCGCGGCCACCGGTCTGTCGCTGTCCGTGCAGGCCGGTCCCGGCCTGGTCATGGGCCTGTTCGGCGGGGCCGCCGTGGACCGCTGGCCGCGCAAGCTCACCGCCGGACTGAGCCAGGCCGTACTGGGCCTGGTCGCCTTCACGACCGCGGCCCTGGTCGCGGCCGGCCAGCTCAACTACGGGCTGCTGATGGCGCTGGCCGCCGTCACCGGCCTGGTCGCCACGGTGGACGGCCCCGCCACGGCCCTGCTCGGCAACGACCTCGTACGCCGGGAGGACGTGCCGTCCGCCATCGCGGTCGGCTCGCTGGTGCACAGCGTCGGGCGCCTCGGCGGTACGGCCCTGGCCGGTATCGCCGTGGGCTTCCTGGGCACCGGTGCCGCCTACGCGGCCAACGGCGTGTCCTTCCTGTTCGTCGCGGCCGTCATCCCCTTCCTGCGGCCGGTCAGCGAGGCGCTGCGGGCACCCGCGAAGTCCTCGGAGGCCACCGGGAAGGCCGTGGAGGCCGTGGGCGCGCCGGAGGAGGAGATCGGCGACCGGGCCAGGGACGGGCTGGCGTTCTTCATGCGCCGCCCGCGCCTGGTCGCGCTGGCGGCCATCACCGGGCTGAGCGCGATCTTCGGCCGTAACTACCAGTTGACCCTGGCGGTCCTGGTCACCGGCCCGCTGGCGGCGGGCGCCGGCGCGTTCGGCACCGTCTCCTCGGTGCTGGCGGCGGGCGGCATCGTCGGCGCGATCCTCGCCGCCCGGCTGCGCAACCCGTCGGTCAAGCTGGTCGGCGCGCTGGCCGCCGCGGGTGCGCTGCTCCAGGTCTTCGCCGGGCTGTCGCCGTCGCTGATCGTCCTGCTCGTCCTGGTGCTGCCCATGTCGGTGGTCGAGTCGGTCTCCGACACGGCCGGTACGACGGTGCTCCAGACGGACCCGCCCGCGAACATGCGGGGCCGGGTGCTGGGCGTGTGGCGCAGCGCGAGCACGGTGTGGGGCCTGGTGGCGCCGCCGCTGCTCGGCCTCCTGATGGAGGTGGCCGGTGCCCGGGGCGCCCTGGTGGCCGGCGGTCTGATCATCGCCGTGGCGATCGGCGCGGGCGCCCTGCTCCGCTCCCGCCGGCAGATCACCTGGCTGGCGCCGGCGCCCGCTCCCGCCCTGGCGGCGGACTACCGGTCGGTGGCCTGAGAACGCTCCGGGGGCCGGGGGACGGAAGTCCCGCCGGCCCCCGGAGTCTGTCACCGGCCCCGCGGGGCGCCGTTCGCCGGTCGCCGGCTCACCGGCTGCCGGTTCCCCGGTTCCCGGCTCACTGGCTCTTGAAGACGGCCTTCTCCACCTCGGCGGGGTTCTCGTAGCTCTTGCCGGGGATGTGGGAGATCTTGTCCATCATCTGGCGGTCCGCGTGGTTGTCCTTGGCACAGGAGACCAGGTCGTCCTTGCTCGCCGGGTAGTGCGCGCCCTTGAGTGCCTTCTGCAGCTCGATCGGGTTGGTGTCGCTCATGGGGTCCTCCGACTGACGGGGGTGGGGTGCCGTCCGGCGGACTGCCGAGCGGCCGCCCCTCCGGTACCCGGGCCATAACGGATTAATCGGACAGGTGTCCCGCGCGCGGAAACCCCCGCCTCCGCACCGCCCCACGCCGCCCACCAGCCCTCCCGCCGCCGCGGGCGGACCGCCACCCGCAGCCGCCCCGGGGTTTGCCGCCCCTCCCGCGGGTACCCGCGTGCCTCGCCGGACAGAGAGCCCGAGGAGGAGCCCGGTGAGCGAGAAGAACATCTTCGTACTCGGTCTGGAAGCCGCCAACCTGCCGGCGCTGCACGACGTCCCCGACGCGGACCGGTACCGCTTCCATCCGCTGCTCACCATCAGAGAACTCCAGGTCGGCGAGGTCTCCGTACCCGACCTCCTGGACAAGGCCCAGCAACTGCTGGACTCCTTCGACGGCAGTGTCGACGCCATCGTGGGCTACTGGGACTTCCCCGTCAGTACCCTCGTACCGATCCTGAGCGAGCGCTACGGCACCCGGAGCACCAGCCTCGCCTCGGTCGTCAAGTGCGAGCACAAGTACTGGAGCCGGCTGGAGCAGGAGAAGGCCGTCGACACCCACCCGCGCTTCGGCCGCGTCGACCTGCACGCCGACCCGCCGCGCCCGCCCGACGGCGTCCGCTTCCCCATGTGGCTCAAGCCCGCCCTCGCGTACTCCTCGGAACTGGCCTACGGCGTCCGGGACGAGACGGAGTTCCGGGCGGCCGTCGAGAAGATCCGCAAGGGCATCGGCCGGGTCGGCCAGCCCTTCGAGTACATCCTCGACCGCCTCGACCTGCCCCCGGAGATGGCGGGCGTCGGCGGCCGGGTCTGTCTCGCGGAGGAGGCGCTGTCCGGCATCCAGGTCGCGGTCGAGGGTTACGTGCACGACGGCGAGGTCACGGTCTACGGCGTCCTGGACTCCATCGACTACCCCGGCAGTTCGTCCTTCCTGCGCCACCAGTACCCCTCGACGCTCCCCGAACCCGTGCTGCACCGGCTGCGCGACACCTCCGCCCGCGTGATGCGGCAGATCGGGATGCAGGAGGCCACGTTCAGCATCGAGTACTTCTACGACCCGCACACCGACGACATCAACGTGCTGGAGGTCAACCCCCGGCACTCCCAGTCGCACGCCGAACTCTTCCAGTACGTCGACGGCGCCCCCAACCACCACGCCATGCTCCGTCTCGCCCTCGGCGAGGACCCGGCGATGCCGCACCGCGAGGGCCGCTACCGGACAGCCGCCAAGTGGTACTACCGCTGGTTCGCCGACGGCGTCGCCCGCGCGGTGCCCTCCCAGGAGGAGGTCGAGCGCATCGAGCGGGAGATCCCGGGCACGCGCATCCACGTGATTCCCGAGCCGGGCCAGCAGCTCTCGGACATGGAGCAGCAGGACAGCTACAGCTTTGAACTGGCCCATGTCTTCACCGGGGGCGACAGTGAGGAGGAGCTGCGCGAGAAGTACGACCACTGCGTGGCGGCCCTGCACCTGGCCTGCGAGAAGGCCGCGACCGCCGGCCCGGACCGCTGAACCGGCGCGGACGGCCCGCCGGCCGCGCCGACCGCACGACAGCAAGGAGAAGGTCGCCCCATGCGCTTCGTGAGCAATCTGCCCTGCGCGACGACGGAGGAGGACCACGTCACCGTCCCCGTCTCCGACGGCACCCGCCTGTCGGCCCGCATCTGGCGCCCCACGGCGTCCGACGAGGAACCGGTGCCGGCGGTGCTGGAGTACATCCCGTACCGCAAAGGGGACCTGACCGCCGTACGCGACTCGATCCACCACCCCTACATCGCCGGCCACGGCTACGCCTGCGTCCGCGTCGACCTGCGCGGCACCGGCGAGTCGGAGGGCGTCCTGGAGGACGAGTACCTGGAACAGGAACAGGCCGACGCCGAGGACATCCTCGCCTGGCTGGCCGACCAGCCCTGGTGCGACGGGAACACCGGCATGATGGGCCTGTCCTGGGGCGCCTTCGCCGCCCTCCAGGTCGCCGCCCGGCAGCCCGAGAGCCTGCGCGCCATCGTCATCGCGTCCTTCACCGACGACCGGTACGCCGACGACATGCACTACATGGGCGGCCAGTTGCTCTCCGACAACCTCGCCGAGGCGGGCACCATGTTCGCCTACGCCACCTGCCCGCCCGACCCGGCCGTGGTCGGCGGCCGCTGGCGCGAGATGTGGCGCGAACGCCTGGAGCACACCGAGCCGTGGGCCCTGAACTGGCTGCGCCACCAGCGCCGCGACGACTACTGGCGGCACGCCTCGGTCTGCGAGGACTACAGCTCCGTACGCTGCCCGGTCCTCGCCTCCAGCGGCTGGGCCGACGGCTACTCCAACGCGGTGACACGGCTGCTGGCCGGCCTCGACGTACCGCGCAAGGGCCTGATCGGCCCCTGGTCGCACAAGTTCCCTCATCTGGGTGAACCCGGACCGGCGATCGGCTACCTCCAGGAAGTCGTGCGCTGGTGGGACCACTGGCTCAAGGGTGCCGACAACGGCGTCATGGACGGGCCGATGCTCAGCGCCTGGATGCAGGACAGCGTGCCGCCGTCCACGTCCTACGAGACCCGCCCCGGCCGCTGGGTCGGCGAGCCGGACTGGCCCTCCCCGCACATCCGCTCCGTCGCCCGCCCGCTCTTCCGGCACCGCATCGGCGCCGACGGGGAGGAGTGCGGCGACCGCGAGTGCAGGGTGCTGACCGTGCAGTCGCCGCTGTCCGTCGGCCAGTTCGCCGGCAAGTGGGCCTCCTACAACGCCCCGCCGGACCTGCCGTACGACCAGCGCGAGGAGGACGGCGGCTCGCTGGTCTTCGACAGCGACCGGCTCACCGACCGCGTCGAGATCCTCGGCTCGCCCACCGTCGAACTGGACCTGTCGGTCAGCGAACCGGTCGCCATGGTCGCCGCCCGCCTCACCGACGTGGCCCCCGACGGCCGGGCCACCCGCGTCACCTACGGTGTGCTCAACCTCGCCCACCACGAGACGGTCGGCGAACCGGAACCCCTGGAGCCCGGCCGGCGCTACCGCGCCACCGTCCAGCTCAACGGCGTCGCCCAGGCGTTCCCGCCCGGCCACCGCATCCGACTGTCGCTGTCCACCTCGTACTGGCCGCTGGCCTGGCCGCCGCCCCGGCCCGCCACGCTCAGCGTCCACGAGGGCAGCAGCACCCTGACCCTGCCGGTACGGCCCACCACCGAACCTGACCGGCTCCCCCCGCGCCCGTTCGGCGAGCCGGAGGGCACCCGGCCGCTCACCGTCACCCAACTGACCCCGCCGGAGGAGCGCTGGGACGTCAAGCGCGACCTGGTCGGCTACACCTCCGAGCTGGAGATCGTCAAGGACCGCGGGCTGGCCCGGCTGGAGGACACCGGCATGGAGGTCGGGCGGCGCGCCTACGAGCGGTACACCACCGTCGCCGACGACTTCACCTCCGCCACCGGCGAGACCCTGTGGACCATGCGCTTCCGGCGCGGCGACTGGGACGTCCGAGTGGTCACCCACCAGAAACTGCGGTGCTCCGAGAAGGAGTTCCACATCGACGCCACACTGGACGGCTACGAGAACGACCGGCGCGTCTTCTCCCGCACCTGGAACGAGACACTGCCGCGCGACTGCCTGTGAGAACACGGACGGCAGCGCGACGCCTGCCGGAGAGAGGAGCTACGGTCGGCCCGTGCGCCTGCTGCTGATGTCCGACACCCACCTGCCCAAACGCGCCAAGGCCCTGCCGCCGGAACTGCTGGAGCAGGTGGCGCGCGCCGACGTGGTCGTGCACGCCGGGGACTGGGTGGACACCGCCACGCTGGACCTGCTGGAAGAACGCTCCCGCAGGCTCGTCGGTGTGTACGGCAACAACGACGGCCCGGAGCTGCGCGCCCGCCTGCCGGAGGTGGCCTACGCCGAACTCGGCGGGCTGCGCTGGGGCGTGGTCCACGAGACCGGCCAGAAACAGGGCCGCGAACGCCGCTGCGCCGAGCGCTACCCGGACCTCGACGTCCTCGTCTTCGGCCACAGCCACATCCCCTGGGACACCACCACCGAGGACGGCCGCCTGCGCCTGCTCAACCCCGGCTCCCCGACCGACCGCAGACGCCAGCCGTACTGCACGTACATGACGGCGACGGTGGGGGAGGGACGGCTCACCGGCGTAGAGCTGCACCGGCTGCCGCCGCGCGTCTGAAGGCCGCCGCGTCAGGCGATCAGCGCCGGTACCTCCCGGCACAGCGCCTCGTCGTACCGCCGGGCCAGCAAGACGGCCAGCTCCGGCGCCGGTCCCAGGACCTCGGCGAGGACATCGGCCCCGGCTTCTTCGGCGCCGCGGGCGATGCGGTCCGGGAGGCGGCCGGGGGCGATCACGTACGGGGCCACCGCCACCCGCTCGGCGCCCTCGGCCCGCAGGGCCCGTACGGCGTCGGCCGTGCGGGGGAGGGAGGCGGAGGCGAACGCAGGCCGCACGGCGTACCAACCGGTGGTACGCCGCCACTCCCGCGCGATTTCAGCGATCACTGCGATCGCCTCCGGGTCGGAGGAGCCCGCTGAGGCCAGCACGACCCCGGTCGAGCGCCGGTCGCCGGGCCGCAGCCCGGCCTCGGACAGCCGCCGGTCCAGCGCGGCGGTCAGCAGCGGGGACGGGCCGAGGACATCGGCCCGGTGGACGGTCAGGCGGGGCAGCCGCGTGGCGGCCTCCCGCAGGACCGCCGGGATGTCCGTCTTGGCGTGGAACGCCCGGGTGAGCAGCAGCGGCAGGGCCACCACGTCCCGTACACCGTCCGCCGCCAGCCGCTCCAGGGCCCGGGGCACGCCCGGCGCGTTGAAGTCGAGGAAGGCGACCTCGGTCCGCAGGCCGGGGCGCAGCGCCCGTACCCGCGCGCAGAGCGCGGTGACGGCCGCCGCGTGCCGCGGGTCGCGGCTGCCGTGGGCGATGACGAGGAGGGCGGGTCGGGCGTCCATGGGTCAGCTCTTCACCAGCAGGCCGCGGCTGCGCAGCACCCGCCGCTCGATCGGCGCGAAGATCAGCAGCTCGATGCCGATGCCGACGATGAGGATGAGGAGGATGGCGGAGAGCACCCAGGACATGTCCTGGAGCTCGCGGCCCTGCTCCAGGAGCTGGCCGAGGCCGGTGCCCAGGTCGGCGGCGTTGACGATGAGTTCGGCGGCCATCAGGGAGCGCCAGGAGAACGCCCAGCCCTGCTTGAGTCCGGCGAGGTAGCCGGGCAGCGCGGCGGGCAGCAGGATGTGCCGTACGCCGGTCAGGCCGCGTGCGCCGATCGTGCGGCCCGCGCGGAGGTAGAGGGGCGAGATCTGGTCGACGCCGGCGACCAGGCCGTTGGCGATGGAGGGGACCGCGCCGAGCAGCACCACCGCGTAGATGGTGGCGTCGCTCAGGCCGAACCAGATGATGGCGGCGGGCACCCAGGCCACCGACGGCAGCGACTGGAGGCCGCTGAGGATGGGGCCGATCGCGGCCCGTACCGGCTTGACGCGGGCGACCAGCAGGCCGAGCGGCGTACCGATCACCACCGAGGCCAGGAAGCCGAGGGCGCCGCGCGACACGCTCGTCCACACGTAGTCGAGCAGGGTGCCTTCGAGCCACTTGTCCTGGAGCGAGCGGGCCACGTCGACCGGGCTGGGCAGCAGGTAGTGGTCCTTCAGCTCGAAGTGGTAGGCGAGCTGCCACAGGCCGAGGACGAGGGCGATCGCGACGACCGGGGGGACGGCCTTGGCGGTCAGTGTGCGCAGCCAGGGCTGGCGGTCGGAGACCTTGGTGTCCAGCGCGTCCAGGCCGGCTTCCAGGCCGGCGAGGTCGCTGGAGCCGCTGTCGGGTTTCTTCGCGGCGGCGGGGGATGCTTCGGCGGTTGCCTCATTGGCAGGGGCGGGCGCCCCCGTGCCCGCGTCGGCCGCGAGGCCGTCGACGGGCCCGGCCGCGGTTCCGTCGGCGGTTCCGGCGGCCTCGGCGGCCGTTCCGGTCTCAGTGCTGGCCATGGCGGCGGATCTCCCCACGGAGCTGTTCGGTGATCTCTACGGAAAGGTCGGCGACCGCCGCGTCCTCGATGCGCCGCGGATGCGGGATGTCCACGGTCCACTCGCGGGCGATCCGGCCGGGCCGGGAGGACAGCAGGACCACCCGCTCGGCGAGCCGCACCGCCTCCCGGACGTTGTGGGTGACGAACAGGACGGACAGGCTGCCGCTGCCGGCGGTGCCGTCGTTGGACTCCTCCCAGATGCGGGTCAGCTCGTCGTGCAGCACGTCACGCGTGATGGCGTCCAGCGCGGCGAACGGCTCGTCCATGAGCAGGAGTTGGCTGTCCTGGGCGAGCGCGCGGGCCATCGCGACCCGCTGCCGCATGCCGCCCGACAGCTCGTGCACCCGCTTGCCGTACGCGCCCTTGAGCCGTACGAGCTCCAGCAGCCGCTCGGCCTCGCCCCGGCGCTCCGCGCGCGGCACCCCGCGCAGCCGCAGCGCCAGTTCGATGTTGCGGCCCGCGGTGAGCCACGGGAACAGCGCGTGCTCCTGGAACATCAGGGCCGGCCGGCCGCCGGGCGTCTCGATGCTGCCCGCGCTGGGCCCGTCGAGCCCGGCGACCAGGTTGAGCAGCGTCGACTTGCCGCAGCCGGACGCCCCCAGCAGGCAGACGAACTCGCCCGGCGCGACATCGATGCTGATGTCGTCCAGCACGTGCTGCTGCGCGCCGGGGCGGCCGAAGGACTTCGAGACGTGGTCGATGCGAGCGGCGTACGAGGGGTCCGCGCCGCCCGCGTCCGCCGTGGCGGACGGCCGGCTGCCGGGCTTGCTGAGTGTGGTGGTCGTCATCGGTGTCACCTCCTGGATGCGTGCGCGGACTGTTCGCTGCCGAGACCGGCGTCGTCGACCGCCGGCTTGCCCTCGGCCTTGAGCACCTTGTTGAGCAGCGTGAGGTCGTAGATGCCCTCGAGGGAGGGCTTCTTCAGCAGGCCGGCCCGGACCGCGTGGTCCGCCTCCAGTTGGAGGGTGGCGGCCAGCGGGTCGTCGGTGACGTCGGTGTTGCGGAACGCCGGGTCGATCACGGACGGCGGCAGCGCCTTGCCGGCCGCGTCGGCCAGCTTGTCGTTGAGCGCCTGCTTGGCCTCGGCCGGGTGCGTCCTGATGTAGGTGTTGGTCTTCACCGAGCCGCGCAGCACCGCCTCGACGGCCTTCGGGTGCTCCTTGAGGAACTTCTGCGAGACGATCACGTTCGTGATGACGAACTTGCCGTCCTTCCACAGCTTCTTCTCGTCCAGCAGCACCTTGCCGCCCTCCTCGACCAGCTTGGAGGCGGTCGGCTCGGGCACCCACGCGGCGTCGATGCTGCCCTGCCGGAAGGCGACCGGGGTGACCTTGTTCTCGGTGCGCTGGACGGTCACATCGCCCTTGCCGGTGGTCGCGTCGACCTTATAGCCCTTTTCGGCCAGGTAGTTGAGCAGCGCCACGTCCTGGGTGTTGCCGAGCTGCGGGGTGGCGATCGTCTTGCCCTTGAGGTCGTCCAGGTTCTTGATCTTCTTGGGATTGACGACCAGCGAGACCCCGCCGGACGCCGACCCCGAGATGATCTTCAGGCTCTTGCCCTGGGAGGTGGTCCACCCGTTGATGGCGGGGGACGGGCCGATCCAGCCGATGTCGATGGCGCCGGAGTTCAGCGCCTCGATCTCCGCCGGGCCCGCGTTGAACACCGACGGCGCGAACTTCGTACCGCCCAGCTCCTTCTGGAAGAAGCCCTTCCGGTCGCCGACCAGCGCGGTCGCGTGGGTGGTGTTGGCGAAGTAGCCGACCTTGACCCGGTCCAGGCCGTCGATCTTGGGGCCCTTGGCCGCGACCGCGCCCTGCTCGTCCTGCTTGGCCCGGGAGCCGTAGCCGCAGGCGCCGAGCGCGCCCAGCAGGAGGGGGACGGTGGCGGCGGCCGCCAGCAGGCGGAGGCGTCGTACGGCAGGCACGGGAGGGGGTCCTCTCGGAGGGCCGGGCGGCGAACGCCTACGGCGGGCCCGGCAGAGCGGTGGAATGTCGGAAGGGAGGCGTGGGGGACAGGCGGCGGTACGTCATCGGCGCACACATCGCCCGACGCCGCCCTGGCCGCTGCCCAGCGCACCGCTGCCGATCCGGCCGCCTTCCTTGGCGAAGGTCGCGAAGACGTCCCCGTACAGGGACGTGGGCAGATCCCGTAGCGTCATGTCAGAAGTCCCATTCCGCGTCGTCGTCCGCGGCGGCCGCCGCGGCCGCCGCGGCCTCGGCCGCCTCGGCGAACGCGGATCCGGCCATCCCCGCGGTCAGCGTGGTGCCGTCCGCCGGGTCGATGAGCAGGAACGATCCGGTACGCCGGGAGTCGGCGTACGGGTCCAGGGCGAGCGGCTCGGCGGTGCGCAGCACGACCCGGCCGATGTCGTTGGCGGCCAGCTCGCCGGGCGCCGGGTGCTGGGAGAGGTCGTCCAGCGTCAGCCGGGACGGGATGTCCTTGACGATCGCCTTGACCGTACGGGTGGTGTGCTTGAGCAGCACCCGCTGGCCGGTCCTGAGCGGCCGGTCGGCGACGTGGCAGACGGTCGCCTCGACGTCCTGTGTGACGGCGGGCGGCGCGGCGGCCGGGGCGATCAGGTCGCCGCGGGAGATGTCCAGGTCGTCGGCGAGCCGTACGGTCACCGACTGCGGCGCCCAGGCCACGTCCACCGCCTCGCCCAGCACGTCCAGCGCCTCGATGGTGCTGGTCCGGCCCGACGGCAGCACCGTCACCGCGTCGCCGACGCGCAGCACGCCCGAGGCGATCTGCCCCGCGTAGCCGCGGTAGTCGGGCAGCTCGGGGGTCTGCGGGCGGATGACGTACTGCACCGGGAAGCGCGCCGGGTCCTCGGACGGGTCGGCCACCACCGGCACGGTCTCCAGGTGCTCCAGCACGGTCGGCCCGCCGTACCAGTCCATGTTCGTGGACGGGGTCACGACGTTGTCGCCGGCCAGTGCCGAGATCGGGATGGCGGTGATCTCCGGGACGCCCAGGGACGCGGCGTACGTGGTGAACTCCTCGGCGATCGCCGCGAAGACCGGCTCCGCGTAGTCCACCAGGTCCATCTTGTTGACGGCGAGGACGACGTGCGGGACGCGCAGCAGCGCGGCGACCGCGGCGTGCCGGCGGGTCTGCTCGACCACGCCGTTGCGGGCGTCGACCAGCACCACGGCCAGCTCGGCGGTGGACGCGCCGGTGACCATGTTGCGGGTGTACTGCACATGGCCCGGGGTGTCGGCGAGGATGAAGCGGCGCCGGGGCGTGGCGAAGTAGCGGTAGGCGACATCGATGGTGATGCCCTGCTCCCGCTCGGCCCGCAGCCCGTCCGTCAGCAGCGCCAGGTCGGGCGCCTCCTGACCGCGGCCCAGCGAGGCCCGTTCGACCGCTTCGAGCTGGTCGGCCAGCACCGACTTGGAGTCGTGCAGCAGCCGCCCGACCAGGGTGGACTTGCCGTCGTCCACCGAACCGGCGGTGGCGAAACGCAGCAGTGAGGTGGCGGCCGTACCGGCCACGTCGACCGGGTCGACGATCGTGTGCGTGCTCATGATTTAGAAGTACCCCTCGCGCTTGCGGTCCTCCATGGCGGCTTCGGACAGCTTGTCGTCGGCCCGCGTCGCGCCCCGCTCGGTGAGCCGGGAGGCGGCGATCTCCGCGATGACGGCCTCGATGGTGTCCGCGTCGGAGTCGACGGCGCCGGTGCAGGACATGTCACCGACGGTGCGGTAGCGCACCTGCCGCGTCTCGACCCGCTCGCCGTCCTTGGGGCCGCCCCACTCGCCGGGCGCCAGCCACATGCCGTTGCGGGCGAAGACCTCGCGCTCGTGGGCGTAGTAGATGGCGGGCAGCTCGATCTTCTCGCGGGCGATGTACTGCCACACGTCCAACTCGGTCCAGTTGGACAGCGGGAAGACGCGGACGTGCTCGCCGGGGGAGTGCCGGCCGTTGTAGAGCTGCCACAGCTCGGGGCGCTGACGGCGCGGGTCCCAGCCGCCGAACTCGTCGCGCAGCGAGAACACCCGCTCCTTGGCGCGCGCCTTCTCCTCGTCCCGGCGCCCGCCGCCGAACACCGCGTCGAAACGGTGCGACTCGATGGCGTGCAGCAGCGGCACGGTCTGGAGGGGGTTGCGGGTGCCGTCCGGGCGCTCGCGCAGTTCGCCGCGGTCGATGAAGTCCTGTACGGAGGCGACGTGCAGCCGCAGCCCGTGCCGGGCCACCGTACGGTCGCGGTAGTCCAGCACCTCGGGGAAGTTGTGGCCGGTGTCCACGTGCAGCAGCGCGAAGGGCACCGGCGCGGGCGCGAACGCCTTCAGCGCCAGGTGCAGCATGAGGATCGAGTCCTTGCCGCCGGAGAAGAGGATCACCGGCCGCTCGAACTCGCCCGCCACCTCGCGGAAGATGTGCACCGCCTCGGACTCCAGCGCGTCCAGGTGGCTCAGCGCGTACGGGGTGTCGGCGTCTCCGGCGTTCCCGGCGTTCCCGGTGCCGCCGGAGTTCCCGGCGCCCGTGCTCACGGCAGCGGCGGTCGTCATGCCAGTCCCCTCTCGGTGAGCAGCGCGTACAGCGCCGCCGCGGACTCCTGCACCGTCTGGGTGTGCGACGCGATGCGCAGGTCGGGCGACTCGGGCTGCTCGTACGGGTCGTCGACGCCGGTCAGCCCGGATATCTCGCCCGCCGCCTGCTTCGCGTACAGGCCCTTCACATCCCGCTCGGAGCACACCTCGACGGGCGTGGCCACGTGGATCTCCAGGTACGGGGTGCCCTCGCGCTGGTGGCGCTTGCGCACCGCCTCCCGTGAGTCCGCGTACGGAGCGATCACCGGCACCAGGGCCTTCACGCCGTTGCTCGCCAGCAGCTCGGCGACGAAGCCGATGCGCTGCACGTTGGTGTCCCGGTCCGCCCGGCTGAACCCGAGCCCCGCCGAGAGGAACTCGCGGATCTCGTCGCCGTCCAGCACCTCGACGCGGTGGCCCTCGTCCCGCAGCCGCTCCGCCAGCGCGTACGCGATCGTGGTCTTGCCGGCGCTGGGCAGTCCGGTCAGCCACACCGTGGCGCCCGTCATCTTTCGCTCCCGAAGGTCCTGGATGTCCTTGTGGTCCGGCGCCTGATCGCCGGACTCCCCGGGGCCGCCCATCAGTGCAGCCCGCATTCGGTCTTGTTGCTGCCGGCCCAGCGGCCGGCCCGCGCGTCCTCGCCCGCCAGCACCCGGCGGGTGCAGGGCGCGCAGCCCACCGAGGCGTAGCCGTCCTGCAGCAGCGGGTTGGTGAGCACGCCGTGCTCGGCGACGTACGCGTCCACGTCCCGCTGGGTCCAGCGCGCGATCGGCGAGACCTTCACCTTGCGGCGCCGGGCGTCCCAGCCCACGACCGGGGTGCCGGCGCGGGTCGGCGACTCGTCGCGGCGCAGCCCGGTCGCCCAGGCGTCGTACCCGGCCAGGCCCTCTTCCAGCGGCGCGACCTTGCGCAGCGCGCAGCACCGGTCCGGGTCGCGTTCGTGCAGCTTCGGCCCGTACTCGGCGTCCTGCTCGGCCACCGTCCGCCGTGGTGTGAGCGTGATGACGTTGACGTCCATCACCGCGGCCACCGCGTCCCGGGTGCCGATGGTCTCCGGGAAGTGGTAGCCGGTGTCGAGGAAGACCACGTCGACACCGGGGTAGGCGCGGGCGGCCAGGTGCGCGACGACCGCGTCCTCCATGGAGGAGGTGACGCAGAAGCGCTCACCGAAGACCCCGGCGGCCCAGGTGAGGATCTCCAGCGGGGTGGCGTCCTCCAGGTCGCGGCCCGCCCGCTCGGCGAGCGCCGCCAGCTCGGCTTCCGTACGTTCCTGAGTTGCCGTCATGTGCTGCTGCCCCCTTGGCGGTTGTCGTGCTGCCGGGCCTGGGTGGTGACGCCCTTGGCCAGCAGTCCGAGGAACGAGAGCCGGAACGCGCGATTGCACGCCCCGCATTCCCACGAGCCGTGCCCCTCCTCGGAAGGGCGCAGGTCCTCGTCCCCGCAGTACGGGCAGTAGAACGGCGCGGCCCGCCCGCTCACTTCAGCGCACCCTCTTCCGCGCGGGCGGCCCAGGTGGCGAACCGTTCGCCCTCCTCGCGCTGCTCCTGGAAGTTGGTCAGCACCCGCTCCACGTAGTCGGGCAGCTCGTCGGCGGTGACCTTCAGGCCGCGCACCTTGCGGCCGAAGCCCGCCTGGAGGCCGAGCGCGCCGCCCAGGTGCACCTGGTAGCCCTCGACCTGGTTGCCGTCGGCGTCCAGCACCAACTGGCCCTTGAGGCCGATGTCCGCGGTCTGGATGCGGGCGCAGGCGTTCGGGCAGCCGTTGATGTTGATGCTGACCGGCTCCTCGAAGTCCGGCATCCGGCGCTCCAGTTCGTCGATGAGCGAGGCGCCGCGCGCCTTGGTCTCGACGATCGCCAGCTTGCAGAACTCGATGCCGGTGCAGGCCATCGTGCCGCGCCGGAAGGGCGAGGGCCGGACCTGGAAGTCCAGCGCCTCCAGCCCCGCGACCAGCGGCTCGACCTGGTCCTCGGTGACATCGAGGATGATCATCTTCTGTTCGACGGTGGTGTTCAGCCGGTCCGAGCCGTGCGCGGCGGCCAGTTCGGCGACCTTGACGAGGGTGGCGCCGTCGACCCGGCCCACGCGCGGCGCGAAGCCCACGTAGAACCGGCCGTCCTTCTGGCGGTGCACGCCCACGTGGTCCCGCCAGCGGCTGCTGGGCTCGGCGGGCGCGGGGCCGTCGGCCAGCTTCCGCTTCAGGTACTCGTTCTCCAGCACCTCGCGGAACTTCTCCGGGCCCCAGTCCGCCATCAGGAACTTCAGCCGGGCGCGGTTGCGCAGCCGCCGGTAGCCGTAGTCACGGAAGATCCCCACGACTCCGGCCCACACCTCGGGTACGTCCTCCAGCGCCACCCACGCGCCCAGCCGTTCGCCGAGCCGCGGGTTGGTGGACAGGCCGCCGCCCACCCACAGGTCGAAGCCGGGGCCGTGCTCGGGGTGCTCGACGCCCACGAACGCGATGTCGTTGATCTCGTGCACCACGTCCTGCACGGGCGAGCCGGAGATCGCCGACTTGAACTTGCGCGGCAGGTTGGAGAACTCCTTGCTGCCGATGAAGCGCCGCTCGATCTCCGCGATCGCCGACGAACCGTCGATGATCTCGTCGGCCGCGATGCCGGCGACGGGCGAGCCGATGATGACGCGGGGGCAGTCGCCGCACGCCTCGGTCGTCGACAGGCCGACGGACTCCAGCTTCTCCCAGATCGCCGGGACGTCCTCGATGCGGATCCAGTGCAACTGGATGTTCTGCCGGTCGGTGATGTCCGCGGTGCCGCGCGCGTACTCCTGGGAGACCTCGCCGATGGCCCGCAGTTGCGCGACGCTCAGCCGTCCGCCGTCGATCCGGACCCGCAGCATGAAGTGGGTGTCGTCCAGCTCCTCCGGCTCCAGGACCGCGGTCTTGCCGCCGTCGATGCCGGGCTTGCGCTGGGTGTACAGGCCCCACCAGCGCATCCGGCCGCGCAGGTCGTTCGGGTCGATCGAGTCGAAACCGCGCTTGGCGTAGATCGTCTCAATGCGTGTCCGCACATTGAGACCGTCGTCGTCCTTCTTGAACTGCTCGTTGCCGTTCAGCGGGGTGTAGTGACCCACGGCCCACTGGCCCTCACCGCGGTGGCGTCCGGCCTTGCGGCGGGTCGTGGCGGAACCGGTTCGTTCGGGGGTGGCGGCCATGGCGGTATGTCCTTCTGGGCGGCTCGGTGAGGGCGGGGGCGGGCAGCGGCAACCCCACCGTGACCTGCGAGGACGCGCCTCGGCGCGGGGTGGCGCGAGGTGCTGGGGACAGAGCTGTCCGGGGCAGGTCGGATCAGGGTGCCCGCGCGTCCGCGACGGTGGGGACGGCGAAAAGGCGACGTGGCTGCGACGTTGCTGAGGCTGTCAGCCCGCCGGACAGATGGCGCTGGACAGGCGGCCGAGGTCGACGTGCCGCCGACTCACCAAGGCAATTCCAGCTATAGACATGACGGAAGCGTGTCATGGCGTTCTTGAGCCAGTCCACCGTCTTCCAGAATATGGACAAGAGTGTCCCGCATGGCAAGATTCCGTGGCACCGGTCACGCCACGGAAGGGCGGGTTCCGCGCTTCCCGCCCTCCCCTTTCACGGCATATGGCCAATAATTTCCCACCCGAGGTCAGGCGCCCGGCCACGGCCCCGGAGTGGGCACCTCCACCTCCTCGGTCTTCTCGGTCGCGTACACCCGGAACCCGCGCCGCCGGTAGTTGTCCAGCGCGTACCGCCCGTCCTTGCTGCACGTGTGCACCCACACCCGCCGGGTCTTCTCCCGCCCCGGCCACCGCCCGTCCAGATCCCAGGCCCGCGCGGTCCCGTACGCCAGCAGATGCCCGCCGATCCGCCGCCCCCGGAACGCCGGCAGCAGCCCGAAGTAACTGATCTCCACGTCCCCTCCGGCCTGCGCGTCCAGCTCCACGAACCCGGCCGGCGTGTCCCGCTCGTACGCCACCCACGTCTCCACCCCGGGCCGCCCCAGAAACTCCTCCCACTGCCCGTACGACCACCCCAGCCGGTCGGTCCAGGCGATGTCCCCGCCGACCGACGCGTACAGGAACCGGCTGAACTCCGGCGAAGCCACCTCGGCCCGCGCGATCCGGACCCGTTGCTCCGCAGGGGGAGCGGTGGCGGGGGTGAGGTCGTCGGGCGTGGTCTGTTCGAGGTACCAGGTGGTCACGGTGAGAGTCATGGGGGCAGCACATCACAGGGCCGCGCCCGTGCGGCTGCCGTGGGGGAGTCCAGGTGAGCGGCCGGGCCGCGCGAAGCACCCCCGCGCGGCCCGGCCCCGATCACAGCACCGCGTCCGCGATGCGGTCCACCTGGTCCGGGTCGGTGGCCCAGCAGTAGAGCATCACCTCGTCGGCGCCGATGGCGCGGTAGGCGGTCACCGCGTCGCGGATGCCGCGTTCCGTGGTGAGCAGTCCGTTCACGATGTGGTCGGTGTACTCGAAGGGGCCGTAGTACGCGCGCGCCTCGCGCCGGGCCTCGTCGAGGACGGGGGCCGGGCCGAGTGCCACGTTCACCTGCGCCACCAACCGGGGGCGGCCGGGTCGGCCCGCCTCGTCCCACGCCTTCTCCACGTCGCGGAACAGGCCGTCCATCATCGGTGCGGGCAGCGCAGCCCCTAGGAAGCCGTCGCCCCAGCGGGCCACCCGCCGGACCACGGCCGGCACGAAGCCACCGAAGAGCACTTCCGGGCCGCCGGGGCGGGCCGGCGCGGGGCCGACCGGGCCGACGCCCTCGCCGTACGGCTCACCGGCCCAGACGGAGCGCAGCCGGGACATCTGGCCGTCCAGTCGCCGGCCGCGGGTGTGCTTGTCGACGCCCGCCGCCGCGTAGTCGTCCGCGCGTCCGCCCAGCCCGATGCCGAGCGTGAACCGGGCATCGGAGAGCAGGTCGAGGGTGGCGGCCTGCTTGGCGAGCAGCGCGGTGCGGTGCAGCGGTGCGAGCAGTACCTCCGTCTGCAGCCGTACGACGGAGGTGGCGCCGGCCAGGGCGGCCAGGGTGATCAGGGGTTCCGGGTTGCCGTACGCCAGCCGGTCGAGCAGCGCGATGCTGCGGAACGGGAGGGCGTCGGCGCGCCGCGCCCAGGTCAGCAGGGATGCGGGGTCGCCGATGGGCAGGCCGAGACCGATGGACATGACAGGTCCTCCAGGAGGGCAGCGTCGAGCGCGAAAGGTCGTGTCGCCCGCTCGCCCGGCCGCACGCGCGCTGTGGCGTGGGCTGCTCCCGTTCCGCGACGTCCTCCTGGGGAGCTGATGTTCGAAGCGGTGCCAGATTAGCTGAGGGGTCCGTGCGGCCGCACCGCATTTAAGGGCCCTCGCCCCTCACGCGTGCCGCGCCGCCAGCACCGCCGGTGCCGTCGAGTGCGGCAGCAGGTCCACCGGGCTCGGCGGCAGCCGCAGTTCCACGTCCACCCCGTCGGCGAAGCGGTACGGGCGGTGCGCCAGCACGCTCGCGAGATGGCGGCGCAACCGGGACAGCTCGGCCCGTACCGTCACCGTCCGGGCGCGGTCCCCGAAGAGGTCCTGCGCGAGGTCGGCCGCGCTGCGCCCCTCCGGCCGGCGCGCCAGCACGAACAGCACCTCCGCGTGGCGCGGACTCAGCTCGTGCGTCCAACTGCCCGCCGGGCCGGTGACCGTGACCGCCGGCCGGGCACGGCTGCCGAGATCCAGCAGCACCCGGCTGGCCCGCGGCTCCTCGCCCTGCGGCGCGCCGACGCGGATCAGCCAGCCGCCGGGCAGCGGCTCCAGCGTGCACATCCCGTAGCGCGGCAGCCACAGCGGCCCGGCCTCCGGGGACTTGGGCAGGGCGACCCGGTCCGGCGGCGCCAGCCCGGTGACCGCCGCCGTCCAGCCGTCCTTGTCGACGGCCAGCGCCTGCCCGCCGAGCCGGGCCAGTACGGGCGCGGCGCTCGCCCGCAGCCGGTCGAGCGCGCCGTGGTGCCGTTCGCGCAGCTCGCTCTCCGCGAGCCGGGCCACCGCGGAGACCAGCGACAGGGTGCTGGGATGGAAGGTGGACGCCGGGCCGCTCACGTCCACGATGCCCAGCAGCCGCCCGTCGCGCGGATCGTGCAGCGGCGCCGCGGCGCACGTCCACTGGTGGTGGGTACGGACGAAGTGCTCGGCGGAGTGCACCAGGACGGGGCGGCGGGCCACCAGCGCGGTCCCGATGGCGTTGGTGCCGACGATCTCCTCGGTCCAGTCCGCGCCCTTGTCGAAGCCGTGCCGGTCGGCCATCCGCCGCACCGGCGCGCAGCCCTCCCGCCACAGCACCCGCCCCTCGGCGTCGGTGACGACCATGATCTGCTGGGCGGCGTCCGCGGCCGGCAGCAGACCGCTGTTGAACAGCGGCAGCAGCGACGCGAGCCGGGAGCTGTGCCGCCGGTGCTCCAGCTCCTCGACGGTCAGCGGCCGTTCGCGTACGTCCCGGTCCGGGTCGACTCCGCGGTCCAGCGCCCGGCGCCAGGACTCGCAGATCACGGCACGGGGCGCGGCGGCCGTCCGGCCGCCGCAGAGCGCGGCCTCACGGAGCGAGGCGAGCCGCCGCGTCGTCTCGCGTACCTCCTGGGCCGACCAGATGCCCATGTCGCTCGGTCTGTCGCTCACGCTCTTCTCTCCGTCGTGCACTGTCCGTGGGGTTGCCGCCCATGGTGCCGTCACCGGGCCGCTCCGAACGCGGGATTGCGTCAATTGGTTGCAACCGGCTGCAACTGTTGTGGCCTATGACGGCGGCGAGGAAGGTGACCGGCAGGACGAGAGGGGGCGACGCCATGGTGAGCGGAATCCCTCGTGCCGTCCTCGCCGCCTTACCCGGAGCCCGTGCCGCCGGGAGCCGCCGCGCTCCGGCCGTCCGGTACGGGCCGCCGCGGCGACGGGCGGCGACAGACCTCGCGGGCCGGTCCTGAGGACCGGTCCGAGACCGGGGAGCGGCGCCGGGTCGGCGCGGCACCGCTCCTCGCCCACACGGTGGCGGGCCCTGGACCCCGACCCCCCTCCTGAGGGACCCGGGCCCGCCACCGCGTACGTCACCGCGCCGTCATCGCGTACCGCACCGCTCCCGCCCCCGGTACGTCACCGCCGGCGTCACCGCTCCGCCACCGGCCGTGCCCGCTCCACGATCGCGCGCAGGGCGAGGGTGTGCGGCAGGGTGCCGAAGGAGGTGCCGTGGTCGGTGCCCAGGCGCGAGGCGCAGAACGCGTCGGCGACCTCGGGCGGTGCGTACCGTACGAGCAGGGAGCCTTGCAGGACCAGCGCCAGCCGCTCCGCCAGCCGCCGGGCGCGGGCCTCGATACCCTCCAGATCGGCCAGTTCGGTCAGCAGCCCCTTGATCGCGCCGTCCAGCCGGTGGTCGGCGCCCCGGGCCGTACCGATCTCCGTCAGGAAGGCGTGCAGCGCCGCCGGTTCGCGGCGCAGTGCCCGCAGCAGGTCCAGCGCCTGGATGTTGCCCGAGCCCTCCCAGACGGAGTTCAGCGGCGACTCGCGCAGCAGCCGCGGCATCCCGGACTCCTCCACGTAACCGTTGCCGCCCAGGCACTCCAGCGCCTCCGCGGCCACCGGTGTGCAGCGCTTCGTCACCCAGAACTTCGCCGCGGGCACCGCCAGCCGCAGGAAGTGCCGCTCCTGGTCGGTGTCCGCGTCGTACGCCGCCGCCAGCCGCAGCGCCAGCGCCGTCGCCGCCTCCGACTCCAGCGCCAGGTCCGCGAGGACGTTGCGCATCAGCGGCTGCTCGGCGAGCGGCTTGCCGAACGCCTCCCGGTACGTGGTGTGGTGCAGCGCCTGGGCCACCGCCTGCCGCATCACCGCCGCCGAGCCCGTCACGCAGTCCAGCCGGGTCGCCGCCACCATCTCGATGATCGTCGCGATGCCGCGCCCCTCCTCGCCGACCCGCCGCGCCCAGGTCGTCCCGTCGAACTCGACCTCGGCCGACGCGTTCGCGCGGTTGCCGAGCTTGTCCTTGAGCCGCTGGATACGGAAGGAGTTGCGGCTGCCGTCCGGCAGCACCCGGGGCAGCAGGAAGCACGAGAGCCCGTCGTCGTCCGGGGTCCGCGCCAGCACCAGGAACGCGTCCGACATCGGCGCCGAGCAGAACCACTTGTGCCCCGTCAGGACGTACTCGCCGTCGCCGGACAGCGGTTCCGCCACCGTCCGGACCGCCCGTACGTCGCTGCCGCCCTGCTTCTCCGTCATCGCCATCCCGGCCAGCGCGCCCGGCTTCTCCGCCACCGGCCGCAGCCCCGGCTCGTACACCCGCGACGTCAGCAGCGGCTCCCACTCCGCCGCCAGCGCGGGGTCGGCCCGCAGCGCCGGCACCGCCGCGTGCGTCATCGACAGCGGACAGCCGTGCCCCGCCTCGGCCTGCGTCCACACCAGGAACCCCGCGGCGCGCCGGACGTGCCCGGCCGGCCGCGACCAGGCGTCGGTGAGCCCGGAGGAGACGGCGTGCCCCAGCAGCCGGTGCCACGCCGGGTGGAATTCCACCTCGTCCACCCGGTGGCCGTAACGGTCGTGGGTACGCAGGACGGGTGGATTGCCGTCGGCCAGCGCCCCCCAGCGCTGCGCGTGGGCGGACCCCGCCGCCCGGCCCAGCTCGCCCAGCTCCGTCCGCGCCTCGTCCCGGAGAGCGGGCGGAACGTGCCGTTCGACGGCCTCGGTGAGCGCCGCGTCCGCCGCGAAGACGTCGTACCCGACCAGCGGCGGAGGCTGGTTCGTGACCGTATGAGTGGTGGCTGCCATGACAGATACGGTAAGGAGGTGCAGCCAGTGAAAGAAGCAGCGCAGCGGCCGGCCGGCCGTCTGCACAGGGCCCGGGTCCTGTACCGGAACGTCTCCAAACGCCGCCTCGCCTGGCTGCTGCTGAAGGACACCGTCAACTCCTGCATGGAGTACCGCGTCACCGGGCTCGCCGCCGAGGCCGCGTTCTTCTGCCTGCTGTCGCTGCCGCCGCTGCTCCTCGGCTTCATCGGCCTGCTCGGCTACATGGAGCCCTGGATCGGCCAGGAGACCATCGACCACATCCGGGAGAACATCCTCAGCGCGTCCGACACGCTGCTGTCCAGCAAGGGCGTCAACGAGATCGCCCGGCCGCTGCTCGACGACATCTTCACCGGCCGCCGCCCGGACGTCATCTCCCTCGGCTTCGCCATCGCCCTGTGGTCCGGCTCCCGCGCGGTCAACGTCTTCGTCGACACCATCACGATCATGTACGGGCTGGACGGGCGGCGCGGCATCGTCCGGACCCGGCTGCTGGCCTTCGTGCTCTACCTGGCCGCGCTGGTAGTCGGCGCGGTCGCGCTGCCGCTGATGGTGGTCGGTCCGGACACCGTCGTCAGTTGGCTGCCGGCGAGCGAGACCGCCATCCGCATCCTGTACTGGCCGGTCGTCCTCATCCTCTCCGTCGCCTTCCTCACCACCCTCTACCACGTGTCCGTCCCCGTCCGCTCACCCTGGCGCGAGGACATCCCCGGCGCGGTCGTCGCCCTCGCCATGTGGGTCCTGGGCAGCCTGCTGCTGCGCGTCTACCTCACCCAGACCGTGGAGGGCCCCACCATCTACGGCTCCCTGGCCGCACCCGTCGCCGTCCTCCTCTGGATCGGCGTCTCCGCCTTCGCGGTCCTGGTGGGCGCCGCCATGAACGCGGCCCTCGACCGCGTATGGCCCTCGGTCGCCACCGCGGCGGGCCGCGCCGAGAAGGAACGCCGGGCCCGCGAGGTGGCGGTGGCCCGGCGCTCCGCCCTGGCCGCCGTCGGCCTCGGAGCGACGGCCGCCTCCGGGGAGGCCGCCCTCACCGGCGAGCCGGAGCCGGACGAGGAGGAGGACGACGGCGACGAGGACGACGACGACCCGGGCGCGCCGCCCCCGGCCGAATACCCCGAACGCTGGGCGCACTTCCTGCCGCCGGCCGACGTCCGGGCACGACTGCACACGTATACGAAGCGCCACTGGCGGCACTGAGGGACACAGGGCCTCACTCTTTGGGGCCGCAGGGGCAGGAAGCGGGTGGTCACCCGTCCCGGGTCACCCGCGCATGGTCGGAGACCACACGCCGGAACAGGTCGTGGCCGGTCAGACCGCTGTGGCGCAGCGCCCACTGCTGCGCCGAGTCCTGATCCTCCTGGGGGCCGGACTCGGCGTCGCACCCGGCGGCTGTGCAGAAGGCTGCGTAGGAGACGCCGCCTTCCGGTACGTGCCGGATCGTATGAGGAACAAAGCGGTAGACGGCACGGGTGCTCACTGGTGGCCTACCGGATGGCGGCGCAGGTAGACGTTGCAGTCGGTCACGGTGGTCAGGTCGCCGACGGCTCGGGCCCGGTCCCGGACGTTGGCGAGTTCGGTGCAGCCCGCGCAGCCGTCGACGGGGACAGGGGCCGTCTCCAGTGGCAACGGCAGGACGATCGGGGCGGTGGAGTACGGCGTCGGATTGGTCATGCGCTCCAGGGTGAAGCACCCTCAAGGACGAATCCGTACCTGATTGGGGACAGTTGGGTCGTCGAGGCGCTACGTTCGCGAGAAGGCCCAAACGTCCAGGGGAGGGGTCTTGAACACTGCCCTACGCTCGGCTATGGCGAGTGCCGGGCTCAGCCCCCGTCGCCTTGCCGTGCGCGTCGGCGTCACCGGGAAGACGGTCGAGAGATGGCTGGCCGACGCGGAACTGACGCCCCATGCACGAAACCGCGAGGACGCCTGTCGGGCGTTGGGAGTGGGTGAGGAAATGATCTGGCCGCAGTCGGTCAAGGACCGCGTCAAGAGCGGGTACGACCGGGAATTGGTGCACAGCTATCCGTACCGGTCCGCCTGTCCCTCCGATGTATGGGGCGAGCTGATCCGGGGCGCGGGCAGGGAGCTGTTCTTCGCGGGGTACACGAATTACTTCCTGTGGTCGCAGGTGCCGGCCTTCTCCGAGACGTTGCGGCGGAAGGCCGGAGCGGGATGCCGGGTGCGGTTCCTCATCGGTGATCCGGAGGGGGACGTCACCCGGGGCCGGGAGCGCGCGGAAAAGGTGACGCTGACGGTCTCGACGCGGATTCGCACCACGCTGGAGCAACTGAGCCGGATGGGCCCGGTGGACGGTCTGGAAATCCGGTTCAGCGCTGCCGAGGACGCCATGTATCACGTAGGTCTCTCGGTGTTCCGCTTCGATGACGACGCGTTCGTGACACCGCACCTTGCCCGGCTGGTGGGGCATGATGCGCCGCTGCTGCATCTGCGTCGGCAGGCGGACGGTGGAATGTTCGACCGTTTCGCCGAACACGCCGAGGAATTGTGGGACCAGGGGCGCCGCGTGCCCGCATAACCCGCCCAGGGCGGTGCGCAGGGTTCTGTGTGCGGGATTCGGGTGATCGGGCGCGCGGGGTGGGCGGTGGTGAGGGGCGGGACGGTCGGCGGTGCCGCATGGTGCTTTCCGGGGCTGGGAAATTCCGCCGCCTTTCGCCGCCTGTTCCTTGGGAG
Organism: Streptomyces chrestomyceticus JCM 4735; assembly: GCF_003865135.1. Taxonomy (NCBI): domain Bacteria; kingdom Bacillati; phylum Actinomycetota; class Actinomycetes; order Kitasatosporales; family Streptomycetaceae; genus Streptomyces; species Streptomyces chrestomyceticus. Next base: position 2,046,240 of record NZ_BHZC01000001.1, on the reverse strand, counting down.
AGCCGTGCATCCGATGCTGATTTCGTTGGCCGCGCCGGTGGCGGTGGTGTTCGTCGTGGGGGCGGTCGTGCTGGCCGTGGCGCGGGATCTGGAGAATGCCCGGCGGCGGCGCGTGCGGCGCTGTGGTGATCATGGATCGGCTTTCGCGGGGCAGAAGACGGACGAGGAAGCATGACCGTCCCGCGCGAGTGAAGGAGCACCGCCTGTGGCCGCACCCATGGGAGTTGACGGGCCGTCGGCCCGGCGTCGTGTCCGTACGTATCCGATGCGGCGGACGGTGTTCGTCCTGGGTGTCCTGGGCGCTCTGGTGACGGGTGGGTTTCTCGCCGTGCGCGAGGTGTTCCGGTGGGCGATGGAGCATCCGGGTACGGCCACTCTCGTGACCGTCGTCGTCCTCCCGTTCGTCCTGGCGCTGGTCGTGGTGGCGGTGCGCGGGATGCCGCGCCTGCGCGAGCTGCGGCGGGCGGCCCGGGCGGGGAAGGCCGAGGCGGAGGCGGAAGTGGCCAGGGCGGCGGTCGTGGCGGAGGAGGCCGCACCGACCGTGGTGGACGACCCCGAGCCCACGGCCGTCCGCTGGAGCAGCGTCGAGGACTTCCTGGCCATGGACGCATACGCCTTCGAGCAGGCGATAGCCCAGCTCTGCGAACGCGACGGCTGCCGGGACGTCCAGGTGGTCGGCGGCGCGGGGGACTTGGGCGCGGACGTCCTGGCCACCACGTCCGACGGCCGGCGGATCATCATCCAGTGCAAGCGCTACTGCACGACGAACAAGGTCGGCTCCCAGGACATGCAGCGCTTCGGCGGCACCTGCTACACGGTGCACGAGGCCGAGATCGCCGCCGTCGTCACCACCAGCTCCTTCACCGAACCGGCCGTCGACTACGCCGACACCTGCGGCATCCGCTGCTTCGACGGCGACCGGCTCGTGGCGTGGTCGAACGGGGGCGGGCCGGCGCCCTGGGGGTGACCTCCGGCCTGGGGGCCTGGTCCCGTTCCCGGGCCCCTAAGCGATCGGAACCCGCAGATACCGCCCCGCCGTGTGCAGATCCGCCTCGATGCGGGCGGCGGTCGTGCGGAGGTGGGGCAGGAGGGTGTCGCGGGTCTCGGTGGGGGAGCGGTGGCCCGCGTGGGTGGAGATGTTGACCGCGGCGACGACCCGGGCGTGCCGGTCGCGTACGGGGACGGCGATCGAGCGCAGTCCCTCCTCCAACTCCTCGTCCACCAGCGCGTATCCGTCGTGGTGCGTCTGCTCCAGGATGGTGGCCAGGCGGTCGGGGGAGGTGACGGTGTGGCGGGTGAGGGGGACGAGGTCGGTCTGGGCCAGGTGGGCGGTGCGTTCCGCCGGGGGGAGGTCCGCGAGCAGGACCCGGCCCATGGAGGTGGGGTACGCGGGGAAGCGGGTGCCCACGGTGATGTTGACGCTCATGATCCGTACGGTGGGGACCCGGGCCACGTACCGGATGTCCGTGCCGGACAGTACCGCCATCGACGCGGAGTCGTGCACCCGCTCCACCAGCGCGGCCAGGTGGGGCTGGGCGATGTCCGGGAGGGACAGGCCGGAGAGCGGGGCGAAGCCCAGTTCCAGCACCTTCGGCGTGGGGCGGAAGAGCCGGCCGTCCGAGGTGAGGTAGCCGAGGTGTTCGAGGGTGAGCAGGGCGCGGCGCGCGGTGGCGCGGGCCAGGCCGGTGGCCTCGGCCACGGTGGTCAGGGGGAGGGCGGCCCGGCCGGTGCCGAACGCGGTGAGCGTGAGCAGGCCGCGGGCCAGGGACTCGACGAACTCGGGGCCCAGTTCCTGCTTGGAGGCGCGGGTCCAGGAGGCGTGCCGGGTGGGGGACGGGTCGGGGAGCGAGGTGGAGGTGGGTGGGGGTGGAGCGGCCAGGGATTTCTCCATCTCGGCAACAGTTTCGCGCAGTTGGGGGAGTACGGCGGCGGGGAGTTCTTCGGCGGTCAGCCGACTGGTGTGGCTGACGACGCTCACCGCGCACACCGGGCGGCCCCGGGAATCGCGTACGGGCATGGCGACGGCGACCAGGCCCGGTTCGATCAGTTGGTCGTCCAGTGACCAACCGGCGGTCCGGGCCGCCTCGACCCGGGAGGTGAACTCCGCGACGGACCCGCGCTGTTCCGTACCGGCGTCCTCGTCCCGGCGCGGCGGTACGGCCGGGAATCCGGCGTCCGTGGGGTCCGCCGCGCGCCGCTGCCGCCAGCGCAGCCACGCGTCCTCGTCCCAGTCGGCGGCGAACAGCGCGCCGACCGCGCCCCGTTCGGCGGGCAGCAGGTCGCCGATGCGGAACGCGAGCGACATCGCCCGCCGCCGCGTCGCCTGGTGCACGAAGCGCACCCCGTCGCCGTCCGGCACGGCGAGCGAGACCGACTCGTCGAGCGCGTCGGCGAGCCGGTCGGCGGCCGGGGCGAGCCGGTCGGGCAGTTCGGAGGCGGCCAGGTAGGCGTTGCCGAGTTCCAGCAGGCCGGGGGCGAGCACCGCGTCCCGGCCCTCGACGCGTACGTGGCCCAGGCGGGCGAGGGTGCTCAGGACGCGGTCGACGGTGGAGCGCGCCAGCCCGGTCGCGCGGACGAGGTCGCCGACGGCCTGCCGTCCGCCGCTCGCGGAGAGCGCGCGCAGCACGGACAGGCTGCGTATCAGCGGGCCCACCGCCTCCCGGGGCGGCGGTGGCGGGTCGGCGGCGGGGTGCGTCATGGGGCTCTCCACGGTGCGGGCATCTCGTCGGAACCGTACCCGGCGCCCCGTTGACAGGGCCGGGAGCGGGGGTCAGACTCGGGGCGCGGTCGATTATGAACGTAAGTTCACTTGGCGAACAAGGCCGGTGTGGCGGGGCGGTGGCGAGGGCCGCCGGGCACCGGCAGCCGGGACGACGCGAGGGCGAGGACATGGCCGACATCCGTTCCCTGCACGACGCCGTGCGGGACCTGGTCCACGACGGGGACACCGTCGCGCTGGAGGGCTTCACCCACCTGATCCCGTTCGCCGCGGCGCACGAGATCATCCGGCAGGGCGTCACGGGTCTGACGCTGGCCCGGATGACCCCGGACGTGGTCTACGACCAGCTCATCGGCGCGGGCGCCGCCCGCCGGCTGGTCTTCTCCTGGGGCGGCAACCCCGGCGTCGGCTCGCTGCACCGCTTCCGCGACGCGGTCGAGAACGGCTGGCCGCACCCGCTGGAACTGGACGAACACAGCCACGCGGGCATGGCCAACCGGTACGTCGCCGGCGCCTCGAAGCTGCCGTTCGCGGTGCTGCGCGGCTACCGGGGCAGCGGCCTGCCCGCCCGTACGGACACCATCTCCACCGTCACCTGCCCGTTCACCGGCGAGGAACTGGCCGCCGTGGCCGCCCTCAACCCGGACGTCACGATCGTCCACGCCCAGCAGGCCGACCGGCGGGGCAATGTGCAGCTCTGGGGCCTGACCGGGGTGCAGAAGGAAGCGGTGCTGGCCGCCGGACGGGTGCTGGTCACCGTCGAGGAGATCGTCGAGGGCGCCCTGGAGCCCCGGCCCGGCTCGGTGGTCCTGCCCGGCTGGGTGATCGACGCCGTCGCGCTCGTGCCCGGCGGCGCCCACCCCTCGTACGCGGCCGGGTACTCGGTCCGGGACAACGACTTCTACCAGCGGTGGGACGCCGTCTCCCGCGACCGGGACACGTTCCTGCGGTGGCTCGACGAGAACGTGCGCAACGTACGGAAGGGCTCCTGATGAGCGGTACGGACGACGCCGCGCGCCGCGGCCGCGACGAACTGATGGAGGTCAACGCGGCCCGCGCGCTGGCCGGCGCGCGGAGCTGCTTCGTCGGCATCGGGCTGCCCAGCACGGCCGCCAACCTGGCGCGCCGCACCGTCAACCCGGACCTGGTCCTGGTGTACGAGTCGGGCACCATCGGCTCCCGGCCGACCCGGCTGCCGCTGTCCATCGGCGACGGCGAACTGGCCGACACCGCCGACGCGGTGGTGTCCGTGCCGGAGATCTTCAACTACTGGCTGCAGGGCGGCCGGATCGACGTGGGCTTCCTCGGGGCCGCCCAGCTCGACCGGTTCGCCAACATCAACACCACCGTCGTGGACCGCGGCCCGGACCGGCCCGAAGGCCGGCTGCCCGGCGCGGGCGGCGCCCCCGAGATCGCCGCGAACTGCGGCGCGGTGCTCATCGTGCTGCGGCACACCCGCCGCAACCTGGTGCCCGCCCTCGACTTCGTCACCACCGTCGGGCACGGCGCCGGGCCGGGCGACCGCGCCGCCCTCGGCATGCGCGGCGCCGGGCCCACCGCCATCATCACCGACCTCGGCGTGCTGCGCCCGGACCCGGACACCGCCGAGCTCGTGCTGAGCGCGCTGCACCCCGGCGTGACGCCGGAGCAGGCCCGGGAGGCGACCGGCTGGGACCTGCGTGTCGCACCGGACCTGACGACCACCCAGGCGCCCACCGACGCCGAACTGTCCGCGCTGCGCGCCCTCAAAGCCGCCGGCGGGAAGGCATCATGAGCAGCCGGACGCCTCCGCAGCCGTCTCAGGCTCTACCCCTGGAGAACTCCCGATGACTCCACCTGGCGCATCCGCCGCCCCGGCACCCTCGGCCCACCCGGCCCCCGCGGGCCCGGCGACACCGCCCCCTCACCCCGCATCCGAACAGCAGTGCGTCATCGACCGCGAGATCGCCGCCCTGCACACGGCCGCCGCCGACGCCCGCACGGCGGGCGGCCCCGTACCGGCGCACCCCGGCCGCGACTTCGCCCCGTACCGCAGCACCCGCCTGCGCCACCCCGTCCAGCCCCTGGCCGCGATCGACGCGCTGCGCGACCCGGAGGCCGTCGAACTGGCCGGGCCCGCCTTCGGGCGCACCGATGTCACCGCCCTGGACGCCGACCTCACCCGGCAGCACGCCGGCGAGCCGCTCGGCGAGCGGATCACCGTCACCGGCCGGGTACGGGACCGGGCCGGACGCCCGGTGCGCGGCCAGCTCGTCGAGATCTGGCAGGCCAACGCCGCCGGCCGGTACGCGCACCAGCACGACCAGCACCCGGCCCCGCTCGACCCGAACTTCACCGGCGTCGGCCGCTGCCTGACGGACGACGCGGGCCGCTACACGTTCACCACCGTGCGGCCCGGCGCCTACCCGTGGCGCAACCACCACAACGCCTGGCGCCCGGCCCACATCCACTTCTCGCTCTTCGGCACCGCCTTCACCCAGCGGCTGGTGACCCAGATGTACTTCCCCGGCGACCCGCTGTTCCCGTACGACCCGATCCTCGCCTCGTGCACCGACCCGCAGGCCCGCGCCCGGCTGGTCTGCGCGTACGACCCGGAACTCGCCCGCGCGGAATGGTCCCTGGGCTACCGCTGGGACATCGTGCTGGACGGCCCGTCCGCCACCTGGACCGAGGAGGACCGCTGATGTCCGCGACACCGCACGAGGCAGCGCCGCACGAGGCCACACCGGGCGAGGCCACACCGGGCGAGGCCACACCGGGCGGGGCCACACCGGGCGGGGCCACACCGGGCGGGGCCACACCATGCGGGGCCACACCGGGCGAGGCCGCGGCCCGGCACGAGGGCGTACCGCAGCAGCCAGGCGGAGCCCCGGAGGTGTCCGAGCAGCCGGAAGCGCCCGGACAGTTCCTCGCCCCCACCCCCTCCCAGACCATCGGCCCCTTCTACGGCTACGCGCTGCCGTTCCCCGGCGGCGGCGACATGGCCCCCGCCGGCCACCCGGGCACCGTCACCCTGTACGGCCGGGTCGTGGACGGCGCGGGGGAGCCGGTGCCGGACGCCCTGCTGGAGTTCTGGCAGGCCGGTCCGGACGGGAGCCTGCGCGGCGCGCCCGGCTCGCTGCGCCGCGACCCGGCGACCGGCGCGGTCGTCGGCCGTGACGGGGTCGACTTCACCGGCTTCGGCCGGGTGCCCACCGACGCGGACGGCCGCTACGTCCTGCGCACCCTGCCCGCCACGGCCCCGGCGGGCCGCCCGGACGCGGCCCCGTACATCGCGGTGTGCGTCTTCGCCCGCGGTCTGCTGCACCACCTGTTCACCCGGATCTACTTCCCCGAGGACACGGCGGCCCACGCGGCCGACCCGCTGCTGTCCCGGCTGCCCGCGCGCCGGGCGCGCACGCTGGTCGCGCGGGCCGAGGGCGAGCGCCGGTACCGCTTCGACATCCGCCTCCAGGCGGCCGACGCCGGAGACGGCGCCGCCGACGGCGGCGAGGAGTGCGACGAGGAGACGGTTTTCCTTGAGTTCCGCTGAATACGGTCTGCTGGCGCCGGGCCGGGCGGACTCCGCCGTCGAGGCCGCCACCGACGACGCCGCGTACGTACGGGCCCTGCTGGACGCGGAAGCGGCCCTGACCCGGGCGCAGGCGGCGGTCGGCCTGGCGCCACCCTCGGCGGCCGAGGCCGTCACCGCCGCGGCGGGCGACACCGACCGTTACGAACCCCGCGACCTCGCGGTCCGGGCGCGCTCCGGCGGCAACCCGGTCATCCCGCTCGTCGCCGCGCTCACCACCGCGGTGGCCGGGCGCGACGCCGGGGCCGCCGCGTACGTCCACCGCGGCGCCACCAGCCAGGACATCCTCGACACCGCCACGATGCTGGTCTGCTCGCGTGCGCTGGAAGCGGTCCTCGGCGACCTGGACGCGACCGCCGCGGCCCTGGGACGGCTGGCGGCCGAGCACCGCGACACCCCGATGGCGGGCCGTACGCTCACCCAGCACGCGGTACCGGTCACCTTCGGCCTCAAGGCGGCGGGCTGGCGCACACTGGTCCTGGACGCCCGGGACCGGCTCACCGCCGTACGGGGCGCGCTGCCCGCGCAGTTGGGCGGCGCGGCGGGCACCCTCGCGGCGTTCCACGCGTTCGCCGAGGCCGACGGTCCGGGGCCGGATTCCGGGGCCGGCACGGACCTCGGGCTGCGGCTGCTCACCGCGTACGCGGCCGAGACCGGCCTCGCCGAACCCGCCCTGCCCTGGCACACGCTGCGCACCCCCGTCGCCGACCTCGCGGGCGCGCTGGCCCACACCGCCGGTGCCCTCGGCAAGATCGCCGCCGATGTGCTGGCCCTGTCCCGTACGGAGACCGCGGAGCTGGCCGAAGGCAGCGGCGGCGGCTCGTCGGCCATGCCGCACAAGTCCAACCCGGTACGGGCCACCCTGATCGCCGCCGCTGCCCGGCAGGTCCCGGCCCTGGCCGGGGTGCTGTACGGGTCGCTGGCCGCCGAGGACGAACGGCCGGCCGGGGCCTGGCACGCGGAGTGGCAGCCGCTGCGCGACGCCCTGCGCCTGGTGGGTGGCGCGGCGCGGGACGCCGCCGAACTGTCCGCGGGCCTGCGGGTGCGTCCCGAACGGATGCGGGCGAACCTCGCCGCGACCGGCGGCGGGATCGTCGCCGAACGCCTCGCGGCCGTGCTCGGCGCCCCTCTCGGACGGGACACGGCGAAACGGCTGCTCACCGACGTGGCGCGGCGAGCCGCCGAGGACGGCACCGGCCTGGCCGAGGAACTGGACCGCGCCCTGCGCGCCCGGCATCCCGCAGTCGCCGACGCCTTCCCCGCGGCACGGCTGCGGGAACTGGCCGACCCGGCCGCGTACACGGGCTCTGCGGGCGCGCTCGTGGACCGCGCCCTGCGCCGCCCCGGCCCCCACCGCGCCGCACCGACCGCCCAGGAGACCGCATGACGTCCCCCGCCCTCCCGCACCACCGCGTGGACGGCCCCGCCGCCGCGCCTCCGCTCGTCCTGGGGCCGTCGCTGGGCACCTCGCTCTCCGTCTGGGAACCCCAGGTGGAGGCGCTGGCGCGCCGGTTCCGGGTCGTGCGCTGGGACCTGCCGGGGCACGGCGGGACACCGTACGAAGTGCTCACGGGCACGGGCACCGACGCGGGATCAGGCGAGGACACCGGCCGTACGGACGGGCCCTGCACGGTCGCCGCCCTCGGCGGCCTGGTCCTCGCCCTCGCCGACTCCCTCGGCATCGACCGTTTCGCGTACGCGGGCATCTCCCTGGGCGGCGCGGTCGGCGCCTGGCTCGCCGTGCACCACCCCGAGCGGGTCGCCTCCCTCGCCCTGGTGTGCTCCTCGGCCCGCTTCGGCGACCCGGACGGGTGGTACGAACGGGCCGCGCTCGTACGGGAACAGGGCCTCGCGCCGGTCGCCGCCACGGCCGCCGGCCGCTGGTTCACCCCGGCCTTCGCCGGATCACCGGCGGCGGACGGACTGCTGGCCGGGCTGCGTACGGTGGCCCCCGAGGGCTACGCGGCCTGCTGCGACGCGCTCGCCACCTACGACCTGCGCGGCGAACTGGGCCGGATCACGGCGCCCACCCTCGTCGTCGCAGGCCGCGACGACCCCGCGACGCCGCCCGCCCACGCCCGCGAACTCGCGGACGGCATCCCCGCCGCGAGCCTCACCGAGGTCGCCGGGGCCGCCCACCTGGCCAACGCCGAGCAGCCCGTACCCGTCCTCGCCGCGCTCCTCGGCCACCTCACGGCCTCCGCGCCGCCGGAGCACCCCACCGACGACCGCACCCGGCACGCCGCCGGTACCGCGGTCCGCCGCGCCGTCCTGGGGAACGACCACGTCGACCGCGCGGCCGCCCGCACCACCGCCTTCACCGCCGTCTTCCAGGACTTCATCACGCGCTACGCCTGGGGCGAGATCTGGACGCGCCCCGGACTGTCCCGGCACACCCGTAGCTGCGTCACGATCACTGCCTTGGTGGCGCGCGGCCACCACGACGAACTGGCCCTGCACCTGCGCGCGGCCCTGCGCAACGGGCTGACTCCCGAGGACATCCGCGAAGTACTGCTCCAGTCGGCCGTCTACTGCGGTGTGCCGGCGGCGAACTCCGCGTTCGCGCTGGCCGACCGCGTCCTCGCCGAGCACCGCGAAGTCCTCGCCGAGCACCGCGAAGAGAGCTGATCCCGATGCGCCCCACGCCCCCTCCCGCCCCCGCCACGACCACGGTCGGCATCGTCGGCGGCGGCCCGGCGGGACTGCTCCTGGCGCGGCTGCTGCACCGCTCCGGCATCGACAGCGTCGTCCTGGAGAGCCGTGACCGCGCCTACGTCGAACACCGCCAGCGCGCCGGAGTCCTGGAACAGGGCACCGTCGACACGCTGCGCGCCTGTGGCGCGGGGGAGCGCCTGGACCGGTACGGACTCGTCCACCACGGCATCCGGCTGCGCTACGACGGCCGCTCGCACCGGGTCGACCTCCCGGCCCTGACCGGCGGCCGCAGCGTGGTCGTCTACGCGCAGACCGAGATGGTCAAGGACCTCATCGGCCTCCAGCTCGCCGACGGCGGACCGCTGGTCTTCGGGGCGCGGGCGCTCGCCGTGACCGGCGCGGACACCGCACGGCCCGTGATCCACTATGCGCACGAGGGCCGCGAACACACCCTGACCTGCGATTACGTCGTCGGCTGCGACGGCTTCCACGGGGTCACCCGGGACGCGGTGCCGACCGGAGCCCGCCGTACGTACGAGCGCGCGTACCCGTACTCCTGGCTCGGTGTCCTCGCCGACGTGCCGCCGTCCTGCGACGAGCTGGTGTACGCCCACTCCGAGCGCGGCTTCGCCCTGTTCAGCATGCGCTCGCCCACCGTCAGCCGCCTCTACCTCCAGGTGTCCAACGGCACCGACCCGGCCGACTGGCCCGACGAGCGGATCTGGGACGAACTCGACGCCCGCTCCGCCACCGACGGCTCCTGGGAACTGGCGCGCGGCCCGATCACCGCCAAGTCCGTCCTGCCGATGCGCAGCGTGGTCACCGAACCCCTGCGGTACGGGCGGGTGCTGCTCGCCGGCGACGCGGCGCACATCGTCCCGCCGACCGGGGCGAAGGGGCTCAACCTCGCCGTCTCCGACGTGACCGAGCTGGCCCGCGCCTTCGCCCACCTGAAGGAGACCGGCTCCGGTGAGCTGCTGGACGGCTGGTCCGACGCCTGCCTGCGCCGTGTCTGGCGGGCCGAGCACTTCTCGTACTTCATGACGACGACGCTGCACACGGCGCCCGGCCAGAGCGCGTTCGACACCCGCCTCCAGCTCGCACAGCTCGACCGCATCGCCTCGTCCCCGCACGCGGCCGCCGAACTGGCCGAGAACTACACGGGCGTCCCGCAGGCGCCCGGGGCCCGGTTCGGACCGGCTGCCGTGGGTACCCGCCGCGGCTCCGGAACACTGTCGGCATCACCGCCGTGACGGAGGTACACGGACATGAGCGAACAGCCGGACGTCGTCGAACTGCTCAAGCAGCAGCACCGGCAGATCCGCGAACTCTTCGACGAGGTGGGCGACTCCAAGGACGCGGACCGTACGGACGCCTTCCATCGCCTGGTGCGTCTGCTCGCGGTGCACGAGACGGCCGAGGAAGAGGTCGTCCACCCGTACGCCCGCCGGCACCTCGCCGGCGGCGACCAGGTGGTCGACGCACGCGTCGAGGAGGAGGAACGCGCCAAGCAGGTGCTGAGCGAGCTGTCGTCGCTGGACACCGGGGCGCCGGAGTTCCACGACCGGTTCACCGCGCTGCGGCAGGACGTGCTCACCCACGCCGACGCCGAGGAGCGCACGGAGTTCGACCGGCTGCGGGACGTGACGGACCAGCGCGGCCTGGAGACCCTGGCGCGTGCCGTCAAGGCCGCCGAGGCGCTGGCACCGACCCGGCCGCACCCCGGCACGGACAGCGCGGCCAAGAACCTCGCGGCCGGGCCCGTGGCCGCGGTCGTCGACCGCACCCGGGACGCCGTACGGAAGGCCATGGGCAACTCCTGACACGCCCGGGGCCCCGGGCGGCCCGGTCCGGGACGGCTACCGGCTCCCTGTGCGCTCCGCGGTAGGGCCGTGGCCGTCGAATGGGCCGGCTCCGTCCGCTTCGTCGAGCAGGCGCAGTTGGGCGGCGGCTTCGAGCTGGCGGGGGTGGTTCTGCCGGACGAGGCCCCGGTGGGCGGCGGTCAGGGTGGCACGCGCCTCTTCGGCCCGGTGGAGGTGGCGCAGGGCGGTGCCGAGGTCGAGACGGGCCGGTTCGCTCCAGGCGGGCATGCGTGCCGTCTCGAAACGGACGACCGCGTGCCGTAGCGGTGCTTCGGCCTCGTCCCAGCGGTGCAGGTCGGCGAGGTCGTTGCCGATGTGCTGCTGGGCCGACGCCCGGTACAGGTCGATCAGTTCGTTCGGCTTTCCCGGGATGCCGGCGCGGCACAGGGCCTCGCTGCGCCGGTGGACGGTCAGGGCCTCGTCCGGGCGGCCGGTCTGGCGCAGGAGCAGGCCGAGGCAGTTGAGCGTGGAGAGTTCGGCGAGGCGGCTTTGCGCGTCGGTCTGCCGGCTGAGGCAGTCGGCGCCTTCGCGGAGGTGGGCGATGCCTTCGTCGGTCCGTCCGAGTGCGTCGAGGGCCGGTGCCACGTAGCTGTGGGCCCAGCCGACCTGGAGCTGGTCGCCGATCCGGTGTGCCAGAGCCAGGGCGGCCTGGGCGGTGCTCAGTGCGGTGGTGTGGTCGTGGCGGCAGGTGCCGTGGGCCCAGGCGAGGTAGTTGAGATGGACGGTTTCGTCGCGTGGGCTGTTCAGGGCGCGGGCGGAGTCGACGGCCCACTGGAAGACCTCTGTCCACACCTCCCAGTGCGAGGTGCGGTCGGAGAACCAGTGCATCGCCTCGACGGTGGCGAGCACCTGCCGGTGGCGGCCGGCCGCCTGGGCCCGGCGCAGGGCGGCGAGCCACTGGGACCGCTCGGCCTCCAGCCAGGCGTGGGCCTGGTCGCGGCCGGCCGGCGCGGTGGCCGGGTCGGGGTCGCCGCCACCGTCGTCGCCGGGGCCGTCGGGGTGGTGGTCGATGGTGAACAGCCGTGCGGCGGTGGTGGCCCGGCGCAGTGTCCAGGCATCGGTACGGTCCAGGGCGGCAGCGGTGTCCTCGGGCGTGTCTTCCTCCGTCAGTTGTTCGGTGGCGAACAGGCGGAGAAGGTCGTGGAAGCGGTAGCGGTCGGCGGTGGGGTGGGGCTGGAGGAGGCCGGCGTCGGTGAGGTCCTGAGCGTACCGGGCGGCGCGGTGCGCGGGCAGGCCGGCCAGGAGCGCGGCGGTCCTGGGGCTGAATTCGGGGCCGTCGGCGAGGGCGGCGCGGCGGAAGACGGTGCGGACGGCCTCGTCCAGTTGCCGGTAGGACAGGGCGAAGGCGGCGCGGACCTGCAGGGAGCCGGCTTGCAGGGCGTCGAGGCGGCTCCCGTGGGCGGCGAGTTGGGTGACGAGCTTGGCGAGGTGTTCGCCGGGGCGGGAGGCCAGGCGCTGCCCGGCGATGCGGACGGCCAGCGGCAGGTGTCCGCACAGTTCCGCGAGGTCGCGGGCGGCCTGGCTCTCCTGGCGGACGCGTTCCGGGCCGACGATGCGGGTGAGCAGTTCGACGGCTTCCTCGCGGCGGAGCAGGGCCAGTTCGACGCGGTGCACGGCTTCGAGGCCGCTGAGGGCGTTGCGGCTGGTCACGAGGGTGAGCGAGGGCCCGTGGCCGGGCAGCAGGGGCCGGACCTGGTCCTCGGTGGCGGCGTTGTCGAGGAGCAGCAGCACGCGCCGCTCGCGCAACACGGAACGTAACAGGCCGGCGCGGTCCTCGGTACCGGCGGGAACGGCGCTCTCCGGCAGCCCCAGGGCGTGCAGCAGCCGGGCGAGCGCAGCGCGGGGGGCGGCGGGGCAAGGGTCCATGCCGCGCAGGTCGAGGGTGAACTGCCCGTCGGGGAAGTGCGGGGCGAGGGTGTGGGCGGCGTGCACGGCGAAGGCGGTCTTGCCCAGGCCCGGCTGTCCGCAGATCACGACGACCGGCGGCCGGGCGGGGTCGAGATCTTCCACCAGCGCGCGGAGCCGGTCGAGGGCCGGGTCGCGTGCGGTGAAGTCGCTCAGGTCACGGGGCAGGGCCAGCGTGTGGTGCGCGGGTGCCCGGGTGGCCGGCGAGGGTGAGGTGGTGGCGTCGCAGGCGCCGAGGGGACCGGACGCAGTCGGGCGGGGGGCGCCGGCGCGAACCGGGCGGGGGCGGCCCAGGCTTGCGAGGCGCTCCAGTTCCCGGGCGGCCGCGGGGTCCAGGCACAGAGCGGCGGCCAGGGCCTGCACGGTCCGGCGCTGCGGGCCGCGGGTGCGGTCCCGCTCCATGTCCGACAGCCCGCGCACGCTGACCCCCGCGCGCTCCGCCAGCTCCGCCTGGCTCAGCCCCGCGTCCGTGCGCAGCGCGTGCAGGTGTGCCCCGAAGGTGCCGCCGGCCGGTGTCCCGGTGCCCATCTGTGTGCGTCTCCTGATCGACGTGGTTCCGGCGAACATGGCGAAACCGTCCGGCAGAAGTATGCCCGACGCTACTTTTGCCGGTGGAATTGCCTGGTCTGCCTCAGCTTCATCGGGTTGGCTTGCGGCGCGGACGAGGAACCGGAGTACCGGCGTCCCGAAGCCGCCCCCTTCCTCTTCGCGGATCCCCCGCCTCAGTACGCGGGACCGCGCCGACCCCCTCAGGAAAGCCGCCGATGAAACCGATCTCCGCCGTACGCCGCGCGGGCAGACGCCTGGGCACCCTGCTCCTGACCCTCCTCGCCACCTGCATCCTGGTGACCGCCGGCACCGCGCCGGCCCAGGCGGAAACCTCCCAGCGGTACACCGTCATCGACTGGCACATGGAGGGCTATGACGACACCGGTTCCGGTGGCAACGCCGGTGCGGACCGTGCGAACCGGTACCGGCAGATGGTCGCGCGACTGCGCGCCGCCTCGGGCCATGAGATGACCGGCGCCGACAGCCCGGCCATGATGGACACGCCGGTCCGAAGGGACACGAACCGGGTCATCGAAGTCCGCGTCTGGACCAACGAGTACGACGGCCCCAGCGAGTGCCACGTGAAGCTGTACTTCAGCGTGGACGACATGTACCTCCTCGGCTTCACCGTCCGCGGCCAGCACTGGCAGTTCTCGGACACCACGCTCCCGTTGGCGCACGAGGTCCAGCAGCACTACGGAATGACGAACGCGCCGATCTTCACCAGCCTCCGCTACCGGGGGAACTACCCCACCCTGGATCCCGACAACGAGCGCCGCAACTTCGGCTACGAGTCGGACACCCTGCGGCGCAGGATGCTCGACCTGAGCTACCTCACCGAAGCGCGGCGCCTCGCTCACCGCGGCAACCTGGCCTACATCATCGGTGCCACCGCCGAGGCCGCGCGCTTCGGCTGGATCGAGAACCGTATCGCCGCCGCCATCGAGCTGCGATACGACCCGAGCGATCCGAACCACCCGGCCCACCTCGGTAACTTCGGTGTCGGCCTGCAGACCCAGTGGTCGGCCCTGTCCCGCGTCGCCCACCAGACCGTCCACGGTGGAAACGCCGCTCCCGTGATCGTCGACGGACGCAGGTACCTCAACATCACGCAGATGCGTCTGGGAACCGGCGGTGTCCCGAGGCTCGCTCCCTTCCTCGGGCTCTACGACAGCCGAAGCTGACCACGCGTCCTGCACCGTGCCGGCGAAGCCCTGAACCCCGCCCCGGCGGGCCGAAGAATTCTCAGTGGAGGTAATCAATGAAGATCTCGGTGAAGAAGAAGACCGGCGTGGTCGGCGCCCTGCTCGCCGCAGCCTGCATGACCGTGGTGGCCTCGCAGACCCCGGCGGCCGCCCAGAGCGTGAGCAGCGGGCTCACCAATTGGCAGACGTCATACTGTCTCGACGGTGACGCCGACGGAGCCGTCTACACCAAGGACAACAGCAACGGCTGCGGCGCGAACAACCCTTACCAGCGCTGGTACTTCCACACCTCCGGCAAGGGCGTGATGCTGCAGAGCAGCAAGACCGGCCTCTGCCTCACCGGCGGGGGAACAGGCAGTGACCGCGTGATGGGCAAACCCTGCGACTCCGAGAACCCCCGGCAGTTGTGGGAGCAGCACTACCTGTCGAGCGACGTGTCCGCGCTGGTCAACCACCAGAACAAGCGGGCCCTGGACTCCAACATGAAGGGGCAGGTGTACACCAGCAACTTCTCGGACTCCAACCCCTACATGAAGTGGTACATACCGTTCGCCTAGAACGGATGCCCACCTCGGGCTCTCCCTGTGGCGTGGCCGTGGGGGGAGCCCGGTGGCCGTGCCGCCCCTCGGGGAGGCCGGCAGTTCACCTGTGGCCCTTGCCCTTGCCGCCGTTGTCCGCCGTACCCGTGGCCGGTCCCTTGCGGCCGGGCTTCCCGCCGGACTCCGCCGCCACATCCTCGGCCACCTGCTTGAGCGTGTGCCCGCTCAGCGCGGAGCGGGCCCGCTTCGGGTCGGGCGTGCCCTGTCCGTCCGCGTGGGCGTCGTCCGCCTTCACCAGCAGCCAGGATTCCCGCTCGTCGCTGTCCGGGCCGCCGCGGAACCGGGTGAGGGCATAACCGCCGCGCAGTTTCTTGCCCTCCATCCAGAATGTCGCGTGGCCTTTTTCCAACGATTCGGCGAAGGGGACCGCACGGCCTTTCTTGTCGTGCGACATCGGGCGGTAATGGCCCTGATCCCACACGATGACCGTGCCGCCCCCGTATTCGCCCTTCGGGATGACGCCTTCAAAATCCCGGTAGTCCAGCGGGTGGTCCTCGGTCGGCATCGCCAGCCGCTTGTCCTTCGGGTCCGTGGACGGTCCTTTCGGTACGGACCATGATTTGAGCACCCCGTCGACCTCCAGCCGGAAGTCGAAGTGCATGGTGCTCGCGTCGTGAATCTGCACCACGAAACGCGGCTTCCCGGAGGGATCGGCGGAATCACCGCCCTGCGGCTCCGACGTCCGGTCGAAATGCCGTTTGGACTGATAGGTCCGCAGCGGTTCCTTGCTCATGGCCGGTCCGCCGGCTCAGCGGCCGAGGGCCTTGGCCAACTGGTCCTTGTTCATGTTCGACCGGCCTTCCACGCCGCGCTTCTTGGCCTCGTTGTAGAGCTGGTCGCGCGTCGGGCCCTTGGAGCCGGTGCGGTTGCCGGAGCGCTGGCCGCCGCGCTCGGGGGCCGACTTGCGGTCCTTGGTCGAGGTCTTGCTGGCGGTCTTGGACTCGCCGGAGCGGGCGCGCTCCTTGTTGACGGTACGGGCCGCGATCTCCTTGGCCCGGCCCTTGGACGTACCGCGCTTCTCGGCGCCTTCCTTGATGTGCTCGTACTGGCGCTCACGCTTGGCATTCGATCCTGCGGGCATGACATTTCCCTTCGTCTCGCACCTGCCCCGGACCCGTACGGCGTACCGGTCCGGGCCTGCCGTGCACCGTTTCTCGCACCTACGGTTACCCGTGAATGAAAGGTCGTAACGAATGGCCGCCGCGCTCACCCGGCGGACTTGCGGGCCCGTGCGCACCGGATGAATTCCTCCGCGTACGGCAGGGCGACGCAGGTGCCCACCCCGGCCGCGATACCGGCCAGGTACTTACCGGGCAGCGGCCGCTCCTTGGGCAGCAGTTTCCACGCGTCCGGCCGCTTTCCGCCGCGCGCGAGGTCCCGTACGGACTCCCAGTGCAGGCAGGACGTGATGACCACGGCCGCCAGCGGCAGCACCTCCAGGAAACTGTGGATGTGCTGCTCCACCGGGCGTACCTCGCGGTCCTCGGTGGCCACCGTCACGTCCCAGATGGCGGTCGCGCTGTGCAGGGCGGCAGCCCCGCCCATCATCGACAGCACCAGCGGGTTGATCCGCGCGACCAGTCCGGCCAGCACCGGCACCCCGGCCTCCGCCATCATCAGCGCGTGGATCGCCGACTCCTTGACGCCGGTGGTCCGCTCGATGTCCGTACGCCGGTGCATCACCCAGTCGGCCACGGCCGGCACGAACCACATGGGCAGTACCCCGTACATCAGGACGCGCTGCGTCGCGTTCTCCACGTCGTCCGCGCCGGGGCGGGGCGCAGGGCCCGCCCCCGCCGCCAGTGCCGCCAGTCCTTGAGCGCCGTCAACCTGGCCACGGTGCCTCCTTGCCGTTCGTCTCGTGCAACTCGGTGGGTGGGGGCCGGGCCCGGCATCCGCCGCCGGGCCCGGCCCGCCGGTCAGTCCTGGCCCTCGCCGCGGCTCTTGCCGCCCGGCAGGAACTCCTGGATCTTCGCCTTGACGCCCTGCTTGAGCACCCCGGCCGTCTCCGGGTCGCCCTTGAGGATCGCGGTCGCCGCCGCCTCGATCTGGTCCAGCGTGGCGTGCGGCGGGATCGGCGGCACGTTGGGGTCGGTACGGAAGTCGATGACGAACGGCCGGTCCGCGGCGAGCGCCTGCCGCCACGCGCTCTCCACCTCCTCGGGCCGCTCGACCCGGACGCCGCCGAGGCCGATGGAGCGCGCGAAGTCGGCGTACGGGACGTCCGGGATGCGCTGCGACTCCTCGAACTGCGGCGCCCCGGACATGGCCCGCATCTCCCACGTCACCTGGTTGAGGTCCTCGTTGTTCAGGACGGCCACGATCAGGCGCGGGTCGCTCCACTCCTGCCAGTACTTGGCCGCGGTGATCAGCTCCGCCATGCCGTTCATCTGCATCGCCCCGTCACCGACGATGGCCAGCGCGGGCCGCTCCGGGTGGGCGAACTTGGCGCCGATGACGTACGGCACGCCCGGCCCCATGGTGGCCAGCGTCCCGGACAGCGATCCGCGCATCGATCCGCGCAGCCGCAGGTGCCGCGCGTACCAGTTGGCCGCCGAGCCGGAGTCCGCGGCCAGGATCACGTCGTCGGGCAGCAGCGCGTCGAGCGCGTGCACCACGTACTCCGGGTTGACCGGGTCGGCCCGCACGGCGGCGCGCCGCTCCATGACCTTCCACCAGCGCTCGACGTTCGACTCGATCTGCTCGCGCCACTTGCGGGCCTTCTTGTGCTTGAGCAGCGGGGTCAGCCGTTCCAGGGTCGCCGACGCGTCACCGACGAGGTTGACCTCGAAGGGGTAGCGCAGGCCCACCATGAACGGGTCGATGTCGATCTGTACGGCGCGGGCCTGCCCGTACTCGGGCAGGAACTGCGAGTACGGGAAGCTGGAGCCGATCACCAGCAGCGTGTCGCACTCCTGCATCAGCTCATAGCTGGGCCGGGTGCCCAGCAGCCCGATGGCGCCGGTCACGTACGGCAGCTCGTCGGAGAGCGCGTCCTTGCCGAGCAGCGCCTTGGCCACGCCCGCGCCCAGCAGCTCGGCGATCTCCTCGACCTGCGCGCGGGCGCCCCGGGCGCCCTGCCCGACCAGGATCGCCACCTTCTCGCCCGCGTTGAGGATCTCGGCGGCGCGCCGCAGTTCCTCGTCGGCGGGCACCGGCGCGTACTGCGACACGCCCAGGCTGGACGGCACCATCTTGAACTCGTGCGTCGGCGCGCTGTACTCCAGCTCCTGCACGTCACCGGGGACGATGACCGCGGTGACGGTGCGCTTGGCGTACGCGGTGCGGATCGCCCGGTCGATGACGTTCGGCAGTTGCTCGGGGACGGTCACCATCTCGCAGAATTCGGACGCGACGTCCTTGTACAGGCTCATCAGGTCGACTTCCTGCTGGTAGGAGCCGCCCATCGCGCTGCGCGCGGTCTGGCCCACGATGGCCACCACGGGGACGTGGTCCAGCTTCGCGTCGTAGAGCCCGTTCAGCAGGTGGATCGCGCCGGGCCCGGACGTCGCCGCGCACACGCCCACCTTGCCGGAGAACTTGGCGTACCCGACGGCCTCGAACGCGGCCATCTCCTCGTGCCGGGCCTGCACGAACTTCGGCCGGTTGTCCGCCCGTCCCCAGGCCGCGAGGAGTCCGTTGATGCCGTCTCCCGCGTAGGAGAAGACATGGTCGACGTCCCAGTCGCGCAGGCGCTGGAGGATGTGGTCGGAAACTTTGGTGGTCATGCGGTTCTTTCCTCTCACAAATCGCGACGGCAAGTGCCGGCCCGGCTTTCCGTGTGCCCGTCTCGGCTCCACGGATGCACGGTCGGCCGGACCGTTCTCAAACGGACGTACCTGCCTCAAACGGAAGTGCGGCTCCCGGGCCGGATCAGCGGCGCAGCCTGCGCACCAGCAAACGGGTGACGGCCGCCAGCGCGCCGCCGGCGGTCACGGCCGCGGCGGCGGTCAGCAGGCGGCCGGTGCCGGCCGGGGGCGGGGCCGGACGGTCGGCGGTCCGCTCCGGACGGTCGGCGGGCAGCCGCCGGTCGAGCGCCAGGGCCAGCGCCTCGGCCAGGTGCACGGGCTGCCGCCCGGTGCCGCCCTGCTCGATCTGCGTACGGCAACTGAAGCCGTCGGCCAGCACGAGCGCGCCGGGCGGCGTGTCCCGTACGGCAGGCAGCACGCCCTGCTCCGCGATGGCCGTCGACAGCCCGTGGTGGCCGCGCTCGAAGCCGAAGTTCCCGGCGAGCCCGCAGCACCCGGCGTCCAGCACGTCGGCGGCCAGCCCGGTCCGGCGCATCAGCTCCCGGTCGGCGTCGAACGCCAGCACCGCGTGCTGGTGGCAGTGCGTCTGTACGGTCGCCGACCGGCCCAGTGACGGTGGCCGCCAGCCCTCGGGGGCGTGGTTGACGAGCTGCTCGGAGAAGGTGCGGAACTGCCGCGCCAGCCGCCGTACGTCCTCGTCGTCCGGCATCAGCTCGGGCGCGTCGGCCCGGAAGACGGCGGTACAGGACGGCTCCAGCCCGATGACGGGCGTACCGGCCTCGATCCACGGCCGCAGCACGTCCAGGGTCCGCCGCAGCACCCGCCCGGCGGTGTCCAGTTGGCCGGTGGAGATCCACGTCAGCCCGCAGCACACCGCCCGCTCCGGCACGGCGACCCGGAACCCGGCGTCCTCCAGCACCCGTACCGCCGCCTTCGCGACGCCCGGATGGAAGTACGTACTGAACGTGTCGGGCCACAGCACGACCGTCCGCGGGTCCGCCGGGTCCGGCTCGGGCGTGCCGCGCGCCCGCCACCACTGCACGAACGACTCCGGCGCGAAGACCGGCGCGTCGCGCTCGGCGGCCACCCCGGCCAGGCGCTTGCCGAGCCGGGCCAGCCCCGGCGCGTTGAGCGCGGCGTTGACCAGCCCCGGAGCGAGCCGGGAGAGCCGGGCCCACAGCGGCAGCCAGCCCATCGAGTAGTGCGCGGCGGGCCGCAGCCGCCCCGCGTAGTGGTGGGACAGGAACTCCGCCTTGTACGTCGCCATGTCGACACCGACCGGGCAGTCCGACTTGCAGCCCTTGCACGCCAGACAGAGGTCCAGCGCGTCCCGTACCTCCGTGGAGCGCCAGCCGTCGGTGACCGGGGAGTCCGCGTGGCCGCCCAGCATCTCGAACAGCAGCCGGGCCCGGCCGCGCGTGGAGTGCTCCTCCTCGCCCGTCGCCCGGTACGAGGGGCACATCACGCCGCCCTCGTGCGTACGGCAGTTGCCGACGCCGACGCAGCGCATCACGGCCTGGGTGAAGCTGTGGTCGTCGTCGGGGTAGGCGAAGCGGGTATCCGGGCTCCGCGGCCGCCAGCCGGCGCCCAGGCGCAGGTGCTCGTCGACCCCGGCCGGGTGCACGACCTTGCCCGGGTTCATCCGGTGGTCCGGGTCGAACAGCCCCTTCAGCTCGGCGAACGCCGTCGTCAGCCGCTCGCCGAACATCCGCGGCAGCAGCTCCCCGCGGGCCTGTCCGTCACCGTGCTCGCCGGACAGCGACCCGCCGTACGAGGCGACCAGGTCCGCGGCGCGGAAGAGGAACGCGCGGAAGTCCGCGACGCCCTCGGCGCTCTTGAGGTCGAACGGGACGCGGGTGTGCACACAGCCCTGCCCGAAGTGCCCGTACAGCGCCGCGTGGTCGTAGCCGAACGCGTGGAACAGCTCGCCCAGGTCCCGCAGATAGTCACCGAGCCGGTCCGGCGGCACCGCGGAGTCCTCCCAGCCCTCCCAGGTCTCCCGGTCGTCCGGCGGCCGGGCGGTCACGCCGAGCCCCGCCTCCCGCGCCTTGAGCATCTGCTGCTCGCGCCCGGGATCGTCGGAGAAGGCCACCGACGCGTCCTCCTGGGACCGGCCGATCCCGTCGAGCAGCGCCTGGCACTGGGAATCCACCTCCTCCCGGCTGTTACCGCTGAACTGCAACAGCAGCCAGCTATCGCCCGCAGGGAAGTTCTCCAGCGAGTCCAGATAGGCGCCTTCCTCCCGCATGAGCTGCGCCATCCGGCCGTCTATGGCCTCCAACTGTGTCGGGTCGCCGTGCTGGAGGAGGTGCGGCACGTCGTCGGCGGCCGTGCAGATGTCCGGGTAGCCGAGGACCAGCATCGCCTCGTAAGGCAGTACGGGGACGAGCTCCAGCTCCGCGCGCAGGACGGTGACCAGGGTGCCTTCGCTGCCCACCAGCGCGCGGGCGAGGTTGAAGCCGTGCTCCGGCAGCAGCGCGTCCAGGTTGTAGCCGGAGACCCGCCGGGGTATGT
Source organism: Streptomyces chrestomyceticus JCM 4735 (assembly GCF_003865135.1). NCBI lineage: Bacteria > Bacillati > Actinomycetota > Actinomycetes > Kitasatosporales > Streptomycetaceae > Streptomyces > Streptomyces chrestomyceticus. The sequence goes on along the minus strand of NZ_BHZC01000001.1, from coordinate 2,024,912 downwards.
CTGGAAAGTCGCGGCGGACGTCGGCCATGTAGCGCGTGGCGATGCTCCGCAGCCCCTCGTAGAGCTGCCCCTTGCGCCCGCCCTCGGCGACGGCCTTCTCGTACGCGTCCTCGGACGTCGGGCCGACCCAGCAGCGCAGTCCGTCGTACGTCAGGATCTCCAGCCGCCGTACGTTGTCCGCGGTCTTGCCGTACGCCTGCGCCGATGCGCCGCACGAGTTGTTGCCGATCATGCCGCCCAGCGCGCAGTGGCTGTGCGTCGACGGCTTGGGCCCGAACTTCAGCCCGTGCGGCGCAAGCTGCCGGTTCAGCTCGTCCAGCACGATGCCGGGCTCCACCACACACGTACGGGCGTCGGGGTCCACGGACAGCAGCGCGTTGCAGTACTTGGTCCAGTCGATGACCACCGCGGTGTTGGTGCACTGGCCGCCCAGGCTCGTCCCGCCGCCCCGTGACAGCACCGGCGCGCCGAACTCCGCGCACACCGCGACGGCCTCCGCGCCCGCGTCGGTCGTCCGCGGCACCACCACACCGATCGGCACCTGGCGGTAGTTCGACCCGTCGGTGGCGTACGCGCCCCGGCTGCCCGCGTCGAACCGCACCTCGCCGTCCACGCGGGCGCGCAGCGCGGCCTCCAGCGCGGCGGTGCGCGCCTCCGGCCAGGGTGCGGGGCGGTGTCCCTCGCGGACCGGCCCCGCCGTCATCGCCTTCCCGGTGCCGCGAGCAGGCTGCTGTCCAGCCGCTCGGCCAGGCTCGCCGGACCCTCGTACACCTCGTGCGCGCCCGCCTCCCGCAGATCACGCTCCGGGAAGCCGCCGCTGAGCACCGCCAGGCACGGCACACCGGCGCGGTGGCTGGCCTGTACGTCCCAGACGGTGTCACCGACGAACACCGCCGAGTCGGCGTCGACACCGCTGTGTTCCAGGGCGCTCTGCACCAGGTCGGGGGCCGGTTTGCTCGCCGACACGTCGTCGGAGCTGGTGACGGCGGTGATGGCGTCCTCCGCGTCCAGCGCGCGGCGCATCGCCTCCAGCTCGGGGCCGTGCGCCGAACTGGCCAGCACCACCGTCCAGCCGCGTTTCGCGCACGCCCGCAGCAGCTCGGCGGCGCCGTCGAGCGGGGCCAGCCGCTCCCAGTACTGGGCGAAGAGCGTGCCGTGCGCCGTCCGGATCGTCTCGTCCTCGTCGCTGTCCCGGTCCTCGCCGAGCAGATGACCGATCAACTGGTCGGACCCCATGCCGATGGTCCGGTGGATCTCCGCCATGGGCACCCGGTGCCCGGACTGCCGGAACGCCTCCCACCAGGTGACGGCGTGCAGATAGGTGCTGTCGACCAGTGTTCCGTCGACATCGAAGAGTGCGGCTCCGCGTGGGCTCACCCGTGTCCATCCTTCCGCGTGGGCCGGTCATGTACAGATCCGGCCGTATTGCCTTGCCACCGGGGCCCGGACCGTGTGCACCGGGCCGGACCGCCGGTCAGCGGGTGGGCGGCGCTGCCCGCCCGTACTGGTTCAGGCGTCCGGCGGCCCGGTCGTTCAGGGCGCTGAACACCTTGCGCAACCGTGAGGCGGGGGCCCGCCCGCCGTTCTCCACCGCGATGCCCTCGGTCACGCCCGGTTCGCCCACCGCGTCCCGCGGCAGGACCCTCGCGAGGACCGACGACAGGCGGGTGGTGGTGACGGGGGCCAGGCCGTGGGCCTTGGCGGCCAGGTGGGCGGCCGGCGTCAGGACGACACGGGGACGGCGCCGCTGTACGCCGGAGACGATGCGCTCGGCGGCGCGCGCGGCGTTCATCGACAGGACGGGCGTGCCCGCCAGCGCCGAGAACCAGGCGTACTCCCGAGGGGCGTCCCCGCCGAACTGCGCGTGCAGATGGGAACCGGTCCGCATCAGCCCCGGATGCACCGCCGTCACCGACACCCCGTACGCGCTCTCCTCCGCGTGCAGCCCCTCGGCCAGCGCGGCGACCGCGAACTTGGCGCAGGAATACGGCAGCAGATGCGGCACGGCCAGCAGACCGCCGACCGAACCGATCAGCGCCAGCCGCCCGCCGGCCGGGCTGCGCCGCAGGTGGGGGAGGGCCGCCAGGGACGTGTTGAGCGCCCCGTCGAAGATCGTCCGCATGGCGTCGTGGAACGCCTCATGGCCCACGGACGCGGACGGCCCCACCTGGATGACCCCGGCGTTGCCGATGACGAGGTCCAGCCCGCCCTCCCGCGCCGCGATCACCTCGACGGCGGCCTCGACCGCCGCCCGGTCGCGGACGTCGCACACCGCCGTACCGACCGGCGGCCCGCCGGGACGGGACAGCGACCGGGCGGCCTCCGCCAGCTCCTTCCCGTCGCGCGCCAGGATGGTCACCCGGCAGCCGCGTGCCACGAGCTGACGTGCCATCAGCAGACCCAGGCCGCGCGACCCGCCCGTCACCAGGGCCGTCAGCCCCGCGATCGGCGGTGCGGCAGCGAAATGCGGCATGACCGGTCCTTTCACCTGGCCCCGTGGGTACCTGTCGCCCCGTGGACACCTGGACGCGCCCCGTGCCGCCCCGTCACGGGGTGAACAGCACCTTGATCGCGCCGTCGGTCTTCTTCTGGAACATCTCGTACGCGTCGGGCGCCCGGTCCAGCGGCAGCCGGTGGGTGGCGAAGTCGTCCACGCCCAGCGGATCCTCGTCGGTCAGCAGCGGAAGGATGTCGTCCGCCCAGCGCCGGACATTGGCCTGCCCCATCCGGAACGTGAGCTGCTTGTCGAACATCACCAGCATCGGCATCGGGTCGCTCATCCCGCCGTACACCCCGCTGATGGAGATCGTGCCGCCGCGCCGCGCCATCGAGATCGCCAGGTGCAGGGCGCCCAGCCGGTCCACGCCCGCCTTGCTCATCAGCTTCTCGGCCCAGCGCGACGGCATCAGCCCGGCCGCCTGCTGCGCCAGCTTTCCGGCCGGGCTGCCGTGCGCCTCGGTGCCCACCGCGTCGATGACGGCGTCCGGGCCGCGCCCGTCGGTGACGTCCTTGACGGCGTCCAGCAACCCGTCCTCGTCGTCGAAGGCGTCCAGGTCGAAGACGGTCACCCCGTCGCGGCGGGCCCGCGCCAGCCGCTCGGGCACGTGGTCGACGCCGATCACCTGCTCGGCCCCGAGATGCCGGGCGATCCGGCAGGACATCGCGCCGATCGGTCCCAGCCCCAGGACGGCGACGCTGCTGCCCTTGGTGACACCGGCGTACCGCACGGCCTGCCAGGCGGTGGGCAGCACGTCCGACAGGTAGACGAAACGGTCGTCGGCGGGCCCGTGCGGCACCTTGATCGGTCCGTACTGGGCCTGCGGCACCCGCAGGAACTCGGCCTGCGCGCCCGGCACCGAGCCGTAGAGCTTGGTGTACCCGAACAGCGCGGCACCCGAGCCGTGCTCGCGCACCTGCGTGGTCTCGCACTGCGTCTGCAGGCCGTCGTCGCACATCCGGCAGGAGCCGCACGCGATCTGGAAGGGGATGACCACCCGGTCGCCGGGGCCGATGTTCGTCACCTCGGAGCCGACCTCCTCCACGATGCCCATCGGCTCATGCCCCAGGATGTCGCCCGGTGTCATGAACGGCGTGAGGACCTCGTACAGATGCAGGTCGGAACCGCACAGGCCACTGGACGTGACCTTGATGACCGCGTCGGTCGGCTTCTTGATCTGCGGGTCGGGGACGTTCTCCACGCGGACGTCACGCTTGCCGTGCCAGACGTTCGCTCGCATCGCGGATCTCCTTGTTCTGGCGGCCGGCCCGCCGATCGGAATCACCACTCCCCAGCTACCCAAAAGCCGCTTCTGGGTCTAAAGCGGTGTTCTGTGTCGTGGCAGCTCCAGTACCCCGATCACCCGGGCCGAATCGTTTCCGTACGCCGGCGGTCCGACCCCGGCGTACGCCGTGCGGGTTTTCCCGGCCGCGAACGGGTTACCCGGCGCAGCACCCACGGGGGCGACCCACCAGCCACCCACCCCGGCCCTCCGCGGGCCGTCGAGACCGCACGGAGCCCCGATGACCGACTACGGATACTTCCTCTCCTGCGAGGAGCACAGCCCGGCGGACCTGGTCGAACAGGCCCGCATGGCGGAGCAGGCCGGCTTCACCAAGCTGTGGATCTCCGACCACTTCCACCCGTGGAACGACGCCCAGGGCCAGAGCCCCTTCGTCTGGTCGGTGATCGGAGCGCTGTCCCAGGTCACCTCACTGCCCGTGGAGACCGCCGTGACCTGCCCGATCATGCGGCTGCACCCCGTGGTCACGGCGCAGGCGGCGGCCACCAGCGCGGTACTCCTCGACGGCCGCTTCCGGCTCGGCGTGGGCAGCGGCGAGGCCCTCAACGAGCACATCCTCGGCGATCACTGGCCGCAGGCCTCGGTACGCCTGGAGATGCTGGAGGAGGCCGTCCAGGTGATGCGCCAGCTCTTCGAGGGCGGCGAGGTCAGCCACCACGGCAAGCACTACACCGTGGAGAACGCCCGGCTCTACACCGTCCCCGGGGAACCGGTGCCCATCGACGTCTCCGCGTTCGGCCCCAACGCCACCGAACTGGCCGCCCGCGTCGGCGACGGCTTCGTGACCATGACACCGGACGCGGACGCCGTCGAACGCTTCCGGCGCGGTGGCGGCGGCAACAAACCCGTGCTGGGCGGGGTGAAGGTCTGCTGGAACCCGGACCGCGACGAGGCCGTGCGCACCGCGCACCGCCTGTGGGCCAACGAACAGCTCCCCGGCGAACTGCCGCAGATCCTCCCCACACCCCGCCACTTCGAGCAGGCGTCCCAGTTGGTCACCCCCGAACGCGTCGCGGAGGCGGTCACCTGCGGCGACGACGTGGACGCGCACGTGTCCGCGCTCCAGGCGTACGCCGAGGCCGGCTTCGACACCGTCTACGTCAACCAGATCGGCCCGGAGCAGCGGGGATTCTTCGACTTCTACCGTACGAAGGTGCTACCGCAACTGACGGACTGAGCACCGGAGCCGACAGGGCCCTGCCTACCCGTCCGCGCGCCGGGCGGCCCGATGCCGATCCACCGCGGCCTGCAACTGTGTACGCACCGGCCCCGGCACGGCGGCCCCGGTGGCACTCGCGACCACCTCGCCGGCGACCTCGTTCACCTTGGTGTTCGTGTGCTGGGACGTCTGCCGGAGGATGTCCCACGCCTGCTCGGCGGTGCAGGACTCGGTGGCCATCAGGATGCCGCGGGCCTGGTCGATCACCGGCCGGCTGTCGAGCGCCCGCCGCAACTGCGCGTTCTCCGCCCGCAACTGGTCGACCACCGTCTCGTCACGGCTCCGCTGCGCGTCGTCCGGACCGCCGGACGCCTCCGCCGTCTTCGCGCGCCGCGCACTCGGGACGGTGGCGAGCCGCAGGGCAGCCAGGGAACGCCGCCTCACTGCGGCTCCTGGACCGTCGGCACCCCGGCCGGGGCCGCGCGGCCGGGAAACACGGCCGACCGCGGCGTGCCGGGCCACTTGCGGGCCAGCTCCATCACCCGCTGGGGCTGCCGCCGCAGGTTGAGCGCCCGCACCGGAATACGCCGCCGCTGTCCGTAGGCGTCCAGGCGCCGCAGGAAGTGCAGTCCGGCCGCGTCCATGAACGTGACCCCGGTCATCTCCACGACCACACTCCCCAGGCCGGACGGCAACGCTTCGACGGCCTCGTCCAGAACCGGCACGGTGCCGTAATCGATCTCGCCCCGTACGGTCAGCACGGCACAGGAGCCGAACAGCCGGGTACGGACCCCCAGGGCATCCGGACCGGCCAGGGAAGACCGGTCTGTCTGTAGGGACATGGCCCCATCGTGGCAGGAGCCAAACCGGTCTGTCCACGCCCGCACCGGCGCCACCCCGACGACCGAGAGCACACCGCGGACACGCGCCCGGTACCGCACGCCGGGGCGGCCCCGGGGCCTGCGGAGCGGGCGGTGGGCGCCGTGCGGATGAGGCCCCGTTCTGCCCGGCCCCCGGGAAACGGCCGTCCTTCGCCGACCATCAGGCCAACAGCCGCGCGACCTCGGCCATTTCGGCCTCCGGGTCCACCACGGGCTGGATCACCAGCTCGTCGACCCCCGACTTCTCCAGCCCGTCAATACGCTCGACGACCTCATCCCTGGTGCCGACCAGACCGAATCTGTCCACCAGGGAGGGCACGACGAGCTCGCGATCCTCGGGGGTCAGCCGGCCCAGGTAGTTGCGGTAGAGCGCCTGGTGGCGCCTGGGATCGGTGGGAGTGGTGCCGCGTGACTGGAGCAGACGGCCGACGGCCGCCGCCTCCTCCGGGGGGAGGGCCGCGCGGAAGGCGGGGTCCTCCGCGGCGAGGATCAGCGCGCTCAGCGCGATGTGCCCCACGGAGTCCTTGACCCGGTCGCCGTAGCGGTCCTCGCCCTCGGCAAGGACGTGCAGGGAGGACATGAGGTACGAACGGGCCCGCACGGCGCTGCCCGCGTCCCGCGCCGCCGCCTGCCGGGCCTGGCCGAGGGCGGACCAAGCCTCGGGGTCGTGCAGCCCGAAGGAGATCACTCCCGCGCCGAGCCGGCCGGCGACCGCCGCAGCCTTCAGGCCGAACGCGGCCACCACGAACTCCACGGGAGCCTCGGTGTCGACGTACGGTCCGACGTGCAGGAAGCGCACCTTGCTGGACCGGGTCCCCTCGCGGTAGTCCGTCTCGCGGCCCGCGGTGAGGTCCTGCAAGGCGGCCGTGAACGACTCCAGTTCCGCCAGCTTCGTGGGCCGCATGCCGAGCGTACGGCGCGCGGTGTTGCCGGTGCCGACCCCGCAGACGATGCGGCCGGGCGCGAGGGCGTTGAGGCTGCTGACGGCCGCCGCCGTGGCGGGCGCGGAGCGCAGTGCCGGTGAGGTGACACCGATGCCGAGCCTGATCCGGTGGGTGGCCCTGGCGCAGAGCGCGAGGCTCACGAACGGATCGCCGTGGAGCATCGGCGTGTCGTACACCCAGAAACTGTCGAAGCCGAGTTCCTCCGCGCGGGCGGCCAGGTGTTCCACACCCGGCCCTGCTGTCATGACGATGCCGGTCCGCATGGCGACTCTCCTCGCCGTCCAGTGAGGTGGCTGGTCCGTTCCCGGTGCAGTTCGCTGCCATCCAGCTTCGTGCAGATCGGATGTCCGTGGAGCGAAGCGGTGAAAAAAACCGTTGGCGCGGCAGCGCGCGCACCTCTACGGTGAGGGTGTTCGACACGGCCGTGACCGGCCGCCATGTCTGGCTGAGTGAAGAAAGGGAGGTGTGACCGATGGCTGTCTCTGTGCTGGGCCCTGCCCGCAACCAGAAGTCCATCCACTCCACCTCCGTGGTCTCCGGCTGACCCTTCCTCACTTTCCGCCGCGCGCCGTGCGCGTGGAGCCGGGGCCACCCTTGTGAAGGGTTTCCCTTGCAATCGTCTTCTGTTTCTTCCTCCGCTTCGCCGCGCCCGCTGACCGACTACGGCTGGGACGACGGCTTCGCGGAGAGCTTCGCCTCCTTCGCCGGGCAGGGGTACGTGCCCGGCCGGGTCGTCCGCGTCGACCGCGGGCGGGTGGACGCCGTGGTGCCCGACGGGGACGGCGTCCGGACCGTACTGGCGGACACCGCGCTGGTGGCGACCGGCGACCCCATGCGGGTGCCGTGCACCGGTGACTGGGCGGTGATCGACCTCGGCGAGGTCGGCGCGGGCCGGGACGGTGCGGTGCGGGCGCTGCTGCCGCGGCGTACCGCGTTCGTGCGGTCCACCTCCTCCAAGCGGTCCGAGGGGCAGGTACTGGCGGCGAACGTGGACCACGCCGTGGTCGCGGTCTCGCTCGCCGTCGAGCTGGACCTCGGACGCATCGAACGCTTCGTCTCCCTGGCCTGGGAGAGCGGGGCACAGCCACTGGTCGTCCTGACCAAGACCGACCTGGTCGACCCGGCCGGTCTGGCGCACCTGGTCGCCGACACGGAGACCGCCGCGCCCGGGGTGCAGGTGCTGGCGGTCAGTTCGGCCGCGGGTGAAGGGCTGGACGTCCTCGCCGCGGTCGTCGCGGGCGGCACGTCCGTTCTGCTGGGACAGTCCGGCGCGGGCAAGTCCACGCTCGCCAACGCGCTGCTGGGCGAGGACGTCCAGGACGTACGGGCCGCCCGCGACCGGGACGGCAAGGGCCGGCACACCACGACCACCCGCGACCTGCTGGTGCTGCCCGGCGGCGGGGTGCTCATCGACACCCCGGGACTGCGCGGCGTCGGCATGTGGGACGCCGACACGGGCCTCGCCCGCGCCTTCTCGGACGTCGAGGAACTGGCCGCGGACTGCCGCTTCCACGACTGCGCACACGCTACGGAACCGGGCTGCGCGGTGCTGTCGGCCGTCGACAGCGGAACGCTGCCGCAGCGACGACTGGACAGCTACCGCAAGCTGCTGCGGGAGAACGAACGCATCGTGGCCAAGACGGACGCCCGGCTGCGCGCGCAAATCCGCCGGGACTGGAAGCAGAAGCAGGCCCTGGGCCGGCACATGGTGGAGAGGAAGCGGGGGGCTCGGGGGTGAGATGAGGTGAGCGGGGGTGGGTGGCGTCAGTGTCCGCCTGCCCCGGTTCTGTGTCGGGTGGGTGCGGTGAGGTGGCTGCCGTGCCCCTGGCTCTGTGTCCGACGGCGCGGCCCGGTGTCTGCCTGGCCCCGGCTCCGTGTCCGATTCCCGCCAGAAGCTCTGCGGCGGGTGGCGCACACTGGATCGTGTGATGGATGACGAGACCAGGTACGAGGCGGTGTGCAGCCGGGACGCGCGGTTCGACGGGGAGTTCTTCTTCGCTGTCGTGACGACCGGTATCTACTGCCGCCCGAGCTGCCCGGCCGTCACGCCCAAGCGCGCGAATGTGCGGTTCTACCCGTCCGCCGCGGCTGCGCAGGGGGCCGGATTCCGGGCCTGTCGGCGGTGTCGGCCGGATGCCGTGCCGGGGTCGGCGGAGTGGAACGTGCGGGCCGATCTGGTTGGGCGTGCCATGCGCTTCATCGGTGACGGTGTGATCGACCGGGAGGGGGTCGGCGGGCTCGCGCGGCGGCTGGGGTACAGCGCGCGGCAGGTGCAGCGGCAGCTCACCGCCGAGCTGGGTGCCGGGCCTGTGGCCCTGGCGCGGGCCCGGCGTGCGCACACCGCCCGCCTGCTGCTCCAGACCACCAGTCTGCCGGTCACCGACCTGGCCTTCGCCGCCGGTTTCGCCAGCATCCGGCAGTTCAACGACACGATGCGGGAGATTTACGCCAGCACGCCGAGTGAGTTGCGTGCGGCGGGGACCCGGACGGGCAGGGGAGTGCCGGTTGGGGCTGGGGCGCAGGCGGCGCCTGGTGGGGTGCCGTTGCGGCTTGCTCATCGGGGGCCGTACGCGGCCGCCGAGATCTTCGACTTCCTCCAGGCACGCGCGGTTCCCGGCGTGGAGGAGGTACGCGGCGGCCGGGGCTCCCGTACGTACCGCCGTACGCTGCGCCTGTCCCACGGCAGCGGTGTCGCCGAGGTCGACGAGCACACCGGGGCCCGGCAGCCGCGCCGGCCGCGCGCGGGGCTGGTGTGCCCGGCCGCCCGGGGCGCGGACGGCGGCTGGCTGGAGTGCCGGCTGCACCTGACCGACCTGCGGGACCTGTCCACCGCCGTCCAGCGGATGCGCCGCCTGTTCGATCTGGACGCCGATCCGTTCGCCGTCGCCGAGCGGCTGGGCGCCGACCCGCTGCTCGGCCCGCTCGTCGCGGCCCGTCCCGGGCTGCGCTCGCCGGGCGCGGCCGATCCGGAGGAGCTGGCCGTACGGATCGTGCTCGGCGGGCCGCCCGAGCGCGCCGCCGAGCTGGTACGGGCGTACGGGAAGCCACTGGACGTGGCGGACGGCGCGCTGACCCACCTCTTCCCCGAGCCCGCCGCGCTGACCGGCGCCGACGTACCGGAAGGGGTGCGCGCGCTGTGCGTCGCCCTCGCGGACGGCACGGTCACCCTGGACGCGGGCGCGGACCGGGAAGCCGCCGGACGGGCACTGCGGGCCCTGCCCGGCGTGGGCCCGGCCGCCGCCGCGTACATCAGGATGCGGGCACTGGGCGATCCGGACGTGGGGCCGGTGGGCGGGGCGGCCCGGGACGCGTGGCGGCCGTGGCGGTCGTACGCCCTGCACCACCTGTGGCAGGAGACGGGCACCGGCCCCCAGGCGGGTCAGCTCGCGATGACCGTACCCGTCCAGGCGCCCACCACCAGCAGGCAGGCGAGGAGTTCGGTCAGCACGGCGAGCCCGATGGACCGCATGGCCGTACGGGTGGCGGCCCACGCGTCGCCGTGACTGCCCAGCCGCTGCCGCTCCAGCAGGTACAGCACACCGACCGAGCCCAGCACGGCCCCCACCACGGGTACGAGGAAGAAACCGGCGATCCCCGCGACGCCCGCCAGGAACAGCGTGCGGTACGGCGCGCCCGCGGCCCTCGGGTCGCGCGGCGGCAGCAGCCACTTGAGGACCTGGTCGATCAGCAGCACGGCGCTCGCGCCGAACAGGACGTACCAGGCCAGGGCGGTCTGCTCGGTCATCGCCCACCACAGCACGCCCGCCCAGACGATCGGCGGCCCCGGCACCCCGGGAACCAGCACGCCGAGCAGGCCGAACAGGAAGACGAGACCGACCGCGAGCAACTGCCACACGCCCATGGCCCCAGCGTGCCGGAAGCGGGCCCGGCGCGCTCCCTGGCCGGGGCCGGGCGTACGGGGCCGTGCCGCCCGGGCCGGGGCGCGGTGACCGCGGTGGCCTGAACCGGCCGGGCACCCTCCGTGGCGCGTACCCGCCGGGCGGCCCGCCGGGAGCCCTCCGGGCCCCTGTCTCCGGGCCGCCGGCCGGTGGACAATACGCCGCATGAACCCACAGGGGGACCGGCGCCACCACGAGAACTCCTGGTGGCGGGAGTTGTACGAGGACCACGGCGAAGCGGCGCGGGACACCGGCCCCGCGCCGGCCCCGGACACGCTCGACGACCGGGTGGACTCCGCCTTCCGCGCGGTGAACCGCACACCCGGGGCCGGTCCCGAGCCGATGGCCCTGCCCGCCGCGGACCCGGCCGCGCTCGACGACCTCGTACCCGACACGGAACTGGACGGCGCCGGATACGGCCCGCTCACCCTGCGCGCCGCCTCGCTGCGCGGCGAAGCGGCCCGCCGCCGGGCCGAGCCGCGCGGGGACGCCCTGCTCACCGCCCGGTTCGGCGCCGGGCAGCACGCCCTGATCCTGGTCGCCGTGGCCACCGCGGCCGGCGGCGACGGCGGGGCGTACGCGTACGCGGGCGCCCACCGCGCCGCCCGCGACGTCTGCCGCTGGATCGGCGGCGCCGTCGGCCGCAGCTACCCCCGGCTGGCCGAGGACGTCCGTACGGGCGACCGCTGCGCCCTCAAGTCCGGCCTGCACCGCCTCACCGACCGCAGCTACGGCAGGCTCCGCGCGTACGCGGGCGAGCACGGCATGGAACCCGAGCAGTACACGGCGGCGCTGCGCTGCCTGCTGCTGCCCGCCGATCCGGCCTGCCGCACCCGGGTGTTCTTCGGCGTCGGCGCGGGCGGTTTCCTCCGGCTGCGCGACGGCGCCTGGCACGATCTGGAGCCCGCGCCGCCCCGGGACGACGCGGTGGCCATCGGGGACGGCCCGGACGGTACCGGAGAGGGTCCGGACGCCCTCGGGGCCGGCCCGGATGGCGTCGGGCAGCCGGGTGACGGCTCGGCGGGCGGCGAGGCACGTACGCAGGAGGCGCCGGGCGCCACGCCGCCCTGGCCGCTTCCCGGTGACCCCGCCACGGACGTGCTCCGTGAGGGGGGCCGGCGGCCGTCCGACACCCGCCCCGATCTCCGGCTGCCGTCCGACACCCGCCCTGACCTCCGTGCACCCTCCGACACCCGTCCTGACCTGCGCCTGCCCTCGGATGCCGGTCCCGGTCCCGGTCCCGGCCCCGGCCTCCTCCCGCCCGGCCCGGCCCCGGGCGGCACCCTCCCCGGCCTGCCCCGCACGCCGTCCGGGCAGCAGTGGCGTCCGCCGTACGAGTCCGCGCCGCGTACGTGGCCGGAGCCGTTCCGTTTCCGGGCCTGTGTGACCCGGCCCGGCGACACCCTGCTGCTGTGCAGCGCCGGGTTCGCCGGACCGCTCACCGAGGCGGCCGGTTTCGCGAGCCGGCTGGCGGCCCGCTGGTCCGGCGGCGGCCCGCCGGACCTCGCGTCCTTCCTGGCCGACGTCCGGCTGCACGCGGAGGGGTACGGGCAGGACCGTACGGCCGTGGTGGTCTGGGAGGGGCGTGACGGGGCAGGCGCGAAGGGAGGGGCGGAACCGGAGTGACGCGGCAGGCGTAGTCCGGCCGGACACGGGCCCGGGGGAGTGGTAGAACCGGAAGGAATGCCGCAAACAGGGCCATGGCCGGGCAGGTGTCCGCCCCTCGGTCCAGCACCGGAGGAGCGAGGCGACATGGCGAAACAGACCGTGGCCGGGCAGTTCGTCGACATTCTGGTGCGCGCCGGGGTGCAGCGGCTCTACGGGGTCGTCGGCGACAGCCTCAACCCCGTCGTCGACGCGATCCGCCGCAACGCCGCGATCGACTGGGTGCAGGTCCGCCACGAGGAGGTCGCCGCCTTCGCGGCGGGCGCCGAGGCGCAGATCACCGGCCGGCTGACGGCCTGCGCGGGCTCCTGCGGCCCCGGCAACCTGCACCTGATCAACGGCCTGTTCGACGCCCACCGCTCGATGGCCCCGGTGCTCGCGCTCGCCTCGCACATCCCGTCCAGCGAGATCGGCACCGGCTTCTTCCAGGAGACCCACCCGGACCGGCTGTTCACCGAGTGCAGCCACTACAGCGAGATGATCTCCACCCGCGACCAGATGCCCCGGGTGCTGCAGACCGCCGTGCAGAACGCCATCGGGCTCAGCGGTGTCGCGGTCGTCTCGCTGCCCGGCGACATCGCCGACGAGGAGGCGCCCGAGCGCTCCATCGAGACCGCGCTGGTCACCTCGCGCCCCTCCGTACGCCCCGGCGACGCGGAGATCGACCGGCTGGTCCGCATGATCGAGGACGCCGGCAAGGTCACGCTGTTCTGCGGCAGCGGTACGGCGGGGGCGCACGCCGAGGTGATGGAGTTCGCCGAGCGGCTCAAGGCCCCGGTGGGCCACGCGCTGCGCGGCAAGGAGTGGATCCAGTACGACAATCCGTACGACGTGGGCATGAGCGGCCTGCTCGGCTACGGCGCGGCCTACGAGGCCACGCACGAGTGCGATCTGCTGATCCTGCTGGGCACGGACTTCCCGTACAACGCCTTCCTGCCGGACGACGTGAAGATCGTGCAGGTCGACGTGCGTCCGGAGCGGCTGGGCCGCCGCTCCAAGCTGGATCTCGCGGTCTGGGGCGACGTACGGGAGACGCTGCGCTGCCTCAACCCGCGTGTCACGCCCAAGAAGAGCCGCAAGTTCCTCGACCGGATGCTCAAAAAGCACGCCGACGCCCTGGAAGGCGTCGTCAAGGCGTACACGCGCAAGGTCGACAAGCACACGCCGATCCACCCCGAGTACGTCGCGTCCGTGCTGGACGAGGAGGCGGCGGAGGACGCGGTCTTCACGGTCGACACGGGGATGTGCAATGTCTGGGCGGCGCGCTACATCAGTCCCAACGGCCGCCGCCGCGTGATCGGTTCCTTCACCCACGGATCGATGGCCAACGCCCTGCCGCAGGCGATCGGCGCGCAGTTCACCGACCGGCGCCGCCAGGTCGTCTCGATGTCCGGCGACGGCGGCTTCTCCATGCTGATGGGCGACTTCCTCACCCTCGTCCAGCACGACCTGCCGGTGAAGGTGGTCCTCTTCAACAACTCCTCGCTCGGCATGGTCGAGCTGGAGATGATGGTCGCCGGCCTGCCCGCGTACGGGACCGACAACCACAACCCGGACTTCGCCGCCATCGCACGGGCCGCCGGGGCGCACGGCGTACGGGTCGAGAAGCCCAAGGAACTGCGCGGCGCGCTGCGCGACGCCTTCAAGCACAAGGGCCCGGCCCTGGTCGACATCGTCACCGACCCCAACGCGCTGTCCATGCCGCCGAAGATCAGCAAGGACATGGTCCAGGGCTTCGCGCTCTCGGCCGGCAAGATCGTGCTGGACGGCGGGGTCGGCCGGATGCTCCAGATGGCCCGCTCCAACCTCCGCAACATCCCGCGCCCCTGAGAACGGCGCCGGACCGGACATTCCCCGAGGTGAGCCGCGGGCACATGCCTGCGGTCTGCTGTCGCGCCGACTCGTGGGCCGAAGCATGGCGCCGGGTCGGGTGGGAATGCATGACCGTGAAGCTGTTCGAGACCACGGCACGGAAATGCGTACGGGGCGGGGAGGATGAAGCGTCAGTCTGTGCGGCGCGAGGACAGAGCCGGATCGGTGGACGGACGCGCCGGCGTCCGTAACGGTACCCGGCTGCCGGGGAAGATGGAGCGCACACTGCGGCGTGCGGATCTGACGGCGGTGGCGGGCGTACGCGCCGAGCTGCGTCAGTTGCTGCGCCAGTGGGGGGAGTCCGGGGACGCCGACATAGCGGAACTGCTCATCAGCGAGCTGGTCACCAACGCTCTCGTGCACACCAACGGGGGCGCCGTCGTGACCGCCACGGTCACCGACCGGCTGCGGGTGGAGGTACGGGACTTCGTGGGGCGGCGGCCCAGGCTGCGCCCGCCGACGACGGACGGCACCTCGGGAAGGGGGCTGATGCTGGTGCACTCCCTCGCGGACGCGTGGGGGGTCAAGGCCCACGGCGTGGGCAAGTGCGTCTGGTTCGAGCTGGGCGGCGGACCGGCCTGACGAAAGGCCGGGGGTGCGGGCTCGGTCCGCCGCGGGTCAGCCGAACTGCTTTTCGATCTGGGCCAGTTTCTCCTCCAGGGAGTCCAGCCGGGGCAGTGCCTGGGTGTCGTCCTCGGCGGTCAGGTCCACGGTCCGCCGGTAGGTGCCCGCCGGGTCGGCGCCGGGGCCGTGCACGGCCTTCAGCGCCGGGCGGGAACCGGCCGGATGCAGGGGGTCGGACCCCGTGGACAGCGCTCCGGGCGGCAGGGATTCCGGGTCGCCGGCTATCGCAGGTTCCGCGCCGGCCTGCTGCGCGGCGGCGGGGGAGCCGTGGGACGTCGGGACGCCCGCCGTCAGCGGGACCTGCCGGCCGCCGCGGCCGCGGCTCCAGTGCCGGTGCTGGCGGTTGATCGCCTTGATGCGGGCGCGGTCCAGCTTGTCCCGCTCCCGCCTGCGGTGACGGTTCTGCTCCTTCTGCCGCCGGTCCTCGCGTACCTCTTCGACGGCCTCGTCCAGGGTCCGCACGCCTTCCAGCAGCATCAGCGACCAGGCGCCGAAGGTCTCCCGGGGGGCCCGCAGCCACCGTACGACGCGGATCTGCGGCAACGGACGCGGCACCAGCCCCTGTTCGCGCAGCGCGGCCCGCCGGGTCTGCTTGAGCGCCCGGTCGAAGAGGACCGCCGCCGACAGGGACATCCCGGCGAAGAACTGGGGCGCGCCGTCGTGGCCGAAGCCCCGGGGCGCGTGCACCCAGTTGAACCAGGCGGCGGCCCCGGCGAACAGCCAGACGAGCAGGCGCGAGCCGAGCGCCGCGTCACCGTGGCTGGCCTCGCGCACGGCGAGCACGGAGCAGAACATCGCCGCGCCGTCGAGCCCGAAGGGCACCAGGTACTCCCAGCCTCCGGAGAGGTTGAGGTTGGTGACGCCGAAGCCGACCAGCCCGTGGAAGGAGAGGGCCGCCGCCACCGCGGCGCAGCAGAACAGCAGCAGGTACGAGGCGCTGCCGTAGACGGCCTCCTTGCGGCGCCTGCGTTCCTCGCTGCGCTCCCAGGACTCCTCGCTCCCCGCCGCCTCGGACGAGCGCTTGCCGCGCAGGACCACGAACACGGCGGAGAGGATGCCGACGAGCAGCAGCACCCCCGGAGCCAGCCAATTCAGCGATATATCGGTCATTCTCATCCAGGGGCCCCTTGCCTCGGCGTACGCGGTTTCGCGCGACATCCTGGCGGAATCCGGCCGCGGCGCCGGGGGGTTTCGGAACAAGAGCACCGCAAGGGAGTGCGGGGACCCACGGATGGGTGCGTTCGGTTCGAACTCCCCCGCAGGGAAGCAGGGTTGAGTTCGAATCCGACGACTCGATCGGGTGGTGTGGGAGTCAGGTGGTTGCGGTGAGGCGGCTGATGCGATCCGCGTCGCACGTACGCGGGCAGGTCACACAGGTGTCCTCGGGGCGCAGCGTGTAGAACATGCAGCAGCTCGCCCGGTCCCGGGTGGGCAGTGCCGCGCCGTCCGGACCGGTCAGCTCCCGGAAGGCGGCGCCGCCCGGGTAGGGGGCCGTGCCGCCCGGCAGCAGCCGCTTCAGCTCGGCCACCGCGCGCGGCTCCTCGCCCAGCAGGTGCCCCAGGTACCACAGGCCCTCGGCGATCTCGTCCGACACCATGCCCCACAGGGCCCGGGGCCCGCGCCGCATCCGGGGCCGGAAGGCGTCCAGGACCGGCCCGAGGTGCTCGGCGACCGCCTCCCGCACCTCGGCGCGCAGGGCCTCCTCGTCCGGGACGACCCGGGCGCCGGGCAGCTCGGCGGCCGGGTCGCCGGGCAGGCACGCGAACGAGCGCACCCGTACGGCCATCCGGCCCTGCTCGCGGTGGTGGGCGACGGCCTCGACGGGCAGTCGCGGCACCCGCCGGTGCAGGAACCAGGGGATGGTGATCAGCAGACAGGCGGGCCAGGCGTAGCGGTGCAGCGCGAAGGTGGCGACGACGTCGGGGCGGGCCCGCTGTCCGTAGTCCGCCACCACCTGGGCGTCGTCCCAGGCCAGGAAGGCGTCCAGGGTGGCGGGGTCGGTGGCCAGCGCGGCGGCCGTCATCCAGCCCGCGCCGTGCGGCGCCGCCGACTCCCAGTCGGTCACCCTCAGAGTGGGGAACACCTCGGTCAGCCGGGCGTACGCGCCGGCGAAGGGCTCGATGCGCGGCCGGGCGGCGAGCAGAGAGGCCATGCGGGGCACCACCGATATCACGTCCGTTGGCAGGTAAGGCTTACCTTACCGGATCTTCGGCGGTTTTGAGCCGGGTTTGCACTGTCACAGGGGGCGCCTATGGTGCTGGAGGACGTGAGGAGGAACCCGCATGGAGCAGGGCAGAGCGGAACCGGCGCCGCGGCTACGCGCACAGGTGCCCGCGCAGGGCGGCTCGCAGCCCGTGCGGGGCGAGCACACCGGGCGCGGCGTGCCCGCGCGGCACCCCGCGCGCACCGGCCCCGGCACGCCGGACACCGCGTACGAGCACGACCCCGGCGTGCCCGACCCCGCCACGGCGTTCGTGCCCGTGCCCCTGTCCCCTCTTACGGCTCCCCCCAGGGCGGTGCCCGCCGGCGTACGGGGAGGGACGGCGGCCGCGCCGGTCCCGGCTCCCGCCGCCGCGCCCCGCAAGCAGCCGATACGGCATTCCGTACGCGGCCAGGTGCTCGCCGCCCTCCGCGAAGCCCTGATATCCGGCGAACTGCGCCCCGGCGAGGTCTATTCGGCCCCCGCGCTCGCCGTCCGCTACGGCGTCTCCGCCACGCCCGTCCGGGAGGCCATGCAGACGCTC
Source organism: Streptomyces chrestomyceticus JCM 4735 (assembly GCF_003865135.1). Classification (NCBI taxonomy): domain Bacteria; kingdom Bacillati; phylum Actinomycetota; class Actinomycetes; order Kitasatosporales; family Streptomycetaceae; genus Streptomyces; species Streptomyces chrestomyceticus. The sequence continues at coordinate 2,007,324 of NZ_BHZC01000001.1, read as the reverse complement.
GCCGGGGAAGGCGCGGTCGAAGTCGCCCCGAACCGCGGCTTCCGCGTCGCCGAACGCACCCACCGCGACCTCGCGGAACTGGCCGAGGTGCGCGCCATGCTGGAGATACCGGCGCTGCTGCGACTGGCCCGGGCGCTGCCGGCCGAACGCTGGGAGGAGCTGCGCCCGCTGGCCGCCGCCGGTGTCGCGGCCGCCGCCCGCGGCGACCGCGCCGGTTACGCGGAGGCCGACCACGCCTTCCACCACGCGCTGCTCGCCCTCACCGGCAACCGCCAGCTCCTCCAGGTCGCCGACGACCTGCACCGCCGTACGCAGTGGCCGGCGCCCGGCGGCGCCCCGCCCCGCACGGCCGACCTGCTCGCCGCCGCCTCCGAGCACACGGCGCTGCTGGACGCCCTGATGGCCCGGGAGTACGCGATCGTCGAGCGGATCGCCCGCGAACACCTGGCATCGGCCCGCCGCCCGCTCTGAGCGGCGGCGGACCTCAGGGGACCAGCCGCTCCAGCGGCAGCGCCGCCACGTCCGCCGCGGGCCGGGAGAGGTAGAGGTCCGCGTGGTAGAAGCCGTCCGACTCCTTGCCGGTGGTGTCCAGGTCCCGGTCCTGGAGCGCGCCGAAGGCGGCCCGGCGTTCCGCGAGGTCGGCGAACCGGCGCTGGCGGAAGGTGCGGGCGGGCAGCCGCTCGGTGACCAGGCCCGCGTCCGCGAGCAGCGCGGCGACCGGCGCGTACGACACGGTCCGCAGGACGAACGCGGCGACCCAGGGCGCGGTGGGCGTACAGGCGAGCAGCCGCCCGAAGGTGGTGGCGGAGATGTAGCCCACGCCGCCCGTCACGGTGATCAGGTCGGTGCCGGCCATCGCGTCGCGCAGCCGCGCGGAGGGCTCCGCGGCCTCCAGGTTCTCGGCGAACCCGGCGTCCAGCAGGCCCACGCGCTCGGCGTAGCCGACCGCGTGCCGGGCCGCGTCGATGCCGAGGATCCGTACCGCTTCCGGACGGCGCAGCTCGTCGTAGAACGTCCGGTCCTCGGCGGCCAGCCGGCCCGGCGGCAGGCCGCCGGTCTCCTGGGCGTCGGTGTACCGGTCGTACAGGTCGGCGAGGCTCAGCTTGTGGTTCAGCAGCGCGGCGTTGACGCCGTAGGAACAGCACAGGTCGACGACCTGGAGCGGCGGGCGGCCGGGGCGGCGCCGTTGCAGGGACTCGGCCAGGGCGCGGAAGACGCCCTGGCCGTGGTGCGGGATCTGATAGTCGAGCGGGCGCAGCGTACGGAAGTACGTCCGCGGGTCGGGACGGTCGTAGATGGCCTCGAAATCCGCCTTTCCCCAGTCCGGGCCGGCCGATGGGTGCGGTGCTCCTGCTGCCAAGGTGTGGCCTCCTGAAAGGCGCTGCCGATGGTTGGGAGTCAACCGGACCAGCATCCAGTGCCAAGTCGCGCACGGACAGTGCGACTTGAGGCCAAATTCGGGGTCGGTGGGGTGCGCGGAGTGACATATGCCCCGGCCACGCGGCATGCCGTGCCCTACGATGGCACGCCCTGTCGTGCCCTACGACGGCGCGGGCGCCACCGGTACGTCGGCGAGATGCTCGGCGAGCCAGGTCGGTACCCCGCCCATGAGCCGGAAGAGCCGGGCGGCCTCGGCGCGCAGTCCCGCCGCCTCTTCCGGCGGGGCCGCGTCGGCGAGGGCGACCAGCGCCGGCGCCGTACCGACCAGGAATCCCAGCTCCTCGCGGATGCGCAGCGACTCGGCGAAGCCGTGCCGGGCCTCGGCCAGTTCGCCGTCGCGCAGGGCGAGACCGGCGAGGTGGCGCCAGGTGAAGGACAGCAGCAGGGCGTCGCCGTGCGCGGTGGCGCCCGCGTGGGCGCGGCGGTAGGCGGCGCGGGCGGAGTCCGGGCTGTCGGCGACGTGTTCGGCCATCAGGCCGCGCCGGAAGTCCAGCATCGGGCGGCCGGGCGCCGCCGGTGCCAGCAGTGCCGCGGCGCGGCCGAGCGCGGAACGGGCCTCGTCGGCGCGGTCGCGCACGCCGAGGACGGTGGCGGCGTACGCCAACTGGCCGCGCTCGCAGGCCGCGGCGCCGCGCTCGTCGTTGTCGCCCGCCAGCGCCTCGGCGGCGCGCAGCGCGTCCTCGGCCGCCGCCCAGCCGGTGGCGGTGAACATGCAGCGTTCCACGAGGAGCGCGGCGCGGCGGATCGCGTACGGGGGGAAGCCCGCCGCGTGGGGTTCCAGTAGTGCCGCCGCGTCGTCCCAGCAGCCACGGGACCGCAGCCGCCACACGGCGCGGTCCAGGGCGTCCGCCCCGGCCGCCGACCTGGCGGCCGGAACCCCTGGCGCCGGTCCCGCGGCCCGTGCGGTTTCCGCGGGTTCCACCGGTTCCGCGGTTCCCGCCGTTTCGGTGGATCCTGCGGCTCCTGACATGGCGGTGTCCGCCACATTGCCCTCCCGAGCGCACCGTTGAGCTGGATCTGAGAAGCAGTGGGCGCATCTCAGCATGGATTCCGCCGCCCGGCCAAGGGGGAAGGTGAATGATTTCACAATCTCTTGGACGCGTTACGGGGTTGACGGCGCACTCGCGGGACGGGCGGGGCGCGGCGCCCCAAGGGCCGGGGTGCTCACGGCGCGCTGTCCGGCCGGGCTGCCGGGATACGCCCGAACGGGTGATGCCGCTCGCCCCTTCCCCGCCGTTGCTGACGCGGAGTCAATTAGCGGCGGAGGGCGACCAGTTGCTTATCGGCCGCCGGAGCGGTACATACGGGCCATTCCGATATGGCCGGATGCGCGCCCTGCCGCCCGGCGTCGGGGAGCCGGGGCCGGGGGACACCGGAGGGGTGACGCGCAGGCGGAGCCAGGACGTCCGCGGCCGCGTCCCGTCCCGCCCGCCGTACGCGTCTCAGCTCATCCGCAGCGCCAGGAAGAAGTCCAGCTTGTCCTCCAGGCGCGCCAGATCGCGTCCGGTCAACTGCTCGATGCGGCCGACCCGGTAGCGGAGGGTGTTGACGTGCAGGTGGAGACGGGTGGCGCAGCGCGTCCAGGAGCCGTCGCAGTCGAGGAACGCCTCCAGGGTGGGGATCAGTTCGGCGCGGTGGCGGCGGTCGTAGTCGCGCAGCGGGTCCAGGAGGCGGGCCGTGAAGGCGCGGCGTACGTCGTCGGGGACGAACGGCAGCAGCAGGACGTGGGAGGCCAGCTCCTCGTGGCCCGCCGCGCAGACCCGGCCGGGGCGGGCGGCGGCGACCCGGCGGGCGTGCCGGGCCTCCTCCAGGGCGCCGCGCAGGCCCTCCGCCGAGTGGACGGAGGCGCTGACGCCGATGGTCAGCCGCCCGTCGTCGGCCAGCCCGCGGGTCAGCGGCTCCTGGACGACGGACAGCAGGGCGCCGGCCTGGAGCCCGGCGGCGGACGCGGCCCGGCCGTCCCGCGCGTCGCCGTCCTCCGGCACGGCCGGCAGCGGCACCAGGGCCACCGCCTCGTCGCCGGTGTGCGCGACGGCGATCCGGTCGGACGGGTCGGGCCCGAACGTACCGGGATCGACCAGCACCTCTTCCAGGAGCGCCTGGGCGACCGGCCCGCCGGGCACGTCCCCGCCCTCCCACTCGACACGGGCGACGACGACCTGCCAGTGCGGGGCGGTGCCCAGTCCGGGCAGCAGCACCGGGGCGGCCACCCGCAGCCGCGCGGCGATCTCGGCGGGCGCGGCGCCCGTCTGCACCAGTTCGAGGACTTCCTGGGCGAGGCGTCTGCGCACCGTACGGGCCGCGTCGCGGCGGTCGCGTTCGACGGCGATCAGCTGGGTGACGCCGTGCAGCAGGTCCAGCCGCTCCTCGGCCCAGTCGCCCGCGTCCGCCTCGACGGCCAGCAGCCAGTCGGACAGCACGGTCTCGCGCAGGTCCCGGCCGGTGCTCCGGATGGGGAAGAGGGAGTACGTGGTGCCGCCGAGCGGGAGCCGGTAGGGGCCGCGGCGGCCGGTGCGGGACGCGGCCAGGTGCTCGCCGGCCAGCCGGGCGCCCACCTCGGCGGGCAGCTCCGGGCCCGATCCGGCCAGCGTGGACCCGGCGATCTGCCGGCCGGTGGGGGACAGCACCCAGGCGCGCAGGTCCAGGTCGGAGCCGAGCAGGTCCAGGACGACCTCGGGGCCGCCGCCGGCCGGCCCGGATGTCATCAGGCGGCGGTGCCGGTCCACCACGGCGGCCAGGTCGCCTGCCCGCTCGCCGGAAACCTGCCGTACGACGTACTCGGTGATCGACGCGAACGAGACGGCCTCGACGACGGAGAACAGCGGCAGGCGGTGCCGGGCGCAGGCCGTCACCAGGTCGTCGGGGACCGAGCCCAGCTCGGCCTCGCCGGCGGCCAGTCCGGCGACCCCGGCCGCGGCCAGGATGCGGACGAACCGCTCGGAGTCGGCCGGCTCGCGGCGCCAGGCCAGCCCGGTGAGCACCAGTTCGCCGCCGGACAGGTAACGGCTGGGGTCGCGCAGGTCGGTGGTCATCACGCCGCGCACGGTCCGGTCCAGTTCCTCCTCGCCGCCCAGCAGCCGCAGGCCGAGGGTGCCGGTGTCCAGGAGTGCGCGGAGCCGCATGGTCTCTCGCCCGCCGTTCTTTTCTGTCTGGTGTTGCCGGTGGAATACCGCGAGGTTTCTGCGCCCCGCTTTTCGTTCGAATCTACAAGACATGCGCCGTGGCCAGCCAACCGCTTCATGGTTTCGGTGACTGCACCCGGCGGGTGCGCGGCGCGTTCACTGGGCCCGACCGCGTAAACACGACATGAACAGCCCGGCGGACGCGAGGGCCGGAAGTCCTCGCTCCGGGCAGCGGACGACCCGATTGCGCAAGCGGAGCCGGTGCCCGGCCGGCCCGGTGCTCCGCCGCACCGAAGATTCGTGGGAGAGAGCCCCGTATGGACTTCCTTCGCCCCGCAAGCTGGGAGGAGGCGCTCGCCGCCAAGGCCGAGCACCCCACCGCTGTGCCGATCGCGGGCGGCACCGACGTGATGGTCGAGATCAACTTCGACCACCGCCGCCCGGCCTACCTGCTCGACCTGAACCGCGTCGACGACCTGCGGGAGTGGGAGGTGGGCGAGGAGACCGTACGGCTGGGCGCGTCCGTGCCGTACACGCAGATCATGGAGCACCTGCGCACCGAGCTGCCCGGCCTGGCGCTGGCCTCGCACACCGTGGCCTCCCCGCAGATCCGCAACCGCGGCGGCGTCGGCGGCAACCTGGGCACCGCCTCCCCGGCCGGCGACGCGCACCCGGCGCTGCTCGCCTCCGGCGGCGAGGTCGAGGCCGAGTCGGTCCGCGGCCGCCGCATGATCCCGATCGACGCGTTCTACCTGGGCGTCAAGCGCAACGCGCTGGAGCCGGACGAGCTGATCCGCGCGGTGCACCTGCCGAAGGCGGACGGCCCGCAGCAGTTCTCCAAGGTCGGCACGCGCAACGCGATGGTCATCGCGGTGTGCGCCTTCGGCCTCGCGCTGCACCCGCGCACCCGGACGATACGCACCGGCATCGGGTCGGCGGCGCCCACCCCCGTACGCGCCAAGGCCGCCGAGGAGTTCCTGGCGGCGGCGCTGGAGGAGGGCGGCCACTGGGAGTCGGGGCGGCCCGTGCCGCCGTCCGTGGCGAAGCAGTTCGCCGAGCTGGCGGCGGGCGCCTGCAACCCGATCGACGACGTGCGCGGCAGCGCGAAGTACCGGCGCCACGCGGTAGGGATCATGGCGCGCCGCACCCTCGGCTGGACCTGGGAGTCCTACCGGGGCAACGAGAGGAGCGCCCAGTGCGCGTGAAGTTCACCGTCAACGGCCGCGAGCAGCAGGCCGACGACGTATGGGAGGGCGAGAGCCTGCTGTACGTGCTGCGCGAGCGGATGGGCCTGCCCGGCTCGAAGAACGCCTGCGAGCAGGGCGAATGCGGCTCCTGCACGGTCCGCCTGGACGGCGTGCCGGTGTGCTCCTGCCTGGTCGCGGCCGGGCAGGCGGAGGGCCGTGAGGTCGTCACCGTCGAGGGGCTGGCCGACTTCGCCGAGCAGCGCGCGCGGCGCGGCGGCTGCGCCACCGGAGCCTGCGGCACGGCGGCAGGCACGGCGGCAGGCACGGCTTCCTCCGGCACGGCGTCCGGTACGAGCCTGGACGCGGCGCGGCGCCGGCAGGCCAAGCCCGCCGGCGCCGACGGCCGGACGGGGGAGCAGGCCGGGCTCGCGCCGATCCAGCAGGCGTTCATCGACGCGGGCGCCGTGCAGTGCGGTTTCTGCACCCCCGGCCTGCTGGTCGCCGCCGACGAGCTGCTGGAGCGCAACGCCCAGCCGTCCGACGCGGACATCCGCGAGGCGCTGTCCGGCAACCTGTGCCGCTGCACGGGCTACGAGAAGATCCTCGACGCGGTCCGGCTCGCCGCCGCCCGCGGCGACGCGCGGACCACCGGAACGGGGGCCTGACCATGACCGGAGTCACCCGCACACCCACCCATCTCACCCAGGGCGGCACGGCCGACGCGGGCATCGGCGCCTCCACGCTCCGCCCGGACGGCACCCTCAAGGTGACCGGCGAGTTCGCGTACTCCTCGGACCTGTGGCACGAGGACATGCTGTGGGGCTTCACCCTGCGCTCCACCGTCGCGCACGCCGAGATCGTCTCCATCGACACCTCCGAGGCGCTCGCCCAGCCCGGCGTGTACGCGGTCCTCACCTACGACGACCTGCCCACGGACGTGAAGAACTACGGGCTGGAGATCCAGGACACGCCCGTCCTGGCGCACGGCAAGGTCCGCCACCACGGCGAGCCGGTCGCGCTGGTCGCGGCCGACCACCCGGAGACCGCCCGCCGCGCCGCCGCCAAGATCAGCATCGAGTACCGCGAGCTGCCGCTGGTCACCGACGAGGAGTCGGCGACCCGCGAGGGCGCCCCGCTGGTCCACGAGAACCGCACCGACCACCACGCCGGACACGTACCGCACCCGAACATCGTGCACCGCCAGCCGATCGTGCGCGGCGACGCCGAGGCGGCGGCCCGCCGCGCCGACGTGATCGTCACCGGCGAGTACGTCTTCGGCATGCAGGACCAGGCGTTCCTCGGCCCGGAGTCCGGCCTCGCGGTGCCCGGCGAGGACGGCGGCGTCGACCTGTACGTGGCCACCCAGTGGCTCCACTCCGACCTGCGCCAGATCGCGCCGGTCCTCGGGCTGCCCGAGGAGAAGGTCCGGATGACGCTCTCCGGCGTCGGCGGTGCCTTCGGCGGCCGCGAGGACCTGTCGATGCAGATCCACGCCTGCCTGCTCGCGCTGCGCACCGGCAAGCCCGTCAAGATCGTCTACAACCGGTTCGAGTCGTTCTTCGGGCACGTCCACCGGCACCCCGCCAAGCTCTGGTACGAGCACGGCGCCACCAAGGACGGCAAGCTCACCCACCTGAAGTGCCGCATCGTGCTGGACGGCGGCGCCTACGCGTCCGCCTCCCCGGCCGTCGTCGGCAACGCCTCCTCGCTCTCCGTCGGCCCGTACGTCGTCGAGGACGTCGACATCGAGGCCATCGCCCTGTATTCGAACAACCCGCCCTGCGGCGCCATGCGCGGCTTCGGCGCCGTCCAGGCGTGCTTCGCCTACGAGGCGCAGATGGACAAGCTGGCGAAGAAACTGGGCATGGACCCGGTCGAGTTCCGCCAGCTCAACGCCATGGAACAGGGCACCCGGCTGCCGACCGGGCAGGAGGTCGACTCCCCGGCGCCGGTCGCCGAACTGCTGCGCCGCGTCAAGGCGATGCCGCTGCCGCCGGAGAACCAGTGGGTGACCACCGAGGGCGCCGACGTCCGCGCGCTGCCCGGCGGGCTGTCCAACACCACGCACGGCGAGGACGTCGTCCGCGGCGTCGGCTACGCCGTCGGCATCAAGAACGTCGGCTTCTCCGAGGGCTTCGACGACTACTCCACCGCCCGCGTCCGGATGGAGGTCGTCGGCGGCGAGCCGGTCGCGACCGTGCACACCGCGATGGCGGAGGTCGGCCAGGGCGGCGTCACCGTCCACGCGCAGATCGCCCGTACCGAGCTGGGCGTCGAGCAGGTCACCATCCACCCGGCCGACACCCAGGTCGGCTCGGCGGGCTCCACCTCCGCCTCCCGGCAGACCTATGTCACCGGCGGCGCGGTGAAGAACACCTGCGAGCACGTCCGCGAGAAAGTCCTGGAGCTGGGCCGCCGCAAGTTCGGCACCCACCACCCGGCGTGGGCCACCGCCGAACTCGTCCTGGAGGGCGGCAAGGTCGTCACCGACGGCGGGGAGGTGCTCGCCGACCTGGTGGACGTCCTGGAGGGCGAGGCCGTCGACCTGGAGCTGGAGTGGCGGCACCGGCCCACCGAGGCGTTCGACCTGCGCACCGGCCAGGGCAACGGCCACGTCCAGTACTCCTTCGCCGCGCACCGCGCGGTCGTCGAGGTGGACACCGGACTCGGCCTGGTCAAGGTCATCGAACTGGCCTGCGCCCAGGACGTCGGCAAGGCGCTCAACCCGCTCTCCGTCGTCGGCCAGATCCAGGGCGGTACGACGCAGGGTCTCGGCGTCGCGGTGATGGAGGAGATCATCGTCGACCCGAAGACCGCGAAGGTCCGCAACCCCTCGTTCACGGACTATCTGATCCCCACCATCCTCGACACGCCGACCATCCCGGTCGACGTGCTCGAACTCGCCGACGAGCACGCCCCGTACGGGCTGCGCGGCATCGGCGAGGCCCCCACCCTGTCGTCCACCCCGGCCGTCCTCGCGGCGATCCGGAACGCGACCGGGCTCGAACTGAACCGGACTCCGGTCCGTCCGGAGCATCTCACCGGTACGTAGCCGCTCCGGCCGGGCAGCCGTACGGCGGTGATCGGCACCGCCGTACGGCTGCCCGCCGCAGGCGCCTGGGCCGTCCCCCGGGTCGTGCAGCCGATGTTCCATCCCAAATCTCGCGGCGCGGTGCGCGCGTGACGCGAGGGCCCCTATGAACCTTGGGAGTAAGGCACCATGACCCAGCAGTTCCTGGAGCCGCAGACCACGGCGGAAGACGCGGGCGCCGGCTCGCGGCAGCCCGCCGGCCGGTCCTGGCTCGACCGGTACTTCCACATATCCGACAGAGGGTCGACGGTCGCGCGCGAGGTGCGCGGCGGCATCACCACCTTCATGGCGATGTGTTACATCCTCCTGCTCAACCCCCTCATCCTGGCCACGCCGGACGTCGAGAAGCACACCCTGGCGAGCGCCGGGGTGGTCACGGCCACGGCGTTCGGCGCGGCGGTCTGCACCCTGCTGATGGGGTTCGTCGGCAAGGTGCCGCTGGCCCTGGCCGCCGGGCTGAACGTGTCGGCGGCGCTGACCTCGCAGGTCGTCCCGTACATGACGTGGCCGCAGGCCATGGGGATGTGTGTGCTGTACGGCGTCGTGATCATGCTCCTGGTGGTCACCGGCCTCCGCGAGATGATCATGAACGCCATCCCGCTGGCCCTCAAGCACGCCATCACCATGGGCATCGGGATGTTCGTCGCCCTGCTCGGCCTGGTGAAGGCCGGCTTCGTCGGCAAGGGCACCGGCGGCCCCGTACAGCTCGGCCTGACCGGCGAACTCTCCGGCTGGCCGGTCCTCTTCTTCGCCGTCACGCTGCTGCTGATCTTCATGCTCCAAGCCCGCAACATCCCCGGCGCCATCCTCATCGGCATCGTCGTCGGCACGATCCTGTCCGTCCTCGCCACCAGCCTCGGCGGCCTCACCGACAAGGACTGGGGCGGCACCTCGCCCGAGCTGCACGGCAGCGCGGTGGCCGCGCCCGACTTCGGGCTCTTCGGGCACGTCGAGTTCGGCGGCTGGGACCAGATCGGCGCGATCACCGTCGGCATGATCGTCTTCACCCTGGTGCTGGCCGGGTTCTTCGACGCGATGGCCACGATCATCGGCGTCGGAACGGAGGCCGGGCTGGCCGACGGCAGGGGCCGGATGCCCGGCCTGTCCAAGGCGCTGTTCGTCGACGGCGCGGGCGGCGCGATCGGCGGTGTCGCCGGCGCGTCCGGACAGACCGTGTTCATCGAGTCGGCAAGCGGCGTCGGCGAAGGCGCCCGTACGGGCCTGTCCTCGGTCGTCACCGGCCTGTTCTTCGCGGCCTGCCTCTTCTTCACCCCGCTCACCCAGCTCGTGCCCGCCCAGGTCGCCGCGGCCGCCCTCGTCGTCATCGGCTCGATGATGATGAGCGCCGCCAAGCACGTGGACTGGAGCGACCGATCGGTGTCGATCCCGGTGTTCCTCACCGTGGCGCTGATGCCCTTCACGTACAACATCACCGCGGGCGTCGGCGCGGGCGTCGTCGCCTACACCGCCATCAAGACCGCGCAGGGCAAGTGGCGGGAGGTCGGCGCCTTCATGTGGGTACTCAGTCTGATCTTCCTCGTCTACTTCGCACTGCACCCGATCGAGAACTGGCTGGGCGTCGAGTAACACCCGCCCCGCACCCACCCGTAAGGAGACCGACATGCTGGACATCGCCGACGAGCTGCACCGGTGGGCCCGGCAGGGACGACCCTTCGCGGTGGCCACCGTCGTGGCCACCAGCGGCAGCGCGCCCCGCCAGCCCGGTGCCGCCCTGGCCGTCGACCGGGACGGCACGGCGATCGGGTCGGTCTCCGGCGGCTGCGTGGAGGGGGCGGTCTACGAACTGTGCCAGGAAGCGCTCCGCACCGGGGAAACCCTCCTCGAACGCTTCGGCTACAGCGACGAGGACGCCTTCGCGGTCGGCCTGACCTGCGGCGGCGTCATCGACATCCTGGTCACTCCGGTACGGCCGTACGACGCGGACGCACCGGGCGTGCCGGACGCACCGGAGGACGGCGGCACGACCCGTACGGAGCACGCCACGGGCCGTACCGCCACCCTCACCGCCGCCCTGGCCGCCGCGGCCTCGGGCGAAGCGGCGGCGGTGGCCCGGGTCGTCGGCGGCCCGGCCCGCCTCCTGGGCGGTGCCCTGCTCGTACGCCCCGACGGCGGTGTCAGCGGCACCCTCGGCGGCCCCCCGGGCCTGGACCGCACCGCCGCCCACGAGACCCGCGCCCTGCTGGACGCCGGCCGCACCGACACCGTCGAGATCGGCGCCGACGGCTCCCGCTGCGGCGAACCCGTCCGCCTCCTCGTCGAGACCTCCGTCCCCGCCCCACGCATGATCGTCTTCGGTGCCATCGACTTCGCCGCCGCGCTCGTACGGGCCGGGAAGTTCCTCGGCTATCACGTCACCGTCTGCGACGCCCGCCCCGTCTTCGCCACCCACGCCCGCTTTCCCGACGCGGACGAGATCGTGGTCGACTGGCCGCACCGCTACCTCGGAACCCAGGACCTCGACGCCCGCACGGCCCTCTGCGTCCTCACCCACGACGCCAAGTTCGACGTCCCCCTCCTGGAACGCGCGCTGCGCCTCCCCGTCGCCTACGTCGGCGCCATGGGCTCCCGCCGCACCCACCTGGACCGCCTCGCGCGCCTCCGCGACATCGGCCTGACCGAACTCGAACTCAACCGCCTGCGCTCTCCCATCGGCCTCGACCTCGGCGCCCGCACCCCCGAGGAGACGGCCCTGTCCATCGCCGCCGAGATCATCGCCAACCGCCGCGGCGGCACCGGCGTCCCCCTGACCGGCGCCCACACCCCTATTCACCACGACCGTCCGGCGCCGCTGGACCGCATAGGGCCGGCTTCGGTGGCGTGACGGGACGGAGCCGAGGACGGCGGCGGCGCTCCCGAGGGCTGAGGAGGACGGCGAGCACGGCGGTCAGGAGGGGGACCAGGAGCGCGGTGCGGTAGGCGGTGAGGAGACCGGCGTCACCGGGGGCCGTGGCGGCACCCGCGACGGCCGTGGCGACGGCGGTGGCCGCCGACAGGCCGAGCGCGGCACCGAACTGCAAGGACGTGTACAGGAGTCCGGCCGCCAGCCCCTGTTCGTGTTCGGCGACGCCGTCCGTGGCGGTCATCGTGAGCGGCCCGTGGACCAGCGCGAAGGCGACACCGATCAGCAGCAGGCTCGGGAACATCGCCGCGTACGCGCGGTCCATGCCGAGCGGCAGGAAGGCGGCGTACGCGACGGCCGCCAGCAGCAGACCGCCCAGGATCACCCGCGCGGTGCCGAACCGCCGGACGAGCCGGGGCGTCAGCAGCGGCGCGAGGACCACGTCGGCACCCATGGCCAGCATCGCGAAGCTCGTCTGCACTGTGGACCAACCGCGCAGTTCGCGCAGGTAGAGCACGGCGATGAACTGGAACCCGAAGAAGCCGGCGGTGAACAGCAGCCCGGTGAGATTGGCGCGCACCAGCGATCGCGTGCGGAAGATGCCCGGCCGCACCAACGGCGCCGGCGACCGGCGTTCGATCAGCGCGAACGCGAGCAGGAGGACGAGGGAGGCGGCGAGGGCGGCCAGGGTCTCGGCCGGCGGGGCGTGGGTGGCGCGTTCGACGGTCAGGACGAACAGGAGGATGGCGGCGGTGACGGTGACGGCGCCGGGGAGGTCCAGGCGGGGGCGTTGCCCTGCGGTTGTCCCGGCCGCGGGCGTCCCGGCCGTGCGGATCTCCTCCGTACCGCGCGTCTCCTCCGTACGCGGAATGAGCGGCAGCCCCGCGGCGAGGATCAGGGCGGCCAGGACGACCGGGACGAAGAACACCCACCGCCAGTCGGCCGCCGTGAGCAGGCCCCCGACGACCAGGCCGACCGAGAAGCCGCCGCCCCCGGTGCCCGAGTAGACCAGCAGTGCCGTGGTGCGCTGCCGCCCCGCGGGAAAGCCGGTGGTGATGACGGACAGCCCGGCGGGCATCAGGAACGCGGCGCAGGTACCCGTCACGAACCGGGCGAGGACGAGCGTCCAGCCGTCGCCCGCGAGTCCGCCGAGGCCGGAGAAGACCAGGAAGACCGCGAGCGGCAGCAGGAACATCCGCCGCCGTCCGAACAGGTCGGCCGCCCGCCCGCCGAGCAGCATGAAGCCGCCGTAGCCGAGCACGTACGCGCTCATCACCCACTGCAACTCGCCGGTGGTCAGTCCGAGTTCGGCCCGGATCGACGGCAGTGCCACGTTCAGCATGGCGACGTCGATGCCTTCCAGGAAGATCGCTCCGCACAGCACCAGCAGCACGCCCCGGCTGCGGCCGCTCATACGGTCGCCGTCCGCGGGCGGCAGGGTGGCGGTGATCGGGTCCATGATGCGGTTCCCCCTGTGCCGGTCGGTTACCTCTTGTTACCGACCGCATCTTCCGGCACCGTGAACCACCATGGAAGAAGGCACTTCGAAGTCACTCGGGCACACCGGAGTAACCCGTCCGGCCGAGCCGTGCGGCGACGGCGCGCACGGCACGGTTCCCGGAGCCGAGTGCGACTACGACGCCCGGCAGTGGGACGTACGGGAGGGCTGCGAGGTCCGGCAGATCCTCGACCGGGTCGCCGACAAGTGGTCGCTGCTCGTCATCGCGCTGCTGGACCGCCGTACGCTGCGCTTCACCGAACTGCGCCGCGAGGTCGACGGCATCAGCCAGCGGATGCTGACGGTCACCCTGCGCCAGCTCGAACGCGACGGCCTCGTCCGCCGCACGGTGCACGCGGTCGTCCCGCCCCGGGTCGACTACGAGCTGACGCCGCTGGGCGCGACCCTGCACGACACCATCCAGGCACTGGTCACCTGGACCGAGGAGCACCAGGCGGAGATCGCCGAGGCCCGTGCCGTGTACGACCACCGTGAACGGGAGCAGGGGCAGCGGGAGAGCTGAGGTGGGGAGACACCTCAGCGCGTCGCGTGCAGCTCCAGGTCCACCAGCAGCGCCCGGTGGTCCGTGTCCGGCAGGTCCAGGAAGCGGGCCGCGCGGGGGCACAGGGCGTCGCTGACCAGGACGTGGTCGATCTGGGCCCCCAGTACGGGAGTGGTGCGGGCGGGCCAGGTCGGGGTACGGGGACTGCCGGCCCGCCGGGCGCTGTCGTGCAGCCCGGCGTCCAGGACGGCCCGGAAGGCGGCGTGGTCCTGGGACGAGTTGAAGTCGCCTGCGACGATGAGGGGTTCGGGACTGCGGGACGCGGCGAGGTCGCGGAGACGGCCCAGTTCGGAGCGCCAGGTGTGCAGGGAGGCGGGCAGCGGGGGCATGGGGTGGGCCACCTGGAAGCGCAGGCGGTGGCCGGAGACGGTGACGGCCGCGCGGGGCATGGCGAGTTCGCCCGCCACCGCGCCGTCCGGTCGCAGCGGGAACCGGCTCAGTACGGCGGAGCCCTCGGACGCGCCGTGTCCGGCGAGCAGGCGGAAGGGGTAGGCCGCGCGGACGTCGGGGGAGCCCAGGGCCGTGGCGCAGCGCTCCGGATCGCACTCCTGGACCGCCACGAGGTCGGGGCGCTCCCGCCGCAGCGTGGCCAGCAGCCCGTCCGTGGCGCGGCCGAATTCGAGGTTGGCGGTGAGGACGCGGAAGTGGGTGAGGGGCGCACCGTGCGACGCGGGGGCGTCGTCGCCGTACGGCGGGACGAACCCGGCCAGGCCGAGCAGTGCGGCGGCGGCCCAGAACAGGCCCGGCCGCCAGCGCGCCGCGAAGGACAGCGCCAGGGCGAGCCCGGCGGGCACCAGCAGCCAGGGCAGGAAGGCGAGCAACTGCGGTACGGGCGTCACGCCGTCCGCGCCGGCGGCACGGAAGACGAGGGGGACGGTGGCGACGAGGAGAAGCGCGACCGTGACGGCCAGGGCCGCCCGCCGCCGTGGTGCCGTGCCGGTCGCAGCGGCCGTGGCATTTCCCGTCGCCATAGGACGATGATGCCGTACCGGAGGGCGGGTGCGAGGTGAATCACAGCGGCGCTCGGCGAATTCTTGGCCGAAAGGGGAGAGGTAGCGGGCCGGGTATGGCATTATTCGGTGGTGAGGGTGCCGGAACGCACGGCGCCCAGGTTTGTGTTCCGCGCGAGCAAGGAGGTGATCGGGATGAGTCCCGAAGGAAGTCCTTGCAGCAGCGTTGCAGTGTGCTGACTGCTGATTTCCCCGTGAGCTGACACCGGCGTCCCGTTAGGCCCGGTGTATCGCCGCGCTGTGTGCCACCCCCGCTGAGAACTGCCGGGTTGTCCGCTGCCGGAAACCGCCGAGCGTGGCGATGACGGCGGCCGCCCGTGCGGGCTGCCCCCGGCTGCCTCCTCTCCGCGGTCCGTATATTCGTTCCCTTTTCCGTGTGCCGCGCACCACGCGCCGTGCGCGGAAATGCGTACGGCTGTGCCGTGGTGCTTTTTGGCGTGCGTGCGCTCTTTTCCCTTTCCCGTGATTTTCCCTCACCGATAACCGCAATTCCCTGTGCCGGGGTCCCGCGCCACCGGGCCGTGCCGTCATGCCCGCATGCCGTCATGCCCGATGCCGCCGCGCCCCCGTACGGATGGAGGTTTTGCCATGACCGACCTGCTCACCCCCGAGAAGCTCGATCCGCCGGGCCGCCGCATGCGCCGCCGGGAGCGGAAGGCCGCCGAACTGGCTGCCCGCACCCGCGCCGTCGGCGAGCACCTGGCCGCTGTCAGCGCGCGCCCGGCGTCCCGGGTCCTCCAGGACCTGCACACCGGACGCGACGGCCTGCTCCAGGAGAACGCCGAGGCCCGCCTGGAGCGCGACGGCCTCAACGTCGTCGAGCACGAGCGCCCGCCGCGCTGGTACGTGCAACTGGCGAAGGCGTTCTGGAACCCGTTCATCCTGGTGCTCGCGGGCCTGGACGCCGTCATGCTCGTGCAGTGGCTCCAGGCCGCCGACACGGAGCCCTTCGACCCGAAGATCCCGACCCTCGGCGCGATGGTGCTGATCAGCGCACTGCTGCGGTTCTGGCAGGAGTACCGCTCGGGCAGCTCGGCCGCCGCGCTGCGCGCCCTGGTCACCACGACCACCGCCGTACAGCGCCGGCCCGCCCGTACGGAGGCGCCGGCCACCGTGGAGATACCGGTGGCGGACGTTGTACGCGGCGATGTCGTCGTGCTGGCCGCCGGTGACCTCGTACCGGCCGACCTGCGGCTGCTGACCGCCAAGGACCTCATGATCGCCCAGGCCGCGCTCACCGGCGAGTCGCTGCCCGTCGCCAAGGCCGACACCCGGGCCGAGGACCACGGTCAGCACACGACCGCCGACCCGGTGGAGGCGGACAACCTGGCGCTGGCGGGCACCTCCGTCACCTCCGGCACCGCGACCGGCGTGGCCGTCGCCACCGGGCGGGACACCTACTTCGGGTCGATGGCCGGTTCGCTGGCCGGCGAGCGCCCGGAGACCAGCTTCGACGCCGGGGTGAAGAAGGTCAGCTTCCTGATGATCCGCTTCATGCTGGTGATGGTGCCGCTGGTGTTCGCCGTCAACGGCCTCACCAAGGGCGACTGGGCCGATGCGTTGGCCTTCGCGGTGGCCGTCGCGGTGGGCCTGACGCCCGAGATGCTGCCGATGGTGGTCACCACCAACCTGGCGCGCGGCGCGGTCGCCATGGCGAAGCACAAGGTCGTGGTCAAGCGCCTGAACGCCATCCAGAACCTCGGCGCGATGGACGTGCTGTGCACGGACAAGACCGGCACCCTGACCGAGGACCGCGTCGTCCTGGACCGCTACCTCGACGTACACGGCCACGAGGACGGCGAGGTACTGGAGTACGCCTACCTCAACAGCCACTTCCAGACGGGGCTGCGCAACCTCATGGACCAGGCCGTCGTCGACCGGATGCACGATGCCGAGGAGGTGGTCGTCGACGCGCGGTTCACGCTGGTCGACGAGGTCCCCTTCGACTTCGCGCGGCGCCGGATGTCGGTGGTGCTGCGGCGCAACGACCTCGAAGGACCGGCCGCCGAACACCTCCTCGTCACCAAGGGCGCGGTGGAGGAGGTCCTCGCCCTGTGCACCCATGTCACCGACGGCGGACAGCGGGTGGAGCTGACGGACGTCCTGCGCCGGCAGGTCGCCCTGACCGCGGAGAACCACAACCGGCAGGGCCTGCGGGTCCTGGCGGTGGCGACCCGTACGCTGCCCGCCACCCGCGAGACGTACGGCGTCGCCGACGAGGAGGAGCTGACCCTGCGCGGCTT
This sequence comes from Streptomyces chrestomyceticus JCM 4735, assembly GCF_003865135.1. Classification (NCBI taxonomy): domain Bacteria; kingdom Bacillati; phylum Actinomycetota; class Actinomycetes; order Kitasatosporales; family Streptomycetaceae; genus Streptomyces; species Streptomyces chrestomyceticus. Next base: position 1,990,311 of record NZ_BHZC01000001.1, on the reverse strand, counting down.
CCTGGCCTTCCTCGACCCGCCGAAGCGGGACGCCGCCGAGGCCCTGCGGGCGCTGGCCGGCAGCGGTATCGCCGTCAAGGTCGTCACCGGCGACAACGAGCTGGTCGCGGCGCGGGTGTGCGCCGACGTCGGTATCGAGGCGGGCACCGTCGTCACCGGGCCGTACCTCGATCTGCTCGACGAGCCGGAGCTGGCCGCCCTGGTCCGTACGACGACCGTGTTCGCCAAGGTCAACCCCGTACAGAAGGCCCGGATCGTCCGTGCTCTCCAAGGTGCCGGGCACACCGTCGGCTTCCTCGGCGACGGCATCAACGACGCCGCGGCGCTGCGCGAGGCGGACGTCGGCGTCTCGGTCGACACCGCCGTCGACATCGCCAAGGAATCCGCCGACATCATCCTGCTGGAGAAGGACCTGACCGTCCTCGGACAGGGCGTCCTCCAGGGGCGCCGTACCTTCGGCAACACCATCAAGTACATCAAGATGACGGCCTCCTCGAACTTCGGGAACGTCTTCTCGGTGCTGGCCGCCTCCGCCTTCCTGCCGTTCGAGCCGATGCTGGCCACCCAGTTGCTCGTCCAGAACCTCTGCTACGACATCTCGCAGCTCGCCACGCCCTGGGACCGGATGGACGAGGAGTACGTGCGCAAGCCGCGGACCTGGGACGCCCGGGGCCTCGGACGCTTCATGCTCTTCCTCGGCCCGACCAGCTCGGTCTTCGACATCACCACCTTCCTGCTGATGTGGCACGTCTTCGGGGCGGACAGCGAGGCGCACCAGGCGCTGTTCCAGTCCGGGTGGTTCGTCGAGGGGCTGCTGACGCAGACGCTCGTGGTGCACATGCTGCGCACCCGCAAGATCCCGTTCGTACGGTCCCGGGCCACCTGGCCGGTGCTGGTGATGACGGCCCTGGTCATGGCGTTCGGCATCGCCCTGCCGTTCTCGCCGCTGGCCCCGGCCCTCGGCCTGACGGCGCTGCCGCTGAGCTACTTCCCGTGGCTGGCCGGGACGCTGCTGGCGTACTGCCTGCTGACCCAGGGGGTGAAGACCTGGTACATCCGCCGGTTCAACACCTGGCTGTGAACCGCCGATGGAGAAGGCCGACAGCGAAAGCCGGCAGTGCAAGGGGCCGCCTCCGGGCGGCCCCGCACCGGCGCACGGAGGAGGAGCGCGATCATGGTGAACGAGTGGCAGCTTGCCGGCAACATCGCCGCCGGCCTGGGATTCGGCGCGGTCATCGGCCTCGAACGGCAGTGGCGCGCCCGGATGGCGGGGCTGCGCACCAACGCGCTGGTCGCCGCCGGCGCCGCGCTGTTCGTCCTGCTGTCCCAGTACGGCTTCGCGGCCGCGACCAGCACCACCGGCTACGACGGATCGCGGGTCGCCGCACAGATCGTCTCCGGCATCGGCTTCCTCGGCGCCGGCGTCATCATGCGCGACGGACTGAGCGTCCGCGGCCTGAACACCGCCGCCACGCTGTGGTGCTCGGCCGCGGTCGGCGCCCTGGCGGGCACCGGGCTGTACGTGGTCGCGGCGCTCGGCACGGCCGGGGTGGTCGGCGCGAACCTGGTGCTGCGGCCGCTCGGCCGGCGGATGGACCGGGAGCCGGGCGGTGGCGCGGAGGTCTCGACGGACTACTACTTCGAGGCGGTGTGCCTCGAAACCGAGGAAGCGCACATCAGGACGCTGGTCGTGCAGGCTGTCACCCGGTCCGGCTTCCGGCTGAGGGCGGTGCACAGCCGTGACGAAGGCGCCGCCCGGCCGGACGAGGGGACGCCGCCGAAGGTCACCGTCGCCGCCGAGCTGACCACCGAGCGGCGCGACGACAGCCTCCTCGAAGAGGCGGTCAGCCGACTGTCGCTGGAGCCCGCGGTGTCCGCCGTGAGCTGGACCGTCCTGAACAACCCGGACGGCGGCGAGGAGGGCTACGCCGAGCCGTACGGCGCGGACTACGGCGACCGAGGGCGGAACGGGCGGCGCCACCGGGTGCGGGACTTCTTCTCGGGGCCGGGCGGGCCGTCGCGTAAAAACGGGTGACGGCGCGCGGGGCCCGGCGTTACCGTCCCTCAGGTGACCACGGACATACGGGACATCCCCGAAGCCCACGTCGACCGGGCCCTCGACCTCGCACACCTCGCCTTCCACGTGACGGCCGGCGACGCCACCCGCAAGCGCCAGCGCGAACTGCTGCTGAACGCCGAGCGGGTGGGCGCGTACGACGACGAGGAGATCGTCGGCTTCGCCGCGGCACACCGCCTGGGCCTCTCCGTACCGGGCGGCGAACTGCCCGCCGCCGAACTGGACTTCGTCTCGGTCGCGCCCACCCACCGGCGGCGCGGCGTGCTCACCGGCATGATGAGCGAACTCTGGCGCCGCTGCGCCGCCGACAACCGGCCGCTGGCCTGTCTGTGGGCGTCGGAGGAAGCGATTTACGGCCGCTTCGGCTTCGGCCCCGCCACCGAGGCGTACCACGTCGAGATCAACACCACCCGGCCCCTGGACCTGCGCATCACGCCCGACCGGCGCCCGCTGCGGCTGCTCGCCCCGGCGGACGCCGTCGCCGTACTCGCGCCGCTGTACGAGACGGGCCGGGCGAGGCGCGGCGGACGGCTCTCCCGCGACGAGGCGTGGTGGCGGCGCGCGCTGCGCCCCGACGACGAAGACGGGGACGACGTGAAGGACGGCCCGGCGCGCGTCGTCGTCCTCGGCGACAAGGACGCACCCGCCGCCGGATACGCCGTCTACCGGGTGGGGGAGAAGGGCACCGTCACCGTCGAGGAACTGGAGGCGGACGACGCGCCGGCCGCCGCCGCCCTCTGGTCCTACCTCGCCTCCATCGACCTGACGCGCAAGGTACAGGTCTGGGCGGTCGCCCCCGACGACCCGCTGCTGCACTTCGCCGCCGACCGGGACCAGGTACGCGTCACCGGCCAGTGGCCCGCGATGTGGCTCCGGCTGGTGGACGTGGCACGGGCCCTGACCGCCCGCTCCTGGGCCGCGCCCGTCGACCTCGTACTGGAGGTGCGCGACGCCTCCCTGCCCGCCAACGCCGGCCGCTTCCGGCTGACCGCCGACCCGTCCGGCGCCACCTACGCACCCACCGGCGACCCGGCCGACCTGGCCCTGGACGTACGGGACCTGTCGGCCTGCTACCTCGGCGGCGTCCGGCTGCGCCGGCTGGTCCACGCCGGACTGGTCGAGGAACGCACGCCCGGCGCGGCCCGGCTGCTGGACGCCGCGCTGGAGACGGAGTACCTGCCGTTCGCCGGTGAAGGCTCCTGAGGACCGGGAACGGCCGGGAACCGCTGGGTGCGGGCCCGGTGGCCGGAAGCGGCGCGCCGTACCGCCTCCGCCGTTTGGGTGCGGTACGGCCGGGCACCCGGCGCCGTGTTCCGAGACCCGATCGTGCGAAGGAGCGTTCCATGACCGACATCTGGGGCTACCCGGCCGGCGCCGGCCACACCGCCGGCACGGACCTCGTGGGCTACAAGGTCGAGGCCACGGACGGCAGTATCGGCAAGGTCGACAAGCACTCCGACGAAGTGGGCTCCGCCTGGATCGTGGTGGACACCGGAGTCTGGATCTTCGGCAAGCACGTCCTGCTGCCGGCCGGCGTCATCGCGTCCGTGGACACCGACGAGCGCAAGATCTACGTCTCCCGCACCAAGGAAGAGATCAAGAACTCCCCGGAGTTCGACAAGGAGAAGCACCTCGGCAACCCGGACTACCACGAGCAGCTCGGCTCGTACTACCAGCCGCACCACCGGTGAACGGCCGGGCCTGACCTGCCGTCGGCCGAGGACGGGGCTCCCGGGCCCCGTCCTCGTGCCGTGCCCCGGCGGGGGCCCGTCACTCCTCGAACGGCGCGGCCAGCACCAGATCCTCCGCGGTGGGTACCGGGAAACCGGGGAGGTGACGGCGGCCGACCTCGGCGAAGGGGTGCATCAGTACCGACATGGGTTTGGTGCGGCACAGCGACAGGATGTTGTCCATCACTTCCCGCTTGAAATGCTCCCTGGGACAGGCGGCGAGTATCTCCCCGAGAACGTCGGACGGAATCTGCTGTAAGCCGTTCCCGGTGAAATCGAGGCCCGAACCCTCGGAGACCATGGCGATCTCCGGGCTTTTCCGTGTCGCGACACCGACGGTCGTGTGCAGGGCGATCGCGTCCCAGACGACCTCCACCCGTTCGGCCGGCATGTGCTGTTCCCGCAGGAACCGCCGCGCGGCGTCGGCACCGTCGACCTCGAACCGCTCGTCCGGTGACCGGTACGCGTCCACCAGCCCGAGATCGTGCAGGGCCGAGGCGACGAAGGCCAGTTCACGGTCGTAGGTGACGCCGCGTCGGTCGAGGAGCAGGGAGCCGAACAGATACGTCCGTATGACGTGGTTGTAGAGCGACGCGGAGGACACGCGCCGTACGAATGCCGCGGTGTTCCGTGCGAGTTCACTGTCGGGGAAGCGCACACCGGCTATTTCCGTGGGCAGGGCCGCGGGATGGGAAGGGTTTTTCTTCGCCGTGTCGGACATGGGGCCAGCTTTCTCGTCGGCGGTTGACGCCCCGAGGTTATGACCGGCGATCTTCGGGCCGACAGCGGCGAAACTGCCGATAACCTCCGGATTCCCGCCAGCGCATACGGCGGCTCACCGGAAATGACGGAACGGCCCGTCCCGCTCACGGCAGCAGCCCCGCCCGCCGCGCCGCCACCACCGCCTGGAGCCGCGAGTGCACCCCCAGCTTGCGCATGGCGGACCGCAGGTAGCTCTTGACCGTCTCCGGGCGCAGCCCCAGCCGGTCCGCCGTCGCCGCGTTGGTCGCGCCGGAGGCCACGTACGCCAGGACGTCCACCTCACGCGGCGCCAGCACCGGGCCGTCCAGCCGGCCGGGTCCGCCCGCCGTCCGGCCGGGCCCGTCGCCCGTACGGCCGCGCCCGGGAGCGGACGCCGCCGCCAGCCGTCCGCACGCCGCCAGCAGCTCGTGCCGCAGCACCGGGTCCGCGACGCGCTGTGCCAGGGCCCGCAGGTCGCCGTGCGCCTCCCGGACCTCCTCCCAGGCCGCCGGATCGGCGGCCGCGGGCTGCCGGGCGACCGACAGCAGCCGCTGCGCCTCGTCCTGGAGCAGCAGGGCCTGCTCCAGTTCGCGGGCCGCCTCCATCGCGGCGGACAGCGGGCGGTCACCGAGCTGTACGGGACGGCGCAGCGCCCCGTACAGCACCCCGCGCACCCGCCGCCGTACGACGACCGGCACCGCGAGCACGGAATACAGACCCTCGGCCGCCACGGCGGCGTCGTACTCGTGGCTGATGACGGCGGACGCGTGGTAGTCGGTCACGGCGAAGGGGCGGGTGAGCACGGCCGCCTTGCCGCCCAGGCCGTTGCCGTGCCGGACGGCCAGGCCGTGCAGCGCGGCGGTTCTGGCGCCCGTCAGCTCGCTGATGCGATAGCGGCCGGTGCCGTACCGCAGACCGCCGAACGCCACCGGCAGCCCGCTCGTCCGCCGCAGCCGCAGCAGCGCCGCCCGTACGTCGGCGGACCCGCCGCACTCCGATTCGACCCGCACGCCGAAACCTCCGCTTCCCCCGTTCGGGGGTGGTGAGACCTGCGTCACTGATTACACGATGGCGGTAGGCGGTGCGGCAATGAGGAGGACACATGGCGGACACGGATACGACAGGTGCGACGGGTGGTACGGGCGGTATGGGTGGTGTTAAGGGGGTTACGGAAGTGACGGGAGCGGCGGCGGCCTCGGACCCGACCGCCGAGTTCCGCGCGGCGCGGGACTTCCTCCTCCGCCACCGCGAGGACTACGCCGCCGCCCGCGCGGGCTTCACCTGGCCCCGCCCCGCGTACTTCAACTGGGCGCTGGACTGGTTCGACCGCATCGCCGAGGGCAACGGCCGCACCGCCCTGCACATCGTCGAGGAGGACGGTACCCACACCCGCCGCACCTTCGACGAGCTGCGCCGCGTCTCGAACCGGGCCGCCAACTGGCTGGCCGCACAGGGCGTACGCGCCGGCGACCGGATCGTGGTCATGCTCGGCAACCAGGCCGAGCTGTGGGAGACCGCCCTCGCGGCGATGAAACTGCGGGCCGTCGTCATCCCCGCCACCCCGCTGCTCGGCCCGCTCGACCTGGCCGACCGCGTCGAGCGGGGCCGGGCCCGGCACGTGCTCGTACGGGCCGCGGACACCGCCAAGTTCGCCGGCGTGCCCGGCGACTACACCCGGATCGCGGTCGGCGGGGACGCCACGACGGCCGCCGCGGGCTGGCTCGCCTACGAGGACGCGTACACCGCCCCCGAGACGTACGAGCCCACCGGCCCCACCCGGGCCGACGACACCCTGATGCTCTACTTCACCTCCGGCACCACAGCCCGCCCCAAGCTCGTCGAGCACACCCACACCTCCTACCCCGTCGGCCACTTGGCGACGATGTACTGGATCGGCCTGAAACCCGGTGACGTCCACCTGAACATCTCCTCACCCGGTTGGGCCAAGCACGCCTGGTCCAATCTCTTCGCCCCCTGGAACGCCGAGGCCACCGTCTTCATCCACAACTACACCCGCTTCGACGCGGCCCGGCTGACGGCCGAGATGGACCGGGCCGGCGTCACCAGCTTCTGCGCCCCGCCGACCGTGTGGCGGATGCTCATCCAGGCCGACCTGACCGCGCTGAAGAACCCGCCGCGCGAGATCGTCGCGGCCGGCGAACCGCTCAACCCGGAGATCATCGAACGGGTACGGGAGGCGTGGGGCGTCACCATCCGCGACGGCTTTGGGCAGACCGAGACCGCCGTCCAGGTGGCCAACACCCCGGGCCAGCCCCTCAAACCGGGCTCCATGGGCCGCCCCACCCCCGGCTTCGAGGTCGTCCTGCTGGACCCGGTCACCGGCGAGCCCGCCGACGAGGGCGAGATCGCCCTCGACCTGTCCGCCCGGCCGGTGGGCCTGACCACCGGCTACCACGGCGACCCGGAACGCACCGCCGAGGCGATGGCCGGCGGCTACTACCGCACCGGTGACATCGGCTCGCGGGACGCCGATGGCTACGTCACGTACATCGGGCGCCGGGACGACGTCTTCAAAGCATCCGACTACAAGATCTCACCCTTCGAGCTGGAGAGCGCACTGCTGGAGCACGAAGCGGTCGCCGAGGCCGCCGTGGTGCCCGCGCCGGACCCCGTACGGCTGGCCGTACCCAAGGCGTACGTGGTGCTGGCGGCCGGCTGGGAGCCTGGCCCGGAGACCGCGGCCGAACTCTTCGCGCACTCCCGCGCGGTGCTCGCCCCGTACAAGCGGGTGCGGCGGCTGGAGTTCGCCGACCTGCCCAAGACGGTCTCCGGCAAGATCCGCCGTGTGGAGCTGCGCGAGCGCACCGCCGAAGAGGGCGGCGGCGCCGCCGAGTACCGAGAGGAAGACCACCGATGACCGACATGAGCAGGCCGCCGAGCCACCCGCCGGGACCGCGGGAGAGCGGCGCCGAGCAGCGCCGGGAGGCGTACACACGGGGGGAGACCGGCCGGCCGCTGCTCGACCGCACCATCGGCGCCGACCTGGACCGCACGATCGGCCGGTTCGGCGACCGCGAGGCGCTGGTGGACGTGGCGGGCGGGCGCCGCTGGACCTACGCGGAGCTGGGGCGCGCGGTGGACGAGGTGGCGCTCGGCCTGCTCGCCAAGGGCGTCCGCAAGGGCGACCGGGTCGGCATCTGGGCGCCCAACTGCCCCGAGTGGGTGCTGGTGCAGTACGCCACCGCCCGCATCGGCGCCATCATGGTCAACATCAATCCCGCCTACCGTGTGCACGAATTGGCGTATGTGCTCAAGCAGGCCGGGATGAGCGTGCTGGTCTCCGCCGTCGCGCACAAGAGCAGCGACTACCGGCGGATGATCGAGCAGGTACGGGCCGAGAGCCGGGCCCTGCGGGACGTGGTCTACATCGACGATCCCACCTGGGACGGCCTGCTGGCGGCCGGCGCCGGGGTGCCGCGGGAGAAGCTCGCCGCCTGCGCGAAGGAACTGTCGCCGCACGACCCGGTCAACATCCAGTACACCTCCGGCACCACCGGCTTCCCCAAGGGCGCCACCCTCTCCCACCACAACATCCTCAACAACGGCTTCTGGGTGGGCGAGACGGTCGGCTACACCGAGCACGACCGGGTCTGTCTGCCGGTGCCCTTCTACCACTGCTTCGGCATGGTCATGGGCAACCTCGGCGCCACCTCGCACGGCGCCTGCATCGTCATCCCGGCCCCCGCCTTCGACGCGGCGGACACCCTGCGGGCCGTCCAGGAGGAGCGCTGCACCTCCCTGTACGGCGTACCGACGATGTTCATCGCCGAACTGGACCACCCGGACTTCGCCTCGTACGACCTGTCGTCGCTGCGCACCGGCATCATGGCGGGCTCGCCGTGCCCCGAGGAGGTGATGCGGCGGGTCGTCTCCGAGATGCACATGGGCGAGGTCTCCATCTGCTACGGCATGACCGAGACCTCACCGGTCTCCACCCAGACCCGGCGCGACGACGACCTGGCGCACCGCACCGGCACGGTCGGCCGAGTCCTGCCGCACATCGAGGTCAAGGTGGTGGACCCGGTGACCGGCGCGACGGTACCGCGCGGCGAGCCGGGCGAACTGTGCACCCGCGGCTACAGCGTGATGCTGGGCTACTGGGAGGAGCCGGAGCGCACCGACGAGGCGATCGACGCGGAGCGCTGGATGCACACCGGCGATCTCGCGGTGATGAACGACGACGGCTATCTGCGGATCGTCGGCCGCATCAAGGACATGATCATCCGGGGTGGGGAGAACGTCTACCCGCGCGAGATCGAGGAGTTCCTCTACACCCACCCCAAGATCGCGGACGTGCAGGTGGTCGGCGTCCCGGACGCCAAGTACGGCGAGGAGATCGCCGCCTGCGTCATCCTGCGCGACTCCGCGGACGGCCTCACCCGCGACGAGCTGGCCCGCTTCTGCCGCTCGCGCCTGGCGCACTACAAGGTGCCGCGGTACGTCCATGTCCTCGACGCCTTCCCGATGACGGTCAGCGGCAAGGTCAGGAAGGTCGAGCTGCGGGAGCGGCTGGCGGCGCGGCTGACGCAGGAGACGGAGGCCGCGGCCGGACCGGCCGCCGCTCCGGAACCGTCCGGTCCCGTCGAAGCGGCACCGGCGTAACGGTCGGGTGTGACGGTCGGACGTCACGGCAGGCACGGCCGGGCCGCGCGCCCTGGGATCAGGCGTGGCCCGGCCAGTCCAGCACGAGCTGCTGCGCCCGCGGCAGCCGCGCGACGATGAGGTCGTACGAGTCCTCGATCATGTCCAGGACCAGCCGGTCGTCCAGCGCGCCCGTCAGCGAGACGGTGTTCCAGTGCCGCTTGTTGAGGTGGTAGCCCGGCACGATCTCGGGGTGCGCGGCCCGCAGCCGCTCCGCCAGGTCGGGGTCGCACTTCAGACTCACGCTCAGCGGCCCGGCGTCCAGGCTGCTCAACGCGAAGATCTTCCCGCCGACCTTGAACGTGCACACCTCCTGGTTCCCGGGGAACGGGAACTCCTCGACCGCCCCGTTGAAGCCCAGGCAGACGGCCCGCAGCCGCTTCGCATCGAACATCCGGCCATTATCGCGCGCGAGGGGCGCGGCGGTTCCGGCGCACTGCCGATACGGGCGGGTACGGGCCTCACGGCGCGGGCGGCAGCGGTACGGCGGTCAGCACGGCGGAAACCACGACCACCGCGGCCAGCGCCGCCACCTCCGCGCGGGCCGGTCCGGTCGCCGCCCCCGGCAGCGCCACCTCCCGCCGCAACCGCCTGCGGGCGGCCAGCGCCAGGCCGCCCACCACCAGGACGAGCACGAGCTTGGCCAGCAGGACACGGCCGTACGCCGTGCCGAACGTCTCCGCGAGCGGCAGCCGGCGCAGGGTGCTGCACACGCCGGTGACCGTGATCGCGGCGAACAGCAGCGCCGCCGGCCGGGCGTACCGCAGCAGCAACTCCCGCCCCGCCGCCACCTCCTGCCGTCAGCACCACCGCGTCCGCAGCACGTACAGCAGACCACCCGCCCACAGCGCGGTCGACGTCAGATGGACGAGGGTGAGCGCGACGCCGACCAGCGGTGTGTCCGCCTCGGGGTGGGCCCGCAGCGCCTCGCCGAAGACGACGGCGGCCAGCGGAACACCGGCCCACCCCGGACGGCGGGAAGCCGCACACAGGGCGGCGAGCAGAAACGCGTTGGCCTCCAGGAGGGCCAGCAGGCCGGGCCGGGTGGCGTACGCGTCGACCAGCGCCGGCCCCGACAGCCCCGCCAGCGGCGACCCGCTCCCCGCGACCAGCAGCAACTGCCCCACGGCCGCCGCCGCTCCCACCCACGCGGCCCGCTTCGACCACCCCCGCGGCAACGCGGCCGACGCGCCCCGCACACGCCGCGCGAGCCGCACCCCGGCCAGCTCGCCGACCTGTACGCACAGCGTGGCCAGCAGTACCGCCCGCAGCAGCGCGGTGGCCCCGTCCCCGGGTAATCGGATCTCGTACGACTCGTCGACCACGAGTCCCGTACCGAGCAGCGGCACGAGGACGGCGACGCAGCCCGCCGCGGCGACGGCACAGACCCGCCGGGCGGGGGAGAGGCGCGGGGTCGCCCTGTCCGCCCTGCCGGACGCATCGTTGCCACCGTCGCCATCGCCGCCGTCGAGGCTCGTCGCGGCAGGCTCAGGGACGGACGAGGAGGCCGATTGACGTGGATTCATCCCGCGATGGTCCCCGTCGGCCGAAGCCCCGGGCAACCGGGGCGCACCCGCGCGTCACGCAACCAGGCCACCGCCGCCCCTCCGGCCTCCCGCGTCACCCACCCCTGCTCGCGTCAGCCGTCCCGCCGCATGCAGACCCGCTCCCACCGGTCCAGCCCCAGCTCCGCCTCCCGGCGACGGATCGCGCGCAGGCCCTGCGTGAGGTCGGCGTCGTCCAGGACACGGAAGCCGAGCCGGGCGTAGTACGGGGCGTTCCACGGCACGTCCGCGAAGGTGGTCAGGGTGACCGACGGCAGCCCGCTGTCCTGCCGAGCACGCTCGATGAGCGCCCGGCCGAGCCCGCGGCGCGCGCCGTCCGGATGGACGGACACCTGCTCGATGTGCGCGCAGCCGTCGACCGGCTCCCAGAGCAGGTACGCGAGCGGCGCGCCGCCCGGTGCGGAGCAGGCGACCAGCGCCCGCCCCGCCTCCTGGTAGCGCGCCAACTCCGGCAGCGACGGCGGCTCGTCGTCCGCGATCCGCTCCATGCCCACAGTGCGGAACGCCTCTCCGGCGGCCCGCTCGATGTCACGCAGTACGGGAAGGTCGCCGGGCACGGCCGGGCGGACGACGGGACAGGTCTCCATGGCGTTCATGGACGTACCGTCGCAGGTGCCCCGGCACACGGCAGCCGATTTTCGCTCAGCCGGTGGCCTGGGGAGCGTCCAGGGACCGGGCGAAGTCGGCGAGCGTGCGGAAGTCGTTCTCCCGCAGGCCGACCCGGGGATTGACGTGGTGCAGCAGTCCGGGCCCCCGGTGGTGGGCGGTCACATACGTCTGGTCCAGCGCGCTCTGTTCGTCGTCCACCCAGGCGAAAGGGCGGCCGTCGGCGTAGTTCACCAGCGGGCCGGTCTTCCAGTGGACGCCGTCAGGACGCTCCTGGAGCAAGACGTCGCCGAAGTCGACGAAGGGAAGTTCGGGAAGGCCGAGCACCGGTGCTATCCACCGGTTGGCGTTGTCCATCCAGGTGGTGGCCCAGCAGAGCTGGAACCCGAGCCGGAGCAGGAATTGCCCGTGCTCCGGGTTGAGCCAGACCCGCAGGGGGCGCCGCCGGGACGACAGGCCCAGGTTCTCCTCCTGGGCGCCGTCGCGGGGCACCCTGATCGTGGTGTAGCCGTCGGGACGCCTCTGCGGCTTGGCCGCATACGGGTTGAGCGGCCCGTCCACGTCGAGGAACAGCAGTGGTCGGTTCATGGCGTCCCCCGAGTCCTGCGTGCTGTCGACTGCCCTGGTCAGCGTAGCCGCAGGGAATGGCCGGGCCTGATCGGTCCTCAAGCGAGCCAGAGCGAATTCCGTCGATGGCGCGCCGGCAGCACGTCCACCGTGTCCGCGAGGTCGAGCATGCCTTCCTCGCCGGGGGAATTCACCCGACGCAGCAGCATTCCGATCTGGGCCCGCAGCCGCTGGCGCGCCCGGCGTTCCTCCACGGCGGCCCAGCGGGCCACGGAACGGTCCCGCTGGTGCCGGGGAAAGGAGCGGACGTCCACCTGGCGGCGGACGGGCAGCGGCCGTGGCCTCCCGGGCGCGCGCGCGGCTTCGGCCAGGCTGCGGGCGCTGTACCTGAGGTCGCGGACGACCACGGAATGCCAAGGGCCGCCCGGCGGGCGGGCGTCCGTATTCCGGCTGCGGGAAGGGGGAACGTGGTGGGCGGTACGTGCCACGGGACTCCGTCGGTAACGACCGCCAGGTATTTCCTGGCGGGCTACTCGAATCCCGTGGGCCCGGTCGCGCGGTGGTTGCTCATGTACGCGACTTTACCGCCCGCGTCAGCTCCGTCGGCGGGAATTCAGTGCTTGACGAGACGGTCCGCCGAGCGCGTCACGAAGAACAGCAGACCGGCCGTGAGCAGTGCCGCCACGACGGCCACGGAGGACACGGACCGGGCGTCGAGGCCGTGGCCGAGGGCCGCGTTCAGTACGAGGACGAGGCCGGTGACCGACACCAGCGGTCCGGCGGCGTACCACGCGGCGAACAGGAACGGTCCCGGGCCGCCCATCGGCGTGGCGCCACCGACGAACAGCAGGTCGGTACGGGCCGGTCCGCGGCACGCGCCGAAGACCGCCGCCGCCGCGAACGGCAGTGCGCACAGCGGCATGAGCAGGAGCGTCCACGCCGCGCCGGCCAGCGCGTACGGCACGGCCGCGAGCAGGCCCAGCAGCGCGCCGAGCACCGCGGGCACGATCGTGTGATGCAGCATCAGCGTCCGCAGCCGGAACGGCGACCAGGCCGCCCGCCGTACGTTGTCGGTCTCCAGACGGGCCGGTTCGGCGAGGGCGCCGACCGCCGCGTACCCGCACAACAGCCCTACGGCCAGGCCGAGGACGCGCTTCTCGCCCGCCGTCGCCGCGCCGAGTCCCGCCGCGGCGGCGGCAGCGGCCGTCCAGGCGACGGCGCGGCCCAGCCTTCCGGGCGCGCGCAGCAGGGCCAGCAGGTCGCGCCAGACGACGACGAGGTGCCGGTTCCGCGGTGCCCGCAGGCGGAACCGGCGCTTCGGTTCGTCGCCGCCGGCCTCCAGGACAGCCAGTTTCGCGGCCCGCAGTTCCAGGGCGAACACCCCGGACGTGACGGCCGTGGCCGTCGCCGCGCGGCTGCGCAACTGGGCGTTGGGTACGTGCGCGGCGTCCCGGTGCGCGTACAGGACGGCCGCGGCGGTGACGGCCACGAGGAGCACGGTCGCGGCCGGCCACCCGTGCGCCGCTCCGCCCGTCACGGACACGACCGGCTGCGCCGCCCAGCCCCACGGGCCGGACCACAGCTCGGCCAGTTCCAGGGGCGACCAGCGGTGGCCGGCGCCGGCCAGGGCGGCCTGGGCCGCGCCGAGGGCCAGCAGCAGGGCGGCGGGCGCGGTCGCACGCCGTACGTACGGTGCCAGGTGCGGTCTGCGCTCCACCGCCATGCCGAGTGAGACGGCCAGCAGCGGCAGACAGACCGCCGCCGGGAGCAGGGCCAGGAGCCCGCCGCCGAAGGAGGTCTGGCCGGTGACCTGGAGGACCACGGCGGCGGCCGCCGCCACCAGCAGTCCCGCGCCCACGGCCAGTCCGGCGGAGAGCCGGAAGCTGGGGCGCAGTACCGCTCCGCGCCGTACGGGCTGGGCGAGGAGCCAGCCGACGGAAGGCCCGGACACCACGACCGGCCCGCGCCACAGCGCGTCGCGCGAGGCGAGTACGGCCAGCCCGAGGGTGACGGCGACGAAGGCGGCGGGCAGGGTGCGCTGGAGATCGGCGCCGAGGCTGCCGTGGTCCGCGCCGAGTTTCAGTTCGCGCAGGAAGCGGACGGCGTAGCCGCTGCCGTACCCCAGGGCCGCGAGGACGACGCAGTAGACGAGTACGGCCCGGTCGCGGCGGCGCTGGCGGTGGTGGGCGCGGCGCTTGGCGCGCAGCCAGTGCAGGGTCTCGGCGGTGCGGTCGTCGTCGGCCTCGGTCCAGACGGCGTGTTCCTCGGGCGCCTCCCCGGTTTCGTCCCCTACGGGGCCGGGGACCGCCGTCCGCGCGTTCTCTTCCGTGGCGCGTTCCGTGTCGCGTGCGGTCATGAGCGGACGCCCAGCTTCTCCAGCACCTCGGCCGGACTGCCCTCTTCGACGACCTCGCCGTCCTCCAGCGCGATCATGCGGTCGGCGACCTCCAGGGCCAGCTCCGCCTGGTGCGTGGCGAGCAGGACGGCCACGCCGTCCGCCTTCTCGGCGGCCAGCAGGGCGGCCAGGCGCGCGCGGGCGTCGGGGTCCAGCCGCTGCTCGGGTTCGTCGAGGACGAGCAGGTCTCGCGGCCGTACCAGCGCGGCGGCCAGCAGCAGCGACTGCAACTGGCCGGAGGAGAGCGAACCCGGCAGCGCGTGGGCGTGACCGGCCAGCCGTCGGTCGGCGAGCACCTGGTCGATCCATGCCTGGGCGTCGTCCACGGCGTGCGCCACGGTGACGAGTTCGAGGTGTTCGCGGACGGTCAGGTCCGGGTAGCAGGCGACGCTGTCGCCGACCACCGCGACCCGCGCCCGTACCTCCGGATCGTCCTCGGTCACCTTGCGGCCCGCGAACCGGGCCGTGCCGGTGGTCGGCGCGTCCCGGCCGCACGCGATGCGCAGCAGGGTGGACTTGCCGGACCCGTTGTGGCCGAACAGGGCCGTGCAACTGCCGGCGGCCACGTCGAGGTCGATCGGGCGCAGTGCCTGCCGGTCGCCGTAGCGACGGCTGACGCCGCGCAGTTGCAGCAGCGCGTTCGCGTTGGTCCTGGCCTTCATGGGGGTGCTTTCCGTCGGCACGATGGGTCGTACCCGACTTTAAGGGCCCGGGTCCGGGCCGCGGCCGGGCGCCCGCCCGGGTACGCGGCAGGCCCGGCGGCGTCCGGTCGGTGGAGTGGTGGTGTCAGCCGGTGACGCCATGGCGCCATAACGGCGTTCCGCTGGCGCAGTGGCCGCGATGTGGCGAGGTGGGTCCCCTCCGCCCAAGTGGTGTCACCCTGGCGTCGCTGCGGCGCCATCGCGAGCGGCTCCCCGGTCAAGGCGGCGCCATGGCGCACCGATTCACCAGTGAACCCGCTGGTCAGAGCCTTTCCGGAAGAGTGAGCGCCAAACTGGCTCGCCATGGCACCATCGATGTGCCATGATGATGCCATGGACCTGACGCCCTACGTCGATACCCTCCGACAGGAGCTGGCTGTCGCCGCGGACACCGGCGGCGACGACGCCCGCGCCCTCGCCGAGCGGCTCGCCGCGCCCCTGGAATCCGCCGCCCGCCTGACCCTCCTCGACGCGCTGTCCGCCGCCATGGGCGAGGTCACGCGAGAACTGGCGCCGGGCTCGGTCGACGTACGGCTGCGGGGCCTCGACCCGGAGTTCGTGGTGACGGCGCCGCCGGTGCCCGAGCCGTTCCGGGAGGCGCGGGAGCCGGTCACGGCACCCGGCGCGGCCCCGCCGCCACCGCCGTCCGCGGAGGACGGCGACGCGGCCGTGGCGCGGATCAACTTCCGTCTCCCCGCCCAGCTCAAGGTCCGCGCCGAGGGCGCCGCGGCCGTGGAGGGCCTGTCGGTCAACGCCTGGCTGGTACGGGCCGTGTCCACCGCCCTCGACGGCGGGGAGCGCGCCGGCCCGCCGGACCGCGCCCCGGACCCGGGCAACCAGGGCCTCACCGGCTGGGCCCGTTAGCTCACCGAGGCCCCACCCCACTTCCACCGGCGGGCCACCGGCCCGCCGACCCCGCTCAGTACCCGCCTCACCGGCGGGAACAACCACCCACGCCAAGAGGACGGGACAACCATGCCTGAGTTCGAGACCCCCGAACCGATCATCGCCACCCTGGAGCTGTACTGCGGCTCCGCCCGCATCACCGCGGGCAAGCGCACCGACACGGTCGTCGAGGTGCTGCCGCGCAACGGAGCCGACGACGATGACGTACGCGCCGTGCAGCAGACCCAGGTCACCTGCTCCGGCGGCCGCCTCACGGTCAAGACCCCCAAGAAGCGGTCGCTGTTCGGCAAGCCGGGCGCCGTCGAGGTGAGCGTCGAACTGCCCGCGGGCTCCGAGATCCGGGGCACCACGGGCCTGGGCCACTTCCGCTGCGAAGGCCGCTTCGGGGACGTCACGCTCAAGACCTCGCTCGGCGACCTCCACGTCGACGAGGTGACCGGCGGCAGCCTCAAGACCGACCTCGGCGACATCCGCCTGGACCGCTCGGCCGGAGACATCGAGATCACCGGCGCGGGCCGGATCGAGGTCGGCACCGTCGCCGGTACGGCGACCGTCAAGAACGGCAACGGCGCGACCAGGATCGCCGAGGTCGCCGGGGACCTGAGGACCAGCGCGGCCAACGGCGACATCTCCGTCGGCACCGCGCGCGGCAGCATCGGCGCCAAGTGCGCCAACGGCCGCATCGACGTCGACGTCGCCCTGGCCGGGGTCGACGCCTCCTCCGCCAGCGGCGGCATCCGCGTCGGCGACGTCGTCCGCGGCCGTATCGACCTGCGCACCTCCGTCGGTGACCTCGTCGTGGGCATCCACGAGGGCACCGCGGCCTGGCTCGACCTGAACACCAAGTACGGCGCGGTACGCAACGAACTCGGCTCCGCCGCCGGCCCCGCGGACTCCGACGAGACCGTCGAGGTGCACGCCCGCACCGCGACCGGCGACGTCGTCATCCGCCGCGCCTGACCGGGCGCACCCCGACTCACCGCACCCGAGAGGACAGCGGCATGACCGTCACCCGGACCTCCGCGCCGACCGCCGTGGACACCACGGCACCGGCGATCACCGCCACCGGACTGCGCAAGTCCTACGGCGACAAGCTCGTGCTCGACGGCATCGACCTGAACATCGCGGAGGGCACCGTCTTCGCCTTGCTCGGGCCCAACGGCGCCGGCAAGACCACCACCGTGGAGATCCTGTCCACGCTCATCGACGCGGACGCGGGCGACGCCTGGGTCGCGGGCCGCCATCTGACCCGGGCCGCCGACGCGGTGCGCTCCGCGATCGGCGTCACCGGCCAGTTCTCGGCCGTCGACAACCTGCTGACCGCCGAGGAGAACCTCCTTCTGATGGCGGACCTGCACCACCTCGACCGGCGCGAGGGCAAGCGGCGGGCCAGGGACCTGCTGCGCCGCTTCGACCTGTCCGAGGTGGCGGGCAAGACCGCCGCCACCTTCTCCGGCGGGATGCGGCGCAAGCTGGACCTGGCGATGACCCTGGTCGGCGAGCCGCGGATCATCTTCCTCGACGAGCCCACCACCGGGCTCGACCCGCGCAGCCGCCGCACCATGTGGGAGATCATCCGCGGCCTGGTCGCCGACGAGGGCGTGACCATCTTCCTCACCACCCAGTACCTCGAAGAGGCCGACCAGCTCGCGGACCGCATCGCCGTACTGGACCACGGCAAGCTGATCGCCGAGGGCACCGCCGACGAGCTGAAGCAGCGCATCCCCGGCGGCCACATCCGGGTGCGGTTCGCCGACGCCCTGGCCCTGGACACCGCCGCGGGTCTCTTCGGCCCCGCCACGCGCGACGAGGAAGCCCTCACCCTCCAGATCCCCGGCGACAGCTCCGTCACCACCCTGCGAGCCGTGCTGGACACCCTGGAGACCACCGCCGTACGGGCCGAGTCGCTCACCGTGCACACCCCCGACCTGGACGACGTCTTCCTGACCCTCACCGGTCAGCCCCGCCCCGCCGCCCCGACCAAGGAGAACGTCTGATGGCCACCCTGTCCTACGCGGTCCGGGACTCCAGGACGATGCTGCGCCGCAACCTCAAGAAGGCGCTGCGCTACCCGTCCCTGACACTCACCGTCGTCATCATGCCCGTCATGATGCTGCTGCTGTTCAACTACGCCTTCGGCACCGCCCTGGGCAGCGGCATCGGGGCGTCGGCCGCCGGGGGCGGCGAGTACATCGACTACCTCGCGCCCGGCATCATCCTGATGGCCGCCACGTCCGGCGCCCTGACCACCGCGATCAGCGTCTGCATGGACAAGACCGAAGGCATCGTCAACCGCTTCCGTACGATGCCGGTCTCCCGCGCCTCGTTCCTGACCGGCCATGTCGTCGGCAGCCTGATCCAGACGATGATCAGCATCGGCCTCGTGACCGCCGTGGCGCTCCTGGTGGGCTTCCGCCCCGACGCCACGCCCGTCGAATGGCTCACCGCCCTCGGCCTGCTCGCCCTGCTCACCCTGGCGCTGACCTGGCTCGCCGCCGGTATCGGCCTGGTCGCCAAGAACCCCGAGACGGCCAGCAACATCCCGATGCCGCTGACGTTCCTGCCGTTCCTCGGCAGCGCCATCGTGCCGACCGATTCGATGCCGGCCGCCCTGCGCTGGTTCGCCGAGTACCAGCCCTTCACGCCGGTCATCGACACGCTGCGCGGCCTGTGGCTCGGCACGGAGATCGGCGGCAGCGCGGTCGCCGCCCTCGCCTGGTGCGCCGGCCTCACCCTGGTCGGCTACGTCTGGGCGCGCCGCACCTTCAAGTCCGGGGCCAAGCGCTGACGCGGCCCCCGCACCACCGGCTCCGAGCGGTGACCCGCCCCAGCCGCCAGCACGTTCACCAGCACCGACGATTACTGGAGAACCCCATGCCGCACGAACCGACACCCGCCGGAACCCCCGCCGAGGGTGCCAACGCCGAAGAACTGCCCGTCCTGCCCACCGACCGCCGCACCGGCTGTCCCTTCGACCCGCCCGCCGAACTCACCGCGCTGAGCGACGAGCCGCTGCGTCGCCTGCGCTACGTCGACGGGCACACCGGCTGGCTGGTCACCGGGCACGCCGCGGCCCGCGCCGTCCTGTCCGACCCGCGCTTCAGCGCCCGCTACGAACTCCTGCACCTGCCGCTGCCGATGCCGGGCATGGAGGCGGGGGCGGAGATGGTACCGGCACCGGTCGGTGACTTCCTCGGCCTCGACGCCCCCGAGCACACCCGCTTCCGGCGGCTGCTCACCGGCAAGTTCACGGTCCGCCGGATGCGGCAACTCGCCGAGCGTGTAGAGCAGTTCACGGACGAGTGCCTGGACGCCATGGAGCAGTCCGGCCCCACCGTCGACCTGGTGGAGACGTTCGCCCGGCCGATACCCGCGCTCGTCATCTGCGAACTGCTCGGCGTGCCGTACGCCGACCGGGACCGCTTCCAGGGCCACGTGGCGACCCTCTTCGACCAGGCCGCCGACGTGACGGCGAAGGGCGAGGCGTTCGAGGCCGTCGGCCGGTTCATGGGGGAACTCGTGGCCGCCAAGCGCGCCGAACCCACCGACGACCTGCTCAGTGATCTGACCACCTCCGACCTCACGGAGGAGGAGCTGATCGGAGTCGGCGGGGTGCTCCTGGCCGCCGGACTCGACACCACCGCGAACATGCTCGGCCTCGGGACCTTCGCCCTCCTGAGCAACCCCGACCAACTGTCGGCCCTGAGCGCCGACCCGGGCCTCGCGGAGCAGACCGTCGAGGAACTGCTGCGCTACCTCAGCGTGGCCGACCCCATCCTGCGCTCCGCCCTCGAAGACGTCGAGGTGGAAGGCCGGTTGATCAAGGCCGGTGAGACGGTGACGGTGTCCGTCCAGGCCGCCAACCGCGACCCGGGCAAGTTCCCCGGCCCCGACCGGCTCGACATCCACCGCAAGGCCACCGGGCACCTCGCCTTCGGCCACGGCGCCCACCAGTGCCTCGGCCAGCAGCTCGCCCGCGTCGAGATGGCCGTCGCGTTCCCGGCGCTCCTCGCCCGCTTCCCCACCCTGCGCCTCGCGGTGCCGCCGCACGAGGTGCCGCTGCGCGACCGCGCCAACATCTACGGCGTGATCAGCCTGCCCGTCACCTGGGACAAGGAGTAGACCGTGAGCGACCCCCGCGCGCCGCTGCGCCTGAGCGCCGACCGTGACCGCTGCGTAGGCGCCGGCATGTGCGCCCTGACGGCGCCCGGAGTCTTCGACCAGGACGACGAGGAGGGCCTGGTGGTCCTTCTGGACGCCGCCCCGGCCCCCGGACACCGGGCCGCCGCCCGGATGGCCGCCGGCCTCTGTCCCGCCGGAGCCATCGCCCTCGCCCCCGTGGAGGCCACCGGATCGTAGCGACCGGGGCACGTCCCGGGCCGAGAACCCCGCACCGCGCGCCGGTGGGGGCTCTCGTGCGTCCGGCGGCCGCCCGCCGCGCTGCTACCGCCCCGTACCGTCCCTGATCAGCTCGTCGGCCGGGTCGTTGACCGGCTGCGGGGTGCCCGTGAGGTCCATGACGAACAGCGGCAGGTGCAGCGCGTCGGCGCGGGCGCGGGCGTCACGGGAGTAGCCCGCCAGGGAGAAGCAGACGGCGACCGCGGAGTCGTTGAGCGCGTTGAGCCACAGGCACTCGACCTCCCGCAGCTTGGTCGCGCGGGTCGTCGGGTCGACCTGGGCCACCACTCCGGAGCCGCGCAGGTCCACGCCCGACGCGGTGCGCTCCGGCACCCGCGCGATGTCGGTGAAGCCCAGCCATTTCAGGTACTGGGCGGCGGCGGTGACGCAGTCGCCGGCCGTACGGATGGTGACCGGCCGGAAGGCGGGGCGCAGCACCGGCGGCCGGCGGGGCGGTCCGCCGGGCAGTGCCGACGCGGGGCTGCCGGGGGCGGGCGGGTCGGGCGGCGGGGGCGGTACCGGTACGACGGGGACGCGTACCACCGTCCCGCACGCGCAGCCGGACTCCGGCGCGGGCCACTCGTCGAGCCGGCCGCAGGTCTCGCAGCGCACCTCCACCCAGGAGCTCTGCCACGTGCGGTGCAGGATCTCCACGGGTATGCCGCCGCGCAGCACCGGCAGGGTCAGCGGCGCGCCGCACGCACACGGGAAGGTGGGCGGGGTGAACGCGTTCTCGCGGCGGCACGTGGGGCAGCGCACCGGCACGCTGTCGGCCATGGCGGCTCCTGGCGGGTAGATCGGCGGGCAGGCTCGGCTGCCGCCGCCCATGGTCCTCCACCGGTTCGCTTCGGGGGAGTTGCACGGGGAGAGTCCGACATTACCGCAGACATATGCGAACGGACCCTGGCTTTCCGCGATCGTGCGGAAAGCCGGGGCCCGCGGGCGATGGTGCCGCCCGGCGGCACGGGAGATGGGCGCGACAGGACAATCGCACCGCCGGGCGGGGCTTTTGGGGGGGGAGCGGCGGGACGCGGGCTCCGAGGCGCTTCCGGGGAGACGGGCCGTCCTTCCTGCGGACGGGCACGACCACCGCACTGGTGTCTCCGGGAGACCGGGCCGCGCGGGCCGTCGGCTCCTGACCGTGCGCCGCGGAGCCCCGCGCCGCCGTTCCACGCCGGCCGGCCACCCCTCAGCGGACCGGCCGGCACGGACGCGCGTGGGGCGGACCTCCCGTCGGCCCCGCGCGCTGACCTGGGGTCAGTCCTCGCGCAGCGCGTGCAGCGCGGCTTCGACGCGCTTGCCGTACTCCGAGTCGGCCGCGTGGAAGTGGGCGAGGTTCTTCTCGACCACGTCGTCCCGGGAGACCTGCGCCAGGCCCCCGGCGATGTTCGCCACCAGGCGGTTCTTCTCGTCCTCCGACATCAGCCGGTACAGCTCGCCGGCCTGGAAGAAGTCGTCGTCCTTGGCGTGCGCCGGGGCCGCGTGGGTGCCGGTGTGGCCGGTGAGCGCGAGCGGCGCGGACAGCGGCTGGTCCGACTGCACGGGGCCGGAGCAGGAGTTGGGCTCGTAGTTCTTGGCGTGCCGGTCGTAGGCGTTGGACGCCATCAGGCCGTCCCGCCCGTAGTTGTCCGCCACGGTCGCCTTCGGCGCGTTGACCGGCAGTTGGGTGTGGTTGACGCCCAGCCGGTAGCGGTGCGCGTCGGCGTAGGCGAAGAGCCGGCCCTGGAGCATCTTGTCCGGGGACGGGCCGATGCCGGGCACGAAGTTGTTGGGCGAGAACGCGGCCTGCTCGACCTCGGCGAAGACGTTGTCCGGGTTGCGGTCGAGCACCATCCGGCCGACGCGCTGGAGCGGGTAGTCGGCGTGCGGCCACACCTTGGTCAGGTCGAACGGGTTGAAGCGGTAGTCCGCCGCCTCGGCCGCCGGCATGATCTGCACGTACAGCGTCCAGGACGGGTACACGCCGCGCTCGATGGACTGGAGCAGGTCGGTCTGGTGGCTGTTGGGGTCCTTGCCGGACAGCTCGGCGCCCTGGGCGGCGTCCAGGCAGCGGATTCCCTGGTTGGTCTTGAAGTGGTACTTGACGAAGAAGACCTCGCCGGCGGCGTTCGTCCACTGGTAGGTGTGCGAGCCGTAGCCGTTCATGTGCCGGTAGGAGGCCGGGATGCCGCGGTCGCCCATCAGCCAGGTGATCTGGTGGGTGGCCTCGGGTGAGTGGGCCCAGAAGTCCCAGACGTTGTCCGGCTCCTGCTTGCCGGTGAACGGGTCGCGCTTCTGCGAGTGGATGAAGTCCGGGAACTTCAGCGGGTCCTTGATGAAGAAGACCGGGGTGTTGTTGCCGACGAGGTCGTAATTGCCCTCCTCGGTGTAGAACTTGACCGCGAAGCCGCGCGGGTCGCGGGCGGCGTCCGGGCCGCCGAGGTTGTCGGCGACGGTCGAGAAGCGGATGAACAGGTCGGTGCGCCGGCCCACCGCGCTCAGGAAGTCGGCCCGGGTGAACCCGGTGACGTCGTCGGTCACTTCGAAGTACCCGTACGCGCCGGAGCCACGGGCGTGCACGACGCGCTCCGGGATGCGCTCGCGGTTGAAGCGGGCGAGCTTCTCCAGGAGGTGCTGGTCCTGGAGGAGCAGCGGGCCACCGACGCCGGCGGTGGCGGAGTTCTGGTTGTCGGCGATCGGAGCGCCGGCCTCCGTGGTGAGACGGCGCGTCGTCGTGGGCTTCGGCATGGTGACCTTCCGTACGAGAGCGCGGAAGTCGGCTTCCGCATGTTGGAGCGTATGGAGCACCCCCACCTCCGTCAACACTTTGTTGAAAAGTTGCCGGGCGGTGTGCGGAGGGGGTGTGGGGGCGGCTTTCGGGCGTGCTCGGGGTGTTCCCGGCGGCGGCGCCTGGGCGCGACAGGACAGGTGTCGGCGTCGCCGCCGGGAAGTCTTGGGGAGGCTTACGCCTCAGGTGGGGCGAGTGTTTGCGTGCCTGCTGCGGCGCGCGCTTCGGCCGGGGCGTGCGCGGCGATCAGCAGCAGGACCGGGCGTGCGGTCGTCACGCACTCCTTGCGGGCCCAGGCGAGCGCGGAGCGCAGGCTGCCGCGGCCGTCCACCCGGTGCCCCGAGCAGCCGTAGGTCCGCATCAGCTCCCGTGCCCGCCCGCCGCCCCGGCCGCCGGGGTCGAACACGGCCAGTACGAACGGCAC
Source organism: Streptomyces chrestomyceticus JCM 4735 (assembly GCF_003865135.1). Taxonomy (NCBI): domain Bacteria; kingdom Bacillati; phylum Actinomycetota; class Actinomycetes; order Kitasatosporales; family Streptomycetaceae; genus Streptomyces; species Streptomyces chrestomyceticus. The sequence goes on along the minus strand of NZ_BHZC01000001.1, from coordinate 1,966,772 downwards.
CTCGTACCTTGCCGCCACTCCGAAAGCCCCCACCGTGTACGGCAGTTGATCCGCTCCGGCGAGCGCGACAACCGTGGTGTCCCGGTGGCCCGACGCGTCCAATGCCACCCGCACGCCGACCGCGGTCGGTACCTGACGGCCGGGCGGCCCGCCCCGTCCGCACACCATGAACCGGCGGGTGCGGTGCGAAGCCCGGTGCGGGCGGCCGTCGTCGGCTCGCGTGCAGTTCTGCTCGTCCAGCGCGCCGAGCACGGCGTCGTGGGCGGCCGTTCCGTACGGCAGGTCGATCAGTACGGGACCGGGTCGGCCCGCCCGCGCCGTCCGGAAGGCCGCGCGGAGAGCCTGCGGCACCCGGGCCGGGTCCTCGACCCGTACGGCAGCCTTGGTCACCGGCCGGGCCGACCGGACGAGGGCGACGGCCGGTACCGCTGTGCCGTCCCGGCCGGGCGGCGCGGCCCGGCCGGTCACGCAGACCAGCGGAACCGCGTCCGCGTGGGCCGTGCGCAGCCCGGCGAGCAGGCCGTCGAGACCCGCGCCGGATCTGGCACCGGCCTCCGGGGCCGCGACGACGACGCCGGTCCTCCCGCCCGTACGGGCCCAGCCGGCCGCCATGTGTACCGCGTCCGGTTCGTGATGGGCCATCAGGTGCCGTGTGCCGTCGGCCCGTTCCAGCGCTTCGTACCACGGCAGAGCTGCGGCGCCGGGAGTGCCGAAGATCTGGACGGGCACGGTGTCAGCCGGTGGTGTGGCCGGAGAGACGCTCGACGCCGCGCAGGAGGGCGGAGTGGTCGAGACCGCCGTCACCCTGGGCGCGCAGGGCGGCCACGAGGGAGGCGACGAGCGTGCCGGTGGGCAGCGCGGCACCGACGGCGCGGGCGGCGTCGGTGACGATGCCCATGTCCTTGTGGTGCAGGTCGATGCGGAAACCCGGCGCGAAGTCGCGGTTCAGGAAGTTGTCCTTCTTACGGGTCAGCACGGTCGAGCCGGCCAGCCCGCCGTTGAGGACGTCGAGGGCGGCGGACAGGTCGACGCCGGACTTCTCCAGGAAGACGACGGCTTCGGCGCACGCCTGGATGTTGACGGCGACGATGAGTTGGTTGGCCGCCTTGACGGTCTGCCCGGAGCCGTGCGGACCGCAGCGCACGATGGTCTTGCCGAGCGCCTCGAACAGCGGGTAGGCGGCGTCGAAGTCCTCCTGGGTGCCGCCGATCATGATGGACAGGACGGCCTCGACGGCACCGGCCTCGCCGCCGGAGACCGGGGCGTCCAGCACCCGGATCCCCTTGCCGGCCGCGGCGGCGGCCAGGTCGACGGAGGTCTGCGGGGTGATCGAGGACATGTCGATCAGCAGCGCCCCGCGCCGGGCGTTCTCCAGGATGCCGTCGGGGCCGTAGGCGATGGCCTCGACCTGGGGGGAGGCGGGCACCATGGTGACGACGACGTCCGCCTCGCGGACCGCCTCGGCTATCGAGGCGGCGGGGGTGCCGCCGGCGGCGGCGAGCCGGTCGAGCTTGTCCTGTTCGAGGGTGTGGCCGGTGACCGGGTAACCGGCCTTGATCAGGTTCTCGGCCATGGGCGCGCCCATGATGCCCAGCCCGATCCACGCGATCTTCGGAAGAGTGCTCATGTACGGGGTGCCTTTCGCGAAACGGGGGTCAGCGGGCGGCGGCGCGCAGCGGGCGGGGCAGCCAGGCGAACGCGCCGGCGCTGGGGGTGTCGCCGGGCTTGTACTCCAGGCCGGTCCAGCCGGCGTAGCCGTTCTTGCGCAGCCGGTCCAGAAGGTCTTCGAAGGGGAGGGTGCCGGTGCCGGGGGCGCCGCGGCCGGGGTTGTCGGCGATCTGGACGTGGCCGGTCCTGCCGGTGTACCGGTCGATGACCTCCTCCAGGTCCTCGCCGTTCATCGACAGGTGGTACAGGTCCATCAGGAACCGGGCGTTGTCCAGGCCGGTGGCCGCGTTGACCGCGTCCACCAGCTCGATCGCCTTGGGCGCCGAGACGATCGGGCAGTCGGGCGACTCCGGCGCGTTCAGCGCCTCGATCAGCAGCGTGGCGCCCACCCGGTGCGCGGCGCGGGCGGCCAGCGTCAGGTTCTCCAGCGCCAGGGCGTCCTGGGCGGCCGGGTCCACGCCCTGGACGCGGTTGCCGTACAGGGCGTTGAGCGCGGTGCAGCCCAGCGACTGCGCGAAGTCCGCGGCCACGTCCACGTTGGCCCGGAAGCGCTCGGACTCCTCCCCGGGGACGGACAGGGCGCCGCGGTCGGGTCCTGGGAGCTGTCCGGCGTAGAAGTTCAGTCCGACCAGGTGGGTGCCCGCGTCGCGCAGGGCGTCGCGCAGCGCGTCCAGCTCCCGCTGCTCGGGCACCGGGGCGTCCACCCACGGCCACCACAGCTCCACCGCGCCGAATCCGGCGGCCGCGGCGGCCGCCGGGCGTTCCAGCAGCGGCAGCTCGGTGAACAGGATCGACAGATTGACGTTGAAACGCGCGTCCGAGAAGCCCATGAGGGAAGAGCGCCCTTCCGTATTGCGGAACTTTGTTTCTGCTGATTGGAACATTGCCTGCGGATCTCGTGACCTGTCAAGAGGTGCCGCGCGAGCGGCTGGGGTGCGGCGGCGGTCTGCCGCCCGTACGCGTGCGGGGAGTTCCGGGGGCCCGGACAGGACGCCGTCCGGCGGCGCTAGTTTGGGGGCATGGTGCGATTGCGAGTGGAATTCACGACGGAACCGTTCGATCTGGACGAAGCGCCCGCCCACGCGGTCGTGGGGCGCGACATCATCACGGGCGCCGGGCTGGACGCCGTCGACGTCGGCCCGTTCGGCAACACCGCCGAGGGGGAGGGCGAGCAGGTGCTGTCCGCGGTGGACGCGCTGCTGCGCAAGTCCCTGGAGGCCGGCGCCACCCGCGTCTCTCTCCAGGTCAACGTGATCGCACCGGCCGGGGAGGACGCCACGTGACCGAGCCCGCCGACCACCCGTTCGTCCAGGCGGTGAAGCCGCTGGTGGACGCCATGGGCGCGGAGATGGTCGCGCCGGAGCAGGCGCGGGGTGACGATGTCGTCCTGGCCTGGGAGGGGCAGGACCGGGTCGCGGTACGGCTGCCGCACCTGTCCGAGTCGCTGGACCACCTCCTCGCCGAGCTGGAGCGCCGGCACGGGGTGCCGCTCAGCGATCTGGACCGCCGCACCAAGCAGTCGGTGGTGCGCGTCCTGGAGGCGCGGGGCGCGTTCTCCGTACGCCACGGGGTCGAGACGGTCGCCGGCGCGCTGGGCGTCAGCCGCTTCACCGTCTACAACTACCTGAACAGGGACAACGCGGCGAAGGGTGCCGACTGACCCAGCAGTGGTGCCCGTTGGGCACTTGCGCTCGTGCCGCCGTCCGGGTGAACCGGACGGCGGCTTTCTTGTTGCCGAGTTTTCAACAAAGTGTTGACGTGATGTTGCCGGAGGTCTTAGCTGTTTCCAGCCAAGCAGAGCCCGTACCGCACCAGGCCACGGAGGCTTCCCGTGTCTTCGAATCCGACGCCGGGTCTCGCCCGGTTCAACGCCGCAGCCGACCGTACGGCCCGTGCCGCACTGCGCGAGGCGTGCGCCAGCGAGGCGTGGGGGAGCCGGCTCCTCGAACGTCGCCCGTACCCCAGCACCGACGCCCTGTTCGCCGCCAGCGACGCCGCCATGGCCGAGCTGACCGCGGCGGACCTGGCCGAGGCGATGGCCGGGCACCCGCCCATCGGCCGGCCCACGCCGGGTGACGCGACCTCCTCCCGCGAACAGCGGGGGATGGCGGCGGCCGGGGACGACCTCAAGGCGGAGATGCTCGAACTGAACCTCGCCTATCAGGAGAAGTTCGGACACGTCTTCCTGATCTGCGCCACCGGCCGCACCGGTGAGGAGCTGCGGGACGCCGCCCGTAACCGGCTGGACAACACGCCGGAACAAGAACGCGAGATCGTCCGTACCGAACTGGGCAAGATCAATCGCATCCGGCTGGGCCGCCTCGTCGAGGACGCGGCGGACCCGGCAGACGCCGCAGAAGGAGCGCGACCATGAGCAGCGGAACGGCCCGGCACGAGACCTCGGTGTCCACCCACATCCTGGACACCAGCGTGGGCCGTCCCGCGGAGGGCGTCGCCCTCACGCTCTCGGTGCGCTCCGGACCCGGCGGGGACTGGAACACGTACGGCGCCTCCAAGACCGACGCGGACGGGCGCTGCAAGGACCTGCCGGCGTTGCCGGAGGGCACCACCCACGTACGCCTCGACTTCGACACCGAGACGTACCTCGCCAGCAAGGCCGCACCGGCCGATCAGCAAGCCGAGGAACAGCAGGACGCCCCCCGCGTAAGGGACAGCGGAGCTTTCTTCCCGGAAGTGGCGATCACCTTCGCCGTCCAGCCGGGTGAGCACTACCACGTACCGCTGCTGCTCAACCCGTTCGGCTACTCCGTATACCGAGGGAGCTAGCACCGATGGTCCACTCTTCCCGTCCCGCCCGCCCGGCGATGCTCGGCCAGAACCAGTACGGCAAGGCCGAGAACCGCGTCGTCCGCATCACCCGGGACGGCGACACCCACCACATCAAGGACCTCAACGTCTCGGTCGCGCTCTCCGGCGACCTCGAAGAGGTGCACCTCTCCGGCTCCAACGCCCACTGCCTGCCCACCGACACGACGAAGAACACCGTGTACGCCTTCGCCAAGGAACACGGCATCGAGTCGGCCGAGCAGTTCGGCATCCACCTGGCCCGGCACTTCGTCACCAGCCAGGAACCGATCCACCGGGCCCGCATCCGCATCGAGGAGTACACCTGGGAGCGCATCGAGACCTCCGAGGCCAACGCCCAATTCATCGGCGCGGACGAGGTCCGGCACTCCTTCGTCCGCAAGGGCCAGGAGACCCGGCTGACCCAGATCACCTACGACGGTGAGCGCTGGCAGGTCGTCTCCGGCCTGAAGGACCTGGTCGTGATGAACTCCACCAACTCCGAGTTCTGGGGCTACATCAAGGACCAGTACACGACCCTCAAGGAGGCGTACGACCGCATCCTGGCCACCGAGGTCTCCGGCCGCTGGCGGTTCAACTGGACCGACGACGACCAGCGGATGCCCAACTGGGAACGCTCCTACGCCCAGGTCAAGAAGCACCTGCTGGACGCCTTCGCGGAGACCTACAGCCTCTCGCTCCAGCAGACCCTGTACCAGATGGGCTCGCGGATCATCACTCACCGCGCGGAGATCGACGAGGTGCGGTTCTCGCTGCCGAACAAGCACCACTTCCTGGTGGATCTGGAGCCCTTCGGCCTGAAGAACGACCATGAGGTCTACTACGCGGCGGACCGCCCGTACGGCCTGATAGAAGCCACTGTCCTGCGCGACGGTGTCGAAGCCGAGATCCCGACGGATCTGACCAACCTCTGACGGCTCCCGACGCAGCGCCGTGCCTCGCCGTCCCTCCCCGTCCCGCAGCGGGGAGGGGCCCGCGCCTCCTGAGGGGAACGCGAAACATGGCCGCACCACCACCGCACGTTGAGCACCGCCCCGCCCCACCGGTCCACCCGGTGGACGAGAAGCCGGCACCCAAGCGGCTCGTCCCCGCCGCTCTGCAGCACATCGCCGCCATGTACGCCGGCGTCGTCACCCCTCCGCTCATCATCGGCCAGGCCACCGGCCTGGACACCGGGGGACGCACCCGGCTGATCGCCGCCAGCCTGCTGATCGCCGGGCTCGCGACCCTCCTGCAGACCCTCGGCGCCGGCCGGTTCGCCGGCAACCGGCTGCCGTTCGTCAACGCCGCCTCCTCCGCCGGCATCACCCCGATGCTCGCCATCGCCGAGACCACCGCCAAAGGACACCAACTACCCGCCATCTACGGGGCGGTGATGGTCGCCGGCGCCTTCTGCCTCGCCGTCGGCCCGTTCTTCGGCAGACTGCTGCGCTACTTCCCGCCCCTGGTCACCGGCATCGTCATCACCCTCATCGGCGTCACCCTGATGCCCGTACCGGTCGGCTGGGCGCAGGGCGGCGACAAGGAGGCCGCCGACTTCGGCTCCATGAAGTACCTGGCGCTGGCCGCCTTCACTCTCGTGGTCATCCTGCTGATCCAGCGCTTCGCCCGCGGCTTCGTCAAACAGATCGCCCTGCTGCTGGGCCTGGTCGCCGGCACCCTCGCCGCCGTCCCGTTCGGCATGGCGAGCTTCGACGCGCTGCGCGAGGCGCCCGTCGTCGCGCTGCCCACCCCCTTCGCCTTCGGCGCACCGGAGTTCCAGCCCGCCGCCGTCCTGTCCCTGTGCATCGTGATGCTGGTCCTGATGACCGAGTCCGCGGCCGGGATGCTCGCCCTCGGCGAGATCTGCGAACGGCGTACGACGGGGCGGACCATCACCCGCGGCCTGCGCACCGACGGCCTCGCCACCCTCGTCGGACCGGTCTTCGGCGGCTTCCCCACCAGTGCCTTCGCGCAGAACGTCGGTGTCGTCTCGCTGACCCGGGTACGCAGCCGCTACGTCGTCGCCGTCGCGGGCGCCACCCTGCTGGTCCTCGGCGCCTTCCCCGTCCTCGGCGCGGTCGTCAACCTCGTACCGATGCCCGTCCTCGGCGGCGCCGGCATCGTCCTGTTCGGCTCGATCGCGGTCAGCGGCATCCGTACGCTTGCCGAGGCCGGCCTCGACGACAGCTCCAACATCATCCTGGTGGCCGTCTCGCTGGGCGCGGGCATCATCCCGCTCGCCGCCCCGAGGTTCTACGAGGACTTCCCCGCCTGGGCGCAGACCGTGCTCGGCTCCGGCATCAGCGCCGGCGCGCTCGTCGCGGTCCTGCTCAACCTGTTCTTCCACCATCTCGGCACCCGGAGCACCAAGGGGGCAGCGGTCCTGTCAGCCGCTTCGCCCGGCTCCGGCACTCAAATCCCGTAGGGCCATGCCGTGCCCTCCCTCAGGCCCCCGACGAGCAGGAGGGAAACCCATGCCGCATTTTCTAGGAGAACCACCATGGCAGCACCGGCATCCCCTGACAGCGCGGTGACGCGGCGTATCGTCATCGAGAACTGCGCCATCGCGACCGTCGACGCCCACGACACCGAGTACGCCTCGGGCCATGTCGTCGTCGCCGGCAACCTCATCGAGTCGGTGGGCGCGGGCCCGGCCCCCGAGGGCCTGGCGAACGTCGTCCGCCGTGTCGACGGCACCGGCCACCTCGCCACCCCCGGCCTGGTCAACACCCACCACCACTTCTACCAGTGGATGACCCGCGGCCTGGCCACCGACCACAACCTCTTCGACTGGCTGGTGGCCCTCTACCCGACCTGGGCCCGCATCGACGCGGCGATGCTCGCGGCCGCCACCCAGGGCTCGCTGGGCATGATGGTCAAGGGCGGTGTCACCACCGCCTCCGACCACCAGTACGTCTTCCCGCGCGGCGCCGGCGACCTGGTCGGCGCCGAACTGGCCGCCGTCAGCGAGATCGGCGCCCGCATCACCCTGGCGCGCGGCTCGATGGACCGCAGCGAGAAGGACGGGGGACTGCCGCCGGACTTCGCGGTCGAGACCACCGAGGGCGCGCTGAAAGCCACCGAAGAGGCCATCGACACCCACCACGACGCCTCCTTCGGCTCGATGGTGCACATCGCCGTGGCCCCCTGCTCCCCGTTCTCCATATCCACCGAACTCCTCCGGGAGGGCGCCTCGTTGGCCCGGCGCAAAGGCGTGCGGATGCACACCCACGGCTCGGAGACGGTCGAGGAGGAGAAGTTCTGCCACGAGCTGTTCGGCATGGGCCCGACCGACTACTTCGAGTCCACCGGCTGGCTCGGCGAGGACGTGTGGATGGCGCACTGCGTCCACATGAACGACGCCGACATCGCCGCCTTCGCCCGGACGAGGACCGGCGTGGCGCACTGCCCGTCCTCCAACGCGCGGCTCGCCGCCGGCATCGCCCGCGTCCCCGACATGCTCGCGGCGGGCGTACCGGTCGGCCTCGGCGTGGACGGCACCGCCTCCAACGAGAGCGGCGAACTCCACACCGAACTGCGCACCGCGCTGCTGATCAACCGGCTCGGCGCGCACAAGGAGGCGGCCCTCGACGCCCGCAAGGCGCTGCGCCTGGGCACCTACGGCGGCGCCCAGGTGCTGGGCCGGACGGCGGAGATCGGCTCCCTGGAGGCCGGCAAGCTGGCCGACCTGGTGCTGTGGAAGCTGGACGGCCTGGCCCACTCCACCATCGCCGACCCGGTGACCGCGCTGGTCTTCGGCGCCGCCGCGCCCGTCACGCTGTCGCTGGTCGACGGCGCGCCGGTGGTCGAGGACGGCCGGCTGACCAACGTCGACGAGGAGACCGTCGCCCGGACCGCGCGGGCCGAGGCGCGGCGCCTGGCCCGTATCGCCGCCGAGGGCTGACCCCCGCCCGGCGGCCCGAGAACTCGGCCGGGGGGACGGCCCCGGCCGGGAGCTCGTGGATCCGAGCGGGATCCACAAGCGCCGGAACCCGGGGGCACGGAGACCTCTCTCCGTGCCCCCGGACCGGTACCGCCGTACGTCATCACCCCCCGCCCCCCTTCTCTGCTCCCACATGTGACGACCCATCACATCGTTCGACGCGCCACGAGCGCGGACCGCTGCACCACCGCACCGACGCACGCCCTCCGTGACAGGCTCGCGCCGCCGCCCCCCTCGCGGCGCAGAAATCGAAGGAGGCCCGCAGTGGCCGCAACCTCAGGGCGGACGGCGCAGGGCGACCGGAAGCATCCGGTCGACGAGACCCTCCCGCCCTTCAAGATGTTCACCAGCGGCCTGCAGCACGTGGCCGCCATGTACGCGGGCGTGGTGGCCCCGCCGATGATCGTCGGCCCGGCCTGCGGGCTGAGCCCCGCCGAGACCGCGTTCCTGATGGGCGCCAGCCTCTTCACCGCGGGCATCGCCACCCTGCTGCAGACCCTCGGCTTCTGGAAGATCGGCGCCAGGCTGCCGTTCGTCAACGGCGTCTCGTTCGCCGGGGTGACCCCGATGGTCGCCATCGGCAAGGCGCAGGGCCCCGGCGACGCGCTGCCCGTCATCTTCGGCGCGGTGATCGTCGCCGGTGTCCTCGGCTTCCTCCTCGCGCCCTACTTCTCCAAGCTGGTGCGGTTCTTCCCGCCGGTCGTCACCGGCACCGTCATCACCCTGATCGGTGTCTCCCTGCTGCCCGTCGCCTTCAACTGGTCGCAGGGCGGCAACGCCCAGGCGCACGACTACGGTTCGCTGACCAACATCGGCATGGCGGCGCTCACCTTCGTCGTCGTGCTGGTGCTGCGCCGGGTGCTGCGCGGCTTCCTCCAGCAGATCTCCATCCTGCTCGGCCTGGTCGCCGGCACGCTGATCGCGATACCGGTCGGCATCACCGACTTCGGGACGATCAGCGAGGCGGACCTGGTCGGTTTTCCGACGCCGTTCCACTTCGGCGCACCGCAGTTCGATGTCGCCGCGATCGTCTCCATGGGCATCGTCATGCTGGTCTGCATGACCGAGTCCACCGCCGACATGCTCGCCCTCGGCAAGATCGTGGACCGGCCCGCCGACGAGCGCACCATCGAGGGCGGCCTGCGCGCCGACACCCTCGGCACCGCCCTCAGTCCGCTCTTCAACGGCTTCGCCAACAGCGCCTTCGCGCAGAACATCGGCCTGGTCGCGATGACCAAGGTGCGCAGCCGGTTCGTCGTCGCCACCGGTGGCCTGATCCTGATCGTGCTGGGCCTGTGTCCGGTCGCCGCCTCGGTGATCTCCCTCGTGCCGCTGCCGGTGCTGGGCGGCGCGGGCATCGTGCTGTTCGGCTCGGTCGCCGCCAGCGGCATCCAGACGCTGGCCGCGGCCGCGATGGACAAGGGGGAGAACGCGCTGATCGTGGCGGCCTCGGTCGGCATCGGCCTGATCCCGATCGCGGCGCCGCACTTCTACCACGACTTCCCCAAGGACATGCTGGTCGTCCTGGACTCCGGCATCAGCACCGGCTGCCTCGTCGCCATCGTGCTCAACCTCGCCTTCAACCACCTCGGCAAGCGGCGCGGCGAACCGCCGCTGGAGGTGATCCCGCAGCAGCCGGAGCGGGGCGCGGCGGGCCAGGAGGCTGCTCCGGCCCACTGATCCGCACAGCCCGGCGGCCCGTACCGCACCGGATGTCCGGAACGGTACGGGCCGCCGCCTGCTCGGCCGGCCTCGGTCAGCCGATGTGGTACGAGTCCCCGTACACCTTCCAGTCCAGCGGCGGGTTCAGGTTCAGGTTGCCCTTCTTCAGGAAGACGCGCTGCGCGGTGTCCACGCGGCTGGTGTCGCTGTGCGCCTCCTCCTGCTGCATCGCCCAGACCCGGGCGTCCAGGAAGGCGTCGAGGTACGCCTTCTCGTCGCCGCCCTGGGCCGGGGTCTTCGCCTTGGCCAGGGCGCGCTTGCGGATGTTGGAGAAGCTGGTCTTGTCGCTGCCGTCACCGTGCATGACCAGCGCGTCGTAGTACGCGAACTGGCCCAGCACGCCGATCTTGTCGGCCTTGCCCTGCTTGACGGCCGGGTTGAAGTACACCCGGTCCCGCTCGTCGTTCTGCGCCTTCTGGAAGTCCTTGTCCTGGGCGGCCTTCTTCCAGTCCTTCTCGAAGGCGGAGCCCAGGCCCGCGTGCGAGTCGCTGCCGTTGACCTTGCGCAGCGCGGGCAGGTACTTCGCCAGGACGTTGCCGGGCTTGCGCTGGGTGTACAGCTCGACGAGGTCGAGCATGTCGCCGGTGCCGGAACAGAAGCCGATGATGCCGGCGGTGTAGCCGCGGCCGTCCTTGATGTCCTCGATGTAGGCGTACTGCTTCTTCCAGTCCAGCGAGGAGTTCTCGGCGCTGGAGACCAGTTGCATGGCGATCTCCTTCTTCGCCGGGTCGTCCAGTCCGGCCGCGGCCTTGGCGGTGACGTGGGCCGTGGCGGGTGCCTGGCCGGGGGCGGCGACCGCCGTACCGGCGACGGCGGTCGCCGGTACGGCGAGCAGGACCAGGCCGAGGGTGAGGCCGGTGGCGGGCTTGCGGAGCGACTTGGCTATGGATCGGGCACGCATGGTTGTCCTCCAGTGGGGAGCGGGCCGGGTGAGGCCGTGGTGCGGTGAGGGACCCCAATCGTTAGGAAGCTTTCCTATCAGACTCCGGACGGGGCCGTCACCGGTCAGATCACGCCAACCACCGGCCTGTCAGTCACCCTTGTGCGCCTCGCCGGACGGCCGCCAGACGTACGGAACGGTCGTGGCGGCGCTGACCAGACCCAGCCGGTTGAGGATGGGACGGCTGGTCTCCAACGCGTCGACCTGCACGTACCGGAAGCCGCGCGCCACCGCGAGCGCCGCCCGGTGCGCCACCAGGGCGCGGTAGACGCCCTTGCCACGCCAGTTGGGCAGCGTCGAGCCGCCCCACAGCGAGGTGAAAGCGGTGCCCTCGTGGAAGCGCATCCACGCCGCCGAGACCACCTCGCCGGCCAGCGACTCCGCCACGGTCACCGTGCAGGGGTCGCCGTCCCGGCCCGCCACCCACTCCTCCATGGCCGGCGCCAGCCAGCTCCGGTCGTCGGCCCAGACGGTCGCGGCCAGTTCCCCGATGCGGTCGAAGTCGGCCCGGCCGGTGACCTCGCGCAGCCGTACGCCTTCGGGGAGCGGCGCCCCGCCGGGCGGCCCGGCGATCTCCGCCGCCTCGCCGATGACGACCGTCTCCTGCTCGCCCGGCACGAATCCGGCCGCGGCCAGCCGGTCCGGCAGGTCGGCGGGCAGGTCGTGGCCGTGGTACTTCCACTCGACCGGCAGCCCGCGGGCCGCGAAGTGGTCGCGCTGGGCGGCGATGAAGGCGTCCAGCTCCGCCCCGTCGAGTCCGCCCAGGTCGCGGTAGAGGATCAGACCGCCCTGCGCGGGGAGGGTCCTGCGCAGTACGGGGCCGACCCGCTCGGTGTCCGGTGTGTCCGGCGCGAACCCGCGGTCCCGCATCTGCTCGTCGTACGCCGCGCGGTAGGCGGCGGCCCGGGCCTGCTCGGTGTCTTGTGTGGTCACCGGCGTCACTCCACCACAGGCCGCGCCCGGCGGCCATCGAATTCGGCCGCGGCGTGGCGCACCGGCGTCAGGCTGTCGCGGCGGGCTCCGGGGGAGTGCCGAGCAGCCTGGCCAGCAGTTCCCCGATCCCCGGCCCCGGGTCGAAGTCGTCCGCCGGGAAGGAGAGTTGGTGGAAGGCGACCCCGTCGAGGTAGTCCAGAAGGATCTCGCAGTGCCGCTGCGGCGTCGGCGACCCGAAACGCCGCATCCACTCCGTGCCCCAGCCGACGACGGCCTCGCGCCCCCGCGTGAGCGCGGGCCGCAGCTCGGGGCGGGCCGAGGCTTCCTGGTAGAGGGCGTAGCGGGCGGCGGTCCTGGCGCGCTCGGGGCCGGTCGCGTACAGGAGGAACCGCGTCACGGCGTCCGCGAGTTCGGACACGTCGGCCGGGGCGGCCTGCCGGGCGAACTCCTCCCAGTCGCGGCGCTCCAGTGCCTCCAGGTGGCCGACGATGCCGTCGATCAGGGCGCCGCGGTTGCGGAAGTAGTTGGAGGTGGTGCCCGACGGCACCCCGGCCGCGGCGTCCACCGCCTGGTAGGTGAGGCGCCGGGGCCCCTCGGCGCCCAGTACTCCGATCGCCGCGTCCAGTACCTGGTCCCGCCGTCGCGCCACCCTGCGCACCTCTCGTTACTATGTTTGTAGTGTCGATTCACTATAAACATAGTACCGTGTACGGGCATGGAGCTGACACCACGCACGGCAGCCGTCGTCGGCGGCGGCATCGGCGGTCTCGCCGCCGCCCTCCACCTGCGCGAAGGCGGCTGGTCGGTCGATGTCTTCGAACGCGCCCGCCGCCTCCCCGCGACCGGCACCGCCCTCGGGCTGTGGCCCGGCGCGCTGGCCGCCCTGGACGCCCTCGGCCTCGGCGAGCGGGTACGGGACCTGAGCCGGCCGCAGACCGCCGGCGCCTTCCTGCGCCCCGACGGCGGGCGCATCGCCACCCTCGACGTCGCCGCCCTCCAGCGGCGCACCGGCGACGTCGTCCGTCTGATCTCCCGCCCCGAACTGCTGGCCCTCCTGTACGAGGCGGCCGGCGGCGACGGCTCGGTCACCTTCGGCCGTCCGGTCGACGACATCCGGGCGCTGGACGGCGCGTACGACGTGGTGATCGCGGCCGACGGCCTCAACAGCGCCGCGCGCACGACCCTGTTCGGCTCTCGGTACCGCGCCCGCTACGTCGGCGCGACGTCCTGGCGCGGCACGGTCGACGGTGGCACCGGCGCCGTCACCGAGACCTGGGGCGAAGGGCTGCGGTTCGGCGTCACACCCACCACGGGCGGGCGCACCAACTGGTTCGCCTGTGCGGTGGCGCCGGAAGGGCAGCGCGACCCGGGCCGCGAGGCCGACGCGCTGCGCTCCCGCTTCGGGCACTGGCACGCCGGAGTGCGGCACGTACTGGAACGGATGGACGAGCCCGAGGTGCTGCGCCTGGACCTGTACTACCTGGACCCGCCGCTGCCCTCGTACGTCCGCGGCCGCACCGCGCTCATCGGCGACGCCGCCCACGCCATGACGCCCGACCTGGGGCGCGGGGCCTGTGAAGCGCTGGTCGACGCCGTGGAGTTGACCCGGGCCCTGCGGGTGTCGCCCCACGTGACGACGGCCCTCCGTACGTATGATCATGAACGGCGTTCCGTGACCCAGCGGCTGGTGCGCACGGCGCGGCTGATGAACCGGATGGCGCACGCGCGGCGGTTGACGGGTCTGCGGAACGCGGCGATGCGGGCCGCGCTGACGCTCGGCGGGCCGCCGGCCTGAGGGGTGGCGGATGCCGGAGGCGCTGGCGTTTTGCCCGATATGCTGTATTAGTCCTGACCGTCAGTCAAGTGCGCGCCCGACGCCACGGAGAGGGGTTCCGCGGTGGACCCGAACGCCCAGCACCCGCACGACCGGCCGCCGGACACCGAGCCCTCACGCAGAGCCGCCCCCGGGGCCGTACCCCCGGCCACCGGCCCCGTGCCCCCGGACGCGCGTTCCGTACCCCCGGCGCTCCCGGCCGCCGACGACCTGGAAGCCGCCGTCGACCACCTGATGCCCGGCATCCGCGACGACCTCAAGCGGCTCGCGACGATCCCTTCGGTCGCCTTCCCCGGCCACCCGCCCGAGCCGGTCCTCGCGGCGCGCGACGAACTCCTCGCCCTGCTGCGCGCCGCCGGCGTCACCGACCTCGGACAGCTCGACCTCCCCGGGACCGCGCCGGTCGTCACGGGCACCATCCCGCCGCCCTCCCCGGACGCCCCCACCGTCCTCCTGTACGGCCACTACGACGTCCAGCCCGCGGGCGACCTCCGCCTGTGGACCTCGCCGCCCTTCGAACCCACCGACTTCGACGACCCGCACGGCGGCCCCGCCATCCGGGCCCGCGGCATCGCCGACTGCAAGGCGAACCTCCTCGTCCACCTCGGCGCGCTGCGCGCCCACGGCGGCCGGCCCCCGGTCGGCATCAAGATCGTCTTCGAGGGTCAGGAGGAGTACGGCAGCCCCTTCGACGACTACCCGCCCACCGACCCCGCGCGCTTCGCCTGCGACGCGATGGTCATCGCCGACGCGGGCAACCTCCGCGCCGGTACGCCCACGCTCGTCACCGGCCTGCGCGGCGCCGCCGAACTGACCGTGGAGGTCCGCACCCTCGACGAGGCCGTGCACAGCGGCGAGTACGGCGGCGCCGCCCCGGACGCGCTGCTCGTCCTCCTCAACGCCCTGGCCACCCTGCACGACGTGCACGGCGACGTCGCCGTCGAAGGGTTGCGCCGCGAACCGTGGACCGGCACCGCCCCCACCGAGGCCGAGTTCCGCGAACTGGCCGGCGTACAGGAGGGACTGCCGCTCCTCGGCTCCGGCGGCCTCGGCGAACGCCTGTGGAGCGGCCCGGCCGTCACCGTCATGGGCCTGGACGCCCCCTCGGTGGACCAGGCCGCCTCGGCCGTCGTGCCGTACGCCCGCGCCAAGCTCAACCTGCGCTGCCACCCGCGCCAGGACCCGAAGGAAGCGCTCGGCGCGCTCGTACGGCATCTGGAGCGGCTGCGTCCGTTCGGCGTCCCGCTGACCGTGACACCCGGCGACGCGGGCGCCGGATTCGAGGCCCGTACCGGCGGCCCCGCCTACCGCGCCGCCGAGGCCGCGATGCGCCGGGCCTGGGGCGCCGAGCCCGTGCACACCGCGGGCGGCGGCTCCATCCCGCTGGTCAACGGCCTCGCACGCGCCGTACCCGGAGCCGAGGTGCTGATCTTCGGCGCCGAGGACAAGCAGTGCAACCTGCACGCGCCCGACGAACGGGTGCTGCTCTCGGAACTGCGCGCCGCCGTCCTGGCGGAGGCCGTCTTCCTGCGCGAGTACGCCGCCGCGTTCCGTGCCGGAGCCGCCGCGTGAGCGCCCCGATGCCCGACGAGAACCCCCGGCCCGCCGAAGAGCCCCCGGCCGCCGGACAATCCACCACCGCCACGGCCGACCCCGCCCCCGACCGCGGTCCGCAGCGCCCCCGGCGCAGGTTCACCTTCCCCAGCGCCCTGACCGTCCTGGTCGTCGTGACCCTCGCGGTCTGGCTCCTGGCCTTCTTCATCCCCTCCGGCACCTACGACCGCGACGGCAACGGCACCCCGCAGCAGGGCACCTACCACCGCACCCCCTCCGGCCAGTCCTTCACCGACCGCCTCAACGACCTCTTCCTCTCACCGGTCAACGGCCTCTACGGAGTGCAGGACGCCAAGACCGGGCAGGTCGGCCCGACCCTGGCGGGCGAACTGTACGGCAGTGCGGGCGTGTTCCTGTTCGTGCTGGCCATCGGCGCGTTCATCACGGTCGTCTTCTCCACCGGGGCCCTCGACCGCGGCATCGGCCGGCTGGCCCACCGCCTCCGCCACCGCGGCGCGCTGCTGATCGCCGGGGTGATGGCGGTCTTCTCGCTGCTCGGCACGGTCGAGGGGTTCGCCGAGGAGACACTCGGCTTCTACGGCCTGGTCGTACCGCTGATGCTGGCACTCGGGTACGACCGGATGGTGGCCACCGCGACGATCATCCTCGGGGCCGGCATCGGCGTCCTGTGCTCCACCGTCAACCCCTTCGCCACCGGCGTCGCCTCCTCCGCCGCGGACATCTCGCTCGGCGACGGCATCGCGCTGCGGGTGGTGATGTGGCTGGTGCTGACCGCCGTCACCATCGGCTACGTGGTGCGCTACGCGCGGCGCGTACTGGCCGACCCGGACCGCTCCCTCGTCGGCTTCCTGCCCGGCGACCGGGACCGCGCGCGGGCCGCCGACGACGCGGTGGAACCGCCGCCGCTGACCGGGCTGCACAAGACCGTGCTGGTCACCGTGGCGCTGGTGTTCGCCTTCATGATCTTCTCGGTGATCCCGTGGGCCGGGGCGCTCACCGGGGACGCCGACGCCGCGCCGTACTCCTTCGAACTGGGCTGGTCCTTCCCCCAGCTCGCCGCGCTGTTCGTCACGGCCTCGATCCTCGTCGGGATCATCGCGCGGATGGGGGAGCAGAAGCTCAGCTCGACCTTCGTGCAGGGCGTCGCCGAGTTCATCTCACCGGCCCTGGTGATCGTGCTGGCCAGGGGGGTGACCACGATCATGAACAACTCGCGCATCACGGACACCGTGTTGCACGCCGTCGAGGGCGCCGTCTCCGGCACCCCGTCCGCCCTGTTCGGCATCATGGTCTACGTCGTCAACCTGCCGCTGGCCTTCCTCATCCCCTCCACCTCCGGCCACGCCACCCTCGCCATGCCGATCCTGGCCCCGCTGGCCGACTTCGCGCACGTCTCGCGCGCGGTGGTCGTCACGGCCTGGCAGGCGGCCAGCGGGTGGATGAACCTGTGGGTACCGACCACCGCCGTCATCATGGGCGGCGTCTCGCTGGCCAAGGTCGGCTACGACAAGTACCTGCGTTTCGTCTGGCCCCTGCTCGCCCTCCTGGCCGTGCTCATCTGCGGCTTCGTGGGGCTGGGAGCGGCGATGACCTGAGCCGGCCGGACGGCCGCGCGTCACAGGAGAGCGGTCGGCTCCGGTGACGCGGGCCGCGGCTTGCAGGTGAAGCCGAGCCGGCGCAGCGCCCGCACCATCTCCCCGGCGCTGAAGTCCCGCGGGTCCTGGCCGGTGACGATACGGCCGACCTGCTTGACGGGATAGGCGACGGAACCGACGACCACGGAGTCACCGTGGATGGGCTCCGGTTCGACCGCGTTCATCTTCTGCTCCACCTCGATCGCCTGAAGGTAGAAGAAGACGCCGGCGATGGTGACACGCATACTGCCTCGACAAGGGTGAGCAGGAATGGAGCCGAGCCCCCACCCTCTCACGTGGCCCGCCCGTACGGTGGCCCGACCGCCGCCGGATTCCGGGTCACGGCGACGGCGGGGCCTCCGCTCCGCGCACCCGCAGCCCGGCGATCTCGGTGTGCGGCGGCCGGTCCCCGGCCAGCAGCAGGGTGGTGATGCGGTCGGCGGGCCCGGCGGCGAAGTGCACCCGGCCGCCTTCGAGCGGTACGACGGTGCCGCCCGCGTCCACCGGGACGCCGGTGAGCGCGCCGAGCCAGGCGGCGGCGCCGTGCGGGTCGGGCGTCTCGACGAGGAACCCGGCGAGGTCGAAGGCGCCGCGGTCGACGCGGCCGGACGCCTCGTGCTCGCGGCGGAGCGCGGGGTCGGCGCGGACGGTGATGAAGAACGGGGCCCAGGGCGGCACGCCGGAGCCCGTCAGCATCACCTCCTGGAAGGTGACCCGCCCCTCCAGGAAGGAGAAGTCGTGCACATCGGTGCCGTGGCCCGCGCGGCGCAGCCGCTCGGCCGTGGCGGCGGAGTCCGCGACGTGCACCGCGAAGTTCAACGGCCCGCCGCCGGCCGCCAGGAGCGCGTCGATCCGGGCCTGCCACTGCGCCGTCGCCCGGCCGAACGCGGAGAGCGCGTACGTCTCCGGGTCCACGACGGTGAGGATTTCGACGTACCGGTCGTCCAGCCGCCAGGCACCGTTCTGAAAGCCCTCGTGCACCGGATTGGTGTGCGCGGGCAGCCCGGCCGCCGTGTAGTCCCGCACGGCGGCGGCCACGTCCGGCACGCAGTGCAGCAGATGGTCGAAGCGCGGCGCTTCGACCGGGCGGAGATCCGGGGTACGGATCGGCTGAGTCGCGGTCATGGACACCCTCCCCAAGTAGGTAAGGGCAGCCTAACCGTACCGGGTCGAGGGGTTCGTGCGGGTGGCACGGGCTCCTCGGCCCGGTGACGGCTGGTCAGGGTGGCGGCCCGTGGGGCGACCCGGGCCGGTCAGTCCAGCAGCTCGTACGCCGGCAGGGTCAGGAACGCGGCGTAGTCGGTGTCCAGGGCGACCTTCAGGAGGAGGTCGTGGGCCTGCTGCCAGGTGCCGGCGGTGAAGGCCTCGTCGCCGATCTCCGCGCGGATGGCGGCCAGTTCCTCGTCGGCGATCTTGCGGACCAGGCCCGCGGTGGCCTTCTCGCCGTTCTCGAACACGACGCCCGCGTCCACCCACTGCCAGATCTGCGACCGGGAGATCTCGGCGGTGGCCGCGTCCTCCATCAGGCCGAAGATGGCGACCGCGCCGAGACCGCGCAGCCATGCCTCGATGTAGCGGGTGCCGACCCGGACCGCGTCCACCAGGCCCTGGTAGGTGGGTTTGGCGTCCAGGGAGTCGACGGCGATGAGGTCGGCGGCCGAGACCCTGACGTCCTCGCGCAGCCGGTCCTTCTGGTGCGGCCGGTCGCCGAGCACCGCGTCGAAGGAGGCGCGGGCGACCGGCACCAGGTCGGGGTGGGCGACCCAGGAGCCGTCGAAGCCGTCGCCGGCCTCCCGGTCCTTGTCGGCGCGGACCTTGGCCAGCGCGGTCTCGTTGGCCTCGGGGTCACGGCGGTTGGGGATGAACGCGGCCATGCCGCCGATCGCGTGCGCGCCGCGCTTGTGGCAGGTGCGGACGAGGAGTTCGGTGTACGCGCGCATGAACGGCGCGGTCATGGTGACCGCGTTGCGGTCCGGCAGCACGAACTTCTCGCCGCCGTCGCGGAAGTTCTTCACGATGGAGAACAGGTAGTCCCAGCGGCCGGCGTTCAGGCCCGAGGCGTGGTCGCGCAGCTCGTAGAGGATCTCCTCCATCTCGTACGCGGCGGTGATGGTCTCGATGAGGACCGTGGCGCGGACGGTGCCCTGCGCGATGCCGACGTAGTCCTGCGCGAAGACGAAGATGTCGTTCCAGAGGCGGGCCTCCAGGTGCGACTCGGTCTTCGGCAGGTAGAAGTACGGGCCCTTGCCGAGGTCCAGCAGGCGCTGGGCGTTGTGGAAGAAGTACAGGCCGAAGTCGACCAGGGCGCCGGGGACCGGGGTGCCGTCGAGCTGGAGGTGGCGCTCGTCGAGGTGCCAGCCGCGCGGGCGGACGACGACGGTCGCCAGCTCCTCGGCGGGCTTCAGGGCGTAGGACTTGCCGCTCCCCGGGTCGGTGAAGTCGATCCGGCGCTCGTAGGCGTCGATCAGGTTCACCTGGCCGCCGATGACGTTCGCCCAGGTGGGGGCGGAGGCGTCCTCGAAGTCGGCGAGCCAGACCTTCGCGCCGGAGTTGAGCGCGTTGATGGTCATCTTGCGGTCGGTGGGGCCGGTGATCTCCACCCGGCGGTCGTTCAGCGCGGCGGGCGCCGGGGCGACGCGCCAGCTCTCGTCCTCGCGGATGCGGGCGGTCTCCGGCAGGAAGTCGAGGCTGCTGGTGCGGGCGATCTCGGCGCGGCGCGCGTCGCGGCGGGCGAGCAGTTCGTCGCGGCGCGGGGTGAACCGGCGGTGGAGTTCGGCGACGAAGGCCAGTGCGGCCTCCGTGAGGATCTCGTCCTGGCGGGCGGGGGCCTTGCCGGGGCCGACATCGACGACGGCCAGCGGGGACGGCGCTGGTGCGGACATGAGCTGTCACTCCATTCGGCGGCGGTGCCCGGGCGGCCGCCGGGGCGGGTGCGCGGCACGGGGTGCCGCGGGCCGCGGCCGACGGTGGCGGGCGCCGTTCGGGTGCAGGGCGCTTCTGACCAGTGGAGAGTAGTTTCCTTATCGCGGAACTTCAATGGTTTGTTGACGTCGAGATTCTCTCCGTCGACAGAAGCGGGGACCGGATGGCTCGGAGTGCCACCGCGGTCACTGTCCCTCGCCTGCCCGGGGCGCGCCCGGTGACGCCAGGCGGAACAGGTCCCGCGGCGTGTCGATGTCGTACGGCTCGGCCACGTCCGCGCACTCGACCAGGGTGAGGGTGGCCGCATGCTCCTCCAGGTACGCACGGGCCCCTCGGTCACCCGAGGCGCCGGCCGCGACCGCCGCCCACCGGTCCGCCGCGAACAGCACCGGATGCCCGCGCTTCCCGCCGTACGCGGCCGCCACCAGCCCGGCCCCGCCCTCGTACGCGGCGATCACCCGCGCCACCGCCGCCGCGCCGATGCCCGGCTGGTCCACCAGCGAGACCAGCGCGGCGCCCACCCCGGAGCCCGCCAGGGCGGCGAGCCCCACGCGCAGTGAGGACCCCATGCCCTGGGCCCAGTCCGGGTTCTCGGCCGTCTCGTACGCCGCGAGGTCGGCCCGCTCCCGTACCGCTCCGGCCGCCGCGCCCAGGACGATGTGCACCGGGCCGCAGCCGCCCTCCCGCAGGACCCGGGCCGCGTTCTCGACCAGGGGCCGCCCGCGGAAATCCAGCAGGGCCTTGGGCCGGCCGCCCAGCCGTCGCCCGCCGCCCGCGGCGAGCAGCAGCCCGGCGACCGGGCGGCGTACGGGTGGGGCGTCCGGGGCGGGGGATGAGATGTGTGCCATGGGGCCTGCTTACCTCATGGCCGGGGCCTGAGGGGCGGTACGGGGCGGGCCGGGACGGCGGGAGCGAGGTCGGCGTGGCGCGGGAGCGGGGCCGGTCGTGGCGGCGGGGAGCGGGGCGGGCCGAGAACGGTACCGCACGGCGGCCGCCGGTGCGCACCGGAATTCGGTGATCCTGATTTCGCTCTCCGTATGGCGCGGACCGCGCAGGGTGGCGTTAACTGGCCCGCGTCGTGGAGCGGGGCCAACGGCCGTGGAGGGTACCGTCGTTGTGGAGCAGAGGCAGAAGCACAGGCGAGTCGCAGGAGCCGGGGACGACCCACGGGCCGTCGCCCTGTGCGGGGCGGTGGCCCGGTTGCGCCGTGAACTGGCCCTCCACCCGGCGGAGTTGCCCGACCGTACGGCCGCCGACGACGAACTGGCCGCGCTGCACGCCCTGGTGAGCGCCGGTGACCCCGAGGTGCCCCGGCTGCGCCGTTCCCTGCTGCTGATCGCGGGAGCGGTCGGCTCGGTGTCCGCGCTGGCACCCGCCCTCGCGGACGTACGCGACCTGATCGGTATGTACGGGGAGGCGCCGCGCCAATTCTGAACCCCGGCCGGAGCGCGGGGGCGTACGGCCCGCACCGCGCCCCGGCCGGGGCCGCGGCGTCACGCCGGGTTCTGGTTGGCCAGCGCCACGGAGAGTTCGGCCGCGATCTCCTGGAGCACCGGCACGATCTTGTCGATCGATGCCTCGGTCACCCGGCCGGTCGGGCCGGAGATGGAGATGGCCGCCGCGGTGGGGGAGTCCGGCACCGGCACCGCGATGCAGCGGACGCCGATCTCCTGCTCGTTGTCGTCCATCGCGTACCCGAGCCGGCGGACCTCTTCGAGGGCGTCCAGGAAGCGGTCCGGGTCGGTGATGGTCTTCTCGGTCGCGGCCGGCATGCCCGTACGGCCGAGCAGCGCGCGCACCTCCTCCGGCGGGTGGCCCGCCAGCAGCGCCTTGCCCACGCCCGTGGAGTGCGGCAGCACCCGCCGGCCGACCTCGGTGAACATCCGCACCGCGTGCCGGGACGGCACCTGCGCCACGTACACGATCTCGTCGCCGTCCAGCAGCGCCATGTTCGCGGTCTCGCCGGTCTCCTCGACCGCGCGCGCCAGGTAGGGCCGGGCCCAGGTGCCGAGGAGGCGCGAGGCGCTCTCGCCGAGGCGGATCAGCCGGGGGCCGAGCGCGTACCGGCGGTTCGGCTGCTGGCGGACGTACCCGCAGGCCACGAGGGTGCGCATGAGCCGGTGGATGGTGGGCAACGGCAGTCCGCTGCTCGTCGACAGCTCGCTCAGACCGACCTCGCCACCGGCGTCGGCCATCCGCTCCAGCAGGTCGAAGGCGCGCTCAAGGGACTGGACGCCACCGCCGGCGGCTGCGGGTTTGGCGGCGGAAGTGCTGGCGCTGGACGGCGGCACGACGCGTTCCTTTCGGGGCAGGTGGTGGCGGACTCGGCGCAGGGCTGGGTGTACGGGTGCCGCGACCGACCCGGAGCAGCCTACCGGTCCCCTCCGGCGGACACACGGTCTGTCGCACACTCGTTCCCGCCGGTCAGGGCCCGTCCCCGGCCCGCGCCCGGCCTGCACTCGGGCCGCGCCCGGGTGCTACCCGCCCGCCCCGGCCCGGACCAGTGACTGAAAGAACATTCCGCTGCCCGAAATTCCGTATCCATTCCATGGAATCCTCCAAGTGCCCGCCCCGGCGCATGATCGCGCCAGGAACCCGTCCCCGCCGCTCCTCCCGTCCGGCGCAATCTGTGCCACCGGCCCACCTCCGGGAGGGTCTTGACGGGGCAAGGCGCCGGAGGAAGACTCCTTCAACAGAAAGTTGAATTCCGTGGTGCGGAAGCCCACGGGGACCGCACGAGGAGGGGACCGGGTGTCCGAGATCGATCTGGTGCTGCGCTCCACACGCGTCGTCACCCCGCAGGGGACCCGCGCGGCGACCGTCACCGTCCGGGACGGGAAGATCGCGGAGCTGCTCCCGCACGACGCCCCCGCACCGGCCGGGGCGCGGGTCGAGGACTTCGGCGACGACGTGCTGCTGCCCGGCCTCGTCGACACCCACGTCCACGTGAACGACCCCGGCCGCACCGAGTGGGAAGGCTTCTGGACCGCCACCCGCGCGGCCGCGGCCGGCGGCATCACCACCCTCGTCGACATGCCCCTCAACAGCCTGCCGCCCACCACCACCGAGGCGAACCTGCACACCAAGCGCGAGGTCGCGCGCTCCAAGGCGCACATCGACGTCGGCTTCTGGGGCGGCGCCGTACCCGGCAACGTCAAGGACCTGCGGCCGCTGCACGACGCCGGCGTCTTCGGCTTCAAGTGCTTCCTGTCCCCGTCCGGCGTGGACGAGTTCCCGCAACTGGACCAGGAACAGCTTGCCGCCGCGCTCGGCGAGATCGCCGGTTTCGGCGGCCTGCTCATCGTGCACGCCGAGGACCCGGTCCACCTGGAGGCCGCGCCGCAGCCGCACGGCCCCAGGTACGCCGACTTCCTCGCCTCCCGCCCCCGGGTCTCCGAGAACGACGCGATCGCCGGACTGATCGCGCTCGCCCGGCGGCTCCGCGCGCGGGTGCACATCCTGCACCTGTCCTCCTCGGACGCCCTGCCGCTGATCGCCGACGCCCGCGCCGAGGGCGTCCGGATCACCGTCGAGACCTGCCCGCACTTCCTCACCCTGACCGCCGAGGAGATCCCGGACGGCGCCACCGAGTTCAAGTGCTGCCCGCCGATCCGCGAGGCCGCCAACCAGGACGCCCTCTGGCAGGGCCTCGCCGACGGCACGATCGACTGCGTCGTCTCCGACCACTCTCCCTCCACCGCCGGCCTGAAGACCCCCGACTTCGGCGACGCCTGGGGCGGCATCTCCTCCCTCCAGCTCGGCCTCCCCGCCATCTGGACCGCCGCCCGCGAGCGCGGCCACACCCTCGACGACGTCGCCCGCTGGATGGCCACCGCCCCGGCCGCACTGGTCGGCCTGCACCGCAAGGGCGCCATCGAGCCCGGCCGCGACGCGGACTTCGCGGTACTCGACCCGGACGCCGCTTTCACCGTCGACCCGGCCGGCCTCCAGCACCGCAACAAGATCACCGCCTACGCCGGGCGCACCCTGCACGGCGTCGTACGGTCCACATGGCTGCGCGGCCGGCGGATCAACGACGGCGGCACGCTGTCCGAGCCCACGGGTGAGCTGCTGGAACGGCCCTGAGGGCCGTCAAAGGCTCTTCGCCGGGGGACGCGTCCCCGCGTACCGCATCCATCAGGGGCTGATGGCCCGCAGTTTGTCGCGCATCCAGTCACCGGAACGCACCGTTCCGTACTGGCGGCGTCCGATGGGCACGGGCAGCGGGGTGATCGGGGTGTCGGGGGCGCAGGCGTGGAAGTACGCCAGGGAGGTCAGTTCCTCGGCCGGGGCCTCGGGGGTGGTGGCAGGACGCGGTGGCGGCCGGAGTGCCAGCGGTCGCCGCTCCAGCGCTGCATCAGGTCGCCGATGTTGAGCGTCAGGGTGTCCGGCTGCCACGGGGCGTCCTGCCAGCCGGCCGCGGCGTCGTGGACCTGTAGCCCGCCTCGGCCGTTCTGCCGGTCCAGCAGGGTCAGGAGCCCGAAGTCGGTGTGCGCTCCGATGCGGAACTGTCCGGGACGGGCGGGCCCGGTGGTGTGCCGGGGCGGGTACCAGTTGATCAGGACGTTGCCGTTCGGGTGGGTGGTGTGGCGGGTGAAGAAGTCCTCGGGCCGGCCCAGCGCGGTGGCCATGATCTGCAGCAGGGTGTCGGACAGTGCGCGCATACGGTCGGCGAACTCCGTCACGTACGGGCGCAGCAGCGGCACGTGGACCGGCCAGCGGTCGGGCAGTAGCCGGCCGCGGGTCTCGAAGGCGGCTGCCCAGGACTCCTTGAGGTCGGGCGGGGTCACGGTGCCCTCGGACGCCGCCGTGGTCACCTGGTCGCGGCCGAACCACCCGCTCCGGCCGTCCTGTTGGGCGTAGCGGGCCTTGGTCCCGTCGGGCAGCGCGAAGAACGTCCGGGCCGCCGCCCGCAGCCGCTCGGGCAGTTGCGGGTCGAGGCCGTGACCGCGCACGAGAAGGAATCCGGTGGCTTGCAGGGAACGGTCGACGGCGGACGCGAGCCGCTCCCGGGCGTCGCGGTCCGCGCCGGACCACCCGGAGAGATCGATGACGTCAATGGCCGCACAGTGCATGGCGAGTTGCTCCCTTCTCCGCACCGGAGTGCGGAGTCCAAGGCCGGCCGCTCCGGCCGCTGCCAGTCACCTTTCCGCCGCCGGCTCCACAGCCCGAAGCCGTACGCTCGGATACGGCAGGAACCGGCAACGGAACGGGGGACCGCGGTGGATTCCGGCAGCCCGGACGACCTCGACCAGCGCCTGCTGCACGCCCTCCAGCTCGACGGACGCGCCCCCTACAGCCGCCTCGCCCGCACCCTGGACGTCTCCGAGCACACCGCCGCCCGCCGCTACCACCGCCTGCGCCGCCTCGGCCTGCGCATCACCGGCCGCCCCAACCCGCAACGGCTGGGACACACCCGCTGGCTGCTGCGTCTGCGCTGCACCCCCAACACGGCCCACCCCCTCGCCGACAGCCTCGCCCGCCGCACCGACACCAGTTGGGTCACCCTCACCACCAGCGGCACCGACCTCTACTGCGCCCTCGACGCCCCCACCGCGGACGTGCACAACGCCCTGCTGCTGACCGCAGTCCCGCGGACCCCTAACCTCGTGTCCGTCACCGCCCACTGCATGCTGCACATCTTCAAGGGCGCCACCACCACTTGGCACGCCACCCGCCACCTCACACCCGCGGCTGCTTCCCCCGGCTTCGCCGCCCCCCTCCACCTCGACGCCACCGACCGCACCCTGCTCACCGAACTCGCCCGCGACGGCCGCGCCACCCTGCCCGCGCTGAGCAAGGCCGCCGCCCGCTCACCCTCCAGCATCCAGCGCCACCTCGACCGCCTGCGCCACTGCGGCGCACTTGACCTCTTCGTCGACTTCGCACCCCAGTTGCTCGGCCACCACATGAGTGCCCAGCTCTGGCTGACGGTGGCCCCCGCCCACCTGCGCAGCGTCGGCGCGGCCCTGGCCGCCCACCCCGCCATCGCCTTCGCCGCCGCCGTCACCGGCCCCGCCAACCTGGTCGCCAACGGCATCTTCCGCACCCCCGCCGACCTGTACACCTACATCGACCAGCACCTCGGCCCCCTCCCAGGCATCCTCAGCATCGACACCGCCCCCACCCTGCACGAAGTCAAACGCCTCGCCGCCCCCTGCGCCCCAGTACGCGCCCGCGACCGCACATGACAGGGGCCGGGTGAGCGAAGCGCCCCGTGATTCTTCCCGCGCAGGTACCCATCGGGCGCTCCGCCCGGCCTCTGAAGTGCGTACGCGTCCCTGAGTCCAATCCAGCCAGGGCAGTGCCGTGTAGGAGGAACAAGAGATGACGCAAGCGGGCAGGGGTACCGGCAGCCCCCAGAAGCACGGCCTGCGGGCCCGGATCCCGGGGCAGCGCTCCCCGCTGACCCTCGCCGAGGAAGTCGACAAGCTGTCACGCTCGGCGGCGTACCGCGCCTTGGTGTACCACGTCACCGACGGCCACAGCCTCGTGGACCGGGAGGTCGTACGCGCCGAGGCGGTCATCCAGGTCGTACGCCGGATCGAGGCGGGCCACGTCATCGAGGACGTCGCGGGCTACCTGTACGTCACGATGCGCCACGCGGCCCGGGCCGCGGTGCGGAAGGCCGTGACTTCCCGCGAGGACCTCTTCTCCGAAGTGGCGGCCAAGGGGCAGGGCGTGCAGTTCGACGAGGTGTTCATCCGCCACAGCGAGATCGCGGAAATCCTCGCGGACGTCCTCACGCCGATGGAGCACGAGGTGCTCATCCGGGTCGCGGTCCAGGGCGCGAACGCCCGCGAGGCGGCCGAGGCGATGGGCATCAAGCACGGCGCGGCCCGCAAGGCGCTGCTCCGCGCCCGTAAGAAACTCCACGACCCGCGGACCGTCACCCGCCTCCGGTGGGAGTACGAGAAGGCCGCCCGTGAGCAGGTGAAGGCCCCCGACGTGCAGCAGTGACGCCCTGTCCCTTCTCGCGCCCTGCGGGCCGGCCCGTCCGGGGCCGTTCCGCAGGGCCGCGGGTGGGGCCACGGAACACGCCGGGAGCCCAGAGCAGAGGAGAGGAACCCTATGTCCTTGATCGATCTCGTTGTCGCGTTCTTCGCGGCCGTGTGGACCTGGCTGCTCCAGGCCGTCCGACGGGCTCTGACTCCGAAGAACGTGCTGCCCGCGCCGGTCGCGACCCGTTCCGCAGGATCGAGGATCCTCAAGCGGGACGCCGGCCTCGACCTTGCCCGGACGACCGCGACCACCGCTGTGGAGGCGTGAGTGAACCACTGTGCACACCGGTGACGAACACGCGTTAGGTGTTCGCCACCCGCATCGGCCGGGCCTCCAGGGGGACACCTGGAGGCCCGGCCTCACTCGTACAGGGGTGCAAGGGAATACCTCGACCCCGGAGAAGCCGATGACCGCCCAGTCCGAGCAGTCGACCACCACCGCGACGGCCGTGCAGCCGCGTCCCGCTCCGCCGCACTCCGACATCCCCACCGGGCGACTGCTCGCCGAAGCCGAGGGCGTCCTCCAGGAGCAGCGCGCCGCCGTACGCCGCGCTCGTGCCGAACGCCGCCGGCTCCGTCGCCTCCACCGGAGCGAGCGGCTCCGCGCCCTGGTCACCGAGGCCGCCCGGACGACGCGCACGGTCGGCAGGCCGGTCCTCGCCGTGGTCGGCGTGACCGCCTTCATCAGCGGGATGGTGCTGCTCCTGCTCGGCGTGCCCGGGGCCGTGGAACTGTTCAGCGTCGCCGCCGCCGCGCTGATCCTGGCCTCCGCCGTCGACGGCGAGGCGGAGCCGCCCGTCAAGGAGGAGGCCGAGGAGGGCGTCACCCCGGGCACCGAGGCGTGAAGACGGGCCGTCTCACCCGCCGTGCTGGTGTGTCAGGTGCACTTGTTGAGGTGGGAGTGGGTGAGGTTGGTGTCCCAGCTACCCACGTAGCCGGTCTTGCCGAGGCCGTCGTGCCGGGTCCAGCACATCCAGCCCTGGAAGTAGCCGCTCCAGCGCTTGCAGGTGGAGAGCCCCGTGCTGCCGCGGGAACTGGTCACGCCGAGCACCGTGTTCCCGTCGACGTCGCCGACAGTTCACCGAGGGGTCACCGGAGGGGGCCCGTCCTTCGCCTGGAACCCCGGTCGCCTGGAACTCCGGTCCCGGATACGCCGCGTGAGGCTGCGGCCAAGGAGGAGCCCGCGCTCCCCGAGCCGGCCGGCTAGCCCGGGCGGATCGCGGACTCGATGTGGTCGAGCTGGGCGGCGAGGAGTTCTTCGAACGCGGCGTGGCGGTCTGCCCCGAGGGGGCGGATGTCGCGGGCGAAGTGGGACAGGGCGGGGAAGTGTTCGGGGTCCGCGCCGAGTACCGCGACGCGGAAGAGCTCCAGACCCTGTTCGTACTCCTCGGGGGCCATGGTGCTGACCCTGGCCTCGGAGGCGATCAGCGCGGCGAGGAGGACCGCCAGCCGGTGGTAGCGCGCCGGGATCTCCTCGTCGGGCAGCCCTGATGCGCGCAGGGCCTGCAGCAGCTCTTCCATGACGAGCCGCGAGCCGGTGCCGCTCGATGCGTGGCGTCCCCAGACCGCGGCGAGCTGGGGCTGCTGCCCGAAGGCCGCTCGCATGCGCAGGGCCAGGGACATGACGCGCTGCTTCCAGTCGCCCTCGGGGCGGTGGCCGTCCATGGCGGCCAGGAGGATCCGGTCGGCGACCGCGCGCAGCAGTTCGGTCTTGCTGCGGAAGTGCCGGTAGAGGCTGGAGGAGTCGGTTCCGAGAGCCGCGGCCAGTTTGCGCACGCTGAACGACTCGGCGTCGCTCGTGCGCAGCAGCTCCGCCGCCGCATCCAGGATCTCTTCGGTCGACCAGCGTCGTCGGCCTGCCATGTCGCTCCTCTCGCCGGATCTCAGCCTACCTGTGCACTTGGTGTTGCACGCACCGCGTGCATAATGAGGACATGAGGATGCCGGGCGAGCCGGCATGCCACTCGTGCCCTGTTGCCCGGGGCGGGCTACCCAGGTGGAGCGCGCCCCGAGGGCTCCGAAAGGACGCATGACGTGAAGAACTCTCTGGATTCCGCGGCGCTGAACACCGCCCTCGAAGACGTCCACCGCGCCGGGATGCCGGGCCTGTTCGCCGAGGTACGGGACGGCGACCAGGTCTGGCGCGGCGCCGCCGGGGTCGCCGACGTCGCCACCGGCCGCCCCGTCACCGCCGGCATGCGGCACCGCGTCGGCAGCATCACCAAGCCCTTCACCGCCGCCGCGGTCCTGCAGCAGGTCGACTGCGGCCTGATCGAACTCGACGCGCCGGTCGGCCGGTACCTTCCGGAGCTGGTCCCCGGAGAACGCGGTGACGCGATCACCGTACGGATGCTGCTGAACCACACCAGCGGCCTTGCCGAGTACCTCCCGTACGCCTACCCCTCCTTCAAGGCGTTCCCCGACCTCGCGAACACCCGACCCGAGAGCCTGGAGGATCACCGGTTCACCCGGTTCGACCCCGTCGAGCTGATCGCGATGGGGGTCGCCGCACCTCCCGTCGGCGTCCCGGGCGGCCCGCCGGGGGTGTACTCCAACACCAACTACCTGCTCCTCGTCCAACTCCTGGAACAGGTCACCGGTACTACGGCCGAGCAGTACATCACCCGGAACGTCATCGAGTGCGCCGGACTCCGAGACACCGGGTTTCCCGCCGGACCGCACGTCGACGGGCCGCACTCGCGGCTCTACGAGGCGTGGTTCGGCATGATCGACCCGCCGCGCGACTTCAGCGTCTACGACATGTCATGGGTGGGGCCGGCGGCCTCGCTGATATCGACCGTCGCGGATCTCAACTGCTTCCTCGGCAGGCTGCTGGCCGGGGAGATCGTCAGCCCGTCGTCGCTGGCGCACATGCAACGCACGGTCCCGGTCGTCTCCCAAGAGGGACGGACGATCGACTACGGCCTCGGCCTGCACCCGATGGAAGGGCCCGGCCAAGGCACCTTCTGGGGCCACGGCGGCACGGTCTGGGGCGGTGGAGCGCTGGCCATGACCCGCGCCGACGGCAAACGGCAGATGGCGGTCGCGGTGAACATGCAGCGGTGGAACAGGCTGGACTCCGCCGGCAAGCCGCAGCCCCATCCCATCGACGGCGCGCTCGCGCATCTCTACCGCGTGGCGATGTACGGCTGACCGGCGTACGGCTGACCGGCGTCCCGCTCCTCTGGCGTCCAGCCCCTGGGCGCCCAGTCCCCGTCAGCGTGGCAGCCACTCCGGCCGCGAACTGCCCAGCCGGGGAGTGGTCTTCGACCAGCGTGGCGCTGTTTCGCTCATCCGGATGACGGGGCCGAGGCTCTTGAGGTCGCCGTAGACGGTGCCCTCGTCGGTGACGGCGTAGCGCTCGAACTCGTCGGCGGTCAGACGGCCCGGGGCCTCGGCGAAGTCCTCGACCGGGCCCTGGCGTTGCAGAAGTGTCGAGGACTGGCAGAGCGAGACCTGTACGTGGTATGAGCCGCCCTCGCGTGCGCGCCGGGCGAGGGCGAGCAGGGCGCCGTAGCCGCCCAGGTATCCGGTGAGGAAGTCGCAGAGGAACACCGGCGTCAGTTGGGGCCGGCCGCCGTTCGCCGCGTTTCCCTGGATGGCGCAGGCCCCGGTGACAGCCTGCGCGACCTGGTCCCAGCCCGCACGCGTCCCGAAGGGGCCGCCCGAACCGAAGCAGTTGACGCTCACGTACACCATTCCCGGGCGGAGCCGCGCGAGGTCTTCGGGGCCGAAGCCGTGCGCCTCCATGCGGTGGGGGCGAAACCCCTCCACGAAGACGTCCGCGTCGGCGGCCAGTGCGCGCAGTCGGGCCGCCTGTTCCGCCTTGGTGTAATCCAGGTAGGTGCTGCGCTTTCCGTGGCTGGTGTCGCGGACGAAGGGCGGCACCTGGGGCAACTGCGGAGCCGTCACCATCAGTACGTCCGCCCCGTGCTCGGCCAGGCTGAGGGCGGCTGTGGGACCGGCGAGGATCCGGGTGAGGTCGAGCACCCGGATTCCGGACAGCGGCTCGGCGGCACGGGCGCCGCCGGGCAGGGGCTCGGGGGCGCTGTCGCCGATCCTGGTGATCTCCACGACCGGGCGCGGGGCGAGGTGGGCGCCGTGCGGGTGGGCCAGCCATTCCTCCGGCGTGCGCACGACTCCGCCGCACGCCTCGGCGGCAGCGACGGCCTCTTCCAGGTCGTCCGCCTTCCACCTGCGGACCGCGGCCCGGACCGACGTGGGTGTGGAGGCGCAGCGCAGCACCTCCAGCACCCGTCGTCCGAGGTGCGGAAGGTTGAAGTGCGGCAGGAACCAGCGGTCGTCGGCGGTCGGCCAGGGCTGCGTGAGCGCGACCATGTGCTCGACGTCGGGTGACCGCGGCGCGGGCCGGTACGCGCCGTCGGCGCCGCGGACGAGCGTCATGTCCTCGCCGCCGAGGGCGGTCGCGGCCGCGGCGCGTACGTCGACCGCGATCTTCTGGCGGCGGCCGGTGCGCAGCTCCCACAGATCGTTGGCCGCGACCGCGCGGGCCGCCAGCGCGTCGGCGAGCGTCCCGCCGATCCGGAACGGTGAGGCGAAGAGCGGATCCGACCCGGTGACCGTGACCTCGCCCGGGGCCGGCCGGGGACCGGCGCGCAGTGCCATGAGTTCGTCGTACGCGCCTGCTGTCCCAGGTGCGGTGGTGCCCATTTCTTTTCTCCTCTGTCCTCGTGCTCAGTCCCGCTGGGCCGCGTCGACCACGATCCGGCCGGTGCCGCTACCGGCGAGGAGTTCGGCTGCCGCTTCCTGGGCATGGCTGAGCGGGACGGTACGGGTGAGGGTGTCGAGGAGCGCGGGACGCAGGTGGCGCGCAAGGCACCGCCAGGCCGCTTCGCGACGGCTGACGGGGGTGCGGACCGAGTCGATGCCGACGAGGGAGATGCCGCGCAGGATGAACGGCAGGACATTGCCGGGGTACTCGGTGCCCGCGGCGAGCCCGCAAGTGGTGGCGACGCCGGAGTGCTGCAGGCCGGCCAGCGCACCGGCGAGGACGCTTCCTCCGGCCGCGTCGATCACGCCTGCCCAGCGCTGCTTGCCCAGGGGGCGCTTGGAAGAGGTGAGTTCCGCCCGGTCGACGATGCGGGCGGCCCCCAGTGCCGTGAGGTGTCCGCCGAGCGCGTCGGGCCGCCCGGTGGCGGCGATGACCTCGTAACCGGCTGCGGCGAGCAACGCCACGGCGATCGAGCCGACGCCGCCACCGGAACCGGTCACCAGCACCGGCCCGTTCTCGGGGGCCGCACCGTGCCGTTCGAGCGCGAGGAGGCTCAGGGCCGCGGTGAACCCGGCCGTGCCGATCGCCGCTGCCTGCCGCGGACTGAACGGATCGGGTACGCGGACGAGGTCGTCACCGTTGACCACGGCAAGACCGGCCAGCCCGCCGTGCAGCTCCTCACCGAGCCCGGCGCCGTCCAGGGTGACCAGGTCGCCTTCCCGCCAACGGGGGTGCCGGGAGGCGAGCACTTCCCCGGTGACGTCGATACCGGCCACGAGCGGATGGCGGCGGACCACACCCGGCCGGCCTTGCAGGGCCAGCGCGTCCTTGTAGTTGATGCTGGAGTAGTGCACCCGCACGCTCGTGTCGAGATCGTCCAGCATCTCGGTGCCGAGCTGCTCGAACGTCGCGCGCGGCCCGTCCGCGGTGTCCCGCACGATCCAGCCGTTGAATGGCGTCATGCCGTATCCCGTCCTCTCTTGGTCGGTCGTCCGGTCGGCCGTCCTCCGATTTCCGATTGCCACGGTAGGAAGCCGCCATGTGCGAGGGAAATGCCGTTTGCTGCCCGGCTATGCGTGCTGGGCATAGCGGCTGAGGGGCCCCTAGGCTGCGGGGTATGGAGGTAGAGCTTCGGCATCTGCGCGCGTTCGTCACGGTCGCGGAACGGCGTACGTTCACGGCCGCGAGTCACGAGCTGCTGATCACGCAGCCGGCGCTCTCCCGTACGGTTCAGCAGTTGGAGGAGACGGTCGGGACGCGGTTGCTGGACCGCACCCCGCACGGCGTCGAACTCACCGAAACGGGCAGTGAGTTGTACGGGCGGCTGCGCGGTGTACTGCGCGACCTCGACGCGGCCCTGGCCGCCGCGGGCGGGCACGCGGGGCTGCGGATCGGCTTCCAGTGGGCCCTGCCCGACCCGTGGACCAGCGACCTGCTGGCCGAGTTCGAATCCGCCACGGGCGCGAGGGCGACCCTCCTGCGGCGCGACGACATCGTGGCCGCCCTGCACTCGGGCGATGTCGACGCCGCACTGGTACGCGGCGACGTCCGCGCCTCCGGCGTCACCGGCACGCCGCTGTTCAAGGAGGACCGGCTGGCCGCGGTGACCGCCGGATCACCGCTCGCGGCCGCCGACGAGCTGGACTGGCCGGAGCTGTCCGCGCACCCCTTGGTCGTCAACACCGTCAGCGGCGCGACGAGCCCGGACGACTGGCCACCGGAGAGCCGGCCCGCGCGGGTGGTCGCATGCGGCAGCTACGACGAATGGCTCGCCCTCATCGCCGCCGGCCGCGGCATCGGCTCCACCACGACCTCGGCCGCCCGGACCCACACCCACGCCCGCGTCACCTACCTGCCCCTGCGGAACGCCCC
Source organism: Streptomyces chrestomyceticus JCM 4735 (assembly GCF_003865135.1). Classification (NCBI taxonomy): domain Bacteria; kingdom Bacillati; phylum Actinomycetota; class Actinomycetes; order Kitasatosporales; family Streptomycetaceae; genus Streptomyces; species Streptomyces chrestomyceticus. The sequence continues at coordinate 1,933,188 of NZ_BHZC01000001.1, read as the reverse complement.
GCAGGTCGCCCTCCACCTGCTGTGGCCGACCCGCCGCACGGGCGACCCGCTCCTGCGGCGCTTCCGTGAACTCGCCCGCTCTCTTGCGTGAAGGCCGGGCTCACGCAGGGGCGCCGAGCTGTTCGGCCAGTCGCTTGAGTTCGGCCGTCGTGGCGGGCGAGGAGGCGTTGAGTCCGCTGTGCGCGGCTGTCGGGCTCTTCAGGAAGAGGCGGAGCGCGGCCACGAGGAGTCCTTGCGGCAGAGTCCGCAGCGCGGCGAATGCGCGAGGTACCGGGGGCGTCTCCAGCGCGGCGAGGTTCTGCCGCATGACGTGGAGCATGCTGCGGACCGCGTCCGGGTGGTCGGCCAGCGCTGCCGGGCCGCCCGCCGCGTGTACCGCCTGCCCGAGCGGGACTTCGAACGCGGCGTGCGTCCGGAGCCAGGCATCCATCCGCGGCTCGGCCTTGGCGTTGATGCCGGCGGTACGGAACGTCGCCACGATCCGCTCCAGTCGCGGGGTGGTGCGGCCGTCGGGCTCGCCGATCGGCATCGCGACCCGGCGGGTGACGAGATTGCTCTTGCGGTAGCGGACCACGTCACCGTCCATCGTGCCGCCCGTCGCGGGGAATCCGAGCAGCACCCGCTCGTGTCCGAGCACCGCACCCAGCGTCTCCGGACCGGCGGCCCAGTTGAGCAGGAACAGTACGTCCCCTCGGACACCGGCGAGTGATGCCAGCGCCGCCTCCACCTGGTGGGTGCGGACGAAGACGGCGATCAGGTCGTACCCGCTGTCCGGGTGCGCGACCACCGGTACCCGCACCCGCTCGACAGCCCGGCCGTCTTCCTCGGCGAGCCGCACTCCGTACCGCCGCAGCGCGGTCAGGCGCTCGCCCCGGGCGAGGAGCGAGACATCGTGGCCGGCCCTGTGCATGCGGGCGGCGAAGAGGCTGCCGCACACCCCGGCCCCGTACACGAGCAGCTTCACGCCGACCTTCTTCCAGAGCCCACTCATACGTTCGTTTCATTCAAACATATGTATAGTCTCCTGTGTGGCGCCACCAGACACTCGCACCCAGCTCCTCGACGCGGCCGAGCACCTCTTCGCCGAGCACGGATACCGCGGCACCTCGGTCCGCGCGATCACCCAGCGCGCCGGGGCGAACCTGGCCGCCGTCGGTTACCACTTCGGCTCGAAGGCGGAGCTGATGGCCGCGGTCGCCCGCCGCGTGGTCGAGCCCGTCACCGCGGCCCAGCGCGCCGGGCTCGACGCACTGCTCGCCCGGACCCCCGAGCCACCGGTCGGCGAGCTGGTGGCGGCCTTCGCGGGGCCGCTGTTCGACGGGATGCCGGCCGGTGACGAGGGCGGCGCCCGGACGTCCCGGCTGATCATGACGATCCTCAGCGACCCGGCCGAGGAGGCACGCGGCTGGACCGGCCCGGACGAGGACTCGGTCCGCGAGCGCTACCTCGCGGCCTTCGCGCGCGTGCTGCCCGGCCTCTCCCCGGAGGAGCTGTGGTTCCGGATGCGGGGAATCCTTGCCGTGACGGCCGTCGACCGCCTGGAGGCCCACCAGCAGCCGTCCCCTGGCTGCGGGTCCCCGGTGGTGGGCGAGGCGGCCCGGGGGTGGGCGATCACGTTCCTGACGGCGGCGATGAGTGCGCCACCGACCCGGACCGACGGCCCGAGGCAGACCCCGGCGCTGCGGGCCCAGGATGATCCCCAAGACACGCCCTAGCGGATGCCGCGCGCCAGCCAGGGCGTCAGGCCGGGGCCGGTGATCAGTTCCTTGTACGTCTCGTCGCCGGGCAGCGGTACGACGAGCCACTGACTCGGCGGAAACCGGCGGAACTTGGTGAAGGCGAGCCCGCCGTAGACGGACCTGAGGAACGCGGGGACCACGTCACGGGGCAGGTCGTGGAAGTCCACGCCGTCCACGGTGATCTTCGCGTCGTCCTCGGGGAAGAGCCGGACACTGACCGACGGCGGTCCCGACAGCTCCACGAACGCCTCGTGCGGCAGCGAGCCGTCGGGGTCGAACACGGTGAAGGGGGCCGCCGACGTACGACGGGATGTACGGTCCGCGCCGATGTCGTCGGAGACCGACATCGCCAGGCCGCGTTCCCGCGCGATCTCACGTATCGCGGTGACCGCGGCCTCGGTGGTCGGGAGGTGGGTGTGCGTCATGGATCCGATCATCCCTGACACCCGCGCAGTGGATCATCCCGGCTTGCGTACGCCTCATGCGCCGAGCCTGCCCCTCCTGCCGCCTCTGCCACCGGCCCTGGCGCGTCCTGGACGCGGCGGAGGAAAGTGTGCGCACGTTGTCCGTCCGGCACCGGGCGTCGGCCCGGCCGGGGGAGGAGTGCGGTATGGAGCACGGAGCATTGCGAGAGCGGTTCGCGGGGCTGACCACGGCCCACCTGGCGGACGCGTGTCTGCGGGCCCGGACGCCGGTGCGCTGTGCGCCCCCGCCGCTGCGGGCGCTGGTACCGGGTGCCCGGCTGGCCGGCCGGGTGCTGCCCGCCCGGCACGTGGGGAGTGTGGACGTCTTTCTCGAAGCGCTGGACGGTGCCGCGCCCGGCGATGTGCTGGTGGCCGACAACGGCGGCCGGACCGACGAGAGTTGTGTCGGCGACCTGATCGCGCTGGAGGCACTGGCCGCCGGGCTGGACGGCATGGTCGTCTGGGGCCTGCACCGTGACACGGCCGACCTGCGGGACATCGGCCTGCCGGTCTTCAGCCTGGGGGCGACACCGACCGGGCCGCGGCGCCTGGACGCCCGTCCGGACGGCGCGCTGGACAGCGCCACGGTGGGGGAGTGGACCGTCGGCCGCGCCGACCTGGTGTTCGGCGACGACGACGGTGTGCTCTTCCTGCCCGCCGCGGGCGCCGGCGACCTCCTGGCGATCGCGGAGTCGGTCCGCGACACCGAGCGCCGGCAGGCCGACCGGATCCGGGGCGGCGAGCCGCTGCGCCGGCAGTTGGAGTTCGCCGCCTATCTTGCCGGGCGGCGGCGCGATCCCGCGCTGACCTTCCGCGCGCATCTGCGGGCCGTGGGCGGAGCCGTCGAGGAATGACGGCCCCGCGCCGCGTCACCCGTAACGTGTGCGGTGGAAAAGGCCCGCGCCGGTCAATTCTTCGGACACAGATGGGTGTGCACGGCCTGCAGAATCTTCTCCGCCTGCTCCGGGGTGAATTGGGTCGCCCCGGAGAAACGCTGCCGGGTCTGGTCCACCTGCTTGGCGTGGTCCTTGGGGAAGGAGTGGATCGCGCCGCAGGTGCTTCTGCCGCGGCTCACCGCGCGCTCCGGTTTCCCGTTCACGATGTCGCGGGATATCGCGTCGAGGGCGGCGATGTAGCGCTGCTGGGTCGCGGTGTCGGGCTTCGGGGGGATGCCCAGCCGCGCCTCCGCGTCGGCGATGGCCTTGGACGGTGCCTGCTCCGACGGGGCGCCGGAACCCGACGGCGCGGCGGACGGCCGGCTCTCGCTCTTTGCGCCGCCCCCGCACGCGGTGAGCCCCGCGGCGGCGATGAGCGCGGCGGACCAGGCGACGGCGGTGCGGTGTTTCACGATTCTCCCCTGACCGATGAGCAATGACCCATGGCCGGTCACCGGTCGTGGGTGACCGGTGACCGGTGACCGGTGGACATGAGCGGTCATTGTGACAGGGAAAATGGCTGGTGCTAAGGGATATGGGGAAAAAATTGAAGCTCCCTGTTTTCCGGTGACGTCGGTGTGCCGCGCGTGGGCGGTCATTCCGCGAGCGCCGTCCAGAACATCAGCTCGTACTCCTGGAGCAGCCGGCCGTGCCGGTGCGCGAGGCGGGGTGTGACCCGAGAGGCGCCGAGTCCGTGCCGTACCGCGTCGTGGGCCAGGACGGTGAGTTCCGCGGCGGGTTCGGCGAAGAAGTCGAAGAAGGCGCACGCCGCTTCGGGAAAGGCGTAGCGGGTGCGCAGGGCGTGCGCGACGGTGGCGCAGTACCCGCCCCAGGCCGCGAAGTTGGCGGACAGCGCGATCACCACGTCGGCGGGTTCCGCCTCCAGCGCCAGCCGCGCCACGTACGACGGGTACGCCTGGCACCCGGCCCGCGGCTCGTACTCCCGCAGCGCGCCGGCGTCGACTCCGCAGGTCTCCTCCAGCCCGCTCAGCGCGCCGAGCGCCATCGACTCGCCCTCGGCCAGCGCCTCGAAGAAGGCCGCCACCGGCGGGTTGCCGTCGGCGCGCCGCGCCAGGTGGCGGAAGCTGCCCCGGTCGGCGGTGATGATCTGGTGCTGTTCCAGGGCGAGTACGGTGAACACCTCGCGCGGCGCCTCGCCCGCGGCAATCCGCGTCACGAGCGGATTGTCCGCCGCGCCGGGCGCCAGTTCGCGGACCGCGGCGTCGAGGATGCCGTCGGCGGTGGGCGCTCCCGGCCGCCGCGGAGCGGCCGTGTCGTTCTCACCGGTCATGATCGTGCCTCCCCGCGTGCGGGCTGGTGGGTGGACCTGCCGGGGCGCGTACGTACCTGAAGTCTAGGGCGCCACACCGCCCGCGCCGGGGAGGCCCGCCGGTCAGCGGAGGGGCGCGCCGTCCTGCGTACGGCCATGCCGGGGGCCTGCGACGCGCTTGCCGCCGTCGTGTTCGGCGATGGCGTCCGTGACGAAGGTGTCGATCACGCCGTTGGCGACGAGGACGGGCACGCGCTTGCCGTTCATGTCGACATAGACGTACGACTTCGCGGCCGTGACCTGCGCCGTGAGCCGGGTGCGCAGCCGCTGGGCCGTCGCGGCGTCGCCCGCGCGCGACGCCTGGACCATGCGCAGCGCCGTGCGGGCGGCGCCGCCCCACGCGGTGGTCGCGTCGAGCCAGGGCCCGCTGTCGGCGACGAAGCCGCGGTCGGGGAGGGAGTCGCGCAGTACTTCCGGTGCGCGTTGGAGCGCGCGCAGGGTCGCGTCCAGGGCCTTCGCGCTCCCGCCGTCCCGGAAACGGCGTACGGCGGCGGCCAGTTCGGGGGCCTGCTGGGGGTTGAGGGCGGAGCCGTAGTGGGCGTCGGCGAAGGCGCGGAGGGCCCGTTCGGTGCGCGCGGAGCCGCCGGAGAGTTCCTTGAGCGCCGCCGCCCAGGAGGTACGGGCGTCGTAGGCGCCGTCGTTCCACGCGTAGTCGGCGACCGTGAACAGGGCGATCTTGGAGGCGGCGGGCTGGATCATGGGGTTGGCGGTGATCCCCGCCAGCCGCCCGGGCAGCCCCTTCTCCCGCCCGCTGAAGGGCCCGAGCAGCAGCCGGTTGGTCACGTAGTCGTTGACGGGGTAGTTGTCCCAGGTCAGGATCGGGTGTCCGAAGACCTGCCGGGCCGCGTCCGCCTGGGCGACGGTCATCACCGGCGCGATGACCCCGACACCGGTCCACTCCACGAGGACGTCCGGGTCGAGCTGTGCCTTGAGAGCCGCTTTGTAGGGCGTCGCCTTCACGTCGTAGTACTCGGTCGGCACCATCTGGAGCGGCCGCGCCCCCGCGTCCCGGTGGGCGGCGATGAACTCGCGGTTCACCCGGTTGAGGAGGTGCGCCTGGGCGGCTCCGGCGGCGCCTCCACCGGTGCCGAACCGCTCCTTGTCGGCGGCGCAGTTCCAGTCCGTGTAGCTGATGTCGTCCAGCGGCACCGCGAAGGTCCGTACGCCGATGTCCCACAGCGCCTGGAACTTGCCGGTCAGCGCCTTGAGATCGGCGTCCGAGCTGTAGCAGACGGACAGGCCGGGGGAGAGCGCGTAGCTGAACTCGACGTGCCGGGCCCGCGCGCGGTCGACGAGTTCCTTGAGCTGCGCGAGCTGCTCTGCCGGGTAGGGGGAGCGCCACTTCTCCCGCAGGTACGGGTCGTCCTTCGGCGAGTAGACGTACGTGTTCATCTTGTGCGCGCCGTAGAAGTCGAGCTGGTCCAGGCGTGCGGCGTGCGACCAGGGGGTGCCGTAGAAACCCTCGATGACGCCGCGCAGCGGGGTGGCCGGCCAGTCGCGTACGGCGGTGCCGCGTATGCGGGCGCCGGGGCGGTCGCGGTGCGGGAGGAGCTGGCGCAGCGACTGGGCGGCGTAGTACGTGCCGGTGGCGTCCGCGCCGGCCAGGGCGATCCGGCCGCCGCCGACGGCGAGCGCGTACCCCTCGGCGGGCAGCCCGGCGGTGCCGCGCGCGCCCAGGTCCGCCAGGGTGCGGTCGGCGCCCGGGCCGTCCACGTACACGGTCAGGCCATGACCCGCCTTCGCGGCCCGTACGACCCGGTCGGCGCCGGCCCGCTTCAGTGACCGCTCGACGACCTCCAGCGCCGGTCCGTCGGCCTTCGGTCCGGCGACGACCGTGACGGTCGGGGTGATGGTGACCCGGCCGCCGAGGGCGCGGACGGACTGGGGTGCCGGGGTGATGGCGGGCCCGGCGGACGGCGGTCTGTCCCGTCCGCCGCCGTCCTGCTGGCCAGTGGCCCCGGCGGGCGGGCCGGTCAGCGGGACGGCGGCGAGGGCCAGGGCGAGGGCGGCGGTGGCCACGGTGCGCGTACGGTGCATCCTTCGAGTCCTCCTCGGTGCCACGAGGTGCGCGGATCTGCCGTGGTGCGTGCGCTGCGAGCGACAGCAGGGTTCACCCGTGGCAGGCGGAGGACAATGGACTTTTGCGCCGGGTGGATGGATGTTCAGGGGCGGCGGTGCCTCAGCGGCACCGTGCGGCGGCGCCTCAGCGGTTCTTCGCGATGATGAAGATGATGCTCATGAAGGCCAGCAGGACGTGGGTGGCCACGACGTAGATGAAGACGCGCACGTAGACGCCGCGCGGCGGCTTGTTCTCCACATACTTGCGCGCGGGCGCGGGGGCGGTTTCGGGGGCGGCCTGAGGGGTCGGGTCGTCGGACATGGGAGAGGTTCCTTCCTCGGTCACAGGCCGCGGCGCGGAGCGGTGTCGCCGAGGCACAGCTCGGCCGCGCCGCTCTGCAGCAGCGTGTGGACGAACAGCAGCTCCGTGCCGCCCCGGGTGGCGGCGGCGATGCGGTGCGGGGTCAGCGAGTCGAAGTGGGCGGCGTCACCGGGGTCGAGGACGTGGGCCGTCTCGCCGAGCGTGAGCCGCAGCCGCCCCTTGAGGACGTAGAGCCACTCCTCGCCCGGGTGCACCCGCACCAGGTCGCCCTGCGCGCGCTGCGGCACATGCACCCGCAGGGCCTGCATGGCCCGTCCGGCGCCGCCCAGGGTCCAGTACGTCCAGCCGCCCGCCTCGGACGGCTCGGCGCGGGCGGCCCGGATGATCGGGTCCCGTTCCGGCGCCGCCTCGCCCAGCAGATCGGATACCGTTGTTCCGTACATACGTGCCAGGGCGAGCAGCATCGGCAGCGACGGCTGTCGTTGGTTGGTCTCCAGCCGCGACAGGTGCGCGGGCGACAGGCCCACCCGCCGGGCGGCGGTCTCCAGCGTGAGGCCGGTACGGCGCCGCAGCTCGCGCAGCCGGGGCGCGACGGAGGGCAGGTCCTCGGGCAGCTCGCCGGTGGCGGGCTCGGCAGCGGTGTCGCTCATGTACCCGGTATAGCCAGGTTTCGCCTATCAGGCAAAAGTTTTGCCTCACAGGCAAGTGGATCATTTGCTGGCATTCCGCTCACTCGGCCGGGTGATCTCCGGTGAACTCATGGGAAACATCCGCCCCTTGCCATTGACAGGTACCTGTCTACGCGCGTCATGCTGGGCCCATGACGAACCCCCCACGCATCACCCGGTTCGGCGCCGTCGGCGCCCTCGCTGCGGCCCTCCTCGTCGGCGGGCCCGCCATCGCAGCCACACCCGCCACGACGGCCGCCGCCCCCGTGGCGCACACGGCCACCGTCCGTCCGGCCGCGCACATCAACGCGGTCGGCGACATCTGCTACTCGAAGCTTCCCTCGCAGGCCCACGACACGCTGGGCCTGATCGCCAAGGGCGGCCCCTTCCCGTACCCGAAGGACGGCACGGTCTTCAGCAACCGGGAGGGCATCCTCCCCAAGCAGCAGAGCGGCTACTACCACGAGTACACCGTGAAGACGCCGGGCTCCCCGGACCGCGGAGCCCGGCGCATCGTGACCGGTGAGAAGAAGAACGAGGACTACTACACCGCCGACCACTACAAGTCGTTCGACCTGGTCGACCGGAGCTGCTGAAACGATCGGTCAGTGACTGAGGAAACGATCAGCCGGTAGCTGCTGAAACGATCAGCCGGTCGGCGTGGTGGGGGCCGGGGCGGTGCCCCGGCCCCCACCGTCGTCCGTCCCGCCCCACCGCCCTCGCTCCAGGCCCGGTGCTCCGCGATCAGCTCCGCGTACCGTCGCCCGCTGGCCTTGACCGTACGGCGCTGGGTCGCGTAGTCGACGTGCACCAGCCCGAACCGCTTGTCGTAGCCGTACGCCCACTCGAAGTTGTCCAGCAGCGACCAGGCGAAATACCCGGCCAGCGGCGCCCCGCGGCGCACCGCACGCGCGCACGCCGCCAGATGCTCCTCCAGGTAGGCGGTCCGCTCCGGGTCCTCCACCGAGCCGTCGGCGGCCACCGTGTCCGCGTAGCCGGAGCCGTTCTCGGTGACCAGGATGCGGCGCGCGCCGTACTCGTCGGTCAGCCGGACCAGCAACTGCTCCAGCCCGTCCGCGTGCACCTCCCAGTCCATCGCGGTACGCCGTACGTCCGGCAACCGGACCTGGCGGGCGTACGGGAGCGGCCCGCGCGGGTCGTCGGCGACGACGTTGCGGAAGTAGTAGTTCAGGCCCAGCCAGTCCAGCGGCGCCGCGATGGTGGCCAGGTCGCCGGGACGTTCGGGCAGGTCGACGCCGTACAGGTCGATCATGTCCTGGGGGTAGCCGCGGCCGTGGATCGGATCGAGCCACCAGCGGTTGGTGTGGCTGTCGGCGCGCAGCGCGGCGGCGCGGTCGGCCTCGCTGTCCGAGGCGGGCTCGCAGGGACTCAGGTTGTTCACGATGCCGACCCGGGCGCCGGGGGCGGCGGCCCGTACGGCCTGGACACCGAGGCCGTGCGCGAGGTGCAGGTGGTAGGCGGCCCGCACGGCGGCCGCCGGGTCGGTCAGGCCGGGCGCCATCCGCCCTTCGAGGTGCCCGATCCACGCGGAGCACAGCGGCTCGTTGAGGGTCGCCCAGTCCTTGACGCGGTCGCCGAGCGCACCGGCCACCACCGAGGCGTACGCGGCGTAGTGCTCGGCGGTCTCGCGCGCCGGCCAGCCGCCGCGGTCCTGGAGGGCCTGCGGCAGGTCCCAGTGGTAGAGGGTGACGTACGGGGTGATGCCGGCGTCGAGCAGGCCGTCCACGAGCCGGTCGTAGAAGTCCAGCCCGGCCTGGTTGACCGCACCGTCCCCCGCGGGCCGCACCCGCGGCCAGGCCACCGAGAAGCGGTAGCCGGTGACGCCGAGCCGCCGCATCAGGGCGATGTCCTCGCGCCAGCGGTGGTAGTGGTCGCAGGCGACGTCGCCGGTGTCGCCGTTGTCGACGCGGCCCGGCTCGCGGGAGAAGGTGTCCCAGATCGAGGGGGCGCGGCCGTCCTCCGCCACGGCGCCCTCGATCTGGTACGCGGAGGTGGCCACGCCCCAGAGGAAGCCGGGCGGCAGGGCGGCGAGATCGTTCCCGGAGGACACGGGAGAGGGCACAGCGGGCACAGGGGTCCTTTCGTGGCGGGTCATTTGACCGCTCCGGCGGTGAGTCCGGCGACCAGATAGCGCTGGAGCAGCAGGAATCCGGCGACGACCGGGACGCTGACCACCAGCGAGGCGGCCATGACCTGGTTCCAGTGGACGTCGGTCTGCGAGGCGTAGCCCTGGAGGCCGACGGCGAGGGTGCGGGTGGTGTCGTCGGTCATGACCGAGGCGAACAGCACCTCGCCCCAGGCGGTCATGAACGCGTACACCGACACCGCGACGATGCCGGGGACGGCGGCCGGGACGACGACGCGCCACAGCGCGCCGAGCGGTCCGCAGCCGTCCACCGTCGCGGCCTCGTCCAGCTCGCGCGGGATGGAGTCGAAGTAGCCGACCAGCATCCAGACGGCGAAGGGCAGGGAGAACGTCAGGTAGGTCAGGATCAGGCCGCCGCGCGAGCCGTACAGCGCGACGCCCGTGCTGTTCCCGATGTTGACGAAGATCAGGAAGAGTGGGAGCAGGAAGAGGATGCCGGGGAACATCTGGGTGGAGAGCACGGTGACGGTGAAGAACCGCCGCCCGCGGAAGCTGTAGCGGCTGACCGCGTACGCGGCGAGGACGGCGACGGTCACCGAGCAGACGGTCGCGCAGCCCGCCACGATCAGCGAGTTCAGGAAGTAGCGGGCCAGTGGGACGGTGTGCCAGATGTCGAGGTACGGGCGGATCGTGAGCCCGTCGGGCAGCCACCGGAAGGCGCCCTGCACGTCCTGGAGGTTCTTCAGCGAGCTGGTGATCATCACGTAGACGGGTGTGAGCGCGAACAGCGCCAGCAGCGTCAGCACGATCCGGCGGGTCCACAGGAAGGAGCGTGGGGGCGCCATCGGCGACCGGCGGGGCCGGGTCGTACGGGGCGGCGGGGCCGCGGGCCGGGCTTCCGTGGGGCGCGGTCGCTGCCGCAGGCCGGGACTAGACACGGGCGGGCCGCCTTCCTCGGGGGCCCCGGGCTTTTCGTGGCCCCCGCTCTCTTCGGCTGGTGACCAGCAGGTACGCGGCGGTCACGACGAGCAGGAACAGCAGCAGGAGCACCGACATCGCCGAACCGGCGCCGAAGTTCCAGGTGACGAAGGACGCCTGGTAGATGTGGACCGAGATCAGGTCGGCCGCTTCCGGCACGGACCTGCCGAACAGCACGTACGGCGTGTTGAAGTCGTTGAACGTCCACAGGAACAGCACCAGTACGAGCACCTGGTTGACGGGACGCAGCGACGGCAGCGTGATCCGGCGGATCTGCTGCCGGATGCCCGCGCCGTCCATGGCGGCGGCCTCGTACAGCTCGCGCGGCACGTTCTGCAGCGCGGCCGTCAGGATCAGGAACGCGAACGGGAAGGTGCGCCAGACCGTGACGGTCACCAGCGCGGCGAAGCTGTGGTCGCCGATCAGCCAGAACGGCGGGTCCGCGGTGAGGCCCAACTGGTCGTGCAGGAGGTGGTTCACCATGCCGTTGTCGCGCTGGAACATGAACGACCAGGTGATGACGGCGGCGTAGACCGGCAGCGCGTACGGCACGAGGAACGCCGTCCGCAGCAGGCCGCGGCCGCGGAACCGGTCCTGCATCAGGATCGCGGCGACGGTCCCCAGCAGCCACGAGAGCCCGACGGCCAGCACCGTGAAGGCGCAGGTGACGCCGAAGGAACGCAGCAGCGCCTGGCCCACGGGGGCGTCCAGGTCCACGGCGATCCGGAAGTTGGCGAGACCGGACCAGGGCGCGGCGTTCCAGTCGCGGATGAAGAACTGGGTCAGTTCCTTGAAGCTCATCGCGACGCCGACGGCCATCGGTACGAGATGGATGAGGAGTTCGAGCGCGAGGGCCGGCAGCAGCAGGAGGTAGGGCAGGCCGATGCGGCGGAGCCGGGCCGTCATCCGCGTGCCTTTCCGGTGGGCTGGTTCACGCGTCTGGGCTGGTTCACGCGTCCCTCACTTGGCCATCTGCTGCTGCGCCTTGGACAGGCGCTGCTTGACGGAGTCGGTGGTGACCGGGCGGCCCGCCGCTGCGTCCGCGAACAGCTCCTTGACCGCCGTGCCGACGAGCGTCTCGAACTGGCTCTCCTCGGGGACCTGGGGGAGCGGCGCGGCATGGCCGTCGAGCGCGGCGCGCTGCATGGCCTGCTCGGGCCCGGCGAACGCGGGATCCCGCTGCGCCTCCACGATCGGCGGCACCGACCCGTAGGCGGAGTTGAGCGCCTTCTGTTCCGGGGTGCTGGTCATGAACTTCACGAACTTCAGCGCGCCGTCGAGGTTGTCGGTGCCCCGGAAGACGGCGAGGTTGATGCCCGCGACCATGGAGGTGACGGCGCGGTCGCCGCGGTCGGCCGTCTTCTGGAGGGGCATCGGGGCCACGCCGTACGCGTCCGGCCGCATCCCGTGCACCTTCAGCGAGCTGCCCGCGGCCTGCCAGAGGAGCATGGCGGCCTTGCCGGTGGCGAAGTCCTTGACGGACTGGTTCTGCCCGTATTCGGCGTTGCCCGGCGCGGCGATCTTCTCCTTCGCCATGAGATCGACGTACTGCTTGACGGCCTCGACGGCGGCCGGGCTGTCGAAGGCCGGCCGGCCCTGCGCGTCGAAGAACGCGGCGCCGTGCTGCTTTCCGAGGATGAACGCGTGGTGGGCGTTCTCGACGGGGTTGCCGCCTTCGAGGGCGACCCCGTAACGGCCGTCCCCGGTGAGCTTCTTGCCGACGGCGGCCAGTTCGTCCCAGGTGGCGGGCGGCTTGTCGATGCCGGCCTCCCGGAAGCGCTGCTTGTTGTAGTAGAGGCCGTACGCGAGGGAGTACAGCGGGACGGCCGCCGGGTCCTTGCCCGCGGCGCCGGTCGCGGCCAGCGCGGAGGGCGCGAAGCGGTCCTTGCCGCCCACCTTGGCCAGCGTCTTGTCGTCGAAGGGCAGCAGGGAGCCGCCGGCCTGGAGGGACGCGGACCAGGTGTTGCCGATGTTGAGCACGTCCGGGCCCTGGCCCGAGGTCGCGGCGGCGAGGACGCGGTTGAGCAGGTCGGCCCAGGGCACCACCTCCAGCTCGACCTTGATGCCCGTCTGCCGCTCGAACTTGGCCAGTTCGGGGGCGAGGATCTTCTTGTCCTGTTCGATGCCGCTGCCGGCCTGGTTGCTGGCCCAGTACGTCAGGGTCCGGGGGTTGGTGTTGCTGCCGCCCGCGGCGCCGGTGGGTGAGCCGCCGCAGCCGGCTGTCAGTGCGGTGAGGGCCGCGGCGAGTGTTGCGCCGACGGCCGTGCGAAGTCTGTTGGTGCGCATGAGCGTTGACCCCTCTCAGGGGTGGCTGTGTTCAACCAATGAACGGCATCACGGCTAAATTCAAGGCGTGAGTTAAGTGGCGGGAGGCGGCGGCGGTCAACCCCTCGTGCGCCGGTAGATTCGGCGCGCGGCGGCCGGCACGGACCGCCTCGAACGAGGACGAGGAGGGCCCCGCATGCGCGCTACAGGCCGTCGGACGGTGCGTGACCTGCGGCGGGACAACCGGGCGGTGGTACTGCGGCGGCTGTACTTCGACGGGCCGCTGAGCAGACAGGAGCTGGTGCCGGTCACCGGTCTGAGCGCCGGCTCGATCAGCAACGTCGTGGGCGAACTGGCCGCCGAGGGACTGGTGGAGGAGGCGGGCGTGGTCGGCTCGGACGGCGGCCGGCCGCGCACCCTGCTGCGCGTCGCGGCGGGTCGCGCCCGGCTGATCGGGGTGGACGTGGGGGAGACGCGGGTACGGGTCGAGCTGTTCGACCTCACGATGCGTGAACTGGCGCGTACGGAGACGGTGCTGACGGAGCCCGCTGCCGCGACACAACCCGCTGCCGCGACACAACCTGCTGCCGCGACGGAGCCCGCTGCCGCGGCCGAGAACGGAAGGCCTGATTCCGATTCTGGCGGGGCGCACGACGCCGCGCGCGTCGTACGGCTGATCGCCCGGGGAGTGGCCGACGTCCTGCGGGCCGCGGGGACCGCTGCCGACACGGTGCTCGGCGTGGGCATCGGCGTCCCCGGGATCGTGGACGGCTCGGGCGACGGCGCGGTCGTCCACGGCCAGACCGTCGGCTGGGACGCCGTCCCGCTGGAAGCCATGCTGCGCGCCTGCGGCCCGCCCCTCGACGGCCTGCCGCTGTTCATCGACAACGGCGCCAAGACGCTGGGCCGCGCCGAGATGTGGTTCGGCGCCGGGCGCGGCGCGGACAACGCCGTCATCACGCTCATCGGCTCCGGCGTCGGCGCCTGTGTGGTGGCCGACGGCACGCCGTACCGGGGCGCCGCCAGCAGCGCCGGCGAGTGGGGGCACACCACGATGCGGGTCGGCGGGCGCCGGTGCCGCTGCGGGGCGCGGGGCTGCCTGGAGGCGTACGTCGGCGCCCAGGCGCTGCTGGAGCGGTGGCGGGAGACGGGGACGGACGGGGCGCGGGCGGGCGGGGCCGGGCCGGAGGGGACGGTGGCGGACGGGCCGGAGACGGTCGGGCCGGAGACGGTCGGGCCGGTGTCGGACAGGCCGGTAGTGGGGGTCCGGTGGCGGGCGGGCCGGACCAGGAGGCCGCTCTCGGGCGGCTGCTGGCCGCGGCGGACGAACCCGCCACCGCCGCCCTCCTGGCCGAGACCGCCGAGTACCTCGGCGCGGGCATCGCCGACCTGGTGAACCTGTTCAACCCGGAACGGATCGTCGTCGCGGGATGGGCCGGACTGCTCCTGGCCCCCCGGCTGCTGCCCTCCGTACGGGCCGCCGCGGCAGCGTACGCGCTCCGCCACCCCTTCGAGCGCACCGTCATCGAACCGGGGCGGCTCGGCCCGGAAGCCGTCACCGTGGGGCCGCGGCCCTGCCGCTGGGCCGGTTCCTGGCGTTCGGCGGGCACCGGGACGTACCCCCGCGAGAGGATTGTCAGTGGTCCCCGGTAGCGTTTCGGTAGAAACGACGAATGGGCGGGCAACGGTGGCAAAGGGGCCAGGAGGTGTGGTCACCTGCGACGCGGCACGGCCCAGGAGACGCCGTGTGCCCGGCCGTTCCGCGGGCGTACCGCGACGGGTTTGGCGATAGAGACAAGGAAGGCGGCGAACTGCCGTGTACCGCTGGGAGATCACCCGGGCCGCTCTGGCGCAGCGTGTTTTCGCCGTCGTCCGCAGCGAGACCTACGACGAGGCCAGCGCCACCGCTGACACCCTGCTGTCCGCCGGGATCACCAGCCTGGAGATATCGCTGACCACGCCGTTCGCGCTGGAGGCGGTCACCACCCTCAGCCGTGAGCTGGGCAACGAGGCCGTCATCGGCGCCGGCACGGTGCTGGACGCCGTCTCGGCGCGGATGGCGGTGGACGCCGGCGCCCGCTTCCTGGTCTCGCCCAGCCTCGACGCCGAGGTCATCCGCACCGGCCACCGCTACGGCGTACCGGTCTTCCCGGGCGTCGCCACCCCCACCGAGATGGTGCGCGCCCTGGAGCTGGGCGCCGACGCGCTCAAGCTCTTCCCTGCCTCCGCGCACCGCCCGGACTGGCTGCGTGACGTACGCGCCGCCCTGCCGCAGGCACCGGTGCTGCCCACCGGCGGGGTGACGGTCGACACCGCGCCCGAGTGGATAGCCGCCGGCGCGGTGGCCGTGGGCATGGGCGCGGCGCTCTCGGAAGGTGACCGCGAGACGGTCGCCAAGCGCGCCGCCGACCTGCTCGCCCGCCTCGCCGACGCCGCGCCGCAGCCGCCCGCCGGGCCGGGGACGCCGGGCCTCTACGAGGTCTGAGGCCACCCCGCCCTCGGCCGTACCGCAGGCGAAGCACTCCGTACGGAGGACGCCGGGGCGCCCGGCTCCTCCGTGGGGCCGATGCCGCCCGTCCCCCGTGAACGTACGGTGACGAAAACGTCTACGAGGGGCGGACAGACCATGCCGGACATCATCGACCTGAACGCGTACGGCCCGGATTTTGTCGCCGACCCCCACCCGTACTACGCCAAGCTGCGCGCCCAGGGACCGGTCCACCGGGTCCGCGTCGCCGAAGCCGACGCCATGGACGCGTGGCTCGTGGTCGGCTACGAGGAAGTGCGGGCCGCACTGGCCGACCCCCGGCTCGCCAAGGACTGGACCCGCTCCGCCGCCCCTCTCCTGAGCCCCGACGAGGACGCCGAGTGGCGGCTGACGAACATGCTCGACGCCGACCCGCCGCAGCACACCCGGCTGCGCAAGCTGGTGGCCCGTGAGTTCACCACCCGCCGCGTCGAGGCGCTGCGCCCGCGCGTCCAGCAGATCACCGACGAACTCCTGGACGCCATGCTGGCCGTCCCCGACGGCCGCGCCGACCTCGTCGAAGCGCTCGCTTTCCCGCTCCCGATGACCGTCATCTGCGAACTGCTCGGCGTACCCGACATCGAGCGGGACACCTTCCGCGTCTGGTCCAACGAACTGGTCTCACCGACCAGCCACGAGGCGGCGATGGCCGCGGCCCGCGACATGGCCGCGTACCTGGACGGCCTGATCGAGGTCAAGCGGCGGTCGCCGGGCGAGGACCTGCTGAGCGCCCTGGTGCGCACGAGCGACGAGGACGGCGACCAGCTCTCCCGGCAGGAACTCCTCGGCATGGCCTTCCTGCTCCTGGTGGCCGGCCACGAGACCACCGTCAACCTGATCTCCAACGGCGTGCGCGCGCTGCTCCGGCACCCGGCGCAACTGGCGGCCCTCCGGGACGGCTTCTCCCTCCTCGACAACGCGGTGGAGGAGATGCTGCGCTACGACGGTCCCGTGGAGAACGCCACCTGGCGGTTCGCCACCGAGCCCGTCGAGATCGGCGGCACGGTCGTCCCGGCCGGGGACATCGTGATCGTCGGCCTGGCGGCGGCCGGCCGCGACGCCGAACGCTTCGAGGCCCCCGACACCTTCGACATTACCCGCGAGACACGCGGCCACGTCGCCTTCGGCCACGGCATCCACTTCTGCCTCGGCGCCCCGCTGGCCCGTATGGAAGGCCGTATCGCGGTCCGCACCCTCCTGGAACGCTGCCCCGACCTGGCACTGGACGCCGACCACGACGCGCTGACCTGGCGGCCGGGCATGACGATCCGCGGACCTCGGCAACTGCCGGTGCGCTGGCGCTAGGTGTGCTGTCCGGCGAGGTGCGGGGTCCGTGGTGAGCCGCGGGCCCCGCACCGGCGTGACTACTCCGTCGTCTCGCTCGGGCCCACGTACTCCAGCGTCCAGGTCTCCTGGAACTCGGGCTTCAGCGCCACGAGTTCGATCTGCGCGCCACGGTGCCCGGCGCGCAGGGCGAGCCCCTTGTCCGACAGGATCTTGACGCCGCCGATGACCCGCTCGAAGGTGAACTGCGCCCATGCGGAACGCGGCACGCTGTTGACGCAGACCTTGTCCTCGGGCACGACGATGCCCGCGGCCGGGGGGTAGGCGAGATGGATCACGTACGGTGATCCGGGCGGAGTGTCCTGCCCGGCTTCGGGCTGGTCGATGATCCACTCCTGTTCGATCGGGAGCGGGTCGAGGCGGTCGGTGATGACGGGGCGCCGTGCTTGACGGCGTACTCGGTGGCCGTCAGCAGACTGCCGGGTCCGATGATGTGCGCGTGGATCTTGTACTTTCCGGGCTTGACCGGGATCGGAGCCGTGAACGGACGTCCTCTCTCGCGGAGCGCGTCGAGCGATGACTGTGCGCAGCCGGCACAGGCTTCCCACCCTCGCCATGCGGCAGTCCGGCACACAGGATGAAATGCGGCCAAGTCGACTACGGTGCGGACTGTTCGATCACGGGTCCGAGCGCGCCGGCAGGTCACCGGACGCATCGACCGGACGTGCCCGCCGCACCCGCCCGCCGGTCCGCAGGCGCGCACCACCCGGGACGGAGAGCGCGATCAGCGCAGCGACGGACCCGAACGCGCCGCCGGGCCCCAGCCAGGGCGCGGCCAGCCCGACACCGGCCGAACCGAGCCCGGTGCCGCCGTCGTACGCCATGTTCCACGCGGTGCCCGCGGCGCCGCTTCCGTACGGTCCGGCTCGCCGGAACATCAGCACCAGGGTCTCGTTCTGCAGGGCGCCGTCGGCCAGCCCGTACAGCGCCACCATCACGAGCGCCACCGGCACGGTCGCCCCGTGCCCGGCCGTCAGGGCGAGGACGGCGACGGCCGGCGCGCAGACCGCCGCGGCAGGCAGCACCAGCCGCCCCGGGCCCCGCCGGTCGCTCCACACCCCCGCCGCCCACCGGCCCACGATCATCGCGACGAAGAGCACGAGCAGCGCGGTGGGCGCCAGGTCCGGACGCGCCAGTACGAACGGCAGGAAGGACGTGAGCCCGCCGAGGGCGACCGAGGCGGCGGCGAGCAGGAGCGCCGGGCGGAGCAGCGGGCGGTAGCTTCCGGACGCCGACGGCTGCGGAGTTCGGGACGCCGTCGGAGACGGAGACGGGGACGACGCCGCAGACCGCCCGGACATCGCCGCCACCAGCGGCACCGCCCCCACGCTCAACGCGCCCGCCGCCGCGAAGACGGCGCCGAAGTGCCCCTCGGCGGCGAGCCACGCCCCCAGCGGCAACAGCACCACTTGGGGCAGCCCCACCGCGACGCCGTACCAGCCGACGGCCCGCCCCCGCTGCTCCGGCGGCACCAGTTCGGCGACCAGCGCGCTGCCCGTCACCGCCACCACACCGAAGCCCACACCCCGTACGGCCGAGACCGCCAGCACCCACGCGAGCCCGGACGACAGCACGTACCCGAACGTCGGCAGACCGAGCAGCAGCGCACCCGCCCCCAGCAGACGGCGGAGGGTGAAGCGCCGCGTCAGCCATCCCATGCACAACTGGACGGCCACGGTCGTCGCCATCGTGACGGCGGTCGCCGCGCCCGCCCCGCCCTCGCCCGCCGCGCCCCGGGCGGTCCACAGCGGGACGACGGTCAGCATGGGCGCGTAGTTGGCGAAGGTGCCGAGGGTCGCGAGCAGCAGGAGCAGGAAGTCCCGGCCGGCCAGACCCGTCGTCGGCCGCCGGTCCCGGTGCGGCGGCCGCTGTCGGCGCCGGGACGGGAAGAGGGAGGTGAACGCAGCCATGCCTGCCGTTCTACGGGCCCCGGAACCATCGCGTCCAACGAATGTTTCCGATCCGGCGCATCGGTACGGCCGATCCGATCGACGGCTCGCCACCCTGCTGCCCCGGCTCTGCCAGCTCTCACTACTCTCCCTGCTCTCTTGGCTCTCCTGGCCCGGCCCCCGCGGCCCCTCCTACGATCCGCTCATGGAGCTGAAGCACCTGACGACCTTCCTGGCCGTGGCCCGGCACCTGAGTTTCACCCGCGCCGCCCAGGAACTCGGCTACGTCCAGTCCAGCGTCACCGGGCAGATCAAAGCTCTGGAGAAGGACCTCGGCACGCACCTCTTCGAACGGCTCGGCCGACGCGTCACCCTCACCGAGGCCGGACGCGAACTCCGCGGTCACGCCCGCAGGATGCTCGCGTACGCGGACGAGGCCCGGGACGCCGTACGCGGCGCCGGCGACCCGGCGCAGGTCCGCGGCACCCTGCACATCGCCGCCCCCGAGACGCTGTGCGCGTACCGCCTGCCGCCCGTACTGCGCGCACTCCAGGACCGCTTCCCGCGCCTGCGCGTCGTCTTCGGCCCCGACAGCAGGACGACGCTGCTCGCCAACCTCCGCGACGGCGCCCTGGACGCGGGGTTCCTGCTGGAGGAGTCCGTACGGGACCCGGTGGCGCACGCGGAACGTCTCACGGACGAACCGATGGCCCTGATCGCCCACTCCGGCCACCCGCTGGCCCGCCGCACCCGCGTCCGTACCGCCGACCTGGTCACGCAGACACTCCTGCTGATGGACCACACCTGCGCCCAGCGTGAGCTGATGGACCGGGAGTTGCGGTCGGCGGGGGTCCGGCCGGCCGTGATGGAGTTCCTGAGCGTGGAGGCCCTCAAGCGCTGCGCCGCCGCTGGTCTCGGTGTGGCGCTGCTGCCCGCCGTCGCGGTGGCGGACGAGGTGGCGCGCGGCGAGGTGGCCGTACTGCCGTGGACCTGCCGGCCCGCGCTCGGCGTCCACCTCGTACGGCACAAGGACCGGAGCCCGACCGCGGCGCTCACCGCCCTCGCCGGCATCGCCCGTGAGCACTGGGCCGCCGAGGCGGAGTAAGGGCCGGGCAGTCGTCCCACCAGCCGGTCACACCCTTCACTCCCGTCCGGCCCTCTGCCACGCTGACGGCCCGTTCCGCCAGTCCCTGTTCCGTCCGTTGCCCGCCCCCTCGCCGCGTACAGGAGCCGCCCCATGCGCCGCGCCGTCGCCCTCTCCGCCCTGACCTGCGCCCTCGCCCTCACCGCAGCCGCACCGACGACCGCCCCGGCGGCCCGGACCGCCCACCCGGACCGGCCGGCCACCGCAGCACACCCCACGACGCACCCCGCTCCCGCCCCCGCCTCCCTCCTCGACACCATTCCCCGCCGCGGTGTCCTCCGCGTCTGCACCACCGGCGACTACCGCCCCTTCACCCACCGCGACCCCGCGTCCGGGGCGTACCGCGGTGTGGACATCTCGATGGCCCGCGACCTGGCCCGGAGCCTGGACGCCAAGCCCAAGTACGTGCCCACGACCTGGGCGAAACTGATCGACGATCTGGCGGCGGGGCGCTGCGACATCGCCATGGGAGGTGTGTCGATCACTCTGCCGCGCGCCCGGAAGGCGGCCTTCAGCGAGCCGGTCCGCACGGACGGGAAGACCCCCATCGTCCGCTGTGCGGATCAGGACAAGTACCGGACGCTGGACGAGATCGACCGCCCCGGCGTCAGGGTGATCGTCAACCCGGGCGGCACCAACGAACAGTTCGCCCGTTCCGTCATCAAGCGCGCGACCGTCAAGCCGCACCCCGACAACACCACGATCTTCGACGAGATCATCGCGGGCCGGGCGGACGTGATGATGACCGACGCGAGCGAGACCCGCTACCAGTCCAAGATCCATCCCGAGCTGTGCGCGGTCCACCCCGACCGGCCCTTCACCTTCTCCGAGAAGGCGTACGCCGTACCGCGCGCCGACTTCCCGTTCAAGGCGTACGTCGACCAGTGGGTCCACCTGGCGAAGCACGACGGCACGTACAAGAAGTACGAGGACGCCTGGATGGCGAAGTGAGGGGACGGCAGTGACACCGACGGTGGCTGAAAGTGCTGGTACGTACCAGCCCCGGACGTGATTGTCCGGACAATGTGACCTCCGGACTTCCCGTCATCTTCGCGGCCGGATACGCTCCCGCCCGTGGCGAAACGCGATACAGACTCCGAGGGAGCCGAGGGCCCCGTCCAGTTCAGCGTGGACCGGAGCAGCCCGGTCCCGCTGTACTTCCAGTTGTCCCAGCAACTGGAAGCGGCGATCGAGACCGGCAGGCTGGCCCCGGGCAGCCTGCTCGGCAACGAGATCGAGCTGGCCGGACGCCTCGGCCTGTCTCGCCCGACGGTCCGCCAGGCCATCCAGTCGCTGGTGGACAAGGGGCTGCTGGTGCGGCGCCGCGGCATCGGTACGCAGGTCGTGCACAGCCAGGTCAGGCGCCCGCTGGAGCTGAGCAGCCTTTACGACGACCTGGAGGCCGCCGGTCAGAAGCCCGCCACCCGCGTGCTCCTCAACACCACCACCGAAGCCACCGCCGAGGTCGCCGCCGCGCTCGGGATCGCGGAGGGGGCCGAGGTCGTACTCGTCGAGCGGCTGCGGCTCGCGCACGGTGAACCCGTCGCCCACCTGCGCAACCACCTGCCCGCCGGACTGCTCGACCTCGGTACCGAGCGACTGGAGGAGACCGGCCTGTACCGCCTGATGCGGGCGGCCGGCATCACCCTGCACAGCGCCCGCCAGTCCGTCGGCGCGCGCGCCGCGACGGCCGAGGAGGGGGAGCGCCTCGGCGAGCCCGAGGGCGCGCCGCTGCTGACGATGCAGCGTACGACCTTCGACGACACGGGCCGCGCGGTCGAATTCGGCTCGCACGTCTACCGGGCCTCGCGGTACGCCTTCGAGTTCCAGTTGCTCGTACGGCCCTGAGCACGCCGTACGCCGAGATCCGGTACCTCGTACGGCCCTGAGGCCGCCGCTGTGCCGCGCGCCGGAGCACCGGCCGCCCGCACCACGCCGGGTAAGAATGTTCTGACAAACCATTGACGGGGCTCGGTGCGCGCCGCTAGAACTCCTCCAGCCGCCGTCGGGCGGCACGGGAGAGAGGGCGGCCCCATGAGGCGTACCGCGCGCACGGCCCGTACCGCTACCCGGTCCGGCACCACCGAGCCCCGGACCGTCCATGTCCGCAGGGCCCGCCTCCCGGCGATCCGGCGCTGACCGCCCCGGGCCGCGGGAGTACCCCGGGCGCGGGACCCGATGACCCCACGCGGAACAGGCGTAACGGATACTTGGGCGGCCGGGACCGATCATTTTCGGCCCAAACCCGGCACAGCGCCCCAGGCGCACAGTGACAGCAGCAGCAACAGCAACGAGAAGGGCTCGACCTCGTGGCAAGGGTTCGGACAGGGGTACGCGCGGTGACCGCGGTGCTGGCAGCGGTGCTCGCCGCGTCCCTGGCGGGGTGCAGCAGCACCGGCGGCAAGCGCGCCGAGGAAGCACGCGCCGCCCAGACCGCGGGCGGCAAGGCGGCCGTCAACACCCCGAGGTGGACCTTCGCCATGGTCACCCACTCGGGCGACGGCGACACCTTCTGGGACATCGTGCAGAACGGCGCCCGGCAGGCCGCCGACAAGGACAACATCAAGTTCGTCTACGGGCACGACAAGGAGGCGCAGCGGCAGAGCCAGCTCGTCCAGTCCTACATCGACCAGAAGGTGGACGGGCTGATCGTCACGCTGGCCAAGCCCGACGCCATGAAGGACGTGGTCGCCCGGGCCGAGAAGGCCGGCATTCCGGTGATCACCGTCAATTCCGGCGCCGAGGCGTCCAAGGCGTACGGCGCCCTGACCCACGTCGGCCAGGACGAGACGGTGGCCGGCGAGGCCGTCGGCGAGGAGCTGAACGAGCGGGGCCGCAAGAAGGCGCTGTGCGTCCTGCACGAGCAGGGCAACGTCGGCCACGAGCAGCGCTGCGACGGCGCGCGGAAGACGTTCAAGGGCGAGATGCAGAAGCTGTACGTGGAGGGCACCAACATGCCCGACGTCCAGTCCACCATCGAGGCCAAGCTCCAGTCGGACCGCGGCATCGACTCCGTGGTGACGCTGGGCGCGCCGTTCGCGCCGACCGCCGTCAAGGCCAAGGAGCAGGCCGGCAGCGACGCCGAGATCGACACCTTCGACCTGAACGCCAAGGTCGCCGACGGCCTCAAGGACGGCTCGCTCGGCTTCGCCGTCGACCAGCAGCCGTACCTCCAGGGCTACCAGGCCGTCGACCTGCTGTGGCTCTACAAGTACAACGCCGACGTCCTCGGTGGCGGCAAGCCGGTCTTCACCGGCCCCCAGGTGATCACCAAGAAGGACGCGGCGGCCCTGCAGGAGTACACGAAGCGGGGGACCCGATGAGCACCGCGGAGACCCCCGTGAAGGACAGCGGACCGCGGGACGGCAAGGGCTCGGACGAGCGTCTGGTGCACCGTTCACCGGCGCGCCGCCTGATGAGCCGTCCCGAGCTGGGCGCGGTGGTCGGCGCCGCGGCCGTCTTCCTCTTCTTCTCCTTCGCCGCCGACACGTTCCTGCAGGCGTCCAGCCTGTCCACCGTGCTGTACGCGTCGTCCACGATCGGCATCATGGCGGTGCCGGTGGCGCTGCTGATGATCGGCGGCGAGTTCGACCTGTCGGCCGGTGTCATGGTCGTCAGCTCGGCGCTCGTCTCGTCCATGTTCAGCTACCAGATGACGGCGAACGTCTGGGTCGGCGTCGGGGTGTCCTTGCTGGTCACCCTGGCCATCGGAGTCTTCAACGGCTTCCTGCTGACCCGTACGAAGCTGCCCAGCTTCATCATCACGCTCGGTACGTTCTTCATGCTGACCGGCCTCAACCTCGGCTTCACCAAGCTGATCAGCGGCACCGTCTCGACGAAGTCCATCGCCGACATGGAGGGCTTCGACTCGGCCCGGGCGCTCTTCGCCTCCCACCTGAACATCGGCGGGGTGGACATCCAGGTCACCATCCTGTGGTGGATCGGCCTGGTCGCGCTCGCCACCTGGGTCCTGCTGCGCACCCGCGTCGGCAACTGGATCTTCGCGGTGGGCGGCGGCTCCGACGCCGCGCGGGCGGTCGGCGTCCCGGTCACCAAGACCAAGATCGGCCTGTACATGGGGGTCGCGCTGGCGGCCTGGATCTCCGGGCAGCACCTGCTGTTCTCGTACGACGCGATCCAGTCCGGCGACGGCGTCGGCAACGAGTTCCTCTACATCATCGCCGCCGCGGTCGGCGGCTGCCTGATGACCGGCGGCTACGGCTCGGCGATCGGCGCCGCCGTCGGCGCCTTCATCTTTGGCATGGCCAGCAAGGGCATCGTGTACGCCCAGTGGAACCCGGACTGGTACAAGTTCTTCCTCGGAGCCATGCTGCTGCTGGCCACGCTCCTGAACGCATGGGTCCGCAAGCGCGCGGAGGCGACGAAATGAGCAATCCGGACGAAGCGCCGGACGGAATTCCGGGCGAAGCGCCGGAGGAGACCCCGGGCAGGACCGCGGACGACACCTCGCCCGCCACGGACGCCCCTCCCGCCACCGACACCGCCCCACCCCTCGTGGAGCTGGCGGACGTCAGCAAGTTCTACGGCAACGTCAAGGCCCTGGAAGGTGTCTCGCTGGAGGTGCACGCGGGGGAGATCACCTGTGTGCTCGGTGACAACGGCGCGGGCAAGTCCACCCTCATCAAGATCATCGCGGGGCTGCACCAGCACGACGCGGGCCGCTTCGCGATCGAGGGCGAGGAGACCCGGCTGTCCTCCCCGCGCGAGGCGCTGGACCGCGGCATCGCCACCGTCTACCAGGACCTGGCCGTCGTCCCCCTGATGCCGGTCTGGCGCAACTTCTTCCTCGGCTCCGAGCCCACCAAGGGCGTCGGCCCCTTCAAGCGGCTCGACGTACCGCTGATGCGCGAGACCACCCGCGCCGAGCTGCTGCGCATGGGCATCGACCTGCGCGACGTCGACCAGCCCATCGGCACCCTCTCCGGCGGTGAGCGGCAGTGCGTGGCCATCGCCCGCGCCGTCTACTTCGGCGCGAAGGTGCTGGTCCTGGACGAGCCCACGGCGGCGCTCGGCGTCAAGCAGTCCGGCGTCGTCCTGAAGTACGTCGCGGCCGCGCGGGACGCCGGGCTCGGCGTGGTGTTGATCACCCACAACCCGCACCACGCCTACCTCGTGGGCAACCGTTTCGTCCTCCTCAAGCGCGGGACGATGGCCGGCCGCCACACCAGGTCGGAGATCGCCCTGGACGAGCTGACGCGCCAGATGGCGGGCGGCAGCGAGCTGGAACAGCTCAGCCACGAGCTGGCCCGCGCGCCCGAGCCCAGCCACCTCGGCGGCCACCCCACGCACTGAGCGGGGCGGCCCACGGGCGGTGGCGCGGGTTCCGCGGGGCCCGCGCCGCCATGCGCCGGGTACCGCTGTTAGGGCACAATCGCACCGGACCGTGCACGTCACCGCCGCCGGCACGGCCACCGCGCGCCCTCGGGGCCCGGCCCCGCGAGCGCCCGTACACGTACGGCACCGTGCGAGCGGGCCCCGTACGCGTACGGCACCGCACCAGCACGACCCCGTACGCGCCTACGGCACCGTACGAGCACGACACCGGACCATGCACGCCCGAGGCCCCGGCCTCCCGACACCCGCAGGGACGAGACGACTCTTGCGAGCACGCAGCCGCCGCCACCGCAACGGCGAAGAGGTGGGTCGATGAGCACGTACCGGGACCGGGTGCACCGAGGGTCGGCCAGAGCGACCGTGCTGCGCACGGTGGGCACCCGCGAGCGGCGCTCCCACCTGAGCGCGCCCCGTGTGCCGACCGTCGGCATCGACATCGGCGGGACGAAGGTGATGGCCGGCGTCGTCGACGCGGACGGCACGATCCTGGAGAAGGTCCGTACCGAGACGCCCGACAAGTCCAAGAGCCCCAAGGTGGTCGAGGACGTCATCACCGAGCTGGTGCTGGACCTCTCCGACCGGCACGATGTGCACGCGGTGGGCATCGGCGCGGCCGGCTGGGTCGACGCCGAACGCAGCACCGTCCTCTTCGCACCCCACCTGAACTGGCGCAACGAGCCGCTGCGGGACCGCCTCGCGGGCCGCCTGGCGGTCCCCGTCATGGTCGACAACGACGCCAACACGGCCGCCTGGGCCGAGTGGCGCTTCGGCGCGGGCCGCGGCGAGGACCACCTCGTCATGATCACGCTCGGTACCGGCATCGGCGGCGCGATCCTGGAGGACGGCGCGGTCAAGCGCGGCAAGTACGGCGTGGCCGGCGAGTTCGGCCATATGCAGGTGGTGCCGGCCGGGCACCGCTGCCCGTGCGGCAACCGAGGCTGCTGGGAGCAGTACAGCTCCGGCAACGCCCTGGTCCGCGAGGCCCGCGAGCTGGCCGCCGCGGACTCCCCGGTCGCGTACAACATCATCGACCGGGTCGGCGGGCGCGTCACCGACATCACCGGCCCGCTCATCACCGAGCTGGCCCGCGAGGGCGACGCCATGTGCGTCGAACTCCTCCAGGACATCGGCCAGTGGCTGGGCGTCGGCATCGCCAATCTGGCCGCCGCGCTGGATCCTTCCTGCTTCGTGATCGGCGGCGGCGTCAGCGCCGCCGACGACCTGCTCATCGCCCCGGCCCGGGACGCCTTCCGGCGCACCCTGACCGGCCGCGGCTACCGCCCCGAGGCCCGTATCGCCAAGGCACAGCTCGGCCCCGAGGCCGGCATGGTCGGCGCCGCCGACCTGGCACGCCTGGTGGCCCGCCGCTTCCGGCGCGCCAACCGCCGGCGCGTGGAACGCTATGAGAGGTACGAACGATCGGGCCGGCGATGACGGAGCTGGACACCCCACCCATGACCGAGGAACACGACCCGGCTCCGCCCGGGGCGGGCCGGACGGCGCGCGAGACGCCGGAGCGCCCGGAGCCGCCGACCGGACCGCCGGGCGGCCCCCCGTCCGGCCCCCCGCCCTCGGCCGGCGCGTCCGCCGCCCCCCGGCCGAGCCGGCGCCGCCGCTGGCTCACCGCGCTGGTGATCTTCCTGCTGATCGCCGTTCCGGCGGGCTACATCGTCATCTCCGCCGAGCAGAGCCGGGACAGCGGCCAGAGCAAGGAGGAGGAGGCGGCCTCCACCGGCCTCTACAACGACTACCCCTCCAAGGTGCAGCAGCGCATCTACAACGTCCCGGTCCCGACCGGTGCCACACCGGTCTACTACTACGAGTCCAACGCCTGGCACCGCAGCTCCCTGTACGTCCAGTTCCGCACCAACGACTGGGGCCTGGACCACTACCTGAAGTGGATCGGCACCAGCCGCGACGCCCTCAAGGACGGCGAGATCACCATCACCGGCGCGCAGGCGGCGAAGGTCGGCTGGGACCTCAGCGGCGGCCAGTGGGCCGGCACCTCCCTCAAGGCCGAGGACCCCCACCCGAGCCAGAACATCACGGTCAACTTCGACGAACCGGGCCAGCCGGTGGTCTACGTCGTCTCCACGGTCCGCTTCGAACGCTGAGCGCCGTACGGGCGGGGCGACCGGCGGCTGCTTCGCTGCTTCCAGCAGCGGCTCGGACCGGTGCGTCCCGTCAGCGCCGATACAGAACGATCTCCAGACCGTGCACGCCGCGCCGGTAAGCGGGCGCCAGTCCGGCACAGGCGAGAGCCTGCCGCTGGGACGCAGCCGTCCGGGCGCCCTCCCGCCGGGCCTCGGACGAAAGATGCCGGCAGCCGATGTGCCAGACACGCGACGCACCGGCCAGGCGCCGGTGCAGCAGCGCCCGGTCGGCAGGCAGCTCGTCCAAGGTGCCGCGCTCGGCCGCCGACTCCGCCGTACCCAGGTCGGGAAGACGGGCGAAAACCTCCGGATGGGCGGAGGCGATCAGCCCGCACCGGCCGCCGCTGAACAGGACGCCGTCCCCGGAGGCGGTGCGGCTCCGCAGCGTGGTGATCACGGCAGTGGTGTCCCAGGGGCGGCTGTCCTGCTGGCGGACGGCCAGATGGGACATGGCCAACGGGACGGCCGGCAGGAGTACGAGCAGCAGCCGCACGGGCAGCGGTACGACGGCGCCGGCCGCCGCGAGCAGCAGCGCCAGGGCCGGCAGGCAGAACAGCAGGTAGCGGTAGGCGAACAGCGGCTCGCCGAGAGACGCGACCAGGAGAACCAGCGGAGGCACGACCAGCCACGGCACGCCGACGGCGAGGACCAAGGGCGGAGCCATGCGCCGCCGGGCCACCAGAAGAGCCACGGCGACGAGGGCCGTAGGAGTGAGCAGCAGCTTCAGAGCCCCGGGCAGCGTGCCCTGGCCGGGCGTGAGCAGCCAGGTGAGGAAGTTGTACGGGGTTCCGCCGGTGACCGGCGCGATCTCGCCCACGGCGGAGCGCTGCGAGACCCCGAGGAACAGCAGCGGAACGACGGCGGCGACGCCCGCGGCCTGCGCTGACACGACACGTACGGCTACGGGGCGACCGGGACGCCGCAGAACCACCGTGACCGCGTGCGCGGCCACCAGCAGCAGCCCCAACACGTTGAACCAGCCGATCACCGCGAGCAGCACGGCATACCCACCCGACCACCGCCGACTGCCCGACAGAACCTTCACCAAGGCACCCGTGGCCAGCACCGCCACCGCCATCACAAAGGCGAACGACCGAGCCTCCTGCGCATACCGCGACGCGGTCGGCAGAACGGCAAGCAACAGCCCCGCGCCCAGCCCGAGCCGCACCCCGCCGAGCAACCGCCCCAGCCACGAGAGCCCGGCCGCGCCGACGGCCACGGCCACCGCTGAAGGCAGCCGCATCGTGCACGTGCTGACCCCGACTCCTACCCCGACCAGGTGCATCACCACGTAGTGCAGCCCATGCACCGCGTCCACGTTCCCCAGCAGCTCCACCAACTGCGCCCCGGACCGCCGCGCCACATCCATGGTGACGATCTCGTCGGTCCACGCGGAGGGGCTCGTGATCCCCCACAGCCCGACTCCCAGCCCGACAACCGCCGGCGCCCACAGGGCGGCACCCTCCCGGCTGCTGGGCAGCACCTGGCGACTGACCCGAAGGATGAACGTTCTCCCAGCGACTGGCGGCGAACGGGCTACATACACACGAAGCGGCCTCGGACCGCGGCCCGGCCGGGTGTGATCACACGAGGGTACGCCGGACAGCACCCAATACCGGGCAAATCGCCAACCCCTCCGTCATGGGCGGGGCGTCGCCCCAGCCGCCAGAAGCCTCTGCGCCAGCACGTGACAGCGCCTTCCGAGCTCCGGAGGGTCGAGCACCTCGAACTCGTGCCCCAGCAGAAGTACGTGCAAGAGCATGGCATCCAGGCTCGCGGCGCCACTGAGCACCTCGCAACGCCCGTCCTCGCGCCCGCGCACCACCGCAGCCGACGCCGGAATCTGCGCACGTACCGTGTCGGCCGGCGCGTGCACGAGGAAGCGCGCCTGGTGCGCATAGACCCGGCTCGCCACGCCCTCCTGCACATACGCTGCCGCGTCAGGCGCCGCGCGCGGGCGGAAGCGCCAGGTCCGGGCGGACACGTCGGTCATCCGGTCGACGCGGAAGGTGCGCCAGTCGTCGCGGTCGAGGTCGTAGGCGAGGAGGTACCAGCGCCGGTCGGAGGCGACCAGACGGTACGGCTCGACCCGCCGCTGCCGCACCTCGCCCTTGGACGCGTAGCCGAACCCGGCCTCGACCTCGTCACGGCAGGCTCTGGCCAGCGTCATGAGCACCCCGGGGTCGACCGGCGCCCGGCCGCCGCCGAAGGACTCCACCGAGCCGGACAGCGCCCGCACCTCGTGCCGCAGCCGGGCAGGCAACACCTGGTCGAGCTTGGTCAGCGCCCGGAGGGCGGCGTCCTCGGCGCCGGTCACCGCACCGTCCGCGCCGGCGAGCAGCGAGACCGCGGTGGCGATCGCCTCCTGATCGTCCAGCAGCAGCGGCGGCAACTCCTGCCCCCGGCCGAGCCGGTAGCCGCCGCCCACCCCCTGCACGGCATGCACCGGATAGCCGAGCGCGCGCAGCCGCTCGACATCCCGCCGCACCGTGCGCGGAGTGACCCCGAGCCGCTCGGCGAGCTCGGGCCCGGTCCAGGACTGACGCTGCTGCAACAGCCCGAGCAGCGTGAGCACCCGCTCCGTCGTCCCCCGCTCGCCACCGCATTCCCCACCCACGCCGCCCGCCCTTCCGCAATAGCGGACCGATCCTGTCCGCCAGAGGTGTCACGGTATCTCCACGGGAACAGCCGCCGAACTCGACGGAAACCGGCCCCCTGCAACGAACGGAGCACCCCGATGAGCCGCCACGTCCAACTCACCTTCGACGCCCACGACCCGCGCGCCCTGTCGTCCTTCTGGCGCGACGCACTGGGCTACGTCCACCCCGGCCCACCCGGAGTCGACCTGCCCGCGGGCGCCGACCCGTTGGCCGCGTGGGAAGACTTCCTGGCGCGGATCGGCGTACCGGAGGACCAGCGCAACACCAGGTCCGCCATCGAGGACCCGGACGGACACGGCCCCCGCCTGTTCTTCCAACAGGTACCAGAGGACAAGACCGCCAAGAACCGCGTCCACCTGGACGTCCGCGCGGCTCCTGGGCTGGAGGGCGAGGAGCGTACGACGGCCTTGGAGGCCGAGTGCGACCGCCTCGTTGCTCTGGGGGCCACGCGGGTACGCCGACATGAGCCGGCTCCTCCGATGAATGCTGGCTTTATCGTGATGGCCGATCCGGAAGGGAATGAGTTCTGTTTGGACTGAGGTGGTTCGGGGGTGGTCGGGGGGTAGGCCACCCCCGCACGCGCGGGGACCGCAAGGCAGCGAAGGCCACCATGCGGTGGGCCTGTGGACGACCCCCGCACACGCGGGGACCGCAACAGCATCCGGTGCGGGCGCGGGCGCGGTCGGGGACCACCCCCGCACGCGCGGGGACCGCAAGGGTGAAGGGAACATCCTCCAGCGGGGCGGCCAGGGACCACCCCCGCACGCGCGGGGACCGCTGGATCGGGCCCCACGCGCCCTTCGAGTTGCGGGGACCACCCCCGCACGCGCGGGGACCACAGGGCGCGACCAGCAGCGTTGCCAGTCGGGCCGCTGGTTTTTCCTTACTTTCGAGTATTCCGGCAAACCTGACATTTGGTCAACTACCCCGCCCGCTCCCGCAGAAAGGCCGTTACCGGTTGCGCTAAACCTACTTGGCTGGGTGACCACGACATCGAACCCCCTCCCGGCCCCGTAGCCCAACCACACCCACGCCCCCCTGCCCCATGCCCGCCTCCCACACGCAAGAGACCAACGGTGCAGAAGTAACGCCAGAACCCCCCTGAGCCCCCATTGCCCGTACGGCGCTCTTCCCTTTCCCCGTGGGGCGGGAACAATGGTCCGGAGTCTCGGACGCGGGGACGACATCCGTACGGGCGTGCCGGCCGGCACTGGCCTGAGTGCGCGTGTGCGGGTCCGCGGGCCGGGTGCGCCGACCGACAGACCTTCCCGGGATCTCCCGAAGGAGTGGTACATGGTCGCTCATCGTGACTACCCCGTCATCGACGCCGACAGCCACATCGTGCTGCCCGACTCCGACGACTGGTGGCGGGGGAGGTTGCCCGAGAAGTATGCCGCCTGGATGCCGTCCTACCGGGACGATCGGCTGACTGCCGAGGGGCGGGTCATCGAACAGCCCTCGTCCACCTTTCATGGCCGGCCGACCCAGGCCGCCTGGTTCGGTGGTTCTCAGGGGGCCACCTACACCCCCGGAAGCTGGAAGTTCGACGATCCGGCCGCCGTGGACGTGCTCGACGCCCTGCGGCGTGGCGGTCTGGATCCGAAGGACCGGCTCGCCGCGATGGAGCGGGAGGGCATCAGCCGCGCCTACATCTTCCCGTCCAAGGTGCTCGGGCTGCTCCCGGCCCTGCGCAGCTCCGCGTTCGCGTACGAGGTGGCCAAGGCGTACAACGACTGGGTGCTGGCCTACTGCGCCGCGGACCGGGACCGGCTGTTCCCGGTTGCCGCGCTGCCGCAGCACGACCTCGTGCTGGCGGTGGACGAGGCGCGACGGGTCCTGGAGCAGGGGGTGCGTACCGTCATCCTGCGGCCCAACACCGTGGCCGGCACCAACGTCGATGATCAGGTGTACGACCTGCTCTGGGAGTTCTGTCAGGAACACGACGTAGCGGTCTGTTTCCACGAGGGGTTCGGGGTCGCCCGTATTCCCCGTATCGGCACCGAACGCACCCACGACACCATGCAGGGCCACCTCGTCAGCCACACCTTCGAGCACATGACGGCGGTCATGCTGCTCATCACCGGCGGCGTTCTGGAGCGCTTTCCCGGAGTGCGGTTCGCCTTCATGGAGAGCGGGGCGGGCTGGGCCCCGTTCTGGCTGAACCGGATGGACGATCACGCCGAGCAGTTCGCCAAGGACCGGCCGCCGCTGCCCGAGCGGCCCAGTACGTACTTCAAGCGGCAGTGTTACCTCGGAGTGGAACCGGAGGATCCGCTGCTGCCCATGCTCATCGAGCAGGGGCTGGCGGAGAACCTGCTGTTCGCGAGCGACTTTCCGCATTTTGACGCCAAGTTCCCCGGGGCTGTTACCGCTCTGGCCGATCGGGAGGACATCGACGAGGCGGCCAAGCGGCGGCTGCTGTGCGACAACGCCCGTCGTTTCTTCGGGATCGACTGATGGGGCCGGTTCCGGCGGACCCGTACATCCGGTTCGCGGCTGTCCTGGCGGGGCTGGAGGAACGATCCCTCAAGGAGCAGCGGGAGCTGGACGCGCTGCGCGCGCAGGGCGGCACCGCCCTGCGCGACCGTGCCGGGTCCTTCATGCTCGATGTCGGGCCGGACGTCGGTCAGTTGCTGAACACCCTGGTCAGGGCGATGTCCGCCCGTACGGTCGTGGAGGTCGGCGGCTCGGTCGGCTACTCCACCCTCTGGCTCGCCGAGGCGGTACGGGCCACCGGCGGACGCCTGTACTCCATCGAGGTCGACCCCGCGAAACAGGCCGAGCAGCGGGACAACGTGACGGAGGCGGGGCTCGCCGACGTCGTCGAGCTGACCGCGCTGGAGGCGCCCGCCCTCGTCCCCACCCTGCCCGGCCCCATCGACCTCGTCCTCCTGGACCACTGGAAGGAGCTGTACGTACGGGACTTCGACGCCTGCTGGCCGGCGCTGCGTCCCGGCGGCCTGGTGCTGGCCGACAACATCCTGGTCCCGAAGAAGAACGCCCAGGTCATCGCCGCGTACCGGCGGCACGTGGGCGGCGTGCCGGACGCGCAGAGCCAGGTGCTGAAGATCGGGGACGGGGTCGAGTTCACCGTAAAGCGTGAAGCGCGGCCCGGCGTTCCGCGAAGGCCCGGTTCCGGGCCCTAGCGTGGCCCCGCCACCGACGTCCCCTCTTCCGACGGAGAGCCTGGAATATGAAGATCGGCATCGAGTCAGAGCTGCCCGTGGTCGACCGTCGGGGGGCCGCGGCCGACCGCCCGGCCGTCCGGGCCGTCTTCGAACGGCTCGCCGCCCGCCCGGACTTCGACCCGTACCACGACGCCACCACCGGCACACTGGTCGGCGCCCGGTCGGTCCGCGACCACGGCACCCTGGACGTGGGCAACGACTACGGCGTCTGCACGGTCGAGGCGGCCCTGCCGCCGGAAGAGGGGTTCGCCGCCGCCAAGGCCGCCTGGCACCGCACGCTCGACGACGTGGTGTTCCCGGCCCTGGCGGCCGAGGGGCTGTCCGCCCTCGCGCACGGCTGCCAGCCGCTGACCGAGACCCTCGGCGGTCCGTACCTGGCCGACAAGGCGCACTACAACCTGTGGCTGGCCCAGGCCGAGCGGTACCCGGGCCACTACGCCAGCGACGCCTGGCCCGGGTTCGCCGCCGTCCAGTTCAACGTCGACGTCCCGCTGCCGAGGGTGATCGACGCCTGCAACACGCTCGTCAAGATGACACCGCTGATCTTCGCGTGGGGCGCCAACTCGGCGGTGTTCGGCGGCCGGGTGCAGCCCTGGTACTCCCTGCGGCTGCGCGGCTACACCGAACTGTCCGAGACCAACCCGTTCTTCGCCCACCGCCTGCACTACCCCCGCCACCTGTACGGCAGCCTGGCGGACTACATGCGCGAGGCGTGGGCGCTGCCGATCTTCGAGATCACCCGGCACGGCGTCCCGCACACCCCGCTGGTGCCCGAGCTGACGACGCGGCAGTTCGCCGAGACGGGCCACGCCGAGTTCGTGGACCCGGACGGCACCAAGCGCATCCTGCACTGCACCACCGCCGACCTGGCGTCCGGCCTGGTCTTCTGCTGGCCGGCGGTACGGGTACGGATGCGGCTGGACGAGTCGTGCACCGTCGCCGAGGCGCTGGAGGCGGTGGCGAGGGACCGGGGCGAGGCGGTGCTCCGGGACGGCGGGCGCGGCACCTTCGTCGAGATCCGCCACCTGCCCACGACGAACCGGGAGGAGACGTTCGCGTGGCTGGCCGTCCTGCTGGGCTGGCTGGGCGACATCGAGGGCTGCCGCGACCTGTTCGGCGGCTGGTCGCTCCAGGACGCCCGTACGGCCGCCGCCGAGGTCCAGACCCGCGGCTGGGCGGCGGAGGTCGCCGGGGTGCCGCTGCCGGAGTGGGGGCGGCGCGCCCTGGACCTGGCGGCCGAGTCGCTGCGCCGCGACCCGGTGGCGCCCGCCGAGGAGCTGGAGCCGCTGGCCCGTCGGCTGCGGGACCGGACGAGCCCGGCGACGGAGGCTGTCGCGCAGGTCCGCTCGGAGGGCATCGAGGCGTTTGTGGAGGGGCTGCGGATGTGTTGAGAGGGTGGCCGGGGCGGCTGGCGCGGACGTGAGGACGTACGGACGACCGGGAGGGCGGCGGGATGGGACGGCGGCAGGCGGCAGGGGACCGGCGGGGCGCGTCCGGCTCGCCGCCGGAGCCCAAGGACGCCCGGGACGCGTACAACTTCTCCGCGGGGCCCGCGACGCTGCCTCGGCCGGTGGCCCGGCGGGTGCGCGAGGAGTTCGCGGCGCACGCGGGCGACGGTGCGTCGATCGTCGAGATCAGCCACAAGCACCCCCGCTTCACCGGCGTGCTCGACAGCACCGTGGCGCTGTACCGGGAGGTGACCGGGCTCCCGGCGGACCACCACGTGCTGTTCGTGCACGGCGGCGCCCGGATGCAGTGCGCCGCCGTGCCGCTCAACCTCATCGGCCGGTCGCCGACCCGCACCGCCGGGTACGTCGTGACCGGCCTGTTCGCCCAGCAGGCGCAGCGCGAGGGGGCCCGGTACGGCACCGCCGTGACCGTCGCCGGGAGCGAGGGCAGCGGCTTCGACCGGATACCGGAGGTGTCCGTACGGGACTGTCCGCCGGACGCCGCCTTCCTCCACCTCACCAGCAACAACACCGTCTACGGCACCCGCTGGAACGATTTTCCGCAGGACTGTCCCGCCCCGCTGGTGGCCGACGCCACCAGCGACATCCTCTCCCGGCGGCTGGACCACGGACGGTTCGGCATCGTCTACGCCGGGTTCCAGAAGAACCTGGGGCCCGCCGGCACGGCTCTCGTGACCGTCCGCGACGACCTGCTCGGCCACGCGCTGCCCGAGACCCCCCGGCTGCTGGACTACGCCGTCCACGCGGCGTCCAAGTCCCTCGACAACACCCCGAATACCTTCGCCGTCTTCGTCCTCTCCCTCACGCTGGAGTGGATACGTGACCAGGGCGGCCTCGCGGCGGTCGAGCGGACGAACCTGGCCAAGGCGCGGCTGCTGTACGAGGAACTGGACCGTACGGCGTTCTACCGCCCCACCGCCCACCCCGCCCACCGCTCCGTCACCAACATCGTCTTCCGCCTCGCCGACGAGTCGCTGACCGGGGAATTCCTGGAACGCGCGCGGGAGGAGGGGCTTCTCGGGCTGGCCGGGCACCGTCTGGTGGGCGGGGTGCGGGCGTCGGTCTACAACGGGATGCCGCTGGAGGGCGTACGGGCGCTGGCGGATTTCCTCCGGGAGTTCGCGCGGGTACGGGGGTGAGGCGGGGCGGCCGCCGCCCCGCTCCACCCCCGTCCGGCTCAGTCTCCCGGCTTGACCACCGTGAACGCGTACCGCCCGAGGCTGAAGAAGTACTGCCCCGCCGCGTCCAGTTCGCGCAGCTCCCGGGCCCAGTCCCTGGTCTCCTCCGGGTCCGCGCGGGGGTGGCCGGCGAGGAACGCCTCGATGAAGCCGACCTGCCAGTAGCTGTAGGCGTCGCGGTGGCACCGCCGGTTGAGGAAGGTCAGCGTGGTCAGGCTCTCCTCGATGAACCCGGCCTCCTGGAGCAGCGGGCCGAGCCGCCGGGGGAGCCGGGGGTCGGCGACATGGTCCTCCCACAGGGTGAGGACGCGCCGCATCCGGGGGCGGTCGTCGGAGTGCCACACCAGGGAGTCCCAGTCGGTGTCGAGGATCACCGCGCGGCCTCCCGGGCGCAGCACCCGGTACAGCTCGGCCAGCGCCCGTTCGATGGCGCCGACGTACTCGTACACCTGTGAGGAGACGGCGGCGTCGAACGACGCGTCGGGGAACGGGATCTCCTCGCAGCGTCCCGCCACCAGGTTCACCCGCGGTCCGGCCGGCGCGCACCGCGCCCGCGCCAGGTCCAGCATCGACGCGCTGATGTCGATACCGCACACCGCGCCGTCCGGGCCGACCGGGTCCACCAGCTCCGAGATCAGGTAGCCGGGGCCGCAGCCGACGTCCAGCACCCGCTGTCCGGGCGTCACGGCGAGCTGCCGGAGCAGGTGCTGCCGCTGTCCGCGCATCTCGGGGGTGTGCGCCTCGATGTCGGCCTCGCAGGCCCGTTCGCCGTCGAAGCGCAGGAGTGCGGTCATGAGGGCACCTCCTCCTCCGTACGAGCCGCCCGGGGTGCTCCGGGGGTCCTGGACGGGGGTGGCCGGAGCCGGGCGCGGGCCACCGCCCGGTCGGTCAGGGCGCCGGCCTCGCCCACGTAGCGGGCCGGATCGAGCAGGTCGTCGAGCGCGGTGGCGGGGATCTGGGACGTGATGTCCACGCACTCGCGTACGCAGGCGCGCAGCGGGCGGCCGTCGCTCTGTGCCTGCTGGCTCACCGCGTAGACGAGGGTGTGCGCGCTCTGCTTGCCGATGCGTTCGCCCAGCGCCAGCATCAGCGCCTCCGTGCACAGGAACTCCGCCACCGAGGCCGCGTTCGCCGCCATCCGCTCGCGGTGCACCTGGAGTCCGGCGAGGACTTCGTTGAGGATCGCCAGCGCCGCCAGCGTGTAGTGCGACACGTCGGCGACGGTGACCCACTCCATCCGCAGGCCCCGCGCGTCGCGCTCGTGCTCCTGCACCATGCCCTCGACGCCGAGCGCGGCGGCGGAGCGGGCCAGTCGGGCCAGCAGGACGACCTGTTCGGAGCGTTCGGGATTGCGCTTGTGGGGCATGGTGCTGCTGCCCACCCGCCCGTACTCCCAGCCCTCGGACAGTTCGCCGACCTCGGCGCGCGAGAGGACCCGGATCTCCTCGGCGATCCGGGCCAGCGTCCCCGTCAGCAGGGCCAGGGTGGTCCCGTACTCCGCCACCCGGTCCCGCGCGACGTGCCAGCCGACGACGGGCTCCCCGAGGCCGAGGCGGGCGGCGAAGTCGCTGAGCAGTTCCTGCCCGCGCCCCTGGAACCCGGCCATGGTGCCGACACCGCCGTGCAACTGGGCCACCAGGGCCCGTTCGCGCAACTGGGCCAGCCGCTCGCCGTGCCGCCCCAGTTCGTCGAGCCAGCTCGCCACCTTGAGGCCGAAGGTGATCGGCAGCGCGGGCTGGGCATGGGTGCGGCCCACCATCAGGGAGTCGCGATGGGCCCCGGCCAGCGCGATCAGACGCGTCGTCATGGTGGCCAGTTCCCGGTCCGCCTCGTCGAGCACGTCCCGCATCTCCAGGGACTGCGCGGTGTCCTGGATGTCCTGGGTGGTGGCTCCCAGGTGCACCGTTTCCCCCGAGTCCGCCTCGCACGCCGCCGCCAGGCCGCGCAGCAGCGGTACGAGGGAGTGGCCCGTACGGCGGAACTCGGGCGCCAGGGAGGCCAGGTCGATCCGTCCCGGCTCGCAGGCGCGCGCCACCTGGGCCGCCGTCCCGGGCGCGAGCATGCCGAGCTGTTCCTGACTGGCCGCCAGGGCCGCCTCCACCCGGAGCCATCGTTGCAGCCGACATCGGTCGCAGAAGATCCGGCGGCTGGTGGCCGTGGCGTACCCCTGCCCGTGGAAGAGGGAATCCAGTACGTGTCCCCGCTCGTGCCCGCACTCCGCCGCCGTGCGGCCGCCGTCGCTCCCGAACGCCGGTGGCGGGGGCGCGGGCGCGGCGGGGCCGTGGGGGAGGCCGTCCCCGTACGGGGCGGATGCCTGCTGGTGCCTGCGAGAAATAGCCATGAATCCTCGCATTCAGTGAGTTGCTTCTAGGTCACTTCGGTCATCCCGGCAGAACTCGCCTCATGGCACCACACGGGGGAGTCGGGGCCAATAGGGTGCGCGGGGCTGTTCGGGGACGGCCGGTAAGCCGCACCCAGCGGGAAGGCTCCCCGCTCCTGGCAGTAGGTGCCCAGTGCGCTGCCGTGCCCGTCGCGCCGGCGGCGGGTGCCGGGACGCGAGCCGCGGATTCCGTGTCCGGGATCCTGGGACGGTCAGCGGTTGCGTTCGTAGTGGCGACGTGCTTTCTCGCGGTTGCCGCAGACCGCCATCGAACACCAGCGGGCGCGGTTGGCGCGGCTGCGGTCGAGCAGGAACAGCCGGCACTCGTCGTTGGCGCAGGGGCGCAGCCGGCCGGGCAGTTGCTTCTCTGTGTCGGCCCAGGCGAGGACCGTCTCGACGGCCAGCCGGGCGTGCGGGGGAG
Organism: Streptomyces chrestomyceticus JCM 4735; assembly: GCF_003865135.1. Lineage (NCBI taxonomy): Bacteria > Bacillati > Actinomycetota > Actinomycetes > Kitasatosporales > Streptomycetaceae > Streptomyces > Streptomyces chrestomyceticus. The sequence goes on along the minus strand of NZ_BHZC01000001.1, from coordinate 1,894,614 downwards.
TCCTGAGGGCCCACCGGAGGCCGTCCGGAGTGGCCTCCGGGGTCCGGTGGACCCCTTCGAGCAGCGGACCCAAGGCGGCGGGCGAGCTTTCCCCGCGCACGACGGCCTGGAGGACGTCCCGCGCCTCGCGCAGCAGCGCGAGTTCCGCGAGGCTGCCTTCGCCGCCGTGCTCCCGCGCCCATCGCCGGCCTTCGGCCGGGTCGCCGAGAGCGTCCTGTTCCTCGCCGTCGACCCGTGGCCTGCTGTTGAGCAGGTCCAGTAGCGCGTCCATCGGATGCCGCCCTTCTTCTAACCGGATTGGATCGGTTGACAGGTTAGAGCGCCCCATGCTTGTGTGGCGAACACCTAACCGCATCGGGCACCCAAAGGGGTTAGATATGCGTTCAGTACGCCACCGGACCGCCACCGTCGACGGACATGAGATCTTCTACCGCGAGGCCGGCCCCGCCGACGCCCCCGTGATCGTCCTGCTGCACGGTTACCCGACCAGCTCGTTCATGTTCCGCGAACTCATCCCGCTGCTGGCCGACAGCTACCACGTCATCGCGCCGGACCACCTCGGCTTCGGCCACTCGGCCGCCCCCCATGTGGACGAGTTCACCTACACCTTCGACGCCCTCGCCGAACTCACCTCCGGCCTGCTCGAACAGCTCGGCCTGGACCGCTACGCCCTCTACGTCCAGGACTACGGCGCCCCCATCGGATGGCGCCTCGCCCTCCGGCACCCCGAACGGATCTCCGCCCTCGTCACGCAGAACGGCAACGGCTACGAGGACGGCTTCGTCGAGTCGTTCTGGACCGACGTCTGGGCCTACGGGGTGAACCCCGGCCCTGCCACCGAACCCGCCGTCCGCGCCGCGCTCGGCCTCGACGCCATCCGCTGGCAGTACGTGCACGGCGTGCCCGACCCGAGCCTGGTCAGCCCGGACACCTGGGAGCACGACTTCGCCCTCGTCTCCCGCGAGGGCAACGACGAGATCCAGCTCGCGTTGTTCCGCGACTACCGGAACAACCGCCCCCTCTACCCGCGGCTGCACGAATTCCTGCGCACCAGCGAGGTCCCGGTGCTCGCCGTGTGGGGCCGCAACGACGAGATCTTCGGCCCGGACGGCGCGCGGGCCTTCGCCCGCGACGCCAAGGACGCGGAGGTGCACCTGATCGACGGCGGCCACTTCCTGCTGGAGAGCCATCTGGAGGTCGTGGCCGGTTACCTGCGCGGGTTCCTCGGGCGGGTGCTGGGGTGACCGGGGGACAGGGCGCGGGTCGGAGGGGAGGGCCGCTGCGGGGCGAAGGTGCTCAGGAGTGGTCGGGGCGGCGGGGACGGAGGCTGTCCTCCTCCTGTTCGTCGAAGGCGCGACGGGCGCGCTCGATGGCGGACAGGTGCGCGTCGGCCCAGGCCAGCAGAACGTCCACCGGGTGGCGCAGGGTCTTGCCGAGCGGGGTGATCCGGTAGGTGACCGCCACCGGGCGGGTCGCGGTCACCTCGCGTTCGACCACGCCGTTGCGTTCCAGCCGGCGCAGGGTCGCCGTCAGGGACTTCTGCGTGACGGCGGGGATGGCCCGGCGCAACTCGTTGAAACGGCACGGGTGTTCGCACAGCCGGTCGAGTACGGCGAGCGACCACTTGTCCAGCACCTGGTCGAGGAGTTCGCGGTGCGGGGCGTCGATGCGCAGCCCGGAGGGGTCGGCGGTATCCACGGCGAAACCTGGTCTCGTTGAAGTTACTTCGGGGCGCTAAGTATCTTCCGGATACCGGGTCGGGGCGTCCAGGGGAACGTCCCGTCGGCGACTCCCCGCCGTCCGGCCGCCCCGCCGTCCGCGAACAGGAGAATTCACCGTGACCGTCCGCCGCTTCACTCCACCGGGCATGCTCCAGCCCACCCCGTACCACCACGTCGCCGTCGGCACCGGCACCCGGCACGTCCACGTCAGCGGGCAGATCGCCCGTCGGGCCGACGGCACGCCGGTGGCGCCCGGAGACCTGGCCGGGCAGGTCGCCCAGGCGCTGCGCAACACCGCCGTCGGCCTGGCCGGCGCCGGGGCCTCGTTCGCGGACGTGCTCCGGCTGACGTTCTACGTGACCCGCTGGCACCCCGGACTGATCGACGCGTTCATGGCAGGGGTGGAGGCCGTCGCCGGAGAGGTCGGGCTGCCGCTGCCGATGCCCCCGGCCTCGCTCATCGGCGTCGAGTACCTCTTCGAGCCGGATGTCCGGGTGGAGGTCGAGGCGACCGCGCTGCTCGACTGACCCGCCGGCCCGGACCTAGAACACGTCGCGCAGCGTCTCCAGGAGGCGGGCGATGTTCGCCTCGTCGCGGCGGTAGTAGGTCCACTTGCCCCGCCGGGTGGCGACGACCAGACCCGCTTGCCGCAGGGTCGCGAGGTATTGCGAGGTGGTCGACTGTCCCAGGCCCGCACGCTGCTGGATGTCGGTCACGCAGACGCCGATCTCTACGTCGTCGGGCTCCTGGCCGGGGAAACTCATCGGATCCTTGAGCCATACCAGCATCTGGCGGCGGGCCGGATTGGACAGGGCCCGGAACACCGACAGCAACTCCGCCTCCGAGAACACCCGGAGATCGTAACGCACGCACACATTGACGTTTCGCGATATGTGAATCTATCGTCGCGCCATGCCGACTTCGATGCGTGTGATGGAACTCGTCCGCTTCGGTGCCGCGGAGACCGCGTTCGCCGCCCGGGAGCTGCCCAGACCTACCCCCGGACCCGGCCAGGTGCTGGTGCGCGTGCTGGCCACGTCCGTGAACCCGCTCGACCTGCAGACCCGGCGCGGCGACTACCGCGACCAGGTGGCGCTGCCCGCGGTGATCGGCAACGACGTGTCCGGCGTGGTGGCCGGGACCGGCCCCGGGGCGGACGACTTCCGGCCGGGCGACGAGGTCTGGTACCTGGCGCCGATCTTCGCCGGACCGGGAACCTACGCCGAGTACCACGTGGTCGACCAGGCCCTGGTCGCCCGCAAGCCCGCCCGCCTGTCGCACGTCGAGGCCGCCGGTCTCGCGCTCGTCGGCGTGACGGCGTGGGAGGCGCTGGTAGAACGCGCCGGGCTGCGGGCCGGGGAACGGGTCCTGGTGCACGGCGGAGCGGGCGGGGTCGGCTCGGCCGCCGTCCAGGTCGCCGCCGCGCTGGGAGCCGAGGTGGTGACCACCGCGCGGGCCAGGGACCACGAGTTCGTCACCGGACTGGGAGCCGGCCACGCGGTCGACTTCTCGGCCGGGGACTACGTGCCGCAGGTCCGCGCGCTGGGCGGAGTGGACGTCGTGCTGGACACGGTGGGCGGGGACACCCTCGCCCGCAGTCCGGAGGTGCTCAAGGGCCGGGGCCGCGTGGTGTCCATCGTGGACACCCCCGAACCGCAGAACCTGCTCGCCGCGTGGGGCGTGAACGCGACCTACCACTTCCTCTTCGTCAGCCCCGGCCGGGCGAAGCTCGCGGCCCTCGGCCACCTGGTCGACCAGGGCGAACTCCGACCGGTGATCGGCGCCGTGCTGCCGCTGGACGACCTCGCCCAGGCGCACACACTGCTGGAAGGCGGCGCCGGCGAGGGCCGCAGACGCCCACGAGGCAAGATCGCCCTCGCCGTACACCCCCTGGACGAGCTGCCCGGCGGGACAACGCGGTGAGGAGGGAGCCGACATGCTCGGTGGCGTGCCGGCGAGTGGCGTGTGCTGTTCAGGGGTATGGCGGGAAGCAGCGATGACGGGGGAGCGGGTCTCCTTCGGGGGCGCGAGGGGCCGTAGGGGTGCTTCGTGCGTCTGCCTGTCACGCACCTGACGGGGGGCGCGTCCGAGTGGCGCGTCGAAGAGAGAGGCGCCGAACGCCATGCAGACAACCTCCTTCCGTGGCTTCTTCCGTATCGGTCTCGTGGCGTCGGCCGCCGCGGTGGCATCGGTCGTGCTGGGTACCGCGGCGAGCGCGGCCGTGCCGGCGGACGTGGCGCACGGCGTTCCGGCCGGAGCGCGGACACCTTCGGCCCGCGGCTGTGCCGTCGTCTACTTCGATCTGGGCGAGACCCTGGTGCACACGGCCGCGGACTCCGGCATCAGCTACCTGCCGGGTGCGGCCGCGTACCTGCGTACGTTGCGGGAGCGGCACATCAAGGTCGGGCTGATCACCAACGTGCCGTCCTCGTGGGGCAAGACGGACGCCGAGCGCGCCGCCGCCCTGAAGAAGGAGGTCGACGGCGCGTGGAAGGGGCCCGTCCCGTTCGCCTGGGCGGACTTCGGCGACCGGATTCTCACTCCGCGCACCGAGGCGGAGCGTAAGCCGGCGCCGGTCCTCTGGAAGCGCGCCAAGGCCGCGGCGCACGGCTGCCGCCTCGTCTACGAGGGGGAGACCGCCAAGGAGACATACGTGGCGGCTTCGCTCGGTTACGTGGCCTATCAGGTCGGACGGCCGTACCGTCCCGCCTACTTCCCGGCCCGGGTGGTCGAGTGGCTGGCGTACGGCTCCCGCGGGCGCGCCTGAACAGGTGCGTGTGCGCCCGCGTCCGTACGGGAGCCCGGCTCCTCTGCCGCCTCGGAAACCGGCCGCTCCGCCGCATCCCCCTCCGCACCGCGCCGCGCCCGCACGCTCCGCAGCACCAGTTGGAAGGCGCCGAGCAGCACCGCGGTCGCCAGGGCGCTGTGCCAGAGCAGGGCGTCCAGGTGGCCTGCGGAGAGGTAGGCGCCCACGGCGACGGCCGCCAGCGCGCACACCGCGCGGTCCACGATCGACTCGACCGACAGCAGCGTCGCCCGTGGGGCGCCGGCAGGTACGGCATCGTTGACCAGCTTGCGCTGGATCGGGTAGGCGAAGCCGGCCGCGGCGGCGAACACGCAGAGCAGGGCGACGGCCGTCCAGGGCCCGCCGAGGGTGATGCCCGCCAGGGTGCCCGCGAGGACGAGGCTGAGGACGGAGACCCAGGCCACCGGTGTCAGGCGGCGGCCCAGCCACTGGGGGCGTGCCGAGCCCACGGCCTCCGCCACCGTCATGGCGGCGAGTACGCCGCCGTGCGCGGACTCGCCGATGCCGTGGTCGAGCAGGATCGGCTGGAAGAGGTTGACCTGGCAGATCCTGGACAGGGTGAACACGGCCACGCCCTGCACCATGACCAGCGCCAGCCACGGCGAGGAGACGACGCAGCGCAGCGCCGCCTTCGCGTCACCCAGCGAGGTGCCGCGCCCGCCCCGTGGCGCCCGGGGCTTTCCGGACCGGCCCGCCGAGGCCGTACCGCGAGCCTGCGTTGCCGTCCGGGGCAGGGCGATGACGCAGATCAGCGAACCCGCCGCGCTCAGGGCGCTCAGGAGGTACGGGGCCGGGTGGACGAGCACCATCAGCGGCCCGACCAGGGGCCAGCACAGGATCTTCGCGGCGAGTCCGAGGGCCCGGGCGGTCCCCTCCGCCTTGAGGTAGTGCTCCTCGCACCGCTCGGCGCGCAGCCCGTCGTACAGGTACGCGCTGGCCGCACCCGAGGTGAGCGAGCGGCCGGCGGCGATGGCGAGGAAGTGGACGAGGAAGCCGGAGTACGAGGAACTGACCACCGGGGCGAGATTCGCGGCCGTCATCACGACGGCGCCGGCCCGCAGGCAGTTGCGGGTGCCGATCCGGTCGGCGATCAGCCCGGTCGGGATCTCGAAGAGGCAGAAGGCCACGTAGTAGATGCTCTGGATACCGAAGATCTGCCCGTCGGAGAGACCGGCGTCCTTCTGGTAGGCGTAGAACACCGGCATCCACCACAGCAGGTTGAACAGGAGCTGGAAGCCGTAGTTGAGCCGGACGATACGACGGGCGGTGCCGGTCAGGGGCGTGGCCGCGGGCCGCGCCGCGGAGCGCGGGAGGCGGGGGCTCACAGCGCGTAGGGGCGGATCTGGACCAGGCGGAAGTCGCCCTGGTCGGTCAGCAGCCACTCGATGTCCAGGGGGTCGTCCACCTCGGGGGCGCTGAAGTGGGACTGCAGCAGCCGGCCGGTCAGGGACAGGTCGGCGAGCCGGGCCCGGGTGGCGGCGGGCAGGCCCTCGCTCCAGGAACCGAGGGCGACGGTGCGCCCGCCGCCCTCGACGGTGTTGTAGAGGTACTGCTGCGGAAGTACCTCGCCCTCGACGACCTGCTCGGGCGAGCCCGGCGAACAGTTGAGGTAGACGTTGCGGAAGTCCTCGCGCCGGGTGGGGTCGCAGGTCACCAGGACGCCGCCGAGCGCGGCGGGGACGTACTCCTGGATGATCACGCCCATGTAGGTGTCGTCCAGGGATATGCCCACCTGGTGGCGCAGCCGCACACTGCGCGGCGAGAGCAGGGAGGCCCACACCTGCCGTACGGCGTCGAGGAGTTCGCCGGTGCCGCGGACGGTGGTGACGGAGTCGTAGACACCCGCCGCGGAGAAGCCCGGCAGGTCCTCGGCGTTGGAGGAGGAGCGCACCACGAGACGGCCGCCCGCGGCGAGCGGGGCGGGGAAGGACCGGGTGATCTCCCCGGCGACGGCGTCGGGCATCGCGGTCTGCCGGATCAGGCGCTGGATCTGCAGGCAGAGCGGGTCGAGGACGTCCATGGCGTCGAGTTCGAGCGCCATCTTCAGCTTGCCGATGCCCTGCTGGAGCGCGGGGGAGGAGGTGAGGAAACGGTGCAGGAGGGAGAACGGCAGGGCCACACCCTCGGGGGCCGCGACGGTGCCGGCCACGAAGGAGGCCGCGGCCGCGCGGAGTTCGGTGGCGGAGGGCGCGTCCAGGCCGAGCCGGGCCGCGAGGTGTCCGTACAGGTTCTTACGGGGCGGACGGGGCTGGCCGTAGAACGCGGTGAGGTCGGCCGTGCGGCTGTCGAGCACGTGGTGCAGCTCGCCGAGGTTGGCCGCCTTGGTGCCGTAGCGGTCCCGGTCGGCGCTGCGCAGCCGGTGCAGGGAGAGTACGGGCGCGTCCTCCAGCAGCGGCGGTTCCAGACGGATGCGCTGCTGGTGCCAGGCCGGGGCCCGCAGCTCGGGGGCCTGCTCCAGCCGCTCCAGGGTGATCTCGTCCTCGCTGACCCGGTAGCGGACCCAGGCCCCGTCCAAACCGTCCTTCCGGACGAGCTGGTCCAGATCGCGGACGATCGCGTTGGGGATGCCCCAACCGGAGGCGAGGACATTGGTGTGGGACAGCGGGGTGATGGGCGCGGTGTTGATGAACCCGGCCACCCGCTGCACGCCGTCCGGCAGGCAGGGCATGGCGACGATGTCCGACCAGCCGAGCCCGCCGGCCGCCGCCTCGTACTCCGCCACGGTCTCGAAGCAGCGCAGCCGGCCGGTCGCTTCTCCGGCGTTGAGCGGCACGCGGACCCGGGAGCCGAAGAGTTCGTGACCGAGGATGCGCGGTACGCGCTGCTCACTGACCGAGGCCAGTGCCTCCTCCTGGACGTGGTTGGCGGGCTTGAGCAGGAGCGGAAGCCTGCCGTCGACGCGCTCCCGTACGAAGGCGTAGAAGAACTCCAGCAACTCCCCGTGCATGGTGTCGGCCTCGGTCGTCTCCAGCACGAGGAAGGTACGCTCGCGGCCCTCCCGGTCCTCGTCGGTGTGCAGGGACAGCACCCCGAGGAGGAAGCGGCGTTCGGGGTCCATGTAGACGGACGCGTTGAACTCGTCCAGCCGGGCGTCGAGTTCGTCGAGACTCATGCCGAGGACGCGGGTGGCGATGTAGTTCACGTGGAACGGGTGGGCGGCCGTGTCGAGGAGGTGCCAGGTGGCCTCGGTACGGTCGACCACGACCTTGAGGTACGGGTGGCCTGCCAGGACCCCGGACAGCGTACGGAACAGCGGCAGGGAGAGGTTCTCGCCGATGACCGTGCGGTCGGTCGCGGGGTCCGCGACGCTGACGGGGAGTGAAGTGGTGGTCATACGGCGACTCCCTCGGACGGTGCGGCCGGGCGGACGCGGGGGCGGGCGGGGGATACGGACGCTGACGGTGTGGTCACGTTCCGGGACCGGGCGGCCGGGGGTCCGGACCGCGGCGCGGCGGGTACGGCGGATTCCGGTCGCCGCGCGGCGGGTACGGCGGGCGGCAGTACCTCGGGCAGCGCGTCCACCAGCGTCGTGAAGTCGCGCAGTACGGTGCGCGCGTCGGGGGCGGAGAGCAGGCACAGGGCCGCCATCGTGTTGGCGCCGCCGGCGGGGTCGTAGACCGGCACGGTACTGCCGTCGGGCAGGGAACTCTCCGGTACCACCGAGAGCGTGCTGCCCTCGCTCAGCGCGACGGCCTCCCGCACCACGGGGAAGTCCCACCGCCTGCGGTCCCGCCAGGCCGCGCCGCGGCCGTCCACCGCGAGGACGACGAGGGAACCCGCGGCGCCCCGTGCCTGCTCCGGGCCGAGGACCCGCTCGGGCCAGGCGACCGGACGGCCCAGCAGGTGGTCCACGAGCATGCCGACGACATCGAGCCCGAAGACCTCCTCGATCTGCGGGACGGTCATCGCGCCGCCGAACCGGGCGGCCGTCTCGATCAGCCACATGCGCCCGTCGGCGCCGAGCTTGATCTCCGTGTGGGTGCCGCAGTCGCGCAGGCCGAGGGCGTCGACGGCCTCCCGGGCGAGGGCGACGACGCGGTCCTGGAGGTCCGCGGGCAGCGACGCGGGGGTGATACCGGCGCGCTCGGTGAACGGCTGCACCGTCGGCATCCGGCCGCTGACGCAGACCGGCCGGAAGACACCGCCGGTCACCACGCCCTCGACGCTGACGTAGTCGCCCCAGCCGGGCTCGTCGAACCAGCCCGCGGTGTCGCCGGTCACGATCTCCTCGACCACGAAGTGCCCCGCCGCCTCGGCCACATGGAGCTCGGCGAAGCCCAGCCGGGCGGACTGCGCCATGGTCTCGCGCGAGCGCCGCCAGGCGGCGTCGGCCTCCTGCGGGGAGGCGATGATCTGGTGGGCGGTGGAGCCCGCGCTCCAGGCTGCCTTGAGCAGCAGGGGAGCGGTCAGGGTGGCGACGGCCTCGTGGAGGTCCGCCTCCGTGGCGACGGGACGGAACGCGGGCTGCGGCAGGCCGTGCCGGTGCCAGGTGTGCCGCATCATCCGCTTGTCCCGGGCGAGCGCGGCGGCGTCTCCCGCACCGGCGAGACCGAGCGCCTCACACGCCTCGGCGACGGCCACGACCGCGTACTCGGAGAAGGTGAGAACCGCGTCCGCGCCGACGGCTCCGGCCCGCGCCACGATCAACGAGACCAGGTCGGCCCGCTCCGCGTCGGTGGGCAGCACGACCGAGGCACACAGCCGCTCCGCGGACGCGGCGACCGACGGCGGAAGCGCGCTGAGCGCCAGCAGGTGCACGTCCGCCCGCGCGGCTGCCCGGGACAGGACGTGGCCGAGCGGCGGACCGCCCTTGGCGTGCACCAACAGCACCGTGCTCACGGAAATTCGTCTCCTATCGCTTGTCACTTGCCTGTTCGCTCGCCCGTCCGGGGCGTCGGGCCGTGGCCTGGCCCCCTGCCCGTCAACCGTGACGCAACCCGCGTAGAACACGGCGGGTAACCGGCGACATACACAAGGGAAACAGAAGGCGGGTGCCGGAAGTGCCGCCGGAGGCGGGCGCCAATCAGGCAAATGCCAAAGTCCTGGACATCGTTGGAGTGGGGACGAAGGTTATGGATCACCTATGGCACGCCGCCCCGGCGACGTGCTCACGCTTCGCAGTCGGCCGATAACGGAGCATGGCCGGACTCCGTACGGGATAGGCATCGCCATGTCACTTCCCGCCACCCGGTGGGGACATGGACGGAAAGGCCGTCGTGGACGATCCCGGTCTCAGAGCACTGCTGGAGCGCCTCCCCGTGTCCTGGTGGGAGGCCGACGAGCAGGGGCGCGTCAAGGAGTGGGGCGGCGGGGCCTTCGCCGACCTGCCCACCGCGCAGCGCTTCCTGGACCGCGCGCGCCAAGAGCTGTCCGATCAGGGAGACGCCCTCCAAGACGGCCACCCCCTGGTCCAGTTCGACGGCCGGAAATTCGCGGTGAGCTGGCCCCAGGACGGGAGCCGGGGCTGGACGCGCGGGGTGGCGATGGAGGCTGGTCCGCAGCCCGCGGGCGGCCGGCCGTACGCCGCTTTCGCGGACTTCGCCGACTTCGCGCCGGCCGCGGCCTTCCTCCGCGACCGCGACGGCCGCTACTTATGGGCCAACCACGCCTACGCGCATCTCTACGGCACCACACCGGAGCGGATCGTCGGCAGCCGTATCGAGGACTTCGACACCCCTCCGACGCCGCCCAGTTCCGGGCCCTGGACCAGGAAATCCTCAGCCGCGGCAAGCCGGTCCGCCACCACCTGCGCTATCACCGTTCGGACGGCAGCACCGGGCAGGCGGCCGGCCACCGCTTCCCGGTCCAGGAGAACGGCCGGACCTGCGTGGCCGGGATCTATGTCGACATCACCGACCACGTCCGCGCGACGAGCCAGCGCCAGGAGGCCGAGGAGAAGCTGCGGGCGCTGCGGGACTACAGCGGTCTGCCCTGCGCGCTGCTCTCGGTCGGCGGCCGTATCGAACAGGCGGGTACGGCCGCCGCCGAACTGTTCCGGACGCGGCTGTCCGACCTCGTCGGCCGCCGTGCGCACACCCTGCTCGCCGCCACACCCGACCTCCGCCCCCTGCGTCGCACGTGGGAAGGGCTGATAACCCGCCGTATCAGGCGGGCGGAGACCTCCGCCGTCCTCCTGGACACCGAGGGGCGCCAGCGCCGCGCGCAGCTCCACCTGTCCACGGTGAGCGGGCCCGTCGGCCGGGTCGCGCACGTGTGGGCCGTCGTCACCGACCAGAGCATCGCCCACGAGGCCCACCCGCCGCTCACCGCCGCGCAGATCCGCATACTGTCCCTCCTGGCCGGCGGCAGCACCAACGCCGAGATCGCCACCTCGCTGAAGCTCTCCCGCCAGGCGGTCGACTACCACCTCAGCCGCCTCCGCGACCTGCTGGGCGCGGAGACCAGACCCGCCCTCATAGCCCGTGCCTACGTCCTGGGCATCCTCGCCCCCCGAGCCTGGCCGCCACGCCCGGCCGCGACCCGCGACCCGCTCGGCTCACGCTGAGACGCGCGGGCCGCGTCCGTGGCCGGGGCCTGCCGTCGGGAGGCAGCGAGGCGGTTGCGTAAATGCCGTAAACGACGCCGCCATACACGTGGACCGCCCACTGTACGGGCATTATGAGGGTCTGTCGCCCTTCGCCAGCGGCCGCCGGCGTGCCGTGCTGGCGCGGTAGATTGCAGCCATGAGCCAATTCTTTCGTCCGGGTCAAATAATCGAGCGCCGTGAGTTACTGGACGGCCGGACATGGATTGTCTATCCCGTGCGGGTGGTCGAGGACGGTCCGGAGCTGCTGGCGGTTTTCCTTGCGCAGGGAACTCCCCTCACCTTCGGGACCGGTAATTTCCGCTGGGGGCTGCATCCGTGGATACATTTCGAGCATTCCTGGCAGTCCCCCGGGGTATTGCAGCTCCAGCGCCCCGGTGACGGCTACGCCGTGTGGCTGTTCTGGAAGGGGCGGGAATTCTCCGGCTGGTACATCAATTTCCAAGAACCCATGCGGCGCCACGCGACAGGTTTCGACACCCTGGACCAGGAGCTCGACATATGGATCCCCGGCGATGGCAGCCCCTACCGGTGGAAGGACGTCGAGCAGTTCGAGGAACGGGAGCGGACCGGCGGCTTCCGGCCGGGTGAGGCGGCTTCCGTACGGGCCGAGGCGCGGCAGGTCGTGAAAATGATCGAGACCGGTTCCGTGTGGTGGGACGAGAAGTGGGCCCACTGGTCGCCTCCGGCCGACTGGCCGGTCCCGGATGCCGTACCGCTGAGCACCCACTCCTGAGACGCAGGGCATCATCGTTTCGCTTCTTCACCTGGAAAGTGCCTCCGACGGTGACGGGAAGCGGAGTTCAGGGCTGCGCCTTGCAGGCCGCGCGAGCCGCGCCGACCACGGCGACTGCATCCTTGAAGGAGATGTCGAGCTTCTTCTCGGTCTCCCGGGTGACATCGATGGCACTGCCGATGGCCCCGCCCACACCACCGTTGCCGTCGGCGGCGCAGATCGCGTTCCCTTGCCTGACGAGTTCCTCGTCGCTGACCTCGGATGGCTTGTTCTTGGTGTTCTCAAGGATATTCAAGAAGATCTTTTTCCTGGCACCGATCAGTTCCTTGGTGCTGGGGGTGCTGGTAGATACATGGTCCGATGGGCCGGGCTCGCCATCCGTCGGGCCGCAGGCGGTCACGATGGTCATTCCCATGATCGCGACACCAAAGGTGACAAATTTTTTCGTCATTTGATCTTGAACTCCCTGTGCCAGTGAATCTCCGCCAAGACGCAACCTGTACCGGCAAGATGGAGCCCGATAATGGCTGGCACTTTGCAGCCCATCCGGGAAAGCTGCAATTATCATCTGTGCTCCCATGCCGCCTCGCCGCTCGCACTGCACCGAAGTTGCGGAAATACTGTACAAGTGAAAAGCAGGGGGAGATGCGGCCTTGCCGCGGCAGTAGAAATTTCATTCCCAGGTACAAGGTCGGATACATCTTTCGATGTATTCCTTCGGGGATGACGACCTCCTCGCCCAGCAGCTCCGGTGGACTCGACGGTGGGCGCGCTTCAGCCCGGTCCGGCCGGCGCGATGCGCGGTCCCTGGGGCCGGGTGGCGCGTTGTCGGCGTGTGCGCAGGGCGGTCAAGTCGGCCAAGGCGCGGATCGCGTCGGCAGGCAGGATTTGCTCCGGGCGCATGGACACTTCCCGGACTCGGAGTGCGAGGGCGAGGTGATCTTCACGTCGTGGTCGCCGGCCATGCGGCTCGGCTTGGCCGCGGAATTCGGGCCGGCGATCCCGCTGCCGATGACCTTCGCGGTCGCGGCGGATCGTATGGTGTCCCATGCCCGCGTAGCCCCAGGCTTGCTGGCCCTGCCGGTGGGGCTGGAGGGGAGATGTGGGAGCTTGAGCGGGTGAGTGAGACGACGGTGAAGACCCTGCGATTCCGCTCCGACGGGCCGGAAGACGCACCTTGTCTGGTTTTGGGTGCGTCGCTCGGTACGGCCTGGCACATGTCGTAAAAGCCGTCCAGGGGCGTCCACGCGGTTCAGGGTGAACGCATAAGTCCAGGTCAGAGCCTTGTGGTGCGAGTGCATCCATGGGGTTGGTGACATCTACGTGATCGCTCGTGCCATGTGGGGCCCGCCGTCGGCTTGCTCCGATCGGGCCCTGTGTAAACGGGGTTCTGATACGAAGATGCCCCGTCGGCTTGCCGGGCGGTGGGGAAGCGGGGAGATGCGGTGGACTGTCAACAGTCCGAAGAATCGCCGGTTTTGGTAACCGGCCATTGACGGATGCCCTGCTCTGCTCGGCATCAGGGACGAACCGCAGTTGGCCCAATCGGCGCCAGCTTGCCGGTTGGGGGCGTCGGCATTGTCTCCACGTGTTTCCGGTTACGCGTCATGTGGAGTGTGCGGTGATTCTTGAGAGGGCCGATAAGAGGGCCTGACCTGCTGCTTCACGCGTGCGCCTTATGTGCGGTGCGGGCGATGGCTGCACGCTGAAATGGCGTTCGCGATGCTCATCTGACGCTCGCCCTGACGGGGCATCACCCGGCCGACTGCGCAGTTCGTGCCGGCCGGGAGACGCGCGCCTCTGATGGCCGGGTGTGCCGGAACTCGGTGCGCATTCCGCCGGGTTCCGGCGCCGCGAATTGCGGCGACAGGCACGCTGCCGCCGTACTTCGATGGACCGGACGTCTGGCATAGCAGGTGCTCAATGCGTGGGGGCGCGCTTGCGCGGTCCGTCCACGAGTTGGCCGCCTGCTGCCCGAACGCACCCGCGGTACGGGCCCTGCGCGTCGGCACCGGCCGGCTCGTCCACCCAGGGCCCAGGCTTTGGCCGTATCCCTTTGCCGACGCTAAGGTATGCCGCCGTACTCGGCGGATCGCTTCCTTGAAGAAGGTGGGATGGGGCTCATGGACGCGGGTCACGCGGAGCTGGTTGTCGCGGCGCAGGCCGGTGACGACCGGGCGCGCGAGAAGCTGATCGCCGCATACCTGCCGTTGCTCTACAACATCGTCGGGCGAGCGCTGAGCGGACATGCCGACGTCGACGACGTCGTCCAGGAAACCCTGCTGCGCGCGGTGCGCGACCTGCCCGACCTGCGTGCCCCGGAAAGTTTCCGGTCCTGGCTGGTGTCGATCGCGCTCCGCCAGGTCAATACCCACTGGCACCGGCAACGCACTCTCGCCGACCGGACCACGGTCATCGACGAGGCACTCCAAACACCGCGCGCCGGCGCCGCGCTCGAAGACGTGACGATCCTGCGTCTGCACATGTCGGACGAGCGCCGTCAGGTGGTCGAAGCCGGCCGGTGGCTCGACCCGGACCACCGGGTGCTGCTGTCGATGTGGTGGCAGGAATGCGCCGGCTTGCTGAGCCGTCAGGACATCGCCGACGCGATGGGGCTCAGTGCCGCCCACGCCGGAGTACGTTTGCAGCGGATGCGTGAGCAACTGGAGCTGAGCCGGACGATCGTCGCCGCGCTGGAGGCGGACCCGCGCTGTCCGCAGCTGAACGAGACCGTCGTCGGCTGGGACGGTCTTCCTGCATCTGTGTGGCGCAAGCGGATCGCGCGGCACACCCGCGACTGTCCGATCTGCACGAGGACCGAACGGGTTCCGGCCGAACTGCTGCTTCTCAACATCGCGCCGCTGGCCGTCCCGGCCGCACTCCTCGCCGCGCTGGCCGCCAAGGGCCTGTTGTCGGGTACGGCTGCCGCGGGTGCCGCCGGACTGGCCGCGGCACACGTCAGCGTCGGCACGGCGACGGGGGGAAGCAGTCTGCACGGCTCGCTGATCGGCAAACTGCACGTGGTGACCGCTCATCCGGTGGTGAGCCTCGCCACCGGCGCGGTGCTCATAGCCGGGACCGCCACCTACGCGGCCTGGCCCGAACCGGCGCCCCGGGCGCCCGCCGTCATCTCCGCTCCCACGGTCGGCACCCCCACGCCGACCCCGTCGCGCGCCCCCACGCCGACCCCGTCGCGTACCACCACGTCGCCCAAACCGTCCTCGGCGAGTCCGTCCGCCGTCGCAGGCACGGTTCCGCTGGGCGCGCAGTCGCTGGAGTCCGTGGACCAGCCCGGCCTGTTCGTCACGTATGCGGGCGACTTCGCGACACTCGGCGGCCGAGTCTCCGCGCCCGGCGGCGCGCAGGCACCGCAACGGATCACCTTCACGGTCGTCGGGGGACTGGCCGACACACGGTGCGTCACGCTCCGCGCCGCGGACGGCCGGTACCTTCGCCATCAGTACCTGCGGCTACGGCTGAGCACCAACGACGGCAGTCAACTGTTCCGTGAAGACGCCACCTTCTGTCCACGCCCCGGGGCGGTCGCCGGGTCGGTGACCCTGCACGCGCACAACTACCCCGGATCGGTCCTCCGCCACCGCGACGGTGGCATCTGGCTCGATGGCTCCAACGGCACTCGGGCCTTCGCCGGCCAGGCTTCCTTCATCACGCGCGGGGCCCGGGCCTGAGAACCGCTTCACGAGAATCCTGGGCCGGGCCGCTCAGTGACAGCCGGCGATTCCCGAGCACGAGCCCACATCACGCCCCCACCCCGCAGTGAGCCGAGCGCTCCGCCGAATCCAGGTGCGGTCCGCATTTCATCGACGGCTGCCTCGCCGTGACAGTTCTGGATCCCTCCCCACGGGGACGACCGGGCCACAGGGCTCGGCGTAACGCTTTTTGCCTGCGAGATGCATCACTGGGCAATCCTCCGGGCGGCGCGACTTTTCTGTTACGGGACCGCGACTTCGAAAGCCTCCACTTCAGGGGTGATCTTCCCGCCGCTCGCCTTGGCGTGCCGGCGCGGCAGGTCTCCCGCATCCCGTTGACGCATCCCCTGTAGAAAGCGGCTCCCATGACGCGACACACCCACGAACCCCGGGTGACCGGTGGGCAGGAACGGCCCCACGTCCTGCACCGCACCCACCCCGCGACAGATCAGGCCACCCCGGCCGGTGCGTGCACGAGCACGGCACCCGGAGTGACCCGCGACCCCCGAGGAGAATCGTGAAGGGCCTGCACCGGCTCCCCCGGAGCCGCCGGACAGTGACGGTAGGACTGTCGACCGCGGCGGTGATCGCCGGAGTCGTGACGCTCCTCCCCAGCTCCGCCGGAGCCGCCGCCTTGAGTACGCAGGCGGCCCCCTCGGGCAGGTACTTCGGTACGGCCGTGGCTGCCGGACGGCTCGGCGACCCGACGTACTCCACGATTCTCGACCGGGAGTTCAACATGATCACCCCGGAGAACGAGATGAAGTGGGACGCCACCGAACCCTCCCGCGGCACCTTCACCTTCGGTTCGGCCGACCGGATCGTCGGCCACGCCACCGCGCACAGGCAGCGGATACGTGGCCACGCCCTGGTCTGGTACAAACAGCTGCCCGGCTGGGTGAAGTCCATCAACGACGCCAACACCCTGCGCAGCGCGATGAAGAACCACATCACCACCGAGATGAGCCACTTCAAGGGCAAGGTCTACGCCTGGGACGTGGTCAACGAAGCCTTCGCCGACGGCTCCTCCCAGCACCGCAGTTCGAAGTTCCAGGACCTGCTGGGCGACGGCCACGTCGAGGAAGCGTTCCGCATCGCCCGTGCGGCCGACTCCTCGGCCAAGCTCTGCTACAACGACTACAACATCGAGAACTGGTCGGACGCCAAGACCCAGGGTGTCTACCGCATGGTCAAGGACTTCAAGTCCCGCGGCGTGCCCATCGACTGCGTCGGGTTCCAGAGCCACTTCCAGGCGGGCGGCCCGCCGGCGAGCTTCAAGACCACCTTGGCCGCCTTCGCCGCCCTGGGCGTCGACGTCCAGATCACTGAACTGGACATCGCCCAGGCACCACCCGTCCACTACGCGAACACGGTGAAAGCCTGCCTGGCCGTGGGCCGGTGCACCGGCATCACGGTGTGGGGCATCCGTGACAGCGACTCCTGGCGCCGCGACGAGCGCCCGTTGCTGTTCGACGACAACGGCAGGCCGAAGCCCGCGTACACCGCCGTCATGAACGCTCTCCATTCCGGCTCCGGTACGCCCCCGCCCAAGTCGGCCGACGGTACCGGGGAGATCAAGGGCGTGGCCTCCGGCCGCTGTATCGACATCCCCGACTCCGCCACCGCCAACGGCACCCCGGCGCAACTGTGGGACTGCAGCGGACGGGCCAACCAGCGCTGGACCTACACCGCCGCCAAGCAGTTGAAGGTCTACGACAACAAGTGTCTGGACGCCAAGAACAAGGGCACCACCAACGGCACCTCATTGGTCGTCTGGGACTGCAACGGCGGCGCCAACCAGCAGTGGAACATCAACACCAACGGCACGATCACCGGCGCCCGGTCCGGGCTGTGCCTCGACGCCGTCGGCGCGGCCACCGCGAACGGCACCAAGATCCAGTTGTACGCCTGCGCGTCCGTCGACAACCAGAAGTGGAGCGCCCCGTCCGGGACGTCGGCGGCCGGCGCCGCGTGTGCTCTTCCCTCGACGTACAAGTGGAAGTCGACGGGTGCCCTCGCACAGCCCTCGAACGGGTGGGTCGCGGTGAAGGATTTCACCAGCGTGGTGCACAACGGCAAGCACCTGGTCTACGCGTCGAGCGCGTCCGGAAGCTCGTACGGCTCGATGGCCTTCCGCCCCTTCACGAACTGGTCGGACATGGCGTCGGCCGGCCAGACCGGCATGCGAGAGGGCGCGGTGGCGCCCACACTGTTCTACTTCGCCCCCAAGAGGGTCTGGGTGCTGGCGTCCCAGTGGGGTGCGTGGCCCTTCAGCTACCGCACGTCGAGTGACCCCACCGACCCGAACGGCTGGTCCGCGCCCCGTCCGCTGTTCACCGGCAGCATCCCCCGCACCGTTTCCCCCACCGGCCCGATCGACCAGACCCTGATCGCCGACGGCCAGAACATGTACCTGTTCTTCGCCGGTGACAACGGCAAGATCTACCGGGCGAGCATGCCGATCGGGAACTTCCCGGGCAACTTCGGCTCCTCGTACACGACGGTCATGAGCGACGCGCCGGACAAGCTGTTCGAGGCGCCGCAGGTCTACAAGGTCCAGGGCCGGAACCAGTACCTCATGATCGTCGAGGCGAAGGGCGCGCACCAGCGGCGCTACTTCCGCTCGTTCACGGCCGCCAGCCTGAACGGTACGTGGACCCCGCAGGCCACCGGCGAGAGCAACCTCTTCGCGGGCAAGGCCAACAGCGGTGCCACCTGGACCGACGACATCAGCCACGGTGACCTGGTCCGCAACAACCCCGACCAGACCATGACCATCGACCCCTGCAACCTGCAGTTCCTCTACCAGGGCAAGTCCCCCACAGCGGGCGGCGACTACGACCGACTCCCGTACCGGCCGGGTGTCCTCACCCTGCAGCGCTGATCTGTCCGATCCACGGTGATATGCAAGGAGAACACCTCCCTATGAAACACCCACCAGGCGGAGGGCGCCGCGGGCGTCACCGCCGTCGCAGAGCCGCGACCGGCCTGCTGCTCGGCGTGCCGGCCGCCGTCGTGCCGTACCTCCTGTTCACCCAAGAGGACTCCCAGGCCGCGACGATCGACGCCGGTGCCTACCACAGGCTTGTCTCCGTGCGCAGCGGCAAGGTGATGGGCGTCAACGCCTTGTCCACCGCCGACGGCACCCGCATCCCGCAGCGGAAGCTGGTGCAGGCGACCGGCAGCCAGGCGGCCGCGGCCGGACCGTACAAGTGGAGGAACGCCCAGGTGGTCGGTGGCGGTTACGTCACCGGCCTGGTGTTCAACCCACAGGAGAAAGGTCTGCTGTACGCGCGCACCGACATGGGCGGCGCCTACCGCTGGGACACCGCGGCCGAGCAGTGGATACCGCTCACGGACTGGCTCGGCGAGAAGGACTGGAACCTGCTGGGCATCGACGCGCTGGCCACCGACCCCGTCGACCCCGACCGGCTCTACCTCGCGACGGGCACCTACACCAACAACTGGGGCGGCAACGGCGCGCTCCTGCGCTCCACCGACCGGGGCCGCACCTTCCAGCGCACCGATCTGCCGTTCAAGCTGGGCGGCAACGAGGACGGCCGCGGGGCGGGTGAACGGCTCGTGGTCGACCCCTCGGACCACCGCACCCTGCTGCTGGGTACCCGTAAGAACGGCCTGTGGCGCAGCACCGACCACGGGGTGACATGGCGGCAGGTCTCTTCGTTCCCGGTCAAGGGCGGGGCGGGCAGCGGTGCGGGCATCTCCTTCGTGACGTACGGGCCGGCCGGCAGCAACACGGTCTACGTCGGTGTCGCGGACAGGTCGGCCTCCCTCTACCGCTCCATCGACGGCGGCAGCACCTGGAAGGCCGTCCCCGGGCACCCCACCGGCCAACTGCCCCAGCACGGCGTGGTCTCCGGTGACGGTTCGCTGTACCTGACGTACACCGACAACCTCGGACCCAACGGCGTGACGGCGGGCTCGGTGTGGAAGTACACCCCGGCAGGCGGAGCATGGAAGAACATCTCCCCGTCCAAGGGCGCCTACGGTTTCTCCGGCCTGGCCGTCGACCCGCGCAAGCCGTCCACGGTGATGGTCACCACCCTCGACCGCTGGTGGCCCGAGGACGAGATCTACCGCAGCACCGACGGCGGTACGACATGGAAGGCGCTGGCCGGGAAATCGGTACGGAACGCCTCCGCCGCTCCGTACATCGGCACCCACACCGGGCACTGGATGACCGCCCTGGCCATCGACCCCTTCGACTCCGGGCACGTGCTGTACGGCACCGGCAACGGCATCTGGCGCAGCAAGGACGCCGACGCCACCGACAGCGGCGGCACCAGCCACTGGACCGTGGGGGCGCGCGGCCTGGAGGAGACCGCGCTGATGGACGCGATCGCCCCGCCCGGCGGTGCCACCGTCATCACCGCCATGGGCGACCAGGGCGGCTTCCGCCACGACGACCTGACCAAGGTGCCCGCCGGGCGGATGAACAACCCGATGATGTCCAACAGCACCGACATCGACTTCGCTCAGGCCAACCCTTCGGTGATGGTCCGTGTCGGCCGTGGCGGCGCGCAGGACGGCGCCTACTCCACCGACGGCGGCAATAGCTGGACCGGCTTCCGGTCGGAGCCGGTGGCCGGCGCCGACAGTGGCCAGGTCGCGCTGGCGGCGGACGGTTCGGGCATCGTGTGGACCGAGGCCGGCCAGGTTCCGTACCGCTCGACCGACAAGGGGGCGAGCTGGTCGAAGGTCGGTGGCCTGGGCGCCGGCGCCGTGGTCGTCGCCGACCGCTCCTCGGCCAGCACGTTCTACTCGCTGGCCGGCGGCACGCTCTACGCCAGCACCGACGGCGGAGCGACCTTCACCGCCCGGGCCACCGGCCTGCCCGCCGACGGCCGGCTCAAGGCCGTCCCCGGCGTCGCGGGAGACCTGTGGATCGCCGGCGGTGACCAGGGGCTGCTGCACTCCACCGACGGCGGCCGCACCTTCGCCAGGCTCACCACGGTGAAGTCCGCCGCCGCCCTCGGCTTCGGCAAGGCCGCACCGGGCACCTCCTACCAGGCCCTGTACATGATCGGCACCGTCAAGGACGTCAGCGGGGTCTTCCGCTCCACCGACAAGGGCGCCACCTGGCTCCGCGTCAACGACGACGCCCACCAGTGGGGCGGCATCGGCAGCGTAGGCGTCATCACCGGTGACCCCGACACCTTCGGCCGCGTCTACATCGGCACCAACGGACGCGGCCTCCAGTACGGTGACCCGTCCTGACCCCGACACCAGAGCGGACGCACGTTCGACGCGTGAGCTGACGCGCTGACAGCAATGGACAGCCGCCCCTCCTGACCGACGCGACAACTCGGTCGGAGGGGCGGCTTTCTGCTGTGGAGGGGGACCGATGGCGGTGGGCGGGTTGGCGGTCACGGTGCTCCTTCCCGGTGGGCGCGCGGCCGCGGGGCTTGGCGAGGGGCGTTCCTCCGCGGCCGCGAGCTGCCGGGTCACCCCAAGCTGTCGGCGCAGTTCTTCAGCGCGGGCACGGGCCGCTGGGTGAGGCCCGAGCCGGCTTCCCGGTGTCCGGCGGCACCGGGGGCGAGGACACCCCAGTGGACGAATGGGAGGGCGGCTGACGTGCGGGGGCACCGGTCGGCGTCCAGGTTGGGTCATGGCCCGCACACCGGCGGCCCCTGATGCCGCCGAGCAGCGTGTGTTCCCTGTCCGCGGGTTTTTCCCCGTCGACGACGCACGCGGGCCGGGTGCCTGCCGGACTGGTTCCGGCCGAGGGCAACGTCAACCACCTGCACGCCCTGCCGGAGTGGGCGGTGACCGTCACGCTCGTACGCGACAACCAGCCGGTGCTCACCGCGGTCCACCTGCCGTTGACCGGGCAGACCTGCACCGCGCTCGCCGGTGCCGGCGCCCGGCTCGACGGCCGCCCGCTGCACGTGTCCCAGGCCGCGGACCTCGGCCTGAGCCTCGTGGCCACGAGCCGGGCCAGGCCGGACGAGGACGAGAAGACCGTGCGGCGCATCGGCTCCTCGGTCACCGCGATGCTCCTCGACGCGCTCGTCGTGCGGACCTCCGTGCCCGCCACCCTGCACCTGCTCGACGTGGCCGCCGGCCGGACCGACGCCTTCCGGCAGTTCGCCGGGGCCCGCACGGACCTGCTTCCCGGAGCACTGCTCGTCGCCGAGGCCGGCGGACGGATATCCGACACCGAGGGCCGTCCCTGGACCCCGCAGAGCAAAAGCTTCCTGGCCGCCGCGCCCGGCGTGCACACCGCAGCCGTCACCACACTCTCCCGCTGACCCCACGCGAGACCCACGAACACCGGAAGGACCACATCACCATGACCATGATCGCGGTGCTCGGAAACGGCCGCGTCGGCGGCAGCCTCGCCCGAGCCCTGACCGGGGCCGGACACGCGGTGACCGTGGCGGACCGCTCACCAGGCTCTGCCACCGGCGCCGCCCGCACAGCGCAGATCGTCAGCAACGCCACCCCCGGCGCCGGATCGCTGCAGCGGCTCACCGCGCTGCGCGAGGAACTGCGCGGCAAAATCCTCGTACACGTCTCCAACGCCACCGCCGACGGACCGGACGGACTGCCCGCCGGCCTGCTCCACCCCGGCTCAAGCCTCGCGGAGCACCTCCAAGAAGCCCTCCCCGGCACACGCGTCGTCAAGACGCTCAACACGATGCTCTACACGGTCATGACCGCACCCGCCGCCCTCACCCAGCCGCCCACCGCCTTCCTCTCCGGCGAGGACCCGGCAGCCAAGCAGGCCGTAGCGGACTCCTCACCGACCTCGGCTGGCAGCAGGAGTGGATCACAGACCTCCGAGGCGGCTCTTCCAGAGGATGACCGTAGGACGGCCGAGGCTATGGAGGTTGGAGGTCGCGCCCGGTCAAAAGCTGCCGCCAGGCCCCCGCTATGGGCCCCATCACGACATGTGGGAGCGTGAGCGGGTGAGTGAGACGACGGTGAAGACCCTGCAATTCCGCTCCGACGGGCCGGAAGACGCACCTTGTCTGGTTTTGGGTGCGTCGCTCGGTACGACCTGGCACATGTGGGATCGGCAGATACCCGAGCTGACCCGGCACTGGCGGGTCGTCCGGTTCGATCTGCCCGGGCACGGTGGGTCGCCAGCGTATCCGGCGGCCTCCGTCGCCGAGCTGGCCGACCGGCTGGTGGCGACGCTCGATGTGCTCGGGGTGGAGCGGTTCGGGTATGCGGGGTGTTCCATCGGCGGGGCGATCGGTGCGCAGTTGGCGCTCACCCGGCCGCAGCGGGTCACCTCGCTCGCGCTGATCTCCTCGTCGCCGCGCTACGGCACTCCCGACTCGTGGCGGCAGCGCGGGGTGGTGATCCGTACGAACGGGCTGGACCCGATCGCCCGTACCTCGCCCGAGCGCTGGTTCACGCCCGGGTTCGCGGGGGCGCAGCCCGCCATCGTGGAGTGGGCCGTGCAGATGGTGCGCACCACGGACCCGGGCTGCTACATCGCGGCCTGTGAGGCGATGGCCTCCTTCGACGTGCGTTCCTCGCTCCAGCGGATCGGGGTGCCCACCCTCGTCGTCGCCGGTTCCGAGGACCAGGTCACCCCGACCACCGACGCCCGCACCCTGGTGGCGGGCATCCCGGACGCGAGTCTCGCGCTGGTTCCCGGTACGTCCCACCTGGCGCCCGTCGAGCAGCCCGCCGCCGTCACCGAACTGCTCATCCGGCACTTCACGGCCGCGTGGCACGACAAGCCGGGTGCCGCCACCCCACAGACGGCGATCGGGGCGGCCGCGCCCAAGCCGGTGCTCGGGCCGGCGGCGCCGCCCCCGCCGATGGCGCCCGCGGCCATCGAGTCCGGGCTCGCCCAGCCGGAGGCGGTCCGGGGCGGGGTGTACGAGCAGGGCGTCAAGGTCCGCCGTGAGGTGCTCGGTGATGCGCACGTGGACCGGGTGGAGGCCGACACGGACGACTTCACCGGGGACTTCCAGGAGTTCATCACCCGGTACGCGTGGGGTGAGATGTGGACACGCGGCGGGCTGGACCGGCGGACCCGCAGCATCATCACGCTCACCGCGCTGGTCGCCCGCGGCCACCAGGACGAACTGGCGCTGCACACCCGCGCCGCGCTGCGCAACGGGCTCACCCCCACGGAGATCAAGGAAGTCCTGCTGCACACCGCGGTGTACTGCGGGGTGCCGGCGGCCAATGCCGCTTTCGCCGTGGCGCAGCGCGTCATCCGGGAGGAGACGACGCCGGAGGGGTGAAGTGGCGGCGGGGGCGTACCCCGAGGGCCCGCCGGACACCCGCGCGGCAAGATGGGGGCATGGAACTCACGAAGAAGACTCACGCCTGTGTCCGGCTGGAGAAGGACGGGCAGGTGCTCGTCATCGACCCGGGTGTCTTCAGCGAGCGGGACGCGGCGGTCGGCGCCGACGCCATCCTGATCACCCACGAGCACATGGACCACTTCGACGAGGAGCGGCTGCGCGCGGGCATGGAGGCCAACCGGGGGGCCGAGATCTGGACCCTGGCCAGTGTGGCCGAGCAGGTCTCCGCGGCGTTCCCGGGGCGGGTGCACACGGTCGGTGAGGGGGACGCGTTCACCGCCGCCGGTTTCGACATCGAGGTGCACGGGCAGTTGCACGCCGTCATCCACCCGGACATTCCTCGGGTGACGAATGTCGGCTACCTCATCACCACCGAGGACGACGGCGCGACCGTCTTCCACCCGGGTGACGCGCTCACCGTCCCGCAGGGCCGTACGGTGGACACGCTGCTGCTGCCCGTGCACGCGCCGTGGAACAAGGTCGCCGAGGTGATCGACTACGTCCGCGAGGTCCGGCCGCGCCGCGCCATCGACGTGCACGACAGCTTGCTGCAGGACCACGCCCGCCCCGTGTACGACGGCCTGATCGACAAGCTCGGCGGTACCGATCACGGCCGCCTCACCCCCGGTGAGCACACCGGTTTGAACTGACTGTCGGACCCCCGCTGTAGGTTTACGGACATGCGCATCGCGACCTGGAACGTCAATTCGATCACCGCCCGCCTCCCGAGGCTGCTGGCCTGGCTGGAGAACACCGGCACGGACGTGCTGTGCGTCCAGGAGACCAAGTGCTCGGCCGAGCAGTTCCCGTACGACCAGTTGCGCGAGCTGGGCTACGAGGCCGCGGTCAACGCCACCGGCCGGTGGAACGGTGTCGCCCTGCTGTCGAAGGTGGGCCTGGAAGACGTCACCACCGGGCTGACCGGCGGTCCGGACTACGAGGGGGTCCAGGAGCCCCGCGCCGTCTCCGCGACCTGCGGCCCGGCCCGCGTCTGGTCGGTGTACGTGCCCAACGGCCGCGAGATCGACCATGCGCACTTCGCGTACAAGCTCCAGTGGTTCGAAGCCCTGAAGGCGGCGGTCGCCGAGGACGCGGCGGGCCCCCGGCCCTTCGCGGTCCTCGGCGACTTCAACGTCGCGCCGACCGACGACGACGTCTGGGACACCACCGTCTTCGAGGGCATGACGCATGTGACGCCCGCGGAGCGCGCCGCCCTGGCCGCGCTGCGGGAGGCGGGCCTGTCGGACGTGGTGCCGCGCCCCCTG
Organism: Streptomyces chrestomyceticus JCM 4735; assembly: GCF_003865135.1. Lineage (NCBI taxonomy): Bacteria > Bacillati > Actinomycetota > Actinomycetes > Kitasatosporales > Streptomycetaceae > Streptomyces > Streptomyces chrestomyceticus. Next base: position 1,869,538 of record NZ_BHZC01000001.1, on the reverse strand, counting down.
AAGTACGACAAGCCGTTCACCTACTGGGACTACCGCCAGCTCTGCTTCCCGAAGAACAAGGGCATGCGGATCGATCTGGTGTACGGCAACGAGCCGTTCGCCAAGGCCGTCTCGGACGCCTATGTCGACCGTGAGGAGCGGAAGGGCAAGGGGGCGTCGGACCACGCGCCGGTGGTGGTGGATCTGGAGGTGTGAGCCGGGCATAGAGGCAAGGACACGGGGGTGGGTGCCTGGGTATCCGGGTGTCCGGGGCGGGTCACGGCCTGGCGGGTACGAGCGCCCGCAGGTCCACCGACTCCCCGAGCGCCAGCAGGCCCGCGTCGCCGGGGTGCAGGTGGTCGCCGCTGTCGTACGCGGGCAGCAGCCGCTGAGGATGCCGCGGGTCGCGGAGCACCGCGTCGAAGTCCAGTACGGCGTCGAAGTCCGTGCCGCGTGTCCGGAGGGCGGCGTTCACGGCGGTGCGCCGGGTCTCGACCGCCGCCGTGCAGTCCGGGAAGCCCTCGCACGGCGCGACGGTCGCGGCCACCACCCGCAGCCCGCGCTCGTGCGCGCGCCGGGCGAGGGCCCGCAGGCCCGCCACGACTTCGTGCGCCGGAGTGCCGGCGCGTACGTCGTTGATGCCCTCGAAGAGCACGACCGTACGGACCGAGGGGCGCGCCAGCACGTCCCGTTCCAGCCGGTGCTGCGCGCTGACCCCGCTGACGTCGCTGCTCACGCCGTCACCCGGATAGCGGTCGGTGACGACCCGGTTCCCCCCGATGCCGCTGTTGAGCACGCCGTAGCGCGGGAGCGCGTGCTGGGTACGGAAGCGGCGGGCCAGCACGTCCGGCCAGCGCCGGTTGGCGCCCGCCGTCGAGCCCTGGCCGTCGGTGATGGAGTCCCCGAGCGCCACGACCGTGCCCGGACCGCCCGCGACCTCCACCCCGGTCAGGAACGGCCAGCCGGTCAGCGTGCCGGGGTACGCCGCGGCGCCGCGGTCACCCGTACGGTCGCCGCTGCCCGGCGCGCTCACGTACGAGATCTGCTCGGACCGGCCGTGCGTCGGCGCCGCAGTCACCGTGTCCGGAAGGTAGAGGCTGATCAGCAGGTTGCGGCCCGCGGGCACAGCGAAGGGCAGCGGATCGCTGTACGTCTCGGCGCCGGCCGGGACCCGTACGCCGCGCTGCCCGCCGAACGTCAGCGGTACGGGGGCGCCGGCGGCTCCCGCGCCGCCGTCCGCGCCCTGTACGGCCACGCTCGCCGCCCCGAAGGTCACCGGCGCCGCCGCGAAGGTGTTCGCCAGCCGGACCCGTACCCGCGGCCCGCCCGCGCCGCTGCGCACGACCAGTCGCAGCGTCCGGCCGCTCCACGGTCCGGCCTTCGCGTACCCGCCCGTGCTCGCCCCCCAACTGCCCGTCCAACCGGCGCCGTTGTCGCGTACCGTCATCGCGAACACGTGCAGGTCCGCGGCAGGGCCCGGGTCCCGGGGCAGTACGACGGCGGCCACTTCGCGCCCGCGCGCCACCGGCACGCTCACCGCGTACAGCCGTGCGCGCTCGACCCGTTGGCCGTCGGGCGTGTTGATGTGCGGCAGCGTCACCGCCTTGGTGGCCGACGGGCCCGTACGCCAGTCCGGGGCGCTCAGCCGGTACGTGCTCCGCGACCCGTCCCGGTAGTGAACCGTGCCGCTTCCGGTCGCCGTACCGCCGGTCGCGGCCACCAGCAGCGACAGCGCGTCGCCACGCCCGCGCAGCCGTACCGTCTGGCCGTCGGCCCGTACGTTGTCCGGGCGGCCCGCGGCGGTGCGCGGCCACCGCAGCCGGGCCGCGTCGAGGGTCAGCACCCGTCCCGGCGTCCAGCCCGCCGCGGCGAGGTCCCGCGCGGACAGGGAACGGCCCGCGCCGTCGAAGTCCGCCGAGGTGGGGGCGGACGGCTCGCTGATGGCTCTGTTGTTGAAGAGATGCTCCAACGGCACCGGCTCGGCGGGGCGTTGGAGCGGGGCGGCCGTGGTGCTCAGGGCGAGGGAGAAGACCGGGGCGAGCGCCCCGCCCCACAGTCGTACGCGCATACGGGCATTCCTTCCGCGGGTACCGGTGACGAGCACGGGACCGGCCGGAACCGGTCGCCGGGCCGGCGATCCGGCCACCGGCCTGCCGCGCGCCTGTGGCCACCGTCCCGGCCCGGGTGGGACGCTACGCCCATGAACCTGTCTTTCCTGGACAAGTGGCGCAAGCGGCCGGAAGCGGGCCCTGCTGTCGTGGACGACCCCGAAGGTGCGGCGATGCTCCTGGCGGAGTGCGAGCTGCTGCGTGCCCAGGCCCAGACCGAGGGCGTGGAACTGGACGACTCGGTGCACTCGTTGGAGGCGCTGGACCAACTGCGTCCCGCGTGGCGCGACGACCCCGAGGTGGTGACCTGGCTCGGTAACGACGCGGGCTGCTACCTCGGCACGGTGCTGGTACGGACGGTGCCGGGCGCGGCCTGGAAGGTGTGGCCCGGTGGTGAGCCGGTGGTACGGCTGGCCTCCGGCCGGGAGGTGGACGTGGTGACGGCGGGCCGGGACTGGGCGGCCAACGGCGCGCCCGAACTGTGCCAGCTCTACGCGGAGGCCGCCGAGAGCTGACCGCCGCGTGCGGGGGCGGCGGCCCGGTCAGACGAAACCGATGTCGTACGCGAGGCGCCACCGGTCGGCCCGTACGACGATGTCGGAGGTCTCGACGGCCCGCCCGTCCGCGTCGTAGTGGGTGCGTTCGACGGCGGTCACGCACTGCCCGGGGGAGCAGCCCAGCGCCTCCGCCTCGCCACTGGAAGCAGGACGGGAGCCCACGCGCTCCTCGGCGCGCACCACCCGGATCCCGATGGCGGCCATGCGCCCCCGTACCCCGCGCCGGGCATAGGGCCCGCATTCCGGGAAGACGACGTCCGTGCCCTCGGTGATGGCGAGCGGCTCCCAGCTCGTGGCGAGTTGCACGGGCTGCCGGTTGGCCAGGTATTCGTACACCGACCGGACGACGCCGGTGCCCGGCACGATGCACAGCCGCCGCGCGACCCGGTCGCACGCGGCGTCCGTCGTCGAGGACACCTCCCAGGTCAGCGGCGTGCCCTCGGGTGACCCCTCCAGGGCGATCCGGGCGGCGAACGGGGAGTCCACGGCGCCCGTGGAGCGCAGCAGCGTCCCGATCGGCGCCCGGTCGGCGACGAACACCCCGCGCCCGAACTGGCCTTCCGCGTAGCCGGCGGCCTTCAGCACGCGGACCGCGCGGTCCACGGTCTGGTCACTGGCCTCGTACGCCCGCTTGAGCTCGGACCGGGACGGAATCCGCGCGCCGACGGGCAGGACCCCGTCGTCGATCTGGCGGCGGAGGTCGTCGGCGATGCGCTGGAAGACGGGTCGGTTGTCACCCATGCCCCACAGGCTAGGTACGCAGGCGGGCACTGTGTACCTAGGGGAGAGGCGTCGGGCAGCCGCCCGCGGAGGCGGACGGGCCGGCGGCGCGACGCGGTCCGGCCGGCTGTGCGACGCCGGGCGGGAGTGGTTACTTTTCCGGTAATCAGGGGTTATTGCGGTATTCGAGCGTGTCAGGGGGGAGTGGGCTGCTTCCGGGCGGGTAGTTTGCGGGGTCTTGCGGTGTCCTGGCTGTACGGATGAGAGTGAGCGGGCTGCACATGGCCGGTGATGCGCTGATCGAGCTGCGCGGGGTCAACAAGCACTACGGAAAACTGCATGTCCTCCAGGACATCGACCTCACCGTCGGCCGCGGCGAGGTGGTGGTCGTCATCGGGCCCTCCGGGTCCGGCAAGTCCACCCTGTGCCGCACCATCAACCGCCTCGAACCGGTCGAGTCCGGCACCATCACCCTGGACGGCCACCCGCTCCCCGAGGAGGGGCGGGAGCTGGCCGGACTGCGCGCCGAAGTCGGCATGGTCTTCCAGTCCTTCAACCTGTTCGCGCACAAGAGCGTGCTGGCCAACGTGATGCTCGCGCCGGTCAAGGTCCGCAAGCGCAAGAAGGAGGAGGCCGAGCGGCGGGCCCGCCAACTCCTGGACCGGGTGGGCCTGGCCGCGCACGCCGACAAGTACCCGGCGCAGCTTTCCGGCGGCCAGCAGCAGCGCGTGGCGATCGCCCGCGCGCTGGCCATGGAGCCGCAGGCGCTGCTCTTCGACGAGCCGACCTCCGCCCTCGACCCGGAGATGATCAATGAGGTGCTGGAGGTCATGCAGCAGTTGGCGCAGGAGGGCATGACGATGGTCGTCGTCACCCATGAGATGGGTTTCGCGCGCTCCGCCGCCCATCGGGTGGTCTTCATGGCCGACGGCCGGATCGTCGAGGACCGTACGCCGGAGGAGTTCTTCACCGCGCCGGAGAGCGACCGCGCCAAGGACTTCCTGTCCAAGATCCTCAAGCACTGACCGGGGGCGCCGCCATGCACCAGACCCGCACCGCCCTCGTGGCGCTCGCACTGACCGCGGCCGTCCTGCTGGCCGCCGGCTGCGGCCGGTCCGGCAGTCCGCCGGTCAAGGGCCCCAAGGGCAGCGAACTGCCCCGCTACGCGACCGCCGAAGGCTTCGAGCTGCCCGCCTCCGCGACCTGGCGCAAGGCCAAGAGCCGCGGCCGGCTGGTCGTCGGGGCCAAGGAGGACCAGCCGTACATGGGCGAGCGCGACCCGGCCTCCGGGACGTACACCGGCTTCGACGTCGAGATCGCGAAGATGATGTCCGCCTCCCTCGGCTTCGACCCGAAGACGGTCGAGTTCCGCACCATCGCCTCCGCCAACCGCGAGACCGCCCTGCAGAACGGCCAGATCGACTACTACGTCGGCACCTACACCATCAACGCCAAGCGCAAGCAGCAGGTGGGCTTCGCCGGCCCGTACTACATGGCGGGCCAGGGTCTGCTGGTGCGCAAGGACCAGAAGGGCATCGACGGGCCGCGGGACCTGGCGGGCAGGAAGGTCTGCTCGGCGGCCGGTTCCACGCCGTACCAGCGCATCAAGGCCGACTATCCCCGGGCCGACCTGGTCGCCTACGACACGTACTCGGTGTGTGTGGACAACCTGCTCACCTATCAGGTCGACGCCGTCACGACCGACGACGCGATCCTCATGGGCTACGCCGCCAAGGTGCCCGACGAGCTGAAGCTGGCGGGCAAGCCGTTCTCCGAGGAGCCGTACGGCATCGGCGTGCCGCGCGGGGACACCGCGCTGCGCCTCGCGCTGGACGACGCGCTCGCCGCCCACGAGAAGAACGGCGACTGGAAGAAGGCGTACGACGCGACGCTGGGCCTGTCCGGCGTCCCCGCTCCGCAGCCGCCCGCCATCGACCGCTACCCGGCGAGCTGAGGACGAGGACCGCCCATGAACGTGCTCACGGACAACTTCTCCCTCTACGGGGAGGGGCTGCTCGGCACCGTCGAACTGACCGTCTTCGCCTCGCTGCTCGCGCTGGTCGTCGGCGTGCTGATGGCGGCCTTCCGGGTGGCGCCGGTCGGTTCGCTGCGGGTGTTCGGCACCGTGTGGGTGATGGTGCTGCGCAACACCCCGTTGACGCTGCTGTTCTTCGCGGTGCTGCTCGGCCTGCCGCGCTTCGGTGTCGTGCTGCCCTTCAAGGTCTTCGCGATCCTCGCGCTGGGCTGCTACACCTCAGCCTTCATCTGCGAGGCGGTGCGCTCCGGCATCAACACCGTCCCGGTCGGGCAGGGGGAGGCCGCCCGCAGCCTCGGCATGACCTTCTCGCAGACCCTGGGCGACGTGGTGCTGCCGCAGGCGTTCCGTACCGTGATCCCGCCCGTCGGCTCCACGCTCATCGCGCTCGCGAAGAACTCCGCGATCGCCGGCTCCTTCAGCGTCGTCGAACTCCTCGGCACCTACAAGACGCTCAACGAGCTGGGCTACAGCATCATCTGGACCTTCGTCTGGATCGCCGTCGGCTATCTGATCGTGACCCTGACCATCAGCGCGCTGTTCAACGTGCTGGAAAAGCGCTGGGGGGTTCCCCGATGACCGCCACCACCGCCCTCTACGACGTCCCCGGACCGCGCACCAAGCGCCGGCACCTGCTGTACGGGGTGGCGGCGACGGTGGTGATCCTCGCCGTCCTCGCCTGGGCCGTGTACCTGCTGATCGACACCGGCCAGTTCAGCGCCCGCAAGTGGACGCCGTTCGCGTACGTGGGCATCCAGAAGCTGCTGCTCGAAGGGCTGGGCAACACGCTCAAGGCGTTCGCGTGCGCCGCCGTGCTGTCGCTCGCGCTGGGCGCGGTGCTCGCCGCGGGACGGCTCTCCGACCATGCGCCGGTCCGGTGGGTGAGCACGCTGCTGGTCGAGTTCTTCCGGGCGATGCCCGTGCTGGTCATGATCTTCTTCGTGTACGTGGCGCTGAAGGCGGAGCCGCTGTACGCGCTGATCGCGGGGCTGACGCTGTACAACGGCTCGGTGCTGGCCGAGGTGTTCCGGGCCGGGGTGCACTCCGTCGACCGGGGGCAGCGGGAGGCCGCGTACGCGCTGGGCATGCGCAAGACGCAGGTCATGACGTACGTCCTGGTGCCGCAGGCGGTCCGGGCCATGCTGCCCACGATCATCAGCCAGTTGGTCGTCGCCCTGAAGGACACCTCGCTCGGCTTCCTGATCACCTACGAGGAGTTCCTGCACGCCGGCAAGCTGATCGCCTCCAACCTCGACTACGACCTGCCGTTCATCCCGGTCGTCCTGATCATCTCGCCGATCTACATCGGCATGTGCATGCTGCTGTCGTGGTGCGCCTACCGGGTCGCCAAGCGGCAGCGCAGGAGCCTGAAGACGGACGCGGTGGACGTCAACGCGCCGGAGCCGGGGACGCTGCTGCCGGGGGCGCAGCAGCAGCGATAGGCCCTGCCGGCCCAGCCCCCGGCAGCCCGCCCTCAGCGGCGCAGCACCTTGCGGGACAGCACATTGCCCAGCAACTGCGCCGCCTGCACCAGCGCGATCAGGATGAGCACGGTCACCACCATCACCCGGGTGTCGAAGCGCAGATAGCCGTGGGTGACGGCGAGGTTGCCGACGCCTCCGCCGCCCACCGTGCCCGCGATGACCGAGAAGTCGATCAGCGCCACGAGCATGAACGTCAGGCCGAGGATCAGCGGCCCGAGCGCCTCGGGGACCAGCACCGTCACCAGGATGCGCACCGGCCCGGTGCCCATCGCGCGGGCCGCCTCGACGACGCCGGGTTCCACGGCGAGCAGGTTGCTCTCCACGATCCGGGCCACGCCGAAGGTGGCGATCACCGTCATCGGCAGGATGACGGCGTCGGTGCCCACCGCCGTACCGATCAGTTCCCGGGTCACCGGGGAGAGCACCACGATGGCGATCAGCGCCGGCACCGGGCGTACGACGTTGACCAGCACGCTCAGTACGGCGTACACGACGCGGTTGTGCAGCAGGCCGCCCTTGCGGGTGGCGTACAGCAGCAGGCCGAGGGCCAGGCCGAGGACGGCGGACAGCACGAGGGTGGCCAGCACCATGTACACGGTCTGGCCGGTCGCCTCAGCGATCTTGGGCCAGAGCAGGTTCCAGTCCTGGTGCATCAGGCGCCCACCTCCGCGAGGACGGTCGCCACGACCGAGTCCGCGACCCCGTGCTTGCGCAGCACCCGCGGCAGCAGGTCCAGCACGGGCGAGGCGTGCACGGCGGAGCGGACGAAGGCGCGGGTGGTGGGGTGCTGCGGCCGGGCGAAGACCTCGGCCACCGCGCCGCGTTCCACGATCCGCCCGCCGTCCATCACGGCGACCTGGTCGCACACCGCCCGGACCACCTCCATCTCATGGGTGATCAGGACGATGGTGACGCCCAGTTCCGTGGTGACCCGCTTGAGCAGCGCGAGGATCTCGTGCGTGGTCTGCGGGTCCAGCGCGGACGTGGCCTCGTCGCACAGCAGCACCTGGGGCGAAGTGGCCAGGGCGCGTGCGATGCCGACGCGCTGCCGCTGGCCGCCGGAGAGCTGCTCGGGATAGCGGCGGGCCTGGTCGGCGAGCCCGACGAAGGCCAGCGCCTGCTCGGCCTCGGCGCGGGCCCGCGCGCGTGCGGCCCCGGCCTGTCGCAGCGGGTAGGCGACATTGCCCAGGACCGTACGCGATCGGAACAGGTTGAACTGCTGGAAGACCATGCCGATGTCACGCCGGGCAGCGCGCAACTGCCGCTCCGGGAGGCCGGTGAGCTGCCGTCCGCCCACGGTGACGGTGCCTGCCGTCGGGGTCTCCAGCAGGTTGACCATCCGCAGCAGGGTGGACTTGCCGGCGCCGCTGTGCCCGACGATGCCCTGTACGGTGCCGCGCGCGACCGTCAGCCCGACCTCGTCGACGGCGCGCACGCCGCCCGCGAACTCCTTGGTCAGGCCGGTCAGCCGGATCATCGTCTGCGTGTCCATGCCGGCCTCAGCCCTTGAGCTGGCGGGTGACCCGGTCCAGCTCCCGTGTCAGCTCGGCCCGGGACAGGTCGATGTGGACGGCCGTGCCGTTGGACGTCCGGCGCGCCTCGTCCTGGACCGGCTTGCTCGCGTACAGCTTCACGATCTTCGCGAAGTCCGGGTTGTCCTGGTCCTTCGCACGCGAGGCGATGACATTGACGTACGGCCGTACGTCCGCCCCGCGCGGGTCGTCCTTGAACAGCGCGGTGTCCGCCTTGACGCCCGCCAGTGTGGCCACGCCGTCGTTGATGACGGAGGCGTCCACGTCCTTGAGCAGCCGGGGCGTCTGCTGGGCGTTGACCGGGGTGAGCTTCAGATGCCGGGGGTTGCCGGCGATGTCGTCGGCGGTGGCGTACAGGCCGGTGCCGGGCTTCAGTGTGATCAGCCCGGCCTTCGCCAGCAGCCGCAGCGCGCGGCCCTCGTTGGCCGGGTCGTTGGGGTGGGCGATCCGCGCGCCGTCCGGCAGGTCGGCGAGCTTCTTCGCCCGCTGGGAGTAGAGGCCGAGCGGGACGACGTCGGTGGCGGCGAGCGGCGTGATGTCGGTGCCGTTCTCGGTGTTGGACTGGGCCAGGAACACCAGGTGCTGGAACGCGTTGAGGTCGATGTCCCCGGCGGCCAGCGCCTTGTTGGGCAGCGAGTAGTCGTCGAACGGCACCACCTCGACCTTCAGCCCCTGCTTCGCCGCCTCCTCGGCGAGCACGTCCCAGTCGGTGGAGTCACCGCTGACCCCGACACGGACGGTGTCTCCGCCGGAACCGGACGGGCCGCAGCCCGAGAGGGTGAGGGCCAGCAGGGCGGCGGCCACGAGGGCGGTGCGGCGGGGCAGGGTGCGTTTCATCGTTCTCGTTCCAGGGATTCCGTGGGTGGTGGAGAGGGAGGGGCGGGCGCGGCTCTTGTGGAGCGGGCGTCCGCCCTGGTGCGCCTGGTCCGGGTACGGATCAGACGGCGAAGTGACAGGCCGAGGTGTGCCCCGGCCCGTGCGCGGTGAGGCTGGGGGCTTGCGTCTCGCAGCGGGCCTGCTGGTCCGGGCCGAGCGTGGCGAACAGGGGACACCGGCCGCGGAAGCCGCAGCCGGTGACGCGCTCGGCCGGGCTCGGCGGGTCCCCGGGCAGCAAGACGCGCTCACGGGCGCGCTCGCGAGCCGGGTCGGGGACCGGTACGGCCGACAGCAGGGCCCGGGTGTACGGGTGCCGGGGTGCGCCGAACACCGAGCCCGCCGGGCCGTGTTCGACCGTACGGCCCAGGTACATCACGCTCACCCGGTCGGCGACGTGGCGTACGACGGACAGGTCGTGCGAGACGAAAAGGTACGACAGCCCCAGCTCGTCGCGGAGGTCGGCCAGCAGGTTGAGCACTCCGGCCTGTACCGACACGTCGAGGGCCGACACCGGCTCGTCCAGGACCAGCAGCCGGGGCCGTACGGCGAGGGCGCGGGCGATGCCGATGCGCTGCCGCTGGCCGCCGGAGAACTGGTGCGGGTAGCGCTCCGCGTCCCCGGCCGAGAGCCCCACCAGCTCCAGCACCTCCGGTACCCGCGCCGCGATCGTGTCCTTCGCCACCCGCTGCGCGCGCAGCGGCTCCGCGACCAGCTCGCCGACCGGCATCCGGGGGTCCAGGCTGGACATCGGGTCCTGGAAGACGATCTGGACGGCGCCGCGCAGGCCCCGGCGCCCCGCGCGGTCCAGGGTGCGGACGTCCTGGCCGAGCAACTCCACGTGCCCGCCTTCGGGCGCGGTGCCGGACAGGATCTCCAGCAGCGTGGTGGTTTTTCCGGAGCCGGACTCGCCTACCAGGCCGAGGGTTTCGCCGCTCCGGATGTCGAGGTCGACGCCGTCCACCGCGTACACACTGCCGGTCCGGCGCCGGAACACCGTGCCACCGCGCACGGGGAACGTCTTGGTCAGGCCCCGCACCCGTAGGACGTGCGGCAGGTGGTCGCGGCCCTCGGCCGCCGGTGGCTCGTACGTCTCGGCCGCAGGCAGCGCTCGCTCTGCGCGGTGCGGTTCCTTGAAGCACGCCACGGTGTGGTCGGAGCCCGCGCCTACGGCCAGCAGGGCAGGCTCGGCCGTACGGCACGCGTCGTCGGCGAGCGGGCAGCGCGGCGCGAAGGCGCATCCGGAGGGCAGGCCGTCCGCGTCCGGCGGCGTACCCGGGACCGGGACGAGGCGGGTGCGGCCCGGCACCGCCTCGATGCTCGGTACGGCGGCCAACAGACCCGCGGTGTACGGCATACGGGGCGCGTCGAACAGCTCCTGCGCGGGTGCGCTCTCCACCACCCGGCCCGCGTACATGACGGCCACCCGGTCGGCCATCCCCGCGATCACGCCCAGGTCGTGGCTGACGAGCAGCAGGGCCGCGCCGGTCTCCCGCTGGGCGGTGCGCAGCACGTCCAGCACCTGGGCCTGCACGGTGACGTCCAGCGCGGTGGTGGGCTCGTCGGCGAGGATCACCTCGGGGTCGTTGGCGATGGCCATGGCGATGAGCGCGCGCTGCCGCATGCCGCCGGAGAACTGGTGCGGATACGCGGCGGCTCGTGCCCGGGGATCGGGGATGCCGACCAGGTCGAGGAGTTCCACGGCGCGGCGCGCGGCCTTCTCCCGGGAGAGGTCCTGGTGGGTCCGGAGCGCCTCGGCGATCTGGTCGCCGACGCGGTGGACCGGGGTGAGGGCGGACAGCGGGTCCTGGAAGACCATGCCGATACGGCGCCCGCGCAGCCGGGAGAGCGCCGCGTCACCGGCGCCGACCAGCTCGGTCCCGTCCAGCCGCACCGACCCGGCGACCCGTGTGGACCCGGGCAGCAGCCCCATCGCGGCGAGCGCCACGGTGGACTTGCCGGAGCCCGACTCCCCGACGAGGCCGAGGACTTCACCGCGCCGCAGTGTGAGGTCCACGCCGCGCACCGCGTGACGGGGGCCTCGTGGGCCGGGGAACTCGACGTCCAGCCCGCGGATGTCCAGGGCGGCAGGCGCGCCGGTCGCCTTCGGCAGGTCAGTCGGCGACGAGATCATGAGCGGATTCCTTGTGGTGCGGGGGCGAGAGGGGCGCGGACGCGGGCTTCTCGGCGGGGCGGCGGCGCTTCGTACGCCGGGCGCGGCGCGGCCTGGCGTCCGAGGTGGGGTCCAGGGCGTCGCGCAGCCCGTCCCCGAGGAAGTTGACGGCCAGGACGAAGACCACCAGCAGACCGGCCGCGAAGAAGAACAGCCAGGGATAGGTGACCGCCGCGCCCGTTCCGTCCGCGATGAGGGTGCCCAGGGACACGTCCGGCGGCTGGACGCCGAAGCCGAAGTAGGACAGGCCCGTTTCGCTCATCACCGCGCCGCCGACCGCGATCGTGGCGTCGACGATGAGGAAGGAGGCGACGTTGGGGAGGATGTGGCGGAAGACGATGCGCAGCGGGTGGACGCCCATCAGGCGGGCCGCGCGGACGAAGTCCCGTTCCTTGAGGGAGAGCGTCATCGACCGTACGACGCGCGCGGTGAGCATCCATCCGAAGGCCGCCAGCAGCCCCACGAAGGCGATCCAGTGCGCTCCCCGCAGGCGCGGGGAGACGATCGCGATGAGGAGGAAGGCCGGGAAGACCAGGAGGAGGTCGGTGAAGAGGGTCGTCAGCCGGTCCGCCCAGCCGCCGAAGTACCCGGCGCACGCGCCGGCCACGGCCGCCAGCACCGTCGCGAACAGGGCGACCAGCAGCCCGATCAGCAGCGACTTCTGGAGCCCGCGCAACACCTGCGCGTACACGTCCTGGCCGATGCTGTTGGTGCCGAACCAGTGCTCGGCGGAGGGCGGCTGGCGCAGCGCGCTGTAGTCGACGTCCGTGTGCGACCAGTGGCCGAGGTACGGGCCGGCGAAGGCGAGCAGGAACAGGAAGAGCAGAACGGCCGCGCCGGTCACGGCGTTGGCGTTCCGTACGAAGCGGCGCAGGGCGACGCGAAGCATGGTCCGGTTCTCCTCAGCTCGTCCGTACGCGCGGGTCGAGCGCGGCGTGCAGCACGTCGGCCAGGAACCCGGACAGCAGCACCATCACGGCCGCGAACACATTGACCGCCACGACCGAGTTGACGTCGCCCTTGCCCACGGCGTCGATGAACCATGAGCCCATGCCGTGCCGGCCGAAGACCTTCTCGGTGAAGGCGGCGCCGGTGAACAGGGCGAGGAACCCGTAGGCGAAGAAGGTGGACATCGGCACCAGGGCGGTCCGCAGCCCGTGCCGGAGCACCGCGCTGCGCTTGCGCAGGCCCTTGGCGCGGGCGGTGCGCAGGAAGTCCGAGCCGAGGACGTCGAGCATCGTGCCGCGCTGGTAGCGGCTGTAGGACGCGGCCGTACCGAGCGCGATGGCGAGGGTCGGCAGCAGGAGGTGGACCAGGCGGTCACCGAGCAGCGTGCCGAATCCGCCCGTCAGTCCCGGCGTGTGCTCGCCGGTGAAGGCAATGATCTCGCCGCCCGCCGCCTGGTTCACCGCGATGGCACCGGTCTTGAGGAGCACGGCGAGCAGGAAGGTGGGCGTGGACAGCAGCAGGAAGGCGAAGAGGGTGACGGCCCGGTCGGAGAAGCGGTACTGCCGGACCGCGCTCCACGCCCCCAGCAGCACGCCCGCGACGGTGCCCAGCAGGGTGCCGGCCAGCAGCAGCCGCAGGCTGACGCCGATGCGGCGTCCGAACTCCTCGGTGACGGCGCCGGAGTCGATCGTCCGGCCGAGGTCGCCGTGCAGGGCATGGCCCAGCCAGGCGAAGAACCGTTCCGGCAGTGGTGTCTGGTCGTTGATGCCCAGCGCGGTGAGCTGGGCCTCGACGGCGCCGGGCGGTGGCGGTGGCTGCCGCCCCTCGAAGTAGCCGCGGGGCGACAGCGCGAGCGAGGTCAGCGCATAGGAGACGACGACGGCCAGCACCAGCAACAGCGCGTAATAGCCGAGGCGTTTGGAGAGGTGGGCGAACACGGGCGGACATCCCTTTCAGGGTGGTGCGGCCAGTGACGCTATCCCACGTATTCCGCCGGGTGATGCGGCGGCGTGAACCTGTCATTGCAGCTTCAATAAATGCGCTGAGCAGGGCCTTTGAGAGGTTCCCGGCCGCCATACGGTGCTCCGGGGGCCGCGCTCGCGGCGCCCGCGAACCAGTGAGAGGAACCGCGCATGAACCGGGCCCGCAGGGCAGTCGCCCTGGCAGTGACGACCGTCTTGGCCGTGGCGGCGGTCACCGCCTGTGGCGGGCCCGGCGGCCCGGTGGACGGCGCGCACGCCGGCGCGGCGCCGCAGGCGGGGGCGCAGGGCCTGGCCCCGCACCCCGTCTCCGACCTCAAGCAGGGCGGCACCATGCGGGTCTCCGTCCAGCAGTGGATCACCCAGTCCAACCCCCACCAGATCGACGGCACCCAGGGCGACGCCTCCGCGATCACCAGCATGGTGGAGCCCAGCCTCTTCAGCCTCGACGCGAAGGGCGAGCCCCGGCCCGACCCGGACTTCCTCGCCTCGGCGAAGGTCGTCTCGACGAGCCCGCAGGTCGTGTCCTACCGGCTCAACCCCCAGGCGAAGTGGTCCGACGGCAAGCCGCTGGGATGGCGGGACTTCGAGGCCCAGTGGAAGGCGCTGAACGGCTCCGACGACCGCTACCGGGCCGCCACCAACAGCGGCTACGAGCAGATCGGCACGGTGGAGCGGGGCGCCGACGACCACGAGGTACGGGTCACCTTCAGTACGCCGTACGCCGACTGGCAGTCCCTGTTCGACCCGCTGCTGCCGGCCTCCCTGAACGCCACCCCGGAGAGCTTCGAGAAGGGCTGGGTGGGCCGCATCCCGGTGACCGGCAACGCCTGGAAGGTCGGCGCGTTCGACCGGACCGCGCAGACCGTGACGCTCGTCCCCGACCCGGCCTGGTGGGGCCGGAAGCCCAGGCTCGACAAGATCATCTACTGGGCGCTGGACGGCACCTCCACCCTCGACGCGTACCTCAACAAGGAGATCGACGACACCAGCGCCGTGGACCCCGAGAAGTACCAGCGGCTGAAGAACGACCGCGGTGCCGACATCCGGGTCGGCGCCCGCTGGGACCAGGTCACCCTCAGCCTCAACGGCGGCCGCGGCCCGCTCGCCGACGTCGCGGTGCGCCAGGCCGTCACGCTCGGCGTGGACCGTGCCGCGCTCGCCAAGGTCGCGGGCAAGGACCTGCCGTTCCAGCCCCGGGCGCTGGACAACCACTTCTTCATGCCCGACCAGGCGGGCTACCAGGACAACACCGGCGGCTTCGGCAAGCGCGACGTGGCCCGCGCCAGGAAGCTGCTGGACGCGGCGGGCTGGCGGGACAACGGCGCCGGCGAGCCGCGCACCAAGGACGGCAGGCCGCTGACCCTGGAGTACGTCATGCCCGGCGACGCCCTCGCCCTCCAGACCGACCAGGCCAAGCTGGTGCAGCGGATGCTCGGCGAGATCGGCGTCGGCGTACGGCTGCGGAGGGTGCCGGGCAGCGACTACTTCGACAAGTACGTCCACCGCGGCAACTACGACCTGACCCAGTTCCGCCAGGTCGACCGGGTCTTCCGGGCCAGCTCGTACGCCGACTACCGGATGCCGCGCGGCGACAACGCCTTCACCAACTACGGCCGGGTCTCCTCCCCGGAGGTGGACCGCCTCCTGCTGGAGGCGACCCGTACCACCGACGTGGCGCGCCAGCGCACGCTCTACAACCAGGCCGACGCCCGGATCTGGAAGCTGGGCCACTCCATCCCGCTCTACCAGCGCCCGCAGATCATCGCGGTCCGCAAGGGCCTGGTGAACCACGGGGCCCCGGCCTCGGCGACGAGGACCCGAAGGCGATCGGCTGGCTGAAGTAGCCGGCGGACGGGCCGGAGCGCCCCGCCCGCGCTCAGTAGCGTACCGGCACCGACACCCACGACGGATCGTCCGCCGGGGAGGAGAAGGTCAGCTTCGCGCCGGACGGGTTGTGTTCGATGTAGAGCGGGTCCACGGAGTCCACGACCACCGCCAGCCGGTGCCCCGCCGGGACGTCGTACGCCGTCGAGAACAGCTCCAGGTCCACGCCGAACGGCTTGCCAGGGGCCTTGCCGTGGAAGGTGAACGGCGCGTGCGAGACCAGTTTGCCGACGCCGAGCGGCCCCACGTCGTACAGGTAGGCGATGCCGGTGCCGCTCTCGGCGGTGCTGGTGACGGTGGTGTGCAGCTTCGCCGTACCGCGGACGTGCTGCGCGGAGGTGTACCGCTCGGACTGCCACACGGCGGCGGCCGAGCGCGGCAGCAGCGGGATCGACGCCATCGGCGGCAGCCGGAAGAACTGGTCCAGCAGGCAGGAGAGGAAGACCGTGCCGCCGTTGGCGCCGGAGTCGCGGCCGGCGCGGATCTGCTGTGTGCCGTTCAGCTCGATCTTCCGGTTCCCCGAAGGCACGTCCTTCCAGCTCTTGTACCCCTCGTAGGCGCCGGTGGAGCGGGACTTGAGCTGTACGGGTGCCTCCCGGTCCACGCCGTTGTCCGCGCCCTTCAGATAGTGGTCGAACCAGCGCTTCGTGTGGTCCCAGGTGTCGTTGGGCAGCCCGAGCAGGCCCAGGCCCTCGGCGGTGGCGTGGTCGCCGGGCCGGAACTCCAGCCGCTTGGGTCCCTTCAGCTTCTCGTAGAAGTCGGCGTACTGGTTGGGCGGGAAGAGCGAGTCGCCCCAGGCGTTGCCCAGCATGATCGCCGCGCCGTTGGCGTTGATCCGGTCGAGGTAGGTGACCGGGGACCGCTTGGCGCCCCACTTGAGCATGTCGCCTTCCTTGGCCAGATCGGAGGCCAGGAAGTCCTTGAGGATGGTCTTCAGCTCCGGGCTGGGGCGCCCGGTGAGCGCACCGGCGCCGCCCAGCAGGGCGGCCGCCTGCTGATGCTGGGTGCGGCCGCTGTAGATCGAGTCGATCAGGTCGGCCCAGCCGCTCAGCGCCGCGACCGCCTTGACGCGCTGGTCGAACGCGGAGGTGAGCAAGCTGATCCCGGCGCCGTACGACACCCCGCCCATGCCCACCTTCGCCGGGTCGGCCGCGGTGTGGGCCAGCGCCCAGTCGATGACCTTGGAGGCGTCGGCGATGTCCGGGGGACCGGCCGTCTCGATCTGCCCGCCGGACTGCCAGAAGCCGCGCGAGTTGTAGCCCACCACCACGTACCCGGCGTCGGCGAGCTTCTTGGCCTGCACGACGTACTCGATCTGCGGCATGCCCCAACTGGTGGGCAGCACGATCAGCGGATAGCGGCGGCCGGGCTCGGCGTCGCCCGGGGTGAAGACGTTGGCCTTCAGGGTGATGCCGCCGTCGCCCTCGATGTCGACGAACTTCACGTCGGGGAACTTCGCCGCGAGTTGCTGCGTGGCGGCGGCGGTCGTCGGGGAGGGCGCTGCGGAGTTCGCGGCCGGGGCGCCCGCGAGGGTGGAGGTGGCGAGCACGGCCGCGGAGACGGTACCGACGGCGGTGCGCAGCGTGGGGCGTGAGGGCGACATCTACTGCTCCAAGTGCTCCAGGAGGGGGCTGAAGTGACTGGAGAGTAAGTTGTGCCGCTTACTGCTGGTAACCCGTCGGTAGGTTACGGATGGGTAACGCGGAAGGTCCGGGTGTGCGGCGGGGCGCCCGGCCAGCGGGCCGGGCGCCCCGCCGTGCTCAGAGGCCCAGGTCCGGCCCGAACACCTCGTAGTGGATGTCCGCCGCCGGTACGCCCGCCTCCAGGAGCTGGGTGCGGGCGGCCTTCATGAAGGGCACCGGGCCGCAGAGGTAGGCGACGGTGCCGGCCGGGACGTCCACCCGGCTCAGGTCGATCCGGCCCTCGTGGAAGGTGACCGGCGCGTCGGCGCCGCCCCCGTCCCCGCCGTCCTCCGGCCGCTCGTACCAGACCTCCGCCGTGGCGTTGGCCAGCTTCCCCGTCAACTGCCGCAGTTCGGCGCGGAAGGCGTGGGTGTACGGGGAGCGGTCGGCGTGCACGGAGATGACGCGCCGGGCGGAGCTTTCGGCGGCGAGCCGGGAGAGCATGCCGATCATGGGGGTGCAGCCGATGCCGGCCGAGGCGAACAGCAGCGGGCGGTTGCCCTCGTCGAGCACCACGTCACCGAACGGCGCGCTCACCCGCAGGACTTCGCCGCCGTGCACATGGTCGTGCAGGTGGTTGGAGACCTCGCCGGCGGGCGAACCGGCCGCGTCGCCGGTGACCCGCTTCACCGAGAACTGCAGACCGGCGTCCGGCTGGCCCGACAGGCTGTACTGCCGTATCTGGTGGGCGCCGTCGGGGAGTTCGACCTGCACGGAGACGTACTGGCCGGGCCGGGACGCCGGGAGCGGACCCCCGTCCAGCGGCTGGACGACGAAGGTGGCCACGTCGTCCGTCTCCTGGAACCGGCCGGTCACGCGGTACTCCCGCCACACGTCCCCGTCCGGCGTGCCCGCCGCCTCGTAGAGGCGCTTCTCGGCGGCGATGAGGGCGTTCGCCATCAGCCAGTACACCTCGTCCCAGGCCGCCGCGACCTCCTCGGTGACGGCCTCGCCCAGGACCTCCGCGATGGCCGCGAACAGGTGCTCGCGCACGATCGGGTACTGGTCGGCGCGGACGCCGAGCGAGGCGTGCTTGTGCGCGATGCGCGCCAGCATCGCGTCGGGACGCTCGTCCGGGTGCTCGACCAGGTACGTGGCGAAGGTGGCGATGGAGCCGGCGAGGGCCTGCCGCTGGCTGCCGTTGGCCTGGTTGCCGCGGTTGAACAGGTCGCGCAGCAGTTCGGGGTGGGCCGCGAACATCTTGTCGTAGAAGAGCGGGGTGATCTCACCGATGGCCGCTCCGACCGCGGGAAGGGTGGCGCGGACGGTTGCGGCGGACGTGGACGACAGCATCGGGTGCTCCGGTTCTCGGGAAGTGCTGAGGGGTCGTGGTGGTCGGTGGGCGCGCTGCGACGCAAATAACTTGCATCTCAGATTCGTATTTCGTCGCAAGCGTAGGAGCGGGGGCGGCGGTGCGAATAGGGCCGTTCAGCCCTCCGGCCGGGGGGACAGGCCGAGCAGCAGAGGGCCGGTCGGGGTACCCACCAGGTCCTCGATGGACAGCGGGTCGAGCGCAGCGAAGAACGCCTCCTGCGCGGCCCGCAGGGCGCCGCGCAGACGGCAGCCGCCGCGCAGCGGGCACGGCGGATCGTCCTCGCACCCCACCACGTCGCCGACCCCCTCCAGCTCGCGCACCAGGCTCCCCAGGGAGCCGGTGCGGCCCTTCCGGGTCAGGGACAGGCCCCCGTTGCGCCCGCGCCGGGCCTCCACGGCGCCGAGGTGCTGGAGTCTGCTCACCACCTTGGCGGCGTGGGTGTACGGGACCTGGACCGCGCCCGCCACCTCGCGGGTGGTCGGCGCGTCGCCCCGGTCGTCGAGGACCGCCAGCCGCATGGCGATGCGGAGCGCGATGTCGGTGCTCTTCGTCAGTCGCACGGTCCCACCGTACTGAAGTGGAGTTTAGGATGCCAATTTAGGGCGCGGCGGACGGGGCCGGGCGCGCCGCGCGTTACGGGACGATCCGGACAGGTCGGGCGTACGGGGGAGCGGTCGCCAAGGCGGGCCGCCGAAGCGCCTGTCCCGCCACGTCGGGCAGCGGTACGGTCGGCCCGAAGGGCATCCACGGGCCACCCTCCGGCCGCCGGGATGCGGCGCCGGAACCGGCCCGGAACCACCGCGCCTGGAGGCCGCCATGCTCCCGACCCGCACCCTCCTCGACAGCATCACCACCAAGGCCCGGCTCGGCACCGACGTGCTGGCCCCGGCCACCGACGCCCTCGCCGAGTGCGAGAAGGCCGTCCTCGTCTGCGCCACGGGCATGCTCGCCTCCGACGAAGCCGACCGGATGCGCGAAGCGGCCCGCGCCGACCTGGACTGCCACGACGTCGTCGGAGCCACCCTGCGGCTGCTGCTTCGGGAAGGCGGCGCCGGGACCCGGCTGCTGGCCGCGCAGCTCGACGCGTGCGCGATCGCCTGCGAGCGCAGCAATGAACTGTGCCGGGCGCACGCCGGCCGTCACGAGCACTGCCGCCTGTGCACCCAGGCCACGACCCGCGCGATCGACGCCTGCCACGGCGTACGGGAGGCGCTGCGGCCGTGACCCGGCCGGCCCGGTCCGCTACTTCCCACGCCGTTCGCGCCACTCCCGCACGACGCTCTCCACGTCGTACGGCTCCAGATTGAGCGGCGGGCCGGGCGGCGGCTGCCGGACCGCCTCCTGGATCTTGGCGTTGATCTCGCCGATGACGCGCCGCACCGTCCGCTCGGAGGGGGCCCGCACCGCCGCCTCCCGGGCGTCCTCGGCCTCCTTGCGCAGCGCGAGCGCCGGCGGCAGGAAGGAGAGATTCTCCCGGCTCATCTTCTCCTTGACCCACCACATGGCGTCGTACGGCTCGTCGAGGCCGGTCAGCGGCTTGCCGAAGCCGGGCAGGCCGGCGAACTCGCCGCGCTCGGCGGCCTCGCGGATCTGCCGGTCGGTCCAGGTCTCGAAGCTGACGCCGGGGGGCTTGCGCTCGGTCATCACGGGGCTCCCTGGGGTGGGGTTCGCGGCCGGTCACCCTCGGCCCCGGGGCGCCGGGGCCGTCCGTACACAAGTACCACAGGGGGGCGTCGCGGGCGTGGCCGACTGCCGGTGCCCGGGGCGGGTGACGGTGGTGGCGTGTACGCGGGCGGCCGTCGGTGGCGTAGAACGGTCTGTGGGCGGGGGCCGATGCGGAGGAAAGGGCGTGACCGATGGCCGCAGTTGGCGAGTGGTGGCGGGCCGTGCGGACGGAGCGGGGGCGCGTGCGCGGCGTGCCGGAGCCGGTGGCGGAGGGCGGAGCGGACCCGGGGCGGCGGACGGCGGGTGCCGGGGCCGGGAGCCCGGGGGACGGGCCGTCGGTGGCCGCCTTCCGCGGCATCCCGTACGCGGCGTCGCCGGTCGGCGCGCTGCGCTTCGCGCCGCCGTGCCCGCACGAGGGCTGGACCGGCGTACGGGACGCGGTACGTCCCGGGCCCGCCGTGCCCCAGGGCCCGTCCCGGCTGGAGCGCGTCATGGGATCCCGTACGCCCGACTGGAGCGAGGACGGCTGTCTGACCCTCAACGTCTGGAGCCCCGCGGAGCCGCCGGGCGCGGGGCGGCCCGTGCTGGTGTGGTTCCACGGCGGCGGGTTCACCAGCGGGTCCGGCGGCTGGGACTGGTACGACGGCGCCCGGCTCGCGGCGCTCGGTGACCTCGTGGTGGTCACGGCCAACTACCGTCTCGGGCCACTCGGCTGGCTCCACCTGCCCGAGGCGGGCGTGGCCGGTCTCGGGCTCCAGGACCAGGCCGCGGCGCTGCGCTGGGTGCACGAGAACATCGCGGCGTTCGGCGGCGACCCCGCCCAGGTCACCGTCGGCGGCCAGTCGGCGGGCGCATACACGGCGCTGTGCCTCGCGGTCGCCCCGGAGACCCGCGGACTGGTGCGCCGGGTCGTCGTGCAGAGCGGCCCGTGGGGCCTGGAGCCTCAGGACCCGGCCGAGGCGGCCGGAATCACGGCCGACTACCTGCGTCTGCTGGGGCTGCCGGACAAGGCGGCCGTGCCCGGCAACGAGGACGCGGCCCTGCGGGAGTTGCGCGCCCTTCCGGTGGAGCGGCTGCTCACCGCGTACGCCCGGCTGGCGGCGGACCGCGCTCGCCCGGGCCGCCTCACACCGCTCATGTACCCGGTGCTCGGCGGCCCCGGGCTGCCGGTCCCGCCCGTGCGGGCCGTGGCGGAAGGCGGCCTGCGCGACCTCGCGTTGCTGATCGGCACGGTACGGGACGAGATGACCGCGTTCCTGGCCTTCGACGCCGAGGCCCGGGCGTTCACCCGGGACGACGTCCTGCGGCTCCTGCGCGAGGACGCCTGCGGCGATCCCGGCGCGGCGGCCGTCGCGTACGACGACCTGGCGCGCCTGCGGCCGGACGCGTCCCCCGTGGACCTCCTGGCCGAGGCGGCCACCGGCTGGATGTTCCGGGACGGCGCCACCGGTATCGCGGAGCGGCGCGCCGCGCAGGGGACACCCGCGTACGTCTACCGCTTCGACCGCGCCCCGGACGGCGACGACGGCACGCTCGGCGCCACCCACTGCGCGGAACTGCCCTTCCTCTTCGGGACGTTCGACGCCTACCCCGACAGCCCGATGCTGGGACACGCCGGCGCGGAGGAGCGCCGCCTGGCGCACGCGTTCGGCGGCGCGCTCGCCGCCTTCGCGGCCACCGGCACGCCCAACGGGCCGGGGCTCGCGGACTGGCGGCCGTACCTCGGCGGGCCGGCGCCCGAGGTGATGTACTTCGGCTGACGGCGCGCGACCCGTCCGGCACGGGACGGCCGCTACACCCCCGCCCGGTGTCCCTTCGGCTCGGCCGGCGCCAGCGCGGCCTTCGTCACGTCCGCGACCAGCTCCACCACGTCGGGGCCGTACGCCTGCGAGTTGACGACCTTGAGCAACAGGCAGAACTGCCCGTCGGCACCGTACTTGCGGGCCAGCCGCGCCCGGTTGCGCACCAGGTGCCGTACGGCGGCCCGGTGGGTCACCGGTCGCTGCCCGGCCGCGAGGAAGACCGGCCGGCCGCTCTCGACGGCGGTCAGCCGGGCCAGCAGCACGTACTCCACCGCGCCCGGCTCCATCCGGTACGTCGAGCCGCCGACCGCGAAGGTGCCGCGCCCGAAGCCGTGTTCGTCGCCGGGGTGGACGGCGACGCCCGGCAGCAGGTTCGCCAGGTGCGCCGCGAGCCGCCGGTGCGCGGTCGGGTCGCCGACGCAGAACTCGGTGCGCGCGCCGAAGCCCTGGAGCCCGGTGTCGTGCGGCGCGACCTCCGCGTGCGCGCCGCAGGTCTCCACCACCGAGGCCAGGCCGAGCAGCGCGAGCGCGTCGTGCCGCGGGATGCTCCAGTGGGCCGAGGTGCTGTCCCGGTGGGTGACCAGCACGCATTCCGATCCGTCGGGCAGCCCGAAGAAGCTCTGCTCGCGGTCCAGCCTGCGGCGCGCCACGGCGGCGTGCGCGGCCCAGCCGGCCGCGGCGCCCACGACGAGGGCGGCCGCCGCCACGGTCACGAGGAGCAGGGAGTCGTCCATGGCGGGGGAGCGTAGCGGCTGACCGGGAGTGTGTTCGAACGCGGGGCGGGCGGCTGGGCGGCCTTGCCCGGGTCCGTACGGGCATACGGGACACCGCCCGCTATACGGCGCCGCGTACCGTTGCGCCCCGGCGGCCACTCGGCCCTGTCGTCACCTTCCTGTCGTCACCTTCCCGTCGTTCCGCCCGGCGGTGCCGCACGCCCGCTGAGCGCCGGTCATCGGCGGGCAGTTGCCCCGGCTGCTGTTCTCAGGCGCCGGCGCCGCCGTCGACGGGCAGGATCGCGCCGGTCACGTACGAGGCCCGGTCGCTGAGGAGCCACGCGGCGGCCTCGGCGATCTGCCGGGGCGCGGCCATCCGGCCCAGCGGGATCGTCGCGGTCATCTGCTCGACGATGCCGGGAGTCGCCGCCTCCCAGGTGTCGATCATCTCCGTGGCGGTGCCGCCGGGGGTGATGCCGTTGACCCGGATGCGGTCACCGGCCCAGTTGACCGCGGCGGTCTCGGTGAGGCTGTTGAGCGCGCGCTTCATGGCGCCGTACGCGGGCAGGGCCGGGTTCGCACGGCGGCTGCCGATGCTCGAAGTGTTGACGATCGCCCCGCCGCCCCCTCGTCCCTGCGCTGACGCCGCGGCCGGCCTCGGCGAACGCCGACGCGGCCCGCCACCAGGACATCGGCCCGGCGAAAGGGGAGCGCGGCACTCGGCCGTTCGCGCCCCTTTCGCGCCCCGCGCTCGCGCCCCTCTGTCGCCCCCGTGATCACGCAGGTAGGCTCCGGCCCCTGCCGCCCGAACAGGCCAGGAGGGAACGCCGCATGACACCTGCCCGACGTCTTTCCGCGCTGGGGGTGGTCGCCGCGCTCGCCGGATCGCTGACCGCCGTCCCGGCCTCGGCCGCGGCACCGGCCGCCACGGCGCCGGCGCCTGCCGCCCACCCGTCGAAGGCCGTTCCGGCCGCGACCCCGCCGAAGGTTCCGGTGGCGGTCGGCTACGGCGGCGCGGTCTCCAGCGTGGACGCCGACGCCTCCGCCGCCGGTATCGAGGTGCTGCGCAAGGGCGGCAACGCGGTGGACGCCGCCGTCGCCACCGCGGCGGCCCTCGGCGTCACCGAGCCGTACTCCGCCGGGGTCGGCGGTGGCGGCTACTTCGTCTCGTACGACGCCAAGTCCCGCACCATACGGACCCTCGACGGCCGGGAGACCGCGCCGCTCAGCGCGGACCGCGGCCTCTTCCTGGAGAACGGCAAACCGATCCCGTTCGACCAGGCGGTCACCAGCGGCCTGTCCGTCGGCACCCCCGGCACGCCCGCTACCTGGGACACCGCGCTGGAGCGCTGGGGCACCCGCCCGTTGCGCGAACTTCTGAAGCCCGCGGAGAAGCTGGCCCGCGACGGCTTCAAGGTCGACGAGACGTTCCGTTCGCAGACCGCCGCCAACGAGGCGCGCTTCCGCGACTTCCCCGCCACCGCCCGCATCTTCCTGCCCGGCGGCAAGCTGCCGGTCGTCGGCTCCACCCTCAAGAACCCCGACCTGGCCCGTACGTACAAGGAACTGGGCGACAAGGGCGTCGACACGCTGTACAACGGGCGGCTCGGCGAGGACGTCGTACGGACCGTCCGGAAGCCGCCGGTGCGTCCCGGCGCCGAACGCACGGTGCGGCCCGGGGACCTGACGGCGAAGGACCTGCGGGAGTACGAGGTCCGCCGCCAGGCCCCGACCAAGACCCGCTACCGGGACCTGGACGTGTACGGCATGGCACCCGGCTCCTCCGGCGGCACCACCATCGCCGAGGCGCTCAACATCCTGGAGCACAGCGACCTCTCGAAGGCGAGCCAGAAGGAGTACCTGCACCGCTACATCGAGGCCAGCCGCATCGCCTTCGCCGACCGCGGGCGCTGGGTCGGCGACCCGGCGTTCGAGGACGTGCCGACGCGCGGCCTGACCTCGCAGCGCTTCGCCGACTCCCGGGCCTGCCTGATCAAGGACGACGCGGTGCTCACCAGCCCGCTGGCGCCCGGCGACCCGCGCCACCCGCAGCCCTGCGCGGCCGGTGGCCGGGCCGCCCCGACGCCGTACGAAGGGGAGAACACCACCCACCTGACCGTCGCCGACAAGTGGGGCAACGTCGTCGCCTACACCCTCACCATCGAGCAGACCGGCGGCAGCGGCATCGTCGTACCGGGCCGCGGCTTCCTGCTGAACAACGAGCTGACGGACTTCTCCTTCGCCCCGGCGAACCCGGCCGTGCACGACCCGAACCTGCCGGGTCCTGGCAAGCGCCCGCGCTCCTCGATGTCCCCGACGATCGTGCTGCGGGACGGCCGCCCGGTGGTGGCGCTGGGCTCGCCCGGCGGCGCGACGATCATCACGACCGTGCTGCAGAGCCTGCTGAACCACCTGGACCGCGGGATGCCGCTGGTCGACGCCATCGCGGCGCCTCGTGCCAGCCAGCGCAACGCCGCCGCCACCGAGCTGGAACCAGGGCTGTGGGACAGCCCGGTCCGCGCCCAGTTGGAGGCCATCGGCCACACGTTCACCCGCAATCCGGAGATCGGCGCCGCGACCGGCGTGCAGCGTCTGCCGGACGGCCGCTGGCTGGCGGCGGCGGAGAAGCAGCGGCGCGGCGGCGGGTCGGCGATGGTGGTCCGCCCCAAGGGGTGAGGCCGACCGCCGTGCGCGGCGGAGGTACCGGGTCCGGTGGGTGACGCGTGGCTGCGCGTCACCCACCGGACGCGCCATATCGGCCCAAATCCGGGCGCAGCAGGATCATAAGTGCGTTAAATAACCGTACGATATGTTTTACGGGTGAACGACGACCTGAACGACCACCCGCCCCCTTCCCCGGACGGCGACCTGGACGTGGACGCCTTCGCCACCGCGGTCGAGTACTTCAACCGCTTCTACGTACGGCTGCCCACGCCGGAGAAACTGTCCCTGACGACCCTGTCGGTGCTGGACACCCTCGCGTACGCCGACGGGCCCATGCGGCTCACCGAACTGACCAGGACCGAGCAGGTCAGCCAGCCCGGCATCACCCAACTGGTCACCCGGCTGGAGCGCGACGGCCTGGTCGAACGCCGCCCCGACCCCAGCGACGGACGCGCCGTCCTGGTCCGTATCACCGAGGCGGGACGGCGGATCGGCCGCTCCCGCCACACGCACCGCACGCGCCACCTGGAACCGCTGGTGGCCCAGTTGACCTCCGGGCAGCGGCAGGCGCTCGCCGACGCGCTGCCCGCCCTGACCCGCCTCGCGGAACTCGGCCGGCACCGGGCGTGACGCTGCGCCGGTGAAGCGGGCGCGCCACGGAAGCGGGCGTGCCATTGAAGCGCGCCCGGCCCCCGGTTACCGTCGAAGCTGTTCGTTCGAACGAACAGTGCCGCCGAGGGGAGCCATGGGCATACGGGACAACGGCACCAGGGAGTACGAAGGACTGGCCGAGCAGGCCGCGGCGCTGGCGGCGGGACAGGTGTCCGCGGCCGAGCTGGTACGGCGGTCGCTGGCCCGCATCGACGCCACCCAGGACACGGTCAACGCCTTCCGCCGGATACGTGCCGAGGCCGCGCTCGCCGAGGCCGCCGCGGCCGACCGGCGGCTGGCCGCGGGTGAGCGGCTGCCGCTGCTCGGTGTGCCGGTCGCGGTCAAGGACGACACCGACGTGGCGGGCGAACCCACCGCGTTCGGCTGTGCCGGGGAGTTCCCGCCCAAGCGGGCGGACGCCGAGGCCGTACGGCGGCTCCGCGCGGCCGGCGCGGTCGTCGTCGGCAAGACCAACGCGTGCGAGCTGGGGCAGTGGCCGTTCACCGAGGGCCCCGCCTTCGGCGACACCCGCAATCCGTGGAACCCGGGCCACACGCCCGGCGGTTCGTCGGGCGGCTCGGCAGCAGCCGTCGCCGCCGGCCTGGTCCCGGCCGCCCTCGGCACGGACGGCGCCGGCTCGGTCCGCATCCCCGCCGCCTGGACCCACCTCGTCGGCATCAAGCCCCAGCGCGGCCGCATCTCCACCTGGCCCGACCCGGAATCCTTCCAGGGCATCACGGTGCTGGGCCCGCTGGCCCGTACGGTCCGCGACGCGGCACTGCTGCTCGACGCCGCCGCCGGCAGCCACGACGGCGACCTGCACCGGCCCCGCCCGGTCGCGGCCCGCGCGGCGGCCGACCGCGACCCGGGACGCCTGCGTATCGCGCTCTCCTGGAAACCTGCCTTCACCGGTACGCCCAAACCCCTCAACCCCGAGGTACGGTCCGCCGTCACCGCCCTCGCCCGCACCCTCGCGGGCCTCGGCCACCACGTCGAGGAGGCCGAACCGGACTACGGTCTGATCGGCCTCGCGTTCGTGCCGCGGGCGACGGCGGGCGTACGGGAATGGGTGTCACGGGCGCCCGACCGCGCGCTGCTGGACCGCCGGACGCGCGGGGCGGCCCGGATGGGGCGGCTGCTCGGCGGGCCCGTGCTGCGCCGGGCGCGAGTGGCGGAACGGCGGCAACACGCGCGCGTGGGCGCTCTGTTCGGCCCGTACGACCTGATCCTGACGCCGACCACGGCCGCGCCGCCGCCGCGCATCGGCACGCTCGCGCGGATGAACGGCTGGCAGACGGACCGGGCCATGATCGCCGCGTGCCCGTACGCCTGGCCGTGGAACGTCCTCGGCTGGCCGGGCGTCAGCGTCCCCGCCGGGTTCACCGTCGGTGGGCTCCCGCTGGGTGCCCAACTCCTCGGGCCCGCCGACTCGGAGCCCCTGCTGATCTCGCTCGCGGCCCAGTTGGAGGCGGAGTTGCGCTGGTACGAACGGTGGCCCGAAGCGGCGGCGGAGAGCACGGTGCCGGTGCCCGCCGCGCAGGGCGGCTCGGGGGTGCGGGCGCGGATGCGCGGTCTGAAGGGGGTGGCCGGCCGGCTCCGGACGGCGGGCGGGCCGGGCGCGGCGGACACGGTGGGCGGCGGGTCCGGTCCGGCGGACACGGTGGGCCGGTGACGGCGCGCGGGGCCGGTCCGGATCGTACGGAAGCCGGTCCGGGACGTACGGAGGTCGGGCCGGTGCGCGAGCCGGACGGCCCCGCCGGTGCGCCGAACCGGGCGGGGGACACCCGGCGTTGCATCATCGGCGCCGTCCTGCGCATCATCGGCCGCGACGGTGTCGCCGCCGTCACCAACCGGCGCATCGCCAAGGAGGCCGGTGTCTCGCCGGGGTCGGTGACGTACCACTTCGCGACCCAGCACGACCTGCTGCGGGAGAGCCTGCTGCGGTTCGTCGCCGAGGAGACCCGGCGCTTCACCGAACTGGCCGAGGACAGCCGTCTCGACCGCATCGGACTGCCCGAGGCCGCCGCGCTGGTCGGGCAGGTCGCGGGCGGTACGGAGTTCGACAGCGAGCACATCGCGCCGTTCGAACTGTACGTCCAGGCGGGCCGCGACGAACGGCTGCGGGCCGCGGCCGCCGAGTGCTTCGCCGCGTACGACCGGCTCGCCGCCCGCATCCTGACGGCGCTGGGCGTCGCCGACGCCGAGCGGCTGGCGGGCACCGTGGTCGCCCTGGTCACGGGACAGCAGTTGCGGCGCCTGGCCACCGGTTCGACCGCCGAGGACCTGGTCGACGCCTTGCTGTTGCTGGCCAGGGGCGCGGCACCGGATGTCCCCGCGTCCGTCCCGGCGGCACGGGAGCGCGGCGTCTGAGTACGCGTACTCATGACCGTTACGGCGCTCACGGGCACAATGTGCCCCTGTCCGCCATGTCCCGGCCGTATCGGAGTGCCCTGTGAAACGCCTGGCCGCAGCAGGAGCGGCCGCAGCCGCTGCCGCGCTGCTGACGCTGACCGGTTGCGGCACCGAGCGCGCCACCGGCCCGGAACGCGTCAGCGGCTCGCAGCAGGGCGCGGCCGGTTCGGAGCGCGCCACCAGCCCGGAGCCGCCCGGCTCCCGTCTCTTCCAGGACATCGCCGCCCGCTGCACGGACGCCTCCACGCGTCTCCCGAGCCCTCCGGCAAGTGATCCGCCGGACAATGCCGCACTGAGCCCCGAGAACTCGCGCTACGCGGAGAACCACGGCTACCAGCAGACGGCGCAGCTCACGCCGAACGCCCGTTGCCGGGGCGCCGCGCACGCCGAACGCATCACCGCGGAGCTGCGGAAGGCCGGTCCGGCCGGACTGCGGAACGAGGGGGACCTCGCGGCGTTGCTCGAACGGCTCGCCTATCCGAAGGACGTCACCGGCGTCCACCGCTCGGGCGGCTCCCTCGGCTTCACGCTGTCGCTCCCCGACGGTCCGTGCCTCACCGGCCGCCTGGGCCCGCCGCTCGACATCGAGGCGCACGGAGCCTACCTGGAGGGTGGCTGCGAGGAGCCCCGGGGCGGCCACTGAGTCCGCCCGTCCGGCGTGCCCGAGTCGGGCCCGGCCGTGCTGCGCCTGTGAGACGCCGGTGACCGGCGTCTCACAGGCTCCCCGCCGTCCCCCGGTGCTGAGCGCCTGACCCCCGTCCAAGCACTCACGGCACCGCCCCTCGTGGGGACAGGTCTGTCCGCCCGCGCCGGAGAGGGCGCGGGGAGGTGGTGAAAGTGTGCGGCTGCGCGCGTGGGCCTCAGTGGCCCATGCCGGCGCCGCCGTCCACCGGGACGACGGCCCCGGTGATGTACGACGCCTCGTCACCGGCCAGCCAGCGCACCGCCGCGGCGATGTCCTCGGGGCGGGCCATTCTGCCCAGGGGGATCTGTTCGACCATGGCGTCCAGGCGGTCCTGGGGGAGCGCCGCGGCCATGTCGGTCCGGGTGAGGCCGGGGGCGACCACGTTGGCGGTGATGTTGCGCGAGCCCAGTTCCCGGGCGAGGGAGCGGGCCAGACCGACGAGTCCGGCCTTGGCCGCCGCGTAGTTGGCCTGGCCGGCCTCGCCGCGCAGGCCGACGGTCGAGCCGACGAAGACCATCCGGCCCTTGCGGGCCCGCAGCATGCCGCGGGTGGCGCGCTTGGCCACCCGGTACGCGGCCGTCAGGTTGGTCGCCACGACGGCGTCGAAGTCGTCCTCCGACATCCGCATCAGCAGCGCGTCGCGGGTGATGCCGGCGTTGGCCACCAGGACCTCGACCGGGCCGTGCGCCTCCTCGATCTGCCGGAAGGCCGTCTCGACCTGCTCCGGGTCGGTGATGTCGCAGGGGACGCCCAGGACGCCGGCCGGCGGCTCGCCCGAGCGGTACGTGACGGCGACCTTGTCCCCGTCGGCGGCCATGGCTTCCGCGATCGCCAGCCCGATACCCCGGTTGCCACCGGTGATGAAGACGCTGCGGCTCATGGATGCCTCTCGATTGCTGCTGGGACGCCCGGCTCCCGCCGGCGGCACGGTGGCGCCGCGGCCGCGGGGGTGCCGCGGCGCGGATGCTCTCGCGCGGTCAGTCACTCTGGCACAAACCGATTGATCGTTCTCGTCCGGCGCCGGTCACCTGCGGTGACCGGTACCAGGAGTTCCGGTAGGCGATGTGCCGGTCCGGAGAGTGGGATGGGGTGATTTGATGGTTTTGTGACGATATGCGGGGTGGGTGGGCCGGGGAAGGGCGGGTTCGGTACGTAGCGACGCCGGGTTAAAGTCGGCCGTAAGTTTTCGATCCCTTTACCGAATCGCGCGGGGAGTTTGGCGATAAATGTCCAGTAAGCACCTGCTCGGTGACTTCCTGCGCAACTGGCGTGGCCGCCGGGACCCCACCCAGGTCCCCGGTTTCACCGCCACATTCGGCCACCGGGACCGGCGCGGCATCACCCAGGCCGAGACGGCGGCGCTCACCGGGGTCACCGAGGGCTGGTACCGCCGGCTGGAGTCGGGCCGGATCGAGCGGCCGAAGGCCGAATGGCTGGAGCGCATCGTGCGCATCCTCGACCTCGACGAGGCCCAGCGGCACACCCTCTTCGTCTACGCGCGGGGCCAGGTGCCGCCGCCCCTGTACCGCCCCGACGGCGCCGTGGACCCGTCCACGTCCGCGCTCATCCAGGTGCAGCCCTGGCCGGCGTACCTCTCCGACGCGGCCTGGGACGTGCTCCTGTACAACACAGCGTGCGAGCAGGACTGGCCGTGGATGAAGCACGGCGTCAACGTCATGATCTGGGCGCTGACCTACCCCGAGGCCCGTCTCCAGCTCATCGACTGGGAGGAGTCCTGGGCCAAGCCGATGGCGTCCCAGCTCCGGCTGGCCGCCGCCGAACAGCCGGACAACCGGAGGCTGGCGGAGGTCGTCGCCGAGATCAAGGAACGCGACAAGGTCGCGGCCCGGCTGCTCACCGACGACCTCACGACCGTCACCCACCCCGACGGCGACCGGCGCTGGCTGTACCTGCCCGGCCACGGGGACGAGGAGTTCGAGGTCACCTTCCGCTGCTTCGCGCCGCTCAGCGACCGTACGCAGCGGTTCATGCTGGTGGTGCCGTGCGACTATCCGGCGGCGAGCTGAGCCATCCCCTCGACCAGCTCGAACGTGGTGGACGGGACGTGCTCCGCGCCCGCCTCCCGGTAGGCCGCCGCGACCGCGGTGAACAGGCGCTCGGGGTGCGCCAGATCACCGGCGTACTCCTTCTTGACCAGCCGGGCCGCCTGGGTCAGCTCCATACCCTTGCGGGCGTGCGCGGTGGCGGTGTCCATGATCCGGGACAGCCGGTCGCGGAAGGCCGTGACGCCCGCCCGGTCGGTGATCCGGCCGTGGCCGGGCACGAAGGTGGTGGCGCCGGTGGCCAGGAGCGTGTCGCAGGCGGTGACGCAGGACGTGAGCGAGCCGGACCAGACGATCATGTGGCCGCCCTCGAACAGGGCGTCACCGGTGAACACCACCCCGTCCTCGGGCACGTGCAGCGCCACGTCGCCCGCGCTGTGCCCGGGGCCCAGGTCGAGCAGCCGTACCGCGGTGCGGCCGACGGTGAGGTCCAGGCTGCCGGTGAAGGTCCGGGTCGGCGGGGTGACGGTGATGCCGCCGAAGTCGAAGACGCCGAAGTGCTCGACGGCGTAGGCGGCGACCGCGGTGGTCGGCTCGCTGCGGCTGAGGGCCGCCAGCATGTCCGGGGTCATCTCCTGGCACAGGTGCGCCGCGGACGCCTCGGACGTGATGATCTCCGCGTCCGCGACCAGCTCGTTGCCCCAGGTGTGGTCGCCGTTCTGATGGCTGTTGACCACGGTGGTCACCGTCGCGTCCGGTACGGCGCCGGCGATCGCGGCCAGCAGCTCGCGGGTGGCCTGGAGCGTGAACTGCGTGTCCATCAGGAGCGCTTCGCCGTCGGACGCCACGAGCCCGCAGTTGCTGTACCCCCAGGCGGTGCTGTCGTGCGTCCACGCCCAGGTGGTCGGGGACAGCGGGACGAGGCGGGGCGTGCTCAAGGAAGGTCCATTCTCTCGTGGGCGGGCGGGCCGCCGTCGGCGCGGCGTACGGACCTGGCGGTGCACCCCGGCGGGAGAGGACACCCCGGCTCCGCAAGGGGCCAATGTACTCACCACCTGGGGGAAACACCCACTCAAGATGGCTGATTGCTCGCGTTACGGCTGATAGTGCCGCATGGTGCCGGGCCCGGCCTGGCGGCACGGTGATCAGTCTCACCCTCGCCTCCGGGAGCCGGCCGCCGCGGCGGCGGTCTCAGATCACCCGGAACAGATCGGCGGCGGCGTGCACATCGGTGAAATCCTCGACGGAGCGGAGGTTGTCGCACAGCGCCTCCAGGACCGAACCGGTCTCGGCGGCGCCCGGCGCGCCGATGGCCACGCCGAAGACCCGGAAGCCCAGCAGCCGCTTGGCGTCGTCCCAGCCGCGCTTCCACTCCTCGGTGACGTCGCACTCGTCGTCGGTGAGCAGCACGATGTCGCCGCGCTTGCGGGCGGCGTCGTCGAACTCCTCCTCCAGCAGCTCGCGGGCGGCCGACAGGGGCGTCTGGTAACTGGTGCCGCCGCCCAGGAAGGATTCCGCGAACGCGAGCGTCCGGTCGATGCCGGGCGGTTCACCGGCCGGGAAGCGGAACACCCGGATCTTGTCGGCGGCGGAGAACAGGATGCCGACGAAGTCCCGCCCGGAGTGGCGGGCCTGGTCCAGCAGTGCCAGGGCACACGCCTTGGCCCACGCCTCCCGGGTGCCGCCGCCCGGCCCTTCCGTGTACATGGAGTGCGAGGTGTCGACGCACGCGATGATCGCGCCCTGACCGGCGGTCTGCTCCCCCTGGCTGTCGTAGAGCATCAGCTCCCCGGCGGCGTAGCGCGCGGCGAACACCGCACGCAGCGCGGGCAGGCCGAGGTTGGCCAGCTCGGAGGGGACAATGCGGGACAGATCATCCCCGAGCGTGACGCCGACCAGCTCCCCGGCGGTGTTCTCGACCTTACGGGCGCGCTCACCGCTCGCCATCTGCCGGAAGCGGCCGATCAGGTCGGCCCACTGGGCGAGGCGGCTGGTGCGCAGCCGCTCGGCGAGCCGGGCGCGCTCGTCGAACGGCAGCCGTTCCAGTTCTCCGGCCCCGACGCCCCAGGCCCGCATCAGCGCGGCTTCCTCCCGTACGGCCTCGGCCGCCTGCGCCACCGCGTTCCCGGCGGCGGCACGGAGGCCGGGGGCCGCCGCCGTGCGGGCCTGCGCGGCACCCTGGGCGGCTCGCTGCCCGGCGGCCTCGGCGGCTTCCGCGGCCTCGACCGCCTGGTGTACGGCGTCGGCGGCCGGGCCCGGTACGGAGCCGTCCTCGGCGGCCCCTTCGGCGGCCTGCTGAAGTGCCTCGCCCACGGCGGCTGCCGCGCTGTCGGCGGCCTGCCGGGCCTGCTGGGCCCGCTCGGCCCGCGCCTGGGCGTCCCGGGAGTGCTCCAGCATCCGGCGCAGCGCGGCGGCCTGGGCGAGTACGGCCATGGCGGCGGCGTACGGGTCGCCGGCCGTCTCGCGGTGCAGCTCGGCGAATTCCGGTGACTGCACCAGCGCGCTGACGACCTGGTGGTTGACCAGCCGGGACGGGGCCATCTCCGCGAGCCCCCGCAGCCGCGGGCCGGCCTTGTAGGAGGCCAGGAACACGTCGGCCAGCAGGTCGGCGGTGCCGTCGTGGTACGCGCCCAGCTCCTCGGCCAGCTCGCGCAGCCCGGCCGACTGCTCGTAGGTGTCGTGCCAGGTGAACCGGTCGAAACGGTCCGCGACCACGGCCGCGGTGCACTGCCCCGAGACCGCGCCGGCCCGGCCCAGCCACGTCCCGGCCCGGCTCACCAGCTCGTCGAGCCTGCCCGGTGTCCCACCCATGATCCGTACCCCTCAGCGCCGGTCCTGCACCATGCTCGCGTCCACGCCGAGGGCCTCGGTGAGGACGCGGGCGCGGACGGCGCGCTGCCGGCCGGCCACCCGGTCGATCGCGGCGGTGGAGCGCCCGGCGCCCGCCGCCTCCTCGCGCAGCTTCTCCAGCCGCTGGCCCGCCCTGGCGAGCTTGTTGTGGGCGTTCTTGATGACCCACTCGCTCAGCGCCTCACGGGACTGCCCGGCCATCGCGTCGAGCTGCGTCTCCAGCTCCTCAATGGTGTCGGCCAGGTCGAGCGCCTCCTTGGCGTCGGGATTGACCAGGTGCAGCACCTCCCGCTCGACGGTCGGCCGTTCGGCGGGGGAGTCCCACAGCACGTGCGTCAGCACCGACAGGTCGTTCTCGGCGACCGCCGCGCGGCCGTCGAGGTACGCGGACGCCTGGAGCAGGCCCACCGCCTGCCGCCAGCGCCGGTCGGAGGCGACAAGTTCCTTACGGCGCAAGGCGGCCCGCAGCGTGCACACCGCGTCCACGATCGGGTCGGGCACGTCCACGGCCGGCACCGCCAGGGTCACGGCGTGCTGCAAGGCCGCCAGTTCGACGGTGGTCCGCTTCGGCGCGGCGGGGCGGCTGACGGCGGAACGTACCAGCGCGGCGAAGTTCGCGGGGTCTTCCAGGTATCCGACCTCGATCCGCACCAGCAGCCGGTCGTAGATCGCTGCCGTGTCCTCGTCCGCCGGCAGCTCGTTGCTCGCCGTGATGGCGCCGATCAGGGGGCAGCGGATCGGTTCACCGCCGCTCTCGGGGTGGTAGATCCGCTCGTTGAGGTAGCCCAGCGTCTCGTTCAGCGCCGCCGTGGAGCACTTGAAGATCTCGTCGATGAACGCTACGTGCGCGGTCGTGGCCCGCCCGTCGTACACCTGCCGGTACTCGCCCCGCGCCAGCGCGGCCACGTCGACGGGGCCGAACATCCGCGTCGGCGCGGTGAACTTCGACAGCAGGATCTCCCAGTAGGCCGCTCCCTCGATCCGCCCCGTGAGCTCCCTGGCCAGCTCGGACTTCGCCGTGCCGGGCGGTCCGAGCACCAGCGAGTGCTGCCCGGCCAGCAGTGCCACCACCAGCGTCCGCACCACGTCCGCCCGCTCGTAGAAGCGGTCGGACAGCTCGTCGCCGATCGCCCGCAGCCGTCCGGCCGTGTCCAGCGCGCCCTCCGCGCCCATCCTCAACTCCCTGCCTGCGACGCCCTGCCGGGCTGACGAGACGGCCCTTCCCACCGGCGCCACGACGAAGTGACGCATGGCTGTGGGGACAGCGGTGACGCCGGGCTGCTCTCGGAAACGGACCTGTGCCCGAGCAAGATAACGCGGAGGCCGGCGGGACCTTCCGGGGCCGTGGGCGCGACACCGACCGGCCTGCCCCCTCGGGAGACTTGACCGGTCCAGCGATCCGTCCGCTTCCCGTTCCGCCTACTCCAGGTCCCGCGCCTCCAACGCCTCGGTGGCCGGGCCTTGCAGCACCGAGCCGTCCGGTGCGAAGCGGGAGCCGTGGCAGGGGCACTCCCACGCCTTCTCCGTCGCGTTGAAAGCGACCAGGCAGCCCAGGTGGGTGCAGCGCGCCGACATGGCGCGGGCCGTTCCGTCCTCGTCGCGGTAGACCGCGCAACGGCGGCCCCGCACCCGTACGACCGCGCCGGTGCCGGGGGCGATGTCCGCAGCCGAGTCGGCGTGCGTGGAGCGCAGCCGGTCGCCGACGAAGTGCCGGCCGGTGTCGGCCTGGTGCTTGAGGAAGGCGGGTGCCTCCCGTACGGCGCTCCACAGCCGCCGGGGGTCGTACAGGCCGGCCCACGGCGGCGGGTCGCCGGTGATCAGTCCGGCCAGCAGGAGGCCGGCGGCCGCGCCGCCGCTCAGGCCCCAGCCGCCGAACCCGGTGGCGACGTAGGTGTGCCGCGCGCCCGGGTGGAACCGGCCGATCAGCGGAACGGTGTCGGTGGCGTCGTTGTCCTGGGCGGCCCACCGGTACGCCACCTCGGTGCCGGGGAAGTGCCGGTGCGTCCAGGCGGTCAGCGCCGCGTACTTCTCGCCGGCGTCGGCCGTGCCCGGCTTGAAGGTCTCGCCCGTGACGATGAGCAGCCGCCGCCCGTCTCCGTACGGCGCGGTACGGACGGACCGTTTGCCCTCCTCCTGCGTGATGTACATGCCGCCCGGGTCACGGCCGGCGTCGACCGGGGCGGCCACCACCACCTCCCGCCGCGGCGACAGACGGGTGAACAGCAGGGCACGGTCGAAGACCGGGTAGTGGGTGGCGATCACGACGTCCCGCGAGGTCACGGTGGCGCCGGTCTCCGTCGTCACCCGGCAGGGCGAGCCCTCGTGCAGGCCGGTGGCGCGGGTGCGCTCGTGGAGGACACCGCCCCGGGAGCGGAAGTCCTCCGCCAGCGCGAGCAGGTACTTGCGCGGATGGAACTGCGCCTGTTCCTCGACCCGCACCGCGCCCGCCACGGGGAACGGCAGTCCGGTCTCGGTGACGAACGCGGCCGGCAGCCCGGCCGCGGCGGCGGCAGCCGCCTCGGCGCGCAGTTGCCCGGTGCTCGCCGGGTCCCGTACGTACGTGAAGGCGGGACCGCGCTCCAGGTCGCAGTCGACGCCGAGGAGCCGGGCGGTCTCGGCGACGTGCTCGACCGCGCCCTGCTGGGACTGCGCGTAGTGGCGGGCGCCCTCGGGCCCGCGGGTGCGGCGCAGCCGGTCGTACACCAGGGTGTGGAGCGCGGAGAGCTTGGCGGTCGTATGACCCGTGACCCCGGCGGCGATCCGGTCCGCCTCCAGCAGGACGACACTGCGGCCGCGCCTGGCCAGCTCCCAGGCCGTGCTGAGCCCGGCGATCCCGGCGCCGAGCACCGTGACATCGGCCTCGGTGTCCTCGGTGAGCGGCGGATGGGAGGTGCCGGGGGTGGTGGCGATCCAGTACGACTCGTCCAGGCCGGACGGTCCACCGTGGTCGGTCGTGTGACAGCCGTTGTCGGTCATGCGACAGCGGGTGCCCCGCCGGGCCCGCCCGAAGCGCGCCCGCGGCCCGGCTCCCCCGAACGGGCCCGCGGCCGGCCGCGACGGCGGACCGCACCGTATCGGCCAGATCGGCGGACCGGCCCCGACCACCGACAACGGCGGACCTCCGCACCGTCCGCGCGGCAGGCCCGCGCAAACCGCCCGCCGCCCGGCCGCAATCCAGGCCGAAACCCGGCTGGTGCCGCGTGCGGGGCGGGCGTGGGGTGGGGGCGGGCGGGTGCACGGGGGCCGGGGGGAAGGGAGAGCGGAACGTGGCAGGGGAACAACCGGGGACGCCGGTGGAGGAGTTCGCGCGGTTCCTGCGCGGGCTGACCCGGCTGCTCGACGAGACGGCCGGGTGGTACGGGGTCTTCACACTCCGCGACCCCGAAGGGCTACGGGCCTGTCTGGACGGGCGGGACGTACCGCCCTGGGACGTCGTGGAGTCGCTGCTGCACGATCTCGCGGAACGGCGTGGCGCACACACCGTACGCACCGCCGGGCCACGGGCGCGCAGGCTCCACCACGAGGCGGTCGCGGCGTACGACGCCCGGCCGGGCGCCTCCGCCCGGCTGGAGGACCACCTGGACGTGATGCTGCGCGAACGGCAGTACGCGGCGCTCCGCGGCCGGGAACTGCTCGCCGAACTCCGGGCGGCGGCCGGCGGACCCGAGACGGAGCGGCTCTCCGCCGAACTGGCCTGGGCCCGCGACGACCACGCACGGTCCGGAGCACGGGCCCGGGAACTCCAGGCCCGTATCGACGCGTTGACCGAACAGCGGGCAGCACCCCGGCCGGCCCCGCCCCCCACTCCGACCCCTGCCCCCGCCGCTCCTCGCACCTCCACCAGCGCCGCCCGGCTCGCGCGGCTGCGGGCGGCCGGGCGCGGCGGGGAGGCGCACGCCCTGCTGTGCGCCGCCGCGCACGCGCACGCCGCCGAGCTGCCCGTGCTCATCACGGAGCTGGAGCACGCCGGGCTGGTGACGGAAGTGCCGACGCTGCTCTGGGAGGCGGCCTGCCTGCCACCCGCCCGGCTCGCCGCTGCCGCCGACGCGCTCGCCGCCGCCGGGCGCACGGCCGAGAGCGCGCGCCTGCTGCGCCAGGGCGTCGCCCGCCCCGTCGAGGAAGTGGCGCACACCGCGCTGGCGCTGCTCGGCGCGGGCCGCCCGGTCCAGGCCAGGGAACTGTTCGCGGCGCTGGTGCGGGCCCGTACCCCCGAGGAGGCGGTGGAGGCGACCGCGAGCGCGCCGGGCGAGCTGACCCCGCTGCTCCTGGACGCCGCCGCCGGAGTCTCGCCGAACCGGCACCGCGACATCAGCCACGCGCTGCGCGCCGGCGGCCCGAGAAGCTGACCCCCGGCCCGGCGACCGGTCCGGGGCAGGGTCCCGCCCTCGGGGAGATGGTCTTGCCTCGCCGCTGCACGGGGCCTACGGTCGCTCCACACGCGTAGATCCGCATGGCCCGCTGGCCGACGGCTCGACGAAGGAGCAGCTCATGGCCGATGTTGTCCGTAACGTCGTACGCGCCGCACTGGTTCAGGCGTCCTGGACCGGCGACACCGAATCGATGATCGCGAAGCACGAGGAACACGCCAGGGCGGCGGCCGCGCAGGGCGCGCAGGTGATCGGCTTCCAAGAGGTCTTCAACGCCCCCTACTTCTGCCAGGTGCAGGAGCCGGAGCACTACCGCTGGGCCGAGCCGGTGCCGGACGGCCCCACCACCCGCCGGATGCAGGAGCTGGCCCGCGAGACCGGCATGGTGATCGTGGTGCCGGTCTTCGAGGTCGAGCAGTCCGGCTTCTACTACAACACCGCCGCCGTCATCGACGCCGACGGCACCGTGCTCGGCACCTACCGCAAGCACCACATCCCGCAGGTCAAGGGCTTCTGGGAGAAGTACTACTTCAAGCCGGGCAACCTCGGCTGGCCGGTCTTCGACACCGCCGTGGGCCGCATCGGTGTCTACATCTGCTACGACCGCCACTTCCCCGAGGGATGGCGCCAGCTCGGCCTGAACGGCGCCCAGCTCGTCTACAACCCCTCCGCCACCTCCCGCGGCCTGTCCGCCTACCTCTGGCAGTTGGAACAGCCCGCCGCCGCGGTGGCCAACGAGTACTTCGTCGCGGCGATCAACCGGGTCGGCGTGGAGGAGTACGGCGACAACGACTTCTACGGGACGAGCTACTTCGTCGACCCGCGCGGGCAGTTCGTCGGCGACGTCGCCAGCGACACCAAGGAGGAGCTGGTCGTCCGCGACCTGGACTTCGGCCTGATCGACGAGGTGCGGCAGCAGTGGGCGTTCTACCGGGACCGCCGCCCCGACGCGTACGAGGGCCTGGTCCGGCCGTGACGGCCCCGCACGCGCCCCGGGACGGCGCCGGGGCCCCGGAGCCGTCCGCCGACCTGCGCTCCCGGCACCGTGCCGTCCTGCCCGACTGGCTCACGCTGCTGTACGAGCGGCCCATCGAGCTGACGCACGGCGAGGGCCGCCACGTCTGGGACGCGGACGGCAACCGCTACCTGGACTTCTTCGGCGGCATCCTCACCACCATGACCGCCCACGCGCTGCCCGAGGTGACCAAGGCCGTCGCCGACCAGGCGGGCCGCATCCTGCACACCTCGACGCTCTACCTGTCCCGCCCCATGGTGGAGCTGGCGGAGCGGATCGCCGCGCTCTCCGGCATCCCGGACGCCCGGGTCTTCTTCACCACCTCCGGTACGGAGGCGAACGACACCGCGCTCCTGCTGGCGACGGCGTACCGGGGCTCGAACCAGATCCTGGCGATGCGCAACAGCTACCACGGCCGGTCCTTCTCGACCGTCGGCATCACCGGCAACGCCAGTTGGTCACCGACCGGCCTCTCGCCGCTCCAGACGCTGTACGTGCACGGCGGCGTGCGCGGCCGGGGCCCGTACGCCGGGCTGTCCGACGCCGCGTACGTCGACGCCTGCGTCGCCGACCTGGAGGATCTGCTCGGCCAGACGGCGGGCGTCGCCGCGCTGATCGCCGAGCCGGTGCAGGGCGTCGGCGGCTTCACCTCGCCGCCCGACGGGCTCTACGCGGCCTTCCGCGAGGTGCTGGACCGGCACGGCATCCTGTGGATCTCCGACGAGGTGCAGACCGGCTGGGGCCGGACCGGCGACCACTTCTGGGGCTGGCAGGCGCACGCCGGGAACGGCCCGCCGGACGTGCTGACCTTCGCCAAGGGCATCGGCAACGGCATGTCCGTCGGCGGTGTCGTCGCCCGCGCGGAGGTGATGAACTGCCTCGGCGCGAATTCCATCTCCACCTTCGGCGGCAGCCCGGTCACCATGGCGGCGGCCCTGGCCAACCTCGACCACCTCCTCGCCCACGATCTCCAGGGCAACGCCCGGCGCGTCGGCGGCCCGCTCATCAAGCGGCTGCGGGCGGCCGCCGCCGGGCTCGGGATCGTACGGGAGGTGCGCGGGCGCGGCCTGATGATCGGCGTCGAGCTGGTCGCGCCGGACACCGGTGA
Organism: Streptomyces chrestomyceticus JCM 4735; assembly: GCF_003865135.1. NCBI lineage: Bacteria > Bacillati > Actinomycetota > Actinomycetes > Kitasatosporales > Streptomycetaceae > Streptomyces > Streptomyces chrestomyceticus. The sequence goes on along the minus strand of NZ_BHZC01000001.1, from coordinate 1,829,330 downwards.
ACCGTCGCCGCAGGCGGCGAACCTCGTCGTGGAGGCCGCCAGGGAGCGCGGGCTGCTCATCGGCAAGGGCGGCCTGGCGGGCGCCGCGCTGCGGATCGCGCCGCCGCTGTCCCTGACCGCCGAGGAGGCGGCGGAGGGCGCGGAAATCCTGACGGAGTCCTTGCGGGTGGCCGAACGGGGACTGTCGTCCGCCTGAATGTTCCGGCCGGATCCGATCGGTTCCCGGCTGGTTCCGGCCGGTTCCGGGCCGGGGAATTCCAAAGCCGTGCAAAAAAGACGCGAGCCGGAAACCTACCCTTTCGGGTGAAGCTCCGGCTCGCGTCTGCAGAGTCCTGCCGTCGCGGCGGCGGTCCGTCGGGACCGGCCGGCCTGCGGGTCGTCAGGCGAGAACGATGTTCTCCGCCTGCGGGCCCTTCTGGCCCTGCGTGACGTCGAAGGAGACCTTCTGGCCCTCGACGAGCTCACGGAAGCCCTGGGCCTGGATGTTCGAGTAGTGCGCGAAGACGTCGGCGCCGCCGCCGTCCTGCTCGATGAAGCCGAAGCCCTTTTCGGAGTTGAACCACTTCACGGTGCCGGTTGCCATGTCTTTATCCTTCGATCGAGGCAGTTGAGGAATCCGCACTGCGCGGTTTCCAGGGTCGCCGCAATTGAGCCCATCCGGATGTGACCGGCAGAAACAAAATGCGCCCGACGGTCACATACCGTCAGGCGCACATAACGTTTATGGGTACCAAAACTGCAACTGATTCGAAGGTAGCACGGAACCTGTCGCCGGGACAGTACCCACGGTGATTCCCGAGTGTCGCCCGGGTCGCGCCGACGGTGTCCCGGGGTGCCGCCGCGGCGGCACCCCGGGGAGCGGGGCCGGGCCCCGCGGCCGTCAGATCGTGGCGGTGTCGATCACGAAGCGGTAGCGGACGTCACTGGCGAGCACCCGCTCGTACGCCTCGTTGATCCGGTCCGCGCTGATCAGCTCGATCTCCGAGGTGATGCCGTGCTCACCGCAGAAGTCCAGCATCTCCTGGGTCTCCCGCAGGCCGCCGATCAGCGAGCCGGCGAAGGACCGGCGGTTGCCGATCAGGGCGAACGGCGCGACGGGCAGCGGGTGCTCCGGCGCGCCGAGCTGGACCAGGGTGCCGTCGGTGCGCAGCAGGCCCAGGTAGGCGTTGAGGTCGAGCTGCGCGGAGACGGTGTTGACGATCAGGTCGAAGCTGTCCGCCAGCTCCTTGAAGGTCTCCGGGTCGGACGTGGCGTAGTAGTGGTCGGCGCCGAGCCGCAGGCCGTCCTCCCGCTTGCGCAGCGACTGGCTCAGCACGGTGACCTCGGCACCCATCGCGTGGGCGATCTTGACGCCCATGTGGCCGAGGCCGCCCAGCCCCACGACGGCGACCTTCTTGCCGGGGCCGGCCTTCCAGTGCGCCAGCGGCGAGTACAGGGTGATGCCGGCGCACAGCAGTGGCGCGGCGGCGTCCAGCGGCAGGCTGTCCGGGATGCTCAGCGCGTAGTTCTCGTCGACGACGAGGTGGGTGGAGTAGCCGCCCTGGGTGGCCACCCTGTCCCGGCCTACGGAGTTGTACGTGCCGACCTGGCCCAGCTCGCCGGTGCAGTACTGCTGGAGGCCGGCCAGGCAGTTCTCGCACTCCCGGCAGGAGTCGACGAAGCAGCCGACGCCGACCCGGTCGCCGACCGCGTACCGGGTCACCTCGGAGCCGACCTCGCTGACCACACCGGCGATCTCGTGGCCGGGGACGATCGGGAAGTGCCCGCCGTCGCCCCACTCCGCCCGCACGGTGTGGATGTCGGAGTGGCAGATGCCCGCGAACTTGATGTCGATGACGATGTCGTGCGCGCCCGGCTCCCGGCGCTCGATGGTGGTGCGCTCCAGGGGAGCCTTCGGGGCGGGTGCTGCGTATGCGGGAACGGAGTTGCGGTTCATGTTCTCCAGGGTGGGCTTGCGTGCCCGGGGCAACCAGTGCCCCGTTGAACCTACGCTCGGCGTTCCTACCACTGCGAGGATCACCCTGGCGGCACGGCGGCCGACGCCCCTGGCCGTACGGCGTGCGGCACCCCGGCCGTCCGGCGCCCGGCCCCCGTCGACGCCGCTCCCCGTACGGCGCCCGGCATAATTCAGGGATGGACCCGCGCACCGAACTGAGCGAATTCCTCCGCTCCCGCCGCGCCAGGCTCCGGCCGGAGGACGTCGGTCTGGCGCACCACGGCGGCCGCCGCAGGGTGCCCGGCCTGCGCCGGGAGGAGCTGGCGCAGTTGGCCGGGGTCAGCGTGGCGTACTACATACGGCTCGAACAGGGACGGGGGCAGAACGTCTCCACGGCGGTGCTGGACTCGATCGCGGACGTGCTGCGGCTCACCCGGGCCGAGCGCTCCCATCTGACCCACCTGGCCAGACCTGCCTCCCGGCGCCTGCGCCCAGCCCTCCGGCCGCAGCGGATACGCCCCGCCTTCCAGAACCTGATCGACGCGATGGACGGCGTCCCCGCGTACGTGGTCGGCCGGCGGCTGGACATCCTCGGCTGGAACCGGCTCGCCTGCGCCCTCCTCGGTGACTTCGCCGCGATGCGGCCCGAGGAGCGGAACCTGGCCTGGCAGCTCTTCCTGGCCCCGGCGGCGCGCGAGCTGTACGCCGACTGGGAGGAGAAGGCGTCGCACGTCGTCGCCCACCTGCGGCGGGACGTCGGCCGGTTCCCGGAGGACCCGAAGCTCTGCGCGCTGATCGACGAGCTGTCCGCGCGGAGCGACGACTTCCGTCGGATCTGGGCGGCCCACGACGTCCAGGACAAGGGCTTCGGCCGGAAGCGGCTGACGCACCCGGTGGTGGGGCCGCTGTCGCTCGCGTACGAGACGCTCGCCCTGCCGGCCGACCCGGACCAGCAACTGATCACCTACCACGCCGAACCCGGATCGCCGTCGGCGCGGGCGCTGCGCCGACTGGCGGAAGGGGCGGCGGAGCCGGACCTCCGCCTCCCGGAACCGGCGGCGGAGCGGGTGTCCTCGATGCCGTGAAAGCGGCGACGCGCCCTGTTGTGCGGGCGCCCGGCTGGGTACCGTACGACTGGGTCCCGCTGTGAGCATTCCGGCGGGGCCCACCAAGCGCCGGACGCCCGGCGCCCGCCGTCCGTACCCGCCGCCGGGCGCCCGCTCCCAGCCGCTCCGCCGTGCGCGTCTTTACTTCTCCATTACCTCTACAGTGCTGTAGATTTTTGATTCCCGAGCCGGTGGCGACGGCCGCCGCCTGCCCAAGGCACGCCATCCCGACGCAGGAGTGACAGCACATGACCGTGAACCTGGACAAGGGTCAGAAGATCAGTCTGAGCAAGTCCGGCGGAGGCGAGCTCAGCGTCGTACGGATGGGACTCGGCTGGCAGGCCGCCGCCCGCAAGGGCTTCCTCGCCAAGCTGATGGCCCGCGAGATCGACCTGGACGCCTCGGCCGTCCTCTTCGCCGGGCAGGAGCCCGTCGACGTCGTCTTCTTCCAGCACCTGATCAGCGACGACGGCTCGGTACGCCACACCGGCGACAACCTGGTGGGCGGCGCGGGGCAGGGCGGCGACGACGAGGCGATCCTCGTCGACCTCCAGCGGGTGCCCGCCCGCGTCGACCAGATCGTCTTCACGGTGAACTCCTTCACCGGCCAGACCTTCGCCGAGGTGCAGAACGCGTTCTGCCGACTCGTCGACGAGACCAACGGCCAGGAGCTGGCCCGCTACACCCTGACCGGCGGCGGCCCGTACACCGCGCAGATCATGGCGAAGGTGCGCCGGGCCGGCGGCGGCTGGGAGATGGCCGCCATCGGCGAGCCCGCCAACGGCCGTACCTTCCAGGACCTGATGCCGGCCATCGCCTCGCACCTGTAAGCACGGTAGAGGGCGCGCCCTTCGCGGGCGCGCCCTTTCGCGTACCGGGGTCAGCCGACGTTGACGCCGTAATCGGTGGCGATGCCGGCCAGCCCCGACGCGTACCCCTGGCCGATGGCCCGGAACTTCCACTCGCCGCCGCGCCGGTACAGGGCGCCGAAGACCATCGCCGTCTCGCCCGCGGCGTCGTACGACAGCTCGTAACGGCACATCTCGCGGCCCGTCAGGTTGTCCACGACGCGGATGTACGCGTCCTCGACCTGGCCGAAGCTCTGGCCGCGCCGCTCGGCGTCGTGGATGGAGACGGTGAAGACGACCTGGCCGGTCTCCTCGCCGAGCCGGTCCAGGTCGATGAGGATCTGCTCGTCGTCGCCGTCGCCCGCGCCGGTGAGGTTGTCGCCGGTGTGCCGGACGGCGCCGTCCGGGCTGGTCAGGTTGTTGTAGAAGACGAAGTGCGCGTCGGACAGGACGCGTTGGTCGGTGCCGCAGACGACCGCCGAGGCGTCCAGGTCGAAGTCCGCGCCGGCGGTGGGCCGGGCGTCCCAGCCCAGGCCGACGGTGACGTCCGCGAGGGGAGTGCCGTCCTGGTTGAGGACGACGTTCTGGCCCTTGCTGAGGCTGACGCCCATGGTGCTGTGTCTCCTGTGGTGTGTGGATACGGTCGTCGGTTGTGCGTACGGTCCGGCGTGTCGTGCTGTCCCCCATCGGGCAACGCGGCGGCCGAGAGCAAGGTTCCCGAGTTGCGCAACCAATGAAATAAGCCCGTCCGGCCGCCGGCCGGCTCCCCTGAACTGCGGTCATGGTGTTGCCACGGTGGGTGACATGCTTCTACGGTCGGCTGCACGGCCGCGCTCTACGGGTGTAGACCGGTCTTGACGCGGCGTCACCTGGGGCGGGCCGCCCGGACGGCAGAGCACGCCGGGCCGTGTCCCTTCCGGCGCCGCCGAGCACCACTGGTGTGTGGAAGGGAGAACCGGAAGCATGACCCGTACAGTCGTCCGCGGCGGCCTGGTCGTCACCGCCGCCGAAGAAATGCATGCCGATGTGCTGGTCGATAACGGCCGTGTCGAAGCACTGGCCACCCCGGGCAGTCAGCAGTGGGCCGCCGAGCGCGTCATCGACGCCACCGGCAAGTACGTCGTCCCCGGCGGCGTCGACGCCCACACCCACATGGAGTTCCCGTTCGGCGGAACCGCTTCCTGCGACACCTTCGAGACCGGCACGAAGGCGGCGGCCTGGGGCGGAACCACCACGATCATCGATTTCGCGGTGCAGTCGAAGGGCGCCGCGCTGCGCGAAGGGCTGGACGCCTGGCACGCGAAGGCGGACGGAAGATGCGCGATCGACTACGCCTTCCACATGATCGTGTCGGATGTGAACGAGTCCACGCTCAAGGAGATGGACGGGCTGGTCGGCGAGGGCGTGACCTCGTTCAAACTCTTCATGGCGTATCCGGGCGTCTTCTACTCCGACGACGGACAGATCCTGCGCGCCATGCAGCGGGCCGGTGACAACGGCGGCCTGATCATGATGCACGCCGAGAACGGCATCGCCATCGACGTCCTCGTCCAGCAGGCGCTGGAGCGCGGCCAGGCCGATCCGCGGTACCACGGCGAGGTCAGGAAGGCGCTCCTGGAAGCCGAGGCGACACACCGCGCGATCAAGCTGGCCCAGGTCGCCGGAGCGCCGCTGTACGTCGTCCACGTGTCGGCGCGGGAGGCGGTCGCCGAACTGACGCGGGCCAGGAACCAGGGCCTGCCGGTCTTCGGCGAGACCTGTCCGCAGTACCTGTTCCTGTCGACGGACAACCTCGCCGAACCCGGCTTCGAAGGCGCGAAGTACGTCTGCAGCACACCGCTGCGGCCGAAGGACCACCAGGCGGCCCTCTGGCACGGCCTGCGCGCGAACGACCTCCAGGTGGTGTCCACGGACCACTGCCCGTTCTGCTTCTCCGGACAGAAGGAACTCGGCCGCGGCGACTTCTCCAAGATCCCGAACGGGATGCCGGGCGTCGAGAACCGGATGGACCTGCTGCACCAGGCCGTCGTCGACGGCCACCTCACCCGGCGGCGCTGGATCGAGATCGCCTGCGCGACGCCGGCCAGGATGTTCGGCCTCTACCCCAAGAAGGGCACCATCGCGCCGGGCAGCGACGCCGACCTCGTCGTCTACGACCCGCACGCCGAGCAGACCGTCTCGGCGGCCACCCACCACATGAACGTCGACTACTCGGCCTACGAGGGCAGGCGCCTGACCGGGCGGGTCGAGACGGTCCTGTCGCGCGGCGAACCCGTCATCACCGCGCGCGAGTTCACCGGCCGGGACGGGCACGGCGCGTACACCCCGCGCGGCACCTGCCAGTACCTGAACTGAACAGCGGAAGGGACTGCCACCATGGAATTCGGACTCGTTCTGCAGACCGACCCGCCGGCCTCACAGGTCGTCAGCCTCATGCAGCGCGCCGAGGCGGCCGGCTTCACCCACGGCTGGACCTTCGACTCGTGCGTGCTGTGGCAGGAGCCGTTCGTCATCTACAGCCGCATCCTGGAACACACCGAACGCCTGATCGTCGGCCCGATGGTCACCAACCCCTCCACCCGCACCCCCGAGGTCACCGCCTCCACCTTCGCCACCCTCAACGACATGTACGGCAACCGCACCGTCTGCGGCATCGGCCGCGGCGACTCGGCGATGCGGGTGGCCGGCCGCGCCCCCAACACCCTCGCCCGGATCAGCGCGACCATGAAGACCGTCCGCGCTCTCGGCCGCGGCGACGAGGCCGATCTGGGCGGCGGCATGGTCGTGAAGTTCCCCTGGGTGCGCGAAGGGGCGCGGCTGCCCGTCTGGATGGCCGCGTACGGCCCCAAGGCGCTCAAGATGACCGGCGAGGAGGCCGACGGCTTCATCCTCCAGCTCGCCGACCCGTACCTCACGGAGTGGATGGTGAAGGCGGTACGCGCGGCCGCCTCGGCGGCCGGCCGCGACCCGTCCGACGTCACGATCTGTGTCGCGGCCCCCGCCTACGTCACGGAGGACGACTCGCCGGAGGCGCTCGCCCACGCCCGGGAACAGTGCCGGTGGTTCGGCGGCATGGTCGGCAACCACGTGGCCGACCTGGTGTCCAAGTACGGCACGGACTCGGGCGCGGTGCCGCAGGAGCTGACCGACTACATCAAGTCCCGCGAAGGCTACGACTACGCCCACCACGGCCGCTCGGGCAACCCGGACACCGCCTTCGTCCCCGACGAGATCGTCGACCGCTTCTGCGTCATCGGCACGGCGGACGCGCACGTCGAGAAGCTGCGCAGGCTGCGGGAGCTGGGCGTCGACCAGTTCGCGCTGTACGCGATGCACGACGCGAAGGAGGAGGTCATCGACGCGTACGCCAGGGACGTCATTCCGGAGGTCAACGCCTGAGCGGAGCGCCGGTGAGAGGGAGGGCCCGGGACACGCCGTGAGGCGTGTCCCGGGCCCTCGGCGTGCCGGCGGATCAGCTCCGGCAGCGGCCCACTACGCGAACGTCACCGAGAAACGTTCCGTCGGCCCGTAGGAGAGATCCTGCTCCTGGACGCGGAGCAGCAGATCCCGGATCTTCTCGAACTCCGTCTCACCCATGGCGGCTCTGCTGAGCTCCGAGTCCGACCAGACCAGCTCGACCGGACGCTCGACATCGGTCGTGAGCCGGTCCCACAGGGCCGCCAGGTTCCCGCCGTAGTAGGGGCCGAAATCCAGGGCCCGGGACAAGGCGGAATGCAGATCGGCCGTGGTGCGGATCGTCGCGCCGTCGATTTCAGCTCGCATGTTCATCACCCTCGCAGTGAACCAACTGCGGTTCCGACCGGTGGTGCTGGGACGGTGGCACGGAGTTGCCCGAGGTGCCCCGGCCCGGCGTACGCCCCTTCCACCGGGCGGCGCGATCACCCAAGATGAGGGACGACATCGGCGGGGGCCGGCTGGGAGGAGAGGCGGATGCGCGTCGCCGTGGTCGGTTCGGGCATCGTCGGCGCGAGCGCCGCCTGGCATGCGGCCGGGCTGGGGGCGGACGTGGTGCTCGCCGGGCGTGCGGCGCCCGGGGAGGCGACCGCGGCCGGTGCGGGCATCATCTGTCCCTGGGCCTCCGAGAACGACGACCCGGACTGGTTCCGCGCCGCCGCGGAAGGCGCCCGGTACTACCCGGAGCTGATCGGCGGACTCACCGAGGCGGGCGAGCGTGGCCTCGGCCACCGGGCCGTCGGCGCGCTCGCCCTGGCCGCCGACGACGCGGACCTGCACCGCATCCGCCGACGGGTGCTCGAACGGCGGCGCGGCACCGCGGACACCGGCGAGGTGGACCTCCTCGGCGAGTCCGAGGTACGCGCGCTGTTCCCGCCCCTCGCGCCCGGCTACCGGGCCGTACGCATAGCCGCCGGTGCGCGGGTCGACGGCGGGCGGCTGCGGGACGCGCTGCTGCGTCAGGCGCGGTACCGGGGCGTCGATGTGCGTACCGGCCGCGCGGCACTGATGTGTACGGAGGACCGGGTCACCGGCATCGAGGTGGACGGCGAGCGCATCGCCGCGGACGCGGTCATCGTCGCGGCCGGGGCCTGGGCGCCGGAGCTGCTGGCGCCGGTGGGCGTCACCGTACGGGTCGCACCGCAGCGCGGCCAGATCGTCCACCTGTCCCTGCCCGGCGCGGACACCGGGAACTGGCCCGTCGTCATGCCCCGCGGCACCGGGCACTATCTCGTCCCGTTCGACGGCTCGCGGATCGTGGCCGGCGCCACCCGGGAGGCCGGTACCGGCTTCGACCACCGGGTGACCGCCGCCGGACTGGCCGAAGTCCTGACCGAGGCCCTGGCCGTCGCGCCCGGACTGGCGGGCGCCGACCACCTGGAGACCCGCGTCGGCTTCCGCCCCGTAGGACCGGACATCCGTCCGCTGCTCGGCCGGGTCCCGCAGGTGTCGGGCCTGGTCGTCGCCGACGGCCTCGGCCCGACCGGGCTGACCGTCGGCCCCTGGGCGGGGCGTGCCGCCGCGCTGCTCGCGACGGGCGGGGATCCGGGGCTGGACCTGAGCCCGTACGACCCGGTGCGCTGACCGGCGCACGGACCCGGTGCCGACCGGCGCACGGTCCCGGCGGGGGCGCACAGAATGCGCGGAGGCGCGCGGGGGCGCGCACCGACTCAACCGTCCCTGCCAACTCTTTGCCCACTCCTGATGCTCCCCATACGGGGCGGCCTTGGAGCGGCACCGCCGATGCGGGGACCATGGACCGTATGAGGCGCCCTCCATCGGGAACACCCTTCGGTCCTGCTGCCCGGACGACGACCGCCGCGGCCGGCCGGCTCTCCCACGTGCGGTGGATCGCCGGCGGCACCGGAGCGGGCAAGAGCACGCTGGCGATAATCCTGGCCCGGCGCCACGGCGCCGTGGTCTACCGTGGTGACCTGGCCCAGCACACCTGGCTGCCCCGCTGCACCCCGCGGCAGCACCCGCACTTCCACGCGGCCCGCGACGAGCCGCCCGGCTCCCTGTGGGACAGCCGCAGCCCCGACGAGGCGTGCGGCTTCGCGCAGCGCGTGGTCGCCGAGACCTTCGCCTTCGAGGTCGAGGACCTCCTCGCGATGCCCGCCGACCGGCCCGTCCTGGTGGACTGGTTCGGCAACCTGCCGAGCCAGCTCGCACCCCTGCTCACCCGCCCCGACCAGGCGGTCTTCCTGCTGCCCACCCCCGAGTTCCGGATGGCGGCGCTGCGAGCCCGCCGCAACGTCCCGGTGCGGTCGCTGGTCAGTTGGGGCAGCCGGGCCCCGGAGTCCACCCTGGCCAAACGGCTGGCCCGGGACGAACTGTGGGACGCCGAGGTGCGCCGCCAGGCCGCCGTCCACGGGAACACGGTGATCACCATGGACGGCGGCCGCCCGGCCGGCGAACTCGCGGACGAGGTGGCGGCGCGCTTCCGGCTGGGGACGGCGGCGTAGGGGACGGGGGTGTGGGAGACGGCGGTCACCCGGCCGTTGGCGTGACGCCGCCTGCCGCGCACGGAACGCACCTACGGAACCCGCCCACGGAATGCGCCTGCGGAACCCGCCTACGGAACTCGCGCCGTCCACTCCGGCGAGCTGAACTTCCCGCCCGCCAGCTCCTGAGCCCGCGTCATCTCCTCGGGGGAGACCTTGCCGTCGCTGCCGCCGTACCGCGCGCGGAACGAGGCGATCATCCGCTCGATGACCTCCGCCCGCGGCAGCCCGGTCTGCCGGCGCAGCGGGTCCACCCGCTTCTTCGCGCTGCGGGTGCCCTTGTCCGACAGCTTCTCCTTGCCGATCCGCAGCACCTCGACCATCTTGTCCGCGTCGATGTCGTACGACATGGTCACGTGGTGCAGGACCGCCCCGTCGCCCGCCACCATGCGCTTCTGCGCGGCGCCGGCGATCTTCCCGGCGTCGGTGGCGATGTCGTTGAGCGGCTTGTACCAGGCGTTGATGCCCATGTCACCGAGGGCGGTCAGCACCCAGTCGTCCAGATAGGCGTAGCTCTCGGCGAAGGTCAGGCCCTGGACGAGGGAGGCCGGTACGCACAGCGAGTACGTGATGGTGTTGCCCGGCTCCACGAACATCGCGCCACCGCCGCTGATGCGCCGTACGACCGTCACGCCGTGCCGTGCGGCGCCCTGCGGGTCCACCTCGTTGGCCAGGGACTGGAAGCTGCCGATGATGACGGCGGGGCGGTCCCACTCCCACACCCGCAGCGTCGGCGGCCGCCGGCCGGCGGCCACTTCGGCGGTCAGGACCTCGTCCAGGGCCATGTGCAGCGCGGGCGGCTGCGGCGCCTCGTGGATGATCTGCCAGTCGAAGTCCGTCCAGTCGGTGGCCTGGGCGACGGCGCGGCGTACCGCGATGCCCACCGCCTCCGCCGTGAACCCGAACAGCACCGCGCCGGACGGCAGCGCCGCCTCGATCCGGGCCGCCAGCCCGCGCGCGTCGGTGTCGGCGGGCGCGCCCTCCAGCGCCGCGTTGATGGCGCCGAGCGCCTCGTCCGGCTCCAGGAAGAAGTCCCCCGCGACCCGGACGTCGCGCAGCGTCCCGCCCGTCACGTCGAGATCGACGACCACGAGCTTGCCGCCCGGCACCTTGTACTCACCGTGGTGCTTGCCCTGCACGGCGCATCCTCCCGCTGTCCTGTTGCGGCGCACGGCCCGGTCGGCCGGCAGCCGGGACAACCGTAGCGCCGCCGGTGGCATTCCCGGCAAAGGGGGCGGTTCCGGGGCCGGCCGCCCAGGGCTTGCGGGCTCCGGGGGCCGTTCAGGGCGCGAGGGTGGCGAGGAGCTCCGGGAGGGCGGTGCCGATGGGGGTGCGAATCGTTTCGGCGGCCAGCTCGTCGTACGGGGTGGGCTCCGCGTTCATGATGATGAGCCGCGCGCCGTGCTCGGCGGCCAGCCCGACGAGCGAGGCGGCGGGCTGGACCTGGAGGCTGGTGCCCACCGCGATGAACACGTCGGCCGCCTCGGCCACGCTCATCGCCGTACCGAGCACCTCCGGGTCGAGCCGCTCGCCGAACATCACCGTCGCCGACTTCAGGATGCCGCCGCACTCCACGCACGCCGGGTCCGGGTCACCCGCGTCCACCCGGGCGACGGCCTCGGACATCGGCGTCCGGGCGTGGCAGCGGGTGCAGACGACGAAGCGGCCCGTGCCGTGCAGTTCCAGGACCTTGCGGTCCGGGACGCCGGCGAGCTGGTGCAGGCCGTCGACGTTCTGGGTGATGACACGGACCGGCGTCCCGGACCGCTCCAGCCGGGCGACCGCCTCGTGGGCCGCGTTGGGCCGGGCGCGGAGGGCCGGGCTGTCCCGCCGCAACCGCCAGGCGCGGCGCCGGATCTCCGGGTCGTTCATGTAGTACTCGTACGTGACGAGCTTCTCCGCCTCGGGGTCCTGCCGCCACAGTCCCTGGGGTCCGCGGTAGTCCGGGATGCCGGAGTCGGTGGAGATGCCGGCTCCGCTGAGGATCGCCACCAAGGGGCGCCGGGCGCTGGTGGGGCTGGAGGGGCTGAGGGGTCCGGTACCGGTCATACCGGGAGCCTACGGAGCGGCGGCAGGCGGCGGCGAGTCCATTTCGCGGTGTCCGCCGCCCGGTGAATGTGATCAGGAAGGGGCGCGGGCGGGGTATTTCCGGGGGCCGCGCGGGGGAAGGGGCGGGAAGAGAGCGCCCGTCCGTCCGTACGACGTGAGGAGAACCGAGAACCGTGTTCACCACCCGCCCGACCCTCCAGGGAACCTTCGGCATGGCCGCGACCACGCACTGGCTGGCGTCCCAGTCCGCGATGGCCGTGCTGGAGGACGGTGGCAACGCCTTCGACGCGGCGGTGGCCGCCGGGTTCGTGCTGCAGGTCGTCGAGCCGCATCTGAACGGGCCGGCGGGCGAGGTGCCCGTCGTGCTGGCGCCCGCCGGCGGGCCGGTGCGGGTGCTGTGCGGGCAGGGGCCGGCGCCCGCCGGGGCGAGCGTGGCGCACTACACCTCGCTCGGGCTCTCGCTGGTGCCCGGTACCGGACCGCTCGCCGCGGCCGTGCCCGGCGCGTTCGACGCGTGGATGCTGCTGCTCCGGGACCACGGCACCAAGCCGCTCGGCGAGGTGCTCAAGTACGCCGTCGGGTACGCGGAGCACGGGCACCCGGCCGTCGAGCGGGTCGGCGAGACGGTGGCGACGGTCCGGGAGCTGTTCGAGACGGAGTGGATATCGTCCGCCGAGATCTACCTGCCGGAGGGGCGGCCGGTCGCGCCCGGCGGGCTGCTCAGGAACCGGCCCCTGGCGGCCACCTGGCGCCGCCTGATCAGCGAGGCGGAGGCCGCCGGGTCCGGCCGGGAGACACAGATCGACGCGGCCCGGCGGATCTGGCGCGAGGGCTTCATCGGTGAGGCGCTGGCCGCCTTCGCGGCCCGTCCCGCCATGGACACCTCCGGCGAGCGGCACGCCGGCACCCTCACGGGCGAGGATCTGGCGGCCTTCGCCGCGACGTACGAGGACCCGGTCACCTACGACTGGAACGGCTGGACCGTGGCGAAGCCGGGCGGCTGGTCGCAGGGCCCGGTCCTGCTCCAGCAACTCGCCCTGCTGCCGCCGGAACTGCCCGCCTACGGCAGTCCCGAGTACGTGCACCTGCTGATCGAGGGCTGCAAGCTGGCCATGGCCGACCGCGAGGCCTGGTACGGCGACGCCGCCGACGTGCCGGTCGGCACGCTGCTGAGCGAGGAGTACAACGCGGCGCGGCGGACGCTGATCGGGGAGCACGCCTCGTACGAGCTGCGGCCCGGCAGCCCGGACGGCCGTACGCCCCGGCTGAGCAAGCACGCCCTGGCCGTCGCGGCGGGGGATGACGCCGCCGCCGCGACGGGCGCCGCCGGTGCCGGGGCGGGCGAGCCCACGGTGGCGACTCCCGGCACCCCCGGCGCCGCCCCCGTCATCGCTCCCGAGGTCGACCGGAGCGGCGCCACACGCGGCGACACCTGCCACATCGACATCGTGGACCGCTGGGGCAACATGGTCTCCGCGACACCCTCCGGCGGCTGGCTCCAGTCCAGCCCGGTGGTCCCCGCGCTCGGCTTCCCGCTCGGTACGCGCCTCCAGATGGCCTGGCTGGAGGAGGGGCTGCCGAACTCGCTGACACCCGGCCGCCGCCCGCGCACCACCCTCACCCCGTCCCTGGCGCTGCGCGACGGTGTGCCCGTGATGGCCTTCGGCACCCCCGGCGGCGACCAGCAGGATCAGTGGCAGCTCCACTTCCTGCTCGCCGCGGCCCTGCGCGCGCCGGTGCGCGGGGGACTGGATCTCCAAGGTGCCATCGACGCCCCGAACTGGCACAACGACTCCTTCCCCGGCTCCTTCTTCCCCCGCGCCATGCGGCCGGGCAGCGTCACCGTCGAGTCCCGCCTCGGCGCGGACGTGATCGGGGAGCTGCGGCGGCGCGGGCACGCGGTGACGGTCGGCGACGCGTGGTCGGAGGGGCGGCTGTCCGCGGTGGCGCGGGACCCGGAGACCGGGGTGCTGTCGGGGGCGGCGAACCCGCGGGGGATGCAGGGGTACGCGGTGGGGCGGTAGCCGCGGCGGGGTGAGCGTCTGCCCGGAGCGTGGCCGGTGCCCCGCCGGGCCCGGCCCCCGGCATCCGGAGTTCACCTTCCGTCCAGGTGCTGTGTCAGTGGGGCGTGGTTCGATGGAGTCATGATCGAAGCGATTCGTACGGAAACGGGAGACACGACGGACGAGACGGGCGCGGTGGGCGCCGCGACACACACGGCGGACGAGGTGCTGCGCGCGCTGAACCCGGCCGCCGTCGAGGACGCCGTCCGCAAGGCCGCGGCGGCCGAGATCATGCCGCGGTTCCGGCAGCTCGCCGCCCACGAGGTGCTGGAGAAGAACGGCCCGCACGACCTCGTCACGGTCGCCGACCGGCTGGCCGAGGAACACCTGACCGCCGCCCTGACGAGCCTGCTGCCCGGCTCGCTGGTGGTCGGCGAGGAGGCGGTGCACGCCGATCCCGCCGTGCTGGCGGCGCTGGGCGGCGACGCGCCGGTGTGGATCGTCGACCCGGTCGACGGCACCCGCCAGTTCGTGCACGGCGACCCCGGCTTCGCCACGCTCGTCACCTTGGCGCTGCGCGGCGAACTGCTCGCCTCCTGGACGTACGCCCCGGCCCTGGACCTGATGGCCACCGCCCGCCGCGGCGCCGGCGCCGAGCTGAACGGGCGGCCGCTGCGCCGGAGCGCCCCGGTGGCCGGTGCGGCGCTGGACGTGGCGATATCGCACTACGACTTCACCACCGACGAGCAGAAGCGGGTGCTGTCCGCCCTGGAGACGGACGGCGTCGTCCCGCGCCCCTGCGGCTCGGCGGGCCTGGAGTATCTGTACATAGCCAGCGGCGAGCTGGACGCCGTCGCCTTCAGTTGGGAGAACGCCTGGGATCATGCGGCGGGGCTGCTGCTGGTCCACGAGACGGGCGGGGCGAGCGGCACGGTCGCCGGCGAGCCGTTCCGCATCACGGGCGGCAACGCGCTGCCGTTCACCGCGGCACGGGACGCGGAGACCGCCCGGCGTATCCTCGGACTGCTGGCGGCCGCCAACTGATCCTCGACGGCGAGGGTCGCTGACGAGGGGAGTGGCGCAGGTGCCGACGATGCTCGATGCCGTGGTGATCGGGGCGGGCCCCAACGGGCTGACCGCGGCCGTCGAACTGGCCCGCCGCGGCATGTCCGTGGAGGTCTTCGAGGCCCACGACACCATCGGCGGCGGCGCCCGCACGGAGGAGCTGACCCTCCCCGGCTTCCGGCACGACCCCTGCTCGGCGGTGCACCCGCTCGCCGCGGGCTCGCCCGCCTTCGCGGCCATGGACCTGGAGCGGTACGGCCTCCAGTGGCTGCACCCCGACCTCCCGCTGGCGCACCCCTTTCCCGACGGCACGGCCGCGGTGCTGTCCCGCTCCGTCGGCGAGACGGCGATGTCCCTCGGCGCGCACGACGCCGGGACGTACCGCCGCCTGCTCACGCCCTTCCTCGGCAAGTGGGACACCCTCGCCGCGGACTTCCTGCGCACCCAGTGGCTCGGCCTGCCGCGCGACCCGGTGACGTACGCCCGGTTCGGCCTGGCCGCGGCCCAGCCGGCCGCCCTGCTCAACCGGCGCTTCCGGGAACAGAAGGCACGCGGCCTGTTCGCCGGCCTCGCCGCCCACGTCATCGCGCCGCTCAGCAGTCCGGGCACCGGCGGCGCCGCGATCATGTTCGCGCTGGCCGCGCACGCGGGCGGCTGGCCGATCCCGCGCGGCGGCTCCCAGGCCATCCCCGACGCGCTGGCCGCGCTGCTGCGCCTGCACGGCGGCGCGGTGCACACGGGGTACGAGGTCAAGCGGCTGGACGACCTGCCGCCGGCCCGCGCGTACGTCTTCGACACCTCGCCGACCGCCCTGGCCCGGATCGCGGGGCTCGGCAACGCCTACCGCGGGGTGCGGTACGGTCCCGGCGTCTTCAAGATCGACTACGCGCTGTCCGGCCCGGTGCCGTGGACCTCCGCCGCGGCCCGCCGGGCGGGCACCGTGCACCTCGGCCCCACCAGCGGCGAGATCGGCGCCGCGCTGCGCGCCGCCGCCGACGGCCGCGCCCCGTCCGTACCGTTCCTGATCACCTCGCAGCCCAGCCTGACCGACCCCACCCGGGCCCCCGAGGGCAAGCACACCTTCTGGGTGTACGGGCACGTCCCGCACGGCTGGGAGGGCGACGCCACGGACGCGGTCGAACGCCAACTGGAGCGCTTCGCGCCCGGGTTCCGCGACCTGGTGCTGGCCCGCGCCGTCGCCGGGCCGCCCCAACTGGCCGCCCGCAACGCGAACTACGTCGGCGGGGACATCTGCTCGGGCTCCGCCGCCGGGCTGGGCCTGGTGATCCGCCCCAAGCTGGCGCGCGTCCCGTACACCACCGCCCACCCGGCGGTCTTCCTGTGCTCCCAGTCCGCCCCGCCGGGCCCCGGCGTCCACGGGATGTCCGGCCACCACGCCGCCCGGGCGGTCTGGTCCCGGCTGCGGCCGGCCCGCTGACGAAGAGCCCGCCGGGGCCGGACCGTGCCGCGGTCCGGCCCTGACGCACCTGCGTCCGTCGTACGGCTCAGAGGTCCAGCACCAGCCGCGGGCCCAGCGCGCGGGAGACGCAGGCGAACATCCGGCCCTCGTCGGCGCCGACGTCGTCCCGGTGCTCGACCTCGCCTTCCAGGACGGTGATCTCGCAGCTCCCGCAGACGCCTTCGCGGCACCCCGACGACACCGGGACCCCGGCCTGCTGGAGAGCGTTCAGCAGCGAATCGTCGGCATCCACCTGGACCGTCCGCCCCGACCGGGCGCACGCGACCTCGAACGCCTGGTCCGGGGCGAAGACCTTGGGCGCCGGCTGGAACCGCTCCGTACGCAGTTGCCCGGCCGGGAAGACGGCCTCCACCGCCGTGAGCATGGAGGCCGGCCCGCAGCAGTAGACCAGGGTGCCGGGGGCCAGCTCCGCCGCCAGCGCGGCGAGGTCCGGCCTGCCGTGCTGCTGCGTGGTGACGATGCGTACGGCGTCCCCGTAGGCCGCGCGCAGTTCCTCGGCGAAGGGCATGGTGGCGGCCGCCCGGCCCGCGTACACGAGGGAGGCGGGCAGTCCCGCCGCGGTCGCCGCCCGCAGCATCGGCAGGACGGGGGTGATGCCGATCCCGCCGGCGAGGAAGAGGTAACCCGGCGCGGGATCGAGGGGGAAGTTGTTGCGCGGCAGCGACACGTCGAGCGGGCGGCCCTGGCGCAGGAAACGGTGGATGTACTCGGAGCCGCCGCGGCTGAGCGGGTCGTACCGTACGGCGACGCGGTAGGTCTCGCGGTCGGCGGGGTCGCCGCAGAGGGAGTACTGCCGGGTCAGCCAGTTCGGCAGGGCCACGTCGACATGGGCGCCCGGCTCCCAGGGCGCCAGAGGGCCGTCGGCGCCGCGCAGGACGAGGGAGACGACGTCCTCGGCGACCGGGTCGATACGGTCGAGGAGGGTCCGCTGCATGGATGGTTCCCTTTCCGGCACGGTCAGAAGAGCTTCCGGTAGGACGCTTCGAGGACGGCTTCGAACTGCTCCGGGGCGATGTCGCCCCCGAACTGCGCGGCGGCGATCTCCCCGGCGGTCGGCAGTTCGTCGGCGAGGGCCTGGCTGGCCGGGTCCCACATCCGGGACCGCAGGAGCGCCCGGCCGCAGTGGAAGTACGCCTCGGTCACCTCGACGACGATCGCCAGGGCCGGCGCCTTGGCCTCGGTACGCATCCGGACCAGCACGTCGGGCTCGTCGGTGGGGTAGGCCCGGCCGTTGACCCGCAGCGTCTCCCGCATCCCGGGGACCATGAAGAGCATCCCCACCTCGGGGTTCTCCACGATGTTGCACAGCGAGTCGGCGATCCGGTTGCCCGGCCGGTCGGGTATCGCGAGCAGGTTCTCGTCGAGGACCTTCACGAACCCGGGGTAGTCGCCGCGCGGTGAGCAGTCGGCCCGCCCGGCCGCGTCCGCGGTGGCCAGCGACAGGAACGGCGCGTGCGCGATGAACATGCGGGCGAACCGGTCGATGTGGTCGATCTTCTTGTTCTCCAGCATCGGTTCGGGTTCACCGATCAGGGCGCGGACCTCGGCCAGGGACAGTCGCCGTGGGCGGGTGCGGACGTGCGTCATGAGGGCTCCTTCCGGGAGGGCGGCACGGCGGACGGGCGCGGGCGGCAGCGGCGCTCCCGACCCCCTCACGCTCCGCGACAACTGCGGCGGCAACCGCTCCGCCGCAGCTCATGGCACCATTGTGAGCAATTGCTCAGGTCTTTGCTACTCGCATTCGCGGGCTGCCCAGGAGGAGCCATGACCACCGGCCGCCGCGGCCTCCAGCCACGTAAACAGCCACGTCAGGCCCGCGCGGAAGCCACCCGGCAGCGCATCCTCACCGCCGCTGCTCACGTTTTCGCCGAGTACGGCTACGCCGCGGGGACCACCAACCGCATCGCCGCGCGGGCACGGGTGTCGATCGGCTCGTTGTACCAGTACTACCCGAACAAGGACGCGATCCTGGTGGAGCTGCTGACCCGGCACCTCGACGCCGGGATAGCCGCCGCCGGCCGGCACCAGGACGGCGAGGCGCCCGAGTCCCTCGAAGAGATCATCCGCCTCTTCGTACGCACCTCGATCGGCAACCACCGCGACGACCCCCAGTTGCTGCGCGTCATGGCCGAGCAGGGGCCCCGGTCCCCGGAGCTGCTCGACAAGATCGCCCGGCACGGGCGGGAGCGGATCGCCTACGCCCACGCGCTGTTCGCCGGGCACCCGGAGGTCCGGGTCGCGGACACGTACACCGCCACCCGGCTCGCGGTGAGCACCATCGAACTCGTCGTCCACCAGCTCCTCGCCGCGCCGGACCCGGTCGACTCCGCCCGGCTGGAGGACGAACTCGTCACCATGATCACCGGCTATCTCACGGCGGGCGGCTGACGGTGCGGGAGCCTGCGGCACCGACGGGAGGCCGCGGCACCGACAGGCGGCCACGGTACCGACGGGCGGCCACGGTACCGACGGGCGGTCACGGTACCGACGGGCGGCCGGGCCGGAAACTCCCGTGCGCCCCGCGCACCGCGCGTGCTAATTCCCCTGTCATGAGCGATCTTCAGACAGCGCGGCTGGTGCTCCACCCGCTGACCGCCGCCGAGGCGGAGCGGCTGGTGACGCGGACCCCGGCGGACGGGGAGCGGTGGGCGCCCGGCTATCCGACCGACGGGGACGTGGAGTCCGCCACCGACTTCCTGGGCCACTGCGCGGCCACCGGCGACCCGCAGCCGTTCGGGGACTATGAGATACGCCGCCGGGCGGATGGGCTGGCCATCGGCAGCCTCGGCTTCCACCGGCCGCCCGACGCGGACGGCTGCGTCACGATCGGCTACGGACTGGTCCCCGAGGCGCGCGGCCGGGGCTACGCGGCCGAGGCGCTGCGCGGGCTGCTGCGCCTCGCCAGGGAACGCGGCGTCACCCGGGTGAAGGGCGACGCCGACCTCGGCAACACCGCGTCCCAGCACGTCATGGCGGCCGCCGGGATGCGGCCGGTGGGGGAGGACGAGCGGGTGAGGTACTTCGAGATCACCTGGCCGCCCGGCGGGGCGGAGGGCACGTCCGCCGACGGCGGCAGCGGGCCCTGAGGTCCGTACGGCGGCAGCGGACCGTGAGGCCCGTACGGCGGGCCGCGCGCCGGGCCATGATGGCCGTATGACCGCACCCTCACCTCACCGGCCCGCCCTCACGCTCGTCGCGGGCGACATCACCGAGCAGCCGGTCGATGCCGTCGTGAACGCCGCCAACTCCTCGCTGCTGGGCGGCGGGGGAGTGGACGGCGCGATCCACCGGCGCGGCGGCCCCGAGATCCTGGCCGAGTGCCGCGCGCTGCGCGCCTCGCACTACGGCAAGGGCCTGGCCACCGGGCAGGCCGTGGCGACCACGGCGGGCCGGCTGCCGGCCCGCTGGGTGATCCACACCGTCGGCCCCGTCTGGGCGCGGTCCGAGGACCGCTCGGACCTGCTCGCCTCCTGCTACCGCGAGTCGCTGCGGGTCGCCGACGAGCTGGGCGCCCGTACCGTCGCCTTCCCGGCGATCTCCGCCGGGATCTACCGCTGGCCCCTGGACGACGCGGCCCGCATCGCCGTCGAGACGGTGCGGGCCACGGAGACGGCCGTCGAGGAGGTGCGCTTCGTGCTCTTCGACGAGCGGGCGTACGCGGCGTTCGCGGCGCGGGTGGGCTGAACCCGGACACCGGCCGAAAGCCCCTCGGGGCCCCGCCGCCCGGTGCCGTACGGCCCGCCGCTCAGGCCGAAGCGATCCGCGCGGACACGCAGGGGTCCTCGTTGCGGTAGCCGAGCCGGTCGTAGAGCCGCTCGGCGGGCGCGTTCTCGGCAAGCTGCCACAGCGTGCAGAACCCGTGCCGCCGTACGGTGTGCCGGGTCAGCCACGAGGTCAGCGCGGCGCCGAGGCCCTGGCCGCGCTGGGCGGCGTCGGTCGCGACGGACGCCATCAGCGGCGCGCCGCTGTCCCGCAGGCTGCTCATCGCGCCGCACGCCACCAGCCGCCCGTCCGCGCCGCGGATACCGGCCCAGAGGCTGACGTCCGCGGAGCCGGGGCCGGTGGAGTGGGCCGGACTGTGCTCGTTGAGGAAGGCGAGCAGCTCGTCGTGGTGGCTCTCGTCGAGCGTGACCACCCGGTCCTCCGCAGGGTGGACGGCCGGTTCCTCCAGCGTCCAGCGGAAGATCCACTCGACGACGTCGGTCACCGCGAGATGGCGGGCGACCAGCGTCTCGGTGCCGCGCGGGCCGGTGAACTCCCGTACCTGGTCGGGAAACCCTTGCGCGGCACGCAGCACGAGACCGGCTGCGGCCTCTGCCTCGCCGACGCTCCACACGTGCCCTCGGGGGCGTCGAGCCAGGCGACAGCGCCGCTGTTGCACCAACTGCTCCGGTCGGCGGGCCGCTGCCGGGCGGCGCCGAAACGCAGGAGGGCGGCGCCCTCCTGGAGCTCCAGGCCCTGGGTGAACAGGTCCTCGGTCCGGGGGAGAAGAGTCGTTGCCTGCATCACTCTCTGAGAAGGACGTAGGGAGGGGAACGACTCCGGACACGCTGGCGGCGCGGCCGGAACCGTTCGTCTGAAGTAGGGGGTCCCGGCAGCGGCTGCGCACCCGTGCGCGCCCGGCCGACCGGGTGGTCAACTCTCGCACACCGCCCCCGGCCCGGCGCAAATCGTCGCCGGGTGCCGTATGCCACCCGGCAGGTCGTCGGCAGCCGGACTGGTCACCGGACGCTGATGTCGGAAAACCGCCAGCCGAGCCGGTACGGCTGCCGGATGCTGGATGCATGCACACCGACTTCGAGCGCTGTCTGCGCGCCGTGCAGTCCAAGGACGCCAGGTTCGACGGCTGGTTCTACACGGCGGTGCGCACCACACGTATCTACTGCCGTCCCAGTTGCCCGGTGGTGCCGCCCAAGCCCGAGAACATGACCTTCTACCCGAGCGCCGCGGCCGCTCAGCAGGCCGGCTACCGCGCCTGCAAGCGCTGCCGCCCGGACGCCAGCCCCGGCTCGCCCCAGTGGGACGAGCGCGCCGACCTCGTGGCGCGCGCCATGCGGCTGATCGCCGACGGCGTCGTCGACCGGGAGGGCGTACCCGGCCTGGCCGCCCGGCTCGGCTACAGCACCCGCCAGGTCGAACGGCAACTGCTCGCCGAGCTGGGCGCCGGGCCGCTCGCCCTGGCCCGCGCGCAGCGCGCCCAGACCGCGCGGCTGCTCGTCGAGACCACCGAACTGCCCATGGCCGACGTGGCGTTCGCCGCCGGGTTCGCCAGCATCCGCACCTTCAACGACACCGTACGGGAGGTGTTCGCGCTCGCGCCCACCGAGCTGCGGCGGCGCGCCCGGCCGGGGGCCGCCACGGCCCTGCCCGGCGCACTCGCCCTGCGGCTGCCCTTCCGGCAGCCGCTCTGCCCGGACAACCTCTTCGGCCACCTGGCCGCGACCGCCGTACCCGGGGTCGAGGAGTGGCGGGACGGCGCGTACCGGCGCACGCTCGCCCTCCCGTACGGGCACGGCATCGTCGCCCTGGCCCCGCGCCCCGGCCACATCGACTGCCGGCTGTCCCTCACCGACCTGCGCGACCTCGCCGGGGCCATCGCCCGCTGCCGCCGGATGCTCGACCTGGACGCCGACCCGGAGGCGGTCGACGGGCTGCTGACCGAGGACCCCGTCCTGGCGCCGCTCGTCCGCAAGGCGCCGGGGCGGCGGGTGCCGCGCACCGCGGACGCGGACGAGTTCGCGGTACGGGCCGTACTGGGCCAGCAGGTGTCCACCGCCGCGGCCCGTACGCACGCGGGCCGGCTGGTCACCGCGCACGGCCAGAAGATCGACGACCCGGCGGGCGGCCTGACCCACCTCTTCCCCTCCGTCGCTGAGCTGGCCGGTCTGGACCCGGAGACGCTCGCCATGCCGCGTACCCGGCGCGCCACCCTCACTGGCATGATCGCGGCCCTCGCCGACGGCGCCGTACAGCTCGGCGTCGGCAGCGACCGGGAACGGGCCCGCGCGCAGCTCGCGGCGCTGCCGGGCGTGGGCCCCTGGACCGTCGAGTGCATCGCCATGCGCGCTCTCGGCGACCCCGACGCCTTCACCCCCACCGACCTGGGCCTGCGCCGCGCCGCCGCCCACCTCGGGCTGCCGGCCACCCCGGCGGCGCTCGTACGGCACTCGGCGCGCTGGCGCCCGTGGCGCGCGTACGCGGTCCAGTACCTGTGGGCCACCGACGACCACCCCATCAACCACCTCCCCACCGACTGAGGCGACCATGTCCGATCCCGTGCCCACCCGTACCGGCGGCGAGCGCTGCCACGCCGTCCTGACCGACACCCCGTACGGCCCGCTGACCCTGGTGGCCGAGGGCGAAGCCCTCGCCGGCCTCTACATGACCGACCAGCGCCACCGCCCGCCTCAGGAGTCCTTCGGCCCGCCGGAGGACCTGGAGGCCCCGCCGTTCGCGGCGGCCGTACGGCAACTGCGCGCCTACTTCGACGGCGCGCTCACCGCCTTCGACCTGCCCCTGGCGCCCCGGGGGACACCGTTCCAGCGCCGCGTCTGGGCCGCCCTGTGCGACATCCCGTACGGCGGGACGCTCTCGTACGGGCAGCTCGCGGCGCGCCTCGGCCGGCCCTCCGCCGCTCGTGCGGTGGGCCTCGCCAACGGGAAGAACCCGATCGGCATCATCATCCCCTGCCACCGCGTGATCGGGGCGAGCGGCAGCCTCACCGGATACGGCGGCGGGCTCGACCGCAAGCGCCGCCTGCTGGATTTCGAGCGGGGCGGGGCCGGGGAGGGGCGGGGAGCCGAGGACCCGGGCGGGCAGCAGGCTCTCTTCGGCTGAAGCGAGCACTCGGCCCTCGGGTGTTCAGGCGTCGCCCTCCACCACGGCACGCACCTCCGCGACCAGCAACTCCGCAGCCTCCAGCGTCCGCCCCAACTCCGTTGCGCTACGGCCCAGTTCGCCCAGCAGGGCACTCGCCCGCTCCCCGAACCCGGGCGGTGTACCGGGCATCGCCGCAGCGGCGGCGAGCGCGCCCTTCTCGTTGATGCACCAGGTCCGGTGGTGGGCGTGCAGGGCCTGGGTCAGGTCGCCGACCGCCCGCGCCAGGCAGAGGGCCACGTGCAAGGTGTCCGTGGACGCCTGGGACTTGCGCGCCATGGCGACGGAGAACCCGGCGTCCCAGACCGCCGTTCCGGTCAGCGCGGCGCGCAGCGGCTCCGGGTACTCCCGCATCTCCTCCTTGAGGCGGCCCAGCTCGCCGCTGGGGTCGGCGAGTACCCGGGACAGGGCCAGTTCCCCCGCGTACGCGGGGGACCAGAAGCCCAGCGGGTGCCCCACCTGGGCGCCGATCTCGAACCGGCCCGCCTGGCACTCCCGCCACACCCGTTGCACCCGGTCGGCATCCCGCAGGAGCCAGTCCACGGGGGTGCCGTCCGGCATCACCAGCCAGGCCCCGCCGTTGACCCACGCACCCCACGCGTCCGGCGGGTGAATCTCCACCGGCGTCCCGGTGATCTCGGCGGCCAGGTCCGCCAGGCCCGCGAGGCCGACCTCGCCGCGGTAGTAGACCCCCAAGTCCCAGTCGGAGTCCGGCCGGTGCGTCCCCCGGGCCCGGCTGCCGCCGAGCGTCACGCCCACGACGCCGGGCACCTCGGCCAGGGCAGCCGCGCCACCCCTCGCCCAGTAGTCCTCGTAAGTCCCGTCCGCCCTGGTAGCCGCTGCCTTATCCATACGCGAAGCCTAGAACGCCCGTTACCCGCCCATGACAGCGGCGTCCGGGCGCCCCGTCAGCGCAACAGATCCCGTACATCCGCCAGCAACTCCACCTGATGGCGCCAGTCGCCGCCCGCGATGTCCAGCAGGACGCGGGTGACTCCCGCGCCGCAGTATCGGTGCAGGCGCTCCGCCGCCTCCCGGGCGCCGCCCGTCACCGGGACGCCGGCGAGGCGTTCGGGCGGGACGCCGTGGGCCGTGGCGAGTTCCGTGGCGAGGTCCGCGCCGGTGGGCAGGCCGGGTGCCGTACCGAGGGCGCCGCTGGTGCCGACGATGACGGCCGGGGCCGGGCGGCCGAGCGCGGCGGAGAGTTCGGCCAGGTGCACGGCTCCCTCGGCCACCTGGGCGGCCGACGCCAGGGAAGGGAACCAGCCGTCGCCCAGGAGCGCGGCCCGCCGCACCGCGGCGCGCGAGGTGCCGCCGATCCAGACGGGCGGCATCGGCACGGCGAACTCCGGCTCCACCACCGGGTAGCCGGGCCCGTGCGGCAGCGGCACCCGCTCGCCCGCGAGCAGACGGGGCAGCAGCCGCAGCGCCGCGTCGGTCCGGCGCTCCCGCTCCTCGTACGGAATCCCTGCGGCAGCCCACCGTTCCCGGCCGCCGCCCGTCCCCACCCCCAACACCAGCCGCCCGTCCGCGATCTGCTGGAGGCTCGCGATCTGCTCGGCGGCCTGGGACGGCGGCCGGAGCCCCGGCGTGTACAGCGCGCCGACGACGGTGATCCGCTCGGTCGCCGCGGCCACCGCCGCCAGTACCACCGCGGTGTCCAGGGCCGGTGCGCCGGCCGCGGGCCGGTCCCCGTACGCGACGAGGTCGAGCCCGGCCAGTTCCGCGTGCCGGGCCGCCTCGGTGAGCGGGAGCTTCTGCTCCCGCCGCACGGCGGGCGAGGGCAGCACCACGCCCACTGCCAGGCGGCCGGGCCGGACCGCGGAATCCGGGAGAAACGTCATACGGCGACGATGCAACTTCAAGCGGGCTTGAGGTCAAGGGGCGGCGGGTGCGACCCCGTCCTCCAGCTCCACCGGCCCGCGGCCCCGCGCCAGCGCGTCCAGCGCGGCCCGTACCCGCAGCGCCATCGACGGCGACAGCCGCGGCTCGGCCTCCTCCCACGACAGCAGGGACCAGGACAGCAGCTCGCTCTCCTGGAGCCGGACGGCCGCCAACTGGTCCGGGGCCAGCACTCCGCCGTCGTACAGGTACGACACCAGGGGCGGTCGGCCGGTGCCGCGCACCCAGTCGACGGCCAGCAGCGGGCCCGGCTCGATGTCCAGGCCGATCTCCTCGGCGGTCTCCCGCCGCGCGGCCTGGCGGGGCGACTCGCCCGCGTCGGACTCGACGGTGCCGCCGGGCAGGTTCCAGGTGTCGCGGTAGTTCGGCTCGACGTACAGCACCCGGCCGTCGGCGTCGCGGAAGATGACACCGGCCCCCGCGAGCACACGCGGAAGACCGGCGATATAGGTGGCGTAGTCCGTGGTCATGCGGTGAGCGTAGCCGGGTCGGACGGCGGGCCTGTGGGGCGTTTGCCGGGGCCGTCGCGGTGCCGGCCGGGGCCTTGGACGCCGTCCCCGGCCGCACACACCCGAACGGGTGAGTCCCCCGCGCCCCTACACCCCCGTCGGCCCCTGCCCCGACGCCCCCGTGTCGTCCCCCGTCCGCTTGGAGTCCGCCGCCCGCCGCAGTCGTGGGTGCCGGGTCGGGCCCTGTTCGGTGATGGTCTCGCCGACGATGGCGCGTACCGCGTTGCGCAGGCCGTGCAGTGCGTGGTGCCGCGCCGGGCCGGCGCCCGGGTCCTCCCGCAGTTCCTTGAGCAGTGCCCAGCACAGCGCCAGCATCACGAACACGAAGGGCAGCGCGACCAGGATCGTCGCCGTCTGGAGCGCGCCGAGCCCGCCGGCCACCAGCAGCACCGCGGCGACCGCGGCCATCAGGATGCCCCAGGTGACCACCAGCCACGTCCTCGGGTGCAGCGCGCCCCGGCTGGTGAGCGAGCCCATCACCAGGGACGCCGAGTCGGCGCTGGTGATGAAGTACGTCATGACCAGGATCATCGCCACCCAGGAGGTGACGGTCCCGGCGGGCAGCGCGTCCAGCATGCCGAACAGCGACGCCTCCGCGTCCTTCGCGTTGCCCGCGAGGTCGGCCAGGCCGCTGGCGTCCAGCCGGATCGCGCTGCCGCCCATCACGCAGAACCAGATCATCGTCGCGCCGCTGGGCACCAGCAGGACGCCGATCAGGAACTCCCGGACGGTGCGCCCGTGCGAGATACGGGCGATGAACGTGCCGACGAACGGGGCCCAGGACAGCCACCACGCCCAGTAGAAGATCGTCCAGGTGCCGAGCCAGCTCGCGTCGGTGAAGGCGCCGGTGCGCGAGGCCATCGGCAGCAGGTCGTCGAGGTAGCCGCCGACGCTCGCCGGGATGCTGTCCAGGACGTACACCGTCGGGCCGAGCACGAAGACGAACAGCATCAGCAGGGCGGCCAGCACGATGTTCAGGGTGGACAGCCACTTGACGCCCTTGTGCAGGCCGGAGAAGGCGGACGCCACGAAGGCGGCGGAGAGCGCGACGATGATGATCAACTGGACCGCCGTGCTGTCCGAGGTGCCCGTGGTGAGCTGGAGCCCCTTGCTGACCTGGAGGGCGCCGAGGCCCAGGCTGGTGGCCGTGCCGAAGACGGTCGCGAAGACGGCCAGCAGGTCGATGAGGTGCCCCAGCCGCCCGCCGGCCCGCCGCTCGCCGACCAGCGGGACGAAGGCGGAGCTGAGCCGGTTGCTGCGGCCCTTGCGGAAGCCCGCGTAGGCCAGCGCCAGGCCGACGATGCCGTAGATGGCCCACGGGGTCAGGGTCCAGTGGAAGAACGAGTACTCCAGCGCGGTACGGGCCGCGGCGCCGGTGTGCGGGGTGACGCCGCTGGAGGGCGGCGGAGTGACGTAGTGCTGGAGCGGTTCGCCCACGCCGTAGAACATCAGGCCGATACCCATGCCGGCGCTGAACATCATCGCGATCCACGCGAGATTGCCGAATTCCGGCTCCGCGTCGTCCTTGCCGAGCCGGATACGGCCGAATCGGCTGAAGGCGATGAGGAAGCACAGGACGAGAAAGACGTCGGCGGCCACCACGAACAGCCAGCCGAAATTGCCCAGCACCCAATTCAGCGCGCTATCGGTGACCGATTCGAAATTCTTTTTGCCCAGCGCCGCCCAGGCCACCACCGCGAGCACCGCGGCGACCCCGGCACCGACCAGGACCAGATCGGGCGGCGGATCGTGCGCCGCGTCTCCCGGTACGGAATGCGGCGTCGGCTCCTCGGACGTCTGCACGCTCATGGCGTCCCACTATGGCCGGAAAAACGATGCTTCGCCGGATTGGCGCGCCGACCGGGGCATCCGCTCCCTGTTCGCCACGGTCCCCGCCGGATAAGGTCGCAGCGGCGCGACTGCCAGTTCGAAAGCAAGGGGAGACAGTGGCGGACGCAGCAAGGACACCGGCGGCAGACCAGGACCGGGCACCGCGGGTGCTGGTCGCCGCGGACAAATTCAAGGGTTCGCTCACCGCCGTCGAGGTCGCCGAGCACGTCACGGCCGGGCTGCGCCGTGCCGTACCCGGCCTGGCGGTGGAGTCCGTCCCGGTCGCGGACGGCGGCGACGGCACGGTCGCGGCCGCCCTGGCGGCGGGCTTCGCCCGGCACGAGGTCCGGGTCACCGGACCCGTCGGCGACCCGGTGGCGGCCACCTTCGCGCTCCACGAGGACGGCACGGCCGTGGTCGAGATGGCCGAGGCGTCCGGCCTCCAGCACCTCCCGGAGGGCCGCTTCGCGCCGCTCACGGCCACCACGTACGGCACCGGCGAGCTGCTGCGCGCGGCGCTGGACGCGGGCGCCACCACCATCGTCTTCGGCGTCGGCGGCAGCGCCACGACCGACGGCGGCGCGGGCATGCTCGCCGCCCTCGGGGCCCGCTTCCTGGACGCCGCCGGCACCCCGCTCGCCCCGGGCGGCGGGCCGCTGCGCGACCTGGCCACCGCCGACCTCTCGGGCCTGGACCCACGGCTCGCCCGTACGGAGGTGGTCCTCGCCAGCGACGTGGACAACCCGCTCACCGGGCCCAAGGGCGCCCCCGCCGTCTACGGGCCGCAGAAGGGCGCGAGCGAGCAGGACGTCGCGGCGCTGGACGCGGCCCTGGCCCACTACGCGAAGGTCCTGGAGACCGCGGTCGGGCCCCGCGCCGCCGAGCACGCCGCCGCCCCCGGCGCGGGCGCGGCGGGCGGCATCGGCTACGGCGCCCTGGTCGGCCTGGGGGCCGTCTTCCGGCCGGGCATCGACGTCATGCTGGAGGTGCTGGGTTTTGGGCCGGCGCTGGCCCGCGCCACCTTCGTCGTCACCGGCGAGGGGTCGCTGGACGAGCAGACCCTGCACGGCAAGGCCCCGGTGGGCGTCGCGGCGGCGGCCCGGGCGGCGGGCCTGGAGGTGGCGGCGGTCTGCGGCCGCCTGGCCCTGCCGCCGGAGGCCCTGGGCCGGGCCGGCATCCGCCGCGCCTACCCGCTGACCGACCTGGAGCCGGACCCGGCCCGCTGCATGGCCGAGGCGGGCCCCCTCCTGGAGCGGGCGGCGGAGGCGCTGGGGCGGGACTTCCTACTGTGAGGCCGCGGCCGTACGGCCGGAGGCTCCGACGTACGGTTCCGAGCCGCTGACGTACGGCCTGAGGGTGCTGACCTACGGGCCGGGGAGCGCGCCGAGGGGCTCACCGGCCTCACGGTGCGCCCCCTGCGCCCGCGTGCATCCGGATACGACAAAAGGCCCCCGCCGAGCTGATGCGCTCGGCGGGGGCCTTTCCGGTCCGGGGACCGGACACCGCTACTGAATCTGTGCGCTGCGCGCCTCACGGCGGTTGTCGCGGAAGGTGTTGACGCGACGGGCCGTCGCGAAGACCGGGATCATCGCACCCAGCACGATCTGGAGCGAGCAACCGGTCTGCAGCAGCATCTGGCCACCGGGGGCGTCCAGCGCCCAGGCCGCCAGCATCCCCATGCTCAGCACGATCCAACTGAGCATCGCCACCGCCAGCCGTCCCCGCGGCTTGGGGTACTCGACCCGGCTCACCATCAGCCAGGCCACCCCGATGATCGCCAGCAGCGTCGGCACGAAGGGCAGCTCCAGCAGGACGATCGCGACCACGGTCAGCGCGCCGAACGGGCTCGGCATCCCCTGGAAGATGCCGTCACGCAGCGTCACACAGGAGAACCGGGCCAGCCGCAGCACCACCGCCAGCAGCACCACCACCGCCGCGACCACCGAGACCCGCTGGTGCGAGTCCGGGGCGACCATGCCCCAGGTGACGACGAAGTACGCCGGCGCCAGCCCGAAGCTGATCAGGTCGGAGAGGTTGTCGAGCTCGGCCCCCATCGCCGAGGCGCGCAGCTTGCGCGCGACGAGCCCGTCGAACAGGTCGAAGATGGAGGCCAGCAGCATCAGGATCACCGCCATGGCGGCGCTGTGCCGGGCCATCCCGCCGTCCTCGTTGCCCGTCAGGTGCGGGATCAGGACGCCGGTGGTGGTGAAGTAGACGGCCATGAAGCCGCAGATCGCGTTGCCGAGCGTGAGCGTGTCCGCTATCGACAACCGCGTCGACAGCGGCATGTCGTCGGCCGCGTCGTCCTCCTCGACCTCCGCGACCCAGCCGGGCTGTGTGTCGGGATCAATCACGGTCAAGGCGTGTCACCCCCGCGGTGGTGGCCTGGCCGACCTCGACCGCGGCCTCGACACCCGCCGGGAGGTAGACGTCGACGCGTGACCCGAAGCGGATCAGGCCGATGCGCTCGCCCTGCTCCACCTTCGAGCCCTGGGGCACGTAGGGGACGATACGGCGGGCCACGGCCCCGGCGATCTGCACCATCTCGATGTCGCCGAGCTCGGTGTCGAAGTGCCAGACGACCCGCTCGTTGTTCTCGCTCTCCTTGTTGAACGCCGGGACGTACCCGCCGGGGATGTGCTCCACGGACGTCACCGTGCCGGCCAGCGGCGCGCGGTTGACGTGGACGTTCAGCGGGCTCATGAAGATCGCGACGCGGGTGCGCCCGTCCTTCCACGGCATGATGCTCTGCACCACGCCGTCGGCCGGGGAGATGACCCGGCCCTGAGCGATCTCCCGCTCAGGATCGCGGAAGAACCACAGCATGCCCGCCGCCAGGGCGGTGGCGGGCACGGCGGCGGCTGCCCAGCGTCCCGAGCGACGGGAACGGGCCAGGCTGACCGCCGCCGTCGCGACGGTCGGCAGAAGCCACGGCGACGCTCCGCGCGCGAGGCGGACACGACCGCGTTGTGCAGAGGATTGGCTGTGGGGCATGGATGACCTTCGTAGCGGAGGATGCCGCATATGCAATGGGGGACGGCGGCTTTCCCGGGATGGTATCGGTTGCGGGCGGCAACTGGCCAAGAGCCAGCGCCAATCCGTGGCCGAAGCGCGCGGGCGGGGTGTGATCTTCGTCCTGAATAAAACGCCCCAAATCGGGCGTTCACCCCTGGATTCGGTACTCCTCCAGCAGCCGTCGGCCGATGATCATTTTCTGGATCTCGGCGGTACCTTCACCGATGAGGAGCATCGGTGCCTCCCGGTAGAGGCGCTCGATCTCGTACTCCTTGGAGAAGCCGTAGCCGCCGTGGATGCGGAACGCGTCCTCCACCACCTCCTTGCAGTACTCGGAGGCCAGGTACTTGGCCATGCCCGCTTCCAGGTCGTTCCGCTGACCGGAGTCCTTCTTGCGTGCGGCGTTGACCATCATCGCATGGGCCGCTTCCACCTTTGTGGCCATTTCGGCAAGTTTGAACTGGATCGCCTGGTGCTGGGCGATCGGCTTGCCGAAGGTGTGCCGCTGCTGCGCGTACGAAACGCCCAGCTCGAAGGCGCGCTGTGCGACGCCGCAGCCCCGCGCGGCCACGTTCACCCGGCCGACCTCGACGCCGTCCATCATGTGATAGAAGCCACGTCCGGTCTGTCCGCCGAGGACCCGGTCGGCGGGGATGCGCAGCCCGTCCATGATCAGCTCGGTGGTGTCGACCCCCTTGTAGCCCATCTTGTCGATCTTGCCGGGAATGGTCAGCCCCGGCCGGACCTCACCGAAGCCCGCCTCCTTCTCGACGAGGAAGGTGGTCATCGACTTGTGCGGCGCGGTGCCTTCCGGATGGCCCTCGTCCGTACGGCACAGCACCGCTACGAGAGTTGACGAACCGCCGTTGGTCAGCCACATCTTCTGACCGGTCAGTACATAATCTCCGCCGTCCGCCACGCCTTTGGACGTGATGGCCGAGACGTCCGAGCCGAGCGCCGGCTCCGACATCGAGAAAGCGCCACGGATGTCACCCGCCGCCATCTTCGGCAGGAAATAGTCCTTCTGCTCCTGCGTACCGTGCTGCTTGAGCATGTACGCCACGATGAAGTGCGTGTTGATGATGCCCGACACGCTCATCCAGCCGCGGGCGATCTCCTCCACCGTCAGCGCGTACGTCAGCAGCGACTCGCCGAGGCCCCCGTACTCCTCCGGAATCATCAGCCCGAAGACGCCGAGTTCCTTCAGCCCCTCGACTATCCGCGTCGGGTACTCGTCGCGGTGCTCCAGCTCGGTGGCGACCGGCAGAATCTCTTTGTCGACGAAGTCACGGACCGTCGAGAGGATTTCCCGCTGGATGTCCGTCAGGCCCTCGGTCTGCGCGAGGCGTCCGCTCATCTCACTTCTCCTTACGGGCCGGTTCCCGCAGCTCCGGGCGGCCCGGCTGCTCGCCGCCGCGCTCCTTGACGTACGTGGCGGTGGGCACCATCACCTTGCGCCGGAAGACGCACACCAGGGTGCCGTCCTGCTTGTAGCCCTTGGTCTCCACGTACACGATCCCGCGGTCGCTCTTGGACCTCGACGGCGTCTTGTCGAGCACCGTCGTCTCGCCGTAGAGCGTGTCCCCGTGAAAAGTGGGCGCCACATGCTTCAGCGACTCGATTTCCAGATTCGCGATCGCCTTGCCCGACACGTCCGGCACCGACATCCCCAGCAACAGCGAGTAGATGTAGTTGCCGACCACGACATTCTTGCCGAAGTCGGTGGTCCGCTCGGCGTAGTTGCTGTCCATGTGCAGCGGATGGTGATTCATCGTGAGCAGACAGAACAGGTGGTCGTCGTATTCCGTGACCGTCTTTCCCGGCCAGTGCTTGTAGACGTCCCCGACGGTGAATTCCTCGTAGGTACGGCCGAACTGCATCGCGGTCACGCCTCCGGGGCTTCGAACTTCGAGGTACGGGTCATGCCGGCGGCGCGGCCCTTTCCGCTGACGACGAGCGCCATCTTGCGGCTGGCCTCGTCGATCATCTCGTCGCCGAGCATCGCGGAGCCCTTCTTGCCGCCCGCCTCGGAGGTGTGCCACTCGTACGCGTCGAGGATCAGCTCGGCACGGTCGTAGTCCTCCTGCGACGGCGAGAAGACCTCGTTGGCCGCCTCGACCTGACCCGGGTGCAGCACCCACTTGCCGTCGAAGCCCAGCGCCGCGGCGCGCCCGGCGACCTCCTTGTAGCCGTCCACGTTCTTGATCTGGAGGTAGGGGCCGTCGATCGCCTGGAGGTCGTTGGCGCGGGCCGCCATCAGGATGCGCATCAGGATGTAGTGGTACGCGTCCGCGCCGTACCCGGGCGGCTGCTCGCCCACGACCAGCGTCTTCATGTTGATGGAGGCCATGAAGTCGGCCGGGCCGAAGATGATGGTCTCCAGGCGCGGCGACGCGGTGGCGATGGCGTCCACGTTCACCAGGCCCTTGGCGTTCTCGATCTGCGCCTCGATGCCGATCCGGCCCGCCTCGAAGCCCATCGTCGTCTCGATCTGGGTGAGCAGCAGGTCCAGCGCGACGATCTGCTGGGCGTCCTGGACCTTGGGCAGCATGATGCAGTCCAGGTTCTGCCCGGCGCCCTCGACGACGGTGATGACGTCCCGGTACGTCCAGTGCGTCGTCCAGTCGTTGACCCGCACGACGCGGGTCTTGCCGGACCAGTCGCCGTTGTTCAGCGCGTCCACGATGGTGTGCCGGGCGCCCTCCTTGGCCAGCGGCGCGCAGGCGTCCTCCAGGTCCAGGAAGACCTGGTCGGCGGGGAGGCCCTGGGCCTTCTCCAGGAAGCGCGGGTTGCTGCCGGGCACGGCGAGGCAGGAACGGCGGGGGCGAAGGCGGTTGACAGTCACGCGGGGACCTCCAGAGGGTCGAGCTTGTTCGCGGTACGGATCTCGTCGACGATACGGCCGATGATCTCCGTGATACCGAAGTCCTTCGGGGTGAACACGGCCGCCACTCCGGCTTCCCGGAGGGCCGCCGCGTCGGCGTTGGGGATGATGCCGCCGACGATGACGGGAATGTCGCCGCCGCCGGTCTCGCGCAGCCGCCGCAGCACGTCCGGCACCAGCTCGGCGTGCGAGCCGGACAGGATCGACAGCCCCACGCAGTGCACGTCCTCGGCGACGGCCGCCGTGACGATCTGCTCGGGCGTCAGGCGGATGCCCTGGTAGACGACCTCGAAGCCGGCGTCCCTGGCCCGTACGGCGATCTGCTCCGCGCCGTTGCTGTGGCCGTCCAGCCCCGGCTTGCCGACCAGCAGCCGCAGCCGCCCGGTGCCCAGGTCGGCGGCGGTCCGCTCGACCTTGGCGCGGACCGCGGCGAGCGGCGTGCCGGCCTCCGCGGTGACGGCGAGCGGCGCGCCCGAGACGCCGGTCGGCGCCCGGAACTCGCCGAAGACGTCCCGCAGGGCCCAGGCCCACTCGCCCGTGGTGACGCCC
This sequence comes from Streptomyces chrestomyceticus JCM 4735, assembly GCF_003865135.1. Classification (NCBI taxonomy): domain Bacteria; kingdom Bacillati; phylum Actinomycetota; class Actinomycetes; order Kitasatosporales; family Streptomycetaceae; genus Streptomyces; species Streptomyces chrestomyceticus. The sequence continues at coordinate 1,795,300 of NZ_BHZC01000001.1, read as the reverse complement.
GCGCGGGCGCATTCGAGGGTCGCGGCGAACAGGTTGGTGTCCCCGGCCGCGGCCTTCTTCAGCGCCGACAGGGACTCCTGCGCCCGTGCCTCGTCGCGCTCGTCGCGCCACCGGTGCAGCGCCCGCACCACGCCCGCCTCGTTGTCCGGGTCGACGGTCATGATGGCGGTGTCCAGGTCGGCGGTGAGCGGGTTCGGCTCGGTCGACTCGTAGCAGTTGACGCCGACGATCTTCTCCTCGCCCGCCTCGATCCGGGCCCGCCGCTCGGCGTGCGAGGAGACCAGTTGCGCCTTCAGGTAGCCGGACTCGACGGCGGCCATCGCCCCGCCCATCTCCTCGATCCGGGCCATCTCCGCCAGGCTCTCCTCGACCAGGGAAGCGACCTTGGCCTCGATGACGTGCGACCCGGCGAAGATGTCCTCGTACTCCAGCAGGTCCGACTCGTGGGCCAGCACCTGCTGGATGCGCAGCGACCACTGCTGGTCCCAGGGCCGGGGCAGGCCCAGCGCCTCGTTCCAGGCCGGCAACTGTACGGCGCGGGCGCGGGCGTCCTTGGAGAGGGTGACGGCCAGCATCTCCAGGACGATCCGCTGGACGTTGTTCTCCGGCTGCGCCTCGGTCAGGCCGAGGGAGTTGACCTGCACGCCGTAGCGGAAGCGGCGCTGCTTGGGGTTCTCCACGCCGTACCGCTCGCGGGTGACCTGCTCCCAGATGCGGCCGAAGGCGCGCATCTTGCACATCTCCTCGATGAACCGGACCCCGGCGTTCACGAAGAAGGAGATCCGCGCCACCACGTCACCGAACTTCTCCGCCGGCACCTGCCCCGAGTCCCGTACGGCGTCGAGCACGGCGATCGCGGTGCTCATCGCGTACGCGATCTCCTGCACCGGCGTGGCGCCCGCCTCCTGCAGGTGGTAGCTGCAGATGTTGATCGGGTTCCACTTCGGTATGTGCGCCACCGTGTACGTGATCATGTCGGTGGTCAGCCGCAGGCTCGGGCCCGGCGGGAAGACGTGCGTCCCGCGCGAGAGGTACTCCTTGACGATGTCGTTCTGCGTGGTGCCCGACAGCTCGGCGATGTCGGCGCCCTGTTCCTCGGCGACCACCTCGTACAGCGCCAGCAGCCACATGGCCGTGGCGTTGATCGTCATCGAGGTGTTCATCTGCTCCAGCGGGATGTCCTGGAACAGCCGGCGCATGTCGCCGAGGTGCGAGACGGGGACCCCGACCCGGCCGACCTCACCGCGGGCGAGGACGTGGTCCGGGTCGTAACCGGTCTGCGTCGGCAGGTCGAAGGCGACCGACAGGCCCGTCTGGCCCTTGGCGAGGTTGCGCCGGTAGAGCGCGTTGGACGCCTCAGCGGTGGAGTGCCCGGCGTAGGTCCGCATCAGCCACGGACGATCCTTGTGACGTTCGGTCATGTTGGTCCGTACTCTCGGGGTCCGTCCGTCCGGATCAGACGTTCCGGAACCGGTTGATGGCGTCGATGTGCTGCGCGCGCTTCTCCGCGTCCCGCACGCCCATGCCTTCCTCGGGGGCCAGCGCGAGGACGCCGACCTTGCCCTGGTGGAGGTTGCGGTGCACGTCGTACGCCGCCTGCCCGGTCTCCTCCAGGGTGTACGTCTTCGACAGCGTCGGGTGGATCTTGCCCTTGGCGATCAGGCGGTTGGCCTCCCACGCCTCGCGGTAGTTGGCGAAGTGCGAGCCCACGATGCGCTTCAGCGACATCCACAGGTAGCGGTTGTCGTACTCGTGGTTGTAGCCCGAGGTGGAGGCACAGGTGACGATCGTGCCGCCCTTGCGCGTGACGTAGACGCTCGCGCCGAACGTCTCGCGCCCCGGGTGCTCGAAGACGATGTCCACGTCCTCCCCGCCGGTCAGCTCACGGATGCGCTTGCCGAAGCGCTTCCACTCGCGCGGGTCCTGCTCGTGCTCGTCCTTCCAGAACCGGTAGCCCTCGGCGTTGCGGTCGATGATCGCCTCGGCGCCCATCTTCCGGCAGATCTCCGCCTTCTGGTCGCTGGAGACCACACAGATCGGGTTGGCGCCGCCGGCCAGCGCGAACTGCGTGGCGTACGAGCCGAGTCCGCCGCTGGCGCCCCAGATCAGCACGTTGTCGCCCTGCTTCATGCCGGCGCCGTTGCGGGACACCAACTGCCGGTACGCGGTGGAGTTGACCAGCCCGGGGGCGGCCGCCTCCTCCCAGCTCAGGTGGTCCGGCTTGGGCATCAGTTGGTTGGACTTGACGAGCGCGATCTCGGCCAGGCCGCCGAAGTTGGTCTCGAAGCCCCAGATGCGCTGCTCGGGGTCGAGCATCGTGTCGTTGTGCCCGTCGGCGGACTCCAGCTCGACGGACAGGCAGTGCGCGACGACCTCGTCGCCGGGCTTCCAGGCGTTCACGCCGGGGCCGGTGCGCAGCACGACGCCCGCCAGGTCGGAGCCGATGACGTGGTACGGCAGGTCGTGGCGCTTGGTGAGCGGCGACAGCTTGCCGTAGCGCTCCAGGAACCCGAACGTGGACATCGGCTCGAAGATCGAGGTCCAGACCGAGTTGTAGTTGACCGAGGAGGCCATCACGGCCACCAGGGCCTCACCCGGGCCCAGTTCGGGCACCGGCACCTCTTCGACGTGCAGCGACTTTCGGGGGTCCTTCTCCTTGGTGGGGAGGCCGTCGAACATGTCGGCCTCGTCCTTGTGCACGGTCACCGCGCGGTAGGAGTCGGGCAGGGGCAGAGCGGCGAAGTCTTCGCGGGTGCTCTCTGGCGCGAGGATCGCGTCAAGTATCTGGTTCACGGTGTGCCTCCGGCGAAGCCAGTCGAGGGAAACGGCTTGAGGGAACGTCGGGGGTGGAGCAGAGGCGATGCCGTCGGTTCGGCTGAGGGGTGTTCCGGCAGCGCGGGTGAGCGCGGTGAGGGTGCCTGTGACGCAGGCGTCCGGGCGGGCAGGCGCGAATGGCTTGCTGGGACAGCCGGAGTGCGGTGGTTCGCCGCGCTCCGGCCGCCCGGACAACATCAACGTATGACACCGCGTGCCAGTCGACAAGACACTGAGTGCCAACAATTTCTCTCAGATGTCATCCGGGGGGCACGCATGAGCGGCCTGCTGGCTGCTGCGAATGGTGAAATGTCGCTCTAAACAGGACGTGCGGCACTCGGCAGCCCTGGCCCCGGACGTGGCACATGCCACCCCCAGCGCCAGGGCTGCGTAGACGTACGGAGCTGTTCGAACACCCTGCCGGCACCTCAGGACCGCTGCTTGAGCGCCTTCTCGATCGTGCGCATGACCTCGTCCAGCGGCGCGTCCGTACGCGCCACCGTGACCAGCACCTCGCCCTGCCGCGCGGCCCGCGCCGGGGGCTCCTGGTGGTCCCCGCCCAGCCCGCGGCCCGCGCCGATCCCCGTGCCGAAGGTGGCGCGGACGATCCCGAAGGCGTGGTCGAGCTGGGCCTCCACGTCGCCCTCGGCGCCCGCCCGCAGCCAGCGCCGCAGTACGTGGTTGTGCGCGGTGACGACGGCCGAGGCGGCAACCTCGGCCAGCAGCGGGTCGTCGTCGCCCTCGTGGTGGGCGCCCTCGTCGAAGTGGCCGAGGAGGTAGCGGGTGAAGAGCCGCTCGTAGCGGGCCACCGAGGCGATCTCGGCCTCGCGGAGGGTGGGCACCTCCCGGGTCAGCCGGTAGCGCGCCACGGAGACGGCGGGGGACGCCGCGTACATCCGCATGACTTCCTTGATGCCGCGGCAGACCGTGTCGAGCGGGTTCTCGTGCGCCGGCGCGGCGTCCAGGACGGCCTCGGCCCGTACGAGGGTGTCGTCGTGGTCCGGGAAGATCGCCTCTTCCTTGGAGCGGAAGTGGCGGAAGAACGTGCGGCGGGCGACGCCGGCCGCGGCCGCGATCTCGTCCACCGTCGTCGCCTCGTAGCCCTTGGCAGCGAACAGTTCCATCGCGGCGGCCGCCAGTTCGCGGCGCATCTTCAGACGTTGGGCGGCGGCCCTCCGGGTGCCGGGAGTGGTGGCTTCGGTTCCGTCGGACGGCTGCGTACGGGCGGGCTGGGACATGTGGGGACGGTACTGCATATTCCCGCGGCCTGCGGCATCAGCCGTCGCACGGGCCCCTTCGCGCGGGCGCGGGCCGCCGGAGGGTTCCAGCAGCCCGCCCCATCCGCCGCCCGCGGGCCGGGCCGTCCGCCGCGCGTCAGCGCCGGGCGTACTCACGGAAGCCGCGGCCGGTCTTGCGGCCCAGGCAGCCCGCCGCGACGAGGTGCTCCAGCAGCGGCGCCGGCGCCAGCCCCGGGTCGCGGAACTCGGCGTGCAGCACCTTCTCGATGGCCAGCGACACGTCCAGGCCCACCACGTCGAGCAGTTCGAACGGGCCCATCGGGTAGCCGCCGCCCAGCTTCATCGCGGCGTCGATGGCGTCCGGGGTCGCGTAGTGCTCCTGGACCATCTTGACCGCGTTGTTCAGGTACGGGAACAGCAGCGCGTTCACGATGAACCCGGCGCGGTCCCCGCAGTCCACCGGGTGCTTGCGGACCTGGGCGCAGACCGCGCGCACGGTCGCGTGCACGTCGTCCGCGGTCAGGACCGTCCGCACGACCTCCACCAGCTTCATGGCCGGCGCCGGGTTGAAGAAGTGCATGCCGACGACGTCCTGCGGGCGGGAGGTGGCCCGCGCACAGGCCACCACGGGCAGCGAGGAGGTCGTCGTGGCCAGCACGGCGCCCGGCTTGCACACCTTGTCCAGCGTCGCGAACAACTGCTGCTTGACGCCCAGGTCCTCGGCGACCGCCTCCACCGCCAGGTCCACGTCGCTGAAGGATTCCAGCGACCCGGCCGCGGTCACCGCCGCGAGGGCGGTCTCCCGTGCCTCGGCGGTCAGCCGCCCCTTGGCCACCGAGCGGTCCAGGGACTTGGCGATCCGCGCCTTGGCCGCCTCGGCCTTCTCCAGACTGCGGGCCGCCAGCACCACTTGGAAACCGGCCTTCGCGAAGACCTCCGCGATGCCGCTCGCCATCGTCCCGGACCCGGCCACCCCGACGCTGCGCACCGTGCGCCCGGCGTCCAGGTCCTGGGCCGTGGTGGGCGTCCGGTCGTCCGGCACGGTCACCGCGCTGCCCGGCGCCTCGTACGTGTAGAAGCCGCGGCCCGCCTTGCGGCCGGTCAGCCCCGCCTCGGCGAGCTGGCCCAGGATCGGCGCGGGCGCGTGCAGCCGGTCGCGGGAGGCGGCGTACATGGCCTCCAGGACCGTACGGGCGGTGTCCACGCCGATCAGGTCCAGCAGCGCCAGCGGGCCCATCGGCAGGCCGCAGCCCAGCTTCATCGCGGCGTCGATGTCCTCGCGGGTCGCGTACCGGGACTCGTACATCGCGGCGGCCTGGTTCAGGTAGCCGAACAGCAGCCCGTCGGCGACGAAACCGGGCCGGTCGCCGACCGCGATCGGGTCCTTGCCCAGCTCCCGGGCCAGCTCGGTGACGGCCGTGACGGCGGTCGGCGCGGTCAGGACGGAGGAGACCACCTCGACCAGCTTCATGGCCGGCGCCGGGTTGAAGAAGTGCAGGCCCAGGACGCGTTCGGGGTGCGCCGAGTCGGCGGCCAGCCGGGTCACGGACAGCGCGTTGGTGCCGGTGGCGAGGATCGCGTCGGGCCGCACGATGCCGTCCAGCGCGGTGAAGACCTGCCGCTTGAGCTCGTACTCCTCCGGCACGACCTCGATGACGAGATCGGCCTCGGCGGCGGCCTGGAGATCGCGGAACGTACGGAAGCGCGCCAGCGCGTCCTGCCGCTCGCGCTCGGTGGCGCGCTCCCGGCGCACGGCCCGCGCGGTGGACGCCTCCAGCGCCGCGACGGCCCGGCGGGCGGCGGCGTCGTCGATGTCGATGCCGATCACCTCGCGGCCCGCGCGGGTGAGGATCTCGGCGATACCGGTGCCCATCGTGCCGAGGCCGACGACGGCCACGGTGGCAAGGGCCTGGGGCGCCCCGGCCGGCGGAGAACCGGTGGAGGAGGTGGAGACCTTGGGGACGGTGGAGACATCGGTTGAGAGGTCAGGGGTGGACTTACGGTCCATCGCGAGACTCCAGAGAATGGATCCCGTGCGAAGGGGTTCCCGAGGAGCGGAGCCCGTGAGCGCAGGCGGGAAGTGACGACTGAGGAGGGGCCCGGCACCTGCGCACGAGGCAGGTACGGGGCGGGTGTTGCGGCGGCGGGCCCTGTCCCGGGGCCGCGCCGTGAGCGTCGTGCTGGACGCCGAACCGACTGCACGCTGTGGCGGCTGCGTCACCAGGCCGCCCGGGCAGTGGTGCTGCCCGTGTCCCACAGATTAACTCGCCGGTAACCAGGAGCGCCAGGGGTGGCGCGCGGATAGGGGCTGTGGCCCGGGCCACGTCGGACGTACCGTGAGAAATTCCGCGGGAGGGGAGTCGCACATGGAAGACGAATTCCACGAGTTGACGGACCGGGTGCGGGCCGAACTCCGCTCCCCGCAGGATCTCGTCGCCTACGAGCGGCTCCTCGGGCTGGCCCGCAAGAACACCACGGCGGGACGCGAGGAACTGGCCCAGGTGCTCACCGCCGTCGAGCGCCCGCTGTGGGCCCGCGAGATCGCCGCGTTCATCCTGGGCACCGCGGGCGACCGCCGCGCCTTCGAGACCCTCGTCCTGCTGCTCAACTACCGCGACCCGGTACGGTGCGCCACCGCCGCCCACGCCCTCGGCCGCCTCGGCGACCCGCGCACCGCCCGCGCCGCCGCCGCACTCGCCACCAACCCGCTGCGCACCGCCTACGCCCTGCACCCGGTCCGTCTGCTGGCCGAACTCCGCGCCCCCGAATCCGTACCGGCCCTGATCGCCACCCTGGAACGCCTCCTCACCCCCCACAACCCGTACTGGCGCGTGGCCCTCGCCTGCGTCGAAGGACTGGGCGCCCTGGGCGACCGCCGCGCGGTCCCCGCCCTCACCGCGGCCCGCGACCACCCCCGCCTGGCCGCCGCGGCGGCCGCCTCCCTGGCCCGCCTGGGCGTTCAGGAGCCGGAGGAGCGGGCGGGGTCCTGAGCGCACGCCGGGAGCGCCTCGGCGGGCGGGAGGGCCCGCCGGTAGCGCACCTCGGGTACGGCGACGCCCGCGACCTCGTACGCCTCCTCGGCACCGTCGGCCCGGAAACCGGCGCGCTCGTAGAAGCGCCGGGCGCGCGCGTTGCCCTTGAGCACCCACAGGCACAGCGCACGGAAACCGTTCCGCCCGGCGCGCACCAGGCAGGCGTCCATCAAGGCGCGCCCGACACCCGTACCGATGTGCTCCGGAGGCAGATACAGGGCGTACAGCTCACCTTCGGACGCCGGCCCCGGCGGTGCCCCGTCGACGGCCCGGGCCGGCCCGAAGACCGCCCAGCCGACCAGGCCGCCGTCCCGCTCCGCCACCAGGTTGACCACCTCCGGCGGCGCCGCCGCGAAGAACTCCCGTCGCCTGGCGGCGTCCTCGGCAGTGCTCAGCCCGTCCAGGTACGCCTGCGGCATCAGCCCCGCGTAGGCGGCCTGCCAGCCGCGCACCCGGATGGCCGCCACGGCGTCGATGTCGGCCTGTGTCATGTCCCGTATCCGCACCGGTTCCACCATGGCCGCCAACTTAGGCTCAACGGTTCCTCGGCCACCGGTCATTTACCGGTGGCGACCACCCGCCCAATTCGGGTGCGCAGGGCTGGGGCGGTGGTGTGAGATGCGGGCATGGCGATGAAGCTGGGCAAGCCGGGAGCGGACGGGCTGGACGAGGTGGCGGCCGCCCTGCGGGAGTGGCAGGACGACCGGGCGCCGGTGCAACTGCATCCGGGGGACCTCGGCTGGTTCCGGCGGTTCGGCGCGGCGGCGACGGCCGCGGCGGTCCGGACCTGGAGCCGGGACGGGCGGACGCTCGCCGTGGGTCTCCTGGACGGCCCCGGCCTGCTCCGGTTGGCGCTCGCACCGGACGCCCGGCGCGACGAGGAACTGGCGCGGCGGCTGGCCGAGGACGTGACCGGCCCGGAGCGCGGCGTCCTGCCGGCGGGGAAGGCAAGCGTCGACGCACCGGCGGACGCGCTGCTCCACGATCTGCTGGCCGAGGACGGCTGGGACACCGACGAGCCGTGGACGCCGCTGCGCCGCGACCTCGCGCAGCCGGTCGAGGACCCGGGCGTACGGATCGAGGTGGCCGGGCCGCGGCAGGCGTCCGTGCGGGCCGCCGTGCAGCGGGCGGCGTTCGACGGGTCGACGTTCACGGACGGGAACTGGCACGCGATGGCGGCCGGGGCGCCGTACGCCGACGCGCGGTGCCTGATCGCGTACGACGACCGGGGCGACGCGGTGGCGGCGGTGACGGTGTGGTCGGCGGGCCCGGGGAGGCCCGGCCTGCTCGAACCGATGGGCGTGCACCGGGAGCATCGCGGTCGCGGCTACGGCAAGGCGATCACCGTCGCGGCTGCGGCCGCACTCCGGCAGCTCGGGTCGTCGAGCGCGGTCGTGTGCACTCCGAGCTCCAACACCGGGGCTGTTGCCACTTACGCGTCGGCGGGATTCCGGCGGCTTCCGGAGGTCCGGGACCGGTACCGGAATGAGGTCGGGGGCTGATGCCGGACGAGACCCGGGGCCGGAACCACTGAGCACCAGGAGGGCCCCCGCTGAGGGCAGCGCCGGATGCGTGCGCCGCACCTGTGCCGGGTGTGCGTACGGGCTCGGGGCCGCCGGCGTCGTCAGGACTGCTCAACCTCAGCCATCAGGAGCCGCAGCGTGAGCGAGTGCTTCTCCGGGGGCAGCGAGTCCAGCGCGTTCTGCGCGTACGTCACTCCTCCGGACACGTCTCCGGAACGGGCGAGCATGAGACCTCGGTGCATCTCCAGGTGCGTCGCGAACCGGGGCAACTCCGTGGGCAGTTCCCGCCGTGCCGCATCCTGTGCCGCTACGGCTGTGGCCTCGTCCCCGAGGCGCGCGGCCAACAGCGAGACGAACACGTTCATGCGCCACCACGGCACCGCGTAGTCGCTGGTCTGCGCGTAGGACCCAGCCTTGTCGAACACGCGCCGCCCGTCGTCCATGAGCTTTTGCGCCGTGGTCACGTCACCCCGGAGGGCTGCTGCGTGAGCCTTGCCGAAGATGGCGTTCAAGAGCCCGAGGGACGGCCGGTCGCTGATGGCCATCGCCTGGTCGGCCAGCACGTCGGCTACGCCCAGTGACGCCCCCTCGTACCCGAGCGCGATGGCTGCCCGCCCCCGGACCCACACGCGCGCGTCATCGTCGCCCGACTGGTCCGCCGCCTTCGCCGCAAGGCGGTACCACTGCACCGCCTTGGACCCGTCGGAGCCGGGAAAAGTCTTGGCGTACAGCGTCATCAGCCGAGCTGCCACGGACCACAGCCGGGGGTTGTCCAATTGCTGCTGCACCACGACCAGTTCGCCGGACACCCGCTGCTGGATGTCGGCGGCTCCCAGGCTCATGTACTCGGTGCCGTACGTGGCGAGCTTGGCCTCCCACGCGTCAGTGGAAGGTCCCCCTCGGAGCCGGGCGGCGAAACCCACGCTGAGGAGGTCCGCGGCGACCACGGGCGCTATCGCGGCTCCGGCCGCATCGGTCAGGAACGTACGGCGCTTCACTTCACCCTCTAGAGCGGCCAGGGGCACGTCAAGGACGGCCGACAGGCACCGGAGGTAGTAAGCCCCCGGAGTCACCTTGGAGCGTTCCCAGCGGCTCACGTACTCCCGGTCGAGGTTCGTCCCGAAGGCGTCATTGATTGCTGACGCCAGTCGCCCCTGACTCCAGCCGCGAGCTTTGCGTAGGTCTTTGATCAGCGCCCCGATGGCCATGTGCCCATCTTGCCCTTATCGCTGTCACCGGACAGGGGTGGAGCAGTGATCGAGGGCCACTTGCCCCTGGAGGTGCCCCTACCTCGCTCCGTCGGCCGGCGGGAGTATCCACGTGACCGAGACCCAAGGGGGTGGCCGACATGAGCCAGCCGACGCGGTACAGCAGTGCACCGATCGAACTGCCATTGCGTCTGGAGCCGGAACCGGCTCCGGTGGACGGGTGCGCGGGGTGCGCCGAGCTGGTCAACGTGCGGATCCGTGCGCGCTCCGTGGGCGACATAACGACCGTGACCGACTGCAACGTCTACTTGCGACGACACCCCGAGGGGCATTGATGGTCACGCCGGAAGACATCGGCAAGCGGGTCCAGGACGACGCCGGGCGCGTCGGCATTCTTTGCCGTCCGCCGCGCGGCGGGGCTGATAGCGGGACCGCTGAGCCCCCGACTGGCCCGCATCTCAGAGCAGCGCCAGTTGGGTGTCTCGCGCGACGCTGCACCGGGTGCTGTCCGACGCTGAGTGACCCGACCCGGTCCGAGAGACCGTCTGCCCGTGCCGGCAGGCGGCCTTTCGTGTTGTCCCGCACGACGCGGAGAACGGAGACCGGAACGTGACGGCGGCACGGCCCTCGTACGGGCTTCAGGGTTGGTACTCGTATCCGATCGTGAACCGGGGCGGCAGACACCATTCCCCGTACTCGATGACCCCTGCGTCGTCCGACCACCTGTGGGCGCCCGCCAGGATCGCAGACCCCACCGGGAGTCCGAGAGCGCCGGCCTCCCGCGCGTCGGCGGTCCGGGCGTGCATGTCGTCCCTGGCGTGCGTGATGGTGCGCCCGGTGGCTTCCAGGACCCGCGCGGACAGCCCGTGGTTCCGTCCTGGAGCGGTGTTCAGCAAGTCGGGCACCAGCGCGGCGAACGGCGCCGGGTACCACGTCACGGCGAACACGGTCCGGGTCTTTCCCCGGCCGGCAAGCCATTCCCGGCGCACGATCTGATCACCGGCGTCGAGGTCGAAGAGCTCGGCGACGTAGAGCGGCGGGACGACCAGCCCGGCGGCCGTGACCCGGCTCGTCTCGCCCTCCGCCAAGAACGACTTGACCCGTTGGACGCGGGTCAGCCGGTCACGTGCCGAGAGCGTCCACCTGGGGTCGTCGGCGACGTAGGTGCCCCTGGGCGTGGTCCTGATGTAGTTCTCGACCTGGAGGGCTTGCAGGGCTCTGGAGACGGTGGCGGCCGCCACCTGCCACTGCCCGGCGATCTCCCGGTTGGTCGGCAACCGTGCGCCGGGTTCGAGTTCCCCCGACAGGATGCGCTCCCGGAAATGATCGGCGATCTTCGTGAACGTCTTCTGACTAGCCATGCGGCATGCCTCTCGGTCGAGTTGACGCTCTGTCAGTATCGGCACACTAGTGCACCGGTAACCGTAGCGAGAGTGCTTCGGTCACTCCGATACTGAACTAGAGCACCGACCCGGAAGGGGTCGGCCGCAAGACGTTTCGAGGCGACGTGTCATGAGCGAGCCGAAAACATACCCGTCAGCGCCGGTGGAACTGCCGCTGCGCTTCGACGTGGAGCCGACTCCGGTCGCGGGGTGCGCGGGGTGCGCGGGGTGCGCGGAGCTCGTCGCCGTGCGGATCCGTGCGCGCGCCGTGGGCGACATATCGACCGTGACCGACTGCAACGTCTACTTGCGACGACACCCCGAGGGGCATTGATGGTCACGCCGGAAGACATCGGCAAGCGGGTCCAGGACGACGCCGGGCGCGTCGGCGTCCTGTGTGACGTGATCGAGGGCTACCGAGATCCCACCGTCCGTCCGAGTGGGTGCCCCGCGCAGACGGTTGCCTTTCTGCGGCCGGAGGGCGGGGGACGGGAGTGGTTGGTTCCGCCCGGCGCGGTGAATCCGGTCTGAGTCGCTGACGCTGCGGGCGCCGGAGGCTCGATCCGGGCGCGGCAATAGAACGTACGTTCGCGCGAGCTCTGTCTCGCCGCCCCCGGCGCGCCGCCGGACCGGCAGCCGGCCCCTCCGCTCGCGGCGTCTAGGAGGCCGGGCCCCGCCTAAGGTGGTGGTCCTGCGGCCGGCGCGGTGCCGGTACGGTCCGCGGGGCCGCGGGATCAGCAGACGAGCACCGGAGGAAGAGAACCATGGGCCAGGTCGAGGCCAGTACGCAGCGCGAGATCGCGGCGGACCCGGAAGACGTGTTCGACGCGCTCGCCGACTACAGCGGTACGCGTCAGAAGCTGCTGCCCGGACACTTCAGCGAGTACGAGGTGCGCGAGGGCGGCGACGGCAAGGGCACTCTCGTCCACTGGAAGCTCCAGGCCACGAGCAAGCGGGTGCGCGACTGCCTGCTGGAGGTCGACGAGCCGACCGACGGCCAACTGGTGGAGAAGGACCGCAACTCCTCCATGGTGACGACCTGGGTGGTCACCCCGGCCGGCCAGGGCCGCGCCAACGTCGTCGTCACCACCACCTGGCAGGGCGCGGGCGGCATCGGCGGTTTCTTCGAACGGACCTTCGCGCCCAAGGGGCTGGGCCGCATCTACGACGAGCTGCTCGCCAACCTCGCCAAGGAGACCGAGAAGAAGTGACCCGGCGCTGACGCCGGGGGACCGGGCGTTGCCGTGCCCCGGGAGGGGCGCGGCACGCTCACCGGTTCGGGTGGTTTCCGTCGGCCCGCCGTCCGTGCCGGAACGTACCGCCACCTCCGGGAAACGCCTGATGGGCGACCGACGGGCGCTCCCGGCACCGCAGTTGGCCCCCCGCGCCGCCCCGTCCACCGCCGCTCGCCGCGCTTGAACGCCGTTGCCCCCGATGCGAGAAAGGGGCGGCGGCGCAGGCGTGACGAGGGGAGCATTACGTGGGCGGTACCACCCTGACCGAACAGGGGCGGTGGGCGGCACCGGACATCCGTCCGGCCTGGGCGGAGGACGGCGGCCCGCCGGGCCCCCGAGGGGCACCGGCCCTCCTCTCCGGGCTGCTGGCGGCGCTGCTGCCGGGCGCCCTCGGCGCGACGGTCGCCGTCACCGCGCTGCCGGTGATCGCCGGGGACCTGCGCGGCCCGGGCACGGTCTCCTGGGTGGTGACCGTGTACCTGTTCGCCGCGGCGGCCGGTCTGCCGCTGCACGGCAAGCTCGGTGACGCCTTCGGCCGCAAGGCGGCCCTGGTCGTCGCCGCGGTCCTGTTCACCGCCGGCTCGGTGCTGGCCGGCCGGTCGCACTCCCTGGGGGAGCTGACCGCTTTCCGCGCCCTCCAGGGGGCCGGGGCGGGGGGCCTGCTGATCGGGGTGCAGGCGGTCGTCGCGAGCCTCGTGCCGCCCGGCCTGCGCCGCCGGATCATGGCCGGTGCGGGCTCCCTCTGCGGACTCGCCTGCGCGGCCGGGCCGTTGCTCGGCGGCTTCCTCACGGACCACGCCTCCTGGCGCTGGTGCTTCTTCTCCGGTGTACCGTTCGGCGTCCTGGCGCTGCTCGTGGCGGCGTTCGTGCCGAGGCTGCCCAAGCCTGCTGTCCGGGGCCGACTCGACCCGGCGGGGGTTCTGTTGCTCGCCGTCTGCGCCACTTGCGTTGCGCTGGCGGTGAGTTGGGGCGGTACGGAGTACGCCTGGACCTCGCGGACCGTCGTCGGCCTCGGGCTGGGCGCGCTCGGCACCGCGCTGCTGTTCCTCGCCGTCGAGTACTTCGGCACCGACCCGCTGCTGCCGCTCCGCCTGGCCCGGGACACGGTGTTCGCCGTCCCGGGGCTGGTCGGAGCGGCCCTGGGCATCGCCCTCTTCGGTGCCGCCGGGTACCTGCCGACCTTTCTGCCGGTGGCCGACGGGGCGTCACCGTCCCGCTCGGGCCTGCTGATGCTGCCCGCGACGGCCGGTCTCGCGCTCGGTGCGGTCCTCTGCGGCCACCTCACCCGCCGCACCGGCCGCCACCGCCTGTTCCCGATCCTGGGCTGCGCGCTGATGGGCGGCGCGGTGTGGCTGCTGTGCCGGGCGCCGCAGGACGCCGGGCAGCCCCTGCACGCCCTTGCGACGGGGGCGCTGGGCCTGGGCGTCGGCTGCGTGCTGCCGGGGCTCGTGCTGGCCGTACGCGACTCCGTACGGCGCGCTGGGCCCGCCACTGCTACCGCTACCGATACGGCTACGCACGCCACGCTCCGACAGCTCGGCGGCTGCGTCGGCGCGGCGCTCTTCCTCACCTTCCTCGCCGACCGGCTCGCCGGGCACGCCGGTCCCGGTCCGCGGGGCGCCACGCCGCGCGCCGCCGAACCGGAGTCACTCGTGCCGCGGCTGCTGGGCGCCCTCCCCGCCGTACTGCGCGACAGCCCGGCCGCGGCCTACGCGCACACCGTCCCGCGCGTCCTCCTCTACCTCCTCCCGGTGCTCCTTCTGGGCCTGCTGCTCGCCGTCCTCCTGAAAGAGAAACCCCTGGTGACCCACGCCTCACCCTTCCCGCACGTCCCGATCCCCCCGCCCGCCGGGCAGCGGGACGCGCTCTCCGTGCCGCAGGCCCGTACGGAGGCGGTGGTGCCCGGCCCGCCGGAGCGCCCGGAACCGGACCGCACGCCGCGGGCACCGGCCGCCGCCGACGATCCGTACGTGCCCGGCGTTCCGATGGGCGGCGCGGTCCGGCACCGCGACGGCAGCGCGGTGCCGCACGCCGCGCTCACCCTCGTCGGCACCGACGGCCGGCAGGTGGCGCGCGGCGCGACCGGGACGGACGGCCGGTACGCGCTGAGCGCGCCGGGCCCCGGCGCGTACGTGCTGATCGCCGCCGCCGGCGGGCACCGGCCGCAGGCGGTCGCCGTCACGGTCGGCGAGCGGCCGGTCGGGCTCGACCTGCTGCTCGGCGGCGCCGGACGGCTGTCCGGCGCGGTCACCACGGCGGACGGCACGCCCGTGCGCGACGCGGCGGTCACGCTCACCGACGTACGCGGCGAGGTGGTCGCCACCGGGCGCAGCGGGCGCGAGGGCGGCTACGTCCTGACGGAGCTGGTGGCCGGCGAGTACACCCTCGCCGTGAGTTCCCCCGCGCACCGCCCCGCCGCCCTGCCGGTCACCGTCGGGTCGGCCCGGGAGACCCGGCAGGACATCGAGCTGGCGGGCGGCGCGGTGCTGCGCGGCACCGTACGGTCCGGCGGCGGGCGTCCCGTCGAGGACGCCCGGGTCACGCTGCTGGACGCGGCCGGCAACGTGGTGGACTCCGCGACCACCGGACCGGACGGGTTGTTCCGGTTCGTCGACCTGTCGGCGGGCGAGTACACCGTCGTCGCGGCGGGCTACCCGCCGGTGGCGACGGTCCTCCAGGTCACGGGCGGCGGCCGTACCGAGCGCGACCTCCAGCTCGGGTACGGGGACTGACCGGCCGCCCGGCCGGTGCCGGCCCCACCACGGACCGGCACCGGCCTGCCCGGCCCGGGTACGCGGGCCGGACACCGGTGTCCCGGATCAGGTGCGGCGCCACAGCGCCGGAACGGCCGGCGGCTCCCATCCGGCGCGCGCCGTGTGCGGCTGGAGGCACGCGTACGGGGCGCCGTCGTAGGTGACCTGGTCACCCGCGCGGTAGTCGGTCCCGGCGGACCAGGTGCCGCCGGGCGGCTCGGTCGGCTTGCCCGTCGGCGTCGGCGTGGTCCCGCCGCGCACCCGCAGGACGAAGTCGAACGACGCCTCCTTGGCCGACCCGTTCTGCCGTACGTTCATCAGCAGCGCGGGGTCGAAGATCGGGTCGGTGTTGTTGCGCGGCTCGCCGGGGAAGTAGAGCTGGGTGGTGAGGATCGGCTGGTTCGGCGCCTGGACCTTCACGTGCAGGTGCCGGGTGCGGCCCGGGTAGAGGCCCGGCACGATCGTGCTGAGCTTGAACGCGCCGCGCTGGTCGGTGAACTGGTGCCCGCGGAAGCGGAACCCCACGTTGTCGTACGCGCCGTTGACGTCCGCCTGCCACCAGTCCAGCAGCACGTTGGCCAGGGGCTGACAGGTCAGCCCGAAGACGAACCCGCTCACGGTGAGCCGGGTGCCCTGCGTGCCGGGCTGTATCAGGGAGTCCCGCAGGGGCGAGTTCGGCTTGAAGTAGGGGCCTTCCATCTGCGGCGGCGTCGGGTGGTCACCGTCGTCGCAGTACGGGGTGGGGGTGAGCGTGCCTTCGGAGGGCTTGGTGTCGCGGGCCAGGGCGACGCCGCCGAGCAGCATCGGCAGCGGCACGGCCGCGACGGCGGCCTTGAGCACGTTCTTGCGGCTGATCCGTCTGCGCGGGCCGCCGTCCTGCACCGGCTCGGTGCGGTCTGTGCGTTCGTCGTCCATCGGGCGCTCCTGTGAGCAGGGGGGAAGGGCGGGGCGGCCCCGGTCACGGGGTGGCAGCAGGAGCCGGGACCGTCCTCGCCTCAGGGGCTGGCTGACGGCGACAGACGCTATTCGGGCCGCCGCGGCGCAGCGATGGACTCGGCACCGGGGTCATGGTGAATTCCTCCGGTGCCGTCCGCGGCCCGGCGGAAGTCGCCGGGGCTCAGGCCCGTCTCCCGGCGGAAGAAGCGGCAGAAGTACGCCGGGTCCCCGAACCCCACCCGGCGGGCCACCTGGGTCACCGTCAGGTCGGAACCGGACAGCAGCCGCTTCGCCTCCACGGTCTGTGCGTGCCGGATCAGCCGACCCGGAGTCCGGCCGGTTCCGCGCTTGACCAGTTCGGTCAGATGCCCTACGGAGACGCCCAGTTCGTCGGCGTAGGACCGTACGGAACGGCCCAGGGAGCCCGGCTGTGCCAGCAGCCGGGTGAACTCCCGGGCCACCAGGGCGGACCGGCCGGACGCGAAGTCCGTACGCCCGGCGCCGGTTTCGCCGGAACCGGGTGCGCCGCCCGGGCCCGGCGCGTTGTGCGGTGCGGACATCCGGAGCGCGCGGGCGATCAGTATGTGAAGCTGCGCCTGGAGCACCGACGTGAACGACGGGGCCCGCTCGCCGTACTCCCGCAGCATCTCGCCGACCAGGCCGGACAGTCGCGCCGCGTCGTCGGGGCCGGGCCGCAGCCACGGGCGTTCGCCCAGCCGGGCCAGCGCGTCCCGGTCGCCGGGGTGGGCCAGCAGGAAGTCGTCGGTGAACAGGACCACCCAGCCGCGCAGACCGTGCACCCCGTCCCAGTAGTGCACCTGGCCCGGCGTGATGAAGCACAGGTGGGGCGGGCACAGCGGCCGGCGGTCCTCGTCGAGGACGTGGGTGCCGGTGCCGCCCGTCACGTACACGATCTCGTGGAAGGAGTGCCGGTGCGGGAAACCGGCCCGGGAGAGCGGGCCGATGGTGTCGAAGGAGCCGATGGCGAAGGGCAGCAGGTGGGGGGCGGGCACGTCGAGGCGGTGCAGGGGTACGGGGCCGTCGGCCTGGTCGTTGCCGCCGCGCGGGGCGAAGACGTCCGGTGCGGGGCCCGCCTGCCGCCCGGCCCGGCGGGCGGCGGTCCGGCGGGCCCCCGCGGTCACCTGTTCGGTCCGTCTGGGCACGTCCTCACCATACGGACGCCCGCAAGACCGCGACCGGTCCCGGCAGGAACGATTCGGCTGAGCCGGTGCGGGACGGGACGGCAGTGGCGCCCGGGACGACCGGTCACCTCGCGCCATGGTCGTTCGCGCGGGGCGCACCACCTATTCGGTGAATGCGGCCCGCGCTGTCACCCCACGGTCGTACCGTGGTAGCGGTGGTGCAAGATCGGTGTACGAAGGAGCAACCGCCCATGGAGCGTGGCCCGTCGCACGGCGACGACAGGGTGGGCGCGGTGCCTCAGGTGCCGGCGCCACGGGACCCCGTGCCCGGGCGGATACCGCTCGCCGTAGTGGTGGTGGACGGCGACGGACTGGTCTCCCACTGGAGCACGGGCGCGCGCAGGCTCTTCGGACCCTCCCGCGAGGACGCGGTGGGGACGCCCGCCGTCGATCTGATGCCGGTCTCCGGCGCGCTCGGCGAGGAGGAGTGGACGGCGCGGAGCTGGGACGAGGAACCGGCGGGCGGCCCGTGCGACGGGCCCGGCCTGGAGATGTCGCTGGACGGCCGGGCCGGCTACCCCACCGCGGGGCGCGCCCGTATGGCGGACGTGGAGCGGGGCACGGTCGATCTCCTGTGGTGGGCGTATCCGCTGGTGGGCCCCGGTGCGGAGCGGCTGCTCGTCCTGGCCGCGGACGCCGACCAGTTGCACGGCCGCGGCGGCGCGGACGCGGCGTCCGGCCCGGCCGGCGAGGACGCCGCGGAGATCGAGCGTTTCGTCCCCGGCTTCGCGCTGCACACGGACTTCGAGGGGTCCGAGGTGCTGGCCGCCCAACTCCCGCAGATTCTGCCGAGCATGAGCCCCCAGGAGAGCGCCCGCATCGTCTCCCAGGTGCTGGCGCTGGGCTATCCGGTGCTGGAGGTCAGCCAGCAGGAGCGCTTCCCGGTCACCCCGGACTGGGGCGTGCCGCGCCGGGTGGAGCGGCGGGCCCGGCTGCAGCGGGCCGCGAGCGGCGACCGGGACGCGCGGGCCGCCGCCGAGGCCGCGGCGGAGCTGGAGTCCGACCTCGAATACGCCGCCGTACGGGAGCGCTTGGAGTTCCTGAACGAGGTCAGCGGCCGGATCGGCTCGTCCCTGGACCTGGCCCATACCATCCAGGAGGTCAGCGAGGCCGTCGTACCGCGCTTCACCGACGTCGCCGGCACCTACCTGCGCGAACAGGTCATCGCGGGCGAGGGCTTCCCCGACGGCCCGCCGGACGCCACGACCATGTGGCACCGCGTCGCGGTGGAGCACAACGACGAGCCGGGCCGGTGGGACGACGTCGTCCCGGTCGGCGAGTCGATGCCCTTTCCGGTGCACACGCCGTTCTTCCAGTGCATGACCACCGGTGAGCCGGTGCTGATCCCGCGCATCAGCGAGGAGCTGGGCAACGCGATCGCCGCCCAGTTCGAGAAGCGCGACATCAGTCCGCTGATCAACCGGCGCTCGCTGCTGGTGGTCCCGCTCAAGGCGCGCAACGTGGTCCTGGGCTTCATGATCCTGCTGCGCAATCCGGAGCGGATGGAGTTCAACGACATGGACCGGGTCACCGGCGCCGAACTGGCCGCCCGGGCCGGCCTCGTCCTGGACAACGCCCGCATGTACACCTACCAGGAGAACGTCGCCGAGACGCTCCAGGACAGCATGCTGCCGCACATCGCGCCCCGGATGGCCGGCTGCGACACCGCCACCCGCTACCTGCCGGGCACCCGCCTCGGCCGGGTCGGCGGCGACTGGTTCGACACCATCAAGCTGCCCGGGTCGCGCACCGCCTTCGTCGTGGGCGACGTGATGGGCCACGGCCTGAACTCCGCCGCGATGATGGGTCAGTTGCGGACGGCGGTGCAGACCATGGCCGCCATCGACATGCACCCGGCCCAGTTGCTGCGCAGCCTGGACGACCTCGCCCAGCGGCTCGGCGACAACTACCTCGCCACCTGCCTGTACGCGGTCTACGACCCGATCGGCCAGCGGCTGGTGATGGCCAACGCCGGGCACATCCCGCCGGTCCTGGTGCGGGCCGTGGACGGCCGCAGCGAGCTGCTGGAGCTGCCGACGGGCGCGCCCATCGGCGTAGGGGGCGTGCCGTTCGAGGCGGTCACGGTCCCGGTGGCGCCGGGCGACCGGCTGGTGCTGTGCACGGACGGCCTGGTCGAGGTGCGGGGCGAGGACATAGGCGTGGGCCTGGCGGCGCTCGCCGAGTCCGCCGCCCACCCGGCCGCCTCCATGGACGACGCCTGCGACGCCATCATCCGCGCGCTGAACGTACGCGGCGGCCGCAAGGACGACGTGGCGCTGCTGATGGCGCGGCTCAACGGCATCGCCCCGCAGGACGTCGCCGAGTGGCGGCTGGCCATCGACGCGCGCGAGGCGGGCCGCGCCCGCCGCCTGGTCCGCCGCCGGCTGGCGCAGTGGGGGCTGGAGGCGGCCTCGGAGACCGCCGAGCTGCTGGTCAGCGAGGTCGTCACCAACGCCGTACGGCATGCGCACACCCAGCACGTGGTGCTGCGGCTGGTGCGGACGGACGCCCTGCTGTGCGAGGTGTCGGACGACGACCACGCGCTGCCGCAGATGCTGAGCGCGGCGGACGACGACGAGTTCGGGCGTGGGTTGCGGGTGGTCAGCAGGCTCGCGCGGGAATGGGGCACGAGCCGGACGGCGACCGGTAAGACGGTCTGGTTCGAGCAGACTCTGTCCCGTATCGGAAGCAACTGGCCGCGCGACGGGCGCACGCCGGTCCGCGACAGCGCATGAAAGGACGGTCGCCGGACTTGCGGGGGTGTCGCGCGCCGCAGTAGCAATGAGCCATGAGCGCTTCGAGCCACTACCTGCGGGCCTGGGAAGGCTTCTGGCGGGACGCCCCGGCGGGTGCGGGCGAGGTCTTCTGGGACTCCGACCCCTCCCTGACGGCCGAGCTCCATCTGCCGCTCTTCGCCGCCCACTTCGACGCCGCGCTGCCGGTCGTCGACCTGGGCTGCGGCAACGGCACCCAGACCCGCTTCCTGGCGGGGCGCTGTCCGCGCGCGATCGGCGTCGACCTCTCGCCGGCGGCCGTCGCCCGCGCCCGCGCGGACGACCCGTCGGGCATGGCCGAATACCGCTGCCTGGACGCGGCCGACGCGGCGGCCGTGCGCGCGCTGCACGGCGAACTGGGCGACGTCAACGTGTACCTGCGCGGCGTCCTCCACCAGTGCGCCGCCGAGGACCGGCCCCGGATCGTACGGAACGTGGCGACGCTGCTGGGCCGGCGCGGCCGGATCTTCGCCGTCGAACCGGCCGAGGCGTCCAGGGACGTCTTCGCCTCCCTGGCGCAGAGCCCCGACGGTCCACCGGGCAAGCTCCGCGCGGTCCTCGCGCACGGCATCGCACCCGGCGAGATGGCCGACTCCGTCGTCCCCGAACTGCTCGCCGCCTACGGCCTGCGGGTGCTGGCCACCGGCCGCCTCCCGCTGACGACGACCGAGTACCGGGCGGACGGCTCCCGCATCGAGATCCCGACCAACTGGCTGGTGGCGGGGCGGCGGGCTGAGCGCAGCGGCGCTGGTCAGGGCTGCGCGGGGTGGAGTCCGGGGTGGAGAGGCCGGATGCGGGGGTCGGGCTGCGCGGCTGCACGCCGTCAGGGGGCGCCGTGGTGTGCTGGGCGCGGTGGCGCGCCGGGCGCCGTGGCACGCTGGGGCCGTGGGGCACCGGGCGCCGTAGGGCCGGGCGGGTAGGCGAGCCGCCCTACGGGGCAAATCGAACGAGATCATCCCCCCGGCGGGGGATACCCGGAGGCGGTCGGCGTAACCCCGCAGCCGGCCACTTCGCGGCCGTCCACCCACAGGCGCCCCCACGCCTTCCGCCCCCCCACTTCCCACCCCTCTCGCCCCCCAC
Organism: Streptomyces chrestomyceticus JCM 4735; assembly: GCF_003865135.1. Classification (NCBI taxonomy): domain Bacteria; kingdom Bacillati; phylum Actinomycetota; class Actinomycetes; order Kitasatosporales; family Streptomycetaceae; genus Streptomyces; species Streptomyces chrestomyceticus. The sequence goes on along the minus strand of NZ_BHZC01000001.1, from coordinate 1,774,123 downwards.
TCCCCACCCCCGCATCCCCCTCCAGACCCCCCGTACTTCCCCCGTACGGCGGAGACGCCCCGCCCTGTAGTGGGATGCGGGGCGGGGGCGGCGGACGGCACGGTGGTGCACGGCCGGGCAGTCCGGCCGCCGGCGGGGGCGTCGCCGGGTGGCGCGCCTGCCCGGAAGGGGGCCCGGACGGGTACCGGGCCCACACGGGGGTGGGGCCCGGTACGGCCCGCAGCGGGCCGGGGCGCGGCGCCGGACCGGCCGTACGGATGCAGTCGCGTCAAGGTCGGGAGTGCGGTGGCCGGTCCTGGTTATGGTGGGAGGCCTGCCCGGTGGCGCGGTCGGCCGGGCCGGTGCCGGAGCGGTCCGCCTGCTAGCTGTGACGGGACGGTGCGTGGTGAAGATCCTCATTTCCGCGGACATGGAGGGCGTCACCGGAGTGACCTGGCCGGACGACGTGCTGCCGGGCCACGCCCAGTGGCAGCGGTTCCGGCCCGTGTTCACCGGTGACGTCAACGCGGCGATCGCCGGGTTCTTCGACGGCGGCGCGGACGAGGTGCTGGTCAACGAGGCCCACTGGTCCATGCGCAACCTGCTGCTGGAGCAGCTCGACGAGCGGGCCCAGTTGCTCACCGGCAAGCACAAGGCGCTGAGCATGGTCGAGGGCGTCCAGTACGGCGACGTCGACGGCGTCGCGTTCGTCGGCTACCACACGGGCGCCGGCACGGAAGGCGTGCTGGCCCACACGTACCTCGCCAACTCCCTGACGGGCGTGTGGGTGAACGGCACGCGCGCCAGCGAGGGGTACCTCAACTCCCTGGTGGTGGCCGAATACGGTGTGCCCGTGGTGCTGGTGACCGGCGACGACCGGACCTGCGAGGACGCCGCCGGGTACGCGCCCGGGGCGCGGGCCGTGGCGGTCAAGGACTACGTCTCGCGGTACGCGGCCGTGTGCCGGCCCCCGGCCCGTACGGCGGCGGAGATCAGAGCCGCCGCGCGCGAGGCGGCGGCCCTCGCGGTGCGCACCGAGCCGGTGCGCGGCGGCCCGTTCACCGTGGAGATCGAGTTCGACGCCGAGCACCTGGTGGTCCAGGCGGCCTGCGTCCCCGGCGTCGAGCCCGCCGGTGAACGGCGCGTCGCGTACACCAGCGAGAACATGTACGAAGCGATCCGCTGCTTCAAGACGGTCACCACCGTCGTGTCGTCGGCGGTGGAGGAGCAATATGGCTGACAGCGCCGACGGCACGGCGGACCGCGACGGCGACGCGGTGGACGGACAGGCCCTCGACGAGGTCGTGCGGTTCACGTCCGATCTGATCCGTATCGACACCACCAACCGCGGCGGCGGCGACTGCCGGGAGCGCCCGGCTGCCGAGTACGTCGCGGAGCGGCTCGCCGAAGCCGGTCTGCAGCCGGTGCTGCTGGAGCGCAGCCCGGGGCGTACGAACGTGGTCGCGCGCGTCGAGGGCGCGGACCCGGGCGCGGCCGCCCTGCTGGTGCACGGGCATCTGGACGTGGTGCCCGCCGAGCCCGCCGACTGGAGCAGGCACCCGTTCTCCGGCGAGGTCGAGGACGGCGTCGTCTGGGGCCGGGGCGCCGTGGACATGAAGAACATGGACGCGATGGTGCTCGCGGCCGTCCGGCAGTGGGCGCGTACCGGCGTCCGGCCCCGGCGCGACCTGGTGCTGGCGTTCACGGCCGACGAGGAGGCCAGCGCCATCGACGGCTCGGGTTTCCTCGCCGACCACCACCCCGGCCTGTTCGAGGGCTGCACGGAGGGCGTCAGCGAGTCCGGCGCCTTCACCTTCCACGCGGGCGGCGGGATGCGGCTGTACCCGGTCGCGGCGGGGGAGCGGGGTACGGCCTGGCTGAAACTGACCGCCGAGGGCAAGGCCGGGCACGGCTCGAAGGTCAACCGCGCCAACGCGGTCAGCCGGCTCGCGGCGGCCGTGGCCCGTATCGGCGAGCACCGCTGGCCGGTACGCCTGACCGACACGGTACGCGCGGCACTCACCGAACTGGCCGCCCTGCACGGCATCGAGGCCCGCCTGGACGCCCCGGACTTCGACGTGGACACGCTGCTCAGCAAGCTCGGCCCGTCGGCCGCGCTCGTCGAGCCGACGGTCCGCAACAGCGCCAACCCGACGATGCTGGAGGCCGGCTACAAGGTCAACGTCATCCCGGGCAACGCCGTCGGGTACGTGGACGGCCGGGTGGTACCCGGCGGCGAGGCGGAGTTCCGCACCACCATGGACCGGCTGACCGGGCCCGAGGTGTCCTGGGCGTACGACCACGGCGAGGTGGCCCTCCAGGCGCCGGTGGACGCGCCGGTGTACACGGCGATGCGGGACGCGATCGAGCGCTTCGACCCGGACGGCCATGTGGTCCCGTACTGCATGTCGGGCGGCACGGACGCCAAGCAGTTCTCCCGGCTGGGCATCGCCGGATACGGCTTCTCGCCGCTCAAGCTGCCCGAAGGCTTCGACTACCAGGCGCTGTTCCACGGGGTCGACGAGCGCGTCCCGGTGGAGGCGCTGCACTTCGGCGTGCGGGTCCTCGACCACTTCCTGCGGGCGTCGACGGGGCGGCCGCAGCCCGGGGTGAGCGGCTGAAGGAACGTTGGGGCCGCCGGGACCGCGAACCGCCCGGCGGACCGCGAACCGCCGGGCCTTCCGCCCCTGGAGGCGCACCCCCGCCCGCCGGTTCCCCTCCGGACCGGTCGAATTCGGCCAGGCCGGGACCTCCGTGCGGAAACCGTACGGGTTGATGCCCGGCCCCGCGTACGACAGGCTTGGCGGCTCCAACGCCTGAGGAGGAACGCCACCATGGTCACCACGGCCCCCTACGGAGCCTGGCCGTCCCCGATCGACGCCCGGCTGGTCGCCGAGCACGAGGGCCGGCCCGAGTACGTCGGCGTGGTGGGGGACGAGGTGTGGTGGACCGAGGGCCGCCCCGCGGAGGGCGGCCGGCGCGCGCTGGTCCGCAGGCGTCCCGACGGCGCGGAACAGACACTGCTGCCGGAGCCCTGGAACGTCCGCAGCCGGGTCATGGAGTACGGCGGCCAGCCCTGGGCCGCCGGCGTGGACGCGGACGGCCGCACGGTCCTGGTGTTCTGTCACTTCGCCGACCAGCGGCTGTACGCCTGGGCGCCGGACGGTGACGCGGCGCCCCGCCCGCTCACCCCGGTCTCGGCCGTCGGCGGCGGGCTGCGCTGGGCCGACCCGGTCCTGCGGCTGGACCGGGGCGAGGTGTGGTGCGTCCTGGAGGAGTTCACCGGCCCCCGCCCGACCGACGTACGCCGGGTGATCGCCGCGGTGCCGCTGGACGGCTCGGCGGCCGGTGACCGCGCGGCCGTACGGGAACTGAGTGACGACCGCAACCGTTTCGTCACCGGGCCGCGGATCTCGCCGGACGGGCGGCGGGCCGCCTGGATCGCCTGGGACCACCCGCGGATGCCGTGGGACGGCACGGAGGTGCTGCTCGCCGACATCACCGACGGCGGCGGGTTCACCGGCGTACGGACGATCGCCGGCGGCGCCGAGGAGTCCGTACCGCAGATCGAGTGGGACACGGACGGCACCCTGCTGTACGTCTCCGACGCGGACGGCTGGTGGGAACTGCGCCGCGCCGACCCCGACGCCGCAGGGGCCCCCGGCAGGCGCCTGTGCAGGCCCCGCCAGGAGGAGTTCGGCGGCGCGCTGTGGCAGCTCGGCGCGCGCTGGTTCCTGCCGCTGGACGGCGGCACGATCGCGGTGCTGCACGGCCGCGGCGCCATGGCGCTCGGCATCCTCGACCCGGTCAGCGGAGAACTGGTGGACGCGGCCGGGCCGTGGACGGAGTGGGCGTCCACCCTGGCCGTGCACGGCAGCCGGGTGGTCGGCGTCGCCGCCAGCCCGCGCAGCGCGTACGAGATCGTGGAACTGGACACCTGTACGGGCCGGGCCCGGGTGATCGCGGCCCGGCACGCCGACGCGGTGGACCCGGTGCACTACCCCGAGCCGCAGCTCCGCACCTTCACCGGCCCCGACGGCCGCGACATCCACGCCCACATCTACCCGCCGCACAGCCCCGGCCACCGCGCCCCCGACGGCGAACTGCCGCCCTACGTCGTCCGGGCCCACGGCGGCCCCACCGGCCGCATCCCGCTCGTACTGAACCTGGAGATCGCCTACTTCACCTCCCGCGGCATCGGTGTCGTCGAGGTCAACTACGGCGGCTCCACGGGCTACGGACGCGCCTACCGCGAGCGGCTGCGCGAGCAGTGGGGCGTGGTGGACGTCGAGGACTGCGCGGCCGTCGCCGAGGCGCTGGCCGACGAGGGCACCGCCGACCGGCACCGGCTGGCGATCCGCGGCGGCAGCGCGGGTGGCTGGACCGCCGCGGCCTCGCTGGTGACGACCGGTCTGTACGCCTGCGCGTCGATCAGCTATCCGGTCCTCGACCTGGTGGGCTGGATCGAGGACGGCACCCATGACTTCGAGTCGCAGTACCTGACCGGCCTGATCGGCCCGTATGACGAGGTCCCGGACCGCTACCGCGACCGTTCCCCGCTGCGGCACGCGGACCGGATCACCGCGCCCTTCCTGCTCCTTCAGGGCCTCGACGACGCCGTCTGCCCGCCGGACCAGTGCGAACCTTTCCTCGCGGAGGTCAGCCGGCACGGCACCGCCCACGCCTACCTGGCGTTCGAGGGCGAGGGCCATGGCTTCCGCCGCGCGGAGACCATCGTCCGCGCCGTGGAGGCGGAACTGTCGCTGTACGTCCAGGTCTTCGGCATCGACCGTACGGACGTACCGGTGCTGGAACTGACGAAGTGACGGCTGGTCACCCCGGTACACGGACGGCGGAGCGCCCCCGGCGCCTGGCGCCCGGCGACCGGGTCGCCCTGGTCGCGCCGAGCTGCCCGGTCGACCCGGAGCGGCTGGACGCCGGGGCCGACCTGCTGCGCGGCTGGGACCTCGACCCGGTCGAGGCACCCCACGTACGCGGCCGGCACGTCACCCTGCCGTACCTGGCGGCCACGGACGGGGAACGCGCCCGCGATCTCCAGGAGGCGCTGTGCGACCCGGACATCGCGGCGGTCTTCGCGGCGCGCGGCGGTTACGGCGCGCAGCGCATGGCCGACCTCGTGGACTGGAAGGCCGTACGGGCCGCCTTCCGGGCACACGGCCCCAAGTCGCTGATCGGCTTCAGTGACGTCACCGCGCTGCACGAGGCGTTCGCGGTGCGCGCCGGGGTGGTCACGCTGCACGGCCCGGCCGTCGCGGGCGAGGTGTTCCTCAAGGACGAGCCGACCCGCGAACACCTGCGGCGCACGCTGTTCGAGCCCGCTTCGGTGCGGGCCGTCACCTCACCGACCGCCCGGCCGCTGGTGCCGGGGCGGGCGAGCGGCGTCACGCTGGGCGGCTGCCTGTCCCTGCTCGCCGCCGACCTCGGTACGCCGCACGCCCGCGCGGGCGCGGCCGGCGGCCTGCTTCTCCTGGAGGACGTGGGCGAGCCCCCGTACCGCGTCGATCGCGCCCTGACCCAGTTGCTGCGCGCCGGGTGGCTGACCGGCGTCGCGGGCGTCGTCCTCGGCTCGTGGGCCCGCTGCGGCCCGTACGAGGAGATCCGCGCGGTGCTGCTGGACCGCCTCGGGCCCCTCGGCGTCCCGGTGGCGGAGGAGTTCGGCTTCGGGCACGGCGACTCGGCGCTCACCGTGCCGCTGGGCGTACGGGCGGAGCTGGACGCGACGGCCGGCACCCTCACCTACGACGTACCGGCGCTGCGCGAACGCTCCTGACGGCGAATCCACCCGGACGAGCGATACGGCCTGCCCGCCACGCCCCCGGCGCCGCACTCGTACGGGTGATCCGCCGGAGCCCGGCCCCGGTGTTCGTGCAGCCCAACGGGTGGTCCGGGCGGAGCCTTTCGGATGGACCTGGCGCGGCTCGGGAGACAATCCCCGGTGCGAGCGTCGACACCTTGTTACTCGTGTCACGACATGAGCCGGCCGCCACCGACCGCCCGGTGCGGCGTGCCTTTGTGGAGGTCTGCGTGCCCAGCGTGTCCAGAGCCCTGCCCCGTGCCGCGGCCCGGCCCGTCCGGCGCGCGGCGCGGTCCCGGCACGTCCGGCTGCCGGTCTCCGCCTCGGTGTGCCTCGCGGCGTGCGCGGCGCTCATCGGGCCGGTGAGCGCCGCCGGGACGGCCGGCGCGGCGGGCAACCGGCACCCCGGGTACTCCGTCACCGCCCTGAAGCTGCCGGTACGGGCCGGCGGCCGCGACTGCGCCCTCGACGCCGACCTGTACCGCCCCACGGGTGTGGACGCCGCGCACCCGGCACCCGCCGTCCTGACCACCAACGGGTTCGGCGGCAGCAAGTCGGACGGCTCCACCGACGCCATCGCCCGCGCCTTCGCCGCCCGCGGCTATGTCGCGCTGGCCTACTCCGGCCTCGGCTTCGGCCGTACCGGCTGCCCGATCTCCTTGGACGACCCGCGCATCGACGGGCGGGCGGCGAGCGGGCTCCTCGACTTCCTGGCCGGGAAGCGGACGGCGCGGGACGGGACGCGCGTCGACTACGTCACCCAGGACGGCCCCGGGGACCCGAGGGTGGGTATGTTCGGCGGCTCGTACGGCGGCGCCATCCAGTTGGCCACCGCTTCCGTCGACGGACGGCTGGACGCCCTGGTCCCGCTGATCACCTGGCACGACCTCGGCTACGCCATGGCGCCGAACCACGCCGACCGCACCTCCGGCGTGACCGGCCCGGGCCCGGGCGCGTACAAGTACCAGTGGACCAACGGCTTCTACCTCATCGGCGAGGCACAGGGCCTGCTGCGACCGCGCATGGACCCCTCGCGCGGCGGCGGCTCGGGCTGTGTGCACTTCGTCGCGCAGGCGTGCGAGACCAAGAAGCTGCTGAACTCCGGCCACTACCCGGCCGCCCGCACGGAAGCCGTGCTCCGCTACGCGCGCAGCGTCTCCCCGGTCTCCTACCTCGGCTCGGTCCGCACACCGACCCTGCTCGTGCAGGGGCAGGCGGACACCCTCTTCACCCTCAACGAGGCGGCCGCGACGTTCGAGGCCCTGCGGGCACAGGGCACCGACACCGCGATGATCTGGCAGTCCTGGGGGCACAGCGGCGGCATGGCCGACCCCGCGAAAGGCGAACTCGACCTGTCGAAGGGCAACTTCGAGAGCAGCTACGTCGGGCGGCGGGTCCTCGCGTGGTTCGGCCGCTATCTGCGGCACGAGTGGGACGCCGACACCGGGCCGGCTTTCGCGTACTACCGGGACTGGGTGCGCCACGGCCCGGTGTACGGCACCTCTGAGGTCTTCCCCGAGGGCATCCCGCACCGGCTGTACCTCTCCGGCGACGGCCGGCTGGTGGGCAGCCGATCCGATGTGGTGCCCGGCAGCCGCTCGTACCGCAACTGGCGGATCTCCTCCAGCCATTCGGAGAGTTCGCTGGCCGAACTTCTGAGGCTGCCCAACCCCAAGCCGTACGACACCCGGGGCACCTACCTGGACTGGACGTCCGCCCCGGTCCGGGGGCGGCCCGTGGACGTGGTCGGCGCGCCGCGGGCCACCCTGCGGGTGGAGGCGCCCGCGGCCGAGCGGGTGCAGCACTCCGGCGACGCGGCCGACAAGCTGGTCCTGTTCGCCAAGCTCTACGACGTGGCGCCCAACGGCGCCAAGACCCTCGTGCACCGCCTGGTGGCGCCGGTCCGGGTGCCGGACGTGACCAGGGAGTTCACCGTCGACCTGCCCGCGATCGTGCACCGCTTCGAGCCGGGGCACCGGCTGCGGTTCGTGGTGGCCGCCAGCGACAACGCGTACTTCGGCAACCGCGGCACCAAGCAGGTGACCGTACGCAGCTCCCACGGGCACACCGGCACGCTCGACCTGCCGGTGGTCATGGAGATGCCGGACGGGGCCGACACGGCGGGGGAGCTGGACGGTTAGGGCGTGTCTTTCGGATCATCCTGGGCCCGCGACGCCTGGCACGGCACCTCGCGGCGTTGTCGCATCACCCACGGACACCCAGTCCGAGGGCAATGCTCCGCCTTGCGATGCACCGCACCAGGCGCCGCGGGCTGCTCCAGGCTGATCCAAAAGACACGCCCTAGCGGCGCCCGGTCGCGCGCCGGTCAGCTCTCGGTGACCGAGATGGCCTGGACCGGGCAGGCGCGGGCGGCCTCCCGTACCAGCGGGTCGCCCGCGCCGTCCTCGCGGCCCGGCAGCAGGGCGCTGAACCCCTCGTCGTCCTGGGTGAACACCCCCGGCGCGGTCAGCGCGCACTGACCGGAGCCGATGCACACGGACGTATCGATGTCGATCTTCATGGCGGCTCTCTTCCGTTCGTCTGCGGACACGCGGGGTACGGCCGGCCGTCCGCTCACCAGGTGACGGGCAGTTCGACCAGGCCCTGGAGGGTGTGGCCGGGCTTGTGGGGGACCTCGGCGGCGGGCACCGCCAGCCGCAGGCCGGGGAAACGGGCGAAGAGCGTCGCGAAGGCGATCTCCATCTCCGCGCGGGCCAGGTTCTGGCCCAGGCACTGGTGGACGCCGAAACCGAAGGCCACGTGGTGGCGGGCGGAGCGCTGCCAGTCCAGGGTGTCCGGCGCGTCGTAGGCGGCGCCGTCCCGGTTGACGACCGAGGTGGAGAAGATCACGCCGTCGTCCGCCCGGATCGTCTCGCCGCCCACCTCGATGTCCTCGGTCGCCACCCGTACCAGCCCGTCGGCGATGGACAGGAACCGCAGCAACTCCTCCACGGCGTCCGGGACCAGCGACGTGTCGGCACGCAGCGCGGCGAACTGCTCCGGGTGCTCCAGCAGCGTGAAGGTGCCCAGCGAGAGCATGTTGGAGGTGGTCTCGTGGCCCGCCACCAGCAGCAGCAAGGCCATGCGCGCCAGCTCGTGGCGGCTCAGCTCGCCGGTTTCCAGGCGCTCGGCGATCAGCTCGTCCAGCAGGCCGTCGCCCGGCTGTTCGCGCTTGCGGGCCACCAGGCCGGTGAAGTAGTCCTCCAGCCGGTCGCGGGCCTCGGTGACCTCCTGCGGATCGACGCTCTGCAGGAGGGTGCGGGACAGCTCCTCGAAGAGTTCGTGATCGGCGTACGGGACGCCCAGCAGCGAGCAGATGACCATGGACGGCACGGGCAGCGCGAAGGCGGACACCAGCTCCGCCGGGGGACCCTGCTTCTCCATGGCGTCCAGCAGCCGGTCGACGGTCTCCTGGATACGGGGGCGCAGCGCGGCGACGCGCTTGAGGCTGAAGCTCGGGATCAGCATCCGGCGCAGCGTGTTGTGCTCGGGGTCGTCGACCCCCAGCAGCGGGGTCCGCACGGCGCGCAGCGACTCGAAGCGGGGCGCGGGGGAGGGGAAGGCCGGATTCTGCCGGTCGGCGGACAGGCGCGGATCGGTGAGCAGCGCCCGGGTCTCGGCGTGGCCGGTCACCACCCAGGCGGTACGGCCGTTGTAGAGCCTTACGCGGGACAGCGGCCGGGCGTCACGCAACGGCTGGTAGCCGACGGGCGGCTGGTACGGACAGGTGCGGTCCTGCGGGAAGGGCAGAGCCTCGGTCATGGGACCTCCTGGCAGAAGGCTGCGGGGCGACGGTGTCGATGGGCTCCTGTGACAAGGCTGGCGGACGGCGGGTCGGGGGGAGATAAGGGCGGCGAGCGGACGGGGCGGGGCCGGGGCGGAGATGGTCCGGTGCGGACCACCCTCCACTCCATGCCCTATGCACGTAATACGTCCATGCGCAGACCGGCCAATTCCGGCCGGGCCGCGATGGGCCGCGCTGCGCCGCACAAGGCCGGGCGGCCCCGGTCGCTCCCGGTCATTCCCGGCAGAGCAGGGTGTCGATCACCGAGTCCAGGTAGCGGTCGCGGTCCGCCCCGCCGGGCAGGCTCTCCGGGACGGCGTGGCCAAGCTGGGTGTGGCCGAGATACGCCGTGTACGCGAGGAGGCCCCGGCGGCGCGCCTCGGCCGCCGGGAAGCCCAGCGCGGTGAACAGCTCCGCGACATAGCCGACCCGGCGGTCCGTCACCCGGCGCAGGACCGCCGCGACGCGTGGCTCCGCCGCCGTCGCCAGCAGGGAGACCTCCAGCGGGTCCGCGGCCGACGCGGCGGACGCGTACGCGAACAGGTCGCGGAGTCGCCGTTCCGGGTCGGGTTCCGCCTCGACGGTGGTGATGACGGCCTCGGTGTGCAATTGCTCCCAGCGTTCCAGCGCGGCGTCGACCAGCGCGTCCCGGTTGGCGAAGTGCCAGTAGAAGCTGCCCTTCGTGGTGCCGAGCCGGGCGGCGATCGGTTCGACGGCCACCGCCGCCAGGCCGCCTTCGCCGATGGCCACGAGGGCGGCCGCGGCCCAGTCCTCGGCGGTCAGGCGGCGCCGGCCGTCGGTCTTCCTGCTGCGGCGGGGCCCGTCCGAAGGGGTGCCGCCTGAGGGGGTGTCCGATGGGGTGCCGCCGGTGTCCTGCGGGCCGTCCGTGCTCCGTCGCGCCATGACCATACGCTACCGTACGGTCAAACATACGCCGCCGTATGGAGGTGCCCGATGCGCCCGGTCCGCGATGTCCACACCCGCACCGTCCAGGCCCCCGCCACCACGGTCGGGGCCCTGCTCGACCGACTGGCCGGCGACGACGACCCGCTCTTCCCGGTGCCCGTCTGGCCCGCCATGCGCTTCGACCGCCCGCTGGGTGTCGGCGCGACCGGCGGCCACGGCTTCGTCCGCTACCGCGTCACCGCCTACGAACCGGGCCGCCGCGTCCGGTTCGACTTCCCGGGGGGCGGCCACCACACCGTCGAGGTGACCTCGCTCGACGCCGGCGGCTGCCGGGTGACCCACGTCCTGGAGAACCGGCTCAGGGGCGCGAAGCGGGTGGCGTGGCCGCTCGCGGTGTACTGGATGCACGCCACCGTCGTCGAGGAGATGCTCGACAACGTCGAACGCGCCGCCACCGGCGCGGTCCGCGCCCCGGTCCGCCGCTCGCGGTGGGTGCGGCTGCTGAACCGGCTCCTGTGGGAGCGCCCCGTCGCCGTACCGGTTCCGCCCGCAGCGCGGCTGGCCCGTACCGCCTTCGCGCGTCCGGACTTCCAGGACGCCTGGCAACTGCCGCTGCCGCCCGGTATGCCGTGCGACCCGGCGGCCTGGAAGGGCGTACTGCGCGGCGCGTTCCCCGAGAAGGGCCGCGCCACGACCGCGGACGGCGGGGAGATCCTGCTGGGCCAGGACGCCCGGCACCTGGACTTCCGGGCGTCGCTCCTGGTCGAGAGCCCGGCCGTGGGGGCGGACGGGCGGACCGTCGGCCACGGCGGCCGGGTGACGCTCAGCACGGTCGTGCGCACCCACCACACGGGCGGGCGGCTCTACTTCGCGGTCGTCCGGCGCGTTCACCCGGTCCTCGCCCGCGCGATGCTCCGCCGTACGCACCGCAGGCTGGCGCTGGCCGCACCGAGCGCGGGGGAGCGGGAGTCGGCGGCACGCGCCGCGCGCGCCGGGTACCGTCACCGGACACGGCCGTAACGGCTCCCGGCATCCGCACCGCGCCGGAGCGCCCGCACGCGCCGCCGACGGACGGACGGACCGGGTGACTCCGGGCGGCCGCGCAGGACGACGACGAGGGAGTGCGACCGATGACCACGGGCGATACCTGGGCCCCGAGCGAGGAGAGCGGCGCCGTGCGGCCTGCCCTGACCCCCGAGGTGTACGACGCGTCCGCGCTGCCGGGCCCGCTGCCGGCGGACGGCGCCCGGGAGGTGTCGCTGTGGCTGGTCCGCAGCGTGCCCGAGGCCGGGCTGCACGACACGGCGGTGCTGGACGCGGCCGAACGCAAGCGGACCGCCGCGTTCGTCCGGCCCGGCGACCGCGACACCTACGCCACCTCGCACAGCGCGCTGCGCCGCCTGCTCGGCGCGTACCTGGACCGCGACCCGGCCGGCATACGGTTCGTCCGCGAGCCCTGTCCCTGCTGCGACGAGCCGCACGGCCGGCCGGCGGTGGCGGGGGCCGGGGTGCCGCTGCACTTCTCGCTCTCCCACACCGGTGACATGGCACTGATCGGCTTCGCCCGTACGCCCGTCGGCGTGGACATCGAGAAGCCGGCCTCGCCCCGGACCGTGGCGGAGGTGTCGGGCATGCTGCACCCGCGGGAGCGCGCGACGCTGGACGCCCTGCCCGAGGCCGGGCGGCCGGCCGCGTTCGCCCGCTGCTGGACCCGCAAGGAGGCGTACCTGAAGGGCACGGGCAGCGGCCTGGCGGGCGATCTGATGACCACGACGCTGGTCGGTGCCGGGCCGGAGCCGGTCGCGGTGCCGGGGTGGGAGATGGCGGACGTGGCGGTGCCGGAGGGGTACGCGGCGGCCTGCGCGATCCGCGCGGCGGCTGCGACCGGCTGACCGGCCCTGACCGGAGCGGCCCGGACGCCGACCGCCGGAATCCAGGCTTCCGCCGGAGTCCTGACTTCCGGCGGAATTCCGGGTCCTACCGGGCCGCCGAGGTGACGACTCGCTCACCCGATCGATATACCTGGCGGCCCGGCCCGTGGCTTCGTACGATCGGACGATGGCTGACGATCACTATCTCGCCACCGGCCCGCGGGTCGGGCTCCGGCACTTCACGGCGGCGGACCGGGCGGAGTTCACGGCGCGGGCCCGGGAGAGCGTACGGATGCAACGGCCGTGGCTCTCCTCGCCGACCACCGACGCGGCCTACGACAGCTACTTCGCCAAGCTCCAGGAGCCGTCGCGCGAAGGGTTCCTCATCTGCGAGCTGGAGAGCGGCCGGATCGCCGGCTTCCTGACCGTCAACAACATCGTGTACGCCGCCTTCCGCTGCGGGGCGGTGGGATACGGCGCCTTCGCGCACGCGGCCGGGCGGGGGCTGATGAGCGAAGGGCTGCGGCTCGCCATGGGCTACGCCTTCGGCGAGCTGGGGCTGCACCGCCTGGAGATCAACATCCAGCCGGGCAACGAACGCTCGATCGCCCTGGTCAAGCGCGCGGGCTGCCGGCTGGAGGGCTACTCGCCCGACTTCCTGTTCATCGACGGCGCCTGGCGTGACCACGAACGCTGGGCCATCACCAGCGACATGTTCGAAAGGACCTGATGTCCGAGACCACTCCCGAGGCCACCTCCGGGATCACCTTCCGGCGCCCCGTCCCGGTGCTGCGCGTCTTCGACGTGGCCAAGGCGCACGCGTTCTACCTCGGCTACCTGGGCTGCGCCGTCGACTGGGAGCACCGCTTCACCCCGGACCTGCCGCTCTACACACAGGTGTCCCGAGGGGGCCTGGTCCTGCACCTGTCCGAGCACCACGGGGACGGGACACCGGGTTCGGTGGTGTACGCCGAGCTGAGCGGCGTACGGGCGCTGCACGCCGAACTGACGGCGAAGGACTACCCGTTCCAGAAGCCCGGCCTGGAGGAGGACGCCGAGATCGGCCTGTCGCTGACCGTCACCGATCCGTTCGGCAACCAATTGCGGTTCAACGAGCCGCCGGGGGACCGGGCCGAGCCGTCGGCTGAGTGAGGGGGCGCCGGGAGGCCGTCCGTCCGACGTCTGCCCGGCACCTGCCCCGTACCGCCGAAACCCGGTTGAAGTCCGCGGGCCCGTGCGGTGAGATGGCCCGATGCGCCGCATCGTGCTCCTCGACGCCCCCTCCAATCTCGGGCTGCGTCCCCCCGCGCCGGGCACCGTGCCTGGCTGCTACAAGCTGGCGGGTGCCCTGCGCGAGCAGGGGCTGCTGCGGCGGCTCGGCGCCCTGGAAGGCGGCGTCGTGACGCCGCCCCGCTACGACCTCGGCGGCTGGCGGGAAGGCGAGGGCGACTTCAACGCCGCCGCCATCGCGGACTACACCCGGCGGCTCGCCGCCCGTGTCGAAGCGCATGTGCGCGCGGGCGAGTTCCCGGTCCTACTGGGTGGTGACTGCTCCATCCTGCTCGGGGCCGTCCTGGGGCTGCGCCGCGTCGGGCGGTACGGCGTCGCCTACCTGGACGGGCACGGCGACTTCCGCCACCCCGGCAACACCGACCGCACCGGCCCCGTCGGAGCGGCGGCCGGTGAGGGCACCGCGCAGATCACCGGCCGCGGACAGGCCGACCTCACCGGCATCGACGGCCTCGGACCGTGCGTACGCGACAGTGACCTGCACATTCTCGGCATCCGCGACGACGACGAGGACCGCGCCGAACTGACCTCGCTGGGCATCGCCCACCGCACGGCCGGCGAGATCCGGCGGCAGGGCCCGGAGGCCGTCGCCCGCACGACCCTGCGCGACCTCCAGGACACGGCGCCGGACGGCTTCTGGATCCATCTGGACGCGGATGTGCTCGATCCGTCGGTCATGCCCGCCGTGGACAGCCCCGATCCCGGCGGTCTGTCCAGCGAGGAACTGCGCGACCTGCTCGCCCCGTTGGCGGCCTCGCCGCGCTGTGCGGGGCTGAACCTCACCATCTACGACCCGGACCTCGATCCGGAAGGAAGCGGAGCGGCGCTGCTCGCGGACCTTCTGGAAAGCGTTCTCGCCCAGCTCTGACCGGCTCTCGGCGATTCCGGCCGCCTCCGATCGGTGTGCGGCCGACATCTGACCGTATGTGACGGCATACATGGCCTCAACAGGCCCTTTTCAGGCACGCGCGGACAGGGTTCCATGGTCAACAGGCGGCCACCGCACCCGAGGTGGCCCGGTACAACCCTGCGAGGCAGCCGTGGCCATTGGCGTACGACGCACGACCCTGACCCTTCCCGCGGCGCCCGTCGGCCCGGCCAGTCCGCTGCCCGCCCTCCGTTCGCCGGGCGACGTCCACCGCGTCGAGCTGTCCGAGGGGCTGGAGCTGCCGCCCGACATGGCCCGCCAGCTCCGGTACGCACCGCTGGACTCGCTGCTGCCCGTAGCCGTGCGCGACGGTTACGGCCGTACGCGCGCCGAGACGACCCTCGACGCCCTCGTCATCGAGAACGACCGGCTGCGCGCCACCGTCCTGCCGGGCCTGGGCGGCCGCGTGCACTCCCTGTTCCACAAGCCCACCGGCCGCGAACTGCTCTACCGCAACCCCGTCCTGCAGCCCGCCAACTTCGCCCTCAACGGTGCCTGGTTCTCCGGCGGCATCGAGTGGAACACCGGCGCCACCGGACACACCACGCTGTCCTGCGCCCCCGTGCACGCCGCGACCGTACCGGCGCCCGACGGCGGCGAGATGCTGCGCCTGTGGGAGTGGGAGCGGCTGCGCGACCTGCCCTTCCAGGTGGACCTCTGGCTTCCGGACGGCTCCGACTTCCTCCTCGTCGGCGTCCGCGTCCGCAACCCGCACCTGAACGCGGTGCCCGCCTACTGGTGGTCCAACATCGCCGTCCCCGAGGACGAGCACACCCGCGTCCTCGCCCCGGCGGACGGCGCCTGGCACTTCGGGTACGAGCACACCCTGCGCCACGTTCCCGTACCGGAGTCCGACGGCGCCGACCGCACGTACCCGCTGCGCAGCGAGCACCCCGCCGACTACTTCTACGAGATCCCGGACGGCGACCGCCGCTGGATCGCCTCGCTCGACGCCACCGGCCACGGCCTCGTCCACACCTCCACCGACACGCTGCGCGGCCGCAAGCTGTTCCTGTGGGGCGCCGGACGGGCCGGGCGCCGCTGGCAGCGGTGGCTCACCGAGCCCGGCACCGGCGGCTATGCGGAGATCCAGGCGGGGCTGGCCCGTACCCAGTTGGAGCACGTACGCCTGGAAGGCGGCGCGGAGTTCGCCTGGCTGGAGGCGTACGGGCCGCTCGCCGCCGATCCGGCCGCGGTGCACGGTGCCGACTGGGCCGCGGCCCGCCGCGCGGCCGGGGACCGGCTCGAAGCGGTACTGCCGCGCGAGCAGGTCGACGCGGCTTTCGCCGTCTGGCGGCCGTACGCCGACGTCGAGCCCAAGGAAGCGCTGGCCACCGGCTCCGGCTGGGGAGCCCTGGAACGGGCCCGCACCGGCCACGACCTGCCCGGCACCCCCTTCGCCGAGTCGACCGTCGGTCCCGACCAGCAGCCCTGGCTGACGCTGCTGCACACCGGCGACTTCCCGCGCGGCGGCGGTGTGCCCGCGGCGCCCCTGGTAGCCGCGCCGTGGCGCGACCTGCTGGAGTCCGCGCCGCCCGGGCCCGGCACCGACTACCACCTCGGCCTCGCGCAGTGGCACGCGGGCGACCGGGCCCAGGCCGTCCGCAGTTGGGAACGGGCCCTGGCCCATGGTGCGGACTGCCGGCCGCTGTACTGCCTCGCTGTCGCAGAGGAGAGCGAGGGGGAGACAGCGCGCGCGGCGCAACGGTACGCGGAGGCGCTGGACTGCGTACCCGACGACCTCGCGGACGGTACGGATCACATCGGGCCGCTCCTCCCCGCCCTGATACGCGCAGCGGTCCCCGCGCTGCTCGCCGCCGGGCGTGCCGACGAAGCCGCGACTGCTCTCGGCCGGCTGCCCGAGGCGGCCCGTAC
Organism: Streptomyces chrestomyceticus JCM 4735; assembly: GCF_003865135.1. Lineage (NCBI taxonomy): Bacteria > Bacillati > Actinomycetota > Actinomycetes > Kitasatosporales > Streptomycetaceae > Streptomyces > Streptomyces chrestomyceticus. The sequence continues at coordinate 1,757,675 of NZ_BHZC01000001.1, read as the reverse complement.
CGACGGCCGCTTCGCCCTGCTGACTGCCCAGGTGGCCCTGGCGCAGGGGGACGCAGCGGCGGCCCGCGCCGTCTTCGACCGCGGCTTCGAAGTCCCTGATCTGCGGGAGGGCGACGAGTCCCTCAGCGACACCTGGTTCGCCGTCGCCGAAGCCCTGGTCGCCGGAACCGGGCCCGTCACCTCCGATGTCCGGGCCCGGGCGCGTGCGGAGCACCCCCTTCCGGACCGCTACGAATTCCGGATGCGGGCGGTGTGAAGCGCAGGAAAGCCGCAGAAGGTGCATAGGGTGCGGACAGGGGTGTGCGGTGCGCTTGTGCGGTACGTGCGTGCTGCCCGGCCCCGTTCCCACCTGTCCCGCCGTGCCACCGCGCCGCCGTGAAAGAGCACCGCCATGCCGATCCGCGCCGACAGCCGACTCCACACCGTCCCCCTGCGGCACGTCCTCGGCGGGCTGCGCGCGGGCGGCCCGCTGGCCCTGATGGAACGCACCGGACGACAGGCGCAGGGCGCGCTGACCCGGCTCGACCTGGGCACCTTCCGGCCCTACCTGGTCACCCACCCGGACCACCTGCGGCACGTCCTGCGGGATCGCGCCGAGAACTACCGCCGGGGCACGGCGATGTGGAAGGCGATGGGCCGGCTCACGGGACTCGGGATCGCGGGCGAGGGGCCTCGCTGGCGGGCCAGCCGGGACCTGTGGTGCAAGGGCCTGTCGGGCGGCGCGCCCGCGCACGCCGACGGCACGGCCGGTTCGGCGGAGGGCGCGGTGGCGGAGCTGGAGCTGCGGGTGGCGGGCGGGGCGACGGTGGACGCGCTGGCGGAGATGACCCATGTCGTACTCAGGGTCGTCAACCCGGCGTTCTTCGGTTCCCGCATCCCGCAGCACCGGTGCGACCGGCTCGCCGCCGCGGTCGCCGTCGCCTTCGACTCACTGCTGTGGCGGATGGCGCTGCCCTTTGTGCCACTCGCGGTACCGGTGCCCGGCGACCGCGCCTTCGGGCGTGCCACCCGCACGGTCAACGAGATCCTGCTGCCGCTGATCCGGCGCGCGCGGTACGAGCGGCCCACCGGCCCCGACCTGATGAGCGTGCTGCTCGCGGGGGCGGACGCCGACGGCCGCGCGCTGAGCGACGAGCAGGTCGCCCAGGATGTCGTGGCCCTGTTCGTGGCCGGTTCGGAGTCCAGCGCTCTGACCCTGACCTGGGCCTGGGTCGCCCTCGCGGCGCATCCGGACCTCGCGGCGGAGGTACGTGCCGAGGCCGACGCCGTGCTGTGCGGCGGCCCTGTCCGGCCGGAGCACGCCCGTCGGCTGGTGGTCACCCGCCGGTTCCTGGCCGAGGTCTGCCGCCTGTACGCGATGGCGTGGGCGGTGCCGCGGACGGCCGCCGCCGAGGACGTCATCGACGGGGTGACCGTCCCGGCGGGCGCCACGCTGGTGCTCTCCCCCTACCTGACGCACCGGCTGCCGCAGTTCTGGCAACGGCCGCTGCGCTTCGACCCCGGCCGGTTCGCCGCGGAGCGCGTCCGGGGCCGGCACCCGCTGGCGTACCTGCCCTTCGGGGACGGGCCGCACCAGTGCGTGGGCCAGGCGTTCTTCTTCCAGCAGGCGGCCCTCGTCGTGGCCGCGATGATCAGCCGGTTCGACTTCACGGTGCCGGGCCGGCCCGAGCCCAGGGCCGCGGTCGCGCTGCGGCCGCGGGGCCGCGTCGACCTGGTGCTCACTCCGCGCCGCTGACGGGGCTCGTGCTGTCGCCCCGTTCCCTCAGCGCTGCGGCCTCAGAACCGGTCCCACCACCAGGCGATGGACGGAAGCGGCGGCGGTGCGTCGGCGCGCGGCGCGGTCCCGGTGAAGGAGCCGGTGGTGGTGACCGCGCCGGGGTGCCGGCCGTCCGGGTTGCTGTATCGGCCGGCGCGCAGCCCCCATTCGATGTTCCCCCGGATCAGGTGGGAAAGGTGGTCGAGATGCAGCCGCAGTGGCGCGCAGGCCGTAGGCAGCACACGGTCGCGCAACTGGATGAAGCGCAGGGTCAGCCGGTCGCACAGGTCGACGGCCGCGGCCAGCGCCGCTTCCAGGCCCAGGCCGTGTTCGGCGGCCAGGATGTCGACGAGGTTGAGCCGGCAGCGCGAGGAGTACGGGCTGCGGGCGGCCAGCCAGCGTTCCTTGCCGTACGAGAACAGGTCGTCGTCGAACGCCGCGGTCGTGAAGGCCAGTTCGTTCAGCGCGCGCACGGCCGGTGAGTCCATCACCGCACCGGGGATCTCCGTACCGTCGATGATCTCCGTCCAGCTCATGGTGGCCGTGCCGGCCGCGGTGTGCTGGCGCAGATGGGCGTAGTCGTCCAGTGACGGCGTACGGTCGCGCAGCCGGCAGCCGAACTCCCACAGGACCCCGAGGAACCAGGCCCGGTGACCGTCCACCATGCGCCGGACCTGCACCGGCGTCCCCGCGGCACGGCAGCGCGCGGCCAGGTCGTCGGCCGCCGCGAGGAAGGGGTCGGCGGGTCCGCCCCGTACGGTGCCCGGCGCTTCCAGTACGCGCAGCAGACGGGTGGCGAAACCGGTGAAGTCCTCGGCGCGCAGGCTGGCCGGGCCCTCGTCGCAGTGCAGGTCGTCGAAGGCGAACATCAGCACGCACCAGTCCACCGCGAGCTGGAGCCGGCCGGCCGGCGCGGCGGGCATGATGCGGCCGTAGAAGCCGCCGCAGTCGTTGCCGGCCATCCGGACGCGCTGTGCGCCGTTCCGGCACAGTCCGTGCCCTTGAATCCAGGCCGCCGCGCATGCGTTCAGCCGGTCGGCCTCCGGGTGCGCGGCACCGGGCAGCGGGCAGTAGCGCGGCGGGATCGTGACGCGGACCGGTTCCGCGGCGGTGTCTTCGCGTACCCCGGCGGCCACCGGAGCGGGCACGCCGTCCCTCATGGCGCGTCCTCCACGGCGTTACGGGAGCAGGGCACGGGAGAGCGCTTGCGCCGCCTCGGCCACACTGCCGGAGGCGGTGGCGTCGAACACCGTGCCCTGGGCGGGCAGCGGGCTGGTGCCGAGGGCGTTCTTCAGCGCGTCGTACCCGCCGGTGCCCAGGCTCAGGGCCGCGGCACCGTGCCCGGTGCCTTTGGTGACGTCGACCCGGGTCTTGGCCATCTCGAAGGCGAAGGCGAACAGGTCCACCGACGGCTGCTGCCGCCCCCGGCGGGCCCTGGCGCCCTCGGCGGCGGCCGTCCCTTCGGCCTTGTGGGAGCCGAAGTCGAAGGCCATGTCCGTGAAGGACACCGCCCCGCCGCCGGCCTTCCTGAAGGTCAGGCCACCGTCGGCCGGAACGGTCCCCTTGCTGAGGTCCAGCGCGAACTCACCCCGGGTCATCGGCAGCTGCACACACCGGCGGCCGTCGACGTCGACCACCCGCCCCGGACTCCGCGCCTCCAGCGTCACCCCCTGGTCGGCCAGCGCTTGGGCGACGGCCGGCACCGGACACAGGTCCATCTCGGCCTTGCCCACCTTCACCTGAGGAGCGGGCAGCACGCTCGGGGTCACCCCGGCCGCCGCGCCGGTCCAGGACAGGACGCAGCCCCCGGCGGCCACCGCACAGACCGGCACGACGAGGCGGCACCAGCGTGGCAAGGACATGACGACTCCCGTCGACGACGCTCAGGGACCAGCGGTCCGCTCCGCTGTACCGGCCCGCCGCCCCGTACGGGTCGCCCGCCTTCTACGCGAACACACCGCGGGCCCCCGGACGACCGCGCGCGGGCCGCTCGGGTGACGGGCGGAGCGGCGGGAATTCCGGACGCGGGCGGTGTGAGCGGTGTACGGCACGCTCCCGAGATGCGCCGGACGGGCACGGTTTTCGAGATGTCGCGCGGGGGCGGAACGAATCGAGACCGTCACGCGTTGTAGCGATCATGAAGGCAATCATCACTCACAGCTATGGTGACCCCGACCAGCTCACCTGGACCGACCAGCCCGATCCCAAGGTGGGGCCGGACTCGGTGCTGGTGCGGGTGAAGGCGGTCGGGGTCAATCCCGTCGACTGGAAGGTCCTGGCGGGGTATCTCGATCCGCTGATGGACGTGCACTTCCCGCTGATCCCCGGCTGGGACGTGGCCGGGGTGGTCGAGCGGACCGGTCTGGACGCGACCGAGTTCGCCGTCGGTGACGAGGTCGTCGGCTATGTGCGCAAGGACGAGGTCCAGCACGGCACCTTCGCCGAACTGGTCGCCGCGCCGGTGCGGACCCTGGCGCGCAAGCCCGCCGCCCTGAGCTGGCAGCAGGCCGCCGGGCTGCCGCTCGCCGGCCTCACCGCCCTCCAGGTGCTGGACCGGGTCGGCGTGACCAAGGGCGAGACGGTCCTGGTGCACGCCGCGGCGGGCGGTGTCGGGTCGCTCGGTGTGCAGATCGCGGTGGCCCGCGGCGCCCGTGTCATCGGTACGGCCAGCGAGCGCAACCACGACTTCCTGCGCTCCCTGGGCGCCGAGCCGGTGACGTACGGCGACGGCCTGGCCGACAGAGTGCGCGAGCTGGCGCCCGACGGGGTGGACGCGGCCGTGGACTTCGTCGGCAACGGCGTCATCGACGTCTCGCAGGAGCTGCTGCGCGACACCTCGCGGGTCGCCTCCGTCGCCGACAACGACGTGCTGGAGAAGGGCGGACACATGGTGTGGGTGCGCCCGGACAGCGCCGGCCTGGCCGCGCTGGGCGACCTCGCCGACGCCGGGAAGCTCACGGTGCACGTCGACACGGTGCTGCCGCTGTCGCAGGCGGCCGAGGCGTTCCGCCGCAGCCAGGAGGGCCGTACGCGCGGGAAGATCGTGCTGGAGGTTTCCTGACGGGCGGACGGGATGGGAAGGGGGGAGTGTGGCCATCGGACGGGCTCGGGTGGTCGGGTGCCGGCTGGTCAGGCGGCGTCCGGGCGGTCTCTGTACGGGCGGTCTCCGCGCCGTCGGTTTCCGTGCGGGCGGTCTCCGTGCGGGCGGTCTCCGTCCGGCCAAGCGGGGGAGTGGCCGAGGAGGGCCAGTATCTGGTCCAGGGCGGGCGTCAGGATCTCGGCGGGGAAGGTGCCCGCCGTCCCGAGGGGCCTGGCCACGTCGCAGGCGTGCACGACGGTGTCCGCGAAGGGGAAGCCGATGCCCCGCTGGGCCCGGACCATGACGTCCGGCCCAGCTAGGGCAGCGCGAACCGGCGCGCCGGCACGCCCGGTTCGGCGAATGCGGCGGCCACCTGGCGGGCCGAGGCCACGAACCCCGCACCGGGCGCGTCTCCCGCCGGGCGGGGTGCGAAGTCGGCGGCCGAGGTGACCTGTCCACGCGCGGCGGCGGCGAAGCGGAGGTTCTGGCCCGTCATGCGGGCGACCAGTTCGCCGAGGTCCCACGCGGCGCACGGCGTGGGCAGCCCGAGATGTTCGGGGCGCACCCGGCCCACCACCTCGGTGGCGGTGTCCAGCACGGCGCGGTGCAGGGGGCGTAAGCCGGCCGCCGGACCCGGGGTGCCGGACATCAGGCCGCTTTCCGGTCGGCGTACTCGAAGACCGAGCCGTCCGGGTGGATGGCGACGAGGTTGCGGCCGATCGGCGTCGGCAGCGGGCCCGCGATGATCTGCGCGCCGACCGCCGTCAGATCGGCCACCGCGTCGTCCACGTCCTGGACCGCGAGCGTAGCGGTGATCTTGCTGAGCACCTCCAGTTGTGCCTCCGGGCCGCTCATCAGGAAGAAGCAGCCGACGGCCGCGACCGAGACGCCGCCGTGCTCGAAGCGCATCGCCTCCGCGCCGGTCAGCCGTTCGTACACAGCGACCGCCGCGTCGAGGTCGGTCACGCACACCCGCAATGAGGTCCCCAGAATGTCCATGGAACGAGGGTAGTTGGGGTGCCTCGCCGTACGCGATCAGTTGGGTGATTCCGAAGGAATCGGGGGCGCGGTTCGGTCTCCGGCATGCCGCCCGGTCAACCGGTCAACCGGCCATCTTCAGACCATCATCGGCGGCCCCACGGGAGAGCACCACCTCACGTACGGCGTCCCGGGCCCGCGCGTGCGCCGAACCGCCGGGCGCGCCGCCGGTCAGCGGCACGACGCGGAACGCTTGCTCCACGTCCGTGAGTTGCGGTGTGAACTCCGCCTTGGTCACGGTCCAGGGCCGGCCCGCCGCGTCCGGCGGCGCGAAGGTGAAGCGGGCGATCGAGCTCTGGTTGCCGCGGGAGTCGACCGCGCCCTGCGGGTTGTACATGTAGCCGGCGAGCTGGTCGCCCATGCCGTACACCACCCAGGTGCCGTTGACCTTCTCGTACGCCTGCGGGACGTGGGCGTGGGTGCCGAGCAGGAGATCGATGTCGGGGCGGCCGCCGGTGCGGGCGGCGGTGAGCGCGTGGGCGAGGGTGTGCTGCTGCTCGTCGGGTTCCTGCTGCCACTCGGTGCCCCAGTGGAGGCTGACCACGACCACGTCGGCGCCCGCGCGCCGGGCGGTCCGCGCGTCGGCGAGGATCCGGTCCCGGTCGATGAGGTTGACCGACCAGGGCTGTCCTTCGGGTACGGCGATGCCGTTGGTGCCGTAGGTGTAGGCGAGCTGGGCGACCTTCGCCCGCCCGGCCTTGAGGAGGGTGGGCCGGCCGGCCTCGTCAGCGGTACGGGCCGAGCCGGCGTGCCGTACGCCTGCCGCGTCCAGGGCGTCGAGGGTGCGGCGGATTCCGGCGGGGCCGTCGTCCAGGGTGTGGTTGGAGGCGGTGGAGCAGGAGTCGTAGCCGGTGGCCTTGAGCGCGGCGGCGACCTGGGGCGGCGACTTGAACGCGGGGTAGCCGGTGAACGGGCCGCCGTCCTCGCCGTACACCGTCTCCATGTGGCAGATCGCGAGGTCGGCGGCGGAGACCAGCGGCCGGACCCCGGCGAGCATCGGGCCGAAGTCGTGGCCGCGGCCCTGCGCGTCCTTGCGGGCCTGCTCGATGATCTCGGTGTGCGGGAGCACGTCGCCGGTGGCCAGGAGGGTGAAGCCGCCGGACGCGGCTCGTGCCGGCTGCCCGGTGGTCGCGCCGTGACGTCCCGCGGCGGGCTGCTGGGGACCGCAGCCCGCCGCCAGGAGTGCCAGTACGGCCAGGGCGGCCGCTCCGTGCGTTCTTGTCACGGATTCTTCATACCGGGTGACACGGGAGAGTTCGTGCTGGCTGTGGCGGTCGGGTCACGCCCCGCGCGGGAGCGGGCCCGGCGGGCGCCTCACACCCGGCAGAGGATCTCGCCGTTCAGCACGCTGAACCAGCCGTCCTCCTGCGCGCCCCACTCCCGCCACACGGCGGCGATCCGGTCCAGCCCGGCCTCCGTGGCGTGGCCGCCGTCCACCGCGCGTCGGGCGTACGTGGAGGCCACCGTCCGGTCCGCCCACAGGCCGCTCCACCAGGAACGTTCCTCCGGTGTCGCGTAGCACCACGCGCTCGCCGTCGAGGTGATCGCGGCATCGGCGAAGCCGGCCTCCCGGGCCCAGGCGCGCAGGCGCCGCCCCGCGTCCGGCTCGCCGCCGTTGGCGCGGGCGACCTTGCGGTAGAGGTCCAGCCAGTCGTCCATGCCCTCGGTCTCCGGATACCAGGTCATGGCGGCGTAGTCGGCGTCCCGTACGGCGACCAGGCCGCCCGGCTTGGTGACGCGCCGCATCTCGCGGAGCGCCCGGACCGGGTCGCCCACGTGCTGGAGGACCTGGTGGGCGTGGGTGACGCAGAAGGAACCGTCCGGGAAGTCCAGTGCGTGGACATCGCCGGTCACGAAGCGGACGTTGCTCAGGCCGCGCCCCTCGGCGGTGGCCCGTGCCTGCTCCAGTACGTCCGGCGCGTGCTCCAGCCCGGTGACCCGGCCGTCCGGCACCAGCGCGGCCAGGTCGGCCGTGATGGTGCCGGGGCCGCAGCCGATGTCCAGGATCTCCATGTGCGGCTCGACCGAGTCCAGCAGGTACGCCGCCGAGTTGGCGGCGGTGCGCCAGGTGTGCGAGCGCAGGACGGATTCGTGGTGTCCGTGGGTGTACACGGCGGTCTCACGGTGGCCCGGGGTGCGGGCGGCGGATCCGCGGTGCTTCTGGGTGTGGACGGCGGACTCGTGCGGCATGGCGGACGGCTCCTTCGCGCTCCCGGTCGGCAGGTGTGAGCACCCTACGCCGGGTAACCGCATGATGAGAACGCCGTCTCGTCATTCGGGCAGCAGGCGGTAGACGGTCAGCGCCTCGTTCTCCTTGCAGATCGTCAACTCGCGCGGTGCGGGCGACACTTCCCCGTCGTACGCGAGGACGCTGCCCTCCGCCAGGCCGCCCAGGCGGACCGACCGCATCCGGGACTCGCTCAGCACGGGGGAGTGCCGCAGCGCGCCCGTCAGGGCCGCGGTCAGCAGCCGCGTACGGGCCAGCCGCCCGCCGTGCACCACCCGTACGTCCAGCACGCCGTCCGCCAGGTCGTGCCGGCGCACCGGCGCCAGCCCCAGCCCGCGGTACGCGCAGTTGCCCGCGAACAGCAGCCACACCTCCCGCCGCTTCCCGTTCACCTCCACCGTCACCGGGTCGGCCGTCCGCAGCACCTTCCAGGCGGCCAGCACCCCGGCCGGCCAGGCGCCGATCCGGCCCGCCCACTCCTCCCGTACGCGCACCAGCTCCGGGTACGCACCGACGGAGAAGGTGTTGAGGAAATAGGTGGGGTCCTCGCCCGGCGCGGTACGGAAGCCGGCCAGGTCCACCGCGACCGCCTCGCCGCTCTCCACCGCCCGTGCGGCGTCCGTCAGCGTCTCGATGCCCAGGTCGTAGGCGAAGTGGTTACGGGTGCCGCCGGGCAGCACCGCCAGCGGCAGACCGTGCCGTACGGCCACCGCCGCCGCGGCGCACACCGTGCCGTCGCCGCCCAGCACCCCCAGCGCGCCGCCCGCCTGCTTGGCCTGCTCCGCGGCCTGCTCCAGCGCCTTGTCCATCGGCGGGGACTCCGGATCGCCGCACAGCACCACCTCGGCCTCCGGCAGCACGCCGCGCACCTCCTGCACCCGGTCGGGGCGCGCGCCGGTGCGCTGTCCGGACGCGTGGTTGGCCACCACGTACAGCCCGCGGCCACCCGGCAGCGTGGGCGCGTCGGCCGCCGGCCGCGCCGGGGGCGCAAGCTGCGCCCGGGTCGGCGCGAGCCCGCGCACCGCGAGGGCGGCACCCACACCGAGCGCGGCCCCCGCCAGGACGTCACCGGGGTAGTGGACGCCCGTGTAGACGCGGGAGAACGCGACGGAGACGGCGACCGGCGCCAGCGCCAGGCCCCACCACTTGTTCTCGAACGCGACACCCGTGGCGAAGGCCGCGGCGGACGCCGCGTGACCGGAGGGGAAGGAGGTGGTGAAGGGCTGCCGGTTGAGCTGCCGTATGACGGGCACCGCGTCCAGCAGCGGCCGGTTGCGCCGCACGGAGCGCTTGCCCAGGGTGTTGACCGTCGCCGACGCCGCGGCCAGCGAGGCGACCCCGCGCAGCGCGGCCCGGCGCATCGGCCGGCCGCCGAGGGCGGCCGCGCCCGCCGCGATCCCCATCCACAGCAGCCCGTGGTCGGCGGTGCGGGTCAGCCGTGGCAGCACGCGCTGCGCGCCCGGCCAGTGCCGTGACGCGACGCTGTCGAAGATCTCGCGGTCCCAGGTACTCAGCAGCTTTCGCATGGGCCACCTGTACCCCGAAGAAGGAGGCACATACAGCAGCCCCACCGTTCCCCGCGTCGTCCGTCGCATCGGCAGCCACTCCTGTCGGTCGGGTGAGTCGTACGGGAGGACTCGGATCTCCGTTCTCAGACGATCCCCGGCCCCCCGTTCCCGACGTCCGGCCAACTGTCCGGAGCGGCCCGGCTTATGTCCGCGAGCGCCGAGTCCGGCTCCTGCGCACGGGCCAGGTCACCGATGCTGACCACCCCCACCGGCGTCCCGTTCTCGACCACCGGGAGCCGCCGCACCGCGTTCGTACGCATCAGGGTGACCGCCTCGCTGATGTGGTCGTCGGGGCCGACGCAGACCGGCTCGGGGGTGCACACCGAGCGGCAGGACACGGCGAGCGGGTCCACCCCGTCGGCCACCGCGCGCAGCGTGATGTCCCGGTCGGTCACCACCCCCAGCAGCACGCCGTCCTGCGTCACCAGGACGTCCCCGATGTCCTGGGCGCGCATGAGCTGCGCCGCCTCGACGAGCGAGGCGTCCGGCAGGACCGCCGCGACGTCCGGGGTCATGACGTCCCTCACGAACTGTGCCATGGCTGTTCGCCTTCTCTCGGTCGGACCGGCGGGCGGCAGGAGGGGCCGGGCCCCTGGGGTGGGAGCGCCCCGGGGGCCCGCCGCCCCGGGACACCGTGCGGGAGCGCGCCGACGGCGCCGTACGGCCCGTGGCGGTGCCGGTCGCCGCGCCGAGCCGCAGCGGTCCTCGTACGATCGAAGGAGGCGACCGGGCGGACCGGGTGGTCCGAGGTACCGGAACGGCCCGCGGGGCCGGGGCCCGGCCTGGTAGTGAGTGGGGTGAGGAATCCGAGTTCCATGCCTGCCTCCGGGGCTCGCTCCGAGCCTGCCGCCGGACGTGTCCGGGTGGTTGTGCGAGCGGGTACCCGAAGGGACGCACCCGACACGGAGGGAGAAACCCCGATGCCGTCCCACGACATGCCCACGGACTCCCCGCGGCCCCCGGAGACGACGGCGGCCGCACCGGGCACCGCGACCCTGGGAGTCCCGCCCGCCCGGCTCGACGAACAGCAACTCCTGCGCGAGCTGGAAACCATCCACCGCACCCGCCACGACACCCTCCTGCACGGCTCTCCTGACGCCCTGGCCACCCATAACGCGCGCATGGCGGAACTGGAGGGCGAGTACCTGCGCCGCCACCCGCGCCGCTGGGTCACCTCCGGCCGCACCCGCTCCGGAGCCCGCGCCCGCACCGGCTGACCGCCCGGCGACACCGGGACGTTTGACCGGCCGCCGGCCAGGTACCCGGTGACCGGCCGAGCGGCCACGGAGAAGGCCCCGGAAGCCAGGGCGACGGGGCAGTGGGGAGGAGCGCCCGGGCGCGGAATGTGGGGTTCCGCACCCGGGCCTCCTGCGTGTTCTGTGCTGCTGGGCTCTGTTCTGTACGGCCTGCTTCCCGCCCGCACGGGGCACGGAGGCTTGAACGTGTGGTGGCACGCGAGGCAGCCGGAAAACCCACAGCAGTCGGGACACCACACCTCGCGCCACCCAGCGCAGCCCCCGCGGTACCACTGGGGTACAGGAAGGCGCTCAGTGACCCGCACAGAGTTTTACGACGACCCGGATGCACCGGAGCCCAACAGTCTCGTCGTGGCGGCCTCGGCCGTCGTCACGGACGCCGAGGGGCGCATTCTCTTGCAGCGGCGGACGGACAACGGGCTGTGGGCGCTGCCGGGAGGCGGGATGGAGATGACCGACTCGCTGCCCGGTGCGGCCGTGCGGGAGACGAAGGAGGAGACCGGCCTCGATGTGGAGATCACGGGGCTCGTCGGCACGTACACGGACCCCCGGCACATCATTGCCTACAGCGATGGTGAAGTGCGGCGGCAGTTCAACGTGTGCTTCACGGCGCGAGTCGTCGGCGGAGAGCTTGCCCTGTCGGACGAGTCCGAGGAACTGCGGTTCGTCGCGCCGGAAGATATCGATGCGCTGTCCATGCATCACACTCAGCGGCTCCGGCTGACGCACTTCCTCGAACAGCGTGCGACTCCGTATCTCGGCTGACCAGGCACGCATGAAGGAGGTGTGTCGATGAATGAAACGAACCTTGCGTTCGTTGCGATCATTATTTCCGTGGTAGTTGGCGCGGTGACCTTCATCTACACCCATCAGCAAATCAAAACGGCGAAGGAGCAGACGAAATCAGCTAAGGAACAGGCGGAGTCAGCGAGAGAGCAGGCAGTGTCTGCAAGGGAACAGGCGGAAGCTGCGAAGAAAGCCAACGAGCTGACCGAGAAGGCGCAGCAGGAGCAGGTTCAACCGTACGTTGTCGCTGACATTCGTGAGAGAGTGCCGGGTTCTCAGCTTGTCGTTTTCTCAATCGAGAACACCGGACCGACGATGGCGCGCGATGTGAAGGTGTCCGTTGATCCGCCCCTTCGGTCAACGCTGGGGGGAGAGTCTGACCAAAAATTGAATGCAGCGGTGACGCGCGAGATTCCAGTATTGCCGCCGAAGCGTCAGTTGATTTTTATGCTGGACGTCGGGCATCGGTTGTTCGCATCGGACCTACCGCGCCGCTACACGGTAGTGGTCCAGGCGAAAGGTCCGTTCGGTGCGGTGGAGCCGCTGACGTACACCATTGACCTTGACGTGCTTCGACACTCGTTGCTGAACAGGGAATCTCTGGAGTGGAGTACGCACGTCCTTGCCGAAGAGGCTAAGAAGGCACGGAAGGCGCACGAGAGACAGGCCAATGCCACGACGCGCCTCCTCCGTCAATTCGCTGATGAACTAGAATCGCGGCGTTCGCCGGAGTCCGAACCGCCGAATGGTGCGAGCTGAAGCTGCACAAGTTCCGAACAAGGCTCCGTTGAGGAATCCTGTACGGGAATCCGTGTCGTGTGCGAGGACCGGCAAAACAGCGATCTGCGCGCGACCCTTGGGCGCGCCCGCCCGCTTCGAGGACCCGGCCCTGGACGCCCGCGACCACCACGCGCTCGCCGACTGGTGGTGCGAGGCTATGGGCTACGTCCGCCGCCCGCCCGCGGCGGGCGAGGAACAGCCGCGCGCCCGGTCGGTCCCGATCGTCGAGCCCGCGCCATCACCACGCCCGACGGGGGAAGTTGACGGCCGCAAGCCGGCCCGCCCACCCCCTCACAACACCCGGTACGGCGTAGCCTCCTCATGGCGGAACCGCAGGCCATGGCCCGGGAGTTGTTTCGTGCCGGGGTGGATCGTGCCGCCGGACGGGTCGAGGCCGCCGTCGAAGAACATCGACTCGATGCGTACGTGGTCGTGGAACCACTCGATGTGCCGCAGGTTCGGTACGCAGGCGGCCGGGTGGGCGTGGACGTGGGGTGCGCAGTGGGCGGAGACCTCCAGGCCGTGGGCTTCGGCGAGGGCCGCGGCGCGCAGCCAGACGGTGAGGCCGCCGCAGCGGGTGGCGTCGATCTGGAGGCAGTCCACGACCGGGGCCATGCGCGCGAAGTACGGCAGGTCGTAGCCGTACTCGCCGGCTGTCACGTCGCACACCACCAGGTCGCGGACGACCCGCAGGCCCTCCAGGTCGTCGGAGGAGACCGGTTCCTCGAACCAGCCGACGCCCTGGTCGGCGAGGGCCCGGCCGATCCGTACGGCCTGTTTGCGGGTGTACGCGCCGTTGGCGTCCACGTACAGCTCGGCGCGCGGGCCGATGGCCGTGCGGGCGTTGCGGACGCGGGACAGGTCGCGCTCGACGGCCCGGCCCCACTCCTCGCCGATCTTGATCTTGACCCGTTCGATGCCCTGCCCGTGCACCCACCCGTTCAACTGTGTCGCCAGATGCGTGTCGTGGTACGTGGTGAACCCGCCCGACCCGTAGACCGGCACCGCGCTGCGCACGGCGCCGATCAGATGCAGCAGCGGCAGTTCCAGCAGCCGTGCCTTGAGGTCCCACAGGGCGATGTCCACCGCGGACAGCGCGCAGGCGACCAGCCCGGGGCGGCCGGCGTTGCGCACCGCCCGGCTCATGGCCTCGTAGGCGCCCTGGACGTCCAGTACACAGCGGCCGAGGACCGGCCGGGTGAGCAGGTCGCGGACGACCGAGCCGGCGTCGGCCGCGGCGTAGGTCCAGCCCAGGCCGGTGGTCGTCCCGGAGCGGGCCTCGACGACGATGACGGTGGTGGTGTCCCAGGCAAGAGTGCCGTCGGCTTCCGGCGCGTCGGTGGGGACGGTGTAGGCGGTGACGTCCAGCCGCTCGACTTTCATGGTGACGGAGGGCTCCTCTCCGGTCTCGGTGCGGACCCGGGGCCGGTCCTGGTGCCTGCCGCTCCGGCCGCTCGCAGGGGTTCCGCCGGTACGCGTACACCGTCGGCCGGCCCGGCCGCCCGCCCGGTGACCGGGGGTCAGCAGGCCGTCCCGCACGGGTTACCTGACCAGCGGGCCGGAAACCTCCCGTACCGGTGTGCGCCGCGGCCCATTCGCACCGCGAGGCGTTTACCCGCACCGGCTCCGGGCACGCGATCCGTGTGCTTCGGACCGGAGGCACGCCCGTGGGAGCGAACCTGCTCTCCGAGCGTGCACTCCGGCTGCGCTCCCGCGGAGGACCCCAGTCCACCGATCAGGGAGCCAGGACCATGCCCTCTGTACGCACACCTCATCGCGCGAGCACCCCGCGCGGCCGGCCCGCCGACCGCCCGCTGGGTCCGCGCCGCACCCAGAAGAAGCATCCGCACGACGACGCGCCGGACACCGGCGCCGACTTCCGCAAGCTGACGGCGCTGCCCGACGGGCCGGAACGGGACGCGCTGCGCCAGAGCATCGTCTGTGCCTGGCTGCCGATGGCCGAACGTCTCGCGCGGCAGTTCCGCAACCGCGGGGAGACCACCGAGGACCTGACCCAGGTCGCCTCGCTCGGCCTGGTCAAGGCCGTGGACCGGTACGACCCGGACCGCGGCTGCGCCTTCGAGAGCTTCGCCGTGCCGACCATCGTCGGCGAGGTCAAGCGGCACTTCCGCGACCACATGTGGGGCCTGCACGTGCCCCGGCGCGTCCAGGAACTGCGCAACCGCGTCCGCGCGGCCACGCTGGAGCTCACCCACGCGCCCGACGACCACCGCCCCGCCGCCCGGGACATCGCCCGCCACACCGGCATGACGCTGGAGGAGGTGCTGCTCGGCATGGAGGCGCTGGAGAGCTACTCGACGCTCTCCCTGGACGCCGAACTGCCCGGCGCGGACGACGGGTACGCCATCGTGGACACCCTCGGTGGCCCGGAGCCCGGCTTCGACCTCGTCGTGGACCGCGAGGCGGTCAGGCCCAAGCTGCAGATGCTCCCCGAGCGCGAACGGCAGATCCTCTACCTGCGGTTCTTCTGCGACATGACGCAGAGCCGCATCGCCGACCGGCTCGGCATCTCGCAGATGCACGTCTCGCGGCTCATCAACCGCACCTGCACCCGGCTGTGCGACCAGGTGGGCGAACGGGAAGCGGCCTGAGGCAAGGACTCGGGGGCCCGCAGAGGGCTTTGGGGCTCAGGGGTGCAGCGCGCGCCCCAGGTGGCGGGCCAGCCGGTCGACGGCGCCCGCCTCCGCCAGGCTGAACGCCCGCCGCCCGCCCGTGCGCAGCAGCGACAGGACACCGCGCACCGGCCCCGTCCTCGCCTGCAGCGGCACGCACAGCAGCGAGGTCACCTCGGCGCGGGCCAGGATCGGCGCCCCCGCGGCGTCGTGACCGAACGCACCGAGATCCTCCGGGCGGACCTGGAGGGTGGCGTTGCCCGCGCGGGCCGCCTCGACCACGACCGGGCAGTCCCCGGGCAGTTGTGCGGCCAGGACGGCCGTGAGGGTGTCCTGGGAGTGCGGGCCGCCGGAGCCGCCCGGGTCCGCCGCCGGGCCGTACGCCTCGTCCCCGGCGTACGGCCCGGATCTCTCCGGCCCGTGCACCGCCACCCGCACCAACGGCCCTCCGCCCCGGGTCACCAGATCGGCCGTCACCCAGTCGGCGAAGCGCCCGCGCAGCACCCGGCAGGCCCGGTCGAGCACGGCGGTGGGCTCCCGCGGCGACTCCAGGAGCGCCATGGTCATGTCGTCGAGGAGGTCCATCAGTTCGGTGTTGCGGGTCACCTCGGAGAGGCCGGGCCGCGGCGTGTCCGTACGGTCCGATTCACCCGTACGAGCCGATTGCGCCGGACGGTCCGTGTCACCCGTACGGTCCGCTCCCGCCGTGTGGTCCGGGTCCTCGTCCTCCGTGTGCCCCGCGCCGCCGGGCCGGTTCGCCGCCGGTGCCTCCGGGCCGGTGAGGAAGACGGTGAGGACGGAGGTGCCCGGCTCCCCCTGGGGCCGCAGCGCCGTCATGGTGGCCCGCAGCGACTCGTCCGCGCGCCGGACCCCGTCCGGCGGCGGCAGCAGCCGTACGACCAGACTGCGGTCGCCCTCGTTGCGGGCGACCGCGGCCACCTGGGAGCGGAAGGCGGCCCGTTCCTCGGGGACGAGCGAGGCGGTCAGCGGGCGGCCCGCGGCATAGCCGGCGCGCATGCCGAACAGCCGGGTACCGGCGAAGTTCAGTCGCCGGATCACCGCGTCCGGGTCCAGCAGCACCACCGCGAACGGCATCCGCTGGAACAGCGCGCGCAGCAACTGCTGTTCCTCGGCGGCCCGCCGGGCGCCGTTGTCCCGTTCCGCCGGCAGGCTCCGTTCGAGACGGGGCAGCATCACGTCGACGACGTGCTGGAGTTCGAAGAGAGCGGCGTCCAGGACGGACAGCCGCTCGGTGGAGGGCAGGGCGCGTGCCGCGCGCAGCTCTTCGACCCGTCTGCGGAAGTCCGCGAGTTCCGCAGCGACGCGCTCGACCTCGGCCATGCCCTCAACCTAACCGGTGCGCCACCGGACCGTACCCCGCCGGCGGCAAGCCGACCGGCGGCCGGGCCCGGGCACCCGAACTCGACGGGAAACAGGCGTTTTTGCCCGCCCGCACCGGGCAGCCGAACCGTTACGGGGTCCATGACGTCCCGTCTACGGACCCGAAGGGACTGACCACACAGTGGACGCGACAACGCCGACCCGTACCCGCTTCGAGACCGGGACACCCGACCTCGCCGAGGGGTCCTCCGCCCGCAGCCTCGCCCACCTCGCCGAACAGGCCGCCTGGTGCACCCCGGACAGTTGCGGCGCCGCCGCGACGGTCAGCGCCGCCGACGGCTCCGCCGCAGGCCCGGCCGCGGTCACCCACCCCGACCTGTCCGCGCTGGTCAGCGTGCAGTGGGAGTCCGGTGAGGGGCCCATCCCCGCGGCGCTGGACACCGGCCGGGCCACCGGCACCGACGACCTGCTGCACGAGAGCCGCTGGCCCGAGTACCGCGCCAAGGCGCTGGAGGCCGGAGTACGCTCCAGCGCCACCCTCCCGTACCGCCGGGACGGCATCGCCCTCACCCTCACCGTCTACGGCTTCCGGCCGGGCCTGAAGGTCGAGAAGGGCTGTACGGCGACGGACGTGCTGGGTGAGCTGGCCGCGACCGGACTGGCGCGCGAACGCCGCTACCGTGAGGTGCTGGTCGAGGTGGACCAGCTCGACACCGCCCTGCGCACCCGGCCGGTGGTCGACCAGGCATGCGGCATCCTCATGTACGTGCTGGGGTGCGACGCGGACACGGCCTTCGACACGCTGCGCCGGCTGTCCCAGCGCACCAACCGCAAACTGTCCGACCTCGCCGGCGCCCTGGTCCGTACCCGGGGGCACGGGCTGGAGGCCGAACTGCGGTGCCTCGGCGAGAAGGGCCGGCGCCCGCACCGCGCGGCCGCCCGGGGCAAGCGCGCGGACGCCGCCGGCACCGACGCGCCGGACGCCGGCCGCACGCCGTAGCGGCGGTCGGCACCGATCCCTGCCAGGGCCCGCGCCCCGACACCCCGGACGGAACCGGTGCCGCGCGCCCGGCACCCGCCGCGCCCGGACATCCCGGGCGGACCGGTGCCACGCGCCCGGACGCCCGCACTCGCCCGACCGGTGACGTGTCGCCCCGCCTCCCGGCCCCCGCGATCTGCAAAGGTGGTCGGGGCCCGCACTCATGTGATGGGCCCACGATCGACCTGCCGTGGAGTGTGGAGGTACGGATGCAGCGGACGGCCCTGGATCCGGAGCCGGCCCCGGAGCCGGATCCGCCGGCGGGGCTGCCGGTCCTCCCGGAACTCGCCGCGCACCTCGCCGCCGCCGCGGACCGCACGGAACCCGAGCCGCCCGGCGGCTCCCGGCCCCTGCGCGCCGCCGCCTGCGACTACTGGGCGCGCCGCGGCCTGGAGACCGCGCCGGAACGGGTGCTCGCCGCACCGGGCGCGCCCGCCCTGCTCCTCGCGCTGCTCGCGGCCGCGGGCGGCGACGTACTGCTGCCGCGGCCCTGCGCCCAGTGGTACGCGCCGCCCGCCGGGCTGCTCGGCCGGGCGGTGCACCGCGTGCCCGTACCGGCCGAATCCGGTGGCGTACCGGACGCGTTCGCGCTGCTGGAAGCCGTCCGCCGGGCCCGGCTGACCGGTGCGGGGCCACGGGTCCTGCTCGTCTCCGCGGCCGACGACCCCAGCGGCACCTGCCCGCCGCCCGAGCTGGTGCACGAGGTGTGCGAGGCGGCAGCGGCGGACGGACTGTGGGTCGTCAGCGACGAGACCGGCCGCGACCTGCTGCACGACCCCCACGACACGGTCCTGCTGAGCCCGGCGGAGATGCTGCCGGAGGACGTCGTCGTCCTGGCCGACCTGCGCGCCACCCTGGTACCGGCCTCCTGGCCCGCCGCACTGGCCCGCTTCCCGGACACCGGACGCGGCGCCGAACTGCGCGCCGCGACCCTGGAACGGCTGGAAACGCTGCGCACCCCGATGGCCGGGCCGGTCGCCGCCGCCGTCACCCACGCGCTCACCGAACCGGAGCCCGTACGGGCCCGCACCGCCGCCGCTGCCCGGGTGCACGGCACGCTCGCCGGAGCGCTGCACCGCACCCTCACGGAAGCGGGCGCCGTCTGCCGTCCGCCGCACGCGGGCAGTCACCTGTACGCCGATTTCGACCCGCTGCGCCCGCGACTGGCCATCCGGGGCATCACCGGACCGGCCCAACTGGAAGGCGTGCTCACGCGCTGGGCGGCGCGCGGCGGGCACCGCTTCGGCGACGACCCGCGCGCGCTGCGCGTACGGCTGAGCACCGAAGCGCTGCTGGGTCCTGACGCCGGTCACCGGCGACGGGCCCTCGAAGCCCCCGACCCCCTGAGCCTTCCCCATGTGACCGAGGCGCTGAGCGCGCTGTCCGCCACCCTTGCCGCGCTCGTGGACACCGGCTCCTCGTAGCCCGGTCATGCCGCCGCCCGCGCGCCCTCTCCGGCCCTCGCCCCTTCGGCACTCCTCCCCTCCGGCCTTCGTCCCCGGCCTCCGCCCGTACCCCGGTGGCCGTCCCGACCGGCAGCCCGGCCGGTCATGCCCTCCGAATGGAGCCCCTCGATGACCGAACAGACCGAACGTTCCCTCACCGAGCCTCTCCCGCCGCCCGCCGGCCCGCACCCGGCCGGCGCCGCGCCCGCACCGGTCCGCCCGACGGGCGAGGTCCGCACCTGGCCCCGCGACTTCACCGACCGGCTCACCGCCCCGCTGCCCGGCGTCCGCGCCCTGGCCCGCATCGCCCGCGAGGGCAAGCTGCGGCCGTCCGCGCAGGCCCTCCTGGACATCCCCGAGCTGCCCTTCGAGCCCGGCCCGCTGCCGGAGCCCGGTCCCCTGGACATCGCCGTCACCTGGGCGGGCCACGCCAGTTGGGTGCTGCGCATCGGCGGCCTGACGGTGCTGACCGACCCCGTGTGGTCCCGCAAGATCCTCGGCACCCCGCCCCGCGTCACCCCCGTCGGCGTCCGCTGGCAGGATTTGCCGCCCATCGACGCCGTCGTCATCAGCCACAACCACTACGACCACCTCGACGCCCCCACCCTCAAACGGCTGCCGCCGCACACCCCGCTCCTGGTACCCGCCGGACTCGCCCGCTGGGCCCGCCGGCGCCGCTTCACCCACGTCACCGACATGGACTGGTGGGAGGCGGTCGAACTGCCGGGCCCCGCCGGCCCGGTCCGCTTCGACTTCGTCCCAGCCCACCACTGGAGCAAGCGCACCCTGACCGACACCTGCCGCTCGCTGTGGGGCGGCTGGGTGCTGACCGCGCCGGACGGGCGGCGGGTGTACTTCGCCGGGGACACCGGGTACGGCCACTGGTTCGAGGAGATCGGCGGCCGGTACCCGGGCATCGACCTGGCGCTGCTGCCGATCGGCGCGTACGACCCGCGCTGGATGCTGCGCCCGGTGCACACCGACCCCGAGGAGGCGGTCCGCGCCTGCCAGGACGTGGGCGCCCGCGCGATGGCCCCGATGCACTGGTCGACGTTCCTGCTGTCCGCCGAGGCGCCCTTGGAGCCGCTGCACCGTGTACGGGCTGCCTGGGAGGCCGCGGGGCGTGCGCGTGCGGATCTGTGGGATCTGGCGGTGGGCGGGTCGCGGGTTCTGGAGGCCGGGGCCGGGGAGGGAGAGGGGGAGGGGCAGGCGGCCGGGTAGTCGGGTGGTCCGGGCCAGGCCGGTGGCGCGTGCGCCCGCTCAGCCGCCCTTCCCGTGTCGCAGCCGCCGCCACACCGCGGGCGCCCCGCTGATCACCAGCGTCAGACCGACCGCCGCCGCCACGCCCTGCCACGGCTCGCCGAACAGGGAGCCGCCCAGCAGGCCGATGAGCTGGTACGTCGCCGCCCAGGCCAGGCAGGCCGGCAGGTCGCCGCGGGCGAAGCGGCGCAGCGGCGTCCGGGACAGCAGGCACGCCAGCATCACCGGGATCCGCCCGGCGGGCACCAGCCGGGACAGGACGAGCACCAGGACCCCGTGCTCGCGCAGCTTGGTCTGTGCCTGCGCCAGCCGTTCCGGTGCCGCGCGGTCGCGCAGCCGCTCCAGCCAGCGCGAGCCGTTGCGGGACCGTACGCCGCGCTGCCCGAGCCAGTACAGCCCCAGGTCGCCGAGGAAGGCGGCGAGCGCGGACAGCCCGAAGACGATCAGCAGGGCCCACGGCGACCGCTGGTGGAAGGCGACCACGGCGGCGGAGCTGACCACCGCGCCGGTCGGCACCACCGGCACCAGCGACCCCAGCACCACCAGCAGGAACAGCGACGGATAGCCCACCACCTGCTGGGTCGACTCCGGCGGTACGCTGCCCGCCAGCCCGCCGATCACCGCACCGCCGCCAGCCGTACGGACTCGCCGTGCGCGAGCCGGTGCACCGCCACCCGGGGCGCCAGCAGCCCGGCCTGCCGGGCGAACTCGTCACCGGGGGAGTGGAACTCGTGCGGGCGCACCGCGTCCAGGCCGATCGGCCAGTACGTGCCGTAGTGCACCGGCACCGCGCTGACCGGCGCCAGCCGGGCCGCCGCCTCGGCCGCCCGCCGCGCATCCAGATGGCCGTGCCCGAGGAACGGTCCCCAGCCGCCCACCGGCAGCAGCGCCACGTCGACGGCACCGACCTCCTCGGCCATGGTGTCGAAGAGCCCGGTGTCGCCCGCGAAGTACGTCGCCGCCGCGCCGTGCACCACGTAGCCGAGCGCCGGCACCCGGTGCGGGCCGTACGGCAGCCGCCGCCCGTCGTGCGCCGCGTGCACCGCGCGGACGGTCACCTCACCGGACCCCGGCCCGTCCCCGTTCGGGTGGGCGGCGCGGACCGTGACCGTCTCGCCGGGCCGCAGCTCGGTGACCGGCAGCCCCCGCGCCGCCGCCACCCGCCGCAGCCCCGGTACGGCGGCGACGGCGCCGCGCGGCACCACCACCCGGGTGCCCGGCGCGAGGCGGGCGAGGGAGGCGGGGTGGAGGTGGTCGGCGTGCAGGTGGGAGACGAGGACGGCGTCGGCGCGGGCCGCGGCCGGCGGCGGCAGCTCGCCCCGGCGGCGCCGCAGATGCGCCAGCCGTCGCGTGAACAGCGGGTCGGTCAGTACCCGTACACCCGAATCGGCGACCGTGACGGTGGCGTGTCCCCACCAGGTGACCTCCACCGCCACGATGACCTCCCGACCGGAAACGGAAACGGCGTGCCGCGCGCGGGCGCACGGTCGCCGTCCGCCGCACGCCCCACCCTCCGATCCTGCCTCATTCCGTTCCGGCGCCGGTCAGGCCGGGCCGTGACCGCCCGCAGGCCCGGCCGCCGGCCCGCCCGCCGACCGCTCCCCGGCCCGCCGGACGAAGATGGCGTGCAGGTCCCGCGCCGCCCGGGGCACCGAGCCCGCCCGGCGGCGCTGGATCACCATGCGGACCTCGGTGGCGTCGTCCGCCAGCGGACGGCAGGTGATCGCGCCGCTGCGCTCCAGCGGGTCGCCGAGCACGCTGTAGTCGGGCAGCACGGTGGCGCCGAGCCCCTCGGCCACCATCAGCTTGCCCATCTCCGCGCCGTCGGTCGAGTACGAGAAGGACGGCGTACGGCCCCTGAGCAGCCGGTGGACGTAACGGTGCATGACGTACCCGGACCGCATCACGATCAGTGGCTCGGCCAGCAGATCGGCGACGGTGACCGCCTCCAGCGCGGCCAGCGGGCTGTCCGGGCGCACGCAGACGACCGGACGGCCGCGCAGCAGCTCGGTGGTGTGCAGGTCGGGCGGCAGGTCGTCGCCCCGCAGGTAGTTGACCAGGCCGAGGTCGAACCCGCCCTCCGTGAGGCCCTGCTGGATGCCGTCCTGCTGCGCCGCGACCACCTCCACCTGCGTCAGCGGGTGGGCGGCGCGGAACTCGCGGACGGCCGGCACGAGCAGCGGCACGGTGGCCGCGTTGACCGTGCCCAGCCGCACCATCCGGCTGACCTGGTGCTGGTCGTCGGCCGCCCGCCGCAGCCGGTCGACCGCGTCCAGCACCCCGGTGATGTGCGGCAGCAACTCCCGTCCCTCGTCACTGATCTTCGCCCCGGACCGCTTGCGCTCCAGCAGCTCCACCCCCAGCTCCCGTTCCAGGTTGCGGACCGTCTCGCTCAGCGCGGGCTGCGACAGGTGCAGTTCCTCCGCCGCGCGGCGCAGCGAGCCCAGCCGGGTGACCGCCGCCAGGTATTCCAACTGTTCCATCCGCACGTGAGCCGCCTCCAACCGATAAGGGGAACCGGCGAATTCACCGGGTGACGGGGTGGTGGAAGGGGGACCCTATCACCACCTCGCGGATGCCTTGTCGACCTGCGGCGGCCGCCTGGGTAAACTCCGGGACAGGGCGGGAACGAACGGCCGGCCGCGGCCGTACCGCCGAATTGTTGCGGGGAGGTGACGTGTTGATGAAAAAGCCGGGACAGCTCACTCAACGGCGTCATGTGGACCTCGTACGCGTCTCCAGCGCCCTGTGTCGGCGCTCCGGCCGGTAGCGACGCGCCGGCGGGCCGGTTTCCCGGCAGATGCCGGGCGGGCCGGTTGATCCGTTAGGTGATCCGTATTCGGAATTCCGCGCACTTCGCGCTGCATTTCCCCTTCTGGTGCCTCTCCGGGTGACCGGTTGTGTGACCCGCTACCCGATTTCCGGGATTCCGGGGCCGGTGGGGCAGTGGAAATGATCGCGGGTCGCCGCCGCATCGCGCATTGCCGAATTCCCCCTTCTGTTCTCCAGGGCCGACCGCGCACCCGTGTCCGCGCGCCGCCCCGCACGCTCTTCCAGACCTGCCGGGAGTCCCCCCATGTCCGCACCACCCTCCTCCGAGCCGCTCCGCTTCGCCTACTGGGTGCCCAACGTCAGCGGCGGCCTGGTCACCAGCACCGTCGAACAGCGCACCGACTGGGGCTACGACTACAACCGCGAACTCGCCGTCCTCGCCGAGCGGAACGGCTTCGACTACGCCCTGACCCAGGTCCGCTACATGGCCAGTTACGGCGCCGAGTACCAGCACGAGTCCACCGCCTTCAGCCTCGCCCTGCTGCTCGCCACCGAGCGCCTGAAGGTCATCGCCGCCGTCCACCCCGGCCTCTGGCACCCCGGCGTGCTGGCCAAGCTGGGCGCCACGGCGGACCAGCTCTCCGGCGGCCGGTTCGCGGTCAACGTCGTCAGCGGCTGGTTCAAGGGCGAGTTCACCGCGCTCGGCGAGCCCTGGCTGGAGCACGACGAACGCTACCGCCGGGCCGAGGAGTTCATCACCGCGCTGCGCAGCATCTGGACCGAGGACCGCGCCCGGCTGGCCGGCGACTTCTACCGCATCCGCGACTTCTCGCTCAAGCCCAAGCCGCTGAACACCCCGCAGCGCCCGCACCCGGAGATCTTCCAGGGCGGCAACTCCACCGCGGCCCGCGCCATGGCCGGACGCGTCTCGGACTGGTACTTCAGCAACGGCAAGGACTTCGCCGGCGTCACCGAACAGCTCACCGACGTCCGCGCCGCGGCGGCCGCCGCCGGGCGGCCCGCGCCCCGCTTCGGGCTGAACGGCTTCCTGATCGCCCGTGACACCGAGGCGGAGGCCCGCGAGGTGCTGCGGGAGATCGTCGCCCACGCGGACACCGAGGCCGTGCACGGCTTCGCGTCCGCCGTCACCCAGGCGGGCCGGTCCACGGCGGACGGCAAGGGCATGTGGCAGGACTCGTCGTTCGAGGACCTCGTCCAGTACAACGACGGGTTCCGTACGGGGCTGATCGGCACCCCGGAACAGATCGCCGAGCGCATCGTCGCGTACAAGCGGCTCGGCGTGGACCTCTTCCTCCTCGGCTTCCTGCACTACCAGGAGGAGGTCGAGTACTTCGGCGAGCGCGTACTGCCGCTCGTACGCGAACGGGAGGCCCAACTTCCCGACACGCCACGGCACTCCGCGGCTGCCCTCACCTGACCGGCCCGTACACATCACCCCGCCATCGACGCATCAAGGAGAGACCCATGAGCGCCGTAACCCCCACCGCCTGGCAGTCGCGGCCCGCCCCCGCCGAAGCCCGCGAATGGACCGACCGCGCCGCCGAGGTCGCCGCGATCCTCGCCACCGACGCCGCCGCCCGCGACCGCGCGGGCGTCACCCCCTACGCCGAGGTGCGGCTCCTGAAGGACGCGGGGCTGGTCACCCTGCTCGGCCCGGTCGCACACGGCGGCGGCGGACAGGACTGGACCGCTGCCTACCAGGTCGTACGCGAGGTCGCCAAGGCGGACGGCTCGATCGCCCAACTGCTCGGCTACCACTATCTGTGGAACTGGGCGGCGCGGCTGGTCGGCACCCGCGAGCAGTGGGAGCACGTCGAGGCGGAGGCGGCCCGCGGCCGGTGGTTCTTCGGCGGCGCGGTCAACCCGCGCGACGCCGACGTGGTCGTCCGGGACGAGGGCGACACGCTGGCCTTCAGCGGCCGCAAGTCCTTCTCCACCGGAAGCAAGGTCTCCGACGTCACCGTGCTCGAAGGCGTCCTGGAGGGCACCGACGATCATGTCTTCGCCATCGTGCCCTCGGACAGCGAGGGCCTGACCTTCCACGACGACTGGGACAACATCGGCCAGCGGCTCACCGAGAGCGGCGGGGTCACCCTCGACAACGTCCGGGTCGGCTGGGAGAGCGCGGCGGGCTATGTCGACAAGACCTTCCGGCCGCGCGTCTACAACACCCTCAACGTCCCCACCATTCAACTGGTGTTCGTCAACCTCTACCTGGGCATCGCCGCGGGCGCCCTGGAGACCGCCGTGGGCTACACCCGCGACACCACCCGGCCCTGGCTGCACGGCGGCTACGACCGGGCCGTCGACGAGCCGTACATCATCGACGTGTACGGCGGCCTGACCACCCGCCTCTGGGCGGCCCAGGCGTTCGCCGACCGGGTGGCCGAGGAGGGACAGCGACTGCACGACGACCCCGACGCGGTCACCGAGCGGGACCGCGGCGAGTTCGAGGTGCGGGTCGCCGCGGCCAAGGCGCACGCCACCGACGTGGCCCTGGAGGTCACCAACCGCATCTTCGAGGCCACCGGGGCCCGGTCCACCGCCACCGCCGAAGGGCTGGACCGCTTCTGGCGCAACGTGCGGACGCACACCCTGCACGACCCCGTGGCCTACAAGCGCCGCGAGGTCGGCCGCTACGTCCTCACCGGCGAACTGCCCACGCCCACCTGGTACTCCTGACCGGCCTCACCCGCTCCTCCTGACCGACCCCCCTGCTCCGCTGACCGTTCCGCCCGAGGTGACCGCCATGCCCACCGTCCTGTCCGTCTCCGGAAGCCCCTCCGCCACCTCCCGTACCGCCCGCCTGCTGCGTCACCTGGACACCAGGCTCACCGCCGAAGGCCACCGCGTCGTCGAGCTCGACGTCCGTACGCTGTCCGCCGAAGCGCTGCTCGGCGCCGACTTCCAGCACCCGGACATCGTCACCGCCACCCGGCTGTTCGCGCAGGCCGACGGGGTGGTCATCGGCACGCCCGTCTACAAGGCCGCCTACTCCGGGCTCCTCAAGTCGCTGCTCGACCTGCTGCCCCAGTACGCGTTGGCGGGCAAGACCGTGCTGCCGCTGGCCACCGGCGGCAGCACCGCCCATGTCCTGGCCATCGACTACGCGCTGCGGCCGGTGCTCTCCTCGATGGGCGCCGCGCACATCGTCCAGGGCTGGTTCGTCCTGGACCGCCACCTCGACGTACGGGAGGACGGCACGCTCGGTATCGAGAACGGCACAGCCGAAGCCCTCCACCAGGTCCTCGACCAGTTCTCCGGCGCCCTCGGCCGCGCACCGCTGCTCGCCGCCGCGAGCTGAACCGGCCCCGGGAGGACACACATGGCCACCACCGCACCCACCGAATCCACTGGCCCCACCGCCCCCACCGACTCCATCGCGTCCACTCACTCCACCGCACCCGCCACGCCCCCGTCCGGCGCGGCGCACGTCATCGCCGACGACGCCGAAGCGCTCTCCGTCGCGGCCGGACTCGCCGTCGCGTTCCGCCCCGGCGCGGCGGAACGCGACGCCCGGCGACGGCTGCCGCGCGGCGAACTCGACCGGCTGTCGGCCAGCGGCCTCCTCGGCATCACCGTGCCGCGCGCCCACGGCGGCGCCGAGGTGTCGGCCGCGACCCTGGCCGAGGTCGTCCGGCTGCTCGCCACAGCCGACCCGAGCCTCGCACAGATCCCGCAGAGCCACTTCGTGTACATCAACGTGCTGCGTGCGCAGGGGAGTTCCCGGCAGCGGGAGTTCTTCTTCCGTGAGGTGCTGGCCGGACGCCGCTTCGGCAACGCGCAGTCCGAAGCGGGCACCCGGCACGTCCAGGACATCCGCACCCGCCTGGAACCCACCGGGGACGGTTACGTACTGACCGGGGCCAAGCACTACTCCACGGGCGCCCTGTTCGCCGACTGGATTCCGGTACTGGCCCGCGGCGCCGGGGACAAACTGCACGTCGCGTACGTACCGCGCGACGCGCCTGGCGTCACCGTCGTCGACGACTGGGACGGCATGGGGCAGCGCACCACCGCCAGCGGCACGGTCCGGCTGGCGGACGTCGCCGTACCGGCCGACCGTGTCGTGCCGCACCACCTCACCTTCGAGGGTCCGCAACTGCACGGCGCGGTCGCCCAGTTGCTGCACGCTGCCATCGACACCGGCATCGCCCGCGGAGCGCTGACCGAGGCGGCGGAGTTCGTCCGCACGCAGAGCCGGCCGTGGTTCGAGAGCGGCTTCGACACGGCCGCCGAGGACCCGCTGCTCGTCCAGCGCTTCGGCGAACTGGAACTGCGGGTCCGGGCCGCGCACGCCCTCCTGGAGACCGCCGCCCGCGCCGTGGACACCGCCACCGCCCGCCTCACCGACGACACCGCCGCCGAGGCGTCGGTCGCGGTCGCCGCGGCGAAGGCGTACGCGGGGGAGACGGCGGTGGAGACCGGCAGCGCGCTCTTCGAGGTGGCCGGCACCCGGGCCGCCCTGGACGGGCTCAACCTGCACCGGCACTGGCGCGACGCGCGGACCCACACGCTGCACGACCCGGCGCGCTGGAAGGTGCAGCACCTCGGCCGGTACGCCCTCAACGGCACCCGGCCGCCCCGGCACGGCCTTCTCTGACACCCCTGTTCCGCTGTTCCTCCTCTGCTTCCGGAGACCTCGTGACCCTCACCTTCCACTGGTTCCTGCCGACCTACGGCGACAGCCGGCACGTCGTCGGCGGCGGACACGGCGTGCCCGTCGGCGCCGCGGGCGGGCAGCGCGCCGCCACCCTCGGCTACCTCACCCAGATCGCCCGCGCCGCCGAACAACTGGGCTTCGAGGGCGCGCTCACTCCCACCGGAGCCTGGTGCGAGGACGCCTGGCTGACCACGGCGATGCTGGCCCGGGAGACCGAGCGCCTGAAGTTCCTGGTCGCCTTCCGGCCGGGCGTCGTCGCGCCCACCCTGGCCGCCCAGATGGCGGCCACCTTCCAGCGGTACGCGCCGGGCCGGCTGCTGCTCAACGTCGTCACCGGCGGCGAGAGCCACGAGCAGCGCGCGTACGGCGACTTCCTCGACAAGGACGCGCGCTACGCCCGGACCGGCGAATTCCTGAGCATCGTGCGGGACCTGTGGCAGGGGCGGACCGTCGACTTCGCCGGGGAGCACCTGCGGGTCGAGCAGGCGCGGCTGGCCCGCGTCCCCGACCCCGTACCGCCGGTCTACTTCGGCGGGTCCTCGGCGGCTGCCGGGGAGGTGGCCGCCCGGTTCAGCGACGTGTACCTGACCTGGGGCGAGCCGCCCGAGCAGGTGGCGGAGAAGATCACCTGGATACGGAAGCTGGCCGCCGACGCCGGGCGTACGGTGCGCTTCGGCATCCGGCTGCACGTGATCACACGGGACACCGCGGACCAGGCGTGGGCCGAGGCGCGCCGCCTGCTGGACGGCTTCTCGCCGGAGGCGATCAGCGCCGTGCAGGAGGGGCTGGCCCGCAGCGAGTCCGAGGGGCAGCGGCGGATGCTGGCCCTGCACGGCGGCAGTACGGACGGGCTGGAGGTCGCGCCCAACCTCTGGGCGGGCATCGGGCTGGTACGCGGCGGCGCGGGCACCGCCCTGGTGGGGAGCCATGCCGAGGTGGCGGAGCGGATCAGCGAGTACCACCGGCTCGGCATCGAGGAGTTCGTGCTGTCCGGGCATCCGCACGTCGAGGAGGCGTACTGGTTCGGGGAAGGGGTGCTGCCGCGCCTGGCGGAGGCGGGGCTGTGGAGCCGTCCGGGGGCGGGTGGCGCGGCGGCGACCTCCACGGCGTCAGGCGGGCCGGACGTGCCCGACGTGCCGGACGTGCAGGTTCCGTTCGCCGGGAGAGCCTGAGGCGGCTGCCCGGGACCGCCATCTCCCGGCGCCGTCGTCCGGCCGCGCTGTCAGTGGGCTGTGACACGCTGTACGCGTGACGCCCGGCGAGGGTGTCCGAGCGTGACGAGCGGCGGGAGCGAGGTGAGCGCGCCATGCGGCGGCCCAGGTGGCGGACGGTGGGCGGAGCCCTGCTGCGGGTGACGGCGGTCTGGGTGGTGTCGTCGCTGACGCTCCTGGTGCTCGCCGCCCTGCTGCCCGACTTCCGCCTCCAGTCCGCGGGCGGCGACAGCCTCACCCGTACGTTCCTCACCGCCGCGCTGGGCGCCGGAGCCTTCGGCCTGCTCAGCGCCCTGGTCTGGCCCCTGCTCGTACGGGCCCTGCTGCTGGTGCCCGCCCTCGTCCTCGGGCTGCTCGTCTTCTTCCTGAACGGTTCGCTGCTGCTGGTCGCCCTCGGGCTGATCCCCGAGGGACGCGGCCAGGCCGCGCCCGAGACGGCCGTGATCGTCGCCGCCGTGATGTCCGCGACCTCGTCCGCCACCTCCACCTTCCTCGCCGTGCGGGACGACGATGCGTACCGCCGCCGTCTGGTGCGGCTGGCCGGGCGCCGGCACGGCCGCCGCCGCGGCGCCCCCGGCGACCCGGGCCCCATAGCGCCCGGCACGGTCTTCCTCCAGCTCGACGGCCTCGGCCACGACCTGCTGCGGGAGGCGACGAGCGGCGAGCGGCCCCTGATGGGGACGGTCGCCGGCCGGCTCGGCGGCACCCACCGGCTGACCCCGTGGCGTACGGACTGGTCCAGCCAGACCGGCGCCAGCCAGCTCGGCATCCTGCACGGCACCAACCACGACCTGCCCGCCTTCCGGTGGTACGAGAAGGAGACCCGCCGGCTGATCGTCAGCAACCGGCCCAGCGGCGCGGTCGAGCTCCAGCGGCGCGCCGAGGCCCGTACGGGCGACGCCGGGCTGCTCAGCTTCGACGGCGCGAGCCGCGGCAACCTCTTCAGCGGCGGCGCCGACCAGCTCGCCCTGGTGATGTCGGTGGCCGCCCGCCGCGGTCGGCACAACCGCTCCCGCGCCGGATATTTCGCGTACTTCTCCGACCCGGCCAACGCGACCCGTACGGCGGTGTCCTTCGTCGCCGAGATCTTCCGCGAGATCGGCCAGTCCCTGCGGTCCCGGTTCCGCCGGGAGACCCCGCGCGTCAAGCGCGGCGGCCTCTACCCCTTCATCCGGGCCTTCGCGACCGTCGTCGAGCGGGACGTGGTGGTCGCCGCCGTCATCGGCGACCTGCTGGCCGGCCGGACCGCCGTCTACGCCGACCTGGTCGCCTACGACGAGGTGGCGCACCACTCCGGCCCCCGGCACCGCGACACCCACCAGGTGCTGCGCCGCCTGGACCGCGCCGTCGGGCTGATCGCCGACGCCGCGCAGTACGCCCCCCGCCGCTACCGCATCGTCCTGCTCTCCGACCACGGCCAGAGCCCCGGCGCGACCTTCCTGGACAGCTACGGCCTCGGCCTGGAGGACCTGGTGCGGGCCGGCTGCGGCCTCCCGGTCTCCCGGCGCGCCGGGCGGACCGCGAGCGGCGCCGAGGCACGCGAGGCGGCCCGCGCCGCGCTGCACCGCCCGGAGGGCGCGGACGGCTGCGGCCCGTCCGACCCCGTCGTGCTGGCCTCCGGCAACCTGGGCCTGGTGTCCTTCCCCGACCTGCCCGGGCGGGTCACCCGCGAGGAGATCGAACGCCGCCACCCGGCGCTGCTGGCCACCCTCGCCAACCACCCCGGCATCGGCTTCCTGCTGGTCCGCTCCGCCACGGACGGCGCCGTGGTGCTGGGGCCCGGCGGCGCCGAGCACCACCTCGACACCGGCCGGATCGTGGGCCACGACCCCCTGGCCGGCTTCGGCGCGGGCGCCGCGGACGCCGTACGGCGCACGGACGGCTTCCCGCACACCGCGGACATCATGGTCAATTCCTCCTGCGACCCGGCCACCGGCGCGGTGCACGCCTTCGAGGAGCAGATCGGCTCGCACGGCGGGCTGGGCGGCGAGCAGAGCAGACCCTTCCTGCTGTGGCCCGCCGAGCTGTCCCCGCCCACCGCCGACGGCGCGGAGCCGGCCGGTGCCGAGCAGATCCACGCCGTCCTGCGGCGCTGGCTGCGCGAGGTCGACGGCCCGCAGATACCCCTCGGGGGTCCGGCGGACGAACTGCGGCCGGGAGGGCCCACGCCCGAAGTATTTTCACCGGCCGACGGTGCCGTGCGGGACAAAACCCGCTGATTTTGTGCAACGTTGCAGGTCGAAGACGATGAGCAGCCGTCCGGCACCTCCGGGCGCGCACAGCACGACGAGAGGCTCACCCCAGCCATGCACGACCGGCACACCCGCCGCTTCGGTCTAGGGACCGCCATCTGTCTGGTGATGGGAAACATCATCGGCGGCGGCATCTTCCTCCTGCCGGCCTCGGTAGCCCCCTACGGCACCGTGAGCCTGGTCGCCTTCGGCGTCCTGACCGTCGGCGCCATCGCGCTGGCCCTGGTCTTCGGACGGCTGGCCGCCCGCCACCCGGACACCGGCGGCCCCTACGTCTACGCCCGCGAGGCGTTCGGCGACTTCGCCGGCTTCCTGTCGGCCTGGTCCTACTGGACCATGACGTGGGTCAGCAACGCGGCCCTCGCGGTCGCCGCGGTCGGCTACGTCCACGTGCTCTTCCCCGGGCACGACTCCAAGGGCATGGACCTGCTGGTGGCGCTGGTCGCGCTCTGGCTCCCGGCGCTGTCCAACCTCGCCGGCACCCGCTACGTCGGCGCGGTCCAGCTTGTCTCCACCGTCCTGAAGTTCGTCCCGCTGCTCTTCATCGCGATCGTCGGGCTGTTCTTCTTCGACCCGGACAACCTGGGCTCCTTCAACGAGGGCGGCGGCAGCGCGGTCGGCGGCATGTCGGCCGCGGCGGCCATCCTGCTCTACAGCTACGTGGGCGTGGAGTCCGCGGCGATGAGCGCGGGCGAAGTGCGCGACCCCGAGCGCAACGTGGGCCGCGCCACCGTCCTCGGCACGATCGGTGCCGCCGTCGTCTACCTCCTCGGCACGGTCTCGGTCTTCGGCACGGTCGCGCACGACAAGCTGGTGGACTCCAAGGCGCCGTTCTCCGACGCGGTCAACGCCATGTTCGGCGGCCAGTGGGGCGGCACGGTCATCGCGGTCGCGGCCGTCGTCTCCATCGTCGGCGCGCTCAACGGCTGGACGCTGATGAGCGCACAGTCGCCGTACGCCGCCGCCAAGGACGGCCTGTTCCCGGCCGCCTTCCTGAAGAAGCAGCGCGGTGTGCCGACCTTCGGCGTACTGGCCGCCTCGGTGCTGGCCACCGCCCTGACCGTGATCAACTACCTGATCGGCGCGGGCGGCGTCTTCGAGATCCTGGTCCTCATCACGACGTTCTCGGCGACCGTGCCCTACCTGCTCGCCGCGGGCGCCCAGATCTACTTCCTGCTGACCGGCGAGCGCGACAAGGTCCGCCCGGCCCGCTTCGTACGGGACCTGGTGCTCGCGCTGGTCGCCTTCGGCTTCACCTTCTGGCTGGTGGCCGGCGCCGGATACGCCGCGATCTACCAGGGCGTGCTGTTCCTGTTCGCCGGCATCCTCGTCTACGCCTGGATGGCGGCCCGCCGCACGGGCCGCCGCCGTCGCGCGGAGGAAGCGGCGGCCGGGGAGCCCGCAGCGGCCGAGGTACCCACGGCGGCCGGGCAGCCCGCAGCCGTCGCGCAGCCCGCGGCCGGCGGGCCGGAAGACCCTAGGCGGTGACACCGCCGTCCACCACCAGCTCCGCGCCCACGGTGAACGCCGCCGCGTCGGATGCCAGGTGGAGCACCGCCGCCGCGATCTCGGCGGTGGCGGCCGAACGGCCCGCGGGCACCTCGCGCCGCATCCGCTCGGCCTTCTGATCCGCGGTCTCGCCCGGCAGCGTCGACATGGGAGTGTCGACCTTGCCGGGCGAGACCGCGTTGATGCGGATGCCGTCCTCGATGTGGTCGAGCGCGGCGTTGCGGGTCAGGGCGCTCACGGCGGCCTTGGCGGCGACGTACGCGCTGATCCCGGGGCGGCGCAGGGAGGCGCCCAGGTTGGAGGCGATGTTGACGATCGCGCCGCCGCCGTGCGCCCGCATGTGGCCGATCTCGTGCTTCATCGACAGGAACGTGCCGGTGAGATTGGTGTCCAGGGCGCGCCGCCAGTCCTCCTCGGGGATGTCGGCGGTCGGTGCCGGGGGTACGAACACCCCGACGTTGTTGACGGCCACGTCCAGCCCGCCGAAGCGGCGGACGACCTCCGCGACCAGCGCGGCCACGTCCGCGCCCCGGGTCACGTCGGCGGTGACGGCCGCCGCCCGGCCGCCCGCGGCCGTCACCAGCGCGACCGTCTGCTCCAGCGGCCCTTCGGTACGGCCGGCGACCACGACGTTCGCGCCCTCCCCGGCGAACGCGAGGGCGACCGCCCGGCCGATGCCGGTGCCGCCGCCGGTGACGAGCACGGTCTTTCCGGTGAAGCGTGCGGTGCTGTCCATGGTGGTGAGCCCTTCTCTGGTCGCGTGCGGTGACGTCGCTATACAGAACGATCGGTCTAGAATCAGGGCGTGAGGCAGCAAGGCCGAAGGCCGCTCCGGCCCCGAAAGGCCCTGCCCCCGTCCCGCCCCTCAGTCCAGCAACGCCAACGCCTGCTCCGCCGCGTCCCGGAGCCGGCCCGGCTCCTGGCCGGACTTGCCCATCAGGCGCAGCCCCTGCATCAGGACGAGCAGCATCCGGGCCAGCGCCCGCGGGTCGCGGCCGGCGGGCAGCTCGCCCTGGGCCCGCGCCCGGGTCAGCGCCGAGGTCAGCGCCGTCTCCAGGACCGTCCAGCTCGCCTCGACCTGCCGGGCGGCGTGCCGGTCGTGGGCCGCCAGCTCGGCCGCCGTGTTCGTCACGAAGCAGCCGCGCCCCAGGTCGTCGCGGGCGGCCTCGTCCGCGAACCGGGTCACCAGTGCCCGTACGGCGGGCAGTGCGGGGCCCGGCTGGGACAGTTCCTCGATCAGTCCCGGGTCCGAGAGCCGGCTGTACCGCTCCAGGGCCTTGAGGTAGAGGTCGTGCTTGCTGCCGAAGGTCGCGTAGAGGCTGGCACGGGCGATGCCGAGATGGCTGACGAGGTCGGCCATCGACGTCGCCTCGTAGCCGCGCCGCCAGAACAGTTCGAGGGCTGCCTGGAGCGCGGCGTCCGGATCGAATTCCTTGGTCCGTGCCACGGGGAGGACCCTAGGCTTTTGAGACCGACCGGTCAATAATGAGGCGCGCGGGCGACGCGCCGTCAGCGGCTCAGTGCCTGCGTGACGGTCCGGTCCAGTTCGGCGCGTAGCTGTGTGCACTCCCGTACCGGATCGTCCTTCGGACAGGTCAGCAGGTGGGCGAGGCGCTGCCGCGCGGCCTGGAGATCCGCCATCCGGTCCTCGATGAGCTGGATCGCACCGGTCAGCACCGCCCGCCCCGGAGGCCGCCGCACCCCGTCCGGCCCGCGTTCGCCGAGCGCGGCGGCGGTGTCCGCGAGGCTCAGCATGCCGCCCTGGTGGAGATGCTGTATCAGCGCGAGCCGTCGCAGCTCGCGGCGGCCGTAGTGCCGTACGTTCCGCAGGCGCCCGGCGGGCGGCAGCAGCCCCAGCTCGTCGTAGTACCGCAGCGTGGCCACCGACAGGCCGAAGCAGCGGGCCACTTCGCTGATCGCATGCAGTTCGTCGTCCTCGTCGCGGGGCGGCACGGTCCCATCTTGCGCTCAAGCCGGCTTGAGCGTCCAGGCTGGGCGGGCCGGGCCCGGCGACGGACCGGGCCGGGGAACCGAGGACGGTGTGCTGTGCGCATACGCGACACGAAGACGGAAGCGGAGCCCGTGGCGGCGGGCCAGGGGGTGGTGGCGGGGGAGCGGCCGACGGCGGGGCGGCCGCTCCCCGCGACCGTTCCGGTGCTGGTGGCCGGTGCCGGACCGGTCGGACTGGCCACGGCGATGTTCCTGGCCCAACGGGGCGTGGCCGTCCTCGTGGTGGACAAGCGGAACCCGTTCACGGGCCCGCCGCGGGCACTGAGCAGCATCCGCACACTGGAACTGCTCCGGGCTGCGGGCCTCCAGAAGGCCGTCGAACGGACCGGCTGGTACGGCCCCGAGCCGTTCCAGGCCGTGTTCACGGACAGCGCGCTGGGCGGCGCGCGGCAGCACGTGGCGCCTCCCGAGCCGTACGTACGGTGGCTGCGGAACTGCAGTCCGGTCGACAGCCGGCTGGTGCTCAACCACCTCCAGGTGCAGCGGCTGGCGTCGGACGAGCTGCTGCGGCGCGGCGGCGACCTGCGGCTCGGGATCGCTGTGACCGGTCTCGAACAGGACGCGGACGCTGACTCATACGTGGAATCGGGCCCGGTTTCAGGCGGTGTACGGGTGCGGCTCGCCGACACCGCGACCGGCGAGGAGTACGGCATCACCGCGCGGTACGTGATCGGCGCCGACGGCGCGCACAGCACCGTACGGCGCCTCCTGGGCCTCACCGTGCCCGACCGGGAGGTGGTCGCCCGGCTGCACACCGCCTTCTACCGGGCCGACCTGCCGACCGGGGCGGCCGGACTGCGCGACACCGCGTGCTTCGTGCGGAACACGGACGTCTACGCGACGGTCTTCTGCGTGAACGGCCGCGACCAGTGGGTCTCCCACCTCATGGACTACCCGGGCCGGCCCGACGACACGGACGGCATCGCGCCGCTCCCCACGGACCGCGCCCTGGCCCTGCTGCGGTCCGCCGTCGGCGACCCCGGCCTGTCCGTCGAGCTGATGGCGGTGAACGCCTGGGAAGCGGCCGTGGGCGTGGCCTCGGCCTTCCGGCGCGGCCGGGTCTTCCTCGCGGGCGACTCCGCGCACGTGCAGAGTTCGGCCGGCGGGCTCGGGATGAACACCGGCGTCCAGGACGGCCACAACCTGGCCTGGAAACTCGCCGCCGTGCTGCGCGGACAGGCCGCCGAACGGCTGCTGGACACCTACGAGCCGGAACGCCGCGCCGCGGTACGGGCCTCCCTGGCGCTCTCCCGCACCATGCACCGCGGCTACCGTTCCCTCGGCGGCGGCGACCCGAACGCGCTGTACGAGCTGGCCGCAGGGGACTACATCCGGGCGATGATGCGCTACGCGTACCCCTCGGGCGCGGTGGTCCCGCCCGACACCGCGCCCGCCCCCGACCTCCTCGCCGACCACGTGCACCCGGGCCACCGTCTGCCGCACCGCCCCTTGAAGACCCCGGAGAACGGCCGCACCTCCACCCTCGACCTCGCCGGCGCCGACTGGGCCCTGTTCGCCGGGTCGCACGGCGCGCCCTGGCGGCCCGCCGCCACGGAGGCGGCCGCCGCCCTCGGTATCACCCTGAGCACGCACCGCGTCCCCGACGGCACCCTTCCCGGACTGGCGTCCGACGGAGCCGTACTCGTCCGCCCCGACCACTTCGTGGCCTGGCGCGCCGACCGCCTCGCCGCCGACCCGGGCACCGCCGTCAAGCGGACGCTGGCCGCACTGCTCGGCCCATTACCTGGCACGTAATCGACCCGCCCGCCGCGCCCCGGCATCTTTGAGTCACCGGTTCACGGGCCGGCGCACTCCGGCCCGCGAACCGGCCCTTCAGGGTCCGCGACGCATCGCGGACCCGCGACACGACGAGACACGAGGAGTCAGCCATGACGCAGACGGACACCCGCCAGGCGGGCACGGAGCGCTACGAGGACGCGGTCGAGCGGTACCTGGCGGCGTGGAACTCGGCCGGGCAGGACGCCGACGGCGCCGTCGAGGCCGTCGCCGTGGCCTTCACCGAGGACGCCACCTACACCGACCCGCTCGCCGACACCGTGGGGCACGACCAGCTCGCCGCCGTCATCGCCGGGGTCCACGCCCAGTTCCCCGGGTTCGTGTTCCGGCGGCTGGGGACGCCGGACGGGCATCACGACCTGGTCCGTTTCGGCTGGGAGCTGGTGGCGCCGGACGGTTCGGCGCCGGTCGCCGGGTCCGACGTCGCCACGCTCGCGGCGGACGGCCGGATCCGTACCGTCTCGGGCTTTCTGGACCGCGTGCCCGCCATGTGAGCCGGTGCGGGGCCGCCGCCCTACGGCAGCCACGTCCGCAGATGCTCGGCCGTCTCCGGGTCCGCCGGGAGGAAGGTCTCCAGGGCGAGTTCGGAGACGGTCACGTCCATCGGCGTGTTGAAGGTGGCGATGGTGGAGATGAAGGACAGCACCCGTCCGTCGTGTTCGACCACCATGGGCAGCGCGTACGGCGCGTGACCGCCGTCCGCGGCCGTCTCCCGCCCGCCCTCGGGCAGCGGGTAGGCGCTGACCTCCTCGTAGACCGCGCGGAGTGGCGCGGAACGCATCACCGCCAACTGCCGCTGCATCTGCGTCAGCAGGTGCTCCCGCCACTCCAGGAAGTTGCGGATGCGCGGGGCGAGCCCGTCGGGGTGCAGGGTGACGCGCATGGCGTTCAGCGGGGGTTCCAGCAGCTTCGCGTCGACGCCCGCCATCAGCGCCTGGATGCCGCGGTTCGCGGCGACGACGTGGTACGTGGCATCCACGACCAGGGCCGGGAACGGCTCGTAGCCCGTCAGCAGCCGCTCGACACCGGTCCGCAGCGCGTCCATCGACGGGTCGTCCAAGGGGGTCTCCGGGAAGCCGGGGGCGTAACCGGCCGCGATCAGCAGCGCGTTGCGTTCCCGTACGGGTACGTCGAGATGTTCGGCCAGCCGGAGCACCATCTCCTGGCTGGGCCGGGCGCGGCCGGTCTCGATGAAGCTGATGTGCCGGGCGGAGGAGTCGGCGCGCAGGGCCAGGTCGAGCTGGCTGACACGGCGCCGCAGCCGCCACTCGCGCAGCAGCGCGCCCACCCCCGTCGTGCCGGACGGCGTCTTCGAGGAGACCGCAGCAGTCGTCATGGCCGAACCGTAACCGATTCCGTACGTGTGTACGGGTGTATACCGGTGGGGCGCGTACGGGACCGCCCGCCGTGGCGCG
This sequence comes from Streptomyces chrestomyceticus JCM 4735, assembly GCF_003865135.1. NCBI lineage: Bacteria > Bacillati > Actinomycetota > Actinomycetes > Kitasatosporales > Streptomycetaceae > Streptomyces > Streptomyces chrestomyceticus. The sequence continues at coordinate 1,719,817 of NZ_BHZC01000001.1, read as the reverse complement.
GCACCGCCCGGGAGAAAATCGCCGAAAAAATCCGGCGGGCCTGTCGATCCGGCGGCCTCCCGTTCGACGCAGGGGTGAGAGGCGGGGAACGGCCCCGCCCGCACGACCGAGGAGTCACCGTGCCGCGCTTCCTGACGCTGATCCGTATCGACGAGAACAACGCCCCCGAGGGCGGCCCCAGCCCTGAACTCCAGGAGCGCATGGGCGAACTGCTGGCGGAGATGACCAAGGCCGGGGTCATGCTGGACAACGCCGGGCTCACCCCCACCTCCCAGGGCACCCGGGTCACCTGGTCCGGCGGGAAGCTCAGCTCCACCGACGGGCCCTTCACCGAGACCAAGGAGGTCGTCGGCGGCTATCTGCTCATCCAGGCCAAGGACAAGGCCGAGGCGCTGGAGTGGACCCACCGGTTCCTGCGCGTCCACGAGGAGCACTGGACCGTCACCACCGAGGTCCGCGAGATCGCCGAGAACTGCTGACCCGGCCGTGCTTGTCGCTCCCGCGCACGGCTGATCTGATGGGGCCGTGACGGGAGCGGGCACGGCCGACGCGGTCGAGACGGTGTTCAGGATCGAGTCCGCGCGGATCATCGCCGGTGTCACCCGCATCGTGCGGGACGTGGGCATCGCCGAGGAACTCGCGCAGGACGCGCTGGTCGCCGCGTTGGAACAGTGGCCGGAGTCAGGCGTTCCGGACCGGCCGGGCGCCTGGCTCATGGCCACCGCCAAGCACCGCGCCGTCGACCTCGTCCGCCGCAAGGAGACGTACGCGCGCAAGCTGGCCGAGGTCGGGCGCGCGCTGGAGGACGTGCCGCCGCCCGAACCGTCGGACGCGGAGGACATCGACGACGACCTGCTGCGGCTGGTCTTCACCGCCTGCCACCCCGTGCTGCCCGCCCCGGCCCGCATCGCGCTCACCCTGCGGCTGCTGGGCGGGCTGACCACACCGGAGATCGCCCGCGCCTTCCTCGTCGCGGAGCCCACGGTGGCGCAGCGGGTGGTGCGCGCCAAACGGACGCTCGCCGAGGCCCGGGTGCCCTTCGAAGTCCCGTACGGCACCGAGCGGTCGGCCCGGCTCTCCTCCGTCCTGGAAGTCATCTACCTCGTCTTCAACGAGGGGTACACCGCGACGGCCGGTGACGACCTGGTGCGCCCGGCCCTGTGCGAGGACGCGCTCCGCCTCGTCCGGGTCCTGGCGAACCTGATGCCGGACGAGCCCGAAGTGCACGGCCTGGCGGCGCTGCTGGAGTTCCAGGCGTCGCGCATCCCCGCCCGTACGGGGCCCGCCGGTGAGCCGGTGCTGCTCGCCGACCAGAACCGCGCGAAGTGGAACCGGATCCTGATCCGCCGCGGCGTCGACGCCCTGCACCGCGGCGGGCACGGCCCGTACTCGCTCCAGGCCGCGATCGCCGCGCACCACGCGCTGGCCCTCCGGTACGAGGACACGGACTGGGCCGCCATCGCCACCCTCTACGACCGGTTGCTGGCGCAGTCCCCGTCCCCGGTGGTCGAGTTGAACCGGGCCGTCGCCGTCTCGATGGCCGAAGGCCCGGCCGCTGCCCTGAAGCTGGTGGACGCCCTGGCCGTCGACCCCGCCCTGAAGGGCTACCACCTGCTGCCGAGCGTCCGCGGCGACCTGCTGGAACGCCTGGGGCGGGTGCCCGAGGCGCGCGAAGAGTTCGAGCGGGCGGCGGCCCTGGCCCGTAACGCGCGGGAGCGGGAACTCCTCCTGGCGAGGGCGGCGCGCTCCGGCTGACCCGTACGGTTCCGGCATCACCCCAGGTCGAAGACGTTCCGCAGCCCGAGCCGGTACCGCGTCTCGTCGTGTCTTCTGAGCGGCGCGAACTCCGGTGCGCGGTACAGCGGAATGACGGCGCACCGTTCGGCGGCGGAACCGGAAGCGTCCAGCAGCGCGTTCACGGCCTGCCGTGCGGACGCGTTGGCGCCCTCCATCGTCGCCAGGTCGATGTCGACGGCCACATAGTCCCCGGCGAGGAAGAGGTTGGGGATCGCCGTACGGGAGGCGGGCCGGTTCGGCCAGGAACCGGTGGGGTGGATGAGCAACTGCTCGTCGTTGGCGGGGTGCGGGGTGCCGAGCCCGGACACCGCCGGGTCCAGGAACCAGGAGTGCAGCGTCGCGTCACGCAGCACGGCCGCGCCGGTGTCGTTGAGACCCGCCTTCATCTGGGCCCAGACCTCCCGCGCGACCTCCTCGCGCGTGCACTGCTTGGCCGTCTTCCCGTACAGGATGCCCGGCTGGTCCCACTCCGAGATGTCCACCGACAGACAGTCGGCGGCCTGTCCGTCGCCGTAGTCGGCCGGGAAGTCACGGTTCTTCCAGTACTGCGCCTGGCCGACGGCGGTCAGTGACCAGGGCGAGTCGATGTGGTTGACGTGCCCGTGGATGATGGGCGTCGGCTCGGTCAGATAGAACTGGATGCCCGTCATCCAGTCGGTGGCCAGCTTGTCGCAGCGCGCCAGCTCCGGGTCGGCGGCCCGTACGGCGGCGTTCCAGGTGGCACGGGCGTGTTCGACCGGCATCGCCTGTACGAAGTGGTCGGCGACCACCGTCTGCCGTACGCCCTGCGGATCGGTGACGACCGCCTCCGCGATCCGGCCGCCCGCCAGTCTCAGGTCCCGTACCGCCCAGCCGACCTTGAACTCCACCCCGAGCGACCGCAGATACGCCACCCACGGGTCGATCCACGCCTCGTTGGTGGGCAGGTTGAGCACCCGGTCCGGCTGTCCGTCCGCGCCCCGCCCGAGAAGGTTGAAGACGAAGGCTTCGGCGCAGGTCGCGACGGTCCGGGTGGAGGCGATCTCCGCCTTGGTCGCGACGATGTTGCGGGTCAGGCCGACGGCCAGCAGGCGTTGGTAGTCGGCGGACATCGACGCGGCCCGCAGGAAACGCCACCACGGCGTGTGCTCCCACACGTCCAGCCGGCGCCGGTCGCAGCTCGTGAGGAAGACCAGCAGCCGGTTGGCGAAGTACGCGATCTCGTGGGCGGGCAGGCGGGTGGCGGTGTCCAGCAGGCCGGCCAGCATGCGCAGGAACGCGTCGGGCGTGAGGACCGGCGGGGGAGTGCCGACGGCGGAGAACGGGATACGGATGTCCTCCCGGCCGCGGGTACGGGCGAACAGCACCTCGGTGGAGGCCACCAGGTTGTCGTGACAGCCGTTGGCGTTGCCGGGGAACGGGATGCGGCGCAGGGTGTCCGGGAGGTTGTGGTAGATGCCCGGGATGAAGCGGAAGCCGTGCTCGCCGGGCAGCGGCTTGCGGCCGCCGCGCGCGCTGTCCGGCACGTCCATGCTGCGGGCCTTGCCGCCGAGGCCCTTGGGCTTGCGTTCGTACACGGTGACCTGGAAGCCGCGTTCGGCCAGCTCGTGTGCGGCGGTCAGCCCGGCCACCCCGCCGCCGAGGACGGCCACGGTCCGGCCGGCGGCACGGCGCCGGGCGGGCGCGGGCGCGGCGGCCGCCGTACCGCCGGTTCCGAGAGCGAGCGCGCCGCCCACCGCCGCCGCCCGGCCCAGGAACGTCCGCCGGGGCTGTCCGCCGCCGGTTCCGCGCGTGTGCTCCGTACGGCCTTCGGTGTCCACGACTGCTCCCTACTACCCGCGGTAACGGACGGCTCGTCAGGCGCAGGAGCATAAGAGCGGCCCCGTGACCCCGGAAGTCCACGGCGTGGCCGTCCGCACATTGGCGGGAAAGCGTCCTCGGCGTGCCACGCTGGAACTGCTGCAATCGACAGTGCGCGGACGGCCCGGTGGTACGGGCGGTACGCGCGGCCATGCGCTGTGACGGAGAGGCGGAGCGAGATGGACGCTCAGGTGGACCTGCTGACGGACAAGGAGATCGAGGACCGCCTCGCGGAGCTGCCCGGCTGGTCGGTGACGGACGGCAGCCTGACCCGCACCTACACCTTCGAGCGGCATCTGCCGGCGGCCGCGATGGTGATCCACGTCGCCCAGATCCAGGAGGAGCTGAACCACCACTCCGAACTGACCCTCGGCTACAACACGCTGACCGTCGCCGTGAACACCCACAGCGCCGGCCACGCCGTCACCGCCCTCGACTTCACCCTGGCCCACCGGATCGAGGAGATCGCCACCGGACACGGGGCGAGCTGAGCGGCGGGCGGCGCACCGGCCGGGAGAGCTGGGCGGGCGCGCTCAGCTCTTCCCTTCCGCGCCGCCGCCGGACTCGCCGGAGCCCGCGTCCTCCGACGCACCCGCGTCCGCGCTCTCCATCCGGGCCAGCTCGGCGTTGAACTGGGCGCCGCTCAGCAGGGACAGGTGGGAGAACCACAGCCAGATCAGGAAGACGACGGGCCCGGCGAGCGACCCGTACAGCCGGTTGAACGTGCCCACGTACGAGGCGTAGAACGTGAACCCCGCCGAGGACACCAGCCACATCAGCACCGCCACCACCCCGCCGGGCACCGCGCGCCACCCACGCGTCCGGGACGGGCCCGTACGGAAGAGGACCATCACCAGTACGACCGCCAGCAGCAACAGCAGCGGCCACTGCACCAGGTTCCACGTCTCCGCGCCCGCCTCGCCGAGCCCCAGCCCGCGCCCGGCCGCACTCGCTATCGGCCCGCTGATCAGCAGCACGACCGCGCTGCTGATCAGCAGCGCCAACAGCAGCAGCGCCGTCGCCAGAATGCGCGGCGCCTTGCGCCACGGCGGCCGGTCGTCCTTGACGCGGTACATGGCGTGCAGGGCCCGCCGGAACACCGCCAGGTAGCTGCACGACGACCACAGGGCGCTGACCAGCGCACCCCCGACCAGCATCCACACGGCGGTGCGCTGCTGCGCCATGGTGACCAGGGCCCGGCGGACGGTGCCGCCCGACCCGGCGGGGGCGAGGGCGCTGATGTGGTTGATCAGCTCCTCGGTGGACGCGGGGTTGGCCAGGCCGACGAGCGAGATGGTGACGATCACCGAGGGCAGCAGGGCCAGCACCGAGTAGTACGTCAGGCTGGCCGCCCAGTCGGACACGTCGTCGTTCCAGATCGAGACCGGGGTACGGCGGGCCGCGGTGCGGATCCGGGGCCAACTGGGCAGCGCGGCGCGGCGTGCGCGTGACCTGCCGGTGCCGGCCGTGAGCGCCGTCGGATGCAGTCCGCGGTCCGTACCGCCACCGCCCATGGGTGTCCGTCCTCTCCTCGTGCCGTGCGCGCCGTGCGCCCGGTCCGTCTGCCCGTTTGCGCAGCGTACAAGCGTGTGGAGCGCGCTCCGTCCGGTGGTGCGCCGTGATAGGCGTCTTCCCTGTGACCGGCTCGGGGCACGGATCGGAAACGCCGGTGACGCCCGTATAGCACCAAAGCGGGGCATTGTGCCCGGCTCAGGTGAAGATGGCCGGGAAAGGAAGGAGCCGGTGAGTGCCCGAACCCAGCGACGCCCTGCTGGCCGTACGTGCCGCGGAAGGGGACGAGGGGGCCTTCGAGGTGCTCGTACGGCGGCACAGCGCTCAGCTCCTGCGCCTGGCGACCCGGCTGCTCGGCAGCCGCACCGACGCGGAGGACGCCGTGCAGGACGCCTTCGTGAGCGCCTGGCGCCGCATCCCGGAGTTCCGCGGCGACGCCGCCTTCGCGACCTGGATGTACCGCATCGTCACCAACCGGTGCCTGAACCTGCTGCGGGCCCGCAGACCCACCCAGGACCTCGGCTCGGTGCCCGAGCCGAGCGCGCCCGAGCACGCGTCGTCACCGGTGCGGGCGGCCGAGTCGACCGCCGCCGTCGAGGCGCTGATGCGGGCGATGGACGGACTCACCCCGGAGCAGCGCGCCTGCTGGGTGCTGCGCGAGCTGCACGCCCTGCCGTACGAGGAGATCGCCGCGGTGGTGGGCATCAGCCACCAGGCGGTCCGTGGCAGGGTCTTCCGGGCACGCCGCTATCTGACGGAGGCGATGGGCGCATGGCGCTAGGTGAGCACGACGACCCGATCCTGCCCTGCGGCCGCGCGCTGTCGTCCGTGTGGGAGGAAAACGATGCGGAGGGCGTGGACGGCGCGGACGGTCCGGCCGGGGACGCCGCCCCGGACGCGGGCCCGCACGCCGACCGGTGCCCGTACTGCCAGGAGGCGCTGGCGGGCCTCGGCGTCCTCGACAGTTACGTACGCGAGGCCCGGCGGCCCGCGGGCTCCGACGAGGAGGAGCGGAGCGCCGAACGCTTCACGGCCCGGGTGATGGACCTGGTCAGAACCGAACTCCGGCCCGGCAGGACGCTGCCGCTGGGCGATCCGGAGGACGACGCCTGGATCACCGAGGCCGCGGCGGCCAAGTCCTTCCGCGCCGCAGCCGAGACCCTGCCGGACGTCCAGGCGGGCAGTTGCCGGGTCACCCTGCTCGCGCCGCGCGGGCCCATGAAGGTGGCGATCGAACTGGCGGCCGGGTACGCGTGGCCGCTGCCCACACTGGCCGACCGGGTACGCGAACGGGTGCGCGCGGCGGCGCGGGACGGCATCGGGCTGGAGGTCGAGGAGGTCGACGTCACCGTCGTCGACCTGGTCGCGGGGGAGACGGATGGCTCCGGCGGGCATCCGGAAGCCGGCGAGGAGGGCAGGACATGAGCCAGGTCATGAAGGGTGACGCGCAGTTGCACGCCGCGATCCTCCGTGCCGCCGCAGGGGCCGCCAAGGACACACCCGGTGTCGCCTTCCTCCGGCCCGGCCTGGGCGAACTGCTGCGGGGGACGGTGGCGCGGACGACCGGAACCGGCTCCGGCGCCGCCTCCCGGCCCGGTGGCGGTTCTCCTGCCCCGTCCGTGCGGGGCGGCCGGGTGCCCGGCGTACGGGCCGACCGCGGTCCCGGCCCCGGGGCGTGGCGGATCCGCGTCCACCTGGCGGTCCGGCGCGGTCACCGGGCCCTGGACGTGGTCCGCGCGGTCCGGCCACGTGTCACGGCGGCGGTCCAGGAGGCGGTGCGGACGGCGGGCGAAGCCGCACCCGAGGTCGCCGTGACGGTGACCGTCACGGACATCACCTGAAAGGCGTCACCTGAAGGGCTTCCGCCGCGTGCCCCGCCCCGTCAGACGAAGGGCAGATTCGCCCACGGCGAGGCCGGGTCCTGGCCGAGCACCCGGTGCAGGTGCACCGCCTCCTGGTACGCCGTGCCGAACCAGCCGTTGTCGAAGGCCAGCGCCCGGCCCAGCGCGTACCCCGCCGAGAACTCCTGCCAGGAGCCGTACGCCGCGCGCGCCAGCTCACCGGCGCGCAGCACGGCCTGCTCGGCCTCCGGCGGCGCGCAGTAACGGGCTCCGAGCCCCCAGCGGACGAGGGCGACGGCATGTGCGTAGTCCAGGGCGACGAGCGACTTCACCTGCCCGTCCGCGGGCAGCACCCCGTCCGCGCGGAAGCGCTCCTCGTACTTCTCCACCAGCTCCGGCACACCACCGGACCCGGAGTCCTCCCCACCGGCGCGGGCACGCAGCGCGGCCTCCGTCTCGGCCGGTACGAAACCGGCGTCGAGCAACTGGCCGAGGCGCTGCTGCCAGGACGCCGGGTCGGTGACCGACCACTGCTCGTGCAGCAGTTGGGCGTCGGCCGCGTAGTCGAGGAAGGCGGTGCCCAGTTCGTTCCACGGCACGCTGTGATGCACGGCGAGCGGGGCGCCGCAGGCGAGCCCCTGGGCGAGCGGGCCGTGCAGCGGGCCGCCGAGGTGGGTGGTGAGCAGCCCGCCGGGACGGACGCCGTACTGGGCGCGGATGCGGGTCCACGTGCCGCGGTGCGCGGCGGTGGCCGGCAGGTACGCGGCACACGGCGTACCCGGGTTGACCGCCAGCTTCCACCGGTCGTTCGGCCAGTCCTGCGCCAGCTCCTCCACCGTGACCCGGTCGAAGAGCTGCTGGGGGTGCCACGGCGGCAGCATGCCGCGGGTCGTCACGGGGATGCACGTACCGCCGCCGGCCGGGTCCTCGTAGACCGGCAGCGGGTCCTGGCCCTGCTGGGGCACCGCCAGATACAGATCCTCGCCGGCCACGGCCGCGACCTGGCCTTGCCAGTCGCCCCGCGCACCGGCCTCGCACAACCGCCGTTCCGTCTCGGTCGGCGGTATCCATCCTGGAGTTCCCACGGAGCAGAACCTTACGGTGGGCGGTCCGGTGGCCCCGGAGGCGGGGTGCTTTGCCGGACCGGCAAGGATGTTTGCCTTGTGGCGCTCCCTGCCGGACGCTCGCACCATGACGGACCACATCCACGGCACCACGACCCCGGCACCCGAGTCCGGCCACGACCACGGTCAGGGCAACGGCCGCCACCACGACCACACGCACATGGACTGGGACGCGCTCGCCGCCTACCTCGAAGGCGAGGCCGAGTTCCTGACCCCGCTCCTCGAACAGGCCACCGCCTGGCTCCGGGACCTGCTGACGGAGTCGTCCGGCCCCGGGCCCGACGAGGTCCGCCGGGTGCTCGACGTCGGCAGCGGCCCCGGCGTCACCAGTTGTCTGCTGGCCCAGGCGTTCCCGCAGGCCGAGATCGTGGCGGTGGACCCGACCGAGGCGCTCCTCGAACGCGCCCGGGAGCGCGCCGCCCGTCTGGGCCTCGGCGACCGGTTCCGTACCCAGGTGGCCGAGCTGCCCGACCACATCGAGGCCGTCGGGGACGCGGACCTCATCTGGTCCAGCAAGGCCCTGCACCACGTCGGCGACCAGGCGGCCGCCGTGGCCGCGCTGGCCCGGCGGCTCCGTCCGGGCGGGCTGCTCGTCGCGTCCGAAGGCGGCCTCGCCCCCCGGTTCCTGCCCCGTGACTTCGGCATCGGCCGCCCCGGCTTCCAGGCGCGTCTCGACGCGGTGCAGGACGACTGGTTCGCCCAGATGCGCGCCGCACTGCCCGGCAGCCGGGCCGTCGTCGAGGACTGGCCCGCCATCCTGACCGCCGCGGGCCTGTGCTCCCCGCGCAGCCGCAGCTTCCTCCTCGACCTCCCCGCCCCGCTGGAACCCGCCGGACGGGCCCAGCTCACCCTGCTGCTCTCCCGCTTCGCCGAGAAGGCCGGCGACGACCTGGACGAGGAGGACCGCGCCACCCTCACCCGCCTCCTCGACCCGGACGACCCGGCAGGCATCGCCCGGCGTCCGGACCTCTTCTGGCTCTCCGCCCAGACCTTCCACACGGCACGGGCGGCCTGACCGTCCGCGCCACCCGGCATACGTCCGCCGCCCGGCTGACAGCTTCCCCCGAGCGCCCCGCCCTGGGAGCGGGCGGGACGCTACGGCACCGCCCGGCCGCCGCCCCCGTAGAGCCACGTCCTCTCCCCGCCGCGCACGCCCCCGTCGGTGTGCTCGTGCGCGATGGGCAGGACCTGGCCGAACGGCGGCCGGCCGGTGCCGGGCGGGGTGGTGGCCCTCCCGGCCGGGAAGACCCCTCCACCACCCCGCCGTGTGATCAGCTCGCCGGCCCGTGGCGAGGGCGTACGGCCGGGCCGGCGGGCTGAGCCTCAGCAGTCCAGGTAGGCGCGGTGGATCCACACCCCGGTGCGACCGCCCCACAGGTCACCCATGACCCAGGAGCCTTCGGTGCCGCGCGCGTTCATCTTCTGGCCCCGGTTCACCTGTCCCAGGACGGGGTAGCCGGTGCCCGGGCCGCCGCGGTAGTTGACGCCGTTGTCGTTGACGGTGCAGACGACGGCCTGGACCGCGGGCGAGGCGGTCCGGTGGGCGGGGGCCGGACCGGCGGCGGTGGCCATGGTGCCGCCGCCGAGGGCGAAGACGGCCGCGGTGGCCGCGAGAGCGGCGGCGGCGCGGGGAATGCGGATCATCTGAATCTCCTCCGTTGGGTGATCCTCGGTACACCGGGGCCGTCTGCTGCCCGGACCCGGCACCCTGACCTTCGTCCCGCGCCGAGCGGCGGGCCAAGGGGTTTCCCGTCCCCCGCGGGGCGTGGGAAACCGGGAAACCGGGGGTGAGCTGGGAGGGGCGCGAGGAGGGGGAGGAGGAAAAGGAGAGGACGGGACGGAAAGGCGGCGCCGCCGTCCCGGGTGGGGCGGCGGCGCCGGAAGGTGCTGCACCGGACCGGGGTCCGGGGAGGTGTCTCAGCCGTTCATGGTGTCCGGGTCCGGGCCCAGGCGGGTGCCGGAGTCCAGGGCCGCGAGAGCGGACATGTCGGCGTCGTCCAGCTCGAAGCCGAAGACGTCGATGTTCTCCTTGATCCGGGACGGGGTCACGGACTTCGGGATGACGACGTTGCCGAGCTGGAGGTGCCAGCGGAGCACGATCTGCGCCGGGGTGCGCCCGTACTTCTCGGCGAGGCCGGTGACGGTCGTGTTCTTCAGGAGGTCCTTGCCCTGGCCCAGCGGCGACCAGGCCTCGGTCGCGATGTTGTGCCGGGCGTGGAAGGCGCGCAGCTCGGACTGCTGGAGCTGCGGGTGCAGCTCGACCTGGTTGACCGCCGGCACGACGGACGTCTCGCCCAGCAGCCGCTCCAGGTGGGCGGGCTGGAAGTTGGAGACGCCGATGGCCTTGGCGCGGCCCTCTTCGTAGATCTTCTCGAACGCCCGGTACGTGTCCACGTACGTGTCCTTGGCGGGCATCGGCCAGTGGATCAGGTACAGATCCACGTACTCCAGGCCCAGCTTGCCGAGGGAGGTGTCGAAGGCGCGCAGGGTCGAGTCGTAGCCCTGCTCGTCGTTCCACAGCTTCGTCGTGACGAAGAGCTCGTCACGCGCGATGCCGGAGGCGGCGAGCGCCTTCCCCGTGCCCTCCTCGTTGCCGTAGATCGCGGCGGTGTCGATGCTGCGGTATCCGGCTTCCAGGGCGTTGCCGACGGCCGTGGCGGCCTCGTCGTCCGGCACCTGCCAGACGCCGTAGCCGAGCTGCGGCATGGCGACATCGTTGTTGAGGGTGATGTGGGGGACCTTGCTCACGACGGATTCGATCCTTAGGTCGTCGTACATGTACTCCAACGTCAACGATCATCCCGTACGGAGCATTCCCGCGCACCTCCAGTGAGTGCCGATGAATTCAGTACGCGCCGGCACGTTCCGGCGCGGGTGCGGACGAGGGCGCCGTACGGGCCGTCTCGGCGGCCAGGGTGAGGGCGCCGAGGCAGAGCACGACCAGCCCCGCGACCAGCTCCAGGGCGCCCGCCAGGCCCGGCAGGCCGCGGGCGGGAGCCGAGTCGCCGCCGGTCAGGGCGTCGGCCACGGCCCACGAGAGCCACATCGTCCCGCCCCACGCGAACACCGTCGCGGAGCCCAGCCAGGCCAGCGCGAGCGGCACCCGCGTACGCAGCCGCCGCAGGCGCCCCCGGTGGGGAAAGAGCAGAGCGGCCAGCCCGGCCGCGCCGGCCAGCGCCAGCAGGCCCTGGACCACGCCGGACGTGGCCGTGACGACGCTCCGGGCGGGCAGGGCCGCCGCTCCGGGGCCCGTCGGCATCCCGAGGCCCCACAGCACGTCGACGATGCCGAGTACGGCGAGCAGCACCGCGGCCGGCACACCGAGCAGCCGCCGTGCCACCCGTACACCAGGGGCCGGAACGGGTACGGACTCCAGCGGCCGGCGCAGCAGCGCGCCCCAGCGCCGGTGCGCGTAGATCCAGAAGGCGCTCAGCAGGGTGAGGCCCTCGACGATGAAGGCGCCGTAGACCAGCACGTAGACCCAGGGTTCGAGGAAGTCGCCGGACGCCATCGGGTTCGCCGCGCCGGTCAGGGCGGCGACGGCGGAGCCGGTGGGCACGGTGATCATCAGGGGTGTGAGCAGCCCGGACGCCATCCACAGGGGCAGCGCGAGCAACCAGGCGGGGGCCCGCAGACCGGACGGGCGGGTGAGGGTGTACGCGATGGCGGCGGCCACGGCGTCCATGAGGAAGGTGACGATGTTGGCCGCGATCCAGGTGCCCCGGCCGGCCCGGTCCACGTCCACGATGCCGATGTCATGGCCCAGGACCCACAGCAGTTTGAGAAGGAGGTACGGGGCGCAGGCCGCGACGGCCACGCGCCCCAGGAGGACCTGGCGGCCCATGAGCTGTTCGGTGTTCATGACACGAGCCTCCCGGCGGCCCGCGGACCGCACCTCCGGCCGGGGGACGAACCGCCTCCGCCGCGCGGGGGAGGCGCGGGTACGACCCGTGCGCCCCCTCACGCCCGGTACAGCGCCTCCACCTCCGTCGCGTACGCCGCCTCGATGGCCTTGCGCTTCAGCTTGAGCGACGGCGTCAGCAGGCCGTGCTCCTCGCTGAACTGGTGCGCCAGTATCCGGAACGTACGGATGGACTCGGCCTGCGAGACCAGTGTGTTGGCGGCGACCACGGCCCGCCGGATCTCCGTCTCCAGGTCGGGGTCGTGCACCAGGTCGGTCGGCGGCAGCTCCGGCTTGCCGCGCATCCTGAGCCAGTGCCCGACCGCCTCCGGGTCCAGCGTCACCAGCGCGGCCACGTACGGACGGTCGTTGCCGACGACGATGCACTGGGCGACCAGCGGATGCGCCCTGACCCGCTCCTCCAGGACGACCGGGGACAGGGTCTTGCCGCCGGAGGTCACCAGGATCTCCTTCTTGCGGCCGGTGATCGTCAGATAGCCGTCCTCGTCGAGCGCGCCGAGATCGCCGGTGGCCAGCCAGCCGTCGCGCAGGACGGCGTCGGTGGCCCGCGCGTTGTTCAGGTAGCCCTGGAAGACCTGGCCGCCGTGCAGCCAGATCTCGCCGTCCTCGGCGATGTGCACGGTCGTCCCGGGGACGGGGGAGCCGACCGTGCCGAAGCGGGTGCGCTCGGGCGGGTTGGCGGTGGCGGCGGCGGTGGACTCCGTCAGGCCGTACCCCTCGTAGATCGTCACCCCGGCGCCCGCGAAGAACAGCCCGAGCCGGCGCTCCATCGCCGAACCGCCCGACATGGCGTGCCGCACCCGGCCGCCCATCGCCTCCCGCACCTTGCTGTAGACCAGCTTGTCGAAGAGCTGATGCTGCATCCGCAGCGGCGCGCCGGGCCCGGACGCGGTGCCGAACGCCTTGTGCTCCAGCGCCTCGGCGTAGCGGACCGCCACGTCGACGGCCTTCTCGAACGGCCCGAGCCGCCCCTCCGCCTCGGCCTTGCGCCGGGCCGCCGCGAAGACCCTCTCGAAGATGTACGGCACGGCGAGGATGAAACTGGGCCGGAACGACTGGAGGTCGGGAAGCAGGGCGGCGGCGGACAGCTCGGGCTGATGGCCCAGCTTGACCCGCCCGCGTACCGCCGCGACCTGCACCATCCGGCCGAAGACATGGGCGAGCGGCAGGAACAGCAGGGTGGACGCCTCGTCGCCGGGCCTGGAGTGGAACACCGTCTCGTAGCGCCGGACGACGTTGTCGGCCTCGGCCATGAAGTTCGCGTGGCTGATCACGCAGCCCTTCGGGCGGCCGGTCGTGCCGGAGGTGTAGATGACCGTCGCGGTCGCGTCCGGGGTGACCGCCATCCGGTGGCGGTGCACCACGTCGTCCTCCAGGTGCGCGCCCGCCGCCGTCAGCTCGGCGACCGGGTCGGCGTCCAACTGCCACAGGCGGCGGAGCTGCGGCAGCCGGTCGATGACCGAGCCGACGGTCATCGCGTGGTCCTCGTGCTCCACCATGCAGGCCGACACCCCCGCGTCGTGCAGCATCCAGAAGACCTGCTCGGCGGAGGAGGTGGGGTACAGCGGTACGGACTGGGCGCCCACGGACCACAGGGCGAAGTCGAACAGCGTCCACTCGTAGCGGGTACGGGACATGATCCCGACCCGGTCGCCGAACCGGACACCCTGCGCGAGCAGCCCCTTGGCCAGGGCCAGCACCTCGTCACGGAACTCCGCCGACGTCACGTCCCGCCACCGGCCGGCCTCGTCCTTGCGCGCCAGCGCGGCCCGGCCCGGATCCGAGCCGGCATGATCGAACACAGCGTCCGCCAACCCGCCGACGCGGGGCGCCGTCGCCAAAGGCGGGACGGAGAACTCGCGCAATGACCCAGCTCCTCGACGTGCTTCTCACCGGGCCGAGACCGTACCCCAACACCGCGGGCCCGCGGGAGGGGCGGCCGGTCGGCCGGACCGGTGGCATAGTCGCTGGTCATGAGGCGAAAACGGGCTACTCAGGAGAAGCCCGGACATCGTCGGGGGCGGCGTGCGCCCGATGATCACGGCGCGGGGACCGGATCTGCACCAAATCTCTTCGTGCGCCGTCGCGTCTTTCCAGGGCGAGCGTGCCGCTACGGAAGCTGCAGCCGGTCGCCGCCCGCCAGTATCGCGTCGGCCAGCGCGTCCGCCGGGCCCCTGGCCGCCCCGTCCCGCTCCCCGTGCAGCAGGACGAAGTCCACCCCGCCGAGCTCCGGCAGCCCGGCCCGGGACGGCACCCGCACCAGGCCGGGCGGGATCATGCCGAGGCTGTGCGCCATCACGCCCAGGCCCGCCCGGGTGGCCGCGATCAGGCCGTTGAGGCTGCCGCTCGTACAGGCGATGCGCCAGTCGCGGCCCTGCCGCTCCAGCGCCTCCAGCGCGCGGGCCCGGGTCACCGCCGGCGGCGGGAACACCACCAGCGGGACCGGCCGCCGCGCGTCCAGCCGCAGCCGGTCCGTGCCGACCCACACCAGCCGGTCCCGCCAGACGAGCCGGCCGGTGGGCGCCTCCGCCCGGCCGCGTGCCGGGTCGGGGCGCCGCTTGGCCAGTACGAGATCGAGGCGGCCGGCCGCCAGCAGTTCGTGCAGCGTCCCGGAGAGTTCGACCGTCAGCTCCAGGTCCACCTCGGGGTGGTCGCGCCGGAACTCCTCCAGCACCTCCGGCATCCGGGTCAGCACGAAGTCCTCCGAGGCCCCGAACCGCAGCCGGCCGCGCAGCCGCGTGCCCGTGAAGAAGCCCGCGGCCCGCTCGTTGGCCTCCAGGATGGTGCGCGCGAAGCCGAGCATCGCCTCACCGTCCTCGGTGAGGTCCACGGCATGGGTGTCCCGGGCGAACAGCCGCCGCCCGGCCACGTCCTCCAGCTTGCGCACGTGCTGGCTCACGGTGGACTGCCGCAGGCCGAGGCGGTGCGCGGCCTGCGTGAAGCTCAGCGTCTGCGCCACCGCGAGGAACGTCCGTAGCTGTACGGGGTCGAACATCGCCCCGGCCCGGTCACTCATCACGCACCATCACGCATCATCACCGACGTTCATCACACTTCATGATGACAGTCACCACGGTAAGAGGGCTTCCCGATGGCTGCGCCACCAGGCAGGCTGGAGAGGGCACCGTCCACCCCACCCGCACTGTCAGGTCACTCCCGCACCGTCCACCCCACCTGCACCGTCCGTCCCATCCGCGAAGAGAGAACATGCGCCGCCCTCAGCTCAGAATCCCCTCCTGGCTCCCCGTGGACGGATTCATCCTGGCCCTCGTCGGTACCGTCGGCCTCGCGGCCCTGCTCCCCGCCCGGGGCGCGGCCGCCACCGTCGCCGACGACGCGTCGACCGGTGCCGTGGCGCTGCTCTTCTTCCTCTACGGCGCCCGGCTCTCCACCCGGGAAGCGGTGGACGGGATGCGCCAGTGGCGGCTGCACCTGACGGTGCTGGCGTGCACGTTCGTCCTCTTCCCCCTGCTGGGGCTGGCCGCCGGCGGTCTCGTCCCGTACCTCCTGACGCAGCCCCTCTACACCGGCCTGCTCTTCCTGTGCCTGGTGCCCTCCACCGTCCAGTCCTCGATCGCCTTCACCTCGATAGCGCGCGGCAATGTCGCGGCGGCGATCTGCGCGGGCTCCTTCTCCAGCCTCATCGGGATCGTCGTGACGCCGCTGCTGGCGGCGCTCCTCCTGGGCGGTGACGGCGGCGGGTTCTCGGCGAGCTCACTGGTCTCGATCGTCTTCCAACTGCTGGTGCCGTTCCTGGCCGGTCAGTTGTTGCGCCGCTGGATCGCCGGTTTCATCACCCGCCACAAGAAGATCCTCGGCCTCGTCGACCGCGGCTCGATACTCCTCGTCGTCTACACCGCCTTCAGCACGGGCATGGTCCAGGGCATCTGGCACCAGGTCTCGCCGTGGCGCCTGCTGGGCCTGCTGGCCGTCGAGGCCGTCCTGCTGGCCCTGATGCTGACGATCACGTCCTACGGTTCCAAGAAGGCCGGTTTCCCCCGCGGCGACCGGATCGCCATCACGTTCGCGGGCTCGAAGAAGAGCCTGGCCGCCGGCCTGCCCATGGCCAGCGTCCTGTTCGGCGCACAGGCCGGGCTGGCGGTGCTGCCGCTGATGCTGTTCCACCAGATGCAGCTCATGGTCTGCGCGGTCCTCGCGAAGCGGTACGCGGCACAGGCGCCGGAGGAGCGGGAATCCGGGGGCGGGTCCGGGGCCGGGGATCTGCCCGGCCCCGGACGGCGAGAGGCGGGTGTGCGGCCGCGGCCCGGCGTCGATCCGGGCGGCGCGGAGCAGGCCGGTGCGGTACGACCGGCCCACTCCGCTCCGTGAGTGCCGCGTGATGTGACGGCCCGTCAGTCCTCCTCGTCCACCCGGTCCAGCGGCAGGTGCAGGACGACAGGACCGGGGACGCGCGCGTCGTCCCCGCGTACGCGTGCCAGCTCCTCGTCGTCCAGCGCGCGCCCGTAGACCCGCACCTCGTCCAGGTCGCCGGAGAGGTGGGAGCGGCTGTCCACCTTCTGGCCCGCGTGGACGCCGAAGACCGAGGTGCGGCTCACGGAGCCCGGCACGTCGGGGGCCGTGCGGGTCTCGGTGCCGTCGACGGTGAGGGTCAGCCGTCCGCCGGTGCGCCGCAGTGCCAGGTGGTGCCACGCGCCGTCGTTGTACGCGGCGGTGGTGGCGACCTCGGCGGTGGCGGGCGGCCGGGCGCCGTCGAGTGCGGTGATGTGGGCGACGACCCGGTTACGGGCGGGGTCGCCGCGCAGCGCCACCTGGGGGCTGCGGCTGCCCACCCCGCCCATCCACAGGAAGGGCTGCTCGCCGGAGGCGGCGCGGTAGTGGAACCAGAGGCTGCACGTGAAGTCGCCGCTGCCGAGGGGCAGGGAGCGGCGGAAGGGCAGCCGTACGGCGTCGTCCCGGCCGTCGAAGGAGAGCCCGTCACCGAAGCGGCCGGCGGCCGGCCGGGCGCCGCCCAGGACGAGCGCCGGGTCGGCGTGCCGACCGAGGTCGGGCGTCGTCGGATCGGGGGCGCGGCGCGGGCCGAGCCAGTCGTCGGTGAAGCGCGCGAAGCGGATCTCGTCGCGGGCGTCGGCCGCGCCGCCCTCGTACAGCAGACCGGTCAGGCCGGGCGCGACGGACACCAGGTCGGAGTAGCCGGACCAGTCGGTGGTGACGCGGGCGCCCCGGTCGACGCCTTCCCAGGTGCGGCCCTCGTCGTAGGAGGAGCGGACGGTCATGGTGCGGCGGCGGTCCGGGTCGGCGGGCGCGGCGAGCAGCGTACGGCCCGCCTTGCCGGAGCCGTGCGGCGGCAGCCGCAGCACCGAGCCCTGCACCATCGGCGCGTACAGGTCGGGCAGGGTGCGGAAGGGCCGGGCGAAGGTCTCGCCGCCGTCGTGGCTGACGGCCTCCGTGCGGTGGCCGAGGTCGGTGCCGTCCTGCTCGCGCGCGTTGACGTACACCGAGCCGTCGGAACGTTCCAGCAGGCTCATCTCGGACGGCTTCTGCCGGAACGTGCCGTCGGCGGCGATCGGATAGCTGTCCACGGCACCGACGCGCCAGTGGTCGCCGCCGTCGTCGCTGAGCATGAGTGCCGCGTGGTTGGCGGTTGTCCGGCCGCCCGCGTAGCTCTCCGCGTTGACGGTGAAGACCAGGCGTCCGGCGTGCCGTCCCCGGGCGAGCTGGACGCCGTGCACGGGGCCGGTGGCGTACCAGGAGTTCCAGCCGGCGGGCCGGAGTTCGGCGGTCAGGTCGCGTGGCGCGGACCAGGTGGCGCCGTCGTCGTCGCTGTACTGGAGGTGCGGGGTGCGGTCGCAGGGCACGCCGCAGTTCGCGGCGTCGGGGCGGCCCTTGTTGTAGGTCTCCGCGAGCAGGATGCGGCCGGTCTCGCGGTCGACGACGGGGGCGGGGTTGCCGTGGGTGTCCCCGCCGCCCTCGTTGACGACCTGGAGGGGCCCCAGGTGCGGCCGCCGTCGGTGGAGCGTTTCAGCACGAGGTCTATGTCACCGGCGTCGCCGCAGTCGCGTACCCGGCCCTCGGCGAAGGCCAGCAGGGTGCCGTCGGTGGACCGGACGACCGCCGGGATGCGGAAGCACGCGTAGCCGTGCTCCTGGGACGCCTTGAACAGCACCTGCTGCTCGAAGCCGGAGGCGGGACGGGAGGTGGTGGCGGGTGTCGCCGGGTGGGCCTGGGCGGTGGCCACCGGGACGAGGACGGCGGCCGCCGTGGCGAGCGCGGCCAGGGTGCGGGGCCGGGGCCGTGCGCCGGTCCGGGGCCGGTGGCCGTCGTGGGCGGGGGTGCCGGTCCCGGTGGCGGGTCTGCGGCGGTGGTTGTCGTGTACGCGGAATGGTGACGTCATGATCCGACCTGCCCTTCGAGGCATCGGCGGGGCGTCGAGGAGGAAGAGAGAAGATCCGTACGGCTCGCGCGGGACATCCGACGTAGGACGTCCCATGTCCGCTCTCCGGTGCGCAGGAAGCTACTGGGCCCCCGGCACCGCCACAAGCCACACGCGGCGGTTCGTCGCACCCGGCCGGATTTCCCCCGTCCGTACCACGGCGGGCACATCAGTACGGGCCTCGCCCCGGGGCCGGTCAGGGGACCAGTACGACCTTGCCGAGGTTGGCGCGGGCTTCGATGATCTCGTGCGCGCGGGCCGCTTCGGCCAGCGGGATCCGGGCGTGCACGGCGGCCCGCAGGCGCCCGGCGAAGAAGTGGTCCCACAGCTCGGCGCCGTGCCGCTCGTACAGCTCCGGGCGGGTGGCGGCGAACCGTGCCATGGTGAGGCCGGTGATCGTCTTGGCACCCGCGAGCAGGTCGTAGGCCGGGACCGTGCCGCCGCCCGAGTTGAAGAACACCAGCCGCCCGCCCGGCGCGAGGGTCGCCACCGCGCGCGGCAGCAGTTCCCCGCCGACGCCGTCGAGGACGATGTCGACGGGCTCGCCCCAGGACGCGTCCTCGTACGTCACGACCTCGTCGGCGCCGAGCCCGTACAGGAAGTCCGCCTTCGCGGTGGAGCCGACGGCCGCCACCACCCGCGGCACGCCCCGCAGCTTGGCCAGTTGTACCGCCAGGTGTCCGGTGGCACTGGCCGCGCCCGTGATCAGCACCGACTCCCCGTCGGCCGGGGCGGCGGTGGCCAGCGCCGCGAGCGCGACCTGCCCGCCGCGTACCAGGGCGACGGCGTCCACGCTGGACGCGGCGTCCGGTATGCGGGCGGCCATCGCGGCGGGCACGGTGGCCGCCTCGGTGTACGAGCCGGTGAAGGAGAGCGCGGTGACGCGGTCGCCGACCGCGAAACCGGTGACGTCCGGGCCCAGGCCGACGACCGTACCGGCCACCTCGCCGCCGAGTACGGCGGGGAGCGGCACGCCACCGCCGTTCCCGTCGCCGCGCGTCCGGCGGACGGACGGCAGCGACACGCCGATGGCCTCCGTACGGACGAGCAGTTCGCCGGGGCCCGGCGCGGGGACCTCGGCCTCCTCGACGCGCAGGACCTCGGGTCCGCCGTAGGAATGGAAACGGACTCGCCGCACGGGCACCTCCGGGAGGGTGGGCGCGGCCGGACGCCACGCAGGGGTGGTCGCCCGGGATCGGATCGCCCGGGAACCATTGGGTGGCCCAACGGTAGCAGCGTTCGTTGGGGCGACCAATGGTTTTACGGATAGGCTGGTCCCATGCCAGAGACTCCGTACGCCCCCACCCGCATCCGCTCCCTCCCCAGTTGGCTGCTCGGCCGGGCGGCGGCCCGCGGTCACCGCCTCGTCGCGGAGGCGCTGGCCGAGGAGGGGATGCGGATGATGCACCACGCGGTGCTCTCGGCCGTCGGCGAGCTGGGGCCCGTCTCCCAGGCCGAACTGGGCCGCAGTGTGGGCATCGACCCCAAGGACATGGTCGCCGTCGTCAACGACCTCCAGGCCGACGGGCTGGTGACGCGCACCCCCGATCCGAAGGACCGGCGCAAGAACGCCGTCGAGATCTCCGCGGCGGGGCGGTGCCGGCTACGGCGTACGGAGGAACTGGGCGACCGGGCCAACGACGAGCTGACCGCGGGCCTCACCCCGGCCGAACGGGAGCAATTGATGGCGCTGCTCGCGCGGGTGGTGGAGCCGGGGGCGGATTCGAAGGGGGAGACGGAAGCGGGCTGACGCCTCGCCTTGCGCCGAACCCCGCTCTCAGGCCCTCCCCGCCGCCGCGCCCAGCGCGATCCGCTCCTCGCCCGCGTACACGTTCATCGACGTCCCCCGCAGGAACCCGACCAGTGTCAGGCCGCTCTCGACGGCCAGGTCGACGGCGAGGGAGGACGGCGCGGAGACGGCGGCGAGGGCCGGGATGCCCGCCATGACCGCCTTCTGCACGAGTTCGAACGACGCCCGGCCCGAGACCATCAGGACGGTGTCGCGCAGCGGCAGCCGGCCCTCCTGGAGGGCGCGGCCGACGACCTTGTCGACGGCGTTGTGGCGGCCCACGTCCTCGCGGACGTCGAGGAGTTCGCCGTCGGAGTCGAAGAGCGCGGCGGCGTGCAGCCCGCCGGTCCGGTCGAACACCCGCTGCGCGGCCCGCAGCCGGCCGGGGAGGGCGGCCAGGGTCGCGGGCGTGATGCGGGCCGCGGCGTCGGCGGGCGGGTCCAGGTGCCAGCGGGCGGACGTGCGGACCGCGTCCAGGCTCGCCTTGCCGCACAGGCCGCAGGACGACGACGTGTAGACGTTGCGTTCCAGGGAGATGTCGGGGACGGGGACGCCGGGCGCGAGCTGCACGTCCACCACGTTGTACGTGTTCGACCCGTCCTCGGTGGCGCCCGCGCAGTACACGATGTTCGCCAGCTCCCCGGCGCTGCCCAGCACGCCCTCGCTGACGAGGAAGCCCGCGGCGAGCGCGAAGTCGTCGCCCGGTGTGCGCATCGTGACGGCGAGCGGCTTGCCGCCGAGGCGGATCTCCAGCGGCTCCTCGCCGACGAGGGTGTCCGGGCGTGTGCTCACGGCTCCGTCGCGGATGCGGACGACGCGGCGTCGCTCGGTGACCCGTCCCATGTCTGATCAGTCCCGTCCGTCTGGTGCGCCGGCCCGTGGCAGCGGGCCGGTCTCGGCGGTTCCATTGTCCGGTACGCGGTCGGCTGCTCGTACGAGGTCCGCCGGCCGCCGCAGGGGCGTACGCGTTCCGCCGCCCGGGAGTGCGAGGCCCGCTGCCCCTACCGCACCGTCCCGTGCGCTGCGGGCTGCTCGCCCGATCCCCGTACTCCTTGCAGTACGCGCCCGCCGAACGCTGCCGCGCCCGCGCCTGCCCACAGCGCGTCCAGACGCGTCTGATCCGCCGTCCGCCAGTCCGGGCTGCGCAGGACGAGGGCTTCGCCCAGCCGTCGGCCCAGCTCCATCATCGAGATCCCCACGGGACCACGCGCGGCCCCGTACGCGGCGGACACCTCGGACCAGGTGCTCGCGGCGGCGATCGCCGTCTCCAGCACGGTGACGTCCTGAAGGGCCTTCACCGCGCCGCTGCCGGTGTGCGGGCGGGCGACCGTGGCCGCGTCCCCGGCGAGCAGCAGGCGGCCCGCGGCGTAGTGGGGTGCCGTGAAGTCGTACATCGGCTGGATGAACAGCTCCTCGGGCCGCGTCAGCCGGAGCAGGCCGCCCCAGTAGGGCGGCAGGAGCTCCCCGGCGACCTGCGCGAAGCTGGCGTGCAGCGCCTCGTTGAGGGTGCCGGGCGGCAGGCTGGTGGGGGAGCCCAGGCCGAGGACGGTGTCCGGCGGCGGTACGGCGTACAGCACCCAGTTGGCGCGGTGGCCGCCGGTGCCGTCCGGAATGCGGTAGATGACGGCGTGGCCGCCGGGGAAGACGGCGAAGACGCAGTCCTCGACCGGCCAGACGGCGTCCGGGTCCGGGCCGAGCGCGGCCAGCCGTTCGGCGGGGAACGCGCCGCGCCAGGCGAGGTATCCGGCGTACGCCGGCCGTACGTCGGGGAAGGCGGCGCCGCGGACCACGGAACGGTAGCCGTCCGCGCCGATGACCAGGTCCGCGTGGTGGGCGCTGCCGTCCTCAAGGAGCACCGCCGCGCCGTCGGGTGAGGTCTCGACCGTACGGACCGGGCTGTCGCCGCGGAACACGGCGGTCTCGGGCATCCGGGCGCGCAGCCCGTGCCAGAGCGGCCCCCAGTTGTACGTACGGAACGGGAACGGAAGTTCCCCCACCGGCCGGCCCAGTGGCAGTTCACCGTCGCGCGTGTACCAGCGGCGCCGCCAGAGCTGCAGCCACGGGATGCCGGTGTCCAGGTAGCCCGCCGACGCCAGTTCCGCGTAGCGGTCGTTGTGCACGGCCAGCCCGGCGCCGCGGTCCGCCAGGTGGCCGGCGGCCCGTTCGTACACCGTGACCTCCGCCGCGCCGCCCCGGTGTGCGGCGAGTGCGGCGGCGCAGCCGGTGATGCTGCCGCCCACGACGGCGACCGTTCCTCCGTGCATCGGCAACCCGCTTCTCTCGGCGGCTCCGAGCGGGGCGGAGCCGCGGTGGACCGGAGGGGTGTTCCAGCGGTCGTAGTTTCGCAGGAAATGCCGGTGTCCGGGGCGGAGGCGGCGGACGGCGGCCGGTCGTGGCGGCCGGAAGGCGGCGGTTCCGCGAGTGACCTGCGTTGGGACGGCCGGGGTCGGTAGACTGTAGACGATAACCAATCGGGCGTCCGCGACATGGGCGTCCGCGCGGAAACACCGTCCCGGCCGCGTCACGGAGGGGTACTCGATGCTGTCCACAGGGCTGCCGCAGGGCGCCGTACCGAAGCTGGAACGCCCCGGACCGCTGCGCGAGCGCGTCTACGAAGCGCTCCTCGAACTGATCACCACCCGCACGCTGCGCCCCGGCCAGCACCTGGTCGAGAGCGAACTGGCGGGCCACCTCGGGGTCTCCCGGCAGCCGGTCCGCGAGGCGCTCCAGCGGCTCAACACCGAGGGCTGGGTCGATCTGCGCCCGGCCCAGGGCGCGTTCGTGCACGAGCCCACCGAGGAGGAGGCCGACCAACTGTTCACCGTACGGACGCTGCTGGAGGCGGAGGCCGCCCGGCTCGCCGCCGCCAACGCCGGGTCGGCGGGCATCGCGGAGCTGGAGGCGCTGTGCGAGAAGGGTGAACAGGCGGTACGGGACGACGCGGTGGAGACCGCGGTCGCCACCAACGCGGAGTTCCACGCCAAGGTGATGGAGCTGGCCGGCAACGCCGTACTGGCCGGTCTCGCGGCGCAGGTCGGGCGGCGGGTGCGCTGGTACTACACGCCCGTCGCCCGGCAGCGCGGAAAGCAGTCCTGGGCCGAGCACCGGGAACTGATCGCGGCGATCACCGACCGGGACGAGGCACGGGCGTCCGCCGTCATGCGGGCGCACACCGAGCACACCCGGCGTACGTACCGCGACCGCGACCGGGACGGGGACTGACGGCGGGGCCGAGGTGCTCGGCCCCGCCGCCGGCTGAGTCGCCGCGTCCGCCTCAGCCGTTCGATCCCGCCATTTCGGCCGCCTCGGCCACCGCGTCCGCCTCGGCAGGCTCGTCGGCCGAGCCGGACCGCCCGCCGCCGAACACCTCCTCGACGAGCCGTTCCTGCGCCCGCAGGAAGGGCAGCGTGAGCGACAGCGCGGCGTCGTCCACGTAGTTCAGCGAGGCGGTCAGGGTCCGGCTGCCGTCGAGCGTGCTGTACATCAACGCCGCGTGGCCCCCGGCGCCGCCGTTGTGGAAGAGCAGGGTGTCGCCGCCGGGGCCCGTGTCCTGCACGCGCAGCCCCAGGCCGAAGCCGCTCTTGGGGTGCGGCGCGCGCATCTCGGCCAGCAGCGGGGCCGGCAGGAGTCTGCCGCCCGCCAGCGCGGAGATGAACGTGTGGAGGTCCCGGGTGGTGGAGATCATGTCGCCGCCGGCGGAGACCCAGGAGGGGTTGAGCCGGGTGACGTCGACCGTCTCCGTCCGGCCGGCGTCCTCGTACCGGTAGTAGGCGTGGGCGTGCGGCTGGGGGATCTCCGGTGAGGTGCCCGGCACGACGGTGCCCGACAGGCCGAGCGGAGCCAGGATCCGCTCCCGCGTCTCCTCGGCGCACGAGCGGCCGGTGACCTCCTCGACCAGCAGCCTGGCCAGCACGTAGTTGGTGTTGGAGTAGCTCCAGTCGGTCCCCGGCTCGAACCGGGCCGGCTTGGACAGCGCCAGCCGTACCAGGTCGTCGGGCCGGTAGGTGTGGAACCGCCGGTCCACCCACTCCTTGCCCGAGACGGTGGAGGGGATGCCGGGCACCGTCGTCCCGTCCTCGTAGAACTCGCCGGTGAAGTTGAACACCCCGCTGGTGTGCTGCAGCAGCATCCGTACCGTGATCCGCCGGTCCAGGCCGAAGCCGGGCAGGTAGTCGTCCGCCGGGGCGTCCAGCGCGACCTTGCCCTCGGCCACCAACTGCAGGACCAGGGTCGCGGTGAAGGCCTTGGTGTTGCTGCCGATCCGTACGTGCCCGTCGGCCGGCGGTTCGGCGGACCCGCCCAGCTCGGCCACCCCGGCGCTGCCGGTCCACTCGCCCCGCTCGTCGTGCACGCGCAGCGATATGCCGGTGATGCCGGAGTCGACGACCTCCTGGAGGACCTTTCGCAGCTCCGGGCGGTCCGGCCCGGCGGCGGAGTTCTGCGCGGTGTGGTGCTGAGCGGTGTGGTTCTGCGTGGTGCGGAGGGTCTTGTCCATGGTCTTTCATTCCTCTGAGCGCGGTGGTGGGCGTCCGGCACGGCTCGGCAGCGCAACGGTGACCCAGCGGCCACCGGCCCTTTCGAAGCGGTGATGCGATGAGCGTCCACCCTGACCCAAGGTCAAGGTCAACCTCTGTCGGGGACATGCCCTGAACGGCACCGGGCGCGCTACTCTCCCCCCTGTGATCGTCCGCAACTCGTACGCCCCGTACGTCCTGTGCGTCTCGTACGCCCCGTGCGTCCCGCGCCTCTCCCGCCCCTCGCACCTCTCGTGCCGGAAGGCGGGCTGAGCCGATGGCGGACGGACTCACGATCGGCCAGGCGGCCGCCTTCGTCGGCGTCACGGTCAAGACGGTGCGGCACTACCACCGGCTCGGCCTGGTCGCCGAGCCGGAACGGGACAGCTCCGGCTACCGGCGTTACGGGTCGGCCGACCTGCTCCGGCTGATCCAGGCGCGCACCCTGGCCGGGGCCGGTGTGCCGCTGGCCGAGATAGCCGACCTGCTCGACGCCGGTCCCGAGCGGTTCGCCGCCGCCCTGGACGACGTCCACCGCCGGCTCACCGAACGGATCGAGGACCTGACCGCGCGCCGCGACACGCTGCACCGGCTCACCCATGGCGACCGGGTCCTGCTGCCCGACCGGGCCTGCGCGGTCCTGGACCGGCTCGCCGGACTCGGCTTCCCGCCCGACTACGTGGCCGCTCAGCGGGAGGCGCTGGTGCTGGCCCGGGCGCTGGTCCCGGAGATCGTCGACAGCTTCCTGACCCGGCTCGAACTCCTCCTCGACGATCCCGAACACGTCGAGCTGACGCGGCGCGGCTGGGACGCCCGGTCCTGGGAGCCGGACGACCCGCGGATCGACGCACTGGCGTCCGCACTGACGGACAAACTGCTGGCCGACCGCGCGCGGCTGACGATGCCGGCCGGCTTCGGGAACCAGTCCGACGCCGCCGCGCGGTACCGGCTGGTCAACCGGCACGGGGAGGACCAGGCACCGTCCATCGCCCGGTTGAACGCGCTGATCGAGGCGAACCTGCGCGCGGCAGGCGTCGACGTCCCGCGGCAGTGACGCCCGGTCGGGCCGCCACCGCCGCGGGCAGCGGGGTCAGTCGGCCGCCACCTGACGCAGCGGGTCCATGGCCACGTCGTTCACCGGGTCGACGGCCGGGTCGCCGAGCGGGCGGGGCGCGACGGCCGGTGTCTGGCCCTGCGGGGTGCCGGGGGTCTGCTTCCGCGGCGTTCCGGAAGCCTGCGGGGCGCCGGAAGTCTGCGGGGCCGCGGAATTCTGCTTCTGCTTGGGGTCGGGCGTCTGCTTCCGCGCGGTGCCCGGGGCGGCCGGTGTGTGCTTCCGGGCGGTGCCGAGCCGGGCCGTACCGTCCCCGTCGAACACCCGCTGGCCCGCGGCGAGCGGCGAACGCCCGAACGCGCCGCGGAAGGCGTCGACACCTCGCTGGGTCAGCGTGAAGGGCAACTGCGCCCGTACCTGTCCGCCGCCCACCTTGATCCGGTTGCGGTCCACGCGGAACGCCAGGAAGTCGGTCCGGTGCGCCTTGGAACCGCCCACGTTCGCGGTGACGCGCGAGGTGGCGAGGTCGGCCCGCAGGGAGTCGATCTTCAGATGGCGCTTGTCCTTGCGTACGAAGTCGAAGCCGCCCCTGAAGGTGAGGTGGCCGGAGCCGGCGCGGAGGTCGAACGCGCCACCCGCGATGGGCGCGGACACGCACCGGCGTCCGGCCGGGCCGGTGAGCTTCGCCGGGGCGACCGCCGTGAGGCGGATTCCGGCCGTGGCGAGCGCGCGGGTGGCGCCGGGGGTGAGACAGAAGTCGGCGGTGCCGGTCCCCACGCGTACCGATGTGTCCCGGGGGCCCTGCGGTGCGGCGTGTGCGGGGGAGGCGGCGAGGGCGGTTCCGGCGCCCAGGGTGGCGGCGAGGGCCATGACGCCCGCCGCGGTGAGGGAGTGCGGGCGGCGGCGGTCCGTGGGCAGGGGCATGGTGTGGAGTTCCGTTCTCGTGCGGGACGGCTGTCAGCAGACCTATTGACGGTGGAGCGCCCGCTGTGACGGCCCTGGCGGCGAATCACCCGGATAGCTGGGCAGCGCGCGCGGCGGGCGGGAGACGGTTGCCTGTGCGGGTGTACGTCGACGGGCGTGCTCGTACGTGCGTTGTACGTGCTGTACGTGGCCGTGCAGGTGAGCTGTAGGCGGCGTGTCGGTGACGGCTGCGACGGTCGTGGCCCTGTCCCTGTCCCGCACAGCGCGCCACCGCCGCAGTCGGCCGGTGGCCCGCCCCTCAGGAGAAGTGATGCAGCAGCAGACTCCCCGGCCGGAACCCCTTCCCGTCCGGTACATCGAGGTCACCGCGGTCCGGCGTCTCTCGCCGCACCTGGTCAGGATCACCTTCGGCGGCCCCGACCTCGCCGGATTCCGCCTGGACGCGCCGGACCAGCAGGTGAAGCTCTACTTTCCCCGGCCCGGTCAGCGTGCCCCGCGGCTCCCGGAGGCGCCGGCCGACGGCGACCTGATGCGGTGGTACCAGGCGTTCCGGACGATCCCCGAGGACGAACGGCCGTGGATGCGCAGCTACACCGTCCGCGCGCACCATCCGGAGACCGGCACGATCGACATCGACTTCGTGCTGCACGGTACGGACACGGTGAGTGGCTCGGACAGCGGATCGGACGGCGGTCCGGTGAGCGGGTCGGACGGCGGATCGGCGAACGGCCCGGCGACCCGCTGGGCGCACCTCGCGGCGCCGGGCGACACGCTCGGCATGTTCGGCCCGTCCGCGTACTTCGCCCGGCCGGTCCCGCTCGGCACGGCCGACTGGATGCTGCTCGCTGGGGACGAGACCGCGCTGCCAGCCATCGGCACCCTGGCCGAGTGGCTGCCCGAAGGCGCCCGCGCGGTGGCGTACATCGAGGTCGCGGACGCGGCGGACGAGCAGACCTTCGCCACCCGAGGGGACCTGACCGTGCACTGGCTGCACCGGGGCACGGGTCCGGCCGCGCCGGGGAGGCGCTGGTCGAGGCGGTGCGCGGGGCCCGGTTCCCGGCCGGATCGGTGTTCGCCTGGCTCGCCGGGGAGGCGGGCACGGTCCGCGCGCTGCGCAGGCACCTCGTCGAGGACCGCGGCCTGGACAAGCGGGACATCGACTTCACCGGCTACTGGCGGCGCGCGCTGACCCAGGACGACGCGCCCACGGAAGACGATCTGGCCGATGCGCGGGAGCGGCTGGCCGACGCGCAGTAGGGCGGACAGTTCCGCCTGTCAGATGATGGCGGCGGCTTCATGCACCGTGAGGCCGCCGCCCTCGGCGTGGGCCCGCCAGTAGGCGTCGGTGCCCAGCACGGCACGTAGCGCTGCCTCGGCTTGCTGCCGGACCCGGGCCTCGGCCTCGGGCGGCAGCGGCTGGAGACCGAAGCCGTCGGCGCCGGGCGCGTGCCGGTCGTACGCCCCCAGCAGGCGGGCGCCGTCCTCGGCCGCGCCCGAGTGGGCCATCGACCACCCGCCGCAGAGGAGCTGATGGACCAGCAGGTGCGGAGCCACCAAGGGCGCGAGGCCGGCGAGCTGCCGTACGGCCCGGCGCACGTGCTCGCGCGCCCGGGTGAACTCCCCGTCGAGACAGTCCAGCCAGCCGTGCAGCCCGGTCACCACCCCGGTGAAGAGGGCCGGAGTGCCGGTGGTGAACGCCTGCTCGGCCTCCCGCAACTGCTCCCGGGCGAGGCCGGTGCGCCCGGTCCGGCCGTAGTGCCGGGCCAGCAGCAGCCGCGCCGTGCTCAGCGTCTCGCCGGAGGAGGGCCGGGACTCGGCCACGGCTTCCAGCAGCAGCCGCTCCGCCTCCCGCACCCGCAGAGAGAGGGAAGCGTCGGCCCCCTCGGCGTTGCCGCTCTCCCGGCCGGTCCCGTACCTGTTGTCCCTCCCGTACGTGTCCTCCCTCCCGTACGTGCCTTCCAGCCGTACGGCCGCCAGCCTCGCCTTGAACTCCGGTACCTGCACGTCCGCCCCGACCCGGGCGGAAGACTCCATGGCGCGCTCGAAGTCCGCGTCCGCCAGTGCGTACTGCCCGCGCCGCTCGTACGTGTCGCCGCGCGCGGACAGGGACTCGGCGGTACCCCACAGGTCCCCGGCCGCCTCGAAGAGTGCCAGCGCTTCCTCCGCGTCGCGCGCCGACCGGTCCAGTTCGCCCGGCCGGCCGCCGAGCACCTTGGTGCGCAACAGCAGCGCCAGGCCCAGGTCCCAGCCGTCTCCCAACTCCCGGCAGTGGCGCACCACGGCGTCGACGGTCTCGTCGAGCCCCGCGAACCCGCCGGTCATCAGCCGGGCGAAGAACCACATGACGCCCGGCTGCCGCACGGTCTGCGGCAGCCCCGGCCGGTACGCGGCCACGACCGACTCCGGCCGCACCGGCCCGGACGGTCCGGCCTGGTCGCTGTTGCTCGCCAGCACCAGCAGCCGGACGCCGCGCCGGGCCTCGCGCAGCCGCTCGCCCGACCACGGCGGAGGGACCGCCGTGCACCGTTCCGCCAGGGGCTCGGCGGGCCGTACGGGGTCCGCGAAGGGGTCGGGGCCGAGGCCCGCGACGGCGGCGGCCCAGTGCCGGGCGTCCGCCTGGTGGTTGCGCAGTTGCCAGAACCAGCTCATGGACAGGGCCAGGCACAGTCCTTCCTGCTCCTCGGCCCGGGCGACCGCCGTGCCCAGCGCGGCCCGCACGTTGGCGTGCTCGGTCTCGAAGCGCTCCAGCCACGCCGCCTGGCGCGGCCCGCGCAACTCGGGCTCGCCGGTCCGGGCCAGCTCCCGGTACGCCGTCAGGTGCCGCCGCTCCACGGCCGCCCGCTCCCCGGAGTCCGTCAGCCGCTCCCCGGCGTACTCGGCGACCGTTTCGAGCAGCCGGTAACGCATCCCGCGCGGACTCTCGGGGGCGGCGGTGACCAGGGACTTGTCGACGAGCGAGGTCAGTACGGCCAGGACGTCGGCGGGGGAGTGGGGGCCGTCGGCCGGGGCGGGGACGGCACACACGTACTCCGCCTCCGCCGCCTCGCAGCCGCCGGAGAAGACGGACAGGCGGCGCAGCACCGCGCGCTCGTCGGCCGTGAGCAGGTCCCAGGACCAGTCCACCACGGCGCGCAGCGTCTGCTGCCGGGGCAGGGACGTCCGGCTGCCGCCGGTCAGGAGCCGGAACCGGTCGTCCAGCCGTTCCGCGATCTGACGCGGTGTCAGCGCGCGCAGCCGTGCCGCCGCCAGTTCGACGGCGAGCGGCAGGCCGTCCAGCCTGCGGCAGATCTCGGCGCACGCGTCCGGGTCGTCCTCGGTACGGAACCCGGGGCGCGCGGCGGCACCACGCTCGCCCAGCAACCGGAGCGCGGCCTGCGGCGGCAGCGGCTCGACGGGGCGTACCGATTCGCCGGGGACGCCGAGCGGTTCGCGGCTGGTGGCCAGTACCGTCACACCCAGGCAGTGGGCCAGTACGGTGTCCGCCAGCTCGGCAGCCGCGTCGATCACGTGCTCGCAGTTGTCGAGCACCAGCAGCATCCGCCGCTGCCCGCAGTGGTCCACGAGCCGGCCGAGAGGGGACGCGGGGCTCCCGGAGGCGCGCAGGTCGTCGGCGCCCGGCGCCCGCACCTGTGTCGTCCGGCCGCCGAGCGCGGTCAGTACGGCCTCGGGCACGCTCGTCCCGTCCCGTACGGAGGCCAGTTCGGCGACCCGGATGCCGTCGGGCCACCGTTCGCCCTGCGTACCGGCGGCTTCGGCGGCCTCCAGGGCCAGGCGGGTCTTTCCGACGCCGCCCGCGCCCAGCAGGGTCACCAGACGTTGGTCGGCCAACTCGCGGGTGAGCGCGGCCAGTTCGTCGGTTCGGCCCACGAAGGAGGTGAGGCGGGAGCGGAGGTGGCCGGTCGGGGGTGCGGAGGAGGGGGCGGTCGGTGCGGGGGTGGCGGGGGCCGGTGCGGTGGGGGCTCCCGTGGCCGTGATGCCAGGGGCCGGTGCGGTGGACGTTCCCGTGACGGAGGAGGCGGCCGGTGCCGGTGCGGTGGGCGGGTCCATGGTTCCGGCCAGCAGGTGCGCGTGGAGGGTGCGCAGTTCGGGGCCGGGGTCGGTGCCCAGCCGCTCCGCGAGTCCCGCCCGTACCTCCTCGTACGCCTGGAGCGCCTCGGCCTGCCGCCCCGCCGCCCACAGTGCCCGGATGCGCAGGGCCTGCAAGGGCTCGTCCAGGGGCTCCGCCGTGGCCAGCGACGCCAGTTCGGCCAGCGTGTCCGCCGCCCGGCCCAGCGCCACCTCGGCCGCCAGCCGGGCGCGGCGGGCCTCGCCGTGCCGCCGGTCGGCCCGTACGGCGAGCGGATCACTGTCCCGGTCCGGCAGGTCCGCCAGCGCGGGGCCCTGCCACAGGGCCAGCGCCTCGTGCAGCAGCTCGGCCGCCCGCGCGGGGTCGCCGTCGCGCAGTGCGGCCGTGCCCTCCGCCGTCAGCCGTTCGAAGCGGAAGAGGTCGATGCTGTCCGGCCCGGCCGCCAGCCCGTACCCGCCGGGCGACGAGGTGACCGCCGGCCCGCCGAGAGCCCGGCGCAGCCGGCCGACCAGGGCCTGGAGCGCCGCCGGGGCGTCCGCCGGCGGCTCCGCGTCCTCGCCCCACACCTGGGCGATCAGCCGGTCCGCCGGTACGGGCCGCCCGCCGCCCGCCGCGAGCGCGGCCAGCAGGGCACGCAGCCGCGCCCCCTTCACGGGCACCTCGGTGCCGTCCGGGCGGCGCGCCTGAGTGGCGCCGAGCACGCGGTAGCGGTAGTTCACCGGCCCATTCTCCCCGGACCGCCGCCGGACGCCGACCAGCGGCCACGGCAGCTTTGTCCTCACACAGGAGAAAGTCCGGGGCGATCCTGTCCGTACTTCTTCCCCGTCCGGACAAGCGCTGCTACGTTCCCCTCGAAAGCCCCGGCGCCGCTCGGTGCCGGACCACGTACGGCCGACGACGGCTGGAGGGGTGGCGTGAGGCGCATGACGGCGAGGCCCGCCAACGCGCACCAGGCGCGGCTCCTGCGCCTGCTCCGCGACCACGGCCCCAGCTCCCGCGCCCAACTGGGCGACCGGGTCGACCTCTCACGCTCCAAGCTGGCGGTGGAGGTGGACCGGCTGCTGGAGACCGGGCTGGTCGTCGCCGACGGCCTGGCCGCCTCCCGGGGCGGCCGCCGCTCGCACAACGTCCGGCTCGCACCCGCCCTGCTCTTCCTGGGCATCGACATCGGCGCCACCTCCGTCGACGTGGCCGTCACCAACGCCGAGCTGGAGGTGCTGGGCCATCTGACCCAGCCCATGGATGTGCGCGAGGGGCCGGTCGCCGTCTTCGAGCAGGCCCTCGCGCTGGCGGGCAAGCTGAAGGCGAGCGGGGTGGCCGAAGGGTTCGACGGCGCGGGCATCGGCGTGCCGGGGCCGGTCCGCTTCCCCGAGGGCGTACCGGTGGCGCCGCCCATCATGCCGGGCTGGGACGGCTTCCCCGTACGGGAGGCGCTCAGCCAGGAACTGGGCTGCCCGGTCATGGTCGACAACGACGTCAACCTGATGGCGATGGGGGAGCAGCACGCGGGCGTCGCCCGCACCGTGCGGGACTTCCTCTTCGTCAAGATCGGTACGGGGATCGGCTGCGGCATCGTGGTGGGCGGCGAGGTCTACCGGGGGACGACGGGCAGCGCCGGGGACATCGGCCACATCCAGGTCGAACCGGACGGCCGCCCGTGCGCCTGCGGCAACCGGGGCTGCCTGGAGGCGTACTTCGGCGGCGCCTCCCTCGCCCGCGACGCGGAGGCCGCCGCGCGCGAGGGCACCTCGCCGGAGCTGGCGGCACGGCTGGCGGCGGCCGGTGCGCTCGGCGCGCCCGAGGTGGCCGCCGCTGCCGCCGCCGGCGATCCCGTCGCACTGGACCTGATCCGGACCGGCGGCAGCCGCACCGGCCAGGTCATCGCCGGTCTCGTCAGCTTCTTCAACCCGGGGCTGGTGGTGATCGGGGGCGGCGTGACCGGCCTCGGCCACACCCTCCTCGCCGCGATCCGCACCCAGGTCTACCGCCAGTCGCTGCCGCTGGCGACGAACAACCTGCCCATCGTGCTGGGGGAGCTGGGCCAGGCGGCCGGCGTCACCGGCGCCGCCCGCCTCATCAGCGACCACCTCTTCTCACCCGCCTGACGCACCGTCCGCAGCACCGGTCGCCGCACCGCCGCACGCATCACGTCGCGTGCTCGTTCCCGCACCTGCACATCGTCCGAGTGGCGCCGAGCACGCCACGCACGCCGAGCACGCCGGATGTCCGTACCGAAGCGACTCCGTACGCCAGTGACCGTCGTACCGCCCGCGTTTCGTCGTATCGCTCTCGTTCCGTCGATCCGCCCCTGTTTCGTCGTAACACTCCCGTTCCGTCGCACCGCCCGCGTTCCGTCGTACCGTTCCCGTTCCGTCGATCCGCACCTGTTCCGTCGTGCCGCTGCCGTTTCGTCGCACCACCTGCGTTCCGTCGTGCCGCTGCCGTTCCGTCGCACCGTCCCCGCACCGCCGTACGTCCCGCACGCGCCCGCCCGCACCGCCCACACCGCTCGCACCGCACCGCCCGGCCCGCTCACCGACGTCGTCGAGGAGGCTGCACGCCATGGCACCAGAGCGCCACCCCGGACCGCCGGCCTCGTCCGGACCGCCGGGCCCCGGTGAACCCCTGCTCACCATGCACGGCATCAGCAAGTCCTTCCCCGGTGTACGGGCCCTGGACGGCGTCGACCTCGATGTGACGGCCGGTGAGACGCACTGCCTCCTCGGTCAGAACGGCGCCGGGAAGTCCACCCTGATCAAGGTGCTGGCCGGGGCCCACCAGCCCGACGCGGGCGAGATCCGCTGGCAGGGCGCACCTGTCGTGCTGAAGTCGCCGGCCGCCGCCATGCGGCTCGGCATCGCCACCATCTACCAGGAACTCGACCTGGTGGAGCATCTGTCGGTGGCCGAGAACGTCTTCCTCGGGCACGAGCGGTCCACCGCCGGCTTCGTCCGCTCCCGCGCGGCCCGGACCGCCACAGCCGCGATCCTGGGCCGTCTCGGGCACCCCGAGATCGACCCGGGCGCGCCGGCCGGCTCACTGTCCGCCGCCGGGCAGCAGATCGCCTCCATGGCCCGCGCCCTCTCCCACGACGTACGGCTGATCGTCATGGACGAGCCGTCCGCCGCCCTCGACCCGGACGAGGTCGGCAACCTCTTCAGGATCGTCGCCGGCCTGACCGGCGCGGGCGTCGCGGTCGTGTACATCTCGCACCGGCTAGAGGAGATCCGCCGGGTCGGCGACCGGGTCACCGTCCTCAAGGACGGCCGGGCGGCGGCCCGGGGGCTGGACGCGCGGACGACCGCCACCCGGGACATCGTGACCCTGATGACGGGCCGCACCGTCGAGCACGCCTTCCCCGTACGGCAGCACGCGGCGTCCCCCGGGCCCTCCGCAGCCCCCGCGCCCTCCGCGACCACCGCGGAAAGAGCCCCCGCTCCCACCCCGGCACCCGCTACCGCCTCCGCCCCCGTCCCCATCCCCGTCCTCTCTGCCGAAGGTCTCACCCGCCGCAACGAGTTCGCGCCGCTGGACTTCGCCCTGTACCCGGGCGAGATCCTCGGCCTCGCCGGGCTCGTCGGGTCCGGGCGCTCGGAGATCCTGGAGACCGTCTTCGGCGCGCGCCGCCCCACCGCGGGCCGCGTCCTCGTCGACGGGCGCCCGCTGCGCCCCGGCAGCGTCCCCGCCGCCGTACGGGCGGGCCTCGGCCTCGCCCCGGAGGAGCGCAAGTCCCAGGCGCTGCTGCTCCTGGAGTCCGTCCACCGCAACGTCTCGGTCTCCTCGCTGCCGCGCTTCTCCCGCGCGGGATGGCTGGACCGCGCGGCGGAACGTTCCGCCGCCCGCGCCGCCGCCCGGAACCTGTCGCTGCGGCCCGACGACCCGGACCGGCCGGTGCGGACCTTGTCCGGCGGCAACCAGCAGAAGGCCGTACTGGCCCGCTGGCTGCTGCGCGGCTGCCGGGTGCTGCTGCTCGACGAGCCGACCCGGGGGGTCGACGTCGGTGCGCGCGCCGAGCTGTACGCGCTGGTGCGGCGGCTCGCCGACGACGGGGTGGCGGTGCTGCTGGTGTCGAGTGAACTCCCCGAAGTCCTGGGCCTGGCCGACCGCGTGCTCGTGCTGCGCGAGGGCCGGGTCGTCCACGAGGGCAGCGCGGCGGCCCTGGACGAACACCGGGTGCTCGACCTGGTCATGGCAGGCAGCGCCGACACACCGCGAGGAGACCGACCGTGAACACCTCCGAAGAGAAAGTGCCCCGCCGGCCGGTGCCCGCCGGTGCCGGGCGCGCACCGGCGCACGCTCCCGCGCCGGAGACACCCGGCCCGCTCCCGTCCCGTACCCCCGGCGTGCGCGACCGGCTGCGCGCCCGCACCGACATCCGCAACCTCTCCCTGCTCGGCGTGCTCGCGGCACTCGTGGCCGTCGGCGCCCTCACCCGGCCCGAACAGTTCCTGAGCGTGCAGAACCTG
The DNA here is from genome assembly GCF_003865135.1 of Streptomyces chrestomyceticus JCM 4735. Taxonomy (NCBI): domain Bacteria; kingdom Bacillati; phylum Actinomycetota; class Actinomycetes; order Kitasatosporales; family Streptomycetaceae; genus Streptomyces; species Streptomyces chrestomyceticus. The sequence goes on along the minus strand of NZ_BHZC01000001.1, from coordinate 1,684,581 downwards.
CAACTGGTGCTGACCCAGGCGTCGGTGATCGGTGTGGTGACCGTCGGCGTCACCTTCGTGATCATCGGGGGCGGGATCGACCTGTCCGTCGGCGCGATGGTCGCCCTCGCGACCGTCTGGGCGACGACCGTGGCCACGCAGGAGTACGGACTCGGCGGCATCCTGCTCTGCGCGCTGCTGGTCGGTCTCGGCTGCGGGCTGGTCAACGGGCTGCTGGTCGCGTTCGGCGGCATGGTGCCGTTCATCGCCACCCTCGCCATGCTCGCCGCCGCCCGCGGGCTCGCCCTCCAGATCAGCCAGGGCGGCACGCAGATCGTGTCGGTACCGTCCGTGCTGGACCTGGGCCGCCGCGACGCGTACGTCCTCGGCATCCCGCCGATCGTGCTGGTCTTCGCCGCCGTCACCGTCACCGGCTGGCTGCTGCTGAACCGTACGACCTTCGGGCGGCGTACCGTGGCCGTCGGCGGCAACCCGGAGGCGGCGCGGCTGGCGGGCATCGACGTACGGCGGCAGCGGCTGCTGCTCTACCTGCTGTCCGGGCTGTGCTGCGGCATCGCCGCGTTCCTGCTGATCGTGCTGACCGGGTCGGGCCAGAACACCAACGGCAACCTCTACGAGCTGGACGCCATCGCCGCCGCGATCATCGGCGGCACCCTGCTCAGCGGCGGCCGCGGCACCGTCACCGGCTCGGTGCTCGGCGTCCTCGTCTTCACCACGATCACCAACCTGTTCGCCCTGAACAACCTGGAGACCGCCGTCCAGCAGATCGCCAAGGGCGCCATCATCGTCATCGCCGTACTGGTCCAGAAAGGGCACACGTCATGACCGACAGCACGCCGGGCCCGTACGGCACGCAGGCGGATGCCCCGGCCACCCGCGCCACCCGCCGGAACATGCTCTTCGGCGCGGCCGCCGTCTCGGCCGGCGCCCTGCTCAGCGCCTGTACGAGCAACCAGCGCGGCGACGCGCCTGCGGGCGCCACGCAGCAGCAGGCGGGTGGCGTGGACGACCGGCCCGGCAAGAAGATCACCATCGGGTTCGCCGGACCGCAGGCCGACCACGGCTGGCTCAACGCCATCAACCAGAACGCCAGGAACCGCGCCAAGCGCTACCGGGACGTCACCCTCGATATCACCGAGGGCTCCAACGACACCGCCCAGCAGATCGGGCAGATCGAGACCCTCATCAACAAGCGGGTCGACGTCCTGGTCGTCCTCCCCGCCGACGGCAAGGCGCTCACCCAGGTCGGGCTGAAGGCCATGCGGGCCGGCATCCCCGTCGTCAACCTCGACCGGGTCTTCGCCTCCCCGCAGGCGTACCGCTGCTGGATCGGCGGCGACAACTACGGCATGGGCCTGAACGCCGGGCGCTACATCGGCGAGCAGCTCAAGGACAAGCCGGACGCGAAGGTCGTGGAACTGGCCGGAATCGACACCCTCGAACTGACCCGGGAGCGCACCAGGGGCTTCGACGACGCCCTGAAGAACTACCCCACCATCCGCAAGGTGGGGCGGCAGGCCGCCGAGTTCACCGTGGAGTCGGGGCAGGCGAAGATGGCCGGGCTGCTCCAGGCGCACCCCTCCTTCGACGCGCTGTGGAACCACGACGACGACCAGGGCGTGGGCGCCGAGCGCGCCATCGAACAGGCCGGGCGGGACGGCTTCCTGATGGTCGGCGGTGCCGGTTCCCGGCGCGTCATGGAGACCATCAAAGCCGGCAACTCGGTCCTGAAGGCCACCGTCCTGTACCCGCCGACCATGGCGGCCTCGGCCGTCGACCTGGCCCGCGCCCTCGCCCAGGGCCGGGGCCTCTCCGGGACCGCCGAACTGGAGATCCCCGCCTCGGTGACCCTCTACTCCGCCGTCGTCACCAAGGACAACGTCGACGACTACCTCACCACCGGCTTCAACTGATCGACCGGACCGCGCAGTTACCCGGAAGACCGCCGACCACGGCCGACCGACGAGGTGATGCATGAATGACCGCGAGGAGCACGACGAGCACGACGATCGGGATAACCGCGACGAGCACGACGATCGTGAGGACCGCGACGAGCCCGGTGGGCACGACGACCGGGGGGACCACGTACGGCATCCGGCACCGCACCCCGCACGACCGGTTACGGACGTGACCCCGCCGCCCCGGCGGACCCCGCAACCCCACCAGCCCCCACCCCCCGGCCCGCGGGCGGAACTGGGCATCGGCATGGTCGGCTACGCCTTCATGGGCGCCGCCCATTCCCAGGGCTGGCGCACCGTGGGCCGCGTCTTCGACCTGCCGCTGCGCCCCGCGATGAACGCGGTGTGCGGCCGCGACCGGGACGCCGTCGCGGCCGCCGCGGCCCGGCACGGCTGGGCCGCCGCCGAGACCGACTGGCGGCACCTGCTCGACCGTGCCGACGTGCAGCTCGTCGACATCTGCACGCCGGGCGACAGTCACGCCGAGATCGCCGTCGCCGCGCTGGCCGCGGGCAAGCACGTACTGTGCGAGAAGCCCCTGGCGAACACCGTGGCGGAGGCCGAGGCGATGGCGGCTGCCGCCGAGGCCGCCCGGGCCCGCGGCCAACGCGCCATGGTCGGGTTCAACTACCGCCGCACCCCGGCCGTCGCCCTCGCCCGCCACATGATCCGTGACGGCCGGATCGGCACCCTCCGTCATGTACGCGCCACCTACCTCCAGGACTGGCTGGTCGACCCCGAAGCGCCCCTGACCTGGCGGCTGCGCCGGGAACAGGCGGGTTCCGGGGCGCTCGGCGACCTCGGCGCGCACATCGTCGACCTCGCCCAGTACCTGGCGGGGGAACGGCTCGCGGGCGTCTCCGCCGTCACCGGCACCTTCGTACGGGAACGGCCGCTGCCCACCGGCGGCCTGGGCTCCGTCACCGTCGACGACGCCGCGCTGTTCACCGGCCGCTTCGCCTCCGGTGCGCTCGCCTCCTTCGAGGCCAGCCGGGTCGCCGCGGGCCGCAAGAACGCGCTGCGCATCGAACTCAACGGGGAACACGGCTCGCTCGCCTTCGACCTGGAGCGGCTCAACGAGCTGTCCTTCCACGACCACACCGAACCGGCCGTCGCGGCCGGCTTCCGTCGCATCCTGGTCACCGAACCCGGTCATCCGTACCTGGAGGCGTGGTGGCCGCCCGGCCACGGCCTCGGTTACGAGCACACCTTCGTCCACCAGGCACGCGACCTCGTGCACGCCGTCGCGGCCGGCCGGGAGCCCGCGCCGTCCTTCGCGGACGGGCTGCAGGTGCAGCGGGTGCTGGCGGCGGTCGAGGACAGCGCGGCCAGGAACTGCGCGTACACGCCCGTACCCGAATCCGCCCCCGCTCCCGTACCCGGATCCGAACCCGTGCCGGTGGCCGACATCCCCACCTGACGCACCCTCCCTCTTGTCAGCCGCGGCCACCGGCCGGATCGTTTCCTCGCAGCCCGCCACCGCACCACCCGTACCGCCCCGCACCCCGTACCGCCTCGTACCGCCCGGCACCCCCGCGCCTCTCCGCCCGTCCACCCGCCCGCCCCGAGGAGTCACGCATGGCCAGACCGTTCACGCTCTTCACCGGACAGTGGGCCGACCTGCCCCTGGAGGAGGTCTGCCGGCTCGCCCGCGACTTCGGCTACGACGGTCTCGAACTCGCCTGCTGGGGCGACCACTTCGAAGTGGACCGGGCCCTCGCCGAGCCGGGCTACCTCGCCACCCGCGGCCAGCTCCTCGACAAGTACGGCCTGAAGTGCTGGGCCATCTCCAACCACCTGGTGGGCCAGGCCGTCTGCGACGCGATCATCGACGAGCGGCACCGCGCCATCCTGCCCGCCCGCGTCTGGGGCGACGGCGAACCGGAGGGCGTACGGCGCCGGGCCGCCGCCGAGATGGCGGACACCGCACGCGCCGCCGCGGCCTTCGGCGTACGGACCGTGGCCGGCTTCACCGGCTCCGCGATCTGGCACCTGGTCGCCATGTTCCCGCCCGTACCGCCCTCGACGGTCGAAGCCGGATACACCGACTTCGCCGAACGGTGGGGGCCGGTCCTGGACGTCTTCGACGCGGAGGGCGTGCGCTTCGCCCACGAGGTGCACCCCGGCGAGATCGCGTACGACTACTGGACCACCCGCCGCGCCCTGGAGGCGGTCGGCGACCGGCCCGCCTTCGGCCTGAACTTCGACCCCAGCCACTTCGTCTGGCAGGACCTCGACCCGGTCGGCTTCCTGTACGACTTCCGGGACCGGATCTACCACGTGGACTGCAAGGAGGCGCGGCGCCGGCTGGACGGCCGCAACGGCCGCCTCGGCTCCCACCTGCCCTGGGGCGACCCGCGCCGCGGCTGGGACTTCGTCTCGGCCGGGCACGGCGAGGTGCCCTGGGAGGACGTCTTCCGGATGCTGCGTTCGATCGGCTACGAGGGCCCGGTGTCGGTCGAGTGGGAGGACCCGGGCATGGACCGCCTCCAGGGCGCGCCCGAAGCGCTGGCCCATCTCAAGGCGTACGACTACGAGCCGCCCGCCGCCGCGTTCGACGCGGCGTTCGGGGCGGACCCGTCCGGCGGCTGAGGACCAGGGCGCTCCCGACGGATCTCCGCAGGCATCGCGACGCCCGGCGCGCACCCCGGCCGGGCCGTATGGCCGAGCGACACCCCATCGCCCACCCACCCGCAAGGGAGGCACCGTGCACCGAAGATCACGCCGAGGCACTCTGCGCCCGGCACTCGCCCTGTTCGCGAGTGCGCTGCTGGCCGCCACGTCCCTGTCCCTGGCCGGTGTCCCGGCCGCCACGGCCGTACCGGCTGCGGGCACGCCGCAGGTCGCCCCGGCCGCCGCCGAGGACTTCCAGCAGGTCACCCTCGCCAAGGGGGAGCCCGAGATGGGCGAGCCGATGTCGCTCGCCGTGCTGCCGGACCGGTCCGTGCTGCACACCTCGCGGGACGGAACGGTGCGCCTGACCGACGCGGGCGGCAGCACGAAGGTCGCGGGCAAGCTGTCCGTCTACAGTCACGACGAGGAGGGCCTCCAGGGCGTCGGCATCGACCCCGGCTTCGCCGCCAACCGCTTCGTCTACCTCTACTACGCGCCTCCTCTCCACACTCCCTCCGGCGACGCCCCCGACGAGGGCACCGCGGCGGACTTCGCGAAGTTCGACGGCGTCAACCGCCTCTCCCGCTTCGTCCTGAAGGCCGACGGCACCCTGGACCTGACCGGAGAGAAGAAGATCCTGGACGTGCCCGCCTCCCGAGGCATCTGCTGCCACGTGGGCGGCGACATCGACTTCGACGCCCAGGGCAACCTCTACCTCTCCACCGGCGACGACTCCAACCCGTTCGCCTCCGACGGTTACACGCCCATCGACGAGCGCGCGATCCGCAACCCTGCCTACGACGCCCAGCGGAGCGCGGGGAACACCGATGACCTTCGCGGCAAGATCCTGCGTATAAAGGTCAACGCCGACGGCACGTATTCCGTTCCCGACGGCAACCTCTTCCCGGCCGGCACCGCGAAGGCCCGGCCGGAGATCTACGCGATGGGCTTCCGCAACCCCTTCCGGATGAGCGTCGACAAGCCCACCGGCACCGTCTACGTGGGCGACTACGGGCCCGACGCGGGCACCGCCGACCCGAAGCGCGGCCCGGCGGGCCAGGTCGAGTTCACGCGCGTCACCAAGCCCGGCAACTACGGATGGCCGTACTGCACCGGCAACAACGACGCCTACGTGGACTACGACTTCGCCACCGAAACCTCCGGCGCCGCCTTCGACTGCGCCGCCCCGAAGAACACCTCGCCGCGCAACACCGGGCTGACCGACCTGCCGGCCGCCCAACCCGCCTGGATCCCGTACGACGGCGGATCGGTGCCCGAGTTCGGCACCGGCTCCGAGTCCCCGATGGCCGGCCCCGTCTACCGCTACGACGCCGCCTCCGCCTCGCAGGTCAAGTTTCCGCAGGCGTACGACGGGAACTTCTTCGCCGGGGAGTTCGGGCGCCGCTGGATCAAGCGCATCGAGCAGACCGCGGACGGCACCGGACGCACCATCAACGCCTTCCCCTGGAAGGGCACCCAGGTCATGGACATGGCCTTCGGCCCGGACGGCGCGCTGTACGTCCTGGACTACGGGACCGGCTACTTCAACGGCGACGCGAACTCCGCCCTCTACCGCATCGAGAACGCCACCGGCGGCCACTCACCGGTCGCCGAGGCCAAGGCCGACCGCACCTCCGGACAGGCGCCGCTCCGCGCGAGATTCACCGCCGCGGCCACCGACGCGGACGGCGACCCGCTCACGTACACCTGGGACTTCGGCGACGGCACCACCTCGAACCAGCAGAACCCGGCCCACACGTACCGCAAGAACGGCACCTACACCGCGACCGTCACCGCCAAGGACCCCGGCGGCCGCACCGGCACGGCGAGCGTGTACCTGACCGTCGGCAACACCGCGCCCACGGTCACCCTGGAACTCCCGGGAGACGGGCAGTTGTTCACCTTCGGTGACAAGGTTCCCTTCAAGGTCAAGGTCACCGACCCCGAGGACCGCACCGTCGACTGCGCCAGGGTCAAGGTCACCCACATCCTCGGCCACGACAGCCACGGCCACCCCGTCACCTCCGCCACCGGCTGCTCCGGCACCATCCAGACCTCGGCGGACAACGAGCACGACCCCAACGCCAACATCTTCGGGGTCTTCGACGCCGAGTACACCGACCTGGGGGCCAACGGCCAGCCGCCGCTGACCACCCACGACCAGGCCGTCACCCAGCCCCGGCACCGCCAGGCCGAGCACTTCGGCGCCTCCCGCGGCGTCCAGATCATCACCCACACACCGGCGCACGGCGGCCGGACCGTGGGCGACATCCACGACGGTGACTGGATCGCGTTCCAGCCGTACCGCGTCAAGAACGCGAAGAAGTTCACCGCCCGGGTGTCCTCCGCCGGGTCCGGCGGCACGCTGGAGATCCGTACGGGCCGGGCGGACGGACCGCTGCTCGGCAGCGTCAAGGTGCCGGTGACCGGCGGCTGGGAGACCTTCACCGACGTCTCGGCCGCCCTCGGCGGCAAACCCCCGGCCGGTACCACCACCCTCTACCTCGTCTTCAAGGGCAGCGGCACCGGCGCCCTCTACGACGTGGACGACTTCACCTTCACCACCGGCTGACCCCAGGTGGCCACCGGGGCGGGCGGACGGCGCGGACAGCGCGGACGGCGCCCGGGACGGCCGGACGCGGAAGCGCCGGCCGCCCGCCCCGTGGCCGGAGGAAGGAGACCTCGTATGTACCCCGTTGCCCGGCTGGCCACCACCGCGGCGGCCGCCGCCACCCTGCTGGCGACCATGGCCCTGCCCGGCGGCACCACCCGTGCCCCGGAACGCGACGAGCACCGGGTCCTGGTCTTCTCCAAGACCGCCGGATTCCGGCACGACTCGATCCCCGACGGCATCGCCGCCGTCAAGGCACTCGGCCGGCAGCACGGATTCACCGTGGACGCCACCGAGGACGCCGCCGCCTTCAACGACAAGCGCCTGTCCCGCTACACCGCCGTCGTCTTCCTCTCCACCACCGGCGACGTGCTGGGTGCTGCCCAACAGCAGGCGTTCGAACGCTACATCGCGCGCGGCGGCGGTTACGTCGGTGTGCACGCCGCCGCCGACACCGAGTACGACTGGCCCTTCTACGGGGAACTGGCAGGCGCCTACTTCCAGTCCCACCCCGCCGTGCAGCCCGCCACCGTACGCGTCGAGGACCGCGCCCACCCGGCCTCCGCCCACCTCACGGCGGCCTGGGACCGTACGGACGAGTGGTACAACTACCGCAGCAACCCGCGCACCCGCGCCCACGTCCTCGCCGCCCTCGACGAGTCCACGTACAGCGGCGGCACGATGGGCGGCGACCACCCCATCGCCTGGTGCCAGGAGTACCGCGGCGGCCGGGCCTTCTACACCGGCGGCGGCCACACCCGGCAGTCCTTCGCCGACCCCGCCTTCCGCACCCACCTGCTGGGCGGCATCCGCTGGGCCACCGGCGCCGCCCAGGCCGACTGCCGCCCGGAGACCGGCTACCGGCCCCTTTTCGACGGCACCTCCACCCGCGGCTGGCAACAGGCGGGCCCCGGCTCCTTCACCCTGGAGGACGGCACCCTCACCTCCTCCGGCGGCATGGGCCTGCTCTGGTACGCGGCCCGGGAATTCGGTTCGTACTCCCTCAAACTGGACTGGAAGATGTCCGGCACCGACGGCGACGACAACTCCGGGGTCTTCCTCGGCTTCCCGCCCTCCGACGACCCCTGGTCGGCGGTGAACAACGGCTACGAGATCCAGATCGACGCCACCGACGCCCCGGACCGCACCACCGGCTCCGTCTACGGATTCCAGGCCGCGGACGCCGCGGCGCGCGACGCCGCGCTCAACCCGCCGGGGGAGTGGAACACCTACGAACTCCGGGTCGAGGGCGAACGGCTGCGCGTGTACCTCAACGGACGGCAGATCAACGACTTCACGAACACGGACCCGGCGCGCAGCCTGCGCCAGGGCCACATCGGCATCCAGAACCACGGTGACGAGGACCGGATCTCCTTCCGCAACATCCGGGTGAAGGAGTACGAGACGGCGGCGAAGGGCGGCAGAGGATGACGGGGCCGGAGTGGGTGGCGGGGGCAGGCAGGGGTGTGGAGGGGGATAGGAACGGTGAGGCGGACGGGCTGAGTTCCGGCGAGGGCGTCGGAGGCAGTGGTGGGCGTACGGGAGTGTGGCTGGTCGGGGCGCGGGGGTCGGTCGCGACGACCGTGATCGCCGGCTGCGCCGCCGTCGCCGCCTGGCTGCACCCGCCGACCGGCATGGTCACCGAGACCGCGCCGTTCGACGGGGTCCCGCTGCCGCCACTGTCCGCCCTCGTGTTCGGCGGCCACGACACCACCTCGTACCCGCTGCCCAAACGGGCCGAGGAACTCGCGGCGGGCGGCGTGCTCCCGTACGGCCTGCCGCGCGCCGTACGGGCCGAACTGGCCGCGGCGGACGAAGCCGTACGGCCCGGCGGCCCGCTCCCCGGCGACGACCGCGACGACCGGGAGCTGGTCACCGCCTTCACCGCCGACCTGCGCGCGTTCCTGCGGGGCCACGCACTCGACCGTGCCGTCGTCGTCAACGTGGCCTCCACGGAACCGGCGGCCGGAGACGAACGCGCTCCCGCTGACGACCGCCTCCCGGCCAGTTCCCTCTACGCGCACGCGGCGCTGCGCGCGGGCTGCCCGTACGTCAACTTCACGCCCTCCACCGGCATGCACCACCCGCTGCTCCAGCAGATGGCCGTGTGCAGCGGGCTGCCGTACGCGGGCCGCGACGGCAAGACCGGACAGACACTGCTGCGCTCCGTACTCGCTCCGATGTTCGCCCAGCGGGCCCTCCCCGTCCGCGCCTGGTCCGGCACCAACCTGCTCGGCGGCGGTGACGGCGCCACCCTGACCGACCCGGCGGCCGCGGCCGCCAAGAACGCGGGCAAGGCACGCGTCCTCGCGGACAATCTCGGGGCCGCACCGCCAGGGGAGGTGCACATCGACAACGTCCCCGCCCTCGGCGACTGGAAGACCGCCTGGGACCACGTCGCCTTCGAAGGGTTCCTCGGCAACCGCATGATCCTCCAGACCGTCTGGCAGGGCTGTGACTCGGCGCTCGCCGCGCCGCTGGTCCTCGACCTGGCGCGCCTGACGGCCGCCGCGCACGCGGCCGGCATCTCCGGGCCCCTCACCCCCCTGGGCTTCTACTTCAAGGACCCGGACGGCGGGCCCGCCGCCCTGGCCGACCAGTACGCCGAACTCCTCGCCTTCGCCGACGACCTCCGGACCCGCCGATGAGCTTCTCGCCGAGCAGCGTCTCCTCTGCCTCCTCTCCCTCGTCTCCCTGGTGGGAACTTCTCCGGGTCTCCGCCCTGTTCAGCGTGCCGGGGGATCTGCTGGCGGGAGCGGCGGCAGCCGGGGCCCGGCCCGGCCGCCGCACCCTCCTCGCCACCGGGTCCTCGCTCTGCCTCTACGAGGCGGGCATGGCGCTCAACGACTGGGCCGACCGCGACACCGACGCCGTCGAACGCCCGGGGCGCCCCATCCCGTCCGGCCGCATCACCCCGGCCGCCGCCCTCGGCGCGGCCGCCGGGCTGACGGGGGCGGGCCTCGCCCTGGCGGCAGCGGCCGGCCGGCCGTCCCTCGTCACCGCCACCGCCCTCGCCGCCACCGTCTGGGCGTACGACCTCCACCTCAAGAACACCCCGGCGGGCCCGCTGGCCATGGCCTGCGCCCGTGCCCTCGACGTATTGCAGGGCGCGGGTTCGGTGGCTCCGGCCGGTTCGGTGCGGGGGCGGCGGGGGCTGCGAGGGCTGGGGAAAGGGTGGGGGCGGGCGATCGGGAAGGCGTTGCCGTCGGCCGCGCTGCTGGGCACCCACACGTTCGCGGTCACCACCGTCTCGCGCCACGAGGCGCAGGGCAGCTCGCCAGCCTTGCCGCTGGCCGCGTTGGGGGTGGTGGCTGTGGTGGGCGGAGTGGTCGGTGGGGTGGGCCGGGTCCGTGGTTCGAGTGGTTTCGACAGTACGGGTGGGACCGGTAGCGCTCTCCCCAAGCGCCACACCAGACCCCTCCTCCCCAAGGCCACCGCGCTCCTCTACATCGGGACTGCCGCCCGTCCCTTCTTCCACGCGGCCCTCAATCCTTCGCCCTACCTGCTCCAGCGCGCCGTCGGCAGCGGAATCCGCGCCATGATCCCGCTCCAGGCGGCCCTCGCCGCACGGGTCGGCGCCCCCGGAACGGGGGCCGCGGTGCTGGCCCTGGTGCCCGCCGCCCGGCGGCTGTCCCGGAAGGTCAGCCCGACATGACCGCGACGAACACGCTGCGCCTGGCCTACGGCACCAACGGCCTGACCGACCTCCGACTGGCCGACGCCCTGGCCCTCCTCTCCGACCTCGGTTACGACGGCGTCGCTCTCACCCTCGACCACATGCACCTCGACCCCCTCGCCCCCGACCTCGCGTCACGCACCGGCCAACTGGCGCGCCGACTCGGCGCCTTGGACCTGTACGTCGCCGTCGAAACCGGCGCCCGGTACGTCCTCGACCCCCGCCGCAAGCACCACCCCACTCTCCTCGACCCCGACCCGGACGCCCGTACCGCCCGCATCGACCTGCTCCGCACCGCGATCCGCGTCGCCGCCGACCTCGGCGCCACGGCCGTGCACTGCTTCAGCGGGCCCCGTCCAGCCGGTACGCCGGAAGCCGTCGCCTGGCAACGCCTCGCCGACGCGCTCACCCCCGTACTCGACGCGGCCGCCACCGCCCGCATCCCTCTCGCCGTCGAACCCGAACCGGGCCACCTCCTCTCCGACCTCGTCGGTTTTCACCGCCTGCGCGCCACCCTCGACGCCCCGCCCGCCGACGTCCTCGGCCTGACGCTGGACATCGGCCACTGCCAGTGCCTGGAACCCGAACCGCCCGCCGCGTGCGTCCGCGCCACCGCGCCTTGGCTGCGGCACGTCCAGATCGAGGACATGCGGCGCGGCGTGCACGAGCATCTGCCGTTCGGCGCAGGCGAGATCGACTTCCCGCCGGTCCTGGCAGCGCTCCGGGACACCGGCTACCAGGGCCTGGTCAGCGTCGAACTGCCCCGCCACTCCCACGCGGGCCCCGACCTCGCCCGTACCTCCCTCTCCTTCCTACGCGCCACCGAACCCGCCTACACCGCCACCACCACCGGCACCAACATCGCCCCCGGGCCACCGCGCCCCGCCGCACGCACCCCCGAACCGGCAGGCGCCACCGCCCCGCCGCACCCGCCCGTCCCGAGCGCAGGAGGCCCGCGATGCTGACGCCGGAGGCATGGATGGCCCAGCTCCAGACGGCCCTGCGCGACCGGCTCGGCGGCGCCGCCCGAGCCTGGCTAGACGAGGCACTGGACGAAGCCGCCGCCGAGGCCCGAGCCACCGCACGAGCCGCAGCAGAAGCCGAAGCCGCAGCACGGGCCGCAGCGGAAGCCGATGCCGCAACAGGAGTCGATGCGCGAGCCGAAGCCGCAGGCCCCCGGGGCCCGGCGAGCAGCAGCGTCCCCGCCCTCTCCTACACCGCGTACGCCCCGCCCGTGTGGGAGATGCGCTTCGCCTCGGCGGGGCGGCACTGCACCCGTCGTGAGCCGCCGCACGCGCGGGACCGGGAAGCGGCCGAGGCCGCCCGCATCCTGCTCCTGCACACGGCCCGCGCCGACGCCCGGACCGTCACCCGGCTCTACGAGCACGGCACCGCCGCCGAACGCCGCGCCGTGCTCATGGCGCTGCCCCACCTGGACCTCGGCCCGAGCGCCCGGCCGCTCGTCGAGGACGCGCTGCGCACCGACGACACCCGGCTGGTCGCCGCCGCCGTGGGCCCGTACGCAGCCCGTCACCTCGACGCGCACACCTGGCGGCACGCCGTACTGAAGTGCCTGTTCACCGGCGTCCCGGTGACCGTCGTGGCCGGCCTGGCCGAACGTGCCCGCGGCGATACGGAGCTGGCCCACATGCTCACCGCGTACGCCCGGGAGCGCACCGCCGCGTACCGCCCCGTACCCGCCGACCTTCAGCGCGTCCTGGACCTCACCGCACCATCCGCATCCACCGCCCCACTCGCATCCCCCTTCCCGTCCGATTCCTCACCCGCGCCTACGTCCACACCCACGTCCGCACCCGCACCTCCCTTCCAGCCTCCGCTCGGCCTCTGAGCACCGCACTTGAGCCCAGCCCGTGAGTCCCGCACCTGAGCCCTGTGCCTGAGCCCTGTCCCACAGCCCCAGAGCCCCCGCCCACCGGCCCGCCTCCCCCCGGCACGCGAGGAGACCCGATGCGCATCTTCGACCCGCACATCCACATGACCTCCCGCACCACGGACGACTACGAAGCCATGCACGCCGCGGGCGTCCGCGCCGTCGTCGAGCCCTCCTTCTGGCTGGGGCAGCCCCGCACCTCACCCGCCAGCTTCTTCGACTACTTCGACTCCCTCCTCGGCTGGGAACCGTTCCGTGCCGCCCAGTACGGCATCGCCCACCACTGCACGCTCGCCCTCAACCCCAAGGAGGCGAACGACCCCCGCTGTACCCCCGTCCTCGACGCCCTGCCCCGCTACCTCGTAAAAGACCCGGTCGTCGCCGTCGGTGAGATCGGCTACGACTCGATGACCCCCGCCGAGGACACCGCCCTCGCCGCCCAGCTCCAGCTCGCCGTGGACCACGGCCTGCCGGCCCTCGTCCACACCCCCACCGCGACAAGGCGGCGGGCCTCAGGCGCACCCTCGACGTCCTGCGTGAATCCGATCTGCCCCCCGATCACGTCGTCCTGGACCATCTCAATGAGACAACGGTAGGGGCAGCCACTGACAGTGGCTGCTGGCTGGGCTTTTCCCTCTATCCGGACACCAAGATGGACCCCGACCGCATGGTGCGCGTCCTGCGGCTGCACGGCACCGGGCGGGTGCTGGTCAACTCCGCCGCGGACTGGGGCCGCAGCGATCCGCTGCAGACGCGGCGCGTCGGCGAGGCGATGCTGGCCGCCGGATTCACCGAGGACGACGTGGACCAAGTGCTGTGGCGCAACCCCGTCGAGTTCTACGGCCTCAGCGGCCGGCTGGACCTCAGTACGCCGTCCCCGGGCGCTCTGCACGAGGGCAACTCCATTCTCCGCGGCGGGGAATGAGAGGGGCGGGCCATGCGCTTCCGGCACCCCGACGGTTCGACCGTCCACCTCGCGTACTGCACCAACGTCCACCCGGCCGAGACCCTGGACGGGGTACTCGCCCAACTCCGCGACCATTGCGAGCCCGTACGCAAACGGCTCGGCCGGGACCGTCTCGGTATCGGCCTGTGGCTGGCCCGCGACGCCGCCCGTGCGCTCGTCCACGACCCGGCCGCACTGCGCGGGCTGCGCCGTGCACTCGACACCCGCGGCCTCGAAGTCGTCACCCTCAACGGCTTCCCGTACCGCGGCTTCGGCGACAGCCACGTCAAATACCGCGTCTACCGGCCCGACTGGACCGAGCCCGCGCGCCTGGATCACACCGCCGACCTCGCCCGGTTGCTGGCCACCCTCCTCCCCGACGACATGACCGAGGGCACGATCTCCACCCTGCCCCTCGCCTGGCGCACCGACTTCGACGCGCTACGCGAGGCCGCCACCCGGCGCGCCACCGCCCTCGCTGCTCTGCACACCCTGGCCGGCCGCCTCGACGCCCTTGAAGAACTCACCGGCCGTTCCGTCCGCGTCGGCCTGGAGCCCGAGCCTGGTTGTCTGGTCGAGACCACCGCCGACGCCGTCGAGGCGCTGGGGCACGGTCGGAGCGAGCCGCCCGAGTCCGCCGAGTCCGCCGAGTCCGCCGAGTCCGCCGAGTCCGCCGAGTCCGCCGAGTCCGACGGGCCCGCCGCGCCTGCCGCGCCCGCCGCGTCCGCCATGCCCACCCCGCCCCCGGCCCACCGCATCGGCGTCTGCGTCGACACCTGCCACCTCGCCACCTCCTTCGAGGACCCGCACACCGCCCTCGAAGCCCTCGGCCGGGCCGGTGTCCCCGTCGTCAAGGCCCAGTTGTCCGCCGCACTGCACGCCGAACACCCCGGCCGACCGGACGTACGCGCCGCCCTGGGCGCCTTCGCCGAACCGCGGTTCCTCCACCAGACCCGTACCCGCACCCCCGACGGGCGGCTGCGCGCCACGGACGACCTCCACGAAGCCCTGGCCGGGGAGGACGCCGGCGGCCTGCCGGACACGGCGCCGTGGCGCGCCCACTTCCATGTGCCGCTGCACGCACCGCCCGAGCCGCCGCTCACCTCCACCCTCCCCGTCCTCCGGGACACGCTGGCCCTCCTCGTGGGCGGGCCCGCACCGCGCACCCGGCACCTCGAAGTCGAGACCTACACCTGGCAAGCCCTCCCGCCCGGCCTGCGCCCCCGCAGCAGAAGCCGCCTCGCCGACGGCATCGCGGCCGAACTCGCCCTCGCCCGCGACCTGCTGGCCGACCTCGGACTCAAGGAACTCCCATGAGCGCAGCACCGAACCGCCTGCTCGTCCTCGACGTCGTCGGCCTCGCTCCCCGCCTCCTCGCCCACATGCCGCACCTTCAGGCGCTCGCGGACACGGGTGCGTCCGCGCCGCTGGACACCGTGCTGCCCGCCGTGACCTGCACGGTGCAGTCCACGTTCCTCACCGGCGCGAAACCTGCCCAGCACGGCATCGTCGGCAACGGCTGGTACTTCCGGGACGTCGGCGAAGTCCACCTCTGGCGCCAGCACAACGCCCTCGTCGCAGGTGACAAGGTCTGGGACGCCGCCCGCCGCGAACACCCCGGCTACACGGTCGCCAACGTCTGCTGGTGGTACGCCATGGGCGCCGACACCGACTGGACCGTCACCCCGCGCCCCGTCTACTACGCCGACGGCCGCAAGGAACCCGACTGCTACACCCGGCCACCGTCCCTCCACGACGAACTCACCAGCCGCTTCGGCACCTTCCCCCTCTTCACCTACTGGGGGCCCACCGCATCCCTCCCCTCCTCGCAGTGGATCGCCGACGCGACCCGCCACCTGCTCCACACCCGCCGCCCCGACCTCACCCTCTGCTACCTCCCGCACCTCGACTACGACCTGCAGCGATACGGCCCGGGCGACCCCCGCGCCGCCGCGGCCGCCGCCGCGCTCGACACCGTCATCGGCCCCCTCCTGGCCGACGCGCGCTCTGCGGACGTCACGGTCGTCGCCCTGTCCGAATACGGCATCAGGCCCGTCCGCCGCCCCGTGGACGTCAACCGTGCCCTGCGCCGCGCCGGCCTGCTGGAGGTGCATACGCAGGACGGGATGGAGTACCTGGACCCCACCGCTTCCCGGGCCTTCGCCGTCGCCGACCACCAGATCGCCCACGTCTACGTACGCCGTCCCGAAGACCTCGACGCGGCCCGCGCGGCCCTCACCGGACTGCCCGGCCTGGACCGGCTGCTGGACGACGAGGGCAAGAAGGCGTACGGCCTCGACCACCCCCGCTCCGGCGAACTCGTCGCCCTCGCCGAGCCCGACGCCTGGTTCACCTACTACTACTGGCTCGACGACGCCCGCGCCCCCGACTTCGCGCGCCTTGTCGACATCCACCGCAAACCCGGCTACGACCCGGCCGAACTCTTCATGGACCCCCAAGACCCGTACGTACGCCTGCGCGCGGCGGCCGCCCTGGCCCGCAAGAAGGCCGGGATGCGCTACCGCATGGCGGTCGTGCCGCTCGACCCCGAGCCCGTACGTGGCAGCCACGGCCTGCTCCCCGCGACCGGAGCCGACCCCGCCGACGGCCCGGTCCTCATCTGCTCCGCACCTGACGCACCCCTGCACACCCCTTCGCCGCCACCGACGTGAAGTCCCTGCTCCTTCATCTTGCCCGCACCCACTGACAACGCGCCCCGCCCGCTCACTACCAACCCACCCCGCCCACCGCCAGCGTCCCCACCCCATCCACCGCCCACCGCCCGAGGAGCCCACTCACCATGCCTTCCCACCGGCACAGTCACGACGACCCGCAGCAGGCCGCCCTCAGACGGACCCTCCACCGCCGCGGATTCCTCGGCGTCGCCGCCGGCGCCTCGGCGGCCGCACTCCTCGGTACCGGAGCAGCCCCCGCGTACGCCGCCCCGTACGGCACACGGCCCGCCGCCCCGGCGACCCCCGCCCGGCACCCCCTCCACCGTCCCGTCCTCCCGCCCGGCCGCCTCGGCATCCAGCTCTACACGCTCCGCGACCAGACCTCGTCCCTCGGTTTCGCCCGCGTCTTCGAGGAGCTCGCCCGGTACGGCTACGACGAGGTCGAGTTCGCCGGCTACACCCAGGGCACCGCCGGCGCGATCACCCTGCGGCGGATCAAGCGGCTCCTCAGGGACAACGGCCTGCGCGGCATCGGCAGCCACGTCGGGTACGCCTCGGCCGACCCCACCGCGTACACGTTCGCCACCGCCCTGACCAAGGTCCTCGACGACGCCGAGGCCCTGGGCCTGCCGTACGTCGGCACCCCGTCCGTCCCCGACCGGTACGGCAACACCGTCGACGCCTGGAAGCGCGCCGCCGCCGAATTCAACGCGTACGGCGCCGCCGCCCGGGCCCGCGGCCTGCGTTTCTACCACCACAATCACGCCGAGGAATTCGCGTTCGCCGCCGACGACCCACGCGTCCGTCTCTATGACGTCCTGCTCGCGGAGACCGACCCCCGGCTCGTCTTCTTCGAGATGGACATCTTCTGGGCCTATGTGGCGCAGCATCGTTTCTCCAGGCGTCCGGACGGCACCCCCGCCCCCTTCGAACCCCTCGACTACGTCCTGGCCGCGCCCGCCCGCTACCCCCTCTTCCACGTCAAGGACGGCGAGCACGACACCGCCACCCAGGACGGCTACCGCATGGTCGACGTAGGCGACGGCGACATCGACTACCGCCGCTTCCTCTCCGCCGTGGAACGCCGCCGCGGCCGCCGCTCCGCCCACTGGATCGTCGAACGGGACGACGCCGTGGACCCGGCCGCCAACCCGGCGGGCTCCCTGTCGACCGCCCGCCGCTCCGCCCGCCATCTGCGGAGCCTGCGCGCACCGCGCGGTTAAGCCGTACGCCCGTGGCCGGGTAGTGTGCTCAGGATCAGCGCTACCCGACCGGGGCCACCGGTACGACCAGATTGGCGAGACGTACATGAGCGAGGGGACCGCACCACCGGCGGGCGACGCGACCTCCGTCGCCGACGAGGAGGCGCGGGAGCGCCTGCTCTACCTGCGGGGCAGCATCGACAACCTGGACGCCGCACTCGTGCACCTGCTCGCCGAGCGCTTCAAGTGCACCCAGCAGGTCGGCGAGCTGAAGGCCCGCCACAACCTCCCGCCCGCCGACCCGGCCCGTGAGGCCACCCAGATCGCCCGCCTGCGCAGACTGGCCGAGGACGCCAAACTGGACCCGGCCTTCGCCGAGAAGTTCCTGAACTTCATCATCGGCGAGGTGGTACGCCACCACAAAGCCATCGCGGACCAGGAAATCGGACGGGACGACGCCCCAGGCCGGCGTGACGTGACCATCGGCTGACGTACCGACGTGCTCCGGCGTGCTCCGGTCCGGCTGGGCTGGACGGGAGCGGGCGGCCGGTCCGGAAAACCTTCACTGTCAGTGGTCGGCGTTACCGTCAGTGACATGACCGTAAGCAATCATCTGCTGGACCGGATCGAGCGCACCCCGGACGTCCGGGAGCTGCTGCGCTCGTCCTTCGCCTTCGACACCAGCCGACGGAACGGTGACGGCCTGCGGCTCGCCTCGGGCGCGCCGCTGGAGCCGATCGCCGGAGAGTTCGCGGGCGGGACGTACTTCCTGTGCCCGGAGGAAGACGGCCGTCGGCCGGTGGTCTACGCGAGCTCCGAGGGCGAAGGCGGGCTGATGGCCGACGATCTGGCGGACGCGCTGGAGATCATCGTCGGCCTCGACTGGATGGACTGCCTCAGTTTCTCCGGCGGCGGTGACGCAGCCGTCATGCAGGTCTCCGCTCAGCATCTCGAACGGCATCTGGCCAGGGACAATCCGGAGATAGCCGAGGAGCGTGCCCGGGTCGCCGAGGCTCTGTCGCTCCGTATCGTGCCGGTCGCCGACCTCGTCGTCCGGCTGCACACGGCCGCCTCGCGGACCGTGCCCGAGTATGTGGTGACCACCGAGGACGGGGAGGAGTACGGTCCGCTCTTCGGCGTGTCCACGGAACCGCGCCTGGGCGGCTGGGACTGAACCACCGGCCGCGCCCGGCCCCTCGAACAGGTTTGCCCCCGGCCTCGCGCACAACCCTTGCCGGCGATCGGAGGTCTCGGTCTCCGTCACGACCTGTCACGACGCCATCTCTCCATCGGCGCCCTTCCCGTACTGGGGGAACCATGCACCGCACCACCGTCACCGCCGCTGCCCTCGCGGTGCTCTGTCTCGGGCTCACCGCCTGTCAGCCCGCGGGGAGCGCCGACGGCGCCGCGGGCTCGCCCACGAAGGCGGTGGCGGAGCCCGGGGCAGCCGCGGAGACCACGCCGGGGCCCGCTCCGGCGCGGAAGGCCACGCTGCCCGATCTGGTGGGGAAGGGGCTGCAGAGCGCGCAGGACGCCGCCCAGGCGGCCGGGTTCCGGGTGCTGCGCAGTCACGACGCGCTTGGCCGCGGACGGATGCAGGCGCTCGACCGGAACTGGAAGGTCTGTACGCAGACCCCGGGGCCTGGCCAGGTGGACACCGGCCGGACGGTGGACTTCGGCGCGGTGAAGCTGACGGAGTCCTGTCCCGAGACCGACGCCGGGTCCTGGGCCGCGGCGGACGGCTCCGCCGGGGCCGGATCGGCCATGCCGGACTTCCGGGACAAGTCGGTGAAGGTGGCCCGGCGCGCTCTCGACGCCGGTACCGGCATCACGGTGAAGGACGCCTCGGGCCGCGGGCGGATCGTGCTCGTGGAGTCCAACTGGAAGGTGTGCCGCCAGAGCCCGGCGGCGGGCACGAAGGTGGACGGGCAGCCGGTGACGCTGGAGGCGGTGAAGTTCCAGGAGGAGTGTTGAGGCTGGGAGGGCCTATTCGAGCTGGCTGAGCCCCCTGATCCCCTTGTGCCCCTGAGCCCCCTGAGCCCCCTGAGTCCGTCGGGTCTGCCGCGCCCGCCGTCATCCTCTTCAGCGCGGGCGCCGGGCTCGTAGGACGGTGTCGTGGGTGTGGGAGGTGCCGGCGGGTGCGGGAACCGTCCGGGGGCGGGTCTCGTTGATCTGTACGGTCCAGTCGGGGTCTAGGAGCCGGGCGATGTCGGCGGGCCGGTAGTAGTCGGCCGGGTCGAAGTCGGGCTGTACGGGCAGGCCGGTCACGTCGTGGCCGACGAAGAGCAGGGTGCCGCCGGGCGCGACGGCGGCCAGCAGCCCGCGCAGCGCGGTGTGCTCCGGTTCGTGCAGGAGCGGGAAGTACTGGACGGACACCAGGTCGAACGCGTCGGCCGGGGGCGGCGTGACGGCCAGGTCGGCCCGAGCCCAGGCGATGCGGTCGGCGACGTCCGCAGCCGCGGCGGCGGCGCGCCGCAGGGCGACCTCGGAGATGTCCACCCCGGTGACCTGCCAGCCCTGCCGGGCGAGCCACCGGGCGTCGGCGCCCTCACCGCATCCCACGTCGAGTGCCTGCCCCGGCGGGAAGCCGGTGATCTCGGTGACGAGCACTCCGTTGGGCGATCCGCTGAAGAGCTGGTCGCGGCTGCTGTACCGGTCGTCCCAGAACTGGGCGTCCATAGGGTTCTCCTGGGGGAGTGGAAGGGGAAGGGAAGGGGCTACAGACCGTGGCGCCGGTCGCCCGCGACCAGCTCGCAGACGTGGGCTTCGGACGCGGCGGAGAACGGGTCCTTACGGGCTCGCACCGCGCGGCGGGTGTCCTCGGCGACGAGGTCGGCGTTGATCGCCCCCGCCGCGGCCGAGCCGGAGGCGGCGGACGCGAGGCCGTTCGCGGTGAGGTCGGCGGCGTTGCCCGCGACCCACACGCCGGGCACGTCCGTCAGACCGGCCGGGCCGGCGGCGAGGTACGAGCCCATGCCGCTCGGGTGCTCGGTGGAGGCCAGCCCGAGGGAGTCCAGGAACGCGGCCGTGGCGGCGCCCGGGACGGCGCGGGGCGCCACGGTCAGCGCCCGGAGCGGGAGCAGTTCGCCGGTGTCCAGGCGGACTCCGGTGAGGCGGTCGTCGGTGATCTCCAGACCGGTCACCTCGCCGGGTACGACCGTGATGCCGCGCGCCGCCAACTGCTCGGTCTCCTCGTCCGTAGGGCGGGGACCGGTGTGCAGCAGGAGGGTGAGCCGGTCGGTCCACTGACGGAACAGCAGGGCCTGGTGCACGCCCATCGGGCCGGTGGACAGGACACCGATCGGCGCGTCGCGTACCTCCCAGCCGTGGCAGTACGGGCAGTGCAGCACATCCCGCCCCCACCGCTGGGCGAGGCCGGGGACGTCGGGGAGTTCGTCGGTGAACCCGGTGGTCACCAGCAGCCGCCGCGCCCGTACGGTGCGCCCCGCGTCGTCGGTGACCGCGAACAGGCCGCCGTCCCGTACCGCCGTCCGCGCCCGGCCGGTGCGGATCTCGACCCCGTAACCGGCCACTTCCCTGCGTCCCGCCGCCAGCAGGTCGCCGGGCGCCGCGCCGTCCCGGGAGAGGAAGCCGTGCATGTGGGCCGCCGGCGCGTTGCGGGGCTCACCGGCGTCGATCACCAGGACGGACCGCCGGGCGCGGCCCAGCATGAGCGCCGCGCTCAGCCCCGCCGGACCGCCTCCGACGATCACCACGTCGTACCGGTCACCGGTGTACCGGTTGCTGTCGTATCGGTCGCCGTCGTATCGGTCGCCGTCGTCCCGGCCACCGTGATCAGGCCGGGACTCCCGGAATTCTCGGGCTTCTCGGGCTTCTCGGGTCATCGTGACCACCTCCGCCCCCAACCTGCGCCCTCTCCCACCGGCCTGACAAAGTTCTTTGCGGAAACCGCAAAACGTGAGCACAGTGGAGGGGTGGACGGCGAGCGGACGGGCGACCGCTTCGATGCCGTGCCGGCCGCGGTCGGGCCCCGGCCGTCCTCGACCCCCGGGTACATCCGCGACCGTTCACCCACAACGGCATGACCGTCGTCCCGCTGAGCCGCAACCCCGGCGGTCTCCAGGCGTTCAAGCAGATTCTTCCCGCGCAAGGTCGCCGAGCTCGACACCCACCTCCCGCACTGGTTCGGCAACGCCGACGCGCGGCCGGTGGAATTCCTCACCATCCTCGGCCCTCAGGGCGAGCGCTTCCACATCAAAGCCCGCTACCGGCCCACCGATTCCCGATAGGCCGGAGCGAGCCCTCACCCGGAGCGGGCCGACCCGCCCCTCACCCCAGACCGACCACCCCTCCCTTCCCCACCGGCCGCCGCAGCAGCAGGGACAGGCCCGCTGCCACCAGGCCCACACACCCGGCGATCGCGTACGCGCCCTCGTACCCCCACGCCGCCACGACCGCCGCGCCGATGCCGCCGCCCAGGAGGCCGGAGACCAGTTTGGAGCTGTAGACGAGGCCGTAGTTCGACGCGTTGTTGTTCTCGCCGAAGTAGTCGGGGACGAGGGCCGCGAAGAGCGGGAAGAACGCGCCGCCGCCGAAGCCGGACAGGAAGGCGAAGACGAGGAACAGGGGCTGGTTGGCGTGCTCCCCGGCCCACAGGACGCCGAACTGGGCGAGGCCGAGGACCAGGCACACGTACGTCAGGGTCACGCGCCGCCCCAGCCGGTCCGAGAGCCAGCCGACCACGCCCCGGCCCGTGCCGTTGACGACCGACATGATGCCCATGGAGGACGCCGCGACCAGCGGCCCGAACCCGGCGTCCTTGGCGTACGGCACCTGGAAGGAGATGCCGAAGATCGAGACGCCGGCGGTGCACAGCAGGCAGACCCACATCAGGGGCAGCATGCCCGTACGGATGGCCTCACGCGGAGTGAACTGGGCCGCCGAGGGCGGGTTCTTGCGCAGCGCGGCGGAGGTACGGGAGTCGCGCGGTACGGCCAGCGGGTCGACGTGTGCGGGCCACCAGTTCTTGGGCGGGTCCTTGAAGAACAGGCCCGCCACCGCGGTCAGCAGCAGCACGTACAGGCCGACCAGGTCCAGTACGGTCCGGTAGTTGTCGGCGTCGAAGCCGTAGGAGAACAGGAAGATGAACGGTACGGCCCCGTAGGCGAAGCCGCCGTTGACGAAACCGGTCTTACCGCCGCGCCGTTCCGGATACCACTTGCCGACCATGTTGATGCAGGTCGCGTAGACCAGCCCGGCGCCGGTGCCGCCCAGCACGCCGAAGCCGGCGATCGCCCACCAGATGTCCGCGGCGTGGCTCAGGCTCAGGAAGCCCGCCAGGGACAGTACGGACCCGCAGAGCATCGCGGCACGGCTGGTGAGCAGGCCCTTCTCCCGCAGTCTGCCCGCGGGGAAGGCCACCGCCGCCTGGAAGAAGACCCAGACGCTCAGCACCCAGAAGGTGTCCGTGTGTGTCCAGTGGTGCGCCGCGGAGAGAGTGGTCTCGGCGGCTCCGAAGGCGTACTCGAATATGCTGATACCGAGCATCGCCACCCAAGGCAGCAGCACCATGGTCCACCGGGGGTGGCCGAGCAACTGCCGGTCGGTCTCGCCCATGCGGTAGACCCGCCCGTGCGCGTCGCGGACCTCGGTGACCGTGGTGCGGTCCGCGCTCCTGACGTCCTGAGTGGTCACCTCACATCGCCTCCCGTCGCCTCACCGTCCGGATCACAGCAGGCCGGCGGCGCGTGCCCACCGGTATTTCGCGCCGAGCGCCGCCACCGGCTTCTCGGTCGTGTACGGGTACGCCACCACGCCCCGCGCGAAGAGGTACGCGCCCGCCTCGGCCACCTCGGTGTCCCCGGCCAGTGACGCCACCACCGGCTTCTCGACGCCGGCCGCCCGGAACTCGGCGACCACACGCGCCGTCAGCTCGGCGAAGACCATCGGCGGGGTGACGAGGGTGTGCCAGTAGCCGAGGACCAGGGCGTGGACCCGGGGGTCGCGCAGGGCGAGCCGGATGGCGGCCTCGTACGTGGCGGGCGGTTCGCCGCCCGTGATGTCGACGGGGTTGCCGGCCGCCCCGAAGGGCGGGATGAACTCCCGGAAGGCGGCGTCCAGATCGTCCGGGACGGTCATCAGGCGCAGCCCGTGATCGACGGCCGCGTCCGAGAGCAGGACGCCCGAGCCGCCCGCCCCCGTGACGATGAGGACGTTCTCGCCCTTCGGCGTGGGCAGCACCGGCAGCGCCCGCGCGTACTCCAGCATCTCGTCGAGCCCCGGCGCCCGGATGACACCGGCCTGCCGCAGGATGGCGTCGTACACCGCGTCGTTCCCGGCCAGCGCACCGGTGTGCGACCCGGCGGCCTTGGCGCCGGCACCGGTCCGTCCCGCCTTCAGCACCACGACGGGCTTCTCGCGTACGGTCTTCCGCGCGGCCGCCACGAACGCACGCCCGTCCTTCAGGTCCTCCAGGTGCATCGCGATGCTCCGGGTGTGCGGGTCGTGGGCGAAGTACGTGAGGAGGTCGTCCTCGTCCACGTCCGCCTTGTTGCCGAGGCCGACGATCGCCGAGACGCCCGTCCCGGTGGCGCGCGCGAAACCCAGGACGGCCATGCCGATGCCGCCGGACTGCGAGGTCAGCGCGACCGGGCCGGTGACGTCGTACGGGGTGCAGAAGGTGGCGCACAGGTGGTGCCAGGGGGAGTAGTAGCCGTAGATGTTCGGGCCGAGCAGCCTGGTCCCATACTTCTCGGCAATGGCCACGAGCCGTTCCTGAAGGGCGTGTTCGCCGGTCTCGGCGAAGCCGGAGGGGATCAGTACGGCATTCGGGATGCCCTTGCGCCCCACTTCCTCCAGGGCCGCGGGCACCAGCCGCGCCGGGACGGCGAAGACCGCCACGTCGGCGCCGTCCGGTACGTCCGCGACGGAGCGGTACGCCGTACGGCCGAGGATGGTCCCGCCCTTCGGGTTCACCGGGTGGACCGCGCCGTCGAAGCCCCCGTCGAGCAGATTGCGCAGCACCGCGTGCCCGATCTTCCCCGGCTCGGCGGAGGCACCGACGACGACCACCGAGCGCGGCCGCATCAGCCGCTCCATCGAGGCGAGGATCTCCTCCTCGGAGTACTGGCGGCGCCGCGGGGGCGGCCCGTCGCCGAGGACGATGCGTACGTCGGCGGCCAGCACGCCGTCCGGGGAGGCGAACACCGGGTTCAGGTCGATCTCGGCCACCTCGGGGAAGTCGGCGGCCAGCCGGGACACCCGGACGATCAGGTCCGCCAGCGCCGCGCGGTCCACGGCGGGCCCGCCGCGTACGCCGCGCAGCACCTCGGCCGCGCGGATGCCGTCCAGCATGGACTCCGCGTCCTCCGTGGAGGCCGGTG
Source organism: Streptomyces chrestomyceticus JCM 4735 (assembly GCF_003865135.1). Classification (NCBI taxonomy): domain Bacteria; kingdom Bacillati; phylum Actinomycetota; class Actinomycetes; order Kitasatosporales; family Streptomycetaceae; genus Streptomyces; species Streptomyces chrestomyceticus. The sequence continues at coordinate 1,659,666 of NZ_BHZC01000001.1, read as the reverse complement.
CGAGACGGAAGGTGACGTCCTTGAGCGTCTCCACCAGCACTCCGCCGAGCCCGAAGGCGACGACCTTCCCGAAGCTCGGGTCGGTGACCGCGCCGACCAGCACCTCCAGCCCGCCCTCCGGCGCCATCCGCTGCACCAGTACGCCCTCGATGCGGGCCTCCGGGGCGTACGCGGTGGCGTTCCGCACGAGCGCCGGGAACGCCTCGCGCACCTCGGCGGCCGAGGAGAGCCCCACCCGTACGCCGCCCGCGTCCGTCTTGTGCGGGATGTCCGGCGAGACGATCTTCAGGGCGACCGGCCCGCCGATCCGGGCGGCGAGCGCCACCGCCTCGTCCGCCGTCTCGGCCAGGCCCTCCGCCGGGGTGGGAATCCCGTACGCGTCCGCGAGGAGCCTGCCCTCGGGAGCCGTCAGCGTCGTACGCCCGGCGGCCCGCGCGGCCCGCAGCACCGCTGCCACGTCCACCGTCGCCGCCCCCGTCGTTGCCGCGTCCATCGCTGCCGCGTCCGTCTGTCGGTCCGCCATCAGATGACTCCGTCCGCCGCGAGCCGCCGCAATTCCTCGTCGCCGAGCCCCAGCTCGCCGCCGTACACCTCGTCGTTGTGCTCACCGAGCAGCGGTGAAGACTCGATCTCCACGGGGGAGTCGGACAGCTTCAGCGGCGACCCGACCGTGGTGAACGTGCCGCGCCGCGGATGCCGGACCCGGACGATCATCCCGTCGGCGGCCAGCGACGCGTCCTGCACGATCTCCTTCGTGGACAGCACCGGGCCGCAGGGGATGCCGTGCGCGGTCAGCCGCTCCAGCACCTCCCACTTGGGCAGCGTGGCGCTCCACTCCTCGACGAGCTGGAAGACCTTCGCCAGCTTGGACAGCCGGGCGGCCGGCGTCGACCACTCGGGGTCGTGGGCCAGCTCGGGCCGTCCGATGAGCCGGGAGAGCGGTTCCCAGCCGGCCGGCTGCACGATGACGTACACATAGTCGTTGGGCCCGCCGGGCGCGCACCGGACCGCCCAGCCGGGCTGCCCGCCGCCGCTCGCGTTGCCGCTGCGCGGCACCTCGTCCCCGGAGGTGTCGTCCGGGTACTCCGGCAGCGGACCGTGCTCCAGCCGCTGCTGATCGCGGATCTTGACCCGGCACAGATTCAGCACCGCGTGCTGCATCGCGACCTGCACCCGCTGTCCGCGCCCGGTGCGTTCCCGCTGGTAGAGCGCGGCGAGGATACCGGCGACGCAGTGCACGCCGGTGCCCGAGTCACCGATCTGCGCGCCGGTCGCCAGCGGCGGCCCGTCCGCGAACCCGGTGGTCGCCATCGACCCGCCCATGGCCTGCGCGACGACCTCGTACGCCTTGAACCGGGTGTACGGGCCGTCGCCGAAACCCTTGATCGAGGCGTACACGAGCCGCGGGTTGATCTCCCGGACCCGCTCCCAGGGGAAGCCCATCCGGTCCACGGCGCCCGGCCCGAAGTTCTCCACCAGGACGTCCGAGCGGCGGATCAGCTCGGTCAGCAGCTCCTTGCCGCGGTCGGTCTTGGTGTTGAGGGTGATGCTGCGCTTGTTGCAGTTGAGCATCGTGAAATACAGGGAATCCACGTCCGGTATGTCGCGCAGTTGGCCCCGGGTGACGTCACCGGTGACCGCCTCCAGCTTGACGACGTCCGCACCGAGCCAGGCGAGCAACTGGGTGGCGGACGGCCCGGACTGCACATGTGTCATGTCCAGCACCCGGACACCGCTGAGCGCCTTGGCGCCTGCCTCCTGAACTGGAACTGTGCTCATCAGCGGCTCCTCACTTGTACATGGTCTGGTTGACGGTGCCGGGGGCGTACGCGTCCGGATCGATCCAGACGTTGACCAGCGACGGCTTGCCGGACTGCCGGGCGCGCTCCAGCGCCGGCCGGATCTGCGCCGGGTCGCGGACCTCCTCGCCGTGCCCGCCGAGCATCCGCGCGAACGCGTCGTACGGCACGTCGCCCAGCGTGTTGCCGAGCCGCTCGCGCGCCGCGCCGTACTTGGCGCGCTGGCCGTAACGGATCTGGTTCATCGACGAGTTGTTGCCGACGATCCCCACGAACGGCAGATCGAAGCGGACCAGCGTCTCGAAGTCCCAGCCGGTCAGCGAGAACGCGCCGTCCCCGAAGAGCGCCACCACCTCCGTCTCCGGCCGCGCCTTCTTCGCCGCCAGCACGAACGGCACGCCGACACCGAGCGTCCCCAGCGGCCCCGGGTCCATCCAGCGGCCCGGCGCCTTCGGCTGCACCACCTGACCGGAGAAGGTGACCACGTCGCCGCCGTCCCCGATGTAGAGCGAGTCCTCGGTCAGGAAGTCGTTGATCTCGCTGACCAGGCGGTACGGGTGGATGGGCGCGGCGTCCGAGCGGAGCAGCGGCAGCCGCTTGGCCAGCGCGGCCTCCTCGACGGCCCGCAGCTCCTCGATCCACTCCTTGCGCCGCCCGGCACCCGCACTCGCGTCCACCCGGCCCGAAGCGGCCTGCGCGGCGGCGGCCAGCACCAGCCCCGCGTCGCCCACGATCCCCAGATCGACGTCCCGGTTCTTGCCGACGGTGCGGTAGTCCAGGTCGATCTGCACGACGGTCGCGGCGGGGGACAGCCGCTTCCCGTACCCCATCCGGAAGTCGAAGGGGGTGCCGACGATCACGATCAGGTCGGCGCGGGCGAAGGCGTGGCGGCGGGAGAGCTGGAAGTGGTGCGGGTCGCCGGGCGGCAGCGTGCCGCGGCCCGCGCCGTTCAGGTACGCCGGGACGTTCAGGGCCCGTACGAGACCGGCCGCCGCGTCCGTACCGCGCGTCGTCCACACCTGGCTGCCGTACAGGATCGCCGGCCGCTCGGACCGTACGAGCAGGTCGGCCAGCTTCTCGACGGCCTCCGGATCGCCCGCCGAACGGGTCGAGGCACGGTAGTGCCCGGCCCGGGGCACCCGCGCCGTGTCCCGCGGCACCTTCGCGTCCAGCACGTCCCGGGGTATCTCCAGGAAGGCGGGCCCGGGCGCGCCGTGGAAGCACTCGCGGAACGCCATCGAGACCATGTCGGCCACCCGCGCCGTGTCCGGCACGGTGGCCGCGAACTTCGTGATCGGCGTCATCATCTCGACGTGCGGCAGATCCTGCAGCGACCCCATCTTGTGCTGCCCGCGCGCGCCCTGCCCGCCGATCAGCAGCATCGGCGACTCCGCGCGCAGGGCGTTGGCCACACCGGTCACGGCGTCCGTCGTGCCGGGCCCGGCGGTGACGACGGCACACCCCGGCCGCCCGGTGATCCGGGCATGGGCGTCGGCCGCGTGCGCGGCGACCTGCTCGTGCCGGACGTCGACCACGTCGATCCCCTCGTCCGCGCAGCCGTCGTAGATGTCGATGATGTGGCCGCCACAGAGGGTGTAGACGACGTCCACCCCTTCCGCCTTGAGCGCTTTGGCGACGAGGTGGCCGCCGGAGACGAGGTCGTGGGGGGTGGTGTCCGGGGCGAGGTCAGGGGCTTCGTCGGGCATGGGGCATCGCTTCCCTTCGGGGGTGGGCTTGGGCTCGGGTTCGGCGCGGGTCTCGGCTTCCGGTGGATCGCATACAGTCGACGAATACTGTATGGAGCCTGTATCCCGCATCGAGCCGCCGCTGTCCAGGGCCCACCGCACTGTTCCAGCCACCGGGCCGGGGCCTGGGATGTCCCATAACCTCCGGTTATGCCCACAGTGGATACGCAGGTGAAACCCACTCCAAAACCTTGGTATTGTTGTCCATGTCGCCGCGGGGAACGCCCCGCGAAGACCACACCTGGTCCGGGTGGCGGAATGGCAGACGCGCTAGCTTGAGGTGCTAGTGCCCTTTATCGGGCGTGGGGGTTCAAGTCCCCCTCGGACACAGATCAAGGGACGTTCACGAGATCGTCCCGAAGCGTTCACGAATTACCGGTTGAGTCATGTGACTCACCGGTAATTCGCCGTTTCTGGGGCCTCAAGCCTCGTGATCGGCTCGATGAGGAGGTGAGGCGGTGGCGGTCCAGGCACTGCGCCTCTCACCTGCGGAAACAGGACATGCCTGCGCGACGGCTGGTAGCCGTGGCGCAGGCATGTGGGGTTTTCAGGGGGTGGAGCGCGGCGGGGGTGTGTCACTCGCGTGGCGGCGGCTCGACTTGCTCGGTCGGAAGGGGGCGCGCCAGGGGCGGGTCGGAGGGCTCACCGGGTTGGGTGACGGCGCTCTGCGTGCTGGCCTTGCGGGGCTGGATGCCCTGGTCGCGGAGGAACCGTCGAATGGCTCTGAGGTTCGCCACAAAGATGATGACGGCATTGAGCAGGGTCTGTGCGACGCGTCCGTGCGGCAGGCGGAGCTGAGGATTGTCGATGCTGTCGAGGGCCGACTTCTTGAGGTTGCCGTTGCCGCCCTCATTCTGACTGCGCAGTCCGGACCAGGCTTCCTGCCACAGAGGGGTGAACAGGGGGTATTTCTGCCGCCACTTGGCCAACACGGCGCCCGGGACGGTGATGCTCTTCCCCCTACAGATGTCTGGGTGGACGGGGAGGTCCCGCTTGGGCCTGGGGATGGTGGGCAGGGCTGCCGGGGTACGGACAGTGGGGGCGTCGAGGTCGACGACCGTGGACGGGCGTGGCTGGGGCCGGCGGTAGCAGGTGACCGTGGCGTGGGACCCGAGGGCGGGGCACTGTCGACGCTGGTCCCCTGTGGGGCCGTACTCCTTGATCTTGGTCTGGTAGTCCTTCCGGGACTGGATCAGGTTGAGTGCGTGGGCGCGGTCCTCGTCCGTGCGGCTGTCGATGTATGTGGCGCCCGCAGTGATGAGCGGGGTGGGCATCAGCGGGCAGTAGAACTCGCCGCCGACCAGCTGCAGGCCACGGAACTCTCCCTGCCGGTCGACCTTGTCGTCGTTGTAGTGCTTCACTGCATTGAGGCCGAGTTTGAGCAGCTGCAGATGCAGGTTGTGAGGCTTGGCCTGGGTGATGCCCCGGTCGGCGCAGAACAGCCCTCTAATCAGGCCTCGTTCGAAGGCCGGCTGGATGGCGCGCAGGGCGGCCGGGCCGGGGTCGGTGCCCGGGGTGTGAAGGATCATGCCGAGGCAGACCGCGGGGTAGGCGCCGGCGAGCTCGCCATGGCCGTGGCCCGGGAACGCGGCCATCATGGCGTAGCGGAACTCTCTCTTCTCCGGCGCCTTGCCCTTCTTCTCCTGTCCCGACTTGGTCTTGCGAGGCAATGGCTTGTTTGCCGTGCCGCGCCGGGTGCCAGTGTTCGTGGAGGCCGCAGCTTTGCCCCTGGGCCCCGACTTCTTCTGCGTACCTCCCTTCACGTACATCCCGGCGGTGATCTCAAGCGAGGCCCGGTCCTGGTGGTAGTCCGGCTCTTTGCCCCAGACCGGAACCGGAGTGTCGTCGACCGCGATGTGGCCAGGCCACCGAGCGAAGTCGCCGCGCCGGTAGGAAGCCATCACCGGAGCGAGAACCAGATCCTGGGCGATGGCCTCGACGGCCAGCAGCGCCTCACGACCCTGACCATCCTCCTGTCGGTGCTGCGCGACCTGACCGAGGATCCGGAACTACGCGGTGACCTCGACCGGCTGGTGATGGAGCCGGGTGCCAAGATCCGTGGGCTCGCCCCGAGGCCGCGGCTCACTCTGCGCAGCCGTGACGCGGACTTCTTCGAGAAGTACGTGCAGACGAAGGGCGCGGTGGGCACTCTGCTGACGCTCAAGGAGGAAGCCCTGCGGACCGACGCGCAGAAGGCCGTTCTCCGCAACGCGACGGTCCTCCACCAGAGCCTCACCGCGGTGACCGAGGAACGCCGGCTGGAACTGGCTCAGATGCTCGCCGAGCGGACGTTCCTCGTCGTCGTCAGCACTCCTGACCTCGACAGCGCACACCGGATCTTCAGCGTCATGAACTCCCGTGGCCTGGACCTGTCTCCCACCGACATCTTCAAGTCGCAGATCATCGGAGATCTCGGCGCGGAGGCGTCCGAGGCGTGCGCCACCACCTGGGAGCACGCCGAGGAGATGCTGGGACGTGACGACTTCGCGGAACTCTTCCTCCACCTGCGGATGATCTTCGCCAAGAAGCGGGCGGAACAGGAGCTGCTCAAGGAGTTCCCGGAGCAGGTGCTCAGCCGCTACTTCCCTGGCAGGGCCGAGGTCTTCGTCCATGACGTCGTCCGGCCGTATGCCGAGGCCTACGCCCAGATCCGCGAAGCACGTTATGAGTCCGCTTCGGGTGCGGAGGCGGTCAACGCCTGGTTCAGGAGGCTCCAGCAGGTCGACAACTACGACTGGCGACCGGCCGCCCTCTGGGTGTTGCGCCACCACGAGGACGACCCGGCATGGCTCGACACGTTCATGCGAGCCTTGGAGCGGCTGTCGGCCAGCATGTTCGTCCGCCGCGTCTACACGACACCTCGCGTCACACATGGTACGCCGAGCTGCTTCGGCAGCTCGACGACGGACTGGGCCTCGACTCCCCGGCTCTCGAGCTGAGGGACGACGAGAAGGCCGAAACCCGGGCCAGGCTCGATGGCGATCTCTATCTAGTCGGCAAGATCCGCAAGTGCGTCCTGCTGCGGCTCGACGAGCTGCTGGCCCGCGGGCAGGGGGTGACGTACGACCACCCGCTCATCACCGTGGAGCACGTCCTGCCGCAGAACCCGAAGGCCGACTCGCAGTGGGTCGAGCTGTTCGACGAGGAGCGGCGTGCCCAGTGGACGCACCGCCTGGGAAACCTGGTGCTGCTGTACCGCGCCAAGAACTCTGCGGCCCAGAACCACGACTTCACCGCCAAGAAGGCCAAGTACTTCACCGGTCGCGGGGGAGTGGTCCCGTTCGCGCTGACCAGCCAAGTGCTCCAGCACGCCGAGTGGACCCCCGAAGTGCTGAAGGCCAGACAGGAGGAGCTGCTGGGGGTGCTCTTCGAGGAGTGGCGTCTGTGAGTGCGGGGGCTGGGGTGTCACGTCCCGGCTCTTACCCCAACGATCTCCATGAAATTCCAAAGAGTTCCATGATTGGGGGTGGGTGGGTTATGGTCGTCCACAACTCACGGCTCACGGCCCCGCGTTGTAACGCTGCTCCCGTGTGCCCCGTGTCGTTCAGTTGCCGTCAGCCTGTCCGGCCCCACGCTTCACAGCCATAGTCTCCACGGGAGTTTCGCCATGCCAGAACCCGCCGATCCCGCCCCGGACCCGTCTCCCGCAGGGCCGCCCGCCCAGGACCCGGCGGCCGGCCCCCTCGCCCATCTCATCGCCGATCGACTCGCCGGCTCGGACCTCGACTAGGAGACCCGATGCCTCCTGCTCACCGCGTTCCGGTACGACGACGGGGCGCGCGGCCGGATGCCGGGCGCCTACCTGCAGTCCGTCACGGTCAGCGGCTTCCGCGGTATCGGACGCACCGCACGCCTCCCCCTCACCCCCGGCCCGGGGCTCACCCTGGTCGCCGGCCGCAATGGCTCTGGCAAGTCGAGCTTCGCGGAGGCTGTCGAGATTGCGCTGACCGGCGACAACGCCCGTTGGCGCGGCCGCAGCGACATCTGCGCAAGAGCTGGCGCAACCTTCACCACGGCCAGGAACCGCAGGTCGCCGTGGAGTTGCGTATCGACGGCGAACCGGAGCCGGCCACCGTGCTGCGCACCTGGCACGGGGACGACGTCGCCGACTCCACTGCCGAACTCGACCACGGGCCACGAGCCCGTCCCTCTCCCGGGCCTCGGCTGGCAGGAGGGCCTGGCGACCTACCGCCCCATCCTGTCGTACTCCGAGCTCGGCCAGGTGATCGGAGGCAGGCCCAGCGAGATGTACGACGCCGTCGCCTCCATCCTCGGGATGGAGCAACTCGTCGCCGCCAACGAGGGGTTGCGGGAGCTGGCCCGCGAGTACGAGGCACCCGCCAAGGAAGCCAAGGCGGAACTGCCCGCCCTGCTCATCCTCCTGGACGGCACCGACGACCCCCGCGCCCGGGCCGCCCACACCGCATTGAGCGGGCGGCGCCCAGACCTCGCGCGGGCGGCCGAACTCGCCGCCGGGACCGGCCCGGCGGACGAGTCACTCCTGTTCGACCTGCGCCGCCGCTCCACCCTGACCGGACCCGACACCGAGGCGGTCGCCACGGCCGTGACCCGGCTGCGCGAAGCCATCGCCTCCGCGAGGACCTGCGGGGCACCTCCGCCGAGGACGCGCTGCGCCGCGCCGAACTCCTCGCCCGTGCGCTCGCTCACCACCGCGCCCACCCCGCCCTCGACACCTGCCGCCAGCAGAGCAACGTCGCCCTCGGCCCGGTCCGCCTGGGCGGCTCCGGAACCCAGCGTAAGGTCGCCCTCGACGTGACCGTCGACGACATCGACGCCCCCGCGCTCGGCGTGATGAGCCAGGGGGAACTGCACTCCCTCGCCCTGTCCCTCTTCCCCCCGTGCACCTTCCTCCCGGAGAACCCCTTCCGGTTCCTCGTCATCGACGACCCAGTGCAGTCGATGGACCCCGCCAAGGTGGACGGTCTCGCCCGCGTCCTCGCGCTCCTCGCTGAGCACCGCCAGGTCGTCGTCTTCCCCCACGACACCCGCCTGCCGCAGGCCCTGAAGTACCTGCGGCTGCCCGCCACCGTCCTCACGGTCGACCGCCGTGAGCGCTCCGCCGTACGGGTCCGCTCCGGCTACGACCCCGTCAAGCAGGCCCTGGACGACGCGAAGGCGCTCGCCAGGGCCCGTGATCTGCCCGGCGACGTCGTAGCCCGCGTCCTGCCCGGCCTGTGCCGCACCGCCCTGGAGGCCGCCCTCCTCGAACCGGCCCGGCGCCGGCTCCTCGGCAGGGGCCTGCCGCACGCCGAGATCGAACAGCACGTCGCCAAGGCCCACAAGCTCACCGAACTGGCCCCCCTCGCCCTCTACGGGGAGACCGACCGGGTGGGCGAGACCATGACCGACCTCACCCGGGCCTACGGCCAGCAGGCCACTGACCACATCCGGTGGTGCAACAAGGGTTCCACGAAGCCGTACCCGTCGACGACGCGGAGGAGATCATCCGCCGCACCGCGGACCTCGCGAAGGCGGTGCGCTCCCTGTGACCACGATCCGCCCGGCCACGCCTATCCCGCCCGCACGCCCGCCCCGGCTCCCCGCGGCCATCCCGCCTCCGCCGCCGCCCACCTCGCCCCCGAGGAACTGCCCGCGGGCACGGACCGGTTGCTCGGCACGGCCACCGCCTCCACCGCGGGCGTCTGGCCGCGCGCCGTGGCACTGCTGCTGCGCCACGCCCTCGAAGAAGCCCTGCGCCGCTACTGGCAGGCTCGCAAGCCGCAACTGTCCTACTGTCTGCCGCACGCCCAGGCCCTGTGCCTGGAGTCCTACGCCGACCCCGACACGGCCCGCCGCTGGTCGGCGACCTGGGCCGGCCTCAGCCGGGCCTGCCACTACCACGGGTATGAGCTGGCTCCCACGCAGGGGGAGTTGTGCGCGTGGCGGGACGACGTCGAGCGGGTGCTGGGTGCACTGGCACAGGGAACGGTGTCGACGGCTGCAGTGCGCCTGCAGGGTGTCCGCCGTGCCATGGGCGTGTCATGGTCACCAGTCCTTGGGCCAGAGGCCACGACACCATTCGTGAGGTGGAGTCGGCAAGCATGCAACCTGTGGACAGGGGCGGCGTTTGTGTGGGAGGTCCTAGCAGCGGTGGCCCTTCGCGCCGCCGGTGCGGGCGCCCTGGCAGCCGGGCGCCGATCCCGTGTACGCCCGGAACCAGGGAGACCGTGCGTCGTGCGGAGGTTGTGGAAGTGGAGTCGCAGGTGCTCCGGGCGGCCACCTCGGTATCGTGGTCGGCATGCCGTCCACACACCTACTGATTATTGGTGACCGCGCCGCACTGAGCTGGGTGGTCACTGCGCAGCGGATGGCCTTCCCTGCCGGGCGTTCCAAATCGGCCCGAGCCCTGGAGGAGGGCGACGAAATCTTTCTCTACACCACGCGGGGCTGCTTCAGGAACCCTATGCGCGACCTCGGGCGCGTTATCGGCCGTGCCCGGGTCGCTGGCCCGGTGGGAGTCCTGAAGGATCCGATCGTCTTTGGCGAGCGTACCTTTACCGAGGGCTGTCACCTGGAGGTGTCCGGCCTGGCGCGGTTCCGCGAGGGGTTGGTTCTGCGTGACCGTGTGCCGAGGCTTTCCGTGTTCCCTGATCCGGCCACGTGGAGCGTCCGTATGCGGAGGGCATCGCTGACTCTGCCGCCGGGCGACGCCAGCCTGGTGCGTACAGAACTGGAACCGCTGTTGGTTTCCTACAGGGAGGCAGCTGAGGGCTACCGTTGGGAGCCGACTTTGGCCTGACCCGACGGACCGGAATGTCGGGTCCGACTTCCGCCTCTGCACAGGGCCGTGTCGCCCACTCGGCGGGTTCGAGAGCGTGCCAATTTCGGCTCCCACCAGCGTCGTCATCGCCTGATGACCGTGCCGGAGGTTTGGTTCTCGAGGACAACTTGACGCGACTCACGACCCGTCGAGCATGGGGGCGTACATCCGCGGGATGCCCGGACATCGCTGGTCGGCCGAAAGACGCGAACCCGCCCCGCTCGGGATTCCTGTCCCTCGGCGGGGCAGGTACCTTGCGGACCTTTTCCACGCAGCGTGCAGTCCGTCTTGGAACGTGTGTTGAGTCGTCGCGCCAGGCCCCGATCGGCTGAGGCAGTCGCCCAGGCGGCCTCTCGTTGTGGATCACCGCTAGGCCGCGCTTTGCTCCTCTGCGGCGCGGGCTTTCGAGGAGCGTTGGCTGCGCTCGCCGGCGGTCGTCGTCACGTGCAGCATCTCTGCCAAGCGGACCTTTGGAGTCTACTGCTCGTCATCGTCCGCCAAGTCGTTGATCAATGGAACGAGGAGAGGGTGAACCTTAAAGCCGGAGGCGCGGCCCGGACCATTCTCGTACTCGGCGGTGAGAACCGGCACCGCGGAGTCTGGGATGGCCCCCTGTTCCACCAGGTTTCCGCTGATCCGCTTGATGGGTCGGGTGAAGCCCCTCAGGCTGCGGTCGTCGTCGTAATCACAGATCTCGTACACGGACAGCGCCTCAATGCGGCCGTCCATCTCTGCCGCGTAACGGATGACGTCGACGCGGTTGCCGTAACCCTCGTATGAGAGGCCGTTGAAGAGTGCCTCGATCGCAGCGGCGGTCCAACCGCCGTGGGAGGGCTCGGTCGTCGATGCGTTCCACCCGCTCGATGTCTTCAACGGAGCTGGCTTGCAGGCTAAGTTGCAAGATGGGGGCGGCTACCTCAAGGAACTGCTTTGGCGACAGCAGGAACAGTCGGCCCCCTCCCCACCTCCGGAGTTCTGCGGTCAGCTCGGGGCGAGGACCCCGGTTGTGACCGTGCTCCTTCCGCCACCAGTCTTCCTTGGCATCGGCGGTCACGAAAAGGACGTCGCTCCCGCGTTCGGATGCCGCGCGCAGGAGCTGCTCCCACACGAAGAAGTCACCGACCGCGCCGTCGCCGTCCTTCTTGGCATCCATGTAGCCCGGCGGAATGCGCTTCCTGAGTCGCTCCTTGCCCGTTTCAGCGAGCTCGGTGCGTTCCTCGGGGCTGAAGGGCGTCCCGACCCGGCCTGCCAGCGCATGCTCCAGTCCGGCGATCACCGGATCGGCGCTCGTGTCGTGGGTGATGCTCTGCCATTCACCTTCACCGACCTCGGTGATCTTCTTCTGTACCTCGTCGAAGACACCCGTCAGTCGGTCGCGGAGATCTGCCAAGTCTTGGTCGCTCAAGGCCACTCGGTTTGCCCAGGTGCGCAGGGTCTGCACCGCAGTCCCGGCGTGGCCACTCATCTCCTGGGCGGCACTCTTGCTTGTCGACCGCGCATCACTGATGACGCTTTCCCTGTTCCGCCAGAACTCGTCGACGACCTGGTGAGGAACCCAGAGGCGGTCTCCGAGAGCGCCGAGTGCCCTGAGAAAGTCGGTTCGAGCCTGCTCCGTGTACCGGTAGAGATTCAGCAGCACGTTCGCGTCGGGGGCGACCAAGCCGTCCGTCAGTACGGCGGTGAAGTCCACCGTCGTTGTCGGTCCGGTAAGCCCCGAATTCGTCGAAGAGACCGCGACCGCTCCCGTCGGCTGTCGTGTCACCCATCACAACCACCCCCGTCTACGTCGCGCGCCGGGTCCCCTGTGCCGACGCATCTGAGGGCGACCTTAGCGATTTCGAGGGCGTGGCGTCGGCAAACAACTGGGACGGCACATCGATGACCGTTCTTAGCCGTTGTCGACTCCCAGGACGCGGCGTTGCCCTTGCCGTCGGCCATGATCTCCAGGGGAGAGGCGCACTGCGCGTCTCCCTGTGCGAGAGTGAGAACGTACACCTCACTCACCAGCTGGCCTCGCTTCGCTCGGGGCGACGGCAATTTCGGCCCAGACGGTCTTGCTTCCGCAGGGATACGGCTCCGTGCCCCAGCCATCGGCGAGGGCGGTGACCAGGAGCAGGCCGCGGCTGGACTCGGCATCCAGGGACGTTCCGCATTCCGCAGGCGGCGACGGCAGGTGCTCGCCCCGGGCATCGGTGACAGCGATGCGGAGCAGGCTGGCCGTGGTGTCGAGGGCGAGGGTGAGCCGGAAGTCGCGGCCGCCCACATGACCGTGCAGGGCGGCGTTGGCGGCGCGCTCGGCCACGATCTGCTCGGCGCGCTCCGTGACGCCAGGTGACACCGGCCACGCGCGGAGCTGCTCGGAGGCGAGGAGACGGGCGAGCCGGGCCCCGCGGCGGGTGGACGACAAGAGCTGGGCGAACGTGTGTACGGTGGCGGTGATTTGGGGTGGGGATGCGCTCATGAGGCCACGGTGATGGGTGCGTGGGTGCGCGTTCCAGACGCACGGTCCGTACGCTGCGTCAGCTTACGGGCACATTCCGTGGGCGGTGTGACGGTTTATACGTCACGCGGGGTGTCGTCGAGTGGGAGACGGCGAACAGCGCGTGTGCGGAACCGGAGGTGGCCGCGGATGACCGGCGGCGGTGTGGTGGACGACGAGGATGTGCCGGGCGGCGAGGTGGACCGAGAGCCCGATCCCTCGGACAGTCTGCGGACGTTCGGCGCGGTCATGCAGGCGCTGCGCGAGCACGCCGGGTACAGCAGGACCGAGTTCGCGGACCTGGTGCGCTTCTCCAAGCACACAGTGGAGTCGGTGGAGCTGGGACGGCGGAAGCCCGACCTTGCCTTGGTGGAGCGGGCTGAGGATGCGCTGGGGAACACCGGGGCGCTGCGGAAGGCGTCGAAGTACGTGACACGGGGGCGCGGGGATGCCGGGCTCGCGGCGTGGTTCCGGCAGTGGGCTCGGCTGGAGCGGGTGGCGGTGAGCCTGTGCACGTACGAGTGCCGGCTGGTGCCGGGGTTGTTGCAGTCGGAGGGGTATGCGCGGGCCCTGTTCGAGAACAGGCTTCCGCTGTTGACCGACGAGCGGTTGGAGGCGCAGATCGAGGCACGACTGGAGCGGCAAAAGATTCTGCGCGAGCGGTCGACGGTGCCGTTTCACTTCATCGTGGAGGAGGCCGTCTTTCGGCGCAGGTTCGGCGGGCGCCAAGTGCTGAGGGGCCAGTTGGATCACGCGCTAGAGCTGACGACATTGCGTAACGTGACGTTGCAGGTCATGCCGACCGAGGTGGAGTTCCACGCCTGCATGGATGGCCCAGTACAGCTCCTCGAGATACCGGAGGGCCGAAGGCTGGCGTACTCCGAAGGCCAGGAGAACGGCCGGCTGATCTCCGACCCGAAAGAGGTGAGCCCCCTCTACCAGCGCTATGCCACACTTCGCTCGCAGGCTCTGAACCGCCAAGAATCACGCGGCCTGCTGGAGCGACTCCGAGGAGAGCTATGAGCACGACGGAACTCGTCTGGTTCAAGTCCAGCTACAGTGGCAGCTCGGGCGACAGCTGCGTCGAGGTCGCCGTCACCGAACAAGCCGTGTGCGTACGGGACTCCAAGGACGTGTCACGCCCTCACTTCGCCGTCCGCCGCGGGGAGTGGCGCGGTTCGTGGGCTTCTTGACGGAGGCGTGAAAGGTGCGGGCACCTGTGCTGCGGGAACGGTGCTGACCGATCCCGCAGCACACCGTGATTTCAGGCGTCCCGTTCCATCACCGCGGTCGCCGCCTCGATGCCGTTGACGACCTCGTACTCGAGATCGTCTATCCCCGCGTCTCGCGTCACCGCGGCGAAGTGCTTACGGGCGGAAGCGATCTTTTTTTGCTCTGCGGGGCGCAGTAGGGCCAGTTCGTTGACGTCCTTGGTCTCGAAAACGATGTAGCGGCTGCCGTCGGTCCGTTCCACGGTCAGGGCCCAGTCGGGATTGTAGTTCCCCAGAGGGGTCGGGATTTGGAACGATGGCGGAAGCTTGACGAAAGTCTTGACCTCGGGACGCTGTAGGAGTGCGAGTGCGAATTCCTTCTCCGGAGCCGAGTCGATGATCAGGTAGCGGTACACGGACTTGTCCTCGAACGAGACGGCGTTGCCGTCCGCGTTCGTGATGATGTTTCCTCCGGGGCCGGTGTAGCCGGCGAGGTCAGCCTCGTGGAACAGGCTTATCGGGTAGCGGCGGTCCGCTTCTGGGCGGGAGGCGTCCACCAACTCGTAGTGCACCCCTTCGACAAGGAACTGCTCCTTGGTGATGTTGAGTAGGCGGCCCACCTGGTCGATGTATGCCTGCGGATTGTTCCGGAACTGTGCGAGGGTGCCCGACTCAGTGAGGACATGGGCGAGCGTGGCACGGGTCAACTGCGTGCGATCCGCGAGGACGGACAGGATGTCGGGCAGGTCTTCACTGTCCGCGTAGGTGACGTCCGTGCGGCGCGCGGCCGCCGCTTCGGCCGTCAGACCGCTCTGGTCTATGCGCCGCACGCGGTGCGTGAGCCATTCGCCGCGGCGCTTGGGCACGGGGAGCATGGTGCGCAGCGCGTTGACCATCGCGGCGCGAAGGTCGGTTTCGTCGACGTCGACGCGGTACTCCGTGCGGTGCCGGATGCGGTTCCAGAGTTCCTGAAACTCGGCGCTTTCCAGCCGTTCCTGGACCACCGGCACCGCCATGCGTTCGCCAGCCTTCTTGACGTCGATCGGCTTGGCCAGGCGTTTGATGTGCCCGAGTACCGTTTTGGTCGCGGTCTCCGAATCCATGACGTCGCCGACGATCTCCGTGAGTTTCGCGTCGCCTGTCTGCACGGCCTTGCGCAGGCTGTCCTGTACCTTCCCCTTAACGTCGACGTACCCTTCGAAGAACAGGGCCTGGTACAGCTGTTCCGCGGCGGCCGCGCCCACGGGGACGACGCTCCCGTCCTCCGCTTTGAAGGTCAGCCGTGCGAAGCCGTCCACGGTGACGACGCCGAACCGGATTCCCAGGTCGTCGGCCATTTCGCGCTGGAGGCGCTCGGCGAACTCCTCGTAGGACTCGTTCGCGATCACGGTGAGGTGGTTGGTGTCGAATCCGTGCACGCGGTTGCCAGACCCGTCCACGCAGAGGCGCAGGCCCCGGCCGATGGACTGGCGCCTCCACCGCTCGGTGCCCATGTTCCTCAGGACGCAGATCTGGAAGACGTTGGGGTTGTCCCATCCCTCCTGCAGCGCGGAGTGGCTGAAGATGAACCGGATGGGGGTGCCGGGCGTGGTCAGGCCGACCTTGTCCCGCATGATCTGCTCGTAAGCCAGACCGGCCTGCTGGCGCCCCTTGTCGGTGGTCTCCTTGGTGTCCACCAGTACTTCACCACCGCCCTTGCGGCGGTCCACGGAGAAGTACCCCTGGTGAGCTTCCTTTGCGACTTGGTCGGCGGGGGAGTCGCCCAGCAGAGTGCTGAACTCCGGCTCCGAGGCGATGCGCGTGTACTCCTCCTCGAAGATCCGCGCATGCTCGCCGGGAAGAGCCTCCCCGTTGGGGCCGTACTCACGGTACTTTGCCACGGAGTCGACGAAGATCAGGCTGAGTACCTTTATGTCACGTCCGTGGATTGCGAACTCCTGCTCCTTGCGCAGATGCTGCCGGATGGTCTGAGCGATCATCTGGCGGGCCCGCTCATCGACGCTGACCTCGGCGCCGATGCTGTCGCCTACACCGAGCGGATGCGCGACGGTATCGAAGGAAATGCTCTGCTGCCCCTCGGCCGCGTTGATGGCGACCACCGTGAGGTCCTTGTACAGGTCACGCCCAGTCACATCTGCGAGGTTGCTGCGCGACCCGGTGTCAACCGTGATGGCTTTCCGTTTGAGCTCGTTCCCCTCCTCGACGTCCGCCTCGACGCGGGCCGTGATCGCTCCGGCCTTGCCGCGCTTTGCCTCGAGGAACTTGACGTACGGGGTCGTCCCACTGGAAGACGTGATCAGCGAGTCGACCTCGATCTGCTTGACCAGCTCGTTCTCGTAAGCGGCGATGGCGTCGAGACGGTAGACGAGGTTGGCTTTGTCGTCCTTCGGGTGGGTGGCCGAATAGCGCAGAGTGGCCAGGGCGTTGAAGTCCTCCAGCGCGCTGCGTCCCGCGCCCTTCTTCCTTCCGTTGCCGGCGTCCCCGTACACGCTCTGGGGTTCGTCGACGATGATGATCGGCCTTGTGGCCCGGATCAGATCGGCGGGCACCTCGAAGTCGAGATCCTCGGCCGGCTGGTAGATCTTGTTGGTCTTCTTGTTGATCGCCCCGACGGTGACGATTATGATTTCGATGCTCGGCGAGGTGGCGAAGGATCGGACCCGGGATGGATTACCGCCGTCGAACTGGAAAAAGTTCATCGGCGGATTGCCGTACAGGGTCGCAAAATGCTCACGAAGCATCCGGATGGACGTCTCGACGCCCTCCTTGATGGCCACCGATGGCACCACCACCATGAACTTAGTAAATCCGTATAGCTGGTTGAGCTCATAGATGGTGCGCAGGTAAACGTACGTCTTGCCGGTGCCGGTCTCCATCTCGATGGTGAAGTTCATCGAGTCCAGTGACGGCTCCGGGGCGAGACCGGTACGGTTCTGCACCTCGCGCAGGTTCGCGAGGATCGTCTCCCGGTCCAGATGCAGCATGTTGCCGTATCCCAGGTCGGACAGCCCCTCGAAGCCAGCGTGCGCGGACGGGTGCGCGTGCACGGTGAACTGGGAGGTCATGGCCTCCTGACCCTTGAACAGGCCCGTGACCGCATCGATGGCCTGACGCTGGTAGTCGAGGTCCGCATCGAAGGAGAACTTCATTCAGATGCTCCGCAGCGTGGTGAAGCCAGCCTGCTTGAGCGCGGCGGCGAAGTTGAGCTTGGCGGCGGAGTCGACGAAGCCGGTGTCGCGGACGACGACCGTGGTGTCGGCGTCGCCCGGCTCTTCGTCGCGCCAGGCCGCCAGAGCCTTGGCGACCTCGTTCGCCCGGTCGATCGTGATGTCGGTGCCGAAGTATGCGAACAGTGTGCCCGCCAGGTTGTACAGCGGGCTGCCCGCGACTTCGCGTGTCTCCAGCGGTGTGGTCAGCTCCACGCCCATGCGCAGCATCATCTCTACCAGCAGATCATCTGCGGTACGCCCAGCCACGAGGTTGTCCACGGCTTCGAGCAGGCTCAACTGGTCAGGGGTCCCGTCCCAGACCTTCACGTTGCTGGAGGCCAGGCGGTACGACCGGAAGCCGGTGTCGATGGGGGCGGCGTCGGGGCTCTGCTTGGACACGATCTGCTGGCCCGCACGGCGTAGGCGTTCGCGGGTGATGTCCGCGATCGTGTTGTAGCCGTCCTCGCCTACGGGCTCGTCGAGCTGGACCAGGATGTAGCGACGGTTGCCGCCGTCAGCGGCGTTAAGGTTCATGACTGCGTGGCCAGTGGAGCCGGAACCTGCAAAGAAGTCAAGGATGAGTGCATTCGGGTTGCGATCGGTCACGATATTGAGCCACCGGGCAACCACGTTGACGTCTTTCGGGAAAGGGAAAACATCGCAACCAAGTAGATTCACCAGGGACTTTCCGGCAGAGGTTCGCTCCTGATTGAATACCGACTCTGCCACTTGATCGGACATTTCATCCAGGAAGATTTTCCCGCGCGGGACTTTTGTCTCATCTTCACCGAAGACGATGAGGTCGTCTTTGATCATTTGTTGGGCGGACTCTTTGGTCATGCGCCACCCGCTTCCACCCTGGGGCCGGGTCACGGCTTTTTTGGTAACCGGATGGTAGATGTCGTAGTCGCCGCTGGCTCGGAGGTTCGGTGCAGATAGGTCGCGGTCTGCGTTATAGGGGCGGCCCGTTGTTTCATCGAGGTTTGCAAACCTCAGGACTCCTGCGGTCGCCCCCTTCTTTGCCATTCCCTTGAGGAATTTCTTGTAAGCCTTGTTTGCGGCCTCCTTATCATCATGGGAGCGCCAGATTTCTGAAGCGCGCGCCAAGATTTCGTCAACTCCGGGTTTCCTTTCGCGCCATCGCGTTTCGGATTGGCGAAGGACTCCCTCGTTTTTTGCGTAGATGAGCATGTAATCGTGGCCGACGGAAACGTAGCGAGAGTCATTCTTGCGGCCGCCTTGCCAAATAAGGTTGGCGATGAAGTTCTCTGCCCCGAACACTCGATCCATCAAAAGCTTGAGCCGCGCATGCTCGCAGTCATCAATCGCAACAATGATGACGCCTGTCTCTTTGAGCAAGTGGTGTGCTACTAGCAACCGCGGATACATCATCGACAACCACGCCGAATGCCTGGACGCGCCGGTCCTGCGGTCCTGTACTCGGTCGGATTCGGTGCCGGCCTGGAGTGCCCCCTCATCGTCCCGCTGCCCCGCCAGGGTCTCGTGCCCGGCCTGCGAAGTGACGCGCTTGTCCTCGTAGACGAAGTCGTTGCCCGTGTTGTAGGGCGGGTCGATGTAGATCACGTCGACCTTGTTGGTGTATCCGCGCCGCAGCAGACGCAGCCCCTCGAGGTTGTCGCCCTCGATGACGATGTTGCGGGTGTTGTCCCAGTCCACGGACTCCTCGGGCTTCGGAAGCAGCGTGCCTGTCGCCGGAAGCGTGGACAGGCGCCGGGCTTCGGCCATGCCCGGCCAGCGCAGGCCGAACGCCTCAGCGGTCGTGGGGGCGGCGTTCTCACCCAGGAGGCCCCGGAGGGCATCGAGGTCGACGGTGCCGTCGACGACGGCGTCGGGGAAGAGACGCGCCAGTACGTCGAGGTTCGACTTGGCCTCGCCGGGGCCGGTCAGGTCGCCGACCGGTTCGAAGTCCAGGGTCACGGGTGATGTCTTCCTTGTGTGCTTAGGTGATGATTTGCAAGCTGTTCAGGCGGTGTCATGGTCGCCGTCGGCACTGTATAGGGTGCCTCTGACATGACCGATCTGTGTACGTAGCGTCCGAGCCGACATATTCAGATCGATGCGCTGCTGCTGATTCCTCGCGCGTTTCGCGTCCCGCACGACCGTGATCAGTTCGCTCTCCAGGTCGGTCAACCGTCGGCGTAGCGCGACCGCGTCCGCCGCCCGCAGGGCAGTGCCGGCAGGGCGGCCGTCAGCGGCTGCGGTCCGCACGAGGTCGCGGTACAGCGCCCACATGTCCGTGCGGTCCAGCCGGTCGAGGTGGAGGGCGCCCGGTTCGATACCTTTGGTCGGCACCATGACGTGCGCGTCTATTACGGAGGTCGACCTGGTGGGGTCTGTGCGGCTCACATGGCTGAGCGCCAGCGAGAGGGCCGTGATGCCGTCGGGCATGTGCACGAACAGCACCACCGGCTTGGCCATGCTGCGATGGACGAGTTCGGCCACGCGAGTCCTGTCGGATGCCGAGGTCCTGTCGGCCAGGAAGGCCTCGAGGACAGGGACGTCGACGACAGTACGCTCGCCGTCCTGGTACCGGGGCACCTGTATGGTCTCCGGGCGTAAAATGCCGACCAGGTTCGCCGAGGCCACCGCCTTGGTCAGTAGCCGGGCGTCGGCGGGGGTCTGATCCTCGAACTGGGCGGCGAGCATCTTCTTCGCGACACGCTGCTGCTGCCGGGCCTTCTCGGGCAGAGCCAGCAGGTCGGCACCGGCGCACTTGTGGGGAATGCCACTCACGGCAGCACCGCCAGCCATGCGATCAAATTAACGGCTTCCAGGCCGGGCGTGGCGGCCTCCGTTCCCAGTAGTGAGGGGCCTGCCGAGAAGAGAGAGGCCACCATGCTTTCTTCGGCCTTTCCTGAGGCGGCGCGGACCGCCACGTCCAAGAGGTCGCGGTAGTGCTTCATGGACCTGCCCGACCTGGTCATCCGGTCGAACTCCGCCAGAATGGCGGCGTCGGGTTCGGTAATGCCCAGGCAGTGGTGGCGCAGGACGTCGAGGGCCAGCTTGGGTTCCTCGATCTCGTGAGCGAGGCTGCCGTCGTCGGTCACGTAAGCCAGCACGTACGGCGCCAGCGGGTACCCCTCGGAGAAGGCGAACGCGTCGTCCCGCACACGCAGGAGGAAGACCGCACCAGGAGCGAGCCCGTCGTCGGCGAGGGCCTTGTCGAAGCGGGAGACGCCAAACAGGGCCAGGGGCCACCCGGCGATCTCCTGAAGCTCGTCACGCGCACGAGCCGCGGCGTCCATGCGGAAGTCGGAGAGCGTCAGGTCGGTGATGCTCAGACCGCCGGCGAGGTCCTCCATGGTGGGAGCGGCCTGCTGCATCTGCTGCAGTTGCTTGCGCCGGTAGTCGAGGTCGTTCATGTCGCCGGACGTGACGTCCAGGACGTTCTCCTCACCGGTCGCGGAGACGTCCAGCAGGGTCATACGGCTGGACACGCGCGCCTCGAGGTTGATGTAGGCGTCCAGGTCTATGTTGGGCCAGAAGTTGACCAGTTGAACACTCGTGTTGGTGGTACCGAGGCGGTCGACGCGACCGAAACGCTGGACGATGCGCACCGGGTTCCAGTGGATGTCGTAGTTGATCACCGTGTCGCAGTCCTGGAGGTTCTGGCCCTCGGAAATGGTGTCGGTGGCGATCACGATGTCGATCTGCGGGTCGTCCGGATCCCCGTCCTTGGAGCGCGGTGAGAACGCGGTGAGGACGTCGACCATATGGACGCGCTTCATCGGGAGGGTGCTCCGGGTGCTCTGCCCCGTGACCAGGGCCACGTGCACCCCCAGTTCGTCACGAGCCCAGCGGGCCACATGCTCGTAGAGGTACTCGGCCGTGTCGCTGAAAGCGGTGAACACCAGTGCCTTGCGGTTGCCGTCGTTGGTGGGGTGCTGGACCTTGTCGCGCAGGAACCGTTTGAGTTCGGCCAGTTTGGCGTCGCGGTCGGCGTCGACCGCCGTCACCTCGGCGAGCAGGCTGGCCACGGTGTCCCGGTCGTGCTCGAGTTCCTGCCGCCACCGCACCCGGTCGATGTCAGCGAGGAAGACCTTGACGCTGCCGCCGACGGTGTCCTCGAACTGCGGGTCGTCCAGGTCGATCTTCTCCAGGTCGGCGAAACTGTCAATGGACGTTCCTTCGGCCCCGGTCGCCTCGTAGGCGTCGATGCTGGCGATCGCGCCCTCCACGGTGGCCAGGATCTTGCCGAGCGTCTTGCCCAGGGAGTTGACCGAGGACTCCAAGCGCTTTAGCAGACCCACTCGCAGCAGGTGGACCACGTTGTTCTCACGGTCGGTCTGCCGCCACACGCGTCGGCCGCCAGTGCGCACCCTCTGGTCGTACAAGGCCGCGTACTTGCTCTCGTGCTTGGCGCTGACGTAGGAGGTGGGCTTGTAGGCGGCCAGATTCAGACGCAGGATCGACCGGTTGATCTCCTCCAGCGGGATCATCATGTCGGCCGTGTCGATGGGCGGGGTGAGGTTTACGGGAGCCAGGCGGGCGGGGAACCTTCCGACGTCCTTGGTGCCGTAATATTTCTCGATGTGCTTGCGGGAGCGGGCGATCGTGACCAGGTCCAGCAGTCGAATGTAATCCATGCCGAGCGTGCCGACCAGGGACTTCGTACTCCGAGTGGCCGCAGGGAGTCGCTGCCACTCGTTGAAGTGCCTTTGTGCCTTGTTCAGTGTGGTCTCGATACTTCTGATCCCGTCCGAAGCCAGTGCCTGGTCGTCTCCCTCGGTGGCGAACAGAACCTGGTTTTTCAGGTCAGCCAAGCGTGTATTCACGGGCGTTGCACTGAGCATGAGGACTTTGGTCCTCACTCCAGACCTGAAGACCTCGTCCATGAGGCGCTCGTATCGGGTCGTTCGTCCCTTGACCTGAGGGTTGTTACGGAAGTTGTGAGACTCGTCGATCACGACGAGGTCGTAGTTGCCCCAGTTGACGTTCGCCAGGTCGATGTCCCCCGACAGCCCGCCGGTCCGGCTGAGATCGGTGTGGTTGAGGACGTCATAATGGAAGCGGTCCGCAGCCAGCGGATTCCGCCTGTCGTTGCCGCGGTAGATGGTCCAATTCTCCCGCAGCCGCTTGGGCGCCAGGACGAGAACGCGGTCATTGCGCAGCTCGTAGTACTTGATGACGGCGAGGGCCTCGAAGGTCTTCCCCAGGCCCACACTGTCGGCGATGATGCAGCCGTTATGGCGTTCAAGCTTCTCGATCGCACCGAGCACGCCGTCACGCTGGAACTTGTAGAGCTTCTTCCACACGACGGAGTCGTAGAAGCCCGTTCTGCCTCGCTCAGCGGTCTCCTCGCCGGCCTCCTCGACGAAGTCCTTGAACAGGGACGTCAGGATGCGCAGGTAGATGGACTCAGGTGCCCTGTCCATGAAGAGGGTTCGGGCGGCGTTGAGGAACTCCTGCTGGATGGTACTGCTGGTGCCGTCGTCGTGCCACATCCGCTCGAAGCGGACCACGGCCTGCGCCACCTTGTCCGCTTCCGTCGTTTCCAGAGGGAAGTACAGGTCCTGGGACGCCACCAGGCCGAGGCTCTCGGCCTCAAGGCCCGCGCCGTCGACGACATAAGGGAACGGCCCGTCGACGCTCGTCCAGGTACCGCGCGTGCGCCGTTTCAGTGCCCTTGCCTGGAGATGTTCTTCGGCCCAGGTCAGGAACACGCGGGCAACGCGGTGCTGATCCAGCCGGGCGCGATGGAGGTTCTCCTCCTCAAGGCCATTCAGGGCGAAATCGTCAAGACTGTGGCCGTGCAGGAGCAGGCGTAGGTCGACATTGACCAACTCCTCCTTAAGCGCCTCGTAGACGAACACGGAGAACGACTCAGACAGCGAGTCCAGGCGTGTGGCGCCGGTCAGATGCTTGCGCAACCGGTCGATCGTCCGGCCCGTGTCGCTGGGGACCATGAAAGCGGAACCTCCGGGGTGAAGACGTGTACTAACTGTCGCTGCTCCGACCGGGTTACCGGTGAACGGCAGGGGACCTGGCTCAGGCGGCGGCCGTTGGAAGTGGTTCCCCCATCGGCTGCCTTCGTTCGTCCAGTTCCCAGTGCCAGGCCCGCTCGCTGTACGGCAAGTCAATGCTCGGATTGTCGATTGCTACTGCCATGCGGTAGGTATCCCCCTCAGGCCACATCTGCGTGGACCGTACATTCTTCCACTGCCATTGGCACCCTATTCGTGCATGATCACGTCGTCCGCACCCGGTGCTCGCCCTGCTCCAGCCGCCCCATAACCACCTGATGCGCCCGCCACCCGTCCGGAAACTTCGGCGGTACGTCCAGGTACACAAGATTGCTCCGCGGATGCTGGTCCAAGAGGTCGCGGATGCCGGCGCGGGCCACCACGATGCAGGCGAAGCGGTGCCGGGAGAGGAGGACGCACAGGCGGCCCGTCTCCAGGTGGAAGGTCGAGGCGTCCTGGCGGCCGGACAGCGGGTGCCAGACCAAGGTCACGTCGAACTCGCGGCCCTGGAGGCGGTTGGCGGTGTCCACCGTGATGCCGGTCAGGCCGCAGGCAGCGAGGCGGGAGCGGACTGCGTCCGCCTGCACAGTGCGTGCTGTGCCGATCGCGAAGCGGTCCGCGGTCAGGCGCTCCCCGTTGACCAGCGCACCCCGCTCCAGCAGCCGAGCCGCCGTCGCCACGAGGGCGTCCGCCACCTCCGGGTCATGGTCCAGGGTGTGTCGGGCGGGGAGTTCCAGGTAGCCCCAGCCGGAGTCGGCGGCCCGGGCGAGGACGTCGTCCGGCGGGCCGGAGCCGTGGGGCAGGCTGGCGTACGACAGCACGCGCTCCGGTGCCGTCGTGCCGGGGACGAACCGGTAGAAGGGGTAGAAGGCCTCCTCGACCAGGGGCGCCGCCGTCTCCGGGAGCCGCCAGGAGACGGGGAGCTGGTGGCGGAGCAGGTCGGGGTTGTGGGCAAGGGTGACGTCGACCGCGTTGCGCAGGGGGTCCCAGGTCAGGCCGTGCCAGCGGTCGGTCTCCACGGTGGCGAAGGGGTCGAGCTGGCCGGGGTCGCCGACGAAGAGGACCTGTGAGTCGTCCTGGGCGAACAGCGGGGCCGTCGCCAGGAGGCCATCCGAGCGCATCTGGTACGCCTCGTCGACGATGGCCCACCGCCACGGCGTGCACTTGTCCGGCGTGACGAACGACCACTTCTTCGCCGTGGACACCACGACGGGCAGGTCGCGCAGGTCCGTCACCTGGTTGCTCCCGGTCACGTTGGGGTGCCGGGTGACGCGGGGCGGGAGGACGTGGCCACTGGCGTGGAGGCGGCCGAGTGCCAGACCGGGGTGCTCCCGCGCGATGCGGTCCACCAGGTCGTCGACCTGCTCGTTGGTCTGCGCGACGATCATGAGCTGGTGGCCAGCGGACGTCAGGTGCCCGGTGGCCTTCACTACCAGCGTGGACTTTCCGGCTCCGGGCGGCGAGTCCACCACGACGCCCCGGCCGGGCGCGGTGTCGAGGCTGGTCAGGATCCCCGCGACCGCCCGGTCCGCGCGTTCGCCGGGGGTGAGGGCTTCGGGCTCCCCGGTGTCGGGAAGGAGGGCGGTCACTCCCAGGTCTCCTCTGCGTCCTCGTCGGTGGGCTCGTACGACTGCGGCGGACCGCCGTGGGTCCAGGGGGTGTTCTCCTCGTCGGGCAGGGCGGACGGCATGGCCGTGGGGTTGAGCGTGGTGTACGTCAGCTCCTCGCCGGCCTCCGCGAGGGTGCCGGGCGGTGCCGGCGGTGTGCGCTTCCTCGCGAAACCGCCCTTGAGCTGGAGCACCACGGCGTGGCCGCCGTCGTCCTCCCGCCTGACTTCGAGGATGCGGGCCTCCTGGCCGGGCCGGGCCGGGGACTTCACCTCCGTGCCGACCGCGAGATCGACGCGGACGTCGGTGCCGGTGCGCAGGGTGATCGTCGGACGCCACACCTGGGATCCGGGACGCTCGCCGGGGATGAAGCGGTCCCCGTCCCTGGCCGTGACCGTGCCCGTGAACGCCTCGCCGGTCAGCTCGTACTCCGCCATCACCAGCGGGTCGTCGTACGCGCGCTGCGCCTCGTAGCGGGTGACCGCATCCTCCAGCCGGGCCAGGCGGCGGGCGGCTCGGACGGCCTGGTCGCGGCGGGCCTGCGGGCGGCCGTCGGCCTCCAGGTACTCGGCGTACTCGGAGAACCAGCGCCGGTCGAGGGCCCAGCGGCCGGGGACGTGGGCGCCCTCCGGCAGCTCGCGGAGCAGCTCCACGCCGCGCCACATC
Organism: Streptomyces chrestomyceticus JCM 4735; assembly: GCF_003865135.1. Taxonomy (NCBI): domain Bacteria; kingdom Bacillati; phylum Actinomycetota; class Actinomycetes; order Kitasatosporales; family Streptomycetaceae; genus Streptomyces; species Streptomyces chrestomyceticus. The sequence continues at coordinate 1,634,185 of NZ_BHZC01000001.1, read as the reverse complement.
AGCCGCCAGGTGGGCAGCATCTGGCCGCTCAGCTCACGGTCGATCTGGCGGCCGACCGCTTCGCGTCCGCGGCCGTCGGACGCCTCGTCGTAGCGCGTCATCAACTCGTGCAGGGTCCGGTCGAAGACCGGGTCCGTGGACGGACCGGCCGGCGGCCACACGGCGGGGTCCTCCGCCTCCCGTGCCGCCCGCGCGCCGTCGCTGCCCTCCGGCGGATCGATCCAGGCGAGCAGGGACGCGAGGTGGGAGTCCTCGGAAGAACTCTGGCCCGTGGCCCAGTTGGCGGCGAGCAGCCGGGTCATCGCGAGGAGCACACCGGAGTCCGGAAACTCGGCCAGGTCCGCGAACCAGGTCAGCCACTTGCCGAGGGTCGGCACGGACTGGTCGACTGCGTACGGCCCCTCGGTGGCGCGCAGCCTGGTCAGCCGGCCGAGCAGGCGCACGTACGAGATGCCCTCGCCGTTCGGGACGAGGAGCTGCGGGGCCCGCCGGCAGCGCAGGCGTTCCTCTTTCTCCTTGCCGCGGCCGACGGTGTAGGGCTCCGTCTCCGTCCGGCACCCGTCGATGTACGCGAGGAGGAGCGCGGCCAGGCGCTCGGCGAACCGGAAGCGTTCGGCACGGTTGCGTGGCTGGCGGACGGTGAGGAGGGTCGGGTGCTCGGGGTCCGTACCCGCGAGCGCGGCCAAGGGCGCGCACGCCTCGCCGGCGAGGGTGAGCGGCACCAGGACGAACGGCTTCTCGTCCAGGTGCTGGTGGCGGACGGTCGTCAGCGGTTCGGCACGGCCGGTGCGGGAGGCCGTGAGCGTCGCGACGGTGGACAGGACGCTCATGCGGCCCCCCGGCGGAGTCGGCGCAGCCGGGCGGCGGCGCGCAGCAGGTCGGCGGCTTCCGCCTCGGCCTCTCCGGGGGCGGCGACGCCGTCCAGGTAGTCGAGCGCGGTGCGGGTGGAGTCGATGCCCGGCAGGTCGTTGCGCACGCCGCTGCCCAGACGGGCCGGTGAGGCGCATTCGTCGGCCTCGTCGCGGCAGTAGCGCGCCATTTCGCAGAAGGACAGGCAGGAGGGTGTGTACGACGCGTCCAACGCCTCTATGGAAGAGGAGATTTCGTCCGCGCTTCGGGCCGTGTCCAGGGTCGCCGTCTCGGGGAGCTGGGCCGCGAGGTCCTCGGCGCGCCGCAGCCGCGAGAGCTGGAACTGGAGGGCGTCGAGTTCCTGCCGGAGGTCGATCAGGCGGCCGTAGGGGCGGTTGGAGAAGTCCTTGGGGCAGACGAGCAGGAACTCGTGGGAGATCTGCTCGGCGGGCAGGCCGGCCGTCTCGAAGGCGCGGTGCAGCGCGAGGACGTACACCGCGGCCTGCTTGGCCGTCTCGGCGACGGCGGTCGGATTGGCCTGGCCGTCGATCGCCGCGAACGAGCGGATGAGGACGACGTGGAACTTCCCCCCGATGCGGTGGGTGAGCGCGTCCGGCTCCAAGTACGCCGTCTGACCGGCGACTTCGAGGGTGAGCAGGGGACGGTCGAGGATGAGCCGTACGTCCTGGCCGGAGGCCACGTGCGCGATGAGGCGGCGGGTCTCCCGCTCGCGCAGGTGCAGGGCCGTGTTGCCCCCTACCTCGTTGAGGTCGGTGACATGGGCCTCCGCCACGGGGACGGAGAGCTGCTCGCGCAGCAGCCGGATGAGCTCGGCGTAGCTGCCCCACTTCACGTGGCCGTGGAACGCCTGTTCGCGGGCGAGAGCGAAGGGGGACTGGCCGAAGCGCGGCTCGTATCCGACCTGCTGGGCGAGCAGCGCCTTGTCCACACCGGCGGCGTCGAGGACGGCGCGGCGGGCGCAGGCGGGATTGGCGGTCAGGGCGGTGATCTTGCGGGCGGTGTACGGCTGAGGGGGCTTTGGTCCGCGCAGCCGCGCGAGTCGGTTGTCGGGAGGTTCGGACTGCTGCGAGGGCATCGTCTCTACTTCGGGAACGTCTTCGGGTACGTCTTCGGGAGCTCACCGGCGTGCGAGGCGTCTGACGTCATCGCCGTCGTGAAGGGGTCGTCAGGACAGGGTCCCACTCGCATCGCGCAAGGTGTCACGCATCGGTGCCGCACCGAACAGCTGCTGCACGTCGGCGAGTTGGGTACGGGCGCGCTGCGCGGCCGCTAGCCGTTGCTGGTCGTCCTCCTGCTGGTGGACGGCCGCTTCGGCGTGGGCGGCCGCGATCACGCGGGCGGGGTCGGGTTCCGGGGCCGCGGCGTCGTAGGCGCCCGGGATCGTGAGGGCGAAACGGCGCAGCAGCCGCCAGGCCGCGTCGGGGCCGGATGCCCCGCGGTGGTGAGTCGCTGGATCTGCTCGGCGGTTCCCACCGCGTGGGTGAGAAAGTCGGCACGGGGGCTGAGCGGGCCGATGATCCGCCGCTCCACGGGCCAGGTGGACAGGGACAGGAGTCCGCGTGCGGGGACCAGGCGGTCGTGGGTCAGTGCCGCGCAGATGTAGTACGGGCGGGCATAGCCCTGTGCCGTGAAGGATCGCTCCTCGTCGCGGCGCAGGGACGCGAGTTTGGTGGCGACCAGCGACTCGGTGAAGAACGCCTCGTAGGTGGACGAGATGAGCTTCGGGGCGGCAGGGGCGCCCAGCAGGGTGAGTGCCTGGTGGACCTGTTCGCGGATCGGGATGGAGCCGTGCGTCGGGCGCTCCGTGCGGCGTGGTGCGCCTGTGGTTGCCGACGTTTGCGGCGCCGGGGACTCGGCCGGGGATGCCTCGGCGTCCGGTTCCGCCTCGGTCTCGAGGGCGTGCTCCCAAGCGGCCTCGGCTTCGCGCAGCGCACGACGGATGCGCGCGGTTTCGGCCTTGTCCCGTGCGCGCACGGCACCGCGCAGCTCGGTGCGCAGGTGGGACAGGCGCTGCTCGAGTTCCTCCAGTGATGCCGCCATGCGGGGCAGCTTAGCGCAGCAACCAACCTATGCCAAGAACTTCCAATGAGTTCCAAGATTACCTGCTACGGTCGAATGCGGCGGCGCACCCGGCCCGACCGAAGGGTGCCGTCTGTTCTGAGACAAGGGGGAGGCAATGGGCCACGACACGACGGCATGGCACAAGCCGCACTGGCTGACCGGGAACGACGGCCTCGTGCGCGTAGGGCCCGGTACGGGCGGGAGCGAGGAGCACACCTGCCCCTCGCACGCCGCTGCCAAGGCCCGGCCCGGTCTGTGGCCGACCCGGCCTCTCCGGCTTCCGAAGCCGGAGCTCGAGACGTTCACCCTCGGGCCGGTGATGGACGCCGTCGACCGGGTCGAGTTCGACGGTGAGACACCTGACCAGGCCCTGGTGGGGCTGCGCTCGCGCACCCCCGCGCTCCACCCCGGTCACCTGACGTATGCCGAGCACGCCCTCCGTACGTACATAGAAGCGTGCACCGGCGACGGTGAGCAGCGGCTGCAGCCGGTCCGCCCGTACTGGGTGGCCCAGCGGGAGAACGGCAAGTTCTGGGAGATGTACGCCTGGTGGCGCAGGTACGAGTCGGCCGACGGACGACTGCGCGAGTACCGGCGGCTGCGGCACGGCGAGGCCAAGGACTCCGAGCCCGGCGAGATCGCCATCGCCGTGTACGTGGCCGTTCACGGGCGCCAGGCGGCCTGGCCGCGGAAATGGGCGCGCGCGTTCCAGCCGTACGGCCCCGCCGCCCGGCCCGAGCGGGTGCGTGTCGTCGAAGTCGGGCTCGCCGACGGACGTCCGCGCGTGCAGTTCGACGGGACGGCCGAGGAGGCCGAGGCCTACTACGCCGAGCACGGGCATGCGCACGTGGCCCGTGTCGTGGCGGGCGGCAGGCCGGTACCCGGCTCATCCTGCGTCGACTGCAAGCAGTTCACGGGCTGCGAGGCCGTTCCGCGCAGGCCGGGTGTCCTCGGCCTTCCCGCGAGGGTGGCACCGCTGAGAAAGGTGTCGGTCAGCGATCTGCGCTATCACGCGGCCTGCCCGGCACAGGGATTCCTCCGTTCTCTGCACCTGCCCAAGTCTGACGAGTACGGCAGCGCGGCCAGGCTCGGCCAGGCGGTGCACGGCTGGATCGAAAAGCTGCACCGGCGCCCGGGATGGCCGCCGTGCGCGGTCGGCGACATGCCCCCGGCGGGCGAGAACTGGACAGAGGGACGCTGGCGCGTCTCCGACGAGGACGCCGCGACCGGTCGGGACATGCTGCTCCACCACGTCGACGCCTGTCCCTTCCAGGACGCCGCACTCATCCAGCGGGTCGAGCCCGAAGCCCTCCGAGTCGTCCACGACACCGCGGCGCAGGCCGTCGTCATCGCCAAACCCGACCTGCTCTACCAGGAGGACGGCTCGTGGGTGTGGCGGGAGCTCAAGACGACACGGAAGCGGCGCCGCCACCACGAGGACCTTCTCGACACCTACCCCCAACTCGCCTTGGCGGTCGCGCTCCTGGCTCAGGGTGCGCTGGGCGGCGATCCGGACGGCTCGCGCGTCGAGGTGGAGATCCTCCGGCCGGACGGTTCCGATCCGCACGTGATCGACCCGACGGACCCCGGCCAGAAGCGGAAGGCGCTGTCGGTTCTGCGGCGGTACGCAGGACCGTGGCGGGAGGACGAGACATGGGACGCCCGCCCCGGCCCGCATTGCCGCTTCTGCCCGGTGTCCCGGTGGTGTCCGAGCGCCGCTGCCGCGCCCGACGGCGCCGTCGCGAGAGAGGGGGAGGCGTGACCACGACCGACATGAGGGATGCACGGCCCGAGGACGCCGTCGGCACGGACGAGGGGCTGCTCCGACAGATCGCCAGCGCCCTGGCGTGCCTGTCCCGGCAGAGGACGGTACCCAACCCGGTCTACCCGGCGAAGGTGCAGAACGCGTACAACCGCCTCGTCCTGCACTGCCTGCGCCGGGGCGACGAACCGCCGGGCAGTGTGCCGCAGATGGTCCGCTGGGCTTGTGAACGGCCGCTGATCGAGTGGCCGTTGGAGCTGCCGCCCGAGAACTTTCCGGGCACGGCCCTGCTCGTCGATCCGGAGACCCGGCTGCCGCACCAGCTGTGCCTGGAGTGGGAGGTGAGCGCGGCCGACCCTGCCGCCGAGCTCTTCGAGAGCGAACGCATCCGGGAAGCACTCGCCGTGTGCCGTGCGGCCAAGGCCCCGCAGGCCTACACCGCGTTCCGGGCCCTGCTCACCTCCAGGCCCGTGCTGACCGGCGCCGAGCTGGCACTGCTCGGCGGCGATCCCGACTGCGGAATGCTGCTGCACGACGTGATCAAGCGCTGCTATGAGCCCGTACCCGCCTCCTACCTGCGGTGCGGCACATACCGGCAGTGCGCTCGCTGCCGCTGCCTGATGGTGCCGCTGCTGCACGGCGGCCACCGCTGCGAACTGGACCGGTGCAGCCGCGACGGCACCTCGGACGAAGGCACGCCGCTTCGTGCCGACAAAGGCGGAGTCTTCCAGCTCAGCCGCCCCCTGCGGATGTTCATCACCAGCCCCGGGCTCGCGGAGACCGATCTGCAAACCGCCCTGGAGAAGAAGTTCGGAATCACCGCCGAGATGTGGCCCAACTACGACGCGTACGACCTGCGCGTCCCCCTGCCGGGGCGACGGCACTGGGCGGTGGACGTCAAGGACCGGGTGAACCCCGTTCTCCTGGCGCGCTCCCTCACGTCGTTGAGGAACGAGCCGCCGTACGACCGGGCGTTCGTCGTCGTGCCCCGCTACCGCTTCCGCGACAACGAGGCGTACGGGCGGCAGTTCCGCCGCAACCTGCCGGAGGACCTGGCCGACCGGGTCACCCTGCTGGACGACCGGGCCTTCCTGCGGCTGGTCGCCGATGAGATCTCCACCCCACGTAACAAGGCGGGAGACCCGTGTACCGAAGGAGGAAGCCGTGCGTGACCGCAGAGGATGGCACCGGCGCTGCTCGCCGCAGCAGCTCACCGAGGTGTGGCCGGCGAACCTCGGCAGCTTCCGTCCCGGCGACCTTCTCGACGTCGAACTGGGCCTGTACCTCCTGGAGGACGTGACGCCCACCCGCACGGCCGCCGATGTCTGGCCGCTGTTGGGCGGTTACCCGTACAGCGAGGTGTTCGGAGACGTCCGCACCGACGAACAGCGGCTGCGCGTTCTGCGCGCCCGCCACTATCTGTGGGACATGCGGCGACGGCGCGCCTGGTCGGAGGCGCTGACCGACTACCTTGAGGTCCCCCAACACCTGCGCGGATACGACATCGACGGGCCCGGCTCCGTACCGCGCCGTCGGGAGCCATCGCGCGCCGCACGCCGTTTCGAGATCTTCGAAGAGCTGCTCAGCACCGCTCCACGGTTCGCGACGCGGTCCATTCCGTTCGCCGAGGAGGGAGAGCACACCTTCCGGGTGCAGGACCGTACCCACTCCGTGGTGTTCGACGAGGAACTGCTGACGGACACCCTGCCGCGCGCTCACGCGCTCGATGCACCACCGGCCGGGCATGGAGAGCCCGTCGACGTCACCTGGGAAGAGCTCGAGAAGGCCGCCGACGAGATGGACGCCGTCGAGGCGACGGCGCCGGAGGGGGCGCGGGGCGGCTGGGCCGGGCGGCTCCGGCGGGTGAAACTGCTTGTGCGCGACGCGGAACTCGGCCGCTTCACCGAACAGGGACGGCTGAGGATCGACCGGCTGCTGCACCTCGTGGGGATGGTGGGAGCCGGCAAGTCCACCCTCCGGGACATCCTGACCTACCACCTCGTGACCCGGACACCGCGCCGGGTGACCATCGTCGTCGGTGACGTGGCCGAGACGCTCGCCGTGGTGGAGCAGTTCAACCGGCTCGGTGTGCGGGCGGCGCCGATCCTCGGGCACTCCACCCGGGAGCGCAACATCAATCGGCTGCACCGCCGCACCGCCACGGCCGGCGCCGCCACCATGCTCGGGCACGACAACGCGGGCTTCGCCTACCTCAGCAGCGCCTGTCCTGTCGACGTGCTGCGCGGCCTGGAAGCCCGCCGCCCGCTCGGCGTCCGTGAAGCACCGTGCATCACGCTGTACACCGTCCCCGAGCAGGAGGCCACGGACGGCGATCCCCTCCTCGACGAGGAGTACAGCACGCAGCGTGACGCACAAGGCCCGAAGCCGCAGCGGAGACTGTGCCCGTTGTGGAACCGCTGTCCGCGCCACCGCGGGGCTCGTGATCTGGTCGACGCACAGGTGTGGGTCGCCACCCCAGCCGGTCTCGTGCACAGTTCCGTCCCGATGCACCAGCACCAGGAACAGCTCCGGTATCTTGAACTCGCGTGCCGACTCAGCGACCTGATCATCGTCGACGAGGCCGACCGGGTGCAGATGCAGCTCGACACGGCCTTCGCGCCGGCCAGCACTCTGGTGGGGAAGGCCCCGAACTCCTGGTTCGACGAGGTCGCCGTCCACAAGTTCCAGCAGATGGCCCGGGACGGCCGGCTCCAGCTGTCCGCCCGTGACGTCGACGACTGGACCAACGCCGTCAACACGGTCAGCGCCGCCACTGACCGCCTCTTCGCCCTGCTCGTCAAGGACGACAAGCTCAGGCGGTGGATCAGCGTCGACTACTTCAGTGCCTTCACCCTCCACAACCTGCTGCTGGAAAGCTGGTTCCCGGGGCGGAAGGAGGGCGAACGCCCGCCTGCGGCGGCCCGGACGCTGGACGGTGCACTCGGCCGGTTCCGCGACGACCCGCTGCACGAGCAGCAGAGCACGGGAGACGACGATGAAGTGACACCCTTAGTGAACACCTTCGTCCACCTCGCCCTGGAACTCCTGCATGCGCCCCAGGGAGCACGGACGCGTGAGAGGCTGCGCGACACCCTCACCGACATCGTCGGAGACGACAGCACGGTGCTCGCGGACGCCGACCTCCAGGCCCGGCGCTTCGAGTTCACCTTGCTCCTTTCCGCTCTGCACAGCCGCCTCGACTTCATGACCACGCTGTGGCCGCGCGTCGAGGCCGCCCTCAATCTCGAGAGCGCCTCGAACGTGCTCTCCCGCAGGCCCCCCAAGGACTACGAGGCGGTCATCCCCGAGTCGCCCATGGGTAACGTGCTTGGCTTCCAGTTCCGCCACGACGACCGTGAGCGCGATGGTGACCGCAGCGGTGAACTCCGCTTCTTCCACTGCAACGGCGTGGGCCGCGAACTGCTCATGCGGCTCGGTGAGCTGTGCGCCGTGGACGGCCGCCCGGGCCCGCACGTCCTGCTCATGTCCGCGACGAGCTGGGCGGGCACGTCGAGCAGGTACCACGTGCACGCCGACGTCGGTGCCGTTCTGCGTCCTCACGACGAGGAAGTCGAAGCCGTCCTGGGCAGCGAGTTCCGCAAGGAGTTCTTGTACTGGCCCGGGAATGACCGGCCCAAGCCGCTGCGCCTGTCAGGCTGCGACCCCGAAGAACGGCCACAGGCCCTTCTGCACATGCTGCACCAGCTCGCGGTGCCCGACCGGAGTCTGCCCGACGCCGAGAGCATGCTGGACACCGAGCTGAAGGAGATCGACGATCCGGACCGCCGCCGCATCCTGTTGCTCGTCGGCAGCTACGACGAGGCACGTCGGGCCGCCGAGTACCTCAACCAGATCCCCGAGTGGAACGGCCGCGTCACCCGACTCGTTTCCGACGACGCGGACTCCGACACCGTCTGGACCCGGCTGCCGGAGGACGCCGCCGCACGGACACTGCCCCGCGGTGACGTGAAGGCTTTCCCCTCGGTCGGCGGCGACATTCTCGTCGCGCCGCTGCTCGCCGTGGAGCGGGGACACAACATCGTCCTGCGCGATGGCAAGGCGGCCATCGGCACGGTCTACTTCCTGGCACGCCCACACCCTCGGCCCGACGACATCTCACTCGCCATCCAGTCCATCAACGACTGGGCCGTACGCCAACTCCGGGATGCCGACGGATCCTTCAGGCAGAACGCGCTCGCCGCCGTCACCCCCGACCAGGCGGCCGCGGCGTTCCGCAGCCGCGCACGCCGTCAGTGGAACCGCTTCCTCACCCGACGATTGGCCTGGTCCAGCCTGCGGGACGAGGAGAAGGCAGCGTTCACCTGGGACCAGCTCGTCGTCATGTGGCAGGTCATCGGTCGTCTGGTGCGCGGCGGCGCGCCGGCCCGGGTGGTCTTCGTCGACGCGGCCTTCTCTCCCAGAGAAGCCGGATTCCAGGACACGGACACCCCCGACACCAGCCTGCTGGCGAGCATGCGTGAGGTGCTCGCCCCCTACTTCGAGGACGGGAACACGGCGGAGCGGCACCTTGCCCCGATCGGCAAGTCCCTGGTCCGTGAGCTGTACGAACCGCTCTACCGCGCCCTGGTGGACATGGGCTGACGGCATCCGTCACCACACCACACCTCACCCCCGACGTGTTCGCGTCGCGTCCGAAGACTTCACGCCTTGCTCCGAGGAGAACCGACACTATGCCCTACCAGTACAACCGTCCGGCTGCGTACCTGCCCGACCCGGCACGGGGACCCTTCGTCGTCCCGATGCACACGCTCTCCCTGCCCGCCCACTGGGAGGAACCACTCCTGCGCCTCTACCACGGTGGAATGACCGAGGGGCAGGCTGAGCGACGGCGCCGCGTACCCACAGCGGCTGTCAACCAGCTGATGCGCGCCACCGCGCCGGACATCGTCGCGGTCGACTCCACGGCACGGTTCGGTTCGGAGAACCCCTGGCTGTACTGCCAGGACGCGTACCCGATGGCGGTGACGAACCTCTACATCGCCACCTGGCTCAAGAGCCTCCCGCGCGATGCCGGCGATCCCGAGACCGCGGCCCTGCTGATGAACTGCTTTCGTGACCTCGACACCGCGGCTCTCAGCTGGCGGCCCGGCAGGGTCGACCTCCTCGAGCAGAAGGTGTCGCCCGGAGGAACCGCTCTGCCTGCACCCCATGTGTACCGGTTGCTTCCCGACGTCCTCGCCGAAAGGATCGCGCGCCAGGGCGCGTACGAACACCACGGGCAGCAGCTGTCGTTCCGGCAGGTCGCCGGCCGCACGGGGGCCAGGGGGCAGGGAAGCGGGGGCGCCGAGCTGATGTCGAACGTGATCGGGTACGTACCCGGGCGGCGCGGTGGCGGCGACGGCAAGTCGGCCTACTATGCGGCGACCCTCCGCATCACCGTGCGCACCGTTCCCTTCTCACCCGTCCCGCGCGTCCACGTGGCCGCCGGCGTGCGTCGGTTTGTCACCGGCAAGGTCTACATGCCATACGGCAAGGGCGTGTCCGCGTACCTGCTCCCGGACGACTCCCTCGTCCATGACGGTCCGCAGCCGCAGCGTTTCGCCGTCGCCATGCTGGAGTGGAAGAACGGCACCACGGACTGGCGTCAGGGCGGAGCAGAAGGAATGCTCGCCGGGATCAGCGCACTCGACGCACTGCCGTCCCCGGACCGGCTGGTGAAGGAGGCCGACCACTGGATCCACGGCCGGGAGGGCATCCGGATCGCGATCGGGCACCAGGCGGCCATGGGGAGGCACACGATCGGCACCGGACTGATGCCCAGCGAACACCGACGGCTGATCGAGTGGGCGGAGCAGGCGATCGCTCCCGAGTTCGTCTCCGTTCCGAAGCTCGAGCGCAGTGCGTACGCGCGGCCGCCCAAGAAGCAGCTCAAGAAGCTGCCGTCCATTCCCAAGAACATGGAAGAGAAGGATCCCGAAGAGCGCGCGGTCATCCTGGACCAGCGTGAGCTGAACGCGGCCCACAACGCTCAGGTTCTGCGGACACGCCTGGCCGAAGCTCTCGAAGGGGAAGACCTCACCGCGGTCGTGCTCCACCAGAACGACGCCATCCGCGATCAGATGATCGCAGCGGCGGAGACGGGGCTGGGGCTGGCCGGGCACCGGCGTGAGCAGGGTCCCGATACCTGGGTGTGGGAGGCGGAGGAGCTGACCGTCCGGCTGCACGCGCGGCCACTGGGCGCTCTCGGTGCACCGCTGGGAGGCGACGGCGTGCCACGCCGGGGACAGGAACACGACAGGGCCATCGAGGAGCGCCGTATCGGTGTCGCGCTGGCCATGTCCGCCCTGCGGAAAGCCGTCCCCGGGGCGCGGCTGGCCTTCGTGGAGCTCGACGGGCAGGATGCCTTCCGCCACGCCAAGCGACGGACCGACCCCAAGCATGCGATCCGCCTCGGCTGCGCGGACGCCGGCCTGGTGACCCAATTCATCCGTCCACTAGACCCGGATGCGGAGGCGGACGAGGCTCTCGCCGATGCAGGTCTCCGTGCCACCGCGGCCTGGTCGGACGGCCTGCGCCAGACCGGCATGCGGCTGGTGCCTCAGCACACGCTCGGTGACACGCTCATCCCCGCGAACCTGAACCAGGTGGCCTTCCACCTCGTGGAACGCCGCCTTGACGGGCCCATGGGCAAGCAACAGTTTACGCCGATCGCGGTGCTCATCCGACCGGGCGCGAAATGCGTGCTGGGCAAGTCGGCCGACATGCAGGCATGGGTGCCGTACTCCGAACTCCTCAAGTCATTGACGGGAAGGGTCGAAGGCAGGAAGAACAGCGCCGAGCAGTCGGCCCTCATGGCGGCCTTCGTCAAAAAGACCCTCGCACAACTGCGCAGCACCCCGACGCTCGTCCTGGCCCACGCCCAGGACGTCCGCAAGCGCTGGCCGTGGCTGAGGAACGACGGTCTGGAACGGGACAGGCTCGGCCTCGACGGGGGTCCCCTTCAGCGGATCGGTCTGTACGGCAAGCAGCTTCGTATCGTTCGGATCGCCGATGGCAGCCGGGACGAAACGGCACAGTGCTGGGCCGAGGCGGAGGAACTCTCTCCCAAGTTGGAGGGCCAGCAACGTGGGGGCATCGCGATGGGGCTGTGGCGGCCCGGAGTGCGGGGTGACTCGGACCGCGTCTTCTACAGCACGACCGGCAAGTCCGGCTCGCAGCCAAATCTCACCAACGACGACGCCAAACTCACTCCGCACACCAACGCCTCGGGCAACAACGCCTACCGGCCGACGGCGAACGCCTGGAATCCGGACCTCCTCGAACTGACCGTCGCGTGCCTTCAGCCCGGTGACGATGCGGAAGCATGGGCCGCATTCGTCCACCAGCAGCGTTTCAGCGAGGACTACCGTGCTGGTCGCGAGGGGTTGGCTCTGCCCTTGATCCTCCACCTCGCGCGACTCGCGGACGATTACGCTCTGCCTCACGAGATCGAGGAGGCTTTGGACCCGACGGAGCCCCAGGCTGCGGCCGCGCCGGACGACGCTCTGTCGGGCCAGCTGACCTTCGACTTTGACCTCGATGACGGGGATGACGACGAATGAAGCTTCCCGCTGAGGAGCCGAGGGAGTCTCACCCCTCCTCAGCGGGTAAGGCCCTACTATCTCAGGGCGTAGGTGCGGGTTCAATAAATGCATATGCATGCTCTCGGGGAGTGATCTTGCGGGCCGCGGGAACCTCAACATCAATTAGTCCTGTTGTGCCTGGTCAAGGGAACTCGTGAACGTCCCACAGCTCAAGACCCCACGGTCCCTCGCGGACCGTGGGGTCTTGTCGTTGTCACCCTGGCCGTAGCCGCCCCCGTCGTCGTCTCCGTCCTCGTCCCTGTGGGTGAGGTCACCGCGATGCGGCTGAGGCCGTGGCGACGGTCGGCGCCCATGGAGCGTTCGAGGGTGGCGGGAAGGGTGATGTATTCGGGTGGGGAGGGGGCGGTGTATCTCCTGGGGTGGAATCAGGGGGGTTTTGCGGGGCTTTTCGTTACGGGTAGTGAGGGTTTTGGGGGAGGTCGCGGGGAGGGGCCCGGAGGGGAATGGTGGACTCCTGAAATACTTTCCGGGGCGGCCTGGTCGGAGGGCCGGGCCGGGGTAATGTTGAGGTAATACGGAACATGTTAGGCGGGGCGGTCGGCGCCGGGGTGCGGACGCGGGCGGTGACCGTTCCGGAGGCCGGGACAATCGGCCGGTGTGGATTTCCTGTGACCGTGGGAGCCGAAGGGTCGGTAGCGGCTGGATATCCGTCCAACTGAACAACGCGAGTCCGGATACGGGGGTGAACCGGCTCATGAAGTTGGTGGAGCGGGACACGGAGCTCTCCGTCCTGGAGGGCCTGCTCGACGCCTGCGCGGCCGGGCGTGGCGGAGCGGTGGTGGTCGGCGGCGCGGTGGGCAGTGGCAAGACGGCCCTGCTGCGTGCCTTCCGGGAGCGGGGCGCGCCCACCGGGGCCCTGTGGTTGCAGGCCACGGCGGCCGCGGCGGAGAAGGACGTGCCGCTGCGCGTGGCGGGGCGACTGCTGCGGAGTGCGGAGCTGGCCGGTGAGGGGGTGGAACCGGTGGTGTGGCTGCCGCCGCCGGCCGGGGGCGGTGGCGCGCCGGTGCGGGCGGCCGCGGGGGCCATTCCCGCGGAAGTCGCCGTGAACGTCGTTCCCCGGGTGTGCGGCATTCTGTTCGCCCAGGCCAGGAAGCGGCCGGTCGTCGTGTGTATCGACGATGCCCATCAGGCCGACGCCTATTCGCTGGAATGTGTGCTGTATGTGGTGCGGCGGCTGGCCGTCAGCAGGATTCTGGTGGTTCTCGGGGAAAGCAGTGGTACGGCGTGGGAGGACAGTCCGGCGCGGCGGGAATTGCTGCGCGGTCCGGCGTGCCGATTCCTGCACGTCGGTCCGTTGCCGCGGGACGGTGTCGTCGCCATGCTGGCCGCCGGGCAGAAAGGGCGGCGTTCGGCGCCGCCCGTTGCGGAATTCCACCGGCTGAGCGGCGGCAGTCCGCTGCTGATGGAGGCGCTGCTGGACGACTACGCGGACGCGGAGCGGGCCGGGGCCGCCGGGCCGGTGCCCGGAGAGGCGTACGAGCGCGCCGTGGCGCAGTGCCTGAGCCGCAGCGACGACGTCACGCGGCGTACCGCGTGGCTGCTGGCGGTGCTCGGGGAGCGGGCCGCGCACGGCGGGTCCGCCGAACTGCTCGGGGTGTCCCGCCAGGCCGGCGAACGCGCCCTGCGCGCCCTGCACGACATGGGGTTGCTCGCCGATGGCCGGTTCCGTCACGAGGCGGGGCGGACGGCGGTGCTGCGGCGGGCGGAACCGCCGCGCAGCGCGCGCCTGGAGGCCCGGGTCGCCCAGGTGCTGTACGAGCGCGGTGCGCCGGCGACCGCACTCGCCCGCCACCTCGTCGCCGCGGAGACCGTGGACGCGCCGTGGGCGCTGCCCGTGCTGCTGGAGGCGGCGGAGGCGGCGCTGGCCCGCGACGAGGTGGGCACCGCGCTGGACTGCCTGCGCGTGGCCAGGGACGGCTGTGCGGACGAACAGCAACTGCTGGAGGTCAGGCTCGCCCTGGTACGGGCCGGGTGGCGGGTCGATCCGTCCGCCGCCGTACGGCACCTGTCGGCGCTCACCGAGGCGGCACCCGCCGGGCGGCTCACCGCGCGCGCCATGAGGGAACTGGTCGGCCATCTGCTGTGGTTCGGCAGGGCGGACGATGCCTTGGAGGTGTTGCGGATCGTGGAGGAGGGAGAGGGGGAGGGCTGTACGGGGGTGGGGCTGGAGTCGGTGCGGTTCTGGTTCGCTTACGGGTATCCGGGGCTGGCGGGGAAGTACCGCGCCGAGGTGGCCGCGGGCCCGTACCGCGGTACGGCGGCGGGTGCCCGGGCCCCCGGCCTGACGCCCGAACAGGACACCCAGCAGCGCGCGCTCGCCCTGATGGCCTCCGTGCTGGACCAGCGGGTGACCGGCGACGTGACCGGGCGCGCGGAGCGGATTCTCCAGGAGACCCGGCCGGAGGACCGTACTCCGGCGGCGGGGCTGGCGGCGCTGGTCGCGCTCATCGTCGCCGACGGGCTGCCGGAGGCGGCCCGCTGGTGCGAGATCCTGCTCGCGGAGGCGCGGGAGCACCGCACGCCCATGTGGCAGTCGCTGTTCGCCTCGGCCAAGGCGTTCATCGAGATCCGGCTCGGCGAGCTGGCCGCGGCGGAGGATTCGGCGCACACCGCGCTCACCGTCGTCCCGCCCGAAGGGTGGGGGGCGGCCGTGGCCGCCCCGGTCGCCGCGCTGCTGTACACGAAGGCCGCCACGGGACGGCTGGACGAGGCGGTGGCCCACCTGAAGGTCCCCGTGCCCGACGCGGCGTTCCGGACGCCCGCCGGGCTGCTGTATCTCTGGGCCCGCGGCCACTACCAGCTCGCCGCCGGCCGGCCGTACGCCGCGCTGGAGGACTTCCACCGCTGCGGTGACCTGATGGCGCGGTGGCGGCTCGACCTGTCCGGGCTGGTGCCGTGGCGGACCGACGCCGCGCAGGTCCATGTCGCGCTGGGGGACGACCGCCGCGCGCGGGGCCTGCTGGAGGAGGAGCTGGTCCGTACCGGGCGCCGCCCGCTGTGGACGCGGGGTGTGGCGCTGCGGGTGCTGGCGTCGCTGGCCGAGCGCGCGGAGCGGCCGCGGCTCCTGGGGGAGGCGATGGACATCCTCCAGCGCGGCGGGCACCGGCTGGAGCTGGCGTACGCCATGGCGGAACTGTCGTACAGCTACTGGGACATGAACGACGACAGCCGGGCACGGATCGCGGCGCGCAAGGCGCAGCAACTGATGCGGGAGTGCGGCATCAAGGCGCCCGTCCTGAAGGCGTCGCCGGTCGGCGCGGCGAGCGCCTGCCCGCCCGAGCGGTCCGGGGCGGGCTGCGCCGGACACCCGCCCGCCGAGCTGAGCGGTGCGGAGCTGCGGGTCGCGACGCTCGCCGCCCGTGGCTACACCAACCGGCAGATCGCCGCGGCGCTGTTCATCACGATCAGCACCGTGGAGCAGCATCTGACCCGGGCGTACCGGAAGCTGGGCGTGCAGCGCCGTACCGACCTGGCGACGCGGCTGGAGCCGGACACCGTGGAGGACAGCGGTCTCGACGGGTGCGGGGACGGTGCCCAGCGGGACTGCTTGCGTGCCGGATAGGAGGTGGGGGGGAGGGGGAGTGGGAGCCGGGGACAGGCCCGAGTGCGGGGCGGGCGTGCGGTGCCGCGGTCGACGTTGCGCGGTTGGACAGTCCGGCGCGGGCGTGTGGAATGATTGACGGCGCTATCAAAAGCCGCGAACTCCATTGACCGGCAAGGGAGTTGTCGCGTTGCGGCGGCTCGACCGGAGTTGGCGGGCGGGTGCGCACGGCGGTGCGGGCGGGCGCCGGTTTCTCGTCCAACCACATCCGGCCGGCCGGTGCCGGCCACTCAACGGGAGGAACCCCTCATGGTGGTGGTGATGGCCCCCGGGGCCACGCAGGAGGATGTCGACACCGTCGTCGGCCTGGTGCGCTCGGCGGGAGGTGACGCCTTCGTCAGCCGGGGGGTGACCCGGACGATCGTCGGACTCGTCGGGGACGTGGACGAGTTCGAGGCGCTCAACCTGCGCAGCCGCAGGGGCGTTCTCGACGTCGTACGGATCTCCGTGCCGCACAAGCTGGTGAGCCGGGAGCACCACCCGGCCCGCTCGGTCGTGCGGGTCGGCGGTGTGCCGATCGGGCCCGACACCCTGTCCGTCATCGCGGGCCCGTGCGCGGTGGAGTCCGCCGAGCAGACGCTCGCCGCGGCGCGGATGGCGCAGACCGCCGGGGCCGCGCTGCTGCGCGGCGGCGCGTTCAAGCCGCGCACCTCGCCGTACGCCTACCAGGGGCTGGGCGAGACCGGGCTGCGCATTCTCGCCGACGTGCGGGCCGAGACCGGGCTGCCGGTGGTCACCGAGGTCATCGACCCGGGCAGTGTCGAACTGGTCGCCTCCTACGCGGACATGCTCCAGGTCGGCACCCGCAACATGCAGAACTTCGCGCTGCTCCAGGCGGTGGGCTCCGCGGGCAAACCCGTGCTGCTCAAGCGCGGGTTCGGCGCGACCATCGACGAGTGGCTGATGGCCGCCGAGTACATCGCGCAGCGCGGCAACCTGGACATCGTGCTGTGCGAGCGCGGCATCCGTACGTTCGAGACGCGGACCCGCAACACGCTGGACATCAGCGCGGTGCCGGTGGTCCAGCGGCTGTCGCACCTGCCGGTGATCGTGGACCCGTCGCACTCGGGCGGCCGCCGGGAACTGGTCCTGCCGCTGATGCGGGCGGCGCTGGCGGTCGGCGCGGACGGCGTCATGATCGATGTGCATCCGGCGCCGGAGACGGCGCGGTGCGACGGCGACCAGGCCCTGCTGGAGGCCGACATGCGGGAGATCGCCAGTACGGCCACGATCCTGTCGCCGCTGATGGGCCGGAGCCTCACGCAGCCGGTGCCGCAGGCCGCGGCCGTTGCCTCCTGAGATTCCCGGAGCCCCGGCTCCGCCCGGCGGGGTGCGCACCGCCGGTAGGGGTACCCCGACGGGCGGCCGGACGAAAGCGCACACGACCCACCGTCCGGCCGCTTGGTACAGGCCAATTTCCGCGCCGGCGGACGGACGGGTGGGGCGTCCGGGGACCGGTGTTCCCCGGTGCACGGCGCCGCCCGCGATAGGGGTACCGGTGCTGAACCCGTAATGTCGCCGGAGGCCGACGCGTCGCGCAGGGTGGGGTATGTCGGAGAGATGCGATACGCACAGGGCGGCGGACTGACCGCCGAGCGGCGGGAGTTCCGCGAGCGGCTGCGGCTGAAGGCGGTCGAGCGGTTCGCGCGGGGCGAGACCAACGCGGTGATCGCCCGGGAGCTGCGGGTGAGCGTGCGGTCGGTGCAGCGGTGGCGCCGGGCCTGGCAGCAGGCGGGGGAGCGGGCGCTGGACTCGAAGGGGCCGGCGTCCCGGCCGCGGCTGAGCCCGGCCCAGTTCCGCCGGCTGGAGGCGGAACTCGCCCGGGGCCCGGCGGCCTACGGCTGGTCCGGGGACCGCTGGACGCTGGAGCGCATCCAGGCCGTGATCGTGCGGCGCTTCCGGGTCACGTACACGGTGCAGGGCGTACGCAAGCTGATGCGCCGCCACGGGTGGACGTACGTGGCGCCGGCGGCCGGCGGGGACGGGCGGGAGCCCGGCGGATGGACGCGGGCGGAGGACGGGCGCGGTGGGCGCTCCCGGCGGGGGACGCGGACCGGCTGACCGGCACGGCCGGCCGCCGGGCTCCCGGTGGCCGGCCGCGGGAGCCGCGGACGGTGGCCGGGAACGGGAGCCGAAAGGCCCGGTTCCGGTGCCCGGGGGAATGCGACATCGCGGGTTCAGGCACTTCAGGTAGGGGTGCCCCGTAGATAAAGGCACTGTTAGAGTATGTATCTGAATGGGGGAAGATGGTTTGTTTGCCTATGTGTTCCGCTTCGCGTGGGGCGTTTTCTGCGGTTCGGGAACCTTCCTCCCCCGCCGGGAGTTGTAACCGGTCGAGAAGCGGGGGTGGGTTCTACACACCTGAACGGCCCGGTGATGTCCTACTCAGGCCGGCATCACCGAAGCAAGGGCCTGCCGTACGACGTTAGGGTGCGTCGGCGCGAGCTTGCGCACGGGGGAATCACAACGCGAGGAGCCTGGAGTGGAACCTGGGCAGGCGCACCTGGATATGCAGACGGTCGTCGAGGTGGAGATCAATTCTCTCTCGGTGGCCGGCTCTCCGCGCATATCCGGGGAAGACGACGAACATGTGGAGATGCTGACGGTGGCGCAGGCGCCACTGCCGCCCATCATCGCGCACCGCGCGACGATGCGGGTCATCGACGGCGTCCACCGACTGCGCGCCGCGGAACGGCGCGGCGACGACAAGATAGCGGTGCGGTTCTTCGACGGTGACGAGGCCGACGCCTTCGTTCTCGCCGTCGAGTCGAACATCACGCACGGCCTTCCGCTCTCCATGGCGGACCGCAAGAACGCGGCCGAACGCATCATCCGTTCACACCCGTTGTGGTCGGACCGGATGATCGCCTCGGTCACCGGCATCGCGCCGGGCACCGTCGCGGAGATCCGCCGGCGGGTGGCGGGCGCGGCGGCCGCGGGGCGCGGCAGGATCGGCCAGGACGGCCGCTTCCGGCCGCTGAACGGGGCCGAGGGCCGCCGGCTCGCCGGCAACCTCATCGCCGAGAACCCCGGTCTGTCGCTGCGGCAGATCGCGCGGGCGTCCGGGATCTCGCCCGAGACGGCGCGCGACGTCCGCAACCGGCTGCGCCGGGGCGAGGAACCGCTCCTGAAGGGGCGGGGCCGGCCGGCCAGGGCACCGCAGGAGCAGCTCTCCGCCGGGCCCGCCGACGCGGGGGACGGCGGCGACGGCACGGCACCCGTCCGGATGCCCGTCCAGGACCGGACGGTGGTGGTACGCCGCCTCAAGGTCGATCCGGCCCTGCGGTTCAGCGAGACCGGACGGACGCTGCTGCGGCTGCTGAGCATCCACACGATCAGCGCGGAGGAGTGGGACGACATCATGGCAAACATTCCGCCGCACTGCAGTGGCATCATCGCGCAACTGGCCCGGGAATGCGCGGACATCTGGGCGGACTTCGCCCAGCGGGCCGAGCGCAATGTCGCCGAGGCCGTCTGACAGGCGGCCGCACCACGTCCAAGTGAGGAACGCGGCCGGTTGGACGGATATCGGGCCGGCCGCCCCCGATGGAAATGCGCGATACGGTCGGTACCGGCGGGCGCCCGCGAAAGCGCCGCCCGCCGGGCCGCCCGGCACCCGGCGCCGTGAATTCTCCGGTGCACCGGTGTGCCGTGGACCGGTGCTGCACTTTCACCTTTTCCGTGGCCGGGCGAGAAAACCCCGGAGCCGCCCCGGGCCCATCGGCCTGGCTGGCGGAAGTTGATATGGGTATCGTCGAAATGGCGCGCGGCAGCAGGACAGTATTCCGGTCACCGCGTCCGGTGGGCCGGCCTTCGTGAAAGCCCGCCGAACATGACGGACCGGGCGCCCTTCGGGGTGCCGCCTTTTCCCTGCGGTCCGGCCGTACGGCCAGGAACCAGGAACCAGGAATCCCGACCCAGGAGGTTTCCGCTGATATGTTTGCCGGACAAGGCTCGGGCATCATGCTGGCGACGTACGACGACCCGGGCAATTCCACGGCTTCGCAGCGGCTCCGGCCGGGAACGCTCCGCCGGATTCTCGCCTATGCGAAACCGCATTCCCGCGAGAGCGTCCTGCTGGTGCTGCTCACCGTGCTGGACTCGCTCATCATCGTCTCCACCCCGCTGCTCCTCAAGGAGATCATCGACGTCGGCATCCTGGAGAAGAACACCACGGTGCTGACGGTGATCTCGCTCGTCGTCGCGGGGCTCGCCCTCCTCGACGCGGGGCTGCAACTGGCGCAGAGCTGGTACTCGGGCCGGATCAGCCAGGGCGTCAGCTACGACCTGCGGGTGCAGGCGTTCACCCACGTACAGCGCCAGCCGCTGGCCTTCTTCACCCGGACCCAGACCGGGTCGCTGGTCAGCCGGCTCAACACGGACGTGGTGGGCGCGCAGCACGCGCTGGGCACCCTGCTGGGCTCGCTGTCCAGCGTGTTCACGCTGGTGCTGGTCCTCGGCAGCATGTTCTACCTGTCGTGGCTGGTCAGTCTGGTCGCGCTGGTGATCCTGCCGGTCTTCATGATTCCCGGCGCGCTGGTCGGGCGGCGGCTGACCCGCTACTCCCGCGAACAGATGCAGATGAACGCCGAGATGGGCGCGACCATCGGCGAGCGCTTCAACGTGGCGGGCGCGATGCTCTCCAAGCTCTTCGGCCGCCCGCGCGAGGAGGCGCGGCTGTTCGCCGAGCGCGCGGAGAAGGTGCGCAAGGTCGGTATCACCTGGATGGTGCTGAGCCGGCTGACGGTCATCATCATGACGCTGCTGGCCGCCGTGGTCACCGCGCTCGTCTACGGCCTCGGCGGTGCCATGGTCGTCGACGGCACCTTCCAGGTCGGCACGCTGGTGGCGCTGGCCGCCCTGCTGGCCCGCCTGTACGGCCCGATCACCCAGCTCTCCAGCATCCAGGGCGAGGCGCACACCGCGATGGTCAGCTTCGACCGGATCTTCGAACTGCTCGACCTGAAGCCGCTGATCACCGAGCGGGAGAACGCCACCGACCTGCCCGCGCCGGACGACGGCGCCGCCCCCGAGATCACCTTCGACGGGGTGTCCTTCCGCTACCCGAAGGCGAGCGAGGTCTCCCTGGCGTCCCTGGAGTCGAACGCGCTGCCCGCCGACGAGCGCGCCCAGGAGTCGCCCGAGGTGCTGCGCGACATCAGCTTCACGGCGCCGTCCGGCAAACTCACCGCGCTGGTGGGCCCGTCCGGCGTGGGCAAGACGACCGCCACGCACCTGGTGTCGCGGCTGTACGACCCGTCGGCGGGCAGCGTCCGCATCGCCGGGCAGGACCTGCGCGACGTCACCCTGGACTCCCTCCGCCGGACCGTCGGTGTGGTGTCCCAGGACGCCCACCTCTTCCACGACACCATCCGCAACAACCTGGAGTACGCCCGCCCCGGCGCCACCGAGGAGGAGCTGATCGAGGCGTGCCGGGCCGCGCAGATCTGGGACACCATCAGCGCGCTGCCCAGCGGCCTGGACACGGTGGCGGGCGACCGCGGCTACCGGCTCTCCGGCGGCGAGAAGCAACGCCTGGCGCTGGCCCGACTGCTGCTCAAGGCCCCCTCGATCGTGGTCCTCGACGAGGCGACCGCGCACCTGGACTCGGAGTCCGAGGCGGCCGTCCAGCGGGCCCTGAAGACGGCGCTGCGCGGCCGTACCTCCGTCGTCATCGCGCACCGGCTGTCCACCATCCGGGAGGCCGACCAGATCCTGGTCTTCGACGAGGGCGGCATCCGCGAGCGGGGCACGCACGAGGAGCTGCTGGCGGCCGGCGGGCTCTACGCGGAGCTGTACCACACACAGTTCGCCCGGCAGGCCGTCAACGGCAGCGGGCCGGCGCCGGAGGAGCCCGGCGCCGAGGAGGAGCGCCGTCCGCAGGAGGCCGCGCCGCAGATGATGCCGGGCGGCATGGTCTTCTTCGACGGCTCCGGGCCGGACGACGGCGGCGGCGCCCCGGGTGGCGGGGTGTGGCACACCAACGGGCCGGGCCCCGGCGGGCGCTGACCGAACGGCCGCGTACACGGGAACGACGCGCCACCGCGGCGGGCGGCCGCCGCGGTGGCGCGGCAGGCAGAAGCGAGCAACGGGTTGTCCGTCAAAGGGGGAGACATGGAAGGCCAGGCACAGTTCACTGCGCCCCTGACCGCTTGCCAGGAGGGGACGTGGCTGGCCCAGCGCGCGGAGAACCCGCCCCGGCAGTACGACATCAGGCAGTACGCCGATGTCCTGGGCCCGCTCGACACGGACATCTTCCGGCGGGCGCTGCGGCAGGCCGTCGCCGAGACCGAGGCGCTCCGGCTGCGGTTCACGCAGGACGGCGGGGCCCCGGTGCAGGTGATCCGGGCGGCCGGGGAGAAGATCGCGCTGCGGCACGTCGACCTCACCGGCGAGGACGAACCGTGGGAGGCGGCGCAGGCGTTGATGCGCGCGGACGGCCGGCACCCGGCCGACCCCATCGAAGGGGACCTCTGCGCGCACATCCTCTTCAAGCTGGCCCCCGACCGGTACGTCTGGTATCAGCGCCACCACCAACTGCTCGTCGACCACTTCGGAAGCACCCTGCTGGCCCGCCGCGTCGCCGCCCTCTACAACGCGGCCCTGCGCGGTGAGCCGTACTGCCCGCCCGGACACGCCCCGCTGCGGGAACTGTGGGAGCAGGAGGCCGCCTACCGCGAGTCGCCGGAGCACGAGGCCGACCGCCGGTACTGGCACGAGCACTTCGCGGACCGCCCGGAGCCGGCCACCGTGCCGGGCCACCGGTCGGTGAGCCGCGACGCCCGCCCCCGCGCGTCCGGACACCTGTCGGCCGCGGGCCGGGAAGCGCTGCGGACGGCCGCCGGGCGTACGGGCGTGAGCCGCGGCGCGCTCGTCGTCGCCGCGGTCGCCACCTTCGTGTGCCGCACGACGGGCGCGGACGAGGCGCTGCTGAGCTTCCCGGTCGACGGACGTACGGGCCCCGAGGCCCGGCGGACGCCCTGCGCGACGGCCAACGTGCTGCCGCTGCGGCTGCCCGCCCGGCCCGGCGACAGCCTCGCCGGGCTGGCCCGTGCCGCGCAGCGGGAGATCGACGGGCTGCTGGAGCACCGGCGGTACCGCGGCGAGCGCCTGCACGCGGAACTGGGGCGGCCGGGGGGCCGCCGCAACTTCGGCCCCTCGGTCGCCGTCCCGGCGAACGGCTCGGGCCTGCGGTTCGGCGAGGCCCGGGGCACCCTGCACGACCTGCCGGGCGGGCCCGTCGAGGCGTTCTCCGTGGTGCTGCGCGAGCTGCCGGACGACGCCGGGACGAGCGTCGTCCTCGAAGCCGACCCGGCGCTGTACGACCAGGAGTGGGCCGGGGCGGGACACCGGGCCTTCGTCCGGCTGCTGGAACAGGCGGCGGCCGAACCGGACACGCCCGTCGGGCGGTTCGGGGTGCTGGGCGCGCCGGAGCACGGACTCGTCGTGGAGGGCTGGAACGCCACCGGCGCCGAGCGGCCGGGCACCTCGGTGCCGGAGCTGGTCGCCCGTCAGGCAGCGCGCCTGCCCGGCTCCATAGCTGTGTCCGACGACGAACGGTCCCTGACGTACGCGGAGTTGAACGCGGAAGCGGGCCGCCTGGCCGCGTATCTGACCAGCCGGGGCGTGACGCGCGGCAGCCGGGTCGCCGTACTGATGGAGCGGTCGGCCGGGCTGCTGGTGGCGCTGCTCGGCGTGTGGAAGGCGGGCGCGGCGTACGTGCCGGTGGACGCCGCGTACCCGGCGGAGCGGGTGGCGGTCATGCTGGCCGACTCGGCGCCGGCGGCCGTGCTGTGCACCGGGAGCACCCGGGCCGCGGTGCCGCCCGGCGTGCCCGGCGACGTGGTGGTGCTGGACGACCCCGGACCCGGGCGGCCGTGGCCGCGAGCCCGGCGCAGGGCCCCGCGGTCCGGGTGGGCCCCGAGGACCTGGCGTACGTGATGTACACCTCCGGCTCCACCGGGGTGCCGAAGGGCGTGTCGATGCCGCACGGCAGCGTCGCCGGGCTCGTCGGGCAGCGCGACTGGTCCGTCGGCGCGGGCGACGCGGTGCTGATGCACGCGCCGCACGCCTTCGACGCCTCGCTGTTCGAGGTGTGGGTGCCGCTGGTGTCCGGGGCGCGCGTGGTGGTGGACGGGCAGGGCGTGGTGGACGGGCCGCGGATCCGTGCGGCCGTGGCGGCGGGGGTCACGGCGGTCCATCTGACGGCGGGGTCGTTCCGGGTGGTGGCCGAGGAGTCGCCGGAGTGCTTCGCCGGGCTGCGCGAGGTGCTGACCGGCGGTGACGTGGTGCCGCCCGCCGCCGTGACGCGGGTGCGCGACGCCTGCCCCGAGGTGGCCGTACGGCATCTGTACGGGCCGACCGAGGCCGCCCTGTGCGCCACCTGGCACCGGCTGCGGCCCGGCGACCCGGTGCCGTCCGTACTGCCGGTGGGCCGCCCGCTGGACAACCGCCAGGTGTACGTGCTGGACGCGTTCCTCCAGCCCGTACCGCCGGGTGTGACGGGCGAACTGTGCATCGCCGGGACGGGCCTGGCGCGCGGCTACCTCTCCCGCCCCGGCCTGACGGCGGAACGCTTCACCGCCAGCCCCTTCGTCCCCGGCGAGCGGATGTACCGCACCGGCGACATGGTGCGCTGGACCGACGACGGGGAACTGGTCTTCGTCGGGCGGGCGGACGCGCAGGTCAAGGTGCGCGGCTTCCGTATCGAGCCCGGTGAGATCGAAGCGGCGCTGGCGGCCCACCCGGCCGTGGGCGAGGCGGTGGTGGTGGCCCGCGAGGACCGGCCGGGGGAACGCCGGCTGGTGGCGTACGTCGTGGCGCAGCCCGCGTCCGACGGCGGCCCGAGGGACGGGCAGCCGCCGCGCGACGAGCAGCCGTTCCGCGACGAGCCCGGCGGTGAGCGGGCCGCAGCGGGCGTGGGCAGCGCCCCGGAAGCCCTGCTCACCGGGGAGTCCGGCGGCAGCGCGGCGGCGGGCCGGGACACCGGCGCGCTGCTCGCGGCGCTGCGCGAGTTCGTGGGCGGGCGGCTGCCGGAGTACATGGTGCCGTCGGCGTTCGTCCCGCTGGACGGGCTCCCGCTGACGGTGAACGGCAAGGTCGACCACCAGGCGCTGCCCGCCCCCGACTTCACCGGCAGCGGCTCGGCGCGGGAGCCGCGCGGTGCCGCCGAGGAGACCCTGTGCGCGCTGTTCGCGCAGGTGCTCGGCCGGGACCGGGTGGGGCCCGAGGACAGCTTCTTCGAGCTGGGCGGCGACTCGATCATGGCGGTGCAGCTCGCCTCGCGGGCGCGCCGCGCCGGACTGGTGCTGACCACCCGTCAGGTCTTCGACGAGCGCACCCCGGAGCGGCTGGCGCAGGTGGCCCCCGCCCCGCCCGCCGGGCAGCCGGACACGGACACGGAGACCGGCGAGGTGCCCTGGCCGCCGCTGAGCCCCGCGCGCGGCGGGAACTTCGCGCGCTGGGCGGTACTGGCGGCCCCGGACGGCCTGCGGACGGACACCCTGCGGGCCGCTGTCGCCGCCCTTTTGGACACCCACGCCGTTCTGCGCGCACGGACCGCCGCCGGGGACGCCGGGCCGCGCCTGGTGGTGCCCGGCCGCGGCACGGTGGACGCGGCGCCCCTGGTCACCCGGGAGACCGTGGCCGCGGCGGACCTCGGTCCCGCCGCCGAACGGGCGGCCCGCGAAGCGGTGGCGCGCCTCGACCCGTCGGCCGGGGCGAACCTCCGGGCGGTGTGGCTGGACGCGGGCGCCGCGCAGCCCGGCCGCCTGGTCCTCGCGGTCCACCACACGGTGGCGGACGCGGCGTCCTGGCGCATCCTGGTCCCGGACTTCGTGGCCGCGTGCGAGGCCGCGGCCGCGGGCCGCACACCGGCGCTCGGCCCGGTAGGTACGTCCTTCAGGCACTGGGCGACCGTGTCGGCCGCGCAGGTGACGCGGGAACTCCGGGACGCGGAACCCGCCGGAACGGCGCGCCGCATGGTCTGGACCGTGCCGCCGCAGCAGACGGCGGCACTGGTGGACCGGGCACCCGCCGTGTTCCACTGTACCGCCGACGAGGTGCTGCTGACCGCGCTGGCCGCGGCCGTCGCCCACGGGCGCGAGGACGCCCGTACCGGTGTCCTGCTGGACATCGAGCGGGACGGCCGCCGCGACGGTCCGGACGGGCTCGACCTGTCCCGTACGGTGGGCCGGTTCACCCGCGTACACCCCGTAGAGCTCGACCTGTCCGCCACCGCCCTGAACGAGGTCCTGCTGGGCGGCCCGGCGGCCGGGACGCTGCTCAAGTCGGTGAAGGAACAGGTGCGTTCGGGGCCCGACAGCGACGACGGGTCCGGCCTGCCAGGTCACCGCACCTCAGAGGCGGCTGCCGCTCCCCGCATCGCCTTCGGCTGCTCGGGACGCCCGGAGCGAGGCGGCGCACAGGTCACGGCCGGGGCCGTCGCGACCGGCCGCGACGAGCCGTCCCCGTACGACCTGGAGGCGGACGCGGCGATCGGTACGTCCGTCGCCGGCCCCACCCTGACCCTCACGCTCACCTGGCGGCACCGGGACGGGCACGGCCGGACCGACGCGGCGGCGCAGCGGCTCGGCCGCCGCTGGGTGGAGATGCTGGGCGGCCTGGCCGCCCACGCCGCCCGGCCGGGAGCGGGCGGCCACACGCCCTCCGACTTCCCGCTGCTCGCCCTCACCCAGGAAGGCGTCGCGGAGCTGGAGGCCGCCGTGCCGCGCCCGGCGGACATCTGGCCGCTGTCGTCCCTCCAGGAAGGGCTGCTGTTCCAGTCCTCCTTCGAGGAGGAGGGCCCGGACGTCTACGAGACCCAGTGGATGCTGGAGCTGTCCGGACCGCTGGACGCCGCCCGCCTGCGTGCCTCCTGGGAGGCGCTGCTGGACCGGCACGCCGCGCTCCGCGCGAGCTTCCACCGGCGCGCGTCGGGCGAGGCCGTCCAGGTCGTGTCCCGTGAGGTGCGCCTGCCCTGGCGGGAGATCGACCTGTCCGGCCTGTCGGAGGCCGACGCGCTGTCCGGCATCGAGGAACTGGCCACACGGGAGCAGGAACGCCGCTTCGACACGGCGGTGGCGCCCCTGCTGCGGCTGCTGCTGATCCGCCTCGGCCCGGACCGGCACCGGCTGGTCGTCATCAGCCACCACATCCTGATGGACGGCTGGTCCATGCCGGTCCTGCTGGCCGAACTGGCCGAGGTCTACGCGGCGGGCGGCGACGCGTCGGCCCTGGCCCCGGCCGCGTCCTACGGCGACTACCTCGCCTGGCGCGCCCGCCAGGACCGGGACGCCGCACGGGCCGCCTGGGCCGCCGAGTTCACCGGCACCGACGAGCCGACGCTCGTCGCGCCGGGCGCGGCCGACCGGGGCCCGGTGGACGCCGGACACGTGATCACCGACATCCCCGAGCGGACCACCCGCGGCCTCGCCGCGCTGGCGCGCCGCCACGGCCTGACGGTGAACACGGTGATGCAGGGCGCCTGGGCCCTCGTGCTGGCCCGGCTGGCGGGCCGTACCGACGTGGTGTTCGGCGCCACCGTCGCGGGCCGGCCGCCGGAGCTGCCCGGCATGGAGTCCATGGTCGGCCTGCTGATCAACACCGTGCCGGTACGGGTACGCCTGGACGCCGCGCAGCCGGTGCTCGGGCTGCTGCGCGACCTCCAGGAGCGCCAGTCCGCGCTGGTGGCCCACCAGCACCTGGGCCTGCCGGAGATCCAGCGGCTGGCCGGCCCTGGCGCCGTCTTCGACACGCTCGTCGTGCACGAGAACTACCCCCGCGCGATCGCCGCGCCCGGCTCCCCGGACGCGCTCTCCTTCGCCGTCCTGGGCACCCGCGAGGCCACCCACTACCCGCTGACCCTGGGCGTCATCCCGGGCGAGCGGCTGCGCGTGCACGTGGCGCACCGCCGCGGCCAGGTGGCGGCGGACATCGCCGGGAAGCTGGTCGGGCGGCTGGTGCGGGTCTTCGAACAGCTCATGGCGGACTGCTCGGTGCCGGTGGGCCGGGTCGGTGTCCTGGACGCGGACGAGCACGCGCTGGTCGTGGCGGACTGGAACCGTACGGACGCGCCGGTGACGGTGGCGACGATGCCCGAGCTGTTCCGCGCCCAGGCCGCGCGCACACCCGGTGCCGTCGCGGTGCAGGACGGCCACGAGGCGCTCACCTACGCCGAACTGGAGCACCAGGCCGGACAACTGGCCCGGCACCTGACCGCGCACGGCGTGGGGCCCGAGTGCCGGGTGGCGGTCGTCGTCGAGCGGTCGGTGGCGATGGCGGTCGCCGTGCTGGCCGTGGCGATGGCGGGCGGGGTGTACGTACCGGTGGACCCCGAATACCCGGCCGAACGCATCGCGTTCGTGCTGCGGGACGCCGAACCGGCCGTCGTGGTGTGCACGACGCGCACCCGGGCCGCGGTCCCGGACGGTGCGTACGGCGGCACGGTCGTCCTGGACGACCCCACGGTGGCCGCGGCGGTGGCGCGCCGGGCGGGCGGCTCGCTGTCCGACGCCGAGCGGTCCGCGCCGCTGCACGCCGACCACGCGGCGTACGTGATCTACACCTCCGGATCGACCGGTGTGCCCAAGGGAGTCCTGGTCCCGCACCGGGGCCTGGCCAACCTCGTCGCCGACCGCGTCGGGCGCTACCGCATCGGCCCGGACAGCCGCGTCGTGCAGCGCGTCTCGCCCAGCTTCGACGTGTCCATGGGGGACATCTGGCCGGTGCTGTGCGTGGGCGGACGGCTCGTGCTGGCGCCGGCCGGGCAGGAGTCCTTCGGCGAGGATCTGGCCGACCTGCTGCGCGAACGCAAAGCCACCCATGTGGCGCTGCCCGCCGCGTTCCTGCCCCAGCTTCCGTCCGACGGCCTGTCCCGGCTGCGAGTCCTGATCGCCGGCGGCGAGCCGATGACCGACGAGGTGCGCCGCCGCTGGTCCGCCGGGCGGGAGCTGTTCAACGAGTACGGCGTCACCGAGGCGACCGTCACCTCCACCGTGACCGCGCCGCTGGACGCCGGCAGCGCGCCCGCGATCGGCCGCCCGATCACCAACACCCGTACGTACGTCCTGGACGCCTTCCTCCAGCCGGTGCCGCCGGGCGTGGTCGGCGAGCTGTACGTGGCCGGGGTGAACCTGGCGCGCGGCTACCTGGGGCGCGCGGGGCTGAGCGCCGCGCGGTTCGTGGCGGACCCGTTCGCGCCGGGCGGGAGGATGTACCGGACCGGGGACCTGGTCCGCTGGACCGGTGACGGCGAACTGGTCTTCGCCGGGCGGGCGGACGCCCAGGTCAAGGTGCGCGGCTTCCGTGTCGAACTCGGCGAGGTGGAGGCCGCGCTGGCCGCGCACCCCGCGGTGGCGGACGCGGTCGCGGTGGTCCGCGAGGACCGCCCCGGCGAGCGCCGGCTGGTCGGCTACGCGGTCCCCGCCGGTCCCGGCCTGGACGAACGGTCCGTCCGTACGCACGTCGCCGGGACACTCCCGGACTACATGGTGCCCTCGGCCGTGGTGGCCCTCGACGAGCTGCCGAGGACCCCGAACGGGAAGCTGGACCGCGCGGCGCTGCCCGCTCCCGACTTCGCCGGGCAGGTCACCGGCCGGGAACCGCGTACCCCCGCCGAGACGGTGCTGTGCGCCCTGTTCGCCGAACTCCTGGGCCTGGACCGGGCCGGCGCCGAGGACAGCTTCTTCGAGCTGGGCGGCGACTCGATCACCTCGCTCCAGCTCGTGGCGCGGGCCCGCCGGGCCGGACTGCTGCTGACGTCCCGCCAGGTCTTCGACGAGCAGACCCCGGAACGCCTGGCCGAGGTGGCGGAGCCGGTGACGTCCGGACCGCGCGCCGACACCGCGGGCGCGGGCACCGGCGAGGTGCCGTGGACCCCGGTGATGCGGCTGCTCGGGGAGCGGATCACCGGCGGCCGGTTCGCGCAGTGGACGACCGTGGGCGCCCCGGCCGGGCTGGGCCGGGACGTGCTGGCCGCCGGGCTGGCCGCCGTACTGGACACCCACGCCATGCTGCGGGCCCGGGTGGTGCCGCGGCCCGGCGGGCCCGTACTGGCCGTCGGCGGCCGGGGCTCGGTGGACGCCGACGCGCTGGTCACCCGGGTGGACGTGGCCGGGGCACCGGACTCCGGCCTCGACGGCCTCGCCGAACGGGCCGCCGGAGAAGCGGTCGGACGGCTCGACCCGGCCGCGGGCGTCCTGGTCCAGGCGGTCTGGCTGGACGCGGGACCGCACCGCACCGGCCGGCTGGTGCTGGCCGTGCACCACCTCGCGGTGGACGGTGTGTCCTGGCGCATCCTGCTCCCGGACCTGCAGGCCGCCTGCGAAGCGGTCGCGGCCGGGCGCGCGCCGGAACTCGACCGCGTCGGTACGGCGTTCCGGCAGTGGGCCGGACTGCTGGCCGCGCAGGCGACCCAGCCGTGGCGGGTGGCCGAACTGCCGCACTGGGCCGCCGTACTCGACGGACCCGACCCGGTGCTCGGCGCCCGCGCCCTCGACCCGGCCACGGACACCCAGGCGACCGTGCGCCACCGCACGTGGCAGGTGCCCCGGGAGCAGGCGGCGGTCCTCGCCACCCGGACGCCCGCGGTCTTCCACTGCGGCGTGCACGAGGTGCTGCTCGCGGCGCTGGCCGCGGCGGTCGCGTGCGCCCGGCCGGACACCGAAGAGGCGGCCGGAATCCTGGTGGACATCGAGGGGCACGGCCGGGAACCGGTCGCGGGGGCGGACCTGTCCCGGACGGTGGGCTGGTTCACCAGCGTGCACCCCGTACGGCTCGACCTGACCGGCGTGGACCCGCACCAGGTCATGGCGGGCGGGCCCGCGGCCGGAGCGCTGCTCAAGGCGGTCAAGGAACAGACCCGCGCGGTGCCCGGCGACGGCCTCGGCCACGGGCTGCTGCGACACCTGAACCCGGAGACCGCCCCCGTACTGGCCGCCCTCCCGGCCCCGCAGATCGGCTTCAACTACCTCGGCCGGTTCCCGGCGGGCGCCCCCGCGGGCACCGTCCGGCCGTGGGAAGCGGCGGGCAGCACCGCACTGGGCGGCTCCGACGACCCGGACATGCCGGCGCCGCACGCCCTGGAGGCGGGCGCGGTCATCCGCGACACGCCCGAAGGGCCCGCACTGACCCTCACCGTCGGCGGACCGGCCGGCGTCCTCGACGACGCGGCCGTCGCCCGCCTGGGCGGCCTCTGGAAGGACCTGCTCGGCGGCCTGGCCGCCCACACGGCCGCGCCCGAGGCGGGCGGCCACACACCCTCCGACTTCCCGCTCCTGGACCTCGGCCAGGACGAGGTCGAGGAGTTCGAAGCGATCGCGGCACGGCTCGAAGGGGGACTGTCGCTGTGAAGACCTCAACACCCGCCACGGGACCGGCATCCGGCAAGGGCTCGGCACTCGCCGAGGTGTGGCCGCTGTCCCCGTTGCAGGAAGGGATGCTCTTCCACGCCGGGTTCGGCGACCAGGGGCCGGACGTCTACGTCATCCAGCGCACCCTGACCATCGACGGCCCGCTGGACGCGGACCGCTGGCACGCGTCCTGGCAGGCACTGCTCGGCCGGCACGCGGCGCTCCGCGCCAGCTTCCACCGCCGCAAGTCGGGGGAGGCGGTCCAGCTCGTCAGCCGGGAAGCCGTACTGCCCTGGCGCGAGACCGACCTGTCCGGCCTGCCCGAGGCCGATGCGCTCGCCGAGGTCGAACGGCTGGCCGCCGGCGAGTGCGCGGAACGCTTCGACCTCGGGCGGGCACCGCTGCTGCGGGTGCTGCTCGTACGCCTCGGCGCCGAGCGGCACTGCATGGTCCTGACGGCCCATCACATCCTGCTCGACGGCTGGTCGATGCCCATCCTCTTCGACGAGGCGACCACGGCGTACGCGGCGGGCGGCGACGCCTCGGTGCTGCGGCGCACCGCCTCCTACCGCGACTACCTGGCGTGGCTGGGACGGCAGGACAAGGAGGCCGCGCGGGCCGCGTGGCGCGCCGAACTGGCCGGGGACGGCGAGCCGACGCTCGTCGCCCCCGCCGACCCGGCCCGCACCCCGAGCTGCCCGACCAGGCCAAGGCCGACCTGCCCGCGCCCCTCACCCGCGCCCTCACCGACATGGCCCGCCGCCACGGCCTGACCGTCAACACCGTCGTGCAGGGCGCCTGGGCGCTGCTCCTGGCCCGGCTGTCCGGGCGCGACGACGTGGTCTACGGCACGACCGTGGCGGGCCGCCCGCCAGAACTCCCCGGCGTCGAGTCGATGGTCGGCCTCTTCATCAACACGGTGCCGGTGCGGGTGCGCCTGGACGCGGGGCGGCCCGTGGTGGAGATGCTCAAGGACGTACAGTCCCGCCAGTCCGCGCTGCTCCCGCACCAGCACCTGGGCCTGGCCGACATCCAGAAGCACGCCGGTCCGGAAGCGGGCTTCGACACGCTGGTGGTGTACGAGAACTACCCGCGCCCGGCCGCCGAATCGGCCCCCGGCGCGCTCACCTTCACCACGCTCGGCCTGCGCCAGGCCACCCACTACCCGCTGACCCTCGGCATCCTCCCCGGCGACCGGCTGGAGGTGGAGGTCTCCTACCGGACCGACCTGGTCACCGCCGAACTGGCCCGCGCGCTGGCCGGGCGGCTGGTGCGGGTGCTGGAGCAGGTGGTGGCGGACCCGTCGGTCCCGGTGGGCCGGGTCGGCGTCCTGGACGCCGCTGAGCGGCGCCGGGTCGTGACGGAGTGGAACGCCACGGCGGCGGAGACGCCGGGCGCCACCGTGCCGGAGCTGTTCGCGGCGCGGGTGGCGGCCGCGCCGGATGCCGTGGCCGTGACGGACGGGCGTCAAAGTGTTCAATTCGGTGAGTTGGACACCGCGTCGGACCGCCTCGCCGCGTACCTGCGCGGCCTGGGGGGCGGCCGTGGCGACCGGGTCGCGGTGGTGCTGGAGCGGTCGGCCGGGCTGCTCACGACGCTGCTGGCGGTGTGGAAGGCGGGCGCCGCGTACGTGCCGGTGGACGCCGGATACCCGGCGGAGCGGGTCGCGTTCCTGCTGGCCGACTCGGGGCCCGCGCTCGTGCTGTGCGCCGAGGCCACCCGCGCGGCGGTCCCGGCGGACCTGGCCGGGCAGACGGTCGTGCTGGACGACCCGAAGGTGCGGACGGCGGTGGCGGAAGCACCCGCCGGGGATCCCCGGCCGACCCTGCACCCGCAGGACTTGGCGTACGTGATGTACACCTCCGGCTCCACCGGCGTGCCCAAGGGCGTCGGCGTGCCGCACGGCAGTGTGGCGGCGCTGGCCGGGGACCGCGGCTGGGCGCTGGGTCCTGGCGACGCGGTGCTGATGCACGCCCCGCACGCCTTCGACGCCTCCCTGTTCGAGATCTGGGTGCCGCTGGTCTCCGGCGCGCGGGTGGCCGTGGCGGCGGCCGGTGCGGTGGACGCGCAGCGGGTGCGGGAGGCGGTGGCGGCGGGCGTCACGGCGGTGCACCTGACCGCCGGGTCCTTCCGGGTGGCCGCGCAGGAGGACCCGGAGTGCTTCGCCGGGCTGCGTGAGGTGCTGACCGGCGGCGACGTGGTCCCGGCGGCGTCGGTCGCGCGGGTGCGCGCGGCCTGCCCCGAGGTGACCGTACGGCATCTGTACGGGCCCACCGAGACCACGCTGAGCGCCACCTGGCACCGGCTCCGGCCGGGCGGGCCCGACCCGGACGTGCTGCCGATCGGGCGCCCGCTGGCCAACCGGCAGGCGTACGTGCTCGACGCGTTCCTCCAGCCCGTACCGCCCGGCGTGGCCGGCGAGCTGTACCTGGCCGGTACGGGCCTGGCCCGGGGGTACCTCGACCGCCCCGGCGCGACCGCCGAACGCTTCCCGGCCGACCCCTTCGGGCGCGGCGGGAGGATGTACCGCACGGGCGACCTCGCGCGCTGGACGCCGGACGGCGAACTGCTCTTCGCCGGACGCGCCGACGCGCAGGTCAAGGTGCGCGGCTACCGGATCGAACCGGGCGAGATCGAGGCCGTGCTCGCGGCCGCGCCCGGGGTGGCGCAGGCCGCCGTCGTCGCCCGCGAGGACCGGCCGGGCGAACGCCGGCTGGTCGGTTACGTGGTGGCGGCCGGGGACGGCACGGACGGCCCCGCGCCGGACGGCCAGGTCCTGCGCGAGCACCTCGCCCGCGCCCTGCCGGAGTACATGGTGCCCGCCGCCGTCCTCGTCCTGGACGCCCTGCCGGTCACGGCCAACGGCAAGGTGGACCAGAAGGCCCTGCCCGCCCCCGGCTTCTCCGCGAAGGCGGCCGGACGCGCACCGCGCACGGCGGCGGAGGACATCCTGTGCGGGCTCTTCGCCGAACTGCTCGGCCTGGAGCGGGTCGGCGCGGAGGACAGCTTCTTCCAACTGGGCGGCGACTCGATCATGTCGATGCAGCTCGCCACCCGGGCCCGCCGCGAAGGAGTGGTCTTCAGCGCCCAGGACGTCTTCGAACAGGAGACGCCGGGGGCGCTGGCCGCCGTCGCCCGGCTCGCCGACGAGGTGCGCGCCGCCCCGGACGCGGGCGTGGGCGAGGTGGCCTGGACCCCGGCCATGGCAGCGCTCGGGGAGTACGCGCTGAGCAGCGACTTCGCGCAGTGGATGGTCGTCACCACCCCCGCTGGCCTGCGGCCGGACGTGCTCACCGGCGGGCTGGCCGCCGTGCTGGACACCCACGACATGCTGCGGGCCCGTGTGGTGCGCGCGGAGGGCGGACCACGCCTGGTGGTGCCGGGTCGCGGCACGGTCGACGCCGCCACCCTGCTCACCCGTGTCGACGCCACGGACGCGCCGGCCGGCTCCCTGGACGACAGGGCCGACCTCGCGGCCAGGGAGGCGACCGGGCGGCTGGACACCGAGGGCGGCGTGCTGGTGCAGGCCGTCTGGCTGGACGCCGGGCCCGCGGAGCCCGGACGGCTGGCGCTCGTGGTGCACCACTTGGTGATGGACGGCGTGTCCTGGCGCATCCTGCTCCCGGACCTGCGGGCCGCCTGCGAAGCGGTGGCGGACGGGCGCGCACCGGAACTCGACCCCGTCCCCGCCTCTTTCCGGCAGTGGGCGGGCGCCCTCGCCGCCCAGGCCACGGCCGACGGCCGAATATCGGAACTGCCGGAATGGGCAGCCCTGTTCAAGGACGTGGCGCCCCCGCTGGGCGGCCGGCCGCTCGACCCGGCCGAGGACACCTTGGCCGCCATGACCTGGCGCACCTGGACGCTGCCGGGACCGACGGCGGCCACCCTCGTCGGCACGGCACCCGGCGTGTTCCACTGCGGCGTCCACGAAGTGCTGCTCGCGACGCTGGCGGGCGCGGTCGCGCACGGCCGGCCGGAGGCCGCGCTCGTCGTGGACATCGAAGGACACGGACGCGAACCGGCCGACGGCGCGGACCTGTCCCGGACGGTGGGCTGGTTCACCGGCGTCCACCCGGTCCGCCTGGACGTGTCGGGCATCGACCTCGACGAGGCGCCGCGCGGCGGACCGGCCGCCGGTGACCTGCTCAAACGCGTCAAGGAGCAGGCGCGGGCGGTGCCCGGCGACGGCCTCGGCCACGCCCTGCTGCGCCACCTGAACCCGCTCACCGCACCGGAGTTGGACACCCTGCCGGACGCCCACATCGGGTTCAATTACCTGGGCAGGTTCGCGGGTGCGGGCCGGGCCGGAGCGCCGGGGGACGCCTGGCAGCCGGCCGGCATCTCGGTGGTCGGCAGCTCGGCCGATCCCCGCACACCCGCCCCGCACGCCCTGGAGGCGGGGGCGTACGTCCAGGACACCCCGGACGGACCGGAACTGACCCTCAGGCTCGGCGGTCCCGCCGGTCTGTGGCCGGAGGCGGAAGCCGAGCGGCTGGGCCGGCGCTGGCTGGACCTGCTGGACGGTCTGGCGGCGCACACCGCCGATCCGGCCGCGGGCGGGCACACCGCCTCCGACTTCCCCCTGCTGGACCTCGGCCAGGACGAGGTCGAGGAGTTCGAAGCCGGTTTCGCGGACGGCGCCCCGTAACCCGCCCCGCGAGCCGCCGGCCGCACCCGTTGCCCGATGAACGCACGTCGTTTTGAGGAGTAAGCGATGACCCGATCTCTTGTCGAGGACGTGTGGCCGCTCTCGCCGTTGCAGGAAGGGCTGCTGTTCCACGCCGCCTTCGACGAGGAGGGCCCGGACGTCTACCAGGGCCAGCGGACGCTGGCCCTGGACGGCCCGCTGGACGCGGACCGGCTGCGCGCCTCCTGGGAAGCGCTGGTCGCCCGGCACCCGGTGCTGCGGGCGGGCTTCCGGCGGCGCAGGTCGGGCGACGCGGTGCAGGTCGTCGCGCGCGAGGTGACGCTGCCGTGGCGGGAGGCCGACGTGTCGGGCCTGGACGGGGCGGCGGCCGCCGCCGAGGCCGGACGGCTGGCCGCCGAAGAGCGGACCGAGCGGTTCGACCCGGCGGTGCCGCCCCTGCTGCGCCTGCTGCTGATCCGCCTGGGCGCCGGCCGGCACCGGCTGGTCATCACCTCCCACCACGTCCTGATGGACGGCTGGTCGATGCCGGTCCTGCTCAACGAACTGACCACGGTGTACGCGGCGGACGGGGACGCGAGCGGGCTGCCCAGGGCGGCCCGCTACCGCGACTACCTGGCCTGGCTGAACCGTCAGGACAAGGACGCCGCCCGGCAGGCGTGGCGGGCCGAACTGGCCGGCAACGACGAGCCGACCCTGGTGGCTCCGGCCGACCCGGCCCGGCTGCCGGTGGTCCCGGAGAGCCTGATCAGCGAGATCCCCGAGGACCTGACGCGCGGCCTGGTGGGGCTGGCCCGCGCCCACGGGCTGACGGTCAACACCGTGGTGCAGGGCGCCTGGGCGCTGCTCCTGGCGCGGCTCGCCGGGCGTGACGACGTGGTGTTCGGCGCCACGGTGGCCGGCCGCCCCGACGCGCTGCCCGGCGTCGAGTCGATGGTGGGCCTGTTCATCAACACGCTGCCGGTCCGGGTCCGGCTGGACGGCGGAGAGCCGCTGCACCGGCTTCTGGCGGGCATCCAGGAGCGGCAGACCGCGCTCATGTCCCACCAGCACCTGGGGCTGGGGGAGATCCAGAAGCTGGCCGGTCCCGGCGCGGTCTTCGACACCCTGGTGGTGTTCGAGAACTATCCGGCGACGCCCGCCGGGGCGACCGGTCCGGACGCCTTCACCCTGCGCTTCCTCGAAGGGCGGGAGACCTCCCACTACCCCTTCACGCTGGTCGTCGTGCCGGGCGAACGGATGCTCTGCAAGCTCGACTTCCGCCCCGACCTGTTCGACCGCCGTACCGCCGAGGCCGTGTTCGCCCGGCTGGTGCGGGTGCTGGAGCAGGTGGTGGCGGACCCGTCCGCGCCGGTGGGCCGGATCGGCGTCCTGGGGGCGGACGAGCGGCACCTGGTCGTGGACGGCTGGAACGCGACGGCGGCGGAGGTGCCGGGCCCGTCGGTGCCGGAGCTGTTCGCCCGGCGCGTGGCGGCGGCGCCGGACGCCGTGGCCGTCCGGGACGAGCGGCGGTCGCTGACGTACGGCGGGCTGGACGCCGAAGCGGGGCGGCTGGCCGCGTACTTGAACGGTGCGGGCGTACGGCGCGGCGACCGGGTCGCGGTGGTGCTGGAACGGTCCGCCGACCTGGTGGTGGCGCTGCTGGCGGTCTGGAAGGCCGGAGCGGCGTACGTGCCGGTGGACGCCGGGTACCCGGCGGAACGCATCGCGTTCATGCTGGCCGACGCGCGGCCGGCGGCCGTGCTGTGCGCGGAGGCGACGCGCTCGGCGGTCCCGGTCGACGCGGACGGCCGTCTGGTGGTGCTGGACGCGCCGGAGACCGCCGGACACGACGGCCCCGACCCCCGCACCCCGCTCACCGCGCACGACACGGCGTACGTGATGTACACCTCAGGCTCGACCGGGGTGCCGAAAGGCGTCTCCGTGCCGCACGGTAGCGTGGCGGCCCTGACGGGCAGCCGCGGCTGGGCGCTCGGCCCGGACGACGCGGTGCTGATGCACGCCCCGCACGCCTTCGACGTTTCGCTTTTCGAGATCTGGGCGCCGTTGGTCGCCGGCGGCCGCGTCGAGGTGGCACGGCCGGGCGCGGTGGACGCGGAGCGCATCCGCGAGGCCGTCTCGGACGGCGTGACGGCGGTGCACGTCACGGCCGGGCTGTTCCGGGTGGTCGCGGAGGACGCCCCGGAGTGCTTCGCCGGGCTGCGTGAGGTGCTGACCGGCGGCGACGTGGTCCCGGCGGCGTCGGTCGCGCGGGTGCGCGCGGCCTGCCCCGAGGTGACCGTACGGCACCTGTACGGGCCCACCGAGGTCACGCTGTGCGCCACCTGGCACGTCCTGCGGCCCGGCGCCGACGCGGGTGCGGAACTGCCGGTGGGCCGCCCGCTGGACAACCGGCAGGTGTACGTACTGGACGCGTTCCTCCAGCCCGTACCGCCGGAGGTCGTCGGCGAGCTGTACGTCGCGGGCACCGGCCTGGCCCAGGGTTACTGGCAGCGCGCGGGGCTCAGCGCCGAACGCTTCGTGGCGTGCCCGTTCGCCACCGGCGGGAGGATGTACCGCACCGGCGACCTGGTGCGCTGGACGGCCGAGGGCGAGCTGGTCTTCGTCGGGCGGGCGGACGCGCAGGTCAAGGTGCGCGGGTTCCGCGTCGAACTGGGCGAGGTGGAGGCGGCGCTGGCCGCGCACCCGGCCGTCGGCCAGGCCGTGGTCGTGGCCCGTACGGACGGCCCCGGCGAGCGGCGCCTGGTGGGCTATGTGGTGCCCGACGGGCAGGAGACGGACGCGGACCAGATCCGCGAGCACGTCGCCAAGGTGCTGCCGGACTACATGGTCCCGGCGGCCGTGCTGGTGCTGCCGTCGCTGCCGGTGACGGTCAACGGCAAGGTGGACCGGGTGGCGCTGCCCGCCCCCGACTTCGCCGGGCGGGTGTCCGGGCGGGCCCCGAGCACCCCCGCCGAGGAGCTGCTGTGCGGGCTGTTCGCCGAGGTGCTCGGCCTGGAGCGGGTGGGGGCCGACGACGGCTTCTTCGCGCTGGGCGGTGACTCGATCGGCTCGATGCAACTGGTGTCGCGGGCCCGGCGCGCCGGACTGGTTCTGACGCCGCGTCAGGTCTTCGACCTCAAGACGCCCGGGCGGCTGGCGGCGGTGGCGGCCCCGGCCGACGCCGCGGCCCGCACCGGCTCCGACCCGGACGACGGCGAGATCCCGTGGACGCCCGTGATGCGGGCGCTGGGGGAGCGCGCCGCCCGTCCCGGCTTCGCCCAGTGGATGGTCATGGGCGCGCCCGCCGGACTGGGACTCGACGTGCTGACCGCCGGACTCGCCGCCGTACTGGACACCCACGCCGTACTACGGGCCCGTGCCGAGACCGGCGAGCGGCCCACGCTGCACGTGCCCGGCCGCGGCGCCGTGGATGCCGCCGCGCTGGTCACCCGTACCGACGCCACGGAAGTACCGGACGAGGCCCTGGACGGCATCGCCGAGGGCGCGGCCCGAGAGGCCGCCGCCCGGCTGGACCCGGCCGCGGGCGCGATGGTCCGGGCGGTGTGGGTGGACGCCGGTCCGCACCGGACCGGACGGCTGGCCCTGGTCGCCCACCACCTGGTCGTGGACGGGGTGTCCTGGCGCATCCTCGCCCCCGACCTGCAAGCGGCCTGCGAAGCGGCGGCCTCGGGAGAGGTGCCCGAACTGGACCCCGTCGTCACGTCCTTCCGCCGGTGGGCCGACCTCCTCGCCGCCCAGGCGACCGACGTGGCCCGCACCGCCGAACTCGCCGGCTGGACCGCCCTGCTCGACACCACGGCCCCCCAGCTCGGCACCCGTACGCCCGACCCGGACACCGACACCGCGGCCACCCTGCGCCGCCGCTCCTGGACGCTGACCGGCGCGACGGCCGCGGCCGTGCTGAACCGCGCCCCGGCGGCGTTCCACTGCGGCGCGCACGACGTCCTGCTGGCCTCGCTGGCCGGCGCGGTCGCCCACCGGCGGCCCGGGACCGGCGCCGCGCTCCTGGTGGACGTGGAAGGGCACGGCCGGGAACCGCTCGACGGCACCGATCTGACCCGTACGGTGGGCTGGTTCACCAGCGTCCATCCGGTCCGCCTGGACCTCTCCGGCCTCGACCTGGCCCAGGCCCTGGCGGGCGGGCCCGCGGCCGGGACGCTGCTCAAGACCGTCAAGGAACAGGCACGCGCGGTGCCAGGCGACGGGCTCGGGTACGAGCTGCTGCGCCACCTCAACCCGGAGACCGGCCCCGCCCTGGCCGCCCTCCCGGCCCCGCAGATCGGCTTCAACTACCTCGGCCGCTTCACCGCGGGCGCGGACGGCGGCGCCGTCGGCCCGTGGCAGACGGCCGGCGCCACCGCGATCGGCGGTACGGCCGCGCCGGACCTGCCCGTCCAGCACGCCCTGGAGGCCAGCGCCGTCGTCCGCGACACCCCGGACGGCCCGGCACTGGACCTCGCGCTGAGCTGGCCCGCCGCCCTCCTCGACGAGACCGCGGTGGACGGACTCGGCCAGGCATGGCTGGACCTCCTCGGCGGCCTGGCCGCCCACACCGGGAGCCCCGGCGCGGGCGGGCACACCCCCGGCGACTTCCCGCTCCTGGACCTCACCCAGGAGAGCGTGGCGGCGCTGGAGGCCGTCGTGCCGTCCCTGACGGACATCTGGCCGCTGTCGCCCCTCCAGGAAGGGCTGCTGTTCCACGCCGCCTTCGACGAGGAAGGCCCGGACGTCTACGAGACCCAGCGGCTGCTGGAACTGACCGGCCCCCTGGACGCCGTCCGGCTGCGCGCCTCCTGGCAGACGCTGCTGGACCGGCACGACGCGCTGCGCGCGAGCTTCCACCAGCGGGAGTCCGGCGACACCGTGCAGGTCGTCGCCGGGGACGTCGAACTGCCCTGGGGCGAGGCGGACGTGTCGGCGCTGCCGGAATCCGAGCGGCAGGCCGCACTGGACCGGCTCGCCGCCGACGAGCGGGCCCGGCGCTTCGACCTCGCGGTGGCCCCGCTGCTGCGGCTGCTCCTCGTCCGCCTGGCGGAGAACCGGCACTTCCTGGTCGTCACCAGCCACCACATCCTGCTGGACGGCTGGTCGATGCCGATCGTCCTCGACGAACTGGGCGCGGCCTACGCCGCGGGCGGCGACGGTACGGGCCTGAAGCGGACCGCCTCCTACCGCGACTACCTGGCCTGGCTGGACGCGCAGGACAAGGACGCCGCGCGGACCGCCTGGCAGGCCGAACTCGCCGGTGCCGAGGAATCCACCCTGGTGGCCCGCTCCGACCAGGGCCGGGCCCCGGCGGAGCCCGAGACCGGCGCCGCCGAACTCTCCGAGGACGGCACCCGCGCCCTGACTCGGTTGGCCCGGCAGCACGGCCTGACCGTCAACACCGTGGTGCAGGGCGCCTGGGCGATGGTGCTGGCGCGTCTGGCCGGGCGGACCGACGTGGTGTTCGGCGGCACCGTCTCCGGCCGCCCGCCGGAGCTGCCCGACGTCGAGTCGATGGTCGGCCTGTTCATCAACACCCAGCCCGTACGGGTACGGCTGGACGGCGCCGAACCGGTCCTGCGGATGCTCACCGGCCTCCAGGAGCGCCAGTCCGCGCTCATGGCCCACCAGCACCTCGGCCTGCCGGAGGTGCAGGGCCTGGCCGGTCCCGGCGCGGTCTTCGACACCATGCTGATGTTCGAGAACTACCCGCGGACCACCGCCACCCTCTCCGCCTCCATGCGCGCGGGCGGCGAGGTGACGATCTCCCAGGCGAACCTGGTGGCGGGCACCCACTACCCGCTGGCCGTGGGCGTCGTCCCCGGCGACCGGCTGCGGATCTACGTGACGTACCGCCCGGACCTCTTCGACCGGCGCGAGGCCCGGCAACTGGGCGAACGCGTCGTCCGCGTACTGGAACAGGTCGTGGCGGACCCGCAGGCGCCCGTCGGCCGGATCGGCGTCCTGGGCGCACCGGAGCACCACCGCGCCGTGACGGAGTGGAACCCGGCCGCTGCCGGGGAGCCGGC
Organism: Streptomyces chrestomyceticus JCM 4735; assembly: GCF_003865135.1. Taxonomy (NCBI): domain Bacteria; kingdom Bacillati; phylum Actinomycetota; class Actinomycetes; order Kitasatosporales; family Streptomycetaceae; genus Streptomyces; species Streptomyces chrestomyceticus. Next base: position 1,592,275 of record NZ_BHZC01000001.1, on the reverse strand, counting down.
CGCCGCCACGGTGCCGGAACTGTTCGCCCGTCAGGTGACGCGCTCCCGCTCGGCGGTGGCCGTGTCGGACGGGGGACGAACTGTTCAATATGGCGAGTTGGACAGCGAGTCGGACCGTCTCGCCGCGTACCTGGGCGGCCTCGGCGTGGGCCGTGGCGACCGGGTCGCGGTGCTGATGGAACGCTCGGCCCACCTGGTGGCAGTGCTGCTGGGCATCTGGAAGGTCGGCGCGGCGTACGTGCCGGTCGACGCCGGGTACCCGGCGGAGCGGGTCGCGTTCATGCTGGCCGACTCGGGCCCGTCGGTCGTGCTGTGCACCGAGGCCACGCGGTCGGCGGTGCCGGGCGACGCGGCCGGACAGGTGGTCGTGCTGGACACGCCGGAGGTACGGGCGGCCGTGGCGGCGTGCCCGGCCGGGAGCCCGCAACCGCCCCTTTCTGCCGACGACTTGGCGTACGTGATGTACACCTCCGGCTCCACCGGCGTGCCGAAGGGCGTCGGCGTGCCGCACGGCAGTGTGGCGGGACTGGCGGCGGACCCCGGCTGGGCGCTCGGCCCGGACGACGCGGTGCTGCTGCACGCCCCGCACGTCTTCGACGCCTCGCTGTACGAGATCTGGGCGCCGCTGGCCACCGGCGGCCGGGTGGTGGTGGCCGCCCCCGGTACGGTCGACGCCCGGCGGGTCCGTGAGGCGGTGGCGGCGGGCGTGACGGCCGTGCACCTCACGGCGGGCCTGTTCCGCGTGGTCGCCGAGGAGTCCCCGGACTGCTTCGCGGGCCTGCGCGAGGTACTGACCGGCGGCGACGTGGTCCCGGCCGGGTCCGTCGCCCGCGTACGGGAAGCGTGCCCCGGCGTCGTGGTCCGGCACATGTACGGGCCGACCGAGACCACCCTGTGCGCCACCTGGCGTCCGCTGCGGCCGGGCGAGCCGGTGACGGACGACGTGCTGCCCATCGGCCGCCCGCTGGACGGCCGCCGGGCGTACGTGCTCGACGCTTTTCTGCGGCCCGTGCCGCCGGGTGTGGACGGCGAGCTGTACCTGGCCGGCGCGGGACTGGCGCGCGGCTACCTCGACCGCCCCGGCGCGACCGCCGAGCGGTTCGTCGCCTGCCCGTTCCCGCCCGCCACGGGGGTCCCCCGGCCGAAGGCCGGGGGCGGATGTACCGCACGGGCGACCTGGCGCACTGGACGCACGACGGTGAACTGGTCTTCGCCGGACGGACGGACACCCAGGTCAAGGTGCGCGGCTACCGGGTGGAACCGGGCGAGGTGGAAGCCGCGCTGGCCGGGCACCCGGCGGTCGCCCAGGCCGTGGTGGTGGCCCGCGAGGACCGGCCCGGCGAGCGGCGCCTGATCGGGTACGTCGTGCCGGACGGGACGGCCGTGGACGCCGAGGCGGTCCGCGAGCACGTGGCCGGGCTGCTGCCCGAATACCTCGTCCCGGCCGCCGTGGTGGTCCTCGCCACCCTCCCGGTGACCGCGAACGGCAAGGTCGACCGGGCCGCGCTGCCCGCACCCGACTTCGCGGCGCGCGCCTCGCGGCGGGCGCCGCGCACCGGCACCGAGGAGACCCTGTGCGCGCTGTTCGCCGAGGTGCTGGGCCTGGACCAGGTCGGCGTCGAGGACAGCTTCTTCGAGCTGGGCGGCGACTCGATCATGTCGCTGCAACTGGTGTCGCGGGCCCGGCGCGCCGGGGTGGTCGTCACGCCCTGGCAGGTGTTCGAGGAGAAGACCCCGGAACGGCTGGCCGAGGTGGCCGAGACGGCCGGGGACGACACCGCGGCCGCACCGGAACCGGCGGACAGCGGGGCGGGCGAGGTCGCCTGGACCCCGGTCGTACGGGCCCTCGGCGTACCGGCGGCGACGCGCGGCGAGTTCGCGCAGTGGGCCGTCGTGGGTGCCCCCGCCGGGCTCGGCCAGGACGTGCTGACTGCCGGACTGGCGGCCGTCCTGGACACCCACGCCATGCTGCGGGCCCGGGTGACCGACGGCCCCGAACCGGCGCTGCACCTCGCCCCGCGCGGCACGGTGGACGCCGCCGCGCTGGTCAGCCGGGTCGACGCCACGGACGTACCGGACGACGGCCTCGACGCGGCGGCGGACCGGGCCGCGCGGGAGGCGGTACGGCGCCTGGCGCCCGCCGAGGGCGTCCTGGTGCAGGCGGTGTGGCTGGACGCCGGTCCCGCGCGGACCGGCCGGCTGGTGCTCGCCGTCCACCACCTGGCCGTCGACGGCGTCTCCTGGCGCATCCTCGTCCCGGACCTGCAAGCCGCCTGCGAGGCCGTCGCGGCGGACCGCGAGCCGGACCTCGACCCGGTCGGCACGACCTTCGCCCAGTGGTCGGCCCTGCTCACCGAACAGGCCGCCGACCCCGCACGCACCGCCGAACTGGAGCACTGGACCGCCCTCCTGGACGGCCCCGACCCGCTGGTGGGCGAGCGCGCGCTCGACCCGGAGCGGGACACCGCGGCCACCGTCCGCCGCCTCACCTGGACCGTGCCCGCCACCGAGGCCGCCGTCCTCGCGGCCCGGACACCGGCCGCCTTCCACTGCGGCGTCCACGACGTGCTGCTGGCCACGCTCGCCGCCGCCGTGACCCGGCGGCAGCGGGAGCGCGGCCAGGACACCGGCGCCGGAGTCCTGGTGGACGTCGAAGGGCACGGGCGCGAGCCGGTCGCGGGCGCCGACCTCTCCCGTACGGTCGGCTGGTTCACCAGCACGCACCCGTTGCGGTTGCGCCTGGCCGACCTCGACCTGGCCCAGGCCCTGGCGGGCGGGCCCGCGGCCGGGGCGCTGCTCAAGACCGTCAAGGAACAGGCGCGTGCCGTGCCCGGCGACGGGCTCGGGTACGAGCTGCTGCGCCACCTCAACCCGGAGACCGGCCCCGCCCTGGCCGCCCTCCCGGCCCCGCAGATCGCGTTCAACTACCTCGGCCGGTTCACCGCCGGGGCCGCGCCGGAGACGGCCGCGCCCTGGCAGATGGCCGGGGAGGCGGCGCTCGGCGGCTCGGTGGACGCGACCATGCCCGCCCGGCACGCCCTGGAGGCGGGCGCGGTGGTCCAGGACGGCCCTGACGGGCCCGCCCTGACCCTGACCCTGAGCTGGCCCGGCGGACTCCTGGACGATGACGCCGTACGGCGGCTCGGCCAGGACTGGCTCACGGCGCTCGGCGGTCTGGCCGCGCACACCGACGGGCCCGGCGCGGGCGGGCACACCCCCTCCGACTTCTCCCTCCTGGAGCTGACCCAGGAGACCGTGGAGGAGCTGGAGGCCGCCGTGCCGTCCCTGGCCGACATCTGGCCGCTGTCGCCCCTCCAGGAAGGACTGCTGTTCCACGCCGCGTTCGACGAGGACGGCCCCGACATCTACGAGGGCCAGCGGATGATGGAGCTGGCCGGCCCGCTCGACGTCGCCCGGCTGCGGGCCACGTGGGAGACGCTGCTGGTCCGCCACCCGTCCCTGCGGGCCAGCTTCCACCCGCGCGCGTCGGGCGAGACCGTGCAGGTCATCGCCCGGGACGTGCCGCTGCCGTGGCGCGAGGCCGACCTGTCGGACGTGCCCGCCGACGCCGTACCGGCCGCCCTCCAGGAACTGGCCGACGGCGACCGCGAGCACCGGCTGGACCTGACGGTCGCGCCGCTGCTGCGGCTGCTGCTGGTCCGGCTCGGCGAGCGGCGGCACATGCTGGTGCTGACCAGCCACCACATCGTCAAGGACGGCTGGTCGCTGCCGGTGCTCATCAACGAGATGGCCGCGGTGTACGCGGCGGGCGGCCACGACCGCACGCTGCCGCCGGCCACCTCCTACCGCGAGTACCTGACCTGGCTGGACCGCCAGGACAAGGCGGCCGCGCGCGCCGCGTGGCGGGCGGAACTGGCCGGGGTGGACGAGCCGACCAGCGTGGTCCCGGCCGAACTGGTCCGGGCGCCCGCCGTACCGGAACGCATCCGCTTCGAGCTGAGCGACGACCTCACCCGGCGGCTGACGGAGCTGACCCGCGGCCTCGGCCTGACCACGAACACCGTGCTGCAGGGCATGTGGGCCCTGCTGCTGGCCCGGCTGACCGGCCGCGACGACGTGGTCTTCGGAACCACCGTGGCCGGCCGCCCGCCGGAGCTGCCGGGCGTCGAGTCGATGATCGGCCTGTTCATCAACACGCTGCCGGTCCGCGTGCATCTGGACGGCGGCCAGCCGGTCGTCGACATGCTCACCGACCTCCAGCGCCGCCGTACCGCGCTGATGGCCCACCAGCACGTCGGGCTGCCCGAGATCCAGCACCTCGCCGGGCCCGGCGCGACCTTCGACACGCTCGTGGTCTACGAGAACTACCCACAGCCGCCCGAGCAGCCCGCCGACCCGGACTCCCTCGCGGTACGCCCGGCCGGCATCCCCGAGGACCGGGGCCACTACCCCCTCACCTGGATCGTGGCCCCGGGGGAGCGCGCACAGGGCGACTTCATCTACCGCCCGGACGTCTTCCCGCGCGCCCGCGCCGAGCGGATGCAGGCCGCGCTGGTCCGTGCCCTGGAACAGGTGGTCGCGGACCCGACGACGCCCGTGGGCCGCGTGCGGCTGCTGGGCGAGGACGAACGCGAGCTGGTCGAGACGCGGTGGAACCGGACCGCGGCGCCGGTCCCGGCCACCACCCTGCCGGACCTGTTCGCCCGGCAGGCCGCCGAGTCCCCGGACGCGACGGCCCTGGTGACGGACGACCGCACACTGACCTACGGCGAACTGGCGCAGGAGGCAGGCCGCCTGGCCCGCTACCTGACCGGGCTCGGCGTCGGGCCGGAGCAGCGGGTCGCGGTGGCCGTGCAGCGGTCGGCGGCCATGGTGACCGCCGTACTGGCCGTGACGGCGGCGGGCGGCGCGTTCGTACCGGTGGACCCGGCGCACCCGGCGGAGCGCGTGGCGTACGTCCTCGCCGACGCCGGACCGCCGGTGGTGCTGTGCACCACGCGGACCCGGCACGTCGTACCGGACGCGTACACCGGACACGTCGTGGTCCTGGACGACCCGGCGGTGGCGGCCGAGGTCGCCGCGCTGCCCGGCGGCCCCCTGACCGACGCCGAGCGGACCGCGCCGCTGCGCCCGGCCCACGCGGCGTACGTCACCTACACGTCCGGCTCCACCGGACGGCCCAAGGGCGTCGTCGTCCCGCACACGGGCGTGGGAAACCTCGCCCGCGCCCAGATCGAACGGTTCGCGGTGACACCGGAGTCCCGGGTCCTGCAGATGGCGTCGCTGAGCTTCGACGCCGCGGTCTCCGAACTGTGCATGGCCCTGCTGTCCGGCGCGGCCTCGGTCGTCCCCGGCGCGGAGGGGCTGCCGCCCCACGTGGCGCTGGGCGCCGCGCTGCGCCGCTGGGACATCACCCACGCCACGGTCCCGCCGAGCGTGCTGGCGGTGGCCGAGGAGCTGCCCTCGACGCTGGAGACGCTGACCGTGGCGGGCGAGGCGTGCCCGCCGGGCCTGCCCGCCCGCTGGGCCGGGACGCGGCGCATGGTCAACGCGTACGGGCCGACCGAGACGACGGTGTGCGCGGCGATGAGCGCCCCGCTGACACCGGACGCCGACGTGGTGCCGATCGGCCGGCCGATCACCAACTCCGGTACGTACGTGCTGGACGCCTTCCTCCAGCCGGTCCCGCCGGACGTCGCCGGTGAGCTGTACGTCACCGGCGTCAACCTCGCCCGCGGCTACCTCGACCGGCCCGGCCTGACCGGCGAGCGCTTCGTGGCCTGCCCGTTCGCGCCCGGCGAGCAGATGTACCGCACCGGCGACGTCGCGCGCTGGACGCCGGACGGCGACCTGGTCTTCGTCGGCCGCGCCGACGCCCAGGTCAAGGTGCGCGGCCACCGCGTCGAGCCGGGGGAGATCGAGGCCGCGCTGGCCACCCACCCGGCCGTGGCCCAGGCCGTCGTGGTGGCCCGCGAGGACCGGCCCGGCGAACGCCGCCTGGTCGGCTACGTCGTCGCGGACACGGCCACCGGCGACCGCGACGCACGGCTCGAACAGGAACACGTCGGCGAGTGGCAGGACCTGTACGACACGCTGCACGCCAACCCGGAGTCCGACGTCCTCGGCGAGAACTTCGCCGGGTGGAACAGCAGTTACGACGGGCAGCCCATCCCGCTGGAGCAGATGCGCGAATGGCGGGCCCGCACCGTCGAACGCATCCGGGCCCTGCGCCCCCGCCGGGTGCTGGAGCTCGGCGTCGGCACCGGCCTGCTCCTGTCGCAGCTCGCGCCCGACTGCGAGGCGTACTGGGGCACCGACTTCTCCGCCTCGGCGATCGAGGAGCTGCGCCGGCACGTGACCGCCGACAAGGAGCTGGCCGGACGGGTCGAACTGCGCACCCAGGCCGCGCACGAGGACGACGGCCTGCCCGCCGGGTACTTCGACACGATCGTGCTCAACTCGGTCGCCCAGTACTTCCCCAACGCCGGATACCTCCAGGAGGTCGTCGAGCGGGCCCTGCGGCTGCTGGCACCGGGCGGCGCGCTGTTCGTCGGCGACGTACGCAACGTCCGTCTCCTGCGGGCACTGGCCACCGCCGTGCACGCGGGCCGCGCGGAGCACGACGGCGACCCGGCAGCGCTGCGGCGGGCCGTGGAGCGCAGCGTCGTCCTGGAGAAGGAACTCCTGGTCGACCCGGAGTTCTTCACCGCGCTGCGGGACCGGCTGCCGGACGCCGTCGGGGTGGACATCCGCCTCAAGCGCGGCCACCACCACAACGAACTGACCCGCTACCGCTACGACGTGACGCTGCACAAGCGGGGAGCCGCCGTGCTCTCCCTCGACGGCGCGCCCGAACGGGACTGGGCCGGGCACAACGGCGGCCTCACCGCGCTGCGGCGCCACCTGGACGCCGAACGCCCGGACCGGCTGCGCGTCACCGGTGTGCCCAACACCCGGGTCGCGCACGAGGCCGCGCTCGCCCGTACCGTCCAGGAGGGCGGGGACCCCGCACAGCCGGGAGCCGGTGTCGCTACGGGGCACCAGCGCCCGAGCGCCGACACCCCCGACGTCGAGGCGTTCCACGAGCTGGGGGAGAGCCTGGGCTACTGGGTGGGCGCCACCTGGTCCACCGGCACGCCGGAGACCCTGGATCTCGCGTTCGTCCGCTCCGAACTGGTCGACGGCAGCGCGCCGGTGGACACCTACGTCCCCGCCGCGGGCCCGGCGGACCCGGCGGCCCCGCTGACGGCGTGGACCAACGCGCCCGCCGCGGGCCGCGACACCGGAGCGCTGCTGGCCGCCCTGCGCGAACACGTCGCCGAGCGGCTGCCCGAGTACATGGTCCCCGCGGCCCTGGTGCCGCTGGACCGGCTGCCGCTCACCCCGAACGGCAAGACCGACCGCGCGGCGCTGCCCGCGCCGGACTTCGCCGGGCAGGTCTCCGGGCGCGCGCCGCGCACCCCGGTGGAGGAGACCCTGTGCACCCTGTTCGCCGAGGTCCTCGGGCTCGAACGGGTGGGCATCGACGACAACTTCTTCCACGTGGGCGGCGACTCCGTCATGTCGATGCAGCTTGCCTCCCGGGCCCGCCGCGCCGGACTGACCCTGACGCCACGTCAGGTATTCGAGCAGCCGACCCCCGAACGCCTCGCCGAGACCGTGGAGTCGGAACGGGCGGCGGACCGCGCACGGGCGGCCGGCAACGTCGGCACCGGTGAGATCGCCCCGACCCCCGCCGTACGGGAACTCGGCGCGCACGCCTTTGCCAGGGGCCTCGCCGAGTGGATCGTCGTCACCGCACCGGCCGGCCTGCGGACGCACACCCTGACCGCCGGCCTCGCCGCCGTACTGGACACGCACGACATGCTGCGGGCCCGGGTACGGCCGGACGACGACGAGCAGCCGGTGCTGGTGGCCGGTGAACGCGGCACGGTGGACGCCGACTCGGCCGTCATCCGTATCGACGGCACCCGCATCCCCGACGACGAGCTGGACGCCGTCGCCGACCGGGCGGGCCGCGAGGCGGCGGAACAACTGGACCCCGCCACCGGCCCCGCGCTCCGCGCCGTATGGCTCGACGCCGGAACCGGGCGGACCGGCCGGCTGGCCCTCGCGGCCCACCACCTCGTCGTGGACGAGCCGTCCTGGCGCGTCCTGCTCACCGACCTCGCGGCGGCCTGCGCCGCCGTGGCGGCCGACGCCGTACCGGAACTCGCGCCCGTCGGCACGTCCTTCCGGCGGTGGGCCGCGGAGCTGGACGCGCCACCGGCCGAGGAGAGCGGGACCCGCACCGGGGAACGGCTCGCCGCCGCCCCCGTACAGCACCGGACGTGGACCGTACCGCGCGACACCGCGGCCACCCTGCTGCACCGGACCCTGCCCCTCTACCACTGCGAGCCCGAAGAGGTGCTGCTCGCGGCCCTGGCGGGCGCGATCGCCCGCCAGGGGGACGGCGAACCCGTCCTGGTGGCCGTCGAGGCGGACGGCAGGCGCTCGGCTCCGGACGCGGACGACGGGGAACTGGCGCGTACGGTCGGCAGGTTCACCCGCACCCGTCCCGTCCTGCTGGACCTGTCCGGCGCGGATTTGGACGGGGCTTGGGCAGGCGGACCGGCGGCCGGTACGTTGTTGAAGGCCGTCAAGGAACACCTGCGTGCCGACCCCGGGGCCGGCGCGGTCCCGGCCGCCCTGCCGGAACCCCGCCTCTCCTTCACCCACCGGGACCGGACCCGCACCGGGCCCGCCGACACGCCCTGGCAGCCGGCCGGCCCCGCGGCCGCCGGCGGCACCACCCGGCCGGGCCCGGCCGCCCCGTACGACCTGGAGGCGAGCACCGTCCTCCGGGGCACCCCGGACGCACCGGAACTGACCCTCACGCTCGGCCGGACCGCGCACACCGCGGACGCGACGGCCGAGCGCGTCGGCCGGGCCTGGCTGGACCTGCTGGCCGCCCTGGCCGCGCACACCACCGATCCCGCGGCGGGCGGTCACACCCCCTCCGACTTCGGCCTCCTCGATCTCGCCCAGCGGCAGATCGACGAGCTGGAAGCCGGATTCACCGACGACAAGCGCTAGCGACCGACAACGAGGCGTTGTGAGGAGAAAGCGATGACCCGATCCATGGTCGAGGACGTGTGGCCGCTGTCACCACTGCAGGAGGGGCTGCTCTTCCACGCCACCTTTGACGAGGAGGGGCCGGACGTCTACACGGTGCAGTCCGCACACGCCGTCGACGGACCCTTGGAAGCGGGCCGGCTGCGCGCGGCATGGGAGACCCTGGTCGCCCGGCACGCGGCCCTGCGCGCCTGCTTCCGCCGGGTCAGCGGGGCCCGCATGGTGCAGGTCATCGCCCGCGAGGTGGAACTGCCCTGGCAGGAGGCCGACCTGTCCGGCCTCGCCCCGGACGACGCCGAGGCCGAGGCCGGGCGGCTGGCCGACGCCGAACGCGCCCGCCGCTTCGACCTGGCCACCGCGCCCCTGCTGCGGATCCTGCTGATCCGCCTCGGCCCGGACCGGCACCGCATGGTCGTCACCAGCCACCACATCCTGATGGACGGCTGGTCGATGCCGATCGTCCTGACGGAGCTGTCCGCGGCGTACGCGGCGGGCGGCGACGGCACCGCCCTCCCGCCGACCGCCTCCTACCGCGACTACCTGGCCTGGCTCAACCGGCAGGACAAGGACGCCGCCCGCGAGGCGTGGCGCGCCGAACTGGCCGGTGCCGACGAGCCCACCCTGGTGGTCCCGGCGGACCGGACCCGCGCCAGTGTGGTGCCCGAGGACGTCCTGATCGACATCCCCGAGGGCCCCTCCAGGGAGCTGACCGACCTGGCCCGCCGCTACGGACTGACCCTCAACACCCTGTTCCAGGGCGCCTGGGCCCTGGTGCTGGCCCGGCTGGCGGGCCGTACCGACGTGGTCTTCGGCGCCACCGTCGCGGGCCGCCCGCACGACCTGCCGCACGTCGAGTCGATGGTCGGCCTGTTCATCAACACCCTGCCCGTACGGGTACGGCTCGACGGCGGACAGCCCGCGATCGACATGCTCAGCGCGCTCCAGGAACGCCAGTCGGCGCTCCTCCCGCACCAGCACCTGGGCCTGTCCGAGGTGCAGCAGCTCGCCGGGCCCGGAGCGTCCTTCGACACCCTCGTGGTCTACGAGAGTTTCCCGCGCCCGCCCGCCGGACCGGACGACCCGCAGGCCCTGACCCTGGAACCGGCCGGGCTGTCCCGCAACGCGGCGCACTACCCGATCACCCTCGGCGTGTTCCCCGGCGACCGCATCAGCCTGCGGCTGTCCTCCCGCCCCGACCTGTTCGGCGAGGAGGCGACCCGGCTGATCGGACAGCGGGTGGTGCGGGTGCTCACCCAACTGGCCGCCGACCCCACGATGCCGGTGGGCCGCGTCGGCGTCCTGGAGGACCAGGAGCGCGACCTGGTGCTGGCGGGCTGGAACGCCACCGCCGCCAGGGCCCCCGGCACCTCGGTGCCGGAACTGATCGCCGGGCAGGCCGCGCAGGTGCCGGGCGCCGTCGCGGTGAGCGACCCGCGCCGCTCCCTGTCCTACGCCGAACTGGCCCGGGAGTCGGACCGGCTCGCGGCGTACCTCGCGGACCGCGGCGTGGCGCGCGGCGACCGGGTCGCGGTGCTGATGGAACGCTCCGCCGACCTGCTCGTGACGCTGCTCGCGGTGTGGAAGACGGGCGCCGGGTACGTCCCGGTGGACCCCGGGTACCCGGCGGAACGCGTCGCGTTCCTGCTGGCCGACTCCGGCCCGTCGGCGGTCGTGTGCACGCGCGCCACCCGCGACGCGGTGCCCGTCGACGCCGCCGCCGAACTGGTGGTGCTGGACGACGACCCGACCCGGGCCGCCATCGCGGTGAGCCCGGCCGACGCCTTGGTGCCGGTACGCGTGGGAGCGGAGGACCTCGCGTACGTCATGTACACCTCGGGCTCGACCGGTGTGCCCAAGGGCGTGGCCGTACCGCACGGCAGCGTGGCCGGCCTGGTCGGCGACCTCGGCTGGTCGGTGGGACCGCGGGACGCGGTGCTCATGCACGCGCCGCACGCCTTCGACGCCTCGCTGTTCGAGATCTGGGTGCCGCTGGCCTCCGGCGGCCGCGTGGTCGTCGCCGCGCCGGGCGCGGTGGACGCCCAGGACATCCGCGCCGCGATCGCCGCCGGAGTGAGCGCGGTGCACCTGACGGCCGGCACGTTCCGTGTCGTGGCGGAGGAGTCACCGGAGTGCCTGCACGGCCTGCGCGAGGTGCTGACCGGCGGTGACGTGGTGCCCGCCGCGGCCGTCGACCGGGTACGCGCGGCCTGCCCCGGCACCGCCGTACGCCATCTGTACGGGCCGACCGAGACCACCCTGTGCGCCACCTGGCACCTGACCCGGCCGGACGACGAACCGGCCGCCGTGCTGCCGATCGGCCGCCCGCTGGGCAACCGGCAGGTCTACGTCCTGGACGCGTTCCTGCAACCGGTGCCCGCGGGCACGGCGGGCGAACTGTACGTGGCCGGCACCGGCCTGGCGCACGGCTACCTCGGCCGCGCGGGACTGACCGCGGAACGCTTCGTGGCCTGCCCGTTCGCCTCTGGCGAGAGGATGTACCGGACCGGGGACCTGGTGCGCTGGACGGAGGCGGGCGAGCTGCTGTTCGTCGGCCGCGCCGACGAACAGGTCAAGATCCGCGGCTTCCGGGTGGAGCTCGGCGAGGTCGAGGCGGCCCTGACCGCGCACCCGGCGGTCGGCCAGGCCGTGGTCGCGGCCCGCGAGGACCGGCCCGGCGAGCGGCTGCTGGTCGGTTACGTCGTCCCGGACGGCCAGGAGGTCGACTCCGACGATGTCCGCGACCACGCCGCCAAGGTCCTGCCCGGCTACATGGTCCCGGCCGCGGTGATCGTGATGGGCTCACTGCCCGTCACCGCCAACGGCAAGGTCGACCACAAGGCCCTGCCCGCCCCCGACTTCGCCGAACGGGTCTCCCAAAGGGCGCCGCAGAACGAGACCGAGGAGATCCTCTGCGGCCTCTTCGCCGACGTCCTCAAACTCGAACAGGTCGGCGCCGACGACGACTTCTTCGAGCTGGGCGGCGAGTCCGGCCTGGCGATGCGCCTGATCGGACGGATCCGCGAGGAGTTCGACGCCGCGCTGAACCTGCGGCAGTTCTTCAGCGCGCCCACCGCGGCGGGCGTGGCCCGCACCCTGGCCACGAAGGCCCGCCCGGTCCTGAACCCGGCCGGCCACGACGGCGAGGCGCCCGCCACCGTCGCCCAGCTCCGTACCTGGCTGCTGACCCGGCTGCACGACAGCGGCCCGGCCCACCAGTTCTCGGCCGCGCTGCGCCTGTCGGGCGAGCTGGACCGCGCGGCACTGGAAGCCGCGCTCGGCGACGTGGCGGCCCGGCACGAGATCCTGCGGACCACCTTCTCCGGCGCCCGCAACGAGCTGCGCCAGCACATCGTGCCCGCCACCGACGAGGCCGCCCGCCCGCGGCTGACGGTGACCGAGGCGACCGAGGAGGAACTGCCGGAGCTGCTGGCCGCCCGCGCCGCCCGCACCTTCGACCTGACCCGGGAAGCACCCTGGGCGCCGCAGCTCTTCACGCTGTCGGACACCGACCACGTCCTGCTGGTCACCGTCCACCGGATCGCCGCGGACGACCAGTCCCTCGACCCGCTCTTCCGCGACCTGTCGGCCGCGTACGGCGCACGCTGCGAAGGCCGGGCACCCGAACGGGCCCCGCTGCCCCTCCAGTTCGCCGACTACGCCGTGTGGGAGCAGGAGCTGCTGCGCGGCGCCGACGAGCCGGAGAGCCTGGTCAGCGACCAGCTCGCGTACTGGCAGGACGCCCTGGCGGGACTGGCCGGCGAACTGGAACTGCCCACCGACCGGCCGCGCCCCGCGCTGCCGTCGCGGCGCGTCGAGCGCGTACCGCTGCGCCTGGACGCGGCGGCCCACGCCCGGCTGATGGCGGCGGCCGAACCCCGCGAGGCCACCGGCTTCATGGTCGTCCAGGCCGCGCTGGCCCTGCTGCTCACCCGGCTCGGCGCGGGCACCGACATCGTCCTCGGCACCACCCGGGCACGCCGGGACGAGGACGGCCTGGAGGGGCTGGTGGGCCCGTTCGACGGCCCGCTGGCCCTGCGGACGGACACCTCCGGCGACCCCGGCTTCCTCGAACTGCTGCGCAGGGTCCAGCAGACCCACCGCGAGGCCGTCAACCACCAGGACGTGCCCTTCGAGCGGGTGGTGGACGCGCTGCCGCTGCCGCCCTCCGTGGACCGGCACCCCGTCTTCCAGGTCGGCCTGGACGTCCACGAGGGCAGGACCGAGGTGTGGGACCCGTGGGAGCTGCCCGGCCTGCGCACCGGCCGCCTCGACGTGGGCGGCGCGACCGGCGAGCTGGACCTGTCGGTCGGCCTGACCGAGCGGCAGCGCGCCGACGGTTCCCCGGACGGCATGGACGGCCACCTCACGTACGCCACCGACCTGTTCGACCACGACACCGCGCAGGCGTTCGCCGACCGGCTGGTGCGCGTACTGGAACAGCTCGCGGCCGATCCCGAACTGTCCCTGAGCCGGGTGGACGTCCTGCTGGACGAGGAGGAGTTCCGCCGCCTGGTGGCGGACTTCCACGGCACCGCCGCCGAGATCCCGGACCGTACCGTCGTCGAGCAACTGGCCGCGCAGGCGGCCCGCACCCCGGACGCGGTGGCCGCCACCGACCCGGACGGCGTGCTCACCTACGGCGCGCTGGACACCGCGAGCGGTGCGCTGGCCCGCCGGCTGAGGAAGCGGGGCATCGGCGCCGGGGACGTCGTGGCGGTGGCGGAACCGGTCACCACCGCCTTCCTGGTCGCGCTCACCGGCGTCCTGAAGTCCGGCGCCGTCTGCCGCCCGGTGGACTCCCACCGGCCGGTCGGGGACATCGAGACCGTCCTGAGCACGAGCCGGCCCGCCGCCCTGGTCTGCACTGCGGCCACGGCCGCGCGGCTGTCGGCGGACGGCCCGGTGCCGACCGTCGTCCTGGACGACCCGCTGACCGCCGCATCCGGCACGGCGGAACCGGAATTCCGGCCGCCGCTGCCCGCCCAGCCCGCGCTGGTCCTCGACGGCACGGCACCGGACGGCCCCGCGGCCGTCGTCGACCACCGCACACTGGCCGGCCAGACGGCGTACCGCACCCAGGCCACCCCGGCGGCCGGCGGCACGGCCCTGCTCGACACCCGGGCCCCCGTCGCGGCGCTCGTCATCCCGCTGCTCGCGGCCCTGTGCGGCGGCGGCAGCGTCCGGCTCGGCGCGCCGGAGGACGTCCGCACACCCGACGGGACCGGCACCGCACGGCTGCTGGTGACCACCCGGGACTTGCTGCCGACGCTCACCGAACTGCCGGACGGGCAGCGGCCCACGGAAGTCCTCGTGGTGTCGGCGGGCACGCCGGAGGCCGACGACGGCCTGCTGAAGTGGCGGGCGATGCACCCGGACGTCACCGTGGTCACCGGCCACGCCGCCGCCGGGACGGCTGGCCCCTGGCTCGAACACCGGGCGGCCCCGCACGAGTCCGTGCCGTCGTCGCTGCCCACGGGCCGACCGGTGCCCAACACCCGCGCCTACGTCCTCGACGACCTGCTGCGGCCGGTCCCGCCCGGCGTCACCGGCGACCTGTACGTCGCGGGCGCGGCGACGGCACGCGGATACGCGGGCGGCTCCGCGTTGACCGGTGAACGGTTCGTCGCGGACCCCTTCGGACCGCCCGGCGAGCGGATGCTGCACACCGGCGACCGGGCGCGGCGCAGCACGGCCGGCCTGCTCACCGTGGCGGACGCGAGCAGCGCGCGCCCGGCTCGTACCGGCGCGGCCCGCGGCACCAGCCGCGGCGACCTCGGCGTCCTGCTGCCGCTGCGGACCCAGGGCAGCCAACCGCCGCTGTTCTGCCTCCACCCCAGCCTCGGGCTGAGCTGGGGCTACCGGGGCCTGCTGCCGCACCTGCCCGCCGACCGGCCGGTCTACGGGCTCCAGGCCCGCGGCCTGGCCGGGCCCGAGCCGCTGCCGCTGACCATGGAGGAGATGGCCGCCGACTACGTCGACCAGATCCGCACCGTCCAGCCCAGCGGCCCGTACCACCTCCTCGGCTGGTCCTTCGGCGGTACCGTGGCCTACGCGGTCGCCACCGCCCTGGAGGCCCAGGGCGAGAAGGTGGCCCTGCTCGCCCTGCTCGACACCTATCTCGGCGGGGACACCGGCGAGTTCTTCGGCGAGACGCCCGCCGCCCGCGAGGGCGAGGACGTCACGATGCGCCGCGAACTGGGCGCGCAGGGGCCGCCGGACGGCGGCGGGGAGGCCGGCGGCGACGGTGCCGGCGTCGCCGGACTGGGCCTGGACGAACAGCTCCTGACCGCCATCAGGGAAGTGACCGTCAACTCGGGCCGGCTGTCGTACGGCTACACCCCGAAGCGGTTCGGCGGCGACCTCGTGGTCTTCGTCGCCACCGTCAACCGGCCCGAGAACTCCCAGGCGTGGGACGCCGTCGCCAGTTGGCGGACCTTCGTCGCGGGCGACATCGACACCCATGACATCGCCGTCGACCACAACGACATGCTCCAGCCCGCGCCCTTGGCACAGATCGGGCGCGTCGTAGCGGAAAAACTCCAGGCCGTGCGGCCGACAGGGGAAAGGAACCCGTCATGACCAATCCGTTCGACAACGAGAACGGCACCTTCCTGGTGCTCGTCAACGACGAGGGCCAGCACTCGCTCTGGCCCGCTTTCGCGGAAATTCCGGAAGGCTGGACCTCGGTGCACGGAGAAGCCGGCCGGCAGGAATGCCTCGACTACATCGACGAGAACTGGACGGACATGCGTCCGAAGAGTCTCATCGCGGAAATGAGCCGGAGCGGCAACGCGTAACCGCGCACACGGCACGGCCATGGAGGGGGCGGTCCGGACACGGGCCGCCCCCGCGGGGACGTTCCCGCGTACGGACGGGAACCGGGGCGGCCGCGTCCGGCACCGCACCGCCGGGCCCGGTCGCGGTGGGGCGTGGGCGCGGTCCGGCGGGTACGTGATCGCCGCCGGGTCCGCGGACGTGGCGGCGCCGCCCGCCCCGGCCGGCGCGCACCGCAACCCGGTGTCAAATCGCCTTCCTTGACGACTTCTCAGAGAAAATTAACAATCGAATAGCAGGCGGACAGGATTCTGCGCGCAAACGCACAGAAACATTCCGCCCGAGAATGGGGGAGAGGGCCGTGGCGAATTCAGCGAACGCAGGGAACTCCGCTCGCTCGGAGACGTTCGACGTGGTGGTCGTCGGCGGCGGGCCGGCCGGTTCGACGCTGGCCGCGCTGGTGGCGCGGCAGGGACACCGGGTACTGGTGCTGGAGAAGGAGTTCTTCCCCCGCTACCAGATCGGCGAGTCGCTGCTGCCGTCGACGGTGCACGGGGTGTGCCGGCTGACCGGGGTCGCGGACGACCTGGCGGCGGCGGGCTTCACCCGCAAGCGGGGCGGCACCTTCCGCTGGGGGGCGACGCCCGAGCCGTGGACGTTCTCCTTCTCCGTCTCGGAGCGCATGGCCGGGCCGACCTCGTACGCGTACCAGGTGGAGCGCTCGAAGTTCGACGAGATCCTGCTGCGGCACGCCGGGCGGTCCGGCGCGGTGGTCCGCGAGGGCTGCGCCGTCGCGGACGTGATCGAGGACGCCGAGCGGGTCCGGGGCGTGCGCTACACCGACGCCGACGGGGCGCGGCGCGAGGCGTACGGGACGTACGTGGTGGACGCCTCGGGCAACAAGAGCCGGCTCTTCCAGCGGGTGGGCGGCGAACGGAAGTACTCGGAGTTCTTCCGCAGCCTCGCCCTGTTCGGCTACTTCGAGGGCGGCAAGCGGCTGCCCGAGCCGAACTCCGGCAACATCCTCTCGGTCGCCTTCGACAGCGGCTGGTTCTGGTACATCCCGCTCAGCCCCACCCTGACCAGCGTGGGCGCGGTGGTACGGCGCGACATGGCGGACAAGATCCAGGGCGACCGCGAGCGCGCGCTCACGGCCCTGATAGCCGAGTGCCCCCTGATATCGGAGTACCTGTCCGGCGCCACCCGGGTCACCGACGGCCAGTACGGCCAACTGCGCGTCCGCAAGGACTACTCGTACCACCAGACGACGTTCGCCCGCCCCGGCATGCTCCTGGTGGGCGACGCGGCGTGCTTCGTCGACCCGGTGTTCTCCTCCGGTGTCCACCTGGCGACCTACAGCGGCCTGCTGGCCGCCCGCAGCATCAACAGCGCGTTGGCCGGGCTGGTCGACGATACGGTGGCGGTCCGCGAGTTCGAGGCGCGCTACCGGCGCGAGTACAGCGTCTTCTACGAGTTCCTGCTCTCGTTCTACGAGATGCACCACAGCGAGCAGTCCTACTTCTGGCAGGCGAAGAAGGTCACCCACCACGACCGCACCGAGATGGAGGCGTTCGTCGACCTGGTCGGCGGCGTCTCGTCCGGGGAGGCGGCACTGTCCGAGGCCGACGCGATGGTGGAACGGCTGCGGGCCGACTCGGCGGAGTTCGCGGGCGCCGTGGACCAGTTGGCGCACAGCGAGGACGGCAGCATGCTGCCGCTGTTCAAGTCCTCCGTGGTCAGCCAGGTCACCCGCGAGGGCTCGCAGGTGCAGATGCGGGCCCTGCTGGGCGCCGACGCCGAACCGGAGGCCCCCCTCGTCCCCGGCGGACTCGTCTCGTCCCCGACGGCATGTTCTGGCTCCCCGCCAGCAGCGGCTGACCCCGACGCAGGAAAGGATCCGCGGATGCCCGAGACACCCGAGATTCCCGCCCACTACCGGCGGGACCGCTTCGACCCGGTGCCCGAACTCGTCGCGATGGCCAGGGAGACACCCCTGGTCGAGACCGACGTGACCATCGGCCCGTCCCGCCAGCTCGGCTGGGTGGCCACCGGGCACGCCGAGGTACGGGCGGTGCTCTCCGACACCGAACGGTTCAGCACCCGGCCGCCCGCCGACAGCGAGGAGGACGCGCAGAACCTGGTGCAGGCGGGCAACCTCCTCCAGTACGACCCGCCCGACCACACCCGGCTGCGCAAACTCCTCACGGCGGAGTACACGGTGCGGCGGATGCGCCGGCTGGAGCCGCGCGTCGAGGAGGTGGTCGAGGACTGCCTCGACACCATGGAGCGCATCGGGCGCCCCGCGGACCTCGTACGGTACTTCGCCTGGCCGATCCCGGGGCTCGTGAGCTGCGAGCTGCTCGGCGTGCCCCGGGACGACCAGACGGAACTGGCCCGCTACCTCGACATCACCCGCGACGTCGGCCGTACCCAGGAACAGCAGTTGGCGGCCGGCAAGGCGTACTGGGCGTACATGGGACAGCTCGCCGAGCGGCGGCGCCGCAACCCCGGCGAGGACATGATCGGGAACCTGGTCCGCGAACAGGGCTCGGCGATCTCCGACGCGGAGCTGGCCGGCATCGGCGCGACGGTGATGGCGGCCGGCTTCGAACAGGTCGCCAGCATCATCGGCCTGGGCACCCTGCTGCTGCTGGAGCACCCGGACCAGCTCGCGCTCTGGCGCGACAACCCCGAGCTGACCGACCGCGCCGTGGAGGAGATGGTCCGCTACCTCACGGTCATCCACACCGCCTCGCCCCGCACCGCGCTGGAAGACGTCACCATCGGCGGCCAGCAGATCAAGGCCGGGGAGAGCGTGGCCTGTTCCCTGCTGGCCGCCAACCGCGTACCGGCCGCGGGCGAACCCGAGGACCGCTTCGACATCACCCGCGAGCCGACCCCGCACATGGCCTTCGGGCACGGCATCCATCACTGCCTCGGTGCCCCGCTGGCCAGGATGGAACTGCGCATCGCCTTCCCGGCACTGCTGCGCCGCTTCCCCGGCCTGCGGCTTGCGGTACCGCCGGAGAAGGTCCGCTTCCGGCCCGCCCGGTCACGTCAGTACGCCCTGGAATCCTTGCCCGTCGAATGGTAGGAGGCGCAATGCCGGAGGAGACCCAGCACCAGTTCGACCATGCCCGCAGGGCCGGTTTCGGCCCGTCCGACGACATCCGCCAGCAGCGCGCCCAGGGCGCCCTCGTCAAGGAGGAGGTGGCCCCGGCGCCCGGGGCCGCGCCCGAGCCCATCTGGATGGCCCTGGGCTACGAAGCGGTCCGCCAGGTGATGGGCGACCACGTCCGCTTCAGCAACCAGCGCCGGTTCCGCGCCCAGGCCGTACGCGGCGGCAGCAAGCACCGCCCGCAGGAGATGTCCGGCCACCTCATGGACTACGACCAGCCCGAGCACACCCGGCTCCGCAAGATGCTCACACCGGAGTTCACGGTGCGCCGCATCCAGCGGCTCAAGCCGGTGACGGAACAGATCGCGGAACGCTGCCTGGACGCCATGGAGCGCAACGGGCAGCCCGCCGACCTCGTGGACCTCTACGCGAGCCCGATCTCCGGCGCCGTCCTGTGCGAACTGCTCGGCGTGCCCCGCGACGACCGGCGCGAGTTCCTGGTCAAGCACCAGTGGCAGCTCGAGCAGGACCGCAGCCGCAAGGACCGGGCCGCCGCCCAGGCGTACACCTCCGGCTACCTGCGCGCGCTGGTCAAACGGCAGCGCAAGGACCCCGACGAGGGGTTCATCGGCCAGCTCATCCGCGACCACGGCGACAACTTCGACGACGAGGAACTGCTCGGCATCTGCGGCCTGATGGTGCTCGCCGGGCTCGACAACGTCACCGGCATGATCAGCCTCGGCGTGCTGGCCCTCCTGGAACACCCGGACCAGCTCGCCATCCTGCTGGCGGACCCCGAGAAGAACGTGGACCGCGTGGTCGACGAACTGCTGCGCTTCCTGTCCGTCGCCCACGCGCCGACCCCGCGTACCGCGGTCGAGGACGTGGTCGTGGCCGGACAACTGGTCAAGGCGGGGGAGGAGATCGTCTGCTCGATCCCGATGGCCAACCGCGACCCGGCGCTCGGTCCCGATGTCGACCGGTTCGACGTCGAGCGCGACCCGCTGCCGCACATCGCCTTCGGGCACGGCATCCACCACTGCATCGGCGCCGCACTCGGCAGGATGGAACTGCGCACCGCCTACCTGGCGCTGTGGCGGCGCTTCCCCGACCTGCGGCTGGCCGTGCCCGCCGCCGACGTGCCGCACAAGACGAACTCTATCGCCTACGGCCTGGAGCGCCTCCCGGTCGCCTGGTGACGGCCGGGAACCACCAGGGCGCGCGGCGCCCGGACACCCCGCAGATGAGGAGAGCACGATGGTCGAGGTACGGGTGGACCCGGAGATCTGCGCCGCTTCCGGCATGTGCAAGCTGCTGGTGCCCGCGGTCTTCGACCAGTCGGAGGAGGACGGCACGGTGCGGCTCACCGACCCGGCGCCGCCCGCTGAACTGGAGGCGAAGGTACGGACGGCGGCCCTGCGCTGCCCGGCCGGCGCCATCGCGGTGCACGAGATGGAGACCGACGCCTCGTAGCGCCGGCGGGCCCGGCGGCGCGCCGGGCCACCGGGAACACCACGACGAAGCTCCTGGTGGCCGGGGAACGGCCACCAGGAGCTTCGTCTTGCCTTGTCGTGCGGGACACCGGCACGCCGGGGTTACGGCCCGCCGGTCTCCGGTCGGCTTAAGGCCCGCCGGTTTCCGACCGACCGGCGTCGGCCCGCGCTCCGGAACCGTCCGGCCGGCCCGGCACGGCTGCTCCGGCGGACCCGGCCGGCCCGGCGGCCCGAGCCGGCGCCCCGAGCCGCACCGTCCGCAGCCGCCGCGCGTCCGCGACCGTGGCGCAGCCCGCCAGCCCCAGCGCGTCGGACAGTTCGGCGGCCAGCAGGTCCAGCACCCGGCGCACGCCCGCCTCCCCGGCCGCGGCCAGGCCCCACACCGGCGGGCGCCCGACCAGCACCCCGGACGCGCCCAGCGCCAGCGCCCTGAGCACGTCCGTACCCGAGCGGACGCCGCTGTCCAGCAGCACCTGGCAGCTCCCGCCGACCGCCTCCGCGATCTCCGGCAGCGCCTCGACGCTCGGCAGGGCGCCGTCCAACTGTCGACCTCCATGGTTGGACACCACGACGGCATCCACCCCGAACTCCGCGGCACGTACCGCGTCCTCGGCCGCCAGCACCCCCTTGAGCAGCAGCGGAAGCCGGGTCATCGCCCGCAGCTCCGCCACCTGCGACCAGGTCAGCGCCGACGAGAACTCCTGGCCGGTGTGCACGGCCACCGCCGAGGCGCCGGCGGCGCGCCGGTGCGCGGCCGAGGGGCCGCCACCGTCCAGATGGGCCGCCCGCACCCGCTCCGGCAGCGCGAACTCGTTGCGTACGTCGCGCAGCCGCCGCCCCATCCAGGGCACGTCCACGGTCAGCATCAGCGCCTCGCAGCCGGCGTCCTCCGCACGCCGCGCCAGCTCCAGGGCCCGGCCCGGCTCGCGCAGCCAGTACAACTGGAACCAGACCCGGCCGCCGAGCGCGGTGATCTCCTCCACCGGCACGGTGCTCAGCGTGCTCACCGTGAACGGCACCCCCGCGGCCCGCGCCGCCCGCGCCGCCGCCAGTTCGCCGTCCGGATGCACCAGCGCCTGGTACGCGACCGGGGCCACCGCCACCGGCATCCGCGCCGGACGGCCCAGCAGATCGGCGCCGGCCGCGCACCGCGACACGTCCCGCAGCACCCGTGGCCGGACGAAGACCCGGTCGAACGCCTCCCGGTTGGCGGCGAGCGTCCGCTCGCCTCCGCTGCCGCCCGCGACGAAGTCCCGTACCCCGGCGGGCAGCACCGCGGCGGCGGCACGCTCGACGTCCGCAAGGGTCATGAGCGTGTCCGCCGCCGCGCCGCCGGGCGCCGGGTCCTCACAGGACACGCTGGCCCTTCTTCTCCAGCTCCACGGCCTCGTACAGCGCCTTGATGTTGGAGCTGCCGAACGTCTCCGCACCCTGCCGCTCGATGATCTCGTAGAAGATCGTCCGGCGCGGGTGGGTGGAGGCGGTGAAGATCTGGAACAACTGCCCGCCGTGGTCCTGGTCCGCCAGCAGACCGGTCGACCGCAGGTCGTCCAGGCTGTGGTCGCTGAGCGCGATCCGCCGGCCCAGCAGGTCGTAGTAGGCGGCGGGGGAGCTGAGGAACTCCACGCCGCGGCCGCCGAGGGTGCGCACCGCGTGCACGGCGTCGTCACAGGAGAACGCGAGATGCTGGACGCCCGCCCCGTGGTGGCTCTTCAGGAAGTCGTCGATCTGCCCCGGGTCGGCGGTGGTGTCCGGCTCGATGAGGGTCAGGGTGACCCGGCCGGTGGGGCTCTGGACGACCTTGGAGTCCATCGCCTGCGCGCCCACCACGATGTGCTCCTCGAAGATCTCCCGGAAGCCGAGCGCCCGCTGGTAGTAGTCGACGGTCGCGTCGAGGTCGCCGTGGTTCAGGCACACCGCGACGTGGTCCAGTTCGAGCAGCCCCACCTCGCTGGGCACCGGCTGCCGGGACTTGAGCGTCGGCACGAAGCCGACCGGCAGCCCGGGACCCTCCTCCGGGGCGCGCTGCACCAGCGTGTGCACCACGTCGCCGAAGCCGCTGACGGTGGCCGTGACGCTGCCGTCGGGCCCGTGCCGGGCGGGCTCGCGCAGCGGCTGGGCGCCGTTGGCCACCGCGTGGGCGTACGCGCCTTCGACGTCGGCGGTGCGCAGCGCGATGTCCGCGACGCCCTCGCCGTGCGCCAGGACGTACACCGACGCCGGGTGCCGGTCGGAGGTCGCCATGGTGAGCACCAGGGTGATCGTGCCGTGCCGCAGGGCGATGCTGCGGTGCTCACTGGAGCCGCCGGTACCGACGACGGTGAACGCGTACCGGTCGACCCAGGCGAACGCCGCCGCGTCCAGGTCTTCCACGTACATCTCGACGTAGTCGATCGCGAGATCGCTGACCGGGCCGGCAGCAGCCGTGGCCGCTGTGGTTTTCGAAACTGTCATGAGAGTCCCCGTTTGAAGGAATGATCTGGACGCGGCTCGTCGAGCCGGCTCGCCTACCGGAGCGGACGGATTACCTGCCGCACGACCGCGCCGACGACTGCCCGCCCGGCCGAATCCATGGACCTCTTCGCGGGTTCGCCACTGCCGCCGGACAGCGGAAGGCGAACCAATTCGGTGCTGCCCGACATTACACCGGCCCCACCCCTGTCGCACCTGTCAAGAAATACGGCAGGACCGGCCGGCGGCGCGGTATCACCTTGACCTCGTACGCGCGCCGGAGAACCATTGCCGTCGATCCGGCCCTGGGGGATGCTGAGGGCCCGGCACGGGCCGCGGACGCGCGCGCCGTACCCCTTCCTGACTGACAGAAGGCAGCCATGGAAATCACGCAACCGGAAATTGTCGCCGAGTTGAATGCCGCGACGCTGCACGCTTCGCTGGCCGACGCCTCGATGGAGTCCATGAATCTTCTGAATCAGATCGCCGACGAGTATCCGGAAGCGATCTCTTTCGCGGCGGGGCGGCCGTACGAAGGCTTTTACGACGCAGCTCAGGTGCATGAATACCTGCAGACCTTCTGCGATCATCTGCGGTCCGAGCGCCGGATGACGGAAACGGAAATCGCCCGGACCCTGTACCAGTACGGCGAGACGAAAGGGATCATCGCCGGGCTGATCGCGCGGGGCCTGGCCGTGGACGAGGGCATCGAGGCCGTGGACGGGTCCGTGGTCGTCACGGTCGGCTGCCAGGAGGCGATGTTCCTCGTCCTGCGCGCGCTGCGGGCCGGCAGCCGGGACGCCGTGCTCGCGCCCCGGCCCGCCTACGTCGGCCTCACCGGCGCCGCGCTCCTCGCCGACCTGCCCGTGCTGCCGGTGCACACCGGGGAGCACGGCATCGATCTGGACGACCTGCTCACCCAACTGCGCCGCGCGCGGGCCGCGGGCCGGCGGGTGCGCGCCTGCTACGTGACGCCCGACTTCTCCAACCCGGTGGGCGCCAGCATGGACGTGGCCGACCGGCACCGGTTGCTGGAGATCGCCGAGAGCGAGAACCTCCTCCTGCTGGAGGACAACGCGTACGGCGTCTTCCACACGTCCGCCGAACGTCCGCCGACGCTGAAGTCCCTGGACCGCGGCCGCCGGGTCGTCTACCTGGGGTCGTTCGCCAAGACCGGGGTCCCGGGGGCGCGGGTCGGGTTCGTGGTCGCCGACCAGCGGGTGACCGGCGACGGCGGCGACCGGCTCCTGGCCGACGAACTGTCGAAGATCAAGAGCATGCTCACCGTCAACACCTCGCCGATCGCCCAGGCGGTCATCGGCGGCAAACTGCTCCGGCACGGCTGCAGCATGGTCGAGGCCAACCGCCGGGAGACGGACGTCTACCGGCGCAACCTCAGCCAGGTGCTGGCCGGACTGGCCCGGCGCTTCGCCGACTGCCCCGGCGTCACCTGGAACGAGCCGACCGGCGGCTTCTTCGTCGTCGTCAGCGTGCCGTTCGTCGTCACCGACGCCTTCCTGCAGCACGCGGCCCGCCGCTTCGGGGTGCTGTTCACCCCGATGCACCACTTCTACGGCGCGTCCGCGCAGTGCCGCCAGCTCCGCCTGTCCATCAGCACCCTCACCCCCGAACGCATCGAGCAGGGCCTCGACCGGCTCGCCGCGCTCATCACCGAACGGCTCCGCGCCAACGGTGGTGCCGCGGCCCAGGAGGCCGGCGCGGCGAACGGGGCCGCCACCCCGCCCGCCGCGCCGGCCGGCCCGCCCCCGGACGGTGCCCGGTGATCCGCACCCTCGCCGTCGTCGGCACCGGACTGATCGGCACCTCGCTCGGCCTCGCGGCGGCCCGCCAGGGTGTCCGGGTGCACCTCCTGGACAGCGACCCGTCCGCCGTACGGACCGCCGCCGCGCTGGGCGCCGGGCTGCCGGGGCCGCCGCCCGAACCGGTGGACCTCGCCGTGATCGCCGTCCCGCCCAGCCTCGTCGCCACCGTCCTCGCCCAGCAGCAGGCACGCGGACTCGCCCGTACGTACACCGACGTGGCCAGCGTGAAGTACGAGCCGGAACGGGCGGTCCTGGCCCGGGCCCCCGACCCGACCCGCTACATCGGCGGTCACCCGCTGGCCGGCCGCGAACGCTCCGGCCCCCTCGCGGCCCGCGTCGACCTCTTCCAGGACCGCGTCTGGGTGCTCACCCCGTCCCGGCTCACCTCCCGTACCGCCCTCGACCGCGCGCTCTCCCTGATCGGGCTCTGCGGGGCCGTACCGCTGGTGATGCAGAGCAAGGCGCACGACGACGCGGTGGCGCTCACCTCCCACGTGCCGCACGTGGTGTCCAGCCTGATGGCGGCCCGGCTCGGCGCCGGACCCCCGCAGGCCGCGCGGCTCGCGGGCCAGGGGCTCCGGGACGTGACCCGGATCGCCGGCGGCGACTCCCGGCTCTGGAGCGACATCCTCCAGGCCAACGCCGGTGCCGTCGCGGGTGTCCTCACCGACCTCCAGGCCGACCTCGCCGATCTCCTCACCGCCCTGCGCGACCTGGCCGGACCGCCCGACCGGCGCAGCGCGCACAGCCTGGCGGCGGTCGTGGACCTCCTCGACCGGGGCATCGCCGGGCTCGGCGAACTCTCCACGGGGCTCCCCGGCCGTCCGGCGCGGCTCGCCACCGTACGCGTCCGGATCGCCGACCGCCCCGGCGAACTCTCCCGGCTGCTGGCCGCCACCGCCGAACTGGGCGTCGGTCCCGAGGACGCGCGGGTACGCCCGGCCGACGGCGTGCGCGGGGACCTGACGGTCCGGCTCGCCGTCCCCGCCGCCGTGTCCGGACCCCTGCTGGCCCGCGTCACGGCCGAGGGCTGGGATGCCGACACGGAGGCCGACGGCCGGCCGGCGTGCGTCGCGTGACCGCGCACGGGCTCACAGGGCGACGGGCAGGCCCAGGACGGCGAAGAGACCGGGCCCGAACACCGTGATCTCCACGATCCGTCCGTCCTCGACGCGCAGCACGTCGAGGGCGTGGGCGCGGTGGGCGGTCTCGCCCGGCCGCCGGGCGTAGAGCGCGACAGCGGGCTGCCGGTTCATCCGGGTGGGTACGGCGCGAAGGTCCGGGGGCAAGGCGAGCCGGACAGGGGCTGCCCCCTCCGCCAGTACGGCGGCGAGCGCCTGGTCGTCGCGGCTCTCCAACGCCGCCATGTAACGCCGGAGCGCAGCGCTTCCGCCGGAGCCCGCCGATCCCGCAGGTACCCGGTCCCGTACCCGCGGACGGGCCCGTTGCAGCGCACTGTTCACCGCCGCCACGCTGACTCCCAGCGTCGCCGCGGTCTCCCGTGCCGGCCAGCCCAGCACGTCCCGCAGGACGAGCACGGCCCGCTGCCGCGGCGGCAGCGACTGGAGCGCCGCCACGAAGGCCAGCCCGATCGTGGGCCCGGCCACCACCTCACCCGACGCCGGTTCCTGGGCGAGCACCTGGTCCAGGAGCGTGTCGGGGCACGGCTGTACGGCCGGAGGGGT
Organism: Streptomyces chrestomyceticus JCM 4735; assembly: GCF_003865135.1. NCBI lineage: Bacteria > Bacillati > Actinomycetota > Actinomycetes > Kitasatosporales > Streptomycetaceae > Streptomyces > Streptomyces chrestomyceticus. Next base: position 1,565,856 of record NZ_BHZC01000001.1, on the reverse strand, counting down.
GCGCGGGCGGGCGGCCAGGTGGTCCAGGCAGGTGTGGGTGGCGACGCGGTACAGCCAGGTACGGAACGTCGCGTGCCCGGCGAACGTCGCCCGCTCGCGCCAGGCCCGCAGCAGCGTTTCGGTCAGCAGCTCGCCGGACGCCTCGAACGATCCGAGCATCCGGTAGCAGTGCACCTGTAACTCCGCCCGGTACCTGGCCCCCAACCGGGAGAACGCCGCCGCGTCCTCGCCCCCCGCCTCCCCGTCGCCCATCGCAGCCTCCTGTGCCCCATGCGTACCGCGCAACATCACCTTTCTCGGGTGAGGGTACTGACGTTGCGTGAACGAAGGTGCTGCGTACGGCGGTTCGAGGCGCTGGTGTGCCGGTCTCGTACGGTTTTCGGGGGCGGGGGCGCGACTTCGGCGCTCCGCTCAGCCCAGTTCCAGGCTCGTCACCGCGTAAACCCGCTCCGCCTGCACCGGCGGCACCGGGCCCGTGTACATGCGCATCGTGTGCGAGTCCGGCGCCAGGCCCCGGGAGAGGGCCAGGGTGCGGGCGCTGTGGTGCGGGTCGGGGATGTCGACGTGGACCACGTCGTCCGGGGCCAGGTGCGCGGTGAGCGCGTCGAACAGGGCCTCGGCGCCGCGCGACGTGTCGGCGAAGAGGGGGCCCAGGCGGTATCCGTCGCGGGCCGGGCGGATCGCGCCGTATCCCGCGATCCTGCCGTCCCGTAGCTGCGCGTACGCGTGGTGGCCGTCGGCGGTGAGCCAGCGGGAGAGGAACGCGCGCCGGTCGGCCGGGAAGCACTGCCGGTCGTACGCGGCGATCTCGTCGAGGTGTCCGGGTGCGACGGGGACGACCGGCGCTGCGGGTGTGCCGGGGCGTACGGGACGGCCGCGGTAGCGCGTGGTGCGGTAGGCGGTGGTGAAGCCGGAGCGCCGGTACGTGGCTTCCTGGGCCGGGACCGCGTCCAGGCCGATGGTCCGGTTCCCGGCGTGCGGCACCGCGGCCTGCCAGGTGGCCATGCCCAGTCCGCGGCCGCGGTGCTCCGGGTGCACCAGGTAGTAGCCGAGGAACGCGTACTCCGAGGAGTAGGTGACGACGGACACCGACGAGACGAGCTGCCCGTCGAGCAGACCTATGAAGAAGCCGTCCGGGTCGGTGGCGTGGAAGCAGTCGGTGTCGCGGTGGCCCGGGTTCCAGCCTTCGTCGGCGGCCCACTGTGCCACGTCGCGCCATTCCTCAAGGGTGGCGGGGCGGACGGTGAACTCACCGGCCGGGGCGCCGGGGGCCGTGGGGAGCGTGGCGGTCGCGGTCCCGGGGGCGGTGCCGGCCGTGGTGGCTGCCGGGGTGCCGGTGGTGGCGTTCTGGTGCGGGATCTCGCCGGGGGAGGTCATACCTGGTGGGTGTCCTTGGCTGTCGGGCCCCGCTGCCGTGCGGAGCAGCGGGGCGGTGGCGGTAGGTCAGATGAGGTCCATGGCGGCGACTTCGTCGGGGCGGCCGTAGCTGACCGGGCCCTGGAAGCGCCGCCGGGCGGTGGCGAACCACCACACGGTGGCGATGACGAGGACCACGCCGAGCGCGATCGGCGCATAGTTGAACGATTCCGCGGTGATCGGCGAGGCCTGCGGCAGCATGAACAGCACACTGCTGATCACGATCCAGGTCACCGCGACGGCCGCGACGAGCTTGCCGTACCGCCCCAAGTTCCACGGGCCGGGCTGGAAGGTGTCCAGCCGCAGCCGCAGGAAGATCGGCACCGCGTAGGCGAGGAAGAGCCCGACGACGTTGACGCTGACGACGGCGGTGAACGCGGTGTGCGACCACCAGCCCGGGACGACGAGGACCAGGGAGCAGGCCGCGGCCAGCCAGACCGCCTTGACGGGGGTACGGGTGCGCGCGGAGACCGAGTGCCACCAGCGGGAACCGGGCATCGCGCCGTCCCGCGAGAAGGCGAAGATCTGCCGGGTGTTGCTGGTCATGTTGGCCAGGCCGCAGAAGAGCATCGCGCCGATCACGATCAGCAGCAGGAACTTGGCGGTGCCGGTGCCGAGCGCGTCGATGAGGATCTGCACCGGCGGTGCCTCGGCGTTCGCCGCGCCCGCGTAGTCACGGATCGCGAAGACCAGGGCGAGCATCAGGACCAGGCCGGCGACCGCGGAGTAGCCGATGGCCCGCATGATGCCCTTGGGGGCGTTGACGGTGGCCCGGACCGTCTCCTCGGACATGTGGAAGCTGCCGTCGAACCCGGTGAACGTCCAGCTCGTCACGAGCAGGCCGAGCATCGCGCCGTACAGGCCGTTGGTGAACCCGGTGTTGTTGACGAAGTGCGTCACGAACGACGGGGACTGGTGGTGCGAGGGCAGCACGATCAGCGCGGTGACGATGACGACCAGGCCGATCAGCAGCCACCACACGGAGATCCGGTTGAGCACCGCGACGAGCTGCACCGTGAAGGTGTTGGCGAGCGCCTGGACGAAGAGGATCGCCGCCGTGATCAGCACCGCCCGCTGCGGGGTGGCCTCGTACGACGGCCACTGCATGGCGATGAACGCCTGGATGAAGGTGGCCGCCGCGTAGCCGGTGGCGGCCGTACCGCCGACCTGGCCGACGAAGTTCAGCCAGCCCGTGTACCAGGACCAGGCGCCCCGGTGCCGCTTGGCGAGTTTCCCGGCCGAGAAGTACAGCGCGCCGCTGGTCGGGTACGCGGAGGCGATCTCGGCCATCGAGGCGCCGACGAACAGCACCATGGCGGCGACGGCTATCCAGCCGAAGACCAGGATCACGGGTCCGCCGGCGTTCATACCGAAGCCGAAGGAGGAGAAGATCCCGGAAAGGATGTTGATGATGGTGAAAGAGATGGCGAAATTGTCGAACGCGCGGAACCGCCGGGTCAGTTTCCGCGGATAGCCCATGGCGTGCAGCGTCGCGTCGTCGTCGAGCGTGACGGGATCCGCGGCGCGGTGGCTTCTCGTGCGGGCGGGGGACACGGAATCGGACACAACCGCAACCTTTCTGGTGGGGGACAGGAAGACATCGGCGTGAAGCGCCGATATGCGGTGTCAGCACCTGTCTTCGGGGCGTGCCGGGGGCGGGGGGCCGTGTCGTCCGGCAGGCCGAGCGGGATACGGGGACCGGGGGGCGCGGTGGCGATTTGTGGTGGGCCCGGCCCGGTGGTCAGGGGACATGGGACGGCGGTTCCGGAGGCGGGCGCGCGGCGCCGCCCCCGGAACCGCCGGCCGGGACGTCAGGGAGCATCGGGCACCGGGAGACCACACGCGCGTCTCGCCTTGTTGAGCTGCTCCTCGGGGTCGCCGAAGGCGCTCCACGGCATACGGGAGGCGTACGGGCCCATGGCCGTGAACACCGCCCGCGCCTCGAAGGCGCACCGCGCCATGTGCAGCGCGTGCGCCAGATAGGCCAGGTCCAGCACGGGAGTGAAGCGGTAACCGGCGACGTGCGGCAGCCAGTTGCGGTAGACGCTCAGGGCCGTGGCCTTCCACTGCGGTTGCTCCCAGGTGCGTTCCGCGAGGAGCGAATCGGCGTTGTAGCCGTCCACCAGGGCCACCAGCGGCAGCAGTCGCAGCGGTGAGGAGGCCGGGGCCCGCTGGCTGAGGAACGCGGCGACGTCCCAGGACGCGTTCGCCTCGCCCCCGTGGCGCGGGAAGAAGAACGACAGGAAACGGTGGTGGCCCTCGCGGTTCCAGGGGTCGAGCCGCAGGATGTGGGAGAAGAGCCGCCAGGGGCCGGGCGGCGCGGTGAGCAGTCCTTGCGGAGCCGGGTCGCGGGGCTGTTGCAGGCGGGCCAGGGTCAGTTTGGCCGACCACGGGGTGGGGTCGTCGGGCGCCGCCTCGGCGGCGCGGTCACAGGCGGCCACCGCGATCCGGCCGAGGGCCTCGGCCCGGCTGTCGCCGCCGTCGGCCGCGCGGACCGCGCGCAGGACCGCGACGCGCGCCCACAGCAGGGCCGCTTCCCGGCCGCCGGGTTCCTCGGCCAGCCAGCGTTCCGCCAGGTCGGAATCGGCCGCTTCGGAGGCCAGGACCAAGGAGCGGTGTGCGCGTACGCCGTGGTCCCCGCGCGCCTCCTGGAGGATTTCGCGCGCGCCGAAGTAGCGGCCCGCCCGGATGTCCACGCAGGCCCGCGCGAGCGGGAGATCATCGGCTGCCGGATGCCACACGTACTGCCCCTCGAATAACCCAGCGGTCATGTCCCCTGCCGCTCCTGCCGTTCTGCCGGTGAGGTCGGGCACCAGCACATTTTCAGCCATGCCGAAATCCACCGGTACGCACTGTTCCCCCAGTTCCACCGGCAGTGCCACACCCTACTCAGCAGCAACTCGGTTCGAAACTGGTGATCGGAATTACCTGATTCCGCATCGGCGGCGGGCGCGACATTGGCGGCGAAATCGGTCGATCACGCGGCGGCGAAAAATGCGCGGTATGCAATTGGCATATGCCAAGGCGGCGGAAGGGGGCTGTCGGCGCGGGTTCGGCCCGACTCGTCGCCACCTGTCCGTCCCGGGCCGGGCGGACCGGTATGGGCGGCGGGTCACCGTATGCCCCGTGCGGAGGCGGCGCAGGACGGTCCGTCGCCTGTTCACGCCTCGTCCGGCGACTCTTCACCCGGGTGTCACGGTGTCTTCCCACGGCCTCGTTCCTCTTGGAACACTCCAGTCGCGCCCGTACCCTCCCAGCCCAAGGGGGCATTTCAGCCATGCCAGAACTCGACCGGCGGCGGTTCCTGCAACTCACCGGCGGGGCCGCCGCGTTCTCCGCGCTGTCGCAGAGCATCGCCCGTGCCGCCGCCATTCCCGCCGACCGCCGCACCGGCTCCATCGAGGACGTCGAGCACATCGTCGTGCTGATGCAGGAAAATCGCTCTTTCGACCATTACTTCGGCACCCTGCGCGGCGTACGGGGCTTCGGCGATCCCCGGCCGGTGACGCTGCCCAGCGGCAAGCCGGTGTGGCACCAGTCCGACGGCAAGGGCAAGGACGTGCTGCCGTTCCGGCCGCAGGTCGAGGACGACAACCTGGGGCTGACCTTCATCGAGGACCTCAACCACGACTGGAAGGGCAGCCACCGGGCGTTCAACGACGGCCGCTACGACCAGTGGGTCCCGGCCAAGACGGCCACCACGATGGCGCACCTCGCGCGGAAGGACATCCCGTTCCACTTCGCGCTGGCCGACACCTTCACCGTCTGCGACGCCTACCACTGCTCGTTCATCGGCTCCACCGACCCGAACCGCTACTACATGTGGACCGGGTACACGGGCAACGACGGCAAGGGAGCCGGTGACCCCAGCGGCCCCGTCCTGGACAACGCCGAGAAGGGTTACACCTGGACCACGTACCCCGAGCGGCTGGAGGCGAAGGGGGTCTCCTGGAAGATCTACCAGGACATCGGCGACGGCCTGGACGCCGCGGGGAGCTGGGGCTGGATCAAGGACCCGTACCGCGGCAACTACGGTGACAACTCCCTGCTGTACTTCAACAGCTTCCGCAACGCCAAGCCCGGCGACCCGCTCTACGAGAAGGCGCGGCGCGGCTCGAACGTGAAGGGCGGCGGGAAGCTCCTCGACGACCTGCGGGCGGACGTCCGCGGCGGCCGGCTGCCGAAGGTCTCCTGGATCGCCTGTCCCGAGGCGTACACCGAGCACCCGAGCTGGCCCGCCAACTACGGGGCCTGGTACATCTCCCAGGTGCTGGACGTGCTGACCTCCGACCCGAAGGTCTGGGCCAAGACGGCGCTGTTCCTCACGTACGACGAGAACGACGGCTTCTTCGACCACGTCGTCCCGCCGTACCCGCCGGCCGGCGCCGCCCAGGGCCGGTCCACCGTCTCCACCGAACTGGAGCTCTACCCCGGCGGCGGGGGCCTCCCGGCCGGCCCGTACGGCCTCGGCCAGCGCGTGCCGATGCTCGTCGTCTCCCCTTGGAGCACCGGCGGCTACGTCTGCTCCGAGACCTTCGACCACACCTCGATCATCCGCTTCATGGAGCGCCGCTTCGGGGTCGCCGAGCCGCACATCTCGAAGTGGCGGCGCGCCATATGCGGCGACCTGACCTCCGCCTTCGACTTCAGCCGTACGGGAAGGCCGGGCGCGCTGCCGGACACCGGCGGCTACACGCCGATCCACCCGAAGCCCGCCGACTTCCACCCCGCGCCGCCCGCCGCCGGCAGCCTGCCCAAGCAGGAGCGCGGCACCCGCCCCACCCGGCCGCTGCCCTACGCCCCGTACGTGGACGGTGCCGCCGACACCGCCGCCGGGAAGTACCGCCTGACCTTCAGCGGCGGGGACGCCGCCGGGGCGCACTTCTACGTGACGGCGCCGAACCGCGGCGACGGCCCGTGGACGTACACCACCGAGCGCGGCAAGGCCGACTCCGACAGTTGGAACACGGCCTACTCCAACGGCACGTACGACCTCTCGGTGTTCGGCCCGAACGGCTTCCTGCGGACGTTCCGGGGGCCGGGCAGGACGGCGGGCCCGGAGGTGACCGCGCGGCACAACGGAGCCACCGGCAACCTCGACCTGGTCCTGACCAACACGGGCGACGGCGCCCGCACCCTGAAGGTCACCGACGCGTACGGCGGCACCTCCAGCAGCGTCACCGTGCGCCCGGGGCAGCGGGTGACCCACACCGTGGACCTGCGGGCGGGCAAGCGCTGGTACGACGTGAGCGTGGTCTGCGACGCGGACCGCACGTATCTGCGCCGGCTCGCGGGACATGTGGAGAACGGCGCGGCCGGGGTGAGCGACCCCGGCATCCATACGGTCTGAGCCGTACGGCCGCCCCCGCGCGCCGGGGGCGGCCCTGCGCGCTGGCCGGATCATGGCGGCTCCCGCTCGGCATGTACCGATATCGTGCCGACGCCTGATCACCCGTTCGAGGGAGAGAGCCCATGGCCAGGAACTCGGCAGTCCGCATGATGTGCGTGTGCGCGGGAGCGCTGTCCGTGGTCGCGCTGCTGGCGGCGGTGCCCGGCAGCAGCGCGGTCTCCGCCGGCCAGTCGGAAGCGGCCGAGCCCGTCGCGGCGCGCGCGGCACAGGCCGCCGAGGGCAAGCCGCGGCCGGACGCCCGCCACGTCGTCATCGCGGTGCACGGCGGCGCGGGCACCGCCCTGAAGCGCGAGGACACCACCCCCGCCCAGGAGAAGGCGTACCGCGACGGCCTGGCCGAGGCGTTGCGCGCCGGACAGAAGGTGCTGCGCGAGGGCGGCGGCAGTGTGGCGGCGGTCGAGGCCGCGGTACGCAGGCTGGAGGACAACCCCTTGTTCAACGCGGGCAAGGGCGCGGTGTTCAACGAGGACGCGGGCCACGAGCTGGACGCGTCGGTCATGCGCGGCTCCGACCTGGCGGCGGGCGCCGTGGCCGGGGTCCGCAACGTACGCAATCCCGTCTCCGCGGCCCGGCTGGTGATGGAGAAGACCAAGCACGTACTGCTGGCGGGCGAGGGCGCCGACGACTTCGCGGCCCGCAACGGCCTGCCGGTCGTCACCCAGGACTACTACTGGACCGAGAAGCGCTGGCAGGAGCTGATGAAGGCCAAGGGGCACGCCAAGAGCCCCGGAGAGACGCTGACCCAGGGCACGGTCGGCGCGGTGGCCGTGGACGGGAAACGGGACCTGGCGGCGGCGACCTCCACCGGCGGCATGACGAACAAGATGACCGGCCGGGTCGGTGACTCGCCCGTCGTCGGCGCGGGCACGTACGCCAAGAACGGCACGGTCGCGGCCAGCGCCACGGGCGCGGGCGAGGTGTTCCTCCGGGGCGCCGCCACCGCCACGATCTCCGACCTGATCGAGTTCGGCGGGCGGGACCTGGCCGGTGCCGCGTACGAGGTGCTGGTCGAGCGGCTGCCCCGGCTGGGCGGCACGGGCGGGGTGATCGCGCTGAACGCCCAGGGCGTCTTCGACGCCCCGCACAGCAGCGAGGGGATGCTGCACGGCTACCTGACCGAGGACGGCCGCCTGGTCACCAAGGTCTTCGCGGACGAGACCCCCGCGAACCGGTGAGCCCGGCCGTACCGGCCCGACGGCGCCCGGTGGCGTGATCCGCTCGCTCCGGCCGCCGTCCTGACGATGGCTCAATAGGCCCTCTCCCTCCGGAACCGGAGCGGCACTACCGTCCCCCGACGCGGGGGGATCACTCTGGGGAGGGGATCAGTTACATGTTCTATCACTTGTTCAAATCCATCGTCCTGGTACCGCTGCTGCGGTGCCTGTTCCGCCCCCGAGTCGAGGGACTGGAGAACCTGCCCGCCTCGGGCGCCGCCATCATCGCCGGGAACCACCTCTCCTTCTGCGACAGCTTCCTGATGCCGGCGACGGTCAAGCGCCGGATCACCTTCCTGTGCAAGCAGGAGTACTTCACCGGACGCGGCGTCAAAGGACGGCTGACAGCGGCCTTCTTCCGCGCCTGCGGGCAGATCCCGGTGGACCGCTCCGGCCGCAGCGCGGGCCAGGCCGCCGTCGAGGCGGGCGTACGGGTGCTCGACAGCGGCGAACTGCTCGGCATCTACCCGGAGGGCACCCGCTCGCACGACGGCCGGATGTACAAGGGCAAGACCGGCGTCGCGGAGATGGCGCTGCGCACCGGCGCGCCGGTGGTGCCGTGCGCGATGATCGGGACGTTCGAGGCCCAGCCGGCCGGGCGCCGGCTGCCGAGGGTCGTCCCGATCACCATCCGCTTCGGGGAGCCGCTGGACTTCTCCCGGTACGCCGGGATGGCCGACCAGCGGCTGGTGCTGCGGGCCGTCACGGACGAGATCATGTACGCCCTGCTGAAGCTGTCCGAGCAGGAGTACGTCGACACGTACGCGGCGGAGGCCAGGGCCCGGACCCCGCGGCCCGCCGTACCGGCCGGCCGCGCGAGCTGACGGTGCGTCACCGGCCGGCCTCCGTGCCGCTCACCCGGGGTGAGCGGCACGGCCCGTACGCCGGGTCAGCGGGCCGGCGTGCAGGTGGCCTGGACGGACTTGCGCGGGTCGCTCTCGGAGCGGGCCTTCAGCACGACCCGGCCGTGCCGGGCGGCGCCCGGCTGCGCGGTGACGGCGACCGGGACGCTCACCGTGCTGCCGGCCTTCGCGGTGGCGATCCGGTTCGGCAGCCAGGCGGACCAGCCGCGTCCGGTGGCGGCGGCCGAGAGCCGGTACACGTCGGAGTCCAGATGCGCGCCCCCGTTGCCCGGGCGGCCGGTGTTGGTCAGCGGGAAGGTGCACACCGCCCGGCCCTTGGCGGCGTTGCCGTACGCCGTGCCGTGCCGCAGGTGCGCGCCGCGGCGCTGCGGCCCCGCGCCGTCCAGGGACCGGACGGCGACGGTGTAGCTGAGCACGCCCTTCTTGTCCCGCTGGATGTCCAGGACGTAGAAGTGCAGCCGGTTGGCCCGGTCGACGTACTCGTAGGCGCTGCCGGAGTCCGCGCCCGCGTGGAACAGCGCGTCGCTGAGCTGCCGGTAGTCACCCATGGTGATCATCTGCGGGGTGCCGTCGGGGCGCCGGAAGTCGACCATGCCGATGTCCTCCGGGTGGGCGTCGATCACCCACGCGAACGGGGCCCGGTCCTCGTTCTTGGTCTTGGACAGCAGCACCCCGTTGTCCGGGGTGAAGGAGTCCATGCCCATCCGGTCGACGACCTCGACGGTGTAGTTGTCGTAGCCGCCGCCGTCGCACAGCGGGTCGGTCGTGGTGGAGCAGGCCGGCTCCAGGTCCCGGCCCAGTGTGATGTTGACGCCGGACAGGCCCTTGGCACCGGGCGGCGCGGAGCGCGCGGTGACCTTGGCGACCGCGACGCCGGACGTCTTCAGCGCGTCCCGGTCCAGCCGCAGCACGTTCTTCTCGTCGACGATGCCGAGCTTGAGCTTGTCGCGCAGCACGTGCTGGGAGCCCATCGAGGCGCCGTTCTGGGCCGGTATCTGCCAGCGGGTGTGCGGGCCGCCGGGGCCGTTGAAGGAGCCGCGCGAGAGCATGCTCCAGATGCCGGTGTAGGCCCGGCGCAGCGGCGTGCCGTACGGGTTGTTGTAGTTGTCCGCGATGCCCAGGATGTGGCTGAACTCGTGGGCGTACACGGCCATGCCGGAGCTCTCGGCCTGGGTGGAGGAGCCCGTCTCGGCGTTGGGCCAGATGCGGGCGGCGGCCTTCCAGGAGGTCCACGGCACGTACCGGGTGCGGGCTGCGTTGCCGCCGCCCTGGACGGGGGACGGTGGGCCCCACGCGGCCGGGACGTCCTCGGGCTTGGCGAACTTCATCTGCCCGAACTCCTGCCAGGCGGCCGACTCGTCCTGGCCCGCGGTCAGGTAGAAGATGAAGTCGTACTTCTTGGTCTCCGCGTCGCCCACGTCGGCGACCCAGGCGGCCTTGCCGTCGGTGCGGATGTTCTTGCCGCAGTTGTCGCCGACGGGGCAGGCGCCCGGGTTCATGCCGGGCTCGATGCCGTACTGGTACGACTTGAACGGCATCCGGTAGACGCCGAAGGACGTCAGTTCGACACCGAGCCGGCCGCCGGAGTCCTCCATCCAGTACTCGTTGATGGTGTGGCCGCGGTTGAGCTTGCCCGGCTTGTTCAGGAAGTCCCGGTAGAACGCGGGGACTTCCGCGCGGGGTATGTCGTGGGCGCTGGGCTGCGGGTTGCCGAAGACGGACGAGCCGGCGGGCCTGGTGACGCTGAACTCCTCGTCGGGGTAGTCCAGCAGCACGAGCGCGCCCTTGAACATCCGCTTGGTGGGCTTGAGGGCGGGGTCGGCCCAGTTCGTGCCGGGGACCGCGCGGTATTCGGCCCACGTCATGTCGTCGGGATTGCGCCAGTTCTGCGGGTCGACGGGCTGGACGAGCGGGGCCCGGACCGCGGGCGCGGCCTCGGGGGCCGCCCGGGCGGGTCCGGCGGCGACGGTGGCCAGGACACCGAGGAGCAGAGCCGGGATGCCCAGTCTGACGGCCCTGCCGCGGTATGGGCGGGCCGGTCTGTGGGGAAGGAACAAGGCGCACCTCTTGTCTGTGATCTCAAGCCCGGGACATGACAGGTGATCGAACAGAATTCCTACCCCCGACAAGGTAAGGCGGGGGACCCAGTGACGCCAGAGTGCCGTGAGGAGCCGATGATGCCGCGAACGGTCCGTGACCGGCACGGTCACGTGATGTCGGAGACCAGCGCGGAAGCCCTGTCCCATTACGAGGACGCGCTGCGCGAACTGCTCTTCTTCCGCGGTGCGGTCGCCACCGCGTCCCAGGCGGTCCTCCAGGCCGCCCCGAAATCCGTCATGGGCAATGTCCTCGCGGCCTACCTCGGCCTGCTGGGCACGGAGGAGAAGGAGGCCACCGCGGCCAAGGCGGCGTTCACCCGCTTCACCGACTGCGTACGCGCCGGGCGGCCGACGGACCGCGAACGGATGCACCTCGCCGCCGCCTCCTCCTGGCTCGACGGCGACATCCACCGCGCCGGACATGTGCTCGGCGAGCTGACCGTCGCCTTCCCGCGCGACGCGCTCGCGCTCGCCGTCGGCCACCAGATCGACTTCCTCACCGGTGACGCCGCCCGTCTGCGCGACCGCGTCGGCGGCGCGCTCACCGCCTGGCCCGAGGACGACCCGCACTACGGCCACCTCCTCGGCATGTACGCCTTCGGACTGGAGGAATCCGGCCACTACACCCGGTCGGAGGAGACCGGCCTCGCAGCCGTCGAGCGCAACCCCCGCGACGTGTGGGGCATCCACGCGGTCGTGCACAGCTACGAGATGCGGGGCCAGTTCGCGGAGGGCATCCGCTTCCTGGACGCCCGCATGGAGGACTGGGCCTCCGGCAACTACCTGAACGTGCACAACTGGTGGCACTACTGCCTCTACGCCCTCGAATCCGGCGACACGGACCGGGCGCTGGAGATCTACGACGCCGTGCTGCACCACGAGGAGTCGCCGGGCCTGGCCATGGAACTCCTGGACGCCTCGGCCCTCCTGTGGCGGCTCCTGCTGGCCGACCGCGGCGCCGGTCCCCGCTGGGACCGCCTCGCCGACGCCTGGGCGGCCCGCCAGGACCCGCCGTACTACGCCTTCAACGACGTGCACGCCGTCATGGCGTACGTCGGCGCCGACCGCATCGCCGACGCCGAACGCCTCGTCGAGGAGCGGGCCGCGTGGCTCGTCCGTGCCCGGCCCCAACTGTCCAACGTCGCCATGACCGCCGAGGTCGGCCTGCCGGTCTGCCGCGCCCTGATCGCCTACGGACAGGGCAGGTACGGGCAGGCCGTCGACCTCCTCACCCCCGTCCGCCACCGCCTGAACACCTTCGGCGGCAGCCACGCCCAGCGGGACGCCGTACAGAAGACGCTGCTGGAGGCCGCGCTCCGCGCCGGACGCGACGACACCGCCCGCACCCTGCTCAGCGAGCGCATCAGCCTGCGCCCGGTCTGCCCGTACAACTGGCTGGCCCAGGCGCGCCTCGCCGACCGGCTCGGGGAAGCGGCCAAGGCGGCCGCGGCCCGGGCGCGGGCCGCCGAACAGGCGGCGGCGGGGGCCGCGGCGCTGGCGCGCTGAGGGGCGGAGCCGGCCCCCGGACGTTCTTGATCGATTTCACGCTGGCCCGATGCGCCCCGTACCGGTCATCCTTGTCCCGTACGGGTGCGGTCCCGCCGAACCGGCCGGACCGCACCCGTACGAGCAGCCCGACCATCGGCCCACCAGCACAGGAGCACGGACACATGACGGGGAAGAACGCCTGGATACGGGACGTCCGCCGGGGGCCGCGGCCCGCCGCCCACCTCATCTTCTTCCCGCACGCCGGGGGATCGGCCTCGTACTACCGCCCGTTCGCCGCCCACCTCGGCGAACATTTCGACGTGTCGGCGATCCAGTACCCGGGACGCCAGGACCGGTGGAACGACCCGTTCGTCACCTCCGTGGAGGGCCTCGCCGATGAGATCGTCGGCTGCCTGAGCCCGCACGACACCACCCCGCTGGTGCTGTTCGGACACAGCATGGGCGCGTCCGTCGCCTTCGAGACCGCCCGGCGGCTCGCGGACCTCGGGCGGCCCGCGCCGCGCCGGCTCGTCGTCTCCGGCCGCCGCGCGCCCTCGATGTTCCGGGAGGAGAAGTACTTCCACCTGGGCACCGACGCGGAACTCCTCGCCGAGGTGGGCCGCCTGGACGGCACCCACAGCCAGCTCCTCGACGACCCGGACATGGTGAACCTGATCCTCCCGGCGATCCGCAACGACTACCGCGTCATCGAGACGTACCGGCCCGCCGCCGACGCCGTGCTCGACATTCCGCTGCTGTGCCTCACGGGCGCCGCCGACCCTCGCGTGACCCGCGAGGAAGCGGCCGCCTGGAAGGCGCACACCGTCGCCGAGTACCGCGAGGAGACCTTCGACGGCGGCCACTTCTACCTGGCCGACCACCCGGCCGCCGTCTGCCGCGCGGTGGAGTCCTTCGTCTCGGGGGAGTGACACCGGAACCGGGGCTCCCGGCCCGCCTGCGGGCCACGGCGGCCGGCAGGCGGGTCAGGCCGCGAACGTGACCGGCAGGTGCGTCAGACCGCGCATCAGGCGGGTGTGCCGCCAGGAGAGTTCGGCCGGGGGCGTGGCCGGCCGCAGGTCCGGGAAGCGGGTGAGGAGGGCCTGGAAGGCGATCCGGGCCTCCAGACGGGCCAGCGGGGCACCGAGGCAGTGGTGCGGGCCGTGACCGAAGGACAGATGGCCCGCGGCCCGGCCCAGGGTGACGGTGTCGGGGTCGGGGAAGCGGGCGGGGTCGCGGTTGGCGGCGCCCGGTGAGACCAGCACCACGTCGCCCGCCGCGATCTCGGCGCCGCCCAGGGTGAGCGGCTCGGCCGCGTACCGGAACGTGGCCGTGGTGATCGGGGAGTCGTACCGCAGCAGCTCCTCCACGGCGTCCGGGACGAGCGCGGGCTCCTGGCGCAGACGGGTGCGGAGCGCGTCGTCCTGGAGCAGCGCGAGCGCGCCGTTGCCGATCAGGTTGGTGGTCGTCTCGTGACCGGCGACGACCAGGAGGACGGCCAGCGAGACCAGCTCGAACTCGCTGAGCCGCTCGCCCTCGTCGCGCGCGGCGATCAGATCGGTCAGCAGGTCGCGGCCCGGGCCGTCACCGGCTTCCGCCGGCCCGGCGGCCCGTTTCTTTCCGATCAGTTCCGTCATGTAGTCGCTGATCGCGTGCGAGGCGGTGTCGATGGTGTCCGGGGCGCCCGCCGCGAAGAGGTCGTTGGACCAGCCGCGCAGCGCGGCCCGGTCCTCGCGGGGCACCCCGAGCAGGTCGCCGATGACCTCGATGGGCAGCGGTACGGCGAAGTCCTCGATCAGATCGGCCGTACCGCCGCGCGCGGCCATCCGGTCCAGCAGACCGTCCGCGATCTCGGCCACCCGAGGCTCCAGACGGGCCACCGCGGCCGGCGTGAACGCCTTGACGGCCAGCCTGCGCAGCCGGGTGTGGCCCGGCGGGTCGGTGGCCAGCATGGTGGTGCTGACGGCCGGGGCCAGATCGCGCTTGGACGGCTTGTCGGCGAAGTAGCGGGCGGTGTCCTTGGAGAGCCGCGGCTCCGCCATCGCGGTACGGGCCTCGGCCCACCCGGTGACCAGCCAGGTCGCGCCGTGCGGCCCGGACCGTACCCGCTGGACGGGGCCGCGCTCGCGCAACGCGGCGAGCAGCGGGTACGGGTCGCGGAAGAACTCCGGTGATTCCATGGGGTGGCTCACGTGTGACCTCAGATTCCTGCGGCGGGCCGGGACGGTTCGGACGGTGCGGGGCCGGCGCCGGACGCCACGAAGGCGTGCGAGACCCGGCGCAGCCAGCGGGCCTCGTCGAACAGATCGTTCAGTTCGGGGCGGGTCAGGGTGGCGTCCTCGGCGCTGACCGCGTGCGCGGGGGCGCCGCCGTCGCGCCGCGACTCCAGCGCCGCGGCCAGCACCGCCGCCTCGACCCCGGCGTCCAGTTCCCGGGCGTCGGCCCCGCCGGACCGCAGGCGTTCCTCGGCGGCCCGGCGCACCTCGTCGCTGCGGTGCGGGCGCAGCGCCAGCATTCCGTCCCGTATCTCGATCACCCGGCGGTAGAGGCGGAACTCGGGGTCGGGCGCCGCGTACCGGTTCTCGGTGGCGGTGAGCTGGATCTCCGGGACCGCCGCCGTCAGCGCGGCCCACAGCGGGTGCAGCCCGCGGTGGAGCTGCCACAACTGGAGCCGCCGCCAGGGCCGGGCCAGAGCCGGCCCGACGGCGGGCAGCAGTACGCCGATGACCAGGAGCAGGCTGCAGATGGCGGGCAGGCCGACGCTGAAGGTGCAGGTCGCGGGCGTCACCAGGGAGCTGCACAACTGCTCGGGCGGCAGCCACCCGGCGTCGGTCCACAGGCCGACGACATGGACGATCTTGTAGCCGATGTAGACCATGCCGAGCGCGCAACCGGCCGCGATGACGCGCAGCCCGGCGCGGAGGCTGGTGCGCGGCGCGTGCCGGGAGTAGCGCAGCGCCTGGCGCAGCAGGTCGACGATGGCGGCGCCGAGGTGCGCGGTGAACACCAGGACGTAGATGTTGAGCAGCGGCTCGGTGCGCGGCAGTTCGCCGAAGGTGGGGGCGCCGGGGGAGTCGTCCACCGGCGAGGCGAAGAAGAGGGCGGCCATCGCGACCAGGACGACGCCCAGCGAGACCAGCCGGTGGCGCGCCTTGCGGTCGGCGTCCGGCGGCTCCTCGTTGAAGCGCAGCAGCAGGATCGAGATGCAGGTGGCGGCGGCCAGCGTGCTGCAGTTGCCGAGCAGCCGGCCCAGTTTGGGCGTGACGACGCTGAGCGCGTCGCCGACGGCCGGTGTCAGGAACACCAGCGAGGCGCCCAGCCCGGTCAGGAACCCGCACAGGGCACCCAGGCCCCGCGGCCGCGGCCGGCGCAGCAGCGGCCGCGCCTTGTACGCGGCGGCCAGCAGCAGGACGGCGGCTATGGAGAGGAAGAGAACGTTGACCATCTGGGGTGTCTACCGTCGCTTCGGGGAGCCGAAGACGTCGTCCATCCGGCTGAGGACCTCGGCCTGCTGGGACGTCGCCGGGCGGCGGGCGGGGGTACGGTCGGCGCGCCGCAGGATCAGCGAGGCGATCATCTCGGCCTCCTGCTCGTCCTGGTCGCTGTAGTGGCTGCGGCCCAGGACGGATTCCACCGACGCGGGGTCGAGGTCGGGGACGAGGGCGTGCGCGACCTCGCCGGAGAGCAGGTTGGAGTGTCCGCTGAGCATGTGCCCGACCTCGTGCAGCACGATGTGGTCGCGGTGCAGCGCGGTGGTGGCCGCGTCGTAGAAGACATAGTCGGCCCGCCGCGTGGCGATCCACAGACCGCACGGCCCGGCGGGCGGCGTGACCTGCGGCTCCAGGTGGATCGGACGGCCGCGCTGTTCGGCGAGCCGGTCCAGGAAGGCACCCAGCTCGAAGGGGCGGGGGATGTGCAGTCCCCGCAGCCGGTCCGAACAGTCGGCAAGCACACGGTCCGGTCGCCGTGTGAACTTCATGGCGTGCTCTCCTTCGGCCTCAGCCATGAAAGGTACACGTGCCATTCTCATGCAGCGCCGGATGGCCCCTCCCGGGCGGGGTCGTGCACGGGCCCGCGGGCTGCCGCGGTCCCGGCCGTCCGGCCGGGAGAGGGGCGGGGCGATGTCCGGGGACGGCGCGGGGAGTACGTCGGTCAGGGTCATGGATCAGCGGGCGGTACGCCAGGATTCTCCTGAGTTGCCCATCGGATTCGCCGCTCCGTTGTTGCCCGTGGTGCTGCCGACGTCCGGCAGCCCTTCCAGCTTCCGTACGCGGTCGATCATCTCCAGCACGGCCGTACGGGACTCGGCGGACATGTCCATGAAGCGTGCGGCCATCGCGATGACCCCCGCGTCCTGCATGGCCTCCAGCAGCTCCGGGGGCTGGTCGGTCCGGTCGGCCGCCGCGCCGCCGGAGCCCGCGTCCTGCTGGTCGTGGAAGTACGCGGCGGGCACGCCGAAGTACTCCGCCAGCGCCTCGATGTGGCGTTTGGTCGGGTTGTCCCGCTTGCCCTTGCGCAGTTGCCAGATGTAGTTGCCGGAGATCACCTGCTCGCCGGCCCTGATGTTGATATCGGTGGCGACGTCGTTCGCGGACAGCGACTTGCCCCGCTCACGACTTCGTTCCTGGAACAGCCGGTCCAGCTTTTCGGCCAGGCTGACCGGCCCGCGGTCCTCGTCCCCCATCGCGCCGCGCTCCTCTCAAGGCCAAACGTGAGACTTCCACTGTAGTGGTCCGGTCGCCGGGACGGATGGGCGCTCCCTCCCGTGCGGGCTGGCACGCTCCGCCCGGACCCTCTATTCTTCACACCTGAGTCAAAGACTCTGGTGTGACGCGGGGCGGACAGTTCGGACCGGCACGGGGGTGTGGTCCGAACCCGTCCGCAACCGCAGGCGGGGCCCGCCCCGTCTCCGGGGGAGCCCCACACGTACGCTCGCACACTCAGGCGCCGTCGCGCCCCGGCCGTGCCGCGGTCACTTCACCGCGCTGCGCTGCTTCCACTGGTCCCAGCTCTCCTGCCAGACCTCCAGACCGTTGCCGACATCGGTCTTCTTGGTGCTGGAGGTGTTCTTCACCTCGACCGTGGAACCGATCGTCAGGAAGTCGTAGGCGCGCTTGGCGTCCGAGGTGGTCATGCCGAAGCAGCCGTGGCTGTTGTTGACCACGCCGACCGACTTGTTCCAGGGCGCGGAGTGCAGGAAGGTGCCCGACGCGGTGAGATGCGTCACCCACTTCGAGTCCAGCATCCACTCGTTGCCGTGGCCGATGGTGGAGGAGTCCATCGTCTCGGCCGCGTTCTTGCTGCGTACGGTGTGCACGCCGCCGCGCGTCGGGTCCTGCGGCGAGCCCGCGGAGCCGCGGATCGTGTCGACGGCCTTGCCGTTCTCGTACAGGGTCATGCTGTGCGCCGTGACGTCGATGACGGCCTTGTGGTCGGCGCCGATGGTGAACCCGAAGTCGTAGTCGCGCGCGAACCAGCCACCCTTCTGGCCGGAATTGATGCCGCCCAGGCTGCCCTTGACGGACACCTTGGTGCCGGCCGGCCAGTAGGTCTTGGGCCGCCAGTCGACGCGGTCCTTGCCGCTCCAGTCCCTGACCCAGCCCCAGGCGCCCTCCACCTGCGGCTGCGTGGTGACCTTGAGGGCCTTCTGGATCTCGGCGCGCTGGTCCTTGGCGACCGGGTTGTCGAAGAGGATGGATATCGGCATGCCGGTGCCGACGGTCATCCCGTTCGACGGGGTGTTGGTGAGCTTGTTGACCTTCTCGGCCTGCGCGGTGGTGAACGTCGAGTCCGCAGCCGACTCCTTGCCCTCGCCCGACTTCGTCTTGGTGTGCACGGTGTACGTGGTCCCCGGCTTGACCTTGCCGTCGGACGTCCACGACGAGCCGTCCCCGGACAGCTTGCCGCTGACCTTGCCGCCCTTGTCGTCCTTGGCCTCGACGGCGGTGAGGCTGCCGCCGTCCACCTTCACGGATATCGGCGAGCCCAGCGCGGCGGACTTGCTCCCTGCGGCCGGGGTCACGGTCACCTTCGCCGCCGGCTTGTCCGACGTCGTTGAGCCGCCGTCCGCTCCGCACGCGGTCAGCAGCGCGGCTCCCGCCAGGGTGGCGGACAGCAGGACGGTGCGACGGGCTGATCTGACGTGCACGAGCGGTTCCCTCCGAAGCAACACAACAGGCGGTGGCGGGCACCGCCCGGCCTCCGGGGCGGTCACGCCGTCCCCCGGAGCCGGTTGCGGGCAACCGCCGTACATGCAGACGGGTGACACCGCATGATCGGTTGCCTGAAGAAACGGATATTTGTGTCACAGATCGGTACAGGTGTGCGCCGGGGTGCGGGCCCCGGGCGACCGGGTCACCGCCGGACCGGACCGAAGGCACGAAAAGCCCCGCCAGGCGTGGCCTGACGGGGCTTCGACGGCGGAACCGCCGGGGAGGGACTCTCAGCGCTCCGTGAGCTCGGGCCACGCACTGCTGAAGTGCACGACCCGCGTTGCGTCGGACAAGGGGGAGCCGGTGAGTTTCATGACCGCACGGATGCAGTCCATCGGCGAGAACCCCTTGTCCCGGAGCCGGCCCAGTACGGAATCCATGTCCGCGCCACTCGCCAGCGCCTCAGCCGCCTCGGCTTCCGCGGGGGCGCGCTCGGGCTCGCTGATCATGCTGGTTCCTCATTCCTCGGGGATCTTGAACTTCAGGTCGGGCCGGTGGCCGACCGGCCCGGACACCCGGACGCCCGCGATCCGCAATGTGCCCCCACCGTAGCCCTGCTTACGCAGAGACGGCAGAAGGTTCCGGCGGATCTCCTTCAGCATGAGTGCGGTGCCCTCCCTGCCGAGGGAGCCACGGCTCATTTTGCCCTGCCCGTACACGGCGATGTCCGACAGGGTGACCTCCAGGCCGGAAATACTCACCCCCGCCATCATTTCCATCGGGCCCTGCTCGGTTTCGATGACGTGGTAGAGGTAGGCGTCGTTGGCGAAATTGTTGATCCCGCACATTTCCTCGTTGTGCACCAGCACCGGGGCGGTGCCGACGAGGACGTAGTACGTGTGCAGACCGGCGACGGTGAGGTTGTAGGCAGGGGCCAGCCCGGTCCAGTGACGGATACCGGCGATCTGCGCGGTGCCGCCGTCAGGGGTGCGCAGGACATCGGCCGGAGTGAGCTCGGCCGCGTCCTTCCACTTCTTGCCGTTCTCGGTCCAGAAAGGGTGGCTGTCCGTCGTCGTGAGGGAACCGCCGCCGCTGTTCCTGTCGAGAGTGATGTCGGTGAACTCGCGGTCGTCGGGGGTGTAGATCGTGGCGTCGACACGGCGTGCGCCGGTGACCCCGCTCCCGGGGTCGGTGGCCAGGACCGTGTCGCCGGTCCTGATGTCCTCGATCGGCCGGGTGGTCCCGTCGCCCGTCAGGACCCGGGTACCGGCCGGGAAGCTGTG
Source organism: Streptomyces chrestomyceticus JCM 4735 (assembly GCF_003865135.1). Taxonomy (NCBI): domain Bacteria; kingdom Bacillati; phylum Actinomycetota; class Actinomycetes; order Kitasatosporales; family Streptomycetaceae; genus Streptomyces; species Streptomyces chrestomyceticus. The sequence goes on along the minus strand of NZ_BHZC01000001.1, from coordinate 1,545,934 downwards.
CTTGCCCGGTTTCCTCAGACACGGGGGCACCGCCCGGCCGAACCGTGTTCCCTTGGCGACGTCTTCGACGCCTTCGGCGGCCTTGCCGAGCAGCTTGACCTTGCCCACGGGAATCACGCCCGCGGCAGCCATGGCGCAGCCGCCCCAGCTGGGTTCCTTGATGCACCTCTCGATGTCGGCGGCGCCCGAGACCTCCCAGGCGACCTTGCCGATGAGCTTGACGAGTTCCGGGTCGGGCCGGGAGAAGATGACCTCGTACTTGTCGTGCTGCGTCACGCACGGCGGCACGGTGTCGCGGTTGTACGGGATGATGCAGGGCGTCTTCTTTTTCTTGGCGGCCTCGGCCTGCTCCTTCCGCAGAGCCTCGGCCAGCCGCTTGGCCTCGGCGATCTCTGCCTCACGCTTGCGCTTGACCTCGCTCCAGGCTTGGCTCGCGGCCTTGTCGGCCTCGTCCTTGCTCTTGCCGGCCGCGATCGCGGAGGCGCGGGCCTGTGTGGCGGCGTCGTCGGCCCTCCTGGCGGACTCGCGGGCGTACGTGGCGGAGAACTCGGCCTGCGCGGCGGACGCCTCGGCGTCGTCGGCGTCACGGTCGGCGGCGGTCGCCGCCTTGCGCGCGGTGACCGCGGAATCCTTCGCCCGGCCCGCACTGACGTCGGCCGCGTCGGCGGACCTCTTGGCGTCGGCTGCGTAGCCCTTGGCCGCGGCGGCGGACTTCTTGGCCTCGCCTGCCGCGGCGGCCGCTTCGTCCGACGCCTTACGTGCCACGGCGGCGGCTTCGGCGGCGCGCCAGCGGTTGGCCTGGGCTGTGGCAGCGATGATCTCACCTTCGGCCAGGAGCCGTTCGACCTGGGCGCGGTGGTGGCTGCCGAGGTCGTCCTTGCGGGCGGCCATGTACTGGCCGACCTGGATGAACTCGTGCAGCTCCTGCGGGGTGCCGGCCAGGGCCGTCTTGGCAGCGGCCTTGACTTCGTCGCCGGTGTCGGCGCTGCCGACGAGCTTGGAGGCGAGGACCTCTTCGTCGGAGCGGCGTGCGGAGTACTGGTGCACCTCCAGGAAGGTGGCCAGCGCCTTGCCGGACCCGTCGGCCAGGGCCGCCTTGGACGCCTCCTTGACGCCGGGGCCGCCGAAGTTGTTGACCTTGGAGACAGCGACGGTCAGGTCGGTCTTGCCGACGGCGTACTGACCGGTGGTGTAGAAATCGGCTGCTTGCTCAGGGGTGCCCTTGAGCGCCTCGGCGGCGCCCTGCCGGATCGAGGGGTACGGGCTCACCACGCTGAGCTGCAGAACCTTGTCACGGGCCTCTTCCAGGCTCGCCTTCTTCCAGCCGGTGCGGAGATATTCCAGCACGTCGGCGTCCGTACCTCCGAGCGCGGTGGCAGCGGCCTGCTGCTGCCAGGAACCGCGGAGCTTGAGGGCGTCCAGGGCCAACCTGCGCCCCGCAGCGGCGGTGGCGGCGACGTCCACATCCGGCTCGGCCGCCTTGGCGGCCAGCGCCTCGGCGGTGGTATCGAGGGCGCGCGCGTCCCTGGCCACGGTCGCGGACGCGGAGGTCAGCTGGTTCGCCTGGTCCTTCTCGGCACGGGCACGCTCCAGGTCGGCCGCGCTGCGGGAGGCGAGTTCCTCGGCCTCGACGTCGAGGGCGACCTGGTGGACCTTCTTCGCCGTTTCGACGGCGGTGGTGGCGGTGTCGGCGGCCACCTTGGCGGCATCGGCCCACTTGCGGGCGTCGGCGGCGGCGTCCGCGCTCTGACCGGCGTACTTCGCGGCGAGGTCAGCGGCGGCAGCGGCCTTGTCGGCGTGCGCGGCCGCGGAATTCGCCGCGTCACGGGCCGCGAACGCCTGCTGCGCCGAACGCCGCGCCAGGGCTTCGGCGTTGTCGGCGGCGCGATTCGCGGCGTTGGCATGCCTGCGGGCCTCGGCCGCCGCGTTACGTGCCTCGGCGGAATGGACACCGGCGGCCTCGGCGTGCCGGTTGGCCTCCTCGGCCGAGGAGGCGGCGGCGTTCGCGTTCGCGCCGGCGCTGCGTGAGGCGCTCGCGGCGTTGCCGGCGGCCCGGGACGCCTCACCGGCCCGTCGAGCGGCCTCGGCAGAGGTCCGGGTGAGGGCTGCCGCGTCACGGGCGGTGATCGCCGCCTTCTTGGCGGTGTCCGCCTTGCTCGCGTCCCCTGCTGCGGCGATCGCCGCCTTGTAGGCGTCGTTGGCCGCGTTCGCTGCCGCCGCGGCGGCGTTCGCGGTCTGCGCCGCGGCGAGCGCGGCGGTGCGGGCAGCCCGGTTCGCGGCGTTGGCGGCTCCGATTGCCTGTCGGGCAGCGGCTGCCGCGGCTCGCGCGGAGGCGGCGGCCTGCTGTGCCTTGTAGGCGGCGCGCTGGGAGTCCTTGCGGGCTGCTTCGGTCTCCTGGGCGGCCTTCGCGGCAGCTTCCTTCGCCAGTTCCGAGGCGGCGACCGCGCGCGCGGAGGCTGCCTCGGACTTCTTGGTGGCGGCTTCGGCCTGAAGACCGGCCTGCTTGGCCTGCTCGGTCAGCTGCGCGATTGTGGCGTGCTCTTGATCGCGATTGCGGGCGACGTACTGCCCGACCTCCAGGAACTCGGTGATGTCGTCCGCAGTGCCCTTCAGCGCGACCTTCCCGGCGGCCTTCATGTTCGTGCCGCCGGAGTTGATCAGCTGGGAGACCTCGACCTCGTTGTCGGTCTTCTTCGCTTCGTACTGGCCGGTCTCCAGGAACGCGGCGACGGCATCGGGCCCGGCCTTGAGTGCGGCCTTGCCTGCTTCCTTGACCCCTGGGCCACCGAAATTGATGACGCGGGAGGCTTCGACCTCGCGATCTTGCTCCAGCGGTTTCTGCCAGCCGCCGCGCAGATACTCGCGCAGTTCTCCAGGGGTGCCCCGCAACGCCGTCTTCGTCGCTTCGCGTACGGCCGGGCCACCGGTGTTGAAGATGCGGCTGGCATCGATGTAGTCGTCGTCGTACTGGATCGCGGGTGCTTCGTCGAGGAACTTGCGGATGTCGTCGTCCGTGCCCACGAGCGCCTGCTCGGCCGCCTGGCGGATGCCCGAACCGCCGAGTCTCCAAGCGGATACGGCCAGGGCCCTGTCGGGGGCGAGCGGAAAGTCCTCAGGGTCGTCCTGGGCGGACGCGGGCGCTGCCCCCAGCAGGCCCGCCGCCAGCGCGACGGACAGTACGACGCCGCTGAAGCTTCGTCGCGCCCTTCCCACTGTGCGGACCGGTGCTTCGGAACCAGTGCTTTCGGATAAGAGTCTTCGCCTGTGCATGCGGTGCTTTCTCGCTCGATGAGGCGTACCGCACGCATGAACCTCATGGAAAGTCGCGGCATTCAGTCGCTGCCGCCGTGATGCGATGACGGGCCGGCTTCTTGAGGTGCTCCTTGAGTGCCACGCGGCGGCCGCAGAACGCGGTGAGCTTATCCGCCTCCCGAGTCATGGGCGGGGGAGGGGAAGATCTGCGTGACACTCCGGGAAGTCACCCGTGATCGCTGAACGTCCTGCCGAGCCGTCCGGCAGCGGCACCCCCGTCAGGACGACGACGTGGCGGCCGGGTCCTCGGGGTCGTCCGCTTCGTCGTCCGAGGTGGTCCGGTCCGCCGTGTCCTCCGGAGTCTCGGCGGCGTGGCCGGCCAGGACGCAGGTGCGTTTGCGCTGGACGAACCAGTAGTACGTGAAGCCGCCGGCGGCGACGATGCCGACGAAGAGGATCGCGCCCCAGCGCAGGTACCAGTGCTGCGGGCCGGTCGCGTTGTAGACCTCGGGGCGGGGCCAGGCGAGGTTGGTGGCCATCGCGGTGCCCCACAGTACGGCGAGGATGTTGACGGGCAGGCCGAACTTGCCCAGCGAGAACTTGCCCTCGGCCGGTTGCCACTGGCCGCGCAGCCGTCGGACCAGCAGCGGCACGGTCACCATCAGGTAGGCGACGTAGATCATGATGATCGCGATGCTGGTGATCACCGAGAAGATCTGCGGCTGGTTCACATTGATCAGCAGGATGCAGACCGCGATGCACCCGATGATCACCGCGGGCGCCACCGGCGTCTGGAAGCGCGGGCTGACCCGGGCGAGCAGTGAGGAGGCCGGAAGGTTGGTGTCCCGGGCCATGGCGAACGCCAGCCGGATGCCGGCGGTGTGCACGGCCAGCGCGCACACCGTGATCGCGATGACCACGCACCACAGCATGATCTGGCCCATGGTCGAGCCGAGGGTGCTGAGTACGACGTACTGGAGCCCGTCCACGGACAGCTCCTTGGCGTGCAGGTCCGGGGTGGCCAGCAGGGCGAACAGCAGGATCAGCCCGCCGATGAGGAACGAGGCGAACAGGGCCCGCAGGATCGCGCGCGGCGCGTTGCGGCCGGGGTCCTTGGACTCCTCGCCGAGGGACGACGCCGTGTCGAACCCGTACATGACGTAGGCGGAGGCGAGGCACGCGGTGAGGAACGCGCCGAGGTAGCCCAGCGACTGGCCTTCCCCCAGCCCGTACGTCTCGGTCAGCGCGCTCGGCGGGCGGGTGATGTGCGCGGCCAGCAGCACGATCAGGGCCAGCGCGGCGATCAGCTCGATGGCCACACCGGCGGAGTTGATCTGGGCCATCAGCTTGACGCCGAAGGCGTTGACGAGCGTCGTGAACAGGACGAGGACGGCGCCGAGGAGCACCGCGTTGGCGGCGTGGTCGGTCCGTCCGCTGCCGTCGCCGACGAACTGGAAGAACGAGGAGATCTGCGGCAGCGTGACCTGGTAGGCGAGCGCCACGGCGGCCAGCGACACCATGGTCGCGGTCATCATCATCCAGCCGCCGAGCCAGCCCACGTGCGGCCCGCCCAGTTGCTTGGACCAGTTGTAGACCGAGCCGGCCACCGGGTAGCGGGCGGCCAGCTCGCAGAAGCACAGGGCCACCATGAGCTGGCCGCAGAAGACCATCGGCCAGGACCACCAGTAGGCGGGCCCGCCGTGGCTGACACCGAAGTAGAAGAGCTGGAAGGTGCCGGTGAGGATGGAGATGTAGCTGATGCCGGCGGCGAAGGTGTGGAAGTTGCCGAGGGTGCGTTTCAGTTCGGGCTTGTAGCCGAGTTCCGCGAGCGATTCGTCGTCGTCAGGGGTGTCGGTGGCGGCGTCGGTGTCGTCGGCCTTCGGCTTCTCGTCGGCCGGTTTTCCGGTGTGCGCGGCGCCGCCGTCCGCCGCGGGGCCGCTCACTCGAACCACCGCTGCGGCCGGGGCGCGGTGTTGCGCCAGACGTGCTTGGCCTCCTGGTACTCCCCGAGCCCGGCCGGGCCCAGCTCCCGCCCGACGCCGGACTGCTTCATGCCGCCCCACTCGGCCTGCGGTACGTACGGGTGGAAGTCGTTGATCCACACGGTGCCGGCCCGCAGCCGGGCGGCCACCCGGTGCGACCGCTCCACGCTCTGCGTCCACACGCCCGCGGCCAGCCCGTAGACGGTGTCGTTGGCCAGCGCCACGGCCTCGTCCTCGGTACGGAACCGCTCCACGGTCAGCACCGGGCCGAACGATTCGTCGCGGATCACCGACATGCCGGGGGAGCACTCGTCCAGCACCGTCGGCAGGTAGTAGAAGCCGTCCCGCAGCGCCGCGTCGTCGGGGCGCGCGCCGCCGCAGCGCAGCACCGCCCCCTCGGCCAGGCCCGCCGCCACGTACTTCTCCACCTTGTCGCGGTGCTGCGCGGAGATCAGCGGCCCGCTGCGGGCGTCCTCGTCGAACGGCCCGCCCAGCCGGATCGCGCGGGCCCGGCGCACCAGCTCGTCCACGAAGTCGTCGTGCAGCCCGTCCTCGACCAGCAGCCGCGCGCCGGCCGAGCAGACCTGCCCGGAGTGCAGGAACACCGCCATCAGCGCGTAGTCGACGGCCGTGTCGAAGTCGGTGTCGGCGAAGACGAGGTTGGGGTTCTTGCCGCCCAGCTCCAGCGCGATCTTCTTCACGGTGGGCGCGACGGCGGCCATGATGCTCCGACCGGTCACCAGGCCCCCGGTGAAGGACACCAGGTCCACCCGCTCGTCGGTGGTCAGCGGTGTGCCGACGGCGGCGCCGGCGCCCAGCACCAGGTTGGCCACCCCGTCCGGCAGCCCGGCCTCGGCCAGCGTCCGCATCAGCAGGATCGCGGTGTGCGGGGTCAGCTCACTGGGCTTGAGGACGAAGGTGTCGCCCGCGCCGACGGCCGGGGCCACCTTCCAGGCGGTCTGCAGCAGCGGGTAGTTCCACGGCGTGATCAGGGAGCAGACGCCGACCGGCTCGTACACCACCCGGCTGTCGACCTCCGGCTGCCCGGTGTCCACCACCCGGCCGTCGTTGCCGGAGGCGACCAGGCTGCCGAAGTAGCGGAAGCAGTTCGCGATGTCGTCCATGTCGTACTGGCTCTCCACGAACCGCTTGCCGGTGTCCAGCGACTCGGCACGCGCGTACGTGTCCTTGTCGCGCTCCAGCAGACCGGCCACCCGCAGCAGCAGCGCCCCGCGCTCCGCGGCCGGGGTGTGCGGCCACGGCCCGTCGTCGAACGCCGCGCGGGCCGCGGTGACGGCGGCGGCCGCGTCCGCCGCGCCCGCCTCGTCGACGGTGGCGACCAGCGTGCCGTCCGCCGGGCAGCGGATCTCGCGCACCTTCCCGTCGGCCGCGGCGGTCCACTGACCCCCGATGAACAGCTCCGGCATGGGTGAGCCTCCGTGCCTGTGCTCGCGGTCGGGCGGCCCGGCCGGACAGCCCGTGGTGACGATCTGTGCGATCTGTGTACCGAGCGTAGGCGGGGGGTGGTGCGCCCGCACGGTGCGCTGCTCCGGGTGGCTGCCCGGCGGGGCGCGGCGGACGGCTCCCGGGCGGGTGGCGGAGTCCGTACGCGAAACCGGCCCCCGCCTCCGGAGAGACAGGGGCCGGTCGCGCCGTGCGAGGGTCAGGCGGCCGTCGTGGCCAGCTCGCGCAGCTTCTTCTTGTCGGGCTTCCCGGCGTCGGTCAGCGGCAGGGCGTCGACGAACTCGATCCGGGCCGGCTCGTACATCGCGCCGCGCGCCTCGCGCACCATCGTGCGCAGGCCGTCCTCGTCGACGCTCTCACCGGCGGCGGGCACCACGGCCGCGTACACCTGTTCCATCCGGTCCGCGTCGCGCACGCCGAAGACGGCGCTCTGCGCGACCTGCGGGTGGGTGTTGAGCAGGTCCTCCAGCTCGGTGGTGTACACATGGCCGCCCACCACGACGATCATGTCCTTGATCCGGTCGACGATGGTCAGGTAGTCCTCGTCGTCCAGGAAACCGATGTCACCGGTGTGCAGCCAGCCGTCCCGGAGCACCTCGGCGGTCAGCTCCGGCTGCTTCCAGTAGCCCTGCATGATGCTGGCCGAGCGGATGCATATCTCGCCGTGCTCGCCGCGCGGCAGATCGCGGCCGTTCTCGTCGCGGACCGCCACCTCGACGTTGGGCAGGATGCGGCCGGCCGACCGCAGCCGCTCCAGGTTGTCCGGGTCGTGCTCCTCGGCGGGCAGCACGCTGATCCCGCCGGCCTCGTTCTGGCCGTAGAACTGCACCAGCACCGGGCCGAAGCGCCGGATCGCGTCGGCGATGCGGGCGGGCGAGGACTGGCAGCCGCCGTAGGTCAGGCAGCGCAGGCTGGAGGTGTCGGTGGTGGCCGCGGCCGGGTGGTCGGTGAGCTGGTAGAGCAGCGGCGGCAGCAGGAACAGGTGGGTGATGCGCTCCCGCTCGACGGTGGCGAGCACCTCGCCGGGCTCGAAGTCCTCGTGGAGCACGACCAGGCCGCCCTCGCGCAGGGTGACGTCGGCCATCATGCCGCCCGCGTGCGCCAGGGTGGTGCACACCAGGAGGCGGGCCGCCTCCTCGTCGGAGGGGCGCTCCCAGATCACCTTGGCGTCGCCGGCGTCCTCGTCGTTGTCGGCGACGAAGGAACGGACCTGCCCGTAGGTGGTGCAGATGCCCTTGGGGTGGCCGGTGGTGCCGCCGGTGTGGCGGATGGTGCAGATGTCGTCGGGCTGGGCGAGGCTCGGGAAGGGTTCGTCGCTCTCGGCGGCGGCCAGTTCCAGCAGGTCGGTGCCCAACTTCGCGGGGCCCAGGGTCAGTACGGTCGCCACCGGCGCCAGCGCGGTCAGCTCGGCGGCGCGGTCGTCGAAGCGCGGGTCGACGATCAGGGCGGCGGTCTCCACGTCCTTGACGATGGTGGCCTGCACGTCGGCGGAGAGCTTGTTGTAGAGGTGGTTGACCCGGCAGCCGATGAGGTTGGCGGCGTAGCGGGCGGCGATGGTCTCGGGCAGGTTGCCGCTGAGCAGCGTGACGGTCTGACCGCGGTCGATGCCCTGACCCCGCATCGCGCGGGCCGTGCGGTGGACGAGGGCGCGGAACTCACCCGCGGTGACGCGTCGCCCTTGGTGCACCAGCGCCACGCGCCCGGGGTCGGTCCCCAGGGCGTCGAGGTTCTCCTCCACGTAGGTGCGGAAGTCGTGCGCGGTGTCGGGCATAGGTGATTCCTCCTTGATTCCGGGGCACGACGGATAGTTAGTTGCCCCGGACAACCATTTCCATGCTAACGGTCGCCGATCAAGGGTTCCAAGTTGGCACGAACGCGCGTTGGCGGGCCTTTTACCGAGGCGCGGACATTTGGCCAACCGGCCGCTTCGCGCGGGGGTGGCCGTGGGGGTGGCGCCTCGTTCCCGGTTTCTTTGCGGGAGTATGAAGCGGCAGGTCAGGGCGGTGCCGCGGGGAGTCGGAGGGTGTCATGAGAATGGCCGGTTAACGGGGGGTGCGGCCGCTCGGGCGGTATACGGGCGCGAGCGGCCGTGCGTGCGGAGGCGACGGCCGCTCGGCGAAAAACATAACGTCCGAAATGACGGACTCTGTGCTGGCGGCGAATTGACGGAGTGTTTGCCTTTCTTTTACGGGCGGCACTCCGTGCGATGGGCCTAAAGCGTGGATTTGCCCGGGTCGCCCATCGGGACGGCGTCCAGGACGGCGACGTCCATCGGCGCGGCGAGCAGGCCGCTCACCCCGGCGGCGATCCCGGCGAGCGCGGCACCCCGGGAGTGGGCGTCCAGCGCGGCGCCGTCCGCCCAGTTCTCCACGACCACCACCCGGTCCTCGCCCGCGTGGACCGCGTACAGCAGACAGCCGTCCTCCTCGTGGACGGCGGGCGCGTGCGAGCGGAAGACGTCGAGCGCCGTCTCCAGCTCCCCGGGCTTCGTCCTGACCGTGGCGACAACGACGGGCATACCTGCGACCTCCAGGGCGAACGGAATGTCGAACGAACCTATCCCACCGCGGGGCCGGGGCCGTAACGCCTGGTCAGGAAGTGGAACGTGTCGTGCCCGCCCGGTCCGGCGGGCTCGTCCGCCCGGTCGGCCAGGTCCGCCGGGCCGCAGGCGGTCAGGTGGCGGCGCGCGTGCGGGGGCGCAGCTCGGCCGGCCACTCCCGGCCCGGGTGGACGGCGCCGCAGTGGGGGCAGCGGCGGTCACTTCCGTAGAACCGCTCGAAGACCGGCGGCAGATCGCGGACGACGGACCCCAGTTGGAGTTCGAAGCGGCGGACCAGCCGGTGGCAGACCGTGCAGTACCACTCGAAGCCGTCCAGTTGCCCGGCCGGCCGGGCGTACTCGACGACCATGCCGACACTGCCCGGCTCGGGCCGCTGCGGGGAGTGCCGTACGTGCGGCGGCAGCAGGAAGACGTCCCCCTCGTCGATCCGGACGTCCCGCGGCGGACGGCCCTCCTCCTCCATGATCCGCAGCACCATGCTGCCGCGTATCTGGTGGAAGAACTCCTCGATCGGGTCGTCGTGGAAGTCGGTGCGCTGGTTGGGCCCGCCGACGACGGTGACCATCAGCCCGGACTCCTCCCACAACTGGGCGTTGCCCACCGGCGGTTCCAGCAGGTCACGGTGGTCGTCCAGCCACCGCTGGAAGTTGAAGGGGCGGCCGTACGTCAGTTCCGGCAGCTTCGCCATGATGTTCAGCCTCTTCCTGTCGTCTTTCTGCCGCTTTTCCGTCGTCTTCCTGTCGTCGTCACGGTCCGGCCGGGCGTGCGAACGCCCGTGGATGCCTGGGGCGCCGGACGGATCAGTGTTGAGCATGGCGGCCCGGGACCGCTAGGAAGACCCCATGCGCATACGAGCAGCACTGGTCGAAACGCCCGGCGGTCCCTTCACCCTGCACGAGGCCGAGCTGGAAGAGCCGAGGGCCGACGAGATCCTGGTACGGACGACCGCCGCCGGCATCTGCCACACCGACCTCGCCATGCGGCAGGTCTGGCCTCCCGGGCGGCTGCCCATGGTCTTCGGGCACGAGGGCACCGGGATCGTCGAGGCGGTGGGTGACGCGGTGACCGCCCTCGTCCCCGGAGACACCGTGTGCCTGACGTACCGGAGTTGCCGCGCCTGCGAACAGTGCTCGGCCGGAGAGCCCGCCTACTGCGAGCACTCCGCGCTCCTCAACGCCGCCGGCACCCGCCCGGACGGCAGCACCCCGCTCTCCCGTACGGACGGCACCCCGGTGCACGGCAGCTTCTTCGGCCAGTCCGCCTTCGCCTCCCACTGCCTCACCACGGAGAGCAACACCGTCAAGGTGCCCGAGGACCTTCCCGCGGCCCTCGTCGCTCCGCTGGGATGCAGCGTCCAGACCGGCGTCGGTACGGTCCGCACCGTGCTGCGTCCGGCGGCGGGCACCACCCTGGCCGTCTTCGGCGCCGGCAGCGTCGGCCTGAGCGCGGTCATGGCGGCCGTCGCCGCGGACTGCCCTGTCGTTGCCGTCGAACCCCTCGCCGCGCGCCGCGCGCTGGCCAAGGAACTGGGTGCCACGGCGGTCATCGACCCCGCCGGGGACGAGGTGGTGCCGGCGCTCCGTGACCTGACCGGCGGCGGACCGCACTGCGCCATCGACACGACCGGGCGGCCGGCCGTGGTGTCCCAAGCGGTCCAGGCCCTGCGCCGGCGCGGCACGCTCGCCCTGGTCGGTATCGGCACGGCGGAGTTCGACACTCTGCCGGTACTGACCAAGGGCCTCACGATCCGGGGGGTGACCGAAGGCGACGCGGTACCGGCGGTGGCCGTACCGGAACTGATCGGCCTCTACCGGCAGGGCAGGCTGCCGCTGGAGAAACTCGTCACCGAGTTCCGCTTCGCCGACATCGAGGCCGCCGCCGAGGCCGCGCTGACGGGGCGGGTCGTCAAGCCGGTCCTGACGATGGACTGAGGGCGGTGGGAGGGGGAGGGCTCGCGGGTTCCGGGGGGGCCGCCCCGAGACGGAATTCGGCCAAAACCACCGCCCTCTCATGACGGAGTGCCGCGGCGGCGCGTGATACCGCTGGACGTGCCGATGCGCGAACGGGGGAACGTCATGGACACCGTGATCGTACAGTTGCCCGAACAGGTGGGGGACGGGCCGCACGGGCACCCCGGCAGGCCGCGGCTGCTGCGGCTCGGGCCCGGGGACACCGCGGACTTCGGGCGCGGCGCACCGGGCGCCCCGGTGGCCGTGCCGCTGTCCGACCCCGGTGTCTCGCGGCTGGCCGGGCAGCTCACCGCCGCCGAGGACTACTGGCGGCTGTCCAATTTCAGCCGGGTGGTCACCTACGTCGTCGAGAACCTGGAAGGCGCGGGGGAGCACGTCAAGGTCGCGCCGGGACGGCTCGGCGCGCCGGTGCCGTTCGAGTTCTCCCGGGTGCTGCTGCCGGCCGCCGAGGGCGAGGCGTCCTTCAAGGTGTTCGCGCCCGAACACGCCTACCTGGACGGCGAACCGTACGACGGGGTGGGCGAGCCCACGACGCTCCCCTTCGCGCTCGACCCGACCTCGAAGTACTTCCTGGTGCTGCTGGCCCTGTGCGAGCCGCGCCTGCGCCACGCCTCCAGCGGCGCCGTACCGGGCGTCGGGGACGTGCTGGAGAGACTGCGGCCGCTGGAGACCTGCCGGCGGCTGACCCGCTCCGCCGTCAACTACCACATCGACTACCTGGCCTCGGTGAAGCTGCGCCTGCGGACCGACGGCCCGGCGGACCCGGAGGGCCTGGGCGGCGGCAAGCGCGACGAACTCGTCGCCTTCGCGCTGCGCTTCGACCTGATCCGCGAGGAGCACCTCGCCCTGCTGACCCCACCGGGCGGACGGTGAGCCGGGGCGGACCACGATGGACGGATCGCACACCACCCCGCCGCCCGGCGTCCGGCCCGGCCTTCGGATCGGTGACTGGCGGCTGGCCGGGCCGATCGGGGCGGGCAGTTGGGGCAGCGTGTACGCGGCCGAGCACGTCGGCGACGGCCGCCCGGCCGCCGTCAAGATCCTGCGCACCGACCTGCTGGCACCGGGCCAGCGGGCCTGGATGGACGAACTGGTACGCCGCGAGGTGCGGTTCAGCCTGGAGGCCGACCACCCGCACGTCGTACGGACGCATGCCGCGCTCACCGTCGCCGTCCCGGACCACCCGGAGCTGGACGGGCTCACCACCCTGGTCATGGACCGGGCCGAGCGCAGCCTGCGTGACCTGCTCGCCGACGCCGCCGGCCCGCTGCCGGACGCGCCCCGGCTGCTGCGGGAGACCGCCGACGGACTGGCCCACCTCCACGGGCGCGGCTGGGTGCACGGGGACCTGAAACCGGCCAACGTCCTGCTCGCCCCGGACGGCACGGTCTGGCTCGCCGACTTCGGCCTCACCGCCGAACTGGAGGGCACCCACGCCTACGTACCGCCGCTCGGCTCGCTCGACCACGTACCGCCCGAGTGGTGGTCCCAGCGCACCGGACAGCGCGGCGCGACGGTCCGGCCCACGGCCGACGTCTGGGCGTACGGCGTGCTCGCCCACCAGGTGCTCACGGGCGGCCGGCACCCCTTCCCCGGCCGTACCGCACGGGCCCGCGCGCTGGCCGCCCAGGCGTACGCGCACGGCGGCGCGCCCTTGCGGCTGGACGGCCGCCTGCCGCCGGAGTGGCGGGAGCTGATCGCCGACTGCCTGCTGCCCGACCACGCGTCGCGGGCCCGGCACACCGCCGCCGAGCTGTCCCGGCGGGTACGCCAACTGAGCGACGCGCCCCACGCCGGTCGCCGTGGCGCCGCACGCCGCCCGGTGCTGCTGACGGCCGGGGCCGCGCTGCTCGCCGCGGCAGCGGGCGCCGGTGTGCTGCTCACCTCCGACGACGGGCCGGGAAAGGCCGCCGGGGCGCCGCCGTCCGCCGCGCCGTCGGTCTCCGCCTCCGTAGCCGGGATGCTGCCGGCGGACTCCGACGTGCCGAGGGTGCTGCGGCCGTACATCACGACGGCCGCGCAGCGCTGTACGGAGGAGGAGGTGACGCCCGCCCTGATCGCCGCCATGCTCAAGGCGGAGAGCGGCTTCGATCCGAAGGCGCGCCGCACGGACGAGTTCGGCATCGCGATGTGGACGCCCTCGGTGTTCCGCGCCTGGGCCGTGGACGGCGACCACGACGGCCGCAAGGACTACTGGTCGCCGCCCGACGCCATCGCGTCCATGGGCTCCTACCTGTGCTGGCTCGACCAGCGCTTCAAGGCGAACGGGCTGCGCCGCGACCTGCCGGGGCTGATCGCCGCCGGGTACCGCACCAGCAGCCGGGTCGTCATCGACACCCGGGGCGTGCCCGCCCGTACCCGTGCCTACGTGGACCAGGTGGCCCGCCACCTCGCCCGCTACACCCGCTGACACCGTCCTGACCTGCGGCTTCTGCTGCGGCCCTGACAGATGTCAGGTACCGCGGCGGCCCGTACCGCCGCAGGGTGGAGCACGTAAGGCAGGGAGCTGCACGGCAACGGCAGCGACCACCGCACACACGGGGAAGCAAGAAACGGGAAGGAACAGCACCATGCGCAGCACCGCAGTCACCAGGACGATCACCAAGCTCGCCGTCGCGACCGCCGCCACCGGCGCGCTCGTCGCCACCACCGGCGCCGCCCACGCCACCGCCCGCACACCGGACACCGCCACCGCGTCGCACGCCGCGCGGCAGACCGCCGCCGCGGTGTGCACCGTCAACGACAACGGGGTCAACTTCCGCGGCGGGCCCGGCGAGACCTTCCCGGTCCTGGGGAAGGTCAACGCCGGGCAGAAGCTGAACCTGCGGGGTCAGCAGGGCAACTGGGTGATGGGCGACCTGTGGGGCGGCCGCACCGGCGTCTGGATCCACGTGGCCTACCTGAACTGCTGACCGCACCACTGAGGACCGGCTCTCGGGGGACGCCGTGCCGGGTCCGCGCTGCAACGCGCGGCCCGGCACGGCGGCTGTGTGTGTACGGGGCTGTGTGGACGGGGGCTGTGTGTGTACGGGCACCCGCCGGCCGCGCGCCGGGCGGCTACTGCCCCGTGTCCGGCTCGATGTCGGTGATGCGCAGGGTGTTCAGGTCGGAGGTGACCAGCAGATGCGTATAGCGCGGCTGCTCCGGGCCGCCCCAGGTGAGGCGGACCCGGGTCCAGGCACGGCCCATGGCGCTGTCGTTGTAGGTGACGCGCCAGGCCGTCGGGGTGTCCTGGCCGCGCAGTACGCCGTCCGCGTGCTCGCGCTGCTCCCAGTTCGCCAGCCGGGCCCGCAGCTCGGGGGTGAGGTAGTGGCCGCGCAGCGCCTGGGCCAGCGCGCCGCGCCCGTCGTCGGTCACGGCGTCCAGGTAGCTGCCGTAGAAGTGGGCGACCCGGTCGACGGCCGAGTCGGTGCGGCCGCTGCGGGCGGGTATCTCGGACCGGTCGCCGGCCGGCGCGGGGGCGGGCGCGGCGGTGGCGCTCGATCCGGCGGGCGCGGTGACGGCGAGGGCCGACAGGGCGGCGGCCAGGGCGGCGCGGCGGACGGTCCGGTTTCCGGGCATGGTGACGCTCCTCCTCAGGGGTGTCTCCCCTCCCGCCGGTGCGCCGTGCGGGCGGCGGCGGCCGCTGCCGGGTGCGCTGCGCGGGAGGAGAGGCGGGTACGTCGGAACGGCCGCCTCCGCGCGGTACACGGGTATCCGGCGGGCGGGTCGCCAACCCTCCGACGGCCGGGTGCCGCGGGGAACGGCGCGAACCGTGGCTCCGGCGGCCGGATGTGGCCGGTGGGAGAGCCGGGACGCGCCGGGTACGGGACCCGGCGGGTGACGCGTGGTGCGGCGGGGGCACCATGCAGGGGGAGACCACCATGCGACGAGGAGAGTGCCGTGGCCCAAGACGTCAGGTCGCTGCTGGCCGAGCTCGACTTCGCGAGCGTCACGCCGGAGGAGTTCGCGCGGCTCGTGAAGGGGCTGTCCACCAAGGAGATCACCGCGCTGGCGCGGGGCGAGCTGCGGGACCGGGTGCTCGGCGAGGTCTTCGGCCGGATGGGGCGGCAGTTCCGTCCCGACGCCGCGGCCGGGGTGCGGGCGGTGATCCGCTGGCGGATCACCGGTGAGCGGGAGGCCGTCTGGGAGACCGTGCTCGCGGACGGGGAGTGCACGGTGCGCCGGGGCGCCGGTACGGACGCGCCGCGGCTGACCATGACCATGGGCGACGCGGAGTTCCTGCGGCTGGTGTCGGGGAACGGCAATCCGGTGACGATGGTCCTCACCCGCAAGATCAAGGTCTCCGGAGACCTGGGGCTGGCCGCGAACATGCACCGGTACTTCGACATCCCCAAGGTGTGAGGGACGGCGGGAGCCGGGGTGCGGCGGCATCCGCCGGTGGGGCGTGAGTGACGCCTGGGGCGGCACGAGTTGATGTCCGCCCCCTTGACCGGGGCCTGCCAATCAGTAAAGTCTAGACCAATTGACGGGCGGGAATCCGGCCTTCCCCAGGTAGTCGGCATGTACCCGGGACGGCCGCGGTCCTCGCGCGTCGGCACCACCCCTTCGCGTCACCCCACCCCCACCAGCCGGGGCCCGCACGGACCGGACGCACCGCGCGACAGCGCCGGTACGTGTCCGTCCCGCACCGGGCCCCCACCGTGAAGGAGTCGACATGCACCAGAAGAGGAAGATCGCCACGGCCGTCGGCGCCGCGCTGGCCCCGCTCCTCGTCGTGACCCTGCCCGCGAGTTCGGCGAGCGCCCACGGCTATGTGAACGCCCCGGCCAGCCGGCAGGCGCAGTGCGCGGCGGGCACCGTCGCCTGTGGAGACATCAAGTGGGAGCCGCAGAGTGTCGAGGGCCCCAAGGGCCTGAAGAGCTGCAGCGGCGGCAACGCCCGGTTCCGGGACCTCGACGACGACAGCAAGGGCTGGAAGGCCACCTCGGTGGGCAGCTCCCAGGCGTTCACCTGGCGGCTGACGGCCCAGCACCGCACCAGCACCTGGCAGTACTTCATCGGCAGCCGCAAGATCGCCGAGATCAACGACAACGGCGCCAAGCCGCCGGCCACCGTCACGCACAACGTGAACTTCCAGGGCATCAAGGGCAAGCAGAAGGTCCTCGCCGTCTGGAACGTGGCGGACACCGCCAACGCCTTCTACGCCTGCATCGACGTCAACATACGCTGACGCCAGGCCGGGGCGGCGGGCCCGCGCCCGCCGCCCCGGCCCACGGCCGCCCCCCGCGGCCCTACAGTTCCTTGATCCGGACGTCGCGGTAGGAGATGACGTCGGCCGTCCCGTGCACCTGGAGGCCGAGGTAGCCCGTGGCGTACCGGCGCCCGTCGGTCCCCGGATCGTCCGCCCGTGGCGGGAAGAACCGCTGCCCGCCGCTGTTGTCGAACTCGTTGATCAGCACACCGTTGCGGAAGACCGAGTAGTGCTGGCCCACGACCCGGATCTCGTAGTCGTTCCAGGTGCCCTTCGGCGTGACGCCCGCCCCGCCGAGCCCGACCCGGTCGAACCCGTACACCGAGCCCGTCTTGTACAGGTCACCGTCCGGCCGGTCCAGGATCTGGATCTCGTGCCCGTACTTGATCGCCACCCACTCCGGCCGGGGCTCCTCGGGGTGGTCGTCCACGGACGGGAAGCGGACGAAGACCCCGCCGTTGGCGTTGCCGGTGCCCGGCGCGTCGTCGCGGAACCGCAGCTTCAGCGAGAAGTCGTCGTACGTCCGCCGCGGGAACCACAGCATCCCCATGCCCGGCACCGTGGAACTGCTGGTCATCGCGCCGTCGGCGGTCAGCCCGAAGGCGCCGCCGCCGACCTGCCGCCAGCGGTCGAAGGACGCCTTCGTCCCGTCGAACAGGTCGCGGTAGCCGGTGTGGTGGCCGGGCGTGCCGATCCCGGAGGCGTCGGCGGCCGCGTTGACGGCCCGGCTCTCGCGCTCGTCGAGCACACCGTCCGCGAGCAGCCTGGCGGTGACCGTCCTGACGTGCTTGAGGAACAGGGCGCGGGAGGACCAGTCCTTCTCGTCCTCGATCAGTTCGTTGACGGTGCAGCGGTTGCGGGTGACGCGGTTGGGCACACCGGTGTCGACCGTGCCGACGACGACGGTGCGCCGCTCGTCCCACTCGGGGCAGTTCGGCGCGGGCACCCCGCCGCCCGGCGCGACGGTGAAGGACGCCCGTACCGCCTCGGAGGTGTTGCCCGCCCGGTCGGTGGCGCGGTGCGCGACGGTGTGCCGGCCGGTGCGGTCCACGACGACGGGCGCCGTGTACGCGAGGAACGGTCCGCCGTCGAGCGAGTACTCGACCGTGGCGATGCCGGACCCGTCGTCCGTGGCGGTGACCGTCACCGTGGCCCGTCCGAGGTACTCGCCGTCCGAGTTGCGCTGCCCCTCGGTGGTCGCGGAGGTCCGTGGCGCCACCGTGTCACCGGGTGGTGCCACGACCGTGAACCCCGCCGACTTCTCGGCGGCGGTGTTGCCGGCCTTGTCGGTGGCGCGGTAGCGGACCTGGTACGTGCCGGGCTCGCGGAACAGCACCGGCGCGGTGTACGGCTGGAACGCCCCGCCGCCCACCGCGTACTCGACGGTGGCGACCCCGGACCCGGTGTCCGAGGCGGCGACCGTGACGGTCGCCCCGCCGACGTACGCGCCGGCCTCGTTCCGTACGCCGTCCACCGTCGCCGAGGTCTCCGGCGGCGTGGTGTCCGGGCCGCCGCCGGCCGTGACCACCAGGACGCCCTGCATCTGCTCGTGGCCCGGGATGGTGCAGTGGTAGCGGTAGGTGCCCGGGGTCAGGGTGACCTCGGTGGTGTACTTGCCGCCCTGCGCGTCGCCCGGGTTGGCCATGATGTTGAGCTGCACGTCGTTGTTGTACCGCGGGTCGGAGACGTCGAAGGTCAGGGTGTGCGGCATGCCCATGGTGTTGCCGGTGGCCGTACTGTTCTCGAAGACGATGGTGGTCCGGCCGGCCACGGCGGTGGTCGGGGCGGTGGTGTACTTGGTGATGTCGTCGCCCGCGGTCCAGGTCAGGGTCTGCTGCGCCGCCGGGGGAGCGGGCGCCGTCGGCCGCGCGGGCGGACGGCCGTGTGCCGCTGTGACCGTCAGGCCGACGAGCATCAGCAGCGCGGTCAGCAGCACCGTCCATCTGCGCCGTGGAGTCATCGTCCCGCCTCCCGTCCCGGGCGGGCCAGTTCCGCTGCGCGCGGGGTGGGCTCGCCGCCCGTGTAGGTCACCCGCCACAGCGCGGACTTGGCGTCCGAGGTGAAGAAGCCGCGCCCGTAGTCGAGGACGTACAGCGCGCCGTCGGGCCCGAACGTCCAGCCCATGAGGTTGCGGATGCCGTTCACGCCGACCGGCACGATCTTGTCCAGGCTCTCCGCGTGCGCGGGCAGACCGCCGGAGCCCGCCGTCCGCGGGTCCATCACCAGGGCGTGCCGAGGCTGGTCGCCGTCGTAGAAGTCGCCGACGAACCACTTGCCGTCCCAGTAGGCGGGCCAGGCACCCGGGCCGGTGGCGGCCGCGTCGTGGCGGAAGACCGGGCCGTCCATCGCGGCCTGGCCGCCGCCCTTGAGCCAGGGGAGCAGCAGTTTCTGCTCGGACAGCTTGTAGCTGGGGACGCCCTCAGCGTCGCGCGGGAAGTCGGGGCCGCCGCCCTGCGGCGCGTACCAGACGTTGTTGGGCTCGGCGGGCGGGACGGCGACCAGGCCGTCGTTGTGCGGCGACTCGTTCTTGAGGTGCCGGCAGTCGTACCAGCCCAGCGGCTTCGACGGGTCGGGCAGATTGCGGTCGCGGTACGGCTGGTTGTCGCCCATGCAGTACGGCCAGCCGCGGTTGCCCGCGTGGGTGATCGCGGCGAACGTGTCGTACTTCGCCGGGCCCCAGGTGGTGCTGGGCTCGGTCGCGTCCGGCCCGACCCAGCCCGCGTACAGCGTGTCGGTCTTCTTGTCGACCGAGATGCGCGACGGGTTGCGCACGCCCATCACATAGATCTCGCCGCGCGTCTTGCCGCCGCCCTCGTCCGGCTCCTTGCCGGTGAAGAGGTTGCCTTCCGGCAGGGTGTACGTGCCGTCCGGCTCGGGGTGGATGCGCAGGATCTTGCCGTTGAGGTTGTTGGTGTTGCCCGCGGTGCGCCGCGCGTCGGCGAAGGCGACGCCCTTGTAGGTGGGCTGCGGGTTGTTGCCCGCGTAACCGTCGCTGAACCGCGAGGAGTTGTTGTCGCCTGTGGCGATGTACAGGTTGTTCTTGGAGTCCCAGGCCATGCCGCCGCCCGCGTGGCAGCAACTGTGCACCTGCACCGGCCACTTCAGCAGGACCTTCTCCGAGGCCGGGTCCAGCTTGTTCGTACGGGGGTCCAGCGTGAAGCGGGAGACGCGGCGCTCGGCCATGCGTGTGGACCGGTCGACGCCGGAGTGCGGGGTGTAGTGCAGGTAGACCCAGCCGTTGGTGAGGAAGGCCGGGTCCAGTTCGATGCCCAGCAGCCCTTCCTCGTTCTTGACGAGTTCGTCGCCGCCGCCCTTGTTGCCGAAGACGGACACCGTGCCGACCAGGGTGGCTTTGCCGGTCTTCGGGTCCCAGACGTGGACGGTGCCCTCGCCCTTGCCGACGGCCGGGTCGTTCCAGTCGGTGACGACCGGGGCGCTCGCGTCGCCGCCGCCACGGCCGATGTAGAAGACCCGGCCGTCCTGGGCGGTCACCAGGCCGTGCGGTTCGCCGATCTGGTCCGACTTGCCCGGCTGGTTGGGGGCGGTCAGGCGCTCGGCCTTGTAGTGCGAGGCGATGGTGGCCTGGCAGTCGGCGCGGGCCAGCCGGGTGGTCCACAGCAGCGCACCGCGCAGATGCGTACGGAAGTCGGCCTCACGGAAGCTGTCGGGCGTGCCGCCCATGCCGGTGTAGAACGACCGGCCGCCGTCGTAGTCGTGGCACCAGGAGACGGGGTGGTCCCAGCCGTTGGCGCCGGGTCCCGGCCGGTAGGTGTTCTCCCGTACCCGGGCCACGGTGTGCACCGCACCGCTGGGATTGGTCGCCCAGTTGAGCCACTTGTCCGGGCGCGTCCACTCGACGGGAAGGTCGCGGGTGGCCGGATGGCGGCGGTCGCCGGTCTCCACGACGGCCCGCTGGGCCGTGCTCGGCGCGGTGGCCGCGGGCCGAGCGCCGATCAGGCCGGTGAACCAGTCCGAGTACGGCTCGGTGCGGGCCGCGTCATGGATGCCGACGAACCCGCCCCCGGCCTCCAGATAGCTCTCCAGCCCCGCCTCCTGCTCGGGGTCGAGCAGATCGCCGCCGCCGGTCAGGAAGACGACCGCGTTGTACGTCCCGAGGCGCGGGTCGGTGAAGACCGACGCGTCGTCGGTCGCGTCGACCGCGAAGTGCTCGGCGGGCGGGCCCTGGCGGCCGATCCGCTCGACGGCCTCGATCCCCGCGTCGACGGTGGGCGGCTCCGCGCCCGCCGAGGCGTGGAAGACCAGGACGCGGACGTTCTCACCGCCCGGCGGGGTGGGCAGCCGCAGCCCGGCGCCCGGCCCGGAGGCGTTCGCCGGCGCGCCGCCGAGCAGGGCGGCCGTCACGGCCAGCACCAGCGCGGGGAGTCCGGCGGACCGCCCGGGGCGCGGTCGCTTCTTCGGCGGTCGGTGGCGGCCGGTGCGCGGCAAGGCGCGGAGCGGCCGTGGTAAGTGGTGCCGGAATCGTCGCACGGGTGCACCCGCCCCTCTGTGGCCACGGACAGCAGCAGCCGATGAAGCTAGACCCCTTTCGGTGACTCGCCAAGAGCTATGGCCGCAAGCCGTCCAACTTTGTCCTGAGTGTGGATAAACCGGGCCCGTGCGGCTACCGTCCCTGGCATTCCCTGCGCCCCGCTCCGCCGCCCCGCCCCGACTCCTCCTGCCGTGGGAGCACGATGACCGAGGAACTTGACGTCCCCAGGCGCCGTTTCAACCGCCGTCTCCTCGCCGGGGGCGCCGCCGTCGCCGCACTCGGCACGGCGGCAGCCCCGGTCGTGGCTCCGGCCGCGCCCCCGGCCGCGGCTGCCGGGCGTCCGGCGCGGGCCCGCCGTACCGCGGTCGCCGCGGGCGCGGTCAAGCACCTCAAGCTCTACATCGAGGAACTGCCGGGCGGACAGCTCGGCTACGGCCTGGAGAAGGGGAAGGCGACCATACCGGGCCCGGCGATCGAGCTGGTCGAGGGCGACACGCTGCACATCGAGTGCGAGAACACCCTGAAGACCGCGGCCAGTCTGCACGTGCACGGCCTCGACTACGACGTGGCCGGCGACGGCACCCGGATGAACCGCAGCCACCTGGAACCGGGCGCCACCCGTACGTACACCTGGCGCACCCACGCCCCCGGCCGGCGCGCGGACGGCACCTGGCGGGCGGGCAGCGCGGGCTACTGGCACTACCACGACCATGTCGTGGGCACCGAGCACGGCACCGGTGGCATCCGCCGGGGCCTGTACGGGCCGGTGGTCGTACGGCGGGCCGGTGATCCGCTGCCCGACCGGCAGTTCACCATCGTCTTCAACGACATGACGATCAACAACCTGCCGAAGGGGCCGGACTTCCGGGCCACGGTGGGGGAGCGCGTCGAGATCATCTCGATCACCCACGGCGAGTACTACCACACCTTCCACGTGCACGGTCACCGCTGGGCGGACAACCGCACCGGCATCCTGGAGGGCCCGGACGACCCCAGCCGGGTCATCGACAACAAGATCACCGGCCCGGCCGACTCCTTCGGCTTCCAGTTCCTGGCGGGCGAGGGCGTGGGCGCCGGCGCGTGGATGTACCACTGCCACGTCCAGAGCCACTCCGACATGGGGATGGCCGGACTGCTCCTGATCGCGAAGCCGGACGGGACGATCCCCGGGCACGACGGGCACGATGGCCAGGGCGGACAGCACGGTCAAGCCGGGCACGGAGGCCACGGAGGCCACGGAGAGACGCCGTCGTAACCTCCTGCACAATGATCGACATGACGGAGACGACGGGCACGGGCACGGGTGCGGGTACGGAACGCGGCGCGGCCGGCGGCGGCCTGCTGGACGGCAAGGTCCTGCTGATCACCGGCGCGGGACGCGGCATCGGCGCCGCCGCGGCACGGCTGTTCGCGCGGGAGGGGGCCGCGGTCGTACTGACCGCGCGGACCGGGCCGGAGCTGGCCGCGGTGACCGAGGAGGTACGGGCCGCGGGCGGCACCGCGGACCACGTCGTCGCGGACCTGGCGGACCCGGCCGCCGTACAGCGGGCGGTGGACACGGCGGTGGAGCGCCACGGCCGCCTGGACGGCGCGTTCAACAACGCGGGCATGGGCATCGGGCACGCCCCGCTCGCCGAGATCCCCGTCGAGGAGTTCGACCGGATCACCGCCGTCAACCACCGGGGTGTCTGGCTGGCGATGGCCGCCGAGATACGGGCGATCACCGCCACCGCGGGCAGCGGCGCCATCGTGAACAACAGCAGCGTCGGCAGCCTGAAGCCGTCCGCCGGGATGAGCCTGTACGGCGCCTCCAAGCGGGCCGTGAACAGCCTCACCCAGACCGCCGCCGTCGAGTACGGCCCGCAGGGCATCCGCGTCAACGCCGTCGCCCCCGGCACCACCATGACCGCCATGATCGAGGACTGGGCCGCCCGCGAACCGGACGTGGTCGACCGGCTCACGGCCCGTACCCCGCTGCGCCGCGCGGCCGCCCCCGACGAGGTGGCGCAGGCCGCCGCCTGGCTGCTCAGCGACCGGGCCTCGTACGTGACGGGCGCGATCCTGCCCGTCGACGGCGGCCTGACGATCTGAGCGGGAGACCGGAGTGGACCTGCCGGCCCTGCGGACGTTCCGGGTGGTGGCCCGGCACGAGCACATCAGCCGGGCCGCCGCCGAACTGCAGGTCGCGCAGCCTGCGGTCAGCCGGACGATCGCCCGGCTGGAGGCCGATCTCGGGGTGCTGCTCTTCGACCGGCAGGGACGCTCGATCCGCCTCAACCGGCACGGCGCGGCCTTCCTGCGCCGCGTAGAGCGGGCGCTCGGCGAACTGGACGACGCGCGGCGCGAGGCGGCCGATGCGGTGGGCCTGGACCAGGGGCGGGTCGCGGTCGCCGCCGAGACGCTGCTGACGCTCTCCTCGCTGCTCTCGGCCTTCCGGGCCGCGCACCCCGGTGTCGAGATGCGTCTGCACCAGTCGACGGCCGCCGTGATGCAACGTCAGCTCGCGGCGCGTGAGGTCGACTTCTGTGTCGCCTCGCAGCCGTTGCGCGGGGCCGGGCTGCGTTCGGTGGTGCTGATGGAGGAGGACGTGCTGCTGGCCGTCCCGGTCGGGCATCCGCTGGCCGGGCGGGGGCGGGTCCGGCTGGAGGACGTGATGGACGAGCCGTTCGTCACCACGCGCGCCGGGCACTGGCAACGCGAGCTGCTGGACCGGCTGTTCGCCCAGGCGGGCCGTACCCCCGTCATCACCTGCGAGGGCGACGAGCCGGCCGCGACGCAGTTCCTGATCGGCGCCGGACTGGGCATCGGGCTCATCCCGGCGCTGGCCCGTAACGAGTCACCCGAAGCGCCGGTCCGCTGGCTGCGCCTGGACGTCCCGGACTGCCGCCGCACCCTCAGCCTGGTGCGGCGCGCGGACACCTATGTCTCCACGGCGGAACGGCACTTCGCGGCGGCGGCCGTCGCGCACTTCGCACGGCGGGGCCGGGCGGACCATTGACGGAGTGAGTACTCACTCCGTACGGTGGTCGCCTCGTCGACCCTTGGGGGAGCACCCGTGCCCGTCACGCTCAACCACACCATCGTGCCCGCCGCCGACCACCGCGCGGCGGCCCGGTTCTTCGCCTCGGTCATGGGGCTGGAGGAACTGCCGCCGGCCGGCCGCCACGGGCACTTCGCGCCCGTCCGCGTCAACGACGAGCTGACCCTCGACTTCATGGCCGTGCCGGAACCGGAGGGCCACCACCTCGCGTTCGACGTGGACCCGGGCACCTTCGACGCGATCCTCGCCCGTGTACAGGAAGCCGGAATTCCCTACGGCAGCGAACCCGCCCACCCGGACAACGGCCGCACCGACCACCCGCTGTGCCCGCGCGGCCTGTTCTTCGAGGACGACGCCGGGAACCTGTACGAGGTGATGTCCCCGGCGTGAGCCCAGGGTCCGGACGCTACAGCTCGCCGCCCGGCATCCCGAACGCCTGGAGAATCCGCTCCGCCGCGAGCGTCGCCGTCAGCGTGCCGGACCGTACCTCCCGCTCCACCTCCGGCGCCACGTCCCGGACGCCCGGGTGGTCCCGGAGCCGGTTCAGCAACTGCTCGCGGACCATCGACCAGGTCCAGTCGACCTGCTGGTCACGCCGCTTCTCCGCCAGCGCACCGGTGGACTCCAGCAGCTTGCGGTGCTGTTCGACGCGGTCCCAGACCGTGTCCAGGCCGGTGCCCTCGCGGGCGCTGCACGTGAGGACCGGCGGGGTCCAGGCGGCGTCCGGCGGCTGGAGCAGGCGCAGCGCGCCGGACAGTTCACGGGCGGCCGACTTGGCGTCGCGCTCGTGCGGCCCGTCCGCCTTGTTGACCGACACCAGGTCGGCCAGTTCCAGTACGCCCTTCTTGATGCCCTGGAGCTGGTCGCCGGTCCGGGCGAGGGTGAGCAGCAGGAACGTGTCGACCATGTTGGCGACGGCGGTCTCGGACTGGCCGACGCCCACCGTCTCGACGAGCACCACGTCGTAGCCAGCGGCCTCCATCACGACGATGGACTCCCGCGTCGCCCGGGCCACCCCGCCGAGCGTGCCCGAGGTGGGGGAGGGGCGCACGAACGCCGCCGGGTCGGCGGCCAGCCGCTCCATCCGCGTCTTGTCGCCCAGGATGGAGCCGCCGGTCCGGCTGGACGACGGGTCGACGGCCAGGACGGCGACCCGGTGCCCGGCTCCGGTGAGCTGGGTGCCCAGCGCGTCGATGAACGTCGACTTGCCGACTCCGGGCACCCCGCTGATGCCGACCCGCCGGGCCGTGCCGGAGTGCGGCAGCAGCTCGACCAGCAGGCGCTGTGCCAGCGCGCGGTGATCGGCCCGGGTGGACTCCACCAGCGTGATGGCGCGCGCGATCCAGGCCCGGGAGCCCTCGCGCACGCCCGCCGCGTACTGGTCGATGTCGATCGTCGGTCGCTTGCGGGCCGTGCGGGACCGGGGTGTGTCAGGCGTCAACGTAGCGGCTCACAGGTCGTGGCCGAGGGCCTCGGCGAGGTCCTTGACCAGGTCGTACGCGGCATCCGGGATCACCGTACCGGGCGGGAAGACGGCCGTGGCGCCCGCCTCGTGCAGCGCCGGGATGTCGCCCGGCGGAATCACCCCGCCCACCACGATCATGATGTCCTCCCGGTCCTGCGCCGCCAGCTCCTCGCGCAGCGCGGGCACCAGCGTCAGATGCCCGGCGGCCAGCGAGGAGACGCCCACGACGTGCACGTCGGCCTCCACCGCCTGCCGGGCGACCTCGGCCGGCGTCTGGAACAGCGGGCCGACGTCCACGTCGAAGCCCAGGTCGGCGAAGGCCGTCGCGATCACCTTCTGGCCGCGGTCGTGGCCGTCCTGGCCCATCTTGGCGACCAGGATGCGCGGCCGGCGGCCCTCGGCCTGCTCGAACTCGGCCACCAGGTCCCTGGTCCGGTCCACCCCGGAGGACGGCCCTGCTTCGTCTCGGTACACACCGGAGATCGTACGGATCTGCCCGGAGTGGCGCCCGTAGACCTTCTCCAGTGCGTCGGAGATCTCACCGACCGTCGCCATCGCGCGGGCCGCGTTCACGGCCAGCGCCAGCAGGTTGCCCTCCAGGCCCTGGCCCGGTCCGGCCTCGGCGGCGGCGGTCAGCGCGCGCAGCGCGTCCTGGCAGGCCGCCTCGTCGCGCTCCTCGCGCAGCCGCCGCAGCTTGTCGATCTGCTGCGCGCGTACGGCGGAGTTGTCGACCTTCAGCACGTCGATCTGCTCGTCGGTGTCCACCCGGTACTTGTTGACGCCGATCAGCGCCTGCCGCCCCGAGTCGATCCGCGCCTGCGTACGGGCCGCGGCCTCCTCCACGCGCAGCTTCGGGATGCCCGCGTCGATGGCCTTGGCCATGCCGCCGGCCGCCTCCACTTCCTCGATGTGCTGCCAGGCCCGGCGCGCCAGGTCGTGGGTCAGCTTCTCGACGTACGCGCTGCCGCCCCACGGGTCGATGACCCGGCAGGTGCCCGACTCCTGCTGGAGGAAGAGCTGGGTGTTGCGGGCGATACGGGCGGAGAAGTCGGTGGGCAGGGCCAGCGCCTCGTCCAGCGCGTTGGTGTGCAGCGACTGGGTGTGGCCCTGCGTCGCGGCCATCGCCTCCACACACGTCCGCGTGACGTTGTTGAACACGTCCTGCGCGGTCAGCGACCAGCCGGAGGTCTGCGAATGGGTGCGCAGGGACAGGGACTTGGGGTTCTTGGGGTCGAAGCGCTGGACCAGCTTGGCCCACAGCAGCCGGGCGGCGCGCAGCTTGGCGATCTCCATGAAGAAGTTCATGC
Organism: Streptomyces chrestomyceticus JCM 4735; assembly: GCF_003865135.1. Classification (NCBI taxonomy): domain Bacteria; kingdom Bacillati; phylum Actinomycetota; class Actinomycetes; order Kitasatosporales; family Streptomycetaceae; genus Streptomyces; species Streptomyces chrestomyceticus. Next base: position 1,519,211 of record NZ_BHZC01000001.1, on the reverse strand, counting down.
CGATCGCCCAGAAGAAGGAGAGCCGCGGCGCGAAGGCGTCCACGTCCATCCCCGCGTCGATGCCCGCCTTCAGGTACTCCACGCCGTCCGCGAGGGTGTACGCCAGCTCCAGGTCGGCCGTCGCGCCCGCTTCCTGGATGTGGTAGCCGGAGATGGAGATGGAGTTGTAGCGCGGCATCTTCTGCGAGGTGTACGCGAAGATGTCGGAGATGATCCGCATCGAGGGGCGCGGCGGATAGATGTAGGTGTTGCGGACCATGAACTCCTTGAGGATGTCGTTCTGGATGGTCCCGGCCAGCTTCTCGGGCGGTACGCCCTGCTCCTCGGCGGCCACGATGTACAGGGCGAGGACGGGCAGCACCGCGCCGTTCATCGTCATCGAGACGGTCATCCTGTCCAGCGGGATGCCGGAGAAGAGCTGCCGCATGTCGTAGATGGAGTCGATGGCCACGCCCGCCATGCCGACGTCGCCGGTCACCCGGGGGTGGTCGCTGTCGTAGCCGCGGTGGGTCGGCAGGTCGAAGGCGACGGACAGGCCCTTCTGACCGGCCGCCAGGTTGCGCCGGTAGAAGGCGTTGGACTCCTCGGCCGTGGAGAAGCCCGCGTACTGGCGGATCGTCCAGGGCTGGTTGACGTACATGGTCGGGTACGGGCCGCGCAGGTACGGCGTGATGCCCGGGTACGTGCGCAGGAAGTCCAGCCCGGCCAGGTCCTCGCCGGTGTACAGCGGCTTGACCTCGATGCCCTCGGGCGTCTCCCACACCAGGTCGTCGACGCCCTTGCCGGTGGCCTCCTGGACGGCCGCCGACCACTGGGCCGCGTCGCCTTCGGGGGACGGCTCGCCCAGTTCGACCGTGCTGAAGTCCGGGATGGCGCCCGCCTGCTCCGTCGCGCGCTCCATCACGCCACCTCCATGACATCCAGGGCCGAGGACAGCACCCCGACCGCGTCGCAGCCCGCGAAGACGAAGGCGTCCACTCCGGCTCGTTCATATGCTTCCCGCCGCTCGCCCGGTTTCCCGGCCAGCAGCACCTGCCGCGCGCCCGCGGCCTTGAGCGCCGCGGCGACCTCGGCGGCCTGCTCGGCGTACAGCGCGTCACTCGAACACAGACAGGCGATACCCGCGCCGCTCGCGGTGAACGCCTCGGCGGCCGACTCCGCGTCCACCGAGACCGGGTCGTGCACCGGCTCGATGCCGCCCGCCTGGAGGAGGTTGGAGGCGAAGGTGGCGCGCGCGGTGTGCACGGCGGCCGGGCCGAGCGCCGCGAGGAACGCCTTCGGGCGGCTGCCGGTGGCCGCCAGGTGCGCGTCCGAGCGGGCGCGCAGCGCCTCGTACGCCTCGTCCCGGCGCACCCGAGGCAGCCCGCCGCCGGCCGGTACGGGCGCGGGCTCGCGCTCGACCGGCGCCTCGGCCAGGAACGGGAACTCGCTGACGCCGGTGACCGGTTCACGGCGGTGCGCCAGGGCCTCGGACCGCTTGCGCCAGGTGGACGCCAGCCGCTCGCCGACCATCCCGGAGCCGAGCGCCGCGGCCTGCCCGCCCACGGTCTCGATCTCCTGGAACCAGCCCCACGCGGCACGGGCCAGCTCGTCGGTCAGCCGCTCCACGTACCAGGAGCCGCCCGCCGGGTCGATCACCTTCGACAGGTGCGACTCCTCCAGCAGGATCGACTGGGTGTTGCGGGCGATCCGGCGGGCGAACGCGTCCGGCAGGCCGAGCGCCGCGTCGAACGGCAGGACGGTGACGGCGTCCGCGCCGCCCACTCCGGCGGAGAGGCCCGCCACGGTGGTGCGCAGCATGTTCACCCACGGGTCCCGACGGGTCGTCATGACCGTCGAGGTCACCGCGTGCTGGCGCTGCGCGCGAGCCGCGGGGGAGGCGCCGCACACCTCGGCGACCCGCGACCACAGCCGCCGGGCGGCCCGCAGCTTGGCGATCGTCAGGAACTGGTCGGCGGTCGCCGCGTACCGGAACTCCAGTTGCGCGCAGGCGGCGTCCACGCCGAGGCCCGCCGCGGTCAGCTCCCGCAGGTAGGCCACGCCGGTGGCCAGCGAGCAGCCCAGCTCCTCGGCGGTCGAGCCGCCCGCCTCGTGGTACGGCAGCGCGTCCACGGCCAGCGCCCGCATCCGGGGCGCCTCGTCGGCGCACCGGCGGGCCAGCCCGGCCGCCGCCTCCAGGTGCCCGGCCAGGCCGTCCGCGCGGCCGGTACGGGCCAGCACGCCCAGTGGGTCGGCGCCCAGGGTGCCCGCGGTCTCGGAAAGAGCCACGCCCTTGTCGTCGCAGAGCCGGAACCACGCGTCGGCCGCCGCGGCGAAGTCCGCGCCCGCGTCCAGGGCGACGGCCGCGAGGTCCAGGTAGACACCGTCCAGCGCGGTGGCCAGCTCCGTCACCGGCACGCCGCCGTCACCGACGGCCAGCCACAGCGACGTGACGCCGTTCTCCAGGTCGGCGAGGGCCGCCTCGTTGGCGCGCCGGGCGTCGGTGTCCGCGTGGCGCTGCCGGACGTCCCAGCCCGCGACGGTGCTGCCGGTGGCGCGGCCGGCCCGTACGAACGGCGGGAATCCGGGGCGGCCGGCGGCGTCGGCGTCGGGCGCGTCCTCGGCGGTGTAGAGCGGGCGGACCCGGATGCCGTCTTCGAGCGCGGTGGTCAGCGCGTCTTCGGCGGCGGCGCCGGTCGCCTCCGCGGCGCCCGACTTGCGCAGCACGCCTTCGACCAGGCGCTGCCACTGCTCACGGTCCGCGTCGGGGAACGCGGCGGCCAGAGGGAGTTCGGGGGACTGGGCGGTCATGGCAGCAGGCTAGGCGAACGGTCGTTAGCCGCAGCAGGGCATCGGGCTGTGACCTTGCCCTCGTTGACCTGGGATTGCTCCATTGGGAAGCTCTACGATCGCCCTTCCGGACAGGTTTGTACTCGCGGGTAGCCACTTTGGGGCGGACGGACCGCCGCATTTTCGGCATGTCGGGGTGTTTCGCGATCGCCGCGCGACCGGTTCTGTACGGTGGACGGCCCGTCGCCGTGACGAGGAGGGACATGCGCGTGCCGGTGAGGCGAGGCGTCGCGGTGGCGGCGGTGCTCGCCCTGATCGCCGGCCTGGCCCTGCTGCTCGCCCGCCCCGGCGCGGAGGGCCCGGCGTGCACCGGACGGACGATCGGCTCCTGGTCCGCCGAGTCCCGCTTCACCGGCGAGTTCACCCGGTACGGCAACGACAACCTCCGTGTGGACGACTGGACCGGCGGCGACGGCACCCACTCCGTGCGGCTGCCCGACGGCCGGACCCTGTGGATCTTCTCCGACACCTTCCTCGACCGGGTGCAGCCCCCGCCGAACCCGTACGGACAGCCGTACCCCTGGCGCTCCTCCGACACCGGCCGTGAGCCCGCCCTGACGCACAACTCCCTCGTCGTCATGGACCGCGCGGGCCGCCTGGAGCGGACCCTGACCGGCAGCACCGGCACCGGCCCGTTCTTCCCCGACACCCCGGACGGCTGGCGCTGGCCGGTGCAGGCGCACGTGGAGCCGCGCACGCCCGGATCACCCGAACAGGTCGTCCGGGTCCTGCTGTGGAACCGCGCGCCGGGCAGCGGCCCCTGGGTCTTCGGCGTGCCCCGCGCGACCGAGATCGCCACCCTCTCCCTGCCGGACCTGCGGCTGGAGGGCATCACCCAGGCCGTCGACCAGACCTCCGTACGGAACCCGGGGGACCGGGTGCTGTACGGCACCGCGTCCGTGCGGGACGGCGCGTGGACGTACGTCTACGGCGGCGACGACGGACCCGACCGGGCCGGCTCGAACGCCTACCTCGCCCGGGTGCCGACCGGGCAGCTCGGCGAGGCCCGGACCTGGCAGTTCTGGGACGGGCAGGGCTGGCAGCCGCGGGCCGACCGGGCGGCCCCGGTGATCCGCGAGGGCCGGGGGCGCGGCGTGGGCAGCGCCTTCACCGTCGTACGGGACGGCGGGACCTGGGTGCTGCTGACCATGGACGACCCCGGGCCGCCGGGTGACGGGCTGTCCGCCGTCACCGCGTACTGGGCGTGCTCGGCCCAAGGCCCGTGGCACGGGCCGGCCGGGCGGATCACCCCGCCCCGCCCGGCCGACCCCACCGGACAGCAGCGCGTCGCCGTCTACAATCCGCAGGCCCATCCCGAGTTCACGGCCGACGGCGCGCTGCTGGTCAGCTACGACGTCAACTGGCTGGGCCCGCCGGGCGCGCCCTCCGTCGCGCAGGTCAACCGCGACATCGAGCTGTACCGGCCGCGCTTCCTGAGGCTGCGCCTGCACCGCGGATGACACCCCGGCGGGGAGGGCGGGCCCGGGCGGTCAGTCGGTTTTCGGCCCCGACTGGAGCGAGCAGCGCAGCGAGAACGGGTGCCCGGCCGGGTCGGAGTAGATCCGCACCTCGCGGGGGCCGGTGTCGTCCTTGGTGTCCAGCGGACGCGCGCCCAGGCCGACCGCCCTGCGCTCGGCCTCGTCCATGTCTTCTTCGTCGACCAGCAGGTCCAGGTGGGCCTGGAGCGAGCTGTCCGGACGCGGCCAGGTCGGCGGCGTCATGTTCAGGTCGCGGCGGAAGGACATCACGGCGCCGTTGGCGGCGACCTCCACCCGGTCCGGCAGATGTTCCCTGCGGACCTCGCCCTCCAGCAGGTCGGCGTAGAAGTCCGCCAGCTTCTCCGGGTCGGCGCAGTCGAGCACGATCACGGCGGCTTTGACCAGTCCCATGGCATCTCCTCGGCCCCGTGGGCCCTCCTCGGCAGGGCACCGTCCGCGGTGCCGGCCGCGCGGCGCGCGGACCGGGACGACGAGTACCGCGGTCAGGCCGGTTCACTCCCGCCGTGCGCGGCCGGCGCGGTCATCAGCGGCAGCACCACGGCGGACGGGCGGCCCGGCTCGTGGAAGACCTCGAACCGGATCGGCCGGCAGGCGACGGCCGACGCGGCCGGTTCACCCGTCCCGTGGTGGCGCGCGAACCGAGGGAACGCACCGCCCGCCACCTGCACCCGCAGACTGTGCCCGCGCAGGAACCGGTAGCCGGTCGGGTGCATCTCCACCCGGGCCGCCACCACCCCGTCGGCGTCCGCCGCCGGTGAGCCCGGGCGCAGCCGCAGGATGCCGTCGGTGACGTTGCGCGAGACGCCCGCCCGGTCCACGTCGCACAGCCGTACGAAGACATCGCCGTGCCCGGAGTCCGTACGGACGTGCACCACCGCCGACACCGGGCCGATCAGATCGAGGTCGCGGGGCAGCGGCGGGCCGGTGAAGACCAGCACGTCGGGCCGCCGTTCGACGGCCGTGTTGTCCTGCTGCCGTATCTCGCCGGGCAGCAGCAGCGGGCCGCCGGTCGACGGGGTCGGGTCGGCGCCGTGGTAGGTGAACCGGTCCGGGGCGCTGCCGGGCGGCTCGGCCCAGTCGAGTCCGCCGGACGGCTGGAGGCGCAGCGGCGTCGGGACGGACTGCGGCGGCGGCCACCGGTCGAAGTCCAGCCAGCGGCCCGCCCGCTGGAGGTAGAGCCGGACCGGTGACTGGTGCAACTGGGTGGTGTCCCCGGCCAGTTGGGCGCTCAGCCACGACACGTGGTCGGTGAGCGTCGCCTTCAGCGCGCCGCGGTCGTGGGCCCACGGTCCGATCGTGATCCGCGAGCGGTGCCCGGCGGCGGTCAGCTCGGTGAAGTCCCGCAACTGGTACGGCAGGAACAGGTCCCACCAGCCGGTCACCATGCTGGTCGGCGTGGTCATCCGCAGCGCCGCGGCACTGTGGTCGATCGGCGCCCAGAAACCGTCCCCCGGCTCCGCGTGCGCACTGACCTCGCGCAGGAAGCGCTCGGGCCGCCCGATGGCCGCGACGTCGGACTCGCCGACGGGCAGCGTCCGCATCGCGCGCTGCACCCTGCGGGTCTGGAGCGGGTTGGGCAGCAGCCCGCCGAGCGGCGCCTCCTCCTGCGTGCCCGTCGCGGAGGACCACACCAGCATGTTGTGCAGCGCCAGCACACCGCCCGGGTAGAAGGCTGCGGGGAAGTCGGACGTGGTGATCCCCAGGCACATCGCCTCCAGCGGCGGATCGAGGTACGGGCCGATCGCCCACTCCGCGTGCCCGAGGTAGCTGGCACCGGCGGTGGCCAGCCGGCCGTCGCACCAGGCCCGCGCGCGCAGCCACGCCGCGGTCGCCAGTCCGTCGTCCTTCTCGTGCACGAAGGCGTGGAACTCGCCGCCCGAGCCGAAGACGCCCCGTACGTTCTGCGCCACCACCTGGAAGCCCCGCCGTACCAGCACGCCCGCGAACAGCTTGATGTCCGGCTTGTGCTTGCCGTACGGCGTACGCAGCAGGACCACCGGCAGCGGCCCGGCGCCGCGCGGCCGGTAGCGGTCGGCGAGCAGCACGGTGCCGTCCCGCATCGGAATGCGCAGGTCCCGTACGCACTCGATGTCGGGTGCGACCGGCTCGGGCATGTCCAGGTACCGGTCGACCAGGCGGCCGAACGCCCGCCCGGTCCGGTCCCGCAGCAGGGATTCCGCCATCGGACCCTCCCATCGTCCGTCCGGGCCGGAGACCCGGGTCAGGCGTGCTACGCAGCGTCCGGGGGCGTCGCTCTCCGTACGCTTCCGGAGGCGGTCCCGGGTGCTCCAGTGTCCGGCTTTCCACCGGATCGCGCATGTACGGGCCCGTCGTCTAGACCATCGGCCGGGCGTCGCGCAGCAGGTCGGCGGCCCGTTCGGCGATCATCACCGTGGGCGCATGGGTGTGGCCCCGGGTGATGGCCGGCATCACCGAGGCGTCCGCGACGCGCAGGCCCGTCACACCGCGCACCCGCAGCCGGGGGTCGGTCACCGTGTCGTCACCGGTGCCCATCCGGCAGGTGCCCACCGGGTGGTAGAGCGTCTCCGCGACGGCGCGCACCGTCTCCGCGGCGGCCTTGTCGTCCTGCTCGCCGGGCCACGGCTCCAGCGGCCCGGTGACGTGCGGGGCCAGCGCCCGCGTCCGGTACAGCCGCTCGGCGAAGCGGATACCGGCCAGCAGCCGCCGCAGATCCGCCTCGGACGACAGATAGCCGGGGTCGATGACCGGCGGCGCGTCCGGATCCGGCCCGCCCAGCGTGATCCGGCCGCGGCTCTCCGGTCGCAGCAGGACGACCCCGATGGTGACGCCGTGCTCGGTCGGCGCCTCCAGACCGTGCCGGACGAACGGGACCGGCGCGAAGATCAGCTCCAGGTCCGGCGGGGCGGGCTCGCCGGCGCTGTGCAGGAACGCGACGGCCTCGCCGATGTTGGAGGTCAACGGGCCGCGCCGGGACAGCAGGTAGCGCGCGATGTTGGCGGGGGTGTCGGCGCCGGTGAGGGTGCGGGGCAGCGCGGTGCGCATCAGGACCGGTACGGACAGGTGGTCCTGGAGGTGGCGGCCCACGGCGGGCAGCTCGGCCACCGGCTCGATCCCGGCGTCCCTCAGCCGGTCGGTGTCGCCGATGCCGGAGCGCAGCAGCAGGTGCGGCGAGCCGATCGCGCCCGCGCACAGGACGACCTCACGGCGGGCCCGCAGCACGCCGCCGGGCAGCTCGACCCCGTACGCCCGGCCGTCCCCGAACAGGACGCGGCGGACCTGCTGTCCCGTGACGACCCGCAGGTTGGCGCGGGGCAGCGCCGGGCGCAGATAACCGTCGGCCGCGCTCCACCGGCGTCCGCGCCGCTGGTTGAGCGGGGTGGGGGCGCAGCCGCTCCGGTCCGGCTCGTCGAGTTCGGCGAGCCGTGGCAGGCCCGCCTCCTCGCAGGCGTCGAGGAAGGCGTCGGTCAGGGGGTGGAAACTGCGGGCCGGGGAGATCCACAACGGGCCCGCGGTGCCGTGCGCCGTCCCGCCGGGCGGCCCGGCCCAGCGCTCGGCGCGCCGGAAGTAGCGGGCCACCTCGGCCCAGGACCACTCCTCACCCGCCGACCCGGCCCAGCCGTCGTAGTCGGCGGGGTGCCCGCGCACCCACATCATCGCGTTGAGCGACGAGGAGCCGCCCAGGGTCCGGCCGCGCGGCCAGTACAGCTCCCGTCCGCGCAGGCCCGTCTGGGGGGCCGTGGTGAAGTTCCAGTCGTACGGGGTGCGGAAGAGCTTGGGGAACGCCGCCGGGACGCGGACCTCCTGTCTGCGGTCCGGCCCGCCGGCCTCCACCAGCGCCACCCGTACCGTCGGGTCCTCGGACAGCCGGGCCGCGAGCACACAGCCCGCCGATCCGGCGCCGACGACGACGTAGTCGTACACCTGGCCGTACCGCACCGCAGTGACCATCCGAGCCGTCCCTCCCGAAGCCCCGACGTCCCGTCCCGTGCCCCTACTTGCCGGTAACGATCGTAGGGCAAGCGGGAACGGGCGTCAGGACGGCCCGGGTGGGCGTCAGTCCGGCAGCGTGCTGGACGGGCTGGGCTGGATGAACGGGAAGGCGTTGGTGCCGCCGCACACCATCGGTCCGACCCGTACATTGCTGCCCACCAGGGTCACCAGGACCTCCGAAGGGCTGCGGGCGCCGGGGACGGAGGCGTTGGCGGCGGTGCACACCAACTGGCTCATGGAGGGGGTGTCGAGCCGCTTGGCGTTCATGGGCACGTGGACGGTGACCTTGCCGTCCTCGGTCTCCGCGGTGACCCGGCCCGGGAGCACGGGCAGCACGTTGGTGAGGCCGCGCTGCCGCTCGGCGTCGTTGGGGCCCTTCAGCAGCAGGTTGATCGCCTCCTCGGGGCCGACCGGCGCGGTCGCCGGACGGCTCGCGGGGCGCAGGCCGGTCGGGCCGAGGAAGTAGAGCTGGACGTCGGGCGCGGGTTTGCCCGGCGCCTTGAGGCCGTGGGCCGGCTCGCCCGCGTCGATCACTCCGGTCGGCGCGATGCCGCAGCCGGTGAGGGCGGTGGCCGACAGGGCACCCAGTACGCCCGCCAGCAGTCCGCCCAGCGTGATCCGCCGGGTCAGCCGGGTCCGCGCGGAGTTCGGCACGCTCACGTCTGGTCCGCCTTCCCGGCCGGTGCGGCCGCCTGGCTCTTCGCCGGGTGGTCACCGCCGCCCGCCGTGTCCTGACCGCCGTCCGTATCGGCGGGGCCGTTCTCGTCCGCAGGTGCCCGGCCGGTTTCCCCGGCCGCCTCCGGGGGGCCGGCGGCGGTGCCCGTCTCCTGCTCGGGCAGCGGCAGTTCCACGGTGAACACCGCGCCGCCGTCGGGACAGTTGGCGGCCCGCATGGTCCCGCCGTGCAGCCGTACGTTCTCCATGGCGATCGCCAGGCCCAGCCCGCTGCCCTCGGAACGGGCGCGCGCCGAGTCCGCCTTGTAGAAGCGGTCGAAGACGTGCGGGAGCACCTCGGGGTCGATGCCGGGGCCGCTGTCCACGATCCGGATCACCAGCCGGCCGTCGCCCGGCTCCGGCGCCCGCAGCAGCACCCGTACCGGCTCCCCGCCGTGGTGCAGCGCGTTGCCGACCAGGTTGGCCACCACGACGTCCAGCCGCCGCGGGTCCAGGCGCGCCCGTACGCCGTCCGGCAGCTCGGTGCACACCCGGCCCTGCCAGGCCCGGGCCTGGAGCGTCTTGCGGATCGTCTCGGCGACGTCCACCTCGTCCAGGTGCAGCGCGGCGGCCCCGGCGTCGAACCGCGAGACCTCCATGAGGTCCTCCACCATCCGGGCCAGCTTGCCGGTCTCCTGGCTGATCAGCCGGACGGCGGAGGCGGTATCGGGGTCGAGGGCGTCGGCGTCCTCGTCCAGCACGTCGGTGACGGCGGTCATCGCGGCGAGCGGCGTGCGCAGCTCGTGCGAGACGTCGGCCGCGAACCGCCGCGCGTTGGCCTCCATCCGGCGCAGGTCGGCGACGCTCTCCTCCAGCTTGGCGGCCATGTCGTTGAACGTACGGGACAGGTCGGCCAGCTCGTCGGCGCCCTTGACCTCCAGCCGGGTCTCCAGCTTGCCCTCGGCGATCCGCCCGGCGGCCTGCCGCAGCCCGCGCACCGGCCGCAGCACCCCGCGCGCCGCGAGCAGCGCCGGGACCACGGCCAGCCCGAGCACCGGCAGGGCGCCCCGCTGCGCGGCGCTCACCAGCGCCTCGACGTTGGCCTCTTCCGCGCGCAGCGGGAGCTGGGCGTAGACGGACAGCGGGGACGCCGTACGGGTCTCGGTCTGCGACTGCATCACCGGCATGCCGATCAGCAGCCAGGGCTCGCCGTCCCGGTCCACCCGCTGGAACGCCGTCACATGCCGGGTCTCGACGGACTCGCGCAGCTCGGCGGGGACGATGACGGGGTTGCGCAACTGGCTCCGGTCGTTCTCCGCGAGGCCCTTGTACTGGACGTAGACGTCCCAGTCCCGGGCCTTGCCGGAGCGGTCGAGCTGCCGGCTGAACTCGTCGACGTCCGCACGGGTCGGCGGTACGGCGAGGTCCGGCGCCAGCGAGTTGACCTGCCCCCGCAGGTCCTTGATCGCGGTGTCCTGCGAGCGCTGGAGGATGGCGTTGCGGGCCTCGCGGTAGGTCAGCGCCGCGGTGGTGAGCGCGCTGACGGCGGCGACCAGCAGGAACGCGACGACGAGCCGGGCCCGCAGGCCGCGCGGCAGGGAGCGGGTCAGCGTGCCGCGCCGCGGGCGGCCGGCGGACCGGGGACGCTTCACAGGGGGCCGAAACGGTAGCCGAAGCCGCGGACGGTCTGGACGTACCGGGGGGAGCGCGGGGTGTCCTCGATCTTCGTACGCAGCCGCATCACGCACGCGTCCACCAGGCGCGCGTCGCCGTGGTAGCTGTGCTCCCAGACGTGCTCCAGCAACTGCTGGCGGCTGAAGACCTGGCCGGGGGTCGCCGACAGGAACAGCAGCAGCTTCATCTCGGACGGGGCCAGCGGGAGGTCGGTGCCGCCCTTGGAGACGACGAGTCCGGCCCGGTCGACAGTCAGTTCGCCGTAGGTCTCCACGGGGGCCGGGCCCGGCTCGGCGGGGCCGGTGTCCCCGTCGGCGGGCAGCGCGGTGCGCCGCAGCACCGCACGGATGCGGGCCTCCAGTACTTCGCCGCGCGCGGGCTTGACGATGTAGTCGTCGGCGCCCGCCTCCAGGCCGAGGACCACGTCGAGGTCGTCGCCGCGGGCGGTGAGCATGATGATCGGAAGCTGGCGGTCGGCGCGGATGCGCCGGCAGACCTCGAAGCCGTCCTTGCCCGGGAGCATCAGGTCCAGCAGCACGATGTCGGGGCGGAAGGCGGGCAGGAGGTCCAGGCCGTCCTCGCCGCTGGCCGCGGCCGCCACCTCGTGGCCGCGCCGGCGGAGCGCGAGGGTGACTCCGTCGCGCACGGCGGCGTCGTCCTCGATCAGAAGTACTCGGGGCATGGCACCAGTATCAATAAGTTTCATGATGGATCGGTAACAGGCGGATCCTGACCGCAATTCTTCGCATCTGTCCTCATGCAAGGCAGTGAACGCGCGAGCACACCGCAGGGGGAAGCGTACGGCGCCCACGGAGGCGTCCGTACCCGGGACCGCGGTGGCCCGCGCACGACGGCAGTGAGGGACGGGATTCGCAATGGCACGGCACGTCAGGCGGAGCGGCATCATCGGGGGAACCGCGGTGGCGGTGGCGTCGCTCGGGGTGGCCGGCTATCTGACCTTCGGGCAGTCCGGCGCCACCTCCGAGGCGCACGCGGGCACCACCGAACAGGCCAAGCCCGCCCCGGTGGACCCGAGCATCGTGCACGCCTCCGACCGGCCCGGCAAGAGCCTCAACATCACCATCGACGACGGCCCGGACCCGGTCTGGACCCCCAAGGTGCTGGCCACGCTCAAGAAGTACGACGTCAAGGCCACCTTCTGCATGATCGGCCCGCAGGCCGCGGCCCACCCGGACCTGGTCAAGCAGGTGGTGGCGGCCGGCCACAGGCTCTGCGACCACACCATCAGCCACAACACCGGCATGGACCACCAGCCCGAGGCGTACCAGTCGAAGCAGATAGCCGACGCCCAGCAGATGATCGAGAAGGCGGCCGGCGGCCCGCGGGTCGACTACTACCGGGCGCCGGGCGGCGCGTTCACCCCGTACAGCAGGAAGCTGGCGGCGGAGCGGGGGATGCGCCCGCTCGGCTGGAACGTGGACAGCAAGGACTTCGAGCGGCCGGGCACCGACGTGATCGTGCGCACGGTGCGCAAGGAGCTGCGCAACGGACCGACCGTCCTCTTCCACGACGGCGGCGGCGACCGAAGCCAGACGGTGGCGGCGATGGACCGGCTGCTGCCGTGGATGAAGCAGCAGGGGTACGGATTCGGGTTCCCGAAGCGCTGACGCGGGGCGGGGAGCGGCGGCGGGGCCCCGGGTGCGGAGCCGGGGTCCGGGCGCCGCTCCTCACACGTCGCCGAGCAGCTCCGCGAGGCCCCGGTCCACGTCGAGGAGTTCCCGGCCCGCGGGCACGGCCTGGTACGTACGGTCCAGGAAGCGGCGCAGGTCGGCGGCGTCGACCTGCACCATCGCGACGCCGTCCTCGACGTGGAACTCCAGCACCGTGCGGCCCCGGCCCACCGGGCGCACCCGTACGTCTCCGGTGCCCGCCGGGGACTCCAGACCGTCGGCGAGGAGTTCACGGGCGAAGGCCCAGTCGACCGCGGCGCCGTCCAGGGAGATCTCCGGCGGGAAGGTGATCCGCACGGCGAGGGGGTCGGCCGGGTGGTAGTGCAGCACCGCGGGCACGGTCCGGGAGCCGGGCGCGGTCGCGATGAGACGTACCTGGACGGCTTGGTCGATGACACTCTGCACCGCGGCTGCTCCCTTGCGGATGTCGGGTCGGGACGTGGCTTACACCGTGTAGGACGGTGTGCCCGCCCGAGCCGTGCACGTGACAGGGGTGTGATTTATGTCATGTCCAGGTCGTCATGGTTGGTGGGCAACGCGTGGGTTGGCAAGGGTTTGTGGTCACCTCCGGCGCCGGTGGGCGCGGGACTTCGCGGGGCCGTACGTCAGGAACTCCTCCAGGATTCCGGGTGCCGCGGCCGCCGCAAGAGCCGGAGCGTCGTCCGCCGGAATGTCGCGTATGTGGTAACCGTCCTCACCCGCGGCGACCGCGGCGGTGAGAGTGACCAGACCGGCCCGGCGGCTGAACGGCGTACTGGAGAACGTCCAGGCCGCGACCGCCTCGCGCTGGAGCGCCACGGTGTCCCGGCTGAACGTGCCGGAACGCGTGACCAGATACCGATCGTCGGTCCCGTGCCCCAGGCTGCGGTACGCGTCCCGGGCCAGCCACAGCACCACCGGCACCGACACCAGCGCGAACAACCAGGCGCAGTGCAGCAGTACGGGAGTCAGGAGAGCGCCCAGGGCCGCGAGAACGAGGGTCCCCGGCAGCGTCACGAGGAGCAGCCCGCGCGTCCGTCGGCGGCGCAGGGCCGCCCGAGGGTGTCCGCGGAGACCGGCGTCGGGGAACCCGTCGCGCAGCGTCCCCGACGCGGTGCGGACGGCCTCGGCACGCGGTGCGGGCGGCAGGATCACACTGCGCTTACGGTTCTCCTCCTTGTTGCCCAGGCCGCCCGCGACCGCGCGGACGGTGGCGCCGCCTCCCGCCCGCAGCAGCAGCGGCTCGCGCAGGATCACGCCACGCAGCCGGGCCCGCTCGATGGTCACCGACCGGGTGGTGAGCAGGCCGCGGTGCACCCGCAGCGTGCGCGCGTCGGTCCATTCGAGACGGAACTTCCACCAGCCCTCGACGTAGAGGGCGAGCGCGCCGACCGTACCGAGGGCGACGACGGCCAGCAGTGCGAGCGGAATCGTCACCCAGAGCGCGCGGGCGCCGAACTCGTCGAACGCGTCGCGCACGACGCCCAGCTTCCACGGCTCGATACCGGCGCCGTCCAGGACGCGGTAGACGCCGCCGGCCGCGGCGAAGACCCCGCCGATCACCCAGAAGGTGAGCGGCGCGTAGCGCAGCCAGCGCCAGTTGATACGGGAGACGACCGGGTCCTCGTCGGTGGCCCGGACGTCGGCGCGGGCGAGCAGTACGGTCCGCAGCCGCTCCGCGTCGGCCGCCGTCAGCGCCTCCAGCGAGAGTTCGCCGCCGCCGTCCGCCGAGCCCGCGGTGCCGGCCCGCAGGACGGTGACGCCGAGCAGCCGGTGCAGCGGTGAGGCCGTCAGATCGACCGTACGGATGCGGTGCAGCGGCACGGACTTCAGCCGCCGGGTCAGCACCCCGCTGCGCACCTCGAAGGAGTCGTGGGTGACCCGGTAGTCCGTACGGGCCCAGCGGACCCACCCGATCACGGTGAGGACCGCGAAGCTGACCGCGACGGACGCCAGGGTGATCCAGGCGCCGGTCCCGATCCGGCCGCCGGTGGCCAGCGCGGTCAGCGCGAACGAGCCGAGCGGGGCGGCCAGCCAGCCGCAGTGCGCCAGGAGGGTGCGCCGGGCCGGCCGGTGCCACCGGGGAGGCGCGCCGGTGACGGGAGGCGTGGCGGTGGTCATGCGGCATCACCCGGCACGGCCTGGGCGGCCTCGCCGATGCGCCGCGCCAGCTCCTCGGCGTCCGCGTCGGACAGCCCGGCTATCTTCACGTCACCCGCGGTGGAGGCGGTGGTGACGGTGACCGTCGCGAGTCCGAACCGCTGCTGCACCGGGCCGCGCACGGTGTCCACGGTCTGCACCCGCGACAGCGGCGCGATCCGCCGCTTCTGCCAGAACCAGCCGCTCGCCGCGTACACCGCGCGGCCGCCCAGCTCCCAGGCGTGCACGGAGTACCGCCACCGCGGCATGACCAGCAGGTAGCCGAGCGCCGGCAGGACCAGTGCGACGAGCAGGAGCGGCGCGAGCCAGGGCAGGGCGCCGGGGAAGAACAGCACCGAGCAGACCGCCAGGGCGAGCGCGGTGAGCAGCGCCGGACCGCTGACCGTCAGCAGCGCCTGGACGGTCCACCAGCGGCGGGCGCGGGGATCGACCCGGTTGCGGGGCGGCCGCAGCAGGGGAGTGGCGGGTGCGGACATGAGGGTTCCCCGTTCTTTGGCAAGTCGATCGTATTGAGTAGCGGTACGTTATAACGGTACGAGCGACTTGTAAAAAGAAGGCGAGGCCACGGTCACGTGCCGAAGAAGGTGGACCACGAAGCGCGGCGCCGGGAGATCTCCCAGGCGCTGTGGCGGATCGCGAGCGCCCGGGGCCTGGAGGGCGCGAGCCTGCGGGACGTCGCCGCCGAGGCGGGCATTTCCCTCGGGCGGCTCCAGCACTACTTCCGCACCAAGGACGAGATGCTCGTCTTCGCGCTCCGGCACATCGAGAGCCTCGCCCAGGAGCGCATCCGCGCCCGCATCGAAGCGCTGGACGGCGAGCCCACCCCGCGCGACATCCTGCGCGCCTGCCTGACGGGGATGCTCCCCCTGGACGAGCAGAGCCGCATCGGCTTCCTCGTGGGCGTGGCCCACTTCCACCGGGCCGTCCACGACCCGTCGCTGCGCACCGACGCCCGCGAAGGCATCCCCCGACTGCGCTCCTTCTTCGCCGACCAGCTTCGGACGGCGACGGAACGCGGCGAGGTACGCCCGGGGCGGGACGCCGACGACGAGGCGATGGTGCTGATCAGCCTGGTCGACGGACTCTCGACGTACATCCTGCTGGACGTCCACACCCCCGAGAAGGCCGTCCAGCTCCTGGACATGCGGCTGGACCAGCTCTTCGACGGGCCGGCGGCGGGCTGACACCGGGGGCGTGGACGCGGGGCGGGGCGACGCCGGGGCGATCTCAGTAGCGGGTGCCCTCGGCCGCCGGCAGGGCGTCCAGCTCCGCCAGGGCGGCGGGCGGCAGGGCGAGGTCCGCCGCGCCGACGTTGTCCACCAGGTACTTCGGGGTCTTGGTGCCGGGGATCGGGACGACGTACCGCCCCTGGGCGAGCACCCACGCGAGGGCGACCTGCGCGGGGGAGGCGCCGTGCTGCCCGGCGATGGCGCGGACCTTGCCCACCAGCTCCAGGTTGGCCTTCAGCGCGTCCTGCTGGAAGCGCGGCAGGCGGCGGCGGAAGTCGTCCTGCGGCAGCTCGTCGAAGGAGGTGATGCCGCCGGTCAGGAAGCCGCGGCCGAGCGGCGAGAACGGCAGGAAGGCGATGCCCTGCGCCTCGCAGTACGGCACGACCTCGTCCAGCGCCTCGCGGGTCCACAGCGACAGTTCGGACTGCACGGAGGCGACCGGGTGCACGGCCTGCGCGCGCCGGATCTCCTCGACGGTCGGCTCCGACAGACCGATGTGCCGGGCCTTGCCCGCCTGGACGGCCTCGGCCAGCGCGCCCCAGCTCTCCTCGACCGGCACCTCCGGGTCCACCCGGTGCAACTGGTAGAGGTCCACGTAGTCGGTGCCGAGGCGGCGCAGGCTCGCGTCGATGGAGCGGCGGATGTGCTCGGGGCGGCCGTTGCGCACCAGCGCGGTGTGATCACCCGGCTTGTCCGGGGACATCTCCAGCCCGACCTTCGTGGCCAGCACCACCCGCTCCCGGTACCCGCCCGCCAGCGCCCGGCCCACCAGCTCCTCGTTGGTGTACGGGCCGTAGACGTCGGCGGTGTCGATGAGCGTCGACCCGAGGTCGACCGCCTGCCGGAGCACGTCGACGGAGGTCGCCTCGTCGCGGCCGGCCGGGTCGTAGGCATGCGTCATGCCCATGCAGCCGAGGCCGATGACGCCGACCTCGGGTCCGGTGCTGCCGAGCGTGGTGGTGCGCATGACGGGGCTCCTCGGGATGAGTGCGGGATCGTTTCGCCGGTCACTCTTCCTGTTGAAGCGCACTCGAAGTCAAGCGGGAGGCGGGACGGCGTACACGTCGGAAATCCGCCGGAAGCGCGTCCCCGCTCCTGTTGGACTGTGGCCCATGGACACCTCGACCGCTTCGCCCGTCCCGGCCCCAACCGCCGCCGTCGCGGACCGGGCACGTGCCTTTCGCGCCCTGCACGACGACGCCCGGCGGCACGGCGCCCCGCTGGTGCTGCCCAACGCCTGGGACCTCGCGAGTGCCCGCCTCGTCGAAGCGGCGGGCGCGCGGGCCGTCGCCACCACCAGCGCGGGCGTCGCCTGGGGACTGGGCGCGCCGGACGGTGACCGGCTCGGCCGCGAACGGGCCCTGGACCTGATCGCACGGATCGTCGCCGCCGTCGCGGTGCCCGTCACCGCGGACATCGAGAGCGGCTACGGGGACCGGCCCGAGGACGTGGCCGAAACGGTGCGCGGAGTCGTCGCGGCAGGCGCGGCGGGCGTCAACATCGAGGACGCCACGCACGGCGGACCCGCCCCGCTGCGGCCCGCGCGGGAGCAGGCGGCCCGGATCGCCGCCGCGCGCCGGGCGGCCGACGGGGCCGGCGTGCCGCTGTTCCTCAACGCCCGGATCGACACGTACCTGTCGGAGGCAGGTGAGAACGAGGAGGCGCGGCTCAAGGAGACGCTGGAGCGGGCAGCCGTCTATGCAGAGGCAGGAGCGGACGGCGTCTTCGTGCCGGGAGTCGTGGACCCCGCGACCGTACGGGAGCTGGCCGCGGGCATCACCCTCCCGTTGAACGTGATGGCGGGCCCCGACGCGCCGACCGTCGCCGAACTCGGCGCGCTGGGCGCCGCCCGGGTCAGTGTCGGCTCGGGCATCGCGCAGGCCGCACATGCGCTGGTGCGCGCCGCGGCCCGCGAACTGCTGACCACCGGCACGTACGGCACGCTGGCGGACGGTCTCGCCTACGGCGAGCTGAACACCCTGCTGGGGCGCGACTGACTGAGCGTTTGGTCCTGTGGTGGGTGTCTGGTTCCGGGGGGTCAGGTTCCGCGCCAGTTGGGGGTGGTTTCGCCGGTGAGGCGGCGGGTCATGAGGTCGATCACCGCGAGCTGGATCAGGGCCTCGGAGCGGTGCGGGTGGGTTTCGTAGTCGCGGGCGAGTCTGCGGTGGTGCATGAGCCAGCCGATGCTGCGCTCGATGGTCCAGCGCTGCGGAATGAGCACGAAGCCGCGGCGGCCCGGCGGGCGGGTGACGGGCTGGACATCGATGCCGAGCCGGGCGCCGTGGTCGATGGCGCGGGTGCGGTAGCCGGCGTCCACCCAGGCCTTGGTCACGCGCGGGTGGGCCGCGGCGATGCGGGTCAGTAGGGTGGTGCCGGCCGCGGTGTCGGACACGCTGGCGGCGGTGACCAGGACGGTCAGCAGCAGGCCCAGGGTGTCGCAGCCGAGGTGGCGCTTGCGGCCGATGATCCGCTTGCCGGCGTCGGCGCCCTGGCCGGCGCGGGGAACGTTGGCGGAGGTCTTGACGGTCTGGGAGTCCAGCACGCACGCGGACGGCTCGGCGCCGCGGCCCTCGGCCTCGCGGACCAGGCGCCGCAGCAGGCCGGTGAGCTGGGTGAAGACGCCGTCCCGTTGCCACTGGGCGAAGTAGCCGTAGACGGTCTGGTTGGGCGGGAAGTCGTGGGGCAGGTAGCGCCAGGGGACGCCGGTGCGGTCGACGTAGAGGATCGCGTCCATGAGGCGGCGCAGGTCGTGCTCGGGCGGGCGGCCGAAGCCCAGGGCGCCTTGGCGGCGCCGGGCCTGCCAGGCGGTGAGCACGGGTTCGATCAGCTCCCAGCGGGCATCGGACAGGTCACTTGGATAGGGGCGACGGCTGGTCATGACCTGGACGTACCGCCGGTCGGGGGCGTGCGCCCAGGCGCATGTCCGGCCGCGTGGAAGCACGGAACAGAAGCGGGCGTCCTGGAATGAGACAGGCGGAAGCAGGCTCTCGCCCCAGACACCACACCGTCCGCCTCGCCGGCCCTGACTTTCACTACAGACTCACCAGAACCAGCTCAGCAGTGGACACAAAACCAGGGATAACACCGCACTACAGAGGAAAACGACTTCTGAGAGGTTGTTTTTTCCTGTTTCATGGCAATAGGAACGTTTTTGTGAACTGCGAGAACGTGGTGCTGATGGGATCTGAGGCGCGGTTGGTTCCTGGGAGCCGGAGGGGGGGACGCCTGGGGGGCGAGGCGGCTTGCGCCTGTCTCATCCCAGGACGCCCGTTCCGCGGCCGCGCTGCCACAGGGGCGGACGCGCGCCTGGGCGCGCGCCCGCACCGGCGGTACGGCCCAGTCATGAGCGCACGACGCCCCTGCCCGAGTGATCTGTCCGATGCCCGCTGGAAGCTGATCGAGCCTGTCCTGGCAGCCTGGCGCTTCGAGCGCCGCGCCCGGGCCCTGGACATCGGGCGACCGCCCGAACACGGCCTGCGCGAGATCATGAACGCGATCCTGTACGTCGACCGCGCCGGCGTGCAGTGGCGCTACCTGCCCCACGACTTCCCACCCTGGGAAACGATCTACGGCTACTTCGCCAAGTGGCAGAAGGACGGCGTCTTCGCCCAGCTCAACGGCCTGCTGCGGGACCTGGTACGCCAGCAGCAGGGCCGGAACGCGGAACCATCGGCCGGCGTGATCGACGCGCAGAGCGTCAAGAGCGCCGCCAGCGTCCCCGCCGGGAGCCAGGGCACGGACGCGGGCAAGAAGATCGTGGGCCGCAAGCGGAGCATCATCACCGACACGCTCGGCCTCCTGTTCGCGGTGCTGGTCACCGCGGCCGGCGTCCAGGACTCCACCGCCGGCACTCAGCTGCTCGACCAGGTCGCCGCCGACCACCCGCGCCTGCGCAAGGTCTGGGTCGACGGCGGCCACCGCAAGTACCTCGTCGAGCACGCCGCCGCCCTCGGCATCGATATGGAAACCGTCGAACGCACCCCCGGGACCAGGGCATTCACCCCGTTCCCGAAGCGGTGGACGGTCGAGCGCACCTACGGCTGGCTGATGCTGCACCGCCGCCTGGTCCGCGACTGCGACACCCTCCCGGCCCGCTCCGAAGCCCTGATCCACCTGGCCATGACCGACCTCATGGCCCGCCGCCTCACCGGCGAGAACACCATCTCCTGGCGCACCCCGACATCACCGGATCAAACACGCATCACGGGATGAAACAACGGGAGAAAACGACCTCTGAGGCAGGACGGCCGCACCCGGCGGCCTACGCCTCGCGCAGCAGGGCCGCGAGGTCGCCCTCGACGTCGAGGTGGCGGGCCTCGGCGCCCATGGGCACCGCGCCGTACGACCGCATCAGGAACCGGCGCAAGTCACGGGCCGGGAACTGCACCATGGCCAGGCCGTCGGCGGTGTGGAACTCCAGCATCGTGTGGTCCGGGCCGCACGGCCAGATGTGCACGTCACCCTGGCCGGACGGCTCCCGCAGGCCGTCCGCCAGCAGGTCGCGCGCGAAGGTCCACCCGACCTCCGCGCCGTCCAGCGACGCCACCGGCGGGAAGACGACGTGCACCGCCAGCGGGTCCTCGCTGTCGTAGCGCAGCCGGGCGGGGACCTTCCGCGACCGGGGCACGGTCGCGATCAGTCGGGCGTGTACGGCTTGGTCGATGGCGTGGGGCATCGCCGGCTCCCTGGGTGCTCGTGCGGACGGGTCTGTGCCTCTACGACCCGTAAGACGCGCCGCGTATTACGCCAGTGCACCGAATCGCCGCGTGAGGTACGTCACGAACTTTGATCGCGGCGATATGTGCTCCTTACGCTTGCGCAATCCAAGCAAGGCCGTCAGAACCGGAATGGGTCTGCCCGCGCACGAGAGCCTGTGACCGGACCGGGGCGCCCGGCCGGAGGCGCGGCGCAGCTCCGGCGCTGGGGGGTGACACGTCAGGGGTTGGCCGTTCATGTCCGAAGCATCCGCAGGGTCCCCGGCGTCGACGGCGGACGACTACACCCGGCTCTACGAGCGCGAGCACCCGCGCCTGGTCGCCTACGCACGGTCGCTGACCACCAGCGCCTGGCTCGCCGAGGACCTCGTCGCCGAGGCGCACTTCCGGGTCTGGCGCCGCATCCGGTCCGGGCACCGCATCGACAACGTCCCGGCCTACCTCCGTACCACGATCCGCCACCTCGCCTCGGCCGTCGGCGCGGCCAACGCCCGGGAGATACCGCAGGACCCCGAGGACGGCCAGGCGTGGCCCGGCACCGGTCCGGCGGCCGAGCACGCCGACCCGGCGCAGCGCGTCGCCTACGTCGATCTGCTCGCCCGCGTCATGGGACGGCTCCCGCAGCGCTGGGTGACGGCGCTGTGGCTGGCGGAGGCCGAGGACCAGCCGCTGGAGGCGGTCGGCAAGGCGATCGGGGCGGGCAAGGGCGCGACGGCCGTGCTGCTGCACCGGGCCCGGGAGGGCATGCGGCAGGCGTTCCTCGGCTCGGTGCCCGGCACCCCGGACGACCCGGCGTGCGAGGTGCACTGGCAGCGGATGCCCGCGTACGTACGGGGCGAGGCCACCGCGAAACAGGCCGACGGGGTCACCGGCCACCTCGCGGACTGCCCCGACTGCCGGGCCCGCATGGCACTGCTCACCCGGGCCAACGACCGGCTGCCCGCGCTCACCGGCCCCGCGCTGCTGGTGTTCCTGGCGGGCGGTTCGGCGAAGTTCCTGCTGCCGCTCGCGGGGGCCGGGGCCGCCGCGGCCGGGGCGCCCACGCGGCCGGGAGCGGTACGGCCGCGTCCGTGCAGAAGGCGCTCACCGCCGTACAGAAATCCGTACGGCATCTGCTACGCGGGCAGATCGGGCAGGCCGGGCCGGTGGCCGCCACCGTCGCGGGTGTCGGCGTCGCGGTGGTCGCCGGGGTGGCGGTCGCCGCGGGCATCGCGCTGACCGGCGGCGAAGCGGCGCCGACGGCCGAGCGGACGGCGGCGGCGCCGGACGGGGCCGGGGGCGGCACGCGACCGGGCGACGGCGCGGGCCGGGCGGTGCCCGAGGCCACCGAGGAGCGGTCGGCGACGTCCGTACCCACCGGCGTTCCGGCCGCACCGTCGGCACCGGCGGCCCGTGGCACGGCGAGTGCGGCGTCGGCGCCCCGTGCGGGCGGACCGGCCGCCTCGCCGTCAAGCTCACCCGCACTCACGCCGTCCCCCACGAGATCGGCGACGAGCCCCGCTCCGGACCCGACGGCGTCCGGACCGACCGCGACCCCCACGCCCGCACCGACCGGCAGTCCCACGGCACGGCCCACGCCCACTCCGACTCCCACCCCCACGCTCACCCCGACTCCGACGGTCTCGCCCACCCCGACGCTCACGCCCACCCCCACCGCCGGCCCCACCCCGCCCGAGCACTGCCACTGGGGCTGGGGCTGGGTGTGGATCTGCCGTATCGGCTGACGCCGCCGCGGCGTCAGTCCGTGACCGTGCTGCGGTTCTCGTAGGCGAGGTCGCCGTACTCGGGGTGCCGCGCCATCCAGCCCGCGACGAACGGGCACACGGCCAGCACCCGCAGCCCGTCCGCCCGTGCCGCGTCCAGCGCGTGCCGGGTCAGCGCCGAACCGACGCCGTTGCCCTCGTACACCGGGTCCACCTCGGTGTGCACGAGCGCGATCAGCCCCTCGGCGCGCAGATAGGCCGCCACGCCCGCCACTTCGCCGCCGATCCTGGCCTCGTAGCGGTTCGCGGCGCGGTCGTCGGTCACCGTCACCGGGGCCGGCGCGTTCATGAGCGGATCTCCTGCCGGTCCATCGCCGTCTCCTCCCGCTTCGCCCCCCGGCCGCTTCCGTACCCCCTGTTCAGCACAGTAGGAGCGGCACCGGGCCGGCGCGAGGCGAGACGCGTACGGAGGCTCGTACGGGAATGTCTGGACGGGGCGTCCCGGCTGGGCTAGCTTCCAGCGTCATGAGGGTCATGGGGAAGCCGGGACAGCAAGGACAGCCGGGACGCCGGAGACGCGGGCGCGGAGTGTGGGCGGTGGCCTGCGCCGCGGTGATCGGCGTCGCGGGCGCGGCTCCCGTGTCGGCACAGCCGTCCGCCGCCGCACGTCCCGCCGCGGGGCCGCTGACGGTGTCCGGGGTGCTGGGCGGCGGCTGGGACGAGAAGGACAGCGACAGCCACGCGCGCTTCCGCGGCCTGGCCGCCGTCAGCCGCAGCACCGCCTGGGTCGCGGGCACCGGCGGGACCGTGCTGCGCACCCGCGACGGCGGTGACCACTGGCGGGACGTCTCGCCGCCGGGCGCCGGGAAGCTGGAGTTCCGCGACATCGAGGCGTTCGACGCGCGGCACGCCGTGGTGCTGTCGGCCGGCGAGGGCGCGGCGTCCCGGGTCTTCCGTACGGACGACGGCGGCGCCACCTGGACCGAGAGCTTCCGCAACACCGACCCGCGCGCCTTCTACGACTGCATGACGTTCTTCGACAGCAGCCACGGCATCGCGCTCGCCGATCCCGTCGACGGCACGTACCGCATCCTGTCCACCGCCGACGGCGGCCGGAACTGGCGGGTGCTGCCCACCCGCGGCATGCCGCCCGCCCAGCCCGGCGAGGCGTCCTTCGCGGCCAGCGGCCAGTGCCTGGTCAGCTCCGGCGCGTACGACGCGTGGTTCGCGACCGGCGGCGCGGCGAAGAGCCGGGTCCTGTACTCCCCGGACCGCGGCCGGAGCTGGACCGTCTCCGAGACGCCGGTCCCGGCGGGCGACCCGGCGCGCGGCGTCTTCGGCCTGGCCTTCCGCGACCGTACGCACGGGCTCGCGGTCGGCGGCGACCACCGGACCGGCCGGCCCTCGCCCAAGGCCGCCGCGGTGAGCGCGGACGGCGGCGCGTCCTGGCAGGCGGCCGCCCGGCCGCCGAAGCGCTACCGGTCCGGTGTGGCCTGGTTCCCCCGCACCACGCGCGTCGCCCTGGCCGTCGGGCCGACGGGCAGCGACGTCACGCTCGACGGCGGCCGGTCCTGGCACACCTTCGACGACGAGTCGTACGACACCGTCGACTGCTCCGCCGACCTCGGCTGCTGGGCGGCGGGGGAGGACGGGCGCGTCGCCCGCCTGGAGCCGTGAGGTAGCGGCGGGCGGGCGCCCTGAGGCCGTCGTACCCGGCCCTCAGGGCACCCGCGCCGACACCGCCACGACGTGCGGCGCCGCCAGGTAGCGCGCGAACAGTGACGCGCTGCCCTCGGCGGCGGTGCGCGGCAGTTGCCAGGCGATGCCGGTGAACCCGGCCTCCGTCAGGGCCCGTTCGTGCGCCTCGCGGGACCAGTAGTAGGCGGTCACCCGGAACGTCTCCTCCTCGGCCCGGCCGTGCAGCCCGACGGGGTCGCCGTCCCGCAGGTGGGCGTCGGCCACGGTGAGGTCGAAGCCGTAGGGCCGGTAGTAGTGCGGGACGGTCGCGAGATCCGGATTGAGCGTGACGGCCACGAAGCGGCCGCCCGGGGCGAGCGTGTCGCGGGCGGCGGCGCACAGCCGGGTCAGCGCCGCCGGGGTGGGGGCGCAGGACGGCGCGTAGACGGCCACGGTCACGTCGAACGCCCCGTCGAGGGCGTCGGTGGTCGCCGTGTCGAGAACGCGGTACGACACGCCGAGGGGCTCCACCTCCTCCCGGTGCCGGGCGTGCGCGATCATCCCGGGCGACCGGTCGACACCGAGCACCCGGGCCGCCCCGTTCCGGGCGAAGAAACGGGCGTAGTGCCCCGAGCCGCAGCCCAGGTCCAGGACCCGCCGCCCCTCGACGCCGTCCGCCGCGGCGAGGACGGAGGGCATTTCGATGTGCCGCCGGAAGGGCAGCTCGTCGATGCTGCGCTCGTGCAGCGCGGCCATACCGTCGAAGGGGGAAGTCATGTCGCTGCCTCCGGAATGCGGGTCGCCGGGCGACGGGGTGGGCGGTGGACGGGCGGGCCCCGGGAGGCCCGCGGCCTGCGGAACGCATCATTCCGCAGCCGGCGGGCGTTCCCGGGGAGGCACCGGGCGAACGGCCGGTGCGCCACTCGCCCTGACCAGACGGCGTAGGGGGAGCGGCGTACGGAAGGAGAGCCGGCGGACCACGGCCGGCGCCCCGCTCGCCCCTCCGGCCCCTCGCGGCCGTCAGTCCAGCAGGCTTCCGAGCCGCCCCTCCAGCAGGACCAGCAACTCGGCCAGCCCCTCGGACAGTTCGGTCCGCCGCTTGCCGTCGATGCCCTCCAGCAGACCGGCCTCGTAGCGCAGTTGCTCGGGCAGCAGCCGGTCGATGACCGCACGGCCCTCGTCGGTGAGCGAGAGGTGCGAGACCCGCCGGTCCCGCTCGTCGGGCCGCCGCGCGACCAGCCCGCGGGTCTCCAACTGCCGTACCCGCTTGGTGACCGCGGCCCCGGAGGCGAACGTCTCGCGCGCGATCCGGCCCGGCGTCAGCTCGCGGTCCATCCGCCGCAGCGTCCCGAGGATGTCGAACTCCGGACGGGTCAGGCCCTCCCGGCGCAGCGGCGCGTCGGCGGCCTGCTGGAGCAGCGCGGAGCAGCGGTTGAGGCGCCCGATCACCGCCATCGGGCCGGTGTCCAGCCCCGGGTGGACCTGCTGCCACTGCCGCAGCACCCCCGCGACGATGTCCTCGGTCACGCGCACCTCTACTTCCCGGGCTCTCCCGGCCCCCGTCGGCATCCTGATTCGCGTACGGCGGGCCGCGGACCGCCGTACGGGCCCCGCGCCGCGCCGCGCCCGGCCAATTCTGCCTGGTGCCGCTCCGGGCGGCAGGGCGGGGCGGGCCGGGTACGGGCCGGACGGCGGGGGAGCGGCACGCGGCTAGGTGGGGATCTGGGGTGCGCGGCTACGCGGCCAGCGTCGGAGCGGACAGCCGGCGGACGAGCCGGGCCAGCGTGCGGTGCCCCTGCCGCTCGGCCAGGGCGACGCGCTCCTCGGGGACGGCGCGCTGCCACCACTCGCCGGCCGACACGTCCACCGCTTCCCGCAGCTCGACCAGGCCGGCGGCCAGGCGGTCGCGCGCCCAGCCGATCTCGCGCGCGTCGTCGCCCCGGGCCCCCTCCGGCCGTACCCGTTCCGCCTCCGGATCACCGTCGCCGTCGCCGTCCAGCAGCCGGAGCGCGGCGGCCTCGGCGGCCGCCACCCGGTCCAGTGCCGCTTCGATGCGGTCGGCGGCGCGGCGGTTGGTGACCAGGACGCAGCAGGCCAGGCCCACGGCCGCCCCCACGACGGTGTCGGTCCAGCGGTCGGTGACCAGTGTCCGGGCGGGCAGGTGGCTGCCGAACTCGGTCAGCAGCAGGGCCATCGGGGTGACCCAGACCGAGCCGAGCCAGTAGTTGCGGGTGATGCTCGCCTCGGCGCAGAACTGGAAGGTGAGCGCCAGCAGGATCATCGCGAGGTGGCCGGTGTGGATGACCGGCAGCAGCGCGGTGAAGAGCAGCAGCCCGAGGAGGTTGCCGATGGTGCGCTGCAAGGCCCGCTGCCACGAGAGGGTGGTGTTGGCCTGGTAGATGGAGGCCGCGGTGACCACGGCCCAGTACGGGTGGCCGACACCGACCGCCATCGAGCCCCAGCCCGCCAGCGCGCAGCCGGCGGCCACCCGCGCGCCGATGGGCAGCAGCGGTGAGCCGGGCGCCAGACGGTGGAGCACGGCGCGGAAGCCGTGCGGGTGGCCGGGCGCGGGGCGGCGCGGCTCCAGGCCCGCGGCCCGTCCGTGGCCGGCGCTCCGTTCGCGGTCCGCGTGCTCCGCGGCGACCCCGGCCAGCTCACCGGCCTGTGCGCCGGTGAGCGCGACCTGCGGCAGCGCCCGGCCTCGGCGCAGCTCGCGCGCCCACGCCGTGCAGCGCTCCGCCTCCTCCTCGTCGGCCTCCTTGGCGGCGAGGGCCGACTCGGCCCGTACGAGCAGCCGCTCCAGCCCCGAACGGTCGGCGGCCGCGGCGGGGGTTCGGCCCGGGACCTGGAAGAGCGTGTGCCAGGCGGCGTTCACGGCGGCGGCGGTGGCGTGCCGCGCGCGGTCCGGTGCGGCGGGGGAGTCGCCGGGCTCCGGGCCGGTGCGCAGCAGCGCGGCGGCGGCCTCCAGGGCCCGCGCCGTGGCGATGCGCTCCGGCCCGCGCGGCCGGAGCAGCGCGGGAGCCATGCACACCAGCCAGGCGAGCGCACCGGCGCCCAGGGCCAGGGACAGGTAGAAGGGCACCTGGCCGATCCGCTGCGGCACGAAGAAGGCGGACGCCGAGATGAAGGTGAAGATCAGGTTTCCCGGCGGCCCGACGCGGGTCGCGTCGCAGACCGTCTTGTGTACGGCGGCGACCAGCGAGGCGAGCAGGACGAGCAGCGGGACCGACGTGGTGAGTGAGGCGGCGGTCAGGGCGGCACCGAGGCTGGCGACCATGCCGAGCACCACCCATGCCAGCGTGCGCGCGCGGGCCGCGTACGGCAGGCCGTGTGCGTACAGGGTACACATCGCGCCGGCCGAGGTGTACAGGACCAGGTCCAGACGGCCCAGCGCGAGCAGGATGAACTCGGGGATGCCGAGGGCGACGACCGCGCTGAGCGCGGGCTTGTGCCAGATGTCCACGGGGCGGCGCAGCAGGACCGTGCTCCTGAGAGGCAGCGGGCGCGCGCGGACCGCGCCGGCGCTCCCGGAGAGGGCCGCTGCCTGCTTTCCCGTCGGTCTGGCGTGTTTCCCCATACCAGAAGCTTAACAGGTGTTTTACTCGTAAAAGATTCGCGTTCGTGTGCTCACCGTGCTCACCGGCCCGGCGCGGGGGAGGCGAGCACCCGCGCCCGGCACTCCGCGGGCGTGCCCCAGGCGCCACGCAGCGCCCGCGCCTTACGTATCCACAAGGAAAGGTCCAGCTCGTCGGTGTAGCCCAAGGCACCGTGCAACTGGAGTGCGGCCCGCGCCGCGGCATAGGCGGCCTCGCCCGCGGCCACCTTTGCCATCGCGATGCCGGTGCCCGCTCCGGCCGGGCCCTCGCCGTCGTCCGCCGTCCCGCCCGCGAGCTCCACCGCGGCCCCGAGGACCAGCGGCCCGGCGAACTCCAGTGCCACCAGCACATCCGCCAGCCGGTGCTTCACCGCCTGGAACGAGCCGATCACGACACCGAACTGGGTGCGCTGCCCGACGTACGCCACGGTGTCGTCCAGCAGCCGCCGGCCGACGCCGAGCGCCTGCGCCGCGGTGAGCAGCCGCGCGGTGTCCGCCGCGTACGCGGCGGCGTCCCGCACGGCCGGTCCGCTCGCCAGGACGTCTCCGCCGTCCACCGCGCACCGGGACAGCAGCCGGGCCGGATCGACCGACGGCTGGGCCGCTCCGCCCCTGCCGGGCCGCCACAGTGTGTCGCCGCGCACGGCGAAGGTGGCGTCGGCGGCCTCCGCGTCGAGGGCGTACGGCCCGCGCGCCAGATCCGCGTACGACACCATCGCGTCCCCGGCCGCCACGGCAGGCAGCCAGTCCTCGGCCGTGACGGCGGGCAGCCGGCCCCCGGTCAAGCCCGCGTCGCCGAGCCGGTCGAGCAGTACGGCCGCCGCGGCCGTCTCCACCAGTGGCCCCGGGACGGCGTGCCGCCCCGCCTCGACGTACGCCACGACCAGTTCGACCGGCAGGAACCCCGAGCCCCCGTACTTCTCCGGTACGGCCAGCCCGAACACCCCGGCCTCCCCGAGCCGCCGCCACACCGCGCGCCCGGGGCCGCGGTCCCCGGCGCCCCAGGCCCGTACGGCGGCCGGGGTGTCCGCCGCCGCCAGCATCCGGCCGAGCGTCCGGCCGAACTCCCGCTGCTCGTCGTCCAGAAGGAACCGCATCCCTCAACTCCCTCGCCGCGCCCCTTGCCGAACGGGCTCGCCGGTCCGGCTCAGCGCCGCCCCTTCGGCAGGCCCAGCAGCCGTTCGGCGATGATGTCGCGCTGGATCTCGTTCGTACCGGCGTAGACCGGACCGGCCAACGCGAAGATCCAGCCGTCGGCCCAGCTCCCGTGGTCCGGAGCCTCGGCGGCGTCGGCGGCCAGCTCGCCGTACGGGCCGAGGAGGTCGAGCGCCGTCTCGTGCAGGGCGATGTCCAGCTCGGACCAGAAGACCTTGGTGAGACTGGCCTCGGCGCCCGGAGCGCCGCCCGCCGCCCCTGGCGCGCCGCCCGCCGCGAGCCGTGCGGCACCGGCGTAGGCGGCCAGCCGGTAGGCGCGGGCGCCGATGACCGCGTCGGCGACCCGGTCGCGCAGTGCGGTGTCGGACGGGTCGGCGGTCTCTTGCCACAGGGCGGCGAGGCGGGCGGCGGCGGCCGTGAAGCGCCCCGGGCTGCGCAGCGTCAGCCCTCGCTCGTTGCCCGCCGTGCTCATCGCGACCCGCCAGCCCCGGCCCGGCTCGCCGATCACGTCGGCGTCCGGCACGAACACGTCGTCCAGGAACAGCTCGGCGAAGGCCGGTTTCCCGTCGAGACGGCCGATCGGCCGCACCGTCACGCCCGGCGCGGCCAGGTCGAACATCAGATACGTGAGCCCGTGGTGCGGCCGGTCCGCGCCGGGGTGGCTGCGGAACAGCCCGAAGGCCCGGTCCGCGAAGGCCGCCCGGGAGGACCAGGTCTTGTGCCCGCGCAGCAGCCAGCCGCCCTCGGTCCGTACGGCGGCCGACCGCAGCGCGGCGAGATCGGAACCGGCGCCGGGCTCGGACCACGCCTGTGCCCAGACGGTCGCGCCACTCGCCATCGCGGGCAGCACACGCGCAAGCTGCTCGCCCGTACCGTGCTCGAAAAGGGTGGGAGCGAGCAGACTGATGCCGTTCTGGGAGACCCGGCCGGGCGCCCGCGCCGCGTAGTACTCCTCCTCGAAGAGCAGCCAGCGGACCAGAGAGGCGCCGCGCCCGCCGTACTCCTCGGGCCAGGACACCACCGACCAGCGCCCTGAGTGCAGTTCGCGCTCCCACGCGCGGTGGGCGGCGAAACCCTCCGCCGTCTCCAGGGAGGGCAGGGGTACGGCGGGTACGTGGGCGGTCAGCCATTCCCGTGCCGCGCACCGGAACTCCTCGTCGTCCGCGCTGAGTTCGAGATCCATCGACGAGCGGCCTCCCCGGTGGCGGCGGGCTCCTGCGGGACCGTTCCCTAACAAGTGTTTGGTAGGTTAGCGTACCGCCATGACGCCCGAGAAGCCTCCGACGGCGCCCCCGGCACCCCCGTACGTCCCCGGACACGGCCTGCTCACCGGCCGCACGGCCGTCGTCACCGCCGCGGCGGGCACCGGCATCGGCGGCGCCACCGCGCGCAGACTCCTGGAGGAAGGCGCGGACGTACTCCTCTCCGACGCGCACACCCGGCGCCTGAAGGAGTACGCGGCCGCGCTCGCCGCCGAGTTCGGCGCCGGGCGGGTCGCCGCGCAGCCCTGCGACGTCACCGACGAGGCGCAGGTCGCCGCCCTCTTCGAACACGCCGAGCGGCTGCACGGGCGGCTGGACGTCGTCGTCAACAACGCCGGACTCGGCGGCAGCGCCGACCTGGTGGCGATGACCGACGACCAGTGGACCGCCGTCCTCGACGTCACCCTGAACGGCACCTTCCGCTGCACCCGCGCCGCGCTGCGCCGGATGCGCGCGGCCGGCCGGGGCGGCGTCGTCGTCAACAACGCCTCGGTGGTGGGCTGGCGCGCCCAGCGCGGCCAGGCGCACTACGCCGCTGCCAAAGCCGGGGTGATGGCACTGACCCGCTGCGCCGCCGTGGAGGCCGCCGCGTACGGGGTCCGGGTCAACGCCGTCTCGCCCAGCCTGGCCGTCCACCCGCACCTGGCGAAGGTCACCGGCGAAGAACTGCTGACCGAGCTGACCGGCCGGGAGGCGTTCGGGCGCTCCGCCGAGCCGTGGGAGGTCGCCAACGTCATCGTCTTCCTCGCCAGCGACTACGCCTCGTACATGACCGGCGAGACGGTCCCGGTCAGCAGTCAGCGCGCGTGACCGGGGAGGGACAATGAGCCCGTGTCCACCGCAAAGAAGACCGCGAAACCGGCCGCCGTGACCCCGCCGTCACCCGCCCGCCGCCGTGAACTGCTCGCCACCGCGGCCGAGGTGTTCGCCGCCCACGGCTACGACGCGACGACCGTACGCCGGATCGCGGACGAGGCCGGGCTGCTCGCGGGCAGCCTCTACTACCACTTCGACTCCAAGGAATCGATGCTGGACGAGATCCTCAGCACCTTCCTGGGCGAGCTGTGGGCCGGGTACGACGCGGTGCTCGCCGCCGGGCTCGGCCCCCGGGAGACCATCGAGGCCCTGGTCACCGAGTCCTTCCGGGAGATCGACCGGCACCGTCCCGCCGTGGCCATCTACCAGAAGGAGTCCAGGCAGCTCGCCGGACGGCCCCGTTTCGGCTATCTCGCCGACTCGCAGCAGAAGTTCGAGAAGGCGTGGCTCGGCACGCTGGAACGCGGCGTCGCCGACGGCGTCTTCCGCCCCGACCTCGACGTCCGGCTCACCTACCGGTTCGTCCGCGACACCGTCTGGGTCGCCGCGAGCTGGTACCGGCCGGGCGGCCACCACGGCCCGGAGGAGATCGCCCGCCAGTACCTGTCGATGGTGCTGGACGGCATCGCCGTACGGGACTGACACACCGCCGTACCCCCGTACCCAGCGTCGCCTTCAGCACCAGCGCACCCCGCACGCTCCGCCCGTCCCGACGACCCAGGAGCCGGCATGGCCGAGGCATACATCATCGACGCGCTGCGCACTCCGGTCGGCAAGCGCGGCGGCGGGCTCGCCGCCGCGCACCCGGCCGACCTCGGCGCGCACGTCCTCAAAGCGCTGATGGCGCGTACGGGCGTGGACCCGGCCGCCGTGGACGACGTGGTCTTCGGCTGCCTGGACGCCGTCGGCCCGCAGGCCGGGGACATCGCCCGTACGAGCTGGCTGGCGGCCGGACTCCCCGAGGAGGTGCCGGGCGTCACCGTCGACCGGCAGTGCGGCTCCTCCCAGCAGGCCGTCCACTTCGCCGCGCAGGCCGTGCTCTCCGGCACCCAGGACCTGGTCGTCGCGGGCGGCACCCAGAACATGTCGATGATCCCCATCGCCTTCGCGAGCCGCCGGGCCGCCGAACCGCTCGGGCTGACCGAAGGACCGTTCGCGGGCAGCGAGGGCTGGCGCGCCCGGTACGGCGACCAGCCGGTGGACCAGTTCCACGGCGCCGAACTGATCGCGGACAAATGGCGCATCTCCCGTACGGACATGGAGGAGTACGCGCTGCGCTCGCACCGGCGGGCCGTCCGCGCCGCCGACGAGGGGCGCTTCGCGCGCGAGCTGGTCCCGTACGGGGACGTGACGGCCGACGAGGGCCCGCGCCGTGACACCTCGGCGGCGAAGATGGCCGCCCTCGCGCCGGTGGTGCCCGGCGGCCGGCTCACGGCCGCCGTCTCCTCCCAGGTGTCCGACGGCGCCGCGGCCCTGCTGCTGGCGAGCGAGCGGGCCGTACGGGACCACGGGCTGACGCCGCGCGCCCGCGTCCACCACCTGTCCGTACGCGGCGAGGACCCGGTCCGGATGCTGTCCGCGCCGATCCCGGCCACCGCCCACGCGCTGAAGAAGACCGGACTCGGCATCGACGCCGTCGACCTCGTGGAGATCAACGAGGCGTTCGCGCCGGTGGTCCTCGCCTGGCTGGAAGAGACCGGAGCCGACCCCGCCCGGGTCAACGTCAACGGCGGCGCCATCGCCCTCGGCCACCCGCTCGGCGCGACCGGCTGCCGGCTCATGACCACGCTGCTGCACGAGCTGGAGCGCACCGGCGGACGCTACGGGCTCCAGACGATGTGCGAGGGCGGCGGCCAGGCCAATGTGACCGTGATCGAACGGCTGTGAGGAGGGCCGGGTGCCGGGCCCCCGGGACCGGCACCCGGCCCGGTGTCAGCAGGACCGGTTCTTTCAGCAGGCCCGGTTCTTCACGTACAGGGCGCGCGGGCCCCGGTCCGTGCCGTACCGGACGTCCTTGGTCGTGCCCTTGGCGAGGCGGCCGTTCACGGCGGGCCGGGCCGGTACGACGATCGTGTAGCAGGCGGTGCGCTGCGCGCAGAGGTTCTTCAGGCGGACGAACCGCTGGTGGTCCTTGGTGAAGTACTTCATCACCTTGGCGCACTGCGGCGCCCGAGGGGCCGCCTCGGCCTGCGCGGCCGTGGCCAGGCCCAGGGTCGTGCTGAGCGCCGTCGCCGCGACGGCCGTGGCGAGGAACTTGCGCATGTGATCTCCCCCGATGGAAACCTCCGCCCGCGGCGGGACCCGGGACGGCCTACAGTGTTCGGCCTCCACCGTAGTGGACGACATCCGGACCGGTGTTCGGGTCCGGCCCGCTCACTCCGTGCCGCCCCGCTCCAGCCGGTCCAGCGTCGCCGCCGCCTCGGCCATGATCCGGCCGACCAGTTCCGCGCACGACGGCAGGTCCTCGATGACCCCGGCCACCTGCCCGGACGCCATCACCCCGGCGTCCGTACGGCCCTCCACCAGCGCGGCCCGCAGCATCATCGGCGTGTTCGCGGCCAGCAGCACCTGGCTCCAGGTCAGCCCCGCGCCCCGCTTCATGGCCAGCCCGTCGCGCACCGTACGGGCCCAGCCCGTCCCCGCCTCCTTCCGGAACGCGGCGGCGTGCCGCACGGCCCGCAGCAGCGCCGCCGGGCGCCCGGACCGCTCCAGGGCCGCCACCAAATCCGTCCGCAGCATCCGGTGCGGCAGCCCGTCCACCGCACGCGTCACGGTGACGTCCCCGACCGAGGCCGCCAGGTAGCGCGCCTTGACCGCCTCCGGGACGGTGCTGTCGGACGTGAGCAGGAAGCGCGTCCCCATGGCCACACCGGCCGCCCCGAAGGCCAGGGCGGCCACCAGCCCGCGCCCGTCGTGGAAGCCGCCGGCCGCCACGACCGGGATGTCCACCGCGTCCACGACCTGCGGCAGCAGCACGCTGGTCGCCACCTCACCGGTGTGCCCGCCGCCCTCCGCGCCCTGGACGATCACCGCGTCCGCACCCCACGCGGCGACCTTCTCCGCGTGCCGCCGCGCCCCCACCGTCGGGATGACGACGACTCCCGCGTCCTTGAGGCGGGCGATCAGCTCCCGCGAGGGCGCCAGGGCGAACGAGGCGACCCGCACGCCTTCCTCGATGATGACGTGCACCCGCTCGGCCGCGTCCCCGGCGTCCGCCCGCAGATTGACGCCGAAGGGCCGGTCCGTACGGGAGGCGACCTCGCGGACCGCGGCCCGCAGCCGCTCGGTCGACATGGTGGCGGACGCCAGGATGCCGAGCGCGCCCGCCTCGGCGGTGGCGGAGACCAGGCGCGGCCCGGCGACCCACCCCATGCCGGTCTGCACGACGGGATGGCGGACGCCCGTCAGCTCGGTCAGCGCGGTGGTCAGGGGCCGCACGGCGGCACCTCGCGGTCGCGCAGCCCGCCCGGGTCGACGACCTCGCGGAGCAGGCGCAGTTCTTCGGCGGTCGGTTCACGGGTGTGCGGAACCTCTCCGTCCGGTACGTGCAGGGTGAACCCCGTCGCCGCGCGGACGTCTTCGAGCCGTACGCCGGGATGCAGCGACCGGACGCGCAGGGTGCGATCGGGCGTCTCGAAGTCGAACACGCCGAGGTCGCTGACGACCTCCGGGACGCGGTGGAAGCGGGTGGCGGACGGCCCGGCCGCCGCGGCCCGGTCGTACCCGACGCCGCAGACCATGTCGACCCGCTCGACAAAGGTCCGCGGCGAGTGCTTCGGCACCCAGTAGCTGGTCGGGTGGTTGAGGGTGTTGACCGGCGCGCCCCGCACCCCGAGCAACTGGCGGGACGGGCGCGCCCAGTCCCCGATGCAGGAGATGTTCTGGTTGCCGTACCGGTCGATCTGGCTCGCGCCCATCATGACGTGGCGGCGGCCGGTGGCCACCAGCGCCAGATGCCGGCGGTACGGCAGCCAGCCCTCGGTCATCGGCTCTGGCGCGCCCGTCCTCCCTGCCGCCGGTCCGCCGCCGACGAGCAGCGCCTCGCCGTCCGTCAGCAGGAGGTCGGGGGAGAAGGTCAGCCGCGCCAGCCGCGCGCCGAGGGCGGGAACCGTGCCCATGGGGGAGGCGAGCACCTCGCCCGCGCCGCGCCACACCTCGGCGCAGGCGATCACGCAGTATTCGGCGCGGGTGACGGCCGTGGGCCGGGTGCGGGCGGTCATCGGCGCTCCTCGGCGGTCGTCCCGGCTGCTGCGGGCTTGCTCTCTTCGCTCTCTTCGCTCTCTCCGGCCTCTTCGGTGAAGGCCGCCACCGCCGCCCGGTAGTCGTCCTCGTCGCCCGACAGGAAGCGCTTGACGAACGCCGCCCACGTGTCCGGGTCCGCCGCCGCCCGGACGTACGCCCGCTGGAACGCCTCGTCCCGCCCGTAGTCCGGCACACAGGACGTGAAGTGCGCACCGCGCGGCGCCTCCACGACACCGCTGACGAACATCCGGCTGACCAGCAGCGTCTGCGGACAGCCCGCCCGCGCCAGCTCTTCGCCGTCCACGATCCGTTCGCACGAGACGTACGCCGTGTCCGCCGCCTCGCAGAAGAGGTCGTCGAAGTACGGGTCGGGCCCCAGATACTGGGCGTTGCCCCGGGCGTCCGCCCGGTTGAGGTGCACCAGCGCCGCGTCCAGCCGCAGCGCCGGGGCGGCGGCCAGCACCTCGCCGTCCTCGTACGGCGAAGTGACCGTACGGAGATGGGGGTTGACCCGCAGCACGTCGGAGCCGAGCCCGGCCCGTACCGGCATGAACGGCAGCCGCTGGCCCGCCGCGGTCAGGCCCCATAGGAACATCGCCTCGTCCAGCTCGGTCAGTTCCAGGGCGCCGCGCTCGCGGGCGGCGCGGAAGTGCGGCTCCAGGGGGACCGAGTCCAGCGTGACGAAGGGCGTGACCAGCCGGCGGATCTTCCCGGCGGCCGCCAGCAGGCCGACATCGGGGCCGCCGCAGGAGACGACGGTGAGATCCGTCAGGCCGGACCGCAGCAGGGCACGGACCAGCGCCATCGGCTTGCGGCGCGAACCCCAGCCGCCGATGCCGAGCGTCATGCCGCTCTCCAGCCGCGCCACCACGCCGTCGGCGGTCATCCTCTTGTCGCTCAACTCGGGTTCCCTTCGGGGGCGTTGGTTTCGGGGGCGTCGGTTTCGGGCGTGTCTTCGCTGCGTTCGCGCTCCGGACCGTCCGCCGGCGTGCTGTTCCCCCTGTTCTCCCTGTTCCGCGCGAAGGCGTCCCGGTGCCGGTCGGCGACGCCGCTGAGGTTGGCCTCGAACGTGAAGCCCTGCTCGAAGCGGTAGCTGCGGTGCACGTCGACCGGGTCGATGCCGTTGATGGCGGCCTTGGCCAGCCGCAGCAGGTACCCGTCCTTGGCGGCGATCTCCCCGGCCAGCGCCAGCGCCGTGGCCAGCACCTCGTCGCGCGGCACCACGGACCAGACGGAGCCGTGCCGGTGGAGTTCGGCGGCGGTCACGGTGCGCGAGGTGTAGTAGAGGGTGCGCATCAGGTGCGGCGGGACGAGCCGGGCGAGGTGGGTGGCCGCGCCGAGCGCGCCGCGGTCCAGTTCGGGCAGGCCGAACGTCGCGTCGTCGCTCGCCACGATCGCGTCCGCGTTGCCCACCAGCCCGATGCCGCCGCCCAGGCAGTGGCCCCGCACGGCGGCGACGACCGGCACCTCGCAGTCGTAGACGGCCGCAAACGCCTCGTAACAGCCCCGGTTGGCGCCGAGCAACGCGGCGTGCCCCGGCGTCCGCCGCATCTCCTTGATGTCCACGCCCGCGTTGAAGCCGCGGCCCGCCGCGGCGAGCACCACACAGCGGACGCCGGGGTCGCGGCCGGCCGCGCGGACCGCGTCGGCCAGGTCGAACCAGTCCTGTACGGGCAGGGCGTTGACCGGCGGCCGGTCGACGGTGACCAGCGCGGTGCCGTCCTGGGGGCGGGACACGGTGACGGAGGTGGAGACACCCATGGGCGGATCAGCTACCTTTCCACCAAACGTTTGTTAGGTGCAGGCCGCTTGCGAAGGTAGCAGCGCGGGGCCCGCAACGGGAGGGCGGAGGTGGCCTTTTGGCGCTCGACATCGATCTGTCGGGGCGCGTCGCGGTCGTCACGGGCGGCACCCGGGGCGTCGGCGCCGGTGTCGTCCGGGCCCTGCTGGCGGCCGGAGCCGAGGTCGTCGCCTGCGCCCGCCGCCCGCCGGAGCGGCCGGTCACGGCGGCGGACGGGCGCACCGCCGCCTACGAACCGGTGGACGTGCGCGACCCCGACGCGGTCGCCGCCTGCTTCGACCGGGTACGGGCCCGTCACGGACGCCTCGACATCCTCGTCAACAACGCGGGCGGCACCCCGTACCGGCTCCTCGACGACTCCTCGCCGCAGCAGGCCGCCCGGGTCGTCGAACTGAACCTCGTCGCGCCGCTGACCGTCTCCCTCGCCGCACGGGCCGTCATGGCGCGGCAGCCGGCCGGCGGCTCGATCATCATGATCGGCAGCGTCAGCGGCACCCGCCCGTCGCCCGGCTCCGCCGCCTACGGGGCGGCGAAGGCGGGCCTGGAGAACCTCGCCCGCACCATGGCCGTCGAATGGGCGCCGCACATCCGCGTCAACACCCTCGTCGTCGGCATGGTCCGTACCGAACTCTCCCACCTGCACTACGGCGACGAGGCGGGCATCGCCGCCGTCGGCCGCACCGTCCCGCTCGGCAGGCTCGCGACCCCCGACGAGATCGGCGAACTCTGCGCCTTCCTCGCCGGCGACCGGTGCGCCTACGTGAGCGGGGCGAGCCTGGCCGTCCACGGCGGGGGCGAACGGCCGGCCTTCCTGGAGGCGGCCGGACAGCCGCCCGGTGCGCCGGACCCGTCCCCGTTCCTGTCTTCGGCGGCCGGTACGGCCGCCACCGCCGACCCGGAGGGCAGCGATGACCGATGACCACCCGACCGTGAGCGCCGCCACCGGTCTCTGCGCCGGCCGCGTGGTCGCCGTCACCGGCGCGGGCCGCGGCCTCGGCCGTGCCCACGCCCTGGCGTTCGCCGCCGAAGGCGCCCGGGTCGTCGTCAACGACCTGGGGGTACGGCCGGACGGCAGCCCGGCCGAGGACGCCGGAGGCCCCGCCGACGCGGTGGCCGCGGAGATCCGCGCGGCGGGCGGCGAGGCGGTCGCCCACGGCGGTGACGTCGCCACGCCCGCCGGAGCCGCCTCGCTCGTCGCCACCGCGCTGGGCACGTACGGACGCCTGGACACCCTGGTCAACAACGCGGGCTTCGTACGCGACCGGATGCTGGTGAACCTGACGGAGGACGAGTGGGACGCCGTCCTGCGCGTCCACCTCAAAGGCCACTTCCTGCCGCTCCAGCACGCGGCGGCGCACTGGCGTGCGCAGGCGAAGGCGGGCACTCCGGCGCAGGCCCGCGTCATCAACACCAGCTCGGGGGCAGGGCTGCTGGGCAGCATCGGCCAGGTCAACTACTCCGCAGCGAAGGCCGGTGTCCTCGGCCTCACTCTCGTGGCCGCCGCCGAACTGGGCCGGTACGGCGTACAGGTCAACGCCGTCGCCCCGGCCGCCCGCACCCGGATGACCGAGCGGACCTTCGCCGAGACCATGGCGGCACCGGCGGACGGCACCTTCGACGCGATGGCCCCCGAGAACGTCTCACCGCTCGTCGTCTGGCTCGGCTCCGCCGCCTCCGAAGGCGTCACCGGCCGGGTCTTCGCGGCCGAAGGCGGGCGCATCACGGTCATGGAGGGCTGGCGCCCGGGCCCCACCACCGACCGGCAGGCCCGCTTCACCCCGGTCGAGGCGGGCGACACGGCGCGCGGACTGCTCGAAGAGGCGACCGCGCCGGAACCGGTGTACGGGGCACCGAGGTAGGTTGGCGACCGCACCACCCACTGATCGCCACGCCTGGCGCATCGGTACGTCCGGCGCATCGTCGGGCCCGCCGCATCGTCAGCCTGGCGCATCGTCGGGTCTGGCGTATCGACTGGTGCGGCGTATCGCATGGGTCGGCGCGTCGACCGGCTCGGCGTGTTGTCGGTCCGTCACGTCCGTCGCGTTGCTGACTTGGCGTTCCGTCACGTCCGTCGCGTTGTCGGTCTGGCGAACCGTTACGTCCGGCACATCCGTCACGCCCGTCGCGTCGTCAGGCCCGGTGATCGCCTTGCTCGTGATGCGCGGGGCCCGCCGAAACCGTCGTGCCTGCCGCATCGCCCTGCCCGCCGAGGAGCACTCCATGTCGTCGTCCCGTACCTGCCTCGTCACCGGAGCGGCCTCCGGCATAGGCCAGGCCACTGCCGCCCGGCTCCGCGCGCAGGGCTGCACCGTGATCGGAGCCGACCTCGACGGCGCCGACATCCACGCGGATCTGGCCACCCCCGAAGGCCGTACGGAACTGGTGGAGCGCGCCCGGGAACTGACCGGCGGCCGGCTCGACGCGGTGATCGCCTGCGCCGGAGTCGCCGGCTTCGACCCGCTGACCGTGAAGGTGAACCACTTCGGGGCGGTGGCCACCCTGGAGGGCCTGCGCCCGCTGCTCGCCGCGGGCACCGACCCGCGGGCGGTCGTCGTCTCCTCGGTGGCGTCCGTGCACCCCTGCGACACCGCCGTCGTCGACGCCGCGCTGGCCGGTGACGAGCCCGCCGCGATCGCCGCCGCGCAGGCGGCCGTCGACCGCGGCGAGGGCTACCTCCTGTACGGCTCCTCGAAGGCCGCCGTCGCGCGCTGGGTCCGCCGCAACGCCACGACCGCCGACTGGGCGGGCGCCGGCATCCCGCTCAACGCCGTCGCACCGGGCACCGTCGTCACCCCCATGACCGCGCCCATGCTCGCCGACCCGGAGACGCGCCAGGTCGTGAACACGAGCGTGCCGATGCCCCTGCACGGCCACGCCCGCCCGGAACAGGTCGCCCCGCTCCTCACCTGGCTGACGTCACCCGAGAACACCCACGTCACCGGCCAGGTCGTCTTCCTCGACGGCGGCGCCGACGCCGTACTGCGGGGTGACCGTACCTGGTGACCCGCGACCTGGTGACACCGCGCCGGCCCGCCGTCGGAGCGGCCGGGTGCGGTCGGACCGGGTGCCGACGGACCGGGCGCCGTCGGACCGGGTGCGGCCGGGCCGGTGCCGCTACGGCTCCGGGAACTCGGCGGGCTCCCACACCGAACCGTCGTGGGCGAACATCACCCGCCGCGGCTCGAACGCGCTGAGCCGCTCCAGCCACGGCGGATGACCGGGCAGCGGGGCGGCGACCCCTTCGAGGGCGGCGTGCCGGGCCAACTGGCCGGACGCGAAGTCCGAGGCGAAGTCACAGGCTTGGCCCGCCAGGACCACCGTGCCGTCCTGCTGTTCCACCACCAGGGACTGGTGCCCCGCGGTGTGCCCCGGCGTGGGGACGATGTGGACGCCGGGCCACACCTCGGCCTCACCGCGCAGCTCCTCGTACACGACGCCCGGGAAGTCGACCAGTGCGTCCACCGTGTACCCGCCCGCGCGGGCCTCGGCCAGCTCCGTCTCCTGCACCAGGACGGGCCGTCCGGCGAACAGCGGATTGCCGCCGCAGTGGTCGAAGTGCAGATGACAGTTGACCACTACGGACACGTCGTCGAGCCGGTGCCCCGCGGCGGCCAGCGCGGCTTCCAGGGACCGGCGCCGGGGGCGGTAGTGCGCCTCGGTCTCCGGATCGGCCTCCCCTATCCCCGTGTCGAACAGCAGTAACCCGGCGTCGTGCCGCACCAGATACGCGAGCACCGGCTCCACCCGAGGCTCCGGCCCGCCGGTCTCCGACGTGGGACGCACGAAGTAGCCGAGATTGATCCTGCGCACGCTCCGCACGGGGGAGTGCTGCGCCGTGCGCCTGCTGACGGTCACCTTCTGATCCAGAGCATCCATCGGCCCATCGTGACAGCGGCCGCCGAACGCCGCCAGGTGCCGATCACGCCGGGGCGCGCGACGGCGTGCCGGACGGCGCACGGCGCGGGATGCGCGGCCCGGCGCGCGGGGGTGGCCTGCGGCCCACAGCCTGCGGACCACGGCCTGCGGGGTACGAGGCGCGGCGCGGGAGGCGCGATGCCGCGGCCTTCAGGCGTACGCCGGAGGATCTTCGCGCGGCTGCCGGTCAGTCGTCGGCGGCGGGCCGGGCCGCCACCACGCGCAGGCCCCGCTCGCCGAACTCCCGCCGGACGGAATCCCGCACGCCGCTGTCCGTGATGAGGGTGTCGAAGACGTCCGCGCCGCCGACCCGGGCGAAGCAGCGGGCGCCGATCTTGGAGGAGTCCGCGACGACCACGGCGCGCCGCGCCCGTTCGGCCATCAGCCGGTTGATCCGGGCCTCCGCCTCGTCGTGCACGGTCGCGCCCATCACCGGCTCCATGCCGTTGGCGCCGATGAAGGCGATGTCCACGGAGATCTGCTGGAGCACCAGCTCACTGAACGGGCCGACCAGTTCGAACGACCTGGAGTGCGCCACGCCGCCGGTCAGCACGATCTTGATCTGCGGCCGTACGGCCAGTTCGTTGGCGATGTTCAGCGAGTTGGTGACGATGGTCAGATGCGGCTGCGGTCCCGCCTCGGCGAACTCCGGCCGGGTGGCCAGCACCCGGGCGATCTCCGTGGTCGTGGTGCCGCCGCTGAGGCCGACCACGTCGCCGCGCTCGACCAGCTTCGCCGCGGCCTGCGCCACCGCTTCCTTCTCCGCGGCGTGGTGCGCCTGCTTGTAACGGATGGGCAGGTCGTACGCCACCGAGCTGAGCACCGCGCCGCCCCGGGTGCGGGTCAGCAACTGCTGGTCGGCCAGGGCGTCCATGTCGCGCCGCATCGTCGCGGCCGACACCTCCAGCCGGGACGCGGCCTCCTCGACCTCCACCCGGCCACGTTCGCCGAGCAGCTCAAGGAGGGCGTTCATCCGTTCATGGCGGTTCATGGCGCGAGCCTAAGTCCTCTCCGGCGGCCTGCGTGATGTCGGGAAGCCCTTCGGCGGCCGGGGGCAGGGGGAGCAGGCGCCACATACACCCCCTGGTGGGAGGGTACGCAAACGCTTTCGCGGCAGGTGCCGGGGGCCCCGTCCAGCGCCGCCCGCCCATCGGAGCGCACACCCACCGAGCGCACACCCCACTGAGCACACACTCCGTAGCCACCCTGCCGGAGCTGCACGCCCCCGAAGCGGGCACCCCACCGAGGCGCGCACCCCGTCAGCCCTCCGCCGGAGCCGCACGCCCCCAAGCGCACCCTCCGTCGGAGCCGCACGCCCCCCGGAGGCCCCCGGCTCACTTCCACACGCGTCACTTCTGCACGGGCGCCTCCGCGGCTGCCGACTGGCCCGGTACCGCGGCCGGGGCGCCGAGCAGGGCCAGGAGCCGGGCGGCCTCCTGGGCCACGGCCTCGCGTGCCGGTTTCACGTACTTGCGCGAGTCGACGAGGGTCAGGTCCGCGTCCAGGGTGTCCCGGATGCTGCGGGTGAAGACGGAGACCAGATGGGTGGAGATGTTGATCTTAGTCATACCTGCTGCGACGGCCCGGCGCAGTTCGTCGTCGGGCACGCCGGAGGAGCCGTGCAGCACCAGCGGCACCGGCAGCTTCCCGGCCAGCGCCCCGATCAGC
Organism: Streptomyces chrestomyceticus JCM 4735; assembly: GCF_003865135.1. Lineage (NCBI taxonomy): Bacteria > Bacillati > Actinomycetota > Actinomycetes > Kitasatosporales > Streptomycetaceae > Streptomyces > Streptomyces chrestomyceticus. Next base: position 1,476,975 of record NZ_BHZC01000001.1, on the reverse strand, counting down.
TCCTTGTCCAGGACTGCGGTGCGTTCGTGCATCGCGTGGGAGGAGCCGACGGCGACGGCCAGCGCGTCCACCCCGGTCGACCGGACGAACGCCAGTGCCTCGTCGGGGTCCGTACGGGCACCGGGCGCGTGCACACCGTCCTTGCCGCCGACCTCGCCCAGCTCGGCCTCGACATAGGCGCCGCGCTGGTGACACCAGGCGGTCAGCTCCGCCGTGGCGGCCACGTTCTCCTCGTACGGGAGGGCCGAGGCGTCCACCATCACCGACCGCACCCCGGCCTCGACCCCCTCCCGCACCAGGTCCGGCTCGGTGATGTGGTCCAGGTGCACGGCGATCCGGACGGGGGACGCCTCGGCGAGCGCGAGGGTGGCGCGGACGATGGGCAGCAGGCTGCCGTGGTAGCGGATGCAGTTCTCGCTGATGCCGAGGATGACCGGGAAGCCGCTGCGCTCGGCGGCCGTGACGAGAGCCTCGGCGGTCTCCAGGTGGATGACGTTGAACGCCGCGGCGCCGGCCCGCGCCTCACGGGCGGCGGTGACGATCGACGAGGTGGGGACGAGGGGCATGGGGGCTTGACTCCCTTGCGGAACACGGAATGCGGGGCACGGAACACGGAGCGCGGAGCGCGATCGTTTCCGGCGGTTCGTGTGGACGGGACGGGTGCGGGGCGTGCACGGTCCGGGGCGCTGAAGGCGGAGGGTGGTGCGAGTGGGGCCGGGCGGGGGAGTGGGGCGGCGGACCCCCGGGCGCAACTCGTACGGTCCGGCCCGTATGGTGCGTCCGGCCCGTACGGCCGCCCGCCCCGCTACCCGGCCGCCGGTTCCGGCGCCGTGAGCATCACCGACCGGGTCAGGCTGCGCGGGTTGTCGGGGTCCAGGCCGCGGGCGCGGGCCCGCTCCAGGGCGATCCGCTGCACCAGCACCAGGTCGGCCAGCGGGTCGCGCCCGTGCCGCACGAACCCGGCGCCGGTCCGGGCGACCTCCGCCTCCAGACCTTCCGGCACCGGGCCGAACACCCAGGTCACGCGGCCCGGTGCCGCTATGGAGATGGGGCCGTGGCGGTACTCCATCGCGGGGTAGGACTCCGTCCAGCTCTGCGACGCCTCCCGCATCTTCAGCGCCGCCTCGTTGGCCAGCCCGTACGTCCAGCCCGTGCCGAGGAAGGAGAACTGCTCGGCGTCCAGCCACTCCTTCTCCACGGGAGCGGTCAGCGCCTCCTCCGCGTCGCGCACCGCGCCGGACAGGTCCTCGCCGAGGTGGGCCCGCAGCAGCGCGAGCGCGGTCGTCGCGAACCGGGTCTGCACCACGGACTGCTCGTCGGCGAACGGCAGGGTGACCGTCGCGTCCGACAGCGCGGTCGCCGGGGTGTCGGGGTCACCGAGCACGGTCACCGTCGGAATGCGGCCCTTCACCTGCTCCAGCAGGCGCAGTACCTCGGTCGTGGTCCCGGAGCGGGTGATCGCCACGACGGCGTCGTAGCCCCGGTCGGCGCCGAGGAACGCCTCCGAGGCCGCGAAGGCGTCCGTCACCCCCAGCCCGGCATCCTCCCGCAGGGCGGCGTACGCCTGCGCCATGAACCAGGAGGTGCCGCAGCCCACCACCGCGACCCGCTCGCCGGCGCCGGGCAGCGGGGTGTCCGCGCCGGCGATCCGTGCCGCCTCCCGCCAGGTGTCCGGCTGGCTGCGCAGCTCCTGCTCCATGTACGAGGTCCCGCTCACGACACCCTCCAGTTGTCTGCGTGAACTTGCAACATCATGCTCGATTGCAAGCAACTCTACGCACGCCCTGCGGCGTAATCCATCCCTCGGAAGGGTGGGAGTGCCCGTATGGCGGGAAGGGATGAGCAGTGAACTGGCGCTCCGTACAGGAGGTATGCGAGGGGCCCGGCCTCCCCGGGTGACTGTTGACACATGACTGAAGGGAGCCGAATACTCGCAAGATCACTCATGCAGCCGCAGTGGGGCGGCGGCCGTCGGACAGCGCTGCCCGCGCCGGCTCCGGGCGGTACGTCCGGTCACCGGCCGTCCACCGGCGGCTGCCGCGGTGATCGTCACGCAGCAAGGCCGTTCCGCCGACAGTCGTCACAAAGGACTCCCCATGTCCGTTGCAACGCGCTCCACGCAGTCACCGTCCCCGCCGCCGGGCCCCGAGGGCCCGCCGCCCCGGCGCACCGGCCGGCTCTTCGCCCTCACCGGAGCCGTCGTCGGCGTCATCTACGGCTACGACACCGGCAGCATCTCCGGCGCCCTGGTGTTCCTGAGCAAGGACTTCCACCTCAGCGACACCGAGAAGGGCCTGGTCAACAGCATCCTGGTGCTGGGGTCGATCCTGGGCGCGCTGATCGGCGGCAAGCTGGCCGACGCGCTGGGCCGCAAGGCCGCCATGCTGATCGTCGCCGGGTCCTACACGGTCTTCGTGGCGCTCTCCGCGCTCGCCCCGAACGTCGTCGTCCTGGACGCGGTACGGTTCCTGCTCGGCGTCGCCATCGGCATCTCGATCGTGGCCGCGCCGCTGTACATCGCCGAGTCGTCACCGGCGCGCACCCGCGGCGCCTCGGTGGCCGCGTACCAGGTCGCCACGGTCGCCGGTATCGCCCTCACGTACTTCGTGAACTGGGGACTGTCCGACGGCGGCCACTGGCGGCTGATGCTGGGCCTGTCCGCGGTCCCCGCCGCCCTCGTGCTGATCCCGCTGTTCCGGCTCCCCGACACGCCGCGCTGGTACGTCCTCAAGGGCCGGACCGACAAGGCCGTCGAGGTCATGACACTGACCGACCCCGACGTCGACCCGCACGCCGAGACCGAGGCGGTCCGGGCCGCCCTGGCCGAGGAGAGCGGCGGGTCGCTGCGCTCGCTGCTGCGCAAGCCCTACGCGCGCGCCACGCTCTTCGTCCTCGGGCTCGGCTTCTTCTGCCAGATCACCGGCATCAACGCGGTGACGTACTACAGCCCGCAGATCTTCGAGGAGATGGGGTTCACCGGCGACGGCCAGAACTTCCTGCTGCCCTCCTTCGTGCAGTTGGCCTCCCTGGCCGCGACGGTCCTCGCCATCCTCGTCATCGACCGGCTCGGCCGTCGCGTCGTCCTGCTCTCCGGCATCGCCACGATGGCGGCCATGCTCGGCGTCCTGACCGCGGTGTTCGGCTTCGGTGACCTGAAGGGCTCCGGCACGTGGATCGGCTTCGGCGCCGTCCTGCTCTTCACCGCCGCCTTCAACTTCGGCTTCGGCTCGCTGATCTGGGTGTACGCCAGTGAGGCGTTCCCCGCCCAGCTCCGCTCCACCGGCGCGTCGGCGATGCTGACCGCCGACCTCGTCGCGAACCTCCTCATCGCGCAGTTCTTCCCGTCCCTGATGTCCTGGGCAGGGGCCGCGACGACCTTCGCGGGCCTCGGCGTCCTCGCGCTCGGCGCGCTGGTCTTCGCCGCGTGCACCGCCCCCGAGACCAAGGGGCGGCAACTGGAGGAAATTCAAGGCTTCTGGCTCAACGGGGGGCGCTGGCCCACCCCGGCCCCGTAGGGCCGAGGGCCGGCCGCGCGGAAAACCGCTGGTCCCGCTCCGGGCACGGCCGTACGATCCGGCCCATGGGCATTTTCATCTGAGCAGCCGGACGTGAGTCCAGAACCACCGGCCCGGCGGGTGCCGCCGGGCCGGTGGTGTCCGTCCGTATGCCCGTGCACCTGCTCAGGAGACACCACCCATGCCGCGCACACCCGTATCGTCCTGCCCCGCCCTCGACCGCCGCGTCGCGCGCCTGCGCGAGCTGGCCGCGGCCGAACCCCGGCTGGAGGGCGTCCTGCTCTACGGCTCGTGGACCCTCGGTGAGGCCGACGCCCACTCCGACATCGAGGCGTATCTGTACGTCCGCGACGCGCACGCCGACACCTTCGACGGCCGGGAGTTCGTGGGGCGCATCGCCCCGCTGAAGCTGGCCTACACCAACATGTACGGCATCCTGGCGGTTGTCTTCGACGATCTGATGCGCGGCGAGTTCCACCTGGTGGCCGCCGGTCCGGGCATCGACGAGGTGCCCACCTGGCGCGGCATGGTCCAGTTGCCGGACCCCGGCGCCGCCGTCCTGCTGGACCGGGACGGACGGCTGACCGCCGCGGCCCGCCACCTCGCCGACCCCTGCCCGCCCGAGCCGGGTCCGACCGCTCAGCAGCTCACCGACGAGCTCACCAAGTGGACGCTGATGCTCGCCCACGTCCTGGAGCGCGGCGAGACGGCCCGCGCACACGCCCTGATGCACTCGGTCGTCGCCCCGCAGCAGCTCCAGTTGTGCCGCCTGCTGCGGGGGGCCACCACACACTGGCTCACCCCCAGCCGCGCCCTGGAACAGGACCTGCCGGCCGCCGACCGCGACCGTTACACGGCGACCACTGCGCCCGCCGTGCTCCCGGCCGTAAGGACGGCGGCGCGGGCTAGCTGGCAGTGGAGCCGGGAGCTGGCCGGCGAGGCGGCGGCGCGCTGGGGGACCGAGGTGCCGACCGCGTTGCATGAGGAGATCGGCGCGCTGCTCGCTCAGGACGGCGGTAGCTGTTCCCGGTAAGGCTCCAGCTCCGGCGCCGTCGTGGTCGCGACGAACTCGGTGATCCGGTAGTCGCAGACGCCCGCGACCGTGAAGGGGTCCTCCGCCACGATCCGCTCGGCCGTCGCCCGGTCCGCGACGGACGCGAGGATGACGCCGCCGTCGCGCGGCACCTTGCGCCCGGCGGCCAGGAAGTGCCCGGCCGCGTAGTGCTTCTTCAGCCATGCCACGTGGTCGGGCAGGGCGGCGTCGACGCGCTCCAGCGGCGCGGTGTAGGTCAGCTCCAGTACGAACATGAGTGCCATGGTAGGCGGCGATGATCACCGCACGGCCCGCAACCCGTGCCCGGGTACCGCCACGTACCCCGGTACGGCTGCCCGCCTCGCCCGGCACCTGCCCGGGCCGCTGTGCCCCGCCGGGCCGGGAGGTGGGGACCCGGCACGGGCACAGCGGCTCAAGCGCCGTGGAACAAGGGGAACCGGTGGAGCAGGCCGTCAGGAGTTGTTCTGGCGGCGGCGCAGGAAGTAGGTGCCACCGACTGCCGCGGTGGCCAGGACCGCGGCACCGGCGACGATCTCCGTGGTGTTGGAGTCCTTGCTGGTGCTGCCGACGCCCGTGTGCACCTTGCCGTGCGGCAGCCTGGCGTCCGTCTTGAAGGTGGTCATCCACTGCTTGCCGTCCGGGCAGTCGCCGTTCACGCCCCAGGTCGAGTAGCGGCCCATGTGGTTCGGTCCGCCGGTGAGCTGGGACGCCACCCGGGCGGTCCCGCGGTACGTCTTGCCGTGCTTGTGGGTGCGGTGGAGCCAGATCGTGCCGCTGCGGAAGCCCTGCGAGGAGGCGGCGATGCGCTGGGCCTTGCCCGTGTCGCAGGTGACGGTGACGGTGACGGCTCCGCCGGGACCGACCAGCTTCGGACTGGTGGAGGCCACCGGCTTGGCGAGCGCGGCACCGGTCGACAGGCCCAGCGCGGCGATGGTCAGGCCGGAAGCGGCGATGATGCGGGTGGGACGCATGGTTGATCCTCCGGCAGCGCGGAGGCGGCACGGGTGCGCCGCGGTGGGTCGGATGGATCCGCGCTGACGCATTTGAGATAAGCCTCGGCGCGCCGTCCCCGCCCGGTGAGGCTTCGTCAGGTAAGGTGCCGCCCTCCGGCGTGTCGGCCCGTACCGGGTGGCGTTGCGGCAGGTCACTGCGCCGACACGCGGTCGGCGATTCGTCCGCGCCGGGCGGGGGCAGACGGGTGAGGGGCGGCCGCGTCCCGTAGGCCGTTCGGGGCGGCCCGCTGACTGCGTGTCCGCCCCGCCTCACCCGTACCTCACGCCCGCCCCGTCACGGCCGCGGCCCCACCACCGTGTCACCGTCCTGGATCAGGATCGCCATGGCCGGACAGGAGTCGGCCGCGTCCAGCGCGTCCTCGTCCTCGGGGATCTCCTCCTTCAGCGGCCGGGCGTGCGGCCCGTCCAGGACGAAGATGCCGGGGGCGATGCCGGCGCACATCCCGGACGCCATGCACTGCTGCCCGTCGATCGAGGCCTTCCACGTCATCCGGCTCACCACCCCACCGGCATCTCGCGCGGGCCGCGGACCAGCATCTGGTCCTTCCACACCACGTCCCCGGCGAGGTGCAGCCCGGGGAAGCGGGTGAGCAGGGCGATCAGCGCCTCCTGGAGCTCCAGCCGGGCCAGCGGCGCGCCGAGGCAGTGGTGCACCCCGTGTCCGAAGCCGAGGTGCTGGTTGCCGTCGCGGGCGATGTCGAGAGTGCCCGGCTCGTCGAAGCGCAGTGCGTCCCGGTTGGCCGCGCCCACGGCGACCAGGACCGGTTCACCCGCCCGGACGAGCGTGCCGCCCACCTCGATGTCCTCGGTGGCGTAGCGGGGGAAGCCCGCGCCGCTGCCCAGCGGTACGAAGCGCAGCAGTTCCTCGACGGCGCTCTTGACGAGCGCGGGCTCCGCGCGCAGCCGCGCCAGTTCGCCGGGGTGGTCCAGGAGCGAGAGGACGAAGTTGGGGATCTGGGTGGCGGTGGTCTCGTGTCCGGCGACCAGGATGCCGACGCACAGGTCGATCAGTTCCAGCTCGCTGAGCCGGTCGCCGACGTCCCGGGCCTCGATCAGCCGCGTCATGATGTCGTCCCGCGGCGTGACGCGGTGATCCTCGATCAACTGCGCCATGTAGGCGCGCAGTTCCTCCCGGTTGGCCTCGAACTCCTCGGCCGTCAGGGAGCTGGTGGACAGCGCCGCGTCGCTCCACGCGCGGAACTTGGGCCGGTCCTCCTCGGGCACGCCGAGCATCCGGCAGATGACCGCGACCGGGATGGGCAGGGCGTAGCGGTCCACGAGGTCGACGGGCGGTCCGGCGGCCTCCAGCTCGTCGATGAGCTGGTGCGTCAGCTCCCGTACCCACGGCCGCAGCTTCTCCACCTGGTGGACGGTGAACGCCTTGGCGACGAGGGTGCGCAGCCGGGTGTGGTCGGGCGGGTCCATGCTCAGGATGCCGCTGTTGCGCTGGCCTTCGGCCTGCCGCGGTTCGTCGTGGTTGAGCCCTTCCGCGCGGCTGAAGCGCCGGTCGCCGAGGACCAGCCGCGCGTCGGCGTAGCGGGTGGCGAGCCAGGCGGGTTCGCCGTACGCCATCTGCACCCGCAGCAGTCCCGGCTGGTCACGGATCTGTTCGTAGGTGTCGGACAGGGCCAGTCCGTCGGGTTCGTTGAACGGGTAGGCAAGGGGCATCGTGTCGGCTGTGGTCACCGGGGGCCTCCCTCGTGTAAGCAACTGCTTACAAAGTAGAGGGGGGTTCTTGGTACGGTCAACGGCCTTGCGCGATCTCCGCCTTGGCGGGGCGTCGGACCCCGCGGACGCGGAAAGGGACGAGAGGAGTACGCCGATGGAGGAGAGCGAGCCGGTGGCCGGTACGGACCGGGTGCCGGACGAATCGGTCTCGGCGCCGGAAACGGACGGCGCCCCCCGGCGCCGTGGGGCCCAGGGCACCCGTCTGCTGCTCCTGGAAGCGGCGGCCGCGCTGTTCGCCGAGCGGGGCTACGAGCGGGCGACCGTACGCGACATCGCGGAGCGGGCCGGGGTCAACCAGGCTCTGCTCTTCCGCTACTTCGGGTCGAAGAAGGCCCTGTTCGGCGAGGTGGTGGCGCTTGGCGGCCAGGAGCAGTTGCACAGCACCCCGCCCGGCGAACTGTTCGAGGTGGCGCTGCGCGGCATGCTCGGCCACCGGGGCGGGGACCCGGGGGACCGCGCCCTGGAGACCTTCCTGCGCTCCATCGGGGACAGCGACGAGATCACCACCGCCGTACGGGAGATGGGGGACGACTACGCGCGCGTGCTCGCCACGCTCAGCACGGCCGACGACCGCGGGCTGCGCGCCGACCTCGCCCTGTCGTGGATGCTCGGCATCGGCCTGATGCGGGTGGTCGTCGGCAAGCAGCCGCTGGCCGACGCCGACCCGGACGCCGTCTGCGCGCTGGTCACCGGCGCGCTCGGCACCCTGCTGGAGGACCTGCCGCGCGCGGCGCCGCCACCCGGGTGACCGGTTCCGGTACGGCGGGCGCGCCCCAGGTCACCGGCCGGCCGCCCGCAGCTCGCGCCACTCCGGGGCCAGCACCGACCAGACCTCCCCGTCGAGGCGTACGCCGCGGAGCGGATAGCTCTCCCGCAGGACCCCCTCCCGTACCATCCCGAGCCGCTCGGCCAGCCTGATGCTGGCCGTGTTCCCGGGGGCCACCCGCCACTCCACGCGGTGCATGCCGCGCTCCTCGACCGCCCAGTCGAGGATCACCCGCACCGCCCGCGTCACGAGCCCGCGCCCGACGGCCGTCTCCTCCAGCCAGCAGCCGACCTCGCAGTTCCCGGTGGCGGTGTCGAAGGAGCCGAAGAGGACGCCGCCGACGAGCGTGCCGTCCGCCCAGATCCCGTACAGCCGGCCCCGGTCGGCGGCGGCCCGGTCCGCGTACGACTGCAGGAACGCCCGGGACGAGGGGAGGTCGGTGCTGACGTCGGGCAGGGGGATCCAGCGGCCGATGTACTCCCGGCCGCGCTCCATGTGCGCCAGGTACTCCTCCGCGTGGTACGGCTCCAGGGGCCGCAGTTCGGCACCGTCGTCGCCCAGCGATATCGCAAACATTCCCGCTCCACAGCACTTGTGCTTCCGCGCTCCTGTGCGCCTGCACGGACCGGGCTCCGTCGCGCGGGCCACCGGTCGCGACCGGCCGCGCGCCGCGCGCATCATCACACACGGCCGTCGCGGCCCACAGCGAATTACCCGCCCGCCCGTTGGATACCGTTGCCCCACCATGACGAACGACGCCACGCTCTCCCTCGAAGACGAACTGGCCCACTGGCCCACCGACGAGGCCGCGGCGCTCGCGACCCAGGACCGGTTGCGCGCCCGGGTACGGACCGCGCAGTCCGGGCCCGAGCCGGGGTTCGCCGGAACGGTCGTCGGTGTGGACGTCGCCTACGACGACGAACGCGACCTGGTGGCCGCGGCGGCCGTCGCCCTGGACGGCGTCACCCTCGCGGTCGTGGAGGAGGCCACCGCCGTGGGCCGGGTCGCCTTCCCGTACGTGCCGGGACTGCTGGCCTTCCGGGAGATCCCCACCGTGGTGGACGCCCTCCGCCGCCTCGGCCGCACACCGGACCTGGTGGTCTGCGACGGCTACGGGCTCGCCCACCCGCGCCGCTTCGGCCTCGCCAGCCACCTCGGCGTGCTCACCGGCCTGCCCACCATCGGCGTCGCCAAGAATCCTTTCACCTCGCGCTACGAACTGCCGGGCGAGGAGCGCGGCGCGTCCTCACCCCTGCTCGACGGCACCGCCGACGGCCGCGACGAGGTGGTCGGGCGGGCCCTGCGTACGCAGAAGGGCGTCAAGCCGGTCTTCGTGTCCGTGGGCCACCGTGTCGACCTCGACCGGGCCTGCGCGCACACCCTCCATCTGTCGCCCCGGTACCGCATCCCCGAGACGACCCGGGCCGCCGACGCGCTGTGCCGGCGCGCCCTGTCGGAGGCTCGCGCCGGCTGACGGCGCGCCGGGCGGCCGGAAGGACCACCGACCACTCGGCTGCCCGCCGCCCGTCAGAGCACCCCGCTCGCCCCCGAGATGGACTCGGCGACCACCCGGAACGTGATGCCCGCCCGCCGCAGCCGCCCGGTCAGCGCGTCACCCATCGCGACCGCCGTGGTCACCTGCCCGGCCGTCGCGGGCAGATCGTCGAAGGCCAGGCTCAGCGCCGACTCCGCGAGGATCTTCGCCGTCTCGTCGTACCCCGGGTCGCCGCCCGAGACCTCCGTCAGGACGCGCCGGCCGCCGCCCTCACCGACGAACCGCACCGAGAACGTACTGCGCGCCCGGCGCTCCTCGTCCGGCCCCGCGCCCGGAGCCAGCCGCCCCGACAGCCAGCGGCGCGCGGGCGGCACCTGCGCGACCGCGCACGCGGCGCCCGCGCCCAGCACACCGCCCACGGCGACCGGCAGCCACTTGACGGCGGCGAAGTGACGGTAGGTGAAGTCGGGCCCGTACCGCTCCAGTCCGGCCGCCGAGCGCGCGACGATCTGGGGGTCGAGCGTCGGCAGCGGCACGGCCCAGGCCCGTACGACGCCGTTGCGGTACGGCCGTCCGAGCGGCGCCCGTACGGTACGGTCCGACGGCCGTCCCTCCAGACGCTGCCGGTCGCGGGCGGCGCGCACCATGCCGAGCGGGCGCGAGGCCGCCGTCAGGGCGGAGGCCAGGGTGCCCCCGGAGATGGAGCCGTTGCTCCGTACGAAGCCGTCGACGCGCAGCGGGACACCGGCCGGCAACTGGCCGACCGTGAAGTGCACGCCGAGGTCGGGCGGTACGCAGTCGAAGCCGCAGGCGTGCACCAGGCGGGCGCCCGACGCACGCGCCGCCGCGTCGTAGCGCACATACGTCCGGTCGACGAACTCCGCCTCACCGGTCAGGTCGGCGTAGTCCGTACCCGCCTCCGCGCAGGCGGCGACCAGCGCGTCCCCGTAACTGAGGTACGGGCCGACGGTCGTGGCGAGCACGCGGGTGCTCGCGGCGAGCGTGCGCAGCGAGCCGGGGTCCTCGGTGTCGGCGCACAGCAGGGGCAGGTCCGCGCAGCCCGGATCGGTCCGCGCCAGATCGTCCCGCAGCCGTTCGAGCTTCCCGAGGTCGCGGCCGGCCAGCGCCCAGCGGCAGCCCTCGGGGGCGTGCCGGGCCAGGTACGCGGCGGTCAGCCGCCCCACGAATCCGGTGGCGCCGAACAGCACCAGGTCGTGGGGTCGTGCTGCGGTGTCCTGCCGTGCGCTCACGCCTGCCTCCGCATCGGTTCCCCGGCCGTGGCGCCGGCCGGTGCGGCGCCACGCTAGGCAGCGGCCGGTCGTCCGTCAACGAGGTGGCCTGCGCGGGCGGTCTTGACACGCCTGGGCGGCTGGACCACATTCACCCGCACGTCCGCCAACATGGGACGTCCGACGTCCGGAATGTTCCTGGCCGGGCGGCCGGCCGCGACGCCCCGGCCGACCGGGCCGCACCCGGTCCCCGGCCGGCACGCGGCACGAGCAGAAAGCTGGTCACCGATGCCCCCACCCGCGCCGCGCTCCGGGCCCCGTCCAGCGCGGCTCCCCGCGCCGCTCACCGGCGTCGTCCCGCCGCTGTGCACCCCGCTGACCCCGGACGGCCGGGTCGACACTCGCTCGCTGGCCGCGCTCACCACCCGGCTCGTCGGCGCCGGGGTCAGCGGGCTCTTCGTCCTCGGCTCCAGCGGTGAGGCCGCCTATCTGACGGACGCGCAGCGCCGCACCGTCGTCGAGACGGTGATCGAGGCGGCCGGAGGGCGGCTGCCCGTACTGGCCGGAGCCATCGACATGACGACCGCCCGGGTCCTGGAACACGCCCGCACCGCCCGGAGCCTGGGCGCCGACGCAGTCGTGGCCACCGCGCCGTTCTACACCCGCACCCACCCCGCCGAGATCGCCGACCATTTCACCCGGGTACGGGACGGCGCCGACCTGCCGCTGTTCGCGTACGACATCCCGATGGCCGTACACACCAAACTCCCGCTGGACACGGTGCTCACGCTCGCCCGCGACGGCGTGCTGGCCGGTCTGAAGGACAGCAGCGGCGAGGACGGGGCGCTGCGGCGCCTGCTGGTGCGCGTCCGCGCCCAGGTGCCGGACTTCTCCGTGCTCACGGGATCGGAACTGACCGTGGACGGCGCCCTGTTGGCGGGCGCCCACGGAGTCGTCCCCGGCCTCGGCAACGTCGATCCGCACGGCTACGTACGCCTCTACGAGCACGCCGCGGCGGGCCGCTGGCGCGAGGCCGCCGCCGAACAGGACCGGCTCGCCGCCCTCTTCGCCCTCACCGACGCGGGCGACCCGGCGGTGATGGGCCGCAACTCCTCCGCCCTGGGCGCCTTCAAGGCGGCCCTGCACCTCCAGGGCGTGATCGACTGCCCGGCCACCGCGCCGCCGCAGCTCCCGCTGGACGAGGCCGCCGTCGGCACGGTCCGGCGGTGTCTGGAAGAAGCCGGACTGCTGTGAGGCCGCGCCCCGCGAAGGGCCGGAACCGGGACCGGCGCCCGCCCTGGTACCGGCAGGTGACGCCCCGCCAGTGGAAGGCGATGCTCGCGGCCTGGGTGGGCTACCTCCTGGACGGCTTCGACTTCGTCCTGATCACCCTCGTGCTGACCGAGATCGCCGGCACGTTCGGACTGAGCACGGCCGGCGCGGCCTCCCTGGTGTCCGGCGCGTTCATCACCCGCTGGCTGGGCGGGGCGCTCCTCGGCGCGGCGGGCGACCGGTACGGGCGCAAGGCCGCGATGATCGCCAGCATCCTGCTGTACTCCCTCGGCACCTTCGCCTGCGGGTTCGCCTGGGACTACACCAGCCTGTTCGCCGCCCGGCTGGTCATCGGCATGGGCATGGCGGGGGAGTACAGCGCCAGTGCCACGTACGTCCTGGAGAGCTGGCCCGCCCCCTTGCGCAACCGCGCCTCCGGCTTCCTCATATCCGGCTACGCGGGCGGCACGGTGCTCGCCGCCCAGCTCTACCAGTGGGTCGTGCCCCAGTGGGGCTGGCGCTGGATGTTCTGGATCGGGGTGCTGCCCGTACTGGTGGCGCTCTGGGTCCGCAGGTCGCTCCCGGAGGCGGGCGACTGGAGCACGGAGGTCGAAGCGGCCGGAGCACGTCCCCGCCCCTTCGGCCCGCTGTTCGCCGGACGTGCCAGGCGGCGGCTGAACGTCCTGCTCGCGGCGGTCGCGTCCGCCGCCCTCTTCTGCGTCTTCACCCCGGCCGGTGCGGGATACACCCCCTGGCTCGCGGCGCTCGCCGCGCTCTGCCTGACCGCCTTCGCCGTCCAGCTCGGCGGGCGGCGCGGCTGGGTGCTGTACGTGTCCCTGACGCTCACCGTGTTCTGCGCGTTCCTGTATAGCTGGCCCGTGCAGGCCCTGCTGCCCACCTACCTCAAGACCGAACTGGGGTACGCGCCCGCCCAGGTCGCGGACGTGATGTTCTACGCCGGGTTCGGCACGATGGCGGGCTGCTGGCTGGCCGGCTTCGCGGGGGACCGGTTCGGCACCCGCCGCGCGTACGCCGGGACGCTGCTGCTCTCCCTCGCGTTCGTCTTCCCGGTGTTCGCCGTCCAGGACAGTCTGGTCGCCCTGGGCGTCCTGCTCTTCGGGCTGCTCGCCCTCGGCCAGGGCATCTCGGGCATCCTGCCCAAGTACATCGCCGGGCACTTCCCGACCGCGGTCCGCGCGGCATCGCTCGGCTTCGTCTACAACGTCGGCGCGCTCGGCGGGGCGGTCGCCCCGGTGCTCGGCGCCCGGCTCGCCGAGGGCATGACACTGGGCCGGGCGCTGGCCGTGCTCACCTTCGGGCTGACGCTGGTCGTCATCGTCCTCGTGGGCGGCGACGTACCGGTGCGGCTCGCGCGCCTGCTGAACCGCGAGACGGTGGGGGATCACCTGGTGCCCGCCGGGGCCGAAGCCGGGGCCGGGGCAGGCTCGGCGGGTGGGTCCGGCCGTCAGCGCCCGAAGTGACGTACGTACCGCCGCTGCCAGGGCGTCTCGACGGCGCGGTGGTCGTAGCTGCCGCGGACGAAGTCCACCGCCTGCCCGGCCGGTACCCCGTCCAGGACGGCAATACAGGCCAGCGCCGTGCCGGTACGGCCGCGGCCGCCGCCGCAGGCGACCTCGACCCGTTCCGTCTCCGCGCGTTCCCAGACCTCGCCGAAGAGTTCCCGGGCCAGGGCGCGGTCGCTCGGCAGCCGGAAGTCCGGCCAGCGCAGCCAGCGCGCCTCCCAGGGCACCTCGGGCGGCTCCTTGCCGAGCAGGTACACGGCGAAGTCCGGTGCCGGGCCCGGCGGCAGCGGGCGGCGCAGGCCACGGCCCCGCACCGCGCGACCGGAGGGCAGCCGCAGCACCCCCGCGTCGGTGTCCTGCCAGACCGTGCTCACCACGCCGCCTCCCCTGCTTCCTGTTTCCTGCTTACCTGTCCCAGGCCGTCACTCCGTACGGTCCGACTCCCGCCCCAGGGACACCCCGCGTACGCCGTCCAGCTCCGTGAGCTGTTCCACGAGCGCGTGCGCCGAGCCCGGACCCTCCAGCCGAAGCAGCACCTCGGCCGGCACCTGGTCGTCCGAGCCCGTCTCCACCTGGACGTCGGTCACCTGGAAGCCGCTGCTGGTGCACATCTCCAGCATCCGGCCCAGCAGACCGTGCTGGGCACGGTAGCTCAGGCGCAGTTCGACGCGCTCGACGAACGGCGCGCGCCGCCGCCCCGAGAACAGCTTCGGGAAGCCGCGGACCACGAGGAAGTGGACGAGCGTCGCGCCCAGGGCCAGCAGGGGCAGGCCGCCCCCGCAGGCCATGCCGATGGCACAGGTCAGCCAGATCGTCGCGGCGGTGGTCAGGCCCCGTACCGCGTCCTTCTTCACGAAGATCAGGCCGCCGCCGATGAAACCGATGCCCGAGACGATCTGCGCGGCCACCCGGGACGGGTCCAGCGCGACGCCGTCCGTGCCCAGCAGTGCGTAGAACCCGTGGACCGACACCTCCATGAAGAGCGCGCTGCCCACGCCGACGAGGGTGTGGGTCCGCAGTCCCGCGCTCTTCTGCTGGACCTGCCGCTCCAGCCCGATGAGGGAGGAGAGGACCAGCGCCAGGGCCAGTTCGGCGAACTGGCGGAGGCCCTGACCGTGGCTGATGTCGAACAACGGGGATGCGAGGTGCGTGTGAGGCATTCGGCCATTGTCCCTCCATGATCGGCTTACGGGCCGTTGTCAGTGGTCGCCGCTAGCGTGGTTCTCATGGCGATCGGCGGACGGTCGCCCGGTGACCGGCGGACGGCCGGTCCGGAGCAGCGGGAGGGGTGAGGGCGATGGTGCGGCGGTCCATATCCGTGTGCGGGGCCATCGCCGGTTCCGACGGGGGAGCGCGCCACTGGTGAGGTGACGCGTGAAGGCCCGTGGCGGCGGTGGGAGTTGACCACCGCCGCCACGGGCTTTTTTCCGTACCGGTCCGGTGCCGTGGGGGCTTGTGGAAAGTGGAACACGTTCTTAACATCGCGAGTGTTACATCAGAAGTGTCACAGTGCTGCGGAGCTCAGGGGGCCCGATGGCAGGGACAGGGAACGGCCCGCTGAGCGGGGTACGCGTGGTGGAGCTGGCCGGCATCGGGCCCGGTCCGTTCGCCGCGATGCTCCTGGCCGACCTCGGCGCCGACGTGGTGCGCGTCGACCGGCCCGGCGGCTCCGGCCTCGGCGTCGACCCGGCGTACGACCTCACCAACCGCAACAAACGCTCCGTGCTGGTGGACCTGAAGTCCGCCGAAGGGCCCGGCCAGGTGCTCGACCTCGCCGAGCGCGCCGACGTGCTGATCGAGGGGTACCGCCCCGGTGTCGCCGAGCGCCTGGGCATCGGCCCGGACGCCTGCCTGGAGCGCAACCCACGGCTGGTGTACGGGCGGATGACCGGCTGGGGCCAGCAGGGGCCGCTGGCCGGGACCGCCGGACACGACATCGGCTACATCGCCGTCACCGGCGCGCTCGGCATGATCGGCCCGCCCGGAGGCCCGCCCGCCGTCCCCGCCAACCTGCTCGGCGACTACGCGGGCGGCTCCCTCTACCTGGTCGTCGGTGTCCTGGCCGCGCTCCGGCACGCCCAGACCGAGGGCGGCCGAGGACAGGTCGTGGACGCGGCCATCGTCGACGGCACCGCCCACCTCACCTCGATGATCCACGCCATGCTCGCCGCGGGCGGCTGGCAGGACCGCCGCGGCGCCAACCTCCTCGACGGCGCGGCGCCGTTCTACGGCACGTACGAGACCGCCGACGGCGGCCACATGGCGGTCGGCGCCCTGGAACAGCGCTTCTACGGCGAGTTCGTCCGGCTGCTCGGCATCGCGGACGAAGCGCCCGCCCGCGACGACCTGGCCGCCTGGGAAGACCTGCGGACCGCCATCGCCGCCCGCTTCAAGACCCGTACGCGTGCGGAGTGGACGGCCGTCTTCGAGGCGTCCGACGCCTGCGTGGCGCCGGTGCTCTCGCTGCGGGAGGCACCCGGCCACCCGCACCTCGCCGCCCGGGGCACCTTCGCCGACCACGGCGGCATCACCCAGCCCGCACCGGCCCCGCGCTTCTCCGCCACCCCCGGCACGATCCGCCGGCCGCCCGCCCAGCCCGGCGCCGACACCGTCGACGTGGCCCGCGACTGGGACGTCCCGGCGCTCACCGACCGCCGCGATCCGGCTTCCGGGGCAGACCGCGGGACGGCCTGGCCGGACGGCACCCGGGCAGCGGACGCCCGCCCCGGTCTCCGAGACCGGAGGACTGATGGACACCCCTGACCCCGCACCCGACCCCCGCCGGCCCCCGGCCGGACCCTGCCGGACCCGAGGAGGCACCCCGCGATGACCGCGCAGTTGGAGCGCCGGATCTTCACCGAGGACCACGAGGCTTTCCGCCGCACCGTACGGACCTTCCTCGACCGGGAGGTCCTGCCACACTACGACCAGTGGGAGCAGGACGGCATCGTCAGCCGCGACGCCTGGCGCGCGGCGGGCAAGCAGGGCCTGCTGGGCCTGGCCGTCCCCGAGGAGTACGGAGGCGGCGGCAACCCCGACTTCCGCTACGCCGCCGTGCTGGCCGAGGAGTTCACCCGGGCCGGCGCCGCCGGGCTCGCCGTCGGCCTGCACAACGACATCGTCGGCCCGTACCTGACCCAGCTCGCCACCGAGGAGCAGAAGCGGCGCTGGCTGCCCGGTTTCTGCAGCGGCGAGACGATCACCGCCATCGCCATGACCGAGCCGGGCGCCGGCTCCGACCTCCAGGGCATCCGCACCACCGCCGAGGACCGCGGCGACCACTGGGTCCTGAACGGCTCCAAGACCTTCATCTCCAACGGCATCCTCGCCGACCTGGTCATCGTCGTCGCCAAGACCACGCCCGAGGGCGGTGCGCACGGACTGAGCCTGCTGGTCGTCGAACGGGGCGCGGAAGGCTTCGAGCGCGGCCGCAACCTGGACAAGATCGGCCAGAAGTCGCAGGACACCGCCGAGCTGTTCTTCACCGGCGTACGGGTGCCCAAGGAGAACCTCCTCGGCGAGCTGAACGGCGCGTTCGTCCACCTGATGACCAACCTCGCCCAGGAGCGGATGGGCATCGCGGTGGCCGGGATCGCCGCCGCCGAACACCTGCTGGAGATCACCACCCGGTATGTGAAGGAGCGTGAGGCGTTCGGCCGGCCGCTCGCCAAGCTCCAGCACATCCGGTTCGAGATCGCCGAGATGGCCACCGAGTGCGCCGTCACCCGCGAGTTCCTGGACCGCTGCATCGTGGACCACTCCGACGGGACCCTCTCCGCCGTGCACGCCTCGATGGCCAAGTGGTGGGCCACCGAACTCCAGAAGCGCGTCGCCGACCGCTGTCTGCAACTGCACGGCGGATACGGCTACATGAGCGAGTACCCGGTCGCCAGGGCCTTCACCGACGGCCGCATCCAGACCATCTACGGAGGCACCACCGAGATCATGAAGGAGATCATCGGCCGCTCGATACTTGGCTGACCGGCCCGGCCCGGCCCGGACCGACCCCCGGAGCCCCGCCCGCGCCCCCGAACCCGCCCCGGGCCCCACCCCCACCCCCACCCCCGCCGCACCCGAAACGCCAGCTTGAAAGGCTGCTCACCGTGACTTCCGAAGCGTACGTGTACGACGCGATCCGCACCCCGCGCGGCCGCGGCAAGGCCAACGGCGCGCTGCACGGCACCAAGCCGATCGACCTCGTCGTCGGCCTCATCCACGAGGTGCGCCGCCGCTTCCCGGACCTCGACCCGGCCGCCGTCGACGACATCGTGCTCGGCGTCGTCGGACCGGTCGGCGACCAGGGCTCGGACATCGCCCGGATCGCGGCGATCGCCGCCGGACTGCCCGACACCGTCGCCGGCGTCCAGGAGAACCGCTTCTGTGCCTCCGGCCTCGAAGCGGTCAACATGGCCGCCGCCAAGGTCCGCTCCGGCTGGGAGGACCTGGTGCTCGCGGGCGGCGTCGAGTCGATGTCGCGGGTCCCGATGGCCTCCGACGGCGGCGCCTGGTTCGCCGACCCGATGACCAACTTCGACACCGGCTTCGTCCCGCAGGGCATCGGCGCCGACCTCATCGCCACCATCGAGGGCTACTCCCGCCGCGATGTCGACGAGTACGCCGCCCTCTCCCAGGAGCGCGCCGCCGCGGCCTGGAAGGACGGCCGCTTCGCGCGCTCCGTCGTGCCCGTCACCGACCGCAACGGCCTGGTCGTCCTCGACCACGACGAACACATGCGGCCCGGCACCACCGCCGACTCGCTGGCCGGCCTGAAGCCGTCCTTCGCCACCATCGGCGACATGGGCGGTTTCGACGCGGTGGCCCTGCAGAAGTACCACTGGATCGAGAAGATCGACCACGTCCACCACGCGGGCAACGCCTCCGGCATCGTGGACGGCGCGGCGCTGGTCGCCATCGGCTCCCGCGAGGTCGGCGAGCGCTACGGCCTGACCCCGCGCGCCCGCATCATCTCCGCCGCGGTCTCCGGCTCGGAGCCCACGATCATGCTCACCGGCCCCGCGCCCGCCTCCCGCAAGGCGCTGGCCAAGGCCGGACTGACCATCGACGACATCGACCTGGTCGAGATCAACGAGGCGTTCGCCGCGGTCGTGCTGCGCTTCGTCAAGGACATGGGGCTGAGCCTGGACAAGGTCAACGTCAACGGCGGCGCCATCGCCCTGGGCCACCCCCTCGGCGCCACCGGCGCGATGATCCTGGGCACCCTCGTCGACGAACTGGAGCGCCAGGACAAGCGGTACGGCCTGGCCACCCTCTGCGTCGGCGGCGGCATGGGCATCGCCACCGTCATCGAGCGCGTCTGACCCCCGTCCGACCCCACCCCGGAGCACCCACCATGACCGAGTCCACCACCATCCGCTGGGAACAGGACGAGACCGGCGTCGTCACCCTCGTCCTGGACGACCCGGACCAGTCGGCCAACACGATGAACGCGGCCTTCAAGGCGTCGCTGACCGCCGTCGCCGACCGCCTGGAGGCCGAGCGGGACACCGTACGCGGCGTCGTCTTCACCTCCGCCAAGAAGACCTTCTTCGCCGGCGGCGACCTGCGCGACCTGATCGCCGTCACGCCCGAGCACGCCCAGCAGGCGTTCGAGACGGGGCAGGGCATCAAGCGCGACCTGCGCCGCATCGAAACCCTCGGCAAGCCCGTCGTCGCGGCGATCAACGGCGCGGCCCTCGGCGGCGGTTACGAGCTGGCGCTCGCCTGCCACCACCGCGTCGCCCTCGACACCCGCGCCACCAAGATCGGCCTGCCCGAGGTGACCCTCGGCCTGCTCCCGGCGGCCGGCGGCGTGGTCCGTACGGTCCGGCTGCTGGGCATCGCCGACGCGCTGCTGAAGGTGCTGCTCCAGGGCACCCAGTACAACGCCACGCGGGCCCTGGAGAACGGCCTGATCCACGAGGTCGCGGCCACCCCCGAGGAACTGACCGAGAAGGCGCGCGCGTTCATCGACGCCCACCCCGAGGCCCAGCAGCCCTGGGACGTCAAGGGCTACAAGATCCCCGGCGGCACCCCGGCGCACCCGAAGTTCGCCGCCAACCTCCCCGCCTTCCCGGCCAACCTGAAGAAGCAGTTGAACGGCGCCCCCTACCCGGCCCCGCGCAACATCCTCGCGGCGGCCGTCGAGGGCTCCCAGGTCGACTTCGAGACCGCGCAGACCATCGAGGCGCGGTACTTCGTCGAGCTGGTCACCGGCCAGGTCTCCAAGAACATGATCCAGGCGTTCTTCTTCGACCTCCAGGCCGTCAACTCCGGCGCCAGCCGCCCCAAGGACATCGCGCCGCGCCCGGTGGAGAAGGTCGCCGTCCTCGGCGCCGGCATGATGGGCGCCGGTATCGCGTACTCCTGCGCCAGGGCCGGGATCGAGGTCGTCCTCAAGGACGTGTCCCTGGAGGCGGCCGAGAAGGGCAAGGCGTACTCGGAAGGACTGCTCGCCAAGGCGCTGAGCCGTGGCCGGACCACCGAGGCCAAGCGGGACGAACTCCTCGCCCGCATCACCCCCACCGCCGACCCGCAGGACCTGGCCGGCTGCGACGCCGTCATCGAGGCGGTCTTCGAGGACACCTCCCTCAAGCACCGGGTGTTCCAGGAGATCCAGCACATCGTCGCCCCCGACGCGCTGCTGTGTTCCAACACCTCCACCCTGCCCATCACCGGCCTCGCCGAAGGCGTCGAGCGCGAGGCCGACTTCATCGGCCTGCACTTCTTCTCGCCCGTCGACAAGATGCCGCTGGTCGAGATCATCAAGGGCGGGAAGACCGGCGACGAGGCGCTGGCCCGCGCCTTCGACCTGGTGCGGCAGATCCGCAAGACCCCCATCGTCGTCAACGACTCGCGCGGTTTCTTCACCTCCCGCGTCATCGGCCACTTCATCAACGAGGGTGTGGCGATGGTCGGCGAGGGCATCGAGCCGGCCTCGGTCGAACAGGCCGCGGCCCAGGCGGGCTACCCGGCCAAGGTGCTGTCCCTGATGGACGAGCTGACCCTCACCCTCCCGCGCAAGATCCGTGACGAGACCCGGCGGGCCGTCGAGGCGGCCGGCGGCACCTGGCCGGAGCACCCGGCCGACACCGTCATCGACCGCATGGTGGACGAGTTCGGGCGGCCGGGCCGCAGCGGCGGCGGGGGCTTCTACGAGTACGGCGAGGACGGGAAGCGGGGCGGCCTGTGGCCGGGCCTGCGCGAGCACTTCACCAAGGCCGGCGCCGCGATCCCGTTCCGGGACATGCAGGAGCGGATGCTGTTCGCCGAGGCGCTGGACACCGTCCGCTGCTTCGAGGAAGGCGTGCTGACCTCCGTCGCGGACGCCAACATCGGCTCCATCCTGGGCATCGGCTTCCCCGGCTGGACCGGCGGCGTCATCCAGTACATCAACGGTTACGAGGGCGGACTGCCCGGGTTCGTCGCCCGTGCCCGCGAGCTCCAGGCGGTGTACGGGGAGCGGTTCGCGCCGCCCGCGCTGCTGGTGGAGAAGGCGGAGAAGGGGGAGAAGTTCAGCGACGCGTGAGACGCGTGAGACGCGGGGTGGTGCGGCCCGGCCGGTGCCGGGTCCGCACCACCACGGCCCCGGCCGGTCAGCGCCCGGCCGGGGTGCAGACACCGGCTCTCAGTCCCCCTTGAGCCGCCACGCCGCGCGGGACCCGGCCCGGCCCGGCACCGGCTCGATCTGCCCGGCGTCCCGCAGCCGGTGGAAGACCCGCTTCATCCGGTTCTCGGAGGCGATGCCGGTGATCCGGCGCGCGATCCGGTTGGGGATCTCCGGGTTGGACCGCAGGTACTGGAGCACCAGTTCCTCGGGCCGGGCCAGCGGCGTGTGCTCCAGCACCACGACGAACGCGTTGTCCTCCACGAAGAACCGCGGCTCCCTGAGCTTGGCCGCCTTCATCGTGCTCAGTACGGTGTCCAGCCCCTCGCCGATGTCCTTGTTCGGCGGGTCCGGGTACTTGTTCAGTAACCGCACGATCGTCGGGTTGCGCGCGAAGCGGTCCGTGAACAGGGTGTCCGGGGTCATGTGGCCGGGCAGCCGGCCCGGACTGCGGACCTCCACCCGGTTGTCGAAGACCGAGATCAGGATGTCGTCGGAGAGGTTGTAGTCCCGGTGGATCACCGCGTTGACGATGATCTCCTTCAGCGCCTCCGGGGGATAGGCCATCGGCGACAGAGCGCCGTCCGGGCCCAGCACCGGCACCGACTGGATGATCCGGGTGACCGCCGCCAGCGTCCGGTCGATCAGCAGCCGGGCCGGCCCGTCCACCGTCGTCGGCGCCGACTTCAGGTGCCGCCGGTCCGGGACCTGCTCCCCGGTCTCGTACCGGGCGATCTTCACCGAGCACTTCTTCGGTACGACGACGGGCGGCTCGGCGGCGAACAGCACGGCGCCCGCCACGGTCGCCGGCGACCCGCCGCGGTCCACCAGGCGCTGCCGGCGCAGGAACCGTTCGGCGGGGGTGCTCGGGCTGTACCGGCCGAGGAAGACGCGCAGCTCGTCCTCGTCCCGCAGCTCCTCCAGGGTGTAGTCGCGCAGCAACTGGTCCTCGTAGGAGCGGGCGCCCTTGGACAGCGACAGATCGGTGATCTGCGTCCCCTTCAGGCGCCGTGACTGGGCGCCCCGGCGCTGCGGCACCTCGCCGCGCGCCGTCCGGTGCACGTCCGGGCTCTTGTGGACCGTGACCAGGCAGGCCCACCCCAGCTCCGGGTGCCCGTCCACCCGCAGGAACTCGATGTCGTACGGAACCGGCGGCTCCACCTGGTCGACCATCGCCTGCTGGACGAAGTTGGCGTCCTCCAGCGAGGCGAAGCCGCGCCACCGCGCCAGCCCGTGCCCGCTGCGCGGGTCCTCGATGCCGACGATGAACTCGCCGCCCTCGGCGTTGGCCAGCGCGGCCGCGATGACCTGCACGACCGCCCCGCCGCTGCGGCCGCTCTTGAACTCCCAGAAGTGGCTCTCCTGCCGGGCGAGGATGTCCGCCGCCTCGGCCCGGGAAATGCTGCGCCCCTCCACCCACGGCCTCGTCTCGCTCGTCGGGTCGTGCCGCACCGCCGGCCGCACCCGCGTACCGGTAACCACGTCATGCCCGCCGGGCGCGGGATCACTCCTCGGCGTAGGTCGCCCGCAGCTCCTCGCGCATCGACCGCTGGAAGGCCGTGACCAGAGCCTGCACCACCATCGGCTGCATGTGCGCGGAGAGCGACTTCATCGACTCCACCTGCTCGGGGTCCGACTCGCGCGCGCGGTACGGGCCCCACACCTCGTCGTGGAAGAGCCGGGTCAGCTCGCGCGCCGCCGAGCGGGTGTGCTCCTGCACGACGGTACGGGCGGCGAGCAGCGTCTCCAGCGCCACCGGTACGTCCAGCAGCCGGATGCCCAGGTGGAGGACGGCCGGGTCGACCCGGAACGCGTCGGGGGCCCCGGTGCGCTCCAGCACGTCCATCGCCGCCAGCCGGTCGATGTCGTCCTCGCTCAGCGCCCGGCCCGCGCGGCGCTCCAGGTGGGCCCGGGTCGCCTCCTCGGCGGAGTCCGGCGACCAGGAGGCGACCAGCGCGCGGTGGATGGCGAGGTCGTGGGCGCTGAGGTCGTCGGGCAGCCGGGCGAGGTAGCGCTCGATGGCGGCCAGCGTCATGCCGTGGTGCTGGAGTTCCTCGATCAGGGCGAGCCGGGACAGATGCGCGGCGCCGTACCGGCCGACGCGGCGCGGGCCGATCGCGGGCGGGGGCAGCAGCCCCCGGGTGCTGTAGAAACGGACGGTGCGCACGGTCACGCCCGCACGGGCGGCCAACTCGTCGACGGTGAGTGTCGGTTCTTCCCCGGCCCCGGTGGCCATGCCGCGCCTCACTTCCCTCGCTGCGTCCGCGCGGGTGCCCGCGCCCCCTGCGCCCGCCGCGTCCGTGCCGCGGGGGACCGTGTTCAACAGTATTGCTGTCTCACCAGCCCTGTGAAACCTTCCGGGACCGGCGGGGGCGGGGCGGGCGCGGGCCGGTCCCGCGCCCGCCGTCGCGGTGCGGCGCCGTGGTCGCGACGCGGCGGCGGTTTCCGGCCAGTGAAGACCGGAACTCGACGGCTGTGCCGTTCTCCTGGGTGAGGGGCGATGACCGGAGCGTGGCGGAATAGCGGGCTCATCGACATGACCCCGACAAGCCATTCCGGGCATAACCGGACGGATTATTGATGGCTCATACATGCTGTGATCCAGCCCACAGACGAGGGGGCGGCTCTGGGGGAAGGTGTGCCGTCGGCCGGACTCGCGTGACCCGTGGGACCGGCGACGGCTCCATCGCCTGCCCGAAAGCGAGATGAACCAGCTGTGAGCACGGAAACCGTCCAGGAAGACGCCCACAGGCCACCGGACGGGGGGAAGGTGTCGGCCGCCCAGGACGCGGGGGACGCCGGATACAGCAAGGGCCTCAAGGGCCGGCACATCAACATGATCGCGATCGGCGGGGCGATCGGCACCGGCCTGTTCCTGGGCGCCGGCGGCCGGCTCGCCTCCGCCGGACCCGCGCTCGCCGTCGCGTACGCGGTCTGCGGCCTGTTCGCGTTCTTCGTCGTACGGGCCCTGGGCGAACTGGTGCTGCACCGCCCGTCCTCGGGCTCCTTCGTCTCGTACGCGCGGGAGTTCCTGGGGGAGAAGGGGGCCTACGTCGCGGGCTGGATGTACGTCGTCAACTGGTCCACGACCGGCATCGCCGACATCACCGCGATCGCCCTCTACACCCACTACTGGAGCCTGTTCACCGCCGTACCGCAGTGGGCCATGGCGCTGATCGCGCTCGCGGTGGTGCTGGCCATCAATCTCATCTCGGTGAAGATCTTCGGTGAGATGGAGTTCTGGTTCGCGATCATCAAGGTCGCGGCTCTGGTCGTCTTCATGTTCATCGGGATCTTCCTGCTGGCCACCCAGCACCCGGTGGGCGGCGAGACCCCCGGCCTGAACCTGATCACCGACCACGGCGGCTTCTTCCCGAGCGGCCTGCTGCCCGTGGTGGTCGTGCTGCAGGGCGTGGTCTTCGCCTACTCCGCCGTCGAACTGGTCGGCGTCACCGCGGGCGAGACCAGCGAGCCGGAGAAGGTCGTGCCCAAGGCCGTGAACTCGATCATGTGGCGGGTCGGTGTCTTCTACGTCGGCTCGGTCATCCTGCTCGCGCTGCTGCTGCCGTGGAACAAGTACACCGGCTCCGAGAGCCCCTTCGTGACCGTGCTGTCCAACGTGGGCGTACCGGCCGCGGGCGACGTGATGAACCTCGTGGTGCTCACCGCCGCCATGTCCAGCCTGAACTCCGGCCTCTACTCGACCGGCCGCATCCTGCGCTCGATGTCGATGGCGGGCTCGGCGCCGAAGTTCGCCGCCCTGATGAACCGCAACCAGGTGCCGTACGGCGGCATCATGCTCACCTCCGCGGTGTGCGTCCTGGGCGTCGGCCTGAACTACCTGGTGCCGGGCAAGGCGTTCGAGATCGTACTGAACATCGCGGCGCTGGGCATCATCAGCACCTGGTGCACCATCATGCTCTGTCACATGGTCTTCGTCCGGCGCTCCCGCGCGGGCCTGGTCGACCGGCCCCGCTTCCAACTGCCGGGCACCCCGGTCACCGACATCGCGACCATCGTCTTCCTGCTCGGCGTCGTCGTCCTGATGGCCTTCGACAGCGAGGGCGTGGGGCAGCAGACCGTGATGCTGGTGCCGGTCATCGGCGCCGCGCTGTTCGGCGGTTGGTTCGTGGTCCGCGGCCGGGTGAGCCGGATCGCGGCCGAACGCGAGGCGGCGGCCGGCCGGGCGACGCTCGACAAGGGCTGATCCTTCGGCAGAGGCTGACCGTGCGGCCGTAGGACACGGCGAAGGGCGGTCGTGCGCACGCCGCGCGACCGCCCTTCGTCCTGCGGGTGACTCTCAGCCGTCCGTAGCTTGAGCCGCCTTCGCGGCCCGGTCGAGTTCCGCCCGCGCCGTACGGTCGGCCGCACGCCGGATGACCGTCGTCAGCACCGTGACCACACAGGTCAGGGCGACCGACACGACGGTGGTCCACATGGCGGCGCGGGCGTACCCGGCGGCGCTCGGCGTGCTGCCGGCCAGCGCGAAGAAGGCCGCGCCGATGACCGCGACACCGGCCGCGCCGCCGAACTGCTGGGCGGTGGTGAGCACCCCGGCGCCGATCCCGGCCCGCCGCACGGGCACCCGCACCAGCGACGCGCCGATCAACTGCGGGAACATCAGCCCGTTGCCCACCCCGGCCACCGCCATGGTGACGACGACCCAGGGCAGTGCCCCGTGGTCCGGCTGGAAGTGCAGTACGAGGGCGACCGCCGTCAGGCCGGTCACCGTGACGAGGCTGCCCAGTTGCAGTATGCGCAGCCCGAAGCGCTGGACCAGCGCCCGGCTCAGCAGGGCGAACCCGGCGTAACACACACCGGTCGGCGCGAACGCCAGCCCCGCCTCGAACGGGCCCAGCCCGAAACCGCCCTGGAGCAGCAGCGTCAGGGTGAACATCACGCTCGCCCAGTACGCCATGAAGGCCGCCCCCGTCACCACACCGGCGAGGTAGGAACCCTCGCGGAACAGCGTGAGGTCGAGGACGGGATCGCCGCCCCGCGCGGCCAGGCGCCGCTGCCAGAGCACCGTGGCCGCGCCCACCGGGACGGTGGCGCCCAGACAGATCCAGGTCCAGGCGGGCCAGCCGGCCGTCCGGCCCATGGCGAGCGGTACGAGCACCAGGCCCAGCGTCAGGGCCACGCCGCCCGCACCGGCCAGGTCCAGTCGGGCGCGGCGCTCGGAGCGCACCGAGGGCAGGAAGCGCAGGGCCAGCAGGGCCGCGACCGCGCCGATCGGCACATTGATCAGGAACAGCACCCGCCAGCCGAGCCCGAGGATGTCGGCGTCCAGCATCAGCCCGCCGAGCACCTGCCCGGCGACCGAGGCCGTCCCGCCGGCGACGCCGTACCAGGCCATCGCCCGGCCCCGGGCGTGCGCCGGGAACGTGGCGGTGATCGTGGCGAGCACCTGCGGCACCATCACGGCCCCGGCGAAGCCCTGGAGCAGCCGGGCGCCGACCAGTTGGGCCGGGTTCACCGCGATGCCGCACAGCAGGGAGGTGACGGCGAAGGCGATCAGCCCGACGACGAATGTCCGCCGGTACCCGAAGAGGTCACCGAGCCGACCGCCGGTGATCATGCCGCTGGCGTACGCGAAGGCGTAGCCGCCGACGATGAGTTCGAGGGCGGCGGGCCCGGTGTGCAGGTCTCTCTCGAACGAGGGGGCGGCGACGTTGACGACGAAGAAGTCGAACTGGGCCATGAACCACGCGGACAGCAGGACGGCGAGCAGCGGTCCCGGGCGCGGGGCGGCGGCGGTGGCGGGGAGGGCCGCGCGGAAGTGGCCCGTGGATCAGCGGATAACTCGGTCACCCCAGCATCCTGGACTTCCGATGTCCAGGAAAGCAAGTGGTGCCACGGTTCTTTGCCCCTTACTGAAAGTCCGCGCCGCCGCCCCGCCCCGAAGAGCCCGGAGCCCTGGCCTGCCGCCTTCAGCGCTGCGCGGCCACCACGGGGTAGTGGTCCGAGAGGTTGGTGTAGGTGTAGTCCTTGCCCCAGCTCGACACCGTCCAGGGGGCGGACCGCTCCTTGACGACCTCGTTGGACCAGCCCGCGGGCCGGGCGTGGCCGCGGCGGTGCAGGACGTGGTCCAGGTCCTCGCGCGGGTCGTCCGGGTAGCGGTAGGCCGCGACGGAGTTCTCCCGGGTGTCGAAGGAGTACGGGTGTCCGGTGCGCGCGTCGGCCGCCACGAGTCCGGCGTCGGTGAGCAGGGAGGCGAACTCGGGGCTGCGCGAGTCCACGTTCAAGTCGCCCGCGACCATGACCTGTTCGTCCGCCGGGATCTTCTTCGCGTCCAGGAAGGCGTCGATCTCCTTGAACTGCTTCGCCCGGACCGCTGCCGCTTCGCCCGCCTTGCATCCCGGGTCGGTCGACTGGGCGTGGGTGCCGACCACGTGCACCGTGGTGCCTCGGACGTTCAGCGCCGCGTAGACGAAGCCCTTGTTGGACCAGGAGTCGGCACCGCAGGCGTCCTTGAACACGTACTGCTCCTTGCGGAGCAGCGGCCACTTGCTCAGCAGGGTGACGCCGCCGTCCTCCGGGGTGGTGGCGGAATAGGCGCCGCCCGTGGCGTCCCAGCCGCTCCTGCCGCGCCCGACCACCGGTGTCTGGTACGGATACGGTGCCGCCGCGGCCGACTTGAGCGCGTCGGAGGACGCGTTGTCGAAGGCTTCCTGGAGGACGACGACGTCCTGGCCCTGGAAGAAACCGGCGGAGGCGATCGCCTTGGCCCGCTGGTCCTGCCCCCAGTTGGGGTAGAGGTTCTTGCTCATCAGGAAGACGTTGTACGAGAGCACCTTCACCGCGGGCACCGCGGCCGGGGCCGGGCCTCCGGCGTCTGGGCGGCCGACGCCGCGGGGGCCACGGCGAGGCACGCCGTGACGGCCGTCCCGGCGGCCAGCGCCGTGGCGAGGACGGCGGTGAGCGGACGGCGTGGCGGACGGTGCGGCATGCGGACTCCTGGTGGCGTGAGGGGGAAGACCCGCCGCACATCGAACCAGGCGCACTTACTTCTGAGTAACTTCTGGGTGGCGCGGAGATGGAGGGGACGTGGCGCGTGCGGCGGGGCCCGGCGCACACCGCGCCGGGCCCCGCTGTCACGTCAGTGCCGGTGACCGTGGCCGGTCTCGTGCACGGTGTTCGTGGCCTGGATCGACTTCCAGGACTTCGGCTGCGCCGGTGCCTTGGCCGGGGCGGCCGACCGGGCGCCGAACGCCTTCTTCAGCGCCGGGGCCGACGGCTTGGACGGCTGGAACAGCCAGGTGTCGAACAGCGCCGCGAGCGGCTTGCCGGTCTTGCGCTCGGCGTACGTCACGAAGTCCTGCACCGAGGCGTTGCCGTACTTCTTGTCGGTGGGCCAGGACTTCAGGAGCCCGAAGAACGCCCGGTCGCCGACCTCGTTGCGCAGGGCCTGCAGCGTGAGCGCGCCCCGGTCGTACACGGCGCCGCTGAACTGGTTGTCCGGGCCCGGGTCGCCCGGCTTGACCTTCCAGAACGGGTCGTCGGCCGGGTGCTGGGCGTAGACGTAGTCGGCCAGCTCCTGGCCGGTGCCCTCACCCTCCTTCTCCGACCACAGCCACTGGCTGTAGCGGGCGAAGCCCTCGTTGACCCAGATGTCCTTCCAGTCCTTGACCGAGACGCTGTCGCCGTACCACTGGTGCGCGATCTCGTGCACCACCACGGAGACGTTGGTGCCGTTGGCGAACGCCTCCTTGCCGTAGAACGGGCGGGTCTGCGTCTCCAGCGCGTACCCGGCCTTCACGTTGGGGACGTAACCGCCGACCGAGTTGAACGGGTACGGGCCGAAGACCGACTCCAGCCACTCCGTGACCTCGGTGGTGCGCTCGATGCTCGCGCGCGCCGAGCCCTCGTAGGAGCCGAGGTCCTTGCTGACGGCGTTGATCACCGGCAGGCCGCTGGCCGTGGTGTCCTTGGTGACGTCGAACTTGCCGACCGCGAGCGTGGTCAGGTACGGCGCCTGCGGCTTGTCCGAACGCCAGTTGAAGCGGGTCCAGCCGAGCTTGGAGGTCTGCGACAGCAGGACGCCGTTGCTCAGCGCCTGGTTGCCGTCCGGCACCGAGACGGAGATGTCGTACGTCGCCTTGTCGGTCGGGTGGTCGTTGCTCGGGAACCACCACACGGCGGAGTCCGGCTCCTGCGCGATCACTCCGCCGTCGGGCGTGCGGTGCCAGGCGGAGTAGCCGTCGATCTTCAGCTCGGACGGCTTGCCCGCATAGCGCACGACGACGCTGATGTCCTTGCCCTTGGGCAGCGGCGTGGCCGGCGTGATCTCCAGCTCGTGCTTGCCGGAGGTGGCGAAGGTCGCCTTCTTGCCGTTGACGCGTATCTCGCTGACCTTCAGGCCGAAGTCGAGGTTGAAGCGGTTCAGGTCCTGCGTGGTCTTGGCGAGCAGCGTCGCCGTGCCCTCCAGCAGGTCCGTCGTCGGCTGGTACTTCAGCCGCAGGTCGTAATGGGAGACGTCGTACCCGCCGTTGCCGCTCTCGGGGTAGTAGGAGTCGCCCGCGCCCGGAGCGCCGGGTGCGTAACTGGCCGCGGAAGCCGGGATCGCCAGCAGCAGGCTGAGGGCGGCCGCACCCGGAACGATGAGTCTGTGACGCACGAAATCCTCCAGCTTGTAGGGGAGGTGAGCCCGGTAGGCCCATCAGATCCTCAGTTGTTCAGACCTTATGTACCGGGGGCCCTCCCGTCATGTCCATGGCCGCACCTGACACATGACCGACATCAGGACGTCACAGGTCACCCCCGCACACCGTGCGCCACGGCACCCCGCGGACACCGCTCCGTTCCCGTCCGCCACCCCGCGCACTCTTACGCACAGGAGTTCCCCCGCGCTACCGTCCGCCCGTGACTCCTAGCGCGCGGTTCCCCCGCATCCCCTGGAAAGCGCTCGTGGCGGCGGTGGCCGTCGCCCTGCTGGCCACACTCACCGGGCCGGCGTCCGCCGCCCAGGCATCCTCCGGTGAGTCCAGACCCGTGTACTCCTACGACCGCGCGATACGCGAATCGGTCTGGGTGGACACCAGGATCGACGGCGACTCGGACGGACGCACCGACCGGGTCGCCGTCGACATCGTGCGGCCGCGCGAACCCGCGCAGCAGGGCCGCCGGGTACCCGTGATCATGGACGCCAGCCCCTACTACTCCTGCTGCGGACGCGGCAACGAGAGCCAGAAGAAGACCTACGACAGCGCCGGACGGCCCGTGCAGTTCCCGCTGTTCTACGACAACTTCTTCGTGCCGCGCGGCTATGCGACGGTCCTGGTCGACCTCGCGGGCACCAACCGCTCGGACGGCTGCGTGGATGTCGGCGGACGCTCCGACATCCAGTCCGCGCGCGCCGTGGTCGACTGGCTCAACGGCCGCGGACGCGCCTACGACTCCCGTACCGGCGGCAAACGCGTCACCGCCGGCTGGTCGAACGGCGACACCGGCATGATCGGCAAGAGCTGGGACGGCACCATCGCCAACGGCGTCGCCGCCACCGGCGTCGAGGGCCTGAAGACCATCGTGCCCATCGCCGCCATCTCCTCCTGGTACGACTACTACTTCGCCAAGGGCGCCCCGCTGTACAACTCCGGCCCCGACGCGCTGGCCAACCGCGTCAACAGCCCCGAGGCGCGCCTGCGCTGCGACGCCGTGCAGAAGAAACTCGCCGAGGGCGCCCCGCGCACCGGCGACCGGACCCCGCTGTGGACCGAACGCGACTACGTCAAGGACGCGGGGAACGTCACCGCCAGCGTCTTCGCCATCCACGGGATGCAGGACCTCAACGTCCGCACCAAGCACTTCGGCCAGTGGTGGGACGCGCTCGCCGACAACGGCGTCGAGCGCAAGGTCTGGCTCTCCCAGACCGGCCACGTCGACCCGTTCGACTTCCGCCGGTCCGCCTGGGTGCCCACCCTGCACCGCTGGTTCGACCACTACCTGATGGGCTACGACAACGGCATCGACGACGAGCCGATGGCCGACGTCGAACGCGCCCCCGACCGGTGGACCACCGACCGCGTCTGGCCCGCCGCCGGCACCTCGGCCACCACCGTACGGCCGCGCAACGGCAGCGCCCCCGGCGTCGGCGAACTCGGCACCCGGCGCGCGCCGCACGGCGCCACCGAGACCTTCACCGACGACCCGCGCCTGAACGAAGAGGACTGGGCCGCGCAGATCGACACGTCCACCCCCGCCAAGGCCGGGTTCACCACCAAGCCCCTCGCCGAGCCGCTGCGCCTGTCCGGCTCCGGCAAGGTGACCGTCACCGCCACCCCCAGCACCACCACCGCCCACCTCTCCGCCGTCCTGGTGGACCTCGGGCCCGACACCATCCGCAACTACGGCGCGGCGGGTGAGGGCATCACCACCCTCGCCGACCGCACCTGCTGGGGCGCGAGCACCGCCGGTGACAGCGCCTGCTACAAGGAGACCAAGGCCGACACGCTGAACGTCGGCCACACCGTCTTCAGCCGCGGCTGGGCCGACCTGGGCAACTGGGCCGACCCGGGCAAGGGCCGCCCGCTGACCCCCGGCAAGCCCTATACGATCACCCTCGACCTGGCCGCGAGCGACCACGTCGTCCCCGCCGGGCACCGGCTCGCGCTCATCATCGCCGGGACGGACGCCGGCCTGATCGACCCGCCGTCCACCACCCCGCGCCTGACCCTGGACCTCGCCCGCACCGCCGCCCGCCTGCCCGTCGTCGGCGGCGGCAAGGCGCTGGCCGCGGCCACGGCGGGGACCGGCGGGGCGCGGATCGCACCGGCGCCGGCGACCGGCGTGGAGCCCTCCGTTCCGCGCCGCGTACCGCAGGCGCGCTGACAGCACGGAGGGGCCGGGCCACCGTGGCCCGGCCCCTCCGCATCCCCCGCACCCGGCAGCACCCCTCCACCGTTCGCCCCACCGTCCGACACCGGAGGCACCCCCTCGTGACATCCCTCTCCCGCGGCCTCGCCTTCGGGGCGCTGGCCGCCGCGCTCACCGCGACCCTGCTGGCCGCGCCGCCCGCCGGGGCGTCCGGCCCGGACCTGCCCCGTACCGGCTTCGAGACCAGCAACGGCGCCCGCTGGACCAGCCAGCCGGAGGAGCGGGACTTCCTCGCCGCCGTGGACCGGGCGAGCGACCGTGTCCGTACGGAACGGATCGGCACCACCGCACAGGGCCGCCCGCTCCAGCTCGTCCGCATCGGCGCACCGGCCCCGAAGAGCGCGGCCGAGGTGCGGCGCGGCAGCGCGGTGCTGCTGATCTGCTCGCAGCACGGCGACGAGCCGTCCGGGCGCGAGGCGTGCCTGTCCACCGTCCGGGACCTCGCCTTCGCCGGGGACCGGGCCACCCGGCGCTTCCTGGAACGCACGAGTGTGCTGGTCGTGCCGACCGCCAACCCGGACGGCCGGGCCGCCGACACCCGGGGCAACTCCGACGGCGTGGACATCAACCGCGACCACCTCGCCCTGAAGACCGCCGAGGCGCGGGCGCTGGCCGCCGTACAGCGCGACCACCGCCCGGACATCGTCTACGACCTGCACGAATACGGGCCCACCGTGCCCTATTACATGAAAGACCTGCTCTCCCTGTGGCCCCGCAACCTCAACACCGCCCGCGCGGTGCACCGGGAGTCCACCGCCCTGTCCGAGAAGTACGTCCGCCCCGCAGCGGCCGACGCCGGTTTCAGCACCGGCATCTACGGCATCTGGACCGACCCGGTGACCGGCGACCCGGTCAAGCAGGTGGCCGGTGACGGCCAGGAGCGCATCCTGCGCAACACCGCCGGGGTGAAGAACTCCGTCGGGCTGCTCGTGGAGACCCGGGTCGACGCGCTGACCGACGCCGAGAAGGCCGACCCGGCGCTGAACAACCGCCGCCGGGTCGCCTCCCAACACGCCGCGCTGGACGGGCTGTTCGATTTCGTTGGTGAACGCCGGGCCCGGATCGAGACCGCCACGGCCCGCGCCCGGCTGGCCGGTTACGCCGACCGGGGGCCCGTCTACCTCGGCGGCGCGGACAACGAACCGCCTTCCGCCGAGAAGGTCCTGGCCGACCCGCCGTGCGCGTACCGCCTCGACGCGCGGCAGTACGCCCAGGTCAAGGACGAACTCGCCCTGCACGGAGTGTTGTCGCACCGAGCCGCGAAGGGCGGCGCCGTGGTGCCATTGCGCCAGTCGCTGCGCGCCCTCGTCCCGCTGCTGTTGGACGGCCGGGCCGATTATCACCTTACGGCCGCGACTCCGCTCAAGGGCTGCTGAACGGGTTCCGCCGCGTGGTAGGGGGTAACGGGTAGGAAAAAACTGGCCAATTGAAAGGTCGACACGTGTCGGAATCAGACAAGGACACGGGCGGCGGGGGAGGCGCGCCGGTCATGGCGGACCTTCCCGGCGAGCCGCGGCGCACCGGCCCTCCGCAGACCGACCGCGTGGTCTTCGGCGTCACGGCGCTGCTCACCCTCGCCTTCATCGTCTGGGGCGCCACCTCCACCGAGTCGCTCAAGAGCGCCTCGTCGACGATGCTGGACTGGGTCATCGCGAACGGCGGCTGGGCCTTCGTGCTCTCCGCCTCCGGCTTCGTGGTCTTCGCGATCTGGCTGGCGGTGAGCAAGTACGGCCGGATCACGCTCGGGAAGGAGGGCGAGGAGCCCGAGTTCCGTACGGTGTCCTGGGTCGCGATGATGTTCAGCGCGGGCATGGGCATCGGCCTGATGTTCTACGGGGTCAGCGAGCCGCTGGGGCACTTCGGCGCGCCGCCGCCGGGCACCGACCCCAAGGACGCCGCCCAGGCCATGGACACCGCGCTGGCCACCACCCTCTTCCACTGGACGCTGCACCCCTGGGCGATCTACGCGGTCGTGGGGCTGGCCATCGCGTACAGCGCCTTCCGGCGGGGGCGGCGGCAGACCATAAGCGCGGTGTTCACCCCGCTGATCGGCCAGCGGCGGGCCAACGGCTGGGGCGGGCAGGTCATCGACATCCTGGCCATCTTCGCCACGCTCTTCGGCTCCGCCGCCTCGCTGGGGCTCGGCGCGCTCCAGATCGGCAGCGGGATCAAGGTGCTCGGCTGGATGGACAAGGTCAGCACCACCCTGCTCGTCGCCGTCATCGCCGTACTGACCGTCGCCTTCATCCTGTCGGCGGTCTCCGGCATCGCCCGGGGCGTCCAGATGCTGTCCAACATCAACATGGTGCTGGCGCTGATCCTGGCCGTCTTCGTCTTCGTCGTCGGACCGACCGTCCTCATCCTGAACATGCTGCCGACCTCCATCGGCACCTTCATCGGCGAACTGCCGCAGCTCGCCGGCCGGACGGAGGCCAGCAGCGGCGACAAGGTCGGTGACTGGCTGCGCGGCTGGACGGTCTTCTACTGGGCGTGGTGGATCTCCTGGACGCCGTTCGTCGGCATGTTCATCGCCCGGATCAGCCGCGGACGCACGATCCGGCAGTTCATCGGCGGGGTGATCCTGGTGCCGAGCGTGGTGAGCCTGCTGTGGTTCGCGGTGTTCGGCAGCTCCGCGATGCACCTCCAGGACACGAAGCGGCTCGCCGGCGAGACCACGCCGGAGGGGCAGCTCTTCGACGTGCTGCACCAGTACCCGGCGGCCACCCTCACCAGCATCCTGGTCATGATCCTCGTCGGGATCTTCTTCGTCTCCGGCGCGGACGCCGCGTCCATCGTGATGGGCACCCTCTCGCAGAAGGGGTCCTTCGAACCGACCCGGCTCGTGGTCGTCTTCTGGGGCGTGGTCACCGGCGCGGTCGCCGCGATCATGCTGCTGATCGGCGGCGGTTCGGGCGACGCCCTCACCGGGCTGCAGAACCTGACGATCCTGGTCGCGGTGCCCTTCACCCTGGTGATGATCGCGATGTGCTGGGCGCTGATGAAGGACCTGCGCCACGACCCGCTGATCGTCCGCGGGCAGAAGGGCGAAGAGGTCGTCGAACTGGCCGTCATCGCGGGCCACGAGCGTTACGACGGCGACTTCGAGATCCGTATCGGACCGGGCAACGGCGCGGACGGCACCCGGGCCGGGGCGGCCGGCGCGTCCGCCCCGGCCGCCGAGGAGGGCACGCCGTAGCACCGGCCGCACGGGAGCGGCCACGAGGGGAGGGCCGGCGGGAGACCGGCCCTCCCCTCACCCCGCCCCGTCGCCCGTCAGCCGCACCACCTCGTCCGCGCACCCCCACGCCACCGTCACACCCGCCCCGCCGTGCCCGTAGTTGTGCACACACAGCGCGCCGCCCGGCAGCCGCTCCGCCTCCAGCCGTACGGCGGTGCGTCCCGGGCGCAGACCGACCCGGTGCGCCAGGACACGGGCGTGCGCCAGCTTCGGGTGGACCCGCGCGCAGCGCTCCACGATCGCGCGGGCGGTCGCCGGGTCCGGCTCCCGCGACCAGGCGCCCTCGCGCGCCGTGCCGCCGAGGACCACCCCGTACGGCTGCGGCAGGATGTACGTCGTGCTCTCGGCGTGCGCGTCCGCCGACCCGAACCACTCCTCGATACCGGGGTTCTCCACGATCACCAACTGTCCCTGCACGGGCTGCACCGCCACGTCCGGCACCAGCTCCCGGGCACCCAGCCCGGAGCAGTTGACGACCGTGCCGGCCTCCCGCCCCGCCTCCGCGAGCGAGGTGAACGGCCGCCGCTGCACCGTGCCGCCCGCCCGCGCCAACCGCCGCTCCAGGTACCGCAGATGGGACGGCATGTCCACCAGCGGCACCGCGGCCCGCCAGCCCGCGCCGCAGCCCGGCGGCAGCTCGTCCGGCGTGGCCCGCCGCAGCCCCGGCACCGCCGCGTGCCAGCCGTCCGGCTCCGCGTCCCCGGCGTCGGCCATCGTGCCGGTCACCAGCCGTACGCCGGTCTCCGCCGGGCGCGCCGCCAGCTCGGTGAGCAGGTGGAGGGAGCGCAGCGACCAGGCGACCGCGCGTTCCTCCGGCCGCACCCGGTAGGGCCAGCACAGGCCGCCCGCGACCGCGGAGGTGGTGTCCCGGGCCGGGTCACGGCTGACGACCCGCACCTCGCGCCCGAGCTCCGCCAGCCTGACGGCGGCCGTCAGGCCGGTCACCCCGCCGCCGATCACGATCACATCGCTCGTCGTCATGCCTGGACGCTATCCGCTGCGCCCGCCGCGGGCGACGGGTGTGACGGGGGCGGCCGCGCGGCGGCACCGGACCGCGGTCCGGCCGCCCGGCGGACCGGCATCGCGGCCGCGTAACCGGAACGTCCCCCTCCCCGTGAATTGCCCGGCGCCGGGCTCATATCAGCGGTCCGTGGGGATACTCAGGACATGGCTGCGCACTACGCGACCTTCGGACTGGCGCCCGCGACACGCGCCGGAGCGGTACTGTCCAACGGCGCGTACGAGGCCCACCGCGACTTCTGGGACTTCATCGTCGACGGCAGACCGCTCCTGCTGCGCCTGGCCGACCTCGACGCGGTCTCCCCGCTCGCCGCCGACCTCGGCCCGTCCCTGTTCACCGCGCACGTGCGGCGGCTGCTCCTGGAGGAGGACGCCCCGCTCGCCGACGGCCGCTACGTCCTCTACGGCTGCCCGGAGTGCGAGGGGCTGGAGTGCGGCGCGGTCACCGCCGTCATCGAGCGGGACGGCCCGGACGTCGTCTGGCGCGACTTCGCCTGGCAGACCGGGCGGACCGCGGACCTGCGGCGCGACGGCTACCCGGGCATCGGCCCGTTCCGCTTCCACGGCGCGCGGTACCGGGCCGCGCTGGAGAACCTGCTGTCCGAGGCCGGCCCGGAGCGCGGCGCGGCGGCCTCCCGGCGGGTCCTGCTGGTCGGCCGGCGGGTCGCGCTGCCCGCCCGGCTGGCCGCCGCCCTGCGCGGCATCGGCATCGGCGCGGAGATCACCCGGGACGCGGCGGGCGCCTCGCCGGACGAGTTACGTTCGTACGGAGCGGTGGCCTTCGGCAGCGCGGTGGGGGAGGCGGAGCGGACCGCGGTGCGCGCCGCGTTCGCGGCGGCGGGCTCCTCGGCGGTCTTCGTGGACCTGCCGGTGCCGGTCGTCCCGCTGCTCGTCGCCCGTGTCGAACAGGCGCTGGACCGGTGCCCGCAGGACCAGCGGCGCCTGCTGCGGCTGGCCGCGGCCCGCGGCGAGGTCACGGTCGAGACCGCGGTGCCGTGCCGGATCGGCATCACCGCGTACCGCGTGGACCGGCTGTCGCGCACCCGGACGGCGGAGCTGTTCGCCGGGCAGGTCGAGGCGGGCACGCACCGGCTGGCGGTGGACGCGCGGGCGACGCGGGGGACGGCGTACGTGGTCGCCCGGACGAGCGGCAGTGTGCTGGTCGCGCCGGTGGCGGGGGAGTAGGCGGGCGGACGGCGGGGCCGGCGCGGACCCGCGTCCGGTACGGCTGAATGTGATCTTGACATTCCGGTGACCCGCACGTCCCGGTGCGTACAAACGGGACCTTAAGCTGGATGTCGGCACCGTCGGCCGATGACGCCCCTCGGACACCCCGCCCCCCGCCCGTCCCGGGTACTCCGTGTGCCCTTCCTCCGTGCTGGGCAGTACGTCCCGCTCGGTACGGGTACGTACCCCTATGTCCGCCGCTCCCGTCCTCGTCATCCGTCGTACAAGGAGGCCCATGCCCCGCGCTCCGCGCGCCGTGCCCACCTGGCTCGCCCACCCCCTGCGCTGGCAGCGGCTGCCCGTGCCCTGGGCCGCCGTGGTGCGCGGAGCCCTGTGCGCCGGCCCGCTGCTCGCCGCGGGCGTGGCCACCGGCCACCCGGCCGCCGGAGTGCTGGCCGGCCTCGGCTCCATGCTCGCGGGCGTCAACGACCGCCCCGGCACCCGCCGCCGCGGCGTCGTGCACATCGGCCTGCCCGCCCTCGCGTCGTCCCTCGGCATGCTGATGGGCGCCACGCTCCAGACCGTCGGCGCGGGCTGGTGGGTGGTCCCCGCACTGTTCGCCGTGGGCTTCGTCTCGGGCGCGGGCAGCGTCGCCGGACCGGTCCGGTCCAACGCGGGCATGCAGATGCTGGCCAGCACCATCCTCGGTGCGGGCATGCCGCTGTCCGGCGCGCCGTGGCTCAAGGCCCTCTACCTCCTCGCCGGCTGCCTGTGGCTGCTCCTGCTGCGCCTGGTGTTCCACCCGCCCCGCCCGGTCGGCGGCCCGCTCAGCGGTGAGCGGGCGGCCGTCGCCACCGTCTTCGACGCGCTCGCGGACGCGCTGGAAGCCGTCGGCGGACCCGGC
The DNA here is from genome assembly GCF_003865135.1 of Streptomyces chrestomyceticus JCM 4735. Taxonomy (NCBI): domain Bacteria; kingdom Bacillati; phylum Actinomycetota; class Actinomycetes; order Kitasatosporales; family Streptomycetaceae; genus Streptomyces; species Streptomyces chrestomyceticus. Next base: position 1,438,576 of record NZ_BHZC01000001.1, on the reverse strand, counting down.
GCCGAAGCGGCCCGCCGCCGCCTCACCGCCGCACTCGACCGGGCCGACGAAGCCCTGCGGCTGCGCCGCCTGCTGCGCCGCCGCCCCCGCGCGGACGAACGGCTGCTCGCCGAGCGGCTGGCCGCCGGCACCGCGCTGTGCGAGGCCAGCGTCGCGCTGCTGTGGGAGGCCCAGCCGCTGCCGGACCGGGTCGCCGAGGGCCCGCGCCGCTTCGCCGAAGCGCTGCGCACCGGCCGGCCGCCGGGCCGGCTCGCCGCTCCGGAGACCAGCTCCCCGGCGCGCGGCGCCTTCGACCGCGCCCTCCTGGACGCCGCGGTGGTCTTCGCCCGTACGGAACCGCTGGACACCGCCGGGGCCGACGGCGGGCCCGCGGCGATCTCCGGGGCCGTACCCGTGCGTACGGAGACGTCGGGGGAGACGGCGACGGATGGGCAGATCGAGACGCAGCCGGGGGACGGGGAGCGCGGGACCCCCGCCGCGGAACGTCCCGCGCCTGGCCGCCGCCCCTCCCTGCGCGACCGGGCGATCGCGCTGCTCGCCCCCCGTACCCGGCGCGGCCGGAGCCTCCTCGGGCCGGCCGGCCGCGACTACGGCCTGCGGGTCGGCCTGTGCATCGCCGTGAGCGCGGCGGTGGCCCTCGCGCTGCGCGCCGAGCACTGGTACTGGCTGCCCGCCACCGTCACCTTCCTGGTCAAGCCCGACCTGGGTCCGCTCTTCTCCCGTACGGTCAACCGCTTCGCCGGGACCGTCGCCGGCGTGCTGGTCTTCGCGGCGGCCGGGATGCTGCTGGACGGCTGGTGGTGGCCCGCGCTCATCGCCGGAGCGGGCGGCGCGCTGCTGCCGTTCGCCACCCGCCACTTCGCGCTGCAGACCGTCGCGATCACCCTGATGGTGCTGTCGTTCGTGCACGTCAGCGGCGACCCGCAGGCCGCGCTGGAGCGGATCGTGGACACCTCGGCCGCCTGCGGCATCGTGCTCGTCGTCGGCCACCTGCCGCGGCTCGCCGACCCGCGCCGCCGCGTCGGCCACCGGGTCACCGCCGCGCTGCGCGCCACCGGCGCGTACCTGGGCGAGGTGCTCAGGACCGAACCGGGGCACGACCGGGGCGAGCGGCTGGTCCTGCGCCGGGAGGCCTACCGGGCGCTCGGCGAGGCCCGCGCGGCGGCCGAGACCGCGGCCGCCGAACTGGTCGCGGCGCGCGGCCGCAACCCCGACTGGCTCACGGTCGTCACCGCCGCCGAACGCATCGTCGACGCGGCGACCGCCTGCGCCGTACGCCTCGACCACGGCGCCCGCCGCCCGACCCGGCAGGAGGCCCACCGGCTGTCCGAGGCGCTCACCGCGATGGCGGACGCGCTGGAGGACCCGGGCCGCCCCGGCCCGCCCGCACTCGCGGCGCAGATCCCGCCCGTACCGGGCTGCGCGACGCTCACGGACGTGGCCGCCGAGCTGGAACGGATGCGCGGCTTCGCGGGCGCGGCCTGAAGCGGTCAGCGGAGCCGCGAACGTCCGGTCTGAACCCACCCGCATCGGGTAGGCGTGCTGCCGACGGGCGCCGGTTCGGCTTCCGCCACCCGCTTGGCACGCCGGGCATGCCGACGCCGCCGGGCCGGTGCGCTACTGGAGGAGCCGGGCGGCACCGTCGCGGCGCCACCGAACCGTCGATTCCAGCGTGAAGCCGGGAGCCAGCATGGGTGACATGTCGAAGAACCGCCCCGAACGGGAGCGCAGGGCAGAGCGCGCGGCGCGGGAGAACGCCCCCGCCTCCCCGGACCGCAGTGCCGGGGAGGCCGCCGGCGTAGGGGAGAGCTACGTGTCGCAGGAGGGCGACCACTGGGTCAGCCACGTGGGGAAGCCGGAGACCGGGAAGCACCGCAAGGGCCCCGGCCCGGTACCGCGTACGGACACGCCCGAGTGAGCTGAACGGGCGGCCGGGACCGGCTCGAACCGGTCCCGGCCGCGCCGTGCTCAGCGTCCGCCGCGCTCCTTGCCCAGGAGGCCCGCCCGGCGCAGGGCGTCGGCCATGGCGCCGTTCGCCGGGGCCGCGTCCCGCGAGCCGCCGCGGCGCTCGGTGCCGCCCTGGCGCTGACGCGGGGTGCTGCCGCGCCGCTGCTGGCCCTCCCGGTCACCGCGCCGCCCCTCGCGCGGGGCGCCCTGGCGCTGTCCGCCGCCGTCCGCGCCGCCGCCCTTGCCGGGCTCGTCGTCCAGGCGCAGCGTCAGCGAGATCCGCTTGCGCGGGATGTCGACGTCCAGCACCTTGACGCGCACGATGTCGCCCGGCTTGACCACGTCGCGCGGGTCCTTGACGAAGGTCCTGGACATCGCGGAGACGTGCACCAGGCCGTCCTGGTGGACACCGACGTCCACGAACGCCCCGAAGGCGGCGACATTGGTCACCACGCCCTCCAGGAGCATCCCGGGCTCCAGGTCGCCGATCTTCTCCACGCCCTCCTTGAAGGTGGCCGTCTTGAAGACCGGGCGCGGGTCGCGGCCCGGCTTCTCCAGCTCCTGGAGGATGTCGGTGACGGTCGGCAGGCCGAAGGAGTCGTCCACGAAGTCGGCGGGCTTCAGCGAGCGCAGCACCGCCGTGTTGCCGATCAGCGAGGACACCTCGCCGCCCGCCGTCTTCACCATCCGGCGCACCACCGGGTACGCCTCCGGGTGCACGCTGGACGCGTCGAGCGGGTCCTCGCCGTCGCGGATGCGCAGGAAGCCCGCGCACTGCTCGTACGCCTTCGGGCCGAGCCGCGCCACGTCCTTGAGGGCCTTGCGGGCGCGGAACGGGCCGTTGGCGTCGCGGTGCGCGACGATGTTCTCGGCCAGCCCGGAGCTGATGCCGGACACCCGCGACAGCAGCGGCGCCGAGGCGGTGTTGACGTCCACACCGACACCGTTCACACAGTCCTCGACCACCGCGTCCAGCGAACGCGACAGCTTCACCTCGGACAGATCGTGCTGGTACTGACCGACGCCGATCGACTTGGGATCGATCTTGACCAGTTCGGCCAGCGGGTCCTGGAGGCGGCGCGCGATCGAGACGGCGCCGCGCAGCGACACGTCCAGCTCCGGCAGCTCCTGCGAGGCGAAGGCGGAGGCCGAGTACACCGAGGCGCCCGCCTCGGAGACCATCACCTTGGTCAGCTTCAGCTCGGGCTGCGCCGCGATCAGATCGGCGGCCAGCTTGTCCGTCTCACGGGACGCGGTGCCGTTGCCGATGGCGATCAGCTCGACGTCGTGCTCCCGGGCCAGCCGCGCCAGTGTGGCCAGCGACTGGTCCCACTTCTGCTGCGGCACGTGCGGGTAGATCGTCTCCGTCGCCGCCACCTTGCCGGTCGCGTCCACGACGGCGACCTTCACGCCCGTACGGAAACCGGGGTCCAGGCCCATCGTGGCGCGGGTGCCGGCGGGCGCCGCCAGCAGCAGGTCGCGCAGGTTGGACGCGAAGACCCGTACCGCCTCGTCCTCGGCGGCCTGCCGCAGCCGCAGCCGCAGATCGATGCCGAGGTGCACCAGGACGCGGGTGCGCCAGGCCCAGCGCACGGTGTCCTTGAGCCACTTGTCGGCCGGCCGGCCGCGGTCGGTGATGCCGAACTTGTGGGCGATGGCCTGCTCGTACGCCGTGGTGCCCTCCACCGGCTCGGTCTCCGGCTCCAGCGCCAGGTCGAGGATCTCCTCCTTCTCGCCGCGCAGCATCGCCAGGACGCGGTGCGACGGCAGCGCGGTGAACGGCTCCGCGAAGTCGAAGTAGTCGGCGAACTTGGCGCCCGCCTCCTCCTTGCCCTCACGCACCTTCGCGGCGACCTGCCCGCGCGACCACATGCGTTCCCGCAGCTCGCCGATGAGGTCGGCGTCCTCACTGAACCTTTCGGTGAGGATGGCCCGCGCGCCCTCCAGGGCGGCGGCCGGGTCGGCGACGCCCTTGTCCGCGTCCACGAACGCGGCAGCGGCGGCCGTGGGCTCCACCGACGGGTCGCTCAGCAGGCCGTCCGCCAGCGGCTCCAGGCCCGCCTCGCGCGCGATCTGCGCCTTGGTGCGCCGCTTGGGCTTGTACGGCAGGTAGATGTCCTCCAGCCGGGCCTTGGACTCGGCGCCCCGGATCTGCGCCTCCAGCGCGGCGTCCAGCTTGCCCTGCGACCGTACGGACTCCAGGATCGCGGTCCGCCGCTCCTCCAGCTCCCGCAGGTAGCGCAGCCGTTCCTCCAACGCGCGCAACTGCGCGTCGTCGAGCATTTCGGTCGCTTCCTTGCGGTACCGGGCGATGAAGGGCACGGTCGAGCCGCCGTCGAGCAGCTCGACCGCGGCCTTCACCTGCCGCTCCTTGACGCCGAGCTCGTCGGCGATCCTCGCTTCGATGGATCCGATGGTCCCGGACGCCCCGTTGGCCTCGGTGGATGCCGTCACGTTGTTTCCTGCCCCGCCTTCCAGCGTTTGCTTGAGCCTGCATTGTGCAGGTTGGCGGGCTTCACTGTCGCGCGACCCGGGCCGCCGCGGCGAGGTGTGAGAAGCCGCACGCGCGGGGTGGCGGCCCGTACGGGACGTGGGGATACGCACGGGACGGGCGGGGCGGGACGTACCGCGCACCGGGGGCCGGCGGGCGGCCGGGACGGGCTCGGTGTCCGGGCGTGTCAGCGTGTGCGCCGGCGGCCCCCGGCCGTCGGTCAGCCGTCGGTGCGGCGCAGCACCAGACTGACGAATCCCCAGCTTTCCCGGTAGACGCGCAGCCACTCCGTGCGGTGGGCACCGGCCGCCGCCAGTGCCTCGGTCCGGTCGGGGCCCTCCGGCTGGTCCAGCGCCCACGAGGCCAGCGATCCGCTCCAGGACCACTCGTAGTCGTCCAGCTCCCGGCGGCTGCTGACGTGTCCGTAAACGGGGGTCCACCCGGCGGCGGTGACGCGTTCCAGAGTGGTCGGCAGGTCGGCGAAGTCCCCGAGCATCTCGACGGCCTCCGGGGACGGCGTACGGTCCCAGAATCCGTCACCGACCAGGACCCGGCCGCCGGGGGCCAGGTGTTGCCGCGCCGCGGCCAGCGTGGGGAGCAGGCCGCCGAAGGCGTGCGCGGCCCCGACGCTGAGCACCAGGCCGAACGGGTGCGGGGAGCGGAAGTCCGCGGCGTCCACGTGGTGCAGCACGAGGCGGTCCGCGACGCCCTGCGCGGCGGCGGCCGTACGGGCGTGGGCCAGGGATTCCGTGGAGACGTCCACACCCTCGGCGCGCAGCCCCGGATGCCGGGCCAGCGCGCGCAGCAGCCATTCCCCGCCCCCGCACCCGAGATCGAGCACCCGCTCGTCGCCGCGCGGCAGGGCGTGTTCCAGCAACTGCCGCACCGCGTCGCCGTCGAGCGGCGCCGCGATCGGGTGGTCGGTGTGGGCGATCCGGGAGATCCGTTGACGGTCCATCGGCGCAGCCTGGCAGCGGCGGCCCGTCCCGTGCACCTGGATATCCGTGCGCGGGATGCCGTACGGATCCCTGGCCGGCGGGCCAACTGGCGTACGGTTCCCGCGCGTCGGCCCGGACGGCTCCGCCTGCGGCTCAGGCCCTCAGCGCTTGCCGAGGAGTTCCTTCGGGAACGCGCCCGCCGCCACCGCGGCCTGCGTGAAGCCGGTGGCCAGCTCGGTGAGCCGGGCGACGTCCGCCGCGCCCAGGTGCTCGTACGGTGCCAGGTCCAGCCGGTCCGTGGTGTCCTCCAGGTCCGCGCGCAGCTTGGTGCCCGCCTCGGTCAGCGCGCCCGCCGCGTCCAGGATGCCGCGCTCGCGCAGCCCCTCCTCGGCGGCCTCCCACTGCTCCAGTGACCAGCCGCGGGTCGCCAGGAGCCACGAGCGGTCCGCGCCGCGGTCGGTGGCGGTGTGGGTGACCAGCGCCTCCAAGCCGTTCAGCCCGGCCTCCAGCAGCGCGACCAGGTGGCCGTCGCCCCGGTGCTCGCGCAGCAGCGTCGCCGCGTGCCAGTAGGCGAGGTGCGGGGCCTCGGGGACCGGGAGGTCGGCGTGCGCGGCGTACAGCGGACGGGCGTGCCGGGTGCAGCCCTCGGTGGCGCGCAGCGCCAGCCGGGCCGCCTCGGCCATCTCCGGCGACTCCACCACGGCGTCGCCGAGCAGCCGCCGCAGCGTGCTGTCGACCGCCCGCAGCCGCGCGGCCAGCACCTCGGCGGGCGGCACGACCGACCAGACCTGCGGTATGTGGCGGGCGACCAGGTCGTACGCGAAGTTGTAGAAGGTCGCGGTGACGGTGCCGGGGCCCACCGCGCCCAGGGCCGCGGCCCGGCTCGCGAAGTAGGCGGCGGCGCGGTCCTCGACGCCGACGGCCGCGAGTTCGGCCGGCAGGTCCGGCGAGAAGTAGACGGTCGAGTGCAGCGGGTTGACGACGTGGTGACAGCGCCGGCCGGCGCGCTCGGGAGCGAGGTCGTGGAGGTCATGCCCGCAGGTTACCGACCCGTTGGTATGGAAGGGAGGGCAGGCCCGCGGCACGCCGGTCCGGGGCCGCTTCCCACGGCCGCCGATGGCCGTAAAGGTGGGTTATTCGTCATTGCCGCCATCGCCGCACCCGCCCAGGATGGGCGCCATGGAACAGCGCGACGTGCTGGTCGTCCTCTTCGAGGGCGTACAGAGCCTCGATGTCACCGGCCCCCTGGAGGTCTTCACGGGAGCCGCCCTGCGAGCGCCCGGCGCGTACCCGGTCCGTACCGCCTCCCTCGACGGCGCCCCGGTGCGTACGTCCAGCGGACTGACTGTGACCCCCGACCTCCGGCTGTCCGACGCCGCACCGCCGCACACCCTCCTCGTGCCCGGCGGCCGGGGCACCCGGGCGCCCGACCCCCGGCTCGTCGACTGGCTGCGTACGAACGCCCCGCAGGCGCGGCGCAAGATGGCGGTATGCACCGGAGCGTTCCTGTTCGCCGCTGCCGGGCTGCTCGACGGGCGCCGGGCGACCACCCACTGGACCCGCTGCGACGCGCTCGCCGCGGGCTTCCCGGCCGTACGGGTCGACCCGGAGCCGATCTACGTACGGGACGGCGACGTGGCCACCTCGGCGGGCGTCACGGCCGGCATCGACCTCGCGCTGGCGCTGGTGGAGGAGGACCTCGGGCGCGACCTCGCCCTGGACATCGCCCGCCACCTGGTCGTCTTTCTGCGCAGGCCCGGCAACCAGACGCAGTTCAGCGCCCAGCTCGCCGCCCAGACAGCGGACCGGCGCCCGCTGCGCGACGTACAGCAGTGGATCACCGAGAACCCGGCGGCCGACCTGTCCGTCGAGACGCTCGCCGACCGCGCGGGCCTGTCGCCCCGGCACTTCGCCCGCGCCTTCCGCGCCGAGGTCGGCATGACGCCCGGCCGCTACGTCGACCGGGTACGGCTGGAGGCCGCCCGGCGCCTCCTGGAGGACACCGCCGACGGCGTCGAGGGCATCTCCCGCCGCTGCGGCTACGGCACTCCGGAGGCGATGCGCCGCGCGTTCACCCGCACGCTGGGCGCCGCTCCCGCCGAATACCGCCGCCGCTTCCGGCCCGCCTCGCCGCCACCGTTCGGCTGACCGGCCCGGCCGCTGGCCGCCGAGGCCCGCGCCGCACCGGAAGGTCCCGTACCGAAAGGCCCCCACATGCAGATCGCCATCCTCCTCTACGACCGCTTCACCGCCCTCGACGCCGTCGGCCCGTACGACACCCTCAGCCGCATCCCGGGCGCCGAGACCGTCCTCGTCGCCGAGCGCACCGGAGAACACCGCAACGACACCGGCACCCTCGCCCTGACCGCCGACGCGGCCCTGTACGACGTCACCGCCCCGGACGTGCTCGTCGTGCCCGGCGGCCCCGGCCAGGCCGCGCTGATGGACGACGGCCCGCTGCACGACTGGATCCGCGCCGTCGACACCCGCACCACCTGGACCACCTCCGTCTGCACCGGATCGCTGATCCTCGCCGCCACCGGGCTCCTCAAGGGCCGCCGCGCCACCTCCCACTGGCTCGCGCTGGACCAACTTCCGTCCCACGGCGTCGAACCGACCGGCGAACGCGTCGTCTTCGACGGCAAGTACGTGACCGCCGCCGGTGTGTCCTCCGGCATCGACATGGGCCTCGCGCTGGCGGGCCGGATCGCCGGCGACACCCGCGCGCAGACCATCCAGCTCGGCATCGAGTACGACCCGCAGCCGCCGTACGAGGCGGGCTCGCCGGAGAAGGCCCCGGCCGAGGTCACGGCGGCGATGCGGGCCCGCAGCCGGTTCGTCCTGGAAGGCTGACGGCCGGGCCGTACCCCTCAGGGAGCCTCCGGCCCGCCGCCCTCCAGCTCCTCCTGCCACAGCAGTTCCGTCAGCCGGCCGATCCCCGCCGCCAGATGACGCCGGTACGTCGTCATCGGCAGCCGCAGCAGCTCAGCGGCGCGCGCCTGGGTACCGGCCGGGCGCAGATACGTGTGGTGCAGCGCCCGGAACGCCCGGCGGTCCGGCGGCGACTCCTCCAGCGCTGCCGCCGCCGCGCGGATCGCGTCCCGCAGCGCCGCCACCCGCTCCCGCGCGCCCGTCCCGTCCACCGCGTCCGCCGCGCACCGCCCGGCCACCAGCCGCGTCTCCAGCAGCGGCGAGTCCCGCAGCCCGTCCGGGCGCGCGAACTCGCGCAGCGCGTCCCGTACGGCCGCCGCGAACACCTCCCGGTCCAGCACCCGCAAGGGGCCGGACGGCGCGGGCGGGGCCACGGCGAACGGGTCCTCGGCCCGCTCCCGCTCGGTCAGCATCGCCAGCCACGCCAGCCCCGGCACCCGCCGCCAGTCGTGCACGAACATCCCGAACCGGTGCCCGCCGGACGTGAAGTCCGCCGCGGGCAGCCGGGCGAAGTCCACGTACGCGCAGCCCGGCTCCCAGAATTCCGGGTCGGCGAACGGCAGCAGCGTCACGGCGGGCTGGCGGCCGGTGAGGTAGTGGTGGGTCAGCCGCAGCGTGATCAGGGTCTGCACGGGGGAGACGGCCTGGTACTCGTCGCGGCTCATCCAGAACCGGACCAGCAACGCCGTCTCGTCGCCGCGCAGTTCACCGTACGCGTCCAGCCAGCCGCAGGCGGCCCGTACCGCCGGGTCGTCCGGCCCGCCCGGCGGGGGCGCGCCGCCCAGCTCGATCAGCGTGTAGAAGCCCGCCGCCACCCCGTCCGGACCGCGCACGGTGTACGTCTCGGCCTCCGGACGCCGTGACCACTCGTGCACCAGCCGCGCCGCCTCGATCCCCTCGTGGATCGCGGCGACCGTGCACGCCTCCACCAGCTCGCCCCCGGTGACCGGCCCCGGCGAGACGGTCAGCCGGTCCAGCCGGGCCGCGCCCGCCGCCCCCGCGCCACCGGCTCCAGCAGCGGACCGACGACCGGGCTGTCCCGGTGCAGGTACGCGAAGTCCGCGAGCACCGCCCGCTGCCGCCCCCGGTCGTCCTCCCGGGTGAACAGCCGCTGGTAGTACGCGCTGGCCCGGCGGTGCAGCGCCGCCCTGCGCTCCGGGTCGCGCCAGCGCAGCTCCGCGTCCAGCGCGTCCCGCACGAGATCGTGCGGATGCACCCCGCGCGCCCCGCTCTCCACGGCGGACAGCCCGCACAGCCAGTCGAAGTACGGCCGGGCGTCGGGCACGTCCAGCAGCGCGGCCAGCAGCGGCTCGGTCGTCGAGAGCACCTGCGAGGACGCCTCCAGCGCCGTCCGGTGCAGCGGCGTGGGCACCGCTTCCAGCAGGCTGGCCAGCAGCGCCCGGACCACCTGCGGCGACGGCTCGGGCCCGGCCGCCTCGCCGCCGAGCGCGGCGACGTCCGCCACCAGCGCGAGCGCCAGCGGGTGCCCGCGGGTGAAGGCCAGCCCCTGCTCCTGCACGGCGGGCGGCACCCCGCGCCGGGTGAGCAGCTCCCGGCTGTCCGCCTCGTCCAGCGGACCGAGCGGCAGCAGCCGCAGCAGCCCCTGCCAGGCCGGGTCCAGACGCCACGACAGCGGCGGCGCCGTCCGGCAGGCCAGCGCGACCAGCGCGTCGGCGGGCAGCCGGGGCAGCAGCTCGCGGTGCACGGTCTCGCGCGTGGCCCGCGCGTCGTCCAGGCCGTCGATCAGCAGCACCAGATCGGGCCGGTCCGGAATGCGCTCCGCCAGTTCCTCCTCGAAGGAGCGCACCCCGGACGCCTCCAGTTGGACGACGGTCCGCCCGGCGCGCCGGGCGATCTGCGCGAAGTGGTGCAGCAGCGTGGTCTTCCCGATGCCGCCGGGGCCGTGCACGTACACCACCGCGCCGCGTCCGGCGGCCAGCAGCTCGCGGAAGGCCGTGGTCTCACCACGGCGGCCGACGAAGCCCTCTTCGCGCGCCGTCGCGAGCCGGTCGCCCAACCGGTCGGACACCCGACAAGTATGTCGCCGGGGTGGCCGGAACGGACCCGTATCGGACAGGAAACGGACAGCGGCCGGGCTGCCATCCGGTCGGTTCCCGCCCGTAGCTTCCTGGTGTCGGTCCATCCGGCGACTCAGGGGGGCGAAGCAAGATGAACCGCAGGATCACCGCTGTCATGGGGACGGTGTGCGCCGGGGCCGCGGCCGCGGGGCTGGCCCTGTCGGCCGCCGGTCCGGCCGCCGCCGCGCAGTTCTACGGCGGGACGCTGCGTCCGGGGGAGCAGCGTTGCGTGCAGCAGTCCGCCCAGCACACCGTACGGGCGGACGGCAAGGCCACCGGCCAGGGCGCGAAGTTCAAGCTCCAGTACCAGGGCGCGACCGTACCGGGCACCGGCTCGCCCGGCCTGGTCACCGCCTACGGCGCGGAACTGCGCGACACCTGGGCCGGCTGGCCGGGCGCCGGCGACTACACCGCCTGCGTCACCAACAACGGCACGGCCGACACGAACGTGCGTCTGACGCTCAAGACGGACGGCGAGGTGGGATGACCCGTCTCCCCGTGGCCCGTATCACCGAGCCGTCCAGGTGAAACGCGGCGTCCGGCGTTCGAGGAAAGCGGCGACACCCTCCGCGGTGTCGCCGCTTTCACCTGCCTGCGCCTCCCAGTGGGCCACCCGCTCCGCGTCGGCGGGACCGTCCGCGAACTCCTTCGCCGCGGCCTGCGTCAGTTGCGACCGGCTCGCCAGTACGGCGGTGAAGTCCGCCACCCGCTTGTCCAGCCCGCCCTCGGGCAGCACCTCGTCCAGCAGCCCGGTCCGCAGCGCCCGCGCACAGTCGATCAACTCGCCCGAGAACAGCAGGTACTTGGCGGCCGACGGGCCCACCAGACGCACCAGCCGCCGGGTCGCGGACGCCGGGTAGACGATCCCCAGCTTCGCGGGCGTCACCCCGAACAGGGCACCCTCCTCCGCGAACCGCAGGTCGCACGCGGCCGCCAGTTGACAGCCGCCACCCACGCAGTACCCGCGTATCGCCGCCAGCGTCGGCTTCGGGAACGCCGCGAGCGCCTCCTCCGCAGCCGTCGCCAGCCCCTTCTCCGCCCCCGCCGACCCGCGCAGCGACCCGATGTCCGCGCCGGCGCAGAACGTGCCGCCCGCCCCGGTCAGCACCAGCACCCGCACGGCACGGTCCGCCGCCAGCCGCTCCAGCAGCGGCGGCACCTCCCGCCACATCTCCGTCGTCATGGCGTTGCGCTTGGCGGGGTGGCTGAGGGTGACGGTCGCTGTGCCGCCGCTGACGTTCGTGACGATGCCCGGTTCCATGCCCCGGATATTAGAGCGACGGCCTGGTCACGGGCCCGATACGATCAGCGGTCTGATGTCTGCCACCGCCGCCACCCTCGTCGCCAAGTCCCTCGCCGCCGGCCACGGCGAGCGCGTCCTGTTCTCCGGCCTCGACCTGGTGGTCGCGCCCGGGGACGTGATCGGCCTGGTCGGCGCCAACGGCGCCGGCAAGTCCACCCTGCTGCGCCTGCTGGCCGGGCTGGACACCCCGGAGGAGGGCGGGCTGAGCCTCAGCCCGCCCACCGCCACCGTCGGCCACCTCCCGCAGGAGCCGGACCGGAACGGTGGGGGCACCTCCCAGACGGAGTCTGGGGGAGAGTCCGTACGCGCCTTCCTCGGCCGCCGTACCGGCGTCACGGCCGCCCAGGCCGCCCTGGACGCCGCCACCGAGGCGCTGGTCGAGGAACGGCCGGGCGCCGACGACGCGTACGCCACCGCCCTGGAGCGCTGGCTCTCGCTCGGCGCCGCCGACCTCGACGAACGCGCCGCGGAGACGGCCGCCCAGCTCGGCCTCGCGGTCGGCCTCGACCAGCCGATGACGTCCCTGTCCGGCGGCCAGGCCGCCCGCGCCTCCCTCGCCTCGCTGCTGCTCTCCCGCTACGACGTCTTCCTGCTGGACGAGCCCACCAACGACCTCGACCTGGACGGCCTGGCCCGGCTCGAGGAGTTCGTCACCGGCCTGCGCGCCGGCACGGTCCTGGTCAGCCACGACCGCGAGTTCCTGACCCGCACGGTCAGCCGCGTCGTCGAACTGGACCTCACGCAGCAGCAGGTCAACACCTACGGCGGCGGCTACGCCGCGTACCTGGAGGAGCGCGAGTGGGCCCGGCGCCACGCCCGCGAGGAGTACGAGGAGTACGCGGACACCAGGGCGTCCCTCGAAGCGCGCGCCCACACCCAGCGCAGTTGGATGGAGAAGGGCGTCAAGAACGCCCGGCGCAAGGCCACCGACAACGACAAGATCGGCCGCAAGTTCCGCACCGAGTCCACCGAGAAGCAGGCCGCCAAGGCCAAGCAGACCCAGCGCATGATCGAGCGCCTGGAGGTGGTCGAGGAGCCGCGCAAGGAGTGGGAACTGCGCATGGAGATCGCCGCCGCGCCCCGCGCGGGCGCGGTCGTGGCCACCCTGCGCGGCGCCGAGGTGCGGCGCGGGGACTTCCGCTTCGGCCCGGTGGACCTCCAGATCGACTGGGCCGACCGGGTCGCCGTCACCGGCCCCAACGGCTCCGGCAAGTCCACCCTGCTCGCCGCCCTGCTGGGCCGGCTGCCGCTGGACGCCGGACACGCCGCCCTCGGCCCCGGAGTCGTCGTCGGCGAGGTCGACCAGGCCCGCGGCGCCTTCCTCGGCGACGAGCCGCTGGCGGAGGCGTTCCGTACGGCCGTACCGGAGATGTCCCCGGCCGACGTACGGACCCTGCTCGCCAAGTTCGGGCTCAAGGCGGCCCACGTACTGCGCCCCGCCTCGACGCTCTCCCCGGGCGAGCGGACCCGCGCCGCCCTCGCCCTCCTCCAGGGCCGCGGCGTCAACCTGCTGGTCCTGGACGAGCCGACCAACCACCTCGACCTGCCGGCGATCGAACAACTGGAGTCCGCGCTCGCCTCCTACCGGGGCACGCTGCTGCTGGTCACCCACGACCGCCGGATGCTGGAGGCGGTGGACACCGGCCGGCGCATCGAGGTCGAGGCCGGGCGGATCACGGAACGCGTCCGCTGAGCGGCCCCGCCGCGCCCGGCAGGGCCGTCCCGCCCGGCGATTTGGCGTACGGCCCCGGCGCCCCGTAGTGTGGTGTTCACCGACGCGGGGTGGAGCAGCTCGGTAGCTCGCTGGGCTCATAACCCAGAGGTCGCAGGTTCAAATCCTGTCCCCGCTACTTCCGCAGCAGGCCCGGTGCTTTCCGTAAGCACCGGGCCTGCTGTCGTGCGTGCGCTGCCATCCGGCCCTGAACGGGGTATACCGGGACAAAGGCATCCATGAGGAGGACCGCGATGCTCGGCAGAAGCAGATCCTCGAAGACCTCGGCAGCGACGGCGCCGCCGGGGACACAGGCGGCCGGTGAGCTGAAGCGCAGCTTCGGCCTGCTGGCGGTGCTCGGGGCGATCCTGGTGGTCGCCGGTCTGGTGGGCCTCGTCTACGTCGGTTTCGCGACGCTCACCTCGATGCTGCTCTTCGGCTGGCTGCTGCTGATCGGCGGCGTGGTCGGGCTGCTGCACGCGATCCAGTCGCGCGGCACCAGCTTCTTCTGGCTCGCGGTGATCGTGGCGGCCCTGAACATCGCCGCGGGAGTGGTCGTCATCCGGGAGCCGGAGGTGGCCGCGGCGGGGCTGACGATGTTCGCGGCGCTGCTGTTCCTCACCGGGGGCGTCTTCCGGCTCGCCGGCGGCGTGGTCGTACGGGGGCCGCAGTTCGGCTGGACGCTGGTGCAGGGGGCCTTCGGCATCCTGCTGGGCGTGCTGGTGCTCGGCGACTGGCCGCACAGCAGCCGGTACGTGATCGGCTGCTTCTTCTCCCTCGCGCTGCTCTTCGACGGGCTGGGGCTGATCGCGATGGGCGTCGGGGGGCGGCGGATCGTCGGTATGGTGGCGGGCGGCCGCGGCCCGCGGACGGGCGCACCGGACGCCACCGGGCGCCCACCGGCCTCGTCCGGCAATCCTTGAACAGGAAACAAAAAGGTCAGGATCAGTCGCAGGTCTGATCACCGATTACGGATTCGGTCAGAAGGCGTCGATAGAAGCTGACTTGTGTTCAGCGGGCCGGTCCTGACCTGCTCACAACCAACACTCGGAGGGTGAGGACGCCTTCCGGCCCCCCGGCCGAACCCCCGAGGAGCTGACCGCCGCGCGCGCGTACGAAGGAGTCTGGCGCTTCACCGCACCGGCACTGGAGTCGTCGGTGCCCCAGGCACGCCACGCGGTCCGGGACCTGCTCGCCCGGCAGCGCGTGCCGGCGGCCGGGGAGGTCATGGACGCCCTGCTGCTGATCGTCTCCGAACTGGTCACCAACGCCGTGCAGCACGCCGCGCTGCTCTCCCCCGAGATCACCGTCGAGATCACGGTCGGCGCCGACTGGATCCGGGCCGCCGTCGAGGACGACCACCCGTACCGCCCCAAGGCCCTGGAGGCGGGCGAGGGCGACATCGGCGGGCGCGGACTGTGGCTGGTCAAGATGCTCACCGCCGAGGCGGGCGGCAAGTGCGACGTCGAGCACACGGCGAGCGGCGGCAAGGCGGTCTGGGCCGAACTGCCGCTCGCCCCGCAGACGGGCGGGCCTACCAGCCCGCCGACGGCCCGGTGAGCTCCCGTACGGCGGGCCTGGCCGCGTCCAGCACGGTCATGAACCACGCCGAGAACGGCGCCTGCCCGTGCCGCTCGGCCAGCTCCTGAGGCGTCACGAACGCGATCTCGCCGACCTCCTCGGGGTCCGGCTCCGGCGCGGCCTGCACCAGTCCCACGAACAGGTGGTTGTACTCCTGCTCGACCAGCCCGGACTCCGGGTCCGGGTGGTTGTAGCGGACCGTACCGGCCTCGCCGAGCAGCGCCGGGGCGACCCCCAGCTCCTCGGCGGTGCGCCGGGCCGCCGCGGCGAACGGCGTCTCACCGGGGTACGGATGGCCGCAGCAGGTGTTGGACCAGACGCCGGGGGAGTGGTACTTGCCCAGGGCCCGGCGCTGGAGCAGCAGCCGCCCCCGGTCGTCGAAGAGGAAGACCGAGAATGCCCGGTGCAGCAGGCCGGGCGGCTGATGGGCGGCGAGCTTCTCCTCGGTGCCGATCGTCGTGCCGTTCTCGTCGACCAGCTCCAGCAAGATCGGTTCGGCGGTGCCGTCCGGCGGGGTCACCGCCGTGGTCCCGGCGGTCTGTCCGTTGGCAGGTGTGATCGGCATGCCCATCCTTGTCGTCGGTCTCCTCGCCGCTCAAGTCTGCCCTAGCCGCGCCCGCATCATGGGCACAGTTGCGCCTCGTGCGCCGCCAGGCCGCCCGGCTCGAGCTGGAACGTGCAGTGCCCGACGTCGAAGTGCCCGCCCAGGCAGCCGCGCAGCGCGCGCAGCATCTTCTCCTGACCCTCGGTGTCCAGTACGTCCGGGGCGACGACCACGTGCGCCGAGAGCACCGGCATCCCGGACGTGATCGTCCAGGCGTGCAGATCGTGGACGTCCTCGACGCCCGGCAGCGCCAGCAGATGCGCCCGCACCTCGGTCATGTCCACTCCCTTGGGCGCGGACTCCAGCAGTACGTCCAGGGACTCGCGGAAGAGCTTCCAGGTACGCGGCACGATCATCAGCCCGATCACGATGGACGCGACCGGGTCGGCCGCCGCCCAGCCCGTGACGGTGACCAGCAGGGCCGCCACGACGACCGCCACCGACCCCAGCGCGTCCGCCGCCACCTCCAGGAAGGCACCGCGCACATTGAGGCTGTCGCGCTGCCCGCGCATCAGCAGGGCCAGCGACACCAGGTTCGCCACCAGGCCGACGGCGCCGAAGACCATGGTCGTACCGCCCTCGATCCCGACCGGCTCGAAGAACCGCGGCACCGCCGTGACCAGCACGTACCCGCCCACCCCGAACAGCAGCAGGGCATTGGCCACCGCCGCGAGGATCTCGGCGCGGGCCAGACCGAAGGTGCGCTGCGGCGACGGCGGCCGGTTCGCGAAGCGGATCGCGATCAGCGCCATCGTCAGCCCGACCACGTCCGTGGCCATGTGCCCCGCGTCGGCGAGCAGCGCCAGCGAACCGGTGACCACGCTGCCGATGACCTCGGCAACCATGACGGCCGAGGTCAGCACCAGCGCCCCACGCAGCCGCCCGCGATACGCAGCGGCCGCCGTACCGGCCCCCGCACCGCCCGCCACCGACCCGCCGAACCCGTGATCGTGCCCTGCGCCCATGCCGTACGCCTCCGTCCGAACTGCCGCCACCACACCGCGCCGGCCGAAGCCGCCGGCACCAGCAGTGAACTACGGGTGGGGGGTATGTGGCAACGCGAAGCTGAACACCGTTGTCATGCGCTGACCTGCGGTTATGCGGGGGCGGGGCGGCGGGGGAGGGGGTGCGGACGCCCCGCCCGCCGGGCGTGGCGGACGCCCCACCCGCCGGGCGTGCGCTTCCCGTCGGCCACCGCTGGGTAAGCCCCCGGTGGGGTACGTGGTGCTCCGCCTGTAGGCGCTTCGCCCGACGCCGAAACCCGTTCCGCCGGGACGCGCCCCGCCTCGCCCGGGCCCGCTCCGTCATGTCCCCGCTCCGCTCGCCCCGCCCGCCCGGCGCGTGCTTCCCGGCCGCCTCCGCTGGGTAAGCCCCCGGTGGGGGTACGTGGTGCTCCGCCTGTAGGCGCTTCACCCGACGCCGAAACCCGCCCCGCCGGGGCTCATCCCGCCTCGCCCGGCCCCGCCCCGCCCCGCTCACCCCACCCACCCGGCTTTCCCGCCACCCGGCATTCCCCCCACCCCGTGCCCCACCCCACCCGCCCGGCATTCCCCCCACATGTGGCCAGATGTGGCATAACCGGCGCGATGTCCGGGGCGCGGCCGGGCGTCAGTTGTTCCTGGGTGCGTTGATCCACCATGATGATCGCGGCAGGCGCAGCCTGCGGTCACTCGATCGTGCGGTGAATGCGCGGTGAACGGCCGCATCCGGCGATCCGATAGCCTCTGCCGACGTGCCCACCCGCCCCCTGGGGGCCCAGGTGTGCCACGCCCGCTGCCCGGGTAGTTCGTATCGAATGCGGACCGACCGGCGCGGCCTCGCCAGCTTCCAAGGAGTGAGTTCGTCTGTCGACCGCCATCCTCACCGGTCCGCCGGTCGCCGGGTCGCCGCTCGAAGCCGCCCTGCGCTCGCTGGGTTTCGACGTCCGTACGGCGGACGGTGCCGCGGCCGTGGCCGACGCGCTCGCCGCGGTTCCGGCCGATGAACGCGTCGCCGTGGTCGACCCCCGGTTCGTGGGCCACCTGCACAGCCTCCGGCTGGCGCTGACCGACCCGCGCTTCCCGGCCGCCGCGGTGCCGGGTGCCGTCACCGCGCAGCCCGAGGCGCGCGCCGCGCTCCAGCAGGCCGCCGCCGCGGTGCCCGCCGGGCCCGGCACCCGTTACCGCGTGGACGTCCTGCCGGACGCGCTCGCCGAGACCATGGAGGCCGGAGACGCCGCGTTGCAGCGCGTCGAGCTGGGCAGCCTGGTCGCCGCCGTCCCGCTGACGCCAGCGGAGCGCGCCACGGCCGAGGAGGCCGTCGCCGCCGTCGACGACGAGGCCGTACGGCTGCGTACCGCCGTCAAGGCCCGTGACGGGTTCTTCACCACCTTCTGCATCAGCCCGTACTCCCGCTACATCGCCCGCTGGTGCGCGCGCCGCGGCCTGACCCCCAACCAGGTCACCACGGCGTCGCTGCTCACCGCGGTGGTCGCGGCGGGCTGCGCGGCCACCGGCAGCCGCGGCGGGTTCATCGCCGCCGGCCTGCTCCTGATCTTCTCCTTCGTCCTGGACTGCACCGACGGGCAGCTCGCCCGCTACTCGCTCCAGTACTCGACGATGGGCGCCTGGCTCGACGCGACCTTCGACCGGGCGAAGGAGTACGCGTACTACGCGGGTCTCGCGCTCGGTGCGGCGCGTGGTGGCGACGACGTGTGGGCGCTGGCTCTGGGGGCCATGGTGCTCCAGACCTGCCGGCATGTTGTCGACTTCTCCTTCAACGAGGCGAACCACGACGCCACCGGCAACACCAGCCCCACCGCGGCCCTGTCCGACCGGCTCGACAGCGTCGGCTGGACGGTCTGGGTACGCCGGATGATCGTGCTGCCCATCGGCGAACGCTGGGCCATGATCGCCCTGCTGACCGCCTGCACCACCCCGCGCATCGTCTTCTACGCGCTGCTCGTCGGCTGCGCCCTGGCCGCCTGCTACACCACGGCGGGCCGGGTGCTGCGCTCGCTGACGCGGCGCGCCCGCCGTACCGACCGGGCGGCGGCCGCACTCGCCGACCTCGCGGACTCCGGCCCGCTCGCCGAGCTGGTGGCCAAGGGCCCGGCGGCGGGCGGCCCGGTGACCGCTCCGGTCATGGCGTTCGCGGGCGTGGCCTTCCTCATGGCGCAGTTGACGTGGAGCGACGCCGGAAGCTGGTGGCCGGTGCTCGGCGCCGCCGTGTACGCGGCCTTCGCCGGTGGCGCCGTCGCCCGCCCCCTCAAGGGCCCGCTCGACTGGCTCGTACCGCCGCTCTTCCGGGTGGGCGAGTACGTAGCCATCCTGGTCGTGGCGGCCCGCTCGGACGCCGACCAGGCGCTGCCCGCGGCGTTCGGCCTAGTCGCGGCGGTCGCCTACCATCACTACGACACCGTCTACCGCATCCGCGTCGGCACGGGGGCCCCGCCGCGCCGGCTGGTGCGGGCGGCCGGCGGGCACGAGGGGCGCACGTTGCTCGTTGTCCTCCTGGCGGCTCTGCTGCACGGCTCAGGTTTCACAATCGCGCTGACGGTCCTGGCACTGGTTTTGGCGCTGCTGGTGCTCGTGGAGAGCATCCGCTTCTGGGTGTCCTCCGGAGCACCCGCCGTACACGATGAAGGAGAACCCGCATGATCGGCCTCGTGCTGGCCGCCGGCGCCGGACGGCGTCTGCGTCCCTACACCGACACTCTGCCCAAGGCCCTGGTGCCGGTGGACGGTGACACGACCATCCTGGACCTGACGCTCGGCAACTTCGCCGAGATCGGCCTGACCGAGGTCGCGATCATCGTCGGCTACCGCAAGGAGGCCGTGTACGAGCGCAAGGCGGCGCTGGAGGCCAAGTACGGCCTCAAGCTCACGCTCATCGACAACGACAAGGCCGAGGAGTGGAACAACGCCTACTCCCTGTGGTGCGGTCGGGACGCGATCAAGCACGACGTGATCCTCGCCAACGGTGACACCGTGCACCCGGTCTCCGTCGAGCGCACGCTGCTGGCCGCCCGCGGCGACGGCAAGAAGATCATCCTCGCGCTGGACACGGTCAAGAACCTGGCCGACGAGGAGATGAAGGTCGTCGTGGACCCGGACAAGGGCGTCCAGAAGATCACCAAGCTGATGGACCCCGCCGAGGCCACCGGTGAGTACATCGGCGTCACCCTCATCGAGGGCTCGGCCGCCGAGGAGCTCGCGGACGCGCTGAAGACCACCTTCGAGCGCGACCCCGACCTGTACTACGAGGACGGCTACCAGGAGCTGGTCAACCGCGGCTTCCAGGTGGACGTGGCGCCCATCGGCGAGGTCGCGTGGGTCGAGATCGACAACCACGACGACCTCGCGAAGGGCCGTGAGATCGCATGCCGGTACTGACCCGCCTCATTCCGTCCCCGGTCGTCGTCGACATCAGCGCCGGCGCACTGGACGACCTGGCGGGCCTGCTGGCCGATCAGCGCATCTCCGCGTCCGGGAAGCTCGCCGTCGCGATCAGCGGCGGTTCGGGCGCCCGGCTGCGGGAGCGGCTGGCCCCCGCGCTGCCCGGCGCCGACTGGTACGAGGTCGGCGGCGGCACGCTGGACGACGCGATCAAGCTCGGCGACGCCATGAAGAAGGGCCACTACGACGCGGTGGTGGGCCTCGGCGGCGGCAAGATCATCGACTGTGCGAAGTACGCGGCGGCCCGTATCGGCCTGCCGCTGGTCGCCGTCGCGACGAACCTGTCGCACGACGGCCTGTGCTCGCCGGTGGCCACCCTCGACAACGACGCGGGCCGCGGCTCCTACGGCGTGCCCAACCCGATCGCCGTGGTGATCGACCTCGACGTCATCCGGGAGGCCCCGGTCCGCTTCGTCCGGTCCGGGATCGGCGACGCCATCTCCAACATCTCCGCCGTCGCGGACTGGGAGCTGTCGCACCGCGAGACCGGCGAGGACATCGACGGGCTGGCCGCCGCCATGGCACGCCAGGCCGGCGAGGCCGTGCTGCGCCACCCCGGCGGCGTCGGCGACGACGGCTTCCTCCAGGTGCTGGCCGAGGGCCTGGTCCTCACCGGCATCTCGATGTCGGTGGCCGGCGACAGCCGTCCGGCCTCCGGCGCCTGCCACGAGATCAACCACGCCTTCGACCTCCTCTACCCCAAGCGGGCGGCGAGCCACGGCGAGCAGTGCGGCCTCGGCGCCGCCTTCGCCACGCACCTGCGCGGGGACAAGGAGACCTGCGGGCTGATGATCGAGGTGCTGCGGCGGCACGGCCTGCCGGTGACGCCCGGCGAGATCGGCTTCAGCGACGAAGAGTTCGTCGAGGCCGTCGCCTACGCGCCGCGGACCCGCCCCGGCCGCTACACGATCCTCGAACACCTCGACCTGTCCACCGACCAGATCAGGGACGCATACGCCGACTATGCACAAGCCGTCCGTAGCTGAACTCCGCCCGGTCGTGCACCCCGCGGGTGTCAAGGACCGACGCAGCGGTGAGCACTGGGCCGGTCGCCTCTACATGCGGGAAATCTCGCTGCGCTGCGACCGGTACCTGGTGAACACCAGGATCACGCCGAACCAGCTCACCTATGTGATGACCCTCTGCGGTGTCCTCGCGGCCCCGGCCCTGCTGGTGCCGGGGATCTGGGGGCCGTCCTCGGGGTGGTGATGGTCCAGCTCTACCTGCTGCTCGACTGCGTCGACGGCGAGGTGGCCCGCTGGAAGAAGCAGTTCTCGCTCGGCGGGGTCTACCTGGACCGGGTCGGTGCCTACCTCACCGACGCCGCCGTACTGGTCGGCTTCGGACTGCGTGCCGCCGACCTGTGGGGCTCCGGGCGGATCGACTGGCTGTGGGCCTTCCTGGGCACCCTGGCCGCCCTCGGCGCGATCCTGATCAAGGCCGAGACCGACCTGGTCGGCGTCGCCCGCCACCAGGGCGGACTGCCGCCGGTCAAGGAGGCCGCGTCCGAGCCGCGCTCGTCCGGCATGGCGCTGGCCCGCAAGGCCGCCGCCGCGCTCAAGTTCCACCGGCTGATCCTCGGCATCGAGGCGTCGCTGGTGATCCTGCTCCTGGCGGTCGTGGACGCGGTACGGGGCGACCTGTTCTTCTCGCGGCTCGGCGTCGCGGTGATGGCCGGTATCGCGCTCCTCCAGACGCTGCTCCACCTGGTGTCCATCCTCGCCTCCAGCAGGCTCAAGTGACGGGGGCGCGCGAGATGAAGGTCGGCGCCGTCGTCCTGACCATGGGCAACCGCCCCGAGGAGCTGCGCGCCCTGCTCGACTCGGTCGCCAAGCAGCACGGCGACCCGATCGAGGTCGTGGTCGTCGGCAACGGTTCGCCGCTGCCGGCGCTGCCCGAGGGCGTACGGACCGTGGAGCTGCCGGAGAACGTCGGCATCCCCGCCGGGCGCAACGTCGGCATCGAGGCGTTCGGCCCGGGCGGCAGCGAGGTGGACGTGCTGCTGTTCCTGGACGACGACGGGCTGCTGGAGCGGGCGGACACGGCCGAGCTGTGCCGTGAGGCGTTCGCCCGCGACAAGAAGCTGGGCATCATCAGCTTCCGTATCGCGGACCCGGAGACGGGGGAGACCCAGCGCCGGCACGTGCCGCGGCTGCGGGCCTCCGACCCGCTGCGGTCCTCCCGGGTCACCACCTTCCTGGGCGGCGCCAACGCGGTCCGTACGAAGGTCTTCGAGGAGGTCGGCGGGCTGCCCGACGACTTCTTCTACGCCCATGAGGAGACCGATCTGGCCTGGCGGGCCCTGGACGCGGGCTGGATGATCGACTACCGCGCGGACATGGTGCTGCTGCACCCCACGCACGCCCCCAGCCGGCACGCGGTCTACCACCGTATGGTGGCCCGCAACCGGGTCTGGCTGGCCCGCCGTAACCTTCCGGCTCCGCTGGTTCCGGTCTATCTCGGTGTCTGGTTCCTGCTCACCCTGGCCCGGCGGCCCTCGCGGCCCGCGCTCCGTGCCTGGCTGGGCGGCTTCAAGGAGGGCTGGGCCACGTCCGGTGGTCCCCGGCGCCCCATGAAGTGGCGTACCGTGTGGCGACTGACCCGGCTGGGCCGCCCTCCCGTCATCTGACAAGCTCGGATCTGAGAGCATCAGGCGCGAACCCGGGGCACGGCCCCGGCAGCGCACCTTGAGGACGAAAGTGTCAACAGTGAGCGAGACTACGCACGACAGTGCGGTCGCCATGAGTGCCCCGCCATCATCCGACGACGGGCTGTCCCGTGCCGAGCTGGCCCGCAAGTACGGGCTCACGCAGAGCGGGGCGCGGCCCAGCCTGCCGGAGTACGTCCGGCAGCTTTGGGACCGGCGGCACTTCATCCGCGCCTTCTCCAGCGCGAAGCTGACCGCGCAGTACAGCCAGGCGAAGCTGGGCCAGGTGTGGCAGGTGGTGACGCCCCTGCTGAACGCGCTCGTCTACTACCTCATCTTCGGCCTGCTGATCGGCACCAGCCGCGGTGTCGCGGACTACGTGCCCTTCCTGGTCACCGGCGTCTTCATCTTCACCTTCACGCAGAGCTCGGTGATGGCCGGCACCCGCGCGGTCTCCGGCAACCTGGGCCTGGTGCGCGCCCTGCACTTCCCGCGCGCCTGCCTGCCCATCTCGTTCTGCCTGATGCAGCTACAGCAGCTCCTGTTCTCGATGGGCGTGCTGGTCCTCATCCTGCTGGGCTACGGACAGGTGCCCACCTGGTCCTGGCTGCTGGCGATCCCGGCGCTGGTGCTCCAGTTCGTCTTCAACACCGGACTGGCCATGGTCATGGCCCGGCTGGGCAGCAAGACGCCGGACCTGGCGCAGCTCATGCCGTTCATCATGCGGACGTGGATGTACGCGTCCGGCGTGATGTTCAGCATCGACCAGATCCTCAAGGAGAAGAAGATCCCGGGCTTCGTGCACGTCCTGCTGGACTGCAACCCGGCCGTGGTCTTCATCGACCTGATGCGGTTCGCGCTGATCGACAGCTTCACCTCCGACAAGCTGCCCCCGCACGTGTGGCCGCTGGCCGTCGGCTGGGCGCTGGTGATGGGCGTCGTCGGCTTCGTGTACTTCTGGAAGGCTGAGGAGCGGTACGGCCGTGGCTGAGCAAGAGGACGCCGTACAGACGGCGGACGGGAACCGCGTCCCCACCGTGATCGCGGACGACCTGCACATCGTGTACCGGGTGTACGGCACCGGAGCGGGCAAGGGCAGCGCCACCGCGGCCCTGAACCGCATCATCCGCCGCAAGCCCTCCGGTGGGGTGCGTGAGGTGCACGCGGTCAAGGGCGTCAGCTTCACCGCCTACCGCGGCGAGTCGATCGGCCTGATCGGCTCGAACGGCTCCGGCAAGTCGACGCTGCTCAAGGCCGTCGCCGGCCTGCTGCCCGCGGAGCGCGGCCGGGTCTACTCGCACGGCCAGCCGTCGCTGCTGGGCGTGAACGCGGCCCTGATGAACGACCTGACCGGCGAGAAGAACGTGGTGCTCGGCGGCCTGGCGATGGGCATGTCCCGCGAGCAGGTGCGCGAGCGCTACCAGGGGATCGTCGACTTCTCCGGCATCAACGAGAAGGGCGACTTCATCTCGCTGCCGATGCGGACGTACTCGTCCGGCATGGCGGCCCGGCTGCGCTTCTCCATCGCGGCGGCCAAGGACCACGACGTCCTGATGATCGACGAGGCGCTGGCCACGGGTGACCGGGCGTTCCAGAAGCGCTCCGAGGCCCGCATCCGCGAGCTGCGCAAGGAGGCCGGTACGGTCTTCCTGGTCAGCCACAACAACAAGTCGATCAGGGACACCTGCGACCGGGTGCTGTGGCTGGAGCGGGGCGAGCTGCTGATGGACGGCCCGACCGACGAGGTGATCAAGGCGTACGAGAAGGAGTCGGGCAAGTAGCCCGCCCGGCGCCGCACGGCCCCCGCGAGTCCGGCTCGCGGGGGCCGTTGATCGTCGCGGGTCGGCCGCGGAAGGTCGTGTGCCGGTCTTGAGATCGTTAACGGCTGGTCAACTCGGCCGGATACAGGAACAGTTCATGGCCTATGGATGTTGACCGGATCGTTGCTTCGAGGTTCGGTACCCCCTCGGACGCCAAGGAGATGTACGGCGTAAGCTGTACGGGTACTGAACAGCACAAGTGGCGCAAGTCGGGCAATGCGTACCCGTCCTGGCGACCGGGATCCCGATCGGGCGGGTCGCGTCATGCGGCGTGTCCGAAATGGGATGTTTTGGCTTGGCGGTGTAGAACGGGAGGCGTGACGGCAATGGCTACTGGAACTCTCCGGCTCCGAAACGCGCCGGGCAGCCTCCGGTGAGCCGAGGGATGGCACGGGCACGCGACGTCCTGGTCCGGCCCCGGACGCCGGGCGGCGGCCGGGACGACGCGCAGTCGCGCACCGTCACGGACCAGGCCGCACACGAGAACTTCCCGGTCGCGCCGTTCTTCCTGCCGCGCGCCTGGCGCCGGGACCTGATGGCCGTCTACGGCTTCGCCCGTCTCGTGGACGACATCGGCGACGGCGACCTGGCCCCCGGCGGCGGTGACGCCGCCCGGCTCGGGCTGGACCCCGAGCGGGACGGCAAGGACGCGCTCGCCCTGCTCGACGCGCTGGAGGCGGACCTGTACCGCGTCTTCAGCGACCGCGCCCCCGGACCGCTGCACCCCCTGATGCGCCGCCTCGGCCCCACCGTGCGCCGCTGCGGCCTGACTCCCGAGCCCTTCCTCGGCCTGATCGAGGCCAACCGGCAGGACCAGCGGGTCGGCCGCTACGCGACCTACGGCGACCTGCTCGCCTACTGCGAGCTGTCCGCCAACCCCGTCGGCCGGCTCGTCCTGGGCATCACCGGCACCGCCAGTCCGGAGCGGGTCCGGCGCTCGGACGCGGTCTGCACCGCGCTGCAGATCGTCGAGCACCTCCAGGACGTCACCGAGGACCTGGGCCGGGACCGGGTCTACCTCCCCGGCGAGGACATGAAACACTTCGGCGTCACCGAGGCGGACCTGGCCGCCCCGACAGGGGGCGCGTCGGTGCGCGCGCTGATCGCGTACGAGGCGGAACGCGCCCGTGCGCTGCTGAATGAAGGCACCCCGCTGGTGGGTAGCGTCCACGGCAGGCTCAAGCTGCTGCTCGCCGGCTTCGTCGGCGGCGGACGCGCCGCACTCCGGGCGGTCGCGGCCGCCGACCACGACGTACTCCCTGGACCGCCCAAGCCGACCAAGCTCAGCCTGCTGCGCGAGGTGGGGGCGACATTGCGAAGAGAGGGGTGAGTCGGACCGTGGAGGACATCGCACACGCGTCCGCGCCGGTGCTCGCTGCATACCGTTACTGCGAGGCCGTGACCGGGCAGCAGGCACGTAACTTCGCCTACGGCATCCGGCTGTTGCCGGCCGACAAGCGGCAGGCCATGTCGGCGCTCTACGCCTTCTCGCGCCGGGTCGACGACATCGGCGACGGCCCGCTGGAGGACGGCGCCAAGCAGCAGCGGCTGGCGGAGACCCGGGCCCTGCTCGCCCGCATCAAGGACGGCGCGGTCGACGAGGACGACACCGATCCGGTGGCGGTCGCGCTGGCCGACGCGGCCCGGCGCTTCCCGATCCCGCTCGACGGGCTGGACGAGCTGATCGACGGCGTCCTGATGGACGTACGCGGCGAGACGTACGAGACCTGGGACGAGCTGAAGGTCTACTGCCGCTGTGTCGCCGGGGCCATCGGCCGGCTCTCCCTGGGAGTGTTCGGCACCGTACCCGGCGCGCCGGACACCGCACGCGCCGCCGAGTACGCCGATACGCTCGGGCTGGCGCTGCAACTGACCAATATCCTGAGAG
This sequence comes from Streptomyces chrestomyceticus JCM 4735, assembly GCF_003865135.1. Classification (NCBI taxonomy): domain Bacteria; kingdom Bacillati; phylum Actinomycetota; class Actinomycetes; order Kitasatosporales; family Streptomycetaceae; genus Streptomyces; species Streptomyces chrestomyceticus. The sequence continues at coordinate 1,412,202 of NZ_BHZC01000001.1, read as the reverse complement.
ACGTTCGCGAGGACGCGGGAAACGGCCGTACGTATCTCCCCTCCGACGACCTCGCCAAGTTCGGCTGCACGGTGGGCTTCCACAGTCCGGTACCACCGCCCGGCGCGGACTTCACCGGACTGGTCCACTTCGAAGTCAGGCGTGCCCGTGCCCTGTTCGACCAGGGCTTCCGGCTGCTGCCGATGCTCGACCGGCGCAGCGGTGCCTGCGTCGCCGCCATGGCCGGCATCTACCACCGTCTCCTGTCGCGGATCGCGGCGGACCCGGAGGCCGTGCTGCGCGGCCGGGTCTCGCTGCCCGGCCGGGAGAAGGCGTTCGTGGCGGTGCGCGGACTGTCGGGTTTCGACGCGCGGGCGATCGGCCGCCGGCAGGCGGCCCGGGCGGCGGGACGGCCGCCCGTGAGGAGGCGCGGATGACGGTCCGGGAGCCGGGTGAGGGCGACGAGCCCTGCTCAGGGCCACTGCGGCGGTCCAAGCGGCGGGCAACCCTCCGCGGGGCCGCTGCGTCCCTGACGGCAGAAATCAGGGAGGGCGAATGACATCGGAACCGATGGGGCCCGACCGGCACGATGCACAGGAAGCAGGCCGTCCCGATGGGGCGGCTGCGGTGGTCATTGGGGGCGGTCTGGCCGGCATCACGGCGGCGCTGGCGTTGGCCGACGCCGGACTGCGGGTCACCCTCGTCGAGGGCCGGCCCCGGCTGGGCGGCCTGGTCTTCTCCTTCCGCCGCGAGTCCGCGGCGGGGGAGCTGACCGTCGACAACGGTCAGCACGTCTATCTGCGGTGCTGCACCGCGTACGACTGGTTCCTCGACCGGGTGGGGGGACGCGCGCTGGTGCCCCTCCAGGACCGGATGGACGTCCCGGTGCTGGACGCCGACGGCCTGCGGCTGGGGCGGCTGCGGCGGACGGCCCTGCCCGTACCGCTGCACCTGGCGAAGAGCCTGGCCATGTACCCGCACCTGTCGCTCGCCGAGCGGGCGAACGTCGGGCGCGCGGCGCTGGCCCTGCGGAAGCTCGACCCCGAGGACCCCGCGCTGGACGGCGTCGACTTCGCCTCCTGGCTGGCCCGGCACGGCCAGTCGCCGCGCGCGGTCGAGGCGCTGTGGGACCTGGTCGGCGTCGCGACGCTCAACGCGCGCGCCGGTGACGCGTCGCTGGGCCTGGCCGCCAAGGTCTTCAAGACCGGGCTGCTCTCCGACAACGGCGCCGCCGACATCGGCTGGTCCCGGGTGCCGCTCGGCGAGGTGCACGACACGCTCGCGCGCGAGGCCCTGGAGAAGGCGGGCGTCCGCATCGAGCTGCGCACCCGCGCGAGCGCCCTGTCCCGTGCCGAGGACGGCACCTGGCAGGTGACGGTGGAGAACGGGCCGCACGGCCGCGAGCGGCTGACTGCCAAAACGGTCGTGCTGGCCCTGCCGCAGCGCGAGACGCACGGCCTGCTGCCCGAAGGCACCCTGGACGGCCAGGACCGGCTGCTGGACATCGGCACCGCGCCGATCCTCAACCTGCACGTCATCTACGACCGGCCGGTGTTGCGGCAGCCATTTTTCGCGGCCCTCGGCTCGCCGGTGCAGTGGGTCTTCGACCGTACGGAAGCCTCCGGTCTCGCCGCGCTGCCCGGCGGCGCCCGCAGCCAGTACCTGGCCGTGTCGCAGTCCGCCGCGCAGGACGACATCGACCGGCCGGTGGCCGAGCTGCGCGCACGCTATCTGCCGGAGCTGGAGCGGCTGTTGCCCGCCGCGCGCGGCGCCGGCGTCCGCGACTTCTTCGTCACCCGCGAGCGCACCGCGACGTTCGCCCCCACCCCGGGCGTCGGCCGGCTGCGGCCCGGCGCCCGTACCCAGACCCCTGGCCTGTACCTGGCCGGTGCGTGGACCGCCACCGGGTGGCCCGCGACCATGGAAAGCGCTGTTCGCAGCGGCCTCGGCGCCGTTCGCGAGGCGCTCACCGAACTCGGCTTCCCCCAGGGCCAGTTGCCCCAGGAGGCGGCATGACCACGAGTACGAGCGCTCGCACGAGCACGAGCACCGGAAACAGAGGAGAAACCGTGAATCCGGCTTCCCCAGCTATCGACACCGAGAGCGTCACCGCGCTGCTGGAGCGCGGGCGGCAGCTCGCCACTCCCGTGCTGCGTGCCGCCGTGGACCGGCTCGCGCCTCCCATGGACACCGTCGCCGCGTACCACTTCGGCTGGATCGACGCCGCCGGCCGGCCCGCGTCCGGGGACGGCGGCAAGGCCGTCCGCCCCGCGCTCGCGCTGCTGTCGGCGCAGGCCGCCGGACAGCCGCCGGAGGTCGGCGTGCCCGGCGCCGTCGCCGTCGAACTGGTCCACAACTTCTCGCTGCTGCACGACGACCTGATGGACGGCGACGAGCAGCGCCGCCACCGCGACACGGTGTGGAAGGTGCACGGCCCGGCGCAGGCGATCCTCGTCGGCGACGCGCTGTTCGCCCTCGCCAACGAAATACTGCTGGAACTGGGCACGGTCGAGGCCGGCCGCGCCACCCGCCGCCTCACGGTCGCCACCCGCAAGCTCATCGACGGCCAGGCCCAGGACATCTCCTACGAGCACCGCGAGCGGGTCACCGTCGAGGAGTGCCTGGAGATGGAGGGCAACAAGACGGGCGCGCTGCTCGCCTGCGCCGTCTCCATCGGCGCCGTCCTCGGCGGCGCCGACGACCGTACCGCCGACATCCTGGAGCGGTACGGCTACCACCTCGGCCTCGCCTTCCAGGCCGTCGACGACCTGCTCGGCATCTGGGGCGACCCGGACGCCACCGGCAAGCAGACGTGGAGCGACCTGCGGCAGCGCAAGAAGTCGCTGCCGGTCGTCGCCGCCCTGGCGGCCGACAACCCGGCCGCCGAACGGCTCGCCGGCATCCTCGCCGCGGACGCGAAGAAGAGCGAGGACGAGATCGCCGACTTCACCGAGGAGGAGTTCGCCTCCCGCGCGGCCCTCATCGAGGAGGCCGGCGGCCGCGAGTGGACCTCCCAGGAGGCCCGCCGCCAGCACGCCACCGCCATCGCCGCACTGGACGAGGTGGACATGCCCGCACCGGTCCGCGCGCAGCTCGTCGCGCTCGCGGACTTCGTCGTCGTACGAGAGAGATGATCACTATCGAACCGATCTAGATCGCAGTCGCCGGCCGGCGCCTTCCCCGCTGTCGAGGCGGGGTCCGGGCACCGGCTGACGGAATCCCTGAGCACGCTTCACAGAGTTCACTGCAGAAGGGGAAACCATGACAGCGACGACCGACGGAAGCACCGGGGCGCTGCCGCCCCGTGCCCCCTCGGCCGGCGACGCCACCGCCGAGAACACCGAGAACGGCCCGGCCGCCGCCACGGACGTGGCCGCCGCCGCCCGCCGCGCCGCGGCACGCGCCACCGACTACCTGCTGTCCGTGCAGGACGACGCGGGCTGGTGGAAGGGCGACCTGGAAACCAATGTGACCATGGACGCCGAGGACCTGCTGCTGCGGCAGTTCCTGGGCATCGGCGACCGGGAGACCACCGAGGCCGCCGCCCGCCACCTCCGCGGCGAGCAGCGCGCGGACGGCACCTGGGCCACCTTCTACAACGGGCCCGGCGAGCTGTCCGCCACCATCGAGGCGTACGTCGCCCTGCGGCTGGCCGGCGACGCGCCGGACGCCGCCCACATGGCCCGCGCCGCCACCTGGATCCGCGAGCACGGCGGCATCGCCGCCTCCCGCGTCTTCACCCGGATCTGGCTGGCGCTGTTCGGCTGGTGGAAGTGGTCGGACCTGCCCGAACTGCCGCCCGAGCTGATCTACTTCCCGAAGTGGTTCCCGCTCAACATCTACGACTTCGCGTGCTGGGCGCGGCAGACGATCGTGGCACTGACGATCGTCTCCGCCGTGCGCCCGGTACGGCCCGCGCCGTTCGCCCTGGACGAGCTGCACGCCGACCCGGCCCGCCCGAACCCGCCGCGCCCGCTCGCCCCCGTCACGAGCTGGGACGGGATCTTCCAGCGGCTGGACAAGGCGCTGCACGGCTACCGCAAGGTGGCCGTCCGCGGGTTGCGCCGCTCGGCGATGAAGGCCGCGGCGAGCTGGATCGTCGAGCGCCAGGAGAACGACGGCTGCTGGGGCGGTATCCAGCCGCCGGCCGTCTACTCGATCATCGCGCTGCACCTGCTGGGGTACGACCTGAAGCACCCGGTGCTGCGCGAGGGCCTGAAGTCGCTGGACCGGTTCGCGGTGTGGCGCAAGGACGCGGACGGCGCGCCCGTCCGCATGATCGAGGCGTGCCAGTCCCCGGTCTGGGACACCTGCCTCGCCGCCATCGCGCTCGCCGACGCCGGCCTGCCCGCCGATCACCCGCAACTGGTCAAGGCGGCCGAGTGGATGCTCGCCGAGCAGATCCGCCGGCCGGGTGACTGGAGCGTCCGTAAGCCGCAACTCCCGTCCGGAGGCTGGGCGTTCGAGTTCGAGAACGACAACTACCCGGACATCGACGACACCGCCGAAGTCGTCCTCGCGCTGCGCCGCATCCAGTACCCGGGCCCGGAGCGGGTCGACTCCGCCGTCCGGCGCGCCGTGCGCTGGACCCTGGGCATGCAGTCCAGGAACGGGGCCTGGGGCGCCTTCGACGCCGACAACACCAGCCCGTTCCCCAACCGGCTGCCGTTCTGCGACTTCGGCGAGGTCATCGACCCGCCGTCGGCCGATGTCACCGCGCACGTCGTGGAGATGGCCGCCGACCTCGGCATGACGCACGACGCGCGGGTCCGGCGCGGCATCCGCTGGCTGCTGGCCGAACAGGAGCCGGACGGCTCGTGGTTCGGCCGCTGGGGCACCAACTACGTCTACGGCACCGGCTCGGTGCTCCCCGCGCTGGCCGCCGCCGGCATTCCCGCCTCGCACCCCGCGGTCCGCCGCGCCGTGCGCTGGCTGGAACGCGTCCAGAACGAGGACGGCGGCTGGGGCGAGGACCAGCGCTCCTATCAGGACAAGGCGTGGGCGGGCCGCGGCGAGTCGACCGCCTCGCAGACCGCGTGGGCGCTGATGGCGCTGCTCGCGGCGGGCGAGCGGGAGAGCGCGGCGGTCACGCGCGGGGTGCGCTGGCTGGCCCGTACGCAGCGCGCCGACGGGTCCTGGGACGAGCCGTACTTCACCGGTACGGGCTTCCCCTGGGACTTCTCGATCAACTACCACCTGTACCGGCAGGTCTTCCCGCTGACGGCCCTCGGCCGTTACGTCAACGGCGGACCGGCCGGCGCGTCCCAGGGGGTCTGATGCGCACGTCGCGCAGCGCGGCCGCCGCCCGCGGCGGCCAGGGGGCCCGGCCGCAGGGGCCGCCGCCGCTGCTGGTCGCCTGTGCGCTCGGCATCGAGCGGTTCGCGCTGCGCGGCGGCGACCGCAGTGGCACGAGCGCGCCCGCCGTCGTGCTCCGTACGGGCATGGGCCCGCGGGCGGCGTCGGACGCCGTCAGCCACGCGCTGCGCGACGGCTCCGTCGCGGCCCGGGCGCCGGTCGTCGCCACCGGCTTCTGCGCCGGGCTGGTCCCCGGGATGCTGCCGGGGGACGTGGTGGTCGCGGAGTCGGCCCGCGGCCATTTGCCCGGCGCGCCGGACGTGGCCTGCTCCGACAACGGTCCGCTGCTGCGGGCCCTGAAGGAGCGCGGCGTGACGGTGCACACCGGCCTGCTGCGCGGCTCCGACCACGTCGTACGCGGCGCGGAGCGGGCCGGGCTGCGGGCCGCGGGCGCCGTCGCGGTGGACATGGAGTCCGCCGCGACGCTGGAGGCCGCGACGCGGGACGGCGGTCGTCCGGTTGCGGCCGTCCGGGTGATCGTGGACGCTCCAGAACATGAACTTGTCCGAATCGGCACTTTACGCGGTGGAATGTCGGCCTTTCGTGTGCTGCGCTCCATCCTTCCTGTCTTCTTCGAATGGCACCGTTCTTTGCAGCTCCCCAGGAGGTGAGCCAGATGGCCATGCCGCTCCGTCAGTCCATCAGGGTCGGTACGTATCTCTTTGAACAGAAAGTCCGCAAGCGGGAGAAGTTCCCGCTCATCGTGGAGCTGGAACCCCTCTTCGCCTGCAACCTCAAGTGCGAGGGCTGCGGAAAGATCCAGCACCCGGCCGGTGTGCTCAAGCAGCGGATGCCGGTCGCGCAGGCGGTCGGCGCGGTGCTGGAGTCCGGCGCGCCGATGGTCTCCATCGCGGGCGGCGAGCCCCTGATGCACCCGCAGATCGACGAGATCGTGCGGCAGTTGGTGGCCAAGCGGAAGTACGTCTTCCTGTGCACCAACGCCATGCTGCTGCGCAAGAAGATGGACCAGTTCACCCCATCCCGCTACTTCGCCTTCGCGGTGCACATCGACGGGATGCGCGAGCGGCACGACGAGTCGGTGGCCAAGGAGGGCGTCTTCGACGAGGCGGTGGAGGCGATCAAGGAAGCCAAGCGGCGCGGCTTCCGGGTCACCACCAACTCCACCTTCTTCAACACCGACACCCCGCAGACCATCATCGAGGTGCTCGACTTCCTCAACGACGACCTCCAGGTCGACGAGATGATGCTCTCGCCCGCCTACGCCTACGAGAAGGCCCCCGACCAGGAGCACTTCCTCGGCGTCGAGCAGACCAGGGAACTGTTCAAGAAGGCGTTCGCGGGCGGCAACCGGCGCCGCTGGCGGCTCAACCACAGCCCGCTGTTCCTGGACTTCCTGGAGGGCAAGGCGGACTTCCCCTGCACGGCCTGGGCGATCCCCAACTACTCGCTCTTCGGCTGGCAGCGGCCCTGCTACCTGATGAGCGACGGGTACGTCCCCACGTACCGCGAGCTGATCGAGGAGACCGACTGGGACAAGTACGGCCGGGGCAAGGACCCGCGCTGCGCCAACTGCATGGCGCACTGCGGCTACGAGCCCACCGCCGTCCTCGCGACGATGGGCTCCCTCAAGGAGTCCCTGCGCGCCGCCCGTGAGACCGTCGCGGGAAACCGCGGGTGACGTGATGGGTACCGGAGAGCCTCCCGGAGGCAGCGCTTCCGGGACCGCCGTCGCCCTGGGCCTGCCCGAGGTGCCGGCCCGGCCGCTCGCGGAGCGGCGCGTCTCGCGCCGTATCCAGGTCGGGCCGGTGCCGGTGGGCGGCGGCGCCCCCGTATCGGTGCAGTCGATGACCACGACCAACACGGCCGACATCGGCGCGACGCTCCAGCAGATCGCCGAGCTGACCGCGTCCGGCTGTCAGATCGTCCGGGTCGCCTGCCCGACCCAGGACGACGCCGACGCGCTGCCGGTCATCGCGAAGAAGTCGCAGATCCCGGTGATCGCGGACATCCACTTCCAGCCGAAGTACGTGTTCGCCGCGATCGACGCGGGCTGCGCCGCGGTCCGGGTCAATCCGGGCAACATCCGGCAGTTCGACAACCGGGTGAAGGAGATTGCCAAGGCGGCGGCCGACGCCGGGGTGCCGATCCGGATCGGGGTCAACGCCGGCTCGCTGGACAAGCGGCTGCTGGAGAAGTACGGCAGGGCGACGCCCGAGGCGCTGGTGGAGTCGGCGCTGTGGGAGTGCTCGCTGTTCGAGGAGCACGGTTTCCGGGACATCAAGATCTCGGTGAAGCACAACGACCCGGTCGTGATGGTCAACGCGTACCGGCAACTGGCCGCGCAGTGCGACTACCCGCTGCATCTGGGTGTGACGGAGGCCGGTCCGGCGTTCCAGGGCACGATCAAGTCGGCGGTGGCCTTCGGCGCGCTGCTGAGCGAGGGGATCGGCGACACGATCCGCGTCTCCCTGTCGGCGCCGCCGGCCGAGGAGGTCAAGGTCGGCCTGCAGATCCTGGAGTCGCTGAACCTGCGCCCGCGCCGTCTGGAGATCGTCTCCTGCCCGTCCTGCGGCCGCGCCCAGGTGGACGTGTACAAGCTGGCCGACGAGGTGACGGCGGGCCTGGAGGGCATGGAGGTGCCGCTGCGCGTCGCGGTCATGGGCTGCGTCGTCAACGGCCCCGGCGAGGCCCGTGAGGCCGACCTCGGTGTGGCCTCCGGCAACGGCAAGGGCCAGATCTTCGTCAAGGGCGAAGTGATCGCCACCGTACCCGAGTCGAAGATCGTCGAGACGCTGATCGAAGAGGCCATGAAGATCGCCGCAGACATGGCGGCCGAAGGAGTGGTGCCCGGCACCCCCGACGTCACCGTCGGCTGAACCCGCAGAGCTGTACCCATGGAGGGGGACCGAGCATGTCGATGCTGGAACAGATCCGCGACCCGCACGACCTCAAGGAGATTCCCGGGGAAGCCCTCGGCGCACTCGCCGAGGAGATCAGGCAGTTCCTCGTGCACGCGGTGGCGCGGACCGGCGGCCACCTCGGGCCCAACCTGGGCGTGGTGGAACTGACCATCGCCCTGCACCGGGTCTTCGACTCGCCCGCCGACCGCATCCTGTGGGACACCGGACACCAGTCGTACGTGCACAAACTCCTGACCGGCCGCCAGGACTTCTCCAAGCTGCGCGGCAAGGGCGGACTGTCCGGCTACCCGTCCCGCGAGGAGTCCGACCACGACGTCATCGAGAACTCGCACGCCTCCACCGTCCTGGGCTGGGCCGACGGCCTGGCCAAGGCCAACCAGGTGCGCGGCCGCGCCGACCACGTCGTGGCCGTCATCGGCGACGGCGCGCTGACCGGCGGCATGGCCTGGGAGGCACTCAACAACATCGCCGCCGCCAAGGACCGCCCCCTCATCATCGTCGTCAACGACAACGAGCGCTCCTACGCGCCCACCATCGGCGGCCTCGCCAACCACCTCGCCACCCTGCGCACCACCGACGGCTACGAGCGCTTCCTGGCCTGGGGCAAGGAGATCGTGCAGCGCGCCCCCGTCGTGGGCCGCCCGCTGTACGAATCGCTGCACGGCGCCAAGAAGGGCTTCAAGGACGCCTTCGCGCCGCAGGGCATGTTCGAGGACCTGGGGCTGAAGTACGTCGGCCCGATCGACGGCCACGACATCGCCGCCGTCGAGTCCGCGCTGCGCCGCGCCGCCCGCTTCCACGGGCCCGTCCTGGTGCACTGCCGCACCGAGAAGGGCCGCGGCTACCGGCCCGCGCTGGAGGACGAGGCGGACCGGTTCCACACCGTCGGCGCGATGGACCCGCTGACCTGCGCCCCCGTCGCACCGCCCGGCCCGCCGTCGTGGACCTCGGTCTTCGGCGACGAGATGGTCAAGATAGGCGAGGAGCGCCCGGACGTCGTCGCGATCACCGCGGCGATGCTGCAGCCCGTCGGCCTCGGCAAGTTCGCGGCCGCCTTCCCCGACCGTACGTGGGACGTGGGCATCGCCGAACAGCACGCGGCGACCTCGGCGGCGGGCCTGGCCACCGGCGGCCTGCACCCGGTCTTCGCGGTGTACGCGACCTTCCTCAACCGGGCCTTCGACCAGGTCCTGATGGACGTCGCGCTGCACAAGTGCGGCGTCACCTTCGTCCTCGACCGGGCCGGGGTGACCGGCACCGACGGGCCGAGCCACAACGGCATGTGGGACATGTCCGTCCTCGGTGTCGTCCCGGGCCTGCGGATCGCCGCGCCGCGCGACGCCGACCAGCTCCGCGCCGAGCTGCGGGAAGCCGTCGACGTGGACGACGCGCCGACCGTACTGCGCTTCCCGAAGGAGTCGGTGGGCGCGCCGGTGCCGGCGCTGGAGCGGATCGGCGGGGTGGACGTGCTGAGCCGCGGTGAACGGGAGGACGTGCTGCTCGTCTCGGTGGGTGTGCTGGCCCCGGTCTGCCTGGAGGCGGCGGAACTGCTGGCGGAACGCGGCATCGGCGTCACCGTCGTCGACCCGCGCTGGGTCAAGCCCGTCGACCCCGCGCTCGTCCGGCTCGCCGCGACACACGCCGCGGTGGCCGTCGTGGAGGACAACAGCCGCAACGGGGGAGTGGGGTCGGCGGTCGGCCAGGCGCTGCGCGACGCGGACGTGGACGTACCGCTGCGGACCTTCGGCATCCCCGAGCAGTTCCTGGCGCACGCCAAGCGCGGCGAGGTGCTCGCCGACATCGGGCTCACCCCGGCCGAGATCGCCGGCCGGATCAGCGCCTCCCTGGCCCGTAAGGAGAACGACGCGTGACGGAGAACGGATCGTGACCGGATTCGACCTGACCAAGCTGCTCGCCGAACGCGGCGCCGAGCGCTACGACCTGCACGCCAGGTACGTCAACCACCAACTGCCGCGGATGCTGCACACCATCGGCTTCGACAAGGTCTACGAGCGGGCCGAGGGCGCCTACTTCTGGGACGCGGACGGCCAGGACTACCTCGACATGCTGGCCGGGTTCGGCGTGATGGGCCTGGGCCGGCACCACCCGGTCGTCCGGCAGGCCCTGCACGACGTCCTCGACGCCCAGCTCGCCGACCTCACCCGCTTCGACTGCCAGCCGCTGCCCGGCCTGCTCGCCGAGAAACTGCTGTCCCACACACCCCACCTGGACCGCGTCTTCTTCGGCAACAGCGGCACGGAAGCCGTCGAGACGGCCCTGAAGTTCGCCCGCTACGCCACCGGAAAGCCCCGCGTCCTGTACTGCGCCCACGCCTTCCACGGCCTGACCGCCGGCTCCCTGTCGGTCAACGGCGAGGACGGCTTCCGCGACGGCTTCGCACCGCTGCTGCCGGACACCGGCATCGAGATGGGCGATCTGGAGGCGCTCGAACGGGAGCTGCGGCGCGGCGACGTGGCGGCCTTCATCGTCGAACCGGTCCAGGGCAAGGGCGTCCACCCCACACCCCCCGGCTTCCTGCGGGCCGCCCAGGAACTGCTGCACCGCCACAAGGCGCTGCTCATCGCCGACGAGGTGCAGACCGGCCTGGGCCGCACCGGCGACTTCTTCGCCTACCAGCACGAGGACGGCGTGGAACCGGACCTGGTGTGCGTGGCCAAGGCGCTCTCCGGCGGCTACGTCCCGGTCGGCGCGACCCTCGGCAAGGACTGGATCTTCAAGAAGGTCTACTCCTCCATGGACCGCGTCCTCGTCCACTCCGCCAGCTTCGGCGCCAACGCCCAGGCGATGGCCGCCGGCCTGGCGGTCCTGACGGTCATGGAGGACGAACAGACCGTCGCCAACGCCCGCCTCACCGGCGACCTGCTCCGTACGAGGCTGGCCGCCCTCGTCGACCGGTACGAGCTGCTGCACGACGTGCGCGGCCGGGGCCTGATGATCGGCATCGAGTTCGGCCGCCCCAAGTCCCTGAAACTGCGCGGCCACTGGACCATGCTCCAGGCAGCCCGCAAGGGCCTGTTCGCCCAGATGGTCGTGGTCCCCCTCCTCCAGCGCCACCGCATCCTCACCCAGGTCTCCGGCGACCACCTGGAGGTCATCAAGCTCATCCCGCCCCTGACGATCGGGGAGCGGGAGGTCGACCGTTTCGTGACGGCGTTCACGGAGGTGATGGACGACGCGCACCAGGGCGGGGGCCTCATGTGGGACTTCGGGCGAACCCTGATGAAACAGGCGCTGCAGACGCGCTGACGCCGGCGCCGGGGGTCTGCCCGGTGGCACGCGTCGCCCTTGGCCCCACGTAGGGTGATCGGCCGACAGTGTGCGAGACGCGGCCGTGGCCCCCGGGGCCGGGCCGCGTCCTGGGCGGAAGGACTTCACGGGGTGATAGCGGCGCGCACTCTCCGCGCGGTGGGCAGCACGGTGCTGGCGGGGGCCCTGCTCTACGGGGCGGCTCCCGCCGCGCTGGCGGACGCGACCAGGGACGCGCAGTGGCCGCTGCAGTCCTTCGAGGCGGAGAGGATCTGGCAGCAGTCGACGGGGAAGGGGGTGACGGTCGCGGTCATCGACAGCCCGATCAAGGCGGACCACCCCGATCTGGTGGGCAACGTGCTGCCGGGCAAGAGCTTCTTCGACGGTGACGAAGACAAGGACGACGGCGATCACGGCACGAGCATGGCCGCCCTGATCGCCGGGCACGGGCACGGTCCGGGGCACGCGGACGGGGTGAAGGGGCTGGCGCCCGATGCCAAGATCCTCCCGGTGAACGTGCCGGAGCAGGGCGGTCCGCCCATCGGCAAGGCGATCCGGTACGCCGCCGACAACGGCGCCAAGGTCATCAACCTCTCGCTCGGCGTCGACTGGTTGACGGTCATCGACGAGCAGGACATCGCGTACGCCTACCAGAAGAACGTGGTGATCGTCGCGGCCACCGGGAACGAGAGCTCCAAGCCGAGCAAGCTGTCCACGTACCCCGGCGTCGTCGGAGTGGGCGCCGTGGGGCAGGACGGCAAGGTGTGGCAGAACTCCAACTCCGGGCCCGGCGTCATGCTGACCGCCCCTGGTGTACACATCAGGTCCGCCGGCGCGACCGAGCCGTACCGCCAGGCTTCCGGTACCTCGGACGCCACGGCGTACGTCTCCGCGGCCGCCGCGCTCCTCCGCGCCAAGTTCCCCGACCTGACCGCCGGACAGATCGTCAACCGCCTGGTGAAGACCGCGGGCATGGCACCAGGCAACCAGAACCTGTCGCTGCCCGACCCGCACTACGGCCACGGCTTCATCCGGCCGCTGCGGGCCCTGACCGCCGACCTGCCGGCCGGACCGGCGAACGGTCCGCTGAAGGTCCCCGAGGACCCGTACGCGGACGTACGGGCCGACGCGGCGAAGAAGGCCGCCGAGCCGAAGGCCAAGGGGCCCGACTCCCTCCTGATCATCGGCATCGCGACGGCCGGCGGGTTCGCCGTCCTGGGCGCGCTGGGCGCCGTACTCGCCGCCAACAAGCGCAAGCGCCGACGGCAGGCGGCGCAGTCCGCGGTGCCGGGCGGTTTCGGCGGACCGAACGGGCCGGGTGGGCCGGGCGGCTGGCCGCAGCAGGGCGTGCCTCCGCAGTACGGCGCGCCACAGCCGCCCCCCGGCGCGCCGGGGCCGTATGCGCCACAGCAGCCACCGGCTCCGTACCCGCCGCAGGGCCAGACCCCGTACCCATCGCAGGCCCAGCCCGCGTACCCGCCTCAGCAGCCGCCCGCCGGACCTCCCGGGGCGTGAGGCTCAGTCCGTCGGCGGGCCGACCTCCCGATGTCGTGTCGCGTTCCCGGGCAGAACGTCCTCGGGCGGCAGCGGAGTCAGCCGGGTGACCGCGGCGACCGGCGTCGTGCCCGCCGGGCGGGTGCCGGGCTGCCGCTCACGTTCGGCGTAGGGGGTCAGCAGCGCGCGGATGGCGGCGGCGAGTCCGGCCAGCTCCGCCGGGGTCACGTGGATCACGGTGCGGTAGGACACGTCGCCCTCCGCCGGTGCGTACGGCCCTGATGGTGCGGCCGGCCCGGACGGCGCGTCCGGGCCGTTCTCCGTGTCCGGGCGGACGGCCGCGGCGTCCCAGCGCAGCCGCCACGGCCGGGCCCGCCCGCCGGTGTGCGGCACCTCCTCGATGAGGCCGTGCCGGGCGAGCTGGCGCAGGTGGAACGAGCAGAGGCCGGAGCTGTGGCCGAGGCGGGCGGCGGCCTGCGTGGACGTGACGGTGCCGGCCTCGGCGAGCAGGTCCAGCAGGGCGATGCGTACGGGGTGGTCCGGGAGCGACCGCGCGGCGCGGTGCGACGGCGGGCCGGTGGACGCTGCTGGGGATTCTTCGTCGGTCACTTTGCAAAGAGTGCTACTTTGCAAAGCGTTCGGTCAAGCCGACCTGCCGTCGGCCGGGGATTCCGCCCCGGCCGACGGCAGGCATGCGCGGAAGGCGTTGATACTCCATGGCTGTCGGTTTCGGTGACACCCCGCAGGACCGCCGGGTCCGGGTGCAGGGCGAGCCCGTGGACACATACCCGCGGCTCGCGCCGGAGGTGGAGCGCGGGGCGGTACGCCGTATCACCGTGGTCGGGGAGGAGGTCCTGCACCGCCCGTGCCGGGAGGTCACGCGGTTCGGCACGCCGGAACTCTCCCGGCTGGTCGACGACATGTTCGCCACCAACCAGGTGGCGGAGGGAGCGGGGCTCGCCGCCAACCAGGTCGACGTGGACGTGCAGGTGTTCGTCTGGGACATGACGGATGACTGGGGCGTGCGGCATGTCGGGCACATCGTCAACCCGGTCCTGGACGAGGTGCCGGCCGAGCAGCGCAGGCTGGTCGAGGAGTCCGAAGGGTGTCTGTCCGTGCCCGGCCCCTACCGGGTGGTGCCCCGCCTGGACCGCGCCGTCGTACGGGGCCGCGACAAGGACGGCAACCCCCTGGTGATCGAGGGCCGGGGCTACTTCGCCCGGTGTCTCCAGCACGAGACGGATCACCTGCGCGGCCATCTCTACCTGGACCGGCTCGCCGCCCGGGAGCGCAAGACGGCGCTGCGGGAGATGGCGGCGGCCAAGGAGGAGAAGTTCGCCCGGCGCGCCGAACTGGCGGCGAAGCTGGGCAAGTGACCGCGCGGGCGAGGTGGCTCAGTCCTCCAGGAGCTGGGCGCGCAGCCGCTCGCGGGTCTCGGGGGACAGCCCCAGGCCCTCGCTGAAGTACGCCTCCGTCGAGCCCCAGGTCGTCCCGATGGCGTCGAGAGCCGCGGACAGGTACTCGGCGCGGGCGTCGAAGAGCGGCGCGAGCAGTTCCATGACCTCGGGGGACATGCCGACCGCCGAGGTGTCGGAGCGGCGCACCTTGTACCGGCGGTGCGCGGCGTTGGACTCCAGGTAATCGGCCTCGACGGCCTCCGGTTCGACGCCGACGGCGAGCAGCGTGACGGCGACGGACAGGCCCGCCCGGTCCTTTCCGGCCGCGCAGTGCATGAGCGCGGGGACGCTGTCCTCGGCGAGCGCGTGCAGGACGCGGCTGTGGTCGGCGGTGCGGGTGGTGATGATGTGGCGGTACGTCTGTGCCATCCGGTCCGCCGCCTTGCCGTCGCCCAGCGCCGTCCGCAGATGGCCCAGCTCGCCGTCGCGCACCATCGCCCAGAACTCGGCGCCGTCGGCCGGGTCGGTCAGCGGGATGTTCACGTTCCGTACGCCGGGCAGCGTGACGTCGGGGCCCTCCAGCTTGATGTCGGCGGCGTTGCGGAAGTCGAAGACCGTGTGCAGCCCGAGACCCGCGAGGAAGGCCGCGTCCGCCTCGGTGGCCGCCGCCAGATGACCGCTGCGGAACAGCCGGCCCTTGCGCACCCGGCGCCCGTCCACGGTCGGCAGCCCGCCCACGTCACGGAAGTTGCGCACCTCCGCGAGCTCGGAGTCGGTCGACGGGACCTCCGGGGTCTGCTGCGGCACGGGCGCTCCTCGGGACAGGTCGCCGACGCTGCTCGTCGACGAGGCGGGCCGCTTTGACGATACGACATCGGTGCAGCCCGCAATCAGGCCGGTGACGGCCGGTTCCGCGGCGGCTCGGGAGCGGCCCGCGCGACATGGTCGCCGAGCGGATGACCGCCTCCCGGACCCCGCCGCCCAGCCACCCCCGCACCCCGACAAACGACCGAAAAAAGCCGTTTATCGTCCCCGTTTTCTATTCCGACTTGATCAGAATTTGACCGGGTGGCATTAATCACCCCACGTCAACCCCTGGTTACGGTGGCGTAAGTCACTTCCCGGGGTGAAGTATGTCCTGACGTGGCAGACGATTCGAAGAAGATGAGCAGTGGCGCAGACGGCGCCATCGGGTCGTACGCAGCCGTCGGGGACAGCTTCACCGAGGGAGTCGGGGATCCCGGCCGTGACGGGGCGTACATCGGCTGGGCGGACCGGCTCGCGGTCCTGCTGTCGGACCGGCGCGCGGAGGGCGAGTTCCGCTACGCCAACCTCGCGGTCCGCGGCCGCCTGCTGGACCAGATCGTGGAGGAACAGGTGCCGCGGGCCAAGGAGCTGGCCCCCGACCTGGTGACGTTCTGCGCCGGCGGCAACGACATCCTGCGGCCGGGCTCGGACCCGGACGCGGTGGCCGAGCGGTACGAGGCGGCCGTCGCGGACCTGCGGGAGAAGGTCGGGACGGTGCTGCTGTGCACCGGGTTCGACACCCGGGGCATGCCGGTGCTGCGGCATCTGCGCGGCAAGATCGCGACGTACACCGCGCACGTCCGGGCGATCGCCGACCGGCACGACTGCCCGGTCCTGGACCTGTGGTCGCTGAAGTCCGTGCAGGACCGGCGGGCCTGGAGCGAGGACCGGCTGCACCTGTCGGCCGACGGGCACACGCGGGTGGCGCTGCGCGCCGCGCAGGTGCTGGGCCTCGACGTCCCGGCCGACCCGGACCAGGCGTGGCCGCCGGAGGCCGGGCGCACCGCGGCCGAGGCGCGCCGCGACAACATCCACTGGGCGCGGGAGCATCTGGTGCCGTGGATCGGCCGCCGGCTGCGCGGCGAGTCCTCCGGTGATCACGTGGAGCCGAAGCGGCCGGATCTGCTCCCGCTGTAGCGTCGGCGGAAGCCGCGGAACGAGAAACGGCGATGCCACACCGCCGCCCGCCGCTCAGGCGCGGGCGGCGGTTTCAGTGTGCGGTGGGCGGCCCGTAGGGCAGGTCGGCCCAGACGGTGCGGCCGCGGCCGGACGGGCCGGGGCGCACGCCCCAGCTCTCGGAGAGGGCGCCCACCAGGAACAGACCCCGGCCGCACTCCTTGTCCACGCTGCCGGGCTGGACGTGCGGTGCCGAGCCGCCCCGGCCCTGGTCGGTGATCTCCAGGCGCAGGAAGGCGCCGACGACCGTCAGTTCGCAGTCGACCTTTTCGCTGTCGGTGTGCCGTACGGCGTTGGTGAACAACTCCGACACCACCAACTCGGCGTCGTCACAGACCTGTTCTGCCGCGCCCCACTCGTGCAGCACGGCGATCACGCGTCTGCGCGCCTCCGGAACGGAGGTGCGACGGGCCGGCAAGTGGAACGCGTCCCGGAGACGCTCGGCGACGAAGCCGCCACAGCGCCCTAACGAAGGAGCGTTGTTGGAGGAAGCCACTCCGCAACTATGTGCGATGTTGGTCACCGATGGCAAGGATCAATGTGTAATTTGCAGAATCGCAAGCGCAGTCTGTTCGCTCTGCTGACGGCATGACACACTGCGATCACTCAGGTTGGTGGGAGGGGATCAGAAGTGGCGGAAGCACGGTCGGGTGGCGCTCCGACCGTCCTGCGGGTGGTGCTCGGCAAGAGGCTGCAGGACCTGCGCGAGAAGGCGGGGCTGTCCTACGAGCAGGCGGCCGGCGCCCTCGATGTCACGCACGCCACCGTACGGCGTATGGAGAAGGCCGAGGTCGGCCTCAAGATCCCGTACGTGGAGAAGCTGCTGGCGACCTACGGCGTCACCGACAAGGAAGAGATCGACGGCTTCCTCAAGCTCGCGCGCGAGGCCAACCGGCCCGGCTGGTGGCACAACTACCGCGACGTGCTGCCCGAGTGGTTCAGCGCCTACGTGAGCCTGGAGAGCGAAGCCAACCTCATCCGCGGTTACCAGCCCCACTACGTACCGGGGCTGCTGCAGACCGAGGAGTACGCCCACGCCGTCCTGCGCGCCGGCATGCCGCACGCGGCGCGGGAGGAGATCGACCGCGCGGTCGCGCTGCGCCTGGAGCGGCAGTCGCTGCTCACCCGCCCCGACGCGCCCATGCTCTGGGTGGTCATGGACGAGACGGTCTTCCGGCGCCCGATCGGCGGCCCGCGGGTGATGCGCGAGCAGATCGCGCACCTCGCCGAGGCCACCACCCGGCCCAACGTCCGGCTGCAGATCATCCCGTTCGCCGCCGGACCGCACCCCTCGATGTACGGGCCGTTCCACATCTTCCGCTTCCCGATCCCGGAACTTCCCGACATCGCGTACGCGGAGAACCTGGTGGGCGCCGTCTATTTCGACCAGCGCGACGACGTCTCGCAGTACCTGGAGGCACTGGACCGGATGTGCGCGCAAGCCGCGCCGGCCCAGACCACCGAGGCCCTTCTGGGCGGCTTTCGCAAGGAGATCTGAACCATGGATCGCATACGCATCTACAACGGCATGCCCGCCACCGAGCTGGGCAGCGACGGCTGGCACAAGCCGTGGAGCGGCGGCAACGGCGGCGAGTGCGTCGAGGCGCTGCGACTGGGCGACGGACGGGTGGCGCTGCGCCAGTCCACCGACCCGGGCGGCCCGGCCCTGATCTACACCCATGGTGAGATCAAGAGCTTCATCGAGGGCGCGAAGGCCGGCGCCGCCGACTTCCTGCTCACCGCCGCGCCGTGCGGCTGCGGCTGCGGAACCGACCGGAGGACGGCGTGACGGAGACGGAATTCTCCCGGGGCGTGATCGGCTCGTGGGACGAGGACGGCTCGCAGGGGCTGCAGGACGCGGCGGCGTTCAAGGCCGAGGAGATCGACACCAGCAAGCCGCACCCCGCCCGGATGTACGACTACTACCTGGACGGCCGGGACAACTACGAGGTCGACCGGGAAGCCGCGCAGCGCGTCATCGCGGCGCACCCGCAGGTGCGGCTGAGCGCCCGCGCCAACCGGGCGTTCCTGCACCGCGCGGTGCGCGAGGTGGTCGCCGGCGGCATCCGGCAGATCATCGACATCGGCACGGGCATCCCCACCTCGCCCAACACCCACGAGGTGGCCCGGGAGACGGCGCCCGGCGTACGGGTCGTCTACGTGGACAACGACCCCATCGTCGCCACGCACGCGGGGGCGCGGCTGACGACCACCGAGGACTCCGGGTTCGTACTGGCCGACGTGCGCGATCCGCGGGCGATCCTCGACCACCCGACGGTGCGCGAACTGATCGACTTCGACCAGCCGGTGGCCCTGCTGCTGGTGGCCGTCCTGCACTTCGTCCGCGACGACGAGGACCCGGCCGGGATCGTCGCCACCCTGGCCCGCGCGCTGCCCGCCGGCAGCGTCCTCGTGCTGTCCCACGCCACGGGCGAACCGTACGAGGCGTGCGAGCAGGGGCGCACGGACGAGCGGGCGCGGGACGGCGTGCTGGACGTCTACAAGAACGCGACGGCCGCCCTGAACCTGCGGACCAGGAGCGAGATCGAGCCGCTCTTCGGGCCGTTCGAGCTGCTGGAGCCGGGCGTGGTGCGGGTGCCGCTGTGGCGTCCGGACGGGCCGCCCCCGGGTCCCGAGGAGCTGAACAACATCATCTTCTACGGGGGAGTCGGCCGGAAACCGTAGCGCACGCCGCCGCCGACGGCGTACACCTCGTCCAACTGCGCGGTACCGGACGGCGGTTGACAGTGTCACCCGGCGGGCCGAGGGTGAGACCTGTGGGCGGCCGGTGACGCGACGGCCGCCCACCGGAGGTCGCCCGAGGGGCGGGACGGGGGCAACGGTGGCTGAAGCGGCGGGGGAGCGGCACGCGGTCGTCATCGGGGGCGGGCTGGCCGGAATGCTGGCGGCCGCCGCGCTGCTGGGGCACGTGGACGCGGTGACGGTGGTCGAACGGGACCGGTACCCGCAGGGGTACGCGTTCCGTAAAGGGGTGCCACAGGCCCGGCACCTGCACGTCTTCCTCAGCGGTGGCCTGCGCGCGCTGGAGGAACTGCTGCCCGGCACGGGCCAGGCGTTCACCGACGCCGGGGCCCACATCCTCTACCTGCCGAGCGACCTGGTCACCCGCACGGCCGTGGGCTGGCAGCACCGCTTCGACGAACGCCGCCACGGATGCCTGTCGGTCACTCGTCCGGTGATCGACGGCGTCGTACGGGACCGGGTGCTGCGGGCGGCGGCCGCATCGGCGACCCGCCTGGACGTGCTGGAGGTGACCGAGGCGATCGGCCTGACCGGCGACGCGGGACGGGTCACGGGCGTACGGGTACGGACGCGGCCGGGCGGCGGCCGGGCCGACGGGGCGGGCCCGGCCGAGCGGGTCGTCCCCGCCGCGCTCGTCGTCGACGCCTCCGGGCGCAGTTCCCGGGCCCCGCAGTGGTTCACCGAACTGGGCCGCCGTGCGCCGCGCGAGGAGAGCGTCGACGCCGGTATCGCCTACGCCACCCGGATGTTCCGCCCCACCGGGCCGGCCGGCGCCCCGGACGTGGCCGTCAACATCCTCGGCTGGCGCGGGAACCCGCGCGGCGCCGTCTACGTACCGGTCGAGGACGGCATCTGGCTGCTGACCGCCGCGGGCGTGCGCGGCCACCACCCGCCCACCGACGAGCAGGGTTTCGCCGACTTCACCGCCACCGTCGGCGACCCGTACATCCACGGCCTGCTGCCGTACGTCGAGCCGGTCTCGCCCGTCCACGGCTTCCGGGACACCGCCAACCGCCGCCGGCACTACGAGCGGACCGGCGCCGTTCCGGAAGGCTTCGTCGTCGTGGGCGACGCCAACTGCACGTTCAACCCGATCTACGCGCAGGGCATGTCGGTCGCCGCGCTCGGCGCCTCGGCGCTGCGCCGCACCCTGGACTCCGGCGGCGGTCTGCGGCCGGGGCTCGCGCAGGCGGCCCAGCGCGCGGTGGCCCGCGCCACCGAGGCCGCCTGGATGACCGCCGTGGGCGCCGACCGCCCGTTCGCGAGCGACGCGACCGCCCGCCCGGGCCCGGCCGAGCGGCTGACGTCCTGGTACGTACGGCGGCTCACCCTCCGCGCCGTCACCGACCCGGTCCTCGGCGCCACCGTCCGCGACGTCTTCTGTCTGACCGCGCCGCCGTCCCGCCTGATGTCCCCGCGCACGGTGCTGCGTACCGTGCTGCTGCCGTGCCGGCCCGGCCCCGACACCCCGCCGACCAGCGTCGTCCCCGTGCGCCGGGCGGCCGGACGCCGTCTCACCGCCCACCGCCCGGCAGGAACAGACTGACCGCCCCGGTGGCCAGCGGCGCGAGGATGCCGAACGCCGGGGCCAGCACCTTCGGCAGCGAGATGTCCAGGCGCAGGAAGGCCACCAGCCGCGCCCGGCGTTCGATCCAGTCCTCGGTCAGCTCGTCGGCCTCCGGGATACGGACCGTCGACTCGACCAGCCGCCCGGCGACCGACCGCCACAGCACCACGACCGGCAGGAAGACCAGCGCGAACATCACGCTGAAGAAGGCGCCGTAGAGCAGCACGGAGGACGCCGGGAAGCTCTTCTCGGGCATGCCGTACGCCAGCAGGGCGTTGCGCAGCGCGCCCGCGTCGACCACCGCGGTCGAGATGATCAGGCTGCCGCCGGTCAGGAAGCGCACCGCGTCCCGCCACCCCAGGTGCAGTTCCCGCAGGGCCCCCACCGGCGCCAGGACGTCCGGTTCGGTGGGCAGCCGGCGGCTCAGCCGCAGCAGCCGTACCTGGACGTCCCACAGCCCCACCGCACCCGGCGCCGCCGCCAGCATCCCCAGGACGAGCAGCAGGGGCACCCGCCACGCCAGCCCGTCCAGCGGCACGGGCACGCTGTCAGGCGGGGTGAAGAAACGCAGGATGCCGAAGACGGCGCCCAGCAGCACGGCGGCCCCCGCCACCAGCACCGCCACCGCCCGGGGCGCCGGCCGGTCGATCGGCTGCCGCCAGCGCCGGCGCACCGCGTACGACATGGCGTACGCCACCGCCACGTACAGCGCGATCGAGGCGCCGACCAGGGCGCTCCACAGGTCGAACTCCAGCAGCGAGGTGAAGGCACGCGCCTCCGGCGACTCGGCGGCCCCGAACCGCCCGACGAACCCCGTGCCGAGCGCGGCGACGGTCAGCAGCCCGAGCGTGACCGCCAGCGGTACGGCCACCAGGCGGACGCCCGGCCGGGAGAGGTGCGGGGCGGCGCGTGCCACGGGCGGGGGGAGGTCGGCGGCCGCCGGGACGGTGCCCTTCGTCCGCATGTCCGTACCGGGGCGATCCGCGCCCTCCGGCTGTCCCGCCACCCCTTGCGACGGTAACGGCACCGCTCCGTCCAACGGCACCGCTCCGTGCGAGGGCGCTGTCCCGCTGTCGGCGGGCGTACCGCCCGGGGCGTCCTCGCGTTCCGGTGGCTGCCCAGGCGGCAGCGTCTGGCTCATGCCACGACGGTAGGGCCGTACGGCCCGCCACGGAATGCCGGGACGGGCCGAGTGGTTCGGTAGGCGCAGGGAACACGTGTCGTGTCCGGGTGCCACGGTGCCACGGTGTCCGCGGCGGGCACCAGGAGCCCGGACGCCGGCGTGCCGGAACCCGTCAGCCTGGCGGTCCGTTCACCGCACGGCGACTAGTTGACAGCGCTACCGCTCCGATCCATGGAGGTGCCGTGCCCGGCTCCCGACCCCGCAGTGAGTCCTCGTCCGCCCCGCGTCCCGCAGAGCGGTTCGGGCTGCGCCGCCCCGCCGTCTTCGGCGCGTGGCCCACAGGGGAACGGCTGGCGCGGATACAGAGATCACCGCAGTTCGCCGACGGCCAGTTCCGCAACCCCGTACCGACCCGGCAGATGGCCTCGGGCAGCGCGCTGGCCGTGGCCCGCCAGCAACTGAGCCGCGAGGGCCGGCTGCGCCGTGCGCCGGTCGGCCGTATCCCCGTGCACCGGCCCACCGCGGCGGACTGGGGCGAGCCGCCCGCCTCCGGGCTGCGGCTGACGTGGCTGGGGCATTCGAGCGTGCTCGCCGAGATCGACGGGCACCGGGTGCTGTTCGACCCGGTCTGGGGTGAGCGCTGCTCGCCGTTCACCTGGGCGGGCCCCCGGCGCCTGCATCCCGTACCGCTCCCGCTCCGGGACCTGGACCCGGTCGACGCCGTGGTGATCTCGCACGACCACTACGACCACCTGGACATGCCGACGGTCAAGGCCCTGATCCGTACGGGCACGCGGTTCGTCGTACCGCTCGGCATCGGCGCCGACCTCGAACTGTGGGGCGTGCCCGAGGAGCGGATCACCGAACTGGACTGGCACGAGTCGGCGTCCGTCGGTGACCTGACGCTCACCGCGACGCCCGCCCAGCACTTCTGCGGCCGCGGGCTGCGCGGCCCGCAGCACACCCTGTGGGCGTCCTGGGTGGTGGCCGGCCCCGCGCACCGCGTCTTCCACAGCGGCGACACCGGCTACTTCCCCGGCTTCGCCGAGATCGGCGCCGAGCACGGCCCGTTCGACGCGACGATGATCCAGATAGGCGCGTACAGCGAGTTCTGGCCGGATGTGCACATGACACCCGAAGAGGGCCTGCGCGCCCACCTCGACCTGTCCGGAGGCACCCCCTCCGGCACCCTGCTCCCCATCCACTGGGGCACCTTCAACCTCGCCCCGCACCCCTGGTCGGAGCCGGTGGAACGGACGGTCGCGGCGGCCCGAGCGGCCGACGCGAAGGTGGCCGCACCCCTGCCCGGCAAGCCCTTCGAACCGGCCGACGAGCAGATCGTGGACCCGTGGTGGCGGGCGGTGGCCCTGCCACCGGTGCACGGGTGGCCGTCGTGGCCTGCTGGGGCGTCTTCGGCGGATGCTTTTGAGGTGGTGCAGTAAAGCGAGGGGTTACCTGGCCGCCCGGACTGCTCCGTGGTGACGGCAATTGCCGACCGGCACGTCGCGAATTCCCCACCCGGCAGCGCGGCGTGCCGGTATCGAGTCCGGACCCATTCCGTCCCGGTCCGCCGGGGCGGTGGTCCGGCGGTTCGAGGGCCCGTGGTGGCGGCGCGATTCCTCCTGTACCGGCAGTGCTTGAATGTACCTTTACGGATTCGTTCAGCCGTTCGCGGTTCAGGAGGACATATGCAGGTTGAGGACGGCCGCTGGAGCTGGGAACGCGGAATCCCGTTGCGGTATCTTCTGGTGGCCGACGGCGGCGAACAGGTGTGGGCCCGGTGTGCCGGCGCCGAAGGGCTGTTCGCCGATCCGGTACCTGCTCCGAGGGAGCGGCTGACCTTTCTCGGATGTGACCCGGCCGGACCGCTGCGGACCGCCGTCGAGCAGCCCGCGGGGACCGCCGTCGAACTGGGCGAGCTCTGCCTCGAAGTCGGGGACGGGAAGCGCCCGGTGGAGTGGTGGGGACTGACCGACGCCGAAGTCGTCGACCGGCGCCCCAGCAGCATCGGCCCCGCCCTGGTCGACGTCGTCGTCGAGGCCGGTGTGGAGGAGCCGGAGGAGGGCCGTGCCGAGCTGACCGGACAGCGGCGGTTCGAGCTGTTCGAGAAGGACTCCCTCGGCACCTGTGAGGGAGTCGAAGGTCTGTACGTCGAACGGTCCGGGCCTCCGGAAGAGCCGATGAAGCTGATCGGCTGCGAGCCCACCGAGGAGCTGCGGGCCGTGCTGGACGCGCCGGAATCAGGGGCAGCCGCCGAGCTGTGGGCCCTGGACCGCTCCGGCCGCCCGATGACGTCCCGGAGCCTCGCGCTGGACGTCGCCGAGGTGCGCCCGTCCGTCCTCGGGGGCGGCCTGCTCGACATCACGCTCACCGGCGGTGTCGACGACCCGCCCCCGCTCCTGGCCGGACCGGTCTGGGATGTCTGGTACGAGGGGGTGCCGGACGCGCTCAACGAGTGGGCGCGGTTCACGCCCGAGGGCAGGCACGAGTGGCTCAAGGTCGCCTTCCGGAACCGGGCCAGAGGGGGCGCCGACACGTCGGGCGGCACCTACCACGTCGACGGCACCCACGTGACAGACGTCTACGGGCTGCACTGCGCCCTGGGCGAGGCGCTCCACGGTCCCGGCGGGTACTACGGCATGGACTGGCAGTCGTTCAACGACTGCCTCGGTGGCGGGGTCGGTGTGGTGCCGCCCTTCACGCTGGTCTGGCACGACGCGGAGACCGCCCGCCGCGCACTGGCCGGTGTCGTGGAAGACCCTGAAGAAGGGCTCACCTACTTCGAGGAGATCGTGCGACGCCTCGAACGTTACGGCGTGGTGGTCGAGCTCCAGTAGAACGACGGAGGGCCTTGCCGAGTGGGAACTCGGCAAGGCCCTCCGCATCAGCTGGGGGAGGCGGTGTCAGTGACTCTCAAGAGCCCTGAGAACAAACGCACCTCGTACGTCCGCCCCGGCGGCTAACCCTTGGGATCGTAAATGGTGACCCGGTTGTAGTTGTGCTCCGAGATCCAGCCGATGTCCCCGTACTTGTTCACCAGGATTCGGTAGTTGTTCTCGCCGTCTCCCATGTCGTAGATCTTCGCGTCTTTCCACTTCCGCAGAACAGAGGGCGGCGTCTTGTTGGGGCCACTGGTGCGGCCTTCGTAGAAGTCAGGCGTCCCGTCGGGATTACGGCGTTGCGACCGCTCGCCCTTCATCACCTTCTCGACGTTGTCATGGATGACCTTCGGCGTCTGCCCGCTGCCGCCGCCCTTGCTGCCGGACCGCTTGCTCCGGGCCTCGCGGAGCGCCGTCCCGAGACCCTCGTCGATACGGCCGACGCCGTCAGCGGTGGCGTACGCGCCGCCGATGATCACGCCGGTGCTCGCGACGATCGCCGGAGCTCCCGCCACGCACAGGACTCCGGTGGCGCACAGGAAGCCGCCCCCGATGTCGCCCGAGGCGCCGAGCCCGATCCCGCCGAGGCCGAGGAGCGTCTCGAAACTTCCCGCCCAGATGTCGCCGTTGCCGAGAATGGACGTGGCATAGTCGGCGAAGGTTTCCGCACCGTCCTTGACCGCGCCGGCGCCCTTCTTGAGCCAGCCCGGTGCCCAGTCCGGCCAGCCGTCGTCGTCGTCCTCCTTCGACTCATTGGCCTCGGCGAACTTCTTCTTCCAGGCCTCCTGGAGCTTCCGCCACTCGGCAGCTTCCTTGCGCTGCTTGTCGACGACGATCTGCTTGGCCTCGTCGGCGGCCTTGTTCGCCGCCTGGGCGTCCTTGCCCGCCGCGGTGGCCGAGGCGCGTGCCTCGCCGGCGGCGGTCCATGCCTGGTCGGCCGAGCCGCGGGCATAGTTGGCCCAGGACTGCGCCTGGGTGGCGGACCGGACGGCCCGGGTGGCCGCGTTGTTGGCGTCGGCCTCGGCGGCGCGGGCCTGCCGGGCGGACTCGGCGGCCTGGGCGGCGGACGCTTCGGCCTGCCGGGCGGATTCCTGGGCCTTCTTCGCGTAGTCGTCGGCCTCGGCGGACGACTTCTGGGCGGCGTTGGCGGCCTTGCGTGCCTCGTCGGCGGCCTTCTCGGCACGCAGGGCGTGCTCGTTGGCGAGATGGGCGTTCTGCTGCGCGGTGGCCGCTACCCCGGCCGCCTCGGCGATCAGCTGCTGCACCCCGGCGACGTGCGTGGCAGTGAGCCGGTCCTGACGGGCCGCCTTGTACTGGCCGGTCTGGACGAACGCCCGGATCACCTGCGGCGGTCCCACCAGGGCGACCTTCGCCGCGGCCTGGACCTCCGGGCTGCCGCTGCTGGACAGCTGGATGGCGCGGGTGCGCTCGTCGGCCTCCCTGGCGGCGAACTGGCCCTCGTCGAGGAAGTCCACCAGGGCCTGGGTGGTGCCCGCCTTGATCGCTTCCTTGGCGGCCGCCCGCGTCTGGGTGCTGCCCGTGCTCGACAGCTGCACCGCCTTGGTGCGGTACGCGGCGGCGGCCGCCTCGTGCCGGCCGGTGGTCAGGAACTGGTGGATCTGCTCCGCGTTGCCCGCCAGGGACTTCTCGGCGGCTTCCCGGACCGGGGCGGACAGGCCCTCCTCGGCCAGGCGCTCGACCTGGGTCCGCTCGTCCTTCTCGGCGGCCTGCTGCCGGTCGACGAGCACGTACTTGCGTACGTCCTCGTCCGAACCGGCGAGGGCGGCCCCGGCCGCGGCCTGGCTCCAGGCCTCCCGGGTCTTCAGCGCGGCCAGCGCCACCTTGCGGCCCTCGACCGCCGTCTGCCGGGGGTCGGCGCCGGGCTCGGCGGCCTTGGCGGCCAGCCGGTCGGCCTCGGCGTCGAGCTCCTTGGCCTGCTTGGCGGCGCGCTCGGCCCGTGCCTTGCCGTCCTCGTACTCCGTCTTGAGGTCGCGGGACAGGTCCATCGCGGTCGCGGTACGGGTCTTGAGGTCCTCGGCCTCGGTCTCGCGCGCCAGGTCGAAGATCTCACGCGCCTTCTTCACCGCGGCGGACGCTTCGTCGGCGGCCTTCTGCGCCTCGGTGGCGTGCCGCCGGGACTCGCCCGCGGCCTTCTCCGATTCACCGGCGTGCTCGGCGGCCTTCTCGGCCTCGTCCGCCGCCTTCTTGGCGTGTACGGCGGCCCTGTTGGCCGCGTCGCGCGCCTGGTAGGCCGCGGCCGCGGAGCGCTTCGCCAGGCTGGTGGCCGTCTGGGCGGCCCGGGACGCCTCGCGGGCGTGCCGCTTGGCCTGGGCGGCGGCTGCCTGCGCCTCGGCCGAGTGCGTCCCGGCCGCGTCCGCGTAACCACTGGCCTGCAGCGCCGCGTCGGCGGCCGCGTTGGCGTTCGCGCTGGCGCTGGTGGCCGCGCCCGCCGCCTCGCTGGCCCGGTCCGACGCCTTGCCGGCCTCGTCGGCGGCCTGGGCCGCCCACGTCGCGTTCTTGGCGGCGTTCCGGGCCACCTCGGCCGCCTTGCGGGCGTCGGCCGCCTTGCCGGCGTCCGACGCGGCCGCGGCGGCCGCGTTGCGGGCCCGGGAGGCGGCGTCGGAGGCACCGGCCGCAGCGGCTGCCGCCTGCGAAGCGGCGTTGGCCGCGTGCCGTGCCGCGGCGTTGGCCGCGTTCGCGGCGCCGATCGCCTGCTGCGCAGCGCGCGCCGCGCCGCGTGCCAGTTCGGCGGCCTGCGCGGCCGCACTGGCGGCCTGCTGGGAGCCCTTGCGGGCCTCCTTGGCCTCTTCGGCAGCCCGCTGCGCGGCCTCCTTGGCCAGCCTCGAAGCCTCCACCGCACGGTCGGACGCTTCCTTGGCGGCTTCGGTCTTCCGCTTGGCCAGTTCCCCGGCCTCCTTGGCCCGCTGGGCCAGCTCCTCGACGGAGGCCCGCTCCTCGTCCCGGGCGCGGGCCACGTACTGGCCCACCTCCAGGAACTCCCGGATGTCCGACGGACCCGACCTCAGCGCGACCTTCGCCGCCTCACGCGTGGCCTTGCCGCCGCCGCTCATGATCTGGATGAGCCGGGTGCGTTCGTCCGCCTCGCGAGCCGAGTACTGGTCCGTGTCCAGGAACGCGCTGATGTCCTCGGCGGACCCCTTCAGGGCTTCCTTGCCGGCTTCCCGCACATTCGTGTCGCCGGCGCTGATGACCTGGACGGCACGAGTCCGCTGGTCCGCCTCCAGCGGCGTCTTCCAGCCGTCCTTCAGGAAGCTGCTCAGCGCCTCCGGAGAGCCGGCCTGCGCCTTTTTCAGTGCTTCTTTGGCAGCTTCCTGCAGATTGCGGCCGCCTGCCGAATGGATCTGGATCGTCGCGAGGCGCTCGTCGCCCAGCTGAGCCAGTGCCTCGTCGTTGTCCAGGAATTGGCGGACGTCCGCATCGGTGCCCAGCAGCGCGGCTTCCGCCGCCGCCTTGACTCCCGGCCCGCCGTTCTTCCAGAACTGAACGACGCGGCCGCGATCGGTCAGCTGAGGCTGACCGGCGTTCCCGTCGTTCTGGTCTCCCGCCGCGTAGGCCGGGCTCGTCCCGATGACGCCCGCGACCAACGCCAGCGGCAGTACGCCTGCGCACACGGCACGTATGCTGCGCGGCGGCTTTCCTCTCGCTCTCACTACTGTACAAACCCTTCCGGTTTGCTATGTGCTGCCGACTTTCGGCGTCGCGAGCATATCCGCAGCAAACACGGTGGCCGGTACGGCCTTGAGGCGCCAAGTCATCGGCTAAACGCGCGCGTCGGTTCTGTTGCCGCACCGGCTTCGGACGAACGAAGAGGTGGCGGGTTGTGCACCCGATGAGTTTCGTTTTGATTTCGTTACCCACGAGGTCCAGGTGCCTCGATGAACCGTCAGGGTGCTAGGTTTACGGCTCCCCTTTGGGCTGGTTTCCCTGCGGCTGCAGTGCGTTGCCGCCTCGTAAGTGAAAGGAACTCTGGTGATACATCGCCTCCGCAAGTTTCTGATTGCCGGTGTTGTCGGCGCGTCCGCGGCGGTCGCGGGCGGGGCCGCCTTCGCCGTGGCGCAGGCGAGCCCGCAGACTGCGCCCGCCGTGCAGCAGGCGGCTGCCGACACCCCGCCCTCCGCGGTGGAGGATTTCGACTACCCGAACGCGGACAAGATCCTGAAGGAAGTGGGCCTCAAGCTCCGCAAGGGCGACGGGCACATCATCCTCGCCGACTGCAACGGCGCCGCGGACCTCGAAGTCATGGCCAACAAGGACAAGAAGCCCGTCAGCTACTGCTTCAAGGTCACCGGAAAGAGCGGGTACCTCACCCTGGAGGTGCCGCAGCTCGTCGGCATCTGGGAGAACGAAGGTCGCGCCGCCAAGGCCACGCTCACCACCGAAGGCAAGACGAAGACCGTCGCGCTGAAGAAGAACGACCTCACGGAACTGGGTGAGGGCGACATCACCACGGGCGCCAAGGAAGCGACGCTGCTCGAACTGCGCGTCACGGGCTGACACAGCACCTGACGTGCGGAAGGCGACCGGCGCCCCGTGTCGTCGGCGTTGGTCGCACGGAATCCCGGTCCGTACGGACCGGTCCGGCGAGCGGGTACAATCTGACGGCACCTCAAAAGGGCATGGCAAGCGGAGCGGAACAGGCTGACGTAAAGTCGGCCTCCCCCTGGTTCTGCCTGCCTTCGGCGGTATCCCGAATGAGGCGGACCGTGAATCGCGGCATGGCCGCCATTCCCCGGGGTCCGAAACTCCGAGGCCGAACAGGCTCCCATAGGTATACCCATGGGTATCAATACCTGGCTGCCTGAATGCCCGGAAACATCGGCCCCTTTCCACCTCTCCGACGGCCTCGCATGCAATCCCGATCAGGACGGCTCCGGCCGGCCTGATCTGTCGCGGCACGCTACCCGGTGCGCGCGCCGATCCACCGGAACGGGCGCGAATGCGTCCGGCGTCCTGCTCGGAGCTGCTCACCTTCCACAGCGTCACAGGCTCTTCAGTCTTCCCGCACCCCCGCAACATCAGATTCGGAATAGAGAAGCAACATGTACAGCAAGCCTCCGCGCACCTCGTGGATGACCGGGCTTGTGGCTGCGTCCGTCGTAGCCGGCTCACTCGTCGCCGCCTCTCCCGCGCTCGCCGTAGGCGGCGGCACCACCGCGGACGCGACCTATGCGTTCACCGCGAAGCTCGACATCGGCAACGGACAGCGTTCCTGCTCGGGGGCGCTGGTCGACAAGCAGTGGGTGCTGACCGCCGCCAGCTGCTTCACGGCCGAGGCGGGCAAGAACGACGCGCTCACCGACGGGCCGCCCAAGCTCAAGACGACCGCCACGGTCGGCAGCACCGACGTGTCGGGCTCGGCCGGACAGGTGGCGGACGTTGTCGAGCTTGCGCCGTACCCGGGGCGCGACCTGGTGATGGCCAAGCTCGCGAAGCCGGTCACCGGCGTCACCCCGGTGGCCGTCGGCAGCACCGCTCCCGTCGAGGGTGAGCAGCTGAAGGTGGCCGGCTTCGGCCGGACGAAGACCGAGTGGGTGCCGAACAAGCTGCACGCCGCCGCGTTCACGGTGGATTCCGTGCGGGACGGTGCGCTCGGGCTGACCGGCAACAACGCCTCGGTGTGCAAGGGCGACACCGGCGGGCCGGCGCTGCGGGAGAAGGACGGCCAGGTCGAGCTGGTCGCTGTCAACAGCGCCTCCTGGCAGGGCGGGTGCTTCGGCACGAACCCGGCGGAGACCCGCACGGGCGCCGTGGACGCCCGGGTGGACGACCTGAACAATTGGGTCAGCAAGGTCCGTTACCGCGGCGTCTTCCCCAACGCTCCGTGGGGCAAGGCCACTCACTTCGCGTCGGGCTACTTCACCGGCGGCTCGGCCGGCGGCACCCGGCACATGGACCTGATCGTGCGCTGGACCGACGCCGAGATGACCCTGTACCAGGGTGGGGACGACAAGGACCCCAAGCACCCCTTCGTCGCCGAATACCGGCTGGCGGCGCCGAACACGCCCAAAAAGAAGAGCACCTGGGACTACGCCCGGCAGATCACCGGTGCGAGCTTCGGCGACGGCTCGGACGGTCTGGTGGTGCGCTGGGTCGACGGTGAGGTGACGCAGTACACCCATGTGGACAAGGACGGTTTCCACGGGGAGAAGATGCTGGCCAAGAGCGCGGACTGGACGAAGGCCGCGCAGATCACCGCGGGCCGCTACACCGCCAACGCGCAGCGCGACGACCTGCTGGTCGTGTGGAACGACGGCCGCGTCACCCTGCACCCGGACCTGGACTCGAACGGTGTGAAGCCGGCGGCGCAGAAGGTTCTGACCAAGGCGAACTCGACGTGGCCGCACGCCACGCAGATCACCTCGGGTGAGTTCACCGGCAAGAAGACCGCGGACCTGCTGGTGCGCTGGTCCGACGGTGAGGCCACCATCTACCCGGGCGTGGACACCGCCGGCTTCCACGGCGAGATCCAGCTCCGGCCGGCCAAGTCGCCGTGGTCGGGCGCGACCGTGGTCGGCGCGGGTGCCTTCGTGGCCAACGAGCGTCCCAACGACGTGATCGTGCGCTGGGCCGACCAGTCGCTCGGCATCTACCCGGGCGTGGACGCCCAGGGGACGCACGGCGAGATCAAGCTCGTCGGCTGACGCACGCACCGCACAGAAACCCGGCCGGCCACCACATCAGGTGGCCGGCCGGACCTGTGGCTCGTACGCCCGGCCTTACGGGCCGTCGTCCGGCCCGCACCGGACGACTCGTGCCCTCCAGCCCTTCACCACCGCTACTGCCCCGAAGCAAGCAGGCGCCTGCGACGACGCCGCGCCTGTCGATCTCTCCGCACGCCAAGGACCTGCCCGCCCGTGAACCCCTTCCCCACCCTGCCCACTCTGGTCGCGCGCCGAGTACGTCAGAGCCTGTGTGCCTGTGCTCTGGCCGCCAGCCTGAGTGCCGCGGCAACGCTCAGCCCCCTGGAAGCCGCCGGCCCCTCGCGTGCCGACGCCCGTCAGGCCGCCGCCGGCCCTGACAGCGCGCAGTCCCGGCACCGGGGCGAGCCCGCGCTCGATCTGCCCAACCTTCTGCGGGACGGGCAAGGGAAGGAGCCCGCCTCGGGAGACACTGACAAGGCGTCACCGGGTGCTGCGGGGATCCCTGCTACGGCGTTGGCGGCGTATCGGAAGGCGGAGGGGGTGTTGCGGGGGAGTCAGCCGTCGTGTGGTCTGCCGTGGGAGTTGGTGGCGGGGATCGGGCGGGTGGAGTCGGTGCATGCGTCGGGGTACGGGCTGCGGGTGGATGGTTCGACGGTGCGGCCGATTCGGGGGCCGCGGCTGGACGGGGTGGAGTTCGCGTTGATCCGGGACACCGATGGGGGGCGGTGGGACGGGGATGCGGTGTTCGACCGTGCGGTGGGGCCGATGCAGTTCATTCCGTCGACGTGGGGGAGTTGGGGGGCGGACGGTAATGGTGACGGGGTGAGGGATCCGAACAATATGTTTGATGCGGCGTTGGGTACGGCGCGGTATCTGTGTGCGGGGGAGCGGGATCTGCGCCGGTCTGCTGATCTGGACCGGGCCATTTTGAGTTACAACAATTCCCGCGCGTATGTGAATGCGGTGCGGAAGTGGATGGATACGTATCGTGGTGTCGGGGTGGTGGAGACGCCGGATGGTGCTCCTGCCGTGCCGCACCGGCCTGATCCTGCGGACAGAAGCTCGGGGGTGCGCCCGGGGCCGGGTCCCCTTCCGGGGCAGGGGCAGGTACGGCCTATGCCGCAGCGTCCTTCGGGCAAGCCTGCTCCTGAGCCCGTGGAGAAGCCGAAGCCGGTCGAGAAGCCGCAGCCCGTCGTGGATCACCGCACCGTGACCAGGCTGGAGCCCCTGGGCAGTCGCGAGCTGGACGCCGAGGTCGGGCATGCCGTCGCCAGGCGCCCGCAGGTCCGGGCCCTCGACGCGCACGGCCACCCCGTGCCCGGCGCCCGGGTGACGTTCCGTGGCAACGGTGTGCGGCTGGCGGGGGAGGCCAACACCGTGACGGTGACGGCCGACCGGGGCGGCATTGCCACCACCCCCGCCCTCCAGCCCGCAGATCACCCGGGCCGTTTCACGCTCACCGCGACGGCGCCCGGCGGACGCGGCCCGGCCGTCGACTTCATGGTCACCGTCCGGCCCGCCCCTACCGTCTGGAGCTGTGGGACCAGGACCATGAGGGCCACCAGGACCCGCAGCGTCCGCCCCTGTCGCTGCCCTTGAAGGCGGGCCCGGACAGCCTCCTCTCCGAGCTGCCGTCCGTGCGGGTCACCCGGAACGGCCGGCCCGTCGCCGGGCTGCGCATCGCCGTGACCGTGCTGACCGCCGTCAAGGGGGAGAAGCCGGTGCCCACCCTCGAGGGACCGTTCTTCCGGAACCAGGACGAGACCGAGACCGAGCACGACCGACCGGTACGTTCCCTGCTTCTGCCGCCCACGGACGCCGACGGCCGCATCACCCTGCCGCCCCTGCTCACCGGACCGCGCCCAGGCTCCTACATCCTGCGCCTGACCACCCATTCCGAAGACGCCCCGGCCGCCCGGTCCGGAGACGTCCTGGACATTCCGCTGACAGTCACACCGTCACCGGCCACCGGGCCGCGCATTTCCTGACAGTCACGCTGCATTCCGTATCCGCAATTCGCTCGGCCGGGTAGCCGGCCGAGCCCGCTTCTCCGCAAAGAGCACTTCATGAGACGCACATTCTGGCTGCGCGCCACCACTCTCGGCGTGGCCTCCCTGACCCTGGCCGGCACCGGAATTTCCGCCGCGGCCGCCGTCGGCGCCACCCCGCCGCCTACGGACCGTTCGCCCGCCGTTTCCGCGGCGACGCCGGACGCGCCGCAGATGACCGGTTCCAGCGGCACGCCGGACCCTTCTTCCCCTGAACAGGTGCGAAAGGCAAAGGAAACCGAACGCTACTGGACGCCGGAACGTATCCGCAGTGCCGTGCCGGTGGAGACCGCCGAGCCCGGCGCCAAGAGCGAGGCCGGACAGCCCGCGCCCGGCGTGCGGCGCAAGCGGTCGGCGGAGCCGACCCACCAGGTGGCCGAGGGGATCGCCACCGTCGGCGTGTTCCTGCTGCGCGGCAAGGACGGCAACGCGACCCCCAATCAGTTCTGCACCGCCAGCACCGTCTCCTCCGCCTCCAAGAGCCTGGTCGTCACGGCCGCGCACTGCATCAAGGGCAACACGTCGCTGCGTGACGCCGCCTTCGTCCCGGGCTACCGCGCCGGGACGACCAAGGCGGGCCAGGCCGGCGAGATGCCGTACGGCATCTTCCCCGTGCTGGACGGCAAGGTGTGGGTCGACCACCGCTACCAGCAGAGCCCGGCCGACGACGACGTGGACTTCGCCTTCCTGCGGGTGGGCGCCAATGCCCAGGGGCAACTGCTGGAGGACGCCGCAGGTCCCGGCAACACCCTTACGTCCGTCGATTCCGCGCACCTGGCCCGGGAGAGCGTCACCGCCGTCGGCTATCCGGGTGGGCAGAAGACGCCGTTGTCGTGCACGAATGACACGCGGGCTTTCCAGGGCCGTTTCATGGAGATTCAGTGTGACGGTTACCGGTCCGGGGTGAGTGGCGGCCCGTTCATCGAGGATTTCGACGGGACGCGCGGCAAGCTGGTCGGTGTGATCGGCGGGTACAAGACCGGCGGGCTGTACGACCACACGTCCTACACCTCGCAGTTCGATGATGATGCGGTGTGGCTGTACCGGCAGGCTGTCGCCGATCTTCCGCTGGACGGGAAGTTCACGATGGGCGGGGCGGGCACTTGGCAGCATGCCCGCTCGATGACCGCCGGCAGTTTCCATTCCGCGTCGGTGCGCAACAACGTCAGTGACCTGATTGTGCGCTGGTCGGACGGGGAGGTCTCCCTGTACCCGGGTAATGGTGCATACGGTTTCGGCAAGGACGTGCAGTTGGCCAAGGACCCGGAGTGGAAGAACGCGGCGGTGATGACCGCGGGTGATTTCACCGGGGACGGGACCAGTGATCTCCTGGTGCGCTGGACGAATGGCAAGGTGACCCTTTACAAGGACGTCAACGAGACGAACAAGCTCAAGAACGCCATCCAGCTCAAGGCGCCGAACAGCACCTGGACGCAGGCGGTGGGAATGGCCGCGGGCCGTTTCGGTGGTGGCAATACGCGCAGTGATGACGTGGTGGTGCGGTGGGCGAACGGCCGCGTCACCTTCTTCACGAACGTGGACGCGAACGGTTTCCACGCCGAGTCGCGGCTGGCCGCCCCGAATGGCACTTGGCCGCACGCCCGTGATCTGGCGGCCGGCGACTTCAACCCGTCCACCGGTGACCAGGACCTCTTCGTGCGCTGGTCCGACGGCGAAGTCACCGTCTACGACAACGTCGGCACCAACCAGCTCGAGTCCGAGCATCAGTTGAGCCCCGCGAAGTCGGGTTTCCGTTCCAGCGCCCTGGCCACCGTCGGTGCCTTCGGCGGTGACACCGCCCGCAACGACGTCGTCGTCGCGTGGCCCAACGGCCGCCTCACCCTGAACGGTGACACCACCACGCAATCACTGGCCCGCGAGCGCACTCTGGTGCCTGCCGCCTGACGCACGCACCGCAGAGCCGGGCACCTGCCAGGTGCCCGGCTCTTGTGTGTGTACAGGACACCAGGCGCTTCCGTCGCCGAGCCCGGCACCGACACCACTGACGGGGAAGCGCCCCCGTGTCCGTAGAATCCGCCTTTCTGTGTCTGAATCTCCATGCGACGCAGACCGAACCAGCAAGAGGAGATCGTGTGCGTCGGCTCATATCGTCGTTCGCCGCGCTGTGCGGGCTGCTCGCCGTCGTGGCAGCTCTGCCTGTGACGGCGGCGCAGGCTGCCGGGGGCGCGGACACCCAAAGGTCCGCGGGGCAGCGGTGGGCGCTGAAGTCGCAGGCGAACGGCAGGTACGTCACCGTCGAGGCCGGCGGCAGCGGGAATCAACAGGGCAAGGTGCGGGCCCACGGTGACCGGGCCGGGGACTGGCAGCAGTTCACGCTGCACACCGGCGACAAGGGCGGCACCGTGAGTCTGCGCTCCGATGCGACCGGGCTGTTCGTCAGTGCCGAGGTCAAGGACGCGGGGAGCCACAGCGGGATGCTGCGCAACCGCGGGACGAAGATCGGTGCGTGGGAGAAGTTCCAGCTCGTGCCGCAGCCTGACGGAACGTTTGCGCTGAAGTCCCGGGCGAACGGCAAGTACGTCAGCACCGAGGTCAACGGGACCGGCGGCGACCAGGATCTGCTGCGCGCCCGTTCCGACCGGGTCGGCGCCTGGGAGCGTTTCGCCTTCGAGCGGGTGGACCGGGACAGTCCGGTCCCTGCCCCGGCCGCTGCTCGCGCGGCCCAGCTCAACGTCATGACCTGGAACGTCTGCGGCAATAACAACACCCAGTGCGGCAACTCGCACACAGGCGCCGACACGTTGGCGACCGAGATCGCGTCGCGGCTGCGCCCCTCCGCCGACGGCCCGCTGCCGGACGCGGTGTTCCTGCAGGAGTTCTGCGAGAAGCACGCCGCACCGGTGGAGGAGAAGCTCGAGCAGGCGACCGGCCGCGGCTGGAACGTCTTCTTCGCGCCCATCCACTACAACGCGGGCGCGCTGAAGGCCCAGAAGCAGTGTGACAACGCCGCCGGAGACGTGGACCGTGGCGCCTACGGCATCGGGCTCGCCGTGCCGGACGAGAGCTCCTGGTTCCAGCGGTACGACCTGACCTCCCCGGACACCAACACCCGGGGCGCCAAGACGGAGCAGCGGACCGCCCTGTGCGCCGCCCTGCCGAGCCGCGCGCTGCTGCTGTGCACCACGCACTTCAGCGCGGGCGGACCCGCCTACGACGACGCGGACGGCAGCTTCCGCCGCGCCCAGGCGGGCGAACTGCTGCGCATCGTCGACCGGCCCGGATACCGCACCGTGTTCGGCGGGGACTTCAACGTGGTGCCGCCGGACGCCGCCAAGGGGGAGTCCCGCGATGTGCTGGAGCCCGTGTACGCGCAGTACCAGGAGTGTGCCCAGCTCGGGAATTCCGGCGCGCCGCGCGACGGCCGGCCGACCATCCGCGACATGAAGATCGACTACCTCTTCGCCCCGAAGAACGCCGCCTTCACGTCCTGCTCCACCTCCCCGCAGGCCGAGCCCTCCGACCACCACACGCTGTACGGCACCATCGCCCTGCCCGCAGCCTGACCATGACCTGACAACGAATCGAGAGACGAACCGTGCACCGCAGAATTCCGCGCCCGGCGTGGCTGACCACCGTCACCGCTGCCGTGGTCGCCGCCGGCGCGCTCACCACCGCCCCGGCCCAGGCCGTCGCCGGCGACCCCGTCGCGGACCAAACCTACGCGTTCACCGCGAAGCTCGACATCGGCGACGGCGCGCGCAGTTGCTCCGGCGCCCTGGTCGACGCCCACTGGATCCTCACCGCGGCCAGTTGCTTCGCCGACGACCCCGCC
The DNA here is from genome assembly GCF_003865135.1 of Streptomyces chrestomyceticus JCM 4735. NCBI lineage: Bacteria > Bacillati > Actinomycetota > Actinomycetes > Kitasatosporales > Streptomycetaceae > Streptomyces > Streptomyces chrestomyceticus. Next base: position 1,375,010 of record NZ_BHZC01000001.1, on the reverse strand, counting down.
CAGCCGTCCGGGGTCCCCGCGGGCAAGCCCACCCGTAGGACCACCGCCACCGTCGGCCGCACCGACCTGACCACCCAGGCGGGCCAGGTACGGGAGATCGTCGAACTCGTCCCGCGCGCCGACCGCGACCTGGCCCTCGCCAGGCTCGACAAGCCGGTCACCGGCATCACCCCGGTCGCCCTCGGCACCTCGGCCCCCACGGCGGGCGAGGAACTGCGGGCCACCGGTTACGGCCGTACCAGGACCGCGTGGGTGCCCGACCGGCTGCACAGCGGCGCCTTCACCGTGGACTCGGCCGAAGACGGCCGGATAGGTATCACCGGCAAGGACGGCGCCGCCCTCTGCAAGGGCGACACCGGCAGCCCCGCCTTCCGCGAGCAGGACGGCCGGTACCAGCTCGTCGCCGTCAGCAGCCGGTCCTGGCAGGGCGGGTGCCTCGGCACCGACGAGGCCGAGACCCGCACCGGCGCCGTCGCGACCCGCGTCGACGACATCGACGAGTGGGCCAGGACCGTCGTCCGCAGGCTGGTGCTGAAGTCCGTCGCGAACGGCAAGTACGTCACCGCCGAGATCAACGACACCGGCAACCAGCAGGGCAAGCTGCGGGCCCGCGCCGACAAGATCGGGTCCTGGCAGCGGTTCACCCTGACCGACAACACCGCGGACGGCACGGTGAGCCTGCGGTCCGAGGCGAACGACCTGTTCGTCAGCGCCGAGATCAAGGACGCGGGCGACCACAGCGGCATGCTGCGCACCCGCGGCGCCACCGTCGGCTCCTGGGAGAAGTTCCTGCTGGTGCCGCAGCCCGACGGCACCTTCGCGCTGAAGTCGAAGGCGAACGACAAGTTCGTCAGCACCGAGGTCAACGCCACCGACGGCGACTACGGCCTGCTGCGCGCCCGTTCCGACCGCGCCGGCGGCTGGGAGCGCTTCACCGTCGAGCGGGTGGACGCGATGCGTACGGCCCCGTCCGCCTCGTAGGACCGCTCAGGACAGCCCGCCCGCCCGGCCGCCGCACCGGTCACGCCGGCCGTACCGGTCGTACCGGCCGGGGCGGGCTGTCGGCGGAGACCGGCGAGCCGGCCGAGGAGCTGGTCGCGTACGGCCACGAGGTCGTCGATGCGTTCTTGGAGCAAGGCCAGGCGCCGTTCGAACAGCTCGGCCTTGGCCGTGGGATCGGCGCAGGCATGCGCGTCGATCAGCTCGTCGCGCAGACAGCCGTCGACGCGGCGCAGATCGTCGGTGGTGAGGCCGCAGGCCAGGAGCAGCCGGATGTTCGCCACGGAGCGCACCGCCTCGTCCCCGTAGCTGCGGTAGCCGTTCGCGGACCGTTCGGGACGGAGCAGGCCCTGCTCCTCGTAGTAGCGCAGGGCTCGGGTCGTCGTGCCGGTGGCACGGGCCAGCTCCCCGATGCGCATGACGTCTTCCTCCTGGCAGGTGCGTGCGGGAGGAAGCGTAATCCCTGCCGTGGACGGCACCGTCACGGGCGGCCGTCCCACCGGGTGAGCACCAGCACCGGAATGCGCCGCCCGGCCCGCTCCTGGAAGGCCGCGAACTGCGGATCGGCCGCCACCTGCCGGTCCCACAGCCGCTCCCGCTCCGCGCCGGTGGCTTCCCGGGCCCGTACCCGGTAGGTACGGTCACCGACCTCGACCGTCGCCTCCGGGCGGGCGGCCAGATTGTGGTACCAGGCGGGCGCGGCGGGCGCGCCGCCGTTGGAGGCGAAGACGGCCAGCCGGTCCTCGCCGTCCGGCAGGTAGACGGCCGGGTTGGTGCGCGGCAGACCGGACCGTGCCCCGGTCGTCGTCAACAGGAGCAGCGGCTGCCCTTCGAACACGCCGCCCACACGGCCCTGACGGGCGCGGAACTCCTCGATGACGCGCTGGTTGACGGTGTTCACGCGGTCGCGTCCCCGGGCGGTGATGTCCGGGGCAGGGATGTCCGGGGCGGGATGGTCTGGGGTTTCCATGGCGTCATCCTCGACCTTGACGTCGGCGTGAAGGTCAAGCCGTACGCCGGGCCTGTCCGCGGAATCCCGGCGGAGGACATCGCCGGAGGTAGATCTTCCGCTTTTCGGTGGTGTGGTTGTCGCGCCGGACCGCATCCACGCCCGCGAAGCTGGGCACTCTCTTCCCGAAGGCGAAGCGGACGGTATCGGCGGTCGTGCCCGCCGCCCTTCCGAGCGCCGTCGGCGTCCCTCAACTGCGTTCGCGGGAACGGCAGTTCGGAAAGAAGCGCACTGGCATACGAGCGTCCCCCTCGGGGGAGGTGGCGCGGGGTGGCGAAACGCCGAAGTGTGTCGGTACCCCGCCCCCGCAACAACTAGCGTGCGTGCTCCGTGGACTGCCGACGGCCGATCCGGAGGGCGCCGATGCCTGCCGCATTCCCCCAGGGGACCCCCGCCACCCAGGAGGCTCCTGAATCCTCGGGGTCCCTGGGTTCTTACGGCCCCCAGGAGGCGGACCCCGCGCCGGCGGCCGCCCGGCGCCGGGAGCGGGAGGGCGGGCGGCACGGCCGGGCCGCGTTCCCGGAGACGGCCGCCGACGCGGCCATACGGACCCGCCTGGTACGGCTCGCCGCCGTGCCCTGCCTCCTCGTCGCCGCCGTCTGCTCGGCCGCCACCGCGTTCGTCGTACGGGTCGGCGGCACCGGGCTGAACGGCCGCGAGTGGGCCGTACTCCTCGGCGCCTGCGTCCTGGTCTGCGTCATCGTGACGGCCGCCGGCACCGCGGCCAACAACGAGGCGCGCGCCGCCGTCGCCCGCCACTCCCGGCTGCGCGAGGTGTGCGCCCGCAGCCGGCACGACCTCGACGACCTGCTGGACCGGGTCCGCCAGGGGGAATGGCTCCAGCCCCGGGAGAGCGAACCGGCCACGCCGTCCCCCGGGGGGAGCCTCGACCTGCTCGCCCACGAGGTGGCCGCGGTGGGCCGGGCGGCCGAGACGGCCGTCGTGGACGCGGTGGCCGTCGCCCGCAGCCACGCCAGCGGCAACGAGCAGAAGGTCGAGGTGTTCGTCAACCTCGCCCGGCGCCTGCAGTCCCTGGTGCACCGCGAGATCGAGCTGCTGGACGAGCTGGAGAACCAGGTCGAGGACCCCGACCTGCTCAAGGGGATCTTCCACGTCGACCACCTGGCCACCCGCATCCGCCGGCACGCCGAGAACCTCGCCGTCCTCGGCGGCGCCATCTCCCGCCGCCAGTGGAGCCGCCCGGTCACCCTGACAGAGGTGCTGCGCTCCTCCATCGCCGAGGTCGAGCAGTACCCGCGCATCAAGCTGGTGCCGCCCATCGAGGGCACCCTGCGCGGCCACGCCGTCGCCGACGTCATCCACCTGCTCGCCGAACTCGTCGAGAACGCCACCGTCTACTCCGCCCCGCACACCCACGTCCTGCTCCGCGCCCAGTTGGTCACGGCGGGCCTCGCCGTCGAGGTGGAGGACCGGGGCCTGGGCCTGTCGACGGACGAGCAGACCCGGATGAACGGACTGCTCGCCGACCCCGACCACGTCGACGTGGCCGAGCTGCTGAGCGACGGGCGCATCGGGCTCTTCGTGGTGTCCTCGCTCGCCCGGCGGCACGGCATCGTGGTCCGGCTGCAGAGCAACATCTACGGCGGCGTGCAGGCCGTCCTCGTCGTGCCGAAGGGTCTGCTGGGGCCGGAGTCCCAGCAGCCGCAGGAGGGCCAGTACGTGGACTCCGGAGAGATCACCCTGACGGTGTCCGAGCCGCCCGCCCTCGCCGACGCCGGGTACGGGAGCCCGTACGACGACTCCGCACCGGCCGCGCCCGCCTCGCCGCGCGAGCCGCGCCGCAGGCTCGTACACGCCGCGCACGGAGCGCCGGCCACCGGGGCAGCGGCCGGCGCGTACCCGGACGTCGCGTACGGCGAAGGGGCGTGGCCGAGCGCCCCCGAGACACCGCACGCCCCCGCCGCACCGGCCGACGGCCCGCCACCCGCCGGTGCCCACCGGGCCCCCGCCCCCCACGAGGGCGACGGCCCGCCCGGCGCCGCCGGCCCCGGCCCGGTCCTCCTGCCGCCCGCCCCGCCCACCGCGGCGGACGACGGCACCCGGCCCCGCCTGCCGCGCCGCCGCAAGCAGGAGCACCTGGTGCCGCAACTGCGCGGCGAGCCGATCCTGCCGTCGGCGGGCCGCCGCGACGGCCGGCCCGAACCCGAGCACGACCCCGGCCTGATGGCCGCGTTCAAGCGCGGCGTCAGCCTCGCCGACGAGAGTTACGGCAGCCCCGCCGACCACGACGGTTACGACAGTTACCGGGCCGGCGCCGACGCCGGCCACGACAGGCCCGAACCCCGCCGAGGAGACGACCGCGACCATGGTGAGTGACGTGCACGCGCAGGCACATGCGCACCTGCAGGGAAGCCGGCACACCGACCTTTCCTGGCTGCTGACCGGACTCGTGAACCGCGTACCGCACGCGACCAGCGCCCTTCTGCTGTCCTCCGACGGCCTGGTCAAGGCGGCCCACGGCTTCGACCCGGACAGCGCCGACCACCTGGCCGCCCTCTCCTCCGGCCTGTACTCACTGGCCCGCAGCGCCGGGGTGCGCTTCGGCAACGGCGACGACGTGCTCCAGGTCGTGGTCGAGCTGGAGTCCACGTTCCTGTTCGTCTCCACGGCCGGATCGGGCGCCTGCCTCGCCGTGCTGGCCGGCCGGGAGGCCGATGTGGCCGTCCTCGGCTACGAGATGGGGATGCTGGTCAAGAGCGTCCGGCCCTACCTGGCGACGCCGGTGCGACAGCAGGCCCCGGCAGGTGGGCGCTGACCATGGGCGTACGGCGCCGCCGCAGAGCGGGCCGGGAGATCCCGTGGCTGGACGACGAGGCCGGCCGCCTGGTCCGTCCGTACACGGTCAGCAACGGCCGTACCCGGCCGACCGCGCACTTCGACCTGCTGACCATGGTGATGGCCACCGGCAAGCGGCCCGTCACCTGCCAGGGCCCGGACTACGCCCAGGTACTGGGGCTCTGCGGCGGGCCCGTGTCGGTCGCCGAGATCGCCGCGCACATACGCCTGCCCGCCGTGGTCACCAAGGTCCTGCTGGCCGACCTGGTCGACTGCGGGGCGCTGGCCGCCCGCGCGCCGGTGCCGGTGTCCGCCTGCGGGGCCGGCCCCCGAACCGTACCGACCGAGCCCTGCTGGAGGCGGTGCTGCATGGACTTCGCAAACGGCTCTGACGCCTTGTCCGCCGACGCCCGGCTGCCGGGCGCCGCGGGCCCGTCCGCCGCGGCGCCCGCCGCCGACCCGTTCCCGCTGGCGCTGAAGATCCTGGTGGCCGGCGGCTTCGGCGTCGGCAAGACGACCTTCGTCGGCGCGGTCAGCGAGATCGAACCGCTCAGCACGGAGGAGCTGCTCACCCAGATCAGCGTGGGCACCGACGACCTGGCGGGGGTCGAGGACAAGAACACCACCACCGTCGCCATGGACTTCGGCCGGATCACCCTCGGCCGCGAGCACATCCTCTACCTCTTCGGCACACCGGGGCAGGAACGCTTCTGGTTCATGTGGGACGAGCTGTCCAACGGGGTCCTCGGTGCCGTCATCCTCGCCGACACCCGCCGCCTGGACCAGTGCTTCGCCGCCGTCGACTTCTTCGAGCGGCGCGGCATCGCGTTCGTCGTCGCGGTCAACGAGTTCGACGGCGCGTACCACTACAAGCCGGACGAGGTACGTACCGCCATAGACCTCACCCCCGCCACCCCGGTCGTGCTCTGCGACGCCCGCCAGTGCAGCTCGTCCACCCAGGTCCTGGTCTCGCTCGTCCAGCACCTGCTGACCCCCGCCCCCGCCGCCACCCCGGAGCTCCCGTGACCCGTCCCGTCCCGCGCGTGTCGTACGCCTCCTACGACCCCACGCGTCATCTGCTGCTCACCCCGGAGGACCACGAGGCGCCGGCCCGCGTCGCCCGGCTGCGCGAGCTGGGCATCGGCGACGCGCCGCTGCCCGCCTTCGACGCGTTCGCGCGCAAGCTGGCCCGTACGACCCGGGCGCCCTACGCCATGGTCAACTTCATCGACGAGCACCGGCAGTACTTCGCCGGTCTCTACACGCCCGACGGCGAGCAGGCGCCCGTCGAACTGGGCCCGGCGCCGCCGAGCGCCCAGCCCGGCCGGGTGATGGCCCGCGACCACGGCTACTGCCCGCACGTCATCGTCCGCCGCAAGGCCCTCGTCCTGGAGGACGTGTGCGACTACCCGCGCTTCGCGGGCAACCCGGTCGTGGACGAGATCGGCATCCGCTCGTACCTGGGCGCACCGCTCATCGACCGTACGGGGATGGCGCTCGGCACGGTCTGCGTGGTGGACCTGGAGCGCCGCCCGTGGGGGCGTGAGGGCCTGGAGACCATCAAGGCGATGGCGGCCGAACTCGTCGAGCAGATCCACCGCATGGAGGAGGGGCGCGGCCAGGAGGGCTGACGGCGGCACGGGCACCGGGCGACGGTACGGCCCCTGGCACGTCCGGCGCCGGTTCCGGCGCGCGCGGCACGGACCCCGGGCCGGGGTGGCGCGGCTCCCGGGAAGAAGATCCGCGCCACCCCGGCCCTACCCGGTCGGCCGCAACGCCGTCCGCTCCCGCCGGAGAGAGATGCGGCGTCCGGCGACCGCGGGTCCGGCGGCCCGGTCGTCCTCCGCGGGGTCCGACGGTTCCCGGCGGACCAGGCTCGCCAGCCGGCTGGACCACTCGCCCTTGGCTGTGCCGAGGGCGAGTTCGCCCAGGCGCAGCAGTTGGACGTCGGTGGTCCCGGCCGGGGCGGAGATGTGGTGGGCGTCGCGCAGGAAACGTTCCACCGGGCGGTCCGTGAACAGCCCGCAGGCGGCGTGGATGTCCATCGCGTCGCGCGCCGACTCCAGGGCGGTCTCCACGTTGACCAGCTTGGCGTTCATCAGCTCCGCGTCGCAGGGCAGGCCCTGGTCGAGCAGGTGGACGGCGTGGTAGGCGGCCAGCCGGGCGGTCAGCAGCCGGGACTGGATGCGGCCCAGCTTGATCTTGATGTTGGCGAGGTGCGCCAGCGGCTTGCCGTAGCGTTCCCGCTCCGCGCAGAAGCGCGCGGTCTCCTCCAGCACCGCCTGGTGGATGCCGAGGGACACGGCGGTCAGGTTCGGCCGCCCGTACAGCACGCTGGAGGAGTAGGCGACGGCCAGCCCGTCGCCCTCGCTGCCGAGCAGATTCGCCGCCGGTACGCGGCAGTTGTCGAGGAACAGCTCGCCGAAGCTGAAGCCGTGCAGCCCCATGGCCTGCCGCTGCGCGCCGACCCGCAGGCCCGGCCGGTCCGCCTCCACCAGGAACGCCGACAGGCCCTTGGAGCCCTCACCGGTCCGTACGACGACGCCGTGCAGGTCGCCGACGTGGCTGTTGCCGACGTAGATCTTGCGGCCGTCGAGGACGTAGTCGTCGCCGTCGCGGACCGCCCGGCTGGTCATGCCGAGCACATGGCCGCCCGACTGCGGCTCGGTGACGGCGATGGTCGGCAGGCATTCGCCCGTGGCGACCGCCGGCAGCCAGGTCTTCTTCTGCTCCTCGCTGCCGAAGTGGATGATCTTCGCGGCGCCGAGCTGGGACGCCTGCACCATGGCGCCCATGGCGCCGCTCACCCGGGACAGTTCTTCGATGATCAGGGTTTTGGCCAGGTGTCCGGCGCCCATGCCGCCGTAGGCCCGGGGGACGGTCGCGCCGATCCACCCCTGGCGGGCGATCCGGCGCGACAGATCGTGGCAGACGGTACGGGACGCCTCCATCTCGGCTATCCGGGGCCGGACCTCGCTCTCGGCGAAGTCCCTGACCCGGTGTCGGAGCGTTTCGTGCCGCTGGTCGGTGAAGTAGCGATGCAAGACGAGCCTCCTCCGTCGTACGCCCCCGCGCTGTGCTCTCTCCGCCTGCCTGCCGGGCGGCGCGCCCGGAAAGTGCGCCGTCGGCCGCCCTGGTCCCCGACCCTGCCGTTCCGGACCGTCATGGGGTGGTCACCTCGTGCAATACCCGTTGGCATACCTGCTGCACGGCGCATAAAACATCAACACCATGCATTTATGCGAGCAATGGGAGCGCGCGGAACCCGTTCACCACCCCCGTGGTCTACGGTGCGTGCAGCACGTCCGGCGGTGTTCTCGTGGGGTGGCGAAGGGAGGCGCGAGACCGTTGGCCCCCGGCCCCCGCCGCCCCTCGTTCCTTGGCCCCGCACCCCGCCGACCATGGAGTCCGGCAGCCTCTGGAGGCACCTCATGACCGACGATCTGCGCCTGGGCGTCATCGGCTTCGGGCTGCGCGGTGATCTCGCGCGCACCGCCCACCGGCCGGGATACGGCGCCCGGGTCACCGCCGTGGCCGACCCCGACCCGGACGCGCTGGCGTATGCCGGCCGGCGCTTCCCCGGCGCCGAGACCTTCGCCGACCACCGGGCGCTGCTGCACCACCCCGGCCTCGACGCGCTCCTGCTCCTCACCCCCGACCACACCCACGCGGAGCTGGCGTGCCAGGCGCTGCACGCCGGCCGCCCCGTCTTCGTGGAGAAGCCCCTCGCCATCTCCATCGAGGACTGCGACGCGATCCTGCGCACCGCCCACGAGACCGGTACGCGCCTGTACGTCGGCCACAACATGCGTCACATGCCCGTCATCCGCCTGATGCGCGAACTGATCACGCGCGGCGACATCGGCCGCGTCCGGACCGTATGGGTACGGCACTTCGTCGGACACGGCGGCGACTACTACTTCAAGGACTGGCACGCCGAGCGGCGGCACACCAACGGGCTGCTGCTCCAGAAGGGCGCGCACGACCTGGACGCGCTGCACTGGCTCGCGAACGGCTACACGCGGCAGGTGCAGGCGCTGGGCGACCTGACGGTCTACGGCGATCCCGGCATGCGGCGGGCGCCGGGGGAGCCCCGGCCGGCGGACTGGCTGGCACACGACGCGCACTGGCCGCCCGGCAGCCAGCGCGGCCTGAACCCGCGGATCGACGTCGAGGACGTCTCGCTGGTCAACATGCGTCTGGACAACGGGGTGCTGGCCGCCTACCAGCAGTGTCATTTCAGCCCTGACTACTGGCGGAACTACACCGTGATCGGTGACGCGGGCCGCCTGGAGAACTTCGGTGACGGGCCGGGCGGTTCGGTACGGGTGTGGAACTCCCGCCAGTCCGGCTACCGCGCCGACGCCGACGCCGTGTACGAACTGCCGGCCGCGGAGGCGGACGACGGAGCCGGGCACGGCGGCGCCGACCCGCTGCTGGTGGACGAGTTCCTGCGGTTCGTCCGGCACGGCGGGCCGACCGACACCTCACCCGTCGCCGCCCGGATGGCGGTGGCGGCCGGCGACCGGGCCACCGCCTCGCTCCGCGACGGCGGCACCCCGTACGAGGTGCCGCCCCTGGACCCGGAACTGGTGGACTACTTCGAGCGCGGCCAGACCAAGGAGGGGTGAGGACGCGCGGGAGGGCGGCGGGCCGGCCTCAGTCGGCGGCCCCGCAGCAGGAGTCGCGCCGGTGCTGCCGCCCGACCTCCAGCCAGTCCACCGCGCCCGCCCCGGCCGCCCTGAGCGCGCGGCTGTCCGGCGCGGGGAAGGACGCCACCAGGTCCTCCTGCTCGTACAGCCGCCCGCCCCGCAGCACCGCCGCCGTGCGGACCAGCGTGCCGAAGTCGGTGAACGGGTCGCCGTCCACGATCACCAGGTCGGCCAGCTTGCCCTCCTCCAGCGTGCCGAGGTCCCGGTCGGCGCCGAAGACGCGGGCGGGCAGGGCGGTGGCGGTGCGCAGGGCCTGCGCCGGGGTGAGCCCGTAGCGGTGCAGGGCACGCAGCGCCAGGTGCAGATGCAGGCCGACCGGTGTCAGCGGCTGGTCGGTGCCCAGGGCGACGAGGCCGCCGCCGCGCAGCACCCGCCGGTAGACGCCGATCTCGGTCCGGAGGTCGCCGAGTTGTTTCGGGGTGGGCCGCTGGCCCGCGTTCTCCCGCACCAGCGCGGCGTCCCACGGCGGCATGAGGGTCGTCACCCGCGCGTCGTCGGCGAGACCGGGGTCCTCACCCAGCAGTACGGAGGCGGTGAAAGGGGTGGCGATGAGGTGGAAGTCCGTACCGGTGTAGATCTCCTCCACGTCCTGGTAGGCATGGCCGGTGGCGGTGACGGCGTGCCCGAACTCCAGGCGCTGGGTGGCCTGGAGATGGGTCGTCAGGTCCTGGCCGAGCTGCACGCCGGGCGACAGCAGGTGGCTGCCGGACCGTACGCCCAGCCGCTGGTGCGCGAAGCGCGCGGCCTCCTCCATGATCCAGCCGGGGGCGCGTACGTACGTCTTGACGAAGTCCCAGTCGAGCGCGGCGCCCCGCTCCAGCGACCGGCGCAGGCCCTCCCGCGTGGCGTGGGCGCGGCCCATGCTGTAGGCGACGCGGCTGCCGTCCAGCAGCTCGCCGCAGGCCAGCAGCCGCGGCCCGGCGAGCGTGCCGGCGGCGGCGGACTCCCGGACGCGGGCCTGTTCGTAGGAGAAGCCGCCGAAGGAGACGGCGGTGGTGATGCCGTAGGCGAGCTGGAGGGCGGTCTGGCGGCCGCCGTACGTGGTCTGCCAGGGGTGGGTGTGCGAGTCCCACAGGCCGGGGATCACGGTGCGCGCCGAGGCGTCGACGCGGCGGGCGGCGCGGCGGCCGGCGGCCCGGCCGTGCGGCTCGACGCCGGTGATCCGGCCGTCCCGCACCACCACGTCGACGTCCTCGCGTACCTCTTCGCCGGTGCCGTCCCAGAACCGGCCCGCGTGCACGACCGTGTCCCGGGCGCGCGAACCGCGGTGGTCCAGGTCCACCCGGACGGTCCGCGCGGGGCCGCCGTCGAGGCCGGTCAGCCGCAGCCGGCCGGCCGACAGGTACAGCAGGGTGCGGGAGTCGCCGGACCAGGACGGGTGGTCGGCGCTCTCGTCGGTCAGCCGGCGGGGCGCGCCGTCGGGGGTGCCGTCCGGGCGTACGGGCAGGACCCACAGCGCGGATTCGGCGATCAGCGCCATCCACCGGCCGTCCGGGGACCAGACGGGGCCCGAGTCGTAGCGGTCGGCGATCGACCGTACGGTGTGTCCCGGGTCCGGGACGTGCAGCCGGACCTCGCCGGTCCGGGTGTCGATGATCCGGATGAGGTTGTAGCCCTCGCGGAAGCGCCGGTTGAGGCGGTTGCGGTCGCAGAAGGCCACGTAGCGGCCGTCCGGGGACCAACTGGGGCGGCCGGGCACTCCGCCGCCACCCAGCGGGGCGGTCGGTGTCTCCTTGCCGTCGGCCAGATTCCGTACGACGATATTTCCGGACATGTCGATCGCGGCGAGCCGCCCGCCGTCCGGGGACAGCGCGGGCTGCACCCGCCCTCCGCCGGCCAGCACCGTCTCCTCGCCGGTCGCCAGATCGTGCCGGCGGACCGCGAACAGCCCGTCGCGGTCGTCCGCGTACACCAGGGAGCGGCCGTCGCGGGCCCAGCTCGGCCCGAGGACGTACCGGGTGGCGCCCGCCCGGACGAGCCGCCGCGGCCGGCCGCCCGAAGCGGACACCAGCCACAGCGAGTCGAGGGCGGCGAAGGCCACCTGGCGCCCGTCGGGGGAGAGCGCGGGCAGATGGACGCCGCGCACCGGCCGGACGCCGGTGCGCTCGAAACCGTAGTCCTTGACCTCGTAACGCGGCCGCCGGACCGGCATCCCGGCGGTGAAGGGAATGGTGTCCGCGTCGTCCGGCGCGGCGGGCCGCAGCACCGTGAACTGCCCGCCCACGGTGAGCAGCAGCTCCTCGCACGAGATCCAGCGCGGCGGTACGGGCTCCACGTCACCGTCCACCGGCACCTCCGCGCCGTCCACGACGAGGAGGCAGGTGGCGCCGGGGCGCTCGGTGGTGCGCAGATAGGCGAGCCGGGGCGCGCCGCCCTTCGCGGCGGGCGACAGGGCCGGGACCATGGCCTGGGTACCGGCCGCGGCCGTGTGCTCGGTGACGACGGGACCGCTGCCGTCGGCCCGTACGGACGCGACGGTCCGGCTGTCCAGGGCGGTGCCGGACACCGCGCCGCGCACGAACCACAGCCGTTCGCCGTCCGGCGACCAGGTGGGGTCGAAGTCCTCCCACGCGCCGCCCTGATGGGGTCCCTGCTGCCCGGTCAGCCCGGTCACCCGGGTCAGTTTCCGCGTCCGTACGTCCAGGACCCAGATCCGGTACGGGCTGCCCGCCACCGGATCACCGTCCCGCTCGGAGGCGAAGGCGATCCGGGTGCCGTCCGGCGACCAGGCGGGCCCGCGGTCGTCCCACGGCCCGTCGGTGAGCTGCCGCAGGTCCGAGCCGTCGGGGCGCAGCGTCCAGAGGTGGAATCCGCCGCCGCGGTAGGCGCAGACGGCGAGGCGGCTGCCGTCGGGGGAGAAGACCGGCCGGGTGGGCTCCAGGTCCGGCGGGGTGAGCGCGCGCGCCTCGCCGCCCTCGCGCGGCACGGACCACAGGACGTTCTGGACCTCGGCGACCAGCCGGTCACCGGCGGGGGAGAGGGTGGCGGCGCCGTTCGTGGCGGCGGTGAACGAGAGGGGCGGCAGACGGGCGGCCTCGGCGGCGTGGGCGGTGGGGGCGAGCTGTCCCGGCAGCCCGGCCAGGCCGGTGACCGCCGCGGCGGAGGCCGTGCCTTGCAGGAAGGTGCGCCGGGAGAAAGGCCGCGGAAGGCGCGCGGCCCGGGAAGCGTCCTCGGATCTGTCCGTGGTGTCCAACGGTCCTCCAGCCATGGGGGGTTACGTGGTCGGCGGCCTGGGGCGAGCGTGGCCTGGGGTGAGCCGACCGATCGTGTCACGCACCGACGGTCAGAGGTCAACACCCCGCGGCGCGCGCCTTGGCGAGTCGCGGGGGGACCGATGAGGCGGGGGACGGAGATCCGTGGCCGGCGCGGGCCGCCGGCCGTCCGGCGTCACCGGGCGAGGAAGCCGGTGATCCGCTCGCGCAGCGACCGCGCGTCCAGGCCCTGGCCCGCCAGGTGCTCGTCGAGCTGTCCGTAGCGGCGCAGTTCCCGGCGGCCGACGCCGAGGCCGAGGACGCGGTGCGGCACGTGCTCCAGCGCGTCGTTCGCGTGCCGGGTCGAGGTGCCCTCGTGGTACGGCTCGACGAGTACCACGTCCGCCGCCGTCGTCCCGGCCACCGCGGCCCGCAGCGCCGCGTCGTCGAAGGGCCGGACGGTCGTCGCGTACAGCACGGTCACGTCCAGGCCCTCGGTCGCCGCCAGGACGTTGTCCAGCATCGGCCCGACCGCCAGCACGACGCCGCCGGTCCCTTCGCGCACCGTCAGGAAGCGCGCCCCGTCGACCGGCCGCGGCGTCACGTTGGTCTGCACGGACAGCCGTACGTAGACCTTGTCGTCACCGGCCGCGGCGGCCCGCCGCAGCAGCGTGTCGGCCTCGTCCGGGTGGCCGGGGACGTGCACGGTCCAGCCGTCCAGGCTGTCGAGCAGGGCGACGTCGCCCGGCGCCATGTGGGTGAAACCGCCGGCCGGCCAGTCGTACGAACCCCCGGCGCTGACCAGCACCCCGCCCACGTCCTGGTGCCCGAAGTCCAGCTTCACCTGTTCGAAGGGGCGCTCCACCAGGAAGCTGGCGAAGGTGTGCACGACGGGCCGCAGCCCGGCCAGGGCGAGACCGCCGCCGACCCCGACGAGGAGCTGCTCTCTGATGCCGACGTTCACCACCCTCCCGGGGTGGCGTTCCTGGGCGGTCCGGAAGCCGTCGACGCCGATGTCGGCGAGGACGACCGCCAGCCGAGGGTCCTCGTCCAGCAACTGGGTGGTGACCGAGGCGAAACGTTCGCGCATGGTGTCCATCGGAGTGATCCTTCTTGAAGTCGGTGCGGTGCGGTGCGGGTCGTGCGGATACGGGGGGCCGCGGTTGTGGCTACGGCTACGGTTATGGCCGTACGTACGGGCCGGGCGGTACGCCTCAGGCCGCCGCGGCCTTCGGCTTCGGCTCGCCCGAGTACTCCTTGGCCTCCACCCGGGCCACGACCGCGTGCGGCCGGTCCGGGTGGGGCGCGGTGAACGCCGCGTACAGGGCCTCGTGGTCGCGCCCGTCCACGGTCACCGCCGACCAGCCGGCGGCCTCGAACCGCGAGGCGATCCCGCCGCGCCAGCCGTGGCTCGCCGAGGTGTTGTCGACGACCAGCGTGTGCAGCCGGGACAGGCCGGCGGCGCCCGCGTACGCGATGGCCTCGTGGTTGCTGCCCTCGTCCAGCTCGGCGTCGCCGATCAGGACCCACACCGCCGGATCGGTGAGGCCCCGGGCCCGCAGCCCCAGCGCCGTGCCCACGGCCAGCGGCAGCCCGTGCCCCAGCGAACCGCTGCCGATCTCCACGCCCGGCACCAGCACCCGGTCCGGGTGGTGGCCGAGCGGCGAGTCGTACGAGCCGAAGCCCGGCAGCCACGCGGTGGGGAAGAAGCCCTTGGCGGCGAGCACCGCGTAGTAGGCCATCGGCCCGTGGCCCTTGGAGAGGAGGAAGCGGTCCCGGGCCGGGTCCTGGGCGGTGGCGGGGGAAACCCGCAGCACCCGGTCGTAGAGCACCCACAGGGCGTCGAGGGTGGAGGTGGCGGCCGGGCCGTGCTTCTCGTCGCCGGTCATCAGGCTCATCAGGTGCGGGAGTTCGCCGAAGCCGGTGGCGTGCGCGGCGGTCCCGTCCAGGGTCGTGTGCGTCATGGAAGAGAGCCTGCAACTTAAAGTCCACTTGAAGTCAAGCGCTAATCTGACGGGCATGACCTCACCCCACGACCGGCTCCCGATCGGCGAGCTCGCCGGGCGCAGCGGACTGGCCGCCTCCGCGCTGCGCTACTACGAGGAGCTGGGCCTGATCCACTCCGAACGCACCGGCGGCGGACAGCGCCGCTTCACCCGCGCCACCCTGCGCCGTATCGCCTTCATCCGGGCGGCCCAGGCGGTCGGGCTGTCCCTGGAGGAGACCAGCGCGGCGCTGGCCAGGCTGCCGCGCGACCGCGCGCCCAACGCCACCGAGTGGAACAAGGTGGCCCGCACCTGGACCCGCCGCATCGACCAGCAGATCGCCGAACTCCAGAAGCTGCGCGGCCAGTTGTCGAGCTGCATCGGCTGTGGCTGCCTGAGCCTGCGCAAGTGCGGCCTGTACAACCCGGGCGACGCGGCGGCCGTGAGCGGGGCGGGCGCCCGCTACCTGCTGGGCGACCGCCCCGAAACCGTCGGTGTCGAGACGCCGGGCGTCAGACCTGACCCGGCTTGAAGACGTCCTGTTCGATCAGGAGCTTGTCGATCCTCGCCTTGTCCACCCGGTTGGTGACCTCCTCGACCTCCTGCCGGTCCCGTACGCACTTGGCCAGCGTGAACGCCGACGAGACCACGAAGATCAGACCGAGCCCGAGAAAGCCGCGCTCCCAGGCGCCCACGGGCAGCTTGACGATCCCGACCATCAGGGCGACCAGGGAGAGCCCGAACGAGATCGCGGACTGCACGAAGAAGGCGGTGGTCGTCGGCCGCTGTATCGATGGAGTGGTCATGCGCGTAGCGTCCCGCCACGGTGCCGGGGGCGCATGAGTACGCGTACTCATGCGCCCCCGGCACCGCGACAGTCGGGCCGGCGGGCCCGCCGTGCCCGAACCTGGCGGCGGACACCCCTGACATGCGGTATTGTTCTCTTGCACGGCCAGCCGGGAGAAACACCGGGCCGGACGGGTATCGGGACGTGGCGCAGCTTGGTAGCGCACTTGACTGGGGGTCAAGGGGTCGCAGGTTCAAATCCTGTCGTCCCGACGGGTGAAACAGCTCCCGGTCTGAGGGAAATCTCAGACCGGGGGCTGTTTTCCGTGCTCTTTTGCCCCAATGTGGGGGTCGCCGGGTCGCTGAGCTGCCGGGCGGGCTGCCGGGTTGCCGGGCTGGGCGGTGTTTCGGTGCGCGCCGCCTCTGCCGTCCGTCCAAGCTGGACATCCGCCGCTGTCCGGCCTTCGGACCGGCCTCCACTCCTTCACCGGGCATGGCGACACGCAGGGGTTCGTCCCGGTCAGGTGGCGCTCCTTTCTCCCTTCAGTTGCTGGTGGACCTGTTCCGACTCGTAGCTCAGGGGGAGGTCGCGGACGTGGCGCATCGGGCTCAGGGCGAGGACGAGCCAGCAGGGCGCGGTCACGCCCGCCATGATCCACAGGGTCGGCCGGGGGCCGACCGCGTCGCCCAGCACGCCGCCGAGCAGGGAACCGAGCGGAATGGTGCTGTGGTTGAGCATCATGGACGTCGCCACGACCCGGCCGAGCATGCGCGGCGGGCAGTAGGTCTGCCGGAAGCTGCCGACCACGACGTTGGCGACGGCGACGCCGACCCCGAGGGCGAACGATCCGCCCACGAAGAGCAGCAGCCCCGCCCGGCGGACGTCAACGGCATGAGCAGTGCGAACGGTGCGGTCATCACCTGGAGCAGCAGCAGTCCGCGTCCGGTGCCGATCCGCCGCGTGATCCGGGTGGTCAGCAGCGCCCCGACGATGCCGCCGACGCTGCTGCCGGTGAGCAGGAGCCCGACCATGGCCGAATTCAGGCCGAGGGTACGGACGAGGAACACGACCTGAGCCGCCTGGGAGCCCATCAGCGCCATGTTCAGCACGGCACCCCAGGTGACCATCCACCGCAGGTACCGGTCGCGGCCGAGGAAGCGCAGCCCTTCGGCGATCTGCTGCCGCAGCGGGACGCGCTCCTCGTCGTGGGTTGGCGCCGGCTCGGCCACGTCGATCCGTTGCAGGCAGAACGCGGAGACCAGGAATGTCACCGCGTCGGCCACCAGCCCGCTGACCGTGCCGACCGCCTGGGCGAGCAGCCCCGCCGCGCCTGGCCCGGCGACCTGGGTGGCGGCCTTGCTGCCCTGCAGCTTGGCGTTGCCCTCCAGGAGGTCGCGGCCGTCCAGCACGATCCGGATGTAGGAGTGGTAGGCGGTGTTGAAGCACACCGTCGCGGTGCCGCAGACCAGCGCGACGAGGACCAACTGCTGGAGGGTGAGGGCGCCGGCCCACGCCGTCAGCGGAATGCTCATCAGTGCCACGGCGGACACCAGGTCGCACGCGATCATCAGCGGCCGTTTGCGCATCCGGTCCACCCACGCGCCCACCGGCAGCCCCACCAGCAGCCAGGGCAGCCACACCGCCGCGGCGATCAGGCCGACGGCGGTGGAGTCGGCGTCCAGCACCACGACCGCGATCAGGGGCAGGGCCACCACGGTGATGCCGTTGCCCAGTCCGCTCACGGTCTCGCCCAGCCAGAGCCGGCGGAAGTCGGGGCGGGCGAATACTCCCCAGCGGGTACGGGGCCGGTCCGGAAGGTCATTCATCGCGTCCACCTGCGGCATCATGCCGTTGCTTACGGTCGGTTCACAGCGTCGGGAAAGGCCGACGGCCAACTCCCATTCCTGATAAGGAGCTTCGCGTCGGAAATTCCTCCTGCAGGCGCACATACCACGCGTAGTCCCGTGCCGTACCCACAGGAGGACCTCTTCGCGCCGCGCGTCGCGGACTCCCCGTGGACGGAGTTGAACGATGTCCGCGCGCCATGTGCCGACCCAAGGCCGGTGGCCCGGCCAACCGGGAGGACGACGGACGACAGTCGTCCGGCCCCCGGCCGTTCGCGCGGGCCACGGCTGGGAATCCTTGGTCATGGGCCGCGGTTTCCGCGCTTTTCACTGACCGTAAGTGCACTGGTGCGCGATATCGCGTGCGTGACAGGATGCGGGCTGCGGTTTCGGCGGTGGCAACTGCGTGCGGGGCGCGGGGCGGCCGGAATCCGGGGGAACGCAGCCGGGGGGCGGATGCTGATGGGGGGCGCGCGGACCGGGAACGGGGCGCGGAGCGTGCGTACGAAACGGTGGGGCCGTCTGCGCGCGGGCGCGCGGGCCCGGCGCGCACGGTACCGGTGCCGACGGCTGATGGCGGAGCTCGACCTGCCCGCCCCTGCGGTCCTGGCGGACGTGTGCGACGCCGTCGCGGCGCGCCTGGGGGAGCCCGTACGGATCGTGCCGATGACACTGGGCGGCACCACGTCCGGCCTGACGGCCCGTACCGCCGACGGTTACTGGATCTTCTGCGAACTGCGGACCACGCCCTGGCACCAGACACACATCGTGCTGCACGAACTCGGGCGCCTCCTGCTGGAGTCCGGGACAGCCGACGCGCCCGGCGACGGCCCGCCCGTACGGCACGGCCCCGGCGCCCGGGAGGCGGAGTTGCTGGGCGGGCTGCTCATGGAGCGGGTGGTGCCGCCGGTGACCGACCACGGGCCCGGGCCGACAGGGCGGGCCGCCGACCTCGCCGCGGCCCTGGAGCCCGCCCTGCGGCACCGGCGCGCCGGGCGGAACGGCACGGGGCGCGCGGGCGGCGTGGCCGGGAAGGACGACGCCGCGAGCGGCGCCGGGACTGCTGACACGGACGGGGGATCGGGTGTTTGACGCGCTGTACCTGTGTTCCGGCGGGGCGGCCTGGGCCGTCGTCGCCTTCAAGACGCGCGCCTGGCTCGGCGACCGCGGCAATACGGACCTGGGCCTGACGTGCGTGATGAGCGCCTGCGTCGCGACCGGGTTCCTGTTCTCCGCCCCCGGCGTGTACCGGTGGCTCGACCGGCTGACCGGTGTGCCGAACCTGTCGATGGTCGTCCTCTACTCCGCGGTCGTGGTCTTCGCCGCCGGCGCGTTCGTCCTGATGCTGCGCTGGAACAGCGGCACGGGTGCGGAAGGCCGCGCGCGGGCCCGGACACGGTCCCGCGCGGCCGTGGCGGTGGTGGCCGTCACCTGGGCGGTCGCGGTCCTGTGCTTCGCCGTCGGACGGCCGGACGACGTGGAACACCCCCGCGACTTCAGTACGGCGTACACCGGCTCGCCAGGGGTGATGACGTTCCTGGTGCTGTATCTGGCCATTTTCGGCGCGAGCCTCGCCGGGCTCGGCACCCTCTGCCCGCGCTACGCCCGCCAGGTCGGTCCGTCCTGGCTCGCCCGCGGCCTGCGGGTGCTGGCCACGGGGTGCTGGCTCGGCCTGGTGTACTGCGCCGGCAAGCTGGCCGGCTTCGTGCTGTCCTGGGCCGGGCACGAGGCGCCGTGGCTCTCCAACGGGGTGGCGCCGCTGAGCGCTTCGGTCGCCGCCGTCCTGGTGCTGACCGGGCTCGCGCTGCCGGCCGTCGGCACCCGGGCGTACGCCTGGCGCCGGCTGCGCCGGCTGCACCCGCTGTGGAAGGACGTCGCCGCGCAGGCTCCCGAGGTCGCCGCGCGGCGTCCGGCCGGGGCCGGCCGGTGGCGGCTCACCGGTCTCCAGCGGCGCGCCGACCGGCAGATGGCGGAGATCCGGGACGTCCAGCGCGGCATCCGGCGGTACGTGGAGTCGGACACCATCGACATCGCGCGGGAGCGCGGGCGCGCGGTCGTGGCGGACGAACGGCAGCTCGCGGCCGTCGCGGAGGCCGCCGCGCTGCGCCGCGGACTGGAGAACCGGGCGATCGGCCTCGTACCCGCCCTCGGTTCCGACAGCGTGGTGGTGATGGCCGAGGATCGGGTGGGGGAGCGCGCGCCCCAGGGGGCGGCCGGGGGCCGGGAGCAACTGCCGGGCGGCCGGGCCGGGTGTACCTGTACCGGGGGCGTGGCCGAACTCGCGGCGGAGTTCGAACACTTGGCGCGGGTCGCGGACGTATACCACTCGCCGCTGACGGACACGGTGCTCACCGAACTGCGGCAGCGCAGCGCCACGCGGCGGCACTGAGGCACGGGACGGGATGGCACGGTGGCCACCGACGGCGTCGGTGGCCGCCCAGCCGGCCGGACGCCGTCGTGTCTAGAGTCGTGCACCATGCAGAAGACCGCCGAGACCGGCCCCGACGACCTCATCGACGTGACGCATCTCCTGGACGACCCGTACGCCGGCTACGCGGCGCTGCGGGACGCCGGGCCCGTACACCGCGTCGCCGGCCCCGACGGACAGCCCGCGTGGCTGGTGACACGGTACGAGGACGTGCGCCGCGGACTGTCCGATCCACGGCTCTCGCTCGACAAACGCCATGCGGGCGGCGGCTACCGAGGGTTCTCGCTGCCGCCCGCGCTGGACGCCAACCTGCTCAACATGGATCCGCCGGACCACACACGGGTGCGCCGCCTGGTGGCGAAGGCGTTCACCCCCGCCCGGGTCGAGAAGCTGCGGGAACCCGTGCGGCGGCTCGCGGACGGCCTGCTGGACGCGGTGGCGGAGAGCGGACGGACCGACCTGATCGCCAGTTACGCCGGACCGCTGCCCATCGTCGTCATCTGCGACCTGCTCGGCGTACCGGAGCGGGACCGCCCGGACTTCCGGAGCTGGACCGACGCGCTGATCACGCCCGACCCGGCCCGGCCGGAGCAGACGAAGCAGGCCGTCGGGGCGATGCTGCGCTACTACACCGGTCTGATCGCGGCCAAGCGGACCGCGCCCGGGGACGACCTGCTGTCCGACCTGATCATGGTCAGGGACGGCGGTACGGACGGTACGGCGGACGGCGGTACGGACGGCAGCGCGGGCCCGGACGCGGAGGCGGACGGGGACCGGCTGACCGAGGACGAGCTGACCTCGCTCGCCTTCCTCCTGCTCTTCGCCGGCTACGAGAACACCGTCCACCTCATCGGCAATTCCGTACTCGCCCTGCTGGACCACCCCGAACGCCTCACGGCGTTGCGCGCGGATCCAGCCGAACTCGGGAAGGCCGTGGAGGAGTTCGCCCGCTACGACGGACCGGTCGCGCTGGCCATCCGCCGGTTCCCCGTCGAGGACGTGGAAATCGGTGGCGTGCTGGTGCCGCGGGGGGAGACTGTGCTGCTCTCCCTTGCCTCCGCCAACCGGGACCCGCACCGCTTCCCCGACGCCGGAACACTGGATCCGGACCGGGACGCCGCGGGCCACCTCATGTTCGGGCACGGCATCCACTACTGCCTCGGCGCGGCCCTCGCGCGCATGGAGACGGAGACCGCGCTGGCCGCTCTCATCAGCCGTTTTCCCGGGCTGCGGCTGGATGTTCCGCGGGACGGTCTGCGCTACCGCCGGACCCTGCGCGCACGTGGCTTGATCTCGCTCCCCGTCGCCTGGTAATCGCGGGACGAACAAGTTTTTGAGGCATAACCGTTCCTTCATGCGGTAGAAAGGTCGTGAGGCCCGCCCGGTGTGCATCCCCCGTCGCACCGGGCGGGTCCTCGTGCGTACGGGGCGGATGTGCTCCGTCCCACCGTGCCGGAGCCGGTCGGGCCGCGCTCGGCCGCCGTAGCGGCCCGTGAGTCTTTGGCCTGTGGTGTGCGGGGTTTTTCGGCGCTTCGGCCGTCTGGCGTAGGTCCCTCTGCGGGTGAAGTGCGTGCTTCCTAGCGTGAAGGCATGGCACTTCAGACGCTTCTGTCCCGGAATGCCGGTGTGCTGGCCGTCATCGCCGCCACCGGGCTGACGCTCACCTCCATACCGGCGGTGGCCCGCGCCGAGCAGGTGGCGGTGGGCCGGCGGGCCGTGGACCCGGGGGCGGGGGCGGCCGAGGGGCAGGTGGCGGACCAGTTGGGCGACCGTACGGGGCGCACGGTGGTGGGGGCCGGGGCTCCCGCGCTGCCCGACGGCGTGTCGGCCCGCGCCTGGACGGTGACGGACGTCCGTACGGGCGACGTGCTGGCGGCCAGGAATGCGCACCAGCGGCTCGCGCCGGCCAGCACCCTCAAGACCCTGTTCGCGGTCACCGTGCTGCCGAAGTTCCGCGCGGGAGCCGTGCACAAGGTCACCCCGGCGGAACTGGCGGGCATCGGCCAGGGCAGCAGCCTCGTCGGCATCAAGGAGGGCAGCAGCTACCAGGTCGCCGACCTGTGGCGCGGGGTCTTCCTGCGCTCCGGCAACGACGCCGTACGGGTGCTCGCCGCGATGAACGGCGGCTGGACGGCCACCGCCCGCGAGATGCAGGCCAGGGCCCGGCAACTGGGTGCCCGCGACACCTCGGTGAAGTCCCCGGACGGGTACGACAGCCCGGGACAGGTGTCCTCGGCGTACGACCTGAGCGTCTTCGGCCGCGCGGGGCTCGCCAACGCCGACTTCGCCGGGTACTGCGGGACGACGACGGCCCGGTTCCCCAGCAAGGGCAGTCCTTCGTTCGAGATCCAGAACACCAACCGGCTGCTGTCCGGTGCGGACGGGCTGCGGCGCTATCCGGGCATCGTCGGCGTCAAGAACGGCTACACCAGCAACGCCGGCAACACGCTGATCGCCGCGGCCCGACGGGGCGGCCGGACGCTGCTGGTGACCGTGCTGAATCCGCAGTCCGGCGCGTCCAACGCCGTCT
Source organism: Streptomyces chrestomyceticus JCM 4735 (assembly GCF_003865135.1). NCBI lineage: Bacteria > Bacillati > Actinomycetota > Actinomycetes > Kitasatosporales > Streptomycetaceae > Streptomyces > Streptomyces chrestomyceticus. The sequence continues at coordinate 1,352,729 of NZ_BHZC01000001.1, read as the reverse complement.
ACCACGAGGCGGGTTCGCTGCTGGACTGGGGTTTCCGTGCCGCGGGCAGGGCTCGCCCGGTCGGCTCCCTCGTGGCCGCCGCACCGGGCGGCCGGACCACCCCCTCGGCCGACGGAGCGCGGAGCGGCGCCGAGCGCCTCTCCGCCTCCGCACGGCCGGTCGCCGCGCAGGTGTCCCGGGAACCCGGCCGGTGGTCGCACACCACGGGGTGGGCGGTCGCCGGCGGCTTCGCCGTGGCCCTCGCGGTGGGCGCGGTGTTCGGCTGGCGCATGTACGTACGCGGACGGCGCACGCCCGGGGGCGGCTCCTGACCGGCGGCGCACCACTCGTCGCGGGCGGGCGCACGGCACGGTCGAAATTCGGCCAATGACACGACCGGGCCGGGCCGCCGCGTACCGGGCGCCGCCGCCCCGGGCATCCACCGCCCCGGCGCACGCTGCACAATCGAACCGTGAACGTGACGCGACGCGACGAGGGCGGCGACCCGGCCTGCTGGCTGGACCAGGTGTGCCAGGAGTGCGGCCGGATCACGGACCGCCCGGCGGAGCCCGGCTGCGAACACTGCGGAGCGGGGAGCGCCGCCGCCGTGGCGGACGCCCCCGAAGCGGAAGGACGGACCATGGCTGCCCGCGCCCGGAAGGAAAACCCGAGGGAGGATCTGGGTGGAGACCTGAATAAAGGTCTGAATTCAGACCTGAATGGAGGTCTGAACGGAGTTCTGAGTGGAGGCCCGGATGGAGGCCCGGACGGTGGCTTGGACGGGGGATCGGGCGAAGCCCTGGGTGAAGACCTGAACGAGGGCTCGGGCGGAGGCCCGGATGAAGACCTGAACCGAATCCCGGACGAAGCCCCGGAACCCCCGGCCGCCGCCCGTGACCGCGACCCCGAAGGCCGGGCCCGCAACGCCCGGCCGCGGGACGGACTCGGGCGTCCGCTGCCGTACGGCACACCGGGCGTGGCCCGCCAGCCCGAAGGCGTCGAACGCAGCCCCCGGGAGGCGCTCACCGAAGCGCAGGACCTCCTGGACCGCGGGCTGCCCTTCCACGCCCACGAGGTGCTGGAGGACGCCTGGAAGATGTCGCCCGAGCCGGAGCGGCAACTGTGGCGCGGCCTCGCCCAGCTCGCCGTCGGCCTGACCCACGCCGCCCGGGGCAACGCCAAGGGCGGCGCGGCACTGCTGCTCCGGGGCACCGGCGCGATCGCCCCGTACGCGGACACGGTTCCGTACGGCATCGACGTCCCCGGCCTCACGGACTGGGCGCAAGACCTCGCGGACCGGCTCGACAGGCCGGTGGCGGCGGCCGGGAACGCGCCCCGCCTGTGCGGCGGCGGGGGCACCGGGACGGCGGAGTAGCCGCTCAGCGCACCAGCGCCGGTGACGACGCCCCGGCCACCCGCAGCGTCGGGGCGCCGGTGCCGTCCGCCGGTACGGTCCAGATGTCGCTGCCCTTCCCGCCGCTGCCCGGCAGCGCGTAGCCGAGCGTGTGGTCGTCCAGCCAGGCCGCCTGGTCGTCCACGCTGCGCCGCTCCGCGAGCGGGTGCTCGCGCATCGTGCGCAGGTCGAGCACGTAGAGCTGCCAGGGGTCGCGGGCCCCTTCGCGTACCCGCTTCTTGAAGGCGAGGCGGGTGTTGTCGGGGGAGAGGGACGGGCACTCCAGGTTCTCGCGCAGGGTGCGGGCCGCCCAGCGGCGCATGTCGCCCTCGACGAGGTAGGTGCGTCCCTTGGTGGAGACGGTGGCGTAGAAGCGGTTGTCGTCGCGGGCGAAGGTGACGCCCCAGTAGTTGACGTCGGGGGAGTGGTAGCGGCGGCCGTCGAGGGTGAGGGGGATGTCCTCCATGTTCTTGATCAGGTAGCCGGTGCGGGTGTCGAGGATCGAGGTGCGGGTGGAGAAGGACGTGGTGGCGTACGAGTCGCCGGTGGCGAACATCGTCCAGGACAGCATCCGTCCGGAGGCGGAGACCCGGGCCCGGTTGGGGATGCCGGTCAGGGCGATCCGGCGCTTCTCGCGCAGTTTCCCGTCCAGGACGACGGCGTACGAGGCCGGGGGGATGCCGGAGCGGCGCTGGAGGCACAGGGCGGTGCCGCCGGCCGCGTAGAAGCGTTCGCAGGCGGGACCGCCGGTGGTGCGGTGGTCCGGTGCCGGGGCCGCTTCCGTACGCATCGCCGCGACGCCGGAAGCGCCAGAAGCACCCGCAGGCGCGGCCAAGCGCGCGACGCGACCCGCGCCGTCCCCGTCCCGCACACTGCGGAAGTACAACTGCCCGCGCTCCAGCCCGAACGCCGAGGGCGCGTCGGCGGAATCGGCGCGCCGCGCCGCCGTCACCGTGTAGGCCACGGCGACCGTGGTGAGGACGGCCGTCGCCACCGCGACGGCGATGATGCGGGCGCGCATCGGGAACCCGTTCCGGCCCGTACGGGCTCCGCCCGCCACGTCCCCCGTCTCCGGTGGACCCGCTCTGTCCGTCATGACCACGAGGAACGCCTTTCCGTACGGGGAAGCAGCGCGGCAGCACCCGCGAGGGCGGCCGCGAGGACGACGACGGCGATGACCAGCGCTGCCCGGCTGCCCCACAGCGTCCACGCGGCGCCGAACCCGGCGGCGGCGAGCAGTCGGCTCAGTGCCTGGCCCGTTTGCAGCAGGGCCATGCCGCTCGCCTGCCGTGCCGCGGGCAGGGCAGGCCCTGCGAGGGCCATGAGTACGCCGTCGGTGGCGGCGTAGAACACCCCGACCAGCACCAGTACACCGGCCAGCAGGACGGTGCCGTCACCGACGACCAGCAGCAGCACGTACGCGGCGAGCAGCGCCGCGTGGCCGAAGAGGAAGGGCACCCGGCGCCCGATACGGTCGCCGAGCCGCCCGGCGGGCACCGCCAGCAGCAGGTAGACCGCGGCGGTGCCGAGCGGCAGCAGCGGGAACCAGCGCACCGCGAAGACCAGTTGCTTCTGGAGCAGCAGGTAGACGAACGAGTCGCCGATGGTGGCGGCACCCAGCAGGACGGCGGCCGCCATGATGCGCCGGAAGGCGGCGTCGCGCAGCGGCTCGGCGATCCTGCCGCGCAGCGGTACCCGCGGCCCGGCGGCGGGTGCGGCCACCGGCCCCAGGGCGGCGCGCCCCGGTACGAACGCGACCAGCAGCAGGACGCCGAGCAGCCCGACGCAGAAACTGACGACGAACACCGCGTCGTAGGCGTCCGCGGTCGCCCACAGCAGGGCGAACGCGGCCAGCGGCCCGAGCAGCGCGCCCGTGGTGTCCATCGCGCGGTGCACGCCGAACGCCCGGCCCAGCGCGTCGGGCGGGCTGCTGAGCGAGATCAGCGCGTCGCGCGGGGCGGTCCGTACGCCCTTGCCGATGCGGTCGGCGGCGATGGCCGCGCTGATCCCGGCCGTACCGCCGCCCGCGAGCAGCAGGCCCAGCCGGGACAGCGCGGACAGCGCGTAGCCGGTGCCGGCCACCAGCTTGTGCCGCCCGCCCCGGTCGGCGGCGTGCCCGCCGGCCAGCCGTACGAGCGCGGTGACACCGTTGTAGAGCCCGTCCAGGAACCCGAACTGGAGCGGGGAGAGCCCGAGCTGGAGGACGAAGTAGAGCGGCAGCACCGCGGTGACCATCTCGGAGGAGATGTCGGTGACCAGGCTGACCGTGCCGAGCGCGAGGACCGGTCCGGCGACGCGGCCGCGCGTCAGCTTCGTGGTGGCGGCGGCCGCGTCCGTGGTGGCGAGATACATGGCGGGCGGTTCCCGGGCCGGTCAGTGGCACTGGTAGGACGGGCTGCTGTCCTTCGTCTTCCCGTCCGTGCCGACCAGGTCCCAGGAGAACCCGTCGTCGTGGAAGTTCAGCTTGACCACGCCGAAGGTCTTGGTCAGCCGCTTCTCGCTGTTCGGCTGGACCTCCTCGATCTTGTACGGGTTGGCGCCGCCCATTCCGGCGAGCAGCTCGACCGGGCCCTTCGGGTCGGCCTTGCCGTCCGGGTCCTGCGGCGCGAAGCGCTCGTAGTGGTGGTCGTGCCCGTTGAGCACCAGCTCGGCCTTGGCGTCGTACAGGGCCTTCCACACCGAGCGGCTGACCGGCTGGTTGCCGTGCTCGCCGGAGGAGAACAGCGGGTGGTGCCAGTAGGCGGCCACGCACTTCTTGGAGTTGGCGGCGAGGTCGTCCTTGAGCCACTTGGTCTGCGTGGAGTCCAGGCTGTTGGAGTCCAGTGCGACGAAGTGCCAGTTGCCGTGGTCGAAGCTGTAGTAGCTCTTGCCCTTGGGGTAGGCGATGGAGCCGAAGTAGGACTTGTAACCGGCCAGCTTGCCGGCCGGGTCGTACGTCTCGTGGTTGCCGGCGACCGGGCGGGTCTTGTCCTTGAAGGCGCCCCAGGAGGTGTCGTAGTACTTCTGGAAGTCCTTCAGCCGGGCGTCGTCGTACTGGTTGTCGCCCATGGTGAGCACGAAGGCCGGGTCGATCTTCTTGACCTGGGCCGCGGTCTTCGGGTGCACGCAGCTACTGCTGCTCGCGGTGCACTGCTCGGCGATGTCCCCGGCGGCGACCACGGTGAAGGCGCCGGCCTTGGCGGCCGTCCGCTCGGGCGCGGCGTCCGCGCGCCCGGCGGGCGACCACAGCACCGCACCGCCGACGAGCGCGAGGACCACGCCCGCGGCGGTGGGTATGCCGGTGCGGGGGTTGGTGAGGAAGGGCCTGGCAGGGCGGGTGCTGTGGGACTTCGCGGCGCGGGGGGTGGGCGTCATGTCCGTCTCCTCGGTCGGCGGAGGTGCCGTTCGGAGGAATCTTGACGACGGCTCATGTACGCGTCAATAAGCCTGACGGAGAATAGTTAGGAAACTTTCCTACTCACTGCCGCGCCGCGCCGCTCACACCAACTCCGCCGCGTAGAAGCACAGATGGTCCTTGATCTGCTCGACCGCGGACTTCGGCGCAGGGTAGGCCCACGCGATGTCCTCCGGGCCACCGGAAAGCGACCAGTAGGAGGCATCTCCCTTGAACGGGCAGTGCGTACGGGTCTCGGACGGCACCAGCAGATCCGTCCGGACGTCCTCCGGCGGCAGGTAGTAGCGCACCGGACAGCCGGTCTCGTGGAGCAGCAGCGGACGGCGGCTGTCGGCGACCACCTGGCCGTCGTGGACGACCCGGACGTGCTCGGTGCCCTGCTCGACGGTGATGCGGTGACCTGGTACGGACGGCATGACGGTTCCTCTCCGGACGGGTGCGACGACGGGACCCAGCGTGGCACCGCGCGGCGGGCGGACGGCCGACCCGACGACGGCGCGCCCCCGGAGGACCGGGGACACGCCGTGCAACGCCGCCGTACACCTTCCGGATTCCCGGCCGCTACACCTCCCGGATGCCCCGGCCGGCCCACTCCGGAGCCGGTCCGGCGGTTTCGGCCAGTTCCGCCAGCCGCTCGTACGCCTCCTCGGGCAGCGGCGCGGCGCGCCCCTCACCCTGGTGGACGTGCAGGGCGAAGATCTCCTCGGTCGCCACCGGATCGCCGGCCGCGTCCCCCACGTACATCTCGTGGACGAAGCGCACCTTCTTCGCGCTCACTCCGAGGACCGTGGTCCGTACGAGGAGTTCGGCGCCCCGCGGCACCTCCGCGAGGTAGCGCACATGTGCCTCGACCGTGTAGAGCGAATGGCCGGTGCGGGCGCGGTAGGCCGGGCCGAGGCCGGCCGCGTCCATGAGGGCGTCCGTGGCGAAGCCGAAGACCAGGACGTAGTACGCCTCGGAGAGGTGGCCGTTGTAGTCGATCCAGTCGTCCTGGACCGTCCGCCGGAACAGCGGCAGCCGCGCCGTCACCGGGTGGGCCCGTCCAGTCGGCCGGTCGCCCGCAGCACGTCGATGACGCCCTGGTCGCGCTCGGCGACGAGCTGCGCGTACGTACGGCCGTCGGCGGCCCGGTCGCAGCCGTCGACCACCGCGTCCCGCAGCGCCCGGTCCAGCTCCGGGGCCTCCAGCCGGGTCCAGGGGGACTTCAGCGACGGGCCGAAGTGGTCGAGCATGTGGGCCATCCCGCCCTCGCCGCCGGCCAGCGCGAACGTCAGCATCGGGCCCATGAACGCCCAGCGCAGCCCCGGCCCTTCGGTGATCGAGGTGTCGATGTCCTCGACCGTGGCCTCGCCGTTGGCGACCATGTGCAGCGCCTCGCGCCACAGGGCCTCCTGGAGGCGGTTGGCGATGAAGCCGGGCAGCTCCCGGTCCATGGTGATCACGGACTTGCCCGCCGCCTCGTAGAACGCCGCGGCCCACTCGACCGCCGTACGGTCGGTCCGCTCCCCGCCGACCACCTCGACCAGCGGGATCAGGTACGGCGGGTTGAACGGGTGCCCGACGACCAGACGGCCGGGCGTGGCGGCCGCCGTCTGCATGTCGGTCATCGGATAGCCGGAGGTGGAGGAGGCGATGACCACGCCGGGCGGGGTGGCGGCGTCGAGCTGGGCGAGCAGATCGCGCTTGAGCTCCAGCTTCTCGGGGGCGCTCTCCTGCACGAACTCGGCGTCCGCGACGGCTTCGGCGAGGGTCGGCGCCATGGTCAGGCGGTCCGGCGAGGCGCCTTCGGCCAGGCCGAGCTGCTCCAGGGCCGGCCAGGCGGCCGTGACCAGGCGGCGCAGCTTGTCCTCGGCGTCCGGCGCGGGGTCCCAGGCGGTGACGTCGTAGCCGCGGGCGAGGAAGTGGGCGACCCAGCCGCCGCCTATGACGCCGGCGCCGATGCACGCCACACGGCGTACGGAGGAGGGAGGGGTGGGGGACATGGCAGCTCCTGGAAAAGGGGGGCGGGTTTCAGCCGCGCGGCTTCAGGCCGAGACGGGCGCGGGCCTGGTCCGGGGTGGCGACCGTCGCGCCCAGCAACTCCGTGATCTGCACGGCGCGTTCGACCAACTGGCCGTTGGTCGCCTTGACGCCCTTGCTCAGATAGAGGTTGTCCTCCAGGCCCACCCGGACGTTGCCGCCGAGCAGGATGGACTGGGCGACCCACGGCATCTGCATCCGGCCGAGCGCGAAGCTGGCCCACTGTGCGCCCTCGGGGAGCATCGCGACCATCGACTGGAGCACGCCCGGGTCGGCCGGCGCGCCCCACGGGACGCCCATGCACAACTGGAAGACGGTCGGCTCGTCGAGCAGCCCTTCGGCGAGCAACTGCTTGGCGAACCAGAGCTGCCCGGTGTCGAAGATCTCCAGCTCCGGCCGTACGCCCAGCTCCTGGATGCGCCTGGCGCCCGCGCGCAGCATGTCCGGCGTCGAGACGTAGAGGTTGGAGCCCTCGCCGAAGTTCAGCGAGCCGCAGTCCAGGGTGCAGATGTCGGGCAGCAGTTCCTCGACGTGCGGCAGCCGCTCCAGGCCGCCGACCAGGTCCGTACCGGGCAGGTGCCGCAGCGGCTCGTCCGGGTCGATGACGAGGTCGCCGCCCATCCCGGCGGTCAGGTTGATGACGACGTCGGTGCCGGTCTCCTTGACGCGTTCGACGACCTCGGCGTACAGGCGCGGGTCGCGGGACGGGGCGCCGGTCTCCGGGTCGCGTACGTGGATGTGGACGACGGCGGCGCCCGCCGAGGCCGCCTCGACGGCGGACTTGGCTATCTGCTCGGGGGTGACGGGCACGTGCGGCGAGCGGCGCACGGTGTCACCGGCTCCGGTCAGCGCACAGGTGATGATGACCTCGTTGTTCACGGCGGGTCCTTCGGTCGGTGGGGGAACGGCAGGGGAGTTGCCTGCTCAGGGGGCCAGTTCGTGGTCGATGAAGGTGAGCAGCGCGGCGTGCATGGTGTCGGGGCCGGTGCTGTCGGGCGCGGTGGCCAGCACCTGGGTGGCCAGGCCGTCGATGAGCGCGGTCAGCCGCAGTGCGGTGGGCTCGGGGTCCACGGCGCGGAAGACGCCCTGGTCGACGCCCCGGCGCAGGACTTCGGCGACGGTGGTCCGCCACTGCCGGTAGTAGTGCTCGTGCAACTGCCCGACGGCGGTGGAGCGCGCGGCCTGGGCCCACAGGTCGAGCCAGACCAGCCACTGCCGCCGCTGCTGTGCGGTGCGCGGCGTCTGGAGCGCGATCAGGTGCAGCAGTTCGGCGCGGGCGTCCGGCGCGTCGGCCAGGCCCGCGGCGCGCCGCGCGGTGTCCTCGTCCATGCACCAGCGCACGGCCGCTTCCAGCAGCTCGTCGCGGCCGGGGAAGTGGTAGTGCACGGCGGCCGTGCTGGTGCCGCAGGCGGCGGCGATGTCGGCGACCCGGACGCCGTGGAAACCGTGCTCGGCGATCAGCCGGACGGTCTCCCGGACGATCTGCAGCGGCCGGCCGCCCTCGGGCACCGCGACCGGCTCCCGGTCCCGGGCCGGCGCCGGGGAGCCGCCCGGGGAGCCGAGCAGCCACGCCACGTCCACGCCGCCGATGTCCGCGACGCGGACGATCTCGGCGAGGGTGAAACGCCGGGTGCCGCCCAGCGACCTGGACAGCTTCGAGGGGTCCATCACGATGCGCCGGGCGAACTCGCGGCGGCTGCAGCCGAGGCGGTCGACCACCTGCCGGACGCGGTCGCGCACGTCGCTGTCGTCGGGGACCCGGGTGCCGGGGTCTTCGTCCAGGGGCATGGTCAGGGACCGTAACAGTGTGTTGAGATCATCGCAACGACCTCACCAGTGCTGGTCGGGGCCCTGGCCGATTACAGCAGCGGTAGGCGCCCGGTGTTGAGCACTGACTGATGCGTAAGTCAGGCAGGTCCCGCGTCGCCACGACCGGCTTCGTGGCCCGGCCTCGTACCGGACACCGATGGACCGGCCACGTATGGGGCAAATGTGGCAAAGTTGCGCACATGGCTGACCGGGGCACGAAGCGGCCGACCGTGTCGGTGCCGGACGACTGGCCCGCTCATCCGGACCTGACGCTGGCCCTCAACGGCATGGGCGGCTTCGACTGGGACCTCGACAGCGGCCGTATGCACATGGACGGCTCCGCTCTGGAGGTCTTCGACCTGACGCCGGAGGAGTACGACTCCGACCCGGCCACCCTGGCCTGCCGTCTGCCGCCCGACGAGGCGGCCCGCCTGGACAGCGTCGTCTCCCAGGCCCTGAAGGACGGCAGCGACTCCTACGGTGCCTACTTCCGGGTGCGGCTGCGGGACGGCACGGTGCGCTGGACCCACACCCAGGCCAGCATCCGCCGGGACGGTGACGGGACGCCGCACCGCGTCATCGGCGTCGTCCGGGACGCCGGCCAGGAATACACCCAGGCGGCGGAACGGGCCCAGGCGCACGCGCGGAAGCTGCGCAACACCGGCCTCGTCGAGCGCACGACGGCGGCCCTGGCGCACGCCAGGACCGTCCGCGACGTCATCGGCGTGCTCGGCGACGACCAGGCGCTGACCCGGCTGGGCGCGCAGAACGTCATCGTCGGCCTGGTCGAGGCGGGCCGTATCCGGGTGGTCCACGAAGGGCAGCCGGGCAGCTTCGTGCCGCAGCACGAGGTGGTGCGGGTCGAGGAGGAGTTTCCGATGAGCGAGGCGGTGCGCACCCTCCAGCCGTGCTTCATCCGCTCCCGCGCCGAGTTCGCCGAACGGTACCCGACGCTCTGGCCGCACCTCGAAAGGCTGGACTTCGGCTCCGCCGCGTACCTGCCGCTGATCGCGCAGGCCCGGCCGATCGGGGTGGTGGGCCTGTTCTACCGCTCGGAGAACCCGTTCGGCGTACAGGAGCGCAACCTGCTGGTGGCGCTCGGCTCCAGCGTCGCGCAGAGCCTGGCCCGCGCCATGCTCTACGACCAGGAGCACGACCTTGCCGAGGGCCTCCAGCAGGCCATGCTGCCGCGCCGTATCCCCGGCATCCCCGGCGCCCAGATCGCCGTACGCTACCGGGCCGCCCGGGCCGGCCGGGACATCGGCGGCGACTGGTACGACGTGATCCCGCTGCCCGAAGGCCGGGTCGCCGCGGTCATCGGTGACGTCCAGGGGCACGACACCCACGCCGCGACCGTCATGGGCCAGCTCCGGATCGTGCTGCGCGCCTACGCCGCCGAGGGGCACCCGCCCGCCACCGTCATGGCCCGCGCCTCCGCCTTCCTCGGCGAACTGGACACCGACCGCTTCGCCACCTGCACGTACGCGGAAGCCGACCTGGCCACCGGGACGGTGCGGCTGGTGCGCGCCGGGCACGTGGACCCGCTGCTGCGGCACGCCGAGGGACTGTGCCGGCGGCTGGAGGTGGCCGGCGGCCTGCCGCTGGGCATAGCGACCGGTTTCCGCGACCTGGACTACCCCGTCACCACCGCCCACCTGGGCATCGGGGAGACCCTGGTGCTGTACACCGACGGGCTGGTGGAACAGCCGGGCATCGACATCGAGGACGGCGTACGGCACCTGGCCAGAGTGGTCCGCGACGGTCCCCAGGACGTCCAGCAACTGGCCGACCGGCTCTGCGACCTGGCGGCCGAGCAGACCGGCGACGACGACATGGCGATGCTGATCCTGCGGCGCGGCGGCGAGCCCGCCGCGCCGGCCGCCGGACGGCTCCAGCAGCACGTCGCGCCCGACGACGCCCAAGGGCTGTCCGCCGCCCGCCACATGATCCGCGCCGCGGTACGGGCCTGGGGCGCACGGGAGCGCGCGGACGAGATCGAACTGGCCGCCGACGAGCTGATCACCAACGCGCTGCTGCACACCGACGGCGCGGCGGTGGTGACGGTACGGATGCCGCACGGCACCGACCGGCGGCTACGGCTGGAGGTGGCCGACCGCTCCAGCGCCCTGCCGCGCCGCCGCGACAGCGACGAGTCCGCGATGTCCGGCCGCGGACTGCTCCTGGTGGACCGGCTGTCGGATATCTGGGGTGTGGAGCCGCGCGGCAACGGAAAGTGCGTATGGTGCGAGTTCGACTGTCCGTGACGGCCGGTACGGTCCCCGGGAGCGGGACGGCCGCGTCGGCCGTACGGCAGGACACCCGCGGCAACCGCCCCTGGACAGGGGCGCCGTGGCACGGACAGGGCACAGTTCGGACGGCCGCCGAGTGAGCGGCATGGCGGAATGGGGACACGCGCTATGGAACCGGGGCCTGCGCAGCAGTGGGGCGACGCCCGCCGGACGGCGGCACGGCTGGACGCGGAGCACGTCCGCGCCATCGCCCTCACCTGGGTCGACAACGCGGGCATCGCCCGTACCAAGACCGTGCCGACGGCCCGGCTGGCACCCGCCGTGCAGCGCGGCGTCGGCATGTCACCGGTCTTCGACGTCTTCACCTCCGACGACGCGATCACCGCGTCCGCACACCTCGGCGGGCCCGACGGCGACCTGCGGCTCTTCCCCGACCTGGAGCGGGTCACGGTGCTGGCGGCGCAGCCCGGCTGGGCCTGGGCGCCGGTCGACCGCTACGACCAGCTCGGCACGCCGCACCCCGGCTGCCAGCGGCAGTTCGCCCGCCGCATGGTGGACCGGGCCGCCGACGCGGGACTGGTCCTGCAGATGGGGTTCGAGACGGAGTGGGTGGTCACCCGCGTACCGGAGGCCGACGGCCGTCCCGACGGCCCGGCGGACGCCGACGACGCCCTGGACTACCCCTGCGCGGGCCCCGCCTACGGCATGACCCGCGTCGTCGAACTCTCCGACTACCTCCGCGACGTGGCCGAGGCACTGGCCCTCCAGGACATCGACGTGCTCCAGCTCCACCCCGAGTACGCCCCGGGCCAGTTCGAAGTGTCCACCGCGTCGGCCGACCCGCTGCGCGCAGCCGACGAACTGGTCCTCGTCCGGGAGACCGTACGGGCCGTCTCCTTCCGGCACGGCCTGCGGGCCAGCTTCGCGCCCTCGGTCGTGGCCGGCCAGGTCGGCAACGGCTGCCACCTCCACCTCAGCCTGCACCGGGGCGAACGCAGCCTGCACCGGGACCGGGACGCCGAATGGGGCCTCGACCCCGACGCCGTACGGTTCCTCGGCGGCATCCTGGAGGCGATGCCCGCCCTGCTCGCCGTCGGCTGCCCCTCGCCCGCGAGCTATCTGCGGCTGGGCCCGTCCGTGTGGGCCGGCGCCTACCAGTGCTGGGGCGTGGAGAACCGCGAGGCCGCGCTGCGCCTGGTCACCGGCGCTCCCGGCGACCCGGACGGCGGCCACGCCGAGATCAAGCCGTTCGACGCCGCCGCCAACCCGTACCTGGCGGTCGGCGCGGTCATCGCCGCCGGGCTGCACGGCCTCTCCACGGGCGCCGCGCTGCCCCCGCCGGTCACCGGCGACCCGGGCGTCCTGGGCGTCCGGGAACGCGCCCGGCGCGGCATCGTCCGGCTGCCCTCGTCACTGACCGAGTCCACCGACCGAATGGCGGAGTCGGCGGTGCTGCGGGAGGCCATGGGGGAGGTGCTGTACGGCGCCGTGATCGCCGTACGCCGTGCGGAGGCGGCGCACTTCGCGGACAGCGAGCCCGAAGAGATCGCGGCGGCGACGCGCTGGAGGTACTGATGGCCGTGTCCGCGCCCGCGCCCCTACCCGCACCTGCGCCCGTCCCCGGTGCGCCGGCCGCCCACCGGAGGGACCGATGACCGCACAGGCCACCGACGGCACCCCCGACGGCGCCCCGGACCCGTTCCCGGACCTGCCGCCGCTGATCGACCAGCACTGCCACGGCGTGCTGCGCGGCGATCTGTCGGCCGCCGAGTTCGAGTCGTACCTGACCGAGTCGGACCGGCCCGCCGCCGCGGGCACGACCTTCTTCGACACCCAGGCGGGCTTCGCCGTCCGCCGTTGGTGCCCGCCGCTGCTCGGCCTCGCGCCGCACTGCACGCCCGGCGCGTACCTCGCCCGGCGGCGCGAACTGGGCGCGGCCGAGACCCGCCGCCTGCTGCTGGGCGGTACTGGCATCGGCACGTACCTGGTGGACACCGGCCTGCCCGGCGACCTCACCGGGGCGCATGAGACGGCCGAGGCGGGCGGCGGCACCGGGCACGAGATCGTCCGCCTGGAGACGCTGGCGGAACGGGTCGCGGCAGGCGTACGGGCGGCCCGGACGGCGGGGGAGGAGACCGCGGCCGCGGCCGCCGAGGTGTTCGCCGCCGGACTCGCCGACGCCGTACGGGACGCGGCCCGCACCGCCGCGGGCTTCAAGTCCGTCGCCGCCTACCGGCACGGGCTGGCCCTGGCCCCCGAGCCGCCCACCACCGCCGACGTCGCGACCGCCGCCCGCGACTGGCTCGCCGCCGGCCCTCACCGCCTGACCGACCCGGTCCTGCTGCGCCACCTCCTGTGGCTCGCCGTCGGCACCGGCCGCCCCCTGCAACTGCACACCGGCTTCGGCGACCCCGACTTGCGCCTGCACCACGCCGACCCGGCCCTGCTCACCGACTTCGCCCACGCCACCGCGGGCACCGGCACCGACCTGATCCTGCTGCACTGCTACCCGTACCACCGCCAGGCCGCCTACCTGGCCCACGCCTTCCCGCACGTGTACGCCGACGTCGGCCTGGCCCTCGGGCACACCGGCCCGCGCGCGGCGGCCGTGCTCGCCGGATTCCTGGAGCTGGCGCCCTTCGGCAAGCTCCTCTTCTCCACCGACGCCTACGGCCTGCCGGAGCTGTACACCGTCGGCAGCGCCGCCTTCCGTACGGCGCTGGCGGAGGTGCTGACCGGCTGGGTGCGCGCGGGCGCCTGGTCGGCGGCGGACGCCGACCGGGTCGCGGCGCTGGTCGCGGCCGGTAACGCCCGCCGCGTGTACGGCCTTTCGGAGGGCCGGTAGCCGTACGGCCGGTGTCATGATCAGGCCACCCAGGTAAGTGGCATCACCACGGATCGTGCTTTACTGCCCCGTGCCTCCTGCCATATCCGACGCCAAGCCCCGTCCTCCGCTGTACACCCGCCTCTTCGCCGACATCACCCCGCTGCGGACCTCGGCGGACTACCGGCGGCTGTGGTTCGGCAACACCGTCTCCTGGGTCGGCCAGCAGATGACCGCCCTGGCCGTCTCCCTCCAGGTGTACGCCCTCACCGGCTCCACCTTCGCCGTCGGCGCGGTCGGCCTGTGCTCCCTGGTGCCGCTGGTCGTCTTCGGGCTGTACGGCGGCGTCATCGCCGACACCGTCGACCGCCGCAAACTCGGCCTGTACAGCGCGGTGGGCGCCACCGTGCTCTCCGTCGCGCTGGCCGCCGCCGCGCTCGCGGACGTACGCCAGGTCTGGGTGCTCTACACGGTCGTCGCCCTCCAGGCCGTCTGCTTCGCGATGAACGCGCCCGCCCGCTCGTCGATGATCCCGCGCCTGCTGCCGCCCGAGCAGTTGCCCGCCGCCAACGCCCTCAGCTCGCTCACCAGCAACCTCGGGATGATGGGCGGCCCGATGCTCGGCGGCGTCTTCGTCGGTCTGTGGGGCTACCAGGCCGCCTACCTGATCGACGTGGGCTGCTTCACGGCCGCGCTGTACGCCATGTGGCGGCTGCCCGCCATGCGCCCCGACCACGGCGGCGGCGACGAGGCGCCGCGCCGCCCTTCCGTCCTGGAGGGACTGCGCTTCCTCGCCACCCGGCCCAATCTGCGGATGACCTTCTTCGCCGACCTCGCGGCCATGGTGCTGGCCCAGCCCCGCGCCCTGTTCCCCGCCGTCGCCGTCCTCTGGTTCGGCGGCGACGCCAAGACGGTGGGCCTGCTCGTCGCGGCGCCCGCCGTCGGCGCGGTGCTCGGCGCGCTGTTCTCCGGGTGGCTCGGCGCCGTCCGACGGCACGGCCTGGCGATCCTCGTCTCGGTCGCCGCCTGGGGAGCGGCCGTCGCCTGCTTCGGCCTGACCCGGCACCTGTGGCTCGGCCTGTTCTTCCTCGCTGTCGCCGGGTGCGCGGACACCGTCTCTATGGTCTTCCGCGGCACCATGCTCCAGGCCGCCGCGCCGGACCGGATGCGCGGCCGGCTGCAAGGCGTGTTCATCGTCGTGGTGGCGGGCGGCCCCCGGCTCGGCGACTTCCTGGCCGGCTCGGCGGCCGACCTCGCCTCACCGGCCGTGGCGGTCGTCGGCGGGGGCCTCGCCTGCGTCGTGACGGTGCTGCTGCTGGCCCTGTGGCGGCGCGACTTCGCCCGCTACGACGCCCGGGACCCGCAGCCCTGACGGGTGGGTCCTGGGGCCGGTCCCCAGGACCCACCCACCGCCGTCACCGCCCGTCGCCCGGCCAGCTCCACTCCTCGACCTCCGGCAGGTCGGTACCGTGCTCGCGGATCCAGGCATGGTGGCGCTGCCGTACGTCCGCCATCTCCTGCCGCACCCCGGCGGCCCGTACGGCCAGCCCCGGCACCCGGTCGATCACGTCCATCACCAGCCGGTAGCGGTCCATGTCGTTGGTGACCACCATGTCGAACGGCGTGGTCGTGGTGCCCATCTCCTTGTAGCCCCGCACGTGCAGGTTGGGGTGGACGGCCCGCCGGTAGGTGAGCCGGTGCACCAGCCACGGGTAGCCGTGGTACGCGAAGATCACCGGCACGTCGCGCGGCAGCAGCGCCTCGAACTCCCGCTCCGTCAGCCCGTGCGGATGCTCCTCGTTCGGCTGGAGCCGGGTCATGTCGACCACGTTGACGACCCGTACGGACAGCTCCGGCAGGTGGGTACGGAGCAGCGACGCGGCGGCCAGCGTCTCCTGCGTCGGCACGTCACCGGCGCAGGCGAGCACCACCTCGGGCCGGCTGCCGGGCTGCTCGGTGCCCGCCCACTCCCAGATGCCCGCGCCGCGCGCGCAGTGCGCCCGCGCCTGCCCGATGTCCAGCCAGTCGAAGCACGGCTGCTTGCCCGCGACCACCACATTGACCACGTCACGGGTGCGCAGCACGTGGTCGGCCACGCACAGCAGGCTGTTGGTGTCCGGCGGGAGGTAGACCCGTACGGTGTGCGGGTCCTTGTTGAGGACGTGGTCCACGAAGCCGGGGTCCTGGTGCGAGAAGCCGTTGTGGTCCTGGCGCCAGACGTGCGAGGTCAGCAGGTAGTTCAGACCCGCCACGGGCACCCGCCAGGGGATGTCGCGGGCCGACTGGAGCCATTTGACGTGCTGGGAGGCCATGCTCGACACGATGTGCGCGAACGCCTCGTACGAGGAGAACAGGCCGTGCCGTCCGGAGAGCACGTACCCCTCCAGCCAGCCCTGGCACAGGTGCTCCGAGAGCACCTCCATCACCCGTCCGTGCCGCCCCAGGTGCTCGTCGGTGGGCTCGGTCCGGGCCTGCCACGCCTTGTCGGTGGCGTCGTACACGTCCTGGAGCCGGTTGGAGGCCGTCTCGTCCGGGCCGAACAGCCGGAAGTCGCGGCGGTCGGCGGTCCGCTCCATCAGGTCGCGCAGCAGACCGCCGAGGACACGGGTCGGTTCGTGCATCCGGGTGCCGGGCTTGTCGACGGGCACCGCGTACTTCTCGGGGTCGGGCAGCGGCAGCGTACGGACCAGGCGGCCACCGTTGGCGTGCGGCGAGGAGCCGAGCCGCCGGTCGCCGTCCGGCACACAGGCCAGCACCCGGTCCACCGGCCGCCCCTCGCCGTCGAACAGCTCGCCCGGCGCGTACGACCGCAGCCAGCCCTCCAACTGGCGCAGATGGTCAGGATTGTCCCGGACACCGGACAGCGGGACCTGGTGGGCGCGCCAGGTGCCCTCGACGGGCGCGCCGTCCACCTCGTCGGGCCCGGTCCAGCCCTTGGGGGTGCGCAGCACGATCATCGGCCAGCGGGGCCGGGCCCGCTCCTCGCCCTCGCGCGCGGCGCGCTGGGCCTCGTGGATGCGCAGCAGCGCGGTGTCCATGGCGGCGGCCATGTCCCGGTGGACCTGCGCGGGGTCGGAGCCGGTGACGTACAGCGGCTCGTGCCCGTAACCGCGCAGCAGCGCGTCCAGCTCGTTCTCGTCCAGCCGGGCGAGGACCGTCGGGTTGGCGATCTTGTAGCCGTTCAGGTGCAGGATCGGCAGCACGGCACCGTCGTGCGCCGGGTCCAGGAACTTGTTCGCATGCCAGGACGCGGCCAGTGGCCCGGTCTCCGCCTCGCCGTCCCCGATCACGCACGCCACCAGCAGGTCCGGGTTGTCCAGCGCGGCACCGTACGCATGCGCGAGCGAGTAGCCCAGCTCACCGCCCTCGTGGAAGGAGCCCGGCACGTTCGGCGCCGCATGGCTCGGCACCCCACCGGGAAAGGAGAACTGCTGGAACAGTCGGCCCATCCCGGCCGCGTCCCGCCCGACGTCCGGATACAGCTCCCCGTACGTCCCCTCCAGCCAGGCCCCCGCGAACACCGAAGGCCCACCGTGCCCCGGCCCCCACACGCACACCGCTTCCTGCCCGTGGGTGCTGATGACCCGGTTGACGTGCGTATAGACGAGATTCAGACCGGGACAGGTGCCCCAGTGACCGAGCAGGCGCGGCTTGATGTGCTCGGGGCGCAGTTCCTCGGTGAGCAGCGGGTTGCCGGTCAGATAGATCTGACCGGCCGCGAGGTAGTTCAGCGCCCGCCAGTGGGCGTCGAGATCCAGCAGATCGCTCTCGGTGAGCGGGGTCGGCGACTCCATCGGGGCCCTCCGTCGGGGGAAAGGTGATCAGGGAGCGCCTCTCCACCGTACGGGCCGTCATGCACGGGCGCCGCACATGACGGGCTGAGCGGAGGGGGTGACTGGATGCTTCGGGCCTGGGAGCGGGTGTCTCCTTCTCGGCCTCGCGGCTGTCGTACACGACGAGCCATCTGCCGAAGAGATGAGCCTTCGGCTGCCCGCCGAGCCGACGGCCCGCCCTGCGCCTCGCTCGGCGGGGAAGGGGACGGCTGGGAGCGGCTGCGGCAGGGCGGACAGAGCTGCCTACTTCCAGCCATCCAGTGACACCTGCGGCCCACCTCTGAGGTATCGGTCGAGGGCGCTTGCGGTCGTGTCGACGAACTGCTCGGGGACGGCGTCGGCGTCGATCCACCGGACCTGGGCGTGCTTGTGGGGTTCGCGGTTTTCGGGTTCGCCGGTCCATTCGTGGGCGGCGAAGACGACGGTGAGGAAGCCGTTGGGGGCTTCGACGCCCCAGGCGCCGTGGATGATGTGGGCGACCTTCAGCGACTCGGGCTTCACGGTCAGGCCCGTCTCCTCGTACAGCTCGCGCACGGCCGTTTCGGTGATGGGCTCGCCGGGCTCGCTCTTGCCGACGGGGAGGTCCCACATGCCTTGGGCGAACTTGGCTTTCTGGCTGCGTTGGAGGAGGACGACGCGGTTGGTGGCCTTGTCGTGGACGATGACGGCGGCGACCAGGAGGGTCATGGAGTCGAGGGCGGGCTTGAGGGCTTTGGGCTGGTCGTCGGTCATTGGCTGAGCCATGGCGGTCCGGGTCCCTTCGTCGGCCGGGTTGGTGCGCATGCTAGGACAGTGCCTCTCGGGCGCGGCGGGCGAGTTCGACGGCGCCGGGCACTTTGCGCCGCTGGTAGACCGAGAGTGTCGATCGAATGGAGGCGATCGCTTTGCGGGTGCGGTCCGAGGCCATGCCTTCCATGAGGGTGAGGGCTTGCGTCCAGGCCGCGACCGCTTCGTCAGCGCGGGCCTGGGCGGCGAGGCTGTCGCCGAGATCGGCGTGGGTCAGGGCGTGGACGCGCTTGTACTTCTTGGGGTCCCAGCGAACGAGGGCGTCGCGATGCTGCTGCTCGGTGCCGACGTGGTCGGCGAGGTCGGTGAGCGTACGGGCGGTGTGGCTGGCCACGGTGCCGGCGGCCGGACCGCTGACGAGGGAGAAGCTGGGCTGAGGGCCGTCCTCCCGAAGTAGGGCGTCCTCGGCGGCCAGCAGGGCACGGGCCGCTGCGGGGTGCTCGGCGGTGGCGGCGAAAGCGCGCGCATGGGTGATGTGGAGCAGGGCCTCGGTCTGGCTGTCGACATGTCCGAGCCCGCGGGACAGAGCGCCTTCGACGAGGTCCACGCAGTGGTGGGGCTGCTTGAGGCTGAGGGCCTGGTGGGCGAGGGCGCGCATCATCCAGGCGGCGTGGCCGTGCGGGCCGGCTTCGCAGGCGAGCTGGTATCCGACCTGGTAGTAGCGCTGGGCGGCGCCCTCCTGGCCGAGGTCGTGGTGCTTCCAGCCCGCGAGGTAGGCCAGCTCGGCGACGGCGCCGAAAGCGTTGCGACGTAAGGCGTCGGAGGTGAAGCGGGCCCGGAGGACGGGGGCAGCGGTGTCGGCGAGGTAGGCGGTGACGGTGGTCAGGCCGTGGCCACCGCCCAGTCGCTCGTCGGCCGCACTGAACGCGGCTGTGATCTGGCGGACGACCTCGACGTCCTCCGCCCCGACCAGCGATCTTCTGGTGCGGGCACGCAGGATGCGGGAGGTGGCTTCCTGGTCGTACGCCAGCGGCATGGCGACGCCTGCTGTGGTGAAGGCGGCCACGGCCAGGAAGCGGCGTCGTTCGACGTCGGCCCGGCCCAGGTCAGTCGCGGTGACGACGGGGTCGGAGTCCTCCGGGACGGCGGTCTCCGGATCGCGGAGGCCGATCTCGGCGAGGGTGATGGTGCGGGCGGCGCGACGCGAGAGCGCTTCGGCCAGGTACTGTCCGGTCCGGCCGGCCGGTCTCCGCGTGCCTTTCACCCAGTGGGAGACGGCGGACTTGTTGGTGTGGATGATCTCGCCGTTCTCCGCCGCTACCCGGCGTACGCACCTCGCCAGCGCTTCATAGGTGTGGCCGGAGGCGGAGATGGCTTCGCGCAGACGGACGTTGGGCCGGCTGAGTGCCGCCACGACCTCCCCCGATCCAAGGCTGTAAACCGCGTATACCGCTTGGCCTTCCCTCCACCGTACCCACTGTGCGTGACGGGAGGTTCACTTATCGGTAGCCGCCTGGAACGGCCCGGCCCGGCCGGGCTGAGGCTCCTCGCTCGGCCGGGCGGCTCCCCGCAGTTCCGTACGCGCCGATCCGGCCCGGGCATTCCTGTGCCCGGGCCCGGCCGAACAGAGACGGAGACCCCGATGACCACCATCGACACGACGACCATCACGGTCGAGCTCCCCGAAGCGTTCGATCCGCGCTGGGGCCGCCTGCCCGGCGTCCAGGTCCACGGCCGGCGCATCACCGTCGACCCGGCCGAGTACTTCTTCCGCTTCGACTCCAGGACATGGCTCATCGCTGACTGGGAGCCGGTCAAGTCCCAGCTTCTGGACGCGAACGAGACCACGGGAAGCGCGGTCGAGCAGCTTGCGCTGGACTTCATCAAGACCCGCGGCGAGTCCACCTCCGACGCGGGCCGCGTCCTGGCCACCGCGTACGAGGTGTACGCATACCTGTTCCGCGACGAGCACCTCGACGGGCTCGGCCTGCCGAAGATCACCGCCGAGCACCTGGGGATGCTGAGGCAGGCGGCGACGCTGATGGCCCTCAACAAGGTGGAACTGGACGGCCACATCTCCAACGTCGGACCGTGCTGGTTCTTCCCCGCCGCCACCTCCGTCGTCTTCGACCTGGACGACGAGATGGGTGGCACGCTCGACGAGGTCTACCACGGCGGCTGGTTCAACGAGCACCGCCGTATCGAGTCCATCAAGGCTCACGCCGCCCTCGGCGGGCGGCTCGTGCACGGCTGCCAGTCCGTTCCGGACCAGTCCGGCGGCGTCATCGCGCCCTACGGTGCGTCGATGGCCGCCTTCCGCGACGACCTGGCCGCCTTCAAGGCCGGCTGGATCGAGCAGGTCTACGCCCACCGCGTGATCCGAGCCGCGTAACACCCAGCAGGCTCCGGGGCGGGCCGGGCACGCTCGCCCGCCCCGGACGCCACCGCACCGCAAGGGAGCCCCCACGCATGGACGAGAACTTCGATGCCGAACTCCTCGCCGACCTCTGCACACTCACCGGGCGGCCCGCCCCCGAGCGTGCTGAGGTGCGGGTGTGGTCCATGTCGGGTGTCGAACGCCTGACCTTTCCCGACGGCAGCACGGCCATCTACAAGTACGCCAGGAGGCCCTTCGACAGCGAGGACCAGGCGCTGCGGCTGGCCCACACCCTCGGAATTCCCGTGCCTCATGTCCACGTGTCCGCGAGGACCGGCGGCTGGCTCGGCATGTTCCTGGAGGACCTCGGCGCCCCCATCCGCGATGCGGACAGCCTCGACGGCGCTGCCGCGGCAGCCGTCCTCCATCACACCCGGGCCGCCTCCGCACTGTCCGTGCTTGACGCGGCAGCACTGGGTGCCTTGCCGAGCCGCGCCTTGGATCACCTGGATCAGCTCCGCAAGGCCGATCGCTGGCAGGACACCGAAGACATCGAGCACGCACTCGACCAGATCGCTTCGGCAGCCGATGCCCGTGCCCAGGGCACCACGGTGGAGCCCTTCGGCTGGGTGCACTCCGAGTTCCACCCCACCAGCCTCCACATCGGGAAACGCGGCTGGCGGCTGCTGGACTTCGCCCGCGCCTTCACCGGCCCCGGGCTGCTCGACCTTGCCAGCTGGCACGGCACCCTCGACACACCTGACCCAACTCGCCTGCGCGGCTTCATCGAGTCGTACGTCGACGAGGGCGGCGCCCCCGACGCACTGGCCGAGCGAGGGGGACTGGCCGCCGAGAAGTGGGCGCTGGGCTGGCACCGGATGTGGGCGGTCGAGTGGTTCATGGAGCAGTCCATCCGGTGGATCGACGATCCGGCCACCGATCCCGCCTACATCAAGGTCGTCCGCCGCCATCTCACCGACGTCCTCCACCTACTGGAGATCTAGGTGCTCGCCCAAGCCTCTCCCTGGCACACCCACGCTCTCCAGCGCGCCGCCGCCGGGCCCGTCGAGCCACTGGCCGCGCCGTCGCGCATGGAATGGGCCACCGCCCCAGGGCTCGGCCCCGGCGCCGAGATACTCGGCCATGATCTATGCCGGCGCCGCGTACTGGAACTCGGCTGCGGTCCTGGCCACAACGTCGCCTACCTGGCCGCACACCGCAGCGCCCGCGTCACCGGAGTCGATCTCGTCGGGCTGCAGGTCCGCCGTGCAGGTTCGCACTACGGGCGACTGGCCGGCGCCGGCTTCGTTGCCGGTCACGCCCTCCACTACCTGCAAGCCAGCCGCGAGCAGTTCGACGCGATCTATTCGGTCTTCGGAGCCATCGGCCTCGTGGCTCCCCAACTGCTGCTGCCCGCCATCGCCGTACGCCTGCGGCCTGGCGGCGCCCTCGCTTTCTCCGTGCCTCATCCCAGGCGTGCAGGCAGGTATCCCTCTACCGACAACCTGCCGCGTCGCGACTACGTGACCCTGCCCGACCGGACCCGTCAGCCCATCGCCCGGTGGGAATTCGACGCCGAGCGCTGGACGGATCACCTCACCCGAGCCGGACTGGCGCTCACGTGCGTCCAGGAACTGCGCGACCCTCACCGAACCCGCTTCCCGACCACTCTGCTGATCGCCGCGCGCAAGGACTGACCCGACTCAACCTCGCGGAGCACCGATGCGCCTTCCCTACCTCCTGCTCGACATCGACGGAGTCCTGATCCCCTTCCCGAGCCAGGACGGGGCCACCCCGGAGACACACCTTCGCCACGATGTCCTTCCGACCGGCCGTGACCCCAGTGATCCCGTCACCATCTGGCTCAACCCCGCCCACGGCCCGATGCTCACGGACCTGACGAGGACCCGGCTCTTCACCCCGGTGTGGTGCACCAGTTGGCGTCAGGACGCCACCACCATGATCGGCCCACTCCTCGGGCTCCCGCCGCTGCCGCACGTCGACCTGCCGCACCCGCAGATCACCAGCAGCCACCCCAACGGTTATCTGTGGAAGCGCGACCATGTCGACGCCTGGCTCGGCGACGCACCCGTAGCGTGGATCGACGACGACTTCACCAGCCTTGACCACGCCTGGGCGGCGCGACGTACGGCCCGCGGTCTGCCGACTCTTCTCCTTCAGCCTGAGCCCCATGACGGGCTGTGCGCCGAGCACCTTCGCCAGGTCGTGACGTGGGCCGATCAGTTGGCCGGGAGCCCTGTCGCCCCGGCAGGCGACAAAGTCTCTGACCTGCTACCGCCGCTTCAGAAGGCGGTGCCTCAGAGCAGCACCGGCGTCAGATCCGGATCCTCGAAGCCCGCGTCGTCGAACGGGTAGAGCGGGCGGGCCACCCGGTGGTGGCCCAGGCGCAGCAGGTCCTGGTCGACGCCGCCGGGGGTGAGGGCGAGCAGCCAGTCGGCGGCCATCGTGTGCAGCTCCGGTTCCAGGTAGCCGATCTTCACCACGACGAGGTCGTACGTGGTCGGGTCGAGGGTGCCGAAGTCGGCGCGGGTGTGGAAGGGCTTGCGCCGCTCGGTGAGGACGGCTGTCACGCCGCCCCGGGTGACGGCGGCGGTGCGGCCGCCGCCGTCGTACGCCGGGTTGCCGCGCGGGGCACCGGCGGCGGGGGTGGCCGGGTCTTCGAGGGCGGTCACCGTGCCGGTCAGCTCGTACGGCTCGGCGTGCGGGCCGGTGCCGGCGCTGACGTGGCCGCCGACCTTCAGCGTCACCTGCGCGCCCAGACCGGCGTCGAAGCAGGCTGCCACCGCGGCCGGGTCGGTGATGCCCGGGTGCAGGGCGGTGACCCGGCCGCTCGCCAGGTCGTCGTGGGTTAGCAGGCGCCGCAGCATGTACGCGAGGTCGCCCGCGCCGCCCGCGGTGGGGTTGTCGCCGGAGTCGCTGATCAGGAACGGGCGGGCGGGGGACGCGACGGCGTGCGCGATGCACGTGTCGGCGTCGCCGGTCGGGCCGACGAAGACGAAGTCGCGGCGCGCGTCCCAGTACTCCTGGGCCAGGCCGCGGGCCTGCTCCAGCGCCAGGTCCGGGTCGTCGCCGGTCACCACGACCGCGGCCCGGCAGCGCGCCTCGTCGGCCCAGGCGTAACCCACCCAGACCGCCGCGTCCACGATGCCGTCCAGCGCCTCGACCGAGGCGAGCCTGCCGTACAGGGACTTGGCCGGTTCCAGGCGGGTGCTGGTCTTCTCGCCGGGGAGCAGGACCGGCACCTGCACCCAGGCGCGGTACGGACGGCCCTTCCCGGACGCCAGCCGTCCGACCAGTTTGCGGGCGGCGCGCTCGCGTGTCTCCCAGGCGTCCTCGTGCGGGGCGAGGCGGTGCGCGGTGAGCAGGTCGAGGCGGTCGGCGAAGCGGCGCGAGACGTTGCCGTGCAGGTCCATGGCGGCGGAGAGCAGGACGTCCGGGCCGAGCGCGTCCCGTACGGCGTCGGTGAGGTCCGCCTCGGCGTCGTCCAGGCCGACGACGCTCATGGCGCCGTGGATGTCGTAGACCATGCCGTCGAGCGGCCCGGCCTCGCGTATCCGGGTGATCAGTTCGGACTTGATCCGGTCGTACGTCTCCCGCTCGACGGGTCCGCCGGGCAGCGCGACCGCGTGCACCAGCGGTACCCACTCCACCTGGTCCGCGAGGTCGCTGTCCGGCCGGGTCCAGGTGTAGCGGTCCAGCAGCGCGGCGCCGCGGGTCACGCGGAAATCGTCGTACGTCGAGCGGTGCGGGCAGAACTGGCTGGACTCGATGGCCATGCCGCCGATGGCGATGCGCATGTCGGTGGGTGCACCTTTCGTGGGGGGCGTATGGGAGCTACGGGCGGACGACGGGCAGGGCCGGCAGTCCGCCGTCGGTGGCCAGTTCGCGCAGCGCGGCGTGGCCGGCGCCGAGCAGGCCCGCGTCGGGGCCGCAGCTCGCGGCGACGATGGACAGTTCGCTGGTCGCCATCGGCAGGCACCGCTCGTACAGCACCCCGCGCACCGCCGCGACCAGCGGTTCCGCCGCGGCGAGCGCGCCGCCCAGCACCACGGCCTCCGGGTTGAAGAAGTTCACCACGACGCCCAGCACCGCGCCGATGTGCCGCCCGGCCTGCCGCACCAGGGTCGTCGCGTGCGGTTCGCCGTCCTCGACGAGCCGCAGGATGTCGGTGGTGGAGTCCGCCGCGATGCCCTGGCCGCGCAGCGCGGCGGCGATCGCGGCGCCGCTGGCCACCGACTCCAGACAGCCGATGTTCCCGCAGGAGCAGGGGCGTTCGGCGGCGGCGTCCACCCGTACGTGGCTGATGTCCCCGGCGCAGCCGCGAGCGCCCCGGTAGAGCCGGCCGTGGCTGATCACGCCGGAGCCGATGCCGCGGCCCGCCTTGACGACCACCAGGTGGCGCAGGGCGGGGTGGGCGGCCCGGTGCTCGCCCAGGGCCAGGACGTTGGCGTCGTTGTCGACCAGCACGGGCATGCCGAGCCGGTCGGCGAGCCGGTCGCGCAGCTCGTACAGATGCCAGCCGGGCATCCGGGACGGCGCGATGACCCGGCCCGACGCGGGGTCGACGGGCCCGGGGAAGCCGATGCCCGCGCCGCACACGGTGCGTCCGGCCGCGCGCTGGCGCTCGGCGAGCGCGGTCAGCCGTTCGGCGAGCAGGCCGACGGCCGGTTCCGGGCCGGTCGTCAGGTCGAGGGCGCACTCGTCGATGTCGAAGCCGGTGCCGGTCAGGCCCACCGCGCCGGTACGGATGTGCCGGCTGCCCAGGTCGGCGGCGAGCGCGACGGTGCCGCCGTCCGGGACGCGCAGCAGCCGCGGGCGGCGCCCGCCGCGCGAGACGCCCTCGCCGGACTCGGTCAGCAGCCCGGCGTCGACCAGTTCCTGGACGCGGGCGGAGACGGTGGAGGCGGCGAGCCCCAGCTCCCGTACGAGGTCGGCGCGCGAGCGGGCGGTGCCGGTCGCGACGAGTTCGAGGACGTGTGCGGCGGAGCCGGGCTCGGCGTCGGTCATGTGGGGGCCTCGGCGGCGGTCAGGGGGGCGGTCATGGTGTGCCCTTCGGCCGGGAGCGACGGGGGAGGGGGACGGGGACGGGGATGGGGAAAGACGGGGAATGCTGCGGGCGGTCATTCTGCGACGCTTCCTTTCTTTGTTCGGTCGGCGAAGAAAGAAAGGGAGCAAGTCGCCCTCAGTACACCCCACTTGCCGATGTTCCACCAGACCCTTGACTTCTTTTCGCGGCCGTCCGTACTTTTCTCGCACTCTTCGACCGGCCGACCCTTTCCGGAGGCAGCATGGGCCCGCGCAGAACCCGCCGACGCGGGCCCGTCCACGTCCTGCTCCGCGCGGCGACCGCGCTGCTGCTCGGCCTGACGACGCTCACCGGATGCGGTCCGGCGGACGGTGCCGTCACCGACGTCGGGGCCACCGGCGGCACCCGCGTCGAAGGCGGTACGGCCACCATGGCGCTGCCGCCCGCCGCCACCCCCAACTGGATCTTCCCGATCGGCACGGCCGGTTACCTGGCCTCGTACAACAACGCCGTACAGGACCTGCTCTACCCGCCGCTCTACACGGCGGAGAAGAAGGGCGCGGGCCTGACCATGGACAGCCCGCGCAACCTCGCCGGACAGCCCCGCTACAGCGACGGCAACACCACCGTCACCATCACGCTCAAGCAGGGCCACCGCTGGTCCGACGGCACGCCCGTGACCAGCCGCGACGTGGAGTTCTGGTACGACCTGATCAAGCACGACAAGGAGGAGTGGGCGGGCTACTCGCCGGGTCTGCTGCCCGACAACGTCAAGAAGTTCGAGGTGCTGGACGACCACACCTTCCGGCTGCGCCTGGACCGCGCGTACAACCCCGCCTGGTTCACCGGCAACCAGCTCGACAACTTCACCCCGCTGCCCAGACATGCCTGGAACCCGCACGACGAGGCCCCGAAGAAGGTCTTCGCGCGGCTGCTCCAGCACGCCAAACGGCTCTCCAAGTTCGCCACCGACCCGCTCTGGAAGACCGTCAGCGGGCCCTGGCGGATCGAGAAGTGGACCACCTCCGGGCAGGTGTCCCTGATCCCCAACAAGCAGTACGGCGGCCCCGACAAGCCCCACCTCGACCGTGTCGTCCTCAAGCCCTTCACCACCGCCGACTCCGAATTCAACGTGCTGCGCGCCGGCGGCGTGGACTACGGCTACATCCCGCCGTCGGTGATGGCCCAGTCCACGCGGTTCAAGAGGATGGGCTACCGCATCGACCCGTGGGAAGGCTGGGCGATCACCTACATCGTCCTCAACCTCAACCACCCCACCGCCGGGCCGATGCTCCGCCAGACATACCTCCGCCGCGCCCTCCAGCACCTCGTCGACCAGAAGACGATCTCCGACGTCGTCTGGCACGGCAGCGCGGCCCCCACCCGCGGCCCGGTGCCCGCCGGGCAGATGGACCGCGACCCGTTCCCGTACGACCCGAAGAAGGCCGAAGCCCTGCTCACCGCGCACGGCTGGCAGCGCACCGACGGCAGGCTGCGCTGCGCCCGCCCCGGCACCGGCCCCGGACAGTGCGGCAAGGACATCCCCGGCGGACAGCAACTGCGCCTGGAACTCCTCTCCCAGTCCGGCTCCACCGAGACGTCCAACACCATGCAGGAGATCAAGTCCGCCATGGACAAGGCGGGCATCACCCTGGACATCCGGCAGCAGCCGCTGAACACCGTCCTCGGCACCACCGTCCCCTGCAAGCGGACCGAACCGGTGTGCTCCGCCTGGCAGACGGGCTTCTTCGGCACCCAGGGGAGCTGGTACTTCCCGACCGTGGCCAGCGGCGAGTCGCTCTTCGCCACCGGGGCGCCCTCCAACATGGGCAACTGGTCCGACCCGAAGGCCGACGAGCTGATCAAGAAGACCGAGTACTCCGACGACCCGGGCGCCCTGCGCGACTACGCCCGCTACACGGCCGACCAGGTGCCCGTCCTATGGACGCCCAACCCGGCCTACCAGGTCTCCGTCATCCGCAACGACCTGCGCGGCATCGACCAGAACCCCACGCTCGGCCTCGCGCCGCAGGACTGGTACTTCGTCAAGAAGGGCGGTGCGGCCCGGTGATCCGCTTCCTGGTCAAGCGCGTCGCGCAGGCCGTCGTCGTCCTGTTGCTGGTCTCCGTCATCGTCTTCGTCCTGCTGCACCTGCTGCCCGGCGGACCGGCCCGCGCCATCCTCGGCGTCAAGGCCACCCCCGAAGCCATCGCGCACTTCAACCACCAGCAGGGATACGACCGTTCGCTGCCGCAGCAGTACATGATGTACCTCGGGCGGCTGCTCACCGGGGACCTCGGCGAGTCGTACAAGCTCAACCAGACCGTCGCCTCGCTGCTCGGCGAACGCCTCCCGAAGACCGCGCTGCTGGCGGGCCTGTCCCTCGCGCTCGCCGCCGTCCTCGCCGTCCCGCTCGGCATCCTCCAGGCCGTACGCCGCGGCAAGGCCGCCGACCACCTGCTCACCGGCGCCGCCTTCCTCGCCTACGCCACCCCGGTCTTCTTCCTCGGCCTGGTCCTCGTCCTCGTCTTCAGCCAGCAGCTCCAGATCTTCCCGGCCGAGGCACCGCAGGCCGACACGGTCGGCGGCCTGCTCGCCGAGGCCCCGGCCCTGGTCCTGCCCGTGGTGACCACCGCCCTCGGCATCATCGCCGCGTTCAGCCGTTACATGCGCTCGGCCGTACTGGACAACCTCCAGGAGGACTACGTCCGCACCGCGCACGCCAAGGGGCAGTCGGGCACCCGCGTCATGGCCCGGCACGTGCTCCGCAACGCGCTGATCCCGCTCGCCACCCTCCTCGGGCTGTATCTGCCGACCCTCTTCAGCGGCACCCTCGTCGTCGAGTCGATGTTCAACTACCCGGGCATGGGGCTGCTGTTCTGGAACGCCGCGCAGGGCTCGGACTTCCCCGTCCTGCTCGGCGTCACCCTGATCGTCGGCGTGGCCACCGTGCTCGGCTCGCTGATCACCGACATCGCCTACGCCGTCCTCGACCCCCGGATCAGGAGCGTCTCGTGACCGCACCCTCCATGGACGCGCCGGCCGGTGGCCCCGGGAGCGGGGCGGCGGACCCCGCGGCAGCCGTGGACGCCGCCGCGTACGAGGCGGCCCCCTCCGCCGGGCCCGTCCGCCGCGTCCTCGCCGTCTTCGCCCGCAGCAGACTCGCCCTCACCGGCGCGGTCCTCCTCCTCGGCCTGCTGCTGCTCTGCTACCTCGGCCCGCTGCTGCACCCCACCGACCAGACACACACCGACCTGTCGCAGGCCAGCCTGCCGCCCGGCAACCCCGGCCACCTCCTCGGCACCACCGACCTCGGCTACGACATGCTCGGCAGGCTGATGTACGGGGGCCAGACCTCGCTGGAAGTCGGCCTCGCCGCCGGGCTGCTGGCCACCCTCTTCGGCACCGTGTACGGCGCGGTCGCGGGCTACTTCGGCGGCTGGGTGGACGCCGCCATGATGCGCGTCACCGATGCCGCGCTCGCCATCCCCGCGCTGTTCCTGCTGGTCGTGGTCGCCGCCATCGTCACCCCCAGCAAACCCGTGCTGATCCTCATCATCGCCTCGGTCGCCTGGCTGTCCCCGGCCCGTCTCATCCGCGGCGAGGCCCTCGCCCTGCGCAGCCGCGACTATGTGCACGCCATGCGTCTGATGGGCGGCGGCGGGGGCCGGGCCGTCTTCCGGCACATCCTGCCCGGCGCCGTCGGCACCGTCGTCGTCAACGCCACCTTCCAGATCGCCGACGCCATCCTCTACGTCGCCTACCTCTCCTTCCTGGGACTGTCCGTCCCGCCTCCGGCCGCCGACTGGGGCTCCATGCTCTCCGCCGGCATCACCTACACCCAGGTCGGCCACTGGTGGCTGATCTTCCCGCCCGGCCTCGCCGTCGTCCTCGTCGTCGCCGCGTTCACCTTCGTCGGGGACGGCCTGCGGGACGCCTTCGACGTGCGCCTCCAGAAGAGCTGAGGAAGGGCCCATGACCGCCGACCCCCTGTCCGCGACCGTCTCCCCGCCGTCCGGGACCGCCGCACCGCTGCTCAGCGTCGAGGACCTGCACGTCGAGATCACCGGCCGCGGCCGCACCGCGCACGCCCTGGACGGTGTGCACCTCGACCTCGCCCCCGGGGAAGCCCTCGGTCTCGTGGGGGAATCCGGCTGCGGCAAGACCATGACCGCGCTGGCCGTCCTCGGCCTCCTGCCGCCGGGCGGGCGGATCACCGGCGGACGCATCCTCTTCCGTGACAGCGGGGGCGGCGACGGTCGTACGGCCGGCGGCGACGGGACGACCGACCTGGCCGCCGCGCCCGCCCCCGTCCTGCGGGACGTCCGCGGCAACACCATCGGCATGGTCTTCCAGGACCCGCTGACTTCCCTGAACCCGACCATGACCATCGGCGCCCAGGTCGCCGAACCCCTGCTGCTGCACAAGGAGATCACCCGGCGGCAGGCCTGGGCGAAGGCCGAGGAGACCCTGCGGCTGGTCGGCATGCCGCAGCCCGCCGAACGGATGCGGAACTACCCCCACCAGCTCAGCGGCGGCATGCGGCAGCGCGTCGCCATCGCCATGGCCCTGGTGTGCGAACCCAGGCTGCTGATCGCCGACGAACCGACCACCGCCCTCGACGTCACCACCCAGCACCAGATCCTGGAACTCGTCGACGACCTGCGCACCCGCCTCGGCATGGCCATGATCCTGGTGACCCACGACCTCGGCGTCATCGCCAAGCGGGTGGACCGGGTCGCGGTCATGTACGGCGGCAAGGTCGCCGAACGCGCCGGCGTGCACCGCCTCTTCACCACCCCCCGGCACCGCTACACCCAGGCCCTCCTCGCCGCCCTCCCCGAACGCGCCGCGGGCGAGCGGACCACCCTCGCCACCATCCCGGGCCTGCCGCCCGCGCTCGTCACCCGGCCCGCCGGCTGCCGCTTCGCGCCGCGGTGCGCCTTCGCGACCGACCGGTGCCGTACGGAGGAACCGGTCCTGGACGGGGAGGCGGGCCATGCGTACGCCTGCTTCCACCCGGTACGGGACGTAGCCGATGGACGGGCGGGCGACAGCGCGCCCGCGCCCGCGGTATCAGTACCCGGTCCCGAGGGGAACGGACGTGCCTCCACGGCGCCCACCGACCGCGAACCCCTCCTCACCCTCACCGACGTCACCAAGCGCTACGCCCTCCACGCCGGCCCCTTCGCCCGGCGCAAGGGTGCCCGGGAGGTCGGGGCCGTCGCCGGGGTCAGCCTCACCGTCACCCGCGGCGAGACCTTCGGCATCGTCGGCGAGTCCGGCTGCGGCAAGTCCACGCTCGCGCGGATGGTCGTCGGCCTGGAACCCCCGACCGGCGGCACGATCCGCCTCGCGGGCCGCGACATCGCCGCCCTGACCCGCCGTGAACTGCGCGCCCACCGCCGCGACGTCCAGTTGATGTTCCAGGACTCCTACGCGTCCATGGACCCCAGGATGCGCGTCGGCACGATCCTGCGGGAGCCGCTGGTCATCCAGGGCATCGGCGACCGCGCCGCGCAACAGCGGCGGGTCGCCGCCCTGCTGGACGACGTGGGCCTGCCGCGCGCCGGCGTGGACCGCTACCCGCACGAGTTCTCCGGCGGTCAGCGCCAGCGCCTCGGGCTGGCCCGCGCTCTCGCCCTCGCGCCGTCCCTCGTCGTCGCCGACGAACCGGTCTCCGCGCTCGACGTCTCCGTCCAGGCCCAGATCCTCAACCTCATGCGCGACCTGCAACGCGACAAGGGACTGACGTACCTCTTCATCTCCCACGACCTGGCGGTGGTACGGCACCTCGCGGACACCGTCGGCGTGATGTACCTGGGCAAACTGGTGGAGACCGGCCCGGCCCGGGACGTCTTCGCACGCCCCCTGCACCCGTACACCCGCGGTCTCCTCGACACCGTCAACGCGCCCGACCCGGCGGCCCCCGCCACGGGCAGCCCGCTCACCGGCGAGACGCCCTCGGCCACCGCGCCGCCCTCCGGCTGCCGCTTCCGCACCCGCTGCCCGGTGGCCCGCCCGCGCTGCGCGGAGAGCGAACCCGAATCCACCGCACCCGTCGGCCCCGGGCACCGGGTGGCCTGCCACTTCCCCCTCGTGGCGGCCCCCGGGCCCGGTCCCGTCAGTAGCGGGTGAGGCCCGTACGCCCGGAGTCCGTGCCGATCGCGATGTGTGGACGGGCGGCCGGCCGCACCCACGCCACGATGCGGGCCATCGCCCGCGCCGGTACGGACACACAGCCCGCCGTCGCCCCACGGCCGTCGACGTGCAGGAAGATGCCCGCGCCCCGGCCGCGTACCGGGCGGTGGTAGTTGAAGCCGATGACCAGGGCCCGGCCGTACTGCACCGGGTAGTCGGCCAGCCGCTCGGCCTCCTTCGCCGCGCAGTCCCGGGGGCGCGGGTCCACCCAGCGGTTGTAGGCGGATGAGCCGTTGTCCTGGCACCACCAGGAGGTGTCCCGCACCGGCCGGTACGGGATCTCCGTACCGGCCGGTGCCTTCTTGAGGCCGAAGGCGAACGGCAGGTCGTACAGGCCCGTGGGGGTCGTCGAGGTGCCCTGCTCACGTGAGCTGCCCTCGGCCAGCCCGTTCGCCCCGAAGCGCGCGGGCGCCGTACCGACCCGGTGCCAGCGGCTCCCGTACCGCTGCCACCAGCTCACCGTGCCGGTCGTGGAGCGCGGGCTCGCGGCGCGGGCCGTGATGAGCTGGCGGCCGCCGCCGGTGTCGGCCATCCGGGTGGGCAGCGGCTGCCCGGCAGCCGGGGAGGAGGCGGGGGAGCGGGGTACGGCGGAGGCGGGCACGGTCAGGGCGAGCACGGCCGCGCAGGCCGCGGCCGCCAGGGTCCTCGCGGAGGTCATGACCGCAATGTAGGACGCCGTGGACGGTGCGTCGCCGAACGAACCGGACAAGCCACCCGAAGGAACGGGATGGGCGACCGGGGCGCAATCCGTCGCGCGTCCGTGCGATAGACCGGCGAAACCCGGGTACCGGGGCCGGAGAACCACATGCCGTCCGACCCAGGAGGTCTGCTGTGGAGCGGCAACCGACACCGCACCGTACGCGCGAGCCCGGGCAGGGGACCGAGCCCGTGCCGCCGACACCCACGCCGTCGCCGGGGCCCGGCGGGCCCGAACCGGGTCCGGGGCCCGGCCCCGTACCGGGGCCGACGCCGGGACCGCCGGTGCCCGGGCCGCCCGACCCGACACCGCCCGCGCCCACGCCGCAGCCCCCGACACCCAGCCCCGACCCCGTACCGCGCCCGCCGGGCCCCGACCCCGTACCGGAGCCGTCCCCGGCCCCCGGTCCGCTCACCTAGCCCGCGGCCGGCCCCGGCCACCGGCCCCGCGGCGGCCCCCCGGCCGCCGCGGCCCCCATCGCCCAGCCCGCCCATCACCCCACGGGAGGTGCATCCACATGGCCATCGCCACGGTCGACCCGGCCACCGGCGAGACGCTCAAGACCTTCGACGCGCTCGACGCCGACGCGATCGAGGCCCGGCTCGCCCGCGCCGAAGAAACATTCCGCAGCTACCGGACGACGACCTTCGCCGAACGCGGCGAACTGCTGCGCAACGCCGCCGGCCTGCTGGAGGCGGGCCAGGACGGCATCGCCCGCACCATGACCACCGAGATGGGCAAGCCGCTGGCGGCGGCCCGCGCGGAAGCCGCCAAGTGCGCGAAAGCGATGCGCTGGTACGCCGACCACGCCGCGGAACTCCTCGCCGACGAGGTACCGGACGCCGGTGACGTCAAGGACGCCGGGGCGTCCCGCGCCCATGTCCGCTACCGGCCGCTGGGCACCGTCCTGGCCGTCATGCCGTGGAACTTCCCCCTCTGGCAGGTGATCCGCTTCGCCGCGCCCGCGCTGATGGCCGGCAACACCTGCCTGCTCAAACACGCCTCCAACGTGCCGCAGACCGCGCTGTACATCGAGGACCTGCTGCGCCGGGCGGGCTTCCCCGAAGGCTGCTTCCAGACGCTGCTGGTCGGCTCCGGCGCGATCGAGGACATCCTGCGCGACCGCCGGGTCGCCGCCGCGACCCTCACCGGCAGCGAACCGGCCGGCCGCTCGGTCGCCTCCATCGCCGGTGACGAGATCAAGAAGACGGTGCTGGAACTGGGCGGCAGTGACCCGTACATCGTGCTGCCGTCCGCCGATCTCGACGCGGCCGTCCGCACCGCCGTCACCGCCCGGGTGCAGAACAACGGACAGTCCTGCATCGCCGCCAAACGCTTCATCGTGCACACCGACGTCTACGACGAGTTCGCGGTCCGCTTCACCGAGCGGATGGCCGCCCTGACCGTCGGCGACCCGATGGAGGAGAGCACCGACGTCGGCCCGCTGGCCAGCGAACAGGGCCGCGCCGACCTGGAGGAACTGGTCGACGACGCGGTGAACCGGGGCGCCGCCGCACTGTGCGGCGGCAAACGCCCGGAGAAGCTGACCGCAGGCTGGTTCTACGAGCCGACCGTGCTGGCCGGCATCACCCCCGAGATGCGCATCCACCGGGAGGAGGCGTTCGGCCCGGTCGCCACGCTCTACCGGGTCAACAGCCTGGACGAGGCGATCGCCACCGCCAACGACACCCCGTTCGGCCTCAGCTCCAACGCCTGGACCCGCGACGAGGACGAACAGCAGCGCCTGATCCGCGACATCGAGGCCGGCGGCCTCTTCTTCAACGGCATGACCGCCTCCCACCCCGCCCTCCCCTTCGGCGGCATCAAACGCTCCGGCTACGGCCGCGAACTGGCCGGCCACGGCATCCGCGAGTTCTGCAACGCGACGACGGTCTGGTACGGAGCGTAGAACCCCGCTGATCCCGCCCCCTAACCCGGCAGACCGAACTCGCACCACAGCGCCTTGCCGCTGCCCCGCGGCTCCGCGCCCCAGGCGTCGGAGAGGGCTTCGACCATCATCAGGCCGCGGCCCGAGGTGGCGGTCTCGCCGGGGGTGCGGCGGCGGGGCCAGCGGCTGGAACGGTCCTCGACCTCCAGGCGGACGCGGCGCCGTCGGCTGCCCGGGGGGCCGGCCGGCAGGAGTTGCACCGTCACCAGGGCTCCGCTGTCCGTGTGGGTCAGCGCGTTGGTGATGAGTTCGGTGGCGGCCACCTCGACGTCGTACGCGATCGAGCCCGCGCGCCACTGGTCCATCGTGCGCCGCAGCATCGCCCGTACCTCCGAGCCTCCGGACGGGTCCGCCTGGTGGACGTGGAGCCGGAGGCGCGGGGTGATGGTGGTGGTGCCGGCCGCCGGGGACCGGTGCAGCAGGACGAGGGCCATGTCGTCGTCGGAGCCGGACCGGGCCCAGAGCTGGTCGGAGAGCTGGTCGGCCAGTGCTTCCAGTTCGGCGGGGCCGTCCCGTACCGCGGCGGTCAGGGCGTCGATGCCGGCGGTGATGTCCTGGCCGGGCTGTTCCACGAGGCCGTCGGTGCACAGGAGGAGGGTGGAGTCGGGTTCCAGGAAAAGCTGGGTCTCGGGAAAGTGGTCCTGGCCGAAGGCGGTGGCCAGCCCCAGCGGCAGCCCGCCGCGTACCGGGTGCCAGTCCGTGTGCCGGGCCGCGTCCCAGACGAGCGGGCCCAGGTGCCCGGCGCGCGCCACGTGCAGCGCGCCGGATTCCAGGTCGGCCTGGACGTAGGTGCAGGTCGCGAACCGTTCGGTCTCCAGCTCGGCGAGGAAGCGGGAGGCGCGCACGAGCACCGTCTCCGGGGAGTGGCCCTCGGTGGCGTAGGCGCGCAGCGCGATGCGGAGCTGGCCCATGACGGCCGCGGCGTGCGTGTCGTGACCCTGGACGTCGCCCACGACCAGCCCGGTCCGCCCCTGGGGCAGCGGGATGACGTCGTACCAGTCGCCGCCGATGTCCCGCCCGGTGCTCGCCGCGTGGTAGCGGACGGTGACCTCGCCCCCGGCGATCTCGGGGACCCGGCGCGGCAGCATCGTGGCCTGCAGCCCGGTCGCGAACTCGCGTTCCTGGTCGAAGAGCATGGCCCGCTGGAGGGACTGGGCCACGACACCGGCCAGCGCGAGCGCCAGGTTACGGTCCTCCGCCGAGTGCTGTTTGGGCTCGGCGGTGAACAGGCCGAGCGCCGCGATGACACGGTCCTGCGCGATCAGCGGCAGGAAGACGGCGCTGCCGGAGGGGACGCGGTCGAGGTACGGGCGCAGCCGCGGGTAGCGGGCCACCAGTTCGCCGCGCGAGGACAGGAACGTGGCCCGCCGCGACAGCGCGGCGTCCGACAGCGGCAGCGTGTCGTCGAGCCGGGACGCCATCATGTCCTCGGGGGTGGCGCCCGGCAGGCCCGTGATGGCGATGACCTCGAAGCGGTCGTTGTCCACCAGCCCGAGGATCAGCGCGTCGGCGCCGAAACGCCGGGCGCCGCCCGTCCCGGTCAGGACCCGGGTCACGTCCGCGACCGACAGGGCCCGGGAGAGCGCCGCCGTGGTCTGCTGCACCATCGCGGTCTGCCGCTGCCGGTTCTCCTGGAGCGACCGCAGCAGCACGGAGTCGGCCATCTCCGTACCGGCTTCCCGGACGAGCCCGGTGATCCGGTACGGGCGGCCGTCCGCGTCCCGCAGGATGTGGCCCTGGGTGTGGGTCCACCGGGGCGCGCCGTCGCGGCAGTGGATGCGGAAGTACGCGCCGTACGAGGGCGCCCCGTCCTGGACGGCCTGGGAGATGGCCGCGTCCAGCCGGTACCCCTCTTCGGGCGGTACGCGGGCGGCGAGGACCGAGGGCTGTCCGTCGTACTCGTCCGGCCGCAGGTCGAAGACGTCCAGCGCGCACGCGTCCAGCTCCAGCGTCCCGCGGTCCAGGTCCCAGTCGAAGGTGCCCGTGCGGTTGAGGACGAGCCGTTCGCGCAGGTCGAGGGGGTCGGGTGGCGGGGCGGAGGGGGCGCTGTCCGGATCGGACCCCGGGTCGGGGGCCCGGGGCGGTACCCCGCGGCGCGGGTCGTAGCGGCCGGGCGGAGTGGTGTCCCGTCCGGTCATGTCCTGCGACGCTCCTGTCCCGCGGCCGGTGCGGACGTACGGCTGCCGGACGGGTCCCCCGGCATGGAGCGGGGACCGCACACCGGAGGCGCGCCGGTCCCGGCTGCCCGCCAGGCAGTCGGGACCGGCGACGCCGGGGCCACCACGCCCGCCGCTTCCCTGCGCGGCCCGCCGAAGGGGGACCATCGCAACCGGGAAGCGGCCATGCGCCCACGGTAGGACAGTGGTCCGCAATGCGCACTTCGAAGGGCTTACGGGGGTTATGTCGGTGACGCTCCGGCCGGTTGTGCCGGGGCGGGCCGCGGCTCTCGGCCCGGTGTCAGGTGGCCGCCGCGGGCCAGGGCGGCGAGGGCCGTCGCGCAGGCCAGGCCGGTCGCCGCCAGGGCGCTCCAGGTCAGCCAGCGGGCGTCGTGGCGGGCGGCGAAGTCCCACAGCGCGCCGGTGACGAGGTTGCCCACGGTGACGCCCAGACCGGAGACGGTGTTGTACAGGCCGTAGTGGGTGGCCACCAGGCGGTCTTCGGACAGCGCGACGACGATGTCCATCTCGAAGGGATAGACCACCGCGCTGCCCGCCGCGAGCAGGACGACGGCCGCGACGAGCGCGGCGAGGACCGCCACGGGCAGGCCGGACGAGGCGAACGCCGGCGGGAGGAAGGCGAGCCCCATGGCGGCCAGGCCGCGCACCAGGGCCTGGCTGGGACTCCACCGGGCCTTGGCCCAGCCCGTCAGCCGGAGTTGGCCGACGACGGTGACGGCCGCCGAGACGACGAACAGGCCGCTGGTGACCAGGGTGCCCCGGGCACCGAGGGCATCGGAGGCGGCCAGCGGCAGGGCGAGGTAGACCTGGAAGGTCAGGACGTAGGAGCCGATCATCGCCAGCGAGAACAGCAGGAAGGGCCGGTTCGAGGCGACCGCGCGCCACTGCGTGAGCACCCGCTCCCGGGTGGCGGGCACCGTGCCGCTGCGCCGGGGAAGAGCGCGCCACTGCAGCAGGGTGAGCGCGGCGAACACGGTCGCGGCGACCGTGCACACCAGGCGGAAGTCGGCGGTCAGCAGGGCCAGGCCGACGAGAGGGCCCGCGAGCATTCCGGCTTGGTAGTAGACGTTGAAGGTGGCGAAGGCGTCCACCCGCCGCGGGCCGGCCTCGTCGGCGAGGTAGGCACGGACCGCTGGGTTGAACAGGGCGCCCGCGAAGCCGGTCGCCGCGGAGGCGGCGATCAGGGCGGGCAG
Organism: Streptomyces chrestomyceticus JCM 4735; assembly: GCF_003865135.1. Taxonomy (NCBI): domain Bacteria; kingdom Bacillati; phylum Actinomycetota; class Actinomycetes; order Kitasatosporales; family Streptomycetaceae; genus Streptomyces; species Streptomyces chrestomyceticus. Next base: position 1,314,863 of record NZ_BHZC01000001.1, on the reverse strand, counting down.
GTTGTCGACCCAGCCGAGCAGGCCGAAGCCGACCGTACGCAGCAGGCAGCCGGCCATGATGGGGAGCTTGTAGCCGACCCGGTCGGCGAGGGTGCCGCCGATCAGGAACATGCCCTGCTGCGAGAAGTTCCGTACGCCCAGGACGAGGCCGACGGCCCAGGCGGCCAGGCCCAGGGTGCCGGCCAGATGGGCGGCGAGGTAGGGCATGAGCATGTAGAAGGCGAGGTTGATCGCGAACTGGTTGGCCATCAGCAGGCGGGCCGCGGGCGGAAAGGACCGGGTCTGCTGCCACAGGTGCTTCATCGGGCGACTCCCGCGGGGGCCAGTTCGTCGCGCGTGGCGGGTCGGGTCGGGTCGGTGACGTGGGTGCAGCGGGTCCAGCGGGTGACGACCTGTCGGCCGGGATTGTCGATCTGGTCGGGATCTTCGGCGGGCAACCGGTCCAGCAACTGGTGCTCGCGGCCGTAGGCGTCGTTGAAGACAGTTCCCACGTAGCGTTGCGGTCCGTCCGGGAAGACGGCGACGATCCGTTCCTCGGCGGGCAGGGTACGGGCCAGCCAGCGGGCGGCCAGGGCGACGGCGCCCACGCTCCACCCGCCGGTGGCGTAGTGGTCGCGGGCCAGGCGCCGGGCGGCCCACACGGCTTCGGGCGCGGCGACCCAGTGGACCTCGTCGAAGAGGTGGTAGGCCACGTTGCGGGGGTAGATGCTGGAGCCCAGGCCGCGCATCAGGCGGGGCGCGGCGGGCTGGCCGAAGATCGTGGAGCCGGTGGTGTCGACGCCGACGACCCGCAGGCGCGGGAAGAAGCCGCGCAGGACGGACGCGACGCCCGCCGAGTGGCCGCCGGTGCCCACCGAGACCACCAGGGTGTCGATCCGCCCGAGCTGGGCGGTCAGTTCGTGGGCGAGCGGCGCGTAGGCGGCCACGTTGTCGGGATTGTTGTACTGGTCGGGGCACCAGGCATCGGGATGCGCGGCCAGCAGTTCCTCGACGCGGTGCCGGCGGGCCTGCTGCCAGCCGCCGACCGGGTGCGGGCGGTGCACGAGGTCGACCTCGGCCCCGTACGCGGTCAGCAGGCCCGTCATCAGGGGCTCCATGCCCGGGTCGGTGACGACGGTGACCGGGTGGCCGAAGGTGGCGCCGGCCAGCGCCAGACCGAGGCCCAGGGTGCCGGAGGTGGATTCGACGATACGGGCACCGGGCCGCAACTGTCCGCGTGCCCGCGCCTCGTGGACCATGTGCAAGGCGGTGCGGTCCTTGATGCCGCCGGGGTTGTGGCCTTCGAGCTTGGCCCAGAATCCCCGCCCGGGAGCGGTGAAGGGCTCGCCGATCCACAGGACGGGGGTGTCTCCGACGAGCCCGGCGGGGGTGTGCATCGGGCGCCGGGCGCCGGCCAGCAACTGGGCCGGGGAGACGGGTACGGGGGTGCGGGTGAGCTGGTTCATGGCGTGTTTCTCCTGCGACCGGCGCCGTGCGGCGGCGACCGGCCGTATGTCGGGGAAAGGCGGATCTGCTCACTGGCCGCGCCGGGAGACCGGCGCGGCCTTCGGAGCGATCAGGTCCGCCACACGCCGAGGCGGGCCCGCTCCTGCCCGGCCGCCGAGCGGCCGGGGTACGCGGGCGGCGACCGGTGGGCCGCCACGCCGTCCGGCCCGGCTTCGGCGAAGCCGGCCGGCACCGGACCGGGAACCGACGGCAGGGGAGAAGCGGTCTGCCGTGTCGGCTGCAGCGTCGGGCTGTCCGGCCCCGAGCAGAGCTCGGCACTGTCGTGCCCGTGCAGCGCGTGGGAGGCAGCGGCGTCCGTGAGCTGTACGGGCGCGCCCGCGCAGTCGAAGGCGGCTGCCGCGACGGGAGTGTCGACCTGTCCGCCGCCTGCCGGAACCGGCCCGTGCGCGCAGATCAGCACATGCGCCAGGGCAGCGAGCAGTACCAGGATCACCGCTCCGGTCCGGGACACGGAGCGGCTGGGCGGTACCGCACGGTCGGGCGTCATCGGCGGCAACAGTAATCGTTCATGCGCGGAAAAGGTGCGGCAGGCGCGCAGGTTGGCCCGATGTCGGCAGTGCCGTCCGTGCGGTCGCCCCCCGTGCCCCTTCGGCGGTGCTCGTGATCAGTACACCTACCGGACCGTCACGCTGGGCCCCTCGACCGAGGGATTCAAGGTCGTGTAGTTGTCGTCGTCATTCCATGGCCTGACGTTCACCGAGATACGCGGCGAGCCGTGCGGGCTGCTCAGGGTGGAGCTGTAGAGCCGGTAGGTCCCTGAACCCTGGAGGGAGAGGTTGCCGACCTTCACCTCACCGGCGCGCGTGGTGAACGTCGCCTCATGGCCGCCCGGTTCCCGCCTGGAGCGGGTTTCCTTTTTGAGCAGGAGATCGTGGCGAGTCATCACGCACTGCACGTTGTCCCCCCACCCTTCGGGAGCGTAGTACCAGACGCGTGTGGTCAGGATTCGCGGCCGGGGACGCTGACAGCCGTCAGTCACTCACCGGCTCGTGCGGGGACTCGCCGACCGCGCACGCCGTCGCTCCCCCCGGTACGAGCCCCACACTGTGCCGCTGACATGGGATGGCAGCAAGGGCAGGAAATCGCCACACGAGGCGTCTTCCTGCCCAGATGCCGGCTTCCTGAGGCTGCGGCTAGGGACTGTCCGGCGGATCTTGTGACTGTCCGACGATCCGACCGTCGCTCTGGTCATGGGGCTGGGGGATCTGACCAGGGAGGAGTGGATGCGGCTTGAGTCGCATCTGCCGAAGTCCGTTGGTCGCGGCGGGCGTTGGTGCGACCACCGGCAGATGATCAACGGGATCCTGTTCCGGGTCCGCACGGGAGTGCCCTGGTGTGATCTGCCGGAGCGGTTCGGGAGCTGGAAGACGGTTTACGAGCGGCGTCGGCGCTCACCTGGGCGGCGACAAGACGTACAGCTCCCGCCGCAATCGTCGCTACCTGTGCAGACGCCAGATCAAGCACACCCTTCCGGAGCCCGAGGACCAGCGGGCCGACCGGCGACGTCGAGGCAGTCAGGGTGGTCGGCCGGCGGGCTTCGACAAGGAGATGTACAGGCGCCGCAATGAAGTCGAGCGCACGGTCAATCGCCTGAAGCACTTCCGCGCCGTTGCGATGCGCTTCGACAAACGCGCCTACGTCTTCCACGGGACAGTCAGCGTTGCGTCGATCCGGCTCTGGCTCCGTGGATAGATCAAGTATCCCAAGATCCGGGCATGTCTGTCACCGTCCTCCGGGAGGAGATTTTGTCGCGATTCGCACACCTAAGGTTGCGGATGACCAGCGAGAAGCACGATCTGACGTGGAGTCGGGATGGCATCTGACATGGCCGCAGTGGCTGCGGCGCTCAACATGATGGTTGCGGCAGATCACCAGGCCGCGCGCTATGCGAACAGCGAAGACCCGGCGGAGCAGTTGGTCTGGCGGCGCTTGACGGCGCAACACGCGGACCGTCTCAGCGAGATCATGGATGCGCACGGATGGCCGACCGCAGAACTGGTCGGTGAGGACGCGGCCCGGGCCGCGTGGCTGATCGCGCAACACGCCGACCGGCAGCTCGACGTGCAGCGGCGCGCGTTGCGGCTGATGGAGCAGGCGGTGGCCGACGGCACCGCCAGCCCGCGAGATCTTGCCTTCCTGCGGGATCGCACCCTTGTGAACGAGGGGCGGGAGCAGATCTATGGCACGCAGATCGCCGGCGTGAAGGACGGCTCGCCGACTCCATGGCCCTGCGAGGAGCCCGACCGCATGGACGAGCGCCGTGCAGAAGTGGGAATCCCACCGTTCGCCGAGTACATCGCTCAGTTCTCCATCGCCTGAGTCACCCCGGCATCCGGCGGATCACGCTCACGCCTGATCCGCCGGACGGACCCTAGTGACCTGAGTCAGAGATCCGGTGGCAGTAGGCGGCGACTTTGTCGAGGATCTCGTCGGCGGATTTGGTCCAGAGGAAGGGGCGTGGGTGCTCGTTCCAGTCGGCCAGCCAGGCCCGGATGTCGCGTTCGAGGGCCTGGACGGAGCGGTGGACGCCGCGCTTGAGCTTCTTCTGTGTCAGTTCGGCGAACCAGCGCTCGACCAGGTTGAGCCAGGACGCGCTGGTGGGGGTGAAGTGCAGGTGGAAGCGCGGGTGCGCCAGCAGCCACGTCTTGACCGCGGGCGTCTTGTGCGTCGCGTAGTTGTCGAGGATCAGATGCACGCCGAGGCCGGCCGGGACCTCCTTGTCCAGCCTGGCCAGGAACTTCTTGAACTCCACGGCCCGGTGCCGGCGGTGCAGCGAGCCGAAGACCTTCCCGCTCGCCACCTCCAGGGCGGCGAACAACGTCGTGGTGCCGGCCCGGACATAGTCGTGACTGCGCCGCTCGGGCACCCCGGGCATCATCGGCAGGACCGGCTGGGACCGGTCCAGCGCCTGGATCTGCGACTTCTCGTCCACACACAGCACCAGGGCCTTCTCCGGCGGATCGAGGTAGAGCCCCACTACATCGCGGACCTTGTCGATGAACAACGGATCGGTGGACAGCTTGAACGTCTGCGTGCGGTGCGGGGCCAGGGCGAACGCCCGCCAGATCCGCGAAACGGCCGACTGCGACATGCCCGTGGCCGCCGCCATCGACCTCGTCGACCAGTGGGTGGCGTTCTTCGGCCTCTCCTCCAGCGTCTTGACGATCACCCGCTCGACATCCGCGTCGGTGATTTTGCGCGGGACACCCGGCCGCGGCTCGTCGCACAAGCCGTCCAGCCCGCGCTCCAGGCAACGGCGCCGCCAGGTGCGGACCGTGTCCGGGGCGATCCGCAGCCGGCGCGACACTTCCAGGATCGAGCGCCCCTCGGCACACTCCAGCACGATCCGCGACCGCTGAGCCAGCGCCTGAGCCGTCGTACGCCGACGCACCCAGCCTTCCAGCACAGCCCGCTGGGCATCAGTGACCGACAACGGCGCAATCTTCGGACCCGGACGACTCATACCCAACCAACGACGAATCTCCGACTCAGGTCACTAGCGGGCCCCCGCCGGCACCCCGGCCCCCGCCGCCACCGGCCGGGTGGTCCGCGTCCGGTGGGCGAGCCGGGCCTTCTTCGTGGCGATGTCGACCACGTACGCGTCGATCGTCATCGTCCCGGCCCCCGTCTTCAGGATCATGAACCCGTGCTGGGAGAAGTCCTGCCAGGCGGCGGGGTGGGTGAAGTGCGCCTTGCCGTCGCCCGTCTTGGCGGCGGCGCCGCAGACGAGCTGCCGGGTGCCGCGGGTGCGGTCGGTGGGCTCCAGGATCTGCAGGGTGTGGTCGTGCCCGGACATGATCAGGTCGGCGCGGCCGCACACCACCTCCTCGTACAGCTTCTTGAGGTGGATGCCGCTGGTGTAGTTCCCGATCACGAAGCCGTCGTACGAACCGGCGCTGCCGTGCTGGCCGTTGTTCAGGTAAGGGTGGTGGCCCAGGACCACCTTCCAGCGCGCGCGGGAGGCGGTGAGCGCGGCGTCCAGCCAGCGGCGCTGCTCGCGCATGTACGGGCCGTTCCAGTAGTAGTGCGGGTCGGTCTGCGCGACGTAGGAGGCGACCGGGTTGGTGTCGAGCGCGAAGAACTCGACGAGCGGCTCTCCTTGGGAGCCGTCCGCCGGGAGGGCGACGTTGTAGTAGCGGCCCGGCATGTACCAGCGGCGGGACGTGGCGGCGTACGCGACCTCGCGGTCACCGCGGGAGGGATCGCCGCCGCTGCCGGGTATCAGCCCCGAACAGTCGTGGTTGCCCAGCACCATCAGCCACGGCACGTCGATACCGGTGTTGGGCCGCTCGAACTTCTCCGCGAACTCCGCGTCGACGGCGGACTCCGGGCCGTTCTCGTAGATGTTGTCCCCGAGGCCGACCGCCAGCCCGACGTGCTCGGCGCGGCAGACCTCCGCAGCCGCCGCGGTGACCGCGTACTGCTCCGCGGCGCCCGTCCCGGCGTCACCGGTGATCAGGACGGCGTACTCGCCGGAGGGGCCCGGCGCGGACGGGAGCGGGAACCGACCCGGTGCGCCTGCCCGCGGCGCGGCGGCCGCGGGCTGCCGCGCCCCGAACGGCAGCGCGGCCAGCGCCGCTCCCGCCACCGCTCCGCCCAGCAGCGTCCGCCGGTGCACACCGCGCGCCGGGGCCGCCGTGTCCGGAGTGGCGGCCGGTACGGCGGCGCCGGCGGGGCCGGTGCCGGCCGTCCGCGCCCACTGGTCCTCGGTCAGGTCCGCCCGCGGCGGGATCAGCTCGTCGTCGCACATGGCTGGTTTCTCTCACGGGCCGCGGGGCAACTGGTGACGGAGCCATGAACGCCGTGTGGACGTATGGGAAGGAGGGCGTGGCGCGATTCCGGAGTGCCGGGGGAGCCGCGCCCGTCAGGTTTCCGGTCAGCGGTCGCGGCGGGCCAGCCGCCGCAGCGTCCGGCCGCAGTGCCGGGCGTACAGGCGCTGGAACACCGGCACCAGCGGCCCCGCCAGCCGGGTGTACCAGCGGCCCGGCACGCTGAAGGCCGTCATCGTGAACCACACCGCGCCGTCCTCCCGCATCTCGACCACGAACGACTCCTCGCCGCGCTGCGGGTGACCGGCCAGCGTGCCGTACGCGAAGCTGATGCGCTCACTCTCGTACTCGCTCCACACCACCCGGCACGGCGCCCACAGCCGCGCGGGGCCGAGCCCCAGCGCGCACTCCACCCGGACGCCGGGCGCGGCCTCCGGCGCCGAGGCCCGTACCCGTACGCCCGCCGCGCGGTGCATCCGGAAGGACGTGACCGCGTGGCCCGCGGCTTCGAGGACCGCGCGGCCGTGGCCGAGGTAGGTCGCCTCGTGCAGATGGCGGTATCCGCCGGGCAGCGGACGGTGGCGGGTGGCGCCTTCCTCGGCGTAGTTGAAGGGGCTGGGAGCGGCGGTGCTGCCGGTGGTCATGGGGGCCTGCTTCCTCGGGTGGCGGTGGATGCGGGTGGCGGTGGAGGTGCCGGGCGGAGCGGTCGGTGGAGCAGTCACGCGGGTACGGGGGCGGCCGGAGGCGACGCGACGGGCGCGTTCCTGAGGCGGCGCCAGGCGAGCAGCGCGCACAGGGCGAAGCCGAGCGCGTTGCCCAGGCCGTGAGTGGCCGCCATCCATGCCAGTGTGGGGTGCGGGATGCCGGTTGCCTCGCCGAGCGCCCAGCTCAGGGCGAGCAGCATGGTCGCGACGAGGACGGCGGCCGAGACGCCGAGCAGGGCCCGGGTGGTCCGGTCCGGCGCGGTGGTACGGACGTCCCGCCAGGTGACCAGGGCGACCAGCCACATGCCGGTGGTGAGGATCACCGCGCCGGCCAGTTCGGCCCAGTCGTCGACGAAGTAGCCCGCCAGGACGAACAGCGTCCCCACGGGCACGCTGAGCGCGGCGAGCGGCCCGGCCCGGCCGGGGCGTGCGGCGCGGCAGACGAGCCCGGCCACCAGGGCGGCGGCGAATCCGGCGAAGTGGAAGTGCGGCACGGTCAGCGACAGGATCTCCAGGTCGAAGCCGAACAACCGGTGGCCCGAGCGCTCGGCGACCAGGGCGGTACCGGCGACGGCCGGGGTGACCAGGGCCGTCAGTACGGCGATCTCGCCCGGCGCGAGGCTGCGGGTGCGGGCCAGCCGGCGCGGTGCGTACAGGGCGAGGGCGAGGGTGGCCAGTGCGTAGGCGGCGGCCAGTGCCGTGGCGGCCGGGCCGCGCGGCAGCCACAGGGCCACCGCGCCCGCCGTGGCGGCGAGGGGCCAGCGGCGCCGCAGCCACCGGGTGCCCGGTTCAGCGATCAGGGCGAGGCCGGCCGGCACCACGACGAACATGCCGAGCATGACGATGAGGTCGACCAGTGCGGTCATGAGTCCCCCCAATCCGGCACGAAGCCGGTTTTGAACGCGTTCAACCCGTCACGTAGACAGTACGGGACGGGTTGAACGCGTTCAATTCCGCCCCCCTCGGGGGAGGCGGCGGGATGTCAGTGCACCGAGCCGTCCCACTGCCACTCCGCGCGCCGCGGCAGTCCGGGGAGGGCGGCCCGGCCCGTGCACTGGAGCAGCACGTCGAACGGTCCGAATCCGGGCGGGACGGCGGGGGCTGCCGGGGCGTCGGGGAAGAGGCGGGACAGGACGGCGGTGCACAGGTCGCCGTCCGGAGCCCAGGTCACGCCGAGCGCGCGGGTGATGTCGTACGTGTGGAGGAGCAGCTCCGTCACGCCCATGGCGGCGAAACCGACGGCGTCCGCATGCCCCCAGGGGTGCCAGGCGCGGACGTCGGCCGGGGTGTCGCGAACCGTGGCCCCGAGCAGGCGGGCCGCGATGTGCAACCCCTCCAGACAGGCCGGGACCGGGGCCTCGGGGTCGAGCGAGGCGAAGAGGGTGATGTAGCGGTGGGTGGGGCGGGCGATCAGCAGGCCCGCGTAGCCGGTCAGGCCGAGAGCGAGGTGGTCGAGGGTCTCCCGGCAGGTCCAGGTGAGGCCGTCCGCGGGGCGCGACCAGTCCTGGTCCGCGCCTTCGAGGAGGGCGTCCAGGCAGGTGTCGGTGGCGGCGGCCAGCAGGCCGGGCCACGCGGCGGCGGGCGGTACCGGGGTGCGGGACGGGGCGGTGGTGGCGGTCGTGGTCACCGGGCGTCCGCCGCGCTCTTGAGGACCTCGATGACGCTCGCGTAGCTGCTGGAGCCGTGGCCCGCGGCGCGGGTCCGTTCCATGGTGGTCTTCAGCAGTGCGGGCAGCGCGTTGTCGATGCCGCGGGCCGCCGCGGCGTGCAGGAGGTGGTCGATCGCGGCAATCTGGACGTCCACGGTGGCGTCGTCGCCCGGGTAGTGTCCGGCGTCCACCTGGGGCGCGTACGTGGTCAGGAAGCCGCTCACCGCGCCCAGCCAGCGGACCGCTACCGGAGTGAAGTCGGCGGCCCGGGTGCCCTCCGCGCCGACCAGCGCGGTGCCGTGCAGCCAGCCGGTCAGGGCGGCCCACATCAGCCCGAGCAGCGCGGCGTCGTACAGGGACGCCAGCCCCGGGCCGGTGCCCAGGTGCAGCGGATCGCCCAGGGCTGCGAGGGTGGTGCGGTGGGTGTCGAACACCGTGCGCGGGCCGCTGTAGAGAAACATCATCTCGGGGCTGCCGACGCCCGGGGGCGTTGTCATGATGGCGCCGTCGAGGTAGTCCGCGCCGTGCTCCCGCGCCCACGCGGCGGTCTCGGCAGCCTGCTCCGGCGAGCCGGAGGTGAGGTTGACCAGCGTCTTGCCCGCCAGGGTGTCCGCCACCGGGTCGAGCACGGTGTGCAGCGCCGGATAGTCCAGTACGCAGGCGATGACGAGCGGGCTCGCCGTGACGGCCTCGGCGGACGTCGCCGCCGCCACGGCCCCGTGCTCCGTCAGCGCCTCGGCCTTGTGCGGCGAACGGTTCCACACCGTCGTGGCATGGCCCTTCGCCAACAGCGCGGTCGCCAGCGCCGATCCCATCGATCCCAGCCCGAGCACCGTCACGGCCGCGCCTTCGGTCTGCATGTGCGTCTCCTCGTAGAGCCGCCGGCGGGACGTGTGGGCCGGCGGCGGTCGATCACGTACGGGCCACGCTCGCAGCGCCCGGCGGCCGGAACCAGTGGCAGGACTGACGGCCGTCACCAAATTCCTGCCACGCCCGGGCCGCGTCCTGGACGCCTCGTGCGGCCCCTATCCTTCGGACATGAGCGCAGGAACCGTCGCGGTGGTCGTGACCGAGGAGATCGGCGTCCCGTCCTGGGACCTGTACGAACTGAGCATCCCCTGCACGGTCTTCGGCAAGCCGCAGCCCGACCTCGCCGACCCCTGGTACGACCTGCGGCTGTGCGGCACGGGCGAACGGGACGGCGGCTCCGAAGGTGGGGCCGGGCTGGCGCTGCGTACCCCGTACGGCCTGGAGGACCTCGTCGGCGCGGACACGGTCGTCGTCCCCTCCGTACCCGACCCCTGCGTGGAGGAGGGCAGGCCACTGCCGCCGGCCCTGATCGACGCGCTGCGCCGCGCCTACGACGCTGGTGCTCGCATGGTGTCCCTGTGTACCGGCGCCTTCGCGCTCGCCGAGGCCGGACTGCTCGACGGCCGCCGCGCCACCGCCCACTGGATGCACACCGCCCAGCTCGCCGCGCGCTACCCGAAGGTACGGGTCGACGACTCGGTGCTGTACGTGGACGACGGCGACGTGCTCACCAGCGCCGGACTGACGGCGGGCCTGGACCTCTGCCTGCACCTGGTACGGCGTGACCTGGGCGCGCACGTCGCCAACCAACTGGCCCGCCGGATGGTCGTGCCTGCCCACCGGCCCGGCGGCCAGGCGCAGTTCGTCGACCTGTCCGTGCCCGCCACCGACGACGAGGGACTGGCCCCCGTCCTGGCCTGGGCGCGCGCCCGCCTCGACCAGCCGCTGACGGTGGAAGACCTCGCGGAGCGCGCCGCCCTGAGTCCACGGACGTTCTACCGGCGCCTCCAGGCGGCCACCGGCACGACCCCGCTGCAATGGCTCCTCGACCAGCGTCTGGCGCGCGCCCAGAGCCTGCTGGAGTCGACGGACCTGCCGGTCGAGAAGATCGGCGAACTGAGCGGCCTGGGCACGGCCAACAACCTGCGCCACCACTTCCTCAAGCGCGTCGGGGTGTCACCGTCCGACTACCGCCGCGCGTTCCCCCGGACAGCGCCGGAGGCAACGCTCGCCGGGTGAGGCGCCACCGGCCCGCTGCACGTACCTACCCGTCCATCGCCCCATGCCTCCCCGCCCCCGAAGCGAAGCGCTCCGCGCCCTTCAGCGCGTCCGCCAGGACACTTCCCCCGTACCGGAGTTCCGCGGCCATGGCGGCCTGCTCCGGCAGGCCCTCCTGGGCCAGGAGGGAGGCGCGGTCGCTGCGCAGGCACGCCTGGGGGAAGCGGGAGACGGCGGCGGCCAGTTCCTCGGCCGCCGCGCGCGCCTGTCCGGGCGGCACCACGCGGTTGGCCAGGCCCATCCCCAGCGCCTCGGCCGCGCCGACCGGCCGCCCGGTCAGCACCATGTCCAGGGCCCGGCCGGTGCCGACGATCCGGGGCAGCCGTACCGTACCGCCGTCGATCAGCGGCACGCCCCAGCGGCGGCAGAACACCCCGAAGACCGCGTCCTCCTCGGCGACCCGCAGGTCGCACCAGAGGGCCAGCTCCAGGCCGCCCGCCACCGCGTGCCCGGCCACCGCCGCGATCACCGGCTTGTCCAGCCGCATCCGGGTCGGGCCCATCGGCCCGTCGCCGTCCGCCGCGACCCGGTTGCCGCGCCCGGTGCCGATCGCCTTGAGGTCGGCACCCGCACAGAACGTGCCGCCCTCGCCCCACAGGACCGCGACATGCGCGCCGTCGTCCGCCGCGAAGGCGCGGAACGCCTCGGCCAGTTGGCGTGCCGTGGGGCCGTCCACGGCGTTGCGTGCTTCCGGCCGGGAGAGGACGACCGTCGTCACCGGGCCGGAACGTTCGATCCGTACGGTGCGGGCCGGTTCGTCGTCCGGTGTGCTGCCTGGGCCCTCAGCCGGTACCGGACCCCCGCCGGTCATCCGGCGGCCTCCGTCAACGACACGGGCCGCGCCCGCTCCAGAATCCCCGCCAGGTCGGCCGAGGTGGGCAGCGTCCCGAAGGCGTTCCCCCACTCCCCGTCGAGCCGTGAGGCGCAGAACGCGTCGGCCACCGCCGGGTGGCTGTACCGGACCAGCAGCGCGCCCTGGAAGGCGAGTGCCATCCGCTCCGCCAGCGTCCGGGCGGCGCGCTGCGCCCGCTCCGGATCGTCGAGTGTGCCGAGCATCTTGCGGATGCCCGCGACAGCGGCGTCCAGCCGACGGTCGGCGCCCGCGGCCGCGTCCACCTCCGCGAAGTACGCGTCCAGCGCGGCCGGTTCCTTGCCGAGGGCGCGCAGCACGTCCAGCGCGGCGACGTTGCCCGAACCCTCCCAGATCGACAGCAGCGGGGCCTCCCGGTAGAGCCGCGGCATGCCCGACTCCTCCACGTACCCGTTGCCGCCCAGGCACTCCAGGGCCTCCGCCGCGTGCGCGCTGCCCCGCTTGCACACCCAGTACTTGCCGACGGCCAGCCCCAGGCGGCGCAGCGCGGCCTCGTCCGCGTCCCCTGCCTGGGCCCGGTCGACGGCGGTCGCCAGCCGCATCGCCAGCGTCGTCGCCGCCTCCGACTCGATCGCCAGATCGGCCAGGACCGCCCGCATGAGCGGCTGCTCGGACAGTGCGCGGCCGAACGCGTGGCGGTACGTGGTGTGGTGCAGGGCCTGCCGCAGCCCGGCGCGCATCCCGGCGGCCGTGCCGATCACGCAGTCCAGCCGCGTCATGTTCACCATCTCGACGATGGTCCGCACGCCGCGCCCCGGCTCGCCCACCGGCCAGGCCACCGCCTCGTCGTACTCGATCTCGGAGGACGCGTTGGAGCGGTTGCCCAGCTTGTCCTTCAGGCGCATCAGCCGCAGCCCGTTGCGCGTGCCGTCCGGCAGGACGCGCGGCAGCAGGAAGCAGCTCACCCCCTCGGCGGTCTGCGCCAGCGTCAGGAACACATCGCTCATCGGCGCCGAGGTGAACCACTTGTGCCCGGTGATCCGGTACGTGCCGTCGCCGGCCGGCACCGCCCGGGTGGTGTTGGCCCGGACGTCCGAGCCGCCCTGCTTCTCTGTCATCGACATGCCCGCGATCAGGCCCGCCTTGGACAGCGGGGGCCGCAGTCCGTAGTCGTACGTACGGGCCGCCAGCAGCGGTTCGTACCGCTCCGCCAGTTCCGGCGCGGAGCGCAGGGCGGGGACGGCGGCGTACGTCATGGAGACCGGGCAGCCGTGCCCCGGCTCGGCCTGCGACCAGACGTAGAACTTGGCCGCGCGCACGAGGTGGGCGCCGGGCCGGGCCTCGGCCCACGGCGCGGCGTGCAGCCCGTGCCCCACCGCCACGGTCATCAACTGGTGCCACGCGGGGTGGAACTCCACCTCGTCGATCCGGTGGCCGAAGCGGTCGTGGGTGCGCAGCCGGGGCGGCTGCTCCTCGGCGGCCCGGGACTGCTCCTGCACCGCCTCCGTCCCGGCGAGCGCGCCCAGCTCCCGCACCTCCGGCTCGCCCCACCCGGCGTCCGCCCGGCGCAGCGCCTCCAGCAGGGCCGGGTCGTCCGCCGTGCTGAACCCGGTGAGCGGCGGCGCCTGATTCACGACTTCATGGGTGACGGTCATACCGTGGACGTTACAGATTTCCGACAGGCGTGGGAAGTGTGTAATGGGGGTGGGGGTCGGTGATCACAGGGCCGGCCGCGGCCCGCTTAAGGTGGAGGCCGACCGACGGACTGCGAGGGGACTGAACGTGACGACACCGGGCCGGACCACCGGGGAGAGCGGTGCGGACCGTACGGAACGGGCGGGCGGCAGGCGGCGGGTGCCGCTGCTCCTCGCGGTGGCGGGCGCCGCCTACCTGCTCGACCTGGGCAGCAAGGTGGCCGTGGTCGCCGAGCTGGAGCACCGCGCCCCCGTCAAGGTGTTCGGCGACTGGCTGGAGCTGCGGGTGCTGCGCAACTCCGGCGCGGCGTTCGGCATCGGCGAGGCGGCCACCGTCCTGTTCACGCTGATCGCCGTGGCCGTCACCGTGGTGATCTTCCGTCTGGCGCGCAAGCTCTACAGCGCCCCCTGGGCGGTCGCGCTGGGCCTGCTGCTGGGCGGCGGGCTCGGCAACCTGACCGACCGCCTCTTCCGTACCCCCGGCGACTTCCAGGGCGCGGTGGTCGACTTCCTCCACATACGCGGCTTCAGCGTCATGAACTTCGCCGACTGCGCGATCGTCTGCGGCGGCGTGCTGATCGTGCTGTTCTCCTTCCTCGGATGGGAGCTGGACAACAGGGGCAAGCCGGAGGAGACGGCGGGGGAGACGGCCGTCGCCGCTCCGCCGGGGGCCTCCTAGGATTCCGCGCGATGGACGACGACACTTCCGTACGCGACTCCGTACGTGATCCCAGGCGCGACTCCGCACGCGGCCCGGCACCCGACTCCGGGCGCGACTCCGCACGCGGCCCCGCACCCGACTCCGTACGTGACGACGCGCGGCACCTCGGCCTGCGGCCGCTCACCGCCCGCTCCATCGTGCTCAGTACCCTCCTCGGCCACCACCCGCCCCGCCTCCCGGCGCGCGCCCTGGTACGCGTCGGCGAGCTCTTCGGCATCGCCGAAGGCACCGTGCGCGTCGCGCTGTCCCGGATGGTCGCCGCCGGAGACCTCCGGCAGGACGACGGCACCTACGGGCTCACCGCGCGGCTGCTGGAGCGTCAGGCGCGGCAGGACGAGAGCCGTACGCCCCGCACCCGGCACTGGGCCGGAGCGTGGGAGATCGCGGTGGTCACCGCCGAAGCCCGCCCGGCCGCCGAACGCACCGCGCTGCGCCAGGCCATGGCGGAACTGCGCCTCGCCGAACTGCGCGAAGGCACCTGGCTGCGCCCCGGCAACCTGGAACGCGCCCTCCCGCCCGTGATCACCCGGCAGTGCACCCTGCTCACCGGAGTCCCGGACGGCGACCCGGCGGAACTGGCGCGCGGGCTGTGGGACCTGGACGGCTGGGCGGCGCGGGCCCGCGCGCTGCTGGCCGCGCTGTCCGGCGCCACGTCACCGGCCGTGCGCTTCACGGTCTCGGCCGCCGTACTGCGGCACCTCCTCGCGGACCCGCTGCTGCCGGACGTCCTGCTCCCGGCCGACTGGCCGGGCACCGAACTGCGCCGCCGCTACGGCTCCTTCGAGGCCGAGCTGCGCGATCTGCTGCGGCAGTACGTGACGCCGGGCAGCGCGGCCTGAGGGCAGGCGGCCACTGAGGAGCGCGCCCCGAAGGGTTCTTCCCTTAAAGCCTCAGCGTCCCTCGAAGAGGAAGTCCAGGAAGAGCGCCGCCGACAGCAGCGCCGCACTCCCGCCCGCCGTGAGGCCGTTACGGGTCATCCGCGCGTCCAGCCGGGCGAACGCCTTGCGGCCGCGCGCGGTGCCGAAACCGCCCGACGACAGCACGTCACGCGCGTCCATCTGCACCGACAGCAGCCCCTGCGAACCGCCGCGCTGGAGCAGCGTCGTGTCGTCGAGCGTGGACAGCAGCGCGAGCAGCGCGTCCATCCGGGCCGTCACCTCGGAGGCGCCGGCCGCACGGGACTGGCGCAGCGCGGGCAGGGCCACGCCCAGCACGTTCGGGAAGCCGGAACGGGCCTGGCCGACGGCGCCGGGCACGCCGTAGTACTGCCGGGCCCGGCCGCCGGGCGACCGGCTGGCCGCCGGGGCGCCGCCGTCCGGCAGGCGGGCCAGGGTGGCGGCCGCCTCGCAGGTCTCCACGTCCGAGCGGCAGTTCGTGGCGGCGGCGCCGGCCACCAGCAGGCCCACGGACCACAGGGCGCCCCGCTTGCCGGGTGCGCCCGTACCCGCCTCCAGGGCCCGCTGTTCGCCCGCCCGGCCCAGGCGCCCGAGCTGTTCGCGCAGCCGCCGGTCCAGCGGCCGGCCCATGGCGGCCTCGGCCATGGAGGCGAAGGGGGCGTGCAGCAGCTCGGCGGCGTGCAGCGCGAGCGGGTCCGGCCTCGGGGCCAGCACCGTCTGCGCCGTACAGGCGGCGACGGCGAGGTCGGCGAGCCGCAGGGGGAGGGGGCGGTCGGGGGAGGAGTGCGGAACGGTGTGCAGGACGGGGCGTTCGTGCGAGGTCGGCACGGTGCCGCGAGCGGCGTCCGGCCGCAGCCTCTTCATGATCGACCGGCCGCGGACCGCGGAACGGGCTGAAGAAGTAGGAGTACCCATCGGTTCGCGCTCCCTCCGTGTTACGCCACGCCCACCGAATCCCTCCCGAAAGAGTACGGCTTCGCTCACCCGGCCGATGCTCCGCCCCCTGGTATGTCCGGTCTGCGCCCCCGCCCCGCCCGTCCGGAGCGCCGCGCCGCCGGTCACCCGCGCCCCGGGTGATCTTGTCGTTTCCTCCAACGAGGCTCGCACCTGCCAGGTGCTTTCCCACGGAGTAATTGCAGATGAGAGACCATTTGCCATACGGTGCCGCACATGCAGTCCTACACGATCGGCCAGGCCGCCCGCCTGCTCGGCGTCAGCCCCGACACGGCCCGCCGCTGGGCCGACGCCGGCAAGGTCCCCACCCACCGGGACGCGTCCGGCCGCCGGCTGATCGACGGCCGCGACCTGGCCGCGTTCTCCACCGAACTCGCCAAGAACGGCAGCACGGAGGACGACACCTCCCTCACCTCGGTCCGCAACGCCTTCCCCGGCATCGTCACGGCGATCAAGCTGGGCGATGTCGCGGCACAGGTGGAGATCCAGGCCGGTCCGCACCGGCTGGTCTCCCTCCTCACACGGGAAGCGGTGGAGGAACTCGGACTGGAGGTCGGCATGCGGGCCACCGCCCGCGTGAAGTCGACCAACGTCCATGTCGACCGCGCCTGACGCGCGCCCGCCCCGCCCCGTCCCCAAGGAGCCGATCCGGATGTCCCGCACCTTTGGCATCACCCGTCGCCGCGCCGCCGCCGCGGCACTGGCCGTCGCCGTCCTCGCCCCGCTCACCGCCGCCTGCGGCAACAGTGACGACGCGTCCGGGGGCGAAGGCAAGACCACGCTCAAGGTCCTCGCCGCCGCGTCCCTGACCGACGTCTTCGCCAAGGCCGCCGACGCGTACCACAAGGAACACCCCGACGTCACGGTCAAGTTCTCCTTCGCCGGCTCCCAGCAGCTCGCGGCCCAGGTCAACCAGGACTTCCCGGCCGACGCCCTGGTCACCGCGGACACCCGCACCATGGACGGGCTGCACGGCAAGACCGGCACGCCGCAGATCATCGCCAAGAACCGCCTGGTCATCGCCACGGCCGAGGGAAACCCCCAGCACATCACCGGCCTGAAGGACCTGGCCTCCACCAACAAGCTCAAGGTCGTGCTCGCCGCGCCCGCCGTACCCGTCGGCCGCTACAGCAAGAAGGTCCTGGACCGGCAGGACATCACGGTGCAGCCGGTCTCCCAGGAGCAGGACGTACGCGGCGTGCTGAGCAAGGTCGAGCTGGGCGAGGCGGACGCGGGCATCGTCTACGCCACCGACGCGATGACCGCGCCCGACAAGGTGGACGCCGTCCAGGTGCCGGACGAGCAGAACGCGATCGCTGAGTACCCGGCGGCCACGCTCAAGGTCTCGCAGCACCAGAAGGAGGCCGACGCGTTCGTGAAGTGGCTCGGGGGCGCACCGGCGCAGAAGCTCCTGCGCGACGCCGGATTCCAGAAGCCGTGACCCGGGCCGCCGCCGTCTCATGAAGCGCCACCACCGCGACCGGGGGCGGACCGCCGCCCCCGGCCTGCGCGCCCCCGTCGCCCTCGCGCTGCCCGCCGTCCTGGCGGTGGCGTTCCTGCTGGTGCCCATGGCGGGCATCCTCGCCCGGACGTCCTGGGGCGACCTCGGCACCCATCTGACCTCCCCCGAGGTCACCGAGGCCCTGCGGATCTCCCTGGTGGTGTCCTTCTGGTCGCTGGGCCTGTCCCTGCTGCTCGGCGTGCCGCTGGCCTGGCTGCTGGCGCGCGTCGACTTCCCCGGCAAGGCCGTGGTGCGCTCCCTGGTGCTGCTGCCCATGGTGCTGCCGCCGACCGTCGGCGGTGTGGCGCTGCTGCTCGGCTTCGGGCGGCGGGGCCTGCTCGGGGGCCGGCTGGAGAGCTGGTTCGGTGTGCAACTGCCGTTCCACACCGCGGGCGCGGTGGTCGCCGCGACCTTCGTGTCGATGCCGTTCCTGGTCATCAGCCTGGAAGGCGCACTGGCCGGGCTGCATGTGCGCTACGAGGAGACGGCGGCCTCGCTCGGCGCCGGACCGCTGCGCGTCTTCCGTACGGTCACCCTCCCCATGATCGCTCCCGGGCTCGCCGCCGGAGCGGCCCTGACCTGGGCACGGGCGCTCGGCGAGTTCGGCGCCACCATCACCTTCGCGGGCAACCTGCCGGGCGTCACCCAGACCCTGCCCCTCCAGGTCTATCTGCTCCTCCAGGACAGCACCGAGGCCGCCACCTCCGTCTCCCTCCTGCTCCTCGTCATCGCGACGGCCGTCCTGGTCGCACTGCGCGGCAGATGGGCGGGCGGGGGCGGCACGGTCCGGGGGCGCACGAGCGGCGCGGTGACGCGTACGGACGCGGACGGCGACGGGGCACCGGATGCCGGCGGCACGTGGCCGGACCACATGACCGGCGCATCCGCCGCCCCCGGCACGCCCGCCACCCCGGGCCCGCCCACCGCCACCACCGCGCACGCCGAGGGTGCCGCCGCGGCCCCCACCGCCCCGACGGCCCCGGCGACGGCTCCGGCACCGGGCGGTGGCCGCTGCACGCGGACGTCACCGGCTTCAACCGGCTCACCCTCGACGCCGCCCCGGGCACCACCATCGCCGTCGTGGGCCCCAACGGCGCGGGCAAGACCACGCTGTTGCGCGCCCTGCTCGGCCTCACGCCGCGGGCGCACGCCGTACTGACGCTCGGCGCGCGGGACGTCACCACCCTGCCGCCGCATCGCCGCGGTGTCGCCTGGGTACCGCAGGACGGCGCGCTCTTCCCCCATCTGACGGCCCTCGGCAACACGGCGTACGGGCTGCGCGCACACGGCACCCGCCGCGCCGAGGCCCGCCGCGAGGCCCAGCTCTGGCTGGACCGGCTCGGCGTCGGCCACCTCGCGCACCGCAAGCCCGCCCAGCTCTCCGGCGGCCAGGCCGGACGCGTCGCGCTGGCCCGCGCGCTGGCCGCCCGCCCCCGCCTGCTGCTGCTCGACGAGCCGCTGGCCGCCCTCGACCAGAGCACCCGCGCGCACGTCCGGCACACCCTGCGCCGGCACCTGGCCGGCTTCGGCGGAGTCTGCCTGATGGTCACCCACGACCCCGTCGAAGCGGTCTCGCTCGCCGACCGGGTCCTGGTCCTGGAGGACGGACGGACGATCCAGGACGCCGTCCCCGCCGAGGTCACCCGGCATCCGCGCTCGCCGTGGGTGGCGCGGATGCTCGGCCGCAACGCGTGGCCGGGCACCGCCACCGGCGACGGACTGCGGATGACGGGCGCCGGACGGCTGGTCGCCGCCGACCCGCTGCCCGAGGGCACCGGCGCGCTGGCGGTCATCGGCCCCGAAGCGGTCTCCGTGCACCGGTCGCGCCCGTCCGGCAGCCCGCGCAACGTCTGGCCGGGCCGGGTACGGGAGATCACCGCGCTCGGCAGCCGGCTGCGGGTCCTCGTCGGGTCGCCGGAGGTGCCCGACCTGGTCGGCGAGATCACCCCGCAGGCCGCGGCGGAACTCGGGCTGGCCGAGGACACCGAGGTCTGGGTGAGCGTGAAGGCGACCGAGGTGACGCTCGTACCGGTGTGAGCGGCCGTCGCCCGTACCGGCCCCAAACCCTCCGTCGGGACGGTTGCGTCGCGTCGTCCCGGGGGCCCGTGCGCGGCGCGTGCGGACGCCCGCCGCGCGTGCCCCGAGCCCCCGAACGCGCTCCTGCGGCACCCCCGGCTCGGACAAGCGCTCGATACGCCCGTGCAGACCATGCGCTCCGTCTCCGGGGGTGCGCCCCTACCCGGCAGAAGGGGGTGCCATGCGGAGCCGTCGGCCCCCACTCCGGCGGTGCGGAGGCAGGACGTACCGCCGAGGCGCTACCGCGCGCTCTGCCGGTGCCGTCCGTGACCGTGGTTGTGTCGTACTCGTCGAATTCATGACGGCTCGGGAAACACACCGCGAGAACTCGGTGACACCACGGGGAAAGCCCGCGGAAAAGCCGGGAGAGCGCGGGAATTCACGGGACGTCATGCATCCCCAAGGCCGCCGGGAAACCGAGCGGTGAGCGACGGGAGCACAGGTCGATGGAATTTCCTCAGGGAACGGAAACGAGCGGAAGCGGTGAGGTCCGGGGGCGTGGGGCCCGAGGAGCGACGGCGGCAGCGGTCCTGCTGGCGGCCGGCGCACTGAACATGGCGGCCGACGGGCCGGCCGAGGCCCGCAGCGGTGCCACCTGGGACCGGCTGGCCGGGTGCGAGAGCGGGGGCAACTGGCGGGCCGACACCGGCAACGGCTTCTCCGGCGGACTGCAGTTCGCCCACTCCACCTGGCGTTCCTTCGGCGGCGGCCGGTACGGGTCCCGGGCGGCGCGGGCGTCCCGGGCCCAGCAGATCAGGATCGCCGAACGGGTGCTGGCCCGTCAGGGCTGGGGCGCCTGGCCGGCCTGCTCGGCCCGGCTCGGCCTGCGCTCGTCCGGCGTGCGGCACAGCGCGCCGGAGTCCGCCCGGCGGTCGGCGCCGCACGCCGGCACCCAGGCCCGCACGAACGGTTCGAGCCGGTACCGCGAGCGGTTGCGCAGCCCCCGGCACCGGGACGCGTCCGGCAGCCGGTACGGCCACTCCAAGCCGTACAAGCAGCGCGACGCCCGGCCCCGGCGGGCCTCCGGCGGCCATGTCGTCAATCCGGGGGAGACGGTGAGCAGCATCGCGTACGCCTACGGGTGGGGCTGGCAGGAGTTCTACCGTCTCAACCGCCAGGTGATCGGGGCGAATCCGAACCTGATTTACCCGGGAACGCGTCTCGCGGTCCGCCGCTCCGGCTGACGGCAATCCGACAAACCGTAAATCGGCCGGCCGTAAACCGGCCGGCCCCGAGGAGCCGCGGTACGTAATCCCTTCCCACCCTCCCGGGAATTCCCCGTGACGAATTCCCCAGGAACGGCGGTCCGGCTGGGGGCGGGCGGACCGCCGTGGGAAGCGGTGGGCACCGGCAGGCCGTCCGTGGCGCCGCGGACGGCCTGCACCGCACCGGGGCCGGCGGCCGGGCACCCGGTTCAGCTCGCTGATCCGGTGGCGCGCCGCCGTACCTCGTAAGCCGCCAGGACCACGCCCACCGTGAGCAGACTCAGCCAGAACTGCGCCCGGCTGTCCGGCAGGAAGGCCATCGCCACGATCACCGTGGCCATCAGGGCGGCGGTGGCCCGGCTGAGCCAGGGGAACAGCCACATCCGCAGCGTCAGCCGCTGCGGTTCCTCGCGTTCCAGCTTGCGGCGCAGACGGAGCTGGGCGACCGCGATCGCCAGGTAGACGAACAGGGCGACGGCACCGTAGGAGTTGATCAGGAACCGGAAGACGACGTCGGGGGAGGCCCACGCCGCGATCACCGACAGATAGCCGGCGGACGTCCCGGCGAGCAGCGCCCGGCGCGGCACCCCGCCGCGGCTGAGCCGGGTGAAGCCGCGCGGCGCGTCCCCGTTGCGGGTCAGCGCGAACAGCATCCGCGACGAGGTGTACAGCGCGGAGTTGAGGCAGGAGAGCACGGCGATCAGCACGACGGCGTTCATGACCGTGGCGGCGGCGGGCACGTCCAGCCGGTCCAGCACCGCCGCGTACGGACTGACCTCGACGGCCGGGGACGTCCACGGCACGACCGCCACGACGACGAGGACCGACAGCACGTAGAACCCCACCACGCGCAGCACGATCGAGCGGATCGCCGCCGCCACGGCGCGCTCCGGCTCCACCGACTCGGCCGCCGCGATGGTCACGATCTCCGCGCCGGTGAAGAAGCCGACACACGGCACGACCGCCGCCAGGACCGCGCCGACGCCCGCGGGCGCGAAGCCGCCGGAGTCGGTGAGGTGCGCCAGTCCGCCGCCGGCCTGCGGCCACAGTCCGGTCAGGTACAGCGCGCCGAGGAAGAGGAACACCACGATCGCGATGACCTTGACCGACGAGAACCAGTACTCGAACTCGCCGAAGGACCGGGCCGAGACCATGTTGGTCGCGGTCAGCAGCGCCATCAGCGCCAGGCTGACGGCCCACAGCGGTACGCCGGGCAGCCACAGCCGGACGATCCGGCCGCCCGCCACCGCCTCGACGGCCACCACGATCACGAAGAAGTACCAGTACAGCCAGCCGACCGTGAAACCGGCGCGGTGCCCCAGGGTCTCCCGCACATGGGCGTAGAACGAGCCGAGGGCGGGCCGGGCCACCGTCATCTCCGCCAGCATCCGCATGATCAGGACGGTGAGGAGACCGGCCGCGAGGAACGACAGCACGGCGGCCGGACCGGTGGCCCGGATGACCACGCCGCTGCCCACGAAGAGGCCCGCGCCGATGACACCGCCCAGCGCGATCAGGCCCATGTGGCGCCGCCGGAGGCCCTTGCGCAGCTCTCCGCCGGCCTGACCGTCGGCCTGTTCGCCGTCCGGCGCGGTGGCCGGTGCCGTCGCCCGTGATGTTCCCGTACTCATGCGGGCCGACGCTATCGGCGCAATCCTGCGGGACTGTTGCCGCAGTGTTTCGGCTGCCGGGGCAGCGGTTCACGGGCGTCAGAGCGGCAGCACACACACCGGAACCGGCGCCGGGAACGGCTCGCCCAGCCGCCGCAGCCCGCCCCGGGCGCCGACCGCGAACACCGTCACCGACCCCGACCGCTGGTGCGCCGCGAAGAGCAGCCGCCCGTCCGGCGAGAAGGCCAGGTGGCGGGGGAAGTCGCCGCCGGACGGCACCGTGTCCAGCAGCCGCAGCCGGGCGCCCGCCGCCTCGACCGCGTAGCGCGTCAGGCTGTTGTGGCCGCGGTTGGCGAGGTAGGCGAAGGCGCCGTCGTGGGTCACCAGGAACTGCGCCGGGTAGCTGGTCCCGGGCCCGGTCCCGGTGGACTGCGGCGCGCCCGGCCTGAGCGTGCCGGTGGCCGGGTCGTACGCGCAGACCACGGCGGTGTTGTCCACCTCGTTGGCCAGGTAGGCGTAGCGGCCCGACGGGTGGAAGGTCAGATGCCGCGGGCCCGCGCCGGGGCGCAGACTCGCGTACGAGACCTGGGTGAGCTTTCCGGCGGTGGTGTCCAGCCGGTAGGTGTAGACGGTGTCGTTCCCCAGGTCGACGGCGAGGACGTGGCGGCCGTCCGGGCCGGCGACGATCTGGTGCGCGTGCGGCCCGTCCTGCCCCGGCCCCGGCGGGGGAGCGGTGTGGGCGACCAGGTCCGTACGCGCGCCGAGCGCGCCGTCCCGGGCCGGATCGACGGGGTGCACGGCGACGCTGCCGGAGAGGTAGTTGGCGCTCAGCAGCCAGCGTCCGCCGGGGTGCACGGACAGGTGGCACGGTCCGGCGCCGCCGGTGGGGCGGCTGCCGAGGACGCGGTGGCGGCCGTCCGCGCGCAGGGCGACGGCGGTCACCGCGCCCTGCTGCCGTTCGTTGACGGTGTACAGGGTCCGGCCGCAGGGTGAGAGGGCCAGGTAGGACGGGTCTCCGACGCCGTCGATCACCCCGGTCGCGGTGATCCGGCCGCGGGCCGTGTCGTACGTGCCGAGGCCCACGCCGGTGCCGCCGCCCGCCACGGAGGTGTACGTCCCCAGGAACAGCGGCCGGACCGCGGGCGGCCGGGTGCGGGCCCCGGACGCGGCCGGCCCGGGTGCGGTCCGCACAGGTGTGGCCCGCCCGGGTTCGGCCTGTGCAGGTGTGGCCCGCGCGGCCGCGCCGCCGAGGCTGCCGCCGGCCGCGGTCAGCGCGGCGCCCGCCGCGACCGTACGGAGAAAGCGGCGGCGGTCGGTCCCTGTCCGTGCCCTGCTGTCCATGCCACACCTCGGGGTCCGGAGATCGCGGTCGGCAGCCAGGGTGGCCCGGACCGGCCGCCCCGACAAGAGGCGCATCCCGTGGCGCATGGCACGCAACCGGGCGGTGGGGTCGGCCGAAGGCCGGGGGTCCCGTACGTCACGATGATGACCGGGTCCCTCTCGCGTAGGACCGCAGGCATACGGCACGACCCATCCGTGGAGTGATTCGCCGGACCCCTCCCTTCCGTAGCTTCGTGATCAAGCACATGCACGACCAGGAGGCCACGGATACATGTACGGCAAGGCATTCGCCCCGGAGTACCAAGGCGAGCTGGGCACCGCCCTCAGCGTGAACTCGTCCTACGAGGACGTGCTCGCCACGGCCCGCCGCGCGCGGCGCGACGCGGGCACGGACCTGGAGCGCGCCCGGGCCTCCCTCGCCGTCGCCGAGGCCAACCGGCGCCTGGGACGGGTCGACGACGCCCGCACCGCCTGGCGCGACAGCTACCGCAGCGCCCGCCGGGCCGGTGACCGAGGCGCGATGTCCTGGGCCCTGTGGAGCGGCGGCACGCTCGCCCGCCAGTGCGGCTCCCTCGCGCTCGCCCGCAGGCTGCTGGCCCTGGCCGTCACCCTCGCCGACGAGGGCGGCGACCGCCTCGCGCACGGCTACTCCCTCGCCGGTCTCGCCGAGACCGGCCGCATACAGGGCGACTACGCCGCCGTCGCCGACCTGCACGAGCAACTGCTCGACCAGGCAAGGGCGCACGGCGAGGCGCGCCACATGGTGTGGGCCATGTCCGGCATCGCGCAGATGCACCGCAACACCGGCGACTACGCCAAGGCCCTGGAACTGTTCGAGGAGTCCGCGCGCATAGCCGCCGACGGCGACGACGCACGGGGCCGCGCCTGGTCCCTGCGCGGCGTGGCCGACGTACTGTCCGTACAGGGCCACACGGAACAGGCCCTGTCCCTGCTCAGCGAGGCCGAGACCATCTGCCGCACCATGAACCTCGCGAGCGCCCTCGCCTACAACCACAAGATGCGCGGCAACGTCCTGTTCCGGGCCGGGCGTTACGCCGAGGCCGCCGCGATCTACGACGGCGCGCTGCGCGAGTTCGAGGACATGCGCGAGCCGCGCGGCACCGCCCTCTCCCGCCTCGGGCTGGTCAAGTCCCGCTCCCGGGTGGGCGGTTCGAAGGACCAGACGCTCACCGAACTGGACGAGCTGGAGCGCGACTTCGGGCGGATCGGGCTGCGGCACGCCCGGGACATGGTCATCGCCTTCCGCGCGGAACTGCTTTCGTCGGTGGGAGAAAGTCCCGCAGCTCCGTACGGTGCCACCACGCTCCGGTCTCCCGCAGTTCCCGCCACGTCGTGAAGCGGTACTGGAACAGCCGGGCCCGCACCAGCGCGGGCGGCGCGTCCGGGAACGGGTTGTGGCGCAGCAGCCGCAGCGTGTCCGGGTCGTTCTCCAGCAGCCGTTCCACGAACGGCCCGAACCAACTGCGCGCGTAACCGGGCGACAGCGCCGCGAACCACATCAGCCAGTCCAGCCGCAAGTGATACGGCGCGAACTGGCGCGGCAGCCGCCGTACCCCGCCCGGCTTGCCCCGGAACTCGTACTCACGCCACACCGTGTCCGGTGTGGCCACCGCCGAGTCCGTGCCCTCAATGACGATCTCCCGGCGTACGCGGGTGACGCTGCCGAAGGCACCGTAGGAGTTGACCAGGTGCAGCGGGTCGAAGGAGGTGTTCATCAGTTGCTGCCGGGACAGCAGATTGCGGACCGGACGGTAGCTGCGGTAGGCGACGAAGACGGTGACGGTCACGGTCAGCACCGCGAACCAGACCGGGGGAGCGGCGGACGCGGAAGCCGGCGGGCCGGCGAGCCACGAGACGTCCACGGCGGACAGGGCCAGGGCGACGGTCAGCCAGTTCAGCCAGGCGAAGTTGCCGGACAGCACCAGCCAGAGCTGCGTCACGGCGATCCCCAGCGCCGCCCAGGTGGCCACCGGCTGCGGCGTGAACAGCAGCACCGGCAGCACCAGTTGCGCGAAGTGGTTGGCAGCCGTCTCCACCCGGTGCAGCGGCTTGGGCAGCCGGTGGAAGAACCAGCTAAGCGGGCCCGGCATCGGCTGCGTCTCGTGGTGGTAGTAGAGGCAGGTCAGATCGCGCCAACAGCGGTCACCCCGCATCTTGATCAGCCCCGCCCCGAACTCCACACGGAACAGCAGCCAGCGCAGCAGCCACATCACGAGCACCGGCGGCCCCGTGTCGTCGTTGCCGAGGAAGACGGCGAGGAAGCCCGTCTCCAGCAGCAGCGACTCCCAGCCGAAGCTGTACCAGGTCTGCCCGACGTTGACGATCGAGAGGTACATCGCCCACAGCACCGCCCACATCGCCATCGCCACGCCCAGCGGCACGGCGTCGGCCGCCCCGGCGGCCACCGCGGCGGCCAGCAGGGCGCCCGCCCAGGACCACAGGGCGAAGAATCCGTCCGAGTAGCGCCAGTGGAACACCGAAGGCGCCTTGCGGAACGGCGCCCGGCGCAGGAAGTCCGGCACCGGCGTCATCCCGCGCTCGCCCATCAGCGCCCGGAACTGCCGCGCCGCCGCCACGAACGCCACCAGATACAGCACGGCCAGCATCCGCTGGAACACCAGCCGCCCCAGCCATACGTCGCTCTCCGTGAACCAGTCCACAGGACCATCCCTAGCACCGCCGGGCGCCGCGCCGCCCGTCCGGCGCGCGGCGCGCACGAGATGTACCGGACCGCCGCACCGTGCAGGCTGGAGCCATGCCCGAACTGCCGGAAGTCGAAGCCCTGCGGGAATTCCTGGACGGGCACGCCGTCGGCCGTGTCCTGGTCCGCGCCCAGCCGACCGCCGTCAACGTGCTCAAGACGTACGACCCGCCGCTGACCGCCCTCGAAGGCGGCACCGTCACGGCGGTGACGCGGCACGGGAAGTTCCTGGACCTCACCGTCGACGGCCTGCACCTGGTGATCCACCTGGCCCGCGCAGGCTGGCTGCGCTGGCAGGACGCCCTGCCCGACGCCCCGCCGCGCCCCGGCAAGGGCCCGCTGGCCCTCCGCGTACGCCTGAGCACCGAGGGAACCGGCCCGGCGCCCGGCTTCGACCTCACCGAGGCCGGTACGCAGAAGCGGCTGGCGGTGTACTGCGTGACCGACCCGGCGCAGGTCCCCGGCGTCGCCCGGCTCGGCCCCGACCCGCTCGCGGCGGACTTCACGGAGGAGTCCCTGGCCGCCCTGCTCAAGGGGGAGCGGCGGCAGATCAAGGGCGTACTGCGGGACCAGAGCGTGCTGGCCGGTATCGGCAACGCCTACTCCGACGAGATCCTGCACGCGGCCCGTATGTCCCCCTTCAAACCCGCCGCCCGCCTCGGCCCCGAGGACACGGCCCGGCTGTACGCCGCCGTACGGGACACGCTCATGGCGGCGGTGGAACGCTCCAGGGGAGTGGCGGCCGGGCGGCTGAAGAAGGAGAAGAAGAGCGGGCTGCGGGTGCACGGACGTACCGGCGAGGCGTGCCCGGTCTGCGGTGACACCGTCCGCGAGGTCTCCTTCAGCGACTCCGCGCTCCAGTACTGCCCCACCTGCCAGACCGGCGGCAAGCTGCTGGCCGACCGGCGGATGTCCCGGCTCCTGAAGTAGGGCCCGGTACGGTGGCGTCTACGCCGACCGGGTGAACGCCGGGCGGCAACCGGAAGGGCGCCGGGCGGGGGCCGGGCGGAGCCGCGGAGCCCGCCGGGCCCGGTGCGGCGACCGGGGCGCGGGGCGAGGCGGAATCTCTGCATTGTCCCCGTCTTGGCTTCATATTCGGTAAATGTCGAGCGCCCACCGGTCGCGGTCGCTAATCTGGTGGACGACGGACGGCCTGTCCGGAAGATGCCAACACCCTTGGCCCGTCGCGGGAAGTGCCGCAAACCCTGGCCGACATCCCGGTTTGTGCGAAGGCGCCACCGCGTCGGAAGTGTTCCCTCGATGAAGGAGTGCGTGGTGGCATTGGAAAACGCGCAACGCAAGCAGCCGCGGCCCAAGCCGGGCGAGCGGCCGGGTCGGATCAAGGAAGTCCGCAATCTGGAGGTCTGGGGCCGCTGCGTCCCGGTCAGGGTCGCCGGCTGCGACGACGACCCCACCGAGACCCACATCTTCCGCGGCATCGACTGACCGGGGCCGCCGTACCGGACGGCCGGTCCGCAGGCCGCGCACGGCCCGCGGGTTCCGGCCGGCCGGCCCCGGCGGTCGTCACGGCCGGCGGCCCAGCAGACACAGCAGCCGGGTGAGGTCGTCGGCACCGGGCGGCGGCGGGACGGGATCGGCGAACATCGACGTGCCCGCGAGCTCGTCCGCGTACGGCTCGACCTCGCGCAGGGCGGCGGCCGCCAAGTCCTGCGGCAGGTGCTCGTCGGCGCGGATCGCGCGGGACAGGTCCCAGGAGTGGACCACCGCGTCCATCATCATCTGCGAGCAGTAGCCGGCGGCCGTACCGGTCCCGGACGACAGGTGCACCGTACGGTCCAGCGCGCCGGGCTCGGAGAACGCCGCGACCGCGGCCACCGCCGCCCGGTCCCAGGCGCCGGCCGGATCGTCGCCGAGCTGGTCACCCTCGTAGGCATCCCCCACCTCTTCGATCGTGGCACCGTCCCGCACCAGCCGCGGCACCCACAGTTGCTCCACGGTCAGATGGCCGACCAGGTCGCGTACGGACCACTCGGCGCACGGGGTCGGGTCGTCCCACTGGTCGTCGCGCACCCGGTGGACCCGGCTGCCGAACAGGGCGATGGCCTCACCGTGCCGCCGCAGGATCTCGGCATGATTTCGGGTCCCTTCCGTATCGGAACCGTTCTTGTTCTCTTCGTGTCGGCTCATGTCCACCGAGGATAGGAGCGGGTACGGCGGCGACCTCGGCGCGACGCACGGACACACTCAGGACGGATGCAGCGCGTCTTTATTGGCGCAATGTGCACGGTCGACGGCCCTGCGGGAGCCGGACCTCGGGCCCCGGCCCCCAACCTCGGGTCCCGCCCCCCCAGACCTCGGCCTCACGCGGCATCCGGACGCCCACCGGCCCGCCCCCAGTGCCACAGGAGCCCCTCCCGTACCACCGCCGGAACCACTCCCTCTCCCGGCCCCTGAATGTTTGCTGACAATGTGTCAGCACCCTGGCAGGCTTCCGGAAGCGCTTGTTCAATGGGCGCCAGCCGCAACTGTCTGGAGGCTACATGGACGTCGCCGTCACGCCCCCCGCCATCCGCTGTGCCGGAGTGGAGCACACCTACCCCACGTTCCAGGAACGGGCCGCCCGCATCGCCGCCGGACTGCGCGCCCTGGGCGTCGAACCCGGGGAACGGATCGCGATCGTGATGCGCAACGAGCCCGCGCACCTGGAGATAGCCGCCGGAGCGGCCCGGCTGGGAGCCTCGGCCGTCCCCGTCAACTGGCACTTCCGCCACGACGAGCTGCGGCACGTGCTCGGCGACAGCGACAGCAAGGTCGTCTTCGCCCACACCGACCTGGTGCCGGGCGTCGCCGCGGCCCTCCCGGAGCGGGCCCGCCTCATCGAAGTGCCGGTACCCGACGGCACGGCCGCCGCCTGCGGCTTCCCGCCGCCCCCGGTGTCCGGCGACCACCCCCTCCTGGACGACTGGCTGTCCGGCCACCCGCCGCTCGCCGAGGAAGCCGCCCGCCGGCCGTCCACCGTCATCTACAGCTCCGGCACCACCGGCCGCCCCAAGGGAGTGCTGCGCGACCCGGTCGGCGCGGAGCAAATGGCCGAAGCGGTGGCCAAGTTCCACGAGTACTTCGCCGTGGAACCCGGCGGCCGCACCCTGATCCCCGCCCCGCTCTACCACGCCTCACCCAGCCAGCACGCCGTCCTCGCCCTCGCCGGCGGCCTGGACATCACCCTGATGCCGCGCTTCGACGCCGAGGAGTTCCTGCGGCTGGTCGAGCGCCACCGCATCCAGCAGGCGCAGGTGGTGCCGACCATGTTCGTACGGCTGCTGCGGCTGCCCAAGGACGTCCGCGAGCGCTACGACCTGTCCTCGCTCACCTCGGTCGTACACGCCGCGGCACCCTGTCCGCCGCACATCAAGCACGCCATGATCGACTGGCTGGGCCCGGTCCTCCGCGAGTACTACGGCGGCAGCGAGACCGGCGCCGTGACCTGGTGCGACAGCCAGGAGTGGCTGGCACACCCCGGTACGGTCGGCAGAGCCGAAGGGACCTGCTCGGTGGTGGTCCTGGGCCCCGACGGCGTGCCACTGCCCACCGGCCGGACCGGCGAGGTCTACATCAAGCCGTCCGACACCTGGCCGCAGTTCACCTACCTCGGCGACCCCGCCAAGCGCGCGGCGATGGAGGCCGACCGGCTGCCCGGTTACGTCACGATCGGCGACATCGGCCACCTCGACGCCGACGGCTACCTCTACCTCAGCGACCGCCGCAACGACCTGGTCATATCCGGCGGCGTCAACATCTACCCGGCCGAGATCGAAGGCTGCCTGCTCGCCCTGGAGGGACTGCGCGACGTCGCCGTCTTCGGCATCCCCGACGAGGAATTCGGCGAAGCCCTCGCCGCCCACGTCGAACCCGAACCGGGCGCCACCCTCACCCCCGAGGACGTCCGGGCCCACGTCGCCGACCGCCTCGCCTCGTACAAGGTGCCCAGAAGCGTCGTCTTCGAGGAGCGCCTGCCGCGCGACGAGTCCGGCAAACTCTTCAAAAGGCGGCTGCGGGAGCCTTATTGGGCCGGCCGGGATCGTGTGATCTGAGGGCCTCCACTATGGTGGCGAACCGGACGAAGACCTGAAGTAGTGATGACCGTTCCCCCGCACCTCCACGCAGGGCAGGCCGCGCTGGTCGGGAAGCTGGCCGAGCGTGGTCTGCTCGCGCCGCCATGGCGGGAGATCTGGGAACGCGTTCCCCGCGAGCACTGGCTGCCGGAGCGGATCTGGGTCCAGCGGCCGGACCGGTGCGAGCCCGTGACCGACGCGGACGCGCGGTACCGGCTGACCTACAGCGACTCGCCCGTGGTGACCCAGGTGGACGACGGCCGGGCCGGCCTCGCGCGGGCCGGCGCCTGCCGTCCACGTCACGGACGGTGCGGGCGGGTGGGCGCCGGGAGCGCCGTACGACCGGGTCGTCGCGACGTGCGCGCTGCGCACCGTCCCGGCCGCGCTCCTGCGCCAGTTGCGGCCGGGTGGTGTCCTGGTCGCCCCGCTGGTGCGCGACTTCGCTTCCGGTCTCCTGACCCGGTTCGTCAAGGACGTCAGGACCGGGACCGTCACGGGCTCCTTCCACGGCGGCGCCTCGTACATGCCGCTGCGTGCCCACCGGTCCACGGTGTCGTCAGCCGTGGACGGAACCACGCCGCGTCACTGTCACGAACTGCTCGACGGGCAGCCCGACGCGTATGGACCTGGCCTTCGGCCTGTATGCCGGTGCCCGCCTGCCCGGAGTCCATATGACCGGGTCGCCCGACCGGCTCTTCCTGTGGGACGGGGCTGGAGCCGGAGTCCTCGCCGAGGAGGGCTGGGCCGCGGTCTATGGCCGGGGCCGCGATCTGTGGCAGGAACTTCTGTGCGTATGGCGGGAGTACGTCACGGGCGGCCGGCCACCGCTCGGCGACTTCGGGGTGACTGTCACCGAGGACGGTGGGTTCCGGATCTGGCTGCGCACGCCTGACGCGGTGGTCGGGCCTGCCCTCACCGTTCCGACGCTCCGGCCCTGAAGAGAGGCGGCTTTCCGGCTCTCCGGTCCGGGCCGGAGCGTTCTCAGTCGATACAGAACTCGTTGCCCTCGATGTCCAGCATCGGGATGCAGGAATCATTGCCGTCGTACAGCGTCCGCACGTGGACGGCGCCCAGCGGGATCAGCCGTGCGCACTCGGCTTCGAGGGCGGCGAGGCGCTCTTCCCCCACGAGTCCGGTGCCGACCCGCACATCGAGATGCACGCGGTTCTTGGCGGCCTTCCCCTCGGGGACGCGCTGGAAGTACAACCGCGGGCCCACACCGGAGGGGTCACCGCAGGCGAACCACGCGTCCCGCTCCTCAGGCGGCTGCGTTTCCTTGAACGCGTCCCACGTGGCGAATCCCTCCGGCGGCGGCGGAACGACGTACCCCAGCACCTCGCACCAGAAACGAGCCAGACGCTCGGGTTCCGCGCAGTCGAAGGTGACTTGGAACTTCTTGATCGCAGACATCGGCGCACCATAGCAGGGCCGTTGCGGCCGTTCCCCGGTATTTCCGCGCGGCCTCAGGCAGGGACAGGCCCGGTGAGATGTGCGCGGGCCGCCTCGCGGAACGCCGTGACCAGGCGGCTGCGGTCGCCCGCGCGGGTCGCCAGCAGGACATGGCTCGGTTCGACGCCGTGCAAGGGAATGCCGGTGACGTCCGGACGCATCGTGGCCGCGCGCAGGCCGGCCGCGACGGCCACGGCCTCCCCGGCGGCGATGAGTTCGAACTTGTCCTCCAGCGCGTCGATGAACGGTCCGTCGGGTGCCGGGCGCCCGTCGGGCCGGGGATCGAAGCGCCAGTAGGCGTTCCAGGCCGGGTCGGCCTGCCGCAGGCGGGGGAGGGGCTCGTCGGCGATGTCGGCGAGGGTGACGGACTCCTTGCCCGCGAGGCGGTGGTCGAGCGGCACGAGCAGGACCCGCGGCTCGTCGTACAGCACCGACACCTGCAACCGGTCGGCGGGGAACGGCGACCGGGCGACCACCGCGTCCACCTGGTGGTCGAGCAGCGCCGTATGGATCGCGTCGCACCCCACGAACTGGGTGTGCACCTCGGCGTCCGGATGCCGTCGGCGCAGCTCGCGTACCGCCGGGGTGACGATGACGCCCGTGCTGTACCCGACGCTGATCCGGGACGGGTCGGCGGCGGCGCGGGCGCGGGTCACGGCCTGCGCGGCGGACCGCAGCAGCGCTTCGGCGCGGGGCCGGAAGACTTCCCCGGCCTCGGTGAGGCGGCTGCCCTGCGGGGTACGGTCCAGCAGCCGGGCGCCCACCTGCTGTTCGAGGCGGCGTATCTGGCGGCTCAGGGAGGGCTGGGTGATCCGGAGGGCCTCGGCGGCGCGGCCGAAGTGCCGGTGCTCGGCGACGGCCGTGAAGTAGCGGACGAGCCGCAGGTCGAGGTCGGGCGTGGAAGCTGGGTCGGGCATGTCCGCAGCGTAGTGCGGGGTGGTCCGGGCAGGTCGTGCGCCTTCAGTGACGTCTGCCGGGCCGGTACGCGGCTTCGCCGAGGGCGAGCGCGCGAGGCGACGTCAGCATCCGGGGCCGACCGGCGGGGAGGACGTCAGGGCGAGGGCGGCGTTCCGCAGCCGCGCCTCCCAGGTCTGCCGGTCGAGCCCCGTGGTGTACTCGATGCAGCAGTCACATTGCGGGATCAGCGCCATGAACGCTTGCTCCGCCGCGGTCTCGACCTCGGTCTCCCACCAGTGCTCCGTCACCAGGTCGGCGAGAGTCGTCTCGCCCTCGACGAGCCTCGCCGCCATCCGGCGCAGCGCGTGACGCCGTGCCAGGCCCCGGTCCGGCAACCCGATGCCGGACTCGGCAAGTGCTTGCTCGAACGTGTCACGGATGTCGCGGACATCCGCGTTGCGGGGCAGACCGGCCAGCTCGCACCACGCCGGGGTGTCCAGTCCGGCTGCGAGCGCCTCGGCAGCGATCATCGGCAGATCCTCCGGGGGGATCTCGTCCGCCTGATGACGGCACGCCACTTCACCCAGAGACGTGAGCACACTCTGCACAGAGGTTTCCGTTTTTGCTGCCGTTTCTTCTGTTCTCATGACGTCTACGGTGTCAGCACCGTTTCGGGGGAGGAGATGCAGGGTGCGGGCACGCTCGGCACCCACCTCGCGTGTTCGCCCTTGCCCGGGGCCGGACCGCCAGGGCACGGCCGTCCATCGACCTCCCACTTCCTTTGACCACTTCGGATCACCTGGAGAACACATGCGTTCACGCACCCCTTGGCGCGGCAGATTACTCGCCGTGCTCATGGCGGCGGTCGCCGTCGTCACGGCCGGGTCGGTACCGGGCACGGCCTGGGCGTCCACCGCGTCCCGGGCGGCCCTCGTACCCGCCGTGGACCGCGAGATCCACTTCACCGCGGACGGCGTCACCGCGTACGGCACCCTGCACATACCCGCCCACCGCGCGGGCCACCAGCTCGCCGCGGCACTGCTGCTTCCCGGCAGCGGCCCGACCGACCGCAACGGTGACGAGCCGCCAGGACTCACCCCCCACACCCTGGCCCTCATGGCCGGTCTCCTCGGTGATGACGGTGTGATGAGCCTGCGGTTCGACAAGTACGGCACCGGACGCACGGGCCTGGGCGGACGCGACACCGCTCCCGACATGGCCGCCTACACCCGGCAAGCCGTGGCGGCGTACAACACCCTGCGCGCCCGGCCCGAAGCCGACCCGCACGCGCTGCTCGTGGTCGGGCACAGTGAGGGCGGCCTGCAAGCGCTGCTCGTCGACCGCGCCGTACAGCAGAAGCCGGCCGGGCTCGCGCTCATCGCCCCGCAGAGCATGCGGCTGCTGGACCTCGTCCGCCTCCAGGTTGCGGACGCATTGAAGCAGGCGGTCGCCGCAGGCCACCTCACCGCAGGGCAGGCATGGTCGAACAACCGGGGCGTGGCCAGGGCCGTCGCGGACTTCCGCGCCCGGCGCCCGGTGGACACCTCGGCGCTGCTGCCGTCCCTCGGCGCCCTCCTCCAGGGCATGTTCGGGCCGGTCAACGCGGATTTCGTCCGCAGCGACGACGCTCTCTTCCCGCCGGCCGTCGCCCGAGGTGTCGCGCCCGGCACCCGGACGCTCGTCACCTGCGGCACCGAGGACACCAATGTGCCCTGCCGGACGATGCCCGCTCTGCTGGCGGGCCTCGCCGCCGCCGGTACCACCGGCCCGGGACTGCGGGTCCTTCCCGGGATCGACCATCTGCTCCACCCGGCCGGCACTCCTGTCAACGATCCGGTGATCGCCCCGGCCGCCCAGCGGGCTCTCCACGACTTCGTGGGCCCTTGGCGGCACTCCGCACGGGGCTGAGAGACCTCCGCCGCGGGGCACGGCCGCACGGCCGTGCCCCGCTTCCCGCTCCGGGCCCACCGCGCCGCCCACGGCCCGGGTGGCCGGGCCGCCGTGATCAGGCGGCCAGGCGGGCCGCGTGGCCGCGGCCGGAGCGGGTGCGGCGGACGTCCCTGGCGGCCAGGGCGATCATGACGGCGGGGATGAGGAGGTCGTTGGCCAGGATGCCGCCCGTGTTTCCGGCGGCGTGGTCGCCGTGGGCGAACCACTGGTAGACGTGGCCGATCGCGGCTCCCCACAGGAACGCGGCCGCCGCCAGCCCGCTCGTGAGGCGCTCGCGGGGCGACGCGGACGCGCCACGGAAGCCCAGCAGGGCGAGGCCGAGGTTGGCGAAGGCGATCTCGAACTGGAACGGCGAGGGGGTGAAGCCGATGGCGTCGGCCATGCCCTCCGGGATCGCCAGGAACGAGATCGTGATCCACAGGCTGCCGATACCGAGGGCGCCTACGGACCACCAGCGCTGCCAGATCTCCGCCGCCGGGCGGTCCGGGCTGCGGCGGCAGCCCAGCAGCGCCCCGAGGGCCGGGATCAGCATGAAGAGCAGGGGAAACGTGGTCTGAACGGCGTACGGGAGAGTGTCCATGCCTTCGAGAGTTGCATGGTTAATATTAACCTGGCAAGTGTTCGGTAGGATGGCGCCATGGACGAAGGACTGGCAGAGCTCCTGTACCGCGTGGTCATGCTGATGGGGGAGGCGGCCCGGCGCCGCTCCGGCCCGGATCAGCGCCTCACCCCGAGCCAACTGCGGCTGCTGGGCACCCTGGAGGAGATCCAGCCCGCCACCCAGCACCAGCTCGCCGAAGCCCTGACCGTGTCCGACCCCGCCATCAGCCGCGCCCTGCGCCCGTTGGAGGCGGAGGGGTACGTGACGATCAGCGTCGACCCCGCCCACCGGCGGCGACGCCTGGTCGCCCTCACTCCGGCGGGCCTGGCCGCCTTCCTGGCCGAGGGCAAGCCCTTGGAGGAAGAGTTCCGTACCGCCCTCCTGGAGGCCGGCTTCCCCTACGAGCGCTACCTCGCGGACACCCACCGGCTCGCCGCGCTGCTGACCCCCGCGGAGTCGCGGCGCGGAGCCGCGGCCCGGCAAGCGAACGGCACATCGGAACGGGAGTGACCGCGTACGGCCGGTCCTGCCTGCGGTGATGCCTGAGGTGCATGTCCCGATACGGAAGAGGCTTTGGACGCGCGGCGGTCCGCACCCGGACGATGGAGCGGTACCGGCCGGGGGCGGACCAACACCGGCCGAGGCGGCCTGTCGCCCCTCAGACGGCCGGGCTCACCCTCCCTTTCGTTCAAGCACGTTCAAGCACCAAAGGAACTCACCCATGCGCGTATTCGTCACCGGAGCCACCGGATTCATCGGGACCGCGGTGGTCCAGGACCTCCTCGAAGCCGGGCACACGGTCGTCGGCCTGGCCCGCTCGGACACGGCCGCCGCGACGCTGCGGGCGGCCGGTGCCGAGGCGCACCGGGGCTCCCTGGACGACCCTGGCGGTCTGCACGACGGGGCCGCCGCGGCGGACGGCGTCATCCACCTCGCCTACCGCCACGACTTCTCGGACCACGCGGCCTTCGTGGAGGCCGGCGAGCTGGACCTGCGCGCCGTCGAGGCGATCGGGAAGGCGCTCGACGGCACCGGCAAACCGTTCCTCGCCACCTCGGGAACGCTGCCGCTCGCGGCGATGGCGCCGGGCCGCGTCGGCACCGAGGACGTCCGGGCCGAGCCCGGGACGGACCGGCCCCGGCTCGCGACGGAGAACGCGGTCGTGGCGCTGGCCGGACGCGGCGTGCGCGCCTCGGTCGTACGGCTGGCACCGTCCGTGCACGGTGAAGGCGACCGGGGTTTCGTACCGTTGCTGATCGACACGGCCCGCGCGACGGGCGCCGCGGCCTACGTCGGTGACGGCGCCAACCGCTGGCCCGCGGTGCACCGGCTCGACGCGGCCCGCCTGTTCCGGCTGGCGCTGGAGACCGCACCGGCCGGCTCGGTCCTGCACGGAACGGCCGAGGAAGGCGTGCCGTTCCGCGCCGTCGCCGAGGCGATCGGCGCCGGGCTGGGGGTGCCCGTCGTCGGCATCACCGCCGAGGAGGCGGGCGGGCGGTTCGGCTTCCTCTCCGGCATGGTGCCGGTCGACAATCCCACGTCGAGCGCCCTGACCCGCGAGCTGGTGGGCTGGAACCCGGAGCGTCCGTCCCTTCTTGAGGACCTTGGAGCGGGGCACTACTTCTCGGGGCGGACGAGCATTTTCTGAGGGGGTGAGGGGAGTGGTGGCGGTCAGCCGGTTCGTCGCCACATGGCTGCCGCCTACCCACCGGCGCCCTCAGTCCACCGGCCCGTTCGGCACGATCTGCAGCTTCCGCCCGGTGCCCAGTTCGAAGGTCCGCAGCGCCTCCGCGTACTGGTCCAGCCCGAAGCGGTGCGTGATCATGGTTTCGCAGTCGATCACGCCCTTGCCCAGCATCTCGACCGCCCGGCCGTACGTGTGCAGGATCGCCATGCTGCCGACGATGCGGATCTCGTCGTTGTAGACCCGGAACGGTGAGAACCGCGCCATCTCCTGGTCGGGCGCACAGCCGAACTGCTGGAACGTGCCGCCGCGGATCGGCCGGGTCAGGCCGTCCTCGATGGCCCGTACGTTGCCGGTGCAGTCGGTGACCACCTGCCAGCCGAGCGGATGCCCGGCGGTGAGGTGGTCGGCGCTGGTGGCGACGGCGTCCGCGCCCAGGTGCCGGGCGACCGCCAGCCGGTCCTCGTTGATGTCGACCACCGAGACCGACGCGGCGCCCGCGCGCTGCGCGACCTGGAGGTAGAGCAGGCCCATGGTGCCCGCACCGTAGATCAGGAAGTGGTCGCCGAGCTTCGGACCGACGATGTCGAAGCCGCGCAGGATGGTGGAGAGCGGCTCGATCAGCGGGGCGTGCCGGAGCGCGACGGTCTCCGGGAGGCGGTAGCAGTTGCCGGCCGGGACCTTGACGTACTCGGCGGCGGCGCCGTCCACCGTGATGCCGATGGTGCCCCACTTCTCGCAGAGGTTGCCGTGGCCGATGGCGCAGAAGTGACACGTACCGCAGTAGACCGCCGGGTCGGCGGCCACGGCGTCGCCCTCGGCGAGGCCGGTCACCGCCGAGCCCACCGCCACGATCTCGCCGGAGAACTCGTGACCGGGGATCACCGGGTACCGCGTCGGCCCGAACTCGCCCGCCAGCATGTGCACATCGGTGCCGCACAGCCCGGCGGCGGTCACCTTGACGACCACGTCGTCCGGGCCGGGCACCGGGTCGGGGACCTGGCTGACGGACAGTTTGCGCGGTTCCTCGATGACAACTGCAC
This sequence comes from Streptomyces chrestomyceticus JCM 4735, assembly GCF_003865135.1. Classification (NCBI taxonomy): domain Bacteria; kingdom Bacillati; phylum Actinomycetota; class Actinomycetes; order Kitasatosporales; family Streptomycetaceae; genus Streptomyces; species Streptomyces chrestomyceticus. Next base: position 1,276,920 of record NZ_BHZC01000001.1, on the reverse strand, counting down.
GCATGGGCGTGACCGCCTTTCGGAGGGGGAGGGGAGAGCGGGAGGCAGCGGGGCGGGCTCAGGCCGCGGGCAGGCCCGGAGAGGTCAGGTTGCGCGACTCGACCTGCTTGATCTTCTCCACCTTGGGCGCCGAACCGCCCCGGCGAAGTCCGAGACGAGCCAGTGTTCCAGGCACACCAGGGCGGCCTCCACGCCCATGGTGCGGCTGCCGAAACAGGCGATCTGCGCGTCGTTGGACTTGCGGGCGCGCTCCGCGCTGTAGCTGTCCGGTATCTGGGCGGCCCGGATGCCCGGCACCTTGTTGGCGGCGATGGCCATGCCGATGCCGGTGCCGCAGACCAGGACGGCGCGCTCGTGCTCGCCGCGAGCGACGCTGCGCGCGACCCGCTCCGCGACGTCCGGGTAGTCCTCGCCGTCCGCGGCGCTCAGGTCGGTGACCTGGTGGCCGCGTTCGGTGAGGTACGCGGCCATGGTGTCCTTCATGGCGGTCGCGGCGTCGTCGGCGCCGAGGGCGATGCGGTACGTGTCCTGCACGGTGAACTCCCTAGGGGCGGAGGGGAAGCGGGGCGGGCGCGGTGGCCGCGGCGGCTTCTTCGAGGACGAGGCGCAGGTTGGCGGTGTCGTGGGCGAGCCGGCCCAGGAACAGGCCGTCGACACTGCCGGCCAGCCGGCCGAAGGTGCCGGGTCCGGCGGTGCCGCCGTAGACGACCCGGCCGCGCACGCCGTGGTCGCGCAGGCAGGCGCGGACGGCCGAGGCCACCGCCCGTACGTGCCGGGCGGGCGCCGGTTCGCGGGCGCCGATCGCCCAGACCGGTTCGTACGCGACGATCACCTCGCTGTCCGGTCCCGCGCCGCCGAGGGCGGCCCGTACCTGGGTCAGCGTCTCCTCGACGGCTTGCGCGAGGCCGTTGTCGTGCCGCTCGCCCGCGCAGATGACGGGCACCAGCCCCGCCCGTACGGCGGCGCCGGTCTTGGCGGCCACGGTCGCGTCCGTCTCGCCGAAGTGGCGGCGCCGCTCCGCGTGGCCGACCTCGACGTACCGGGCGCCCGCCTCGGCGAGCATGCCCGCGGAGACCTCGCCGGTCCACGCGCCGGACTCGGCCCAGTGCACGTCCTGGGCGCCGTACGCGACGCCGGTGCCGTCCAGCAGTTCCCGGGCGTCGGCCAGGGCGGGGAAGGACGGCAGGACGAACAGGTCGACGGGGCGGGGGAGTTCCGCGAGGGCGTCCTTCAGGGCGGCGACGTCCGCGAGCCACGTCCGGGTCGCGGCCAGCCCGAAGTAGAGCTTCAGCGATACGCCGACGACCGGGCGGCGGCCCGCCTCCGGGGGCCCGGAGGCCCCGGAGAGCCGGGCCGCCGCCGACGTCGCGTTCTCAGGGATCACGTCGTTCATGATGCTTCAAACAAAAGCACATGTGAAGTTCTCAGATCAAGACGATAGGTTTCCCAGTTCGGTGAGATTTTTGTGGGGGAGGGGAGGGTGTGTGCCGTGTACGGCCGTACGCGGACCTCAGGCCAGCGGCTTGGACAGGACGGCCTTGCGGTGGCTGAACGTCTCGATCGAGTACCGGCCGTGGTAGCGGCCCATCCCGCTCTCCCCGACCCCGCCGAACGGCAGGTCGGACACGGTCAGATGGGCGACCGGCAGGCCGAAGCCGAGGCCGCCCGACGAGGTCTCCCCGGTCAGCCGCCGCCGGGTCTCCTCGGACTCCGTGAAGGCGTACAGGGCCAGCGGTTTGTCCCGGTCGTTGACGAAGTCGATGGCCGCGTCCAGGTCCGCCACCTCGACGACCGGCAGGATCGGCCCGAAGATCTCTTCCCGCATCACCGGGGCGTCGGGCGCCACGCCGCCGAGCACCGTCGGCGCGATGTACTTGCGGTCCCGGTCGTGCGTGCCGCCCGTGACCGTACGGCCGGAGCCGAGCAGGCCGGTCAGCCGGTCGAAGTGCCGCTCGTTGACGATCCGGCTGTAGTTCGGCGCGGCGGCGGGGTCGTCGCCGTAGAGGGCGGTGACGGCGCGGGCGAGGGCGGGCTCCAGGCGGGCCGCCGTCTCCGGGTCGGTCAGGACGTAGTCCGGCGCCACGCAGGTCTGGCCCGCGTTGAGGAACTTGCCGGCCACCAGCCGTGCGGCCACCGCGTCGGCGTCCGTGTCGCGGTCCACGAAGGCGGGCGACTTGCCGCCCAGCTCCAGGGTGACCGGGGTCAGGTGCTCCGCCGCCGCGCGCATCACGATGCGGCCCACGGTGCCGTTGCCCGTGTAGAAGATGTGGTCGAAGTGCTGCTCCAGCAGGGCCGTCGTCTCCGGGACGGCGCCCTCGACCACCGCGACCGCGTCCGCGTCCAGGAAGCGGGGCAGCAGACGGGCCACGGCGGCGGAGGTGGCGGGCGCCATCTCGCTGGGCTTGGCGACCACGCAGTTGCCGGACGCCAGGGCGCCGACCATCGGCGCGAGCAGCAGTTGCAGGGGGTAGTTCCAGGGGGCGATGACCAGGACGACGCCCAGCGGGTCGTACACCGTCCACGCCTCGGCGCCGCTCAGGTGGGGCGGCACCGGCGCGGGCTCGGGCCGCAGCCACTCCTCCAGGTGGTCGAGGGTGTGGTCGATCTCGCGCAGCGTGAAGTCGATCTCGGTGCGGTACGCCTCGGTCTCCCCCTTGCCCAGGTCCGCGTGGAGGGCGGCGGCGAAGTCCTTGCCGTGCTCGGTGAGCAGGGCGCGCAGCCGCCGCAACTGGTCGGTGCGCCATTCCAGAGGGGCGGTGCGGCCGGTGCGGAAGGTGGCGCGCAGCCGCGCGACCACGGCGTCCGGCTGCTCGGGGGTGCTGCTGGTCATGGTGTCTCCGATGCGTACGGGGTGGAGCGGGGCCGGGCGGCGGGGGCGGGGGTAGGTCCCGCCGCCCGGTCGGTTCGCTTGACAAGGTCAAGCACCCGTTCCATGTAAATGCCAACGATTGCTGAAGTCAAGTAACCCGCTATCCTGGCCGCGTGTCCGACACCACCCGGCCCGCTCCCGACGACCTCCTCCCGCCGTTCGCCCGTACGGTCCGCGGCTACTACGACGATCTCGCCGCGGCCGCCCTGCGGCACGGCCTGAGCACCGCACAGGCCCGCGCGCTCATCGCCCTGGAGGAACCGCTCTCGATGAGCGCGCTCGCCGGCCATCTGGTCTGCGACGCCTCGAACGCGACCCGGCTCATCGCGCGGATGCAGGAGCGCGGGCTCGTACGGCGGGAGGCCGCGCCTCAGGACCGCCGGAGCAAGGTGGTCACCGCCACCGAAGAGGGCCGGGCGCTCGCCCTCCGGGTGCGCGCCGACATGCACGCCGTGCGCGGCGCGCTCGAAGCGCTCACGCCCGAGGAACGCGCCGCGCTGCTGCCCCTGCTGGAACGCCTGGGCACGCTCCTGGGGCGCTGAAGTTCCGCCTCCGGGGCACCGGACGCCCGGCTCCGGTCCGCCGAAGTCCCGGCTCCGGGGCGCCGAGGCCCTGTCGGGCCGCCCCTCGTCCGATCGGGGTCCGACCCGGCAGGGGACGACCCGTCGGGATCCCGCTAAAGTCGGATGAATACCCGCTGGTGGATGGGCCTGCGCGGGCTGTTTCGGGGTGCGCTGCCCCAGGGGAGGACGTAGATCCACATGAGTCGCCGCTCCAACGGATTAGTGGCCGTCTGGGCCGAGGCGCAGCGTCAGCAGCAGCGCCGCCAGGAGGCTCAGCGGCGAGCCGGCGAACAGGCCCGCCGCGACCAGGAGCGGCAACAGCGCGACACCGAACGCGCCATGGCCCGTATGCAGCGCGAACGCCGGGACGCGTACCGGCAGCAGCGCGAGGCCGACGCCCGCCGCCGCACCGAGGAACTGGACGCGCGCATGGCGGAGTTGTCCGGCCTGCTGGCCGACGGCTGCCGGGCCCCGGCGTTCACCGCCGACGCGCTGCGCCGCCCCGAGCACGTCGAGGCGTTCGCACCCGGCCGGCTCGCCGTGCCCGTACCGATGCCCGACCCGTCCGCGTACCAGCCGCAGGCCGGCGGCTGGAGCCTCGGCGGGGCCCGCCGCGCGCAGGCGCAGGAAGAGGCCCGCGCCCGTTACGAACACGACTGGCACGCCGCGCAGGCGGCGGAGGCGCAGCGCCTGCGTCAACTGGAGGATTACCGGAGGCAGTACGACCAGTGGGCCGCCGGTCAGTTGGCGGAGATCCGGAGCTATAACGCCGCGGTCGAGGAGCTGCTGACGGGCCTGCGCGGCGGCGACCCCGACGCGGTGGTGGAGTACTTCTCCGCCGCGCTGTACGCCGCCACGGGCTGGCCGCAGGGCTTCCCGCGCCGGGTCCACGCCGCTTTCGACCCGGCGGCCCGGCAGCTCGTACTGGACTGGGAACTGCCCGGCTACGACATCGTGCCCGCGGCCAAGTCGGTGCGCTACATGTACGCCGCCGACCAGGACAAGGACGTCGCCCGGCCGGTGACCCAGCGGCGGGCGGCCTACCGCGACGTGCTGGCCCAGTCCGTCCTGCTGGTGGTGCACGACCTGTTCGCGGCGGACCCGTCCCGCACGCTCGACTCCGTGGTGGTCAACGGCTTCGTCGACGACGTGGACCCGGTCACCGGGCGTCCCGCGCAACTGTGCCTGGCCACCGTCACGGCCCTCCGGGACGCTTTCGAGGAACTGCACCTGGCGCAGGTCAGCGCGGTGGACTGCCTCACCGACGGGCTGCGCGGCCAGTTGTCCGCGCGCCCCGACCAGCGGGCCACCGTCCGGCCGGCGCGGCAGCCGGGGGACGTCGGCGGCGGCGTGGTGACGCACGGCGGCGACGCCGAGCCGGACCTGTTCACCATGGACCCGATCGCCTTCGAGGGGCTGGTCGCCGAGCTGTTCCGCGCGATGGGGATGCAGGCCGTGACGACCCAGCGGTCCGGGGACGGCGGGGTGGACGTGGACGCGCTGGACTCCGACCCCATCCGGGGCGGCAAGATCATCGTGCAGGTGAAGCGGTACCGCAACACCGTGCCGCCGACCGCCGTGCGCGACCTGTTCGGCACCGTCCAGTCCGAGGGCGCCAACAAGGGCGTACTGGTGACCACCTCCCGCTTCGGCCCCGGCGCCCACGCCTTCGCCAACGGCAAGCCCCTCACCCTCGTCAGCGGCCCCGAACTGGTCGACCTGCTGGCCCGCCACGGTCTGCGCGGACGCCTCGGCGCCGCCCCGGCCCCGGACCGGCGGCAGGCACCCGCCGAGGCCGACGAGGCGGAGACGGCGCAGGACCCGGCCCCGGAGGCGGAGCGGGACGGGGGCAGCATCCTCGGCATGAACTGGTCGGGCAGCGTCGCCCTCGACGTCTGCGCGCTGGTCTGCCAGGGCAACCGCGTACTGAGCGACGACCACTTCGTCTTCTACAACAACCCGCGCACCCCCGACGGCACCGTACGGATGCTGTCCGGCTTCGCCCCCGACCGCGCCGCGATACAGGTGGACTTCGACGCCCTGCCCGCTGCCGCCGACCGGTTCGTCCTCGTCGCGGCCGTCGACCCGGAGACCGACCCGCACGCGGACCTGTCCGGCTTCACCGACGCGTGCATCCGCCTGGTCGACGCGTCCGGCACCGAACTCGGGCAGCTCGAGGTCTCCGACGGGCGCGGCGGCGAAACGGCGCTGGTCCTCGGCTCCTTCCGCCGTCGCGCCAACGGTGACTGGGACTTCGTCCTCGGCGGCAAGGGCTATGAAGGCGGTTTGGAGGCGCTGGTGCAGGAGTACGGAATCGAGGTGGCCTGAGCCGCGGCAGGCGCTCTACGTTGTGGCCATGGTGACGCACGAGAACGTGGATGTCTTGGCAGCCGACTGCGACGACCCCGGGTGGGAGGGCACGCGCGCCTGGGTGGAGCAGCAGGTGGGCGGCGGATACCGGGTCGAGGCCGCCGAGCGGCTGCGCGGCGGCTGGACGTCGGAGATGCGGCGGCTGCGGATGGGCGGGCCCGGTGAGCCCCGGTGGCTGGTGCTCCGGTCCTTCGTCCGGCCGTTCTTCGCGCGGCACGCGGAGGGCCTGCTGACGCGCGAGGCGGACACCCTGCGTCTGCTCGGCGGGACGGACGTGCCCGCGGCGGCGTTCCACGCGGTGGACGCGACCGCGGCACACTGCGCCCACCCGTCGTTGCTGATGTCCCTGCTGTCCGGCACCGTGCGCGTGGACGAGGCGGAGGCCGCCCTGCGTACGCCGCTGCTGGCGCGCCAGCTCCTCGGCATCCACCGGATACAGGTCCCGGAGGGGGCCCGCCCGCGCGCGTACGAGGCGTGGGCCGCGCCGGACCGGGTGCGCCTGCCCGAAAGCACCGGCCGCCCGGACCTGTGGGAGCGGGCCGTGGACGTCATCCGCCGCGAGCCTCCCGCGTACCGACCGTGCTTCCTGCACCGCGACTTCCACCCCGGCAACGTGCTCTTCACCGGCCGGGGCAGCGGCCTGCGGATCACGGGCGTCGTCGACTGGGTGGAGACGTCCTGGGGCCCGGCCGATCTGGACGTGGCGCACTGCTCCACGGCCCTGGCCCTCCTGCACGGCGTCGAGGAGGGGATGCGGCTGGCCGACGCCTACGCGGCGGCCGGAGGGGTAGTGAGCGACGACCCCGCGGATCACCTGTACTGGCGCGTCCTGGACGCCCTCGGGTTCGCTCCCGACGCCGGCAAGGTCGGGACGCCGTGGCGGGAGCTGGGGCGGCACGACCTGACACCGGACCTGCTGGCGAGCAGGCTGGAGGACTATCTCCAGGAACTGTTCCGCACGTTCGGCTGAGCGCGCCCGGCCGCGCAGGGCTGCCGCTTCTCACAGTCCCGCCAGCCCCGCCAGTACCGCCGCCACCTCCAACTCCTCCGCGCCGTCCTGGACGTCCCCCTGACCGGCGCACCACAGGGCGTTCTCCACCGTGCGGGCCGTCGCCCAGGCCAGCAGGCGGGCCGGGGGCTCGTCGAGGGCGTCGGCCACCAGGGTGAAACGTTCCCGCAGGACCGGGCGCGGGTCGTCGTACCCGAAGGGGTCGTCGATCTGTTCCAGCAGCGGCCAGGGGTCGTAACCCGGGTCACCGACCATGGACTTGGGGTCGATGGCCAGCCACGGGCGGCGCCGCGCGGAGAGGACGTTGCCGGGGTTGAAGTCGCCGTGCACCACGACCTCGCGGGTGGCGGTGGCGGGCAGTTCGCGCAGCAGCCGGGCGCCGAGCCGGACGAGCCCGGGGTCGTAGCCGGGCCGGATCCGGGCCATCCGGTCCTCGATCATGCCGGCCCACTCGGCGCACACGTCGGCGACCCGCTCCAGCTCACCGTCGGGCGGTGCGGGCGCGGCCCACAGCTCGCGCAGGACGCCGGCGGCGAGCAGCAGTCGTTCGTCGGCGGGGAGCGGACTGTCGTCCAGCTCGCCGCCCGGTGTGCAGCGCTCGACCAGCAACGCGTACCGCTCCCGGTCGTGGCGCAGCAGCCGTACGGCGCCGCTGCCGTCCCAGGCGCGCAGGGCCGGTGCCTCCCCGGCGGCCTCGCGGTGCGGCCAGGTCACCTTGAGCACCGCGTCACCGCCGTCCGGGAGGCGCACGGGGGCGACCCACGAGCAGCTCCCGCCGTGCAGCGGCACGCCCAGTCGCAGGTCCCACTCCTCCTGGACGGACCGGACGACGGCAGGCAGCCGGTCCAGCCACGCGCGCCCCTCCGGGGTGCGGCCCACGGTGGCGTACACGGGGAGGCCGGCGGGGAAGAGGTCGCTGCTCAGGGGGGCTCGGGCCATCCGGGCACCCTAGCTGTCCCGGGTTCCCCGGTGGGCTGATTTGTTTTCGGATCGGTTGATCCGTTGTTGCTTGACGGGCGGGTGGGGCGGAGTCCGGCCGCCACGCCCGGAGCGCGCTGATTATGAGGGCTCCGCCCGCCCGCGCGAGCCGGTGCGCCCCGGTCGGGCGGTGGCGGGGGACCACCGGTGTCAGCAGGTGCATTAATCGGTTTATTGCACCATTCGGGCTGTTATGGGTCTGGCATGAACCAGTACCGACCGTACGGCGCCGCCCTGCTCCTGATATCCCTGGCCACGGGCTGCGCGGCCCAGCAGGGCCCCGGACGGCCCGCACGCCCCGCCTCCGGGCCGGGCGACCACGCTTCCGCCCCCGCGACCGCCGCGCCGCAGCACTCCGGGCACCGGGTCTCCCAGGGCTTCACCCTCGCCGCCTCCGGGGACGTCATCGCCTCGTACCCGTCCGTACTGGAGACAGCGCGCCAGGACGCCGGAGACGGCGGATACGACTACCGGCCCATCCTGGCCGGGGTGAAACCGGTGATCGAGGGCGCCGACCTGGCGATCTGCCACCTGGAGACGCCCTTCGGGCCCGACGGCGGCCCGTTCACCGGATATCCGGCCTTCAAGGCGCCGCCCCAGGTGGCCGACGCGCTCAAGGCCACCGGCTACGACTCCTGTTCCACGGCGTCCAACCACACCCTCGACGACGGCGCCGAAGGCGTCCGGCGCACTCTCGACCGGCTGGACCGGGCCGGGATCAAGCACACCGGATCGGCCCGCGACGCGGCCGAGGCCCGCCGGCCCGCGCTGCTGAAGGCGCCCGGCGGGGCACGGGTGGCCCAGCTCTCGTACACGTACGGCACGAACGGCGTCCCGCAGCCGCAGGGCAAGCCGTGGACCGTCGGCGTCATCGACGCCGAGAAGATCGTCGCGGACGCGCGGGCCGCCCGCCGGGCCGGTGCCGACGTCGTCGTGGTCAGCCCGCACTGGGGCACCGAGTACCAGACCGAGCCGGACGAGCAGCAGCTCAAGGTCGCCAAGGCGCTCACGGAGGCGAAGACCGGCGGGCGGCCCGACATCGACCTCGTCGTCGGGACGCACGCGCACACCCCGCAGCCGTACGAGAAGCTCAACGGCACCTGGGTCGTCTACGGCATGGGCGACCAGATCGCCGGGATCATGGAGAAGCCGCGCGGCAACTGGGGCACCATCGCCCGCTTCCGCTTCGAGCCGCCCGCGAAGGACGGGCAGCGCTGGCGGGTCACCAAGGCCGAGTACATCCCCCAGCTCTCCGCCCACGGGCCCCCGCTGCGCATGGTCAACCTCGCCGCCACCGGGGACCGCCCCGACGTACGGGAAGGCATCCGCGAGGCCGTTCTCGGCCGGGGAGCGGAAGGCGCCGGACTCACCATGGGCCGCTGACGGGCGCGCGGCCGGCGGTGTCGCGCCGGGTGGCCCGGTGAGGGAGTGTTCCGCGATGTGAAACCCTGAGGGCCGGCCCGGACCGGTCGTGAGCACCACGGACACGGGCCCGCCGGGCGGCCGCTCCGCCCGGTGGACGGCGAACGATGGACAGCGGCACGGAGCGCGGAAAGGGCGTGACGGCGGTGGGTGAGAGTGCGGCCGTGCGGCCCCGTAATCCGCGCGGGCAGGGCGAGCGTCTGCGGGAGGAACTCCTGCGCGCCACCGAACGCCTCCTCGAAGAGGTGGGCAGCGAGGACGCCCTGTCGCTGCGCGCCGTGGCCCGCGAGGCGGGCGTCGCCGCCCCCAGCATCTACCGGCACTTCGCCGACAAGACCGAGCTGGTGTGGGCCGCGCTGGAGGTCAGCTACGAGCGGCTGCGGGCGGCGATGGCGGAGGCGTCGGCGGCGGCGGACACCGACGACCCGGTGGACCTGCTCCGCGCCCAGTTGCGCGCGTACTGCCGGTACGCCGTCGAGCACCCCGCCAAGTACCGCCTCCTGTACGAGACCCGCCAGACACCGGTCGAACCGGAGCGGCTGGCCGGGCACCCGGCGGGCCGCCTGGTGCGGGGCCTGCACGATTCCCTCACCGCGTGCGAGGCGGCCGGGTGGCGGGTGCGCGGGACGCGCGAAGAGGCGCCGTACGTGCTGTGGGCGGCGGTGCACGGCCGGGTCATGCTGTGGCAGGTCATGCCCAGCCGCAAGGACGCCGAACGGCTGTACCGCTATGTGGACGAGATCCTGCATCTGCTGATGGAGCGGGCGGGCTGAGCTCCGGGGTCTTGTGGGCCGGGTGTTCCGGGAGCGCTGGGCCCTCCTGAAGCGGGCGTTCGTTCCCGTTCCCGAACCAGGTGCTCCTGAACCGGTTTTTCCTTCTCGAACCGGGCGCTCCGGGAGCGCTCCGGCCATTTCCGGCACCCCGTCGACGCGGTGTGCCGCTCAGCGCTCACCACCCCACCCCCCATCGTCGTACCCCTGCGTTACGCGTGTAAGTTTACGGGCGTTAGGTGAACGTCCGACACAGGGCGCACGCCCCTGCCCGCGTGCTCCCAAGGAGCGACATGACCCCCTCTCCCGCTTCTCCCGCCCCCGCGCCGGCCGCCGCGCCCGCGCTGCCCGTGCAGCCGCCGCAGGGCTGCCCGTTCGACCCGCCCGCCGAGTTCGCCCGGCTGCGTACCGAAGCGCCGCTGTCGAAGATCTCGCTGCCGGACGGCACCGAAGCCTGGCTGGCCACCCGGTACGCCGACATCCGCGCCATCCTGGGCGACACCCGCTTCAGCTCCGACACCACCCGTCCCGGCTACCCGCTCAGCGGCATGACCGGCGGCGCCACCACCGAGCACCGCGGCTTCATCCGCATGGACCCGCCCGAGCACACCCGGCTGCGCCGCATGGTCACCCGGGAGTTCATGGTCAAGCGGGTCGAGGCGATGCGCCCCGAGATCCAGCGCCTGACCGACGAGCTGTGCGACGCCATGGAAGAGCGCGCGGGCCAGGACGTGGACCTCGTCGAGGCGCTGGCACTGCCGGTGCCCTCGCTCGTCATCAGCCTGCTGCTCGGCGTCCCGTACGACGACCACGAGGTGTTCCAGCGGCTCACCGGCACCCTGCTCTCCCGCACGGTCACCGACGAGGAGCGCGAGAGCGCGCGGGCCGAGCTGCGCGCCTACCTGCACCAGTTGGTGAGCGCCAAGGAGGCGGCGCCCGGCGACGACATCCTCGGCCGACTGATCACCGAGCAGCAGGTGCCCGGCGAGATCACCCACGACGACGTGGTCGCCTTCGCCGCGCTGCTGCTCATCGCGGGCCACGAGACCACCGCCAACATGATCGGCCTGAGCGCGCTCACCCTGATGCGCGACCGGGAGACCGCGGACCGGCTGCGCGCCGAGCCGAACCTGATCCGCGGCGCCGTCGAGGAGTTGCTGCGCTTCCACAGCATCATCCGTAACGGCCCGCGCCGCGCCGCCACCGAGGACATCGAGATCGGCGGGCAGCTCATCCGGGCCGGCGAGGGCGTCGTCGTGGCCGTACCGTCCGCCAACCGCGACCCGGAGGTCTTCGCGGACCCCGACGCGCTCGACGTGTGCCGCCCCAACGCCCAGCACCACGTCGCCTTCGGCTACGGCATCCACCAGTGCCTCGGCCAGGCACTGGCCCGCGTCGAGCTCCAGGTCGTCATCGGCACGCTGCTGCGCCGCTTCCCGGAGATGCGCCCCGCGGTCCCCGTGGACGAGATCCCGTACCGCAGCGACATGGCGATCTACGGCTGCCACACCCTGCCCGTCACCTGGTGACACCCCTCCTCCCCGTCCCGTCTGCCTCCAGGAGCCACCTGCCATGAACATCACCCTCGACGCCGACAAGTGCTGCGCCGCCGGCCAGTGCGTGCTGATCGCGCCCGACGTCTTCGACCAGCGTGACGAGGACGGCGTGGTCGTCCTCCTCGACGCCGCGCCGCCCGCCGACCAGCACGACATGGTCCGCGAGGCCGCCGCCATCTGCCCGGCCGCCGTGATCCAGGTGCACGAGTGACCCCCCGCCGCATCGCCGTCGTGGGCGCCTCGGCGGCGGGACTCGCCGCCGCCGAGGCCCTGCGCCGCTTCGGCTGGACCGGCACGCTGACCCTCGTCGGCGACGAGCCGCACCCGCCGTACGACCGGCCGCCGCTGTCCAAGCAGCTCCTCCAGGGCGCCTGGCAGCCCGACAAGCTGCACCTGCGCGCCGCCGACCAGCTCGACACCCTCGCCCTCGACCTGCGCCTCGGCACCCGGGCCACCGGCCTGGACACCGCGACCCGCACCCTCACCCTGGACAGCGGCGAACGGCTGGCCTGCGACGGCGTGATCGTCGCCACGGGCGTCGCGGCCCGCACCCTGCCGGACGCGGCCGGTCTGGACGGGGTGCTCACCCTGCGCACCCTTGAGGACGCGCTCGCCCTCAAGGAGCGGCTGTCCGGCACGGACCGGCGCCTCGTGGTCGTCGGCAACGGCGTCCTCGGTTGCGAGGCCGCGGCCGTGGCGCGCGAGCTGGGCCACCAGGTCACGCTCGTCGGCCGGGAAGCGCTGCCGATGGCCCGTACGGTCGGCCCGCAGATCGGCGAGCTGCTGGCGGCCGAGCACCAGGAGCACGGCGTACACCTGCGCACCGCGGCCGTCGACGGCTTCGAGGCGGACGGCGACGGGCCGGCGCGGCACGTGACCGCCGTACGGCTGGCCGACGGCACCCGGCTGCCCGCCGACACCGTCCTCGTCGCCATCGGCTCGGAGCCCGCCGTCGGCTGGCTGCGTGGCGACCCGGCCCTGGACACCGCCGACGGGCTGCGCTGCGACGCGTACTGCGCCGCCGCGCCCGGCATCTACGCCGCTGGTGACGTGGCCCGCTGGCAGCACCCCGTGCACGGGCGCCACCTGCGCGTCGAGCACCGGATGAACGCCACCGAGCAGGGCATGGCCGCTGCCCGCAACCTCCTCGCCGAACTGGAGGAGACCCTGCCGGAGGGCGGGGACGGGGCACTGGCCCCCGCCGCCGGACGGGAACGGCGCCCCTTCACGCCCGTCCCGTACTTCTGGTCCGACCAGTACGGCCTGAAGATCCAGGCGTACGGCGTGCTCAACGGCGCCGACCGGTCCGAGGCCACCGTCCTGGACCCGGACGCCCGGAAGGCCGTCGCTCTCTACGGGCGCGACGGGCAGGCCACCGGCATCCTGGCGATCGGCGTGCCGCCCCGCCAGACCCGGGGCCTGCGGGCGCTGATCGCCACGCCCGCTCCCTGGGAAGAGGCCCGCGAAGGCGTACGGAACGCCCTCGCGTGACGGCCGCCGCGGGCCCGCCCCCACCCCGACCACGGGGGCGGGCCCGCGCGCTGCCGCCAGGCGTTGACCGATCATGGAAGGTATGACCGACTCGTACGTACGGGTGCGCGGCGCCCGGGAACACAACCTCTGCAGTGTCGACGTGGACATCCCGAGGGACACCGTCACGGTGTTCACCGGCGTGTCCGGCAGCGGCAAGTCCTCGCTCGCCTTCGGCACCGTCTACGCCGAGGCGCAGCGCCGCTACTTCGAGTCGGTGGCCCCCTACGCACGCCGCCTGATCCACCAGGTCGGCGCGCCGAAGGTCGAGGACATCACCGGGCTGCCGCCCGCCGTCGCCCTGGAACAGCGGCGCTCGGCCCCCACCTCCCGCTCCTCCGTCGGCACCGTCACCACCCTCTCGAACTCGCTGCGGATGCTGTTTTCGCGCGCCGGTACGTACCCGGAGGACGCCCCGGAACGGCTCGACTCCGACGCCTTCTCCCCGAACACCGCGGCCGGCGCCTGCCCGGAGTGCCACGGCCTGGGCCGCGTCCACCGGGTCACGGAGGAATCACTCGTACCGGATCCGTCGCTGTCCATCCGGGACGGCGCGATCGCCGCCTGGCCCGGCGCCTGGCAGGGCAAGAACCTGCGGGACGTACTGGCAGCGCTCGGGTACGACATCGACAAGCCGTGGCGCGACCTCCCGGCCGCCGACCGGGACTGGATCCTGTTCACCGACGAGCAGCCCGTCGTCACCGTGCACCCCGTACGGGAAGCGGGCCGCATCCACCGGCCCTACCAAGGCCAGTACATGAGCGCCAAGCGCTACGTACTGCACACCTTCGCCGACTCCAAGAGCGAGACACTGCGCAAACGCGTCCAGCGCTACCTGGTCTCCGCGCCCTGCCCCGCATGCGGCGGGCGGCGGCTACGGCCGGAAGCGCTGGCCGTCACCTTCGCCGGCCGCGACATCGCGGAGCTTTCCGGCCTGCCGCTCAGCGGCCTCGCCGAGCTGCTGCGCCCGACGGCCGTGTCCGACGACGACGGGGTGGCGCCGACCCTGGCCCGCGACCTGGTCGCCCGTATCGACGTCCTCACCGAGCTGGGGCTGGGCTACCTCAGCATGGACCGGGCCGCCCCCACCCTGTCCTCCGGCGAACTCCAGCGGCTGCGGCTGGCCACCCAGCTCCGCTCCGGCCTCTTCGGCGTCGTCTACGTACTGGACGAGCCCTCGGCGGGCCTGCACCCGGCGGACACCGAGGCCCTGCTCACCGTGCTCGGCCGCCTGAAGGAAGCGGGCAACACCCTGTTCATCGTCGAGCACGACATGGACGTGGTGCGGCACGCGGACTGGATCGTGGACGTCGGGCCCGAGGCAGGCGTGCACGGCGGGCGGGTCCTGCACAGCGGGCCCGTCGCGGACCTCGCACAGGTCACCGAGTCCGCCACCCGCCGCTTCCTCTTCGACACTGCGCCGCCCGCCGCGCGCCCGCCCCGCGAGCCCACTGGGGAGCTGTCCCTGCACGGCGTCACCCTGCACAACCTGCGCGGGGTGGACGCCACCTTCCCGCTCGGCGTCTTCACGGCCGTCACCGGCGTCTCCGGGTCGGGCAAGTCCACGCTGGTCACCCGGGTCCTCGCGGACGCCGTGGCGGACCACCTCGGCGCCGGACCGGAGGAGGACGAGGAGAGCGCGGCCCGGGCACAGCTCGCCGAGGCCAAGGGCCTGGAGGCGGTAGACCGCCTCGTCCGCGTCGACCAGAAGCCCATCGGCCGTACCCCGCGCTCCAACCTCGCCACCTACACCGGCCTCTTCGACGCCGTACGCAAGGTCTTCGCCGCCACCGACGAAGCGCGCGCCCGCGGCTACACGGCGGGCCGCTTCTCCTTCAACGTCGCGAGTGGCCGCTGCGAGACCTGCCAGGGCGAGGGCTTCATCGCCGTCGAGCTGCTCTTCCTGCCCGGTACGTACGCGCCCTGCACCACCTGCCACGGCGCCCGCTACAACCCGGAGACCCTGCAGATCACCTACCGCGGCCGGAATGTCTCCGACGTGCTCGGCATGACGGTGGACACCGCGGCGGACTTCCTCGCCGACGTACCGGCCGCCGCCCGCAGCCTGCGCACCCTCCAGGACGTCGGCCTCGGCTACCTGCGCCTGGGGCAGCCCGCGACCGAGCTGTCCGGCGGCGAGGCCCAGCGCATCAAACTGGCCACGGAACTCCAGCGCGCCCACCGGGGCCACACCCTCTACCTCCTGGACGAACCCACCACCGGCCTGCACCCGGCCGACACCGAGGTGCTGCTGCGGCAGCTTCACGGGCTGGTGGACGCGGGCAACACCGTGGTGGTCGTCGAGCACGACATGGGGGTGGTCGCGGGCGCGGACCACGTCGTCGACCTGGGACCGGGCGGCGGCGCGGCCGGCGGCCGCATCGTGGCCACCGGGACACCGGCCGAGGTGGCGGCGTCGGCGGACAGCCGTACGGCGGTCTACCTGGCGCGCCGGATCGGCGGCTGAGCCGGGCGCGGGGGCCGGGAGGGCGGGCCGGGGCGGGGTCGGGGGTGGGGTGACAGTCGGTTAATGTACCCAGGTCAATTCAGTGGTACAGCGACTTCAAGGGGGCACTCCCGTGGCAGACATCGAGGCGGCCAAGGCGGCGTTCAACCGGTTCGACGCGGACGGCGACGGCCTGATCACCGCGGACGAGTACAAGCGGGCGATGGCGGAGATGGGGGACCCCTACGTCACCGGGCCGGTCGCCGAGGCCGTCATCGCCGCCAAGGACACGAACGCGGACGGCAAGCTCTCCTTCGAGGAGTTCTGGAAGTCGCTGCAGGGCTGAGGTGGGGGTGGGGGCGGTTCGGGGCCGGCTTGGGGCCGGGCCGGGGCCGGCCTGGAAGTGAGCCGGGCTGAACTGGGGCCGGGCCGGGCCGGGGCTGGTGCTGGGGTGGCCTCGGGGCGATTGGGGCTGGCTCCGGGTTGGCCCTGGGCCGATTCGGGCTGGTTCGGGACCGTGCCGGGGGCGTTCGTGACCCCGGCCCGGGGCCGAGCCGGGGCAGCCCTGGTCGGCCCTGCCGGGCGCCCGTCAGGGCGTGTTCCGGGGCGGCGGACTGTGGCTTCGTCCCGGCCCGCTCCGGGTAAGCCCCCAGTGGGGGAACGTGTGCGCTCGCCCCGTAGGCGCGACCCCGCGCCTGACCGCGCGCCCCGCCCCCACAGGCCGCCCCCGCGACCGGCCCACCAGCCGGCCGCTTTTTTGTTGCCAAAACGCCTATTGCGCTCATAGATTTCCCCGATCAATCCCTTTTCCAGGTGACCGGCACCACTTACCGATGCGGCGCCACGCCAAACGGTGACGCGGGCCACAAGGTTTTCCGCAGGTGGCCCGAAAACCGGGTTTCGAGGCCATTTCAAGCGGTTTCCGGTGGGCGCCACGCCCGGCCCCGAACGTGACGCGCAGCACGGGACTTCAGTCCCGTACGGCCTTTCTTAGTAATCCGCCGCAGAGATATTGCGGCCCGCGTCCATGGACTGAGTGGCGCCGGAAGGCCCTTTCTACGTAAAGGGGCCGTAGCCGGGGCCCGGTGAGCGGCTATTGCTTTCCAATTTGGCCGTCGCTAATCATTGCTGAGGCGCCGGGTTGATGCGTCGCGTAAATGCCTTCGGGGCGGACGCGGACAAGAACCCGGTTCTCGTGCCGCCAGTGGCTTCCTGCTCGTACCTCCCGCCAATGGCTGCCGCCCGCTCATTTCAGTGATTGGAAGAGGAATACCCCGCATGACCGCTCACACCCTGCTCCGCTCCGTCCGCGTGACCAAGACCCACAAGCTCTCCGTCGCCGTGCTGGCCGCCGCCGGTGCCACCGCGGCCCTGACGGTCCCCGCCGCGACCGGTGACGCGCACGCCGCCGCCTCCGCCGCGGTCAAGCCGGTCTCCGCGAACGGCCAGCCCACGGGTGCGAACACCAAGGCCGCCGACGCGCCCAAGGCCGGTGACGCGAAGGACGCGGCGGACACCAGGACCCTCGCCGAGTCGGTGAAGGTCACCGCCGTGGCCGGCCAGGGCCACACCGCCAAGGAGGCCGCCAGCCGGGCCGCCGACCGCAAGCCGGTCGAGTCCAAGCCGCGCTACGCGAACAACCTGGACGGCTGGATCAAGGAGTCGCTGGACATCATGAAGAAGAAGGGCATCCCCGGCAGCTACGAGGGCCTGCACCGCAACATCATGCGCGAGTCCAGCGGTAACCCGAACGTCGTCAACGACTGGGACATCAACGCCAAGAACGGCATCCCGTCCAAGGGCCTGCTCCAGGTCATCCAGCCCACGTTCGACCGCTACCACGTCGAGGGCACGGCCAACGACCTGACCGACCCGGTCGCCAACATCACGGCCGCCGCCAACTACGCCGCCCATCGCTACGGCTCCATGGACAACGTCAACTCGGCGTACTGAGCCCGGTGAGCAGGCAGCCGCGGTACACGGACCGCACCGCCCGGGACCACCCTCCCGGGCCGGGCGGACCACCGCCGCACGCTGAAACGTGAGCGCCCCAGGACCACGGGTCCAGGGGCGCTCCGTCGTGTTCCGGGATGTCGCGTTCCGGGCCCGGCGCGTCCGGACCGGCCGTCACAGCCGCCCGTCGCGGCCCTCCAGGCCGGTGCTCTCCCGTTCCGCCTTCCCCAGTTCGGAGTGCCGGCGGGAGTACGTGAAGTAGATGACCAGGCCGATCAGGAACCACACCGCGAAGCGCACCCAGGTCTGCCACTCCAGGAACGTGATCAGCCAGAGCGAGAAGACCACCCCGATCGCGGGCACCACCGGCATCCCGGGGGTACGGAACGTACGCGGCAGGTCGGGGCGCTTGTAGCGCAGCACGATCACCGCGACGCACACCACCACGAACGCCAGCAGAATGCCGATGTTCGTCAGCTCGGCGGCCTCCCCGATGGGCAGGAAACCCGCGATGGCTGCCGAGGCGATGCCCACGGTCCACGTCACCCGGGTCGGTACGTGCCGCCGAGGATGGGTCTTGGCGAACCATTTCGGCAGCAGCCCGTCCCGGCTCATGCTGAACCACACCCGGGTGACCCCCAGCATGAAGGTGAACATCACCGTGAGAATGCCGATGATCGCGCCCACCGCGATCACATCGGCCAGACTGCTCAGCCCCACCGACTTGAACGCCGAGGAGAAGCCGCTCTCCGGGTCGATGTCCGTGTAGTTCTGCATACCGGTGAGCACCAGGCAGGCCAGCACGTACAGCACCATCGAGATCATCAGCGAATACAGGATCGCCTTCGGCATGTGCCGCTGGGCGTCCTTGGACTCCTCCGCCGCGGTGCTCATGGCGTCGTAACCGAACACCGCGAAGAAAACCGTGGCCGCGCCCGTGAAGGCACCGCTGACGCCGAAGGGGAAGAACGGTGTGTAATTGCCGGTCCTGATGTGGAAGAAACCGACTCCGATGACCAGCAGTACGACCAGGACCTTCAGGCCCACGACGATGGTCTCGAAACGAGCCGCGTTCTTGATGCCGAGGTTCAGCAGATACGCGATGAACAGGCACAGCGCCGCAGCGAACAGGTCCACCCGGTGCCCCCCACCGGTCCCCGGCGCCCCCAGCATCCAGGCGGGCAGCTCCACCCCCATCTCGCCCAGCAGGAAGCTGAAGTAGCCGGAGATGCCGATCGCGACCACCGCCACGATCGCCGTGTACTCCAGCAGCAGGTCCCAGCCGATGAACCAGCCCGCCAGCTCGCCCAGCACCGCGTAGCCGTACGTGTACGCCGAGCCCGCCTTCGGGATGAGCCCCGCGAACTCGGCGTACGAGAACGCGGCCGCCGCGCTGGCCACGCCCGCGACGAGGAACGACACCAGCACCGCCGGACCGGCCTTGCCGTTCGCGACGGTCCCGGCGAGCGTGAAGATGCCCGCGCCGATGAGACCGCCGACCCCGATGGCGGTCAGTTGCCACAGGCCCAGCACCCGGTTGAGCTGTTCGCCCGAGCCGCCTTCCGTCTCCTGAACGACTTCGATCGGTTTACGCCGCCACACTCCCTGTCCCCCGCGCATCCCCGTGCCCCTCCCTCTCGATGACGGCCGATGGCCGGTCATCATGGCCCTTCGGGGGCGGCAGGGGAAGGCGACCGCCTGGCGGGGCTGAGTGGAACCGGTGAATCCGGGCACCCGGGGCGTGCGGCGGTCCGTACGAGGCCGCGTACGGACGGCCGGCACGGACACCGGCAGGACGAAGGAGCGGACATGTCGAATCACACGTACCGGGTGACGGAGATCGTGGGGACGTCCCCGGAGGGCGTGGACGCCGCGATCCGCAACGGCGTCAAGCGGGCGGCGCGGACGCTGCGGGGCCTCGACTGGTTCGAGGTGACCCAGGTGCGCGGGCACATCGTGGACGGGGACATCGAGCACTACCAGGTCGGGCTGAAGGTCGGGTTCCGGCTGGAGGACGCCGACGAGGGCTGACGGGGGCCAGGCACCAGGTGACGGCTGAGAGGCGCGCCGGGAGCCCGGCGCGCCCCTGCCCTCATGAGTACCGGGTCACCAGCCCGCGGCGCCGGAAGGACGCCACCATGCGGCCCAGGAAGAACAGGGCCAGAAGAAGCAGCGTGACGGTGCCCAGTGTGGCCACCGCCAGTTCGCGCCACGGTGTCGGCCCGCCGCCGGCCAGGGCCCGCCCGGCCGCGAAGACATGCGTCGTGGGCAGCGCCTGGGCGACCGGCTGGAGCGCCCCCGGCAGCGTCGAGACAGGGTAGAAGACACCCGACAGCGGCATCACCACCGACAGCCCGCCCCAGACGAGGGCCTCGGCGCCGCTGCCGTAGCGCAGCACCAGTCCCACCACCGCCAGGGCCACCGCCCAGCCGCACAGCAGGAGCAGCGCGGCGACCGGGATCAGCCCCAGGCCCAGGGACGTCACGTCGAAGGCGTACGCGCTGAAGGCCAGCGTGGCCACCGCGAGCGTGCTCAGCGCCGTCCGGACCAGGGCGAAGAGCCCCACCCCGGCCAGGTACTCCCAGCCGCGCAGCGGCGTGGTGAGCAGCCCGATCACATTGCGTGACCAGGTCTCCTCCAGGAAGCCGGTGGCCAGCGAGATCTGCGTCTGGTGGACCAGGTGCCACAGGACCGTGCCGCTGAGCAGGAAGACCGCGAACGCGGTCCCGGTGCCCAGCTCCGTGCCGGAGCCCGTCTGCGTCCCGCCGCCCGCCGCGCCCGTCGCCTTCGCGGCGAACAGCCCGATGGAGCCGTACAGCAGCGTGTCGACGACCGGCCACACGAGGACGTCGAAGATCCGGTGCGGGCTGCGGCGCAGCACCAGCCAGTGACGGCGGGCGACGGCGCGCACCCGGTGCGCGCTGGCCGCGGCGGACCCGCGCAGCTCAGGGGCCTCCACGGCGCTCATACGGCACCGGCCCCTTCCCGGTCGTCGGCCCCGGTACGGGCATCGGCCCCGGCCGAGGCATCGGCACCCGCCCCGCCGCCGCCCCGCGCCCGCTCGCGGTCCCGGGCCTCCGCGAGGTGCAGGAAGACCCCTTCCAGGTCACGCTGCTCGAACTGCCGCGCCACCTCCTGCGGCGTACCGTCCGCGGTCACCCGCCCGGCCGCCAGGAAGACCACCCGCTCGCACAGCCGCTCCACCTCGACCATGTCGTGGCTCGTCACCAGGAGCGCGGTGCCGTGCCGCGCGCACAGGTCCAGCAGCCCGGTGCGCACGCGCAGGGCGATGTCCGGGTCCAGCGCCGCGGTGGGTTCGTCCAGGACCAGCAGCCGGGGCGTGTGCAGGGACGCCTTGGCGATGCCGACCAGGGTCCGCTGGCCGCTGGACAGCTCGGTGCCGATCGCGTGGGCGAGGTGACCGATGCCGAAGTGGTCGAGGGCGCCCTCCACCGCCGCACGCGGGGCGCGCAGCCCGTACAGGTCCGCGTACAGCCGCAGGTACTCGCGCACCCGCAGCCGGTCGGGGAGCGGCAGGTAGCCGGCCGCGAAGCCGACGCCGCGCATGGCGGCCGGGCGGCCGGCGGGCAGCCGGTGGCCGAGGACGTGCACGCTTCCGGCGTCCGGCGCGACCGCGCCCAGGCACATCAGCAGGGTGGTGGTCTTGCCCGCGCCGTTGGGACCGAGCAGCCCGACCCGCTCGCCCTCGCGCACGGTCAGCCGTACGCCGTCCACGACGCGCCCGCGGCGGTATTCCTTCACCAGGTCGTGCGCTTCCAGGACGGGCGGCGGCGCGGCGCCGTGCGCGGTCATGCGTCCGCCCCGGCCGGCTGCGGGCGGCGTACCGGCGACCAGACGCGCTCGGCGCGCAGCGGGCCGCTCCGGGCCAGCAGTCTGCCGTGGTCGGCGGCGAGCGGGGCGAGCTGTGAGCTGTAGCAGTGCACCGCTTCCCGCTTGCGGGCCCACTCCTCGTCGGTCAGGACCAGGTCGTGCGCGAGGTCCATGCGGTAGCGGGCCGCCAGATCCTGGTAGGAGAGCCCGAAGGTCTGGTCGCGGCCGAGGGCGCGGTCGGTGTCCGGGGTGCCCCACTCGGGCAGGTGGCCGGTGTACGGGAGGTCGGCGTACAGGAGGGGCAGTGGTGCGCCCAGCTCGTCGAGGACGTGCAGGGCCCGGTCGCGCACCCGGCGGTGGTCGGCCTGGTTGGTGCCGATGGGCAGGAGGACGAGCGGGAGCGGCGTCGGCAAGGCGCGCAAGTAGGCGTCTATGTCCGTCAGTTCGTCCCCTTCGCCGTACGGGTCGTCGGGGTGGCTCAGTACGGTCCGGTCCACGCCGAGCAGGGCGGTGGCCCGCGCGTCCTCGGCGAGCCGGGCGCGGTGGGCCTCGGCGGCGGTGGAGAAGCCGCAGGTGCTGTCCCACCAGGAGACGGCGTGGTGTCCGGCGGGGGCGCCGCCGAACACGGTCACCACGGTCACCGGGGCCGGGAGCCGGGGGATCAGACCCGCCAGCGAGAGGACGGCGTCGTCGAAGTGCGGGGAGAGGATGACGGTGCGCGGCGGGGGAGGCGTCATGCGAATCCTTAGTGCTGGGAGTGCTGGGAGTGCCGGTGTGGTGATGGGGCGTGGGGGCGGGTGAGTACGGGGGTGAGGGCGGCGTCCCAGGCGGCGTCGTCGCCCTCCCAGCGGCCGGGGGCGGCGGCGACCGTTCCCCAGGTGATGCCGGGGCCCGTCGCGTCGGCGTCGGGCGGCGCGGTGCGGCGCAGCCAGAGCAGGTCGAAGCGGTGGCCCGGATGCTGGGCCGCGATCACCGCGCGCAGCCGGCGCAGGTCGGCGGCGGTCAGCTCGTCCCAGGCGTCGTGGTGGACGTAGAGCACCCGGGCGGCGGAGCCGGCGAGGGCCCGCCAGCGTCCGGCCAGGGCGGCGAACTTCGCTCGTACGCGGGGGAGTTGGGCGTCGATGTCCGCCTGGGTCAGGGGGGTACCGGCGCCGGCGGCGGGGTGGAACTCGTGGTAGAAGCGGATGTCCGAGCCGCGGTCCAGGGCACATCGACCATCGTCGAACGGCTCGACCAGGCCGGGGCGCAGCACATGACGGAAGTCCTCCGCCACGGCCTCGACGACCGACTCGAAGTCGAGGTCCAGCCAGTCGAAGAAGTGGGCGCGGGTGACCCCGGTGACGCGCCGGATCTGATACGTCGACTCGCAGTGGTAGCCCAGGCCGACGCAGTGGTCGTAGCCACCTCCTTGGGGGGACCCGGCGGTCACTCCCTGCCCGTACCCGGCCGCTGCCCCCGCTCCAGCGGGACGGGCCGGGGGCGGGTCCACCGCCCGTACGCGGGCCTGCCGGGCGCTCATGGCCGCAGCGGGCCGTGCCAGGCCCGGCCGGTCAGGTACTCCGCCGCCGCGATGGCGTTGACCAGTCCCGCGCCGCGGGTGAACAGGGTCGCGGGGGCGTCCGAGGGCAGCGGACGGGCCGGGGCCAGGCCCATCTCCACGGTGACCAGGTCCGGGCGCCGGGCCCGCAGCTCCTGGAGGACCGCGCGCTGCCAGGGGTCGCGCTCCGCGTCCCGTACGACGACCGCGAGCGGGTCACCGTCGTCCGGGGGCGGGACGACCGTGGCCGGGTCGATGCCCGGCTCGACCTCGGTGGCGGTGGCCAGTGCGCCGAGGCGCCGGAGCGGGGCCTCCAGACCCCACGGGGCGTCACCCACCGCCAGGTTGGCGGCGGTGGCCAGCCGTACGGTGTGCAGACGGCGGCCGTCGGCGGCCCTGGGCACGCCGTGCGCGAGCAGGGCCCGGCGGGCGGCGGTCAGGCCGACGGGCTCGCGGTGTCTGTCGGGCGCGGGCCCGCCGGGGTCCGGTGTGCCGTTGCGCCGGGCCGGGTCGGCCCAGGCGCGCAGCGACGCGACCCGGCAGGCCGCCTCCGCCACCCGCTCCAAGGTCAGCGTGCCCCGGTCCAGCGCCTCCTGCACGGCGTCGTGGACCTCGGGCAGCAGCTTCTCCCCGTCCGTCGCGCCGAGCACCACCAGGTCCGCTCCGGCGGCCAGCGCGGCGACCGCCGCGCCGCCGTACCCCCAGCGCCGTACGATCGGCGCCATCTCCAGCGCGTCCGTCATCACCACGCCCCGGTAACCGAGCTGTTCGCGCAGCAGACCGGTGACGATCCGCCGGCTCAGCGTCGCGGGCAGGCCGTCCAGCCGGGAGAGCCGGATGTGACCGGTCATCACGGCCCGGGCGCCGGCCGCGATCCCGGCGCGGAACGGCGGCAGGTCCACCGCGTCGAGGGACGCCGCGTCGCGGTCGATGTCCGGCAGTTCGGCGTGCGAGTCGGTCCGGGTGTCGCCGTGCCCGGGGAAGTGCTTGAGGGTGGCGGCGACCCCGGCGTCCTGGACGCCCCGGACGTACGCCGCGGTGTGCCGCGCCACCAGGTCCGGCCGGTCGCCGAAGGAGCGGACCCCGATGATGGGGTTGTCCGGGCGGGAGTTGACGTCCGCGCACGGGGCCAGGCACAGGTTGACGCCCTCGGCCCGCAGGTCGCGGGCGATCGCCGCGCCCACCTCCCGGGTGAGCCCGGTGTCGTCGACGGCGCCCAGGGCGTGGCTGCCCGGGTAGACACTGCCGCGCAGGTAGTCGAGCCGGGTCACGTCACCGCCCTCCTCGTCCAGCGCGATCAGCAGATCGGGGCGTACGGCGCGGAGCGGTGCGGTGACCTCCTCGCGCAGCGAGCCGGACCCGGCGGGGAAGTTCGTCCCGAACAGGCCGACGCCCGCCAGGCCCTGGTCCGCCGCGCGCAGGATCCAGTCGGCGGGCGAGCGGCCCGCGTAGGCGGGGAGCAGGCAGGCGTTGACCAGGGAGATGTCGGCGCGCATGGAAACCTTCCGGTACGGGGCGGCGGGGGCGGCGGCAGCCCGGCGGACGGCCGGGCCGCGGCCGGTGACGGCGCGGCGGAAAGGGGCGGTGGGCGGGGCGGCCCATCGGTGGCGGGGAGGCCCGCCGGTGCCGGTGGGGGAGCGGCGGGCGGAGTGCTCGCCGCTCACCGGTGACGGAACGGCAGGCCGGAGGCCCACCGGAAAGGGCGCGGCCGGATCAGCCGTCGGTCCGGCGCAGTACGAGCCCGACGCTGCCGCGCTTGCTCAAGTACGCGCGGCCGCCGCAGACCGGCTCCACCCGGGGCGCGACGAGCCGGGTCTCCTCCACCAGGTGCCACACCGCGGAGGCGGCGAGCCACGGCCGCAGCCGCGCCTCCAGCGCCTCGGGTTCCAGTGCGAGGAAGAGCAGACCGGTGGGCAGGTCGTCGAGGAGTGCGAGGTCCTGGCCGTAGTAGAGCATCTCGACCAGCAGATACGCGGCGCCTTCCGGCCCGTCCTTGGCCAGCTCGGCGAGGTCTTCGGTGCCGGTCCGCACGGCGTCGGTGTCCCGCACCGCGGCGTCGAGGCGGTCCCGGAAGCGCGGGTTGGGTTCGGTGGCGTACACCGAGAAGCCGTCCGCCGCGAGCCGGGCCGTCAACGCGCCCTCGCAGGCGCCGACTTCCACCAGCGGTTTCCCGCCAGGTGGGCAGTGCCGCCCTACCCAGGCGGCGGTCGCGTCCAGGCGCCGGGCCTCGTACGGGGAGGTGGCGAACTCCCAGGGATCGGTGACGGCGGCGGCCTCGTCGCCCAGGCTGGCGAGCAGGGCGAAGAGCCGTTCGCGTTCGACCGGATCGGATACGAAGAACCGCTCGGCGGCCGGGATACGGGGCGTCTGCACCATGAATTCGGGCGACGGGGTGTCGAGCAGTCCGGGCGCGGCGTCGTTGACGAAGTTCAGCTTGGCCGCGATCTGCGCGCGGTCGAGCGGGCGGTCGAGGTCGCTGACGAACTGCAGGAACGGGGAGTACCCGACGGCGTGCCGCACGGTCAGCACCCGCACGGCGGCGGCCCCGGCGGCGTCCGTCAGTCCGGCGCAGGCCAGGGCGGTGTCCCGGCCCACGCGGCCCCGGCTGCGCCGGTTGTCGGCGGGGGAGTGGGTCCACACGCGGGCGGAGTGGCCGTCGGCGGCCCGGCGTATCAGGCCGGCCAGGGCGTCGGGGCCGGGCGAGGCGGCGTCCTCCTCGGCGGACCGTACGTACGGGGCGAGCAGGGCGAGCCGTTCGGCCGGTGGTGTACCGGCGGGCAGGGGGAGGACGTCTCCCCGGTCGGCGAGGACCACGGCGGCCGGGCCGGCGCCGGGGTCGGGGTCGGTGAGGACGGAGAGGAAGTCGAGGACGGCGTCCTCGACCCGGAGTACGACCACGATTTCGATCATGGACCGGTCCCAGGTGCGGAGCTGGCGGGGGCGGCGGAGCGAGTGCCGGAGACGGCGCGGTCCACGCCAGGTTCTGTCGTCACCGTCGCGGCAGGCGGCAAGTGACGACAGGGTCCGGGCGCGCCGGACCGGACCGGCGGGGCGGTGCTGTGAGCAGGGCGGTGCGGGGTCGGTACGGCCGGTGCGCCGTACGTGGAAGGACCCTAACCGCCCCCACCTTCGTGGTCCAGACCAATCTGGTTGACGCCTGCATTCCGGCCATCGCGGTGGCCGGAAACCGCCGGTGGCCGGGCCTCGCGTCCGTACCCCCGCGCCGTACCCGTATCCCGCCCCGACCGGTTACGGCACGACCGTCACCGGCCACCGTCCCGCCTTGACCAGCCGGACCGCCACCGACCCCATGATCCGGTGCCCCGCGGACTCCGACGCCCCCACCACCACGGCGTCCGCCGTCAGCTCGTCGGCCATCTGCACCATGCCCGAGTACGGGTCGCCCCGCAGCGTGTGGAACTCCCAGCGCAGGTCGTAGGTCCCCCGCGCGCGCTCCGTCGCCGCCCGGATCTCCGCCATCAGCTCGTCGGCGACCTCGTTCGTCGCGTCCACGATCGGTGCCCCCATGGCCGCGCCGGCCGGCAGTACCGGCTGGACGTACACCAGGGCCAGCTTGGACCCCTGCCTACGGGCCAGCCCCGCCGCGTAGGCGGCGGCGCGCCATGACGAGTCCGACCCGTCGACGCCGACGACGATGACCTTCGGGCCGTCCGTACCGCGCTCGAAGGGCGCGGGCGTGTTCTCCTCCACACCAGGAGGTTATCGGGCGCCTTGTCCGCGTTTTACGCAGGGCTGCGCGCGACCCGTGAGCGACCCCGTACGCAGGGCTGCACGGAGCCTGTGAGCGACCCGTACGCAGGGCTGCGCGGGACCCGTGACAGGCCCCGCGCCCCACCGGAGACGCGGCGCGGCCGGCGTCCCTCACGAACCCGCGCCGCCGCGCCCCGGGAGCACCGGCCGCCACGGCGCGAAGGCGGTCGCGCCGCGCGGCAGCATCGCGGCCAGCTCCGGGCAGTGCCGCAGGATGACGGAGTTCATCCCGCCGCGGGCGATCCAGTCCATGCCGAGCGGCGTGTACAGCTCCGGCCGGAAATCGACGGTCAGGAACCGGTCCGACTGGATACGGCGGGTGGCCATCAGGATGAAGATCCGGAAGGCGGTGTCGCTGAAGCCGAAGCCCTCCGGCGGGTTCTCGGCGAACAGCCCCACCATGGTGTCGACCTCGTCGACGTTCCGGTAGACCTCCTTGAGCTGGGCGACCGTCTGCGGGTCGGAGCTGATGTCCTCGAAACCGCGGACCCGCGGCTTGTGCAGCCCGGCGCGGAAGTCGTTGTAGCGCGGCACGCCACGCCGCCGGGTCCGTACGAGGTCGACCACCGACAGGTCGATGATCTCCCCGTCCCGCTCGAAGCGGGTCAGCGCCTCCGGGTAGTTGTGCAGGGTGATCGCGCCCGGGTGGGCGATGCCGAGCGAGTACAGCGTGTCGGTCAGCCCGGTCTTGCGGGCCACCGCCTCGGCCGCGGTGCCCTGGATGTCGTCGAAGGTGACGGTCTCCACGCGCTGCCCGAAGCGGTGCTCGCGCAGCTCGTAGTCGTCCGGGATCAGCGGGTGCATCCGGTAGACCGTGACGAAGTCCTCGGTCAGGGAGTACGGCACCTTGTGGTGGTCCGGCAGCGTCTCCGGGATGCCGCGCAGCGCGTGCGACTCGACCAGCCACAGCCCCAGCTTGCTCAGCCACTTGTCCGGCGGGCCCTGCCAGTTCGTCTTCAGGCCGACGTCGATGGCCTCGGTGGCCAGGATCGCCGGCGTCCACTCCACGGTGTGGATCTTAGCGATCAGCGCGGAGACGATCAGCCGGGCCGTGTGGTAGATCCGGTCCTGGCCCATGGTGGGGTACTCGGCGTGCAGCGCGTCGCACAGCGCGTTGTGCTCCCGGGCGAAGAGCGTGTGCATCACACTCAGGCCCAGCCACCAGTTCTCGTTGAACCCGGTCAGCGGGATGCCGCCCGCGCCGACCGGCAGATGCCCGTCCTCCAGCCGCAGCTTCGCGCCGTCCGGCTCGCGCAGCGACCGCGCGGTGGCCTCGTCGCCGCCGTACACCTCCGAGCCGTCCCACCACGGCGACGTGGTGTTGGTGAACAGCAGCGGTGGCTCGCCGGGCCGCTCCACCCCGATGTTCTCGGCGAAGCGCATCACGTCCTCGGGCTGCCCGCCGGGCGTGTTCGTCCAGGCGCTGCCCGGCGGCATCGGGATCTCCACCGACCGCTCGCCCGGCTTGTACCGCCGGTGGTTGACCCAGTCGTGCACCTGGAACTGGATCCACGCCGCGGCCAGGATGTTCAGCGAGGGCGCCGGCCGGAACGCCGTACGGTGCAGCAACTGGCGCGCCGTCGTGACCGGGTTCGGGACGAGGTCCAGGTCCGGCCGGTACACCGGCTTGAGGTTGCGCCCGAAGGCCGAACCGATCGCGCCCATCCGGGGCTCCGACAGGTCGGTGGACGAACCGTCGTACGTACGGGCCATCCGCGCGCCCTCGTCCACCGTCTCCGGCACCGGCACGGCCTGCGGCGGCGCCTCCGGCACCTCGGTGTCGATGAGGTTGAAGCGGCGCAGCGCCTGCCGCAGCGCCACCAGGTTGAGCAGACTCAGGTTCAGCGGCAGCTTGTGCCACGGAACGTACCGGTTGACGGCCCGGAAGGCGGCCCGCACCGGCACCCCGAGGACGGTGTTGCGCAGCGGCTCCTCCGTACGGAACCGGGTGCCGAGCCGGTGCCCGGCGCTCGCCCGGTACGCGGCCTTGCGCGCCCGGTTCAGATTGCCCAGCGGACGGAACTCGTCCGTGGTGTGCCACGGGTTGAACGCCAGCGCCTCCACCCGGCGGGCCGCGGAGCGGGCCTCGGCGGTGGTCACGTCCTGCCGCGGGATGGTCAGCCGCCCGACCGGCACGACCGGCGCGTCCGTCTCCCGCCACTGCGCCGCCCCGTCCTCGATGGGCGTGCGCTCCTCGCTGACGTACCGCTGCACGCACAGCTCGAACTCGACGTCGCCCAGCGCCAGCCGCCCCGCCAGCTCGTGGCGCAGATGGTCGGGGTCGTGCCGGTCCGGCCGCGGCGCGGGGGCACCGCCCGGCGCGGGCCGCAACTGGTAGCGGACCGGCCCCGCGTCGCCCCACATGACCGCGCCCCGGCTCCAGTACGTCTCACGCGCCAGCGAACCGACCACGTGCCGGGTGGCGGCCTGCACATTGCGGCGCATCCGCGCCGCCGTACCCCAGCCCACCGCCAGCGGCAGCTTCACCAGCAGCCCGAACGCCTTCTGCAGGGTGCTCTCGGCGCCCGCCATCGCCCGGGCGAACGCCACGAACTCCCGCGCGTCACGCGCGTGCGACACCGGGAAGTTGGTCGCCAGCAGATCGTGGGTCTCCTCCGCCGACACCTCCACCCGTACGGCGATACCGCGCAGATCGGGCGAGATGTCCGCCTGCGCCGTACCGCTCGCGTTCGACAGCCGCACCACGGCCGGGTACTGCGCACCCGCCCGCACGAAACCGGACGCCAGCGCGGCGGGCAGCCCCTCGTCGAACCGCAGCCGGGCGTTCTCCACCCCCAGCACCCCTTTGGCGTGGAAGGCCCGCTCGACACCCTGCGCCCCACTGCTCTTCCGGTTCACGAGCTGCACCTGCATCAGTTGCCGCGCCAGCTCCTCGAAGACCACCCGCTCGGCCTCCGGGCTGCCGCCCTCGTACCTCTCGTACTGCGTGTGACTCACGGTGTCGGCCATGGCAGGACACCCTCCGTACGGAAGAAGGGAGCCCGACGCTACTCGCCTCCTCCGTGGCCCGACAGGGTTCGTTTCGGGCGGATTCGTGGATCTTTGCGGGGAGGGCGGCCGGGGGGCTCAGCCCTCCGGGAACTCCGCCGTCGGCGCCTCCGCGGCCGCCGGCGGCCACACCCCCGGCGCCAGTACGCCCAGCACGTACGCCTTGGCGACCAGGGCGGTACGGCCCTGTACGCGCCAGCGGCGGGAGAGGCGGGTGAGGTGGTAGTTGACGCCGTCGACGGTGAGGCCGAGGTGGCCGCCGATGCTGGCCGTGGTCGCGCCGGCGGCGGCCAGGGCGAGGATGCGGGTCTCGACGGGGCTGGCCGCCTCGCGCCCCGGAGCCGGGGCGGGCGGCGTGTCCTCGTGGACCCGGAGCAGGGCCAGCAGGACGGGCAGGTCCTCCGACGGGTCGCCGACCGGGTCCACCGTCAACTCGCCCTCCCGCTCAGTGCCGTTCGCGCCGGCCCGCCAGCTCACCCCGACCGGGTACCGGGACCTGCGGCCCAGGCGCAGCGCGTCGATCAGCCGGTCCACCTGCGCCTGGGAGCGGGGCCGGAAGAGGTCCAGCAGGTTGCGGCCGCGCAGTTGTCCGGGGGCCGCGCCCCACTCGGCGGCCATCGCGGGGTTGGCGATCAGCACTTCGCCGTGCGCGTCACACACGGCGGTCGGCACCGGGATGCGGTCCAGCAGGATCAGGAAGTAGTTGCGCCACGGGCTCGCCGCGCCCTCCGCCGTCGCCTCGTCCATTGCCCCTTCTCCGGTCCGGCCGCAAGAGCGGACAACGAAAAACCACTGCACAATCATGCAGTTACCCGGCGTCGCACGGTACACCGGGCAGGTCACGCTGGAGACATGACCGAGACGATCCCGTTCGAAGCAGCCGACGGCGCGGTGCGCCCGTACGAGGAGGTGCCGGTCGTCGACCTGTCGGCCACCGGCCTCAGCTCCACCCCGCTCCAGCAGGCCATGGCCCTGGCCCGTGAACACGGCCCGGTGTACCGGCGACGGCTGCACGGTCACGAGGTGACACTCGTCTCCTCGCTGGAACTGGTCACCGAGCTGTCCGATGAGGAGCGCTTCGCCAAGGGCATCGCGGTCGCCCTGGAGAACGTCCGCGAGTTCGCCGGGGACGGCCTGTTCACCGCGTACAACGACGAACCGAACTGGGCCAAGGCGCACGACATCCTGATGCCGGCCTTCGCGCTCGGCTCGATGCGCACCTACCACCCGGCGATGCTGAAGGTCGCCCGCCGGGTCCTCGGAAGCTGGGACCGGCGCGCCGCCGACGGGACGCCCGTGGACGTCGCCGACGACATGACCCGGATGACCCTGGACACCATCGGCCTGGCGGGCTTCGGCTTCGACTTCGAGTCGTTCGCCCGCGACACCCCGCACCCCTTCGTCGAGGCGATGGTCCGCTGCCTGGAATGGAGCATGACCCGCCTCGGCCGGGAGCCGGGCGGCGACTACACCGAGGAGGACGCCGCCTTCCGGGCCGACGCCGACTACCTCGCCTCGGTCGTGGACGAGGTCATCGCCACCCGTACGGGCGGGAGCGGCGACGCGGACGGAACCCCCGGCGCCCGCGACGCCTCCGACGACCTGCTCGGGCTGATGCTCGGCGCCACCCACCCCGCCGACGGCACCACGCTCGACCTGGCCAACATCCGCAACCAGGTCATCACCTTCCTCATCGCCGGCCACGAGACCACCTCCGGCGCCCTCTCCTTCGCCCTCCACCACCTGCTCAAGGACCCGTCCGCGCTGCGCCTGGCCCAGCGTGAGGCGGACGAACTGTGGGGCGACGCGACCGACCCCGACCCGTCCTTCGAGGACATCGGACGGCTGCCCTTCACCCGGCAGGTCCTCAACGAGGCACTGCGGCTGTGGCCCACCGCCGCCGCCTTCAGCCGGCAGGCCCGTGAGGACACCCTGCTCGGCGGCCGCTACCCGGTGAAGGCGGGCCAGTTGGTCACCGTCCTCACGCCGATGCTGCACCGCGACCCGGTGTGGGGCGACAACCCGGAGCTGTTCGACCCCACCCGGTTCGCGCCGGAGGCCGAGGCGGCCCGCTCCCCGCACGCGTACAAGCCCTTCGGCACGGGGGAACGCGCCTGCATCGGGCGGCAGTTCGCGCTGCACGAGGCGACGATGCTGCTCGCCATGCTGGTGCACCGCTACCGTCTCATCGACCACGCGGACTACCGGCTCCGCATCAAGGAAACCCTGACCCTCAAGCCGGACGGCTTCACGATGACCCTCGGCCGGCGTACGCCCGCCGACCGCGCGGCCCTGCGCGCCGCGCTGGCGGTCCTGCCCGGAGGGGCGGCGGAGCCGGACGACACGCAGCCCGGTACGGACGACGGGCTGCCCACCCGGGTCCGCCAGGACACCGGCCTGCTGCTGCTCCACGGCACCAACTACGGCACCTGCCGCGACTTCGCCGAACGCCTCGCCGACCAGGCCACCGGCCTCGGCTTCACCGCCGAGGTCGCCCCGCTGGACGCCGCGGCCGGCGCCCTCCCCACCGACCGGCCGGTCGTCATCGTCACCGCCTCCTACAACGGCCGGCCGACCGACGACGCGGCCCACTTCATGGAGTGGCTGGAGAGCGCGCAGGCGCAGGCCGAAGGCGTACCGTACGCCGTCCTCGGCGTCGGCGACCGCAACTGGGCCGCCACCTACCAGCGCGTACCGACCCTGCTCGACGAGCGGCTGGCCGCCCTGGGCGCCGAGCGGCTGCTGCCGCGCGGCGAGGCCGACGCGTCCGGCGACCTGAACGGCGCCGTCCAGGCGTTCACGGCCGCGCTCCGCACCGAACTGCTCGTACGCTACGGCGACCCGGCGACGATCGGCGCGAGCGCGACGGCCGACGCCACGGACCCGTCCTACACCGTCCGCGAGGTCACCGGCGGCCCCCTGGACGCCCTCGCCGGCCGCCACGGCCTCCAGCCGATGACCGTCACCGAGGCCCACGACCTCACCGCCCCCGGCCACCCCCGCGTCAAGCGCTTCCTGCGCCTCGCCCTCCCCGAAGGCGTCACCTACCGCACCGCCGACCACCTGGCCGTACTCCCCGCCAACGGAACGGCGGCCGTGGAGCGCGCGGCACGGGTACTGGGCGTGGACCTCGACACCGTCCTCGACATCCGCGCGGGTGCGGGCCGCCCGAGCCGGGACGCGCTGCCCGTCGACCGCCCGCTGACCGTACGGGCCCTCCTCACCCACCACGTGGAACTGGGCGCCCGCCCCACACCGGACCAGCGCGCCGCCCTCGCCGCCCACAACCCCTGCCCGCCCGAGCGCGCCGCCCTCGAAGCGCTCCCCGCCGACGACCCGCGCAGCGTCCTCGATCTGATCGAGTCCTACCCGGCCCTGCGCGGCGAGCTGACCTGGCCGGTCCTCCTCGACCTCCTGCCGGCGATGCGCATCCGCCACTACTCCCTCTCCTCCTCACCCGCCACCGACCCGCGCCACGCCGACCTGATGGTCTCGCTGCTCCCCGGCGGCACCGGCTCCGGACACCTGCACACGCTCCGGCCCGGCGACACCGTCCTGGCCCGGGTCCAGCCCTGCCGAGAGGCGTTCCGCCTCGACCCGGCCGACCCGACACCGGTCATCCTGGTCGCCGCCGGAACCGGCCTGGCCCCCTTCCGGGGCGCCATCGCGGACCGCGTGGCCACCGCCGGGCAACTCGCCCCCGCCCTCCTCTACTTCGGCTGCGACGCCCCCGAAGCCGACTACCTGCACGCCGACGAACTGCGGACCGCCGAGGCCGCCGGCGCGGTGTCCCTCCGCCCGGCCTTCAGCACCCGGCCCGTCGACGACTGCCGGTACGTCCAGCACCGCATCGCCGCCGAAGCCGACGAGGTCGGAGCACTGCTGGACGCCGGCGCCCGGGTCTACGTCTGCGGCGACGGCAGCCGGATGGCCCCGGGCGTACGCGCCGCCTTCCGCGAGCTGCATGCCGCTCGCACGGGCGCCACGGAGGAGCAGGCGGAGACCTGGCTGCGGGAACTGACGGACGCCGGGCGGTATGTGGAGGACGTGTACGCGGCGGGGTGACACCCGGCGCCACGGCCCCCCGGCGGGAGCCGGCCCCGCGCACGGGGTCTGGCTCCCGCCGCCCACCACCGGCAAGGTGGACGATGGCGGAGCGGACCTCCGCTCCGCGGCCGACTCACCTGGGGGCGCGGCATGACCAAGGCTCTGATCATCGGTGGGGGTATCGCGGGAGCGGTGACCGCGATGGCTCTGCAGAAGGCGGACATCGACGCGGAGGTCTTCGAGGCGTACCCGAGCGGCGCGGACGACGTCGGCGCGTTCCTCGTCGTCTTCGCCAACGGGCTGGAGGCGCTGCGCGTCATCGGCGCCCATGGTCCGGTCGTGGCGAACTCCTTTCCCGCCGAGCGGGTGGAGTTCCTCAGCGGTACGGGGAAGCGGCTCGGCGAGCGTGCCATCGCCGGCTCCTCCGACGAGACCGGCATGGGGCCCCGTACGCTCACCCGGGCCACCCTCTACCGCGTACTGCACGACGAGGCCCGCCGTCGCGGGATCGCCGTCCGGCACGGCAAGCGGCTGGTCGCCGCCGAGACGGTCAGCGACCGCCGGGTGGTGGCGTCCTTCGCCGACGGCAGCCGGGCCGAGGGGGACCTGCTGATCGGTGCGGACGGCATCCATTCGGTGGTCCGCAAGACGATCGACCCGGCGGCGCCCCGGCCGCGCTACACCGGTCAGCACACCGTCTGCGGCTACACCCGCGACGTCAAGCCGGCGTCCGCGCCCGACACGTACACCATGATCTACGGCAGGCGTGCCTTCTTCGGGTGTACGGCGGCGCCGGACGGGGAGGTGTGGTGGTTCTCCAACGTGCCGGGGCCGGAGCGGTCCCGGCAGGACCTGGCCGCGGTCACGGCCGACCAGTGGCGGCAGCGGGTCATGGCGCTGCTCGACGGTGACCGCACTCCGGCCGCGGCCGTCGTGCGGGCCACCGGGGACCACATCGTCGGCTCACACGCCTACGACCTCGCCACCACCCCGCGATGGTTCTCCGACACCATGGTGATCATCGGCGACGCGGCCCACGCCGCCGCGCCGAACGCCGCCCAGGGTGCCTCGATGGCGATCGAGGACAGCGTCGTACTCGCCAAGTGCCTGCGTGACCAGCACGAGCCCCGGCGGGCCTTCGCCGCGTACGAGGAACTGCGGCGCGCGCGAGTGGAGCGGGTGGTCGCGCACAGCGCGGCCATGGCCCGCCGCTCGGCGCCGGGACTGGTGCGGCGGCTGGTCCGCGACGTGATGCTGCCGCGCAGTGTCGGGCGCGGGGGCGACGGGGCCGACGCGTGGCTGACCGGATATCGCATCGAATGGTGAAAGACCGGGCGCTGAGGACGTCGGCGCCCTTTCGTATGATGCGACGCGTAAAAGACAGGCGGGGCGAAAGGCCCCTCACACCCGCGAGGAGCGGTTTTTCTTGACGTTGCTTTCGGAGCTTCTGCGTACGGGAGGGCTCGGTGTGGCCACACACGGAGTCCTGTACCGCGACGTGGTGGCCCGCTGGGGCGAACCCGAAGCCTTCGCGGCACAGGCGCCGGACCCGGTGTACTGCCTGTACGGGGACCTGGAGCTGGGATTCACGAGCAAGGGGCGGCTCTGGCACATGGAGATCGACCACGGTCGCCGGGTCCTCTCCCTGCCCAGTGCCCCGGGGAAGTACGTACGCGAACGCCTCCCCAGGATTCCCCGGCTGGTCCGCGATCTGGCCGCGGACGGCTATCAGGTCACCGAGTGCGTGCCTCGCGAAGTGGACCCGGACGAGGTCTGGCTCCGCGTCGAGCATTCCGGCGTGCTGTTCCGCAGGGATGCGGAGCTGCGGGTGCTGAGATTCCACAGCACGGCCATGCGCATCTGCCAGGAGGACGAGGGCTACGCCGCTCGCTGACCGGCGCCCGGCCGCCGCTGGATGCCGGGCGTCACCGCTCGTCGGCCGCCCGCAGATGCACGACCACCAACGCCACTCCCGCCACCACGAAGTTGCGCGTGGCCGCCTCCAGGCCGTTCCAGGTCTTGGACTGCCACATGGAGAACCACTCGCCGCCGATCGCGATGAAGCCCGCGCCGAACAGCAGCAGCACCATCAGCAGTCCGGCGGTGGCGACACGGCGCGCCCCGGCGTACCCCGAGCCCCGGCGCAGTTCGCGTGCCCACAGGACGGTCGCCGCGACGAGGACCAGTGCGGCGGCCGTCTCCCAGATGATGATCAGGACGTACGCGATGTTCTGGAGCGTGCGGGACTCGACGGCTCGCCACATCAGGTCCGGGTCCTTGAAGGTGGTGTCCATGGCCAGGACGTGCTGGACGAACGCCTGGTTGGTGCCGAAGTCGGTGATGTTGCCGAACGCGACCAGCGCCATGTAGAGCGCGACCGTGCCGGTGAGCACGGTCGCGGCGAGCGGTAGGGCCTGGAGCGGTCTGGTGGTGCGTATCGGCATTCCGGTTCTCCCTGACCTGGCGGTGCGCGTGGGTGCTGTCCCGGGCACTTTACGGGCGTCGTCAACTGCCCGGCAGCCCGGCCGTCGCCACCCACACCGTGCGGGCCGGGACGGTGCACACGTCGCCTGTCTTCAGGGTGGCCGAGGCCGCCGGAGCGCCGTCCGGTGCCGTGGTGTCCAGGACCACTTCGTACACCGCGCCGGGCCGCCCCGGGACCGGGAAGTCCACCGCGTCCGCACCGGAGTTGAGGAGGGCGAGGAGGTCGGTGTCGGGTGCTGCCGCGCGGTCTCCGGCGAGGAGGAAGGCCAGGAAGCGGGTGGCCGGGTCGTCCCAGCGGGCCGGGGTCATCGGGCGGCCCTCGCGGTCGTACCAGGCGATGTCCGGAGGGTTGCCGGAACCTGTGAGGAAGGCGGTGCGTCGGAGTACCGGGTGGTCGCGTTGCAGGGCGACGGCCCGCCGCACGAAGTCGGTGAGGGGGGTGGGTGCCGACCAGTCGTACCAGCTCGTGGGGTTGTCCTGGCAGTACGCGTTGTTGTTGCCGCCTTGCGTACGGCCGAGTTCGTCGCCGCCGTGGAGCATCGTGCAGCCCTGGGAGAGGAGCAGGGTGGCGAGCAGGTTGCGGCGCTGGCGTTCGCGGACGGAGACGATGGCGGGGTCGCGCGTCGGGCCCTCCACGCCGTAGTTGGCGGAGCGGTTGTCGTCCGTGCCGTCGCGGTTGTGCTCGCCGTTGGCCTCGTTGTGCTTCTGCGCATAGGTGACCAGGTCGGTCAGGGTCATGCCGTCGTGGCAGGTGAG
This sequence comes from Streptomyces chrestomyceticus JCM 4735, assembly GCF_003865135.1. Taxonomy (NCBI): domain Bacteria; kingdom Bacillati; phylum Actinomycetota; class Actinomycetes; order Kitasatosporales; family Streptomycetaceae; genus Streptomyces; species Streptomyces chrestomyceticus. Next base: position 1,240,019 of record NZ_BHZC01000001.1, on the reverse strand, counting down.
GAAGTTGACGGAGGCGTCGGGGCCGCGCCGTTCGGGGGCGTACAGGTCGGCGGAGCCGGCGATCCGGCTCGCCAGGCCGCCGACGGCCGGGCGGCCCCGCCAGAAGTCGCGCACGGTGTCGCGGTAGCGGTCGTTCCACTCGTTCCAGCCGGGCGGGAAGCGGCCCACCTGGTAGCTGTCGGGCGCGCCGACGTCCCAGGGTTCGGCGACGAGTTTGGCGCGGCCGACGACCGGGTCCTGGTGGAGCAGGCCGAAGAAGGCGGCCAGCCGGTCGACGTAGCCGTACTGGCGGGCCAGGGTCGCGGCCAGGTCGAAGCGGAAGCCGTCCACGTGCATCTCGGTGATCCAGTACCGCAACGAGTCCATGATCAGGCGCAGTACTTCGGGGCGGCCCGCGTTCAGCGTGTTGCGGGTGCCGGTGGTGTCCACGTAGCGGGCCGGGTCGGCCGGGTCCAGGCGGTAGTAGATCTCGTTGGCCAGGCCGCGGAAGCTCAGGGTGGGGTCGTCGGGCGGGCCTTCGGCGGTGTGGTTGTAGACGACGTCGAGAATCACTTCGATCCCGGCCGCGTGCAGCGCTTTGACCATCGCCTTGAACTCGGTGATCTGGCCGCCCTCGTGGCCGGTCGAGCTGTAGGCGGCGTGCGGCGCGAAGAAGCCGATGGTGGAGTAGCCCCAGTAGTTGGTCAGGCCGCGGTCGAGGAGGAACGTCTCGGGGAGGAACTGGTGCACCGGCATCAGTTCGACGGCCGTCACGCCGAGGCGGTTCAGGTGCCCGATGACGGCGGGGTGCGCCAGCCCGGCGTACGTGCCGCGGAGGGGCGCGGGCACCTCGGGGTGCCGCGCGGTCAGGCCCTTGACGTGCGTCTCGTACAGGATCGTCCGGGACCACGGGTGGCGTGGCGCCCGGTCGTCGCCCCAGTCGAACGCCGGGTCGGCGAGCAGCGGGAGCAGCGTGCGCTCCCCGGTCGGCTTCAGGATGCGCGCGTACGGGTCGAGCAGCAGCCTCGACGGGTCGAAGCGCAGGCCGCGTGCGGGCGCGAACGGGCCGTGCGCGCGGTACCCGTAGCCCTGGCCGGGTCCCGCGCCCGGGACGTACGTGTGCCAGATGTCGCAGTCCACCGCCATCGGGAGCCGCCGCTCGCCGCCTTCGCCGAGCAGGCACAGTTCGACGGAGCCGCCGTACGCGCCGGCCGAGGAGTACACGGCGAAGGAGGTGCCGGAGCCGTCCCAGTGGGCGCCGAGCCGGTACGGGTCGCCGGGGGCGGGGGAGGCCGGGGGGACCGTCATCAGTCGTAACCGCCGAACATGAAGAGGGACGCCCGCTGGTCGGCGGGGTTCATCAGCCCGTGCAGGTTGCCGCCCTTGAGGAGGGCGAGGTGTCCGGCGGGCAGCCGGCGCACCTCGAAGGAGCGCACCCGGCTGCCGGAGTCGGCCCAGTCGCCGATCACCATCAGCCCGTCGCCCTCCAGCATCAGGAAGACCTCCTGGTTGTCGCGGTGCCGGTGCAGACCGATGCCGCAGGCCGGGTCGAGGACGTGCAGGTCCATGTAGGTGACGGCGAGGAAGGGTTCGACGTCGCCGCTCGCGTGCCCCTTGTTGCCGTACGCGTCGAGGTTGTACGGCTCCAGGGCGCGCCGCAGGTCGTCGGTGCCCGCCCAGCGGCCGTACTCGCTGAACAGCGTGCGGTATTCGAGGAAGCCGACGCCCCCGTGCGGGTTGGGGCTGGTGCCGACGCCGAGGTAGTTGTCCCAGCCGCGGACCTTCATCTCGAAGCCGAGGCGTACCGAGCCGGAGGGCGGGTCGGCCGGGCCCGCGCCGTCGGGGCTCGCGGTCCAGCGCACGTCGAGGTAGCAGGGGAGGACGGGGTGCATGGCGTGCCGCGGGGCGACCAGCCGCAGGTCCTGGTTGGTCATCTGGTCGCGGAGGAAGTCCTGGCCCAGGCCGGTGACGAGGTCGGGGCGGGGCTGGAGCAGGCCGGAGTCGAGTGCCGTCCGGCCGCGCGGGCCGAGGAGGTCGCGGAGGCCGTCGCCGACCCGGCCCCACAGCTCGACGGTGTAGAAGTCGGTCTCCTCGTCATACGGCACCCGCACCGGCAGCGGGCGGCTGCCCTGGACGGAGAGGACGCAGCCGATGGTGTCGCCGAGCTGGCCGGCCTCGCGCCACAGCGCGGAGTCCGGGCCGCCCCGGTAGGACAGTTGGAGGAACGGGCCGCGCCAGTCACCGATCTCGGCCCAGCCACGTACCGCCCGGGTGTCGGCGAGGGTGAAGTCGCGGACGTTCTGTTTCTGGAAGTCGGTCTTGTCGTCCTGCTGCGCCGGGTCGAGCTGGTCCTGGTCGGGGGAGGCGGGCCCGTAGAGCTGGAGCGTGCGCAGCGGGAACAGGTGCTGGAGCGAGTCCGGCTCGTACAGTTCGCGTTCGGCGGCGAACCGGGTGCGCTCGACCAGGCCCAGCAGTTTCAGCAGCGGGTTGGCCTCCGCGTAGTCCGGGGGCTTGACCGGGTCGACGCGGAAGACCGAGTCGGTGTGCACGATCTTGGGCATCGCGGGACCGCCTCAGGTGGTGTGGTAGAGGAACGCGACGAACTTCAGCGGCTCGGTGCCCGGGTTGCGGATGCCGTGCACGCCGCCGCTCTTGGTGTAGAGCACGCTGCCCGGTTTGACCGGCAGTTCACGGCACTTGACCGGTCCGACGCCGAAGACCGGCCGCTCGACCAGCGGGTAGGCGGCGGTCGTCGGGTCGTCGCCGTCGCTCATGTACGCGGTGCCGGTGCCGGAGACGACGTAGTACAGCTCCTCCGAGCCGATGTGCCGGTGGGTGCCCTCCACCGCGCCCGGCGGCACCGTCACCTCGTGGAAGAACACCAGGTCGCTGCCGAGTTCGCGCTGGAACAGCCAGCGCATCTGCACGATGTTGTCGTCCCGGCGCTCCGGATTGCCCTCGTCGGTCATGGCGTTGCGGTAGTTGACCGGCGTGATCTGGGAGGCGTCCGGGATGAAGAAGCCGCGCTGGAAGTCGAGGAGGTAGTTGCTGTCGGCGACGGTGTTGCGGGGGTCGCTGGGCTCCTGCGTACGCGGTTCCTGGTGGGAGCGGAGGTAGGCGTTGTCCCACTGCGGGTTGCCCAGCCGCTGGCCCGTCGGGTACAGCACGCCGTCCTCACGGAAGGCCATCGCCACCTCGGAGACCGAGCCGAGCAGCGGGGACAGTTGCGGTACGCGGGTGATGGGCGCGTTACGGCCCATCAGCGGCAGCACCCGGTGGTCGTGCGCGGTGCCGTCCGGCGGCTCCAGCGTCTCCCAGATCTCCGCCGCGTACGCGCCGATCACCGGGTCCCAGTGCAGCGTGACGATGGCTTCGGCGGAGTCCGCCGGGTCCTCGCCGGTGACCTTCAGCCACGCCTTCGTACGGGGTCCCAGGCGCCGGTTGAACTCCCTGGCCTGCTCCACGAGCCGGATGCCGGAGTACTCGATGCGCAGCATCGGGCACAGCTTGGTGCCGCCGAGGAAGACGTCGCCCTTGATGGCGGTGCCGTCCGCCGAGCCGCGCACCTCGGCGACGTAGTAGCGGTAGCGGGAGGAGCGGGTCGCGTTGAGGTAGCGGGCGTGGTAGATCCGGTCCGGGTAGAAGACGACGCGGAAGATCTCGTTCTCGGGGTGGGTGAAGACATCGTCGAAGCGGCTGTCCATGTCACGTCCTCCCGACCCTGTCGAGCAGCACGTCGCCGACGCGGAAGGAGTTCGCCTCGATGGTCAGCGTCGGGTTGGCGCTGCCCGAGGTCGGCATGAACGCCCCGTCGGTGACGTAGAGGTTGTCGAAGTTCCAGGCCCGGCAGTCGGGGTCGAGGACGGAGTCCGCGGCGTCCGCGCCGAACCGGGCGCCGCCCAGTACGTGGTTGGCGATCCGTACCACCGAACCGCCCACCGAACCCGAGCTGACGTCGCGCACGTCACCGCCGCGCACCAGGATCTGCCGGCACTGCTCGGCGAGCGCGTCCATCAGCGCCCGGTCGTGCGGGTGCCAGGTCTTGATGATGTACGCGACCGGGCGGCCCCACTTGTCCTTGACGCTCGGGTGCAGCTCGATGCGGTTCTCCCGCTGCGGCACCTGGTTGGCCATGAACGCCACCGACAGGCGCCGCCCGAAGCTCTCCTCCAGGTAGTCCTCGAAGCCGTCGCCGACGATGCCCGTGTCGTAGAGGTAGCCCTTCCACATGTTGTCCATGTCCATCGCGTGCCAGGTGCGGGCCAGGGAGATGGGCAGGGCGCCGTCGGAGGTGTTGTTGTAGATCACGCCGCCCGCCCACAGGCCCTGGGCGCGGAACCACTCGGGGCGCGCGCAGTGGTCGGTGGCCCAGTCCGAGTCCAGCGTCTTGGACTTGTCCGAGCGGTCCGGCACGACGCACTGCGCGCCGCCGAAGCAGTGCGTCAGGAAGTAGCGTCCCAGCAGGCCGTTGGCGTTGACGCGCTTGTCGAAGGCCGGGTCGAGCAGCCCGGAGAGCTGGAGCAGCCGTACGGACTCGATGGCCGAGCAGGCCACGACGACGGTGCCGGCGGTGAGCGTGCGCGGGCGGCCGCCGGGGTCGCGGTAGTGCACCTTCGTCACGCGCGGGCCGTCCGCCTCCAGATGGGTGACGGTGCAGTTGGCCCGCAGGTCCAGGGCGCCGCCGCCGTCCACCTCGCGCAGCGGCGCCAGCAGCGACACCCAGGCGTTGGACTTCAGGCCCAGCGGGTCGCCGTAGCGGTTGACGAACGCCGTCTTGACGGTGTCGGCGTCGGCGGGCGCGGTACGGCCGCTGGGCGCGTGGTCGCGGGTGATGACCGCGAGCGGGGTGCGGTAGCGGCGCATGCCGAGCGCGTCCATGCCGGCGGCCGCGTACGCGCTGATCGGGTTGGGCTCCAGAGGCGGCTGGTAGCGGTCCTGGGACGGGGCCTTGGCCTGGCCGTCCCAGGTCCCGTTGATGCCGACCAGCTCCTCGGCCTTGGTGTAGTACGGCTCCAGCGCGGCGTAGTCCAACGGCCAGTCACGGGCCTCCCGGCGCACGTCGCCGCCCGGGTCGTCGCGCAGGTCGCCGCGCGGCGCGTTGAGGGTGGCCAGCCGCAGGTCCTCGGGGGTGAAGCGGGGGAGACACCGCCGTACAACTGGGTCCCGCCGCCCACCACTTGGGCGGTGTATCCCTCGATGGTGACCCGGTCCCGGCCGTCGCTGTCGCGGTAGACGTGCGGCTCGTCGTTCAGGTCCGGTTCCACGTGGCTGGAGTAGAACGACTCGCCGGTGTTGGCCACGCCCGGCACGGTGATGCGCTTCTCCGACCCGGTGGCGAAGCACTCGTCGCGCTTGAAGTCCGACAGGCCGGTGGGGCTCTGCGCCTGGGTGCGCAGCAGCGGCCCCTTCTCCAGGACGACCACCCGGTGGCCGGCCCGTACGAGCGTATGGGTGAGCGGTGCGCCGCCCGCGCCGCTGCCGATGACGACGACTCCGGCGCTCTCCCCGTCCATGCCGTCCTCCTCAGCCGCGGTAGTCGGTGTTGTGGCCCAGCGGCGACTCCAGCGCCCGCCGCCAGTCGAAGAGCGTGCCGTCCCGCGCGTCCCGGAAGCGGCTCTCCAGATACATCCAGCCCGCCGCACCGGAATTCCCGCCGTGTTTCGGGTGCACGAAGGCACCGGTCATCGCATGCCGCCGCAGGAGCAGCAGGAAGAACCGCGGACTTCCGTAACGGGAGTAGTCCCAGCCGTCCACCTTTTCGGTTTCCATCTGCCGGTAGAGATCCGCGTACAGATCCGCGGGCGCGGCCGCCGGATCGAGTCCGCCGAAACGGGACCGGATGATTTCCCCGATGATTTTGAGGCAGATGTGGTAATCATCGGCATGGTGCTGTTCCTGGCGGGCGATCAATTTGTCGATGTAGTTGACCGTGCCCACCTCGTCGTCCAGGAGATAGGCCAGCGGGAATTCCTCGTCCCGGCGCGCGCGGTCCAGCGACTCGTACACCCCGCGGATCAGCCGCCGGTTCTCGTCGAGCCGGAAGGGCAGCAGGTGGCACACCAGCCGGCCCAGCAGGTCGCGCTCGGTGCGGCTGAGCGACAGCGGCACGGTGCAGGCGTCGGTGAAGAAGCGGGACCACGGCTCGCCGTTGTCCAGGACGGTGCGCTGCGGGTTGACCGGGTCGAGCGTGTACACCCCGTCCACCGCGAACTTGTACGTGTGGACCTGCCCCTTCGGGACGCGCACGGTGGTCGCGGAGAAGCCGGTCGGCTCGCCCGCGAACACCAGCGGACGCAGCGGCACCGGCGAGTGCAGCGGCCCGAAGGTGCCCAGTACGGCCACCGAGGCAGGGGCGGTGCGGCGGCCGTCGTAGACGAACGTCACGTCGTTGTACGGGTACGAACCGGCCGCCGACACCCCGTCCCAGTGCGCGTCGACCACCGGGAAACGCCATGCCTCACAGATCGCCGCACGCTCGTCGCCCGGCGCGTACTGGCCGAAATCATGGCGCGCGTCCCGGCTTTCCCTGGCGAGGTATTTGGTGCAGTGATTGAGAATGTACTGATCGTCCTTCTCGATGACCTCGATCTTCACCGCGCACCTCCGGGACGGCTTGAGGTGCCATTGAAAGTATTGCGCGCGGCGGGGGTTGTCCACGCCGTCGGCAGACGCCGTATCGTGCCGGTATGCGCGCCGCTTGGTACGAGAACAGGGGCCCGGCCCGAAAGGTGTTCCAGGTGGGAGAGCTGCCCACACCCGAGCCGGGACCCGGGGAACTGCGCATCCGGCTGGCGTTCTCCGGGATCAATCCCGGGGACGTGAAGAAACGGCAGGTGTGGCTGGGGTCCGCCGCGCCCGCCTTCCCGCGCACCGTGCCGCACAGCGACGGGGCGGGGGTGGTGGACGCGGTCGGCGACGGGGTGTCGGCCGCCTGGATCGGCCGCCGCGCCTGGTGCTCGTACGCCCAGAGCTACCGCCCGTACGGGACCGCCGCCCAGTACACGGTCGTCCCCGAGGGCTGCGTCGGCGCCCTGCCCGACACCGTCTCCGCCGAACAGGGCGCCTGCCTGGGCATTCCCGGCATCACCGCGCACCGAGCGGTGTTCGTGGACGGCCCGGTGGCCGGGCGGACAGTGGTGGTGGCGGGTGCCCTGGGCAGCGTCGGCCGCGCGGCGGCCGTCCTGGCGCGGCGGGCGGGCGCGCAGGTCATCGGCACGGTCGGCCGCCCCGGCCAGGTCGCCGCGCTACGGGAGCTGGGCGTGGACCGCGCCGTGTGCGCCGGGGACGACGTGGTGGACGCGGTGCTGGCGCTGACCGGGGGACGCGGCGCCGACCGGGTCGTCGAGGTCGCCTTCGACGCCAACGCCGCCCTCGACGCGCGCCTGCTCGCCCCGGGCGGCACCCTCGCCGCCTACGCCACCCACGAGCCCGCCCCCGCGCTGCCCTTCTGGCCGCTGGCCTTCAAGAACGCGACCGTCCGGCTGCTCGGGTACGACGACTTCCCCCGGGAAGCGGTACGGCTGGCCCTGCCCGACATCACCGCGGCGGCCGCCGCGTCCGCGCTGCGCTACCCGGTCGCGGCCGTGCACCCTCTCGACGAGATCGCCGCCGCGCACGAAGCCGTCGAACGCCCGGGGACGCCGGGGCGGGTGCTGCTCGCGCTGCCGGACTGAGCGGCCCCGGCAACCGCCGCGCGGTCCCCGCGCCGGCGCAGGTGGCCGAACGGCGTCCGGCACGGCCGGACTGGGCCGTACGGCGTACATACCCGCGCGGAATGCGGGCACCCGGGCCGATCAGGGCAGGACCCCGAGGTGAGAGGAGACGCAGATGGTGGCGGAGGCCCGTAACGGGAGGCGGCCGCGCGTGGTGATCGTGGGGGCGGGCTTCGCCGGGTACGAATGCGCCCGCACGCTCGCCAAGAAGGCCCGCGGTGCCGCGGAGATCGTGCTGATCAACCCCAACGACTACTTCCTCTATCTGCCGTTGCTGCCCGAGGTGTCCGCCGGAATCCTGGAGCCGCGCCGGGTCTCGGTGTCGCTGACCGGCACCCTCCCGGACGTCCGGCTGGTGCTCGGCCAGGTCGGCGGCGTCGACCTGGACCGCCGCCGGGTGGAGTACACCGACCCGGAGGGCCGCACCGGCTCGCTCGGCTACGACCGGCTCGTACTGACCGTCGGCAGCGTCAACAAGCTGCTGCCCGTCCCGGGCGTCGCCGAGCACGCGCACGGCTTCCGCGGCATGCCCGAGGCGCTGTACCTGCGGGACCACATGACCCGCCAGATCGAGCTGGCGGGCGCCGCCGAGGACCCGGCCGAGCGGGCTGCCCGGACGACCTTCGTGGTGGTCGGCGCGGGCTACACCGGGACCGAAGTCGCCGCGCACGGCGTGACGTTCACCCGGTCGCTGGCCCGCCGCAACGCCGGGCTGCGCGGCGAGCCGCAGCCCCGCTGGATCCTGCTGGACCTCGCCGACCGGGTGCTGCCCGAACTGGACCACCGACTGTCGCGCACCGCGCACCGGGTGCTCAGCAAACGCGGCGTCGAGATCCGTACCAAGACCTCCGTCAAGGAGGCCACCGCCGAGGGGGTCCTCCTGGACGACGGCACGTCCGTCGACACCCGCTCGCTGATCTGGTGCGTCGGCGTCCGGCCGGACCCGCTGGTCGAGTCGCTGGGGCTGCCCACCGAACGCGGCCGGCTGTGCGTGGACGAGTTCCTCGCCGTACCCGGCCACCCCGAGGTGCTCGCCTGCGGCGACGCCGCCGCCGTACCGGACCTGACCCGGCCGGGCGAGACGACGCCGATGACCGCCCAGCACGCGCAGCGCCAGGGCAAGGTCGCGGCCCACAACGTCGCCGCCTCCTACGGGCAGGGCGAGCCGCGCGCCTACAAACACCACGACCTGGGCTTCATGGTCGACCTCGGCGGGGTGCAGGCCGCCGCCAACCCGCTGCACGTCCCGCTGTCCGGCCCCGTCGCCAACGCCGTGACCCGCGGCTACCACCTGATGGCGATGCCCGGCAACCGGGTCCGGGTCGCCGCCGACTGGCTGCTGGACGCGGCCCTGCCGCGCCAGGGCGTCCAGCTCGGCCTGGTGCGCTCCTGGTCGGTGCCGCTGGACACGGCGGCGCCGGAGCTGGCCCGCATACCGGTGGACGAGCCGACAGCGCCGGGTGAATCCGGCAAAACGGGGAAACCGGGGGGATCGGGGGGACCGGGGGAGAACACCGGCCCGAAGGACCGGCCCGAGGCGGCCGGACAGCGGCCCGACGGGCCCCGAAAAGCGGAAGGAACCTGATGACCACGCAGAACACTCCGGACACCGACGCCCGGTACGACCGGCTGCGCGAGCTGGGACAGCAGCTCCGCGTCGACTCCGTACGCGCCGCCGACGCCGCCGGCTCCGGCCACCCGACCTCCTCGATGTCCGCGGCCGACCTGGCCGCCGTCCTGCTCGACGCCCATCTGCGCTACGACTTCGACGACCCCGAGAACCCCGGCAACGACCACCTGATCTTCTCCAAGGGACACGCCTCGCCCCTGGTGTACGCCATGGGCAAGGCGCCCGGGGCCCTCACCGACGAGCAACTGCTGACCTTCCGCAAGAACGGCAGCCTGCTGGAGGGGCACCCCACCCCGCGCATCCCGTGGGTGGACGTGGCCACCGGCTCGCTCGGCCAGGGCCTGCCCTTCGGTGTCGGTGTCGCGCTGGCGGGCCGCGACCTCGACCGCGTCCCGTACCGCGTATGGGTGGTGTGCGGCGACAGCGAGATGGCCGAGGGCTCGATGTGGGAGGCGTTCGAGCACGCCGGGTACGAGAAGCTGGCCAACCTCACCGCGATCATCGACGTGAACCGGCTCGGCCAGCGCGGCGCCACCCGGCACGGCTGGGACCTGGACGCCTACGCCCGCCGTATCCGGTCCTTCGACTGGCACACCATCGAGGTGGACGGCCACGACGTGGCCGCCGTGGACCGCGCGTACGCCGAGGCGGCCGCCACCACGGACCGGCCCACCGCGATCATCGCGAAGACCCGCAAGGGCCAGGGCGTACGCGAGGTGGCCGACCAGGAAGGCAAGCACGGCAAGCCGCTCAAGGACGCCGCGGAGGCGATCGAGGAGCTGGGCGGCGTCCGTGACCTGCACGTGAGGGTGCAGCCGCCGCGCGAGGCCGCGCCGCGCCCGCGGACCGGCGGCGGCACGCCCGAACTGCCGGACTACAAGGTCGGTGACTCCGTCGCCACCCGCAACGCCTTCGGCGAGGCGCTCGCCGCGCTCGGCGCGGCCCGCGAGGACGTGGTGGCGCTGGACGGCGAGGTCGGCGACTCCACCCGCGCCCAGATGTTCGGCGACGCCCACCCCGACCGGTACTTCCAGTGCTACATCGCCGAGCAGCAGATGGTGGCCGCCGCGGTCGGCATGCAGGTGCGCGGCTGGGTGCCGTACGCCACCACCTTCGCCGCGTTCCTCAGCCGCGCCTACGACTTCGTCCGGATGGCCGCGGTCAGCCGGGCCGACCTCAACCTCGTCGGATCGCACGCGGGCGTCGCCATCGGCGAGGACGGCCCCTCGCAGATGGGCCTGGAGGACCTGGCCGCGTTCCGTGCCGTGCACGGCAGCACCGTGCTGTACCCGTGCGACGCCAACCAGGCGGCCCGCCTGACCGCCGCCATGGCCGACGCGAGCGGCATCCGCTACCTGCGCACGTCCCGCGGCGAGAGCCCCGTCATCTACGGGCCGGGGGAGGAATTCCCGATCGGCGGCAGCAAGACGCTGCGGGCCACCCCTGAGGACCGGGTCACCCTGGTGGCCGCCGGGGTCACCGTCCACGAGGCGCTGGCCGCCGCCGACACGCTGGCCGAGGAGGGCGTGCCCGCCCGCGTCATCGACCTGTACTCCCTCAAGCCGGTGGACCTGCCGACGCTGCGGGAGGCCGCCGACGTCACCGGGCGGATCATCACGGTGGAGGACCACCACCCCGAGGGCGGCCTCGGCGACGCGGTGCTGGACGCCTTCACCGACGGCCGCCCCGTACCGCGCCTGGCCCGGCTCGCGGTCCGCACCATGCCCGGGTCGGCGTCCCCGGAGGAGCAGTTGCGCGCGGCGGGCATCGACGCCCAGGCGATCGCGGCGACGGCCAGGGGGCTGCTCACCTCGACACCGTGACCCTTGCGATCCGGCAGCCCCGCTCTGTGCGGGGCTGCCGGACGCGGTCCCTCACTTCGCCTTACGGATCTCCTCCGCACCCTTCTTGTCGAGCGCCGCACGCACCAGCGCCGCCGCCAGCACGGCGGGCTCCGTCTCCTTCCCGGCGGCCTTGAGCAGCGCGTCGGGTGCGGTCGGCAGTCCGACGCGCTCCGCGCCCTGCAGTGCCTTGGCGTCCAGGTGCGGCTTCAGCTCGGGCCACACGGCCTGGGCTTCCCGCAGGAAGATGTCGACGCCGGCCGGCCCGAGGCCGGGGACCTCGCGCAGCAGCTTGCGCAGCCGGTCCGTGTCGCCGTCCGCCGCGTCCCGTATCCGCCGCGGGTCGCCGCCGTACGAGTCGAGCAACAGCTCCGCGCCGTCGCCCAGTTGGGTCGCGGTGCGTTCGTCGTAGCGCCGGTATCCGCCCTCGCCGAGGGCGTCCACCCGCTGCTGCCAGGTCGCGTCCTTCATCCGCCGCGCGGTCCGAAGTCCCGCGTCGGACAGCGCGCGGCTCGCCGCCACCGCGATGTTCGCCTGGATGCGGGCGCTGAGCAGGCAGGAGAGCACCAATAGCTGGTACAGCGGCTGCGGTGTGTCCTTCAGGCGGATTCCGGCCTCGTCGGCATAGGTCCGGCCGTAGGTCTCCAGCAGGGCCCGGACGCGGGCGCGCTCGCCGCTCATGACCGCCTCCCGGACGTCGTGTCGTGCAGAGGTGTGTCCACGGTGTCCACGATGCCGTACATCTTCCTCCCGTCCTGGTTTGCTCGTCCGTAACGGCGTTTCCCGGCCCGCGTACCCACCCGGTGGCCGGACCACCCGTCAACTCCCGTACGCTGCTGCTTCGACCGGAGGGGCTGGTAATTCCGGAGCCACAGGGGGCTGCCGGGGCCAGTGGAGTGAAAGCGGGGGCCCATGAGCAGAACACGGTGCGCGGGAGCGGCGGCGGTCGCCGCGGCGGTGGTGCTGGCGGCCGGGAGCCCGGCCGGCGCGGCACAGCCCGCCGGATCGTACGGAGCCACCACGTCCGTCGGCGTCCACAACGCCTACGAGAAGAGCAAGTACCCTTACTTCGCCGACGCGTTGGACTCCGGCGCGGGCCTCGTCGAACTGGACGTCTGGACCAACGCGGTCGGCAAGTCATGGCGGGTCTCGCACAGCAACCCGTTCGGCAACAACAGCAACTGCGTCAACGCCGCCACAGCGGGCGAGCTGCGCACCAAGAAGCGCGACCAGGACCTCGGCGGCTGCCTCGCCGACATGAAGGCGTGGCACGACGCCAACCCCGGCCACCGGCCCGTCATGGTCAAGGTCGAGATGAAGGACGGCTTCAACGACAAGGGCGGCCGGGGCCCGGCCGCCTTCGACGCGCTGGTCCGCGCCAAGCTCGGCGACGCGGTGTACGGGCCCGGCGACCTGGCCGCCGGCCACCGCGACCTGGACGAGGCCGTACGCGCGGACGGCTGGCCCGCCCGCTCCGCGCTGAACGGCAAGTTCCTCTTCGAGCTCATACCGGGCACGGTCGAGGAGAAGAACCCCCTCGACAAGCTGTGGACCGACCGCGAGTACGCCATCCACCTGAAGAACCTCGCCGCCCAGGGCAAACTCGCGCAGTCCACCGCCTTCCCCGCGGTGCACGGCGCCGCCAAGGGCGACCCGCGCACCCGCTACGCCGACGCGGCGCTGCGCCCCTGGTTCGTGGTCTTCGACGGCGACGCCGCGACGTACCTGAAGGACGGCGTGGACACCGCCTGGTACGACAGTCGCCACTACCTCCTGATCATGACGGACGCGCACCAGGTGCCCCCGGTCATCGACGGCACCAGGCCGACCGAGGCCCAGGCCCTCGCCCGGCTGAACCAGCTCGCCGCCGCCCACGGCAGCATCGCGACCGCCGACTGGTACCCGCTGCCGAAGGTCCTCAAGACCGTGGTGCCGCGCGGCAAGTAGCGCGTACGGGCGCGCCGCCTCAGACCCGTTCCGCGGTGGCGCGCCGGTACAGTTCGGCGATGTCCGGGCCGAACCAACTGCTGTACGAGGTCGCGTCGTCGCCGCCCTCGTCCAGGCCGCCGATGACGCCGGTCACCGTGCCCAGACCGGTGTCCGGGTCGATGCCGGTGAGCAGCGGGCCGCCGCTGGTCCCGTTGGGGAATCCGGCGCAGTCGAAACGGAGCTGGCCGGGGAGCGCGGTGGTGGTGTTCTGGCAGCCGACGGGCGTCTCCCGGTCGTCGGGATAGCCGACGGTCCGGGTCGGCAGGCCGGCGGGCGGGGCGAAGCGGATCCGCTCGGCGCCGGTCAGCTCCTCGATCCGCTGCGCGCCGGGCCCGCTGCCGTGCGGGCGGCGCACCCGCACGAACGCCACGTCGTGCGCGTCGTCGTGGCCGTCCGCCCAGCGTGGATCGACGTCGATACGGGCCGGCACCCACACGCCGTACGGCAGGACGCCGTCGTGGTACCCGGGCGCGAAGACGAGGTTCGTACGGAAGCCCCGGTCGTAGACGCAGTGCGCCGCGGTGACGAGCAGGTCGCCTGCCGGGGAGTGCACCACGCTCGCGGTGCAGTGGTGGTCGGCGTCGCCGTCGCCGCCCGGCGAGAAGAGCGGGCCGACGGCGGGGGAGACGGCGGCCGGGGTGGCTTCGAGGGGGCGGGAGACCGGCAGGCCGGCCGCCTTCGCAGGCGGGGCGGCGGCAGCTCCGACGGACTGCGCTGCCCCTCCCGCCGCCGCGTGGGTGGCGACGCGAGGCGGAGCGGGGCGTTCCGTGTACGGGCCGGAGAGCAGCGCGCCGGCCGCCGCGTCCCCGTCGGCCGCTTCCTCGGTGTACGAGCCCGTGGCCGGGTCGCCGGAGGCGAGATGGCCGCCGTGGGTGAAGGAGCGTACGGCCAGCACCGTGCCCGCGCAGGTCAAGGTCAGCGCGGCGCACAGACCGAGGGCGGCGGCGGTCCGGCGGCGTCTGCGCGGCCCGCCAGGGGCCTGGGACCACGGGGCGCGGTCGCGCTCGGTCGTACTCACCAGCCGATCATACGGTTCCCGGGCGATGTTCCCGCCGCCCCGCCGCCACCGCTCCGCAGCTCAGGCGCCGAGCGCACGCATCAGCATCGGGAACGACGCCACCAGCTCACGCTCCCAGTACGGCCAGGTGTGCCCGCCCTTGGAAGCGCACACGGTCGCCGGGATACCCAGTTGGGCCAGCTTGCCGCGCAGCTCCTGGTTCATTCCGTACACCGTCCGCTCGACCGGGTCCTGGGTGCCGTGCACGGGCGGGTCGGTGCAGCGGGCGGGAGACGGCGTGGGCGGGCGGTCGCCGTCGCCCCACGACCAGCCCGGCCCGCCATCGGTCGTCCCGTCCCCGTACGACAGGTACAGCGGGGTGCCGCGCAGCGAGGCCGCCTGCTCCAGCGGGCTGTTGCGCTTCCACAGCCACTGCTGGCGCAGGTCGGCCGGGTCGTCCGTGTCGAACGGGTGACCCGGCTCGCCCCAGAGGCGCTTCCAGTCCACGAGGCAGGTCAGCGCGCCCAGCTTGACGGCGTCCGGCCCGGAGAAGCCGCCGTCGGGCGACCGGTACAGCGGATGGACGGCGCCGCTGTACGAGGCGGCGGCACGGAACATGCCGGGGCGCGCCGCGGTGAACTTCAGCGCGCCGAGCCCGCCCATCGACAGACCGGCGACGGCCCGCGCCGTGCCGGCCCGGTAGTCACGCTCCAGCAGCGGGCGCAGTTCGTCGAGGAGGTAGGTCTCCCAGGCCGGGGAGCCCCACGCCCCGCCGTTGTACCAGTTGCTGTAACTGCTGCAGCCGCTGGTCTCCGGCATGACGACCAGGACATCGCGGTCGGCGGCCAGTTGCTCGACATGGGTGTTGGCGGTCCAGTCCTTGTGGTTGCCGCCACCGCCGTGCAGCAGCCACAGCACCGGCCACGTACGGGAGGCGTTCTTCGACCAGCCCTTCGGCAGCAGCAGCCGTACCCACTTCACCGGTGCGTCGGTCGAGGGGGACGCGATACCGAGGTCGAGCATCCGGTCGCCGACCGGTACCTCGGCGACGACGCGGGCCGGGTTGCGGGTCTGGCTGCGCGCCGGGTCGCTCGCGGGGCCGTCCGTCGCGTACGCGGGCTGCCCTGTCGCCGGGACCGCGAGGAACGGCAGCAGCAGAGCCAGCGCCAGGCCCGCCCAGCCCGCGCGCCGCGGCCCGCGACCGCGGGGGAGTCGTCGCAGCCGCATGATCACACTCCCGTGTTGTGCCGGATCAGCGTCTCGGCCAGGCCCGCTTCGTTGGGGAAGTCCATCGGGATGATGCCCAGCCCCGTCCACCCGCGCGCCTCCGCGCCGTTCAGGAAGTTCTTCACCTGCGAGTTGAGCCGGTCCGCGTTGGAACGCGGGGGCAGCAGCGCGGCGGTGCTCACGTAGTTCATGAACAGCTTGCCGGGTTCCCTGACGGCCTTGCGGAACTGCCCCTCGATCAGCGGGTACTTGCGCAGCGGCTCGGCCATGTAGTCGTCCTGGATGTCGAAGACGCGCGGATCGGCGTACCGCACGCCCGGCAGCCCGTCGGAGTCGCCCAGCAGCACGACCTTGCCGCGGGCCTGCCCGAGGGAGGGCAGCGTGCCGTCCAGCCGGAACAGCGACCGCCAGCCCTTGCCGTCCAGGTAGATGTCGAAGATCCGCCGGAACTCCGCCGCGCTCTCCTCGGAGTACTCCTGCTTGACGCGCATCAGCACGGTCTCCGACGGATGCGCTTGGAGGAACGCCCGGCACGCCACCAGCACGTCGCCGAACATCAGGTTCTGGTAGAACGCGCCGTGATGGATCGCGAAGGCCGAGTCGATGGCCCGGCAGCGTATGTCCAGGAAGCGGATGCCGCTGTCCAACTGCTGGGCGATGGTGGTGTTCTGGCAGACGACCCAGGGGCCGCCGAACCGCGCTCCGGAGTCGTGCGTGCCCGGTATGGAGAGCCGCTGCATCGCCGTACGGTCCGGCAGGGCCGACATCCAGTCCTGTACGGACGCGGCGCGCCGGGACCGCCCGGTCGCCCGTCCGGCGGCCGGTGCCGCGACGGACTGCCCGCCCCCGGCTCCCGCCAGCACGCCCGCGGCCGACACCGCCGCCATCCCCTTCAGGATTCCCCGCCGGTCCATCCGTCCACCCCGGTCTCTCCGCCGCTCTGCCGCCCCTGCGCGAACAGATGATCGGCAGCATCGAAGCACAGGAACGCGACGCTGAACAGGCGGCAGTGCGAACGCACGGAGAAGGCCGCGACGCCCGCTCCCCGTACGGCCGTCAGTCGTCCTCGGGGCGCTCGCGGGGCGGTGTCGTGAGGGCGGGCCAGCGGCCGAGCATCCGCTCGCGCAGCGCACCGGCGAGACGGCCGAGGCCGTGCAGGTCGTCGCGGCCGGCGGTGAGCCGGGCGACGACACCGAGCCGGTACGCGAGCCGCTGCCGCGCGGTGACGGTGCCCCACTCCCAGTCTTCCTCCGGGAGCCGGGCGAGCTGGTCGGCGGTACCGCGGTGGGCGCGCTGGACCAGCGCGTCGCCCCGGATCAGCCAGCCCGCGCACGCGTCGACGAGATCACCGGGCGGCGCGCCGCCGGCCGCCGCCTCCCAGGCCGCCCCGTACGCGGCTTCCGCCTCGCGCAGCAGCGGCCCGGGCGTGTCCGTGACGCACCAGCAGGTCGGGAAACCCATGCGCAGATAGGCGAGTTCGGTGAGACCGTTGCCCAGGGAGGACTGCTCGAAGTCGATGAACCGGATGCCGTCCGGGGTGTGCAGGTCGTTGCCGGGGCACGGGTCGCCGTGCAGCAGCGCGCCGCCGGGCGCGGCGCCGAGCCGACGCAGCAGCGCCTTGAGTTCGGTGTCCGTCCCGTCCGGCACCGGTACCGCGAGCTGGTCGGCGAGAGCCAGGAAGGAGTCGATGTCCGCGGCGTCCGGGCCCCGCCAGGCGGGCAGGGGCAGGCCGTCCGCCGGTTCGGACACGGTGGCCGCGTGCAGGCGGGCCAGCGCCGCCGCGTAGCCGACCACCCAGTCGGGCGACGGCCGCCGGTGCTCGACGTGCTCCAGCACCAGGACCCGCTCGTCCGGGTCGGTGCCGAGCAGCCGCGGCACCACGGGCGGCGTCACCCGTGCGGCCAGCCGCAGCGCGGCCACCTCACGGGCGTACCGCTCCTCGGCGTCCGCGCTTTCCACGGCCTGTTTGACCACCGCGGGTACGCCGTTCAGCTCGACCCGCCACACCCTGGACCGCGGGCTGCTGCCCAGCCGCACCGGGTGACGGGCCGGGCCGAGTCGGTCCCGCAGAGCTGCTGTGAACGGCAGTTCCTTCGCCATGCGCGCATGGTCGCACGGGGTGATCGCGGCCGTCGCCGGAATTACCCGGGCCCCGGCGCCCGTACGGGTGCCTCGCGCATGCCTCACACATCCGGGAAGAGGTCCGTGAACGGATCGGCGGCGGTCGTGATGCCCCGGCTGAACGGCGCGTCGAAGTCCCAGACGAGGAAGAGCAGGAAGGCGATCAGCGCGCTGAAGAGAGCGGCCATCAGCAACTCGCGCGCCGACCGGCGGATCTGGAGGGTGAAGATCAGCCCGATGGTGATCACGGCTCCGGTGATCAGGCCGAACCAGACCACCGGCGGCAGGGTCGGATCGATGCTGTCCGCCCGCGCGTTGCGGGCGTCGTCCGCCGCCGCGATCTGGTCGAGCAGCGGCTGGTAGGACTGCGACTCGTAATCGTCGCGCGGCCGGTAGTCGGTCACATCGGCCCGTACCTTGTCCAGCAGTTCACCGCCCCGCTCGGTGACCTCCCCCCGCTCGGCCATGGCCGGCCACTCCTTGTGGACGACGTACGAGACATACGCGTCGACGTCCGCCCGGATGCGGTCCCGGGTGGCCTCCGGGTAGACCCGCACCCGTTCGCTGACCTCGTGCAGGGCCTGCGCCTCGGTCCGTACGGTGTCCCCGGCGGCGCCGCGGGCCTCCCAGACCCCGGCGATGGCGAGGCCGAGGACGATCGCGTAGACCACCCCCACCATCATCGTCATGTACTCGATGACGTCGGGCGTCTCGGATGGGTCGTCGTCCTCCCCGATACGGCGCTGCTTGAGGACCGTGATGGTCAGCACGACGGCGCAGACGGCGGCGATCGCGATGGCCAGGACCAGCCATTCCGACAAGGTGGCCTCCTACGAGGAACGGCGCCCGGACGCACCGGACGAGCGGGACGAACGGGGACGCAGCGCGGCGGCGGCCAGTACGGCCGGCGCGGTGAGCAGCAGCATGGTCGTGACGGTCGACCGGCTGTTGTGCTGCTTCCGGGCAGACGGGACGTACGTGCGGGGCAGTGCCACCGACGGCGTCGTGGTCGGTGTGGGGCTCGGTGGCGTGGGCTCGTCGGCCGGTGGTGCCGGGGGAGCGGCGGATTCGCCGGGCGCGGAACGGGACGGCGCGGGCGTCTGCCCGGGAACGGAGGGAGCGGGCGACCGGCGCTGCGGGCGCGAGGGGGTGGGGAGGGCGAGGGGCGGTCGGACGGCGGACGGGACTGTGGGGGCGTGGGGGAGGGCGATGAGGACTGTGTGGGCGTGGGGGACGGCGTAGGTGAGGAGGTGGGCGGCTTGGTCGGCGTCGGCGTCGGCGTAGGCGTCGGTGTCGGACAGGACCAGAACAGGTCCCAGCGCCAGCCCGGCGGCATCGGCCAGCCGGTCGGGAGCTCACAGACCCACTCCCAGCCCGGTGGCGCCGGCCGGCCGGGGTGCGCGCGCACCGACCCGTCCGTATCCGTACAGGCGTTCGCGCATGCGTCGATGGGCCGGACGGGCGCTGCGCGCGCCCCGGCCGGCGTCGACAGCACTGCGAGTGCGACCAACAGCGGTAAGAGAAGCACCGCAGGTTGGAGGCTGCGGAAACGTTGCGATCCCTTCACGCCGTGATGTTGCACAAGGCGAGCCGCCGTCAGCCGCTGGTCGGGGCCGATTCCCCCGAACGATGGAATACCGGCCGGTTGCTTGCGGGAGGGTGGCGGATGTGTGCACGTCGAGGACGTACGCTGCTCCGGCGCCGCCGTCCGACGTCTACAACCATCCGATATCCCAGTACGTCTGACCGCGTATGAAAAGATCTATGGCACGTACACGGGGGCAGCGCCTGGCCGGGGCAGGGGCGGCAGCCCTGCTGACGGCACTCGGCACGGTGGTGACGTTCGGCGGCGCGACGCCGGTGGCCGCAGCCGGTGGCGCGCAGGCCGCGGGGGCGCAGCTCAAGGCCGAGCACATCATGAACACGTACTACATACCGCAGTACCGGGAGTCGGCGCCCGACGCGAGACCGACCGAGTACGAGATCGGCCTGAAGGCGACCGGACGCGCCGCCAACGGGGAGCCGCTGACGGTCAAGAACGTCAAGGTGAACATCGACCTGGCCGTCCTCAAGGGCAAGGTACGCGTCGCCTGGGAGAACACGGGCTACCACTGCAAGCGCTCGGGCTCCGTCATGACCTGCGCGCTGGGCGACATCCAGCAGGGCGCGCTGTTCACCCCGTTCCGCCTGCTGCCGGAGCCGGGTGCGGCGCTCGGCCCTGTCGGTGCCATGAACATCACCGTGACCAGCACCAACGCCCCCACCGTCCGGCACACCACCCACGTCGTCATGGGGGCGCCGGTCCTGACCGCCCGGCAGAACAAGCCGCTCACCGAGGTGCAGCCCGGTTCCGAACTGCGGGTGACGCCCGCCTTCGGCAACAAGGGTGACACCGCGATCGACGACAGTTTCCTCGTGCTGCTGACGGCGCAGGAAGCGACGCTGCGCACGCAGTACAGCAACTGCCGCTACGACAAGGCCGTCGCCCCCACCAAGGCACTGTGCGAGCTGCCCGGCCCGCTGCCCGCCGGGGCAGCCGTCGAGACCGACGGCCCGCTGACGGCCGTGGTCGACAAGACCGCGATGTACGGCAAGGTCCACTACACCGTGCTCCGGGCGCACGACCCCCTCGACAACACCCTGCTGCCCGCCTCGTCACCGCGCGGAACCGGCGGACCGCTGGGCGTGCGCCCCGTCGACGGCAGCGGGGACGACTTCACCCCGTCCGCGTACTGGAAGGCCGAGATGGCCGGCAGCACCCTGGACTTCAGCACGAACCAGATCAACGACCTCCAGGCCGTCGGATTCACCATCAAGGGCAAGATCGGCCAGGTGGTCGACACGCAGGTGCCCTACCCGCGGAACTTCAAGGGCGGCATGATACGGGTGAAGCTGCCCGCAGGCGTCAGCGTGGTGCCGAACAAGGAGGGGGACCACCCGAGCGAAGACTTCTACTGCGGCGCCCCGCAGGGCAACGGCCTGGTGGGCTGCTACGGAATCCTCGACCGCAACACCTACCTGCGGGCCCGCATCGACAAGCGCGTCCCGGGCGCGCAGGGCAGCGTCTCCGCCGACTCGGACCCGGCGATCGACCCCAACCAGGAGAACAACACCGCGCCGGTGAAGGTCGAATACGTCGGCTGAGGGCGGGATCCGGTAGCCGGACGCCGGGCGCCACGGCCACGTACCCGCACAACTCCTGAACGGACATTGCCCGGACCGGCAGCCGTGCAGTAGGCAGTCCCCATGACTGATCTTTGGCCGAATGGGCCGGACGGGCCGGAAGCGGCGGACCAGGCGTTCTACCGGAGCCTCGGTGGCGGCCGCTACGAAAGCAGTCCCGCCACCGCGGGCCCGTGGAGCGTGAAGTCCCAGCACGCCGGCCCGCCCTCGGCCCTGCTGGGCCGGGCGATGGAGGAGCACGAGGCCCGTGCGGGATTCCGTGTAGCCCGCGTCACCGTCGACCTGCCGCGCCCCGTACCCGTCGCGGAACTGCGCGTCCAGGTGCGCACCGTCCGTTCCGGCGGACGTACGGAACTGGTCGAGGGCGAACTGACCGCGAACGGCGAGACGGTGATGCTGGCACGGGCCTGGCGCACGGCCGCCGGCCCGGCCGACACCCCACGCCTGCGCCCGGAGGCCGAACCACCGCCCCTGCCCGGCCCGCAGACACCGCACACCATGGCCGGAACACAGTCGTATGGCTACATCGCCGCCATGGAATGGCGCTTCGAGCCCGGAAAGGGCTTCGACACCCCCGGGCCGGGCACGGTCTGGGCGCGCCAGCGCATCCCCCTGGTGGCGGGGGAGCCGGACACACCGCTGACGCGCGCGCTCACCCTGGCGGACAGCAACTGGGCGGTCGCCTTCCAGCTCGACCACGTCCGCCAGTTCGTCATCAACACCGACGTCACCCTTGCGCTGCACCGGGAGCCGGTCGGTGAATGGCTCTGCCTCCGCTCGTCGACAGCCGCCAGCCCCGCCGGCTCCGGACTGGCGCTCGGCCAGCTCGCCGACACGGCGGGCGACTGCGGCCGCGTCCTGCAGACGCTGCTGGTGGCGGACCGCTGAGCCGCGTCTCTCCCCTGACCTGTCCCGACCTGTGCGGAGGCCCGCCGTGCCGCTCGTCACGACCCCCGACGGAACCCGTATCGCCTTCCAGCTCCGCGGCACGGGACCCGTACTCGTCCTGCTCGCCGGCCAGGCCAACAGCCACCACTGGTGGGACGGCGTACGGGAGGACTTCCACGCCGTCCGGAGCACCCTGACCCTCGACTACCGGGGCACCGGCGACAGCGACGCGCCCGATGCGCCGCACAGCACCGAGCTGTTCGCCCGGGACGTCGTCACGCTCCTCGACGCCCTGGACATCGACCGCGCCGATGTCTACGGCACCTCCATGGGCGGCCGGGTGGCCCAGAAACTGGCCGCCCACCACCCCGAACGGGTCCGCTCCCTGATCCTGGGCTGCACGTCCCCCGGCGGCCCGCACAGCATCGAACGGAGCAACGACGTACGCCGCTCCCTGGCCACCACGGACCCGGCCGCCGCCCAACACGCGCTGGCCGCCCTGATGTACACACCCACCTGGCTGGCCACCCACCCGGGCCCTCACCAGACGATGGGCGACCCCACCATGCCCGCCCACGCCCGCCGCCACCATCTGACCGCCAGCCGCACGCACAACGCGTGGGACGACCTGCCCGCCATCCGAGCCAGCACCCTGATCCTCCACGGCACCGACGACCTCCTCAACCCCACCCCCAACGCCCCCTTGCTCGCCGGCCGCATACCGGACGCGCGCATGACCCTGCTGCCTGGTGCGCGGCATGCCTACTTCGAAGAGTTCCGTGGGGTGGCTGGCCGACTGGTGGTCGGCTTTCTGGAGGGGGCGGAGTTGGGGGCGTGAGAAGATCTGAACCGGCCATCAAGCAGGCCAAGAAGTCATCCGGAGACGAGAATGCGCACCTCTTCACGCTGCCGAGCCACCGGCCATGGCTGAAGGATTCATCCGGTGGTACCGGGAGTCGGCGTCCGTACCGGTCTTCGCCGAACAGACGGAGCTCTTCGCGGCGCAGGCCGACACGGTCGAAGCGGCCGTCGTGGCGGCGGCGACGGGCCTTCCGACGCCGACCTGACCGTGGTATATCCCGCCCGTCCGCACTGACACTCGGGAGTGGCGCGGTGGACGCACCAGGGACGCCCCTGGCGCGTCCACCGCTCACAGGCCAGGGGCGGGTACGGGACATCTTCGAGCGCTCGGCCCCTGGCTCGATGCGTACGCCGATTACCTCCGCACAGCCAAGGAGAGGGCGAACCGCCCCGCCGCATCCGTCCACCACCGGCTCATCTCGAACCCGGCGGCCTTCAGTTCGTCCCGGACGCCTTCCTCCCGGAACTTCGCCGAGATTTCTGTCCTGATTTCCTCGCCCTCTGCGAAGGGAACGGCCAGGTCCAGTGCCGGGACCTTCACCGTCAGCTCCTTCTTCGCTCGCAGACGCATCTCGATCCACTCGCGCTCCGCGTTCCACAGCGCCACGTGCTGGAAGTCGGCCGGGTCGAAGTCGGCTTCCAGTTCTCGGTTGATGACGTGGAGGACGTTCTTGTTGAACTCTGCGGTGACGCCCCGGGAGTCGTCGTAGGCGGCGATGAGGGTGGGTTCGGGCTTTACCAGGTCGGTGCCCAGGAGGAGGGCGTCGCCGGGGGAGAGGAGGGTGTGGGTGGCGCGGAGGAAGGTGGTGCGTTCTTCGGGGAGGAGGTTGCCGATGGTGCCGCCCAGGAAGGCGAGGAGGCGGGGGCCGGGGGTGCCGGGGAGGGCGAAGCCCTGTTGGAAGTCGGCTACCAGGGCGTGGACGGTGAGGGAGGGGTGGAGGTCGAGGAGGGTTTCGGCGGCGGCGGTCAGGGCGGATTCGCTGACGTCGACCGGGACGTAGGTGTGCAGGCCGGTCAGGGCCGCGATGAGGTGGCGGGTCTTGTCGGAGGAGCCGGAGCCGAGTTCGACGAGGGTGCGGGCGCCGGTGGCGGCGGCGATCTCGGGGGATCGGGTGAGCAGGATTTCGCGTTCGGCGCGGGTGGGGTAGTAGTCCGGCAGGGTGGTGATCTCGTCGAAGAGTTCGCTGCCCCGGGCGTCGTAGAACCATTTGGGCGGGAGCTGTTTGGGGGTGCGGGTCAGGCCGTGGGCGACGTCGGCGCGGAGCGCGGCGGTGGTGGCGTCGGCGGGCAGGGTGCGGGTGACGGTGAGAGGACTCACGCGGCGGGCTCCTTGAGCGGGGTGAGGAGGACGTCGGTGGGCGTGGCCGCGAGCAGGGTGTACGCGGGGACCTCGGTCCAGTGGGGGGAGGCGTCGTACGGTTCGGAGGCGACGGTGGTGCTGCGTCCGGGCTCGGCGCGGTAGAAGAGGGAGTCGCCCCAGGTGGTCGCGGCGATGGTGGCGCCGTCGGTGAGGAGCAGGTTCAGCCGGGCGCCGGGCGCGGCGGCGGACACCGCCGTGACGGTGTCGGCCAGTGCCTCGGCGGGGTCCATGCCGGCGCTGAGGCGGTGGTGCACCAGTGCCCAGAGGAAGGCCGAGTCGCAGCGGGCCGGGAGGGAGAGGAGGCGGGTCGGGGGGAGTTCGGCGGCCAGGTCGGCCAGGGAGCCGGGCCAGCCCGGTACGGCTCCGTTGTGGCTGAAAAGCCACGGTCCGTCGGCGAACGGCGCGGTGGCCGCCTCGGCGTCCGCGCCGGCGAAGGTGGCGTCCCGGACGGCGGCGAGCAGTGCGGTGGTGCGCACCACCCGGAGCAGGTCGAGGACCCCGGTGTCGGCCCAGATGGGCCCGCCTTTGCGGTACCGGGCGGGCACCGGGTCGCCGGGCGCGTACCAGCCGACGCCGAAGCCGTCCGCGTTGACGGTGCCGTGGATCTGGTGGCGTGGCTGCCACGACTGGCGGTACAGGCCGTGGGAGGGCGCGGTGATCAGGGAGCCCAGGGGAACCTCCGGCCCCAGGTAGGCGATGTGGCGGCACATCAGGATCGACTCCTGGGGGTGGAGAAGGGGATGGGTACGGGGGCGAGGGCGGGGAGGTACCCCGGCGAAGCCGGGGCCCTCATGCCTCCTCCGGGTCGGCGTCGCGGGCGGTGCGGAAGCCGGCGAAGATCTGGCGCCGTACCGGGAGGTCCCAGTTGCGGAAGGTGCCCCGGCAGGCCACCGGGTCGACGGCGAAGGAGCCGCCGCGCAGCACCTTGTACGGGCCGCCGAAGAACACCTCCGAGTACTCGCGGTAGGGGAAGGCGGCGAAGCCGGGGTAGGGGAGGAAGTCGCTCGCGGTCCATTCCCAGACGTCGCCGATGAGCTGGCGTACGCCGAGGGGGGATGCGCCTTCCGGGTAGCTGCCGACGGGGGCGGGGCGCAGGTGCCGTTGGCCCAGGTTGGCGTGGGTGGGGCCGGGGTCCTCGTCGCCCCACGGGTAGCGGCGGGAGCGGCCACTGACCGGGTCGTGCCGGGCGGCCTTCTCCCACTCCTCCTCGGTGGGCAGCCGCCGGCCCGCCCACCGTGCGTACGCGTCGGCCTCGTACCAGCTCACGTGCAGAACCGGTTCGTCCGGCGGTACCGGCTCGGTGACGCCGAAGCGCCGCCGCAGCCACTGGCCGCCTTCCTGGCGCCAGAACAGCGGGGCGTGCAGGCGGTGTTCGCGCATGTGGTCCCAGCCCTCGGCGGTCCACCAGCGCGGTTCGCTGTAGCCGCCGTCCTCGATGAAGTCGAGGTAGGCGCCGTTGCTCACCGGTGTCGTGTCGATCAGGAAGGACGGCAGGAGACGGCGGTGGGCGGGGCGTTCGTTGTCCAGGGCCCACGGTTCTGTGGAGGTGCCCATAGTGAACGGCCCTGCGGGCACCAGCACTTCGGCGGGGAGCGGGCCGTCGGTGGTCCGCGGGGGCTCGGGGGCCGTCAGCGCGACGGGGCCGCGCCGCAGTTGGTGGGTGATGAGCATGGTCTCGTCGTGCTGCTGCTCGTGCTGCGCGATCATGCCGAAGGCGAAGCCGGAGTCGAGCAGCGGTGCGCCGCGCAGCGGGCTGCTCTCCAGCACGTCCAGGACCCGGCTGCGGACGTCCGCCACGTAGCCGTGTGCCTCGGCGGGCGGCAGCAGGGGCAGGGACGGGCGTTCGGCCCTCGGGTGCTCGAAGGCGTCGTACACGGAATCGATGTCCGGGCGCAGCGCGTCCCGCTTGCCGACCGCGCGCAGCAGCCACTGCTCCTCCTGGTTGCCGATGTGCGCCAGGTCCCAGACCAGGGGCGACATCAGCGGGGAGTGCTGGGCGGTGAGGTCGTGGTCGTCCACGCAGGTGGTCAGCGCGCGGGTGCGGTCACGCGCGGCGAGCAGGGCGCGCGCCGCGCGTTCCCGGAACGACTCGGGGTCGTCGTGGATCACAGACTGTCCTTCCCCAGGGTGAGCTCGTCCTCGTGCGGGGCGTCCGCCGTACCGACGGGTGGCGCGGCCGGCGGCCGGGGGACCGGTTCCGGCGGTGCCGGTGCGGTGCCCGCCGGTTCCGCCGCTTCCGCCGGTCCGGGCGGGGCCGCGGCCGGTACGGGCTCGCCCGCGCACGCCCCGTGCGCGTACACCTCGTCCCCGTACGCCCCGTCCAGCAGGTCGTCCGCCGGGCAGCGGCCCCGTGCCACGTAGCGTTCGGTGAAGCCGGCGACCGCTTCGCGCACCTCGGCCGGGGCGCCCAGCCGGGGCAGTGCCTCCTGCGCGATGGTGAAGCAGGCCAGCGCGGCGGCCCG
This sequence comes from Streptomyces chrestomyceticus JCM 4735, assembly GCF_003865135.1. Lineage (NCBI taxonomy): Bacteria > Bacillati > Actinomycetota > Actinomycetes > Kitasatosporales > Streptomycetaceae > Streptomyces > Streptomyces chrestomyceticus. The sequence continues at coordinate 1,213,769 of NZ_BHZC01000001.1, read as the reverse complement.
CAGCTCGGGGTCGGTCAGTGCGCCCCGGGTGGCGTGCCGCCACAGCGGGTTGCGCGGTGCCGGACGGGAGCCGGCCGTCTCGGCGAGGGGTTTGACCACGCGGTACGCGCTCTCGGCGGCCTCCGGGTCGTCGAACAGCGCGGCCGTGACGGCCAGCGGCACGATCCAGCCGCCGTCCCCCGGCTGCGCGTCGATCATGCGCAGCTCCAGGTGCCCGCGCGGCCGTACGGGCGGGAAGAGCGTGGTGACGTGGTAGTCGAGGTCCTCCTGGGTCGGCGGGCGCGGCGCGCCCGTACGGACCCAGTCGCGGAACGTCAGCCCCTCGGGCGCGTCCCACGGGCCGTCGTCGCTGCGGACGCACATCACGGGCGCGTCCAGGACGTAACCGGCCCAGGCGGCACGCGGGTCGGGGCCGTCGGACGGGGCGAGGGTGCGGGCCGGGTCCATCTGGGACCACACCACCTGGCGGGTGGAGCGGTAGCCGGTCGGGCAGCCCTCGCTGACGGGCGAGTTGGCGAAGGCGGCGAGCAGGACCGCGCCCAGCAGGTGGGCCAGCCGCCAGCGGCGGCCGAGCCCGAGCGGGCCTGGCTCCTCGTGGCCGGCGTCCAGGCAGACCTGTACGGACGCGGTGCCGCACATCATGGATCTGCCCGCGTCGCCCCAGCGGTCGAAGTACGCCTCCATGGCGTTGTAGCGGGGTTCGGTGAGCACCCGCCGCGGGGGGTGCCAGGGATTGTGGCCGTGGCCCGCCATACCGAGGCCCAGCTCCCGCATCGCGGGGCGGACCAGGGCCAGGTCGGCCGAGACGGCTTCGATGCACGCGGTGAGGGACGTGGCGGGCAGCGAGCTGAGCTCAAGCTGTCCGCCGGGTTCGAAGGTGAGGGCCGACCGCAGGGGGAGGGCACGCAGTGCGGTGGCCGCTTCGCGGTGTCGTACGGGGTCGACGGGACATCGGGGGTTGTGGGCGTCGTGGACCAGCCACTCGATCTCGACACCCAGGCGGCGGGGTGGTCCGGTCTTGAAGCAGATGCCACGCAGGTGGGCCTCGAGCTCCGCCTCCGTGACCGCCGGCCGTGCGGGCATGGGCTCCAACTCCCTCGGATCGGGACGACGGCTGCCGTCCGACGGCGGAATTGCCGCCCTCCACCTAAGCGGGTGCGGGCGGTGCACTCAAGGGCACATTCTCGTCGCGGCGGTGCCGGTGCGCGAGGGCTCCGGCCCGGAACGGTGTGGTTCCGGGGCCGGTGCACCCGCGCCTGCCTGGGGTTTTCCGGCGGTGACGCCCGATGGGGAGGGTTCGTTTCTTTGTGCGAATTTGGGGAAGAGGAGAGGTGCGGGGCGCCGAGGTACGGACGGTGAGGTACGCCGGGTGCCGGGCGCTGCGTCAGGCCGCCCAGACCCGTCGCTCCGGGGCGCGCGGATCGTCGGTCAGGGTCCACTCGGCGTCGATGCGCATCGTGGTCCGGCGCCCGGTGTCGTACGGGTCCCAGCCGGGGCTGCCGGTCGCGGCGAACCGGACCCAGCTCCGGTGCATCCGGGCGGCGAGGTCCGCGGGCGGCGCGCCGGGGCCGAGCAGGCCACCGGGCCCGCGCAGTCCGGGCAGGTCCGTACGGTCGAAGACGAAGGGGAGCTCCACGGCGTGGGCGGCGCCCAGCGTTCCGTCCAGCGCCCGGGAGCGCCACGCGAACTCGTACCCGAAGGTGGCGGACTCCTGGTGGGCGGCGTGCGCGGAGGCCAGGGCCCAGGTGCCCGCGCCGAACAGCGCGTCGCCCATGACGGCGGACCGCAGCGCCCCGGCGGACGCCCCGGGACGCGTCGTCCGGTACGTCCGGACGAGCCGCGCCGGGTCCGGGTGCGCATCGGCTGCCACCGCGTCGACGTCTGTTCCGGTCGAGGTGGTGTACCGGCCGACCGGAGCCAGGTAGAGGTTCCCCTCCTCGGCGTTGGTTCCGATGAGCAGGTCCACGTCGGAAGCGGCCCCCGCGGCGACCGCCGCGGCCGGCTGGGTGTCCAGGACCAGGCTGAACGGGCTGAGGCCGAGCAGCGGGTCGCGGTGGGTGGCGGTCCGCAGGCGGATGTCCGCCAGCCGGGCCGCGGTCTCGACCAGCCGGGCGTCGTCGAGGTCCGCGAAGGCGTCGGCGTGCGGCTGGACGCCCAGGTCCGCGGCGGCCGCCCGGGTGACGCGGGCGGCCTGCTCGGTGCTGAAGGCCCCCAGCCCGCTGCCGCTCTGGACGATCGCCCGGCGGACGAGGCCCGCGGCCTCCGGGGCGGCGAGCACGCCCCCGACGATGGTGGCCCCGGCGGACTGGCCGAAGAGGGTGACCCGGTCGGGGTCGCCACCGAAGGCGGCGATGTTCTCGCGTACCCAGCGCAGCGCGGCGACGACGTCGAGGAGGCCGCGGTTGGCGGGGGCCCCGGGGAGGTCCAGGAAGCCCGCGATGCCGAGCCGGTAGTTCAGGGTGACGAGGACGACGCCGTCGCGGGCGAAGCCGGCGCCGTCGTACAAGGCGGACCGCGTCGATCCGGCGACGAACCCGCCGCCGTGGACGAACACCATGACGGGCAGGCCGCCGTCCGCGTCCTGCGGCGTCCGGACGGTGACGGTGAGGTAATCCTCCCCGCGGCTCCAGCCGGCGCCGAAGTAGGGCGTCATGTCCAGGTTGCCCAGGTCACGCGCGGACTGCGGCGCGTTGGGGCCCGGCATGGTGGCGTCCCGTACGCCGTCCCAGGGGGCGTGCGGGCGCGGCGGCGCGAACCGGCCGGGGCCCACCGGAGGGGCGGCGTAGGGAATGTTCATGAAGACGGCGCTGCCGTCCTGGCGCAGGCCGCGGACCGCTCCCTGGGCGGTGGTCACGACGGGGGCCGGGTGGTGGTGGGGGTGGTGCAGAGACATGTCTCTCAGGTGCCTTCGGTCGCTTCGGTGTATGTGGTCCGGGTGATTTCTCCGGTCCCTCCTGGCGCTCAGTCCTGCTCGGTGTACGGCGTGAACGGAGCCCATCCCTTGATGGCGAACGCGCTTCCGTCGCGCACCACCTCCGCGGCACCGTGTCCGCCCAGGTGCGCGGGGATGACGAGTGTGTTGGTGTCGGCCGCCTGTCCCAGCACCTTGCGCCGGGTGGCGCGGGCGCCCGCGGGGTCCTCGCAGAAGCAACTGTTGGCGTCCGGCGCGAGGATCTGCGCGGGACTGTGCAGCAGGTCGCCGACGAACACCGCGCGGTCCGTGCCGGACGCGAGGGTCAGTACGGAGGAGCCGGGGGTGTGCCCGGGAGCCGCGTCCAGACGCAGATTCGCGTCGATACGGTGGCTGTTCTCCCACAATCGGGTCAGTCCGGCCTCGTGCACCGGAGCCACACTGTCCTCGAAGACGTTCTGATTGCCGCGGCCGAGTACCGGCTGGTGGGCGTTGGCGGGATTCCAGAAGTCGAAGTCGTCCTTCGGCATCAGATACGTGGCGTTCGGGAAAGTGGGAATCCAGTTCCTGCCGTCCAGGTACGTGTTCCAGCCGACGTGGTCGACATGCAGATGCGTGTTGATGACGATGTCGACGTCCTCGGGCGCCGCACCTGCCTGCGCCAGAGCGGCCAGGAAGCCGGTGTCGAGGTGGCTCCAGACCGGGGAGTACGGGCGCTCCTTGTGATTGCCCACGCCGGTGTCGACCAGGATCGTCCTGCCTTCGCTGCGCAGCAGCCAGGTCTGGATCGCGGAATTGACGATGCGGGTGTCGGGGTCCAGGAAATCCGGGGACATCCAGGAGGAGTTCTCCTCCCACGTCTCTTCCGGGACGTCGGGGAAGAAGGTGTCCGGCGTCATGTGGACCGGGCCGAAGTATTCCCGGACGCGGGTGATGGTGACGTTTCCGAGTTCGATGGTTTCCGTGTGTGCGTCACCGCGAGTGTCGGTGCGTGTGTCGCTGCGGGTTTCCGTGCGGGTTTTCATGCGGTGCCTTCGCGAATGCGTGGGTTTTCCGGAACCGTACGAGCGGGCCGGGCGCGCGGGGTATCCGTCAGATGACTGCACCCGTGCCGGCACCCGCGCACGCCCACGGGTGCCGGTTCCGCCGCTTGTAGCCTGGGGCGACGAGGCACGACGGCTCCGGTCCGGGAGCCCGCATTCCTGGAGACGGCGTGGACGAGCACCGAGCGGCCCCCGGCACGGTCACGGGCCCGGCCCCGGAGGACCGTCTCGTCGGCCGGGACGCGGAACGCGCCCGCCTCTTCCGTACGGTGGACTCCCGTACGGCGGACCCGGCGGCCGACGCCGGCCCGGTACTGGTACTCACCGGCGACGCGGGCACGGGCAAGAGCGCGCTGCTGGACTCCGCGGCACACCGGGCGGCGGCCCGGGGCACCCGCGTCCTGCGCGCCTGCGGGAGCGAGTCGGAGGCGGACCTCGCCTTCTCGGCACTGCACCAGTTGCTGCGGCCGGTACGGGCCGAGGCGGACGCGCTGCCGCCGGGGCAGCGCGCGGCGCTCCACGACGCGCTCGGTACCGGGCAGGCCGGAGCGTCTCCCGACCCCCTGCTGACCGGCCTCGCCGTCCTGGGCCTGCTGTCGGCCCTGGGCGAGCGGGGCCCCGTACTCGCCGTACTGGACGACGCCCAGTGGTGCGACCGCGCTTCTCTAGACGCCCTGGCGTTCGCCGCCCGACGGCTGGCGGAGGAACCGGTCACGGTGCTGGTCGGCGCCCGTACCGACGACCGCCTGCCGGGCTTCGACCGCCAGGTGCCGGTGCTCACTCTCGGCCCGCTCGACGACGCGGCGGCACACCGCCTGCTGGATCTTCAGCCGCGGCGTCCCACCGGCCGGACCAGGGCCCGCATCCTCGACCAGGCCAGTGGCAACCCCTTGGCGCTGACCGAACTGACGAGGGCCGCCGCCGACTCGGAGAGCGGCCTCGCGGCCGGGGAGCCGCCGGCCGCCGGTCCGCTCCCGCTCACCGACCGCCTGGAACGGCTCTTCGCCGCCCGCCTGCCCGGCCTCCCGGCCCGTACGACGCGGGCGCTGCTGCTCCTGGCCGCCATGGACACCGCCGACCACGCCGCCGTACCGGCCGGCCTGCCGCACGTCGAGGACGACGCCTGGCTGCCCGCCGAGCAGGCCGGGCTCGTCCGCCGTACCGGCCGGGACACCCGCTTCCGCCATCCGCTGGTCCGGTCCGCCGTCTACCACGCCGCGCCTTTCGACGCGCGGCGCGACGCCCACCGCGTGCTCGCCGGGATGCTGCCGGACGCACCGGACCGCCGCGCCTGGCACCTCGCCGCCGCCTCCGTACGCCCGGACGCGGCCGTGTCGGCCGAGCTGGAGCGGACCGCCGACCGGGCCCGGCGCCGGGGCGGCCACGCGGCGGCGGCCAAAGCGCTGCAACGTGCCGCGGAGCTGGCCCCGCGGCGCGCGGACGCCGCCCGGCTGCTGGTCGAAGCGGCCGGCGCGGCCGTGTTCACCGGGGACCTCGCCTGGGTCGAGGAGCTGGCCGCAGCGGCTCGCGCCCGTACCGACGATCCGGCGCTGCTGGCCACGGCCGCGTCCCACGCCGGCCGGCTGGCGACGCTGACCGCACGCCACAGTGTGGTCTTCTCCCGCCTGGCCGGAGCTGCCGAGGAACTGGCGGTCGCGCAGCCCGCCGTCGCGTTGGACCTGCTGACGGGGGCCGCGGTGGTCCGCTTCTACTCGGGAGAGGAACACCAGCGCCGCCGCATCGAGGACATCCTGCGGCGTGTCCCCGAGCACGCGCCCGCGTCACACGACTGGCTGCGCGCCTGGGTACGGGCCGTGTCGGCCCCGGACGACGGGCGGCCGCAGCTCCTCCGTGCCCTCACCGCCTCGATGGCCGAGGCGGAACACCGGCCGGGCAGACTCACCGCCCTCGCGGTCATGGCATGGGTCCTGGACGAGACGCCGCAGGCCGCGCGCGCCTTCGACGCGGCCTTCGACCGCTGGGAGTCGCACGAGCCGCTGCCGGAGGGCCTGGGTGGCGCCGCCGCCTGGACGTACGTGGAACTGGGCAGGTGGGGGCAGGCCCGCGAAGTCTGCGCACGGATGGCGGCGGTCGGAGCCACGGCGGGCCTCGACCACGCCGTGGCGTGCGCGGCGACGGTGGACGCCGTCGTACTGGCCCACCAGGGCGACGCATCGGCGGCCCGCGCCCGCGCCGCCGACGCGCTCGCCCTGATCGACCCGCTGGAGAGCCGCTCCGTCACCGTCTACGCCCGTCGCGCGCTCGGCGCGGCGGCAGCCGCGGAAGGCGCGTACGACACCGCGTACGACCAACTCCGCGCGGCCTTCACGGCGGACGGCGCGCCGCTCCACTACCACGCGTCCTGCCCGGCCCTCCCGGACCTGGCCGCGGCTGCCATGCGCAGCGGACGGCGCGAGGAGGCCCATGCGGTCGTCGAGCGCTGTGCGCGCACACTGGGGGAGCACGCCTCACCCCGGCTGCGCGCGCTGCTCAGCCGCGCCCGTGCTCTGCTGGCGGCGCCCGAGGACGCCGAGCCGTACTTCCGGGCGGCCCTGGCGGAACCGGTGCTCGCCCACTGGCCCTTCGAACGCGCCCAGGCTCTGCTGGACCTTGCCGAATGGCTGCGGCGCCAACGCCGTATCGCCGAGGCGCGGCCACTGCTCGCCGAGGCACTGGAGACGTTCCGGCGCCTGGGAGCCCGCCCGTGGATCGACCGCGCCCGGACCGAATCGCGCGCCGCCGGTCTCGCCGTCACCGCACCGGCCCCTGACGCGCTCGCCGAACTGTCCCCCCAACAACAACAGATCGTCGGACTCGCGGCCCGCGGACTGACCAACCGCGAAATCGGCGAGAAGCTCTTCCTCTCCCCGCGCACCGTCGGCTCGCACCTCTACCGCAGCTTCCCCAAGCTGGGCATCACCGCCCGCTCCCAACTGCGCGACCTCGTCGAGGGGGCGCTGCACGGGGCCTGCTGAGGCCGGCCGGTGAGCGCGCCACGAGCTGGTGGTCCTCCGGCGCGTTGATCGCGGCTCACGTACGCTGCCTTCGACCGCCGTACGGGACGAGGGAACGCGATGACGGAAACGAAGAGCGGCGGCCGCGGCAAGGCCGCGCGGCCCCTGGCGGTCTTCGACCTGGACGGCACGCTCGCCGACACCGGACACCGCCAGCACTTCCTGGAGCGCCGGCCGCGCGACTGGAAGGGCTTCTTCGCCGCGGCCCCGGACGACCCGCCGCTCGCGAAGGGCGTGGAACTGGCCCGGCAGAGCGCCGAGGAGTGCGAGGTCGTCTACCTGACGGGCCGCCCCGAGCGCTGCCGCCGGGACACCCTGGCCTGGCTCGGACAGCACGGCCTGCCCGAAGGGCGGCTGTACATGCGCCCGGACCAGGACCGGCGCCCCGCCCGGTACACCAAGCTGGAACTCCTGAGCCGCCTGGCGGAAGGCCGCGACGTACGCCATGTCGTGGACGACGACGAGTTGGTCTGCGACGCCTGCGAGCAGGCCGGGTACCCGGTCGTACGGGCCCGCTGGGCCGTGCCCTCCGCCGACCTGAAGGACGCGCAGGAACGCGAGGGGCGTACGTGACCTCCGCGCCGCACCCTTCACTTCTTCGAAGCCTTCACTTCGCCCCCCTCGAACCGGAACCGCCGGGCCGCCCGCGCTCCGGTCCACGCCCCGCCCGACATGCTTGCGATGGCGGTAACCCCCTGAGAGGGTGAGCCGCGCCGGCTGGTGCTGGGGCATCCGCGCCTGGCCGATGTGCGGCGGCCGTGCCCGGCGACGGTTCGAACGGTCTGGAAGGGAACGGACGGTGGACGGTACGACCACAGGCGTGGCCCAGGTGGACGGTCTGCGGCTGCACTACACCCGGGCGGGCTCCGGCCCGCTGGTGGTGCTGCTGCACGGCTGGCCGCAGACCTCCCGGTGCTGGCAGCCGGTCCTCGGCGAACTGGCGCGGGACTACACCGTCGTGGCGCCCGACCTGCGCGGTTATGGTCGCAGCGACAAGCCCACGACCGGCTACGACAAGCGGCGGATGGCCGCCGACATGGCGGGTCTCGTCGAGTCGCTGGGGTATGAACGGGCCGCCGTCGTCGGGCACGACCGGGGCGCCCGGGTGGCCCACCGCTGGGCACTGGACCGGCCCGAACAGGTGGAACGGGTCGCGCTGCTGGACATCGTGCCGACGCGGGAGATGGCGCGCCGCACGGACGCCACGATCGCCGCCGGGTACTGGCACTGGTTCTTCCACCTCCAGCCCGACCTGCCCGAGCGGCTGGCCGGTGCGGACGTCCGGGGCTACCTGGAGTACTTCTTCGAGCGCTGGACCTACAACCGGCACGCGCTGACCGACGAGGCCGTGGACGCGTACGTGGCGGCGTTCTCCCGCCCCGGCGCGTTGCGCGCGGGCTTCGACGACTACCGGGCCATGGAGACGGACGTGGCCCTGGACGACGCGGACTTCGCCGAGGGGCGGCTGCTGACCGTCCCGGTCCTGGCCCTGTGGGGAGCGGCCGGCCTGCCCGCGCGGCTGCCGACGCTGGACATCTGGCGGGACCATACCGCGCAGCCGGAGCTGGTGACCGGCGCGGAGATCGCCGAGTGCGGGCACTTCATCGCGGAGGAGGCCCCGGAAGCGCTGCTCGCGCATCTGCGTGCTTTTCTGCCGAAGGCCGCCTGACAGCAGAAGCCCGCCCGACGGCCCGTCAGGGGGCGTAGGGGCAGGCCGTCATCGGTACGAGCACCGCGGCTGCCGCCGGCGGGCGGCGTCCGGGTGGCCGGACGTCGCCGAAGAAAACGGACGATCCCCCTCCGAAATTTGTCATAGACACGAAGACGCTATTGGATCAGGGGCACTGGATGCGTACTATGCGCCATAGTTGATCAATCAAAGACCGACATGTCTGTTTCCAAATCCGGCCGAATGTGCCATGACGCTGCTGAGAGGTGGTCAGGCGTGGGACCCGAGCTGACCGTTCCGCCGACCTACTCGCCCATCCCGCCCGCCGTCCACCCCCGGCACGTGGAGATCGAGGCCCGGACGACCGCCTGGGCGAATCGTTTCTCCATAGGCTCGGACGAACTGCGCGGACGGCTGGTCACCCATGGGATCGGCGGCTTCTCGGCCCGCATCCTGCCCGACGGCCGTGAGGAGGTCGTCTCCCTCCTCGCCGACTTCGTCCTGTGGCTCTTCGGCGTCGACGACGGGTACTGCGAGGAGAGCGATCTCGGCCACGATCCGGGCGCGCTCACCGGCGTACTGCACCGCCTGCTGCGCGTCGCGCAGAACCCCGAGGCCCCCGTCCTGCCGGGCGACAGCCTCGCCGAGGGCCTGCGCGACCTGCGGCACCGCATCGCCCGCCACGGCACGGACGGCCAGGCCGCGCGCTGGATCGACGCCCTGCGCGAATACTTCTTCTCCGTGGTGTGGGAGGCGTCCTACCGGCGCTCGGGCGCCGTGCCGAGCCTGCCCGACTACACCCTCATGCGCCTGTACGACGGGGCGACCTCGGTCGTCCTGCCCATGCTGGAGATGGGGCACGGCTACGAACTCCAGCCGCACGAGCGCGACCACAAGTCCGTGCGCGCCGCGGCCGAGATGGCCTCCTTCATCATCACCTGGGACAACGACATCTTCTCCCACCACAAGGAGAGCCGGGGGTCCGGCTACTACCTCAACGTGCTGCGCGTCCTCCAGAACGAGTACGGCATATCCCAGGAAGAGGCCCTGACCACGGCGATAGCCCAGCGGGACCGCGTGATGACGCTGTTCATGCGCCTGACCGCGCACCTGCGGCCGCAGGCCAGCCCGCAACTGCGCCAGTACCTGCACAACCTGGGTACGTTCATCCGCGGCTCCCAGGACTGGGGCATCACCTCCCTGCGCTACACCACCCCGGACGACCCGGCCCGGCTGCCTTCGACGCTGCGCTCCACGCCCACCGACGACAGCCGCGCGCCGCTGGACATCCCCGTCATCTCCTGGTGGTGGGGACTGGTTCCGGCCACTCACGCCCAGACGCGTGGCGCGGCGGACGACGCCGCACGCGCGCACGCGTGGGCGGCGCAGCCCGCCGGCTGACGGACCCGGCTGGGCGACCCGCCGTCCGGCCCCTGTCCGGCGGGCTTGGCGGGTCACTCCGCCGGGTCGTCCGGACGGTCACCGAGCCGGTTACGGCCGGTCAGCGACCGCTGGAGACGGGTGAGCGCGCTGCTCGGCGACCGCTTGCGCAGGGCAGCGCGCGCCGCGTTGGCGCCGGGCGCGCCGTGCACACCACCACCCGGATGCGCCCCGGCCGACGCCAGGAAGAGGCCCTTGACCGGGGTCTCCGGCCGCCCGGTACCCGGCACCGGGCGGAAGACGAGCTGCTGGTGCATGGCGGTCGTGCCCCCGTTGATGGCGCCTCCGTGCAGATTGGCGTCCAGAGCCTGCAAGGTGGGCGGCGCCAGGATGCGGCGGGCCCGGATACGGGCGCGGAAGCCCGGCGCGTACCGCTCCACCTGCTCCTCCACGCGGTCCGCCATGGCCTCCTGCTCGCCGCGGCTCCAGGAGCCGGTGATCCCGGCGTCCCCGGCGTCCCCACGGACGTCGTGCGGTACGTGGGTGTACGCCCACGCCGACTCGGTCCCGGCCGGCGACCGGGTGGCGTCGGCGGTGGTCATCTGCCCGAACAGGGCGAACGGCCGGTCGGGGACCCGGCCCGCCGCGAGCTGAGCGGCGAACCGCGTCAGCTCGTCCACGCCGTCCGCCAGGTGCACGGTGCCCGCGGTCGCCGCTTCCCGGCAGGTCCACGGCACCGCGCCGTCCAGCGCCCAGTCGACCTTGAACGTCGCGAAGTCCCACTGGAAGCGGCGCAGGTCCGCCGTCAGCCGCGTGGGCAGGTGCCGGCTGTCGATCAGCTCGCCGTAGAGGGACGGTACGGACACGTCGGCCAGTACGGCCCGGCGCGCGGGCACCGACTCGCCGCCCGCGGTGCGCACCGCCACGGCGCGGCCCGCCCGTACGACGACCTCGGTCACCCGCTCGCCGCAGCGCAGCACACCGCCGCGCGCCTCCAGCCGCCGTACCAGAGCCTCCGTCAGCGCGCCCGCGCCGCCGACCGGCACGGGAAAGCCGTACGACTGCCCGAGCATGGACATCAGCCACCCGAAGCCCCCGCTGCCCGCGGCCTCCGGCGCCAGGTCGGCGTGGAGCGCGTTGCCCGCGAGCAGCAGTCGGCCGCCCTCGCCGCCGAACTCCTCCTCGCCCAGCCGCCGTACGGGCAGCACCAGCGTGCGGGCCAGCCGCAGACCGCCCGCGCTGTGCAGGCGGGCGGCGAGCCGGGCCGTGGCCCGTACCGGTGGGAACGGCGTGAACAGCGCGCCCAGGATGTCCGGCCCCACCCGGTCCCAGATCTCGCACAGCCGCTGCCAGGCGGCGCCGTCGCCGGCGGCGAAGCGCTCCAGCCCGTCGGCGGTGGCCGGCCGCCGCCGCTCCAGCACCGCGCACCGGCCGTCGGCCAGCGGATGCGCGAGGACACTGGGCGCGTGGCTCCACCGCAGCCCGTGCTCGTCGAGGCGGAGCGCGTCGAGCACCGGGGAGGCGGCGGCCAGCGGATAGAAGGAGCTGCACAGGTCGTTGACGAAGTCGGGGTGGACGCCCCGATCGCTGCGGACCGCGCCGCCCGCTTCGGGCTGCGCCTCCAGGACCTCCACGCTCCAGCCCGCGTCGGCCAGCAGATTCGCGGCCACCAGCCCGTTCGGACCGGCGCCGATCACCACCGCGTCGGGCATCCCGGCCTCCTTCCCGCCGGACCCGCCGGGCGCGTCACACCGCCTCGCTCGGCTGTCGCGGGCAGCTCTCCACGACCTTGGCCAGCCGGCTCAGCATGCGGCGGTGCCGGAGCTGGAACAGTGCGTCCAGGACGGTGTTGTGCACCAGCCCGCCGGGCCCTTGCAGGGGATGTTCGTCCATGATGACCAGGCTGTGGTCGCCCCAGGGGCGGATCTCGATCGCGATCCGCGCGGTGCCCAGCGCGCCGCTCTCGACCTCCAGCTCCAGTTCCCGGGGAGCTTCGCAGCGCCGCACGATGGTCCGGCCGGAGAGCGACCACGGCCCCAGGTGCACGCTGTAGGAGAGCGTGGACCCCAGCTCCGGCCAGTCACCCTCGCACGGCCGCGACCGGTACGGCCCGACCACCCAGTCCTGGTACCGCCTGCCGTCGGCGAGCACCGCCCACACCGCGTCGGGGTGCCTCTTGATGAGCTGATGTCTTACCGCCATGCGGTCTCCAACGTCGGGGGAACCGGTCGCCCGCGTCGCTCGCCGGAACCTGTCTCGTGACCCCGGCTCCCAGACTAGGCGGGTCCCCTCGTTCCGGCCTGCGGGACCTCACCCGTGTGCCCGCGAGGCCCCGGGCCACACACGGGCCGCGGCGCCGCCACCGCGTTACGTTGCAGAAGCCCGCTCCCGGGTACCCGTCGCCGACCCACCGATCCGTCCCGTCCCGCACCGTCACCCCTGCCGGTACCGCCCGCAGCCCGTGGAGGCCCGACCATGAGCCACGACCTTCCCCTGCGCGGACGCACCGCCGTGGTCACCGGCGCCGCGCGCGGCCTGGGCGCGCACATGGCGCGTTCACTCGTACGGCGGGGAGCCGACGTGGCCCTGCTCGGGCTGGAGGAGGACGCGCTGGAGCGGGTCGCGGCCGGCTTGCCGGGGCACGCCGAGCACTGGCCGGTGGACGTCACCGACGAGGACGCCATGGACCGCGCCGCCGCCCTCGTGGAGCGCCGCTTCGGCCCGCCCTCCGTCGTCGTCGCCAACGCCGGGGTGGTGGCGGGCGGCCCCTTCCTCGACACCGACCCGGCCGTCTGGCGCCGCGTCGTCGAGGTCAACCTGATCGGCAGCGCGGTGACCGCACGGGCCTTCCTGCCCGCCCTCCTGCGCACCCGAGGCTACTTCCTCCAGGTCGCCTCCCTCGCGGCCATCGGCCCGGCGCCGATGCTGTCCGCGTACTGCGCCTCCAAGTCCGGGGCGGAGACGTTCGCGCAGGTCCTGCGCGCCGAGCTGGCCCACCGCGGGGTGGGGGTGGGCACCGCGTACCTCAGTTGGGCGGACACCGAGATGGTCCGCGCCTCCGACCGCCGTACGGTGATGCGGGAGCTGCGCGCCCACCTGCCGTGGCCCGCGTCGAAGACCTACGACGCCGGGCCGGTGGCCGACCGGATGGTCCGGGGCATCGAACGGCGCGCCGCCGCGGTCTACGCACAGCCGTGGCTGCGGGCGGGCCAGGCGGTGCGCGCCGTCCTGCCGGGGATCGTGGCCGAGGGCTCCCGCCGCGCCTTCCTGCGTCTGGCGGGCCGCACCGACCTCACGGCGACCGGTCTGCTCGGAGCGGGCGGCCGGGCGGCCGAGGCGTCCGGCGACACCCGCTGCTGACCGTGCGGAGTACGGGAGAGGGGCGCGGCCGTTCGGCGCAACCGGCGCGGCGGGCCCGCCGTACCCGGGACAAGCTCGGCGCATGGATCAAGCATCGGCTCCCCGGGCGCGGCCCGGGCTCGTCTTCCTGCTGACGGCGGCCGGGGTCGCTGCCGTCCTGACCCCCGGCGCCGCGGCCCAGGGCCGTACGGACGCCCCGGCGCCCGCCGCCGCGCAGCCCGCCCGTACGGCGTCCGCCTGGCTGCCCTACTGGGACGACACCAAAGCCGCCTACCGCGACGCCCTCCAGCACGCCGCGCAACTGCACACCGTCAGCCCCTTCTGGTACCGGGCCACCTCCACCACACACATCAAGAGCCAGCCCGGCGCGGGCGACAAGCAGGTCATCGCGGGCCTGCACCAGGCCGGGATCAAGGTCGTGCCGACCGTCAACGAGTCCATGGACGCCACCGCGATGGCCGCGCTGCTGCACGACCGGACCCGCCGCGGCGCGCACATCGCCGCGCTGCTGCGGTTGGTGGCCTCCCGCGCGTACGACGGCGTCGACCTCGACTACGAGACGATGGCGACCACCGGCAGCGCCCGGATGCGCGAGCGCGTACGCACCGGGTACGCGCTGTTCGCCGACGAGCTGTGCGCCCGGCTGCACGCCAAGGGCAAGAGCTGCGTCATCACCGTCATGGCCCGTACCGGCACCTCCGGCAAGGCGTACGACTACGCGCGCCTCGGCAAGGCCGCCGACCGCGTCCGGATCATGGGCTACGACCTGCACTGGGCCGAGGGCTCCCCGGGCCCGCTGTCCTCGCTCGCCTGGTACGAGGAATTCCTGCGGTACGCCACCCGCACCGTGCCGCGCGACAAGCTCGAAGTGGCCTTCCCCGGTTACGGCTGGGACTGGACGCAGGGCGTCAAGGCCCGCGCCAAGCACCTGACCTGGAAGGAGGCGGAGGCGCTGCGCCGTCGCAAGGGCGCCGCCTACCGGTTCGACGCGAAATCCGGCACGCCCCACTTCACGTACAGGGCGGGCCGGGCCGTGCACCACGTCTGGTACCAGGACGCCCGAGGGGTCGCCGCGCACCTGCCGGTGCTGAGGAAGTACGGCGTACGGAACACCGGGCTATGGGCGCTCGGGTTCGAGGACCCGCGGTTCTGGAAGGCGCTGGGCGGAGAGTAGCCGCAGCGCCGCCTCGGACGGCGAACCGGCCCGCGCGGTGAACATCAGCAGGCCCTGCCCGGAGGCGTCCGGCGTCTGCAGCATCTCGAAGTCCAGCTCCATGGCGCCCACCAGCGGGTGGTGGAAACTCTTCACGCCGAAGCTGCAGTTGCTGACCGCGTGCCGCGTCCAGAGCGCGCTGAACTCGGCGCTCTTCATGGACAGCTCGCCGATCAGCCCGGCCAACTGCTGGTCGTCCGGATGCTGCCCGGCCGCCATGCGCAGCGCGGCGACCGCCCGCCGGGTCTCCGCCTCGCGGTCCGGATACAGCTCGCGGGTGTGCGGGTCCAGGAACAGCAGCCGCTGGGTGTTGGGCCGGTCCAGCGGCCGCCCGGGACTGTCGAAGTCCAGGTGCCCGGCGATCAGCGCGTGCCCCGCGGGGTTCCACGCCAGCACCTCGAAGCGCCGGCCGAGCGCCACGGCCGGCACGTCGCCGAGCGCGGCGAGCAACTGGAGCGTGCCGGGGCGCGCCTTGTCGGGCCGTACGGCCGGGCGGCGGCGGGCCCGGGCAGGGCGGGCGAGGTCGCGCAGATGGGCGCGTTCGTCCGGGGACAGCCGCAGGGCGCGGGCGAGCGCGTCGAGGACGCCGTCCGAGGCGTGGTGGCTCTGGCCCTGTTCGAGCCGGGTGTAGTACGCCACGCTCACCCCGGCCAGTTGCGCCAGCTCCTCGCGGCGCAGGCCCGGTACGCGGCGCCGGGCGCCGTAGGAGACCAGGCCGACGTCCTCCGGCTGGAGGCGGGCGCGGCGGGTGCGGAGGAAGTTGCCCAACTCGGCGGTGGTGTCCATGACGGTCAGTGTCGTCCACCGGGCCGGTCGGTGCCTGACCCTGCCAGTACCAGGCTCCGGGCGCTGCCGGTCGCGGACTTCGGGGGCCGCCGGTACCGGGGCTCCGGGTGCTGCCGGTACGAGGCCGCCCGCGATCGCCTGTTCCCTCCGGGATACCGACCGCTTAGTATGCCGAGGGTCGCGGGGCCCGGCGGGTTCCGGCCCCGCGCTCCCCGCGTACCCGAGGTCTGTGGAGGCACCTGTGAAGGCATGGCGCGTACACGAGAACGGCGAGCCTCGCGAGGTGATGCGGCTGGAAGAAGTGCCGGACCCGCGGCCTGGGCCGGGGCAACTGCTGCTGCGGGTGCGGGCGGCCGACGTCAACTTCCCCGACGCGCTGCTGTGCCGCGGCCAGTACCAGGTCCGTCCGCCGCTGCCCTTCACGCCGGGCGTGGAGATCTGCGGCGAGGTGCTCGCCGCCGGCGAGGGCGCGTCCGCCGAAGTGGGCGCCCGGGTCCTGGCCCAGCCTCCGCTGCCGGACGGCGGCTTCGCCGAACTGGCCCTCGCGGACGCGGCGTCGGTGCGTCCCGCGCCGGACGCCCTGGACGACGCGGAGGCCGCCGCACTGCACATCGGCTACCAGACCGGCTGGTTCGGCCTGCACCGCCGGGCCCGCCTCCAGCCCGGCGAGACGCTGCTCGTGCACGCCGCGGCGGGCGGGGTCGGCAGCGCCGCCGTCCAGCTCGGCAAGGCCGCCGGGGCGCGGGTCATCGGGGTGGTGGGCGGCCCCGAGAAGGCGGCGGTCGCCCGTGAACTGGGCTGCGACGTAGTGCTGGACCGCCGCACCGACGACCTGGTGGCCGCCGTCAAGGAGGCGACCGGCGGCCGGGGCGCCGACGTGGTCTACGACCCGGTGGGCGGCGACGCGTACGCCAAGTCCGTCAAATGTGTCGCCTTCGAGGGGCGGATCGTGGTCGTCGGCTTCGCCAGCGGCTCCGTACCGTCCCCCGGCCTCAACCACGCCCTCGTGAAGAACTACACGATCCTCGGCCTGCACTGGGGCCTGTACAACACCAAGGACCCGGCCGCGGTCGACGCCTGCCACGAGGAACTGACCAAGCTGGCCGCCCAGGGCGTCATCAAGCCGCTGATCGGCGGCCGGGTGCCGCTGTCCGGCGCGGCCGAAGCCGTACAGCGGGTCGTCGACGGCACCACCACCGGCCGCCTCGTCGTCGTCCCCGGCCTGGAGGACGCGTGATGACGACCGAGGAGACCACCGAGGCCGGGCGCCTCGACGCCGAGGGACTGCGCCACCGCACCGCCGACCTGCTCGCAGCGCACCCGCCCGCCACCACCGCTCCCCTCGACTTCCTGCGCGCGCGCTTCGACGCCGGGCTGGCCTGGGTGCACTTCCCCCGGGGTCTCGGCGGACTCGACGCGCCGCGCGCGCTCCAGGCCGTAGTCGACGCCGAACTGGAGGCGGCGGGCGCACCGGACAACAATCCGCGCCGTATCGGCATCGGCCTGGGCATGGCCGCCCCCACCATCCTCCGCTTCGGCACGGACGAGCAGAAGAAGCGCTTCCTGCGGCCGCTGTGGACCGGCGAAGAGGTGTGGTGCCAGTTGTTCAGCGAGCCCGGCGCCGGCTCGGACCTGGCCGCGCTCGCCACCCGCGCCGTACGGGACGGCAACCACTGGACGGTGGACGGCCAGAAGGTCTGGACGTCCGGCGCCCACCAGGCCCGCTGGGCGATCCTCATCGCCCGTACGGACCCGGAACTGCCCAAGCACCGTGGCATCACCTACTTCGTGTGCGACATGACCGACCCCGGCGTCGAGGTGCGGCCGCTGCGGCAGATCACCGGCGAGGCCGAGTTCAACGAGGTCTTCCTGACGGGCGTACGGATTCCCGACGCGCACCGCCTCGGCGAGGTGGGGGAGGGCTGGAAGGTCGCGCAGACCACGCTGATGAACGAGCGGGTGGCGATCGGCGGCGCCCGGCTGCCGCGCGAGGGCGGCATGATCGGCGTCGCCGCCCAGGCGTGGCGCGAGCGCCCCGAGGCCCGCACCCACGACCTCCACCAGCGGCTGCTGCGCCACTGGGTGGACGCCGAGGTCGCCCGCCTCACGGGGGAGCGGCTGCGCCAGCAGCTCGCGAAGGGGCAGCCGGGGCCGGAAGGCAGCGGCATGAAGCTGGCGTTCGCCCGGCTGGCCCAGCAGATCAGCGGCTGGGAGGTGGAGTTCCTGGCCGACGAGGGGCTGCTGTACGACGACTGGACGCTGCGCCGCCCCGAGGGCGTGGACTTCACCGGACGCGAGGCCGGCTACCGCTACCTGCGCGCCAAGGGCAACTCCATCGAGGGCGGCACCTCCGAGGTGCTGCTGAACATCGTCGCCGAACGCGTCCTGGGGCTGCCGCCCGAGCCGCGCACCGACAAGGACGTCGCCTGGAAGGACCTCCCCCGATGACCGCTCCGAACGGGGCCCAGGCCGCCCCCGCACAGCCCGGCCCCGCCCCCGACCTCCTCTACTCGGAGGCCGAGGACGACCTGCGGGCCGCCGTCCGCTCGCTGCTCACCGACCGCGGCGGCCCGGCCGCCGTCCTCGCGGACCTGGAGAGCGGCCGCACGCACGACACCGGACTGTGGCGTTCGCTGGCCGTCGGCATGGGTACGGCCGGACTGCTGGTCCCGGAGAAGCTCGGTGGGCAGGGCGCGAGCGCCCGCGAGGCCGCCGTGGTCCTGGAGGAACTGGGCCGCGCGATGGCCCCCGTTCCGTACCTGACCAGCGCGGTGGTGGCCGTGACCGCGCTGCTCGGCTGCGAGACGGACCGCCCGGAAGTGGCCGGACCGCTCGCCGCACTCGCCGAAGGGCGCAGCGTCGGCGTGCTCGCCGTGCCCCTGCCGACGGCCCCGGGCACCCTGCCGGAACCGGCCGTACGGGCCGACGCGGACGGCACGCTGAGCGGCGAGGTGACCGGCGTCGCGGACGCCGCCGCCGCGGACGTGCTGCTCGTACCGGCCGATGGCCCGTACGGATACGCGCTGTACGCCGTGGACACGACGGCCGACGGCGTGCGCACCGAGCCCGCCACCGCGCTCGACCTGACCCGCGTCCCGGCACGCGTCACCCTCGACCGCGCCGCCGGACGGCTGCTGGCCGGGCAGGACACGGCCCGCGCGGCGGTGACCGGGGCCCTGCTCGCGGGCGCGGGACTGCTCGCCTCCGAACAGCTCGGCATCGCCGAATGGTGCCTGTCCGAGACCGTGCGGCACACCGCCCAGCGCACCCAGTTCGGGCGCCCCGTCGGCTCGTTCCAGGCGCTCAAGCACCGGATGGCCGCACTCTGGCTGGAGGTCGCCTCGGCCCGCGCGGCAGCCCGCAACGCCGCCGACGCACTGGCCACCGGCAGCCCGGACGCACGGGTGGCGGTGGCGGTCGCGCAGGCGTACTGCGCGCCCGTAGCCGTACGCGCGGCCGAGGAATGCATCCAGTTGCACGGCGGCATCGGCATGACCTGGGAGCACCCCGCCCACCTGTTCCTCAAGCGCGCCAAGGCCGACGAGATCGCGCTGGGGACGCCGGGGCGGCATCGCGAGGCGCTGGCGGAGCTGGTGGAACTTCCGGCTCCGTAAGCGCTTCCGGTGGGCTCGAACGCCCCGCACGGCCGGTTCCGCACCGGACCGAGCGGGGCGCCGGTCCTCGCCGAGGAGGCCGCGGTATGCGAACGGGGGAGTCCTGGACCGTCCGCCGACGAGTGTCCTACCCGATGAGGCTCAACGGCCCGCTGACGTCACTCTCCTTGCCGTCCTGGGTCGTCACCTCGATCGTGTAGGAGGTGCCCGGCGGCACGGCGGGCAGGGTGGCCAGTGCCTCGCCGGCCTTCCTGGTGCCCGCCTTGGGTGCGACCAGTGACAGCCGGTCGTGGGCGCCGGACGGCGTGCGGGCGCTCAGCCAGACGTCCACCTCCTTTCCGGTGGTGTTCGACCACTGGACGAGGAGGCTGCCCTCCACCTTCGCGCTGGAGCCGGCGGCCGGTGCGGTGACCTTCAGGGCCGGGCCGGCGACGGACGGGGCGGCGGCCGGGCCGACCGCGAGGGCGGCTGCCGCGGCGGTGGTGGCGGCTCCGACGGCTATGCCCTTGGCCTTCGCCGTACGCATGATGACCTCCGTTTCGTCGGGGGCGGTCGGGCGAAGCTTCCCCGCGCGGTGAGATCATCACCGGTGCCGGGGCGACGGCCACCGCACCGGGGGTCCCTGAGCGGCCGGGGCGCCGCGGCTGTACGACACTGTGTCCGCGTGCGGTGTCCGGGGGCGCGCAGCACGGCTCCGCCCGTTACGCAACCGTTATGTCTAAAAAGTGCAGTTCGGGTAGCGTCGTACTCATGAAGATCGCAACCCGTCGTCGCACGGCCTCCGGGGCGGCGCTCCGCCGGTACCCGCAGGCCGGCCCGGCGTCCCTGCTGGCCGCCGTCCTCCTGGCGGTGCTCACCGCCGTGGCACCCGGCGCACGGGCCGCCGGCGGGCTCGACGAGGCGGCGGACGCCCTGAAGAAGGGCCCGGTGTACGTGGACCCGCGGGCGTCCGGCGAGCTGTCGCCCGCCGACGCGGACGCCCTCGCCAAGAAGATCAAGGACTCCGGGAAGCCGGTCTTCGTCGCGGTGCTGCCCAAGGCCGCCGAGTACCGGCCCAAGACCCTGCTGCGGGACCTGCGTACCAAGACCGGCGTCAGCGGCGTCTACGCCGTCGAACTCGGCGACCGGTTCAACGCCGCCGCCGACCGTCGGGTGATGCCGGTCAACTCCGTACGCAACCTCGTCGGCGCGGTCCAGCGCTCCGGCTACGGCACCACCAAGGAGCGCCTGAACAGCTTCGTGGACACCGCCACCCAGCAGGCGTCCGGCCACGAGCCGGCCTCCTGGGGCGGCGACGGCGCCGGTGTCAGCACCGGCGCGCTCGTCGGCCTGGGCGCGCTGGTGGCCGTCGGCGGTGGCGGCGCCTACGCGCTGCACCGCCGCAGCAAGAAGCGGCGGGCCGAGGAGGAGCGGGCCGCGCTGGAACAGCTCCGTGTCGTGGTGGACGAGGACATCACCGCCTTCGGCGAGGAACTGGACCGGCTCGACTTCACCCCCGGCGAGCCCGGCGCCGACGACGCGATGCGTGCCGACTACAGCCACGCGCTGGACGCGTACGAGAACGCCAAGACGGCGATGGCCCGCGCCGAACGCCCCGGTGACGTCGAGCAGGTCACCAAGGCACTGGAGGACGGCCGGTTCGCGCTGGCCACCCTGGCCGCGCGGCGCGAGGGCAAGCCGCTGCCCGAACGCCGGGTGCCGTGCTTCTTCGACCCGCGGCACGGGCCGTCCGTCGCGGACGCGGAGTGGGCGCCGGCCGGCGCGGCGCCGCGTACGGTCCCGGTCTGCGCCGCCGACCAGGCGCGCCTGGCGGACGGGCAGGAGCCGATGGCCCGCACGGTGCAGACCGAGTACGGGCAGCGTCCTTACTGGGACGCGGGCCCGGCCTACGGCCCCTGGGCGGGCGGCTACTTCGGCGGCGGCATGCTGCCGGGCCTCCTCGTGGGCACCATGCTCGGCAGCGTCATGATGGGTCCGTCCGCCTACGCCTCCGACTTCGGCGGCGGTCAGCAGGGCGCGGAGGGCGGCGACGTCTCCGGGTCGGACTTCAATCCGGACGACTTCTCCGGCGGCTTCGGCGGCGGCGGTGACTTCGGCGGCTTCGGTGGTGGCGACAGCGGCGGCGGTTTCGGCGGCGGGGACTGGTGACGCGCGCCGTCCGGCCGGTGACGGCTACCGGCTGACCGGCGCCGCCAGGACCCGCTTCGCGCCCAGGAACCGCGCGTAGCGGGCCCGCCGGGCGAAGTCCGCGTACGTCCACACGGCGGGCCGTCCGGCTTCCTTGCAGAGGTGCAGCACCTGGTCGGGCCCCAGGTGCACGCCGACGTGCGCCCCGTACCCGGCGGGCCGTTCCGGCACCTCCCCGGCGTCGAAGAGGACGAGGTCCAGCGGGCCCGGCGGCTCGGCCCGTACGGTCGCCACGGTGTCCGCCCACAGTTCGGCGGACCGCAGCGGCGGCACCTCGCGTCCGAAGTGGCGCAGCACGGCGTAGGCGTAGAGCTGGCAGTTGGCGCCCGCCGTCACGTCGTACGGGTGGCGGCCGGGCGGCGGGGGAGCGCCGGGGTGCCGGGCGCCTTCGTAGGGGACGTCCCGCAGGGCGGCGGGCAGGCGGGGGAGCGGATCGGCGGGCATGTGCTCATGATGGCGGCCCCGCGAGGGGGTGGCGGAGCTTCCGTTTCTCACATGTTGTTTAATTGCCTGCACTTTGCAACAACACATGGTCTTCAGTAGGGAGTGGGCATGAGGTCCCGGTCGATACGCTCGGCAGCCGCCGCGGCACTGGCGGGAACGGTGGCGCTCACGGCGGCGGCCTGCTCGACGCCCTCCGGCGGCAAGGGCGGCGCGTCCGGCGCCCAGGACTCCGCCGTGGTCGGCATCGCCTACGAACCGGAGTCGCTGAGCCCGCTGCTGGGCTACGGCAAGGACGGCAACTCCAAGATCTTCGACGGGCTGCTCACCCACGACGCGGACATGAAGCTCAAGCCCGCGCTGGCCGCGAAGCTGCCCGAGGTCTCCGACGACGGCCGGACGTACACGTACACCCTGCGCGACGGCGTGACCTTCAGCGACGGCAAGCCCTTCACCGCCGACGACGTGGTCTTCACGTACGAGACCATCCTCGACGAGAAGACCAACAACGCCTCCAAGGCCGAACTGGACGCCCTGGAGAAGGTCGAGAAGAAGGACGCCCGCACCGTCGTCTTCCACCTCAAGTACCCCTACGCGCCGTTCGCCGAGCGCACCGTCCTGCCGATCGCCCCGCAGCACATCGCGGGCAAGCAGGACATCAACCACGGCTCCTTCACCACCGCGCCGATCGGCACCGGCCCCTACATCCTCACCAAGTGGTCCAAGGGCGAGAAGCTCACCTTCAAGGCCAACCCGCACTACTGGGGCGGCGCTCCCAAGGTGAAGAACTTCACCATGGCGATCATCAAGGACGACGACGTGCGCGCCACCCGGCTGCGCTCCGGCGACCTCGACGGCGCGATCCTGCCGCCCAACCTCGCCGCCACCTTCAAGTCCGACCAGGACAAGAAGTCCCTGGCCGCCAAGACCTTCGACTACCGCACCGTCACCCTGCCCACCGCCAACAAGGTCACCGGCGACAAGGCCGTCCGCCGGGCCCTGGACATCGCGGTGGACCGCAAGGCCATGGTCGACGGCATCCTCGACGGCGCCGGCAAGCCCGCCTACGGGCCCGTGCCGACCGACAGCCCCTGGTTCGCCAAGGGCACCGAGCGCGCCCACGACCTGAAGAAGGCCGAGCAGATCCTCGACGACGCCGGCTGGAAGAAGGGCGACAACGGCATCCGCGCCAAGGACGGACAGCCCGCCTCCTTCAAGCTCTGGTACCTGGCCGGCGACAAGCTCCGCCAGGAGCACGCGCTCGCCTTCGCCTCCGACGCCAAGAAGGCCGGCGTCGAGGTGAAGGTCGAGTCCGGCCCCTGGGAAGCGATCATGCCGAACATGAAGACCGACGCGGTCCTCGCGGGCGGCGGCAGCCCCGCCGACCCGGACTTCGACCAGTACCTGCTGCTGCACTCCTCGCTGGCGGGCGACGGCTTCAACAACATGTCGCGCTACGACAACCCCAAGGTCGACAAGGCGCTGGTGGACGCCCGCCGCACCGACGACAAGGCCGCGCGCAAGGCCGGCTACGACACCGTGCAGCGCGAACTCGTCGACGACCCCGCGTACGTCTTCCTCACCCACATCGACCACCTGTACGTGGTCAAGGACCGGTGGAAGGACCTCACCACCCAGGTCGAGCCGCACGACCACGGCCTGGCCTCCGGCCCGTGGTGGAACGTGGAGGACTGGCAGCCCGCCGCGTGAGCCGCCTCGCACAACTGCCCTGGGCCCCCATGGCGCGGATGACGGGACGGCGCGCCCTGTTCGCCGTACCCGTCCTCCTCGCCGTCACCCTCGGCGTGTTCGCCGTCGCGGCCGCTGCGCCCTTCGACCCGGTCAGGGCGTACGCGGGCACCGCCGGGCTCACCGCCTCCCAGGCGAACCTCGACCAGATCCGGCACAACCTCGGCGTCGACCAGCCGCTCCTGGGCCGCTGGTGGCACTGGCTGACCGGCGCGCTCACCGGCGACCTCGGCGACTCCGCGACACTGCGCGCACCCGTCTCGCAGGTCATCGGCGAGCGCATCGGCTGGTCGGTGCTGCTGTGCGCCCTGGCGTTCGTGATCGCCATCGTCGTGGGCACGCTGCTGGGTGTCCTGGCGGCCCGCCGGCCCGGCTCGATGCTCGACCGCGCCGTCACCTCCGCCGCGTACACCCTGGAGGCCGCCCCGCCGTTCTGGCTCGGACTGCTGGCCGTCTGGCTGTTCGCGCTCAAGCTCGGCGTCCTGCCGGCCGGCGGCCTGACCGACACCGGCAGCGGGATCGCCACAGCCGGGCAGGTCGCGCGGCACGTCGTGCTCCCGGCGCTGGTCCTCGCCGTCTCCCAGCTCCCGTGGTTCGTGCTGTACGTACGGCAGGGGGTCGGCGACGCGCTGGAGGAGGACCCGGTGCGCGGCGCGCGGGCCCGCGGCCTCAGCGAGCGCACCGTGCTCTTCCAGCACGCCCTGCGCTCCGGGCTGCTGCCGGTCCTCACCCTGGTCGGCTCGCGCGTACCGGAACTGATCACCGGGGCGCTGCTGGTGGAGTCCGTCTTCAGTTGGCCGGGCATCGCCGCCGCCACCGTGGACGCGGCGACGAGCGTGGACTTCCCGCTGCTGGCCGCGCTGACGGTGCTCGCCACGATCGCCGTGCTGATCGGCAACCTGCTCTCCGACCTGTTGTACGGACTCGCCGATCCGAGGGTGGGATTCGATGGCTGAGACGGTGAACGCACCCGGCGCAACGGCTGCCGCGTCCGCCGCCACCCACTGGCACCAGCGCTCCGCGCGGCCCGGCGGACACGGCGCCCGCACCCGTACCCGTACCCTGCGGGTCCGCACCTCCGCCGTCCTGGTGGCGGCCGTCCTCCTGGCCGTGATCGTCGTCCCCCTGCTGTTCCCCCTGGACCAGCAGGCCGTCGACCTCGCCGCCAAACTCCGGGCGCCCTCCCTCGCCCACCCCTTCGGCACCGACGAGGTGGGCCGCGACCTGCTGCTGCGCTGCGTCTACGGGCTGCGCGTCTCGCTGCTCGTCGGTGTGGTCGCGGCGTTCGTCGCCACCGTCATCGGCACCGCGGTCGGCGCGCTGGCCGGAGCGCTCGGCGGCTGGGCGGACCGCGGTGTGATGCGCGTCGTGGACCTGTTCTCCTCCGTGCCGCACCTGCTGCTCGGCATCTTCATCGTGGCGATGTTCCGGCCCGGCGTCTGGCCCGTGATCATCTCGGTGGCGCTGACCCACTGGCTGTCCACCGCCCGGATCGTCCGGGCCGAGGTGCTCTCGCTGCGCTCCCGCCCGTACATCGACGCGGCCGTCTCCGGCGGCGCCTCCCGGTGGCGGGTCGCCGTCCGCCACCTGCTGCCGGGCGTCCTGCCGCAGGCCGGGCTCGCCGCCGTCCTGATGGTCCCGCACGCCATCTGGCACGAGTCCGCGCTGTCCTTCCTGGGCCTCGGGCTGCCCGCGCACGAGGCGAGCCTCGGCAACATGGTCAACAGCGCGCGCAGCTCGCTGCTCGCGGGCGACTGGTGGCCGACGCTCTTCCCGGGCCTGTTCATCATCGTTCCCACGCTCGCCGTCGCGGGCCTGGCCGGTGTCTGGCGCGAACGCATCAACCCGCGCCGCCGATCGGAGCTGATGCTGTGACCGAGCCGTCCGCCCCCGCGGGCCGTCCCGAGCCGTCCGAATCCGCGGCCCGTCCCGTGCTGTCCGTACGCGACCTCTCCGTACGCTTCCGGATGCGCGGCGGGCGGCACGTCGCCGCCGTCACCGGCGCGTCCTTCGACCTCGCGCCCGGCCAGTGCCTCGCGCTCGTCGGCGAGAGCGGCTGCGGCAAGTCCGTGCTGGCCTCCGCGCTGCTCGGGCTCCTCCCGGGCAACGCGCAGACCGCGGGCACCGCGCACCTGGACGGCACGGAACTGCTCACCGCCTCCGAACGCGAGCTGTCCCGCTCCGTACGTGGCCGCCGCATCGGCCTGGTGCCCCAGAGCCCCGCTGCCCACCTCACCCCCGTACGCACCGTACGGGCGCAGCTCGAGGAGACCGTCCGGGAGCTGACCGGCACCCCCAAGCACGCGCTGCGGGCCGCCGCCGAGCAGGCCGCGGCACGGGCCGCCTTCCCCGCCGACCACCTCGACCGCCATCCGCACGAACTCTCCGGCGGCCTCGCGCAGCGCGCCGCCACCGCCCTCGCGCTGGTCGGCGACGCCCCGCTGCTGCTCGCCGACGAACCGACGACCGGCCTGGACCGCGACCTGGTGGACCGTACGGTCGACGAACTGCGCCGCCACATCGACGCACCCGGCGCCACCGAGGGGCCCGGGCGGGCACTCCTCATGATCACCCACGACCTGGCGGCGGCCGAGCGGATCGCCGACCGGGTGGCCGTCATGTACGCGGGCCGGATCGTCGAACTCGCGGAAGCGGCGGACTTCTTCGGCACCCCCGGCCCCCGCCACCCGTACGCGCGCGGCCTGCTCGACGCCCTCCCGGACCGTGCCTTCACCCCCATCCCCGGAATGCCGCCGGAACTCGGCGACCTCCCGCCGGGCTGCGCCTTCGCCGCCCGCTGCGACCGGGCCACGGACCGCTGCACGACTGCCGTGCCCGCGCTGACCGACGGCACCGCCTGCCACCATCCGCTGGAGCCGCCCGAGGCCCCCGCACACCAGGTCGCACCCGAGGGGGCAGCCCGTGCTTGAACTCCACTCGATCACCGCGGGCTACGACCGCAGCCGCCCGGTCGTCCGCGACGTGACCCTGCGCATCGCGAGCGCCGAGGCCGTCGGCCTGCTCGGGCCCAGCGGCTGCGGCAAGTCGACGCTGGCCCGGGTGGCCGCGCTGCTGCATCGCCCGGACGCCGGCACCGTCGTCCTCGACGGCGAACCCGTCAGCGGCTACCGCCACCGCGCCACCCCCGCCCAGCGCACCGCGTACGGCGTCGTCTTCCAGCAGCCCCGCCTGTCCGCCGACCCACGCCTCCGCCTCGCCGACCTGATCACCGAACCC
This sequence comes from Streptomyces chrestomyceticus JCM 4735, assembly GCF_003865135.1. NCBI lineage: Bacteria > Bacillati > Actinomycetota > Actinomycetes > Kitasatosporales > Streptomycetaceae > Streptomyces > Streptomyces chrestomyceticus. Next base: position 1,187,165 of record NZ_BHZC01000001.1, on the reverse strand, counting down.
CTGCGCGCCACCGGCCGCCGCCCCGAGATCCCCGCCCGCCTCGCCGAACTGGCCCCCACGGTGGGGCTCTCCGCCGACCTCCTGGCCCGCCGCCCCCACGAGGTGAGCGACGGCCAGCTCCAGCGCGCCTGCCTGGCCCGCGCCCTGGTCCTGCGCCCGCGCTGGCTGATCTGCGACGAGATGACCGCGATGCTCGACGCGTCGACGACGGCCGCGCTGGTGGCGGTCGTGGAGGAGTACCGGCGCGAGTCGGGGGCCGGGCTGCTGGCGGTCGGGCACGATCGCGTCCTGCTGGAGCGGTGGTGCGACCGGACGGTGGGGTGGGCGGAGCTGGGCTCCTCCGGGGCGGGCGGCTGAGCGGGCGCGAGCGGCAGCCCTCCGGGGTTCCCGGTCACACGTCCCAGGTGACCGGGAGGCGCTTCACCCCGTAGATGTCCGCGATCTCCGGGCGCAGCTCGACCTCCTCGGCCGGTACGGCCAGGCGCAGCGACGGGAAGCGGTTGACCAGCGCGGGGAACGCGACCCCCATCTCGACGCGGGCCAGTTGCTGACCCAGGCACTGGTGGATGCCGTGGCCGAAGGCCAGGTGTCCGCCGCCCTGCCGCCGGAGGTCGAGCGTGTGCGGATCGACGAAGCGCTCGGGGTCACGGTTGGCGGCGTTGATCGACAGGATCACCGGCGAGCCGGCCTCGATGGTGTGGCCGCCGAGTTCGACGTCCTCCAACGGCATCCGCAGGAACGTCTTGGCGACGCTCAGATACCGCAGCAGCTCCTCCACGGCCCGGTCGGCGAGCGCCGGTTCGGCGCGCAGCGCGGCCAACTGGGCAGGGTTCTGCAACAGCGCGAAGGTGCCCAGTGCCAGCATGTTCGCGGTGGTGTCGAGCCCGGCCGCCAGCAGGATCAGGCTGATCCCGCGCAGCTCCTCGTCGGTCAGGTCGCTGTCGGTGAGTTCGCTGAGCACGTCGTCGGTGGGGTTCGCGCGCTTCGCGGCCACCAGCTCCGCGAGGTAGTTCTGCACCGCCGTGTAGGCCGCTATCAGCTCCTCGTCGGTCGTCTCCCCGCTCATGAACGACTCGACCTGCGCCTGGAAGGAGCCCCGGTCCTCGTACGGCACCCCCAGCAGCTCGCAGATCAGGACGGCGGGGATGGGCTTGGCGAACGCGGACACCAGGTCCGCCGGCGGTCCGGTCTTCTCCATGGCGTCCAGGCAGTCGGCGGTGACCTGCTCGACGCGCTCGGTGAGTAGCCGCATCCGCCGGACGGTGAACTTGCCGGCCAGGGGCTTGCGGTAGCGCCGGTGCTCCGGGTCGTCCATGAGGAGGAACTCGCCGGGCGGCGCCGGGGGGACCTCGATGTCGCCGTAGTCGATGGTCGGGTGGTGCCGCATCAGCTCCTTGCGTGAGCTGAACCGCTGGTCGGCCAGGACCGCGCGGGCCAGGTCGTAGCCGGTGATCAGCCAGCCGGGTTTCCCGCCGGGGAAGGTGTAGCGGCTGATCGGGCCGTGCCGGCGGGCGTCGGTCAGCACGGTCGGCGGGGCGAACGGACAGCCGGACCTGCGGCCTGTCGGCAGTGTGGGGACGGTGTGGAGGGACTCGCTCATGACGCTCTCCTCATATCGCGATAGTACGCGTTTTGGCGCAGCCCGAAAGCTACGTTGCATTCACCATCACGTCAATCGCCCGAAATGCATCACCGCAGGTAAGAGGTGGAATATTGGTGCAATGACGCTGTCCTCGAATGCAACAGCGCGTTGCAATGAGGGGAGGTGAAGGCAATACTGCCGCCATGCCAGGAGGACGACTGACCCAGCAGGACCGCCAGCGCGTCGCGGCCGGACTCGCCGACGGGCTCACCTACGCCGAGATCGCCAGACGGCTCGGCCGACCAACTTCGACGGTCAGCCGGGAGGTCGCACGCAACGGCGGCCCCGGCGACTACCGGCCCCAGCAGGCGCACCGGGCGACGGCCCAGCGGGCGCGGCGTGGCACACCGGCGCCGCCCCGTACGCCGGGAGGGCCGGACGGCGCGGTGGAACAGGAGGTGATCGAGCTGGCGGTCAGGGCGGGACTGCCGAGGACCACGGCGCGCGTCCACGTCGACCTGCTGCTGTCCGAGGACGGCAGGCGCACCGCGGCCGAGCTGACCCGCAGGCTCGGCGTCAGCCCGGCCTCCGTGTCCGTGGCCGTGAACTACCTGGTCCAGCACGGCTACGTCCGGCGCGAGCGCGACGCGCACCGGCGCCGCGACGTCTACGTGGTCGACGACGACGCCTGGTACCACTCGGTCGTGCTCAGCGCGCGGCGGACGCTGGAGTCGGCGCGGGCCGCGCTGGCGGCGGCGGAGGCGTTCGGGCCCGACAGCCCGGTGGGGGAGCGGCTGGCCAGGTCGGGCACGTTCCTGGAGCGGGTCGTCCTGGACATGACGGAGTCGGCCGACCGCTGGCGCTCGCTCCTGTCGTGACAGGGGGCCGGTTCAGGGGGCGCCGTACCGGTCCTTGAGCTGTCGGCGTACGGCTTTGCCCGTGCCCGTGCGGGGCAGGTCCGGTGCGACGACGGCGGAGCGAGGGATCTTGTAGCCGGCCAGGCGGCCGGAAAGGGAGGCGAGGACCTCGTCCGGGTCGAGGACCACGCCCGGCGCCGCCACGAGGACCGCGCGGCCGACCTCGCCCCACTCCGTGTCGGGTACGGGGATCACGGCGCAGTCGGCGACGTCCGGGTGGGCCAGGAGCGCGTGCTCGACCTCGGCCGGGTAGATGTTCTCGCCGCCCGAAATGATCATTTCCTTGATGCGGTCCACGACGGTCACCCCGCCGTCGGCGTCCGCGCGGGCCGCGTCGCCGGTGTGCAGCCAGCCGTCCGTGAAGACGGCCGCGGTCTCCTGGGGGCGGTTCCAGTAACCGGCCATCACGTTGGGGCCGTGGACGAGCAGTTCACCCGTCTCGCCGACGGCGGCATCGGCGGTCTCTTCGTCGGCGGAGCCGGCCGGGCCGTTCGGGCCCGGGACCACGACGCGGACATCGGTGAACAGGTGCGGCACACCCGCGGGCCCCGGCGCGGCGCCGGCCGGCCCGGGGGGAGTCAGCAGGACACCGGGCGCCGCCTCGGTCATGCCGTACCCCTGGCGCAGTACGAGCCCACGCCGTGCGTAGGTGCCGACCAGCGCCTCGGGCACCTGGGCGCCGCCGCACACCAGGGTGCGCAGGGACGACAGGTCGGCGTCCGGCCAGCGCGGGTGGGCGGCGATCCGGCGGAACATCGTGGGGACGCCGAACAGGGACGTGACACGGTGCCGTTCGACGGCCCCGAGCGCCGCGCCCGCGTCGAAGGACTCCATCAGCACACAGGTGCCGCCCTTGAGCAGCACCGGCAGGGCCTGCATGCCCAGTGCGGCGGCGTGGTAGAGCGGTGCGGCGATCAGGGCCGTCTCGTCGGTCGTCAGGTCCATGTCGATCAGGACGTTGACGGCGTTCCAGGTGAGGTTGGCGTGGGTGAGGACGGCGCCTTTGGGGTGGCCGGTGGTGCCGGAGGTGTAGAGGATCACGCACGGGTCGTCCGGTGTCACGGTTTCCTCGACCGGGGGCGCGGGGGCGGCCTCTCCCGCCGCGTCCACCACGACCACCGGTACGCCGGTGCCCGCCGGAGCGCCGGGGGAGCGGCCGGTGCGCAGCAGTACCCGGGCGCCGCAGTCCGCCAGTTGACAGGCCAGTTCCGGCGGGCCGAGCCGTACGTTGAAGGGGACGAACACGGCGCCGAGCAGGCCGGTGGCGAAGAGGGACGCGAGGAACTCGGGCCGGTTGGGGCCGAGGAAGCCGACCCGGTCGCCCTTGCGTACGCCGTGGCGCCGCAGGGTGTGGGCGATGCGGGTGGCATGGGCGTACAGACCGGCGTAGCTGATGCGCAGCCCGTCGCCGTGGACCACCGCCGTGCGGTGCGGGGTGCGCCGTGCCCGCCGCGCGGCCCAGGCGCCGATGCCTTCCTCGTGCATGTGCCGGCCCTCTCCGGTCGCTCGGTACGCCCGCCTGTCGCGTCACCCGTTCGAGGGGTACGCGTAGTGACATGATCTTACGGATGGTAATTTACCAGTGACTCTGGGTGTTCGAAGTGTGGGGAGGCTGCGGTGATCGCTGGCCCAGGTACGGCGCTGCTGATGGACGCGCGGGTCCGCCACAGTCCCGAGGCCGAGCGCATCGACACCCGGGGCGAGCCCCCGGTGTGGCGCGCGAAGCTGCCCGACGGCTCCGCCGTCTGGGTCGCGAGCGGGTACGACGCGGCGCGCCGGGCGATGACGGACACCGGCTTCGCCAAACCGGCCGTGCGGGGCGGTGAGCGGTGGACGCGCTACCTGGGCTTCACCGCACCGCAGGTCACCGACAGCATCGTCCGCAGCATGGGCAACACCGACGGTGACCTGCACCGCAGCCTGCGGGACCTGGGCGCCTCGGCGCTCACGCCGGAGCGCGTACGGGCCGCCGTCGACCGGGCGGACGGGACGGCCGAGGAGCTGCTCGACACGATCGCCGAGCGCGGCCGCGCCGACCTCGTCGGCGAGTTCGCCCACCCCTTCGGCGTCCGGGCGATCACCGGACTCCTGGGATATCCCGACGACTTCGTCCGCCGCACCCTGGAGCTGCGGCGCTGGGGCCCGGCACCGCTGTTCGATCCCCCGGGTCCCCCGACCGCGAGCGGTACGCGGCCGAGCGGGAGGCCATGAGCGAGCTGCTGCACGACCTGGTGGCCTTCCGACGGCGCAGCCCCGGCTCCGACGCCGTCAGCGGAATGATCGCGCACGCCGACGCCGCCGGCCTCGACGAAGGGCACCTGACCTCCACCCTCTTCCTGCTGCTCGTCGCCACCTACGAGCCCGTCGCCGACTTCCTCACGTCGAGCCTGTACACGCTCTGGCACCACCCCGACCTCCTCGCCGACCCCGCCCGGGTCACCGAAGGGCTCGACGAACTGCTGCGCTACACCTCACCGCTGGCCGCCACCATGCCGCGCTTCGCCGTGCGGCCCACCGAGCTGTACGGCGCGCGACTGGAGCCGGGCGACGCGGTCGTCGTGCACCTCGCCCTCGCCAACCGCGACCCGCGGCGCTTCACCGCCCCCAACCGCCTCGACCTGACGCGAGAGCGGGGCCAGGACCTCGTCTTCTCCCACGGCCCGCACTTCTGCCTGGGCAGCGCCCTCGCCGTCGGGCTGTGCCGTACCGCGCTCGGCGCCGTGCTCCGCCGCCTGCCCGGCCTCGCCGCCGCCCGGCCGCTCGACACGCTGCCCTGGCAGCGCGGCTCGACCGGCGACATCACCCATCTGCACATCACCGCGGGGCTGACGGAACTGCCCGTGACCTGCCGCCCCCGGCACGCGGTGGCGTCCTGATGGCCCGCGTCACCGGCCTGTCGGTGCTGACCGCCTACGGCCACGGCCCGGACGCCCTCTGGAAGGGCCTGACCTCCGCGACACCCGCCACCTCCCGGGTCACCCGCTTCGACACCACCCGCCACCGCGCCCACCACGCCGCCGTCCTCCCCGGCACCCCCGACCTGTACGGCGAACTGGAACGCCTCGTCGGCGAAGCCTGCGACCAGGCCGGACTCTCTCCCGACGACCGCGCCGCCACGCCGCTCGTCCTCGCCCTGCACGCCGGCCCGGACACGGCCGCGCTGGCCGCCGAACTGGCGGGCGCCTGCGGCCTGCGCGAGGTCCTCACCGTCCACACCGCCGCCTGCGCCGCCTCCAACACCGCCGTCGCCGAGGCGGCCCACCTCATCGGCACCACCGCCGAACGGCGGGCCGTCGTCGCCGGGGCCAGCTTCGTCGACGCCAGCATGTTCGCCGCCTTCGACAGCGCCGGCATCCTCGCCCCCGACGGCGTCTGCCGCCCGTTCAGCGCCGGCCGCGAGGGCCCCGTGCTGGGCGACGGCGCCGCCGCCGTGGTCCTCGAACACACCGGCACCGCACCGCCGTGGGCCACCGTCCGCGGCTGGGGCAACGCCGCCGAGGCCCACCACGTCTGCCGCCCCCACCCCGACGGCCGGGGCCCCGCGGCGGCCGTCACCACCGCACTGCGCCGCGCCGGGGTCACCGGCGACCGGATCGGCTACCTCAACGCCCATGCGACCGCCACCGCCGCCTTCGACGCGGGCGAGGCCGCCGCCATCGTGAGCGCGCTCTCCCCGCACGGCGTACGGGTCCCCGTCAGCTCCACCAAGGCCCTGCACGGACACTGCCTGGAAGCCTCCGGCCTGGTCGAACTGGCCGTCTGCGCCCTCGCCTTCCGGCACGGGGAGCTGCCCGTCAACGCCAACCACCTGGCCCCGGACGAGGACTGCCCCCTCGACCTGGTGCTCGAACCGGGCCGCGCCCCGCAGTCCCGCTACGCGCTCAGCCTCAACAGCGGCTTCGGCGGCGTCTGCACGGCCCTCCTCTTGGCGATGCCGTAACGCGACCGGTGCTGCCATGCCCCCGACCACCCCGTGCCGTACGACGCCACCCGTGCGGGAAGAGCCCGATGAGGACGCCATGGAACTGATCGTCGAGACCCTCGCCCAGTGGCCGCCGCCGGACGACCCGACGGCACGCCTCCCGGAGGTCCCGCGCTTCGACACGTCCGCCTTCGCGCCCCTGCTGGTGGCCGTCGGCGAACGCTGCCTCGCCGACCGGTACGGCACGCCCCCGCTGCCCCCGGCGCTCGGCGCGCGCACCGCGCTCGTCCTCGCGGCCACCCGTGGCGACGTGGTCACCCAGACCGCCATCGACGACGCGGTGGCCGGACAGCGGCAGGTGCCCAAACCCCTGCTGTTCCAGAACGTGCCCTCCACGGCGCTCGGCCACCTGAGCACCGTATGGGGCCTGACCGGCCCGCTCGTCGCCACCCTCGCCATCGGCGACCCACTGGCCGCGGCCCGCACCACCGCCGCGCGCCTCATCGCCACGGGCGACACCGACCAGGCCCTGGCCATCGCCGCCGACCCCGGCGACAGCCCGCGGTCGCCCGGCACGGCCTGGGCCCACCTGTTCACCACCGGCCGGACCTGACCGCCCGTACCCGGCCGCCCCGCCCTCGTCCGTCACCGTGGCCGCGTCCCCCCACCGCGTCCACGCCGCCATCCCCCTCAAGGAAAGCGATGCCCACCACCATGCGGCCCCCCACGGCCGAGCTGCGGTTCCCCTCGGTCCTGACCCCCGAGACACTCGAATCCGCCGCCGGACCCGTCACCGTACGGCTCGATGACGCCTCCCGCGCGGCCGTCGCCCGCTGCCACGACTACCTCGGCACCTGCCTCGACAAGGGCCGCGAGATCTACGGCACCACCACCGGCTTCGGCCCCCTCGTGGTCTACGCGGGCCAGGACGAGGGCGCGGACCAGTGCGAGAACGTGCTCACCCACCTCGAAGTCGGCCAGGGCCCCGACCTGGAACCGCCGGTCGCCAGAGCCACCCTGCTCACCCGCCTGTGGAGCCTGGCCAGAGGCCACTCCGGCGTGGCGCCCCCCGCCGTGGACGCCCTCGTGGCGATGCTCGGCACGTCCTTCGCGCCGGTGATGCCCGAGTACGGATCGGTCGGCGCCAGCGGCGACCTCGCGCCCCTGGCGCACGCCATCCGGTCCCTCCAGGGACGCGGCGACGCCTACCTCGGCACCACCCGGATGCCCGCCGCCCGGGCCCTCGCCGAAGCCGGGCTGCGGCCCGTGGAACTGACCGGCCGGGACGCGCTCGGCCTGGTCAACGGCACCTCCGTGACCGCGGCCGGCGCCGGCCTGGCGCTCGCCCAACTGCACCGCTCGGTGGCCGCCGGCACCGCGCTGACCGCCCTGCTCGCCGGCGTCCTCGGCTGCCGCCCCGACTTCACGGCCCCCGAGATCTTCGAGGCACTGGGCCACGAGGACACCGCCGAACGCGCCGACGACCTGCGCAAACAACTCGTCGGCCACGAGCCGAGCGGCACCCGCGCCCTCCAGGAGCCCTACACGCTGCGCTGCGCGCCGCACATCCTCGGTGCCGCGGCGACCAGCCTGCGCCACGCCCGCCAGGTCGTCACCGACGACCTCAACGGCATCAGCGACAATCCGCTCTTCTTCCCCGAGCGCGACGTGGTCGCCCACGGCGGCAACTTCTTCGGCCAGCAGGTCGCCTTCGCCGCCGACCTGATGTCCATCACCGCCGCCCAGCTCGCCAACCTCGCCGAACGCCAGCTCGACCTGCTGATCGACCCGCGCCGCAACGGCGGCCTCAACCCGATGCTCGCCGAGGACCCCGGACGCGACCACGGCGTCCAGGGCATCCAGCTCGCCGCGACCTCCCTGGTCGTCGCGATGCGCCGGGCCGCCACCCCCGCCGCCATGCAGAGCGTCCCCACCAACTGGCACAACCAGGACATCGTCCCGTTCGGCACCCAGGCCGCGTTCACCGCGCTCCGGCAGGCCAGGACGCTGCGCCTGCTGCACGGTTCGCTCGCCGTCGCCCTGCGCCAGGCCGTCCACGTAGGCACCCGGCGCCCCGCCGCCGAGGCCGGTGTCCGCCTCCTGGACGCCCTGGAGCCGACCGTGGGGCCGGACCGGCCGTGGGCGGTGTCCGTACGCGAGGCCGCCGACGTGCTCGACCGCACGTGCTGACCCGGAGGCGGTACCCGCCGGTCCGGGCGCCGCTCACCCGTGCCCTCAGGGCCGCGGTACCACCATCACCTCGGTGCCCCCGGCCCGTACGGCCCGGATCTCGGCCGCGGGCAGCCCGTCGTCCACGATCAGCAGGTCGAAGTCGGTCAGCGGCGCCAGCGCGTACAGGCCGCCCTTGGTGAACTTGGTGTGGTCGGCGACCAGCACCCGCCGCGCCGCGCTCTCCATCATCGCCCGCTTGACCTGCACCGTCTCCGGCGAGGTGTGGTAGCAGCGGCCGTTGGTGACGGCGGTGGTCGACAGGAACAGCACATCGGCGCGGAAGGCCCGTACCGAGTCCGCCGTGTGCGGGCCCATGAACGCGTCGTACGCCGGGAAGTAGGCGCCGCCCAGCGTGATCAGCGAGATGCCGGGCTCCTTGGCGAGTGTGGTGACGGCCGGCAGCGAGTTGGTGACGACGGTCAGCGGCGTGTGCTCCGCGAACCGGTGCGCCAGCAGGAGGCAGGTGGTGCTGTCGTCGAGCATGACGGTCTGGCCGGGCACGAGCAGGGTCGCCGCGGCCCGCGCCAGGGCCTGCTTGGCCGGTGCCATCACCGCCATCCGGTCGGCCACGCTCCCGTGGAACTGCGCCGACGGCAGGCCGGTCGCCCCGCCGCGCACCTTGCGCAGCCAGCCCTGCGCCTGGAGGGCGTCCAGGTCGCGATGGGCGGTCATCAGGCTGATGCCGTACTCCTCGGCCAGGTCCGCGGTGCGGACGAAGCCGCGGGCGATGACGGTCTCCCGCAGGCGGCGGCGCCGCTCCTCCTGGGCTTCGAGCCGGTCCATGGTGCTCACTTCCTGGCCGTACGGGACGGCCGGACGGGACGGACGTACGGGTGCCGTGGCGCACGGGGCCGTGGCGCACGGCGCACACCGTACGCCGTGTGAATTCGCCGCGTTATGTTCGCACGGATTTAACGTGGCGCGCGCGGTGGGCACGGCCCGCACCGGCGGCTCCGGCAGGACACAACACGGCAGGCCACCGGCCCGGTGCGAAGATTTCCGGCCACCATTGACGCTGGTTTCGGCCGGACTGTTGCATCGGCTCGTCCGCTTCGCAGGCCCCCTGCCACCGCCTGCCGCCGTAGAAAGGGGAGATTCGATGAAGAACCCTCTCCCGAACCCTCTCCCGCGTCCGCCGATCACCCGGGCGGCCGTCCGCCTGGGCCTCCCGCCGACCCTGGCCTGGGGCTACCTGGGTCTGCTGCTGTTCATGATCGGCGACGGTGTCGAGTCCGGCTACCTCTCGCCGTACCTGATCGACCAGGGGATACCGGAGCCCCGGGTGGCGCTGCTGTTCACCGTCTACGGCATCGCGGCGGGCGTCGCCGCCTGGCTCTCCGGCGTGCTGTCCGAACTGTGGGGGCCGCGCCGCGTCATGTGGACGGGCCTGGCCGTCTGGGGCGCCTTCCAGGCCGTCTTCCTCGCCGTGGCCGTCCCGCTGGGCAGCTACCCCCTGATGATGCTGGGCTACGGCCTGCGCGGCCTGGGCTATCCGCTGTTCGCGTACGGGTTCCTCGTCTGGATCGCCGGGGTCGCGCCGCGGGCGCGGCTCAGCACCGCCATGGGCTGGTTCTGGTTCGCCTTCACCGGCGGCCTGCCCACCCTCGGTTCGCTGGTCGCCAGTGGTCTGATCCCGCACATCGGCGCGTACGCCACCCTGTGGGCCGCCCTCGTGCTGGTCGCCGCCGGCGGTCTGATCGCGCTGCTGCCGGTCCGCGACGACCGCGGCGGTCCCAGGCCGCGCTCCGAGGGCGACGGCCCGCTGGCCACCCTGATCGGCAGCGTCACGATCCTGTGGCGCAACCCCCGGGTCGGCACCGGCGCGCTCGTACGGACCGTCAACACGGCCTCGCAGTTCGGGTTCTTCGTCATCCTGCCGGTGCACTTCACCCGGACCGTCGGCTTCAGCCTCACCCAGTGGCTGCACCTGCTCAGCGCGATGTTCGCGACCAACATCGTCGCGAATCTGCTGTGCGGGATGATCGGCGACCGGTTCGGCTGGCGCCGGACCATCGCCTGGTGCGGCGGCGCGGGCTGCACCGTCAGCACCCTGCTGCTGTTCTACGTACCGCAGGCGGCGGGCGCCAACTTCGGCCTGGCCCTCGCGGTCGCCGCGTTCTACGGCGCTACGCTGGCGGGATACGTCCCGATTTCGGCACTGATGCCCTCGCTGGAGCCGCGCCACAAGGGCCAGGCACTGGCGGCGCTCAACCTGGGCGCGGGCGCCAGCACCTTCGTCGGACCGGCCGTCGTCGCGGTCTTCGCCGGACCGCTCGGCGTCGAAGGGGTGGTCTGGATCTTCGCGGGGATGTACGCGGTCAGTACCGTGCTCACCGTCTTCCTGAAGCTGCCGGACGAGCCGGGCACGGCGCCGGACCGGACGGCCGCCACCGCCACCGCGCCCGCCGCGCCGTCCGCCTCCGCACCGGCGTGAGAGGACGCATCTGATGTCCGTACTGACCGTCGACGTCGGCACCACGATGATCAAGTCCGTGGTCTTCGACGACCGGGGCCGCGAGATCGCGGTCTCCCGCCTCGCCACCGAAGTGCTCCGCCCCCACCCGGGCCGGGCCGAGCAGGACATGGACGCCGTCTGGAACGCCGTCGTCTTCACCGTCCGCAACGCCCTGTCCGAACTCGCCGGCCGCCCTGGCCCGGCCGACCCCGTATGGCTGGTCTCCTTCACCGCCCAGGGCGACGGCGCCTGGCTCGTCGACGAGCGCGGCCGTCCCACCGGTCCCGCGATCCTGTGGTCCGACGGCCGGGCCGGCGACCTCGTCGGCCAGTGGCAGCGGGACGGCGTCCTGGAGGCCGCCTTCCGCCGCAACGGCTCGCTGACCTGCGCCGGCATGCCCAACGCGATCTTCGCATGGCTGGCCGCGCACGACCCGGACCGGCTGGCCCGCTCGCACGCCTCGCTCACCGCCGCCGGCTGGCTCTTCCTGCGGCTGACCGGCGTCACCGCCGTCGACGAGTCGGACGCCTCGGCGCCCTTCCTCGACCACGCCACCGGCGCGTACGACCCGTACCTGATCGACCTCTTCGGCCTGGCGGCGTACGAGCGGCTGCTGCCCAGGGTGCTCGGCGAGCACGAGCGGATCGCCGAGATGACCTCCGAGGCGGCCGGCCAACTCGGGCTGCCGGCCGGCCTCCCGGTCGTCATGGCGCCGTACGACATCGCCGCCACCGCGCGCGGCGTCGGCGTGGTCAACCCCGGCCAGGCGTGCAGCATCCTCGGCACCACCCTGTGCACCGAGATCGTCCGTACGACCGTGGACACCACCGGCGAACCGTCCGGCATCACCATCGCCTACCGAGGCCGGGAACGCGTCCTGCGCGCCTTCCCGACCCTCAACGGCGCCGAGGTGCTCGGCTGGGCCGCCCGCACGCTGCACCTGTCCGGACCGCCGGAACTGTCCCGGCTGGCCTTCGAGTCCGAGCCGGTCGCGAACGGCCTGATGTTCCTGCCGTACCTCTCCCCGGCGGGCGAGCGGGCCCCGTTCCTCGACGGGCACGCCCGCGGCGGATTCTGGGGCCTGTCCCTGGAACACACCCGCGCCGACCTGGCCCGCGCGGTCTTCGACGGCCTCTCGCTCGTCCTCCGCGACTCGCTGACCGCCTCCCGCACCCACGTCACCGAACTGCGCCTGTGCGGCGGCGGCGCCAACAGCGACGCCTGGTGCGCGCTCATCGCGGACGCGACGGGCGTACCGACCGCCCGCTCCGGCGACACCGAACTCGGCGCCAAGGGCGCCTTCCTCACCGGCCTGGTGCTGTCCGGAGCCGAGTCCAGCATGCACAGCGCCGCCACCAAGTACGTACGGATGCGGTCGAGCTGGGAGCCCGACCCGGAGCGCACCGCCCGGTACGCCGAGCTGTACGAGGACTTCCTGCACTGGCGCGACCTCGCCCGCGAGGCGGGCTGGCGCCCCGGAGCCGGCCGGCAGTGCGTCCCCGAAGCCCCCGGCCGGCCACCGGCCCCGCCGCACCCGATACCCGCACCACCCGGACACCCCGACCGAGGAGCCCCCCACCGTGTCTGACGCCCTGACCGCCGACGCCGTCTGGCTCGGCCTCGACCTCGGTACGCAGAGCGCCCGCTGCGTCGCCGTCGACGGGACCGGACAACTGCTCGCCGCCGCCTCCCGGCCCCTGACGAGCCACCGGGACGGCAGACGCCACGAGCAGGACCCCGAGCAGTGGTGGAGCGCCCTGTCCGCCGCCTGCCGCGCGGCCCTCGCCGGGACCGACCCGGCCCGGGTGCGCGGCCTGGCGCTCGACGCCACCTCCGGTACGGTCCTCCTCGCCGACGCCGACGGCACCCCGCTCACCCCCGGCCTCATGTACGACGACGGACGCGCCGCCGACCAGGCGGAGGCCGTCAACGAGGCCGGGGGAGCGGTGTGGCAGGACCTCGGCTACCGCACCATGCAGCCCTCCTGGGCCCTGCCCAAACTGCTCTGGCTGCTGCGCCAGGACCCCGGCCTCGGCGAGCGGGCCCGGCTGCTGCACCAGCCCGACCTGATCACCTGGCGGCTCACCGGCCACCAGGTCCCCTCCGACGCCAGTCACGCCCTCAAGACCGGCTACCACCTCACGGAGGAGCGCTGGCCGTCCGCCGAACTCACCCGGCTCGGCGTGCCCGAGCGCGTCCTGCCGCAGGTCGTACGGCCCGGAACCGTCCTCGGCACGGTCTGCGCGGCGGCCGCCGCGGCCACCGGCATCCCCGAGGGCACCACCGTCGTCGCCGGGACGACCGACGGCTGCGCCGCCCAGATCGGCGCCGGCGCCCTCGCCCCCGGCGCCTGGAACTCCGTGCTCGGCACCACCCTCGTCCTCAAGGGCACCAGCCCGCACCTGATCCGCGACCCGCACGGCGTCGTCTACTGCCACCGCGGACCGGACGGGAACTGGCTGCCCGGCGGCGCCTCCAGCTCCGGCGCGGGCGTCCTCGCCCGGCACTTCACCCCCGAGAACGGCGACGACCTCGACGCGCTCACCGCACAGGCCGTACGCGACGGCCGGGACTGGGACGCGGTCACCTACCCCCTCGTGTCGGCGGGCGGCGAACGCTTCCCCTTCCGCGCGCCGGACGCCGAACCGTTCACCCTCGGCGACGTCCCCACCCGCGCCCAGGAGTTCCACGCCTGCCTGCTCGGCGTCGCCTGCGTCGAGCGCCTCTGCTTCGACTACCTCGACCACCTCGGCGCCCCCGTCGACGGGCCGCTCACCTTCACCGGCGGCGGCGCCCGCAACGCCTACTGGTCGCAGCTCCGCGCCGACCTGCTCGGCCGCCCCGTCCACCTGCCCGAACAGGCCGAAGGCGCCCTCGGCATGGCCGTGCTCGCCGCCACCTCCGGCGGCGTCACCCTCCAGGAGGCCGCCGCCGCCATGGTCCGCGCCGGCACGCCCGTCACCCCCGACCCGGCCCGCACCGCCCGCCTGCTCCCCGCCTACCTCCGCTTCCTCGACGAACTGACCCGCCGTGGCTGGCTCGACCAGACCGTGGCCGACCACGCCCGCAGGAGGGCCGCACCGTGACCGACTTCATCCTCGTACGCCACGGCGAGACCGAATGGCACGCCGAGAACCGCTACGCCGGACTCACCGACGTCGCCCTGACCGGACGCGGGGAGGAACAGGCGGCGGCCCTCGCCGACTGGGCCGCCACCGCCCGCCTGGACGCCGTCTGGTGCTCCCCGCTGTCCCGCGCCCGGCGCACCGCCGCGCCCGCCGCCGCGGCCTGCGGTCTCTCCCCGCACGTCGACGAACGCCTCTACGAGGTGGACTTCGGCCGCGGCGAGGGCCTGACCAAGGCAGAGATGCGCCGGCGCTTCCCGGACGAGCTGGCGGCGTTCCTCGCCGACCCGGTCGGCCACCACCTGCCCGGGGGCGAGGACCCCCGCGCCGCCGCCCTGCGCGCCGCCGACTGCCTCGCCGACATCGCCCGCGCCCACCCGGACGGCCGGGTCCTGATCGTCGCCCACTCCACCCTCGTCCGCGTCCTGCTGTGCCACCTGCTGGGCATCCCGCTCGCCGACTACCGGCGCGTCTTCCCGCAGCTCCTCAACGGCGCGCTGACCGAACTGCGCCTCCGGGACGGCCAGGCCGCGCTGCTGCGCCTCAACGCCCCCGCCACGCCCGCACCGCTCTCCACGCCCCTGCGCTGACCCGTGCACCGCCGCCGTACACCCCAGTCCACCCAGGAGAAAGACCCCATGAGCAGCCCCACCGTCCTCGCCGCCGGCAACCACTTCATCCTCCCGAGCCTGCTGACCGAGGCGGTCACCGAGGCCACCGGCGGCACGGTGACCGCCGGACAGATCCGGGAGCTGCGACTGCCCTGGCCGCACACCCCGCTCGGCAAGGTCGCCGAGGTCGACGAGGCGTCCGGTACGGAGGACCAGCTCATCGAGGCGCTCCAGGGCGTCCGGATCTGCGTCACCGAACACGCCGCCCTCACCGAGCGCATCCTCGCCCACTGCCCCGACCTGGAACTGTTCTGCGTCGGCCGCGGCGGGCCGGTCAACGCCAACCTGGACGCCGCCAGCCGGCACGGCGTCGCCGTCTGCTACGCCCCCGGACGCAACGCCACCGCCACCGCCGAGCACACCCTCACCCTGCTCCTCGCCGCCGCCCGCGGCGTCGGCGACACCCACACCGACCTGCGCCAAGGCGTGTGGCGCGGCGACTATTACGACTACGACAAGTGCGGCATCGAGATCGAGGGCACCACCGTCGGTCTGGTCGGGTACGGGGCGATCGGCAGCCGGGTCGCCAAGGTGCTGGCCGCCATGGGCGCGCACGTCCTCGTCCACGACCCGTACGCCGCCCCCGAGGCACTGGCCGGTATCGCCGAACAGGTCGGCCTGGACGACCTGCTGAACCGCTCGCGCATCGTCTCCCTGCACGCCCGCCTCACCGACGAGACCCGCGGCATGATCGGCCGCGCGCAGCTCGCCGCCATGCCGCACGGCTCCGTCCTGGTCAACTGCGCCCGCGGCGCCCTCGTGGACTACGACGCGGTCTGCGACGCGCTGGAGTCCGGGCAGCTCAGGGGCGCCGGCTTCGACGTCTTCCCCGAGGAGCCGGTCCCGGCGGGCTCCCGCCTGCTGGCCGCGCCCGGCGTCGTGCTGACCCCGCACATCGCGGGCGGCAGCCGCCAGGTCGCGCACAAGGCGGCCCGTATCGTCGCCGCCGAGGCCGCCCGCTTCCTGCGCGGCGAGCCGCTCGCGCACTGCGCCAACCCGGCGGTGCTGGGAGGCTGACCGGCCGTACGACGAAGGGCCGCCCCCAGGCTGGGGGCGGCCCTTCCGTGTCAGGTGCCTACCGGCGCCGTACCAGCGGGAACGGCAGCGTCTCGCGGATCGACAGGCCGGTGAGGAACATGACCAGCCGGTCCACGCCGATCCCCAGACCGCCGGTCGGCGGCATGGCGTATTCGAGGGCCTGGAGGAAGTCCTCGTCCAGCTCCATCGCCTCCGGGTCGCCGCCCGCCGCCAGCAGCGACTGGGCGGTCAGCCGGCGCCGCTGCTCGACCGGGTCGGTCAGCTCGGAGTAGGCGGTGCCCAGCTCCGTGCCGAAGGCGACCAGGTCCCAGCGCTCGGCGAGCCGCGGGTCCTTGCGGTGCTGGCGGGTCAGCGGCGAGACGTCGGTGGGGAAGTCCTTGTAGAAGGTGGGCAGCGTGGTCTTCTCCTCGACCAGCCGCTCGTACATCTCCAGGACGACGTCACCGCGGCCCATCTCCGGCTTCACCGGCACCCCGGACCGCTGGCACAGACGGCGCAGCACATCCGGGTTCGTGTCCGCGTCGACCTCTTCGCCGAGCGCCTCGGAGATCGCGCCGTACACCGTCTTGACCGGCCAGATGCCCGAGATGTCGTGCTCGACGAGCTTGCCGTTCGCGTCCGCCTTGCGGGCGGTGGCGCTGCCGAAGGCGGAGACCGCGGCGCCCTGGATCAGCTCGCGGGTCAGGTCGAGCATCACGTCGTAGTCGGCGAACGCCTGGTACGCCTCCAGCATCGTGAACTCGGGGTTGTGCTTGTACGAAATGCCCTCGTTACGGAACGTGCGTCCCATCTCGAAGACCTTCTCCATACCACCCACGCACAGCCGCTTCAGGTACAGCTCGGGCGCGATGCGCAGGTACAGGTCGAGGTCGTAGGCGTTGATGTGGGTCTGGAAGGGACGCGCGTTGGCGCCACCGTGGATCTGCTGGAGCATCGGCGTCTCGACTTCGAGGTAGCCGCGCTCGATCAGACCCTGGCGCAGCGCCTGCACCGCGGTGCTGCGGGCCCGCAGGTTGTCCCGCGAGTCCGGCGAGACGACCAGGTCCACGTAGCGCTGGCGGACCTTGGCCTCCGGGTCGGTCAGACCGCGCCGCTTGTCGGGCAGCGGACGCAGACACTTCGCCGTGAGCCGCCAGTGGGTGACGAAGACCGTCAGCTCACCGCGGTCGCTCGCGCCGACCTCGCCCTCGGCCTCGATGTGGTCGCCCAGGTCGATGTCGGCGGCGAACCGCGCCAGCTCCTCGGCGCCGGTGCCCTCGCGGGTCAGCGCGATCTGGAGGTCGCCCGACCAGTCGCGCAGCACGGCGAACAGCACACCGCCGTGGTCGCGGGTGAGCAGCACCCGGCCGGCGATCCGCACGACCTTGCCGGTGTGCGTACCGGCCTCCAGGTCCGGGTGCTCGTCGCGGACGTTGCCCAGGGTGTGGGTGCGCTGCACACCGACCGGGTACGGGTCGGTGCCCTCCGTACGCAGCCGCTCCAGCTTGCGGTGACGGATGCGGACCTGCTCCGGCAGCGCCGCCAGCTCCCGCTCGCGCAGCTCCTCCTCGGTCGCCGGCGGCTGCTCGACCAGGCCCAGCTCGTCCAGCGACGGCAGGTGGGCGGTGGTCGCCGGGGTCAGCACCCGCTTCTTGTGGCCCTTGCCCCACAGCTTGCCCAGGCTCGGTACGGCCACGAAGCCCTCGGCGATGCCGGACGCCATGCCGATACGGGCCAGGGCGCCGGTGTCCGCGTAGCACAGGAAACGCGGGTACCACTCGGGGGCGTACTTGGCGTTGGAGCGGTACAGCGCCTCAAGCTGCCACCACTTGGAGAAGAACAGCAGCAGCTTGCGCCACACCTTCAGCACCGGACCGGCGCCGATCCGGGCGCCCTCCTCGAAGGCGGACCGGAAGACCGCGAAGTTCAGCGAGATCCGGCGCACACCGATCTGCCCGGCGTGCGCGCACAACTGGGCGACCATGTACTCCATCACGCCGTTGGGCGCGCTGCGGTCGCGGCGCATCACGTCCAGCGAGATGCCGTCCTTGCCCCACGGCACGAACGACAGCAGGGCCATCATGTTGCCGTCGCCGTCGAACGCCTCGGCCAGCAGGCAGTCGCCGTCCTCGGGGTCGCCGAGCCGGTCCAGCGCCATCGAGAAGCCGCGCTCGGTCTCGGTGTCGCGCCAGGCGTCCGCCCGGTGGATGACCTCCTGCATCTCCGCGTCGGACAGCTCGGAGTGCCGGCGGACCCGGAAGGTGGCGCCGGTGCGCTCGACCCGGTTGACGGCCTGGCGGGTCACCCGCATCTCACGGCCGTCCAGGTCGAAGTCCTTGACGTGCAGGATCGCCTCGTCGCCGAGCTGCAGCGCGCTCAGACCGCTGCGCGCGAACGCCTTGGCGCCGTCCTCGCTGGCGCCCATGACGGCGGGCTGCCAGCCGTAGCGGCCGGCGACCTTGAGCCACTCCTCGATGGCCGGGCCCCACGCCTCGCGGTCACCGACCGGGTCACCACTGGCCAGGCAGACGCCGGCCTCCACCCGGTAGGTGACGGCGGCCTTGCCGCTGGGGGAGAAGACCACGGCCTTGTCCCGGCGGGTGGCGAAGTAGCCGAGCGAGTCCCGGCCCCGTAACGGGCCAGCAGCGCCCGGATACGGGTCTCCTCGTCACCGTGGAGCGCGGCCTCCATGCGCTGCGACCGGAAGAGCACCCGGGCCGCGTTCAGCAGCGCCAGCGCGCCGAACAGACCGAGCAGGAAGATGATCCAGTGCGGCGGGTGGCCGTGGAACTGGTGGTTGCTCAGCAGACCGCCGCAGACCCGGTCGGCCGCCCACAGCAGCCGGCTGTCGGCGCCGCGCTCCAGGCTGCCCGGGAACAGCGACACCAGGCCCCAGCCGACGAGGATCGAGACCACCAGGCCCGCGACCAGCACCCCGGCGGCGCGCCAGAACGCGCCGCGGCGGGTGATCGCGTAGAACTCGCGGTGCGCGACCAGCAGCAGGACCAGCGCGGCCGTGCACAGCACCAGGGAGAAGTAGTACTCCCGGTAGCCGTCGATCACGAGGGCCGCGTCGGTCAGGGTCACCAGCACCATGTAGACGACGGCGAACCACAGGGCGACGCGTTTGCGCGCGGTCAGCGCCGCGGCCAGCAAGGAGAGGAAGACCGCGTACGCGAGGTTCGGTTCGACCACGATGGTCAGGGTGTCCAGCCATTGGATGACCGGTTTCAGGGCGCGTCGCAGCGGCCCGATCAGCGCCGTGACGGCGCAGAACAGCCCCAGAAGGCTGAAGAAGATGGCGAAGCCGTTGGGCACGCGGCGGCGAAAACGCGCCCACGCCGTTATTTGGTCCTGGTCCTGCACGGTGCTCATTCCGTCACACTAGGCTCTGTAAGGGGTTAGCTGCTCGATGGAAGGGCGCTCTTCTTCTGCCACTGGGGCCAGTCGACCATCCAGTCCCCGAGTCCGTTGTTCTCGGCCGCCTTCCCCCGTTCGGAGGAACCGATGACCTCGAACGGGTCACCGACGCGGACCTTGGAGTAAAGCCAGTCGGCGTCGGCGTCGGTCAGGCCGATGCAGCCGGAACTGTCGTTCACCCGGCCCACCTTGCCGGCGTTCCACGGCGCCGCGTGCGCGTAGGTGCCGGAGCTGGTGAGCTTCATGGCGTCACGGACCGTCCTTCCGTCCGCGTCGCCCGGTCCCGCGGTCCCGGAGTCCATGATGATCGTGCCCTCCTTCGCCATCAGCGGGAAGATGCCTGTCCAGGTGGAGTGCCGCGGATCCGGCTTGCCGGCGGAGAAGGGGATGTCCTTCACCTCCTTTCCGTTCTCGGTGAACGTCAGTTGCTTGCTGTCCAGGTCGACCGTGATCACGTGGCGGTCGCCGATGGTGAAGTTCAGGTCGTAGTCCTTGGCGAAGTAGCGGCCGCCGCCGGAGTCCACGCCGTTCAGATCGGCGCGCAGCCCGACCTTGGTGCCCGGCCGCCAGTACTCCTTCGGCCGCCAGTCCACCCGGTCCTTGCCGGAGAAGTCCTTGACCCAGCCCCACGCGCCGGCCGTGCCGTTGTCGGTGGTGACCTTCAGGTGCTTCTCCACGGCGGCCTTGTCGGTCACCGGGAAGTCGAAGGTGACCGAGACGGGCTGCGCCACGCCGACGGTGGCGCCCTGCGAGCCGGGGTTCAGCACGAGCTTGTTCAGTTGGTCGGCCTGGGCGGTGGTCAGCGACTCCTTGACCGTGTTCGTGCCGCCCTGCGCGTTGCGGGCCTCGGCCGCGACCGAGTACCTGGTGTCCGGGACGGTCGGCTCGTGAGAGGTCCACACCCGGCCGCCGTCGCCCAGCCCGCCGGGCAGCCGGCGGCCCTTCGGGTCGGTCACGACGACCTTGACCAGACGGCCGCCCTCCGCGCTGACCTGCAGTTTGTCCCCGGCCTGCACCGTCTTCACGCCGTTCGCCGCGCTCAGCGACACCCGTACCGGAGCGCCTTTCGACGCGGACGCCGCGGGGCCTCCGCAGGCGGTCAGCGCACCGATGCCGAGCAGCGGCACCAGGGCCAGCACGGCCCGCGCACGGCGTGGCGTGCGACGGTGGTGCGGGACGGGGGCAGGGGGCATCTAAGGGCTTTCTGTGCAGCGGTCCGGCGGATGTCGGCCGCTAAGACGCGAACCACCTGTGTTCCGTTGCGGTGCGTGACGTGATACGTGACACATCGCACCACCGGCGGGCGTCGCGCCCGCGCGCCGGCGTGATCCGTATTCCGTGTCTCCGCTGTGCCGCCCCCGCCGGCTCCCTTCCGTCCCGTCGGCCCTGCACCGTTGACGACGGCACCGCCCGCCCCTACGGTTCCCGCGTGTATCGCTTACGGGCCGCCGCGGCGGCAGCAGCAGCACTTCTCCTCACCCTCACAGCGTGCGGGAACGACGGGTCCGGGCCGGGCGGCGACGGCCGGGACAGCATCGAGATCGGCGCGCTCTCCATCGTCGACACCGCACCGGTCCACCTCGCGCGGTCGCTCGGCTTCTTCGCCAAGCAGGGCATCGACGCGAAGATCACGACGGTCCAGGGCGGCGCGTACAGCTCCTCCGGCGTCGTCAGCGGCCAGTTCGACTTCGGCTTCAGCAACACCACCACCCTGCTCACCGCCCGTGAACAGGGACTGCCCCTGAAGGCCGTGGCCAACGGGGTGGCCTCCACCGGGCAGGCCGGGCCCGGCAAGGACTACAGCGCCGTCCTCGTGCCCAAGGGCAGCGCGATCAAGTCGGCCAAGGACCTGCCCGGTCACAAGATCGCCGTCAACCAGTTGAAGAACATCGGCGACACCACGATCCGCGCCGCCGTGCGCCGGGCCGGCGGCGACCCCGAGAAGCTGGAGTTCACCGAGATCCCGCTCCCCGACATGCCCGCCGCCCTCGCCGCCGGGCGGGTGGACGCCATCTGGACCGTGGAGCCCTTCCAGACGCAGGCCATCGACCAGGGTGCCCACGAGGTGTGCTGGCCCTTCGCCGAGGCCACCGACGACCTCACCGTCGCCATGTACTTCACCAGCGAGAAACTGCTCCGCGAGAAACCGGACCTGGTCAAGCGTTTCACCGCCGCCATCAATCAGGCGCTGGCGCACGCCCGTACCCACCCCGAGGCGGTACGCGAGGAACTCGGCAAGTACACCAAGATCCCGCCCGCGGTGATCCGCCGGATCGTGCTGCCGAAGTGGCCGACCGAGATCAACCGCCCGTCCGTGCAGGCCATCGCCGACTTCGCCCGCAAGGACGGGGTCCTCACACGGCCCGCCGACGTCGGCGCGCTGCTGCCGTGACCCGCCGAGGGGCGCGCGCCGGGGCGGGGGCGCGCGCCGGGGCGCCGATGAGCGCGCCGCGCGCCGCCGGCCTCGGCCTCCTGGGCCTGGCCTGCCTCTTCGCCGTCGCCGAGGCGGTGCCCCGGCTCGGCCTCGTCGACCCCCGCCACCTGCCGCCCGCCACCGCCATCCTGCGCCGCCTCGCCACCGAACTGGGCGACGCGACCCTGTGGACCGCTCTCGGCGAGACCCTGCGCTCCTGGGCGCTGGGCCTCGCCATCGCCTGCTGCCTGGCCGTCGCCCTCGGCGTCCTCATCGACGCCGTACCCGGGCTGCGCGCCGCCACCGCCTCGACCATCGAGTTCCTGCGGCCCATCCCGTCCGTGGCCCTGATCCCGCTGGCCACCCTCCTCTTCGGCGCCGAGACCGGCTCCACCCTCCTCCTCGTCGTCTACGCCGCCTTCTGGCAGGTGCTCATCCAGGTGCTGTACGGCGTCGCCGACGTGGACCCGGTCGCCCGCGAGACCGCCCGCAGCTACCGCTTCGGCCGCTGGGCCCACCTGCGCCACCTCGTATGGCCGACGGCCCTGCCGTACGTGCTGACCGGCGTGCGCCTGGCCGCCGCGGTGGCCTTCATCCTCGCGGTGACCGCCGAACTGGTCATCGGCAGCCCCGGGCTGGGGCTGCGCATCCAGCTCGCCCAGTCCGGCGGCGCGGTCACCGAGGTCTACGCGCTGATCGTGCTGACCGGGCTGGTCGGGATCACTGTCAACACGGCGGTACGGGCCGTCGAGCGCCGGGTGCTCGCCTGGCACCCGTCCGTACGGGGCGAGGCGGCGCGATGAGCACGGCACGTAAAGGGTGGGGCGGCACGGCACGCAAGCGTCCTGCCGGCCCGCTGCGGCGCGCGGGCCTGCGCCTGCTGCGCGTCCTGGGCCTGCCGGTCCTGCTGATCCTCGGCTGGTGGGCCTACAGCTCCGCCAACCCCACCTTCTACCTGCCGACACCCGGCCGGGTCGCCACCGCCTTCGCGGAGGTGTGGTTCTCGGCGCGGATCACCGAGGACGTCCTGCCCAGCGTGGGCCGGCTGCTCACCGGCTACGCCCTCGCGGGCCTGCTGGGCATCGGCCTCGGCGTCGCCATAGGCTCCTCGCGCACCCTGCGGGCCGCCGCCGAACCCGTACTGGAGTTCTTCCGCGCCGTACCGCCACCCGTCCTCGTCCCGCTCATCATGCTGCTCGCGGGACTGGACACCGCGATGAAGGTCCTGGTCATCGTCTCCGGCTGTGTGTGGCCCGTGCTGCTCAACACCGTCGAGGGCGTCCGCGCCGTGGACGAGGTGCTGGACGACACCGGCCGCTGCTTCGGGCTGCGCGGAGCCGCCCGGCTGCGCCATCTCGTACTGCCCGCCGCGAGCCCGCAGATCATGGCGGGCCTGCGGCAGGCCCTGTCGATCGGCATCATCCTCATGGTCATCGGGGAGATGTTCGCCAGCACCTCCGGCCTCGGCCACACCGTCGTCCTCTTCCAGCGCGGCTTCGCCATACCGGAGATGTGGAGCGGCATCGTCGTCCTCGGACTGCTGGGATTCGGCCTCTCGGTCGCCTTCCGGGCCGTCGAACGCCGCATACTGGCGTGGCACTTGGCACGCGGCGAGGAGCGGGGGCGGCATGCTTGAGATCACCGGGCTGGGCAAGGTCTACGAGGGGCGCGGCGGCGTCGAGGCGCTACGGAAGATCGACTTCCGGGTGGCCGACGGCGACCTGGTGTGTGTCGTGGGGCCGTCCGGCTGCGGCAAGACGACCCTGCTCAAATGCCTCGCCGGGCTGCTGACACCGACCACCGGCGAGGTGCGGGTCGCGGGCCGCCGCGTCACCGGCCCGCCGCCCGGCATGGCCGTCGTCTTCCAGGAGTACGGGCGCAGCCTCTTCCCCTGGATGACCGTACGCAAGAACGTCGAACTCCCGCTGCGCGAGAAGAAGGTGCCCGCGCCACGCCGCCGCGAACTGGTCGAGGAGGCGCTGTCCGCCGTCGGCCTCGCGGGCGCCGCGGCGGCCCACCCGTGGCAGCTCTCCGGCGGCATGCAGCAGCGCGTCGCCATCGCCCGCGCCATCGCGTACGAGCCGCAGGTCCTCCTGATGGACGAACCGTTCGCCGCCGTCGACGCGCAGACCCGGGCGGAGCTGGAGGATCTGCTGCTCACCCTGTGGCAGCGGCTGGGAGTGACGACGCTGCTGGTCACCCATGACATCGACGAGGCGGTGTACCTGGGACGGCGGGTGATCGTCCTGTCCTCGGCGCCCACCGTCGTCCAGGAGGACCTCCCGATCGACCTGCCGGCCGCCCGTGACCAGATCACCACCCGCTCCGCCCCGCGCTTCGCCGAGCTGCGCGCCCACGTCTACGCCCAGATCAAGCAGGCGAAGACCGGCGTGACGGGAGGGGAGGCGCCGGCCCGGTAGGACGGAGCAGCCCGGACCGTAGGGCCTCGGCGGGGAGCCCGGCCCGTACGCCCTCAGCCGGGAAGCAGTCCGCCGCACACGATGAAGGCCAGCAGCAGCACCGAGCACAGCACCTCCACGGCACCGACCACCGCGATCCGCACCCGGCGCGCGGGCAGCGCCATCGCCCGTACGAAGAACAGCACGAAGGGCACCGCCAGCCACTGGTCCAGCGAGACGGCGGCCAGGACCGCGAGTCCGTGATAGACGGCCGACGCCACCCGGAAGGTCTCGCTCCCGCGCTCACGGATCATCGTTTTCACGTAGAGCACGGTCCCGGTGAAATACAGCAGACAGGCCGCGGCGGCCTGCCAGGCGCCGGAATCGACGGTGCCGCTGCCCAGCCGGTACGAGACGAGCAGCATTCCGCAGGCGGGCACCACGGCCGCGATTCCGTTGACCGTGGCGCGTTCCCTGTTGCGGTACGCACAGCCGAGGTTCACCGCGAAGAACGGCGCCGCGCACAAGGCCGCGATCAGCAGCCAGGAATGCGCCACCGCGAGCGGTACGGCGCATACGGCGAATGCCGCGCCGAATCCGGTGAGCGGCGCGAGATGGCGGCGCGGCGCCCGCGGATTACGGGACAGACGGCGCAGCCGGACGAACTGCTGGGCGTGGAACGCCGCGCAATAGGCCAACAGCCACGCGGGCAGCAGAAGGGCGTGCCACCCGTCGAACCCGCCCAGAAACGCCCCCGCCAGAAAGGGCACGACGAGCATGGCCCAGGCGCCGTGCTGGTTCGGTATCCAGCGGCGAAGGGCGCGCCGCCCCGGCGATGTGCTCATCCCACGAATATAGGCGGTGCGCAAGCCGGTTCGGCCCGCCGAAGGTCCCGGACCAAGGTCCCGCACGGCTGTCCCGCCCGGCCCCGGACCGGGGATTCCGGCACGCCTTCCGGTGACCCGTAGTGATCACCTGTATGGCGCACCCGCGAAGACACGGGAAAAGGGGCGGAATGGGCCACACTGGCGGCCGTTGTCGTCCGTTCGGGCGGCGGGGTGAGGAGGTTATGTCGTGGCTGTCTCGATCTCGGTCGTCGTACTGCTCGTCGTACTGACCGTCGTCTTCCTGCGCAGCGGACGGCTGAAATTCACGCACGCCCTCGTCTGTATGCTGCTCGGCTTCTATCTGGCGGGCAGCAACCTGGCGCCCGACATCCAGAACGGGCTGTCCGGCGCGGCGGACGTGGTCAGCAGCGTCCGCCCCTGAGCACGTTCGCAGAAGCGTGACGCTCGGCCGCAGACGTCTCGCGTGGCCCTCTTGCCTGTTCCGCTTGCTTGGAGTGCGCTCCAAGGCCATAGCGTTGCGGGCATGCCTGCACCACCGGGGTCTCGCCGGCGTCCCGGAAGGCTGCCCAACTTCTCCGCCTGCTCCCGGCTGAACACTGGACAAGCGGGAGCCAGGCGATCGATATCCCAGGAGCATCTCTCTTGCGACACCGCAAACTAGGGCAAGGTCTCGAAGTCTCGGCTCTCGGGCTCGGCTGCATGGGCATGAGTTTCTTCTACGGTCAGCCACAGGACACAGCCGAGATGACGAAGCTGCTGCGGGCCGCCGTCGACCGCGGCGTGACGTTCTTCGACACCGCCGAGGTCTACGGCCCGTTCACCAATGAGGACTTGGTCGGCCGGGCGCTGGCACCGGTCCGCGACCAGGTGGTGATAGCCACCAAGTTCGGCATCAAGCACGGCGAGCACGGGCCGACCCCGATGTCCGGGGTGGACAGCAGGCCCGAGCAGATCCGCCGAGTGACCGAGGCATCGCTCAAGCGTCTTCGAACCGACAGCATCGACCTGCTCTACCAGCACCGCGTCGACCCCGACGTACCCATTGAAGACGTGGCCGGCACGGTCAAGGAGCTGATCGCCGAAGGCAAGGTGAAGCATTTCGGCCTGTCCGAGGCCGGTGCCGCGACAATTCGCCGCGCCCACGCCGTGCAGCCGGTGACGGCACTGCAAAGTGAGTACTCGCTCTGGATGCGCGAGCACGAAACCGACATCATTCCGACCCTGGAGGAACTGGGTATCGGTCTGGTGCCCTACAGTCCGCTCGGCAAAGGATTATTGACCGGCAAGATCGATTCCAGTACGTCACTGGCCGACAATGACCTCCGCCGCCTGCTTCCGCGCTTCAGCCCTGAAGCGCGGCAGGCCAATCAGGTTCTGGTCGACCTGCTGCGGCAGATTGCCGACGACAAAGCAGCCACGCCGGCGCAGATCGCTCTCGCCTGGGTGCTGGCGCAGAAGCCGTGGTTCGTGCCGATACCCGGCACCACCAAGCTGCACCGCCTGGAAGAGAACCTGGGCGCACTCGACGTCGAGCTGACAACCGGCGATCTCCACCGGATCGAAGAGGCCGCGGTCGGCATCCGGATCCAGGGCGAACGTCTCCCCGAGCAGTTGCAGTCACGGTTCGGCCGCTGAAAGCCCGTCCCGACTCCTGAAGCCGCAGGTCACCGCACCGATGGCGGGCAGGAGGGCGCAACGCTGCCGTTCCGCTGAATAGCCTGTGTCGCAGCCCCGGCCGGTCGCCGCCGTGCGACCCGGACCCACCGGCCCTCACCCTCGCGCGAACACGCCGATGCCGTTCGGGACCGGCCGTTCCGCGCCTGCTGACGGGTGGTTGCGCACGGTCGACCCGGGGCTGCCCGGCTCGCGCGTGACGAGCGTGGAGGACCCGCCGCCGTCCAGGTTGACCGCGTCCCGGGCGCCCAACTGGACCATCAGGTCGGCCAGTTCGCGTACGGTCATCCCGGCCCGTCCCGGCGCGCCGTCCAGGGCCAGCAGCAACAGTCGGCGCCCGTTCGCGCCGACGCCGGCGGCGGTCCGTACGGCGGGGGTGACGGTGTCCAGGCCGGCCAGCGGCTCGTCGCCACGGACGATCGGGAAGCCGCCGACGGCGAAGCGCAGCGGTGCGGGCCGCCTGCCGGTCAGGGCGTGGCCGACCCGGACCCGGTCGCCGACGTGCAGCTTGCGCAGTTGCCGGGCGCCCTCCTCCCGGCCGACCAGCGTCGTCGTCCCGCGGGGGATGCCGCCCCGGCCGGGCACCTGCGTCGCTTCCGTCACCCGGCCCTGCCGGACCGTGAGCTCGTACGTCTCCGTGCTGCACGGCGCGGCCCGGTCGGTGTCCGTGCCGCACGTCGCCCGGACCCGCGAGGTGGGGCCCCACCGGGACGTGAACGCGCCGATGCCGTTCACCGGCAGCGCGTACTGGTTCAGGCCCTTCAGGGGGAGCGCGCCCGCCGGGGTCAGGACGGCGCCGCGCAGGGACAGCCGGTCCAGCCGCGCGCGGCGGTCGAAGCCCACGCCGATGACGTCCTTGGTGTTCGTACCGGGCGGCAGGGCGGGGCCGAAGCGCTGGCCGTCGGGCACCGCCGCTTTCAGGTGCCGCCCCGAGGCGATGGCCGGGCCCACGGGGGCGCCGGTCGCCTCCACGCCGGGGTGCTGGGTCTCGGTGATGTTGAAGAAGTCCGCGTTGACGGCGGCCACCGCGGACCGCGCGTCGGCCAGCCGGGAGACCGGGGCCCGCGCGCCGACCACGCCGGGGTACAGCAGGTCCACCGCGACCCGCCGGTCGGTCAGATCCACCGTCAGAAGGTGGGCGTGCGCGGTGCCGCGCCCCACCGCGAGGTCGAAGGCGCGGTACGTCACGCCCGGCGCGACGCGGGCCGCGTGCCCCGGCTGCGGGGCGCCGTCCTGCGCGGTGGCCCCGGAGGCCACTCCGCTCCCGGCCAGTACGCCCCAGGCCGTGAGCGCCGTCAGCACCGCCCGTGCACGAACGAATCGATTCTTCACGATCCCCCCCAGACGTCGCGGTAACGGTCTCACGGGTACGAGGAGCCCACTATGGCCCGGAGGTGTCGGAAAACCGTACAACCGCCGTACGGCCGTCGTGTCGCCTCCGCCACCCGGGGCTATGGGGCCGCCTCCGCCACTCGGGGCCCGCATGTCGCCTCCGCCACCGGGACCCCGCGTGTCACCTCCGTCCCCCGGACGCCGGAACCGCTCCACCGCTCCAGGGGCGTGGCCACGGCCCTGGACCGGCGGAGCGGGAAGCTGACGGGGACGGATCACGCGTGCGGGGGGCCGCGCCGGTGCGGTGCCGGTGGGGGAAGGCGGTCCTGCCGTGCGGAACGCGCGGGTGGTGCGGCCCGGGTCAGGCCTGCGCGCCCGCCGGGGGAGTGGTCGGGCAGATCACGCGGGTGGCGGGGGTGAAGTAGGTGCCGTCCTTGGCGGGCTGGCCGCCGGCGAACTCGGTGTAGATGTACGAGTAGAAGGCGACGTCCGGGTAGCCGCAGGAGGAGTCGGCGCCGATGGTGTAGGTCATGGTGACCTTACGGGTGGCACCGGGGGCGATCGGCACGGCGTACGTGGCGCCCTGGCCGGCGGTGCAGGTCACGCCGGGGTCGGCAGTACAGGTCTTCCAGGTGTACTTCAGCCCGCTCGCGGAGGAGGTCTCCCACGTGGGCTGGAACGACTGCCACACGAACCGCACGTCGGCGGTGCCGGTGTTGGTGAACGTCATGGTCACGGTGACGTCCGAGCCGGGGGTGGCCTGCGTCTTGTCCACGGTGAAGGCGAGCGCGGGGGTGTCGGCGGCGGACGCCGGGGAGGCGCCGGCCAGGCCGAGGAGGGAGACGACGAGGGCGAGGAGGGCGGCGAAACCGGCCCTGCTGAAGCTGCTCATTGTTCTGCGCATGACCAGGGAGCGTAAGGCGTGATCCGCCCTTCGGGGCGGTTCCCGGAGAACCTGTTCTTTCGACCGAAAAGGTCGGGCCACCCCTCAAATGGCCCTCTCACGGCCGGAATTGCGCGAAGCGGCCGGATTCGGGTGCCGGGGCCAGCCCGGTTCCGTACGGTCGCCGCGAGGGTGGTGAGCGCCCCGACGGGGCCCGTCGGGCCGTGCGCGAGGGCGGCGTCGAACGGCTGCCGGATGCCGGTTCCGGCCAGGCCGTGTCCGCGTAGCGGTACGCACCCGGCGTCGCCCGGCCTGGCGTGAAGCAGCCGCCCCGGAACGGCGGAAGACGCGGCTCAGTGCCCCGCAGACCCCACAGCCACTGCCGGCACACGGTCAACGGCCCGCCGTACGGCATGGTTCCCGCCCCGGCACCCGCACTCCGCCCGCTGCCCCGGCGCCATGGACCACGGGCGCGGGAACAGCGGGCGGTGGCCGGCCGGAGCTGCGGTCCGGCCGGCCCGGGGCGGGGGCCGGTGCCGACGGGAGGCGTGGCTTCCGCCGGACCGAGGCGCTGCCTAGTGCCCGATCTCGACGTCCTCCAGGATGCCCAGCGCGTCCGGCACCAGGACGGCCGCCGAATAGTAGGCGCTGACCAGGTAGTTGATGACCGCCTGCTCGTTGATGCCCATGAAACGGACCGACAGGCCGGGCTGGTACTCGTCGGGAATGCCCGTCTGGTGCAGCCCCACCACGCCCTGGTTCTCCTCGCCCACCCGCATGGCGATGACCGAGCTGGTCTGGTCGGGGTTGATCGGGATCTTGTTGCACGGCAGCAGCGGGATGCCGCGCCAGGCCCGGACGGCCGTGCCGCCGATCTCCGCGCCGGTCGGGTAGATGCCGCGGGCGTTCCACTCCCGGCCGATCGCCGCGATGGTGCGCGGGTGCGCCAGCAGGTACTGGGTCTTGCGGCGCCGCGAGATCAGCTCGTCGAGGTCGTCGGGGGTGGGCGGGCCGCTGCGGGTGTGGATGCGCTGCTTGAGGTCGGCGTTGTGCAGCAGGCCGAACTCGCGGTTGTTGACCATCTCGTGCTCCTGGCGCTCGCGCAGCGCCTCGATGGTCAGCCGAAGCTGCTGGTCGAGCTGGTTCATCGGGTCGTTGTAGAGGTCGGCGACCCGGGTGTGGATCTTCAGTACGGTCTGCGCGACGCTCAGCTCGTACTCCCGGGGCGCCAGCTCGTAGTCGACGAAGGTGCCCGGCAGCGCGGGCTCGCCGACATGGCCCGAGATGACGTCGATGGCCGCCTCGCCGTGCTTGTTCTGCGGCGGGACCTGGGCCGTGCGGAAACGTTCCAGGTGTTCGCGCAGCGCGGGGGAGCGGTCCGCGAGCTGTTCGTACTCGGCGCGGGGCAGCGTCAGTACGGTCACCCGGGTCACGGCCCGTACGGAGTGCTCCCAGGTCGCGTCGGGCGACAGCAGCGCCGCCTCGCCCAGGTGGTCGCCGTCCGCGAGCACGCCGAGGACCGTTTCGTCACCGTACTTGCCGGCGCCGATCCGGTTCAGCTTGCCGTGCGCGATCAGCACGACCCGGTCGGCCGGCGCGCCCCGCTCGGCCAGTACGTCGCCGGGCGCGTGCTCCTCCTGGACGAACCGGCCGGCCAGCGCCTCCAGCACCGCCGGGTCGTCGAAGTCGCGCAGCGGCGGCAGCTCCCGCAGCTCCGCGGGGATGACCCGGACGTCCGAACCGGTGCTGGTGAACTCGACCCGGCCGTCCCCGAGGGTGTGGGTCAGCCGCCGGTTGACGCGGTACGTACCGCCGGAGACCTGGGTCCAGGGCAGCACGCGCAGCAGCCAGCGGGAGGAGATCCCCTGCATCTGCGGCACGGTCTTGGTCGTGGTGGCCAGATTGCGTGCCGCGGCTGTCGCCAGGCTGGTGCGCGCCTGCTCGGTGTCCGGGGTGGCGCCGGGTCCGGACGTCGGGTCCGCCGGTGTGGTCATGGGGGGTTTCACCTGTTCCTGTCGCTCGTTCGGCGTCGTGCGTCATTTCTCGGCAAACGGTTCTTCAATGGTCTGCCATGGCTGAAATGCGGTGGTTCATTGGCCGGTCTGTACGTCTTCCAGAATTCCCAGCGCGTCCGGCACGAGGATCGCGGCGGAGTAGTAGGTGCTCACCAGGTAGTTGGCGATCGCCTGGTCGCTGACGCCCATGAAGCGGACCGAGAGACCCGGTTCGTATTCGTCGGGAATTCCCGTCTGGTGCAGGCCGACGACACCCTGCTTCTCCTCGCCGGTACGCATCACCAGAAAGGAACTGGTGCCGTCGGCGGTGACCGGAATCTTGTTGCACGGGAAGATGGGCACGCCGCGCCAGGAGGGCAGTGAGTGCCCCATGAAGTCGACCGCCGTCGGGTACAGTCCGCGGGCGCTGCACTGCCGGCCGAAGGCGGAGATGGCCTTGGGGTGGGCGAGCAGGAAGGACGGGTCCTTCCAGACCGTCGCGAGCAGTTCGTCCAGGTCGTCGGGGGTGGGCGGACCGCTGCGGGTACGGACGCGCTGGGTGAGGTCGGCGTTGTGCAGCAGGCCGAACTCACGGTTGTTGACCATCTCGTGCTCCTGGCGCTCGCGCAGCGCCTGGATGGTCAGCCGCAACTGTTCCTCGACCTGGTTCATCGGGTCGCTGTACAGGTCGCCGACCCGGGTGTGGGCCCGCAGCACCGTCTGGGCGACGCTCAGCTCGTACTCGCGCGGCGTGAGTTCGTAGTCGGCGAAGGTGCCGGGCACCCGGGGTTCGCCGTGGTGGCCCGAGGCGACCTCGATGGCCGACTCGCCGCTGGCGTTGCGCGGCGGCGCGGTGTCCGTCCCGGCCGCCGCGAGGTGTTCGCGAAGCTGCGGGGAGCGGTCCGTGACCTCCTGCGCGGCCTCCCGGGGCAGCGCCATGACGGTCACCCGGGTCACCGCGCGATAGGTGTACGGCCAGGACGCGGCGGGGTCGGTGAGCAGGTCGTCGCCGAGGTGGTCGCCCCCGGCCAGGGCCCCCAGAACCGTTTCGTCGCCGTACTTTCCGGCGCCGATCCGGTCGACCCGGCCGTGTGCGACGAGCACCAGGCGGTCGGCCGGCGTGCCCGCCGCGGCGATCACGTCGCCGGGCGCGTACTCCTGCTGGACGAAGCGCTCGCCGAGCGCGCCGAGCACCTCGCTGTCGGTGAAGTCGCGCAGCGCGGGCAGTTCGCGCAGTTCGTCGGGGATGATCGATACTTCGGTGCCGGAGACGGCGAAGTCCACGCGTCCGTCGCCGACGGTGTAGGTCAGCCGCCGGTTGACGCGGTACGTGCCGCCCGAGACCTGCACCCAGGGCAGCAGCCGCAGCAGCCAGCGCGAGGTGATGCCCTGCATCTGCGGGACGGTCTTGGTGGTGGTGGCCAGGTTGCGTGCCGCGCCCGTCGTCAGGCTGGAATTCTGTGTCTCGCCCCCGGGGCCGGGAATTGTCTCGTCGGTAACCGTCACGGCTTCGCCACCAATCTTGGGAAGTTGACCATCGGACGGCGGCCGGAGCCACGGCCGTTCCGTGAGGCGAGGTCCGAGCCGCTCGCCGCACTGAACATAGACGTGTTGTTTTAATCCGGGCAATCACTCAAAAGAGTGGCATGAAAAATAATGGAGCTGGACAGGTTTAGTGGAATCCGTCGGTGGAAAGTGTGCCGGGGTGATTCCGTCGGACCGGCAAGCGGAAGGCGCGGTGCCGGCGGAAAGCCGACGAGGTGACGGAGCGGTTCATTCTCCGGCGGTAAACCGGTCCGTGGCGGCCGTGCGGGACCGGCAGGCGGGGCGTCGGGGACCGGCGCGTGGCGCGGCATGCGGGACCGGGACGGCCCCTCGGGCAGCCCGATCCGCGGACGGCCGGGACCTCAGCCGGCGACGTCCGTCCGGCCGCCCCCGAGCGGCCCGTACATCTCGGCGAACGCCATGTCGGCACACCGGCCCAGGCTCGTCAGCAGCCCGGCGGCGTGCTCCGGGGGTGCCGGGGGCACCGCCGGGTCGGCGTACTCCTCCAGCACCAGGTAGGCGCCGGGCTCCGGGAGGG
Source organism: Streptomyces chrestomyceticus JCM 4735 (assembly GCF_003865135.1). Classification (NCBI taxonomy): domain Bacteria; kingdom Bacillati; phylum Actinomycetota; class Actinomycetes; order Kitasatosporales; family Streptomycetaceae; genus Streptomyces; species Streptomyces chrestomyceticus. Next base: position 1,154,198 of record NZ_BHZC01000001.1, on the reverse strand, counting down.
TGAACCAGCGAGAGGTCGGGCCGCACGGCTCCGGACCGGCCGCCTCGTGGAGAGCGGTGGCACTCCGCTCGGTGCCGTCCTGCCGGCGGTCGCTGACGTCGAACCGGGCACGAACAAAGATGCTCATGCCCGGCACCCCATCACAAGATCCGGGCTCGCGGTACGGCGCCGTCCGAATCCGCTGACCGGATGCGGAGTTCCGGCCGCCGTTTGCCCCGGAGGAATATGCCCCGGTCAGGCCCCCAGCAGCGGCCCGCCCGCCGCCAGCGTCTCCGCCAGCCGCTCCCGCGCCGCCGTGTCGCACGGCACCGCCGGATACTCGGCGCCGCGCGCCGTCCCCCACCGCCGTGCCACCGCCGCCGGGTCCTCGCCCAGCAGCAGCCCCGCCGCCTGCGCCGCCGCACCCAGGGCGACCAGCTCGCGGGCCTCCGGCACCACCACCGGCCGCCCCGAGAGGCGGCGTACGGTGTCCCGCCACGCGTTCCCGCGCGCGCCGCCGCCGATCAGCAGCAGCGGCGCGTCGGCCGATACGTCCTCGTCCACGATCCGGTCCAGCGCCTGGAGCAGCGCGAACACCGCACCGTCGTACGCCGCCTGGAGCAGTTGACCGCGTGTCGTGTCGTGCCGCAGGCCGTGCAGCAGCCCGGACGCCTGCGGCAGGTCGGGCGTGCGCTCACCGTCGAGGAAGGGCAGCATCACCGCCGACCCGCCGGGCTCGACGTCCTCCCGGCCCAGGCCGAGCAGGGCCGCGACCCGGTCCACGGCCAGCGTGCAGTTCAGGGTGCAGGCCAGGGGAAGCCAGTCGCCGCGCGCGTCGGCGAACCCGGCCACCGTCCCCGTCGGATCGCCGGCCGGACGCCGGGTGGACACCGCGTAGACCGTGCCCGACGTCCCCAGGCTCAGTACGGGCTGCCCGGGGCGCAGCCCGAGCCCCAGCGCCGCCGCCATGTTGTCGCCGGTGCCCGCGGCGACCAGCGCGCCCTGCGGCAGCGGCAGTTCACCGGCCCGTACGGTGCCCGCCGCCTCGCCCGGCAGCGCGACCCTCGGCAGCGCCTTCGGGTCCAGGCCGATGTGTCCGAGGATCTCCTCGTCGTACGCCTCGTCGGCCGGCGACCACCAGCCGGTCCCGGAGGCGTCGCCGCGGTCGGTGACCGCCTCGCCGCTGAGGCGCTCGGTGAGATAGTCGTGCGGCAGCCGCACCGCGGCCGTCGCGTCGGCCGCCGCCGGCTCGTGCTCGCGCAGCCAGGCCCACTTCGTCACGGTGAACGCCGGCAGCGGCACGCTGCCCACCCGCCGCGCCCACGCCGCCGGCCCGCCGTGCTCCGCCAGCAGGCGCCGGTGCTGGGGCGCCGACCGTACGTCGTTCCAGAGCAGCGCCGGACGCACCGGCCGCCCCGCCGCGTCGAGGGTGACCAGGCCGTGCTGCTGGCCACCGACGGACACGGCCGCCGCCTCCCGAGCGGCGTCACCGCACTGGTCCAGCGCCTCGCCGAGCGCGCGCCACCACTGTTCGGGGTCGCTCTCCTTGCCCGTGCCGCCGAGGTCCGCTCCGTCGGCGGCCGTACCGCCGGTGACCACGTGCGGAGCCTGGCCGCGGGCCACGACCTCGCCGGTCGCGGCGTCCACCACGAGCGCCTTCGTGGACTGGGTGGAGCTGTCCACGCCGACGACGAGCGGTCCCGCTGCCTGTGTACCCATCGCGTTCTCCCTCTCCGCACCGCGGGGAACGCCCCGCCGGACGACACCGGGCGCCTCGCCCGCCCCGGGGCTTCCCCGGCGTGCTGCCGCATATTAGTTTGGCCCCGGCCTGATGTACGCAGTGGCATGACGAGGGGCCGAGGAGCCGCGATGAGCTGTCAGCCCGTGCCCGAGGACAAGTTCAGTTTCGGTCTGTGGACGGTCGGCTGGCAGGGCCGCGATCCCTTCGGGGACGCCACCCGCCGCCCCCTCGACCCGGTCGAGTCCGTCCACCGGCTGGCGGAACTGGGCGCGTACGGCATCACCTTCCACGACGACGACCTGATCCCCTTCGGCTCCGGCGACGTCGCGCGCGAGGCGGCGGTCAAGCGCTTCCGCCAGGCGCTGGACGCCACCGGCCTGACCGTGCCGATGGCCACGACCAATCTCTTCACCCACCCCGTGTTCAAGGACGGCGCGTTCACCGCCAACGACCGCGACGTCCGGCGCTACGCCCTGCGCAAGACCCTGCGGAACATCGACCTCGCGGCCGAGCTGGGCGCCCGTACGTATGTGGCGTGGGGCGGGCGCGAGGGCGCGGAGTCCGGCGCGGCCAAGGACGTGCGCGCGGCGCTGGACCGGATGCGGGAGGCGTTCGACCTGCTCGGCCAGTACGTCGTCGAGCAGGGCTACGACCTGCGGTTCGCCATCGAACCGAAGCCCAACGAGCCGCGGGGCGACATCCTGCTGCCCACCGTCGGCCACGCCCTCGCCTTCATCGAACGGCTGGAGCGGCCCGAGCTGTACGGCGTCAACCCGGAGGTCGGGCACGAGCAGATGGCCGGCCTCAACGTCCCGCACGGCATCGCCCAGGCCCTGTGGGCCGGCAAGCTCTTCCACATCGACCTGAACGGGCAGTCCGGCGTCAAGTACGACCAGGACCTGCGCTTCGGCGCCGGGGACCTGCGCGCCGCCTTCTGGCTGGTGGACCTGCTGGAGACGGCGGGCTACGACGGGCCCAGGCACTTCGACTTCAAGCCGCCGCGCACCGAAGACCTGGACGGGGTGTGGGCCTCGGCGGCCGGCTGCATGCGCACCTACCTGATCCTCAAGGAGCGCGCGGCGGCCTTCCGCGCCGACCCGGCCGTCCAGGAGGCACTGCGCGCCTCCCGACTGGACGAGCTGGCCCGGCCCACCGCCCAGGACGGACTCGCCGGCCTGCTCGCGGAGCGTACGGCCTACGAGTCCTTCGACGTGGAGGCGGCCGCCGCGCGCGGCATGGCGTTCGAACAACTCGACCAGCTCGCCATGGACCACCTGCTGCGGGCGCGCTGACCCGCCCTCAAGGGAACAGCGGGGGGGGGGTCAGCCGAACAGCTTGCGCAAGAAGCGGATCTCCTCCGTCCGCTGGTGCCCGCCGCCGCTCTCGTGCCCGTTGAACCGCCACAGCCGCAGCTCCTTGGCGCCCGCGTAGTGGTGGTACGCGGCGAAGCCGGTGGAGGCGGGCGTGATCGGGTCGCGCAGCGCGGTACCGAAGAGCGCGGGGGCGGTCGCGCGGGCCGCGAAGTTCAGGCCGTCGAAGTGGTCGAGGGTGTGCAGGGCGGCTTCCACCTCGGTCCGGGCGCCCGCGAGGTAGCGGGAGAGTTCGCCGTACGGGCCTTCGTCGGTGATCTCGACGGCGCGCCGGACGTGCGTCAGGAACGGTACGTCGATCAGCGCGCCCGCGAGCCCGGGCACCAGTCCGGCGACGGCCAGCGCGATGGCGCCGCCCTGGCTGCCGCCCGCCACCACCACCCGCCCGGCGTCCACCGCCGCGTGACCGCGCGCTGCCGCCACGGCCCGTACGCCGTCGGTGTAGACCCGGCGGTAGTAGTACTCGTCCGGGTCGAGCAGCCCCTGCGTCATCTTGCCGGGCACACCCGGATGGGGGGAGCCGACCGGGTCGGGGGTGTCGCCGGGCCGGTTGGGGCCGCTCTGCCCCCGGGTGTCCATGACCAGCGTGGCGTAGCCCGACACCGGCCACAGCAGCCAGTCCTGCGGATGCAGCCGGCCGCTGCCGTACCCGAGATACTGCACGACGCAGGGCAGCGGACCGCTCGCCTCCCGGGGCAGCAGGAACCAGCCCCGGATGCGGTGCCCGCCGAAGCCGGAGAACTCCATGTCGTACGTGTGCAGCAGCGACAGGCCCGCGTCGGTCTCCTCGAAGCGCGCGTCGAGGTCGTACGTACCGGCCTCGTCCAGCGTGCGCCGCCAGAACGCGTCGAAACCGTCGGGTTCGGGCAGCGGCGGACGGTAGCTGCGCAACTGGTCGAGGGGCAGGTCGACGAACAAGCGGTGCCTCCAGGTGGGGAGCGGGCGGCGGGCCCGCGACGATGCCCGCCGGGTACCGGGCGCGCAACGTACCAGGCGCCGCCTGCCGCCCGCTCGGTCATGACAGGATCTAAGCCCGCTCCTCCTCCGGCCCCTGCGCACCGGCCTCCGACACCTCGCTGAGCCCGGCGGCCGCCGGATCGAGCACCCGGGCCAGGAACGTCCGGGTCCGCTCGTGCTGCGGATCGGCCACCACCCGCTCCGGCGGCCCCTCCTCGACGATGACCCCGCCGTCCATGAACACCACCCGGTCGGCGACCTCCCGCGCGAAGCTCATCTCGTGGGTGACGACGAGCATCGTCATACCGTCCTGGGCGAGGGAGCGCATCACCGCCAGCACGTCGCCCACCAGCTCCGGGTCGAGCGCGGAGGTCGGCTCGTCGAAGAGCATCAGCTCCGGCTCCATGGACAGCGCGCGGGCGATGGCCACCCGCTGCTGCTGGCCGCCCGACAACTGCGCCGGATACGCGGTCTCCTTGTCGCTCAAACCGACCCGCGCGAGATTGGCGCGCGCGGTCCGTTCCGCCGCGGCCCGGTCGCGGCGCAGCACCCGCCGCTGGGCGATGGTCAGATTCTCCAGCACGGTCAGGTGCGGGAAGAGGTTGAAGGACTGGAAGACCATCCCGATCCGGCGCCGGACCCGGTCGATGTCCACGTCCGGGTCGGTGACCTCGGTGCCGGCCACGGTGACCCGGCCCGCGGTCGGCTCCTCCAGCAGGTTCACACAGCGCAGCAGCGTCGACTTGCCCGACCCCGAAGGGCCGATCACGCACACCACCTCGCCCCGCTCCACCGAGAAGTCGATGCCCTTGAGCACCTCCAGTGCGCCGAAGGACTTGTGCAGCCCCTCGACCTGGATCGCCCGTCCTGCCGTCGCCGGCCCGCCGTCGGTGCGCACCGCCGTCACCTCGCCTTCGCCGTACGGGCCTCCAGCCGCCGGACCAGTTGGCCCAGGGGGAGGGTGATGACGAGATAGAGCAGGCCGGCCACGAGGATCGGCGTCAGGCTCTTGTGCTCGTTGAGGGCGTCCCGCCCGAAGTTCGCCAGCTCGAACTGGCCGAGGGACAGGCCGAGCAGATAAACCAGCGAGGAGTCCTTGGTGAGCAGGATCAGCTCGTTGGTCAGCGGCGGCAGGACGATCCGGAACGCCTGCGGTATCACGATCGAGCGCATCGCGCGGCCCGACGACATCCCCAGCGAACGCGCCGCCTCGGTCTGCCCCTTCGGTACGGCCTGGATGCCGGCCCGGATGGTCTCCGCCATGTACGCGGCGCCGACCAGGCCCAGCGAGAGCATCACGGTGATGTTCATGTCCAGCGCGACCTCGAAGGCCAGCGGCACGCCGAAGCCGAGCGCGATGAAGACCAGCAGCGCGGGCACCCCGCGGAAGAACTCGATGTAGGTGACGGCGAGCCAGCGGTACGGCGGCACCTGCGACAGCCGCATCAGCGCCAGCACCAGCCCGAGCCCCAGCCCGAAACCGAAGCCGAGCAGGGTGTACAGGACGGTGTTGACCAGCGCGGTGGTGATGATGTCGGGGAACAGCGCCTTGGCGACCGCCACGTCGAAGAACGCGTGGCGCAGCGTCCCCCAGTCGGCGACCAGGGCGAGGACGAGCACGGCGGCGGCCAGGACGGCGTACTGGCCGCCGCGCAGGAGGCGGGCCCTCCGGCGTCGGGACAGGGGCATCGGTGTCGGCTCCTCACGCTGGCCGCGGTATCAGCCCTGCTTGGGCGCGGTGCCGAACCACTTCTTGTAGATCCGCTCGTAACTGCCGTCGGACCGGGCCTTCTTCAGCACCTCGTTGATCTTCTTGCGCAGCGCGTCGTTTCCGGTGCGCACACCGATCCCGTAGTGCTCGCCGGTGTCGAACTCCGCCGTCACCGCCGTGTCCGGGTTCTGCTTGACGTAGTCGAACAGCACCCCGTTGTCGTTGATCCCCGCGTCCACCTGCCCGGACTTCACGGCGGTGAGCAGCAGCCCCAGGTCCTCGAACTCGACCAGCTCGACGCCCGCGCCGTGCTTCTTGGCGTACTCGGCGCCGGTGGTGGCCTTCTGGTAGCCGAGCTTCTTCCCCTTGAGGTCCTCGATCTTCTTGTAGGTGCCGCCCTTCTTGGTGATGAGCGCCTGGGTGGCGTCGAAGTACGGGTCGGAGAAGTCCATGACCTTGTCGCGCTTGGCGGTGATGGTCATACCCGCCGCGGCCAGGTCGCACTTGCGGATAGTGAAGTCCTGGCCGGTTTCGATGCCTTCGAAGGGCGTGTTGACGATCTCCTGCGGCACGTTCAGCGCCTTGGCGACCAGATCGACCAGGTCCACGTCGAACCCGACGATCTTGCCCTCCTTCTTCACCTGGAAGGGCGCGTACGGCAGATGGGTGCAGGTCTTGAGCGTGCCGGGGGAGACGAGCTGGACGCCCGAGGCCGACTTCTCGCCGGCCGCCCCGCCCGACTTGGTGCTGGTGCAGCCCGTGGCGAGGAGGGCGGCGGCCGCGACGAGGGCGGCCGTGGCGGACATCGAGGAGCGAACGGACACTGGTCCTCCGGATCAGGATGCGGCCCCACACTCACCGGTCGGAGGTGAGTTGGCTGCATCCTGCCACCGGCCAGGGTCGATGTCGCCGTCGGCGGTGTTGCGACCGGGTAACGACCGGTCCCGTTCTGTACGGTTCCGGGCCGCCCGCGGCGCCGTGCACGGCGGGGAGTTCGAGCGTGTGTCCGCTTCCGGGGCCGGGCCCGGACACCTGCTTTCAGCCGGTGAGCTGCCGCGCCAGCGCCGCCACCCCCTCCGGTCCCACCCGGCAGCAGCCGCCGACGAGCCGGGCCCCCGCGGCGGTCCAGGCCGCGACCCGGTCCGCGCTGAAGGCGGGCGTACCGCACCAGGCACGGGCCCGGGCGTCCCAGCTCTCGCCGCTGTTCGGGTAGACGACCACCGGCTTGCCGGCCGCGCGGGCCGCCACCGCCACCGCCCGGTCGGCGTCCTCGGGGGTGCAGCAGTTCACGCCCACCGCCACCACCTCGGGGACGTCCGCCGCGAGCGCGAAGGCGTCCGCCAGCGGCTGCCCGGCCCGCGTGCGGTCCCCGGCCGCGCTGAACGACAGCCAGGCCGGCACGCCGAGGCCCCGTACCGCCCGCAGCAGGGCCCGCGCCTCGTCCGCGTCCGGCACGGTCTCCAGCGCCAGCACGTCGGGACCGGCCGCGGCCAGCACCTCCAGCCGCGGACGGTGGAACCGTTCGAGCTCGGCCACCGACAGCCCGTAGGCGCCCCGGTATTCGGAGCCGTCCGCCAGCATCGCGCCGTACGGACCGGCCGACGCGGCGACGTACAGCGGCCCCGCCACGCCGCCCGCCGTCGCCTGCCGCGCCGCCTCGCGCGCCAGCTCCACACTGCGCCGCAGCAGCCCGGCGGCCTCCGTCGCGCCGATGCCCCGCGCGGCGAACCCCTCGAAGGTCGCCTGATAGCTGGACGTGATCGCCACCTGGGCGCCCGCCTCGTAGTACGCGCGGTGCGCCGCGACCACGGCGTCCGGTTCCTCGGCGAGCAGCCGCGCCGACCACAGCGCGTCGCCGAGGTCGTGCCCGGCGGACTCCAGTTGGTTGGACAGTCCGCCGTCCAGGACGAGCGGGCCTGCGGCGAGGGCGGCGGCGAACGGGGGCGCGGCAGTGGTGCTCATGACGCCCAGCTTCTCACCCGGCACTGACAGGACGCCTGCCCAGCGCCCGGGTCACTCCGCCGGGACGGCCTGGATGTCCATCTCCACGCGGATCGTCGCGCCGATGGCCGCGATGCCCCGGGCGAGCATCTTGCGCCAGTCGAGCGTGAAGTCCTCCCGGTGCAGCTCGGTCACCGCGGTGCACGCCGTACGCGTCTCGCCGCCCATGCCGGTGCCGAGGCCCAGGTACCGGGTGTCCAACTGCACCGACCGGCTGACGCCGTGCAGGTGCAGCACCCCCTGCACGGCCCAGCGGGCCCCGCCCTTGTGCACGAACCGTTCCCCGGCGAACTGCAGGTACGGGTAGCGCGCCACGTCCAGGAACTCCGCCGAGCGCAGGTGGTCGTCGCGCATCTTCACCCCCGAGTCGATGCTCGCCGCGTCGATCGTCACCTCCACCCGCGAGTCCCGCATGTCCGGCGCGATCCACAGGCCGCCCTCGAAGTGGTTGAACCGGCCGTGGATCTCGGCCAGTCCGATGTGCCGGGCGGTGAAGCGGATGGACGAGTGGTCGGGGTCCAGCCGCCACTGCCCCGGCGTGGGCATCGGCGGCACCGGGGCCGGCTCCAGTTGCAGCGTCCGCGGCGCGGTCCGCGTCCCCTCGGTCACCAGACTGTCGAACCGCTCCGGGCGGAAGCCGTCGCAGGTGACCACCACGTGGTACGCGGCGGGGGCCAGCGTCGCGGTGAACATGCCGTTGGGGTCCGTCTGGCCGCGCGTGACCTCGGTGCCCTCGGTGTCGCGCACCGACACCCCGGCCCGCGCCATCGGCAGCCCCACGGGGTCGTGGACGCTGAGGTCCAGTGCACCGGCACCGCGCGGGATCGGGGCCGGTGCGGGGGCACTGCGGGCGGAGCGGTCACGAAGGCGGGTGAGGATGGCGAGCGCCATGGCAGGACGGGGCCTCTCGGTCAGTTGTGTCAAAAAGGTGCATCTCCATCCTGTCATTGGTTCAGACCGCTGCGGACGAGAGCTGTCAATACCCGATGAAACGTGAAATTCATCGCACCGGGGAGAAGGTGATGGCGAACCGGGCGGGAGCCACCGTCAGCTCGTACTCCGGCAGCACCCCGGGCCCGCAGGAGGCGCTGCCGATGCCGTGCAGGGCGTGGTCGAGGTGGATCCAGATCCAGTCGCCCGGCGTGAGGTCGGTGGTGTGCCGGGCGGCGTCCAGTTGCTCGCTCGTCCAGCGGCGCGCGCTGAACCAGAACGTCGGCTCGCCCTCGGCACGCAGCGCCGAGCCGTCGCTGCGGGACAGCTCCACCCAGCGCACGTCCGCCCGCGCCCCGTTCTCCTGCGGACGCACGTACGGCGTCTGCAACGCGTCCACCGGCATGTGCCACAGCCCGGTCCGCGACGCCTCCCGCGTGTCCGGATACGCCTCGCCCGGGCCGCCGCCGTACCACCGCGCCGTCGAGAGGTTGCCGCACACGCCCAGCCGTACGCCGAGCCTGGGCAGCGGGCAGGGCCAGTCGCCGTACGGCCGGACCGACACCTCCAGCCGCAGCCGCTCGCTGTCGGCGGTCCAGCGGTACTCCGTGTCGAGGGCGAGGTCCGTACCGGCCGGCGCGACCCGGGTGCGTACCACCACCGCGTGCCGCTCGCACTCCACCGACGCCACCCGGTGCCGCATACGGTGCAGCCCGATACGGCGCCACTGCGCGGCGCGGTGCGGGCCCGGCTGCCAGGGCGCGCCCTCGTCGTTGTCGGTCGGCGCCCGCCACACGTCCAGCAGGGGCCCCTTCAAGTGGCAGCCGTCGAGATACCGGAGCACACCGGTGGTGGCGTCGAAGGCGCCCGGGCCGAGGAGGATGAGGTTGCCCTCGCCGTGCCGGGGCGACGCGCCCGTGGCGGCCGGACGGGGCGTGGGGCGTGGCGGGGCGGCGGGCACCTGTCCCCAGGCGACCTCGTGACCGGCCGCGCCCCAGGCGGTGTCAGCGGCCAGGGTCGCCCGTACCGTCCACAGGGCCTCGCGGCCGCGCCGTCCGGCGGGCTCCGGGGGCAGTGCCACCTCGGCGTGGGCGCCGGGGGCGAGCGGCGGCACGGTCAGCGGTCCTTCGGCGAGCACCTCGCCCTCGGCCTCGTAGGACCAGCGGAACGCCAGGTGCGCCAGGTCGCTGAAGTCGTGCAGGTTGGTGATCCGGACGGTGGCGGGGGCGGTGCTTTCCGGGCCGCTGTCCCCGTCCGTACCGCCGTCCTCGCTTGTACCGCTGTTCTCGTCGGCACCGCCCCCCGAGCCCGTACCGCCGATCCGTACCGGTTCGACGACCTTCTTGAACTCCGCCAGCCCCGGCGACGGCGTCCGGTCGGGGAAGACCAGGCCGTCGCAGACGAAGTTGCCGTCGTGCAGTTCCTCGCCGAAGTCGCCCCCGTACGCGTGGAACACCTCGCCGTGCGGGGTGCGCTGCCGCAGTCCGTGGTCGATCCACTCCCAGACGAAGCCGCCCTGGCAGCGCTCGTACGTCTCGAAGAGCCGCTGGTACTCGCGCAGTCCGCCGGGCCCGTTGCCCATCGCGTGCGCGTACTCGCACAGGAGGAACGGCAGGGCGCGGCGCCGGGCGTCCGCGGCCGGGTCGGCGAGCGGCTCCTCCTCCCGCCGGCCGATCCGTTCGACCTCGGCGTGCGTCGCGTACATCCGGGAGTAGACGTCGGTGTCGGCGCACGACGGGTCGCCCTCGTAGTGCAGCGGCCGGGAGGGGTCGCGGTCACGCGCCCAGGCGGCCATGGCGGACAGGCCGCGGCCGGTGCCGCACTCGTTGCCCAGCGACCACATGATCACGCTGGGGTGGTTCTTGTCGCGCTCGACCGTCCGGCGCATGCGGTCCAGCAGGGCCGGGGTCCACGCGTCGTCGTCCACCGGGTTGTCCCGCCAGTCCTGCTGCGCGAAGCCGTGCGTCTCCAGGTCGCACTCCTCGACGACCCACAGGCCCAGCTCGTCGCAGAGGTCGAGGAAGGCGGGGTGCGGCGGATAGTGGCTGGTACGGACGGCGTTGACGTTGTGCTGCTTCATCAGCAGCAGGTCGCGGCGTATCGCGTCGGGGCCCAGCGCGCGGCCGTACCGAGGGTCGAACTCGTGCCGGTTGACGCCGCGGAACAGGACACGGCGCCCGTTGACCTTCAGCAGGCCGTCCTCGACGCACACGGTGCGGAAGCCGATGCGCAGCGGGACACACTCGCCGGGCGTGCGTAGTTCGGCGTCGTACAGCCGCGGGGTCTCGGCCGTCCACGGTACGACCGGCACCGTCGCGCTCTCGCCGGTCGCCAGGTCCAGGCCGAGCGCGGGAACGGTGACCCGGCCGGCCGGCGCGCAGTCCACCCGGAGGGTGCCGTGGCCGGTGCGGTGGTCGTAGGAGGCGTGCACGAAGTGGTCCAGGACGGCGCCGGCGGGCCGGTGGTGCAGCGTGACGTCCCGGAAGACGCCCGGCAGCCACCACTGGTCCTGGTCCTCCAGGTAACTGCCCGAGGACCACTGGTGGACGCGGACCGCGAGCACGTTACGGCGTGCCCGCAGCAGATGGCCCACCTCGAACTCGTGCGGCAGCCTGCTGCCCTTGAAGTGCCCCAGCTCCTTTCCGTTGAGCCACACCCGTGCACAGGACTCGACACCTTCGAAACGCAGCAGGGCGGGCCCGGGTTCCCACGTGTCCGGAAGGTCGAAGGTGTGCCGGTGGTCGCCCGTCGGGTTCTCGTCGGGCAGCAGCGGCGGATCGACGGGGAACGGGTAGCGGGTGTTGGTGTAGGCGGGTGCGCCGTGTCCGGCGAGCACCCAGTGGCCCGGCACCCGCAGCCCCGGCCAGTCCGTGTCGTCGAAGTCCGGCCGGGCGAAGGAGACGTCCGCGGAGCGGGCGGTCGGCAGGAGACGGAACCGCCACGTCCCGTGCAGCGACATCCGCCGCGCGTCCGAGCGGGCGAACCAGGCGCGCGGCGGGCGGCAGCCCCGGCCGGGGGACACGTCCTCGTAGTACGGGAGGTGCTGTGGGGGCGGGGGAGGGGCGGGACGGCGGCGGACCGTTCGGCGGGCGCGGACCGTCTTTCGGGGGCGGTGTGGGTTCCGGGGGTGCGTGGTGCGGGTGCGGTGGGTCCGTCGTCGGGTGCGGTGCGGGGGCCGACGTGTTCGGCGTCGGGCAGGGGCAAGGGTCCTCCTAGCTGCGGGGACACGGCAGGGCGTGGGGGATCACGTCAGCGAACCACGCGCGGCGGCGCGCCGCGACCACATACGAATGATTGACCGCTGAAGCATTCGCTCCGTTTCGTACTGGTCCCGAGCGCCTCTGTTCGTGCCGAGGGAGCCGGGTACTCCGGGCCGTACGCACCCCATTTTGGATCAGCGGGTGACAACCGGCCGTACCCGGGCACCCGGGCAGCATGAACGATGCACCGAAGAACCCGGACCCGGTACCGGAGCGCACCGCCGGACTGGAGCCGGGCGGCGGGGTCCCGCCGGGCGAGACACCGCCCGCCGAGGGCAGCACCCCGGACGCCGGGCCCCTGGAGACCCACAACCCGACCCGCGGCTGGTCCAAGGGACCGGTGCTGGCGCTCGCCGTCGTGGTCGTCCTTGTGGCTGCCTTCTTCATCGCCCGTATCTGGGGCGTGTAGGTACACGGGCCGGCCACGGGCGAGGGTCAGGAAGGCTTGCGCAACGGCCCGGTGTAGTCGCGGAACAGCAGGATTCTGCCGTCCCGGATGCGGAAGAGCTGCACCGAGCGGCCCTCGAACGCGTCGCCGCGCCCCACGCCCTTGGCGAGCGTCTCCGCGACGACGACCTCCGGGTCCTCGGTGCGGTGGACGGCCAGCGTCCGGAGCACGTCGACGCGCAGGGCGGACATCGCCGCCCGGGCGAACACACGGATCGCCTCCCGGCCCTCGATGCGGTCGGGGACGTCCGGGCCCGCGAACGGCAGCTCGATCACGCCGTCCGGCGCGAACAGGTCCGCGAAGGCGTCCGCGTCCTGCGCCGTGACCGCGGCGCACCGCTGTTCGAGAACGTCCAGGGGGCTCACCGCAGGCATGGTCCCTCCGATCCCGCACCGCCGGGCCGGCGGTCCGCGCACCGGCCTCTGACGCCGAGCAGGGTAGCGCCGTGCCGCACGGGCAGTCAGCCCGCACGGCACACGTGGCGGCTCATGCGCCGCCCCGTCGGCTACCCGGCCTCCTCCCCGCCACCGCGCACCGCGGCGAGAGCGGCCGCGGGATCCTCGGCCGCAGGGCCTGCGGGTGCCCACTGCCCGCGCTCCTTCACGTACGGCCACCACCGCCCGTCACGCCCAATTCGGAGCTGGGCGCCGCCGCCGGCCACGGTCCAGCGGTTGCGGTCCTGGCGGAGCTGTGGTGGCGGTTCGTCCGCCTCCCAGGCGTCGGCAAGCTGCGCCGTCGCGCGGGCCAGGGCCGCCGGTTCCGGTGTCCACTCCTCCTCCAGTACGGCGAGCGCCGGTACACCGCCGTACTCCCACGCCCGTACGGCCAGGGAGAGCGCTCTGGCCGTACGCCCGGAGCCGGACGCCAGTCGCGCGACGATCCGGGCGTCGGGTTCGCGCGCTGCCAGACGTACGGCGTCCTGCGCGAGGGTCAGCGCTGCGTGCGGTGGCGCATCGGCATGGCCGGGGGCCAGCGCGTCGGCCAGCAGCCGCTGGGCGCGCGCCGCCGTGTCACCCGCCAGGAACTCCAGCGCTGATACGTCCACTCCGGGCGCCGGGTCCGTCCCTCCTCCGAGGACCGGAGCGGCGCCCGGCTCGTCCACGGCGGGCGGGGGTGCGGGCAGCGGCGGCAGGATGTCGCGCGCGGCGTACGCCTCCGCCGCCGGTATGCCCTCCGCCGCCGGTTCCACCGCACCCGCACTGGACGCGAGTTGCTCAGTGACTTCCCGCGCGCGCATGGCGGTGCGGGCCTGAAGGTCCTCCAACAGTTCCTGCTCGCTCCGTCCGCGCATCAGCAGCAGCACGAAGGGGTCCTCGTCCAGCAGGCGGGCCGTCTGGTGGCAGAGCGCGGCAGTGTGGGAACAGTGGTCCCACGCCCCGCAGTCGCACTCCGCCTCCAGGTCACCGATGCCCGGGAGCAGTTCGATGCCGGCGGCGGCCGCGTCCTCCACCAGGTGCGGCGGCATGTCGTGGTCCAGCAGCGCCGCGATGTGCCCGGCACGGTCCGCGACCAGGTCCAGGAAGCGGTCCCAGTCCGCCTCGCTCAACTCCTGGAGCAGCACGTCGCAACGGCACGGCGTACCGGCACGGTCCTTGACGACCGCCGTGATCCGGCCCGGCCGCACGGAAACCGCACCCACCGCCCCCGCCCGCGCGTGCCGGCGCCCCTGCTTGACCTGCTGGCTGTCCAACGCGCTGTCCGCCAGTGCCTGCAACCAGGCCAGGCCCCACCAGGTCCGCGCGAAGCCACGGCCGTGCGCCGGGGGCAGGGCGGCGAAGGTACGCTCCCTGCCCGGCCCCGGCAGGCGCGTGTCCCCGGAAGGTTCCGGGCGAGCTTCCCCGGCGTCCTCGTACAGGTTCCTCATCGCTCGCTCCCTCGCAGCGCCACCAGGTCCGCCAGCTCGGCGTCGGTGAGTTCGGTCAGCGCGGCCTCGCCGGAACCGAGCACCGCGTCCGCCAGCCGCTGTTTGCGCGCGAGCAGACCGGCGATCCGGTCCTCGACCGTGCCCTCGGTGATCATCCGGTGGACCTGCACCGGCCGGGTCTGGCCGATGCGGTACGCGCGGTCGGTGGCCTGCGCCTCGACCGCCGGATTCCACCAGCGGTCGTAGTGCACGACATGCGCGGCCCTGGTCAGGTTCAGCCCCGTGCCCGCCGCCTTCAACGACAGCAGGAACACCGGCACGGCGCCGTCCTGGAAGCGGCGCACCATCTCCTCGCGCCGCGCGACCGGCGTGCCGCCGTGCAGCAGTTGCGTGGGCACGCCGCGCCCCGCCAAGTGCGTTTCGAGCAGCCGCGCCATCCGCACGTACTGCGTGAACACCAGCACCCCCGCGTCCTCGGCGAGAATCGTCTCCAGCAGCTCGTCCAGCAGCTCCAGCTTCCCGGAGCGGCCCGCGATCAGCGGCCGCTCCTCCTTGAGGAACTGCGCCGGGTGGTTGCAGACCTGCTTGAGCGAGGTCAGCAGCTTGACGACCAGGCCGCGCCGCGCGAGGCCGTCGGCCGCCGCGACCTCGGCGAGCCCTTCGCGCACCACCGCCTCGTACAGAGCGGCTTGTTCCCTGGTCAGCGCCACCGCCCGGTCGGTCTCCGTCTTCGGCGGCAACTCGGGCGCGATGCCCGGGTCGGACTTGCGGCGGCGCAGCATGAAGGGGCGCACGAGCCGGGCTAGCCGCTCGGCGGCAGCCGGGTCGGTGCCGCCCTCGACGGCCATGGCGTAACGCTCACGGAAGCGGCCCAGCGGGCCCAGCAGACCCGGCGTGGTCCAGTCCAGTACGGCCCACAGTTCGGACAGGTTGTTCTCGACCGGCGTGCCGGTGAGCGCCACCCGGGCGCCCGAGGGAAGGCGGCGCAGCGCCTTGGCCGTCGCCGAGAACGGATTCTTCACGTGCTGCGCCTCGTCGGCGACGACCAGCCCCCAGCGGGTCGTCGCGAGCTTCGCCGCGTCCAGCCGCATCGTGCCGTACGTGGTGAGCACGAACGCGCCGTCCTCCAGGCCGGCGAGACTGCGCCGGTCCGCGTGGAAGCGGCGCACCGGAGTGCCGGGCGCGAACTTCTCGATCTCGCGCTGCCAGTTGCCCATCAGGGACGCCGGGCAGACGACGAGCGTGGGCCCGGCGGAGGCGGGGTCGCTCTGCCGATGCAGATGCAGGGCGATGAGGGTGACGGTCTTGCCCAGGCCCATGTCGTCGGCGAGACAGCCGCCGAGACCGAGGGAGGTCATGCGGTGCAGCCAGTCGAGGCCGCGCAGTTGGTAGTCGCGGAGGGTGGCGGTCAGGGCGGGGGGCTGGGCTATGGGTGGGGCGAAGTCGGTGTCCGGGGTGGTGGGGGTGTCTGGAGCGGTGAGGTCTGGAGTTGCGGCTTCCGGTACGGACGTACCTGATACGGACGTACCCGGTACGGCGGTGTCCGGGGCGGTGAGCCGGTCGCGGAGGCGGGCCAGCCAGCCGGACGCCTGCACTTCCACCCGTTCGCCGTCCCCGGACTCCGCGGTGCCGGTGAGCGCCGCACCGAGCGCGTCGATGGGCGTCACCTTGCGGTCCTGGCGGTCGCGGGCCGCCCGCAGCGCCTCGGGGTCGACGAGCACCCACTGGTCACGCAGCCGTACGAGCGGTCGCCCCGCCTCGGCCAGCCGGTCCAGCTCCGCCCTGCTGATCTCCTGGTCCCCGACGGCGAAGCGCCAGCCGAACGAGAGCAGCGCGTCGGCCGAGAGGAAGGACGGCATGCCGGACGCGGCGCGGTCCTGACCGGGAGCGTCGTCGTCCCGGCCCGCTTGCGTGGGCTGCGGCGCACCGTCCTGGTCGGACGGCCCCACCACGGCCCGGGTGGTGAGCCCGCGTACCAGGTCCCGTGGCCAGTGCACCTGCACGCCGGCGGCGGCCAGCGCACGTGAGGCCGGGCCGAGCAGCTCGGCGATCTCCTCGTCCGCGAGGTCCACCGCGTCCGGCACAGCGGCGGACAGCAGGGGCGTGAGCGGCGCCCAGGCAGCGGCGGCGCGGCGCAGCGTGAGCAGGGTGTCCATCCGGGCCCGCGGGCCGAACGCTTGCCCGGTGGGGGAGTCGCCCGCCCACACTTCGGCGGCGTCGGCGACCAGCGCCGGGTCGGTGGGGTCGTGCAGTTGGAGAACGGCGGTGAAGCCGGCGCGGCCGGTGCCGGCGGCCCCTGCCCGGCCCGTGTCCGATCCAGGCAGCCCGGCGATCTCGACACGCAGAGAGAGCCGTACACCGGCGTCGTGCCCGGCCGCCACATCGGCGGCCCAGTCGCGCTGTTCGGGGATGTGCTGCGGTTCGGGTGCGGCGAACGCCGGACCGCCGGTGACCAGGGCGGCGGCGGGGGAACGGGGCAGGGTGTCCGCCACCGCGTCCAGGAAGTCGCGTACCAGGCGCTCCGGATCCGGCAGCAGTACGGGGCCGGAGCCGGGGCCGACGGTGCTGGAGAGCGGGACGGCGTGCGCCTGCGGCGGCAGGGCAGCCGCCAGTCCGCGCAGCCGCTCGACATCGGCGGGGTCGAGCGGGCCCACCCGCCACGCGTCGTGACCGGAACGGCTCACTCCGGGCAGCAGGCGGCCGCGGGCGACGAGTTGCAGCGCCAGTACGGCGGCGGTGCCCCAGAAGGCCGCGGCCGGGTCGGACGTACGGGACGTACGGGCGCGGGTCAGGACGGGGAGGGCGTCGGCGACGGGCAGCACGACGGCCGGGACGTCGATGAGCTGGATGCTGTCACCGTGCCCGTTCCCGCCCGTGTCCCAGGCGACGGTCAGTGACTGCGTCGGCCACCCGGCCCCTTCGTCGCCTGCCGTGCCGTCCGCACGCCAGAAAGCGACCCGCCCCGTACGGGCCGGGTCGGCGGGCAGGAAGACCGCCGCACAGCGCGCGAGGGCGGACGGTGGTGCGGAGGGTGCCGGAGGAAGAGCAGGGGGAGAGGCCGGGGGAAGAAGTGCCACGTGCAGCAAGCTCCTCAAGTTTGACTACTGGCGACCGGAGCGCCCGAGGGTACAGCACGACCGGGGGTGGTGCCGACCGCCTCCCGCGGTGGCCCGGCAGGCTGTCGGCGCGGAGGGAACCCGTGGGGCCGAAAAGGCGTTCAATGGGGTACAGCGAGCGCGGCAACCGCCGCGGAAGGGACGTGAAGGATGTCCACGAACGCAAAGGTCGCCATCGGCGGCGTGGCGGCGGGAGTGATCCTGCTGTGGCTGCTGCCGTTCTGGGCGGCGGTGCTGGTCATGGTCGGTGTGCCGGCCGTGGCGTATCTGACGCTGGATCCCTCGCAGCGGCGCAGGCTGCGCCGTGTGACCCGCAAGGAGATAGGGCGCTGACCGGGTGGCCGGTGCCCGGACGTCCGGCGGTGTGAGCCGGCCGGGCCGCGACGACGTCCCCGTCAGCGGACCCGTGGGCGGACGGCTCACGGGTGGGGCGCCGCCACGGATCAGAACGGACCGGTGGCCGGCCGGACCGACAAGCCGAACGGAGCCTCAAGCCGGCCGAATCCTCGAGCCGACCGGGGCTCTGAAGCCGGTCGGAGCGCCGAGCCGAGCGGACCCTCAAGGCGGGGTATATACAGCTAGCCGGTCGAACCCCCGCGCCGGCCGAACCGTCAAGCCGGCCGGACCGCCAGCGCTTCCAGCGCCTGCAGCAGTCCCGGCAGCTCGGGCCCACGTCCCACCGGCAGTATCTCGCCGGGCTGCTCGTCCAGGAGGACGAACGCGATGTCGTCGGTGCGGGCCACCATGCTCCAGCCCGGCCCGTCCACGCGGAGCGTACGGGCCTCGTCGGCGGCGAACGACGAGCGGACGCGCCCCGGCGGTGGCGGATCGGCCACATAACCCCGCGCCTCGGCCAGCGCCCGCTGCACCCCGGTGTGCGGCCGGGCCCCCGGATCGACGAACGTGACCTCGCCCTCGACCTGTTCCCGCCACGCCGCCCACTGGAGCGCGATCTCGTCCGCGCCCATCCGGCGTTGCGCGGGGCCCCACTGTGCGGCGTCCGGCGGCCTGAGTACGGCCGGACCGCCCTCCTCCGGTTCCGGGTCGTGCGGCGCGGGCACCCCCGGCGCCGCGACGGCGAGTGCGATCGGCCAGCCGGGCAGCGCTTCGACCATGCTGTCCTCGCCGGGGGAGAGGTCGTACTCCATCCCGCAGTCCCAGGCCGCGACGGCGCACGCGACGAGCGAGACGTCGTCCGTCACCACGGTCCAGCGGGCACCCGTCCCGTCCTGCCCGAGGACCAGGCCGTACCCCTGCTCGTACGGCGCGAGGCCGAGCCCGGCGCACACCTCCGGATAGTCGTCGCCGAGCACGCTCGGGAACTGCGCGGGCGTCAGCAACAGGGCCGTCAGGACGAGCAACTGGTCCTCGTCGGCGCTCTCGGGTGTGGCTCCGCCGGCGTTTCCGGCCGTGGACGTACCGGCGTTCTCGGTCGACACCCGGGCCTCCCCATCCGATGCGCTCCGACCCGCCCGGCCCGCCGCCTCCGGCCCGGTCCCCGGGCCCGCCCGCGCCGGACCGGAACCGGCCCGATCGTTCCGATCAGTCGTCGGCGCACCCTAGTTGGCCGGGCAGCGGATTGTCACCAGTCGTACACCACCGCCCCGGACGTTTCCGGCCCGTGTTCCGGGCCCCGGGTGTTCCGGTCCACGCCACCGGCGCCCGCAGAGCGGCCCTCCGCAGCTCGGCCCCGGCCCCTCAAGCCACCGGCAGATTGAGCAGATCACGGGCCACCGTCTGCGGTGACTCCCTGCGCTCCCGGGCGAGCGCGATCACCGCCCGGCAGGCCAGCTCGTTGATGCCGAAGGCGAGCGCCTCGGGGGAGACCCATTCCGCCGTCTCGGCGCTGCGCTCGTCGTCGTCCTCGGCGCACGCCGCCACATGGGCCGCCGCGGCCTCGAAGATGTTGTGCCGTCGCTTCGTCCCGGGGGCCCGGGGCTCCTCGCTGCCCCGCCGGTGCGGCGCAGTGCGGAGACGGGTGAAGAAGTCCCGTAGGTCGCGGAACAATTCGGAGATTTCACGCAAGAATCCGGTCATCGTGTCCCCCATTCCCGGTTCCCGTTCCGGTCGTTCCAGTGTGCCCGTCATGCTTACGATGGGAACTCCGACGACGAAAGGGCGGGTACTCGGTGCGGCGGTACGACTGGCTCAAGGAGATTCAGCGGCTGGACCCGGAACGGGACTTTCTGCGTATCCACCGCATCACCACGACGTACGAATTCCCGTGGGACGTCGCGCGCGCCCTGGAGCTTGCGCTCTACCGCACCTACGCCGTTCCCAGCATCGGCCGGCTGCTGGCCGAAACCGCCGAGCTGACGGACCGTACGCAGAAGCGCTACGACGACACCGCGCTCCTCCTGGACGCGGTGATGGAGCACGGCTTCGACAGCGAGGACGGCCGGACCGCGATCCGCCGCATCAACCAGATGCACCGCGGTTACGACATCAGCAACGACGACATGCGGTACGTGCTGTGCACCTTCGTGGTGGTTCCCAAGCGCTGGCTCGACCAGTTCGGCTGGCGGCGGATGAGCGAGCACGAAAAGCACGCCTCGGCCGTCTACTACCGCACCCTCGGGCGCCATATGGGCATCAACGGCATCCCGCGGGACTTCCAGGAGTTCGAACGCTGCCTGGACGATTACGAGCACGCGCATTTCGGCTGGGACGAAGGCGGGCGCCGGGTCTCGGACGCCACGCTCGGCCTGATGGCGGGCTGGTACGGCCCGCTGGCCCCGGTGGTGCGCGGCGCGAGCATGGCGCTGCTGGACGACGCCCTGCTGAACGCCTTCCGCTACGAGCGTCCCAGGCCGGCCGTCCGCGCCGCGGTGCGCGGCGCGCTGCGGCTGCGCGCCAAGTCCGTACGGCTGCTGCCGCCGCGCCGGCGCCCGCACTACGCCCGCCAGAACCCGGAGATCAAGGGGTATCCGAACGGCTTCACCATCGCCGACCTCGGCACCTTCCCCCAGGGCCGGCCCTCGGGAGGCTGCCCCGTACCGCACTGAGACGCCCGACGGCCGGAAAGGTCTTCACCGTGATCGTCTCTGTTCGTTCCGGCGTCATACTTGAGCGGTGACCGAGAAAGACCGCGAGTACGCCCGACAGTGGCTGGCCGAGCACGGTGTCACCCGGACGGCGGACGCGTGGCGCGACCGGCGGTCGCCGGGCGAGGTGCTGACACCGAAACAGGTGGCGCACGCGTGGGCGGACGAGGCGCTGTCCGACAGCCGCCTGGACGCGCCCGCCCGCCTGCGGCTCGGGTTCGGCCTCCTGGACCTGCTGGACGATTACTGGGTCACCTGCGAACTCCGCTTCGCCGTACGCGACGAGCGGCACCCGTTGCGGGCGGACCTGTTCTGGGACGCCTGCCGCCGGTGGCTGGAAGCGCCGGAAGAGCCCGAAGCCCTCGTCTATTCCCTCTGGGTGGACTGGTTCGAGGACCGGGCCACCGCGGAGGAGGCGTTCGCCGAGGTGCTGGGCGACGCCGTGGAGGGCGCGCCGGACCGTACGGCACGGGACGCCCTGCTCCGTCGCGCCACCCGGGTCCTCGGCGTCTCGGGCCCCGTGCCCTGGCCGGTGAAGCACACCGCGTACCGGGCCGCCGCGACGGTCCCGCAGCTCCACCCCGCGCTGTTCCGCGGCCTCCTCGGCAGCTACCACGACCTGTACGGTGATCTCGAACCCGGTGCCGCCCTCGCCCTCCTGGACCAGTTGGACCTGCCGGCCGCCACCGAGCACCTGGCCCCGCTGCGCGCCGTCCTCACGGCCGGCCACCAGAACCACTACCGCGCCCCGGACGCCTGGCCCAGGGCCCTGGCTGCGTCTCAGGCTCCCTGACGCACCGCCAGCGCCAGGTAGCGGGCGTCCTCGTCCACGTACCGCACCAGGTCCCAGCCGGCACGCGTCAGCAGCGGCCGCAGGTTGGGCTCGGCCCGTACGTCGCCGGGCGTGAGCGGACGGCCCTTCCGCGCGGCCAGCGCGGCCCGCCCGACCGGGTGGAACAGGGCGAGCCGGCCTCCGGGCCGTACGACCCTGGCGAGTTCCGCGAGCCCCGTCCCGGGGTCGGCCAGATGGGACAGCAGTCCGGCGGCGAAGACCGCGTCGAGCGCGGCATCCGGCAGCGGGAGCCGCTGCACGTCGGCGGGCAGCAGGGGCGCCAGGCGCGCGCGTCCGGCCCGTACGGCCGCCGCGAGCATCTCGGGAGTCAGGTCGGCGCCCAGCACCGTACCGTCCGCCCCCACGGCGGCCCGCAGGGCAGGCAGCGCCCGCCCCGTACCGCAGCCCGCGTCCAGCACGCGGTCTCCCGTGCGCAGCTCCAGCGCCGCGACACCGGCCTGGTAGGCGGGACCGTCGTCGGGGAACCGCGCGTCCCAGTCGTGCGCCCGGGAACCGAAGAACTCCCGTACGTCGTGCGCCTGAACGGTGTCCTCGGGAGCCTTGGTGGCGTCGTCGTCCATACGGCAACTCTAGGTGCCACTGATCGCCCGGTGGCCGCGGTGGCCGGTGCCGCAACTGTTGCCCTTCGATGTCTTACGTTCCCGGCCGCCCGGCGTAATCATGCAGGCATGACGGACACGGGGAAGTGGAATTTCGTCGACCATTTCGGCGCCGATCCGCACGGCCTCATCGACGCGGCGGCTCTCCTGCAGCACGCGGTGACCACCATCTGTGACGCCGGCGGCGGAACGCTGGTGATTCCCCCCGGGCGTTACCGGATGCACAGCACGGGAACGGTGGTGCCGGATTCGGGAAACCTGACCGTGATCGCCCACGGTGCCCACATTTTCCGCAGCGACACCTCCACCATCGACACGCTCTGGGGCGGTGGTTTCTCCCACGACGGTTACAACGGCGCGTCCAACATCAGTATCCACGGCGGTCTGTGGGACGGCGGCGCGGGCAATCCGCGGCCGCTGGACATGTTCGCCTTCTGCTCCGCGGAAAACATCCTGTACGCGGATCTGGTGGTCGAGAACATTCCGGACTGGCACGCGATCGAGTTCCACGGCATCCGCAACGGTACGGCGCGCAACTGCGTCTTCCGGCGCTTCAAGGCCACCACACCGACCCGGTTCTTCTCCGAGGCGATCGAGGTCCAGGAGGCGCCGGACGGTACGCACAGCAGCGGCATCGTCGTGGACGGCTGCACGGCCGACGGGTACGGAGCCTTGGTGGGCACGCACACGGCCACCTTCCCCGGCCGGTTCCACGACGGTCTGCGGGTGGTGAACAACAGGATCGTCAACGCCAAGAACTATGCCGTACGCGCGCACAACTGGCGCCATGCGGTCATCGCGAACAACATCATCGAGGACTGCAACAGCGGAATTCAAGTGCAGGTGGACCCCTCCGCGCAGTACCGGTCGTGGTACTGGTCGCAGACCGAGGACATCATCATCGCGCACAATGTCCTGACGCACACAGGGCTGGAGCAACAGCCGGGCCAGGGGCCGCGTTACGCCACCATCGGCGTGTACGGAATGGCGGACACGCCGATGGAGAACGTCGTCGTCACGGGGAACATCATCCGTGACTGGGCGAGTGCGAACGGTATAGCGCTGCAGTACGTCCACGAAGGTGTGGTCACCGGAAACGTCGTGAAATACAGCCAGGGCGGCGACGGCACCGCGATACTGTTCACCTCCTGTTCCGGCGGAACGGCCACGGGGAACAATGTCCGCTACGCCGGTTCGGGCGTGGTCGGCGCCGAAGTCTCCGCCGGGAACAGGATCAGCCTTCGGTGAGCGCGGTGTGCCGCGGTGTGCCGGGCGCGTCATGGCGCGCGGTACGTACGGTGGGCATCGTCAGGTGGTCGCAGCGGAGTTAATCAGCCGTTCACCCGGGCCAGGGAGAACCCGTCGTACCCCTTGCTGCCCACGGTCTGTACCGCGGTGGCGGTCAGCCTCGGGTTCTCCGCGATCAGTTCCAGGAACCGGCGGATGCCGCGGATCGAGGGGTCCGTACTGTCGGCATCGGCGACCTCTCCGCCCCGTACGACATTGTCACCGATGATCAGGCTGCCGGGGCGGGTGAGTTCGAGGGCCCGCTCCAGGTAGTGCGGGTTGTTCGGCTTGTCCGCGTCGATGAAGACCAGGTCGAACGGTTCGGCACGCTCGGCGACGAGCTGCGCGAGGCTGTCGAGCGCCGGGGCGACACGGATTTCGGTGCGCTCCGCGAGCCCGGCGCGCGCGAGGTTCGCGCGGGCGACCGCGGCGTGCGTGGGATTCGCCTCCAGGGATATCAGACGGCCGTCGGCGGGCAGCGCGCGGCCGAGCCAGATGGTGCTGTAGCCGCCGAGCGTCCCGATCTCCAGGATGCGCCGGGCGCCTTGCGTCCGGGCCAGGAGGTGGAGCAGTTTGCCCTGGGTGGCGGTGACGCTGATGTGGGGGAGGCCGGCGGCTTCGCTGTCGCGCAACGCGGCGTGCAGCGCTTCGTCGTCCGGGGCGAGCAAGGAGTCGAAGTAGTCGTCGACCGTGTTCCACTGCTGCTGAGACATGTGGTCCCTTCGCCTACCTAGTTAGGTTTGCTAACCAAACTAGCAGGCGCCGGTGCGCCTGTTCGCGTGATCGGCGGACCGGAACCGCTGCTGCTCCGGCCGTGCGGCTCCAGCCCCCTGCCCCTCAGGTCCGGTGGCCCCGCTCGTGCAGCGGCGTGAGGTAGTCGCACAGTTCGCACCGCGGCGCGTCGCGGGCGGCCCGGATGCCGAGCAGCGGCTCACCGCAGATGGCGACCAGCGGCCGTACGGGCGACTCCCGCGGATGGCAGATGCGGCAGACGTTGTGCCAGGGACCGGCCTCGTTGTCGCCCGCGGCGGGAACGGCCGCGATGTCCGTGCCGGTACCGGTGGCCTCATGGGTGGACATCATCAGCCTTCTTTCTCGCGTCCCGCCGGCGCGTCGGCCGGTCTGCGGCGCGGGCTCCCCGCTGGTGGCACCCGGCCGGACCGCGGCCGGGGCTTTCTTCCGAAGCGTACGAACTTGTCAACTCCGTGCCACGCTGTGTAGCGAAAGGAGTACGGTCCTCGCCATGGTTTTCGAGGCGCACGACGAACCCCAGGACGCACCCGTAGCGCCTGCCGCCGGGGCCGCGGACACCCCGGACGACAGCGTGGACGACATCCCGGACGACACTGCGGACGACAGTCCGATGGCTCTGAAGATCCTGGTGGCGGGCGGGTTCGGGGTCGGCAAGACGACACTGGTCGGCGCCGTGAGCGAGATCCGGCCGCTGCGTACGGAGGAACAGCTCAGCGAGGCGGGCGCGGCGCTGGACGACGCCCGGGACGTGGTGCGCAAGACCACGACCACCGTGGCGATGGACTTCGGCCGCATCACCATCCGGGCCGGACTGTCGCTGTACCTCTTCGGTACGCCGGGGCAGGACCGGTTCTGGTTCCTGTGGGACGACCTGGCGCGGGGCGCGCTGGGCGCTGTCGTGCTGGCCGACACCCGCAGACTGGAGGACTGCTTCCCCGCCGTGGACTACTTCGAGAATCGCGGGATTCCCTTCCTGGTGGCCGTCAACTGCTTCGCCGAAGCGCGCGCTTACGGGGCAGGCGAAGTGGCGCGGGCACTCGACCTGGACCGGGGCACCCCGGTGGTGCTGTGCGACGCGCGGGATCGCGACTCGGGAAAGGAAGTGCTGATACGGCTGGTCGAGCACGCCGGGCGGGTGTACACCGCCCGGCTGCTCGACTCGGTGGGATGAGCGCGCGCCCACGGAGGGGATGCCCTGGCGGAGCGCGGCCCGGTGTCATCAGTCGGCGAGGTCGGCGACCGCGACGACCTTGCTGATCCGGACCCGTACGAGCAGTTCCCCGGGCACGCCGTTGCGTGCCCCGTACTCCTCGGCCCGGTCCTCGCCCATGTAGCGGGCCGCGATACGGGTGGCCCAGGCGCGTACTTCGGGGAGTTCGTCGCTGGTCTCGGCCACTCCCTCCACGATCGCGAAGCTGAACGGCGGGCGGTCGTCGTCCACACAGAGCGCGATCCGGCCGTCCCGGGCGAGGTTGCGCCCCTTGACCGTGTCGGCGCCGGTGTTGAAGACGAGGTCGTCGCCGTCCAGCAGGAACCATACGGGCGCGATGTGCGGGCTGCCGTCGGCCCGTACGGTCGACAGCTTGCCGGTGCGGGTGCCCTCGGACAGGAAGCTCTGCCACTCGTCCTTGCTCATTTTGCGTGCCATACCGCCATCCTGCGCCATACGGCGCGAACGGGCCGCACGGCCGCACCGAGCGCGCCGGCCCGGCCCGGTCGCTTGCCCGGACGGCACGGGTGGTCCAGGCTTGCACGGCAGTTGCCCACGGGGACACGGGGAGGAAGCGGTATGGCACTGAGCAGCGGACTCGACTGGCTGCTGGACGACCTGACCGAACGGATCGACCAGGTGCGGCACGCCCTGGTCCTGTCCAACGACGGACTCGTCACGAGCGCGAGCGAGCGGCTGGCGCGGGAGGACGCCGAGCATCTGGCGGCGGTCGCGTCGGGGCTGCACAGCCTCGCCAAGGGCTCCGGGCGGCACTTCGAGGCCGGGCGGGTGCGGCAGACGATGGTCGAGTTCGACGACGGCGTGCTGTTCGTGACGGCGGCGGGGGACGGTAGCTGTCTGTGCGTGCTGGCGGGGTCCGAGGCCGACATGGGGCAAATCGCCTACGAAATGGCGCTGTTGGTCAACCGTGTGGGGGAACACCTGGGGGTTGCGGCCCGGCAGCCGGAAAGTTTTCCACAGCGCTGAAGCCGGGGGTTGACCGGCTGTCGTACCCCGCCGCTATCGTCGTCACTGTCGGTAACGAACCGGCGGGGATCCGCAGTGGATCCCGCGACGTGGACGATGACGGGGGAGTGCGACATGACGGTGATGTGCGACGGACGGCAAGCGTCGGCGACGCTCACGGCGGAGGAGCCGCCCATCGCGGGCGAGCTGCTCACGCCGGGGCGGGCGGCCCGCGAACTGGGTTTGCGGGGTGGCGAGTTCGATTTGGCGGCCCAGCTCGGAGAGATCCTGACCCTGCCACCGGATCCCGAGGCGCGGCCGGGCCCGGGCGGTCCGTGGAGGCGGCGCCGGGTGCCGGTGGAAGAGGTGCGGCGGCTGCGCGCCCAAGAGGGCTTCCCCGACACGCTGCGTGAGCGCCTTCGGACGGTCGGCGCGGCCGAGGCCGCCGAGCTCCTGGGCATCGGCGCGGGCCGCTTCCTCCGGCTGGCCCGCGCGGGCTGTTTCGCCCCGGTCCGCTTCTACGTGAACCGCTACGGCGCCGTGGTCTGGCTCTACCTCGCGACGGAGCTGACGGAATGCGCCGACCGCGAGCCGGAGCTGCTGCGGGGCGACCTCCCCGCGGTGCTCCGGGTCATGCTCGACGGCGGACAGGACTGGCGCGGCCGGAAGTGGCGCAGCCGCCGGGTCGCCCGGCTGATGGGCGAGGCGGCGGACGGCTGGGAGTCGGCGGCGGTGATCGCGGCGGTCCTGCCACCGGAGGAACTGGCCTCGGTCGTCGAGGATCCACTGGAACGTTCCGTGCTACGGCGCCTGCGCCCGACCTTGGCCCTGCCGGGGGCGAGTCCGGCGGCCAGGGAGGCGGTCGAGCGGGCGACGACGGCGGAAGAGTTCGACGAGGTGCTCTGGTACCGCGTCAACCTCTCCCGCTCCCTCGACCGTGCCCGTCACCAGCAGCCGGCGGCCGACCGCCTGCGCCACCCCACCCGACCGGGCGACACCTCACCGGCCGGACCGGGAGACGCCCCCTTCCGTATCCCTGCAAGCCCCACAGCTCCCACAAGCCCCACGGGTTCTGCGGCCCCTGCGACCGTCTCGGCCTCCGTTACTGCCACCGTTCCCGCCCCCGCGCTGCCACCGCCCCGCCCACCCGTCCTGGCGTACACCCCGAGGCCGACCCCTCGCGATTCCTGACCTGCGGGAGCCGGGACGACCCGCGAAAGACGACCGGAACCGTCTACGCTCCCGTCCCCTCCGCGTACGGCTGCTCCAGGCTGCGGTCCTTGCTGTGGGGGCGCAGGAGACCTTCTTGGACGACGGAGACGAGGAGGTTGCCCGCGCGGTCGTAGATGCGGCCGCGGGCCAGGCCGCGGCCGCCGGTGGCGATGGGGGACTCCTGGTCGTAGAGGAACCACTCGTCCGCGCGGAAGGGGCGGTGGAACCACATCGCGTGGTCGAGGGAGGCCATGTCGAAACCGCGCGGGCCCCAGAGCGGTTCGATCGGGATACGGACGGCGTCCAGCAGGGTCATGTCACTGGCGTAGGTCAGCGCGCAGGTGTGGATCAGCGGGTCCTCGCCCAGCGGTCCGACCGCGCGCATCCAGACCGCGCTGCGCGGCTCCGCGCCCTCGATCTCCTCCGGCTTCCAGCGGAGCCGGTCGACGTAGCGGATGTCGAAGGGCTGCCGCCGGGCCATCCGCTCCAGCGCCTCGGGCAGCCCGCCCAGGTGCTCGCGCACCTCGTCCGCGACGGTCGGCAGCTCCTCGGGGGCGGGCACCACACGGCGCATCGGCAGTTGATGTTCGAAGCCCGGTTCGGGCTGATGGAAGGAGGCGGTCAGGTTGAAGATCGTACGTCCCTGCTGGACGGCGACCACCCGGCGCGTGGTGAAGGAGCGGCCGTCCCGTACCCGCTCCACCTGGTACACGATCGGCACGCCCGGACGCCCCGGGCGCAGGAAGTACGCGTGCAGCGAGTGCACGGGCCGGTCGCCCTCGGTGGTCCGCCCGGCCGCGACCAGCGCCTGTCCGGCCACCTGCCCGCCGAAGACGCGCTGGAGGCTTTCCTGCGGGCTGCGGCCGCGGAAGATGTTCACCTCGATCTGCTCCAGATCCAGCAGATCCACCAGGCGCTCGGCGGGATTGGTCATGGCCGTACGTCCTCCGTCGGGTGTCTCGACGCCCTTGCTGAGCGGTGCGCCCCGTGCGGGGCGCACCGACCGGTCACAACTGGCCCACGGCGGTGACGCGCACGACCGCGCGCCCCTCCTCGTCGGAGGCCGTCAGGTCCACCTCGGCGGAGATGCCCCAGTCGTGATCGCCGTTGGGGTCGGCGAAAGTCTGCCGCACCTTCCACAGCCCGTGCTCGGGTTCCTCCTGAATCTGCAACAGCTTGGGCCCGCGCGCATCCGGACCGGTGCCCAGCTCGTAGTACTCGTCCCAGTACGCGTCCATCGCCTCGCCCCAGGCGTCCGCGTCCCAGCCGGACTCCGCGTCCATCTCGCCGAGCTCCTCGACCTTGTCCAGCGCCGCCAGCTCGACCCGCCGGAAGAGGGCGTTGCGCACCAGCACCCGGAACGCCCGCGCGTTCGCGGTGACCGGCTTGACCTGGTCCGCCCGCTCGGCGGCCTCCTCGGCCGTCTCCTCCTCCGGGTTGGCCAACTGCTCCCACTCGTCCAGCAGGCTGGAGTCCACCTGGCGGACCATCTCGCCCAGCCAGGCGATGATGTCCTCGAAGTCCTCGGACTTCAGGTCGTCCGGCACGGTGTGGTCGAGCGCCTTGTACGCGCTCGCCAGGTAACGCAGCACGATGCCCTCGGTGCGGGCGAGCTCGTAGAACGAGGTGAACTCGGTGAAGGTCATCGCCCGCTCGTACATGTCGCGGATGACCGACTTCGGCGACAGCGGGTGGTCGCCGACCCACGGGTGGCTCTTGCGGTAGAGGTTGTACGCGTGCGAGAGCAGCTCCTCCAGCGGCTTGGGGTACTCGACGTCCATGAGGCGCTCCATGCGGTCCTCGTACTCGACGCCGTCGGCCTTCATCTGGGCCACCGCCTCGCCCTTGGCCTTGTTCTGCTGGGCCGCGAGGATCTGCCGAGGATCGTCCAGGGTGGACTCCACGACCGAGACCATGTCCAGCGCGTAGGAGGGCGACTCCGGGTCCAGCAGGTCGAACGCCGCCAGCGCGAAGGTGGACAGCGGCTGGTTGAGCGCGAAGTCCTGCTGGAGGTCGACGGTCAGGCGGACGATCCGCCCCTCCGCGTCCGGCTCGGCGAGGCGCTCGACGATGCCGCCGTCCAGCAGCGAGCGGTAGATGGCGATGGCACGGCGGATGTGCCGAAGCTGGTTGCGGCGCGGCTCGTGGTTGTCCTCCAGCAGCTTGCGCATCGCCTCGAAGGCGTTGCCGGGCCGTGCGATCACGGACAGCAGCATCGCGTGGGTGACCCGGAAACGGGAGGTCAGCGGCTCCGGCTCGGAGGCGATCAGCTTCTCGAAGGTGTTCTGACCCCAGTTGACGAAGCCCTCCGGCGCCTTCTTGCGGACGACCTTGCGGCGCTTCTTGGGGTCGTCGCCGGCCTTGGCGAGCGCCTTCTCGTTCTCCACGACGTGCTCGGGCGCCTGGGCGACGACGAAACCGGCGGTGTCGAAACCGGCCCGTCCCGCGCGGCCCGCGATCTGGTGGAACTCCCGGGCCCGCAGGGTCCGCACGCGCGTGCCGTCGTACTTGGTCAGCGCGGTGAACAGCACGGTACGGATGGGGACGTTGACGCCGACGCCGAGGGTGTCCGTACCGCAGATGACCTTCAGCAGGCCCGCCTGGGCGAGCTTCTCGACCAGGCGGCGGTACTTGGGCAGCATGCCGGCATGGTGCACACCGATACCATGCCGGACATAACGGGACAGATTGCGTCCGAACTTGGTCGTGAAGCGGAAGTTGCCGATGAGCGCCGCGATCTCGTCCTTCTCGGCGCGGGTACACATGTTGATGCTCATCAGCGCCTGCGCCCGCTCCACGGCCGCCGCCTGCGTGAAGTGCACGATGTAGACGGGGGCCTGCCGGGTCTCCAGCAGCTCGGTCAGGGTCTCCGTCATCGGGGTCGTCCGGTATTCGTACGACAGCGGCACCGGCCGGGTCGCGGAGCGCACGACCGCCGTCGGCCTGCCGGTGCGCCGGGTCAGGTCCTCCTCGAACCGCGACATGTCACCGAGCGTCGCCGACATCAGCACGAACTGCGCCTGCGGCAGTTCCAGCAGCGGGATCTGCCAGGCCCAGCCGCGGTCCGGCTCGGCGTAGAAGTGGAACTCGTCCATGACGACCTGGCCGATGTCGGCGTCCTTGCCGTCCCGCAGCGCTATGGAGGCGAGCACCTCGGCGGTGCAGCAGATGACCGGCGCGTCCGCGTTGACGGAGGCGTCGCCGGTGAGCATCCCGACGTTCTCGGTGCCGAAGAGCTTGCACAGGTCGAAGAACTTCTCCGACACCAGTGCCTTGATCGGCGCGGTGTAGAAGGTCACCTCGTCCCGGGCCAGCGCGCTGAAGTGGGCGCCCGCCGCGACCAGGCTCTTCCCCGAGCCGGTGGGGGTGGACACCACGACGTTCGCCCCCGAGACCACTTCGATCAGCGCCTCCTCCTGGGCAGGGTAGAGCGCGATGCCCTGCTGTTCGGCCCAGCTCGAAAAGGCTTCGAAGAGGGCATCGGGGTCGGCGTCGTTCGGGAGATGATCGATGAGGGTCACGCCCCCATACTGCCTTCCCGTGGTCCGGATCGGACAACCGGCGGGTCAGACCTAGATCATCTGACGCTACGCTGTGTCGCCGACCCGGCGTCAGAGATCCGGGATCCGAGCAAGACGTCCAGATCGATCCGGGATGGGGAACGACCATGATGGGACCGGCGCACTCGCTGTCCGGCGCCGCGGCCTGGCTGGGGGTGGGTGCGGCGACGGCGGCCGCAGGATATCCGATGCCCTGGCCGGTGCTCGTCGTCGGCGCACTGATCAGCGCCGGCGCGGCACTCGCCCCCGACCTGGACCACAAGTCGGCCACGATATCCCGTGCCTTCGGACCGCTCTCCCGAACGGTGTGCGGCGTCGTCGACACCATCTCGCACGCGGTCTACAAGGCCACGAAGATGCGCGGCGACTCGAACCGCAACGGCGGCCACCGCACCCTCACCCATACGTGGGTGTGGGCGGTCCTGGTCGGCGCCGGGATGTCCCTCCTGGCGGTCCAGGGCGGCCGCTGGGCGGTGCTCGGCATCCTCTTCGTCCACATGGTGCTGGCCATCGAAGGGCTGCTGTGGCGGGCGGCCCGGGTCTCCAGCGACGTCCTGGTGTGGCTGCTGGGCGCCGCGTCGGCCTGGATCCTCGCCGGAGTTCTGGACCAGCCGGGCAACGGGGCGGGCTGGCTGTTCACCGAGCCCGGCCAGGAGTACCTGTGGCTGGGCCTGCCGATCGTGCTCGGCGCGCTGGTCCACGACATCGGCGACGCGCTGACCGTCTCCGGCTGCCCGATCCTGTGGCCCATACCGATCGGCCGCAAGCGCTGGTACCCGCTCGGCCCGCCGAAGGGCATGCGGTTCCGCGCCGGAAGCTGGGTGGAGCTGAAGGTGCTGATGCCCGCGTTCATGCTGCTGGGCGGCATCGGAGCGCTGGGGGCGCTGGGCTACATCTGACGGGCGGCGGGGCCGCGCGGACCGGACGGTGTCGAGGACAGACGGACGGGGTGGGCGGACGGCACGGCAGGTGGTGTCAGATCCTCCTGGCGGCCTGGCGGCCTGGCGGCCTGGCGGCCTGGCGGCCTGGCGGCCTGGCGGCCCGGCGCCCGGCGGGTCGGCAGCCGGAAAGCCCGACGGCCCGACGGCCCCGCCGGTGGCGCGTCCGGTTCTTGATCGTCGGCCCTTCCGCCAGGCCAGGCCCGTTGCGCCGCTTCGCTGTCGCTCCCGGGCGGGGTAGCACGGCGACGGCTCGGGCTGCGATGTCCCGGACGACCGCCATGACGAGGAACAGGGAGGAACGAGATGGCTCTGCCCGCCGCGGTGCTCACCGCGGTAGTGGCGGCCCCCGGCCTCCCGCTCCCGCCGAGGGCCGGACCGTGCCGGTGAAGGCGCCGGCCTCCCGCTCCCACCGATGGCCTGACCGTACCGGTGAAGGGAGACAGCCGTATGTGTCTGACGGCTCTTACCTCCCACCGGCTCACCGAAGCCGGGATCGCTCTGCGGGCCGGGGGCGGCCCCGCTCACCGGCCGGGACCGTACCCGCGCGGACCTGCTCGTCACCCGGGGAGCCGTTTCCCCGGGCCCGGCGGCGGGCGGGGCCGCCATGGGCCACTCGATCATCTTCGAAGGCCGGAGGCGGAGCCCGACGCTGTCCGGCCTCCACGGCATTTCCGGGTCGGTGTGACCACCGTCGACCCGACCCGCAGCGCCACCGGCGGCTCTCGGCCCCGACAGCCGCCGCCGGCCCCCGGGCCCCGACAGCCGCCACCGGACCCCGGGGCCTGCTCGCCTCGCGCCCCGCACCGAGCCGCTCCGCCTCACCCCTCTCCGCCTCACCCTCTCCCCACAGCCCCCTACCCGTGCCAGGACCGCCACAGCGCCGCATACGCACCGTCCGCCGCGACCAGGTCGTCGTGGCTGCCGAGTTCGCTGATCCGGCCCTCCTCGACCACCGCGATCACGTCCGCGTCGTGCGCGGTGTGCAGCCGGTGCGCGATGGCCACGACCGTACGGCCGTCCAGGACCCGGCCCAGCGAGCGCTCCAGGTGCCGGGCCGCGCGCGGGTCCAGCAGTGAGGTCGCCTCGTCGAGGACGAGGGTGTGCGGGTCGGCGAGCACCAGCCGGGCCAGGGCGATCTGCTGGGCCTGGGCCGGTGTCAGGGTGTGGCCGCCCGAGCCGACCTCGGTGTCCAGGCCCGCCTTCAGGGCCCGCGCCCAGTCGTCCGCGTCGACCGCGCCGAGCGCGGCCCACAGTTCCGTGTCCTCGGCGTTCGTACGGGCCAGCAGCAGGTTGTCGCGCAGCGAGCCCACGAAGACGTGGTGCTCCTGGTTGACCAGCGCGACGTGCGCACGCACCCGCTCCGCCGGCATCCGGGACAGCTCCGCGCCGCCGAGTGTGATCTCGCCGGTGCGCGGCGCGTAGATCCCGGCGAGCAGCCGCCCGAGGGTCGACTTGCCCGCGCCGGACGGTCCGACCAGTGCCATCCGCGTCCCGGGACGGACCCGCAGGGAGACCTCGTGCAGGACGTCGACACCGGTGCGGTAGCCGAACCGCACGTCCTCGGCCCGTACCTCCCGCCCCGACGGTTCCGTCCGCTCGTCGGCGGCGTCCGGTTCGATCTCCCGTACGCCCACCAGCCGCGCGATGGAGACCTGCGCGATCTGGAGCTCGTCGTACCAGCGCAGGATCATCGACACGGGCTCGCTCATCATCTGCGCGAGCAGCGCGCCCGTCGTCAGTTGGCCGGGCGTGATCCAGCCGCGCAGCACGAACACGCCGCCGAGCAGCAGCACCGCGGCCAGGATCAGTACGTGCGTGACGTTGACGACCGGGAAGAGCACCGAGCGGAGGTAGAGGGTGTAGCGCTCCCATTGGGTCCACTCGCGGATCCGGCGTTCGGACAGTTTGACGCGCCGTTCGCCGAGCCGGTGCGCCTCGATGGTGCGGCCCGCGTCCACCGACTCGGTCAGCGCCGCCGAGACCGCGGCGTACCCGGCCGCCTCGGAGCGGTAGGCGTGCGGGGCCCGCTTGAAGTACCAGCGGCAGCCGACGAGCAGGACCGGCAGGGCGACCAGGACGGACAGCGCCAGCGGGGGCGCGGTGACGGTCATGCCGCCGAGCAGCAGCACGATCCAGACCACGCCGATGGAAAGCTGCGGCACCGCCTCGCGCATCGCCTCGGACAGCCGGTCGATGTCCGTCGTGATGCGGGACAGCAGGTCGCCGGTCCCGGCCCGTTCCAGCACGCCCGGCGGCAGGGCCACGGACCGTACGAGGAAGTCCTCGCGCAGGTCGGCCAGCATCTCCTCGCCGAGCATCGCGCCGCGCAGCCGTACCAGGCGTACGAACACGGTCTGGACGGCCAGCGCGAGGACGAACAGGGCGACGACCACCGGCAGATGGAGGTCGCGGGCCCCGGCGCCCAGGTCCTCGACCAGCCCGCCGAGCAGGTACGGGCCGACCATGGAGGCGACCACGGCGACCGCGTTCACGGTCACCAGCAGGACGAAGGCGCGCCGGTGCCGACGGATCAGCCCGCCCACGTAGGCGCGTACGGTCGCGGGCGAGCCGACCGGCAGGGTCGTGGCCGTCCGCGGGGCGTCCGGGTCGTGCTCCGGTGGCGCCAGGCCGATCATGCGCTCTCCGTAAGTTGTTAGGCGGCCCGGGAGGGCCGGGTGTGGCTTATGCGTTCTTGCCATCAGTGGCTTCCGAGGAGTGGCCGCCCGGTCCTCCGGGGCGCCCCGGCTGCTGATTGAGATGTGCGCGCTTCGTGCGGTCGCTGATTACGGAGATGACAGCGGGGTGTTCCTCGGGCCGACGGCGTGCCGTGCGACGCGAGGAGGGGCGAGTGAGCGAGCGACGGGCCCGGGTCTGGGCCGGTATCGACGCAGGCAAGAGCCACCACTGGGCGGCGGTGGTCGACGAGACCGGCGCGACCCTGTGGTCGAAGAAGATCGACAACGACGAGTCGGCGATCCTGACCGCGCTCGGCGAGATCCTGGACCTGGCGGACAAGGTGTCCTGGGCGGTGGACATCTGCGGCACGTCCTCCGCCTTGCTGTTGGCCCTGCTCGCAGCGCACGGCCAACAGGCTGTCTACGTGCCCGGCCGCACGGTCAACCGCATGTCCGGCGCCTACCGGGGCGAGGCCAAGACCGACGCCCGTGACGCCTACGTGATCGCTGAGACCGCCCGCCACCGCAGGGACTTCGCCACCATCGACGTGCCCGCCCAGCTGGCTGCCGATCTGGCCCTGCTGACTGCCCACCGCACGGACCTCGTGGCCGATCGGGTGCGGATGATCAACCGTCTGCGCGATGTGCTGACTGGCGTCTTCCCCGCCCTGGAGCGTGCCTTCGACTACAGCTCGCACAAAGGCGCGTTGATCCTGCTGACGGGCTACCAGACCCCGGCTGCCATCCGCCGCCGCGGCCGGGCAAGACTGACTGCCTGGCTGGCCAACCGGAGCGTCCGCGGCGCCGACGCCGTCGCGGCAACCGCCCTGGAGGCTGCTCAAGCCCAGCAGACCGCCCTGCCCGGCGAGGACGTCGCCGCGCAGATCGTGGCCGAGCTGGCCACGCAGATCCTGGCCCTGGATGATCGTCTGAAGCGGATCGACAAGCAGATCCGAGAGGCGTTCCGTGATCACCCGCAGGCCGAGATCATCGAGTCGCTGCCCGGCATGGGACCGATACTCGGGGCGGAGTTCGCCGTCGCGGCCGGCGACCTGTCGGCCTACGCAGACGCAGGCCACCTGGCCTCGGCGGCCGGACTCGTACCGGTCCCGCGTGACTCGGGCCGGCGCACCGGCAACCTGCACCGGCCCAAGCGCTACAGTCGCCGCCTGCGCAGGGTGTTCTACATGTCCGCGCAGACCAGCATGATGCGCAAGGGACCGAACCGGGACTTCTACCTCAAGAAGCGCGGCGAGGGCTGCAAGCACGTTCAGGCCGTCATCGCCCTGGCCCGCCGACGAGCCGGGGTGCTGTGGGCGCTGCTGCGTGACGGACGGGTCTTCACCTCCGTTCCACCGGCCACGCAAGCGGCTTGACTTCAACATTGAGACTCCTCGATCTGGCCGGTCCGATGGGTCTTGTCGGGTCGGCCGGTCCGGTCCGGCCGGTCGATCTGGCCGGTGCCGTTACGGGCGAAACCCCCGCCGGACGCCGCCGGAGCGCCCACCGCCACGCCCGCAGCACCACCCACCGGCGCACCCACCGGCCCGGCGTCCTCCTCGGTCTCCCGGGTCACCACGGCCCGGTACGCCGGGACGGAGTGCAGGAGTTCGCGGTGCGTGCCGACGCCCGCGACCTGGTCGGCGTCGAGGAAGACCACCCGTTCGGCGCGGTCCAGCAGCAGCGGGCTGGAGGTCAGGACCACGGTCGTGCGGCCGGTGCGCAGCGCGCGCAGCCCGTCCCCGATCCGGGCCTCGGTGTGCGAGTCGACGGCGCTGGTGGGCTCGTCCAGTACCAGCACCTCCGGGTCGGTGACCAGCGACCTGGCCAGTGCCAGCCGCTGCCGCTGCCCGCCCGACAGGGACCGGCCGCGCTCGGTGATGTGGGTGCGCATCGGGTCGCCGGAATCGTCTGCCGAGCCCTGCGCCAGCGCGGCCAGCACGTCGCCGCACTGCGCCGCCGCCAGCGCGTCCTCGGCCCGTACGGATCCGGAGGACGGGATGTCCAGCAGCTCACCGAGCGTCCCGGAGAGCAGGACGGGGTCCTTGTCCTGGACGAGTACGGCGGTACGGGCGGCGTCGCGTGGCACATCGTCCAGGGCGGTGCCGCCCAGCAGGACCGACGGGGTGCCGTCCGGCGCGTCGGCGGGGTGGCCGCCGAGCCGGTCGGCGAGCCGTCCCGCCGCGTCCGGGTCGCCGCACACCACGGCGGTCAGCCGCCCGCTCGGCGCGCACAGTCCGGTGACCGGGTCGTACAGGTCGCCGCCGAGCGCTCCGGCCACGGCGTCGATGCGCCCTTCGGCGGGACGGCTCAACGCCAGGACGCGCGCGGCGCGTTTGGCGGACGGCTTGGAGAAGGAGTAGGCCATCGCGATCTCTTCGAAGTGCCGCAAGGGGTAGAGCAGGAACGTCACCGCGCTGTACACGGTGACCAGTTCGCCGACCCCGACCCGGCCGTCGAGCGCGAGCCCGGCCCCGTACCAGACCACCGCGATCAGCAGCAGCCCCGGCAGGACGACCTGGACGGCGGAGATCATGGACCACATGCGGGCACTGCGCACGGCGGCCCGGCGGACGTCCTGGGACGCGCTCCGGTAGCGGCCGAGGAAGAGTTCCTCGCCGCCGATGCCGCGCAGGACGCGCAGGCCCGCGACGGTGTCGGAGGCCAGTTCGGTGGCCCGGCCCGCCTTGTCGCGCTGTTCGTCGGCGCGGCGGGTCGCGGGCGGCAGCAGCGGCAGTACGGCGAGGGCCAGTACGGGTACGCCGACGGCCACCACCACGCCCAGCACGGGCTGGTAGACCACCAGGGCCACGCAGACGCCGACGGAGGTGAGCGCCGCGGCGCCGAACCGGGAGACGGCCTCGACGAACCAGCCGATCTTCTCCAGGTCTCCGGTGCTCACGGCGACGACCTCACCGGCGGCGACCCGCCGGGTCATGGTGGCCCCCAGTTCCGTCGTCTTACGGGCCAGCAACTGCTGGAGGCGGGCCACCGACGTGATCCAGTTGGTGATCGCGGCGCGGTGCAGCATCACGTCGCCGACCGCGACCAGGGCGCCGAGCAGCAGCAACAGTCCGCCCGCGAGCAGCAGCCGGGAACCGGAACGGTCCACGACGGCCTGCACCGCGATACCCACCGGGACGGGGAAGGAGGCCACACCGCCGGTGTGCACCAGCCCCCAGCACAGCGCCTTGGTCTGGCCGCCGAGCTGCTTCCGGTAGAGCCACCGGAGCAGGTGGCCCCCGGAGCGGACGTCCGGGACTCCTGGATCGGCATGAGGAAGATCGCGAATGTGCATGATGTCCAAAGTTCGGTTCGGATGGCGACGCATCGGGATCGAACGTGGCCGGGTGTCGAACGGAGGCCCGGTGATCGGCCCCGTGGCGTGGTGGGGAGTGCCGGGCGCCGTACGGGCGCGCGGGCAGGAGGAAGGACGCTGCTTCGGGGGAGCCATGGAAGACTGGCGTGCCACCGTGCTCCGGTTCAACCGGTTTTCCGCGCGGGGCGCACGCAACAGGCCGGCGTCGTACGGCCTGTACGCGCTGTCCGGGTGCGACCATGGGAGCCATGCGAACTGCGTGCTGCATGGTACGAAGGGCGACACTGGCCACGATGGGACTGGTCCTGCTGGCAGGTTGCGGCGGCGGACCGGCGAAGGACGACGGCAAGGACCGCGGCGGTCGCGCCGCGGAGGCCGCCGGATACACGAAGAACATCCCCGGCGTGGGCGCGAAGCTGCGCTCCCGTATCCCGGGGGACGCACGGCAGGTCGTGGCCGTGTACGGAAAGGGCGCCGATGCGCCCGACGCGACGCTGGCCCTGTACACCAAGGCCCCGAAGGGGTGGGAACGTACCGCGACCTGGCCCGCCCACAACGGCAGGAAGGGCTGGACCACCGATCACCACGAGGACGACCTGCGCAGCCCGGTCGGCGTCTTCGGCCTCTCCGACGCGGGCGGCGTGCTGCCCGACCCGGGCGCGAAGCTGCCGTACACCCACTCGTCGGCCTTCACCCCGCCCGCGTACTGGGAGAAGAAGACCCGGCACGACTTCGACCACGTCATCGCGATCGACTACAACCGCGTCAAGGGCACCACACCCCTGGACCCGACCCGGCCGCAGGGGAAGAAGAAGGGCGGCGGCATCTGGCTCCACCTGGACCACGGTGACGGCACGTCCGGCTGTGTGAGCATCTCGAAGGCGGGGATGGTCTCGCTGCTGCGCACGCTCGATCCGCGCCTGCATCCCGTCGTGGTCATGGGGGACACCGCGCACCTGGCGGCCTGACCGCGGCCATGCCGTACCGAGGCCATGCTGCGCCGAGGCCGGACGGGACGCCGGTCCCGCCCGGCCCGCCCCTCACTCCTGCGGCTTCGGCGAGTCCACGCCCTGCCGCGGCTTGCGCCACAGCCCCCGGGTGAAGTCCGGGATCTCCTGCGGCGCGCCGTTCGCCTTGACCGAGGCGTGGCTCAGCGGCACCGGCGCGCTCCAGGTCGCCGCGTCGTACACGTCGAAGTCCGGTACGAGCCCCAGGTGGAAGCACTGCATGAGCCGGTACAGCATGATGTAGTCCATGCCGCCGTGGCCGCCGGGCGGGTTGGCGTGCTCCTTCCACAGCCAGTGGTCCCACTCCGCGTACTTGCTGAAGTCGCCCCACTCGTCGTTGGTGTGGTCGGGCTCGATGTAGATCCGCTCCGGGTAGTCCTCGAAGACGCCCTTGGTGCCGCCGAGGCTGTTGATGCGGCTGTACGGGTGCGGGGTGGACACGTCGTGCTCCAGCCGCAGCACCCTGCCCTTGGCGGTCTGTATGAGGCTGAAGGTGCGGTCGCTCTCGATGTACGTCTCCCGCCAGCTCGGGTCGCCCGGCGGCATGTGCGCCTCGCGGTACTCGGCGAGGCCCAGCGTGGGCGTGCCGAAGCTGGATATCCGGACCACCCGGTCGCCGCGGTTGACGTCCATGTAGTTGGCGATCGGCCCGAAGCCGTGGGTGGGGTAGAGGTCGCCGCGCAGCCGGGTGTGCCACAGCCGCCGCCACGGGCCCTCGTAGTACGTCGGGTCGAACATCAACTGGCGCAGGTCGTGGTTGTACGCGCCCGCGGCGTGCAGCAGGCTGCCGAAGCGGCCCGCGTGCGCCATGCGCAGGACGCGCATCTCGTTGCGGCCGTAGCAGCAGTTCTCCACCTGCATACAGTGGCGGCGGGTACGTTCGGAGAGGTCGACGAGTTCCCACAGCTCGTCCAGGCGCATGGCCACCGGACACTCCACACCGGCGTGCTTGCCGTTCCGCAGTGCGGACTTGGCCATCGCGAAGTGCCAGTCCCACGGGGTGGCGATGTACACGAAGTCTAGGTCGCCGCGCTTGCACAGGTTCTCGAAGTCGTGGTC
Source organism: Streptomyces chrestomyceticus JCM 4735 (assembly GCF_003865135.1). NCBI lineage: Bacteria > Bacillati > Actinomycetota > Actinomycetes > Kitasatosporales > Streptomycetaceae > Streptomyces > Streptomyces chrestomyceticus. The sequence continues at coordinate 1,114,336 of NZ_BHZC01000001.1, read as the reverse complement.
GCCCTTGGTGTAGGCGGTCGGTGCGGGCTGTCCGGCGGCGGTGACCAGTTGCACCGCCTTCGCCGCCTTGTCCTTGACCGGGTCGCAGACCGCCACCACCCGCACTCCCGGGATGGCGAGGTAGAGGGGCAGCATTCCCATGCCGCGGTTGCCCAGGCCGATCAGGCCGATCCGTACCGTGCTGCGTCTTTCGAACGGTACGCCGATCATGGTCTTGTGACGGCCCTTCGGAGCCGCTGCCGTTCCGGCGGCGGTCGCCGTCGCCGCTTGGTCCGCGCCGGCCGCGGCGGCGCTGCCCGTGCCCAGCCCGCCGATGCCGAGGCCGGCTCCCGCCGCTCCGGCGGTCCACAGAACGGAGCGTCTGGTGGGACCGGTGCCGTCGGGTCTGTCGCCCGTCTCGTGGCCGTCGTTCTCGTGGGGCTCGCGGTTCTGCGATGGTGCCTCGTTCATCGGTCCTCCATAGGAACGGATGGTGCGTGGCGGAAGCGTGAACCTCGCTGAGGACCTTGACGCTTGTGCGGCTCGCTGCACAAGAGGGCCGCCAGGACTGATCTTTTGTGCGGAGGTCCGGGGCCTGCCTGGTACGGACCGCGGCGAAGCGCGATCCGATTCTTGCGCAACTCCCTGGAATACCTTGCAGAAGCCCTTGTCGGGTCAACCGGCGGAACGGCAGGCTCCCTCGGGTATTCCCGCCGCGGCGCCCCGGTACGCGGCTGCCCGTGCGGAGAGGGTCCGCGGTGTCCCCGTCACCGCGTCCGGCCGGCGGTGCCCCGCCATCGCGACCGGCCGGCCCGTCAGCCACCGGATCGCCGGGCGCCTCGACGGTCTGCGGCCGCTGGGCGTGGACGGTTTCCGCGGGGGACCGTACGGGCTCGGGCGGTGCCGGAGCGCGGCGGGCTCTCGACCGCGGAGTGTCCCGCTCGAAAAAGCCTCTGTAGCTCGGCGCGCCAAAGACCCCGGAGAGCCGTCAGGTGCCACTCTCCAGGGCTTTCCGGCCGCGCAGGCAGGGGGGGGATTGGCTGACAGGTTCTTCGGTCGCGAGGCGGGCGCCTGGGCGTCTTCTCGCCCTAGGTTCGCATAGGACTTTCGCTATTCTGCGAAGCGTCTCGTCGCCTTCCGGTGCCGGGACCCGCGGGCCCCGAGGGGCTTCTTCGGCCTGCCCGCGACCCACTTTCCGTCCAGCGATCCGACCGCTCTCGTGCCGTGGCGCACGGGGGCGTGGTTTGCCGTGCCCAAAGGGAGCCCTGTGACTACTACCGGCATGCACGCCGCCTCCGACCTCTCCCGCGCCGAGCGGAACGGCCACGCCGGGTCCGCCGCGTACGACGCCCACGCGATCACCGTCCTGGACGGGCTGGACGCCGTCCGCAAGCGGCCCGGCATGTACATCGGCTCGACGGGCGAACGGGGCCTGCACCACCTGGTGCAGGAACTCGTGGACAACTCCGTCGACGAGGCGCTGGCCGGGGTGGCCGACCGGATCGATGTGACGATCCTGGCCGACGGCGGCATACGGGTCGCCGACAACGGGCGCGGCATCCCGGTGGGCCTGCACCCGGTGGAGAAGAAGCCGGCCGTGGAGGTCGTCCTGACGGTGCTGCACGCGGGCGGCAAGTTCGGGGGCGGCGGGTACGCGGTCTCCGGCGGTCTGCACGGGGTGGGCCTGTCGGTGGTCAACGCGCTCTCGACCAGGCTGTCGGCGGAGATCCGGACCGACGGCCACCGGTGGACCCAGGAGTACGAGGGCGGGGTGCCGACCGCGCCGCCGACCCGCCACGAGGCCACGTCGGAGACAGGCACGTCCCTGACGTTCTGGGCGGACGGCAGCATCTTCGAGACCACCGAGTACTCCTTCGAGACGCTGGCCAGGCGCTTCCAGGAGATGGCCTTCCTCAACCGGGGGCTGACCCTGACCCTCACCGACGAGCGCGCGTCGGCGCGCGCGACGGCCGCGGCGGACGAAGCGGGACTGGGCGCCGCCGGGGAGCAGGCCGCGAAGACGGTCTCCTACCGCTACGACGGCGGTATCACCGACTTCGTCGCCTACCTCAATGCCCGTAAGGGCGAGCCGTCCCACCCGTCCGTCATCTCCATCGCCGCCGAGGACACCGAGCGGCTGCTGTCGGTGGAGGTCGCGCTGCAGTGGAACAGCCAGTTCACCGACAGTGTCTACTCCTACGCCAACACCATCCACACCCACGAGGGCGGCACCCACGAGGAGGGTTTCCGTACGGCGTTGACCACGGTCGTCAACCGGTACGCGCGGGAGAGGAAGCTGCTGCGGGAGAAGGACGGCAACCTCACGGGTGAGGACATCCGTGAGGGGCTGACGGCGATCATCTCCGTCAAGCTGGGGGAGCCGCAGTTCGAGGGCCAGACCAAGACCAAACTCGGCAACAGCGAGGCCAGGACGTTCGTACAGAAGGTCGTGCACGAGCACCTGACGGACTGGTTCGACAGCAATCCCAACGAGGCGGCCGACATCGTCCGCAAGGCGACGCAGGCGGCCACCGCCCGGCTGGCGGCCCGCAAGGCGCGGGACCTGACCCGCCGCAAGGGCTTGCTGGAGTCAGCGGCCCTGCCGGGCAAGCTGTCGGACTGCCAGTCCAACGACCCGGCGGAGAGCGAGATCTTCATCGTCGAGGGTGACTCGGCCGGCGGCTCGGCCAAGTCCGGCCGCGATCCGCGGTACCAGGCCATCCTTCCGATCCGCGGCAAGATCCTCAACGTCGAGAAGGCCCGGATCGACAAGATCCTGCACAATCAGGAGGTCCAGTCGATGATCTCCGCGTTCGGCACGGGGGTGCACGAGGACTTCGCCATCGAGAAGCTCCGGTACCACAAGATCATTCTGATGGCGGACGCCGACGTCGACGGCCAGCACATCAACACCCTGCTGCTCACCTTCCTCTTCCGCTTCATGCGGCCGCTGATCGAGCACGGGCACGTCCACCTCTCCCGCCCACCGCTCTACAAGATCAAGTGGAGTCGGGACCACGTGGAGTACGCCTACTCCGACCGCGAACGCGACATCCTGCTGGCACGGGGCCGGCAGGACGGCCGCCGGGTCCGGGACGACTCCGTCCAGCGGTTCAAGGGCCTGGGCGAGATGAACGCCGAGGAGCTGCGCGTCACGACCATGGACCGGGCGCACCGTGTCCTGGGCCAGGTCACCCTCGACGACGCGGCCGTCGCCGACGCGCTCTTCTCCGTCCTGATGGGGGAGGACGTGGAGGCCCGGCGCTCCTTCATCCAGCGCAACGCCAAGGACGTGCGGTTCCTCGACATCTGACGGCACCGGTTCCCGGCCGGCCACGCCCCCGGACCACGCTCGCGGGCCGGGCGGACCGCGGCCACGAAACCCCTATCCCCGCGTAGCCCGCTCCAGCGCGAGCAGTGCCGAGTAGTACCCCCGGCCACCGGTCGCGTGGTCCATCCCCACCTCGCACATCCGGTTCGCCGACAGATGCGCGTCGAAGTGCCGGGACGTCACCTCCGCCGCCTCCTTGGCGGTCGCCGCCTCCGTCAGCTCCTTGTGCAGCATGCCGCGGTCGCCCGCGAAGGCGCAGCAGCCCGCGTCGTCCGGGACGACCACCTCCGTCGCGCACGCCTCGGCGACCGCGCGAAGCTGCGCCTCGTCGCCCAGGTGCCGCATGGAGCACGTCGGGTGGAGCACGGCGGAGCCGACCGTACGCCGGATCTCCAGGTGCGGGAGCAGTTCCTCGGCCGCCCACACCACCGAGTCCACGACGGTCAGTTCGGCGTGCAGTTCCCGGTTGTCCGGGGTGAGGTACGGCACGACCTCGTGGGCGATGCCCAGCGTGCACGAGGAGGCGTCCACGACCAGCGGCAGCCGCCCGCCCGCCGTCCAGCCCCACGCGGCCTCGACGATGCGGTTGGCCATCACCGCGTTGCCCTCGTCGTACCCCTTGGAGTGCCAGATGGTGGCGCAGCAGGTGCCGGTCACGTCGTCCGGGATCCACACCGGCTTGCCCGCCCGCGCGGACACCGCCACGACGGCCTCGGGCAGCGACGGGCCGTCGAAGCCGTCCGGTTCGCCGAAGATACGGTTCACGCAGGCCGGGTAGTAGACCGCGGCGGCGCCCACGCGCCGGGTCGCGGGGAGCTTGCGGGCCGCCGCGCCGGGGAGCTGCGGCAGCCACTCCGGTACGAGGTCGGGGCGTACGGCCTTGCGTGCCGCGCCGGTCAGGGACTGCAGCAGCCGGTCGGCGCGCCCGTCACCGATCCGGTCGCCGATCTTCGCGGCGGCGGCCACCGCGAGCCGCGCCGCACGCTCCACCGTCCTGAAGTGCCGGGCGGTCAGGGCCGCGGCGCGTTCCTCCTTGGGGGAGTGGCGCCGGTGCCGGAAGTCCTTCATCATCGCGCCGGTGTCGATGCCGACCGGGCAGGCCAGCTTGCAGGTGGAGTCGCCCGCGCAGGTGTCCACCGCGTCGTACCCGTAGGAGTCCAGCAACGCGCCGGTGACCGGCGAGACCGGGGCCTGGCGCATCATCTCGCGGCGCAGCACGATGCGCTGCCGGGGCGTCGTGGTGAGGTCCTGGCTGGGGCAGGTCGGTTCGCAGAAGCCGCATTCGATGCAGGGGTCGGCGACCGCCTCGACCTGCGGAATGGTCTTCAGGCCGCGCAGATGCGCCTTCGGGTCGCGGTCGAGCAGGACGCGCGGGGCCAGGATGCCGTGCGGGTCCACGGTCTGCTTGATGCGCCACATCAGCTCCGTCGCGCGCGGCCCCCATTCGAGTTCCAGGAACGGGGCGATGTTGCGGCCGGTGGCGTGCTCGGCCTTCAGGGAGCCGTCGAAGCGCTCGACGACCAGTGTGCAGAACTCGTCCATGAAGGCGGCGTAGCGCTCCACGTCCGCGGGCCGGGCGGCGTCGAAGGCGAGCAGGAAGTGCAGGTTGCCGTGGGCGGCGTGGCCCGCGACCGCCGCGTCGAAGCCGTGCCGGTCCTGGAGTTCGAGCAACGCCGTGCAGGCTTCGGCGAGCCGGGACGGCGGTACGGCGAAGTCCTCGGTGATCAGCGTCGTACCGGACGGACGGGAGCCGCCGACCGCGGTGACGAACGCCTTCCGGGCCTTCCAGTACCCGGCGATGACCCCGGCGTCACGGGTGAATTCATTGCTGACGGACGCGACCGGGGCGACCAGCTCCAGCCCCGCCAGCACCTCACGCGCGGCCTCCTCCTGGGCCTCCCGCGCCGCCTCGTCGGGCGCGCGGAACTCGACCAGCAGCGCGGTGGTCGTCTTCGGCAGCTCCGCCCAGTCGGCCGGCACGCCGGACACGCTCACCGAGGCGCGCAGCGTGTTGCCGTCCATCAGCTCGACGGCGATCGCGCCCGCCTCGTTGAACAGCGGCACGGCGGCGGCCGCGGCGCTCAGGGTCGGGAAGAACAGCAGGGCGGTGGACGTGTACCGGTTCAGGGGCAGCGTCTCGAAGACGGTCTCGGCGATGAAGCCGAGGGTGCCCTCGGAGCCGACCGTCAGTCCGCGCAGGATCTCGACGGGGGTGGCGCCGTCCAGGAAGGCGTCGAGCCGGTAGCCGTTGGTGTTCTTGATCTCGTACTTGGCGCGGATGCGGGCCACCAGCTCCGGGTCCGCCTCGATCTCCGCCTTCAGCGCCAGCAGTCCCCGGCACAGTTCCGGTTTGGCGTGCGCCAGTTCCTCGTCCGCCGCCGGGTGGCCGGTGTCCACGCTCGTCCCGGAGGGCAGGACGAGCGTGACCGAGGCCAGCGTCCGGTAGGAGTTGCGGGTGGTGCCCGCCGTCATCCCGGACGCGTTGTTGGCGACCACGCCGCCGAGCGTGCAGGCGATGGCGCTGGCCGGGTCCGGGCCGAGCAGCCTGCCGTACCGGGCGAGCGCGGCGTTGGCCCGTACGACCGTGGTGCCGGGCCGGATACGGGCCCGGGCGCCGTCGTCCAGCACCTCGACGCCCGCCCAGTGCCGGCGGACGTCGACGAGGATGTCCTCGCCCTGCGCCTGCCCGTTGAGCGAGGTGCCGGCGGCCCGGAACACGACGTCGCGGCCCTTGCCGTGCGCGTAGGAGAACACCGCGGAGATGTCGTCGACGTCCTCGGCCAGGACGACGACCTGCGGGACGAAGCGGTACGGACTCGCATCGGAGGCGTAGCGCACCAGGTCGGAGATCTTGTGCAGCACCTTGTCCGGGCCGAGCAGCGCCGTCAGCTCGTCGCGCAGCCGCTCCGGTGTGCCGGACGCCTGCCGGTCGCTCACCCGATCGGGGTACGGGCCTTCGGTGGCGGCCGGCCGCAGGGCCCCGGGCCTCGGTTCCAGCAAGGGCATGACGACTCTCCTCCGGTCCGGTTCCGGCGGCGCTCCGGCACCCGGCGCGGCCGCCCGGTCCAGTGTTTCAGCAGCGTGCGGCCGCTCCGTCCACCAGGGTGGACAGGAGGCCGCCGAGCACGTCCCGCTGTTCGGCGGTCAGTGGTGCCAGGATTTCGCGCGCGGCGTCCCGGCGCGCGCCGCGCAACGCGTGCAGCGTCGAACGGCCGGTGTCGGTCAGCTCGATCCGTATCACGCGGCGGTTGGCGGGGTCCGGCACCCGGCGCACCGCGTCCTTCGCCTCCAGGGCGTCGACCAGCGTCGTCACGGCCCGCGGTACGACCTCCAGGCGCGCGGCCAGGTCGGCCATCCGGGGCGGCGTCCCGTCGCGGTAGTGGTCCACGATGCGCAGCAGCCGGGTCTGCGCGGGGGTCAGCGCGATGTCGAGCGACTCCATGTGCCGCTTCTGCGCGCGGTGCATCCGGCGGGTGAGCCGCACGAGCTGCTCCGCGAGGTCGGGGTCGGTGGTGGCCGGGTCGGGGGAGGACATGGCCGGAGGATAGCAGGACCACGCTCATTGTGAGTATAGGTAACAACTGGTTATGCTCGGCGGGACCCGTATCCGTACCCCTGCGAAGGAGCCCATGCGCCCCGACGGACCCGAGTGGACCCCGCCGCCCAGAGACCCGGCCCAGCCGGCCCAGGTGCGGCGCATCCTCGCCCTCTTCCGCCCCTACCGCGGCCGGCTGGCCACGGTGGGCCTGCTGGTGGCCGCCTCCTCCCTGGTCTCGGTCGCCTCCCCCTTCCTGCTCCGCGCCGTGCTGGACGTGGCGATCCCCCAGGGCCGTACCGGCCTGCTCACCCTGCTCGCCGCCGGCATGATCGTCACCGCCGTGCTGACCAGCGTCTTCGGCGTCCTGCAGACCCTGATCTCGACCACCGTCGGCCAACGCGTCATGCACGACCTGCGCACCGCCGTCTACGCCAAGCTCCAGCGGATGCCGCTGGCGTTCTTCACCCGCACCCGCACCGGCGAGGTGCAGTCCCGCATCGCCAACGACATCGGCGGCATGCAGGCCACCGTCACCTCCACCGCGACCTCCCTGGTCTCCAACCTCACCTCCGTCGTCGCCACCGTCGTCGCCATGCTCGCCCTCGACTGGCGGCTGACCCTGGTCTCCCTGCTGCTGCTCCCGCTCTTCGTCTGGATCAGCCGCCGGGTCGGCAACGAACGCAAGAAGATCACCACCGCACGCCAGAAGCAGATGGCCTCGATGTCCGCGATGGTCACCGAGTCGCTGTCGGTCAGCGGCATCCTGCTCGGCCGCACCATGGGCCGCGCCGACTCCCTCACGGCGAACTTCGCCACCGAGTCCGAGAAGCTGGTCGGCCTGGAGGTCCGCGCCAACATGGCCGGCCGCTGGCGGATGGCCACCATCGGCATCGTCATGGCCGCCATGCCCGCCGTCATCTACTGGTCGGCCGGACTCGTCCTCCAGCTCGGCGGCCCCGCCTTCTCCATCGGCACCCTCGTCGCCTTCGTCACCCTCCAGCAGGGCCTGCTGCGCCCCACCGTCTCGCTGCTGTCCACCGGCGTGCAGATGCAGACCTCGGTCGCGCTCTTCCAGCGCGTCTTCGAATACCTCGACCTGCCGGTGGCCATCACCGAACCGGCGCACCCGGTACGCCTGGCCGAGCCGCGCGGCGAGATCCGCTTCGAGCACGTCACGTTCGCGTACGACAGCCCGGAGACCGACGCTGACGCCGCGCCCGCCCCGGCGACCCTGCGCGACATCGACCTGACCGTCCCGGCCGGCACCAGCCTCGCCGTCGTCGGCGCGACCGGCAGCGGCAAGAGCACCCTGAGCTACCTGGTGCCGCGCCTGTACGACGTGACGGCCGGCCGCGTCACCCTGGACGGCACCGACGTCCGCGACCTGGACTTCGACTCCCTCGCCCGCGCCGTCGGCGTGGTCTCCCAGGAGACCTACCTCTTCCACGCCTCCGTCGCCGACAACCTCCGCTTCGCCAAGCCGGACGCCACCGACGAGGAGATCGAACGCGCCGCCCGCGCGGCCCAGATACACGACCACATCGCGGGCCTCCCGGACGGCTACGACACCCTCGTGGGCGAACGCGGCCACCGCTTCTCCGGCGGCGAGAAGCAGCGCCTGGCCCTCGCCCGGACGATCCTGCGCGACCCGCCCGTCCTCGTCCTCGACGAGGCCACCAGCGCGCTGGACACCCGTACCGAACACGCGGTGCAGCAGGCCGTCGACGCGCTCTCCAAGGGCCGTACGACGATCACCATCGCGCACCGCCTGTCCACCGTCCGCGACGCCGACCAGATCGTCGTCCTCGACGCGGGCCGGATCGCCGAACGCGGCACCCACGCCGAACTCCTCGCCGCCGGCGGCCGCTACGCGGCCCTGGTCAAGCGTGACGCACACCTCGCCCCCAACGGTGATCACCCCCTGTCCGCCGGCCTGACTCACGGGTAAGGTCGGCCCCGACCGCACCGGACCGACCTCAGGAGCGCCCGTGGCAGCCACCGACCGCACCACCGACCGTTCCGCGGCACGATCCGCCGACCGTTCCGCCCGGACGATGGCCCGGATGCTCGGCGGCGTGGGAGCGCTCCACTTCCTCGCCCCCAAGCCGTTCGACGCGATCGTGCCCCGCGCCCTGCCGGGCTCCCCGCGCACCTGGACCTACGTCAGCGGCGCCGCGGAACTCGCCGTCGCCGCCGCGGTCGCCCTGCCGCGCACCCGCCGGGCCGGCGCACTGGCCGCCGCCGGCCTGTTCGCCGCCGTCTTCCCCGCCAACATCAAGATGGCCCGCGACTGGCGCCACCGCCCGGCGCCCCTCAAGGCCATCGCCTACGGCCGCCTGCCGCTACAACTGCCCATGGTGGCCTGGGCCCTGCACACGGCCCACGCCGCCGGCCGGCGGGACGCCCGCCCCTGAAATAGGCGGGCAAGCCGCACCACCACCCCTCTAAGGTGAGCCGCATGCCTGCCCACGAAGCCCTGCCACCCCTCGAACTCGCCTTCCCCGGCCCCCTGCGGGACCGCCTCGTCGCCGCCGTCCTCTCCGGCGCCAAGACCACCACCTCGGGCCTGCTGGCGGACTACGAGCGCGCCAACACCCCACTGCCACGGGCCGGCGCCCGCTTCCAGGTCCCCGACTCCGCCGGCCGCCCCGTAGCCGTCATCGAGGTGACGGAGGTACGGGTGCTGCGCCTGGCCGACGTGGACCTGCGACACGCCGTGGACGAGGGCGAGGGCAACGAAACGGTGGCCGACTGGCGGGCCGACCACGAGAGCTTCTGGCACAGCCCTGAGATGCGGGCGGCTCTCGGCGATCCGGAGTTCCGGGTGGACGACGACACGCAGGTGGTGGCCGAGCGGTTTCGGGTTGTCGAGAGGTTGTAGGGGGCGGCGGGGCGGGGCGCTAAGGCGCGTTCAGAGGGTCGCCGGATCGATCACCGACGCCATCACCCGATACCCGGCATCCCCAGGATGCTTCCGGTCGCCGCTGTCGTAAGCGGGCAGCAGGGCTTGTGGGTTCGACGGGTCGGACAGGGCCGTCGCGAAGTCGGCTACCGCGTCGAAGGCGCCGGAGGTGCGGATCCAGGTGTTGATCTCCTGGCGCTTGGTCTCGGCGTGTGGGGTGTGGTACTCGGAGCCCTGGAACGGGGTGATCGTGCCGCCGATGACACGTACCCCGGCTGGGTGGGCCGCCGCGATCAGGGCTCGGTAGCCCTCGATGAGCTGTGCGGCGGAGAGGTCCGGGTTCGGGCGGTACGTCGGGAACTCGGACTGGTCCGCCTCGCTGAATCCGATGTCGTTCAGGCCGACGAGCACGATCACCGTCCGTACCCCGGGCTTGTCCAGGACGTCCCGCCGGAAGCGGGCGGCGGCCCGTTCGCCGAACCAGGGGGCGTCGTTGAGCAGCAGGTTGCCGCCGATGCCGGCGTTGAGCACCGGGCGGGCCCGGCCCGCGGCGGCCAGTCGTTCGGCGAGGGCGTCCGGGTAGCGGTGGTCGGCGTCGGTGGTGGAGGCGAAGCCGTCGGTGAGCGAGTCGCCGAACGTCACCACGGTGTCCCGCCGGGCCGGGCCGCCGTCCGCCAGCTCGATGTCGGCGAGGACGTACCAGGACACGGAGGTTTCGGTGAAGACGGCCGGGTCCGCGGCGGTCAGTTGGTCGCCCTCGGCGCGGTAGGCGGTGGTGAACGCCTGGGCGTGGAAGGTGGTGGGGCCGGTCGGGCGGGGGAAGTACAGGCTCACCGTGAGCTGGTCGAAGAGGGTCACGGGGAGTTCGGCCGGGTCGCTCCAGACCTCGCCGCCCGCCGGGATACGGACGGATCCGGCGCCTGAGAACGTCAGCGGGCGGGTCGTGCCGTCCTGGACGGCCGCGCCCCGGTCCGTACGGGCGAGGGTGGCGCCGCCGACCTCCAGGGGAGTGCTGCCGAAACGGTTGGAGAGGCGGACGCGGGCCGCCGTGCCGGAGCCGGTGACCCGGACGAGCTGACGTACCGTCTGGTCCGCGAAGCCCTCCTCGGACCAGTTCTTGTCGAAACCGGTGCTGGGGCGCTGTACGGCGGTGCTCCAGCCGGCGTGCCACACGGGGCCGGGGTTGGCGGTGGTGCTGTTCATGGTGGTCACTCGCGCTTTCGTCGTCGTTGCGGTGAGCACGAGTCTGCTGAGCGGGCGGCGGGACACCCAGCCCTCCGGAATGCGTACGTATCCGGTGCCTATCCACGGGAGGGTCACCCTGCGGGACTGTCCGCTCCCGCCCGGACGGTCGAAGTTGGCGCAATCTTGATCGTTAGTGGTCAGGAAGCGTGGTGAGGGGTGTTTCGCGCGATCAGGTCCGGCAAGGCGAACGGCACACAGCCCACCTGAGATCACCCTGACTTCCCGAACCCCGATGGACACAAGGAGGCGACGTGCTCGACAGCACAGCCGAGCCGGGCCGCCGGAGCGCCCTGGCCGTCACCGCCGCGGCGGGCCTCAGCCTTCTCACCGCCTGCGCCGGTACGGCGGACAGCGACGCGTCACCGCGCGGCGCGCCGCCGCCCCGGGCGTCGGGCACTCCTGGCAGCCGGACGAGCAGCAGTCCCACGCCGAAGCCCACCAAGAAGCGGCCCGAGCTGCCGCGCGGCGGCCGCGAACTGTTCCCCCGCCACCGGCTCGTCGGCTACTGCGGCCTGCCCGGAGCCGCCGCACTCGGCCGCCTCGGCACCGGTGACCTGGACCAGCGCGCCCGCGAGATCGAAAAGCTCGCACACACCTACGCCGCCGACCGCGAGCCGCTGCCCGTCCTGGAACTCCTCGCCGTGGTCGCCAACTCCAGCGCGGGCCCCGACGGGACCTATCGCACCCGCACCTCAGCCGACACCGTCCGCCGCTTCCACAAGGCGGCGCAGAAGCACCGTGCGCTGCTGCTCCTGAACATCCAGCCGGGCCGCGCCTCGGCGCTCGCCGAGGTCAAGGCGCTGCGCGAATGGCTGGTGCACCCGGACGTGGGGGTCGCGCTGGATCCCGAGTGGGAGATGGGGCCGGGGGAGAAGCCGGGCGACTCCTACGGGAGCACCGACGGCGGCGAACTCACCGAGATCGCCCGCTACCTCTCCGGCCTGGTCCGCGAGCACGACCTGCCGGAGAAGGCGTTCGTCTTCCACCAGGTGGCGACTTCGGTGGTCGAGGACCAGCGCGCGTTCCGGCCGCAGCCGGGCGTCGCCGCGATCAAGTGCGCCGACGGCATCGGCTCGCCGGGGCTGAAGCGCGGCACCTGGAACGACCTGGTCAGGAACCTGCCCAGCGGGATGCACACCGGCTTCAAGCTCTTCTACGACGAGGACACCGAGGGCAGCCGCCTGATGACCCACAAGGAGGTCCTGGCACTGCGGCCGCAGCCCGAGTACGTCATGTACGAGTGACGGGCCGCCGGTCCGGGTGCCTGCGCTCCGTGGGGAGCGCAGGCACCGGTGTCACACCGGCCGCAGCCGGTACGCGTAGCTGTACGCCCGGTCGGCGTGCAGCAGGTACTTCTCCAGCGGCGGCGCGCCCCACGAATCGTTTCCGCCGACGCCCGTCTGCCGGTGGTTGACGCCGAGGACCGTCTCGGGGCGCCGCTTCAGCTCGTACGGATGCTCGTGCCGCTCGCTCTCCAGGTCGGACGGCGCGTGGTGCAGGGCGCTCAGCTCCAGCAGCGGCGCGCCGTCGCCGGGTTCCGCGCGTACGGTCAGCCCCGTGCCGTCGCGTCCGGTGAGCGAGGCGCTGCGTACGTCGGTCACGTTGCCGGTCTGCTGCGGCCGGACGTAGTTGCCGAGCTGGGCGTCGACGCTGCTGCGGTAGCGGCCGACGAAGGCCGCGGTGCGCCGGTCCCAGTAGTTCTCGTGCGGCCCGCGCCCGTACCAACTGAAGGTCTCCAGCCCGGCCGGTACGGTCAGCAGCGCGCCCACCAGGGGCAGGTCGGGCAGTCCGGCGCCCGGCGTCAGGGTGTGCCGGATGCGCACCTCGCCGTCGCCGCGCACCGTGAAGACGGTGTCCCACCGGGAGGCGGCGGGAGCGGTGGGCAGGGTGGCCCAGATCTCGATGGTCACTTCGGAGGCGGACGGCTGGGCGGCCCGCACCCGTGTCACCGTGCGCTTGGCGCCTGCCTCGCGCCAGGTGCGCAGCGTGTTCTGTGCGCCCCGGCCGATGTCGTTGTCCGTGGGGCCGCGCCAGAAGTTGGGCACCGGCCCGGCGGTCAGCAGGGCCCGCCCGCGGTGGCGGTAGGCCGACAGGGTGCCGCTCGCCTTGTCGAGGACGAGTTCTAGGTCGCGCCCGCTCACGGTGACGGCGCGCTCCGACTCGGTGAGGCGCAGGGGCGGCAGCCCGGTGGGGGAGGGATCGGCGGGCGCGGGGGTGTGCCAGGGCAGCGCGAGTTGTTCGGCGGCGACGCTGTGGCCCGCGTCCGCCCAGATGGTGGCGTGCCGCAGTACGAAGGAGAGGTTCAGCCAGTATTCGGCGCCGGGGGCGGGCCGTTCGGGACGGCTGAAGGGAATGCGTACGGTCGTGCCCTGGCCCGGTGCGGTTTTCGGCGCGGGGAGGGTGCCGTGCTGGATGCGTTCGCCGTCCTGGGTGACTTCCCAGCGCAGTTCGTAGGCGTCCAGATCGAGGAACAACTGCCGGTTGGTGATCCGTACGGTGCCCGTGGCGAGGTCGGCGGCGGCCGTCCGGACGGCCTGGTAGACCTTCTTGACCTCGTGGATGGCGGGGTGCGGCGCGCGGTCGGCGGCGACGATGCCGTTGCAACTGAAGTTCCAGTCGGTGGGGTAGCCGGGGTGCCAGTCGCCGCCGTAGGACAGGTAGGTGCGCTTCGGGTCGCCGGGGACGGGCAGGCGGATGGCCTGGTCGACGAAGTCCCAGATGAAGCCGCCGTGCAGATTGGGGTAGCGATCGAAGACGTCCCAGTACTCCTGGAAGTTGCCCGTGCTGTTGCCCATGGAGTGCGCGTACTCGCACAAAATGAACGGTTTCGGGTTGCCGGACTTCCCGTACCGCTCCACCTCGTCCGGCGTGCTGTACATGCGGCTCTCGATGTCGGCCACCGCGTTCATGCCCTCGTAGTGCACGGGCCGGGACGGGTCGCGGCGGCGCGTCCAGTCGGCCATCGCCGCGAAGTTGAGCCCCTGGCCCGCCTCGTTGCCCAGCGACCACACCACGACGGACGGGTGGTTCTTGTCCCGCTCGACCATCGACCGCATCCGGTCCAGGCACGCCCCGGTCCACGCCGGGAGACTGCCGGGGAGCCGGTCGCGGACGCCGTGCGACTCCAGGTCGGCCTCGCCGATCACGTACAGGCCGTACTCGTCGCACAGCTCCAGCCAGCGCGGATCGGCGGGGTAGTGGGAGGTGCGGACGGCGTTGATGTTGTGCTGCTTCATGATGCGGATGTCCTGGAGCATCCGCTCCTCGGGGACGGCCTGCCCGCGGTCGGGGTCGGTCTCGTGCCGGTTGACGCCGCGGAAGACGACGGGACGGCCGTTGACCGTGAGCTTGCCGGGTCCGTACGCGACGGAGCGGAAGCCGATCCGGGTGCTCTGCACGTCGACGGTGCGGCCCGCCGGGTCGGTGAGGGTCAGGACGAGCGTGTAGAGGTGCGGGGCCTCGGCGGACCACAGGTCGGGGGCGCGGACGGTGACCGTCGGGGCGACCGTGGCGTCCTGCCCGCCGGTGAAGCGGACCGTCGCGGTCAGCGGGGACGGTAGCGCCGGCCGCCCGCGCCCGTCGTACAGCTCCGCTCTTAGCCGGTGTTCGCCCGCCGCTGCCGCGCCCCGGGTGCGTACCGTCGCCGCGACGGTCAGTTCCGCGTCGCGGTGGGCGGCGTCCAGGGCGGTGCGGACGTGCAGGTCCCGGAGGTGCACGGGTGCGATGGAGTACAGGTACACGTCGCGGAAGATCCCGGACAGGTCGATCATGTCCTGATCCTCCAGCCAACTGCCGTCCGACCATCGGTAGACCTCCACGGCCAGCACGTTCGTGCCGGGCCGCAGCCGTTCGGTGATGTCGAACTCGGCCGGGGTGTAGCTGTCCTCGCTGTAGCCGACCCGCTCGCCGTTGACCCACACGAAGAACGCCGACTTCACACCCTGGAAGGAGAGCAGGGTGCGGCGGCCGTCCCAGGAACCGGGCACGGTGAAGGTGCGCCGGTAGGAGCCGACGGGGTTGAAGCCGTGCGGGACGTGCGGTGGCCGCGGGTCCTCGTAGCCGATCCACGGGTACTTGACGTTGAGGTAGATCGGCTCCGGGTAGCCCTCGATCTCCCAGTTGGAGGGCACGGTGATGTGATCCCAGGCGCTGTCGTCGTAGCGGGGCGCGAAGAAGTCGCGGGGCCGCTCGTCGGGGTTCTTCGACCAGTGGAAGCGCCAGTCGCCGTTGAGCGAGCGGTAGTACGGGGAGGAGCGGTACGTCCCGGTACGTGCCGCCCGGGGGTTCCCGTACGGGACGAGGCGGGCGCGGGCCGGTTCGCGGCCGACCTGGAAGATCCGCGGGGCGGCGTCCCACTCGGCGGTGGCGGCGGTAGCGGCGAAGGAGCGTTTCTGCGCGGCGAACGCGGCCCAGCCGGCCAGGGCGGCGCCGGTGGCGAGGAACGACCGGCGGCCGATGCGGCGTACGTTCATGAGAGGGCTCCGAACGTAAGGCAACAGGAAGCGTCAGGGTCGAACGTTGGCGCTGCGCATGACAAGCCCTCCGCGCGCCACTTCCCGCCGCCGGGCCCTGCCCCTCACTCCGACAGCAGCACGACCTCCAGCTTCCGCGGCCCGTGCACCCCTTCGACCCGGTCCAGCTCGATGTCGCTGGTCGCCGACGGTCCGGAGATCCACGTCAACGGACGTACCGGATCCAGGCGTTCGAGCGCCTCCGGCACCGAGTCGACGACCTGGTCCGGTACGCGCACCACACAGATGTGATGGTCCGGAACGAGCGAGATCCGGCGACGGCCCTGGTCGGGCGAGCCGTCCAGCACGATGGTGCCGGTCTCGGCGATCGCCACCGCGCAGCCGGTCACGACACTGCCCACCGCGTCGAGTTCACGCGCGGTGCTCGCCGCGCGGTCGTGGATGCGGACGGGATCGGCGGCGGCCATCCACGACGGGTCCAGCCCCGGCGGCACGAGGACGTGCTGCGTGCCGTGCTCGGCCAGCAGGCGCATGACCAGCATGTGCACCTCGTCCTCGGCACAGTGGTGCACCAGCGCCCGGTACTCCGCCAGGCGCTCGGCCAGCAGCGCCACCCGCTCCTCCGGCGTACGGGAACCATGGACGCGCAGATAGTCGCGGGGGACCGGCACGTCCTCGTACCCCTCACCGCGCGGTACGTCCGCCAGCGCCCGGCGCACCCGCGCCAGCACCACATCCCGGCTGCTCATTTCGCCCGCTCCTCTCCACGCGTACGCCGCCACCAGTCCCGGAAGGACTCGGCCGGCACCGGCGGCAGGTCCCGGGTGTCCGTCCAGGCGCGCCCCGGACCCGGCAGCCGGCGCGGATGCAGCCGCCGGGTACGGGCCGCCAGCCGCTGCCCCGCGCGCAGCGCCCCGGGGTGGTCGAACGCGAACCCGGCCGCGCGCATCGCCGCCCGCTCCGCGGCGTGCCCCTTGGCCGGTTTGAGGACGGTCTTCACACCCCGCCGCGTCACCCGGCCACCCTGCACCACCCGCTCCCGCAGATGCACCAGCACCTCCGGGATGTCGATGGCGACCGGGCACACCTCGTAACAGGCGCCGCACAGCGACGACGCGTACGGCAGCGAGGCGTCCAGCTCGCTCGCCGTACCGCGCAGTTGTGGAGTGAGGATCGCGCCGATCGGCCCCGGGTACGCCGAGCCGTACGCGTGCCCGCCGGCCCGCTCGTACACCGGGCACACGTTCAGACAGGCCGAGCAGCGGATGCAGCGCAGCGCCTGGCGGCCCACCGTGTCGGCGAGGGTGTCGGTGCGCCCGTTGTCGAGCAGCACGAGGTGGAAGGTGCGCGGCCCGTCGCCGTCCGTCGTGCCGGTCCACATCGAGGTGTACGGGTTCATCCGCTCGGCCGTCGAGGAGCGCGGCAGCAACTGGAGGAAGATCTCCAGATCCTGCCAGGTCGGCACCACCTTCTCGATGCCGACGACCGAGATCAGCGTCTCCGGCAGGGTCAGGCACATCCGGCCGTTGCCCTCGGACTCCACGACCACCAGCGTCCCGGTGTCGGCCACCATGAAGTTGGCCCCCGAGATGCCGACCTTCGCGGTCAGGAATTTCTCGCGCAGGTGCAGCCGCGCCGCCTCCGCCAGCGCGGCCGGCGCGTCCGACAGATCATCCGGCGCCGGACGGCCCCAACGGGCCATCTGCTCCCGGAAGATGTCCCGGATCTCGCCCCGGTTGCGGTGGATCGCGGGCACCAGGATGTGCGACGGCAGATCGTCGCCGAGCTGCACGATCAGCTCCGCCAAATCCGTCTCGTACGCGCTGATGCCCGCCTCGGCCAGCGCCCGGTTCAGTCCGGTCTCCTGCGTCGCCATCGACTTGACCTTGACGACCTCGCGCTCGCCGGTCTCCCGCACCAGCCGGGCGACGATGGCGTTGGCCTCCGCGGCGTCCGCCGCCCAGTGCACCTGCCCGCCGGCCGCCGTCACCGACTCCTCAAGCTGCTCCAGGTAGTGGTCGAGGTGGCGCAGCGTACGGTCCTTGACGGCGGCGCCCGCGGCCCGCAGACGCGCCCAGTCGTCCAGCTCCGCCACCGCCTTGGCGCGCTTGTCGCGGATGGTGTGGGTGGCGTGGCGCAGGTTGCCGCGCAGCCGGGCGTCCTGGGTGGAGGACGCGGCGGCCGCGGGGAACGCGGGCATGCCGAGATACGTACCGCTCACCGCGGGCTCCCTTCCGTGGCGCGGGCGCGGGACGGTTCCCGCGCGTCGGCCTCCGTGGCGGCCAGGATCTCCGCGATGTGCACGGGCCGGGCCGCCGCGCCCTGCCGCCGGAGCGTGCCGCCGATGTGCATCAGACAGGAGTTGTCGACCGTGCAGACCGCCTCCGCGCCCGTCTCCAGGACCGCCCGTGCCTTGTCGGCGCCCATCGCGGCCGACACCGCCGGATTCTTCACCGCGAAGGTGCCGCCGAAGCCGCAGCACTCCTCGGCGCCCGGCAGTTCGCGCAGCTCCAGCCCCCGTACCCGCTCCAGCAGCCGGCGCGGCCGGTCGCCCAGGCCCAGCATCCGCAGGCCGTGGCAGGTCGGGTGGTAGGTGACGGTGTGCGGGTAGTACGCGCCCACGTCGGTCACCTTCAGCACGTCGGTCAGGAACTCGGTCAGCTCGTACGTCTTGGGCACGGCGCTCGCCGCGGCCCGCGCCAGCTCCCGCCCGGCGCGCCCCTCGGCCTCGGCCTTCGCCGCGATCCTCGGGTAGTTGTCCCGCACCATCGCCGCGCACGACGCGGAGGGGGTGACCACGTAGTCGTAGTCGGCGAAGGCGCGGTCGAAGCGGTGCACCAGCGGCTCCGTCAGATGCCGGTAGCCGGTGTTGAACTGGGGCTGGCCGCAGCAACTCTGCTCCGCCGGGAATCCCACCTCGACCCCGAGGCGTTCCAGCAGCGTGATCACTGCCCGGCCGGTGTCCGGGTAGAGCGTGTCGTTGATGCAGGTGACGAACAGTGCTACGCGCACGTTGCCATCTCCTTTCGGCTGCCGTCGACCGCTGGCGGCGGGGCGTCTCACCGGTACATGATCACCTGTCGGCTCATCCTGCCCCAGCGGCGGGCGAAGGAGAAGGACCCGGAGCGGAGGACCATGACACGTGCGGAGCAGGCCGAGGCCGGAACGGCGGAAGGGGCGCCGGACGGCGCGCCGCGGCAGGTGTCGCAGTTGCGGCAGTTGGCCGCGGCGTCGGTCGGCAACGCCGTGGAATGGTACGACTGGTACGCGTACTCCTTCCTGGCCGTCTACATCGCCGACCGGGTCTTCCCCCAGGACACCGGCAACCCGCTGGTGCCGCTGCTGTCCACCTTCGCGGTGTTCGCGGTGGGCTTCTTCATGCGCCCGGTCGGCGGGCTGCTGATGGGCGCGGTCGCCGACCGCCGGGGCCGCCGGGCCGCGCTGACCCTGACGATCCTGCTGATGGGCGGCGGCAGCCTGCTCGTCGCCGTCACCCCCACCTACGCGGCCACCGGCGTGCTCGCGCCGGTCGTGCTGGTCGTCGCCCGGCTGGTGCAGGGGCTCTCCGTGGGCGGCGAGTTCGCCGCCTCCACGACCTTCCTCGTCGAGTCGGCCGGACCCGGCCGGCGCGGGCTGTTCTCCAGCTTCCAGTACGTCTCCACCACCGCGGGCCAACTGCTGGCGTCCGGCACGGCCGCCCTGCTGGCGGGCGTCCTGACCGACGGCCAGATGGGGCAGTGGGGCTGGCGCCTGGTGTTCCTGATCGGCGCGGTGTTCAGCCTCCTCGGCCTGTGGATCCGCAGCGGGGCCCGCGAGACGCGCAGCGAGGAGCAGCGGGCCGCCGCCCGCCCCGGCATCTTCGAGGCGCTGCGCCGCTACCCGCGCCAGTCCCTGCTGATCTGCGGCATCACCGCCGGCGGCACCCTCGCGTACTACACCTGGACCACCTACCTGCCCACGTACGCACAGGTCAACGCCGGTTTCGACAAGAGCGAGGCGCTCACCGTCGGCACCCTGTCGCTGCTGTTCTTCGCCCTGCTCCAGCCGCTCGGCGGCCTGCTCTCGGACCGCGTCGGCCGCAAGCCGCTGCTGCTCGGCTTCGCGCTGGGCTTCGCGGTGCTCGCCGTACCGCTGCTGCACCTGGTGACCGACGCGTTCTGGTCGCTGCTGCTCGTGCAGTGCGCGGGCATGGTGCTGCTGACCGGGTACACCGCGGTCGCCGCCGCCGTGAACGCCGAGGTCTTCCCGGCCCGGGTACGGGCCGCGGGCATCGGCTTCCCGTACTCGCTGACCGTGGCGCTCTTCGGCGGCACCGCGCCGTACGTGGGCACCTGGTTCAAACAGGCCGGGAACGCGGACCTGTTCCCCTGGTACGTGTCCGCCCTCTGCCTGCTCTCCTTCGTCGTGTACCTGACCCTGCCGGAGACCGCCAAGCAGAAGCTGGACACCTGAGACCGCCGTGCGTGCGGGCCGTCCGCGGTCCGTACGCACACCGCGGACGGCCCGCACCTCGCGTGTACCGGGCATGTCACATCGCGCGCGTCACTTGCGGGCGACGATCGCCGCGTTGGCGCCGGGCGCCTCGAACGGCACCTTGCGGACCTCCGAGAACCCGGCGTCGGCCAGCCAGGAACCGTACTCCGCCGCCGTGTAGTTACGCCCGCCCTCGGTCTCGACCAGCATGTTCAGGCTCATCAGGGCGGCCGGGGCGGGCCCGGTCAGATCGTCGTCCACCATCAGCTCGCTGATCACCAGCGTGCCGCCGGGCGGCAGCGCCGCACAGCACTTGTCCAGCAGCATGCGGTTGGTGGCCTCGTCCCAGTCGTGCAGGATCATCGACAGCACGATGATGTCGTGCCCGCCGGGCAGCTCCGGCTCGGCGAGGAAGTCGCCGGGATGGGTGCCGATCCGGTCGTCCAGCCCGGCCTCGGCGACGTTGCGTTCCGCCACCGGACACACCTTCGGCAAGTCGTAGACCGTGGCCTTCAGCCCCGGGTGCCGCCGGCACAGCTCGATGGCGTACGCGCCGGAGCCGCCGCCCACGTCCAGCAGCCGCGCCCCGGCGGTCAGGTCCACCACCTCGCCGAGCCGCTGCGCGGTCCACGACGACAGCGCGTGCATCGCCTCCCAGAAGACGGCCAGCAGGCCCGGGTCCTCGGTGTCGAACAGATGCGGCTGCTTGTCGGGGTCCCAGGTGGTGGGCCGGTTGGTGCGGACGGCCTCGCCGAGCCGGCCCCAGCCGGGATACAGCCGCTGGTCCAGCATCCGCAGCCAGCCGCTGAAGTGGTACGGGCGGCCCGGCACCAGATACGCGTCGGTCAGCGCGGAGTTGACGAAGCGGCCGTCCTTCCGGCGCTCCAGCAGGTCCAGCGCCGCGCAGCCGGTCAGCAGCATCCCCGCCGGCCGTACACCGATCTCCAGCTCCTCGGCGCACTCCTCGACCGTGCCGCCGCCCAGCCGGTCGAGCACCCCGAACAGGCCCAGCTCGTCGGCGGTGGCCAGCGTCTTGAACGCCCAGAACCCGGTGGCTAACTGCATCAGCGGGAGCGGGGACACAGTCGGCGCGACGGGGTGCGGGGATGCCATGGAATGCCTCCAGCAATCGATACGGGGGTGATACGGGGACGTACGGGGATCGCACGGAAGTTTACGGACGCGAACATACGTCCGTGTCCGTGATCACTACCACCGCCGGGAGGCTGTCACACACGGAAAAAGGGCACCGAAGGCGGTGCCCGGTAAGCGGAGCGAACGGCGCCGTTCCGCCCTGGCGCGGACGGGACGGCGCTGTTCCGGTACTGGACGGGCCGGACGGGGCGGGGTCGGCGCGTCAGGGGGAGTGGCCGTGTCCGGCGCCCGACTCGACGGTTCCGCCCAGGCTGTCCCGCAGCGGCAGCAGCGCGTTCCGGGAAGGTCCGGTGACCGACCAGCGGGTGCCGACGAGATAGCTGCCCCCGTACGCCTGGGCCTCGGTGAGCCAGGCGCGCTTCTTGGCGTCGCTGCTGAAGGTCAGGATACGGAAGACACCGGCGCGGGTGGTGCAGCCGCCTTCCCGCAGTTCCTGCGCGTCGAGGATGATCTCGGCGCGGCAGCCGAGGGCGGCGGCGATGCGGGCCATGGAGGCGGGCGGGCCGGCCGGGTCGGGGTCGGGGGCGGAGTGGCCCGTGTGTGTGGTGTGCCGGGTGGGCTGGGGAGCCGGGGTGGGGGCGCTGTTCGCGTAGCCCGCCACGACGATCGCGCCGGACAGGGCGCCCGCCGCCAGGAGAGGGAGCGCGGGGCCGGACGGGAACCTCATGGGAATCCGTTCCTTTCGGCGAGCCGCGTCAGCGGCAGTCGCGGCCGGAATTGACGCAGTCCACGGCCGTACGCATCAGCCGCTGCGGCATCAGGTTGATGAAGTCACCGTGGTCCGTCACCGGGTTGTGCAACTGGTCGGGGAAACTGTCCACCGCGTACAGCGTGTTCGGCGGAATGGCGTAGGTCAGCCGCTGCACCAGCCGGGGAATCGGGCGGAATCCGCTGCGGCACTGCCCGTTCCGGCCCGGAAAGACCACATGCGTACGGTGATTGGCGCTGTCGGTGTCGCGCCCGTCCCAGCAGTTGGGAAACGCCAGTGACCGTAGGACCTTGCTGCCCCGGGGGCAGATCGGGTACTTGTTCCTGAGCTGCCGGTCCTCGAAACCGGTGCAGCTCCACGAGGCATTGGCGTTGGCCGGGCCGTTCGTCAGCGCTTTCGCGTCACCGGTGAGAACGCGCAGGAAAGGCGGCATGGCGGTGACCTTTTCCGCTCCGCCTCCGTCGAAGGTGAGCGAGACTTCGGCGGGCCGTACGATCGTGCCCACATTCCCGTCCTGGCCGCCGCCGGGCGCATTGGCGTCTCTTTCCCGCCCGTTGTCCCGCAGCCGCAGCACCGGCCAGTAATAGGTGGACCTGTCCCCGTTGGCGCAGGTCGTACCGGCCCCGGCCAGTTCGTTGTCGGAGGAGAACGCGTCCGTCGCCAGGTTTCCGACGTAGTCGTGCAGGTGGTGGGCGCCGTTGCTGACGCCCGGCGCCACGATCAGGTTGTCCGGGTTGTTGTGACCGTTCTCGTTGCGCCCGCATTCCGAGCGGAAGGAACCGCCCCGCCCGCCTCTCCCGCCCCGGTCTCCGCCGCCTCCGGTGTTCGGACGTACGGTTCTGATGTCGACGAAGTCGTTGCGGAACGGGCCGTTGTCCGCGCTGTTCCCGTCCCGCGCGCCCCGGGGAGCGCTCTGTGCGGTGGCGGTCTCTCCGGTCGTACGGCACGCGCTCAGCCGGTCGAGGGCGCCGGGCTGTCCGCCGGCCCGGCGCAGCGCGTCCGAGATGCGCCCGATGGTGGCGCCGCGGTCCCGCTCCAACTCGTCCAGTACACGGTCCCGCGCGCCCGGGTCGGCTGCCCAGCGCTGGAACGCCCTGGCGACCTGGCCCTCCAACTGCCCGAGGTTCCGGTTCACCTCGGGCGCCGCCTGCGCCGGAAGGCTGCGCAGCCGCTGGCCCACGTCCGGACAGCCGATCGTCCGCCCGGCCACCGAAGCCCCGTCGCCGGCCGCTCCCGTCCCGCCCGCTCCTCCCGACCCGCCCGCTCCGGTGCCCGCCAGCGCCTGGGCGGCGATCACCGCCGTACCCCCGCAGGCGGCCAGCGCCGTGACGATCAGCGCCCCGCTCCGCTTCGACAGACGTGTCCTCTTGTGCGGACGAGCCGCCCGCGCCGATATCCGCTGCTGCCGTTTCATGTCATCACTTCCCTTCTTTTCGCGTCATGTGGCTTCACTTCGCGGGTGGCGGCGCCACCGTAGCCGTGCCGGACCCACCGGATACCGGTCCGCCGTCGAGTGCCCCGAAGTCGACCAGTCCGGTCTGTTCCAGGGCCGTGATGTGATCGAGGACGACGGAATTGGCCCGTGTGGCCAGGTCCCGGATCACCGCATTACGGGTGTTCGCCCGGACTTGGGCGACGAGGGAGAAGACCTTCCCGTGCGCGCGGCGCGCCAGGTTCACGAAGAGCCGCTCGTACGTATCACCTTCGGCCGCGTCGAGTTGCGCGAGCCAGCCCTGCTGCTCGGGAGTCGGCTGCCCGGGGAGCGTGACGGCCAGTGCCCGGGCCGCGTCGGCGGTCCGCCGGTTGAGATCGGTGTGCCCCTCCGTCAAATGCCGGCCGGCGTGCCGCACGGCCTGCCGCTTTCCGCGTTGCAGGGCCTGCCGGCCGGCGGGAAGCTCCCACAGCCCGGCCTGCCGTACCTTTCCGACGAATTCCCGGTCGAGCGGTGTCAGCGGGCCCGACGGTGTGTTCCACACTCCGAGCCCGTCGTCCTGCGCACCGGAAGCCGAACTGCCCGCGGCGCTGCCGCTGCTCGCGAACAACCGCACCGGCAGCAGAATGGCCACGGCCGTAAGGGAAAGACCCGCGATGACCAGTCCGGTGCCCACCGAGAACCGCGGCCGGACACCGCCGGTCACCGAACGCCACCGTCCGACGCTTCGCACCATGCCCTCCTTCTCCGGGTTACGGGAAAAGGACGCTAATGCGGGGTCGGCCCACCTCCGCCGTATTGGCGCCGAACCGACAAAGAACCGCCACGGCGCTCTCCGCTTGCTAGGGTGCCGGGCCGCGCCGAACGGCGCCGGGATGCCGACCCGTACCCCTTTACGCCCTCACGGCCGGTGAAGCCCAGGCCGACACGCCGGTCGATGTCGGGCAATCGGGTGATTTGATGCTCTGAGCGTCACCAACGGCTGCACAGCGTCAATACCTTCAGCAAACACAGCAACGCTGCCGGTCAGCCGCGGCCGACCGCAGCCGTACATGAAGGAGACGTCCCCATGTCCGCACCGCGCCGCCTGCTGACCACGGCCTGTGTGACCGCGCTCGCCCTCACCGTGCCACTCGGCGGCGGTCTCTCCGCGGCCGCCACCCCGGAGGGCCCGCGCCCGGTGCCCGCGCCCCAGGGGGACCTCACCCGGGTCGGCACGGGCAGCGGTGCGTTCTGCCTGGCACCGGAAGCCGGCCGCGCCCTCGCCACGGCACATGTCCGGCTGAACGCCGTCCGCCCGGCCCGGGTGACCGGCACCCGTGAGCAGCGGTGCGTCACCGCGCCGATCACCGGCGGCACGTTCGACCGCAGCCTGTCCAAGGGCGAACTGCGCTTCGACGGAGGCTTCGAGTTCACCCGCGGCGGTCGCTACCTGCGGGTCAACCACCTGAAGGCGGACTTCGCCACCGGCCGGATCTCCGGAGACGTCCGGGGCGCCCGGCCCGCCCGGGCGGCGTTCCTGGCGTTCACCCTGGACCGGAAGAACATCCGGGTCTCCTCCGGCAAGATCACGGCGCGTATCACCTTCACCCTGACCAGCCAGGGCGCCGCCTCCTTCAAGAGCGCCTTCGGCACCGCCCCGGTCAAGGCGGGCGACCGGCTCTTCGAGGGCACCGGCACCGCCGACGTCCAACTGCCCCACCCGCCCGACGCCCTCCGCCCGGCCCGCCCGACGCTCGACGTGCAGCAGTGACGGGAGGGGGTCGCTGACCACCGGGCGGGCCCCGCGAGCCGTGAGTGGCGCGCACGGCCCGCCTCGGGCGGCCCGGTGTCCGAGCCGGTTGTCCGCATCAGTGAACCCCCGGTCGTGACCCCGGACTCATCCGACGGCAGCACGGCGCAGCTACGGGCCCCGGCCACCCGGGTGCGGCAGAATCCCCGTATGCGTGTTGTGATCTTGAGCGGTGGAGAGAGTTCGGAACGAGACGTCTCCCTGGCCTCGGGCTGGTCGGTCGCCCGGGCCCTGCTGGAACGCGGACATGAGGTGACGCTGGTCGACCCGGCGGCCGCGGTGCCGGTCCTGGCCGGGCCGCTGCGCCCCGGGGACACGGTCGCGGGAGTCGCGGTCGGCAAGGAGCCGCCGTCGCGCGCGGAGCGTCACCGGCTGCGGTCGCGCCTGCACGCCGCCCTGACCGGCGGCCCGGTCCTGGAGCTGCTGCGCGGCGCCGATCTGGTGTTCCTGGCCCTGCACGGTGGCTGGGGCGAGGACGGGCACGTACAGGCCGTGCTGGAGATGGCGGGCGTACCGTTCACCGGCGCGGACAGCGCGACCTGCGCGGCGGCGTGGCACAAGGGGCGGACGCAGGCGGTGCTGGGCGCGGCGGGGCTGCGGGTGGCCGAGCGGGCGCTGTGGCGTCCCGCGGTGTCCGACGTGCCGCCGGACGTCGAGCGGCTGGCGACGGCCGGGCCGGTGGTGGCCAAGCCGGTCGCGGACGGTTCGAGTGTGTCGGTCCACCGCGTCGACTCGCTGTCGCAACTGGGACAGATCGCCGCCGAGCTGCGCTCCGAGGAGGTGGAGCTGATGGTCGAACCGTTCCTGCCCGGGCGGGAGTTCACCGTGGCCGTGGTCGGCGACCAGGTGCTCCCCGTGATCGAGATCGAGCTGACGACGCCGGTGTTCGACTACACGGCCAAGTACCAGCCCGGGGCGGCCGTCGAGGTCTGCCCGGCGCGCATTCCGGACGCCCTGGCGTCCCGGCTCCAGGAGTCGGCCCTGCGGGCGCACCGGGCCCTGGGATTCGGCAGCGGCACGTACTCGCGTACCGACTTCCGCTGCGACGCGGACGGCGAGCCGATGTGCCTCGAAGTGAACGCGCTCCCGGGCCTGACGGCGACGAGCCTGGTGCCGCTCGCGGCGACCGGGGCCGGCTGGACCTACTCCGACCTGATCCAGCGCATCGTGGACCTCGCGACGCGCTGAACGGGTGGCCCGCCGGGCACAGCGCCCACCGGGCCGATGCCCCGGCGAGGTCAGACGGCTGTGCGTCGAAGATGCAGATGGCCGTCGAGCGGGTAGAGCGGCGGCGACGCCGGCAGGATGCGGTCGAACCCGTAACCGCACTTCTCCGCGACCCGGCAGGACGCCACGTTGTCCGCCTGGTGCAGCAGTTCAAGGCACTCCAGGCCGTCGGCCCGGAACGTGTCGAAGGACCAGGCGGTGAGGGCCTCAAGGGCCCGGGGTGCCACACCGCGTCCCCGGGCCCATGCCGCGGTCCAGTAGCCGACCTCGGCGACGGGCTTGCCGGGCACGGCGTTCTTGAGCACCACGTTGCCCGCCAGCCGCGGTGGCGCATCGGAGGCCGCTTCCAGGACGGCGAAAGCGAGCCGGTCGCCCGCGGCCCAGCCCTGCTGCTCGGCCTCGATCCATCGCAGCCCGTCGGCCTCGCTGTCCATGGGAACGCTTGCCCAGCGGCGCAGTTGCGGATCCCGGTACGCCTCGATCAGCGCGGCGACGTTGTTCTCGGCCCAGGGGCGCAGGGTGAGAGCGGGGGCGGCAGGCGTCGCGGCGGCCCGGAGTAAGACGGTGGTGTGCACCGGCTGATCATAGGCGGCAGTACCGGCGTTCGGGACGGATGAGGACCGCACGAACGAGGACCGCTGACGCAACGGACGGCCCGGCCGGTCGCGACGATCGCGGTGACCAACACCGACGAATGGCTCATCGCCAACGCCGCGGGCCGCGCCGCGGGCATCTCCACGTCGGCCACCCTGAGCAACCACATGCACCCGTCGCTGATCTACCGCCCGCTCGCGGACGCGCCTGCCGTCCCCGTCGTCCTCGCCTGGCGCGACGGCCCGGTCCACCCGGCCGTCCCGGACCTGCTGGCACTCGCCCGACAAGTCATCGCCGCCGGAGGGCCAGCCATGCCACCACCTGGTCGGCTTGTTCGAGGTGGGAGAACTCCTCGTAGTCCATGACCGGACGCAGCGTGCCCCGCTCGCGGTCGACCACGAGCGCCGCTCCGGTGGCCGGCTCCCAGGCCTCCACCCGTACCGTGCGCCCGATGGTGGTGTCCGTGCCGTTGAAGATGGCGTTCCAGCCGGTCTGATGGAAGTGGCGAAGATTCACTTCCGCATGGTCACGTACCGCGACGGGCGTCCGTTCCACGGCGATAATGGCTCGTCCCTTGCGCCCGTTCCCGCGCCCTGCACCTGCGCTCTGTCCCCTCCCACTGCCGCCGAGGGCCCAAGATGACCGAAGCGCTTCTGACCGGACTGCTCGCCGGCTACGGCATCGCCATGCCCGTCGGCGCCATGGCGGTGCTCATCGTCACGCTGTCCGCGCAGGTCTCGTGGCGCCACGGTATGGCGGCCGCGCTCGGGGTGGCTACTGCGGACGGGCTGTACGCGCTCGTCGCCGTCGTCGGCGGGGCGGCGTTCGCGGAAGCGATCACCGCTGTCGCCCGGCCTCTGCGACTTGTCGGCGCTGCCGTACTCGTACTCATCGCCCTGCGCGGCCTGGTGACCGCTGTGCGCGTTCACCAGGCCCGGACGGAGCGGCCGCCGACCGTCGGCGCGTCGCTGTCACGCACGTACATCGGCATGGTCGGTCTGACGCTCCTCAACCCGGTCACCATCGTCTACTTCGGCGCCCTGGTCGTCGGCCGCCAGGCCGCTGCCTCCACGACCGCCGCCAGTGCGGTCTTCGTGGCCGCCGCCTTCGCCGCCTCGGCGAGCTGGCAGGTTCTGCTGGCCTCGGGCGGCGCCCTGCTCGGCCGCCTGCTCACCGGTGACCGGGGCCGCCTGGCCATGGCCGTCCTCGGTAACAGCGTGATCCTGCTGCTCGCTGTCCGTCTTGCCTGGACGGCCATGGCCTGAAGGGGTGGACGGGAGGGCCTACTTGACGCAGGTCTCGTCCGCCGCCGGCAGTTTGCCGGTGGCCAGGTACCGGTTGACCTTGGCGTCCACGCAGGCGTTGCCGTATTCACCGTAGAGGGCGTGGCGGTTGGCACCCTTGAGCGTGACGAGCCGGGAACTCGGCAGCAGGCCGTGCAGTGCCAGACTGCTCCGGTACGTGGTCCGAGGGTCGCCGGTGGCGGCGACGATCAGGGCCGGGGCGTCACGCCGTACCTGGGTGGGCTCTTCGCGTGGCCGGTCCCAGAAGGCGCACGGGCCGATGTTGTCGGCCATCGGACCGAGCAACGGGTGCTTGGCGCGGTCGCGCTGGATGTCCCGCCAGTAGACCTCGGGGTCGCGCGGTGCGGGCTTGTCCCCGCACATGATCGCGGCCTGCACGCCGCCGGGCTCGTCGTCGGTCTGGAGGAACCGCAGCAGTTGAACGAACTCCGGGGACAGCCGGGTCGGTTGCCCGGCCGCGGCCTTGACCAGTACGGAGAGCTGCTCGCCGAGTACGGCCCGCGTCCGGTCGGTGTCGTCGGATATCGCGGCGAAGAGCAGGAACGGAATCTGCGTGTCGTCGATACGGTAGCGTTCCGGCGCGGTGCCGATCGTCAGCGGGCGCTGCGCGGACGCTTCGAGGACCCGGCCGATGGTGGCGAGCACCTGGGAGCGCGTACGGCCGAGGTGGTACGTGGCGTCGCGGCGGGCCGCCCAGTCGGCCCAGGCGGCGAGGGCCCGGTCGTTCTCCTCGATGGCGTACCGAAGCTGCCGGGGTGTGTAGTCGTCGGGTGCGAGCGCTCCGTCGAGTACGACCCGGTCGTAGCGGCCGGGGAACATCTGGGTGTAGACGGTGCCCAGGTAGGTGCCGTACGAGTAGCCCAGGTAGGAGATCTTCCGTTCGCCGAGCGCGCCCCTGATGACGTCCATGTCGCGGGCCGTGTTGCGGGTGCTGATGTGCGGCAGGACCGTCGGCGCGGCGGCCCGGCACTTGTCGGCCAAGCTCTTCTGGAAGGCGACCTGGCGCTCGAAGCTCGCACGGCTCAGACCGGCCGAGACGAAGTGGGTACCCACGGGCCAGCCGCAGTTCAGCGGGGTGCTGCGGCCGACGAAGCGCGGGTCGAAGCCGATGATGTCGTAGCGCGGCCCGACCTTCTTCATCGCTTTGCGGATGTCCGGCGGAGACGACAGGGCGGGGCCGCCGGGTCCGCCGTTGTTGAGCAGGATCGCGCCGATGCGGTGGCGGGTGTCGGTCGCCTTGAGCCGGGAGACGGCGATGCTGATCGTACGGCCCTGGGGAGCGGCGTAGTCGAGCGGTACGGTCACGTCCGCGCACTGCACGCCGGCCCGGTCGAGGTCGCGGCCCGCCGCGTCGTCGGGGCCCGTGGCGCAACGGCCCCAGGTGAGGTGCTGGTGGTAGTAGCCGCTGAGGCCGGGAGCGGGGGCGGGCGCGGCGGCACGGGCCAGGCCGGGGGAGGTGGCGAGGCAGGCCGCCAGGGCCAAGGCGATTGTCGCGGAGCGGCGCACGGCTCGGCGGGAGATGGCCGCCGGGCTGGATGCGGTCGCCGGGCGGGTGGCGGTCATCGGGGCGGGTGCGGTCACCACTCCGGAAGCGGGCGCCGGACCGGGGCCGGTCATGAGGTCTCCTTGAGCTGGTGGTCGCCGGTGGGAGCGCAGAAGGCGGTCTCAGCGGTCGCCCGGTAATCGGCTTCGGCCTGTTCGGTGCTGGGCACCGCGGTCAGGGCGAGCGCGATGCTCCGGCCGCCGGGGCCGACAGCGCCCAGCGCGCGGTGTCCGCCGGGCACCGTCCCGCCGTGCCCCCACCA
Source organism: Streptomyces chrestomyceticus JCM 4735 (assembly GCF_003865135.1). NCBI lineage: Bacteria > Bacillati > Actinomycetota > Actinomycetes > Kitasatosporales > Streptomycetaceae > Streptomyces > Streptomyces chrestomyceticus. Next base: position 1,084,378 of record NZ_BHZC01000001.1, on the reverse strand, counting down.
CCAGCCGCCGCACTCCAGCGGCGAGGCGATCAGCCCGAGTCCGTACCGGGCGCCGGGCCACAGCCGGCCCGGGTCGGCGGGCACGGTGCGCTTCATCTCGGCGAGCTGGCGCGCGGGCAGCAGCTTCCCGCCGAACAGGGCGCGGAAGAACCGGTTCACGTCGGCGGGCGTGGAGACCAGGGCGCCGCCGGCGCCGCCGAAGGTCATGTTCCACTCGGTGCCGTCGGCCAGCGGTGCGTCCGGCTCGTCGGTGGCGGAGAAGTAACTGTGCGAGTGCGAACCGCGGATGCGCGTACTGTCGCCGGGCCAGTAGGTGTCGCCCAGGCCGAGCGGCCGGAGGATCCGGCGGGTCACTTCCGACTCGACCCCGTGCCCGGTGACCTTCTCGACGATGAGACCGGCGAGGAGGTAGTTGGTGGTCGAGTAGTGCCACTTCTTCTCGGGAGGCGGTATCTTCAGGGCGGTGGCGATCAGTTCGCGGGGTTCGGCGTGGCGGAACCGCCACTGCTCCACGGGAAGCTGGACGAGGGCCGCGGTGTAGTCGGGAAGGCCGCTGGTGTGCTGGAGCAACTGCCGTACGGTGATCGTGCGGCCGTCGTAGCCGTGGCCGTCGCCGCCGCGGATCAGTCCGGGCAGGTAGCGCTCGACCGGCGCGTCCAGTGCGATCCGGCCCTCCGCGACGAGCTGCAGGACGACCGTCGCGGTGAACGTCTTGGTCACGCTCCCGATCCTGAACCGGTCCTCGGCACGCATCGGGCGCCCGGTCTCCCGGTCGGCCACACCACGGGCGGTGTCCCACCGGCCGCAGCGCGGGTCGGTCAGTTCGGCGGCGACGCCCGGTATCCCGTGCCGGGTGACGAGCGTGTCCAGGGAGGCGGTGAGCGAACTGCGCGCTGCCGCGCAGGCGTCGGGGCTGGAGGGGCGTCCGGCGGTGTCCGCCGCGCCCGCGCCCGGCCCGCCCGTCCCGGCCGCCTCCGCGACCGGCGCGGCGAGGGCCAGGACGACCGACGCCGTCGCCAACAGCGCCGCACACCGCCCCGGCCGGCGCGTCCCGGCGGATGATCTCTTCATAAGGTTTTGTGGATGTCTCACACCGACAGACGCTAGAGGCACAGCCGTTCGTGCGCACTGCGGAAAACCCCCAAGTACCGGTGTACTCAACCCCCCTGTTCCGGCTGGATCGTGCCGCGTCGGCGCGCCACCTCAGGACCGGGACGGCCGGCGCGGGGAAGCGGAGCGAGGCCCTTGCGCCGCGAGCGCCCCGTGTAGTCGGCTGTCCCTCATGGTGAAGCGGAGAATTGCCACACTGATCGCCTTCCTGGTCACCGGCTCCCTGGCCACGGGCGTACCGGGCCCCCGCGCCGAAGCCGCCGGGCCCGGCACGGGCGGAGCGTCGCCGTCCGCAGGGGCGCCCGCCGGGTCGTCCGCGCTGCCGGGCATCGACCTCGACACCGTGACCATCCCGGAGTTGCAGACGCGGATGGCGGACGGCGCCCTGACCTCCTCGGCACTGACCCGGGCCTACCTGAACCGCATCAAGACCGTCGACCCCAAAATCAACGCGGTCCTGCGCACCGACCCCACCGCCCTGCGCCAGGCAGCCGCCAGCGACGCCAGACACCGGCGCGGCGACATCCTGGGGCCGCTGGACGGCATCCCCGTCCTCCTCAAGGACAACATCGACACCCGCGACATGCCCACCACGGCCGGATCGCTGGCCCTGGCCGGCAGTCCGCCGGACACCGACGCCGACCTGGTGACGCGGCTCCGGGAGGCGGGCGCGGTGATCCTCGGCAAGACCAACCTGTCGGAATGGGCGAACTTCCGCGCGACGAAGCCGACATCGGGCTGGTCGGCGGTCGGCGGGCAGGCCCACAACCCGTACGTACTGGACCGCAACCCGTGCGGCTCGTCCGCCGGATCGGCCGCCGCCCTCGCCGCGTCGCTGGCGCAGGTGGCGATCGGAACCGAGACGGACGGCTCCATCGTGTGCCCGGCGGGGATGACCGGTGTGGTCGGCCACAAACCCAGCCTCGGCCTGGTCAGCGGCTCCGGCGTCGTACCGATCTCCGCCGAGCAGGACACCGCGGGGCCCATGGCACGCAACGTCACCGACGCGGCGCTCACCCTCTCGGTGCTCAGCGGCGGGGCCACCGGGAGCCGGCCGGACGCCGCCCGCGCTCTCGCGGAGGCGGCGGAGCGGCACCCCGGTTCGCTGCGCGGCAAACGGATCGGACTGTGGCGGCTGCCGTCGCTCGGCGCCGAGGTGGACGCCGTGATGTCCCGTACGGCGGCACAGTTGCGCAAGGCCGGGGCGCAGGTGGTCGAGGTGACGCCGCCGTACCAGAAGCGGCTCGCCGAGCTGGAGTTCCCCGCCCTGCTGAGCGAGTTCCACCGGGACATCGACGCCTACCTCGCCACCCGCAAGGGCCCGCGCAACCTCGCCGAACTGATCGAGTTCAACCGCGCCCACCCGGCCGAACGCACCTGCTTCGCCGGGCAGGAACTGTTCGAACAGGCCCTCGTCGCACCGCCCACCACCGATCCGGGATACCGGGCGATGCGCGCCGAACTGAAGGACCTCTCCCAGCGGTCCATCGACGAGACCCTGGCCGCCCACCGCCTGGACGCCATCGCCGCGCCGACGAACCCGCCCGCGTGGACGACCGACTGCGCGCGGGGCGACAACGACGTGATCCCGTCGTCCACCCCCGCGGCCGTGGCCGGCTACCCCTCGCTGTCCGTCCCCGCCGGTTCTGTGGGCGAACTGCCCGTCGGCGTACTCCTGACGGCCGGAAACCACCAGGACGCCAAGCTGCTGGCCCTGGGAGCGGCGGTGGAACACCGTCTGAACGCCTGGCGGGCGCCGCGCTACCTGCCGACACTGGGCGACGGCGGCTCCCGGTGACATCGCGCTCCCACTGCCCGCGCTTCCCGGTCACGACCGCCGTGACCGTGGGGTACGGGTAGCCCCGCACCTCTCGTCGCCTCATGGGGGCGGCGACGGAAGCGAACCGCGAACCGGCGCTCAGACCTCCGGGAACGACGGCACCTCGTCCATCGCCCGCAGCAGTCTCCGCGCCGGTTCGGCCTCCTCCACGCACTGCCTCCTCCCTCCTCCCGCGCTCCCGCGTCCCGCCCCTGGCCTGATGCCGACCTAACGGACAGCTAACGCTCACCTGGCGGTAGCCGGAAGAGCGGGACAGGACACGCCGGGCGTCGAGTGGTGCCGGAACGGTACGGTAAGCACGTGGCGTCAACACACAGCAGGTCAGCGAGGGGTGAGGTGGCGGAGGCCATCACCTGTCGGGTGGCGGAGAGCGAGAGCGACCGGTCCGCCGTCATCAAGGGCGAGTTCACCTCCGACACCGCTTTCGAGGTCGTCCGCTCCGAAGACGGGTTCACTCTTCGGCCAGTGCCGCTGGACCCACCGGTGCACAAGGTGTTCCCCGACGACGAGCCGGAGAACGACGAGGTTTCGGACGGCGAGCGCCGGTTCGTCGCGCTGGACGGTGATCGCGTGTGCGGCTATGTGGACACCGCGTACGAGCCCTGGAACCGGCGGCTGACCATCGCCGACATCGAGGTGGCCGGGCCGTACCAGGGCCGGGGGATCGGCCGCAGGCTGATGGAGCTCGCCGTCGAACGGGCCCGGGAGTGCGGCGCCGGGCACGTATGGCTGGAAGTCACGAACATCAACGGCCCGGCCGTCCGCGCCTACCAGCGGATGGGATTCGGCTTCTGCGGCCTGGACACGACGCTGTACGACGGCACCGCGTCCGAGGGGGAGACGGCGCTGTTCATGAGTTTCCCTCTCGGTCAGTCCTAGCCCGAGCCACGCCAGGTTCCGGCCCGGCCCATCGCCGGTGCGTACCGCGGCGGAGTTCTGATCGACCGGACACTGGCGAGCCCGGCCCGCGCAGCCGACCATGGTACGCATGACTGACCAACCCGCACGATGGACCCGGGCAACCACCTACCCCGACATGTGGGTCGATCCGGACGACGACCCCCGCGACACCGAGGGCGCCGCCCCGGAGGGCGAGCTCGCGACGTTGCAGGATTTCCTGACGAACTACCGGACCACCCTCCGTATGAAGTGCGAGGGCCTGGACGCGGAGCAACTGGCCCGCCGGTCGGTACCACCGTCGACGATGTCCCTGCTCGGCCTGGTCCGGCACCTCGCCGAGGTGGAACGGGACTGGCGCAACTGGATCAGCGACGGCGACCCGCTGCCGAAGCTGTACGGCGCGCGCGACGCGGACTTCGACAAGGCCGCCGCCGAACAGGCCCAGGTCGACGCCGCCTACCGCGACCTGGAGCGCGAACAGGCCGCCACCGACGCCGCGCTGGCCGGCCACCCGGACCTGGGCGAGCGCCTGGGCAAGGACCGCATCTCGGTCCGGGAGCTGCTGGTGCACCGGATCGAGGAGTACGCCCGCCATTGCGGGCACGCCGACCTGTTGCGCGAGCGCATCGACGGACGAGTGGGCCAGTAGCCCCGCGTCGCGCCGGAGAACCGTTTTTCCCCGCGCCGCGTGATCGCTTCTGGCATCCGCCGGTTCCCGTCACGCGCCATAAGGGCAGAGCCGCCTCACCGGGAGGTGGCCGGACCCGGGGAGCCCTCATGGCACCGACCGCGCCCGACTTCGGTCCCCGCATCGACCCGTACGCACCGTACGACCCGCAGCGCGACTGCGACCCCACGGCCAAACCCGGCGTCACCGGCTTCCGCGATCTGGTCCTCGCCGCCTACGCGGGCACCCGGGACCTGGGCATCAGCCGGTCCTGCGGCACCGGCGGACAGAGCGAGCACAAGGAAGGCCGGGCCTGGGACTGGGGCGTCGAAGTCAACGGCCAGGCCCACTTGGCCGACGACTTGATCAACTGGCTGCACGCCACCGACCGGCACGGCAACCCCCACGCACTGGCCCGCCGCTTCGGCATCATGTACATGATCTGGAACCGCCGCATCTGGATGGCGAACCGCCCCGACGCCGGCTGGCAGCCGTACCGGGGCAGCAACCCCCACACCAACCACATCCACTTCAGCTTCTCCTGGCCCGGCGCCCGCAAGGAGACGACCTGGTGGACGGGCGCGGCTCCCCGGGCGACCGGCCGGGTGAGCGTGGGCATCCCGTCGGTGGTGGACACCGGTTCGGGGATGGTGATCTTCGGGATGGACGCGTCGGGCGGGATCACGCACCGGTGGCAGAGCGCCCCCGGGGGCGCGTGGTCGGGGTGGACGGGACTGGGGCGCCCGGGGAGCCGGGCGGTGGGGCGACCGTGGGCTCTGGTGGGGCGTTACGGCAAGCTGGTTGTCTTCGTGCGGGGGGACGACGGTGTGCTGTGGCACACGTGGCAGTCGGAGGCGGGGGAGTGGGCGCCTGATTGGGTGGCGCTGGGTGGACGGTTGGCGAGTGACCCGGCGGTGGTTCTGAGTCCGAACGGTGCGTTGTCGGTGTTCGCCCGGGACGCTGGTGGGCGTGTCACTCATACCTGGCAGCGGGGCCCGGAGCAGGGGTATGCGTGGCATGACCGGTGGGTGGACATGGAGGGTTCGGTCCGCGGGCGGCCTGTGGTTCTGGTGGGGCGGGACGGTGGGATGGTGCTGTTCGCGCGCGGCGCCGATGACGGGCTGCATCATCGTTGGCAGACGGGTGTCGGGGGACCGTGGTCGGCGTGGGGGCCGTTGCACGGTCGTCTGGCGGGGGACCCGGCGGTGGTTCTGAGTCCGAACGGTGCGTTGTCGGTGTTCGCCCGCGACGCTGGTGGGCGTGTCACTCATACCTGGCAACGGGGCCCGGAGCACGGGCACGCGTGGAACGACCGGTGGGTGGACATGGAAGGGTCCGTGCGCGGGCGTCCCACGGTTCTGGTCGGGCGGGACGGTGGAATGGTGCTGTTCGCACGCGGCACGGACGACGGTCTGCATCACCGCTGGCAGACGGGTACGGGCGGGCCATGGTCGGCGTGGACGCCGCTCCACGGCCGCCTGAGCAACGACCCCGCCGTCGTCCTCAATCCGCACGGTTCTCTCTCCGTCTTCGGACGGGGCCCAGACGGCCGTGTCACCCACACCTGGCAACGCGGACCCGAACAGGGACACGCCTGGAACGCCACCTGGGTCGACATGGAAGGCAACCTGTCCGACGATCCGCCGGAGGCCGACACCAAGACCGGCCCCGACTCCGGTACCGCACCCCTCCCCGCCTCGGCAACGGCCTAGGCATCCGCCAACTCCGCCGTACGGTCGTCCCGCGCACACGGGGGTGCGGGACGGCCGTACGGCGGCCTCACAGGCGCCAGCGGGTCTCGTCGGCCGGTGCGTAGCGGCACAGCGCGCCGGTCGAGACGGATGCCTGGAGGTGGGCGGCGAGTTCGGGGTGGTGTGGTGCCAGGCGGCGCAGACTGTCGCGGATGCGGGCGGTCACGTTCTTGCGGGCGCGGTCGGTCTCGTCGCCCAGGCGGCGGGGACGCCCGGCGAGCCCGGCGGCGTTGCGGAGTTCGGTGAGGAGGGCCTCCCGCTCGCGGTCGTAGGCCGCGGCCGTACGGTCGTCGCCGCCGGCGGCTGCCCTGTCGATCTCGTCGTCGAGCACTTCCAGGCGCCGCCGGTAACGGGACTTCGCCTCGTCGTCCAGGACCGCGTCACTTCCGAGGGCGGCCGCCGCCGCGGCCATGGGCGCGCTGTCCGGGTACAGCAGGCGCGTGGCCGGGACGTCCTGGCCGGGGCGGCCGAGCAGGGTGTGCAGGTCTGCCAGTCCCTTGGCATCGGGTACGTGGACGGTCCGGCCTGCGTAGCGGAGACGCCATACGGTGCCGTGGCGTACGAACTCCCGCTCCGCCGCGACGGGTTGAGCGGGCGAGGTGAGGGAGCGGAGGAGGTCGCGGGACTGGTCGGCGATGTGGGGCATGCCCAGTTCGCGGGCCTCGGTCTCGGTGTCGCGCAGCAGCGCGGTGGCTTGGGCCTCGTCGTCGGGGCCCGCGCGGGCGAGCAGGACGCGGGCCAGTTCCGTACGGGCGCGTACCGACCAGGGGCGGCCGTGGAGCCGGTCGGCGGACTGCCGGGCCGCGGTGAGGTCCCGTACCGCTGCTTCCCATCGCTCCTCGGCGGCATGCAGCAGGCCCGACCACAGCGCTGCCGGGCCGCTGATGTCCCAGCCGAACAGGGAGACCAGCCACTGCCCCCGGTACGGCTCCAACGCGGCGTGCGCCTGTCGGCAGCGCGCCGGGTCCCGGGACGCCGCCGCGCTCTGCGCCAGCAGCCGGACCCGCAGCGGGGCGATGCCGCGTTCCAGGACGCTGTCGCCGGGCGGGCCCTCCCCGGGCCACGGCACCGCTCCGGTCGAGGCGGCGCCCTGTTCCAGTGCGGTGATGCCCGCCAGTACGTGGGTGTACAGCGGGTCCTGCCCCGGTGTCGCGTGGTGGGCCCGTTCCGCTTCCGGGAAGCTGCCCTGGAGGAGGGACAGGGCCCAGCGGTGGTGGCCGATGAAGTACTGGTAATAGTTGGCGTGGGTGCCGCTGAGAGCCAGGGTCCGGGCGAGCAGGTCGTCGGCCTCGGGGAAGCGGCCCATGAACGCGTGCACGACGCTGCGGTCGATGACCGAGATCATGCTGGTCCGGGGCAGTCCGCAGGCGTCCGCGCCGGCCACCATGGCGTAGAACTGCCGGAGGAACGCCGGGTCGTCCAGTTCGAGCAGGGCGACCCAGCGCATGGAGGCCGCCAGGTACTCCATCCAGACATCGGCCCGGCGGCGGGACACCTCCATCAACTCCCCGGCGACGTCCACCCGCTGTGCCGCCGTGCGCGGCTCCCACACCGCGTGCAGGCGTGCCCACAGTCCCAGGTGCAGGGCATCGTCGTCCCCGGCGGCGCGGGCGGCCGCCACGACACGGCGGGCCACCTCCTCCACCGGCCCCGCGCCACCGGGAGCACCGAGAGGGCCGGGCCCGTCGTCCGCGGGGCGAGCGCCGGGAACCAGTACGCGGTGGGCCTCGCGCAGCGCCCGGGACTTCAGCCCGGTGCCGTCGCCCCGGCTGTCCGCGCTGTGCAGCGTGAGGGCCACGCGGCCCACGAGCCCGGCGTCGCCCGTGCCGGACGCCAGCGTGGCGGCGTCCTCGTACACCAGCCAGGAACGCTCGTGCTCGCCGAGGAGCTGGAGTTCGGCACCGAGGTCGAGGGCGAGCAGCACATGGCGGTGCGGATCGCCGGTCCCGAGCCGTTCCAGCGCGCGCCGGTAGTGCCCCACCGCCTCCTCGCTCGCCAGCCTGCTCACCGCGTGCCGGGCCGCGGCCGTCAGGATGTCCACCGCCTCGCCGGCGTCGAGGTCCGGGCCGGCGAAGTAGGCGTGCCGGGCGAGGTCGGTCGGCCGTGCCCGGTCCCCGGCGCCGGCCGTGTCCCGCAGCGTACGTACGGCGGCGGCGTGCAGGTGGCGGCGCCGCTCCTCCGCCAGCCCGTCGTACAGGGACTCCCGTACCAGGTCGTGGGTGAAGACGTACGCGTCGCCCGCCGACGGCTCCAGCAGCCCGGCCGCGACCGTCTCCCCGAGCAGTCCGGCGGCGACCGGTTCCGGCGTCCCGGCCGTACGGGCCAGGGTTCCCCGCTCGAAGCGGCGGCCCAGCACGGCGGCGGCACCCAGCAGCCGTACGGTGGGCGCGCCGAGCAGCGCCAGCCGCCGGCGCACCACGGCACGGACCCCGGGCGCCACGGCGGTCACGGACTGGCCGGCGGACCACAGGCGGGCCGTCTCCTCCACGAAGTACGGATTGCCGCCGGTGCGTGCGCACACCTCGGCAGCCGTGGCCGCGTCGGGCCGGCTGCCCGCCGTACGGGCCACCAGCTCCTCGACCTGCGGCGGGGCCAGTCCCGTCAACGCGACGGTGGTGGCTCTCGCCGCCAGCCGGGGCAGCAGCGGCCGCAGGGGGTGATCGGGCCGCTGCACCTCCACGTCGCGGTACGTGCCGATCACGAGCAGCCGCTCGAACCAGGCGTGCTGCGCGGTGAACTCCAGCAGGTTCAGCGACGCGGCGTCCGCCCAGTGCAGATCCTCCAGCACCACGGTCACCGGGCGGCTCCGCGACATGACGGTCAGCAGGGTGGTCACCGCGTCGAACAGCTCGAAGCGCAGCGCGTCCCCGGCGCCCGTGCCCTCACCCAGCAGGACGGAGAGCGCTCCTCCCGCGGCCGTCGCCGCCGCCCCCCACTCCCCGGCGGCCGAGCCGCGCCGCAAGCTCCGCACCGCCTGCGTCCACGGCCAGAAGCCGGGGGTGCCGTCCGAGTCCCAGCAGGCCCCGTGCACCACCAGCAGGTCGCCGTGCTCCCGCGCCTCGTCCACCGCGCCGCGCACCAAGGACGTCTTGCCGATGCCGGCCTCGCCCGTGACCAGCACCAGCCCACCGTGACTGGCCCGCGCCCGCTCCAGGCGGGCTCGCAGCATCCGTACGCTGTGTTCCCGCCCGATCAGCGCGGTCTCCATGGGGCCGTCCTTCCGGGCGCGGGCTCGTGGGTCACGGTCGGCGGCCCTGGCTCGGGGTACGTCCCTGTCCGGGCGGTTGGGCGCCGTGCCGTCCCTGCCTTGATAGCCGCAGGCCGGGAGGGCGCGCGGCGTTACGGAGCGAAGTCACCTTCCCGAGTGCACGGGTTCCCAGGTGTGCCTTCGGGCTGTGCGTTGTCGGTCACCTGTCAGGGAACTGTCGGGGCCTGACGAAGCCTGTCGGCCCGGTGCCCGCGCCTTGTCGGCGGAGCCCGGCACCCTTCCGGTGATCCTGCCGGATGCCCGTCCGGCAGGCACGCCACACGCAAGGAATCACCATGACCCCTCATGTCACGATCATCGGCGCCGGCCTCGGCGGCCTCACCCTCGCCCGCGTCCTGCACGTCCACGGCATCCCGGCCACGGTCTACGAGGCGGAATCCGCACCGACGGCCCGCGCCCAGGGCGGGATGCTCGACATCCACGACTACAACGGCCAGCCGGCCCTCCAGGCCGCGGGCCTGACCGACGCGTTCCGAGCTCTCGTCCTGGAAGGCCGCCAGGCGATACGGATTCTCGACCGGGACGGGAGCACCCTGTTCGACAAGGCCGACGACGGTGCGGGCGGGCGCCCCGAGGTGCAGCGCGGCGAGCTGCGGCAGATCCTGCTCGACTCGCTGCCGGCCGGCACCGTCCGGTGGGGCCACAAGGTCAGCAGCGCCCGTGCCCTCGGCGGGGGCCGCCACGAGGTGACCTTCGCCGACGGCTCCACCGTCGCCACGAGCCTGCTGGTCGGCGCGGACGGCGCCTGGTCGCGCGTACGGCCGCTGCTCTCCGACGCCACCCCCGAGTACACCGGCCGGTCCTTCGTCGAGACCTACCTGTACGACAGCGACAGCCGCCACCCGGCCACCGCGAAGGCGGTCGGCGGCGGCTCGCTGTTCGTCCTCGCGCCGGGCAAGGGCATCCAGGCGCACCGCGAGCGGGGCGGCACCCTGCACACCTATGTGGCGCTCACCGAGCCGCTGGACTGGTTCGCCGCCGTCGACTTCACCGACGCCGCCGCGGCCGCCGCGCGGATCGCGCGCGAATTCGACGGCTGGGCGCCCGAACTCACCGCGCTGATCACCGACGGCGACACCGCACCGGTCCTGCGCCCCCTTTACGCCCTGCCGATCGGCCACCGGTGGGACCGGGTGCCGGGCGTGACCCTGCTCGGCGACGCCGCCCACCTCTCGGCTCCGAACGGCGAGGGCGCCAACCTGGCCATGTACGACGGCGCCGAACTCGGCAAGGCGCTCGCCGCCCACCCCGACGACATCGAGACCGCTCTCACCACGTACGAACAGGCCATGTTCCCCCGCGCCACCGAAGCCGCCGTCGACGGCACCCGGCTCCACGCCTTCCTCTTCGGCGACGACGCGCCCCACAGCCTCGTCACCGCGTTCATCGAGGACGAGCGGGAAGAGCGGGAAAAGCAGGAGGAGCGGCAGAACTCATGAGCCGCCAGGCGCACGGGATCCGGCCGACCACAGCCGGCCCTCCCGCGCCCACGGCCGCAGTTTCTCCGGGTTGCGGACCGCCCAGATCCGGGTGACCCGCCCGCCGGACACGTCGAACGCGGCCACGGTCACGACCACACCGGCCCGCCGGGCGACCAGGCCCGGCACACCGTTGACCGACCGCTCCAGAAGTTCGAGCCCGGGAGCCTGGTCCGCGACGGCCACCATGTACCGGGCGATGCGCGCCCCGCCCTCGACCGGGCGCGGAACGGCGCCGGCCAGGCCGCCGCCGTCGGCGGTCAGCACGGCGGCCGGGTCGAGAAGACCGACGAGGGCCGCGATGTCCTTGGCCTCCCACGCCTCTCTGACCTGCCTCAGCACCTCCGCCCGCCCGGCCGCCGAGGACACCGGAGCGGGGGCCTCACCCACCCGCCGCCGGGCGGAGGCCGCCAACTGCTTGCAGGCCGCGGGGGTACGGCCGAGAACGCCGGCGATCTCGGCGAACGGATACCGGAAGACGTCGTGCAGGACGAACGCCACCCGCTCGGCGGGCGTCATCGCCTCCAGGACGACGAGGAAGGCCATGGCCACCGACTCGTCCAGCACGATCAGGTCGGCGGGATCCGCACCGTCGGCCGGACCACCGCCCGCCCGGCCCCACTCGGCACGGTCGGGCAGCGGCTCGGGCAGCCATGTACCGACATAGCGTTCACGACGGGCCCGCGCCGAGCCGAGCAGGTCCAGACAGATACGGCTGGTCACCGTCGTCAGCCAGGCACCGGGGACCCGGATCTCCGCCCGCCGGCTCCGCGGCAGCCCGTACCAGCGCCCGTAGGCATCCTGTACGGCGTCCTCGGCCTCGGTCACCGAACCCAGCAGCCGATAGGCGACATTGATCAACTGACGGCGCTCCTCGGCCGTCCCCTCCCCGCCGGTTCCGGCCGTACCGACACTCCCCATGCTCCCGGCCGCCCCCTCGCCTTACCTTTCGCAGGCCCACGTCGTCGGGCTGGTGAGACCTTATCGGCCCTGCCGCCCAGGGACGGACGGGAAAAGAGGACTGTGACATGACCACAAAGGCGACGACGACGGCGACAACGACAACGGATACGGCTACGGCGAACACACCGCGCCGCTCCTCGTTCCTCCAGATCGCGATGGCCCTCCAGACCCTGACCCTCTTCCTTCAGGCAGCCTCCGCCGGGCTGTTGCTGACCTCGCCCTTCGGAGCGACGCTGCACAGTGCCGGAGCCCGTGTGATGTACGGGGCGTCGATCTTCTGCGTCCTCGCGGCGGTGCTGGCCTGGAAGCCGGGCGGCGGACCGGCCCGGCCGATCTGGCACGCGTCAGGCTTCCTCGTACTCGCCTCGTCCCAGGTCGTACTCGGCATCGCGCACGTCCCGTCGGTCCATGTCCCGCTGGGGGTCCTGATGTTCGGCCTGAGTGTGCTGGCGTTGGCCCGGCGCTGAGACGCGCCGGCTGTGGTCCGGCTGCTGGAGCTGCCGGATCTCGCGTACGGCGGAACGTCCGGTGTGGTTGGCGCCGATGGTGCCGGCGGAGGGAAGTGGTTACGGGGCCCCGCGCCTTTTCAGCGCCGGGCCCGCCCACCGGCCGGAACTCCCTAATCCGGTGTTGCCGGGCATGCATCGGTTGCGATGTGGCTGGGCCATGGAAAGCCACCGACCTGGATCGACATGACGAAGCGGGTGAACAGTAGTCTTTCTGCCCAGGGGCAGTTCCGGGAGGATCGTGCTGTGGACAACAGGGGTGGCGGTGTCTGACTGGTCGGCGCTTTTTGCGGAGATGGAAACGGCCAAGCGTAGGGTGATGGCCAGTGACCGAGAGGGGCTGTGGCGTCATGAGTCACGTAAGCCTCCGGCCGCGCCGGAACGGATCGCGGAGATCACCGCGGAGACACGTTGCCCCGTGGACCCTGAGTATGCCGAGTTCCTGCTGCATGCGGACGGCTGGCCGGCCGTCCTGCAGGACATCGACCTGTTCGGGACGGCGGACTTCGGCAGTGCCGCCTATGCCCAGGCCCAGGAACTCGTGCGTGTGGCCGAGGAGGAAGGGATTGTCGAGCGAGAAAGTGGCTCAGCCCGTCTGATTCCCATGGGTGCGTCACGGACCGACATCGACATACTCGTCATGCCGTGGGCGACAGAACTCGTGCGGCCGGCCCCGGTCATCTGGCTCGCAGGTGGAGAAATCGAAAGGTACCGAACCTTCTCGGAATTCTTCCGAGGGATGATCGCCGAGAACCATGCCGAGGCGGACTCTTTGGCGTGAGCTCCCCGAGGTTCGCCTGCTGTCCTTGGCAATAGCAGCAGAAGGCCCCGCCAGGGGGCGCATTCATGCGGCGGTGCTGAGGTCCGTCCGGAGGAGCTGCCGGATGTCGCGTACGGCGGTGCGGCCGGCGCGGTTGGCGCCGATGGTGCTGGCGGAGGGGCCGTAGCCGACGAGGTGGACCCGGGGGTCCCGGACGGCGCGGGTTCCGTCCAGGCGGATGCCGCCGCCGGGCTCGCGCAGCCGGAGGGGCGCCAGGTGGTCGACGGCGGCGCGGAACCCGGTGGCGTACAGGACGGTGTCCGCCTCGACGGTGCGGCCGTCGGACCAGACCGCGCCGGTCTCGGTGAGGCGGTCGAACGGCGGCAGCCGTTCCAGTACGCCGCGTTCGCGCGCCTGCCGCATGGCCTCGGTCATCGGCAGGTCCCGGGCCACCCCGACAAGCGGCGGCACATCCTCACCCGCGCACGCCAGAACAATCCGAGCCCGCAGGGCCACCGCCTGGGCTGATGTCGCACGGCGCGTCCACCGCTCCAACACCGCCCGCTCCTCATCGCAGAGCAGCAACGGCTCCAGCTTCGGGCCCCGATGAGGAACTGACGCTCCAGCAGCGGAAGTCACACAACAACTAAGACGGTGTCCTACATGGCGAGTTGGGGTATTTCGCCTTTATGGGGAGTGGGCGTTGGGACTGGATTGTTCCGGACGGGTTGTGGGAGATCGCGGAGCCGTTGCTGCCTGCCGCGAGAGTGCGGCCGCAGGGTGGTGGAGTGGCGAACATCGATGATGAGGCGGTCTTCGCGGCGATCGTCTATGTGCTGGTCAGCGGGTGTGCCTGGCGGGCACTGCCACCGTGCTTCGGTGCATCGAAGTCGACCGTGCACCGCCGCTTCGTCATCTGGTCCCGGGCCGGTCTCTGGGGCCGGCTGCACCACAAGGTCCTCCAGCTCCTGGACGCGCGGGGCCTGGTGGACCTGTCCAGGGCGGTCCTCGACTCCGCCTGCGTCCGCGCCAAAAAGGGGGCGAACTTGCAGGTCCGTCACCCGTGGACCGGGGTAAGCCCGGTTCCAGGATGCACGTCCTGTCCGATGCGGCGGGACTGCCCCTACGGGTCGGAATCTCCGCGGCCGGCACCCTCGACAGCCTCGCGCTGAAGCCGATGCTGTCCCCTTTCCCCATGGGACACGAACCCCACGCAGACCAGTCCAAGCCCCGGCGTCTGCACGCGGACACGGCATACGACATCCCCCACCTGCGGCGATGGCTCCGGGGCCAGCGCATCGGTGTCCGCATCGCCCGCAAAGGCATCGACTCCAGCGAACGCCTGGGGCGTCGCAGGTGGGTGATCGAGAGGACGATGTCGTGGCTGACCGGCTACCGCCGGCTCAACCCACGCTATGAACGCCATGCACGCAACTACCTGGCCTTCCTCGGCCTCGCCGCCGCCCTCTGCTGCTACAAACGGCTCCTCAACCTCACCATGTAGGACACCGTCTTAGCTGACTGATAGTCCACTGCCTGTGCCAGGTACTGCTTTCACCCTCTTTGAGTGAGGGGGTGCTCGGTGGAGTGGCGCTCGTGCGGACTCCAGCCGCCCGAAAAACGCTCCGGGCCAGCCCAATTCTCCGCCTTCTTTGTGGAGTTGTCGACCTGCATGATGCCGTCGTTGTCGGCAGCGAGTTCACCTGAGCCGATGACGTATTTCCCTCCTCCATGAGCGAGTTGAGTGTCCCGGCAGTCGCGGCGTAGGTAAGGGGCCCTTCGTATGACCAAGTTGGACATGTTCCGCCGACGCTCATGACGACGACCACCGTGGGCGGACGTTGCTCATCGAGCGATGTCCCGCGGCGACCGCCCGCGCGAACCCCACCCCGCCGGACGGAGCACCTCGGTGGAAGGCCGAGCCCGCGCCGACCCGAAGATCGACTTGGGGTGGCCTTTAGGCAGACTTGACACTCCATTGCCAAATGGAATATATGTTCGGTGCGCGCCGATGGCATTGGGGGCCGTGGCAGGGGGGATCGGCACAAGTGCGCCGTGACGTGCGCCCAGCCTCAGCATGCTCGAAACCATTGTGGTGCGGGCATGTCTGACCGTTGGGAGTTCGTGTATGAAATGGCGTGACACCTTTGGCCGGCCGGTAACCGTGACGCTGGCAGCGTCGGTTGCGATGTCTGTCTGGATCGGCGGGCCGATGGCCGCAATGGCGCAGGCAGCGCCTGCGGATGGCTCGGCTTCGCTCGTGGAGGATTTCGCCTACCCTGACCGGGACAAGCTGCTGGCCGAGAAGGGCCTGAAGCTGGTATCGGGTGACGGCAATATCACGCTGGCCGACTGCAAAAGTGACGGCAGTCTGGTGCGTATCAACAGCCGCACCAGCGGGGACGTGTGCTTTGCCGTCTCCGGAGCCACGGGCTATCTGTCCATGGAGATCGAGCGGGCCTACCTCGCCAAGTCCGATGACGGCGATGTCGTGGCGACTGTCCGCACCGAAGACCCCCGAACCAATGCCTCGAAGGTCGAAAAAGTCGACCTGGAACCCGGCAAGTGGAAGTCCGTCGGTGAGGGACTCGATCCCAAACTTTCCGCCACTCTGCTGGAACTCAACGTCGGCCAGGGGAAGCCCGGACCGGCCCTGTCCGGTGATTCCACACGCCCGTGGCTGGCCCGCGTCACGGTGAACCAGCCGGGCCACAAGGACGGTCGGAGCTGCAGCGCGGCCCTGGTCGACAGCAGTTGGATACTCACAGCAGCCAGCTGTATCGGTGGACCCGCCGCGAAGTCGCCCCTCGGCGAAGGGGCGCCGATGGACAGCGTCACGGCGACCTTCGCCGGAAAGGCTCCGGTGAAGGTCAACTACCTGGTGCCGCGGAACGACCGCGATGTCGTGCTGGCCCGATTGGCCACCCCGGTCACCGGCATCACCCCCGCCACGCTCACCAGCAGTGCTCCCGCTGACGGGGCCGCACTGGAGGCCGCTGGGTACGGCCGCTCCGACACCACCTGGGTGCCCCGTAACCCCCACGCGAGCAAGACGACGCAGGCCAAGGCCACTGACACCGAGGTGGAGCTGACCGGCGGCCGCATGTGCAAGGGTGACGCCGGTGGGCCGGTCGTCGATGGCGGCGGTCGCATCACAGCAGTGCAGAGCCGTGCCGGCCAAGCAGGCTGCCTGGGGCAGCCCGGCGAGGGCAAGACCGCGACCGCGGCTCGGACCGACAACATCACCGAATGGCTCGACGCAGGTGTCTCCAGCCGCAAGGACCGGTTCAGCCTGGATGAGAGAGCTGGTTCGCGGCGTGTGTCGGGAGGCGCTTCCAGGGAGTTCGTCGCGGAGTTGGGCGGCGGTGCCGAGTTGGGTGCCGTGGGGAAGTCCGGTTCCGCGTTGCGTCTGAACGGGTCGTCGGGGTTTGCGGCGACGGCCGGTCCGGTGGTGGATACGACGAAGTCGTTTTCGGTGTCGGCGTGGGTCAAGCTGGACAACAAAGACAGAAACTACACGTTCTTGTCGCAGGCCGGTGACCGTGCCAGTGGTTTCCAGATCTACTACTCGCAGCACTACGACAAGTGGCTCTTCAACCGTCACGCCTCTGACGCGGACGACACGAAGATCGTCCGTGCGATGAGCAAGGACGTGGCGAAGGCGGGTGAGTGGACGCACCTGACGGGTTCGTACGATGTGGGCACCCAGACGCTGTCGTTGTTTGTGAACGGCAAGCTCCAAGAGTCGGTGAAGTTCACGACGCCGTGGCGGGCCAAGGGCGGGTTGCAGTTGGGTCGGCTCTTTTACAAGGGAGCCTGGCAGGAGAACGCGCACGGTCTGATCGATGAGGTGCGCGTGGTGCAGTCACCGGTGGCCGAGACCGAGGTGGCGGCCATGTCCCGCGGCGAAATGCCCACCTACCTCAAGGAGCTCGCTTCCTTTTCTTTGGATGAGGGTGTTGGTTCGGGGCGTGTGTCGGGGGGTGTTCCGGGGGAGTTCGTCGCGGAGTTGGGCGGCGGTGCCGAGTTGGGTGCCGTGGGGAAGTCCGGTTCCGCGTTGCGTCTGAACGGGTCGTCGGGGTTTGCGGCGACGGCCGGTCCGGTGGTGGATACGACGAAGTCGTTTTCGGTGTCGGCGTGGGTCAGGCTGGAGGACAAGGATAGGAATTATACGTTCTTGTCGCAGGCCGGTGACCGTGCCAGTGGTTTTCAGGTGTATTACTCGAAGGCTTATGACAAGTGGGTCTTCAACCGTCATGCTTCTGATGCGGATGACACGAAGATTGTCCGTGCGATGAGCAAGGATGTGGCGAAGGCGGGTGAGTGGACGCATCTGGCGGGTTCGTATGATGCGGCCGAGCAGACGTTGTCGTTGTTTGTGGACGGCACGTTGCAGGAGTCGGTGAAGTTCGCGTCGCCGTGGCGGGCCGCGGGTGGTCTGCAGTTGGGCCGGCTCTTTTACAAGGGGGCGTGGCAGGAGTATGCGCACGGTCTGATTGATGAGGTGCGCACGCTGCAGTCGCCGGTGGCCGAGGGTGATGTGGCGGCCATGGCGCGCGGTGAGGTGCCTGCGGGGGCGCAGGAGTTGGCGTCTTTTGGCCTGGATGAGGGTCGGGGGGCGGTGCGTGCCGGCGGCGGCAAGGGTGCGGGTGCGGTGGCCTCGGTGGTCGGGGCCGGTGCTGAGCTGGGGGTTGCGGGCAAGGCCGGTACGGCGCTGCATCTGGACGGGGCGTCGGGGTTTGCGGCGACGGCCGGTCCGGTGGTGGACACGGCGAAGTCGTTCTCGGTGTCGGCATGGGTCAAGCTGGACAACAAGGACAGCAATTACACGTTTTTGTCGCAGGCCGGTGACCACGCCAGCGGTTTCCAGATCTACTACTCCAAGACCTATGACAAGTGGGTCTTCAACCGTCACACCGCCGATACCGACGACACGAAAATCGTCCGCGCCATGAGCAAGAACACGGCCCGTGCGGGTGTGTGGACGAATGTGACCGGTGTGTACGACGCAACAGCCAAGAAGATCCAGCTATTCGTGAACGGTGAGCTGCAGGAATCGGTCGATTTCACGTCTCCGTGGCAGGCCAAGGGTGGCCTGCAGATCGGCCGGCTCTTCTACAAGAGCTCCTGGCAGGAGAACGCAGCCGGCACCGTCGACGACATCCGCATCTCGGGGGAAGGCCCCACTGCCCACTGCTCTCCGACACAAACGGTCGGGCACCGCGGCGCTCCCCAGCTCGCGCCGGAGAACACCGTCGCGTCCCTGGAGGCGGCGGTCGATCACGGCGCGGACTGGGTGGAAACGGATGTGCAGTTCACCAAGGACGGCCAGCCCGTCATCATGCACGACGACACCGTGGAGAGGACGACCGACGGCAAAGGACGCGTCGATCAGCTCACGGCTGAGGAAATCGCCAAGCTGACTGTGAAGGGCGGCGGACGCGTTCCCACGCTCGAACAGGTACTGGCCTCGCCCAAGGTCAGGTCCGCGCGGCTCCTCCTGGAATTCAAGGGGCCCCAGCCATCGGCCGACCTTGACCGGGCACTCGGGCTCGTCGTCGAAGCCGGCATGGCCGAGCGCACCATGGTGCAGTCGTTCGACGAGGGTATCGTGCGCCACACAGCCGCCTCTCCCCACACATTCAAGGTCGCGCTACTGCGCTCCAAGCTCGACGCGGACCCCGTGGCGACCGCCCGCGCATTCAATCTCAGCGCCTACGCAGTGAGCTTCAAGGGGCTCTCGGCCCGGCCGGGCGTAGTGAAGCAGCTCAGGGCGGCCGGTGTCGGGACGTTCGTCTGGACGGTCGACCGTGAAAGCGACTGGAAGTCGGCCACGTCGTGGGGGATCGACGGAATGATCACCAACCGTCCGGACGAGTTCCTCAAGTGGCGGCAGGGCTACTGCGCCGCCAAGTGATTCCTCGGCACATTCTCCGGCAGGCAGGAATTCTTGGCCGGCCTGTCGGGTCCTGAAGGCACCTCAGCCCTCTCAATGGGTTAAAGGAGAAGACATTGGCAAGCAGATACAGACGCGCGCCCAGATGGCGTGGTGTCGTGGCCGCGGTGATGGGCCTGACCCTGGCCGCCGGAGTGGACGCACCGTCGGCCGCAGCCGAGGACACACCGGTGTACAGTCGGTCGGACGTCCTGGAGGCATGGAGAGTCGGCGGCCCCGGCGTGCGCCAGGCCGCCGAAACGGCATTGCAGGGCTCGGACGAAGACATCCGTACCTTCATGACCAAGGATCTCCCGGCCCTAGAGGAACAGGACCTGCGCGTCCAGGTCGCACAGGTCATGGTCATCGGCGGCCCGGGAGTGAGCGAAGCCGCCAACACCGCACTGGACGGCGGGGTCAAGGAGCTCCAGGACTTCCTGGACGACGGACTCGTCAAGCCGTACGACGATGATCTGCGCGTCCGCGTCTCGCAGATCATGGCCGCCGGCGGCCCGGGCGTGCAGGAGGCGGCGGGCAAGTCGCTGGACGGCACCCCCGACGACTGGCGCAAGTTCATCAACCAGGGGCAGCTCAAGCCGGCCGAGGACGACAACCGTGTCCAGGTCTCCCAGCTGATGGTGGCGGGCGGCCCGAACGTGCAGAAGCTCGCTCAACAGGCCCTGGACGGCTCCGCCGAGGACGTCCAGGAGTTCCTGGACGACGGATGGCAGGTCGCTGCCGCACGGGACCAGGAGAAGCTGTCCGTAGCCCAGCTGGCACAGCTTGCCGACAAGGCCCAGAAGCGGGCCAAGCAGCTGACCGAGAAGGCCAAGGAGGAAGCGGCCAAGGCCGAGAAGGCCACGGCCCGGGCCAAGGCGGCAGCGGAAGAAGCAGCCCGTCAGGCCAAGGAGGCCAAGTCCTCGGCGCAGGAGGCCGCCGCTGCTGCCCGTAGAGCGGCCGCCGCGGCCGACCGGGCGGCGCAGTCGGCTCGTACGGCGGTGTCCGCGGCCGCGGGCGCCAACCGGGCAGCACGGGTGGCTTCCAGCGCTGCGGCCCAGGCGGCCTATGCCGCCAGCCGGGCCGGCAACGCAGCGGCTTCGGCCAGGTCGGCCGCTGCGGCGGCCGCCGGCGATGCCAACCGCGCGAAGGAGGCCCGTAAAGCCGCAGAGGTCTCCCGAGAAGCAGCGGCGGGAGCCAAGAAGGCAGCCGTTGCCGCAGATCATGCCGGCGAAGCGGCAGAGAACGCCGCGATTGCGGCGGGGGCCGCGGCCCGGTCGGGCGTCAATGCCGCTGCGGCCGCTGCGGCAGCGGCCGAGGCAGGCCAGTGGGCCGGCCAGGCCGGCGGCAAGGCCGAGGAGGCAAGGGCCGCGGCGGCCAGGGCCAAGCGGCTGGCCGACAAGGCCACGCGTGCGGCCAACGCCGCAGAGGCCAACGCTCGTGACGCCGCGAAGGCCGCACGGCAGTCACGGGACGCCGCCAACGACGCCGCGCAGCATGCCGAGGCCGCGGCCAAGGCAGCGGAGAAAGCCGCGGACGAGGCCGGCAAAGCGGCGAACGCGGCCAAGCAGTCCAAGGAAGCAGCCGACGCCGCGACGACGGCGGCCAACAACGCGCAGACTGCCGCCAAGCAGGCTAAAAGCGTGGCCGCGCTGGCGCGCAAGGCCGACGCCGAGCGGCTGGCCGAACAAGAGGATGAGAACATCCTCGCGGCCGAAGAGGCCAAGAAGGCCCATGACGCCCAGGTCGCCGCTGCCGAATGGGAGGCCGGGCGGATCCACCAGCTCAATGCCGAGACGCAAGAGCTGCGCAAGGAGGCCGAAGCCGCCACCGACCCGAAGGTGGCCGCGGCCAAGGGGCGGCACCTCGCGGTCAACCTCCTCAACTCCGGTGGGACCTGGGTCCGCAGCAATGCCGAGATGGCGCTGGAGGGCACCGACGCGGATGTGTCCGAGTTCGTACGCGCCGGGCTGACGGTCGCCCTGGAGCAGGACGACCGCGCCAGCGTGGCGCACATCGCGGCCACTGCCGAGAAGCCCGAGCAGCGGCAGGCTGCCGTGGCCGTGGTGGACAAGCCGATCGACCAGGTGCGGGAGTTCCTGCGTACCCGGGCCTACCCGGGCAAGGAACACGACGACCGGATCACGGTCTCGCAGATCATGACCACGGGCGGCCCCGGCGTGAAGGCCGCGGCCAACAAGGCCCTTGACGGTACTGCGGACGACCTGCACCAGTTCCTGGTGACCGGGCAGTACAAGGCCCGCGAAGCAGACGACCGCGTCGCTGCCGCGCAGGCCATGGCCAACGGCGGCCCCGAGGTCAAGTCGGCAGCCCAGGCGTCATTGTCGGGACCTGTCGCGGGACTGCGGTCCTTCCTGCAGGTCGGTCTGTACAAGGCGCAGCAGCGCGATGCCAACGCAGCCGCTCACATCGCCGAGATCGACACGCTGCTGGCGGCTGCCGACCGGTCGGCAGCCCTCGCGCACAAGGACGCGGCCGAGGCTCAGCGGGTGGCCGCGCATGCCCGCAATGAGGCCGACGAGGCCGTCAAGTGGAAAAACGCGGCGAAGAAGTCCTCCGACGACGCGGCCATGTACGCCCAGCAGGCCGACAAGTCTGCTGACCAAGCGGAGGAATCGTCCAAGCGAGCCGCCGCGTCCGCCAAGACGGCCCGCAACGCCGCCGCGGCCGCACAAAAGGACGCACGAGCCGCGGAGCAGTCCGCACAGCAGGCCCAGCATTCCGCGGTTCGCGCCTCGCACTACTCGTCGCAGGCGCACACCTCCGCCTATCAGGCGCGCAACTCCGCCGCGGCCGCCGACCAGGACGCTCTCGCGGCTGCCAAGGCGTCCACCGAGGCGTTGAAAATCGCGGCTGACAAGCTGGTTGAGGAGCTCAAGGCCCAGATACGGGAAGAGGCGCTCAAGCCCAGTAAGCCGATCTCGGACAAGGAGCTTCGCGCTTCCCTGGAAAAGCGGCTGTTCACATGGCGCCGCGAAGCCTTGGGGGACGGTGATCTGAAGCCGGGCGAGACGGTCCTGGTCTGCGGTGGTGACGGGGCCGGTGGCATGGGCTGCATCACGACCACCTATCTGGACCGTTTGATCGCCTGGTACATAGGTGCCGACGAAATCGAGCACTGCCTCCAGACGAAGTCCGCCAAGTGCCTTCCCGACCTCGCGATGAGCGCTCTCAAGGTGAAGGCGCTGAAGGGGCTCAAGAAGAGATGCCGGCCCAACAGCTTCGTCCCGGGCACCCGCGTCCTGATGGCCGGTCACCAAACCAAGCCGATTGAAGACGTCCGCATCGGCGACCGGGTGATCGCGACAGACCCGCAGACCGGCCGCACCGAGGCGAAGGCCGTCCAGGACACCATTACCGGCAGCGGTGAGAAGAACCTCGTCAGCATCACCGTCCCCCGTTCCGGCGCGCGGTCCGGCGGCACCGTCGTCGCCACCGACAAGCACCGCTTCTGGGAGACCGGCGGCAACGGCGCATGGCTCGACGCCGCAGAGCTGAAGCCCGGAATGAAGCTGCTCAGCAGCTCCAGGGCGCCGGTGCCGGTCAACGCCATCAAGACGTGGACTGTGCCCGGCCAGCGGGTCCACAACCTGACAGTCGCCGATCTGCACACCTACTACGTGGTCGCCGGCGGCCAGCCTGTCCTCGTCCACAACGACAACAACTGGTGCGACGATGACCTCAAGGCGATGGAGGAGTGGGACAAGGGGCGAAGCAGTAGCGTTGAAGAGAGCGCCAGGTACCACATCGGCAAGCACGGGAAGGGGCGAACCTTCGCCGAATACACGAAGGAGGCCAAGGCCCTCTGGGACAAGACACCGGCCAAGGATCGCATTCGCGTCGAGGTGGGGCACGGCAAGAAGGGCTGGAAGATCAAGGGTGACCTGTGGAGTGGTGAAGGCATTTACACCGACGACGGGAAGATCGTGACATGGTGGGACTGACGGGCAGCTCCGACTTCCGGCATGCCTACCGAACATTTCGCGCCATGCCCTACCCTGACCGCCCGAAACCCGGAAAGCTGCAGGATCTGGGTTCCGACCTGCTCGACATCGACTATCAGATCGCGGGCTATGCGGGCCAGGTCGACAGCGGCGACCTGAGCGCTTCGGACATCCCGGATCTGGACGAGCACGCCCGCGCGGTCAAGAACCTCCTGAGCGCATTCGCTTCGGTGAGCACCACAACGGACGAAGAACTGCAAGTCAAGCAGAAGTTCCATGCCTACGTCGCGACGCTGGACCGGATGATGGTCGAACTGCAACGGCTGGCCGCCGACTGACGGTGCAGGGCTTCGAGGGGAGCGTCGGCCGACGGGGGTACGCATCCCTGGGTCGGCACTCACCGGTGGTGTCCTCGTAAGGGCTGAGCGTTCTCGGCGGGTGGTCACAGGTAAGCCTGTGGCCACCCGCTGTCGTGTTGTCCAGCCCGGCTGGGGCCGGCCGCTGTCACCGTCACACGTACCGAGCCAGGCGTCGGCTGATCGCGCGGCGACGGACGGCGGGAGGGGAACAGGCTGCCGACACCGCTGTGGCCATCCTGCGTACGGAAACCGGACGCGCTCGCCACGACAAGGAGCTGCACGACCTCGTCGGTGAGCCGTCCACCCGCAGCGACGACTTCCGCACCCGCCGGAGGGCCCACCACGTCCGCCACCACGGCACCGGCACCAAACGCTTCGACCTCCCTGCCGTCGTGATCTCGCCCTCGCCGTGAACGGGCCCCCGCCGAGCGCTCTCGGTGACCGCGACACGTACGGGGAAGCCGGGCATGCGCGCGGGCGTTGTGCTGCGGTATGAGTTTGTGATTCTCACTGATGGGCCCGGTACGTGCCTGGCGCGACGAAGAGGAGATCGGGCTGGGGCCGCGCCAGCAGCGGGCGGTGCTGGCGGTGTTGTTGCTCAACAACGGCATCCGGCTGAACAACAACCAGTTGATCGGCATGGGCTGGGACGACCCGAACCCGAGCGCGGTGATGGCATTGCGGACGTATATGTACAAGATCCGTAAGGCGCTTCCCGAGCTGGATCTGAAGTCCAGGGACGGCGGGTACACGGTCCGCGCGGAGATCGTCGACGACGGCGAGCCCCTGGAGGGCCTCCGGAGCGCTTACTTCGACGCGCAGCGGGTGCGGCTCGGCGACCACCGGCTCAAGGTGCGGGAGGGCCGCCTCGCGCGCGAACTGGACGCGCTGGAGTTGCAGAAGCACATGGCCGCCTTCCCGCTCAGGGAGCGACCGCGGGCCCTCCTGATGCGCGCGCTCTATCTGGAGGGCCGGCAGGGCGAGGCACTGGAGCACTTCATCACGCCAGCCCACGGCCTGACCCGCACCACCCTGGGCCACCAGCGCCTGCACATCGCCGTCGCCTCCGACTGCCACCTCGCCGCTCGTACCACCGTGACCCTCCCCGAACTCGCCGACGAGCCCCTTATGGTCTGGGGGCCCCGGCCGCTCCGACTACACCGACCTCCTCATCGGCCACTGCCGCCAGGCCGGCTTCGAACCCCGTACCGAACGCACCGACCGGCAGGGCACACCCCCGGTCACCGCCGTCATCGGCACCCGCCACATCGCCTTCGTCACCACGGCACCGGGCCCCGCCGCGGGCGGCAAGACGCACATTCTCCGTCTCGAACCACCGGTGTACGCCCCTCTCCACGCGCTCTACCCGCCCCGGACCACCTGCCCCGGCCGCGACACCTTTCTCACCCACGTGCAGGTGTGAGCACGAATCGGCCCGCGAGCCGCGTGGCCCGCCGTCCGTTGCACCGGCGAGGCGGTTGGAAGGCGTACGAAGAAGGAATGGACGCCGTCGCCTTTGAGTCGGCAGACGCGGAGGGGCTGCCAGGTCTTCAGCCGTGCGAAAACATGCTCGACGCGGGCCCGGACCACGCGGTGGGAGGCGTTGTGTTCCTCTTTCCGAGCAGGGAGATTGATCTGGCCCGGATCACGGCGGTGCGGGGGCAAGGCCGGGTACCCGGTGACCGCCGTCCGCGATGACCGTAGCCTTGCCGACGGTGCCTTGGCGCCGGGCAGTTCCCCTGCCCTGCGGTCGTTGCGGTTGCCGGGCAGTGGCCGGCCGACGGCCACGACGAGCCGGGTGTCGACGCCGAGGTCATTCCTCAGCGCCACGCGTCCAAGGGTCGTCAGGAAGGTCCGGTCCCGCTGATCTCCGGGTGATTTCCTCTGCGAGGTCTTTCCGGGCCGATTCGAGGGTCCCCGTCATCCAGTAGTTGTCCGGCAGGTCCAGTCCCACGTACTTGCCTTCCCCGTCAAGATCGCCATCCGGTCGATAGAGGCGGACTATCGGCGTCGGGAGTTCGTCGGCGAACTTGGGAGGATCCCATCCCACGACCCGGCCGAGGTAGGTCTCCCCCTCGTCACCCAGGGCTGCGTAGTACAGCAGGTAGTGCGCCGGGTCGACGTAAAACGGAGCAGCGCTGTGCATCCATTGCCGGCCGTGCGGCTGCGGCCAAGATCCAGCGGACGAGGCTTCCCGCCATGCCTTTTCCACGTCCTGAACCGTCTGGCCCATCCAATATCTCTCAGTCCGGGTTCCCAGAGATACATACTCGGGCAGACCTTCTTCCCCCTCCTGATCGAAAAACCGTACGACCGGCTCGATAGCAGGGGTGATGACTCCACTGAACGCCCGGTAGAAGGCGACAACCCGTCCTATCTGCAGTCGCCCGCCCCTGTCCTCGCCGTAGAAGAACCGGCCGGACCTGTAGTACTCGTCGGTGATGTCTTCGTAGTGCGGCCAGTGCTCGTACTGCTCGTTCCGATAGTCGATCAAGAACCCTCCCCGGGGTCTCGACAAGTCACAGAGCCTACTACCTACCTTCCGGGTATGCCGAGCCGTCGCTGTTGTCGATCTTCGGTGGAGAGGGTCACAGGGCTCCGACGCCGTGATCGCACCAACACGGCAAGACCATCTCATTCGGGACCAGCGCTTACGGGGCAGTCTTTAGGCGGATGGATCGTGAAGGGGATCGGGAAGGGGAAGGGGAATCGGGGCGAGGGTGACTGAGCGGACGAGCCGACGAATTCATTGGAATTCGGGGGCGGCGAGGCGCCGGACCACGTCGTCCTCCGCAGACCGGCCGACGGTGGGACAGGAAAGGGCAGAACAGGAAAGTAAAGGACAGGAAAGGGCAGGTCCGGAAAGGAAAGGGCAGGAAAGGGTGGGGCAGGGGCGCCGCCGGATGCCGTCAGTGATCGTGGGTGACGAGCCTGTCCAGCGTCCGCCGCTGGAGGCGATGGCGGCGGCCGATCGTCTCGTAGCCGCGAGCCGGCACAGCGTGGTCGGGACGCCGGCCCAGGGCCCGGTACGGCCCGTCGGGGCGGAGCACGCCGACCGGCCTGACTGGTGAACTGAGGATCATGCACGCACAGCATCCGGGGCCTCGGGCAGGGGCCGGGGTGAGAGCTGGCCGCCATCAGCCGGGCGGGAGCAGGCCGACTGATGTACCGCTCGGGCGGTTGCGGGCCGACATCGCCAGTCATGAAGCGGTCCCACCGATCCATGCCCTCCGACCGCAACCGCGCCGGACCCGGACGAAGCAGGCGGCCCGGCCTTCGAGCGGACGGCGTGAAGGATGTCTGGGCAGCCCTGTTCCGGGCAGCCGCTTCCCGGCGCGGTGCGGCTCAAACATCATGGCCGCCTCCGTCGCGAAGGTGCGCCGAGGCGACTGTTCCGGCGGCCGGTGCTCGCTCAGTCCGCGTCGCCGCTCTCTTCGTCGGCAAGTGCAGCGCGGCTCGCCACGAGCGCCACCGCCCCCGCGACCAGCACACCCGCAGCAGCCTTGCGGCCTGCCTCCGCGGCTGCGTTCTTCAAAAGCTCCACGTCACGGGCCGCGTCCCACCACCGTGTCGCCTCCCATGAAGGCCGACCGGCTTCCACTCCGAGCAGCTTCTGGAACTCATCGCCTGCGATCGCGATGCGGTTGATCGAGCCCACCACAGCCCGGTGCGCGGACAAGTGCAGCAGCACATGCGACCGAGTCGTGCCCGCGGCCGCAGCCATGCAAGCCACCAGGTGCTCAATCTCCTCCGAGATGCGTTCCCGCCGCCTCCGCCGGTCGACAGCCAGTGCGTGCCGTCGCCCTTCCAACTCGTCCGGAGACGTGTCCAGCACCCGTGCCAGCCGCAGTTTGTCGAGCGCCGCCTGCAGTTCGGAGCAACGCGCCAGAACGATGAGTGCTTCCTGGAACTCGGACTCGACTTCCTTGGCCGTCCTGGCCAGATCACCGATCTTGGTGGTGTCCGCCATCTTCGCCGCGAGGGTGCCGAGACGACGCAGTGACCACCCCAGGGCATCGGTGATCGTGTGGGTCCTGCCCTGTACGGTCGACCACGTATCGTCGTCGACCCGGCCCTGCACTTCCAGAACGGTCAGGGCGGAATCGATGTCGAGGGCCGCTCCGTACACCCTCCCCCACTCGAAGTCCTTCTGGGCGCGAAGCACGTCGTCCACCTTCTTGCCGATCGCGGCGAGGTGGCGCTTGATCTGGCTCATCTCATGCTGCAGCGCGAGCTGCGCCATGATCCCCGCAGCGGAGGAAAGAAGGGCAGGGCCGCCCAGGAGCGGGCGGGGCTCCGTCGTGATCTGGAGCCATGACTGGATCGAGCCCCGCTTCCCCACCATCGCATGGCTGACGCCTGGGACCCTGCTCTCCATCAGCCCGTACTTCTTGCACAGTTGCGCGGACTCCTTGGTCAGTTTCACCCAGCGACCCGAGTGGTGCGCGGCACTCTCGGAGCCTGCCTGTGCGACTACCGCCCCGAGCCGGAGGAGGGGCCCGAGTCGTGGCCCCACGAGGTGTTCCGACAACGACAACAGCCCCTCCGAGGCGAGGAAGTGCTCGACGTCCTCCGGCTCCCCGATGACCGCGAGCCCGTCGTCGTCACTGATCAGTTGAATCTCGTTGTCCACCGCACGCTCCTGTAGCGACTCCAGTCAACTGAGGGTAGTTGGGGCGGGTGGTGCGGGAGCCCCCGTCCCCCCATCACCGGAAGGCGCCATCGCCCCGTCACCAGGCCCGTGCAGGTGTACGGAGATCGCATGGAATCGCCCGTGCCGGGTGCCAACAGCGGGCGAGGCTCGGCAAAATATGACCTTGTCCTATGTGGTGAGGCGGAGCAGTTGCTGGTAGCAGCACAGGGGGCTGCGAGGCCGAGGAAGGCCAGGTAGTTGGAGGGGTGGCGTTCGTAGGGGGCTGAGGAGGTGTCGAGCACGGCAACTGCCGCCAGGCGCATCCGCTGACCAGCACATAGATGATCGCGGCGAACAGCGTCTCATCAGGCGTGTCCGGCGTCCCGCCGCCCTGCGGCCGCACCCTCGACGGCGGGAGCAACGGCTTCGGGATCTCCCACAGCCCCTCCGGAACGATCCAATTCCACGTCTCCTGCCTCATGCTGACGTCCTACTCCGCCTCACCACATAGGACACCGTCTTATGCGTCCATTCTTTCTGTTGGCGATTCCCTGCATGGCGCGGAAAGTGGCCGATGTCTTGCGCTGAAAGATCGAGCTTGCGCGATGCGGAGGCAGGCGGGGTGGCGTGTCGATCCGCTGGGTGCCTTGTGAGGCTGCGGCTGTGTTGCGATGCCCTCGGCTGGTGCAACGGTTGCTGGTGTAGTTGCCGGGCGCGTGCATGCGAGCATTCATGCGACAGTGCGGAGGCTCGGTTGCAGGAGCTGTCGGATGTCGTGTACCGCTGCGCGCCCGGCGCGGTTGGCGCCGATGGTGCTGGCGGACGGGCCGTAGCCGACGAGGTGGACACGGGGGTCCCGGACGGCGCGGGTGCCGTCCAGGCGGATGCCGCCTCCTGACTCGCGCAGCTGGAGCGGGGCCAGGTGGCCCAGGGCGGGGCGGAAGCCGGTGGCGTAGAGGATGGCGTCGGCGTCGATTCTGGTCACGCCGTCGTCTCGTGCGCCGTCCAGCCAGCAGGCGCCGGTTTCGGTGATGCGGTTGAACATGGGATGGCGGACCAGGACGCCTTGTTGGCGGGCCAGTTCCAGGGCCTCGGGCGGTGTGAGGGGGCTGGTGCGGAAGGTATGGTGTGGTCGAATGGCAGTCATCGGCAGTCCCGTCACGGACACCACGCTCTGCGGCGGCAGGCCCGCCCGGACCCGTTCCTCGACCCGCGCGACGGCCGCCCGGCCCTGCTGTTCGTCGAACGGGCCCGTACGGAAGACGGGTGGGCGCCGGGTCACCCAGGCGGTCGCCTCGGCGACGTCGGCGATCTCCAGCAACTGCTGGACGGCGGAGGTGCCGCCGCCGACGACGATCACGCGCCGCCCCGCGAAGTCCTGCGGCCCGCGGTACGCGGAGCTGTGCAGTTGACGGCCGCGGAAGACGTCCTGGCCGGGGAAGCGTGGCCAGAAGGGCCGGTCCCAGGTGCCGGTCGCGTTGACCAGGGCCCGGGTGGCGTACGTCCCTTCCGAGGTGTTCACCAGGAGCCGGCCGTCCGCGCCGTCGCGTACCGAGCGGACGTCCACCGGACGGTGCACCCGCAGCCCGAAGGCCCGCTCGTACGTGTCGAAGTACGCGCCGATCACCTCCGAGGACGGCCGGTCCGGGTCGGCGCCGGCCAGCTCCATACCGGGCAGCGCGTGCATCCCGTGGACCTTCCCGTACGTCAGGGTCGGCCAGCGGAACTGCCACGCGCCGCCCGGTCGCGGCGCGTGGTCCAGTACGACGAAGTCCCGGTCCGGCTCGTACCCCACCCGCCGCAGGTGGAAGGCGGCGGCCAGGCCGGCCTGACCGGCGCCGACCACGACGACCTCGGTCTCCCGCACCCCGATGTTGTTCATGTTTCTACCAACCAGGGCGGGGGCGGAAATCTTCCGCCGGCCCGCAGGCACGCTGACCCGCGGCCGTTCAGCGGCCTCCCGCCACCAGCAGCGGCGCCGCGTCCGGGGCGGAGGCCGGTCGCTCGCCGGACGCCGGAGCACCGGACGCCGGAACACCGGACCGGGGAGGTACGCCGTCGGGCAGCAGCCCCCGGGCGGCCAGCTCGGGCCGTACCCCCTCGCCGAACCAGTACGCCTCCTCCAGGTGCGGATAGCCGGACAGTACGAAGTGCTCGATGCCGAGGGCGTGGTACTCCTCGATCCGGTCGGCCACGTCTGCATGGCTGCCGACCAGCGCCGTTCCCGCTCCGCCGCGCACCAGGCCCACGCCGGCCCAGAGGTTCGGGGAGATCTCCAGCTTGTCGCGGGAGCCGCCGTGCAGGGCCAGCATCCGCTGCTGGCCCACCGACTCGCTCTTGCCCAGCGCCTGCTGCGCGGCGGCCACGGTGTCCGGGTCCAGATCGCCCAGCAGCTTGTCCGCCGTGGCCCAGGCATCCTTCGCCGAGTCGCGCGAGATGGTGTGCAGCCGGATGCCGAAACGCACCGTACGGCCCTCCCGCGCGGCGAGGTCCGAGATCCAGTCGATCTTCTGCTTGACCTGCTCGGGCGGCTCGCCCCAGGTGAGGTACACATCGACGTTGCGGGCGGCGACCGGCCCGGCGGCCGCCGACGAACCGCCGAAGAAGATTTCCGGGAGCGGGTCCGGCGGCAGCGCGGTCAGGCCGCCCTCCACCTGGTAGTGCTCCCCGTGGAAGTCGAACGGGACGCCGCCCCACACACCCCGTACGACCTGCAGGAACTCGTCCGTACGGGCATAGCGCCGGTCGTGGTCCAGCGCGTCACCGAAGCGCCGCTGCTCGGTGGAGTCCCCGCCGGTCACCACGTTCAGCAGCAGCCGGCCGCCGGAGATCCGCTGGTACGTGGCGGCCATCTGCGCCGCCAGCACCGGCGAGATCACCCCGGGCCGGAACGCCACCAGGAACTTCAGCCGGTCGGTGACCTGGGTGAGCGCGGCGGTGGTCAGCCAGGCGTCCTCGCACCACGTGCCGGTCGGGGTGAGGACCGCCTCGAAGCCCAGTTGCTCGGCGGCCTTGGCGATCTGCGCCAGGTAGTCGATGTCGGGGGCCCGTACGCCGCTGACCGGGGTGATGCGGTCGCGCCGGACGCCGCCGTCGGTGTACGCGTGCCGGTCGACGAGGGTGCGCCCGTCGCCGCCGGTCGGCAGGAACCAATGAAGATGCACGGTCACGGAGTTCAGCCGGCCTTTCCTTGAGAGCTGTGAGAGGTGTGAGAGCCATGAGTGCCAGGAGCGCTGTCGGGGCCGTAGGTGCGCGGCGCCGTGCTCGAAGGCGGCAGGCTGCCGTTGAAACGGGTGTCGACGAAGGAGGAGAAGTCGACGCGGCCGGGGATCAGCTTGAGCGCGGCGAAGGTGTCGGCGATCTGCTGCTCGGACGCGACGGCCGGCCGGTCCAGGGCCACCGTCACCGCCGTACCCCGCGTCCGTTTGACCGCCGCCAGCGCCACGTCCCGGGGCAGGCCGGTCTCCGCGGCCCACGCCTCGGCCCAGGCGTCCGGGTGCCGGTGGACCCAGTCCTGCGCACGCCGCAGCCGTTCGACGTAGTCCTTGAGCACCGCCGACTTCTTCGGGTCGTCCAGGGCGGCGGGCGCGGCGACCTGGAAGCTGAGACCGTTGACGACGCCTTCGCCGGTGGTCAGGATCCGCGCGTCGGTCTGGTCGAGGGCCTGCGAGGTGTACGGGTCCCAGACCGCCCAGGCGTCCACCCGGCCGCGGCTGAACGCGGCCAGCGCGTCGGCCGGCTGGAGGTAGTTGAGCGTCACGTCCCGCGGTGCCAGACCGGCCTTCTTCAGGGAGGCCACGAGCTGGTAGTGCGCGGAGCTGCCCTGCGCCACCGCGATGGACTTCCCCTTCAACTGTTCGGGCCGGGTGAGCGGTGAGTCCTTCTTCACCAGCACCGTCTCGCCCGCGGACGAGCCGTGCGTCGCCGCGATCACCTTGAACTTCGAGTGCGCCGCCGCGGCGAAGACGGGCGGCGTGTTGCCGACCCCGCCGACGTCCACGGCACCGGCGTTGACCGCCTCCAGCAGGGGCGGCCCGGAGGTGAAGGTCGACCACTGGATGCGGTAGGGAAGGTCCTTGAGTTCCCCGGCCGCCCGCAGGACGGCCTCCGAACCGCCCTTCTGGTCACCGACGTTGAGGGTCACCGGCCCCTTGCCGTCCGTCCCGCCACGGGCCCCGCCGCTCCCCGAACCGTCAGCCCGGGACGCCCCGCCGCACGCGGTGAGTGTCAGGAGGAGGGGGAGCAGGAGGGCGGGCAGCAGCAGGGCGGCCCGGTTCCGTGGCTTCATGTCCTCCGTCACCTGCGCACTCTCACTGACCGACCGCACTGTGCACCCCCTCCACGCCCAGGCGGTCCAGCAACCGCGCGCGCAGGTCGGCGAACCGGGGGGCGGCGATGTCGCGCGGGCGGGGCAGGTCGATCTCGCTCTCGTACACGATCACACCGTTCTCCATCACCAGCGCGCGGTCGGCCAGTAGCAGCGCTTCGTCGACATCGTGCGTGACGAGCAGCACCGCGCAGCCGCGCTCCTGCCACAGTTCGGCCACCAACTGCTGTGCCTTGATGCGCGTCAGGGCGTCCAGTGCGCCGAACGGCTCGTCCAGCAGCAGCAGATCGGGTTCGCGTACCAGGGCGCGGGCCAGCGACGCCCGCTGAGCCTCACCGCCGGACAGTGTCTTGGGCCAGGCATCCGCCCGGTGCCCGAGCCCCACCTCGGCCAAAGCCCGTTCGGCCAGGCCACGTTCAGGGTTGCCCGGAAGCCCGAGCAACACATTGCGCCACACCCGTTTCCACGGCATCAGCCGCGGCGCCTGAAAAGCGACCGCCTTGCGCCGCGGTACCAGTACCTGGCCCTCGACCTCGCGGTCCAGCCCGGCCAGTACCCGCAGCAGCGTCGACTTGCCGCAACCACTGCGCCCGAGCAGCGCGACGAACTCGCCCGGCGCCACGTCCAGCCGCAGCCCGTCGATGACGGCCCGGCCACCGAACGCCCGGCCGAGCCCCCGCACCCGTACGGCAGCGCCTTCCGCCGCCTCACCCGGCACGGCGCCCCGGCCCTCCCCTTCCGGTTCTTCCGGCGGGGACCCCGTGACTGTCTCCCTCACTGGCCGGTGAACGTCGGTCGCCATTGCAGCAGCAGCCTTTCGAGAGTGCGGACGATGAAGTCGGCGAGCAGTCCGAGGACCGCGTACACCACCAGGCAGACCACGATCACGTCGGTACGGAAGAACTCCCTGGCCTGGTTCATCAGGAACCCGAGACCGTCATCGGCGTTGACCTGCTCGCCGAACACGAGCGCCAGCCAGGCGGTGGCGAGCGAATAGCGCAGCCCCGTCATGGCGCCCGGCAGCGCTCCCGGCAGTACGACGTGCCGGATCAGCCCCCAGCGCCCGAGCCCCAGCGAGGTTCCGGCCTCCACCAACTGCGCGTCCACGCCGCGGATTCCGGCGTACACGTTCAGATACAGATGGAACGCGACGCCGAGCGAGATCAGCGCGATCTTCGGTGCCTCGCCGATGCCCAGCCAGATGATGAACAGCGGGATCACTCCCACCCACGGCACGGACCGCAGCATCTGCACCACGGGATCCACCAGGTCCTCACCCAGCCGCGACAGCCCGGACGCCAGTGCCAGCAGCACCCCGGCGAGCACGCCGGCTGCGAGCCCGACGGCGACGCGTTGCAGCGACACGAACATCGCCGACGGCAGCGTCCCGTCGGACACCAGCGTCCAGGCCGTACGGGCGATGGTCCCCGGCGAGGCGAGGATGTCGCTCTCCAGCGCCCCGCTCGCACTCAGCACCTGCCACAGCGCGAGCAGGAACACCGGCACCGCGGCCCGGCGCAGCCAGCGCGGCGCGCTCCGGCGACCGGCCGACACCGGGACGACGGGGACGAGCTCCGGTCCGGTACGCGGCCCGGTCGTCGACGTCACCGGCGTCACCGGCGGCTCGTCGCGCGGCGGCGCGGCACCGGGTGGCGCGGCCTGATCGACAGTCATGAACACTCCAACTCGAAGAGCGGCAGCCCACCGGCGGCACGGCACGCGGAAACGCACGCGGCGCACGCCTGCGCGGCACCGGACCCGCAAGGGGAAAGGCAGGGAGAACAGGGGGAAGAGGAACGGAGGAACCCGCAGGAACCAGAGATCGCCGCCCGGACCGGCGGCCGACCGGCGCTCGGCGGCCCGAACGGAACCGGCGATGCGCCGCCGTCAGCGGACCCGCACGTCAGCGCGTCAGAACATCAGCGCCGCAGCGACATCAACAACCGCGGCGACACGCGGAGGACGCCACCCGCAGCAGGTCGATGTGACCGCGCGTGGTGAGCCGGGCTGACGTAGACATGTCGCCGAACGTAGCGGCGCGCCTGAAGAAGGGTCAAACACCGTCTCGCCTGCTGGACCATTGTTGCGCGGGCGTTGCGCGCGGCGCGGGAGCCGGGGCCTGGGTGCCGGGATACGGCTGTCCGATCTGAGAGGATCGGTGCATGGCTGCAAGTTTCACGACGCGCGAGATCGATGTCAGGACCGGTTCGCAAGAGGTGGTCCACGACCTGACCCGGGAGTGCGCGTCTTTCCTGCGAGAGGTCGCCGACGGCCGGGACGGTCTGCTCAATGTTTTTGTACCGCACGCGACCATGGGCGTGGCCCTGATCGAGACCGGCGCCGGCAGCGACGACGACCTGCTGGCCGCGCTGCAGGATCTGCTCCCGGCGGACGACCGCTGGCGCCACCAGCACGGAAGCCGTGGCCACGGCCGTGACCACGTGCTGCCAGCCCTGGTGCCGCCGCACGCCACGCTTCCCGTCGTCAGTGGCGAGCTGGCGCTGGGCACCTGGCAGTCCGTCTGTCTGGTGGACACGAATGTCGATAATCCGAACCGTATGGTCCGGCTGAGTTTCCTCGGATAGGCCGCGGTCCGCTCAGCCCTTGTCCAGGGCGGCGACCAGGCTGGCCACGATAACGGTGTTGAAGACGAAGGCGACGACGGCATTGGCCGCGACCGTCCGCCGCATTTCCCGTGAGGTGACGTTCACGTCGGTCGTGCCGAATGTCGTCATGACCGACAGGGCGAAATAGAGGTAGTCGGCCCAGACCACGGTTTCCGCGCCGGGGAATTCCAGTCCGCGCTGGTTCTCCAGCAGGTCGTCGGCGTGAAAGGCGACCGCGAAGGACGCCATCACACAGACCCAGGCGTCGGCGACGAGGACGAGCGCCACCGCGACACGGGGAGCCAGCGGGAGCGACGACGCGACGTATCCGGGGCGCCACACCACCGACACCACGAGGGCGGCGGCCGCGATGGAGATGGAGACCCCGGGCCCGGGCGCGGTCCCGAGCACGTACCGCTGGAAGACCGTGCCGCGGGCCGTGCGCCGCGCCCAGACGCGAATCCGCTCCGGCCCGGCCGTCGAAAAGGCGATCAACGTGACGACGAGATAACTGGAGAGATAGGCGAACAGCGCGAACACGCCGACGTCTGCCGCAGAGATCTGCGTGATGCGGTCGTCGACCGCGAAAATCAGAACGGCTGCCGCGCAGCCCGCAACGGCGAAACTCAACGTCGACCGACGGCGTTCGGAGAGCCAGGAATGCGCCAACAGGCTCCTCCATATGTGTGAGTGTCCGCCCTCCCGGAGCAGCAGAAGTGTAAATGCCGCGGTGCCGTTTGCCGGGCAGGCGCCCGGGAGTCGCGGAGGCTCTACGGCGAAGGTGGCTGCGCTGTACGGGCTGGGCCGTGGCAGGACGGTCGGCTCGCTATCACCCCGACAGCCCGCCACTCGTCCACCAGGGTCGGCGCCCCTCAGCACACGACCTTTCACGGGCGTTTCGCAGCCCCCGGGCCGCCGGCCAGCGTCGCCGTGACGTCCCGGGCGGCGGCCGCGCCGGTCTCCATGGCGCCCTCGATGCCCCCGACGCCCACCGACGCGATGTCACCTCCGGCGAAGTGCACGCGTCCGTGCGGCTCGCGCAGCAGCGGAACGGCGCCGCTCAGGTTTCCGGGCCGGTGATGTGCCCACGCTCCCTGCGAGAACGGGTCGCCGACCCAGTCGTGACCGGCCGTTTCGCGTACCTCTATGCCCGGGACGAAGGTCCGCAGCGCGGCCTGCACGCCCTCGCGGTCCTCGGCGTCGACGGCCGAGGGGCCGGAGGCGAAGCACACGACGAGTGTGTCGCCGTCGTGCCGGTATTCCACCTTCGCGGTGTTGACGGGGTTCTTGCCGACCGGCGCGAAGGCGCAGAACGGCTCGATCTCGCCCCGCACCCGCGCCCAGATCTTGGTGGAGCGCACCGGCTGCTTCTGCTCGATCATGGCGCGGGCAGGCCGGGGGACGTCGGGGGTGATGCGTACGTCGCCCAGGGTGTTGAGTGGCAGCGCGACGACGGCGGAGCGGGCCCGGATCTGCTCGCCGGCGTCCGTGGTCACGAGGACGCCGGTGCCGTCGTCCTCGATGGCGGTGACGGGGGTGGACAGTCGTAGCTCCGCCCGCGATTCGCCGAGGACGGCGTCGAGGAGCCGCCTGGTCCCGCCCTCGATCGGCCAGAAACCGGCCGTTTCCAGGAACGCGCCCCAGTCTCCGAAGGTCGTGGCCGCCCAGAGGAGCAGTTGCGCGACGCCCTGTTCGCCGGGGGAGTGGACCAGGGTGGCCAGCGCGCCCTCAAGTACGTCCCGGTCGTACACGGAGAGGTTCAGCGCGTCGAGCCTGGACGCGATGGTCTCCTTCTCGATCGCGCTGGTGTCGACCGCGGTGACGTCGTACGGCATGGGGAAGCAGGCCCGGGCGTCGGCGAAGAACCGGGCGGCGAGGGGGGCGACGGCGTTCTGGTAGTCGTGCTGACTGCCGGAGTGCACCGTGCCGTCGGCCAGCCAGTACACCGTGTCGATGCCGAGCGGCGGCGCCAGCGGGATGTTGTGGCGCCGGAGTTCGTGCCACACGTTCGGCTGGGTCCAGTGCACATAGGTGCCGCCGAACTCCACCCGGCGGCCGAAGGCTTCGGCCGTGTGGGTCCGGCCGCCGACCCTGTCACGCGCTTCGAGGAGGAGCACGGAATGTCCGCCGGCGCTGAGGTCCCGAGCCGCGGTGACTCCGGCGAAGCCCGCACCGATCACCACTACGTCGTAAGAGCTGCTGTTGGTCATGGCCTGCTCCGTTCAGTGTCCTCACCGTCCCCCTGTGGTGAGTATATCGAACTCGAATCGAGTTCGAGTTTCGAGAGGCGGGCTTCCGTTGTCAACTCGTCGGCGGGGCGCGCCGGAAGCGCGGCTGATACGATCTCGAATCGTGTTCGAGAAAAATCCGGCAAGTCAGACGCCGGCGGCACGCCCGGCGGTACAGCGCCGCGGGGTGGAGCGCAGGCGGGCCATCCTGGAGGCCGCCGAGGCCCTGCTCGGCGAGAAGGGGTACGAGGCCGCCACGCTCAAGGCGATCGGCGAGCGGGCGGGCATCCCGATCGCCTCCGTGTACCACTACTTCTCCGACCGGTACCAGGTCGAGGCCGAACTGATGCGGCGTCATGCCCAGGGCCTCGACGCCTGCATCGGCTACGCGCTGGGCGGCCCCGGCCCGCGTACGCTGCACGAGGCCGCCGATGCCGTCATCGACCCCCTGCTCGGTTACTTCCGTAGGCATCCCAGCAGCATCGAACTGTGGTTCTCGGGTCGCAGTGCGCCCGTTGTCGAACTCGTCCGCGCATTCGACGCGGCGCAGGCCGAGCGGCTCTGGCGCCTCCTCGTCGAGCGCGGGCTCCTGCGCCCCGACACACCCCGGCTCGCCCTCCAACTCGCCTTCGAGGTCGGCAACCGGCTCTTCGACATCGCGTTCCGGGACTCGGCCGCCGGTGACGACGCCACGATCGCCGAGGCGCGACGACTCATCACCGCCTACCTCACCACCTACGCCCCGGACGGTGCCTGACGCGCAGGCGTACACGGACCGTCGGCCGGTGCGGCGGGGCGCCCGTCAGCGCAGGGACTCGACGATTTCGGAACGCGGCGTGCCGACGCGCTCCAAGGCCGTGTAGAACGCCTCCGGAGCGGCCCAATCCTCGGGAGCGAACACCCCGGCGCGCGCGGCGCTCCCGTCGGGCGCACCGCTCCCGTCGGGCGCACCGCTCCCGTCGAGCGCCAGCAGGATGAAGGCGGCGCAGGCCGTTCCCGTCAGGCCGCCCATGCTGTTCATCGCGTATGTCGCCGGTCCGCTGCGCGGTGTGCGCCGGACGGCCGTCGCCGGCCTGCCGTCCCGTATGCCGGTGGCGCGGGCCAGTAGGCCGCCGCGCCAGGGGTACCGACGCCGGAAGACCGACG
Source organism: Streptomyces chrestomyceticus JCM 4735 (assembly GCF_003865135.1). Lineage (NCBI taxonomy): Bacteria > Bacillati > Actinomycetota > Actinomycetes > Kitasatosporales > Streptomycetaceae > Streptomyces > Streptomyces chrestomyceticus. The sequence continues at coordinate 1,045,939 of NZ_BHZC01000001.1, read as the reverse complement.
ACACCAGGAACGCCACTGTCGTGCGCGCTTCCGACTCGCCGCGGTGGACCTGGCCGATCATGCCGCTCAGGGCGTGGCGCAGCCCGGTGGTGCTGCCGAGGCGGTGGTGCAGGACGTCCTGTATGAAGTCGACTGCTTCGGCGACGGTCATCCTGCCGTTCTGGACCGCCAGTCCGAGTCCGCGTGCGAGGCCGTTGAACGGCATCGGGGCGAGCCCGCCGAGACAGCGGATGCGTCGCGCCTGCGGGTAGCGCCGGGGCAGGGTGACGGGCTCCGGGTGCGCGGTCTCGTACAGGAGCACTTCGCCGAGGCCGCCGCCCATGGGCAGGACGCCGGTCTCGACGTACGAATCGTGCACGACCGGGCCGCCGTGCTCCCACGTCAGGCAGTCGCCGGCGGTGATGTGCAGCAGGTGTTCGAGCACCGCCCGGCCCACGTCGGGCCGTTCGTCGCCGACCACCCAGCCCAGATCGATGGTCTCGACGGTGTCGAGTTCGCTCGCGGCGTCGACCGCCAGGATGTTGCTCATGCCTGGCGAGGCGCCGCAGCCGACGTGGACGGGTACGCCCGCCTCCCGGGCCTTGGCGTCGAGGGTCAGCGCGTGCTGGGTGCTCTCCACGTCGTCGTCGAAGTCGAGGTACGGCACCCCGGCTTCGAGGCAGGCCGTGATCACCGGCTCGGAGGTGCGCAGGTAGGGCCCCGCGCCCAGGACGACGAGGGCGGCGCCGTCGATCGTCCCGCGTAAGGCCGAGCAGTCGTGCAGGTCCAGCTCGCGGGCCGTGGCCCGACCGGGAGGCAGCTTCCTGGCCAGTGGCTCGACCAGCTCCGGCCGGATGTCGCAGAGCATGAGATGCCGTTCGCCGTCCGTCCTGGCGAAGCGCTCGACGGCGATCCGGCACATCTCACCGGCGGCGCCGATGAAAACGACGCGCTGTGCTGCCGTCATGCGGCGCCGCCGGGGGTGGCGGTCCTGCTCTTGGATGCGAGTAACACGTCCTGATCGTGGGTCATGTCCCTCTCCGTTCTGCTGCCGTTGTTCGATTGTCGTCGCGAGCCCACGGTTCGATGTCGAATCGAGTTCGAATTTAAGTGTCGGCTCCGTCTCGTCGTCAAGAGTCCGCCCGGCAGCCGGTGTTGCGATCGCGGGTCACCGGACCGGAGATTGACGGCACCCCCCTCGCTGCCTAAAGTCGAATACGATTCGAGATCGAAATCTCGGTCAGAGCCCCGACGGAGGAGCCCGGCGTGACAAGACCCGGCAGCGCCGCAGGACACCACGACATCGCCGTCATCGGCTGCGGCCTGATGGGAGCCGCTCTGGCGCGGACGTTCGCGAAGAACGGTTACGCGGTGGCGGCCTGGAACCGCACGCCCGGCCGGGCGGAAGCCCTGGCAGGCGACCGCGTCACGCCCGTCCGGTCCGTCGGCGACGCGGTGCACTCGTCGCGTCTGGCCATCGCCTGCACCTCGACAACCGAGGCCCTGCTGACGGCACTCGCCCCCGTCGCCCCTTGGCACGGGACCGCGCTGGTCAATCTCGCGAGCACTTCTCCGGAGGAGGCCGAGGGGGCGGAGCGCTGGGCTGCGGCGCGTGGTGCCGGGTACCTCGACGGAGCTGTCGTCTGCCACCCCCAGGACATCGGCTCGTCCCGCGCGGCCATCCTCTACGCGGGTTCGCCCGCCGTCTGGGCGGAGCACGAGCGGACGCTCAAGTGCCTGCCCGGGGCCTCGGCGTACGTCTCCGAGCAGGTGACGGCTGCAAGCCTGCCGAACGTCGGGCTGGTCGGCGCTTTCTACGTCTCCGCGCTGAGTGCGTATGTCGAGGCGGCCACCTACGTGCTGAGCCAAGGGGTGTCCGTCGAGGCGCTGCACGCGCTGACCCCCGTGGCCTTCGCGGGCCTGGAGAAGGCCGCCGAGGAGGTCGCCGCGGCGATCGCGAGCGGCGAGCACGCGACGGACCACGCAACCATCGACACGTACGCCGAAGGGGCGGGCGCGGCCCTGGCCGTCATGCGGGGATCAGGGCAGCGGGCCCGTCTGCTGGCGGCCGCCGCCGAGAACCTGGACGGCGCCGCGGCAGCCGGTCTGGGCGCGCTCGGCTTCTCCGCCCAGGCCGAGGTCGTGAACGAGGCCGGCACCGTCACTGCCGCCACCGCCACCGAGAAGGAATAAATGATCACCACAGGCATCACCTACGCGTCGTTCACCGGCTGGATCGATCCCCCCACCGACGTCGTGCCGGCGCTCGAAGGCGAACTCACCTGCGACGTCACGGTCGTCGGCGGCGGACTCGGCGGCATGGCGGCCGCGCTGCGGCTGGCCGAACGCGGGGCGGACGTCGTCCTGCTCGAAGCCGGAGTCTGCGGCTGCGGGGCGGCATCGCGCAACGCCGGCCAACTGACCGGCGCCCCGGCGGGCGACCCCCAGATCCTGAGCGCGACGCAGCCGCGCCGCTTCCCCGGGATCGTCCGGTTCGCCGAGGAGGCCGTCCACTTCACCGAGAAGATGATGCGGGAGCTCGGCATCGACTGTGACTACGAGCCGACGGGCAATGTCGCGGCCGCCGTCACCCGGGGGCAGCTCCGCAAAGCGCGGCGCAACGCGCGGATCCTGCAGAAGGCGGGGGCGGACGCCGAGTTCGCCGACGGCCGCGCCCTCGGCCTGCCGGAAGGGTTCCTCGGCGGCATCAACGAGCGTGTCGGCGGCATGCTGAACCCCGGGAAGTTCGCGCTCGGTCTCCGCAGGGCACTGCTCGCATCCGGAGCGCGCGTGTTCGAGCACACTCCCGTACGGGCGGTGGAACCCGGCGACGCGGGGGTCGTCGTCGGTGTGCCGCGCGGCCGGGTCCGCGCCGAGCGGGTCCTCCTCGCCACCAACGCCCACTCCCGCGACCTCGCGATCGCACCGCGGCGGCTGGCCACACCGATCTGGGTCAGCATGGCCGAGACGGAACCGATCGACCCCGTACGGCTGGAGGCGACCGGCTGGACGAGCCGCGCCGGCATCGCCACCCAGCACAACCTCATGCAGAGCTACCGCCTCACGCCGCGCAACACGATCGCCTTCGCCGTCCGCCGGATCCAGACGTCGCGTGGGGCGTTGGGGGCCCGCGAGCCGGACGCGGGGGTCGTGGCGGACCTGGGCCGCGGCTTCCACGACCGGTTCCCGTCCCTGCGCGATGTGGCGATCCGCCGGGCCTGGGGCGGGTGGATCGCCATGACACCCTCGTGGCTGCCGGTCGCCGGGGAGGCCACGAAGAACGTCTTCTACGCCGTCGGCTGCAACGGCCACGGCCTCGCCCAGGCCCCCTACCTCGGCACCCTGCTCGCCGACCGGCTCGCCGGCGGCGGCCTCCACGGCGACCTCGGCGCCGTGTGGCGGGAGCGGCCCCGCTTCGCGCCCTCACCGGTCGCCAACGCCCCGGCACTGCGGGCCGCCTGGGCACTCGACCGGCTGTCGGACCGTATGGGGACGCGGTAGCCGTGGGGACGAGCACCACGGGATACACAGCGGCGGAATACGGCGGGGTCGGTGTGCTGGTGGGCCCCGGCCGCGGCGCCTACCCGTACGCCAACTCGCTGCTCGTACGGGGCAAGTCCGCGACCCTGGTCATCGACCCGTCGCTGTCCCTCGTCACGGACGCACCACCCGCCGACCTGGCCCTGGTCAGCCACGCGCACGAGGACCACATCGCCGGCCTCGGCAGCTACGGCGACGTGCCGGTCCATGTCCACGAAGACGACCTCGCCGCGCTGCGCTCCCGCGCGGCGCTGATCGCCGGCCTGGGCCTGCCGCCCGACGCGGCCGACGACGTCGACCAGCAGCTACGGGACCAGTTCCACGTGTACGGGCGCCCGGACGCCCAAGGCTTCGACGGCGGCACCGAGTTCGACCTCGGCGGACGCACGGTGACCGCCGTACACCTCCCCGGCCACACCGCAGGCCACTGCGGCTTCCTGATCGAGCCGGACGGCTTCCTGTTCGTGGCGGACATCGACCTGACGTCGTTCGGCCCGTACTACGGCGACCTCGGCAGCAGCCTCACGGCATTCGAAGCGTCGATACGCCGGTGCCGGGAGATCGACGCGCGCTGGTACGGCACGTCCCACCAGAAAGGCGTGATCGACGGCGCCACGGAATTCCACCGCCGACTGGACGCCTTCGCCACCGTGGCGAAGCAGCGGGAGGCGGCACTCCTCACGTACCTCCACGAGCCACGCACCGTCGAAGAGATCGCCGAACACCGGCTGGTCTACCGCCCGCACGTCACGGGACCGCATGTGGCGCCGGTGGAGCGGCGGACGGCGGTGCAGCATCTGGAGCGGTTGGTGGGGGAGGGGCTGGTGGTGGAGGTGGAGGCGGGGCGGTTTCGGGGGGTGTAGGGCGGCCGGCCGGGCACCACGTACCCGGCCAACCACCCTCAGACCTTCAGATCCGCGCGGCCTCGGCGCCCCGGCGCTCGCTGCTCTTGCCCTTCGGCTCCGGGCGTCCCGCCACCGGTACGCCCAGGGGGCGGGCGAGGCCGGAGACGCCCTCGTCGAGGCGTTGGAGGTGGCGCAGGACGCGGTAGGTCACGGTGCCGGGGTTCGGGGCGCCGGAGCCGTCGGATTCGAGGAGGGAGACGATGGTGGCGCCCGAGCTGACTTCGGCGTCGGTCTTGTCGCCGCGTACGTGGGCGGTGATGGTCTCGATGTTGTGGGCTATGCGCCGGCCGACGCGTTCCAGGCGGGGGTCGGCGGCGATGGTCTTGCTGTAGGGCAGGAGTTCGGCAGTGGCCGCCAGGGAACGGGCGTGGTACGCGCTGGTCTCCAGGAGGGCGACGAGGTAGCGGACGGTCTGGCGGCGTACGCGGAGCGGGCTGATCGGGTGGGTCAGCGGACGGGTGGAGGCGCGCAGTTCGTCCAGGGCGGTGTCCAGGTCGCGGGAGAGGCCCAGCAGGTCGGTGGCGGGGCCGCCGCTGAGCTGGTCGACGGAGGCGGAGACGACCTCGTCGAGCTTGGTCAGGACGGTGCCCAGGAGGTCGTCGGTGCGCCGGTCGGTGTGGACCGGGAGGACCACGGCGGCGGCGATGATGCCGCAGGCGGCACCGAGGGCGGTCTCCTCGATGCGCAGAATGAGGACGTCGAGGCTGTAGGTGTTCAGGAGGGTGTAGAGCAGGCCGAGCATCGCCGTGACGAAGAAGGACATCAGGGCGTACGAGAGGGGCGCCGTGAAGAACATGGCGAAGACGAAGAGGAGGATGAGCGCGAACGCCGTCCAGGTGTGGTTGCCGACCAGGCCCGCGAGCCCGACCCCGGCGACCACGCCGAGGACCGTACCGAGCAGCCGCCGGTAGCCCTTGATGATGATCTCGCCCGTCGAGGCGGTGTTGAGGAAGACGACCCAGCAGGTCAGCACGGCCCAGTACCAGCGCTGGGCGGACAGGAACTCGCCGCCGATGATGGCGAGCGTGGAGCCCACCGCGATCTGGAACGCGGCCCGGGTGGTGGGACGCTGGAGGCCCTTGCGATCGTCCTCCTCGGGCTCCTCCGTGCCGCCGGCCAGCGCGACGTCCTCGGCGTCGAACTCCTCACGGGAGCGGGTCGTGGCGGGGGTGTCGTCGGATTCGTCCTGGGGGCCGTCCAGTGCGAGCCGGAGGCCCAGGACGGAACGGGCGGCCTCACCGATGCCGCGGAAGACGTCCTGGACGGCGATCGAGGCGCGCGGCAGGTTGTCCTCGTCGCGGTAGCCGAGCAGCCGGTTGCGTACGTGGGCGACGGCCGTGCCCGGCTGGTCGGACGCGCCCCGGGACACCAGCATGTGCAGGGCGTTCAGGTCGCGGCGCAGTGTGACGGTCGCGGCGTCCTCGGCCGGCATCTCGTTCTTCGCCGCGGTGGGCAGCGGGGCCTGGGGCAAGTGCAGGGTGAGGGTGTCGGCGCGCTCGGCGGTGCGCGCGTTGAGCAGCAGGACGCCCAGCCGTTCGGTGGCGATCTCGGCGTCGGCGATGCGGCGCTGGAGCAGTGAGGCGGTGGCCTGGTCGCGGGTGCCGTCCTCCAGGCGGCCCTGGATCATCAGGGCCGACTCGTGCAGCCGGGCGGTGTGCCGCCGCAGGTCGTCGAGGACCTTGTCCAACTGGTCGGGGCGGGCGTCGAGGAGTTCGATGTGGGTGGCCACCAACTGGGCGACCCGGGCCCGGAAGGCGCCGCGCAGCCACCGCAGGATGCGCTGCGGCGTCTCCGGTACGACGGTGAAGCGGACGACGGCGCTGCACGCGAAGGCGATGACGAGGGTCAGGGCCAGGTGGGGCAGGGCGGACGCGGTGACGCCGACGAACAGGGAGACGAAGTAGGTCTGGAAGCCGATCAGGCCCAGGGCGGTGCCGCGGTCGCCGAAGCGGCGGCAGTAGACGGCGCCGAAGATGAGGGCGACGAAGAAGGCGTCGCCCGCGATCACCTGGCTGTGCAGCAGCGCGCCGAGGGAGACCGCGGCGAGCGCCGTCGGCAGGCCGAGCGCCAGGGTGACCGCCTGGCCGCGTACCTGCTTCTCCTTGATGGCGAAGGTGGCGACCATCGCCGTCATGGCGCCCGCGACCAGGTGGGTGACATCGGTGCCGAGGACGGCGAGGACGACCAGGGTGAGCGCGATGGCCGCCACCGTCCGCAGTCCCGCCATCAGCCGCAGCAGTCCCGGGTCGGACGCCGCGAATCGGTCCCACACGCCGGTCAGGCTCCGTCGTATCACTGCCCCCACGCTGCCGTACTCTCCCGTCTCTGCCGTGAACTGCCGACGCTTCAGCATCCCATGACCGGGAATTGTCCGGTGGCGGTTGCGGGTGGGGGACCGGTGTTTGTGGCGGGGTTGTGACGATCGCGATCCTGGAAATGGTACGGGCGCGCACAAATTCACGGCCGGGCCGGGTCGGTGGGGGCGGCGGGGCTGGGACCAGCGCGTATGGCCGTGGCGGCGAGGGAGAAGGTTTGCCGTGGCTCTTATAACTATGCCGTCAACTATGCGTCCTCCTTGTCGATCTGCAGGGCGTCGCCCATGGCGAATCCGCCGTAACGGGAGTGGGCAATGTCCGTGTTTATGCGGTGGACGGAGTCTGTGCCTATGTAGCGGCCAATGATTACGGAGAGGAGTAGTCGGCGGAGTTCGCGAGGTATTGCTCGAAGCTCAACACCGTTGCCGCTGCACGGTCGTTCGGCGACGCCCATGGTGGACGGGCGGACGGAACGGGCGTGGTGCCGGGTGTCATGCCCCGAGGACCTCGGAGAGGTTGTAGCGGACCGGCTCCTCCAGTTGTGCGTACGTGCACGACGCCGGTTCGCGGTCGGGGCGCCAGCGCCGGAACTGGGCGGTGTGCCGGAACCGGTCACCCTGCATGTGGTCGTAGGCGACCTCCAGTACGCGTTCGGGACGGAGCGGCACCCAGGACAGGTCCTTCTTGCCCGTCCACCGGCTGGGGCCGCCGGGCAGCCGGCCCGCCGCCTGCGCCTCCTCGCTGGTCCACTCCTCCCACGGATGGCCGGCGACGGTCTCCATGCGCAGCGGTGCCAGCTCCTCCATAAGCTCCTGGCGCCGGCGCATCGGGAAGGAGGCGCACACGCCGACGTGCTGGAGGCGGCCGGCCGCGTCGTACAGGCCCAGCAGCAGGGACCCCACGACCGGGCCGCTCTTGTGCGGTCGCAGGCCCGCCACGACACAGTCGGCGGTCCGCTCGTGCTTCGTCTTGACCATCACCCGTCGGCCCGGCCGGTACGGCATCTCGGGCGGCTTCGCGACGATCCCGTCCAGCCCGGCACCCTCGTACTGCTCGAACCAGGCGCGGGCCACGTCGAGGTCGTCGGTGACGGGCGCGGTGAACACCGGGTCGGCGGCCTCGCGCAGCGCCGTCTCCAGGGCGTCCCGCCGGTCCCGCTGCGGTACGGACATCAGCGACTCGTCGCCCAGCGCCAGCAGGTCGAACGCGACGAAGGACGCCGGAGTCACCTCGGCCAGGTGGCGTACCCGGGAGTCGGCGGGGTGGATGCGCTCCAGCAGGGCGTCGAAGTCCAGCCGCCCTTCCCGGGCGATGACGATCTCACCGTCCAGCACGCAGCGCGGCGGCAGCTCGGTGCGCAGGGCCTCCACCAGCTCGGGGAAGTAGCGGGTGAGGGGCTTGCCCGAACGGCTGCCCAGCTCGATCTCGGCACCGTCGCGGAAGACGATGGCCCGGAAGCCGTCCCACTTGGCCTCGTACTGTATGCCGGGCGGGATGTCCGGGGCGGCCTTGGCCAGCATCGGCTCCACCGGGGGCATCACGGGAAGATCCATGCGGCGATTGTGCGGCGGGGCGCGCGGCCGGACGGCGGTACGCGCCCGCCGACGGGCGGTGGGTGCCCGTACGGCCTAGGCTCTGTCGTCACATTCCTGCCGTTCCGCCCAGCAGGCGGGAATATGACGACAGGGCCTAGTTTGGGTGCATGGCAGAGTCGCTGGAGCTGGACGTGGGGGGACGGACGGTCCGGGTGTCGCACCCGGACAAGGTCTACTTTCCGCAGCGCGGCTTCACCAAGGCCGATGTCGTCCGCTACTACCGGAGCGTGGGTGAGGGCATCCTGCGCGCTCTCAAGGACCGGCCCACCACGTTGCAGCGCTACCCCGACGGGGTGGAAGGCGAATCGTTTTTTCAGAAGCGTGCGCCGAAGAACCTCCCCGACTGGATCCCCACCGGCCGGATCTCCTTCCCCAGCGGCCGGTACGCCGACGAGATCTGCCCCACCGAGCCCGCCGCCGTCCTGTGGGCGGCCAACCTGGGCTGTCTGACCTTTCACCCCTGGCCGGTCCGCCGGAGCGACACCGAGCACCCGGACGAGCTGCGCATCGACCTGGACCCGCAGCCGGGCACCGGGTACGCGGACGCGGTACGGGCCGCCCTCGCCCTGCGCGACGTCCTCGGCGGCCTCGGCCTCACCGGCTGGCCCAAGACCTCCGGCGGGCGCGGCCTGCACGTCTTCGTGCCCATCGCGCCCGACTGGACCTTCACCCAGGTCCGGCGCTCGGCGATCGCGGTGGCCCGGGAGCTGGAGCGGCGCGATCCCGGGCGGATCACCACTTCCTGGTGGAAGGAGGAGCGCGGCGCCAAGATCTTCGTGGACTACAACCAGACCGCACGGGACCGCACCATCGCCAGCGCCTACTCCGTACGGCCCTTCCCGCACGCGCCGGTCTCCGCGCCCTTGCGCTGGGAAGAGCTGGACGACGCCGTGCCGGAGGACTTCGACCTCGTCACCATGCCGGCCCGCTTCGCCGAACTGGGCGATCTGCACGCCGCCATGGACCGGCACCCCTGCCGTCTGGAGGCCGCGCTCGAACTCGCCGACCGCGATGAGCGCGAGCACGGGCTCGGGGACCTCCCGTACCCGCCGGAACACCCGAAGATGAAGGGCGAACCGAAGCGGGTGCAGCCGAGCCGTGCGAAGAAGTGACGCGCGGGCACGTCGCGGCTTCCGCACGTCCCCTCAGAAGGCCCCCTGTACGCGCAGTTCGCCGTCCGGCGCCCCGTCCGTGGTCTGGGCTGTTGCCGTGTACGCGTCGTCACTGGCGTCGCGGCCGCCTTCCGCGTGGTTGTACTGGCCCGCGAAGACGTGCCGTCCGGCGGGCACGGTCCGGCCCGGCTTCAGGGTCCAGCGGTAGACCAGCGCGCCGTCGTGCTCGTCCACGGACACCGTGAAGTCGGCCGGAGGCAGGGTGGCCCAGTGGCCGGTGTCCGACACGCCGCCGGTCTGCGCGATCCGCAGCTCCAGGGTCAGCGTGGTCAGCGGCCGCTTCGTGCGGAGGGTGACGTTGCTCTGCGCCCAGTAGGCGTTGCTGTGCGGGTCGACCGAGCCGTCCGACCACAGCGGGCCGTCCTCGGTACGGAGCGGAGGCGCGGGGGAGGCCGGCCGGTCCGTTCCCGGCCCGGCGGGACCGACCGGGCCCGTCGTCACCTTTCCCGGGCCGGAGGGCTGCACGACCGTCGCCACCGCGTACCCCCCGGCGACGAGTGCCCCCACCGTCGCGGCAGCCGCGAGGGCGACCCGCGGCCACGGCCGGGACGAGGCGGCCCGGCGGCGTGGCTCCGTACCGCTCCCGGTGGAGTCCGCCATGCCGCGTTCCACCCGCGCGAGCATCCGGGCGCGGTCGGGGCGGTGGGCCTGCGCCGCGCCACGCAACTGCGCGCGCACGTCGTCGTCCGCCATCACTTCCTCCTCCCCGCGAGGCCGTCCACGGCCCCGGCGCCCAGATGTCGCTGGAGTTCCGTCATGCCCCGGGAGGTCTGGCTCTTGACCGTACCGACCGATATGCCCAGGGCCAGAGCGGTGTCCCGTTCCGACAGGTCGAACGCGTGCCGCAGCACGACGCACGCGCGCTTGCGGAACGGCAGCCGCTCCAGCGCCTGTCGGACGTCCACCACGGCCGCCACGTCGGGGCCGTCCGACCCCTCGGAGCGCTGGGACCAGAACAGGGCGACCCGGCGCCGCTCGCGCACGGTGCTGCGGATACGGCCGCGGGCCATGTTGGCCACCACGCCCCGGGCGTAGGCCACCGGGTGGTCCGCGTCGCGCACACGGTCCCATCGGTGCCACAGCGCGAGCAGCGCGTCCGCCGCCAGGTCGTCGGCGGCGTCCGTCTCACCGGTGAGCAGATGGGCCAGGCGGGCCAGTTCGGCGTGATGCCGCTCGAAGAAGGCGTGGAACTCCGCCGACGCGTCATCGGTGCCGGGGGCGGCGCCCACGCTTCTCGGCGGGGCGGCGGACGAGGTCATGCCGGTCCTCCGGGCTGCGGCGGTTGCGGCCGGTGACCGATACGGGGGAAAGGGCTGACCACGGGCGGGCTCTCTCGGTCGGGGACACTCTGTCAGCCCCTCAGTTGCCGCCGGTGCGGGAAAGGTTGCCGTCGTCTGCCGGAGAGTTGTCGTCCACGGGAGCGGGATCGGTTCTCCCGCCCGCGAGAAGCGCGGCACTGCTGCATGTGGCGGAGCGCGCGAGCGTACGGGCGCACGCACGCTCCGTGTGGCTGGCGTCCCGCCGGCCCCGTGCCCGGTCTAGCGGTCCTGCCGGTCCCGTTCTCGGCCTAGCGGTCCCGCCGGTCCCTGTTCCCGTCCTTCGTGATCCACCGGTACGCGGCCTCCGCCGTGAATTCCTTCTGCCCGCCCGGCAGGAACAGCCCGGCACTGCCGAACGCCGGGTCCGTCGCGGTCTCCGGTACGTACGGGACCGCCACGCACCGCATCCCCGCCCGCCGTGCCGCCTCCGCGCCGGGCGGCGCGTCCTCCAGCACCACGCAGGTCTCCGGCGCTACGCCCAGCCGTCGCGCCGCCTCCAGGAACACGTCGGGCGCGGGCTTGCCCTGCGGGACCTCTTCGGCGGAGACGAGGACCGTCAGCCACGCGTCCAGGCCGGTGGCCGCGAGCACCGTCTCGATCGCGGACCGCGAGGAGCCGGAGGCCACCGCCAGCGGGTGCCCGGCCGTGTGCAGCCGCTCCACGAACGTCCGCATCTCGGGAAAGACCTCGGTGTGCGCCCGTGCCAGTTCGAGGTAGGCGCGGTTCTTGCCGGCCAGCAGCTCGTCGACGGGCGCGTCGATGCCGTACTCCCGCTTGAGCGCCTCCAGGGTTTCGCGGGTGCCGATGCCGATGAAGCGGGTGTGGTGTTCCCAGGTGAAGCCGTTGACGCCGTACTGGGCGAGGACCCTGCGTCCCGCCTCGTAGTAGTTCGGCTCGCTGTCCACGAGCGTGCCGTCCAGGTCGAAGATGACGGGCGCGGGGGAAGTGGCGGGCGGGGTGGCACCGGCGGAAAGGCTCATGGGGCCAGCATGCCAAGGCGGATGTCAGTGCGGCCCGGTGGCCCCGCCCACCGCTTCGACCAGCGGCAGCATCCGGTGCGCCACCCGTTCCCGCAGGGCCACCTCGGTCCGTGTACGGACCACGCCCGACATCTTGATCAGCCGCTGGATCACGTCTTCCAGGTGCGCCGCGTCCCGCGCCACGACCCGGGTGATCAGGTCCCCGCCGCCGGTCGTGGAGAACGCCTCGATGATCTCCGGCACCTCGGCCAGCTCTTCGGCGACGTCCTCCAGGTGCCCCTGGGTGACCTCGATGTGCACGAAGGCGAGTACGGGATGGCCGAGCGCGGCGGGCGAGAGGCGGGGCCCGTACGCGGTGATCACCCCGTCCCGCTCCAGCCGGTCCAGCCGCGCCTGGACGGTGCCCCGGGCGATGCCGAGGATACGGGCGTACTCCCGCACGCTGGTGCGCGGCTGCTCCAGCAGCAGCCGCAGGATCTTCGCGTCGAGCGTGTCCACGGCCATGGGCCAACGGCCTCCTCGGGGGGGCGGTGCGGGGTCCGATGACTGTACCAATGGTCCAGTCGGTGGTGGATACGGCGGCCAGTGGTCGGGGGGCGGGGATCAGCGGCTCTCGACCACCGGCTACCGGGCCGGTCGACGGTCGTCGGTTGCGCTGCGGCGACACCTGTCAGACGCCGTCATCTGTCAGCAGACACCGTCACCGGGCTTCGGGTTGGCCAGCCGGAACACAGGCCGCAGCTTCAGGCCCGCCCAAGTGCCGAGCAGTGCCGTCGCGCCCCAGATCCAGCCGTGCAGGCTGCCCGAGGCGATGCCGGCGAGGTAGGCGCCGATGTTGCAGCCGCCGGCCAGCCGGGCGCCGATGCCCATCAGGACGCCGCCCGCGACCGCCGCGACCGCCGTGCGCCACGGGGTGCCCCGGTGCAGGGCCCAGGTGCCGCCCAGCGCGGCCGCGACCGCCGCGCCGATCATGATGCCGATGTCGGTGAGGCTGGTCTTGTCGGCCAGTACGGGGCCGGACAGCGCGTGCGCGTTCGCGGGCTTCTGCCAGTACGACCAGGTCTCCGGATGCCCGCCGAACGCACTCACCAGCTTGGCGCCCCACAGGCTGAACGCGCTGGTCACACCCCACGCACCGCCGGACACCAGGAGCACGCCGGCGCCCAGCACCGCCAGCACCACCGCGCCTGCGGCCAGCGGCCACGAGCCGCGCAGCACACGGGCGGCCCGGGTCCTCGCCGACGGCACCGGGCCGGTCGGCGGCGGGTTGCGGCGCGCCTGGACCGCCCGGCTGACGGCCACTACGGCGGCCAGCGCCAGGATCGTGACGGCCCACGAGCCGAACCAGCCGATGTGGTCGGCGAACACGACGGGCTCGAACGCGGGCAGGTTCCGCCACAGGTCGAACTGCCAGGCGGCCAGGGTCGAGCCCGCGACGAAACCGCCCAGCGTCAGCACGATGGAGGTCTGTCCCGACCCCACCGCGAACAGCGTGCCGGAGGCGCAGGCACCGCCCAGTTGCATACCGACGGCGAACACGAACGAGCCGAGGAGCAGCCCGACGCCGAGCGGCCCTCCGGAAGGCTCGGGCGCCGACCCGAACAGTCCGGTGCTGGTGCCGATGACCAGGGCGAACAGGGTGGCTGTGGTCCCCAGCAGGAGCGCGTGGGCGCGCAGCCCGGCCCCGTTGCCCACGGCGACCAGTTGCCGCCACGCCGAGGTGAACCCGAACCGGGAGTGGAACAGGGCCACCCCCAGTCCGAGCCCGAGCAGCAGCAGGACGCCGGGCTTCGCGCCGTACGAGGCGAAGACGTAGCCCGACAGCGCCACGGCGATCAGCAGACCGACGGCGAGCGGCAGACGGCGGACGGGCGGGGCCGCAGGGGCGGCGGGGCGCGGATGAGAGGTGGGGGAGGGGGTGAGCAGAGCCGCGGCGGGGCGGGGGGTTCCGACGAGCGGATCAGGGGGAGCTGTGGTCACAGCGGGCTCCGTGAGGTGAGCGGCGAGCGGTGAGCTGCGGGGCTGAGCGGGAGAAGGGGGGCGGCGCGGCACGGGGCAGCGCACAGCGGTGCCCCGGGTGCCGGAGGCGCACGTCACCCCGGAAATGCCGGGGCGGGGAAGCGGTGATCACGGACGTCGGCGCCTGGAATGCGGCACCGGCGGCAGGCTTTAGCGGGGACAGAGCCCGTCGTCGACGCACCAGGCCGAGTTCGCGAAGAGCGCGAGACAGAGGAGGCGTGCGGGTGCGGACATGACGACGAGGGTAATGCGTGGACGATGCACGCGGTCGCGGCGTTCCGCTATCTGGACGGTGGGGTGAGACGGAGGGTGAGGCGGGGGCGAGGTGCGGAGGGGGCGGGGGAGGCGACAAGGAAGCGCGGACGTGACGCGGGTGGCGCGTGGACGCGGAAACGGGCGAATCGAGCCGTCGGGCGATCTTTCGCGCCATTGGCCACCTGCTGGCCCAGGGCTCGCCGCCGGAGCTGTACCAATGGCACAGTGTTTTCCGGCTCTGTTGAGCCAACAGTAGTGTTGATGTTGTCATAGGCGAGTCGATGGCGCTGCGGATCTCCGCGGCGCCTTTTTGATGCGAAGACGCGGAGCCGCGCCCGCGGAGCGGCGCGCCGGCGGCCGCGTCACCGGGCCGAGGCGGCGGAGCCTAAGCACCGGGCCGCACGACGACAGAGCTGTACGGCTCAGAGCTGTACGACAACAGAGCTGAACGGCACAGAGCTGAACGGCACAGAACTGACTGACGTGAAACCGAGCTGATCGGCCCAGGCCGAACAGCGCAGACCGATCGCCAAGGGGTGGAAACCGTGTTGAAGAGGGTGTTCGTGGCGCCGGACCCGGGGCGGCTGCGGCTGCGCAGCGCCGCGCGGGCCGTCGTGGGGGTCGGACTGGCGGTGGCCGTGTGCGCCGCCGCCGGCCACTCGCTGGTCGGTGCCGTGGTGGGCGGGGTCGCCGCGCTGCTCGCCCTCTTCACGGTCGCGGACACGACGGTGCGCGGGCAGATGGTCTCCACCGCCCTGCTGCCGGTGGTCGGCTTCCCGGTGCTCGCCGCCGCCGCGCTGCTGCACGATCACCCGCTGATCCGGGACGCCGCCCTCCTCGTCACGGTCGGTGTCGGCGTCTACGCCCGCCGGTGGGGCCCGCGCGGCAACGCCCTCGGCATCTTCGCGTTCATGTCCTTCTTCGAGGCACAGTTCCTGCGCACGGTGCCCGAGCAACTGCCGGAGCTGTACGCCGCCACCGCGCTCGCGCTGCTCGCCTGCTCGGTCGTCCGCTTCGGGCTGTGGTGCTACGAACGCCGTACGCCGCCGCCCGCCCTCCCCGTCCTCCCGGGCGGCAAGGGACTCGCCCGTGCGACGACCCGCCAGGCGCTCCAGGCGACCGTCGGCGGAGCCGTCGCCCTGGCCGCGGGCCAGTTGCTCTCCCACGAACGCTGGTACTGGGCGGTCGGCGCCCTGTGGTGGATCTTCGTCAACACCGCTTCGCGCGGTGAGACCGTGGTGCGCGGCTTCCGCCGGATGCTCGGCACCCTGCTCGGTGTCCCCGCCGGCCTGCTGATCGCCGTGCCCCTGCACGGGGCCCTGGCCCCCACGGCCGTCCTGCTCGCCGTCTGCGTCTTCTCGATCTTCTACGCGTCGCCGGTCTCCTACACCTGGAACATGCTCGCGGTGACCCTGATGGTCGGCCTGCTGTACGGGCTCCTGGGCGTCCTCGACCCGGGGCTGCTCGCGCTGCGCCTGGCGGAGACCGGCGTCGGCGCTCTCAGCGCGCTGCTGGCCGTCCTGGTCGTCCTGCCTGTCACCACGCACGCCACGACGGACGCCTGGGTCCAGCGCGCTCTGCGCTGCGTGCACCACTGCACCGCCGAGGCCGCGGCACGCATCGCGGGCACGGAGAGCGCGGACCCGGCCCCGCTCGTCGCGGAGCTGGAGGTGCTGCTCCGCAAGGTACGGATGTCCCTCGCCCCGCTGGTGCATCCGCTGGCCCCGATGCGCGCGCGCCGGGAACGGGCCCGGCAGATACTGGTGCTGCTGGACGACTGCGCCCGCGAGGTCCGCGGGCTGGCGTCCATCGCCGCCGACCCGGTGGCGTCGCACGACGCCCGGCTGACCGCCGCCTGCCAGCGCGTGGAGGCCGCCGTCGAGGCGCTCACCGCTCCCGGGCAGCCACGCGAGGCCACGGCCGCCACCGCGGCCGCCGCATCGCACGCGCCCGCCCTGGAACCGGCGCTCGCCCACCTGCACGGCCTGGAACGCGCCCTGGCCGAACTGGCCGCCCCGCTGCGCAGCTCCTCGCGTTCGCCGCTGGCCGACGCCTGAGGGGATGCCTGCCGGGGACGGCCGCCGGACCGGTCGGTGTCCGGCGGCACGCGTCCGTAAGCGGGCCCCCGTCGGCCTGTTAGCGTCAGCGCGTACAACTCCGTACGACACACAGGGCGGACGAAGGGCAGGCGTGACGCCGATGGGGACGACAGGCAGCGGACGGCGGGCGTACATCGGGTCGTTCACGTCGGCAGGCGGGCGCGGCATCAGCACCGCGGCGGTCGACCCGGAGACGGGCGCCCTGACTCCGCTGCACGCCACGGACGAGGTGCCCGACCCGAGCTACCTCGCTGTCACGCCCGACGGCCGCCGCCTCTACGCGGTGAGCGAGACGTCCGAGGGCGCTGCCGCCGCCTTCACCCTCACCGAGAACGGCCCGGTGCCGCTCGGCGCCCCCGTACCCGTGCGGGGCGCCGCCCCCACGCACCTCGCCCTCTGGCGCGGACACCTGCTGACCGCCAACTACACCTCCGGCAGCGTCAGCGCGCTGCGCGTCACGGCCGACGGCAGTCTCGCGGAGCCGGCCGCCGTGCTCCGGCACGAGGGCCGTGGCCCGAACCCCGACCGCCAGGAGGGCCCGCACGCGCACGCCGTCTCGCCCGACCCCTCCGGCCGCTGGCTGCTCAGCGTCGACCTGGGCACCGATTCCGTACGCATCTGCGAACTCGCCCCGGACGGTGGGGAGCCCGTGGTACGTCACGAGGTACGGCTGCGGGCGGGCAGCGGGCCCCGGCACCTCGCCTTCCACCCGGGCGGCGGCCATGCGTACGTCGTCAACGAGCTCTCCTCCACGGTCACACCGTGCCGCTGGGACGCCGCCACCGGCACCCTCACGCCGCTGACCGAGACGGCGATCCTCCCCCCGGGGGCGGGCGACAACTACCCCTCCGAACTGGTCGTCTCGCCCGACGGCCGGTTCATCTGGGCGGCGAACCGGGGCCACGACAGCATCGCGGTCCTGGCCGTCGACCCGTCGGGAGACGGCCTCACCCTGGTCACCACCGTGCCGTGCGGCGGGCACTGGCCGCGCGACCTGGCACTGCACCCGGGAGGGCGGCACCTCTACGCCGCCAACGAGCGCTCCGGTGACGTGACCTGGTTCGCCCTCGACCCCACGACCGGGGTACCGGAACCCGGCGGCTCGATCGCGGCTCCGGCCGCTTCCTGCGTGGTCTTCGCCTGAAACGCCGCACGGCCGGTCCGTACGGAAGTCGTACGGACCGGCCGCGCGGCCAGATGGCTACCGGAGCACGGAATCACCGCACCGGCGCGTGCTGCCCCGCCGCCTGCAGCGTGATGCCCAGCGCCGACGCGTAGTTCGACAGCACCAGGCGGCCGACCGTCCCGTACGCGCCCAGGGGCTCCGCCGCCGCGCAGCCCGCCTCCGCGGCCGCCGCCCCCACCAGGCCGTCGGCGATCTCGGGACCGATCAGGTACGGGGCCAGGGCGAGCTGCTGCGAGCCCGAGGAACGCAGCTCCTCCGCCGTACGGGAGATGGCGCCCTCCTCGTCCAGCGCGGCGGCCAGCACCGGCACGGCCAGACGGGCGGAGAGCAGCATGCCGGTGATACCGGCGGCCTGTACCGCCTCCTCGCCGCCGACGGTGGCGAGGACGATGCCGTCGGCAGCCGTCGCGACCGTGAACAGGCGCGCCCGGTCGGCGCGGGCCAGACCGGCTTCGGAGAGACGCACGTGCAGCGCCTCGGCGAGCAGCGGGTGCGGGCCGAGCACGTCGGTCAGTTCGGCGGCCGAGCCGCTGTTCATGACGGCCTGGCGTATCCGGCGGAGCAGCGCGCTGTCCGGTCCGGCCAGCAGCGGCACGACCACCGCGGGCGGGCCCTGCCGCTCGGGCTGCGAGCCGTCGCCGGTACGCGCCTTGTGCTCACCGGCGGCCTGCGCGAGCACGGCCTCCAGTGCCGGGTACTCCGCGTCGCCGCCGTCCACGAAGCCGATCCGGGCGTCGAGACCGGGCAGCTCGGAACGGGCGATGCTGGTCACCTCCGCCGCCAGGCCGCGCGCGGCGGGGGTGGGGGTGCCGGGAACGGCGAGGACCAGGGAGGGCGCGCCCTCGGGCGCGGCGACGGGTTCCGGTCGGCGGTGGCGACCGGACTGCCGGGGACGCGGCATTCGTACAGGCAGGCCAGGTGCGGCGCCCGAGCTCGGAGAAACTTCGTCAAAACGGGGCGAGCCGGGTGCGGGCCCAGTGGGGGAACTCATGGCGTCGCATGTTAACGCCTCGGGGGTCCCCCGCGCGGCGGGAGGGCTCGGTCGGGAGGTATCCGTCCCGAATTGTCCCGCGCGCCGTATGAGCAGGTCAGAGCCCGAATCGAGCGTTGGTGCGAGTCCGCCGGAGCCCCGGGGACGAGGGGCGGGCCGCCGTCCTGCGGGCACGGCCCCGCGCGTCGTTCGAGTCCTCCGTTGCCGGAACGATTCGCCGGACATCCGCGACAACTTCCGGAATTCGTCAACTTCCGGTAGTTATGGTCGCGGTGTCGTCCTGGTGCCCGCGCCACGACGCCGTTCCCGGCCGTGTCCCCTTACAGCTCCGCTCACCGCTCCGTTTGCCGTTCCGCTCACCGCGTGACCCGCAGCAGCTTCTCGTCCGTGGGCAGCAGCAGCCGGCCGGTGGCCAGCGCCGCGGCGACGCGCAGTGCACCGCCCAGCGGGTCGCCCTCCGCCTCGACCCGCCGGGCGTGCGGCAGCAGCTCGTCGAACGCCCGGCGCAGCGGCGCCAGCAGCGGCTCGCCCAGGTGCAGAAGGCCCCCGGTGAAGGCCACCACGCTGCCGTCCGCCGTGGGGCAGACGGCCGCTGCCGCCTCCGCCAGGTGCCGCGCGGCCCGGTTCAGGATGTCCGCCGCCACGGGGTCGTGCCCGGCGCAGGCGGCGACCTCGGGTGCGAACGACGCCAGGACGGCCGTCCGGTCGGCGCGCGGGTACAGCATGCCGGGCAGTTCGGCCGCAGGTCCCCACAGCGCCTCCATACGGGCCAGCAGCGCGGCCGATCCGCCCGTACGCCCGTCGTGCGCGCGCAGCGCCGTCTCCATCCCGGCCCGGCCGATCCAGGCGCCGCTGCCGCAGTCGCCGAGCAGGTGTCCCCAGCCGTCGGCGCGGCGCCAGCCGCCGGCCTCGGTGAGGTCCGTGCCCGTCGCGATGACGCCGGTGCCGACGGCGACGACGGCGCCCGGCGTCTGGCCGAGCGCCCCGGCGTACGCGGTCACGGCGTCGGCGGCCAGCGCGAGCCGCCGCACGCCGAACGCCTCCGCCAGCGCCCCGGGCAGCTCGGCGCGCAGCTCCGTGCCGAGCGACGCCATGCCCGCGGCGCCGACGCACACGGCGTCGAGCTGCCGGGCGCCGGTGTCCCGCATCAGATCCTGCGCGGCCGGCACCAGTTGCTTGAGCAAGTGGTGGGCGTCCATGCCGTTCGGGCCGGTGCCGATCGGCTCCTGGGAGGTGTACGAGGCGAGCGGCCGCGCGTCCTTCTCGTCCGCGCGGGCGACGGCGATCCGCAGCCCGGAGCCGCCCGAGTCCACGCCGAGGACGTGGCCGGGCGCCGGGCCGTCTGCCGCACCGCTCCCGGGCTCAGCCAAATCCGCGCGCATCCTGCTTGAGGGCGGTGTCCACGGTCAGCGCCGTGGCGACGACCAGGCTCCGCAGCGGTTCGGGAAGCTGGACGTGCACCTGCAGGACGTAGTTGTCCGCGGTGGTGAACATCGTCTTGGCCAGGCCCTCCCAGGTCTTGGTGATCCGGGCGACCTCGGTGTCGGTGTGGTCGACGATGGCGAAGTTCCAGGCGCGCCAGTTCTCCGCCTTGATGGCGCCGATCTGCTGCCCGCCCGCCATCATCGCGAAGTTGATCTTCCCGATGGCGTTCTGCTGCACGATCTCGCCGACCGGCTGCCCGTCGGGCCGCTCCACCAGCACCTTGGACTTGATGAACTTCGCGGGGCGGGTCAGCACGAGCTGCGGCTGTCCGTACGGGTCCCGGATCTCCAGCCGGTGGGTCATGTACTGGTCGAGGCTGGAGACGATCCGCAGCACCTTCTTCGCGGTGCTCTGGCCGACCTGGACGACCGTGCCGAGGGTGTTGCCGTGCTGGTCGAAGACGCTGTACTCGTTCGTCACCTCGATCAGCTTGGCCTTCTGGTTCACCACCAGGACCGGTTCGGTGAACAGCGTCCCGCCGCCCTGGGCGGTGGGGGCGACACCGGCCTGCTGCTGGACCTGGTACCGCACCTGCCCGTTGTGCACCGGCTGCCCGGCTCCGGCCTGCTGCCCGGCCGGTACCTGCTGCCCGGCCTGCGGCGCGTACTGCTGCGGCATCGGCTGCCCGGCGCTCTGCTGCTGGGGCGCGTACCCCTGCCCGGGGCCCTGCTGGCCGTACGGCTGCTGAGGGGCGCTCTGCTGCCCGGCCTTCACGTACGACGGCTGCTGCGCTTGCTGCTGGGCCTGCTGCGAGGCCGATGTCTGCGCCTGGGCCGGCCGGCCCTCGTGCGTGTGCTCGGTCCACCGGGACCCGTCCCACCAGCGCAGCCGGTCGGGCGTGCCCTGCGGGTCGGCGTACCAGCCCGCAGGGATGTTCGCGTTCGTCATGCGGGCACACTATCCCGCAGGGTCAGGGCAGTCTCCAGTCCACCGGCTGCGCGCCCTGCCGCACCAGCAGGTCGTTGGTCCGGCTGAACGGGCGCGAGCCGAAGAAGCCCCGGTCGGCCGACATGGGGGAGGGGTGCGCCGACTCCACCGAGGGCAGGTCGCCGAGGAGCGGCCGCAGATTGCGCGCGTCGCGGCCCCACAGCACCGACACCATTGGACGGCCCCGCGCGACCAGGGCCCGGATGGCCTGCTCGGTGACCTCCTCCCAGCCCTTGCCGCGGTGCGCCGCCGGTTTGCGCGGCGCCGTCGTCAGCGCCCTGTTGAGCAGCAGGACGCCCTGCCGCGTCCACGGCGTCAGATCGCCGTTGGACGGCCGCGGCAGCCCGAGGTCGGAGGCCATCTCACGGTAGATGTTCTCCAGACTCCCGGGCAGCGGGCGGACGTCCGGCGCGACGGAGAAGCTCAGGCCCACCGCGTGTCCGGGCGTCGGATACGGGTCCTGCCCGACGATGAGCACCCGGACGTCGTCGAAGGGCTGTTGAAAGGCGCGCAGCACATTGCTGCCCGCCGGGAGGTACGTACGTCCCGCGGCGATCTCCGCCCGCAGGAACTCGCCCATCCTGGCGATCTGCCCGGCGACCGGCTCAAGTGCCTTGGCCCAGCCGGGTTCGACGATTTCATGAAGAGGTCGTGCAGCCACGACCGTCACCCTACTGGCCGCAGGGGGATCCTCTTCAACCGACGGCCTGATCCGCCGCCCCGCTCAGCCGACGGCGGCCGCCCGTACGCACAGCACGTCCGGCAGGTGGGAGGCGAGCTGCTGCCAACTGTCGCCGTCGTCCGCGCTGGCGAAGACCTCCCCGTTGCGGTTGCCGAAATAGACCCCGGCGGGGTCGGCGTCGTCCACGCACAGCGCGTCCCTGAGCACCGTGCCGTAGTGGTCCTCCTGGGGCAGGCCGTCGCTGAGCGCCTGCCAGCTCGCGCCGGCGTCCTCGGTGCGGTACACCCGGCAGCGGTGTTCCGCCGGGACGCGGTCGATGTCCGCGGTGATGGGGAAGACGTACGCCACGTCGGCCCGGCGCGGGTGGGCGGCCGTCGCGAATCCGAAGTCGGAGGGCAGTCCGCCGCCGATGTCCGTCCACTTCGCGCCCGCGTCGTCGCTGCGGTAGACGCCCCAGTGGTTCTGCAGATAGAGCCGGTCCCGGTTCACCGGGTCCTGCGCGATCTTGTGTACGCACTGGCCGAACTCCGGGTCCGGGTCGGGCAGGAACACCGCCTTCACCCCGCTGTTCGACGGGGCCCAGCTCCGGCCGCCGTCCTTCGTGCGGAACACACCGGCGGCGGAGACCGCGACCGTCACCGCGTCCGCGTCCCGCGGGTCCGTGATCACCGTGTGCACCGCCAGCCCGCCTCCGCCGGGCACCCACCGCTCCCGGGACGGGTGGTCCCACAGGGGGCGTACCAGCTCGAAAGTCTCGCCCCCGTCCACCGACCGGAACAGCCCGCCGGGCTCCGTCCCGGCGTACACCACGTCGGGCGCGGCCGGGCCCGCCGGATGGAGCTGCCACACCCGTTCCAGCGAAGTCTCCGTGTCCGGTGGGTACTTGACGGGCGGGCGGAGTGGTTCCCGCCAGGTCTCGCCGAGGTCGTCGGAGTGGAAGACCGAGGGGCCCCAATGGGTGCTGTCCGCGCCGGCCAGCACCCGGGGTGTCGGACGGCGGGTGTCGATGCCGATCGAATACACCGCCTGTGCGGCGAAGTGCGGCCCGCTCAGCTCCCAGTCGCCGCGCCGCCGTCGCCCGATGAAGAGTCCTTTGCGCGTGCCCACCGCGAGGAGGACGTCTGCCTTGTGGGGTGTCTTGGATGTCTTGCCGGATGCCATGCCGAACACCTCCGAAACGCCGTTGTCCCAGGTATCGCTCAGTCTGCACCCGACCACTGACAACGGCCCTCCGGCACCTCGTCCGCGCAGGTCAGAACGTATGTGCATGCTCATAACGGCCGGCTCGGCGCGGCCGGGGAGGAGCCGGCCCGCACACGGAAAGAGCCGGTCCCCTGTCGTCAGGGAACCGGCTCTCCGTCGCCGTGCGGTCGTGCGCCGCGTCAGCGCCCTTGCTTACGGCCGATGGTCACGCGGTAGATCGCCAGGACGATCACCGAGCCGATGATGGCCGCGATCCACGTCGAGAGGTGGAAGAAGCCGTTGATCGACTCCACCCCGAAGATCACCTTGCCGAGCCAGCCGCCCAGCAGTCCGCCGACGATGCCGATCAGCATGGTGACGAGGCACCCACCCGGGTCCTTACCCGGCATCAGTGCCTTCGCGATCGCACCCGCCAGCAACCCGATCAGAATCCACGCGATGATTCCCATGGCAGCTCACCTCGTTCACAAATAAGATCAAAACGCTTCGACTCTGGTGTTTCCCACTTTTGCGGATCGAAACACTGCAAGTGCATCGGTTCTCTGTGCGACCCCTCCGATCTGCCCTCTCCGCCCCTCCGCCGCCGCTCTGCGGCCGCGGTGCTCAGGGGCGCCACCGGCGCCGGCGGGCCGTCCGCTCGTACGGCTGCGGGTCCGGGTAGGTCAGCAGCTCCAGCGTGCTGCCCCAGGGGGTGCGCAGATACGCGAACCGGTTGCGTGCCCCCTCCTCCGGCCCCGGCAGGGGCTGCGGCGGCCCGAGTGCCACGGCACCCGCCTCCTCGGCCCGCGCCACCGCGGTGTCCAGGTCGTCCACGTAGCAGGCCAGGTGCTGCCATCCCAGGTCGCACGGGACGGCGGGAGACCGCTGCCGCGGACCGGTGAACTCGAACAACTCGATGCCGGGCCCGTTCGGCAGGGCCAGCATCCGGATGGCCGTCTGCGCGGTGCCCCGCGGCACCCCGAGGCGCCGCTCGACGCCTTCGCCCCCGTTGGGGCCCTCCTCCCGGGGCAGCGTGTCGTACAGGACTTCCGCGTCCAGCGCGGCCGCGAAGAAGGCGGTCGCCGCGTCGATGTCGGGGACCGTGACGCCGATGTGGTCGATGCCGCGCGTGGCCATGGGCGCGTCCTCCTCGGGGTGCCGTGATACGGAGCGGCGGTACGGGACGGGGTGCACCCCTGCGGGTGTCCGGTGCGGCCGTGCCTGAACAGTCGCGCGGTCCGCGATGCGCGCGCCGCCCGGTTCCCGCGCTGCGGTATCCCGCGGCAGAGCTCGCCCGGAGGCGTCAAAAATCGCTCGAACGAGTCGTCCGGGGGCCCTTATCGTGAGCCGGTCGGCCCAGGGCGGTGCTCCGGGCCGGACGGCCGGTCGCGGCGGTACGGGGGTACGCCGCGAGCCGGACGGTGCAGCGGCGTGGAACGACGTGCGGGGCCGGACCCATCGAGGGCCGGCCCCGTTCGCGTGCGTCGACCCTCCGCGTCCCGCCGTGAGCCACCACAAGTACGAGACCCTTCGTAGTTTGACAGACCCCGTACTACGAGGGATATCGTATGAAGCGTCAAGCCGAAGCACCACCGAACGCGGGAGTCCGTCGTGAGCGCACTGTTCGAGCCCCTCACCCTCCGGTCGCTGACCATCCCCAACCGCATATGGATGGCTCCCATGTGCATGTACTCGGCGGCGCCGGACGGCCCGGAACAGGGTGTGCCCAACGACTGGCACTTCCAGCACCTGGCCTCGCGCGCCGTGGGCGGCACGGGGCTGATCCTGACCGAGGCGACGGCGGTGAGCCCCGAGGGGCGCATCAGCCCGTACGACCTGGGGCTCTGGAACGACCGGCAGACCGCCGCGTTCCGCCGCATCACCGACTTCCTGAAGGCGCACGGCTCCGTCCCCGGCATCCAGATCGCCCACGCGGGACGCAAGGCCTCCACCGAGCGTACGTGGGTGGACCGCGGCGCCGCGATCGCTCCCGGTGAGGGGCACGGATGGCAGCCGGTGGGCCCGAGCCCGCTGGCGTTCGACGAGGCGTCCACCGAGCCGGCGGAGCTGTCGACCGAGGAGATCCAGGAGATCGTCGGACAGTTCGCGGCGACCGCGCGGCGGGCCCTGGAGGCGGGCTTCGAGGTGGCGGAGATCCACGGCGCGCACGGCTACCTGATCAACGAGTTCCTCTCGCCGTACACCAACCGGCGTACCGACGAGTACGGCGGCTCGTACGAGAACCGCACCCGGTTCGCGCTGGAGGTCGTGGACGCGGTGCGGGCCGTGTGGCCTGAGGAGCTGCCGGTGTTCTTCCGGATCTCGGCGACGGACTGGCTGTCGGAGAACGCGGACGACGAGCGCGAGGGCTGGACCGCCGACGACACCGTGCGCTTCGCGGCCGACCTGAAGGCGCACGGCGTGGACCTGCTGGACACCTCCACCGGCGGCAACGCCCCCGGCGCGAAGATCGTGGCGGGCCCCGACTATCAGGTGCCGTTCGCCGAGCGGGTCAAGAAGGAGACCGGGCTGCCGGTCGGCGCGGTCGGTCTGATCACCGAGGCCCAGCAGGCCGAGAAGATCATCGTGGACGGCCGGGCGGACGCCGCCCTCATCGGCCGTGAGCTGCTGCGCGACCCGTACTTCGCCCGCAACGCGGCCCGCGAGCTGGGTGCCGACATCCACGTCCCGAACCCGTACCACCGCTCCTGAGGCGCGCGGCGCGCTCTGCGGGACCGGATGCCCATGCGAGGGTGTCCGGTCCGGCAGGGGGCGTGGCTTCGGTCGTTGTTGTCATGCGCACGCTAATAACCACCGTGTCGCCCGTCACTGCCGACCCCGTGCACAACGAAAGAGCGGTGGGGTTAGCATCTGAGCACCGCCTAGCTCGAAAGATGGACCTGTGACTGTCAACGAGGACTCGTTCACAAACTGGAAGAACCGCGAGGAGATCGCGGAGTCGATGATCCCGATCATCGGGAAGCTGCACCGGGAGCGGGACGTCACGGTCCTGCTCCACAGCCGCTCCCTGGTGAACAAGTCGGTGGTCAGCATCCTGAAGACGCACCGATTCGCGCGCCAGATAGCGGGCGAGGAGCTCTCGATCACCGAGACGTTCCCGTTCCTGCAGGCCCTCACCGCTCTCGACCTCGGTCCTTCCCAGATCGACATCGGCCGGCTCGCCGAGACCTACAAGGCCGACGACCGCGGCCTGTCGGTGGCGGAGTTCACCGCCGAGGCCGTCGCGGGCGCCCTGGGCGCCGACAAGATCGAGCGCCGGGAGGGGCGCGACGTCGTCCTCTACGGCTTCGGCCGCATCGGCCGGCTCGTCGCCCGGCTGCTCATCGAGAAGGCCGGCTCGGGCAACGGCCTGCGGCTGCGTGCCGTGGTCGTCCGCAGGGGCGGCGAGCAGGACATCGTCAAGCGCGCCTCGCTGCTGCGGCGTGACTCCATCCACGGTCAGTTCCAGGGCACCATCACCGTCGACGAGGCGAACAGCACCATCGTCGCCAACGGCAACGTGATCAAGGTGATCTACGCCGACGACCCGTCGGAGGTGGACTACACGGCGTACGGCATCAAGGACGCCATCCTCATCGACAACACGGGCAAGTGGCGCGACCGCGAGGGGCTGTCGAAGCACCTGCGCCCCGGTGTCGACAAGGTCGTCCTGACCGCGCCGGGCAAGGGCGACGTCCCCAACATCGTGCACGGCGTCAACCACGACACGATCAAGCCGGACGAGCAGATCCTGTCCTGCGCGTCCTGCACCACCAACGCCATCGTCCCGCCGTTGAAGGCGATGGACGACGAGTACGGTGTGCTGCGCGGCCACGTCGAGACCGTCCACTCGTTCACCAACGACCAGAACCTGCTGGACAATTTCCACAAGGCCGACCGCCGCGGCCGCTCGGCGCCGCTCAACATGGTCATCACCGAGACCGGTGCCGCCTCCGCCGTCGCCAAGGCGCTGCCCGATCTCCAGGCGAAGATCACCGGCAGCTCGATCCGGGTGCCGGTGCCGGACGTCTCGATCGCGATCCTCAACCTCCAACTGGCCCGCGAGACCACCCGCGACGAGGTCCTCGACCACCTCCGCGACGTGTCGCTGACCTCGCCGCTGCGGCGTCAGATCGACTTCACCAGCGCCCCCGACGCGGTCTCGAACGACTTCATCGGCTCGCGGCACGCCTCGATCGTCGACGCCGGCGCCACCAAGGTCGACGGCGACAACGCGATCCTCTACCTCTGGTACGACAACGAGTTCGGCTACTCCTGCCAGGTCATCCGCGTCGTCCAGTACGTCTCCGGGGTGGAGTACCCGACCTACCCGGCGCCGGTGACCAACTGACGCGGGCACCCGGCTGACCCGGACCGGGCCATCGGTCGGCCCGGCCACCCGGCCACAAGGCGGCAGCAGGAAGGCGAGCGGCCCTGATGGGCACTCAGGTCACCCTCCCGCTGCCGCCGACGGTGGCTACCACCGGCCGTCACCGTAGCGCCGGCGCAACTCGCTGATCTCCTGGTCGTCACGGGCGGCCATGGACCGCGTGCGCCGTACGCCGGCTTCTATGACGAAGAGCACGAGCCCGCCGACGAGCACCGAGCCGAGCAGCAGCACCACCACAAATTCCACATACCCCTCCTACCCGGCGCCCGCCGTGTTGCAACGGGAATTCCCGCCACGCACCGGAACCGGCCCGCCGGTCACGGCGCCACGCGGACGTCACGGCGCCACGTGGAAGGAGTACGCATGGCCGCAGGCATCGCAGGCGAAGCGGCCGTTCAGTCCGTCGTTGGCCGTCTGGCAGCGTGGACACGGTGCGGTGGTGAAGTACTCCGGCCACCGCCCGGTCGCCTCCCCGGGGCCCACGCCACCCGGCCTTGGTTCACCTTCTGTCATCCGGACGCTCCACAGTTGCACGACCACCCGCCATCCGGTCCCTGAATCACCTGAGCACCACACCGGCTGCAATACATGACTGCTCCTCGACCCGCACCACAGCACCCCGCGCTCAGACCGAGTACACCCATCTCAACATCGCCACGCCGTTATTCAGAGAATGTCCGGAAACAGCGTGGCGTTCCGGTTGCGGAACGCCGCAGGCTCCTCCGGAGCACATCGCGGCGCCGGCTGTCCCACCAGGAGGCCGGCAGGAGGAACCAGTTCCCTGACCGGGCCGCGTCTTTCAGCCAGGTGGGCCGCCGTTCCAGCCGATCCGGGTGGCGGGATCCGGCGCGTACGAGCAGTACGCCCCCGTCCGGACGCTGCGCTCCAGATGCTGTCCGAGGACGGGGTCGTGCACGGAGATGCGTTTCACCGCCGCCTTCAGGGCCTTGGTGACGCTCAGCCGGGCCCGTTCGCTGTCGGACGCGGCCCGGCGGTCGCGGCCGCCCAGGCCGACGGCGCCGGCCAGTTGCTCGGTCACGGCGTCGAGTTCGACCCGGGCCCGTTCGGCCCGCCCGGTGTCGTGGAAACGTTCCGCCTCGTCCAGTTCCTCGGCCAGTTCGCGCAGCCGCCGGCGATAGGCGTCCTTCGCCCGGGCGTCGAGGACCGGCCCGGCGTCGCCGGACGCCGGGGACACCGGACCGTCCGGCGTCGCCGGGCCGCCGCGTGCCGTACCGCGGTCGGCCGCGGCCAGTTCGCGGGCCGGGAACTCCCGGCCGGGCGCGGCGAGCAGCCGGGCCAGGTAGCCCAGGCCCACCGTGTGCTTGAGATGGACGGTGCGGCCGTCGTGGGCGAGCGCCCAGTAGTCCCCCCGCCTGTGCAGCGAAGCCTGGTGCGGTGGTGCCGCAGGCGCGTCGTCGGTGCCACGCGGTTCCGCCGGAGCGGGGGAGGGGGGCGGCGGGTCCGTGCCGAGTTCCGCCGCGGTGGCCAGTACGGCGGTCGCCGGCGGCCACTGCCGGCCGTGGTCGCGGGCCTCCTCGAAGCGCCGGTCGCCCAGCTCCCTGCGGGCCTTGGCGATACCGGCCGCCCGCCAGCCCTTGAGGAACGACAGCAGCGCGGCGCCGGACTTCTTCCGGGCCGTGTCCGACGCGCCGAACAGTGCGGCCGCCTGCTCGTAGTGGTGGTGGGAGACGGCCAGCATGGCGGTGACCTGGAAGACCTCGGCCAGGCCCCACGGAGCGTCGAGCCGGTGGAACAGACGCAGCGCCTCTCCCGTACGGGCACGGGCGTCCCGCACGTCACCCAGGCCCCACGAAGCGGTGGCGAGGGTGAGTTCGGCCCAGGCGATGCTCTTCGGTTCCCCGGACTCGCACAGCAGCCGGAACGCCGTCCGGCCGTGGTGTCCGGCCTGCGTGAAGTCGCTCCGGGTGACCTCCACCATGGCCAGGAACAGGTACGACCAGCCCACCAGCCACGGATCGTCGGTCTTCAGCGCGGCCGTCAGCGATTCGCCCAGCGTCTCCACCGCGGCGTCCGGGTTCCCGAGCAGCAGCGCGCCGAACCCGAGGTACTGCAGGGAGCACACCAGCCCCGGCAGGTCGCCGTCGCGCCGCGACAGGCGCTCGGCCTCGGAGCAGGAGAGCCAGGCGCGCTCCGGGTCCCCCTGGATCACCGCGAGCAGTCCCAGCCCGTTCAGGGCCCGTACGCGGCCTTTGGCGGCGGCGTTCCGGTCGGCTCCCAGTGCCCGTTCGAGCCAGACGCGTCCCTCGGCGTAGCGCCCCTGGAGGTCCCAGAAGGACGCGAGGGCGCCGGCCAGGCGGACCGCGCCGTCGACGTCGTGGGAGGCCAGCAGCCATTCGAGGGCGGCACGCAGATCGTCGTGCTCGGCCTTGAGCCGGTCCACCCACACCGCCTGGTGCGGGCTGCGGAACCGTTCCCACGCCTGCTCGGCGAGGTCGTGGAAGTACGCGGCGTGCTGCGCGGACAGCGGGCCCAGCTCGCCCCGCCGCCGCAGCCGGGCGAGCCCGTAGGCGCGCAGCGTCTTCAGCAGCCGGTAGCGGGCGGGGGAGTGCACGGGGACGACCGTCACCAGCGACTTGTCGACAAGTCGCAGGAGCAGGTCGCCCGGGCAGGCGGGGCCGGCCTCCTCCGTGGCGACGGCCTCCACGGCGTCCAGGGTGAAGGCACCGGCGAACACCGACAGCCGTTCGAACAGTTTCCGTTCGGGCTCGCTGAGCAGGTCGTAGCTCCACTCGACGACGCTGTCCAGCGTCCGGTGGCGGCGCAGCGGGGCCCGGGTCTCCCAGGCCAGGAGCCGGAACCGGTCGTCGAGCCACCTGCTGAGCTGCTCGGCGTCGAGCGCGTTCGTCCGGGCCGCGGCCAGTTCGATGGCCAGCGGCAGACCGTCCAGCTTCCGGCAGATCTCCGCCACCGCCGCCGCGTTCGCCTCGGTGACCGCGAAGCCCGGCTCGACCGCCGTGGCCCGGTCCACGAACAGCCGGACCGCGTCGTACTCCAGGACATCGGCCCCGGCGGCCTGGGCGGGCGGCGTGGCGAGCCCCGTGACCGGCCAGAGGGCCTCACCGGGGATACCGAGTCGTTCCCGGCTGGTCGCCATGACCCGTAAGTTCCGGCAGGCGGAGAGCAGCGGCAGAACGAGCTGCGCGACCGCTTCCACGAGGTGTTCGCAGCAGTCCAGCACCAGCAGCATGACCTTGTCGCGCAGCCGCTCCACCAGGACGTCCGGCAGCGTTCTCCCCGCCTGTTCCTGGACCTCCAGCCCCGCCGCGACGGCGTGGGCCACCAGCAACGGCTCGCTCAGTCCGGCCAGTTCCACGAAACGCGCCCCGTCCCGGTAGCGGGACGTGAGACTCGTGGCCACCTCGACGGCGAGCCGGCTCTTGCCCGCCCCGCCGGCCCCGGTCAGGGTGACCAGCCGGTTCCGTTCCAGGCGCGCGCAGACTCCGGCGGCTTCGTGGCGCCGGCCGACAAAGGTCGTCAGCGGCGCGGGCAGTTCCCTCGGTCCTCCGGCCGACACCATCTTCGACGCTCCAACCCAGCGGCGCATCGAAGCGCCACCCCCCGCTCGCGAGAATAGGTTCACGCCGGGCGGCGAAACAACCGAAACCGGTTTCGTCTTCTGCCGGTAACGGGTCTGACCTGCGGTGGGTGCAGGGCGCCGACGGGCCGGCGGGGGACCGGTGAGCTGTGCGGCGCCGGCGGTGAGCCAGGGGCGGGAGCGGCGGTACGGCGGCCGCGGGCGTACCGCCCCTACGGTGCACGGCCTCCGTCACACGGCCCGGACCGTGGGGTCATTTCCCGGGTGTTACGTGAATTTTCACGGTGTTCCCCGGCCGTTCACGCCTCCAACGGCGAGGGGTCCGATCCGCCGGGCCCGTGACTCCGCTCCTCCGAGGAGGTCACGTGGTGGGAAAATCCGTCGAGGCGCCACCAGCGGCACCGTCCGAACCATCGGCACCGTCCGGACCAGCCGCACCTTCCGAATTAGCCACAGCGTCCGAATCAGCCGGACCGTCCGGAGCGTCAGCACCTTCCGCATCGGCCGAACCGTGCGAAGCAGCAGCCGCCGTCCTCGCCGCGATACTGGCGGACGTCCTGCACGTCGGCCACGTCGCGCCCGACGCCCACTTCTTCACCGACCTGGGCGCCGACTCGCTGGTCATGGCCCACTTCTGTGCCCGGGTCAGGAAACGCGCCGCTCTCCCGTCGGTGTCGATGCGGGACGTCTACCGGTACCCGACGATCACCGCTCTGGCGGCGGCCCTCATCGACACCGCGGACACCGCAGACCCCGCGCCAGGACAGTCACCGGCCCCGGTCGCGGCCTCCGCCGCACCCCCGCCCCCTGACCCGGCCCCCTCCGGGCCGCCGCCTCCGCGCCCCGTCGGCACCCTCGCGTACATCCTCTGCGGCACCCTGCAACTCCTGACGTTCCTCGGCTACTCCTTCCTCGCCGCCGTCGTCACCGCCCGCGGCTGGGACTGGATGTCCGGCGCGTCCGGCGCGGGCGGTGTCTACGTGCGCGCGGTCCTCTTCGGAGCAGCGGTGTTCCTCGGGCTGTGCGCCTTCCCGGTCCTCGCCAAGTGGGTGCTCGTCGGGCGGTGGACGCAGCGGGAGCTCCGCGTCTGGAGCCTGGCGTACTTCCGGTTCTGGGCCGTCAGGACGCTCGCGCAGACGAGTCCGCTGGTCCTCTTCACCGGCTCGCCGCTCTACACCGGCTACCTCAGGGCACTGGGCGCCAAGATCGGACGGGACGTCACGATCCTGTCCAAGCACGTGCCCGTCTGCACCGATCTGCTGACCGTCGGCGCGGGCACGGTCGTCCGCAAGGACGTGTACTTCACCTGCTACCGGGCCGACGCGGGGGTGATCCGGACCGGCCCGGTCGTCCTCGGACGGGACGTGCTGGTCAGCGAGGCGACGGTGCTGGACATCGGTACGTCGCTGGGCGACGGGGCCCGGCTCGGCCATGCCTCCGCCCTCCACACGGGCCAGGCCGTGCCCGCCGGGGAACACTGGCACGGCTCGCCCGCGCAGCGTACGGAGGCCGGACACCGGACGCACGACGGGGCCTTCCGCAGCACTCCGCGGGTGGCCTACGGGACCCTGCAACTGCTGGGCGTCCTGCTCGTGTACCTGCCGCTGGCCATCGGCGGCGTGAGCATACTGCTGGCCGCGGTGCCGCGCCTCGCCTCGCTCCTGGACTCGGGACCGCTCGCCTTCAGGGACTGGTCGTTCTACGGCGAGGCCCTGGCCGCCTCGGCCGCCCTCTTCTTCGGCGCGCTGGCCGCCGGACTCCTCATGGTGGTCACGGTGCCCCGGCTGCTCCACCTCGCCATCGAGCCGGGCCGGGCGTACCGGATGTACGGCCTGCACTATTCGCTGCACCGCACGATCGCGCGGATGACCAACGTCAAGTTCTTCATGCGGTTCTTCGGCGACAGCTCCTACGTCGTCACCTACCTCGGCCGCCTCGGCTACGACCTGTCCCGCGTCGAGCAGACGGGGTCCAACTTCGGGACGGAGGTCAAGCACGAGTCCCCGTACCTCAGCTCGGTCGGCAGCGGCACGATGATCGCCGACGGCCTGTCCCTCATGAACGCGGAGTACTCCCGGACCTCCTTCCGCCTCTCCCGTGTCACGATCGGACCCCGCAACTTCCTCGGCAACCACGTCTGCTACCCGCCCGGGGGCCGGACCGGCGACAACTGCCTTCTCGCGACGAAGGTCGCGGTCCCCCTCGACGGGCCCGTACGGGAAGGCGTGGGCCTCCTCGGCTCGCCCTGCTTCGAGATCCCGCGCTCCGTCGAGCGCGACGCCGCCTTCGACCACCTGCGCGAAGGCGACGCGCTACGCCGCCACCTGGCCGCCAAGAATGCCTACAACCTCCGGTCGATGGGCCTGTTGCTGCTGGTCCGGTGGGCGCAGGTGTATGTCCTCACCCTGCTCGCCTGGGCCGCCGCCGACCTGTACCACGCGCTCGGTGCCGCGGCGGTCGCGGCGGCCTCCGTGCTGGGGCTGCTCTTCTCCGTCACGTCCTCGGTGTGCGCCGAGCGGGCCGCCACCGGGTTCCGGCGCATGACGCCGCGGTACTGCTCGATCTACGCGCCGTACTTCTGGCGGCACGAACGTTTCTGGAAGCTGCACGCCATGCCGTCGCGCTTCCTGAACGGCACCCCGTTCAAGAGCCTGGTCTGGCGGGCGCTCGGCGTACGGATCGGACGGCGGCTGTACGACGACGGCTGCGCCATGCCCGAACGTTCCCTCGTCACGATCGGGGACCACTGCACCCTCAACGCGGGCAGCGTCATCCAGTGCCACTCGCAGGAGGACGGCACCTTCAAGTCCGACCGCACCGTCCTCGGCGACGGCTGCACCCTCGGCACCGGCGCCCTCGTCCACTACGGGGTCACGGTGGGCGACGGCGCGGCGCTCGCGGCCGACTCCTTCCTGATGAAGGGCGAGGAGGTGCCCCGGGACGCGCGGTGGGGCGGAAACCCCGCACGGGAGATGCCCGCACGGGAGTTACCGGCCGGGGAGCTGCCCGTCCCCGCGCCGCGCAGTGGTTCACAGGCCCCGCACCACCCCGAGCGCACGGACTGAGAGCGGAGGAACACCGATGGCGAAGTCAGCGGAGGAAGCCGGCCGCGCGTTCTGGCGCGGCGTGTTCGACGGCGGCGGCTTCACCGCCGTTCCCCGGTGGGCCCACCGTCCCGTACCCGGACTGGCCGAGTACCGGGCGGCCGTCCCGGCCGGCCTCGTCACGGAGCTGGGGCGCGTCGCGGAGGAACTGGCGGTGCCGCTCCGGACCGTACTGCTGGCGGCACACGCCAAGGTGCTCGCCGCGCTGACCGGTGAACCGGAGGTCACGACCGGGTACGCCGCGACGGCGGGCGGGCGGGCGCTGCCCTGTCGGCTGACGGCCGCCCCCGGTTCGTGGCGGGCCCTGGTGCTGCACACCCGACGCGCCGAGTCCCGGCTCCTGGCGCACCAGGACGTCCGGCCCGAGCCGACGGGCCTGCCGGACCGGGAGCCGCTGCTGTCCGAGGTGGTCTTCGCTCCGCACGACACCGGTGACGGGCTCCCCGAGGACGTCGTCCTGTCGGTCGGCATCGTCCGGTGCCGAGGCCGCCTCATCGTGCGGCTGCGCCATCGCACCGACGCGCTCGACACGGAGTGCGCCGCCAGGATCGCCGGTTACCACCTCACCGCGCTCGCGCTGATCGCCGCCGATCCGCACGCCGACCACACCCGGCAGAGCCTGCTCTCCGCCGACGAGCTCCACCATCAGCTCGAAGGGCTCGCGGGGCCCCGCAGGGACCTGCCCGACCGCCGCGCCCACGAACTCTTCGAACAGCAGGCGGCCGCTCACCCCGACGCCGTCGCGGCCGTCCAGGGCGACCGTAGTTGGACGTACGCGCAGCTCAACGCCCACGCCAATCAGCTCGGCCGGGCGCTGCTGGCCCGCGGGCTGCGCCGCGAAGGAGTCGTCGCGGTGGTCACCGAGCGGAACCTCGACTGGACGGCCGCCGTCCTCGCCGTCCTCAAAGCCGGCGGCGTCTACCTGCCGATCGAGCCGCACTTCCCCGCCGACCGCATCGCCAAGATCCTCGCCCGGTCGGGCTGCGCCCTCGTGCTGACCGAGCACGGCAGCACCGCCACCCTCGACCAGGCTCTGAAGGACCTGCCCGAGGTGCGGTGCCTGACCGTCGGGACGGCGTACGCGGAAGAGCACGCCGACGGCGGCCTGGGTGTCACGGTGACCGCCGGACAGCTCGCCTACATCTACTTCACCTCCGGCTCCACCGGCGAGCCCAAGGGCGCGATGTGCGAGCACGCGGGCCTGCTCAACCACCTCTTCGCGAAGATCGACGACCTGGAGATCGGGCCGGGGCGGACGGTCGCCCAGACCGCGCCCCGGTGCTTCGACATCTCGCTGTGGCAACTGATCGCGGCGCTCCTCGTCGGCGGCCGGACGTTCCTGGTCGAACAGGACGCGATCCTCGACGTCCCCCGGTTCGTCGACCGGATCACCGAAGGCCGGGTGAACGTCCTCCAGGTCGTACCGTCGTACCTGGAAGCCGTCCTGTCCTACCTGGAGCAGCACCCCCGCGCCCTGCCCGACCTGCGGTACGTGTCCGCGACCGGTGAGGCGCTCAAGCCGGAGCTGGCCCAGCGCTGGTTCGCCGCCCGGCCCGGCACCGCCCTGGTCAACGCGTACGGGCTGACCGAGACCTCGGACGACACCAACCACGAGGTCATGCGCGGCGCACCGGACGGGGCACGCGTCCCGCTCGGCCCGCCCGTCGCCAACGTACGGGTGTACGTCGTAGACGAACACCTCGCACCCGTGCCGCTCGGCGCCCCCGGCGCGATCGTCTTCTCCGGCGTCTGCGTCGGCCGCGGCTACGTCAACGACCCCGAACGCACCCGCGTCTGCTTCGGCACCGACCCGCACCGGCCCGGTCAACGCCTCTACCAGGGCGGAGACTTCGGGCGCTGGCGGCCCGACGGAAAACTGGACTACCTCGGGCGCCGCGACGCCCAGGTCAAGGTCCGCGGCTTCCGTATCGAGACCGGCGAGGTGGAGAACGCCCTGCTGCGGGTGCCCGGTGTCCGCGACGGCGCCGTGATCGTCACCGAACGCGCAGGCCAGGGCGCACGCCTGGTGGCCTTCTACCGCGGCCCGCGCCCCCTCGCGACCGACCTGCTGCGCAGCCGGCTGGCACAGTCGCTGCCCGCGTACATGGTGCCGTCGGCCTTCCACCGGCACGACGGCCCGCTGCCGCTGACCGCCAACAGCAAGACCGACCGCAAGGCCCTCGCCGCCCTCGCCGCCGGACTCGACGACGCGGACGGCCGGCACCTCGCGCCCCGGACACCGGCCGAGCGGCGGCTCGCCACCGCGTGGGCCACGGTGCTCGGCGTCCCGCAGGACCGGGTCGGCCGCCGGGACCACTTCTTCGACCGGGGCGGCACCTCGCTGGCCGCGGTGAAGTTGGCGATCCTCCTGGACCGCGCGGTCTCCCTCAAGGACGTCACCCGGCACCCGGTCCTCGCCGACCTGGCGGACGTGCTCGACGGCAGGTCCCGGCAGCCGGGCGCGGCGCTGCTGCGGCCGCTGACGGCACCGGACGGCGCGCACGACGGCGCCCTGGTGTGCTTTCCCTGGGCGGGCGCCGACGCGGCGGCCTTCCAGCCGCTGGCCGACGCGCTGCGCGACAGCGGGCGGGCGGTCTACGCGGTCGAGCTGCCCGGACGGGACACGACCGCACGGCCCGTCGAGGTCGCCGAGGCCGCCGCGGAGATCGTCGCCGGCATCGTCCGCCTCGGCCTGACCGGACCGCTGCTGTGGGGGCATGCTTCGGGGGCCGCGTACGCCGTGGAGGCGGCCAGGCAACTGGAGGAGCGCGGTACGGCGGCCCGGCGGCTGTTCATCGGCGCGCGGTGGCCCGGAGACGGCCACGACGAGCACGCCGACGACGAACCGGCGCACCACCACCTCACCCACGCCCTGGCCGCCCCGCTGTCCACACCCGTCACCGCGGTCGTCGCCGCCGACGACCCGCGGACCGCGCGCTTCCGGCACCGCCACCAGGACTGGAGGCCGCTGGCCGAACACGTCGAGCTGTACGTCCTGACGGCCGGCGGCCACCACTTCCCGCGCACCCGGCCGGCCGACACAGCGCGTGCGGTACTGCACGCCGCCGAACTCCGCACGTCCCCCTGAAGGCCCCGGAACTCTCCTGCGGACCGCCACCCACGACCGAAAGGGCCTCCCATGCCCCACCCGCCCGCCACCCCGCCACTCGACCTGAACCTGCTCCCCGGCACACCCCCGGTCCTCCTCGCCGAACCCACCGGCGACGCGGCGAGCTGGGCCGCCGGATACCGGGACACCCTGCGCACCCTCGCCGTCGAGCACGGCGCGGTCCTGGTACGCGGCCTCGGGCTGCACGACGCCGACCAGGCCGGTGCCGTCTTCCGGCACCTGGCCACCGGCCTGCTCACGGAACGCGAGGCGTTCGCCCCGCGACGGGAGTACGCCGATGGCGTGTACTCCTCCGCGAAGTGGCCGCCGTACCAGCCGATGTGTATGCACCACGAACTCAGCTACACCCTCGACGCCCCCGGCCTGCTGCTCTTCGCCTGTCTGACCGCACCGGGCAGCGGCGGCGCCACCGCGGTCGCCGACGCGTCCGCCGTCCTCGACGCGCTGCCCGCCGAGCTGACCGGCCGCTTCGAACGGGAGGGCTGGCTGCTGACCAGGAGCTACAACGACGAGGTGGGCGCCTCCCTGACCGAGGCGTTCGGCACCGACGACCGCCGTGCCGTCGAACGCTACTGTCGCGGCCACGCCATCGACTTCGCCTGGCAGCCGGACGGCGGCCTGCGCACCCGGCAGCGGCGCGGTGCCGTACTGCGCCACCCCGTGACCGGCCACCGCTGCTGGTTCAACCAGATCGCCTTCCTCAACGCCTGGACGATGGACCCCGAGGTGCGCGAGTACCTGACCGACCTGTACGGCGCCGACGCGCTGCCGTTCGACACGCGTTACGGCGGCGGCGACCCGATCGGTGAGGACGTCGTACAACTGCTCAACACCGTCTACGAGGCCCACACCGCGCGCGAGCCGTGGCAGCCCGGCGACCTGATGGTCGTCGACAACGTCCGGACGGCCCACAGCAGGGAGCCCTACGAAGGGCCGCGCGAAGTGCTCGTGGCGATGACCGACGCGGTGCGCCCGACCGCCCGCGTGCCCGGAGCGGAGGCGATCGCGTCATGACGCTCACCCGCCCCGCCGGGACGGAGCCCGTACCGGGGGCGCCGCGCACCGCGCCGTCCTTCGCGGTGATCTCCGGCGCTCAGGTGCGGCACGCCCTGCGCGGCCGGGAACGGGAGATCGTCGAGCTGGTCGAAGCCACCTACCGGCTGCACGGCGCCGGTGACACGGTCGACCCGCCGTCGTACTTCCTGCGCTTGCCCGACCGCCCGGACTCCCGCATCATCGCGCTGCCCGCCTCGCTCGGCGGGCCCACGCCGGTGGACGGCCTCAAGTGGATCTCCAGCTTCCCGCAGAACGTGGCCGCCGGCCTGCCCAGGGCCTCGGCCGTACTGATCCTCAACGACCCTGCCACCGGATATCCGTACGCCTGCCTGGAAAGCTCGATCATCAGCGCCACCAGGACGGCGGCGTCCGCGGTGGCGGCGGCCGACCGGCTCAGCCGCGGCCGCCCGCGACCGCGCCGCGTCGGCTTCGTGGGCACCGGCCTGATCGCCCGCTACATCCACACCTTCCTGGCCGCCACCGGCTGGCGGTTCGACGCGATCGGCGTGTACGACGTGTCCGCCGACAGCGCGGCGGGCTTCCGTACGTACCTCGAATCGGCGGCCGAAGCGTCCCCGGCCGCCGCTCAGGTCACCCTGCACACCGACCCCGGGCAGCTTGTCCGCGCCAGCGATCTCGTCGTCTTCGCCACCGTCGCCGCCCGGCCGCACATCGGCGACCTCTCGTGGTTCGCGCACCACCCGCTGGTGCTGCACGTGTCGCTGCGCGACCTGGCTCCCGAGATCCTGCTCGCGGCGGCCAACATCGTCGACGACGCCGACCACTGCCTGCGCGCCGGTACCTCGCCCCACCTGGCCGAACAGCTCAGCGGCGGCCGTGACTTCGTCACCGGGACGCTGGCGGACGTGCTGGCCGGCCGGGTGCGGGTGCCCGCGGACCGGACGGTGGTCTTCTCGCCCTTCGGCCTGGGCGTGCTCGACCTGGCCGTCGGCGCCTTCGTCCACGGCGCGGTGGCCCGCACCGGGGACCTGCACCTGATCGACGACTTCTTCCACGAATTACGCCGGTACGGATGAACGCGGCGCCGGTGTCGAAGCACCGGCCGCGCCGGCCCGGACGAACGACTGTGTGCACTGCAGAACGAGGGGGGACAAAGTGCCAGTCATATCCTTGCCGCTGGACTTCAACGAGGAGGACCTCTACGTCGACCTGCGGGCGACGTTCGGGCACCCGCTCTACCTGAAGTGCGAGGGCTTCAACTTCGCTGGTTCGATCAAACTGAAGGCCGCCACGGAGATGGTGGCGGCCGCCGAACGCGACGGGGTGCTCACACCGGGGGCCACCCTGGTCGAGTCCTCGTCCGGAAACCTGGGCGTGGCGCTGAGCATCATCGCGGCGAGCAAGGGCTACGGGTTCCTGTGCGTGACGGACGCCCGCTGCAACCTGTCGGCCCTGCGGATGATGGAGGCGCTGGGCAGCCAGGTGCATGTCATCACCGAGCCGGACGCCGGCCAGGGCTTCCTCGGCGCGCGCATCGACTACGTACGCAACCTGACCGCCTCCGACGACCGCTACGTCTGGCTCAACCAGTTCACCAGCCCCGACAACTGGAAGGCGCACTACCGCAGCACGGCACCGGCCATCGCCCGCCAGTTCCCGCGGCTGGACGTCCTGTTCGTCGGCGCCGGCACCACCGGGACCCTCATGGGCTGCGCCCGCTACTTCCGTACGTGGCACCGCCCGGTGCGCGTCATCGCGGTGGACAGCGTCGGCTCGGTGTCCTTCGGGGGCGCCCCGGGCCGCCGGATGATCCCCGGCCTGGGCACCAGCGTCCCGCCGCACCTGCTCGACACCTCCTTCGTCGACGAGGTGGTCCGGGTGGAGGAGACGGACACCGTCCGCGCCTGTCACCGGCTGGCCGGCCGCGGCTTCCTCTTCGGCGGTTCCACCGGCACCGTCGTCAGCGGCGCCACCGCCTGGCTCAGCCGCCACCACCCGCACCGCTTCACCGCCGTCGCCATCGCCCCGGACCTCGGCGAGCGCTATCTCGACACCGTCTACCGGCCCACCTGGCTGCGGGACGCCTACGGCGAGGAACTGCTCGCCACCGACGGACTGGCGGCAGCCCGGTCCGCCTGACCCGCGTACACCGTGGCCGAAGGGCCCCGGCCGGTTCACCGTGGCCCGGGAAGTCACCGGGAGTGAGCGGCCGGGGCCGGGGTACGCGTGCGGTTCCGGAAGCGGAGAAAGGGTGGACGACGTGCGCAGTGTGGGTGTGGAGGAGGAACTGCTGCTGGTGGACGCGCGGACCGGTGAGCCGCGGGCGCTCTCGGCGGCGGTCCTCGCGGCGGCGTCGCGGGACCCGCTGGGCAACGAGGAGGTCTTCGAGAGCGAGCTGCACCGGCAGCAACTGGAGTTCGCCACCCGGCCGCAGACGGACATGGGCGACCTGGCCAAGGAGATCCGGCGCTGGCGGGCGGAGGCGGCCCGCCATGCCGAGGGCGTACGGGCGTCGGTGGCCGCCCTGGCCACCTCGCCGCTGGAGGTGAGCCCGTCCATCGGCAGCGGCGAACGCCACCAGTGGCTCGCGGAGAACTTCGGCCTCACCGCCCAGGAACAGTTGACGTGCGGCTGCCACATCCACGTCTCGGTGGACTCCGACGAGGAGGGCGTGGCCGTACTGGACCGGATACGGCCCTGGCTGTCCGTACTGCTGGCGATGAGCGCGAACTCGCCGTTCTGGCAGGGCGGGGACAGCGGGTACGGCAGCTACCGCAACCGGGTGTGGGGACGCTGGCCGTCGGCCGGCCCGGTCGAGGTGTTCGGCACCGCCGACCGCTACCACGAGCAGGTCGGCGACATGACCGCCAGCGGCGTGCTGAAGGACGCGGGCATGGTCTACTTCGACGCGCGCCTGTCCCAGGCGTACCCCACCGTGGAGACCCGGGTCGCCGACGTGTGCCTGGACCCGTCCACCACCGTGCTGCTGGCCACCTTGACCCGCGGCCTGGTGGAGACCGCGGTACGCCAGTGGCACGACGGCGTCCCGCCCGGCCGCCACACCGTCGCGCTGCTGCGCCTGGCTACGTGGCGGGCCGCCCGGTCGGGCCTGGAAGGCGAACTCATCCACCCCGTCACGATGCGCCCGGCCCCGGCCGAGGCCGTCGTACGGGCCCTGTTCGACCACGTACGCGACGCCCTGGAGGACAGCGGCGACATCGTGCCTGCCCAGGAGGCGCTGGCGAACCTGCTGAAGACGGGCAACGGCGCCCGCGTGCAACGGGAGTTGCTGCGCGGCACGGGCAGCCTGCGGGACGTGGTCACCGAATGCGTACGGCGCACGCTCGACTGAGACGGGCACGCCACCGGCACGGGCGGGGGAGCGGGCCGGGCAGCCTGCCGTGATCGGAGGGGACATGGACGACCTGAGGGGCAGGACCGCCGTGGTCACCGGTGCCGCGAGCGGCATCGGGCGGGGGATGGCCGAGGCGTTCGCCGACGCGGGCATGCGGGTGGTGCTCAGCGACGTGGAGGAGGCGGTGCTCCGGGTCACGGCGGCGGAACTGCGGGACGGCGGCGCCGACGTGCACGCCGTCGTCACCGACGTGGCCGAGGCGGACGACGTCACCGCGCTCGCCGCATCCGCCCTGCGCGCCTACGGCGCCGTACACGTCCTGTGCAACAACGCGGGCGTCTACACGGGCAGCAAGCCGAGCTGGGAGAGCACCCTCGACGACTGGGCGTGGATCCTCGGCGTGAACCTGATGGGCGTCGTGCACGGCATCCGGACGTTCCTGCCGGTCATGATCGAGCAGGACGAGGAGGCGCACATCGTCAACACCGCCTCGATGGCCGGACTGCTGCCGGGCGGTTCGCTGTACGGGGCGACGAAGACCGCCGTCGTCTCCCTCTCGGAGACACTGCACCTGGAACTCGTCGAGAGCGGCCACAAGCCACGCGTGTCCGTCCTGTGCCCCGGCCTGGTCGCCACGGACATCTACCACTCCCAGCGCAACCGGCCGGCCCGCTACTCCGACGCGGGCCGGGTCCCGGCCAACTGGTCGGTCGAAGCGGCCCGGAAAGCCTTCGAGAACTTCGGCGTCCCCCGCGCACCATCGGCGACGCGGTGGTACGGGCCATCCACGAGGAGCGCTTCTACGTCCTGACCCACCCGGAATACCGGGACCACATCAAGCACCGGCCCCAGCAGATACTCGACGGTGAGAACCCGACGCTGCTGCCTCCGCCGGGGAAGTGAACCGGGGGGCGCGGGGCGTGTCGCCGTGACCGTCCGCCGTTAGGGTCGCCGTATGGCGGCGACACGGTGCATCGACGAGAGCTGCGCCATGGTGGCCATCGCCGCCTCGGCCGGAGGGGTGTTCGCGCTGTTGGAGCTGTTCAGCTCTTTCACCGTGGGGCCGCCGGTGCCCATCCTGGTCGTACAGCACCTGAGCCCGCGGCACCGCACGCTGCTCGACACGGTCCTCCAGCGGCGTACGCGGGTACCGGTCGCCCTGGCCCGGGACGGTGAGCGGGCCGTGGCCGGGCGGGTCCACCTGGCGCCGCCCGACCGGCATCTGCTCGTCGGACCGGGCGGCGTCCTCGCCCTGTCCGGCACGGAACGGGTGAACCGGGTCAGGCCCGCCGCGGACCGGCTGTTCACCTCGGTCGCCGAGCACTACGGGGACCGGGCCTGGGCCTTCGTGCTCAGCGGGACCGGGCGCGACGGCGCGGCGGGTGCCCGGGCCGTCAAGGACCGCGGCGGCACCGTCGTGGTCCAGGACCCGGACACCGCCGACTACCCCGGCATGCCCCGGGCCACGCTGGAGGCCACTGCGGTGGACCACGTGCTGGCCCTGCACGAGATCGAGGAGATGATCCGCGCGTTCGCCGCTTCGGGGCAGAAGACCTGACGGCAGGGCTCCGGACGGCCGGTCGGGACGGGTGCCCGGCCGCTCACTTGTGGTCGCGGAGGAAGGCCGGGACGTCGGCGCGGGTCGGGTAGTCGGGCAGCGGGGCGGGCCTGTCCTGGAGGAATGCGGTGATGACGGCTGCCGCTCGGCGGTCGTTGTCGTCCAGGCCGTTCCACATGTGGTGGCCGACGCCGGGCATGTACTGGGTGCGCCGGACGGCGGGGTCGGCCGCGAGGACGGTGGTCTCCCACTGCCGGACCTGGGAGGAGCACTCGGCGATCATCAGCATCGCGGGTGTCCGCGAGCGCTTCAGCCGAGGGGCGAGGGAGGGGGAGTCCTCGACCGTCTCCTGGACGCGGAGGCTGGCGGCGGCGCTGAAGGAGAAGTTCCGCGCCGTGTCCTCGACCGGGATGCGGTGGGCGTCCCGCGCGCAGTAGGCGGACGCGGTGTCGCTGCCGAGGTCGGCGGCGGTGAAGGCGTTGTCGCCCTCCGCCTGGCCCACCAGCCCGTTGCCGGGGCTCAGCAGTCCGAGCCGCAGGAGGCCGAACGCGATCGCGTACCGAGGGACGCGGGTGGAGCGCGGTCCGGTCATGGCCGGTGCGATGTCGCGGGCCGACGGCCGGCCCCGCTGCCCCGCGATCCGGGCGGTGGGGCCGTCCATCGGGCCCGGCTCGGCGATGACCGCCCGGCGCAGGCGGGCGGCGACGGCCGGTTCGGCCAGCGCGCGGGTGAGCACGACCCCGCCCGAGGAGAAGCCCAGCACATCGGCGCGGCCCTTGCCGCGTGCGCCCAGCTCACCGACGAAGGCACCGAGGTCACGGACGGACCGGGTGATCGAGTACTGGTCCATGGGCAGCAGGTCGCTGCGCCCGCCGCCGGCCTGCTCATAGGCGTACACGTCGTGGCCCTGCCCCGCGAGCCGTTGCAGGAAGCGGTGGTCGAGCAGCGAAATGCCGCGTACCGGGCCGCCGTTGAGGTAGACGAGTGGCGCGCGGTGCCGGGGGCCGTCGCCGGTGGGCGGGTAGTGGTAGACCGCGACCCGGCTGCCGGTGGCCAGGCTCCAGTGTTCGGTGGTCACGAACGGCAGGGCGGGCGGGTGGCGGCGCGCCGTGGGGACGGTGGGGATGCACACCGACAGCGTCAGGGCTGCTGCGACGAGTACCGGCAGGAGAGGGACCAGCCGCTTCCGCCAGGGCCGCCGCCGGCCCCGCCACAGCGCGGCGAGGACCGCAACGGTGACGGTCACGGACCAGGCGAGGAACCCCGAGCCCGCGCCGTCGGTGGCGATGACGAGCGCGAGGAAGGCGGCGACCAGACCTGCCGCCGCGGCGATGAGCGCCAGGAGGAGGCCGGTAAAGCGTAAGACACGGTGGACGGACGGTGACACGGTCGATCTCCCCCTGCTTTTGAAACGCTGTTTTGAAACGATGTTAGCAGGGCGGGTAGGGTGTTCCCCATGGGAAGGCCGAGAACGAACGACGCCGCAGTCAGAG
The DNA here is from genome assembly GCF_003865135.1 of Streptomyces chrestomyceticus JCM 4735. Classification (NCBI taxonomy): domain Bacteria; kingdom Bacillati; phylum Actinomycetota; class Actinomycetes; order Kitasatosporales; family Streptomycetaceae; genus Streptomyces; species Streptomyces chrestomyceticus. The sequence continues at coordinate 1,001,705 of NZ_BHZC01000001.1, read as the reverse complement.
AGCGGCTGGTGGCATGCGCGACCGAGATGTTCGCCACCCGCCCCCAGGAGTCGGTCACGGTCCGCGCGCTGGCCGCCGCCGCCGGCACGTCGACGGCGGCGGTGTACACCCTGTTCCAGGGGAAGGACGGACTGATCCGCGAGGTGCGCGACCAGGCGGTCGCCGGCCTGTTCCAGGACCTGTCGGCGGTCCCCGGCTCGGAAGCCGCCCTGGACGATCTGTACGCGCTGGCCGTGGCCTATCGCCGCTGGGGGCGCGAACACCGCCATCTGTACTCGGTGTTGTTCGGTGGCGCGCAGTCCTTCGTCCCGTCGGACCGGGTCGGCGACCGCGACCCGGTGCGGCCGCTGGTCGCGGCGATCGACCGGGCCGTGGCGGACGGCGTCCTCGCGGGCGGCACCCCGCAGATCGCCGTGTCGCTGTGGGTCGCCCTGCACGGGCTCGTCACCCTCGAACTCGCCGGTGCCCTCGAAGGTGCCGCAGCCGAGACCGCTTTCCGGTCGACGATCGACGCCGTACTGCGCGGGTGGGCAACTCCCGCCGCGCACCCCGTCCTTCGGCGCGCGGACACGGCGAGCTGAGACCGCGTTCGGCGCACCCTCCGGTCCGTGGCTGTCATACATTGGCGTGACAGCGGCCCGCAGCGGGCCCCCGGGACGGTCCGTTGCGGTGGGTGGGGGAGCCATGTCGGGACAGACCGTCGCGAGCCTGATCGAGAAGCTGCAGCCCGGTGGACCGGGACCGTCCCGTGGGTGGTGCGCCCAGTGCGCCGTGCTGCTGGACGTGGACGGCACGGCCGTCTCGCTGCATTTCGACGGCTCGCAACTGCTGTGGCACAGCGACCCGGACGGGGCACGTCTGGACGATCTCCAGTTCACCCTGGGCGAGGGCCCCGGCCTGGACGCGGCCCGCGACGGCGCCCTGTGCCTGGTCGCCGACCTGTCCCGCACCCACGGCTCCCGATGGCCGATGTTCGCCGCGCAGGCACGGGAACTGGGCATCCGGGCGGTCTTCGCCTTCCCCCTGCGCCTCGGTGCGCTGCGCGTCGGCGCCCTGACCTGTCACTGCCGCACACCCCGCCGGCTCGCGCCGGAGAGCGCCGCCGACGCGCTGACGCTCGCGGACGCGCTGACCCTGTTCCTGCTCGGCGGTCGGCACACCCGTACGCGCGTCCTGCGCCCTTCGGACCTGCACCGTTCGGAAGTCCACCAGGCCACCGGGATGCTCAGCGTCCACCTCCGGGTGCCGCTGGCCAGTGCCCTGGCGCGGCTGCGCGCCCATGCCTTCGCCACCGACCGTCCCATCGCCGACGTGGCCCGCGACGTGGTGGCCGGGCGCCTGCGGCTGCCGCGCGATGCCACCAGCGCCTGACCGTACGGGCCGCACACACGACGAAGGTGCGGGACGGCTGTACAGCCGTCCCGCACCGGGAATCACACGCCGTCCCGCCCGGGGCGGTGGCGCGTCAGGTGGTCGACGTCAGTCGTTGACGCAGGTGTTGCCGAAGGTCGGGTTGAGCAGACCGACGACGTTGATGCTGTTGCCGCACACGTTGACCGGCACGTGGACCGGAACCTGAACGGTGTTGCCGGAGACCACGCCCGGCGAGTTCAGCGCCGCGCCCTGGGCCCCGGAGTCGGCAGTCGCGAGGCTCGCGCCGCCCAGGATGATGGCGCAGGTTCCCGCGGCGGCGACGGCAGTCTTGATGGCACGCGACATGGAATGTTGCTCCTCGTACATTGAGAAAAAGGACAGGCGGCCTGGCGGGGACACCCGGTGCCCGCCACCACGGCTGGTGGGCCGCCGACCACCAATCAACCCGATGCGGCGCCGTTTGTCGCGAGGAACGGAGGGTGTTCACTCTATTTAGGGTGGAGATCGAATCAGCGTATTATTTCTCCAGGTCAGGGCGGAATTGGCCGTCACCCTGCCGGGGGGACGGGCCGCCGGCGCCCGGCCGCCCGCCCCGCTCACCGGCGCGTCAGCCGCAGCGCCCGGCCGGACGGGTCCGGGTGACCAGGTCGGTGTAGCCGGCCGTACCGTCCACCCACACCACCTGCCGCCCGCCCGGCATGGCGGGCCACGCCTGTTCGCCGCGGTTGCAGGAGACCCGGTCCCGCCGGCTGCCGTCGGCCGGGAACTGCCACAGCTTGGGCAGCGTCTCGTTGCGGTACACCGTGTCGGGCGTCGACGCGGCGACGGTGACCGCCTCGTCGGTGGCGACGAGGCCGGAGGCGCGCAGGGCGCCCGGGCCCTCGCCGGGGCTGAGGTCCGTCACCCCCGTACCGTCCAGAGCGGCGCGGCGCAGTGCCGTCAGGCCCGATTCGTCGTCCGTGGGCACCAGCCAGAACACGTGCTTGCCGGTGATCGCGGTCGGGCCGACGCGGGCCGGGGTCCCCAACTGCCCCATCGTCGTGCGCTTGCCCGTCTTCAGGTCCAGCGTCTCCACGCCGTAGGTGCGGGTGAGGCCGTCGCGGCGGATGGTGCCGTACGCGATCCGGCCGCCGGCGATGGACGGGTACCCCGTCCGCAGGCCGGGCTCGTCGTTCACCTTCACCGCGGTCGGGTTGCTCAGCCGCACGTACCGTACGCTCTCCCCGGCCGGCCGGGGCCGGGTCTCGAACACCACCACGTCGCCCTCGACCCGCAGGAAGGAGGCGCCGCGCCGGCCCGACCACAGTTTCTTGACGGGCCCGCCCGCGAGTGGCCGCGCGAGGATGTCCATGGACCTGCGGTTGATCGCCAGCCATACCACCGTCCGGCCGTCGGTGGCCGGGTGCACGTGGTAGCGGCCGTCGTTGGGGCTCATCAGCTTCTGCGCGCCGGTGCCGTCGGCCCGCCCGGCCCAGACCGAGTACGGCTCGGTGCCGTCGTCGTTGGACTTGGCGGCGGCCCACCAGCCGCCGCCCGCGCCGGACGCGGAGCCGTCCGTGTTGACGCGTCCGAGGAGCTGGTCGGAGTCCACGCCCAGGGCCAGTTCCCAGCCGGGAACGATGCCGTGGGCGTTGAATGCCCGCTCAGCGATGCGCAGTTGGGAGTCGGTCGCGTTCAGGCTGCGTGCGGCGGCCAGTACGGCGGCGCGGCCCTCGGTGAAGCCGTCCAGCGGCGTCAGGTACTCGGTCAGCGCCTTGTAGACGATCCGGTCGGCGAGGGTCTTGCCGAGGTCCTCGCGCAGGTCCCACAGAGCACCCGAGAAGATCGTGGAGTTGAGGTGGACGCCGCCGTTGTCGACGGAGAAGGACACACCGAGGAAGGACTGCGAGGTGGTCCGCCCGTCGTTGAGGTCGCGGGTGGCGCACTCGCGCGCGGGCTTGTTCCGGCACAGCGTCTCGCCCAGCAGCCCGGAGTCGGGACTGTCCATGGGGATGTCGTAGGTGTCCGTCTCGACGGCGTTGCCGAAGTAGTCGGCGACGGCCTCGTTCAGGGCGCCCGACTGGCCCGCGTAGACCAGGTCGGCGGAGTTCTCCACGACGCCGTGGGTCATCTCGTGCCCGACGACGTCCAGACCGGCGGAGAGCGTGCGGTACTCCGCGTCGCCGCCGCCGTAGACCATCTTGGTGCCGTCCCAGAAGGCGTTGATGTACGGCTGTCCGAGCTGCGTCACGCCCACCAGCGAGTTGACGGCCATGCCCCGGCCGTCCAGGCTGTCGCGGCCGTGCCGCTCGCGGTAGTAGTCGTAGACCTTGCCGGCCGACCAGTGCGCGTCGACCGCGCCCGCCTCGGTGGCGTCCGGCCCGAAGGCCGGGGTCGGCGAGCCGAATTCGAGGATGTCGTACGGCCAGGTACCGGCGACGTCGCTGACGTCCTTGCCGCGCGCGTCCCAGGTGGACAGCGTGTTCTTGGTGCTGTCCGCCATGCGGGTGTGGTCCCGCATCACGTACGCCTTACGGGACTCCTCGTACGCCAGGGGCAGTTCGACGGTCTTCCCGTCGTACTTGACCCCGGACCCCTTCACGCCCGGCTCCTCGGCCGCCGCGCGGCCTGCGCCCGGCCGGGTACGTCCGCTCTCCGGCGCGCGGGCCGCCGTGCCGTCCCCCGGGATACGGAACGTCTTGATGCCGCTGTACTGGAGCACCGGGTACCCGGCGCGGGCGTCGACGTAGACCTCGTGCAGCACCGGCACGCCGGTGACCGGGTGGGTGCCCCGTACGGTCACGTGCCGGGTGAGCAGGCCCGCGCCCCTCGGGATGACGACCAGCCCGCGATCGGTGCCGGTCAGCGGCTGTGCGTCCTCCCGGGGCAGCCGGTCGGCCAGCAACTGGCCGGTGGCCGCGTCGACGGCCCGCTCGACTGCCAGCGCCGCGTCCACCTCGGGTTCGACGCCGGTCGTCAGCCCCGTGAAGTACTTGCCGGACGTGCCGGTGACGATCCGCTCGCCGCCCTTGCGTTCCATCCGCACCACGTACTGCCCGCCCAGGACGTCCACGCCCCGGTGCTTCTGCTGGAGCCGTACGGTCTCGTGGCCGCCCGCGGTCACGGTCCCCACGGGCCGCAGGTCACGCCCCGGATCGCCGATGTGGTACCGGCTCTCCTTCGCCGCGAGGTGCCCGCGCGCCGCGTCGGCCGCGCTGCCCGTGCCCTTGGCCGCTTCCCGGACGCCCTCCACCAGCGCGGGCGTGGCGGTGCGCGGACCCGGCACCACCTCACCGGGGCCGGTCGGCGACCCCGCGGGTGCCGCTCCGGCGGGCACCGCCGAAACCACCAGTGCGGCGGCGCCCAGCAGCGCCGCCGCACTGGCGAAACCTTTCCGCACACCGGCCGCTCCACGCGGCCCGCGTAACCCGGCCGGACCGCCCGAGCCGTCCGGTCTCTCCCGTCCCGCTCTCCCGTCGTACGCTCCACGCTCGCGCAAGGCGACTCCTTCCGTCCCGTGCCACACGCCCGGCACCGGTCACCGGGGTGAACGGGGACATGCAAGCGGCCGCCTGTTCACCCCGACAACGAACCCGGTAAATCGGTGGACGACTTCCGGACGCGGGGCGGGCGGAGCGGGACGGGGCGCGGCCGTGCGGGGAGGGGCCCGGTTTCCGGGAGGGAAGGACGCGTCAGTCGACGGTGATCTTGAAGGTGGAGGTGGTGTTGCGGATGTTCTGCGCGTTGTCGCGGAGCGTCAGACGGTGGAAGGCCGCCTGGCCCACGGCCGGTCCACCGGCCGCTTCGTTGGCCCAGATGCCGAAGCCGGACCGGTCGTTGTACTCGTCGCCGCTCTTCTTCGCCCCGGAGACGGTCACGTCGGACAGTTCGGTGTCCTGGACCGGGTTCTGCGGCTGCTGGCCCACGTAGTTCGTCTGGAACATGATGCCGTGGTACGTCGGGTCGGTGATCGTGGCGCCGTTCACCCGGATCGCCCGGAAGGGCTTCGACGCCGAGTAGAGCCAGATGCCGGGGAAGGTCTGGCCGTTCCAGAAGTGGCCGCCCGCGCGCTCGATGCCGAGGTTCTCGAACGTGGTCCGGCCGGGCCCGAAGCCGTTCATCGGAATGCCGAAGTCCAGCGAGGAGATGGTCACCCCGGAGTACACCAGGGTGTCCACGACGCGGATGTTGCGGAAGGTGTTGAGCTGCCCGCCGTACACGGCCAGGCCGGCGGCCCGCCAGGTGAGCTTGGAGGTGAGGTTCTCGTAGACGTTGTGCGTCTGTTCGCCGCCGCCCGAGTCGAGCGCGGAGAACAGCGCGAAGGAGTCGTCACCGGTGGCCCGTGCCTCATTGTTGGCCACCAGGTTGTCGCTGGAGCCGTTGGTCATGTTCAGACCGTCGGCGAAGGTGTTGCGGATGCGGTTGTTCCGGATCGTCATCCGGTCGGTGTCGGCGCCCCAGTAGAGGCAGACCATGTGCTCGGCCCAGATGTTCTCGATGGTGATGCCGGAGATGCGCTGGAAGTCGAAGACCTTGCCGGGGCCGTCGATGCGCGAGGTGTAGTTGCCGAAGTACGCGAACCCGGCGAACGTCGAGCCGTCGGCGCCGTCGGCGGCGCGGAAGCCCACATCGGTGTTCTGCTGGCCGGCCGGGGCGTGGAAGCGGGTGAACCACGGCCCGGCGCCGATCACCTTCACCGGCTTCAGATAGACCTGGAACTTGCTCGACGTCTGGTAGTCGCCCGGCGGCAGATAGACGCCCTTGATCGTGCCGGTGGTGTCCATCCGGGCCCGGTCCAGCGCGTTCTGCACGTCCTGGTGACCAAAACCGGCCGGTTCCACGAACGCCCGCCGGTCCGGGTTCGGCGCCGCGGCCGTCTTCTCGAAGTCGACGAAGTCGATCGCGTACGTGGAGGGGTTGTCGGCGTCCTTCTGGAGCCGGATCTTGCTGCCCGCCGGAACGGTGCGGCCGAGGTCGAGCTGCGCCTCGTCGTAGATGTGCCGGGCCGGGCCCGCGCCCGGGTCGTTCACCGGGGCCGCCTCCGGGCCGTACAGCCAGGCGTACTTCGACGTGAGGTCGAAGGGCTTGGCCTTCTGGCCGTCCACATAGACGTTGAGCTTGGCGTTCGTCCCACCGCCGCCCGGTGCGTCCGGGATGGAGAAGCGGGTGACCAGGGTGTTGGTCTCCACCGGGGTGGTGAACTCCACGTACTGCCCGGTCTGCTTCAGGGTCACGGCCTTGCGCCCGGACGCCTCGCCTGCCAGGTCACCGATCCTGCGGTTCGGGCCGACCACCTGCGCGCCGCCGCCGGTGGCCCCGGACTCCGCCTCGACGGTGGTGTACGGCATGGTCGCGCCCGTCGTGGCCCTGGCCCCGGCGCGCCGGGGCTGCGGCGCGGGCTTCGCGGACGACGGGGTGAAGGCCGCGCGGGACGAGCCCGTGCCCGCCGCGACCGTCCGGGTGGCCGTACGCCCGTCGGGGGACTGGTTGCCCGCCGCGTCACGGGCCCGCACGGTGTAGGTGGTCCGGTGCGCCGTGCCGCCGGGCGCGGTGGTGTCCTCCCAGTGCGTCGCCGTCGGGGGCAGTCCGGCGCGCAGCCGGCCGTCGGCGTAGACGTCGTACCCGGAGGCGCCCGGCACCTGCTCCCAGCGCAGCGTCGCGCCGTCCAGCCGGACGTTCTGTGGTGTCCCGGGAGGCGCCGTGTCGCCCGACGTCGCGGGGAACAAGGAGAGTTCGCCGACCCGCTGCGCTCCGGCCACCCGGACGTACCGTACCGGCGCGCCGTCCAGGCGCAGGGTGACGTGGCCCTGGCGGGCCCGGGAGTCGGACAGTTCGACGAAGTCGCGGCCGTTGACCGAGCCCTGGAGCTGGACCTGCTGGGCCTTGCCGGGCAGCGCGAGTTCGACCCGGCCCAGGCGTTGGGTCGCGCCGAGGTCGGCCTGTACCCAGTGGGCGGCGCTGCCCTTCGCGTAGGTGTCCGGGTCGCCGTCGTGGGCGCGGGCTGCCCCGTCGCCGCTGAGCCGCGCCGTCAGCGGGCCGGTGCCGGAACCGGCCGGTCCGGTGGCGGCTTCGGCGGAGAACGCCTGCCAACTGGTCGCCAGCAGGCCCGTGCTGAGCACGGCGGCCAGTACGGGCCGCCAGGCCCTTCTGCGTGATGGGGTGGTGGGTCGGGTGGAGCCCATGACGTTCCCTTCTGTGGGGAGAGGGCGGCGGCCGGGCCCGGGTCAGGCCCGCAGCCAGACCGCCGTGTCCTGCGGCAGCGTGCCCACTGACGACAGCGGGCCGGAAGCCAGCAGAAGTTCGGAGTGCGGGGGCAGCGCGATGTCGGCCGTACCGAGGTTGACCAGGCACAGCACGCTGCCGCCGCCTGGCACGTCGCGCGCGAAGGAGAGCACCTGCGGCGTGTCCGTGGGCAGCCAGCGCAGTGGGCCCGCGTCCCGGAAGGCGACGCGCAGCCGCAGCGCGGTGCGGTACAGCGAGAGCATCGAGTCCGGCTCGGCCGCCTGCCGTTCGGCGGCGTACCGCTCCCAGCCGTCGGGACGGGGCAGCCACGACGGGCCGTCGCCGTCCGCGTGCCACGGCAGCGGCACCCGGCAGCCGTCCCGGCCCGGGGCGGTCCCGCCGGACCGGGCGTACATCGGGTCCTGGACCATCTCAGGCGGGATCTCGGCCTCCGGCAGGCCCAGCTCCTCGCCCTGGTAGAGGTAGACGGACCCCGGCAGGGCCAGCGTGAGCAGCGCGGCGGCGCGGGCCCTGCGGGTGCCCAGGGCGAGGTCGGTGGGGACCCCGAAGCGTTTGCGCGCGAAGGCGAACCCGGTGTCCTCGGCCCGCCCGTAACGGGTGACCGTACGGGTCACGTCGTGGTTGGCCAGCACCCAGGTGGCGGGGGCGCCGACGGGGGCGTGCGCGGCCAGCGTGAGGTCGATGGACGTACGCAGCTCGGCCGCGTCCCAAGGCCGGGACAGGAAGTCGAAGTTGAAGGCGGTGTGCAGCTCGTCGGGGCGCAGGTAGCGGGCGAACCGCTCGGGGTCCGGCAGCCAGATCTCGCCGATCAGGACGGCTCCGTGCTCGTCGGCCAGCCGCCGCCAGGAGCGGTAGATCTCGTGCAGTTCCGGACGGTCGTGGAAGGGGTGCGGGCCGCCGTCGCGGGGCATGTCGGGCAGGCCGTCGGCCTTGGCGAGCAGCGCGGCGGAGTCGATGCGTACGCCGTCCGCGCCGCGCTCGAACCAGAACCGCAGCACGTCCTCGTGCTCGCGGCGTACCTCCGGGTGGCTCCAGTCGAGGTCCGGCTGCCCGGGGCTGAACAGGTGCAGATACCACTGACCGTGCTCCGTACGGGACCAGGGCACGCCGCCGAACTCGCTCACCCAGTCGTTCGGCGGCTCGGCGGAGGGCGGCCGGAAGTGGAACCGGTCCTGTTCCGGCGATCCTGGGCCGGCGGCGAGCGCCGCCCGGAACCACGGGTGCTGGTCCGAGACGTGGTTCGGCACGATGTCCACGATGGTGCGCAGCCCCAGTTCGTGCGCCTCGGCCAGCAGTTTCTCCGCCTCGGCGAGGGTGCCGAAGGCCGGGTCGACGGTGCGGTAGTCGGTGACGTCGTAGCCGCCGTCGGCGAGGGGCGAGAGGTACCAGGGGGTGAACCACAGGGCGTCGACGCCGAGTTCCGCCAGGTACGGCAGCCGGGCGCGGACCCCGGCCAGGTCGCCGGTGCCGTCGCCGTTCCCGTCGGCGAAGGAGCGGACGTACACCTGGTAGATGGCGGCGGTACGCCACCAGTCCGTGCGGGACAAAGGGGGAGTCCTTTCGTACGCGGTGTACGGGGAAGTGGGGGGCGGTGCGGTCCCCGGCGGCTCTCAGCCCTTGAGGCTGCCCGCGCCGAGACCGGCGACGATCTGCCGCTGGAAGACCAGGAACAGCGCGATCAGCGGCAGCGAGGCCAGGACCAGGCCAGCCACCAGGCTGTTGAGCGGAGTGTCCTGGGCGACGCGCTGGAGGAAGACGCTCAGCGGCTGCTTCGCCGGGTCCGGCAGCACCAGCAGGGGCCAGAGGAAGTCCTTCCACGCGGCGACGACCGACAGGATCGAGACGACGGCGAGGATCGGCCGGGACAGCGGCAGCACGATCCGCCACAGGGTGCCGAGCGGGCCGGCGCCGTCGATCCGGGCGGCGTCCAGCAGCTCGTCCGGCACGCGGTCGAAGAAGTTCTTGAGGATGTAGATGTTGAAGGCGTTGGCGGCGGCGGGCAGCCAGACCGCGCTCGGGCTGTCGATCAGGTTGCGGTGGAACAGCGGGACGTCGACGACCGTGAGGTAGACGGGCACCAGCAGCGCGGTGGCGGGCATCATCAACGTGACCAGCATCAGTCCCAGGACGACGTTCCCGAACCGGGGCCGCAGCTTGGAGAGCGCGTACGCGGCCGGTACCTGCACCGCGAGCTGGATCAGCCAAGCCCCGCCGGCCAGCAGCACGGTGTTGAGGAAGTAGCGGGTCAGGTCCATCTCCCGCCAGGCACGGGCGTAGTTCTCCGGGTGCCACTCGGCAGGCACGCAGGTGGGCGGGTTCTGCGCCAGCTCGGCCGGGGTCTTCATCGCGCCCGTCACGGCCCAGTACAGCGGCACCAGGAACGCGAGGGTGAACAGCGCCAGGGCCACGGTCAGCACCGACCAGTAGACGAGTTTTCCCTTACGGGTGCGCAGGACGGAGGGGCGGATGAGCGTACGGGTCGAGGCGGCCATCAGCCCTCCTTGGTCCGGGTCACACGCAGGTAGAGGGCGGAGAACGCGGCGAGGACGAGGAGCAGCAGCAGGCTGAGCGCGCTCGCGGTGCCGAAGTCGTTGTAGACGAAGGCATAGCGGTAGACGAGGAACATCACGGTGACCGTGGAGTCGTCGGGCCCGCCGCCGGTCATCACGTACGGCTCGGTGAACACCTGCATCGTCGCGACGATCTGGAGCAGCAGGAGGACCAGCAGGACGAAGCGGGTCTGCGGAACCGTGACGTGGCGCAGCCGCTGCCACAGGTTGGCGCCGTCCAGCTCCGCCGCCTCGTACAGCTCGCCGGGGATGGTCTGGAGTGCCGCGAGGTAGATCAGTGTGGCGGTGCCCATGTTGGCCCAGGTGGAGACGATCACCAGAGAGACCAGTGAGGTGGACGAGGAGTCGAGCCAGGCGGAGGTCGGCAGGTGGAGGGTGCGCAGGACTTCGTTGAGCAGCCCCGGGCCCGGGTCGTAGAACCACTTCCACATCAGCGCCACGACCACCGGCGGCAGCATCACCGGCAGATACACCAGGACGCGGAAGTACGCGCGGGCGTGCCGGAACTCGTTCAGCAGCACCGCGGTCAGGAACGGTACGAAGAAGCCCAGCACCAGCGCGTACGCGGTGAACACGGCGGTGTTGCGCCAGGCCGTGGCCAGCAGGGGGTCGGCGAAGAGCTTCTCGAAGTTGGTCAGGCCCGTCCAGGTGCTGCCGGTGGCGAAGTTGACGTCCTGGAAGGCGAGGAGCACGTTGCGGACGATCGGCCACCACGAGAACAGCGCGAAGATCACCACGGCGGCGCACAGGAAGCCGTATGCGGTGAGGTGCTCGCGCACCGAGCGGCGCAGTCGAGCGGCGCGCCGCCCCTGCGCCGCAGTAGCCGGTGACCGGGACGGCGGCTTCTTGAGCAGGGGAGCGGTGGTCATCGGAGCGCGCTGTAGATCTGGTCGGCCTTCTTCTGCGCGGTGGCGAGCAGCGCGTCGATGTCGGCGTCCTTGTCGGTGAGGACCGCCTGCATCGCGTTGTCGAGCACGGCGTAGACCCGCTGTGCCTCCGGGGGTTCGAGCACGCCGGTGATGCGGGGCGCCGCGTCCATGAAGGGCTGGTAGTTGCCGACGGGGATGTTGGCGTACTTGTGCTTGGCCGCCTCCACCCGGTCGCGGACGGCACCCTTCCAGATGTCGGGGGTGGGCGGCATGGGCAGCCCGACGGGCAGCTTCGCGGCGACGTTGTCCCGGATGTTCCGCTCGACGAGGTCCGGGTCGAGGTATTTCCACTGCAGCCACTTGATCCCGGCGGCGATCTTCTTCGGGGACGCCTTGGGGTTGATCATGTAACCCTCGCCGCCGATCAGGGTGGACCTGCCGTCGGGTACGGGTGCGAGGCCGTAGTCCTGGTACCGGCCGCCGAACTGCTTGGCGATGACGGTGATGTTGTCGGCCGCGGCGAGGTACATCCCGAGTTTGCCGCTGCCCATCATCCGCTGGGCGTCCTCGGCCTGGAGCAGTTGTCTGCTGCCCATCGAGTTGTCCTTCCAGCGCATGGCGTGCAGGTCCTGGAGGGTGGCCCGGCCGGCCGCCGTGTTGAACGCGGCCTTCCAGTGGCCGTCCTGCTCGGTGGCGATCCGGCCGCCGCGGGAGTACAGCTCCGCGGTGAAGTGCCAGCCGCCCTGGTTGTTCTTGGAGAAGTCGGCGTAACCGGCGGTGTTGTCGCCGAGCGCGGCGATGCGCTTCGCGGCGGCCCGGACGTCCGCCCAGGTCCGCGGCGGCTTGTCCGGGTCGAGCCCGGCCTTCTTGAACAGGGTGCGGTTGTAGAGCAGGCCCATCGAGTAGTTGGCGGTCGGCAGGCCGTACTGGCGGCCCTTCCCGTCCTGGAACACCTTCATCAGCTCGTCCTGGACGTCCGCGCGGTGCGGCATGTCCTTGAGGTGGTCCGTGAGGTCGGCCGCCTGGCGCTTGGCGATCAGGCCACGGGCATCGGTGAAGTAGACGTAGAAGACGTCTTCGAGCTTGCCGCCCGCCAGCTTGGCGTTGAAGGTCTTCGGGTCCATGAAGCCTTCGTGCGGCACGATGTCGATGCCGGGGTTGGCCTTCTCGAACTGCCGCACATGCTTGTCGAAGAGCGCACGCTCGAACGCCTGCGTCGTGGGCGGCTGCCCGTTGACGGTGAGCCGTACCGTGCCGCCCGGCGCGTCCTCGGCGCCGTCGCCGCTGCTGGTGCCGCAGGCGGTGAGCGCGGTCAGGGACGCGACGGTGAGGCAGGCGAGCGTGCGTCCGCGTTTTCCCGTGGATGACATCGGTGGACCCCTCTGAGCGTGAGCCGGGCGGCGAGTGAGGCGGCGAACGAGGCGACGGGTACTGGCGCTCACTCAAGCACCGGGGTCAGAAGAGCGCAATATCGCGCGCGTAATCTGCAAATTATTGACAGCGGTTTGGCCGACTCGAACCCCGCGCTGCCGAGGCTTCCGGCGGTCGTCCGGGTTACCGTGCGGCGCGCGGCCCCGTCGATCCCCGTACCACCAGCTCCGGTTCGAACAGGATCTCGTCGCGGACCACCTCCCGGCCGTCGATCTGCGCCGTCAGCAACTGGACCGCGGTACGGCCCAGCGCGTCGATCGGCTGCCGCACCGTCGACAGCGGCGGCTCCGTCACGGTCATCAGCGGCGAGTCGTCGTACCCCACCACCGACACGTCCTGCGGCACCCGCAGCCCGCGCCGGCGCGCGGCCCGCACCGCGCCCAGCGCGATGACGTCGCTGGCGCAGACGATGCCGGTCACCCCGGCGTCCAGCAGGCGGGAGGCCGCCGCGTGGCCGCCCTCCATCGTGTACATGCCCCGTACCACGTGCTCCGGCGGCAGCCCTGGACCGCCCGCGGCCCGTGCCACCGCCTGCCCGGCGGCGAGCTTGCGCCGCGAGGGCACATGGTCGGACGGGCCGAGCGCCAGGCCGATCCGTTCGTGCCCGAGCGAGGTGAGGTGACGCCACGCCTGCTCCACCCCGACCGCGTCGTCGGTGGAGACGCAGGGGAAGTCGAGGCCCGGGATCGGCGCGTTGACCAGCACCACGGGCAGGTTCCTGGCGTGCAGCAGCCGGTAGTGGTCGTGCGGCGCGTCCGCCTGCGCGTACAGCCCGCCCGCGAACACCACGCCGGACACCTGCTGCTGGAGCAGGAGGTCGACGTAGTCCGTCTCCTGGATGCCGCCCGGTGTCTGGGTGCAGAGGACGGGGGTCAGCCCGCGCTGGGCGAGCGCGCCACCGACGACCTCGGCGAAGGCGGGGAAGATCGGGTTCGACAGCTCCGGCAGTACCAGCCCGATGAGCTTGCCGCGCTCGCCGCGCAGTTGGGTCGGCCGCTCGTAGCCGAGCACGTCCAGCGCGGTGAGCACCGCCTGCCGGGTGGCCTCCGAGACACCGGGCTTGCCGTTCAGCACCCGGCTGACGGTCGCCTCGGAGACGCCCACCTTCTTCGCCACCTGCGCAAGTCGTCGCGTCATGCACGCAACGCTAGCGCAAACAGCGCAAGCGGTTTGCGTGGTCGTCGGAAGACGAGCGGGCCCGAGGGCAGGCGCGGCGGCGCGAGAGCGCACCGGTGCCCGTCGGACCCGCCCCGCCGCGGCCGTCGCCGTCACGTCAGGACGGCCGGCCGCGGCCGGTTCAGCGGACGAACTTCCAGGTGACGTTCGGGACCATGTCGGTGCCCGCGGGCACCAGCTTGCGGAAGGCGGCCTGGCTGAGGTCGATGTGGGTCGGGGCGCAGGACGGGCACTTGTCCTTGACCGGCACGGTGATGGTCCTGCCGTTGTACGACACCTGCACCTCGATGCCGGCACAGAGCGGGTCGTTGTTCGGGTTGGGCGAGGTCCAGTAGGAGGCCGAGACGGCGACCAGGTCCTGCGAGGTGGCGTCGATGGGCGTGCCGCAGGCGCCGTAGCCCCTGTCGTTGTAGTAGGTCATCTTGCCGTTCATGGTCTGGCCGATCGGCACGGCGTGGGCGGTGCCCGTGCCGAGAGCGATGCCGGTGACGGCTATCACACCGCAGACCGTGGTCTTCCAGCGTCTGGATGCGCGCATGATGTCTCCTCATCCGAGTGGGACCGGGTAGGTGCCGGGAGATGTCCCGGGCGGCTGCCGTTGCCGGGCGGCGGTGCGCCCGGTGATGCGCAACGGCAGGGAGGGGCCGACGCGTTGCCGTCGCCGGCGCGCTCGGTGCGCCGGCGCTCGGGCTTCAGGGGCGGCGGCTCACGGAGCACTCCCGAGCACATGAGTGTCATGGACCGCGGCCGCCTCACAACCCCCAATGGGCTCAGATGTCCTGAAGTCGCGCAAAATGTACGCCGTGTTGGCCCGGAACGGACGGTTGGCGTCCGCTGCCGGGGCCGGGTGCGCGGGCCTCGTCCCCGGGTGGAGAAGCGTGCGGGGGTAAGTGGCTCAGACCGGGTGCGCGGGTGACTCGTACGATGACGTCGTATCTGATCGTGATTTTTCGGGGAGGGGCTGCATCGTGCCGAGTGGGACCGGTGGAGGACGCGGGCGACGGCGGGGAGCGTACGGCGTCGACGCCCCGTACGCGCTGTTCGGCCTCGGCTGCGGAGCGGTGGGGTCGGTGCTGGCGGGGTTCGGCACGCTCTCGGGGCCCGGAATCGGGGTGGCCTGGCTGCCGTTCCTGTGTGCGCTCGTGATGGCGGTCGCCTTCGTGCTGTACGCGCACGCCACCCGGCGGGGCAAGTTCACCGTCTGGGAGGACCTGCTGGACGGGCTGGAGCTGCGCGGGAACGAGCGGCTCCTGGACCTCGGGTGCGGGCGCGGCGCCGTGCTGCTGGCGGGTGCCCGCCGGGTGCCGGAGGGCCGGGCGGTCGGGGTGGACCTGTGGCGTGGCGTCGACCAGACGGGCAACGCGGTGAGCGCCACCGAACGCAACGCGCGGGCCGAGCACGTCCAGGACCGGGTGGAGCTGCGCACCGGCGACCTGCGGGACCTGCCCTTCGGTGACGGCGAGTTCGACGTGGTGCTGTCCAGCCTGGCCATCCACAACATCAAGGACGCCGAGGGGCGGCGCCGGGCGGTGGCCGAGGCGGTCCGCGTCCTGCGGCCGGGCGGCCGGCTGGTGATCGCCGACATCGGCGGCTCCGTGCCCTTCTACCGCGACGTCCTGGACGGGCTGCCGGTCAGCGGGGTCGCTGTCCGCTCGGCGGGCTGGCGCATGTGGTGGGGCGGGCCGTGGATGCGCACGCGCGTGGTCACCGCGACCGGCTGACCGGCCGCGCGTCCCCAGGGGAGCGGGCCGGTCGGCCGGGCCGTGACGCCGGCTCTCAGCCCGAGAGGGCGACGTCGGTCACATGCCGGCCCAGGAGGTCGTGCAGCAGGGCGGTGGCGGGCAGGGCGTGGTGCAGGTAGACGTGCTCACGGCGGTGTTCGATGACGGCGAGCATCTTGCGGAGGGTGGCCGTGGCGTCGTCGCGGCGGCCGGCGTGGTGCTGGGCCTGGGCGAGCAGGCCGAGGTGCAGGGGGAGCCGCAAGTGGGAGCGGGAGGGGCGCAGTTCGGCGAGGCTGGTCTGCATCTGGGTGACGCCCTCGTCGCCGTGGCCCAGGTGGGTCAGGGACCAGCCCTCCGTCAGGCGGAGCATCGCCTTCCAGTACAGCAGCCCGTGTTCCCCGGCCAGCCGCGCCCCTTCGGCGGAGGAGGCCCGCGCGGTCTCGGCGTCGCCTTCCCAGGCGGCGAGGACCGCGTCCACGTACAGCGCGAAGGACCGGTCGGACGGCCTGCTCTCGTACGCCGTCAGGCCCATGAGCTGGCTCCGGCGGGCGCGGGCGGTGTCCCGGTCGCCCAGGATCCAGTGGGTGAAGGCGTCGTAGGACCGGCAGGAGACGCGCGGGTCGTGCTGGAACGTACGGGCCAGGGTGCGGCCCTCCCGGGCGAACCGGTCCGCCAGCCCGACGCTCCGCTCCAGTTCCGCGAGCGCCTCCGGCAGCCGGCCGCGTACGTGCAGCGCGACGCCCTTGCCGTACGCCGCGCCCAGCAGGGCCACCGGGTGGCGCGTACGGCTGCCGATGTCGCGCAGCAGCCGGGAGAACTGCCGTGACTCGTCGTACCGGCCGGTGACCAGGAACGCCGAGCACAGCGCCCACAGCACCGAGGGGTCCTCGGGCGCCCGGGTGACCGTCCCGAGGGCGCGGCCCCGGGTCAGTGCCGCTTCCGCCTCGGCGTCACCGTATCCGCGGACGATGGCGAGCAACTGCCCGAGCTGGATGTACAGCCGCTGCTCCAGCGCGCGGGCGGACGCGTCGTCACGGGGCAGCAGGCCCGCGAGGTGCACGGCCCGGCGCAGCCACGTCTCGACCTTCTCGTACGCCAGGTGCTGCTCGGCCTGCTCGGCGGCGCGTAACAGCCGGGGGAGGGCCTGCCGGGCGGGGAGCGCGTCCTGCGCGTGCCAGGTGTGGTGGGCCAGGCGCTCGAACTCCTCGTCGCCCACCTGGGTGCCGCCGCGCGTGCACAGCGATTCGGCCACCCGGGCGTGCAGCCGGTGGCGTTCGTCGCGCGCGAGCACGTCGAGCAGCGTCTCGCGGACCAGCGCGTGCATGAAGTGCAGCCGCCCGGGATGGTGCGGGTCCTCGCCGAGCAGTCCCGCCCGGATCGCCTCCGTCAGGGAGGACGCCACCGGCTCGTCCTCGGTGGCGGTGCAGTGCAGCAGGTCCGTGTCGATCTCGGTGCCGATGACGGCACACAGCCGCAGCACCCGCAGGGCGGGCTCCGGCAGGGCGGCGAACCGCTGGCGCAGCGCCTCCCGCACGCCGGTCGGCACCTGCGCCCGCAGGACGTCGGTGGCGTCCGCGTCGTGCAGACGCCGCGCGTCGCCGAGCAGCGACAGCAACTGCATGACGAAGTACGGATTGCCCTTGCTGCGCTCGTGCAGCGCGTCCACGACGTCAGCGCCGACCCCGCGCCCGGCCTGCGCCTCCACCAGGGACGCGACGGCACTGCGGGACAGCCCGCCGAGCCGCAGCGTCTCGGTCCTGGGGCCCCGCAGGACGTCGGCCAGCACCCGGCGGATCGTGGCGTCGGAGTCCGCCTCGAAGTCCCGGGCGGTGAGCACGATGCTGATCCGGTGCCCGTGGCGGCGGGTGCCGAGCAGCCGCAGCAGGTCGAGGGAGGCGGCGTCGGCCCAGTGCAGATCCTCCAGGAGCAGGACCAGCGGCCGTTCGGCGGCCAGCGCGAGCAGTACCTCGCACACCGCGTCGTGGGTCAGGAACCGGGCCTGGGCCCAGTCGTCCTCGTGCCCCTGCCCGCCGGGCCCGGCCGAGCGCTCGGGCATCACCGGGGCGAGCAGCGTGTCGAAGGGCGCGGTGGCGGTGCGGAAGGCGTCCGGACGGGTGGCCGACAGGTGGCGCAGCACCTGGGTCCACAGCCAGTACGGCGGTACGCCCTCGCCGGGGAAGCAGTGGCTCCACACCACGTCGAGGGCGTCCCCGGCGGTTTCCAGCGCCGGGGCCAGCTCCATCAGCAGCCGCGTCTTGCCGACCCCGGCGGCGCCGAGCACGCAGGCCAGGTACCCGTGGCCGGTGGCCGCGCCGGCCGATGACGTGGTCAGGCGGTGCAGCTCCTGGTCCCGGCCGGTGAACGGCCAGGGAGCCGCGGTCCCTTCGGGGCCGGAGCCGGTGCAGTCCTCCGGGACGGGGGCCGGGCGGGCGGGCAGCCGGCCGACGCCGTGCAGGCGCCGCGGCCCGGTCGCCCGTGCGCCTCTGGCCGGTCCCTGCACCGGCGTGCCCCGGTCCGCGTTCCGCGCGGACCGGCGGTTCCTCGCGGCACGGGACGGCGCGGCGGCTTCCTGCGGATGCGCGGTCGCTTCCGGCGCGGCGTGCTGCGCCGGGAAGTCCGCTCTGCGCGGCGGGCCGCCCTGCTGACCGGGGGAGGCGGCCGGGCTCTCGGGGGCCGGCGCGGCCACGAGACGGGCCGCCGGACCGCCGTCGTCCAGCTCCTGCCGGAGGATGGCGGTGTGCACCCGCTGGAGTTCGGCGGCGGTGTCCACGCCGAACTCCTCCACCAGGTGGCAGCGCGTCCGCTCGTACACCTCCAGCGCCTCGGCCTGCCGTCCCAGCCGGGACAGCGCCGTCATCAGATGCCCGACGAGGCGTTCCCGGGCCGGGTTGCGGCGTACCTCCAGGCCCAGTTCGGCCGCCACCTCCTCGGCGGCCCCGAGCGCGAGGCGGGCCTCCGCGCAGGACTCCAGCGCGGTGAGCCGGACCTGCTCCAGGCGGGCGGTCTCGTCGGAGAGCGGCGGCTGGGCGCCGAACTCCGTGTAGGGCGCGCCGCGCCACAGGTCCAGGGCCTCGATGAGCCGGTCGCGGGCGCCGCGCGGATCGCGCCGGTCCAGGAGCTGCCGCCCGTCGGCGACCATCTGCTCGAAGCGGAACGCGTCGACCTGCTCCGGGTCGAGCTGGAGCACGTATCCGGGCGCCTGGTAGCGCAGCACGGACGAGGTGCCCTGGCCGGCTGCCGGGGCGAGCACCCGGCGCAGGTGGGAGAGGTGGCTCTGGAGGGTGGCGACGGGGTGCCGCGGCGGCCCCTCGCACCAGAGCTCCTCGACGAGCAGTTCGGTGGGGACGACCCTGCCGAGGCGGACGAGGAGCAGGGCGAGCAGGGCCCGCCGCCGTGGTGGTCCGAGGGGGAGGTCGGCACCGCCGAGCCGGGCCGACATCGGTCCCAGGACGCGCAGTACGGGCTCGGGGGCGGGGTGGGGAGCGGCGGTGCCCGGGGGCTCCGGCAGGGGGGTGGGGGGCGGGGTGTGGGGTGTGCACATGTCGGTCCCAATCGTTCTCACGCCGGCGGCTGTGCAGGGGGACGTGCCGGACCGTAACCGGATCCATCCGGAAAGTGATCATGGCATATGTGGCGAGGCGTTCAAAGATCGGCAACCAGCCATAGGCAATCGTCCGGCAAGCGGAACGACAAGGAAGCGGAAAGCCGCGGCGGGGTGGCCGGCAGTCGTCCGCCAGCGGCCGGACCAGGGGGCCGCAAGGGGAGTGGCACACGATGGCGCCGGCCCGCCCGCCGGTCCGGCCGGCGACCGTCGCCGGAACCGGGAGGGCGCGTCGCACCGGACCGAAGCAACCACCTCGCGAACAGGGACGACATGCTCACAGAAGGCCACGACAGCAGCGCCGGGCGCCGTCCGGCGCACCGCGGCACGGACCGCACCGGCTCCCCGGCCGCCCGCCGGCCCGCGACCGCCTGAGGGGTGCCGTGCGCTCAGCGATCCTCTTCCCCGGCCAGGGGGCGCAGTTCCGCGGTATGGGCGCGGACGTCTTCGGACGGTATCCCGGTCTCACCCGGTTCGCCTGCGACCTCCTGGAATACGACCTCGTCGCGCTGTGCCTCGACGACCCGGACGGACTGCTTTCGCAGACGCGGTACACCCAGCCCGCCCTCTACACCGTCAACGCGCTGCACACCTTCGAACGCGTCCGGCGCGAGGACCGGCCGGCCGACTGCTATCTCGGGCACAGCCTCGGCGAATACAACGCCCTTCTGGCGGCGGGCGTATTCGATTTCGAGACGGGGCTCAAGCTCGTCAAGAAGCGTGGCGAACTCATGGCCGCGGCGAGCGGCGGCGGAATGACCGCCGTCCTGCACACGACCGCCTCCCGGCTGGACGAGATCCTCGCGCAGGACGGCATCGACGGCATCGACGTGGCGGGGTACAACACCGACGAGCAGATCGTCGTGGCCGGCCCCGCCGGACCGCTGAGCGCCCTGCACGCCGCACTGCAGCGCAGGAAGATCCGCTTCGCGCCGCTCCGGGTCAGCGCGCCCTTCCATTCCCGTTACATGGCGTCCGCCCGCGCCGAATTCGAGGAACACCTCCGGAAATTCACCTTCGCCGAACCGGACGTGGACGTCATCGCCAACGTCACCGGACGGCCGTACGAAAAGGGTTCCGTCGTCTCCACGCTCAGCGCGCAACTGGTCGAACCGGTGCGCTGGACGGACAGTGTCCGCCACCTCCTTTCCGCCGACCCCGCGACGGAATGCGAAGAGGTGGGCGGAAAGTCACTGCTGCGCATGGTGGAAAAGATCCGGGCCGCCACCCCGCCCTCACTCCCCGACCCCAGGACCTGAGTCATGAACAGAACGCAGAAGATCCAGCAATTCATCGAAGAGCGCTTCCTCGTCGAATTCGGTGATGAGGTGACGGCCGAGACGGACCTCTTCAAGGCGGGAGTCATCGACTCCTTCGGCTACATCCAGCTCATGTCCTTCATCGAGGACGAGTTCGCGCTGCGGATCTCCGACGACGATCTTCTCGCGAACGTCTTCGTCTCGCTCGCGGACCTCGACGCCTTCGTCGCGGGGGTGGCCGAAAAGAGTGCCCGGGCGGGTGCCGGACAAGGAGGCGTACCGTGTGCGGACTAGCCGGCTTCATCGCCCCTGCGCTCCCGGCCGACGACGCGCCCGGGGTCATCACCACGATGCTGGGACACATCCGGCACCGCGGCCCGGACGAGGCCGGGTACTACCTCGACGACGGTGTCACGATGGGCGCCGTACGCCTGTCGATCGTCGGCCTCGCCACCGGCGCGCAGCCCATGGCGGATCCCGGCGAGCGGTACTGGATCTGCTTCAACGGTGAACTGTACAACCACATCGAACTGCGCGAGGAACTGCGCCGGCTCGGCCGGCCGTTCCGCACCGACTCCGACACCGAAGTGGCGCTCCAGGCCTGGATCCAGTGGGGAGAGGCGTGCCTGCCGCGCTTCAACGGGGCCTTCGCCCTCGCGATCCGTGACGCGCACTCGGGCGACCTCGTCCTCGCGCGTGACCGGTACGGCAAGCGCCCGCTGTTCTACACCGACCACGGCGGCGCCTTCCTCTTCGCGTCGGAGATGAAGGCGTTCCGCGCGTTCCCGGGCTTCGGTTTCGCCCTCGACCCGCGCGAGCTGGCCTCCGTCTACGCCCTGTGGACCCCGCTGCCCGACCGCACCCCGTTCCAGGGCATCCGCCAGCTCCCGGTCGGCGGCGTGCTGACCGTCCGCGGGGACCGCCGCACCCTGCGCACGTACGAGGAATTGCGGGTCGACGCACCGGCGTTCACCGGTACGGAGGCCGAGGCGGCCGCCCACGTCCGGGAGGCGCTGCGCACCAGCGTCGGACTGCGCCTGCGCAGCGACGTCGAGGTCGGCGTCTACCTCAGCGGCGGCCTCGACTCGTCCATCGTCACCAAGCTGGCCACCGACCTCTCGCCGCACCAGGTGCGCACCTTCTCCGTCCAGTTCGAGGAGGCGTCGTTCGACGAGTCGGACAGCCAGCGGGTGGTGGCCGACCACCTCGGGACGCGGCACTCCGCCATCTCCGTCACCGGCGCGGACATCGCCGAGGGGTTCGAGTCGGCGGTGTACCACGCCGAGGTCCCTGCCTTCCGTACCGCCTTCGTGCCGATGTACCTGCTGTCGCGCCACGTACGGGACGCCGGGATCAAGACGGTCCTCAGCGGCGAGGGGGCGGACGAGGCGTTCCTCGGCTATTCGCTCTTCCGCGAGACGCTGCTGCGCGCCTCCTGGGACGAGCTGGACGAGGACGAGCGGCAGCGCAGGCTCGCGGGCCTCTACCCGGAGCTGGAGCATTTCGGCCCCGCGCACCGCAAACACCTCACCGGCCTGTTCCGCCAGTTCTCCACCGAAAGCCTCCCGGGCCTCTTCTCCCACGAACTCCGCTACCAGAACGGCCGTTTCGCCGTACGGCTCCTGAAGGAACGCGACGAACCGTTCGCGGACCTCCTCGCCATGGTGCGCTCGGACCCCCGGTACGCGGCCCTGTCGCCGGTGCAGAAGGCACAGTGGCTCGAATACAAGACGCTGCTGGCCGGCTACCTCCTGTCGACGCAGGGGGAGCGCATGAGCCTGGCCCACAGTGTCGAGAACCGCTGCCCGTTCCTCGATCCCGCCGTCGTCCGCGCGGCCGCCTCGGTGAATCTGCGCTTCGACGACGGATTCGAGGAGAAGGCGATTCTCAAGAAGGCGTTCCACGGCGAACTGCCGGAATCGAGTCTGACCCGGCCCAAACAGCCCTATCGCGCGCCGGGGGCCGCCGTCTTCAAGAAGCAGCGCCCCGACTATCTCGAACTGCTGCTCTCCGACGCGGAGCTGGACAGGCTCGACTGCGTCGACCCCGTCTTCGCGAGAAAACTCGTCAACAAGATCATGACCACCCCTGACGAGCAGATCAGCACCAAAGAGGACCAGGCGTTCGTCTACCTGCTCTCGACCGCCGTCCTCAACCAGCAGTTCGTCCTCGACCGGGAAAGGTATATGGGAACCCCATCCGCAGCCGGACTCAACCTGCGTACGACCGTGGACCACCGCCGGGCGCGGCTGAGCGCCGGAGGAACCCGATGAGCGATCCGCAGTCCCCGCACCCGGACGACGTGGCGGTCATCGGCCTCGCCCTCCGCTTTCCCGGTTCCGAGAGCCTTCCGGAGCTGTTCGGCCATCTCACCGCGGGCCGGTCACTGATATCCGAGGTACCGCCCGAACGCTGGTCCAAGGAGCGCTATTTCGGCGAGCCGAAGAGCGGCACCGACCGTACGAGCAGCGTCTGGGGCGGCTTCATCGAGCACGCCGACCGTTTCGACGCGGCGTTCTTCGGCATCTCGCCGCGGGAAGCCGAGAGCATGGACCCGCAGCAGCGGTTCGCGCTGGAACTCTCCTGGCAGGCGATCGAGGACGCCGGATACCGGGCGAGCGCCTTCGCGGGCACCCGGACCGGTGTCTTCATGGGCGTCTGCCACGCCGACTACGCGGAACTCATGGAGCGCGAGAAGGCGCCCACCGACGTGTACTTCCCCACCGGTACCGCGTATTCCGTCATTGCCAACCGCGTCTCGTACTTCTTCGACTTCCAGGGCCCGAGCATCACCAACGACACCGCGTGCTCCAGCTCGCTGGTCTCGGTCTACGAAGCGGTCACCGCGCTCCGCAACGGCGAGTGCGGCCTCGCCCTGGCCGGCGGCGTCAACCTGGTCTGGTCACCGAAGCACTTCGTAGCCTTCAGCCAGGCCGGCATGCTCTCGCGCACCGGCCGCTCGCGCGCCTTCGACCAGGACGCCGACGGGTACGTACGGGGCGAGGGCGGCGCGGTCCTCGTGCTGAAGCCGCTCGCCCGGGCGCTGGCGGACGGCGACCAGGTGCACGCCGTGATCAAGGGCATCGCCACCAACCACGGCGGGCGCACCAGCTCCCTGACCGTCACCAACCCGGCCGCGCAGGCGGACCTCGTCGAAGGGCTCTACACGAGCGCCGGCATCCGTCCCGACTCGGTGACGTACATCGAGGCGCACGGGCCGGGCACCCCGGTCGGCGACCCGATCGAAGTGATCGCGCTCAAGC
The DNA here is from genome assembly GCF_003865135.1 of Streptomyces chrestomyceticus JCM 4735. NCBI lineage: Bacteria > Bacillati > Actinomycetota > Actinomycetes > Kitasatosporales > Streptomycetaceae > Streptomyces > Streptomyces chrestomyceticus. The sequence goes on along the minus strand of NZ_BHZC01000001.1, from coordinate 978,219 downwards.
GGGCGTTCCGTGCCCTGCACGCCGCGCACGGCACCGAGCCGCGGCCGGAGAGCTGCGGCATCGGATCGGTCAAGACCAACATCGGGCACCTCGAAGGCGCCGCGGGCGTCGCGGGAATGGTCAAGGTGATCGGCGCCCTCGCCTGCCGGACGCTGCCCGCGACGGTCAACTTCACCCGGCAGAACAAGCTGGTCAAGCTCGACGGCAGCCCGTTCCGCATCGTGCGCGACACCCAGCCCTGGGACGCGCCGCCGCCCGCGCCCGACGGCAGCGCGGCGCCGCGCCGCGCGGGCGTCAGCTCCTTCGGCTTCGGCGGCACCAACGCGCACGTGGTGCTGGAGGAACACCTGCCCGCGGCCGACGACGCGCCGGACACCGAACCCGGCGGCCCGCACCTCGTACCGCTCTCCGCGAAGACCCCCGATCGGCTGCGCGCCGTCGCCCGCGCCCTCCTCGGCCACCTGCGCGCGCAGGAGGCGGAAGACGGGGACGGCCCCACCGCCGGGCTGCGCCCCGCACAGCGGCTCGCCGACATCGCGTACACCCTGCAGACCGGCCGCGAACCGATGGCCGCACGCGTCGCGTTCCTGGTGAGCGACCGCGCCGAACTGGCCGCGTCCCTCGACGCCTTCCTGGACGGCACGCTCGCGGACTCCGCCGTGCACACCGGCGCCGGGACGGCGGCCGACGACGCGGCCGGACTCCTGGAGACCGCGACGCGCTGGGTCGAAGGCGGCCCGGACGAGGACTGGGCGGCGCGATACGCCACGCAGGACGAGAGCGCCCGTCCGCGACGCGTACGGCTGCCCGTCTACCCGTTCGCCCGCGAACGCCACTGGTTCCGGGCCCCCACGGAGGACGGCGCGCCGGACGCGGGCCCGGCGCTGCACCCGCTCCTCCACCGCAACACCTCCAGCCTCTTCGAGCAGCGCTACACCTCCGCTTTCACGGGCGACGAGCCCTTCCTCGCCTCCCACCAGGTACGCGGCGCCCGCGTGCTGCCCGCCGCCGCGTACGTGGAGATGCTCCGTGCCGCGGTGGTGGCGGCCGTGGGCCACGGCGACGGTACGGGCCCGGCGGTCCGCCTGCGCGACATCGCGTGGCTGCGCCCGCTGGTCGTGGCCGACGCCCCCGCCGAGGTGCAGGTGGGACTCTTCCCCGGGGAGAACGACGACGGCACCGTCTCGCTCACCGTGTACACGGGCCCGTCGGCGCTCGACCCGTCGGCCGTCGTCCACTGCTGGGGCACCGCCGAGACGGATGCCCCCGAGGAACCGCCGGCCCTCGACCTCGACGCGCTGCGCGCGGCCTGCCCCACCCCGCACGATCCCGCGGACGCGTACGCCGCACTGCGTGAGCAGGGCCTCCAGTACGGCCCCGGGATGCGCGGCATGGCCGAACTCCAACTGGGCGAGACGGAACTGCTCGTCCGGATCGAACAGCCGCGCTCCGACGACGAGGGCACCGGGCATGTCCTGCCGCCCAGCGTGCTGGACGCGGCCCTCCAGGCGACGCTGGTCCTGATGGCGCACACCGCGCCCGGCCCGGCCGCCGGACCGGCGCTGCCCTTCACGCTGGACCAGGTGGACATCCACCGGCCCTGCGCCTCCGGCACCTGGGCCTGGGTACGGCGCAGCGGCGACAGCGGCGGCGCCGACACCTTCGACATCGACCTGTGCGACGCCGAGGGCGTCGTCGGCGCCCGCCTGCGGGGACTGGTGCAGCGCACCGCGCCGGCCGACGACGTATCCGCCCAGCCCGGCACCCCGGCCGGCGGCGGCGCCGCGCCGCGCGTCGTCGCGGGCACCTGCCGCTGGGTGGACGCGCCGCCCGCCACGGACGGGTCCGGTACCACCACGGACGGGCCCGGCGCCACCACGGTGCACGGCTTCCTCGCGGGACGGGCCGCCGGTCATGCCGCCGTGGTCGCGACCGCCGCCGGAAGCCCCGTGACCGCACTGCCCGCCGTCACCGCCGACCGGGTGGCCGACGGCGTGGACGCCGTGCTCGAACTCCTCGTCGGACACCTGCGGGACGTGCTCGGCGCCAGACCGGACCGGCCCCACCGCTTCGTCGTCCTCGTGGACGACCGGGTGCCCCGGCACTTCCACGCGCCGCTCACCGGCCTCTTCCGGACCGCCGCCCTGGAGAACCCGCTCGTCGGCGGACGCCTGGTCCGCGTCGCCGGACTCGACACCGCCACACCCGAGCGGATCGCCCGCATCCTCGCCGAGGAAGGCGCCGACCCGTACGACGCCTGCGAACTCCGGCGCACCGAAGACGGCGCCGGGACGCGCCAGGAGTGGCGGCCCGTGGACGTCGCGCTCGGCGACGGGCCGCACGTGCCGCCGCTGAAGGAAGGCGGCGTCTACTGGGTGACCGGCGGCCTCGGCGGGCTCGGGCAGCACCTGGCGCGGTACTTCGCGCGCTGCCCCGGCGTCACCGTCGTACTGAGCGGCAGGACGGAACTCCCGGAGACGGGCGACACCACCCTCGCCGCACTCCGCGAATCCGGTGTCGACGCGCACTACGTGGCCGCCGACATCGCCCGCAAGGACGACGTGGAGCGCGCCGTCCGCACCATCACCGGCGAGCACGGCCGGCTCGACGGCGTCGTGCACGCGGCGGGCGTCCTGCGCGACGCGTACCTGCTGCACAAGGACGCCGCCGACATTCCCCTGGTGACGGCGCCCAAGGTACGCGGCGCGCTGCACCTCGACGCCACGACCCGCGACCTCGCGCTCGACTTCTTCGTCGTCTTCTCCTCCGTGGCGGGCGTGTACGGAAACTCCGGACAGGCCGACTACGCCGCGGCCAACGCCTTCCTGGACGCCTTCGCGCAGCACCGCCAGGCCCTCGTCGGCGTCGGGGAACGCTCCGGCCGCACCGCCGCCGTGAGCTGGCCCCTGTGGGCCGACGGCGGTATGACGGCCGACGCCGTGACGCGCGCGACGATGCGGGCGGAACGCGGCTGGGAACCCCTGCCGACCGAGGACGGCCTGCGCGTCCTGGGGCGCGTCCTGGACGACGACGCCCCGAGTCACGTCGTCGTCGCTTTCGGGGCGGACGCCACCGTCGGCCTTGAGCGCCGTCTGCCCGCCGCCGAGGCGGCACCGGTCGCGTCCGGCACGTCCGGTGAGCCCATGACCGGCCCGGAGCTGGACGACGGCGAACTTCTGGAGCGTACGGCCGACCTGCTCAAGCACCACCTGAGCGAGGTGCTCCACCACGACCCCGCCGCGATGGACCCGGCGGTCAACCTCGTCGAGTACGGGATCGATTCGCTCAGCATCCTGGAGATGACCGCGCGCCTCGAAGCGCTCTTCGGACAACTGCCGAAGACGATCTTCTTCGAGTACCTCACGATCGAAGGCGTCGCCGAGTACTTCGCCGGGACGCACCGGGACAAGCTCCTGGCCGTACTGGGAGCGGCGGACGAGCCGGAGACCGCAGGCGACACGCAGGCGACAGCGGTCGCCGCACCGCCCGCCCCGCGCGCCCGCTTCACGCGCCCCGCACCGGCCCGGCCCGCCGCACCCGCCCCCGGAGCGTCCGGCGCCCCCAGGGACCGCGACGACCGCCACGACATCGCCGTCATCGGCGTCTCGGGCACCTACCCGGGCGTGGACACGCTCGACGAGCTGTGGACGCTCCTCGAAGAAGGCCGCCACACCTTCGAAGAGGTCCCGCGCGACCGCTGGGACCACGACGCGATCTACAGCCCCGACCGGGAGGTCCCCGGCAAGAGCGCCATCCGCACCGGCACCTTCCTCCGTGACATCGACCGGTTCGACCCGCGTTACTTCCGCGTCTCCAAGCGCGACGCGGAACTGATGTCCCCGGAGGTGCGCCTCTTTCTCCAGACCGGTGTGGAAGCCCTGGAGGACGCGGGGTACTCCCGTGAGACCCTCCAGCGGCAGTACGACGGTGACGTGGGCGTGCTCGTCGGCGCCATGAGCAACCACTACGGGCTGCACGGCTTCCAGAACAGCCTGCTGCGGGGCTCGCCCGCCAGCGGCAGCTACACCGGGACGCTGCCCAACATGCTGTCGTACTTCTACGGGTTCACCGGACCGTCGATCTTCCTCGACACGATGTGCTCCGGCTCGTCCACCTGTGTGCACCAGGCCGTCCAGATGCTGCGCGCCGGCGAGTGCCGGATGGCCGTGGCGGGCGGCGTCAACCTGCTGCTGCACCCCTACAACCTCGTCACCTCCTCGCACGAGCACTTCACCACCGCCACCTCCGACGTGATCCGCAGCTTCGGGCTCGGCGCGGACGGCACGATCCTCGGCGAGGGCGTCGGCGCCGTCGTCCTCAAACCGCTCACCGAGGCCGAACGCGACGGCGACCACGTGTACGGGGTCATCAAGGGCACCGCCCTGTCCAACGCGGGCGCCCGCAACGGCTTCACCGTCCCCAGCCCGCACGCCCAGGCCCGCGCGATCGACAAGGCGGTCCAGGACGCGGGGATCGACGCCCGCACGGTCAGCTACGTCGAAGGGCACGGCTCGGGGACGTCGCTCGGCGACCCCATCGAGGTCAGGGCGCTGACCACCGCCTTCCGCAAGCACACGGAGGACTCCGGGTTCTGCGCCCTCGGCTCGGTGAAGTCCAACATGGGGCACCTGCTGCACGCGGCCGGCATGGTCGGCCTGGCGAAGGTCCTCCTCCAGTTGGACAAGCGCACCCTCGTCCCGTCGCTGCACAGCGCGGAACTCAACCCCGACATCGACTTCTCCGGCACGCCCTTCCGCGTGCAGCGCGAACTCGCTCCCTGGGAACCGGCGGTCACCGAGGACGGCGGACGCACCGTCGTGCACCCGCGGCGCGCCGGGCTCACCTCCATCGGCGCGGGCGGCATGAACTCGCACATCATCATCGAGGAGCACGTCCCGGACCCGGCCGCGCGCCCGTACGACACCACCGACGGCCGCGACGAACTCCTCGTGTTCTCCGCGATGACCGACAGCGCGCTGGAAACGTCCCTCGCCCGCTTCCGTACGTATCTGGAGCAGGCCGACCCGGCCGACCTGCCGTCGATCGCCCACACCCTGCGCGTCGGCAAGAACGAACTGCCGCGCCGGTGGGCCTTCTTCGCCAAGGACATCCCAGGGGCGCTGCGGGCCGTCGAGCGCCGGCTCGCGGGGGACAGCGACCTCGACGCGGCCCTGGGCAGCGACGACCCGCGCGCCGCGGAGGCCCGCGAACTGGCCGTGACCTGGACCGGCGGCAAGAGCGTCGACTGGACCCGGCTGACCGGGACGCGCAGGCTGCGGCGCGTCCCGCTGCCCGCCTACCCGTTCGAGCGGGTGCGGTGCTGGGTGCCGCAGGAGGACGGCGCGCCGTCCGTCCTCGCGCCGCTCGCCCTGCGCGACAAGCTCCACCCGTTCCTCGGCCGCAACGAGTCCGACCTCGACGGCCTGCGCTACGGCCTCGACGTCCACCTGGACGACCTCGGCGACTACGGCTACCAGCAGGACAAGAAGCCCCGCGTCGTCCCCACCTTCGCCGTCGACCTGGCGCTCGCCGCGGCGAAGGTCTCCGGCTTCGCGGCCGACCCCGTGGTCCGCGGCCTGCGGCTGCCCGCCCCGGTCGCCTGGGACACCACCGAGCGGCTGGTCACGACGGTGATCGAGCCCCCGGGCGAAGGCGCGGCGACCGGCGCGGTGTTCGCGCAGGACGCGTCCGGCGCCCGTACGCTCGTCGCCGCCTTCGAGGCGTACGACGCACAGGAGGCGGGCCCGCCCGCCCGGCACTCCGAGCGCGGCGCGTCCCCCGCCGGCCTGCGCGGCAGCGCGGTCCGTGCGCTCGGCGCGGACGAGGTCCGGACGGAGCTCGCCGAGGGCGGCCTCGTCCACCCGGCGCTGCTCTCCGGGGTCACGGGCGCGTACTGGCTGTCCGACGGGCGGCTCGTCCTCGACGTCACCGCGCCGGAACTGCGGCGCGACACCGTACGGCGCAACGTCACCATCGCCCCGCACGTCCTCGCGGCCGTCACCCAGGGCCTGCGGCTGGACGCGAAGCACCGCGGCCTGCCGCAGTGGCGGGAGACGCGGCCGCACCGGATCGCGGAAGTGCGCGTCCTCGGCGCGGCGGGTGACGGCGAGGTGGCGCACGTCGTCCTCGTGCCGGACCCTGCTCCGGCCGGCAACAGGCCGTTCGAGGGAACGATCCGGCTGCTGGACGGCAGCGGCGGGGTGCTCGCGGAGTGCGTGGGTGTGAGCTGCGAGGACGACGGCGGCGTACGTGACGACGTACCGCACGCACCGCGCGAGCGGCAGCGCGTTCCGCGCGCGGAACCCGAGGCTCCCGGCGACGGCCTCACCGCGTTCGTCGTCGCCGAGCTGCGGACCCTGGCGTCCGGCATCCTCAAGTACGAGCCCGCCGAACTCGACGCCCACACCGGCTTCGACGCCTTCGGCTTCGACTCGATCTCCTTCGTCACCTTCGCCCGGCTCATCGGCGAACGGTTCGGCGCCGAGGTGACGCCCGCCGCGTTCTTCGACGTGAACACCTTCGACGCGCTGGCCCGGCACCTCGTCGCGGAGTACGGGGAGCCCGTGCGGGCCGCGTACGAGCGGCCGGGGAGCGCCCCGGCGGCGGCCACCGTCACCTCCGAGCCGACGGCTTCCGTACGGACCGCACCGGCTCCCGCCCCCGCGTCGCCCCCGGACCCCTCGCAGCCCGTCGCCGTCATCGGCGCCGCGGGCCGCTTCCCCGGCGCGCCCGACCTCGACACCTACTGGGCCAACCTCGTCGCGGGCCGGGACTCGGTCACCGCCTTCCCGCTGGACCGCTACGACGCCACGTACCGCCGTATCGCCGAGGCCGCCGACTTCCCCCGGCACGCCGGAGTCCTGGACGACGTGGACGCCTTCGACGCGGATTTCTTCCGCGTCTACCCGCGCGAGGCGGAGCTGATGGACCCGCAGCACCGCCTCGCTCTCGAAACGGTCTGGAGCGCGCTGGAGGACAGCGCGTACACACCCTCCGACCTGCCACGGAACACCGGCCTGTTCCTCGGCGTCTCGGGCACCGACTACGCGACGCTGCTCACGACGTACGGGGTCGAGCCGGACGCGTTCACCTCGACGGGCAACGCGCACTCGATGCTCGCCAACCGCATCTCGTACGTGCTGGACCTGCGCGGGCCCAGTGAGCCGGTCGACACCGCCTGCTCCAGCTCGCTGGTCGCCGTCCACCGGGCCGTCGAGGCCATCCGGTCGGGCGCCTGCGACGCGGCCGTGGCCGGCGGGGTCAACCTGCTGCTCAGCGTGGACACCTTCGTCAGCGCGCACCGCGCCGGGATGCTGAGCCCGGACGGCCGGTGCAAGGCCTTCGCGAGCGACGCGGACGGGTACGTGCGCGGCGAAGGCGTCGGCGCCGTGGTGCTCAAGCCGCTGGCCGCGGCCGAACGGGACGGGGACGCGATCCTCGCGGTGCTGCGTGGCAGCGCGGAGAACCACGGCGGCCGGGCCAACTCCCTGACCGCACCCAACGCCGACGCCCAGGCCGAACTGGTCACCACGGCGCTGCGCGGCACCGACCCCGACACCGTCGGCTACATCGAGGCCCACGGGACGGGCACCGCCCTGGGCGACCCCGTCGAGGTACGGGCCCTGCAGACCGCGTTCCGCAGGCTCGGCGCCACCGGCCGGGCCGCCTGCGGACTCGGGTCGGTCAAGACGAACATCGGACACCTGGAGGCGGCCGCCGGCATCGCGGGGCTCCTGAAGGTCGTCCTCGCGATGCGGCACGGCGTCCTTCCGGCGACGCTGCACTGCCGCGAGATCAATCCGTACATCGAACTCGACGGCGGCCCGTTCCGGATCGTGCGCGAGAACGAGGAGTGGCCGCGCCCGCGCACGGCGGACGGCGGGTCCGCGCCCCGGCGCGCGGGCGTGAGCAGCTTCGGCTTCGGCGGCGCCAACTGCCATGTCGTGGTGGAGGAATACGTGCAGGACGATGCCGGTACCGAGGCCCTGGAGGCCAGCGAGACAGTGGACACCACCGACACCACCGACGTGATCGTGCCCTTGTCGGCACGGACGCCGCAGCAACTGACCGAGGCGGCGGGAAACCTCCTCGCGTACCTCGAAGGCCCCGACCCGGCGCCCCTCCGCTCGGTCGCCTGGACCCTCCAGGCGGGACGCCAGGCGATGGCCGAGCGGGTGGGCTGGGTGGTCCGCTCGCGCGGCGAACTCGTCGGCAAGCTGCGCGCGTTCGTCAGCGGCGGGGAGCGGCCGGAGGGCGAGGCGGCACGCAGTCAGGTGCTGGCGCGCTGGACCGAAGGCGCGGCCGTCGACTGGCGCGCGCTGTACGGGCCGCGCGTGCCGAAGCGGGCCCATCTGCCCACGTATCCGTTCGCCCGCGGGCGCTACTGGATTCCCGGAACGCGTTCCGAGGCAGCTCCTGAGGTGGCTGCCCCTGAGGTGGCGTCCGACGACAGCCCTGTGATCGGTACGACACTGCTGACGCCGCGGTGGACTCCCCGTCCGGCCCCGTCGAGCACCGACGCCGGCAGTACCGCCGACCACCGCGTCGTGCTCCTGTGCGGCGCACTCACCTCCGCGCGCGGTGCGGTCGAGCGGAGCGTGCCCGGTGTGCGCTGCATGACCGTCGAGTCGGCCAAGCAGCGCTTGGACAGCCGCTTCAGAGACGTGTCACAGCAGGTCTTCGCGATGGTCCGGGACGTCGCCGCCGACGCGACCGTCGGCCGCACCACCCTCGTCCAGGTCGTGACACCGGCGGACGGTGACGAGGCGGTCAACCTGGCGCTCGCCGGGCTGCTCCGTACCGTGTCCCTCGAAACGCCGGCTGTGAAAGGCCAGTTGATCGCGTTCCGTGGCGCCCGCACGGATGACGCGGTTGCCGCCGCCGTCGTGGCGGACGCCCGCGACACGGACGCCGACCTGGTCCGCCACGAGGGCGCTGAGCGCTCCGTACGGACCTGGCACCCGGCAGCGCCCCCGGCGGACACTGCGGACACTGCGGATCTGCCGTGGCGCGCGGGCGGCGGATACCTGATCACCGGCGGCGCGGGCGGTATCGGCGCGGCCGTGGCCCGCCGCATCGCGCGGGACGTCGAACACCCGGTGCTCGTCCTCGTCGGCAGGTCGCCGCAGGACGACCGGATCGAAGCGCTCCTGGGCGAACTGCGCGCCGCCGGTGCCGTCGCCCGTTACGAGAGCGCGGACGTCTCGCGCTGGGAGGAGGTACGCCACCTCCTCACCCGGGCCCGGGAGCACGCCGGAGAACTCTCCGGGGTCGTGCACGCCGCCGGCGTCCTGCGCGACGCCTCGCTCACCGGCAAGACGGCCGAGGACTGGGAGGAGGTGCTCGCACCCAAGACCGACGGGCTGGTCCACCTCGACCGGGCCACCCGGCACGACCCGCTCGACTTCTTCCTCACCTTCTCCTCGGGCGCCGCGGTCACCGGCAACCCGGGCCAGGCGGACTACGCCACGGCCAACGCCTTCCTCGACGCGTTCGCCGCGCTCCGCGACGCGCGGGTGGCGGTGGGGGAGCGGGCGGGCCGCACCCTGTCGGTCGCCTGGCCGCTGTGGAAGGACGGCGGGATGACCGTCGACGCGGGCACGCTCGCCCACCTGTGGCGCAGCCGTGGCCTGGCGCCCATGGAGACGGAAGACGGGCTCGCGGCGCTCACCGGCGCCTGGCGCCTGGGCGCGCAGCAGGTGTGGGTGTACCACGGTGACGCGGCACGGGTGCCGGGGACTTCGGGCCGTACCGCCGCCGCGCAGGCGCCGGTACGGGCCGGAGCAGCAGCGCAGGCCCCGGTGGACGGGCGCCTCGCGCGCGAAACCCTGCGCCTGCTGGTCGCGCTCTTCGCCCGGGTCACCAAACTGCCCGCGCGGGCCGTGGACGCCGACGGGGAACTGGGCGCGATGGGCCTCGACTCGATCCTGATCGTCCAGTTGAACAAGGAGCTGGCCGCCGTGTTCGCGGACGTACCGACGACGCTCTTCTACGAGTTCCCGACCCTGCGGGCGATCGCCGGGCACCTGGCGGCCGAGCACCCGGAGACGGCCCGCGCCTGGGCCGGTGCACCGGCGACGGCCGGCCCGGAGCCGTCCGGTGAGGCGGTGGCGGACCGTACTCCCGCGCCGTACACCGCCCCCGCGCCCCGCTCCGCCACCCCCGCGGACCGCGAACCCATCGCGATCATCGGTATGAGCGGCCGCTACCCGCAGGCCGCCGACCTCGCCGCCTTCTGGGAGAACCTGAAGGCCGGACGGGACTGCGTCGGGGAGATCCCCGCCGACCGCTGGGCGCTGGACGGCTTCTTCGAGCCGGACCGCGAGAAGGCGGTCGCCACCGGCCGCAGCTACAGCAAGTGGGGCGGCTTCCTGGACGACTTCGCCGCGTTCGACCCGCTGCACTTCCGGATCGCACCGCGGGACGCCTACGCCATGGACCCGCAGGAGCGGCTGTTCCTCCAGGCGGCGTGGCAGGTGTTCGAGGACGCCGGGTACTCCCGCGAGGAGATCGCGCGCCGGCACGGCAAGCGCGTCGGCGTGTTCGCCGGTGTCACCAAGACCGGCCACGGGCGGCACGGCGCGGGACGCCTCCCCTCGGGGGAGACCGTCGTCCCCGCGCTGTCCTTCGCCTCGCTCAGCGCCCGTACGTCCTACGTCCTGGACCTGTGCGGGCCGAGCCTGACCATCGACACCATGTGCTCGGCGTCGCTCACCGCGATCCACGAGGCGTGCGAACACCTCCACCAGGGCGCCTGCGAGATGGCCGTCGCCGGTGGCGTGAACCTGTACCTCCACCCGCTCGACTACGTCGAACTGTGCCGCTCCACGATGCTGTCCACCGACGCCCGCTGCCGCAGCTTCGGCAGCGGCGGCGACGGCTTCGTCCCCGGCGAAGGCGTCGGCTGCGTCCTGCTCAAGCCGCTCTCGCGCGCCCTCGCCGACGGCGACCACATCCGCGCGGTCGTCCGGGGCACCAGCATCAACCACGGCGGCCGGTCCAACGGCTACACGGTGCCCAGCCCCCGCGCCCAGGCGGAACTGCTGCGCGACGCCCTGGAGCGCGCCGGTGTCACGGCACGGGACGTGAGCTGCGTCGAGGCGCACGGCACCGGTACGGAACTGGGCGACCCGATCGAGATCAAGGGCCTGACCAGCGCCTTCGAACAGGACACGGCGGACCGGCAGTTCTGTGCGATCGGCTCGGTGAAGTCGGGGATCGGGCACCTGGAGGCCGCGGCGGGCATCGCCGGGCTCACCAAGGCCGTGCTCCAGCTCCAGCACCGGCAGCTCGTGCCGAGCCTGCACGCCGAGGAGCCCAACCCGAACATCGCCTTCGAGAAGACACCGTTCTTCGTACAGCGCGAGCTGACCCCGTGGGAGACGGCCGGCGGGCCGCGGATCGCGGCGGTCTCCTCGTTCGGCGCGGGCGGCTCGAACGCCCACGTCATCGTGGAGGAGTTCGGCGAGCGGTACGGCACCGGGCCCGTGCCGGCCGCCGGCCGCGACCAGCTCTTCGTGCTGTCGGCCCGTACCCCCGAGCACCTGCGCCGCTCCGCCGAACGCCTGGCGGCCCACCTCGGCGGCGACAGCGCTACGGACATCGACCCGGCCGCCCTCGCCTTCACCCTCCAGACGGGGCGCGAGGCCATGACCGAACGCCTCGCGGTGGTCGCGGCCTCGGCACGGGACCTGCGCAGTGCCCTGCTCGCCCATCTCGACGGGGCGGACACGGTGCCGGGCCTCCACCGGGGCACCGCCGGGAGCGCCGAAGGCGCCTTCGCGGAGCTGGCTGCCGACGACGACCTCCAGGAACTGCTGATCGAACGCTGGGTACGGGCCGGGAAGCTGGACCGGCTGGCCGCGCTCTGGGCCGGCGGGGTACCGCTCGACTGGCGCGTACTGCACGGGCCGGACACACCCCGGCGGGTCGCGCTGCCGACGTACCCCTTCGCCCAGGACCGCTACTGGATCGCGGATCTCGACCCGGTGCGCGAGGAGGCCGCACAGGGCGGCCTGCCCGCCGCGCCGCCGCCCGCCACCGATCCGGGGATCGCTGAGCCGTCGAGATCCTCGGAATCCCTGGAGCCCCTGAAGCTCTCCGAGCCCTTGGAAGAGCGGGTCGCCCGCGTGGTGCGGGACAAGCTGGCGCGGGCCCTCGCCATGGGCGAGGACGAGATCGACGGCGCGCTCGCCTTCGCCGACTACGGCGTCGACTCCATCCTCGGCGTCCGCCTCGTCCACGAGCTCAACGAAGCACTCGCCCTCGACCTGTCGACCAGCGTCATCTACGACCACAGCTCGGCCGACCGCCTCACCGCCCACCTGCTCACCGACCACCGGGACGCCATCACGTTCACCGACCCGCCGGTACCGGCCGCCGCCACCCCGGTACCCGCCACCACTCCCACATCCGTCCCCGCATCCACATCCGTCCCCGCACCCGTCACCGCGACCCGCCCCCGGCCCGGCCGCTCCGGACCCGCCGACCCGCGGCCCCCCATCGCCGTCGTCGGCATGAGCGGACGCTTCGCCGGCTCCGACACGCTGGACGAACTCTGGCAGCACCTGGTCGACGGCGACGAACTCGTCACCGAGGCCACCCGCTGGGACCTGGCCGGTCCCGACCCCGCCGACGCGGCGCGCCGCTGCACCCGGGGCGGCTTCCTCGACCGTATCGACGCGTTCGACCCGCTGTTCTTCAACATCTCGGGCGTCGAGGCCGCCACCATGGACCCGCAGCAGCGGCTCCTGCTAGAGGAGTCGTGGAAGGCCCTGGAAGACGCCGGTTACGCGGGACGGCAGCTCAGCGAGCGCCGCTGCGGTGTCTACGTCGGCTGCTGGAACGGCGATTACGCCGAACTGATCGGCGCGGACGCCCCTGCCCAGGCGTTCTGGGGCAACACCGCCTCCTTCATCCCGAGCCGGGTCTCGTACTTCCTCAACCTCAAGGGCCCGGCCGTCGCCGTCGACACGTCGTGCTCCAGCTCGCTCGTCGCCCTCGACCTCGCGTGCAAGGACCTCTGGTCGGGCGAGACGGAGATGGCCCTGGCGGGCGGCGTCTTCGTCCAGTCCACACCGCGGCTGTACGAGCTGGCCGGGCGCGCCAACATGCTCTCGCCGACCGGGCGCTGCCACACCTTCGACCATCGCGCCGACGGCTTCGTGCCGGGCGAGGGCGTCGGTGTGCTGGTCCTCAAGCGGCTGGACGACGCGCTCGCGGACGGTGACCACGTGCACGGGGTGATCCGCGGCTGCGGCACCAACCACGACGGCGCCACCAACGGCATCACCGCCCCGAGTTCCGTCTCGCAGGAGAGCCTGCTGCGCGAGGTGTACGACGGCTTCGGCGTCGACGCCGGGCACATCCAGCTCGTGGAGGCGCACGGCACCGGCACCAAGCTCGGCGACCCCATCGAGTTCGGCGCGCTGACCCGGGCGTTCCGGGCGAGCACCGACAAGACCGGCTACTGCGCGCTCGGTTCGCTCAAGACCAACCTCGGGCACACCCAGTTCGCGGCGGGCGTGGCCGGCGTACTGAAGATCCTGCTCGCGCTGCGGCACCGGCAGATCCCCGCCTCGCTGCACTTCGAGAAGGCGAACGAGGCCGTACCGCTGGACGGCAGTCCCTTCTACCTCAGCACCCGCACCCACGCGTGGCAGGCGCTGCCCGGCGTCCCGCGCCTCGGCGCCGTCAGCTCCTTCGGAGCCAGCGGTACCAACGCCCACGTCCTGGTCGAGGAGGCACCGCCGGTACCGCGCTCCCGGCCGCGTCCGCGGACCCCGGGCCACCTCGTCGTGCTGTCCGCGCACTCCCGTGACCAACTGGCCGAGCAACTGACGCGTCTGGCGGCGCACTGCCGCCGCGAGCCCTCCCCGGACCTCGGTGACCTCGCGCACACGCTCGTCGTCGGCCGGGAGCACTTCGCGCACCGCTTCGCCTGCGTCGTACGGGACCCTGCCGAACTGCTGCGGGTCCTGGACGAAGGGCTCGACGGGCCGCACGCGTTCACAGGAGGCCCCGGCGCTTCCGGCGGAGGCGCGGCGAGCCTCAACGGCAGCACCCAAGGTGCCTCGGGCGACCGTACGGACGCGGAGGTTCTGGCGGGTCTGAAGTCCCTCGCCGAGCGCTACGTACGGGGCCAGGACCTCGATCCCGGCGCGCTGTTCACACCCGGCGCCTACCTGCGCGTGCCCCTGCCGACGTACCCGTTCGCCAAGGAGAGCCACTGGGCGACGGACACCCCGCCCGCCCGGGCCGAAGCGTTCCGGCCCGCGTCGGCGCGGCCTGCCGGGCCCGCCCCGGGCTCCCTCACCGCCGGCGCGCCGTCGCCCGTGCCCGGCACGGCCGGCGCGGTGCGCACCGTCACCGTCCTGACCGGCGACGAACCGATCCTCCGCGACCACTCGGTGGGCGGCCGGCGGGTCCTGCCGGGCGTCGCCCACCTGGAGATGGCCCGCGAGACGGCCCGGCACGCACTCGGCGCCGACGCCACGACCCCGCTGCGCATCCGGGACATCACCTGGGTCCAGCCGCTCGTCGCCGACGGCACGCCCACCGAGGCCGAAGTCCTCGTCACCCCGGTGGACGAGCACACCGTCTCCTTCCGCGTCACCTCCGGGACCGCCGACCCTGCCGTCTGCTCCGAAGGACGCGTCAGCCGCTCCGACACACCGCGCCCGCCGCGTACCGACCTCACGGCGCTCCGCGCGCTCTGCCCGACCCCGGTGACCCCCGAGCGCATCAGCGCGGCGCTGGTGGCGATGGGCATCACCCACGGCCCGTCGCTGCGCGCGGTCCGCGCGGCGCACGTGGGCGACGGCGTGGTCCTCGCCGAACTGCGCATGCCCGACGCCGCCGACCGGCCCGCCACGCCGTACGTCCTGCACCCGGCGCTGATGGACTCGGCCGTACAGGCGTCGATCGCCCTGCAACTGGCCGGGGGAGAGGCGTCCCGCGAAACGGTGGTGCCGTTCGCCCTGGAGCGGCTGGAACTCTTCGCGCCCTGCGCGGACTCCATGTGGGCCGTCGTCCGCGTCGCCGACGACGGCGCGGCGAGCGCCCTCAGCAAACTCGACATCGACCTGCTCGACACCGACGGGGCGGTGTGCGTCCGGATGACCGGCTACACCTCGCGCCGGGTGAAGGAGCCGCTGCCGTCCCTGTTCGCACCCGTGTGGGAGCCGCTGCCGGGTACGGAGACGGACGGCGGCGAGGGGACGGCCGTCCCGTCCCGCACCGACCGGGTCCTGGTCGTCGGCGGTACGGCCGCCGAGCGCGCCGCGGTCGCCGTCCGGCACCCGCGCGCCACGGCCTGGCCGCTGGCCCCGTCCGCGCCGCTCGACGAGGTCACCGCGTTCCTCGCCGCCGCCGGGCCCGTCGACCACCTCCTGTGGCTCGCCCCCGGCACCGCGCCCGCACTCACCGACGCGGCCGCCGTGGTGGCCGCCCAGGAGGAGGGCGTCGTCGCGGCCTTCCGCATGATCAAGGCCCTGCTCCGTACGGACCACGACGCCCGCCCGCTCGGCATCACCCTCGTCACCCGGCGCGGCCTGGCCACCCACGCGGCCGAGGACATCCGCCCGGCCCACGCGGGCCTGCACGGCCTGTTCGGCTCGCTCGGCCGCGAGTACACCAACTGGACGGTCCGGCGCGTCGACCTCGACGAACCCGACGGCACCCCGGAGGAGCCGGACGCCTGGCTCGCAGCCGTCACGGCGCTCCCGGCCCACTCCGGGGGCGACACCTGGGCACGGCGCGCGGGCCAGTGGCTCGTCCGCCGCTGGGCCCCGTGCGACGCCGGTCCCGCGCCGGCCGCTCCGTACCGCGAAGGCGGCGTGTACGTCGTGATCGGCGGCGCCGGGGGCGTGGGCACCGCGTGGACCCAGCACCTGGTCGAACGGTACGGCGCCCACGTCATCTGGATCGGCCGCAGCCCGCACGACGCGTCGGTGGACGCCAAACTGCGCTCCGTCAGCGGCCGCGGCGACGTGCGCTACCTCTCCGCCGACGCCGCCGACCCCGTGGCACTGCGCCGCGCCCACGCCGAGATCAAGGCCCGCCACCCGCACATCCACGGCGTCGTGCAGGCGGCCCTCGTCCTGCGCGACCAGAGCTTCGCCAAGATGGACGAGGCCGCCCTGCGGACGAGCCTGGCCGCCAAGGTCGGCGTGAGCTCGGCCATGGCCGAGGTGTTCTACGGCGAGCCCCTGGACTTCGCGGTGTTCTTCTCCTCGGTCCAGTCCTTCACGACCGCGGCGGGACAGGGCAACTACGCGGCCGGCTGCACCTTCGCCGACGCGTACGCCCACCAGTTGTCCCGGCAGTGGACCTGCCCGGTCAAGGTGCTGAACTGGGGCTGGTGGGGCAGCCTGGGCAGCGCGTCCTCCGACTACCACCGGCGGCGCATGACCGGCTGGGGCTTCGCCTCGATCGAGCCGCCCGAGGCCATGGAAGCGCTCGGCACCCTCCTCGGCGGCCCGCAGCCGCAGCTCAGCTTCACCAAGCTGACCCGGACCGACGCCCTGGAGGCCGTCGACCCCGCCCTCCGCACCACGGTCTACGGACGGTCCCCGGCGCCCCGCGTGACCGTCGGCGCGGCGGACGACCTGGCGGGTGACGCCGCGAACCTGCGCGCGGTGGCCGACTGGCGGCGCACCGCCCGCGACCCGATGCTCGGCCGCATGCTCCGCGGCCACCTCGAAGCGCTCGGCGCCGTCGGCCCGGACACCCCGGCCCCCGGCGACATCACCCGCGACGACGCCCGCCGGATCGCCCGGCAGGCCGGCCTCCTCGACCGCTACACGACCTGGCTCGAACACGCCCTGCGCGTCCTGCCCGACACCGCCCCGCCGCTCGCCACGCTCTTCCGCGAGTGGGACGACCGCCGCGCCGCCTGGTCCGCCGACCCCGACAAGAAGGCCGAACTGGAACTGGTCGACGCCACCCTGCGGGCCCTGCCCGACATCCTGACCGGCCGCACCCGCCCCACCGACGTCCTCTTCCCGCGCGGCTCCGTCGAACTGGTCGAGGGCTGCTACCGCGACAACCGGGTCGCCGACACCTACAACCGCGCACTGGCCGGCGCCGCCGTGGACATCGTCGCCCAACGGCTGCGCCAGAACCCGGACGCGCGCCTGCGCATCCTGGAGATCGGCGCGGGCACCGGCGGCACGAGCGTCGGCCTGTTCGCCGCGCTGCGCCCGTACCGGGACCACATCGAGACGTACACCTACACCGACCTGTCCAAGGCGTTCCTCAACCACGCACGGACCGCCTACGGACCCGACGCCCCCTACCTCTCCTGCACCCGCTTCGACGCCGAACAGCCCCTGGCCGGCCAGGGCATCGAAGCCGGCAGCTACGACCTGGTCGTCGCCGCCAACGTGCTGCACGCCACCCGCGACACCCGCAACACCCTGCGCAACGCCAAGGCCGCCCTGCGCGACGGCGGCTGGCTCCTGCTGAACGAACTGGTGGCGTTCGACGTCTTCAGCCACCTCACCTTCGGCCTGCTGGAAGGCTGGTGGCTGTTCGAGGACGCTCCGCTGCGCATCCCCGGATCGCCCGCCCTGTCGCCCGAGAGCTGGCGCGACGTGCTGCACAGCGAGGGCTTCCCGGAGGTCGTCTTCGTCCTGCCGCAGGCCCGGGAGCTGGGGCAGCAGATCATCGCCGCGGAGAGCGACGGGGTCGCCCGGCAGCGGGTGGTGGGGGCAGAGCGCCGTCCGGTGGCGTCGGTGGCTCCCGTGACACCGGCGGCATCCGTGACGGGGGCGGTTCGTACGGTGGACCGGGCGGCGCCCGAGCCCGCGCCCGAGCTTGTCCGTACGGAACCCGTCCGTAGGGAGTCGGCCCGTACAGAACCCGTCCGTACGGAACCGCTCCTCCCCGTCACACCGGCACCCGCCCCTGCCGCCCCCACCGAGGCCGACCGCGCCGCGACTCTGGCCGCCTACCTCCGCGGCCAGGCCGCCGAGACGCTCGGCGTTCCCGCGGAGCGCATCGACGCCGCCCAGCCGCTCAGCACGTACGGCATGGACTCGATCCTCGTCCTGCAACTGACCAACGCGCTCCGCGAGGACCTCGGCGAGGTCTCCTCCACGCTGCTGTTCGACGCCGAGTCCGTGGACCAGTTGTGCGCCCACTTCCTCACCGCCTCGGCCGACCGCGTGGACGCGCTGGTCGCCCGGCTGCGGCCGGAACCGGCGCCGGAGGAAGCGGCCACCGAACCCGCGCCCTCCGTCGCCCCTCCCGCCCCCGCCGCCCGGGAAGCGGCCCCCGCCGCGGCTTCCGTCAGCGCCCTCTTCCAGGCGGCCTCGCGGAACGGCAGCCTCCAGCAGGGCAGTGAACTGCTGACCGCGGCGGCCCGGCTCCGGCCTCGGTTCACCTCCGCCGAGGCCGGCCACGAGCCGGAGATCCTGCGGCTGGCGGACGGCGTGGAGCGGCCCGCGCTGGTCTGCCTGCCGTCCCTCATCGCCCCCACGGGCCCGTACCAGTACGTGAAGTTCGCCGCCGCACTCCGCGGCCGACGTGAGGTGTGGACCGCCGGACAGCCCGGCTACGGGACCGGTGACGCGCTGCCGCAGACCCTGGCGGACGCGGCGGCGGTACAGGCCGACGCCCTGCTCCGGCGGTTCGCGGGACAGCCGTTCGCCCTCGCGGCGTACTCCTCCGGCGCCTGGCCGGCCCACGAGGTCGTACGGCGCCTGGAGGCGGCGGGAGCCGCGCCGGCCGCGCTGGTCCTGCTCGACTCGCCCGGCTCGACCGGCGGAGCGGACCTGACCGGCGAGTCCCTGTGCCACCGGATGGCCGGGATCTCACGCCTGCTGCTCGACCGGTTCCCCCAACTGCCGCTGGACGGCGACCAGCTCACCGCGATGGCCTGGTACGCGGAGCTGCTGGACGGCTGGCGGCCGGGCCCGGTGACGACACCGACCCTCTTCGTGGCCGCGCGGACCCCCGTGGACCAGTTGCTCGGAGACGGCCGCAGGCCCGCCTGGCAGTTGGAGCACGCCCGCGTGGAGGTGGCCGGCGACCACTTCTCGATGCTCGACGAGCACGCGGAGACGACCGCGCTCGCCGTCCACCAGTGGCTCACCGCGCACCTGTGAGGCCACCGCACGGCACGCCGGGACGGCCCTGCCCGCAGGGCCGTCCCCGGCACCCGCACGACGCACCACCCGTACCCGGACGTGAGGCACACATGGCACACATGGCAGACACCGCGCACAGCGCAGGCACGATCGGCGGCGGCAGCGCCGCCCCGGCACGGCTCGTGGTCGGCATCACGGGGGCGACCGGCGCCGTGCTCGGCGTACGGCTGCTGGAGCGGCTGCGCGCGCACGGCGGCGTGGAGACCCATCTGGTGATCAGCCGATGGGCGCGCAGCACCATCGAGTGGGAGACCTCGATGAGCGTGCGCGAGGTCGGCGCGCTCGCCGATGTCGTGCACAGCCCGGAGGACCAGGGCGCGTCGATCTCCTCCGGTTCGTTCCGGGTGGACGGCATGGTGATCGCCCCGTGCAGCATGAAGACGCTGGCCGCGATCCGCATGGGCTACGCCGACGGTCTGATCGCCCGCGCCGCCGACGTCACCCTCAAGGAGCGCCGCAAGCTGGTGCTGGTGCCTCGGGAAGCACCGCTGAGCGAGATCCATCTGGAGAACATGCTCACGCTGGCCCGGATGGGCGCGGTGATGCTGCCGCCGGTGCCCGCCTTCTACCAGCACCCGGCCACGGTCGACGACATCGTGGACCACACCGTGACCCGGGTGCTCGACCAGTTCGGCATCGACACGCCCAAGGCGTACCGCTGGAACGGGATGTACGCGGCCCGCCGGCAGGCCCGCGACGCGGAGGAGCACCGCGCGCCCGCGGTACCCGCCCCCGGCCTCACCTGACCGCACCCACCGCTTCTGTCACCCCCACCCCGCCCCCACCGGCAAAGGATGAGCAACCGCCCATGAAGCACCTCACCAGCCTCCGCGACTACCTGGAAGCCCTGGCCGAACTCGACGATCTGCGTGTGATCGACGACGAGGTGGACCCCGTACTGGAGATCGGCGCGATCGCCCGCTACGCCACCGAGCACCGGACCCCGGCCCAGTTGCTCTCCCGCATCCGCGGCTGCCGCCCCGGCTTCCGGGTCCTCACCGCGCCCGCCGCTCTGAGCAGCCGCCCGGGAGCGCCCTACGCGCGGCTCGCGCTGGCCCTGGGCCTGGACCCGGACACGCCGCCCCGGAAGCTGATGGACGGCCTGGTCGCCGCGCAGTCGGCACCTCCCGTACCGCCCGTCATTCTGGACTCCGGCCCCTGCCAGGAGAACGTCCTGCTCGGCTCCGACATCGACCTGACCCAACTGCCGTTCCCGCTGCTCCACCAGGGCGACGGCGGCCGGTACGTCAACACCGTCGGTACGTTCGTGCTGCGCAGCCCGGACCGCAAGTGGACCAACTGGGGCATCGCGCGCGCCATGCTGCACGACGCGCACCGTATCGTCGCCTTCACCGGCTCGCCGCAGCACATCGGCGTCATCGACGACATGTGGCGGGCGCGCGGCGAGCGGACGCCCTTCGCGCTGGTCCTGGGCGGCGAGCCGGCCGTGCCGCTGGTGTCGACCATGTCGCTGCCCGAGCACGTCGACGAAGTGGCCTACCTGGGCGCCTACTTCGGCGAGCCGATCGAGGTCGTACGGTGCAAGACCGTCGACCTCGAAGTGCCCGCCACCGCCGAGATCGTCATCGAGGGGTACATCGACCACGACGAACTGCTGCCGGAGGGCCCGATGGGGGAGTTCGCGGGCTACGTCCCCGAGGGGAGCTGGTCGCTGCCCGCCTACCACGTCACCGCGGTCACCCACCGCGACGACCCCGTGATGCCGGTGGTGTGCGCGGGCAAGCCGGTGGACGAGGACCACACCCTGATCGGCCTGACCCACTCGGCCCGCTGGACCCACTACCTGCGCGAGGCCGGCATCCCGGTGGCCGCCGCCTGGATGATCCCGGAGACCGCCGTGCACGTGCTGGCCGTCACCGTCGACCCGGACTGGCGCGAGCGGACGTCGTTCACGTCGTCGCAGGAGCTGTGCCGGGCGGTCGGCGAGGCCGTCGACGCCTTCCCGCACGGCGGCTGGTGGGTCACCCGGATCATGGTCCTGGACAGCGACATCGACCCGACGGACGTCCGGGACGTGCTGTGGGGCTTCGCGACCCGCTCGCACCCCACCGACGGCATCCACGTACTGCCGGACACCGCGATCATGCACCTGATGGTCTGCTACCACGAGAAGGAACGGGCCACCGGCACCGGCCCGACCGTGGTCTTCGACTGCGTCCGCGAGGACGAACTGAACAGCACGGCCTTCGCCGACAACTACCCGGCCGACGTGCAGCGCCGCACCTTCGAACTCCTGGCGGGCGCCCGGCCGCTGTGATCTCCGGGCGGCCACCGGCCGGCCGCCCGCGCCACCGCGCGCCCGGGGTGCCTACAGCTCCCCGGGCGCCGGGCCCGGCCGGACAAGTGCTCCAGCGACAGCCGTATCCGTGCCACCGGCAGCGCCCTCCGCCGCTCCGCGCGACGTCGCTCGGCCATCTCCCGCACTCCGGCGTCCCGCAGGCCGCTCAGCCCGTGAAGCCCTGCTCCCGCAGGATCTTGTCGATACGGTCCCGGTGGGCCGCTTCCCACTGGTCAAGGGTCTCGTCGGCCTCCTTGGCCAGCTTCTTCTCCGCGTCGCGGAGCACCTCGTCCCGGCGGCCCCCGGGGGTGACCACGACGCCCTCCTCGTCGGCCACCACGATGTCACCGGCCCGTACGGTCACCCCGCCGCAGCACACCGGGCCGTTGAGCGGCGCGACGGCCGCCTTGGTGCCCGGGACGGGGATGACGCCGCGCGCGAACACGGGGAAGCCCGCCTCCCGTACCTCGGTGAGGTCACGGATCACCCCGTCGGCCACGATCGCCGCGACACCACGGCGCTGCGCCACCGCACACACGTTTCCGCCCGCCAGCGCGTAGTCCATGTCGCCCGACTCGACCACGATGACCGAGCCCGGCTCCGCGCGGTGGACGGCCGCGTGCAGCATGAGATTGTCCCCCGGAGGGCACCGCACGGTGAACGCCGGCCCGGCGACGCGCGGGAGCGGGGACCACAGCGGGCGGATACCGGCGTCCATGACCTGCCCGCGCCCCAAGAGGTCGGCGAGGGTGGTCGAAGGGACGCCGCTGAAACCTGAGATGTCGTTCATGCACTCCTTCTCCCGGTCCCGGGGCCCGGTGCCGTCGGTTCCGGCCGGGCCCCGCCACACACGGAGGACGGGTCGCGCCGGGCCGTCGGGGCCGTACCGGCTCCCGTCGGCCGCCGGTGACCCCGTTCACCAGGACCCCCGTTCACCAGCGCTCGCGCCCACCGTAAGGTGATCACCATGCCGCGTGCTTCCCGGGGCGCGCCACCACGATTCGCGCCTACGGAGACGACCGCCATGCACCTGCGCTGTGCCGTGCTCGACGACTTCCAGGACATCGCCACGACGGCCGCCGACTGGGCCCCCGTCCAGGACCGTGTGGACGTCGTCCCCTTCACCCGGCACTTCGCCACCGAGGACGAACTGGCGGCGGCCCTGGCGGACTTCGACATCGTGGTCACGCTGCGCGAACGGGTTCCCTTCCCGGCCTCCCTGTTCGCCCGGCTGCCCCGGCTCCGGCTCCTGATCGCCTCCGGTATGCGCAACTCGGTGATCGACTTCGCCGCGGCGGCGGAGCACGGGGTGACCGTGTGCGGCACGCAGAGCGCCTCCACCCCGCCCGTCGAGCTGACCTGGGCTCTCATCCTGGGCCTCGCGCGCGGCGTGGTGACCGAGAGCAACGCGCTGCGCCAGGGCGGCCCGTGGCAGTCCACGGTCGGCGCCGACCTGCACGGCCGGCGTCTCGGACTGCTCGGACTGGGCAAGATCGGCAGCCGGGTGGCCCGGATCGGTACGGCCTTCGGCATGGACGTGGTGGCCTGGAGCCAGAACCTCACGGAGGAACGGGCCGCCGAAGCCGGCGCCACCCTCGTGGCGAGCAAGGAGGAACTCCTCGCCACCAGCGACTTCGTCTCGGTCCACCTGGCGCTGGGCGACCGCACCCGGGGCCTGCTGGGCGCGTCCGAACTGGCGCTGCTCAAGCCGACCGCGTACCTGGTGAACACGTCCCGGGCGGCCATCGTCGACCAGGACGCCCTGCTCGCCGCGCTGCACGAGGGCCGGTTCGCCGGCGCGGGCATCGACGTCTTCGACACCGAGCCGCTGCCCGCCGGCCACCCGATGCGCACCGCACCCCGGCTGCTGGCTACGCCCCACCTGGGCTACGTGTCCTGGGACAACTACCGCACGTACTACGGCCAGGCGGTCGAGGACATCCAGGCGTATCTGGCGGGCGATCCGGTCCGGGTGCTCGGCTGAGGCACCGGGCGCGGACCGGACCGGCACAGCCGATCGACAACCCGAGCGATCAGACGATCGAGCGGCGCGCCCGGCGGGCGCACCGCTCGACGGCTTCAGCCGCGACTCGTCCCGTAGCCCAACTCCTGGTCCGATCCGCGGCTCGGCTCAGATCCGTGGCCGGGCCCCAGGCCCTCAGCCCCTAGACCCCGTTGGCGAACCGCTTGAACGCGGCCCTGGTGTCCTTCCCGGGGTCCCCGTCGATGGCCCCGGTGTAACCCCAGTAGGCCTTGAGCAGGCGTTGCAGTGCCTTCACCGTGTTGACGCCGGGGTCTCCGTCGATCTGCCCGTTGTACCCCCAGTACGTCTTGAGGCAGCGCTGGAACGCCTTCCAGCTCTCGGTACCGAGTGCCCCGTCGATCGAACCGTGGTAGCTCCAGTACTGCTTCAGCCAACGCTGAACCTTCTTGGCCTCCGTGGTGGTCAGGCCGAAGTTCTGCACCGCGAGCGGTACGACGGCCTCGGTCGCCGCCGCGGGCTGCGCGGTCGGCGCGGCAGCGGCGAAGCTCGCGCCCGCCCCCGCCAGGCCGCCGGCGAAGATCCCCACGGCGGCGGTGACGCTGACGAGGGTCCTCGTCACAGTCTTGGGTCGCATGTCTTTCCCCCTTTGAGGTCCGGGGGAGCCGCCTGACACGTCCGGCGCGTACGTCGTCGGACGCCTCGGTGTTCCCCCTCATGGCCGTACGGCGCGGCGGCGGCCCTGGTGATGGTGCTCCCCCTCCGCCCCAACGCGGTACGGGAAGGAGCCAGCCGCCGAAGCGGTGCCCGGCGCCAGCCCACGAGTTGAGACCCGCTTGACCACAAGCTGACAACCACGCTCCACCGTTCGCCGTAACGGCGGTCAATGTACAACCCTCGCGGTACCGTCCAACTGGTTACGACCGGTACGTTCCACCCGGCCGCTGCTCACCGGCCCTCGGCCCACTCCTTGCTCAGCCGGGACCACTCGGGGGTGTCCTCGGTGGGGGAGGCGGAGACGACATGGCGGCGGAAGGCGTCCTCCGCGGTGACGCCGTGCACCGTTTCGACCGTGTTGGCCGCGAGGTGGCACAGCAGGCCGCGGTCCACGGGCTTCAGCCCGAGGCGGTTGAGGTGGACGTAGAGGTAGTTGACCACCAGCCGGAAGGAGGCGAACCAGTGGTCGTCGCGGAGGAAGCCGTCGTGGCCGTGGTCGGTCTGCAGGAGCCGGTGGAAGTCGCTGAGCTGCCGGGTCGGCAGCCGGGGGGCCAGGCCGGCGCCGCTGAGCGTCAGCTCGCCGGACTCCAGCAGCGGGTACGCGGCGCGCTGGCACCGGCGTACGGCCTCGGCCCATTCCCGGACGAACGGCACGGTGGCGTCCGCGTCCGTGGCCTCGGCCTCGGGGGAGCCGGGCGCCGTGGACAGGACGGACTCCACCGTACGCAGCCGGGTGGTCAGCGCGTCGGCCTGCCGCCGGTACCGCTCGTCGAAGGCGGCCCGGTAGGCGGCCGGGTCGTGGGTACGGGACAGGAACGCGTCGGCGTGCGACCGCAGGGACAGGAACCCGCGCGCGATCGGCGCGCTGCCTTCGTCAAACGGGACTGCGGCCACCGACGCGGTGGTCCACATCAGGTCCAGTGCCAGTACGGGCAGGGCGCCGCCGCCCTCCAGGTGCTCGTACATCGCGAACGCCAGGTCGTTCGTGTCGCTCAGGAAATCGGCCAGCACCTCGCTGCCCCGCATCGACCCCAGCACCGGCAGCCGGTGGTCATAGGGCTGTTCGAGCACGGTGTTGTCCGGTACCCAGGGGTGCCGGGGGCCGGTCTCCATCTCCAGTTCCGCCAGCCGCTCGTGCACCGGCGCGAGCGCGGCCTCGTCCAGTCGGACCGTGGAGGGGTGGTCGCGGACGTACGTCTCCAGCACGGCGACGACCTGCGGGCGTACCTTCGAGGCCCACTCCTCGGCCGTGGTGCGGAAGTTCAGGCGCAGGTGCGGGCCCCGGAGCCAGTGCCGGCCGAACCAGGCACCGTCGACCGATGCCCGGACGGCCTCGAACGCCGGGCGGACGGCGCGCAGCACGAGCGCGGGCTCGGTGCTCTCGTCGTGGTGGTGGACGTGGATGCTGTGCCACGTGGCGGCCGCCCCGCTCATGAGACGGTCAGCGCCTCGGGCAGTTCGGCGAGCACCCGGCCGACGAGGAAGCGCACCTGGCTCTCCTGCCACAGGGTCAGCCCGAGCCGGTTGTTGACCAGGTGACCGCTGCGCAGCAGCACCAGGCTCGTGGCGGGGTGCGCGGTCTCGGCCAGTTCGAGCGGCCCGACGAGCGGCGAGTCCGTCCACTCGTTGGTGAAGGTCCCCGCGTCCTCCAGTACATGGAGCGTGTCCCGCAGCCGGCGCAGGGACGCCATCCAGTAGGCGCGGGGGTCCGCGCCCGCCCCGGTGAGCGACTCCTCGGGCGCGGCCGCCAGCCGCCAGATGCGCCGGGCCCGCTCCTGGAGCTGCGCCTGCTGGGCGCGGTACCGCGGCTCGACGTCCTCGGCCTCGGGACCGCTGCCGAACGGCAGGGGCGGGCCGCCGTTGCGTGACCACCGGTCGCGGACCTCGTCGAGGAGCGCGAAGACCCCCACGACCAGGTCGAACGCCAACATCGCGCGCTGTTCGACGGTCGCGCCGGTGCCGACGACGGACAGCGCCAGCTCACTGGACTCGTGGAAGTGCCGCTCCACGGCGGTGATGGCGGCGCCGTACCCGAAGTCGGAGTTCTCCCGCTCGTACGGCCGGAACTCCAGGAAGTTGTTGGGCCGCACCTCCTCCTGCTGCTCCTGGTCGGACCGGCCCTCCAGACTGGCCAGCCCCTCCGAGACCTGGGCGAAGCGCGTACGGTCCACGACATCCGGGGACGGCTCGGCCTTCAGGTACGCGCGGAGGTGTTCGGCGGCCAGCCGCTCGATCCTGGCGCGGTCGGCGGTACGGGCCGGGAGGAAGCGCAGCCGGACGTGCGGGCCGCCCTCCCAGTACCGCAGGAAGAACCACCGCTGGACGAGACCGTCGGCCGTCAGCCGTGCGACCAGCGGGCGGACACCGTCGGTCAGCAGCGCGTCCTGCCCGGTGTCGTAGAAGATGTGCGCGCCCACCCAGTCCGCGCCCTCCGCGGTACCGGGGTCCAGCCGGTCGCTACCGGTCAGCATCTCGCCTCCGTCGATCGATGGTCGCCGGTCCCGGCGGGGCGGGAACCGGCCACCCCGATTCTCGGGCGGCGGCCGGGCGGCGGTCTTCACGGTGCGACCACGGGGTGACCGAAGAACGGACCGAAGGCCACCGCGGCGGCACCACAGACCACCGAAGAGGCACCACAGGGCAGCACGGAGACGCCGAGCTCGGTCCTCGATGCGCGGCCACACGGGCGTCACAGCG
Organism: Streptomyces chrestomyceticus JCM 4735; assembly: GCF_003865135.1. Taxonomy (NCBI): domain Bacteria; kingdom Bacillati; phylum Actinomycetota; class Actinomycetes; order Kitasatosporales; family Streptomycetaceae; genus Streptomyces; species Streptomyces chrestomyceticus. The sequence goes on along the minus strand of NZ_BHZC01000001.1, from coordinate 951,374 downwards.
TCGTACGCCGCACACACTCCTCGACGACCGCCCGCAGGCTGCCGGTTCGGCGCAGTTGCTCCCGCTGGACGTGCGCCCCGTTGCCGCGGCCCATCAGGGTGTCCAGGCGCTCCTTGGCGAGCCCCAGGTCCCCGTAGTCCTCCAGCGCCTCGCCGACATGGTCGAGCAGGGCGCGCACCACGGCCTCGGCGGGGGCCGGGGTCCAGGTGAGCGGGTGGACGAGGCGGCCGGACAGCCCGGACCGGCCGGCCCGCCAGGCCGCCAGCCGCAACAGGCCGATCCCGGCCGGGTCCGGCGGCTCGCCCGCGCGCCACGCACGGGCGGCGGTCTCCACCAGCCCGCGGGCCAGGGCGGCGATCAGCACCGTGTCGTCGGACTGCAGACAGACGTCGGCCACCCGGATCTCGACGGTGGGGTAGTGCCGCGACAGCCGGGCATCGAAGTAGATCATGCCCTCGTCGAGCAGGGTCTCCGTCGCCAGCATCTCCCGCACCCGCCGGTGGTAGTTCTCCGCACAGCCGAACAGCTCCACCGGCCCGGACGACGGCCAGCGGCCCCACACCCGGCTCCGGTAGCTGCTGTACCGGGTGTCCCTGCCCTGCCAGAAGGGCGAGTTGGCGCTGAGCGCGAGCAGTGTCGGGAGCCACGGGCGGATACGGTCCAGCACGGCCACGCCCTCGTCGTCCGACTCGACGGACACATGGATGTGGCAGCCGCAGGCGAGCTGTTCCTGCGCGGTGCGGCCGAACTCCTCCGCCAGCCGCTGGTAGCGCTCGTCGACGTTGAGGGACGGCACGACCGGCAGCGGCGAGGTGGCCAGCGCCGCCAGCTCCGTACCGGCCCGGCGGGCCTGGCGCGCCGCCTCGCCGCGCCAGCGGGCGACCTCCGCGGCCAGGTCCTCCATCAGCAGCCGGGGCCGGGTCGCGATCTCCAGTTGCTCGCGGTGCAGTTCCTTGTCCAGGGGGGAATCGTCCGGGGTCGCGGCCAGTACGGTCCCGGAGGCAGCTCGTGGCTTTCCTGAGTGCGGGTCCACCAGGAGAAGCTCTTCTTCCACACCCACACTCCGCATACGACAGCCTCTCTCGACCGGCGACGGTCAGCAGGACGGCTTTTTCGTGTCTGCTGCCATGGGAAACGCTCGCGCGGCACGGCACAAGGGGTCGGGCGGCCACGGAGTGGCGCGATGCGGGCGGGCGCGGTCGGCCGCGGCCGTCGGCCGCTGCGCGGTCGGTCGGACACCCGTACAAGCCGGGCCGGACCTGCTCTGATGGAGGGGCACGTCATGCGGCGGACGAAGGGGGCGGGCTCATGCCGGTGGTGCGGACCAACGGGATCAGTCTCGGGTACGAGGAGTACGGCGCCGGGGAGCCGGTCGTGATGGTCACCGGGACCGGCGCGCCGGGACGGGTGTGGCGTGCGCACCAGGTGCCCGCCCTGACCGCGGCCGGGTACCGGGTGATCACGTTCGACCACCGGGGTTTCTCGCCGGAGGGCGCGTCCGGGCAGCCCTTCACCCTCGACGACATGGCGGCCGACCTCGCCGGTCTGCTCACCCACGTCAGCCCGGGGCCCTGCCGTGTGGTGGGCTTCTCGCTGGGCTCGGTGGTCGTGCAGGAACTGCTCGTGGCCCGGCCGGAGCTGGTCCGCAGGGCCGTGCTGATGGCGACCATCGGCCGGGCGGACCTGCTGGTCCGGGCCATGGCGGCGGCGGAGATCGACCTGTGCGACAGCGGGGTCGCGCTGCCGCCCCGGTACGCGGCGTACGTCCAGGCGTTGCAGTACCTGTCGGCGGAGACGCTCGGCGATCCGGACGGGCTGCGCGGCTGGCTGGACGTGTTCGAGATGACGGCGACGGGGAATGCCGCCGGAATGCGCGGGCAGCTCGGGCTTCAGGTGATCGAGGACCGGCGGGCCGCGTACCGGCACATCCGGTGTCCGTGTCTGGTCGTCGGATTCTCGGACGACCGGGTCGTCCGCCCGCGGCTGGCCGAGGAAGTGGCCGCGTGCATTCCCGGCTGCCGGTACACCGAGATATCCGGGTGCGGTCATTTCGGCTATCTGGAGAAGCCGGAGCCAGTGAATTCCGCGATCCTTGATTTCTTCGCGGAACCGGATCGCTGAGGGGGCGTCAGGCGACGCGTCGGAATTCCCGGCCCCGGCCTTCCGGTTGACGGCGGCCGGGACCGGTGCGGGCCCCGCGTGGCCCGTTCACGCGCCGAGTACGGCCCGGATGCGCTTCTTGTCGGGCTTGCCGACCGGCGTCAGCGGGATCTCGGTGACCAGGTGCAGCCCGGTGGGCGCGTACATCGCGCCCTTGTGGCGGGTGACGAAGTCGCGCAGCCGGTCCAGGTCCAGGTCCAGCGGGCGGTCCGGTGCGGGGACGACCGCGACGTGCACCTCCTCGCCGGCGTCCGCGCGGCGCACGCCGAACGCCGCGCAGTGGGCGACGGCCGGGTGGGTGAGCAGCAGGTCCTCCAGCTCACCGGTGTACACGTGACCGCCCACCACGATGATCATGTCCTTGAGCCGGTCGACGATGTACAGGTAGCCCTGGTCGTCGAGGTAGCCCAGGTCACCGGTGTGCACCCATCCGTCGCGCAGTACCTCGGCGGTGAGGCCGGGCTGCTTCCAGTAGCCGGTCATGGCCTGGCCGGACCGCACCCGGATCTCGCCCACCGCCCCGACGGGGACGGGCGCGCCCCGCTCGTCGTGCAGGGCGACCTCGACACCCGGGATCACCCGGCCCACCGTGGCCTGCCCTTCCGGGGGCAGGTCGCGGTGCTCGTCCGGTCCGATGACGGTGACATGGCCCGCCTCGGACTGGCCGTAGCCGCCGAACAGGACCGGGCCGAAGGTCTCGTGCGCCTGCCGCAGCCGCGTCGGCGAGGCGGCGCAGCCGCCGTAGGTGATCCGCTGGATGCTGGACAGGTCGGTGCCGGCCAGGCCGGGGTGGTCGAGCAGGCGGTAGATCAGCGGGGGCAGCAGCCACAGGTGGGTGATGCGCTCGCGCTCGACGGCGGCGAGCACCTCGCCGGGGTCGAAGGAGTGCTGGAGCACCACGGAGCCGCCGGCCAGGAGGGTGGCGTCGGCGATGTTGCCGGCCACGTGCGCGAGGGTGGTGCAGGCCAGGAAGCGCGGCGGCTCGCCAGCGCCGACGGAGCCGAAGGCGAGCATGTCCCGGTAGGGGCCGTGCGGCATGCGCACGCCCTTGGGGACGCCGGTGGTGCCGCCGGTGTGGCGTATGCACCAGTCGTCCTCGGGACGCGCCGCGCTCCGCACCGGGACGGGCTCGTGCCGTGCGGCGCGCGCCAGCAGGTCCTGGCCGTGCGGGCCGGGGCCGAAGGAGAGGACGTACGGGGGCCGGGCGCGGGCCGGCAGGCTCTCGGCGGCGTCCGGCAGGTCCGGGTCGATCAGCAGCAGCGCGGTGTCCACGCTCTCCGCGATGTGGGCGAGTGTCTCGGGGGCCATGCCCTGGTAGAGGAAGACGGCCCGGGCGCCGAGCAGGTTGGCGGCGTACCGCGCGGTGAGGGCCTCCGGCCGGTTCCCGGAGAGCAGCGACACGGTGCTGCCGCGCCCGACGCCCCAGCCGGCCAGTTCCCGGGCGATCCGGTACACGCTGTCGCGGAATTCCCCTGCGGTGACCTCCTGGCCGTCCGCCGTGGTGACCACCGGGCGGTCCGGAGTTTCCGCCAGGACGGCGAGGACGGATTCCACGTAGGAGCAGAAGTCGTTCGCCGGGGAATTCACCTCGGCGGCAAAGGATTCAATTGATTCGGTGGTCATGAAGTATGTCTCCCTACGGATGTAGGCGATTACTACTTCTCGGTAAGCTAACAACCGGTTGCCCTATGAAGGTGTCCTGTCGATGAACAGCGTGTGATGTCTGAAAAGTGGCTGGCGCGGCGCGCTTGCGTGTGCGTGGAGGGTCTGGTGGAGCGCGGTACGGAATGGCCGCGCGCCACACTGCCCGGGGCCTCCCCTCGGTGGGACGGCAGGGGAGGTCCGGGCCGGGCGCCGGTGGGGCGGGTCAGCGGGGCGAGAGCCGGTCGCGGAGCGCCTTGAGCTGGGCCACCTGCGCCGACTGGCTCCGTACGACGGAGTCGGCGAGCTGCTTCGCGCCCGTGTCCCGGCCCAGCTTGCGCTCGGTGCGTGCCATCTGGATCGCGCCCTCGTGGTGGCCGATCATCAGCTCGGTGAACTTCCGGTCGAAGGCGGCGCCCTCGGCGTCCTTCAGGGCGGCCATGTCCTGGTCGGACACCATCCCGTCCATGTCCGACTCGTCCCGTCCGACCTGCCCGTGGTCCATGCCGTGCGGGCTGTGCTCGGCGGAGGGCGAACCGGGGTCGCCGGAGCCGGTCGCGGCCGCCTCCGGCTCGCCCCAGGACCGCAGCCACCCGCGCATGGTGGCGATCTCGGCGGTCTGCTCCTTGGAGATCGCCGCGGCCAGGCTCTTGACCTCCTGGTCGGAGGCGCGGGAGCCCGCCGGTTCCGTCATCTCCACGGCCTGCCGGTGGTGCGGGATCATCCGCTGCATGAACCGTACGTCCGCGTCGTTGTGCGCGGCCTCCGACGCGGAGGCGGTCGGGGACGCCGCGGCGGAGCCGCTCGCCGTCCGCGGCCCGCCACCGTCGTCGCTCCCGCAGGCCGCAAGGGCCAGCGCCCCGGCGGCAAGGACACCGGCCAGTGCGGTACGGCGACAGGGAAGTCGCTCGCCTCGATGCATGATTCGCCCACCTCGATCTCTCTGCGCGCGGAGCGGAACCCCGCGTGCGCGTCGGCCTACGCCCGCATTACCGACACGCGGAGAGAAGCGAAGCGCACGGCGGCGCGGCACGCCGCGAAGTGATGAGGGGAGGGGGCGCGTGGTTGACCGGGACGGGGCCGGACGGACACCGCCGCCCGCCCCGCCCCGCCCCATACTTCCGCGTCGCGTCTCAGGCGCCGCTGTCGCCCCTGAGCTGCATGTCGACGTCGACCACCCCTTCGACGGCCCGGGCGAGGCGCGCCGCCACCGGTATGAGCGAGGTGTCGGTGATGGTCCCCGCGAGGGTGACGATCCCCTGGGACACCTCGACGCTCAACTGCTGCCGCCGGGACGCGAAGAGCTGCCCGACGACGGTCCGCCGCACCTCCTCGGCGATGTCCTCGTCCTCGCGGAGGAAGACCTTGAGGAGGTCGCTGCGGCTCACCACCCCTTCGAGCCGGCCGAGGGCGTCCACCACCGGCATCCGTTTGATCCGGTACCAGGCCATGGTGCGGGCCGCCTGCGCGAGGCTGGCGTCCGCGTGCACGGTGACCGCAGGCGCCGTCATCAGCTCGTCGGCCGTGACGCCGCCGGACTTGATCAGGGCGTCCAGGACGCGCATCTGCTCGATGCGCGAGGGGGTGTGGTCGCGGAACTCCTCCTTGGGCAGCAGATCGGCCTCGGACACCACACCGACCACCCGGCCCTCCCCTTCGACGACGGGCAGGGCGCTGACCTTCCACTGCTCCATCGTGCGGACGATCTCCTTGAAGGGGGCGGCACGGCCGATACTGATCACGGTGTGGGTCATCACGTCGCCGACGGTGCGGGGGCTGTTGTTCCCTGGCGTCACGGGCTCCTGCATCACGGACTCCTTCAGCGCGGGCTCCTCCCCCCAGGGTTGTGCATCACGGGCCCGTGCACCACACACCCGTCCACCGTGCCCGGAGCCGTGGAGGGAGACGGAGCCGGGGCCGGCGGCGTGAGGAGGATCCGCCGGCCCCGACGGCCGTAAACCTGTGCCCGGGCCCCGGGCGCCCGGCCAGGGCCCGGACACAGGTGGTCAGTGCACGCCGCTCCCGTACGGTCCGAAGAGGTCGAGCAGCCGGGTCCGCGCGCACCGCAGCCGGTCCCCGATCACCTGGGAGTACCGGAGCACCAGCGCGTGCCCGAGCGCGGGGTCCTCCGCGCACAGCGCCCGGATCTCCCGCGCGTCGAACTCCCAGGCCCGCACCGGGCTCAGCGTCTCCGCGCCCAGGTGCCAGGTGTACGGCGGGAACAGCCACGACCAGCCCAGCAGGTCGCCCGGGTGCAGGGTCTCGACGACGGCGGGCCGGCGGCCCGGCACCCGGAGGTCGAGCTGGACCGTGCCGGTGCGCAGGATCCAGAAGCGGTCGGCCTTCCGGTCCTCCTCGAAGATCCGTGTCCCGGCGGGGAAGGAGACTTCCCGCGCCCGCTCCATCAGCCGCTCACGGTGTTCCGCGGGCAGTGCACCGAGCCGTGCGTTCGTCGTCCTCACCGCGCCACCTCCCCTTCTTGCGCGGCACCGCAGCCCCCGGCCGTACCGGGCGGGCCTCCGGGACCGGCGTTCCCATGTCTTCATGGTCCGCCGTCGGCGGGCGCTGCGGGACGGGCCGAACAGTCCCTTCACCGGGCCGAACAGCCCTCCCAGGACGGCCACTCAGGCCGAGGCGGCACCTTCGCGGCGGGCCGCGGGCCGGACGACGCGCCCGGCCCGCAGGAGGTGGACGGTGTCGGTGCAGGCGGCCACGAGGTCCAGTTGATGGCTGACGAGGACGAGCGTCAGCCGGCGCTCGGCGCGCAGCCGGGTGAGCAGGTCAAGGACCGCGGTGGCGGTCGCCGGGTCGAGGGCGGAGGTGACCTCGTCGCACAGGAGGAGGTCGGGTTCGGTGGCGAGGGCGCGCGCTATGGAGGCGCGTTGGCGCTGTCCGCCGGAGAGTTCGTGGGGGTAGCGGCGGGCGACGTCGCGGGGGAGGCCGACGGCTTCGAGGAGGCTGCCGACCCGTTCGGGCCGGTCCGGGGCGGCGACGACACGGTGGAGCCGGAGCGGACGGGAGAGCGTGGCACCGATGGTGCGGGAGGGGTTGAGGGCACCCAGGGGGTTCTGCGGGACGAACTGGATGCGTCGTTGCTGGTCCCGGCTGCGCTTGCGGGCGTGCGCGGGCAGCGGGCGGCCGTTCCAGGTGAGGGTGCCGGTCTGCGGGACCTGGAGGCCGGCGAGCGTTCGCAGGAGGGTCGTCTTGCCGCACCCCGACGGGCCGGTGATGCCGATGGCGGAACCGGCCGGTATGTGGAGGCCGGCGCCCTCCAGGGCGTGGTGGGTGTGGCCGCGATGGGTGAAGGCGACGTGCAGGTTGTCGGCGCGCAGGCCCTCGGGGGTGGCCGCGGGGCCCTCGGCCGAAGTCGGCAGCGAAGTCGTGGCCGGAGCGGGCACCGATGCGGAAGTCGCCGTAACCCTCGGGGCGCTCGGTCCGTACGGAACGGCCCCGCCGCCCAAGGTGACGACCGAGTCGGCGCAGGCCGCGACGGCGTGCGGATCGTGGCTGGCCATGATGACGGCGAGGCCGTGTTCGGCGGCGAGCCGGCGCAGGAGCGCGGTGATGTCGTCGCGCAGGTCCGCGTCGAGTCCGGCGGTGGGCTCGTCCAGCAGCAGCACTTCGGGACGCCGGGCGAGCGCGCGGGCCAGCGCGAGCCGTCGTTGCTGCCCGCCCGACAGGGCACCGGGGCGGTGATGGGCGAGCGGGGCCGGCAGATGGCACTCGGCCATGACCCGTTCGACGGCCTCGGACGAGCGGTCGGCGGCCAGTTCGGTGATCAGACGGCGGGCCGTCATCCGGGGATCGAGGGCGGAGCCCGGGTCCTGGCCCACATAGGCGACGTGCCGGCGGCGCAGGGTGCGCAGCGCTCCGGGCGCGAGCGTCAGCACGTCCTGTCCCAGCACCTCGATGTTGCCGGAGGTGACGCGTGCGCCCTGCGGGAGCTCGCCGATCACGGCACGCAGCAGGGTCGTCTTGCCGGAGCCGGACGGCCCGGTGAGGGCGGTGATCCGGCCGCCGCGCAGGCGGAGGCTGGTGCGGCGCAGCAGCACGGGCCCGGCGACGAGGCCGATTTCGAGGCCGGTGACGGTGACGGTGACGGGCGGCGGGGATTCGGTCACGGCGGAGTCCTGGGGAACAGGCGCGCGAGCGCGGGCGGCCGGGGGTCAGCGCAGGGCGGCCCTGCGTGCGGTGGCGGGTGCCAGGGCGTTGGCGGCGAGGTTGACGCTGATGGCGAGCGCACCGATGGCGAGGCCGGGGGCGACCACCGCCCACGGGTTGAGGAGGATGCCGGGGCCGTTCTCCCGGATCATCAGGGCCCAGTCGGCCTCCGGCGGCCGGGGCCCGAGCTGGAGGAAGCCGGCCATGGAGATGACGTACACCGCGTCGACGAAGCGCAGGCCGAACAGGGCGAGCACGGTGGCGCGCAGGTTGGGCAGGATCTCCCGCAGCGCCAGGTACCCGGGGCGCTCGCCGCTCGCGACGGCGGCCTCGACGAACCCGGTGGCGGCGACCGGCGTCGCCGCGCCCGCGACGATCCGTACCGCGTACGGAACCCCCAGCAGGACGGCGGCCACGGTGATCGCCAGGCGTCCGCCGCCCGGCCAGGCGAGCGCGAGCAGCATGATGCCCAGCACCGGCGGGAGCAGGATGGCGGTGTCCGCCGCGCGTTCGACCAGCCGCCCCAGCCGCGGGCTGAGGACGGCGAAACAGCCGAGCAGGGTCGCCAGGAAGGTGACCACCACGGCCACCACGAGCGCGCTGCCGATCAGCGCGCTGCCGCCGTTCAGCAGGCGGCTGAGCACGTCCCGGCCGAGCTGGTCCCCGCCCAGCACCGCGCCGCCCGCGCCCGCCTCGCCGTACGGGGCGGTGACCGGCTTGTCGACCGGGTGCGCGGCGAGCAGTGGGCCCGTCAGAGCCACCAGGACGAGCAGCACGGCGGGGACGACAGGGGCCAGCACGCGGGCCTCCAGCCGGCTCGGCCGGGGCCGCGCGGGCGCTTCGGTGGAGGTCATGCGCGAGCTCCCAGGGTGCGGGCGCGTACCAGGTCGGCCAGCAGCAGGACGACGGTGATCAGCGCGGCCGAGCAGGCGACGACGGCCGCGATGACCGGGGTGTCGCGGTCGGCGACGGCCCCGGCCAGCACCGTGCCGATACCGGGGTAGTTGAAGAGCGTCTCGACGACGACCGTGCCGCCGAGCAGCATGCCGGTGGAGGTGGCGACGCCGGTGGCGATGGCGGGCCAGGCACCCGGCAGCGCGTGCCGGAGCAGCACCTGCCGGGTGGTCAGTCCGTCCAGGCGGGCCGCTTCGACGTGCGGGGTGGCGGCCTGGTCGGCGAGGGCGCCGCGGACGATACGGGTGTTCCAGCCGGTCTGCGGCACGGTCAGCGCCAGCACCGGCATCACCAGCATGGTCCAGGTGGCGGGAGAGCCGTCGGCGCCGGTGACGGTGGCGGCGGGCAGCCGGCCCGTCCACAGCGACAGCACCAGCAACAGGCCGATGGCGACCACGAATTCGGGCAGAGCGAAGGCGGCGGTGGAGGTGAGGTCCACGGCCCGGTCGACCAGACCCTTCGGGCGCGCGGCGGCCCAGATCCCCAGGGCCAGCGCGCCGAGGACGGTCAGGACGAAGGCGGTGCTGCCCAGCAGGACGGTGTTGGGCAGCGGCGCCGCGAGCAGGTCGCCGACGCGTTCGCCGCGGGCCGAGGTGCCCAGGTCGCCGGTGGGCAGTGCGGTGATCCAGTCCCAGAAGCGTTCCCACACGGGCCGGTCCAGGCCGAGCAGGTGGCGGCGCGCGGCGATGCCCGCCGCGCCCTCGCCGCGCTCCGACGTGGCCGTGGCCGCGTCGCCGGGCAGCAGCTCGATCGCGGCGAAGACGAGCGCGAGCAGCACCACCAGCATCAGGACGCGCTTGGCCAGGACGGCCGCCACCCGTGCGGCCAGGGCACCGGCGCGCCGCGCCGCGGGCTTCGGTACGGGCCGGACGGGGGCCTCGGCAGGCCGGGTGCCGGTCTCCGTCACGGGGCGAGCCAGACGTTTTCGAGCTGGACGCGCCCGTAGCCGGGCAGCTTCGGCAGGCCGTGCACCTTCGGCGCGGCCAGGTCGATGCCGTCCGCCATGCCCCACAGCAGATAGCCGGACCGTTCGTGCTCGATGCGCTGGAGGCCGCGCAGGGCGGCGGTGCGGGCCGTGCGGTCGGCGGTGGCCAGGACCTTGCGGTACGCGGCGTCGAACGCCGTGTCGGACCAGTCCGCCTCGTTCTGGCCGGCCCCGGTGGTCAGGGTCTTGGACGCGAAGAACACCACCGAGTCGTTGGTGCCCCAGTAGTTGGTGTAGAAGTCGCCCTTGAGCCAGGTCTTCTGGTAGAAGGCGCCGGACTCCTGCTTGACGACCTCGACCTTGACGCCGGCCTCGCGGGCCTGGGAGGCGAAGAGGGTGGCCGACTCGGCGAGCCCGGCGACGTCCTCGGTGGTGACGAGGCGGTACGTACGGGAGAGGTCGAAGCCCGCGTCGGTCAGCAGCTTCTTCGCCGCGCCCAGGTCCCGCCTGCGCTGCGGGATGTCCCTGGCGTACGCGGGGTCGCCGGTGCCGAGGATGTCGTTGGCGACCGTCCCGTACCCGGACAGCACCTGGGCGACCATCGCCTCGCGGTCCACCAGCAGCTTCATCGCCTCGCGTACCTTCGGGTCGGCGAACGGACCGCTGGAGGTACGCATCACGATGGGCATGGCCATGTCGTCGGGGCGCCGGACGATCCGGATGTCCTGGCGTGCCTTGGCCGTACGGGCGGCGACGGCACCGACGTTGGACGCTACGTCGATCTGCCCGGACAGCATGGCGTTGGCCATTGCCTGCGGGCTCTGGAACATGGTGACTTCGCCGGCGTCGAGGTGGACCGCGCCGCCGTGCCAGTGCGCGTTGCGCAGCAGCCGGGCGTTGCCGTCGCGGTACCAGTCCAGCTTGAAGGGACCGGTTCCCGGGGCCCCGGGTATGTCCTTGTCGGCGGTGCCCTTCTTGAGGACGAACGTCGTCAGCCGGGTGAGCAGGGGGAGTTCGGCGTTGGCGTAGTCGGAGACGAGGACGACGGTGCGCCTGCCGTCGGCGGTGATGCGGTCCGCCGTGACGCCGGGCAGCCGGGCCGCCCCGGACGGGGTGCCGCGCAGCCGGCGCAGCGACCAGACCACGTCGTCGGCGGTGACGGGGGTCCCGTCGTGGAAGGCGGCGCCCTCGGCGACGGTGAAGCGCCAGGTCTTCAGGTCCTTCGAGGGGGTGAAGGCGGAGGCGAGGCGGCCGACGGTGTTGTCCTTGTCGCCGGGCGCCGTCAGCGTGTCGTACACGAGGGCGATGACGAGGTAGTCGCTCTCGTTGCCCTGGGTGCCGTGCGGGTCGCGGGTGATCGCCGAGGGGCGGCCCAGGGCGCCGATGCGCAGGGTGCCGCCCTGCCGCGGGGAGCCGCCGGCGGCGGGTGCCGCGCCGTCGCCGCCGCACGCCGAGAGCAGCGCGGCCGCGCCCAAGCTCCCGCCGGCCGCGAGCAGTTGCCTTCTGGAGAAGTCCACGCCGCCTCGCTCTGTTCGTTCGGTCACTTAGGGTTGCCTACCCTAATGAGTTCCGGGTCCGCAAGGGCGCTCGCCGCCGAGTGCGCCTATTGGCCGTCGTCAACTGGGCGTTAACGGGCGGGAGTTGTCGTAAGGCGGGCAGGCGCGACAAATAAAGTGAGGTTTGCCTAACCTAAGTTGGATGAGTAGCGTCGTTACTGTCCGCTGGACCCGGACACGGAACGGCAGCCATGGCCGCCCCTGCCCGGCCCGTCGAGCGCGCCGCGCCCTGCCCGCGCGGCGCCGCACCGGACCCGATTCCCACCCTCAACGGAAACGGACTGCCTCGACATGACCACGGGAGCCGCACCCGTCCGCCAGCTCGACCCCGCCGACGCCACGGAACTGCGCCGCACCGCCGAGAAGATCCTCGCCGCGGCCGGTACCTCCGCCGCCTCCCCGCATCTCCTCGCCCGCGTCGCGGAGTCCGCCGCCGAACTGCCCGGCACGGTCCGTCATCAGCTACGGCCGGTCGACACCGACGACGGCCTGTTCGTCCTGCGCGGCCTGCACGTCGACGACTCCGCACTCGGCCCCACCCCCGCCGGCTGGGCCGCCGCCGGCGACAGCGGCGCCGTGCACGACGTCGTCCTGCTGCTGCTCGCCACCGTCATGGGCAACCCCCTCGCCTGGGAAGGCCAGCAGGACGGCCGCTTCGTGCACAACATCGTCCCCGCCCCCGGCCGCGAGACCGAGCAGACCGGCGCCGGCAGCAGCGTGCTGCTCAGCCCGCACACCGAGGACGCCTTCCACCCCGGCCGCGCCCACCTGCTCATGCTCAGTTGCCTGCGCAACCCCGACCGCGTCGCCACCACGGCGGCCGGCATCCGCCACGTAAGGCTGGACGAGGCCGACATCGAGCTGCTGAGCCGCCCGGTGCTGCCGATCCTGCCCGACGACGCGTACCCCGAGGCCCGGAACTTCGACGGCGGCCCGCCGCCCCCGGTCCCCACCCTCTTCCGGTCGGACGACGGCCTGACCCTGCGCTTCGACCCCGCCTACACCCCCCTCGACGACGCGAGCCCCGCCCACCGCGCCGCCTACGAACGCCTGGAGCACGAACTCGCCCGCGTCTCGGGCGCCGTGCGCCTCGCACCGGGCGAGGTGCTCGTCGTCGACAACGACCTGGTCGTACACGGCCGGGTGCCCTTCAGGGCCCGCTACGACGGCACCGACCGCTGGCTCAAGCGTGCCTCCGTCCGTGTCCCCGCGCGCCGTACACGCCCCCTGTCAGAGGCGTCGGAGCACGGTTACGGTCAGGCCGCCGTCGAAGCCCACACCGGATGACAGTCCCCACCGGACGACAGCCCGCAGCTCCCCGAGGACGGACATGACCGACAGCACCGTGGCCGCCGACCCCCGCTCCATATCCGCCGGCGACCGGACCCTGCGCATCCTGACCACCAGCGACCTGGCCGGCCTCGGCATCGCGCTCGCCGATGTCGTGGCCACCGTCGAAGGCGCCTACCGCACCCTCGCCGCGGGCGGCTCCGACAACCCGCGCAAACTCACCGTCAAACCCGCCGACGGGCACTCCGTCGCCTACGCGATGCTCGGCCGGGACGGTTCCCGCGACGTCGTCGCCGTCAAGACCTCGTACAAGCACGGCCTGGACAAGGACCGCGGCAGCCAGCACTACTACACGACGCTGACGCTCTACGACGACGTCACCGGCCTGCCCGTCGCCATGATGGACTGCGGCCGCATCGGCTCGCTGCGCACCCCGGCCGTCTCCGCCCTGCTGGCCCGCGAGTGCGCCCCGCCCGGCGCCCGCAGCGCCCTGGTCATCGGCACCGGCACGCAAGGGCGCCTGGCCCTGCCGTTCCTGCTGACGACGCTGCCGGACCTGGAGCGCCTGATGCTGTCCGGCACCCACCCCGAGGGCGTCGCGGCGGTACGCGAAGAGCTGCGCGCCCATTTCCCCGAACGGGACGTGGAACTGGTCACCGACCTGCGGGCCGCGGCGGGCGACGCCGATGTCCTCGTGGCGACCGCGGGCGGCCACACCACCGCGGCCGTCGAGGCCGACTGGCTCCGGCCCGGCGCGCTGTCCGTCCTCGTGGGGCACGGCCTGGCGCCGTCCGCCCTGCACCGCGCCGACCGGGTCGTGGCGACCAGTGAGGCGCAGATGAAGGTCACCGGCACCGACATGGCCGACGCGGCGGGCGGGTTCCCCACCGTGGACGCAGAGTTCCCGGCCGTGCTGGCCGGTACCGCCACCGGCCGCGGCACCGCGCGGGAACGTGTCTTCGCCTACAACAGCGGACTGGTCGTCACCGACATCGCCCTCGGCCACCGTTTCGCCCAACTCGCCCTCGACCAGGGGCTGGGAACGCAGGTGGCGCTGTGGCGGTGACCGGCCTGCGCTCCACCGACGTACCGACGCTGCCCGCCCACCCCGACCCCGGCACCGACCGGATCATGGACAGCGGCCTGCTGCACGAACTGTCCTACGCCTTCGACGGCCCCTTCCACTTCCTGCTCCCGCACCGCTTCGACGCCAACCTCACCGCCTTCCGCGCCGCCCTGGACGACGCCGGGGTGGCCGGGCGCGTGTACTACGCGAAGAAGGCCAACAAGGCCGCCGTCTGGGCGGAACGCTGCGCCGCCCACGGCGCGGGCATGGACGTGGCGAGCGTCCCGGAACTGCGCGAAGCCCTCGGCCACGGCGTACGCGGCGAGCACCTCGTCGTCACCGGACCAGCCAAGAGCGACGCCCTGCTGCGCCTGGCCGCGCTCCAGGGCTGCCTGGTCGCCGTCGACGCCCTGGACGAACTCGACCTGCTCATCACCCTCGCCCTGACCGGCACCGCGCGCCCGGCCCGCCTTCTGCTGCGCTGCCTGCCGTCCGCGCAGCAGCACAGCCGCTTCGGGATGACGGCCGCCGAGCTGGACACCGCGCTCGACCGGTGCGTACGCGCCGGGGACGCCGTACGGATGGAAGGTTTCAGCTTCCACCTCTCCGGCTACGCCGTCCGGCCGCGCGCCGACCTCGCCGGGGAACTCCTCGACCACTGCCTGCGCGCGCGGCGACTGGGCCTGCGGGCCGACCGGATCAGCATCGGCGGCGGCTTCGCCGTCGACTACAGCAGCGCCCGCCACTGGCAGACGTTCCTCGCCGCGCAGCGCCCCGCGCACTACCACGCGCACAAGACGTTCGAGGCCGACGGCTTCTATCCGTACCACTCGCCCGTCGCCGGGGCCGACGCCCTGCGCGCCGTCCTCGCCACCGTCCCCGCCGGCGGCCGTACGAGCCTGGCCGGCCGGCTCAAGGAGACCGGCACGCTGCTGATGGCGGAGCCCGGCCGGGCGCTGCTCGACGGCGCCGGCGCGTCCGTCTTCTGCGTCCAGGGCGTCAAGGAACGCGACGGCTACCGCATCCTCACGGTCGACGGCACCAGCCTCAGCCTCTCCGAGCAGTGGTTCAACAGCGAGTACCTGCCCGACCCGTACCTGGTCACCCCGGACGGACGGGCCCGCGGCGACGCGGTGCACCCCGCGTGCGTCGGCGGCGCGACCTGCCTGGAGTCGGACCTGCTCACCTGGCGCAAGGTCCCGTTCCCCGCCCGGCCCCGCGTCGGCGACCTGCTGGTCTACCCGAACACCGCCGGATACCAGATGGATTCGAACGAGTCCCCGTTCCACGGTCTGCCGCTGCCGCCCAAGGTCGTCGTGGACCGACCGGGCCCCCGGCCGCGCTGGCGTCTCGACCGGTGCCCCGCCCGCTGAGGAACGCCCGGCCCGTCGTCGCGCCAACCTCGTGACCAGCCCTTCCCTGCCCAGGAGCCGCCCAGTGAAAGAGGCCCTCGCACGTCCCGCCGTGGTCTCCCGGATCTCCGACCTCATCGGCCGCACCCCGCTGTACGAGCTGTGCCGCACCGAGACGGGCAGCCGTCTGCTGCTCAAACTGGAGATGTTCAACCCGACCGGCACCGCCAAGATCCGGATGGCCCGCCAGATGGTGCTCGACGCCGAGGCACGCGGCGCGCTGCGGCCCGGCGGCCGCATCATCGAGTCCACCTCCGGCAACACCGGCCTCGGCCTCGCGGTCATCGCCGCCGAGCGCGGCTACACCTTCACCGCCGTCGTGGACCACCACGCCTGCGCCGACAAACTGCGTGCCATGCGGGCGCTGGGCACCGAACTCGTCTACGCCGCCGACGACGGCACCGACGAGCTGGCCACCGCCGCCCGCGAGGAGCTGGCCGCGGAGATGGCCCGCGGACAGCACAACACCGTCTTCACCGAACAGCACAACAATCCCAGCAACGGCGTCGGTTACTTCCCCGTCGCCCACGAACTCCACCAGGCCCTCGACGGGCAGATCGACGTCCTGATCGGCGCGGTGGGCACCGGCGGCGCCCTCTGCGGCACCACCCGCGAACTGCGCACCCTCGTCCCCGACTGCCGGACCGTCGGCGTCGAACCCAAAGGCTCCATCGCCTTCGGCGGCCCGGCCCACGACTACTACCAGTCCGGCACCGGCACACCCGAAGGCGCCGAGATCGGCGCGCTCGTCGACTTCGGCCTGATCGACGACGGCGTGAAGGTCGGCGACATCGAGGCATTCGCCACCGCCCGCGCCGTCGCCCGCGCCACCGGCCTGCTCATCGGCGGCTCCGCGGGCGGCGTCGTCCACGAGGCCCTGTCCCGGCTCCCCGCCGCCCCGCCCGGCACCACTATGGTCGCTCTGGTCAACGACGGCGGCGAGAAGTACCTGGACACCGTCTTCGACGACGACTGGATGCACGCCCGCGCCCTCCTCGACCGCGACCTGGAGCGCGAGATCGAGGAGACGCTCACCAAACTCCGCCAGACATGAGCCCGTCCATGCAGGTGACCACGCTCCTCCGCGACAGCCGCGCCCTGGCCGTCCTCGCCGTCCCCCTCGTCCTGACCCAGCTCGCCCAAGTCGCCCTGACGACCACCGACACCGTGATGATGGGCATGCTCGGCACGGCCGACCTCGCGGCGGGCGGACTGGCCATCGTCGTCTTCAACCAACTGCGCACGATGGGCGTCGGCCTCGTCACCTCCGTCGGCAACGGCATCGCCGCGGCGTCGGCGCGCGCTGAAGCGGCCGGGGGCGCGGGCCCGAGCGCGGGGGACCAGGAGGTTCGTACGATCGTCCGCGCCGGACTGGCCGTGGCGACCCTCGCCGGACTGGCGGGCGCCGTCCTCATGCTGCTCATCGGCCAGGCACTGACCTGGCTCGGCCAGGACGCGGACGTCGTCGCCCGGGCACGGACGATGCTGCTCGCCCTCGCGCCGGGCCTGCTGCCGTGCCTGTGGTTCCAGGCCGTCCGCCAGTTCACCGTGGGAATGCGGCGGCCACAGGCGCTCCTGCGCATCACCGTCGTCTCCGTCGCCGTCAACGCCGCGCTCAACTGGGGGCTGATCCACGGCACCTGGGGGCTGCCCGAACTGGGCCTGCCCGGCGTGGGCGTGGCCACCACGCTCGTGTACTTCCTCTCCTTCCTGGCGCTGTACGCCGCCGCCCGGCGCGACCCGGTGCTCGGCCCTCACCTCAGCCTCAACATCGCCAGGGCCGACCGCGCCACGGCCGCCCGCATCGTCCGGCTCGGGGTGCCCATCGCCGCGACCTACGGCTCCGAGGCCGGGTTCTTCTCCGTCACGGCCCTGATGGCCGGCTCCTTCGGCAGCGCCGCACTGGCCGCGCACACCGCCGTCAACCAGCTCGTCTACATCGTCTTCCAGGTCGCCGTCGGCCTCTCCCACGCCGCGTCCGTCAACGTCAGCCGCGAACTCGCCCTCGGCCGCGCCGACATCGCGCTGCGCATCAAGAACACCGCACTGGCCTGCGCGGGCGCCGTCATGACCGGCGTCGCGGTCGTCTACGTCACGCTGCCCGGACTCGTCCTCGCCCCGTTCTTCGACACCGGAGGTACCCGGGACACCGAAGCCGTCTCCATCGCCACCCACCTGCTGCTGGTCGTCATGGTCCTGCAATTCTTCGACTGCGCCCAGAACATCGGCGTCGGGCTCCTGCGCGGACTGGACGACACCAGGAGCGGCTTCCGCATCACCCTCGTCGGCTACTGGGCCGTGGGCCTGCCCGCCGCCTGGCTCCTGGGCTTCGCCGCCGGGCTGCACACCCTCGGCATCTGGCTCGGCCTGCTCACCGGCCTCGCCACCACCGCCGTCCTGCTCCTGCGCCGCTACGGCACGAGCCTGCGCGCCAAGACGGGCGCACCGCAGGCCGCACGAGCAGCGTGAACGCCGCCCTACGGCCACACCACCTTCAGGAAGTCGTACGAGCCGTCCGGCTTCAGCTCCACCAGGGCCAGCGGCTTGCCCACCGGATCGCCGCGGTCGTCGAAGCGGATCGGCCCGCTCACGCCGTACACCGGCTTGCTGCCGCTGATCTGGAGCAGCATCTGGCGGGTGCTGCCGGTGGTGACCGGGCTGTTGCCTTGCCGCCCGGCGCCGTCGCGGATCGCCACCCCCAGGGTGAGCAGGGCGTCGTGGCCCATCATCGCCTGCCCGTCGGCCAGTTCGGTGGCCAGCCGGCGGATGTCCTGCCGGTAGGCGTCGCGGAACTGCGGCAGCGGGTTGACGGAGCCGGGGTACGTGTCGGTCCACTGGTCGGGGTGGGCCAGCACGGTGTGGCGCACGGTGACCCGGCTGCGCTCCCACACCTTCCGGAACGCCTGGCGCGACTCGTAGCTCTCCGGCATGTCGAAGACGCCCACCACGTCGTCCGCGGTGACCACCGTGGTCGGGCAGCGCCGCCCGGCGGCGGCCATCGCCTCGATGAAGACGCGCAGCGCCCGCCCCCGGCCCGCGAAGTACACGGCGTCCGGCCGGTCGGCGCACACCCGGTCGGCGAGCGAGGACAGGGCGTTGGCGGTGGCCGGGTCGGCCGAACTGTAGGCCAGGCCCAGGTCGGTGACCTTCAGGCCGTGGCGCGCGGAGGCCGCCGAGAAACTCCGGTACAGGGAGGTGCTGTAGGTGTCCTGCTCGTTGCGGTCCTTGATGGTCGTCACGCGGTACGGGCGCTGCCCGGGGCGGTTCTGCAGGGTCCGCAGATAGCGCACCGCGGCCGACGCCTGGTCGGAGTTGGTCGCCGCCACCCGCCAGAAGCCGGTCTGGCCCGGCCGGTTTATCGCGTCGGCGGTCGCGGTCGAGCCCATCATGGGAATCCTGGCCTCCCGCAGGGCGTCCACCGCCTCCTGGGTGGTCCGGCGGCTCTGCCCGAGGCCCGCCACGGCGACCAGGTGCTGGTCCCCGTCCTTCATCTCCTTGAGCTGGTCCACCAGCGGCTCCCACTGCGCCGACCCGGCGCCGCTGTTCGCCAGCAGCAGCTTGATCTGCGGCGAGTCGCCGCGTCCGCCGCGCTGCGGGTCGTTCAGCTCGCGCTGGGCCAGGTAGGCCCCCTCCAGCTCCCGGCGTATGCTGTCGCGCCCCCGGTCGCCGGCGCCCGTCGTCATCGGCTGGAGGTAGGCCACCGACACCCAGGGTTTGCCGGACGCCGCCACCCGCCGGTTCTCGGCGAGGATCTGGTGGGAGATGTCCCGCAGCGAGGCGTCGAACACGTACGAGCCGTCGGTGACGCCCACGCACTCGTCCTGCGGTCCCTGCTTCCGCACCCCGTCCGCACATTGCTCGAACACCCGATCGTAGACCCAGTACCCGCCCACGCCCAGGGCGCCCGCGATGACCACGGCGACGGCGGCCCGCAGCCATCTGCGGGGCTGCGGCCGCGGGGCCGGGAGCTCGTCCTCGCCACTCATCCGACGGTCACCAGGGCTTCCTCTCGTAGGCGGCCGCCCGCTGCCACAGCACGTCGTGGTCCGTCTCGTCGCCCAGCCGGCCGCTCAGGGTCTGCAGTGCATCGGCAATCTTCGGGTACAGCTCGGCCACCGGGTCGCCCAGCGGGTCGGACCACAGCGACGCGCAGGGGTCGGACGCCGGATGGGTGGTGATCCACCCGGCGACCAGCAGGCGGGTGACCATCAACTGGTCGGGCGGACTCTGCGCCCGCGCGAGCCGGTGCTGGAACTCCGCGCCAGGTGTGCGTTCCAGCGTGTCCGCCTCCCAGCGGCGCGGCGCGCGCTGGATGAAGGACAGCTCCGCGCACCACGCCTGCGCCGAACCCCCGCCCCCGCACACGTCGAGGAAGCGCTCGTACAGATAGGCCGCGGCGCCCTGGACGTCACCGGCCGCCAGCCGGTGGTAGGCCCCGGCACGCCCCGACTCGGCCGCGTCCCGCAGGATCTCGTGCGTACGGACCCACGGCACCCGGGCGCCGGCGGGCGCCGTGGCCAGCGACAGCCGGCCCAGCAGCAGGGTGCGGACCATGGCCGGGAGCGCGCTGTGCGGCTGCCCGTCGAAGATGATCCGTTCGGCGTGCTGGTCGTCGTGGGCCAGCCCGCGCAGGAGCCGCGGCGGGGCGTCGGCCTGCCGCCACAGCTCGGCGGCGCTCGCGGCCTGTCCGAGGGTGACGGCGGCGGCCGCACGGGGCAGCGCGCCGTCGGCCAGCTCCCGCGGCAGGTCCTGGAGGAGCAGTTCCAGCAGCTCGTCCGCGACGGAATGCGGTCCTTCGGGCGCCAGCACCCGGCGCAGCCGCTGCCCGCAGGGCACGTCCGGCGCGAAGTCCTCCAGCGCGGCCAGCACCGCACCGGTCGCGGCCGGGTGGCCGCGCGTCAGCTCGTGGACCGTACGGCCCAGCCAGGCCACCGGATGCGTGATGCCCGCCAGCGCCGCCTGCGGCATCCGCTTCACGTACGGACCGGCCTGCTCCTGCACCTCGGCCCGGTCGAGCGGACGCAACTGCGCCACCTCCAGCCGGGCGCCGCCGCCGGGCCGGGCGACGGTCCGCGGCACGAACGACTCCGGCCCGTCCTCCTGCTCCGGCGGCTGCCAGCACGACAGGTAGCTGCCGAGCGGCCGGGGCCCCCGCTCCAACTGCCGCAGCACCTCCGGCGCGCGGCGCGCGCTCGCCACGACCACCAGCGGGTCACAGTGCTCCGGCCCTGCGGCGGCCCGCGCCTCGACCAGGGCCTGGAGGAACGCGTCGCCCAGCTCGCTGTCGGCGTTGTCCAGCAGCACCAGGCAGCGCAGCGTGCGGGCGCGGTCGCCGCCGTGCCGGGTGTACGCGCCCTGGAGATCGGCGAGGAACGCCTGGAGCAGCACCGACTCGGCGCGTTCCCGCTGGGCCGCCGTGCCGTGCCGGAAGTGCTGGTTCAGCTCGACGAGGGCGTCCGCCGGGACCTGGGGCCGGGAGCCGCCGCGCGGTACCCGGCCGAACCGCCGGTGCACGCCCCACCACACCCGGGCCCGCTGCCACCCCTGTATCAGCGGCACGACCGCCGCCGACCAGCCGGGCAGCCCCATCGGCACACCGACCGACGTCACCAGGTCCCGTAACACCGCCAGCGAGTGGTCCTCCGCGCGGCCCGCCCGCAGCGCCTCGCGCATCTGGCCGAGCGCGGCGTCCCGGCTCTCCGGGTCGGCCTCGGCGGACAGCGCCATCAGCAGGACGGCGAAGGACGGCAGGGCCAGCGGCGGGAAGTCCGGCCGGCGGGCGTTGAGCTGGAAGGCGATACGGGCCAGCACGTCGACGGGGTGGTGCACCCCGTCGTCGAGCGCCGAGAGGTCCAGGGCGGCCATCGGCGCCCGGCGGCCCCAGTTCTCCAGCCGTCCCGCGAGCGTGGTCTTGCCGCTGCCGCGCGGCCCGAGCAGCAGCAGGGCCGGGTGCCGGGTGTGTTCGCCGTGCGCGCGGACGAGCCGCCGACCGACGAACTCCCGGATCATCAGATCACGTCGGGACTGCACCGCGCCCCCTCGTGGCCACCGTCGTGAGTGACCAGGATGCAGCAATCCGGGGCGTGCGCAAGGTGGTTCGGGAGCAGCGGTGACCGCTGAGCCGGATGAGGCCGGTGAGGCATGACGGAAGCAGCCGTCCCGCGCCGCACGGGAGAGGAACGCGCGACGCCGTCCCTCAGTAGCGGCTCCCGGGGATACCGGCGTCGCGCGGGCCGTACGGGGCGGAGTCCAGCCAGCGCCCGGCGCGGCGGGACCGGGGCGCCGCGGCGGCCGCCAGCCGCTGTGCGGCGCGCTGCCAGGAGGCGGGCGCGGTGAGGTGGCTCAGGGCGCGCCCGGACGCCCGGCGGTTGAGCAGGGCGGCCCGGTGGCGGACGGCCGCGAAGCCGGCCACGTCGCCGGCGGCGATCGCGTCGGCGGCCGTGGCCGCGTCGGCGATGCCCGAGTTCAGCCCCCGGGCCCCGAAGGGCGCGAAGAGGTGCCCCGCCTCCCCGGCGAGCAGCACCCGGCCGTACATGTCGGTGAGATCGTCGGCGACCGCCTGCTGGAAGCGGTAGTGCGAGGACCAGGTGACCGCGCAGGCGTGCCCGTCCGGCAGCAGACCGGGCAGCCAGTCCGCCGCGGCCCCGGACAGCGCCTCCGGATCGTCGTCCGGACGGCACTGGACGTCCACGCGCAGCCCGCCGCGGAACGGCACGGTCAGCACATGGCGCCCGGCCATCCGCGGATCGCGGTAGTGGAACGCCCGCTCGTGCGGCATCGGACGCGCGGGGTCGTCGGCCACGTCGACCACCAGGAACGCGTGCGGGGAGCGGGGACCGCGCAGCCGTACGCCGACGGCCCGGCGCACGGCCGACCTGGCCCCGTCGCAGCCGACCGCGTACGGGGCACGGTGCTCGCAGTCCGGCGTGCGCATCACCACGCCGTCGGGCGAGGAGGCGAGCTGGGTGACCGGGCTCTCCCAGCGGATCTCCGCACCGGCGCGGCGGCAGGCCGCGCGCAGCAGTTCCTCCATGACCGGCTGCGGAAGGCTGGAGAACGGCGCGCGCTCCGCCGGGGGCGGGGTGTACGTACGGCGATGGACCTCGCGGCCCTCGAACGTCGTACATCTCGCGCCCCACACCAGCCCGTTGCCGACCAGCGCGGCGCCGAGCGCCGGATCGGCGGCGGCGAGCGTGGCCAGCGACTGCCGGTGCAGGAAGATCGCCCGGCTGCCGGGCCGCGGCGCGTCCTCCGCCGCCGCCTCCAGGACGGTGACGGCCGAGCCGCGCGCCCGCAGCAGCAGGGCCGTGGCCAGCCCGACCGGGCCCGCCCCCACGACGAGGACGTGCGGTGTCGCAGTGGTGTCCATGACGGCCTCCTAACGGGGCAGCCGGCCGCGCGCGACCTTGCCGCCCGCGGTGGTGGGGAGTTCGGGCAGGAACGTCGTACGGCGGGGGATCTTGTACGGGGCCAGGTGGGCCCGGCAGTGGGCGAGGATCGCGGCCTCGTCGGCGGCCCCGCCCCCGGCGGTCGCGATCCAGGCCTGCGGGGCCTCGCCGCGTACCGCGTCCGGCAGGGCGGTGACGGCGACCGCGGCCACCGAGGGATGGCTGGAGATCACCCGTTCGACCTCGGCCGGGTAGACCGTGTAACCGCCGCACAGAATCACGTCCTTGAGGCGGTCCAGGACGGTCACGCCGCCGTCGTCCGTCACCCGTCCGACGTCCCCGGTGCGCAGTTCGCCGCCGGGCGTCAGGACCCGCGCCGTGGCCTCGGGGGAGCCGAGGTAGCCCGGGGTGACGAACGGCCCGCGTACCAGCAGCTCGCCGTCCTCGCCGGTACGGACCCCGGCGCCCGGCACGGGCGGGCCCGCGGTGCCCGGGTGGCCGGGGTCGTCGGCGGGGGTGAGCGAGGCCAGGCCGGCCAGTTCGGTCATGCCCCAGCCCTCGGCGAAGACGGCACCGGACCGTTCCTGCCAGGCGCGGGCGAGCGGTTCGCCGGCGGGCTGGCCCGCGGAGAGCGAACAGCGCAGCGACTCCAGCGGCAGCCCCGGACGGGCCAGCAGCCGCCGGTACATCGTCGGCACGCCGGCCAGCACGGTGGGGCGGTGGCGGCGCAGTGCCTCGGCCACCGCCTCCTCGGTGAAGCGGGTGAGGAGGACGAGGGCGGCCCCGGCGGACAGCGCGGCGTTCAGGACGTTGGTGCCGTACGTGTGGGCGAGCGGCAGCGGACTGAGCACCGTGTCGCCGGGGTCCAGCGCGAGCCGCCGGGTGATGTTCTCCCCGCCGAGCCGCACCGCGTGCCGGGTCTGGAGCGCTCCTTTGGGGCGTCCGGTGGTGCCGGAGGTGTAGGCGATGGTCGCGATGTCGGTGAGGTCGGTGAGGTCGGTGGTGTCGGTGGTGTCTTCGGAGTCGGGCGGCGGTGGTGGCGGTGGGCCGGGCCCTTCGGCGGTCAGGACGAGCGTGGCGCCGCTGTCGGTGGCCGCGTGGCGGAGCTCGTCCGGTGCCGAAGCGGCGTTCAGCGGTACGCCCACGGCGCCCAGTTCGGCCAGCGCGAGGTAGTCCGTGATCCACCGGCGGCCGTTGGGGCGACAGAGCACCGCCCGGTCGCCGGGGCGCAGCCCCAGCGCGGCCAGTTCGGCGGCCCGGTCGGTGACCGCGGCGCGCAGCGTGCGGCGGGGGAGGGGGCCCTGTTCGTCGATGAGGGCGATGTCGGTGTGGCGTCGGCTGGACATGAGAGGCTCGCTTTCCTTGCAGAGGGGGTGGGGGGACGGGCCGGTCCGGTCAGGGAACCGGCTGCCAGGCGGCAGCGGCGGCGTGCACCGTCCGCAGCACCTCGGCCGGCGTCCGGCCGTTCTCGTCGAGCAGCAGACCGCCGGGCCGGCTGCCCACCGAGTAGTGGGTGTCGAAGAACGTGTCGACCTCGGCCGCCGCCGTGTCTCCGCCGGGCCGGGGCGCGCAGACCCACGTCACCGGGGTGCCGGTGGAGGCCACGGCCTCGATCAGCGCGGGCAGTTCGGCCACGATCCGGTCCGGCGCGAGCCGGACCGCCAGCAGCAGCCGCCCGGGCACCCGGCCCGGATTGAGCGCCGCACACCGCGCGGCGACCGCACGGGGATGACAGCCCGGCCGGGGGCGCAGGCCGGCCACGGCGCCGGGCGGCGGCACCCGGTCGCCGTCGGCCGTCCACCGGACCTGCCCGGCGATGGCCGGCGGGCAGGCGTCCAGGAACGACATCAGTTGCGGGAAGTCGCTGAGCCAGGGATGGGAACGGGCAGCCGCGCGATACTCCTCGGCGACCCACCGCGCCTCGCGCGGCAGCACGCCCGGAGGCGGGTGCCCGCCGGTGACGACGGTGACGGGCACACCGGCCACGTAGTGGGCCAGCCCGGAGGCCGCCGTCGTCAGCGCTCCGGTCGCATGGCGCCCGAGGTGCAGCAGGAACGCCTCGCCGTCCGCCGTCGGGGCCAGCGCCGGATGCGGGTCCGGCACGGGGGCTCCGGCGCGCCCGATCTCCTCGGTGAGCGGCCGGGGGCGGCCCGCCAGCCGTTGGCGCGCGGGCGGTGACGGGACGACGACCGGGTGCGGCCGGACCGGCGCCGGACCGCTGCCCGGCGCCGGGACACCGGGCCCGGCATGCTCCGTCGCGGCGGGCACCAGCCGCGGGTTGAACAGTTCGCGGATGAACAGCCAGGGCCGGTCGCCGTCGAGGACCACGTACGCCTTGAACACGGCGGGCCGGACCCGGCCGTCCTGTTCCCACCCGGCCACGCCGACCTCCACCAGCCGCCGGGTGCGCATCGCGCCGGCGGCCCGCAGGCCGTAACCGATCGGCGTACGGCCGCTGGTCAGGCACGCGGCCAGGGCGGGGTCGTCGGGCACCAGCCCGACGACGGTGTTGAGCGAGACGGGCGTCAGCGCGGCGTCGGCCAGCGCGGAGCGGCGTACCAGGACCTGTTCGTCGCGGCCGAGGCTCAGGCAGCGGCGGGCCAGCGCGTCCTGCGCGGCGGCGGGCGCGGTGCCCTGGTGCAGGACGCGCAGCCGCAGGGGAGTGGCGAGCGCGGACTCCAGCAGGGTGGTGGTCAGCCCGTCGCTGGCGAGCAGCATCCGGGTCAGCGGGCTGCTGAAACGGGCGACGTCACCGAGGTCGAAGGGGCGCGGGGCCGGCCGGCCGGGGGACCGGCCGCCGGCGGCGCCGTCCGGCGGACGGCGGTCGGTACTGGGGTAGCGGAGCGGGGTGAACACGGTCAAGTCCTCTCCAGGAAGGGGGTGGTGCCGAGGACGGCGGAACCGGGGTCCGCCGCCCGGCGGGGGCGGGGGCAGGAGGCGCGGCGGGCGCGCGCCGCGCCGGCCAGTTCCCGCAGCAGTTGGGCGGTGCCGCTCCAGCCGAGGCACGCGTCGGTGACGCTCTGTCCGAAGACCAGCCGACGGCCGGCTCCGGCGTCCTGGCGGCCGGGTACGAGGAAGCTCTCCAGGAGCAGGCCGCGCACGGTGGTGTCACCGTCGGCGATCCGCATCGCGAGGTCGTCGGCGACCACCCGCTGCCGCTCGTGCTGCTTGCCGCTGTTGCCGTGGCTGGCGTCCACGACGACGCGGACCGGCAGCCCGGCACCGGCGAGCAGTTCCGCCGCCCGGCGGACGTGCGCCGCACCGTAGTTGGGACCGTCCGCGCCGCCGCGCAGGACGACGTGGCAGTCCGGGTTGCCGCTGGTGCGCAGCACCGCCACCGGCCCGGCGCCGGACGCGCCGAGGAAGGTGTGCGGTGCGGCCGCGGCCCGTACGGCGTCGACCGCGACCTGCACCGAGCCGTCCGTGCCGTTCTTGACGCCGACCGGCATCGGCAGGCCGCTGGCCAGGTCCCGGTGCACCTGGCTCGACGCCGTACGGGCCCCGACGGAGCCCCAGGCGACGACGTCGGACAGATACGCCGGGGTGGCCGGGTTGACCCATTCGCAGCCCACCGGCAGCCCGGTCTCGGCGATGTCGAGCATCAGGGACCGGGCCTCGGCCAGGCCGCGGCCGAGGTCGGCGCCGCCGTCCAGGCCGGGGTCGCCGACTAGGCCGGGCCAGCCGAGGCAGGTGCGCGGCTTCTCGACGTAGACCCGCATCACGACGAGCAGGTCGTCGGCCAGGGCGGCCGCCGCCTCCCGCAGCCGGGACGCGTAGTCGAGGGCGGCCGCCCGGTCGTGCACGGAGCACGGCCCGGCGATGACGAGCAGCCGGTCGTCCCGGCCGTCCAGGACCCGCACGGTGTCGTGCCGGGCCGTCATGACGGTGTGCGCCGCGTGGTAGGTGAGCGGCAGCCGTTCGCACAGTTGGGCGGGGCTCTCCACCGGCAGGACACGGGTCCGGCCGCCGGTGGGGCGGACCCGGCGTCCGTCGCGGTGCCGGATGGGCGCGGTGCCGGGGTGCCGGGGGTGCCTGGGGTGTCGGTCGAGGTGGTCATGGTGGTGCGCTCCTTCGGTGCGGCGCGGGCGGGGTCCTGTGGGATGGAAGGCGGGTACGTCATGACGCGTGACCTCCGTGGCCCCCTGAGCCCCCGTGCCCTCCTGAGCCTCCGTGGCCGCCTCCGTGCATGCCGGGGTGCATGTCCATCACCGGACCGGGCATCACCGTGAACGGCCGCATCATCGACTCGTCCTCGTGTTCGAGGATGTGGCAGTGGTACATGTAGCGCCCCGAGCCGCCGTCGAACTGCCCCAGTACGGACACCAGTTGACCGGACCCGGCGGGCGCCGGCCGGGTGTCGCCGACCCGTACGGTGTCCTTCCAGCCGAGGCCGGCGCCCGTGACGGGCAGGTCCCCGGTGAAGGTGACGGGGGTGACGGTGCCGTAGCCGCGTACCGTGCCGTCGCCGTTGACCAGCCGCTGGAAGCCGCGGCCGTCGTAGTTCTGCCGCCGGGTCTCCTGGAAGCGGATCAGGTGGATGTGGAAGGGGTGCACGGGACCGCCCAGGTTCAGCACGTTCCACTGCTCCCAGCCGCCTTCGCGCGCCATGATCGTGGTGGCGTCGTCGAACAGCTCGGCGACCCGGCGCAGCGTCAGCAGCGGCTGTCCCGGCCGCTGCACCTGCACGATGCCGTCATCGGGAATCTCCACCGACGAGGCGTCCTCGACGGTCTCCATCTCCCACATCATCGGCATCCCGGTCACGGCGGGCGGGGTCAGCACGATCCACCGGTGCCCGTGGTCGGGGGCCGTGGCGTGACTCAGCCGTACGTAGGACGGGCTGACGCGGCCCGGCAGGGTGAACGGGTCGTCCGCCGCCTCGTCCGCGACCCGGAACTGCAGCACCTCGGGCGAGGGCCCCGCGCCGGGCGGGTTGGTGGCGGTGTCGGTCCAGTGGACGCGCATCCCCCGCAGGACGGAGAAGTCGGCCAGGACGTCGGCGCGTTCGCCGGGTGCCAGGGTCAGGCCCTGTTCCGGCAGCGGCTCCGGCTCGGGCAGCAGCCCGCTGTCCGTACCGATCTGGTGGAAGGCGCGGGCGACCAGTTCCGGGTCGACCAGTGTGCCGTCCTCGTGGGACAGGCGCAGGGTGAAGAACCGCGCGTTGGAGCCGTTGACCATCCGGAAGCGGTACCAGCGCGCCTCCACGTCCAGGTGCGGCTGCACGACGCCGTTGACGACGTTGTACGGGCCGTAGAACGGCCGCGGCACGTCCTGGGCGTCCCGCAGGACCTTGTGCATCAGTACACCGGTCGGGCGGCCCTTCCAGTCGGTGTCCACGTTGCGGTCGCACAGGACGAGGGGGATCTCGCGGGCGCCGTCCGGCAGGCCGAGCGCCGTCTCCTCGTCGTCCCGTATCCAGTACATGCCGGCCAGGCCCGTCATCACGTTCAGCGCGGTGATGTTCATGGCGTGGTCGTGGTACCAGAGGGTGCAGGACGCCTGGTCGTTGACGTACTCGGAGAGCTGGGTCTCGCCCGGCGGCACCGCGTTGTCGGTCCAGCCGTCGTTGACGCCGCTGGTCCGCGCGCCGTGCAGATGCACCACGGTCCAGGGCGGCAGCGCGGCCACCTTGCGGTCGAAGGTGTCGGCCGCCGGGTCGTACCCGGGGCGCACGATGTTCGCCGGCACCCGCGTCTCCACCTTGATCAAGGGGTACGGGCCGCTCAGCCCGTTGGCCCAGGACACCCGCAGCCGGGTGCCGCGCCGCACCTCGACGGTCGGCCCGGGGACCTGCCCCTCGTAGGCCCACATCAGCGACGGGGGAAGTTGCGAGTGCAACGAAATACGGACGGGTCGGGTCGTGACGGTCAGCTCGGCGCGGCCGGTCTCCGGGTCCACCTCCGGCCGCAGGACCGGCGGAATCCGCAACGGGTCCAGGAACGGTTCCAGGGGCGGGACCTCGGGGACGGCCGGGGCCTGCGGGACCTCCGGGGTCTCCGGCACCGGAGCGGTCTCCGGGGCCACCGGGGCTTCCGGGACCGGCGGGGCCGTCAGGGCGGCGGCCGGGGGAGCCGGTTCGGTGAGGACGGCCGGCTCGGTGGCGGGGGCCGTCGGGGTGGGGGCCGCCGGGGCGGGGGTTTCGATCAGCTCGGGCATTTCCGGGCCTCGTTTCCGGACGGTGGGAAGGTTGACTCCCTCACCGTGCGCCCCGGGGCCCCCTCCCCACATCGGGGAAAACACGTGCCCGACTACTGAACCGGTACGGAGCCGGGAGGCCCACTACTGAGCCCCGGCAGTCCGCCCCTCGGGCCCGCCCCACCCCCGCCCCTCGGGCCCCCGCCCCTTCAGGCCCCGCCCCCTCAGCCCTCCGTCCCCCGCACCCCCGCCAGCTTCCCCGCCACCGCCGCCCGCGACGACACCCCGAGCTTCGCGAAGACGTGGGCCACGTGCGTCTCGACCGTCCGGGGACTCAGGAACAGCCGCTCCGCGATCCGCTGGTTGCTGAAGCCCTGCCGCACCAGCTCGGCCACCTCCGCCTCCCGCCGCGAGAGCCGCCCGTCGCTCTGCGCCGCCGCCCGGCCGGCCCGTACGCCCAGCCGCCGCTGCTCCCGTACGGTCCTGGCGTGCAGCCCGAGCGCTCCGCACGCGCCGAACACCTCCGCCGCCCGCGCCAGCTCCGTACGCGCGGCGGACTTCTCCCCGCAGCCCGCGTGCGCGGTACCGGCCCGCAGCCAGGCCCGCGCCGCGGACAGCCGCTCGCCCGTCCCCTCGAACAGCTCCGCCGCCCGCACCGCGCCACGGGCCGCCGCGGCCGGGTCGCCCTCCTGTTCCGCGTGGGCCCGCGCCAGCACCGCGTGCCCCGATCCCGCGCCGCCGCCCGGCACCGCCGCGGCCCGGTCCGCCCAGCCCGCCGCCGCGCCGGGCCGGCCGCGCTCGGCCTCCGCGTCGGCCATCGCCTCGCAGCACACCAGCAGACAGCTCCGCTCCAGCAGCGGCGTGACGAACTCGTCGCACGCGGCGAGCACCTGCGCCGCGCCCGCGTCCACCTCGCGCAGTCCCACCAGCGCCAGCCCGCGGCCGACGACGCCGAGCCGCGCCCACCACTCCCGGCGGCCGTCCGCGTGCCGGATCGCCTCGTCGGCGAGGGCCAGCGCGGCGGCGGCGTCGCCCGTCCAGCGGACCATCAGCGATTTGACGGCCAGCGCCAGGGCCACGCACTCGTCGGAACCGAGCAGCCGCGCGGCGTCCACCGCGTCCTCGGCCCGGTCGACGGCCTCCGCGAGGCGTCCGGTCCGGCCGTACGTGAACGCCTGCGCGGTCAGGATCCACGGCGAGAGGTAGCTCTGCCCGGTGGCGTTGGCGATGGCGAGACTCCGTTCGACCGTACGGGCGGCCTGCGGCAGCCGGCCCATCATCGCCTCGACCCAGCACAGGAAGGCCAGCGACTCCAGCCAGGGGGCCAGCTCGGCGTCGGTGGCGTCCTCGGTCAGCCGCTCGGCCTTGGCGGCGAGGGCGTGCGCGGCGTCCAGGTCGCCCGCGCCGTAGGCGCAGCCGAGCCGGAGCGTCACCAGCGGCATCCAGTCGTCGGGCGGGTCACCGGCCGTCCCGGCGCCGCCGCCGGGCCCGGACAGTACGGCGGTCAGCCGGTCCAGTTGCTCGGCGGCGCCGGTGAAGTCGGCGCGGATGAGACTGTCGCCGATCAACTGGAGGTGCAGGGGGACGGCGTCCACCGCGTGCTCCGGCGGCACCCGGCCCAGCTCGGCGCGGAGCAGGGCGCGGCCCTCCGCCTGCCGGTTGAGCAGCCGTTCCAGAATGGCGCAGAACCGGGCGGCGCGGGCCCGCTGCGCCCAGGCGTCCGGCGGCAGCAGCCGCAGGACCTCCAGCGCGGTGTCCCGGCCCTGCACGAGCCGCCCGCCGACGCCTTGGAGCCGGGCCAGTTCGACGAGCAGGGAGAGCCGGTCGGGCGCGGGTCCGGCCGCCGTGCTGCCGGGTTTCTCGGGGAGCAGGTCCAGGGCGGTCCGCAGCCACTGGGCGGCGGTCGCGGGGGACTGGTACGCGGTCGCGCGGGCCGCCTCGACGAGCACGCCGACGGACAGCAGGTCGCCGAAGCGCGCCGAGCGGGCGATGTGGCGGGCGCGGGTGACGGTGGGCGCGTCGCGCTCGTCCAGGGCGGCGGCGACGCGCGCGTGCGCGGCGACCCGCCAGCCCGCGCCGGAGGAGGCGTACGCGAGGTGCCGGACGACGGGGTGGCGGAAGCGGAACCGCCCGGGGGCGGGCGCGCAGCGGACCACGTCCCGTACGGCCAGCTCGTCGAGGGCCGCCAGGGCCTCCGCCTCGGTCGTCTGCGCGGCGACGGCCACCATGCCCGGTTCGAACTCGTCGCCGAGCGTGGCGGCGGCCTGGGCGGCCAGCCGCGCGTCGTCGGGGAGCGCGGCCAGTTCGGCGGCCAGCGCTTCGCGTACGGCGCTCGGCAGCAGGCCGTCGTCGTCCGGGGCGGCCCCGCCCGTAGGGGTGGCGGTGGCCGGCGCGGAGCGGGCCAGCGCTTCCAGGTACAGCGGATTGCCGCCGCTGGCCTCGTACAGCGCGCGGCGGCGCCGGGCCCCCACGGAAGGGCCGAGGAATTCACCGGCCTCCCGGAGGGTGAGCGGCGCGACCTCGATCCGGGTACGCAGGCCCGGCGCGGCGTCGGCGAGGGCGGCGGTGAGCCGGGGCCCCGCTTGGCGGGTGCGGTAGGTGACGGCGAGCAGGAGGGGGCCGCGCGGCGGGTGCCGGGCCAGGTGGGAGAGGAGTTCCACCGAGCCCTCGTCGGCCCAGTGCACGTCGTCCAGCAGCACCGCGAGGCCACCGGGCGCCGCGAGGGCCTCCAGCAGGAGGCGTACGGCGCGGTGCACGCGGTAGCGGTTGAGGCCGGTGCTCGGGGCCGCGGCGGGATCCGGGCCCGGCCGGTTCGCCGACAGGGCGGGGAAGACGTCGGCGAGCAGCCGCGCGCTCTCCGGGTCCAGGGCCGCGTGTACCTGTTCGGCCCTGGACTCCACCTCGTCGTCCAGGGCGTCCACGGCCAGCGAGAGGGGAACGTCGTTCTCGTACTCCGTGCCCCGGCCGCGCAGCACGGTCAGCCCTTGCCGGAGCGCGGCGCCGGCGGCCTCGCCGAGCAGCCTGGTCTTGCCCGCCCCCGGGTCACCGGTCAGCTCGACCAGCCGGAACTCGCCCGAGGCGGCCCGCTCCGCCTCCGTGCCGAGGAGCCGTACGACCTCAGTGCGGCCGACGAGCGCGCGGTTTCCGTGGAGCGGTACGGAACAGTCGGACATCGGGCGGGCCGGTTTCGTTCGGGTGGGTGGACGGGTGCACGGCAGAGGTCGCCCCAATGGAATATTTTGGTCTATAGGGACTGTCCCGGCAATTCGTCACAGGATGTCGGGGGCGAACCACGGGGGCCGAGGAGGGCCAGTGCCGTATGCAGCGCCGCCGTATCCCCCTGTTCACCGGTGAAGGCGTCCGGGACGCCGAGGTCACCGTCCACCCGTTCGCCGCGGGCGACGGGCTGGGTCTGACCCTGACCCGCTACCGCCGCCCGTCCGCCGCCGGTACCGCCCCGGCCGACGCGGTCCTGCTCGTGCACGGCCTGACCACGTCGAGCGACATGTTCGTCATGCCCGAGCACGAGGACCTCACCAGCTACCTGCTCGACCACGGCTACCCGGACGTCTGGGCCCTCGACCACCGGATGAGCAACCGCTTCCCGTACGACCTCGCCGCGCACCGCTTCACCCTCGACGACGTCGCCCTGCACGACTTCCCCACCGCCTTCGCCGAGATCCGGGCGCACATCGGCCCGGCGGCCCGGCTGCACGTGATCGCGCACTGCCTGGGCGGCGTCACCTTCGCCATGAGCCTGGCCGCCGGCCTCGTCACCGGCGTGACCAGCGCGGTCGTCAACAGCTCCGCCCTCGTCCTGCGGCCGCCCCGGTGGTCCCGCTGCAAGCTCCGTGTCGTCCCCGGCCTGACCGAGTACGTGCTCGGACTGCCCTACCTCAATCCCGCCTGGCCGCAGGACGCCCCGTTCACCCGGGGCCGGATGATCGCCCGCCTGGTGTCGCTCTTCCACCCCGAATGCCGGGAGCCCGCCTGCCACATGGTGAGCGCGATGTGGGGCTCCGGGCGGCCCGCGCTGTACGACCACGCCCTGATGTCACCGGTCACCCACGAGCGCGTCGCGGACCTGTTCGGCGCCACGGGGGTGCACTACTACCGGCACATCCGGGCGATCGTCCGGGCCGGCCGGGCCGTCAAGTACCGGCCCGGCGACCCGGCGTACCGCGACCTGCCCGACGACTACCTGGAGGCGGCGGCCGGCCTGACCACCCCGCTCCTGCTGACCACCGGCGAACACAACCACGTCATGGCCGACTCCAACCCCGCCTGCCAGCGCGAACTCGCCGCCCGCGCCCCCGGTCTGTCCCGGCTGCACGTCTTCCCGGGCTACGGACACCAGGACGTGTTCATGGGCAAGGACAGCGCACGCGACATCTTCCCCCACCTGACCGCCTTCCTGGACGCGCACGCGCGCTGAACGCCACCGGGGCGCACATCACCGCCCCGGCCCGTACACCCCCCACAGCTCCCCGGCGAAGAACTCCCCGAACCGGGCGAGCGCGGCGAGCGGAGCGGGGCCCGTCGCGCGCATGGAGGCCAACTGCCGGACGAAGTCCAGCCGGCCCACGCGCACCACGCCGGAACAGAGCGGCGCCGCACCGGGCTCCTCGCCCGGTGTGTGCCGGCCGGGGTGGACCTCGACGGCCAGGGTGGTCGTGTCCGCCCACAGGTCGGGCCCGGGGCCGTCGCCCATCTCCTTGCGGCCGGTGAGGGTCAGCGGGCGGCCCTGCGGCCCGTCCAGGCGGAGGTGGTAGAGCATCCGCCGGCGCCCCGGCAGCCCGCCCGGCACGAACAGGTTGAACCAGCCCTCCCGTACGGACAGCCGGCCGCCCAGCGGATCGCAGTCCACCGTCCCGCGCACGGCGGCCCGGTGGTCCGGCGAGTCGATGAAGGCGTCCACGTCGTCGACGGTGACGGTCAGGCGCAGCACCAGCCCCGGCCCGTCGGCCAGCGCCCCGCGCATCACCTCGGCGAACGTCAGGGCCGTGGCCGGTGCCGACACCGGGCGGCGCGCCCGCCGGGGCGTCCGGTCCTCTAGGAGCCGGGTGCTCATCCGGTCCGCCAGCGCCGCGATGGTCAGCGACGGGTTCACCCCGACCGGCCCCGGCAGCGCCGCGGCGTCCGCCACGTACAGGCGCGGATGCCCGAACACCTCGCCGTACGGATCGCAGACGGCCTCCTCCGGGCGGTCGCCGATGGGCGCGCCGCCCACCGGGTGGACGGTGACGACCCGCCGCCACCACCAGACGGGGTTGTCCAGGAACCCCGTCCCCATCGCGTCGGCGAGCCGCCGCATCGTGGTGCGGACGCCCTCGTAGTACGCCCGGCTCGTGGCGGTCGTCCACCGGACGTCCAGCCGGCCGTTCCGCAGCCCCATCACCCCGTCGGGCACGTCCCGGCCCACGCCCAGCAGCGGCAGCACCCCGGGGAAGCCGCCGCCGGGGCCGAGCAGGGCGGCGATCTCGCCGGAGAGGTTGCTGTCCGCCGTACCGAGGACGTGGTCCCGCGCCAGGCCGGCGGCGAACGCGGCCAGCCGCCCGGCGCCTCCGACCAGCCGCACGCCTTCCGCGAGCCAGTTCAGGAAGCCCGGGTAGCCGCCGTCCTGGACGATGTGCCCGCGCCCCGGAGCGCCGTCCGCCTCGCCCACCACGCCGGTGATCACCGGTCCCCGGTCCGGGGGCGGCACCGGCGTGCCCCGCCTGCCGTACAGGAAGGTCAGCAGGTCGCCGTTGCCGCAGAACCGGGTGCCCAGCGCCGGGCCCAGACCGGGCAGCCGCGCCCGGTTGGCCAGCAGGAGGTGGACCGTGCCGTACGTGCCCGCCGCCAGGACGAGGCGGTCGCAGTCGATGAGCCGCCGCGGCAGGTCGGCGGTGCGGACCGGCGGTCCGGTGCCGTCCGTGTCGTGCACGACGTATCCCACGCGGTAGCCGCCGTCCTCCAGCGGCTCCACCGTGACGGCCTGATGCCCGGTCCGCAGATCGGCGCCGTGGTGCCGCGCGGCGGACAGATACGTGTGGTCCAGGGTGTTCTTCGCGCCGTTGTTGCAGCCCAGGTCGCACTCGCCGGTGAGCCGGCAGGTGCCGCGCGGCACGCCGTGGAGGTTGCCGTACGGCTCGTCCGTGAGCGGCAGGCCGGGGCCGGGCGGCGCGCCGGGGTGCGGGGCGAAGCTGACCGCGAGCGGTGCCGGAGACCACGGCAGCCCCGCCCGTCCGGCCGCCTCCCGCAGGGCCCGGGTCTTCGGCGTACGGGCGTACGGCTCGGTGTCCACCGGGTACGGGACCGGGCGCAGCACCGACTCGACCGCGTCGTAGTGCGGGTCGAGGTCCGCGCGCGTCAGCGGCCAGCACTCGTGGCCGCCGCCGGGCAGTTCCTCCCGCCGCACGAACCAGTGCGGCTCCTTGCGGAGCAGCACATTGGCGTAGATCAGCGAACCGCCGCCCAGCCCGCTGGACACGAGGGAGTCGCAGCCCCCGAACCGCCAGACGTCGAACAGGCCGTACAGCCCCTCGCTCGGGTCCCACAGGGCCCGCCCCAGCTCCGCCGGGGTCCTGGGGAAACTCCCCGGCGGATACGCCCGGCCGCGCTCCAGGACGACGACCGACCGGCCCGCCTCCGCCAGCCGGTACGCCGCCACCGCACCGCCGAAGCCTGACCCGACGACGAGCGCGCCGACCCGCTCGGGACGCCCCGAACCGCTCCCCGGCGACGCCTCGGCCACGATCGGTCCCTCCGGTCCGGCGGCGGCCGCGCGGACCGCGGCGGCCTGACCTCCCAGTAGAGCAACGCTCCGCCGCCCGCACATCCGGAACCCGGCGCGGCCGGACGGTGCGCTCCGCGGAGCGACGGCCACCCCCTCAGGGACCGGGCAGCACCGAGCCCGGTCCAACCCCTGCATCGGAACCGCATCCGGCCCAATCCCGCGCCCGCGACGTTAGCGATCCGCTCAGCGGGGAACGCGTGTGCCGGCGGCCGGAACCGGGCGTTCACCCCGCCCTACGAGCGGCTTCCCGGCCGCCGGCACGCGTTGGCACATCTCACGAAGAAAGGCGGAACCATGCCTGCTGCACGCGACATCATGACTCCCGGAGCCGAGTGCGTCGGCGCCGAGGAAAGCGTCCTCGACGCGGCCCGCAAGCTCACCCGCCTCGGCGTCGGAGCGGTCCCGATCTGCGGTACGGACGACCGGCTCAAGGGCGTTCTGACGGACCGGGACATCGTGGTCAAGGTCCTGGGCCAGGGCAAGGACCCCGCGCAGACCAAGGCCGGCGAACTGGCCCAGGGCGAGGCCGTGACGATCGGCGCCGACGACGGCGCGGAGGAGATCCTCGCGACCATGTCCCGGCACCAGGTCCGGCGCCTGCCGGTGATCGACGGCCACCGCCTGGTCGGCATGGTCGCGCTGGCCGACGTCGCCCGCGCCCTGCCCGACTCCAAGGTGGGCGACCTCCTCGAAGTCCTCTCCACCGACTGAGCGCACCGCGCACGCACGCGGGGACGGGGTGCGGTCACGCCGGACCGTAGGCACGATGGTGTACGCGGCGTGGGCGCACTTCCGTCAATCACCGTGCACTCCGGTTCGAACACCGGTTTGGTTATGGCGTGGCTCCCGCCGTACGGGTATACACGAGCCCACACGACGGGAGGCACACCATGGCGATCGACGGTTTCACGACCTGTCTGTGGTTCGACGGCCAGGCCGAGGAAGCGGCCCACCACTACCTGTCCATCTTCAAGAACTCCCGGCTCGGCGGCGTCGTCCGCTACAACGAGGCGGGCCCCGGCACGCCCGGCGAGGTGATGGCGGTCGAGTTCGTCCTCAACGGCCAGAAGTTCATGGGCCTCAACGGCGGCCCGCAGTTCACGTTCAGCGAAGCCGTGTCGTTCCAGGTCCGCTGCGAGGACCAGGAGGAGGTGGACTACTACTGGGACCGGCTCACGGACGACGGTGAAGAAGGCCAGTGCGGCTGGCTGAAGGACAAGTACGGCGTCTCCTGGCAGGTCTTCCCCACGGAACTCCTCCGCCTGGTCACCGACTCCGACCCGCAGAAGGCGAAGCGGGCCACCGACGCGATGCTCGGCATGCACAAGATCGACCTCGCCGCGATCCGCGCGGCGCACGCCGGAGAGCGGTAGGGCGCGGACGGCGGGCAGGGGCAGCGCGCCCGTGCCCGCCGGCGCGCACCCACTCGTTTGGGGGCGCCTTTGATGGCAAACCGGGGCCGGCGGGGTAAGCAGCCCCCATGTCTCCCGATGCTCCCCTGACGGCCGCACCCCTGCCGGTCGAAGCGCCGACGGCCGCCTCCCACCTGGCCATCGGCATCGGCCCCCTCATCGCGGGCATCGTCGTCGTCCTCCTGCTCATCGGCGCCGTGGTGTACGGCTACCGGCGCCGCGCGCGCAACAAGGACCGCCCGCCGCGCGCCCACGCACGGCCCCGGCACGCGCGGACGGCGGCCCGGAACGGCACGTCGGCACGGGAGACCGACGGGGTGTCCCGGGAGAGCCACGACGCGGCACCGGCTGCCGGGGTCAAGGACATGGGCGAGTACGGGACGCGCCCCGGCGACTCCGACGAACCGCCGCCGTGGGACGAGGGGAAGAGCGGCTCGTTCGGCAACGGCTGAGGCCGCGCCCCATGGTCTTCCCCCGGCGGAAGCCACCCGCACCGCTCCGCAACCGCATCGCCGAACCGGCACGCACCGCCTTCGAGGCGCTCGACCGCCGCCTGCCGCTGGCCGAAGGCGCCAAGGCGCTGCTGCGCAAGGCGTTCCCCGACCACTGGTCCTTCCTGCTCGGCGAACTCGCGCTCTACGGCTTCCTCGTCCTCGTCCTCACCGGTACGTACCTGACCCTGTTCTTCGACCCGGTGACCGCGCAGACCGTCTACCACGGCCGGCACACCCCGCTGTCCGGCCTGCCCATGTCGCAGGCGTACTCCTCCACGCTGCGCATCAGCTTCGACGTACGGGGCGGACTGCTGATCCGGCAGATCCACCACTGGGCCGCGCTGGTCTTCGTCGCCGCCATCGGCGTCCACCTGCTCCGCGTCTTCTTCACCGGCGCCTTCCGCAGGCCCAGGGAAGTCAACTGGATCATCGGCGTGACGCTGTTCATGCTGGCGATGCTGGAGGGCTTCGCCGGCTACTCGCTGCCCGACGACTCGCTGTCCGGCACCGGCCTGCGCACCGCGCACACCATCGTGCTGTCGATCCCGCTCGTCGGCACGTATCTGAGCTTCTTCCTGTGGGGCGGCCCGTTCCCGGGCACGGACCTCGTCAACCGGCTGTACGGGCTGCACATCCTGCTCGTCCCGGGCATTCTGATCGCGCTGATCACGGCACACCTGATCCTGGTCGTCCACCTCAAGCACACCCAGTGGAGCGAGCGCGGCCGGACCAACCGCAACGTCGTCGGCCGCCCGATGTACCCGCACTTCACCGCGAAGTCCGCGGGCCTGTTCTTCATGACGGCGGGCGTGCTGACGCTCCTCGGGGCACTGGCCCAGATCAACCCCGTATGGGAGTACGGGCCGTACCGCGCGGACCAGGTCGCCACCGACGCGCAGCCCGACTGGTACGTCGGCTTCCTGGAGGGCGCGCTGCGGCTCATGCCGCCCTGGGAGAGCGACATCGGAGGCCACACGGTCCTGTGGAACGTCCTGGTCCCGGCAGTGATCCTGCCCGGCCTGCTCTTCCTCGTCCTGTACCTCTACCCGTTCTGCGAAGCCTGGCTCACCCGGGACGGCCGGGAACACCACCTGTGCGACCGGCCGCGGAATCGGCCCACCCGCACGGGCCTCGGCGTCGCCGGCCTCGCCTGCTACGCCGTGCTCCTCGCCGCCGGCGGCAACGACGTGACCGCCTTCGGCTTCCGCGTCTCGGTGAACGCCCTGACCTGGTTCTTCCGTATCGCCCTCGTGGTCGCCCCGGTCCTCGCCTTCTGGCTCACCCGGCGGATCTGCCTCGCCCTGCAGAGCGAGGACCGTGACGCGCTGACGGAAGGGGAGGAGACGGGCGAGGTGACGCAGGACGTGTGCGGCGGGCTCGGCGAGGGGCGCCGCCGCCTGTCCGCCGACCGCCGGTACCGGCTGCTCGTACGCGACCTCCCCGCACCGCTCCCGCCGCCCGAGGACACGGCCCGTCCCGCGCGCCGGGAACGGATTCGGCTGGCGCTGAGCAACTGGTACCACCGCGACCGGGTCGAACTGCCGGTCACCCCCGAACAGCGGGCCCGCATCGCCGAGCGGACGGCCCCGCCGGGGCGCAGCTCGGACGGTGACTGACAGGCTCCCGGTACGCGATGCCTCACGACCGCCCGGCGAACTCCATCACCATGCCGACCACCCCCGCCACCAGCAGACCCACCCCGATGACGAACAGCCACAGGCCGAAGACGACCCCCAGCGCGGTCAGCGCCACCGCCAGACCGGTCAGCGGCGGGTAGCCGCTGCGCGGCGGGAAGAACCCGAGCCCGCCGGTCCGCTCACGTACTTCCGCCTCCTTGCGGTCCTCCGGCCGCGGCCCGCGCTTGCGGTGGTTGAGCGTGCAGAACCCGCACACGACCAGCGCCATCAGACACGAGACGGCCAGCGCCGCCGTACCGGCGGGTTCCCGCGACCACAGCGCGTACCCGAGCCCAGCCACGAAGAAGAACCCCGCCACACCGGCGAACAGCGACGCCTCGGCCTTCACGGGTGCCGCTCCCGGTGCGGGTCGGGCGTCGGTTCGTCCTCGCCGCGCTGCGGGGCGGGCAGCCGCAGCACCTCGGGATGGTGCAGGTCGAAGGCGGGGGAGTCGGACCGCACCCGGGGCAGCGCGTGGAAGTTGTGCCGGGGCGGCGGGCAGGACGTCGCCCACTCCAGAGACCTGCCCCACCCCCACGGATCGTCCACCAGCACCTTCGGCGCGCACCGCGCCGTACGCCACACGTTGTACAGGAACGGCAGCGTGGAGATCCCCAGCAGGAACGCACCGGCCGAGGAGACCGAATTCAGTACGGTGAATCCGTCGGCGGCCAGATAGTCGGCGTAACGCCGGGGCATTCCGCTCGAACCCAGCCAGTGCTGCACCAGGAACGTCAGTTGGAAACCGGTGAACAGCGACCAGAAGTGAATCCTCCCCAGCCGCTCGTCGAGCATCCGGCCGGTCAGCTTCGGCCACCAGAAGTAGAAGCCGCCGAACATCGCGAAGACCACCGTCCCGAACAGTACGTAATGCAGGTGCGCCACGATGAAGTACGAGTCGGTGACGTGGAAGTCCAGCGGCGGTGACGCGATCAGCACACCGCTCAGCCCGCCGAGCAGAAAGGTGACCAGGAAACCGCCCGCCCACAGCATCGGCGTCTCGAACGAGACGCTGCCCCGCCACATGGTGCCGATCCAGTTGAAGAACTTCACCCCGGTCGGCGCCGCGATCAGAAAGGACAGCAGGGAGAAGAACGGCAGCAATACCGCACCGGTGGCGAACATGTGGTGCGCCCACACGGTCGCCGAGAGCATGGTGATGGCGATGGTCGCGCCCACCATGCCGATGTACCCGAACACCGGTTTACGGCTGAAGACCGGGACGATCTCCGTGATCACGCCGAAGAACGGCAGGGCGACGATGTAGACCTCCGGATGCCCGAAGAACCAGAACAGGTGCTGCCACAGGACCGCGCCGCCGAAGGCGGGGTCGTAGAGGTGCGCGCCGAACTTCCGGTCCGCCTCCAGGGCGAGCAGCGCGGCGGTCAGCACGGGGAAGGCCAGCAGCGCCAGGATCGAGGTGAACAGCACGTTCCAGGTGAAGATCGGCATCCGGAACATGGTCATTCCCGGAGCGCGCAGGCACATGATGGTGGCGATGAAGTTCACCGCGCCCAGCGTGGTGCTGAGCCCCGACACCACCAGGCCCATGGTCCACAGATCACCGCCCGCGCCCGGACTGCGGACGGCGCCGTTGAGCGGCGCGTAGGCGAACCACCCGAACGACGCGGCGCCCCCCGGCGTGAGGAATCCCGAGACCACCGTCAGGCCGCCGAAGAGGAACAGCCAGTACGTCAGGGCGTTCAGACGCGGGAAGGCCACGTCGGGGGCGCCGATCTGGAGCGGCATCACCGCGTTCGCGAACCCGGCGAACATGGGCGTCGCGAACAGCAGCATCATGATCGTGCCGTGGATGGTGAAGAGCTGGTTGTACTGCTCGTTGCTGACGATCTGCAGCCCGGGCCGGGCCAGTTCGGCGCGTATCACCATCGCCAGCGTGCCCGCCAGCAGAAAGAAGCCGAAGGCGGTCACGAGGTAGAGGTTTCCGATCACCTTGTGATCGGTGGTGGTCAGCCAGCGGCGCACCGCGTGGCCCACCGTGTTCCGGGGCGCCGCGTCGTCGCGGAACGCCGCGCCGCCCTCCGTACGCGCTTCCTGCCCGACCTCGATGACCATGAACCTCCGCCCGGCCCACGCCGGAGACCGACGCGGGCACGCCGACCCATACCGCGCGGCACGCGCACACCGGGCCGGCGCGCGGCCGCCGTCCGGTCACCCGACAGCCTGGCACCGGCGGCGGCCGGATCGCCGGTGCCCACGGTGCGGGAGCGGCCGCCGCCACCCGGAAGGGCGTACCGGCCGCCCCCTACGCCGGGAGAAGTCCGGCGGGAGGGGCGGCCGGTGGGCTGCGGCTCAGGCCCGGCGCGGCTTTTCGGCGGTCGCCGAGGCGCGGCGCAGGGACAGCAGCCGCCACAGAAGACCGGGCCCGGCCGCGGGCGCCGGCTCCGTCGCGGGAGCGGGGACGGGCGCCTTGCGCGGGGCGGACTCGGAGGTGGGCCGGGGCTCGGACGCGGAGGCGGGGGCCGGGTCGGTGGAGTGCCGGCTCGGCTCGGACTCCACCCCGGATGTCGGCTCGGCCTCCGCCCCGGACTTCGCTCCAGACTTCGGCGCGGACTTCGACTCGGCTTCGTGCGGGTCGTAGCTCAGGGCACGCAGATAGCCTTCCAGCGCGCGCTGGGGGTCGATGGGCATGATGGACGCACCTCTCCTGCTGATCGCTGCTGTGCTGGTGCGGGAGCGCTCCGTGCGCGCACGGGGAGCGCGGTCCCGGTCAGCAGCGCAGGACGGTGTGGTGCGCGCGGTCACCGGCGGCGTCGCGTACGTCCGACCGCAGATCGGTCCAGTGGGCGAGAAGCCGGGCGAGACGTCCGGTGTGACACGGCAGGGACGGTACTAGGGCGCGCGCCTCGGGGGAGCGGCCGGTCCGTCCGGCCCGGGGCACCCGGAACGCGGCAACCTGCGGGAAGCTGTCGTCGGCCGCCGGTTCGGCCGACATGGCGGCGGCCTCGGCAGGCCCGGCCCCCGGTTCGAGAGCCGCGGGCGCCGCGCCGCACAGGGCGATCAGTACGGCGATCAGCACCAGGGCGCCGGTCCGTCCCGCGGACCGGTGGTCCCGGCAGCCCCCTCGGTTCATATGCAAAGGGTAGTCATTCGGTTACTGTCTGCGCATGTCGTCGAACGGGTGAGATTACCGCCGCGAAAGCCGGTCGCCGCCCGCGGAAAGGAGCTGCCGTGACAGCCGGCAAACGCATTCTCGTCACCGGCGCGGGCTCCGGCTTCGGCCGGGCCGCCGCCCTGCGCCTCGCCGAACGCGGACATCACGTCATCGCGGCGGCCGAGAACCGCCCGCAGATGACGGAGCTGATCCGGGAAGCGGACCGGCGCGGCATCACCCTCCAGGTGGAGAACCTGGACGTCACCAGCGCACTCCATCGCCGCCAGGCGCACACCTGGGACGTGGACGTGCTGTTCAACAACGCCGCCGTCGGCGAAATGGGCCCGCTCTCCGAGATTCCGCTGGAACTGTTCCGGCGGGTCTTCGAGGTGAATGTGTTCGGCCACCTCGCGCTGGCCCAGGGATTCGCCCGGCAGATGGTGGCACGCGGCAGCGGCCGCATCGTCTGGCTGTCGTCCATCGCCGGTCTGACGACCAATCCGTATCTCGGTCCGTACTGTGCGTCCAAGTACGCCATCGAGTCGATCGCCCAGGCGATGCACGACGAACTCAAACCACTGGGTGTCCAGGTGTGCACCATCAACCCGGGCCCGTACCAGACCGGCTTCAACGACCGGATGGGTGACGCGCTGCGCGTCTGGTTCGACCGCGAGCGATCCTTCAGCGCCGAGCACTTCACCACGGATCTCGGCGTCGAGGTCCACCTCGCCGACGATTACGGCAGGATGACCGGGGAGAGCCAGAAGGACCCCGAGGAGATCGTCGAACTCTTCGTGCGGGTCGCCGAGGAGGACTCCGGACTCTTCCGCAATTTCCTCCCGGCGGACCGTATCGACGAGGTCAAGCGGCAGCAGGCCGCGATCTGGGACCTCCGGCAGTGAGACCGGACACCGGCGGCCCCGGCGGCGAGCAGCCGCCAGGGCCCACCACCGCACCCCGTCTGGAGGAGCCGTGCCCGTGCAGACCGTCCCGCTCCGCCCCGTCCCCGGCCCGCGCGGCCTGCCGTGGGCCGGGAACCTGCCCGCCTTCGGCAAGGACCCGCTCGCCTTCATGACCCGGCTGCGGGACGAGTACGGGGACGCCGTGACGTGGTCCCTGGGCCCGTGGCGCAGCCTGTTCCTCTCCCATCCGCAGCACATCGCCGAGTTCCTCGCCGCCCGGGAGCACGCCTACGGCCTCCTGGAGGTCGGCTGGTCGTTCCAGCGGATCACCGGCAAGAGCGTCATACGCAGTACGGGCACCGACTGGCGCCGCAAGCGCGGTCTGGTCCAGCCGGCCGTCCGCCCGCGGCAGGTGCGCCACCACGCCCGGACCATGGTCGACAGCGCTCTCGCGGCGGCCGACCGGTGGCAGGAAGGCGGACACGTCGACGTACAGCGGGAGATGGTGGTCCTCGGCCAGCGCGTCGTCATCCGTACGCTGTTCGGCAACGACCTCGGCGACCGTGCCCGGGCGCTCGGCGCGGCGATGGCGGTGGCCGAGCAGGAGATGGCCCGCGAACTGCGCGGTGTCGGACTCTTCCTGCCGAACCGGGTGCGTACGCCCTCCCGGAGGCGCCTGCTCCGCGCCCTCGCCGTCATCGACGGCGAGGTGCACCGGCTGATCAGCGCGCGGCAGAACGGACCGGCCGCCGACGGCGAGGGCGGCGGCGACCTGCTGGACCGGCTCCTCGAAGCCCGGGACGAGGAAGGCCGCCCGCTCACCGCCCAGGAGGTCCGCGACGAAGCGGTGACACTCTGGGCGGCCGGCCACGAGACCACCTCCACCGCGCTGACCTGGATCTGGTACCTGCTGTCGCGGTCTCCGGAAGCGCGGGCCCAACTGGACGACGAACTGGACCGGGTGCTCGACGGGCGCCCGCCCACCGTCGACGACTACGACCGGCTCACCTGGACCCGGCAGATCGTCAAGGAGGGCCTGCGGATCTATCCGCCGTCCTGGGTGATTCCCGCCGTGGCCCGGGAGGGCGCCGTGCTGGGCGGCACCGCCGTCCCGGCCGGTACGGCGGTGTGGTGCAGCCAGTGGACGGTCCACCGCGACCCGCGCTGGTTCCCCGCACCGACCGTCTTCCGCCCCGAACGCTGGGACGCCGACGCCCCCGACGTCGTCCCCGACCACGCCTGGTTCCCCTTCGGCGGCGGTCCGCGCGGCTGTATCGGCGCCCGGTTCGCGCTGGTGGAGGTGGCACTGCTGCTGGCCACGCTGGCGCAGCGCTTCCACCTGGACGTCACGCCGGAGGAAGTGCCTCACCGGGTCGGCATACTCATCCAGCCGGCCGTGCCCCTGATCGCCACCCTGCGGGCACGCCGCAGGCGGTGACGAGCGGACGGCGCCGCCCGCCGCCTCGGCCTCTTCTCGCTCCTCCTCAGCCGAGAATGCCCAGCTCGGTGTCCGGACGACAGCC
Organism: Streptomyces chrestomyceticus JCM 4735; assembly: GCF_003865135.1. Classification (NCBI taxonomy): domain Bacteria; kingdom Bacillati; phylum Actinomycetota; class Actinomycetes; order Kitasatosporales; family Streptomycetaceae; genus Streptomyces; species Streptomyces chrestomyceticus. The sequence goes on along the minus strand of NZ_BHZC01000001.1, from coordinate 906,786 downwards.
GTAACACGCCTCGACGCCCTGCCCGAGAGCATCGACCGCCTGCTCGCGGCTGATGGCCCGGCCGCGAGCCTGGCCGCACCCGCCGGCATGGACGCGGACCGGCCGCCCGTCGCGGCCCCCGAGCCGCTCGGTCTCCAGCAGCCAGTCGGGCCGGGGCGGCCGGACCGGTACGGGGCGGTCGCGCTCCGCCTGTTCGAGGTGCTGGATACGGGCCCGTACGGCGGCGAGCTGCAGGCGCAGCCAGGTCTCCAGGGTGCGGAGGCGTGGCAGGTCAGGGGGCAATTCGCTCACGCGTTCGAGTCTAGCTCCCTTTTCGTCTCCCTTCGCTACGGTCGCCGGATGGGGAACCGGCACGAGGACGGCGTCCGCGCTCGGCTAGGGGAGATGGCCGCACGGGACCCGGACCGGAAGCGCTTCGGGGCGAGCACGCATCGTTACGCGCTGGCGCCACCGCTCCCGGAGGCGGAGATCCGGGTGTTCGAGAAAACCCACGGCATCGCGCTGCCGGGGGAGTACCGGTCCTTCGTCGCGGTGGTGGGCGACGGCCCGGCCGGGCCCGGCCACGGCCTGATGCCGTTGACCGTCCCCCGCCCGGAGGCCGTCGAGGAGTGGGCCGTCGACGACGCGTGGGCGGAAGACCGGCTGCCGGGCCGGCTCGCCGCACCGTTTCCGCTCACCGAACCCTTGCCCGGCCGGCTCGGGACACCGGTCGATGCGCTGACCCGGGGCACTCTCATGCTGGCCGAACAGGGCTGCGGCAGCTTCGACCGGCTGGTCCTGAATGGCCCCTATGCGGGTCAGGTCTGGCAGATCGACCCGGACTGGGGCGGCTTCGTACCGGTGAGCCCCGGGTTCCGCGCCTGGTACACCGACTGGCTGGCAGGCCCGTGAACGCGCGCCACGCCGATCCTCTGACCTCTGCCGCGTGTACGGGCCGGACTCACCCCAGCGCGTCCTGCCCGGCGGTGACGGGCGCGGGAGGCAGGGGAGCGGCGCGGGCCGGAGGCCGGCAGGCCACCGCGGCGCACAGCAGGGCGGCCGCGATGCCGCCCAGGTGGGCGCGGCTGGAGAGGGTGGTGGTCAGCACGCACTCCAGCGAGAAGGTCACCACCGTACCCATGCTCAGTACGGGAGCCCGGCAGGCCCATCCGGTGCAGATCAGCAGCCCGAGTACGGCCGCGGACGGGCCGGTGTCGGCCAGCATCGCCTCGGCCGGCGGGATCGCCAGGACATGGCCCGGGCCGAGGGTGAGCAGGAAGCGCGCGAAGAACGTCGCCGCGGCCGTGACGACCAGGGACACGGTCAGGGTGCGCACTGTCCCGAGGACGCACTCGGCCATCCCGAAGATCACGGCCACTTGCAGGAGCGCTCCCCACCAGGGGAGCCCCGGCGCGGGCGCGAACAGCGACAGCGGCAGTCGCAGCAGCACGAGCCCCACCGGGACGTCCGCCCGCACCCCGCCGACCGCCCAGACCAGCCGTTCTCCGGCGTCCGTCAGCGCGAGGGCGTGAAAGACGATCACGAGGACCACGGAGGCCGCCGTGAGCGGTACCGCGGCCAGCCGGCGACGGCACAGCGCCGACCAGGTCGGCCCGGCGACCCGGTGCCACTGCGCCAGGAGGGCCCGGCCGGTGCGCGCCGGCAGACCGGGCGCGCGCTCCGGCGCCCCGTCGGCCGTCCGCCCGGTGCCCGCCGGACGCCGCCCCGGTCCCGAGCGACCCCGCTCCGGCGAAGGCGGCCGCCGCCCGGCGCGGGGAAGACGCCGCTTCGTATCGGCAAGGTCCCGCCCGCGGCGCGGCAGCCCGTGCTCCCGGCGCGGCAGACCCACCCCCCGGGGCGGCAGCCCCCGCTCCCGGCGCGGCACGTCATCTCCCCGTCGCGGCAGTCCTCGCTCCCGGCGCGCCAGGGGCCGCCATGTACGGGTCACGAGCCGGTCCTGTTCGTCATCGCCCCTCCGGCGCGAACCGGCGACCGGGTCGCGGTCCGGCGATCGTGGTCAGCCGTCGTTCCACGCGTACGCCACTCGTGGCCCACGCGTACCTCACAGGTACCTCACTCGTCCCCGGCGGGACTCGCGCGGCCCGCCGGACTCCGGCGGTTCACTCTTTCGCCACGGGTGCCCCAACGGGCCGCATGCATGTCGGCCACCGGCGGCTGAGCCCACGTCAGCCCGCCCCGCACCGGCGGGACCGGCCGGTCACCTCCCGGCCGTCCACCCCACGCGTCCTGCGAGGATGTCAAAATACGACGTTCCTCGTATAATGGTGATCCCCGGCAGGAACCGACCGCCCGGAGCCGACTTCCAGGAGCCGCCATGACGACCACCACGACGACATCCGCCGACCGGACCGGTGCCCGCGTCCTGGACCACCCGGACCGTTCGGCGATCCGCCTCGAAGACGTACTGCACGCGCTCGCCGACCCGATGCGGCTGCGGATCGTACGCCGCCTGGCCGCCGCCGAGGGCGAACTGTCCTGCACGGTCATCGAGCTGCCCGTCAGCAAGTCCACCTGTACGCACCACTACCGCGTACTGCGCGAGCACGGCGTCATCAGCCAGATCTACCGAGGCACCGCCAAGATGAACGTGCTGCGCCGCGCCGACCTGGACGAACTCTTCCCCGGCCTGATCGAACGCGTCCTGAAGGCGGCGGAACTCCAGGACGAACGCCTCGACGCCGGGGCCGACAGGGCCTAGCGGCACCCCGGCGCGCGGGCCTCTCCCCACGCCCCGGCTCAGCGCCCCCACCAGGGCCCGCACCCGCACTTTCATCCCCCGTCCCCACCTCCACCCCCGTCCCCACCCCTGTCTCCCTCTCCCCGGCCGGCTGCCGCCAGCAGCCCGGGCCAGTCGGCGATCTTCACGGTGGTCCGTCCCAGCCCCCGGCCGAGCGCTGCTTCCGCCGCCTCGATGCCCAGCCAGCCCGGCCAGCGGACCGGCCGCTGCCCCCTACGCAGCAACGCGGTCACCGGATCGTCCGGCAGCGGCTCGCGCGCCAGCTCGTCCGCGTCCGCCAGCAGCGCCGCCGCCGTCTGCTTCGCACATGGCCGGTTCGTGCCGATCACCCCGGTCGGCCCCCGCTTGATCCACCCGGCCACGTACTCGCCGGGACACGGCACGCCCTCCCGCAGCACCCGGCCCTCCACGTGCGGCACGGTCCCGGTGGCCGCGTCGAACGGCAGCCCGGGCTGCGGCGTCCCCTTGTACCCGACCGAGCGCAGGACCAACTGCGCCGCGATCTCCTCGTACTGCCCGGTCCCCGTGACACCGCCCAGCCCGTCCGGAACCGTCCGCTCGAACCGCACCCCCCGTACCCCCGACTCCGCGTCACCGACCACCTCGACCGGCCGCAGAAAGAACCGCAACCGAACCCGCCGCCTTCCGACCGCTTTTTCTTTCTTCCCCTCGGCCCAGCCGCGCAGCACCTCCACATTGCGGCGGTTCACCGCGGGCAGCCCGGAAGGGTCGCCGTACGCCGGATCCAGCGCCAGTTCCCCAGGCTCCACGAGCACGTCGGCGTCCGGCAGCGCACCCAGTTCGCGTAGTTCCTTGGTGGTGAACTTGGCCTGCGACGGCCCCCGCCGCCCCACCATCCACACGTCCTCCACCCGGCTCTCCGCGAACGCGCCGAGCGCCGCCTGCGGCACGTCCGTACGCGCCAGCTCGTCGGCCCCGCGGGCGAGGATCCGTGCCACGTCCACCGCGACATTGCCGACGCCGATCACCACCGCCGACCGCGCGGTCAGCGGGAACCGGCCGTCCGCGGCGTCCGGGTGCGCGCTGTACCAGGAGACGAAGGCGGTGGCGGAGTGGCTGCCCGGCAGCTCCTCACCCGGGACACCCAGGCGGCGGTCGGTGGCGGCCCCCACGCAGTACACCACTGCGTGGAACATGCGCCGCAGCTCCTGCGGCTTGAGACCGTCGGCCCCCACGTCGACATTGCCGAGGAAGTGCACACGGGGGTGCTCCAGCACCGTACGGAGGTTGTGCTGCAGCGATTTGATCTTCTCGTGGTCGGGCGCGACCCCGTAGCGGACCAGCCCGTACGGGCACGGCAGCCGGTCGAGCACATACACCTCGACATCCGGTACGGCCTCCTGCCCGACCAGCGCCTGAGCGGTGTAGACGCCACTGGGTCCCGAACCGATCACTGCGACACGAAGCACGGAAGGCCCCTTCCCGCGGAGTACTTCCAGAGTCGCACCGGTGGGGGGCGCGCGGGAGGTGTGCCGCCGGGGTTGGCCGACGGTACGGCGACGGCAGCCCGTAACCCGCCGGAGTGAACCACGCGCCCAAATCGCCATTCACCCGATCGAGCGATTCTCGCAGCACCCTGGAGCCCCGCCCCTACCCCTCGGCAGCGGCACCTTCCCGCCCCAGCACCGGCGACGACTCCGGCACCGGCGCCTCGCGCACAGGCGACTCCTGCACCGGTGGCGGTCCCTGCACCGACGGCGGTCCCTGCGGATCCAGCGCCGGTGGCGGGTCCAGCGCCGGCGGCGGGTCCTGCAACGGAGGCGGCCCCTCCAGCGGCGGCTCCGGTCCCTCGCTGGGCGGAGTCCCCAGCTCCCAGTCCAAGCCGTACCGCTGGAACAGCTCCGCCCGAAGCCGCGCGGCAGGCATCGGGGCTCCTGGCAACAACACCGCCACCACCGACCCCATCAACAACGCCCGCAACAGCCGGTAGTCCGTGTCCGCGTCCTCGGTGCCGTACCGCTCCACCGTGTCACGCAGCAGAAACGCCAGCCGCTGCTGTTCGGGGCACTGGATGAAACCTTCCGCCGTCAGAATCCCGGCCATGTGTGTACGCATCAGCAGCGGCCGCTCCTGCGCCAGCCCCAGAATCGCGTCGATCGCCCGCGCCAGCCGCTCCCGGCCCGCGTCCTCACCCGTCGGCAACGGCTCACGGTCGAGCGCCGCCTGCAACGAGTGGTGCATCAGCCGGTGCACGGCCGACTGCAGCAACTGCCGTTTGCCCGGGAAGTAGTACGAGATCAGCCCACGCGCCGACCCGGCACGGCAGGCGATGTCCCCGAGCGTCGTCGCCTCGTACCCGCGCTCGTCCACCAGCTCGACGGTCGCCTGCAACAAACGCTCCCGGGAACGCCGCCGCAACTCTTCATTGACCGAGGGGCTGCGGGGGGACATTCTGTTAACTCCTGCGTTGACTGGCTGAGAGCCAATATACTCAGCAGACCTCCGGATGTCCGCCCCGACGCGGCCAGGACACCGGATCGGCCGCCCGGGTCGGGCGACGCGGGGGATCGTCCGACCCGGGCGGCGGGATAGCGGTCGCACCCTCTGTGACCTGCGTCTTTGCAGGCCACGGGGGGTGGGGTGAGTCGAGGCGGATGGGCGGGGTCGATCAGTTCTGGCCACTCTGGTCGTACTGATGCCGACTCGATGCCGACTTTCCTGACGGGGCTTCAGGGCGTTGCTCTACGCTCCGCGTCTGCAGGGGGCGGCTTCCACGAGAGGCCAGAGACCGGTGAGCGAACAAGGCGGACTCCTGTGCCCGGAGTGCCACCGATTCGGCCAAGGAGGCGAGAGAGCGCCACCGAACGGGACCAACGCCTCCCGGACTTCCGACAACGACAAGCCCTGGCCGGTACGTGGAACGCGGTCTCTGGACCGAGGACGGGAAGAGCGCCAAGGACTGGGCTCAGGGACACCGGGCACTGGTGCACGATCGCTGGCGGTGCCGCAACGGATGGGCCGGACAGTTCCGCATTCCGTCCGGCATTCGGGCTCGCGGTCGAACGGGTTGGCGAGAAGATGGCCAACGTCGCCCATGACGTCACGACCACGGTGGTCGGCCGGCTCACCTGGTAGCCGCCTGAGGTGGCACCACGCCAGTGAGGCGAGGCCCACTCGTCTCGCTCGCGGCCGCCTGTCATCTCGGTGAAGGAAAGAAAAAGTGCCATGCTGACATCCACGCCGTCAGAAACCCAATGGTGGGTGGCCGCCATCGTGTCCGGATTCGCCCTCGCGGTGGCGGCGTAGTTTATGGCCACCACCGCGAGAGACAAACTCATCGCGGCATCGCTCCCGCTGGCCGGAGCGATCGCGATCGGCGTGAATTCGGCGGCGCACGGTTACATGGACACACTGCCGCTGTTGCTCTACACCACTACCATGATCAGCTTGGTGATTCTCCGACTGCTCTTCGCCAAGTACATCAACCGTCAACTCGCCCTGAAGCGCTCGGGAAAGCCGATGGAGAACTTGTCGGGCAAGCAAACCGCCATCTTTCTCCTCGCCTTCGTGACCACGCTCGTTCTCATGTCCTCCGCCATCTGACATCCCGGCCCCCGACATCGACACGAGTCGGGCCCGCCCCCTCGCGTGCTGCCCCATCGGCGCACGTCCGCATGTACTCCGCAGCAGCACATCGCGCGGGCCGCCGAGATCCTTAGCCCGGCCCGCCGTCGAGAACTTCGATTACCCGAATGCCGACAAGACCAAGAAGGAACTCGGCATCGACCTCTAGCGCGGCGACGGACATGTCATGCTCGTCCACTGCAACAACGACGGCCGCTTGGCGATCATCTGATTACGCATCATCGGGCAGGCCCGCTGCTTCGGCGTCACCGGCGAAACTGGATACCTGAGCCTGTCGATCGATCCCCAAGGTGTATGGAGTGAAGGCAGGCGCCGATCACCAGGCCAATATGACGCTGACCACCGATGGCCGCAAACAGAACATCGCCTTGGGCAAGAATGAGGCGGGGGCGGCCGGAGAAACTTCCGACCCGGAGCGTCGTCCGCACGCCCTCATCGAGATATCCACCTCCAAGTGGACCGCTCCCCAGCGGACTACCGTCGCCCGCCGGTGTGAGGGTCCTCGGAATCGACGTGTGGTGCACTCATCGCCCGGCACCGGAGTGGGCCGGAACACTGCTGCTCCGGTGCCGACGGCGGCGCACCATCGGATAAGCTCATCAGTTCTGCCCGAGTTCCGCTCACCGGTGAGTTTCCTACGCTCGGGCACTTCTCTTTGCACCCTGCTGAACAGCAGAGAACGGATCGCATCGCCTTGTCTCGAATACGCCCACGCGCAGCGGCCGCGCTGCTCACCTCATGTGCCGCGCTGAGCGCGGTGAGTGCCGTACCCGCGCACGCCGTTGTCGGCGAAGTTGCCAAGGAGGGCACGTACTCCTACACCGCTCAGATCATGATTGGTGACCACGTGCGCGGCTGCACAGGGGTGCTGGTCGACCCGCAGTGGGTTCTCACCGCCGGCGCCTGCTTCGCCGAGAAGCCCGGCGAGGCACCCGCCGCGGGCAAGCCCCGGCTGAAGACCACGGTGACCGTCGGCCGTACCGACCTGAACAGTTCGCACGGCACGGTCAGCGAGGTCGGCGAACTGGTGCCGCACCCCAGCCGCGGTGTGGTCCTGGCCCGCCTGGATCGCCCCGCCGTAGGAGTCGATTCGATCGCCGTGGCCGACACTCCTGCCGCTGAGGGGAAGACACTGGCGGCGGCGGGCTTCGGCCGGACCAAGGACGAATGGGCCCCCGAGCGGCTGCACACGACCACCCTCACCGCTGACAAGGTCGGGGACGACCTCCTCACCCTGACGCCCGCGGGGACCGCCGGCGGCATCTGTCAGGGCGATGCCGGAGGCCCCGTGGTCCGCGAGGACGAGAACGGCTCCGAACTGGTGGCGCTCGCCGCCGGCTCGAACGGCGCGGGGTGCTTCGGGTCGGAGGCCACCGGACCGGGGCAGGCCACGGCCATCCGTGTCGACGGGCTGAACTCCTGGCTGCGCGACCACTTCAAGAGCTCCCTGCTCATGCCGGGCCAGCGGCTGAACCCCGGTGAGAAGCTGGAGGGCGCCCGCGTCGAACTGCGGATGCAGAAGGACGGCAACCTGGCCATGTACCACAAGGCGGGCGGCCAGGTCCTGTGGGCCACCCAGACCTTCGGCAATCCCGGCGCCTACCTGCAGATGCAGAGCGACGGCAACCTCGTCGTCTACAAGAAGACCGGTGGACAGGGCAAGGGCGGCAATCTCTGGGCCTCCGACACCTTCCGCTCCCCGGGCTCCTACCTTCAGCTCCAGGACGACGGCAACATGGTCGTCTACAAGAAGGACGGCGGACAGGGCAAGGGCGGTTCACTGTGGAGCAGTGACACCTTCGGCCGTCCCGTCACCTTCACCTCGGGGCTGGAGCTGCGTCCGGGCCAGTGGATCGAGAACAAGAACACCACGCTGCTGATGCAGCGGGACGGCAACCTGGTTCTCCAGCACCGTGAGAGCGGCGTCACCGTGTGGGCCAGTGGCACGTCCGGGGTGGGCAACTACGCCCGTATGCAGGATGACGGCAACCTCGTCGTCTACAAGGCCGGCGGCGGCCAGGGTAAGGGTGGTGACCTCTGGTCCACCAAGACCTCCAAGAACCCCGGAGCGTTCCTCCACCTCCAGGACGACGGCAATCTCGTCGTCTACAAGAAGGACGGCGGCCCGGGCAAGGGCGGGTCGCTGTGGAACTCGGCCACCTGGGGCCGTCCGACCACGCTCGCCGGTGGTCAGGAACTGCAGGCGGGACAGTGGACCTCGTCCAAGGCGGGGCTGCTGATCATGCGGTACGACGGCAACCTGGCCCTGTACCGACGTGGTGACGGCACCCTCCTGTGGGCCAGCGGCACGTCCGGGGTGGGCAACTACGCCCGTATGCAGGATGACGGCAACCTCGTCGTCTACAAGGCCGGCGGTGGGCAGGGCAAGGGCGGTGACCTCTGGTCCACCAAGACTTCAAAGAACCCCGAGGCGTTCCTGCGCCTGGAGGATGACGGAAAGCTGGTCATCTACAAGTCCGGCGGCGGACAGGGCGAAGGCGTCCTGTGGAAGGTCGGCTGATCACGCTTGATCAGCCGACCGTGGTGTGGGCCACCGGTAACTGGTGGCCCACACCATGATCTCGACGGCCGTCGCTGAAGTAGTTCCACGACGACGGTCGGCCGAACTCACCGTTGCGCACGCCTTCTCGGGAGGCGGCCCATTCCGCCGGGGGGAAACGCAGGTCGCCCTGGTCCGGGTTCCTGGAGCCCCGTAGCGCCACCCCCGCGCTCTTCGAGGTCCGCCATCTCCACGTAAGCGATGTGGCCACGAGCGGTGACCGGACGGCCGGTTGCCTGCCGGGCTGGGGAGATTCGTTGGGCAGCACACAACCGCACCTCAGTCCAACATGCGCCGCGAACAGCTCGCCTCCCTCGTCGCCGCCGGTATCCACTACGTGCAGCCCGGCACCGAAAGCCTCAGCGGGCGGGTGCTGAAGCTGATGGACAAAGGCGTGACCGGCTGCCAGAACGTCCGCATGCCGCGGGACAGCGGAGTCGGTGAGTCTCGGTGTCGTGTGGAACTACCTCTTCGGCTTCCCGGACGAGACCGAAGAGGACTACGACTCGGTCATCGACCAGCTTCCGGCGATCCACCATCTCGCTCCGCCCAACGGAGTCACCCGCGTAGCCATCGAACGCTTCAGCCCCTACTTCAACCGTCCGGAACTCGGATTCGGCGACCTGCGGCCCGCCGCTCACTACGCGGTGATCCATGACCTCTCGGAATCCGAACTCCGCGACATGGCGTATGTCTTCGACGCGGCGCACCAGGGCATCTCCAGCACGCGAGCAGAGCGCTTGGACAAAGCCATCGAGACCTGACGTCACGAGTTCCCTCAAGGGCGGCTGACCCAGTGCGACCTGACCGACTCCATCGTCCTCACCAACACCCGGCCCGGCTTCGCCTGGCGGACTCTGCGGATCGAGGAACCCTGGGAGATGGCCGCTTTCCGCCTACTGGAACAGCCGTGCGCGTCGTACCGTATGCCGCCAACCAGGCTCTCCTGCGCTGGGTGACCCACGACGACAGTCCGGCGCTGGTGCCCGCAATGCTCCACGGCGCAGCGGGCCGGAATTGCGCGGCGGATACGGCGACGGCGCTCCGGTGCTGGCGGGAACGTGACGAAGAGGCGCGTGAGTGGGACGGCATCTACATGGGGGAGGGGCAGTACGAGGACACCGCTGTGCGTACCGTGTCGGACCTGGGCCTCGGTACCGAGATCGGACAATGGCGGCTGTTCAGTCACCTGTATCCCCCGCGTTCGCTGGCGGGCCCCGACGGCGACGCCATCCTCGATCAGTGGCGCACCACGTTCCACATGAACAAGTGCGGCTACCGGCGCGGCACGGGCTTCGTCGAAGTCACCGACCTGCGCCAGGGAAAACAACGGCTGGAAGGTGCCCCTGTCTCTGATTTCCGGCGACAGGAAAGAGAAGCGTTTCCGCGGCCGGATGTCAGGGTCGACTTCGTGAACACCCGACAAAGACGGTGCGGAAAATGTCGGGCGGCCGGGGCCGGCGTCGCCGCACGATGGAGTCATGGATGACACGACCTTGATATCCCGATTCCTGCGCGACGGCTTCGTGAAGCTGGAGGGTGCCGTCGCGCCGCGCGTGGCCGCGGACTGCGCGCGGCTGCTGTGGCGGGAGACGGGCTGCGACCCGGACGACCCGACGACGTGGAAGCAGCCCGTGCACTGGGTGCCGGGCCTGGCACAAGGGCCGTTCGCCGCCGCGCCCAACTCCCGGACCTGCACCACGCGTACGACCTGCTCGTCGGCGCGGGGCGCTGGGAGCCGCGCTATTCGCTGGGGACCTTCCCGCTGCGCTTCCCGCACGAGGAGGAACCGGACGACGCGGGCTGGCACATCGAGGGGAGCTATCTGCCGGAGGGCGAGAGCTGGTACTTCACCAATCTGCGCTCCCGTGGCCGGGCGCTGCTGATGCTGTTCCTGTTCAGCGAGGTCGGTGACGAGGACGCCCCGACCCGCATCCGGGTCGGCTCACACCTCGACGTGCCGAAGGTACTGGAGGGGTACGGGGAGGAGGGGGCCAGCGGGCTGGCCCTGGCGCCCGATCTGGTGGCGGCGTCCGACCACCGGCCGCTCACCCTGGCCACCGGGTCCCCGGGCGATGTCTTCCTGTGCCACCCGTTCCTGGTGCACGCGGCGCAGCCGCACCACGGGAGGCGGCCGCGTTTCATGGCCCAGCCGCCGCTGATGCCGGCCGCGCCGTACGAACTGGAGCGGGCCGACGGCGCGTACTCGCCCGTGGAGATCGCGATCCGCCGGGGCTTGGGGCGGGACAGGTGAGGGGCAGGTACGGCCGAGGCCGGCAGCGCGGGAGCGGGGTTGGGCCGCGAGCCTGCCGTCAGCACAAGGCGCCGGCCGCCTGCACCTCGGTGAGTGTCTGCCGCGCGAGTACGGCGAAGTCGTCGCGGTTGGTGGCGTCCCGCCAGCGCTCGTAGGCGATCTTCCAGGCGAGCGCGCCCAGTTCGGCGGCTACGCGTGCGGTCAGGTCGGGGACGCCGCGGCGCTTGAGCGCGTCGGTCATCGAGGCGATGAGGCCGAGTTCCTTCAGTGCCTCGCGTTCGCGCAGTTCGGGGTTGGCGGCGATCACTGCCGACCGCCGGGCGCTGAATTCCCGGCGATCGGGGGTGAAGGCTTTCCGGCCGATCGCGTCCAGGGCATGGGCCACCGCTTCAAGGGGGCCGGCCTCGGCCGGTGCCGTGTCGAACGCTTCGACGAGCAGTTCGGACATCGTGCCCCCGCCGAAGAGCACCTCCCGCTTGTCCGGGAAGTGCCGGAAGAAGGTGCTCTTCGTCAGTCCCGCGCGCTCCGTGATCTCGATGACCGTGGTGTTGTCGTAGCCCCGCTCCTCGAACAGTTCAAGGGCGGCGACGAGGAGTCGCTCGGGTGCGTGAGGTTGCCAGCGGGCCATACGGACATCTTACGGGACCTGGTGCCGTCACTGGTGTACGGTGATGGGACTTAGTCCCGTCACTCTGTCTCTCAGGGGTACTCATGAGCCGTGCAGTGGTCTACGAGTCGTTCGGTGGTCCCGAGGTGCTGGAGGTGCGGGAGGTTCCGGAGCCCCATGCCGGGCCGGGCGAGGTCCGCGTCCGTGTCGCGGCCGCCGGGCTGAATCCCATGGACTGGGGCATCGCCTCGCAGCCCGAGGCCGCCGCCCGGTTCGGCATCGACGTGCCGGCGGGCTTCGGGTTCGACTTCGCCGGGGTCGTCGACGAGGTCGGCGCCGGTGCCGCGGGGTTCGCCGTGGGGGACCGTGTCCATGGTGGCGCGCTGGGCAGGGCCGTTGCCGATTTCGTGGTGGTCAAGACGCCCACCGGGGCGACCGAGCCGCTCTGGCACACGCCGGACGGCATCAGCGACGAGGTGGCGGCCACACTGCCGGTGGCCGGGATGACCGCCGCTGCCGCGTTGGCCGCGATCGACCTGCGTGCCGGCGACACCGTCCTGGTCGGCGGCGCCGCGGGCGGCGTGGGTGTCTTCGCCGTACAGCTCGCGAAGCTCGCCGGCGCCAAGGTGATCGGGACCGCAGGCCCGGGCACGTTCGCGTTCCTGCGCCAGTTCGGTGTCGAGCCGGTGACCTACGGCCCTGGACTGGCGGACCGGGTACGAACCCTGGCTCCGGAGGGCGTGACCGCGGCCACCGACCTGTTCGGCATCGAAACGGCCGAGACCGCGCTCGCGCTCGGCGTGCCGGCCGAGCGGATCTCCACGATCGCCGCGGGCCCCAACCCTCCCGGCGGCGTCCGCGCGACCGGCGGTTTCGACGCGAGCCCGGACGCCATGGAGCGGATCGGCGACGCGGTTCTCGCCGGGGCGATCACGGTACCGATCGCGGCCGCCTTCCCGGTCGAGCAGATCCGCGAAGCCGTGACGCTGCAGGCCGGACGGCACGTCCACGGCAAAGTCGTGATCACGCTGCGGCCGGGGCTGCACTGACCCCGCGCCACGCATTACGTGTAGGGAGGGAGCGCCCGCGGCGGCGGCATTCGAACTGCGCGGTGCGCTCGGTGGCGTCCAGCCCACGGGTGTCCGTAGTGGCGCGGCGTCGCTGTCGGACATCCACGCGCCGACGGGCCGGGTGAAGGCCGAGTTCGGCACGGTCGACGCCCTGTTGGCGGTGCTTACGGGGCCGTCAACGTACTGGGCCTGCCGGTGCTCAGCGCGTATGTGGCCAGCAAGGCGGCACTGCGCTCGATGGCCCGCAGTCCGGCCCGGGAACTTCTCCCGCGAAACCGTGGACGGCGGTGGCACTCAGCTCTGACACCCGTCTGGCACCCGACACCAACGAAGATCCTGGGGCCCGGTGCAGCACCACCGTACGGCTGGAACCCGCCCCGCCGTTCAGGCCGACAGGCGGAGCAGCGCCTCGTGGTCCGGTGTTCCCGGCGGCGCCTGGTAGACGATCAGCCGCTGGCCTTCGCTGCGGGCCACGTCGTACGCCTCGTACGTCAGCGTCAGCCGGCCCGCCTCCGGGTGGTGGTACACCTTGCGCCCGTTGGTGCGCGCCCGGACGTCGTAACGCTGCCAGAGGGAAGCGAAGGCGGTGCTGCGGGCGGAGAGTTCGTCCACGACGTCGCGGATGTCCGGCGCGTTCGAGTGCACCACCACGGCGGCGCGCAGATGGGCCACGACGCCGCGGGCCACGTCCTCCCAGTCGGCGTAGAGCTCCCGGGCACAGGGGTGGACGAAGGCGTAGCGCGCGGTGTTGCGCTCCGGCTCGGGCCAGTCCTCGATGCCGGGAAAGAGGCGCAGCGCACCCCGGTTGGCGGCCAGCAGGTCACTGGACCGGCTCAGCACACAGGCGGGGTACGGGTGCGCGATCTCCAGCATCCGGCGGACCTCCTCCCGTACCGTCCGCGAGGCCCTGCCCGTCCGCGCGCCGCTGACCGGTGTCGACGGCCGGCCGCGGCTCAGCTCTGCAAGGTGGCGGCGCTCGTCGTCGGTCAGCTTGAGCACTTGGCCGATCGCCTCCAGTACCGCGGGACTCGGCCGTCGCTGTTTGCCCTGCTCCAGGCGTCGGTAGTACTCGATGCTGACGCCGGCCAGGATCGCGACCTCCTCCCGCCGCAGCCCTGCCGTACGCCGGTGGCCCGCCGACGGCGGCAGACCGGCCTCCTGTGGTGCGACGCGGTCCCGTCGGCTGCGCAGGAAGTCGCCCAGCTCTGTTCTGTTCCTCACCGGCACGTTGCTCACCGCTGCAGTATGCATTCGCCGGGTGGGCTGAAGGGGGCCCTGGCAGGGCCTCCCCGCGGGCGGGCTCCCGGGGCACGCTGAGCCCACCGCAGCGATCTGCGCGCGGCGGGCAGGGAAGGTGACAGGGGCGACGCGGAGGCCCACGAAGAAAGGACGGTGGGCCGGGCTGTGTCCACTCAAGCCGAACCGACCCGCCGGGGACGCCAACTCGTCCTGGCGGTCTGCTGCACGAGCGTCTTCCTCAGCAGCCTCAACAACACGGTGCTCAACGTGGCACTGCCGGCGATGCAGCGCGATCTGCGCAGCCCACTCTCCGGACTCCAGTGGACCACCGACGCCTACCTGATCGTGCTGGCCGCGCTGCTGATGCTCGCCGGGTCCGCCGGGGACCGGCTCGGCCGCCGCCGCGTCTTCCGGGCCGGCCTTGCCCTGTTCACCCTCGGCTCGCTCCTCTGCGCATTCGCCCCCGGACTGGGCTGGCTCATCGCCTTCCGTACGGTCCAGGCGGTCGGGGCCTCGATGCTCAATCCGGTGGCCATGTCCATCATCACCAACACCTTCACCGCACCGCGCGAACGCGCCCGCGCGATCGGCGTCTGGGGCGCTGTGATGGGGATGGCGATGGCGGTGGGCCCGTTGGTGGGCGGGGTGCTCGTCCAGGGCCTGGGCTGGCGGTCGATCTTCTGGCTCAACCTGCCGGTCGGGGCGGCCGCGTTCGTCTGCGCCGCGCGCTTCGTACCGGAATCCCGCGCACCCCGGCCGCGCCGGGTGGACCCGGTCGGACAGGCCCTGGTCGTCGCGCTGCTGGGCTGCCTGACGTACGCGATCATCGAGGGCCCCGGCACCGGCTGGACCGCCCCGCGCACCCTCGCCTGCGCCCTGGCCGCACCGGCCGCACTCCTCGCACTCGTCCTCTATGAGCGGCGGCGCGCCGAACCACTGGTGGACCTGCGGGTATTCCGCAGCGCCGGGTTCAGCGGAGCCAGTGCCATGGCGGTCCTCTCGTTCTTCGTACTCGGCGGCTTCCTCTTCCTCAACACGCTGTACCTGCAGAACGTGCGCGGTCTGTCGGCCCTGGCCGCGGGCCTGTACCTGCTGCCCATGGCGATCACGAACATCGTCACCTCGCCGCTCTCCGGACGGCTGACCGCCACCCGTGGCCCCCGGCTGCCGCTGCTCCTGGCCGGTGCCGCCACCGCCGCGGGCGGCGTCCTGCTCGCCACCGGCGGCGCGCTCACGACGGACGCGCTGCTCTTCGCCGCGTACGTCCTGATCGGCGTCGGCGCCGGACTGGCCAACACGCCGGTCACCGACGCGGCCATGTCCGGCATGCCGCGGGAACAGGCGGGCGTGGCCGCAGCGGTCGTCGCCACCAGCCGTCAGTTCGGGCAGGCGCTGGGGGTCGCGGTGCTCGGCGCGGTACTCACCGCCGGTCTGCACCGTTCCGGTACGCCGTTCACCCGGGCGGTGCTCCCGGGGTACTGGATCGTCACCGCCTGCGGCCTGGCCATCGTCGTCCTCGCCCTGGCCACCACACGCCGTGTCGCGCCTGCCGCCTCACCTGCCGGGCGACGTCGTCGGCAGGCGGCTGGCGCGCGCCTGGGCTAGCGCGCGTCCGGCTCGCCGGGGGCCTGTGCCGGGACCAGTGCCTCCAGCCCGCGGTCCAGGGCGCGTACCAGGTCGTCGTGGGCCTGAGGTGTGTAGAGCAGGCGCAGCGCCAGTCCGTCGGAGAGTGCGATCACCGCGTCGGCGATCGCCAGGCAGTCCGTGGCCGGGTCGGGGCCGTGACCGTACCCGGCGGAGGTGAGCCAGTGCGAGAGTGCCTCCCGGATGTCCTGGTCGACCCGGCGGCGTACTTCGGCGAGGGGTTCGTGGTGTGCGGCGCGGACGGCGAAGGCCAGTTGGGCCGCTGCCTCGGCCCGGCGTTCGGCGTCCACGGGCAGGGTGGTCAGCACCAGGGCCCGCAGGGCCGCGCGCGGCGGCAGCCCGGGGTCGACGGCGGCCATCCGTGCCTCGATGCGCTCGCCCGCCATCTCGGCGGCGAAGGCGAGCATCTCGTCCTTGGAACGGAAGTACTTCTGCACCGCTCCGGGAGAGCGGCCGCAGTACGTGGCCACCGTACGGACGCTCACCTCGTCCAGGCCGCGTTCGGACGCCAGGGACAGCAGGGCGGCGCCGATCTGCCGGCGCTGTTCGTCCCGGTCCACCGTCTTGGGCATGAGGCTCCGCTCTCGCTTCTCGTTCCGGCTCCGCTTTCGCCGAGGCTTCCGCCGACCGCACCGACGTTTTTAGGATACGGTCGTATTCTGAAGTTGTCGCCCGGGGCGTCCCCGGCGCCGGGGCGACCGTACGAAGGGGGACACATGGACGACCGGCTCGATCCTGTCACGCGCGCCTCGGACCAGGACCGGGAGAAGGCGCTCGCCCGGGAACGCGACCGCAAGGACCTGCGGGAGTGGCTGGCCGAGTGGCGCTACTGGCTCGGCGGCGGGGTGATCTTGTCGGCGGTCTGGGGCGTGCAGTGCCTGCGGAAGGACGAACTGGGCTTCTACTGGCCCGTCACGCCGTTGGGGATCTGGGCCGCGGTGCTGGTCGCCATCGCGGTGTGGCCGCGGAGCGGGGGTGGGGACGGGGAGGGGTGAGTGTGGGGAGGGCGCGGAAGGCTGGGCGTCGCGGCCGAAAAGTTGTTTCTGCGGCATTAACTTTTGCGCTTTTGGGGGGCGTTGAGGTTTGAGCGGGGCGTTGGGGCTCTACGTGGGCTGACGTGCCAGGGGGTGATCCGTCGGTGCGGGCGGTGGGGCATCTCCGCGTGCACCGGGATTGCCTTTCTCGTGCGGCGGAATTGCCCTCCGAGTGCATCGGGGCTGCCCTCTCCGCACCCCGGAATTGCCCTCCTTGTCGCGGCCCGTCGGCGCCGCCGGGCGATTCTGTTTCCGTGCTGCTCCGCGGTGTTCCGTGGCGGCCGGAATTACGCATGCCGGCGCGTCGGCGCAATGACTTGAATTGCATGGGACGGACGGTCGGTTTTCGTCATGATCGTTCGATTCGTGCCGTGGGCAACCGTGTCACCGGTTTCATGTTCGTCCCCCTGACCAGCGAAGGCGCCGCACGGCGCGGTGTCGGGTGGTGTCAAACGTGACGTGCGGCACGTGGTGTTCGAATGTTGAACTTCTGTATCGTCCTTCGCGTCGGGCAGGTTATGCCCCTCCGACCCGAAATCCGCTCATTCGAACGTCACATAGCCGCTCTCCCGGGGCGGCCCGCAGGGCACACCGTTTCGCCGGTGGCCCGTACCGGCACCCCGAGCCCGCACGAGTCGCCACGGCACGCGGAATTCCGCGTGCTCACGGACCGGTCGTGCCAGGGCAGCGGCGCGGTTTCCACCTGCTCCGCCGCCCGGCGGGCACCGGAAGAAGATGGGAAGGGTAGTGCCCGGTACTCCGCACCCCAGCCGGCCCTTGTCGTCGGCGCAGCGTGGCATCTGGTTCGCGCAGCAGCTCGACCCGGACAGCCCCAGCTATCACACCGCCGAATACGTGGAGATCGAAGGTCCCCTCGATCTGCCGGCGTTCGAAACCGCGGTGCGGCAGGCGGTGACGGAGACCGACTCGCTCAACGTCCGCTTCACCGACGACGGCCAGGGACCCTGCCAGACGATCCAGCGCGGGGGCACCTGGTCGTACCGCGTGCTCGACGTCGGCGGGGAGCCGGACCCGGGTGCGGCGGCCGAAGCCTGGATGCGGGCGGAGACGGACCGGCCGGGAGGTCTGGAGGCGGGCCGGACGGTCACTCTGGCGCTGCTGCGGGCCGGGGCCGACCGTGCCTTCTTCTACCTGCGTGCCCATCACCTCGTCACCGACGGCTACATGTGCGCGCTGTTCACACACCGGGTGGCGGAGCTCTACACGGCCCTCGTCACCGGGGCGCCGCAGCGCGAGGACGGCAGCGGTTCGCTGGACCTGCTGCTGGCCGACGACGCCGCGTACCGGGAGTCGGAGCGCTTCGCGCAGGACCGGGCCCACTGGCTGGACCGGCTGGCGGGCCGCCCCGAGCCGGTGAACCTCGCGGGCCGGACGGCCCGGGTCTCGCGGAGCTTCCTGCGGTACGGCACCCGCGTACCGGACGCCACCGCCGACGGCCTGCGCGCGCTGGCGCGCCGGGCGGGCGTCGGCCTGCCGGTCCCCGTGATCGCCGCCACGGCGCTCTACCTCGGCCGGATGACCGGCGCCGAGGAGGTCTCCCTCGGTATTCCGGTGACCGCGCGCAGCGGCGGCGGACGGCACATCCGCGGGCCGATGTCCAACGAGCTGCCGCTGTGGGTGGAGGTCCGGCCCGGCATGAGCGGCCGGGAATTATTACGCCAAGTGTCCGCCGGGGCACGGCAGTTGCTCAGACATCAGCGGTACCGGTACGAGGACATCATCCGCGATGTGCGGACGGTCGGCGGCGAGCGCCGCCTCTTCGGCCCGACCGTCAACATCATGTCCTTCGCCACCGAACTGACCTTCGGCGAGGCCCGGGCGACCGCCCACAACCTGTCCGTCGGGCCCGTCACCGACCTCTCCTTCCGCCTCGACGACCGCCTGGGCGGCGGCGCGCTGCACCTCGACGTCGACGCCAACCCCGCCCTGTACGACGCGGCGGAGACCGCCGCGCATCAGCGGCGCTTCCTGCGCGTACTGGAGAGCTTCGCCACGGCCGACCCGGAACGTCCCGTCGGCCGTATCGACTTCCTGCTGCCCGGTGAGCGCGCCGAGGTGCTGCCCGTACGGCCGGCGGCGACGGATGCTCCGGAACGCGACGAGCCCGGACCGACGCTGCCGGCGCTGTTCGAAGCGCAGGCCACGCGCACCCCCGACGCCGTCGCCGTCGTCACCGAAGACGGCGAGCTGACCTACGCCGGACTCAACGACCGCGCCAACCGCCTGGCACGCCTGCTGCTGAAGCGGGGCGCGGGCCCGGAGCGGCTGGTGGCCGTGGCGCTGCCGCGCTCCGCCGACCTGGTGGTGGCGCTGCTCGCGGTGGTGAAGACGGGCGCCGCGTACCTGCCGGTCGACCCCGGCCACCCGGCGGAGCGGATCGCGCTCATGCTCCGTGACGCCGACCCGGTGTGCCTGGTCACCACGGGCGAGCCGGCCGACGGGGCCCCGTACGGAGCGGACGTCTTACGGCTGGACGACGACGCCACCGTACGCGCCCTCGCCGACGGGCCCGGAGACGGCCTGAACGAAGATGTCCTGGCCGACGCCGACCTCACCGATGCCGAGCGCGCCGGGCGGCTCCACCCCGCGCACCCGGCATACGTCATCTACACCTCCGGATCGACCGGCACCCCCAAGGGCGTCGCGGTCCCGCACCGCAACGTCGTGCGGCTGTTCCGGCAGACCGAGGCGTGGTTCGGCTTCGGCCCCGACGACGTATGGACGCTGTTCCACTCCTACGCCTTCGACTTCTCCGTGTGGGAACTGTGGGGGGCGCTCCTGCACGGCGGCCGGCTGGTCGTCGTCCCGCAGGACGTGAGCCGTTCCCCCGAGCGCTTCCTCGACCTGCTCGTACGCCACCGGGTGACGGTGCTCAACCAGACGCCGTCCGCCTTCTACCCGCTGATACGGGCCGACCACGACCACCCGGAGCTGTCGGCGCGGCTGGCGCTGCGTACCGTCGTCTTCGGCGGTGAGGCGCTGGACCCCGGCAGGCTGCGCGAGTGGTACGAGCGCCATCCGGCCGACGCGCCGCGCCTGGTGAACATGTACGGCATCACCGAGACCACCGTGCACGTCACCCACGCCCCGCTGGACGAGCGGGACGCCGCCGCCGAACCGCCCCGCAGCGTGATCGGCGAGCCGATACCCGACCTGCGGGCCTACGTGCTCGACAACGCCCTGCGGCCGGTGCCGCCGGGCGTCACCGGCGAGCTGTACGTGGCGGGCCCCGGCCTCGCCCGCGGCTACCTCGCGCGGCCGGGCCTGAGCGCGCAGCGTTTCGTGGCCGACCCGTTCGGCCGCGCCGGGGAGCGGATGTACCGCACCGGGGACCGGGCGCGCAGGCACGCGGACGGCAGGCTCGACCACGCCGGACGGGCGGACGACCAGGTCAAGCTGCGCGGGTTCCGTATCGAGCCGGGAGAGGTCGAGGCCGTACTGGCCCGGCACGAGGCGGTGGCGCAGGCCGTGGTGCTGCTGCGCGAGGACCGGCCCGGCGACCGGCGGCTGGTGGCCTACGCGGTTCCGGCCGACGGCCCCCGTCCGGAGTCCGCCGCACTGCGCGAGTTCGCCGGGCGGCACCTGCCGGGGCACATGGTCCCGGCGGCCGTCGTCGTCCTGGACCGGCTTCCCCTGACGGCCAACGGCAAGCTGGACCGGGCCGCCCTGCCGGCCCCGGAGTACACCCCGGGCGCGGCGCACCGCCCGGCGCGCGACGCGGCCGAGCGGGTGCTGTGCGACCTGTTCGCCGAAGTCCTCGGCGTGCGGCGGGTGGGCGTCGACGACGGGTTCTTCGACCTCGGTGGGGACTCCCTGCTGGCGACCCGGCTGCTCAGCCGGATACGGACCGCCCTCGGCGCCGAACTGCCGATCCGCGTCCTGTTCGACGCGCCGACCGTGGCGGGACTGGCCACGGCGGTACGGGAGTCGGGCGGGGAAGCCCGGCCGGTGGTGCGGCGCACGGAACGGCCCGAGGCGCTGCCGCTGTCGTTCGCCCAGCGGCGGCTGTGGTTCCTCAACCGGCTGGAGGGCCGTGAGGCCGGGGCCGACTACAACATGCCGTTCGTCCTGCGGCTGGAGGGCGCGCTCGACCGGGCGGCGCTGGAGGCGGCGCTCACCGATGTCGTCACGCGGCACGAGAGTCTGCGTACGGTCTTCCCCGAGGTCGACGGCGTGCCACGGCAGGTGGTGCGCGGCCCCGGAGCCGCCGCCGTCACCCTGCCGGTCCGCGACATCGACGCGGCCGAGCTGGCGGAGTTCCTGGCGCGGAGTGCCGCCACCGGCTTCGACCTGACCACCGAACTGCCGCTGCGCGTCGCGCTGTTCGCGCTCGCACCGGACCGGCACGTGCTGTCGCTGGTGGTGCACCACATCGCGGGCGACGCCTGGTCCATGGTGCCCCTGGGCCGCGACCTGTCCACCGCCTACGCGGCCCGCCTGCGCGGCGAGGAGCCGCCCTGGGCCCCGCTGCCGGTGGCCTACGCGGACTACACGCTGTGGCAGCGGGACCTGCTGGGAGAGGAGCGCGACGAGGACAGTCTCATTGCGCGGCAGGTGGCGTACTGGGCCCGTACGCTGGCCGGGCTCCCCGACGAACTCGCCCTCCCCGCCGACCGCCCCCGCCCCGGCGTGGCGAGCCACCGTGGCGGGACCGTGCCGCTGCGCCTGGACGCCGCCCTGCACGCACGGCTCGCGGCGCTGGCCGAGGCCCACGGGGTGACGCTGTTCATGGTCCTCCAGGCCGGGCTGGCCGCGCTGCTGACCCGGCACGGCGCGGGCACCGACATCCCGCTCGGCTCGCCCGTCGCGGGACGCACCGACGACGCCCTGGACGACCTGATCGGCTGCTTCGTCAACACCTTGGTCCTGCGCACCGACACCTCCGGCGACCCGGGCTTCGGCGAACTGCTGGCCCGCGTACGGGAGACGGACCTGGCGGCCTACGCCCACCAGGACGTGCCCTTCGAGCACCTCGTGGAGGTGCTCAACCCCGCCAGATCGCTGAGCCGGCACCCGCTGTTCCAGGTGCTGCTGACGCTCACCGGCCGTACGGCGGCGCCGGACGCGCTGCCCGGACTGCGGGCCGAGGCCGAGCGGGTGGAGTCGGGCACCGCCAAGTTCGACCTGACGTTCAACCTCGCCGAGGCCGTGGACGCGGGGAGCGGTCCCGGTGGTGTCGAGGGGTACGTCGGCTACAGCGCCGACCTGTTCGAGCGGGGCACCGCCGAGGCGCTGGCGGCCCGTTTCGTACGGCTGCTGGAGGCCGTGGCGGCCGACCCGGATCTGCCGCTGGGCGCCCTGGACATCCTCGGCGAGGGCGAGCGGCACCGACTGCTGACCGAGTGGAGCGGCACCGGCGGCCGTACCGGTACCGGAGCCGCTGCCGGGGACGCCCGGTCCAGCGCGTTGCTGCCGGAACTGTTCGAGCGGCAGGCCGCAGCCACTCCGGAGGCCCGTGCGATCGCCGCGCCCGACGCCGAGCTGTCCTACGCACAGGCCGACGCCCGGGCCAACCGCCTGGCCCGCCTGCTGATCTCCCGGGGCATCGGCCCGGAACGGGTGGTCGCCGTCGCGCTGCCAGGCTCCGCCGAACTGGTCGTCGCGCTGCTCGCGGTGCTCAAGACCGGCGCCGCCTACCTGCCGCTCGACCTGGCGCAGCCAGGGGCCCGGATCGCCGGGCTGCTCGACGACGCCGCCCCCGCTCTGCTGCTGACGACCAGTCACACCGCGACCGGGCTCCCCGATGACACCAACACCGCCCGCCTCCTGCTCGACGCCCCGGACACCGTACGGGCGCTGGAGCGGCAGTCCGCTGCCCGTCCCACCGACGCCGACCGGAGCGCCCCGACGCTGCCGGACCACCCCGCGTACGTGATCTACACCTCCGGTTCCACGGGCCGCCCCAAGGGCGTGGTGGCCACCCACCGCGGCCTCGCGCACTACGTGGCCCGCGCCCGGCGCGTGTACGCGGGCTTGGACGGGACGGTCCTCGTCCCGACCTCCCTGGCCTACGACCTGGCCGTCACCGGCCTGTACGGGGCGCTGACCTCCGGCGGCTGCGCGGTCGTGGCCGGGCTGGACGACGACCCGTGGCTGACGGCGCTGCTGGCCCGCACCCCGGCGACGTTCATGAAGGCGACCCCGAGCCACCTGGGCCTGCTGGCCGCGCTGCCCGCTGAATTCGCCCCGCTACGGCAGCTCATGCTCGGCGGCGAGGCGCTGCCCGCGGCCCAGCTTGAGGAGTGGCGCGCACGCTACCCCGAGATGGCCGTCGTCAACCACTACGGGCCGACGGAGGCGACCGTCGGGTGCCTGGACCTGCATCTGGCTCCCGGTGAGGCGCCGGGCGGCGCCACGGTTCCCGTCGGCCGGCCGATGACCGGTATGCGGGCGTACGTCCTCGACGCCGGGCTGCGCCCGGTGCCGCCGGGCGTGGCGGGGGAGCTGTATGTCGCCGGGCCGCAGCTCGCGCGCGGCTACCTCGGCCGTCCCGGCCTGACGGCGGAGCGCTTCGTGGCCTGCCCGTTCGCGCCGGGCATGGGGGTCCCCCGGCCGAAGGCTGGGGGAGGATGTACCGGACCGGGGACCTCGCCCGGTGGACCGCGGACGGTGTGCTGGTCTTCGCGGGCCGCGCCGACGAGCAGGTCAAGATCCGGGGCCACCGGGTCGAGCCCGGGGAGGTCGAGGCCGCGCTGGCCGGTCACCCCTCGGTGGCGCGGGCGGCGGTGGTGGTACGGGAGGACCGGCCCGGCGACCACCGGCTCGCGGCGTACGTCGTACCGGCTGACGACGCGGACGGCGTGGACCCGGCGGAGCTGCGCGCGTACCTGGCGCGGCGGCTGCCCGAGCCCATGGTCCCGGCGCTGTTCACCACTCTGGGCGCGCTGCCGCTGACCCGTAACGGCAAGGTGGACCGGCGGGCCCTGCCCGCCCCCGCACTGGCGCCGGCGAGCACCGGCCGCCCGCCGCGCGGCCCGGAGGAGGAGATCCTCTGCGGTCTGTTCGCCGAGGTGCTCGGCGTCCCCCGGGCCGGTGCCGACGACGGGTTCTTCGACCTCGGCGGCCACTCCCTGCTCGCCACCCGCCTCGTCAGCCGGGTGCGGACCGTGCTCGGCGCCGAACTGCCCGTACGAGCCGTGTTCGAGACGCCGACGGTGGCCGGGCTCGCGGCCCGGCTGAAGGACGGGTCCGGCCGCAGGCGCCCCCCGCTCCGTCCCTACCCCCGGCGCCCGGAGACGGTGCCGCTGTCCTTCGCGCAGCGCCGGCTGTGGTTCCTGCACCAGCTCGAAGGGGCGCCCAACTACAACCTGCCCTTCGTCGTACGGCTGGAGGGCCCGCTCGACCGTGCCGCGCTCACCGCCGCGCTCGGCGACGTGGTCGCCCGGCACGAGAGCCTGCGCACGGTCTTTCCGGACAGCGGCGGCACACCGCGGCAGGCCGTCCTGGACGCCGGCCCTGCCGCCGCCTCCGTCGAGCTGCCGGTACGGCACGTCGCGGACGAGGACGCACTCGCCGCGACCGTCGTCGCGGCGGCGGCCCACCGCTTCGAGCTGACCCGTGAGCTGCCGCTGCGCGCGGAGCTGTGCGCGCTGGGCGCTGACGTGCACGTGCTGATCGTGGTCGTCCACCACATCGCGGGCGACGGCTGGTCGAACGGCCCGCTGGCCCGGGACCTGTCCGAGGCGTACGCGGCCCGCCGGGCCGGGCAGGCGCCGCGCTGGGAGCCGCTGCCGGTCCAGTACGCGGACTACACCCTGTGGCAGCAGGAGTTGCTGGGCAGCGAGGACGACCCGGACAGCCTGGCCGCCCGGCAGATCGCCTACTGGTCCCGTACGCTCGACGGGCTGCCCGAGGAGCTGGACCTGCCCGCCGACCGGCTCCGCCCGGCGGTTCCCGGCTACACCGGCGGAGTGGTGACCGTCTCCGTCGACGCCGGGCTGCACGCCCGCCTGGAGGAGCTGGCCCGCACCTCGGGCGCGAGCCTGTTCATGGTGCTGCAGGCCGGCCTCGCCGCCCTGTTCACCCGCCTCGGCGCGGGCACGGACATTCCGCTGGGCAGCGCCATCGCCGGGCGCACCGACGACGCGCTGGACGACCTCGTCGGGTTCTTCCTCAACACCCTCGTGCTGCGCCTGGACACCTCCGGCGACCCGGCCTTCGAGGAGCTGCTGGGCCGGGTGCGGGAGACCGCGCTGGCCGCCTACGCCCACCAGGACGTGCCCTTCGAGCACCTGGTGGAGGTGCTGAACCCGGCCCGGTCGGCCGCCCGGCACCCGCTGTTCCAGACCATGCTGACCCTGCACAACAACGCCCGGCCCCGGCTCGACCTGCCCGGACTGCGGGTGAGCCCGGACATGGCCGAGGTCGGCACCGCCAAGTTCGACCTGTCCTTCGGGCTGGTCGAGGAGCGCGGCCCGGCCGGCGAGCCCGCGGGCCTCGGCGGCATCCTGGAGTACAGCACCGACCTCTTCGACCACGCCACCGCCGAGGAGCTGGTGGCCCGCTTCGTCCGGCTGCTCGACGCCGCGGCCGACGGGCCCGGACGGCGCATCGGGGAGCTGGACATCCTCTCCCCGTCGGAGCGGGCACAGATTCTGGGCGACTGGGCCGGTACCCCGCAGGACGCGCCCGCCCTGACCGTTCCCGAGCTGTTCGAACGGCAGGCGGCGCTGACCCCTGACGCGACCGCCGTCGTCGCGGCCGGTACGACGCTGACGTTCGCCCAACTGCGGGCGCGCGCCGATGGGTTGGCCCGTCGTCTGGCAGAGCGCGGCGTCGGTCCCGACACGCTGGTCGGGCTGTGCGTGTCCCGGTCGGCGTGGATGGTCCCGGCGATGCTGGGGATCTGGAAGGCCGGCGGCGCGTGCGTGCCCCTGGACCCGGACTACCCGGCCGAGCGCCTGGCGTTCATGGCCGCGGACTCCGGGGTGCGGGTGCTCGTCGCCGAGCCCGGCCTGGCCGGCGTGCTGGAGGGCCAGGCCGCGGAAACCGTCCTTCTGGGTTCGCCGGACGCGGACGGCGAGCCGTTCCCGATGCCCGCCGTGCGCGCCGACCACGCCGCCTTCATCGTCTACACCTCCGGCTCGACCGGCGTGCCCAAGGGCGTGGCCGTACGGCACGGCGGCATCGTGAACCTGTTCGCCAACCACCGGGAGCGCGTCTTCGCGCCGGCGGCGCGGGCGGCGGGCGGCCGGCTGCGGGCGGCGCACACCGCGTCGCTGTCGTTCGACCTGTGCGTCGGGCAGCTCCTCGCCCTCCTCGCGGGCCACGAACTGCACGTCGTCGACGAGGACACCCGCCGCGACGCCGTCGCGCTGGGTGCGTACGTCCGCGACCACGGCATCGGCTACCTGTCCATCACCCCGACCCTCACCCAGGAACTGCTCGGCCTCGGCCTGCTCGGCGCGGAGGGGCACCAGCCCGCCGCGATCCTGCACGGCGCGGAGGCCACCGGCCCGGGGCTGTGGCAGCGGCTGCGGGGCCTGTCCGCCACCGAGGTGCACAACTACTACGCGCCCAGCGAGTGCACGGTCGACGCGATCGGCGCCACCGTCTCCGGCAGCGAACGGCCCCGCATCGGGCGGCCGGTCGCGGGCATGGCGGCGTACGTGCTCGACGCCGGGCTGAGTCCAGTGCCGCCGGGGGTACGGGGCGAGCTGTACCTGGCGGGCGCGCAGCTCGCCCGGGGCTACCTCAACCGGCCGGTCCTCACCGCCGAACGGTTCGTGGCCAACCCCTTCAGCAGCGTGCCGGGCGCCCGGATGTACCGGACCGGGGACCTCGCGCGGTGGACCGCCGACGGCGCCCTGGAGTACGCCGGACGGGCCGACGACCAGGTCAAGCTGCGCGGATTCCGGATCGAACTCGGCGAGGTCGAAGCGGTGCTGGCGCGGCACCCGGACGTGGCCCACGCCGTGGCCGTCGTCCGCGAGGACCGGCCCGGCGACCGCAGGCTGGTCGCCTACACGGTCGCGGCCCGCGGCGCCGTGCCGGACCCGGCCGGGCTGCGCGCCCACGCCGCCCGGACCCTGCCGGAGTTCATGGTCCCCTCCGCCGTGGTGCCGCTGGACGCGCTGCCGCTCACCCCGAGCGGCAAGGTGGCCCGCCGTGCCCTGCCCGCCCCCGGCTCCGCCGTACCCCAGGGCGGCCGGGCGCCGCGCACGGCCCGCGAAGAGATCCTGTGCGGACTGTTCGCCGAGGTGCTGGGCTGCGCACGGCCCGGCGTCGACGAGGGGTTCTTCGACCTCGGCGGGCACTCCCTGCTGGCGACCCGGCTGCTGTCCCGCGTCCGCGCCGTACTGGACGTGGAGCTGACGGTACGTGACGTGTTCGAGGCGCCCACGGTGGCCGCCCTCGCCGCGCGGCTCGACGCCGGAGGCACGGCGCGGCCCGCCCTGCGTCCCGTCGAACGGCCCGGTACGCTCCCGCTGTCGTTCGCGCAACGACGCCTGTGGTTCCTCAACCGGCTGGACGGCGCCGGCGCCGCGTACACCATGCCGCTCGCCCTGCGCCTGCGGGGCGACCTCGACCGGGACGCGCTCGCCGCCGCCCTCGCCGACGTCGTCACCCGGCACGAAATCCTGCGCACGGTCTACCCCGAGACCGCCGGTACTCCCGAGCAGGTCGTGCTCGCCCCGGAGCGGGCCGCGCCCGGACTGCCGTGCCGCACGGTGGCCGAGAGCGGCCTCGCGGCGGCGGTGGCCGCCGCGGCAGCGCACCCGTTCGACCTGGCCGCCGAGCCCCCGCTGCACGCGGAACTGCTGGCCCTCGGCCCCGACGACCACGTCCTGGTGCTCGTGCTGCACCACATCGCGGGCGACGGCTGGTCCAACCTGCCGCTCACCCGGGACGTCACCGCCGCCTACGCCGCCCGCCACGCGGGGGAGGCCCCGTCCTGGACGCCGCTGCCCGTCCAGTACGCCGACTACACCCTCTGGCAGCACCGGCTCTTCGGCGACCCCGCCGACCCGGACAGTTTGATCGCCCGGCAGACCGCGTACTGGACCGAGACGCTGGCGGGTCTCCCGGAGGAACTGCCGCTTCCCACCGACCGGCCGCGCCCTGCCGTGGCCCGTCACCGGGGCGGCCGGGTGCCGTTCACTCTCGACGCCGCCGCGCACGCCGGGCTGGCCGACCTCGCCCGCGCCTGCGACGCGAGCCTGTTCATGGTCGTCCAGACCGCACTCGCCGCCCTGCTCAGCAGGCTCGGGGCGGGCGACGACATCCCCATCGGCACGCCGGTGGCGGGACGCACCGACGACGCGCTGGACGACGCGGTCGGCTGCTTCGTCAACACCCTCGTGCTGCGCACCGCGACCGGCGGCGACCCCGCCTTCACCGACCTGGTGGCACGGGCCCGCGAAACCGCGCTGGCCGCCTACGACCACCAGGACGTGCCCTTCGAGCACCTGGTGGAGCACCTGGAACCGGTCAGGTCACTGGCCCGGCACCCGCTCTTCCAGGTGATGCTGGCGCTGCGGAACACCGGTGAGGTGCCGCTGGGCCTGCCGGGGCTGGCGGTGAGCACGGTGCCGGTGGAGACCACGGCGGTCAAGTTCGACCTGGCGTTCACGGTGAGCGAGCGGACCGGCCCGCAGGGCGAGGCCGCCGGGCTCACCGGCGAACTCGACTACGCGAGCGACCTGTTCGACGCGGAGACGGCGCACCGGATCGCCGCCCGCTTCGTGCGGGTGCTGGAAGCGGTGGCGGCCGACCCGGTACGGAGGCTCGAAGACCTGCCGGTCCTGGACGAGACCGAGCGGGAGCGGGTGCTGACGGGGTGGAACGCCACCGAGCGGCCGTTGCCTCCGGTCACGCTGCCGGAGCTGTTCGCGGCGCAGGTGGCCCGTACGCCGGACGCGGTGGCCGTGGCCGGCGAGGGCGGCACCCTGTCGTATGCGGAGCTGGACGCGTGGACGGACCGGCTGGCCCGGGCCCTCGTCCAGCGGGGCGCGGGCCGGAGCGGGTGGTGGCCGTGGCCCTGCCGCGTTCCGTGGAGCTGGTGGTGGCGCTGCTCGCGGTGCTCAAGAGCGGCGCGGCCTACCTGCCCGTCGATCCCGGTCACCCTGCCGAGCGCACCCGGGCGATGCTGGACGAGGCGCGCCCGGTGTGTGTCCTGGACGATCTGGACGGCGTACGGAACCCCCAGCCGGATACGGCGATCATTGCGCCTCCCGTACCGCTCTCCCCGTCGCACCCGGCCTACGTGCTCTACACCTCGGGCTCCACCGGCACGCCCAAGGGTGTCGTCGTCCCGCACGCGGGCGTCGTCAACCGGCTGCTGTGGGCGCAGGCCGAGTATGGGCTGGACGCCTCCGACGCCGTGCTGCAGAAGACCCCGTACGGATTCGACGTGTCCGTCTGGGAGTTCTTCTGGCCGCTGATCACCGGTGCCCGGCTGGTCGTCGCCCGGCCGGACGGGCACCGGGACCCGGCGTACCTGGCCGCGCTGATCCGCGAACACGCCGTGACGACCGTGCACTTCGTGCCGTCGATGCTGCGGGCCTTCCTGGACGAGCCCGCCGCCGCGCGGTGCACGAGCCTGCGGCGGGTGCTGTGCAGCGGCGAGGCGCTGCCCGCACAACTGGCCGCACACGGCCGGGACATCTTGGGCGGCTCGAAGCTGCACAACCTCTACGGGCCGACCGAGGCGTCCGTCGACGTCACCTCCTGGGCCTGCGCGGACCGGCCGGGCCCGGTGCCGATCGGCCGCCCGGTCCACAACACCCGGGCGTACGTGCTGGACGCCGCCCTGCGGCCCGTCCCGCCGGGCGTGACCGGGGAGCTGTACCTGGCCGGTGTGCAGCTTGCCCGTGGTTATCTGGCGCGGCCGGGGCTGACGGCGGAACGGTTCATCGCCTGCCCGTTCGCGCCGGGCATGGGGGTCCCCCCGGCCGAGGGCTGGGGGAGGATGTACCGCACCGGTGACCTCGCTCGGTGGACCACGGACGGAGTGCTGGAGTACGCCGGGCGCGCCGACGACCAGGTCAAGCTGCGCGGCTTCCGGATCGAACTCGGCGAGATCGAGATCGCCCTGTCCCGGCACGGTGACGTCGCTCAGGCCGTCGTCGTCCTCCACGAGGACCGGCCCGGTGACCAGCGGCTGGTGGCGTACGTGACCTCCGCGCCGGGAGCCGTACCGGAACCGAGGGAGCTGCGCGAGTCCGTCGCCCGCACGCTGCCCGCCTCCATGGTGCCGGCCGAGATCGTCGTCCTCGACGTACTGCCGCTGACGCCGAACGGAAAGCTGGACCGCCGCGCCCTGCCCGCCCCGGACACCACCGCCCAGGCCCCCGGACGTGCTCCGCGCACCCTCCACGAAGAGATCCTGTGCGGCATCTTCGCCGACGTGCTCGGCCGTCCCCTGCCCGGCATCGACGACGGCTTCTTCGACCTGGGCGGACACTCGCTGCTCGCCACCCGGCTCGTCTCCCGGGTCCGGGCCGCCCTCGGCGCGGAACTGTCCGTACGGGACGTGTTCGAGGCGCCCACGGTGGCCGGCCTGGCCGCCCGCATCGGCACCGGAGGCAGCCGACGGCCCGCCCTCCGGCCCGCCGCGCACCGCCCGGACGCCGTACCGCTGTCCTTCGCCCAGCGCCGGCTGTGGTTCCTGCACCGGCTGGAGGGCCCCAGCCCGACGTACAACATGCCGTTCGCGCTGCGGCTGTCCGGCCCGCTGGACACCGCCGCCCTGCGCGCCGCCCTGGACGACGTGGTCGCCCGGCACGAGACCCTGCGCACCGTCTTCCCCGAGGTCAAGGGCGCTCCCGGCCAGGTCGTACTCGGCCCGGACGAGGCCGCCGTGGAGCTGCGCACCCACCGCACCGACGAGGCCGGGCTCACCGGGGCGCTGGCCGAGGCGGCCGGGTACCGCTTCGAGCTGACCGCAGAACCGCCCCTGCGGGCCGACCTGTTCGCCGTCGGCACCGACGATCACGTCCTGCTCCTGGTCCTCCACCACATCGCGGGGGACGGCTGGTCGAACGTCCCGTTCGCCCGGGACCTGTCGACCGCCTACACGGCCCGGTGCGCGGGCCACGCCCCGGCGTGGGCGCCGCTGCCGGTCCAGTACGCCGACTACGCGCTGTGGCAGCACGACCTGCTCGGCAGTGAGCACGACCCCGACAGCCTGATCTCCGCCCAGGTCGCCCACTGGACCGAGGCGCTGGCGGGCCTGCCCGAGGAGCTGACGCTCCCCGCCGACCGCCCCCGCCCGGCGGTCTCCGCCCACCGGGGCGGACGGGTGGTCTTCGCGCTGGACGCGGAGCTGCACACCCGGCTCGCCGGGCTGGCCCGCGAGCACGGCGCGACCCTGTTCATGGTCGTACAGGCCGGTCTCGCCGCCCTGCTGACCCGGCTCGGCGCGGGCACCGACATCCCCCTCGGCTCCGCCGTCGCCGGCCGTACGGACGCGGCCCTGGACGACCTCGTCGGCTTCTTCGTCAACACCCTCGTGCTGCGCCTGGACACCTCCGGCGACCCGGCCTTCAGCACCCTGCTGGACCGGGCCCGCGAGACCGACCTGGCCGCCTATGCCCACCAGGACGTGCCCTTCGACCACCTCGTGGAACTGCTCAACCCGGCCCGCTCGGCGGCCCGGCACCCGCTCTTCCAGGTGATGCTGACGCTCCAGAACAACGCCACGCCCGAGTTCGCCATGTCCGGCCTGCGGGTGACGCCCGACGTCGCCGAGCTGGCCGCGGCCAAGTTCGACCTGCTGTTCAGCCTCACCGACCACTACACCGAGGACGGCGCTCCCGACCGGGTCGACGGAGTGCTGGAGTACAGCGCGGACCTCTTCGACCACGGCACCGCCGAAGCCCTCACGGCACGCTTCGTCCGGCTGCTGCGCGCCGTGGCGGAGGCTCCGGACCGGCCGATCGGCACCGTCGACCTCACCGACGCCGCCGAGCGCGAGCGGCTGCTGGAGACATGGAACGGCGCCGCCCTCAGCACGCCGCCGGTGACGCTGCCCGACGCGTTCGAGGAGCAGACGCGGCGCACGCCGGACGCGGTGGCCGTCACCGACGGCGCCACGGACCTCACCTACGCCGCACTGAACGCGCGGGCCAACCAACTGGCGCGGCTGCTCATCGGGCGCGGCATCGGCCCGGAGCAGCTTGTCGCGGTCGCCCTGCCGCGCTCGGCCGAGCTGGTGGTGGCGCTGCTGGCCGTCCTCAAGACCGGGGCCGCCTACCTGCCCCTCGACCCGGCGCACCCGGCCGAACGGCTGCGCTTCCTGCTCGGCGACGCCCGTGCCGCGTACGGGATCACCGGCTCGGCCCTGGTCGGGGACCTGCCGGAGACGGACACCCGCTGGCTCACGCCCGACAGCGACGAGGACCGGCGGGAAGCCGGGGACCAGCCGGAACACGACGTGACGGACACCGAGCGCACCGCGCCGCTGCGCCCGGAGCACGCCGCGTACGTCATCCACACCTCCGGCTCCACCGGCACCCCCAAGGGCGTGCTCGTCGAACACCGCGCGCTCGCCGCCTACCTGGCGTTCGCCCGCGAGGCGTACCCCGGCACCGCGGGCACCACCCTGCTGCACTCGCCCGTCTCCTTCGACCTCACCGTCACCGCGCTGTACGCGCCGCTCACTGCGGGCGGCCGGGTACGGATCGCGGAACTCTCCGCCGACGCGCCGGCCCCGGGCCCGTACACCTTCCTCAAGGTGACGCCCAGCCACCTCGCGCTGCTCGGCGCCACCCCGCCCGGCCCTGAGACGGCGGTCGCGGACCTCGTCGCGGGCGGCGAACAGCTCACCGGCGAACAGCTCGCGCCCTGGCGGCGGGCGCAGCCGCAGGCCGCCGTGGTCAACGAGTACGGGCCGACCGAGGCCACCGTGGGCTGCATCGTCCTGCGGATGCCGCCGGGCGCCACGGCCGGGGACGGCCCGCTGCCGATCGGTCGGCCGGTGCCCGGCACCCGGGCGTACGTGCTGGACGAGCGGCTGCGGCCGGTACCGCCCGGCGTGACGGGCGAGCTGTACCTGGCGGGCGCGCAGCTCGCACGCGGCTACCTGAACCGGCCCGGACTGACCGCCGAGCGGTTCACGGCCGACCCGTTCGGCGCGCCGGGCATGGGGGTCCCCCCGGCCGAAGGCTGGGGGAGGATGTACCGCACCGGCGACCTGGCCCGGTGGTCCGCCGAGGGCGAACTGCACTTCGCCGGCCGCGCCGACGAGCAGGTCAAGGTGCGGGGCCACCGCATCGAGCCGGGCGAGATCGAGACCGTGCTGCTGCGCCACCCGGCCGTCGCCCGGGCCGCCGTCGTCGCACGGGAGGACCGGACGTCCGGCACACAGTTGGTGGCCTACGTCGTCCCGTCGGACGGCGAACGGAGCGGCGACGCGGCCGCGCGGGCCCAGCTCGACGAGTGGCAGGAGGTCTACGACTCCCTGTACGGGGGCGCCGGCCACCAGGACGCGCAGCCCGCGCCGTTCGGCGCCGACTTCAGGGGCTGGACCAGCAGTTACGACGGGCGCCTCCTGCCGGTCGAGCAGATGCGCCGGTGGCGGGAGGCCACCGTCGACCGCATCCGCGAACTGCGCCCGCGCCGGGTGCTGGAGATCGGCGTGGGCAGCGGTCTGCTGCTCTCCCGGCTCGCCCCGGACTGCGAGACCTACTGGGGCACCGACATCGCCGCCGACGCCGTCGACCGGCTGCGGACCCAGGTGGCCGGACGGCCGGACCTGGCCGGGCGGGTGGAACTGCGCGTACAGGCCGCCGCCGACGCGCACGGCCTGCCGGCCGGCTCCTTCGACACCGTCGTGATCAACTCGGTCGCCCAGTACTTCCCGGACGCCGGCTACCTCACCGACGTGCTCGGTACGGCGCTGGGCCTGCTCGCACCCGGAGGTGCTGTCTTCCTCGGTGACGTGCGCGACCTGCGGCTGCTGCGCTGCCTGCACACGGCGGTGCAACTGCGCCGCGCCACGCCGTCCGCCGACCCCGCCGCCGTACGCCGCGCCGTGGAACAGGCCGTCCTGCTGGAGAAGGAACTCCTGCTCGACCCCGCGTTCTTCACCGCGCTGGCGGCGCGGAACCCGGCCATCGCGGGCGTCGACCTGCGGGTCAAGCGCGGCGCGTACGTCAACGAGCTGAACCGCTACCGGTACGACGTCGTCCTGCACAAGCGGTCCGCCACCGATCCGACGGATCTGACGGCCGCACCGGAACTGCGCTGGGGCCACGACGTGACCGGTCCTGACAACCTCGCCCGGTACCTCACCACGGAGCGCGTGCCCGCGCTGCGGGTGACCGGGGTGCCCGACGAACGGCTGGCGAGTGAGGCCGGTGCCGCGCGCGGGCTGGACGAGGGGCGGCCGCCGGCCGACGTCCTCGCCCTCCTCGGCCCCGCCGAGCAGCCGACCGCGCCGGACCTCGGCCCGGACGCCTTCCACGAGCTGGGCGAACGCGCCGGGTACCAGGTCGCCGTCACCCGCTCCGGCGATGACGCCGAACTCCTCGACGTGCTCTTCACCGACCCGGCGCTGACTGCCCTCAGTGGCGTCCACCGCCCGGCGGCCGAGCCGTCGCACCCGCTCGCCAACGACCCGGCGGCCTCCCGGCAGCGCGGCGAACTGGTCGCCTCGCTCACCGCGTCGCTGCGCGCGGAACTGCCCGCGTACATGGTCCCCGCCGCCGTCCTGGTCCTCACCGACCTCCCGCTGACCGGCAACGGAAAGCTCGACCGGGCGGCGCTGCCCGCCCCCTACCTCGGGTCCGTCGAGGGTTCGCGCGGGCCCTCGACCCCGCGCGAGCGGGTGCTGTGCGACCTGTTCGCGCAGGTACTGGGCCTGGCGGCGGCCGGTGTCGACGACAACTTCTTCCACCTCGGCGGACACTCGCTGCTGGCGACCCGGCTCATCAGCCGTATCCGTACCGCCCTCGGCGTCGAACTGCCCGTCCGCGCCCTGTTCGAGACCCCCACGGTCGCCGGACTGGCCGCGCGGCTGGACGACGAGGAGAGCCGGGACGCGACACGGCCCGCACTGCGGCCGATGCCCCGGCCCGAGACCCTGCCACTGTCGTACGCCCAGCAGCGGCTGTGGTTCCTGCACCGGCTGGAAGGCCCGAACGCCACCTACAACATGCCGATCGCCCTGCGCATGCGCGGCGCCGTGGACCGTACAGCACTGCGCGCAGCGCTGGCCGACGTGGCGGCCCGGCACGAAAGCCTGCGCACCGTCTTCCCGGTGACGGACGGAGTGCCCCGCCAGCTCGTCCTCGACGCGGACGGCGCGCGCCCCGAACTGCTCGTACGGCACACCGACGAGACCGGGCTGCGCGAGGCCGTCCAGGCGGCGGCGCGCTACCCCTTCGACCTCGCGGCCGACCTGCCGCTACGGGCCGAACTGTTCGACCTGGGCGAGCGGGAGCACCTGCTGGTGCTGGTGGTGCACCACATCGCAGGCGACGGCTGGTCGATGGCCCCCCTGGCGAGGGACCTGGCCACCGCCTACGCCGCGCGGACCCGGGGACGGGCGCCGTCGTGGACGCCACTGCCCGTCCAGTACGCCGACTACACGCTGTGGCAGCGCGCGCTGCTCGGCGACGAGTCCGACCCGGACAGCCCGTTCGCCCGGCAGATCGCCTACTGGAGCGAGACCCTGGCGGACCTGCCCCA
Source organism: Streptomyces chrestomyceticus JCM 4735 (assembly GCF_003865135.1). Taxonomy (NCBI): domain Bacteria; kingdom Bacillati; phylum Actinomycetota; class Actinomycetes; order Kitasatosporales; family Streptomycetaceae; genus Streptomyces; species Streptomyces chrestomyceticus. The sequence goes on along the minus strand of NZ_BHZC01000001.1, from coordinate 871,381 downwards.
GGAACTCGCGCTCCCGACGGACCGTCCCCGGCCCGCCGTGTCCACCTACCGCGGCGAGATGCTCGGCTTCGACCTGAGTCCCGAGCTGCACCGCCGCCTGACGGACCTCGCCCGGGACACCGGGACCAGCCTGCACATGGTGCTGCACGCCGGCCTCGCCGCCCTGCTGACCCGGCTCGGCGCGGGCACCGACCTGCCGATCGGCAGCGGTGTCGCCGGGCGCCACGACGAGGCGCTCGACGACGCGGTCGGACTCTTCGTCAACACGCTCGTGATGCGCACCGACACCTCCGGCGACCCGTCGTTCGGCGAACTGCTGCGGCGCGTACGGGAGACGGCCCTGAACGCCTACTCCCACCAGGACGTGCCCTTCGAGCACCTGGTGGAGGCGCTCAACCCGGTCCGCTCCCCGAACCGGCACCCGCTGTTCCAGGTGGCGATGGTGCTCCAGAACACCCCGGAGGCCGGACTGGCGCTGCCCGGCGTCGAGGTGACGCCCGAACCGGCCGCCTCCGGGACCTCCCGGTTCGACCTGTTCTTCAGCGTCACCGAACGCGGCTCTTCAGGGGGCGTGCGCGGGACGCTGGAGTACAGCACCGACCTGTTCGACCGGCGGACGGTCGAGACGTTGGTGGAGCGGTGGGCGCGGCTGCTGGAGGCGGTCACCGCCGACCCGGCGCGGCCCATCGGCGAGGCCGACGTCCTCACCCCCGCCGAGCACGCCCGTACAGCCCGTACGGCGGGCGCCGATGGTCCGCAGGTACCGCCCGCCACCGTGCCCGAGCTGTTCGCACGCCAGGTGGCCCGGCACCCCGGAGCCCCGGCGGTGCTGTCCGCGTCCGGCACGCTGACCTACCAGGAGCTGAACGTCCGGGCCAACCGCCTGGCGCACCTGCTGCTGTCGCGCGGCATCGGCCCGGGGCACGTCGTCGCCCTGGCATTCCCGCGCGGCGCCGGCCTGATCGTGGCGCTCCTCGCGACGCTCAAGGCGGGCGCGGCCTACCTCCCCCTCGACACCGGCTACCCGGCCGAACGCCTGGCCTTCATGCTCGACGACGCCCGTCCGTCGCTGCTGCTGACGGGCGTCGCGGGCCAGGAGATACCCGGCTCCGGCCGCCTGCCCCGGCTCGACCTGGACGAGGACGACGGACTCCTGGCCGGGCAGCCGGACACCGACCCCGGCGCCGAGCAGACCGGACGGCCCGACCCCGCACACCCGGCCTACGTGATCTACACCTCCGGCTCGACCGGCGTGCCCAAGGGCGTGGCCGTCACCCACGCGGGCGCGGCCGCCCTGGCGGCGACGCAGACGGACGCCTTCGGCGCCGGGCCGGGCAGCCGGGTCCTCCAGTTCGCCTCGCCGAGCTTCGACGCGGCGTTCTGGGAGCTGTGCATGGCACTGCTGACCGGCGCGGCCCTGGTGGTGGCCCGGGCCGCACGGCTCTTGCCTGGCCCCGACCTCGCCGCCGTACTGGCCGAGCACGAGGTGACCCACCTGACCGTCCCGCCCGTGGCGCTGGGCGTCATGACGCCCGACCAGCTCGCACCGGTGACCTGCCTGGTGGTCGCGGGAGAGAGCTGCCCGCCGCAGACAGCGGCGGTCTTCGCCCCCGGCCGCCGGATGGTCAACGCCTACGGGCCGACCGAGTCCACGGTCTGCGGCACGATGAGCCGTCCGCTGACCGGCGACGGCACCGTCGCGCCCATCGGCACGCCCGTCACCGACACCCGCGCGTACGTGCTGGACGCGGCGCTGCGCCCGGTGCCCACCGGCGTGGCGGGCGAGCTGTACCTGGCGGGCGCGGGCCTGGCCCAGGGTTACCTGGGACGGCCGGGCGTGACCGCCGAGCGGTTCACCGCCGACCCGTTCGGCGCGCCGGGCGCCCGGATGTACCGCACCGGGGACCTCGCGCGGTGGAACGCCGAAGGCGAGCTGGAGTTCGCCGGGCGGACCGACGACCAGGTCAAGGTCCGCGGCCACCGGGTCGAACTCGGCGAGGTGGAGGCCGCGATGGCCGCCCATCCCGAGGTGGCGCAGGCCGTCGCGACGGTCCGCGAGGACGGCCGGGGCGGGACCCGCCTGCTCGGGTACGTGGTCCCGGCGGCGGACGGACCGCAGTCCACGGAGGCCACCGGCGCCGCCGAGGCCGCGCAGGCCGCCGACGGCGCGCCGGAGCGGATCCTCGGCGAGTGGCGGCAGCTCTACGACACCCTGTACGGCACGACGCAGACCGCCCCGTTCGGCGAGGACTTCACCGGATGGAACAGCACCTACGACGGGGAACCCCTGCCCGCCGACGAGATGCGGCAGTGGCGGGACGCCACCGTCGCGCGCATCCGGGAGCTGCGGCCCCGGCGGGTGCTGGAGATCGGCGTCGGCCGCGGCCTGCTCCTGTCGCGGCTCGCCGGGGAGTGCGCGGCGTACTGGGGTACGGACCTGTCGGCGGCCGTGATCGAGTCGCTGACGGCACAGGTCGCCGAACGGCCCGCGCTCGCCGGCCGGGTGGAGCTCCGCGCCCAGCCCGCGGACGACCTCACCGGCCTGCCGGAAGGTTTCTTCGACACCGTCGTCCTCAACTCGGTCGCCCAGTACTTCCCGGACGCCGCCTACCTGACCGACGTGATCGGCGCCGCGCTGCGGCTGCTGACACCGGGCGGCGCCCTGTTCCTCGGCGACCTCCGCAACCTGCGGCTGCTGCCGAGCCTGCGGGCGGCCACCGGTGCCACCGCACCCGAGCGGGAACTGCTGGTCGACCCGGACTTCTTCCCGGCCCTGCCCGCCACCGTCCCCGAGATCGGCGCCGTCGACCTCCGCCTCAAGCGCGGGACGTACCACAACGAACTGTCCCGGTACCGCTACGACGTCGTCCTGCACCGCGCCCCGCTGACCGCACCGGCCCGGCCGTTCGCCGACGCGCCCACCCTGCCCTGGCACCCGGGCCTGCGCGGGACGGCGGAGATCGCCGCGCTGCTGACGGAACGGCGGCCGGACCGGCTGCGCCTCACCGGCATCCCCAACGCGCGGCTGGCGGGCGAGGCAGCCGCCGGGCACCCCGTGACCGTGGACCCCGAGACGCTGTGCGCGACGGGGGAGCGGCTGGGGTTCTGGACGGCCGTCACCTGGTCGGGCACGGCCGGTGACGACTGCTTCGACGCCTTGTTCGCCGCTCAGGACGCCGCAGCACCGGACGACACCGCCCCGTACGGCAGCGCCCCGGTCACCGGGGTGTACGTGCCGGCGGACGGCCGCCCCGCACCGCCCTCCTTCACCAACGACCCGGCGGCGGCCGTCGCGCCGTCGGCGGCCCTGGGCTCCTCGGTACGCGCCTGGCTGCGCCGGCGGCTGCCGGAGTACCTGGTGCCCTCGGTGGTCGTTCCGCTCGACGTCCTGCCGCTGACCCCGAGCGGCAAGGCCGACCGCACGGCGCTGCCCGCGCCGGAGACGACGGCCGGGACCACGGCAGGCCGCCCTCCGGCGACCGCCCGGGAACGGCTGCTGTGCGACATCTTCGCGGACGTGCTCGGCCTTCCGTCCGTCGGCGCCGACGACGACTTCTTCGACCTCGGCGGCGACAGCATCGTCTCCATCCAGGTGGTCAGCCGGGCCCGGGCCGCCGGTATGGCGATCGGCCCGCAGGACGTGTTCCGGCACAAGACCGTGGCGGCCCTGGCCGTCGCCGCCGGAACCTCGGACGCGGCGCCCGCCGCCACGGAGGCACCGCAGGCGGGTATCGGCGTGGTGCCGCTGACACCGGACCTGCACGCCCTGCGGGAGCGCGACGCCGACCCCGGCACCGGGTACGAGGCGATGACCGTACCCGTCCCGGCCGGGCTCGGCGCCGAAGCGCTGGAGGCCGCCCTACAAGCGGTCCTGGATCACCACGACATGCTGCGGGCACGCCTGACCTCCGGCGGGTCCGAGGAGGCGGACGGGCCGGGGTGGCTGCTCGAAGTCCTGCCGCCCGGCACCGTCCGGGCTGCGGACCATGTACGCCGCACCGGCACCGCACCGCACGACGTTGCCGTGGCCGAGGAAGAGCGGGGCGCCGCGGACCGTTTGGCGCCGGAGTCCGGAGTGCTGCTCCAAGCCGTCCATTTCGAGGCCCCACCCGGGAGCCCCGGCCTGCTGCTGCTCGTCCTGCACCGTCTCGTCACCGACCCGCAGACCTGGCGCATCCTGCTGCGGGACGTCACGGACGCCTGCGAGGCAGCCGCTGACGGACGGCAGCCGCAACTCGCCCCGGTCGGTACGTCCTTCCGGCGCTGGGCCCAGCACCTGCGCACCCAGGCACGGGACCCCCGGCGAACCGGAGAACTGTCCCGGTGGACCGGCATGCTCGCCGGGCCCGGCAGCCCGGACGATGCCCCGGACACGCGGGCGACCGGGAACCGGGACGGCATCCCGGCGCACGAAGCCGGGGACGCCATGCTGACGACCCTCCTGTCCGCCGAACGCACCGGGCAGGTGCTCACCGACGTACCGGCGGCGTTCCACGCCGACGCCGAGGACGTCCTGCTCACCGCGTTCGCGCTGGCGGTCGCCGACTGGCAGCGCCGCAGCGGCGCCGCCGACGGCACCGTGCTCGCCGACGTACGGCGCCCGGGCCGCGTACCGCTCGACGAGGGCATCGACCTGAGCCGTACCGTGGGCCGCTGCACGACCACCCACCCCGTCCGCCTGGACCTGGGCGACCCGGGCGGGGAAGCGCTGCGGGAGGACGGCGGGCACGCCGCCGCGACGGCTCTCAAACGCGTCAAGGAGGAGCTGCGGTCGCTGCCGGACGGCGGCCTGGGCCACGGCCTGCTGCGCCACCTCAACCCCGGCACCGCCCCCGGACTGGCGGCCCTGCCCGCACCCCGGTTCGCCTTCCACTACCTCGGAGAGCTGCCGCAGGCCCCGTCCGGCCCGGACCCGGCCGGCGAACCGGCGCGCTACTGGGCCGAGGCGGACATCACCGCCGTGGACGGCCCCGGCGGGCCACGGCTGGCCGCGACCTGGCGCCGGGCCCACGCGCCCCTGACCGGCCGCGACCTGAACGACCTGGCCACCGCCTGGACCCGCGCGCTCGAAACGCTGGCCGCCCAGGCCGCCCGCCCCGACGCCGGTGGCCGCACCCCGTCCGACGTACCGCTGGTCCGGCTCAGCCAGGACAAGCTCGAACAGCTCGAAGCCGCATGGAGGCGATCACAATGACGCAGCCGGAACTGGAGGACATCCTCCCCCTGGCACCACTCCAGGAGGGGCTGCTGTTCCACGCGCTGTACGACACGGCAGCGCTCGACCTCTACACCTTGCAGAGCGCCTACGACCTGGACGGGGACCTCGACGCGACGGCACTGCGCGAGGCCGCGCGCACGCTGCTGCGGCGCCACGCCGCCCTGCGCGCCGGCTTCTGGCACGAGGGCCTGGACGAACCGGTGCAGATCGTCCCGCACGAGGTCGCCCTGGCGTGGCAGCAGGCCGACCTCACCGGGACCGCCCCCGAGGAGCGGGAGGCGGAGGCGGAGCGCATCGCGGCCGAGGACCGGCTCCGCCGCTTCGACCCGGCCCGCCCGCCCCTGCTGCGCTTCACGCTGCTGCGGCTCGGGACGGAACGGCACCGTTTCGTCGTCACCGCGCACCACTTGGTGCTCGACGGCTGGTCCGTACAACTGCTGCTGGAGGAGCTGTTCGAGCTGTACGTCCGGGGCGGCCGGGAGGACGGGATGCCGCCGGTGGCCCGCTACCGCGACTACCTCGCCTGGCTGGCCGGACAGGACCGGGCCGCCGCCGAGGACGTGTGGCGCCGGGTCCTCAAGGGCATCGAGGAGCCCACCCGTGTAGCGCCCGCCGACCCGTCCCGGGAACCGGCCCTGCCAGGCCAGGTCCTGCGCGACCTGCCGGACGGCCTCGCCCACGCGCTGGACGCCCTCGCCCGCCGCGAACGGCTGACCCTGAGCACGGTCTTCCTGGGCGCCTGGGCCGTCGTCCTCGGCCGGCTGACCGGCAAGGACGACGTGGTCTTCGGCACCACCGTCTCCGGCCGCCCGCCCCAGGTGCCCGGCGTCGAGCGGATGATCGGCCTGTTCGCCAACACCCTGCCGGTACGGGTCCGCCTCGACCCGGAGCAGCCGCTGAACGGGATGCTGGCCAGGCTCCAGGAGGAACAGACACACCTGCTGGCCTGCCAGCACGTGGGGCTCTCCGGCATCCAGCGCACGCTCGGCTCGGGCGAACTGTTCGACACGGTGACCGTGTTCGAGAACCTGCCCGCCGGGGAGAGCGGACTCGCCGACACCGCGCGCGGCAAGGGGCCACGGGTGACGGCGAGCCGGAGCCAGGGCGTGACCCACTACCCGCTCAACTTCATGGTGATGCCCGGCCGGCCGCTGCGGCTGCGGCTGGACCACCAGACCGGCCTGTTCGACCGGGACGCCGCCGAGGCGATCATGGCGCGGGTGGTCCGGGTCCTGGAGAACCTGATCGCGGAGCCCGGCCGGCGCCTCGGCGAGCTGGAGATCCTGGCCCCGGCCGAACGGGCCCGGGTGCTGGGGGAGTGGAGCGGTACGGCCGGCGAGCCGCCGGCCGAGCTGATGCCGCAGGCGTTCGCGGCCCGGGTGGCGACGGCCCCGGACGCGGTGGCCCTGGTCTGTGGCGAGGTGTCCTGGACCTTTGCCGAACTGGACGCCCGCGCGGACCGCCTCGCGCGGCGCCTGGCCGCCCGGGGCGCCGGGCCCGACGTCCTGGTGGGGCTGTGCGTGCGCCGGTCGGCGGACATGATCGCCGCCGTGCTGGCCATCTGGAAGGCCGGCGGGGTGTGCGTACCGCTGGACCCCGGCTACCCGGCGGAGCGGCTGGCGTTCATGCTGGCCGACGCGGCCGTACCCCTGGTGCTGACCGAACGGGAGCTGGCCGGGCGCCTCGGGGAGGATCGGGCGGCGTCCCTGGTGCTGCTGGACGACGACGCCCCGTCCGAAACCGGTGCTGCCCTCCGTACCCCGCCCCTGCACGGCGACCACGCCGCGTACATCGTCTACACCTCCGGCTCCACGGGCGTGCCCAAGGGCGTCGTCGTCTCCCACCTGGGCCTGGCGAACCTGTACGCCGACCATCGCGACCGGGTGTTCGCCCCGGCGGCCGACGCCGTGGCCGCGTCGGCCGGACGGCGGCTGCGCGTGGCCCACACGGCGTCGGTGTCGTTCGACGCCTCCATGGGGCAACTGGCGGGCCTCGTCGCCGGCCACGAACTGCACGTCGTGGACGAGGACACCCGCCGCGACGCCACCGCGCTGCTGGCCTACGTACGCGAGCGGAGCGTCGACTACCTCGGCATCACCCCCTCACTGATGCGGGAACTGACCGCGCTCGGGCTGCTGGACGGCCCCGGACACCGCCCGGCGGTGATCCTCCTCGGCGCGGAGGCCGTCGACGCGGCGCTCTGGGAGGCGCTGCGGGCCCACCCGGAGACCGAGGTGCACAACTACTACGGGCCGAGCGAGTGCACGGTGGACGTCGTCGGCGCCCTCGTACGCGACAGCGCCCGGCCCGTGATCGGCCGACCGGTCGCCAACACCCGGGCCTATGTGCTGGACGCACGGCTGCGCCCCGTACCGCCCGGCGTGGTGGGCGAGGTCTACCTGGCCGGCATCCAGCTCGCCCGCGGCTACCTGGCCCGGCCCGGCCTGACCGCCGCACGCTTCGTCGCCGACCCGTTCGGCACGCCGGGGACGCGGATGTACCGCACCGGAGACCTCGCCCGCTGGACGGCCGACGGCCGGCTGGACTTCGCCGGGCGGACCGACGACCAGGTCAAGCTGCGCGGCTACCGGGTCGAACCCGGCGAGATCGAGACGGTGCTGGCCCGCCACGCCACCGTCGCGCAGGCGGCCGCCGCCGTACGCGAGGACCGGCCCGGCGACCAGCGCCTGACCGCCTACGTGGTGCCCGCGCCCGGCGCCCGGGCGCACACGGAGGAACTGCGCGAGTTCTGCGCCGGGACGCTGCCCGAGTTCATGGTGCCCGCGCAGATCGTCGTGCTCGACGCCCTGCCGATGACCCCCAGCGGCAAACTGGACCGCCGCGCCCTGCCCGCCCCCGGCGCGCGCACCACCGGCGGCCGGGAGCCGCGCGATCCGGTCGAGGACATCCTGTGCGGGCTGTTCGCCGAGGTCCTCGGCGTGGACCGGATCGGCGTCGACGACGGCTTCTTCACCCTCGGCGGCCACTCCCTGCTCGCGACCCGGCTGGTCTCGCGCGTCCGTGCGGCCCTCGGCGCGGAACTCGCCGTACGGGACGTCTTCGAGGCACCGACCGTCGCCGGGCTCGCGGCCCGGCTCGGCACCCCGCGCGAGGACGCCCGGCGACGGCCGCCGCTGCGGCCCGCCGAACGCCCGGCCGCACTGCCGCTGTCCTTCGCCCAGCGGCGCCTGTGGTTCCTGCACCAGATGGAAGGCCCCGCGCCGACCTACCACATGCCGTTCGCGCTGCGCCTGACCGGCGGGCTCGACGTCGCGGCCCTGCGCGCCGCCCTGAACGACGTGGTGGCCCGGCACGAGGTACTGCGCACCGTGTACCCGGACACCGGGGGCACCCCGCGCCAGCACGTACTGGAGCCCGCCGGAGCCCCCGCGCCGCTGCCCGTGCGGACGGTCGCCGAGGACGCCCTCGCGGCAGCCCTGGCGGACGCGTACGCGCGCCCCTTCGACCTCACCCGCGAACCGCCCCTGCACGCCGCACTGTTCGCGCTCGGCCCCGACGACCACGTCCTGCTGCTCGTACTGCACCACATCGCGGGCGACGCCTGGTCCAACCTCCCGCTCGCCCGCGACCTGTCCGCCGCCTACGCGGCCCGCCGTACGGGCGAGGCCCCGGCCTGGGCACCGCTGCCGGTCCAGTACGCCGACTACACCCTGTGGCAGCGCGGCTTCCTCGGCGAGGAGAGCGACCCGGACAGCGCGCTCTCCCGCCAGGTGGCGTACTGGCGGACGGCGCTCGACGGACTGCCCGCCGAACTGGAACTGCGGCACGACCGGCCCCGGCCGGAGGTGTCCGACCACCGTGGCGGGACGGTGCCGCTGCACGTCGGCCCCGCCACCCACGCCCGGCTCGCCGGGCTGGCGCGGGCGCACGGCGCGAGCCTGTTCATGGTCGTCCAGGCGGCCCTCGCGGCACTCCTGACGCGCGAGGGCGCGGGCACCGACATCCCGATCGGCACGCCGGTCGCGGGGCGTACCGACGAGGGCCTGGACGATCTCGTCGGGTGCTTCGTCAACACCCTGGTGCTGCGCACCGACACCGGGGGCGACCCGGCCTTCACGGACCTCCTCGACCGGGTCCGCCGGACCGGCCTGGCCGCGTACAGCCATCAGGACGTGCCCTTCGAGCACCTGGTGGAGGTCCTCAACCCGCCCCGCTCGGCGGCCCGGCACCCGCTGTTCCAGGTGCTGCTCTCCCTCCACCACGCCGCGGACCTGCCGGTGGAGCTGCCCGGACTGCGCGTCCGGGCCGAGGAGACCCGGTCCCGCTCGGCCAAGTTCGACCTGACGTTCCGGCTGGCCGAGCGGAAGGGGCCGGACGGCGGGCCCGGCGGCCTCGAAGGCGGTGTCGAGTACAGCACCGACCTGTTCGACCGGAGCACGGTGGAGGGCCTGGCCGCCCGCTTCGGGCGGCTGCTCGACGCTGTCGCCGTCGACCCCGGCCGGCGGATCTGGCGGCTCGACGTCCTGTCCCCGGCCGAGCGGGAGCGGGTGCTGACGGGGTGGAACGCCACCGAGCGGCCGCTGCCTCCGGTCACGCTGCCGGAGCTGTTCGCGGCGCAGGTGGCCCGTACGCCGGACGCGGTGGCCGTGGTCGGTGAGGGGGACACTCTGTCGTACGCGGAACTCGACGCGTGGGCGGAGCGGTTGGCGCGGGCTCTGAGCGGTCGGGGGGCGGGGCCGGAGCGGGTGGTGGCCGTGGTGCTGCCGCGTTCGGTGGAGCTGGTGGTGGCGCTGCTGGCGGTGCTCAAGAGCGGCGCGGCCTACCTGCCCGTCGACCCCGCCCTTCCGGCCGAACGCGTCCGCCTCCTGCTCGACGAGGCGCGTCCCGTGTACGTCCTGGACGCTGCGGACGGCGTGCGGAACCCCCGGCCGGAGACGGCGGGTACCGCGCGTCCCGTACCGCTCTCCCCGTCGCACCCGGCCTACGTGCTCTACACCTCGGGCTCCACCGGCGCCCCCAAGGGCGTCGTCGTCCCGCACGCGGCAGTCGTCAACCGACTCCTCGGCATCCAGGCGGAGTTCGTCCTCGAACCCTCCGACATCTGCCTGTGCAAGGCGCCGGCCGCCTTCGACGCGTCCGTGTGGGAGCTGTTCTGGCCGCTGTCCACCGGCGCACGCATCGTGGTGGCCGCCCCGGACGGACACCGGGACCCGGCGTACCTGGCCGCCCTGATCCGCGAACACGCCGTGACCACGGTGCACTTCGTACCGTCGATGCTGCGCGCCTTCCTGGACGAACCCGGCACCGCCCGCTGCACGAGCCTGCGGCGCGTCCAGACAGGCGGCGAACCGCTGACCGCCGAGCTGCGGGACCGTGCCACCCACCTTCTCGGCGCGACCGTGAACCATCTGTACGGGCCGACGGAAACCACCATCCACGCCACGACCTGGTCCTGCGGTCAGTCCTCGGCCGCCGCACCGGACACCACTGCGGCCCGTCCGGTGCCCATCGGCCGGCCCGTCCGCAACACCCGGGCGTACGTGCTGGATGCGACGCTGGGGCCGGTGCCGCCGGGTGCGACGGGGGAGTTGTACCTGGCAGGTGCGCAGCTTGCCCGTGGTTACCTGGCGCGGCCGGGGCTGACGGCGGAACGGTTCATCGCGTGCCCGTTCGGCGCGCCGGGGGAGCGGATGTACCGCACCGGTGACCTCGCGCGGTGGACCGCGGACGGGGTACTGGAGTTCGCCGGACGGGCCGACGACCAGGTCAAACTGCGCGGCTTCCGGATCGAACTCGGCGAGGTCGAGGCCGTCCTGGCCCGGCACGAGGACGTCGCCGCGGCGGCCGTCGTCGTCCGCGAGGACCGTCCCGGTGAGCAGCGGCTGGTGGCGTACGTGGTCCCCGCGCCGGAAACCGGACCGCACCCCGCCGACCTGCGGCGCCACGCCGCGCGGCACCTGCCGGAGTTCATGGTGCCGGCCGCCGTGGTGATCCTGGCGGCCCTGCCCCTGACCTCCAGCGGCAAGCTCGACCGGCGCGCCCTCCCGGAGCCGGGCGGCCCGCTCTCCGTCACCGCCAAGCGGCCCGCCCGCACCCCGGAGGAGGAGGTGCTCTGCGGCCTGTTCGCCGAAGTCCTCGGCCTGACCGGAACCGGGATCGACGACGACTTCTTCGACCTCGGCGGGGACTCGCTGGCGGCCATCCGGCTGGTCCGCCGCATCCGGGAGGCGGCGGGCGTGGAGCTGTCGGTCAGCGACCTGTTCGCGGCGCCCACGGTCAGCCGTCTGATGGACCGGCTGCGCCTCGGCGTCCGGGGCGACGCCTTCGACGTACTGCTCCCGCTGCGCGGCTCCGGCGGGCTGCCGCCACTGTTCTGCGTCCACCCCGCGGGCGGCCTGAGCTGGGCCTACACCGGACTGCTGCGGCACCTGGGCCCCGACCGGCCCGTGTACGGACTGCAGGCCCGCGGCCTGGCCCGCCCCGAGACGTACCCGACCTCGATGGACGAGCTGGTCACCGACTACGTACGGCAGCTCCGCTCGGTCCGGCCCACCGGCCCCTACCACCTGCTGGGCTGGTCCTTCGGCGGCCTCGCCGCCCACGCGATCGCCGTCCGCCTCCAGGCCGAGGGCGAGGAGGTCGCCTTCCTCGCCCTGCTCGACTCCTACCCCCGCGACCCCGAGGCCGCGGTCCCGCCCGTGGAGGAGCGGGGCGTCCTGGCGACGCTGCTCGACTTCGCGGGCGAGGACGTCCCCGACGCCGAACAACTGCGTATCGAGGACGTCATGGAGATCCTGCGCCGCGGCGGCGGGCCTCTGGCGGACATCGAGGAACGCCGCGTGGGGGCCCTGGCGGACGTCTTCGTCAACAGCGCGGAACTCGCGTCGGCGCACGCGCCCGGCCGGTTCGACGGCGACCTCCTGCACTTCACCGCGACCGCCGGCCGCCCGGACGGAGCGCCCACTGCGGCCGTCTGGGAGCCCTTCGTCACCGGACGCGTACGCCGGTACACCGTGGACTGCACCCACCACGCCATGTGCCGCCCCGAGCCGCTGGCCGAGATCGGCCGGGTGGTCACCGAGTGCCTGGACGGCACGGACCGGCCGGGGTGGCACGACGGCCCCGACCGGTAGGCCGCCGGAGACACCCCGCCTTCCCGACAACCTCACGACCCCGAACTCCCGCTTCCCTCCCGAAGCCCGAAGCCCGAACTCCCGAAGCCCGAAGAACCCGAAGCCCCGAAGGAAAAGGACCGCGCCATGACCAATCCTTTCGAGAACCCCGACAGCACCTACCTGGTGCTGGTCAACGACGAGGGCCAGCACTCGCTGTGGCCGTCGTTCGCCGACGTCCCGGCCGGCTGGACGGTCGCGCACGGCGAGGACACGCGGGACGCCTGCCTCGCCTACGTCGAGGAGCACTGGACCGACATGCGCCCGAAGAGCCTCGTCCGCGTCATGGACGAAGCCGGGGCGCCGTCCGCCCGTTGACCGCCGCGGATCGCGAGGAGAGAGACACCGCTGTGCTGACGTACCAGGAACCCCCCGCCGGCGGCGTCGGGGCCGAGACGGTGGAGCTGACGCCGCAGGAAGCCGAGCAGTTCCGCAAGGTCGCCGACGAGATCACCGGCATGCTGCCGCACGGGAAGCCGGCCGGGCCCGAGCAGCTCGACGACCCCGGGCTGCTCGCGGAGATCGAGGTGGCGGCGCGCTGGCTCCCGCCGCGCCTGGCCCGCGCGCTCAGCCGCTTCCGCAGGCAGGGCAACCCGCACGGCGTCCTGCTCGTACGCAACGTACCGCTCGACGCCGACCTGCCCCCGACCCCCGCCGACGGCGCCGCACCCGTCTGGTCGCGGCTCGGCACCGCGACCGTCGGCCAGCTCGCCGTGGTCTCCTGGCTCGGCGACGTCATCGCCTACGCCGACGAGAAGGCCGGCCGGCTGGTCCAGGACATCGTCCCGGTCAGCGGCGCCGAGGAGTGCCAGGAGAACAGCGGCAGCGTGCTGCTCGAACTGCACACCGAGGACGGCTTCCACCCGTACAAACCGGACTTCGTGACGCTGCTGTGCCTGCGCGCCGACCACGAGCGCCGGGCCCGCACCACCTACGGTGCGGTCACCCGGGCGCTGCCCCGCCTGTCCGCCGAGTGCGTCCGCGTCCTGCGCCGCCCGCTGTTCCGTATCCACTTCAGCAGTTCCTTCGGCGGGCCCGGCGCCGGGGCGAAGGGGAGCGGTACCGGTACCGGCGTGGTCTCGCCGCCGCTGCCCGTGCTGTCCGGGCCGGACGGCGACCCGGAGATCGTCGCCGACTTCCACGCCATGGAACCTCTGGACGAGGCCGCGGCGCGCGCGTTCGGCGAACTGCGCGAAGCCATGCTCGCCGTCCTCGACGGCGCGGTCCTCGAAGCCGGCGACCTGATCGTCGTGGACAACCGCACCGCCGTGCATGGCCGCACCGCCTTCCGGCCCCGCTACGACGGGCAGGACCGGTGGCTGCGGCGCTGCTTCGCGGTCGCCGACCTGCGCCCGTCCCGCGCCGTCCGGCCCCCGGGCTCCCAGGTGTGCGCGCCGCTGAAGCCGGAGGGCGGGCCGTGACGGCGGACCGCCGCGCCGTCGCCCCGGCAGCCGCGGCCCCGATGCCCGGCAGACAGGCGTCCGGCAGTCCGATGCCCGGCAGACCGACCAGCACTCCGGAGGCAGCAGTGATCGGCACGGACATGAGCGCGCAGGTCCGGGCGCTGGCCGCGGAGTATCCCGAGATCGCCGCCTGCCTCGATCCGGCACGCGTCGCGGCCCAGCGCCACCGGGACACCGAACTCCCGGCTGAGCAGGACGACTTCGGCGCCGCCGGCAGCGGCGGCCGGGGCGAGAGCTACGTCGTCGCGCAGCGCTCGGTCCTGACCCGGGCCCGGGGCATCGGCCGGCTCCTCGACCTCGTCGCCGCCGACCGCCGCGCCCCGTCCCGGCTCGTCCTCGACCTGCTGGGCGGGGACGGGCTGGTCAGCCGGGTCGCGGTGCTGACCGGCCGGACGGACACCGTGGTGGCCACCTGCGACGCCTCGCCCTTCATGGTGGACCAGGCGTGGGCCCGCGGCATTCCGGCGGTGCGGCAGCGCGCCGAGTCGCTGCTGTTCCGCGACGCGTCGGTCGGGGGCGTGCTGCTCGCCTACGGCAGCCACCACGTACCGGTGGCTCAGCGGGGCACGGTGGCCCAGGAGGCGTTCCGGGTCCTGCAACCGGGCGGGGTGTTCGTGCTCCACGACTTCCTCACCGATTCCCCGGTGGACGTGTGGTTCAGGAAGGTCGTCGACGTGTACGCGGCCACCGGCCACGACCACCCGCACTTCACGCGCGACGAGGCCGCCGGCTACCTGCGGTCGGCCGGCTTCGAGGAGGTCGGTACCCGGCTCATGGACGACTCCTTCACCGTCACCGGCGCCACGAAGGAGGCGGCGCAGGAGGAACTGGGCCGGTACATGGCCGACATGTACGGCCTGACGAAGCTCTACGCCGAACTCGGCCCCGGGGACACCCATCGCCGTACTTTCGAGCTGGTCTGCGACATCTTCCGCTACGAGGACGCCGACGGCGGGCACCGTGAGGTCGAGACGTCCCTGGCCGCGGACGGAGGCGGGTGGGCGGTGACGATGCCGAGGGAGGCACTCGTGGCCTGCGGACGCAAGCCGGGGGCGCCGGCCTGACCCGCGGCCCTCGACTGCCGACGCTCAGCTCTCGTTGTCGGAGAACCGCCGCGCGAGGTCGCGGTGCCGGTCGGCGGCCAGCTTCCCCTGGGCGGGGGTGATGACCGATCCCAGCATGCGGCTCAAGCGTTCCGCCTCCACCGCGAAGCGCAGGTGCGCCTGCCGTGCGTGCTCACGGCAGGCGAGGCAGGTGACACGGTCCGGACGCGACGAGGTCATCGCGTACGGCACCCGCAGTCCGCATCCCGTGGCGACGACGCTCGGCAGGTCGCCGACCAGGCCGAACGTGGCTGCTATCAGGTTGCGGGCAGCGGCGTCGTCGCGGCCCGCCTGCGCCTGGACGTGGATGTGCGGATCGTTCCCGGCCGTGGGTTCCATGGGCTCCATGGGTCCTCCCCCTGCCCCGGTGACCGGACGGACCCGGTCCCGCCCGGGCGCCTCCTGGGACGAGTCTGCCAGGCGCCCCGGGAGCCGCCACCCTGCCGGGAGGGCGAGCAGGGGGCGTAAGCCCGTCCCGGCGACGGCCGGGCGCGTTCTACGCGGTGTGCACGATCTGGATCAAGTTGCCGCAGGTGTCGTCCAGGACCGCGGTGGTGACCGTGCCCATCTCCAGGGGCTCCTGGGTGAAGGTCACGCCGAGCCCGCGCAGCCGCTCGAACTCCGCCCGCACGTCGTCCACGGCGAAGGAGGTGGCCGGGATGCCGTCCTGGACCAGCGCCGTCTTGTACGGCTGCACCGCCGGGTGACCGGAGGGCTCCAGCAGCAGTTCGGTGCCGTCCGGGTCCTCGGGGGAGACCACGGTCAGCCACCGGGCCTCCCCGCCCAGCGGGACGTCGTGCTTCTTCACGAAGCCCAGCTTGTCGGTGTAGAAGCTCAGCGCCTTGGCCTGGTCGTCGACAAAGACGCTGGTCACGTAGATCCTCATGGGGTGCTCTCCGGCGTGTCGGTGCTGAGCCATCGGGTCATGACGTGCTCAAGGGGTGCGGTGTCCAGGTCGTGGAACTTGTAGCGGCCCTGGCGCCGGGTGCGGACCAGGCCGGCGGATTCGAGGACGGCCAGGTGCTGGCTGATCGCCTGCCGGGACAGCCCCAGGCCGTGCTTGGTCACCAGCCGGGCGCATATCTCGAACAGCGTCTGGCCGTTCCGCTCCGCCAGCTCGTCGAGGATGCGCCGACGGGTGGGGTCGGCCAGCGCCTTGAAAACATCCTCTGCCATGACGCCACCATAGGCAAGTGGAGACTTGCCTGACAATGCGGGGGCTCCTGTGGTGCGGGGGTGCTGTCGGATGTGTGCCGGGCGGCCGGTGGTCTCCGATTGTCGTTCCGGTGCGTTGGATCTCAACTGGCCTCGCAGGCAAGCGGGTTGGCGGCGTTTGGTGTGTACACCCTTCCGTGCGGAACAATGCCCGGATGGAAGATCGAATAGCCCCGGCCCCCTTGCGGCCCGTCCGCGGAGCGGCCCGCTGCGCCGTGGCCGCCCTCGTCCTCGCCGGCGCCGCCTGGGCGGCCCGCTCCGTGTGGCAGATCCGGCTTGCCACCGCCGGGATGCCGGCTTCCGGACCGCCGGAGCAAGGCGAAGGGAAGCACCGCCCGCTGACCGCGCTGGAGGACGGCTACCACATCGTCACCACTGTGGGCAGCGCGGCCACGGTGCTCTGCGCGATCACCTTCCTGATCTGGCTCTCGCGCGTCCAGGACAACGCCCGCGCCCTCTCCGGACAGTCGCCCCGCTACGCCAGGCCGTGGCTCTACGCGGGCTGGATCGTGCCCGTCGCGAACCTGTGGGTGCCCCGCGGCGTCGTGGCCGACATCCACCGCACGAGCGCTCCGGGAGAACGGCTGCCGCACGCCGTGAACTGGTGGTGGGGGCTGTGGCTCGCCGGAATGCTGAGCGGGACGGGCCTGATGTACACCGTCCCCACGGACGACGTCATCGAGCGTGCCTACCAGAAGGTCTACCCGCTCCTGGCCGCCGACGCGGCCGTCGTCGCGGCGGCGGTGGCCGGTGTCTTCGTCGTCCGCGCCCTCACCGCGGCACAGCGGCGGCGCGGCGTCGATTCCGTACGGGCCTGACACACCGCCGCGGCCGTCGGGCGCGGGTGACCGGGCAGCCGGACGGGAGTTAACCTGCGGAGTTGTGACCAGGGTGCATCAGCTCACCGGCGCGGCCGGTTCGGCTGTGTCGGAGGCGACGTCCGCGGCGTACTACGCGTCGATCGCGCAGGCCGAGGAGAGCGGTGACGGCACGGTGCGGCACCGGCTGCGTCCGGAGGTCGGCGACGGCACCATCGAGGTGACGTCGCTGCGCAGCGGGTTCGACATGGTCCGCTACGACGTCGCGTTCGCCGGCGGACACCAGGTGAGGTTCCGGTTCCCGGGCGACCACTTCGAGCTGGAGCACTGTGTCGACGGGCGCATGCACATCAGCGAGGCCGGGGCCGGCGCCGGTGACCTGCGCGCCCGCTCGGTGGCGCTCAGCCCCCGCGGCGCCATCGACGGCGTCGTGGCGCACGGCGACGGCGAGCGGTACCGCGCGGTGTCGGTCACCGGTACCTGGTCCGGCCTGGAGTCCTACCTCGGCGGCCTCGGCGCGGGCGCCCTGCCGCCCACCGGACCGGAGAGCGTCGCCCGCGAGCGGTATCTGGGCCGGTCCGCCGCGCTGCGCCCGGCCGCGGGGCCGCTGGAGGAGATCTTCCTGCACCGGCGCTCCTCACCGGGGCGCCTGCTGTTCATGGAGTCGCGGCTGGTGGCGGCGCTCGCGGCGCTGATCGACGGGCTCTCGTCCGACGCGTCGCCCGCCGACGCCCGGGACCGCGCCGCGCCGGCCCTGGCCGAGCACGAGACGGCCGCGCTGCGCCGGGTGCCCGAACTGCTGTGGCGGGAGCGCCACGCACCACCGGCACTCGCCGAGCTGGCCCGGATGTCGTCGATGTCGGTACGGCGCCTCACCACCGGATTCCGCGCGCTGTACGGGACGTCGGTGATGGAGTACCACCGGCGGCACTGCCTGGACCGGGCCGCTGCGCTGCTGGTCGAGACGGACTGGCCGGTCTCCCGGATCGCGCACGAGGTCGGTTATGCCTCGGCCGGCAACTTCGGCTACGCCTTCCGGCGCGACCGGGGCACGTCGCCCGCCCGGTTCAGGCGGGCGCACGCCTGAGGCTGTCTGCACGGGCCGGGCGGGGCGCTCGCTCTCCCGACGACGCCCGCCGAGGTGGCCGCGCTGCCAGGCGTACGCATGTACCTCCGACGCCGCCCGCCCAGGCAGCCCCGCGCTCCACATTCCCGGGTCCGGCGCTCCACACCGCGGCGCGTCCGCGGTGCCGACGATGGTCGCACCGCAGACACCTCGGAAGGAGACCGATGACCGTCCGTACCGATTCCGTACCCCCACGGAATGCCGCAACCCCACGGTCCGGAACAGGGCTACTGATCATGGTCCTCGGCGGGCTGTCGGCGGTCTCACCGTTCGCCATCGACATGTACGCGCCCGGCTTCCCGGAGATCGTCACGTCCTTCGGGACCTCGAAGACGGCCGTCCAGCTCTCCCTGACGGCGTGCCTCGTCGGGCTCGCCGTCGGACAGATCGTCCTCGGCCCGGTCAGCGACGCGACGGGGCGGCGGCGCCTGCTCCTGGCCGGTTCCGGCCTGTTCAGCGTGTTCTCCCTGGTGTGCGCGGCGGCCCCGTCCATCGCCGTGTTCGACGCGGCCCGGCTGTTGCAGGGGGTCGCGGGCGGCGCGGGCATCGTCATCGGACGGGCGGTGGTCAGCGACCTGTTCACCGGCGCGTCCGCGGCCCGCCGGCTCACCACGCTGAGCGTCATCGGGTCCACCGCGCCGGTGCTGGCCCCGGTGGCCGGCGGCCTCGTCCTCGGTGTCGGCCCGTGGCGGCTGGTGTTCGTGGCGCTGGCCGTGACCGGGCTGCTGTTGCTGACCGCGATCTGGGCGTGGGTGCCCGAATCGCTGCCCGCCGAACGGCGCCGGACCGGCGGCCTGCCGGCCGTACTCCGCGCGATGGGCGGACTGCTCCGGCGCCGGGAGATGGCCGGCCACCTCCTGGTCATGGGGTGCGGGCTGGCCGCCCTGTTCGCCTACATCACCGGCTCGCCCTTCGTCTTCGAGAACGGCTACGGCCTGTCGCCCACCCAGTACAGCCTCGTCTTCGCCACCAACGCCGTCGGCACGGTGCTGGCCGGGACGGTCTTCGGACGGCTGGCCGGACGGGTACGTCTCAACCTCCTGCTCACCGTCGGCGTGGCCGTCACCGTGGTCGCCCTGGTCACGCTGGTGACCCTGCTCGCCGTCGGCATCAGCACGTTCCTCACCACGTGGGCCTGCCTGTTCGGCCTGACGTCCGGGTTCGGGCTGCTGCTGCCCGCCTCGACCACCATCGTCCTCGCGGTCGGCAGCGACGCGCCCGGAGCCGCTTCCGGGATGCTCGGCGGCGCCCAGTTCGTCCTCGGAGCCGCGGCCGCGCCCCTGCCCGGCGTGCTGGGGGACACCACCGCCATGTCGACGGCGGTCGTCGTCCTGGGCTGCGTACTGCTGTCCGCGGCAGCCCTGCTCACGCTCGCCCGGCCGTGGGAGGGCCATGGCGAGCCGGCCGGTTCACCCGAGTGAGCCGCGTACGGCACCTGGGACGCGCCCGCGCTGTCATCACGGTCTCCACTCCTCCCGCCACTGCCGGTGCAGTTCGTAAGGCAGCGCGAGCACCTTCAACCGCAGCAGGGCGGCCAGTTCGCTGTGCGGCCAGTCGTACGCGTCGTGATCGGGGTCGTGGAGCGCCTCCTCGCAGTCCCGGGCGAGGCCCTGCCGGACGGTGACGTCGTGGCGTACCCGCTCCGGGACGGGACAGCGGCACCCCGACGCCCCGGTGTCCGGGCAGTCGGTTTCGTGGAACAGGTCCGCGGTGCTGCCCTCCTCGTCCAGGCGGGCGTGCACGAAAGCGGTCAGCAGCGCGAGCTGCGCCGCTCGGGAGGTGGTGTCGCGGCGGGTTTCCGTGGCCGGAAACCGCCGGCATCCGGGGTCATCGTCGGAACGGCGCCCGGCCTTCATCCGTTCCACGGTCCGGCGCATCCGTACGGCCCGGAGCCTGGCTTCCGCCGCCTCGGCCCGCATGCGCAGGGCCCGGTCGGCCGCCTCCCGGGCCGAGCGGCACAACTGCGCACATCTATCGAAGGTGTTGGCGGTGTGGTGAAGGTCGGTGGACTGGTGCATGAAGCCTCCGAGGCGACCTACGGACAGCAGCCTTGGTGATGATGAATGTGCCCGAGGAAGGGGGAATTGGGCAGGCGGCTTTCAGCCACTCGACGTCGGCGTGCCACCGTGGCGGCCCCCGGCGTCAACACTGGGCCCATGAACCAGAAACGGGAGATCGCGGCACTGATCGGCGACGTCCTCGGCCCCGCGGCCGTCGGCAGCTACCTGCACGGCTCCGCCGTGCTCGGCGGCCTCCGCCCGGCCAGCGACCTGGACATCCTCGTCGTCTCCCGGCAGCGCGCGACCGCAGCGCAACGGCGTGCCCTCCTCGACGGACTGCTCGGCATCTCCGGCTTCACGGGCGGGGCCCGCCCGGTCGAACTCACCGTCGTCGTCCAGGACCAGGTACACCCGTGGCGGTACCCGCCGATCTGCGACTTCCTCTACGGCGAGTGGCTGCGCGACGCATACGCCGCCGGCCTGGTCCCCGAGCCGGAACCGATGCCGGACCTGGCGCTGCTCGTCACCATGGCGCTGGCCGGTGACCATTCCCTCACGGGCCCGCCCCCGGCGCAGGTTCTCGACCCCGTCCCGTGGGCGGACGTGGCACGGGCGAGCGTGCACGGCATCCCCGGCCTGCTGGACGAGGTGGACAGCGACACCCGCAACGTCGTCCTCACCCTCGCGCGCATCTGGACCACCCTCGCCACCGGCGAGATCAGGGCGAAGGACGCCGCCGCCGACTGGGCCCTCGACCACCTCCCGCCCCGGCACCGCCCGGTCCTGCGCCACGTCAGGGAGCTGTACCTCACCCGCCGGTACTCCGAGGAGAGCTGGAGCGACGACCTCAGATCGCGGGTACGCCCCCACGTGGACCACGTGCTCGCCCAGATCGGCAAACTGCCGTACGCATGACGGTGGTTCACGGACGCGCCGGCTCGCCCGGCACCCCTCGTACCTCCTCCTGAAGCCGCTCGCCGATATGGCGGATCAGATGTTCCAGATCCGCGCAGTACACCGAAGGGTGACCGAAACCCGAGCCGTGCAGGTAACGGTCGGTGTACCGGCCGCCCCCGCAGACGCCGACGACCGGACAGCGGCGGCAACTTCCGCAGAGCGAGTCCAGCCCCCGGGACTGCGCGGCCACGGTGTGCGGGTGGTCCAGGGCGTCCTCGAAGTCGTGCCGGAAGACGTCCATCCCCAGGTCGGGCGCGCCCGCGTAGGCGGTCTTGAGGGAGTCGAGCCGCTGGAGGGAGCCGTCGGTGTCGATCACCACCACGGCCAGCGGGGACAGCCCCACCGCCTCGGACCGGCTCGCCGCCCCGAGCAGCAGCGCCACGATCTCACCGAACAGGCGGACCGGTACGGCCCGTCGGCCCGGCGGCGTGTCCCACCACAGGTCGAAGACCCGGGCGAGCCACGCGCCGTACGGGACGGGACGCGCTGCCCGGCCGACGGGCCCGGCGAACGGGCCGATGCCGGGTGGCGGCGCGCTCCAGTTCCCGTACGGGAGCAGGAAGTCGAGGGCGGTGGGCTCCAGCGCGATCAGCGACCGGTAGACCTCGGCGGGGCCGGTCTCCACGTCGACGGTGCACAGGATGCCCCGTACGCGGCAGGCACACCGGCCAGCAGACCGGCCGCGCGCCGTACCGCGGGCCAGGAGGAGCGGCCCGCATGGTCGACACGCCGGTGGTTGAGCCGGGCGCTGCCGCCGTCGAGGCTCAGACCGACGCTGATGCCGGCCGCGCTGAACCGCCGCACGGCGTCCTCGGTGAGCAGCGTGCCGTTGGTCTGCACCGAGACGGCGACGGCGCAGTCTCCGGGCACGGCGTCCCGGACGGTCCGCGCGTGGTCGATCAGAGCGGTGGGGCCGAGGAGAAGGGGCTCCCCGCCGTGCAGATCGACCCGTATCGAACGCAGCCTGTGCGTGGTGACGTGCTGGGCGATCCGTTCCGCGGTGCGGCGCACGGTCTCCTCGGCCACCCGGGCAGGGCGCTCGCGCCAGCTCTGGTCGGGCCCCTCG
This sequence comes from Streptomyces chrestomyceticus JCM 4735, assembly GCF_003865135.1. Taxonomy (NCBI): domain Bacteria; kingdom Bacillati; phylum Actinomycetota; class Actinomycetes; order Kitasatosporales; family Streptomycetaceae; genus Streptomyces; species Streptomyces chrestomyceticus. The sequence goes on along the minus strand of NZ_BHZC01000001.1, from coordinate 849,282 downwards.
TACACGTAGCAGTAGGTACAGGCGAGATTGCACCTGCTGTGCACCTTGAGCACGAACTGCCGGAACGGTATGCGCCGCCGGAATGGAACGCTCCGGTCCGCCTCCCTCATTCAGGGGGCGCGTCGTCGTAGAACGCGACGACGTCCGAGCTGTCCATGCGTGCGCGCACGCCGGGCAGCAGCGTGCTCAGCACCGGGTGCCCGGTACGGGCGGACAGCTCGCCGAGCGGCAGGCCGGTGAGATCGGGAAGCCGCGCGTCACTCGGCTTCGCGGGCAGCGGCTCCACGGGCAGCGGCTTCACGGGCGACGGTTCGACGGACAGCGGCTCTACGGGCAGGCGGGTCTTGGTCATGCCAGGGCCTCTCTCGCTCGTCGGTCTCCCAAGGCTTCCACGGCACGGTGCTGAATTCGGCGCACCATTCCGGCCATCGCCCGTAGCCGCCCGGGGGAGGGGAGCCGTCGCGCTGATGGGATCATGACGCGTGATGAACGCAGAGGCGGAAGCACGGGCGCAGGCAGCGGCAGAGGCGCGGGCTGAGTCACCGGTACAGGCGCAGGCAGCGGCAGACCTGACGGGGAGCGAGCCCGCCGCGACCGGCTGGCCGGACGTGCCGGGCGACACCGCCTTCACGATCAAGGTCCCGGAAGCCGACCCGCTGGTCCGCGCGGGCTTCCCCGCCCACGTGACCGTGCTGTACCCGTTCCTGCACGAGAGCCGCATCGACGCCGCGGCGCAGCACGACCTCACCCGCCTCTTCGCCGGGCACGACGCCTTCACCCTGACCCTCGAATCGTTCGGCCGCTACCCCGGCGTGCTCTACCTCGACCCGTGGCCCCACGCCCCCGTGACCGCGCTGACCAAGGACCTCACCCGGCGCTGGCCGGAAGCCGTGCCCTACCGCGGGATATTCGGCGCCGGACTCGCCCCGCACCTGACGGTCGCGAACCACGAGGGCCCCGCGACCCAGGAGGCCGCGTACGACGCGTTGCAGGCCGAGCTGGCCCCTTCGCTGCCGCTGACCTGTTCCGTACGGGAGGTCCACCTCATCGTCTGGGACGGGCGGCGCTGGCGGGACCGGGCGGCATACCGTCTGGGCGCCCCGTACCGTGTCGCTTGACCTTGTCGCAGCGACAACGTTTCTACTGAAGCCATGCGCATCGGAGAGCTCGCCGGCATCGTCGGCGTCACCACTCGTGCCGTACGGCACTACCACCGCACCGGCCTGCTGCCCGAGCCGCCGCGGCAGCCCAACGGCTACCGTGAGTACGCGCTGCGGGACGCCATCGAGCTTGCCCGGATCCGGCGGCTGGTCGAGCTCGGCCTGAGCCTGGACGAAGTCAAGGACGTGCTGGCGGACGACGCGGGCAAGGACCTCGTCGAGATCCTCACCGAGCTGGACGCCGACCTGGCACGCCAGGAGGAGGCCATCCGGCAGCGCCGCGCCCGCCTGGCCCGGCTCTTCGAACAGGCCGAGCGGACCGGCCGGCTGCCGGAGGAGGCCCCCGTCTCGCCCGAACTCGCGGCCGTCTTCGACGACATGGCCCGCGCCTCCGCGCAGGTACCCGGACCGGAGCCGGCCATGGCGGCCAAGGAACGGCAGCTCCTGGCCCTGCTGGAGACCGGTTCGCCGGGCGGCGACCGCGGCTGGTTCGACGGTCTGGTGCACGCCTTCCGGGCCGACCCGGCGGCGATGCGGCGGGCGTACGACGTCTATGCCCGGATGGACGAGCTGGCCGAGGCCACCGAGGACGACCCCCGGGTGGAGCTGACCGCCCGCGCCATCGTCGACAGCATCCCGGACGAGGCGCTGCGCGCGATGCGTCTGCCGGCCGACGGCGCCGAGGAGGCGGGCGACGGGTTCTCCGACGCCTTCTTCTCCGACTTCACCCCCGCCCAGGCCGCCGCCGTCCACCGCGCCATCGAACTGCTCACGGAGCGTGCCGGGTGAAGACGCTGAGGAAGGCCGTGCGCTGGTCCTGCGCCGCACTCGTGCCGGCGAGCTGATACTCGTCCTGTGCGTGGCCGGCGGAGTGCGCATCGCCCCGGCCGTCCGGCCGGCCACGGTGCCGGCCATGCTCACGCTCGCGGTTGCGGCGGCGGTTCTGATCGTCCTCGATCACCGCCGCAGCCGCCGCGCCGGGCGGGCATCGCCCTGCACGCCTCGTGCTTGGTGTGCCCGCACGTGGTCGGCGCTGACAGCTCGCCGCGCCTGCGCTACGGCGCCCTGCTGGACATCCGTGTACCCGCCGACCGGGTGGCCTCCGTCCGCCGGGAACAGAAGTTCCCGGACGGCAAACTGGCCGTCGTGGACAAGAACGGTGTTGCCGACAGGCCGTGGCCGGCCGGACGACGGTCCTCGCGGAACTCACCGAACCGGTGCGCTTCGTACGCCCCTTGGGCAAGACCGCCGAGGCCCGCGCCTTCCGCTTCTACGCCGAGGACCCCGCGGCCGTCGTCACCGCGCTGAAAGCCGGTGCCGCGTCCCCCTGCTTGGCCTCGACCCGTCCGAGCGCGCCCGGGCCGGACGCCAGCGCCTCGCACGCCGCCTCCCAGGCCGGGTCCCCGGGGTAGAGACGCGACCGGAGATAGGCCCAGGTGAGCCGCTGCACCGCGGCCACCCGCTCGGGGCTCTCGTCGGTGGTCTCGGCGACGTCGTACCCGGAGATCCCGCCGAGCCCGTGCTCCGCGCCGAACAGGGTGAGCAGGGACTTGGGGCCGGGGGAGAGGACGTACGGATCGGCGTGCCAGGAGGGGCCCTGGACGGTCAGGTGGGCGGAGTCGTCCTGGTCCCCGGCGACCACGAGCGTGGGCGTCGCCATCCGGGAGAAGTCCGTGGTCGCGAAGAACGGGAACGCCTCGGCCACGGACGCGGTGAGGGCGTCACCGCCCCTGCCGGGCGCGGCGAGCAGGACACCCGCCTTGATCCGGGGCTCGGCCAGGTCCACCACCGTTCCGTCGTCAGGATCGGTGAGCCGGGCACCGAGCAGCAGGCTCGCGGTGTGCCCGCCCATCGAGTGCCCGGCCACGGCGATCCGCTCACGGTCCAGGCGCCCCGGAAGCTGCGGGACCGCGGCTTCGATCACGTCGAGCCGGTCGAGGATGTGCCGCATGTCCTCGGCCCGTGAGCGCCAGTGCAGGGGCGCGCCGGGGGTGGCGGGGTCCAGGTCGAGGGCCCGGGAACTGAGGTGGGTGGGCTGGATCACGGCGAAGCCGTGCGCCGCCCAGTAGTTGGCGAGGGGCGCGTAGCCGTTCAGCGAGGAGAGGTGGTGGGAGTAACCCTGGCCGTGGGAGAGGAGGACGACCGGCAGGTCGCTCCCGGTGACCGGCGCGGAGATCCGTAGCTGGAGGTCCACGGCCCGGCCGGGCACGGGCAGCACCACCGGACCGACCGAGAGGACGGGGGAGGGCGAGCCGAGGGGGCCGGCCGGGGAAGTCGATGCATGCATGAGACGCACATCCCTTCAAAGGCCGCTGCCGGTGGCCGCGTTGGGCGGGCACGGGAAACGGCGGTCAAGGGCGTCCGGCTACGGCACAAGCCGAAGCGGAACGCCGTTCCGGTTACGATATGGAACAGCGTTCCGCTTTGTCAACGGAGGCTGGGTGCCTACAGGCCGAGATCCAGGGCCAGGCACGAGAAGTGATTCCACGAGCCTTCGGGGGTGTACGCGTTCGGCGTGCGGCCCTCCGGCGAGGGCTGCTCCGTGACCATGTCCTCGAACGGGATGCGCTCGGGCAGCTTGCCGAACTTGGCCTGCCGGGCGGCTGTCTGGGTGTCCGTCGTGTTGCCGGTGCTCATCGTGGGCCTCCGTGCGGGGCGAGTGTGGAACGACTCTGACAGGCGTCGCGTCACCGGTCAAGGGGGTGACGCTGGAGGGGGGTGACGGATAGGGCGGTGTCGGGTGGGGTGGGGCGACGCCGGGGTGTGCACCCAACAACTCGACTGCCTGGAAAGGCCGATGCGCCGTGCGGCGAAGGCGGTGCTCAGCTCCACCGGACGGGGAACTCGGCGGGCAGCGAACGCGGCGCGTTCAGCGCGTCCGCCGGCCCGGAGCGGCCCGCAGCAACTCCAAGCCGATGGCGTGATGGTCGAGCCCGGCCACGCCTTCGAAGGTGTGGCTCAACGGCAGACGGCCGATGTCGTACAGGCCGGACGGCGGTGTTCCCGTGACCATGCGGCGAGCTGTGCGTGCTGTGATCTGCTGGGCTGCCCGTCGGGGCACGGCAGGACCCGTAGGACAGCGGGCGTTAAGTGCGGTCAGCCTGCGGCCGTGGCGGGCGTGCCCCTCTTGCGCGCGCGATAAGCGGCGGCCTTGATCTTGTTGCCGCAGGATTCCATGCCGCACCACTGCCGCCGCGCGCCCCGCGAACGGTCGATGTAGACCCGTGTGCACTCGGGATTCCCGCACTCCTTGAGCAGCGGCACGTCCGGCCCGCTCAGCAACTCCACCGCTTGGCGGGCCACGGCGGACAGCGCCTCCTCCGGGGTCGCGTCGGTGCGGCGGCCGGCGCTCGTAAGCTGCGGCGCCGCCGAGGGCTTCCTTGCGGCCTTGTTGAGTACGTCCAAGGCCCGGGCGCCGAACGGCTCCCCGAGGCGACGCCCGGTGATCAGCTCGTAGACCGCCTCCCGTACGGACTTCGCGCGCTCCACGTCGGACGGCCGGGCGGGCGTCACGAAATCCACCAGCCCGGACTCCACGTACCACGCCTCCAGCCGCTCCGGCGTCGCGAACACCTCGAAGCGGACGGTGCGCCGGGCGCGGAGCGTCGCGGCGAAGTCGAGGGCGGGGTGCCCGCAGACGAAGACATGGTCGGTGTTCACGATCACCATCCTGACGGGTGACGAGCGGGCGCGGCAAGGCGCGTCGCGTCACCGGTCGGAGGTGCCGGGCCGGGGCCTGCCTCCCGTACCGCGCATGTCGTACGTGTCGTCCGAGGGCACCAAGCGGCCCGCGCGCAGCCGCAGCCGGCGGCCGGTCCAGCGCCTGCGCAGCCACCGGTCATGGCTGGCCACGACGATCGCGCCCGGCCCGGCGCCGAGGGCGTCCTCCAGTTCGTCGCACAGGCGCGGGGACAGGTGGTTCGTCGGCTCGTCGAGCAGCAGCAGGTGCGGCGGGTGCGCCACCAGGAGGGCCAGCGCGAGCCTGCGGCGCTGGCCGACCGACAACTGTCCCACCGGCTTGTCGAGATCCGTGACGCCGAGCAGTCCCAACGAGCCGAGCGGGACCGCCTCCGCCCGCTCGGCACCCAGGACATGGGTGTACGTGTCGCGTGCCGTGCGGTCCGGGCGCTCGAACACGGTGTCCTGCGCCAGCAGGCCCACGGTCAGGCCGGGCCGTCTGCGCACCGCGCCCTCGCGCTCGGCGTCGAGCCGCCCGGCCAGCAAGGACAGCAGGGTCGACTTCCCGGCCCCGTTGTCTCCCGTGACCAGGAGCCGGTCCCCGGCGGGGATGTCCAGGCGCGCGACGTCCAGCCGACCGGGCACCCGCGCGTCACACAGCGAGACGAGCGGGCTGTCCGTAGCGCCCTGCACCGGGCCGCTGTCCACCGCAGTACCGTCCGCCGGAGCACCGTCCACCGGCGCGCCCGTCAGCGCCCCGGCGTGCAGGCGCAGCGGCTCCGGCGGTCTGCCGACCTGGGTCCGTTCCAGTTCGTCCAGCCGGCGGGCGGCGTTGCGTACCCGCCGGGAGACCTGTTGCTGCACCCGGCCGGCCCGGTGGCCGTACCCCATCTTCTCGTTGTCCCGGGGCCCGCGGTCCGGGGCGACGCGGCGCGCGGTCACCCCGGCCGAGCGGCGCAGCGCCTCCAACTCCTCCTGCTCCGCCGCGTACCGCTGTTCCCAGCGCTCGCGTTCCGCCTGTTTCTCGGCACGGTAGGCGCTGTAGTTGCCGCCGAAGCGAACCGGACCGTGCACCGCCGGGTCGAGATCGATCAGGTCGGTGCAGACCGCGTCGAGGAACGCCCGGTCGTGGCTGGCCGCCACGACGACGCCGGGCTGTGCGCGGAGCTGCTCCTCCACGAAAGCGGCCGCTTCGTCGTCGAGGTGGTTGGTCGGCTCGTCCAGCAGGAGGGCGGCGGGCCGGCGTACGAGGAGCGCGGCCAGCGCCAGCCGGCCGCGCTGCCCGCCGGACAGCGAACCGAGCGTCCGGTCGTGTCCGAACCCGCCGAGGCCGAGCCCGTCCAGGACGATCGCAGCCCGCCGGTCGGCATCCCACGCTTCGCTCTCCTGGGCGTGTTCGAGCTGCTTCCCGTACGCGTCCAGCAGTTCCGCGTGGCCGGGGTGGTCGTCCGGGGTGCCGGCGAGCAGCCGGGTCAGCCGGTCGAGTTCGGCCAGGGCGGCGCGGGCCTCCCGCAGGGCGTCGGCCAGCACCCGCGCGATCGTCGTGGCACCGTCGAACGGCATCTCCTGGTGCAGGAAGCCCAGGTCGTCCGGGCGGGTGACCTGGCCGGCGTCGGGTTCGTCCACGCCCGCGAGCAGGCGCAGCAGGGTCGATTTGCCGACCCCGTTCTCGCCGACGATGCCGACGCGCCGGCCGGGGGAGACGGTGAGCGAGACGCCGTCCAGGACCCGGCGGGTGCCCAGCGTACGGACGAGATCATGGGCGAGCAGGGCGGGTCGGGGCATGGTGATCCTCCTGGAGTGAGCGGTGGGCGGCCCGCCGGGTGGACCCTCGGACGCGGGCCGGGCCGTGTTCCGCTCCCTCACACCTCGGGGGCCGCCGTCTCCCGCAGTTCGCCGTCGGCCAGCCGCAGCCACCGGTCGATCCCGACCCGGGCGAGGAACCGTTCGTCATGGCTGACCACGACGAACGCGCCCTGGTAGGAGGCCAGCGCGCTCTCCAACTGCCCGGCGCTGACCAGGTCGAGGTTGTTCGTCGGCTCGTCCAGGAGCAGCAGTTGCGGCGCCGGTTCGGCGCACAGCACACAGGCCAGGGTGGCGCGCAGCCGCTCGCCGCCGGACAGCACCTGGACCGGGAGATGCGCCCGGGAGCCCCGGAAGAGGAAGCGCGCGAGCAGGTTCATCCGTTCCGCCGCCGTACGCTGCGGTGCGAACGTGGCGAAGTTCTCGGCCACGGTCCGGGACAGATCGAGCACGTCGAGGCGCTGCGAGAGGTACGCGATCCGGCTGTCGGCCCGCTTGATCTGCCCCGCGTCGGGTTCGAGACCGCCCTGCAACAGGCGCAGCAGCGTGGTCTTGCCGGCGCCGTTGGGGCCGGTCAGCGCGATGCGCTCGGGCCCCCGGATCGTCAGGTCGACCCCGCCGCCGGCGAACAGCGGCCGCTCGCCGTGGCTGACGCGCAGGCCCTCGCCGAGGAACAGGTTGCGCCCGGCGGGCACGTTGGTGTCGGGCAGGTCCAGCGTGATGCGCTGCTCGTCGCGCACCGCGCGGCCCGCCTCGTCCAGCCGCGCCTTGGCCTCGCTGACCCGGGAGGCGTGCATCTGGCCCGCCCGGCCCGCCGACTCCTGGGCCCCGCGCTTCATGTTCCCGGCGAAGATGCGGGGCAGCCCCGCGTTCTTGAGGTTGCGCGAGGCGTTGCTCGCCCGGCGGTCGGCGCGCTCGCGGGCCTGCTGCAACTCCCGCTTCTCCCGCTTGAGTTCCTGCTCGGCGTTGCGGACGTTCTTCTCGGCGACCTCCTGTTCGGCCTGTACGGCTTCCTCGTACGCGGTGAAGTTGCCGCCGTACAGCCGCAGGGCGCCCGGCTCCACCTCGGCGATGCGGTCCATGCGGTCGAGCAGGGCCCGGTCGTGGCTCACCAGGAGCAGGCAGCCGTTCCAGTCCTCCAGTACGTCGTAGAGCTTGTGCCGCGCGTCGAGGTCCAGGTTGTTCGTCGGCTCGTCGAGCAGCAGCACGTCGGGCCGCTTGAGCAACTGCGCGGCCAGGCCGAGCGAGACGATCTGACCGCCGCTGAGGGTGCTCAGACCGCGGTCCAGGGTCAGTTCGGTGAGGCCGAGCCGGTCGAGCTGGGCGCGGGTGCGCTCCTCGATGTCCCAGTCGTCGCCGATGGTCGCGAAGTGTTTCTCGTCCACGTCGCCGGACTCCACGGCGTCCAGGGCGCGGATCACCTCGGCGACGCCCAGCACCTCGGCCACGGTGAGGCCGGCGGCGAACGGGAGGCTCTGCGGGAGGTGGCCGAGGGTGCCGGAGACGGTGACGGTCCCGGCGGCGGGGCGCAGATCACCGGCGATCAGCTTGAGCAGGGTGCTCTTGCCGGAGCCGTTGGGCGCCACCAGACCCGTACGGCCGGTGCCCACGGTGAAGGACAGGTCCTCGAAGACGGGGGTGTCGTCGGGCCAGGAAAAGGACAGGCTGGAGCAGACGACGAAAGCGTCGGACATGGGGATACCTCGGAAAACACGACGGGCCCGGCAGACACCGGTGCCCGGAGAGCGGGCAGGAGGGTACGACAAGGCAGCCACCACGGCGGTGCTCCGCGCACCGGCCGGCGGCCGTCAGGTCCGGGTATCACCCGGAGATGTCGTCGTCACCCGCCACAGTTGCGTCTCCTCGATCCGAGATCAGTTCCTCGCCAGGCTAACACCCGGGCATGTCTGCCGTGTACTGCCGATGCCGTGAAAACTGGACTTGTGGGTCCATTTTTGCCGTCCTACGCTGCGCCGCAACTGACGGTAGGCGGTGCTGCGAGCCCGCCCGGGAAAGGACCTGCGCATGCACGCGATCCGTATGGACCGGCACGGTGGCCCCGAGGTCATGAACTGGACCGCCTTACCGGACCCGGCCCCCGGGAAGGGCGAGGTGCTCGTGCGGCTCGCCGTCGCGGGAGTGAACTTCATGGACGTCGGGGCCCGGACGTCCGGCGGCCCCGGCTGGGCCGCTCCGGCGGTTCTCGGGGCCGAGGGCGCGGGCCGGGTGACCGCCCTCGGGGAGGGTGTCGAGGGCTTCGCGCCGGGTGACCGCGTCGCCTGGTTCTACCACCCCGGCAGCTATGCCGAACTGCTCGCCATCCCCCAGGAATCGCTGGTCAAGCTGCCCGACGACGTGGCCGACGAGACCGCGGCCGCGGTCATGTTGCAGGGCCTGACGGCCCATCACCTCACCACCGCCACCTACCGCGTAGGGCCGGGGGACACCGCCGTCGTGCACGCCGCGGCGGGCGGCGTCGGACTGCTGCTGACCCAGATGATCAAAGCGCGCGGCGGCCGGGTGATCGGGCTGGTGTCCCGGGAGGAGAAGGTGGCGGCGGCGCGGGAAGCCGGCGCCGACCATGTCCTGGTCTCCCGCGGAGGGGGCTTCGAAGACCGGGTCGGAGAGTTGACGGACGGCAGGGGTGCGGATGTGGTGTACGACGGAGGTGGCAGCGCGACGTTCCGATCCTCGCAACAGGCGCTGCGCCCGCACGGAGTTCATGCCTACTACGGGCCGTTCATGGGCGTCCCGTCCATCGCTCCGACCGACCTCCCCCACAGCATTTTTCTGACGTACCCCGTGGTGCATCACCACGTGCCCACACGTGCGGCCCTGGTCCAGCGCACGGGAGAGGTCTTCGACCTGATCCGGGACGGACGGCTGACCCCGCGCATCGGAGGGCGTTACGCCCTGTCGGACGCCGCGCGGGCACACGCCGACCTGGAATCCCGCCGGACCACGGGCAAGCTCCTGCTCGTACCCTGACTGCCGCGTCCCCAGCCGGCCCCGGCCCCCCGGGCCTCCGACCACAGGGAGAACCGTCATGCCGCTGACCCGCAAGGGCGCCGCCACCCGGCAGCGCATCGTCGAGGGCGCGGCCTCCGAGATGCGCCGGCTGGGCATCTTCTCCCTGACGCTGGACGACGTCATGCGGCGCACCGCGACCAGCAAGAGCCAGTTGTTCCACTACTTCCCCGGCGGGAAGGACGAGCTGTTGCTGGCCGTGGCCCGCCACGAGGCGTCCGGCGTGATCAGCGACCAGCAGCCGGAACTGGCCTCGCTGAACTCCTGGAGCGCCTGGCGGAGTTGGCGCGACAAGGTGGTCGAGCGCTACCGCGAGCAGGGCCCCAACTGTCCGCTCAACGTGGTGATGGGGCAGCTCGGCCCGACGACGGAGGGGGCCCGTGCCGTGGTGCGGGAACTGTACGCCCGGTGGGAGGGCGAACTGGCCGCCGGTATCCGCGCTATGCAGAACCAGGGCGAGATCGACGCCGCCCTGGACGCCGGCCGCAGCGCACGGGCCCTCCTGGCCGGCATCCAGGGGGGCGTGCTGATCCACCTCGCGACCGGGAGCCTGGAGCACCTGGAAGCGGCCCTGGACCAGGGGATCGAGTTCCTCCGCCGGTCGGCGGCGGGGGCCTAGCGCTCTGCGCGGGCCTCGCCGCGACCGCTTCGGAGCTGCTGCCCCTCAGGCCGTACTGGGGTGCCGGCGGCCCTCCGGAAGTGTGCTGCGGTCCTGCTCGTCCTGGACGAGCAGGGACAGCAGGGACGCCACGGTCAGGCCCGCTTCGGCCGGGTGGCGCAGCACCTTGCTGGGGTCGATCCGATAGGTGTTGCTGCGGCCCTCGCGGGTGTGCGAGAGGTAACCGTCGCGCTCCAGATCCGAGATGATCTTCTGAACGGCGCGCTCGGTCAACCGGCAGTGCGCCGCGATGTCACGGATACGGGCGTGGTGATTGTCGGCGATGGCGGCCAGCACCCGGGCGTGATTGGTCACAAATGTCCAGCCGCTGTGCGGTTCGGGCACCCCGTTGTTCGACTCGGTCAGTCCATCCATGCTGCAACTCTACCGACCGAACATTCACGCGTCTCGATACACGCAACGATTTTCGTGTATTAGTTGACGTGTGTCTGTCGATGGGCGAGCCTGAGATGGACGGCGGACGAGCCGATGACGACGGGAGAGGAAGGCCATGCCGGAAGCTGCGCACAGGGCGCGCCTCCCCGACGGACCCGCTGCGGGCAACGGGAACGGCGGCCCGCCGGCCGCGTACACACCGAGCCTGTCGCGGGCCGGGATCTCGCGGGGTGGCGACCGTACGGCGGTGTCGGTGCACGGAGAGCTGGACCTGGGCACCTGCGGGAAGATCGAGAGTGGTCTGCGTGATGCCGTGGACCGTTCGGCGCGGGGCATCGACCTCCACCTCGGCTCGGTGACGTTCTGCGACTGCTCCGCCCTCAACATGCTGCTGCGACTGCGGCAGCGGGCTGTCGTGCAGGGCAAGTCCGTCGTCATCGCCTCCGGCAGCCGTGCGGTCGAGCGGCTGCTGGAGCTGACGGAGTCGCGCGAACTGTTCGTCCCGCCGGAGCCGCAACCCGACCCGGCCACCGAGCCGCACCTCGGCCCGGCCCCGGAGTCGCACCTCGGCCCGGCCCCGGAGTCGCACCTCGGCCCGGCCCCGGGCCGCACCCCGACCCGGCCCTGAACCCCAGCAGGAACGGCGGACGTCCGTCGTTCTCCGCGATGGACGATCCGGCCCGGTGCGAGGACGCTTCCCGGGACCTGCCCACGGAGATCGCACAGCTACGCCGTGCCATGCGGACCCGCCCGGCCATCGACCTGGCCCGCGGCATCCTGATGGCCACCTTCACCCTGAGCCCGGAGGCCGCCTGGTCCGTTCTGGTCAGCGCTTCCCAGCACACCAACATCAAACTGCATGTCCTCGCTCAAGAACTGGTCAACAGCGTTCAGGGGGCGGCGCTGCCCGAAGCGGTGCAGGGACACCTGGGAGCCGCGGTCGCCAGGGTGCGAGCGGCTCCGGCGGTCCCGGCGCAGTCCGGCACGGCCGCCGTACGGAACACCGTGCCCGAGCCGTGGCACGCGGCGCCCCGCGAGTGACCACGGAGTCCCGGAGCTACGGGACCCGGCCCGGCCGAACCGGCGGGCGGCCCGGCGCTCCCTCACCCAGTCGACGGATTCCGGCGCGCACGTTGACGAGATAGCTTCGCAGCACGGCGCCGCGGGGAGTCGCGTACCGCACACTGACAAGCATGGACCACATCAGTCAGCCGAAGGCGGTGTCCTCGCAGCGGTTCCCGCCGCGGCCGGAGAGTGTGGGGCAGGCCCGGCGCTTTGTGCGGACCGCTCTGGCCGACCGCGCACCGGACGCGGTGGAGACCGCCGAACTGCTGGTCAGCGAGCTGATGACCAACGTGGTGCTGCACGCGCGCACGGAGGCCGAGGTGTCGGCCCGGGTGCTCGGCCACATGGTCCGGATCGGCGTCGGCGACAGCCGGCCGTGCCGTAGGCCGGTGCCGGGGGAGTCCGACCCGTACGCCGGTCCGGGACAGGGACTGGCGGTCGTCGCGCACCTGGCCTCCCGGTACGGCGTCGACACCGGGGGCGGGCGCAAGACGGTGTGGTTCGAGCTGTGGCTCGACGGGCGGCCACCACCGCCCTCCACCTGGGCGACCGCCGCGCCGCCCTGCGGCCCGACCCGTACGGTGACGCTCGTCGACCTGCCCGGCACGCTGTACCTGGCGTCCCAGCGCCACCGGCACGCCCTGCTGCGGGAGCTGACACTGGCCGCGTCCGCCGGCACGGACACCGGCGTGGACCCGCAAGACCTGGCCGCCGCGTACGACGCGTACCACGCGATCAACGCGGGCGTGGCGGCGGCGCTGGACGGGCAACCGTCGGCGAGCCACGTCCACTCCCTGAGCGTCTCCCTCCCGGCGGGCGTCGCACGGGCGGTGCGCATCCTGGGCCGGGTGCTCGACGCGGCCGAGGAGGCGGCCCGGGACGAACGCCTGCTCACCTGGCCGTCCCTGCCCCAGAACCGCCTCTTCCGCCGCTGGCTGCTCGACCAGATCACCGGCCAGCTCACCGGCGGGCCGCCCACCGCGTGGACCATGGTGCCCCGCGAGCCGAGCGCCAGCCCCTCGGAGCTGGTGGCCTGGGACGCCAGCCAGGTGTGGGCGAGCAGGGTGCCCACCATCGCGGCCGACGACGACAACCGGATCATCGTGGCGAACGGGCCGGCCGCCGACATGCTCGGCTGGCAGGAGGACGAGCTGGCCGGCCAACGGCTCACCGTACTGATCCCGGAACACCTCAGGGACCGTCACGTCGCGGCCTTCACCCGCCTGCTGCTCACCGGTCAGCCGCACATCCTGGGCCGCTCGGTGCCGCTTCCGGCGCTCCACCGGGACGGCCGGCAGGTCCCTGTCCGGCTGTTCATCCAGACCCAGGTGACGGCTGACGGCCGTACCGTCTACGTCGCCCAGCTCGCCCCCAGGACCGCCCCGCCCGTCCCCGCGCCCCTCGCCTCCGGGGAGAGCCAGGCCATCTCCGCGCAGCCGCCCGGCGGACCGGAACTGCCGGACGATCCGGAGCGCATCACGGACGCGGACAGCGACGAGCCCGACGGGCCGGCCCGGGAGCGCCGGCTGCTGGCCGACATCGGGGAATCGCTGAGCAGCACCCCCAACCTGGACGAGGGCCTGCAGCGGGTCTGCAAGATCCTCACGCAGCGGCTGGCCGACTGGTGCGTGGTGGACCTGCTCGACGACGGCGAACTGCTGGAGCGGTTCTGCGTGGCGCACCACAGCTCCACGGAGCTGCCCGCCGAAGCGTACGCGGGCAGACTCCCCCCGGTGACCGGCGCGGCACGGGGGCCGCTGGCCCGGGTGCTCCGCGGCGCCGGACCGCTGCTGCTCACCGAGGGCCCGGAGCCGAGCCAGGTCAAGAGCCCGCTCGACGTCCACGACCGCGAACTGTTCGAACGGGTGGGGGCCAACAGCGCGGTCATCGCCCCGCTGCGGACCCGCGGGGCCGTCTTCGGCGCCCTCACGCTGATCCGCACCGACGGGGAACGGCCGTTCACCGAGGAGTCGCTGCCCCTCATCGGCGACCTGGTCCGCAGCCTCGCCCTGGGCGTCGAACACGCCCGCCTCTACCAGGAGACCCGGCACATCGCCGAACGCCTCCAGCGCTCCCTGCTGCCCGAACTGCCCGAGATCCCCCATCTGCGGATGGCCGCCCGCTACGCGCCCTCCTCCACGACCGCGCAGATCGGCGGCGACTGGTACGACAGCTTCGTCGTCCCCGGCGGCCGGACCGCCGTGGTCATCGGCGACGTCACCGGCCACGACCTGGAGGCCGCCGTCGCCATGAGCCAACTGCGCAGCATGCTGCGCGGTATCGCCATCGACCGCCAGGAACCGCCCGACGAGGTGCTGCGCCGCCTGGACGTCGCCAACCACAGCCTGTCCGAGGAGGCCACCGCCACCTGCATCTACGGCCTGGTCACCGGTACCCCCGACGGGCCCTGGCAGCTCAACCACTCCTCCGCCGGGCACCTGCCGCCGCTGCTGACGACCCGGGAGGGCGACACCCGGTACCTCGACGCGGGCTCCGGACTGCTGCTGGGCATGGAACCGGACATGCCCCGCCCGGGCGCCACCGACCCGATCCCGGCGCATGCGACCGTCCTGCTCTATACGGACGGTCTCATCGAACGCCGCGACGAGTCCCTCGACCACGCCATGGACCGGCTCCGCCGGCACGCCACCGCCCTGGCGGCCGAACCGCTCGACGTCTTCTGCGACGAACTCCTCATCGCGCTGAGCGCCGACAGCGCGGACGACATCGCCCTGCTCGCCTTCCGTCCGGTACCGCGCGACTGAGGTCCACCGTCCGTCTGCGGGAAGCCGCCGGTCCCACGGCGAGGAACCGTGCGCCTCACGGCGAGAAGTACGTCCCGGGCGGCACCCCGACCACGCGCCGGAACGCCGCCACGAACGCGCTCGGCGACGCGTACCCGACCCGGCACGCCACCGCCGCCACCGTCGCACCGCCCGCCAGCAACGGCATCGCGCTCTGCAGACGGGCCCGGGTACGCCACTGGCCGAACGGCATCCCCGTCTCCGCGGCGAACGCGCGGGCCAGCGTCCGCGCGCTGGCCCCGACCTCCGCGCCCCACTCGGCCAGGGTCCGGTCGTCCGCCGGACACGTGCGCAGGGCGTGTGCGACGCGGCGCGCCCGGTCGTCGCGGGGCAGCGGTGCCAGCACCGTCGCCACCGACACTGGCCGCAACTGATCGAGAACGACCGCTTCCGCGCGCTCCCTGGCACACGCCGACAAGCTGTCGTCCGCCAGATACCCGATCAGCTCGCGCAGCAGGGGCGAGACGCCGACGACGGTCGGCTCCGTCCAGCGCACCGGGCAGCGGTCCGGCACGTAGTACAGGCTGTGGCCCTCGACCGGGCCGGTCGCCCCCGTCGCGTGCTCGATGCCGGCCGGGATCCACAGCGCCATGGTCGGCGGCAGGACCCAGGTGCTGCCCCGGGCGCGTACGGCGATGACTCCCTTCTCCGCCCAGGCCAGTTGGTGCGTCGTGTGCCAGTGCCGCCCGTACCACTGGCCGTCGGCGACCACGAAGGTGCCGACCACCACCGCCGCTTCCGGCGTCCCGCCCCCGGGACGAGGTGTCCGTATCGCGACAGGACGTGTCCCCCTACCTCGTGGTGGACGTCCTCCGCGCTTCTTAGCATCGCCACATGGCCTCCATGAATCGCTTGCACCAGTGGATCTGCAGTTCCGACAGGTGGGCCCGGGGGGTGGAGCGGAAACTGCTGCCCTGGGCCCTCGACGGAGTCGAACTCGGCGCCGGGACCCTGGAGATCGGTCCCGGTTACGGTGCCACCACGCGCGTCCTCGCGCGCCGCGCACCGGGTCAGCTCAGTGTCCTCGAAGTCGACGCGGAGTTCGCCAAGAAACTTCAGGACATCTATGCGGGAAGGGTCGAGGTCGTGCACGGCGACGGGGCGTCGATGCCGTTCCCCGACGGCGGTTTCGACACCGTCGTGTGCTTCACCATGCTGCACCACGTGCCGTCCCCGGAACAGCAGGACCGGCTCTTCGCCGAGGCCCGGCGGGTGCTGCGCCCCGGTGGCGTCTTCGCCGGCTGTGACGGCTGCGCGAGTACGGCGTTCCGTCTGCTGCATCTGGGCGACACCTATGTGCCCGTCCCGCCGGAGACCCTGCCGCGGCGGTTGCGTGCCGCCGGGTTCGGCCGGGCCGAAGTGACCCTGGGGAAGGGGAGGTTCCGTTTCCGCGCCGTACGGGAGTGAGCCGCGACGGGCACGCGTACGGCGGTCCGGGGGAAGGAGGCCCGGGGGACGGGGAGCAGGGTCGTACGGTCCCCGATCGGTTGAACGGGGGTGGGGACCGTACGGCCGTGCGGTACCGAAGGTCAGGCCGGCAGGCCGTCCGCGGTGGGAACGACGAGCCCGAACAGGTCGGTGACCGTGGTCAGGGCCGCGGTCCGGAGGGCGGCGGCGGACAGTACGGAGCCGTCCGGCGCGGCGAGGGCGCGGGTGGTGGTGGTGTCGGCGACGACGGTGGGCCGGTACCCCAGGTTGAAGGCGCCCTGTGCGGTGAAGGCGACGCACATGTGCGTCATGAAGCCGGCCAGCACCAGATCCTTGCCGCTGCCCGGCCCGAAGCCCAGGCCGGACAGGGTCTTCTCCAGCTCGGTGGCGTGGAAGGCGTTCGGGAACTGTTTGACGACGACCGGTTCTCCCGCGGCGGGGGCGACCTGGTCGCTGATGGCGCCGATGTGGGCGCGGATGTCGTACGGGGTGCCCTCGCCGCCGTCGTTGACGATGTGGACGACCGGGGTGCCCGTGGCGCGGGCCCGCTCCAGCAGGCGGGCGGCCGCCCCGAGGGCCTCGTCGGCGCCCTCCAGGGCCATGACGCCGGTGCGGTAGGTGTTCTGGAAGTCGATCATGAGCAGGGCGGACTCGCCCAGCCGCGGCGGCCGGCCGTCCAGGCCGATCACATCGCGCAGGGGCGTGGCGGGGGAGGTGGCGTTCATCGGGAACCTTTCATGGCGAATCAGCAGAAAAGGGAAGAAGACGGCAAGGCAGGGGCTGCCGCCTCGCTGTCCCAGGGGAGAAAGACGGATCGGTGTGCCGGTGGTGCGGCGGGTCAGCCGGCCCGGGTACGGAAGCGACGGCGGTAGGCCGCCGGGGTGGTGGCGAGCTGCCGTCTGAACGCCCGGTGCAGGGTCTCCGCCGAGCCGAGCCCGGCCGCGGCGGCCACCTGGTCGAGCGGGCAGTCGGTGGTCTCCAGCAGGCGCCGGGCCAGCTCGACACGGGCCGCCTCGACATAGGCGGCGGGGCTGCTGCCGGTCTCCTGTTTGAAGACGCGGGCGAAGTGCCGTTCGCTGAGGCACATCCGGGCGGCCAGGGCCGGTGCGGACAGATCCTCGTCGAGGTGGTCGGAGATCCACAGCCGTAGCTCGTCGATGTCCCGGCGCTCGGCGGCGGGGCGGCTGAGCGGTACGGAGAACTGGCTCTGGCCGCCCTGCCGTTTGAGGTACATCACGAGCTGCCGGGCGACCGCCAGGGCCGTCTGCTCGCCCTGGTCCTCGGCCACCAGCGCCAGCGCGAGGTCCAGGCAGGCGCTGATCCCGGCCCCGGTCCACAGCCGGCCGCAGTCGGAGCGGACGAAGATCGGGTCCGGGTCGACCGTGACGTCCGGGTGGTCGGCGGCGAGCTGGGCGGAGGTCGACCAGTGGGTGGTCGCCGTCTTCCCGCCCAGCAGCCCGGCCGCGGCCAGCAGATGCGCGCCCACACACACCGACGCGACCCGCCGCGCGTACGGGGCCGTCTCCCGCACCCACGCCACGACAGCGGGATCGGTACGGGCCACCGGGCCGTCGTCGGTCATGTCGACCGCGCCCGGTACGAGCAGCGTGTCCACCTGTTCGCCCACCTCCGCGAAGGCCACGTCGGCGAACAGCCGCACACCCGCCGACGTACGGACCGCGCCCGCGGCCGGCCCGGCGAGGCGCACCCGGTAGCCGGCGCGGCCTCCGGTCTCCCGGTTGGCCAGCGCGAAGACCTCGGCCGGGCCGGTGACGTCGAGGAGGTCGACATCGGGGAAGACCGCGATGACGACATGGTGTGCGGTGGGCATGAAGTGATCCTCACCGCTGCCGTCGGTGACCGCAATGACGATTACCTGTCACATCCGGACATCGCCGTGGCCGTGCGGGCGGTGCCGCCAGACGAGCGTGTACCGCCAGAACAGCCGACGGCGGAGGCGGGCGCCGGGCAGGATGCGGCGGGCCTCGCGGGCGATGGCGGGGAAGCTGGTGTCCGCAGGGCGGGTCACGGCGGTCATCGCGACCGGCCGGGGTGCGGGCGACGTGCGGCCGCGGTTCCTGCGCCAACCGATGGCGGCGTTGAGCGGGGCGGACACGGCGGCGAGCAGGTGGTCCACGGGCGTCTGCTGACGGGCCAGCCCGACGACGACCAGGGTGCCGCCGGGAGCCAGGTGGTCGCGGAAGGCGGCGAGCGCGTCGGCGAGCGGCAGGTGGTGGAGGACGGCGACGCAGGTGATGACGTCGTAGGAGCCGCCCGGGATTCCGGTGGGCGCGTCGGCGACCGTGAAGGTCACGCCGGCCGCGTTCGCGGGCGGAGTCAGCTCCCGCGCCCGGGCGACGATCGCCGGGTCGGAGTCGATGCCGTGCACCGTGGTGGCACGGGCGGCCAGCAGCCTGACCAGGACACCGCTGCCGGATCCGACGTCCAGGGCACTGTCGAAGCGCCGGGGGAGCTGCCGCAGGATCCACGGGTGGAAGTGGGCGTTGTGGTCCCAGGGATGCGCGGCGTTGAACAGGTCGAGTGCTTGGAGGAGGCGGGGCAGCAGCGACGTCATGCGGTCAGTTCATCAGAACGGGCCCGTTGGGCACGCCGATTGCCGCCGGCCGTCACCGGTCGCCGTCGGACGGCCCGTCACGCGCGGCGAAAGGTGCCGGGTGTGACGCCGTACACGCGCTGGAACCAGCGGCTGAAGTGCGCCTGGTCGGCGAAGCCGGTGGCCGCGGCCGCGTCGGCCGGCGCGGCACCGGATCTGAGCAGCGTACGCGCGTGCCGCAGGCGCAACTGCCGCTGGTAGTCGCTCGGCGCGAGACCGAACTCGGCGCGGAAGGCACGGTAGAGCGCGAACCGGCTGCATCCGGCGGCCGCCGCAAGCTGCTCCGCGGTCATCGGCTCCAGGAGCGCCTCGTCCAGCAGGTCCCTGGCCCGGTGGGCCGCCTGGCGGCGGGCGCGGTCGGTCGGTGTCCGGGCCCGTACGGGGGACGCCGTCCTGGACGCGCCGCGGCGGGCCATGGCGGTGACGGCGGCGGTCAGGCGCTCGTCGCGGACCAGTGGATTCGCCGCGCCGACGAGCGCGGCGTGCAGCCGGGCGAGGGCGTCGGTGAGCGCCCGGTCGGTCAGTACGGGGTCGGGGAAGAGGGGCAGCGCGTCGGTGCGGCCCTCGGTGGCGTCGCTGATCATGTCGCTGACCACGGACGGGCCGATGTGCATGATCCGGTACCGGTACCCGAGGTCGGCCGCCGCCCAGCCGTCGTGCACCTCGTCCGGGTTGAAGGCCATCACCATGCCGGCGCCGCTGGTGTGGGTGCCGCCCCGGCAGTGGAAGCTCTGGGCGCCGGCGTCGGTGATGCCGAAGGAGTAACTGTGGTGGCTGTGCGGTGGGTAGACGTGGTCGAAGAAGTGCGCGTGCATGGCCTCCACGGGGCGGTCGCCGTCGCGCCAGTACCGCACCCAGCCGTCGGCGGTGGTCATGCCGACATTATGAAAGGCGCACCGGCGCTCCGGACCGGTGGGGCCGCCGCCTCAGGTTCGTGCGCGCAAGGAGGGCACGGCCGAGGCCCGGGAGACGCCGGTCCGCCACAGCGGGGCGTAGGAGAGCAGCAGCAGTACGGCGCCGAGCGGGATCAGGTCCTTGAAGGCGGAGGTGAGCAGGGAGGTGGCGAGGACGAGGACCGGCGCCCACGGGGCGAGGGCACGCAAGGCGGCCAGCCGGCCGGTGAGCAGCAACTGGCCCACGAAGAAGAGCAGCGGGCCGACGAGGTAGAAGGCGAACTCGACGCCCGGTACGGACTGGAAGTCGCCCGTCAGCTCGGCCATCTCCGTATGACTGCCCGCCATCAGGCCCGTCGTGATGTCGACGCTGAACTGGACCGCGAGCGCGACGACACCAGCGCCGCCGGTCCAGAACCCCGCCGAGGACCACAGGTCACTTCCCGCCGCCTTCCGCATGGCGGCAAACCCCTGGGCGAAGAAGACGAGACCGGCAAGAAAGCACAGATGCCCGGTCGTCCAGGCGAGTCCCGGCCCCTTGACGCCGTCGAGCCCGTCGAGGAGACGGATCACTCCGTAGGCGCCGAACAGGAGGGGACCCCAGAGAAGCGAGCGCTGTGCTGTTGTCGTCATGCTCCAAGGGTGGTGACGCCGGACCGCGCCTTCATCCGGGACCTCCCTGGTTGTACCCCGTCCTACCCCAAGGGTGGACTGGGGGTCGGTCGGGGAGAGGGACGACATGTCGCGTGGTCCCGCCCGGTACCGGACCGGCTCAGCTCCACGTCATCTTGATCTCACGCTGGAAGTTGCGGTAACCGGCCCGCCGGAAGGCGTTCGCCATCGGGACGTTGCCGAGGTCGGTGGCGGCCCGGATACGGGGGACGTGCTGCTCGGCGAGGACGCGGGTGCCCTCGGCGAGGATGTCGTCGATGTAGCCGTTGCCGCGGTGCGCGGGCAGGACCGCGATATAGGCGATGATCGGGTTGTAGGCATTGCGGGCCGGGATGACGAAGCCCACCGGCTCGCCCCCGGGCAGGGTCGCGACGCGCCACCAGTCCCGGGGACTCGGGTAGCGCGCCAGCTCGTCCTCGTAGTGCTCGACGGCCGCTTCGTGCACGGACATCCGGGCCAGGTCGGCGCGGCTGTGGGCATCCAGCGTCCCCTCCAGGGCCGACGCCATCAGGGCCACGAGTTCCTCGCCGTCGTGGACCGGCCGGAAAGCGAGGCGCTTTCCGGGGTCGGGGAGCGCCTCGCTTTCCGGGCGCCACTCCAGGCGCAGCCTTTCGACGAAGAGCCGGGCACCGGTCCGTTCCAGTACGGCCATGCGGTCCTCGACGGCCTGCCTGGTCGCCGGGTCCTCACGCCAGTGCGGCGGGACGAAGCGGCTGTACTCAACAGGGCCGCCGTCAGCGGGACGTGGCCCGTCCGGGAGCGTGGCGGCCATCGCGGTACGCAGCAGCCGCACTCCGATGTCCACGGCGTCGTCGCGTTCCGTGGCACCGTCTTCGACGTCGACGATGTCCAGGAGCTGCGGTGTGGCGTCGGCCGGCCGGCCCCACCAGGCCACTCTGGCCAGCAGGCGCTCACCGCGCAGGGCGACCCACATCCATTCCGGGCGTCGGCGGCCGGCGGCGAGGTCGTCCGCCAATTCGTCGTCGAGGACGTACGGCAGACGGCAGAAGAGGTCGAGTTCGTCGCGCCCGGTGATCGGGCGCACGGTCAGGTCGTTCGTAGGCACGGTCGGGGCACACTCCGGTGAAGGCTGAAGGCGTTCGTCCGCTCCGGTGCCGGACGCGGTCCGTACCCCCGGGAGGACGCAATCGCGACGATCATGGGGATCACGGGCTTGTCCCTCCTTCCGGTGTCGTGTCCCCGCACCCTTCATGGCGAGGACCAGCGGTACTGTCTAACCGGCCGAAGCCCTGCTCGCAAACGCTTTTGATCACCCTGCCGGCAGGCAGAGGCGGCTTGTCCCGGTCGCCGCGGTACGCACCGGAGCACCCTCGACGCCCGAGGACGAGGAGCACGTATGCGCTTCACCGACCGCCGGCACGCAGGCCGGGCTCTCGCCCGGTGGCTGCGCGCGCCGACCGACACCGCGCCATGGCCGTACGGCGCCGCCGACCCGCTCGTCCTGGCCCTGCCGCGCGGTGGTGTGCCGGTGGCCGCCGGGGTCGCCCAGGAGTTCCGGGCGCCGCTCGACGTACTGGTGGCCCGCAAGATCGGCGCACCCGGTTCGCCCGAGACCGGCATCGGCGCCCTCGTCGGCGAGGAACGGCCCGTCTTCGACCAGCGGGCCCTGCGGTTCCTGGGCCTGGCCGAGGACGGGCTCGCGTCCTCCGTCGCGCGCGAACGCGCCGAGCTGCGCCGGCGGGAGGACCTCTACCGCGAGGGCCGCCCCGAGCCCCGCATCACCGGGCGGGCCGTACTCCTCGTCGACGACGGCCTGGCGACCGGCCTGACCGCCCTCGCGGCCCTGCGGCACCTGCGCCGTCGGCGGCCCGCGCATCTGGCGCTCGCCGCGCCGGTCGGTTCCCGCGACGCCGTCAGGGAACTGTCGGGGGAGGCCGACCGCGTGCTCGTCCTGCACCAGCCGGACCACTTCCGTGCGGTGGGTGAGTGGTACGACGACTTCGACCAGGTCGGTGACGACGAGGTGATCGCTGTGCTGCGCGCCGCGTCCTCCGCGCCCTGAGAGGAGCGCGTACGCGGTACGTATCCGGGCAATACGTACGCGGCGCCCGGAAAACCGGTCGCCGCGGTGGCCGCGGTGGAGTGAGATGGCCCGGACCGCCCGCCGGCCGAGCGGGCCGACAGCAGGAGCCGCATGTGGCGACCGGGCCGTCCGACGACTTCCGCCCCGCCATCACCACCCCCTTGGTCGCCCGCCTGATCGCGGCGCAGTTCCCGCAGTGGGCGGGGCTGCCGCTGACCCGGGTCGACCCGGCGGGTTCGGACCACGTGATCCACCGGCTGGGTACGGAGCTGTCCGTACGACTGCCCCGTCACGCCGACGCCGTCGGGCAGGCCCGGAAGGAAGCCGCCTGGCTGCCCCGGCTCGCCCCGCACCTGTCGCTGGCCGTCCCGGTCCCGGTGGCGGTGGGGGAGCCGGGCCCCGGTTTCCCGTGGCCCTGGGCGGTGACCCGCTGGCTGGACGGTGAGGTGGCGACCGTCGGCGCGCTGGCCGGCTCGCACCGGGCCGCCGTCGAACTGGCGGAATTCCTGGCCGCTTTGCAGCGCTTCGCGCCACCGGACGGCCCGGCCGACGAGGCCCGCGCGTACCTCACCGCCGGATCGCTGGCCGATCGGGACCACGCCACGCGCGCCGCCATCGCACGGACGGGCGCCGCGTTCGACGCCGCGGCCATGACGGACCTGTGGGACGCGGCGCTCGCGGCCCCCGCCTGGGGCCGGCCTCCCGTCTGGTTCCACGGCGACTTCCACACCGGCAATCTGCTGACCGTCGACGGCCGCCTCGGCGCGGTCCTCGACTTCGGCGAACTGGGCGTCGGCGACCCGGCCCGCGACCTGGTCATCGCCTTCACCCTGCTGTCCGCCGACACCCGGGCCGTCTTCCGTTCGGCCCTCGGCGCCGACGACGCCACCTGGCTCCGGGGCCGCGGCTGGGCTCTGGCCACCGGCCTGAACGCCTACGTCGCGTACGCCGCCACCGAGCCCCGGGTCGCCGCGCAGACAACGCGTCAGATCACCGCGGCTCTGGTCGGCTAGGGCGTGTCTTTTGGTTCAGCCTGGAGCAGCCCGCGGCGCCTGGTGCGGTGCATCGCAAGGCGGAGCATTGCCCTCGGACTGGGTGTCCGTGGGTGATGCGACAACGCCGCGAGGTGCCGTGCCAGGCGTCGCGGGCCCAGGATGATCCGAAAGACGCGCCCTAGCCGCGTTGGCGCCGGGAGGCTGCCCCGGCGCTCCCGTAGCGCGTGTCAGGAGTCGTACGGCCAGCAGCCCGCCGACGCCCGGAAGCAGGGACAGGCCCACGGCCGGGGCGGAGCGTCGCGGATCGCGCGCGGTGGCGACGACGGTGAAGAGGTAGGCGCAGCCGTGGACGGGGCCGGTCAGGGAGGAGACGGCAGGCAGGTGTACGGTCGCGAGATTGGCCAACAGGGCGACGAGTGAGACGAGTTCGACGGCGGCGGCGATACGGAGAAGCTGTCTGTCACGGCGCACGGTCACGCTCCCGTGGTGGAGCCGGGGCGAATGATCATGAGGACGGTCACCGCGGCCCAGAGCAGGTTGAAGACGCCGGTCAGCATCGCGAGCCGTGCGGTGGCGGCACGCTCCACCGGGCCCCCGGCACCGTGGAGCCGGTCGAGCAGCCCCTCCTGTCCGGGGAGGATCAGCAGTGCGAGCAGACCGGCCGCGGCGGCGGTGAGCACGATCGAGACGATCAGCCAGGCGTCACCGAGGACACCCAGGCTGCTCGCGGTCGCGAAGCCGAAGACCGGTACGGCCAGGCCGAGGCCCGCGTAGACGCGGCAGACGCGGTGCAGCAGCCGGGCCCCGGAGAGCCCGGCGGCGTCCGGACCGGAGCCCTGGGCGCGGCGTACCGCCGCGGGGAACATGCTGGCCGCCACGGTCACCGGGCCGATGGCGACGATCGCGGCCAGGACGTGCACGGCGAGGAGGAACTTCGTCACCGGCGCGCTCCGCACCGGACGGGCGGCGCTGCCGGGGGAGCGACGGCGGGGTGGGACGGGACGACAGGCATGGAACGGGTGCTTCTTTCTTCCGGTGGGTGGGAGGGAGGGCGGCGGGCGGCTCCTGCGCCGCCCCGGGATCTTGCAGCGTCAGGCTAGGCCGGGCCCGCGGAGTCCCCCATGGGCTGGAATGACAATTTCCAACGGGTTCCCGCCACCCGTGCCTGGCTGCGCTCAAGCCCCTCGTACCCGTGTGAACTGGCCGTTCGTGGACGGCGGGTTCTCGTTTACCGTGTCCTCCATGCATACGGTGGCGGTACTGGCGCTGGACCATGTGGTGGCGGGCGATCTGGCAACCCCGATCGAGGTGTTCGGGCGCGCCCGGCTGGCGGACGGGCGCCGCCCGTACCGGGTCCAGGTCTGCGCCCCCCGGCCCCAGGTCGCCACCGAGACCTTCACGCTCGTCGCCCCGCACGGCCTGGAGGTGCTCCGGGAGGCGGACACGGTCGTCGTGCCGGGCTGCTCCGAGGACGCCGCGCCCCCGGGCACGGAGGTGCTCGACGCCCTTCGCGCGGCAGCGGCCGCCGGCACCCGCCTCGTCTCCATCTGCACGGGCGCGTTCATCCTCGCCGCGGCCGGTCTGCTGGACGGGCTGCGCGCGACCACGCACTGGGTGGCGGCGGACCGGCTGGCCGAGCGGTTCCCGCGCGTGGACGTGCGGCCGGACGTGCTGTACGTGGACAACGGCCAGATCCTGACCTCGGCCGGGGCCGCCGCCGGAATGGACCTGTGCCTGCACATCATCCGGCGGGACCTCGGCTCGGCGGTCGCGGCCGACTCGGCCCGGCTGTCGGTCATGCCGCTGGAACGGGAGGGCGGGCAGGCGCAGTTCATCGTGCAGGCCACGCCGCCCGTACCGCAGGGCTCGCTGCTGGAGCCGGTGCTGGCGTGGATCGAGGACCATCTCGCCCAGGACCTGACGCTCGCGGAGATGGCCGCCCGCAGCAGGCTGAGCGAGCGGACGTTCAGCCGCCGTTTCCGGGAGCAGACCGGCACCACTCCGCTGCAATGGCTGCTACGGGCCCGGGTGCGGCGCGCGCAGTTCCTGCTGGAGACCACCGACCACGGCGTCGAACGCATCGCATCCCAGGCCGGTTTCGGCTCGCCCACCGCGTTCCGCGAACGGTTCAAGCGCGTCGTCGGCGTCACACCGCAGTCCTACCGTTCCGCGTTCCGCTCCCGCGCGTCCTGAGGAGCCGCCCGTTCGAGGTGGCCCGCGCCACCCCGTCGGACCGGACCGCGCCGGCCGCGCTCGATTCCGTCGCCTGCGCCGGTGAGCAAGCCGGTGAGCAACTGGTCCGTCACCGACATCGAGTCATGCACGGACGCGGCGTGGGAACATGTCTCCTCACGGCCGTCGAGACCGTATGCACCACCACCGAGCTGTTCACCTCGACCAACGTCTCCCACCACCCCGTACAGCACCTGCCGCGACGCGCCGGCCGGTGCCCGGTGGGCCTGCTCCACGGGCTCCGCGAGGAAGATCCCGAACTCTTCCACCTCTACCCGAGTACGCGACTTTCCGCAGTCGCCGGCACCGGGGGCCGCCGTACCACCAGGTGAGTACGTGTCTCCGGGGGCTCCTTCCTTCCGTACCACGAACCGAAAGGCAGCCACGTGACCGCACAGCACTCCGCCGCAGGCACCGGAAACGCCGGCCGCGACAGCCGTGACTGGTGGCGGCAGGCCGTCGTCTACCAGGTCTACCCGCGCAGCTTCGCCGACTCCGACGGCGACGGCGTCGGCGACCTGCCCGGCGTGACCTCCCGGCTCGGCCACCTCGCCGGACTGGGGGTGGACGCCGTCTGGCTCAGCCCCTTCTACCCCTCCCCGCTCGCCGACGGCGGCTACGACGTCGCCGACTACCGCGACGTCGACCCGCGCCTGGGCACCCTCGCCGACTTCGACACGCTGGCCGGCGAGGCACACCGGCTGGGCCTGAAGGTCATGGTCGACATCGTGCCCAACCACTCCTCGGACCAGCACGCCTGGTTCCAGGAGGCACTCCGCTCCGCCCCTGGATCGGCCGCACGGGACCGGTACGTCTTCCGCCAGGGCAAGGGCGAGCACGGCGAACTGCCGCCCACCGACTGGATCTCCTGCTTCGGCGGGCCCGCCTGGACCCGGCTGCCCGACGGCTGGTGGTACCTCCACCTCTTCGCCCCGCAGCAGCCCGACTTCAACTGGGACCACCCCGAGGTGCGCGCCGAGTTCCGTACGACGCTGCGCTTCTGGGCCGACCGAGGGGTGGACGGCTTCCGCGTCGACGTGGCCCACGGCCTGGCCAAGGACCTGGCCGCGCCACTCCGCGACATCGGCAGCGTCGAGGCGTACGAACCGGACGACCTGCCCGAGGACGGCAGCCACCCCTTCTGGGACCGGGACGAGGTGCACGAGATCTTCCGCGACTGGCGCACCGTCTTCGACGAGTACGACCCGCCGCGCATCGCGGTCGCCGAGGCATGGGTACGCAACTCCCGCCGCTCCGCCTACGCCACTCCGCAAGAACTCGGCCAAGCCTTCAACTTCGACTTCCTGACGGCGTCCCTGCACGCCGGCGAGGTACGCGCGTCCATCGACACCGCGCTCACCGACGCCCGCGCGGCAGGAGCCACCGCGACCTGGGTGCTCTCCAACCACGACGTGATCCGGCACGCCTCCCGGCACGGCCTGCCGGACGGCTGCGACGAGGAGGCGTGGCTGCTGTCCGACGGCCGGGCGCCCGCCCTCGACCGCGCGTACGGGCTGCGCCGGGCGCTCGCCGCGACCCTGCTGATGCTGGCGCTGCCCGGCGCGGCCTACCTCTACCAGGGCGAAGAACTCGGCCTGCCCGAGGTCGCCGACCTCGACCGCGCCGACCTCCAGGACCCGGTGTGGACCCGCAGCCAGGGCCGGTCGAAGGGCCGGGACGGCTGCCGGGTGCCGCTGCCCTGGCGGCGCGACGGCAACTCGTACGGCTTCGGCAGCGGCGGGTCCTGGCTGCCGCAGCCGCCGTACTGGGGCGAACTCTCCGTCGAGGCGCAGGAAGGCGACCCGGCCACGCCCCTGGAGCTGTACCGCGCCGCCCTGCGCCTGCGCCGCGAACTGCTCGCCGACGAGACCCTGGAATGGGTCGGCGGCCCGGCCGTGGTCGCCGAAGGGCTGCTGCACTTCCGCCGCTCGGGCGGCTGGCACTGCCTGACGAACCTGTCCGGCACCCCACAGCCGCTGCCTGACGGCACCTTGCTCCTGTCCTCCGCGCCCGTCACGGGCGACCGGCTGCCGCCGTGGACGACGGCCTGGGTACGGGGAGCGACGGACTGAACCCAGCGGATGGCGGGCACACCGGGGCTCCGCCGGGCGGGACGTGGGCGTCCGGCCGAGCCCGGCCGTGTCCGTCGGAGCACCGCCGCCGTTTCCTCCACGACCGGTGCGCGCCGCGCGGCCGCGCGGCCCGGCGCCGCTTCTGGGAGGAGACCGCTGATGAGGAGTCGCGGAGGGCCGAAGAGGAGGGCCGGGGCCACGGTGCTCGTGGCGTTCCTGTGCGCGGGGAGCGCGGCTCCGGCCGCACCCGCCGGCGCGCGGCCGGAGCCGGGCGCCGGGCAGGACCGCGTCACCGTACGGACCGACACCGGCCTGGTGCGGGGCTTCCGGACCGCCCGGCACCGGACCTTCCAGGGCATCCCGTACGCCGGACCGCCCGAAGGCGCCTACCGCTGGGCGGCTCCGCGCCCGGTGGCACCGTGGCGCGGGGTCCGGGACGCCACCCGGCCCGGGCCGCTGTGTCCGCAGGTCCCGTCCCCGTACGCGCAGGTTTCCAGCGAGGAGGAGGACTGCCTGGTCCTCAACGTCACCGCGCCCGCCCGCGTACGGGAGCGCGCACCCGTACTGGTGTGGATCCACGGGGACGGCTCGGTCGGCGGCGGCAGCTTCTTCGACGCGCGCCGGCTCGCGGACCGCGGCCTGGTGGTCGTCACGGTCAACTACCGGCTGGGGGTCTTCGGCGGCTTCGCCCACCCGGGCCTCAAGGGCTCGGGGACCTTCGCCCTCCAGGACCAGCAGGCCGCGCTGCGCTGGGTACGGCGCAACGCGGGCGTCTTCGGCGGTGACGCGGGGAACGTGACGGTGGCGGGTTCCTCGTACGGTGCCTCGGCCATCACCGGGCACCTCACCTCGCCGGGCGCCCGGGGGCTGTTCCACCGGGCCGCGCTGTCCAGCGGCGAGGGCATGATGGACATGCCCGCCGGGACCATGGGGCCCGGCGTCCCCGGTTATCCGTGGTTCGTCTGGCGCCCGGCCCGGGAGATGGAGGCGATCAGCGCGGAGATGACCGCCCCGCTCGGCTGCGCGGCACCCGATCCCGCACGGACCCTGCGGTGTCTGCGGGCCCTGCCGGTCAAGAAAATCCTCAAGGTGCCGTACATCATGAACGCCTTCCAAGCGTTCGGATACGGCAACGCGACACTGCCGGAACTCCCGCCGAACGCCCTGCGCGCGGGTCGTTTCCACCGGGTACCGGTGCTTTCCGGGGCGACCCGCGACGAACACCGGACGTTCGTGGGCATGCAGTACGACGCCGTCAACAAGCCCTTTACGCAAGAGAATTACCGGCAGGCTCTCGCGACCGCGTTCGGCGAGCGGGCGGGCCGGGTGCGTGCGCGGTACCCGCTGACGGAATTCCCTTCACCGGCCATCGCGTGGTCCGCGGTCGTCACCGACCGGATGTGGGCCAGGGGGACGTACGCGCAGCACACGGCCCTGGCCCGGCGCGTACCGACCTACGCCTACGAGTTCGCCGACCGGAACGCCCCCATGTACCTCCCCCTGCCGGGCCGTTTCGACTTCGGCGCCTATCACGCGGGCGATACGCCTTATCTGTTCGAGGAGGAGGCCGCGCAGCGGCGTTTCACCGCTGCGCAGCGATGGCTTTCGGACGTCATGACGGACCACTGGGCGGCTTTCGCGCGCACCGGGACGCCCAATGGGCCCCGGCTGCCGATGTGGCGCCCGTACCGGAACGCCGACGCGCGTCCGTACACCCATTCCCTGGCGACCGACCGGATCGCACCGGTCGATTACGCGGGGGAGCACACCCTGGAATTCTGGCGCCGGTTTCCGTGAAGTGACGCGCTTCGGGCCCGGTCCTCGGTCTTCGGCCCCGGCCGGCCGCCCGGTCAGGCGCCGACGTACGCCGCCAGGTGCTCGCCCGTGAGGGTGGAGCGGGCCGCCACGAGATCGGCGGGCGTCCCCTCGAAGACGACCCGGCCGCCGTCGTGGCCGGCGCCCGGGCCCAGGTCGACGATCCAGTCGGCGTGCGCCATGACCGCCTGGTGATGCTCGACGACGATCACCGACTTGCCGGAGTCCACGAGCCGGTCGAGCAGCCCGAGCAACTGCTCGACATCGGCGAGGTGCAGCCCGGCGGTCGGCTCGTCGAGGACGTACACGCCGCCCTTCTCGGCCATGTGCGTGGCGAGCTTGAGCCGCTGCCGCTCGCCGCCGGACAGCGTGGTCAGCGGCTGGCCGAGGCTGAGGTAACCGAGCCCGACGTCCGCGAGCCGGCCGAGGATGCGGTGGGCCGCCGGGGTCCGGGCCTCGCCGTCACCGAAGAACTCCGCGGCCTCGGTCACCGGCATCGCGAGCACCTCGCTGATGTCGCGGCCGCCGAGGCGGTACTCCAGCACCGACGGCTGGTAGCGCTTGCCCTCGCACTCCTCGCAGGTGGAGGCGGTGCCGGCCATCATCGCCAGGTCGGTGTAGACGACCCCGGCACCGTTGCAGTGCGGGCAGGCGCCCTCGGAGTTGGCGCTGAACAGCGCCGGCTTCACCCCGTTGGCCTTCGCGAACGCCTTGCGGACCGGGTCGAGCAGCCCGGTGTACGTCGCCGGGTTGCTCCGCCGCGAACCGCGGATCGGCGCCTGGTCGACCGACACCACCCCCGCGCCGGGCGGCAGCGAGCCGTGCACGAGCGAACTCTTGCCGGAGCCCGCCACGCCGGTCACCACGCACAGCACCCCGAGCGGCAGGTCCACGTCGACGTTCCGCAGGTTGTGCTTGGTGGCGCCGCGGATCTCCAGGACGCCGGTGGGCTTGCGCACCGTCTCCTTGAGGACGGCCCGGTCGTCGAAGTGGCGGCCGGTGACGGTGCCACTGGCCCGCAGTCCCTCGACGGTGCCCTCGAAACAGACCGTGCCGCCCGCCGTACCCGCGCCGGGGCCCAGGTCGACGACGTGGTCGGCGATGGCGATGGTCTCCGGCTTGTGCTCCACGACGAGCACCGTGTTGCCCTTGTTCCGCAGCCGCAGCAGCAGGTTGTTCATCCGCTGGATGTCGTGCGGGTGCAGCCCGGTGGTGGGTTCGTCGAAGACGTACGTGGTGTCGGTGAGCGACGAGCCGAGGTGGCGGATCATCTTGACGCGCTGGGCCTCACCGCCCGACAGGGTGCCCGACGGCCGGTCGAGCGAGAGGTAGCCGAGGCCGATCTCCACGAACGAGTCGAGGGTGTGCCCGAGGGTGGTGAGCAGCGGGGCCACCGAGGGTTCGGTGACGCCGCGTACCCAGGCGGCCAGGTCGCTGATCTGCATCGCGCAGGCGTCGGCGATGCTGGTCCCGTCGATCAGCGACGACCGGGCCGCCTCGCTGAGCCGGGTGCCGTCGCACTCGGGACACGTCTGGAAGGTGACCGCCCGGTCCACGAACTCCCGGATGTGCGGCTGCATCGCCTCCCGGTCCTTGGCCAGGAACGACTTCTGGATCTTGGGGATCAGCCCCTCGTAGGTGAGGTTCACCCCCTCGACCTTGACCTTCGTCGGCTCCCGGTGGAGGAAGTCCCGCATCTCCTTCTCCGTGAAGTCGCGGATCGGCTTGTGCGGGTCCAGCAGGCCCGACTCGGCGTAGACCCGTACCGTCCAGAAGCTGTCCGACTTCCAGCCGGGGATGGTGAACGCGCCCTCGGCGAGCGACTTCGTGTCGTCGTAGAGCTGGGTGAGGTCGATGTCGGAGACCGTGCCCCGGCCCTCGCAGCGCGGGCACATGCCGCCGGTCCGGCTGAAGGTGGCCTTCACCGCCTTCTTGCTGCCCCGTTCGACGGTGATCGCGCCGCTGGCCCGGACCGAGGGGACGTTGAAGGCGAACGCGCCGGGCGAGCCGATGTGCGGCTGCCCGAGCCGGCTGAAGAGGATGCGCAGCATCGCGTTGGCGTCGGTGACGGTGCCGACGGTGGAGCGCGGGTCGGCGCCCAGCCGCTGCTGGTCGACGACGATCGCGGTGGTCAGCCCGTCCAGCACGTCCACCTCGGGCCGGGACAGCGTCGGCATGAAGCCCTGCACGAAGGCGCTGTACGTCTCGTTGATCATCCGCTGCGACTCGGCGGCGATGGTGTGGAACACCAGCGAACTCTTGCCCGAACCGGAGACCCCGGTGAACACCGTCAGCCGGCGCTTCGGGAGCTCGATGCTGACGTCCTTGAGGTTGTTCTCCCGCGCGCCGTGCACGCGGATCAGGTCGTGGCTGTCGGCGACGTGCGGCGCAGGGGACTGCGGGTCCGGTCGTACGGCCTTGCTCATCGGGTCTCCCTCGTTCACGAAGTCCGCCTGCGCGGTCTCTCCGGTGCGGACGGTGCCGTCCACGGCCATGACGCTAGCCGGGGACGGGGGCCGGCGCTTCTCGATTCGTGATCGATCCGGCGGGCCGCGCGGGGCCCCGGCGGGCGGTGGGCGCGGCCTTCTTCGGACCAGTGATCCACTGTTGGGCTTTTTGTGCAAAGATTCGCTGCCCGGCCCGGGGTGGGCCGGGGTGACAAGGGGAAAATTCGTGACATCAACGATCCTCAGATCCGCCGTCGGCACGGTGCTCACCGTGGCCGCGGTGGCCGTGTGCCTGCCTGCTTCGTCCGCCGCCGCGGCGCCGCGGACCGCCACCGCGGACCAGGCGACGACGCAGACCTTCAGCCGCACCGCCGACGCCGTACTGACCCGGCGGACGGCGGCGCTGCTCGACAACCGCTCGGGCCGAATAGCCGAGCTGCCCCGCAAGCAGGTGCGCCTGTCGGCGCGCCTGGCGCGGGCCGAGGACGCCGGGGCGTCCTCGCTGCGGGCCCGCAAGAAGCGGCTCGCCGACCTGGGCGAGGCGTACACCGGCGCCGACACCCGCGTCACCGTGGACAGCACCCGGCTCACCGGCCGGCACGCCACGGTGGAGGTCACCGAGAGCACCACGCTCACCTACAAGAAGATCCGCGGTGACGAGCCGGCCACCACCGGCTTCAAGGCCCGTCACGAGATGGACTTCACCGCGGTCCCGGGCGGCACCTGGGAGCTGACCGGGATCAGGTCCCGCGACGAGGGCCCCGGCGCCATCAACGCCCCCACCCTGCGGGCGGCGACGGTCGCGGACGACGGCAACCCCATGCCCAGCGCGCCCCGCGCCGACATCTCGCGGCCCTTGCGCCCGTCGCCCCGCAAGGAGCTGACCGGCGGTCTCGACTACGCCGCGATGGCCGCGTACTCGGAGAAGTACTGGCGGAACTACAACCCCGAGTACCGCAAGTTCAACGCGGCCGGCGGCGACTGCACGAACTTCCTCAGCCAGGCCCTGAAGGCGGGCGGCTGGAAGACGGAGGGCGGCTCGGCCTCGGACTACCGCAAGTGGTGGTACGACGCGAACCACCAGTCCGACAGTTGGGTGGGGGCCAACGAGTGGTCCTGGTACGCGCTGAACTCCAAGCGCGTGACGAGCCTGTCGAACGTCTACCAGATGGACGTCGGCGATGTCATGCAGATGGACTTCGACGGGGACGGGTCCAAGGACCACTCCATGATGACCACGTACCGCAGCAGTTACGGCGTGCCGTACCTGACGTACCACTCGACCAACACCTACCGGAAGTCGGTGGCGAGCATCATCGCGTCCTACCCGGACTCGGTGTACTACGCCTACCGCACCTGACGGCAGGCCGCGGGCCCGGCGGACCGGCCGGGCCCGCGGTGTGCGGTGTGACGCAATTGGGCGCCGGGGCTGATGAGCGGCATGACTCCTCTGTGATACTTGGGCCAGAACACGTGTTTTGGTGCCAGGGGGTAGGGAAATGTCGAAGAAGAGCGTGCTCGGCGCGCCGGCTCTGGTCACCGTGGCGGCTCTCGCCCTCGGCCTGACGGCCTGCGGCCCCGACGACCAGGGCGGGGACACCAAGGCGGCGCCGACGCAGGACGCCGCCCAGCCGCGGCCGGCCCCGCCGGAGGGTGGCGCGGGCAAGGAGACACCGAAGCCGAAGCCCGAGGAGAAGTGGGACGGCAAGGTCAAGGTGCTCGGGGACGGCTCGACGTCGTACACCGGGCCCCAGCCGAACCAGCCCAAGCCCACGAAGCTCAAGCCCGGCGAGAAGCCGCCGCAGTTCGTGGTGTTCTCCTGGGACGGCGCGCTGGAGGGCGACGACCATCTCTTCTCGCATTTCCGGGAGGTGGCCAAGGAGAACAACGCCAAGATGACGTTCTTCCTCACCGGCACCTATCTCCTGCCGAAATCGAAGGCGACGATGTACAAGCCGCCGCAGCACAAACCGGGCGCCTCGGCGATTTCGTACGCCACCGACGAACACATCAAGGACACCCTGCGCCAGCTCCGGGGCGCGTGGCTGGACGGCAACGAGATCGGCACCCACTTCAACGGCCATTTCTGCGGGGCCAAGGGCGGCGGCGACTGGAGCGTCGCGGAGTGGAAGAGCGAGATCGACCAGGCGTATTCCTTCGTCCAGAACTGGAAGACGAACACCGGCTACACGAACCTGCCGCCGCTGCCCTTCGACTACAAGAAGGAGCTGGTGGGCGGGCGTGCGCCGTGCCTGGAGGGCCAGGAGAACCTGCTCGCCGCGGCCAAGGACTACAAATGGCGCTACGACGCCAGTTCGCCCGGCGACTTCCAGATATGGCCGTCGAAGAAGAACGGCATATGGAACTTCCCGCTGCAACTGCTGCCGTATCCGCAGAGCGAGAAGCAGGTCCTGTCCATGGACTTCAACTTCCTGTACAACCAGTCCGGTGACAACACCAAGGGCGACCCGGCGAAGTACGCGCAGTGGCGGAAGCTGACCCGGGACGGTTACCTCAACGGATTCAACCGCGTCTACCACGGGAGCCGGGCGCCGCTGTTCATCGGCAACCACTTCGAGGACTGGAACGGCGGCATCTACATGAAAGCCATCGAAGACCTCGTGAAGGCGGTCTGCAAACGGGACGGGGTGCGCTGCGTCACCTTCAAGCAGGTCGCCGACTGGCTGGACGCCCAGGACCCCGCGGTCCTGGAGCGGATGCGCGGGCTCGACCCGGCGCAGATCACGGACTGGTCGTCGGTGGTGAAGTAGCCCGGCGACGGCGACGGCCGACGGTACACCGGGAGCACGCGAAAGCCCCCGGCCCGCGGTCCCGGGAACAGGGACGCGGGCCGGGGGCTTTCCCGGTCTGCGCCCCTACCGGGTGGCGGTCATGTAGCGCGTCCAGATGTCGGTCGGGTACGAACTGCCGACCGCGCCCTTCGCCCGGCCGCCGATGCCGTCCAGCGGCAGCAGCTCCTGGCTCTTGGGGTCGATGCGGGCGAGCGAGACGGCGGTCGACACGGTGCCCCGGTAGCCGACGAACCAGGCCGACTTGTTGTCCTGCTCGGTGCCCGTCTTGCCGGCCGCTCCCGGGCCCGCCGCCTTCGCCGCGGTGGCCGAGCCCCGGCTGACGGCCTCGCGCAGCGCGTCGTCCACGGCGCCCGCCACGTCCTGCGGCAGCACCTGCGCGGCGGCCGGCTTCTCGACCGGCACGTCGCTGCCGTTGCGCATGAGCTTGCCGACCGAGTACGGCTCGCTGTGCTTGCCCCGGCCCGCGAACGTCGCGTACGCGTCGGCCATACGGATCGCGCTGGGCGTGGCGGTGCCCAGGGCGAAGGACGGCAGCTTCTCGCCGAGGCTGCTCTCCAGCAGCCCGGTCTGCACCCCCACCTTGCCGACCCGCTCCAGGCCCACGTCCATGCCCAACTGCATGATGCTGCTGTTGACGGACTGCGCGACCGCGCTCTTCAGGGGAATCCTGCCCCAGGACTTCCCGCCGTCGTTCTCCGCCTTGGCGATCCTTCCGGCACGGTCCCAGTACGGGCCCTCCGGCGTCCGCAGCGTGATCTTGTTGTTGCCGTCGTAGACCGTGGCCGGCGTGACCGGGGTACGGGGCTTGCCGCGCTCGCGCTCGACGCCGTCGCGCAGCGCCGCCGCGTAGACGAACGGCGTGAAGGCGCTGCCCGCCGGCACCACCGAGGAGTTGGCGTCGTTGAAGCCCTGCTTGAGGTAGTCGGGACCGCCGTACAGGGCCACGATCCGCCCGTCCGTGGTCACCGAGGCCGCGCCGATCCGCGCGTGGCGGTCGGCGGCGCGGCGGCCCGGGTCGAGCTTGGCCCGTACGGACTCGACGGCCCGGGTCAGCGCGGCCATCCGGGGGGCTTCGAAGGTGGTGTGGATCTGGTAGCCGCCGAGGGCGAACTCCTTCTCGGAGATGTCGGTGTGCGCGCCGACGTAGGCCCGGGCGGTCTCCACGAGGTAGCCGTTCTGGCCGGTCAGCCCGGCGGGCTTGGGCGGGGCCTGCGGCTCGGGGAAGCGGGTGTAGCGGGCCCGCTCCTCGGGCGAGAGCTTGCCGATGGCCACCATCCGGTCGAGCACCCAGTTCCAGCGCTCCACCGCGCGCTTGCGGGGCTCGGCGCCGAGCGCCGGGTCGTACAGCGCGGCGCCTTTGAGGAGCGAGGCGAGGAACGCGCCCTCGCTGGCGTTGAGCTGGGCGGCGTCCTTGCCGTAGTAGGCGTGCGCGGCACGCTGGATGCCGTAGGTGCCGCGCCCGAACCAGCTCGTGTTCAGATAGCGTTCGAGGATCTCGTCCTTGGTCATCTTGTTGTCGAGCTTGATCGCGATGAACATCTCGCTGAGCTTGCGGGTGAAGGTCTGGTCCTGGTTGAGGTACGCGTTCTTCACGTACTGCTGGGTGATGGTGGAGCCGCCCTGGGTGTCGCCCCCGGTGACCATCCGGGTCACGGCCCGCACCATGCCGCTGGGCGAGATGCCGCTGTCGGAGTAGAACGTCTCGTTCTCGGCGGCGAGCGCGGCCCAGCGGACGTGTTCGGGGACGGCGTCGAGCGGTGTGTCCTGCCGGTTGATGTCGCCGGTACGGGCCATCTCGGTGCCGTCGGCCCAGTAGTAGACGTTGTCCTGCTGGGTGGCGAACGCGTTGAGGTCGGCGGGTATCTCGGTGCGTGCGTACATGATCGCCAGAAGGATGGCCAGGGCGCCGAAGCAGGATCCGCCCAGTCCCAGCGTCTGGCGCCAGGACGGCACCCAGCGCCGGAAGCCGGTGCGCCCCGGGCGCGGGTAGGCCGGGCGGCGGAGCCGGAGTCTGCGGCGGTTCGCGGCCCACCACCGGTTGAGGACGGACCAGCGGCCGCCCGCGGCGGCGGTGGTCCGGGCGTGTGCCCCTTTTCGACGTTCGATCACCGCTCGACCCTATGGGATTACTCCCCGTACGAATGTTCTGCTCTGCCACGAAAACGTTACGTTTCCCTGGCGCGGGGGCGACGCGGCGACGGTTTCGATGGTGGAGCCGCCGGCCGGCCGCGGTGCGGTACGGCTGGCCGGCGGCGGGGCGGACCGCCGGAGACCGGGGTGCGGCGCCCCGGCCGGTCGTCGTGCGCACGGGGGACGGCCGGGGCGGCCGCGTGGTCTCCGGCGGCCCTGGGGGAGGCCATGGAATTCGGCGGCCGCCGGGCCCGGTGGACCGAATGGAGCGGTTATTCGAACAACGGCCGGAATTCCTGGGCGTGGTGCGAATCTTCCATGATGCCGGGTGTGCGGTTACGCCGCGGTTACAGGCCGGATTCCATGGAATAGGGGCATACCGAGAATGTCCAACCGCCCAATGGAGGCGGTTGGACGTACTGCCGGAAGGTCAGAACTCGGAAGGCAGACTCGGTGCCTTGGGCGCTGCCGGGCAGTCCTCGGTGCAGGTGAAACCGAGCTGCGGAGTCTCGGGCGTCACCGCCGTGGGCTCCTTCGGCAGGCTGCTGTTCTCGGGCAGTTTCGACGCGCAGGCCTTGGCCGCGGCCCGGTACGCCTTGGAGACCGGGTTGATGTTGCCGCCGGCCTTGAGCTGGAGCTGCCCGTTCTCCTTGATGGTGATCCCCGGGAAGTCCTTGATCCCGTTGTCCTTCATGCACTGCGTGAACGCCTCGGCCTGCCGCTCCCGCGTCGCCGAGTCCCCGGTGGCCGCCTTGCCCGTACCGGCCGAAGCGGACGTCGAGGACGCTGCCTGCGCCGCACCGGCGACGGACTGCGACGAGGCGGCCGGGGCCGCGGACGACGAGGTCTGGAGCACCAGGGCGGTCCCGCCGGCCGCCAGTGCCGCGACGAGCAGCGGTACGGCGAACAGCCTGCGCTTCCTGCGGGGTGGTGTTTCTTCTTCGGACGGTGCCGACATGTCAACTCCTCTGGGACGCTGGATGTCTGGAAGCCAGTTCAGCAACCGGGCGGTTACCGCGGCGGAACATCGGGTGTTAGGCGTCTGTAACCCCCGATCAGCCCTTACACCGCGGTAACCGCCCACCGTGCAAGATCACAGACAACGGTGCCGAAGCGACGGTGGGGGCCATGCGGATTCTGGTGGTGGAGGATCATCGCGATCTCGCGGAGACGCTGGCCGCGGGCCTGCGCCGGGAAGGCATGGCGGTCGACGTCGTCCTGGACGGGACGGCCGCGCTGGAGCGCACCGCCGTCAACCGGTACGAGGTCGTCGTCCTCGACCGCGACCTGCCCGGTCTGCACGGCGACGAGGTGTGCCAGACGCTGATCACCGAGGGCTACCCGGCGCGGGTGCTGATGCTGACCGCCGCCGCCACGATCGAGGACCGGGTCGAGGGCCTGACCAGCGGCGCCGACGACTACCTGCCCAAGCCGTTCGCCTTCGCCGAACTGGTCGCCCGGATCCGGGCCCTGAGCCGCCGCAGCCAGCCCGCGCTGCCGCCGGTGCTGTGCCACGCCGACCTCAAGCTGGACCCGGGCAAGCGCACCGCGCAGCGCGCGGGCACCCGGCTCGACCTCAGCCCCAAGGAGTTCGCGGTGCTCGAACTGCTGCTGGCGGCCGGCGGGCGGGTGGTCTCCGCCGAGGAGTTGCTGGAGCGGGCCTGGGACGAGGCCGCCGACCCGTTCACCAACACGGTCAAGGTGACCGTGAGCCGGCTGCGGCGCAAGCTGGGCGACCCGCCGCTCATCGAGACCGTCGCCCAGGCCGGTTATCGGATCTGAGGGGAGGCCGGGGATGCGCCGCACACTCCGCCCGGTCCGCCGTACGTCCGGCGGACGCCCGTCCGGCGACCCGAAGCGGGGCCGGTCGGCGCCCGGCCGGTCCGCCGACGGCCGCCCCCCTTCCGGCCGTCCCGCCTCCGGCCCCTTCGCCAAGGTCCGCTGGACCATCCGGCTCCGCCTGACCCTCCTGTACGGGGCGCTCTTCCTGGTCACCGGGGTGCTGCTGCTCACCGTGGTCTACCTGCTGGTGGCCGGCCGCCCGCCGTGGGCCGGTGTCGAGCCGCCCGCCCCGCCGGCCGCGTCCGTGACCCCCAGCGGCCTCGGCCTCGGCGCCGACGTACCGGCGCCGACCGTGGACCTGGAGCAGCAGCTCCAACAGCAGCGCAGCGACTACCTGGAGAAGCTGCTCACCTCCTCCGGGATCGCGCTGGTCCTGCTGACCTTCCTGTCGGTGTGGCTGGGCTGGCTGATGGCCGGCCGGGCGCTGCGGCCGCTGCGCACCATGGCGGACACCGCGAAGGAGATCTCGGCCAACGACCTGCACCGGCGGCTGGGCGCCCCCGGACCGTCCGACGAGATCAAGGACCTGGCCGACACGTTCGACGCGCTGCTCGACCACCTGGAGGGCGCCTTCGAGGCGCAGCGCAGGTTCGTCGCCAACGCCTCCCACGAGCTGCGCACCCCGCTCACCTTCGAACGCAGCCTGCTGGAGATCACCCTCGCCGACCCGGACGCGAGCGCCGCCGAACTGCGGGAGACGTGCGTCCGCGTGCTGGGCAGCAACGCCCGGCAGGAGAAGCTGATCGAGGCGCTGCTGACGCTGGCGCGCAGCCAGCGCGGGCTGGACCGGCGGGTGCCGGTGGAGCTGGCGGCGCTGGCCGCCGACCACCTGGACCGGCCGCGGGACACCGACGGCCCGGCCGGGGTGCGGATCGGCGGCGAGCTGGCGCCGGCCGCCGTGCTGGGCGACCCGCCGCTGGTCGAGCGCCTGATCATCAACCTGGTCGACAACGCGGTCCGGCACAACGTGCCCGGCGGACAGGTACGGGTGCGGACGGGCCTGTGCGCGGGCCGACCGGCGCTGAGCGTCCGCAACACCGGGCCCGAAGTCCTCCCGTCCCAGCTCGAACTGATCTTCCAGCCGTTCCAGCGGCTGCGCGCGACCCGGCTCGGCGGCCACGACGGCCAGGGCATCGGCCTGTCCATCGTCGCCGCCATCGCGGCCGCCCACGACGCGGATCTGCACGCCGAGGCGCTGCCGGAAGGCGGTCTCGAAATCCGGGTCGAATTCCCGCCCGTAGTCCACTGAGGCCGCAGGGAATTCCCCTTCTTCTGGACGTCAATATTCCGCTGCCTGGACAGTGCGCGGGCCCGACGCGTTACGGGTATGTTCGCCGCAAGAGCTGCCGCCGCGCGCCCCGGATAACGGTGTGGCGCGCGGCGTTGTAATTCTTCGGGGGGAGCTCGGCGTGCGCGGAAACCGGAATAACCGCGGTGACCTGACGGAACCGACGGGATTTCCGTTGTCGTTCGGTCAGCAGCGGATGTGGTTCGTCAACAGGCTGGAGAACGCGGGCACCGCGTACACGATGGCCATGGCCGTCCGGCTCGTCGGCAGGCTGCACACGGCGGCGCTGGAAGCGGCGTGGGCCGATGTCGTCGGGCGCCACGAGGCACTGCGTACGGTCTTCGCCGAGGCGGACGGGGAGACCTGGCAGCGGGTACGGGACGAACCGCCGGCCGGGCTCGGGAACCGAGGCGTCACCGAGGAGGAACTGGCGCCGGTCCTCGCCGCCGAAGCGGGCCGGCAGTTCGACCTGCGGGCCGAGCCGCCGTGCCGGGCGACGCTGTACGCCCTCTCCCCGCGCGAGCACGTCCTGCTGCTGGTGGTGCACCACATCGCCGTCGACGGCCGGTCCCTGGAGGTGCTGGCCCGCGACCTGTCACATGCCTACGCCGCCCGGTCGCGGGGCCGGACGCCGGAGTGGCCGCCGCCGCCCGTCGCGTACACCGACTTCGCCCGGCGGCAGCAGGAACTGCTCGGCGCCGAGCAGGACCCGCAGAGCGTGTACGGGCGGCAGCTCGCCTACTGGCGCCAGGCCCTGGCGGGCCTGCCCGCCCAACTGGACCTGCCCTGTGACCGGCCGCGTCCCGCCGAGCCCCGGCACGAGGGGAGTTCGGTGCCGGTCCGCATCCCGCCGGACACCCACCGGGCCCTGCTGAAGATCGCGGACGACTGCGACGCCACCCCGCTCACGGTCGTGCGGGCCGCGCTCGCCGTCCTGCTCTCGCGCCTGGGCGCGGGGGACGACATCCCCATCGGCTCCCCGGTCGACGGACGGACCGACCCGACGCTCCGGGACCTGGTCGGGTTCGTGGCCAACACCCTGGTCCTG
This sequence comes from Streptomyces chrestomyceticus JCM 4735, assembly GCF_003865135.1. Taxonomy (NCBI): domain Bacteria; kingdom Bacillati; phylum Actinomycetota; class Actinomycetes; order Kitasatosporales; family Streptomycetaceae; genus Streptomyces; species Streptomyces chrestomyceticus. The sequence goes on along the minus strand of NZ_BHZC01000001.1, from coordinate 808,358 downwards.
CGCACGGACCTCTCCGGAGATCCCGCCTTCACCGACCTGGTACGGCGGGTCCGCGCCACCGGCCGCGCCGCCGAGGCCCACCAGGACCTGCCCTTCGAACACCTCGTCGGCGTGCTCAACCCGGACCGCTCGCTGGCCCGCCACCCGCTGTTCCAGGTGCTGCTGGTGATGGAGGACTCGCCCGGCTCCGCCTGGGACCTGCCCGGCCTGACCGCCGTACCCGAGCGGGTCGGCATCGAGGCGGCGCGCGACGACCTGACGTTCGGCCTCTTCGACCTCTACCTCAACCTCACCGAACGCCACGACGCGGACGGCCGGCCCGGCGGCATCGACGGCGGGCTCTGGCACAACGCGGAACTCTTCGACCGGGAGACGGCCGCCCTGCTGGCCGCCCGGCTCACCGCGGTCCTCGCCCGGCTCACCGCGGACCCGGCGCTGCGGGTGAGCGAGACCGGCGTCCTGCTGGACGGCGAGGAGACCCGGCTGCTCACCGAGGTGAACACCGGCCGGGAGGCCGCGCCGGGCACGACCGTCCCCGCACGGTTCGCGGAGATCGCCGCCCGCTTCCCGGACGCGGCCGCGGTCGTCTCGGGCGCGGACACCCTCACGTACGCGGAGCTCGACGCACGGGCGAACCGGTTCGCCCGGTACCTGCACGCCGGGGGAGTGGCGCCGGGCCACCGCGTCGGTGTCGTGCTGCCCCGCTCCGCCGGACTGGTCGTCGCCCTGCTGGGCATCGCCAAGGCCGGAGCGCTGGCCGTACCGGTGGACCCGTCCTACCCGGCCGAGCGAGTGCGGTACCTGCTGGAGGACTCCGCCCCCACGCTGGTCGTGAGCGGCGAGGAGGCGCTGCGGGAAGCCTTCCTGCGGGACTTCTCGGCCGCGCCGCTCCCGGTTCGGGTGCCGCCGGAGTCGGGCCTGTACGTGATGTACACCTCCGGATCGACGGGCACGCCCAAGGGCGTCACGGCCACCCACGACAATGTCGCGGCGCTCGCCCTGGACACGTGCTGGGACGGCATCGGCACCGGGCGCGTCCTCTTCCACGCCCCGCACGCCTTCGACGCCGCCACGTTCGAACTGTGGGTGCCGCTGCTCAACGGCGGGTGTGTCGTGGTGGCACCGGAGGCGGAGCTGACCGGGAGCGCCGTGGCCCGGCTGACCGCCGCCCATGCGCTGACGGCCGTCCACGTCACCGCCGGGCTGTTCCGGGTGCTGGCCCAGGAGACCCCCGACTGCTTCAAGGGCCTCCGGCACGTCCTGACCGGCGGCGACGTGGTCCCCGCCGAAGCCGTCGCCCGCGTCACCGAAGCCTGCCCGGACGCCACGCTGCACCACCTCTACGGGCCGACGGAGATCACCCTGTGCGCCACCACGTACACCGTCCCCCCGGGCGCGGAGGCACCGGCGGTGCTCCCGATCGGCGGACCGCGCGACGGCGTACGGGTCTTCGTCCTGGACCGGGCCCTGCGCCCGGTGCCGCCCGGCGTCGCCGGTGAGCTGTACGTCGCGGGGCGGGGCGTGGCCCCCGGGTACCTGAACCGCCCCGCGCGCACCGCGGAACGTTTCGTCGCCTGCCCGTACGGCGGCGGGCGGATGTACCGTACCGGCGACCTCGTCCGCTGGGACCGCCACGGCCGTCTGGTCTTCCTGCGCCGCGCCGACGACCAGGTGAAGGTCCGGGGCTTCCGGATCGAGCCGGCGGAGGTCGAGGCCGTCCTCGGCCGGGCACCGGGCGTGGACCAGGCCGCGGTCGTCGTCCGCGAGGACCGGCCCGGCGACAAACGCCTGGTCGCGTACGTCGTCGGAACAGCGGACGGCCTACGGGACTTCGCCGCCGAGCACCTGCCCGACCACATGCTCCCCGGCACCGTCGTCCCCCTCGACGCCTTGCCGCTGACGCCCAACGGCAAGGTCGACCGGGCCGCGCTGCCCGCCCCCGGCCACACGGCCGCCCCCTCGGGCCGCCCGCCCCGCACCCCGCAGGAACAGACCCTGTGCCGGCTCTTCGCCGAAGTCCTGGGCCTGGACCGGGCCGGCATCGACGACCGGTTCTTCGACCTGGGCGGCGACTCCCTGCTGGCCATGCGGCTGATCAGCAGGGTCCGTACCGCCCTGGGCGTCGAGATCCCCCTCACCGTGCTGTTCGAGACGCCCACGGTCGCGGGACTGGCCGGGCTGCTGAACGACCTGGGCACCGGCCGCCCGCGCGTGGTCGCGGCGCGGCGGCCGGAGATCCTGCCGCTGTCGTTCGGGCAGCAGCGCATGTGGTTCGCGAACCGGCTGGAGGACACCGGCGCCTACAACATGGCCATGGCCGTGCGGCTGACCGGCAGCCTGGACCTGCCCGCGCTGCGCGCCGCCTGGGCGGACGTGATCGCGCGCCACGAGCCGCTGCGCACGGTCTTCCCCGAGCGGGACGGCGTACCGCACCAACTGGTGCTGGACGGTGACCGGCCGGCGCCGGGCGGCACCCCCGGCACCCCGGACCTGCCGGTCGTCCCCGCCGACGAGGCATCACTCGACGCCGTACTGGCCGAGCACATCGGCCGCCGGTTCGCCCTCGACACGGCACCGCCCCGGCGGGCGACCCTGTTCAACCTGGCCGACGACGCCGCCCACGTGCTCCTGGTGGTCGTGCACCACATCGCCGCCGACGGCTGGTCGATGGGCGTCCTGGCCCGCGACCTGTCGACGGCGTACACGGCGCGGAGCACGGGGCGCGCGCCCGACTGGGCGCCCCTGCCCGTCCAGTACGCCGACTTCACCCTCTGGCAGCACGCGCTCCTCGACAGCGGCAACGGCCTGCTCGACACCCAGCTCGCCCACTGGACCGAAGCCCTGGCCGGCCTGCCGGACCAGCTCGAACTGCCCACCGACCGGCCGCGCCCGGCCACGGCGAGCCACCGCGGCGCCACGCTGCCGTTCACCGTCGGCGCCCGGACGCACCAGCGGCTCGGCGCCATCGCCCGCGCGTGCGACACCACCCTGTTCACCGTCGCGCAGGCCGCGGTCGTCCTGCTGCTGTCCCGGCTCGGCGCGGGCGAGGACATCCCGCTCGGCACCCCCGTCACGGACCGCACCGACGAGTCCCTGGACGGCGTCGTCGGGTTCTTCCTCAACACCCTGGTGCTGCGGACCGATGCCGGGGGCGACCCGTCCTTCACCGAACTGGTGACGCGCGCCCGGGACGCCGACCTCGCCGCGTACGCCCACCAGGACCTCCCGTTCGAGCATGTCGTGGAGGCGCTGAAGCCCGCCCGTTCGACCGCCCGGCACCCGCTGTTCCAGGTGCTGCTGGTGCTGGAGGACGAGCTGCACCCCGCGTGGGACCTGCCCGGCCTCGCCGCGGCACCGGTCCCGGTCGCCCCGGCCACGGTCGAGTTCGACCTGGTCTTCGGCCTGGGGGAGCGCCCCGGCGGCACCGGCATCGACGGCTACCTGGAGTTCGCCACCGACCTCTTCGACCCGGACGGCGCGCAGAGCCTGGTCACCCGGCTGCTCGCGGTGCTCGACCAGGTCGCCGCCGACCCCGGGCTGCGGGTCGGCGAGGTCGAACTGCTGGCTCCCGAGGAGCGGCGGCGGCTCGTCACCGGCGTCAACGTCGGAGCGGCGGGCCCCGGCGGCCGTACGGTCCTCGGCCAGTTCGACGCCACCGTACTGCGGTCGCGCGCCGACACCGCCGTGACGGCGGGCGCCACCTCGCTGACGTACGGCCAACTGGACGCGCGGGCCAACCGGTTCGCCTGGTACCTGCGCTCCAAGGGCGTGGGCCCCGGCGACCGGGTGGCCGTCACGCTGCCCCGGTCGGCGGAACTCGTCGTCGCCTTCCTGGGCATCGCGAAGGCGGGGGCCGTCTTCGTACCCGTGGACACGTCCTATCCGGCGGAGCGGGTGCGGTTCCTGCTGGCGGACTCCGCTCCGGTGCTGGTGGTGGGCGAGGAGGAGCTGCGCGAAGCCGCCGCCGGGGGATTCCCGGCTGCTTCGTTGCCGGTGGAGGTGACGCCGGAGTCGGCGCTGTACGTGATGTACACGTCCGGTTCCACGGGTGAGCCGAAGGGCGTCGTGGCTACGCACGGGGGCGTCGCGGGGCTGGCCCTGGACTCCTGCTGGGGCGACATCGGCTCGGGCCGGGTCCTGTTCCACGCGCCGCACGCCTTCGACGCCTCGACTCTTGAGGTGTGGGTGCCGTTGCTGAACGGCGGGTGTGTGGTGGTGGCACCGGAGGTGGATCTGGACGGCGTCACCCTGGCCCGTCTGGTCGGTGAGTACGAGCTGACGGCCGTCCACGTGACGGCTGGGCTGTTCCGGGTGCTGGCGCAGGAGACGCCCGAGTGCTTCTCCGGTCTCCGGCACGTGCTGACCGGCGGCGATGTGGTGCCCGCCGAAGCCCTCGCCCGGGTCGCCGAGGCGTGCCCCGACGCCACGCTGCACCACCTGTACGGGCCGACCGAGACCACCCTGTGCGCCACCGCGTACGTCATCGACCCGGGAGCGGAGGTGCCGTCGGTACTGCCGATCGGCGCGCCCCGGGACGGCCAGCGGGTGTTCGTTCTGGACGGCTTCCTGCGGCCTGTTCCGGTAGGGGTCGCGGGAGAGCTGTATGTGGCCGGTGGCGGGGTCGCCCGGGGGTACCTCGGACGCGCGGCGCTGACTGCCGAACGGTTTGTGGCGTGTCCGTACGGGGGCGGACGGATGTACCGGACGGGCGACCTGGTGCGCTGGGACCGGGACGGCAACCTCGTCTTCCTCGGGCGGGCCGACGACCAGGTGAAGATCCGCGGCTTCCGTGTCGAACCGGCCGAGGTGGAAGCCGTTCTCGGGCAGTGCCCGGGGGTGGGCCAGGCCGCCGTCGTCGTCCGTGAGGACCGGCCCGGTGACAAGCGCCTGGTCGCGTACGTCGTCGGAGAAGCCGGCCGCGTACGGGAGTTCGCGGCCGAGCGGCTGCCGGACTACATGGTGCCGTCGGCGACGGTCGTCCTGGACGCGCTGCCGCTCACCGTCAACGGCAAGGTCGACCGGGCGCTGCTGCCCGCCCCCGACTACGCAGCGCCCGAGTCGTCCGCCCGCGCGCCCCGCACGCCGCAGGAGCAGATCCTGTGCCGGCTGTTCGCGGAGGTGCTGGGGCTGGACGTGGCCCGGGTCGGTATCGATGACGGCTTCTTCGATCTTGGCGGGGACTCGCTGCTGGCGACGCGGCTGGCGAGCCGGGTCAAGGGCGCGCTGGGTGCGGAAATTCCGGTGCGGGCATTGTTCGAGGTGCCCACCGTCGCAGGGCTGGCCGGGCGGCTGGACGAGTTCGAGGCCGTACGGCCCGTGCTCGTACCGGTGGACCGGCCCGATCCGCTGCCGCTGTCGTTCGGTCAGCAGCGGATGTGGTTCCTGCACAGCCTCGAAGGGCCGAGCGCCACCAACAACATTCCGCTCGCCGTCCGGCTGACGGGAGAGCTGGACGTCACGGCGCTGGAAGCCGCCTGGGCCGATGTCGTGGCCCGGCACGAGACGCTGCGTACCCGCTACCCCGAGCACGGTGACAGCGCCCGCCAGGACATCGTGGACGCCGCCGAGGCGCCCGTACATCTGGCCGTCGTCCGGATCGGTGCGGACGACGTGGAACAGGCGCTGGCCGACGGTGTCGCGCAGGGCTTCCGGATCGAGCGGGAACTGCCGTGGCGGGTCACGCTGTTCGAGGTGACGCCCGCCGAGCACGTCCTGCTGATCGTGGTGCACCACATCGCCGCCGACGGCTGGTCCATGGGCGTCCTGGCCGACGACCTGGCGACCGCCTACGCCGCACGGTCCGAGGACCGCGCGCCCGGCTGGACGCCACTGCCCGTCCAGTACGCCGACTTCACCGTCTGGCAGCGCGACCTGCTCACCCAGGACACCCCGGACGGCCTGTTCGGCAGGCAGGCCGCCTTCTGGTCCGAGACCCTGGCGGACCTGCCGGAGCACCTGAAGCTGCCGTTCGACCGGCCCCGCCCGCCGGTGGCGACCCACCGGGGAGCGTTCCTGCCCTTCACGGTGGACGCCACGGCGCACCGGCGCCTGGCGGAGATCGCGCGCGAGTGCGACGCGACGCTGTTCATGGTCGCGCAGGCCGCCGTCGCCGTGCTGCTGTCCCGGCTCGGCGCCGGGGAGGACATTCCGCTCGGCACGCCCGTCGCGGGCCGTACCGACGAGGCCGTGGACCACCTGGTCGGCAACTTCCTGAACACGCTGGTGCTGCGGACGGACGTCAGCGGCGACCCCTCCTTCACCGAACTGGTCGGCCGCGTACGGGAGACCGACCTCGCCGCGTACGCCCACCAGGATCTGCCGTTCGAGCACCTGGTGGAAGTGCTGAACCCGGTCCGCTCGCTGGCCAGGCACCCGCTCTTCCAGGTCGCCTTCGCCCTCCAGAACGCACCCGAGACGCACTTCGACGCCCCGGGGCTGGAGTCCCGTCCGGTGCCGGTGGAAATGTCCACCTCGAAGTTCGACCTGTCGGTCCTGATGTGGGAACGCCGGGACCCTGACGGTGCCGCCGCCGGCCTGGACTGCTACCTGGAGTTCGCCACCGACCTCTTCGACCCCGCCACGGCGGAGCGGCTGGTCGCCCGGCTGCTGCGGGTGCTCGACCAGGTCACCGCGGACCCCGCCGTACGGGCCGGGGCGGTGGACGTGCTCGGTGCGGACGAACGGACCCGCGTCACGGAGGCGGTGGCACCGCGCCGGGCGGACACCCGGGACACGACCGTGCCGCAGCGCTTCGCCCAGGTCGTCGCCCGGCACGGCGACGCGGTGGCGGTGGAGACCGCGGACGGCACCCTGACCTACCGCGAACTGGACGCGCGGGCCGACCGCTGCGCCCAGTACCTGCACGCGAAGGGCGTCACCGCCGGCGACCGGGTCGCGGTGCTGTTCGACCGCTCGGCGGAGCTGGTCGCCGTACTGCTCGGCATCGCCAAGGCAGGCGCGGCGGCCGTGCCCATCGACACGGCGTACCCGGTCGAACGGGTGCGGTTCCTGCTGGAGGACGCCGAGCCCGTACTGGTCATGACGCGCTCCGAGGTGGCCGAGGCGCTGCGGTACTTCCCGGCCGTCCCGCCGCCCGCGCGGGTCGCGCCGGACTCCGGGCTCTACGTGATGTACACCTCCGGCTCGACCGGGACGCCCAAAGGCGTCCTCGCGACGCACGCGAACGTCACGGCGCTCGCCCTCGACCCCTGCTGGCAGGGCGTCAGCACCGGCCGGACGCTCTTCCACGCCCCGCACACCTTCGACGCGTCCACCCTGGAGTTGTGGGTGCCGCTGCTCAACGGCGGGTGCGTGGTCGTCGCGCCGCCGCTGGACCTGGACGGGGAGACGGTGGCCCGGCTGGCCGACGCGCACGCGCTGACGGCCGTCCATGTCACCGCCGGGTTGTTCCGGGTGCTGGCCCAGGAGACTCCCGATTGCTTCAAGGGCCTTCAGCACGTCCTGACCGGCGGCGACGTGGTCCCCGCCGAAGCCGTCGCCCGGGTCACCGAAGCCTGCCCCGGCGTCGCCGTCCACCACCTGTACGGCCCGACCGAGACCACCCTGTGCGCCACCACCCACACCCTCGCACCCGGCACGGAAGCACCGTCCGTCCTGCCGATCGGCCGCCCGCGCGACGGCGTACGCGTCTTCGTCCTGGACCCGCTGCTGCGCCCGGTGCCCACGGACGTGGCAGGCGAGCTGTACGTCGCCGGGGAGGGCGTCGCCCGGGGGTACCTCGGCCGTGCGGCGCTGACCGCCGGACGGTTCGTGGCGTGCCCGTACGGCGGGGGACGGATGTACCGGACGGGCGACCTGGTGCGCTGGGACCGGGACGGCAACCTCGTCTTCCTGGGCCGGGCCGACGACCAGGTGAAGATCCGCGGCTTCCGGATCGAACCGGCCGAGATCGAAGCGGTCCTCGGGCAGTGCCCCGGCGTGGACCAGGCCGCCGTCGTCGTACGGGAGGACCGGCCCGGCGACAAGCGTCTGGTCGCCTACGTCGTCGGGGAGGCGGACGGCGTACGGGACTTCGCGGCCGAGCGGCTGCCGGACTACATGCTCCCCGGCGCCGTCGTCACCCTCGACGCGCTGCCCGTCACGGACAACGGCAAGGTCGACCGGGCCGCGCTGCCCGCACCCGACTACGCGGCGGCGTCCGGGGGACGCGCGCCGCGCACCCCGCTCGAAACGCTCTTCTGCGGTCTGTTCGCGGAGGTTCTCGGGCTGGTGGTGCCGGATGTCCGGCCCCCGGACGTGCCGCGTCCGGACGTGCCGCGTCCGGACGTGCCGCGTCCGGACGTCCCGGAACCGCTCGTACCGCGCCCGGACCTCCCGGACCGTCCGAACGGCCCGAACTCCGATGCCCCGAGGCCCCCGGCGGCCCCCACACCCCCGGCCGTCCCCCAGGCCCCGGCACCGGCCTCCGTCATCGGCGCGGACGCCAACTTCTTCGAACTCGGCGGCGACAGCATCATCTCCTTGCAACTCGTCGCCCGCGCCGCGCGGGCCGGCTACCGGATCAGCGCGACGGACGTCTTCCAGCACAAGACCCCGGAGGCCCTGGCCCTCGCCGCCCGGCCCGTCACGGAGGAGGAGACCCGGCACGACGACAGCGACGGCCCCGTACCCCTCACCCCGGTCATGCGGCAGCTCGCCGACCGGCAGGCCCTGGCCGGACCGCTGCACCAGAGCGTCATGGTCTGGACCCCCACCGGCCTGACCGCCGCCGACCTCACCACCGCCCTGCAAGCCGTCCTGGACCACCACGGCGCCCTGCGCCTCCGCCTCGGTCCCGACGACACCGGCACCCTGCACATCCGGCCGCCGGGCTCCGTACAGGCGGCGGACCTGCTGCGTACCGTACGGGTGCCCGGACCGGCCGAGCAGATCACGGCGGCGATCGTCCGTGAGCAGTGCGCCGCCGCGTCCGGCCGCCTCGACCCGCGCTCCGGCGCCGTCCTGCAAGCCGTCCGGTTCGACGCGGGCGCGCACCGGCCGGGCCGGCTCTTCCTCGCCGCCCACCACCTGTGCGTGGACAGCGCGTCCTGGCGCATCCTCCTCGACGACCTGGCGCTCGCCTGCGAGGCGGTCCAGGCGGGCACCACCCCGGCCCTGCCACCGGTCCGTACGTCCTTCCGCCGCTGGGCCGAACTGCTGCGGCAGGCCGCCCACGACCCGGCCCGTACCGCCGAACTCCCGCTCTGGCAGCGGGTCGGCGCGCCCATCGCCCCGCTGCTGCCGGCCGCGCCCACCGGGCCGGGCGGGCCCGGGACGCTGCGCATGACCCTGGCCCCCGACACGTCGGCGGCCCTGCTCACCACCGTCCCGGCGGCCTTCCACGCCGAGGTCACCGAAGTGCTCCTCGCCGCCCTCGTGCTCGCGGTCGCCGACTGGCACGGCCGCCCCGGCGCCGTCCTGGTGGACCTCGAACGGCATGGCCGAGAGAGCGGCCTCGCGCCCGGCACCGACCTGTCCCGTACGGTCGGCTGGTTCACCAGCGTCCACCCGGTCCGGCTCGACCCGGGCGGCGCGGAACCCGGCGCCCGCACCGGCGCCCCCGACCCGGGGACCGTACTCAAACGCGCCAAGGAGCAGCTCAGGGAACTGCCCGCGCACGGCATCGGCCACGGACTGCTGCGCCACCTGAACGCGCGGACGGCCCCGGCCCTGGCCGGACTCGCCACCCCGCCCCTCCTGTTCAACTACCTCGGCCGCGTCCCCGCCGCGGACGAGCGCCGGACGGCCGCCACCGCGTGGACCGCCACCGGCGACGCCCACCCGCCCGAAGGCGTACGCACCCACCCGGTCGACCTCGACGCCCGCACCGTGGACACCGACGACGGACCCCGGCTGACCGCGCACTGGGCCTGGGACCCCGCGCAGGTCTCCGAGGCCGCCGTGCGGCGCCTCGCCCACGCGTGGTTCCGGGCCGCCGAGGACCTGGTGGCGTGCGCCGCGCAGACGGACGCGGGCGGGCGTACCCCGTCGGACCTCGACCTCGTCGCCCTGACGCAGGACGACATCGACCAGCTCGAAACGGAATGGGGAAAGTAGCCGTGAGCAAGCCCGGACTGGCCGACATATGGCCGCTCGCGCCGATGCAGAAGGGCATGTTGTTCCACGCCCTGTACGACGCCGAGGCCACGGACATCTACCGGGGCCAGGTGGTCCTGGACCTGGACGGCCCTCTCGACACGGACGCCCTCAGGTCGGCGGGACACGCGCTGTTACGCCGGCACCCGACCCTCAGGGCCGGGTTCCGCACCCTGAAGTCCGGTGACACGGTGCAGATCGTCCCGCAGCGCGCGGACCTCCCGTGGCAGGAACTGGACCTGCGCCCCGTCCCGGCCGACCGGCGCGAGGACGCCCTGGACGAGGCGGTACGCGCCGAGTGGACCCGACGCTTCGACCTCGCGGCACCGCCCCTGCTGCGCCTGACCGCCATCCGCGTCGGCGACACCCGTACCCGCGTCGTGCTGACCGTCCACCACATCCTCTGCGACGGCTGGTCGACCTCGATCATCGCCGACGAACTGGTCGAGCTGTACCGCAACGGCGGCGACGAACACGCCCTCCCGCCGGTCACCCCGTACCGCAGCTACCTCGCCTGGCTGGCCCGCCGCGACGGCGCGGCCGCCGCCGAGGCGTGGCGGCAGGCGCTGCGCGGGGCGCGGCCCACCCTCGTCGCGCCGGAGACGGGCCACCGCGCGCCGGTCGACCCCGACGAGGTACGGATCGAACTGCCCGGCCCGCTGGTGACGGACCTCGCGGCGCTGGCCCGCCGCACCGGGGTGACCATGAGCACCGTGATGCGCGGCGCGTGGGCCGTGCTGCTCGGCACGCTGACCGGGCGCGACGACGTGGTCTTCGGCGGGACCACGGCCGGGCGCCCGCCGGAGATCCCGGGCATCGACACCACCGTCGGCCTGTTCATCAACACCCTGCCGGTCCGGGCCCGCTGGTCGGCCACCGACACCGTCGCCCAGTTGCTCACCTGCCTCCAGGAGGCGCAGGCGGAACTGCTGCCGCACGAACACCTGAGCCTGGCCGAGGTCCAGGGCGTCGCCGGGACCCGCACCCTGTTCGACACCCTGACCGTCTTCCAGAACTACCCCGTCGACCTCCTCGACCTGACCGGGACCACCGCACGGGCGGTGTCCGGGGACCTCGACCTGGCGAGCGTCGGCGGCCGGGACGCCGCGCACTACCCGCTGACGTTCACCGCGATGTCCGAACGCTTCCGGCTGACCTACCGCCCCGACCTGTTCACCCGGGCCGACGCCCAGCTCCTCGCAAGCCGCCTGGTGCGCGTCCTCGGCCAACTGGCCGCCGGCCCGGCCACCCGGATCGCCGACCTCGATGTCCTTGTCGACGGCGAACGGGACCGGCTGCTGCACGGCGTGAACACCGGCGCCCCGGGGCCCGCGCCGACGACCGTCCCCGCCCTCTTCGAGCGGACCGCCCGGCGGTACGCGCGGGAAACGGCGGTGGTGTCCGCGGCGGAGACCCTGACCTACGAGGAGCTGGACACCCGGGCGAATCGATTCGCCCGGTACCTGCTCGCCAGGGGGGTGGCCCCTGGTGACCGGGTGGGTGTGGCGCTTTCCCGGTCGGCGGAGCTGATCGTGGTCCTGCTGGGTGTAGCGAAGGCGGGGGCCGTGTTCGTGCCGGTGGATCTCTCGTATCCGGCGGAGCGGGTGCGGTGGCTGCTGGCGGATGCGGCTCCGGTGCTGGTGGTGGGCGACGCGGAGGTGCGTGAGGCCGCTCGCGGGGCCTTCGCGGCCGCTCCGCCGCCGGTGGAGGTGGCGCCGGAGCCGGAGTCGGCGCTGTACGTGATGTACACGTCCGGATCGACAGGGACGCCCAAGGGCGTGGTCGCGACGCACGGGAGTGTGGCGGGGCTGGCGCTGGACTCCTGCTGGGGCGACATCGGCACGACCGGCCGTGTCCTCTTCCACGCTCCGTACGCCTTCGACGCTTCGACGTTCGAGCTGTGGGTGCCGTTGCTGAACGGCGGGTGTGTGGTGGTGGCACCGGAGGTCGACCTGGACGGCGGCACGCTGGCCCGTCTGGTCGGTGAGTACGAGCTGACGGCCGTTCACATGACGGCTGGGCTGTTCCGGGTGCTGGCCCAGGAGACGCCCGAGTGCTTCGCCGGTCTCCGGCACGTCCTGACCGGCGGTGACGTGGTACCCGCCGAAGCCGTGGCGAGCGTCCTGGACGCCTGCCCCGAAGTGACGTTACGGCACCTCTACGGCCCCACGGAGACCACCCTGTGCGCGACCGCCCTCACCGTCGGCCCCGGCGCGAAGGTGCCCTCCGCCCTTCCCGTCGGCAGACCTCGGGACGGCGTACAGGTGTTCGTTCTGGACAGTTTCCTGCGGCCTGTTCCGGTGGGTGTCGCCGGGGAGCTGTATGTGGCCGGTGGCGGGGTTGCGCGGGGGTATCTCGGCCGTGCGGCGCTGACGGCGGAGCGATTCGTGGCGTGCCCGTACGGCGGGGGACGGATGTACCGGACCGGTGACCTGGTGCGCTGGGACCGGGACGGCCATCTCCTCTTCCTGGGCCGGGCCGACGACCAGGTGAAGATCCGTGGCTTCCGGGTCGAACCGGCCGAGATCGAGACCGTCCTCGGGCAGTGCCCGGGTGTGGCGCAGGTCGCGGTGCTGGCGCGGGAGGACCAGCCGGGCGACAAGCGCCTGGTCGCGTACGTCGTCGGAGAAGCCGGCCGCGTACGGGAGTTCGCGGCCGAGCGGCTGCCGGACTACATGGTGCCGTCGGCGACGGTCGTCCTGGACGCGCTGCCGCTCACCGTCAACGGCAAGGTCGACCGGGCCGCGCTCCCGGCCCCCGACTACGCGGCAGCGGCAGCCGCCTCGGACCGCGCGCCCCGCACGCCGCAGGAGCAGATCCTGTGCCGGCTGTTCGCCGAGATTTTGGGACTGGACGTGGCCCGGGTCGGCATCGACGACGGGTTCTTCGATCTCGGCGGGGACTCGCTGCTGGCGACGCGGCTGGCGAGCCGGGTCAAGGGCGCGCTCGGTGCGGAGATTTCCGTACGGGCGCTGTTCGAGGCGCCCACCGTCGCGGGGCTCGCCGCGCGGCTGGACGAGTTCGAGGCCGTACGCCCGGCGCTGGTCCCGGCCGAACGCCCCGACCCGCTGCCGCTGTCGTTCGGTCAGCAGCGGATGTGGTTCCTGCACAGCCTCGAAGGACCGAGCGCCACCAACAACATTCCGCTCGCCGTCCGGCTGACGGGAGAGCTGGACGTCGCGGCGCTGGAAGCGGCCTGGGCCGATGTCGTGGCCCGGCACGAGACGCTGCGCACCCGCTACCCCGAGGACGGCGGCAGCGCCCGCCAGGAAGTCCTGGCGGCCGTACCGGCACACATACCCGTGACCGCCGTCACCGAGGAGACGGTGGACACGGCGCTGGCCGCGGAGGCCGCCCGCGGGTTCCGGCTGGACACGGGCCTGCCGTGGCGGGTCACGCTGTTCGAGGTGGCGCCCGCCGAGCACGTCCTGCTGGTCGTGGTGCACCACATCGCCGCCGACGGCTGGTCCATGGGCGTCCTGATGCGGGACCTGTCGACGGCGTACGCGGCACGGTCCGAGGGCCGCGCGCCCGGCTGGTCGCCGCTGCCCGTCCAGTACGCCGACTTCACCCTCTGGCAACGCGAACTGCTCGACCGGGACACCGAGGACGGCCTCTTCGGCAAGCAACTCGACTTCTGGACCCGCGCCCTCGCCGACCTCCCCGAACAACTGGAGCTGCCCTTCGACCGGCCCCGCCCGGCCACGGCCAGTCACCGGGGCGCGATGCTCCCGTTCACCGTGGACGCCGCCGTGCACCGGCGGTTCCTGGAGATCGCCAAGCAGTGCGACGCGACGCTGTTCATGGTCGCGCAGGCCGCCGTCGCCGTCCTGCTGTCCCGGCTCGGCGGCGCCGAGGACGTACCGCTCGGCACACCCGTCGCCGGACGTACCGACGAGTCCCTCGACGGTCTCGTGGGCAACTTCCTGAACACGCTGGTGCTGCGGACGGACCTCAGCGGCAACCCCTCCTTCACCGAACTGATCGGCCGCGTACGGGAGACCGACCTCGCGGCCTACGCCCACCAGGACCTGCCCTTCGAGCACCTGGTAGACGTCCTGAACCCGGTCCGCTCGCTGGCCAGGCACCCGCTCTTCCAGGTCGCCTTCGCCCTCCAGAACGCCCCGGACACGGCGTTCGCGGCTCCCGGGCTCGGCGCGGAGGCCGTCCCGGTGGGGCTGGCCTCCTCGAAGTTCGACCTGTCGGTGGTGCTGCGGGAGCGTCCCGACGGCGGCGGTCTCGACGGCCTGCTGGAGTTCGCCACCGATCTGTTCGACCCGGCCACCGCTCAGGCCCTGGCCACCCGGCTGGTGGAGGTGTTCGGCCGGCTCGCGGCCGATGCCCGGGCCCGGGTGGGGGACCTGGACATCCTGCTGGCCGGGGAGCGGGAGCGGCTCGTCGCGGGGGTGAACATCGGGCAGCCGGGCACCGGCGCAGCGGACCGCACGGTGCCCGCCGTGTTCGCGGAGGTCGCGGCCCGCCGCCCGGACGCACCGGCCGTCGTGTCCGGCGCGCTGACCCTGACCTACCGGGAACTGGACGCGCGCGCCAACCAGTACGCGCACCACCTGCACGCGCAGGGCGTCGGCCCGGGGGACCGGGTGGCGGTGCTGCTGCCGCGCACCGCCGAGCTGGTGACCGTCCTCCTCGGCATCGCGAAGGCGGGAGCCGTGGCCGTCCCCGTCGACACCGGCTACCCGGCCGAGCGGGTACGGCACCTGCTGGAGGACTCCGCCCCCGCGCTCGTGGTGACCGAGACCGCGACGCGGGAAGCGCTCGACGGCTTCCCCGCGTCCCCGGCTCCCGCGTCGGTGGCACCGGGGTCCGGCCTGTATGTGATGTACACCTCCGGCTCGACCGGGACACCCAAGGGCGTGCTGGTGACCCACGGGGGCGCGGCGGCCCTCGCGCGGGACACGTGCTGGGGCGGCATCGGCACGGGCCGGGTGCTGTTCCACGCGCCGCACGCCTTCGACGCGTCCGTCTTCGAGCTGTGGGTGCCGCTGCTGAACGGCGGCTGTGTCGTGGTCGCGCCCGCCGTGGACATGGACGGCGGGACGCTCGCCGGGCTCGTCGCGGAGCACGCGGTGACGGCGGTGCACGTGACGGCCGGGCTGTTCCGGGCGCTGGCGCAGGAGACCCCCGAGTGCTTCGCGGGGCTGCGGCACGTGCTCACCGGCGGCGACGTGGTGCCCGCCGAAGCGGTCGCCCGGGTGGCCGACGCCTGCCCGCACGCCGAGGTGCACCACCTGTACGGGCCGACGGAGACCACCCTGTGCGCCACCACCCACACCGTCGCACCCGGCGCCCAGGTTCCGTCCGTCCTGCCGATCGGCCGCCCGCGCGACGGCTTCGCGGTCTTCGCCCTGGACCGGTTCCTGCGGCCGGTTCCGGTGGGGGTATCGGGTGAGCTGTACATCGCCGGGGAGGGCGTCGCGCGGGGCTACCTCGGCCGGGCGGCGCTGACGGCGGAGCGGTTCGTGGCGTGCCCGTACGGGGGCGGGCGGATGTACCGGACCGGTGACCTGGTGCGCTGGGACCGGGACGGGAATCTCGTCTTCCTGGGCCGGGCCGACGACCAGGTGAAGGTGCGGGGTTTCCGTATCGAGTTGGCGGAGGTCGAGGCCGTGCTCGGGCAGTGCCCGGGGGTGGAGCAGGCCGCCGTCGTCGTACGGGAGGACCGGCCCGGGGACAAGCGGCTGGTCGCGTACGTCGTCGGAGAAGCCGGCCGCGTACGGGAGTTCGTGGCCGAGCGGCTGCCGGACTACATGGTGCCGTCGGCGACGGTCGTCCTGGACGCGCTGCCGCTGACCGTCAACGGAAAGGTGGACCGGGCCGAACTCCCCGCACCCGACTACACGGCGGCGTCCGCCGGGCGCGCGCCCCGCACCCCGCTCGAAACGCTCTTCTGCCGGCTGTTCGCGGAACTCCTGGGCCTCGGGACACCGGACGCGGAACCCGAGGGGCACGCCCTCCCGGTCGCCGCGGACGCGAGCTTCTTCGCCCTCGGCGGGGACAGCATCGTCTCCCTGCTGCTCGTCGCCCGCGCCGCCAAGGCCGGCTACCGCATCAGCGCCTCGGACGTCTTCCAGCAGAAGACCCCCGAGGCCCTGGCCCGCGTCGCCGAACCCGTCACGGAGGACGACGGCCGGCACGACGACGGCCACGGAACCGTCCCCCTCACCCCGGTCATGCGCGAACTGACCGCACGCGGCGGCCCGGCCACACTGGCCGCCAGGTTCGCGCAGTGGACCGTCGTACGCGTTCCCGCCGACGCCGGACCGGACCGGCTGACGCGGGCTGTCGAGAAGGTGGTGGACCACCACGCGATGCTGCGGGCCCGCCTGGTCGTTCCGGACGACGCCGAGCCGTACCTGGAAGTCGGTGACGCGGCACCCGTACCGGACCGGGTCCGGCGCGTGGACGCCGAGGGGCTGACGGAACAGGCGCTGGAGGAGCTGATCGACACCGAGGCGCGGGCGGCGTCCGGCCGCCTCGACCCGCGGACCGGCACCACCCTGCGGGCCGTCTGGTTCGACCGGGGGAGCGGCCGGCCGGGCCGGCTCGCGGTCGTCGTCCACCACCTGGTCTTCGACGCGGTGTCCTGGCGCATCCTGCTGCCCGATCTCGCCGCGGCCTGGACGGACCCCGACGGGAACCTGGCCCCGGTCGCCGCCTCGTTCCGCACCTACGCCCGGCAGGCGGCGGCCGGCCCGCCGCGGGCCGCCGGCCGGGTGCGGGGCACCGAGGGGCAGATGCGGCAGCGGACGTTCACCGTGCCCGCGCGCACGGCGTCCGCGGTGCTGACCACCGTCCCCGCGGCCTTCCACGCCACGACCGGCGACGTCCTCCTCGCCGCGCTCACCGCGGCCCTCACCGAGGACCGGCCGGGCCCGGTCCACCTGGACATCGAGGGGCACGGCCGCGACGGCGACCTGGACCTGTCCCGCACGGTGGGCTGGTTCACCACCCTGCGGCCGGTGCGGCTGGACGCGGGCGCCGCCGACTTCGACGAGGTCTGCGCGGGCGGCCCGGCCGCCGGCCGGCTGCTCAAACGGATCAAGGAACAGGCCGCCCAGCCCTACGGGGACGGGCTGCCGGCGCCGGTGGCCGGGTTCAACTACCTCGGCCGGTTCTCCGTCGCGGGCCCGGAGGCGGACGACTGGCAGCCGGCCGGTCCCCGCTCCATGGGCGCCGACGCGGACCCGGAGCTGCCCGCCCTGCACGCGCTGGAGTTCGGCGGCCTGGTCCGCGACGGCGACACCGGCCCCGAACTGGTGCTGCTGGTGTCGTGGCTGGAGGGGGCCCACACCGAGGACGGCGCCGTCCGGCTGGCCGACCGCTGGACCGCTCTGCTGGCCGGTCTGGCCGCGCTCTCCGAGGCCCCGGACGCGGGCGGCCTGACCCCCTCCGACCTGCCGCTGGTCGACCTGACGCTGGGCCAGCTCGAGGCACTGGAGGACGACTTCAACGACCTACCCGGTGAGGGAGGAATGCCGTGGACCGCCGCATAGAAGACGTGTGGCCGCTGACACCGCTGCAGGAGGGGCTGCTGTTCCACTCCCTGTACGACGGGCAGGCCGAGGACACCTACGTCGTCCAGGACGTCCTGGACATCGAAGGCGACCTCGACACGGCCGCGTTGCGGGCGTCCTGGCAGGCCCTGGTCGCCCGGCACGCCACCCTGCGCGCCTGTTTCCGCCAGCCGCCGGGCCTCGAACACCCCGTCCAGGTCATCCCGGCCCGCGTGCAGGTGCCCTGGCGGAACGTCGACCTGACCGGCAGGCCGCCCGAGGACGCCCGCGCCGAGGCGGAACGCATCGCGGACGAGGAACGCGCCCGGCGCTTCGACCTGGCCGTACCGCCGCTGCTCCGGCTCGTCCTGCTCCGGCTCGGCCCGGCCGCACACCGCCTCGTCCTCACCAATCACCACATCCTGATGGACGGCTGGTCGCTGCCGACCCTCCAGCACGAACTGTGGACCCTCTACGAGGCGGGCGGCGACCCCTCCGGCCTGCGGCCCGTGACGCCCTACCGCGACTACCTCGGCTGGCTGAACGCCCAGGACAAGGACTCGGCCCGCGCTGCCTGGCGGGCCGACCTCGCCGGGCTCCGCGAGCCGACGCTGCTGGCGCCGGCGACCGGCCGCCAGCCGTCCACCGCCGGGCACGGCCAGGTCCACACGAAGCTGGACCGGCCAACCACCGCGGCGCTCACCGAACTCGCCCGCCGCCACGGCCTGACCCCCAACACCTTCGTCCAGGGAGCCTGGGCGCTGCTCCTCGGCCGCCTGCTGGGCCGGGACGACGTGGTGTTCGGCGCGACCGTGGCCGCCCGGCCCGCCGAGCTGCGCGGCGTCGAGTCCATGCTCGGGCTCTTCATCAACACCGTTCCGGTACGCGTCCCGCTGACGGCCTCCCGGCCGGTGTCCGACCTGCTCACCGAGGTGCAGACCCGGCAGGGCGCGCTGATGTCCCACCAGTACCTGGGGCTCAGCGAGATCCAGAAGGCCGGCGGCCCCGGCGCCGAGTTCGACAGCCTGCTGGTCTACGAGAGTTACCCGCGCGGCGCACCGGAGGAGGAGAAGAACGGGCCTCCGCTGAAGCTCACCCCCGTACGCGGGCACAACGTCAGCCACTACCCGGTCAGCCTGGCCGCCTTCCCGGGGCCCGAGCTGCTGTTCCTCCTGACCCACCGCCCGGAGCTGATCAGCGCCCGGAACGCACGGCTCCTCGCCGCCCGGTGCCTCCGCATCCTGCACCAGTTGGTCGCCGACCCGGACATCCGCGCCGGTGACCTCGACATCCTCGTCGACGGCGAACGGGACCGGCTGCTGCACGGCGTGAACACCGGTCTGCCGGGGCCCGCGCCGACGACCGTCACCGGCCTCTTCGAACGGACCGTAGGGCAGCACCGGGACGACATCGCGGTGGTGTCCGGGGAGACGGCCCTGACGTACGGGCGTCTGGACGCCCGGGCCAACCAGGTCGCCCGGCACCTGCACGCGTCGGGCGCCCGGCCGGGGGACCGGGTGGTCGTCACGCTCGCCCGCTCGCCCGAGCTGGTCGTGGCCCTGCTGGGCGTCGCCAAGGCGGGGGCGGTGGCCGTGCCGGTGGACACCGCACAGCCGGCCCGGCGGGTACGCACACTGTTCGACGACGCCGCGTCCGCCGTCGTCCTGACGGAGTCCGACGTCGAGGAAGCGCTGCGCCACCACTCCGACGCTCCGCTCGCGGCCCGGGTGACACCGGACTCCGGCCTGTACGTGATGTACACCTCCGGATCCACCGGGACGCCCAAGGGCGTCGTCACCACCCACGGCAACGTCGCCGCCCTCGCCCAGGACACCTGCTGGGACGGCATCGCCGCGGGCCGCGTCCTCTTCCACGCCCCGCACACCTTCGACGCCGCCACCCTCGAACTGTGGGTGCCGCTCCTCAACGGCGGCCGGGTGGTGATCGCGCCCCGGGCCGACCTCACCGCGAAGACCCTGGCCCGACTGGTCGCCGACCACGGGCTGACGGCCGTGCACCTCACGGCCGGGCTGTTCCGCGTCCTCGCGCAGGAGACCCCCGAGTGCTTCACCGGTCTCCGGCACGTCCTGACGGGCGGCGACGCGGTACCGGCCGAAGCCGTCGCCGGTGTCCGGGACGCCTGCCCCGACGTCACCGTCAGCCATCTGTACGGGCCGACCGAGACCACCCTGTGCGCCACGGCCTTCGCCGTCGGGCCCGGCGCGCCCGCCCCGGCCGTCCTGCCGATCGGCGGGCCGCGCGCCGCGGTACGGGTGTACGTGCTGGACGCGGCGCTGCGGCCGGTGCCGCCCGAGGTCACCGGGGAGCTGTACATCGCCGGGGAGGGCGTCGCGCGGGGATACCTCGGCCGGGCGGTGCCGACCGCCGAGCGGTTCGTGGCCTGCCCGTACGGCGGCGGGCGGATGTACCGGACCGGTGACCTGGTGCGCTGGGACCACGACGGGAACCTGATCTTCCTCGGCCGGGCCGACGACCAGGTGAAGGTGCGGGGCTTCCGGATCGAGCCGGCCGAGGTCGAAGCGGCCCTCGGGCAGTGCCCGGGGGTGCGGCAGGCGGCGGTGATCGTGCGCGAGGACCGGCCCGGGGACAAGCGGCTGATCGCGTACGTCGTCGGGGACGCCTCCGGGACGCGGGACTTCGTGGCCGAGCGGCTGCCGGACTACATGGTGCCGTCGGCGACGGTCGTCCTGGACGCGCTGCCGCTGACCGTCAACGGCAAGGTCGACCGGGCCGCCCTGCCCGCCCCCGACCACCCGTCCGGCTACAGCGGACGCGGTCCCGGCTCGCCCGTCGAAGAAATCCTGTGCGCCCTGTTCGCCGAAGTCCTGGGCGTGCCACGGGCCGGCGCCGAAGACGGGTTCTTCGACCTCGGCGGCGACTCGCTGCTGGCGACCCGCCTGGCCGGCCGCGTCCAGGCCGTCCTCGGCAAGGACCTCGAAGTGCGGATGCTCTTCGAGGCACCGTCCCCGGCCGCCCTGGCCGCCCGGCTGGCGGACACCGGCGACCGGCACGGACTCGCCGCCGGGCCGCGCCCCGACGTCATACCGCTGACCCCCGGCCAGCGGTCCATGCTCTCCGCCGAGAGCCGGTACAACATCCCGCTGACGGTCCGCCTCGGCGGTCCGCTGCGCACCGACGCGCTAGAAGCGGCCTGGCACGACGTGACGGCCCGGCACGAAGCCCTGCGCACCCGCTACCCGGAGACCGGCGGGCAGCAGGTCACCGCACCCGGCCGGACACCGCTGACCGCCGTCCCCGTTACCGAGGACGACCTGCCCGGGGCGCTGGACGCGGCCCGCGCCCGGCCCTTCGACCTGGCCGCCGGACCACCGGGCAGGGCGGACCTCTTCGCCCTCGCGCCCGACGACCACGTGCTCCAGATCGTGGTGCACCACATCGCCGCGGACGGCTGGTCGACCGGGCTGATCGCCCGCGACCTGTCCACCGCGTACACCGCGCGGGCGGCCGGCGGCGCGCCCCGGTGGGCGCCGCTGCCCGTCCAGCACGCCGACTTCGCCGTACACCTGAACGAGCAGGCGGCACGGCTGGACGAGCCGGACAGCCCGTTCGGACAGCGCCTCGCGTACTGGACCGGCGTACTCGCCGACCTGCCGGAAGCGCCCCTGCTCCGCCCGGACCGGACACCGCCGGCCGAACCCACCGGCCTGGGCGGCAGCGTCCCCTTCGCGATCGACGAGGCCGCGCACCGGGCCCTGCTGGAGACCGCCCGGCGCGAACGGGCGACCCTGTTCATGGTGCTGCGGGCGGCCATCGCCGCCCTGTGGGCGCGGCGGGGCGCGGTGAACGTACCGATGGGCACCGTCTCCGCGGGCCGGGCCGACCACGCGACGAGCGACGTCGTGGGCCTGTTCGCCGACCACCTGGTGCTCCGCGCGGACGCGGGCGGCGACCCGACGTTCGCCGAACTCGTGCGCCGGGTCCGCGCGGCCGACCTCGCCGCCTACGCCCACCAGGACCTGCCGTCCCAGCTCGTCGAGGAACGCCTGGGGCGGCGCCCGTTCCAGATGATCACCGGCATGGAGAACCTGCCCGACCCGCCCTGGGACCTGCCGGGACTGACGGCTCGGCCGTTGCACCCCGCCCACCGCAACCGGGGTGCGGCCCGCAGCGAACTGGCCGTCACCCTGCGGGAGGTGCGGACTCCCGGGAGCGGCCCGGCCGGCGTGGAAGGCGTCGTCTGGTACAGCGCCGACCTGTACGAGCGCCGGACCGCCGAGGCGTTCGC
Source organism: Streptomyces chrestomyceticus JCM 4735 (assembly GCF_003865135.1). Lineage (NCBI taxonomy): Bacteria > Bacillati > Actinomycetota > Actinomycetes > Kitasatosporales > Streptomycetaceae > Streptomyces > Streptomyces chrestomyceticus. The sequence goes on along the minus strand of NZ_BHZC01000001.1, from coordinate 786,482 downwards.
GGCCCAGTTGACCGCCGTACTGCGGCAGGTCGCGGCGGAACCCGCGGCCAGGATCGGCCGGCTCCGGACGGAGCTGCCGGAGCTGTCGGACGCTCCGGCACTGACGGACTTCCCTGACGCCGCACCGGCGGACGGCGCCCGCCGTCGGAAGGCGGGCGACCGCACATGACCCTCGCGACAACGGCCTCGGCGACGGGGCGGCGACAACAGGAAGGTGCCCCGATGACCGGCAATCTGGCGATCCACGCCGACGGTCTGCGCAAGAGCTACCCAGGGCCGGGCGGCGGTGCGACGGAGGCCGTCCGCGGTCTCGGGCTGAGCGTGGCGAAGGGCGAGTTCTTCGGACTGCTCGGACCCAACGGCGCCGGCAAGTCCACCACCATCGGCATGCTGACCACGATGGTCCGGCCCACGGCGGGCCGCGCGGCGGTCTGCGGCCTGGACGTGGCCGCCGACGCGGTGGCGGTCAAGCGGTGCATCGGCGTGGTGGCGCAGGACAACACGCTCGACATCGAACTGACCGTGGCCGAGAACCTGGAGTTCCGCGGCCGGTACTTCGGCCTCGGCCGCCGGGACGCCCGGGCCAGGGCGCGGGCCCTGCTCGCCCTCTTCGGACTGACCGACCGCGCCCGGGCCCGGGTCTTCGAACTCTCCGGCGGCCAGCTCAAGCGCGTCATGATCGCGCGGGCCCTCGTCCACCGCCCGGACGTGCTCTTCCTCGACGAGCCGACGGCCGGCCTCGACCCGCAGTCCCGCCTCCACCTCTGGGACGTCCTGCGCGGACTGCAGGCCGAAGGCCAGACGATCCTGCTCACCACGCACCACATGGAGGAGGCCGAGACGCTCTGCGACCGGCTCGCCGTGATCGACCACGGCCGGGTGCTGGCCTGCGACAGCGTCCCGGCCCTGCGCGAGTCCGTCGGTGCGGAGACCGTGGTCACCGTCGTCTACGAGGGCGGCGACTTCGACCTCGCCGCGGTCCACGCGATGGCGCGGGCCGACCGGGTGGAGGCCACGGACGGCCAGGTACGGGTCTTCGCCGGAGACCCCGACGGGGTGCTCAGCGACCTGGTGGCGTTGGCCGCCAAGGCGGGACTCACCGTCGTCGACGCGTCCCAGATCGCCCCCAGCCTGGAAACCGTGTTCTTGACCCTCACCGGACGGGAGTTCCGCGAATGACCACCACCGTGCCCACCCGGGCACCGGCCGCCGGAAGCCGCGCGCTGCACACCTTCGCGGCCATGATGGCGCGCGACGCCAGAGTGCTGCGGCGCAACTTCGTGATGAGCGCCGTCCGTATCGTCGTCCAGCCGCTGCTGTTCGTCTTCGTCTTCGCGTACGTGCTGCCGAAGGTCGGGGCCGGCGGCGCCGGGCCCGGGGGAGCGGCGTTCTCGACGGTCATGGTGCCGGGGCTGGTGGGCTCCTCCATGGTCCTGCAGGCGATGGCGGCCGTGACGTTCCCCCTGGTCATGGAGTTGTCCGGGCCCGGCGCCATCGAGGACCGGGCGCTCGCCCCGGTGTCCGTCCGGGTGCTCGGCCTGCAGAAGATCCTCTCCGCCGTGGTCGAGGGCCTGGTCGCCGGCCTGCTGGTCTTCCCCGTCGTCCTGCTGGTGCACGCCCAGGGCCACGCGCCCGCCGTGGAGGTCGCCGACTGGCCGCTGCTGGTCCTCGTCCTGCTGGCCGGCGCGGTACTGGCCGCGTCGATCGGCATGTATCTGGCCACCCGCATCGACCCGCGCCAGATCCAGGTCCTGTTCACCCTGGTGATGTTCCCCGCGATGATGCTCGGCTGCGTGTACTTCCCCTGGACGGCGCTGGAGAGCACACCCTGGCTCCAGTACGCCGTACTCCTCAACCCGATGGTCTACATGAACGAGGGCCTGCGCGCCGTCCTCACGCCGCAGATCGACTCCATGCCCGCCTGGGCCTTCCTGACGGCCCTCCTGGTGGGCGCGGTGGGATTCGGCCGGCTCGCCATGCGCTCGTTCGCCCGCCGCGTCCTGCGGTGACCTCCCGTCACCTGCCGTCCGTTCCAGTCGCACTCTCCGAAGGGAAACACCATGTCCACAACGCCCGAGAACGCGGAATCCGGCCTCCGGATCCCGGCTCCGCCCCGCCCGCCCGCACCCGAGCCCGTCGCCCCCGCCCCGCCTTCGGCCCCGGCCGTACCGCGGCCGGCCCGCCCGAAGTCGGCGGCGGAGGAACCGCCGCCGTTCGAGGCCCCGGCGGCTCCCACGGCTCCCGAGCCGCCGGTTCCGCCGGAGATCCGGCACCCGTAACCGGTCAGGGGAACGCGCGTCCACCGTCGCGGCCGCCGATGTCCGGCGCGCCGAATGGGATATCCCGAACCGGGCACCCGGCGGGGCATGGGATTGCTCACGCGCATGGAAAAGACGGTGGAGCACTGGGAGAGCGCGCTGGTCGACAAGGTGCTCGGCAACGATCCGGTCGAGCTCTGCGACGACCTGCGACGCGAATGCGACCGCCACGCCGTGGTGTGCGGAAGGCGCCGCGTCCTCGTCCCCAACGCCTACAAGGTGGAACTGACCCCCGACGTCCACGAGCAGCTCGGCGAGCGTGACGGGCAGATCGGCCAGGAACTGACCGACGTCCTGGCCCGGCACGCCGCCGAGCACGACTACGAGTGGGCCGGCCCGCTCACCGTCCACGTGACCGGCGCCGAGGAACCCCTCGACGGGCGCTACCGCATCACCAGCCAGGCCATGCCCAACATACCGGCGGACGCGTTCAGCGAAACGCCCCCGGAAGCGCCCCGCACGACAGCGTCCTCCCCGTGAGACGTACCCCACACCACCCCGGGTCGAGGCGCACCTTTTGTCGCCAATTTCCCCATTTACCCCCCTCTGTTGGTCTGTATTGCGCCATTGATGGCCCGACCTGCGCCGACTGTTTTTGATCTGTGAGGAATGAGTGGTGTGGATCTGGGAACCCGCTCCCTCACATCGTCGTCGACGCAGGAAGGGCGAGTCATGACAACGGCAGCAGTGCGGACTGTGGAACTCGGGAAGACGGCCGGTACGGACCGGCCGGCGAGCGAGTCGCGGGGCGTTGCCGAGGGACTGCCGTGGGTCGAGGACGCGGGGAAGGTCGCTCCCAAGGACGCGCGCGAGCTGTCCAAGCTGTTCTTCGAGCAGCTCTGCCGCCTTGAAGAAGGCACGCACGAGTACCAGTACGCCCGCAACACGCTCATCGAGATGAACCTGTCCCTGGTGCGGTTCGCCGCCAGCAGGTTCCGCAACCGCGGCAGCGGCGAGATGGAAGACATCATCCAGGTCGGCACGATCGGCCTGATCAAGGCGATCGACCGGTTCGACCTGTCCCGCGAGGTGGAGTTCACCTCCTTCGCGGTGCCGTACATCGTCGGCGAGATCAAGCGCTTCTTCCGCGACACGAGCTGGGCGGTGCACGTCCCGCGCCGGCTCCAGGAGCTGCGGGTGGAGATAGCCAAGGCCAAGGAGCAACTGGCCGGCGCCCTCGACCGCGACCCCACGGTCAAGGACCTGGCCACCCATCTGAAGATCACCGAGGAAGAGGTCCTGGACGGCCTGATCGCCGCCAACGGTTACGCCGCCGGCTCCCTGGACTCGCCCAACGAGCAGTCCGAGGACGGCCCGGCGAGCGGCAAGGCCCGTACGGTGGCCGACACCATGGGCGATACCGATCCCGCCATCGAGACCGTCGAGAACCTGCACGCCCTCGCCCCGCTGATCCAGGAGCTGGACGACCGGGAACGCCAGATCATCGAGATGCGGTTCGGCCAGGAGATGACGCAGTCCAAGATAGGCGAGGCGCTCGGCATCTCCCAGATGCATGTGTCCCGGCTCCTGGCCCGCACCCTCGGCAAGCTCCGCACGGGCTTGTGCGCCGAAGCCTGACGCGACCGCTCCGCGGATTGTGTGACACCCCGTGAAAAACCCTACGGCCATGGAGGGAAAGAGACCGTGTTGACGGCCCACCCCGCGATTCTGCGGGATCTTGTCGAGCAGTACGAGACGCTGCGGATTCTCCATGCGGAGGAGGGCACGCCCGCGTCCCGGCAGCGGCTGGAGGACGTCTCGTACACCTTGTGCGTCTCGACAGGGACCCGGAGGGTCGAGGAAGCCCTCGCCGTCGCCCGTCGGCAGCTCGCCGCCGCACCCCGCGTGACGGACGCCTCGCACCGGATCGAGGACGCGGCTCCGGCTGCCGGTACGGACGTGCGGCTGACCGCTTGAGCGCGGTGGCGTGAGCGCGCCAGAGCCCCCTTTCCGCTGTGGGCGGGGAGGGGGCTCTGGCTGTCGGCCGCAGGCGTCACGGGCATCGGGCTCCTACTGAAGCACCTTCCACTCCTGGTAAGTGTTCCCCGCCCCGGGGGATTTCAGATAGGCGTTGCCCCTGGCGTCCGAGTCCAGCGCCATCCGGTTCCTCTGGTTGATCAGCATGACTACGCCGCCGCTGACATATTCCTCGGTCCACCACTGAGCGCTGTCGCCGTTGTCGCAGTTTTTTGCGTAGACCGTTTCGGTGCTGGTGGCGGCGAGGCACTTACCGGACACCCTGTTCTGAAGCTGGATGGCGCCGTACCGAAGAGGCCCGCGCCACCTTGAGCCGCCCACGAGGGCCTCGTCCGGCTGAACCGCCCCCGCCAGCTCGAAGCGGCCACCCAACTGCGTCTGCTCGATGAATTCGATGAAGCCGGCGGGGTCGGCGGCGCCGTCGTCCAAGGCCCTGCCGCCGAGCACACGCCGAGCCAGTAGACGGCTCCACCGCCCGGCCGGCCCCCTCCTCGACCGTCTCCCGGAAAGTGAGCTGCGGTGGGCCGTGCGCGCGGCGTGTGTCCGTCTCAGCCGGCCGCCGGCTGCGGCGCGCCCCGCTCCGCGCCTTCCTTGAGTACGAGGGTGAGCAGGCCGGGGAAGCGGCGGTCCAGTTCCCGCGCGCGCAGCGAGTTGATCCGGCGGGTGCCTTCGTCCCGCTGGCTGATGACGCCCGCCTCGCGCAGCACCCGCAGATGCCGGCTGAGCGCGGACTTGGCGATGGGCAGGTCGAAGGTGCCGCAGGGCACCGCCGGCTCGGTGGCGAGCCGCAGGACGATGCTCAGCCGGACCGGGTCGGTCAGCGCGCTCATGACGGCGAACAGGTCGAAGTCCCGTTCGTCGGGGTGGAGCAGGGGGAGGACGTACGGCTGGCCATGGCTTCAGTATCCCTCACCGGTCCCTTGCGTGACCCCCGTGACCGCTCCCGGATTCATGTTCGCTTTAACGCGAACATGGGTTACGGTCATGATCCCCGCTCGACACCGAGCGCCCCACCGCGTGACCGGTGAAAGGAATCCGCCATGCCCGCGCACTCTCCCTCCGCCGCCCCGACCGGCGTCGGCATCATCGGCCTCAGTGCCTCCGGCGGCTGGGCCGCCCGCGCCCACCTGCCCGCACTCGCCGCCGTACCGGGGTTCGAGCTGCGCGCCCTCTCCGCCACCACCCCGGAATCCGCGCGCGCGGCGGGGGAGAAGTATGGCGTTCCGCTGGCCTTCGGCAGTGCCCGGGAGCTCGTGCGGCGCGAGGAGGTCGACCTCGTGGTCGTCGCCGTGAAGGTCCCGCACCACCGCGAACTGGTGCTGGCCGCCCTCGAAGCCGGCAAGGCGGTGCTCAGCGAATGGCCGCTGGGCAACGGCCTCGCCGAGACCGAGGAACTGGCGGCCGTCGCCGAGGCCAGGGGCGTCCGCACCTTCGTCGGACTCCAGGCCCGCTCCGCGCCGCCCGTCCGGTACGTACGGGAGCTGGTCGCCGACGGGTATGTGGGAGAAGTGCTGTCCACCAGCGTCATCGCCTCGGGCCGCCGCTGGGGGCCGCGGTTCGAGCCGGACGGCGCCTATCTCCTCGACCGTGCCAACGGCGGCTCCCTGCTCACCATCCCCTTCGGGCACACCGTCGACGCCGTGACCATGGCCCTCGGCGAGTTCACCGGCCTCGGCGCCGCCATGGCGACCCGCCGCCCGAAGGTGCACAACGACGTGACCGGTGAACCGGCGCGGATGGACGTGCCGGACCAGATCGCCGTCAGCGGCGTCCTCGAAGGCGGCGCGGTGGCCTCGCTCCACTTCCGCGGCGGCCTGTCCCGCGCCACCAACTTCCACTGGGAGATCAACGGGACCGCCGGCGACCTGCTGGTCACCGGGGACTCGGGGCATCTGCAGTTCGGCCAGGTCACCGTGTACGGCGCGCGGGGAGAGGACACGGAACTGGCGGAACTGCCGGTTCCCGGTTCGTACGACGCGGCGCTTCCCGCGCTCGCCGGGCGCACCACGGAAGTCGCGTACACCGTCGCCCATGCCTACGCGCAGATCCGCCGCGACCTCACGGACGGCACCCACCACGCCCCGGACTTCGCCCACGCCGTACGCCGCCACCGCCTGCTCGACCGCATCGAGCGCACCGCCGGGTTCTGAAGGGGGCGGTGCCCGGGCCGGAGGCCGCCGCGCGTCAGCGGCTCTCCAGCTTCCACCACTGGCCCGGGCGGTCCCGGTCCTCCCACTGCTGGACGTTGGCCCCCGGCTCCGTGCTGTCGTCGGCGACCTCCAGCAGCAGCCCGCTGGCGTAGTTGGTCAGCGTGAACGTGCCGGGCTCGGCCACGTCCTGCTCCAGCAGCCACTCCTGCGCACCGTAGTTGTTGGCCTTCCACTGCTGGACGTTGGCGCCGTTCTCGGTGGAGGCGCCGGTGACGTCCAGGCGTTTGCCGCTGCCCACGTTGGTCAGATGGCGCAGTCCGCTGCCGGGGTGGACCTCGGTGACCCGCCACAACTGGGCCGGTGAACCGTCCTCCGTGCCCTGCCGCACGTTCGCCCCGCTGCCCTTGCGGCCGTCCTCGACCTCCAGCAGCAGGCCGCTGCCCACATTGCGCAGCGCATACGCCCCCTCGCCGACCGCCGCAAGACCCTCGGCACCACTCACGTCCGCCCCTTTTCCCGTTGTCGCGGCCCGTCGCCGCCATATCGCTCAAGTGTACGAATACGGGTGGGGCCAGGCGTGGTTCCCGCGCCGGGAGGGCGTACCGGAGACGGTCGAATCATGATCGTCGGGGCCGCCGAGGGGGCCGCTCGAAAATGGTCATGGTGCAGCCGCTGCGTTGACTGGCTCCGAGCCAATATACTCGGCATGGCTTCGGAGGCCCGGTCCCGTCGTGGGCGGGCTCCGGCCGAGGCTGCCTGGGTTGGGTGGTGCGGGGGATCGCCCGACTCGGGTCCAGCCACTGCCCGGCCGCTCCTCCCGGCCCGCGTCAGCGGGTGGTGGGGGGAAGGGAGGAGCGGCGGGCGGAACGGCGCCGGGACAGGGGACTTGGCGCCGTTCCCCATGCCCGTACGGGGGCGGGGCCGGTCAGGCCGGAAGAGTTCCCGCCATGCATGCCGCGCCTTCGAGGCGGAGCAGTTGCTCCTTGCGGCCCAGGCCGCCCGCGTAACCGGTGAGCGTGCCGTTGGCGCCGATGACCCGGTGGCAGGGGCGGACGATCAGCAGCGGGTTCCGGCCGATGGCCGTACCGACCGCGCGTACCGCGGCGCGCGGGGCGCCGATGCGGGCGGCGATGTCGCCGTAGGTGCACGTCTCGCCGTACGGAATGTCTTCCAGGGCCTGCCAGACGCGCTGCTGGAAGGGGGTGCCGCCGGGCACGTACGCGATGCCGAAACGGGTGCGGGCGCCCTCGAAGTACGCGGTGAGCTGTGCGGCGATCTCCGTGAACGCCTCCGGTGCGTGGGTCCAGGTCCCGTCGACCACGGCGCCGCCCTTCTGGTCCGGTACGGACAGCGAGGCCAGCGCGGTGCCGCCCGGCGCGGTGGCGGACGGCTCACCCACCAGCAGCAGGTCGCCCAGCGGGCTGCCGAGTGTCGTGTGGACCGTCGTGGCCGTCATCGTCCGGCCCCTTTCTCTGTTCTCCGTGCACGTGAGCCGTTCACCGGCTCGTCCGTCACACCCCACTGTGCCGCCGCGGGCAGGTGACGGCTGGCGGTATCCGGACGTCGCATTCCCGCCGGTGGGGCGGGGCGGGGATGGCGGAAGCCGGCTGCGGACGGCGCGTCCGGAACGCGGCGGAAGCACGAGTGCTGCCGGGGACCGGTCGGCCGCCGGGCGGCACCGCAGCGTATCGCGGCCCGGGCGGTGGCTGCCCGGACCCGTGGCCCGGACAGCACCTGCCCGGGTCCGCGCCCGGCCCTCCGTTTCCGCTGCTCGCGGGCGCCATGACCGGACCGCTCCGTGGGCAGGATGACCATGGGGGACCCCGGCGGGCCGTGCGGCGGTGAGGTGGGGGGAGCCGGGGCGGGGACCGGTCGAGGGGCTCCGGCGCACCCGTTACGATCGGCGGCATCGAGGCCGTCGCCGGGAGGAAGAGATGGGCTTGTTCCGCCGTGGACCGAAGCGGGACCCGCGCGAAGCCCCGCGTGACGGGGAGTTCTCGTTCTTCTCGGAGCGGGAGGGCGGCGTCTTCCGCTCCCAGGTCCGGCAGGCGTTCGCCGAGCGCGGCCTGGAGGTCACGGTGTACGCGGGGGTGGTCGCCGACTCCGGCGGGCGGCGGTTCGGCCTGGGCAACCTCGCCGCGGTGTGCCACCGCGACCGGCGCGGCGAACGGGTGTGGCCCGCGATGATCCGCGACCACGTGGGCAAGGTGCTGCGCACCATGGACGGCCCGCAGCCGATGGAGACCCTGACGGAGGACGAGATCCGGGCCCGGCTGTTCCCCCGGGTCGTCGCCGAGGAGACGCTGCCGCCCGCGGAGTCCTTCCGGTACGGGCGGGCGCCGGCCCCCGGGCTGCGCGAGGTGCTCGCCCTGGACCTGCCCGAGGCCGTGCAGATGCTCAGCGAGGACTCGCTGGCCGACCTCGGCGAGGTGGCCGAGCTGCGCATCAGGGCGCTGAACAATCTGCGGGCGCTGCCGGTGGAGGGGCACGAGACGGTACGGCGCGGGGACGGCTCGTCCTTCGAAGTGGTGCTGGGCGACTCGTTCTTCACCGCCAGCCGGGTGCTGGTCCTGGACGACCTGGTCGAGCGGATCATGGGGACACCGCTGACCGGGGACGGCGCGCTGGTCGCGATGCCCTTCCGCCACCAACTGGCTTTCCACCCCATCCACGACGCGCAGGTCGTCCCGGCGCTCCAGGCCATGGCGCAGTTCGCCGCGGCGGGCCACGAGGACGCGGCGGGGGCGATCAGCCCCAATGTGTTCTGGTGGCGGCGCGGTGCGATGACACGGCTGAGCGAGCCGGACGGGGACGGGCTGCGGGTGGTCGTGGACCTCGAATTCCAAGACATGCTGGAGCGGCTGGTGCAGGACGAGGCGTGAGCGCGGCGGGCGGCCGGTGCGCGGGGTGACGAAAACTTTTCGTAAAGTCCGCTTCGGCGGGGGAACCCCCTCCCCGGTCCGGTCGTTCAACTGGATGAGGCCCCGCGTCATCCCCCGTGCGCGGGGCCTCACCAGCTCCGTGGCCGGCGGCCCGGCCGGTGCTCAGCCGTCGAGCCGCGCCCGCTCCTCCTCGCTGAACAGCCGCGAGCGGATCAGGAAGCGCACCCCTTCGGGAGCTTCGAGCGAGAAGCCGCCGCCGCGTCCCGGTACGACGTCCACCGTCAGATGGGTGTGCTGCCAGCGGGCGAACTGGTCCGCCGCCATCCAGAAGTCCACGCTCTCGGCGATCCCGGGCACGGTCAGCCGCCCCAGCAGCACGTCCGCCGCGCCCGTACGGAATTCGCCCGCCGGGTAGCACATCGGGGAGCTGCCGTCGCAGCACCCGCCGGACTGGTGGAACATCAGCGGCCCGTGCGCCTCCCGGAGCCGCCGGAGCAGGTCGCCGGCCGCCGGGGTCAGGGCGATGCGCTCGGTGCCGTGTCCGGCGCGGCGCTCGGTGAGGTCCTGGGTGCCGTGTTCGGCCCCGGTGCTCATGGCGTCCTCCGGGGCGGTCCCGGCCTCTCGGGCCTGCAGCGGTTCATGTGCCCCTCCTTCGCCGTTCGTTCCGTCCGGACCAGGTGCGGTGCGACTCCGGGTGTGTGCCGCGGAGACGGCCGGCCGGTGTTGCCGTGCCGACGCTGCGAGCAGTGTAGTCAGGGGGCATCCGGCCGACCGGTACGGTCGGCCCGGCGACGGGTCGCCGCTGCCGGGCCGCCCGTACGGCGCCCGTTCAGTGCACCGACATGCCGCCGTCCACGAAGAGCGACTGCCCGGTGACGTACGCCGAGGCGCGGCTCGCCAGGAAGACCGCGGCGCCCGCGAAGTCCTCGGCGAGGCCGTTGCGCCCGGTCATGGTGCGGGCGGCCAGCGCCGCCACCTTCTCCGGGTCGGACGACAGCCGGGCGTTGAGCGGCGTCATCACGAAGCCCGGCACGAGCGTGTTGCACGTGACGCCGTACGGTGACCACGCCTCGGCCTGGGAGCGGGCCAGCGACTCCAGCGCCCCCTTGGACACGCCGTACGCGCCGCTCTGGACGAACGCCCGGTGCGCCTGCTGGGACGTGATGTGGATGATCCTGCCGAAGCCACGCTCGGCCATGCCGGGGCCGAAGCGCTGCCCCAGGAGGTAGGGCGCCTCCAAGTTCACCGCCATCGTGGTGTCCCACACCTCGTCGTCCAGCTCGCCCATCGGCGGCCGCAGGTTGACCCCGGCGCAGTTGACGAGGATGTCGGGCTCGCCGAACACGCCGGCCGCCCGGTCGGCGGCCTCGCGCACGGCCGGCCGCGTACCGAGGTCGGCGCTCACCCACGCCGCCCGGCAGCCGTCGGCCGTCAGCTCGTCGACCGTGGCCCGGAGTTCCGCCTCCTTGCGCGCCACGACCACGACGCTCGCGCCGGCGCGGGCGAGCGCCCCGGTGACGGCACGTCCGATCCCGGAACTGCCGCCGGTCACCACGGCGACCGTTCCGTCCAGCGAGAACAGTTCGGTGAGATAGGTGTGCGAAGTCATTGCCGCACCTTAGACGGGGGCGGGCGCCGGCGATCTCCGGGGCGGCGGTACGGGCGCGGTGCGGCGGCGACGGTCCGGACGCCTCCGGGGCCGGGGCCGGACCGGTGGCCGGGGCTCACCCGGTCAGCCAGGAACCGCACCCCCGGCCGAGCGGAATCGGCCGCCGGTGGTAGCGAACCAGCCGTTCTTGGCCCGGTCCGCGATCGCAGTCCGGGCAAGGCACGTATCAGGATGAAAGATGGACGAACCTGTCGGGTGTAAGGACGTCCCGACATATTCATGTCTATGGGGAGGGCTGTCGATGCCGTTAACCGGTCGTGAAGCGGAGCTGGCCCGGCTGGACGGGCTGATCGGGCGGGCCGGCGGCGGCGTACCGGTGATCGTCGCGGTGCGGGGGGAGCGGGGCGTCGGCAAGAGCGCCCTGCTGGAAGCGGTGGCGGACCGCGCGGCGGACGCGGGCTTCCGGGTGGGGACCGCCGCCGGGGGACCGGCCGTAAGGGACTCCCTGTTCGCCGCGGCCCGTCAGGCCCTCGGCCGCCCGGACGACGGGACGGACACCCTGGACGGTTACGTCGCCCGCGGCCGGGACGTCATGGCACGCACGCCCCTCGCGCTGTGCGTGGACGACCTCATGGACGTGGACGCGTCGTCCGCGACCTGGCTGGTGGCCCTGGCCTCGCTCGACCGGCCCGTACCGCTGCTGATCGTCGCGGCGGCCGGCGAGGACCCCGGCAGCGGCCGGACGGCCGGTGCGGCCGAACTCCTCGCCCGCGCCGAGCACCTGGAGCTGACCGGCCTGCCCGAGGCCGGGATCGCCGAGTTCGCCGCGCGGCACTGCGGCCTCACCCTCGACGCCGCGGCGGCCGCCGTGTGCCACGAACTGACCGGCGGCAACCCCGGCCTGCTGCTCGCCCACCTCGCGGGCCGCCCCGGCCCGGCCGTCACCGCGCGGGAACTGCGCGGCGCGGCCGGCCCCGAAGCGCTGCGATGTACCCGGCGGTGGCTCGACGACCTGCCCCGACCAGCCCTGGCCATGGCCAGGGCTGTCGCGGTTCTGGGCGACAGCGCGGAGGTCGCCCACGCCGCCGCGCTGGCCGAGCTGCCGGTCCCCGACGCCCTGCACGCGATCGACACCCTCGTGGCACGGCAGGTGCTCGCCAACCGGGTGCCGCCGGCGTTCCGGCACCCGCTGCTGGGCACCGCGGTGCTCGCCGGGATGCCCGTCGGCTCCCGGATCGCCGCGCACCTGAAGGTGGCCCGGTTCCTGCGGGACGAGCAGTGGGGCGCGGAACGGATCGCCCAGCAGCTCGCCGCGGCGGGCCCGACCGGGCTGGACTGGGCGGTCGAGCCGCTGCGTGCCGCGGCACGCAAACTCCTGCACGAGGGACGGGCCGAGGAGGCGAGTCGCTATCTGCGGTGCGTGCTGCGGGACCGGCTGCCCGCGGACGTCCGCTCGGCCGTCCGGCGCGAACTGGCCGAGGCCGAGACCTTCGTCGACCCGGACCTCGCGCTGAGCGAACTGGACACCCTGCTGCGCGAGTCCGAGGACCCCGAGGTCTGTGCCGAACTGGCCCTGGACGTGGCCGGCATGCTCATCGACCGGGCCAGACCGGCGGACGCCGCCTCCGTACTGGACGAGACGGCCGAACGGATCGGCGCCGGCCACCCGGCGGCGGTGCGCAGGCTCACTCTCCGGAAGGCGAGCGTCTCCCTGCTCGACGCGGCCGGCCCGTCGGCCGAGGCCCGCCGCCTGGCGGACGCGGGCCCGGACGGGGACGCGGACGCACCGGAGCGGGCCGGCGGCGGACGGAGCCGGGAACTGGCCAACCTGCGCGCCGCGATCGCCGCCGACCGGGGAACGGACCGGGAAGCGGCCCTCGCCCCGGCGCGCGAGGCGCTGTCCGGCGCGGAAGGCGGCGACCTCGGACGCCTCTGGCAGAGCTGCGCGACCCTGATCCGCGCCGACGAACTCGTCGAGGCGCGGGCCCACTGCTGGCGCACCGGCAGGCTCAGCCGCGCCATGTCGGGCCGGCGGGCCGGGCTGGCGGCGGACATCTTCCGGGCCCGGATCTGCCGCGTCGCCGGGGACCTGCCCGGCGCGGTGGCGATCCTGCGGCCGGTGGTCGAGGAGATCGGGCCCGGCAGCGCCGCGCTCCCGATCGTGGCCGGCTTCGCGGTGGCCGGTCTGGTGGAGGCGCTGGCGCAGCTCGGCGACCAGGACGAGGCCGCCGCACTGCTGGCCGCGCACGGCGTCGCCGGCCACGGCCCGGACGACGACCTGCACGGACGCTACGAGGGCCCGTACCTGCTCGCCGCCCGGGCGGCCCTGTGGCGGCTGCGCGGCGAGCCGGGCCGCGCGGCCGGGGATCTCCTGGCCGCCGGGCGGCAGTTGGTGCGCCGGGGCGCCGTCAGCCCGGCGGTGCTGCCGTGGCGCTCCCGCGCGGCGCTCGCCCTGGCCGCCGACGGCGCCACCGACCGGGCCGAGACCCTGGCGCGCGAGGAACTGGAGGCCGCCCGCCGCTGGGGGACACCCCGCACGATCGGCGTCGCCCGGCACGCCCTGGCGATGACCCGGTCGGGGGAGCGCAGGCTGATGCTGCTGACCGAGGCGGTGCGCCACCTCGAAGCGTCACCCGCCCGCCTGGAACTCGCCGTGGCCAGGGCCGACCTGGGCGCCGCGCTGCGCGCCGCCGGGCGGACGGCCGAGGCCGACCGCGAGTGCGCGGCGGCGTTGGCCCTGGCCGGTGAGTGCGGTGCCACGCCACTGGCCCGGCGGCTGCGTGCCGCGCCGGAGCCCGTACCGGCCCACGACAAGCCGGTCCGTACCCATCCGCTGCTGACCCCGCAGGAGTTGAAGATCGCCGGGCTGGCCCGGAGCGGGCACACCAACCGGCAGATCTCCCAGATGCTGTTCCTGACCATGCGTACGGTGGAGTTCCACCTGTCCGGTGTGTACCGCAAGCTGGGCATAACGGGGCGGCAGGGACTGGCCGCGGCGATCCCGGCGGAGCCGTCCGCCGAGCCGCCGGAGGACCAGGCACGCCCGGCGGCCCAGCCGGCCGACGGCCGCACCCGCCCCACCGGGCCCGCACCGTGCTCCTGCTCCCGGACGCTGCCGCCCGGGCAGCCGTGCGCCGACACCCTGGTCCGGTCGTCCCGGTGGCACGACGGTCCCCGGTCCGCGGAGCTGCGGCCCAGTCCGTCGAGGTGACGGAGCCCCGTCGACGTGACGGGCGGGCCCGCCGTACGGGGGCGGCGGGCCGGGAGGGACTGCGGGACGGTGCGTCAGCGCACCGGAAGCGACGGCAGGTCGGTGACGATCCGGCCGGCCAGGAAGCGCAGGTGGTTCTCCTCGCTCAGGGTCAGCCCGAGCCGGTTGTTCACCAGGTGCGCGCAGCGCAGCAGGATCAGCGTGGTGGCCGGGTGCGGCAACGCGGCCAGGTCCGGGCCGCCCTGGTTCAGCGGCGAGCGGGCCCAGTCGGAGGTGAATGCGCCGGCGTCCTCCCAGTCGCTGAGCCGGTCCCGCAGCGTGCGCAGCGACCGCAGCCAGTGCGCCTGCGGGGTCGCCCCGGTGGGGTCCGGGGCGAGCTGCCACACCCGTAGCGCGCGTTCCCGCAGGTGTTCCCGCCGGGCCAGGTAGTGCTCCTCGGTGGCGGCGGGTTCGGTGCCCTCGGCGAAGGGGATCAGCGGCTGCCCGCTGTCCACCCACTGCGCGCGCAGCTTGTCGCAGAGGGCCAGTACGGCCAGCATCAGGTCGAGGGCGATCGCCGCCCGCTGCTGGCCGGTCGTACCGGCTGCGATCAGCGCCAGGGCCAGTTCGCTGGACTCGTGGAAGTGCTGCTCGGTCGCGGCCATGGCCGGGCCGTGTCCGTACACCGCGTGCTCGCGCAGGTACGGCAGGAACTCGACCGTGTTGTTGGGCCGCACTTCCCGGTCGTGCTCGGAAAGGTCCTCCAGGGCGGCCAGTTCGCCGGCCAGCCCGGCGTACCGCGTGCGGTCCACCGTGTCGGGGGCCGGGTGGTCCCGCAGGAACGCGCCGACCGCCGTGGCCACCCGCTGCCGTACCTCGCGGGAGGCCGCCGTACCGGTGGGCAGGAAGCGCATCCGTACGTGCGGACCGCCTTCCCAGTAGCGCAGGAAGAAGTACCGGTGCAGCAGCCCGTCGGCGGACAGCTCCTTGACCAGCGGCCGCAGACAGCCGGTGAGCAGGGCGTCGTGGCAGGTGTCCTGGAAGACGTGGGCGCACACCCAGTCGGACGCGTCGGCGGTGGCGGGGTCCAGGGGGCGGTCAGCTACGGCCATGGTGACCGACCTCCACGAGGTGTTCGGTGACGCGGGCTCCGGCGTCGCCGTAGCGCGGCGCGGCGGACGGGTCGGGCAGGGCTTCCTGGAGGAACAGCAGGTTCCCCCGCTCGGCGAGCATCCGCTCGAACAGTCCCGTCAGGAGCAGGTTCGCGAAGTCGATGTACAGCGGTTTGCGGGACTTGAGCTGCCAGACGTTGCCGTCGGTCAGCATGGACGGGTCCAGCGCGCGCACGAAGCAGCGCTCGGGGATGCCGTGTTCGCGCAGCCAGGCGGCCAGCCGCAGCAGGTACGGGCGGTCCGCCTCGCCCTTGGCGCGCACCGGCGCCTCGTCGGTGCGGAACACCCACTGGCGGCGGCTGACGGTGACCGTGCCGATCGTGATCCTGGGCTCGTGCAGCAGGCCCTGTGCCGTGGCGGGGGAGATGTCGCCGAACATCCGCCGTCCGGGGATCAGCAGCGTCGGCGTGTCGCCGAACGCCTGGATCAGCAGCCGCATCGCCGGCGGCAGCCAGAACTCCGCGATCAGGCTGGGGTGCACCGGCCGCACCTCGCGGTCGCGGGTGCGCGACCACAGCACGAGGAGGTCCAGCGCCGGGTCGTGGCGCACCTCCAGGTCGCGCAGCGGGATGCGCCGCTCCGCCGGGCGCGGGCTCGCCGAACCGGGGTAGTCGATCTCGTCGGTCATGGTCAGGTCGCGCAGGCCCACGTTGCTGCCGTAGTGGCGGCAGGTGTCCGCCAGGATGACGTCGCCGGGCGGGCCGGACGGTTCGCCCGCCACCGTGACACCGGCCTGGCCGAGCAGCCGGCGGATACGGTCGCGGCCCCGCCCGTGGCCCGCGTTGACGGCGTTCACCACGAACCCGGCCGGGTCCTCGGGCCCGCCGGTCAACTGGCCGTAGAACGCGACCGAGCCGGGCGGCCGCATCCACGCGGGCCAGGTGTCGGCCAGCGCGGCGAGCCGCGCGGGGTCGACGTGCACCACTCCGTCGGCGTCCGGCCGCGCGTTCAGGGCCGCGCCGGTGAGCCCGGCCCGTACCCGCAGCAGCTCCTTGATCCGGGGCAGCGGGCTGTCGGCGAGCGGCGCGTAGCCGTGCTGCGAGACGGACAGCAGGCCGGGCAACTGCGGGTCCGTACGCATCTCTTCCTGCACGGCACGGTGGAACGCGAGGAACGGCACGCTCCCGCCGATCCCGAAGCGCGTGGTGAACAGCCGGGCCAGCGCCACCCGTCCGGGCAGCGCCGGGTCGAGCGCCGCGTAGCAGCGGCGAACGATGTCCAGGTCGCGCAGCACCGGTTCCCACGCCGCCCGGTTCTGGGCCGGCGGCGGCCCGACGAGCAGGGCGTTCTCGATGATGTAGTTCTTGGGCGGCACGACGACCTGCTCGGGGCCGACGCGTTCGGCGACCCGGCCCAGCGCCTGGTGGATCTCCTCTGCGCGCCGTTGGCGGGCGTCCGGGTCGGTCAGCTCCGGATACCCGTCCAGCAGCGCGGCCACCTCCTTGAGCTGCGCCGACACCTCGGCCAGCTCCGGGCCGCCGGTGTCCACCCACGCCCGCAGTTCGGCGAGCGGGTCCATCGCCTGCTCGGAGAAGGGGGGCACGGTCTCCAGCACACCGAGTTCGGTGAGCCGCGCGACATAACGCTCGGCCTGCTCCGGGGCGGCACCGCTCCGCTCGGTCAGGTGGGCGGCCACCTCGTGGCGCGGACGGGCACCGTCGGCGAGGAAGTCCAGGCAAGCCTGGACCGGCGGGGACACCGGCAGGGTGCGCAGCGGCTCCTCCTCGCCGGGGCCCAGGAACTCCCAGTGCCCGTCGGTCTGATGGGCGCTCGGGTTGACCCGCAGCCGGACGGCGGGCGCCAGGGCCGGGTGCTCGCGCAGCCGCCGGACAAGTTGCTGGACCAGCCACAGGTTGATCTCGACGGTGTCGCGCACCGCCGGTCCGGCCGCCTCCGGGCGCGGACCGTCCCACCGGCCGAGGCCGCTGACGGTGAAGGTGCTGAACGGGCTGGTCTTGGCCGTCACCCGGGCGAGGTACTTGGCCAGCCGGAGCGCCAGCTTGCGGTCCGGCACGGCGCCTTCGGGACGCGCCAGCCACTTGCGCAACTGTTCGTGGAGGACCGGGCTGCCCTGGATCAGGCCGTGCCGGAACACCGGCTGGGCGGCCGCCTCGCGCAGGACGGCGCGGCGGTCGGCCGCGTCCTGCGGGAGCAGGCCGTCCAGGGCGGCGGTGTCGGCCCGGTGGGCCGCCAGCAGCTCCGCCCACCGTTCGACGTCCGCCACCACTTCGGCGGGCAGGGCGGCGCGCACCTCGTCGTTCCAGCAGCGCTCGCCCGGCGTCCGCTGGTTGTGCACCGCCCGGCGCAGCGCGACCAGGGCCGCCTTGGCGCCGGTCTCCTGCCCGATCAACGCGTAGAGCGCGTCGGAGAGTTCCGCGCCCCGGTCGGCCAGTTCCCGGGCGCCGTCGAGCAGCGCGCCGGTCCGCCGCCACACCTCGTCCGACCGCAAACCGTCCAGCACCGACACCGGCAGACCACCGATGCGTACGCCGAATGTGTCCGCGACGTGGAAGCCACTCATCGTTGTCCCTGCCTTCGCGTGCGGGTCGGTTCTGGTCGTGCGGCGGAGCGGCCCCGGCCGTACGGGGAAGAGGACGGCCGGGGCGTCACGGGAACGGGTGCGGATGCGGGTTGACGTCGGCCGGCTCCAGCGGCCCGTCCCGGTACCCGAGCCGGGCCGGCAGGTCGTACAGCCGGGGCAGGCCGTGGGTACGGCTCATCCGGTGCCCGAAGGTCATCGGCAGCAGTCCGGGGATGATCACCTTCGCGCAGGCGAAGCCGGCGGCGCGGTGCTCGTCGGTGGTCTGGTCGACCACGATCACGTCCAGGCCGCGGGCGGTGAAGCGCTCGACCACCTCGGCGAGGTCGTCGCGCAGGTCCGCGTGGCGCGGCCGGCAGGTGGCGCGGGCGAACGCCTCGGCCACCGGCCGCGCCGTCTCCTCACCGGGCAGGAAGGCGAACCGGTCGTAGGCGTCCGGATGGCAGTACAGCAGCGCGTGGTCGCGCATCTCCCGCACCTGGTGCGGGTCGGCGACCATGCCTTCGATCCGGCGCAGTTCCTCGCGGTAGGCGGCGCGGTTCCAGCCCAGGTTCGCGGTCAGCTCCAGCAGGCCGTTGAGCAGCGCCTTCTCGGGATCGAAATGGGCGCCGGCGGCACAGATCGCGGCGGGCTCCACCGCGTCCCCGGGGTGTACGGCCATCACCCAGGACGTGGCGATGCCGTGCTCGGGCGTGGTGGCGAACGCGGCGACCCGGTGCCCGGTGTCCTGCCGGATGCGCTCCACCAGCAGCCGGACCGCCGGGTCGGCCACGGTGTCCAGGTCCACGCGCGGCACCGGCAGCCGGGCGTACCAGGTGAGCAGGAAGGCGTCCCGCTCGGCCAGCTCCAGGATGCCGTGCAGCGCGGCCTCCTCCAGGCAGCCGCCGAGGGCGCAGCCGTTGGAGACCTCGTACGCCAGCGGGCGGGCCGAGTCGTTCCCGTGCCGGGTGCGGTAGTAGGCGTAGTCCTCGGGCACCAGCACGGGGCCGCCGCGGCCGAAGGAGTGCCCCCACACCCAGTTGATCTCCAGGTCGGGGGTGAACGCCGGATAGGGGAATTCCGGGTCGGCGTACCGGTCCGGCGGGTACAGGCCCAGGTCGGTGGGGCGGACCGCACGGTCGGCGACCTGCTCGTAGCCGGCGCGGACGGCCGTGCGCCGGCCGCCGGGCCGGGCGCCGCCCAGCCGCTCCAACGCCTCGGCCAGCGCGGTGCGTTCGCAGCCGGTGTAGTCCAGGCCGCGGCCGAAGCCCGCCTCCTGGATGCCGTCGGGCAGCCGCAGCGGCGCGGAGACCATGGGGTAGGCGTAGTCGGTCCGTACGTCGAGCTGCTGGACGATGCCGGTGTGCCCGTCCACGTACGTCCGCAGCAGACCGTCCCAGCCGGTGTCGAGGCTGCGGACGCGGTAGGTGTCCCGGTCGAGCTTGGGCCGCGGGGTGTCCATCAGGACCGGCGGCCCGTCGTCGGGGAGGCTGCCGCAGCGGGGGCAGCAGGGGTCGGGCAGGAACGGGTGGGAGTCGGCGGTGAGACCGGCCAGGCCGATGATGGTGATCGCGTTGCGGGTGCCGGCGCGCTCCGGGTCGTCGAGCACGGCGGCGGCTTCCGCCTCCACGAAGGCCGCTACGGTGTCGCGCGCCCAGGCGGACAGCAGCGGGGACGGCCGTTCGGCGAGCCGGTCGCCGTGCCGGCGCAGCAGTTCGGCGCGGGGGCTGTCCTGTCCCAGGGCCCGCTGCCTGCGGGTACGGGCGCACTGCGCGCATCCCGGCCGGCCCGGCAGTTCGAGCGGCCCGATGACGACATTGCCCAGCTCCACCCGGACGGGCAGCCACGGCAGGTCCGGCCGGCTCGTCCGGTCGGCGTCCCGCCAGCCGTCGTCCACGGTGAGCAGTGCGGCGCACCGGTCGCTGTCCTCGGCGGCCGACGGGTGTCGGCGGGAGACCGCCGCGCGGACCGCCTGGGCGAGCAGCCCGTCGCCCCGTACCGCGAGTCCGGCCGGCCGGTCCGCCACGTTCCCCTGCTGCATCCTTCGCACGTCCCGTCTTTCCGTCCCGTCAGTGGCACCGGGCCGTGCCCGACGCGCGGAACGCGCCGGACACGGCCCTGTTGTGCAGCGTGATCAGCAGCAGCAACAAGAGCAGCAGCTCGCGGGCGAGCCCTTCGAGGTGCAGTTCGAAGCGCCGATCTCGACCATGGCGTGGCCGACGTTGATCGACTCCAGGGTGGAGCCGGGGGCGGTCGGGAGAATGTCGAGCTGGTCCACGCTCAGGTCGTCGAGGTCCAGCACCAGGTTCGCGTCCATGTCGTGTCCCTCCTTCCTCTGTGGGTGACGACTGCGGGCGGCGGTCGCCCGCTGTCCGAGCTGATTCTGTGATCCTCGGGGGCCCCGGGTCTCTACGGAGCACCCGTAGGGTCTGCCGTGGGTCCGTGGCCTACGGTGCCTGTGGTCACCAGTCCAGCGGGGGTTCGTACTGGGAGGTGGCCTGCCGCCGGCCCAGCACGATCGCGAAGATCGGTACGTGTGCGTCCCCGCCGCCCAGCAGCTCCCGTACGACCCGGTCGTCGTACCCGTTGGTGATCCGGGCCGCGAGGCCCTCGGCGGCGGCCAGCACGCTCAGCCGCTGGGCCACGATGCCGCCCTCGTGGTGCAGGACGCGGTAGCCGCGGTCCCCGAACCGGCGGGCGCCCTCGTAGCGGTCCACGGTGAGGAAGACGACCGCGTTGGCGCGCGCGGTGTTCACCGAGGGCGTGCGGTCGCACAGCATGGCCACCGCAGGCCGCCCGTCGCGTCCGGGTACCGGGACGAGTGCGGGGGACGGTTCCAGCCGGTACAGACCTGCGGTCCGGCCTGTGGTGTTGAGGGCCAGTACGTGGCAGTCCAGCAGCGGCCGCAGCGGTGTGCCGCCGTGGTCGGAGGGCACCGGGTCCAGCGCGTACCGCAGGAGGTCCGCGAGCTGCTGCTGCGGCAGCGCGGCACGGTCCGGCTGGAACATCCGCCCGCCCGAGTCCCGGCGCCGCAGCGCGTCGCCCAACTCGACGCTCCCCGGCGGCCGCTCGTCGTCGGCGAAGGGCTCCGCGGGGCCGTCAGCGGGCTGGTGGAACGGGTCCGGGGCGACCGGTGGGAAGTGTGCCTCACCGGTCAGCCGGCTGCCGGCGTCCAGGGTGGTCAGCCGGGACCAGCGCGCCGCGTCCTCCTGGTTGGTACGGACGTGCTCCGTCACGAGGGGCGTCAGGTCCCGCGCCGGAGCCGCGGCCACGCCGTCCCGCGCCCCGATCTCCAGCACGGCGAACGTGGTCTCCTCCGTGCCGTCCAGGCCCAGCGCCCGGTTCACCGGCTCGTCCAGGAACCGGTGGTGGACCCGGGCGTCCAGACCGAGCGCACCGGCCGCCAGCAGGGCGTTGCCGGCGACCATGCCGGACTCCTGCGCGCACAGCCGGTAGGCGTAGTCGCGGTACCGGAAGGCGGTCTTGCGGAAGTACGCGGAGAGCAGCACCAGCGCGGCCGTGTCCCGGCCCTTGCAGGCCACCGCCGTCCGCAGTTCCTCCGGGATGCCGCCGGGCCGCAGCGCGGTCAGCGCGTGGTGGAGCGGGTCGTAGTGGTAGCACCCCGCCGGTACGTCCCCGGTGTCGCCGTCCAGCCACACGTACAGTTCCACCGGGTAGAAGCAGCGCGCCGAGGCCACCAGCCGGTGGTACGGCCACGCGGCCTGCGGGCCCAGCTCCATCCGGCCGAGACCGTAGGTGTGGTGCAGCAGCGCGGACAGTGTGCTCCCGTCCCAGGGCCTGCGCGGCGGGCCTTCGGGGTGCCGGTCCCGGAAGCCGGGGAAGGACCAGCGCGCGTCGCCGATGCGCCGGGGCGGGGCGGCCAGTACGTGGCGGGGCAGCCCCCGGTAGGTCTTGCTCGGCAGCGGATCGTCCGGCCCGCCCTCGGAACCGTGCCCCTCGGCGAACAGCTCCCGTACGCCCTCGAAGGTGTCGTACCAGAACCGCAGCCCCAGCGCTCCGGCCTCGTCGGTGGCGGCCCCGGTCATCCGGCGAGCACCACCCGTACGACGTTCGGCAGCACCTCGTGCACGGCCGGGTCGTGGTCGAGCGGCACCACGACGGGGGACCGGTCCCGCGAGGCCAGTGCCTCCACCAGCGCGGGCAGGTCCGCGTCCGCCGGTACGGCAGCGCCGTCCGTTCCGCGCGGCGGCGCGCCGAGTCCGGGGACCGGCGGCGGAGCGTACGCGGACTCGCCGGTCAGCTCGGACTGCCGGTCCAGCAGGACCAGTTCGAGACCGTCGGTGACCGCGCCGGGGCCGCAGGTCACCCCGACCGGCCGGGCGCCCTGCCACCAGGCCAGCACCGGCACGCCGAGCGCCGTACCGATGTCGGCGGCCGTGACCTCGCCGCCCGCCGGACGCAGCATGTCCAGGTGGCGGCGGCCCGCCTCGTCCACCGAGGCGCCCGCCACGTCCAGCAGGACCGGCTCGGCCGTGCCCGCCCGTACGTCCTCCACCGCCAGCCGCGCACACTGCTGCGCGACCGCCTCGGTGACCGCACCGGTCCAGTCGAGTGCGGCGGCCACGCCCGGGCCCGACGTGAACACGTCCCCGGCCGGTACCGTCGTGACCTCCTTGCCGACGAGGTCCCAGCCCCGTACCGACCCGTCGTCGGCGAAGCGCCGCGGATCGGGCGCCGTCACCGCGTACCGGGCCAGCCCGCGCAGCGCCGCCCGCTGCCGGGCCTCGGCGAAGCCGGTGCCCCAGCCGAAGACCCGCTCGGCGGGCCCCTCGGGCCGTACCGCCTCGGTCACGTTCAGCGGCAACTGCGTGAAGTCGCCCTCCTCCAGCGCCCGCAGCACTCCCGTGTACCGGTCGAAGCAGGCCGCGGCGCGCGCGGAGAAGTCCGCCGGGAGCAGCGGCTCGGCCGAGCGGAGGCGTTCGACGCGCTCCCCGAACTCCTCGGCGCTCTCCTGCGGCGCGTCCATCGCCGACGGGTGGGGGAGGAAGGGGTGGGTCGAAGTGCGCAGGGTCTCCAGGTCGATCCGGGTCACCGTCGGCGGGCCGTCGTCCCGGGCGCCCGTCAGCGCGGTGAAGCAGGCCAGGCCCAGATGACCGGCGACCACCGCCGCGGTCGGCCCGGTGAGGAAGGTGCTGGGCCGCGACGGCTCCGGCGCCGCGAGGCGCTGCCAGGCCGACGCCCAGGCCGCGCCGGACGGCCCCAGCCACGCCACGTCGTCCAGCACGACGCCCTGGACCAGCAACTGACCGGCCCGCTCGCACAGCCGGTGCAGCCGTACGGCCCGGTCCGTCACCGGCGCCGAGGACACGTGCAGGACGGCGTCGGCGCCCTCCAGCGCCGCCGCGAGTTCCGCGTCGGAGTCGCCGGACAGCACCGTCCGGATCAGCTCCTGGTCCGGGTCGCGCCGCTCGGACCCGCCGGTCAGTTCGGTCAGCCGGTCCTCGTCGGTGGGGAACTCCGGGGTGCACACGGCGCGCAGGCGCCGGACGCCCGAGTGCAGCGCCGAAGCGATCAGCGCGGTGAACGCGGGCCCGGCGCCCAGCACCACCACCGAACTGTTGCGGTACGTCTCGAAGCGCCGGGCCGCCGAACCGCGGTAGTACTCCACGAAGGCGATCTCCGGCGCGTACGTCGCCAGCTCGCGGTCCGTCAGGCCGTGCGGCTCGTCCGCTTCCGCGTCGGTCAGGCAGCCGCCGTCCTCCAGGCGCTTCAGCAGGGCCGCGACCACGGCCCGCTTGTCGTCGGGGAGGCCGCGCAGCAGGTTGTCCAGGGTGACGGTGCCGTTCAGGTGCGGCGCCAGCCGGTCCACCCACTGGTAGATGGCGCCGCCCCGCAGTTCCAGGTTGGCGCCCGCGCCGAACAGGTGGACCCCGTCCGCGGTGGGCACGTACAGCACGTCGGGCTTGAGTTTCGGTCGCATCGTCTGTCCTCGGGGTCGGCGGATCGCCCCCGAGTGTCACCACCGCCCGCGCGAGACGTCTCTACGGCCGGACCGTAGACCGACCACAGTGATCGGCCGGGGGCCGGGCGGTGTCCGGTGGCGGTCTGCCCGGAAAAACTCCGTACGCCGTACGCGGAAAGTGTGGGAGAGTACCCCGGCACGACGGGGGTCCGGGTCCGCTGCCCGCCTCCGCCGCGCCCGGCCGCGCGCCAACCGCCGCCCGGCCGACGTACCGACGTACCGCCGTACCACCGTCCCGGAGGAGAAGAGAGCGACATGCCCGCCGACCCCACCAGCCCCCAGCCGGCCGCCGCCGACCTGCACCACGTCATCGAGGTACGCGGCGCGCGGGAGAACAACCTCGCCGACGTCTCCCTGGACCTGCCCAAGCGGCGGCTCACCGTCTTCACCGGCGTCTCCGGGTCGGGCAAGTCCTCGCTGGTCTTCGGGACCATCGCCGCCGAGGCACAGCGGCTGATCAACGAGACGTACACCGCGTTCGTCCAGTCCTTCATGCCGAGCCTGGGTCGCCCGGACGTGGACGCGCTGCGCAACCTGAGCGCCGCGATCATCGTCGACCAGGAGCGGATGGGCGCCAACTCCCGCTCCACGGTGGGCACCGCCACCGACGCGTACACCATGCTGCGGATCGTCTACAGCCGCCTCGGCACCCCGCACATCGGCACCTCCAGCGCCTTCAGCTTCAACAGCGCCGAAGGCATGTGCCCGGAGTGCGAGGGCCTCGGGCAGGTGTCGACGATCGACGTCGACCAGCTCGTGGACCGCGAACTCTCCCTCGACGAGGGCGCCGTCACCGTGCCCAACTTCGCCGTGGGCTCCTGGTACTGGCAGGTCATGGCGGGCTCCGGCTTCTTCCCGCCGGACAAGAAGCTCAAGGACTACACCGAGCGGGAGTGGGAGGACTTCCTCCACAAACCCGCGACCAAGGTGAAGGCGGCCACCCTCAACACGACGTACGAAGGGCTGGTCACCAAGGTCCAGCGGCTGTTCCTGTCCAAGGACCGCGACGCGCTGCAGCCCCACATCCGGGCCTTCGTGGACCGGGCCGTCGCCTTCGCCGACTGCCCCGTCTGCGAAGGCACCCGGCTGAGCGCCGCCGCGCTCTCCTCCACCATCGACGGCGTCACCATCGCCCAGTGCTCGGCCATGCAGATCAGCGACCTCGCCGCCTTCCTGCGCACGGTCGAGGACCCCTCCGTGGCGCCGCTCCTGGCCAATCTGCGGCACCTGCTCGACTCCCTGGTGGAGATCGGCCTCGGCTACCTGAGCCTGGACCGGCCCGCCGGCACCCTCTCCGGCGGCGAGGCGCAGCGCGTGAAGATGGTGCGGCACCTCGGATCGAGCCTCAGCGACGTCACGTACGTCTTCGACGAACCCACCGTCGGGCTCCACCCGCACGACATCCGGCGGATGAACGACCTGCTGCTGCGCCTGCGCGACAAGGGCAACACCGTCCTCGTCGTCGAGCACAAGCCGGAGGTCATCACGATCGCCGACCACGTCGTGGACCTCGGCCCCGGCGCCGGTACGGACGGCGGGCGGATCTGCTACGCCGGGGACGTGCCGGGGCTGCGCGCCTCCGGGACGCTGACCGGGCGGTACCTGGAGCACCGGGCCCGGCTGCGCGAGACGGTGCGCACGCCGCGCGGCACCCTGGCGATCCAGGGCGCGGACCGGCACAACCTGCGGGACGTCAGCGTGGAGATACCCCTGGGGGTGCTGACCGTCGTCACCGGCGTCGCGGGCTCCGGGAAGAGTTCGCTGATCCACGGGTACGTCGCCGGGCGGGAGGGCGTCGCCGTCGCCGACCAGTCGCCGATCCGCGGCTCACGCCGCTCCAACCCGGCCACCTACACCGGGCTGCTCGGCCCGATCCGCACCGCCTTCGCCAAGGCCAACGGCGTCAAGGCGGCGCTGTTCAGCGCCAACTCGGAGGGCGCCTGCCCGCACTGCAACGGCATCGGGCTGGTCTACACCGACCTCGCGATGATGGCGGGGGTGGCGTCGGTGTGCGAGGAGTGCGAGGGCAAACGCTTCACGCCGAAGGTGCTCACGTACAAGCTGCGCGGCAAGGACATCAGCGAGGTGCTGGCCATGTCCGTCGCCCAGGCACAGGACTTCTTCCCCGCCGGGCAGGCACAGGCCCTCCTCGGACGGCTCGCCGGTGTCGGGCTGGGCTACCTGCGCCTGGGACAGCCGCTCAACACCCTCTCCGGCGGCGAACGGCAACGCCTCAAGCTGGCCATCCACATGAACGAGAAGGCGACCACGTACGTCCTGGACGAGCCCACCACCGGTCTGCACATGGCCGATGTCGACCAGTTGCTCGCCCTGCTCGACCGGCTGGTGGACGAGGGCAATTCGGTGATCGTCATCGAGCACCACCAGGCGGTGATGGCCCACGCGGACTGGATCGTGGACCTCGGCCCGGGCGCCGGACACGACGGCGGGCAGGTCGTCTTCACCGGCACGCCCGCCGAACTGGTCGCCGACGGCCGCACGCTGACGGCCCGCCACCTGCGGGAGTACGTCGGTCAGGCCGGGCCCGAGGAGCGTGGGCGCGCCGGGGGCTGAGCGCCGGTGACGGGGCCGGGGTCCGGTGCGGCTGCCCGGCCCCTGTACGGTCCGGGCCCGGCCGCCCCCGGTTATCGTTGCTGCCCATGACAGTCACCGAAACAGACATCACGGCGGAACTGATCCGGGACCTGCTGCGCGAACAGCACCCGGACCTGGCGGACCGCCCGGTGACACTCGGAGCCCTCGGCTGGGACAACCAGGTGTGGCGGCTCGGTGACGACCTCGCGGTCCGGATGCCCTGGGCGACGGAGACCGCGGACGCGCTGCTGCGCAAGGAACACGCCTGGCTCCCCGCCCTCGCCCCGCACCTGCCGCTCCAAGTGCCCGTACCGCAGCGCCTCGGCGAGCCCTCGGAACGGTTCCCGCGGCCCTGGCTCGTCACCACCTGGGTACCGGGCGAGCCCGCCGACCGCGCCCCCGCGACGCGAGGTGCGGAGGCCGCCGAGGCCCTGGCCGCCTTTCTGACGGCCCTGCACCGCCCCGCCCCCGACGAGGCACCCGACGGCCGGGACCGCGGCGGCCCGCTGGCCGACACCGCCCAGTACTTCGCCGACGGGCTCGCCTCGGTCGTCGAACTGGGCCTGGTCCACGACCCGGACGCGGTCCGCGCGGTCTGGGAGGACGCCGCCGCCGCGCCCGAATGGGCGGGCCCGCGCCTCTGGCTCCACGGCGACCTGCATCCGGCCAACATCCTCACCATGGACGGTACTTTCTCCGGCGTCATCGACTTCGGCGACCTGTTCGCCGGCGACCCCGCCTTCGACCTCGCCGCCGCGTGGCTCCTGCTGCCGGACGGCTTCGCCGATCGCTTCCACGCCGCCTACCGGCCGCACCCGGACGCCGCGACCCTGCGCCGCGCCCGTGGCTGGGCGGTGCTGCGCGCCTTCGGCGGCCTGCTCGTCGGAGACGCCGGTCTCCACGGCCGTCCCGGCGGCAAGGCCACTTGGGGCCCGCCCGCGCAGGCCGCGATGCGCCGTCTCACCGCGTCCGTCCAGCGCTGATCACCCACCGCTCCAGGACCGCCGGAGCGCCGCGTACGGGCCGTCCGTGGCGGGCGCGTAAAAGGTGACGGGCATCGCCTCACCAGGCGACGGGCAGGGCCTCCAGGCTGAACTGCCGTGTCTGCGAGCCCCGGAAGCGGACCTCTTCCGGCGGCACGGCGAGCCGCAGGCCGGGGAACTTCCGCAGCAGCGCCGGATACACCGCGGCCATCTCCCTCTTGACCAGCGGCGCGGCGACGCAGTGGTGGATGCCGTACCCGAAGGCCATGTGCGGCGCGGCCTCCCGGGTGATGTCGAAGCGGTCGGTCTCCGCCTCGTCCTGTGCGCGGTTGACGGCGAACAGGGAACAGGCCACCCGCTCACCGGCCTTGATCACCTGGTCCCCGACCGGCACGTCCTCCCGGGCGGTCCGGGGCGCCACGGTGTGGATGACGGTGACGTACCGCAGCAGCTCCTCCACGGCCCGGTCGATCAGCTCCGGCCGCTCCCGGAGCAGCGCGAGCTGGTCGGGGTGGTCGAGCAGCGCCAGCGTGCCCAGTCCCAGCATGCTGGAGACCTGCAGGAATCCGTCGGACACGAAGGTCGCGCCCAGGCCCGCCAGCTCCTCGTCGCTGATGTCCGCGCCGTGCGCGCGCACCACCGAGCCGAACAGGCCGTCGCCGGGGTTACGGCGCTGCCGGCCGGCGAGGGTGACCATGTACGCCCAGTACGCCTTCCCGGTGGCCGTCTGTTGCTCCGGCGACCCGGCGTCGTTCTGCGAGACGTCCAGGTAGCGGGCCAGTTCCGCCCGGTCGTCCCGGGGAATGCCCAGCAGCTCGCAGGTGATCAGGCCCGCCATGGGCCAGGCGAAGTGCCGCATGAAGTCGGCCGGTGGCCCGACCCGTTCCATGGTGTTCAGGCATTCCGCCACGATCTCGTGGAGACGCGGTTCCAGCCTGCGGGTCCGCCGGGCGGTGAATTCCGGCGCCACCATCTTCCGCAGCCGGGTGTGGTCGGGCGGGTCGCACGTCAGCAGATTCCCCGGCAGGGCCCGGGTGCCCGTCCCGTCCTCGCCGTCGGGCAGCGCGGAGCTGAACCGGGTCGGATCGCCCAGCACCTCCCGTATCTCGGCGTCTCCGGTGGCGAGCCATTTCACCTGGCCGAGGGGCCCGAAGTCGATGTCGGCCGCCGTCAGCGGCGCCTCCCGGGTCTGCTGCCGGAGTTCGGGGACCGGGTCGAACCGGTCCCGGCGCAGATGTACGGGTATTTCCTGGGGCTGGGTCATCGTGACATCCCTTCTCCGTCGTCGGCCGCGGTGGCGGGAGGTGTCCCTACGGGCGCAGTGGCCGGGCAGGGGCGTACCCCGGAATGCGCCGGGCGGGAGCCGGAACGCGGTGCGGACCGCCGCCGCGGCGAAACACCTGCGGCAGCGCGGCGAAAGCGGCCGCTCACCGCGGAAACGGCGCCGGCCCCCGAAGAGGGGTGGCCGGTGGCCGGCGCCGGGTCCCTTCCTCATCTCCACGAAATTCCACGGGCGGCCGGGCGCGACGCGTTCCGCACGAAGTGCGAATTTCCTGCATTCCGTGCGCTGGGCATGCTCGGTGAATCCCCGTGAATTCCCGTGCATTCCGCGTCGACGGCCGGCCGGTGATGGATTCCCGACATTGATGAATCGATTTCCCTCACTCTGCTGGCCGGCGGAGTACCGGGTCAACCGCGATCAGTTGGACGACCGGTCGGACAAGAGGCGTGTCCAACCGGTGGGTTGCCCGTGTTGGACAACGCCGGCCGGAGCTCGCGCCCGCGTCGCCCGCGTCGGCCGCGCCACCGTGTCGACCCGTGGACGTACCTCCGTACGGCATGTGCAAGCGGACTGGCCAGCGGGCATATCTCCTGCGCAAGGTGCAGGAGAGGTCGAGGCCGGTCGGCAACGCCCCCTACGTGATCTGCGCCCGTCGATTCCGCTCGGTCGCCGGCATCCGGCCCGGGTGAACCGGACGGTGACGCCGCTGCTCACGGTGACCTTCCGCGCCGCGAGGCAGGAGGAGGGCCCATGCGCCTGGACCGCGACCGCAGATGGCTGCTGTTCGCGCTGCTGCCGGGCATTCCCATAGCCGTGGGAGACCTCGTGCTGGGCCCGGCGCAGAGTCTGGCCGGGCTGCTGATGATCTGTACGCTGCTGGCCGCCACCCGGCTCGACGGCCCCTGTACCGGCTCCGTCGCCCTGTACGTGGTGCTGCTGGCCGCCGGTGTCGCGGTGTGGGAGGGCAACCTCGGCGAACAGGGCATGCTGGTGCGCCTGGCCGTGCTCGCGCTGGGCGGCGCGTACGCCACCTGGAGCGCCGCCCGACGGGTGGCGCACGAAGGCGAGCTGACCGAGACCTCGTCCGTCGCCCAGCGCGCCATCCTCCAGCCCACCACCTTCCGGCTCGGTGGAGTGGCCGTGTGCGCCCGCTACCACTCCGCCTCGCCCCAGGCCCTGCTCGGCGGGGACCTGTACGCCTTCGCGCACACCACCGCCGGCCTGCGCCTGCTGATCGGCGACGTGCGCGGCAACGGCCTGCCGGCCGTACGCCTGTCGGCCGCTGTGATCAGCTTCTTCCGCGACAGTGCCTACACCCGCCCCGACCTGCCCGCCGTGCTGGACGCCACCGACCGGCGCCTGGCCACCCTGCTCGGCGCGGAGGACTTCGTCACCGCCCTGGCTGCCGAGTTCCGCACCACCCGCCGGTCCGCCGGCACCCGGGTGCGCCTGGCCAACTGCGGCCACCACCCGCCGCTGCTCCTGCCCGCCGGCGCCCCGCCCCGCCTGCTCGCCCCGGCCGAACCGACCACCCCGCTGGGACTGCACCCCGCGCCGGTCGTCCAGGACGTGACCCTCGGCCCCGGCGACCGCCTGCTGTTCTACACCGACGGCCTGGCCGAGGCCCGCAGCCCCGAGGGCGACATGGTCGATCTCGCCGGTCTGCGGTCCGCCTGCTCACGGGCGGTGCTCGACGACGCGGCCGACGCGCTCCAGGAGGCCCTGCTCCGCCACACGGACGGCGTCCTCGCCGACGACGTGGCGTTCATCCTGGTCGAGTCCTGCCCGCCGGTGTCCGCACCGGACCTCCGGGGCGCGTGCGGTACGCGCGCCGGGTGACCCGCGTCTCACCTGCGCGGTGCCGCTTGTCTATGCAACTCGTTGCATAGCAGGATCGGGGCATGGCGCTCGACCACGCGATCCTCGTCTCCCTGCTGGAGAAACCGGGCTCCGGCTATGAGCTGGCCCGCCGGTTCGAGCGGTCCATCGGCTACTTCTGGACCGCCACCCACCAGCAGATCTACCGCGTCCTCAAGCGCATGGAGGCCGACGGCTGGGTCGAGGTCCGCGAGGTGCCGCAGCAGGGGCGGCCGGACAAGAAGGAGTACTCCGTCGCCGCCCTCGGGCGGACCGCCCTCTCCTCCTGGCTGCACGAGCCGATCGAGCCCGAGAGCGTACGGCACGACCTCGCCGTCAAGATCCGCGGCGCGGCGTTCGACGACCCGGCCGCACTGATCCACGAGGTCGAGCGGCACCACCAGGTGCACACCGACCGGCTCGCGCACTACCTGGCGGGGGAGCGGCGCGACTTCACCGGCCCCGAGGCGCCCGCCGTCCTCGACGCCGGGCAGCAGCTCCAGCACGCGGTGCTGCGCGGCGGCATCGCGTACGAGCGCATGACGATCACCTGGCTGGAGGACGTGCTCGGCACGCTCCGCGCCCTGAAGCCCGAGCGGCCCTGAACCGGAGCACCGCACCACAGCGCCCCACCACAGCACCGCGCCCGCCGCCTGCCCGTTGCCGACGGTCCGGGCCCGTGCCCCCCCACTCTTCCCACCCACCCTCGACCCGAAAGGCGGACCCCATGGCCGACCCGCTGCTCTTCAACCCGCGCACCTACGACCCGGCGCACTTCGACCCCGAGACCCGCAGGCTGCTGCGCGCCACCGTCGACTGGTTCGAGGACCGCGGCAAGCGCCGGCTGATCGAGGACTACCGCTCCCGCGCCTGGCTGGCCGACTTCCTCGCCTTCTCGGCGAAGGAAGGGCTGTTCGCCACCTTCCTCACCCCGTCCGCCGCCGCCGGCGGGCAGCCGGACAAGCGCTGGGACACCGCCCGCATCGCCGCCCTCAACGAGATCTTCGGCTTCTACGGCCTCGACTACTGGTACGCCTGGCAGGTCACCATCCTCGGCCTCGGCCCGGTCTGGCAGAGCGACAACGCCGCCGCCCGCGCCCGCGCGGCCGAACTCCTCGCGCAGGGTGAGGTGTTCGCCTTCGGCCTGTCCGAGAAGACGCACGGCGCCGACATTTACAACACCGACATGCTGCTGGAGCCCGATGGCGACGGCGGCTTCCTCGCCAGCGGCGCCAAGTACTACATCGGCAACGGCAACGCCGCCGGACTCGTCTCCGTCTTCGGCCGCCGCACCGACATCGAGGGCCCCGACGGCTACGTCTTCTTCGCCGCCGACAGCCGCCACCCGGCGTACCACCTGGTGAAGAACGTCGTCGACTCCTCGAAGTACGTCAGCGAGTTCCGCCTGGAGAACTACCCGGTCGGGCCGGACGACGTCCTGCACACCGGCCGCGCCGCCTTCGACGCCGCGCTCAACACCGTCAACGTCGGCAAGTTCAACCTCTGCACCGCTTCGATCGGCATCTGCGAGCACGCGATGTACGAGGCCGTCACCCACGCCAGCAACCGCATCCTGTACGGCCGCCCGGTCACCGCCTTCCCGCACGTGCGCCGCGAGCTGACCGACGCCTACGTACGCCTCGTCGGGATGAAGCTGTTCAGCGACCGCGCCGTCGACTACTTCCGCTCCGCCGGCCCCGACGACCGCCGCTACCTGCTCTTCAACCCGATGACGAAGATGAAGGTGACCACCGAGGGCGAGAAGGTCATCGACCTGATGTGGGACGTCATCGCGGCCAAGGGCTTCGAGAAGGACACCTACTTCGCGCAGGCCGCCACCGAGATCCGCGGCCTGCCGAAGCTGGAGGGCACCGTCCACGTCAACCTCGCGCTGATCCTCAAGTTCATGGGCAACCACCTGCTGAACCCGGCCGAGTACGCGCCCGTACCCACCCGCCTCGACGCGGCCGACGACACCTTCCTCTTCCGCCAGGGCCCGGCCCGCGGCCTGGGCGCCGTACGGTTCCACGACTGGCGCGCCGCCTACGACGCGTACGCCGAGGTGCCCAACGTCGCCCGCTTCCGGGAGCAGGCGGACGCGCTGTGCGAGTTCGTCACCACCGCCGCCCCCGACGAGGAGCAGAGCCGCGACCTCGATCTGCTGCTCGCCGTCGGCCAGTTGTTCGCGCTGGTCGTGCACGGCCAGCTCATCCTCGAACAGGCCCGCCTGACGGACCTCGACGCGGACGTCCTGGACGAGCTGTTCGGCGTCCTCGTCCGCGACTTCTCCGCGCACGCCGTCGAACTGCACGGCAAGGACTCGGCGACCGACGCCCAGCAGTCCTGGGCCCTGTCCGCGGTCCGCCGCCCCGTCGTCGACGAGGCCCGCTCCGCGCGGGTCTGGGAGCGCGTCGAGGCGCTGTCGGGGGCCTACGAGATGGCGCCGTAACGGGACGTCCGTGCGGACGCGAGGTGATCGACGGGCACCAGAAGAAGGACAAGGGGAGCATTCAGGAACTAGCCCCTCCAGTGCGACTTCTGGCCAGATGTCTCTCGCGTCCCGCGCAACTCCTCCCGGCACGCCATGCTCAGGGCAACCGGGCCGGCCGTAAGGGCGCCCGCCGAGCAAGGGGGAAAACCGTGACACTGAAGAAGCGCGCGAGACTCGCCGCGGCCATCGCCGTACCGCTCCTCCTGTCAGGTGCCACGCTCACCGTCACGGCGCCGTCCGCCAGTGCCGCGCCCACCGGTGCGGACGCGTGTACCCACCCCGGCTGGTCGAACAAGTCCTCCGGCAAGGGCACCGCGAAGGGCGACAGCGTCAAGGTCCGCACCGGCCCCAACAAGGAGTGCGGTGTGGTCGCGACGGTCGGCACCGCGCGTGTGCTGTTCTACCACTGCTGGGTGAAGAACTCCGCGGGCAACAGGTGGACGCACGTACGGATCGACGGCCTCAACGTCGACGGCTGGGTCTACAACAAGAACCTCGACGACGGCGGCTCCGACCACCCGGACAACAAGTGCTGACCTGAGGCCTTACCCGTACCACCCGCACCACCTCAGGAGCGGGCCCACTGCCACCACGGGCCCGCTCCTGAGGGCTGTCTGGGCCTTCCGTGCCGCAATTGCCCCTCCCGTACCGCCTCTCGAACCGGTGCGCGGATTATTGGATGATCGGGCCGCGTGAACTGATCGGACTACGACTACGAGCGGACGAAAATGATCGCTGGACGATCGGTAGAAGTCTTTCGTGAAGGTTTCATTGATGAGTGAACCTTCGGCTTCGTCTGCGCCTGTGGTGTCCGTAAGCTGCCAGCAGTCCGCCGCAGACCCGGTCGTGCGGAACGCGCCACGCAGTCCCCGAGGAGTTGGCCGCCATGAACACCCGGTGTCCCGAGCTGAGGGAGGGCTGCCGGGTGGTCTGCCCGGTGGGCGAGATCGACCTGGCCACGGCGCCGGCGTTCCGGGAGCAGCTCAGAGGGAACGATGCTGCACTCCCGGCCTTCGTCATCGCCGACCTGCGGCAGGTCAACTTCATCGACAGCAGCGGACTGCAGGAACTGATGAAGGCCCAGACGCGCTGCGAGGCGGTCGGCGGCTGGGTGCGGGTCGTCTACGAGCACGAGGCCGTCGACCTGCTGTTCCGGCTCACCGGCTACGCCGAACAGTTCCCCCGCTACGCCAGTGTCGAGGACGCCAGGGGCGACCGGGCGCCGGAGGCCGCCGACGGGTGAGCAGGTGGGACGGGTGCGTCGGTGACGGATCTGCGACCCCGCCCGGATTCACGCCCCGGGGCCCGTGCTCACCGGGTGCGGGGGCGGCCAGGTGGGACGGTGGTGCACGGGGAGGCTGGCCAGCGCCCGGGTCACGGTGGGGAAGACGGCCAGCACCTCCTTGCTGCCGGTCTGCTCCAGCATCCACAGCACCCGGCGCCCCACCCCCGCGAGCAGAAGGCGGCCGCGGCGCCGGCTGAGCAGCCAGTGCAGCCCGAGCAGGCAGTTCAGGCCGCGGGAGTTGCAGTAGACCAGCGCCGCGCAGTCCAGGACCACATAGCGGTAACCGGCGTCGACGTGGCCGCCCATCGTCGTACGGAAGTACTGTTCCCCGGTGTGGTCGAGAGCTCCGCTGACGCGTATCACCGCACATGCGGAACAGTCGGCGACCATGTTGACCAGCAACCCGTCAGCGTGCGGCATGTCGCACCTCCGAGCGCGTTCGCACCAACACCCATGGGGCCGGGCCGACCACGCTATCCGTACGCAGGCACCGGTACCAGGCGGGCCGGGCCCGGTAGCGGCGAGTTGCGCCACCTCCGGGCGGACGGCCCGCGGCCCCGATACCGGACGCCGCCCGGCGGACGGACCCGCGGCACGTCCTTTAGCTGCCGGGCGGCCGGGCGGACCCGTACGCGGACCGCCGGCGGCGCACGGCGAGGCGGCCGGAAGCGCCGCCCGCCGAACGGCTGCTTCCCGTCGTCCCCGCCGGGCGGGCGGCGGTGCCAGTGGCGGACAGCAAGGCGAACGGCCGGGGCAGCGGCACGAGTTGCAGCACGCGGTAGACACAGCGCGGCGGCTGGCGCAGGTATGTCTCCCCGCCGTTCGCGGCCACCCGGGACCGCACCTCGCACAGCCACTGCAGCCCGCTGCAGTCGAAGAAGGTGACCTGGCTCAGGTCCAGGACCACCGTGCGGACGGACCGCGAGGACACCTGGGACAGGGCCGGGCCCAGGCGCCGGGCGAGCTCCAGATCCAGGTCGCCGCAGACCGACAGCAGCAGCGTCTCCCCGTCCCGCCGCGCGCGCCAGCAGGGTCCGTCGCTCTTCCCGTACGAACCTGCGGGCCGCCGGCGCGGCCGGCCCTCGTACCGCCACCAGCGGGCGCCGGTACGGCCGGGGCGGCGGGGAGCGACGCGGCCACGGAAGCAGCGTGCGAGACCAGACACAGGCGTCTCCTCCGTCGGTGGACGAGTCCCGGCCCGCAGGGAGGCGGCCGGGCAGTCGTGGCCGAGCGCGTGGGCGGTCCGGTGCGGTGCGGGGCGTGCGCCGACCCGCCCGTCGGCCTCAACCGGTCTGATGCCCCCGATTCCGCACGGACAAGCACGCGCCGGGGGAGCGTCCCACCGGAGGCACCCGGCACCCGGACACCTGAACGGCCGCCCCGTCACTGTGCGAGCCGGTGCCGGGCGGTGCCGCGGCGCCCGTGGCGCGGGCGGACGGCCGGTGCGCACGGCCGGGACGGCCGGCGTCCGCGGACCGGGCCGGGCGGTGCCGTCCGCAGACGGTGGTCACGCCACCGTATGACGCGTACTACGGCGGAACCGTGCGTGGCTGTCACCCGAACGGGGCATGGGTGGTACAGACCAGCCGCCGCGATCCGGCCACCGAGGCGTAACTCAAGGGGGCCGACTGGCCTTTGGGGGGAGTGAGCCGAACGTTGCGTACCCGTCGTCGTGCCCGCGTCCGGACGACGCGGGTCGAATACCTCTTACCCCACGCCCACGAAACCGTCTTCTGGGCCCGTTGGCTGACCGCCGCCTTCCTGGCCCGGGACGGAACCGCCGCGCCCTGCCCCGCCGACCCGGCGGACGCCTTCCTGGTCGTCACCGAGCTGGTCGCCAACGTCACCCGCCACACCCGCAGCAACTGCCGGCTGCGCCTGTGCTTCCAGGACGGCGCCCTGACCGTCGAGGTGAGCGACGACTGCCCGGAACGGCCCCGGTTCCGCCCGGCCGGTGACGGGGAGGAGAGCGGCCGCGGGCTGCTGATCGTGTACGCCCTCGCGCACACCCTCGACGTCTTGGACGGCCCGGCGGGCGGCAAGACGATCCGGGCCACCCTGAGCGCCGGGTGAGGGCCGGCCGGGCGTCGGCGAGCGGGCCACCCACCGGTCGACGAAGATCACCATAGGTGCAGAATGACCGGTGTGCCGATAACGAACACCCCGCAGAGGGCGACGGTCGACGACGCCCGACTGGTCAGCAGTACCCTGGCCCGCGCCTTCGGCGACGACCCGATGATGCGCTGGTTCTTCCCCGACGGCCCGTCCCGCGAGGCCGGGCTGAAGCGTTACTTCACCACGCTGTTCACCCGGCAGTACGCCCACCACGGCGTGTGCGAGCGCACCGGCGCGGCGGCCGCCTTCTGGGTACCGCCGGAGGGGCAGGCGAAGGCCGTGCCCGACGCGGAGACCGTCCAGGAGCTCCAGGACATCCTCGGCGACCGGGCCCCGCTGTTCCGCGACACCGTCATGGCGGCGGCCGAGCACGCGCCCCAGGAGCCGCACTGGTACCTCGGGGTGATCGGCGCCGACCCCGCCGCCCAGGGAC
This sequence comes from Streptomyces chrestomyceticus JCM 4735, assembly GCF_003865135.1. Classification (NCBI taxonomy): domain Bacteria; kingdom Bacillati; phylum Actinomycetota; class Actinomycetes; order Kitasatosporales; family Streptomycetaceae; genus Streptomyces; species Streptomyces chrestomyceticus. The sequence continues at coordinate 749,642 of NZ_BHZC01000001.1, read as the reverse complement.
AGGGACACGGCGCCGCGCTGCTGCGCTCGGGCCTGGCCCAGGCCGACGCGGCGGGCCTGCCCGTCTACCTGGAGTCCTCCAAGCCGTCCAACGTCCCCGTCTACGAGCACTTCGGTTTCGTCGTACGCGGAGAGATGGAACTCCCGGGCGGCGGACCGGTGCTGTGGGCCATGCGGCGCGAACCCCGCACTCCTGACAGCGCCTGAGCACCGGAGAGCCGGCTGCCGCCGGCCCGGTCCCGCGCGGGAACGCCGGGTTCAGACCCGGTCGGCGGCAATCAGCAGGTACTGGAAACTGCCGTTCTTGTAGGCGGTCAGAAACGTCTCCTCGATACCCGTGGCCAACGAGGACGCGGCGCGCAGCTCCCAGTACGGCACGGTCGCCGCGGTCAGGTCCACCACGCTGCTCGGCACGAGCCGGTGGTTCGCCATCTCCCTGAAGTAGGCGGAGCGGGGGTGGATGTCGCAGATGTAGTGGGCGTTGATCGTGGAGACCTCGCGGGAGGGCAGCCCGTAGGTGTCGTTGTAGCAGCCGGTGATGGTGACGTACCGGCCGCCGCGTACGAGGAGGCGCGCGTACTCGGCGAACAGGGCCGACAGGTCGACGTACATCGTGGACTCGTTGTTCCAGACGGCGCGGAACGAGCCCCGCTCGAAGCCGGTGTCGAGCATGTTCTTGACGTGGAAGCGCACCTTGTCGCCCACACCGTGCTTCTCGGCCTGCGCGGTGGCGAAGGCCACCTGGGTCTCGGAGATGGAGATCCCGTCGACGTGACAGTCGAACCGCTGGTGGGCGACCAGGCTGCCGCCGCCCCGGCCGCAGCCGGAGTCCAGCAGCCGGTCGTCGGGGGTGACGGGGCCGAGGTGGTCGGCGAGGAAGTCGGCCTGGGCGCACTCCAGACGGTGCAGTTCGGCGATGGTGCGCTCGTCGCGGGTGTCCTCCGGGCCCGCCAGGACGGACCGGTCGACGTTCCCGATGCCGTAGTGGTGGTGGTAGAAGCCGTCGACCTCGCCCAGGCGGAGGTTGACGGCGTTCCGCTCGTGGTTCCAGTAGTCGGCCACCGACTGCTGGTAGGGGCTGACGGCCGGGGCTGCTGCCGCGCCGCCGCGCTGCGCTGTGGTGGTCATGCGGTTGTCTTCTCTCACCAGTAGTTCGGCAGGGAGTAGCGGTAGGTGTTGGTGTGGTGCCATTCGTGATTGCCGGCGACCCAGGCGGCGAGACCGGTGGTGTAGCGGGCCAGGACCGGGTTCCGGGCGGCCAGGACCGCGGACTCGTCCTCGAAGGCGTGCATGATCTCGTTGTGGATGCCGACGGCCTTCAGGTACGCCTCCTTGAGGCCGCCGCGGTCCTCGGCGGCGATCACCACCGGGAGGTTCAGGTGGTGCTCGTCGACGGCCATCTCCTTGGTGAAGGAGTACAGGTCGTTGACGAGTGTGGTGGCATTGCAGGCCAGCGCGGTGACGCGTTGGACCTCGGGGCGGGAGTAGAACGGCTCGGACAGTTCGTAGCCGTCCACCGCGTCCACGAGGGACAGGCAGGGGCGGAAGTTGTTGAACTGCCGCATCACCAGGTACTTCCACACCGGCGGGGTGGTGCGGGTCTGCGCCCAGGCGCCCTCGGCGAGATAGCCCAGGTGCAGGCGCGCCATGTCGTGGACGAACCGGGTGACCTGACTGGGACTGGCGATCTCCCGGAAGGCCCGCATCGCGTCGGCGTAGGAGCGCAGCGGAGCGTCCGCGCCCAGGCCCTCGTGCCACTGCTGTTGGTAGCCGTCCGCGGTGTGCAGAGGGTCCAGGGCGCTCTGCGCGATGATGAGCCGGCCGCCCAGGCCGATGGGCGACCCGCCGTAGTCCTCGCAGTAGCAGTCGTCGACGACGTTCTCCGCCACCAGCAGCTTGCCCGCGACGACGAGGCGCTCCAGGCTCGCCGCTGCCGGGTGTTGCAGGACGACGGCGCGGCCCACCTGGAAGCCGGCGAAGTCTCCCGCCCATTCAGGGGGAAACAGGTCGAGGTCATGGGCCCAGGCTTCGAGGCGCCGGTCCACCTCGGCGACCTTGGCCGGGTCGGCGGGCACGGCGGGCGGACAGTACAGGCCCGGAATCGGGTCACCGGGGCGGGGCCCGCCCTCGGGAGCGGGGCCGGCCTCCGGGCCGGGCGCGGGCGGGGCGGGTTCCTCGGGCAGGGGGAGGAGGGCCCTGGCCGCCGAAGTGCCCAAGCCGGTGGGGCCGTCGGGCAGCCACGGCCCCGTCCGCTCCGCCGGGGGCGCGGACCACGAGGCCGTCGACTCGGGAGGCGGGGCGACCGGTACCCGTTCTCCGGGGCACGCCGGTTGGGGCAGCGGGACGCTCGGGGCGCTCACCTGGACGGTGGGCGCGGCGAACACCCGGGACAGCGACGACACCGTCTCAGCCCTCCTCCACTCGCCGGGCCAGGTGCTCAGTCACGCGGTCGCACCTCGACGTTTTCGAGGATGCCGATCGCGTCCGGCACCAGAACGGCGGCGGAGTAGTAGGTGCTGACGAGGTAGGAGATGATCGCCTTCTCGTCGATGCCCATGAACCGGACGTTGAGGCCGGGCTCGATCTCGTCGGGCAGGCCGGTCTGGTAGAGGCCGACGACGCCCTGGTCGTTCTCACCGGTCCGCATGGCGATGATCGACGACGTCTGGTGCTCCGAGATCGGGATCTTGCCGCACGGCAGGATCGGCACACCGCGCCACGCGGGAATGGGGTGGCCGTCGACATCGGCGCTGCCGAGGGTGAGGCCGCGCCGGTTGCACTCCTTGCCGAAGGCGGCGATGGCGCGCGGGTGGGCGAAGAAGTACCTGGTCCCGCGGCGCATGCTCAGCAGGTCGTCGAGGTCGTCCGGGGTCGGCGGGCCGACGGGGGCCGGGATGCGCTGGTCGAAGTCGGTGTTGTTGAGCAGCCCGAACTCGCGGTTGTTGACCAGCTCCTTCTCCTGGCGCTCGCGCAGCGCCTCGACGGTGAGCCGCAACTGCTGCTGCGTCTGGTTCATCGGCTGGTTGTAGAGGTCGGCGATCCGGCTGTGCACCTTGAGCACCGTCTGCGCGACGCTCAACTCGTACTCACGCGGCGAGAGTTCGTAGTCCACGAACGTGGTCGGCAGCGTCGGCTCACCCTCGTGGCTGGACAGGAACTCGATCGCGGCCTCACCGGACTTGTTCGACGGCTTCTGCGCGTCGGTGCTGCGCTTGTCGACGTGCGACCGCAGCGCCTCGTGCTGGCCGGCGATCGTCTTGTACGCACTGTGCGGCAGCGTCAGGACCGTCACCGCGGTCGCCGCGCGGACCGTGAAATCCCACTCGCCGTCGGCCGTCGCCAGCGCGTTGCCGCCGAAGCTGTCGCCGTCCGACAGCCGGCCCACGACGGCCTCGCCCTCGTACTTCGCCGGCCTGAGCTTGTCCACCCTGCCGTGCACGATCAGGAAGACATGATCGGCCTTCCGGCCCTGCTGCACGATGATCTGACCGGGTTCGAACTCCTTCTGGACGAACTTGTCGGCCAGCGCGCCCAACGCCGTCGGGTCGTCGAACCCCCGCAGCAGCGGCAGCTCGGCCAGCTCCTCCGGGATGACACGCACCGTGGACCCGCTCTTCTCGAACGTCACCTTCCCGTCCCCGACGGTGAACGACAGCCGCCGGTTCACCCGGTAGGCACCGCCGGGAACATTGACCCACGGCAGCTTCCGCAGCAGCCACCGCGAACTGATCCCCTGCATCTGGGGTTCGGTCTTGGTGGTGGTCGCGAGATTCCGCGCCGCCGCTGTACTGAGGCTGAGCTGCTCCTGCTCCGGGTCCTGCGCCCCGGCGCCTGCTGATGGGCTCGTCTCGACCGTCATCGACTACCTCTCCCGATCCATGGGAAACCCGCCTGACGCCGACAGGGCAGACTTCACCGCCGGGCAGGCGTGATCACTTTGCGTACGCATTCGTAACGCATACGCATGTGCGGACGCGGCAGGCGCGCCCGCACATGGGCGCGGACTGCACACCTGCGTCGGCGTCTCGGAGTAATCCTTTACGGGCCGCACCCGGACCCGGATCGGGCCCCGCGCACCCGTGGGGGCCCGTACCGCACCCGCCACTCCACGAGCGCGGTGTGCCTGGCCGTCAAAGGTCGGCCAGGCGGATGCCGAGCGGATCTTACGCAGACCGTACGTCTCGCCGGGCCGCATGTCATGCGAGGGCGCGCGACGCGGCTCGTGAGCCGATTTCCCTCTGGCCAGCCCCAGTTGAACTCCTGTGGCTGCCTGGATGGTGCCCCGACTCGCGCGTCAGCAGGCTGGACCCCGCTGTCCCAGCCGTGTACACGAGGAAGGCTCATCATGCCGAAGCGTTCTCACCGTCGTCGGATCATCGTGGCGGCCGTATTGGCCGCCACCGCCGTACCCCTGGCAGGCCCCCTGCCCGCCTCCGCCGCGCAGCCCCGGGCCGCCGGCCCCGTGCAGCGCGGGCTGGACCGGCTGGTGCACGAGGACGGCTACCCGGCAGCGCTGGCCGCCGCCACCGGCCGTGACGGGCGTACCCGCGATGCCGCCGCAGGCGTCGCGGACCTGCATACGGGGGCGAAGGCGCCGGTCGACGGGCAGGTCCGGGCCGGGAGCGTCGCCAAATCCTTCACCGCCACCGTCGTCCTGCAACTCGTCGGCGAGGGCAAGGTCGCGCTGGACGCGCCGGTCGAGACCTACCTGCCGGGGCTGCTGCGCGGCGACGGCATCGACGGCCGTCGGATCACGGTGCGCCAGTTGCTGCAGCACACCAGCGGGCTGCCCGACTACACCCAGTACCTGGGCGACCTGCTCGCCAACCGTCATCGCTACTACGCGCCCCGCACGCTGCTCGACCTCGCACTGCGGCACAAGGCGGCGTTCCCGCCCGGCACGGGCTGGCGGTACTGCAACACCGACTACGTGGTGGCCGGACTGCTCATCGAGCAGGTCACCGGCCGCCCGCTGGGCGAGGAGATCACTCGCCGGGTGATCGACCGCGTCGGGCTGCGGCACACGTACGTCCCGGCCGTGGGCGAGCAGGGCATCCGGGGCGCCCACCCGCACGGCTACGTCTCGCCGAAGCCCGGCGTGGCGCTGCTGGACGTCACCGAACTGGACCCGTCGGCTGCCTGGGCCGGCGGCGCTCTGATCAGCACCCCGAGCGACCTGAACCGTTTCTTCCGGGCCCTGCTCGGCGGCAGGCTGCTCAAGCCCGCGCAGCTCGCCCAGATGCGTACGACCGTGGCGATCCCGGCCGACGCCGGATACCCCGAAGGCACGCGGTTCGGGCTGGGCCTGTCCAGCCAGCCGCTGAGCTGCGGCGGCCTGATGTGGGGCCACGAAGGCGACTACCTCGGCTACGCGACCGACTCGGCCACCACCGACGACGGCCGCGCCGCAACCATCGCCGTCACCGCCCAGCCGGGCCCCGCCGAGCAGGGGCGCCGCCACGCCGCGCAGTTGCTGCACACTGCCCTCTGCGAGTGACCGATGGTTCAGGCGCTGGGGCGGCTGAAGGGTGCAGGGTCAGCACGTCCGCTGTCATACCTTGTCGATGCGGAGGGGCATTAAGGTAATGCAGGGATAGGGAAGGGCACTTCAATGTTCCCAACAGCCGCAGTGGGCACCCCCATCGGGAGGCCGGTTGCCCCATGAGCAGGGCGACTTGCGGTGTTTCGCGGTGATGACTCGTCTGAAACAATTCTTCTCCTGCTCCTCCCCGCATTCGGCGTCCGACCGCAGTGCAGTGGCATTCCTTGTGGCATTCCTTCCCGAAAGCTTCGGCACGTTCCGCACGCTCCGGATGCATCAACTGTCCTGCCGTGGATTTCCGGTCGTATACGTGGAAGACTGCAAAGTCAGGCACCGAATGCGGGATGTGAGACGTCCATGGCCGGCGCTGCGGGGGACGGGCGGCACGTGTGGTTCACGGTGCTGGGACCGGTGGGAATCCGGCGCGGGGAACAGCGGCTCGATGCCGGTTCGCCGCCGCAGCGGGCGTTGCTCGCCGCTCTGCTGATACGGGACGGGCGTGGCACTTCGGTGGCGGAGCTGATCCATGCCCTGTGGGGGAAGAACCCGCCACCGGACGCGGCGGGCGCCCTGCGAGCATATGTCCGCCGGCTGGGCGAGGCCCTGGGCCCGGACGCCGGCATGCTGGTGAGCGAGCCGGACGGCTATGCGTTGCGCGTCGGTGAGGGCGGGCTGGACCTGGCACGTGCCGAACAGCTCGCGGCCGAGGCCGGGCAGGCACGCCACTCCGGTGACCCGAACCGCGCCCACGAACTGCTGGCTCAGGCCCTGGAGTTGTGGACCGGTGAGCCGCTGGCCGGTGTGCCGGGCCCGTACGCCGCGACCTGGCGCGCCCGTCTGGAAGAGCGCCACCTCGGACTGGTGGAGGACCGCCTCGCCCTCGATTTGGAGGCCGGACGGCACGCGGAGGTGGTGGCCGAACTGACGACGCTGGCAGCCGGGCATCCGTTGCGCGAGCGCGTGCAGGAACTCCTGAGGCTCGCGCTCCACAGCGGAAACCGGCAGGCCGAGGCTCTGGCCGCCTACGCCGACACCCGGCGTCTGCTCGCCCTGGAACGGGGCGTCGCCCCCTCCCTCGAACTGAGCGAACTGCGCCGACGCATCACGCGGGCCGGCCCCCGCCCGCCCGCTCCCGAAGGGGGGCGCCGAGACCAGGCCGGTGGTGGCGCGGCTCGGGGCCGTCCGGCTCAGCTTCCCCGCGACACCCGGGACTTCACCGGGCGGTCCGCGCTGGTCGAAGAGCTGATCGCACACCTCGGCGCGGGCGAGGGCGGCGGCCCGGCCGTGTGCGCGGTCGGGGGGATCGGCGGCGTCGGAAAGTCCGCCTTGGCGGTGCATGTCGCGCACGCGGTCCGGCCGTTGTTCCCGGACGGGCAGCTCTACGTCGACCTTCGAGGCTGCGGGCCGTGCCCGGTCGAGCCGGAGACCGTACTGGGGGCTTTCCTGCGGGCGCTGGGGGTACCGGACTGCGCCGTTCCCGAGGGGGCGGGCGCGCGCTCCGCGCTCTACCGGTCCGTACTCGACGGCCGCCGCGTCCTGGTCCTGCTGGACAACGCCCGTGACGCCGCCCAGGTCCGTCCCCTGCTGCCGGGCACGGACGGCTGTGCTGTGCTGGTCACCAGCCGCCACCGGCTGACCCACCTGACGGGCGCCCATGTGGTGGCCCTGGACGTCATGCGGCCCCCGGAGGCCCTTGCCCTGTTCACCCGCATCACCGGCGAAGCAGGCGCGGACGCCCGGCAGGTGGTGGCGGTGTGCGACTGTCTGCCGCTGGCCGTCCGGATCGCCGCCGCCCGCCTGGTGGCACGCCGCGCCTGGACCACCGCCGACCTGATGCGCAAACTGGCCGACGAACACCGCCGCCTGGACGAACTCCGGGCCGGGGATCTCGGCATCACGGCCACCTTCGAGCTGGGCTACGGCCAGCTCTCCGCCCGGCAGGCCCGTGCTTTCCGGCTGGTGGCGCTGCCGTGCGGGCCGGACATCTGCCTGGGCGCCGCCGCGGCCGTACTCGGCCTGGGCACCGAAGAGGCCAGGCAGACGCTGGAATCCCTGGTGGACACCTCGCTGCTGGAATCCCCCGCGCCGGACCGCTACCGCTACCACGACCTCCTGCGCCTCTACGCCCGCGCCCGCGCCGACCGTGACGAACCCCCGCAGCAGCACGCAGCGGCGCGCTCACGGCTGCTGGACCACTACCTGGCCGCGGCCGCCCGCGTGTACACGATGAACCGGCCCGGAGACCCCCTTCTGGACCACCTTGAGCCCACCCGGTACCCCGGCACGGTCTTCGACGACCGCAAAGGCGCCCTGGAGTGGCTGTACACGGAGGCCGGGAACCTGCTGGCGTGCGCCCGCGGCTCGACCGGCACACCTCTGCTGCGTCGCGCGGCGGATCTCTTGCTGGTGACCCGGGACCTGGCCGATTCGGGTACGGGCGCCCGCCAGTACGAGCAGACGATCGTCTGCCTGCTGACGGCCGCACTGGAAGCGCAGGACGCCCACGCCGAGGGGCGGCTGCGCCTGCTCATGATCCACATGGACGTCATGGCCGGCCGGCTCGCGGAGGCGGACTCGCAGGCGCAGGCCGCGATGGCACTCAGGCACCGGTGCGCAGATCCCGTCCTGTCCTCCAACGCGCTCAACGAAAGCGGCATCATCGCGAGCCTGCAGGGCCGTCACGAAGACGCGGAGTCACTCCTGAAGCAGGCACTCGCCGCCTATCGCAGCTACGGGAACCACAACAGTGCGGCCAGTGCGCTGGGCAACCTCGCCCGTACCTACCAGGACACCGGCCGCATCGCCGAGGGAGTGGAACTGGCCGAGCAGTGCCTGGCCCTCTACCGGCAGATCGGCGCGACGATGAAGCTGGCCGGCGGCCACTACGAACTCGGTGTGGCCCTGATGCAGGCCGGGCGCCCGGAGGACGCCCTGCGGCAACTCGAACATGCCGCGGTCATCTACCAGGACAGCAGGCAGTGCCTGTGGGAGGCGATGACGTACTGGCGGATGGCAGAGGCCCATCTCGCCGCGGACCGGCCGGCGCAGGCCGCGGGGCGGGCCGAGGAGGCCCTCGCCATCCTGCACGGCCCCAACGGCCGCTGGGCCCGCGCCAACACCCTCACCGTCCTCGGCCACGCCCTCCGGCAGACCGGGCACGCCGACCGGGCCCAGGCCTGCTGGCAGGAAGCCCTGGAGACGTACGAGACGCTGGGCTCCCCGGAGGCACCCGCCGTACGGAGACTGCTCAGCGCGGCCGGCCCGCACCGATGAACGGTGCCGGTGCTCAGCAGGACTCAGCGCTCCGCGTGACCGCGCCCGTATCGGCGCGTACAACTGCTGCCTTCCCGGCAACGCCCCGCAGACGCCCACCCGGCCCGTACGACCTTGGTCTGTCGAAGTCTTCTTCGACCTCGCCGACCCCCTCGTCACCGTGCGCAGCCTGACCGAGACGGACATGGACGACCGGCCGCCGCTGCGACGAAAACCCGAGTAGTCCATCACCACCGCGCCCTTACCCGCCGCGCGATCTCTTGTGCCCCTCCGAGCAGTCCGCAGGGTGCCGGGCCAGCCTCTCCTGCACGTCCTGGTGGGCGAACTCGTAGTGCGCACCGTTCTGCCGCAGCACCCCGCGATGGTGCGCCTCGTCGAGGAAGCTCATCAGCCGCCTCGGCAGACGGTCGCCCCGCAGCGCCAGCCAAGTACGTGCGACGGTGTACCGCCCGTACGCGGCCCGCAGGAAGCCGAAGGCCAGGCCCACCGCCACCGCGTTCGCGATCCCGACCCGGAGCCCGAAGGAGAAGTCGCTGCCGGGCCCCGGTGGGAACCGGGGCCCGAGACCGGTACTCACCCCTACCGCGAGGCCGCCCGCCAGACCGGTGGCCCAGAAGGTCCGTCGGTCTCCAGCCAGCGAGAGCGCCGGGCCGGTGAGCGCCGCGGTGTCGGCCGGGGCCGCCTCCAGGCCCCCCGCGACACTGCCCAGAACGGCAGTGACGACGGCCAGGAGCAGCCCCCGGCCCGGCCCTGCCTGCAGTCCGGCCGCCAGGCCCATGGTGAGCCCCGCGGCCAGACCGGTGAGGAGGCCCGTCAGCGACCAGTGGTAGCCGCGGGCGGGCTCGGCGCGCCGGGCGAGCACCGCGGCGCATCCGGCGCCGAGGCCGAGACCGAGGCCGTTGACGAAGGGAGCAAAGGCGGTGACCTCCGGCCGGCCGGTGAGGACCGCGGCGAAGCCGCCCGCGAACGCTCCGAGCAGTCCGGCCCGGAATCCGCCCATCGACCCGACCGTGATGCAGGCCGCCAGCGCCCCCGTGAGCGAAGGCCCCGTACCCTGGACCGCGCCGAACGTCAGCATCGCCACCACGGTGCCGGCCACACCGCCGATCAAGCCACCGCCGAGCGCCCGTGCCATGCTCGATCCGGCACCGAACAGCCGCCGCCCCAGGAGTCCGCCGCCGACGGCGGCCATCAGCCCGATGCCGGCCGAGGCGGGAATCCGCAGGCCGTAGACCCCCAGGACGGCCGCCAGGCCACCGACGAGCAGCCCGGGAAGCAACGCCGGCCCGGCGTCGCCCAGGCGCCACCAGTCGAGTTCGGTGACGTTGCGGCGAACCTGCAGGTCCCGGGCGAGGAAGCGGAGCCAGCGCAGTCTCCGCCGCAGGTCCTCGGGGGCCAGGTAGCGGTAAGCGGCCGGCACGAAGGCGTCGAGCAGGTGGTTCCGTACGTGGTCGGCTGTAGCGAACCTACGGTCGAGAAGCTCGGCCGGGGAGCGGCGGACGCTGGAGAGAAGTTCTCCGTGCCGTGGGTTGTAGATGACGTCGGCCATCCGGGCCATGAGCGGGGTGGTCAGGGTGACGGCCGCCGGGACGGCCGGGCCGGCCCTGATCCGTGCCGACACCTCCTCCCAGCGGGCCCGAGCGGCCGGCCCCATGGCTCCATTCCGCAGATGCTCGACCACCTCCTCGGCGGGTACGGGCAGCAGCTCCACGCCGGCCGCACCCGCCACCTCGGCCTCGATGCCGTCGGGCGGACGCAGCGCCGCGCGCAGCTCGGCACTGCGCGAGGCCAGGACGAGGCCCCGTCCACCCGCCCCGAGGGCCTCGTTGATGCGGTTGACCGCCATGCCGCGCAAGTGCTCCGGCAGTTCGTCGAGGCCGTCCAGCACGGGCAGCACCAAGTGCTCTTGCAGCAGGGCACGGGCGAGAGTGCACCGGCGGCGGCGCCCGTGGACGCCCCCGGCCACCCGGCGGTGCAGCCCCTTGAAATCGACGATGAGCCGCTGCTCCAGCAAGTCGTCCAGCTCCTGCTGGACCGGGTCCCACGAGGAAAGGGAGGTGAGAAAGGGGACGGGTGCGCCGACGGTGCGCTCGGCGTCCGACAGCAGGTCGAGGACGAGGCGGACCAGCAGGATCGTCTTTCCCGTACCGGGTTCGCCGAGGACGATCAGACGACGGGTCGGAATGCGCCGGAGAACGTCGACCAGCCGTTTCTCGCCCGCGAGTTCCCCGGGACCGGCGGCCCACCTTCCCTCGAGGTCGTCCGGCCTGCCAGGCCACGTCCCGACCAGCGCGGCGAGCGAGTCCCATGGCTGTACCAGCTCCGGGTCAGCGGGTCTCCAGCGCACGGACAGCGGGTGGCCGAGGAGGCGCAGCCGGTACTCCCGCTGCCAGTGCTTCGCGATCTCGGCGGCAAGAGCGTCGGCCCAGGCCGCCGGAGTCCGCCGGTCCCATCCGAAGACGTTGACCCAGATGTCCCCGCCGGCCTGCAGTATCCCGCTGAACCACCGGGCCCTGGCACGCTGGTCGACATGGCGGGAGGCGGCTCCGCTGTCGTCCCGCCTCCCCGGTGCCACCACCGCCTGCCTAGAGGTCTCCGTGGATGATGACGTTGTCCCCGGCCTGTACGACCTTGCTGCGCCGGTCCGCCTGTGCGATCTGCCGGATGCTCGTCACGTGTTCCTGCTCCGCCCGGGGGAGCAGCGGGGTCAGGTCCTCGGCCAGCAGCCGCTGGAGCTCCGCCCGCAACTCCGCGTTCCCGTCGACCAGGCGGGCCAGGCGCCCCTGCCAGACGGTGATCAGCGCCTGCTCCGCTTCCGGGTCGGGCGTCGGCTGTGCGCGGACGGCGAGCACATCATCGCGGAGCCCGGCGAGCTCGGCCCCGACCCCGTCCGCCCGTTCCGGATGCGCCCGCCGCCACAGCGCGACCACGGCATCCGTGACCCGCCGCCAGGCATCGGTGGCCATCGCCCCCACCAGCGCAGTGGCCACCGCCGTAGTGATGGGATCCATCCGTCCCCCCTCTCCGCATCACCGGCCGGTGGATCACAGCCACCTCCCGGAGCTCCCGGAGGAACAGAGTCGCGGACCCCAGAGCTCCGGGCAATACCTCGAATTACATCGAACGGCGCCCGAACGGGCCTCGCTGTCAGGGGTGTTGAGTCATCGTTGGCTGCCGCGCAGGGCCCTGGATGCCGGCTGGTGTCGGCGGTTCCGTCGGGGACGTGACCCGCTTGTGCAGGGCGGTCGCGCGGCAGGGGCGCTGGGCCGAGTTCGGCGGCGAGGGCGGCGGCTTCGGCGGTCAAGCCGCGCATGCCGGCGCGGTCGCCGCTGCGGGCCCGACGCACGGCAGGCCGGCTCGGTCTTCCTCAACCCGCCCCTCACCCGCGTCCAGGCCCCTCGTCCGGACGGCGGGTGGACCGGCCTGCCGCGATGACTTCGGCACTGTGCGTACCAGCGCCGGATGGCTGCTCCAACTGACCGGTCCCCATTTCGGCAGCCGGATTGCCCCCGTGTGCAGTGTTCCACCGGGCGAGCGCTGACTCTGACTGCCCGCTCCGGTGCGACATCGGACGCGTGCGTCTCGGCGCTGCATAGCCTGGCGTGCCGGGTGCGGGAGGTCACCACGATCCACCTGCGTCCGGAACCCGTTCGGATCTCTGAGGACACAAGTGGCGTCCCCCTTCTCGCCCGCTGCGAGCCCGCGCACTCGGCCGGGCCGGAGGGAAGGCGCGCGCCGGGCCCGGAGGGAGGACCGTGACCGAATCACCCCGCACGCGCGGAGAGCACCCCCGGACCCGATCCGATACCTGATCACTGAGGGCTGTCCCGTACGTGCCCTTCCAGGTCTCGCAACCTGATCTGGAAGGTCACTTACAGGGGAGGGGACGCCAGCTCCCGTGTACCGGGCGGGGTCCGGTCCCGTACCTCATCGTCCGCACCGGACCAGATGCGTCAGGTGATCAGGCCGGCGCTGGTCAGCCAGATGTGTTCGCAGGTCGAGGATGCCTTTTGCAGCTCGTCGCGGGATTGCTGTGAGGCGTGGTAGAAGGTCCGCTCGATCATCCAGCACAGGGCGCGTGCCATTGCCGGGGCCTGGTCCGGGGCGGTGCCGGGCTGGATGCCGGCGCGTTCCAGGACGGCGGTGATGGCCGTGATGAACAGGTCGGCCGTGTGGTTCCACAGCTTGCCGATCTCCGGCACGGTCAGGGAGAGGTCGATCGCGGTGCGCATGACCAGGCCGTGCTCGTTCCACAGTTCGACCGTGCGCTGCATGGCCGCTGCGATGGCCTGGCGCGGTTCGTCGGTCTGCGCGGTGGCCCGGGAGCGTTCCCACAGGTGCTCGACGGTGCGGGCCACCAGGGCCGTGACCGCTTCCTGCTTGGAGCCGAAGTAGAAGTACAGGGCGCCGCGGGTGATGCCGGCGCCCTGGGCGAGGTCGCCGACGGTCATGGCGTCGTAACCCTTGTTGGCCAGCAGGGTCTCGCAGGTGTCCAGGATGGCCCGCTCCCGGACATCGCCCTTGCGTTCGGTGGCGCGCCGGCTGCGCGCGGGGTGGTGGCCGGGCATCAGAGCTGGGCGCCGTCGGCGAAGTCGGTCGTACGGGAGAGGGGCTCCCATGCGCGGATGTCCTCGTCCACGGCCGTGCGCGCGGCGGTGACCAGCCGCAGTGCGTCCGAGCCCAGGAGAAGGTGGGCCGGCGGCTGCTCGACCGAGGTGATGTGCACGACCGCCTCGCCGGCCTTGGCCGGGTTGCCCAGTTGGTTCCCGCTGGCCTTCTGCCGCGCCTCGCGGATGGGGGTGAACAGTTCGTCGTAGTCGTCGAGGGACTGTGCGGCGCGGGTCATGGACCGTCCGGCCCAGTCGGTGCGGAAGGAGCCGGGCTCGATCGCCGTCACGTGGATCCCGAACTGCGCGACCTCCTTGCCCAGCGCCTCCAGGATGCCCTCCAGGGCGAACTTGCTGCCGCAGTAGGCGGACATGCCGGGCACCGCCATCAGCCCACCCATGGAGGTGACGGCCATCAGGTGCCCGCGGCGGCGCCGGCGCATGTGGGGCAGCGCCGCCTGCAGGGTGGCCACCGCCCCGAACACGTTGACCTCGAACTGCCGCCGCACCTCGGCCAGCGGGGTTTCCTCGAAGGTGCCCTCCAGGCCGTAACCGGCGTTGGCGATGACCACGTCCAGCGCACCGACGCTGCTCTCGACCTCCGCGACCACCCCGGATACGGCGTCATCGTCGGTCACGTCCAGGATCCGGCCGTGAGCGTGCCCGGGCCTGAGCTCTTCGAAGGCCCGCAGGTCCGCCTCGGAGCGGACGGTGCCGATGACGGTGTGCCCGGCGGCCAGGGCGGCCTGGGCGAAGGCGCGCCCCAGGCCCGTGCTGACGCCGGTGATGAGCCACTTCTGCTGCTGCACTGTTCCTCCGGGAAGGCTGCACGGGGAGCTGGGCTGCCCCCTCACCCGGAAAGTCTACACAGTGTCGAGTTTAGTCAGCGTGGTGTTGATTCTGTCGTCGCGGCAGCCGTCGTCGGGAACACGGTGACGATTGCCGACGCCGGCTATCAGGCACCGGGACTACATCGGCGTCGCCCTCGCCTATCAGCACGCCCTGCACCCCGGCACCCGCCTGCATCTGCACGGGGCTGGCGTCGGCGCGACGACGGCGCCAGCGGCCCCACGACGGACGAGTTCGTGGTGCGCCGCCGGTACACCGAACTCGCCGTGCCGCCCGGGGCCTGGCCGGATCGGTCGGCCGCGTGGCACGGGAGACGTGGTGATCACCATGACGGTGATGTATGCGCGGATCGTTGTCCCACGTGGTGTTCGCCGCTTCGTTGCCGCAGTGGCTGAGATGTTGGGGGAGGGGGCAGGCACGCTGCTGGATTCACCGGTCCCGGCCGAACCTCCGTGCGCGCGTGAGTGATGTCGCCAGGCAGGGGCCAGGGGCGACCCCATCAGACTCGTCGCGAGTCCTCCTGACGCGGCTGCTCACTGATGGGGCGCACCATGCGCGCTGCGCCGAGCGCGGTCGCGGACGGCGACAACCCGCTGAATGCGTCGCCGTGCAGCAGCAATTCGCCGCAGGTTGCTGTCTGGCCGCCGACTATGGCGCGGACCTGATCGTCAATGGAGAGCTGCAGTCTCGCGGCGATCACCGGGTGCCGGGTGCCGACGAAGATGCTGCCGTGCGGGTGGCTGACGTGCTCGCTGATACGCCACAGGGGCGGGCGCGCTGCCGATGACCGGCAGCAGAACCTGGGGCGGCGTCGGCGTGGGGCCACGACGAGTCGGTTCCCCCCGCCACCTGCCCTGTCCGGTCGCTCGACCGCTGTCACGGTGGCCTCCCGTGGTGAATGCCAAGGCATCAGTGGCAGCCAAGGCCGCGGCCATCCAGGCGACCAGGCGCGGCCAGCGGTGGCAGCGAGCCCTCCACGCCCTCGGCTTCCGGGCCCCGGCCGCCGCCTGGACGGCCGCCGCGGCCGCCCGCTGGGAAGCCGGTGCCGATGGAGAGAGGCGCACCGCGGACGGGCGAACACCGACCACGTCCTGGTCGCCCCCCCTGAACACCTGGTCGAGGCGCTGCGCCGCACCCGCGGTCAGCCGGATCCGGCGCGGGCACAGCGGGCCGCCGCCGCCCTCGACACGTTGCTGCCTCCGTACGTGCCGGCCGGCCGCCACAAGGCCTGGCGTCGCCGACGCGGACACCGTTCCGGACGGGTGAGCCGACGCGCCCGCCGACGGGCCCCAGGCACTGCCACTCCGTCGACGCAAATGTCTCGTGCCAGTGCCTGCCCGGTCCCTTTTCAGTGCTCAGGTGCCGCTTCGGTCGAGGCGGAGTGGAGGATCTGCCCGATGCCGAACCGGAAGCGGGCCTCGAAGTCGACGGACATGAAGTCGTCCAGTGCCGAGTTGAGTCCGGGAAAGTGGTGTTCGGCCACGTGGGCACGGAGCCGGTCGCGGTCGTCGGCGGGTGCCGCCTGTTCCTCCTGGACGAGACCCAGGGTGAAGTAGAAGAGGTTCCAGGCCGTCCATGCGGCCGTTCTGCGGGTGGGGCAGCCGCGTAGCAGGGCGGTCAGCAGGCGGTCGGTGAAGGCGAGGGTCTGCGGTTCGGCGGGGAAGGTGCCTGCGACGAGCAGGGCGCCGTCCCGGTGCCGGAGCATCGCCCGGCGCAGCCGCCCCAGCAGTTCGGCCGCCTGATCGTGCCAGTTCTCGGGCAGGTCTGTCAGGTCGATCTCCCCGAAGAGGGCATCGGCCATGGTGTCCAGGAGCCGGTCCTTGGTGCGGATGTGCCACATGACGGTGTTCATGCTGACGCCGAGTTCGGCCGCGATGGCCCGGGTGGAGAGCTTGGCGACACCGCCCCGGTCGAGTACGTCGAACGCCGCGCCGACCACCTGGTCGAGGGTGATCCCGACCTTGGTGCGGGCGGCAGGTTGTTTCTTGGTCACTGATCGAGTATACCTGGTACCGGCATTTCACTTGGTCAGTGATAGAGAGGTGTGGCAATGAGCGAGAGTGTCGTCATCGTCGGCGGCGGACCGACGGGCATGTGGCTGGCCTGCGAGCTGCGGCTGGCCGGGGTCAGCACGGTGGTCCTGGAGCGGGACCCGGAGATCGACCCGCATTCCCGGGCGCTGACGGTGCACGCCCGTACGATCGAGACCTTCGCGCTCCGTAACGCGCATCAGGACCTGTTGGCGGAAGGCGGCCGGATACCCAGCGGGCACTTCGCGGTCCTCGACGACCGCCTGGACTTCGCGGAGCTGGACACCGACTTCCCGTACACGCTCACGATCCCGCAGGCGCGGACGACGGAACTGCTCCAGCAGCGCGCCGTGGCCATGGGCGCGGATGTCCGTCGCGGACACAAGGTGACCGGCTGTGCGGACACCGGCGACACGGTGACCGTGTCGGTCGACGGCCCGGAGGGCGCCTATGTGCTCGACGCCGCGTACGTCGTCGGATGCGACGGCACACGCAGCGAGGTGCGCCGGTGCGCGGGCATCGAGTTCGAGGGGACCCCGTCCACCGCGCTGGGGGTGCTCGGCGATGTGGTGCTCAGCGACCCGCCGCCCGGCCCGGTCACGAGCAGGTGGACGACGCGGGGCACATTCATGCTCGTCCCGCTGTCCGGGGGGAGGCACCGGATCGTGGCGCACTCGCCCGAGGACCTCCGTGACGACTGGCCGGGCGAACTGACCCTGGAGGAACTGCGGGAGCGGGTCCAGCGCATCGCCGGCACGGACTACGGGATGCACAGCCCCTCCTGGCTGTCCCGCTACAGCAACACCAGCCGCGTGGCCCGGCACTACCGCAAGGGCCGCATCCTGCTGGCGGGTGACGCCGCCCATCAGCACATGCCGATGGGCGGCGTGGGGCTGAACGTCGGCGTGCAGGACGCGATGAACCTCGGCTGGAAGCTGGCGGCGACCGTGCGCGGGCAGGCGACGGACGTGCTGTTGGACACCTACCACCACGAGCGGCACCCGGTGGGGCAGGACACGATCGAGCACACCCAGGCGCAGACCGCGATCATGTCGGTCTTCTCGCCGCAGGGAGCCGCGCTGCGGTCGCTCCTGGGGAAGCTGATCGTGGAGCGGCCGCAGTTCAACGACGCCCTGGCGCAGCGTCTGTCCGGGTTGTCGGTGGCGTACGCGCTGCCCGGTCAGCGTCATCCGCTCGCGGGCTGCCGGGCGCCGAACCTGAGGCTTTCGGACTCGGTGGAGCTGTTCAATCTCTTGCGGGACGGGCGCCCCCTGCTCATCGATTTCGGGCGTGTCGACGGCTTCGCTTCCGACCGCGCCGCTGCCCCTTACGACCGGTACCGCTGTCCGCAGCCGGTCGAACAGTCCCGTGCGGCATGGGCCGACGTCAGCTCCGCCCTGATCAGGCCGGACGGCTATGTGGCGTGGGCCTCGGACGACACCGACCCGGCCGCTCTGACAGCCGGGGCCGCGAACGCCGTCGCCGCCCTCCACGATCCGCGGCTCGCACACGTACAGCTCGAAGGGAACCCCGCATGATCCATCGCATCGAACCGGACGGTGTCTACGGCCTTCCGGACCTGGTCAGCCAGATATCCGTCCCTGACGGCCGCCGACTGGCGTTCCTCAGCGGCCAGGTGGCCTGGGGCGAGGAGGGCCGCGTCGTCGGGGAAGGCGATCACGCGGCGCAGGCCGCGCAGGTGGCCCTCCGTATCGACCGCCTTCTTGACGTCCTCGGCGCGCAGCGGCAGGACATCGTCAAGGAGACGATCTACGTCGTGGACCACGAGCCGCATCTGACCCCGAGCATCCTGGCGGCCCTGCACGGTGCGCCACCGCCCTCGTCGACTCTGGTGGGGGTGACGAAGTTGTTCGCCCCGGAGTTCTTGATCGAGGTCGAGTGCGTGGTCGCCCTGCCGGACGGAAAGCCCGACGAAATGCGGGCATGCGCGCAATGAGCAACACCGAAGAGACCACCGAAGAGACCGCTGAGGAGACCACCTTCCGGCCCTTCCGCGCACTGCTCGCGCTCACGCTCACGGTCTCGGCGGTACTCCTGGGCAGCACCATCCTCAACGTGGCGCTGCCCACGATGCAGAGCGAACTCGGCGCGAGCAACACCGAACAGCAATGGTTCCTGAACGCCTACACCCTGACCTTCGCCGGTTTCCTGCCGGTGGCGGGAAGCGTGGGCGACAGGTTCGGCCTGAAGCGCCTCCTGGCCTGGGGGACGGCCGCCTTCGCCCTGACGACAGCAGTGGCCGGGTTCCTCGATTCGGCCCTGGGCATCATCGTCCTCCGCGCGCTCATGGGCGTGGCCGCGGCCACCATCATGCCTGCCACCCTCGCGGTGATCCTGCGGATCTTCCCGCCCGAGCGCCGGGCTCGGGCCATCGCCTCGTGGGCGGCGGCGTCAGGTCTGTCCATCTCGCTCGGCCCGCTGCTCGGGGGCGCGCTGCTGAGTGCGGGCATGTGGTGGGGTTCCGTCCTCGAACTCGTCGCACTGTTCGCCCTCCTTGGGCTCGCCGCGACCCGGGCCTGGATTCCGAAGACGCCGGCGAGCGGCGGCGGACGGCTGCGCATGCTGCCCGTCGCCGCGTCCTTGGCGGGTATCGGCCTGCTCGTGTTCGGAGTGGTGCACGCCACCGACGACGGCTGGGCCTACGTGGGGACCTGGCTGCCCGCGGCTGTCGGCACGGCTGTACTGGCCGGACTCGTCCTGGCCGAGGTGCGGCACCGTGAGCCGCTCCTGGATGTCCGCCTCTTCCAGCATGCCTCGTTCACCACCGCCGCGGTGGCCCTGACACTCGGCTCCTTCGTCGTCTTCGGCTACCTGTACTTCACGACCTTTTATCTCCAACTGGCGCGCGGCAACTCGCCGTTGCAGACAGGTCTGCTGTTCATTCCGCTGTCGGCGGGCCTGGTGGTCGGAGCCCCGCTCTCACAGCGGGCAACACAACGGTTCGGTGCCCGGACGGCGATCGCTGCCGGTATCGCGCTCATGGGTGTGGCGTTCGCCGGCGTGACCGGGCTGGGTGCTCACACCAGCCCCGCGTGGTTCGTCGTGGACGCGTTCGCCCTGCAGCTCGGCTTCGCACTCGTGCTGGCGCCCGGCACGACCTTGGCTTCGTCCTCCGTGCCCGTTGAACGGGCGGGGGCGGGATCGGCACTGCTGAACACGCTTCGCCAGTTGGGCAGCGCGCTCGGGGTGGCGGTTCTCGGGTCGGTCCTGTGGTCCCGGTACTCGGGCACGATGACCGAGCGGCTCGCAGACAGCCCGGCGGGCGTCCGCCGGACCGCGGTGGAGTCGCTCGCCTCGGCCCTGGGCACAGGCGATGCCGCGGCGACGAAGGCCGCCGTACCGACGTTCCTCGGCGCCATGCACACGACGACGCTCATCGCCGCCGGAGTGTGTGGGATCGCCCTGCTCGCCACGCTGCTCATCCGCCCGTCCCGCCGGAACGGAACCATCCTCCCGCCGGCCTCCGTACGAGAACGGGTACGCGTCGGGCACGGTGCGTGACGCCCCTCGGCCACGAGTGCCTCGCTGTCGAACCCGGCGTGTGCGTCGAACGGCGTGTGCGTCAGCGCCGCGCCGGCGCGGCCGTCGTGCAGCATCTCGCCCTGTTCGCAGTGCCGCTCGGCATCATCCAGATCTCGGCGGCGTCGCGGGGCGACCGTGTCGGTGTTCTACCTGCTCGCCTATGGCGCGCTCAGCACACCCACCCTCCTGGTCGGCGACAGCGCTCCGAGGCCGTGCGAACGCCGGAAGCGGCGGCAGGGGAGTCGGACCGGGTCGACAGACGCCGAGCGGAGGGGCGGCGGCGCTGCTTCGCCGGCCCCGCCACTCGGCTGAGTGTCAGGCCGCGTGGGGGCCGGGGGCGGCGCTGCCTTCGTACTGGCTGATGTTGGAGACGAGAGCGGTGAGCTCGGGGTCGGTGTCGAAGCGGCGCTGGTGGAGGGCGGCGATCCGCTTGCCCGTCTCGGGGTCGGGGTCGTCAGTGATGTCGAACGAGGCGAACTGGTCGACCAGAGGCAGCCCGATCTCGTCGGTGCGACGGTGGGCGGGGTGGATGAGGTATTCCCAGTACCCCTCCAGGTCCGCTATTTGAAAGGTGGCACCCCACTCGTACGCGCCGCCGTGGTCGCGGCCGACGAGGAAGGACTGCACGGCGGGGATGACCTCGCCCTGGTGGCGCAGGCCGGCAAGGGCGTCTTCGAGCTGTTCCGGTGTCGTGCCGGGCTTGATTGTGAAGCGGACGCAGTGGTGAATCATGGGAATGTTCCTTCCGCAGTTTCTTTCGGGTGGTGCAGGTCGAGTTGTGTAGGCCGAGTTGTGCAGGCGAGGCCGGGCCGGAAGGGATTTCAGTCCTTCGCTCGGGCGGCGAGGAAGCCCCGGCACCACTCCAGGGCCTGGCTCAGGGTGGTCTCGATCGGGGTGGGTGCGACGCCGAACTTCCGCTGAAAGCAGTGGAGTTCATGAACGTCTCGTCGAACGGTTCGAAGGGGTGCGGCTCGTCCGTCGTGACGGTCCGGAGCGGATGGCCGACCAGGTCACCCAGCGCGGCACGCATCTTGCCCGTGGCCTTGGCCGCCCGCCACGGAGTGTCCTCCGCACGACCTCCCCGCGCGTCTCCCCGTACGGGCACAGCGTCCCCGGTGAGCCGCTGACGCCGTCCAGCGGCTCACCGGAACCGGAACGGTCGACCAGCCGGACCGCATCCCCGCGGCGCGTCGGTTCCAAGGTGACGGAGGTGTCCGCGGGGCCGGCTCGCAGTGCGGTGTGGAGTGCGCGCAGTGTTGCGGTCATGTCGAAATCCCTTCAGGTGAGGTGACGAGGACCTCCGGCGTTATCGCCACACGCGTTAGTTATAGCTTATAACTAACGCGTGTAGCTATAGCGATCGACTGGTCGCGGCGCGTGCTCAGGCGTCGGGGAAATCGGTGGTCGCGGCGGAGGCCGCAGTGGCGTCGAGGTTGGCGCGCAGGGCGTCGACCTTCGCGGTGGCGTAGGCGTGGGCGTCGGAGCCCAGCAACTGGCGCAGGGGGCTGTCGTCGAGACCGGCGCGCTCGATGATGGCGGCGGCTCCCTTGACCGGGTCGCCGAGCTGACGTCCCTGGAGCTTGAGGTGGTCGTCGACCATGGCCCGTACGGCCGGGTAGTGCTCCGAGACCTCGGCGGGCAGGGCCAGCGAGTCCGGGGTGAGGAAGGAGGTACGGAAGTAGCCGGGCTCCACGACGGTGACCTTGATGCCGAAGTCCGCGACCTCGGCGGCGAGCGCCTCGCTCAGTCCTTCGAGTGCGAACTTGCCCGCACAGTACAGGGCCCAGCCGGGCATCGTGGTCAACCCCAGGATCGAGGAGATGTTGATGACGCGGCCCGCGCGCTGCTCACGCAGGACCGGCAGCGCCGCGCGCAGCACGTTCCACACCCCCACGACCTGGACGTCGAGCATGTCCCGCACGTCCTTGGCGCTGGTCTCCTCGACGGCCGCGAGGTAGCCGTAACCCGCGTTGTTCACGACGACATCCAGGCGGCCGAACCGCTCGGTGGCCTCGCCTACGGCGTCCTTGACCTGCGCCTCGTCTGTCAGGTCCACGGTCAGCGCGAGGAGCCGGCTGGTGTCGGCCGCGCTGCCCAGCGCGGCCGACAGGCGCTCGGTGGAGCGGGTGGTGGCCGCCACGTTGTCGCCCTGGGCGAGCAACTGCCGGACCAGCTCAAGGCCGATCCCGCGGGAGGCGCCGGTGATGAACCAGGTGGCGGGGGTGGTGGTGGCAGGCATGAGTGTTCCTCTTTCGTACGTGCTGGATGGGAAGCCGGACCAGGGCTGCTGTTCCGGCGCTGACTCAAGCCTGAGCCGCGGGGGAGCGGCTTTCGGGGCCATGCCATGCCCTGCGCGCCCTAGGACGCGGCTGACTAGGACTGAGAGACCCACCTTGGGCGGCCGCCGGCGCTTTTCGTGCCACAGACTTGTTCTTATGGCTTCCGTCAACCGTGAAATCGCCGATTTCCTCAAGCGCTCCCGTGCCCAGTGCGACCCCGAACAGGCGGGGCTGCCGCCGGACGGACGGGTCCGGCGCGTACCGGGACTGCGGCGCGAGGAGGTCGCCCTCCTCGCCGGGGTCTCCGCCGACTACTACGCCCGTCTTGAGCAGGGTCGTCCCATCAACCCGTCCCCTGCCGTCGTCGAAGCCATCGGTCACGCCCTGAGACTGGACGAGGCGGGCCTTGCCCACCTCAAGAACCTCGTCGGCATCACCGCCACCCGCCCTCCGGCGCGTACGCCCGGCGTCCAGCGCCTGCGCCCCGGGCTCCACCGGCTCCTCGACTCCCTGGACAGCGCCGTTCCCGCCCTCATCCTGGGACGTCGATCCGCCGTCCTGGGGGCGAACCGGATGGCCAGAGCCCTGTTCGCCGACTTCGACGCCATGCCGGCCGCCGAACGCAACTACACCCGCTGGCTCTTCCTCGACCACGACGCGCGCGACCTGTTCGTCGACTGGGAAGTGCAGGCCCGCGCCGCTGTGGAGAATCTGCGCCTGGACGCGGTCCGCGCATCGGAGCGGCAGCCCACGGAGGCGCTCGTCGCCGAACTGCGGGAGCTGAGCGGCGAATTCGACCGCTGGTGGCAGCAGCACCGCGTGCACCAGCGCACCCACGGCTCCAAGCGGCTGCGGCACCCCCTGGTCGGCGAACTCACCGTGGAGTACGAGACTCTCGCACTGCCCGGGGACAGTGAGACCACCCTGTTCCTCTACACCACCGAACCCGAATCGGCATCCGCCCAGGCGCTGAGCCTGCTGGCGTCATGGACCCTGGCGGCGCCGCCGGCCTCCCCGGACCGGTCGCGCGACTGATCCGGGGAAGCGCCAGCATGGGCTGCCCGGCGTGGACGCTGCCTCGGCGATGACGCCCCGCCCGAGCCGTGCCGGCGAGCAACCGGTCGCTTGACTGGCCCGTAGGCACACACTGCCGGTCAGGGCAGGCGCGCGCGACACACGGGCATCGCTATGGGCTTGATTGGAGACCAAGCGCACGGCCCCGGATGCTCCCCGGCTGGAGACCGGTCGCACCTATGCCCTCGCCCTGCGCCGGGATGCCGGCCAGTGGATCGTCCTCGGTGAGGGCGCGGCCGTGCCGTTCGACGAGAGACGGTGCGGGCACAGGACGAGCGCGCCATCTCCCGTGAACTCGCGAAGGCAAGGGGCGGGAGGAGGCCGTAGCCCAACTCGGCCGTGTTCACGGTAGTTCGGCGACCACCAGAGGATCGCGCACGCAGAACCTCGGTGTCAGGCGCGGGCCGGGCGCCCGGTGGGGACGAAGGGCGCGGCGCGGGAGGAACGGTGGGCGCGGACCAGCCAGTCCATCGGTCAGCCAGGCGTGGGCCGGGGCCCGCGAATCCCATCCAAGAGGTACGTGGTGCGGCGGTCGTACTCATCCCGGGGAGGCCGTGGTCCGTGCTTGAGGGCGAGGGCGGTGTCGACGACGAGCGCGTGGAGGTCGCCCGCCGTGAACTCCGGCCGCAGCGCACCGTTGGCCCGCGCGGCCGCGACGATTTCGGTGTTGGCCTCGCTTCCCGCTCGGCAGATCTCCATGAGTTGCTGTGAGTGCGGATAGGTCTGCAGCAGGACGTCGTTGACGGCGGGCTGGCGGTACTGCAGGTCGCGGAGCGCGGTGAGGTAGTACGCGGTTCGCTCGCCGGCGTCGGCGATGGTCCGGGCGTGGTCGATGACGGCGAACAGTTCCGTGGCGACGACTTCTTCGATGACGGCCTCGATAAGGCCGATCCGCCCGCCGAACCGGTTGAAGATCGTGGCCTTGCTGACGCCTGCGGCTTTGGCGACATCCTCCAGCGGCACGGTCAGGCCCCGCCCCTGGAAGGCGCCGATCGCGGCGGCGCGGATCTGCTCGGAGTTGCGCCTGGCATCGGCGCGTAGCCGGGATGCAGAAGGTACGGCACCGCCGGAGGCACCGGCTTCCGCCGACTTAATTTGACCCATGGGGTCAGTTTACCTACAGTGCAATCGTAACGAAAACTGACCACTATGGTCAACTTAAGGCTCTCCGGTCCTCCGGGCCGGACCCCGCGGGTAATCAGGAAGAGGCCAGGAACGTGATCGTTGTCACCGGCGCTACCGGCGGGCTGGGCGGCGCCACCGTCGAGCACCTCCTCAAGCGCATGCCCACCGACGAGATCGGCGTCAGCGTCCGCGAGGTGGCCAAGGCGCAGCACCTCGCCGACCGGGGGGTGCGCGTACGGCAGGGCTCGTACGAGGAACCGGCCGCGCTGCGCGACTCCTTCGCCGGCGCCGATCAGGTGCTTCTGGTGTCCGGCAACGATCCGACCGCCGACATGGTCCACCTGCACCGCAACGCCATCGACGCCGCCGTCGCGGCCGGTGCCCGGCGAATCCTCTACACGAGCCAGCACGGCGCCGTCCCTGGCAACCCGTACCCGGCCTCAGACATCCACCGCGCCACCGAGACCCTCCTCGCTGACCGCGGCGTTGCCTGGACCGCACTGCGCAACGGCGCCTACGGCCCGCTCGACCAGGTGCTTGGCCCGTGGCAACGCACCGGCGAGATCGCCCAGCCGGCGGACGGCCCGGTCCCGTACACCGACCGCGGTGACGTGGCCGAGGCCGTCGCGGTCATCCTCGCCGATGACAGCTCCTTCGACGGCCCCGTCAACCTCACCGCGCCCACCGCCGTCACCTTCGACGATCTCGCCACGATCGCCTCTGATCTCACCGGCCGCACCGTCAAGCGCACCGTCCTGGACGACGAACAGTGGGTCGCCGAGCAGCTCATGTCCGGTGTCCCAGAGCAAGCGGCCCGGTTCATGCTCACCTGGTACCAGGCCGGCCGCGCCGGCTACTTCGCGGAAGCCGACCCCTTGCTGGGCCAACTCCTCGGCCGGGAGCCCCGCAGCGCTGCTGACCGACTCGCAGCCGACATCGCTACGTGAGAAACCACGTCGCCTCTTCGCTGTGAGCAATCCGTGCCTGTCGGTCGCTGGCCGTAGGGTGCGGGCTTAAGGGCACGCTGGCGTGCTTGGAGGTAGGCGGTCCAGTCGGTGGCGGCGCGGCGGCGCCACTGGGCTGCGGTGACGGGATGGAGTCCGGGCATCGGGCCCAGAACGGCGGGAGGCAGATCTTGGGCGAGAGCAATGAGAGAAGTGGCGCGTGCTGGGCGGGTGGAGATGTGGTGAGCGATGAGGCCGTCAGGTGTGAGACCGACCCGCCGCCCGCCACGGTGCCCGCCGCTCCAGCACGGACCCCGGAGAACACCTCAGCCGGTTACCGCCGTGCGCTCACTGCGCACCAGGGGGTTCTGGCTCATTTTCCGTGAACTGGTCACGGTGGGTCACGCGACGCCGGTCAAACGCCCGTGTTTAGGGGTGCGTCTGTGGCGAGAAAGACTTGCGCTGCGGAGGTGACCTCGTCGATGTGCTGCTGTCGCCGAGGCTGGTCGTTCAGCAGGTCGATTCTTCTCGCCAGGTCAACGATGGGTTGCAGCGTGTCGGGGTAGTCGAGTTCGGCTGCAGCTTCCTCATAGATCAGCTTGGCTCCGCGTAGGGGGTCGAGCTGGCACGCCACGATCTGGGCCGCCCACCAACGGGCCGCGGTCCATCGCGCCGTGGCCAGATCTTCCGAGGTCAGCGGCAGTAGACCCAAGTCATCCAGCACAAGGCCGAACAGCTCGCGGGCCTGGGAGTACTCACCGCGGGCGAGCCCAGCGAGCAGCGGAAGCGAGGGAGCCTCAACGCCGGCCATCAGGGCGTCCAGGCCCAGCTGGACCAGACAGGCGTCCGAGGGACGCTGCCAGGGCGCCATCGACAGGTCTGCACCGGCCATGCGAATGAGGCTGATCGCTACTGCTGCGTCCATGCTGTGCCTCGCCCCTCGTCATCGGTCCGTGAAGGAATTCCCATCATCGAGAGCCAGGCAGTTGATCAGGTGGCCAGCAATACGCGCTTGCGTAGCAGGCTGAATCCGGCTCGGCCGAACATCTGGCGCGTGAGCACCTTGATGCGGTTGACGTGCCCTTCGACGACACCGGCCTCGCTGAGCCAGTCGGCGGTGATCAGCAGTTCGGCGTGTTCGGCGACCTGGCCAGGGGACAGGGAGCAGAAGGCGGTGGTCCGGGCCAGGTCCAGGCCGTCGTCCTTGGCGGGTCCGAGGTGGCCGTCGGGGCGGGTGTGGGCGGCGGTGTACAGGGCCAGGAGCCGGGTGGTGGCGCCCAGTTTCTTCTTGCGGAGCTTGCGGTCGCCCAGCGCCTTCTGGGCCCAGCCGGAGATCCGGGAGCAGGTGGTCTTGCGGAAGGGGAACGGGCGGGGCTGTTCGGGCAGCAGCGTGGGAATGGTGAAGGCGGTGGGGGTCTCGGGCCGGGAGGCCAGGGCCTCGGCGATGGTGCCCGGCAGGCGCAGCCAGCCGGCGTCGACCAACTGCTCAAGCACCGGCTCGGCCTCGCCCTGAAGCCAGCCGGTCAGATCCTGGCCGGTGACGTTGCCGGCGCCGTCCCGCGCGGCTTGCAGGGCGAGCATGAGCACCGCCAGGCGCACCTCGGCCTGCGGGAACGGGGCATGGGCGGCGGTGTAGTCCAGCACGGTGCGGGCGTGCGCGGCCTGTGCGGGTCAGCAGCCGCTCCACCACCGGCCTGCCGTCTGCCGGGCTGCCGCCGCGGTTCTGGTGCATCTCGCGGGTGGTCTGCGCGGCCTGCTCGGCGCGCTGGGCCTCGCGGCGCAGACCCCGGTCGCCGTTGACGTCGGCCCACAGCGCGAAGGCGCGGGCCTTCCGTTCGTGGAGCTCGGGGAGTACGAGGTCGGGTTGGGCGCGCTGCTGGTAGGCGCGGAAGGCGTCTCCGAGCTCGATGAGCTCGGTGCGCAGGACCTTGAGTTCCAGGTCGTGCGGCACGGTCCGCTGCGCGATCTTCCCCCACCGCTTGGTCCGCGGTGCGGCGGCGCGTGCCCGGGGGGCCGACGCCGACGTGGTGGCGGCCGGGGAAGACGGAGCCTCGGCCACGGGGGAGGGGCTGCGGTCGGAGAACACCGCGCTCGCCCCTCGCCTGCCGTTTGGCCAGCAAGTTCCTGATGTGCGGCTGTCTCAGCCGCCGCCTGGCCCGTTCCGGCCGGGGCGGTGCGGGCGGGGGGTGAGGCGGTATCCAGGACGCGACAGCCGGACGTGGCGGCCGCGCAGCGCGCGCACATCTCGGCGATCCGCCACAGCCGCTCGGCCCGGTCGGCATACACCGCCAGGACCACCGGGCCGCCGCACCGCGCCGGCTGCGCCGGCGGCCGCGGCCCGCCGCGGCGCCCGGCATCGGGATCGGAGGTGTGCCAGGCGCAGTCGGCGGCGCGGCAGGCACACCACGCCTCACTGCGGGGCCCGCCGGTCGTCCGGATGTGGGCCAGGTGTGCGTTGACGTGTGCGACCGCGGCCTTGCGCCCGGCCGCCGCGCCGTCGGGATAGCGCTGGTCGGGGCAGGCCGGGCGGGAGCAGGAGAGCCGCGCCGCACCGGCCGAGGGGCGGCCGTAGGGGGCCAGGCGCACCGTCCACACCCGCCCTGCCACACGCTCCTCCTGCCGCGTGCCGGTCTCCACCGCCATCTGCGTACCCCCAGCGTTGCTTGCGTCGTGCCTCCGGGCGGGCCCCATCTTCGGGGACAACGGCCGCCCGTCGGCGGAAGAACGAGCGTTCCTGGCTTTCGTGTTGTTCGCACGCGCAAGCCAGGCGCCGGGGCGTGGCGAAACCAGCATCTGTCAGTGGCCCGAGAGGCTTCAGGTCCAGTCGTGGGAGCGGGCCGACGCCTCGGGCATCACGGTGACCGCGCCGACTGCCGAAGCTGTGCGCGACGTGGTCCGTGACCCTCGCCTGGGTGACGCCGCGCAGGTCTTCCGGCAGTTCGTCGCCCGGGCCGCCGGCGCGTTCGATGCCGCGTTTCCCAGCGAGGCTCCCGCCTGCCTGGATGCCACCAGTGTTCCGGGGCGGGCGCGCTGAGGTGGAACTGCACATCGACATCCGCTGGCTGCTGGAGCGGCAGGCGGAGGTGCTGCCCAAGCACCCCGCGGTCCACGACTTCTCCGCCTTGGTGGCCGCGGTCGCCCGCCACCGCGTCAACACCCCGCGGATCGGTGCCGTCGCCGACAACGCCTGGCGCGCGGCCACCCTCATGCACGCCATCATCCGGCTGCGCCCCCTGCCGGCCCGCAACGCGCTGTACGGGGCCGCGGTCGCCATGGCGTACATGGACGCCGCGGGCGAAGGCATTGATGCGCCGTACGGCGCGCTGATCGACCTCGCCCGGGACATCGAGGCCGGCCGTGCCGACGGCTACGACGCGGCCGCTCGCATCCGCACCTGGCGCCTCTGACCACCGGCCCGGCGACTGGTCGCCGTGACCTGGGCGGCCGACCCGGACGACGCGGTCGGCGCCGCCGCCGTCACCGACCACGTCCGGGTGCCGCAGGCGGCCGGCATCGCGAAGGCTCGGGGCGAGTTCATGGCGATGGTGGAGCCGGGCGGGCTGGACGCGGACCCGGCCGGTGCGACATCCGTGCTCGCCTTCGCAGCGCTCCAGGCGGTGGAGGCGGCGCTGCCGGAGTACCGCAGCAGCGTGCTGGGGCGGCCGGGGCGGGCCGAGGAAGCTGAAGCGGAGGCCCGCCGGGCGTACCAGACCGAGCGGGGACGGCGCTGGTTGATCACGAACACCGGCTCCGAGGACTACTGGGTCTTCCACGCGGCCCGCGAACACCAACGCCTGTGCACCAGCCCTGACCAGCAGGACTACAGCCTCACCGCTTGATGCCGACCGTCCTTCAAAGATCCACACCCCACTGCTTTGGCGGGCCCCAGGGTCAAGGCGAGTGGCACCGTCGCTCAGGCTGAGGTGACCTTCTTGCTTCTGGTGTCTCCGCCACGACCACGCAGGGCCACTCCGGATTCGCTGAGCACCCGGTGCACGAACCCGTAGGAGCGCCCGGTTTCTTCGGCCAGTGCCCGGATACTTGCTCCGGAGTCGTACTTCTTCTTCAGGACTGCCGCGAGCTTCTCACGCGCGGCGCCGGTCACCCAGCTCCTCTTCTTCAGAGTATTGGTCACCCGTGTCTCCTCGTGAAAATTGCGCTCTGGACGGCCAAGATCTCCCTTTGCGGTATTCCTGGCCATCCATTCAGCAGGGTTTGTTGCACATTGCCCGCCGTCACGGCGCGCAATGACCTTTGGAACTGGGATTCTGCTCGGACTTCCTGCGCTCCGATCCGTGTATTCCGAACAAGCAAGCAGATCGCAGGGGCTGGCAAGGTGGGCCGCTTGTCCGGGCGTATGCAGCGAAGCTCTGAAGAATGCAGGATCACATGAGGCCGGGGCAGCAGCCTCGGCAGGGCTGTTGCCCCGGCGGTGTCATGCCGTCCGGAAACTCAGTCCCGGAAGGCGCCCCTGACCTTTTCCTTGGCCTCCCGGAGATTTCCCTTTACCTTGTCGGCCGTACCCTCGGCTGCCGTCTGATCGTTTCCCACTGCGCGGCCGGTCTCCTTCTTGACGGTGCCTGCGAGCTGCTCGACTTTGGCCTTGACCTTCTCGGTTGCGCTCATGACGCCCTCCTTGAGCAGGTTGTCGGGTATATGCGCATCTGCCCCCGTAGCGGGCAGGGAATCAGGTGCGGCAACAACTTCCGCAAAACTGAGTGAGAATGAGAACACAGAGCGAAGGATATTCCGGAGGGTGACAGCACTACTTCCTGGGTGCGCAATGCTTTCACACAGTTTCTTTCCGGGTCAGGATTCGCCGCCAAAGGCGTAGGGCCATAAAGCGGATTGGCCAAAGCCTCGCCTGCACATGGCCGCCGCAGACCCGACCCGCCTGAGTTCCATTGGATCTCCTTTCGGGAACGAGATCGGCCGATTCTTGTCTCGCGATGCGAGACGTCCCGTGTTATAGGTGATCCGGGCTGGGGCCCCGCGGGACCAGCCAGCCGCGATGCATCGAGATGAGTTCGCGGCCGGGCGGCGGCCGAGACGTCACGCTGCACCGTGCTCGTGCCCACTTCAGTCGCTGTCCGTGGCGTCGAACAGCCGCATACGGTCGAGCACCTGGTCTCTTGTCGGCTGCTGCAGCTCGTCGACAACCGTGCCGTCGGCGAGAAATACCGCGTGGTCGGTGCACGAGGCGGCCACCGGGTCATGTGTGACCATGACGATGGTCTGGTCGAGCTGGTGGACCGCATGCTGAAGCAGCCGCAGTACCTCTGCCGCCGCCCGGGAATCGAGATTTCCGGTGGGTTCGTCCGCGAAAATGATTTCCGGCTGGTTCAGCAGCGCGCGGGCACAGGCCACTCGTTGCTGCTGGCCGCCGGACAGTTGCGGCGGCCGGTGGGTCAGCCGGTCGCGCAAGCCCAACGCGGTGATCACTTCGGTGAGCCATTGCGGGTCCGGGCGCTTACCGGCGAGAGCCATCGGCAGGGTGATGTTCTCCATGACGGTCAGGGCCGGCAGCAGGTGGAACGCCTGGAAGATGAAACCGATCCGGTCCCGGCGCATCAGGGGCAGCTTCCGGTCGGACAGTTCGGTGAGATTCACTGTGCCGATCCAGGCCGCGCCGGAGGACGGGGAATCGAGTCCGGCCAGGCAGTGCATCAGGGTGGATTTGCCGGAGCCGGAGGGGCCCATGATGGCGGTGAAGTGTCCTCGGCGGATGTCCAGGGACACCCGGTCCAGTGCTGTGACCCGACGGCCCTCGATGTCGTAAACCTTGGTCAGGTCACGGGCAACGGCTGCCGGGTGGGGGCCCGGGCGGCTCAGCGGGGGGTGTGCCGATCGCATGTGCTGATCCTCATTCCTAGGTTCCGGCTTCTGGCCGTCGGTTTGTGATCGCCGCCTCCGGCGGGCATCCGGTCGTGGCCGTGGCCGGGGGTGTGGCGCGGAGGTGGCGGGCAGTGACGACGTTGCCGACGAGGGCGAGGAGGACCACCAGCAGTGCTGCCCCCAGTACGGTAGGAAAGAGGCCGAAGGCGTGGGTGGACACGGCAACGAGCGTGGGAGCCAGCGGCGAGGCGGCCTGGGCAAGGAAGCCGATCCCGCTGTGCACTCGGCCCTGAAGCCCGGATGGGGTCACCCGCATCTGCGCGGTGGTCAGCAAGACGGTGACCATTGGTCCGAACACGGAGGCGACAGCGAGCAGGAACGCCGCAGCCCCACTGCCGTGGACGAGCGCGAAGCCCGTCAGTGCCACGGCGATCGCGCCGGTGGACAGCGCGATCCCTCGCGCCGCCGGCCAACGACGCGCTACCGCCGGGGCGATCAGGGAGCCCACCAGAACCCCGGCCCCGATCGCCGCGGTCTGCACACCGATGCTCAGGCCGGCCCTCTCCCCGTCGGCCGAGGTGACGATGACGATCAGAAGGCCGTTGAAGATCAGGTTGAGAACGGCGGCATTGATCGCCGCATAGCGCAGAAACGGCGAGCGCCACAGGAAACGGACGCCTTCACAGGCGGCTTTCAGCGTGGGTTGCCCAGGGCCGACAGGCCCCGC
Source organism: Streptomyces chrestomyceticus JCM 4735 (assembly GCF_003865135.1). NCBI lineage: Bacteria > Bacillati > Actinomycetota > Actinomycetes > Kitasatosporales > Streptomycetaceae > Streptomyces > Streptomyces chrestomyceticus. Next base: position 717,815 of record NZ_BHZC01000001.1, on the reverse strand, counting down.
CCCCGACGGCAGGGCCGCCATACAGGCTGTCGCGAGGAGATAGGTGACGGCATCGAAGGTGAAGACCCACGCCGGTTCCGCTGTGAGCAGCGCGCCGCCGGCCACTGGCCCGGCGATCAGGGACACCGCCGTGCGTGCCTGCATCAACGACAACGCCCTCGGAAGAAGGTCGGGGTGCACGAGATTGCGGACGGCGACATTCTCGGCCGGCGTCAAGGTACTGCCCGCCATGCCCAAAAGGAGCGCGGCAGACGTCAGCACAGGCAGGTCAAGGGCGCTGCTCGACTGAAGTAGCGCCAGAATCCCCAGGATCGCTGCGCCGAGCAGGTTGCCGCAGAGCAGCAGCGTCCGGCGGTCGAAACGATCCGCGAACACTCCGGCAGGCAGGCGGGCCAGGAGAATACCTGCGGACAACGCTGTGCTTGCCAGCCCGGCTTGCCGGACATCCCCGGAGGCCTGCATCGCGACCACCGGCAGCGCGATGACCGAGGCGCTTGTTCCGAACGCTGACGCGGCCTCCCCGCCGAACAACAGCCAGAACGGTCTGCCCAGTGCCGGTATCGACAGCACTGCGGTCACTGCCCTCTCCGGGCGAACTGTCGCTGGACGGCCAGCAGAGGATGGGCCGTCATGAGGGCGGGGACACCGAGCGCCACAGCGGCCAGCGCCAGCACACCCGCGGTCCACGGCACGTCGACCGCCGGCAGCGGACCGAGGCCGAGGGCCACCGACAGCGGCACCAGGCACACCACGGCTACCAGGCCGGAGAGCACCGCCCCGACCGCCCCTCCGCCCAGGGCCTCATACAGCACACAGCGCACCATCTGGAGCCGGCTGAGGCCCAGGGCCCGCAGGTGGGCGCGCTGCGCCACCCGGTCACGCTGCGCCAGCGAACTGGTGTTGGCCGCCGCCAGCAGTGCGTACGCCGCGACCACCGCCACGATCAGGCGGGTGGCCAGGTCGTCGCCGGGGTTGCGGGTGAAGGTCCGCGCATAGTCCTCGCGTGAGGCGACGGTCTGGCCCTTCGCCGCGGGCCAGGCGCTGCTCGGCCCCGTCAAAAAGATACGGTCGGCGGCGGGGGAGGCGGTGTGGGCGAGGGCGGTGGCGCGCGGGAGAATCATGCGGGGAAACGCCAGGTCGCGCGTGTAGGTCGCGACGAGGGTGGATCGCTGTGTCGTCCCGTCCGCCAGCGTCAGGTCGACAGACTGGCCGATCTTCCACTTCGCCTCGTCGGCGAAGGTGGCGCCTGCGGCGAAGGTGCCCTCGGCGACCTTCGTGAGGTCCCCCTCGCGCGCGGAAAGGTCCAGCACGCGTGTCAGCACGCGTCCGTCCACGCCCCAGGCACGGATGGGCTTGGGCGCTGAGCGGCGTTTGCGGCCGGGCACGGTGACCTGGGTGGCCACCACGGGGGTGGCGGTGGCTCCGGGGAGCGGGCCGGGACTGGCCGGGAGCCGGACTCCCGGTTCCGCGCTGATCACCGCGTCGGCCCGGAGCGCCGATGTGACCTCCTGCTGGGTCGCGCGACCCATGGTGGCGCCGGCGCCGAGCAGGCAGGCGGTGATCCCCACGGCCAGCAGGACGGGAACGGCCAGGGCCGCGGTGCGGGCGGGCGTGGCCCGCAGCCCGGCGGCAGCGAGGGCGCCCACGCGCCGGTCCAGCACGCGCAGGACCGCGCACAGCGGTCGGGTCAGCGGCGGGATGATCCACGGGGCCAGCACGGCCAGAGTGGGGATGACGAGCACGGCCAGCACTGTGGGGGCAGCGGCGCGTTCCCTTGTCGAAAGCGGGGCGAGGGCCATGTAGGGCAGCAAGGGCGCACAGAACAGCAACGCTACGGACAGACCGGTGATCAGCCGGGCGCGGCTGCGCTGGAGTCCGGGCGCGCTCTCGTGGTCCTTCAGGAGGTCGATTGCGTTGACCCGTCCGGCGGCCCGCACGCTCAGCAGCGCGGCGAGTACGCCGATGGCGCCGGTTCCCAGGCACACGGCGGCGCAGGCGCCCCATGTCTGGGCGGGCGGCGGCAGCGAGGTGCCGGCGGGCCACAGTTGCTGCTCGATGAGCAGGCGACGGCCGAGCGCTGCCAGCGGCAGGGCTCCGGTCGCGGCACCGGCGGCCGCCGAGACCAGGGCCAGGCGTGCCACGTCCGCGGCCACCATCAGCCGCAGCCGGGCGGCGGTGGTCCCCAGGGCCCGGAGGACGGCGAACTGCCGTAGCCGCTGTCCCGTCCACAGTGAGAGGGTGGAGCCGGTGACCAGGACTGCACACAGCAGCAGCATGGACATCAGCAGTCCCATGATCTGCTGAGCGCCTTGGGCGGCAGCCGCTTCGGGCGAGTCCGCCGGGTGATTGTCAAGGCCCGCGCCCAGCAGCAGCAACAGGCATGCCCCGACACCCGCCGCCGTGGCGCAGCACGCTGCCGCAGCACCGATCACCCGCCCGGGATACGCGCGTACTTCCGACCAGAGGAGACGGGTGGGGGAGATGCGCGGGGCGGCCAGAGGGGGCGAGGTGGGGGACATGGCAGACACGGTTGCTGTCCTTCATAGAGCGGTCCGCTGGAGATGGTGCGGGGAGGCAGCACTCGACATGGCCTCCCCGCACCCTTCTCTCACATGACTGAGAGCTATCAGGTGTCACAGTTGACGGCGCTGAGGGTGCTCCATCCCTCGAGGCGGATCTCCTCGGCGAGTTCCTGCAGTGCGAGAACGTTCATCATGATCAGTCACCTCCTGTCAGGCATAGGCGTATCCTTCGGCAGACGATCAGGTGTCACAGCCCCAGACGCTGAGGGTGCTCATCCCCTCCAGGCGGGTCTCCTCGGCGAGTTCCTGCAGTGCGAGAACGTTCGTCATGATCAGTCACCTCCTCTCCGCGTGCGGACGCACAGGATCCGGCGGTCCGCTGCGGCCGGTGATCAACCCTGGTCGGGTGAGCACCAGGAAGCAGGGGCGCGCCGGAAGTCTTGGCTGCTTGCATCGCCAGCAGGGCGCCGGCGGCGCCGGTGGCCAGGTCGGTGGACAGGCGCAGCAGCTGGTCACCGTAGAGGACCTGGCCGCCGTCGTGGTCAGCCACATGCAGGGACAGCAGGCATAGCTGGCGCTCGGCCCACCTGCGCGCTTGCGGTACATGAGCAGCGGCGTGGGACAGGAAGTAGGCAAGACCGGCCCGGCCGTTGAACAGGCCGCCCTGGACCACGGTGTGGACCGCTGCGGCGCGTGCTGCTCCCGTAACAATGGCGTCGACGGCCACCTCGGCGGCTTGCGTGCCGGGCAGTGCGATGGCTGCCAGGGCGACTCCGGCCGAGCCCTCGGCGAGGTAGGGCAGCAGTCGCCGGGAACTGCTCATCTGGAGGGTTCCGTCCAGCTCCCGCGCATGCTTGAGGTCGGCGCGGACAGCAGCCGCGGCGGCCTCGGCCCACTCTTCGTCGCCGGTCAGCCGGGCGCAGCGGGCGAGCAGTACGGCTGGTCCCGACCAGCCGTACATCAGGCCGGGGCGGTCCAGCAGGCCGTCCTCGCCGATGCGGTCCCGAACGGCCGCTGCCAGTTTGAGTGCTTCGCCGCGCACGCCGGCGTCCGACAAGCCGACGTCCAACAGAAGGTGGGCGATGCCGGTCAGTCCGCTGAACAGTCCCGGCGAGGTGGGTAGCTGGCTGGAGAGGATGCGGTCGATCAGCTTTTCGCCCAGTGGGCTGCCGAGCAGGTGCAGCAGCCATGCCGTGCCGGCCAGACCGTCGTACAGGCCGAGCGGGGTGCCGGCCGGGGCCCGCCGGGCCGCGCGTTCCAGACACGCGAGGTGCTCGGGGTCTACGCAGGAGCCGGTGCTCAGCTGGGCGAGGAGGACACCGGGGGTGCCGTGGGCGAGGCCGAGCTGTGCGCCGTCCCGGTGCCCGGCGATATCGCCGGGGAAGAGACGATCGGTGCGGGTGGTGTCAGCGGCTCGGTCGATGCCGCGCAGCAGAGAGGGGGCGCGCGGTGGGGCGAGCGCGGGCACCGCGCCGATCCGGTGGCTGGGAAGGTGGGGGCGCACGGTTGGGGACAGGGCCAGGCGTTCCGCCGTCCGCTCGACGTATGTGGCCGGCAGTGTCGGGAAGGCGGTGGTGGCCATCTCGATCAGGTGGCCGACGACCGCTGGAGTGCGCTGTACCAGGCCGGTGAGCGGCATGACTGCGGAAAGCTGGCAGCAGCCCAGGGCGTAGAGGTCACAGTCGCGGGCGCTGGTGAGTGACAGATCCATGAAGCCGGGGGCGCCGAGCACGGCGGTGCGTTCGGTGTCGACAGCCGTGGCGATCTCGAAGTCCACCAGGGCGATGGTGCCGTTGTCACGGATGAGGATGTTGTGCGGATGGAGGTCGCCGAAGGCCAGCCCCGCCTTGTGCAGGGACTCGACGGCGGCCTCCACCTGGCCCAAGTAGTCGAGGACCAGCGTGGTGTAGGCGGCGCGTATCCCCTCATCGGGGTCGTGCCGGGTGAGTGGGTAGTCGCGGCCCATCCACGTGCTGAGCGATTCTCCCCGGATACGCTCCATGGCCAGGTAGTGGTGCTCCCACACGGTGAAGTACTCGATGGGACGCGGGACGAACGGCAGGTGGCCGACGGCTTCCAGGGCCGACCATTCGTTGCTCAGCCGTTCCACCGCGTCGGCGCCGGAGGCGTCCAGGCCCGCATGCGGCCGCGCCTCCTTCAAGACGACCTGGGTGCCGTCGGGGGCCTCGGCCAGGTACACGCCACCGCCGTTGGAGAAGTGCAGGGCCTTGAGCACCTTGTACCCGTTGAGCGTGTCGTCAGCGCCCCCGGGCGCCGCAGCAAGGCTGGCGGCGAGGAAATCCGGGATGTCGATCCACTCGGGAACGGTGAAGACCGGCCGACGCCGGTCGGGGACGGCGTTGCCCTGCGGATCGCGCAGTGCCGGCACCCGGGCGCCGTCGGGCAGTTCACACCACATGAGCGTGAACGCCCCGTACCGGACCGACACCGGCCCCGTGTTCCACCGGTGGTCGGAGAGGATGTACGGACCTGGGCGGCCGCCAAGTACCGTATCAAGTTCAGTAAGGGCTATGCGCAATTCTTCCGAGTTACGCGGATAGACGGTGACGACCTTGCCGCTGGCGGCGCGGCTGGCGTACTTGCTGTTGAGCACGTGAGTGACGCGGCGGCTTCGCAGGAACTTCCAGGAAAGGTTCAGCCGCCGGCACACCGCCCAGGTCCGCTCGACGGTTTCCTCGGCAGTATCGGGCGTCGCAGTGACGTGAATCTTCCAGCCTTGACCTGGCATCTGCGGCCCCCCGGTGGGGGTGAGAACTTCCCAGACGCCATGCTGGCTCCGTTTCCACCCGTCAGGCAATTCGCGCCCGGCCAAAGAGAACCGCGAGGCGACATCGTCACAGCGTTCCAGCGGCTCATACCAAGGGGAATCTGCGACGGTATACACCCCATAATTTGGGTCCACTTCGTTCCTCCATCGCCCCTATGCGCAGGGAAACCGCCAAGCGGCGTGCCGGACATCAAGGAAAGGCCAGCTTTTCCGCCTCGTGTTGATGAAGATCACGATCCGAGAAAATCGTACAACGTGCAACCTTTTTAGTGTCAGCTAAATAGGAGGCGCACAGCGGCTGACGGCGCAGGCAGGCGCAAGGAAAGTGCAGGAATCCGTTGGCGGAACCAGACGGGTGTCATGGGAGAATCGGTCGACGAGCCGTCTGTCACGTGACATCACACAGTTCGGCAGGCTCCGGACCGGCGTGCAGAAGGTGGCGACCGAGCGTGGTGACGGTGTGCACGACACGACCGCCGCCGCTGCGGCGGGTCGAGATCAGTCCGGCAGCTCGCAGCGTGCCGGTGTGCTGGCTCACCGCACCCGGGGTGACCCCAGTTTCTCGGCGAGTTCACTGTTGGTGCAGCCGTCACGCAATGCATGAAGAATGGCGGCCCGAGTCCTGCCCAGCAGGGCCGCCAGGCTCTCTTGCGGCAGGCGGCTTGTGGCGGCCAAGGATGAGCGCCCTTCGTCCAGAAGTGAGCAGTGATGGCCACTTGGGCGGTCAGGGAAGATCAAGACCGGGCTGCTCCCCGCCCGGCCCGGGAGCGACGGAAGCACCGCGGCGCCCCCCTGAAGGAAGAGCGAGGGGGACAGCAGCAGTCCACGCCCGTTCGGCTTCACATGTTTCATGCCCGCGGAGTGGATTTCCAGCACGGGCGCGTTCCAACGTATGTCCGGGCCCAGGCCGTTCAGCAGGGCCTCGATTCCGTCACGGCACATGGCGTCCCGGCGGAAGTCCTGGGCCGAGGCGAGGTGGGCATGAACGCGCCTCCAGTGGGGCCGCACGGCCACCTGGCACATCTCTTCAATGGCTGCTGTTAAATGTGCTCTCTGCAGACCCGGGGTGCCGGAGTGGGCCGTACCCGGCGCCGTTGCGACGCTCGACCAGGCGGACAGGACCTCCCGGGAGCCGCCACTCACTCGTGCCAGCCGCCGGGCCTGTGCAATCTCCTTTCCTGGTTGCGCTAGTTTCACGAGCACTTCGCGGCGCCAAGCCCGCAGGAAGTCGCTCTTCGTGTTACGCAGGGCATCCACTGCGAATATCGCCTCGACGTGTCGGCCAAGTGTGCCGATGATTCTGGTGCGCGCCAAGTCGTCGACACAAAGAGTTACGCGTTGCACGAGTGTGACAGTTCCATTTCTTGGTGCGAAGGTTTTGCACGTCCGCCGGAGGTGAGCGAGCCACGCGCCGCGGCATCGAAGGTAAGGGCGGCTACCGGGCACGCTGCGGTCATGAGGAGGCATAGGTGCCGGGGCGAGGCGTATCCCGGTTCCGGTGACACGGATAGGTTAAGCTTCCGGCCCGTCAAGAGAACGCCAGCCAGGTGGTCGTATTTCCGCCCGGCGGTAGAATGAGGGATTCCACCGTGCCTACTGCGTCGCGCGTCATACATGACGAGGGTTCACTCAGATCGCGGTCCACGGAGCCCGAGACGGCTCTTCTCCGCAGTGAGGACCGCGAGATCTATAGCTGGATGGCCGGGGTCGCTCAATGCTCCATCAGGGAAATCGCATCAGGGACCGGACGGCAGCAGCAGGAGATTGAGACGTCGATTGTCAGGTTGCTTCGGCTGCATCTGGTTCGTGCCGACTCCACGTCGCCCGCGCACTACTGCGCAGTGTCACCTGAGACGGCGCGAGTCGAACTCGTCGGACCGCTGCGGCGCGATATCGAGCGCCGGCACCACGAGGTCGACCGCATCAGTGCGGTGCTCCACGAGCTCACGAGCGTCTACCGGGAAAGAACCGCGTGCTGCGCGGGACCCGCAACCGTGGAGGTCATCACCTCGCCGTCCCAAGCAGCCGAGCTGACCTTGCAGTTGGCCGCATCTTGCCGCTCGGAGATCCTGCTCTCCGAGCCGGACGTGTCCGCCGCTGTCGCGGCCATGCCATATTTCCATTCAGGCGGCAAGTCCGTGCTCAGTGCGGATGTCGTGGTCCGCACCCTGTTCCCGCACACGGCGCGCTTCCGGCGGGACCTCACCGAGCGCATGCAGGACCAGGCGCAGCGCAACACGTCGTACCGCACCCGGAGTGACAGCTTCATGCCACTGATCGTTTTCGACGGGCAAGTGGCGGTGTTTCCCGATCACACGCGTTCAGACGGGATCGTGCTGGTGAGGGACTCCGCCGTGGTTTCTTTCGCGGTCGCCGCCTTCGAGCGGGCGTGGACCCGGGGCATCACCTTCAGCACCTCCTGCGAGCGCCAGGTGGTGGACGAGATTTCCGAAAGCACCAAGCGCACCATCTTGCGTCTCATGGTGCAAGGTGTCGAGGACCGGGTGATCGCGCGACGACTGAACATGTCCCTGCGGTCCTGCCAGCGCCACATAGAAGTCATCATGCGGCGGCTGGGCGCGAAGACCCGCATGCACGCGGGTTACCTCGTCAGTGAGCGTGGCCTCCTGAAGGACTGAAAGAGCAGGCAAGAGCACACGAGAGCGAGCCGCCTTGAGTACGCCGCGGGCGGCTCGGAAACCTGCATGGCAGCGCTGAGGCGGCGGGCCCGCCGCGCCCGGATCGGCGCGGACATCGACCGGGAGCTGCCCGGCCTGACTGACGGCGAGCGCCGCCGCGTCCTCGCAGCAGCGGCTGCGCGAGCACGCGGCCATCTAGGCGGAGGGCCTCGCGTGGCGTCAGGAGCAGGCCCGCGCGGAGCAGGCCCGCGCGGAGCGGGCCCGGTGCGATGCGGTCCGTGTGGCAGCAGCCGAGCAGGCGGACCGCGAGTGTCAGGCCGCGGCCGCCGACGTGGTCCGCCAGGCGCTGGCGTGCGAGGACTGCGGGCGCGGTCGGGCGGCCGGGCTGTGCGAGGCGTGCGACCACCGCCGTCAGACTGAGGCATTGATCGGTGAGGCCGGTCTTCTGGCGGCGTCCGGGTCCGCCGATCTGAGCGATGCGGGCAGCATCGCGGCCTGCGTCGCCGGGGCCCGCACGGCTATCGGTGACAGCGTCACCGCGTGGCAGGAGTTGCTGGCGATCACCGGGGTAGCCGCCCTGGAGGCCGATTCCGCAGGCTGCTGCGGACGCGTCCGCGTTCACCGCGTTGCAGGCCGCGCAGCAGGCCGTCGGCGAGTACCAGGCCGACGCCCTGGCGGTGCTGGGCCGTACGCAGGAGGCCGAAGCCGAGGCCCGGCGAGCGTTCCGGTCCGAGCAGGGGCGCCCCTGGTTCCGGCACAACCCGACCGCGCGGACGCCGTCGCCGCCGCGACGACGGCCGCCGGCACGGCGAGGGAGTGCGTAGCCGAGTACCTGCTGGCGACGCGGCTGGAGCAGCTGCACGAGCGGTCCGCCGGCCCGGCCCGGGGGGGCCGCGTCGGGGACGGAGCGGCCGCCCGGCCTCGCCGCGCGCCCGCTGGACGGCGCCCCCGGCGGGGCGGTGAGCGAATGACCGGCGAGCTGAGCGGCGTCGGCCTCGCCCGCCAGGCCCTGGTCGCGGCCCGGGAAACAGCGAAGAAGAACAGCGTCGCCCAGACGAAGAAGCCGAAGCGGCGCACCGGCACCGCCGTACGCCGATGACGGCCGCGAGCCGCTCGGGCTCGGTGCGGCGATCGGCATGATGATGACCGAACACGGCATGGAACTCGAAGTCGGTCGGCTGTGGACCTGGCGGCTTGCCGTCATCGCCATGACGGGCAGGTGCCAGCGAAGCCGGGACTACGTCCGTGGTTCCACTCCGCTGATGGCTATCCGCAGGAGGCGGGAGGCCAGCTCCGGGGAGGGTCCGCGCGAACATCGCGTGCCTTTCGGTCCGGGTCTGCGGCGGTTGTTCTCCGCCGAGGGGGTGGGCCCGGGGCCCGTCTTCGGTTTTAGCGCGCGGGAAACTCACCTGCCGGTGGGCCGTGCAGCCGGGCGGAGCGAGAGGGGCGCCTGGGTGCCGACGTTGGATCGACGTTAGATAACCGTTAGGTCCGCACAACAGGGTGAGGGGCGCCCGCTGTGGCAGTGGCGTGATGTGCCACACGCTTAGGCGGCTGGTGCCGGCTGCCCGATGCACTCACACGGTCGGCACCGACGGGAAAAACCGGCACGGAAAAAATTCTTCAGTGAATTTACGAAAGGTTTCCTCATGAACAAGCGAACCGTTCTTTCAGGGCTGGTAGCAGCCCTGGGAGCGAGCGCCATTTTGCTGGCCGGCATGCCCAGCAGCGCGAGCGCCGCCGAAGCCGGAACCCAGGCGGCGGGACGCCAGTTCAAGAACGTGCAGACGGGGCTTTGCCTGGATTCCGACGCCAAGGGCAACGCCTACACGAAATCCTGTGGAAACGACAACCCGTACCAGAGGTGGAGCCTGGTCTGGAAGTCTGACGGCTACGTGCTGAGGAACGAGAAAACTCTCAGGTGCCTGGGAGTCGGCGGCGGCGACGCTGTCAGTACCGAGCAGTGCTCGAATTATCCGCCGTCGTCCCATCAGTGGACCTGGGAGCACCTCGACGGCGAGAGGCTGATTCTCAAGAGCGCCGCCAACGGCAGGGCGCTGGATTCAAATCACGAGGGCCAGCTCTACACGAGTCCCTATGGCACGGGCAACCTGTACATGCAGTGGTGGCAGTGGTAGGCAGGCCCATGCACCTGCCAGGCACGTCTCCGCAGTCTGAGCCCGGTTCGTGAGCTCCCCCCCGGAACTTCGGTCCGCCTCTCACCATTCTCACGGTCGGCGTCAGGGGTGAGTTCCGACCAAGGGGTGGCGTGTGACCGGTCCGGGTCTCGGCCGGACCGGACTGCCGGAAATCAGCCGCGCCGATTCCGAATGTGGTCCGCAGCGGCTCGGACGGACCCACCTCGGTACCGGAGACAGCTCACCCGTATTTCAGCTCGCCCACCTAGATCGCCCGGCCGGGTGACCGGCGAAAAAATCGATACGGAAACAGTTCTTCAGTGAATTCACGAAAGGTTACGTCATGAACAAGCGAACCGTTCTTTCAGGACTGGCAGCAGCCCTGGGAGCGAGCGCCATGCTGCTGGCCGGCATGCCCAGCAGCGCGAGCGCCGCCGAAGCCGGAATCCAGGCGGTGGGAAACCAGCTCAGGAACGAGCAGACGGGGCTTTGCCTGGACTCCGACGCCAAGGGCAACGTCTACACGAAAGACTGCGCCTGGGACAAGCACAACGCCTACCAGCAGTGGAGCTACCTCTACGACGCTTCGAGAGATGAGTTCCGGCTGAGGAACGTACAGACCAACAGGTGCCTCGAAGCCAACAGCGGTGATGGCGTTATAACTGCTCCATGCTCGGACCATAATATCCAAAAGTGGACCGAAAGTGCTTACAACGGGGCGTGGATCATTAAAAGCGTCTACAATGGCAGGGCGCTGGATTCAAATGCCAAGGGCCAGGCCTACACGAGCCCCTGGGGCACGGGCAACCCGTACATGCGGTGGTGGATCCAGTAGACAGACCGAAGAGGTCATCTCATTCGGTAGCGTCCTGAAGCCCACGCACCCGTGGCGACAGGGCCGGCCAGCGTAGAGGTCCCGCAGTAACGCAGAGCTTGTCACCGGGCATCGCGCCGCGCAGGCGATACGAAAGTCCCGCGACGAGGACAGATGCAAAAGCCCCACCAACCCGCCAAGTTGGTGGGGCTTCGCCATGCCGTAGTCCCACACTGCCGGCGTACGGACAGACGCTGGCCGCGCCCCGCCGCTGCCGTAGCGGCGGGGCGCGGGGCCTAGATGGGCTGGTCTTCGACGGGGGTGTGGCCGCAGCCCGCGGCCAGGCGGCGCAGGGCGTCCCGCTCGGCGCGGTCGACGGTCAGCGACCAGCGGAGTTTGGTGCTGACCCAGTCGGCGGCGTACGTACAGTGCGCATCGGCCAGCGGCGGCAGCCAGCTCGCCGGACCCTGGCCGGCCTTGGACCGGTTGGTCTTCGCAGTGACCGCCACCAGCGACCGGTCGGTGCCCAGGTCGTTGGCGTATGCCTCGCGGCGTGCCGCAGTCCACTGCGAGGCTCCAGCCGGCGGGGAGCGTCATTCGAACTGTGCGGTATTCCCGGCTCCGGAGCAGCTGACAGGCACAGGCGGGGACGTCCAGCGGCCGTCGCGGCGCCATTCGTCACGCCACACCGCGTCGAGGTAGCCCTCCTCTTCCAGGGAACCGCGCTGCGGCGGGCCGAGAAAGCGTGCTGCTTCCACGCACCGTTCGTTGTTGTGGAGGGCAAGTCCGTAGACGGCAGTCAGCCGGACCAGACGATCCGTGTCGTCCAGCACAGCTGCCATGGCGCCCGCGAACACGGGATCGCGGTCCCTGCCCTCGGCAACCACGCGGCAGACGGTCTTCCGTACCACCGCGTCCGGACCGGCCATCAGCCCCAGCAACGCCGTGCGAGCATCGCCGGAAAGGCCGGCGGCGAGGACAAGGCACTACCGAGCGCAGGACGTGGCGCTCGTCGGGGAGTAGGTCGCGGATGGTGCGGGCGATCAGGGCGGGGAAGTCGTACTCGAAGTCGGCCGGCTCAGGGGTGCGGCCGCCGCGGCGGAACTCCAGGAACCGCAGCCCCGCGAGGTCCAGGTACAGGGGCAGGCCGTGGGAGCGGCGGGTGCTGACCTGCCGCAGTCCGGCGCCGATCAGCGGCTCGTTGTCGCGGGTGAGGCGGCGGGCGAGGTAGTCGTCGCAGTCCTCGGGCGAGAAGTCGCCGATCAGCAACTGCCGCGCAGTACGGCCGACGCCACCGGGAGCGGTGCGGGCATGCGGGACGGCCGGGGCGTCCAGGCCGGGCCACGCCTGCGGGCCGGTCCAGTCGAGCTGGCCCTCCAGGGCCGCATCGGCCCACTGCAGCCGGCTGAGCCCGGCGATCACGAAGAAGGCGTTGGGCATCAGCCACACCACCCGTTGGATCAGCCGCTCCAGGTCCCGGTGCGTACGGTCCCCGGTGTCCTCGAAGGTGTCCAGCAGCACGACCGGGACCACGGCCTTGTCCACGGGCAGCCGGGCGAACTCGTAGGTCAGCAAGTGCGGGTAGTGCGACAGCGCCTCCAGGTCCGGCTCCGTCTCCAGCAGGTCGGCCAGGCGCGCGCAGCCGGCCAGCGCCCGTACGGTCTGGCGGCGCTCGCGCAAGGCCCGCACCAGCGCACCGGTCACCTGCCCGATCGCGGTGGCCACGGAGCCCGGCAGCGCCAGGGCGGCCGCCGCGTCGCCGAGCGCGGACTGCATCTGCTGCGGCAGCGCCTTGCCGAACCGGCCGGCCAGGCCGCCGGGCTCTGGCGATAGGGAATGGCCCTCTCGACAGCATGGTGACACTGAAGCTGGGCTTTCTCGGCATGGGCAAAGTCCCGGGCCCGCTGGTCATGCCGCTGGTCGGACTCGTGCTCGGCTGCATGGGCGGGATAGTGGGCGGCGTCCTCGGCGGACTCGTGGACGGGGCGTCCGGTGAACCCGCCGCGACGGCCACACCGCGCAGCGTCATGCGAAAGGTCCTGCCGCACGCCGCCATGGCCGGGATCGCGAGCGGTTTCTCGGGCGCTCTGGTCGGGACTCTCTTACTGTTCATCCCTGGTGTAGGGCACAAGGGCACCGCGACGCCCGGTCGGTACGCGAGCCGGATTCTCCCCCGTTGGTGGCCCGAAGACACCGCCCTTTTCGGAGGGCTCAAGGAAGCTGCATTCGACCTGGTCCCCGTCAGCCTGGCCCCCTTCAGCGGGGTGGCCGTCGGACTGGCCATCGGGCTGGCTTTCACACTGGTCAGGGCTGCCCCCCTCCGCCGCTATGCGGTCTTCCTGATCTGCGCCCGGGGGAAACTGCCGTGGCGCCTGGGTGCTTTCCTCGACTGGTGCTGTGCCGCCGGGCTGATGCGCCTGTCAGGCACCGCTTACCAGTTCCGCCATCGCGAACTCCAGCAGTGGCTCAGCGCTCATCCGGACCAGCCTGCTCCTGAGGGGAGCTGACGGGGCTGCCGCCACCGGCAAACAGGATCTCGTGGACCACTCCCGAGCTGACTCAAGAACAGTCTCTCCTTGGGCAATGGCGGAGTCATTCCCGCATGTGAAGGTGGTCCTGTGCCCGACGAACCCGCCAGCCCCTCCCCGGCCGGGGGCGGGCGCCAGCCAGCCGATGCCGGTGCGGTGCACGCTCTCGTGCGCCAGGTGATCGCCCTGTACACCGAACGGATCCTGGCCGGGCGCCGGGCCACGGCCCCGGACGAAGCACGGCTTGCGCAACTGATGGAAGGCCAGCGGGCCTGCATCGCCGACCAGCAGCGGCTGCGGTCAGCAGAGCTCGGCCCGGCCGAGGTGGAGCAGAGCGCGGCGCGCTGTGCGGCACTTCACGCCCGGCTGACCACCGAGTAATCCGCAGCCCGCTCGGCGCGCGGTGCGGGCAGGGTCAGCCCTACGAGCCCGGCCGGGGACGGCAGCCGGGGCGGCTGCAGGTGCGTGGGCATCAGCGGCCAGGCCAGGGCCAGGATGTCGGCCAGTTCGTCCCGGTACTGCGGCAAGTACTGCGGCAAGGCGGCCCGCAGCACGCGGTGGGCGGACAGCAAGCCGGCGGTTTCCCGCACGGTGTAGGGCCGCTGCCATTCCGCCGCCAGGGCCGCGGCCGCGCGCCCCGGGCCCGCCGAGGCCCCTCTCGGGGCGTGATCGCTGCGGTGGATCGCGGTGTGGTCGCGCCGCAGGACCAGGACCGAGTCCACCGCCGGGTGAGTCTCGGCGGTCCGGGCGACGTCGGCCAGGGCCGTGAAGCAGCGGTCGTGTCCGTGCCGGGAGATGAAGCGGCCCGGCAGGCCGTGCCGGAGCGTCTGGGGGTAGCGGTGGGCGGTGCCCTGGCGGCTGTCGGCCGCGCGTACCCCCAGCAGCACGACCTCGACGCGGTAGCCGGTCTGCGCGGCCGGGATCGCGCTGCGCAGGAAATCCTCCGGACTGCCCGGTGCCATCTCGATGACCAGGTCACCGCGGCGCCGGCGTACGTACGCCTCGGCCTCGGCCATCCAGGCCCGGTAGTCCGCGCGGCTCGCCGCGCCCGCGCCGCGCGGGCTGTCCTTCAGCAGCTGGTGGTAGTCCGGGTGCATCGCCACGAAGTCGTCGCCGGAGAGCCGCACCGGATGCCGACCCCGCAGAGCGTGCCGGACGAGGGTGGCCGCTCCGGTCTTGCCCGCGCCCGGCCGGCCCATCACGTACACGGCGACGGGCTGCTCCTGGGGGACGATGTCGCGAGATAGCCCGGGGTGATCAGCTCGTTGAAGATCCAGTGGTGTTCGTCGTGGGACAGGCGGTGGTAGTCGACGCCCGGCGGCTCCTCGCAGACCTGGGCGATCCGGCGCACCGGCTCGGACAGGGCGAAGGCCCGCTCGACGCCCTGCGCCACCGCCAGGTGCCGCTCACGGGAGATCCGCTCGGGGTGCACCCGCTGCTGGGCCCTGGACATCGCCTGACGGAACGTCTGGGTCTCGCGCGCGGTCCAGGGCCGTAACCGCTCCGCGGCCACCACCGCCGTGGCCCCTTCACCGCCGCGGGCCACGCCGTTCGGCTCGGTGCTGGCCAGTACTTCACGGTCGCGGCGAAAGACGGTGATGCGGTCCGCCAGGCCCTCGGCCTCTATGACGCGAAGGGTGCCCAGCAGGGCGCGGCTGCACAGGTCGTGGGAGGCGACGGATACGTAACGTCCCGCGCCGGCGGCTTCGGCCTGGCCCACGTACCCTCCAGCACGCTGAGCTGACTGACCGCCTCCGGCACGGCCAGCACGGCGACCTCGATGCGGTGGCCGGCCGCCCGGTAGGCCGCGGCCGCGGTGCGGAACGCGTCCGGATCGGCCAGCGCGGTTTCCACCACGGCGTCCAGCCGGTGGCGCCGAACGTACGCCTCCACCTCTTCCTGGCGGCGGCGGGTGTCCGTACGCACCGCAACCCCGGCCCGCCGGTCGTCGGCGGACAAGGGGGTCTGGAGCCAGCTCCGGCGACCAGGAGTGCCAGGAACGACCCCGCACGGTGAACGTGTCAAGCCCGCGCGGCTGCCTTGCGGGTCGCACGCTTCAGGAGAAGCGGAACAGCCTGGTGGTGCAGAGGAGCGGCCACGGCCCACACGCCTCGGCCGGTGCGGCCGGTGGCGTGCACGAAGGTCGACCAGGTCACGAACGAGCCGCCGACGCAGAGGACGTTGCGGGCGGTCAGCAGCGGCGAACGCGCCTCCAACGTGATCGAGTCGGGGCCGGTGGCCGTGATGGGCCAGCCCAGCACGTGCCGGCGTGCGCTGCGGGGGCCCAATCGCAGGCCGAGCCCGCCCCGCCACGCGGCATACAGGCATCGCTGCAGGGCGACGGGGGCCTCTTCGAAGACGATCCGGGCCCATGCGTCGGGCGACAGCGGCGGCAGGCCCGCAACGGGTGCCGTGAACGCCGACGCATAGTGGGCACCGGCAGGGTCAACTGCGGTGCGGTGAACGGGCAACGGGCGCGAAAGGGACATGGGCGGATTGTAGGCAAGCGTGGGGCCGCCTGGGCCTGCTTGATCCCGTCCGGCGGCAGGGGCGTATGCGCTGGCCGACAGTGACGGCCTCCGGTGCCGCGGCCATTTGGAACGCGTCTTGAGCGACGATGCGGCGGGCCTGCTCGGGCCGCCGCTGGATGACCTGCAGTACGCCTCGGCGAGGGCCCCGCCCGGGATGCGGCCCGTACCGGACGCACCATTGCCGAAGCCGACCTGACCCGGACTCCAGCCGACCGCTCGCCGCGGTCTCACACCCGCCAGGCCGCCTTGAGGACTGCCCGTCGGTCCGCACCTACCGGCTGCAGCAGGCCAGCGTGATCGAACTCCACGGGGAGATCGTCATGTGGGCCGCTCCCGCCGTCCGCGCCCACCTGCAGCACCTCGCCGAGCCCGGCGCCGTCCTGCTCGTCGACTTGTGCCCGGTGCCCTTCTGCGACTGCTCGGGGCCGGAAGTCCTGCTGGATGCCCGCCACCGGTCGGTACCGGGCCGGGGCCGGATGGAGGTGGGGTGCGGCGACGGGCGCATCGCTAGCCTCATGAGGGCCACCCGCACCCGTGGTCTGTCCCACCCTGTCGCCACGCCGGCCGAAGCCCTAGCCGGGTAACCCTCCGATGCCGGCCGCCGGGGCGTTCCGCGTACGAACGCCCTTGCTGTGCGCCGTCGCGCCGGTGAACGACGGACGTGAGGCCGGGCGGTGGGCAGCATTCCGCGCTGGACCGGCTCCGGCCTCCCACCGCTGCCCCGCGGTGCGACGTAGGCACCGCCTGAGCTGCGGGCTCCCCGCGGGCGCGTGCACCCCTCGAAACGGGGTCTGAACCAGGCCGTGTGCGACCACGCCCTCAGCCGCTCCGACTGGGTCGGTTCCCCAGGAGTCGGGTGGCCCGACATCCTCCCCAGGTCCGGCGGCGCCGCGGACCGCGTCCATCGAGTCCGCCCTCGCTTCACCTCCGTCGCCGGGCGCCGCGGGGGCGTGGCACCTCCGTGCGGTGTCAGCGCGGGAACTCGACGTGGTGCAGGCGCACATGGGGACGATGCTGGGCGTTTGGTTCCTTGCGAGCGAGTACAGCACCGGGCCGGTGCACGGTGGGCGGATCGACTCGCTGGGCCTGGATGAGAACGATGCTCCGGTGGTCGTGGAGCACGGGCGCGGCACGGATGCGGGCGTGATCAACCAGGGCCTGTTCTACTCGGCGCGGCTGGCGGCAGGTCGGGCCGCCGCTCTCTCGGTACACCCCTGCGTCGGGAGTGAAGGCGGTCCGGTTCTGCTGCGGTCCGGTCGGTGCAGGGGGTGCGGGCCCTGTCGTGGCGGGTTCCTTCCCTGAGCCGGCGGGCGGCCGGGACGCGGCAGGTGGGTTTCCCGGCGCCTCTGCGACGGGGAAGGGGCGGTTCCGTCGGGGACGTGGCGCGCTGTGTGGGGCGGTGCGGGGGGCCTGGTGCGCCTCGGTGGTGGGCGGTCTCGTGTCGGTGCGGCGTGATCGTCTGGGAGACGGATGGGAAATCGGCGCGGCGGTTGCCTGCGGGCAACTGCCGCGAGGTGCCGGAAACTGCGGGAAACGGACAGGCGTGGGCGGCGGTGTGGCCGGTGCGGGTCTCGGCGGGGTGGCGCACGCATCGGAGCCGCCGCACCGCGTCCCGGAGGCCGCCACCCGGGCGGAGCGGGGCCGGGAGCGGGGCACCGGCGGCTCCAGCAGCAGCGCCGCCCCGCCCCGCAACGCCCCGTCAGTCCTCCGCGTAACGTCCGACCTCGGCCAGTGTCCCGCCCCCGGCCAGGCGCGCGCTGGCCTGCGCCCGTACACCCGCCGGGGCCCGCACTGCGAGAACCCGCCCCTTCTGCGAAGCCCGCACCGCGCCCGCCACCTCGATGCCCGTGACCGCCCGGCTGCCCGCGGCCAGCAGGTACGTATGGCCGGACCGCGCCCGCCAGTCCGCGCTCGCGAGCACCTGCGGTCCGAAGCGGCTGCACGCCGCGGTCGCGCGTTCCCGGGCCACCACCCGTGGTGCCGCGCCGGGGGCCGTGAACCGTACGGTCACCTCGCCCGGGCCGTGCCAGGTGTCGGCCCGGACGCAGGACCACACGGCCCGGCCGGCTCGCTCGGGAAGGGGGTGCCCGGCGAAGTCCCATACGTCGATGGCGCGTACGCCCTCGGGCAGGCCGGCCAGGTGGCAGGCCGTGCGTGCCCAGCTCGCCAGTGCGGCCGTGCCGGTGGCCTCGTGGGGCTGCCGGGACGGGCCGGCGCCGCCAGGCAGGGGAGTGTGGGTCAGGTGGGCGGGCACGAGGCCGCCCAGGTCGGTGACGAGGAAGGTGTCCTGCTCGTCGATGCGGGCCGAGGAGCGCAGTTGGAGCGCGGGCCAGGAAGCGCACGGGCCGGATGGGGCGGGGCCGGTCGCGGAGGGGCTGGACGCGGAGGGGCCGGATGTGTCGGGGCTGGGCAGCGGTTCGGTGATGCCTTCGGCCGAGACTCGTACCGGTCGTGCGGGCGCCTCGGGCCGCAGCAGATCGCGTGTTGCTGAAGCGGCGATCCACGGGGCGGTCAGGTAGCGGGCGGCCCCGTGCGTCCGGCTGACGACGAGTGCGGCGGCCGTTGTCACGTCGCTGCTGTCCGTACGGGCGAAGTCGAGGGTGGCGTGGCCGCCGGGGGAGAGGGGCTGGCTGTAGCGGACGGTACGGAGGCCGTCGTGGAGCAGTACCACGGCGGCGCCGTCCACCTCTCCCGCGTACAACAGTTGCGTACCGTACGGGGGCGGGCCCGTGAAGGTGCCGGGCGTACGGCTGATGCGGGTGCCGCGCGGTGGCCGTGACCAGGTCGCGAGGGCACGGTCGAGAAGGCCCCGGTCCCCGGCCCGTCCTCCGCGGGGCGGCCAGGTGGTGAAGTCGACCCGGGAGGTGTCGGCCCATTCTGTGCGGGGAGTCCGTACCAGACCCTTGGCGGTGACCTGGCCGACGGCCGGGCGTACGAGCCGCTGGTCCGGTGCCGAGCCGGTGGCGGTCAGGACCAGGGCGCCGACCGCCACCACCGCGGCCACGGCCCCGGCGAGACGGTACCGCTGCCTGCGGCGCAGCAGGTCGGTGGGCCGGGTCTGCACCGAGCACGCGTTGAACTCCGCCGACCGCAGCAGCGTCTGGGCGGCGGCCACGGCCGGGGCGTCGAGCTGTCGCGCGACCCGCAGGGACCGGTCCGGATGGCCGGCGCCGGCGGCTTCGAGCAGCGCCCGGACCTGGGCGTCGGGCAGCTCGTCCGCCCGGGAGAGCACGAAGGCCGCGCGGACGTCGGCGGACAGTCCGGACAGCGCCTGCCCCAGGGCGATCTCCTCTCGCCCGCCCGCGCGTGGGAACAGCCGCAGACCCCACACCACCGGCAGCATGGGCCGCAACGCGCGCGGCGGCGGCAGGCTCTTCGGCCACCTGCGCGGCCGGCGCTCGTACGCCAGCGCCGCGCGCAGCACCCGCTCCCGTACCCACGCCGGCCCGAGCCGTTCGGGTCCTGGCCGCGCCGGCCCCGGGCGCTGGGCCGGGACCCGCGGGGCGCTCTTGCGGAGCTCGAAGCCGGGCAGCGCGCGCTGCACCAGGCCGTGGGCCGTCAGCACTCTGCGATGCCTGCTGAGCGACGGCGGCAGCGTGAGGTAGGCGAGACGGACCAGAGCGGTGTAGTGCTCGACGAGGCCGGCCTCGGCTTCGTGGAGCGTCATCCGTTCACAGCCGTCCGGAGAGCGGCGCTGCGACGTGACCATGGGGCGGAGCGCCTCCCGAAGGCTGAGGGCAGCAGGG
The DNA here is from genome assembly GCF_003865135.1 of Streptomyces chrestomyceticus JCM 4735. Lineage (NCBI taxonomy): Bacteria > Bacillati > Actinomycetota > Actinomycetes > Kitasatosporales > Streptomycetaceae > Streptomyces > Streptomyces chrestomyceticus. Next base: position 698,109 of record NZ_BHZC01000001.1, on the reverse strand, counting down.
CACCTACCTCCTTCAAACGAGTGAACGCCGATGGGGTCACCGCGCAGGTCGGGCGGTTGCAGGCCCAGTTCGGGGAGACGGTGGCTGACGCGTACGTCGGTCGATTCCACGCGGGAGCCGGTACGGACCCAGGGGTCCCCGCCGGAGAGCTGCCTGAAGACGCGGTTGGCGGTGCGGGGCGCGAGGGCCTGTGTGGTCGGGGTCGGGTTGGGGCTGCCAAGGGAGTTGGCGAGGGCGGAGTTGTCGGCGACGTACAGCCGGTCGACGGCCTGGCTGCGGCAGTCGGCGTCCGGCACGGAGTCGCGGGGGCCCAGTCCCGTACGCATGGAGCAGTGCACGCACGAATGCGTCCATTCCTCGCGCGGGTGGGCGTGCCGGGGGCCGGCCTCCAACAGCAGGATTTCCAGTTCGCGTTCGGCGAGTTCCTTGGCGACCCCCGGACCGCCGCCGTCCGCACCGACGACGATGACATCGCGCATGTCCGGCGGCCTCCTTGCGTCCCTGGTAGTAGCCCTTGAAGTCGGCGCGCCCGTCGTAGCCGGTCAGTGCCTAGCCGACGGGCAACGCCGTGATGTCGCGTCGGCCGACGTCCCACACGGTCTGCTCCGTGAAGCAGCCGAACGCCGCCACCGGATCGACCCGCGTGGAGAGGAGGCCGAGGAGTACGGCCACGGCGAGCGACAGCGGGAGCTCTGCGGGAACGGTACGAACCGTCGAGCGTGTCCGCGGCCAGCTCGCCGGCCTCGGCGGCGACCCCGCCCGGCCCAGCGGCCCGCACCCGGCCCACCAGCCCTCCACAACGAGGCGAACGCCCGTCACACACCGGAAAAGCCCCCCATCAAGGCGCGGTTGCCGCCTCGCTGTCGGGGTGGCAGGTGAAGACCTGGTCGAGGCCGACGTAGCGCAGGATCCGCAGCGTGTTGGCGGGTACGGCGGCCAGCGCGACGTCCGCCTCGGCGGCGATCGCGTGGTGCCGGGCCGCCAGGAGGGCGGTGATGCCGCTGGAGTCGCAGAACTCCATCGCCCGCAGGTCGAGCACCAAGCGCTGGCCGGGCTCCAGCGTGAGGCCGGAGACGACGGAGCGCAGCTCGTCGGCGTGGTCGTAGTCGAGGTCCCCGGCGATCTCCAGTACAGGACCGGTCGCGGCGTCTCGGGGGGTTATCTTCAGTGGGCTCATCTCTGGAATGGGGTCGAAGGGGCAGGGGCGGGTGCAGGCGCAGCGGCGGAGGCGTCAGGGCTGGCGCCGGCCGGAACGCCGAGGGCGAGCAGGGCGGTGTCGTCGTCCAAGCCGTCACCGAAGCTGTCCAGCAGTCCGGTCAGCGCCTGGATCACGGTGTGCGGTGACGACCCGCTGTGCCCGGCGGCGAACGCGCGCAGGGCGTCGTCCCCGTACAGAGCGCGGTCAGGGCCCGTACGGGCTTCGGTGATGCCGTCGGTGTAGAGCAGCAGGCTGTCGCCCGGCGCGAGGGTGGTGGTGGCGGTGGCGAACCGGGGGTCGGGCAGGATGCCGACGAGCAGCCCGCCCGGGGTGGGCAGGAAGTCGCATGTACCGTCCGCGCGCAGGACCAGCGCCGGAGGGTGGCCGCCCGAGGCGATCCGTACGGCCACCTCTCCGGTGTCCGAGTCGGGCTCCAGCACGCCGAATATGGCGGTGCAGTAGCGCGGGTCGCCGCCGCTGTACCGCTCGTGCAGGACCGTGTTCAAGGTGGCCAGGGTCGCCACCGGATCCGGATCGTGCAGGGCGGCGGCACGCAGGGTGTAGCGGGTCAGCGACGTCAGGGCGGCGGCCCTGGGCCCCTTGCCGCTGACGTCCCCGAGGAAGAACGCCCAGCGCTTGCCGTCCAGGGCGAACAGGTCGTAGAAGTCGCCGCCGAGCCGGTCGGGGGAGGCGGTGTGGTAGTACGTGGCCACTTCCAGGCCGGGTATGTCGGGCAGCACCGTGGGCAGCAGGCTCTGCTGGAGGACGGCCAGCGCTTCCTGCAGCCGCGCGCGGTCCGCCTCCGCCCGCTTGCGGGCCTCCTCCGCCTCCTGCTGCCGCCGCAGCAGCTCCTCCTCGTACGCACGGCGGTCCCGCGCGTCGAAGAGGGTGGTACGGATCAGCAGCGGCTCGCCCTCGCTGCCGTACTTGACGGTCGAGGAGACCAGGACCGGTATCCGAGGGCCGTCGGCGCGCCGGAGCTCCAGCGCGATGCCGTTGATCTCGCCCTGCATCCGCAGCAGCGGGGCGAAGTGCGTCTCGTGGTAGAGCTTGCCGCCCACGGTGAGCAGGTCGGTGAACCGCATCCGCCCGACCACCGCCTCGCGGGCCAGGCCGAGCCAGTCCAGGAGCGTCGCGTTGATCTTCGCGACGGTGCCGTCCATCAGCGTCGAGACGTAGCCGCACGGGGCGGAGTCGTAGAGCTCCTCGGCGCTGTCCTCCAGCAGTGCCGCGAACGCGGCGTCCGTGGTGCTGTCGCCGCCCGTCCCGTACGGGTCGGGCCCGTCCTGTCCGGCGTGGCTCATGACCGCAGCCCCGCCAGGAAGCCGGTGATCGCCTCGGTGGTGGCCTGGGGCGCGGACAGGTGCGGGCAGTGGCCGGTGGCGTCGAGGGTGACCAGCGTCGAGCCGGGGACCTGGGCGTGCACGTACGCGCCGACCTCGCGCGGGGCGATCACGTCCTGGGCGCACTCCAGCACCAGGGTGGGCACCTCGACCGTCTTCAGGTCGTCGCGGGAGTCGGACAGGAAGGTGGTACGGGCGAAGACCCGGGCCATGTCGGGGTCGGTCGCGCAGAAGCTGTTGGTCAGCTCGTCGCCCAGCTCGGGGCGGTCCGCGTTGCCCATGATCATCGGGGCCATGGCGGCCGACCAGCCCAGATAGTTGGCGTCCAGCGAGGCCAGCAGCTCGTCGACGTCCTCGGCGGTGAAGCCGCCCCGGTAGCCCTCGTCGTCGATGTAGCGCGGGGACGGCGCGATCATCACCAGGGAGCCGATGCGCTCCGGGGCCCGCCGGGCGGCGAGCACACCGGTCATGGCGCTGACCGAGTGCCCGACGAAGGCGGCGTCGCGCAGGTCGAGGGCCTCGGCCACCTCCAGCACGTCCCGGGCGTAGCCGTCGAGGGAGGCGTAACGGTTCTCCTGGAACGCCGACAGGTCGGAGCGGCCGCAGCCGACGTAGTCGAACAGCACCACCCGGTAGGCATCGGTCAGGGCAGGCACGGTCAGACGCCACATGTTCTGGTCACAGCCGAAGCCGTGCGCCAGCATCACCACCGGCCCGTCCGGGTTACCGGTGACGGTGACGTTGTTCCTGCGCAGGATGTCCATACGGCCCATCCTCGCATTCCCCACGACCGGCCCGGAGCGCCCCCGGCGGCGGGGCGCCGGAGCCGTACGGGAGCCGTGTCGGCGGGGTGTCGGTGACCTGTCGGAGGCCGCCGCGATCTTGGCGTACGGGATGGCCCGGCGCCGCAGCGGACGGCCGGGGCACCCGCCGCCACGGCGGCCCGCCACACGCGATCGAGGAGTCACGATGTCTGACCGCGACCAGCCTTCTGCCCGTTCCACCGCCGAGCCCCGGCCCCCGCGCCGGTCCCCGTCCCCGCCGTGGGACGTGCACCGGCTGCCGTCCGCCGAGGGCAAGACCTTCCTGATCACCGGCGGCAACGCGGGCATCGGCTACTTCGTGGCGGAACAGCTCGCCGGAACCGGGGCCACCGTCGTCCTCGGCAGCCGGAACCGTACGAAGGCGGCGGCCGCCGCGGACTGCGTCCGCGCCCGCGTCCCCGGCGCCCGCGTCCGCCACGTCCCGATGGACCTGGCCGACCTGCCGTCCCTCGAAGCCGTGCCCGGCACGCTCGCCCTCGACCACCTCGACGCGGTGGTCCACAACGCCGGGGTGGCCCTCGACGACCCGCCCCGGCGGGTGACCGAGGACGGCCATGAGCTGATGTTCGGGACCAACCACCTCGGCCATGTCGCCCTGACCCGGTGGCTCGCCCCGCTGCTCGCGGCCGCGCCGGCCGCCCGCGTCGTGACCGTCGGCAGCTTCGCGGCGAAGACCGAGCGGCTCGACCTGGCCGACCTGCAGTCCGCCGGGGACGACTACCGCCCGAAGCGGACCTACGGCCGGTCGAAGCTGGCGCAGATGTACTTCGGTCTCACCCTCGACCGGCGCCTGCGCGTGGCCGGCAGCCCCGTACGCAGCCTGGTGGCCCACCCCGGCGGCGCGCTGGACTCCCTGACGCCGTCACGTCCGCCGGTGCACGTACGGACCTCCGGTGAGCGGCTGCGCGGGCTGCCCGCCGGTCTCCTCGTCCAGGGCAAGGACGCCGGTGCCTGGCCGGTCGTACGGGCCGTGCTCGACCCGTCGGCGACCGGCGGCCAACTGTGGGGCCCGCGGGTTTTCGGACTGCGCGGGGAGCCCCGTAGGGAGCCGGTGTGGGACCACCTGAAGGACACCGCCGTCGCGGAGCGGTTGTGGGACGTCAGTTGTGCGCTGATCGGCTCGGAGCCGGGTCTGGGCTTCGGGTGAGCGGCCGGGCGGTCCTCTCGGCGCGCAGGATTTCGTTGACCCGCGCGCTGTCGAGGACGCGCTCCCAGCGGGCGACGACGAGGGTGGCGACGCTGTTGCCGGCGAGGTTCGTCAGGGCGCGGCACTCGGACATGAACTTGTCGACACCGAAGATCAGCATGATGCCGGCGGCGGGCACGGTCCCCACGGTCGAGAGGGTGGCGGCCAGGGCGATGAAGCCCGCGCCCGTCACGCCGCCGGAGCCTTTCGAGGTCAGCAGCATGACGGCGAGCAGCCCGAGTTGCTGGCCCAGGCCGAGCGGCGTGTCGGTGGCCTGGGCGATGTAGACGGCGGCCAGCGAGAGATAGATCGAACTGCCGTCGAGGTTGAAGGAGTAGCCGGTGGGCACGGTCAGGCCGACGATGTCGCGGCGGATGCCGAGCCCTTCCAGTTTGATCATGAGCCGGGGGAGGGCGCTCTCGGACGACGAGGTGCCCAGGACCAGCAGGAACTCCTCGCGCAGGTAGTGCAGCAGCCGGAAGAAGCTGATCCGCAGCAGCGCGGTGACACCGCCCAGGACCACGACGACGAAGACCAGCGACGTGCCGTAGAAGAGGGCGATGAGCCGGCCGAGGCTGGTGAGGGTGGAGATGCCGTACGTGCCGATGGTGTACGCCATCGCGCCGAACGCGCCGACGGGGGCGGCCAGCATCACGTAGCGCAGGATCTTGAACACCACGGTGCCGAGCCGCGCCACCCCGTCCACGATCGGCTGCCCGGCCGGGCCCACGGTCTTCAGGGCGACCCCGAAGAGCACCGAGAAGAAGATGACCTGGAGGACATTGCCCTCGGCGAAGGCACCGACCGCGCTGCTGGGCACCAGGTCGGTGAGGAAGTGCCACCAGCTCTGGCCCGACCCGCGGTCCGCGTACCGGGCGGCGTCGCCCTCCAGCCGCAGGCCGCCGGGGTCGGCGTGCACACCGACCCCGGGCTGGAAGACGTTGACGGCGAGCAGCCCCAGGAGGAGGGCGAGCAGGGTGCCCGCCTGGAAGTAGGCGAGCGACTTCAGGCCGACGCGGCCCACCCGGCCGAGGCTGTCGACGCTGCCGATCCCGGTCACGACCGTCAGAAAGACGATCGGCGCGATCAGCATCTTGATCGCGGCCACGAACGTGGTGCCGACCGGCCCCAGCGCCGCCCCGGCCGCCGGCCACAGCCAGCCGGTCGCGATGCCGGTGACGATGGCGGTCAGCACCCAGAAGTAGAGCTGCCGGTACCAGGGTTTGGCCGGTGGCCCGGCCGGCACGGCGGACTCGGGTGGTGCCATGGCGTATCACCTCGTCGGGGGACGGACACAGCCGGGCGCGGGGTGGGGGGACGGGGGAGGGGCGGCCGGTTCAGAGGAGTTCGAGGAGGGCCTCGGTGAACTCCGCTGTCGTGGCGGTGCCGCCCAGGTCGGGCGTGCGGATGTCCGTCTTGGCCAGGACCGCCGCGATGGCGTCGGTGACGTCCTTGGCCGCCCCGGGGTGTCCGAGGTGGTCGAGCATCAGGGCGGCGGACCAGATCGCCCCCAGGGGGTTGGCGACACCGCGCCCCGCGATGTCGGGCGCCGAACCGTGCACCGGCTCGAACATCGAGGGGAACTCGCGTTCCGGGTTGAGGTTGGCGGCCGGTGCGATGCCGATGGAGCCGGCCACGGCGGCCGCCAGGTCGCTGAGGATGTCGCCGAAGAGGTTGGAGCCCACCACCACGTCGAACCGGGCCGGTTCCAGCACGAACTTGGCGGCCAGCGCGTCGATGTGCTCCTGGTCCCAGGCCACTCCGGGGTGCGCGGCGCCGCGCTCGGCCACCAGTTCGTCCCAGAAGGGCAGGGTGTGCACGATGCCGTTCGACTTGGTGGCCGAGGTCAGTCTGCCCCCGCGGCTCGCCGCCAGCTCAAAGGCGTAGTCCAGCACTCGGGTCACCCCGGCCCGGGTGAACACCGACTCCTGCACGGCCGCCTCCTCGGGGAACCCTCGGTGCAGCCGTCCGCCGATCTCGCTGTACTCGCCTTCGACGTTCTCCCGTACGACGACGAAGTCCACCTCTCCGGCCGTCGCGCCCCGGACCGGGCTGTCGATGCCCTCGAAGACGCGCACCGGCCGCAGGTTGACGTACTGGCGGAAGCCGCGGCGGATGGGGATCAGCAGCCCCCACAGCGAGACATGGTCCGGTACGTCCGGGCGGCCGACCGCGCCGAGCAGGACGGCGTCCTTGTCGCGCAACCGGTCCAGGCCGTCCGGGGGCATCATCGCGCCCTCCCGCAGATAGCGTTCGCAGGACCAGTCGTCGTACGAGGTGCAGGAGAACGTGAAGCCGTGGCGGCGGCCGACGGCGTCGAGCACCTGCTGCGCCGGGGGCAGGACCTCGGTGCCGATGCCGTCGCCGGGGATCAGGGCGATGCGGTGGTTCGTCATGGCTCCGATTGCAGCAACGGGGCCTGTCGGCGGTCCAAGACGCAGTTCCGATCTGGCTGATCAGCGGGGGTTATCAGCGGGGGGTGGGGGCCCGTGAACGCCCGGCCGTCAGTGCCCGTGCGGCCCGGCTGCGCCTTGCCGTCAGTGTCCGCGCGCGCCCGGCCGTCAGTGCCCGGCCCGGGGCAGCGCTGCCGTCACGAAGGCCCTTGCGGCGGGCGACAGCCCCGTACGGCGGCTGACCAGCCCGATGTTCAGCGTGCTCCGCGGTGCGATGTCCAGCACCCGGGCGCCGGCCTGTTCGGCCACGGCCCGCCATGCCTCCGTCACCACCGCCGAGCCCACCCCCGCCAGGACCAGGGGGAGCAGGGCGACCCGGTGCTCGGTCTCGGCGGCGACGGTGTACGTGACACCGCGTTCGCGCAGGCCGTCCACGTAGGCGCGCATCCCGGTGCCCCGCTGGCCGACGATCAGCCGCTGTCCCGCCAGTTCCTCGCAGGCCACCTCGTGCCGCCCGGCGAACGGCCCGTCAGGGGCCACCACGAGCACGAAGCGCTGTTCCCCGGCGGGCAGCGACGCCACTTCCTTGTCCGGCAACGGGCCCGTGGTGGCCAGCAGTCCGAGCTCGACCGTGCCGGTGCGGACCATCTCGACCACGTCCCGCGAGGTGAAGGCGGCCTTGATGACCACGGACACCCCAGGGTGGCGGCCGCTGAAGGCGCGGATCATCGTGGTCAGCGGCTCCACGGCCTGGGACGGCATGGCGGCCACGTCCACCCGGCCGGTACGCAGTTCGTGCACCGCCGCGACACTGGCCCGCGCGGTGGCCAGGCTGCGTACCGCCGCCCGGGCCGGTTCGATCAGGGCCTGCCCCGCCTCCGTGAGCACCGCCCGCCGGCCGACGCGGTGGAAGAGGTCGGTGCCCAGGTCGCGTTCGAGCGCCCGGACCGACTGCGACAGCGACGGCTGGGAGACGTACAGGGCCGTGGCGGCGCGGTGGAAGCCGCCCTGGTCGACGATGGCGAGAAAGTACTCCAACTGCCGGATGTCCATCCGCCGATTCTCACCCGTACGGCCACCGGGCCCGGGCGGCCCCTGTCCCTCGTTGTCCCTCGTTCCGCGCCGCTCAGTTGCCCTCCGCGGGCCGGGGTAAGGCGCTGCTGCGGCCCGGCGCCAGCTCGGTGGCCGTCCACGGCCGCCCGGAGGCGGGCAGGGCGGCCACTGCGGCCTCTACGTCGCGGTGGGCGGGCAGCAGCCAGGCGGTGCCGGTACGGGCGGTCAACTGGCGTGCCACGGGACCGGCGCCGACCAGCACCACTCCGCCCCCGGTCGAACGCAGCAGCATCGACAGGCGGGCCAGCGCCCCCAGCGCCTCCACGTCCAGGTCACCGGCCGCGGTCACGTCCACCAGGACCGTCGGGGTCGTCGCCCCGGACCGGACAGCCCTGACCAGGCGTCCCGCGGCCGTCGGGGGATGGCCGGTGAGGGTGAGCAAGTGGTAGCGGGAACCCGCGGCAGGCGAGGTCATGGCCGGCCACCTTTCGTCGGAGCGGTTCGGGAAGCGCGCTGCGCGAAGGTCCGGGTTCTCCGGCGACGTGTGGGTTACGCCTCCGCCGACGTACGCGAAAATCAGTTCCCATGGCGCGGTCGCACATGTGTACGTGCCTCCGGCGGACGGAGATGGCGAAGATGAAACGTCTTCACCCTCCCCTCGGCCAGGTGGGAGCCCGCCCAACCGGCCGAAGTCGCACGCGACCAGCTCGTGGTCCAGGAGGTGCCGGCCGGCCGGAGTGGCGGGGGTCTGCCCTGGTCGGACCGGAATGTCAGACCTATGCATTACTGTGCGTCGCGTAGGTAACAGGACTGACCCAGGTGGCGCCTACGCGGTACCGCCACGGGTGGAGCAACAGGGGTGGGACGTGCACCAGCACATCGCGCGGCGCGTGGGAGTGACGCTGGCGGCCGTGGCCGTGGCGGCGAGCCTGACGAGCTGCCAGGACGGCGGGGACAAGACCAAGGCGGCCGAGGGCGCCGAGCAGGGCGCGGGGCAGAGCGCGTCGGTGCAGGCGCTCACGGCGGCGTACAAGAAGACGGCGGCGGCGAAGTCCGCGAAGGTCTCGATGACCATGACGCTGCCCGCGTCGCTGAAGGGCGGCGGCGAGACGCGGGTGGCCGGCGTCATGGGCTGGCACCCGCTGGCCATGGACGTGACGGTGACCGAGAGCAAGCCCGGCGCGGCGGCCGGCGGCGCCGAGAAGAACCACGTGATCTGGGCCGACGACGCCATCTACACCGACCTGCGCACCGGCATGGGCGCGCAGATCGACGGTTACGGTGACAAGAAGTGGGCCAAGATCGACCTGAAGGCGGCCGCGGCGGAGGCCGGCGGCAAGGCCGCCCAGCAGATGGCCGCCGGTCTGCAGGACATGCAGCAGGACCCGTCCCAGCAGCTCGCCATGCTGCTCAACTCCCGGGACATCAAGGACCTCGGGCCCGCCGAGGTGGACGGCCGGAAGGTGCGGCACTACCGGGGCTCGCTGACGGTCCAGGAGGCCATCAAGGGCCGCAAGACCGTGGAGCTGCTCACGCCCGCCGAGCGCGAGAAGCTGGTCGCGAACATGGGGAAGACCGGCATCAAGGGGTACGACTACGACGTCTGGGTCGACGGTGACCAGTACCCGGTGAAGATGGACTCGCAGATCAAGACGCCGCAGGGCACGATGCGCGTCACCTCGACCTACTCCGACTACGGCACCACGGCGTCGGTGAAGGCGCCGCCCGCCGGTGAGACGGCCGACCTGATACAGATGCTCAAGGACCTCGCGGCCCGGGCGAAGGGCGGTGCCGGCGCCGCCTGACAGGTGGCTGCGCCGGGCCGGGAGGCGGGCCGCTTCCCGGGGGGCACGTCCCGGCCTGCGTGGGCCCGGTGGGCCGATGCACGGCCGGGCGGATGTGCCGATTCGGTCCAGCCGAAGAAATCGGTGACGCATTCGGTCGCATCTCGGTCTCGTCGGCGTGCACCGGGCGGTTCCGGGGGTACCGGTCCAGCCTCGGCGTCGTCGTAGGAGGCAGCATGGCAGTCAACCGGTTCCCGGAAGAAGGCGGGCCCGGCGGCCCGGAGGCGGAAGCGGAGGAGGTGCCCCTGCGGGGCTACGCCGTGCTGGCCGGGACCTATCTGACGGCCACGGCCCTGTTCGCGCTGGGCTTCCGGAGGTCCGGACGTACCCTGCCCGCCCGGGTGCCTCCGTGGGACGTGCTGCTCCTGGGGACGGCGACGTACAAGGTGTCGCGGCTGCTGGCCAGGGACAAGATCACCGGTCTGGTGCGGGCGCCGTTCACCCGGCGTACGGGGACCGCCGGCGCCAATGAAGTGATGGACGAGCCCCGGGGCCACGGGCTCCGCCTGGCCACCGGCGAACTGCTCGCCTGCCCCTTCTGCCTGGCCGCCTGGGTCGGCACCTCGCTGGTCTGCGGTTATGCCGTCGCCCCGCGGGCCACCCGGCTGGCCGCCTGCGGACTGAGTGCCGTCACGGTCTCGGACTGGCTGCAGTACGCCTGGAGCGCCACGCAGCAGCGGGCCGAGGGGTGAGGCGCTGCCCGGGAGTCAGAGTGTGGGCGGCTCCAATGCGTACGTGGTGCCGCAAGCGCCGCACGCGAAACGGCCGTTGAGGCCGTCGTTCGCGCTCTGGCACTCCGGGCAGGTGGCGGAGGTGAAGTACACCGGCAGTGGTTCGCCGGCGCTCACACTTTCCTCCGTCGGGACACCATGGTTCTCTGTCATCCGGCTGCTCCGCAGTTGCATGACGATCTGCCGTCGGGCCCGTGGATGACCTGGGCGCCGTACTGGCTGTCACACATGATGCCCTCCCCCCGGCCCCCGAAGTCCATGACTCCCCCAAGCACAGAGTGCGCCTACAAAAACATCACAAAACCCCCTAGGAACGGTTACGTCGAGGCCACGGACGCGCGGCACCGGCGCACGAAGCGCATACCGGAGCACGGGTCGTCATCAGGGGGCGCAGAAATCATCCACGGCGCACCCCGCCACTGATCAGCCGCCCCAGAGGCCGCCGCACGGCCGGGTTCCGGACGGCTCGCCCGCCCGGAACCCGGCCCACCACTCCGCCGCGCAGCAGCACTCCCTCAGGGAGCGCTGCTCCACCGACGGAGCACTGCTCCATCCGCGGCACGCCGCTCCGCTCCCAGCGCGTCACTGCCCCGGCGAAGCCGCACGCCACCCGCGGCCCTCTCACCTCTCCGCATCACTCGCCGTCACCGGACCGCCTCCTGGAGCGTCCGGGTGCTTGGGGAGCAGCAGCATCAGTGCCGCCGCCACGACGTAGCACGCGATCTGCCACGGCAGGACGGAGGAGAACGCGTCTCCATAGGCCGTGAGCGGGGGAGACCCCGCCGCGGAGGCCGTGTCCAGTGCGGTGAAGAACCCCACGCCCAAGGCGGCCACGCCGATCGCGTTCCCGATCTGGCCGACGGTGGTGAGCACGCCGCCGGCGGCGCCGGCGTCCCGCGCGGGCACCCCGGTGAGGACGACGTCGACCAGCGAGGGCGAGGTGAGCCCCAGCCCGAGCCCGCCGATGAACAGCGGCAGCGCCAGCTCCCAGTACGAAGGGGCGTCCCCGCCGTGTACGACGAGCAGCAGGAGGAGCTGCGAGACGGCGAGGACGAGCGAACCGGTGACGAGCAGCAGACGCCCCGCGCGGGCGGCCAGTTGCACACCGGCTCCCGACGTGAGGATCGAGCCGACCGCGTACGGGAGGATCACCAGCCCGGCTTCCAGGGCCGAGCGGCCGGTGCCGTACTGGAGGTACAGCGACAGCAGCAGGAAGAACGATCCGATGGCGCCGAAGAACAGCGCGGAGGCGGCCAGCCCGCTGCTGAAGGCCCGTACCCGCAACAGCCCCGGATCGAGGACCGGCTGACCGCCGCACGCGACCAGGCGGCGTTCCCTCCTGAGGAACAGGGCCGTGACCGGTACCGACAGGGCCAGGAGGACGAAGCCCCACCAGGGCCAGCCTTGGGCGTGCCCCTGGACCAGAGGCAGGAGGACGCACACCGCGGCCGCCGCCGCGAGCGCCGCGCCGGGCAGGTCCAGCGGGGCCCGCCCGGCCCCGTTCGACTCGGGCAGGAACCGCACGCCGAGTACGAGTCCGACGGCCGCGACCGGAACGTTCACCCAGAAGATCGTCCGCCAGCCCAGACCGAACACGTCCGCGTCGACGAGCAGACCGCCGAGCAGCGGACCCGCCACCGAGGCGAGCCCGAGCACCGCCCCGTACGCGCCGAACGCCTTCGCCCGGGCGGCCGGCGCGAAGGACGACCGGATGATGCCGAACACCTGGGGCACCATCAGCCCGCCCGCCAGCCCCTGGCCGACACGGGTGGCGACGAGGACCGCCGGGTCCGGCGCGAGCGCGCAGGCCGCCGAGGCCACCGCGAACGCCGCCAGCCCGGTCAGGAAGACGCGCCGCCGTCCGAACTGGTCGCCGACGCGCCCACCGGTGATCAGCCCGGCGCCGAGCGCGAGGGTGTACCCGGCGACCGTCCATTGGAGGGCGGCCTCACCGGCCCCCAGTCCGTCGGCGATCGCCGGGGCGGCGACCGTGACGATCGTCGCGTCCAGCAGTTCCATGAACGAGGCGACGAGCACCACGACGAGGGCGATCACCGAGGAAGGGCCGGAAGCGGCAGCGAGCTGCGCTCCCGGCTCCGGTGCCGTCTGATCTGCGGGGACGGCGGCCGCCGCGCCGCCGCCCAGGTGGGAAGAAGTGGTCATGCGGGCCAGCGTCACAGGAGTACCGGCCACCTGACGGCCGCTATTCCTGGCACGTTGGGGCCATGGCAGAAACATCGGCGCGCCTTCTCCTCCTGCTCTCCCTCTTCCAGTCCCGGCGCGACTGGCCGGCTTCGGTACTGGCGGAACGCCTGGAGGTGAGTCCGCGCACGGTGCGCCGGGACATCGGCAGGCTTCGGGAACTGGGCTATCCCGTACGTGTCAGCAAAGGGCCGGGAGGCGCGTACAGGCTGGACGCGGGCGCGAAGATCCCGCCCCTGCTGTTCGACGACGAGCAGGCCATCGCGGTCGCCGTCGCACTGCAGACCGCTCCCTCCACGGTGGCCGGCCTCGGAGAAGCGGCCGCCCGCGCACTCGCCACCGTCCGCCAGGTCATGCCGAAGCGGCTGCGGCAACGGGTCGACGCGGTGCGGGTGACGTCGATCGACAACGCCTGGGACCTCGCGGCGCCCCCGGTCGACTCCCGGGTGCTGCTCGCCGTGGGCACCGCCGTCCGCCACCGCGAGGTGCTGACCTTCGACCACGCGAGCAGCGGCGGGCCCGCCCGTACGGCGGGGGCTGCTGACGAGGAACCGGAGCGGCCGTTCCGGGTGGAGCCGCATCACCTCGTGATGTGGTCGGGCCGCTGGTACCTCGTCGCATGGGACGTGGAGCGGTCCCACTGGCGTACCTTCCGGGTCGACCGGATCGCCCCGCACGCGCCCACCGGGCTCCGCTTCGCGCCGCGGGACCTGCCCGGCGCCGATGTGACGGCGTTCGTCGTCGGGCAGCTCGACCGCGGCGACGCTCCGGACCAGTGGGCCTGCCACGGCGAGGTGATCCTCGACGCCCCCGCCGCGGTCGTCGCCCGCTGGGCGCCCGGCGGTGCCGTGGTCGAGGAAGCCGGCCCGGGCCGCTGCCGGCTCGGCCTCGGCGCCTGGTCGTGGCCGGGGCTGGCGGCCCTGATCGGAACCTTCGCCTGCGACATCGAAGTGATCGGCCCGCTGGAACTGGCCGCGGCGTGCGAGGAACTGGCCCACCGTTACGCGAAGGCGGCGGCGGGCCACCAGGCCGGGCGGCCCGCCGGCGGGGAGGCTCCGGGGAGCCCGGCGCCGTCGGTCAGTTTCCGTGCGCCGTGATGGCGTACCCCTCGGGACCGGCGAAGGTGAAGGCCAGGCCGAACGGAGTGGTCCGCGGCGGGCTGAGGACGGTCACCCCGGCGGCGACGAGCTGGTCGTGGAGTTCCTGGGCGTCCGTGGTGCGGAACCACAGGGCCACCCCGAGGCCGGGCCGGTCGGCCCCGTCGAGGTCCACGCCCGGCAGCGGCTCGCGGACGGCGAACGCGACGGGCTCGGTGGCGAACACCACCGCGCCGGGGGGTGACGCGGGGGCCCGGCGCAGACCGAGGTGCTGCTCGCAGAAGGCGGCCGCCGCTTCGACGTCGCGTACCTGCAGAGCGACGAAGTCGGGGCCGAGGAGGGTGGCGGTCATAGGGCTTCCCCATTCCGTGGTGTCCGGCGTGCCGGGACCGGTGAAGTCAGGACTTTGACATCGAGGAATGTACGGACGGCGGGAAGCTGTGTCAAACTCCTGACATGGAAGACCGGAAGCCCGCAGAACACCGGAAGCCCACGGAGCGTCGGAAGCCCGCGGAGGAGCGGAGAGCCGCGGAGGACCGTGCGCCCGTGCAGCCGCCGCACCCCGTCCAGGACATCACCGAGCACGTGGGGTACCGCCTCAAACGCTCCGCCGCCGCCCTGCGCGGCGCCATGGACAAGGCCCTGCGCGAGTACGGCCTGACGGTGCCGCAGTACTCCTGCCTCGAACTGCTCGACCACCAGCCCGGTCTGTCCAACGCCGAACTCGCCCGCGGCACGTTCGTCACGCGGCAGTCCATGAACGTCGTACTGCGCGGCCTGCAGGACGCGGAGCTGGTCTCCCGGCCGCGCACCACGGACCACGGCCGCGCCCTGCCCGCCCATCTCACCGACGCGGGCCGCGGCCGCCTCGAACTGGCCCGTGGCGCCGTCTACGCCATCGAGCGGCGGATGGTCGCCGCCATCCCGCAGCAGCGCCTGACCGCCCTCCTCGCCGACCTCGACCGCATGACGGAGGCCCTCGGCGACTGACCGCGGCGCCACACGGCGCAAGCCCCTGCCGCCGCGGTGTCGCGGAACGTCGGCAGGGGCTCGGCTCGCCGTGTCGGTACGCGGTGTCAGCCCGCGGTGTCGGTCTGCCAGATCGGGCGGCCGTCGGCGTTGTAGATGACGATGTTGCCGTCGTCCTGCACGGAGAACAGGGCTCCGTGGTTGCCGCCGGTGTCGGAGTGCCAGATCTGCCGGCCGTTGGAGTCGTAAACGACGAGGTCGCCGTTCAATTCGAAGGCCGCCGTGTCACCGTTCGGGTACACGTTGTCCGCCTGCCAGGCCGCCTTGCCCTGGCGGTAGACGACGAAGTTGCCGTCTTCCTGCAGGCGCAGAAGGGTGTTGCCGTCACCGGATGTCCAGGCCTGGTTCCGGCGGATCGACGTCCTGGCCCGGAAGTCCGCGTTGGCCATGTCTTCCCCCTCGCTCCGGCTCGGGGCCGCTCCCCGGGCCGCCAGCCAAGATAGCCCCGCGGAGGCCGGAATCCGCAGGGTGAATGACGCCGACCGGTTCGCTCGGCGCACAGGCCAAGAATGCGGCCATCCGCCGGTGTACGGCACATCCCGGCGCCGCCTTGTGCGGGAGGTGCGCCGGTGAGGGGCGGGGGCCGCTGGGTCGGCAGCGTCGCCGGAGGGGCGGGTTTTCTGGCGCGATACCGCCCATGCCGGAGCCTCGGCATGCCCGTGGACCGCACAGGACGGCCGTACTCAAGCCAGTCGACTCCCGTCTTCGGACGCCCGGCCTGGCGCACCTGCCACCTTGCGGGCGGGGCCGGCGGTCCGGGCGTGCGCGGAGAGGTGTGGGCGACAGCACCTGGCGCGGTGGATTCATCCAGGTGAAGGTCGGGGCAGATTGTGGGGCGGGGCTCGTGATGTGGGCTCTCGTCGTATGTGTCCGTAATGATGGTTGTTCCTGGAGTTGTCGTGTCGCTGACGCACCGTCCGCTGTTCCCGTTGGTCCCGCAGGCCGATCCGGCGGAGGAGGCGAGACAGCTCCATACGGAAGGGGGCCTGGTGCCGGTGAGACTTCCGGGTGACGTGGCGGCCTGGGCGGCGGTGGACCACACCACCGCCCAGTTGGTCCTCGGTCACCCGGAGCTGACCAAGGACGCCGCGTACTGGCCGGACCTGGCCTCCGGCCGCGTCCCCGACCACTGGGAACTGATCGCCGTCATCCGCGGCGCCGGCATGCTGCACGCCGGCGGCGACGATCACCGGCGGCTGCGGAAACTGGCGAGCAGCGCGTTCACCCGGGCGCCCATCGCGGCGCTCGAAGGCCGGATCACGGAGATCGCCGGGCAACTGCTCGACGACCTCGCGGCGGCGGACCCGCGCGAGCCGGTCGATCTGCGCGACCGCTACGCCTACCGGCTCCCGGTACGGGTCATCTGCGAGGTGCTGGGCGTGCCGGACACCGCGGTGTCCGGGCTGCGCGGCGCCTTCGAGCGCCTGGTCACCCCGCAGGAGGACGGCGCGGAGGACATCCGCGTCGCCCAGGCGGAGATCCACCGGTCGCTGACCGCGCTGATCGCCGCCAAGCGGGCGGCGCCGGGCGACGACCTGACCAGCGCCCTGATCCAGGCACGCGACGACGGCGACCGGCTCAGCGAGGAGGAACTGGTCGAGACGCTCTTCCTGATCCTCATCGCCGGGCACGAGACCACGCTCAACCTCATCAGCAGCGCGGTGCACGCGCTCCTGGAGCACCCGGACAAGCTGGCGTACGTCCGCGAAGCGGCCCGTAACGGGGACGGAGGGGGCGCCTGCCCCTTTGCCCACGGCGGCCGTGGCGCCCGTACTGAAGCGGGCGCCGGCGACGGAAGCGCGGTCACCGAGGCCGACGACGCGGACGACGACATCTGGACCGCGCTGGTCGACGAGACGCTCCGGTACTCCTCGCCGGTACGGCACGCCCTGATGCGCTACGCCGTCGAAGACGTCGACATAGCCGGGGTCCGGGTGTCCCGGGGCGAACCCGTCCTCGCCGGCCTGTTCGCCGCGGGCCGGGACCCGGGCCGCCACACGGACCCCGACGTCTTCGACCCGGCCCGCCCCACGCGCCGTGACCACCTCGCGTTCGGTCACGGCGCGCACTACTGCCTGGGGGCGCGACTGGCGCGCCTGGAGGCCAGGATCGCGCTGAAGGCGCTCTTCACCCGCTATCCGGACCTGGAGGCCGCCGCCGCCCCGGAGCGGCTGGCATCCATCTCCGTCCAGGGCGTCCGCACCCTGCCGGTCCGGCTGAACGCCGGGCGCCCGCGCGGCTGACGGTACGCCCAGGGGCTGTGACCCCGCCCGTATGCGGTCACAGCCCCCGGCCCCTGCCCCGTCGTCGCCGCCCGCCTACCGCGGAAGAATCCGCTTCCGCCACGACCCGCGGTCCGGCGCCGCGGCAGGCGTCGCGGCCATGGCGGCCGTGCCCCTGGGCTCCACGCGGGGCTGCGGCTGCGCGCCCGCGGACGCGCCCTGCCTGGGCCGCTGCGGGGTGAAGTGCACGGGCAGGGTGTTCAGACGGCTGGATACCATCGAGGTGGTGACCGACAACTCGGTCTCCGGTACGGCGAGTTGGATGTCGGGAAGCCGCGCGAGCAGCGTGTCGATGGCGGTGTCGGCGATGGCCCGTCCGATGTCCATGCCGGGGCACTCGTGCGGGCCCTTGCCGAAGGCCAGGTGCGAACGGTTGCCGTGCACGGGCGTGGACAGGTCCGGGCGCACGGCGGGGTCGCGGTTGCCGGCGGACAGACCGAGCAGCACCATGTCGCCGCCGTTGATCCGCTGCCCGCCGAGCACCGTGTCGCCGGTGGCCCAGCGGTTCGGGATCAGCGAGAGCGGCGGCTGGTCCCACATCACCTGGTCCAGCGCGTCCGGCAGCGTCATCTGACCGCCCGCCAGGTTGCCGCGGAAGCGGCGGTCGGTGAGCACCATCCGCAGCGTGTTCGCCACCAGGTTGGCGGTGTTCTCGTTCGCGGCGACCAGGGCGTGCCGCAGGTGCTGGAGCACCTCGTCGTCGGACAGGCCCGCCTCGTGGCGCAGCAGCCAACTGGTGAGGTCGTCGCCGGGCACGGCCTTCTTGCGCCGGATCAGCTCTTCCATCGTCTCGACGACGATCTGGTTGCTCTTCACGGCGGTCTCGGTGGGCCGCACCAGGTCGCGTACGGCCTCGCCCAGCGGCAGCGCGTCCTGCTCGGGTATGCCGAACTGCCGGCTCAGCACCAGGATCGGCAGCTTCTCCGCGAAGTCGGTCACCAGGTCGGCCTGGCCGGCCGCGGCGAACGCGTGGAGCAGACGGTCGGTGTAGCGCACCACGTAGCGGCGGTTCCCGTGCCGGTTGATGCGCGCCAGGCTGTCGGTGACCGCGCTGCGCAGCCGGGCGTGCTCGTCGCCGTCGGCGAAGGCGATGACCGGCTGGTACGCGGTGATGGGCAGCAGCGGCGAGTCGGGCGCCAGGCGGACGTTCCAGCGGCGGGAGTCGGCGGAGAACAGCAGCGGGTTGCGCAGGACGTCCAGGTTCTCCTGGTGTCCCAGGACGAGCCAGGCCCTGATCTCGCCGGGCAGCAGGACGGGCGCCACCGGCCCGTGCTCCTGGCGGAGCCGCTCGTACAGTTCGTGCGGTGCGCGTTCCGCCTCGGGCCCGTACAGCCGCCGCAGTCCGCCGGCTCCCTGTGCGTGAGCGGGGCACTGCGCGGGCGGGGACGGCAGGGACGGGGTGCTGGGGGAGCCGGGAAAGGGGCTGGTCACAGGTCCTCCGAGAAGCAGCGGCGGGGCAACGCGCAGCATATCTCCGGGGCATGGCGCTCCCGTACCCAGCCCGTACACGGTCCGCGTGCCCTGCGGCCGGGCGGCACGGGGCCGAACGGAACGGGCCGGAAAGGGCACGCGAGGAGGAGGTGAACGGTCCCTCCGGGGCGGAAACCGGCCCGGGACGCCCCCTTTACGGCACCTGCCGGACAATTGATCATGATGGATGGCCGGTAACCGGAACGGAGGGGCCAGCGATGTCGGTGCGGCACCACGGAAGCGCGGCGGGCACAACGCCGCCACTCCGCACCGCCTCTGACGGTGCCTCGCCCGCTCCGGCCCGCCGGCGTGCGCCGTACCTCCCGGTGCGGCGCTCCGCCCGAGCAAAGGACGAGTCGTGGCAGTAGCGGAGCAGTCGGTCGGTACGGAGTCGGTCCCGCGCGCGCCCGGAGCGGTGCCGCTGCTCGGGCACGCGGTGAGCTTGTGGCGCGATCCGTTCGGGTTCATGACGTCCCTGCGGGCGCACGGCGAGCTCGTACGCCTGAACCTCGGCACGATGCCCATCTACGTCGCGACATCCGCCGAGGTCGTCCACGAGGTGACGGTGCGCCAGGCCCGCTCCTTCGAGAAGGGACGTTTCTTCGACCGGCTGCGGCCCCTCGCGGGCAACGGCCTGGCCAACGCCAACGGCGAACTGCACCGCGCGCACCGGCGGCTCATCCAGCCGATGTTCGCCAAGGAGCGCATCGCGGCCTACTCCGACACGATGCGGCGCAACGCCCTCGCCGTCTCCGACCGGTGGACGGCCGGTCAGGAGCTCGACGTGGCCCACGAGATGGCCGCCTTCAGCATCGAGACGCTGGCCTCCACCATGTTCTCCTCCGACATCGGCCGGCCCGCGGTGGAGGCCATCCGCAGAAACCTGCCGATCGCCCTGAAGAACCTGCTGCTCCGCGCGGCCTCCCCGAAGATCCTCGACCGGCTGCCGATCCGCCCCAACCGCGAGTTCGACGCCGCGGTCGCCGAGCTGCGCCAGGTCATCGACGAGGTGATCAGGACCGCGCGCACCGAACAGCACACCGGCCACGACGACCTGCTGTCGCTGCTGCTCGCGGAGGGCGACCGGCTGTCCGACACCGAGGTACGGGACGAGCTGAGCACCATCCTCTTCGCCGGCGCCGAGACCACGGCGGGCACCCTCGCCTGGGCCTTCCACGAACTGGCCGGGCACCCCGAGGTGGAACGGCAGGTGGTGGCGGAGATCGCGGAGACCGTCGGCGACCGCCCGGTGACCGTCGAGGACGTGCCCCGCCTGCCGACCGTCCGCCGGGTCCTGGACGAGGTGATCCGCCTGCACGGGGTCACCCTCCTCATGCGCCGGGCCACCGAACCGGTGGTCCTGAACGGCGTGCGGCTGCCGGCCGGCACCGAGGTCGCCTTCAGCCTCTACGCCCTGCACCGCGACCCGAACGTCTACGCCCACGCCGACCGCTTCGACCCCGACCGGTGGCTGCCCGAGCGGCAGCGGGAAGCCGGCCTCGGCCGCGAGACGTTCATCCCCTTCGGGGCCGGCAACCGCAAGTGCCTCGGCGACCAGTTCATCTACACCGAGGCGACCATCGCCCTGGCCACCTGGCTCCCGAAGTGGAAGCTCGTCCCCGTACCCGGCCACACCCCGAAGGAGATCGCCTCGGCGGTGGCGGCGGCCGACCGCATCCCCATGACCGTCACCGAGCGCCGCCCCTGACGTGGCCGGAAAGCCACCACCCATGATCGCGCCGCGCGGAAGTCCGGTAGGTTCGCGGCGCGGTCCCCGGGCCCGGCCCCGGCAGTCACGGCCCGGCGGCCCCGGCCCGGCCCCGGCCCAGACCCCGGCATAAGGAACCTCCCCGATGAGCACCTCGGAAAGCGTCGACGTCCCGGACGCGCTGACCGCGTCGTACGGCAAGAGCGACGCCGGACGGGCCTGGCTCGCCGCCCTGCCCGCCCAGGTCGCGGAGTTCCTGGAGCGCTGGGAACTGAGGCGGGACGGCGGGGCCCGGTCCGGGATGGCCTCGCTCGTCCTGCCGGTCGTGCGTACGGACGGGACGCGCGCCGTCCTGCGGTGCCAGCTCCCCACGGAGGAGACCGACGCCGCACTGGTCGGACTGCGCACCTGGAACGGTGACGGCGCCGTACGGCTGATCGCGCACGACCGGACGGGCGGCGTCATGCTGCTGGAACGGCTGGACGGAGCCCGTACGCTCGCCTCCGTCGCGGACGACGACACCGCGACGGCCATCCTGGCCGGACTGCTGCGGCGCCTCGTCGCCGTCCCCGCCCCGGCGGGCCTGCGCGGACTCGGCGACATCGCCGCCGGCATGCTGGAGCGGACGCCCGGGGCGGTGACGGCGCTGTCCGACCCCGCCGACCGCCGGCACCTGCGGCGCTGGGCCTCGGTGGTGGCCGACCTGGCCGGCGAGCCGGGGGACCGGTTGCTGCACTGGGACCTGCACCACGACAACGTGCTGGCCGGGGAGCGCGAACCGTGGCTCGCCATCGACCCGGAACCGCTGGCCGGCGACCCCGGCTTCGACCTGTGGCCCGCCCTGGACAGCCGGTGGGAGGAGATCGCCGCGACGGGCCGGGCGCACCGCGTGGTGCGCCGCCGGTTCGACCTGCTCACCGAGGCGCTCGGGCTGGACCGTGAGCGGGCGGCCGGTTGGACGCTGGGCCGGCTGCTGCAGAACTCCCTGTGGGACATCGAGGACGGGGCGACGGCACTCGCCCCGTCGCAGGTCACCGTCGCGGAGGCGTTGCTGCGCCGGTAGCCGGTAGCGGGGCGCCGGTGCGGCGCGCGTGCGGCGGGGTGGCCGCGAAACGCGCCGGCCGTCCGACGAGGCGGCCGTACCGCGGGGCCGTCCGGCAGGGGGCGCCAGCTCCGTGACTCACACCACAGCGATACCGCACGCATACCGGGTGTAAGGCCAGCCGGCCGGGACACACGAGCGGCAGTGCTTCGGAACCGTAGGCACCCTTCCCTTTTCCAGGCCGAGGGGCCCGTCTGCCGTTTTCCGGACCGGCCTCCCGCCTGCCTGTGACCACCCGAGTGAAGCGGTAAAGGAGAGCCGGCGATGGCCACCCCCGCGACCGCGCGCCCCCATGAGCGCGGTGCCAAGGATGTCGACACCAGCGACGAGTTCCGGCTGCTGGCAACGCTGGAGGACGGGCCGGTCAAGGAGCAGATACGCCGGCGCGTCATCACCGCCTGGCTGCCGATGGCCCACCGTCTCGCGTACCGGCTGCGGGAACGCGGCGAACACCTCGACGACCTGAAGCAGGTCGCCGCCCTCGGCCTGGTCAAGGCCGTCGACCGCTTCGACCCGGACCGCGCGGACGCGTTCGAGCAGTTCGCCGTGCCCACCATCACGGGCGAGCTCAAGCGGCACTTCCGCGACCACACCTGGCACGTGCACGTGCCGCGCCGCATCCAGGAACTGCGCAACAAGGTCCGTCTCGCGGTCAAGGAACTCAGCACCACCCTGGACGGGCGCACGCCCGGCGCCGAACAGATCGCCGCGCACACCGGCCTGTCCGAGCAGGACGTCACGCTCGGGCTGCGGGCGCTGGAGAGCTACCGGTCGCTGTCCCTGGACGCCGCCCTCGACCACGGCGGCGAAGGCGGTGACGAGCACACCCTGCTGCACGTCCTCGGCGCGCTCGAAGACGCCTTCGCGCTCGTCGAGGACCGCGAGACGGTCAAACCGGTGCTGGCCCGGCTGCCCGAACGGGACCGCCGCATCCTGTACCTGCGGTTCTTCGAGGACATGACGCAGAGCGCCATCGCCGCCGAACTGGGCGTGTCGCAGATGCATGTCTCCCGCCTGCTCAACCGGGCGCTGGCCCGGATCCGTACGGAGGCGACCCGGACCCCGGCGGGGCAGTACCGCAAGGCCGCCTGAGCAACCGTACGGCGCCGTACGCGGCCACACCTCCCGTCCCGTCCCCTGATTCCGCCCTGCTCCCGAGCTGCCGGGACGGACGAGGCAGGAGGTGTGGCCGCGCCGACGGGGTACCGAGTGAAAACGTACGGTCCACCGACAGAAGCGGACCGGAAGAGGAACGGAGCATGCATGGCCGGTCAGTCGCGGAAGCAAGAGCCCGTACAGCGCGGGCCCGCACGGCAAGGCACTTCGCAAGGCCACCGCGAGCAGCCCGCCGAGCAGGGGCGCTTCGCCCGGGTGCGGCAGTGGTGGACCCGGGCCTGGGGCTCGGCGGGACACGAGCGTCACACGCTGCTGCTCATCGGCAAGAGCACGCTGGCGGCGACCGTCGCCTGGGTGTTCTCCTACAACGTGCTCGACGCGGAGTCGCCGGCGTTCGCGCCGTTCTCCGCCGTCCTGATCATGCAGGTGACGGTGTACCAGTCCCTGCTGCAGTTGCTGCGGTACGTGGGGGCGGTGGCGACCGGCGTCGCCGTGCAGGCCGTCCTCGGGTACCTGGCCGGCCCGGACCTGCTCACCTTCGCCCTCGTGGCGGTGGTGGCGCTCACCATCGGCCGGTGGCCGGCCCTCGGGTCGCAGGGCTCCCAGGTGGCGACGGCGGCCTTCTTCGCCTTCTCCACCTATGTCTCGGCACCGGCCGGGATCGATAAGATCACTCACCTGGGACAGATCATCCTGCTGGTCCTCATCGGGTGCGGCGTCGGCGTGATCGTCAACGTCGCCCTGGTCCCGCCCCTGCGCTACCGCAGCGCCGAACACGGCATCCACACCCTCGCCCGCGCCCTGTGCGACCTGGTCAGTGACATGTACCCGGCGATGCGGGAGGGCGAGATGGAGGAGGAGCGCATCAGCCACTGGCGCAGCCGCGCCGAACAGACCGGCGGGCTGATCAACCAGGCCGAGAACGGGCTGCGGACGGCGCGCGAGAGCCTCTACTACAACCCGCGCAACCGCCTGGGCCGCCACCGGGGCCGTAAGGGCTTCGAGGGGTACGGCACGGTGCTCAAGGCACTGGAGCGGACCATGTACCAGATGGCCTCGCTCACCCGCAGCCTCGATCAATGGCGCCAGGACGGCGCCGAACGGGACCGGCGCTTCCTGCGCGGCTACGCCGACTTCCTGGAGTCCATCTCCCGGATCACCCAGGTCCTGGGGGAGCTGACCGAGGAATCGCTGTCCGACCAGGCCGGCGAACTGTGCGGTCTGGCGGACCGGGCCCAGGAGTGCTGCCGCAAGGTGACCGAACAGGCCGAGGAGGACGGGCTGCCGCTGACCGACCCCGCCTACCCCTACGGAGTGCTCGTGGTGGAGGCCACCCGGCTGATGGACGAGTTCCAGTACACCTGTGACGTACTCCAGCAGCAGGTCGACGAGGCGTGACCACCGTGCCGGATTCCCCCAGGTGCGGACCTGTCCGGGTGATGTTTGCAGCCGTCCGGCACCAGCACCGTGCGCCGCCGCCGTCGTTAGTCCTTTCAACCGACAAGGAGAACGACATGTCTGCTGAGACCACCGACGCTCCCACCCTGCCGGGTGACGGCTCCCTGTGCATCCACAACGACTGGTTCGAGAGCGGCTGGCCCGTCGTCATGCCGCTCCACCAGGCCATGTGGGCGGTCATGCTGTTGAGCACCGCGACCGCCCGGCAATTGAGGGGTGACCTCGACGCCGTCGCCGTACTGGTCTTCGGCGACGACCCGCGGCGTGCCCCGCGCGGTATCGGCGGCCAGGGACTGGAATCGCCGCTGGTATGGCCGGACGCGGAGGCCGTGGAGGCAGCGGACAGCCCCGAGGAGGCCGCGCGGATCACGGCGGACGCGCAGACGCACCGCGCGTGGTGCGAAGAGGCGCTGCGCGCGGCGGGTCTCCCGGCACCGTCCACCGTGCGGGACCTGGCGACGGTCATGGAGCGCCTGGGGATCGCCCGGTGCGAGGACGGGCGGTGGACGATGCCCGACTGCTTCCCCCGGCCGGAGGACGTGCTGCGACTGCCGGAAGAGCTCCTCGGACGCCTCCGGAGCCTCCGGCGGGTGCAGGACTCCGGACCGGCCGAACGCGCCCTGCTGCACCACATCACCCACACGCTCGGCCGCCCCGCGCAGTTCATCACGACACTGCAACGGCTGAAGCAGGCCACCGGCTTCGGGGCCGGCAGGCTGCGGGACATCCTCGACCACCTCGCCACCGGCACGGGCGAGATCAAGTTGTACCGCGGCCGACCGCCCGTCACCGTCGCGGCGAAGGACCTGACCGGGCAGAGCCGCTTCCTGATCTCCTTGGACTGGGCCCGTATCGACGAAGGCCGCAACCAGACGGTACGCATCGTCTGACGTGCCCGCGTCCTCCTCGTCCGCGCGAGCGGCGCCGGGCCATGCTTACAGCCGATTTACCGCACTTCCGTGCAGGATGGGCAGGCTTTGCACCGCCGCGTACTGCCGTACTGCCGTTTACTGCCGTACTGCGCAACACCTGAGGAAGGATCAGCAGTGGGCTCGTTTCCCGTCCCTGTCCCCATATCGGTTGCCTTGTCCGTTCTGCGGGACTGCCGGGGCTGACCGCCGTGCCTGTCCCCGCCGAGCCGCACCCGCCGGTGGCCCTGCCTCCGAAGCCTCCCGCCGGCCCGGAGCCCGCGCTCCGGCCGGTGCGGTGGTTCCGGCCGACCATCCGGATACGGCTCACGCTGCTGTACGGCGGCATGTTCCTGATGGCCGGCGTCGTGCTGCTCGCCATCATCTACATGTTCGCGGCGAACACCCTCAAGGAAGGCACCCCGGAGTTCCAGGTCTTCGGTTCGGACATCAGCCTGGGCAACGTGAACTGCCGGGACCTTCCTGCGGTCGCCACGGTCGACGACATCAACGCGGCCATCAGCAACTGCCTCCGCGAGCAGCGCGCCTCGGTGCTCCAGACCTTCCTCAACCGTTCCCTGCTGGCGTTGCTGGGGCTGACGGTCGTCGCGTTCGCCTTCGGGTACGCGATGGCGGGGCGGGTGCTGTCGCCGTTGGGGCGGATCACCCGTACCGCGCAGCGGGTGGCAGGTTCGGACCTGCACCGCCGGATCGAGCTGGGCGGTCCGGACGACGAGCTCAAGGAGCTGGCCGACACCTTCGACGAGATGCTGGACCGGCTGGACCGGGCCTTCGAGTCGCAGCGCCGCTTCGTCGCCAACGCCTCGCACGAGCTGCGCACGCCGCTGGCGATCAACCGGACGCTGCTGGAGGTGCAGCTCGCCGATCCGGGGGCCTCGCCGGAGCTGGCGCAGCTCGGCAAGACGCTGCTGGCCACCAATGAGCGCAGTGAGCAGTTGGTGGAGGGATTGCTGCTGCTGGCGCGCAGCGAGAACAAGATCGTGGACAAGAAGCCGGTGGATCTGGCCGAGGTGGCCTCGCAGGCCGTCGACCAGGCCCGTACCGAGGCGCAGGCCAAGGGCGTGGAGATGCGCGGCGTGCGCCGGCAGGCGTTCGTCCAGGGCAACGGCGTCCTGCTGGAGCGCATCGCGCTCAACCTCGTACAGAACGCGGTGCGCTACAACGTGCCCCAGGACGGGTGGGTGGAGGTGACGACCGAGCCGCAGCAGGGCTGTGCGGTGCTGGTGGTCTCCAACACCGGCCCGGCCGTCCCGGCCTACGAGGTGGAGAACCTCTTCGAGCCGTTCCGGCGCCTGCGCACGGAACGCACCGGCAGCGACAAGGGCGCCGGCCTCGGCCTCACCATCGTGCGCTCGGCGGTACGCGCCCACGACGGCACCACCACGGCGACACCCCGCGAGGGCGGCGGACTGACCGTCCGCGTCGTGCTGCCGCTGTGAGACGGCCCGTACCCGGCCGGAAGACCGGTCGGGTACGGGCCGTCGGGCCGTGCACGGGCCGGTGACCTACTTCTGCCGGATGAAGAAGGTGTCCCCGGCGACATCGCTCACCGTGCAGTCCATGCCGTTGTAGCGGTCGACGAAGGTGCCGGTCAGGTAGGCGTACGCGTCGTACGCCTGATCGCCCAGGGGCAGCCCCTCCCGGACCCGGAACCGCAGTTGCACGTGGACGGATTCACGCGGCTTGAGCGTCTTGGGTCCCGGGACGGCGCCCGAGGCGACCTCGCCCTCCCGCAGCGTCTTCCACGCCTTCTGCGCCGGGTCCCAGTACTGCAGGTCGGCGTAGGGGCTCAGGTAGCGCTCGCCCGGGTTGTAGACGTGATTGCTCACCTTGGCGCTGAGGCTGAAGGACTTCATCTCCTTCTTCGAGGTGTTGGTGAGGGTGGCGTTGAAGGTGTTCCACTTGGTGCCGAGAGTGATCGACTGGGGTACGCCGAAGGACCGGCCCACGAACGCCTGGTTGTGGTGCCCGCCGATCTCGTGGCAGGGCGGCATCTCCTCGGCGGGAGCCGCCTGCGCGACGGGCGCCGCGGCCAGCGCCACCGGGAGCAGGACGGCCGTCGCCGCCGAGGCCGAAAGGGCACGGCGTATCTTCATGGGAACCTCTTTCTCGTACTTCTTCTTCGTGCGTTCGCGGATCGTGAGGGGCGCGGTCCCGCCGCTCACGCGGAGGCGTCCGTGCCGCCCTGGGCGGCCGCGCCCCGGCGCCGCCGCGAGCCGAACACGGCTCCCGCGCCGACGGCCATCGCGGCACCGCCGGCGAGCGCGACGGTCGGCAGTGCGGTGGCGGAGCCGGTCTCGGCGAGCCGACCGCCCTGCGGCCCGGCGCCGCCGTCGGAACCGGCACCGCCGTGCGTGCCGCTCTGTCCGGTCCGGGCCGCGTCGCCGCCCGGCTTGCCGGACTGGCCCGGCTTCGTGGCCGGGGGCTGCGTGGGCTTGCTGCCGGCGGGCAGGATTTTGAAGTCGGTGAAGGATTCCTTGGCCGAGCCGCAGGAACCGTCGCGGTTGCGGTAGTCGCCCGAGGCGAGCATGAACCCGGAGCCGGGCTTGGCGTTCTTCACCACACGGGTACGCAGCTCCAGCGTGACGCTCTTGTGCGCGCCGATCGCGAAGGAGCCGAACAGCTCCCGCGTGTCCGCTTCCTGGAAGGTCTTCCAGGTACCCGTCTTGCTGTCGCGGTACTCGGTCTCCAGCTCCAGCCACGGCCGGTCGACGTCCTCCGAGGAGGACACGTGCAGGAACGGCTGCACCTGCTCCATGGCCTTGCCGGTGGTGTTGTCGAGCGTCATGGTGAACCGCGTCCAGGCGCCGCCCGCGACCAACTGGGCGGGAACCTTGTCGACCGCCACCCGGAGCTGGTCGGACGCGAACGCGCAGGTCTGGTCCTGGTCCTCGGTGTTCTCGCTGCCCTTGGCGCCTTCGGAGCCCTTTGTGCCTTCACTGCCCTTGGGGGCCTTGCCCGCACCGGCGGCAGGGCCGGTACCGGGGACCTTGCCGTCCTTGCCGGCTTCGGTGCCCTTGCCGGTCTTGTCGGCGGGCTTGGTGTCCTTGTCCTTGTGCTCGCCCTCGTCGGCCGGGCCGGCCTTGTCCGGGTTCTCGGCTTCCGTGGAGCCGGCGGAGGCGGGGGTACGGACACCGGCCCCCGGCGCCGGCTCCGCCGCGAACGCGGCGGGCGCGGCCATGACGGCGACGGGTGCTAGTACGGCGGCCGCCGCAGCGGCCGTCAGGGCACGGCGTATCTTCATCCAGCACACCTCTCGAATCCCCATTGCCACTCAGGTGGCACGAGCATCTGTACACCTAGCCTGACGGCCGGTGCGGAGGAACGGTTGTGTACTCGACGCGCGGAAGTGAAGAGGTAGGCGAATGTTGCGTAGGCGAAGCCCGGGGGTTCGACGGTTACGTACGTAATCGCGGCCGGCACACCGTCACACGCGGAAACGCCGACCACTTCCCGGGCCCCCTACCGGCGGCCGTGGCAAGTGATCGGCGAACTCGACCGAAGCCGGACGGACTCCGGCTTCGCTGCTGTCCCGCTGCTATTCCTCCGTCATTCCTCCACCCGCAGGGCACCGGACGGACACAGCATCCCGGCTTCGAGGGCGGCGTCCCGGCTGTCGTCGCCGGGCTCCGGGGTGAGTACGGTGACGATGCCGTCCTCGTCCTGGTCGAACACGCCGGGCGCGGTCAGTGCGCACATTCCGGCGCCGACGCAGACCGCTCGGTCGGCGGTCACCTTCATCGGTTCCACCTCTTCTCCATCTCCTCTGTACGGGTCACCAGGTGACGGGAAGTTCGTTGACGCCCTGGATGGTGGTGCCGGGGCGCAGTTCCAGGCGCTCGACCGGGGTGGCCAGCCGCAGGGTGGGGATGCGCTCGAACAGCGCGGTCAGGATGATCTCCAGTTCGAGCCGGGCCAGGTTCTGGCCGAGGCACTGGTGGACGCCGTAGCCGAAGGCGAGGTGGTGCCGGGCCGAGCGGTGGATGTCGAAGGTGTCGGGATCGCGGAAGACGTCCGCGTCGCGGTTGGCGATGGAGTTGGTGACGATCACGCCCTCACCGGCCCGGATAAGCTGCCCGTCGATCTCGATGTCGGCGGTGGCGACCCGGCCGCCCGCGATGTCGGCGATGGCGAGATAGCGCAGCAGCTCTTCGACGGCGCCGGGGACGAGCGCCGGATCGGCACGCAGAGCGGCCAACTGGTCGGGGTGGTCGAGCAGGGTGATGACGCTGAGGGAGGTCATCGACGCGGTGGTCTCGTGCCCGGCGATGAGCAGGAGCATGGCGTTGGAGATCAGCTCTTCGCGGTCGGTCGTACCCTCCGCGAGCTGCCGGTGGACCAGCGCGCTGAGCAGGCCGGGTCCGGGCTCCGCCGCCAGGCCGGTGATCAGTTCGTCCAGGTACCGCTCCAGGTCGTCGCGCGCACCGGCCGCGTCCGCCGCGTCCGTGGACTGCACCAGGCGCCTGCTGGCGTCCTGGAAGAAGTCGTGATCGGCGTAGGGGACACCCAGCAGCCGGCAGATCACCATCGACGGCACCGGCAGCGCGAACTGGCTGACCAGGTCGGCGGGCGGCCCCGCCGCGAGCATCTCGTCGAGGAACCCGTGCACGATGCGTTCGACGTCCGGGCGCATCCCCTTGATGCGCTTGACGGTGAACTCGCTGATCGTCATCCGGCGCCGCTTGCCGTGCTCGGGCGGGTCCATGCCGATGAAGGCGGGCCGGCGGTCGCGCAGCGCCTCAAGACGCGGGGAGGTGAGCGGGAAGGTCGGGTGGGTACGGTCGGAGGACAGCCGGGGGTCGGCGAGCAGCTTGCGGGCGGTCTCGTGCTTGGTCACCACCCAGGCTTGCCGGCCGTCGTAGAGGGTCACCGCCCGCAGCGCGTCCGGCTCGTCGCGCAGCCGGGCGTAGGAGGCGGGTAATTGGTACGGGCAGGTGCGGTTGCTGGGGAAGGCGGGGGCGTCGGTCGTACGGAGAGGTGCTGAGGTCTCGGTCATCGGTCCCCTTGAAGGTGCTGACAGCCTCTTTAAAGAACGGTCAGTTCTCTAACTCGGAGGCTAGAGTGCTCCCTTAGAGAACGCAACGTCCTCTCGGCATCCTTTGCCCACTCCAAGGAGTCACGCTGTCTTCGAACGCCGACGACCGGCCCGCCCCGCCGGCCGCCGACCACCGCAAAGGGCCGCGGCGCCGCGGCGAGGAACTGGAACACGCCATCCTGATGGCGGCGTTCGACGAACTGGCCGAGGTGGGCTACGCCGCGCTGACCATGGAACGGGTCGCCGCCCGCGCCCGTACGAGCAAGGCCGCCCTCTACCGCCGGTGGACCGGACGCGCCGAACTGGCCCTGGACGCCTGGCAGGCACGCGGCCTGTCCGACGTCGAACTGCCCGACACCGGCACACTACGCAGCGACCTGCTCGCCCTGCTGCGGCAGGTGTCCGCCAAGATGGACAGCCCGATCGGCGGCATCATGCGCGGTCTGCTGGTGGACCTGACGCGTGACCCCGAGTTCGCCCGGCTGATCCGTGAACGCATCCACACCACCGGCCCGGTGGCGGTCCGGACCATCCTGCAGCGGGCCGTCGAGCGCGGCGAGGTCGAGGAGTGGGTGCCGGCCTCACGGCGGGCCACTGTCGCCACCGACCTGCTCCGCAACGAGTTCCTGCTCTTCGGGGCCCCCGTGGAGGACGAGACCATCATCGAGATCGTCGACGATGTCTACCTGCCGCTGGTCCTGGCCCCGGCCCGAGGCTGACGCCGCGCTCCGGCCGTCCTCGCGAGGAGCGGTGACCGCAGGCCCGTAGAAAATGTCGTGCCGCGCCATCGGCGGAGGCGGAGACTCGCTCCATGGCGGACATGTGCGCGTTCCGGGACGCGGTCAGCGGTTGGGCCGGCGGCGGCCCGGGCGGGCCCGCGAGCGATCTGGCCGTGCACCTGGGGGTGCGGACTGTGGTGCTGCTGGAAGGGCCGAGCGACCACGCGGCCGTTGAGGCGCTGGCCGCACGGCGCGGCCGGGACCTCGCCGCCGAAGGGGTGTGCGTCCTGCCGATGGGCGGGGCGATGTGCGTCGGCCGCTACGCCGGACTCCTCGGTCCGCCCGGCCTCGGCCTGCGCCTGGCCGGCCTGTGCGACGAGGGCGAACAGCGGTTCTACGAGCGCGGTCTGGCGGGGGCAGGGGTTCCGTACGCGGGCTTCTTCGTGTGCGTGACGGACCTGGAGGACGAGCTGATCCGGACGCTGGGCACGGCGAGGACCGAGGAGATCGTACGGGCCGAGGGCGACCTGCGGGCCTGGCAGACCTTCCTGCGTCAGCCCGCACAGCACGGCCGGCCCCGGCACCAGCAGTTGCGGCGCTTCCTCGGCACGAAGAAGGGCCGCAAGATCCGCTACGGCCGCCTCCTCGTAGAGGCCCTCGGCCCCGAACAGGTACCGGCCCCGCTGGACGGCCTTCTCCTGAGCCTGTGAACAGCGGGGCGGAGCCACGGCCGAGGCCCGAGCGCCACCGCGCATGACAGTGCGCTCAGGCGCCCCGCACCGCGTACCTGGCCTGGCGTACGTCGCTACGCGGTCCGAGCCGAGTCCGAGTCCGGGGCCGCCTCCGTAACCGGCAGCGACAGGTCGCGGAGATGCGCGTCCAGCACATCGACGCAGGTCCGCGGGGACAGACTCGCGGGGTGCAGCACCGCTCTGAGGCCGAGGCCGTCCAGGAGCGCCGTCAGCCGCTCGGTCTCGATGCCGATGTCGAGACCGGGCCGCAGCGTGCCTGCCGCGGCGAGCCGCGTGAGCACCCGGCGCACCAGGCTGTTCGTGCCTTCGGCGGTCCGGCGCGACAGGTCCTCGAAGGCCGGGTCGGTACGGGCCGCGGTGTTGAAGTCCAGGAAGACGGTGACCTCGGCGCGGCGGCGCTCGTCGAGCGGCAGGAGCTCGGCCAGGAACCCGGCGGCGAGCCGGAGCTGTTCGGGGCGGGGGTGCCGCTCCAGGTCTCCGATCTGCTCGACGTGTTCGAGCAGGCGTCGTTCCACCCGGTCGAGCATCGACTGCATGGCGAAGCGCATCAGATCCTGCTGGCTGTCGAAGTAGTGCCGCAGCGAACCGATGTTGAGCCGCGCCTCGTCGGCGACGGCACGCAGCGAGGTGCGCTGCAGACCTTCGCGGACGACGACACGGAACAACGCGTCGACGACGAGGCGACGACGCGCCTCCGGATCTACGTGTCGGGGCATACGGCCTTTCTATCACGCCTGTGATACAACGGATTTATCACAGGCGTGACACAACGAGGGAGAATGCTCAGTGGAGACGTACCTCAATCTCGTGCTCATCAGGTTCGGCCTGATCATCGGCGGCCTCCTGGTGCTGGCGGCACTGGTCTTCGCCATCGCCCTGGCCCTCCGGCGCAGGGGGCGGCTCGACGCGGTACGCCGCTGTGCGGACCCCGCGGTGAAGGCCGGACTGCGCGCCGCTGCCCGGCGGTTCGAGGGCGGTAAGGGTGGGGAGCCGGGATCGCGAGGGCGGGACGGCCGGCCATGACCGGCCCACGCCCGCGTCATGCCCCCGGTGGTTGTGCCGCACCGCGTGCCGGCCCGCCGATCGTCGTGCCCCAACCTCTCGTGGCCCCGTATTGATACGCAGGCCCCTCACCTGCGCTGAATCAAAACCCGCAACACCCCCCACGCACCGCAGTTGGCTGACAGGCGTCTTCTGTGGGTGAACGGGCGGGGCTGGGGTGGGCGGGACGTGATCGCGAGGAAAGGGGCAGGTACGGATGGGACGCCGGGAGCTTCCCTTGGACCCGACCGCCGGCCCCGTGCAGCACTTCGCCCACGAGCTGCGCACACTGCGCAGGGCGGTCGGCGGGATCACGTACCGGGTGATGGCGCAGCGGGTCGAGTGCTCAGCTCCGACGCTGTCGCGGGCCGCTTCCGGCGAGCAGCTCGCCTCGTTGTCCACGGTGCTGGCGTACGTACGGGCCTGTGGCGGGGAAAGGGTGGAGTGGGTGGAGCGCCGGCGCCGGGCCGCGCGCGAGGTGGCGGCCGTGCCCGTACCACCGGAGCAGGAGGAGGGGGCCGAGCCGCCGTACCGGGGGCCGGCCCGCTTCGAGGTGGCGGACGAGGAACGGTTCTTCGGCCGGGAAGCCCTGGTGGCCACCGTGGTGGACTGTGCGCTCGCGCACCGGCTGACGGTGGTGGTGGGTCCGTCCGGCAGCGGCAGGTCCTCGCTGTGGGACCCGCCGGCCGCCACCGTCCGGCAGTTCTACGCCGAAACCGCGCGGTGGGCGCTCGCCGCCGACAGTCCGGCCCGGTACCTGGTCGGCTACCTGGAGGGCCGGCCGGTCTGCTCGGCGGAGGTCTTCCTGCACGCCGGCGTGGCAGGGATCTACAACATCGCGACCCTCGCCACGCACCGCCGACGCGGCTACGGAGGCGCCGTCACGTGCGCAACGCTCCACGCCGCCCGCGACGAGGGGTACCGGACCGCCGTCCTGCAAGCGTCGGCGGACGGCGAGCCCGTCTATCGGGGGTTGGGATTCGGCACCTGCGGTTCATTCACCGAATACGCGATCGCTCCCTGAGCGGAATGTCGGGTCCACCGGCGTGTACGCGGGGCGCGAGGAGCGGTGGTGCGCCGGGCTGCATTCATGCGCTCCGTAAAACCGCCCGCCCGGAGGAGGTTACCCGTGTGGGTGATCGTGCGGCTGTCCGCGACGGGCCTAGGGTCGCCCCTGTCACGGATGACGATGAGGGGGAAGCTCATGTTCAGGAAAATGCTGCGCGGTGTATCCGTGGTCGTACTGACCTCCGCGGCTTTCGCGCTGCCGTCGGCCGCGACGGCGGCTCCGCAGGTCTCCGATGCCGCCGCCCGGGCCGTGTCCGCAGCTCCGGCGGCGGTCTACGGTCCGTACGCGAGCTACGAAGTCTGCTGGGTCGCCGGAAACCAGGGCCAGCAGGCCGGTCAGTGGCAGTCGTTCTTCTGCGCGCAGAACGGTACGACCTCGTGGTGGCTTTTCACCACTCCGTAGCCCGTTCTTTCCGGGCCTTTCGCCGGGCGGCCTCGTGCCGCCCGGCTTTCCTTTGCCCTTTCGGCCGTCAGTAGTGGTGTCCGCCTGGGAAATTTCTGGTCGCCCACAAATCCTGGGTGGGTTATCGACGTTTCCCCTGCCGGTGATGCCGCTTTCACCGGTCGCTGTGCGGCACGTGACCACGCTGTCGAGTCTCGTGCCGCCCTGAATTCCGGGCGACGTGACCGGTTCGCCTCCAGGAGAGACGGGCACCCGGGGAACAGGAACCGACGCTTCCCGGAGGGAGACCGTGACACCGTTCGGCAGCAGGGCGGCGCGCCTGGTGCGCGCGGCGGCCCGTGAACGCGATGACGCCCGCCTCCCGCAACGGCTGTGCGCGGCGATCCGCCACGGCCTGCCGGTGGACGATGTGTCCTTGTGTCTGGCCACCACCCCGGCCGATCGCCAACTGCTCGCGGCAACCGGGCCGGCCGCGCTGCGCCTGGAGGAAGTGCAGTACGAGACGGGAGAAGGCCCTGGCCCGGAGGCGGCGGCCACTGGCCGCCCGGTGCTCTATCCGGACGTCCGGGCACACCCCATGCCGTATCCGTTCTTCGCTCCCCGACTGCACGAGGAACTCGAACACGCCGCTGCCGTATTCGCTTTCCCCCTCAACCTCGGACCGCGCACCCTCGCCACGGCCGACTGCCTGCGGTACCAGCCCCTGCGCCTGGACGACCCCACGCTCGACGACACCATGCAGGTGCTGGAGGAGACGGCCGCCGTCCTGGCCGACCGGTGCCTGCCCTATTTCGCCAGGGACGCCCCCTTGCCCTGGCGCCCGGCCCGGCTCATCGACGATCACTGGGGTACTACGTACCGCGCTGCCGGCGCACTGGCCGGCCTCCTGAGCATCTCGGTCAGCGAAGCCCTGGCACGCCTGCGCGCGAGCGCCTTCACCACCGGCCGCCCCCTTCCGGCCCTCGCGCGCGAAGTGTTGAGGCGCTACCGCGAGGGACCACACGAAGAGGCGTAGCGTCGGGCGTTCTGAGACACGGCCGTAGACAGGGTGGTGCG
Source organism: Streptomyces chrestomyceticus JCM 4735 (assembly GCF_003865135.1). Lineage (NCBI taxonomy): Bacteria > Bacillati > Actinomycetota > Actinomycetes > Kitasatosporales > Streptomycetaceae > Streptomyces > Streptomyces chrestomyceticus. The sequence goes on along the minus strand of NZ_BHZC01000001.1, from coordinate 663,070 downwards.
CCGCGGCCCTCCCCATGGCCGCGGCGCACCTGGGCGTCCGGGGCCGCCGGCCGGCGGCCCCGGGGTGGTGGTCAGCGGCGGCCCCAGCGTTTGATGTCGATCAGGTGGCGGTGGCCGTCGTACAGGGTGGCGGTGTCGCGGTGGTTGTGCCAGACGTAGTCGCGGCGGCCCTGGTGGACGTCGCGCCAGGTGTCGTGGCCCTTGCCGGTGTGGACCCGTACCTCTTGGTGGCCGCCGAGGCGCAGGTGGCGGAAGTGGTAGGTCTGGTGGGTGCGCTCGCTGGTCAGGGTCCAGCCGTCGAGGTCGACCGCGCGGCGCCCGGTGTTCTTGACGGTGACCCACTCGGCGTTCAGGGACCGGTTGGAGCCGTCGTCGCGGCCGGGGCTGTCGGCCTGCACGGCGCCGATCACGACGGGGGAACGGTGCTTGGCCGGCAGTGTGCGCGCGTCGGTGGCGGCGGCGGGCAGCGCTGCGGTGGCGACCAGGGCGGCCGAGCCGAGAGCGACGGCGGCCGTACGGGCGGAACGGAACATGACGAACCTCCTGCGGGCGGCCCCGCACCCAGCGGGACCGGTGTGACTCGATGCCCGGACTGCTGCCGGGCGGACATCACTGTGCGCCCGCTCGGCGGCCCGTGGCCGAAGAGGCGACCGTCCTTTACACAACACGGACATTCGCACACCCGCGCCGTACCCGTGGTGTACGCCTCGGCGCGTGACCGGCCCTCGCGCGCCCCCGGCGCACTGCCGCGCATACGCCGCTGACCTGCGGATGTGGTGCTCCAGGTGCCGATGGGGGTGGTGTTCCGTACGGGCGTGCAGGGGCGTCGCGAGCCGAGACGAACGCATGTCCACGCGGAGGAGGGTTCGTACGGGAGCCGCGGCAGGCCGGAGAACCGTTTCGGTGAACGGGTGCGGGAAAAGTCGTGCGTTTCCTTCGGGCGGATCACTCGTTTGGTCGGATACGACGCGCTCAGCACCGCTGCCCGTCTCCGTCGCGGTTGACCAACGGAGCGGGAGTGACCGGGTGTTCGCCCTCCGGGCGGCGCTGCCCGGTCCCGGGTGCTGGGCGGTATCCCTTTCGGGATGCGGGTGTCCGGTCAACGGCGGGCGCCCGGTTCGTCACCTTCGGAAAGATGAAGGGCCACACGTGCAACACATCCTGAAACGAAGCGTGCTGGTCGCCGCGACGGCGACCGGGATGCTCACCGGCGTGGGGGCGAGTGCCGCCCACGCCGACGCCGGTGCGCAAGGGGCCTCCGCCGGGTCTCCGGGCGTGATCGCGGGCGGCGTGCTCCAAGCGCCCGTGCACGTGCCGGTGAACCTCTGCGGCAACACCGTCGACGTCATCGGCCTGCTCAACCCCGCGTTCGGCAACACCTGCGCCAACCCCGGCGGACACCACCCGTCATCCGGCCACAAGCCGCCGGGGCACCAGCCTCCCGGTCACAAGCCCCCCGGTCACAAGCCTCCGGGGCACAAGCCGCCTGGACACAAGCCTCCGGGGCACCATCCGCCCGGCAGCCACAAGCCTCCGGGGCACCATCCGCCCGGCAGCCACAAGCCTCCGGGCCATCAGCCTCCCGGGCACAAGCCCCCAGGTCACCAGCCTCCCGGTCACAAGCCTCCGGGTCACCAGCCGCCCGGCAGCCACCAGCCTCCCGGGCACAAGCCTCCGGGTCACCAGCCGCCCGGCAGCCACCAGCCTCCCGGGCACAAGCCTCCGGGTCACCAGCCGCCCGGCAGCCACCAGCCTCCCGGGCACAAGCCTCCGGGCCACAAGCCTCCGGGCCACAAGCCCCCGGTCACCAGCCGCCCGGCAGCCACCAGCCGCCCGGACACCAGCCCCCTGGCCACCAGCCCCCGGGCCACCGGCCTCCCGCGCACGAGACTCCCGGCACCCCGGGGCCGGGCGGTCACCGGCCGCCCTCCGACCCCCGACTGCCCGGTCAGCGGCCTCCGGCCGAGGTCGCCGGCGCGGTGGACTCCCGGCCCGTGCCCGTGGCACACCACCACCAGCCGTCGTCCGCGGCCGCACCCGCCGGAGGCAAGGGGTGGCAGGTCGACCACAGCGTGCAGGACGCCCAGCGGCCGGCACTCGCGCACACGGGAAGCAGTCAAGCCGGTGCCACGGCCGCCACGGGCGCGGCGCTCCTGCTCGGCGGTGTGGTGCTCTTCCGCCGCGGCCGTGCCTCGCGCGCGTGACGTCCCGGCGCGTCTGACGTCCTGACGCGCCTCCTCCACCAGCCGCTACGGCGGTTCCCGGCCCCGTCCGGGAACCGCCAGGGCGAGGACGCCGACAGCCCGCCCGCGCCTTTCCCAGCGGCTGCCTCCCCACCCGTAACCCCCGTAGCGTCCGCCGTACCCGTAGCGTCCGCAACGCCCGCCCCAACGATGACCTCCACACCGGGGCAACGACCGTGCGGCGCGGCGGGCAACGCGCCCCGTCGCACCCTTCACACGACCGGCACCGGGTCTTCTCAGGTGTGCCCCACCGACGGGTCGGGGAAGAGCGTGCCCCGTCCGGATGCCAGCTCGGTCCGGTGCCAGGTACGGCCGTCCTGGGCCAGCGCCCGGACGGCGGCGGCCGTGCCCGCGAAGACGGGCAGCAGCGAGCCGGTCGCGGTGCGCTGGATGAGCTTGCGTACGGCGGGAGGCGGGCCGGCCAGCAGCAGCGCACCGCCGACCGTGTGCAGCCGCATGGCCTTGCGGACCAGGATGGCCAGCGCATCGATGGTCAGCCGCTGGACCGCCGACACATCGACGATCACGGTGGGCACCGTGGCCCGGCGGCGGATCATGGCGGCCAGGCACTCCACCGTGTCCCAGGAGCCGTCGGGCAGGAGGAGCAGGTGGTAAAGAGCGGGTCGGGTCAACAGGGCGGCGGCCTTCCGTACACAGAGTTGGACGCCTCGAACCCCAGGAGCGCGCGGCCCCTGACGGCCCAACGCGCTTACCGTGCCTTTGGCATACCCGCACCCGCCGACACCACTCCGACCCACCGGCACGACTTTTCCTACGCCCACCAGGCGAACCGGCACCGGCCCGCCCCGTCCCCTACGGGAAACTTAGCTGAGCGGCCGGATGTCGACACCTATCCAGTCGTCCTGGCTGTAGTTGTACACGTTGTCGACGAGGAACAGGCTGACCAGTCTCTTCCCGCGGGCCCAGGAAATCTGCCGCTCCGGAGGGTCCGACTGCACGGCCGGCGGCGTGGCAAGCGGTGTGCCCAGCCGGGCCTGGAGCAGGTGCGCGGCACGGTCGTAGCAGGCGAGGAATTCCTCCCGCGTGGCATGCGCCTTGTACACGCCGTCGGAGGGCAGCGGGTCGCCCCACAATTCCCGCGGGTCGACCGGCTCCTCGGTCATGGAATCGGTGAGCCCGATCGCCGCGTAGGCCAGCGGAAAAGCGAGGAAGGAGTCCTCGTGGCATTCCGGTTCGTCGCACGCGACGCTCCGGTCGTCGGTTTTCGAGCAGCCCGGGTATTCGCCCAGCAGTATGTGCCAGGACAGCGGGTCCGGGTCTCCGAGCGGCCAGTGGTCCAGCCATCCGACGGCGGGTTCACCGCCGGTGGCCGGGCGGGCCCAGCCGCGGCGCTGGAAGGCCGCGTCGAAGGCATCGCAGCACCACGGGACGTCAGCGAGTTCCAGCAGGTGGTCGAGGTAGGCGGGAGTGAGCGGGAAGGACAGCATCGACATGAGGTCGAACCTACTGGAGGGCAGGTAGGCCATTGACGCCACGGACGTACGGGAGCCGTACCGGGCGCCGCGCCGAAGCGCCCTCCCGCGCTCTGCTGCCGTTCGCTGTCGCGGCCGTCCCCCGTACACGCCGTTCTTCCAGAGGCCGGACTCCGGCGTGATGCGGGACAGTAAATCCCGGGCAGACACCGACACCAATATCACTCCAACACCAACAGCGACGTTGACGGAGGACGCTATGGACGCGCACTACGCCGCGGGATTGATGCGAGCCGCTGACGGCCCGTGGGTGCGCCGTGAGGCGCTGGTCCACGGTGACCGGCGGTGGACGTACGGACAACTGGCGCGGACCGTCCGTGGCATCGCGGCCGTCCTGCGTTCCTCGCCCGGCGCGCAAAGCGGCGTCGCCGTCCTCGCGGACAACCGCCCGGAGGTAGTCGCCGTCCAACTCGCCACCCATCTCCTCGGACACCAACTGGCCCTGCTGGCACCCGGCGCGACCAACGCCGAACGGGAGGAACTGCTGCGGCACGGCCGCCCGGGAACACTGGTCTTCGCCCCCGGTCATGCCGAGTCCGCCAGGGCCTTGGCCGCGGCGGCAGGCATCGGGGAACTGCTGTCCCTGGGCCCGGCACCGTCCTGCCGAGACCTGGCGGCGGAGGCCGCCGCGCGACCGGCCGAACCAGGCCCGCCCGCGGTGCCCGCCGACCGCGTACGGACCTTGCTCTGCACGGGCGGCACGACGGGCCTGCCCAAAGCGGTCGTGCACACGCACGGCCTGTACGACGCCCTGGCCGGGCTCGTGGGCAACCACGGGCTGGCCGTGCCCGGTGAACGGCGGCTGGTGTGCACGCCCATGAGCCACATCAGCGGGCACTTCGCGCTGCCCACCCTCCTGTCGGGAGGCACCTTGGTGCTCCACGACGGATTCGACGCCGGCGCGGTGCTGGAGACGGTCGCCGCGGAGCGCATCAACGCGCTGGTGCTGACCTCGCCCCTGATGTACCAGCTCCTGGACCACCCGGCGCTCACCGTCACCGATCATTCCTCCTTGCGCTGCCTCGGCTACGGCGCCGCGCCCACCCCGCTGCGCCGTCAACAACAGGCCCTCGACTGTCTCGGTCCGGTGCTGCAGCACATCTACGGTCTGACCGAAGCGGGCGTGGTGACCTTGCTCCAGCCCGGCGAACACCACGCCGACCGCCCGCAGAGCCTGGCCGGGGCCGGCCGCCCGGTCCCCGGTATGAGCGTCGAGGTACGCGACGAGGACGGACGGCGGCTGCCGGCGGGCCGGGCGGGGGAGGTGTGGGTCCGTGGCCCGAGTGTGATGGCGGGCTACCTCGGCCACCCCGAGACCACGTCGGAGGTGATCCGGGACGGCTGGCTGCGTACCGGGGACATCGGCAGTCTGGACGCGTCCGGCACCCTTTTCCTGAAGGCCAGGAAGAGCGAAGTGATCATGCGCGCTTCGGGGCTGCGCATCTATCCACGGGTCGTGGAGGAGGCGTTGCTGAGCCACCCGGCCGTCCGCGCGGCGGCGGTCTTCGGCGTCCCGGACGGCGGCGACGGCGAGCGGGTGCACGCGACCGTCGCCCCGCATCAGGGCGCCGCCGTCGACCCCGCCGCCCTGGGCGCCCACGTACTGGCCGCGCTGGGCCAGGACGGCATGGTTCCGGAGTCCGTCGACATCGTCCCGCGCCTTCCCGTGACCCGTAACGGCAAGATCGACAGGCAGGCGCTCAAGAACAGGGCGGCTCCGGACGGCTGCTGACGTTGCGTCAGGTGCTTCGCGGACTCCGAGGCGGACAGGCAGGGCCATCGGTGGCCCCGTGGGCCCGCCGAATGACGTGGACCAGCAGATCGTGAGGGGGACGGCTGCAACGGAACGGCTGGTTCACCCAAGCAGACGGCTGGAGCGTTCCGGCAGCCCCTGGGCGAGGGCGTTCGGCAGCAGGCCCAGTGGTGGGGAGCCCAGGGCGAGGACAGCGCTGTGGAAGCGCAGGGGGGAGTAGGCGTCGCCCCAGCGTCGCCGGGCTTCGTCCCGTAGGTCGCGCAGGGCCAGCTTGCCCCAGGTGTAGCGACCGTAGGTGGGATCGAAGGTGGCCCGCTCGGCCTCCGCGCGGGCGGCCCGGCCCGACAGATAGGTGTCCGCCTCGAAGCGCCGGGCGGCTTCCGGTACGTCCATGGCTCCGGTGTGTACACCGATCGCGCAGGCGAGCCGGGTCACCCTGATCAGTGCTTCCATGCAGACGCCGATGGTGAAGCGGGGGTCGGCCGCCCGGAAGCCCTCCTCCACCATCAGCTCTTCTCCGTAATGGGCCCAGCCCTCCATGAAGGTGAGGGACTGCAGGATCCGCCGGACAGGACTGCCGGCCCTGCGCAGGCTGCGGGCGTGCGTGAAGTGCCCGGGGACCACCTCGTGTGCCGTGACGGCGGGAAGCATGGCCGGGCTGAAGACGGCCAGCCACTCGGCGGCGTCCTCGTCCTTCCACTCGGGTCCCGGCAAGGTGATGTGGTACCAGGAGGCAGCGTCGGGCTCCTCGGGGGCGGCGAAGCTCATCATGGCCCAGGTGTCCTGGCGTGACGGTGGTGTGGGGCCGACGAGCACCTCGCCGTCGAGGTGCGGGAGGAGCGACCGGCCGCGGGTGAAGGCCATCAGTTCGTCGGTGACGGCCCGCGCCCGGTCCAGTACGGCGTCGGCCGGCGGGTGTTCCCGTACGAGATCGCGTACGAGGTCGTGCGGGCGGCGGCCGGGAGCCAGCCGGTGGCATGCCTCGCGCAGCAGTGCGCGCAGCCGTTCCGCCTCCTGGTCGGCACGGTCGGCCAGCCGGGGCAGGCTGACCTCGATCCCTTCGGGGGCGCCCATGAGCAGGGCGAGGTCCCGCTCGCCGAGGGCGGAGCGCGGGTCGCCGTGGTCGGCCGCGTGTTTCAGGCAGGCCATCAGCCGCCCGTGTGCGCTGCGGGCGCGTACGGCGATGTCGGTGCCGGCCAGTTCGGGCGGGATGACGGCGGTGAGGCTGTCGGCCGTGTCGAGCACGGCGCGGGCCGTGGGGGCGTCGACCTGGTCGAGTGCGCGGACGGACGCGTCGATCGCGTCGGGCCAGTTGGCGAGGTGGGCACGCTTGGCGCGGTCCCGGTCGGCGGCCGGTGCGTACTCCCGGTCGTAACAGCAGACGTCGAGGTTGAGCAGGTGCGGGAGCGGGTTGCGGCGGTGCATCTCCAGGTCGCCGTAGACCGTGCGCAGGCCCGCCTCGAAGATGTGGAGGTGTGCGGCGTCATGAGCGTCGGGCGATCCGGGATGGTCAAGTGGTTCGGGAGAGTCGGGCGGGGCGAGGGAGGAGGGCGGTTCGCGGGGGCCGGGGGCGGGGCCGCCGAGCGCGGCGAGGCCGGAGCGGATGCCGTCCGGGGAGAGGTCCTGTACGTGGCCGTCGTATTCGTGCAGGCCGGCTTGTTCACGTACCAGCTCGACCATCAGATCACACACCGCGCGCAACCGAGCGTCCATGGCCGCATATTCCTTTCGGATATCCCTCTCAGATGTCTCGTGACCGACGCCCGTCGACGATCGCGGACGTTCACGGGCGATCACGGACGTTCAATGAATGGCCGTACCGGCGAGCAGTGCACCCTCCCTGCGGGCCACTTCCAGCAGAATTTCGATCATGGGTTCCGCCGCGGGCGCGTGCCGTCCCTCCGGAAGTGCAATGTACACACGCCGTGGCGGAAATCTTCCCGCCAGGGAATGCAGGGCGATTTTTCCACTGCTGCGGACCGCGAGCAACCCCGGCACAAGTGTGACACCGGCCGACATTTCCACCAGCCGGCTGACGGTGCTCCAGTCCCCGACCTGGAAATGGATATGCGGAGCGAACCCCAGCGCCCTCTCGAATTCCGGCTGCGGGCCGAGGCAGTCCGGATGGGCGCCCTCGATCCACGATTCCTCGGCCAGGTCGTGCAGTTCACCCCGGGAGAACCCGCCACGGCCGGCCCGGCGGTCACGGGCGACGGCGATGTACAACTCGTCCTCCAGCAGTGGCAGGACGTCCAGTCCGCAGGCCTGTTCACCGGTGAGGTCCCAGTCGGTGACCAGCGCGATGTCGATCAGCCCGGCCCGCAGGTCCGCGGCGTGGTGGCGGGTGGTCCAGCCGGACAGCGAGAGCCGCACCTGCGGATACCGTTCGGCGAAGCGGGCCAGCGACTGCGGCAGCAGATACGCGTTGACGCCGGCGAAGCCGCCCACCCGCAGCCGCCCGCCACGCAGCCCGCTCATCGCCCGCAGATCCTGCTGGACGGCGACGACCTGGGACAGGATGTCGCGGGCCCGGTCGGCCAGCAGCGCGCCCGCGTCGGTCAGCCGCACGCCACGGCCCAGCCGCTGTACGAGCTGCGCGCCCACCTCGTGCTCCAGCGCCTCGATCTGCCGCGAGACGGCCGGCTGGCTGAAGGACAGCGCCCTGGCCGCGGCCGACATCGACCCCCGGTCGGCTATCTCGACGAGCACCCGCAGACGATGAAGGTCGCGCATGCCCGGAAGGTATAGCAGCCATCCGGAACCCGCAATTATGCTCTTGCGCCGGATTCCGCGATCTCGGCGAGTGCGCGTAAACGATGAAGGTCACGCATGCCGGGAGGGTATAGCAGCCATGCGAAACCTGCAATTGTGCTTTTTCGCCGGATCCGGAAATCTGAAGACGGCTGTCCTGCTGGGCAGTCAACGGAAGCAGCGGAAGGGGATGTTCCATGAGTGTCACACCCCGAAAATCATCCGAGCGGGGTGCCGCAGATATGGCGGTGCCCTGTAGGCAGTACTCCTGGACTCCGGAAGTCCACGACTTGTACGGTGACCCGGAATCCATCCTGCGCAAGGTGGACGCGCTCAACATGGAGCTCGCCGAGCGTCGCATCTTCGTCCTCCTCACCGAAAGCGAAGGCCGCGCCCAGCTCCGATTCTTCGAGCAGGTGGAAGGCAAGAAGTACGCGATTTCCGCCTGGAGCGGCGGGTCTCTCGACGGCGCCGGCGGAGCGATCGGCGACACCATCCTGAAGAACAAGGGAATCAACTGCGTCGGCGAGCAGGTACGCGGCCTGCTGGCCAGGTTCCCCATGGTCTCGCCCACCACGGTGCCGGCGCCGGCCAACGCCCGGGCGGCGTTCGCCCACACCATCCGCGCCCACGGTGAAGACACCTTCATGCGTGCCACGTTCGCCCTTCTGTGCTGACATCAGCGGAACAGCGCCGATCCGGCCGTCCCGGCCATCGCGGGGGCGGTCGGGTCTTCGTGCGCCTGTGGGCCGCGACGGCGGCGGCGAACCTCGGCGACGGTCTGGTGCTGGCCCTGATCCCGTTGCTCGCCGTACAACTGACGGCGTCCTCGGGCCTGGTCGCGGGGGCGAAGCTGGCGCACACGCTGCCCTGGGCGGTGGCGCCGCTGGCGGTCGGTCTGCTCGTCGACAGCATGGACCGGCGCCAACTGATCATCTTCTTCGACCTGTTCCGCGCGGCGGCGCTGGCCGTCCTTCTGGCCGCCCTCCTGCTCCACGCCACCGCCCTGTTCGTTCTCTACGCCCTCTACCTGGTCGCATGCTGTCTGGCGGTCGGCGAGGCCGTCGCCGACATCGCCACGACCGCACTCGTCCCCTCGGTGGTGCCACGCCACCGGCTGGAGTGGGCCAACTCCTGGATCCGGGGTACGGAGTCGGTACTGAACGAGTTCGTGGGGCTGCCGCTGGGCGGGCTGCTGGTCGCCGTCGGCCCGGCGTGGGCGGTCGGCGGCGCCGGCGGACTCTATGCCGCCGCGGCCTGCGCCATGCTGATGCTGCACGGGAAGTACCGGCCGGTGGTCCAGGACGCGTCACCTGACGGGCTCGACGGGCGCAGGCGGCACCTGCTCACCGCGGGCTTGAGAATCCTCTGGCGCAACCGGCCGTTGCGCACGCTGACACTCATGAGCACGGTCATGGCGGGCTGCTGGAGCGCCTGGCTCGCCGTACTGGTCGTGTACACCGTCCAGGGTCCGGTCGGCCTGTCCCCGTTCGGCTACGGACTGCTGCTGACGACTCTCGGCGCCGGCGCCGTGCTCGGCGCCGCGTTGGCCCCGCGCCTGGCCCGCACGCTGGGTGTCCGCTGGATCCTGGTCACGGACGTGGTGGCCGGCGTCGTCATGCTGGGCGCCCCTGCCGTCAGCGCCGACGTCGTGGTGATCGCCTTCGCCACGTTCCTCGGAGGGGTGGGCAGCGGACTGTGGAACGTGGAGGTCATCTCACTGCGCCAACGCCTCACCCCGCAGGGCCAGTTGGGCCGGATCAGCGGCGCCATCCGGTGCCTCGGCTGGGGCGGTATGCCGCTGGGCGCCGCGCTGGCCGCCGGGCTCGCCGAACTGACCGGCCCACGCCCGGTGTTCGCCCTGGCTGCCGTGCTCACCGCACTCACCCTGATCCCCCTGCTCCGCATCCTGAACACGCCGGCCCTGGACGCTCCGGCACAGGAGCCGTCCCCGGCCGCCGGGAAGTGCTGAGCCGTCCCGGCCGGTGCCGTCGGGGACCGCCGGGGTTCTGGCACAGCCGGGCGTACTTGGGCTGCCTGGCGCGTCAGTATCGGTGGATCGACGCGAACGCGTCTGGCAAGATCAGCTTGTGGTTCGCTCTCTGGTGACCTTGAGCAGGATCGAACTCGCAGACTGGCGAGCCGTCCACTCCTGGGCTTCCCTCGCCCAGGTCTGCCGCTTCCAGGCTTGGGGGCCGAACACGGAGGAGCAAACGCGCACGTTCGTGGCGACTGCGGTCGATGCCTGGGCACGCTCACCTCAGCAGCGGTTCGTGTATGCGGCGCGTGTCGAGGGCGACGTACTCGGCGTAGGTGAGCTCCACGTCCGGAGCCGGGGGCAACGTCAGGGCGAGATCACGTATGCCGTGCATCCTCGGGTCTGGGGACGAGGCGTCGGAACGGCGATCGGGCGGCAACTGCTTGAGCGAGGGTTCACGAATCTTGGGCTCCACCGCGTCTATGCCACTTGTGACCCGCGCAACCTCGGATCGGCACAGGTGCTCCGCAAGCTCGGCATGACGTGGGAGGGACGTCATCGTCACACCGCGCTGATCCGGGACGGCTGGCGAGACTCTGACATGTTCAGCATCCTCGAAGATGAGTGGCGCGAGAAGGATGGACTGGTTTCTTACGAGTAGCTGACGCGCCCTCAGAAGTGTTCGTGCAGAGGCGAGCTTGTGTTGCTCCGCGCCGGCCCACCAGCATGCGCGTGCTCACGTCCACCGCCCGTCGGCCTCCCCCTCCACCGGCGGTACGCGGTGCACGAGACCGAGGACATCGACCGGATGTACCCGCGTGCCGAGGTGACCGAGCCCGGCGCGGACGCCCGCGGCGGCCCGTGCGCCGGCCTCCCGTACGGCCTGGTCCAGCGGCCGGCCGTGGGCGAGCAGGCCGGCGGTCAGGGCGGAGTGCGCGCATCCCACGCCGTGTTCGGCCGCGTTGTCGTGCCGTTCGCTGGGCAGGTGCGCGTGCCGTTCGCCGTCGAAGAACCAGTCCCCGCTCTCGCCCGGCCCCGGTGTGATGACCACCGTCGGCGCCCCCAGCCCCGCGATCGTCTCGGCGAGCTCCCGGCGGGAACCGTCCCCGCCCGCCAGCAGACCGGCCTCCCTGCGGTTGGGTGTGATCACCACCGAGGACGGGAACAGGTCGCGGATCACGGCCTTGGTGACGTCCGTGTCCGCCGAGAGCCAGGAACCGGCGGCCGTCACCATGACCGGGTCCACGACCACGGGCACCCCATGGGCCGCGAACCCGGCCAGTTCGGGGGCGAGGGCCGCGAGGAGTTCGGGGCTCCAGGTCGTCCCCACCTTGACCGCGGCGATCGGCAGGTCGTCACGTACGGTGCGCAACTGAGCCGTCACCGCCTCCACGGGCACGGGCCAGCGGCCGGTCACCCCGCTGGTGTTCTGCGCCGTGATCCCGACGAGGACGGTGGCCGCGTAACAGCCCACCGAGGCAAATGCCTTGATGTCTCCCTGGATTCCCGCGCCTCCGCTGGAGTCGCTGGAACCGATGGTCAGACAGACCGGAACGCCGGCTGTCATCGGTGCCCCCTTCCGGAGCGATCGGTGCGGTGGTCCGAGGTGGCCTGAGGTGGTTCGCGGTGGTCTCTGTGCCAGTGCGTCGAGGGCAGTGGTGCCACCGGTGCGTGACCGAGCCGGGGACCGGACGCGGTGTTCCGTCCGGCTTGCCTTCCGTCTCGGCCCGTACGCCGGACCGGCCGGCAGGTCAGCCGATGGTGGTCCGTTCGCCGCTGCGCGCGAGAACGCGGTCGACCGCCGTGTCCAGATGCGCGTAGATCTCCGTCGGGTCGGCGAACCAGATGAATTCCACGTTCGCCTGATTCTCCAGACCGGTGACGAGGAAGGTGTGCTTCTGTTCCTTCTCCAGCATCAGGACCATCGGTTTCCGCAGCGCGCTAGCCCAGCCGATCTCCACGTGGGTACCGGCCGACGCCGGAACTCCGGGGAAGGCGATGAACAGGTCGGAGCGGCTGATCTCCAGGTAGTCCCGTTTGGTGGCCTCGGCCGCCGTGAGGAATTCCGCGCCCCACGCCTCGCGTCGGTGCGCGTTGTACACCGTGGCACCGCGCTGTTCGAAGTGCTCGATGAGCCGGTGGAACTTCAGCCGGTCGGATTCGGACATCAATCCGGTCTTGGGGTCGACGAGCTGAAGGAAGGGGCCGCCCACGAATACCTCGCGCAGGGCGGTGGGGCGCGTAGCGGTGCTGTCGGATGTCATGCCGTCCTCCATCGGGAGTTCAACTCACCGGGCCGAATCCTCCGGCGCGGTGTTGCGGGGTACGTCTTTCAGGGAAGGGACGAGGTGGCCGCGCGGGCCGCCGTTGGACGGACGACGCGTCAGGTGCGGCTCTGCGCGAGCGCTCCGGCGAAGTGCCGGGGCCAGCGGGTGGCCAGCGCCCGGCGGTGGAGGCCGGGCAGGACGGCCGCCACCTGCGGTGCCAGGCCGGTGCCGTGCCGCACCTGTCGGTAGCACTCGAAGAGCCCGATGACGTTGCGCCAGTACGGCGGCAGGTCGATCCGTTCCAGCGCGGAGGGGGACAGCCGTACGGAGTCGGTGCGCAGCCGGGCCTCCCAGTTCAGGACCTCTTGGATGAAGGGCCAGTTGTCCTGTGGCGGCATGGCGGGGAACGCGGTGGTCGGGGCGGGGCTGCGCGCCGCCTCGGCCAGCACCTGGTCCGCCCATGGTGCGTCCGAGTCGTAGACGTGGACGGAGCCGACGTGGTGGCTGTACGAGCCGACGCCGAGGCCGAGTTCGCGGGCCATCACCTCCTGGAGCACGGTGAACGAGAAGACGTCGCTCACCATGCCGCGGAAGGCGTCGTTGGCCCGCATGAATCCGACCGTGCACAGCTTTCCTTCGCGGATCATGAATTGCAGGGCCAGGGTGCAGGCGACGTCGATGTTTCCGGGAACCGTCAGTTCCCGTGGTGTGAAGATCTGCATCACCGCGCGTTTGCTGTCCGGGTCCTCGCGCAGGGTGTTCAGCACGTTCTGCCACTGGTCCAGGCCGTCTGGCGGGTGCCGGAAGATGCGCGGGCCGTACGCGGTGCCTTGCAGGGTCCGGCCGTCCTGCGAGTAATGGGCGATGCTCGACGCGTAGTGGCCGATGAAATCCAGCCCGTTCGTCCCGGACAAATACCAGAGCGCCTCGGCATAATTGAAGACGAGATTGGCCCGCCGGGCGGGCAGGGTGACATGCCGCTGGACGGGATCGAGAAGGCCGAAACCGACGCCGATGCGCTCGCGGCTCCGGAATCCCCGCGGCGCGTTGCGGTAGGCGGAGTTCTCGAACGTCTCCCGCAACTGGGCGAGATAGGCGTCCTGAAAACTGGGGTACAGGGGCATGTTCATGTGTCACTCCTCGGTGCGGGAATGCCGCGGCCCGTCAGGTGCCGGGCGCCGGTCCGCCGGGTGAGCGCGTCCACGGAGGCGTGCAGATGCTCCGGGGACAGGGGCAGCCGGTCGATGGCGGGCGCCCACTCCGGGACGGCCGCGCATATCGCGGCAGCCACCGCCGCGGCGGCGGCCGAGGTCCCCGCTTCCCCGATGCCTTTGACGCCGAGCGGGTTGTACGGGGTCCCGGCCGTCGGAGCGGCGGGCGGCAGCAGGTCGACGTCGACGTCGGGCACGTCCGCCGCCAGCAGGAGCGGGTACTCCCCGAACCCGGTGACCAGCGGCTGCTCCTGCTCGTCGTAACGGATCTCCTCCAGCAGCGCGGCGCCGACCCCCTGGACCAGACCGCCCGCGAGCTGGCCGCGGACCACCCGCTCGTCGATCACCCGCCCCGCGTCGCAGGAGATCGCGAGCCGCTCGGCCCGGACCAGGCAGAGCTCCGGGTCCACCGCCACGGCGCAGGTCACCGCCCCGTGGGGGTAGGTGTGCGCGTCGATCGCGTACCGGCCGACCGCCCGGAGCCCGGCACCGCCCCGGCGCGCGATGCGGTCGAGCGGGACGGCGGCCCGGCCGGCGCCCGGGGGCCGGGCGGCGGCCTGCTCCCCGAAGGCTGTTTTCTCGGCGTCACCCGGTTGCTCCCCCTCCGCCCGCGCCCACTCGGCCGCGCGACGCCGCAGGGCGACACAGGCCGCGTGGACGGCGTTGCCCGTGTGCGTCACGGTGCGGCTGGCGAAGGTGCCCGGTCCCACGGCGCCCGACGTGTGGTCGTCGAGCACGATCTCGACGCGGTCGCAGGGGATGCCCAGCGCGGTGGCCGCCACTCGGGCGAGCGTCGTGCGGTGGCTCTGCCCGGAGGGCGCGGCGGCCGCGTCGATCCGTACGGTGCCGTCCGGCCGCAGAGTGGCGACCGCCCGCTCGTCCCCGCCCAGACCGGCCTTGTCGACGAAGGGCACGACCGCGGTCCCGCGTCGCCACCCGCCCTCCGGAGCGTCACCGGGGACCACGGGGTCGCTGGCACCGTGCGCCATGCCGCCTGGAAAGCCGCTCGGCCCCGGTCGTTCCGTGCCGGCCCGGCGGAGCGCCCGCTCGTACGCGCCGAGGAAGTCACCGCTGTCGTAGCGCACCGGCCCCTCGCCCACCGTGCCGACGTCGTACGGCATGTCGGCGGCGGTCAGCAGGTTGCGACGACGTACCTCGACCGGATCGAGGCCCAGTTCGTGGGCGAGCAGGTCCAGCATGCGTTCGCGCACGAAAGCGGCCTCCAGCCGGCCGGGCGCCCGCAGCGGCCCGACGGGGGTCCGGCTGGTCAGCAGGTAGCGGGCCCGCGCGCGGTAGCGGGGGAGCCGGTACGGGCCGGGGAACAGGGCCGTGGCCAGCAGGGCCTGGAGGGTGGTGAGCGGGCGGACGTACGCACCGGCGTCGGCGACGATCTCGGCACGGGCGCCCAGCAGGCGCCCGTCCGGGCCGGCCCGCAGCTCGGCCCGCCACACCATGCCGCGAGAGTGGTGGGCCGCGACGACGTGTTCGGCCCGGTCCTCCAGCCACTTCACCGGCCGCCCGGCGCGCATCGCGAGCCAGGGGACGAGCAGATCCTCGGGGTGGGTCTCGCCCTTGACGCCGAACGCCCCGCCCACGTCCCCCGCGGGCAGACTGATGTGCCGGGGGTCCAGACCCAGAGCCCGGGCGAGCCGTTCCCTGGTGAGCTGCGGGTGTTTGGTGACGCCGTGCACGGTGAGGCGGGGAGCGCGGGCGTCCCACTCGGCGAGCAGGCCGCGGGTCTCCAGCGGCATGGCGGTCTGCCGGGGGAGACGGAAGGTACGGGCGAGGACGACGGCGGCTTCTACGTCCGCCGGTTCCGGGCCCACCTGCTGGCGGACGGTGGCGATCCAGCGCGGGTCGTCGTCGGCGAGGTGGGCGGTGCCGTGCTCGGGGCCGGACAGCGGGGTGCGCGGGGCGCACACGACATCGACCAGTTCCGCACCGTCCTCCGCGGCGGCGGCGCTCTTGGCCAGGACCACTGCCACCGGCTGGCCCGCGTAGCGGAGTTCAGTGGTGGCGAGGACCGGTTCTGCAGGGGCGGGAAGCTCCCGGTGGAGCAGGCGCATGGCCTCGGGCAGGTCGTCGGCGGTGTACGCGGCGAACACACCGGGGTGGTGCAGTGCGCGCCGTACGTCGACGCGCAGGAGAGCCGCGTGGGCGACATGACTGCGGACCACCCGCGCCCACAACTGGCCGGGCAGGTCGCGGGCGCCGACGAAGTCGCCGCGGCCGGTGAGCAGCCGCTCGTCCTCGACGCGCGGGGGGTGACCGGGAGGGGATGTGTCCGCCGCCAGGCCGGCCGCCGCGTGGGCCAGGCCGGGGTAGCCGGTGCAGCGGCAGGTCGCCTCGCTGATGCGGTGGCGTGCCGGTGTGCCGACCACGGTTGCCGGGCCCGTTTCCTCGGTCCGGTGCGCGGCGTCGGCGGTGTCGGTCAGCAGCGTCACGAACGCAGGTGTGCAGTACCCGCACTGGAGCGCCGAGGCGGCGCTCAGCCACGCGCGCACCCCGGTCAGGGCCGGAGCGCCGGAGCGTGCGGTGTGGATGCTCGCACCCTGGCACTGCGCGGCCAGGACGAGGCAGGACCGTACCGGCCGTCCGTCGAGGCGCACCGTGCAGACCCCGCACTCTCCCTGGTCACAGCCGGTGCTGACCGGGGAGCCGAGGGCGGCGAGCAGCCCCGCGAGCGTCTCGCGCGGCTCGGTGCGCAGACAGTGGCTCGCCCCGTCGACCTGGCAGGTGACCTCCACGCGGGTGTCGGTGCGAGCGCCGGAGCCGGTTCGAGACATGATTTTCCCCCCAGGAGAACCGCACCGTGGCCTTGCCCCGCGGCGCATTCCGTCCTTGCGGAGGCGGTGCTCACCCGCGGCTTCGGACGGACGGCGGCTTCGGGCCGGACGGCTGTTCCGTACCGGACGGCTGTTCCGGACCGGACGAATGAGCAGAGGTTCGTCGGCCTGTTCCGGCACGAGTGCTCAATACCCGCGGTCCTTATCGGTCAACCAGTATTTACGCGCTTGCCGGAAAATGATGCGTCCCGTCCGTATGGGCGAGATTGTCGGTCGCGTCGAAATGCAGGAATGAGCGAGGTGTTGAACTTCTGATCGTTTTCTGGACGGTGCGCGCGGACCGGGTTACCGTTTGGCTGAACAAGTAGCCCCTGGCCCGGTGTTACCCGGCCGGGCGCGTCAAAAGGGTACGGTTCTCCCGCTCTTCTCACCTGTTCCGATCTACGAACCGGCGGGGCGCGGTGATTTCATATTCTTATTTGTCCTTGCTGGTGTGCGCCGGAACAATGTACGGCACCCGCACCCGACAAGAAGAGAGGTCGCCCACGGTGCCTCGTAGAAAATCCCGGGAACATTCCCCCGCCGCCTGGCCCCTGTTCGCGGCGATGTCGGTGGACGCGTTGGGCACCGGCCTGTACGTGCCGCTGTCCCTGCTGTATTTCCTGCACGCCACGGACATCGGACTGCCCCTCATCGGCACACTCGTCAGCGTGGCGACCGCGCTCACCCTGCCCGTGCCGCTGCTCGCGGGCCGGGCGGCCGACCGCTTCGGCGCCCGTCCCGTCGTCATCACCGGGCAACTCGTCCAGGCCGTCGGATTCTTCCTGTACCTCCAGGTCTCCGGACCGGTCTCCCTGATGATCGCCGTTCTCGTGGAGGGCGTCGGCGCTCGCGTCTACTGGTCCTCCGTCTTCACCCTCATCGCCGAGCTGGCGGACGCCGACACCACCGGCCGGGCCAAGGAGTGGTGGTTCGCCAGGGCGAGCATGATCCGGGCCGCGGGGATGGGCGCGGGCGGCATGACGGCCGGGGCGGCCCTCGCCTGGGAGTCCACCCGCGCCTACCACCTCCTGATTCTGGTCAACGGCGTCTCCTTCACGGTGGCCGCGCTCCTGGTGCGGTCCCTCGTCCGGGTGGGCCCCGTCATCCGTACGCACCCTCCGCACACCGCCACGGAGACGGAGGCCGCCGCAGAAACCGGGGCCCGTACGGAGCCGCTCGGCGCCGGCCACCGCGCCCTGCTGCGCGACCGGCCCTACCTCCAACTGATCCTCGCCAACACCGCGTTCGCCGTGTGCAGCACCTTTCTGACCATCGCGCTGCCCGTGTACGTGACCAAGGGCCTGGGGGTGGACGACTGGGTGGTCGGGCCCCTGCTGGCCGTCAACACCGTGCTGCTCGCCACCACCCCGGCCCTCGTCAGCCGGTTCGTCCGGCGCCATATGACGCGTGTGCGGACGATGGCACTGTCCGGCCTGTGCTGGACGTTGTGGTGCGCCGGGTCGGCCGTGGCCCTCCTGCTGCCGCACGCGGCGCTGCCCGCGTTCCTGCTGCTCGTGCTGCTCTGCTACACCGCGGGCGAGCTGATTCACGAACCGGCGTCCAACTCCCTGGCCGCGAGCGCCGCGCCGCCTTCCGCACGCGGCTTCTACCTCGCGGCGTTCCAGTACTCCTTCACCGTGGGCACCATCGTCTCCCCGGTCCTGTTCACCGTGCTGTTCAGCCGGCGCGCGGAGCTGCCCTGGATCGTCGTCGGCGGGATCGCGCTGCTCGGCACCGCCCTGATGCTGCCGCTGGAACGGCGGCTGCCGTACGCGGCGGTGACCGGTGAGGAGTACGTACCGGCCGGTGAGGTGAAGGTGACCGCCCAAGAGGCCGACTGACCGCCTGAGAGGCCGACTGACCGCCTGAGAGGCCGACTGACCGCCTGAGAGGCCGACTGGCCGCCGCAATTCCCGTACGGCCCGACAAGGGCAACCTGTCCGACCGCCGGAGGCGCCCATGCACGCAGCACCCTTCGCATTTCATGCGGCCCGGGACCTGAAGGACGCACTCGAAGTGCTCGCCATGTCACCGGGCGCCGCCGTACTGGCCGGCGGGCTGAGTCTGATCCCGGAACTGCGTTCCCGCCGCCGCCGGGCCGCCCTGCTCGTGGACATCAACAACGTCCCCGGACTCGACGGCGTCACTGCCCTGGCGGGCCGGCCGGGCGGTCCGCGCCCGGTGCTGCGGATCGGCTGCACCGCCCGCCAGGCCGATGTCCTCGCCGTCGCGGCCCGGCATCCCGGACACGCCCTGCTGGCCGCCGCCCTGCGCACCATGGGCACCGCCCTCGTACGGCAGCGAGGCACGCTGGCCGGCGCCGTCGCGCAGGCCGCCCCCGAACTCCAGATGTCCGCGCTCTGCTCGGTGCTGGACATCCGCGTCACGGTGCGCAGAGCCGCGGACACGCACGACCGTGCCGCCCGCGAGCTGTACGCCGAGGCCGGCCCCGGTCCCGGCGAACTGGTCGCCGCCGTCGAGGTACCCGGCTGCCGCTCCGGAGAGGGGTGGGCCTTCCTGCGGGCCGGCCGCCGGACCTTCGGCGCCCACCTCGGCGGCGTGGCCGTACGGCTGGACCTGCACCCGGACGGCCGGTGCCGCGGCGCCCGCATCGCGCCGTTCGTCGCCGGACACGACGGCACGGCACTCGCCGAGGCCGGTGCCTCGCTGTGCTCCGGCCCGGTGGACACACAGGCGGTGCGCCGGGCGGCCGACCTGGCCGCGCGGACCGTCCGCACCCGGTCCGACGCGCTGGCCTCCGCCGACTACCGGCGCCACCTGGTCCGTGTCCTCGTCCGCCGGGCTCTCGTACAGGCAGTTGACCGCACGCGCGGTCCCTTCGGAGAGGTGGTCTCTTGATGGTCGACTCATTCGTGGAACGGTGCCGCCGGCACGCCTCCGGGGCCTGGCGCGCCTACCGGCACCACCCGTGGATCGAGGCGATGGCCGCCGGCACCCTCCCGGTCGAGAAATTCGTCTCCTTCCAGGTCAACGACGCCCCCTACATCTCCGACCTGCACCGTGCGCTCGCCCTGGGACTGGCCAAGGCCCCCACCGGCTCCGCGTGGTCCAAGGCCGCCGCCACCGTCCTGGACGACGTGTGGGTGCTCGGGGAGATCCGGGCGAAGGAGGAAATCCTCGCCGAGCTGGGAGTCACCGGGAAGCTGAGCATCGGCCCCGCCGCCTACATCCCCGCCCGCGAGGCGTACGCCAACCACCTCGTCCGCACCTCCCTGGAAGGGGGCATCGGCGACATCGCCGCGGCGCTGCTGCCGTGCGCGATGTTCACCGAGGTCATCGGTCGGCGGTTCGCGGACGTCCGCGTCGCCGGGCCGCCCGCGTACCAGAGATGGGCCGACATCTACGTCCAGCGGGCCGTTCACCGGATGGCCCAGGTGCACGCCGAGATGATGGAGACGGAGGCGGCCCGGACCGACGAGGCGGGCCGGGACCGGATGCAGCTCCTGTACCTGCGCAGCGTGCAGCACCAGGTCGACGTGTTCGACGCCGCCTGGAACCTCGACGTGCGCTGGCCCGGTGAGCAGGGTGACTGACCTCGGTGCCACGGCCGGTGCCCACGCTGTCGACAGCGACCCGGACCACACGATGCTCGCCGCCGTCCTGAGCGAGGCCGGCCGGCCGCTGACCCTGGAGCGGCGTGCCCGCCCGCTGCCCGGCGCGGGCGAGGCGGTCATCCGGGTCCGGGCCGCGGGCGTGTGTCACACCGACCTGCACCTCGCCGCGGGGGTGCCGGCCACGCCCCGGCTGCCCCTGATCCTGGGGCACGAGATCGCGGGCGAGGTCGCGGAGCTGGGGGAGGGCGCGGCCCGGAGCACGGGGCTCGCTGTCGGGGACCGTGTGCTGGCGTACTACTACCACGGCTGCGGAGTGTGCCGCCGCTGCGCACTGGGCCTGGAGAACCTTTGCCCCACCCCGCTCGCCAAGTGGGGCTTCGACACCGACGGAGGATTCGCCGAGTACTTCCTGACCGCCGCGCGCTGCCTGGTGCCCGTCCCGGCGGAGGTCCCGCTCGCCGAGGCGGCGGTCCTCGGGTGCTCGGGCACCACCGCGCTGCACGTCCTCCGGTCGGTGGCGAAGCTGCTGGCGGGGGAGGCGGTGGCGGTCGTCGGTGCGGGAGGAGTGGGACTGGCCTGTGTCCAGGCGGCCGTCGCGCGCGGGGCCCGCGTCGTCGCCTTCGACCCGCGCCCCTGCGGCCGGGAGGCGGCACTGCGGTACGGGGCGCTCGCGGCCGTCGATCCGGCGGACCCGCACCCGGTCGGCGCCATGCAGCGTTCCTCCCGTATGGAGATCCTCCGTTGCGACGTCGTGGTGGACACCGTCGGCAGCACCGACACCCTCAACCTCGATGTGCTGCTGGCCGACCTCCAGGGGCGGGTGGCCGTCGTCGGCTATACCGGCCGACCCGTGGCCCTGGACGTGTTCCCGTTGGTCTCCCGTGAGACGGCGGTGCTCGGCTCCGTAGGGGCCACGCTCGACGACGCACGGGACGTGGTGCGGATGGCCGCTGCCAAGAGCCTCCGCGGCCTGATCGCCGCGGAGTACCCGCTCGCCGGGATCAACGAGGCGCTGGACCGCCTGGCGCGCGGCGGGGTCACCGGCCGTCTGGTGATCGTCCCCTGACCGGGAGGCAGCCGGCGGTGAGCAGCGCGCCGGCCACCTCCGCCAGCGGCCGGGCAGCCAAGGACGGCAGCGTCACATCAGCGGCGGACAGGTCGAAATGCGCGGTGACCATGTTGGGCACCGCCACACACCGGATCCGGGCAGCCCGCGCGGCCCGGATCCCCACCGGACTGTCCTCGAACGCGAGGGCGTCACCGGCCGCGCACCCCAGTTCTCGCAGCGCCGCCAGGTAAGCGTCCGGGGCCGGCTTCCGTGCGATTCCCTCGGCTTTGCAGATGATGACCCCGAAGAACTCCGGAGCGATTCCGGCGCTTTCCATCCGCTGCCGGATCCACCAGTCCGGCGCGTTCGACACGATGGCCAGGTCGAAACCGAGCCGCCGGGCTTCGGCGAGATGTTCCTCGACGCCCGGTCGGGTGACGAGGAGTTCGTCCCGCCACACGATCCGCCGGCGTTCCACCGCCTCCCAGTCGACGGGCTTTCCGACGAGTTCCGCAAGCCGCTCCGTCGGCATGCAAGGGCCCCGCCCCGCTTCGGTCTCGGAAAGCCAGTGGGCCAGGTCGAGTTCGTGTCCGAACTCGGCGTACACCCGTTTCCACGAGAGCAGTCCCGCCGTCTCACTGTCGATGAGCAGGCCGTCGAAGTCGTAGAGCACGGCAGGCATTTCAAGCCCCTTTCCCCGACTCGTCGGTGCGTTCCCAAGAGGCCGTACCCAGCTCCGGCTTGGGCCCGCCGAAGATCTCCTCGACCCGACGCCCCACGGAAATCGTGACCCCTTCGTTGAGCAGCCACGTGTGCACCACGCAGGTACGCCAGCCCGCGCACGCGAAGGGCTCTCCGGCGACGAGCTCCTGGGCCTCTTCGAGGGACGCGGCGCCGATGACGAAGAAGCCGGTGGGGTCGACGCCCGACTCCCTAGGCGGCGCACCCACCGGCCCGCCGGCACGGAGCGGCCCGCCGGCGAAGAGACGCCCCTCGTCCTCCAGGTCCAGCAGCCAGTCCAAATGGTCGAGCATCAGGTCACGTCCGCGTGGGCTTTCGACGTCGTACACCGCTGTCGGCCGCATGAAGACGGCGAACAGCCGTACTCTTCCCATGCGTTCCACAATGGCAGCGGTGTCCCTGCGGCGGGAGAACCGATCGGGCATGCACACTCCTTGGACATACGTCGGTCCGGCCCGCAACAGCCGAATGCCGGAAACGACAGGGGAGCTCCCCTCTCGCGATCCACGAACGGGATCAGTCGCTGAAGGGTGGCCGATACCGGGAAAGCCGCCCGCGACGGGCCGCATCATCGGTCGGAACGAGGTACGGAATGATCGGGCGGCTGAACGGCTGGATGGTCGCCAACGAAGATTCCCTGAGGAGGCACCGGGAAACCGTATCGCCGTCCGTCAACCGGAAAGGCGTCAATGGCGAGCGGATACTCCGGACAGCTTTCCGTGAACACACGCGACGGTCGATGCCACACTCGACCGGATGACGCTGCGGTGGTCGGTTTTGCCGTACTCCGGTGGTCGGGCGCACGGGTACCGGCGGGGGTGTGGACACGTTCATACGGCAGCCCGGAGGTCCGGTTGCGCCGGTCGGTGCGGGCTCGTCGGCGAGCATCCCCCACGTCGTAAGCGAGCGGTCACTGATGAACCACAACCGCCGCGACAGGGCGGTCTGCACGATTCCCCCCTGGGACCGAACAACTCCGCCGTAGGCTGGCGGCCTCGCGACGAGGGGAGCGAAGCGGTGAGTGAGTACGACCGGCCGACGGCCAAGGGCGGCATCGACGGGGGCGACGAGGCCGGCCGGGGGACGCCCGACGACGGCGCCCCCGCCGCGCGCAAGGGCAGCAACTCCATCTCAGGCGGCCAATTCGGCAACGTCGTCATGGCGGACACCGTGCATGGCGGTGTGACCGTCAACCACGGTGGCGGCGACACTCCGAGTGACTTGGCGGACCCCGTCATCGCCTCCGTGCAGTTGAGGCCGGGCGGGACCCTCGCTGATCTGGTCGTGGACGCGGATCCGCCACGCGTGATGGTGCCCAGCGGCACGGTTCACGTCATCACCCTGGAGGCCAGGACGAACCGGGCCGTGGTCCTCGACGCCGCGCGCCCCGTCGTTCTGGCTCGCAGGCCACCGCGCCCCGCCTGCCTGGTGACCCGTATCGGGGCGAAGATCGAACCCCGTCGCTTCATCACCGACTTCGACGTACGGGTGCCACAACTGCAGGCCCAGGGAGCCGACTTCCCGTTCTCCATCAGCGCCGCCGACGTGGAACAGTTCTGGTTCGAGCCCATCGCCCGCACACACGAGATCTCGTGGCAACTGGAGCTCGACTGGACCTGCGCGGGTCGTCGCGGCACCACCGTCATCAACAACAACGGGGAACCGTTCGAGGTGTACCCCGTGGCCGCGTTGTACGACGGCCGTGAGCCCTCCATTCTGCATTCCGGCTGCGACCTCTATCACGCGCGGGGGTGCCCGTCCCTTCTTCTCAAAGAATCAGGGGCTCCCACATCTTTGTGGACATCGGCTACGTCGTCCTCGCTCCCGTCCTACCCTGCGGTGGGCGGACCGCGAGCCGCCGACGCCGCAACCGTGCCGCCGAACCGCTCCGAGGACGACGATCCGGAGGATCTGCGACGTCACATCCTGGCTCTGCACGCCGATTTCGCCGTCAGTGACCCGGAGCTTCCGGCCTCCTGGCCCGACTACCGCAAGCTCGCCTCACTCGTACGGATCCTGTTCAACCGCCCGGATCACCGCAGCCACGCATCACAGGAATTCCGGGCCCTGCTCGTACAGGTGCTGCGCTATCTGTACGTGTCCGGCCAGCACGAACCCGGCGTGGCCCTCGCCCGCACAGCCGGCGCAGCCTGGAGCGAAACGCTCGGGGAGGACCATCCGGACACACTGGCGGTGGCCAACAGGCTCGCCGGGTGCCTGGTCGGCCTCAGGAAATATGCTGAGGCAAGGGCTTCGTTCGCCGACCTTCTCCCACGCTGTGAGCGGACGCTGGGCTGGGAGGATCCCCTGACCCTGACCGTCGCCGGCAACCTTTGCGGGTGCCTCTCCGCACTCGGTGCCCACGAAGAGGCCCGGCAACGGTGCGAGGACGTGCTGCGTCGGAGCCGCCTCGCGCTCGGACCCGACGACCCCCGCACACTGCGCGCGGCAGCCAGTCTCGCGAGCTTCCTGCGGCGCCTCGGCGATCACGAGGCTGCCCTTGTCGTCCTGGAGGACACCCTTCTGCGGTACCGGCGGGTGCTGGGTGAGGACCATCCCGACACCCTGCACGCCAAGCGCGATCTCGTCGCTCTACTCCGCGAGCTGGGGGAGGACGGCTGCGCCCAGGCCGTGGTGGGGGATCTGCCGGCCGGCCCCTGAGCGGATGTCGAGCACGGGCAGCCGGGCAACGCCCCGCTGCCCGCTCGGCTCCCGTATGCCGTCCCAATCGCTCACCTCACAAGCCTGCTCGCCCCCGGGGCCGGCAACCACCGAGCCGTGCTCCTCCGACCTCCTTGGTGGCTACGGCGGAGGCGGACAGGAGCGTGGCGGCCGTGAGGCTGCCCCAGAGGGCAGCCGGGCCGAGTGGTGCGAGCGTGGTGATGACGACCGGGGAGACGGCGAGGCCGAGGCCGGTGGAGAGCTGGAAGCGGGCGAGGGCGCGTCCCAGGGCGCGGGCCGGGGCGAGGGCGGTGACCAGTGCGGTGGCGCTGCCGGCGTAGATGATCTCGCCGATCGTGCAGACCACGGACACCGCGGCGACGGCCGGGGCCGCCCAGCCGGGTTCCAGTGAGGCGGCTGCGAGGAAGCCGAGGTAGGACGCGGCCAGCACCACGCCGGCGAGCGCCAGCACGGTCCGTCTGGTGAAGCGGGACATCAGGACGGTGACCGGCACCTGCAGGGTGACGACCAGCACCGTGTTGGCCACGAAGACGGCCGCCGGCCACACCGGGGACGCGTGCAACTGGGTCACCAGGACCAGCGGGAGCGCGATCTCGGGGACGTTGAGGCAGAAGACGTAGACCACGTTGGCGGCCAGCAGCTTGAGCATCCGGGGCGCGTTTTCTCCGTCCCCGTCGCCGTCCTCGGCCGGGGTGGCTCCCGCCGGATGTGCGTGGACGTGGACCGACCATGCCAGGGCGGCCGCGGCAAGGTAGGCGAGCGCGGTGACCGCTGCCAGCGCCCGCAGCGCGGTGGTGCCGCCTGCCAGACATACGGTGGCCAGGAGGGCACCAACACCCAGGGCGGCGTTGCGCAGGGCGTGGGCCGCTGCCAGGGCGGTATCGCGTTCCCGGCCGTGGGCGACCGTGGCCACGAGCGCGGCGTGGGCCGCGGGCCATGCCTGGTTGCCCACGCCGAGCAGGAGTGCCGCCGTCGCGAAAAGCCCGATGTGCCCAACCGGAGCGGCCAGTAGCAGCACCGCGCCCAGCACCCGCACCAGCATCGACGCCGCCACGACCGTGCTGCGCGCGCCGCGGTCGAGCCATCGGCCCACCGCGGGCATGCAGACCAGGCCGGCAGCCAGGCCGGCGGCCATGGCCGTGCCGGTGACCGGCGCGGACAGATTCAATACCGTCACGCCGTAGAGCAGCAGAAAGGGCCGCAACAGGCCGGTGCCCAGTGCGTCCACGGCCAGGGCGACGGCGTAGCGGGGGCCTCCTGAGGCGCGGACGAGGGCGCGGGGCCGGATTCGGGTAAGGGGTGCCATGGCGCAGACGCTGCGGCCGGCAGCCGGGGCAAGCACGCCGGTTGACGCACATCGTCAATCGACGCCGCCACCAGGTGGTCCGGGCCGTGATGATGGGGGGATGACGTTGAGGATCGACATCAGCGGTCTGCCGTCCGAGCGAGTGCGGTTCGCCGCCTCCCCGCTGGCCGAGCTGACCGCGATGCTGCACGTGCTGGCCGAACCCGGGCACCATCCGCAGTTCGCCGGCTGGGCCGCGGACGTCCGGGCCGGGCTACGGCCAGGGCTGACCGAGCGGCTCGCGCAGGCGGAGTTCCTCTGGCGTGCCTCGCAGGCCGACTTCCTGATCCCCGCGCGGCCCCGGCCGACCCTCGCCGAGGAACTGGACGACGTGGACCGGATCGACGACGAGAGGTATGTGACCGCCGCGCTCGTCACCACCTGCGGCAGCAACCGGACCCAGGCTCCCGGAGCGTCGCCACTCACCGACACGGCCGCGCGCGAGCGGGCCCTGGTGGTGGCCCAGGCCCGCGGCGTACGGCAGGAAGCCTTTGCCCAACGGCTGCTCGCGGACCCGGCCGCGGTGCGGGCGCAGGTGCGCCGCACCCTCGAAGAATGCGCGGAGACCTTCTTCGACGATGCCTGGACGGGCATCGCGGCGCAGCTCGCCACCGACCTGCGCCTGAAGAACGAACTGCTCAGGCGCCAAGGCATCAGGGCAGCACTCGCCTCGGTCTCCGGCGCCGTCACCCTGGCTCCGGACAGCGACTGCATCATCGTGGACAAGATGCAGGACAAGGCGACCGCCGCCCGAGGCGCTGGTGTCACCTTCATCCCCAGCGTCTTCGGCCGCCCCCACCTGGTGGCGGTCCACGCTCCCGGATGGCATCCGGTACTGCAGTACCCGGTCGCCGAGCCCAGCCCGGCAGAGCCGGTCTCCTTGGAAACAGTCACCCTCCGGCTGGAGGCGCTCGCGCATCCGGTACGGCTGCGGCTGCTGCGCACCCTGGCCCGCGGCCCGCACACCACCGGCGAGCTGGCCCACGTCTGGGACCTGTCAACCCCCGAGGTCTCCCGCCACCTCGCCGTCCTGCGCCGCGCGGGCCTGCTCACGGCCCGACGGCAAGGACGCTACATCCGCTACACCCTCAACCTGCCCGACCTGGCAGAGCTGGGCACGGATCTGCTGGCAGCCGTGCTGCGCTGAGCAGCTTCCGGGCGCGCTGGAGTAGCGAACCAGTCACCGACGGCCGGTGTGCCTGCTGGCGCCAGGCGGCTGGCCGGTGACGCGTTTGAAGGCGCGGCTGAAGGCGGCCTGGGATGTGTGGCCGAGACGTTGCGCGACGGACTGGATCGACAATGTGTCCTGTGCCAGCCACTGGCCGGCGTGAAGCATCCGTAGCTCCGTGGCGGCGTACCGGAGAGGCGGCATGCCGATCGTGCTCTGGAACCGGTCGGCGAAGACGGACCGGAAGACGACGTTGCATTGGGCTGCCACCGTAGGTGCGGACCACGGGCAGGCATGTCGCCCTTCGCTTTCGGCTGCGGTATCCGGTTGACTTCTGGGGGTGCTGCGACTATCGGTTGTATTCGTCCTTGTCCTGGCGGGCGCCGTCCTGACGGTGCCCGCCCTGCTCATCTCGCCTTGGTGGTGGGCGGCCGCCGTTCCCGTACTGGCCCTCGCGGCTCTGGGCGTGCATGACGCGTTCCAGCGTCGCCATTCGGTATTGCGCAATTACCCGCTGATCGGGCGGCTGCGTTATCTGCTGGAGAGCGTGCGTCCCGAGATGCAGCAGTACTTCGTCGAGCGTAACTATGACGGCCGCCCGTACGACCGCGACGTTCGCAATATCGTCTACGAGCGCGCGAAGGGCACCGAGGACGAGGCGCCGTTCGGCAGCGAGCGGGACATGTACGGCGGCGGATACGAATTCCTGGTCCCGTCCATGGCGCCGAAGCCGGTGCCGGACGAGCCGCCGACCGTGCGCATCGGCGGCCCCGACTGCACCCGGCCGTACGACATGGCACTGCTGAACGTCTCGGCGATGAGCTTCGGTTCGCTGTCCGCCAACGCGATCCTGGCCCTCAACCGGGGCGCCGCACTGGGCGGCTTCGCACAGGACACCGGCGAGGACGGGCTGTCGGAGTACCACCTGCGGCACGGCGGCGACCTCGTATGGGAGATCGGCACCGGCTACTTCGGCTGCCGGACCCCGGACGGCGACTTCGACGCGCACGAGTTCGCCGACAAGGCCGCGCACGACCAGGTCAAGTGCCTGTCCCTGAAGCTGTCGCAGGGCGCCAAGCCGGGCCTGGGCGGCGTGCTGCCCGGCGGCAAGGTCAACGCCGAGATCGCCCGGGTCCGTGAGGTGCCGCAGGGTGAGACGGTCGTCTCTCCGCCCTACCACCGGACGTTCGGCACGCCCCGGGAACTGGTCGGCTTCCTGGCCCGGATGCGCGAGCTGGCGGACGGCAAACCCGTGGGCTTCAAGCTGTGCGTCGGTTCCCGGCAGCAGTTCCTGGCCGTGTGCAAGGCGATGCGGGCCGAGAGCGTCACCCCGGACTTCATCATCGTCGACGGCGCGGAGGGCGGCACCGGAGCGGCACCGCTGGAATTCGCCGATCACCTGGGCAGCCCACTGACCGAGGGCCTGATCACGGTGCACAACGCGCTGGTGGGCACCGGCCTGCGGGACCGCGTCAAGATCGGAGCGAGCGGAAAGGTCGCCACCGGCAGCGACATCGTCAAACGCATCGCGCAGGGCGCGGACTACACCAACGCGGCCCGCACGATGATGTTCGCGGTCGGCTGTATCCAGGCACAGCGCTGCCACACCAACCGCTGCCCGGTCGGTGTCACGACGCAGGACCCGCGGCGCACCCGCGCGCTGGTCGTCACCGACAAGTCCGAGCGAGTGCACCGCTACCAGCGCGCGACGGTCCGCAGCGCCCTGCAGATCATGGCGGCAATGGGCGTACGGGAACCGGGCGAGCTGCGCCCGCACATGCTGCGCAGCCGCGTCGGCCCCGACACGGTCAGGTCGTACGCCGAGCTGTACACCTGGCTCGCTCCGGGGCAGTTGCTCGACGAGCCGCCCCGGGACTGGGCGGCGGACTGGGCGGCGGCGGACCCCGACCAGTTCACGGTGTGACTCCAGCAGCCCCGGTACGAACAGAACATCGCGACTGCCTGCGGAATGACCGGGCGCTCAGGCAGTGGGGTCGTAACCGTCCCGGTAGGTCCAGGCGTCGGCCGCTGCAAGAAAGCGGCATGGAGGCCGGGGCGTGGCAGTAGTAGGTTGTGCCGGTGACTGATGTCCTGCCGCCCGGCGGCGCTGTGCTCGACGCGGATGAACTGGATGCCCGGTGGGCGGACGCCTGGCGGCCGGAACAGGTCGCGGAGCGGCTGGACGGGGTCGACACACCCTGGTGCGTCGCGGCGGGGTGGGCGCTGGATCTGTTCCGTGGGGGGCGGCCGCGGCCGCACGGTGATCTGGAGATCGCGGTGCCCGCGGCGGGATTCCCGGAGATTCGGGACCGCTTCGCCGAGTACGTGTGGGACGCGGTGGGCTCGGGACGGGTCTGGGCGGGAGCGGGACCTGAGCCTTTGGCGGCCACGTACCAGACCTGGCTCCGGGACCCGGCAAGCGGCCAGTTCCTGTTCGACGTCTTCCGCGAGCCGCACGAAGACGGAACGTGGATCTGCCGTCGGGACGAGCGTCTGCGACTGCCCTACGACACGATCGTCGAACGGACGGCAGACGGGATCCCCTACCTGGTCCCGGAGCTGGTGCTGCTGTTCAAAGCGAAAGCGTCGCGCCCCAAGGACCAGGCGGACTTCGACGGGGTGCTGCCGCTGCTGAGCCGGGCGCGGCGGGTCCTCCTCGGCGAGTGGCTGGAACGCGTACACCCCGGCCATCCGTGGTCGGCAGAGCTGGCGAGGTAGCCGGCGCAGGACCGGTACCGAGCGGAGAAGACACCGAAGGGGCAGACAGACGCCGACTGTCTCCTGGCGAAGGCCCCGCCGATGCTTCTCCGCTGCGGTCGATCCGATCAGCCTGGCACGTGCAGTGCGGGCCCGTGCTGGGCCTGGGCTGCGAGCCAGTCACGGACCAGTTCGTCGTTGGGTGATTCGAGCAGGGCGAAGTGATCGACCGGCAACCGGTCCACGGCGTCGTCGGGCAGGATGTCGCGCCACTGGCCGATGGCCTTTCCGCCCGTCCACGGTGTGCCGCCGTCGGCCGCGACGGCGGTCGGTCCGCGGCGGGCGTAGTCGATCTCGCCGCCGGTGTCGCCCTGCAGAATGTGCACCTGCAGTCCGTCGGGCGGGGTCAGCACCAGGCCGTTGAGGATGCGCGCGTTCGATTCGTACACCGTCCAGGCGTCCTCGATCTCCCGCTGGTCGGCGTCCCGCGCCAGGGTCCCCGCGTCCTTGGCCGCCGCGGTGACCGCCGCCAGGTCGAACCCGCCGGCCTCGGTGACGAACCGCTGCGCGGGGACGGGGATCGACCAGCCGACGCGGACGAAGATGTCAAAGGCGTCGTCCACGCTCACGCGGTGTGCGCCGGGGTCCGGCGGGTCGATGAGCAGGGCACGGACCCGCTCGCCACAGGTGTCGCGCAGCCGGCGGGCGACCTCGTAGCCGAACACGCCGCCCAGCGAGAAGCCGGACACACAGATGGTGCCGAACCGGTCGACGCCGCCTTCCAGCAGCACCTCGGCGAGCCCGTCGGCGAGCGCCGCCATGCCCTTGCCGGACAGTTCGGGTGGGGTTTCCATCGCCCACACGGTGTCGTCGGCGGGCAGCAGGCGGGACAGCGACGCGTAGCGGGTGACCGCGCCGGACAGCGGCGGCAGGAAGACCCAGAGTCTGTCGTGTCCCGCCGGGCGCATCCGCACTAGGGTGGTTCCGGTGGTGTGGTGCGCGGTCGGGATGCCGTCGCGGCGGTCGGTCAGGAGCCGTGCCAGGGCGTCGAAAGCGGGGGTACGGTACAGCTCGGCGGCGCGCAGGTGTACACCGAGCCTGCTCTGCACCTGGGTGATCAGCTCGATCGCTCTGATCGAGTCGCCGCCGGCCGCGAAGAAACTCGTCGACGCGTCCTGGGGCGGGCTGCCCAGCACGTGCCGCCAGGCCAGCCGCAGTTGTGCGGCCGTGTCCGTGGGATCGGCGCTCTCCTCGGCATCCGTGCCCGGCCGGGTCTGTGCCCGCTGGAGCAGCGCCGCCTGATCGACCTTGCCGCGTGAGGTCAGCGGGAACGCGTCCACCACCGTGACCTGCGAGGGCACCATGTAGTCGGGCAGGGCGGCGGCGAGCAGCCGCACGATCGCCGCTGCTGGGTCCGGCTGTGGCGCGCGGCTTTCGTCGAGCCGGACGAACACGGCCAGAAGCCGGCTGCCGGCACCGTCGAACGGCACGATCACCGCGTCGAGGACGAAGTCGAGGGACAGCAGCCGGGAGACGATCTCACCGGGCTCCACGCGGAAGCCGCCGTGCACCTTGACCTGCGCGTCGAAGCGGCCGTGCAGGTGGTAGCCGCCGTCGGGCCGCGCGGTGGCCACGTCGCCGGTGCGGTACGACCACTGACCGTCGAGCACGCAGAAGGCCGAGGACGACGCCGCCTGCCCCAGGTAGCCGCGGCCGACCGCGACGCCTTGGACGACCAGTTCGGTCGCCTTCCCGTCATCGCCGAGCGGTTCCAGTCGGAACCGGACGTCGTCGATCGGAGCGCCGATCGCGATGGCATCGCCGGGCAGCAGGTCCCGGTAACAGACGACGACGGCCGTCTCGGTGGGCCCGTACCCGTTGACCACGCGAGTGCCTTGCGGCGCGGCGTCCGACCAGGCGGCCACCGCGCCCTGGGTCGGTGCCTCGCCGCCGGCCATCACCAACCGCAGGTCCGGCGCGGTGCGACCGGTGGAGGTGGCCAGTTCGGCGCCGAACCGGTTGAAGACGCCAGTCGGCAGGCTCAGTACGGTGATGCCGAGCCGGCGGCAGTGGTACAGGAAGTCCTCGGCACCGCCGTACACGAACGTCTCGTCACGGAAGGCGAGTTCACAGCCGGCTGTCATCGCCGTGCAGATCTGTTCGAGCGCAAGGTCGAATGCGATCGAGGAGAAGAGGAGCCGGGTGTCGGCCGAGGTGAGGCCGTACCAGTCGATGGTGCGCCGTACGTGATTCTCCAGTGCGGCCTGCTCGATGACGACGCCCTTGGGGACCCCGGTCGACCCGGAGGTGTAGGCGACGTACGCGGCGGGCGAGGTGCGCCGGACGAGTCGTTCGTCCAGCGGCGGTCCTGGTTGCGGGCCACGCTCCGGTCCCGACTCCGTGATCAGCGCGACCGGGCGGCAGTCGTCGATGATGAGCTGCTTGCGGGGGGCAGGTAGGTCCGGTTCCAGCAGGGTGAAGGCCGCGCCGACCTGGCTGACCGCAGCCATCGCGACGACGGTCTCGAAGCCGACCGGCAGGTCGATGACCACCACGGTTTCGGGCACGACGCCGAGCGCGCGCAGTTGCGTGGCCAACGTGTCTGCGGCTGCGGCGAGTTCACGGTAGCTCAGCGTGGTCTCTCCGCGGGACAGGGCGGTTTCGTGGGGCCGGTCGGTCGCATGGGCGGCGATCGCGGCGTACAGCGTGGCGCCGGTGCGCGGGGTCATCAGGCGTTCACCTTTCGCGGGCGGGGAGTGACGCGGGTACTGGGGGCGGTGGGCAGGATCGCGAGGGCGGCGAGGGCGGCGACCGCCGCCACCACCGCGCCGGTGATCCAGGCGGCGAGCAGGCCGGAGCTCACCGCGTCGGCGAACCACGCGGTGGCCTGGCCGGAACCATGGGCGAGCAGCTCGTGATCGTCACCGATCGATCCGGCCGTCGTCGGAAGGCCGGGGGCCGAGGCGATCCGCGACCCGTAGCCCGCCGAGAACACCAGGCCCATCACCGCGACGCCTCCGGCTCCGCAGATCTGCTGGAACATGGCGTTCACGGAGGACCCGACGCCCGAGTCGGCCGGCCGCAGACTGGTGACGATCAGCGTCAGCGCGGGGCCGACGGACAGCCCCATGCCGAGCCCGCAGCACAGCAGTCCGGTGGCGAGCAGCGGATATCGCAGATCCGCGGCGGCCAGTGCGCACAGGGCGCAGCCGGCCGCGCCCAGGCCGAGCCCGGTCACCACGGTGGCCCTGGCTCCGGCCCGGGCGGTGACCGCGGCGCAGGACAGCGAGGCGGCGGTCAGCCCCACCGCGAGGGGAAGCAGACCGGCACCGGCAGCCAAGGGGCTCCAGCCCAAGCCGTACTGGGTGAACTGACCGGCCAGGAATACCGTGCCGAACAGGGCGAAGAACAGACCGGACATGGCCACGACGGCCCCTGTGAAGGTGCGCACCCGGAAGTAACCGAGGTCGAACAGCGGCCGGTCGGTGCGCCGTTCGTGAGCCGTGTAGCCGATCAGCGCGAGCAGACCGGCGGCGCCGAAGGCGCACCTCAGCCAACCGGGGAGCCCGCCGTCGGCAGCGAAGATGATCGCCGAGGCGAGCGCCGCGACACCGGTCAGCAGCAGCACCGCTCCGACGAGGTCCGGGCGCGCCGGGGTGGACACCGGCTCCCTGCGCCGGATGAGGGTGGCGGTGCCGATCAGGGCGACCACCCCGACCGGCACGTTGATCAGGAAAATCGATCCGTACCAGAACCGGGTCAGGAGCAGGCCCCCCAGCACCGGGCCGATGGCCACGCCGAGTCCGACGACAGCGGGCCACAGCGCCAGCACGCGCCGCCTGCCGTCGTCGGTCAGCTCCGTGGCGAACAGCCCGAAGATGCTCGGCACGATGAATGCCGCGCCGACACCCATGCCCGCGCGGGACAGCACCAGCGCAGGCACCGAGGGCGCGAACGCGCCCAGCAGCGAGGCGGCCGTGAACACTCCGACGCCCACGGCGTAGGAACGGCGCACGCCCATGCGGTCGACGGCACCGCCGGCGATGATCAACGACGAGGCGAAGACCAACATGTACGCGTCGATCGCGAGTTGTACCGCCGGTGTGCTCGCGTCCAGTGCCGCCGAAATGCTCGGTACCGCGGTGTTGATGATGGAGTTGTCCGCGGACACCATGAACAGGCTCAGGTACGCGGTGGCCACGACGCCGCCGCTGCGCGAGATCACTCTCGGCCGCCTTGCTGCCAGCGACATTCAGTCCTCGATCTTCCTTTGAGTCGGTTGCTAGCCGTTGACCAGGTATTCAGTGCCGTCCACGAAATGGTGGAGATGCCGGGCCACCGAATCGACGTTGACGGTCTTGATGATCCACCGCTGCTTGAGCGTCTCCTCGTTCTCTACCTTCACCACCTCTTTGGCGTGGATGGTGTGGTTGTTGTAGGTCACGACGAAGTCGCCGGGCTCGATGAACAGGCGGCACTTCTGGCTGTGCAGTACGGCATTCAGCTTTTCGAGCAGAGCGCTTGCCTGATCGGTCAGCCCGCGGGTGCGGTTCTCGAAGTACCGGAGATCTCCGAGTTCACCGAGCACAGGGTGCCGGTCGGCCTCCCCGAGTTTTTTGTCGCCCACTACCGTCAGGTCGTCGAACGGGGTATGGAACTCGGGCTTGCGCAGCAGGTCGAGTTCGTCCTCGTCGAACTGCTCCCATACGTCGATGTTTCTGACGAAGCTGGTGTACACCTCGTTCACGGGGTCGCTGCGCATGCCGACCATGTACACCTGGTCCGGGCGTACGAAGTGATTCGCCAGATCCTTGTGGAAATGGATTGCCCGCAGTGCCTTCTGCGACTGGGTTTCGGCCATCGCCTTTTTGGGGTAGATGTCCTGGAATACGTCACCGTCGTTGACGTTCACGTAGCCGATGGCCGGGGTTCCGCACAACTGGGCGAACAGTGACAGCATCGCCTCGGCGATGAACGTCTTCTTGAGTTCGTACTTCGACTCCACCGGATTCTCGAAGTCGAAGGGCGGAACGTCCCGGTCGTACGGGCCGTTCTTGATGCATACCACCGGCTCCAGATCTCGATCCCTGGAGGCGAGCGTGGCGACGAAGTCGACGAAACGCTGTGGAATCCGCCGCTGCCGGATGATCTCCTTCACCTGGCTGGCAAAGGCGTTGTACTCCCGGTACGGCGATATCGTGGTCCGCGACAACGCCTCCTGCAGGTTGTCCCGTTCGTCATCCGTAAAGATGAACTCGGGCTCTATCTTCCAATTCGCGCACTGCTGGTCAGGGGAAATGACGCGCTTCGACAAGGTGTTCCCTTCCCTTGGAGCCGACATCAAGGAAGCGCCCGGCGAGGGGCGCTCAAGTGCATGAAAACGCGACAGGCAAGAATTTCCGTTGCTCTGTGCCGCAACAAAAGAGATGAGCGCGGGGGTGCTTCCGGATGACGGTGCATCGCCGACGCGCGAGCCCTTTTTGCGATCGCGGGTTTCCGGGCGGCAATGGCCGGGTGCGCGGAAAATCAATAGCGGGCCATTCGGATCCCGGGCCCACTCGACAGGTAAAGCTTTGCGGGCGTCCGGTTGATGGCCGTGCTCCCCCTTGCGGTCGAGCTATTGTGGGCTCGCCGGTTTTCCAGACGCTAACAGCCTGGTCAGCCGCGCGGAAGAACATTCCCGAGTGGCTCAGATCACAACCCGCATCGGCAGGGTCCACCATTCGGCCGGGCAGAGGCGGGTGGGCAGGGGAAAGGTGCTGGGTACCCGAGGGGGCCGGGCGTTCCTTGATCCGCAACGACTATGGGAAGTTTCCTCGCTGGTAACAAGATGTGCCGGGGGAGAGCAGAGGTGTTGCGGGCCGGGATGACGAAGCCGAAGTCGGGGTCGCTACCGTTTCTTCGGTAATGCTCACTCCGAACCGGGAATGTCCCTCCGGGTTCACCATCGTCCGGCGATCGGCCCACTGCCCACCGGGCTGGCCGTTGGCCGGCAGTAACGGCTCAATCTTCCGCCGCTGCGCGTCGGTCAGCTCATGTCGTCGCTCCATGCTCGACGCCTGCCCGGCTCCAAACCTTGTCCACCCCGCCCGACAAGAGACATCAGAAACGACCTAGTGACCTGAGTCGGAGATTCGTCGTTGGTTGGGTATGAGTCGTCCGGGTCCGAAGATTGCGCCGTTGTCGGTCACTGATGCCCAGCGGGCTGTGCTGGAAGGCTGGGTGCGTCGGCGTACGACGGCTCAGGCGCTGGCTCAGCGGTCGCGGATCGTGCTGGAGTGTGCCGAGGGGCGCTCGATCCTGGAAGTGTCGCGCCGGCTGCGGATCGCCCCGGACACGGTCCGCACCTGGCGGCGCCGTTTTCTGGAGCGCGGGCTGGACGGCTTGTGCGACGAGCCGCGGCCGGGTGTCCCGCGCAAAATCACCGACGCGGATGTCGAGCGGGTGATCGTCAAGACGCTGGAGGAGAGGCCGAAGAACGCCACCCACTGGTCGACGAGGTCGATGGCGGCGGCCACGGGCATGTCGCAGTCGGCCGTTTCGCGGATCTGGCGGGCGTTCGCCCTGGCCCCGCACCGCACGCAGACGTTCAAGCTGTCCACCGATCCGTTGTTCATCGACAAGGTCCGCGATGTAGTGGGGCTCTACCTCGATCCGCCGGAGAAGGCCCTGGTGCTGTGTGTGGACGAGAAGTCGCAGATCCAGGCGCTGGACCGGTCCCAGCCGGTCCTGCCGATGATGCCCGGGGTGCCCGAGCGGCGCAGTCACGACTATGTCCGGGCCGGCACCACGACGTTGTTCGCCGCCCTGGAGGTGGCGAGCGGGAAGGTCTTCGGCTCGCTGCACCGCCGGCACCGGGCCGTGGAGTTCAAGAAGTTCCTGGCCAGGCTGGACAAGGAGGTCCCGGCCGGCCTCGGCGTGCATCTGATCCTCGACAACTACGCGACGCACAAGACGCCCGCGGTCAAGACGTGGCTGCTGGCGCACCCGCGCTTCCACCTGCACTTCACCCCCACCAGCGCGTCCTGGCTCAACCTGGTCGAGCGCTGGTTCGCCGAACTGACACAGAAGAAGCTCAAGCGCGGCGTCCACCGCTCCGTCCAGGCCCTCGAACGCGACATCCGGGCCTGGCTGGCCGACTGGAACGAGCACCCACGCCCCTTCCTCTGGACCAAATCCGCCGACGAGATCCTCGACAAAGTCGCCGCCTACTGCCACCGGATCTCTGACTCAGGTCACTAGCCGCGAGTCAGGACGACCGCGAACCCGCCCGAATGTGCATACGAACAGTTGGAAAGCGTGTTGGCGTCAAAGCTCGGCGTCATCTGGCGATTGTGTGGCGATGCCGCAGCAGCGCCACCGCCTTCTGTGGTGCGGGATGATGAGCCGTATGGCAGTGGCAGATGAAGGCATTCAGTGAGGAAAGCGCTCAAAGCAGCCGATATGGGTTTTGTTGATGACGCTGACGTTGCACGAAGGCTGCTGTGCCTACTGCGCCGTCAGCCCATCGACAACGCTCGGCCACGAAGACCCCATCGCCGAGACGCCGCGCGGACATGCCGAAGGCCCCCAGGGGCGTCCGCCCGCCGCAGCCTGTGCGACCGGCGGAGCGCTGTCTGCGGGAAGAGTTCAGCACTCCGGCCCCGGGGCCGAGGGGGCGTGTCCTCGCCCGGGGCCGATCAGTTGGGTGCTGGCCAATTCGGCGTACAGGGAGTCACGTGCCAGTAGTTCGGAGTGGGTTCCCAGCGCCCGTACCCGACCGGCTTCCATGACCAGGATGCGGTCGGCGGTGGTCACGGTGGACAGGCGGTGCGCTACGACCAGGACGGTGGTGCGGTGCGCGATGTCTGTGACGGTGTCGCGCAGGGCTGCCTCGTTGGACGCGTCGAGTTGGGAGGTGGCCTCGTCCAGCAGGAGCAGCCGGGGCCGGCGGAGCAGGGCCCGGGCGATCGCCACCCGTTGCCGTTCACCGCCGGAGAGCCGGCTGCCGCGGTGGCCGACTTGGGTGTCCAGACCGTGCGGCAGGCGGTCCGTGACGGTGTCGAGCCGGGCCAGGCGCAGCACCCGGGCGACCTGGTCGTCGGTGACGTCGGCTGCGCCCAGCGTCAGGTTGTCGCGCAGGGTTCCGGCGAGTACGGGTGTGTCCTGTTCGACGTAGCCGATGGCGGCGCGGAGTTCACCGAGGGGCCACTGGCGCACGTCCCTGCCGTCCAGCAGTACGCGGCCGGTGTCCGGCTCGTAGAAACGCTCGATGAGGGCGAGAACGGTGGTCTTGCCTGCGCCGGACGGCCCGACGAGCGCAGTCATGCCTCCGGCGGGAAGGGCGAAGGAGACGTGCTGGTGGGCCGGCGGGAGACCCGGCCGGTACGTGAAGCGTACGTGCTCGAAGGCCACGGTGGCGGGGCATGCGCGCTGTCCATGCGGGGCCGGGGGCCGCCGCGGAGCCGCGGCCGCCTCGTCGCCGCGTCGTTCCGTACCCTCCGGTTGCGCGGACCCTGCTTCCGCAGCCCCCGCTTCCTCGGCCTCCAGCGTCTCGGCTTCGCGAATGCGTACCGCGGCGGCCGCCCCGATCTGCAACTGGCTTACCCCTTCGACCAGTTGGCCGATCCGGGGCGTGAGGGCGAAGAGGTAGAGAAGGAAGGCGACAAGCGTGGAGACGCCGATGGCGCCGGAGGCGACGCGTGCGCCGCCCACTCCGAGGACGACCAGGAAACAGACCTGGAGGACGATGGCCGACAGGGTGGCGGAGACCGCCTCCCACGCGGCGGCGCGCACGCCCGTGCGGCGGGCGTACTCGGCCGCATGGTGCAGTGCGGCGGTCTCCCGATGCTCGGCGCCCGCCGCCTTTACGGTGCGCAGGGCACCCAGGGTCCGTTCGAGCCCGGCACCCAGGCGGCCGACGGCTTCCTGGGTGTGCCGGGTGGCCCGGCCGATGTGCGGGGACACCACCAGGACGACGAGGCCGACGAACGCGATCACGATGAGGGTGACGGCGAGCAGGACGGCGTCCAGCACCCCCATCATCACCACGGTCGCCGCGGTGATCAGAGTGCCGGTGACCGCGGCCGACACGGCCTGGGGGGCGGCGCGCCGCAGCAACGCGGTGTCCGAGGTGACACGGGCGATCAGGTCTCCCGGCTCGGTGTTTTCGAGTACCGGCACGCGCAGGCGCGGAAGAAGGTGGGTCAGTCGGCGGCGGGCGGTGCAGACGATGGACTCGGCGGAGCAGTCGAGCACGTAGTGGCCGAGGCCCGCGAGAAGTCCGCCGACCGTCACCAGCGTGCTGAGGAGCACCACGGGGCCGGCTGCCGGCCGCCCTTGGCCGATGGTGTCCATCACCTGTTTGGCCACCATCGGCTGGGCCAGACCCAGGAGGCTGCCGAGCAGGCCGAGCCCGACACCGGCGAGCATGCGGCCGCGTTGCGGTCGGAGGTGGCCGACGAGAGCCCGGAGGCCGGACCACGCGGGGCCGGGGCCGGAGAGGCCGTCCGGTCGTTCCGGTGGGTGCGCCGGTCCGGCGGTGCGGTGCGTCTCGACGGGGGGTGCTGAGGTCACGGCCTCACTCCACGGCGAAGAAGCGCTGGAAGTAGGAAGCCGGTACGTTCTCACCGACGAGTTCGCCCTCGGCCTCCACCCAGGCGTGCGCGGCGAACGGAGGGCGCGCGCGGACTCCCACGCACCAGACGGGCCACTGCCCGTGCACACGGCACAGCAGCACCGTGGCCAGGGATCGGGGCAGACATCCTTTGCCGCCTCCCGCGGCCAGGCTCACGGCGAGCACCGTCTGCCGGGCATGTGCCGCCTCGGCGAGCGTGGCGGGCCGCGCCCCGCGCCGCAGCAGGCCCAGGACGGCGCGGATGCGGCCGGGTGGCAGGGTGGCCAGTACGTGGGCGCAGCCCACCGCCACTCGGGCCGTGAAGCGGCGGGGCAAGGGGATGGAGCGAGGGCGGTAGGGGACCGCTTCCGGTGCCGACATTGCGTACCTCTTCCCTGGGCCGGGCGCGCCCGGTGCGGCGCTTACGGTGCGATGAGGCCCGCGGAGCGCAGGTCGTCGATGATGCGGGTGACGTCCTGGGTGGCCAGATCGGTGTCGACGTCCTCGTAACGCCCGGTCAGCGTCTGCACCGCCCGGTCGACGCTGTGGCCGTCCAGCAGCGTCTGGAGGACGACGGCCGCTGTGGGGTTGAGGGTCCAGTACTCGGCGCTCTTCTGGTCGAGCAGCGCCAAACCGTATTCGGTTTCGGTCAGCAGAACGCCGGGCTTCAGCGCGTACATCGCCTTCACCTTTCCTGTTCGGTCAGCGGCCGGGAGGTGCCGGTGCCATCTCGCGGGAGCGCAGCCACACTTCGCAGGCCACGGTCGGGTGCAGCAGGTAGCTCTCCGTCTCCGCGGACAGCGAGCGGCGGCACCATTCCCGCAGGACATCCACGTCGACCAGGCCGAGCCGCCCCAGCCGGGATGCCTCGCAGAGCGCCAGCAGCCGGGCGCGGTGGCGCCGCAGCCCGGTCTCTTCCTCGAACGTGGCGTTGGCCTTGGTGTCGCGGGTGCGGACGGAGTCGGGCACGATGCCGCGCGTGGCCTCGACGATCAGCGGTTTGTAGCGCCACGGGGTGATCCGGTCCGGTGTACGGACCGCGAGGCACGCTTCGATGACGCGGTCGTCGTAGTACGGGGCGGCCACGGTGATTCCGAGGGGCGCGGCCATCTGCCCGATGTGCCGGGTCCACTGGGAAATCCCGTCCATGGCGGCCAGTTCCCGGTGTTCGCCATGTCCGCTGCCCCGTGGCTCGGCGTCCGGCAGGCAGTCAGTCAGCAGCTCGCGCGCCGCCGCGACGGCCTCGGGCGTGGCCCAGGGCGGCATACGGGGAGGTACGGACCAGTCGAGCAGCGGCTCGTCCGAAGCGGCCGCAGGCTCGGTCAGGTCCCGGGCGACCCGGGCGAGCCAGAACCGGTAGGAGCGGCGGTCCGCGAGTTGGCGCAGCACCTTGCGCCGGGGCCACTGGTACTTGGCGGCGTACCCGCGCACGTCCCGCAGGGCGACGAGGGGGTGGGCGGTCATCAGGTCGTGCAGCCGGGCGGGAGTACCGGCCAGGAGTTCGTCGCCTCCCAGCCCGGTCAGGTGCAGGCCGGAGCCCCGGGCGGCGGCCAGGGCCACGAGGTGCATACGGCGGTTACGGTCGACCGTGAGCATGCTGGGCGTATCTAGGATGTCCCGGAGCGTGTCGATACCGTCGAAGGTCAGGGCCGTGTCCTGGGCGGGTACGACGTGATGCTCGACGGACCCCAGGGCCTGGACGGTCCGCCGCGCCCAGTGCACGTCGTCACCGAGTTCGTCGTGGAGGGCCGCGGTGTACGCGACGACCTGCGCGTCCCCGCGTGCCGCGGCGCAGCACACGGCGGTCGAATCCAACCCGCCCAGGTCCGCCGTCACCAGGTCGCGTCCCCGCACGCGCACCTCGACGGCGGCGGTCAGCACCTCGCGCAGGCGTGTGGCGCCCTCCGCCAGGGAGACTTCGGGGGCGGGCGGTGTCCACCACCGGGCCGACCGGGCCCGTCCGTCGATGCCGAGAGTCAGGTGGTGACCACCGGGCTGGACGTGGACTCCCCGCCACTGCGGTGATCCGGACAAGGGGTGGGGCACGCCCAGGGTGAGCAGCTCCAGGGCGAGCCGTCGTTCGTCCAGCGCCGCACCGACCAACTCGGCCAGCACGTCGGCCCGGTCGGAGGCGATGCTCACCCGGCCGGACGCGGGGGAGGGGGCCGCGGCGTGGAACACCCGCCGCAGGTCGACGACGCCGCCCTGCACCCGGACCCGGCCGCCCGAGCTGGCCATGAGATGGAAGCTGCCGGCCCATGTGGTGCTGTGCCGGTCCAGCGCCGTCAACGAGGCCGCGGTGGCCACCGCGGCGGCGGCGCGCCGGGCTTCCCGGAGGGTGACGGAATGTTCCCCGATCACGGCGACGCGGGTCTCGCCGTGCCCCCCGACGACGGCCGCCTCCGCCGCCCACCGGCCCACCAGCCAGGGTCTGCCGGACGCATGACGCAGGCTGTGCGACGCGTAGGCAAGTGCCTTCGCGGCGACCGCCGTGGCCGCGTCGGTGTCGGGCAGGACGACGAACCAGTTGGGCAGGGCCGACAGGGACAGGGTCTCTTCCACGGCTACGGCCTTCGGTCGGTGGGGCTCCGGACGTAGGAAGGGGCGGGGCGCGCCGGCGGACGGGCTCGGCCGACCGCAGACCGGGCCGGCACGGGGCCGGCCCGGACCGGGCAGGGTGCGGGCGCGCTCAGCGGCCCGCACCGGTCGCGTCAGAGGAGCTGCTTGCCGCCGAGAACATCCTTGGGACCGGTGTTCTTGACGCCCGTCACCTTCCGGAAGCTGCCGGCCTTGGTCAGTGTGGGACGCTCGTACGTCATGGTCGCACTCCTTTTCCCTTGGGGAATGACGGGAATCACGGGGGCCTGGCCGACGAAAATGCGGAAACATTTGCGCCTTCGCTCCCGCGAGCGGTTGTGGCCGCGACGCAACCGTAGGAGCGACTAGAGCATCATCACAATGATTCGCCCACGGCGGTGTGTAGTGCGCTGGGGGCGGGTGTTCCGGTTGTCATGTCGCGATGTGATCCCATGCGCTCCCCGAGGGGGGCGCGGAACGGTTTGAAGGCGCGAATTCCTGGTACCACGTTGCTCAGAATTTCTGCGGAGAGTCAGGATTCGACTTTTGCGGGTTTGTAGGTCATCCGATGGCATCGGTGCCGGTTGTGGCGGAAGTGTGCTGGACGGCGCGGATTTCCTGGTCGGTGGGCCGGGCCGGTCTGGGTGTTAGGGGAGACCTGGCCGCGGTTGTGACGCGGCGGAGGCGGTCGGTGACGTGGCCGGGGTGGTGGGCGTGAAGGGTGTACCGGACGCCGGTGCGACCTCGGTCTTACGACGAAGCGCGTCCCGCGGCCCACCGGGCGCGAGGTCTTCGCAGGGGCGGTTCGCCGCCTCAGCCGGCCTGTTCGTCGAAGGCCGGGCAGGCCGCTGCCGGGGCGGGCATCGCTACGGTGGAACGCTGGCGAAGGTCATGCGGTGCCCGCGGGCGGTGTCCGTGTATTCGCGGACGCGGTGGATCAGCCCGTTGCGGAACGCGAAGACGAAACAGTAGTCGTTGACGTAATGGTTGCCGTTGGCGAGCGTCGCCGTCACGGTCGCCTCCGCGATCCCTCGCTGACCGTCGGCGTGGGAGGTGTGGAAGGTGACGTCGAGGTCACCGACGAACAGGCGGGGGAAGTCCTCGGCCCAGAAGCGCACGATCGCCTTCCTGCCCACCATGTGGTGGGTCACGTCGAGCGTGTGGTCGATCAACTTGAGCGCGACGACCGTGGCGTTGCCCGGGGGCGACAGCCACTGGGCGTCCTCGGTGAAGACCGCGGAGATCCGGCCGGGGTCGCTGCTGGCGAGCGCCTGGAAAGCGTCTTCGATCAGGCTGCGGTTCATCAACCCACGGTCGCCGCTACCGGGTACCGAAGTCTTGGACGAATGTTCCGGTCGCTTCCCCCTAGCATGGGCTCATGCGATCCACCGCACACCAGCCTGCGGCCGCGG
This sequence comes from Streptomyces chrestomyceticus JCM 4735, assembly GCF_003865135.1. NCBI lineage: Bacteria > Bacillati > Actinomycetota > Actinomycetes > Kitasatosporales > Streptomycetaceae > Streptomyces > Streptomyces chrestomyceticus. Next base: position 619,706 of record NZ_BHZC01000001.1, on the reverse strand, counting down.
CCGGGTGGGACGTCGCGCGGCCGCCGGGGCCCGGCCGGACAGCCGGTGTCCGCATCGCCGGGTTCCGCGATCGCAGCGCGGGCCCGGTCGAGGGGCCGTTGTTCCCGCACCCCGCCGTCACGCTGGTGGTCGCGTTCGGCGAGGGCTCGCTCGTCGTGGCCGATGCCGGTGGCCGGCACCAGGGGGGAAGTTTCGTTGCCGGGCTGGTGACCGGCGCAGCGGGGATGCGGGGCGAGAAGGTCATGTGCTTGGAGGTGCGCCTGTCCCCGGTGGTCGCACGCGCCGTCCTGGGCGTCTGCCCAGCGGAGCTGGAGGGTGCCGTGGTCGCCCTCGATGACGTGTGGGGGCGGGACGCGGCACGGCTCCGGGAGCAGCTCGGCGGTGCCACGTCGTGGCAGGAACGTTTCGCGCTGGCGGAGGCGTCGCTCGCCCGCCGGAGCAAGACGGGACCGTCGGTGGACCCGGAGGTGGCCCGGGCCTGGGACCGGATCGCCGTCAGCCACGGCCGGATCCGGGTCGAGGAGTTGGCGGCCGAGGTCGGGTGGAGCCGCAAGCGCCTGTGGTCCCGGTTCGGGTCGCAGATCGGCCTTCCTCCCAAGCGCGCCGCGCGGCTGGTCCGCTTCGACCATGCCGTCCATCGCCTGGCCGTGGGGGAGAGCCCGGCCCGGGTCGCGGCGGAGGGAGGTTACGTCGACCAGTCCCATCTGCACCGGGACGTCATGGCGTTCACCGGGGTGACGCCGTCAACCGTGGCCGGGAAGCCGTGGCTGGCTGCGGACGACCTCGCGTGGGCACAGCACGGCGTCAGCGACGTGGACTGATACCTCGCCCCGTGGAGGGATTCGAAGGCCGCTGCCATCGAGCCTGCCCCGTCACGCCCTCGCCCGAGTACGCGAAATCCGCGAAAGTCGAGTGACCCCGCGGCCCCGTGGCGGGCGATGTCCTGGTCCCGGGCGGCTGCGGGGCCGTCCTCCACCAGCAGCGCTCCGGCGTCCGCGAGGGCGGATACGGCCTCTGCGATGGTCTCGGGCGCGAGGTGGGCGAGTGGCTTGGCCGCTTCGTCGCGGCTTCGTCCGGTGTGGTCCAGCCCTTGAAAACCGACAGAATCTCGGCAGCCACCGGGTGCAGCGAGGTGGGCGTGCCATGAGGGTATCGCCGACGGACGCTGCCGCGGCGTGGAGTACCGCGTCGGCGCCGAGACGGTGACCGCGGGCTGCTCGGGCGAGGTCGTGCTGACCGCCGCTGCCATCGGTTCCGCGCAGCTTCTGCGCCTGTGCGGAGCCGGCCGGGGCCCGACCTGGTGTGCGGCTCCTCCGGGAGATCGGTACGGCCCCGGCCCTCGCCCCCTGGCGCGGCTTTGAGGCGTTCCCCGGGCCGGGCAAGGCGAACGACGAGGCGGTACGCGCGTATCTGTGCCGGACACTGGCCTCCTACTGCCACCCGGTGGGAACCTGCCGGACGGGCGAGGCCCCGCTCCCGGTCGTCGGTCCCGGCCTTCGCGTCCACGGGATCCTGCTGCGCACTCACCGCCAGCGGCAGAGTTCAGGGAGGAAGCCGACATGAGGGTGCTCTCCACCGGTCTCACCGAGAGGTCCGCCGTCCCGTACCGTTCATCTGCGCCGGGATGGCTTTCGCGGGCGGTACGTTCACCTACGGGCGTCAGGTCGCCGCGGCCCTGTGTCTGGGGGGCCGTCCACGGCATCGAGCCCGTGACCGCGACCGTCCGGGAGACGATGGAGCAGGCGGAACGCGCACCGCCCCGGTACGAGGACGTGGGCAGGGCATGAGCTGACCGTCAGGCTGGTTCCAGCGAAATCCGCCTCATTTCCGAGGAGGCCGTCATGAACTCTCAGCGCCCGAAAGTCGCTGTCATCACCGGTGCCTCTCAGGGCATCGGCGCCCGTCTGGTGAACGCCTACCGCAGGCTCGGTTACGCCGTCGTGGCTACGTCACGCACGATCCCGGCGGCGGAAGAGCCGGATGTCCACACCGTTCGAGGTGACATCGCGGACCCCGCTACCGCCGAACGCGTCCTCGACGCGGGAGTGCGGCGGTTCGGCCGTATCGACACTCTGGTCAACAACGCGGGGCTCTTCCTCGCCAAGCCCTTCACCGACTACACCCGGGCGGAGTTCGACTCGGTGGTCGGTGTGAACGTGGCCGGTTTCTTCCACGTCACCCGACTGGCTGTCCCGCACATGCTTGCGGTGGGCGGCGGCCACATCGTCACCATCACCTCCAGTCTGGTCGACAACGCCGACGCGCGTGTGCCATCGGTACTGACCTCGCTGACCAAAGGCGGCCTGCAATCCGCCACCAAGTCCCTGGCCATCGAGTACGCCACGCGGGGCATCCGCGTCAACGCCGTCTCGCCGGGCGTCGTCAGGACGCCCATGCACTCCGAGGAGGATCATGCGGCCCTCGGCGGTCTGCTCCCGGTCGGCCGGATGGGCGAGCCGGCCGACATCGTCGACGCGGTGATCTACCTGGAGAACGCGCCGTTCGTCACGGGCGAGATTCTCCATGTCGATGGCGGCCAGAGCGCCGGTCATCGTGCTTGATGCGAGGGCCGGCAGCGGCGAGTCGACGGTTCACGTCCGGGTGGACAGCCGCGCGAGGGCCGCGTCGTAGCGTGCTTGGTGTCCGGCGTCGGCCGATACGCGCAGCAGTGCGCCGAGCGCCCGTACCGCGCCGTCGTCGTAGCCGGAGGACTCCGCTTCCCGGGCCGCCAGGTCGAGTTGCCTGATGCCCTCGGTTTCGTCCCCGAGCCCCAGCAGCGCCTCTCCTTTGACCATGAGCAGCAGGGTCCGGGGGATGTCGGTCGTGCCCGGCCGGTCGTGGAGGGCCAGGGCCTGGGTCGCGGTGTCGAGGGCCTGGCGCCAGTTGCCGGCGTCGGCCTGATGGCGGGCGAGGTGCTGCAGGGCCAGTTTCTCGATCGTGCGGTCGCCGGCCTGGCGCGCCAGCTCCACCGCCCGCTCACAGCCTTGCGCGGCATCGTCCAGGCTGCCGAGCGCCGCTTGGGCCATGCCCACAACCACCAGGGCGTTCGCCTCGGCCACCGCGTCACCGGCCCGGGACGCGAGTGCGCGGGCGGCCTCCAGGTGGGTGAGCGCCTCCGGGACGCGCCCTTCCTCGATCAGGATCCAGCCGAGCACGTTGAGCACCCGTGACTGGCCGTGCTGGTCGGCGTCGGCGCGGGCCGCTGCGAGTGCGGTCTCCAGGAGCGGGGCCCAGCCGTCGCGCACGCGCCACACGATCAGCGGCCAGAGCGTCAGGACGATCCGCCAGGTCCTGCCGTGCAGTGCGGCGGCGTGCGACGCGGCCACCGCCAGGGTGAGGTCGTCCCGCTCGGCCGCGTACCAGGCCACGGCGGCGGACCGGTCGCTGAACTCCCGCACCGAGGCGGGCGGCAGGAAGTCCTTGGGCAGCGGGAAGCACTCCTCGTTGCCGGGCTCGGCCGCGGCCACCGCCGCCAGGCCCGTGGCAATGTAGTGGTCGAGCACGCGCTTGAGCGCATCGGGTCCGGCGTCCAGGCTGCGTGCGTAGAGCCGTACGAGATCGTGCATCGTCCAGCGGCCGGGCGCCGTCTCCGTGACCAGGTGCGCGACGGCCAGCCGCTCCAGACAGGTCTCGGCGGCTGCCAGGCCCGTGTCGGCCAGGGCCGCCGCGGCGTACCGGTCGACGTGTGTGCCGGGGTGGCAGCCCAGGTGGGCGAAGAAGCGGGTGACGTCTTCGGGGAGCTGTTGCAGCGTCAGGCGCAGCGCCGCTCGCACGCCGGTGTCCTCCACGTCCAGCAGGCTCAGCCGGCGTGTCTCGTCGGACAGCTCGGCGGCCATCGCGCCCAGCGGCCAGGCGGGCCGTTGCGCCAGCCGGGCGGCCGCCACCCGCAGTGCCAGGGGCAGCCCACCGCACAGCTCGGCCAGCCGTCGTGCGGCCGCCGGTTCCGCGCCGACCCGTTCGGCGCCCAGGACCCCGGCCAGGAGCATCGTGGCGTCCTCTGGTCCGAGCACGTCCACGGCGACGGGCCGGGCGGTGTCGGTGACGATCAGTCCCGGCAGCCGGTGTCTGCTGGTGACGACGGTGACGCAGCGGCGCCCGCCGGGCAGCAGCGGCCTGACCTGCTCGGAGTCGCGCGCGTTGTCGAGCATCACGAGGAGTTGGCGGTCGGCGGCCAGCGACCGGAACAGTGCGGCCGCGCCGTTCACCGACTCCGGTATCCGGTCGTGCGACACACCGAGCGCCGGCAGGAACTCGCGCAGCACCTCCATGGCGGAGGGCTCGCCGGTGTCGCCGAAGCCGCGCAGGTCCGCGTGGAGCCGCCCGTCGGGGAATGCGGCACGGTTCTGGTGGGCCCAGTGGAGCACGAGCGCCGTCTTGCCCACCCCAGCGGGCCCGATGACCAGACAGACGGGCGCCTCACCCGCGGCGGCCCGGGACACAGCGGCCAGCTCCGCCGCCCGCCCGTGAAAGCCGCGCGGCGCCCGCGGCAGCAGATCGGGAGCGCCCGCAGGCGCAACGGCCTCGGATACAGCGGCAGGCGGCAGTACCTGCGCCGCACCGGGCCGGCGGGGCCGTCCCAGGCTCGCCAGACGCTCCAGTTCCCTCGCGTCCTGCGGGCTCAGGCGCAGGGCTGTGGCCAGGGCCTGCACGGTCCGGCGCTGCGGCCCGCGCGAGCGGCCGCGCTCCATGTAGGACAGAGCCCGCACACTGATCCCCGCTGCCTGCGCCAGCTCCTCCTGCGTGAGCCCGGCGCCCCTGCGCAGGCCGTGCAGGAGCGCGCCGAAGTCGCCGTCAGCCGGTGTTCCCGTACCCATCCTCAAAGCCCCCACGACGCCAGGGCCCACCGGATGCGCAACCCCACCCGCAAAAGTATGCCGCAACCTACTTTTGCGGGTGGAATTTCCTGTTGCGTCTGGTGAGCGTCGGGTTGGCTTGCGGCCGTACGAACGCGGGGCCCGCCCCACCCGGCCGCCTGGCTCCGCTTCGCCTTCTCCACAGCCCGAACAGTGACGTCTGCTCCAGGTGCTGGCCGCAGGGGCGCTCCACAGCATCGCCGAGACCGGAACAGTCTGCGGTGTCGGGCTGGCCTGGCTGGCCTCCGGCGCGGACTCAGGAACCCGACTGACCAGTGTCGAACGGAACCCGGACCGAGCCCGCATCGCCGCGGAGGTCTTCCGGGGCTGCCCCGACGTGGCGATCTTCCACGGCGACTGGCAGCGCGTCGAAGAGCACGGCCCCCATGACGTACTCGTGCTCGACGGCGGAGGCCAGGCCAAAGGTGATGGCGCCGCGGATCCCGCTCGCCTGCTCGCCGCCGGTGGCACAGTAGTGATCGACGGCTTCACCCCGGCCACCACGTGGCCCCCTCGCTTGAACGGCCCCCCGACCAGGCTCGACCGCACTGGCCCGAAGACCCCGAACTTCGAGACACAGAGCCACGCCTCGCAGCAGACCTCAGCGTGATTGTCGGCACCCGGCTACCCGCCGGCTGAGAGCAGCCGCGTCGCCAAATGTAACGACGTCTTACGTCCGTCCCAGGTAGTCTCTCCACCGTTTTCCCGCGAAGACCGCGCAGGTGAAGTACAAGTGTATGTACCTTTCGGGGCCGGTGCCCAGCAGGGCGTCCTCATAGGCGCGGTAGAACTGTTTGCTTGCGCTGGGTGCGTCTCCTCGCTGACACAGCGCGACTCCCAGTCCGTACTCCAACTGGGGCCGCAGGCCGGCTTTGGCCCTTTCGGCCGTCCGGGTGCCGATGCCGTCGCTGTCCAGGATGTGCAGGCCCTCCCGTAGAACTGGTTCGGCCTCGTACGGATCGAAGGCCGCCAGATGGAAAGCTCCCATGCCGTGGCGTAGCGAGGCCGCGCCATAGGCGCCCAGCAGCGCGCCCTCGCTGTCGGCATGGGATTTCGCGGCGGCGTAGTACACCGTGTGGAAACGGGCCGCTGGTTGAACGTAGCCCAGATCCCACGCGTCCTCGGCAGCGGTGCCGGGTAGGAGGGCGACCTCCGGGTGATCGGCTCCCAGCATGCGGCGGGCCACCTCGATCTTCTCTTCGTAGAGCCGCAGCATCTCGTCATAGCGATCGGCCTTGCGATACGCGGCGGCGACCTTCACCCAGGCGTTGATGGTGGCCTTGTCATGGATGCCTCTGTGCCGCTCGATGTCCTCGGCGCGCCGGCAGGCAGTCACCAGCGACCGCTCTGCGCGTGGTGTGACCACTTGCGACAACTGGCGCTGCCGGGCGCGGAGCCGCCACACTTCGGGACCATCGGGTCCATGGGTGCGGCTGGTGGCACGGATGGCGGATCCGGCCAGGTGCCGGAACTGTCGGAACTTCTTGAGCTTGAACAGCGCTAGTACGTAGGCACCCCGTACATCGTTGAACAAGTGGTCAACGGGCGCCAGATCGCGCTCGGCCAGGTTGACGGCGGTGTTCAACAGCGACAGCGCACCACGGAATTTGTGATCCAGTAGTCCCTGCGCCCGATCCAGTGCCCGACTGACCGTCACCCAGGCTGAGGCGTATTGCTCGTACTCCGCAGGCGTGATGAGGTCCGACATCGAGTTTCGCTCCGTCCGCGTGGAGAACCTCACAGTCACGAATTGTCCACTGTCGCCATCTCTCTGCGCCAGGTGCTGGCTGTCGTGGGTGTTTGCGGCCGAGATGCCGATGGAGAGGGGGAGCACAGCGGCGAGAGGTACGGGGCTGACGCAGAGCACGACCGTTCCACCGGCCAGTGCGGGGCCGCTCCAGCCGGGCAGCAGGTGAACAGGCCGACGCAGAGAACTTCGCTGCGGCCGCCGGCCATGGACAGCAGGCCGGTGTGCGACTGTTCATGGCGGTCACAGCATTCCAGCCACCACTGACAACGGTCACGAAGCGAGGAGTACTCGCTTGCGCAGGAGCACGAAGCCGGCTCGGCCGAACATCTGCCGCCTCAGTACGGCTTGAAGGGGTCGAGCTTGCTCGTGCGGCTCTGGCCTGCCACTGGCCGCGAAAGAGATCCTCGGGCCGGGCGGCCTTCTGGGAGCGAGCCACCGTCGACGGAGGTGACCACCGTGGTCCGCACGCCCGGCAGGTCCAACAGCAGTGTCCCGTCCGGGGAACCCCTTACCTCGTTCATGGCGCCCGACAGCGCGGGGCCGACCGGCAACTCCGGATCGCGTACACAGGTGCATCGATTGCACTCACACATTCAGGCCGCGCTCGCGTGCGCTACCGCCGCCGTCCACCGGCTTACCATTCCGGCCGGATCAGGCCAGGTCCCACACGCAGCGTTACGTTCCACAGGAACGAGCGTCAGAGCCTATCCCTGGAACGGGGATGCCGATATGTTCCGTCGTCGCAGCATGGACGCCGTCACGCACCGCGTTCGCGTCGCGCATCAGCCGACCATAATCGGCCACTTTTCGCTTTTCCCTTCCGTCACTGCGTATTCAGCGACACCGCACGTTTCATGGCGTGTTCTTGCCGTACTCGACACCGGTCTGCGGGTATGGGATAGTCGCTCGTTGAACAGAAGCAGACGTTATTGCGTGATTGCGTGCTCGTGGGTTCACAAACGTGTACGTCCAGGAACTTGAACACGCCCTGGCGTTGAGGAGCGAGAGTTGCCCATATTCAGGCGCTTGGTCTCGCCCGAGGGGCGTATCTGGGAGACGGATGACATCGCGGCCCGATTATCCGGTGCCGTTGAACTTCTCGCACGACGCGGCATCGAGCCCGGTTCACGGGTGATGCTGAGCCGGGCCAATTCCCCGGAATGGGTCGTCGATCTGCTCGCGCTCATTCACCTCGACGCTTCGGTGGTTCTGGTTGATCATCGAGCCGTCCCGTCACAGCGGGCGCGGATTCGCGTTCACGCGCGCGTCGTGCAGGAAATCAGCGACAGTACGGGCGGCGTCGCGGCGGCAGGGCCCGTTTCGCACACGGTAGCCGTGCCTGATGTCGCAGCCTGGTCGCGGCGCCAGGACGCCGCCATCTCGTGGTCGTCGGGCACGACTGGCAGTCCCAAAGGGATTGTCCGCTCCGGCCGCTCGATTCTGGACAACCTCGCACTCAGCGCGGAACGCATGGGGTACCGGCCCGACGACGTCTTCCTGCCCGTGCTGCCGTACTCCCACCAATATGGTCTGTCGCTGGTCCTCTGCTGGTGGCTGGGCGGAGGCACGCTGGTCGTCTACGGGCCCACCACGCGCCTGGACCGCGCCCTTGCGGCCGGCGTGGACCACGGTCTCTCCATAGTGGACGCGGCCCCGTCGACCTATCACAGCCTGCTCAACCTGTTCGACCGCCGTCCCGCTCTCGCCGACGCGCTGAAGACGGTACGAGCCTGGTGCGTGGGCGGCGCGCCGCTGGGCCGCAGCCTGGCGGCCCGGTTCCACGCCCGCACCGGCCGGCGCCTGCTCGACGGCTACGGAGCGACCGAGGTGGGCAACATCGCGCTGGCTCCTCCGGCCGATCCGGTCGGGTGCGGCACACCGCTGCCGGGCGTGGTCGTCGAGGTCCACGACGATCAGGGCAGGCCGCTTCCCCACGGCCGGCTCGGTGAGCTCGTCGTACGCAGCAGCGGCCTGATGACCGGTCACCTGGGCGACGACGGGGAGGTGGTGCCGGTTTCCGGTCCTGTGCACCGCACCGGGGACATCGGTCGGCTCGACGACGCCGGCCGCGTCTTCCCCGTCGGGCGCAAGCACGCCGTGCACCGTGACGGCCACACTCTCTACCCCGACCATCTCGCCGAGCGGGCCGAGTCGGCCGGCGCGCAGACGGAGGTCGTCGCCGTCCCCGACGAGCGCCTGGGCTGCCGGCTGGTGTTCGTGATCACGGACCCGGACGGTCACGAGCCCGCGCACTGGCGACGGGCGCTGCGCCCGGTGCTCGCCCGTTACGAGCAGCCCGACCACATCGTCGTGCTTCCCGCGTTGCCTCTCACCAGTACGGGAAAGCCCGACCTGGCCGTTCTGGAGAAGATAGCCATGACCGCATTACCCGCGTCGCACACCACGGCCACCGACGTCTTCGCGTCCGGCTCGGCCGTCGGCGCGACCGATTACCGCATCCCCTTCGGCGACCGGGTGGACGCGCTGCGCGCAGTGCGCCGGTACGTGGCCGCCAACGAAGACGTGGTGCTGGGCATTCTCACCGAGATATCGCCCCACCACACGGCCGACGCGGAGATCCGTTCGTTCCTCGCCACCCTCGACGGGGCGGAGGAGGAGATCCGCCGGGCCCGTCCTGGCTGCGTGCCCCGGGCCGCGGTCTTCACACCCTCCAACATCCCGCTCTATTCCTACGCGCTGTACATGCTCGTGGCGTCTCTTTACACCGACCGGATCACCTTTCGACCGTCCTCCGAGATCAAGAGCCAGATGCGACGCCTGCACGAGCTGCTGGCGCCGGTTCATGGACTGCCCGTCGAGCTTTTCGACCTCAGTCAACGCAAGTTCGTGACGGGGCCGGTGCGCGAGGCGGATCTCATCGCCTTCACCGGAAACTACTCCCACGCCGAGACCGTCCGTGAAGGGCTGGCGGAAGACCAGCTCTTCCTCTTCTTCGGCCGCGGCATCAATCCCTTCGTGATCGCACCCGACGCCGATCTCACCCGCGCCGTACACGACGTGACGAAAATCCGGCTCTACAATTCCGGTCAGGACTGCTTCGGCCCCGACGTCGTCTTCGCGCCGCAGGGCCGCACCGAGGAATTCGTCGACCTCTTGTCCACGCATCTGACGTCGTTGCGTTTTGGGCACAACAACGACCCTGCCGCCGACTACGGACCCATCCACTACGACTCGGCGCTGGTGAACTGCTCGGACTACCTGGTACGTCAGGTGAGCCGCATCCGGCACGGCGGACGCATCGATCTGCTGTCCCGCAGGGTCGAACCGACAGTGCTGCTGTGGGACTTCGACGACAAGATTCCCCTTGACGAGATGTTCGCCCCGGTCTTCAACGTCGTTGCTTATCACAGTGCGCGGCGATTGCGCGAACGGTTGGCAAGCCCCTATTTCGGCGAACGCGCACTGGGAGCGATGGTCTACGGAAACGATCCGGATACGGTGGCGGTACTGTCCAAGCGTCACCACACCTGTGTCAACCACACGCTGCTCGAAGCCGAGGACGGCAATCGTCCGTTCGGCGGATTCGGGATGCGGGCGAACTACCTCTCCTACGGCGGCGAGCGGCACGCCGAACCCCTGCTCATGTCGCAGGCCGTGGCGCAGCATCTGCCGACTGCCGCCCCTGTCGCGGTGCGTGGGAAGTGACCGGGGTGGGGAAGCGGTACGCCGACGCGTGGTCGGCGATCGTCGGCCTGCTGGTGGCGAACGGGGTGGAAAGCTGCTTCGGGCTGCCCGGTGACGATCTGGAGTTGCTGCGCGCCCTCGACACGGCCGGCGTGGACCTGGTGCCGTGCCGTGACCAGCGCAACGCGGTGTACATGGCGACCGGCTACGCGCTCCAGTCAGGCCGGCTCGCCGTCTGCGCACTGGGCAAAGGGCCGGCTGTCACGCACGCGGCCACGGGACTGCTGGAGGCGCGGGAGTCCGGTGCGCCGGTCCTGGTGCTCGCCGCCGGCGCGCCCGAACGGCGCCGGGGCAGCGGCGGATTCCAGGAATGCGACCAGGTCGCGGTGACAGCGCCCCTCGTGCGGTGGGCGCACCGGGTGGGGCATCCGGGCCGGGTCGTCCCCGCGACGGTGACGGCGCTGACCCGAGCTGCGGGGCCGCCGCCCGGACCCGTGTACCTGGAGATACCCGATGACGTCCGCACGGCGGAGATCCTCGTCACCGGTCCGCCGCCGACCCTGCCCGAAACGCTGCCCGTCGACCCCGTCCCCCCGACACCCGGCCCGGCATGGACAGCCATCCGCGCGAGCCGGCGTCCGGTGGTGCTGGTGGGCGGCGGAATGCGGCACCGTAACGACGGTGGCGTGGTCGAGCGCTTCGCCGAACGCCTCGGCGCTGCGCTGTTCACCACCGCGTCCGGCCGCGGTGCCGTCGACGAGCGTCACCCGCTGTTCTGTGGCGTCGCGGGTCTCTACACCGCGGCCCCCGCCCGTGAGTTGTGGTCGTCCTGCGACCTGGTGGTGTCGCTCGCCGGGCGACTTGAGGAGACCGTAGTCGAAGGCGGAACGCCGTGGCCCCCGGTCGCGGTCGTGCAGGTCAACATTGATCCGGGCGGGCTGTCGGCCGAGTTCCCGGGCCCGCGCGTGCTCGGTGACGCCCGGCACGCGGTGCTCGGCTGGTCACGGGCGCTGGACGAGGACCGCAAAGCCGGGCCCGCGGACGGGACCGCGGCATGGGTGAACGAGATCGCCGTCGTCCGTAAGGCCATGTCGTCCGAGGCGGAAGCGGAACTGGCCCGCGCGGCGACGCTGTCGGAGATCCGCATCGCCGAGCTGCTCGCCGCACTCGATGCCACCTCGGGCGAGCCCCGTGTGCTGGTCCAGGAGAACGGGCTGCAGGACATGTGGTCCTATTGCTTCCCCTTCCACCTCGGTGGCGGCTCCATCGTGCCGTCCGAGCAGACCCCCCTGGGGTTCGGAGCGGCCGCGGCCATCGGGGTCAAGCGAGCCGCCCCGGATCACGAGGTCACCGCGTTCATCGGGGACGGAGCGTTCCTCGCGGCCCGCGCGGACATCGCCGTCACCGCTCCGGCCCACGGCGGCGTCCTGTACGTGGTGCTGTGCAACGGCGGCTACGGCTGGCTGGACGCCCAACGCGCCCGCCTCGGCCTCGACGCCGAACGCTACCCCTTCACCCGCCCCGGCGCCCCGCCGCCCGTGGTGGACGGAGCGGACATCCACTACCGGGTGCTGCGCGACAAGGCCACGCTGACCAGGGAGATTCTTGCCGGGCGGCAGTTCTGCGCACAGGGAGGCACAGCCGTGCTCATGGTGCCGGTCGCCCCCGACGACATACCCCCGCCCCTCCGCGACGGCGCCGGGGTGATTCCCCAGTGACCGACGCAGGAGAGCGCGGTGACGCAAGGCGCGGCCGGGACGGGCGCCAGGTGGTGGTCACCGGGTACGGGGCGGTGACGCCGCTGGGCCACAGCGTCGACGAGACATGGACGGCGATGCTGGCCGGGCGCAGCGGCATCGACACCGTGGACGCGTTCGACCTGACCGATCTCGCAGTCCGGATCGGTGGCCAGGTCCGCGGCTTCGCCCCCGACCGCTACATGCCCCCGATGGTCAGCCGTCGCGCCGACCCGTACGCGCAGTTCGCCCTCGCCGCGGCGCTGGAGGCTTGTGAGCACGCCGGACTCGTCGTCGACGACCGTCTGGCGCCGCGGGTCGCCGTGATCATCGGCAGTGGGTACGGCCCGGTCGGGTCGATCTACCGCGCGGCGAACATCCTGCGCGACAAAGGGCCACGGGCCATCGTCCCCTTCACCCAGGTCACGACCGCCATGGACAGCGCTGCCGGAGAGATCAGCCTGCGCATCGGCACCCAGGGGCCCAGCCGTGCCCAGAGCACGGCGTGTGCCAGCGGCGCGGACGCGGTGGGCGCGGGGATGCGCATGATCAGCCATGGGGAGGCCGACATCGTCCTCGCCGGCGGCGCCGACGCCTGCGTCACCGCCGTCGACCTCGCGGGCAGCGGCAACGCCCGCGCGCTGTCGAGGCGTAACGACGATCCGGCTGCGGCATGCCGTCCGTTCGATGCGCGGCGCGACGGGTTCGTGATGAGTGAGGGAGCCGCCGTGGTGGTGCTGGAGGCCGCCGAGGTGGCCGACAGACGAGGGGCGGCGGCCTTGGCCGAACTCATCGGCTACGGAGCGACGTCCGACGCGCATCACTGGACCGCCCCGCATCCGGAGGGACGGGGCGCGTGCCGTGCCGTCGAGGCGGCGCTGCGCGACGCGGGGATCACGGGGGCGGACGTGGACTACGTCAACGCGCACGGCACCGGAACGCTGCTGAACGACGCCATCGAGGCGACCGTCCTGCGCAAGGTACTGGGAGACCGGGTCACCCGTATCCCGGTCAGCTCCACCAAGTCGATGACCGGGCACATGATCGGCGCCGCCGGGGCGGTCGAGCTCGTGGCGTCGATCCAGGCCCTCCGGACGGGGGACGTCCCGCCGACCATCAACTGCGACGAACCGATCGACCCGGACATCAACTTCGTGCCGCACCGGACGCAGCGCCACGAACATATCCGGATCGCGTTGAGCAACTCGTTCGGCTTCGGCGGCCACAACGCCGCTCTCGTGGTCCGGGCAGTATGAGGTCTCGGGCCGTGCAGCACCTTCCGGAACCGCCGACGAGCCCCGCCACCGTCATCCGCAGCGGGCCGCTGAACTGGGTCCAGCAGTGGCACTGGTTCGAACGCACCATTCCCTCATCGCGGCGGGTGAACCCGACACCGCTCGCCGACCACTGCCACGTCCCGCCCCCGGCAACCGTCGCCGACGTGCACGCGGCGCTCGCGTCCCTCACCGCCCGCCACGAGGCGCTGCGGAGCACTGTCGACCCGCTCCGTCCCGTACAGCACGTCCACCGCGCGGATTGGGCCCCGCTGCCGGTCGATCACGTCGATGTCCCCGCCGCCGATGCCGCCACCTTGGAGGCCGCCACAGCGGCGCTGGCCGCCCGCCCGATCGATCCCGAGCGCAATCCGCCCTGGCTCGCCAGGGTGCTGCTGGAGGCAGGGGAGCCGCGTGCGGTCCTGATGGCCGCCCACCACGTACTCATCGACGGGTGGGGGCTGGCGGTCCTGATCAGCCAATTGCACGACCACCTGCGCGGCCACGACGTACCGGCGGGGGCGCCCCTGCACCCGCTCGACACGGTCGCCGCCCAGCTTCCGGAACGCGCCCGCGCAGCAGAGCATGAGTGGCTGACGCGTCTCGCCGGCAATCCGACGGGCGTACTGGCCCCGTTCGGCGGGAGCGAGAACGGGGAGGGCCGCCACCGCCTCCAGCACCGCTCGGCGGCCGCGTACGATGACCTCGAACGCGTCGCCCGGCGGTATCGGGCCAGTCCGGAGGTCGTGGTGCTCGCGGCGCTCGCCCACGACGTCGCCACCCGCACCGGCGAACACCGGTTCCTCGCGTCGGTCGTGGTGTCCAACCGGGCCCGGGCCGCCCTGCGCAACAGCGTCGGCGTCCAGGCCCTGACGGTTCCGGTACAGATCGACCTCCGGCCCGGTGCGGCGTTCGGCGAGGTGGTCGCCTCGGTGACGGCCGCCTCCGCCACGGCCTACCGGCACGGTCAGTGGCGCCCCGCGGAACTGGTCGCCGCCCAGGCCCGGATGGACCGCCGCCGCGGTGTCGTGACCGTACCCACCATCGAGTACAACTGCTACTCGTGGCCGCGCGACTACCTGGTCCCCACGCAGAACACTCCGCCGGAGGGGCCCAGCACCTGGATCAGCAGCGCGCCCGACGAGCCCTGCGAAACGCTCTATGTCGACCTCGGCCGCGACGGGGGGCTCGTCACCCTCGATGTCACCGTCGGGGACCACCTGCTCGATGCCGGGCAGGCCCTGGCGTTACCCGTCCGGCTGTGCGGTTTCCTGCGAGCGCTCGCCGACGGTGCCGAGTGCCCGGTCCCGGCCCGCCCGCTCACCCCGGCCGCCGCCGGTTGGTGGCGCGCCCCGCAGGGATGGGTGCGCCTGACCACGGTCGAAGAGGTGCTGCGCCGCCACCCCGGAGTGCTCGATGTGACGGTGGCGCCCAGCGGGGACGCCGTGGTGGAGAACGAGGAGGTCGCGGAGGCAGGTGACGGACCGTACCTCGTCGCACACGTCCGCACCGCCCCCGGCGTCACCCCCGACGACTTGCACCGCCACGTCCTGGACCACCTCGGTGAAGTGCCCGGCGTCGTGGCCCCGGGCCGCTACGTCCTGTCGCCGGCCGGCCCCGCACCCGGTCGGCCGTCCGTCCAGTCCAGCACCGCCACCGACAGCACAGGGCCTCGGCAACTCCCGTCGCGCCCGCCTGCGTCGGGCGCCGAACGGGCGCTGGCCGCCGCCGTGGCCGCTGTCGCACCGGGCGGCCCGCCGGCCGGCTCCTCGGCCGGCCCTGACGCCGTGGACATGAACCGTTGCCTCGCCGACCACGGAGTCACCCTGGTCGCCGTCCCGCGCCTCCTGGCGCTGCTCGACCAGTCCGGCTTCACCGGCATCGCGCCGGACGAGCTGGCCGGAACGGCTTCGCTCGGTCACCTCGCCGCAGCCCTGGAGCCCTCGCCGCCCCGCGCCCACCGTGGAGGGGAAACCTCGCCATGACCGCGTCCCGCACCACCTCCGCACCGTCCGTGGACCGCCTTGCCCCATGGGGTTTCGCCGCTTTCGTCGAGGCCAACACGCACGACACCGCATACCGCCCGCCGGTGGTGGACGGTCCCGTCGGGCCGACCATCGTCCGTGGCGGCCGCGAGCTGGTGAACTTCGCGAGCATCAGCTTCCTCGACCTGGAGCGCCACCTCCCGGTCCGGCGCTATTTCGCCGAGGGGGCGCTCGCCCACGGCCTGAGCACCAGCGGATCCAGGATGACCCAGGGGATTTGCCGTCCCCACCACGTGCTGGAGCAGACGATCGCCCGCCACACCGGCAAGGAACGGGCCATCAGCTTCGCCACGGGCCTCCTGGCCAACATCGGTTTCGTCCACGCCATGAGCAGCGCCGCACACTTCGACGCCGGGATCGAGGTGCGCAACCGCGACACCGTCTTCGTCGTCGACCGGGACGTCCACTGGAGCATCTGGAAGGGCCTCGAAGGGCTCGGCTACGGCCGCAACGTCCACGCGTTCCGGCATAACGACGTCACCGACCTGGCGCGCATCCTGGGCCGGGACCGGTCCCGCAAGACCGTGGTGATCGCCGAGAGTCTCTACTCGGCGGACGGCACCATGGGGCCGATCGTGGAGATCCTCGACGCGTGCGACCGGCACGGCGCCATCAGCATGATCGACGATGCGAACGGCTTCATGGTGTACGGGCCCGAGAACCGTCCGTACGCACGGGAGGCGGCCGCCATCCGGGAGCGGGCCGACTTCGTCATGGTGTCCCTGTCGAAAGCCGTCGGCCTGGAAGGCGGCGCGATCGCCGGACCGGCGGCGGCCGTCGACGCCTTCGAACTGCTCTCCGGCACCTCCATGTTCACGGCCGCCATCCAGCCGCCCACCGCGTACGCCGCCGAGCGCACGATCGATGTCCTGGCCGGCACACCGGAGATCGTCGACGACTACCTGGCGCACGCCGCACGCCTGCGCCGGCAGATGCACGAGGCCGGTACGCCGACGCTGCCCACCGAGTCGTACATGCTCTCGGTGCCCATCGGGAACGACGCCGTCGCCCTGCAGATGCGGGAGTGGTTCGTCGAGGACGGCTACCTCGTGCCCGTCTTCTCCTACCCGGCCGTCGCACGCAACCAGGCGCTTCTGCGCCTGTTCCCGCACGCGGGTCACACCGAGGAGCAACTGGACGGCTTCCTGCGCACCCTCGCCACCTACCGACAGCGCCTCGGGCTCTGACATCCCACCGAGGTCCGCCCCACCGACCCCAGACAAGACGGAGGAACCCGTGGCGAACGACAGCACCGACATTCTGCACACCATCGCCAAGATCGTCGAAGAGGTCGTCGGCGTCGACTCCGCCGAGGTGACCACCGAGAAGTCCTTCACCGACGATCTCGACATCGACTCCCTGTCGATGGTGGAGATCACCGTGGTGGCCGAGGACCGGTTCGCGGTGAAGATCCCCGACGACCTGGTCACGGAGTTGCGAACGGTCGGCGACGTGGTGAGCTACATCGCCGACCACCGGTGACCGGGAGACCTGCCGTGCACCGGACGATTCGCCCCAGGGCCAGGCGGCCATGAGCGTCCTCGACCGCTTCCGGCTCGACGGCCGCGTCGCCGTGATAACCGGCGCCTCCTCCGGGCTGGGCGTCGCCTTCGCCACCGCGCTGGCGGAGGCCGGCGCCGATGTCGCGCTCGGGGCGCGCCGCGCCGAGAGGCTGGCGGCGGTGCGCACGGCCGTCGAGAAGCTCGGCCGCCGGGCCGTCACCGTACGTACCGATGTCGCCGAGCCGGCGGACTGCCGCGCGCTGGTCGACGCGGCCGTGCACGCATTCGGGCGGGTGGACATCCTCGTCAACAACGCCGGGATCAGCAGTGAACACGCTGCGACGGAAGAGACGCCGGAGCAGTTCCGCGAGGTCGTCGACATCAACCTCAACGGTTCCTACTGGATGGCTCAGGCCGCGGGTGCGGTGATGCTCCCCGGCAGCGCCATCGTCAACGTGTCGAGCATTCTCGCGCTGGTCACCGGCGGTCTGCCGCAGGCCGCCTACTCGGCGTCCAAGGCCGGCCTCCTCGGACTCACCCGCGACCTCGCCCAGCAGTGGACCCCCGGCAAGGGCATCCGCGTGAACGCCCTCGCGCCGGGCCTCTTCACCTCCGAGATGACCGACGGTTACGCCGAGGGCTACGTCGAGGCGATGATGCCGCGGGTGCTTTCGGGCCGCATCGGGCAGCCCGAGGAGCTCGCTGCGGCCCTGGTCTTCCTCGTCTCCGACGCCGCGTCCTACATCACCGGCACCACCCTGACGGTCGACGGGGGACGCACATCGCCTAGTGCCATGTGGCGTGGGCGCCATCGGGCGTGCCGGTGGGCCGGGCAACGGCCGTGCCGGCGGGCCGACGCCAGGCAACGGCCATGACATGCCCGCGCCCCCGTCGAGCGGCACCACAGTCCCTGTGAGGTACGCAGCGCTCTCTGACGAGGAAGGTCCTCGCGGCTGGGACCTCATCTCCTCCGTCCCAGCAGCGCGTCCCCCCTCCCCGAATTTGCGAGCGGGTGTGTTGATGTTGTCGATCAGTGAGCGATGCGGTCATGTCCGTCCCGGTGTCACCGGGCACACCCAGCGCTGCTTCCGGGGGGACGAGGACCGGGCGACGACCCCACCGGACGCGCGACGCCGACGTGGACGCGTGCCTCGCCGCGCAGTGGATCCACGTCCGCCAACGGGTCAGGCCGGAAGGTCAGGCCCGTCACACCCGGGGAGCCGGCCATGACGACGGAGCCGAGCGCCCCCTCCCTGCCGCGCGAGCCGCTCGGCGATCCGCACCTGCGCCGCCTGATCGTGGGCCAAGGGCTGGCCGCCGTGGTCGATGCGCTGTTCCTCATCTGGCTCACGCTCTTCGTACTGGAACTGTCGGAACCGGGGATCGCCACCGGGCTGGTCCTCGTGGCCGTGGCGCTGCCGCGAGCGGCACTCCTGCTTCCGGCCGGCGTACTGGTCGACCGCATCGGTCCCGCCCGTGTCGCGGCCGGCGCCTCCTGGCTCCGGGTCGCCGTCCTGCTGGCCCTCGGCGCGCTGGTCACCTTCACCTCGCCCTCGGTGACGACGGTCGCCCTGCTCGCCGGGACGCTCGGCGCCGCCGACGCCGCGTACTTCCCGGCGGCCCTGGCGATGCTGCCCGCCGTCGTGCCGACCGAGAAGCTCTCCCGGGCCAACGCGCTGGTGCAGGGCGCGGAGTCGGGGGGCGACCTGGTCGGCCCGGCGGTGGCCGCCGGAGCCGTCGCCGCAGTCGGCTTCGAAGCGACTCTGGGTGGGATCACGGCGATGGCCGCGGTGGCCGCCGTCGCCCTCAGCACGCTCGTCCGCGTGGTCCGGCGTGGCGAAGGTGCCGGGGACGCCGTCGACGGTGAGCGGCTCAGCAGCGCACGTGCCCTCGGCGCGGGCTTGAGGTACGCCTGGCACGAACCGGTGGTGCGCGGGATGCTGGCAGCCGTCGCCCTGATCAACATCGCGGTCGTGGGCCCCGTGCTCGTGGGCGGCGCGGTACTCGCCGATCAGCACCTCGGCGGCGCGGGATCCCTGGGCGTCGTGCTCTCCGGTTTCGGTGTCGGCTCACTGGCCGGCTCACTGATGGCAGGGTGGCGGCCGCCCACCCGGCGCGGCTGGACCGTGGTCGGCGGGGTCGCGGCGATCGGCGCCGGCACGGCCGGTCTCGCCGCCGTCACCCATGTCGTCGCCGCGACGGCGGTGGCCTCACTCGTCGGCCTCGGGTCGGCGTTCCTCGGGGTGGTCATCGTGGCCACTTTGCAGGAGCGGGTGCCCGGGCACCTGCTGGGGCGAGTGCTCAGCCTCGTCGTGCTGGCCACGGTGGCGTTCGACCCGTTCTCCTACGTGATCGCCGGCCTCCTGCTCCCGTACGGCACGACGACGCTGTTCCTGGTCTGCGGCAGCGCCGTCCTGGCGTGCGCCGGCCTGGTCGCCGCGAGCCCGGCGATCCGCTCCCTGCGCTGACCGTGCCGGTCGTCGGTCATCTGCCGGTCAGCGGGTCGGCGAAGGGAACTTCGAACCGGAGGCGGGGCTCGCGGCCGCGAGGACATCGTGCGGGAGCGGCCCGGTGAAGCAGTGGTGCTGGATGCCGCTGGTGGCACAAGCGAAGGCGACCTGCGCCTCGCGCGGAGGCGAGGCATCGAGCTGCTGTCCGCCCGCCTCCACCTCGTCGGACGGGAAGCGCTTCTGGCCGACCGTCCTCCCCCCTGTGCCTCCTCGGCCTGTCGACGCGGGAGGCGTGGGTATACCGTCGATGATGAGCACAACTCGTCGCCATGAAGGGGGAGTTGATCTCACGTCGACGGGTGGCTCCCAGGGGGAAGGGGCCGGGATGAGCGAACGGGCGCTGATCGGCGGACGGTACCGGCTGGTGCGGCGCACAGGGCACGGGCCTGCGGGCGGGGAGCAGTGGCTCGCGCAGGACGAGGATCTGGGGGCCGAGGTTCTGCTCACGGAGGTGGTGCCGGCGCCCGGGGCGGTCGCAGGTGAAGCGGCCCGACTGCGCCGGGCGCGGGAACGAGCCGACCAGGTCGGTCAGTTGCGCTGGCACACGCATGTGGTCGCCCTGTACGACGTCGTGGAACATGAGGGCAGCCCTTGGGTGGTGTCCGCGTACCACCCGGGCGCGGTCGACCTGGAGACCCGCCTGCGGCAGGAGGGGCCGGTGCCGGCCGGTGAACTGGCCGGGATCGCGCTGGCGCTCGCCGCCGCCCTCGGCGCGGGGCACTCCCTGGGGGTGCTGCACGGGCAGATTTCGCCGTCCGCCGTCCTGCTCGTACCGGAGGAGGCGGACGGGCGGACGCCCGGGCGCGTGATGCTGACGGGTTATCTGTTCGGGGACGCGGCGCCCGTGGGAGCGGCGGCCGGGTTCCTCGCCCCCGAACAGACGCAGGAATCCGGCCTGGCCGCGACTCCGGCCGCGGACGTCTACTCGCTGGGCGCGACGCTTTATGCGGCTGCCGAAGGCCACCCGCCGCCCGCCCGCCCCGGTACGCCCGCCCAAGCGGCGGAGTTGGCGGGGCTCGTGCGCGAGATGCTGGCCGAGGAGCCGGCGCAGCGGCCGTCAGCCGACACCGTACGGGCGGCGGTGGAGCGGTTGACCGGCGCGCGCGGAGACGGCTCCGGAGCCCCGGAGCGCGAGGAGCGAACCGACGGGCGGGAAGAGGCCGACGGCGACGGGCCCGGTACCGGATCCGCCGGAGAGAAGAGCCGGAGGCCCGCACCGCGAGCCGGATTCTGGCGGCTCGCGGCCGTTACGGCGGTGGTGGTGCTGATAGCGGCCACCGGGACCCTGCTGGCGCTGAACGCGGTCAACCACGGCCATGGGGAAGGCAAGGGCAAGGCACCGCCGTCCGCGGCAAGGAGTACGACGCCGTCCGCGGCATGGAGCGTGACGCCGTTCCCGTACGGACAACTGGTCGGTCTCACCGCGCCGCTCACCACCGGCGACTGCGTCCGGGCCGTGTGGGCGGACCGTCCGCTGCATTCCGTACCCAACCTCGGAGTCGTCGGCTGCGGCAAGGGGAACAACGCCCAGGTCGTCGCCACGATGGAGTTCCCCGATGTCGAAGCGGCGCGGGCCGGGGCCGCCCGGCAGTGCGCGCGGCAGGCCGACGAGGTGGCCGGGCGGCTGCCCGATGCCGGGTCCTACGCCGTGGTGCCGACGGCGCAGGGCTTCGAGGCCGCGGGCCGGCGGGCGGCCTGCCTGGTCGTCTCCCGCCACACCCCGTTGAACGGGGAGGTCGGCCGCTTCCGCGATCAGGGCACCGACCTGTACCTGCAGCAGATGTCGGTCGGTGACTGCTGGACCTACAAGGCCGAGAAGGACACCTTCCAGTCGCGGCTGGCGTCCTCGTGCGACGCGTCGCACACCGACCAAGTGGTGGGATTCGTCGAGGCGCCGCAAGGCATGAGCGCCACCCAGGCCCTCAAGAGCGCGGACGACCTGTGCGCCAACCGCTTCGGAGCGGCCTGGGCGCCCGACGACAGCGTCGCCGTGCTCGGTTACGCCCCCGCCGAAACCGACTGGGACGACGGTTTCCGGCAGGTGGTCTGCACCGTGGGCCGGGCCGACAGGAAGGCCGTGACCAAGGCGTACGAGCCGACGGGATCATGAGGGACGGGCGGAAGGGGGACCACATGAGCGGCCTTTCGACGGCCCCCTCGGCGCAGGAGGCCACCCGGCTGCTCTGTGTCGGTGCCCATGTGGACCGGCGGTACCGGCAGCAGATCATCGAGGAGCTGGTCGAACACGAGGAGCGGCCGGTCGCCGCTTCCCTCGGCTGTGACGTGCTGCCCGTCCTCGCGCACGCCCTGCGTGCCCGGCGCTGGGAAGCGGCCACCGGGCTGGCGGTGCTCCTGGTGTGGGCGGCCTTCGCGGTGGTGGACGGCCGGGCGGCGGCGCTCTTCGCGGTGGCCTGGTGCCTGCTGTGGCTGGCCGCTCTGGCGTGGCGCCTGGTGGCCCCGGCGCTCGTTCCGGGCCGGGCGGGGGTGGCCACGAGAGCGTCGCTGGTGGCCGTCGCACCGTACGCCTTGGTCTTCCTGGGCGTGCTCATCAGCCAGTTCCCTCTTTCGGTGCGCTGGGTCACGGCCGGCGGCGTACCGCTCAGCCATGCCGTGGCCTTCCCCCTGCTGCTGGCGGTGCCGGTGTGGGCACACCGCGTACGGAGGGCGCTGCTGATGCGGCGGGAGCTGGGCCGGGAGTCGTTCGACGCCCGCACCGCGCTCCGGCTCCCGGACACCCGGCGCTGCCGGCGTATCGGCGCGGCCATCGGCCGCGAACAGTTCTCCCCGCTGTGCGCCTACCGGCCGGACCATCCGCTGATCGGCTTCGGGACCACCTACGACGCATGGTCCTTCATTCTGGAGCTCCGGCCGAAGGACCCGGAGGCGGAGGACGGTGCCGACCGGCCGCCACCGCCCGGCGAACTGAGCAACCGCGACATCCTCGACCTCATCCGGCCGCAAATCGCCTCGCTGCGGCTGGCCGTCCCGGCCGCCACCGCCCGCGACCGGCTCCGGCAACTGAAGGTCGACGAGTGCGTCTGTCTGCCCGTGTACGGCCCGCGTCAGGACATGCCCTACGAGACCGAACGGCTGCGCGAGTGCCTGCGGGAGGCGGTCGACGACCACGGCGAGGGGCGCCGGCACTTCCTGCGGGTGCGGATCACGGCCTGGGGCGGACAACTGGTGGTGAGCGTGCTGGTCCGGGTGCACACCCAGGGCGCCATGCTGGTGCTCGAAGTGGCGCCGCACGTACTGGCCCCGGTCCGGGCCGACTACGCGTCGGCCGCCGACTCGGCCTCCGACCACGACCTGCTGCTGCTGCGCAACACGGCGCTGGCGCTGTTCTCCAGCCCGGCGGCCTCCACCACCGCCGTCTTCGGGCTGCTGCGTACGGCCGTCACCGTGTCCCGTACGTGGCTGCGCCGGCCGACCCGGTCGAGACCGGACGGCCCCCGGGTGTCGGTACGGGAACTGGGCAGTGCGCAGCAGGTGACCCTCTTCCAGGAGATGGACGCCAGCCGGTACGTGAAGACCGTGCAGGACCGCATCACGAACGGCGTGCTCCAGGCGCTGCGGTCGAAGGGCTACGACACCCGCGAGTTCGAGCGGCAGTCCGTCACCATCGGCCAGGGAGCGATCTACATCGGCACGATGAGCGGTGGTGTCGCCTCCACCGGAGCACGTACGGACATCCACTACACCCCGGGAGACCGCCATGGCTCCACCCGCAGCGGACGGACCGCGCCACCCTGACGTCACCGGTGACCCTTCGGACCGCGGCCGGGCCCCCACGGCCCCGCCGGGCTCGATCAGCGTGGGCGGTTCCGTCTCGGGCGGGGTGCTCAGTACCGGTCCGGAGGCCCGCATCACGTACGGCGCGGCGGAACCGGACGATCCGGCCCGGCTCCTGGCCGCGCTGGGCGCGCTGCGTACGGCGCTTCTCGCCGCGCCGGATCCGGACCCCGGCGTCGGCACCGGTCCCGGCTCCGCGGAACGAGAAGCGGACGCCACCGGCCTCGACGCCGAACTCGCCGCCGCTCAAGAAGAGATCGAACGCCACGGGACTCTCACGCCCCCGCGCCGGCGAGCACTGCGGGAACGGCTGGACATCATCGCCGCCGCGGCTGCCGGTGGCGCGTCACTGGCCGCCCTGGCCCAGTCGGTCGCCAGCCTCCTGACCTGACCATTGGAGGAGCAGGGCGGCTCCATCGACGGTCGGCAGCGGGAACACCGGGTCGGCACCGGCACAGGCCAACACTGCCACGACACGTCAGAGCTGATCCGGCCTGCGGTGTTCCGGCGGGCCCGTTCACCTCTCCGGATCGCCGGGCCCGCGCCCCTCACGACCGAAGCACCGCCTGCTGTTGGACCTGCGATCGCCGGTACGTCGTGCGCCGGACGGCGTGGGCCGGCCGTGGGTGCCCGTACGCGGCAGTGGCTCAGGGAACTGAATCCGGCCGAGTACGTACGGAAGGATCCCGCGTTCCAGCAGAGCCTGCTGCCAGTTCTCCCGGGCCTGCGCCACACTGAGATGGCCGGGGCCCGGTGTGCTCCTGCCAGGGGCGGAACAGTCGTCTTCTGCCGCTCGCAGTCCGACCACGACGAGACCCACCGTCACGGCGGTGGCCAGTAGGCCCATGGACAGGAACTCGTCGGTGAGGTTCGGCCGGGTGCGCAAATCGTAGAGGTAGTAGCCGAGGAGAAAGAAGACGGTGGTGGCCACGACCGTCAGGCACGGCACCATACCGGTTGAGGCGCGCCGGACCCCGGCACCGATGCGCCGGGGCGAATGCCGCCGGCGTTGTAGCCCGTTTTCGGTGGCCCAGGCGCGCGCTCGAAGGTAGTCGCGATACTCGGTCGCCGCCGTGGAGGTGATGGCGGTGCGGGATCGCAATACCTCGGTACGCATCTGCTCGACAGGAAAGACACCACCGGCGTCGTCTGCTGCTTCCCTGACTTCCTCAGAATTCAGAGCTTGGTCCAGGACTTGTTCGAAAGCTGGCCAGTCGGCTGCCTTGATGCGTTGGGAGACGTGCACAGGTGCTCCTCGGCGAGGGGAGTGCAAGGACTGGCCACCTGCGCCCACGGCGCGGACGGCCATGGCGCCAGCTCTTCCGGGCAAGTGGACGAAGAAGAGCGGGAACGCGGCACACCGTCAAGTACCGGCTGCACGGGGCAGCAGGCCGTACGTAGGAGTGATGCCCCGATGGCACAGTTCCCAAAGGGCTGCTCACGATGAACGGAGGAGGAACATCCCCCTCAACTCCGTCCCGTGACGGACCTGAGGCTCCGTCAGGGTGCGGATGCGACGGCGCGGGGGCGAACCGGAAGAGGGCGGGCTGCACAGCGTAGTCGAGCGGGGACACGGTGCCTGGTCCTGGAGAAGCCACCTTGGAGGTCTTTCGTGCACATGGGGACTCGGGCGGTGGGACAGGAAGGCCAGCCGTTTCTTGAGAGGTCGGGTCGCGGTTGACGGTGTGGCAGGTGGCGGGACGAGTGACACCGTACGCCGGACGCGGCGTCCGACACGCGGACCGGGCGCCGGAAAGCGTCGCCTCCGGAGCCGCAGCCGCGGCCTAGGATCGCCGCATGCCGAAGCCGCTGGACGTGATCAAGCGCATCGTGATCGGCCGGGCACTGCCCACGGAAGACATGCGGGAGACGCTGTTGCCCAAGCGGCTGGCGCTGCCCGTCTTCGCCTCCGACCCCTTGTCGTCGGTCGCCTACGCCACCCAGGAAATCCTGCTGGTGCTCGCCCTGGGCGGATTGGCCTACCTGTACCTGGCCCCGTGGGTGGCGGTCGCGGTGGTCGTCCTGATGGCGGTGGTGGTGCTGTCGTACCGGCAGGTGGTGCGCGCCTACCCGTCCGGTGGCGGCTCGTACACCGTGGTGTCCACGAACCTCGGCCCGTCCGCGGGCCTGGTGGTCGCGGCCGCGCTGCTGGTGGACTACGTCATGACGGTGGCGGTCTCCGTCGCTTCGGGCGTGGACAACATCATCTCGGCGCTTCCGGTACTGCACGAGTACCGGACGCCGATGGCGGTGCTGTTCGTGGCCCTGCTGGCCACGCTCAATCTGCGCGGGGTGCGCGAGTCGGGGCGGGTGTTCGCCGCTCCGACGTACCTCTTCGTCGCCGGGATCCTCCTGATGTGTGCCACCGGACTGTTGCGCTGGCTGCTGGGTGACGCGCCGGTGGCGGAGTCGGCCCGCTACGGCATCCACACCGCACCCGGCCAGGACGCTCTGGCCCCGCTCGCCCTGCTGCTCCTGGGGCTACGTGCCTTCTCCAGCGGCTGCACCGCGCTGACCGGCGTCGAGGCCATCGCCAACGGCGTCCCGGCCTTCCGCCGGCCGAAGTCCCGCAACGCCGCCACCACGCTGGCCGTGATGGGCGGCGTCGCGGTGGCGATGTTCTCCGGCATCACCGCCCTGGCTCTGATCGCCAAGGTCCATATCACCGCGAACGCCTGCGACTTGACCCCCGCCGCGCACGACTGCGCCCACACCCCCCAGCGCACCGTCATCGCCCAGCTCGCGGCGGCGGTCTTCGGCGGCCACGGCTTCGGGTTCTTCTTCATCCAGGCCGTCACCGCCCTGGTCCTGGTGCTCGCCGCCAACACCGCGTTCAACGGTTTCCCGCTGCTCTCGTCGGTCCTGGCACAACACCGTTACCTGCCACGTCAGTTGCACACCCGCGGCGACCGTCTCGCCTTCTCCAACGGCATCATCTTCCTGGCCCTGATCGCCGGTGGTCTGCTGTGGGCCTACCACGCCTCGGTGACGAGCCTCATCCACCTGTACATCCTCGGCGTCTTCACGTCCTTCACCCTTTCCCAGGCGGGCATGGTGCGGCACTGGAAACACGCCCTGGCCGCCGAGCAGGATCAGGCCGTGCGCAGGCGTCACCACCGGGCGCGGGCGATCAACGCCCTGGGGGCCGTGGTGACGGCATCGGTCCTGGTGATCGTGCTGGCCACCAAGTTCACCGAGGGCGCGTATCTGGCGGTGATCGCGGCGGCGGTGCTGTGGCTGACGATGCGGGCGATCCACTGGCACTACACCAACGTCGCCGACGAGCTGAAGGTCACCGACCCCGCCGCCGACCTGCGCTCACCCACCCGCGTACACGCGGTGGTCCTCGTCTCCCGCCTGCAACGCCCGACCCTGCGCGCTCTCTCCTACGCGCGCGCCACCCGCCCCGACGTCCTGGAAGCCCTCACCGTCGAGGTGGAACGCGAAGAAGCCGACACGCTGCGGTCGCAGTGGGACCGTCTGGGCGTCGGCATTCCCTTGAAGATGCTGCGATCGCCCTACCGGGAGATCACCCGGCCGGCCGTCGCGTACGTACGTTCCCTCGGCCGAGACAACCCTCGTACGGTGGTCAGCGTGTTCATCCCTGAATACGTCGTCGGCCACTGGTGGGAGAACCTGCTGCACAACCAGTCCGCGCTCTGGCTGAAGAGCCGGCTGCTGTTCGTCCCCGGCGTCATGGTCACCAGCGTGCCCTGGCACTTGACCTCAGCGCACCGCAGGCGGCACCGGCCCCCGGGCCAGGCCGCCGGCTCGGTCCGCCGGGGCGAGCCTCCGTGGCCGAGTGCCGCCGTCGGCCCGGGGAGGCGTGGCCGCGGCGAGTGAACGGCCGCGGTCCGGCCGACCCATGGTGAGGGGTGGCGGACAACGCTCTGAGTTGCAGGTGTGCGGCCGGTGCGTCAGGTGTGTTGGAGGGCTTGCTGGGCTCTGGTCCAGTTGTTGTGCAGGCGGTCCAGGTAGATCTGGGCCTGGGGGCCGGGTGCCGTACCCCTGGCGAAGGCCCGCATGTTGCCCGCCCCGGTGTTGTAGCCCAGGGCCAGCAGTTCGTCCCGGGACAGCGATCCGCTGCGCTGGGTGGGCAGTTGCCTGCCCAGGTCGTGCAGGTACCAGGCTGCTGCCTTGATGGCGAGGTCACGGTCGTCGGGAAGCTCGTGCCAGTCGCGGTCGGCGAAGTCGCGCCCGCGCTTGGTCTGGTCGAAGGCGGCCTTGTGCATGTTGGCGATGCCGAAGGCAGCGTCCGGTTTGGTGCGCTGCCAGGCCCGTTCCCACTCCGGGTCGTGCGGCTTGTACGCCTCGTTGTACAAGATCGCCATCAGCAGGCGGGCACTCACGCCGGCCTGGCGGGCGTGTGCGACCACCTGCGGTGCGAAGTGGGAAGGGTCGTACGCCTGGGCCTGCGGCGAGGCGGTGGTGGCAGTCTTCGGCGTACCCGGTGCACGGCCGGAACCGACCGGAGTACAGGCCGTGCCTGCTGCGGCAAGAGCGAGGGTAGCGATCGCCAGCCGTACCGGAGAGCAGCGTCGCGTGGTCACCGTGCACCGGCCTCCCTCACCAAGCGCGTACGCTCGTCGTCGCTTCCTCTGTGTCCGGGCGGGTCCATTATCAATGACAGCGGCCGCCCGCCGCCCGCCGCCCGGCTGCCGGGGCTCCCCGCGCCCCCGCCGGTCGCTCAGCGCCGTCTGCGCCCTCCGGGCTCCTGGCCCGGCGGCTTCTGGCCGGTGCCCGGGAAAGTCGGCTTCGGGAGGTGTTCGACCTCCCATTCGGCCTCCTCCAGTTGCTCCTCGGTGTCGTCGGGCAGCCACGGCGGGCGGTGCGCGGGGCTGCCGAAGCCGAAGGCGGAGGTCAGGTCGCCGAAGGTGCCCCGGCGCCAGTCGCTGATGTTGGGCTCGCGGACCCCCGTCCAGCGTTCCAGGAAGCGCAGGACGGAGGTGTGGTCGAAGGCTTCACCGGCTGCCCAGCCGCCCACCGTCCACGGCGAGACGATCAGGCACGGGACACGGAAGCCGCCCCGATGGGCAGGCCGCCCACGAACTCGTCCGGCGTTCCGGCGGGCGGGGACGGCGGGATCACATGGTCGAACAGGCCGTCGTTCTCGTCGTAGTCGAGGATGAAGGCGGTCTTGCGCCACACCTCGCGGTTGTCGGCGATGGCCTCGATCTTCTTCGCGACGTAGTCGGCGCCCGCGGCCGGGAGGTAGGCGGGGTGCTCGGACTGGTAGCTGGTGGGGATGATCCACGACACCGCGGGCAGCCGGTCGTTGCGTGCGTCGTCCTCGAAGGTGCCCGCGGGCAGCCGGCGCATCCCCCGCTCGTACAGCGGATCGCCCGGCTTCGCGTCACGGAACCGCTGGAATTCCTCCAGCATGTTGCAGCCGTAGTTGTCCTGTTCCTGGTAGACCCGCCAACTGATGCCGGCCTTCTGGAGCCGCTCGGCGTAGGTGGTCCAGCGGTAGGGGCGGGGCGCGGTGTTGCTGATGACCGGGCCGCCGCGGGTGCCGCCGGGGTCGATGGTGCCGGTCATCCAGTACAGGCGGTTGGGCCAGGTGGGGCCGAGGACCGAGCAGAAGTAGTTGTCGCAGACGGTGAAGGCGTCGGCGAGGGCGTACTGGAACGGGATGTCCTCCCGGGTGTGGTAGCCCATCACATAAGGGCCGTTGACGCCGTCGGCCTTGCGGTGCGCGGGCAGCCAGCGGTCCATCTTCCCGCCGTTGAGCGCCTCGTGCTGGACGGCCCAGGCGTGACTGGTGGAGGGGATGGCCTGGGCGCTGCTCTCGTGGGTGTTCAGGCGGAAGGGCAGCAGGTAGCCGTCGGGATGTTGGGCATCCGGCTGGTAGAAGACCGGGCGGCCGCCGGGGAGCTGCGGCGCGTGCGGGTCGGCGAAGCCGCGTACGCCGCGCAGGGTGCCGAAGTAGTGGTCGAACGAGCGGTTCTCCTGCATCAGCAGGACGACGTGCTCGATGTCGCGCAGCGAGCCGCCGCGCACCGGGCCGGCCGCCACGGCCGCCTGGACGCTGGGGGGCAGTAACGACAGCGTGGCGGCGCCGCCGACCGCACCGGCGGCGCTGAGGAGTCTGCGACGGGTCATCTCAGGCATGGAAGCGCTCCCTCCTGGGGCACACGGGCCCAACGCGGGCCGCACCGACTGTCGTGGCGACAGCGCGTCCTGGGCAGGAGGGGACACATGAAAGAAGCGGCAATTGGCCGTGAACAGGAGAGGGCTGTCCGTAACCGCCGTCTTGACGTCCGCATCCTGTGGGCCGACTGCACGACATCGCCGTACCGCACGGGACGCGTCCACTCCGAGCAGACGCGGCCGCCGTCCCGGCCTGTCCGAACGGCAGCGGGGTCGTCCGGGCGATCGCCTCGCCCCGGCGTCCCGTCTCGGCAGACAGCAGACAGCAGACAGCAGACAGCAGACAGCAGACAGCAGACAGCAGGCCGCAGACAGCAGGCCGCAACCGTCGCCGGGATGCATGAGGCGCTCGCCAGGAGAACGGAGGTGCAGTTGCCGTACGCGTCGGGAGGGAAGGGGCGCGGGACGTGATCGGGGTGGTGCGAGGCTACCTGCGTGCGCCAGGGCGTGTGCGCCTGGGAGTGGCGGAGTGTGGTGGGCATGGGGAGGCCCGCGTTGCGTAATGGGCCGTCAAACCGTCAACCACACAAGGACGGGTGGTTCCACAGTGGTCCCCGTCCGGCGATCGACCGGCACTTGGGCTCTACCCGCCCCGTGCGTCGGGGCGTCCTCCAGGAGGATCACGTGATTCGTTTTGCACCGCGTCTGGCCGCTGCCGCGGCGGTATCGGCCGCCCTGGCCGCCGCCCTGGCGGGGCCGGCCTCGGCCACCGGCCATCAACTGCCGGTTCCGCACCGTTCTCCGGTCGTGCTGGGCGCGGTCCAGGCCGACAGCCCCGGACGCGACGACGGCTCCAACCGGAGCCTGAACGCCGAGTGGGTCACGGTGAAGAACACCGGCCGGCACGCGGTCAACCTCACCGGCTGGACGCTGACCAGCCGGCACACCCACACCACCTACCGCTTCCACCTGCGCCTGGGCGGCCACCAGCAGGTCCGCGTCCACACCGGCCGCGGCCACGACACGATGCACGACGTCTACCAGAACCGCCGCACCTACGCCTGGGACAACCACCGCGACACCGCCACCCTGCGCAACGACCACCGCGTGATCGTCGACACCGAGCACTGGAACCACCGCTGACAGGTCCCATCGCCCGCGCCGGTGTGCCGCAGCCGAGGGGGCTGCGGCACGTCCGGTGGGCGCATGAGAGCCCACCGCCGCAAGCCCCGGCCTGGCGAGCGCGCCCCCTTGCCGATCGCCGTCACGCGCTGGAGTAGTTGCGGCGTGTGATCCCTAACTCTGGTGTGTGACGACAGTGGTGGCAGTGACGGCAGCCGTGCAGCGGTGGTTGCTGGGGCTGATGCTGGCCTGCTATGTGCTGGCCGGTGTACTGCCGGGGCCTGGCGAGACGCTGCGCGGCCTGGCGCTGCGGATGCCGGTGGGCGCGTCCGCGCTGTCCCTGCCGATGCTGTTACTGGCGATGATGCTGTTCAACGCCGGGCTGGGGGTGCGCATCACCGATCTGCGCGGTGTGGTGTGCCGGCCGGCGCGGCTGGTGCTCGGCATCGCCGCCAACGCCCTGCTCCCCTTGCTCGTGCTCCCGGCCGTTGCCCTGGGCCTGCGAACCTGGCCCGATCCGGGAGAGGCGGAGGGGCTGGTGGTCGGGCTCATGCTGGTGCTGGCGATGCCGATCGCGGGCGGCGCCGCCTCGTGGGGACAGACCGCGGGGGGCAATGTCCCGCTGGTCGTCGCGATGGTGATCGGCTCCACGGTACTCAGCCCGCTCACCGTCCCGCTCGGCATTCATCTGGCCGCTCACCTGGTCGGCCCCCACGGCGCCGGAACCCTGGACGACACCACCACGGTCGACGGCATCGCCCGGACCGGGGCCGGGGTGTTCGCGCTGGTGTCGGTGGTGCTGCCGTGCCTCGCCGGGATCGCCGTACGCAGCGCGCTCGGCGAGGAGCGGGTCCACCGGGCCCTGCCCGCGGCCAAGGCCGTGAACCTGATGAACATCCTGCTGCTGTGTTACGTCAACGCCGCGGGCGCACTGGGGCAGGCGCTCGCCCGTCCGGACCCCGACCTGCTGATGCTGGCGCTCGGCCTGTCCGGCGCGGCGTGCTGCCTGACCTTCTGCTGCGGGCGGTGGATGTCTTCCTGGGCGCGGTGCGACCGGCCGGACAAAATCTCCCTGACCTTCGCCACGGGGATGAACAACAGCAGTGCGGCTGCCGTGTTGGCCGCCGGCTGGTTCTCCCACCGCCCCGGGGTGCTGCTGCCGATCCTCTCGTACAGCCTGCTGCAGAAGATCGTGGCAGGAGCGACGGGACGACCGTCCCGACCCCGACGGCAGTCGTGACAGCCGGGCCCACGGCGCCGACGGTGCGGCGGTGCGCCACACGCCCGGAACCGCAAGAGGAACAGTAGGTTCGCCAGGCTGTTGGGGCGCAGCGGCCCGATGGAGGATGGCGGAGACCCGACTGAAGCATCTGGCCGAGCAGGGGAGGCAGTCATGGCGGCGTAGTGGCGTCCGCGCCGTCCGACGGGGGCGGCTTGCGCTGCGGGCCGGGAGGCCCTGGCTGCGGCCGTCTTCCTCGCCACGTGCCGACCGGCGATCAGAGAGGAGCCGGCCACAGGAGCCGGGCGACGCCGCGCACGCGGGCGGCTGAGGGACCGGTCTCGCCCTGGGCGACTTCGATGTCCTGGTGGACGTGGAGCGCGCCGGTTCCTGCGGCCCCGCAGGACAGCAGAGCGCAGACGGCCAGCGAGGCGGCGATCCAGGAGGCGGCGCGCGGGGCGCGTACGGCGGGGCGCAGCAGGGCGGTCACGCGCCGGGGCACGGGGCCGGTGGTGGCCGCCGGTGTGACCGTGGACCGGGAGGCGTGTGCCGTGTGCGCGACCAGCGCGGCGCGGGCGATGGCGCGCGCGGTCAGATCACGGTCGCCGACGCTGATGGCGGCGGCTTCGTCGGCGGCCCGTTCGGCGGCCAGCCGGATGTCCTCGCGCACCGGGCGCAGGGCGGGGTGGCAGTGTGCGGCGAGTTCGGCCGCGGCCAGGAAGTAGTGGTGGCCGCCGGCGTTGTGGGCACGCTCGTGCGCGAAGAGGGCCTCGCGCTCGCGTGCGTCGAGGCTGCGCAGCATGGCAGTGGTGACGACGATGCGGTGCGGGCGGCCGGGCAGGGCGTAGGCGTCGGGGTGCGGCGATTCGACGACGCACAGGTCGCCCGCGGCGGGCTTGCGGCCGGCCTGTGAGCGGGCGGTCCGCAGGCGGGCGGCCTGCCGTACGACCGAGCGGCCGAGGGTGAGGGTCGCGAGGGTGAGCAGGGCGGCGGCCAGGGCGGCCAGGGGCAGGAGCAGCCGTTCGGGGGCGGTGCGCAGCGGGTGCACCAGTTCACCGAGGGCGGCGAAGGCCGGGATGTCGAGCAGGCCGGTCAGCGCGAGGGTGCCGAGCGTCGCCACCGTACCGGCCGCGAGGAGCAGCGCCGAGACGGTCAGGTTCCACAGGGCAGCCACCGGAGGGCAGCGGTCGAGGATCCGGTGGGCCAGCAGGGGTGCCGCACAGGGCAGAAGGAGTGGGACCAGCAGCAGTGCGATCATCACGGGCCCTCCTCCAGCAGCCGGCGCAGCACCTGCTCGTCGTCCGGGCTCAGTTGGGCGACGAAGCGGGCCAGGACCGTCTGGCGGTCGCTGTCGCGATCGAGTTCGCCGTGCATGCGCAGGGCGGTCAGGCCGTGCGGGTCGTGGACGGGGCGGTAGGCGTAGCCGCGCCCCTGCCGCTCCCGGTGGAGGGTGCCCTTCTCGTGCAGGCGCGACAGGATCGTGGTCACGGTCGTACGGGCCAGGCCGGAGTCGAGAGCGGCCTGTACCTGGGCCGGGGTGAGCGGTGTGTCCGCCGCCCACAGCGCGGCCAGCACCGCGGCCTCCAGCTCGCCCCCCGGCCGGCGCTCGTCCTTTTCGGCGTTCACGGGAACGCTCCTCACCTCACCATCGTCTACAGTGCTGTAGACCGTCTACAGGATTGTAGTCGGTCGGGTGTGCGGCCGGGTGCCGTGCGTCCGGCCGTCGCCGGAAGGACTCGTGCCGATGCCCGTACCCGTTCCATCGTCGCAGCTCGCGCCGGACCAGCGCGGCGTGCAGTCGCCGCCGACCGCCTGCGTTCCGCCGACCGCCTGCGTTCCGCCGGCCCGGTGGGTTCGCTGATGCCGTACGCCTCCGCTCCGCACCGAAGCCGCGGGCCCGCCCTGGCGAGGGGAGCCCGAAGGTGATCTTGGCGTTCGACGGGGCGCCGGTCGACGGCTCCGCCTACGAAGCCGTGACGCGCCTGGCACAGCACTCGCCCTGCTGGCTGGACACCGCTGTCACGGTGTGGTCCACGTACGGACTGGTGCTCTTCGCCCTGGCCGCGGTCCTGGGCTGGTGGCGGGCCCGCCGCACGGGAGCCGCGGCTGCGGTGACGGCGCTGGCCGTACCGCTGGCCGTAGTCCTGGCGTACGGCCTGGATGTCGTCCTGAAGCTGGCGGTCCGCGAGGACCGGCCGTGCCAGAGCCTGCGGGTCAGCACCCTGGAGGCGTGCCCGGGGCCCGGCGACTGGTCGTTCCCCAGCAACCACGCGGCGATCGCGGCGGCAGCGGCCGTGGCGCTGCTGTTCGTCTCACGGTGGCTGGGGGCCCTTGCCTGCGGAGCGGCTGTTGCCATGGCGGCCTCCCGCGTCTGGGTGGGTGTGCACTATCCGCACGACGTCCTGACCGGGCTGGTTGTGGGCGGGCTCACCGCACTCGCGCTCATGCTTGCGGTGGGACGTCTTTCCCCGGCGCTCGCCCGGCGGATGACGGCGGCCGGACCGCTGCGCCTGCTGCTTTTGGGTTCGCCGTACAGGCCGGGTTCAGTGCCCTGACCAAGGAGCGGGGTGTTCGTCACTGCTGTCGGGAGCGTGGTCCGGCCCCGAGGCGGCGAGGGCAGCGCCGAGCTCCGACGCGTAGCGGTTCAGCAGTGCGCCATGCCTGTGAACGACACCGTGATCGACGGTGAGTTGGTGCTGGTGTCGTTGATTTGCCCACTGCCGCTGTACAGCCGGAAGTAGGCGTGCACGGTGACGTGACTGCCGTAGTCGGCTGGATCCCAATTCGACACGCACCATGTGCCGTTGGCTGGGTGGTGGCCCCGTGTGCAGGGGGAGCCGTCTTTGAAGACCGGGCCGTACCGGTGGTTCGCGTTGTCCCAGACCTCGACCTTGATCCGGCAGTTGGCAGGGACTGCACCGTTGACGTAGTAGTCCGGGTAGGCGTTGGTGCCGGTGTTGCGGTCGTTGACGCAGATGCCGATGGGGTAGCCGCCGGCGGAGTAGTTCGTGCAGCCGCCCTGGCTCGCGTGTGCTTCGGGAGCGGCTGTCAGCAGAGCGGCGGTGGCCAGCAGCGCCGACGCGCCGAAAAGGGAAGCTGCCCTGCCCCGGTACATCGCGGTCATGTGTACTCATCCCCTCGGGACGGAGACGTGCGACGGGAAGAAAGGCGGAAGACGGCGCGCGGCACTGCTCACCGCGCGGCGTGTCACCACACTCGACATTTGCGCCGTAAAAGCGGCTATGTCAACGGAGCAGAGTCGCCATCGACTGTGACGCGACCACCGCGCACTCACACGAGGCGGCGGTGCGGCGGTACGGCGGTTGGCCGGGCACAGGGCGGGTGGCAGCGCCACAGGGCTGGAGGCCGCGCCGGGTCGTTGTCAGCGTGCAGAAAGCGAGCTCAGGGCTG
Source organism: Streptomyces chrestomyceticus JCM 4735 (assembly GCF_003865135.1). Taxonomy (NCBI): domain Bacteria; kingdom Bacillati; phylum Actinomycetota; class Actinomycetes; order Kitasatosporales; family Streptomycetaceae; genus Streptomyces; species Streptomyces chrestomyceticus. The sequence goes on along the minus strand of NZ_BHZC01000001.1, from coordinate 584,757 downwards.
TGTTGCGCGGACCGCCCACGGGGGCGGCACCCAGATGTACGCGACCCAGTGCCCATGGCCTGGAAGTAGATGCTTGGGCCAGCTCCGGGCGAGTGCCGGGGGAGGGGAGTGGCCATCGGTGAGGACAGCGGTTGGTTGGCGAGATGCCTGTCGGCGCAACTGCAGTGGGGTGAGGGAGCGGTTGTTGCCTTGGATGTCGCCGGAGGCGCAGCCCGCGTCGTAGCCGACGGGTTGCGCATGCGGACCGGAAACCAGACAAGGCGGATGGATGCCGAGCTGCCGGAGCCTGTCAGCGGCCTGTCGGTAGGTGCGCGAGAGAGCGGAGCTCTGTGCGGTGGTCTGGGTGAGGACGCCGGCCTGGCATCCCAGATGGGCCAGGAGCAGCACACCGACGGCGGTGGCTGTGGCGAAACGGCGCCGACGGGAGCAGGTGGGGCGGTCGGGGCCTGGGCGGGCGTTGCGCAACGCACTCGTGGCCAGGGCTGCGAGAGGCGGGGCCAGAAGTGCGTAGGTGGGAAGAAAGAAGCGCGGCGCGGAGTAGTTGAGGAGGAAGAGGTAGGGAACGGCGACGGACGCGGCGCATCCCAACGGCAGGGCGGTGACCGCGAACGGGCGGCGCCGGCGCACGGTGAACACCAGTGCCGTCACCGCGAGGAGTGGCAGAGCCAGCCACCACAAGGTGAGCGTGGGGGCATGCAGTGGGACATGGCAGGGACGGCAGAGCAACGGTCCGTTGAGGCTGTGCAGCGCGGCTGCGGCACCGGCCCCGAATCCGTGGCCGGCAGCCATCCCGCCCTCGGTGGCGTCAGCGATGTGCAGGCGTTCACCGATTCCGCCGAAGCGGACGTACGCCTCCGCGACCCACTGCGCGCTGCCGAGGGCGAGCCCGCCGAGGAGGGCGGGGACGGCAGGGCGGTACGCCTGTACGCACACGGCGGTCAGCAGCAGTGGCAGGCTGAGCCAACCGCTGTCGGGAAGTCGCAGGAGCGTGGCGAGGCAAAGAGCACCGGCGAGCCACCAGCGGGCACGTGGGTCCGTGGGAATCCGCAGGAACCAGCCGACTGCCGCAGCGGCACACAGGGCCACCCACAAGTTGGGCATCACCTGGGAACCGTTGAGCATACTGGCCCACAGCCCGGCGAACAGCAGCGCGGCGAGCGCAGCCGTACGGTGCCCGAGCAGCGATTCCCATACACGGAACGCTCCGTACAGGGCGACGGCTGACGCGAGCGCCAAAACCGTGCGCAGCAGAGGCACTGACGAGGAGACGGCAAGAACGGGGGCGACCAGGAAGCTGATGCCGCGTGATCGGGGGGCACTGAAGTAGGCGGCCGGGGTGCGCGGGTCGCTCTGGGAGACGTACACCGTCTCGTCCCAGCCGAGACCGGTGTGGGTGTGCGGAACGACGAAGGCGAGCTGGACCAGGGCGTAGGCGACAGCCACCAGGGCCAGCCAGGGGACGGGGCGGGGCCGGCCCGAGCGGGGCAGCGGCTCCCGGAACGGACTCGGTGGTCGGGAGAGCGGTGTGGCCATACGATTCCTTCCGATTCGTATGGATTCTCGCCTTCATCATGAGGCATGGCGGGTGGCAGGCAGGGCGAAGGGCCGACACCGCCGTTGAAGCAAGCATGGTGCAGATACGTACGTAAAGCTGCCGCAACGGCAGCTCCTGCCGTACTGGCCAGGGCCGGAAGGACAGGCTCCGGGTGAAGCCGTCGTGAGGAGGCAGCAACGAGCTGGCCGATCGCGCAGGCGGCCCGGGTGCCGGGCGTGACGGCCTTCATGGGCATCCGCCCTGCCCAGTACGTGGGGGCTGCGCAACTTCGCGGAGCTCGCCGAGGCCATCGAACGGCACACAGGGCTTGAATCGCTGCCAGTTCCGGCTCCAGTCGCCCAGAAGTCGTACGACCGCCGCGCCCGCTGCTCCGAGGCCGCACGAAGGACACTCGGAGGTGCGAGATGTCGCACGCCGGTTTGCCGGCATCAATCTGCTCGCGTCCAGCAGCACCACCGCTGTGATACGCATCAGCGGTGAGCTCGATCACGAGAGTGAACGACGGTGGTTCCGAGCTGCGTTCGGGGTCTGCATTCAGACTGACCACCGGTACGCGGCTCTGGACTGCGCCGCTCTGTCCTTCTGCGACTCCCACCGCCTGAACTGCCTCCTGGGCCTGCAGTGGCTGCCAGCCCGACTCGACGGCGCCCCCACTGGCCGGACCAGGTTTACGCCTTATCCGCGTCCTGGATCAGACCGGCAGTAGAAACGTCCTGGCGGACTTCCCCACCGTAAACGCAGCCCTGGCGTACGCCGGGTACCGAACCGAGTGATCAAGTTCGAGGCGCCACGCGACCCCGGTCATTGAAGACCAACCTAGTCATGTGAGGGCTCGACCACATCGACCACACCGAAGCCTTCGCGACGCATCCGTTCCCCTCCCCAGGCGCCGAGCGGCCCGAGTGCTTGATTGAGCGTGCGTCCGTGCTCGGTCAGGGAGTACTCGACCCGTGGCGGCACTTCGGCGTAGACCTCCCGATGCACGAGTCCGTCTTCTTCCATCTCACGCAGGTGCTGGGTCAGCATCTTCTCGCTCACACCCGGCAGGCCACGGCGGAGCTCCGCGAAGCGGCGTACGCGATGGGCATCGAGCTCCCAGAGAATCAGCCCCTTCCACTTACCGCTCACCACGTCGAGCGCAGCGTCGATGCCGCAGATGTACGGCCCGCGTCTTGGTGCTTTGGCCCTCACTGATCCCCTTACGAAAAGGTAAGTACCGCAGTAAATAGTGGGTACTTCCGAGTCTAGTGGTGATCTTCGAGCATGGAGGGGTGAAGGAACAACAGAACCACACCACCAGGCAAGGCAGCGCTGTCACCGTGATCGGGCTCGGCCCGATGGGCCAGGCGATGACCCGCACCCTCCTCACCGCCGGCCACCCGGTCACCGTCTGGAACCGTACAGCCGGCCGTGCCGACAGCGTCGTCGCCGAGGGAGCGACACTCGCGGCCACACCGGGCGAGGCGGTCGAAGCGAGTGGCCTCGTGATCCTCAGCCTCACCGACTACGAGGCGATGTACGACATCCTCGACAGCGTCACCGCATCACTGGCCGGCCGGACGCTGGTCAATCTGAGCTCGGACACGCCCGACCGCACACGCAAGGCAGCGACCTGGGCGGCGGGCCACGACGCCGCCTTCCTCGCCGGAGGTGTCATGGTTCCGGCGCCGATGGTCGGCACGGAGGCGGCCTATATCTACTACAGCGGCCCTGATGAGGTGATGGGGAGTCACCGGGCTGCACTGGCACCGCTTGGCACGCCGAAGTATCTGGGGGAGGACCCGGGCCTCGCCCAGATGATGTACCAAGCTCAGCTCACCGTGTTCCTGACCACCCTGTCCGCACTGATGCACGCCACCGCGATGTTGGGCACCGCGGGAATGAAGGCCAGGGAAGCACTGCCCGAGTTGCTCTCCTCCGCCGACTCGATCGGCGCCATCCTGAGGGCCGGCGAAGAGACACCCGGTGCCGCACTCGACGCCGGAGAGCACCCCGGCGACCTCAGCACGGTCACCATGATGGGCGCGACGTCCGACCACATCGTCGAGACCAGCAGGTCACTCGGCCTCGACCTTGCGCTCCCCCTGGCTGTGCAGGCCCATTACCGGCGCGCGATCGGGAACGGACACGGCAGCGACAACTGGACCCGCATCATCGACAGCATCCGAGAGCCGCGCTGACCGAAAGCAAGACCAACGAACACACGGCCGCCGCGGCATCGGTTCCGGCTGCGGCGGGCCGGGCGTCCTCGTCGCCTGTTTGGCGCAGGTCGGCGTCGGCGGGCGGAACGTGGCCACCGGCGTCCCGTGCGAGAAACGGACTGATGGAGCACGGGTGGTCCTGCCTTTCTGGAGGGGGTGCCCTGTGGCTGGTGGCGGGCTGGGGGAGCGCCCGGAGGTGGGGGACAGCGCTGCTCCGGGGTGACCGCGCGGAGCTCACGCGACGCCGCGCGGCCGGCGGCGAGCAGGAAGGCCCGCTCGCCCTCGGACAGGTCGAAGACGGTAGTGATGTCGTCGATGGCCTGGGGGGCCTGGCGCAGCAGGATCTGGGTGGCGGCGTTGGTGACCACAGCCCGGCCCGGGTCGGTGGCCAGGAGGTCGGCGGTGTCCTGGATGGCCACGGTCGGGCCGGCCCAGTGTTTGCGGGCGGCTTTGGTCATGCGGAAGAGGAAGTGCGGCAGCCGAGGAGGACGCGCGGCGCGAGCGGGAATGGGCGGTGAACGTCGACTCCACCTCCTGCCGGGCGCATCAGCACGCTGCCGGGGCCCGCCACCGGCCACCACGCGACTTCCCGCAAAACAAGGCGGTGCACGTGTGGAAGCGGATGGACGGGAGGCGTTGGGGCGCTCACGGGGCGGGCTGACCACCAAGGTCCACCTGCTGTCCGACGACCGCTCCCGCCCGCTGGTCTGGCAGACCTTACCGAGCCAGCGGGGCGACAGCCCGATGCTCACCTCCGTGCCGGAGGACCTGCGGATCCGGTGGCTCGGACCGGGCCGGTCGCGTCGCCGGCCGGACCGCGTGCGCGGTGACAAGGCGTACTCCAGCCGCGACAACCGCGCTCAACTGCGAAGGCAGGGCATCAAGGCGACCATCGCCCAGCCCGATGACCAGCGGGCCAACCGCAAACGCCGGGGCCGGGCAGGAGGCCGTCTCCCTGCCTTCGACAAGGACCAGTACCACCGCCGCGGCGCGGTCGAGCGGTGCGTCAGCAAATGGAAGCAGTTCCGTGCGGTGGCCGGCCGCTACGACAAGCGGGACTACATCTTCACCGGACCCTGACTTCGGAACCAAGACTCAGTGTCCGGCCGCCTGCCCACGTAACCTGGGCGGTGGCCCTGCCCGGCAGAAGGGGGCTTCGTCGAGGTGCGGGCGGATGGCTTTGTATCTCAGTGCGGGGGTCCTTCCGAGGCGGCTGCGCGAGTCACCTCCTGACTGGCTTTGCGATGTCAGTCTGTTGTGACCACACGCCAGTGGCGTGCGGCGGAACGGTGGGTGTGCTCCTGGCCGTCGGGGCCCGACGGGGGAGCACTCGAAGGCCGATCGATACGCCCCGCTCCGCTGCGGCCACCGCTGCGGGCCTTGCCGGGCAGGTGCAGTGTCACCTGGTGCACGGTACGGCGGGTCCTGGACGGGCAGCGGCCGCAGCCTGGCAGGCAGCGGCGGCGGGGATCCCGACTGCCCCTACAAACCGCCAGGTGCGGCGACGGCAGGTGAGTAGGCGGTCCGGCTGGGGCGCACGCCGAGGCGCACCATGCTCTCCAGGAGCATCAGCGCGGCTCCGGTGAGATCCACTACCGGGACGAACGGACCACGCCCGGCCAGGTAGTCCTGCACGGCGCGCGCCGCCCCCGAGATGCCGGTGCAGCTCAGCACCAGTACGTCAGCCTCGCCGGACGCGACCGCCTGTTCCGCTCCGGCACACAGCGCACGTACCAACGCTCCTCCCTCGAACCCCGATTCCCCGCCCGGACTGGGCACCATGACGACACGACAGCGCCCGGACACCCCTTCCTGGGCCGGCAACTGGCGGAAGACGGACGCGGCACTCGGCAGCGTGGTCAGCAAGCCCACCCGTGGCCCCAGGCTCATCGCCACGTGCAGCGCCGGCACAAGCCCGCCCACCACGGGCACATCAACCACTTCACGGGCGGCGTGGACCACCGGCTCAGCCGCACAGTCGATCAACACGCCGTCGCTGCCGCTCCGGGCGGCGCGCACCACCTCGGCGAGCAGGGCGAGCCCGGCGACAGCCAGACCGTAGCGCGAGGCAGACATCTCACCCGGCGCGGCGGCCGCCACCACGTCGACTCCCACACCGTCTCACCCGGCCCAGGCTTCGCCCTCTTCCCGTACCGCCGCGACATGCTCCGCGAAGCCCGGCAACACCACTGTTAACCGCATGCACTCCTACTTCGCCAAAAGCGGCATACCCGACGAAAACCCTTCTGACGCTTCTGCTGTCGAGCCGAGGCCCCTGCGCGTTACCGCCGTGCACCGCCAGTTCCCACCCGCTGCCAGCCCCTCGACGGCTCCCGGAGCGCTCCGTCGTTCCGACCCAGCTCAAGGACCACCGCCGCGCCACACCGCTGCGACAGCGGCTCCGGCCCTTCCGCTGCTGCTGTTCGACCTTCCGCGCGACCTCGCCGCCGGCGCCCGCCACGGCTTCCCCGAGCCACCGGACGCCGCTTCGCGGTCGCCGTCGACGCCTTCGCCCTCGACTGTACGGCCCCACCGAGGGGAATTCGGACGCGCAGCCGGCCTCCGCGATCCTGGCAGGTCACCGCCCGGCCCAGCGAACTGTCCACCGAACAGTCCGTGCACCGCCTGGCCCGCACGATGGACGCCGTCTATCCGGACGCGGAGACCGGCGGCGTGCACCTGGAGACGGGCCCGGCCGGCCCGGCCGTGGTGCTGACGGAGGAATATAGAGCCGAGATGGCACCGGTCGGCTGCAGCAAGATGTTCGCTCCCGGGTGTCGTGGAGCCTGGCCCGACGGCCCTGAGGGCGCACGGGACCAGGGGCAACGCCATGATCGCCGCCGGGCTCAGCAAGCCGGGACCGCGGTTCTGCCGACCGGTACGCCCTGACGCACCAGCGGGCGCTTGGGCGGCTGCGGAGATGCCGGGTCCGTACCGGTGCCCGACGATGAGAAGGAGCAGCGGTGGCCAGGACGCACCGACAGCCCGGACGGCGAGCGGCGCTCAGTGCTCCGGGTGCCCGTCCGCCGGGCGCGGCGCGGGACTGAGCCCCTGACGTGGCGGCGCACGAATGCGCTGGATGGTCCGTCGTCGCAGACCACCGGCTCGGGGCGAAACGTGCCGATGCGCGTCGCTCGTTCCTGCGGCCGCGACGGGCGCCGCAGCCGACCGGTGCGGAGCTGACCCAGCTCAGCACTTGCTCGTGAAGGGAACAGACAATGGCTACGGACCGCACACAACCGACGGGGGCGGCCAAAGAGGTACTGCAACTGTACGGGGCACCGTATGTGCCGTACTGGCATCCCGGCCGCAGTGAGCTGCCCTCCGGAGCCCATTCCCTGCTGGACTGGGACCCGGCCCAGGGGCAGGACCGGGACGGCGTCTTCCACCGCTCGCGGATTCCGCTGCGCCGGCGGCAGCAGAACGATCGCCTGAAGTCCCGTCCGCAGGCGCGGGCCGGGCAGGGCCAGGTGATGTCGTGTGCCGAGTTCTGGGGCACCGGGGACAATCCGCCTCAGGGCCTGGCCTCCTCGCGCTACTACGCCTTCGGGTACTGGCAGTACGTGCAGATCCTCGTCTTCTGGGCCGGGGTGGCCGGCACCGGCTTGATCTGCCCGCCCAACGGACACGTGACCGACGCCGCGCACCGCAACGGCGTCAAGGTCTACGGCAGCGTCTTCTTTCCCCCCACCGGCCACGGCGGCCGTCAGGCGTGGGTGCGCGACTTCACCACCAAGAAGGACGACGGCACCTACCCGGTCGTGGACAAGCTGGTCAAGGTCGCCCAGCACTTCGGCTTCGACGGCTGGTTCATCAACTACGAGACAATCACCCAGGGGGACGCGGCCATCCGTGACGCTCTGGCCTACGGGCGCTCGCTCACCGAACCCGGCAAGCCGGGCGCTGTCGACTTCACCTGGTACGAGATGCGGCAGCAGAGCCTGAACGACCACAACGCACAGTTCCTCCAGCACGACAAACGGCGCGTGTGCGACTCCGTCTTCGTGGACTGCTACTGGGACGACTCCGACCTGACCAGCTCCAAGGCCAAAGCCGACCAGATCCAACGCCCGGTCCACGACCTGTACTTCGGGCTGGAACTGGTATTGGAGAAGAACTGGAAAGAGCGCCTGGACCTGCTGTTCCTCAAACAGGACGCCCACCGCGGCTCCCTGGCCCTGTACAAGGCCCACACCGTCTCCACCCCGCCCAAGGGCGTCGACGACCCCACCTGGACCAATCACCTGTATGCCGCAGAAGCCGCCTTCTGGACCGGCCCCGATCCCGAACACACCTCCACCGGCCCAGTCGATGAATTTCCCGGCATCGCCCACTACGTCGCCGAAGCCTGCCCGCAGAGCCCCCTGCCGTTCGTCACCCACTTCAACACCGGCCATGGGCACGCCTACCACCATGCCGGCACCGTGGTGCGCCGCGGCGGATGGGCCAACCTTTCCCTGCAGGACGTCCTGCCGACCTACCGGTGGCTCACCGGCGCCGACCCGGGCTGCGCCCTAAAGGCCGGCCTGTCCTTCGACGACGCCTGGGAAGGCGGCTCCTGCCTGCTGCTGGAGCCCCGCCTGGAGCCGGGCGGCTCGGCGTGGGTACGGCTGTACCAGCTCGACCTGCCGGCCACACCCGGCGCCCAGGTCACCGTGCGCGCCAAGACGCACCACCCGCACGGGGACTGCACCGTGCAGGCACTGATCGCCGACGACCACGACCCCGAAACCCTCGCTGCCGTTGCCCTGACCCGCAACGGCGAATCCCCGACCGGCTGGGCCACCTACACCGCCTACCTGCCCCACCACATCCGCACGCTGGCCCAGCTCGGGCTGCGCCTGACCGCCGGCAACCTGCCGGTGCACGGCCCGCTGGCCGTCGGCCAGATCATCGTCCACGACGCAGCCTTCGCCACACCGCCGGCCCCCACCGCTCTGGAATTCCAGGCACCCGAACGCACCATCACCGGCGGGTTCTCCGTACGTCTGGCCTGGCAGCCCCCAGGTGACGCATCCGCCGTACACCACTACGAGGTCTACGAAACCACCCCCGGCACCGACGAGACGTTCCTGGGGGCCAGCCTCAACCCCGTCTTCTACCTCCCGCAGTTGGCCCCGCGCGAGCGGGCCGCCGCCCGCATCGCTGTCACCGCCGTCGGCCACGATGGCGCCCATTCCCCCATGACCACCGCCGACATCACCTGGTGACCCCACCGGACGCAGAGGCCACGAAGCCCTAGTGTGGTGCGCCGGAAATCGCGGGCTGAAGTCCGTAGTGTGTTCCCATGCCTCGGGGTCCTCGTGCTGTTGAAGTCAGGCTGTCCGGTGTCGAGTTCGCTGAGTTGTCGCGCTGGGCGGATGGGGTGGTAGAGCCCCGTCTTGTCGAGCGGGCCCGCATCATTCTGGCGTGCGCGGACGGGGTGCCGAATACGCATGTGGCGGCGGACCTGAAGGTGTGCACGGACACGGTGAGGAAGTGGCGTGCGCGCTTCGCTGCCCATCGGCTCGAAGGGCTCAGGGACATGCCGCGGCCGGGCCGGCGCAAGGCGGAGCTGGTGCTCAGCGAGTCTGAGCGGGCCCAGCTGCTGCGCTGGGCCCGGCGGGCGAAGACCGCGCAGTTCCTGGCCCTGCGCGCGAGGATCGTACTGCGGTGCGCGGAGGGTGGGACGAACAAGCAGGTGGCAGCCGAGCTGGGCGTGCACGAGCAGTCGGTGAACCGCTGGCGGGCCCGGTTCGTCAAACGGCGGCTGGACGGACTGACCGACGAGCCGCGGCCGGGGCGGCCGCCGTCCATCCTGCTCGACCAGGTCGAAGATGTCGTCATCGCGACGCTGGAATCCACTCCGGGCCGGGACACGCACTGGTCGCGGGCCTCCATGGCAGCCCGCACCGGGCTGTCGAAGTCCACCATCGGCCGGATCTGGAAGCGGTTCGACCTCAAACCGCACCTGCAGGACGCCTTCAAGCTCTCCACCGACCCGCAGTTCGTCGCGAAGGCCGTCGATGTCGTCGGCCTGTACCACCACCCACCGGAGAAGGCGGTGGTGCTGTGTGTCGATGAGAAAGCCCAGATTAAGGCGCTGGACCGGTCCCAGCCGGTGCTGCCGATGATGCCGGGCATGCCCGAACGCCGCACCCACGACTACCTGCGGCACGGCATCACCAGCCTGTTCGCCGCCTTCAACATCGCCGACGGGACGGTGATCGGTGAACTGCACCGCCGCCACCGGGCCATCGAGTTCAAGAAGTTCCTGGTCACGATAGACAAGGCGGTCCCCGCCGGCCTCGACGTGCACCTGGTGTGTGACAACTACGCCACCCACAACACACCCGAGATCAAGGCATGGCTGGGCAGGCACCCCCGCTTCCACGTGCACTTCACGCCTACTGGCTCGTCCTGGATCAACCAGGTCGAGCGGTGGTTCGGCCTGCTGACCGACAAACTCATCCGCCGCGGCGTCCACACCTCCGTGAAGGCGCTGGAGAACGACATCAAGACCTGGATCGACACGTGGAACGCGAACCCGCGGCCCTTCACCTGGATCAAGACCGCCGGCGAGATCCTTCATTCTCTCGCCGACTACCTCACCAAGATCACCCCACCCACTACCGGAAACTAGAGAAGGACTTCAGCCCGCGATTTCCGGCGCATCGCACTAGTGACCTGAGTCAGAGATCCGGTGGCAGTAGGCGGCGACTTTGTCGAGGATCTCGTCGGCGGATTTGGTCCAGAGGAAGGGGCGTGGGTGCTCGTTCCAGTCGGCCAGCCAGGCCCGGATGTCGCGTTCGAGGGCCTGGACGGAGCGGTGGACGCCGCGCTTGAGCTTCTTCTGTGTCAGTTCGGCGAACCAGCGCTCGACCAGGTTGAGCCAGGACGCGCTGGTGGGGGTGAAGTGCAGGTGGAAGCGCGGGTGCGCCAGCAGCCACGTCTTGACCGCGGGCGTCTTGTGCGTCGCGTAGTTGTCGAGGATCAGATGCACGCCGAGGCCGGCCGGGACCTCCTTGTCCAGCCTGGCCAGGAACTTCTTGAACTCCACGGCCCGGTGCCGGCGGTGCAGCGAGCCGAAGACCTTCCCGCTCGCCACCTCCAGGGCGGCGAACAACGTCGTGGTGCCGGCCCGGACATAGTCGTGACTGCGCCGCTCGGGCACCCCGGGCATCATCGGCAGGACCGGCTGGGACCGGTCCAGCGCCTGGATCTGCGACTTCTCGTCCACACACAGCACCAGGGCCTTCTCCGGCGGATCGAGGTAGAGCCCCACTACATCGCGGACCTTGTCGATGAACAACGGATCGGTGGACAGCTTGAACGTCTGCGTGCGGTGCGGGGCCAGGGCGAACGCCCGCCAGATCCGCGAAACGGCCGACTGCGACATGCCCGTGGCCGCCGCCATCGACCTCGTCGACCAGTGGGTGGCGTTCTTCGGCCTCTCCTCCAGCGTCTTGACGATCACCCGCTCGACATCCGCGTCGGTGATTTTGCGCGGGACACCCGGCCGCGGCTCGTCGCACAAGCCGTCCAGCCCGCGCTCCAGAAAACGGCGCCGCCAGGTGCGGACCGTGTCCGGGGCGATCCGCAGCCGGCGCGACACTTCCAGGATCGAGCGCCCCTCGGCACACTCCAGCACGATCCGCGACCGCTGAGCCAGCGCCTGAGCCGTCGTACGCCGACGCACCCAGCCTTCCAGCACAGCCCGCTGGGCATCAGTGACCGACAACGGCGCAATCTTCGGACCCGGACGACTCATACCCAACCAACGACGAATCTCCGACTCAGGTCACTAGGCCGTTTCTGATGGCTCTTGGACGGTGTCGCGGAGCCAGATGACGATCGCGGTGACGGTGAGGGTGCCGTTGAAGATGTAGTCGCGCTTGTCGTAGCGGCTGGCCACCGCCCGGAACTGCTTCCACTTGCTGACGCAGCGCTCGACCGCGCTGCGCCGCCGGTACTGGACCTTGTTGAAAGCGGGTGGACGGCCGCCGGCCCGGCCACGGTTGCGGCGGTGGGCCCGCTGGTCGTCCGGCTCTGCGATGGTCGCCTTGATGCCCCGGCGGCGCAGGTAGGCGCGGTTGTCGCGGCTGGAATACGCCTTGTCGCCGCGCACCCGGTCCGGGCGACGGCGTGGCCGGCCGGGCCCGCGACGGCGAATGCGCAGCGACTCCAGCACCGGCCGGAGCATGGGACTGTCGCCCCGCCGGCCCGGCGAAGTGAGCCAGGTCAGCGGGCGGGCCCGGTCATCGGCCGGCAGGTGGACCGACCTTGGTGGTCGGCCCGCCCCGTGAGCGTCCCAGCGCCTCCCGTCCATCGGCCTCCACACGCGTCCCGCCCCCCTTTTCGGGAAAGTCCCGCGGCGGCCGGTGCCGGGCCCCGGCCGCGTGCGGGTGGGCCCGGCAGGAAGTGGAGTCGATGTTCACCGCCCACTCCCGCGCCAGTTCGCGGGCCAGGGCGCCGTCGGGATCGCCGGCATCGGCCCCGATCTGCAGCCCGGCCAGGATCCGCTGCCAGGTGCCGTCCGCCGACCAGCGGCGATGCCGTTCGTAAACGGTCTGCCAGGGCCCGTACCGCTCCGGCAGGTCCGGCCAGGGCACCCCGGTACGCGCCCGGAAACAGCACCCCGTTCACCACCATGCGGTGATCGGCCCACTGCCCACCAGGCCGGCCGTTGGCCGGCAGCAACGGCTCAATCACCCGCCACTGCGCGTCGGTCAGTTCATGTCGCCGCACCATGTCCGACGCCTGCCCGGCCCACAACCTGATCCACCCCACCCGACAAGAGCCATCAGAAACGGCCTAACCGGCAGCCCTTCTACCACCGCAACGGCACGACATCACCGTCGCTCCCGTGGACGAACTGCGCCTGTTCCGACAGGTCCACGCGGAGGAAGAACGTCTCCAGGTCCTCACCGCTGCGCAGGAGCCCGGCCTGACCTGGCTGTACAGCGGCGCCGGCTTCCGCCTGGGAACCGTGCGACTGCAGCCGGGGGGCGGCGGACGTACCGTCGCACGCTGGACGCCGACGAGATCCAGTACCAGATCAGCGGCCGCCGAACCCTGGACGGCCAGACGACCCGGACGTTCGAGCCGTACACCCCGGAGCGCTTGGGGAGGACGTACAAGCGCGCACGCACCGCTGCCGTCGGCGCGAGGGCGAAGGGATGGTCGAGTGCTCGGTGCGGCTCCGGAATGCGGTGGGAGTCACGGAATGCCGAGTCGTCCGTTCCGGATAGGGGGGCGGGTCCGGGGCCTTCCCGGTGGTGTGCGCGGAGATGTCGGTCACAATGTTTCGAAGAATTGGTCAAAAGTCTCCGCGGGCTTGGCGGATGTGTGTTTGGTTGCTGCCATGAATGCTACTCAGGCCATCGATCTGCGATCTGACACGGTCACCAAGCCCGACGCCGAAATGCGGGCCGCAATGGCCTCCGCGGAAGTGGGTGACGATGTTCTCGACGGTGATCCCACGATGCGGGAACTGGAGGAACGGGCGGCTCAGCTTCTCGGTACGGAGGCGGCTCTGTGGGTGCCTACCGGGTGTATGGGCAACACCATTGCGCTGATGCTGCACCTGCAGCGGGGGGACCGATTTCTGGTGCCCCGCGCGGCGCATGTGCTGGACAATGAACTGGGCACCGCGGCGTGGCTCGCCGGGGGGATGCCGGAGCCGTTGGCGTGGGACGCGGGGCCGGGGCAGCCGTCGCCGGAGGCCGTGACGGCGGCGGGTGCCCAGGGGCCGTACTACCGGCTGCGTACGCCGTTGCTGTGCCTGGAGAACACTCACAACGCGGCGGGGGGTGCCGTCACGGCACCGGCCGAGCATGCGCGGCTCGTCGAGGCGGCCAACGCCGCCGGGCTGAAGGTGCACTTGGACGGTGCGCGCATCTGGAACGCCGCCGCGGCCCTCGGTGTGAAGCCGGCGGAGCTGACGGCCGGCGTGGACAGTGTGCAGGCGTGTCTGAGCAAGGGGCTCGGTGCGCCGGTCGGTTCGGTGGTCGCGGGCCCGCAGGGCTTCGTCGACGAGGCGCGGCGGGTGCGCAAGATGCTCGGCGGGGGTGTACGTCAGGGGGGTGTCCTGGCGGCGGCGGGGCTGGTGGCGCTGGGTCGGCTGGACCGGCTGAACGAGGATCACGAGGCGGCCCGTGAACTGGCCGACGGCCTGGCGGAACTCGGTCTGCGGGTGCGGGGGCCGCAGACCAACATCGTGCTGGCAGAGGTGGACGATCTCCAGTCGTGGCTGACGCGGCTGCGGGCGGCGGGGGTGCTGGCGTCGTCGATGGACGGCTGCGTACGGTTCGTCACCCACCGGGACGTGTCCCGTGCAGACATCGGTGCGGCGCTGCGGCGGACGGCTGGGGTCGCCCAGGGGTGATCGGGGCGACCGGCGTCGCCCTGAGGTGATCACCGCACCGGTCACGCCCGCCGGAATTCTCCGGCGGGGCCGGTGTGCCGGTCGCGGTGTGCCGGGTGTATTGGCCTTTCCCGGTGAAAGGCCAATATGCCGCGGTGGTCACTTCTCCAGATCGTTGCTGATTCCCGCCAGCAGCCGGTCCAGTCCGAATGCGAAGCTCTCCTCGTCGTTGGCCGTGACGAGCAGACCGCTGAGCCGGACGAAGTTCGGGAATTTCTCGCCCGGCAGCGATTCCACGAACGAACGCATGGTGTCGGCGTCCTCGGAGGATTCCCCGGGAGGGGCTCCGGGTCCGGTGAGCCGCTTGCGGGAGAGTTCGACCAGTACGCCGCCGATGGTGTAGTCGGCGATCAGGTTGTAGGCGTGCGCGATGGATTCTTCGGGGTATCCCGATCGCAGCAGCGCGCCGAGGGTGTACTCGACCACGCGGAGCGCGCGGGGACCCAGCGTCGGGCGGCTCGCGGCCAGGCGCGCGGCCTCCGGGTAGCGGCTCAGTACCCGCCGCACCTGGTGCATGACCCGGCGGAGGTCCTCCAGCGGCTCGCCGTCCTCCTCGGGGAGGCACACCTCGCCGAAGATCTCGTCGAGTACGAGGTCGAACAGCTGGTCCTTGGTGACCACGTGCCAGTACAGCGACGTCGCCGCGGTGCCGAGGTGGGCGGCGAGCTTGCGCATGCTCAGCTCTTCCAGCCCGTGCTGCTCCAGGTACTCCACCGCGCCGCGGACGATCTGCTCCCGGGAGAGCGGCTGCTGTCTGCGGGGCGGCTTGTCCTCCAGCCAGGCCGCGCTCACCTTGTGCTTGCCGTCCGTCACTGCGCCTCCATCGGGGCCGGGTTGTGCGTTGCGTGTGCTGGTGGTGCCGGCGTGCGATCTAGAGTACAGTGCCCGAGAGTCGTACGCTGTACTAGCGCTCGAACGGCGTACCGGAGGGGAACCGGAGGGGAAATGGAACAGGGACATCCACGCCGCTGGGCGATTCTGGCGGTGCTGTGCCTGGCCGTGTTCGTGGTGTCGATCGACACCACGGTGCTCAACGTCGCGCTGCCGACGATGAGCCGTGAACTGGGGGCCGGGACCGAGGAACTCCAGTGGTTCGTGGACGCGTACACCCTGGTGCTGGCCGGTGTCCTGCTCACCGCCGGCAGCTTCTCGGACCGCTTCGGGCGCAAGAAGATGCTGCTGGTGGGCCTGGCCGTCTTCGGCATAGCCTCCGCGCTCGGCGCCTTCGCGCAGGAGCCGTGGCAGGTCGTCGCCGCCCGCGGACTGATGGGCGTCGGCGGCTCGTTCTTCATGCCGGGCACCCTGTCGATCCTGGTCCACGTCTTCTCCGCCGAGGAGCGCGGCTCCGCCATCGGACGCTGGGGCGCGGTCACCGCACTGGGCATGGTGCTCGGCCCGCTGCTCGGCGGCGTGCTGCTGGAACACTTCTGGTGGGGCGCCGTCTTCGTCCTCAACGTCCCCGTCGTGGTGCTGGCGCTCATCGGCGTCGCCTGGATCGTGCCGGAGTCCAAGGATCCCGTGGCGCGCCGGGCCGACCTGCCAGGCACCGTGCTCTCCACGGTCGGCATGGGCGGCGTCCTCTTCGGGGTGATCTCCGCGCCGACGCGCGGCTGGGGTTCGGGCGCCGTGCTCATCCCGCTCCTCGGCGGACTGGTGGTGCTGGCGCTCTTCTTCCTGCGCCAGGCGACCGCCAAGGAGCCCATGCTCGACCTGCGGCTGATGTTCTCCCGGCAGTTCCTCGGGGCCGGCGGCACCATGGCCTTCCTGATGTTCTCCCTGCTCGGCGGGGCCTTCGTGGTCACCCAGCAGCTCCAGCTGGTGCTGGACTTCTCGCCGATGTCGGCGGGGCTGGCCACCGTGCCGCTCGCCGCCGCCATCGTCGTCTCCTCGCCGCTGTCCCCGGTTGTCGCCAAGGCGATCGGCGCCCGGATCACCATCGCGCTCGGCCTGGCCACCATGGCCGCGGGCCTGGCCGTACTGGCCTTCTTCGCCCCCGGCGCCGGGTACCCGCCCACCGCCGTGGGGCTGGTGCTGCTCGGCGCCGGCATGGGCCTGGCCGTGGCCCCGGTCAACGACGTCCTCATGAGCGCCGGGCCCCCGGAGAGTTCGGGACGGCTGTCCGCCATGAACGACACGGTGCAGGAACTCGGTTCGGCGTTCGGTGTCGCCGTCATCGGCAGCGTGCTGGCCCTCGCGTACGGGAACGCGCTGCCGGGTACGGTCCCGGCCGGGATGCGCCACTCCCTGGGGGAGGCGGCCGACGCGGTGCAGGGCATGCCCGCCGGGCAGGGCGGCTCGCTCCTCGACGCCGCCCACCGCGCCTTCGCCCACGGCATGACCCTGTCCATGGCCGTGTGCGCGGCGACCGCCCTGCTGGGTGCCGTCATAGCCTTCCTCCTCATTCCCGGTGCCAAGAAGGCGCAGCCCGACCACCGGGCCGCTGCGGAGCCGCAGGGGGAGAGCGTGCCCGCGTGACCCGCCGCCCGCCGTACGGCGGGCCCGGACACCGGCCGGTGTGCAACCCCCGTGACACCGCACACCGGGCCGGTACAGCCGGGTGGTGACGTCGCAGCCCGCGCGACGACCGTGGAGGCCGCCACGATGTCGTGCCGCTCCGTCACCGCCCGGCGCTCTGCGTCCGCAGGACGGGAGCACGGCGAACGGCCGGTGGGGACGCGTCCCCACCGGCCGCACCGCGCCGCCCGGCTACCGCGCCGGCGCGTTCTCCGTGAGGACCGTGCCCTCGGCTTCGGCCAGTTCCCGGATCGTGGCGCAGCTGAAGATGTCCCGCAGCTGGATCTCCAGCCCCCGGCTGCCGGCCGCCACCTGCACCTGGATCGCCCGGATCGAGTCCCCGCCGAGGCGGAAGAAGTCGTCCTCCACGCTCACCCGGTCCAGCCGTAGCGCCTCCTGCCACACCTCGGCCAGCACCTCCTCCGTACGGTTGCGGGGCGCCACCAGCTCCGCGGACGCCCGGTCCCGCTCGGCGGGCTCCGGCAGCGCCGCACGGTCGATCTTCCCGTTGCGGGTCAGCGGGAAGGCGTCGAGCGTGACCACCGCACCCGGTACGAGGTGCGCGGGCAGCCGCTCGGCCAGCCAGTCCCGCAGCACCACGCCGTCCACGGGCGCCTGGGTGCGGGCGTCGGCGACGACGGGGCGCGGGTCGTCGGCGTACCCGGCGCGGACCGCGTACAGGGAGTGCCGGTCGGTGCCTTCGAGGAGGCTGTCCTGCTCCGCCGTGACCGTGAAGCCCCGCTCCTCCAGGAGGGCGACGATCTCGCCGAGGCGCCCCTCGGTGGCGCTGCCGGTGCCGTCGTGCACCTCCATCACGACCTGCTGCACCAGGCCCCAGTGGCGGGCGTCGATGCCCCGCAGCACGTCCAGTTCGGCCCGCTGGACATCGATCTTGAGGAGGTCGACACGGGTGAGGTGTTCCTCGTCGGCGAGATCGGAGAACCGCCGTACCCGCGCGCGCAGTTCCTCGCCGCGGAACCGGTCCGCCAGCAGCTCGTCGGCCCGATCGAGGAGCCGGCCGCTGTCCTCCAGGCCCTGCCCCCGCTCGTTGGCCAGGTAGCGCTTGATGACCTCGACCTCGGAGTCCGCGTCGGAGTACGCGCTGACGCCGGACATCATCGAGTAGCCGGGGTAGTAGGTGAACGACAGCTCGCCGTCCGCGGCCCCCAGGCCGTACGGGAAGGTCTTCGCCCGCACCCCGAACCGGCCGGTGTTGGTCCGCAGGTGCTCGTAGACCGGAGCCAGCGGCTCGAAGGCGTACAGCGAGGCGCTCGGACACAGCTGGTGGACGAAGAGCGAGAACATCCCGATGTTGGCGCCGACGTCGACGACGACGGCGTTCTCACGCAGGGTCACGCCCCCGCGCAGGTAGGTGCGCTGGAGGAAGATCTCGTCGTACAGGTAGCGGGTCTCGTGCGGGTTGACGCCCGCGACGCGGTCCGGGTCGAGGCCGGGCACGGCGTCGGCGACGGGCCGGGCGTAGCCGGTCAGCGAGGTGCCGTCCGCGTTCTCCCGGGCCACGACCACCGCCTGCGCGACGCCCGGGTGGGTGCCGAGGACGGCCTGGATCTCGCCGGGCTCGACCCGGAAACCGCGGACCTTCACCTGGTCGTCGGTACGGCCGAGGTAGGCGAGGGTGCCGTCGGCCAGGTACCGCACCCGGTCGCCGGTGCGGTAGACCCGCCGGGCGCCGTCCGGCAGCGCCTCGGCGGTCACGAAGCGGCGTCCGGTGGTCTCCGGGTCGCCGAGGTAGCCGCGGGCGAGCTGGGGGCCCGCGACGCACAACTCGCCCGCCACGCCCGGCGGTACGGGCCGCAGGTCCGCGTCGAGGACCAGGACGTCGTTGCCGGGCAGCGGCCGGCCGATGGTGGGCCGGGTGCCTTCGGTGATCTCGGCGGCGGTGGCGTCGACGGTGCACTCGGTCGGGCCGTAGACGTTGACGGCACGCACCCCGTCGAGGGCGGCGAGGGTGTCCCACAAGGACGGGTCGACCGCCTCGCCGCCGATCAGGACGGTGGCGGGCAGGGCTGCCCCGGTGCCCGCCGTCGCCGCCAGCACCGCGCGCAGGTGGGAGGGCGTGCAGTCGAACACGTCGACCCGCTGCTCGGCGAGGTGGGCCAGCAGCTCACCGCCGTGGTGGCGGATCTCGTCCGGTACCAGGCACAGCGTGTGCCCGGCGGCGAGCTGGATCAGCTGCTTGACGGAGGCGTCGAAGGTCAGCGGGGCGTTCACCGCGATCCGCAGCCCCGGCCCGGCGTCGGCGTGGACCGTCTCCTTCAGCGCCCGCAACAGGTGCGCCACCGCACGGTGTTCGACGACCACGGGGCGCGGCGCGCCGGTGGAGCCGGAGGTGAAGACGATGTACGCGGCATCGTCCGGCCGGACCTTCGGCAGCGCGGCGGGCGCCGGGGCCTCGGCCGAGGGCGGGGTGAGGATGTCGAACTCCCCGGCCAGCCCGTCCGGCACGCCGTGCCCGTCCGGGGCCACCAGGCGCCGCGCCGCGACCGCCCGCAGCAGCGACACCTGCCGCGCCGTGGGCGCCGCGGTGTCCAGCGGTACGTAGACGGCCCCGGCCCGCAGCACACCGATCAGCGCGGCGACGGTGCGCCAGGAACGCCCGGCGGGCACGGCCACCGGCTCCTCGGCGGCGACGCCCGCCCCGACGAGGGCGGCGGCCACGGCGGACGCGGCGCGGTCCAGCTCGGCGAAGGAGACCGTGCCGTCGGCGGACACCACCGCGGGTGCCGTGGCGTCGGCCGCCGCGAAGGCCGCGTCGAACGCCTCGACGAGGGTGCCGGGCGCATCCTCCGTGAGCGTGCCGCCCCGGCTCCACCGCGCCAGGAGAGCGGCCTCCTGCTCGCCGCAGATGTGCAGCGCGCGATCGTCCTCGAACGCCGCGGGAAGGGTGTGCAGGATCGCGACGGTGCCGTCCAGGAGCCGTCGCACGGCCTCGCCGCCGTAATGGCCCGGATCGTGGTGCAGCGCGAGCCGGATGGCCTCCGGCCCGATCTCGGCACTCAGGTGGAGCGGGGACACCGGCGCCGGGCCGTCCACCGTCAGACTCGCGACGGGCAGACCCGCCCACTCCCGTACGGTGTCCGGCTCGGACGCGGCGAACCCGGCGGCGAACTCCTCGTCTCCGGCGGGACCGGCGTACGCGGCCGCCTCGACGGCCTGGGAGACCTGCCGCTGGAGGACGTCGAGCAGTTCCTTGGGTGCCGCCGGAAGCGGCAGCGGGATGCTGACGGCGAGCCGACTGTCCAGGGCCCCCGCCACGGTTCCGGTTCCGGGTGCCGAGCGGCCGTCGACGTGCAGGCCGAGCGGGAAGGCGGCGTCGTCGGCCCCGGCCCCGTTCTCGTTACGGCTTGCCAGGGCCAGCGCCCAGGCGGCCAGGGCCAGTGACCGTACCGGTACGCCCTGGATGGCGGCCCGGCGGTGGAGCGCTTCGGTGGCGGCACGGCCCAGCTCGGCACGGAACACGTGCGGTGCCTGCGCCGGTCCGCCGTCGGAGAACGGCAGGGACAGTCGCTCGACCACCGTGCCCGGCGCGGCCGGCGCGGGCCGTGCGGCGGCCTCGTCGGCCTGTTCCAGCAGCCACTCCGAGACATCGAGGAACTGGAGCCGGTCGGGGTCGTCGTCAAGGGTGCCGCCCTGGTAGGCGGTGGCCAGTTCGCCGAGCAGGAGGCGCAGCCCGGCGGAGTCGCTGAGCAGGGCGGACGCCCGCAGGACGAGTTCCTGTCCGACCCTTGCATGGCCCAGTCCGGGTCCAGCTCGTACATGCACATTTCCGCCCGGACGGCGCGGACGAGGACGTCCGTTTCGGGCTCGAACCCCAGGGTCTTCAGCTCCGGCGCCTTCGGTTTGAAGTCGGCCGGGCCGGTCACCCGCCTCACCGTGAAGTGGCCGGCGCGGACTTCCACCGCCCGGATGGCCTTGTCTCCCTCGAAATCGGAGTCGGGCTGGGAGTCGGGCAGGAAGGGTCGCTGGTGCATGGGGTGCCCCTTGTCAGGTCGTGGCTGCACTGTCGGTCTCCGGGAAGGTGATGGTGCGGCAGACCCCGGCGAGGACCTCCACACAGGAGTCCCAGTCGGCGAGGTTTTCGGTGGCGATGGCGAAGTCGGCCATCGCCAGGCGTCCCGGGATGGGCACGAAGGCATGCAACTGCCGCACGACGGTCGGGCCGCCACCGTCGCCGAGCAGATTGACGGGCTTTTCGACCTTGCGCTCCTCGGTCATCAGCACCACAGGCCCCACCGCCAGCACCACCACGCCCACCTCGGCGTCGGGGTAGATCGCCCCCAGGGCGCGGGACAGGCGGTGCACAGTCTGGTCGTTGGACAGTTCGCTGGGGCGTGCGGTGACCGTCAGGATCACCGAGGACAGCTTTTCCTCGGGGTTGTCCTTCGTCGGCCCGTACAGCAGGGTGCCGGCGTAGACGGCGCCAGCCGCCGACAATAGCTCGTACATCGACTGCTGGGCGAGGACCGCGTGCGCGATCTCCTCCTGGGAGGGCTTGGGGTCGACCATGTTCAGGCGCTCGATGAGCCGGTTGGTGTTGGTCTCGGCGGACACCTGGAAGTCGATGTCGGTGAACTCTTCGGGCACCTGGAAACTCAACGGCAATTCGATTGTGGCATCGGCCATGACGCGCATCTCCTCGACGTCGCGACGGAGCATGGCCCGACGACACCCCAGACCACGCGCTCCCTGCCGCCGATAGCTACCCCTCGCGGTCCGAGCGAGACCCCAGCCCAGTCACCGCTCCACAGCCCCTGGCGGAAACCGTGCACCTGTAATACCCCGGTTCCCTCCGGTATCACCGCATTCGCATACCAGGCATACGCCGTAAGTTGGCCCAATGACACGTCACACGAACGGGTAGTCCGCCTCCAGAACAAGACAACTCGCGTACCACCCCCCCCACCCCCAAGGGGCCGACCAGGTGACACCCCGAGCCCCGAGGAGAACCAGCAGACGGCAGAGCCCGACCTGCCACCCCGGATCACGCCACCGTGTAGCCGTAACCGCTCGCACATCCGGCCGCCGGACCTTTGCCTGTCACACAGAGTGGCTGGCACGCGAAGGCTGGCTCTGCTGCAGCGCTCTGAAGGCCGCGATCAGACCGGAGGCTCACCGCCCAATGACCGCACACAAAGTGAACTCACGTCCGCCAGCATTGTGTTCCTCGTCTCCTCTCAACCGCCTCCCGGAACCCGTAACAAATGCTCCCCGCATAGCCGGCCGTATCTGGGTCATGCCCCAGGTCGGCGTGCTTGAGCGGGGAGGGACGGGCGATGTCCTCGTCCCGCACCTCGTGCTCGGGCGCTTCGGCGGCCATCGCCCGCAGGGTGGCGACGGCGGCGTCGAGATAGCGGCGCGTCCACGGTGCGACGGTTTCATGGGACATAGCGAAGTCTGGAGAAGGACGGATTTCGCTGCATTCTGGAGCGCGCGGCTGACGGAACGGTGCGCCAGCAGTCGCACCAGGGCACTGCGCTGACCACGGCGTTCAGCGAGATCCTAGAGGATGCGCAACGCGATTTTCCCGAGGAGGTGCTCCTCGATGGCGAAGTCGTCATCTGGCATGGAGGTCGACTGGGCTTCGGCCGACTGCAACGACGGCTGAACAGGAGGCCGGCAACGGTGCGCCGCGAAATCGCGCAGAGCCCGGCTCATCTTGTGGCCTTCGATCTTCTGCGTCATGCCGGTGAAGACCTGACCGAACGCGCCTACAGGCAGCGTCGAGACGGGCTTGCGGCTCTCTTCGAGGAATGGCACCTAACGCCACCATGGACCCTGTGCCCTGTGACCTACGACCGGCAAGAGGCCAGGCGGTGGGGGAGGAGGTGACGGCGGAGGTGCGGTGGGGGTGGCGGTCGAGGCGGACGTGGGCGGCGGTGTCGGGCTGGGGCATGGTGCTCGCTTCCGGGCCCGGCCGGGCGCGGCGGTCCGGTCGGGCAGGTGGGTTATCGGGAGACTCGGGTGGCCGGTGAGGCAGCGGTGGCCCGCAGGCGCGGCCCGGCGCGGGGCACGGCCGGGGAGCGGGGCGTGGCGGGAGCGTGGGTGGCGCGCTGCCAGCGGGTGCGCAGGGCGGTCAGGTCGGCGAGGGCGCGGCGGCTGCCGGTGGTGAGCTGGTGAGGGGTGTTGGCCGCATCGTCGGTGAACGCCCGGATGCGCAGGGCGGTGGTGTGGGCCTGAGCGAGCAGGGCGCGGCGCAGGAGCTTGTCGCCTGCGCGCCTCACCGCCCGCACGGACCGGTACCCCCGCACCGCCACCGTCACGCAGGTCGAGCTGCCCCTCCGGCGACGGCAAGGGCTCCGTTGCGGCGGCACCGCACCGCGGGTCCGGGCGGCGGTTCCGGTGCGTCGGGGCCGCCGCTCCCCGGGGCGGCCCGGTGTCGGCCGGGCATGGTCGACTGGGAGACGGATGGGAAATTCGGACACCCCGTCGCTGCGTGCTTCTGCCCAAAGGTGGCTGTTTCTGCGAGAAGCTGCCGATTGGGTGCGTGGGCCGGTGACGGAGCCCGGCCCGCGGAGTACGGGCCGGGCTGCGGCGGGGCGCGCGGGGCTGCTGCTGTCGCGCCGCGGTGACCTGGGGGTTTCCGCGGCGGTGCCCGCCGGTGGGCAGCGGCCCCCGGGGGCGGGGCCGGCCGCGCGCCGCTACCCGGCCGGCGCCGCGCCGGGCCGCCCCGCGAGGCCGGTCTTGATGGCCTTCATCAACGTGCCTGTCGGGGTGTCACCGGACATCTCCCAGACCATGGCGCCCAGAAGCCCTTTGGACTTGACCCAGTCTGTTTTCTTTCCGATCGACCAGGGGTCGTCGAAGGACCACCACTGACCGTTCGCGCCGGTGTACCCGTACGTCGAGATGGACTGTTCGTCGTGGTGGACGGTCATGTTGGGGACGTTGGCCAGCATGTTCTGGTAGCCGCGGATGCCTGCTTCCTCGGGGAACTGGCCGGGGGCCGCGCCGTCCGCCGACTGCCATTCGCCGTGTGCCCCGCCGTCCGCGACGGTCTTCCAGCCACGGCCGTAGAACGGGAAGCCGATGGTCAGTTTGCGTGGGCTGACTCCCGCGTCCGTGTACGCCTTGACGGCGTTCTCGACGCTGAAGTGGAAGTCGTACGGGTCCTGGGTGTCGCGGTAGAGGTTGGCCTGGTGGCCGGTGCGTTTGGGTTCCCAGGAGTTGTCGCTGCCGGAGCCGTGGAAGTCGTAGCCCTGGACGTTGGCGTAGTCCAGTGATGTGAAGATCGAGGACAGGTCCCAGCCCTGCTGGATCTTGACGGGGTCGGCCGGGGTGAAGGCGGTCAGCAGCTTGTGCGGGCCGCCCAGCGCGTCGAGCTGCCGGCGGAACTCCTTGATCAGCAGCGCGAGGTTGGCCTTGTCGTCCGGGCTGTAGTGGTTGCCGGGGTGGCCTTCGGCTCCCGGCCACTCCCAGTCCAGGTCGATCCCGTCGAAGATGCCCGCTCCGGTCCCGGGGCCGCCCGCGCCGTTGTAGACGGGCAGGTTGCCCTTGATCCAGATGTCGATGCAGGAGGCGGCGAACTTCTTGCGGGAGGCGTCGGTGGCCGCCGCGTCGGAGAAGAACTTCGAGTACGTCCAGCCGCCGAGGGACATCACCACCTTCAGATGCGGATGCTTGGCCTTCAGCTTCTTGAGCTGGTTGAGGTTGCCGCGCAGCTTGCCCCAGCCGTCGTCGGCCACCCCGTCGACCGACTGCGCGGCGGGGAAGGCGCGCCCGTAGTCGGCGTCCGCGTCGCCCGCGCCGGTGCCCTCGTCCGGGTCCTGCGGATTGCCGGAGACGCCCTTGGTCACACCGGCCAGACAGGTGAGGTTCTTGGGATCGATGTTGGCGAAGGCGTAGTTGACGACGTCCAGATCGGCGGCGGCGCCCGAGGTGTCCAGGTTCTTGACGAAGTACTGGCGGCCGTAGATGCCCCACTGAGCGAAGTAGCCGACCTTCAGGTACTTGCCGGGCCCGGCCACGTCGTCAGTGGTGACGGTCAGGGGGTCGGAGGGAGGGGAGGCGTTCTCGGCGGCGTCGCGTGCCGTGACGGAGAAGCGGTACGTGGTGGCGGGCGTCAGGCCGTCGACCGTGGCGGCGGTGATGCTGCCAGGCACCGTGGTGACCAGGTCGGCGCCCCGGTACACGTCGTACGCGACCACGCCGACGTTGTCGGTGGCCCGGTCCCAGGCAAGGGAGACGCTGGAGGCGGTGACCGCGGTGCTGCGCAGGGCGCGGGGCGCGGTCGGCGGCACGGGGTCGCTCGCCGGGTCCACGGTCTCCGCGGTCACCGGCGGGCTCGGCGGCCCGGTGTTGCCGCGCTTGTCCTTCGCCCGGACGGTGAAGGTGTACCGGGTGGCCGGCGTCAGGCCGGTGACGGTCGCAGTGGTGCCGGTGACGGTGGCGACCGGGCGGCCCTCGCTGAGCACCTCGTAGGAGGTGACCGGGTGGTCGCCCGGTGAGGCGGCCGGCCAGCTCAGCGTGACGCTGCGCGCGGTGGTGCCGGTGACCTGGGGCGTGCCGGGCGCGGACGGTGGCACGTCCGGGCTGCCGTCGCACTTGTCCCCGTTGACGGTGCAGGCTGTTGGGGTGCCTATGGGACCGTTGGCGACGAACCAGTAGCTGAACGGTTCGGTGCTGCCGCCGGCCGGTACGGTCGCGTTGTAGTGGGCGTTCTTGACCGTCACATGGCGACCGTTCACGGTGGCGTCGCCATAGTAGTGCCCGCTGACGGTGACACCGGCCGGCAGGTCGAACTCCAGGGTCCAGCCGGTGACGGCGGCGGACCCGCTGTTGCGGACGACGTAGGTGCCCTTCCACCAGGGGCCGTTGTCCTGGGCGGTGAAGGCCGCGGTGAGGGTTCCCGCGGCGTGGGCGGGGGCCGCCGGGCCGGTCAGCACGGCGGCCGCGGACAGGATGAGCGTGGTGAGCAGGGCCGCGGCGCCGCCACGGAATCTGCTGCGGAATCTGCGCCGGTCTTTCATGGGGCACCCCTGTGAGTGTGGGTGGTACAGGGTGTGAGAACCGAAAGTGCGCATACCCGGCCGCGCGCCAGGCTGCGGAACCGGTGCCGCTGGGTGCCGTATGGCAGTCGCACCATAAAAGGTCTGGACCAACCCGTCAACGGATGGGGCGGAGGCGGCCGTTGGGGGAGCGGGAGGGCTGGGGGAGCGGGAGAGGGGGAGGTGTGCGGGGGGGGGGCTCGGGGAGTCGACTGCCGGGGTGTTGGGGAGGTGCAGTCGATCCGCGTCGTGTGGCCGCTCCCAGCCGCATCGCGTGACCGGTTCCGGCCGTAGCGTGTGACCGGTTTCGGGCGGTCGGCTCTCGGTCGCGCCGGTCGTGCGCCGGTGGCCGGTTTTCACTGCCCCTGTGGTCAGAGCGGTGGCCTCGTACGGTCGGTTCCTCCCCTTTACCACGAATGGCGGTTCGGGGCTGCGGACTTCGGAGTTGGTGGCTTGAAGTGCTGTGGGTCCGTTCTTTGTCGGTGAGGAGCGGTGGTTCGTGCGGAGGTGACAGTTCGTCGGGGTGGGGGGCGGTCGGTGCGTCGATGTGGTGGGGAGGGGTGAGATGGCGTGGTGTGCGTCCGGTGGGAGGGGGTCGGGTGCCTGGGGGGGCGGCCGCGCTGGCGGGGGTGTCTGGTCGTGTGGTGGTAGGCAAGTTGATGACACGTCAGGTGGTGGGTGGCTGGGCCCGGGGTCGTTGGGCCCGCGTCGAGTTGGCGGCTGCGTACCGCGTCCATGAGGTGGGGTGCGCCGTGCGGGAGTCGGGCAGTCGCCGGGGTCCGTCTTGGTGGTGGCCGGCGCTGTGAGCAGGGGGTTCAGCTTGTTGAAGGCTCGACAGGTCCTGGGGCGCCGGGTGTGGCCGGCGGGTGGAGGGGTGTGCGGCCCGCTGGGAACCGTACGGGTGTCCCGGTCTCCGGTCAGGGTGTGGAGCGTGTCGGCGGGCGTCCGTGAACACCCGTCGCGCAGCCGGTCGCGGGCCGTTTTGGTGGGGTGCGTCTCGGTGGCGGTCTCGTCGAGGCCGGCGGGGGCGGGGGCGCGGACGGGGTGGTCGTACGTCGCCGGGGTGCCGGAGTGTTCGGGTGGTGTGCGTTCCTCGGCGGGGGCGGATCTGGCTGGAGCGGGTATGTCGGCGGGATGCGGGTGCGGCCCGCCGGGGGTCGTCCGGGACGTGACGGCGCGCCTCGGGTATGCCCTCGCCGAGGGCAGGTGGTAGAGGCATATTCGGCCAGCGGGTTGGCTCGAAATGCGCCAAACTGTGGCGTCCGGTTCAGCGACGCCGTACCGTGACAGTCGTCCGCTCCAGCGGAGGGAGCAATTCCCTGGCGGAGATCGAGAAGGGCGACGCATGAGCGACAGCGAGGTGGCGCGTTCCGGGGGCCGCCACCGGTTATCGCGGGAGCCCGCCTGGGTGGTCACTCCGTTTCCGGACGGGGCGCCGATGAGCGTCCCGCCGACGAATGGCCCTTCGTTCGCGGACACTTCCGGCGCACCGTTCCGCTTCGCCGCGTGCCGGGTCGCCTGTTGTCCGCGCGGTTCCCGGATGTTCCGGATTCCCGACAGGCGCCGCACCGCTCGCTGTCCGCACGTCCCCAGGGCGTTCGGCCTGCCGTACGGGCCACGCCGTGAAAAAACGTTTACCCGCTCCCTGCTCCTCCCGCGCCGTGGGCTGTCCGGCGACGTCGCCCCCGCGACCGGCGCGCAAGCACCGGCGGCGGAACTGCGGCGCACGGTCTACTGGGGCGGCTCTCCGGACGCGCTGCGGGGACCTCCGCGCTGACGCCTCCCGGCCTCTCGCCGCACACCCCCGCCGGACCGCGCCCGGGCCGGGCGGGTCCGCATCGTGCTACCAGCCGTCGGAGCACGGGGCAGCGCGCGCAAGAATGCGCTGTCCCTCACAGAAGAGGTGGCAGTTCTCCCCCATGCTGTACGGGTATTCCACATTGCGCCGGCGGTGCCGGTCGAAACTGACCGACATCACCTTGCCGACCCCCTTTTCCGTCGAGGAATTCTGCCGGAACATTTCCGAGCAGCGACAGCGTCCGCTGCATCTGCACGCCCTGCCCACGCATGTCGCGAAAATGGCGGCGTGCGGGTTGTGGCTGGCCACCGACACGGACGACCACATCTTCTTCGAGGCCCGTACCGCGCCGCTGCACCAGGAACACATCGTGCTGCACGAGATCGGGCATTTGCTCTTCGACCACCAGATGCTGGCGGACGGGAATTCCGGCGGTATCAGTACGGTGCTGGCCGACCTCAGTCCCCGTCTCATCCAGCGGATGCTCGCCCGCACCAATTACTCGACGCGGCAGGAGCAGGAGGCGGAAATGCTGGCGAGCCTGATCAGGACGCATGCCACGGGTCCGGGCCGGGGGCCGCAGCGGTGCGCCACCACGGACCGGGCCGACCGGGCCCTGGGCATCACCCATGACTGACCGGGGGCCGCACGGTCTGTTCGTCCAACTGGAGTGGCTGGGCCTCGCGCTGATGTGGGTCGTCACGCTGCTGCGGGCACCCGTCGCGATCCGGACGCCGCAGCAGCGGCCCCTGTGGCTGGCGGTGGGACTGGCCTCGGTGGCGATGACCCTCCAACTGCCGCAGGTCTCGTGCGTCGCGATGGCGGTGCTGGACCCGCACACCGTGTTCCTGGCCAAGGAGATCATCGGACTCCTGGCCGCCACCGCCGTGTTCGAGTTCATCTCGGCGATCGTCGGCCTGCGGCGGACCCGGCTGGCCATCCTGGCCGCCGCGGTCCTGACGCTGGCCGCGCTCGTCACGCTGTGCGTCCTCTCGCCGCCGCACACCCGGCACGTGGTCCCCAGCGGGCCCGGCCAGGAGGAGAGCCCGGACACGTACTACTGGGTCGTCCTGCTCGGCTACCACCTGGTGGCGAACACGGCCTGTGTCGCCGCTTGCTGGGTGTGCGGGCGGCAGGTGAAGAACGCGTCCACCCGGGCCGGACTGCTGCTGTTCGGAACCGGAATCGCCCTGTCCGCGGTGCTCATGGCGCTGTCGCTGGTCCATGTGCTCAGCCGCGATGCCACGATTCCGCACTTCTTCCCCGCCATCTCCGGGGCGGAGGCGGCGTTCATGGGGGCGGGCGCCGCCCTGCCGCTGCTGCGCGGGCCGTGGCGCACCGCGCGGAACATGACGGTCCTGTACCGGCTCCATCCGCTGTGGCGGACGCTCGTACGCGTCACCCCGGACGTCACGCTCACCGAACCGCGTTCGCGCGCCGTGGACCTGCTGAGCGCGGTCCGCCACTCGGACCTGCGGCTGTACCGGCGCGCCATCGAGATACGGGACGGCCTGCTCGCGCTGGAGGACTACTCCCCGGAGGGCACCCTCGCCCGGGCCCGCGAGCACGTACGCGCCGCCCGGGTCGCGGACGCCTCGGTGGAGGCGGCGGTGACGGCGTGCTGGGCCGGCGCGGCAGTGGCGAACAAGCGCTCGGGGGCCGCCGCGTCGGGGCGGCCTTCCGGGCTTCCGCAGAGCGGCGGCGGCGACATGGCCGAGGAACTGGACTTTCTCCTGCAACTGGCGCGCTTCTTCCGTTCCCCCCTGGCCGCCTCGTTCCTGAGCGCCGAGGAGCAGCGGCCCCGGGCGGCCCCTACCGGTCAGGCGTCATGACGGCGCCCTGTACAGACGGACGGTGACATGGAAACCGATGAGTGCGGCAGATCGTGCCCTTTCCATCAGGGTGGGGAGGGATCTGCGGACCCGCGCCGTCGCGAAGGCTCGGCGTACCACGAAAGCCCGGCACCCCGCGAAAGCCCGGCGTCCCGCGGAAATCTCTCGCGCCGCGCCGCCCTCGGCCTGACGGCGGCCGGTGTCCTCGGCGTGACGGCCACGGCGTGCGGCGGGAGCGGCGCGGCGAAGGCCCCGGAACGGGCGGCGGCCACGGGCGGGCCGCCGGCCACGGCGGGTGCCCGCGGCAAGCAGCCCGAGACGGCACGGCTGCTGGGCATGCGGGCGCATCCCGAGGGCGGCTGGTACAAGGAGACCTGGCGCAGTGGGAAGTCCTTGCGGGTCGAGGAGTACGGCGGGAGCCGGCCCACCGCCTCCGCGATCTACTTCCTGCTGTCGGCGGGGGAGGAGTCGCGCTGGCACACCGTGCGCTCGTCGGAGCTGTGGTTCTGGCACCGGGGCGGCCCGTTGCGCCTCCAGTTGGGCGGTACGGGCGAGCGGCCGGCCGCCCGCCCCACGGACGTACTCATGGGCCCCGACCTGGCGGGCGGGCAGCGGCCCCAGGTGCTGATACCGGCGGGCACCTGGCAGCGCGCCCGCCCGGTCGACGACGAGGAGGCGCTGGTGAGCTGCGTGGTCTCGCCGGGCTTCCAGTTCGAGGACTTCCACCTGCTCCCGGAGGCGGCGGCCCGCTGACGGGGCAATCGCGCTGCGGTACAGGGCTCTTGACACCGGGCCGTGGCCCGCGTCCCGGACGAGGGGCGCGGGCCGGCGGCTTTAGAAGAACTCGTCCAGCAACTGGTAGTAGGCCGTCTTCCCGGCGTCGACGCGCTCGGCGCCGTACCGCTCGACGAACCGCTCCACGCAGTGCGGCCCGAACCACGGGTCCTCCTCGCGGGACAGCTCGCGCATCGCGAGGGCCAGGTCGGCGTGCCGGTCGGCGCGGCCGAGGCGGCCCACGTCGATCACTCCGGTCAGCCGGCGGGTCTCCGGGTCGAGCAGGACGTTGTTGGGGCACAGGTCGCCGTGGCAGACGACCAGGTCCTCCTGCGGCGGGCGGGCGCCTTCGAGTTCGGCGCGAAGTCGACCTTCCGACCAGCCCGCCCGCTCCTCCTCCAGGTCGTCCATGTCGACCAGGCCCGCTTCGAGGTTGCGCAGGGCCTGCGGGATCATCACGTCCAGGCTGGCGTCGAACGGGCAGTCGGCGACGGGCAGTCCGTGCAACTGCCGGGCGACGTCGGCCATCACCTCCGCCACCTCGGCGCGCTGCTCCGACGGCCACTCCTCGGCGGCGGAGACGCCCGGTACGGCCTCGGTGATCAGCCAGGACACGGCGTCCCCGGAGCCGAGGTCGACCACGCGGGACACCGGGACGCCCTGTCCGGCGAGCCATTCCAGGCGGTCGGCCTCGGCCTTGAGGTCGAGACCGGTGTCCGGCTGGGCGGGGACGAGTTTGGCGTACAGCTCGCTGGGGCCGGTGAGGTGGTGGACGAAGGCGCCCGAGTCGCCGTCGGTGACCGGCGTCCAGGTGTGGTGGGGGTAAAGCTTTAGTACTTCTTCGTTCATGGGCGACATCTTTGCCGACAACCGGCCCCGGTCGTACGGGTCATGCGGGCCGGGGGCGGGAATGAGCCGTTCCCGGGCCGTCATGTCGAGGCGGCGGGCGGTTCTTCCGTGCCGTCGGCGCCGGCTTCCGGGGGCGCCAGGTTCTGCACCTTGCGGGCCTCGTCGACGATGGTCAGCAGGGCGTCCAGCGCGGCCGGTGACAGCCCCTCGGCGCGCAGCGCCAGGTTGCGCACCCGGGTGTCGCGCAGGGCCACGGCCAGCCGGAGCTGGGAGTTGACCCGTTCGGCCACGTCCTCGCTGAGAAAGTATTCGGGGGCACGCCGAAGTACTCGGCGAGTACGTCGAGTTGTTCCAGGGTCACGTTGCGCTTCTTGCCGGTGGCCAGCTCCCAGAGGTACGTACCGGAGATGGCGCCGCCCGTGGTCTCGCGGATCTCCTTGGCGAGCCGGGCGTATCCGGGGCGTTTGCGTTCGTCGGGGTGCAGAGCGGCGATCAGCTCGTTGAGGCGCTGCCCGAACGCGCGCAGCAGCGGGCGGCCCTCCTGGTCGGTTGCCGATGTGCGGTCACTCATGCGCCTTTTCCTGCCTGCGGTGATTCGGCCGGACGGGCGTCGTTGCCCGCCAGGGCGGACGACTCTATCGCGTTCGCGTGCGTACCTGTTCGCTCTTGTTGGCGCCTGGCCGATTAGTTGGCGTACGCTCACTGCCTATTCTATCCGCTAGAGCTGATGACGCTGGTGGGGCCGCGCGCGGTTCCGCCGGTTCGGAGGTCCAGCACGATGAGATCGACGTCATTGACCCCGCAGGTCTTCCGCCGCCGGCCGGCCTGGTCGGCCGGTGTCCTGGCCGTCGCCGTGACGGCCACCGCCGTCGTCTCCGCCACGGCCGACGCCGGTACGGGCCACCGCCCCCGGACGGCGAAGAACGTCATCCTGCTGATCGGCGACGGCATGGGGGATTCGGAGATCACCCTGGCCCGCGACTACACGGTCGGCGCGGGCGGCCGGCTGCACATGGACGGCTTCCCGCAGACCGGTACGTACACCACCTACTCGGTCGACAGTCACGGACGGCCGGACTACGTCACCGACTCCGCCGCGAGCGCCACCGCCTGGTCCACCGGCCGCAAGACCGTCAACTACCGCATATCCAAGACGCCCGGCACCGACCGTCCGATGCCCACCATCCTCGAACTGGCCCGTCGCCAGGGCCTGGCCACCGGGTCGGTCACCACCGCGGAACTCACCGACGCCACCCCCGCCGCGATGGCCGCGCACGTCGGCGACCGCGACTGCCAGGGCCCGGCCGACATGGAGGGGTGTCCCCGCGACACGATCGGCCGGGGCGGCCTCGGCTCGATCGCCGAACAGTCCGTACGGCTGCGGCCCGACGTCCTGCTCGGCGGTGGCCGGCAGCGCTTCGACCAGAAGATCACCGAGGGGCCGTACAAGGGCCTCACGGTGGCCCAGCAGGCCGAGAAGCTGGGCTACCGCATCGTCAGCGACGCGCGCGGCCTGCGCGCGGCCGGCCCGGAGCGCCCGGTGCTCGGCCTGTTCGCGCCCGGGGCCGTGCCGGTGGAGTGGACGGGCCGGCCCGCGGCCCGCGGCGGCACCGAGGCGCAGCGCTGCGTCACCGTCAACCCCCGCCGTCCGGCCGGGACTCCCACGCTGGAGGCGCAGACCCGCAAGGCCGTCGAGCTGCTGGAGGCCAAGGCGCGGGCCGGCCGGGCCGGCAAGGGTTTCTTCCTCCAGGTGGAGGGCGCCTCGATCGACAAGCAGAACCACGAGGCGGACCCCTGCGGCCAGATCGGTGAGACCGCCGCGTTCGACCGGGCCGTCAAGGTGGCCCGCGACTACGCCGAGCGCCACCCCGACACCCTCGTGATCACCACCGCCGACCACGGGCACAGCAGCCAGATCGTGCCGGTCGACGCGGAGCCGATGGGCCTGTCGGCCACGCTCGTCACCGACGAGGGCGGCCGGATCAAGGTCAGTTACGCCACGACCACCACGCCCGAGGACGGGCAGGAGCACACCGGCACCCAGGTCCGTATCGCGGCCCAGGGACCGTTCGCCGAGCGGGTCAGGGGCGTCACCGACCAGACCGAGCTGTTCACGACGATCACCAGCGCGCTCGGGCTGCGCTGACCGCCGCACGACGGCAGCACGGCGCGGGCCGCCGCCCCGGCATTCCGGGACAGCGGCCCGCGCCGCGCTGACGCTACCGGGCCGCTCCGGAAAAGACGGCTGTCGACGGACCGCCGAGGAACACCGGATGCGTCTCGTCGATCTTCGACCGGATGTCGGAGCGCAACCGTCCGCCGGCCGCCGCCACGGCCCGCTCCAGTGCCGCCTCCGCGTCGGCGTCGTACCCGTACGGCACCACTTCCAGATCCTCCACCAGCGGCCCGAGGAGATCCGCCGCCTCCAGCGCGACGGCGTGGCGGTGCGCCAGGTACTGCTTGCGGCGGCGGTGGGCCTTGGGTGCGCGCAGCGCCGCCCGGGCGAGGTCCGCCGCGTTGGCCTCGGTGGCCACCAGGTGCGGTGCGTGCCGCAGTACCAGCGCGGTGAGCGCGCCGTCCGGCTCGTCCTGGCGCAGTGTGGCCCGCAGGGCTTCGCGCAGGTCGGCGCGGGGCAGTACGGCCGTGGCCAGGACGTTCGCCCACTTCGCCGTGGGGCGGGCGGCGAGGGCGACGAGGGCCTCCCGGGGGTGGTGTGCGGCCAGGAACAAGGCCGTCTGCTGCATCCGGTGGAACAGCAGCGTCCAGGCGGCCGGGTCGGTCTCCTCCTGCAACTCCTCCACCAAGGCGTCGAGTTGCAAGACCGCCGCGCCGGGGCTCTCGTCGGCCAGGCGCAGCACCGTCTCCCGGGTCCAGGTGTCGGTGCACAGCATGCCCATCGAGAGCGCCAGGGGCAGCGTCTCCAGGGTTTCGTACTGCGCCGAGTCGTCGTAGTGCGTGCGGTACTCCACCAGGGACGCGAAGACGGCTGCCCAGCGTGGGGAGGCGAAGGCGTCCGACAGGTGGGCGACTTCCTTGACGGGCACGTACGAGAAGTCGTACGAGCCGTCGAACAGCGTCCGCAACAGCCCCAGAACGAGCCGCATCCTTGGCAGGTCGAAGTGCTCCTGGCCCGTCGGGCGGGCCTCGATGCGCAGTGTCCACGTCCCTGCGGCCAGCAGGCGTTCGGAGCGCAGTTCCACGCCGGGGAACCAGTCGCCGAACCGGGCGAGCAGCACCTCGAAGGCGGCGAGCCGGCCGGTCTCCTCCTCGGTGACGTCCGGCTGCTCGCTCCACTCGGCCTCGATCCTGCCGGGCGTGAACAGCAGGCTCGCCTTGTGCAGCGACAGGGGGACGTCCAGTTCGAAGGAGTCCCGGGTCAGCCGCAGCAGCTTGTTGCCGCCCCGGCAGAAACGGTCCGCTATCGCGTGGAGCCCGGCGACGCCGCTGGGGCCCGCTCGGCCGGATAGCGGTCCGTCGTCGCCAGCAGCCACTGGTGGAGGGCGTTGTGCAGCCGGTGCGCGTTGGCCGGGGCAGGGGGCGGTGTGGCGGCGTCGGCGGCGCCTTCCAGCAGCCGCCGCCACGAGGCGCCCTCCTCGATGGTGTGGTCCTCGGCAGGCGGCCCGGCCTGCCACTGCTCGATCCATGCCCGGAACACCTCGACGGCCCGTGCCTCTCGCGCCGTCGGGCCGAATGCCTCGGCCAGCTCCAGCCAGGCCAGCATGACGCCCAGGTACCCCTGGTGGAGCACCGGGCCGGGGCGGTCCACCAGCTTCAGGAGCAGATCCTTGAGCGCCGCGTCGTAGGTCTCGATCAGATCGCAGCGGACCAGGTTCAGCAGGACCCGGCCGTCCCCCTCCAGCAGCGGGCCGCGGGCGAACGCGCGGTAGGCGTCCGCCAGTTCACGGGCGCGGCGGGGCGCGGCGGCGGGGTCGGCGGCGGACAGGGCCACCCGGCAGCGCTCCAGCGCCAGATGGCGCGCGGCGAAGTCCGGGTCGGCCGCGGCGGTGGCCACCAGGCGGGAGGTCTCGCCGGGCGGCAGGGACGACCGCCGGGCCAGCCGGCACAGTTCCCCGGCCGCCGCCGGGTCCTCCAGCGGCAGGGCGTCCAGCAGGCGGACGAGGATGTCGTCGCGCTCGTCAGCCGCGTGGATGTCCAGCGCGTCCATGGCGTCGGCCAGGGACTCGACCGCCAGCAGCGGGTCCAGGGCCGCGTCCGCCCCGCCGTCGGCGTCCACGAGGGCGAGGACCGGCGGCAGGAGGCGCCGCAGAACCGTGTCGGACAGGGCGTCGCGGCCGT
This sequence comes from Streptomyces chrestomyceticus JCM 4735, assembly GCF_003865135.1. NCBI lineage: Bacteria > Bacillati > Actinomycetota > Actinomycetes > Kitasatosporales > Streptomycetaceae > Streptomyces > Streptomyces chrestomyceticus. The sequence goes on along the minus strand of NZ_BHZC01000001.1, from coordinate 549,528 downwards.
CGAGCCGGGCCAGGGCGGCCGCCGGCCGTACGTCCGGCCTGCCGGTGGCGGCCGCCAGGCGCTGTGGGCCCATCAGCCGGGCGCAGCGCGGCAGTACGGCCGCGACGCGATCGGAGGCGCGGGCGGCCACGAGGCCGCGTACGTATCCGGCGGCCTCGGGCGGCACGGCGTCCGGCAGGCGCGCCGGATCGGCGCCCAGGGAGAGCGCGGCCGCGGCCGCCTGGGCCACGAAGGCGGGGGAGGTCACCGCCGTGCCGTCCCGGTGGTGGCATTCGGGGTCGGGCAGGAAGCTGCGCGCGACCAGGCGTTCGCGCGCCGCGGGGGAGAGGTGGGCCGCGCTCCGCAGTTCCTCGTACCCCGGCATCGCCTCGGGGCCGGGCTGCCGCCCGTCCGCCAGCGCCTCGGCCGCCCGCCCGCAGGACCGCTCGTCGAACAGCAGCCGGCAGCCGGACGGGACGGCGGCGACCCGGCGCGGCACGGTACGGGCCCGCGGCGGGTGGCCGGTGCCGAAGTAGCAGCGTTCCGCCCACGGGTCGGCCAGGACGTAGGACGCCGACTCCGGCACGTCCTCCGCCCGGCACCGCAGCACGGCCACTCCGTACTGGCGGAACATCACGGCGGCGTGCTCGGCCGGGCTGCCGCGCTCGACCAGGACGTGCCCGGTGGCGGCCCGCTGCCGCGCGTCCAGCCGCAGGTACTGCGTCCAGGCGTCGTCCAGCCGGGCGGCGGCCAGGAACGCGGTGGCGGCCACCTGCCGCGGGGGCACCAGCAGGTCCACCGGGCGCCCGGTGTGGGTGTCCTCCCACACCTCCCGGTCCTCGTCGGTCAGCACCTGCACCGTCGGCGCCGGGTCGAACGCGACGGCGGGCCGGACCTGGACCAGGTGCGCGGCCTTCACCTGCACGGACCGCAGCACCTCACCGCGCCACAGCGGCGTCCGGCCGTCGCCGGGCAGCCACACGACGCTGTTGTCGGTGCCGTCCAGCCGCTGCGCGGAGGCGAAGCCGAAGCCGAGGGAGAGCTGCCCGACGACACCGCTGCCCTCCTCGTACTCGGTGAGGCTGGTGACGGACACGGTGCCCGCGTCGGTCTCCAGGACCCACTCGCAGTCCAGGCGCGCCATGCCGAAGTGGTCGTGCAGGGCGGCCAGCAGGCGGGCGGTCCGGTCCGTCTCCGGGCGGCCGAGCCGCGGGGTCTCCTGCGGGGCGGGCGGCGGCCCGGAGACGGCGGAGGTGTCGATCAGCGGCTGGACGAACGCCGCGATCGGCGCGGGGCGGAAGTCCGGGTCGGCCAGGCGCTGCTGGGCCACGGCGTGCTCGCCGTACCCGCTGAAGACCACGGCCGCGACGACGGCGGGCAGCTCCTCGGGCCCGGCGCAGACCAGGCTGTCGTAGCCGCCCGCGTTGATGTTGTCCTCCTGGTCCTCGGCGCCCGAACTGCGCACGATCCAGGGGGCGGGGCCGCAGGTGCGGGCGATCTCGTCGGCCAGGCCGGGCCACTGCCGGCGCAGGAATCGCGCGTATCCGGTGACGAGTTCCCCGGCTTCCTGCGGAGGTGTTTCTCCGGTTTCCCCGGCGGCGCCCTGCGGGGCCGCTCCGCCGGTTTCCCCGCCCGCTTCCCGGACGCTGTTCAGGAATTCCCGGGCCGTCCCGTCCGCCAGCGGGAATACGGGCAGGGCGACGGAGGTGAGCCGGGGATGGGTGGAAAGCTCCAGGAGGCGGGCACATTTGGCGCCGTACGCGCTTTCCGGGTCGGCCGGCCTGGGGTTCGACGGTCTGTCCATGGGAATGGTGCTTGCCCTTTCGTGTCCGGGGGAGTGCGAGCGGCGCGTACGGTCAGTCGTCCAGGAACCGGTCGACCCACTCCCGGGTCTCCCGCGCGTCGCGTTCGGCCTCGCGCAGCCCGTCCATGACGCTCCAGGCGGCCTGGTACCAAGCCTCTTCGCCGACCGGTCCGGCCGCGGTGAACGGGGCGAGCCGGTCGCAGACACGGCTGAATCGCGCCCGCGCGTCGTCCAGGACGTCCGGGCCGAAGGCCGCGGAGACGGCCTGGTTGTCGTTCCGGTAGAAGAGCAGCCCCTCCTCCTCCGTCGCCTTGTAGAAAGCCTTCTTGACCTCGCGGGTGGCCGGCACGAACTGGAAGAAGGTGCCGTTGCCCACCACTTCCAGGGGCAGCGAGGCCGCGGCGAGTGCGGAGCGCGCGTGCTCCACGAAGAGGTCGCCGGTCTCCCGTACGGTGCGCTGCGGCTCGCCGGTGGCCACCCGGGCCAGGGTCCGCTCGGCCGCGGCCAGCACGGTCGGCTCGAAGAAGGAGGTGTACGACACCTCGCGCAGCGGCTTGAGCAGGGTCCGCGACCCGCCGACCGCGGCCGTCGGGAAGCCGTTGGCCACGCCCTTGGCCGTCACCCACACGTCCGCGTCCAGCAGCCCGGCGGTGGACAGGCCGGGACCGTAGCGCAGCCCGACCTTCACCTCGTCGACGATCAGCGGGACCGCCGCCTCGGCGAGCAGCGCGCGGGCCCGCTCGTACCAGCGCGGCGACAGGTGCATGTGGTCGGGGGAGACGACCACGGCGGCCACCCGCTCGCGGTGGTCGCGCAGCAGCCCGGCCAGGACGTCGAGGTCGAAGAAGAAGTCGACGATGCCGTCCGCGTTGGGCTCGAACGGCGCCTTCGCCGGGTACCACATCGGGTCGTAGCCGTGGTAGCCAGAGCTGAGGACGAGGGGGGCGCCAACGGCCTCGCGCACCGCGAGCACCGCCGCGCGCACGGCCGAGGTGCCGGTACGGAAGAGGCCGACGACCTCGCCGCCGCACAGCTCCAGCAGCCGGGAGGTGACCGTGTCCAGCAGCGGGCTCCAGCCGGTGGCGGTGCCCAGCGCCCCGGTGGCCGCGCGGCCGACGGCCTCGGCCACCTCCGGGTCACCGTGGCCCAGCAGGACCGAACCCCGGGTGTTGTCGAAGTCGATCCAGCGTTTTCCCGCGTCGTCGGTCACATAGGCGCCCGAAGCCGAGATGAATACGCGGGGATTCCCCTCCGCATTCCGCGGACAGGTGGGGATTTCGGCCAGGGTCGCAAAATTTTGAGTCATCGTCAGCCTTTTTCTCGATGAACTGTTGAACGTGGATCGAGGACGCGTCCACAGTCATTTCCTGTCGGTCGTGCAAAAAGATCGGACCAGGGTCGGACAGGAAACCGTACGGCAGGAGGAAAAACGTGGAAACGGCGAATGCGCGGGCGGCAGAGGTGATTTCCGGGGAAACTCCGGGGACGCACACGGGACGGCCGGGCGTACGAACTGGCGGTGTCGCGGCCCCGGCCGCAGCAGCACCGGTGGGCCCGCCCCCGCTGCGCCGCGCCGCCGTGGCCTCCGCGGTCCGGCTCGGCAGCGCCGAGGCCCGCTACGCGTGCGCCTGCTCCATCGAGCAGCTCCTTGCCGACACCGCCGCGTGCCCCACCGCGCCCACGTCCGCCCGTGCCCTGCTGGACGAGGTCCGACAGGCGTGCCAGGACCTCGCGCGGGCCGTCGCCGCCGGTCCCGGGGGCCGGTTCGCGCCACCGGCGCCCGGGCCGGGCTTCCTGGAACGCGCCATGGCACGGACCGCCGCGTACACCGCCGGCCTGTGGCAGAGCGGCGCGGCACGCGGCGACGCGGCGGCCGAGGCGCTGCTGCGGCACGCCACCGACTGGAAGACGCCGGAGTGCTACGCCTACGACCTCGCCGACGTGGCGCTGGTCCACGGCCAGGCCGCCGCGTGGCTGGCGGCCACCGAGGAGCCGGCCCCGGTGTTCGTGGTGGGCATCCGCACCGGCGGCTCCTACCTCGCGCCCCTGTGGGCGGCGGCTGTAGCGGCCGCTGGGCGCACGGCCGCCCCCTGGACTTCGCTGCGCCCGCTGCGCACGGCGGGACAGATCTCGCTCGTACCGGCCGAGACCGGCCGCTTGCCCGCCGCCCTGCCCCCGGGCACGGTCGTCGTCGCCGTCGACGACCAGCCGGACACCGGCGGCACCGCGCGGGCGGTCCGTGACGCGCTGGCCCGGCGCTACCCCGAGGCGCGCGACATCGTGTGCGCCTCGCCGGGCCGGACGTACGCCGTGGACGGAGCCGGAATACGGCCGCTGACCCGGACCTCCGCCGTACGCGAGGACGCCGGGCGGCTGTGGCAACTGCTCGCCCCCGCCGACGCGGACCGCCTGACGGACCGTGCCAGGGCCGGGGGCGCGGTGCCCGCCGACGCCACCGCGTACCGGGTGACGCCGTTCCGCGGCCCGTTCCTCACGGCGTACGGACCGCGCGCCACGGACCCCGACGCGGCCGGGGCCGGTACGAGGCCGACCGGCCAGGCCGACGGCACGGGTACGAGGCCGACCGGCCAGGCCGACGCCACAGGCACCGCCGCGAGCACACCCCCGCCGACCGGAGTGCTCCGCATCAGCCCCCGCAACACCCCCTTCTCGCTCGTCGCCGACGAGCCCGCCACCGGAACCCCCGGCACGCCGGCCGCCCGCCCCCGCGCCTATCACTTCCGCTTCATCGGCACCGGCCCGCACGGCGCGCAGGGCGCCGAAGCCGTCGAGGCGCTGGGCGAGTTCCTGCCGCCCGTCCGCCATCACCTCGACGGCTACCTGGTGACCGGGCACGAGGACGGCCTGCGCCCGCTGGCCACCGAACTGCCCCGGATGACCGAGCGGCACCGTCGCCAGGCCCTCGAAGCCGTGGCCCGCTACTGGCACGCGCTCGACCGCCTCGGCGGCCTGGGACCGGTGGACCCCACCGTCACCTACGCGCCGCGCGAACGGCTCGCCACGGCCCTGGAGCGGCTGCGCGACCGGCTGGCCCGCCCGCTCCCCGTGGACGGTGCCTGGCTCGACCGCCACCTGCCGCGCCGCGCCGCCTTCGGCGGCACCCGCGCCCGCGTCTTCCGCACCTCGCTGCCGTACTCGCACCAGAGCTGGCACTGGCAGGTCGGCGCACCCCCGGCCCCGGATGTGCCGCCCGTGGTCCGCCGGTTCGGACTCGACTGGATCTGGGGCGGGACCGGCCCCCTGGAGGCGGAGATCTCCTCCTTCGTCGTCGAGAACCGCCTGGACCCGGCGGACCTGGCCGCGCTGCGGACGGCCGTCGGCGACGACCGCGCCTTCGACGCCGCCCTGGAACTGGCGGGCGACGCCCTGTGGTGGAACGTCAAGAGCTGGCTGCGCCGCTGCCTCGCGCCCAGCTCGGGCACCGCCCGCAGGATCGCGGACGATCTCGGCGAACTGGCCCGGTACGTGACCGGGCTGCGCTGACCGGGCCGCCGCGCGGGACGGCCGGCCGCGGCTCATCCGGCCCGGCCGGCCGCGGCCGGCGACGGCGCCCATACCCGCTCCACGTGGGTGCCGTCCCCGGGCCCGGCCACCTCGCGGGCGTACCCGGTCACCTCCTGGACGCACTCGTCGTCGGTCTGGCAGCCGTAGATGTACATGCCGCGCACCTTGTCCTGGAGGACGGACCCGATGCCGGTGACGGCGTACAGGGACAGCCCCTCCTCGCCCAGCGCCTTCTCCGTGGCGGCGCGCGGGTGGTGCGCGGCGTAGGGCAGGTCCTCGTAGTACAGCCGCCGCACGCCGTCACCGGCCGACCGCCGTACGGCCTCGTGCACCAGCCGGTGGTCCACGTGCCCGCCCACGGCCGCCGGAGCGAGCACCAGGGTGGGGCGCAGCTCGGCCACCGCCTCCGCCACGGCCTCGGCGATCCGGTCGCGCAGCGGGTCGGCGGCCGGGTCCGCCGTCAGCTCCGTGTCGTCGTCGTAGCCGCGCAGGCTCGCGTCGTCGAAGCCCAGCGGTACGTACCGCGCCAGGCCGCGCGCCCGGCAGTACCGCCGCTCCTCCTGCGCACGGCGGGCACTGATCACCTTGGGGCCGGCGGCCCGCAGCCGCTTGGGCAGCGCCCACGCGGAACGGGTGAAGACGGTCAGCAGCAGCCCCGGCGCGGAGCCCGCGCACGCGGCCAGCACACCGCCGCAGGAGTAGGCCACGTCGTCGGGGTGGGGCGAGATCCACAGCGTGGTGTGGTCCCGCAGTTCCTCGATCAGACCGGTCATGTCGTCACACCCCCAGCGCCGGTGCGCGGCGCGGTGCGGCGATGAGCGTCGCGTACCGGTGGGCGACCTCGCGCCAGCCGGTCCACGGACGCCGCGCCGGACGGACCGACCCGCCGCGGGCGACGACCGCGTCCATCAGCTCCGCCACCGTCTCCGCCCGCAGCGACGCGAAGTCGGCCAGGGCCCCGCAGTCGCCGAGCGTGGCGACCGGCAGGCCGAGCTGGAGCGCCTCCGCCGCCGCGAAGTTGAACGTCTCGTGGAAGACGGAGGGCAGCACGAACAGCCGCGCCCCCGCGTACACCCGCTTCCACTCGGTGCGGATGTCGTAGGAGTCCAGCACCTCGACCGCGCCGGACGCGGCGTACGGCGCGACCAGTTCGCGTGCCGCCCGCCCCTCCTTCGACCAGGTCGCGAACACCACGCGGACCGGCAGCCCGGCACCGGTGAGCCGTTCCAGACACACCCGGGCCTGGCCCACGGAGGTCTTGCCGAGCTGGAGCAGCACCGGGCCGAACGGGTCGCGCAGATCCGCCGGCGGCAGGTGGTCGACGGCCCACGGGATGTACGTACGGGAGCCGAAGCAGCGGGTCCACGGCAGGTCGCGCAGGAACACCTCGCGCGCCGGGCCGTCGGGGAACACTCCCGCCGCCGTGCAGACCCCGCCGGACGGGCCGGCCGCGCCGGGCGTGTGCACCGGGCAGGGCGGCGGGGTGGCCAGACCGGGCGACAGGCGGCTCACGTCGTGCCAGATCCGCACCACGCGCCGCCGCAGCTCGCGCACTTCGGGCCGGTCCTCGCCCGTGGCCGCGCCGTCCGCGCGGGACGTTCCAGCCGCTCCCCCTGCGAACAACGGGCTCTCCACCAGCGGAAACACCGCGTCCACGCGCTCCCGCACCACCCGCTCGGCCAGCGCGCCGAGGTCGGCGCCCTCCGTGGAACGGTAGAACTCCGCCTCCACGCCGTGCTCCCGCAGCCCCTCGGCCAGGTGCCACAGGGCGGTCTCCACCCCGCCCCAGGTGTCGCAGGTGAAACCCTCGTCGTAGATCTCCAGCAGCGCCCGGAGCGGACCCGGCGGGTCCAGCGGCGCGTCCAGGGAGGCGGCCGGCGGCTCAGACATGGACCGCCTCCAGGGGCAGCAGGCCGAGCCGGTCGCACAGGTCGTCCACGACGAGCCGCCGGTTGCCGTCGGCCAGCAGGTCCAGCGAGCAGTCGAAGTACGACTCCAGCCGGTTGACGATGTTGGCGTAGTCGCGGTCGCCCACGTCGAGGTGGCCGCGGGCGACGATCGCGTCGGGGTCCTCACCGGTCTCGTCGCTGAGGCACTTGACCACCAGCAACCGGACGCGGTCCCCGGCCGCGCCGGCGAGCGGGGCGTCCGTCACGCCGTCCGGGCCAGGTGGCTCTTCGAGTTGGCCACCACCAGGGAACTGCATGGCTCCTCCGTTCCGTCCAGGGTTCGGTCCACGATGAAGACGCCGGTGTTGCTGACCTTGAAGCGGGCCGAGCGCAGCATCCCGTCGCCGAGGTCCAGCAGTTCCATCAGCAGCGCCTGGATCGTCTCGGCGTGCGAGACGAGCACGAAGCCCGCCGCCGGCGGGCCGGCCAGGCACTCGCGCAGGAACTCCCGGGCGCGGGCGCGCTGCGCCGCCCAGCTCTCCACCCCGGCGAACTCGCGCTCCGGGTGCCGCAGCCGCTCCTCCAGCAGGGCGTCCCACTCCCGTACCGCCAGCGGGCGCGGGAACCTGCGCGGCGCCCGCACCTCGGCCAGCCGGGCGTCGCAGACGGCCGTCAGCCCCAGCGCCCCGGCCAGCGCCTCGGCGGTGCGCACGGCCCGCCGCAGCGGGCTGGTGCAGAGCCGGTAGCCGCCCGGCCCGGCCGGGCCCGGCCAGGACGCGCGGTCCCCGGCCAGGTGCCCGGCCAGCGCCCGTGCCTGTTCCCGCCCGAGCGGCGTGAGGTCCGCGTCGGTGTCGTACCCCTCCATCAGGTCGTCGTCCGCCAGGACGTTGACCTCGGCCTGGGCGTGCCGTACGAGCAGGAACCGCCGGGTGACGGGCGTGGCGGTGCCGCCCGTCATACGAGGGGCAGCGGGATGCGGCCCTCGGGCGCCAGCATGCGCGGCCGGGAGTTGTTGAACTCCTGGTTGGCGATGCAGGTGCCGCACGGCCAGTTGTCGAACTCCCGGATGGGGCCGAAGTCGTGGTACAGGTGCTTCGGCACCGAGTAGCAGTCGCACTTGACCATCTGGATCTTGTCGTCGGCCACCGAGTAGTTGTAGCCGTTGGTGATCTGGTCGCAGACCGCGTCGCGCTTGCCCGTCTCGAAGATGTGGTTCCAGCGCCGGAAGTACTCCGGCGGGGCGAGGAACTCCGCCGGGTGCAGGTCCTCGTAGCGCAGGTTGACCTCCAGCGGCTGCCCCTTGAAGGCGAGCAGCGGCATGAAGTGCAGCAGGCCCTTGTAGCCGCGGGCGGACAGCGTGTCGATGAAGGCGTTCACCTCGTCGATGGTCTGGTCGTGGTAGACCGCCTGGAGTTCGGCGTCCAGCTCCACCGCCGTGTCGATGATGCGGTCGACCTGCGCCTGGCTCAGGCCGCGCTTCTCGTTCATCCGGGCGGTGTGGCCGTCGACGGAGAAGACCCACATCAGGTTCTCCCGGCCCTCCAGGCACCGCGGCAGGCGGGTGCCGTTGCTCAGCACCTCGATCTGCCAGCCCTCGGCGGCGCGCCGCTGGAGGTGGTCCAGGATCTTCGGGTAGAGGCAGATCTCACCGTTGGACTCCACCCGGAACAGCACGTTGTCCTGCTCGTACTTGGCGAAGATCCGGTCCAGCGAGTCGTTGGTGGCCGGCTGGTCGACCTTGATCGCCTTGACTTCGCAGTAGGTGCAGCGCAGGTTGCAGGCGCCGTCGATGACGATGTTGCGGTAGGCGCGGACGCGCCGGGTACGCGGCGGCCATTGCACGGTGGTCATGGTCAGGGTGTCCTCTCGTACGGTTCACACATGGGCGGCGTGCGGGGCCGCCAGATGGGACGCGACGGCCTTGCTGGTGCGCAGGGCGTGGGCCTGGATGGTCAGGGTGGGGTTGAGGCCGCCGGGGTACGGCATGAAGCTGCCGTCGACGACGTAGACGTTGTCCGCCGAGTGCACCCGGCCCCAGCCGTCCACCACCGAACGAGCCGGGTCGTCACCGGCCCGGCAGGTGCCGTGCAGATGGGAGCTGCCCTGCGCGAAACCGGTGGCCTTGTGGCGGATGCCGTTCGCCCCGGCGGCGCGCAGCAGCCGCTCGCAGCGTCCGGTCATGTAGCGCAGCCGGGCCTGGTCGCGCGGGTCGGTGCGGTAGTCGAGGACGATGGCGGGCAGGCCGTCCTCGTCGACGTAACGGGACAGCCCGACGCGGTTGTCCAGGTTGGGGTGGTCGGACAGGATCGTCTCGATCCGCAGTTCCAGTGCGTCCCGGACGAGCTTGGGCGCCCGGTCCCGCTTGGACTCGTAGATCAGACCGCCCACGCCCGTGGGGCAGTCCTCGTCCAGGTAGTGGTCCAGGAACGCCACGGTGGAGAACGGGCCCTTGTGGACGTCCGGGTCCGCCAGGACCTCCGGCGCGGCCTGCACGACACCGCTGACGTACTCGCTCAGCTTGACGCACAGGCCCCGCCCCACCAGTCCGGAGTGGTTGCCGACACCGGAGGGGGAGTACGTCGTGCGGGACCGCAGCAGCAGGGCCGCCGTCTGGATCGCGTTGCACGCCAGGACGAACGCGCGGGCGCGCACCTCCCTGGTCTGTCCGCTCACCCGGTCCAGGCAGCGCAGCGCGGAGACCTCCCCGGCGCGGTCCTGTTCCAGGCGTACGGCGCGGACGCCGGTGCGCAGCATGAAGTTGGGGTGGGCGGCCAGCGGCGCCAGGAAGACCGCGACGACATCGCCCTTGGCACCGGTGGGGCAGGCGTGGCTGACGCACAGCGACACCCGGTCGCACCCGGCGCGCCCCTCGTACGGGTCACGGTTGATGGCCAGCGGCGTGGGGAACGGCCGGTAGCCCAGCGACTCGCCGGCCGCGTACAGCACCCGGGCGGCGGCGGACGGCTCGTGGGCGGGGCCGCGGCTGTGCCGCGCGCCGTTCGAGCCCTCGGCCGGCGGGCCGCCGCACACCCCCAGACGCCGCTCCAGCACCTCGTAATAGGGCGCCAGATCCGCGAGGGTGTACGGCCAGCGCACCTCGGTGCCGCCGGTGTCGATGAGGCTGCCCGGGTCGAAGTCGAAGGGCTGGTAGCGGAACGAGGCACCGCCGTAGAAGACCGTGCCGCCACCGAGGTTGGAGGTGGTCCACGGCCAGCCCTCGTCGGTCCAGTTGCCCTCGTCGTCGCGGGCGACGGCCTGCCGGCACAGGGTCTCGGCCTCGTCGAGGTCCACGTGCCCGGCGAGCCGGAAGCCCTCCTCGACCATCAGGACGTCGAGCCCCTGGCGGACCAGCCGGTCCGCGGCGACGGCCCCGCTCGCCCCGCTGCCGATGACACAGACGTCCCACACGCGGTCAGCGGCCTCGTCGCCGAAACCGTCGCGGTGCGCGGGCCCCAGGAGTTCCGGGTGCCGGGCGCCGGGATTCGCCAGCGGCGAGGGTCCCCGTAGGTGCTCCATGGCGTGCTTGCCTTTCGGTCAGTGGTGCGCGGGGTGGTGGGTGCGCCCGTCGGTCGCGGACAGCCAGCCGCGGTACAGGCCGGCGAAGGGCCCGTCGCCCGCCGCCAGTACGGCGGGCGGCCCGTCCTCCACGACCACGCCGTTCTCCAGGACCAGCACCCGGTCGGCGATGGCGGCCGTGGTCAGGCTGTGCGCGATGATCAGGGCGGTACGGCCGGCCAGCACCCGGTGCAGGGCCGTGTGCACGGCCCGCTCGGTGGGGGCGTCCATGCTGGAGGTGGCCTCGTCGAGGATCAGGACGCGGGGCGCGCTCAGCATCACCCGGGCCAGCGCGACGAGCTGGCGCTGGCCGGCCGACAGACCGGCGCCGCGCTTGTGGACGTCGCTGTCGTACCCCTCGGGCAGCGCGCTGATGAAACCGTGCGCGCCGACGGCCTCGGCCGCCGCGACGATGTCCGCGCGGGTGGCGTCCGGCCGGCCCAGGGCGATGTTGTCCGCCACCGAGCCGGAGAAGAGGAACGGTTCCTGGGTGACCATGCAGACGCCGGAGCGCAGTTCGGCGTCGGCCACCTCGCGCAGGTCGGCCCCGTCCAGGGTGATCCGGCCGCCCGTCGGGTCGTACAGCCGCGCCAGCAGCTTGGCCAGCGTCGACTTGCCCGCCCCGGTCGTACCGACCAGCGCCACGGTCTCCGCGGGCGCCAGGTCCAGGTCCAGTCCGGCCAGTACGTGCGGGGAGGAGGCGGTGTAGCGGAAGCGCACGTCCTCGAAGCGGACGCGGCCGGGGGCGGACACCGCGGGCAGCGGCTTGGGGTCGGCGGGCTCGGGCAGTGTGTCGGGCGCGTGGAAGAGGACGCCGATCCGCTCCAGTCCGGCCGACGCGGCGGAGAACGCGTTGGCGAACGAGGCGAGTTCGTCGATCGGGTCGTACAGCCGGTGCACGTACAGCAGGAACGCGGTCAGCGCGCCCGCTTCGAGGTGGCCGCTCGCGATACGGAACGCGCCGAGGGCCAGCAGCAGGGCCAGCGAGAGGTTGCCGATCAGCTTGACGCCGCCGCTGAAGCAGGCACTGACCCGCCCGGAGGCGGCCCGCGCCGTGGCGTACGTGGCGTCCATCTCCCGCAGCCGCGCGGTGTTCTCGCCCTCCTTGCGGAACGCCTGCACGGCGCGGATGCCGTTGTACGTCTCGCCGGTGTGCTGCACGATCCGCTCGGTGGCGCCCCGGGTACGCCGGTAGGCGCGCCGCGAACGGTCCCGGAACCAGCGGGTGAGCAGGTACAGCGGGATGAACAGGGCGAGCACGACGGCGGCCATCGGCAGGTCGAGCCAGAGCATCACGGCGACCGTCCCCACCATCGAGAACAGGGCGGAGAACAGGCCGTCCAGGCCCATCTCCAACACCTCCTCGACCGACTCCACGTCGCTGGAGAGCCGGGCGACGACGCTGCCCGAGGGCGCGGCCTCGTGATAGGAGAGCGGCAGGCGCACGGCGTGCGCGAAGGTGCGGCAGCGCAGCCGGAACAGCAGGGTCTGCGCGATGTTCCCGGAGTAGCGCAGGAAGCCGTACCGCAGGGTGGCGGTGGCCGTCCCGGCCGTCAGCGCGAGGGCCGCGTAGGCGGTCAGCGGACCCCAGCGGCCGTCCGCCGCCGCGGGCACACCCCGGTCGATGGCGGCGGCGATCAGCAGCGGGGTGACGAGCGCGCAGACGTTCTCCAGCAGCGCCAGGCCGACGGCGCGGGTCAGCCGGCGCCGCTCGGGCGCGAGCAGGGTGCGCAGCAACTGGTTGCGGCGCTCCCGCAGCCGCCGGTCGTCCGGCCGGCCGTCGGCCTCGTCCGCCGCCCGGTCCACGTCCGGTCCGGGGGCGCCCGAGGGCCCGGGGGCGACCGTATCGTTCTCCTGCCGGTCCTCGGGCATCAGGCGCGTACCTTCCGTGCGGGGTCCTGGGACGGCGGGCCCTGCGGCCCGTCCGGCACCAGGTCGTTGACCGGGGAACGCAGCAGGTGGCGGTAGCGCCGGTCGGTGGCCATGAGTTCGTCGTGGGTGCCGGTGGCGGCCACCCGCCCGTCGGCGATCAGCGCGACCCGGTCCGCCGCGCGCAGGGTGGCCGGGCGGTGGGCGACGAGGACGGTGGTGACGTTCGCCATCACGGTGCGCAGCGCCGCCTCCACCTCCCGCTCGGTGTGCACGTCCAGCGCGGACAGCGCGTTGTCCAGGACCAGGACGGCGGGGCGGGGCAGTACGGCGCGGGCGAGCGCCAGCCGCTGCCGCTGCCCGCCGGACAGGCCCACGCCCTCCTCGCCGACCCGGGTGTCGAGCTGCTCGGGCAGGGCCGCGACGAAGTCGGCGGCGTGCGCCAGCCGCAGCGCCTCCCAGATCCGGGCGTCGTCGCGCTCCTCCGGGGGCAGGCCGAGGGCGACGTTGTCCCGTACGGTGCCCGAGAACAGCACGGGATCGTCGAACGCGCAGGTCACCACCGACCGCAGCGCGTCCAGCGAGAGGTCGCGCAGATCGGTGCCGTCCAGCGTGATCCGGCCGTGGGTGGGGTCGTCCAGCCGGGACAGCAGCGAGACGAGGGTGGACTTGCCCGAGCCGGTGGCGCCGACGAGGGCGAGGGTGCTGCCGGGGCGCACCGTCAGGTCGATGCCGCGCAGTACGGCCTCGCCGGCGCCCGGCAGCCGGTAGTGCACGTCCTCGACCCGCAGCTCGCCGCGTACCGGACGCGCCAGCGGGCGGGGGGCCGCCGGTTCGCGCACGGCGAGCGGGGCGTCCCGCAGTTGCCAGTACCGGTCGGCGGCGGACGCCGCGGTACTGGCGTCGGCGATCAGCCAGCCCAGGGTGTCGGCGGGCCAGCGCATGTAGGTGGCGACGGTGATCGCCGCCATCAGGGTGCCCAGGGTCAGCGTGCCGGTGGCGGTGCCGTAGCCGCCGAATCCCATCAGGGCGACGATGCCCACCTCGGGCAGGGCGGTGATCAGCCACCACAGGGCGGCGGTCAGGGAGATCTTGCGCAGTTCGGTACGGCGCAGCGCGCGGGCCTGCGCGGTGAAGCGGCGTACGGTCTCCGGGCCGCGGCCGAACGCCTTCAGCACGCGGATGCCCAGCACCGATTCCTCCACGGTGGTGGTGAGATCACCGCTCTGGTCCTGCGCGGAGCGGGCCGCCACGTGGAAGCGCTTCTCGAAGAGGATGGTGGCGAGCACCATCGGCAGGTACGTCACCAGCACGATCAGCGCGAGGAACGGCGACAGGTACGCCAGCACGGCCAGCCCCGCCAGCAGCGCCGCCGTGTTGACCAGCAGGTACACCGCGGAGAACGCGAAGAACCGGCCCAGCTCGGCGATGTCGGAGACCGTCCGGGACAGCAACTGCCCCGAACTCCAGCGGGTGTGGAACGAGGAGGGCAGCCGCTGCACATGGCGGAACAGGTCCGCGCGCAGCGTCGTCTCCAGCCGTGTCGACGGCCGGACGACCAGCAGCCGGCGGGCTCCCAGCAGTACGGCCTCCAGGCACCCCAGCACCGTGAAGCCGATGAGGGTCCACGGCAGCGCCGCCATGTCCTTGTGGGCGACAGGACCGTCCACCAGCCGCTGGAGGACCAGCGGCATGGACAGCCCGGCGAGCATCGAGCCGAGGGCGGCGGCGCAGGCCCCGATCATCAGCCAGCGGTGCGGCCGGAGATAGCGGGCGCAGCGCCACAGCGATCCGGTGCGGACGGGCGGGGCGCTCATCGCGCGCTTCCCGCGGCACGCAGCGCATGGGCGTAGTGCTCCAGGGCCCGGTCGGTGGCCGACCCGCTGCCGTACGCCGTGCCCAGCCGCTCCCGGGCGCCGGCCACCCGTCCCCGGGGGCCTTCGGGCTCCTCCACGACGCCGCGTACGGCGTCGGTGAGGGCGGCCACGTCCCCGCGCGGCACCAGCAGCCCCGGCGTGACGGTGCCCACGGTCTCCCGCAGCCCGCCCACCGAGTATCCGGCGACCGGCGTGCCGCACATCATCGCCTCGATGGCGCTGCCGCCCAGTTCCTCGTGGGCCGAGGGCATGACCAGCACGTCCAGGGCGGTCATCACCGCCGGGATGTCGGCGTGCGGCAGGAAGCCGGTGAAACGGAACCGGTCCGTCAGCCCCGCGTCGGCCACCGCCTTGCCCATCCGCTCACGCTGCGGCCCGTCGCCGACCACCAGGAACACCGCGGGCGGCGTTCCCGGCAGCGACTGCCAGCGGCGAGCCAGGGCGACAAAGTCCCGCCACCCCTTCTCGTGCGCCACCCGCCCCACGTAACCGACCAGGGCGGTCCCGTCCGCGACCTCCAGCGAACGCCGCAGCTCGGCCACCTCCCCGGCGGGCCGGGGCGACAGGTCGCCGACCGAGTCGGGCACGATGTCGATGGACGCGGGGTCCATCGACAGGGCCCGCGCGACGACACCCGCCGTACGGGAGGTCAGGGCGGACACCCGGGCCGCGCGCCGCACCGCATGGCTCTCGACGGCGCGCACCAGCCGGTGCTGGAACTGGTCGACCCGGGACATCGGCTCGTAGACCGACAGCCGTGAACAGTGCAGCGTCAGGCAGTACGGCACGCCCATGACGCGAGCCGCCAGCGGCCCGGCCAGCAGCGCCCACAACTGCCCGTCGGCATGCACATGGATCAGGTCGGGACGCCACCGCCGGCGCAGCCGCACACAGGCGGCCAACGCCCCGGCCAGCCATGCCTGGTTGAGGCCGACGAGCCCGGTGAGCTGCGACCGGATCGGGGGCAGCGGCGCGCGGGTCACGCGCACCACCAGCCCCGGCCGGTCCAGGCGCCGCTTCGGCAGGCCGGGGAAGCCGACGGTCAGCACCTGCTGTTCGACGCCGCGCGCCGCCAGCTCACGCGACAGCCGCAGGATCTGCACCTGCATCCCGCCGACGGCGTCGTACTCGGCGGGCCAGCTCTCGACCTGGTCGTGGTGGAAGAACGGGGTCAGCCGCAGCACACGCACTAGAACTCCACACGGGACGGAACGGACGGCGGGAACAGGGACGGGGGCGGGGCCCGCCGCGGGTCAAGCCGGGGCGGGCGACAGGCGCTCGGCACCGGCCGACTGCCCGGCGGGCGCCGCCAGCGCGTCGACGGCGCGGCCCAGCAGCTCCAGCGGCACGGGCACCAGCGGCAGCGGACCGCTGCGCAGCACCTCGCCGGGAGCGGACAGCAGCACCATCGGGGTGGCGGCGGGCGGGCACGGCAGATAGCCGCGCTTGTTGTCGTAGGTCAGCCAGTGCTTGACGTCCGCCGGGTCCACCAGTGCCGGGACGGACCCCTCCAGACCTGCCTTGGCGACCAGTTCGCGGTGCAGACCGACCAGGTCGCCGGAGGCGTGCCCGAGCAGCCGGGACACCTCGGCGGCCACGATCATGCCGACGGCCACTCCCGCGCCGTGCGCGACCTCGCCCCGCGCGGCGTGCTCGATGGCGTGCCCGGTGGTGTGCCCGTACTCCAGCACCAGACCGTCCCGCCGCTCGTGCTTGTCCGCACCGGTGACCTGCGCCTTGGCCGCCACGCTCTCCTCGATGATCCACCGCATCGCGGCGTCCTCGTAGCGCGCGTCCGGCCGCAGCTCGGCGGAGAGCCGCTCGATCATCGACGGGCGGATGGCCAGCGCGTTCTTGACCACCTCGCCCATGCCCGAGCGCAGCTCCCGCGCCGGGAGCGTACGCAGCATCGCCGTGTCGGCGAGCACCTCGGCCGGCTGGTAGAAGGTGCCGACCAGGTTCTTGCCGAAACTCGCGTTGACCGCCTGCTTCAGCGACAGCACCGAGTCCAGCATCGCCACCACGGTGGTGGGCACGTGCACCAGGGTGATGCCGCGGAACAGCAGGGAGGCCAGCAGCCCGGCGATGTTGCCGGTGATGCCGCCGCCCAGCGCCACCACGACGCTGCGCCGGTCGGCACCCTGGGCCAGGGCCTGCTCGGCGAGGTCGCCGACGGTGCCGATGCGCTTGTGCACCTCGCCCGCCGGGTGGGTCAGGAGGACGGCGGGACCGGCGTCCTTCTCCAGCCGGGCGACCAGGTCGCGTCCGTAGAGCGCGGCCACCGTGGTGTCGCACACCACGAGGTAGCGGCTGGCCGCGCGCTCGCCGAGGCGCGCGACGATCTCCTCGGCGCACTCGGTCCCGAGCCGGTAGGGAAAGCTGGTGTCTTCCATGGTGATGGCGGTGACGTGCATGGTCTCCCCGATTTCGTGGGCGGGTCGCGGGACGGTTGCTCCGGCGGGCCGGCTGCGGCCCGCCGCCTTCAGCCGGTCAGCAGGGCGCCGTGCCGCACGACCTTGCCGAAGGCCGTCGCGATGTCATGCATGTCGCTCTCGTCCCCGAGCAGGGCGGCGTGGTGCACGGTGACGGTGCGCCGGGCCGCCTCCTCGCACACCGGCAGCTCGAAGCGCTTGGGATCGATGCGGCTCTCGTGCTGGACACCCAGCGCGAAGCGGCCACGGCTCCTGGGGTCGTACAGGCGGTTGCGGGTGATCGGCGCGTAGCACGGGGCGACGGGGAAGCCGAGTTCGGCGGTGAGCGCCTCGCCGACGGCCGTCGCGTCCACGTGGGTCAGTTCGCCCTCGGGCAGCCGGGCGGCATAGGTGTAGTACGTACGGGTACTGGTGCCCTCGGACGTCGTCTGCGGCTGGTAGCCCTCGTCGGCCAGCAGCTTGTCCAGGAGCGCGGCGTTGCGCCGCCGCCGCTCGTTCTGCTCGTCCAGCACACCGAGCTGCTCGACGAGCAGCGCGGCCTGGAACTCCGACACGCACCGGTTCGAACCCATCAGTTCGCCGGTCTCCACCAGCTCCATCCGCCCGTCGCCGACCGGCTGCCCGGCCAGGCAGCGCCCGTCGGCGCGCAGGTGCTCCACACGGCGCGCGAACTCCGCGTCCCGGGTGATGACGGCGCCGCCCTCACCGCTGGTGAGCACCTTGCTGTGCTGCATGCTGAAGGTCCCGGCGGTGGCCAGCGCGCCGACCTTGACGCCGCGGTACTCCGCGCCGTGCGCCTGCGCGCAGTCCTCCAGCAGTGGCAGTCCGTGCCGGTCGGCCAGGGCGCGCAGCGCGTCCATGGCGGCGACCGCCGAGTACAGGTGGACGACGACGATCGCCTTGGTGCGCTCGGTCAGCGCGCTCTCCACGGCGGCGGGGTCCAGGCACAGCGTGTCGGGGTCCACGTCGCAGAAGACCGGGACCGCGTTGATGCCGAGGACGGTCGAACCGGACGCCACCCAGGACAGCCCGGGGACGATCACCTCGTCGCCGGCGCCGATGCCGCACGCCTCCATGGCGAGCATCAGGCTGGCGGTGCCGCTGGCCGCGGGTACGCAGTGCTCGACCCCGTTGTACGCGGCGAACGCCTGCGCGAAGCGCCGCTCCTGGGACGGGGCACCCCGGTAGGGGCCGCTGATCGACCAGCGGCCGGAGGTGAGCACCCCCTCCAGCGCCCGGACCGCGCCGGGGGCCGGCTGCGGCCACAGGGGCCAGGGGCGGGTACGTACCGGGCTGCCGCCTTGCACGGCCAGGGACCGGGTCATCTGATCGTCCTTCCTGAGCACGGGGCTGGGGGAGTGGGGGAGAACGGCCGGGCGGTCAGGCGCGGAGGTTGAAGTACGAGCGGGTGTTGCCGTCGGCGCGGCGCAGCGCCACGTCCAGCGCCCGGTCGTGGTCGGCCAGGCCGAACTCGTGGCTCAGCAGCGCGTCCACGTCGACCGCCCCGGCGGCCAGCAGCTCGATGGCCTCGCCGAACCGGTCCCCGGGCCCCATCGACGCCTGGAGGGAGAGGACCTTCACCACGATGTGGTGGGGCGCCATCGTGGCGGCTTCCTCGATGCGGTAGCCGATCAGACCGATGCGTCCGCCAGAGCGGACAGCCTCCACCGCTTCCTGTACCGCCAGCGGGTAGCCGGACGCCTCCAGCACCACGTCCGGCGTCAGCTCGGGGTGCTTCTCGACGAACCCGACCAGCTCGCCGGGGTCGCCGCCGACGGTGTGCGGCACGCCCAGCGCGTGGGCCGCCTGGCGGCGTTCGGTCACCGGCTCGGCGAGGACGGTGACTTCGGCGCCGCGCAGCCGTACGGCCTGGGCGAGCAGCAGGCCGATGCCGCCGGCACCGGTGATCGCCACCTTCTCGCCGGCCGTGACCGCGAGCCGGTCGACCGCGTTCAGCGCCACCGCCAGGGGTTCCACCTGGGTGGCCTCGCGCAGCGAGAGGCCCTCGGGCAGCCGGTGCAGGTTGCCGGTCGGCACGGTCATGTACTCGGCGCACGCGCCGTCCCGGGTGAACCCGAGTTCCTGCAGGTCGGCGCAGAGGGTGGGCTTGCCGACGGTGCAGTGCCGGCAGCTTCCGCAGGCCACGGTGAGGTCGCCGACCACGTTCTGGCCGACCAGGTCGGCGGCACCGCCGGCCTCGACCACGGTTCCGCTCCACTCGTGCCCCGGCACCACGGGGTAGGTGAAGCCGTGCCAGACCCCCTTGTAGAAGGAGAGGTCGCTGCCGCAGATCGAGTTGTAGGCGAGCTTCACGAGCGCCTCGCCGGGCGCGGGCTCCGGCACGTCGCGCTCGGTGAGCACGGCCTGCAGGGGAGCTTTGAACATCAAGGCTTTCATCGTGCAGACCTCCGTGTCACGGGACCGGGCGGATGCCGGGCGTCACGAGTAGCGTCCGCTCCAGCGAATGAAGCGCCCGGGGAGCGTACGCCAAGTTGTGGGGCGCTTGTCAACTAAAGCGGGCGATGGGGTGGGTGACGCATGGTTCGGGCGGGTGCGGGGCCGCCCGGACGCGCCCGGCGCCGGCGTGTGGCCGCCGGCCGGGCCCCGGCCAGTGCCGCCCGGAGAGTCGCGACGCCCGCCACCGCGAAGATGAAGTCGCTTGCGGGCGGGCCGAGTTCGAGCCGCATTCCTTGACCGCCTCGCGCACCCCGCCTCCGCCCCGGAACCGGGAGGCCGGATCAGGGCTGGCCGAATTCGTACGGCCCGAAGACGGCCCGCGGACGGCCCGGAAGGAAAAGTAGGGACCGTTCGGCCCTAGTCACCGGCCCGGCCGTCACTCCGTCCCGTCGGCCCGGTTCGGGCCGGAGTCCGACCGTGCACCTGCAACAGCCGCCCCGAGCTGGGTATGTTGGACGCCGTACCGGCGCGGTCACATCCCGTGGAGCGGCCGGTCGTGGTGCCTCGGCGAGGTGCCCGAGCGACGGGAGAGCAGCGAATGAGCCAGGAAGCGCGACCACAGTCCGGCACCGTCGACGTCAGCATTCCGAGCGTGGCGCGGATGTACGACTACTACCTCGGCGGCAAGGACAACTACGCCGTGGACCGCGAGGCGTGCGAGGAACTGAACAAGGTCGTGCCGAGCACACAGGTCCTGGCGGTGAACAACCGCCGTTTCCTGCGACGGGTGGTCCGCTGGCTGGCACAGGAGCAGGGCGTACGGCAGTTCATCGACCACGGGTCCGGCCTGCCGACCCAGGACAACGTCCACCAGGTCGCCCAGCGGGTCGCCCCGGAGTCACGGGTGGTCTACGTCGACAACGACCCCATCGTGCTGGCCCACGGCCGCGCGCTGCTGGAGGAGAACCGCAACACCGCGGTCATCCAGGCCGACATGCGCGACACCGACGGCATCCTGAGCCACCCGGAGGTGGTACGGCTGATCGACTTCGACCGGCCGGTGGCCGCGCTGTTCGTGTCCGTGCTGCACTGCATCCCGGACGAGGACGACCCGGCCGGCCTGATCAGGCGGGTCGCGGAACGCCTGGCCCCGGGCAGCTTCCTGGTCGTCTGCCAGTTGGTCAGCGAGGACGCGGCCACCCGTGACTTCGTCACCGAGTTCATGCGGGTCAGCACCCAGGGCCAGTGGGGCCGGGTGCGCACGGCAGCCGAACTGGGCTCGTTCCTGGAGGGGCTGGAGATCCTCGAACCGGGCCTGGTGGAGGTGTCGACATGGAAGCCGGACGCGGACATCGGACCCAAGCAGCTCACCATGGAGTGGATCGAGTACGGCGGGGTCGCCCGCAAGCGGTAGGGGAGACGGCTGCTCCGTCCGGGTCAGTCCTCCCGCGTGCCCCCGATCAGCTCCTCCAGGATGGCCTGGGTGCCGCGCGGGGACTCGGCCTGGGCGCTCAGCCGGTCCATCACGGCGAGGTAGTGGTCGACGTCGTCGCGCTTGTCCAGATAGAGCGCACTGGTCAGTTGCTCCAGATAGACGATGTCGGGCAGGTCCGGTTCCAGGAAGCGCATGATCGTGATCGGCCCGCCCGCCGCCGCGTGCCCGCCGAGGTGGAACGGGGCGACCTGCACGGTGACGTTGGGCAGTTGCGACATGGCCAGCAGATGCCGCAACTGGCCCGACATGACGTCGGGGCCGCCGAGCGGGCGCCGCAGGGCCGCCTCGTCCAGCACCGCCCACAGCCGGGGCGCGCCGGGCGCGGTGAGCAGCGCCTGCCGTTGCAGGCGCAGTTCCACCCGGCGGTCGACCTCCTTCCTGGAGGCCTGCGGGTTGCCGAGCCGGCAGACCGCGAAGGCGTACTCCGGCGTCTGCAACAGGCCGGGCACGAACTGCACTTCGTAGGTGCGGATGACGGAGGCGGCCTCCTCCAGGCCGATGAGTGTCTCGAACCAGGTGGGCAGTACGTCGTTGTAGCGGTGCCACCACCCGGGTGTGCTGGTCCCGCGGGCCAGCGCCAGGAACTCGGCGCGCTCCTGCTCGTCCGTGACCCGGTAGAGCGTCAGCAGGTCGGCCACGTCGCGTTCCTTGCAGCCGACGCGGCCCAGCTCCAGCCGGCTGATCTTGGCATGCGACCCGCGGATGGCGTCGCCGGCCGCCTCACGGGTGACGCCCGCCGCCTCACGCAGCCGGCGCAAGTGGGTGCCCAGAATGATCCGCAGGACCGTCGGGCCGCCCCGGGGATGTTCGATGTGACGGCGCAGGGGCGGAACGCGCCCCGGCTGCGCGGCGACCATGATGACTCCCCTGTTGGTCGGATGAACGCTCAGTGTCCCATCGCCTCAACTGTTCGTACAGCGGAGGTGACTATCCGGCCGACATATGCGTCAGCCGGTCCCGGTCAGGTCGTCGAAATCCCCGTCCTTGGCTCCCTGGACGAAGGCCGCGATCTCGTCGCGGGTGTAGACCAGTGCGGGCCCTCCCGTGTGCCGGGAGTTGCGTACCGCCACCCCGCCGTCGGCGAGAACGGCCAGCTCGACGCAGTTCCCGTTGGGGTTGCTGCGGGAGCTCTTGCGCCACACCGCACCCTCGATGGCGCTGGCGCATATGCCGTTGGGCAATGACTCCATACCGCTGTCTCCTTACTGGAGGATCTGGCTCCGCCCGGTACGGCCCCGTACGTACGGTGGCGTGAAACGGGCCCCACACGGCCGTACTTACCGATGCAATTGCAGATGTACTTGCAGCGGATGGCGGCCGACGAGGATATTAGCCCTCCTGAACTGCGCGGCCCAGCCCCCGAAATGCCCCATGGCGGAGATCGTGATGACTACACATCCGGCACCGACCGTGCGCGACGCGCGCCACGCGGAAACGGGTACGGAACAGCCGGCGACCAACCTGGACGCCTTCGCCGTGTGCGCGCTCAGCGGCGCCTACAGCGCCGTCGCGGAGGCCCGCCGCTTCACCGCCGCCACCCTCGAAGGGTGGGGCGTCTCCGCGCCGGTCGTCTCGGACGCGGTCCTGGTGGTCTCGGAACTCACCGGCAACGCCCTGCGCCACGCCGTCCCCAGGCGCCCGGGCGCCGAAGAGCCCCGGCCCGACCTGATGTGCGCGGCCTGGCTGGCGCTGGCACACCAGGACGCCGGCGTCCTGTGCGCCGTCTCCGACTCCAGCCGTGCCGTCCCGGTCCTCGCGGCTCCGGACCTCCTCGCGGAGGAGGGGCGGGGCCTGTGGATCGTCGACCGGCTCAGCGAGTCCTGGGGCTGGACCCGTCCGGACGACGCCGGCAAGACAGTCTGGGCCCAGCTCCCGGTCCCACGGCCCACCCGGTGAGCGGTGGCCACGGCCCTGTTCGTTGACGCGCACCTGTCTCCCACGTTCACTTGAGGAGAACTGGCGTCGACGAGCGAAGGCGGTCGAGCATGGCGGTGGCAGTGCGAAGGCCCGGCGTCCCGGAGGGGGCGGACGACGACGCCCGCGCACGGGCCGTGGGTTACGAGGGATGACGGCCCCCTCGGCCACGGCGGCCGGCACCGAGGAGAGCCCGGCTCCGCCGGTCAATTCGCACACCGAGTGGGACCCGCTGGAGGAGATCATCGTAGGCCGCCTCGACGGCGCGACGATCCCGTCCAGCCACCCGGTCGTGACCTGCAACATCCCGCCGTGGGCGGCGCGGCTGCAAGGGCTCGCCGCCGGTTACAAGTACCCCAGGGTGCTGATCGAACGGGCCCGGCAGGAGCTCGACGCGTTCATCGCGCTCCTGGAGTCCCTCGACGTCACCGTCCGGCGTCCGGACGCGGTCGACCACCGGCGGCGCTTCGGCACCCCCGACTGGTCGTCCCGAGGCTTCTGCAACACCTGCCCCCGCGACAGCCTGCTGGTGATCGGCGACGAGATCATCGAAACGCCGATGGCCTGGCCGTGCCGGTACTTCGAGGCGCACTCCTACCGCACGGTCGTCAAGGACTACTTCCGGCGGGGCGCGCGCTGGACGGCGGCACCGCGACCACAGCTCACGGACGAACTGTTCGACGCGGACTTCCGCGTCCCGGGGGCCGGCGAGCCCATGCGCTACATCCTCACCGAGTTCGAGCCGGTGTTCGACGCGGCGGACTTCGTCCGTGCGGGACGCGACCTGTTCGTCACCCGCAGCAATGTCACCAACCGGATGGGCATCGACTGGCTGCGCCGCCACCTCGGCCCCGGCTACCGCATCCACGAGATCGAGAGCCGCTGCCGCACCCCGATGCACATCGACACCACCTTCGTCCTGCTCGCACCCGGAAAGGTGCTGGTCAACCCCGAGTACATCGACATCGGCCGGCTGCCCGACGTGCTGTCCTCGTGGGACGTCCTGGTCGCCCCGGAACCCACCCCGGTCGACGGCCGGCTGCTCAAGCTCACCTCGCTGTGCGGCAAGTGGCTGAGCATGAACGTGCTCATGGTCGACGAGAAGCGGGTGATCGCGGAACGGCACCACACCGGGATGCTGCGCGCGCTGGAGAAGTGGGGGTTCGAGCCCATCCCGTGCGACCTGCTGCACTACGCGCCGTTCGGCGGCTCGTTCCACTGCGCGACCCTCGACGTCCGGCGGCGCGGCACGCTCCAGACGTACTTCTGACCGCAGCCGCACGGTGTGCAGGAGGCAGCCCCGGCGGCACGGCCTGGGCTGTCTCCTGCACATGCCGGGTCCGGCCCTACCTCGCCTGGTGGTGGGCGCAGGTTTCAGCGGCGGCCTTCAGTTCGCGCAGCCACTTCTCAAGGCCCTCGCGCAGAATCCGCGTCGCGGCGGGGACGTTCGCCTCGACCTGTTCGCCGGTGTGCGTCTCTTCGGTGCTCACCCGGACGCCGCCGGGGACCTTGGCGAAGTTCCATACGTGGACGCCGTCGATGCGCAGCCCTTCGGCGGACGCCGGGCCGGTCCAGCGCAGGCAGGAGCCGGGCCGGAGCTGCTCGACGGTGGAGGTGATCTCCAGGCTGGTGGCGGGGGTCGCGGGGTTGGGGGGAATCGGGGTCGTCCACCGGAACGCCGAGCCCCTGCGGAGCGGGCCGCGATCCAGGCGTTCCGCGGTGTCGACGGAGGACTGCCAGGCGGGCCAGCGCGCCACGTCGGTCTGCAGCTTCCAGATGGTGTGCAGCGGCGCGTGGATCACGGTCTCGGTGCGGTGGCGGACGGCCGCGTCGGGATCGACGCCCTTCCCGCGGCAGGCGAGGGACTTGGCGGGGTGCGAGGGGGTGGCCCCGGCGGGGGCGGCGGTTCCGAGGAGGCCGAGGGCGAGCGGGACGGTGAGCAGGGCGGCTCGGAGGCTGGTGCTGGGCATGGTGTTCCCCTTGTGGGTGGTGGGGTTGTCGGGTGACGGGCGGGAGGGTGTGCGGCCGGGTCCGGGTGGCGCGGGTCAGCGTGCGGTCGGGCGCCGGGTGCGGGCCCGGTGGAGCGTGACGATGAGCGCGGCGGACGCGACGACCATCAGCACGGCGAACGCGGGGTGCATGTCCTTGGACAGGCTCCGCGCGGGGTCGGAACGCGTCAGCCATACGGTGAGCGGGGCGGCGTACGTGACGGCGAGCAGGGCCGCTGCCCAGCGGACCGCCCGGTCCCGCACCTGCCGGAGAGCGCCGGCCAGTGCGATCGCGACCGGGATGCCCGACAGCAGGGCGAACTGGCCGACGACCATCGCGGGGACCGCCCAGGAGGAGACGGTCAGCGACAGCGGCACGCGGCGGGCTGCGCGGGTACGGGTGCGGGCGCCGGGTGGCTCAAGTGTGGTGGTCATGTGGGTCCCTCGGTCCGGTGGAGCGCGGCGCGAGGGCGCGCGGTCGCACCGCACGTTTCGCGCTGGCTAGAAGCTCATTCTGTAGTTATAAGTTATAACCGCAAGGGAGTGAGGGGTCAACGGTTTGGTGAGAGCTTCTAACTGGGGGTGAGGTGCGAGGGTTGAGGTGCCGGCTCTTCCCTTACGTGCCCTCGTCCGGCGCGGGTGCTGGCTGTTCGGCCGACCGGTCGCCCTTCGGCTGTGCGGCCTCGCGGACCTGTCGGGCGGCCCGGCGCGCCCGTTCGGCGCGGCCGCGGTGGTCGTCCGCGTCCGGGTGGCCGTCGGTGGCCAGGCGTTCGTGATGGAGCGCCAACTGGTCCTGGACCTCGGCCAGTGCGGCCGCCGCGGCGCGGAACCGTGCCTGCAGCCGCTCCACCAGGCTCTCCAGGGCGGCCTGCTGCGACCTTTCGTCGCCGAAGGCCCGCCGGATGGAGGCGGCGATCTCCTCCTCGATGCTGCGCCGCTCGCGCGCGTCACCGGATTTCGTGTGGCTCAGGGTCGCTTCGGTACGGTCCAGCCGGGCCTGGCTGGACGCGAGCAGGGCCCGCGCGCGGCTGATCGCCTCGTAGGACCGCTTCTGGCGGACGGGCACGGTGATCCCGGTGAGGCGGCTGATCCGGTCCGCGTGGTTCTCCCGCGCGTCGAGGAAACGCTGACGGGTCCCGGCGGCGGACTCCCGTGCGTCGGCGGTGGCCTCCCGTTCGCCGATGAGCTGTTCCTGGCCTGCGGGGCGGCTCGCAGTGGTGGGGGCCGGTGGGGTGGCCGGCGACTCGATATCCGTATCCACGGAGGCAGTATGCGATGCCCTGGGGGCCGCCGCGCAACTTGTCGCCGCGGGCCCTGAGGCGTGCCATCGTGCCTGGTCGGCCTCGCTGTTCACCCGTACCTCATGCGTACCGGGAAGATCCGTCGCCTGCCCGCGACGGCAGGCTGCCGCGCGTGCGTCTCTTTCAGGTCGGCCTGCCGGGGCGGCGCGGGCGTAGGGTCGTGCCGGGTCGGCTCCGTACGGTGTCCGCCGGTTACGGCCGGTAAGCCCAGATGCCACGCGGGGTGGAGCGTCAAGCGGGCGCGGACGCAGCGGTTTTCGGCGGGAGAGGCTCCCCGGGGCGCTCGCGCTGCGCCCCGCTACAAGCGGCTCAAAACCGCCTAAAGGGTATGTTTGCCGGTCATTCGGCAGGGAGTGATCTCCTCGTTCCCAAGATTGTTATCGCGGCGAGCTTGCCGCACCACCACCTCTTCAGCCGCAGTGCCGAGACAGGAGTCCGCCCATGCTGCCCGCCATGTCGCGCCCCGACCGTGAACGTTTCCTCGCCGAACCGCGCGTGGGGGTCCTGGGTGTGACGGACACCAGAGGCGGTGACCGGGGGCCCCTGATCGTGCCGGTCTGGTACAGCTACGAGCCCGGTGGCGAGGTCGTCATAGAGACCGGCCGCCAGACCGTCAAGGCCCAGCTCCTGCGCGCCGCCGGACGGTTCAGCCTCTGCGCGCAGGACGAGGGACGGCCGTACCGCTACGTCAGCGTCGAGGGACCCGTCACCGCGATCGACGACCCGCTGGACCCGGCCCTGCGCGAGGCCCTGGCCCACCGCTACCTGGACGCCGAGGAGGCCCGCGGTTACCTGGCAGCGACCTCCGGCCAGCTCACGGAGGACATCGCCTTCCGGATGCGCCCGCAGCACTGGCGCAGCGCCGACTTCGCGGCCTTCGCGGCCGACTTCTCCGAAGGGGGAGCCGGGGAGGAAGCCGCCCAGCGCTGAGCGGACCCGCCCGCGCACCGCCGTACCGCACGCAAGCTGTTGGAGCGAGAGAGACCCATGACCGACACGTACGTTTCTTCACGCCCGTTAGCCGGGCGGCCCCAGGCCCCGGGCGCCCGCACGCCGGCGCCCGGCTACCCACGGGACAGCCGCATCCCGGAGCTGTTCGAGGCACAGGCCGCGGCGCTGCCGCAGGCCCCGGCGGCCCGGCACGGGGACCGCACCCTGACCTATGGCCAACTCGACGCCCACGCCGACGCGTTGGCGGACCGTCTGGTCGCCGGAGGGGTCCGGCCAGGTGATCTGATAGGCGTGTGCGGCAGCCGCTCCCTGGAAGCGCTGGTGGCGCTGCTGGGCATCCTCAAGGCCGGCTGCGCGTACGTACCGCTCGACGAGGAACTGCCGCCGGCCCGGCTGCGGGCCATGGCCGAGGACGCGGGCATCAGCGCCGCGGTCACCCTGCCGGGCAGCACGCGCCGGGTGCGCGGTCTACGCGTGTCAGTCGAGGTCGGCTCCCTCGACCGGCCCGTCCCCGAGCGCGCGGCCGGCCCCGTCCCCGGCCGGGCCACCGGCTCCGCCGCCGACTGCGCCTACGTCGCCTTCACTTCCGGCACGACCGGCCGGCCCAAGCCCGTGGCGCTGTCCCACCGCGGCGTGGTCCGCCTCGTGCTGTCCGACCCCGGCCTCACGCCGCCCGCCCCGGGCGACGGAGTGCTGCACGCCTACAGCCTGTCCTCCGACGCCTCGACCATCGAGATCTGGAGCGCGCTGCTGACCGGCGCCTGCCTGGTCGTCGCCGACCGCGAGGAACTGCTCTCGCCCACCGCCCTGGAGCGGCTGTTCCACGCGGGCGGCGTCACCGTGGCGTACCTGACGACGAGCGTCTTCCACCTCGTCGCCCGGACCCGCCCCGAGGCGCTGGCCGGCCTGCGGTTCGTCTCCGCGGGCGGCGAGGCGATGGACCCGCGCCTGGCCAACGCCGTCCTCGCGGCCTGCCCCCGCACCACGGTGGTCAACTTCTACGGCCCGACCGAAAACGCGGTGGTCTCCACCGCCCATGTGCTCACCCCCCTCCCGAGGACGCCGCGCACGTCCCCCTGGGACGCCCCTTCGGCGCTTCCACCTGCCACGTCCTGCGGGCCGACGGCTCGCCCGCGCGGCCGGGCGAGGAAGGGGAGCTGTACGTCGGCGGCGACGGGCTGGCGCTGGGCTACCTCGGCGACCCGCAGTTGACCGCCGAGCGGTTCGTGACGCTGCCCGAGGTCGAGCCGGGCGGGCCGCTGTACCGCACCGGCGACCGGGCCGTACGGCACGCCGACGGGCTGCTGGAGTACCGCGGACGGCTCGACCGCCAGGTCAAGCTGCGCGGCGCCCGCATCGAGCTGGACGAGGTGGAGACGCGCCTACGGGCCCACCCCGAGGTCGGCGAAGCGGCCGTCGAGGTCGACGGGCACTCCCTGACCGCCTACGTCACGGCCACCGTCCCCGGCCGCCCGCTGCCGCTGGCCGACCTGCGCGCGTACTGCGCCAAGTGGCTGCCCCCGCAGGCCGTCCCGGCCCTGATACCCCTGGACCGCTTCCCGGTCACCAGCGGCGGCAAGATCGACCGCAGCCGTCTGAAGCCGACCGCGCCACCGCCCGGCCCCAGCGACGCCGCGGAGGCCGCGCGGCGCCCGGACGAGCCGGAGGCCACCGACGGCCTGTCCGGCCTCCTCACGGAGGTGTGGCACCAGGTGCTGCGCGTCCGGCCCACGCCCCAGGACGACTTCTTCCTCCTCGGCGGCGACTCCCTGCTCGCCTCGGAGGCCGTCACCCGCACCCTCGCCGTACTCGGCCTCGACGCGGCCCTGGGCTCCACCCTCATCAGGGCGCTGCTGGCCGCGCCCACCCTCGAAAGCTTCACCGCCGCCGTACGCGGAGTCCGCGGCGGCACCGGCGGACCGGCCGGCGGCCAGGAACCGGCCGTCGACTTCGCGGCGGAGACCGGACTCGGCTTCGCCCTCCCGCCTGCCGAAGGCCCGGCACCGAACCCGCACGACCCGAAGGACGTCCTGCTCACGGGCGCTTCCGGCTTCGTCGGCGGCTTCCTGCTGCACCGTCTGCTGCACGCGACGGCCGCCCGCGTCCACTGCCCCGTACGGGCGACGAGCCCCGCCCACGCCCGGCAGCGGGTCCGCACCGCCCTCACCCGCTACGGTCTGCACCTCGATGAGGCCGACTGGCAGCGCGTGGAGTGCTTCCCCGGGGACCTGACCCAGCCACGGCTGGGGCTCGACCACGAGCGCGCCGACGCGCTGGCCCAGCGTCTGGACCTGATCGTGCACAACGGTGCCCGGGTCAACTTCCTCTACCCCTACCAGCAGTTGCGCCCGGCGAACGTCGACGGAACCCGCGAGGTCGTCCGGATCGCCGCGCGCCGCCGGGTACCGGTGCACTTCGTGTCCACCGTCGCGGTCGTCGCGGGCTTCGGCACCGCCGGGGTGCGCGAGGTGGACGAGGACCTGCCGCCGGCCCACGCCGACGGGCTGACCATGGGGTACGCGGAGAGCAAGTGGGTCGCCGAAGGGGTGCTGCGGCGGGCGGCCGAGCAGGGCCTGCCGGTGGCCGTCTACCGGCCGTACGAGGTCACGGGCGACCGGACGCACGGCGCGTGCAATACCGAGACGGCCATCTGCTCGCTGTTCAAGATGATCGCCGACACGGGGCTGGCCCCCGACATCGAGCTGCCGATGGACTTCGTGCCCGTCGACCACCTCGCCGAGTCCCTGGTGCACATCGCCACGCACCGGCCGGCCGACGGCCGGGTCTACCACCTGACCAACCCGCGACCGGCGATGCTGTCGGACGTCCTCGACCGGATGCGCGCGGCGGGCTTCACCCTGCGCACCCTGCCGTACGACGCCTGGGTCGCCGAGCTCGTCCGGCACGTCGCCGAGAACCCGACGAGCGCCACGGCGCCGTTCGTGTCCCTGTGCGTGGACCGCAGCCGCACCGCCGACATGTCCGTCAAGGAGATGTACCTCAAGGGCACCTTCCCGGTCCTGGGGCGGCGCAACGCCGAGGAGGCGCTGGCCGACAGCGGGCTGCACTGCCCGCCGGTCGACGCCGCCCTGCTGGACCGCTACCTGGAGTACTTCTTCACCTCCGGCTACCTCACGCGCCCGGCGGCCGGCCGCGGGCCCGCATCCGGGACCGAGCGAATACCGGGGAGTGAGCCGGTCTCCGGGGCCGAGCCGGTATCCGGGACCGCCGCCGCACCACGCACGGAGCACAGCCGATGAGCCGAACCGAAGCCGCCGCCCCGGACGCCCCCGTCCCGGACGCCGCCCCCGAAACCCTCATCCCCGTCCCGGAGACCGCCCCCGGCACCGCCGGACCGCCGTGCGCCTACGCCCGCCTGCGGACCGAAGCCCCCGTCGTCAAGGCCCAGCTCCCGAACGGCGAGACGGGCTGGCTCATCAGCCGCTACGAGGACGCGCGCGCCGCGTTCGCCGACCCGCGGCTCGTCCGGCCCCTGCTGTCGGCCTGGCCGCCCCGCGAAGGGGCCGACGCCCCGCCGCCGTGCCTGCCGACCTTCCTGGAGATGACGGGCGCGCACCACGAGCGCGTACGGCGCACCGTCCTGCCGATGTTCGGCCGGCGGCAGTTGTCCTTCATGGAGTCCCGCATCCGCGCGATGGCCGGGGAACTCGTCGACACGATGGTGGCCGGGGCGGCCGGCGGCACCGCCGACCTCGTCGCCTCCTACGCCGAGCCGCTGCCCCTGCGGGTGCTGTGCGAGACCGTCGGCCTGCCGTACGAGGACCGGGAGATCTACCTGCCGCACACCCTCGCACTCCTGGGCGCCGCCGGGCTGACGATGGAGGAGGTGCTCGCCGCCCTGTACGCCCTGCAGGACTACGCCGCCGACCTCATCGCCCGCAAGGAACGCGACGGCGACGGCGAGGACTACATCCGGCTCCTGCTGGCCCTGGCCCGCCGGCCGGACAGCGAGATCACCCGCGACGACGTGGTGAGCTTTGTCGTCACCATGCTCATGGCCGGCTACAAGACCAACATCCAGCACACGGGCAACGCCCTGCTCGCGCTGCTCACCCACCCCGAGCAGTTGCGCACCCTGCGTGCGGCGCCCGAGCGGATCCCCACCGCGGTGGAGGAACTGCTGCGCTACGTCCCGTTGATGAACGCCATCAACATCCTCGTGGCGACCGAGGACTTCACCCTGCACGGGCAGCACATCCGGGCCGGTGACGCGGTCGTGCCCGTACCGGCGTCCGCCAACCGCGACCCGGCGGCGTTCGCCGAGCCCGACCGCCTCGACCTGGCCCGGACCCCCAACCCGCACATCGCCTTCGGGCACGGCCCGCACGCGTGCACCGGCGGGAACCTGACCCGTATGCAGTTGACCATCGCGATCCAGGTGCTGCTGGAACGGCTCCCGGACCTCGAACTCGCCGTCCCGGCCGAGAGCATCGACTGGGACGAGTCCACGCCGCTGCGCGCACCGGCCCGGCTCCCCGTGCGCTGGTGAGACCGGCCCGCCCGGGCCCCGTGCCCGGGCGGGCCCTGTCCGCGACATCCCCACAGCAACGAGAAAGAGGCTCATCCTCCGTGTCCACACCACCGCAAGCGCCCGCGTCCGGCCAGGCAGCCCACGAGGAGCCCCTCCCGCGCTACCCGTTCAGCACCCGGGGCGACCGGCTCGCCCCCGAACTCGACGAGCTGCGCGGCCGCTGCCCCGTGGCCCGGGTGAACACCAACTCCGGTGAACAGGCGTGGCTGGTGACCGGGTACGAACTGGCCCGGCAGGTACTGCGGGACCGTTCCTTCGCCCGCTCCGTGCTGGGCGAGGCGGACCGTCCCACCCAGGACGCCCCGATCCTGGCGCCCGAGCTGCTCGACGCCATGAACCACCTCCAGCAGGCCGGGCTGCGCGACGAAGTGCTCAAGGCGCTCGGCCGCGACCAGCCCGACCTGCCCGCCGACTGGGTCGCGGAGGTCACCGCCGAGGGCCTGGACACCATGGTCCGGGACGGCAGCCCCGGCGACCTCCAGCGCCACTTCGCGGACTGGGTCGCCGCCCAGTGCATGTGCCGGCTGCTCGGCCTGCCGTTCGCGGACCGCGACTGGCTCGCCGTACGGGCCGACCTGGACCTGACCATGGTCACCCCGACCCCCGAGGAACTCGCCCGCAACTGGGAGGAGATCCGCGCGTACATGGACGCGCACATGTCCGACCGGCGCCCCGGCGAGCCGCGCGGCCTCATCGACCGCCTCGCCGACCTCAACGCCACCCACGAAGGGCTGACGCGGCACCAGCTCTCCAACATCGTGGCCGTCCTGTTCGTCAGCGGTTACGAGGACTTCGCGAGCTTCCTCGGGGTCGCGGCGTACAACCTGCTCCAGCGGCCCGAGGTCATGAGCGCGGTGCGGGCCGAGCCGGAGACGATGCCGCAGTGCGTGGAAGAGCTGCTGCGGTGCAGCGTCGTCCTGGGCAACGCGATTCCCCGCTTCGTCACCAAGGACGCGGAGATCGGGCCGGCCCAGGTGAAGGAGGGCGAGATGATCCTGCTCTC
Source organism: Streptomyces chrestomyceticus JCM 4735 (assembly GCF_003865135.1). Taxonomy (NCBI): domain Bacteria; kingdom Bacillati; phylum Actinomycetota; class Actinomycetes; order Kitasatosporales; family Streptomycetaceae; genus Streptomyces; species Streptomyces chrestomyceticus. The sequence continues at coordinate 516,997 of NZ_BHZC01000001.1, read as the reverse complement.
CCTGGACGCGGTCAACTACGACTCCGCCGCCTTCCCGGACCCCAAGTCCTTCACCCCCGCCCGCACCCCCAACCCGCATCTGCGCTTCGGCTACGGCCGCCACCACTGCCCCGGGGCCCACTTGGTCCGCCGCCAGTCCGAAGTCGCCTTCCGCGTCCTGCTCGACCGGCTGCCCGGCATCCGCCTGGCCGTACCGCCGGCCGAGGTCCCCTGGCACCCGAACCGCATGGCCATCATGCCGGCCGAGGTCCCGGTCACCTGGTGACCAGGGCGTGCCCGACGAGGCCGCGCTCGGCCGACTCGTCGGGCACGCCGGCCACGACCGACGAGGTACATTCGCTCGGGCCGGGAACGTCAGTGCAGCGAACGTTGCCCGAGTGAACCCAGCGGAAGGACGACTGTGCCCACCAAGACCCTGCAGATCCCCACCCCGGACGGCCAGGCCGACGCGTTCGCCGCCTTCCCCGACGACGGCGAGCGGCACCCGGGAGTGCTGCTGTACCCGGACGCCTTCGGCGTACGGCCCGAGTTGGAGCGGAAGGCCCGCGAACTGGCCGGGCACGGGTACTACGTACTCGTGCCCAACCTCTACTACCGGCGCGGCCCGTCCCCGGTGATCGACCTCCCCGAGCACATTGGGGAAGAGGCTCGCCCCGCGGTCTTCGCCCAGGTGATGCCGCTGATCGAGGAACACACCACCGAGCGGGTCCTGCGCGACGCCGAGGCATACCTCACGTTCCTCACCGCCCAGCCCGAGGTCGGACCCGGGCCGGTCGCCGTGCTGGGCTACTGCCTGGGCGCCGTCCTGGCGATGCGTACCGCGACCGCCCACCCCGGCCAGGTGGCCGCCGTCGCCGGATTCCACCCCGCCCCCCTGGTCACCGACGCGCCCGACAGCCCGCACCGCCTGGTGTCCGAACTCACCGCCGAGGTCCACATCGGTCTCGCCGAGGGCGACATGACGCCCGAGGCGCTCAGCGAGTTCACCCGGGCACTGGACGCCGCCGGAGTCGCCCACACCACGGAGACCTACCCCGACACCGTCCACGGCTTCACCATGTCCGACACCGCGGCCTACAGCCCCGCCGGACTCCAGCGCCACTGGGACCGCCTGCTTCCGCTGCTGGAGCGCACCCTGACCAAGGGCTGAGACTCCCGCACCGGGCAGGTGGTGCGGTGCGGGGTGGAGGACGGGGGGCACCGTGGACCCGGCGGTAGTAGACGGTGACGGTGGCCTCCCGTCCGGGGCCGGCGGCGCGTAGCTGGAGACTGCTGACCGGCCCCACCCACCCCTACTTGTGGTCCACGGACCGCCGTACGAAGCTGCCGTACGCATCCGGCGCGGGGAGGCGTGATGACCAGGGTCGAGGAGCGACTGACCATCGGCTGCACGGCGGAAGCCTTTCTCGGCTTCGTCATGGACGTCGAACGGTACGCCGAGGTCGACGACAAGCTCCGTACGGTCTACTGGGTGCGCAGGAACGGAGATCTGACCGAGTTCGCGTTCCGGCCCGCGCTGCCCGGGGTGCCCTTCCCGCAGCCGAAGGCGGTGGCCCAGATGCGGCTGACCCCGGGGGAGCGGATCGACATCCGGCTGGCCCCCTTGCCCCTGAACAAGGTCAACCACCGCATGGCCCGCTTCGCCGCGCGCTTCACCTGCGATCCGGTGGCCGGGGGAGTCCGCGTTACCCGCATGATCGAACTCCGGTTCCGCCCCGGCCCGGGCCGGCTGCTCGCCCCGCTTCTCCGGCGCGCGCTGCCCGGTTCGGTCGCACGCGAACTGCGGCTGGCCAAGAAGATCCTCGAACGCGGCGACAACTCCACCTGATCGGTGCGCTCCCGGCTACGAAGCGGGGGAGAGGCGTGCGCGCAGGGTGGCGGCGAACTCCTCGGCGCGCGCGAGCTGGGTGCGGAGCTTTTCCACCTGCTCGGTCGCGTCCCGCTCGTAACCGCGGATCCGCTCCAGCAGGGCGGCCCGCTCGGAGGCCGGGAGTTCGCCGGCGTCGAGCCGGTCGGTGGCGTCCAGCAGGTCGCGCATCTGGTCGAGCGTGAAGCCGAGCGGTTTCATCCGGCGGACGACCATCAGGCGGGCGACGTCGGCCTCGGTGTACAGGCGGAAGCCGCCCTGGGAGCGGGCCGAAGGGGTGACCAGGCCGGTCTCCTCGTAGTGCCGGATGGTGCGCAGGGACAGTCCGGTCCGTGCGGCGACCTCGCCGATCTGCATGTGCTCGCTGCTCACGCGGGCGCCCGTCCTCTCTGTACGGCCGAGGCCAGGTCGCCGGGACCACGGACGGCCCACCCCGATCTCTACCCTCACGTCAGGGTAGAGTAGGGGGCCGTCGGCGCCGACGACGCCCCGGCGAAGACCGTAACCCGCAGGAAAGAGCGTGCGCATGCCCACCCCGCCCAGCGCCGCCGCCTGTCCGCCGTGACTCCTCGCCGTACGCCTTCGCTCCGCGACATGAGCCGGAGCCGCTGAGGCGGACCCGGCTTCGCTGCCGTCAGCTTCCGGCCGTTGGCCGTCAGACTTCCGGCCCTGTGTCCGCAGGGCTGCCCGCGGGGCGCCGGCCGGCCTCCGCACCCCTCCGCACACCCGGCCTGCCCCGCGGGGCGTGCCCGAGTACGACAGGTTCCTCCCCCTTGTCATCTGCTGCCTCCCCACCCTCCACGGCCACGCGCCTGCGCAATCTGAAGCCCGACTGGCTGTCCGACCCGAAGGTCTGGCGCACCGAGATCCTGGGCGGCCTCGTCGTGGCGCTGGCCCTGATCCCCGAGGCGATCTCCTTCTCGGTCATCGCGGGGGTCGACCCGGCGATCGGCCTGTTCGCCTCCTTCACGATGGCCGTGACCCTCTCGGTCGTCGGCGGGCGCCGGGCGATGATCTCGGCGGCGACCGGCGCCGTCGCCCTCGTGATCGCCCCCATGAACCGCGAACACGGCCTGGGCCATCTGATCGCCACCGTCATCCTGGCCGGTGTCTTCCAGATCGTCCTCGGCGCTCTCGGCGTGGCCAGGCTCATGCGGTTCGTGCCCCGCTCGGTGATGACCGGCTTCGTGAACGCTCTCGCCATCCTGGTCTTCATGGCCCAGGTGCCCGAGATGCACGACGTGCCCTGGGCCGTCTACCCGCTGCTCCTCGGCGGGCTCGCGCTCATGGTGCTCTTCCCCAAGGTCACCAAGGTGATCCCGGCCCCGCTGGTGTCCATCGCCGTCCTCACCGCCGTCACCGTGGCCGCCGGGATCGCGGTGCCGACCGTCGGCGGCAAGGGCGAACTGCCGTCCTCGCTGCCGGTGCCGGGCCTGCCGGACGTGCCGTTCACCCTGGACACCCTGACCACCGTCGCCCCCTACGCGCTCGCCATGGCGCTGGTCGGCCTGATGGAGTCGCTGATGACCGCGAAACTCGTCGACGACATCACCGGCACCCACTCTTCGAAGACCCGCGAGTCGATCGGCCAGGGCATCGCCAACATCGTCACCGGCTTCCTCGGCGGCATGGGCGGCTGCGCCATGATCGGCCAGACGATGATCAACGTGAAGGTCTCCGGCGCCCGCACCCGGCTGTCCACGTTCCTGGCCGGATCGTTCCTGAAGGTGCTGTGCATCGCCTTCGGCCCGGTCGTCTCCGAGATCCCCATGGCCGCCCTCGTCGCCGTCATGGTGATGGTGTCGTTCGCGACGTTCGACTGGCACTCGGTGGCGCCCAAGACCCTCCGGCGGATGCCGGCCGGCGAGACCGCCGTCATGGTGATCACCGTCGTGGTCGTGGTCGCCAGTCACAACCTCGCCGTCGGCGTGGTCGTCGGTTCCGTCACCGCGATGGTCGTCTTCGCGCGGCGCGTCGCCCACCTCGCCGAGGTCACCCCGGTGACCGGACCTGACGACGGCACCGTCGTCTACCGCGTCACCGGCGAGCTGTTCTTCGCCTCTTCCAACGATCTCGTCGGCCAGTTCCGCTACGCCACCGACCCCGACCGCGTCGTCATCGACCTGTCCGCCGCCCACATCTGGGACGCTTCCTCGGTCGCCGCCCTCGACGCCGTCGAGACCAAGTACCGGCAGCGCGGCAAGGCGGTCGAGATCACCGGCCTGAACGACCCGAGCGCGCACCTCCACGGCAGACTCTCGGGCGAACTCACCGGCTGAACGGCCCCCGGCCCCGGCCTCCTGCGGCCCCTCCGGGTAGAGGGGTGCCGACCCTTACGGCACCATGCGGACCAGGTCACTGCCGAAGGCTCAGCCGCCCGCGGAAATTCTCCGGTACGGGGGCGAAGCGCAAGGCCATCGTGACCTCGTCCGGTCGGTGCACGGCCAGGCGGTACCTGGTGCACAGCAGATGGCACAGGGCCATGAGCTGAACGATGGCGACGTTCGCGCCGACGCACTTCTTGGGCGCCCATCCGAACGGCACATAGCACGTACGGTCCGCCGGGCCGTGTGACGCGCCGGGCAGAAAACGGTCCGGGTCGAAGAGATCGGGCCGGTTCCAGACGCGGCCGTCGCGATGGATCATGTGCGGGCTCAGCAAGTACCAGTCGCCCGGTGCCAGACGCGTCTTCCCGAGATCGAACGGGACCGTGGAGCGCCGTACCAGGAGCAGCGGCGGACTCCACAGGCGCAGCACTTCCTTGACGAAGCGGTGGGTCACCGGGGCCGCGCTCGGCGGGGCCGTGCGAAACGCCGCGGGGTCCACGGCACCCAGCTCATCGGCGAGCCGCCGCTGCCACTCGGGGCGGCGGGCGAACTCGTACAGCACGCTCGCGGCGGCCGTGCCCGGAGGGCCGCCGATGGCGGTGAGGACGGCCGTCACCACGTCCAGGGCGCGGTCCATGCCGAGTTCGGGCAGCAGGTCGACGATCGGGTCGGCGAGGTCCGGCTCGCGGATCCGCCGCCCGCGGGCGCGTTGGCGCAGGACCCGGCGTACGACCAGTCCCGACCGTACCTGGACCACGACGAACCGCAGATGGTGCCAGGCGCTGCCCGGGTCGGGGGAGACCAGCCGCAGCAGCTTCATCTCCAGGTCCCGGCGGACGAGATCCGCCTCGCCGGGGGTGAGGCCCGACAGCGCGAGCGGCAGCAGCGACCGCACGGCGACGTCCTGGCTGAGCATGGTGAGGTCCACGTCCCGGCCGAGCCGCGCGTCCATGATCTGGGTCATGCGCTCGATCAGCCGGCCGTGGTGTTCCGGTGTGGCCATGGTGTGCAGTTGGGTCAGCCAGGCGGACCGTACCTGGCTCCACCGCACCTCGGGACTCCGGCGCCGCCGCACCATGTCGACCAGACGGTCGTGCATGACGAACCGGTGCCAGTTCGCGGCGCTGACCCGGCGGGCGGCTTCCGGATCGAACACGGCGAGCCGTTCCTCGTCGACCCGGAAGATCCCGTCCTCGGCCGCGCTGCGCATCCGCAGGAGACGCAGGAAGTCGTCGGGGTGCTGGGGCGTGGTCATCGCGAGCCTTCCCCTCACGCGGCGCGGGGAGCCGGTCGGGCGTGGGTCCCCGCGCCGAACCGGTCAGATGTGGTGGTAGAGGTACCAGAAGTATTCGTACTGGCGTCGGATGTTGAGAGCCGATTTCACTTGGCGGTACAACGCACGCATGGGGATTCACCTCCTTCCGGTGCTGTCGGCACGTGGGCTCAGCACCGCGGTGAAGCGCGGTGGAGCCAGCGCCGGGCCCGTCTGAGGACTGCCGTCATCGTGAATGACCGACAGTCGCCAGTCATGGAGGAGGAGGCCGACGATGTCCTCAAGGAGCCGCAGGGTGACGGTCGCTCCGGCGCAGGTGTGCGGCCCGTGCCCGAAGGGGAGGTAGGCGGCTCGGGAGACGGGTGCCGCCCAGCGCTGCGGGACGAACTCGTCGGGCCGCTCCCAGTAGGCGGGATGCCGGTGCACCAGGTAGGTGCACACGGCGAGCTGGTCCTCGGGTGTCACCGTCGTCCCGCCGAGCTCCAGGACCCTCAGCGGCGTACGGGCGAACAGCCAGGCCACCGGCCACAGGCGCAGGGCCTCGCGCACGATCCGGTCCGGTGTCGCCGCGGGGCAGCCGGGTTGGGTGCCGAGAAGGTGGACCGACCATCCGAGGGCGAAGCCGATGGAGCCCACCGCGGCGAACAGGAAGGACAGGTAGACCTCGGCGAGATCGTCGGAGGCCGTCGCGGGGCCGCAGCCGTCCACCACGACATCGAGCAGGTCGCGGGGGCCGGCGGGGCCACCGTAACGCTGTCGCAGGTGCTGCCGGGCGCGTATCTCGGCCCGCAGCGCGGCGTACACGCGGTGGCGGAAGAGGAGCCTGGACGGCGGCGCGTGGCGCCTGCGAGCACCCGCCAGCACAGCGCGGGTGACGATCTTGCCGACCGTCGTACGCAGGGAAACCGGCGCGTCCGGGTGCAGCAGGACGTCCGCCAGGTGCTCGTGGACGAGCAGGTTCCCCGCGTCCGGCCAGGAACTGCTGGGCGCGAGGCGCTCATGGATCAGCCGGGGCAACTGTGACCGCCGGGCGTCGAGGTGGTGGAGCAGCAGGGCGCGGGCCGCACGGCCGATCTCCGTCTGTGCGGCCCGTGGCCCGAAGACGCCGTGCCGGGTCCGGTAGAAGTCGGATGTCTCGGCCACGATGGCCGGCCGGTTGCCCAGCACCGCCCGGGCCGCCTCCGGGTTGGCCACGTACACCCTCCCCGAGGCCGAGCGCCACACGTCGTGAACGCCGTCGAACTCAGCGGTCAAGAGGTCCAGGGGTCCGCTGGAGCAGGTCCGGCCCACGGCATCGCGGGGAGGGCGGGCGAGCCCGTCGGTCCCGGGGCGCGTCGCGGACGACTTCATGAGGCTCTCCCAGCAGACCGTCGGAGCGCGGTGCGCCTGCGCGGTACGAGGACGCCCCGGGCCGGCACGGACAGTCTGCCGACCGGGTGGCGCCCTGTCGCCCGCTGTGCCGCTGAGCGGAACCGGGGGGGGCGGGGCAGCGGGCCGGGACGCCTGCCGGGAACCGGGGACGCGATACGGCACCCCGGGAGTGCGGGGCGGGGCCTACCTCCGGTGGCCGAGCGCCGCGCCGATGGCGGCCGCGGTCCGCCGGGCGGCTTCGGCGAGGCGGTCCAGACGGTGTTCCGGATCGGTCAGCACGCACAGCGCCGCCACCGGGGGACCGCTGCGGGCCGGCACCGGTACGGCGGTGCAGCACACGCCTTCCAGCACCTCTTCCCGGTCGAAGGCGGTACCGCGCTCCCGGATGGCGGCGGCCTCGCCCGGCCAGGTGCCCGGCAACGGACCGAGGGGCAGTTCGGGACCGGACAGGGCGACCAGGACCTTCCCGGCCGCCGTGTACCACGGCCAGACCGACCGGTCGTTCACCGGCGGGGGCGTCACGTCCAGCGCTGTCGTCCAGTCCAGGGTCATCGTCTGCCCCTGGTACAGGACGGCGAGTCCCACCGTCGTCCCGGTGACGGACGCCAGCCGTCGCGACGGCCGCCGTGCGGCGGGCCGCAGCTCGGGGCACGGCTGCCAGCCGTGGCCGAGACGGAACAGATGCGGACCGATGCGGTACCGGCCCTGCCGGTTCTCGACGGCGCCGAGGTCGCTCAACTGCTCCAGGAGCCGGTACGCAGTCGTCTTGGGCAGGCCGCAGGCGGACGCCAGGGCGGTGAGACCCGCGTCCTCGGCCCGCTGCAGGGCGGACAGCAGTGCGAAGGCGCCCGTCAGTACGCCACGCCGCGGCGCTCCGGCTGTCGAGGGCGCCGGCAGTGAGCCGTCCCATCGGGCCGTCGTCGCCGTGTTGGATCCGTACACGTGTCAACCTCCATCTGCCGGTGGAGTTCCCGGGCGCACCGAACCCCGCATCGGTTGCCGGCCGGTGCCCGCCGCCTCCGGGGGCCCGGCATGTCCGGATTCAGACTGACGGCCGGTTATTGGTTGAGAGTTTGCCGAAAACTTGTCGCCCTGAGGCGACGGTGCGAGGACCGTGGAGGCGAGGTGAACGGGGGCTGGACATGGTGGTGCGGCTGTGTCTGTCGGGGCCGGTGGAAGTCGTGCTGCGGGGGCGTCCGGTGGATGCGGGGCCGCCTCAACGTCGGGCCGTGCTGGCCGCACTGGCTGTCGATGCCGGCCGGCCGGTGCCCGTCGAGGTGCTGATCGAGCGGGTATGGGGCGCGGATCCCCCGGAAGGGGCGCGCCGCGCGCTGTACGCCCACATATGCCGCATCCGGCGCCTGGGCGATGAGCCCGGCACCGGCGGCCGGGGACGGCTGCCGGTACTGCGCCGGTGCGGCGGCTACCAGTTGGACCTCGACCCTGATGCGGTCGACCTGCGAAAGTTCCTCCGGCTGGTGGCGCTGGCCCGCGTGAGCGGACAGCCTCAGGACCGGCGGGCCGCGCTGCTCCGAGAATCCCTCGCCCTGTGGCGCGGCGAGCCCCTCGCCGGTCTGCGCGGAGGGTGGTCGTCCCGGGTGCGCGAGGCATGGCGGCGTCGGCGGGTGGATGCCGCTGTGCGCCTGGCGGACATCGAGGTGCACGGCGGCGACCCGGCCGCCGTGGCACACCAACTGAGGGATCTGCTGGACGAGCACCCCACGACGGAACCGGTCGCCGAGGCCCTCATGTACGCCCTGTACGTGGCGGGAGACGGCGCGGAGGCGCTGCGCTGTTACGCGCAACTCAGGCACCGCCTCGTGGAGGAGCTCGGCGCCGAACCCGGTCACGGTCTGCGGGAACTGCATCGGCGGATCCTGCTGGGCCGGCCCCCGGGAGGCGCGGCGGACCTGTCGCCCGCGCCTGCCGCCCCGGACACGGACGCCCGAACCGGCCCTGCCGGTCAGTTCCTCCTGGCGGACTGACGCCCGCTACGCACTGCCCGGGTGCCGCAACAGCCGTGCCGAGAGGTGGTGTTGCAGCGGCTGGCCGACCGCCGCCAGGTCATGCACGAAGTCGAGCGTGTGCCCGGCAGTCAGGGTGTAACGGCGGCCGGTCGCGGTGACCTCCTTGGCCGTGGGGGAGAGGGCCACCTCCTGGGTGGTGAGGTCGACGCTGCCGTCGACGGCGCAGCCGACCGAGATCTCCACGATGCCGGTGGGCTGTGTGATCACAGCTTCCACCCGCCCCTCGGGCTGCAGCCGCCACCAGCCGCTCTCCCGGGCCGCGGGCCGCAGCGGGGCACCCTGCTCATCCAGCAGCCAGGCGCACGCCTCGTACCGGAGGAAGGGACGCCCGTCGTGGCTGAAGGTCACCTCCTGCGCGTACGTGAACTCCTCGGCCAGCGTCGGGTATCCACCGCGCCCCCGGCCGCTCCAGGTGCCCAGCAGTCCGGTCACGGGCGCGAGCAGAGCGTGCGGTGCGGGCGCTTCGTCCGGCCGTAGAGCATCGGGGTACGGGCGCTTCTCGGCGGTGCCGAAGTCGGTCATGGTGCGCGCTCCTGGGACGGGGCTGATGGCGGGTGCAGCTTAGCCCGCTGTGCGGCCGGATCGCTGGAGCAGGTGCGGTTCGGCGACCGGCGGACCGGTCCGCGTCGGCTGGCGTCGTGCGGCGGTGCCGCTGCACGGCCGCGACCGGGTTCCGGTGAGCGGAACAGAAGGTGACCGGGGAGCGCCAGGCTTATCAGACTTCCGACTGCGTCCTCTGAGCCGCAGCCGTCGGAGGGCGTCGGATCATTCCGCTCTGTGCGCCTCAAGGTAGGGGGGACCGGCATGAAAGTGCGACCTCTGTTGCGTGCATTACGTGACTCCGCATACCTGGACGGAATCGACGTGGGCGTCTATCTCGACGTGGTCCGCGAGCAGTACCCACAGCTTTACGCGGAACTCGACTTCGGCCGGGACGGCGCCCAGCAGGCCCTGAAGGCACTCGCCCAGGTTTTCAACGAGTTCGAGACCGACGACCGGCGGAACGGCCGTGGAGATTCCTATCGCCGGGCTCAGCAGCACATCGCCGTACGGATGACGGGAATCCGTAAGCTTTTCGAACTGGCCGGTGGGGTGCAGGACCTGAGGGACCTGTCTCCCACCTGGCGCGCGCTGGACCTGCTCGCGGGCGACGGGCTGCTCACCCGTGCCCTGCGGGTGCTGGCACCGCAGGTGCGCGACGGCGTGATCAGCAGCGACATCGCGCGCACGATGGTGACCGCGGCGCTGACCGCGGGCCTGCCCGCGATCCGGCAGGACGCCCGGTTCCTGTTCATGCGGGCCGCCACCATGGACGCCGTCATCCTGGCCTACGGAAGCCACCACGTGCCGCCGGACGACCGCACCACGGTGTTCCTGGAGGCCGCGCGGGTGCTACGGCCGGGCGGGCGGTTCGTCGTCCACGACTTCGAAGAGGGCTCGCCGTCGGCGCGCTGGTTCTCCGAAGCCGTCCACCGGCACTCCGTGGCCGGCCACCCGTACCGGCACTTCACGGCCGGGGAACTGCGACGGGGCCTCGGCGCGGCCGGACTCCGCGGCATTCGCGTCCACCGCGTCTACGACCCCTTCGTCATGCGGGCGGCCACCCGCGAGGACGCCGTCGGGCAGCTCGCCGACTACCTGCGCGACATGTACGGCCTGCGCGGCCTCGACCGGTGCGATGAGACACGGGAATCGGTACGCGCGCGGGTCTGGCAATTGTGCGAGGAGTGTTTCCGCTTCGGTCCCGAGGACGGTGGCGCCGACCACGGCGACGCGTGGCTGCGAAGCCCCGCCGTGCAACGCGTGGGCGGGCAGTGGATCGCGGAGATTCCTCGCGTCGCGCTCGTCGGAGTGGGCGAGAAGTAACCCGTCGGTCGCACGCGGGAAACACGGGAAGAGTGAAGGCAGCGAACAAGGGGGGCTGGGGAGATGTGTGGAATTGCCGCGGAATTACGGTCACGTGCGCCGGGTGACGTGCCCGTCGCACGTATCGAGAAAATGCTTGCGGAGATCGCGCACCGCGGCGACCCGGAGAACTCGGGCGGGGTCCGCGGGCTGCCGGGAGCGGCCCTGGGCTGCAACCGGCTGGCCATCGTGGACCGGGAGTCGGCGGTCCAGCCGATGTCCGACAGCACCGGCAGCCTGTGGGTCACGTTCAACGGGGAGATCTACAACCACGCCGCCCTGCGACGCGAACTGCGCCGCCTCGGTCACACCGTCCGCACCGGCTCGGACACCGAGATCCTGCTGCACGGATACCGGGAGTGGGGCCGCGATCTGCCCGCACGTCTGGACGGCATGTTCGCCTTCGTGGTGTACGACGTCGCCCGGCGGACCTTCCTCGCGGCCCGTGACCGGTTCGGGGTCAAGCCGCTCTACCGGGCCACGGACGGTGACGCGGAGTACTTCGCGTCGGAGATGAAGTGCTTTCTCCCCTTCGGGCTGACACCCGAGGTCTTCCCGGCCGGCCACTGGACGGACGGCAGCACCACGGTCCGCTACCACGAGGAGCCCGAACAGCCACCGACCGGATCGGACAGCACGCTGGTCGCGGACTTCGGGCACCTGCTGGACGAGGCCGTCCGTAAACGGGTGAACACGGATCTGCCGATCGGCGTCATCTACAGCGGCGGTCTGGACAGCGCCTCCGTGCTGGCGCTGGCGGCACGCCACCACCCCGACGTCACCGCCATCTCGGTCGGCTTCCCCGGCTCCTCCGATCTCGCGTTCGCCATCAGGTCCTGCGCGGACCTCGGAGTCCGCCACGTGGTACGGCACCTGACCCTCGACGGCCTGGTGCGCGATCTGTCCGAGCGGGTCCGGGAGACCGAGACGTTCGAAACGGTCGACATCATGGACGCCTCCGTCATGGCCCCCGCCTTCGAGGCCGCCGCCGAACTCGGCCTCAAGGTCGCCCTGGTGGGCGACGGCAGCGACGAACTGCTGGCCGGTTACGACCTCTTCCGGGAGCACCCCGACCCGGTGGAGCTCATGCGGTACCGGGTCGGGAACCTGCACCGTACCGATCTGCAGCGGGTCGACCGGGTGTCCATGCGCCGCACCGTCGAGGCCCGGGTGCCCTTCCTCGACCGCGACCTCGCCGATTTCGCCTGGCGGCTGCCGATGGACGTCAAGTACCGCGACGGCACCGAGAAATGGATCCTGCGGGAAGCCATGGCCGGCCTTCTCCCGCCGTACCTGGCCCGGCGCCCCAAGATCCGCATGCCCGAAGGCACCGGCCTGCTCTGTCAGTTGCTGGAACACGTCAAGGAGCAGTGGCCCGGCCGGGCGCCCGGCCGGTACCCGGAGCTGCGGCGCCGGATCGGGCTGGACCAGCCGGACGCCGCGTACCTCCTGGAGCTGTACCTGGAACAGGGCTATCCGCTGCCCCGAAGCCGTCACAAGCGGCCCGGCTGGGACTTCGCCCCCCACGGCTACTTCGCCTTCTCGGGCGCCCCGGGCCCACTGACCGGTCCCGGCACCTGACGAGTAAGCCCGACGAGAAAGGGACGACCCCATGGGGGACTCAACGGTGCTGCTGGTGTACGCCCGGGGCGGGCCGCCACCGAGCGACGCCATACCGAAGGTCGCGGCCACCGCGGACCGCCTCCACCTGCTGCTCCTCGACCCGCTGCCGCTCCCGGCGGTCGCCCTGGCGACCCGGTGCTGCACCTCGGTCACCGACCTCACCGCCGCCCGCCCGGAACCGGGTGGCCTGAGCGACACGATCGTCGCTCTGGCCCGCCGTACCGCGGCCGACGCGGTGCTGACCTTCTCCGAGTTCGCGCTGCTCGCCGTCGCCGAGGCCGCCGAGCGGCTCGGCCTGCGCGGCCCCGGCCCGGGTGCGGCCAAGGCACGCAGCAAGCGCCTCATGCGGCGCGCCTGGGCGGACGCGGGCCTGCCCGTACCCCGCTTCCGCCCCGTCGACTCGCTCACCGACCTGGAACGGGCCTGGGCCGAACTGCACCCGCCCGTCCTGCTCAAGTCGGCGTGGGGCGCCGGGTCGATCGGCCAGGTCGTACTGGAACGGAGGGCTCAACTGGCCGACGCCTGGAGCCACACGACCGGGGCGCTGACGGCGGCGACGGCCCGCGGCATGAGCGAGCTCAAGGCCGGTGAGGCCCACCACGAACTCATCGTGGAAGAACTCATCCCGGCCACCACCGAGTCCTGGTACGACGGCTCCGGCTACGGCGACTACCTGAGCGTCGAGGGAATGGTCGTCGACGGCGTCTACCACCCCGTGTGCGTCACCGGGAGGCTGCCCACCGTGCCGGACTTCACCGAACTGGGGAACATGGCCCCCTGCGTGCTGCCCGAGGCGCTGCAGCACACGGTGTCCGACCTGTCGCGGCGGGCGGTCGACGCCCTCGGCCTGGGGACCTGCGGCACCCACACCGAGATCAAGCTGATGGCGGACCGCCGCCTGTGCCTGCTGGAGACCGCGGCCCGGTTCGGCGGTCTGCTGCTCACCCAGCAGATCGAGGCCATTCACGGGGTGGACCTGGTCGGTGCGCTCACCCGGGCGCACCTCGGGCAGGACCCGGGACTGCCGGACGGCCTGCTGACCGGCCCCGGACGCTGCGCGGCGGGCTCGGTCAACGTCCTCGCGACCGACTCCCGGGGCCGGCCGTGGACGACCCGGCCGGTCTTCGTTCCCGAGGCGGTGGACTGGGACCGTCTGCTGTCCCCGGGCAGCGGGATCCGGGTGGCACCCGATTTCACCGTCCCGTCCGGGACCCTCATGCACCACTACCGAACCGGCCACGGTTCCCTGAACCTGGCAGGTGTCCTCCTGCTCACGGCGCCAACCCCCCAGGTACTGCTGCGCGATTCCTACGCGGTCCTCAACGGCCTCGAACAAGCCTTGGCGGGCGCGGCCCCCGCCCATGACTGACCGGCCCCGGCCGCACCCCGGGCCGGGCCGCCGTGACCCCGGTCCTTCGCGCGCCGGGATCACGAGGACCTGGCGCGAGGCTCCGCCCGCGGCGCGCGCCCTGATCGGCGGCATGTTCGTCAACCGGCTCGGCGGGTTCGTCCAGGTGTTCATCGTCCTCTACCTGACCGGCCTGGGGTTCTCCGCGGCGCAGGCGAGTCTGACGCTCGCCGCGTACGGCACGGGCTCGGTGGTCGGAGTCCTCGCGGGCGGCCGGCTGTGCGACCACGTCGGCGGGCACGCCACCATCGTCGGGTCCATGGTGGTGTCGTCGGTGCTGCTGCCCGCTGTCCCGTACACCAGGAACTTCACTGTGCTGCTGCTCGTCCTCGCCCTTCAGGCAGCCGCCGGGCAGGCTTACCGTCCGGCCGCGGCCGACCTGCTGAGCCGGATGGTGCCGGCCGACCGGCACGTCATGATCTTCGCGATGTACCGCTTGGCGATCAACCTCGGCGCCGCGGCGGCCCCGCTGCTGGGCGCGGCACTCATCGCCGTGTCGTACGACCTCCTGTTCTTCACGGAGGCGACCGTCGGCCTGGTCTACGCGACCGTCGTCGCACGGTGCGTGCCCAGGCGAAGACACCAGGCACCAGTGGCCCGCGCCCGCCCGGGCCCGCGCGGACGCGGCTACCGCCCGCTCCTCGCCGACCGCCGCTACCTGCTCCTGCTCCTCGCCATGCTGATCAGCACCCTGGTCTACGTCCAGTACCTGTCCGCCCTGCCGCTCGCCGTACGCGACCAGGACCTGTCCACCACGGTCTACGCGGCGCTCATCACGGTCAACGGGCTCACCGTCGTCGCCTTCGAACTCCCCGTCACACGCTTCACCCAGCGGTGCCGCGTACGTCCGGTGACCGCCGCGGGAACGGCACTGACCTGCCTCGGGATGACGCTGTACGGACCGGCCTGGGGCATCGCCGGACTGGTGGCCGCGACCCTGACATGGTCCTTCGGCGAAGCCGTGTCGGCTCCCACCCTGTTCCTGGCCTACCCGGCCAGGGCGGGCCCACCGGACCTGCGGGGCCGCTACCTGGGCGCGGCGAGTGCGGTGTACGGTCTCGGATCCACCGTGGGCCCGGTTCTCGCGGTCGCCGGCTGGGATCTGCTCGGCCGCTCCCTGTGGTGGTGGTCGGCCGTCGCCGGGCTGATGGCCGTACCCGCCGCGTGGGCAGGAGTACGGCCGGACGCACACGGCGACGGCTCACGTCGGGCCGACGGCCCCTGAACGCCGATTGGGCCTCCGTGAAGGACACCAGCCGCCGCGCGGCCGACCCCTCGACGGCTGGGCCCTGACCAGCGAGCGCACCCCCCCCCAGACCTATCGCTCCCACCCCCTGCGACTGGGCAGCCACCAGACGGTGCGCCTGCCCGGGAC
Organism: Streptomyces chrestomyceticus JCM 4735; assembly: GCF_003865135.1. Classification (NCBI taxonomy): domain Bacteria; kingdom Bacillati; phylum Actinomycetota; class Actinomycetes; order Kitasatosporales; family Streptomycetaceae; genus Streptomyces; species Streptomyces chrestomyceticus. The sequence goes on along the minus strand of NZ_BHZC01000001.1, from coordinate 501,821 downwards.
GCCTCGGTAGTGCCGGACGAACCGCCGCAGCCATCCATGGCGTACTCGCAACACGCCAACTACCGTGTGGCACACGGGCACAGCCAGGAGCCCTTGAACCAGGGCGGCCATGAACCTGGTCCCGCCCACCACCGGCTCAGACACACAGCAAGCGGGGGTACCGATGCCGACCTGCCCAATGGGGCATGACTCGCGGGCGGACGACTGGTGCGACGTCTGTGGATCACCCATGGCGCGGCCCGAGGCGGCCGGGAGCAGCCGCCCCGGGCCCGGAGACCGGCCCAAGCCGGAGGTGACTGAGCGCTTGTGGACCTGCCCGGAGTGCCGCACCCCGGTGACCGGCCGATTCTGCGAGGAGTGCGGCTGTGCCGACGGCGCTCAAGGCGCGGCCGGGGGCCACCCGTTGCCCTCCCCCTCCGCCGTCTTCCGGCTGGCCGAGACGGCCGCCACGGTCGCGGTGACCATGGCGGTCGTCCCGTTCGTCCAAGCCCTCGCATCGCGGGCGGCCCAGGACGCGTACGAAGGAGCCCGTGAGCTGCTGCGCAAGATCGCCCGCAGGCACCGTGCGGACGACGAGGTCGTCATCAGCGATCCGCAGGCAGACCTCACCTTGCGCATCCACATCGAGGCCACGGACGAAGCCCTGCGCGCCTTGGCCGGTTTGGACCTGCGGGCCCGGCAGACCGGGGAAAGCCCCGCTGAGGTGATCTGGAACCGTGAGCGGCGGAGTTGGGAGATCCTCGCAGCCACCCGCTGGGTGGCGCTGGTCAACGCCGACCGTGAGTACTTCGCACAGATGACGGCCGACAGCACCGACGGTGCCCAGGGCTCCTTGAGCTTCCCGCCGTACTGTCCCGAGCGCCGTATCCCGATCACGGGTCGGGGACTGCTGCAGATCGGCCGCGGTGTGCACCGGGGTGCCCGCCCAGAGATCGACCTCGCGGTGCCTCAAGACCCTGGCGTCTCCCTCCGGCACGCCGTGCTGGAGGAGCAGCCAGACGGTAGCTGGACGGTCGTTGACTTGGGTTCTCTCAACGGCACCACCGTGAACATGGCACCTGATCCCATCGCCCCCCACACGCCCCTTCCCCTCGTGGACGGCGACCGCGTCCACCTCGGTGCCTGGACCACCATCACCCTTCACCGCATCTGACCCTGTCGCTGGAGACCGCCTGGCACGACGTCACCCGGCTGTACGGCACCATGCCCTCCCTCGTGTTGGTGCATGCGCTGGACTGTGTCCTCGACCCAGACGACGGTCTGGGCACGTTCGCCGATCACAGCGCCGAGGGACACGCTTTCGACTGGGACACCCGCGCGCCCGGCCATCACGCCGTGTGGCCCGCTGCCCGTACCGGTGCCGGTCTACAGTGTGATCACGATCTTGCCGTGCACATGCCTCTGGGCCTGTGTCGTCACGGCTTCGCGGATCCGCTCGACCGGGTAGGCCGCCGCGATCGGCACCGTGATCTCCCCGCGATGGACCGCTTCGGCGATCCGTTCCAGGGCGCCTCGCTCCGCGTCGAGGGCACCCGTCTTGCGCACCCCGGGCGGCGGGGCGGGGCCGTCGGCCACGACGGAGATCCGCTCGGGTGCCACGCCGAGCTTGAGCGCGGTCTCGGCCGCCTCCCTTGCGAACAGGTCGGTCGCGGCGGTGATCCCCTCGGGCGCCAGGGCCCGCACCCGGTCCGCCAGGCCGGGGCCGTACGTCACGGGTTCGGCGCCGAGCCCGCGCAGGAAGTCGAACGTGCCCTCGGAGGCGGTGCCGAGCACCCGGGCGCCCGCCAGCTTCGCCAACTGCACGGCGAAGATGCCCACGCCACCCGCCGCCCCGCCGATCAGGACGGTGTCCCCGGCGCGGAGCCCGATCGCGGCGAGCGCGGCGCAGGCCGTCAGGCCGGACACCGGAAGCGTGCCCGCCACCTGGTCGCCGATGCCCTCCGGGGTGCGCCACAGTGTGGCAGTAGACGTCTTGACCAGCACGAAATCGGCGACGGACCGGCCGATCGCGCCCCCGAACACCCGGTCGCCGATCACGAAACCCGTGGCTTCGGCGCCCACCTCGTCCACCACTCCGGCGAAGTCGCTGCCGAACCCGGCCGGCAAGGTGATGCCGAACTGCGCCGCCATGTCGGGCTGTGGGGCGATCTGCCAGTCCATCGGATTCAGCCCGGCGGCCGTGACCCGGACGCGCACCTCGTCCGGCGCGGCGTGCGGCTCGGGTATCTCCTGCAGTTCGAGTACTTCGGGACCGCCGAAGCGCCGGTAACGGACAGCTCTGCTCATCGGTGACCTCTCCTGGCCAGTGATGGGACTTGGTCTCATCGACCATACACCAGTGATGGGACCAAGTCCCGTACACTGCTCCCATGACTCGCTGGCAACCCGACGCACCAGGCCGACTCGCCGCCGCCGCCCTCGACCTCTTCGAGGAGAACGGCTACGAGAACACCACCGTGATCGAGATCGCGGAGCGCGCGGGGCTCACCAAGAGCACGTTCTTCCGGCACTTCCCGGACAAGCGCGAGGTGCTCTTCGGCCGAGGCACGGTGGCCGCCCTGCTCGTAGAGGGGATCGACTCGGCGCCGCCGGCGGCCGGACCGCTCGACACGGTGGCGGACGCCCTCGACGCACTCGGCCGGACGTTCTTCACCGCCGACCGCCGCGAGTTCAGCCGCCGGCGCCAGGCCGTGCTGAACGCCCATACGGAACTGCGGGAACGTGAAGCCCTGAAGAGGATCGACCTCACCGCCGCGATGATCGAGGCTCTCAACCGCCGCGGAGTCCCGATCCTGACCGCGCGCGTCGCCGCGAAACTGGGCGCGCTGGCCTGGGAGATCGCCTTCGATCAGTGGATCGGCACCGGCAACAAAGAGGACTTCGGCCCACTGGCACGGCAAGCGCTCGCCGAAGTACGCGCGGCCGGACCCGTGTCTGAAACGCGGATCGTGTCGTGATCGTCGTGCTGCCCGCCTGCAATGCGAAGGCCGGCCAGGACGGCACCGACCTCGGGCGAGCCAGACGGCAAGGCGGTCCGACCGACGCTCGCGTCCCGCTCGCCCACGTCGCCGACATGCTCGGCACACAGTTTCCCAAGGCCAAAGAGGTGCTGCTGCAAGCGAAGGACGGCCTGTCCGCCTTCGCCGCCTTCACGAAGGATGCCGACGCTTGCTACCGAGCTGCCGCCCTTGAACTCTTCCCACTGGCCGTGAGGCAGTCAGATGGAGGACGAGTCGGCGCTGGTGGTGTCGACCTGTTGGGGGAGTGAGGCGAGGGGGCCGAGCGGTGATCGCCTGCTCGACCACAGGATTGAGCACTTGTGCTGGCTCTTCAGCGGCTGTGCGGCTCGTTAGGGCGTGCGTTGGCACGCTGAATCCCTGCCGCTGTGGACTTACGCGTCGCAGATAGCCCCTCAACTGCTTTGGCCAGTTGCTACTCCGGTGGGCAGACTGCGCACATGCAGCTCCCCGCCGAAGCCGTTGCCGCCACCGTACTGATCGAGGTCGTAAGGATTTCCGCCGTCCCGGCCGAGCGGGGCGTCCCGTACCCGGGAAGGACGGTTGCCCACTGGGCCGGGAGCGAGGCCATCGAAGCCCTGGCTTTGATCGAGGGCCTGCCCGGCAGCGAACAGCACCGCTGTGGCTTCTGGCCAGGCTGGAGTATTCGGGCGTACGAGGAATCTCTCGACCTGGCGCTGTTCGAGGCAACGTTCTGCTTCAGGTGCCATCAGGTTCGCATGCACGGTAAGACCGTGCCGCCCGCGCTGGCCACGCAGTTCTTCGACGCGGATACTCCGCCGGCCCAGGCCCTTCTGGCCCTCTTCCGCACGGTGGCCCCATAGCGGGCCGATCAGCCGAGTGCGTCCACGCAGATTCTCGGACGTCAGCCCCTCAGGCGTCACTGCAGGACGGAGGCGCTTGAGTGGAGCGCCCCAGGCGGCCGGACGAGTCAGATGCCCCGCACCGCCCGGGGCGCCGCAATGACCTGAGACCGAGCGGCTCCGGTGGCCCTCATAGGTATGTGGGGCCGATTTTCGGCGGCTGAAGTCTGATGTAGTCGTCGCCCATCGGCCCTTGGCGACGTGCACCGTCCGGCCGCCAGCCGTGCTGAGCATGGTTGCCGCGGATGGCTGACGCTCTCGAAGTCGTCGTACATGCCGCGCGTACTGCTGACCGCTGTCGTCACTGGATGTGTGAGTCTGCGGAGAAGTTCAACACGGCGATGTCTGCCTGGCGGGAGTGGCAGGAGGCACCCGGGGGTCGTCTGCGCTACGCGCTGGCTGAAGCGAACCTGGGCCGCCACCTTGAGGGCCTGCCGGGCGGGGACGGCGGCGATGCCGTACGCCTGGCCGCTCGCGGGCACCGCGTCACGACCGTCGACTACGCGCCCGCGATGCTCGCCGCGGCGGTTGAGCGGGCCGAGGCGAGCGGCCTGACGGAGCTGATCACCTGCGTCCGGGCCGATGTGCATGCGCTGCCCGTCGGCCTTGCCACCGGGGAATTCAACGTGGTGCTGTGCCACAGCCTCCTCCAGTACGTGGACGATGCCCGCCCCACGCTCTCCGCGGCCCTCGCCCGGGGCGTCTCGCCGAGCAGGCAATCGCCATGAGGATGCGGCGAAGTCAGGCAGCCTGAATGCATGCTCGCAGAGTTTCAGTGGGCGTGAGTTCACGTCAGGGGCTGGCGGCGGGCGATCAGGTCTGGCCGGAGATGACCACGCAGGCGTCGTTGTCCTGAGGCTGGAGCAGGTCCCAGCGATTCCCGTACAGATCTTGGAAGACGGCCACGGTGCCGTAGGGCTCGCGGCGAGGGGGTTCTTCGAACCAGGCCCCGGCCACACGCAGACGTTCGTAGTCACCATCGAAGTCATCGGTGTACAGGAACATGCCGACCCGGCCACCGGTCTGGTCCCCGACCCGGCCTTCCTGCTCCGGGGTGACGGCACGCGCGAGCAGCACCGCCGTCTCCGCTCCGGGCGGGGCGACCACCACCCAGCGCTTCCCCTCGCCGAGCCAGGTGTCCTCGCGCAGCTCAAAGCCGAGCACCTCCACGTAGAACGCGATGGCCGCGTCGTAGTCGCGCACCACCACGGTCACCAGTCCCAGATGCCGTCTCATCCATCGATCATGCCTCACCTGACCGGCCCATCACCGCAGCGACGAATGCCGCTGGTCTGTCTGCCGGACGGGGCGTTCGTCGGCCCAGCGAGGAGGTGAGCGCACACCGGCTCCTTGGCATCAGGCGGCGCGGAACGGTACGAACGGAGCCTGTGCCTGGCTCCGGGTCTCCGGGGTGCGGCCAGCCCCTGCGTCGAGTCGGAGGCGCGCCGGAACAGGGACGACGCATCACGCCCTCCTGCGCGACGGATCGATGAGGCGATCGCCGGACAGCAGCGTGCCGGCCTGCTTGATGTGCTGGAGTACAGGCGAGACCTCCATGCTCTGCAGGCCTGCCATGGAGCCGATGCGATCGGACGTGAACTCGAACAGCTCGTCGAGATCCCGGCAGTGCGCGACGGCGTGCACGTTGTAGGGCCCGGAGACGGCCGCGGCGAAGGCGATCTCGGGTTCCTCCGCGAGCATGCGTCCGACCGTCTTCACCGCCGACGGATGCACGCGCAGCCACAGGTTCGCTCTGGCGTGATATCCCAGAGCGGCCGCGGCGATCTCGACGTCGATGTGGACGACGCGGCGCCGGAGCAAGGCGTCGAGACGGCGTGACACTCGTCCCGGGGTGGAGTCCGCCGCTGCGGCGAGGTCGACGAAGCTGGCGCGGCCGTCTGCGGCAAGGGCGTCGAGAATCCGCTCGTCCTCATCGGTGAGGTGCGCGGGATCGCGAGTGACCACGGGGACTTCGGCGAAAGGGGAGCCGTCGCTCCCGAGCATGGCTTCCTGCTCCGGGGTCAACACGCCGTGCAGGGCGGTCCAGTAGTGGCCGCGGCCCCCTACGAACTGACGCAACATCGCGAAGGCGTTGATGTCGAGCACCGCCGCAGTGCGCGGAAGCCGTTGGCCGAGCAGATTCTCGCGCTGTTCGCGCGTCCGTGACTGGGTCGCGCAGGTGATTTCGCAACCTGCCGCACTCAGGGCGACCCAATTGACATCGTCGCGCTTGGCGAGCGCGTCGGCGATCGCTGCGGCGCTGCCGGGACGGCAGCGGAGCCGCACCAGCCACCGGCTCTGTCCCAGCGCCCCCGGATTGAGCATGCCGGCGACGCGAATGACGCCGTCGGCGCGCAGGCGGCGGTACCGGCGGTTGACGGCGCTTTCGGTGAGACCGAGCGCGACCGCCATCGAGGAGAAGGAAGCCCGCGGAGCGATCTGCAGCGCACGAATGATTCGCACATCGTCTGGCTGAAGGGCGTGGGATTCCGACGTAGCTACGCCTGTCATACGAGGAACCCTACAAACCCGCCCCTTCGGCTCGCTCCACCGACAGCCCGGTGGACACACTGATCACGCACGGCGCGGACCGGCCACAGCAGTGCCACCCGCCGATGCCACCTTCAGGTCTCGGTGACACACCAAGAGCCCACCACGTAAGGAACGGAGATGACGCCGGATGTCATCGACTGATAACGGTCAGAGCACGCCGACCGCTCTCATCATCGGGGCTTCACGCGGACTCGGTAGTGCGATGGCAGCCGAATTCCTGGACAGGGGCTGGAACGTCCTCGGCACGGTCCGCGACACCACCGCCCACACACCTCTGCACGATCTCGCGGGCCGGGCCGACGGACGCCTCACCATCGAGCACCTCGACATCAACGAGCCCGGACAACTGGCACCCCTGCGAGAACGCCTCGCGCAACGTCGGCTCGACCTGCTCTTCGTCAACGCAGGCACCACGAACAACGAACCGACCCCGATCGGCGCGGTTCCGACAGCCGATTTCATCGAGGTGATGGTCACCAATGCCCTGAGCCCCATGCGCGCCATCGAAGCGCTCGAAGACCTCGTCTCTCCCACCGGGCTCATCGGAGTGATGTCGTCCGGTCAAGGCAGCATGACGAACAACACGACCGCAGGCCGCGAGGTCTATCGCGGAAGCAAAGCGGCGCTGAACATGTTCATGCGCAGCTTCGCGGTCCGGCAGTCCGAGACGCAGCGCGGCTTCGTCCTCCTCGCCCCAGGCTGGATTCGCACCGCGCTCGGAGGGCCGGACGCACCGTACACCGTTGAAGAGAGCGTCCCGCTGTTGGTGGATGTCCTGCTGTCCAAGCTGGGAACGCCCGGTTTGGAGTATCTGGACCGTTGGGGCCGGACCGTGCCCTGGTAAACCCCGTCAATCGGCCCGCGGGAACTTACCGGTGGGCCACCACTCGTATCTCTCCGGCCTCCTCGTAACCCCTGGCTACCGCTCGCCCGCCCACCTCACGCGAAACGGTCGCCCTCGCCCGAAAGACCGCACAGATGAGGACCATATCCCCCTCTCATGCCTCTCTTCGATATCGAAACACACTGGGTCATGCCGGACTTGACGCCCGCTCTTCGCGCCGTCCGGCATCCCGACGAAAGCCTGATCTTCAATGAGACGGGCGACAATCAGCACCGTCTGGAGGATCTGGGGGACGGCCGTACGGCAGCCATGGATGCCCAGGGCATTGATGTGTCGATACTCGCCTGACCCCGCCGGGAACCCAGCCGCTACCGCCCAAGGAGGCTTTGCCGCTGAGCCGGGCTGCGAACGACACGGCCGCAGCAGCCGTCGCCCGGCATCCGGACCGCTTTCGCTCGCTGGCCACGCTGCCCATGGCGTCACCGAGGGACACTGCGGGCGAACTCGAAAGAGCTGCGGGGACAGGGCACGTAGGCGTTATGGTGTTCTGCCGGTCAGGAGACCTGTTCCTCGACGACCTCGCCTACGACGACTTCTTCTCCGTCGCGTCGCAACTCGGTCAGCCGGTCTTCCTCCACCCCCAACTGCCCTCTGCGGCCATCCGTGACGCCTCCTATCGCGGGTTCGACCCCATGACCGATCTCGCCCTCGCCACCTACGGGTGGGGATGGCACATGGACGCCGCGACAGTGGCACTGCGGCTGATCCTGCGGGGAACGTTCGACCGTCACCCCGAGCTCCAGATCGTGCTCGGTCACTGGGGAGAGATGCTGCTGTTCTGGCTGGACCGAGCCGACAGTCATTCCCGCACCGCCGGTTTGCAGCGCTCGGTAACGGACCGTATTCGATCGAACTTCCATTGTTGGTGGTACGGCACTCAGGGGGCGCTGACCTGCTGCGTTGGCGCTTGTCTCGGACGCTGGGGGAGCGGCGGTCCGCGTATGGTCCGGATGTGCGTCGGCTTGTAGCTGTCAACGGCGGAGGCGGGCCCGGTGACGATGGACAGGACCGCACAGCGAGAGTTCACCCAGCCTGAGGCCGATCATGCGTCGACAGATGATGCGCCGGCCGGGCCGGCCCTTCTCTGAGCAGTTGCCCGTACTCGCCGTCACCGAGTTGACCGATCGCGGTATCTCCGCGGGCGAGACGATCGTGGGCACGGTCGAGGTCGCTGAGCCTCGCCTTGGGCATCGGTCATCGAGTGGGCGAGCGCCTGGCGGTAAATCGGGCCGGGCTCGCCCATACGCGTTCTCGATCAGGAGATCAGGCAAGGACGGAGCGCGTCGCGACGTCGAGTGTGCTCGGGATTTCAACGAGGTAGATGTCGTTTATCGCGAGGTGAAGGCCGGAATGATCTGTTGCCGTGCCACCCAGGTGCGCGAGTAGGGTCGGGGGGCTGCGTGATCACTGAGGGCTGCACCCTGTCCTCCTGGCCCTGTGAGGGCACATGTGTACGCGCGCCCTTCCCGGCCCCACCCGGGAAGGGCGCACAGCATGCGCACGTACGGGAAACGTCCGTACGCGCCGGGCACCGGGATGCGGCTCCCACGTCTCACGGGCAGTACAGCGGACCCCCGGGTCCGTATCCCCCACACATAAAGAGTCGCGCGTGCGCGGCCGCAGATCAGGAGCACCAGTGCAGGGCATCCCCCACATAGCCAGCACACCGCACGACGGGCGATTGTCGTCCGTACCCCCTGCGCGCGGGGAGCAGTACCCGGCGCGGCAAACAGGGTGGGACATGACGCAGCGCTTGCCGCATCAGGGCGCGGCGCCTCGCGTGGCCCCGGCGGCGCGGCGTCCCGAAGCCGTCCTTCCCCGGCATCCCGTCTTCATCGCCCGGTCGAGCTGGCGCACGCGGACGCTGCAATGCGTGGCGCTGGCCGTGGGCTGCGCCTGCCTCGGGTATCTGCTGTTCGTCGGTATGGTGATCAGCGGGCTCCGGCAGCCCGTCGGCGCGCACCCGCCGAGCGTGAACGGACCGGTGCCTTCCGGCCCGGACACCGGTAAGTCGCAGTACGGTCGCGGCGCACATGCCCGAGCCGAGGCGTACCGGCTGCCGGCCAGGGCCCAAGCGGACCGCGACGACCGCCGCCAACCTCCGGCTGGCAGATCCGCCCCGCCGGCCGGAGGCCCGAAGCAGTGAGCCGGCACGCCGCCGCTGTCCGGCGGCCGCCGCGCGGACACTGGCTCGTGCTCCTGCTGGTCCTCCTGGTGGTCGCCGTCGCCCTGGTCTTCGAGGGCTGGACGACCCACCAGGTCGACGCCGCGCGCACCAAGCCGCCGTGCACCCGGCCGATCCCGCGGGAGGCGGACGACGGAAAGCCGCTGCTGCGGTTCGGCCCGACGGGAGTCGCCACCGCGGCCATGCCCCCCGGGACCGTCGCGCTCACCTTCGACGGCGAGCCCGACCCGGTGTGGACGCCGCGTCTGCTCGACCTGCTGCGCAGGCACCACGCGCGGGCGACCTTCTTCGTCCACGGGAAGGACGCGGCCCGGAGCCCGGAGCTGGTGCGGCAGATCCTGCGCGAGGGGCACGAGATCGGCTCGTACACCTACAGCGGCGGCGACCTCGGTGTCGCCTCACCGCTGCGCGCGCGGCTTGAACTGCCGCTCACCCAGACCGCTTTCGCGGGTGCGGCCGGGGTCCACACCACCCTGCTGAGGCTGCCGCACACCACGGCCGCGGACACGCTCTGCGGCCCGGAGTGGCCGGCCGCCAAGCGCGCGGCGGCGCAGGGGTACCTGGTGGTCGCCTCGGATCACAAGGACCGCAAGCCGTGGCGGGGGTGGTGACGCAGCACAGCCACACCGACCTCGGCTATCACGAGGCCAAGGATCTGCTGGAGGACCGCGGCGCGAAACGGTTCACCACCATCAGCGGCGGACTCGGCCGTTCCTCCTTCCTCGAAAAGGTCCCGGTCACCGAGGAGATCAAGGGGGAGGGCCTGATCTGGTCGCAGCGGCTCGGGCACGCCTTCCTCACCGTGATGGTGTGGACGCTGACCCTCACGGGTGTGCTCGGCGTCCTGCGGATGCTCCTGTTCGCGGTGTTCGCCCGGCTCCACGTACGCAGGCTGCACCGGTACCGGCCCGGCGCACCACGGCTGCGCGCGGTGGAGGACCCGGTGACGGTCCTGGTGCCGGCGTACAACGAGGAGGCCGGCATCGCCTCCACCGTGTACTCGCTGCTCGCCTCCACCCACCCGCACCTGCAGATCATCGTGATCGACGACGGCTCGACCGACTCCACCGCCGACATCGCCGAGAACATCGACGATCCGCGGGTGACGGTGATCCGGCAGCCCAACGGCGGCAAGCCCAGCGCCCTCAACACCGGCCTGGCGTACGCCCGGCACGACATCGTCGTCATGGTCGACGCGGACACCATCTTCGAACCCGCGGCGCTGGCCCGGCTGATCCAGCCGCTCGCCCACCCGGCGGTCGGCGCGGTCAGCGGCAACACCAAGGTCGGCAACCGGCGCCGTCTGCTGGGCAAATGGCAGCACCTGGAGTACGTCCTCGGCTTCAACCTCGACCGGCGGATGTTCGAGGTACTGGAGTGCATGCCGACGGTTCCGGGGGCGATCGGCGCCTTCCGCAGGGACGCGCTGATCGGCATCGGCGGTGTCAGCGACGAGACCCTGGCCGAGGACACCGACCTCACGATGGCCCTCTGGCGGGCCGGCTGGCGCGTTGTCTACGAGGAATCGGCGGTCGCCTGGACCGAGGTGCCCAGCACCGTACGACAGCTCTGGCGCCAGCGCTACCGCTGGTGCTACGGCACCCTCCAGTCGATGTGGAAGCACCGTCGCTCGGCGAAGGAGATCGGCCCCGCCGGACGCTTCGGCCGTCGCGTGATGCTCTACGTCACGCTGTTCCAGATCGTGCTGCCGCTGTGCGCGCCGGTCGTGGACCTGTTTGCCCTCTTCGGGGCGCTGTTCCGCGACCCCGTGGAGGCCGCCCTTGTCTGGTCCGGGTTCCTCGCCGTCCAGTTGATCACCGCCGCGTACGCGCTGCGGCTCGACCGGGAACGGCTGCGCGTGCTGTGGGTGCTGCCGCTCCAGCAGTTCGTCTACCGGCAGTTGATGTACCTGGTGGTCATCCACTCCGTGATCACGGCGTTGCTCGGCACCCGCCTGAAGTGGCACAGCGTGAAGCGCACCGGAACCGCCGACCCGTATCTGCACGAAGCGCCGTCCGCGGAGACGTCCCTCGATCCGCTGGAGGAGCTGCCCCCGCGGCCGAGCCTGTCACCGCAGTGAGGGGACGGAGCAGATGGGAGAGGACAAAGGGGGCAGGAGGGGAACCGGTGAGCGGCGGCGCGAGTCCGACCGGGGACATGACCGAGGGAGCCGACCATGACAGACCCGCTTGACCAGCGGGCCGGACGTACCGCACCCACAGGGGAGCAGGGCCGGCACGGCGACGCCGGGAGTCGTCCCGTGCACCCGGGGCCGGTGCGGGTGACGGGCGAGCTGTGGCGCCCGGAGCCTACGGGGGGCCGGGGCCCGTACGCCGAGTCGGAGCTGCATGCCGATCCAGACCTGTACGCTGATTCAGACCCTTACGCTCACCCAGACCCTTACGCTGATCCAGGTCCGCCCGCCAGCCAGGGGCCGTACGCGGCCCCCGAAGGCGCTGCCGCGCGTGAGCGGTTCGCCGAGCGCCCCAGCTCGCGCTACGGGCCCCGGCGCGCGCACGCCCGGCAGCCGAAGAAGCGCAGGCGGCTGCGGCGGGCGGTGCTCGTCCTGCTGGCCGCTGTGGTCGTCGCGGCGGGCGGCACGTACGGCTGGGCCGAGACCCGGCTCCAGCGTGACGTCGACCTCGGCGCGTACGGGGATCGGCCACCGCCCGGGGAGGGGACCAACTACCTCATCGTGGGCTCGGACAGCCGCGACGGGCTCTCGGACGACGACGTGAAAGACCTGCACGCCGGCGGGGGCGGCGGCCGGCGCACCGACTCCATGATGCTGCTGCACTCCGGGTCCCGGGGAACCAGCATGGTCAGCCTGCCCCGCGACTCCTGGATCACCCTGCCCGGCCGCCTCGACACCTCGACAGGCAAGACCAAGCGGCCCGAGAGGGACAAGCTGAACGCCGCCTTCTCTTACGGCGGCCCCGAACTGCTCGTACACACCGTCGAGAAGAACACCGGCCTGCGCATCGATCACTATGCGGAGATCGGCTTCGCCGGATTCGTGAACATCGTCGACGCCATCGGCGGCGTCCGGATGTGCCTGGACCGGGACATCAAGGACGAGAAGTCGGGCGCCGACCTGCGCAAGGGCTGTCATACCCTGAACGGCAGGCAGGCGCTCGCCTTTGTCCGCCAGCGGCACCAGGAGAGGCAGGGCGACCTGGGCCGGTCGAAAAACCAGCAGAAGTTCCTCTCAACCCTCGCCCACCAGGCCGCCCAGCCCGACACCCTCTTCGACCCGACGCAGATCGGCCCAGCCGTGCAGGCCGGGCTCGACACGCTCATCGTCGACAAGGACATGAGCCTGCGCGATCTCAGCAGGATCTTCCTCGCCGTACAGAGCGTCGCGGGCGGACAAGGCAAACAGATCAACGTGCCCCTGTCCGGCATCGGCGTCCCCACGCCGAAGGGCAACGTACTGAAGTGGGACGGCAGGGGGTCGGCCCGGCTCTTCGACGACCTGCGTCACGACCGGCCGGTCACGGAGACGGGGAAGACGCCCCGGCACCGGGGCGGCGCCGTCAGCCACACGCCGTCACGTGACGATCGCCCACAGCGGCAGGGAGAGCAGCGGGCCGGACGGTGACGGCAGGTGAAGGGGAGAAACCCCCGTCGGCTGGTTGCGGCGGGGGTTCCTGCATTCGGGGGCTGGTGCGTGCTGTTCGATGCTATGCGGCAGGTGAGGGGCCGTGGCTTCAGGGGTACGAATGCACCCGCGGCTGGGTGGAGGTTCTCCGTTGCTTCGTTCTCGTGCTGTGTGCTTACCGGCGGCGCGTCTCCCCAATTCATCCGGATGACTGTGCGTGTCTCGCCGCCCCTCGGCGGACGTGTCCTGGAGTGGACAGTGAACGGGTACAGCCGCCCGTTATCGGCGGCGTGACGTGGCAGCGACGCACTGAACTTCTCGGCACCACCGCTTCCGGCCGCGACCGTTCCGCCTCGGCTCCGTCCACCTGGTCACCGAAGAACCGGCTCGGGACCAGCGCCCGCGGTACCTCCCCGCTCATCCCCTCCACCCGAACGAACCGGTAGGAGCGGCGGCTGTTGCCCGGGTCCTGCTCCGCGAGGCGATCGGGCGCATTCCGCCGTGGGGCACCGATGAGGGCCCGCCGCCGTATGCCGTCGATCAGATGTCGCCGCGTGCACCTTGGTGGACGGCCCGGCTCGATGCCCTGCGGCAGTAACGGCTCCAGCCGGACCCGCTGGGGGTTCGACGGGTCTCCACGTCCCACAGCACATGATCACCCACGACCGAGATCCACTTCGCAACGGACTCTGGCGCTCATTGTCAGTCCCCCCTGCCATGATGACCTGACTGCTCGGGAACTACCGCGTACGTAAGGATGTAGACAATGAGTTGGCTGTCCACAGCGTTATTTGGCCCCAGAGCCGATACCTCCCGCTCGGACAGCGGGCAACGCTCGTCGGAAATGGGGGCGTCAGTCGAGTGCGCGGACGAGCCGGTGACCGAGGGGTCATTCAATCGACGAGTCGAGGTAAACGTACAGATCTCTGATCGCCGCGGCGAAGTTGCCCTCGCCAAACGGCTGTTCACCGACCGGGGATGGAAGTTCAGGTCTTGCGAAGAAGACGACGGAGTTGAGCGAGAACAGGGGCTTGTGCCCTGTCTTGTCGAAGTTCGTCTAGACGGAGCGCGATCAGGGTCTCGGGCGGGCGCAGTGGAACAGTTGCGCTCCGTTGCCGCCCACCGTCTGACGCTGGAGGTCCGGGATACCCGAGTCATCAACGCCCCAGGCCGGCAACGCACTCCGACGACGACTTGGCACGTTTACCGCAAGCCGAAGTGGGCTGATGGCGAGCGAGCCCTGAAGAAGAAGCTGGCGTCACTGTGGGTGCACTTCGGGTGCGCCGATATTCAGCAGACGATTGTCCTTCCTGGCTCTTCAACCGACAAAGCTGCCGCACGCGATGTTCTTGCCCGCCGAACCTCGGAACTGCCAGATTTCGACCTACAAGCACACGACGTGCGTTTGCCCATCGGCCCGAAGGTGAGCGACAGCAGTAGTACCCAGACCTGGTGGCAGAAGTGGGGCGGTGCAGCCGTCCGGGTTTTCCTCATGCTGGGGCTCATGATCTATGGCGGGCTCCTCCAGCACTCGTCCGGCCGGTGGACCGTACTCGGAGCCTTGCCGCTCCTCGTCGCCATGTGGTGTGCCGGAGAGTGGATCACCAGCAACGCACATCGCCCCCGCATCGTTCGATTGGCTGCCGGAGCAGTCATGGTCGGTGCTCCTGTCCTCCTGGGATGCATGTGGGAAGCTCAGGAATCGGCCGGGGCGCATACCCTCGTCTCGTCCATTGCCCTAGGCGGAGGGGGGTGGTTCATCGTCCGGGGCTGCTGGTTCGCCCTCCGGAACTCATGGGTGAGCCGCCATCTCCTGGGCGTGTTGTCGTCCATAGTCCTCCCTCTCGCGGTAGCCGTTCCAGCCTTCGGGTATTTTCTCCAATTGGGCTACCTGAACAGTGGGTTCGGCATTCCGGCGAGCGCAGGCACTACGGAGGTCTTCTGGCAGTACGCGATCGCCTTGAAGCCGACGGGTATCTGCCTGTTTTTCATAGCCACTTTCGTTGCTATCGCAGGGTGGCTACGCCACTACCACTGGATAGCTTTCTCCCGGAACTGGGCCATGGTGATGGTCCCGCTGGTCGCGCTCCTGTACGTGCTCACGATATTGACCACGGGAATGTCCGGGGTGTCCGTCGCAGCAAAGGCCGCCGCCCGGGACGCCATGAACGGGAAGCAGCCGAAACCCTACTTCGGAATCAAAGGCACGCTGATGTGTGTAACTCCCGTATCCGGCGACGCATCCGTGTACAACGGTCCATTGCCGAAGGGGCGCCCCGTGCTTACTTTCGGGGTGTCCAACGGGCGATTGTGGCTCTGGGACCCGGAACGGGCCAAGCATCCCGGCGGGCCCAAGCCGACCATGCACGTACAGCTCTTCAAGGTCTCCACATCGGTTCCCAGTGGAAACGGACGAACCTGCACTGCACTTGAAAGGTCGTCCTGACTGGATGTTCCGCCCCGTTTTGGGTGAAGTGGGATGCCATTTTGGTCTCAGTGTTACGTGGCTGGAGCGGCTGATGATCCGTTTTAGCTGTCCTGCGGAGTGGACTCTGCAACTCATGGAATGACGAGCGTGTGCACCCGATTTGACCTCTGCCCCGAGCGGAACGTACCTCCGGCCTGGCCCGGCGGCCGTACGACCTGCGGCACGCCGGTATTTCGTTCTGGCCGCACTCCATGCAGGAGTGGGACCGCGTCAGCGGAGGAGGTGCTCCTGCGTGGTGAACCAAGGTGCCCGTCTGTGACTGGTCCGGAAGAGCTGGTCAGTAGGGGTGTAGCGGTAGGAGAAAGTGGGGTGGATCACATAAAACGGGCCATGTTCGAAGCGAGATGAGATGAAGGCGCCTGACGGACAAAAGCCCAGTTCAGACGCCTTCTTCTGGGCGCTCAGAAGAGCCCGAGCTTCTTCGGTGAGTACGAAACGAGCAAGTTCTTCGTCTGCTGATAATGATCCAACATCATCCTGTGCGTCTCCCGCCCGATGCCCGACTGCTTGTACCCGCCGAAGGCGGCGTGCGCCGGGTACGCGTGATAGCAGTTGGTCCAGACGCGGCCCGCCTGGATGGTGCGGCCGGCGCGGTAGGCGGTGTTGGTGTCGCGGGTCCAGACGCCGGCGCCGAGGCCGTAGAGGGTGTCGTTGGCGAGGGTCATGGCGTGGTCGAAGTCGGTGAAGGGGGTGACGGCGACGACCGGGCCGAAGATTTCTTCCTGGAAGACGCGCATGTCGTTGGTGCCTTCGAGGATGGTGGGGCGGACGTAGTAGCCGCCTTCCAGTTCGCCGCCGAGTTCGGCGCGGGTGCCGCCGGTGAGGACGCGGGCGCCTTCCTTCTGGCCGATGTCGAGGTAGGAGAGGATCTTCTCGAGCTGGTCGTTGGATGCCTGGGCGCCGATCATCGTGTCGGTGTCCAGGGGGTGGCCCTGCACGATCTGCTCGGTGCGGGTGACGCCGGCGGCCAGGAAGTCCTGGTAGTGGCTCTGCTGGATGAGGGCCCGGGAGGGGCAGGTGCAGACTTCGCCCTGGTTGAGGGCGAACATGGTGAAGCCTTCGAGGGCCTTGTCGTAGAAGTCGTCGTCGGCGGCGGAGACGTCGGCGAAGAAGAGGTTGGGGCTCTTGCCGCCCAGTTCGAGGGTGACCGGCTTCAGGTTCTCCGAGGCGTACTGCATGATCAGGCGGCCGGTCGTGGTCTCGCCGGTGAAGGAGATCTTCGCGACGCGCGGGCTGGCGGCGAGGGGCTTGCCGGCCTCCACGCCGAAGCCGTTGACGATGTTGACGACGCCGGGCGGCAGCAGGTCGGCGACCAGGCTCATCCAGTAGTGGACGGAGGCGGGGGTCTGCTCGGCGGGCTTGAGGACGGCGGCGTTGCCCGCGGCGAGGGCGGGGGCCAGCTTCCAGGCGGCCATGAGGATCGGGAAGTTCCAGGGGATGATCTGGGCGACGACGCCGAGCGGCTCGTGGAAGTGGTACGCGACGGTGTCGTCGTCCAGTTGGGAGAGGGTGCCCTCCTGGGCGCGGATCGCGCCGGCGAAGTAGCGGAAGTGGTCGATGGCGAGGGGGAGGTCGGCGGCCAGCGCCTCACGGACGGGCTTGCCGTTCTCCCAGGTTTCGGCGACCGCGAGGGACTGGAGGTTGTCCTCCATACGGTCGGCGATCTTGTTGAGGATGCGGGCGCGTTCGGCCGGCGCGGTGCGGCCCCAGGCGGGCGCGGCGGCGTGGGCGGCGTCGAGGGCGCGTTCCACGTCCTCGGCCGTACCGCGGGCGATCTCGGTGAACGGCTGCCCGGTGACCGGGGTCGGGTTCTCGAAGTACTGGCCCTTCGCGGGCGGCACGTACGCGCCGCCGATCCAGTGGTCGTACCGGCTCCGGTAGGACATCACGGCGTCGGCGGCGCCGGGGTTCGCGTAACGGGCCATAAGAGTTCCCTATCGCTGTCGGTTCGGTCGCGGCCCCGCTCCCGCGGCGGGGCGCCGGTGCGCAGGCTAGGGGCGGGGGTGTTGCGGGGACGTTGCGAGGGCGGGGGAAGTGCGTACGCCGCGCGGAGCCGGAACGCGGTGGAGGCCGGTGTGGTGTCTCCGGGCCGGGCGGCGGCCTCCAGGGCTTCCCAGACCTCCAGGTCGTGTTCGCCCCAGGGGGTGTCCGCCCACAGACGTAACGTTTCCGGAGTGCGGTGGGTGAGGACGGAGCGCCGTAGCCGGTCTTCGAGGAGGGAACGGAGGCGGCGCACGCCCGGTGCTTCGGAGTGGGGGAGGAGGGGGCCGCGGTAGCCGCGGAGCGCGGCGGGCAGGTCGCCGGCGGTCAGATCCGTCTCCACGGCGTCCGCGTCCGTCTCGACGGTCCTGGTCAGGCGGTACGGGCGCGAGTCGAGCAGCGGCCCCACGATGTGGCGCAGCCGGGACAGTTCCGCGCGCAGGGTCACCGGGCGGACGTCGCGTTCGCCGTAGAGCAGTGTGGCCAGTCGGTCGCCTGTCAGTCCTTCCGGATGTCGGGCCAGCAGCAGGACGATTTCGCTGTGGCGGCGGCCGAGCCGCAGCGTCCGGCCGTCGGTGGTGAGGAGGGCCTCGTCCCGGGCGAGCACGGTCAGATGTGCCGTGGGTGTTGGATGTCCCGCGTACTCCGCGTGCTTTGCGTGCGAGGCCAGGTGGGCTTCGGCGGCACGGGCGGTGGCCTGGACGAGGGCCAGGCTGTGCGGGCTGGCGAGGTGGTCGCCACCGGTGATGTCCACGGCGCCCAGCAGCCGGCCCGTCCGCAGGTCGTGCAGGGGCGCCGCCGCGCAGGTCCACTGCTGTACGCGCTTGTTGTAGTGCTCGGTCGCGAAGATTTGTACGGCGTGGTCGGCGGCCAGCGCGGTGCCGGGCGCGTTCGTACCGGCGTGCCGTTCGTCCCAGCGCGCGGGGCACGAAGTTCATGCGCTCCGCATGACGGCGGACGCCCGGGTGCCCTTCGACCCAGAGCATCCGCCCCTGCGGGTCGCAGACGGCGAGGACGTGGGCGCCGTCGTGAGCGATGCTGCCGAGGAGGTCGCGGAAGACGGGCATGGCGCGGGCCAGCGGGTGTCCGTCGCGGTAGGCGCGCAGTTCCGGCTCGTCCAGGTCGATCGGTGCGGGCCCGTCGAGTGTCGCGCGCGCGGACGCCGACCGGCGCCAGGAGTCGGCCACCACCTGGCGTACGGGGTGCGCCACCGGCCCACCCGCCAGGAACGCCTCGTGGGCGTGCCGCAGGGTGCGGGTGCGCTCCGCGGGGTCGGTACCCGTCTCCATCGCCAGCCAAGGGTTGACCACGCGTCACCTCTCCGTTGCGGTTCCTGCCCCCGTCGTCCCGTACGCCGATGGTGCTCGTACGGGGCGGGGCAGTAAAGCCCGGGGGGCCAGGGCGATGCCGTGGGCGCGGGCCGGGGTGCGCGTACGGTCAGGCGGGGACCGACCGCGTCTCGGGGACGAGGTCCGAGGTGGCCCGCCAATGCGCTTTCGGGAGACCCACCAGTCCGTACAGCCAGCGAACAGGGGAGCGGCGCGGCAGGAGGAGCACCCCCGCTACGGCGGCGAAGATTGTCAGGCCGACGGGGTAGCCGAGGAAGCGGACCAGCGTGCTCGTCAGGACGGCGCCGACCAGCGGCAGCCCGTAGAGACCGGCTCCCGCGATGGACACGGCGAGGAAGCGCGGGACCTTCCGGTCCTGGGCACCGCCCGGCAGCAGCCACCCTTCGGCCAGCCAGCCGATCTCCACCAGCAGCATCGTGCCGATGACGGCGGCGCCGAGGAACAGGAGGGAGAGGCAGGTGCCGGAGGTGAGGAAGCGCAGGACGTTGTTGACGACGCTGTCCTCCGGCCAGGCGCGCAGCGCGGCGCCGTCCGTGGTCAGGAAGCGGCGGTAGCCCTGGCCGTCCCAGCCGTGTACGAGGGTGCCGAAGAGCAGGAAGGAGCCGCCGACGCAGTTCAGGTACGCCCAGTAGCCCGCGCCGACCAGGCACAGCGCCTGCGCGAGCAGGAAGCCGAGGAGGGTGGCGAGCACGACGCCGCCTGCGTAGAGGAGCGGGAAGCCCGCCCAGACACCGCGGTGCCCGTCGGCGATGTGCATCGTCGACCAGGACGGGTTCTGCCATATCAGGAACAGACCGGTCGGCACCAGCAGCACCGCCGCGTACAGCAGCGTCAGACACAGGTACGGGTTCGCGGCGCGGCTGACGAGACGCGGGGCGAGCAGCGCGGGCAGCCCGGTGCGGTCGGCGGCGCGGCGTTCGAGGAACTGCAGTTGCCGGGCGGCGGAGAGCGCGAACGCCGAGCCGATGGCGTATGCCCAGAACAGCGCGGCCGGCAGCCCGATCATGCCGTCCCCGCTCCCGGCCCGGCGTCGAGGGCCAGGCCGTCCGCGACGATCAGGTCGGAGGTGACCAGGGCCTGCTCGGCGTCCACGTCGGTCATGAAGACGAAGGGCGGTACGACGGGCGGCACCGGGAGGGTGTCCGGGGTGAAGGTCAGACAGATCAGCCCTTCCAGACAGCCGCTGAACTTGGTGAGGTAGAGCGTCACATTGCCGCTGAGGTCCAGGCTGCGGGCGCCCAGCCTGAGTTGGGGGCCGCCGGCGTCGCGGGTGGTGAGCCGGTAGTCCGTGAGCGAGGCGGCCTTCATCCGGAGGACCATCGCCTTGACCGGCCCGTCGGCCGTCTGCACCTCGGTGACACCGGCCAGCAGGAAGCCCTTCGGCGCGAACATGGTGGTGGTCACCGTCGGCGGGACGGGTGGGGCGGGGATGCCGGGGGCCGCGTGCGCGGGTTCGGTGGGGGTGCCGATGACGGCGATCAGGACGATCGGCAGGGTTACGGCGAGTGTCTTGCTCCTGCCCTTGTCGTCTTTGCCGGACGTGTCCTCGTCCTTCTGTGAGAGGGGTGGGGTGGTCCTCTCGTCTCCGTCACCTTCCTCGTCCCCCTCCGCCTCCTCCCGCAGCGGCGTCCACCCGAATCCCATCGCGCTGCCCGCGATGCCCAGTCCCATCCCCAACAGGAACCCGCCCAGGTTGGTCGCAGCGAACGACAGGACGGACAGGATCAGCGCGTGCAGACTCACGTAATGGTGCGCGGCCGGGCGCAGCCACAGGAACAGCCCGGCCACGATCAGCGCCAGCCCGATGCCGATCGCGGCCAGTCCGCCCAGACCGAGGCTGATCAGTACGGTCAGCGGCGACAGCGGTACGAGCAGCAGTTCCGCGCCGCCCAGGATCAGCAGCAGCCCGGCCCAGAACGGCCGGGTCCGCCGCCAGCCGCGGAACGCCGCCCGCCGCTCGGGCCAGGGGAGCCTGGCGGCCGGGCGCCGGGTGGTCAGAAGCACTTCTTGCCGTCCAGGCTCACGTCCAGCCGCAGACCCTTGAGACGGAAGTTGCCGCCGGTGGCGGACCACGCGTGGGACCTGACCCCGGCCACCTCGATGTCCCCGGCCTGGAGACCGAACTTGCCCTTCTCGCCCTGGACACCGGGCACCTGGTCGAGGGTGGAGGCGTCCCGACCGATCTGCGCCGTACCGAAGCGCGCGTCGCCCACCAGGTCCTCGGCGTCGATGACGAGGCTGTCGGCGGTGACCTGCCCGGCGTCGCCGCCGGCGGTCAGCTTGAACACGACGGTACCCAGCGGCGTCTTGACCTCGGCCGCCTGGCAGATGTCGCTCAGTGTGGCCTTGCCCAGGCCGAGCAGTGCGACGGGGTGCCCCTTGCCGCCCACGTCGCGGTCGGTGTGGACGTACGAGGCGAGCCCCTGGCTGGTCAGCTTGCCCGAGGTGACCTGGAAGTTGGTGCCCGAGACGGCGAACGACGCGGCGAGCGCGCCCTCGGCCATCACCGAGGCCATCGCGCCGACCGCGAGCACCGCGGGGACCGCCGTGACCGCGGCCTTCTTCCAGGAGGTGCGTCCCTGCGGCAACGGCCGCCTTTTCTTGCTCACTGCTTCCTCCCCGGGGCAGCGATGGGACGGCTGCCGGCGCAGCCGTGGACACGTGCGAGCGCGCGAGGGAAGTGCCTGGTGGAGCTGTCGCGGGACGAAGCCGCAGGTGGCGTACTTCTGCCATACTGCGGAAAATCCGCGGCAGTTGGAGACTAGGGCTCGAATTGAATAATAGTCAACAGCGCGGACCCGGTGTCCCACGGGTCGCCCGCGTCACCGAGCGTTCGCAGGCACGCCGTGCCGAACTGATCGCCACCGGAAGGAGACTGTTCGCCGACACCTCCTACGACGCCCTGTCCATGGACGACATCGCCCGCCAGGCCGGTGTCGCGAAGGGCCTGATCTACTACTACTTCAAGAACAAGCGCGGCTACTACCTCGCGATCATCGAGGACGCCGTCGCGGAACTGGTCCGGCGCGCCGCGAGCACCCACGACCTGCCGCCCGTGGAGCGGGTCCAGCACACGATCGACGGCTATCTGCGCTACGCCCAGCACCACCAGGCGGCCTATCGCGCCATCGTCACGGGCGGCGTCGGCTTCGACGCCCAGGTGCTCGCGATCCGGGCGGAGGTGCGCGAGCGACTGCTCGGCACCATCGCGCACGCCGCCTGGGGCCGCGAGGACATCCCCGCACTGGCCCGTACGGCGCTGGTCGGCTGGCTCTCCAGCGTCGAGGGCGTCACCCTCGAATGGATCGCGCGCCAGGAACTGGACCGGGAGACGGTCGGCTCGCTGCTGGTCCGGGGGCTCGGGGACACCCTGCGGCTGATCGAGGAGTACGAGCCCACCTGCCCGGCGCCCACTCGGCCGTCCGTCCCCTGACGTGCGGCGGGGCCCGGGCTCGTCCCGGCGGGGAATCCGTCGGCGAGTCCTTCGGTAAAAGGCGGTGCCTGCTGTCGATGAATAGCTGACTCGATTCACCAGGGCAACCGCCGTATCCCTGTGGGTAATTCCTCCGGGGGTACGGTCCGGCCTTTCTTGCCTTGTCGCGGTGCGGTCGTCATGGTCGGGTCTGCTGGTTGAGCCGTCAACTGGATGGTGGCGGGCTCCGGTTCGGGAGGGCGGTGAGGTGGCGCCGGGCCGGATAAAGGCGCGGTATTGGTTTATCGCGAAACATATCTGTGGTGTGGGGCAATCGTTCGGCACGGGCGCGATTCCCGCGCACGGGAAAGTCATGGCATGATCACGCAGATCCGTTCCGCGAGTCGTCGCGAACGTCCCGTCGTCGTGAGGCGCTGCCTGCGGAGCCGACTCCGTCGTGGCGCACCCCACCCCACGTCCCAAGGGCCCACTGTGCACAAGATCACCAAGCAGGCGCTCATACCTGCCTTGACCACCATCTCCCTGCTGGCCGCAGGGTGTTCGTCGGCCGGCGCCGGGAAGGCCGGTGGTTCCGGCGACGCCGCCGAGACCGCCGGTACCGGAGGCGGAGGCGGGGAGGCCGTCGCTCCGGCCGCCGAACTGGACGCCGCGGCCGACACCGGCAAGAGCGGCGGTGCCACCGGCGACGGGCGGCGACTGCCGGTCACCGCGGCTCCGGGGCCGTCCGCTCCGGCCGGTGCCACGGCCGTGGCGCGTCCGTCCCGCGACGGGCACGTGACGCACAAGTCCTCGTTGCGGATCGCTTCGTACGACCGGCGCAGTGGGCGCGCGGTCATCGTGGGGGCGGCGGTTGCTCCGAAGGGGCCCTCGGGGCCCCTGAGCCCTCCTCGCCTGCCGCCCCCTCCTCCCCGGCGCCCTCGACCCCCACCCCGTCCGCCCCCACTCCCACCGCCGGTCCTGACGGGACCGCCACGCCCGCCAAGCCCGCCGCTCCCAGGAAGAATTCGGCGGTGGCTGTCGGCGACGTCATCGCGAGCGCGCCCGCCCCCGGCGCCCCCAGCGGCGTACTGGCCAAGGTCACCAAGGTGCTGGGCACGACGTGCCAGGGTACGGAGGTCAACACCGCCCCAGCCACGCTCGACGCGCTGCTGGGCAAGGACGAGGCGGACGGGAAGGTGCCCGTCGACCCGGCGGGCATCTCGGTCGAGCCGCTGGTCAAGGGCGTGAAGGTGTCCTGGGCGAAGAACGGCGGGCGGCGGTTCGGCCCGCAGGGCGCCACGTTGCCCCTGGGTAGTCTGCGCCTCGACGTCGGCGCGTCGGTCGCCACCGCCGAGGGTGCTCCGGCCGACGCCGCAGCCTCGGTCTCCGGCTTCGTCCAGCTTTCCCCGAAGGTGGAGTTCGGCTACAACGGCAACCGTACGCACACCGATTCCGCCGCTCCCGGCGCCGGAACCGGCACGGCTCCCCGCGGTGCCTACATCGGGCTGGCGGGCGACTGGTCCTCCCAGTGGCAGTTCAAGGGCCGGGCTGCCGCGTCGACCGGCAAGGACAAGCCGCTGCGGGTGCCGTTCGCCAAGCTGCACGCGGACCCGGTCATCCAGGTCGGCCCGGTGCCCGTCGTCGTCAACCTCGACCTCACGTGCTACCTCGCGGTGGAGGCCGACGGCAGGATCACTGTCGATGTCAAGCAGGACCTCAAGGGCGGCTTCCGGGTCGGTGGCAGCTACAGTTGGGCCAAGGGCTGGAAGCCGGTCAGCGAGTCCGGCCTGACCGCCACCCCCGTACAGGCCGCCGTGACGGCGGCGGGCCGGGCCAAGGCCGTATTCGGCGCCGAGGCGGGCGTCGGCCTGTACGGCATGGCCGGGGTGAGCGCCGACATCGCCCCGTACCTGCGCGGCGAAGGCAGTGCCGCGGTTACCGGCTCCTCCGACGGCAAGGGCTCCGCCACGGCCGACTGGAAGGCTTTTGGAGGGCTGGACCTTTCGGGCTCGCTCCAGGCTCAGCTTACGGTCTTCGGCACCCCGCTCTTCCAGAAGCGCATTCCCCTGGGCGCCCTGCACCGGGAGTGGCAGCTCGCGGCCGGCCGTCTGTCGTCCAGCGCCCGGCAGCCGCACGCCGACTGACCTGTAGGCCGGCCCACTGCCGTCGTGCCGTCTTGCCGTACCGACCTGGTGGTACGGCAGGACGGCACTTTCGGTTCCGGCGATCGGTGAGTGCCGACCGGGTCCGGTGACCGCGATCGAACGGTGCCTGCCACACCAATTGCCGTGCAGAACTGTTGTTTTGCGGTGCGGACTGTGTCTAACTGTTTGACTATGTTTCCTTCTCTGCGTGGCCT
Source organism: Streptomyces chrestomyceticus JCM 4735 (assembly GCF_003865135.1). Lineage (NCBI taxonomy): Bacteria > Bacillati > Actinomycetota > Actinomycetes > Kitasatosporales > Streptomycetaceae > Streptomyces > Streptomyces chrestomyceticus. The sequence goes on along the minus strand of NZ_BHZC01000001.1, from coordinate 477,110 downwards.
GAGCCCGCGTGCCAGAGGCGTCCCGCACCGAAGACACCGCATGAGACGCCCCCGACGCCTCTCCCCCCACCTGCTGTTCTGCGCCTTACTGTGCGCCCTCGCCGGCTCGTTGGCGGTCAGCGGACTCGTGCCGCCGGCACGGGCGGCGGAAGCCCCGTACGAGACGGGGCACGGCCTCAAGGGTGAGTACTTCCGGATGTCCCAGCCCGGCGCCCGCGACTTCGCCGAACTGGGCGGGACGACCCTGGAGCCGGCCGTCGACTTCCCCGACCTGAGCTCCGTCTTCCGGTTCACCACGGGGCGCACCGAGCACACCACGGCCCGGTGGAGCGGCAAGATCGAGGTGCCCAAGAGCGGCACGTTCACCTTCTTCGCCAAGGGGGACAACGGCTTCCGGTTCTTCGTCGACGGCAAGCCGGTCATCGACCACTGGGTGCCCGACTGGGACGTCGAGATCAAGAGCCGACCCGTCGAACTCACCGCCGGCCGGCAGTACGACTTCCGGTTCGAGATGTTCCAGGACACCGGCGGTTCCAACATGGTGCTGAGCTGGCAGAGTCCGGACGTCAAGCGGCAGCCGGTCCCGGAGTCGGCCTTCAGCCTGCCGGACGGTTACGAGCCGTACCCGGTGGATCTGGTCGTCGGGGCCGACGGACGGCGACTGCGGGCGACGTTCGAGGGCGAGGTCCGTGAGGCCGAGACACTCAAGGACCACCTGATGCTGGAGGTCGACTCCACGCAGATGCCTGTGGAGGCGGCCGTCAGGGACGGGAACGACCCACGCTCCGTGGTCCTCACGCTGGCCGGGCCCGTCCAGAAGGGGCAGCGGGTGCGCTTCGGATACGACGGCAAGGGCGGGCTGACCAGCGGCGGGAAGCCCGTGCCCGTGGTGATCCGCGCGGCCGGGAACCTCTCCGCCCACCGGCTGACCACCGAGTGGGGTGACAAGGTGGACCCGGACCACCCGCTGCCCGAGTACCCCCGTCCGCAGGAGAAGCGGGCGCAGTGGAAGAACCTCAACGGCCGGTGGGAGTTCGCCGGCGCCCGTAAGGACGAGCAGCCCCCGTTCGGCAGGCGGCTGGCCGAAAAGATCACGGTGCCGTTCCCTGTCGAGTCGCAGCTCTCCGGGATCGAGCGGCACGAGGACCACATGTTCTACCGCAGGCTCATTACCGTCCCCAAGAGCTGGCACGTCGGCACCGCGCGGCGCCTCAAGCTCAACTTCGGCGCCGTCGACTACGAAGCGCGGGTCTGGGTCAACGGCAAGCAGGTGGCCCGGCACACCGGCGGCTACACCGGGTTCAGCGCCGACATCACCGACGCGCTGAAGAAGAGCGGCCAACAGGAGATCATCGTCGGCGTCACCGACACCGGCGGCGCCAACCAGCCGAAGGGTAAGCAGACGCCGCGCCCGGGAGGCATCTTCTACACCCAGTCCTCCGGCATCTGGCAGACCGTCTGGATGGAACCCGTCGCCAGGACGGCCGTCGACAGGATCGTCAGCACCCCCGACATCGGCAGCAGCACCCTCAAGGTGACGGCCGAGTCCCGTAACGCCTCCCCGAGGGCGCAGGTCACGGCCGTGGCGCGGGACAAGAGCGGCCGGGTGGTCGGCAGGGCCACCGGACCGGCCAACGCCAACCTCGACCTGAAGGTACGGAACCAGCACCTGTGGTCGCCCGACGACCCCTACCTCTACGACCTCGAAGTCACCCTCCGCGACGGCGGGCCGAAGGACTCCGTCAAGAGCTACTTCGGGATGCGCTCGATCGGCGTGCAGAAGGTCGGCGGCCACCCCAAGCTCGTACTGAACGGCAAGCCCTTCTTCTCCCTCGCCATGCTGGACCAGGGCTTCTGGCCGGACGGCCTCCACACCCAGCCCAGTGACGACGCGCTCCGCTTCGACCTGGAGGGGCAGAAGCAGCTCGGCTTCAACGCGGTACGCAAGCACATCAAGGTCGAGTCGCCCCGCTGGTACTACCACGCGGACCGGATCGGACTGCTGGTGTGGCAGGACTTCGTCTCCGGCACCATCACCGACGAGCGAGGGCAGCAGGCCTTCACCGAGCAGGGCAAGGAGATGATGCGGCAGACGCACAACTCACCGGCTGTCGGCGGCTACGTCGTCTTCAACGAGGGCTGGGGCGAGTGGGACCGCGCCGCCACCGGCCGGCTCGCCGAGGCCGTCAAGGCCGCCGACCCCTCGCGCGTCGTCAACGCGCACAGTGGCGTCAACTGCTGTGACTCCAAGGGTGATTCGGGCAAGGGTGACATCATCGATCACCACGACTACAACAACGTCGACCCGCCCGCACCCGACGACCGCCGGGCCGCCATGGACGGCGAACACGGCGGCTTCACCCTGCGCACTCCCGGTCACATGTGGCCCGGCGCTCCCACCGTGATCTACAGCGGGGTGGCCGACCAGGAGGCGCTGACCAGGAAGTACGTGGACAACACCCGCACGTTCTATCTGCGCCAGGCGCGTGAGCAACTGTCCGGCTCGGTCTACACGCAGGTCTCCGACCTGGAGAACGAACTCAACGGATTCTGGACGTACGACCGGCGCAAGCTCAAGGTCGATCCCGTCCGTATCCGCGCTGTCAACCGGGAGGTCATCGCGGCTGGGGCGGCGGCAGGAGGCTGACCGTCCCGCGCGTGTATGGCCGTGTGTGTGACCGTGTATAGCTGTGCGCGGCCGTGTGTATGGCAACGAAGCCAGGCCCGTGGAGAACGGGCCTGGCTTCTCCGGTGATGGCGGCAAGCCGGAGGGGGAGGCGTGGGCAGGCGTGCGGGGGCGGGCGGTGTCAGACAGGCAGGGCGCAGCCGAGCGAAGACGTGGTGAAGGGCGGCCCGGAGGCGGTGAGGGTGCCGGTTTCCCGGTTCACGGTGAAGACGCCGACCGTCTTGCCGTACTGGTTGGCCGCGAACAGCAGGGTGCCTGACGGCGCCAGGCTGATGTGCCGGGGCCAGGAGCCGCCACTGGGCACCGTGTCCACCAGGCGCAGGCTGGAACCGTCCTCGGCGACGGCGAACCGGGCGATGCTTTCATGCCCCCGGTTGGAGAGGTAGAGGAACCGGCCGTCCGCCGAAATCGCCACCTCTGCGGGGTAGTTGCGGACGGCTGCCGCAGAGCCACCGGGGACGGTGGGTCGGCTCTCGCCACGGGTGAGCACGCCAGTCGTCGGTTGGTGGCCGTAGACGGTGATGGTGCTGTTCAGTTCGTTGGCGACGTACGCGTAGGGGGCCGTGGGGTGGAAGACCATGTGACGGGGGCCGGCGCCCGGCACCGAGCGGGCCTCGGACACCGGCCGCAGCGTGCCGCTCGCGGTGTCGAGCCGGTACGTGTATACCTTGTCCGTGCCCAGGTCGACGGCGAAGACGTAGCGGCCCAGGGGATCGGTGATGATCTGGTGCGCGTGCGGGCCCTCCTGGCGCCCGGGGTCGGGCCCGGAGCCGGTGTGCTGGACGAGCGCGGTACGAGGGCCCACGCTGCCGTCGCCGTTGATCCGGTGCGCCGCGACGCTGCCCGCGCCGTAGTTGGCGCTGAGCAGATAGCGGCCGATGGGGTGCACCGACAGGTGGGTGACGTTGGCGCCGCCCGTGGACTGTGCCTGGCCCAAGGGTGCGAGCGCGCCGCCGGTGCCGATGGCGAAGGCCCGTACCGCGCCTTGCCGTCCGCTGTTGTCGAGGGAGTAGAGCACCTTGCCGTCGGGGGAGACCGCGAGGAAGGACGGGTCGGTCACCGCCGGGAAACCGCCCCGCCGGGTCAGGGCGCCGGTCGTGGTGTCGTACGTGCAGGAGATGATGCCGTTGCCGTACGTACCCAGGAACGCCGGTCGCAGGCCGGCGGCCTCCGGCCGGGAGGGTGACGGCAGGGCCCGCGCGGCGGGAGCGTGGAGCCCGGACGCGGCGCCGAGCACGCCGGCGCCCAGCGCCCCGAGGAGTGAGCGGCGGGCGAGGCCGGAGGTCGTGGTGGCTCGGCCGGTGTGCTCCACGGGCTGTGGCGACTGTGGGGGCATGACGGGACCTTTCCACACCGAGGGGTGGGCGAATTGGCGTGTGCTCGTCAACAGCATGGCGACCTGGCGGCCTCCAGGTCCAGACCAATGCCGTTACCGGGAGTGCCTTGGCCTTCGTGAGACTTCCGGTGTTGAGTGCGGGGTGCAGGGTGAGAACGACCCCGCACGCGCGGGGACCACGCGCCGTTGTACGAGCCGTTCCCCGGTGCCGCGGGAACAGCCCCGCACGCGCGGGGACCACGCCTTGGCCGAGAGCGTCGAGCGACGCTTTTCGGGAACAGCCCCGCACGCGCGGGGACCACAGGCCGTGACCAGCGGCTTCGTCAGGCAAGGAAGCGGTTTTTACTTACTTTCGCGGCTTCCGGCATAACTGGCATATGTTCAGGCATCGACGGGCTGCTCCCTCGTGCGGGGTGCGACCGGGACGGTTCAGCCGCGTCGGTATTCTCGCGTGCTTTCGGGGCGCCGGGCCCCTTATTGGTGTGGGTGGTTCGGGACCCGCTCGTTGTGATCGACGGGAGGCGGCGCGGCGAGCCTCTGCAGGGGGTTCTCCCGGGAGTTGGTGGAAACTGCGGGAAACAGCCATGCGCGGTGCGTGCACGTCGATGAAGCCGACCTTGAGAAGAACGAGCCCGGCCCCATCATCACCGCCCTTCCGCCGCCGCGGCATCGTTGTGGCCCGGCGCCTCCCGCAGCGACGCGCCCTGTCCACCCCGAACACGGAGACAGACAGGGCGCGCAGGCCGCACCGGTCAGGGCGATGCCGTAACGGCCGGACCGCCCTTACTTGATGGCCTTGATCAGTTCACCGTTCGCCGTGTCGCCGCTCAGTTCCCAGAAGAACGTGCCGCCCAGCCCCTGCTGGTTCTTGTACGCCATCTTGGTGCCGATGGTCTCCGGGGTGTCGTAGCTCCACCACTGGGTCCCGCACTTGGCGTATGCCGTGCCGCCGACCTTGCCGGTTGCGGGGCAGCGGGTCTTGAGGAGTTTGTAGTCCTCGATGCCGGCCTCGTACTTGCCCGGTGCCGCGCCGGTCGCCGTGCCGCCCGGGGCGTCCTGCGTCACGCCCTGCCAGCCGCGTCCGTAGAAGCCGAGGCCGAGCAGGAGCTTGTTGGCGGGGACGCCCATGTCCTTGAGCTTCTTGATGGTGTCGGTGGTGTTGTAGCCGGCCTTCGGGATGCCGTTGTACGAGGTCAGCGGCGAGTGCGGGGCCGTCGGGCCCTTGGCGTCCCAGGCGCCGAAGTAGTCGTACGTCATCGGGTTGTACCAGTCGAGGTACTGCGCGGCGCCCTTGTAGTCGGCGGCGTCCAGCTTGCCGCCGGCCGAGGCGTCGGCCGCGATCGCCGCGGTCACCAGCTTGCTGCCGAACTTCGAGCGCAGCGCCCTGGTGAGGTTGGTGAGTGCTTCGCGGCCGCTGGTGTCGCAGGTCAGGCCGCAGGCGTTCGGGTACTCCCAGTCGATGTCGATGCCGTCGAAGACATCGGCCCAGCGCTTGTCCTGGACGAGGTCCAGGCAGGACTGGGCGAAGCCGTTCGGGTTCTTGGCGGCCTCGGCGAAGCCGCCGGACCAGGTCCAGCCGCCGAAGGACCAGATGACCTTGAGGTTCGGGTGCAGCTTCTTGAGCTTGCGCAGTTGGTTGAAGTTGCCGCGCAGCGCGCCCGCGTCCCACGTGTCGGCCTTGCCGTCGACGCTCTGGTCCGCGGTGTACGCCTTGTCGTAGTCGGCGTACGCGTCGCCGATGGTGCACTTGCCGCCCTGGACGTTGCCGAAGGCGTAGTTGATGTGGGTCAGCTTGTCGGCGGACCCGGACGTCTGGATGTTCTTGACGTGGTAATTCCGGTCGTAGACGCCCCAGTTGGTGAAGTAGCCGACCACCTTGTTGCCGGCGGCCTGGGTCCCGGCCGGGGCGGCCGCAGGGGTGGCGGAGGGGGCGCTGCCGGTGGGGTCGGCGGCGGCCGTGCCCGCGAACAGAGTGCCGGCCAGGGCGGCCGTACAGAGTGCGGTGGTGGCGGCGATGAGCCGGCGCGGCGATCGCGTACGGATGGATCCGGGCATGTCGTCTCCTCGGAGGGGGGTCGAGGGTGGTGCGGGACGGACACGCGTTGCGAATTGGCATGAACGCGTTGAGTGTTGCGGGGGAGAACGTAGAAGGACTAGACCAGTGCGGTCAATGGTTTGGACCAATTTCATGGTGCGTACAGCTCCAGGCGGCCGGGAGGTGGGGGAGGGAGGTAAGGGGCGTACAGGGATGTTCGGGAGGGGGTGGGAGAGGAGGTCAGGGGGATGGGAGAGGGAACCAGGCGGAGCTTCGGGGTGGCCTGATGGTGGTGCCGGCTCGCCGGTTCCGGTGCTGACGAAGTTCCGTGCGGCCGGAACAAGATCTCGGTCAACCAGTGACGTGAAGCTGCCGATCGGGCATACTCACAGCGCCACAGCTGCAGGTCACCGCCCTCCGCGACCCGGTGGGGATCATCTGCTGAGCACTGTGCGAACGACCGGCGGCGCCGCCTCACCCTCGCGGGCGCCGTCGCAGCGCCCGACAGGGAGGAGAGCGCCGCCATGACTGATTACGGCCCCCGGCCGGTGGACCGCAGGCTGCCCACGGAGGAGGCCCGCGATCTGCTGGCACTGGTGCGGGATCTCCTCGACCGTGAGATCAAGCCGGTCGCCGCCGAGCAGGAGGAAGCGGGACGGTTCCCCCGGGAGACCTTCGCCCTGCTCTCCGAGTCAGGTCTGCTCTCCCTCCCGTACGCGGAGGAGTTCGGCGGCGGGGGCCAGCCCTACGAGGTGTACCTCCAGATCCTGGAAGAGCTGGCGGCCGCGCGGCTGACCGTGGGTCTCGGCGTCAGCGTGCACACCCTCGCCTGCCATGCGCTCGCCGAGTTCGGCACGAAGGAGCAGCGCGCCGCCCACCTGCCCGCCATGCTCGGCGGCGGCCTGCTCGGCGCCTACTGCCTCTCCGAGCCCGCGTCCGGCTCCGACGCCGCCTCCCTGACCACCAAGGCGGTACGCGACGGGGACACCTGGACCCTGGAAGGCACCAAGGCGTGGATCACCCACGGTGGTGTCGCCGACTTCTACACCGTGCTGGCGCGCACCGGCGACAAGGGCGCCCGCGGCATCACGGCTTTCCTGGTGCCCGGTGACGCGGAAGGGCTGACCGCCGCCGCGCCCGAGCGCAAGATGGGCATGAAGGGCTCGCCCACGGCCCAGCTCCACTTCGACGGCGTACGGGTTCCCGACGCCCGCCGTATCGGGGACGAGGGGCAGGGCTTCGCCATCGCCCTGTCCGCCCTGGACTCCGGCCGGCTCGGCATCGCCGCCTGCGCGATCGGCATCGCCCAGGCCGCGCTGGACGAGGCGCTGGAGTACACCGCCTCCCGGCAGCAGTTCGGCCGTCCGATCGCCGACTTCCAGGGCCTGCGCTTCATGATCGCCGACATGGCCACCCAGATCGAGGCCGGCCGTTCGCTCTACCTGGCCGCCGCCGCCCGTAAGGACGCCGGTCTGCCGTTCTCGAAGGAGGCGGCGATGGCCAAGCTGTTCTGCACGGATGCCGCGATGCGCGTCACGACGGACGCCGTCCAGTTGCTCGGCGGGTACGGCTACACGGTCGACTTCCCGGCCGAGCGCTACATGCGCGAGGCCAAGGTGCTCCAGATCGTCGAGGGCACCAATCAGATCCAGCGCATGGTTGTCGCGCGGCATCTGGCGGGGCCCGAGACCCGCTGAGGCCGGGTGGAGGGGCGGGGAGTGCGTACGGCGGTTTCGTAGGAAACGGCGGGTTCGTGTGCAGGCGGTGGGCGGTCGGAGAGCTGTCCGCCGCCTGGGGTGGCGAGTCCGGTCGCCGTCCGTGTTCGTCACCAACCACGACACCGAACGCAACGTGGTGCCGTCACCCGCCTGCCGGGCCCGACGCCAGTTCCTTCATGCCCGTCGCCGTGCCGATCGCCACCACCAGTTCCGGCAGTTCGCGCAGCATCCGGCGGGCGACGGAGACCGCTACGGCGGAGGACGCCTCCAGCAGCAAGCCCTGCTCGGCGAGGCGGCGCTGTTCGGCCACGAACTCCTTCTCGGCCACCGCGACGGCCGTGCCGCCGGACCGCCACAGCGCGTCCAGCCCCTGCCAGCACGGGCGTTCCTCGCCGAGTGAGAAGGCGGCGGTGGGGTGGCTCTCCACGCGCGTACGCTCCTGGGCCGCGCGGTCGGCGTGGCGCAGGGCGGCGGTGAAGGGGGCCGCCCCGGCGGGCTCGGCGGCCACCATCCGCGGCGCCGCGGACACCAGGCCGGCCGCGGACAGCTCCCGGAAGCCACGCTCGATCCCGGACAGCAGGTCGGCCCGGCAGGTCGGTACGACCACGGCGCCGATCCGCCGGCCGGCGAAGTCGCGTGCCAGCTCGTACGCCACCGACTTGTAGCCCTCGTCGGCGTACGGATTGCCGCCGGGGGAGGGTGCGGAGAAGCTGGTGAGCGGATACCAGCCGTGCTCCTCGACGGCCCGCGCCATCGCGGCGTTGCGGGCCAGGAAGCCGCCCTCGACCTGCACCTGCTCGGCGCCCAGCAGGTCCATCTGCGCGGCCAGCGCGGGCGGCACGCCCTCGTCGGTGAAGACCACGCACCGCAGCCCGGCCCGGCCCGCGTAGGCGGCCGCCGCCGCGCCCGCGTTGCCGGACGACGCGGCGACGACCGTGTCGGCGCCGGTCTCCAGCGCGGCGGCCACGCCCACCGCCATCGCCCGGTCCTTGTGCGAGCCGGTCGGGTTGCCGCCCTCGTACTTGACCCACAACTCGCTGCCGCACTCCGGCGCGAGCCCGTCGCCGAGCGCGGCCGGGTCGGTGCGCAGCCGTACCGTGGGGGTGTCGCCCTCGCCGAGCGTCACCGGAGGGCCGCTGACCGGCAGGGTTTCCGGCCAGCCCCACGGGCCGCCCGGGTACGAGGACAGCTCCAGGCCCTCCAGATCGGCCAGCGGCGGCATCGCGTTGGCCCCGATGCCCTCCGCCGCGCACCGGGGGCAGCCGGTGAAACCCCTCACCTCCTGGCCGCAGCGCAGGCAGTGCAGGCTGCTCGGGCCCTGGGCGGAGCCGGCCGTCGTCATGGTGCCCCCTCGTTCCGTCGCCGTTCGTCGCCGGTGTCCGCGATGGCTTACGTCCCCACTGTACGGCGGTGTGACCGTCGTACAGGGAAGCGGGCGGTCCCGTGTCCGTGTCCGTCGGCGGATGGGGCAGCCGGGGCGGGGGAGACATGGTGTGGTGGCACGTCGGCCCGGGGTTCCCTGTCCCGGCGCGGGTACGGCTATGGTCCCGCGCGTACTCCTGACGTACCGTCAATTCCTTCCGCGGAAACGGTCGCCGCCGAGGCGGAACCGCGCGCCCCGTGGCCACCGGACCGCGCCCGCCCGCGCGTCCAGGAGGTGTCCCGTGACCGACCGGCCGATCGCGCTCGACGAATACCCGGTCCACCAAGTGCCGCTGTCCATGCGGTACGTCGCCACCGGCGACCGCAACGCCTACGACCGCTGCATCTTCCACGTCATGGACCACTCCGGTCGCGCGCTGCTCGTCGCCGGTCTCGGGGTCTACCCCAACACCGGTGTCATCGACGCCTACGCCACCTTGCGGCTCGGCGACCGCCTGCACGCCGTACGGGCCTCCGACGCGCTCACCGACGACCGCCTGGCCCTCACGGTCGGGCCGCTGACGATCACCGTCGACCGGCCACTCGAACGGCTGCGGCTGCACTGCGCCGCCGACCCGGCCGACCCCGACGGCCTCTCCTGCGACCTCGTGTGGCACGCCGCCTTCCCCGCCGTCTGGGAACCGCACCACACCCAGTACCGCGGCGGACGGCTCGTCCTCGAAGGCCGCCGGTTCGTCCAGGCGGGCACCTGCACCGGCATCATCCACGCCGGCGGCGAGCGGCTGACCGTGACGGCGGGGGAGTGGACCGGCACCCGGGACCGCAGTTGGGGCGTGCGGCCGATCCCCGGCGAGGACGGTGGGCGAGCTGCCGAGGAAGCGCGGCCGGAGGGCTTCCACTGGATCTGGTGCCCGGTCCGCTTCGACGACCGGTTCGTGATGGTCGTCGTCCAGGAGGACGCCGACGGGCACCGTACGCTCAACGAGGCCCTGCTCGTCCGCAACAGCACCCACGACGTCCAACTCGGCTGGCCGCACGCCGACATCACCTACCGGCCGGGCACCCGTCACCCCGAGCGCGCCGTGCTGCACCTCACCGACCCGTCCCGCAAGCCGCTCGAACTCGCCGCCGAGATCCTCACCTCCTCGCCCCTGGCCGTCGGCGCGGGCTATCCGCCCGCCGGCGACTGGCAGCACGGCACCTGGCGCGGGCGCGGCTGGACCGACCGCCGCACCTACGACCTCGCCGACCCCGCCGCCCATCCGCGGGCGGCCTACGGGGTCACCGACCACGCGGCCCGCTTCACCCTCGACGGCCGTACCGGCTACGGGATCTTCGAGCACGGCAGCTTCGGCCGCCATGATCCCAGCGGGTTCACGGGGTATGCGGATGTGGCGGCGGGCGTCGCCACGTCGCATGACGAGGGTGTGGCACCGGTCCGCCCGGAGACCCCGGAAGGCCGGTCGTGAGCGGCGCGCCCCGGCCCCGCACCTCCACCCGCGACCCGGGCGAGCTGACCCGGCGGCTGTCGGCGTGGCTGGCCACCCGCCTGCCCGGTGCCCGCGCGGTCTCCGCGACCGTGCCCGCCTCCAACGGCATGTCCAGCGAGACCCTGCTCTTCGACATCGACCACCCCCGTCCGCCCGTCCGTTCCTGCGCCCTGCGCCTGGCTGCCGACCCCGCCGCTTACACGGTATTCCCCACCTATGACATGGCCCGCCAGTACCGCACGCTGCGCCTGGTGGCCGAGCACACCGACGTGCCCGTGCCGCGCACACTGTGGCTGGAGGAGGATCCGGAGCCGCTCGGCGCGCCGTTCTTCGTGATGGAGCGCGCCGAGGGCCGTGTGCCGCCGGACGTCATGCCGTATACGTACGAAGGGAGTTGGCTGCACGCCGCCACCGAAGCGGAACACGCCGAGCTGGAGGCGGGTACGGTCTCCGTCCTTGCCCGGATCCATGATCAGGTGCCCGTCGGGGAAGCTGAGTTCCTCGCTCTGCCGGGCCGTGGGAGCGCACTGCGGCGGCATGTGGCGGCCCAACGGGCGTACTACGCCTGGGTCGTCGCCGGGCGGGAGCCGTCCCCGCTGATCGAGCGCGGCTTCGCCTGGCTCGCCGACCACTGGCCGGCGGAGACCGGGGAGGCCGACGAGACCGTACTGACCTGGGGCGACGCGCGGATCGGCAACATCGTCTACGACGGTTTCAGGCCAGCGGCCGTGCTGGACTGGGAGATGGCCGTGCCCGGCCCGCGCGAACTGGACCTCGGCTGGCTGATCTATCTGCACCGGTTCTTCCAGGATCTGGCGGAGAGCGGCGGTCAGCGGGGGCTGCCCGGTCTGCTGCGCCGCGACCGTATGGAGGAACGGTACGCCCGGCTCACCGGTCACACACCGCGCGCCATGGACTTCCACACCCTCTACGCGGCCCTGCGGCACGCCGTCGTCATGCTGCGCGTGGCGTACCGCCAGGTCCATTTCGGGGAGATGCCCGTACCCGCCGACCCGGACGCGCTGATCCTGCACCGGGCCGCGCTGGAGGCGATGATCGAGGGCCGTTATCGGCGCTGGTGAGGGCCGTTACGGGGGGAGCGGTCCGGCGGCGCTCCGGGAGCAGGAGGTGCCGGGGCGCCGCGGGAGGTGCAGGGGCGGCGTGAGCGGCCCCGTCGGCCACCCGCTCGTGCCGGCCGGACGCGGGCCTTCCGTACGGACGCGGGTCTTCCGTAACGGACGCAGGGCTCCTGTACGGACGCGGCCCTCAGGCCCGGCGTATCCGCGGCACGCGCGTCGGCCGCGTACCCGGGCCGCCCACGTGCGAGAACGGCTGCCGGCGCCAGTCCAGCCCCTCCGGCAGGGTCAGCAGCACGCCGGCGTCCTGCTCCTGGGCCTCCAGCGAGTCGTCCGCCGAGGGGGCGTCGGCCACCGGCCGCCCCGAGCCCTCGCACACCGACAGGCAGAAGGGGTTCCAGGGCGTCGGGCACAGCGCGTGCTCGGGCAGGGTGTCCTCGTCGGCCAGCATCGCGATCGGCTGGGCGCAGTCCGGGCAGGTCACCCGGAAGATCTCCATGGTCTCGAAGGAGTCGTACGGATCGCCCTCGTCGACGAAGCCGGGACCGTCGCCCTCCTCGGCGTCGAGGCCGAGCGGCACGGTCGTGGTCTTCAGACGTCGCATGATGGTCATCCCCCTCGGGTGGGCCGTACGGGCCGCCGGCTTCCTGTGACGGGCGGCTCCGGCCAACAGCAGCAATTCCCCTCATGCCCCGCGCATAATCGCCGAGCCCCGCGGGATACGGGGGCACGCCTGTGGCGTTGGTCACACGGGCGGCGCGGGCGCGGCCGTGATCCGGCGTACGGTGCGCACACGCGCCCGAGCACAGTAGGTTGATCGGGTGGAGGAGTTGGACCGACAAATCGTGGATCTGCTCGTCAAGGACGGGCGGATGAGCTACACCGACCTGGGCAAGGCCACCGGCCTGTCCACTTCGGCGGTGCACCAGCGGGTGCGCCGTCTGGAGCAGCGCGGTGTCATTCGCGGCTATGCCGCCATCGTGGACCCGGAGGCGGTGGGGCTGCCGTTGACCGCGTTCATCTCGGTCAAACCCTTCGACCCCAGTGCCCCGGACGACATCGCCGACCGGCTGGCCGAGGTGCCCGAGCTGGAGGCGTGTCACAGCGTCGCGGGTGACGAGAACTACATCCTGAAGGTGCGGGTGGCCACGCCCCTGGAGCTGGAACACCTGCTGACCCGTATCCGCACGCTGGCCGGGGTCTCGACCAGGACCACGGTCGTGCTCTCCACGCCGTACGAGGCCCGGCCGCCGCGCATCTGACGCCCGCCCGGCGCGCGGGCAGCCGTCCGGCGCGTACGGGCGCCCGTCCGGCGTATGCCCGGGGCGCTCGGAGCGTGTGCCCCGGGCGTGCGCCGGAGCCGGGCGCTCCGGCGCGCGGGCGCCGCGCGGCAAGATCCCGACCCCGCGCGCGGGCCCGCCGCCCGCAGGGGCCAAACTGTCCGCTATGAGTGAGCGCACCCCCGACCCGGCCCGGCCCCGTACCGTCCTGCTGCGCGGCGGAGAGGTCCACAGTCCCGCCGACCCCTTCGCCACCGCCATGGTGGTCGAGGGCGACAGCGTCGCCTGGGTCGGCGAGGAAGGCGCCGCCGACTCCTTCGCCGACGGCGTGGACGAGGTCGTCCACCTCGACGGCGCGCTCGTCACCCCGGCGTTCACGGACGCACACGTGCACACGACGGCCACCGGCCTCGCGCTCACCGGCCTGGACCTGTCCGGAGCCCGCACGCTCCCGGACGCGCTGGCCCGGGTACGGGACCACGTGGCGGCCCGCCCGGCCGACCGGATCCTTCTGGGGCACGGCTGGGACGCCACCGCCTGGCCCGAGGGCCGGCCGCCGTCCCGCGCCGAACTCGACGCGGCCGCCGGCGGCCGCCCGCTCTACCTGACCCGCGTCGACGTGCACTCCGCGGTCGTCACCACGGCCCTCCTCGACCTCGTCCCCGGCATCCGTGACCGGTCCGGATTCCACGCCGAGCAGCCGCTGACCGGCGACGCGCACCACGCCGTGCGGGCCGCCGCGTACGCCACCGTCACCCCCGCCCAGCGCGACGCCGCCCAGGCCGCGGCCCTCGCGCACGCGGCCTCCCAGGGCATCGGCACGCTCCACGAGTGCGCCGGACCGGAGATCTCCAGCGAGGACGACCTCACCGCCCTGCTGGCCCGCGCCGCCCGCGAGGCAGGCCCGCGCGTCGTCGGCTACTGGGCCGAGACCGTAACGAGCGCAAAGGACGCCGACCGCGTCCGCGCCCTCGGCGCGATCGGCGCCGCCGGTGACCTCTTCGCCGACGGCTCCCTCGGCTCGCACACCGCCCACCTGCACGCCCCGTACGCCGACGCCGGCCACACCGGCACCGCCCACCTGGACGCCGACGCCGTGGCCGCCCACGTCGCGGCCTGCACCGAGGCCGGTCTCCAGGCCGGGTTCCACGCCATCGGCGACGCCGCGCTGAGCGCCGTCACCGAGGGCGTGCGGGCCGCCGCCGACCGCGTCGGCCTGGGCCGGATCCGCGCCGCCCGGCACCGCGTCGAGCACGCCGAGATGCTCACCGAGGCCACCGTCGCGGCCTTCGCCGAGTTCGCCCTCACCGCTTCCGTACAGCCCGCCTTCGACGCGGCCTGGGGCGGCGAGGACGGCATGTACGCCACCCGGCTCGGCGCCGAACGCGCCCGCACCCTCAACCCGTACGCCGCGCTGCTGCGGGCCGGCGTCCCGCTCGCCCTCGGCTCCGACAGCCCCGTCACCCCGCTGGACCCGTGGGGCACGGTGCGGGCCGCCGTCTTCCACCGCACCCGCGAGCACGGCATCTCCGCCCGCGCCGCCTTCACCGCGCACACCCGCGGCGGCTGGCGTGCGATCGGCCGCGACGACGCGGGCGTCCTGGTGCCCGGCGCGCCCGCCGACTACGCGGTCTGGCGCACCGGCGACCTCGTCGTCCAGGCTCCCGACGAGCGGGTCGAGCGCTGGTCCACCGACCCCCGCTCCGGCACCCCGGGCCTGCCCGACCTGACCCCCGGCCGGGACCTGCCCGGCTGCCTGTGGACGGTGGTCGGCGGTCGCACGGTGTACGGACGGCCGAACGAGTGACTTCAGGCGGGCGCGTGCCGCCTCGGGACGCGCCCGGGGGCGCCTGCCCCACCTGGGAGAGCGGGCGCCGGCCTGGGGCGACGCGAAAACCACGCGGTCCGGGCAACTGTTGACAGCAGACGGTCGGCGGCCGGTAGGTTCGGCCGAGTCCACCACAGGACGTCAGACCGGAAGACCTCCGCGCAGTCGTCGAACGCAGCTGGGCCATGGGACGGGGTGCCGCACCGGCACTCCGTCACTGGGAGCCAGGTCCAGCACCCGCGGAACGGGGACGACGGAAAGGTTTCGTCCGGATGGGGGTCCCTCCCTGCTCGTCAAGGGCCAGGGGGAAGGTGCGACCCGGGTGGGGCCCGGTTGCTCAGTAGACAACGGCTCTCGGTCGACCCGCAGCCAGCGGGTCCCAGGTCGGCCCGAAGGGCGCCGGGCCCCGATCCGCACCGCAGGTCGGTGCCCGCTCTCTTCCCCGCCGCACGCGGGCGGCGCAGCTTATACCCGTCGGCACCCCCGGTCCGCAATCGCACAACCCCGTTGTACGGTCTGCACACCACTGCATGACCTGCAAGGAAGGCCGCGACCGTGCCCGACACCACCGCACGACCCGCAAGGGAGGCCGGGACCGTGCCATCGGGCTCCGACACCCCCGCACCAGCCGTGCCAGGGCGCGGCCGCCGGCTCGCGGCGCTGGTCCGCCGCGAGGCACCGCGTACGGTGCTCGCCGTGCTGAGCGGCCTCGCGCTGGCGCTGGCCTTCCCGCCGTACGACCTGTGGCCGCTGTCCCTCGTCGGCGTCGCGGCCCTCGGCCTGCTGACCCGTGGCAGGACGGCCCGTCAGGGCGCCTGGACCGGCCTCGCGTTCGGCCTGCCGTTCTTCTTCATGCTGCTGAAGTGGCTGCACGTCGTCGGCTGGGACGCGGTGTTCGGACTGGCCCTCGTACAGGCGCTGTACACGGTCCTGCTCGGTGCGGGCCTCGCCGTGACCTCCCGCCTGAAGTACGCGCCCGTGTGGGCCGCCTGTCTGTGGGTCACCGAGGAGTGGGTACGCGACCGGGTGCCCTTCGGCGGCTTCCCGTGGGGACGGCTCGCCTTCGCCAACACCGGTTCGCCCTTCACCCCGCTCGCGGCCCTGGGCGGCGCCCCGCTGGTGACCTTCGCCGTCGCCCTGAGCGGCGCTCTGCTGGCCGCGGCGGCCGCCGTCCTGTGGCGGCTGCGCCGCGGGCCCGGCAGGTCCGTACGGGCGGCGCTGCCCGCCGTGGAGGCGGTCGGCCTGGCCGCCGCGGTCACCGTGTCGGGACTCCTGGTCCCGGTGCACACCGACGCGGACGACCACGTGGACATCGCCGTCGTCCAGGGCAACGTGCAGCGGCCCGGCATGGACTTCCTCGGCCGCCCGATGCAGATCCTCGACAACCACGCCACCGCCACGGAGCAACTGGCCGCCGACGTGAAGGCGGGCAAGGCCAAGAAGCCGGACCTGGTGATCTGGCCCGAGAACGCCTCGGACCTGGACCCGTTCCGCTATCCGCAGGCGTACGACCGGATCGACGAGGCGGTCAAGGCGATCGGTGTGCCCGTCCTCGTAGGGGCTCTGGTCGACCACCCGGACAAGCGGGGCTACGTCTTCAACCAGGGCATCGTCTGGGACCCGAAGAAGGGCCCCGGCGCCTCGTACACCAAGCAGCACCCGGTGCCGTTCGGCGAGTACGTGCCGTTCCGGGAGCAGCTCAGCAAGATCATCACACGGTTCCAGCGGGTGCCGCGCGACTTCTACCCCGGCGACCGCACCGGCGTCCTCGACGTCGGGTCCGCCCGGCTCGGCGACGTCATCTGCTTCGAGGTCGCCTACGACGAGATCGTCCACGACACGGTGGACGCGGGCGCCCGCGCCCTCGTCGTCCAGACCAACAACGCCACCTACGGACGCACCGGACAGCCCGAGCAGCAGCTCGCCATGTCCAAGCTGCGCGCCGTGGAGCACGGCCGTGCCGTCGTCACGGCGGCCACCAGCGGGATCAGCGCGGTGGTGGCCCCGGACGGTACGGTCACCCACAAGATCCCGGAGTTCACCCGAGGGGTGCTGCGGGCGAGCCTGCCGCTGCGTGACGAAAAGACCGTGGCCGACCGCGTCGGTGCCCTTCCCGAGTGGGCGCTCGCTATCGTGGGGCTTCTGTCCTGCGTCGCCGCGACAGTCATCGGCCGGCGCGGGCGTACGAAGGACGAGAAGGGGCAGCAGTGACAGACGGCGGTCAGCGGAAGTACGGTCCGCTCGGGACCACCTTGGTGATCATTCCGACCTACAACGAGGCGGAGAACATCAAACCGATCGTCTCGCGGGTACGGACCTCCGTGCCCGAGGCGCACATCCTCGTCGCGGACGACAACAGCCCGGACGGTACGGGCAAGGTCGCCGACGAGCTGGCGGCGGCGGACGATCACGTCCAGGTGCTGCACCGCAAGGGCAAGGAAGGGCTCGGCGCCGCCTATCTGGCGGGCTTCCGCTGGGGCATCGAGCACGGCTTCGGCGTCCTGGTGGAGATGGACGCGGACGGCTCCCACCGCCCCGAGGAGCTGCCGCGGCTGCTCACCGCCCTCAAGGGCGCCGACCTCGTGCTCGGCTCCCGCTGGGTGCCCGGCGGCCGGGTGGTCAACTGGCCCAAGCACCGCGAGTACCTCTCCCGGGGCGGCAGCACGTACTGCCGGGCCATGCTGGACGTACCGCTGCGCGACGTCACCGGCGGCTACCGGGCCTTCCGCAAGGAGACCCTGGAAGGGCTCGGTCTGGACGAGGTGTCCTCGCAGGGCTACTGCTTCCAGGTCGACCTGGCGCGCCGCGCCGTCGAGAGCGGCTTCCACGTCGTCGAGGTCCCCATCACCTTCGTCGAACGCGAGCGCGGCGACAGCAAGATGAGCAAGGACATCGTCGTGGAGGCCCTGTGGCGGGTCACCGGCTGGGGTGTCGGCTCCCGGGTCAACAAGCTCCGCGGGCGCTGAGGGCGGGCGCCGGGCTCCCGGGAGGGGGTCCGGCCCGTGTCTGCGCCTCCCGTGGCCAGGGCGCGGGTGTGCCGGGCGTTCGCGGGCGCACACGCTAGGCCGGTCGGGCGGAGTGTTCCGGGCCCGGCCGGGCCTCCTTGCCGGGACCGAGTTTTGCGGTCGCATGATCGGGAAACTCGCGCCATATGGTGCAAATCGGCTACACGATGATGACTGAGCAAGCAGGCCCGCGTGATCTCGTCGACCACGTCGTCCGGGCCGAGGAGACCGGGTTCGACTTCTCGGTGACCTCCGACCACTACGCCCCCTGGCTGGAGTCCCAGGGCCACGCCCCGTACGCCTGGAGCGTGCTGGGCGCCGCGGCGCAGGCCACCTCCCGCATCCCGCTGATGACGTACGTGACCTGCCCGACGGTGCGCTACCACCCGGCGGTCGTCGCGCAGAAGGCCGCGACCATGCAACTGCTCTCCGGCGGCCGCTTCCGCCTGGGCCTGGGCGCGGGCGAGAACCTCAACGAGCACGTCGTCGGACGCGGCTGGCCGGGCAAGACCACCCGGCACGAGATGTTCACCGAGGCCCTGGAGATCATCCGGGCGCTCTTCGAGGGCGGCACCGTCAGCTACCACGGCAACCACTTCGACGTGGACTCCGCCAGGCTCTGGGACCTGCCCGACCAGGCCCCGCCGATCGGTGTGGCCGTGTCGGGGGAGCGGTCCTGCGAGATCGCCGGCCGCCTCGGCGACCTGGTCATCGCGACCGAGCCGAAGGGCGAGCTGATCAGCTCCTTCGAGAAGCACGGTGGCAAGGGCAAGCCCCGGGTGGGTCAGCTTCCCATCTGCTACGACCCCGACCGGGACGCCGCCGTGAAGCGCGCCCACGACCAGTTCCGCTGGTTCGCAGGCGGCTGGAAGGTCAACTCCGAGCTGCCGGACCCGGCCGGGTTCGCCGGGGCCACCCAGTTCGTCCGGCCGGAGGACGTCGCCGAGACGATCCCGTGCGGCGACAACGTGGACGACTTCGTCGAGGCGGTGCGCCCGTACGCGGAGGCCGGATTCACGGAGATCGCCGTGGTCCAGGTCGGCGGCGACCACCAGCGTGAGTTCTTCGACTGGGCGGAGAAGAAGCTGCTGCCCGCGCTGCGGGAGCTGTGAGCGCGCCGGGAGCCCCGCGGAACGGTTGACCGCGGGGCTCCCGGGCCGCTCGGCAGGGAGCGCGCCGTGCGGCGCGCGGACCCGCCGCATCAGTCGGCGGGCTCGTCCGGGGTCGGCTTGTCGGTCTGTGTGTCATGGTCGTGCGCCGCGCCCCGGCGGCCCGTACCGGAGACGTCGGTGTCGGGCACGTCGGTGTGCTCCGAACGGTCGTCCCCGTCGTCCGGGCTCCGGCCCTCCCACGGGTCCGGCGCGCCCTGCGGGTCCGCCTGCTGGTCCGGCAGGTCCCGGGGAATGGCGCTGCCGCCCTGCTCCGGTGTCTCGCTGCGCTTGTCCATCGTGTTCGGCCTCCTTGTGAGAGGGGCGGGTAGAGGTGTGATGTCCGGTACGGGTGCCCGACAGGCGCGGCCACATGCGTTCCGGAGCGATCAGGACCGTACGGAAACGGCCGTACGGAGAAGTACGGGCGAAAGGAGACGGCGATGGCAGCGGTGACGTCGAAGGAGCTGGTCATGGTGCTGGACTGTGCCGACCGGGAGGCACTGGCGGACTTCTGGAGCCAGGCCCTCGGCTACCGGATCACGCGCACCACACCGCCGTACACCGCCCTGACGGACCCGGAGGGCCGCGGCCCCGAACTGCTCCTCCAGCAGGTGCCCGAGCCCAAGCAGGGCAAGAACCGGATGCACCTCGACCTGCGGGTGCCCGCCATGGAACCCGCGCTGAGCAGGGTGGTGGCCCTGGGCGCGCGGGTCCTGCGCGGCCCGTTCGACGACGCCGGCTGCCCGACCACGGTCCTCGCCGACCCGGAGGGCAACGAGTTCTGCCTGATCGTCTTCGAGAGCGCGTGAGGTGCCCGGAAGCCACCCGCGGGCGGGCCCGGCGGCCGGAGCCAGGCACACTTGGACCATGACGTTCGCAGCCACGCCGCCGCCCAGCTCCCGTCCGCCCCAGCGCTCGCGCGCCCGCCGGTTCGTCCCGTTGGGCATCGCCGCCTGGCTGGTGCTGGAGATCTGGCTGCTGACGCTGGTCGCCGACGCGGCGGGCGGTCTGACGGTGCTTCTTCTGCTGCTGGCCGGGGTGGTCGCCGGCGGGTACGTGATCAAGCGGGCGGGCCGGCGGGCCTGGAAGAACCTCACGGAGACCATGCAGGCGGGCGGCGACCCCGCGGCCTCGTCGGGCGCGTCCGCGAAGCCGGGGGAGCGGGCCTCCTCGGGCAGCGGGAACACGCTGCCCATGCTCGGCGGGCTGCTGCTGATGTTCCCCGGCCTGGCCACCGACGTCGCCGGGCTGCTCTGCCTCTTCCCGCCCACCCGCAAACTGCTCCACCGCCGCGCTGAGCGCTTCCTGACCCGCCAGGCACGCCGTACGCCCGGCTCCCTCGGCGACGCCTTCCAGCAGGCCCGTATGCACCAGCCGGACGGCAAGGTCGTCCAGGGCGAGGTCGTACGCGAGGACGAAGGGCCCGCCCCGCGGCGTGAGGACCCGCCGCTGACGCGCTGAGCGCGGTAACTGGGAGCGGGACAGGGCGGATTGACCGCTCGGGCGTACGGCGTGTGTGCGAGGAGTCACGCCGTGTGGTGGTGAGGTGGAATCCGCGGCAGGCAAGAGGCAGGGCGCGGGCACGAGAGAAGCCCCGGCCAGTCGGGGGGAACTGGCCGGGCGGACTGAGGGTGCGGATACCGATGGCGGTCGCCTCTCGGCGAAAGGCTCCGTGGGGCTTCAGCCGAACGATCTTCCCCACGGGCGAATGGTGAGGCCCGGGGACACTGTCCCACCGGCACCCGCACCCGTTACAGCGCTCCGGCTCCGCGGATGATTCCGCAGGTGGGGGTGACCTGACGCACATCGGGGGCGGGCATGGAAACGGGCCGGGGCCACTGCGTGGTGCAGTGGCCCCGGCCCGTTCGCGCGTCCGTTCGTCAGGCGGACTTGCGATTGTTGTTGTTGTCGCGCGGATGCACGGCAATGTTC
The DNA here is from genome assembly GCF_003865135.1 of Streptomyces chrestomyceticus JCM 4735. NCBI lineage: Bacteria > Bacillati > Actinomycetota > Actinomycetes > Kitasatosporales > Streptomycetaceae > Streptomyces > Streptomyces chrestomyceticus. The sequence goes on along the minus strand of NZ_BHZC01000001.1, from coordinate 456,190 downwards.
ATGGTGCCGGAGCGCAGGACGGCCAGCCGTTCGGCCAGCACTTCCTCCAGCTCCTCGCGGGTGCGCCGCTCCATGAGCATGTCCCAGTGCGTACGTGCGGGCTTGCCCTTCTTTTCCTCAGGCCCATCGCCATCCACCAGGAGGGCTTGTGCACCACAAACCTTGCACTCCCACTCGGATGGAATCTCGGCCTCTACCGAGAACGGCATCTCAAAGCGATGTCCGTTCTGGCATGCGTACTCCACCGCCTGGCGCGGGGCCAGGTCGATGCCGCGGTCGGTCTCGTAGCTGGTCACCACAAGTCGCGTGCCGCGAAGAGCTCGCTCACTCATGAATCGTGCCTCCCGGGCTTGTCGCCCACAGGACAGGTGTCGCTGTCGTCGTCATCCGGTCAACGTCCGGTCGGCGGTGAAGATTCCCGTCACCGGGAGATGTGCCCACTCGTCGCCCACCACCGCCTGATGGAGGCGCTGCGCGCCGCTGCCTTCCTTCGTGCCGCCCCTTGTTGTACCCACCAATGCCCGGTTTGTCACATCTGGCAGCAGATGTCACCCAGCGCTTTCCACAGTTCAGCGCGCAGTAACGGTCCGCCTGGTGAGCCAAAGGCGTACACTACCGGCCCGCAGCCCCCACGCCTAAATCCGGGTCCCCCTCGGCGCGACCGTCCCACTCCGGTAACGGCTCGTCAGGGCGGTGCGGACGCCGCTTCCGAGAGGACGCGGGCCTCACTCCGAGTGCCAGCACCCCCGGGCGGTGAGCACCTCCCGCAGGGCGCCGATGTCGTCGGTCATGATCCCGTCGACGCCGAGGTCCAGCAGGGCCGCCATCTGCCGTGGATCATTCACCGTCCACACGTGCACCTGCAAACGCCACGCGTGCGCGGCCCGGATCAGCAGCGGATCGACCACGCGGATGCCGGACTGCCGCTCCGGCACCTGCACACACACCGCGTTGCGCCGGACCGCCGCCCCCAGCAGCCGGTCCAGGGGTACGCCCCGTCCGTACGAGCGCACCCGCAGTCCCAGCACGCCGCGCGTCCCGAGCGACGTCGCCAGCCGCGGGCCGGCCAGCCGCTGGGCCCGCGCGACGCGGGCCTCCGAGAACGAGCCGACGCACACCCGGTCCCAGGCGTCCGTACGCCGCAGCAGGTCCAGCAGCGGCCGGAGCGCCGCCTCCGCCTTGATGTCGACGTTCCAGCGGGCCTGCGGGAACTCCTCCAGCAGCTCCTCGAAGAGCGGCAGCGGCTCCCGGCCCGCCACCCGGGCCCGGCGGACGGCCTGCCAGGGGAGCCGGCCGATCGCCCCGCCCCGGTCGGTGACCCGGTCCAGCGTGGCGTCGTGGAAGGCCACGAGCCGGCCGTCCGACGTCGCGTGCACGTCGGTCTCCAGATAGCGGTAGCCGAGCGCCACCGCGCGCCGGAAGGCCGCGGCGGTGTTCTCCAGCCCGTCCGCGGCGCCGCCCCGGTGGGCGAAGGCGAGCGGGGCCGGGTGGTCGAGGAAGGGGTGCCGTACGGGGAACCCGCGGGTGGTCAACTGCTGGGAGCGCATTGGCCAGAGGATATACAGGACGGGCGGGACGGCCGTCGGCAACCGGCCACGGAGCGGGGCGGCCTGCGGAGCCGCGCCCGGGAGGACGCGCGGTACGGCGCCTCCCGGCCCGTCGCCCTCAGCGCAGCGTCTCGCCCGGAAGATCGAGGATCCGCTCCGCCACGGTCTCCAACTGGGCGAGGTCGTGCCGCGGACTCTCTTCGGGCGGAACCGGCCCGGCGTAGCTGGACAGGAACGTGTCCAGGACGACGTACGGGACGCCCAGCTCCGCCAGCGCCTCCAGGTCGGCACGGACCTGGTCGACCGTGCCGTGGCCCGGCAGCCGGGACTCCGGCTCCACCGGCCGCTCCGTGAGGTGCAGCGCGATCCGGGGCGTCACCGCGGGCGTCGGCCGGCCGGCCGCTTCCGCCGCGGCCTCCAGGACCGGCAGCCGCTCGCGGATCGCGTCCGCGCCCAGCGTGTACGGATGCCAGGCGTCCCCGAACCGCCCGGCCCGGCGCAGCGCGGCGTCGCTGAGGCCGCCGACCCAGACCGGCGGATGCGGGGCGCGGACCGGGCCGGGACCGGTGGTGATATCCGTATAGGCGACGTGCTCGCCCTGGAAGGAGACCACCGGCTGCGTCCAGTGCTCCTTGATACAGGCGAGGTACTCGTCGGTGATCCGGCCGCGGGACGCGTAGTCGATGCCGAGCGCCGCGTACTCCTGCCGTGACCAGCCGAGGCCCACGCCGAACACCAGCCGCCCGCCGCTGAACCGGTCCAGGTTCGCGGTCACGCGGGCGGTCTGCAGGGGGTGGCGGTACGGGAGGACCACGACCGTCGTGCCCAGCTCGATGGTGCTGGTCCGGCCCGCGAGCCAGGCCAGCGTGGTGAACGGATCGTAGAACGGCGGCGGGAAGGCGCCCGCGACCTCCGGGGGCAGCGTCACATGGTCGGAGATCATCGCCAGGTGGTAGCCCAGCTCCTCGGCGCCGCGCACCCACGTCTCGATGCTTTCGGGGGTGGTGCCCTCCCCGTAGTTGAGGACGTTGATGCCGATCTTCACAGTCGCTCCCCTCGGTTGCTGCACCCCTCGTCGCCGGGCAGCAAAAGGCCAGGTCAAAGGGGTGGTTGATAGGGGGAGCGTAACAGTCGGCGCCGGTGGGGCCGGGGACGTGAGGCGATAAATCGGTACAAGGGTAAGGGAGTTGTTCCCGAGGGGCCGCGAGGGCGGTGGAGGCTGGGGCCTCAGGAGAGCGGCGCGGGCGCGGCGGCCGGAGCGGGCTCGGACGACGCCACCACGCGGCCGCTCTGCCCGCCGATCGTGAAGAAGCGCAGCGAGAACTGCGCCAGCGGCCCGATGGCCAGTGCGTACAGCACGGTGCCCACGCCCACCGAGCCCCGAGGACGAAGCCGACGGCGAGCACCGAGACCTCGATGCACGTCCGTACGAGCCGCAGCGGCCGGCCCGTACGGCGGTGCAGGCCGGTCATCAGTCCGTCCCGCGGGCCGGGCCCGAAACGGGCGGAGATGTAGAGCCCCGTCGCCATGCCGTTCAGCAGGATCGCGAAGGCGAGCAGCGGGATGCGGACGGCGAGCGTGGTGATCTCCGGTACGAGCGTGAGCGTCGCGTCCATCACCAGCCCGAGGATCACGACGTTGGAGACCGTCCCGAGCCCGGGACGCTGCCGCAGTGGAATCCACAGCAGCAGGATCAGCACGCCGGAGACGATCGTGACGGTGCCGATCGACAGGCCGGTGTGGCGGGAAATGCCCTGGTTGAGGACGCTCCACGGCTCCAGGCCGAGCCCCGCGCGCAACTGCAGGCCCATGCTCAGGCCGTACAGGACCAGCCCGGTGTAGAGGTGGACGAGGCGGCGCGGCAGCCGCCGGCCGGGCGTGGGGTCCGCGCGGTGGCCGGACGTCGCGTCCACCTCGCTGTCGCTCGCGCCCTCCACGGCGCCGGACCTCCGGGTGCTGAACAAAATCTTCCCCCTCCTGGCATGATTGGACTGGCGCATGACACTCTGTGGCTCGGAGATGATCAGTTTCCAGGGCCAATCCGGGAAAGGTGGACTGCTCACGATGGCGCAGTGGACTTCAGCGGTGGGGGCGTCGCAACTCGCCCGGCTGCTCCGGTCGCAGGACACCCGCGACGCCGTGGCACCGGCCGGCCGCCGGATCCCCGCCTACCGCGGCCTCGCGGACGGCGTCCGCCTCCTCGTCCTGGAGGGCCGGGTGCCGGTCGCCGCCCGCCTCCCCGCGGAACGCGAACTGGCCGCCGCGCTCTCCGTGAGCCGCACCACCGTCGCCGCCGCCTACGAAGCGCTGCGCGCCGAAGGGTTCCTGGAGTCCCGCCGCGGCTCCGGTAGCTGGACCGCCGTCCCCGCGGGCAACCCGCTGCCCACCCGCGGCCTGGAGCCGCTGCCCCCGGAGGCGGCCAGCTCCATGATCGACCTCGGCTGCGCGGCCCTCCCGGCCCCCGAGCCCTGGCTGACGCGCGGAGTCCAGGGCGCCATGGAACACCTCCCGCTGTACGCGCACACCCACGGCGACTACCCGGCCGGCCTGCCGGCCCTGCGCCAGGCGCTCGCCGACCGCTACACCGCCCGCGGCATCCCCACGATGCCCGAGCAGATCATGGTCACCACCGGCGCGATGGGCGCGGTGGCCGCCATCTGCCGCCAGATCACCCGCCCCGGCGAACGGGTCGCGGTCGACTCCCCGTCGTACGCCAACATCCTCCAGTTGATGCGCGACGCCGGCGCCCGGCTCGTCCCCGTCGCCCTCGCCGACCGCCTCGCCGGCTGGGACATCCCGGCCTGGCGCCAGGTCATGCGGGACGCCGCGCCCCGGATGGCGTACGTCGTCGCCGACTTCCACAACCCGACCGGCACCCTCGCCACCGAGGACCAGCGCCGCCGCCTGGTGGACGCCGCCCGCGCGGCCGGCACGGTCCTGGTCGTCGACGAGACCATGGCCGAACTCCGTCTGGACGACATCGAGATGCCGCGCTCCGTCTGCGCCTTCGACCCGGCGGGCAGCAACGTCATCACGGTCGGCTCCGTCAGCAAGGCGTTCTGGGCGGGGATGCGCATCGGCTGGGTACGGGCCGCCCCCGACCTCATCCGCAGCCTGGTCGCCGCCCGCGCCTTCGCCGACCTCGGCTCGCCGGTCCTCGAACAGCTCGCCATCATCTCGCTCCTGGAGGGTGACGGCTGGGAACAGGCCGTGGAGATCCGCCGCGCCCAGGCCCGCGAGAACCGCGACGCGATCGTCGCCGCGCTCCGACGCCACCTGCCCGACTGGGAGTTCAGCGTGCCGGACGGCGGCCTCACCCTGTGGGCACGGACCGGCGGCCTCTCCGGCTCGCGGATCGCGGAGGCGGGGGAGCGGCTCGGCGTACGGGTCCCGTCGGGGCCGCGGTTCGGCGTGGACGGCGCGTTCGAAGGCTTCGTCCGGCTGCCCTTCACCGTCAGCGGAGCCGTGGCCGACGAGGCCGCGTCCCGGCTGGCCGCCGCCGCCCGGCATGTGGCGACCGGGACGGCCGCCGGGGAGGTGGAGGGGCCGCACAGCTTTGTGGCGTGAGGGGGCGCGGTCGCGACTCCAGGGCGTGGCCCCCGGTGTGGTCAGTGGTCACCTTGTGCCGGTACGCAGGTCCGTGAGCCCCGGGTCTTCCAGTGCACCCGCCCCGTCTCGTCCTCGTAGGACGGCTCCGGCCAGTTCACCACCGGAAGCTCCGGCAGGCCGAGCCACGGTGCGACGCAGGCGTTCGCGTCGTACACGTCGTGGCCCACACCAACGTGCAAGGCAGGGCCGTCAGCCGGGGCCCGTGGGCCGGATCGATCCTGCTGATCAGCGGGATGGTGCCGGCTTCTCGGGGCTGCCGCCGCCCTGAGTCGTACGTCGGGTACCCGCCGGGAAGCTCTTGCCGGGACGCGCCGAAGGGGATGAGAGGGCCGTCTACGTCGAGGAAGAGGGGCGGAAGCCGGGTGTCGATCACAGGGGAACGGTAACGGGACCGCTGCGGCTTCCGGCGGGGTGCGGCGGGGCCATGAGTGCGGCTCTGGCCTCGTACGAGGAGGCGTTCCGTGTCACGGCGCACGAATCGCACGTGGAGATCCGGGCACAGGCGGAACGTACGGCTCCGGCCCTGGCGCCCGACGGTCACTGGGGACGGAGTCCCGGCGGGAGCGGGACGGCGGGGCGCCGGTCGAGCTCAGCCCTCCGCGCGCCCCGCGTCGACCGTGCGGTGCGCCGGTGCCGGCCCGGAGGGGTCGGTGATCTTCTCGGGGGTGGGCGGCGCGGCCGGGCCGACGCCGAACAGGACGTCCACCCCGACGGCACCGCCTGCGACGGTTCCGCCCTCCGCGCCCGGGACGGCACCACCCGCGACGGCCCCATCCGTACCGCTCGCGACGGCATCATCCGTCCCGCTCGTGCCGTCCGACCGAGCCAGGCCGACCGCCGCGCTCAAGTCTTCGGTCGCGTCCTCCCCCATCGCGGCCGCGGGCTCCGGAAGCAGGTCCAGTACGGCCTGCCGGTGCGCCTCGCTCGTGGCGTCGTCGTACGGGTCCGGGGTGGCCGGGACCTGGAGGCGCAGCACCGGTCCGCTGCCCAGCCGCGCGTAGCCGCGCCCCGGCGGTACGTCGGCGGCCGGTGTGGTGTGCGGCGGCGCGCCGAGCACCGCCTGCACGTCCTCCGGCGTGGCCGGTCCCAGGACGACCCTGGCCCGGGTGTGCGTCAGCACCGGCTCGCTCAGCAGTCCGGCACAGTCGAGCTGGTCGCCCACCACCACCGTGACGTAGGCCGCCCGGCCGTGCCGCAACGGCACGTGCAGCAGTTGCTGCGGGTCGTCCCGCCCCTCGGCCGCCGAGAGATGGGCCAGCGCGGAGGGCCGGTCCAGAATGATCCACAACGGCCAGCGGATGTCGTCCGGAGCCTGCCGCCCGGCCTGCCGCGCGCGGTTCGCGGTGATCAGCCGCCGCTCGGTCTCGTGCGCCGCCCACTCCAGCGTCGCCATCGCCCCCGACAGCCCGGACTCGACGCCCATCACACCGGTCCGCCCCGCCAGACACGCGTACTCGCCGGTCCCGCTACCGTCGATCACCAGGACGTCGCCGTACGGCAGGGCCTGCAGCGCGATGGACCGCAGCAGCGTCGTGGTACCGGCGCCCGGCTGCCCCAGCACGAGCAGGTGCGGCTCGGTCGACCGCAGACCGGTCCGCCACACGACGGGCGGCACGTCACGCGTCTCCTCCCCGGCCTCCACCGGCAGCGTCCGCTGGACGGCGCCGGCGTCGGTGAAACCGAGGACCGTCTCGCCGTGCGTCGTCACGAACCGCTGCGCCACGATGTCGGTCGGCAGCGGCGGCAGCACCGTCAGCGTGAGCTGGTTCGACTCCTCGTCCCACGCGAAGTGGTACTCCCTGCCGCGCCCCGACTTGGCGTACAGCACCTGCTCGATACGGGCCCGGGACGCCGCGTCGCCGTCGGTGAAGTACGCCGGGTACCGCAGCGTCAGCGAGGCCGGACGCCCGGCCTCGTCGAACGCGTACTCGGTGAAGGCGCTCTCCCAGTCCCCGTCGTGGGCGTACAGGGGGCTGGGATCGCCCTCGATCGCGAAGTACGGCACCAGTGCCTCGTACAGCGCCTGCAGGCGGCCGGTCTCCGCTTCCCCCGGACCGGCGGCGGGCTCCTCGGCCGGCTGCTGCTCCCGGCCCGCCCAGGCTGCCGCCGCCATCACCGTGACCAGCGCGAGCACGGGCCCGTACGGGACGAGCGCCACCGCCACGACGCTGCCGGCCGCGAGGAACAGCAGCGAGCCGCGCCGCTCCTTGGGTGTGTCGGACCAGCGCCGGCGGCCGGCGGCGATCAGCCGGCGCAGCCCCCGGGTGATGGTGATCAGCGGGTGGAACACGTCGGCCGCACCGTCCGCCGCGGTACGCGCGAACTCGCGCCCGCGCGCGATCGGCGCGCTGTCGGTCAGGATGCGGGGCAGTGGACGCCGGGCCACATCATCTCCTGGGGGATCGTGCGGAGGCCGCTCCGCCCGCCGGGGACCGCGGGCGGCCGGATGCCGCCGGGCAAGCGCGCGGCAGAGGACCGGAGGTCAGAGCTTGATGCCGCCCAGGAGGTTGGCCAGGCTCGCCCCGCCCGCCTTGATGCTCGGGGCGATCGCGGAACCCGCGAGGTAGAAGCCGAACAGGGCACAGACCAGGGCGTGGGACACCTTGAGCCCGTCCTTGCGGAAGAACAGGAAGACGATGATGCCGAGCAGAACGACGCCGGAGATGGACAGAATCATGGAGTTCTCTCCTCGGTGGTGGGGACGGTCACCATGAGTCCTTCCAGCCTCACAGCAAGTATCAAGCCGCAAAAAGCTGCGAACGGGTGATTCACCGGCGAAACCCCCCGGCCGGCGCAACCCAACTGCTCGGATGGCCCTCCGGGGCCGCATAATTGCAGGTCAGGTCGCTAGTGGCGGGAGTCGTGGCGAGCGTGGCGGGTGGGGCCGTCCGGGGGGCGTGAGGGCGCGGGCCCGGGGCGCGCGGTGGTGCGGTACCGGGCCGGGCGCCGGGTCTGGCACCGTGGGGGCAGCGGCGGCCGGTGACCGCCGCGCCGGACCGCAGGAGCCCTCCGTGACAGCCTTGCTCTCCGCGCTGTTCGCCCTGCTGACGGCCGTGGCCAACGCCACGGGCACCGTGCTCCAGCGGATCGCGGCACGCAAGGTGCCGCCCGGCGACGCCTTCAGCGTCCGGCTGTTCCGGCACCTGCTGCGCAGCCCGGCGTGGCTGGGCGGGATCGCCGTCATCGTCGGCGCCGCGGCGTGCCAGGCCCTGGCGCTGACGCTGGGTTCGCTGTCGCTGGTGCAGCCCATCCTCGTCACCGAGCTGCCGTTCACGCTGCTGGTCGCCAGTGCGGTGGCGCGGCGGCGGTTGCCCGCGATCGGCTGGGCGGCCTCGGTCATGGTGGCCGCCGGACTCGGCCTGGGGCTGGCCGCGGCCGCCCCGCACGGTGGCAGCACCGAGGACGTGTCCGCCGGGAAGTGGGTGCTGACGCTGCTCGTCTCCGGGGGCGTCATGGTCGCCTGCGTACTGGCCGCCCTGCCCAGGCCCCGCGGCAAGGCCCGTGCGGCCCTGTTCAGCTCCGCCTCCGCGATCGGTTACGCCCTGACCGCGACGCTGATGAAGGCGGCGACCGACTCCTTCGACCGGCACGGGCCCGGCGCGTTCTTCGCCGCCTGGCAGACGTACGCCTTCGTGGCGGCGGGCGCGTGCGCACTGTTCCTGCTGGCCAACGCCATGGAATCCGGGCCCCTGGTGGCGTCGCAGCCCGCCCTCACCCTGGGCGAGGCGCTGGTCAGCCTGGCCCTCGGGACCGTGGTGTACGGGGAGCGGGTCCGCACCGGCTGGTGGCTGGTCCTCGAAGGGCTCGGGGCCGTCATGGTCACGTGGGGTGTCGTGGTGCTGCCCCGGGCCGACACGGAGGGAGCGGAGGGGGAAGGGGACGGGGCTTCCGGGGGCGGGCGGTCCGGTAGCTGATCGGCGGCCGGGGGGCTCGCGGAGAAATACGGTGCCGGCGGCCATGAGCGACGGCTACCTTCCCGTCCATGGACGAACTCGCCTTGCTCAAGCGCTCCGACGGCCCGGTCACCCGGAGCCGCCTCGCCCGGGACCTGGCCGCGCTCGGCCTCGGCGACGGGGACACCGTGATGTTCCATACGCAGATGTCCGCCGTCGGCTATGTGGCAGGCGGCCCGGAGACGGTCATCGGAGCCCTCCGCGACGTCGTGGGCGAGCGGGGAACCCTGATGGTGACCTGCGGCTGGAACGACGCCCCGCCGTACGACTTCACCGACTGGCCGCAGACCTGGCAGGACGCGCTGCGGGCGGAGCACCCGGCGTACGACCCCGTGCTGAGCGAGGCGGACCACAACAACGGACGCCTCCCGGAAGCGCTGCGCCGCTGGCCCGGTGCCGTCCGCAGCCGTCACCCCGACGCGAGTTTCGCGGCGCTCGGCGCGGCGGCCACCGCGCTGATGGCCGACCATCCGTGGGACGACCCGCACGGCCCTGACAGCCCGCTGGCGCGGCTGGTCGCGATGGGCGGCCGGGTGCTTCTGCTGGGCGCCCCGCTGGACGCCCTCACGCTCCTGCACCACGCCGAGGCGCTGGCCGACGCGCCCGGTAAGCGGTTCGTGGACTACGAGCAGCCGATCCTCGTCGACGGGGAGCGGGTCTGGCGGCGGTTCCACGACATCGACTCGGAGGACGGGGCGTTCGACTACTCCGCCGTCGTACCCGAGGGAACGGAAGCGTTCGAGATCATCGGGCGGGACATGTGTGCCGCGGGCATCGGCCGCAGGGGGACGGTCGGTGCGGCCGACAGTCACCTTTTCGAAGCCCGTGACGTGGTCGACTTCGGCGTGGCCTGGATGGAGGAGAAGCTGGGCCGGGGGAGGGGACCCGGCGGATGATCACCTGGCGCCGGGTCACCGAAGGAGACTTTCCGCTCTTACGGCACTGGCTGGCACAGCCGCACGTGGCCCGGTGGTGGAACCACGACACGTCGGTGGCGGGGGTGGCGCGGGACTTCGGCCCGGTGGCCAGGGGCGAGGAACCCGCCGAGGACCTGCTCGTCCTCCTCGACGGCCGCCCCCTGGGCCTGGTCCAGCGGTCCCGGTTCGCCGACTACCCCGCGTACCGGGACGAGTTGGCCGCCGTCACCGAGGTGACCGGCGGGACGATGACCCTCGACTACCTCATCGGCGACCCGGAACAGGTGGGGCGGGGACACGGCCCGCGCATGATCAGGGCCCTCGTCCGGGCGACATGGCGCGACCATCCGTACGCCCCGGCCGTCCTGATCCCCGTACCGGTCGCCAACCGGGCCTCCTGGCGGACCCTGGAGAAGGCCGGACTGCGCCGCGTCGCGGAGGGCGAACTCGAACCGGACAGCCCCGCCGCCGGCCGCGCGCACTACGTCTACCGTGCGACGCGGCCGGCACGGCCGGGGGCAGCGGGTGCCGCGCGGCCGGGCAACGCGTGACGCGGAGGTCAGCCCTGGACCGGTGACGGGGCGGGCAACTGACCGAGGAAGTCGAGCAGCGCGGCGTTGACTTCGGCGGGCCGTTCCTGCTGGGTCCAGTGTCCGCAGCCCGGGAGGGTGATGCTGCGGTGCAGCTTCGGCGCGACCGTCTTGAGCGAGGCGAGGAGTTCGTCGATGCCGTGCAGCGACCTCACCATGTCGCGGTCCCCGCCGACGTACAGCGCGGGCTGGTCGATGCCGCGGCCGCGGAAGGCGGCCAGCAGCTCGTTGTTCCGCCCGATGTTCCGGTACCAGTTGAGGGGGCCGGTGAACGCCCGCTCCCCGTGGCCCGCGTAGTCGTGGACGAACGCGTCGATGTCGTCCGGGGTGAGCCAGGCGGGCAGGCGCTCCGGTTCGGGGACGGAGTCGATGAGGGTCACGCCGTCGGGAACGATCCAGGGGCGCGGGGCGGTGGTGGCGGGGTTGTCGCCCGAGCCGCTGGACAGGATGCGGCGGAACGTCGACGCCGGGTCCCGGGCCAGCTCCGCGTCGGCGACGCCCGGCTCCTGGAAGTAGCACTGGTAGAAGCCGTCTCCGTAGAGCCGCCGCGTGACCTCCGGCGGCGCCATGCCCGCGGGCAGGACGGGCGGCACACTGAGCCCGGCCACGGCCCGTACGACATCCGGACGGAGCATGGCCGTGACCCAGGCGACGGGCGCGCCCCAGTCGTGGCCGACGACGACGGCCTGTTCCTCGCCGAGGGCGTGGATCAGGGCGATCACGTCGCCGGCCAGGTGCAGCATGCTGTACGCGTCGGTGTCCGCGGGCTGCTCGCTGCGGGCGTAGCCGCGCTGGTCCGGCGCCACCACCCGGTATCCGGCCGCGGCGAGCGGGCCGAACTGGTGGCGCCAGGAGTACCAGCTCTCCGGGAATCCGTGCAGCAGCAGGACCAGCGGCCCCTCGCCCTGCTCGGCGATGTGCAGCGTGACTCCGTTGACTTCCACGGAGCGGTGCTTGACGGTGACGGTCACGTGTCCTCCGGCATCTCGGGGCGGCGGCCTGCGCCGTTGCCTGTCGTCCAGCGGGGAAAACCGATCGGTTTCCTCCGAGGGAACCGTAGACCGTGAAGCACTCTGGAACAGCACTCGGGGTACACCGACCGGTTTCGAGCAGGCGTGGGCAGCGCGGTACGCTCCCCGCATGTCCAGTACCGGCACGGCCTCCACCCGGGACCGGCTGCTCGACGCGGCGGCCGAACTCTTCTACCGCGAGGGCGCCTCCATCGGGGTCGAGACCCTGTGCCGGACGGCCGGGGTCTCCAAGCGCTCGATGTACCAGCTCTTCGACAGCAAGGACGAGGTCTTCGCGGCCAGCCTGCGGCGGCGCGCTCCCGCCTACGAGGAGCAACTCGCCCTGCGTAGCGTCGAAGCGGGCCCGCCGCGTACGCGCATCCTGTACGTCTTCGAACGGCTCGAAAAGCTGGCGGAGACGGCCGACTACCGGGGCTGCCCCTTCTTGGCCGCACAGGTCGAGCTCAAGGACCCCGCACACCCGGCGAGCATCGTCGCCGAGGAAGTGAAACGGCACCTGACCGACGCCTTCCGCGCCGAGGCGGAGCGGGGCGGGGCAGCCGACCCCGAGCTGCTGGCACGTCAACTGAGCCTGGTCTTCGACGGCGCGAGCGCGCGCGCCGGAGCGCGGGTGGAGAGCCTGGCCGGGCTGGCCGTGACCACAGCGGCGGCACTGCTCGACGCGGCGGGCGTGGTCTGACCGGCCCACAGGGAGCGCCCGCGTCGGTGGGATGTCACCGGCCGGGCGGCAGGGTGAGCGGCGCAGGCTCCGGCGCCAGGACGGCGTGTGCCCGGGTGAGGGCGGTGCCGGGCGCCGGGGCCGAGCTACGTGCGCCCGCGAATGCGCCCCCTTAACCACCGGTGAGGGGGCACCCGTGGGATGTCCCGCCCGCTCCACCCGACAGAGGTGATTGCTGTGCCCCATGGCGTCGTCAAGTGGTTCGACCACGAACGAGGTGCCGGCCTGGTCGCCCAGACCGGCGGCGGACCGGACGTCCTCGCCTACCGTTCGGCGATCCAGGGGGACGAACCGGCCCGCACGCTGACGACGGGGGAGCGCGTCTCCTTCAACCTCGTCGAGGACTTCGAGGGCATCCGGGCGGAGAACATCTACCGGCTCCCGGGCCGGTACGGTTTCCCCGCCTGACGGTGACCGCCCGGCTGCGCTGTGCGGCTGCCTCACGAATGCAAGCGCAACCGGGCGGGAAAGCAGAAAGGTTCAGTCCAGTGTTGTCCAAAAGCGGACAAGGCTGATGACGCTGCACGGCGCATGCTGCAATGTCCGCACCCTCGCAGGCAAGGGTCTGCGGGGCACGGCGGGCGGGGCGTACTCGGACCGGCCGCGGGTGCCGTGACGGGAGCTCGTCACTCTCGTTGCCCGGGGCGTCGATGCGTCATGAAGTGAGGCACGGATGACGGCAGTGGAGGCTCCGCGGAACGGCGCGGGCGAGCAGGAACTGTTCCGGGGGCTGGTGGAGTGTTCGCAGGACGCGATTCTGACCAAGACGCTGGACGGGCGGGTCACGTTCTGGAACGCGGCGGCGCAGCGGTTGTACGGGTACCGGGCCGAGGAGGTGGTGGGCCGGCACATCGGGCTGCTGATCCCGCCGGATCTCAAGGACGAGGAGGCCGGTCTGCTGGAGCGGATCGGCCGGGGTGAGCGGATCGAGCACTACGAGACGCGGCGGGTCGCGAGCGGCGGGCGGGTGCTGGACGTGGACGTGTCCCTGTGGCCGGTCCGTTCGCGGCGCGGCGTCGTCCACGCCGCCTGTTCCATCACCAGGGACATCACCGACCGCAAGAAGGCGGAAGCGCGGATCGACGAGCTGGCGGTGGTGGTGGAATCGTCGCAGGACGCGATCCTCATCAAGAGGCTCGACGGCCGGATCACGTTCTGGAACGCGGCGGCGCAGCGGTTGTACGGGTACCGGGCCGAGGAGGTGGTGGGCCGGCACATCGGGCTGCTGATCCCGCCGGATCTCAAGGACGAGGAGGCCGGTCTGCTGGAGCGGATCGGCCGGGGTGAGCGGATCGAGCACTACGAGACGCGGCGGGTCACCAGCGACGGCCGGGTGCTGGACGTCGACGTGACCCTCTGGCCTATCCGCGACCGGAACGGCGTCATCACCGGCGCCTGCTCCACCATGCGGAACATCACCGGCCGCAAGAAGGCCGAGCGGGAACTCGCCGAACTGTACGCGCAGCAGCGGCACATCGCCCTGGCCCTGCGCCTGATGGGCGCCTCCGAGCAGATCCCCGGAGCCCGCGCGGCCACCCGCTACCTCCCCTCCACCCAGGGACAGGGCGTGGGCGGCGACTGGCTCGACCTGATCGACCTGGGCGCCGGGCGGGTCGGCGTGATCATCGGGGACGTCATGGGGCGCGGTCTGGACGCGGCCGTGGTCATGGGCCAGCTCCGCTCCGCCGCCCGGGCGCTGGCGCTCGCCGGAACGCCGCCGTGCGAACTGATCCAGACGCTCGACACGTTCACCCGCGGACTGCCGGAACAATTCGTCACCTGCACCTACCTGGAGGCCGACCCGGCGCTCGGCGAGGTGACCGCCTGCTCGGCCGGGCACCTGCCGGTCTGGCTCGTCGCCCCGGACGCGACGGTCGGCGCGCTGCCGGTGCCGACCGGCATCCCCCTGGGCGTGGGCGGCGTACCGCACCAGGAGGTCCGCCTGCCCCTGCGGGCCGGTACGACGCTGGCCCTCTACACCGACGGCCTGGTGGAGACCCCGCACAGCGACATCGAAACCCAACTGGGCCTGCTGACCGCCACCCTGAGCGAGGTCTTCACCACCACGACGGACCTGGAGGAGGCCGCCGACCGCGTCCTGCACACCCTGCTCCCGAACACCGCCACGTACGCCGACGACGTCACCCTCCTGCTGGTCGGCTTCCCCGCCGCCCCGCTGGACACCGTCGCGGCCGACCTGCCCGGCACGCCGTCCTCGGTCCCGGAAGGGCGCCGCTTCCTGTTCCGCACCCTGCGGGCGTGGGGCCTGACCGCGCTCGCCGACACGGCGCTGCTGCTGTCGTCGGAGTTGCTGACCAATGCCGTCCGCCATGCGCGGGGGCCGCTGACGCTGCGCGTCTGGTACAGCGCCCGGGAGTTGGGCGTGGAGGTCGTGGACGGCAGTACGCCCCGGCCCCGGGCCCGGCTCGCGGACACCGCCGAGGAGAACGGCCGCGGCCTGATGCTCGTCGAAGCCCTCGCCGACGCCTGGGGCACGCGCCCCGGCGCCGTCGGCAAGACCGTCTGGTTCACGCTCCTGACGGCTCCGGCTCCGGCTCCGGCTCCGGCTCCGGCTCCGGCCCTGGCCGACGACGCCCCGCAAGGCGTGCTGGGGACGGAAGGCGGGCAGGCGGCGGGCGTGGCCGAATCCGTCTCCTGAGGACGGGAATCGGGGTGTCCCGCGGGCTGCGCCGACCGGGTGATCATCGCGGTGGTGCGCATGGGGGCCGGGGCGGTGGGCAGTATCGAGTCGCTTCGTTCCTCGGGGAAGATGAACGAAGCCCAGGCGGGCCGGGGTCGTTCGGCGGCAGAAGCCGGTGACGACGGCGCCCCGGCCCGCCCCTTCCCTGACAGCGCCGGCCGGAAGTGCCGGTCGCCAGCACCGCGTTGGCAAACAAGATGTTCACAATAAAGCGTTGACACGCTTTTGTGCCGGTCGCATGCTGACCTCATGACGGACCCCACGACAGCCCCCATGGCATCGGCCTCCGAGCAGCACGATCAGCACGGCCGGCACCCCGACCAGGACCCCTTCCCGCTGCCGGACGCGCAGCAGGCGCGTGCGCAGCGGGTGCACACGGCGCTGTTCCGGGTCGCGGAGCGGCACGCGGCCACCGAGAAGCAGCGGGCACGGCAGACGCATCCGTCCGTCCTCGGCCCGCACGAGGCCGTCCGGCTGGTGGCGTTCCTGATGAGCGGCGCGGCGCGGCTCGACGAGGGCGAGCCGGAGGTGGACCGGGCGGACATCACCGCGGCGTTGACCCTGCTGCCGCTGGTGCGCGGCGAGCTGGACGAGCTGGAGGCCGGCCTGCTGCGGATGGCCCGCGGACGCGGCATGACCTGGCCCGAGGTGGCCTTCGGGTTGGGGCTGGGCACGCCGCAGGCGGCCCGGCAGCGGTACGAGCGGCTGGCCGGCCGGGTCCGCGCCGCCGACGAGAGCGACGAGGAGTGACGGACGGCGGTGCTGTGACGGAAGGTTCGGCCGGGAGGAACCCTCCCTAGAGGCCGGGCGCTGCACTAACCTGACGTGTCATCACCAGCGGTACGGTCGGTGACACATCGGGGGACCCGTGCCTGACGATCTCGGATTCGACAAGCTGCTCGACGACGAGGGCTTGGTGGCCAGACTGCTCGGCAAGACCCGCGCGGGCCGCAACCGCAAGCCGCTGTACGGCCCCGACCTGCCCGTGGTCCTGCTCGTCGGCGGCCCCGGCACCGGCAAGGGCCGGTTCCTGCGGTGCGTACGGGGCGAGTTCGGCCGCCACGTACCGACGGCGCACATCGACTGCGGGCTCCCGGTGTACCGGGAGCAGGCGGAGCAGCACCCGCAGACGCGCTCGGTGCCGACGGAGGTGCTGCGGGAGGTGGCCCGGCAGTTCGGCGCCTGGCAGGGCGACGGCGGAGCGGTCGCCACCCCGCGCCTGTACGCGGGCCTCGCGGCGGTCGCGGCCGGCGATCCGCTCGCCGACACCGCCACCCTGGTCAGCGAGGTGCAACGACACGACGAGCTGCTGCCGCGCGGCTCCTTCTGGCGGGGTGTGCTGAACCGGGCGGGCAGGGCCTACGTCGGCGTCGTCGCGGGGCTGGTGGCCCACCCGGGGGCCGTACCGTTCATCAACGCCGTGCTCGACGAACTGCTCGCCCGCACCTCCCAGGAGGGCAAAGCCGCGCTGGCGGCGTGCTACGGCGAGTACACGGGCGCGGGCGGCCACCCGAAGCTGGGACTGCACTCGCTGGCCTCGCACTTCCAGCAGGGCGGCGAAGCACGCGAGGTCGCCGAGGGCTTCCTCTTCCGCGCGCTGCGGCAGGACATCGAGGCCGCGTACGTGTCGCTGCTGGGCCGGCTGTCCCGGGCCGGGCGGCCCGCCCTGCTGCTCGACCACGCGGACAACGCCCTCGGCAGACGGCTGTTGCGACCGGTGCTGGAGGACCGCGAGCGGGGGCATCACGACCGGCTGGTGGTCATGGCGACCGCCAGGCGGGAGGACGGCGGACGCTTCCTGTACCACGTCGGCGGCACCGCCGGTACGGACGACGACGCGCCCGTCAACTGGCGGCCCTCCGACGGTGGCCTGCCGCAGTGGAGTCGTCCCTCCGGCGGCATACCCGGCCTGACGCCCCTGTCGCGTGGCGTCCTCCTCGTCCGTATGCCGATGCTCACGCGCGACCAGCAGTCCAGGGAGACGGCCCGCCTCCAGGCCCGGCGGGCGCTGGGCGACAACGCCGCCCAGCTCCGCATCGACAGCGGCATCCACCGGCTGAGCGGTGGGCGCCCGCTGTTCGTGACCCGGCTGGGAGAGGCGACCGCGGCGCTGACGTTCCGGGAGTCCGGCGCGGGCACCGACTGGGACCTGCTGGGCGCGCGGGTGCGCTCCGGGGAGGACGCGGAGGGCCGCCCGGTCGCGGAACTCCTGCTGGACGACCTCGTCGTACGGCAGCCTCCGGAGGAACTTCCGCCGGAGCAGCGCGGGCACTGGCTCGACCTGCTCAGCCACCTCTCGGTGGCCCACGACGCGGAGTGCGCCCAGGTCCTGATGCGCGAGGTGCAGGCGGGCCGGGACGAGCGCCTGTCCGCCTACCGCATCGCCGAGCTGCTGCGGGACAGCGGCTGGCCGCACTGTCCCCGGCACTTCATCGGCGATCTCGGCCTGCGCCGCCTGCTCATGCGGCGCCTGTACCGGCTGCGCGCGCACGGCGCGGCCTGGCACGGCGACCACACCCTGCTGCGGGACCACTACCGCGCCCTGGAGGACGACGCGGCCGACGAACTCTTCGGCTCTGCCGCCGCGCACGGTATGCACCACCACCTGGCGGTCGGCGACGCCGAGACGGTCACGGACTACCTCGACCGCACCTTCCTCACCCGCAGCGCGCGCGTCTGGTGCGACGAACTCCTGGCCATCGCGGAGGCGCCGCTGCTCGGCCGTACCGACGACCGGCGCGCGGGCACTGGGTGAGGCAGAGGTGACCGGTGACGTGCGGCGCAAGCGCATCGACCGGCTGCTGCACGCCGTACGGCTCTGCGAGGACCGTACGGAGCCGCTCGACGAGGCCGTGACCGACGCCCTGCCCAAGCTGCTGGAACGGCTGGGGGAGGAGCCCGCCGCGGGGGCCGGGACCCTGACGCAGACGGCCCGCGACTGGAGCGACCGGCTCGCCGGCAAGCAGCCGCTCAGACCGTGCACCTGCACGAGACACATCGGCTGAGGGAGGACGCGGCGTTGCTGAACTGGCTGTACAACACGTTCTGGGCCACCTGGATCCGCAAGGCGGGCACGGTGCTCGTCGTACTGGCCGTGGCCGTGCCCGCCACGCTCCTCCTCCCCGCGAAGTTCGGGGCACCCGAGCACTGCGCCGAGGGGGTCGAGAAGAGTGCCGGTGAATGCATCGGCGTCAACGGCTCCGGTTACGACTTCGGGGTTCCGGAGATACGGAAGGTCACCGAGGCGATACGTAAGGAGAACGCACGGGTCACCGGCCAGAAGGCCAGCGTCACCGTGGCGATGATGCTGCCGTTGCAGCCGAAACTGCCCGCCGAACGCAAGCAGCTCCGCAGCGAATTGCAGGGTGCGTACCTGGCGCAGTACCGCGCCAACCGCACGGAGAAGACCCCGCTGCTGCGTCTCGTCCTGGCCAACCCCGGTGCCGATTACGCCCAGCAGGAAAAAGTGGTGGACCAGCTCGCGGCGATGGCGGATTCCGAGCGGGACAATCTGCGGGCCGTCACCGGTTTCAACCTGAGTCTCGGCGCCACCAAGCAGGCCGTCGCACGGCTGACCGACGAGCTGAAGATCCCGGTTCTCGCCAGCCGGGTCAGCGCCGACGAGATCGCCAATCCCGACAATCCCGCTGGACGGCTCCCGTTCCCCGGCCTGGCCCGCATCATTCCCACCAACCGGCAGCAGGCGGACGCCCTCGCCCATTTCCACGGCGGGCTCAGGGACGCGGAGACCGTCCTGGTCAGGGACGTCCGGCCGCACGACATCTACGACGAGTCGCTCGCCAAGGCGTTCAGCCGCCCGGAGCCGGGCCCGCCCGGACCGAAGGACCAGGTCTTCGAATCACCCGGCATCAACGACCCGGGCCAGACCGGGAACCACTTCTCGCTGATCGGCCACAACATCTGCGAATCCGACGCGCACGTGGTCTATTTCGCGGGCCGCCCGGTCCATCTGCGGCTCTTCGCCCTGAAATTGGCCGAGGTGCCGTGCCACGGGAAAAAATACACCATCGTCAGCGGATCGGGAGCGGCGACGCTGGACCGGTATCTGACCGACGACGACTGGAAGAAACTCCGGGGCGACGGGGGAAATCCCACGATTACCGTGCAGTACGCGGCGCCCGGACATCCCGACGCGTGGGACGTGGCACTGCGCACCTGGGAGAAGCAGCAGGCGGACGCGGGCAGGAAGCCGGCGGCCGCGGACCGGTCGGCCTATCTGACCGATCCGCGCAGGGAACTCCAGGAACTCCGCGCCCTGATCGACCAGCAGACCGCGGGGGACATCGGCCCGGTGCAACTGGAGGACTCCCGCACGATGCTGGTCCACGACGGCGTACGCACCGTCGCCGAGGCCGTGTTCCTGGCGAACGCCCAGGTCGTCGGATCGATACCGTCCCGGGAACGCGTCGCCGCCGAATGGCCGCGCCTGGAAGCCGCGCACCGGGTACGGGGTACGAGCGGCTGGATCTGCCTCACCAACGGAGGAAACGCCTACGACAAGCCGGTGGCCGTCGTCCAGTTGGACCCGCGCACCCGGAAAGTGGCGTTCGTGGGCCTGGGGTGGCCGGAGAAGAAGCCGCAGCCGGCCGAGTGCGTGGTGCCCAGCGGAACCCGTTGAGCCGGGCAACGGTGCCGGGCCGGGCGGCACCGGGATGTTCATCCTTCTCCACAGTTTGTCGGAACGTCGTTATACCGGCACCCGTCCAGGGGAAGCCTCCGTATTCCCCCGATGGGGCGGGCCGCCGGTAAGAGCGGTGTAGCGGCAGACGCGCCGGGAGAAGCTGTGCGGGGCGCGCCCGGGCTTTCCCGGCTTTTCCGCCGCGGAGGCCGGGGTGGCCGTGCGGCGACCTGCCGGCGGCCGTCCGGTGCTTTCCCTGCCGCGCACCGTCGAGTGGAGAGTGACGACGTGACCCCGACTGTTTCCGATATCGGCACCGGCGCCGGTGCGGCGCCCGAGTTGACTGGGGTGCGGCACAAGGCGCTGGGGAATTATCACAAGAAATATACGAGTACGGTGGGACGAGTGCGCCTGGCGCACATCGACACGGCGTGGAACCCCGAACTGAGCGCTCGTTATCGCGACGCCACACTGCCCTCGATCCACGAGAGGCGCGCCTTGTTCGCGTCGTGCATAGGCGTGGTGACGTTCATCGCCCGCAAGGGCCCCGACGAGCCCCTGCGGTACTGGAGCTGACCGCGTCCCTGCGCGCATCCTGCGCGACGAGGGCAGCGCACTGGCCGCCCTGCTGGCGGAATCCCTGTGACGGCCTTGGCGGAGACCCTGACCGACAACACCCGGGCTGGTAAACCATCCGGCCCTCGCCGCGCAGAACGACCAGCCCGTAACCGCCCCCCGACCCGCCCGCCAAGGAGCCGCACGTCATGACCAACCCGTTCGAGAACCCGGACGCCGCCTACCTCGTCCTCGTCAACGACGAGAACCAGTTCTCCCTGTGGCCCGCCGCCGCCGGGCTGCCCGGCGGCTGGACCGTCGTGCACGGCGAGGACACGCGGCAGGGCTGCCTGGACCACGTGACGGAACACTGGACGGACATGCGCCCGAAATCCCTCGTCGACTCGATGGACGCGTCCACGCCGGACTGACCGACACGGGTTCACGTCGGACCGGCCGCTCACCGGTGCAGGGGCTCAGCCGCCCGCCGGGCCCCGCCTCACTCCTGCCGCCCCGACGGCTCGTGGTCCTCCTGGGGATCGAGCCCCAAGGCGTCGATCAGCATCGCCAGATCCGCCGCGCTCTCGGCGCGCCCCGCGAGCACCAGGCGGGCCTGTCGGCGCTCCCGGTCGTGCGTGCGCCGGGCCGCGTCCGGCGCCGGACCGGTGGTGTGGGTGTCCTCGTCCATGCGGGCCATGATCGGGGACCGGGCTCCTCCGGCGCGTGTCGGACGGGTCACCCCGGCCAGGTCTCTTCTGCGGCTCATCTCCGTCGGTCACCTTTCCTTCCGCGGTCCCCGTCCCGCATTCCCCCGGCCACTGTGAGACACGACTCGGCGCGACCGCTGGCCCCGACCCGTACCCGGTTGTTAGGGAGGGAACATGAGTACGGAGAACGAGAACACGACGGGAACCGACATACCGACGACGACCGACGTAACGACGACGGGCGGCACCCCGACGACCGCCGACGTGCCGCCCACCCTGACCGTGACGGCCGTCAGCACCATCGAGCCGACCGCCCCCGACGACCGCGGCTCCGACGCGTGGATGGTCATCGAGACCGCCGAACAGGGGCAGTTCCTGCTCAACCTGCCGGGACCGCTGTCCCAGGCCGTCAAGCAGGCCACCTACCTCCCGTCGCACCTCGCGGGCGACGGACGGCTGCCGCTGAGCCGGGAGGACAGCGCCGCCTACCGCGCGCGGGTCGCCGCCCTGGTGTCACCGAACTGAGCCGTACGCCCGGTGCGCGGCACCGTCACGGCAGGTAGCGTTCGATCGCCGCGGCCCCCTCTTCCTCGATGAGCCTGCGGGCCTCCTCGACCCGCTCCGGCGTCGGTTCCAGGCCCCTGGCCATGACCAGGTCCTCCGGATCGAACGGGCGCTCGCCGCCCGTGTACAGCTCCCGCAGCCTCGCGCGGGCCTCGTCGGAACCCGGAGTCTTGTCCTTGCCCATGGCGCCTCCCGAAGAATCGCTCGGGTCCGGAGAGTCCCGCCGGGCCGGCAGTGCCTCCGCTGCTTCCATCATGGGGCCGGTCCGGCAGCGCCGCACGGCGTGCGGATCAGGACCGGCCCGGGACCGCGCAGGGGGAGACGCCCGGCGGGCAGCACCCGCCGCCGCACCCGCCCGTTCGCCGGCCCGCGCTGTCCGCACCCCCGTAGCAGGGCGCCCCGCTCCGCTCCGCGTTCCCGGGCTCCCCGCCGACCCTGCCGACTCCGCACCCGCGCCGTCCACCGGCGAGCTGTCCGGGCTTGTCCGGGACAGGTTCCGCACACTTCCGGACACGGCTCCGGAAGCCGCTTCGTACGGTCAACCTCCGCTTCGTCCCCGGCGTCACTGACGCCACAGGGGGCGGGTGGCCCCCTTCGGCTCCCGGAGGCTGACCGATGACACAGCGGACCGTACGCACCGTTCTGACCGCCCTGGCCACCACTGTGGCGGTGGGCGTCACGGCCCTGGCACCCGCGCACGCGGCGGAGCCCGCCGCGCCGGGGCACGGGCACGCGGCGACCCAGGAGGCGCTGCGCCGGCTGGTGGACGAGGCCGGGCTGCCCGGCGTGGCGGCCGAGGTCCGGGACGGCGGGCAGCGGTGGTTCGGCTCGGCGGGCGTCGCGGACACCGGTACGGGGCGCGCCCGCTCGGCCGACGACCGTTTCCGGGCGGCGAGCATCACCAAACCGTTCATCGCCACCGTCCTCCTCCAACTGGAGGCGGAGCGGAGACTGCGCCTGGACGACACCGTGGAGACGTGGCTGCCGGGGCTGGTACGGGGCCACGGGAACGACGGCCGCGCGATCACCCTGCGCCAACTGCTCCACCACACCAGCGGCCTGCCCAACTTCACCGAGGACCCGGACTTCCAGGCCAACTCCTCCGGCAGCCGTTTCCCCGGGCACCGCTACGACAACCACACGCCTCAGGAGCTGGTGGCGATAGCGATGCGGTACCCGCCGACGTCCGCGCCGGGGACGCGGGCCCGGTACTCGAACACCAACTACGTCCTCGCCGGCCTGGTCATCGAGAAGGTGACGGGCCGTTCGTACGCCCGTGAGGTGACGCGCCGCGTCATCGAGCCGCTGAAGCTGCGCGGTACGTCGTTCCCGGGGAGCCGGGCCACCATGCCGGACCCGCACCCCGTCGCGTACTCCCGGCTGCACGACCCGGCCCCCGACGCGCCGGTCCACGACGCCACCGAGCAGAACATGACCTGGCTGGGCGCGGCGGGCGACATGATCTCCACCCTCGGCGACCTCAACCGCTTCCACCGAGCCCTGCTGAGCGGCGCGCTGCTGCCCCGCGCGCAGATGGCGGAACTGCTCACCGAGGTGCCGGCGGGGGAGGGGATCGGCTTCGGGCTCGGTGTGGAGACCGCCGTCCTGTCCTGCGGCGTACAGGTGGTCGGCAAGACCGGCAGGACCAACGGCTCGATGTCCGCCTCGTTCGGTACGCGGGACGGCGGCCACCGGCTGACGTTCAACATCAACGGTGACTGGCTGACGGACGAGATGCTCTACGTGAACGTGATCGAGGCGGAATTCTGCGGCAAGGCACCGGCCCGGACAGCGAGCGGGCAGCGGCCGGGCCTCCGGCTGCCGGCCGCCCTCGTCGGGTAGCGGTCTTTTCCCGTGGGGCGCGGTGTGCTTGTCTGGTCTGCCCGTGCCGGTGTGAAGTGCACCTGACATGAGCCACCGGCCGTACGCGCGACCAGGGGCGGCCCGATGACCCAGCGCTGGGTGGTACCGCTGCTCGGCGTGCTGGCCCTGGCCCTGGTCGGCGCCCTCGGCTGGAGCGTCGTCTTCGCCTCCGACCCCACGGACGCCCCTTCCGGTCCGCGTCCGGCCGCGACCGCCCCGGTGCCCGGCGGCAGCGCCTCGACGCTGCCGCCGGACGGGGCGGCGGAGAGCGCGACGCCCGGACCGCCTGCCCGTGCCGTCCCCGCGCTCTACCTCGGTGATTCCCTGGCCATGGAGAGCCAGAAGGCACTCGCGGAACGCCTCCGCGCAACCGGCCGGGTGACGCTGCACAGCGCGCCGCACTCCGGCACGACACTGTGCGACTACCTGACGGCCTGGCGGGGAAAGTCGCTGGTCCCCGCCGGGGACAAGGCGGCCGCGCTGGTACGGACGGTGCGCCCGCGCGTCGTGATCCTCCAGTTCTGGGGGAACGCCTGGGGCTACACGCCCTGCATGGCGGGCGCCACGTACGGGACGGCGGGCTACTACGACCGGTACGCCGCGGACGCGCGGGCACTGACCGAGGAGATCGCCGCGGCCGCCCGGGCCGCCGGCATCGCCCGCCCGAAGATCGTCTGGGCCTCCCAGGCCCCCGACGCCTTCCACCCGGACCGCGTCCGCAGGGTGAACGCCGTCTACGCCGACCGCGCCGCCGCGTCCGGCGACCTGTACGCGGACGCGGGCCGCACGCTGGGCCCCACCGACGACCGTTTCCGCTGGGTCCGCCGACTGCCCTGCGACGCCTACGAGCGCGCGCACCCCGCGTACTGCACCCACCCGGCCCCCGGCGGCGGCCTCACCGACCTGCACCGCACCGACGACGCCCTGCACTTCTGCCTGGCCCCGACGACCACCACACCCCGCCCGTGCCCCGTACGGTCGCCGGGCATCGACCGCTTCGCCCGTGCCGTGACGGCCACGGTCGCCGACTGGCTGCGGAGTACGGCCGGCTGACGGGGGAGATGCGCAGGGAGCGCCGGTGCGGGGCAGCTCAAGGGGGGCACCGGCCGTCCGGCCTCCCGTAACGGTCACAATCTAGGGGTGTCCAAGAACCACGCGCGCCGACGAACGGCGATCGACCCCTCCGCCCCCTGCCCCTGCGGACTCCAGGCGTCCTACGGAGAGTGCTGCGCCCGCTTCCACCAGGGCCAGGCGGCCGCACCCACCGCCGAGCGGCTGATGCGCTCGCGCTACAGCGCCTTCGCGGCCGGCGACGCACCGTACCTGCTGCGCACCTGGCACCCCGCGACCCGCCCGGCGGACCTGGACTTCGAGCCGAAGCAGCGGTGGACGCGCCTGGAGATCGTCGCCACGACGGGCGGCAGCGCCTTCCACAGCGAAGGCACCGTCCAGTTCCGGGCGCACTACACGCTGCACGGTGAGCCCGGGGTGCAGGAGGAGAACAGCCGCTTCGTGCGGGACGAGGGCGCCTGGGTGTACCTGGGCGAGATGTGAGCACGCCGGGCGGCCATGCGGGGAGCCACCGGGCCCTCCCGTACCGCCGCCCGGCGGCACACCCGCCTCTCCCGCGCTCAGCGGCCGCCGCGCAACTGCTCCAGCTCGCGCCGGTCGCGCTTGGTGGGCCGTCCGGCGCCGCGGTCGCGGTGGCCGACCGCGGCGATCTCCTCGCGGGGCGGCGGCGGGGGACTGTTGTCGACGAAGCACTCCGCGGCGATCGCGGCGCCGACCCGCTTGCGCACCAGGCGCGAGACCACCACGACCCGCTCGCGCCCGGCGTGCCGCAGCCGGACCTCGTCGCCCGGCCGCACCGGCTGGGCGGCCTTCGCCCGCTCCCCGTTGACCCGTACATGTCCGCCGCGGCAGGCCGTCGCGGCCGCCGAACGCGTCTTGGTCAGCCGGACGGACCAGATCCAACTGTCGACGCGCACCGTTCCCTCGTCTGAAGCCATGCACCGACCTTAAGGCCACCGGGGCCGCCCGAGGATTCCTTTCGGGACCGCCCGCACGGGGTCTCTCAGGCCGACGCCTTCTTCCCGCTCCGCTTGGCGGTGCTCTTCTTCGCGGTGGACTTGGCCGCTGACGTCTTCGCCGCGGCCTTCTTGCCGCCCGAGCCCCCGCTCCCGGCCGTCTTCTTCGTGCCGGAACCGCCCGAGCCCGACGCCTTTTTGGAAGCGGTCTTCTTGGCGGCCGATCCGGAGGTCTTACGGGCCGCCGCCGTCTTCTTGGCGCCGCTGCCGGACGCGGTCTTCGCCGCCGTCTTCTTCGCCGACTTGCGGCTCCCGATCGGCGTGACCGACGCCGACTCCTCGTCCTGCTCCGCCCCGTCCCCGCCCTCGCCGCGCGACTCGCGGGCCGCGCGGACACTGTTCTCCAGCGCGGCCATGAGGTCGATGACCTTGCCGCCGGTACCGGGCGCGGCCCGGGGCGCGGCCGGCTCGCCGCCCTCCAGCTTCGCGGAGACCAGCTCCTCGACGGCCTCCCGGTAGTCGTCGTGCAGCTCGGACTCGTCCAGCTCGCCGAGCGAGTCCATCAGCGTCTCGGCGAGGGTCAGCTCGTTCTCCCGGATCTCGACCTTGTCGCTCGGGGCGACGGTACGCGCCGAGCGGACCTGGTCCGGCCAGAGCAGGGTGTGCATGGCGATCGCCCCGTCGTGCGACCGGAGCATGGCCAGCGTCTCCCGCCCGTGCATGGCGACCTTGCCGATCGCGACCTTCTCCTGGTGCTCCAGCGCGTCCCGCAGCAGGGCGTACGGCTTGGCGGCGGCGGCGCCGTTGGGCCCCAGGAAGTAGGACTTGTCCAACTGGAGCGGGTCGATCTCGTCCGCGCCGACGAAGGCCAGGATGGTCAGGGTCTTGGTCGTCGGCAGCGGCAGCTTCGCCAGGTCCTCGTCGGTGATCGGCACGATCGTGTCGTCCGCGGCCTGGTAGCCCTTGCCGACCTCCTCGTTGGGGACCTCCTCGCCGTCCAGTTCGCACACCTTGCGGTAGTGGATCCGGCCGCCGTCCTTCTCGTGGATGCGGACGAACGAGACGGAGGCGGTGCGCTCGGTCGCGCTGTAGGTCTTCACGGGAATGCTGACCAGCCCGAAGGAGATAGACCCGTTCCAAACAGATCGCATGTCTCACCCTTGCCACGGCATTTTTATGGGATTGTCATGGTATGTCGCCAATCACCGTCGTGGAGGGGCGGCGGCTGTCGCTCACCAACCTGGACAAGGTCCTGTATCCGCGGACCGGCACCACCAAGGGCGAGCTGCTGCACTACTACGCCACCACCGCGGGCGCCCTCCTCGCCCATGTCCACGACCGGCCCGTCTCCTTCCTGCGGTATCCCGACGGGCCCGGCGGCCAGCAGTTCTTCACCAAGAACGTGCCGCCCGGGACGCCCGCATGGGTGAAGACCACCGAGGTGCCCGGCAGCACGGCGAAGTCCCGGCAGCAGGTGCTGGTCCGCGACGTACCGACCCTGATGTGGGCCGCCAACCTCGTCGTCGAGCTGCACACCCCGCAGTGGACCGCCGCCGCGCCCCGTATCGCCGACCGCCTGGTGTTCGACCTCGACCCGGGGGCGCCGGCCACGATCGTGGAGTGCTGCGGGGTGGCCCGGTGGCTGCGCGAGCGCCTCGGGGCCGACGGCCTCAACGTCTACGCGAAGACCAGCGGCTCGAAGGGCCTGCACATCCTCGTGCCGATCGAGCCGACGCCCTCGGGCGACGTCACGGCGTACGCCAAGGCGATCGCCGTCGAGGCGGAGCGGACGCTGCCGGGCCATGTCGTGCACCGGATGACCAAGGCCCTGCGGCCGGGGAAGGTCTTCATCGACTTCTCGCAGAACTCGGCCTCCAAGACCACCGCCGCTCCCTACACGGTGCGCGCCCGCGAGCTGCCGACCGTCTCCGCCCCCGTGACCTGGGACGAGATCGAGACCTGTACGGACCCGGAGCAGCTCACGTTCCTCTTCGACGCCGTCGCCGAGCGCCGGGAGCGCCACGGCGACCTGCTCGCGCCTCTGCTCAACCTCAATCGGGCGCGCCCGCTGCCCGGCTGACGTCCGGGCCCGCACCCGCGCCGGACGCGTACGGAATACGTCATTCGACGTAGTCGGTGATGACGCGGGCACGTGCCACGTTCCCGTGCCGACGGTGTGAACGGCACTTTCGCCGCGTCATGAATCTTTGGTTACAAGGGAGTTGCGGCCACCCGCGTCCCGGGGTGGCCGGGGCGATGTCATGGCCCTATCACCAAAAGCTGTCATCCGCTGGAGGTCTTGATTCCTCCACAATCCCGGTACCAAATCCCTCCCACGGATGACGAGGTTCCCCCATGAGACCCACCCGTACGGTCCTCACCGCCGTGCTCGGCCTCGGTCTGGCCGCCTCCCTCGGTACCGTCCCCGCCACCGCGGCGTCCGCGCCGGCCGCCCCCGCCGCCGCGAACGTCTCCACCCCCACCTCCATAGCCAAGTACGCCGGCTCGGCCGAGGAGGCCGTGAACAACAAGGCGTTCTTCCAGGCCGTCATGAAGGCCGCCGCCGCCAAGCGCGCGGCGACGCCCGGCCTCAAGGCGGTCACCGTCACGTACACCGCGAGCAGCGCCCCCACCTTCCGCAGCCAGATAGCGCGCAGCACGCAGATCTGGAACAGCTCGGTGAACAACGTGAAGCTCCAGGAAGGCTCCCGGGGCGACTTCTCGTACCGCGAGGGCAACGACGCCCGCGGCTCCTACGCGAGCACCGACGGTCACGGCCGGGGCTACATCTTCCTCGACTACCGGCAGAACCAGCAGTACAACTCCACCCGTGTGGTGGCCCACGAGACGGGCCACGTCCTCGGCCTGCCCGACCACTACTCGGGCCCCTGCAGCGAGCTGATGTCGGGTGGCGGCCCCGGCCCCTCCTGCCAGAACACCAACCCGAACGCGCAGGAGCGCGCCCGGGTGGACGCCCTGTGGCGCAACGGTCTGGTGGCGCAGCTCGCCCCGGTCTCCTGACCGTCTGATCACCTGAACGCCTGACGACTGCCGCGTGGTGGGGACCGGCCCCTGCCGCGCGGCAGTCGCATGGGTACGGGCGGAAGGGGTACGCGTGGCCGTGCGTACCGGGTGTGACGGCCGGGGAGCGATATGCGTCACATCGATCTGGTTTGGTGTAGAGGCCATCAATGGTTTATCGTTCAATTGATCACGGGTCGTGCGGACCCCTCGTCGCACCACCGACGAGGCGGTGTCCCCGCCCGTTCCGGACCGCCCCGGCCAGCTCCCCCCGTCTGGCCGGGGCTTTCTCCGTTTCCGTACCGATGTTCCGGACCCTGCTGCCGCGCGTGTCACGGGCCGGCCGCCGCCCGGCCGGCATGGTAAGGATCATGGCGGCGGCCCCCGGTCCGGAACCGTCGGCCCGGAAGGCGGTCCGGCGGGCGGCCCCGGGACCGGTGGAACCCTGCCGGGCGGGCACACGGAGACGTGGCGGACCCGTCGGCGCGGTGCCGGGTGGTACGGGAGGGAGTCGGCGTGTACGACACGGAAGTGGCCGTCGTGGGCGGCGGCGCCGCGGGGCTCTCCCTCGCCCACCGGCTCTGCGCCCCGCCGCCCGGTGTCCGCTGCCCCCAGGTGACCGTCGTGGACGCGCCGCCCGGACCGCTCAGGCCCCCCGAACGCACCTGGTGCTACTGGGAAGGGCCGGACGGCGAGTACGACGGCGTCCTGGCGGCCTCCTGGGACCGGCTCCGCGTCCACGGGGCCGACGGAGCGCCGCTGACCGGACGCCCGGCACCGCTGCGGTACAAGATGATGCGCTCCGGCGCGTTCGAGAAACTGGTCGGTGACCGGCTCGCGGCCACCCCCTCCGCACGCCGGGTGACGGCCGTCGTGGACGAGGTGCGCACGCTGCCCGGCGGCGCCGAGGTCCGCGGGACGACGGCGGAGGGCGAACCCGTACGGCTGCGGGCCCGCTGGGTCTTCGACTCCCGGCCGCTGCCTGCCCTGCCGCCCGCCCGCACCACCCTGCTCCAGCACTTCCACGGCTGGTTCGTCCGTACCGAACGGCCCGAGTTCGACCCCGCGACCGCCGACCTGATGGACTTCCGTACCCCGCAGCCGGACCACGGGCTCTCCTTCGGCTACGTCCTCCCGCTCGGCCCGCACGAGGCGCTGGTCGAGTACACCGAGTTCTCCGCCGCCCCGCTCGACGAGGCCGCCTACCACCGTGCGCTGCGCCACTACCTCACGGCGGTCCGCCCGCTCGGCCCGTACCGGATCACCGCCTCCGAACAGGGCGTCATCCCGATGACCGATGCGCGCTTCCCCCGCGCCGCCGGGCCCGGCGTCTTCCGGATCGGCGCCGCGGGCGGCGCCACCCGGCCGTCGACCGGCTACACCTTCGCCGCCGTCCAGCGCCAGACCCGGGCCGTCGCCGCCGCCTTCCACCAGGGCCGCGCCCCGGCCCCGCCGCCCCCGCACTCCGCGCGCTCCCGGCTGATGGACGCCGTCCTGCTGCGCGCCCTCGACCGCGGACGCATCGACGGCGCCGACTTCTTCACCGGGCTGTTCCGCGGCGTACCGATGGAACGGCTGCTGCGGTTCCTGGACGGCGGCACCCGGCTGCGCGAGGACCTGTCGATCGGCCTGCACACCCCCGTCCTGCCCATGCTGCGCACCGTCGCCGAGCTGCCGGGGCTGCGCCGCCGTCCGTACGTACGCCCGGCCCGTACGGAGAGCGGTGCGCCGAAAACCGCGCCGACCCCCGCCCCGGCCCCGAACAGGAACGGACCGTCCGATGACGCCCCTCCCGAGTGAAGCCGTCCCGGCCGCCGCCCGGCGCGCCCCCACCGCGCCACGCCGGGGCCGGGACCGGCGCGCCCGGGTCGTGCCGCCCCCGCCGGGCCGGGCGAGGATCACCGGCGAGGCACCGCACGCTGCCGTGATCGGCGGCGGCATCGCCGGACTGGCCGCGGCCACCGGACTCGCCGAACGGGGCGTCCGGGTCACGCTGTACGAGCGGGAACTGGGGCTCGGCGGCCGGCTCGCCGGATGGACGGTCCGGCTCGCCGACGGCTCCGCGGCGACCATGACCCGCGGCTTCCACGCCTTCTTCCGCCAGTACTACAACCTGCGCGGACTGCTGCGGCGGGCCGATCCGGCGCTGGCCGCGCTCACCGGGCTGCCCGACTACCCGCTGCGCCACAGCAGCGGCCTCCAGGACAGCTTCGCCCACGTCCCGCGCACGCCCCCGTGGAGCGCCCTCGGCTTCGCCGCGCTCAGCCCGACGTTCACCCTGCGCGAGATGGCCCGGATGAACCCGCGCGCCGCCCTGCCGCTGCTCGACGTACGGACCCCCGACGTGTACGAGCGCCTGGACGGCGTCAGCGCGCGCCACCTGCTGGACCGCATCCGCTTTCCCGAAGCCGCGCATCACCTGGCGTTCGAAGTGTTCTCCCGCAGCTTCTTCGCCGACCCCGGGGAACTGTCGGCCGCCGAGATGGCCCTGATGTTCCACATCTACTTCCTCGGCTCCAGCGAAGGGCTGTTGTTCGACGTCCCCGGCGAGCCGTTCCCGCAGGCACTCTGGGAGCCGCTGGGACGTTATCTGACCGGGCACGGTGTCACCCTCCGGACCGGCTGTGCGGTGGAGTCCGTGGAGCCCGGCCCGGGTGGCGCGGGGGTGACGGTACGAGGCGGCCACGGCACGGCGCGCCATGACGCGGCCGTGCTCGCCCTCGACGTGACCGGGTTGCGCCGGGTGGTCGCCGCCTCACCGGGGCTGGGCGACCCGGAGTGGCGGGAGCGGGTGCTGCGGTTGCGTACCGCGCCGCCGTTCCTCGTCTCCCGGCTCTGGCTCGACCGGCCGGTGGCCCCGGACCGGCCCGGTTTCCTCGGCACCAGCGGCTTCGGCCCGCTCGACAACGTCAGCGTGCTGGAGCGCTGGGAAGGGGAGGCGGCCCGGTGGGCCTCCCGCAACGGCGGCTCGGTGGTGGAACTGCATGCGTACGCGCTCGGCACGGACACCGCCCGTCAGGTGCAGCAGGACCGGCTGATCGGCCAACTGCAGCGCGTCTACCCGGAGACGGGCGAGGCAAAGGCCGTCGACGCCCAGCACGAGTGGCGCGCCGACTGCCCTCTGTTCCCGGTGGGTGGCTACCACGACCGCCCCACCGTACGTACCCCCGACCCGGCCGTGACGGTCGCCGGCGACCTCGTACGCACCGACCTGCCGGTGGCCCTGATGGAACGCGCGGCCACCACGGGCTTCCTCGCCGCCAACACCCTCCTGGAGCGGTGGGGCGTGCGCGGCCAGACCCTGTGGACGGTCCCGGACCGCGGCCGGTCGGCGGTGCTGCGCGGACTGGCGCGACTGCTGGGCACCTGAGGCGCGCGCGGTCAGGAGTCGGTCTTGATCTTCTGCATCGTCAGGTGGGACTCCACGCGCAGAATGCCGGGCAGGCCGGTGAGCTTGGAGGTGAGGAAGGCGCTGTAGGCGTCGTGGTCGGCGACGGCGACGCGCAGGAAGTAGTCGGGGCGGCCGAACATCCGGCGGAGCTCGACGACTTCCTCGTACGAGGAGAGCGTCTCCTCCAGTATGCCGATGGTCTTCAGGTCGTTGGCGGAGACCTCGACGTCGACCATGACCTCCAGGCCGCGGCCGACGGCTTCGGGGTCGACCACGGCGCGGTAGCCGGTGATCACGCCGGTCTCCTCCAGCCGTTTGAGGCGGCGCAGGCACGGTGGCGGGGTCAGTCCGACCCGCTTGGCCAGTTCCACGTTCGTCAGTCGGCCGTCCTGGCGCAGGTGAAACAAAATGTCGCGGTCCACGGCATCGAGGGAGATTTCCTTGCTCATACCGCCACCATAAGCGAACTATCTGCAACCAAATAAGGCGGAAATCTTTCTACGATTTCCCTGTGCCCATGCTTCCGGTCGCGGTGAGCGACCCCCCTCGCCCTGCCCCCACGCCCCCGGTCCGGCGGCGGACCGAAGCCCTCGCGGCCCTGAAGGACTCCGCCTCCGTCGGGCTCGGCCTGCTGCCGCTCGGCCTGGCCCTCGGGGTCGTCATCACCCACGCCGGTCTGCCCCGGTGGTGCGCCCCGCTGTTCGCCGCCGTCGTCTACGCCGGATCGTTCGAGTTCCTGCTGGTGGGCCTGACCGTCGCGGCGGCACCACTGGCCACGGTCGCCCTGACCGGCTTCATGGTCAACGCCCGGCACGTCTTCTACGCGCTGTCCTTCCCCCTGCACCGAGTACAGGGGCGCTTGGGCAAGGCGTACAGCACCTTCGCCCTGACCGACGAGGCGTACGCCATGACCACCGGCGGACAGGCCCGGTCGTGGTCCGGCGCGCGCATCCTGTCGCTCCAGGCGATCCTCCAGGTCTACTGGGTCGGCGGTGCCACCGTCGGCGCCCTGCTCGGCTCGCTGATACCCGACCGCGTCACCGGCCTGGACTTCGCCATGACCGCCCTGTTCGCCGTCCTGGCCCTGGACGCCGTCGCCGAACGCCGTGGCGACCTGCCCACCCCTGTCCTCGCGCTGCTCAGCGCGCTGGCCGCCCGCGCCGTCCTCCCCGGGCAGATGCTGCCCGTGGCGTTCGCCTTGTTCACGGTTGCACTTCTGGTCCGTCACCTCGCCACCCGCAAGAGGCCGTCACATGCCTGACACCCGCTACCTTCTGCTGGCCGCTGCGGTCTCGGCCGCCGTCAACTGGACCTTGCGCGCCGTGCCCTTTACGGTCCTGGCCTCTCTGCGCGCCAGCAAGACACTCCAGTACCTCAGCGCCACCATGCCGTCCGGCATCATGGTGATCCTGCTCGTCTACTGCCTGCGCGACCTGCCGCTGCCCCAGGCACACGCCATCGCGCCCCTCGCGGCACTGGTCGCTACCGTCGGACTGCATCTCTGGCGCCGCAACGCGCTGCTGAGCATCATCGGCGGCACCACCGTCCATGTCGCCCTGGCCAGCACGGTCTTCGCGAGCTGAAGGCCGGCCTGCGGCCCCGGGCCGGTCTCCCGCTACCGAGGAGCGATCCCCTTGACCCAGTCGTCCACGGTGACGACGTCCGCCCACTGCGGGAACAGCCGCTCGACGAGGACCTGGTGCAGCTCCGGGTCGGTGTCCAGGCAGGCGTCGGGCAGGACGGTGAGGCCGAAGTCCAGGTCGTTCGCCTGGCACAGGGTGGACAGCACCACGGCGCTGGTGGCGATGCCGGTCAGGACGAGGCTGTCGATGCCGCGCGCCCGCAGCACCACGTCGAGATCGCTGCCCGAGAACGCGCTCGCCCGCCTCTTGGTGACCACCACATCGCCCGGCCGGGGCGCCACCTCGGGGTGGATCTCGGTGCCCGGCGCGCCCTCCACGAACAGCCCGGCCTGCGCGATGGCCGCCAGCGGCCGGTTCCGCGTGCCGACTTCGGGGAAGCCGGGGCGCAGCGCGATGACCACGTAGATCACGGGGATGTCCGCCGCCCGGGCCCCGTCGATCGCCCGGCGCAGGCGCGGCAGGTAACCGGAGCCGTCGTCGGCGAGGTCCACGATGGCCCGCTGGACGTCCATCACTAGAAGAGCGCTGCTCATGTCGTCTCCGGGAACGAAGTGGGTCCGGGGCCGGCCCGGCGTCGGAACGGGCCGTCAGGGTACGGCCGTTCGCATCCTACGCGGCCTCCTCGTCCGGTCTCCTCACCCGGGAAAGCGCCCCGAACTGCGCAGTTCCCACCGCCGCTCCGCGTACGCCATGTCGTCGCGCCACAGACGCCCCGCCGTCGCCCGCATCAGCGGCCGCAGCAGGGGAGCGGCGGCGCGGGCCACCGCGAACCCCGGGCGCGCGGAGGCGGCGACGACCGCTTCCACGACGGCGGTGCGCGGGCGGCCGGAGGCGTCCGCGCCGAGCGGCGTGGCGTGGGTCTCCACCACGGAGCCCGCCCCCTCGCCCTCGGTGATGCGCATGACCACGGTGCGCGGCCCGGGCGCGGTGAACTCCGCCCGGACCGGGACGACCAGACGCCCGGCCACCTTGAAGGAGACATCCACCGTCAACGCGTCCTCCGGGCCCGCCGGGCCGTCCGTCACGGTCAGGTCGACGAAGGAGTACGGGTGGAACCAGGCGCCGTGCCACGGGTCGAGCCGGTTGGCGACCACGTCCTCCGGCTCGCAGCGGCCGACGCCGGTGTACACGGACGCCACGGCCCCGGCGGTGTCCGGGCGCCGGGGGACACGGGGCCTGGCCAGCGGCTCCTCACCGCCCGCCCGGTCCAGCCGTACCCAGACCAGCACCCCGTCGTCGTACACCGGATACGGCTCCCACCCGGCGAACGGGCCGCCGTCCAGGGCGAGTCCGTGCCAGTGGCAGACGAGGGTGCCGCACCGCACCGGACTGTCCTTCAGGGGCGCGCCCAGATGCGGGCAGGCGCCGGGGCCGCCGCGCAGCCGCCCGTCGGCGGCGCGCCACAGCACCACCTCCGCCCCGGCGACGGTCCGGCCCAGCGGCCGGTCCCGGCCGACGTCCCGCGCGGCGCCCACCGCGTACCAGTTGCCGGACGGCCGGGACCTGGCACGTTCCAGCGCGCCCGCGATCACTCCGGGCGCGGCGTCCCGCCAGGTGGGCCGCTGGCGCTCCCACGCGACGGGCCGCCGGCGCAGGCTCAGCGGGTACCGGCCGCGTCCGGCGGGGCGGCGGGGAGCGTCCACGGTGCTTCCTCCCGGGCGTGTCGCGGTGCGTTCTGCCGTGCGGGCCGCCGTGACCCGTACCAGGCCGTCCAGGGCCACGGTCGCCCGGACCGGGCGCGAGACGACGGCGCGGCGGTGCAGGACCGCGAAGCCGTCGGCCTCCACGGCGTCCAGGATGCCGCGGTAGAGGATGAAGGCGGTACGGATGCACGGCCGGGAGACCGGATCGAGCATGGCGACGCCGGGCGCGGCCCGGCGGTAGACGCCCCGGGTGAGGTCGGCGGCGGCCCGCAGCGCCTCGGTGATCCGGGCGTCCGCGCCGCCGGTCAGCCGGCTCCACCGGAGCAGTTCCCGGTCCACGTCGTGCGCGGCCAGCAGGTCGGCGGGCAGGTAGACGCGGCCCCGGTCCAGGTCCTCGCCCACGTCCCGCAGGAAGTTGGTGAGCTGGAAGGCCGCTCCGAGCGCGGCGGCGTGCGGCGCGGCCTCCGCGCGCGGCGTGACCGTGCCGAGGACCGGCAGCATCTGGAGACCGATGACCTCGGCCGAGCCGTACATGTAGCGGCGCAGGTCGTCGTAGGTCGGGTAGTCGGTCACTTCCAGGTCGGCGCGCATGGAGGCCATGAAGGCGGTGAAGTACGCCGGGTCGATGCCGTAGACGGCGCTGGTGTGCGCCAGCGCCCGTACGACCGGCTCGTCGCCGCCGCCCCGGGCGAGGCCCGCGTCGAGCTGCGTCTCCAGGGCGTGCAGGGCCGAGGCGCGTTCCTGCGGGGTGGCGTCGGCGTCCAGGCTGTCGACGATGTCGTCCGCCCAGCGGGCGAACCCGTAGAGGGCGTGCACGGCGGGCCGGCGGGCGACCGGCAGCAGCCTGGTGGCCAGGAAGTACGTCTTGCCGTGCCGGGCGTTGAGGCGGCGGCAGTGGGCGTAGGCGGCGCGCAGCGCGGGCTCGGTGATGCCCGCGGCGTCGAGTTCCCGGGCGGTCATGGGGTCTCCTCCGGTGTGCGGGGGCCCTCCGCCCTACGGGCGGGGCGGCGGCGCGCGCCGAGGTCGGTCACCCTGGCGGGCCTCGCGGAAGCCCCTCCGGTCACCCGCGCGGCGGCCAGCTTTCCCGAGACCAGCACGGTGGGCACTCCGACGCCCGGGGTGGTTCCGCACCCGGCGAGTACGGCGTTCTCGGTGCCGCGCACCAGGTTGCGGGGGCGGAACGGTCCGGTCTGCGCGAAGGTGTGGGCGGCGGAGAACGGGGTGCCCGCGCCGTGCCCCTGACGGCTCCAGTCCGCCGGGGTGACCAGGCACTCCTCCTCGGCCGCCGCGTCCAGACCGGTGAAGCCGCGCCGGTCCAGTTCGGCGAGGAGCGCGGTGCGGTAGCGGGGGCCGAGGCCGCGCCAGGCGTGCACGCCGGGCCCGATGTCGGTGTTGGGGCAGGGTGCGAGGACGTAGTGCAGGTGGCGGCCGGGCGGGGCGAGCGACGGGTCGGTGGCGGTCGGCCGGGTCAGCAGCAGTGAGGGGTCGCTCATCAGCGTGCCGGTGCGGGTCAGTTCGTGGAACGTACGGTGCCAGGCGGCGCCGAACGAGATGGTGTGGTGGCCCGGTTCCGGCCAGGTCGCGGAGGTGCCCGCGTGCAGGACGACGGCCGAGGGGGAGCGGCGCAGCGGCAGCGGGCGGCGCGGGGTGCGGCCGAGCAGACGGTACGCCTCGGGCAGGTCGGCGGTGAGCACCACGGCGTCGCACGGGACGCGTCCGGCGTCGGTGACGACGGCGGTGACCCGGCCGCCGGAACGTTCCAGCGCGCGCACCTCGTGCCCGTACCGGAACTCCCCGCCCGCCTCGGCCGCGGCGTCCGCCATGGCGCGGGGCAGCGCGTGCATCCCGCCGCGCGGGAAGTACACGCCGGCCACCGTGTCCATGTAGGCGATGACGGCGTACGCGGCGAGCGCACGGGCCGGCGGCACGCCCGCGTACAGGGACTGGAAGGAGAAGACGCGGCGCACCCGCTCGTCGGTCAGGAACCGGCCGATCCGGGCGTCGAGCCGGCCGAAGCCGCCGAGCGCCGCGAGGCGGGCCAGGTCGGGGTGGAGCAGTTGCAGCGGCGAGTCGAAGTTGGCGTCGATGAAGCGCCGCATCTGGACCGTGTACAGGCGGCTCAGCCAGGAGCGCAGCCGCCGGTAGCCCGCGGCCTCCCGGGCCCCGGCGAACCGTTCGATCTCCGTCTCCATGGCCTCCGCGCCGGTGTGCACGTCGAGCGTGCTGCCGTCGGCGAACCGGGCGCGGTAGGCGGGGTGCAGGGGCACCAGGTCCAGCCGCCCGGCCATCGAGGCGCCGACCGCGGCGAACGCCTCCTCGGCCAGGTCCGGCATGGTCAGCACGGTCGGCCCGGTGTCGATCAGGTAGCCGCCGCGTTCGAGGCGGCCGCACCGGCCGCCGGGCCGGAGCCCGCGCTCGACCACGGTCACCCGCCGCCCGGCGCCGAGCAGATGCAGCGCGGCGGACAGCCCGGACAGCCCGGCGCCGATCACGACGACGTGGTCGGTGCGGCCGGGTACGGACTTCACCGTTCACCTGCGCGGGCCGCCACGACGGGCACCGTCACGGGAGAGCCGCCCGGCGGGGCGTGCGGGCGGGCGCCGGCCGTCGCCCGGAGCAGCGCGTGCAGGTGGCGGAGGGCGGCCGGGTCGGCGGTACGCAGGCCGGCCAGGTACGCCGTACTCCGGTCGGCGAGGGTCTCGATCTTGTCCTCCAGGGCGGCGCGGGCCCCGGTCGAGACGAACACGTCCCGTACGCGGTCCACGGCGGCGGCGGAGAGGTCCGGGTCGCCCAGTGCCGCGTCGAGGACGCCGAGGGCCCCGTCGTCACCGGCGGCTTCCGCCCGGGCGCGGGCGACCGTGGTGAGGTAGGTCGGCTTGCCTTCGCGAATGTCGTCACCGGACGGTTTCCCGGTCTTCTCCGGGTCACCGAACACCCCCAGCAGGTCGTCGTGGAGTTGGAAGGCGAGCCCGGCGCAGCGGCCCGCCGAGCGCAGCGCGCCGGCGGTCCGGTCGTCGGCGCCGGCCAGGGCCATCAGGAGCGGCCGTTCGACCGAGTAGCGGGCACTTTTGAGACGGGCGGTGCGGACCGCGCGGGCGGGGGAGCGGCACGCGGTGACCTGGCCGTGCAGGTCGAGGTACTGGCCGGCGACCATCTCGGTCCGCATGGTCCGCCACAGGGCGTGTACCGCGGACCGCGCGGAGGCGGGGAAGGAGGTGTCCATAACGGTGTCGTCGGCCCAGGCCAGCGCGAGGTCACCGGCCAGGATCGCCGCGGACCGGCCGAACGATTCCGCGGACCGGCCGGACGTCTCCGCGGAGCGGCCCGATGTCTCCGTGAACCGGCCCGCTGTCTCCACCGACCGGCCGAACGTTTCCGCCGACCGAACGGGCCGCTCCTGGCCGGACTGTTGGGCGTACTGCCCCCGCACCTCCGCGTGCAGAGCGGGCCTGCCCCTGCGCAGCTCGGCGCCGTCCATCACGTCGTCGTGCACCAGCGCGCAGGTCTGGACGAGTTCGAGCGCGGCGGCCAGCCGCAGCGCGGCGCCCGCCGTCTCACCGCCGCCCCCGCAGACCCGCAGGCCCCACCACACGAACCGGCCGCGCAGCCGCTTGCCGCCGCCCAGCGTGAAGCGCGCGACGCGTTCGGCGATGTCCCGGCCGAACAGGGCGTCGGCCGCCGCGGCTTCGGCGAGCCGGGCGCCGAGCACCTCGTCCAGCACCCGTTCGACGGCGCCCGCGACATCCGCGTCCACCGCCCGGGCCTGATCCGTTCCCTGGTCGTCCGCTGTCCGGATACGGCGCATCACCCGTCCTTCCGTCGAACCGGCCGGTGGACGCTGCCCCACGTGGACCGCGGCCACCCCTCGGACGCGTCGCCGGACGGGCCGGGCGCGTGTCCGGTGCCGCCGGCGCCCGTGCCCGCAGTTCACCACGGGACCCGCGCGCCGTCGGGACGCCACGTCCGGGCCTGCTCCCTTCGGAGGACGCGGGTACCCGGTGCCGCCCGGTGAAACCCGGTGGCGTCCCTCGTCCGTACACCGGCCCGCACCTCCGGCGGACAGCGAGGCAGGGGACATGGTCCCGTGAGGTTGTCCGGATACCGGCCATTGAACGGGCGAAATTCAGCCATCGCAGGCGCGCCGCAACGGACGCGCCGTGGCCCGCGGACCGTCAGCCGCTGTTCTGCGCCAACTGGAGACGTACGAGATGAGCGAGGGTCGGAGCCGGGTGCTTGGCCCGTATACGGCGCAAGTAGGTGCTGACCGTATGGACACTGATGCCCAGTCGCCTGGCCGTCTGGTCGTATGTCAGGCCCTCGGCGATGTGCGACAGTACCTCTCGCTCCCGGGGGGACAGCAGCGGCGGCATGGTGGGCGCGCTGTGGTCCGACATCTCTTCCTCCAAGGGGGGTGATGGTGGAGCAGGGAAGATCCGGCGGCCCGCGGCGTCAGGTCGATCGGTCCGGCGGCGCGGGCGGAGCGGATGGAGCGCGGCAAGGCCGTGGTACGGCCGCCGCGCTGCGCGGTGCTCGTCGGCTCAACGCCGGAAAGACGGCCCGAGCGGGACCGGACATGGTGCGCCCTCCCGCGGGTACGGAGCGGAACTGCCGACGGTGCCGCGGGGGCAGCACATCCCCCGTGACATGCGGCTTGATCTAACCACGGACGCGGCAAAACGCAAGAAGGCCGCGACCGTCCCCGCCATGCCCCTACACGCGCGGTCGAGCGCGGGTCAAGTCACCGGATGATGCGTCTCCAGGCGTTTCGCGAACCGGGTGACCGTAAGTGCGTACTTACGTCCTCCGCCGTCCGTGTGGTGGACCAGGCCGGCACGGGGCGTTTGAGGGGGAACAAGAGAGTGGGGCACTTCCGGCTGCTCGTCGTCGGCAATGCCGTCTCGGCGTACGGCAGTTACCTGAACATGGTGGCGCTGAACGTCTTCGTCTACCAGGTCACGGGCAGCGCGCTGACCGCCGGCCTGTTCATGGCGGTACGGCTGATCACCAGCGTACTGTCGGGTTTCGTCAGCGGCCGGCTGGTCTCGCGTTACGACCGCAAACGGCTGATGGTGTGCGCGGACCTCACCCAGGCGGTGGCCCTGGCGCTGCTGCTCCTGGCACCCGACGGAGCGCGCGTGGCCCTGCTGTTCGCGCTCGCCGTGGTGACCGGCGCCTGCTCGACCCTCTCCCAGGTGGCGCTGCGCAGCAGCGTCCCGGAGATCGTCGGCGCCGATCTGCGGACCAGGGCCAACGGCCTGCTGGTCACCGGCCGTTCACTGGCCATGATCGCCGGTTTCGCCTCGGCGGGCGTGGTCGTCGCGGAGTTCGGCTACACCACCGCCTTCGTGCTGGACGCCATCACCTTCACGGTCTCCGCGACGGTCCTCTTCCTGCTGCCCATCCGTACCCGGGCCGTGGCCGAGGAGAGCACGGCCGACGGCGCCGCGGCGGACGACGCGGGCACCGGCCGCTGGGCCTCCTTCGCGCTGCTGAAGGCGGCGCCGCTGCTGGCGGTCATGGTCGCGGTCCGCGCGGCCGACGGCCTCGGCTCGTCGTCGCACAACGTGGCCCTGCCCATCTACTCCAGCGCCCTGGACCCTTCGCATCCGGCAACGTTCATCAGCCAGTTCTGGGCGACCTGGGCGATCGGCAACATCGTGGCGCAGCAGGTGTGCTCCCGGCGTACCGGCAAGACCGGCTGGTCGCCGGGGGAGCGCGCCTTCGCACTCGGCTCCATCGTGATGTCGGCGGCGTTCATCGTGGTCTTCAGCGGACTGCCGGCCGTTCCGGCCGCGGCCGCCGCGCTCGTCGCCGGCATGGCCGACGGGTTCACGGAGATCGCGTACGTCTCCCGGCTGCAGGCCGCCCCCGACGAGCAGCGCGGACGCCTCTTCGGCCTCTCCGCGTCGGCCGAGAACAGCGGTTTCGGCCTCGGCATGATCGTCAGCGCGGCGTTGCTGGAGCGCTTCTCGCCCCTTCAAGTGGTCAGCGCGTTCCAGGGCCTGGCCATCGTCCTGTGCGTCGCCCTGCTCGTCGTGCTGGCCAGGGGACGCTCCCTGTTCCCTGACCAACCACCGGCCCGGGAGAGCGGCGGCCCGGCGTCCGGCCGCGAGGTCTCCTCCGCCGCGGAGGGCGGCACCTCATGAACGTACCGGCCGACTCGCGCGTCGCGGTCATCGGCATGGCCTTCCGCTTCCCCGGAGCGGACACCCCGAGGAGTTCTGGCACGTCATCCGCGACGGCCTGGACTGCGTACGGCGCTTCACCGACGAGGAACTGGCCGCGGCCGGCGTCCCCGCCGAGAAGTACCGGGCGGACGACTTCGTCGGCGCCAGCGGCATCCTGTCCGGCATCGACCGGTTCGACGCCGGGTTCTTCGGGATGAGCGTCCGGGAGGCGCAGCTCACCGACCCGCAGCACCGGATGTTCCTGGAATGCGCCTACCACGCCCTGGAGGACTCGGGATACCCGCGCGAACGGGGCGGCCTGCGCACCGGCGTCTTCGCCAGCACCGGCTACCACCTCTACACCCTGGAGAACTACCTGCTGAACAACGTCCTGAAGGGGCCGGTCGGCGACGACTGGCTCTCCAGGATGCAGGTCCTGGTCGGCAACTACGCCGACTTCACCGCCACCCGCGCCTCCTTCCGCCTCAACCTGACCGGCCCGGCCATCAGCGTCCAGACCGCCTGCTCCAGCTCCCTGGTCGCCGTGCAGCTCGCCGCCCAGTCGGTGCTGATCGGCGACAGCGACATCGCGCTGGCCGGCGCCACGGCCGTCCATGTGCCGCAGGTGCTGGGCTACCAGTACGTCAAGGGCTCCATCCTCTCCAAGAGCGGCTACCTGCGCGCCTTCGACGGCCGGGCGGACGGCACGGTGGGCGGCACCGGCGTCGCCGCCGTCGTCCTCAAGCGCCTGGACCGGGCCCTCGCCGACGGCGACACCATCCATGGCGTCATACGCGGCTGGGGCGTCAACAACGACGGCGCGGACAAGCAGACGTTCACCGCCCCGAGCGCGGCCGGCCAGCGCGGCGCCATCCGCCGCGCGCTGGACCACGCCGGCATCGGCGCGGACACCGTCGGCTACCTGGAGACGCACGGTACGGGCACGCTGAAGGGCGACCCGATCGAATTCGACGGCGCCGTCTCCGCGTACCGCACCGACACCGACCGGACCGGGTACTGCGCCCTCGGCTCGACCAAGGCCAACATCGGCCACCTCGACGTGTGCTCGGGCATCGCCAGCTTCATCAAGGCCCTGCTCGTCCTCAAGCACGGCGTCATCCCGCCGATGGCCAACTTCCGCGAGCCGAACCCCGCCCTCGACCTCGACCACAGCCCCTTCTACATCCCCGAAGAGGCGCGCCCGTGGCCCCAGGGGGACACACCGCGCCGCGCGGGCGTCTCGTCCCTGGGTGTCGGCGGCACCAACGCCCACATCATCGTGGAGCAGGCCCCCGAACCCGCGCCCCGGGCCGCCACTGTGACCGCACCGGACGTCCTGGTCCTGTCCGGCCAGTCCGCCGAGGCCCTCACCGCCAACGCCCACGCCGTACGCGACCACCTGACCCGGCACCCGGAGACGGACCTCGCCGACCTGGTGACCACCGCGGCGGGCCGGGCCCACCACCGGCACCGCCTGGCGGCCCGCGGCACGAACCCGGCGGACCTCGTCGCGGCCCTGGACGGCTGGCTCGCGGGCACCGGCGGCCCCGCCGCGGCCGCCGCCGTGACGACCGGCGAGGCACCCCGGGAAGGACGGCCGGGCGTCGCCTTCCAGTTCACGGGACAGGGCAGCCCGTACCCCGGCATGGCACAGCCCCTGTACGAGCGCTTCGCGGTCGTCCGCGACCTGCTCCACACCTGCGACCGCCACCACCAGAAGCTGTACGGCAGCTCCCTGCTCGACACCCTGCTCGACCCCGGCGCGGACCGTGCCGTCACGGAGAACACCCGGACCGCCCAGCCGGCGCTCTTCGCCCTGCAGTACGCCCTCACCGGGCTGTGGCGTCACGCCGGCATCACGCCGGACATCGTTGCCGGGCACAGCGTCGGCGAGTACGCCGCCCTCTGCGCGGCGGGCGCGCTGTCCGTCGAAGACGGCCTGCGCATCACCGCGGAGCGCGGGCGCCTGATGCAGGAGCACTGCGCCCGCGGTGCCATGGCCGCCGTCTCGGCGGACCTGGAGACCGTCCGGAGCCTGGCCGACGAGATCACCGGCGTCGAACTGGCCGTCGTCAACGGGGCGCAGCGGCACGTGCTCGCCGGCCCCGTCACCGCCGTCGACCGGCTGCTGACCCGGCTGGAGGAGCGCGGCATCCCCGCGGAACGGCTGCCGGTGACACGCGCCTTCCACACCGCGCTCACCGACCCGATCCTGGACAAGTTCCGGGACCTGCTCGACGGCGTCACCTTCCGCCCGGTCACGACCGGCTTCGTCAGTTGCCTCGACGGGCGCCTGCACGAGCCGGGCTGGGTGCCGGACGCCGACTACTTCGTACGGCAGACCCGCCGGCCGGTCCGCTACGACGCCGTCCTGCGCACACTCGGCGAAACCGACGCCGCCGCGCTGGTCGAGATCGGCCCGCACACCACACTCAGCGGACTGGCCCGCGCCGCGCTCCCCGGCGTGCGGGCGGTGCCGACGCTGCGCCGCGGCACCGGACCGGGCGCCTTCTGGGGCGCGGTGGCCCAGCTCCACTGCGCGGGCGCGGACCTCGACTGGCCGGCGCTCACCGCCGGCAGCGGAGGCCGCAGGATCTGGCTGCCCGGCTACCGCTTCCAGCACAAGACGTTCTGGACGGGGCCGGCGCCGACAGCCGTCCGGGCCGTCCGGACCGGCGAACCAGCGAGAGAACCAGCGAGAGAAGAGGAAGACGTGGCACAGGACGAGGCAGTGTTCGCGAGGGTGCTCGGGCACGTCATCGAGTTGGTCGCCAAGCACCTCGGGCACGACGCCGACGCGATCACCGGCGACACATCCTTCTTCGACCTCGGCGCGGACTCGC
Source organism: Streptomyces chrestomyceticus JCM 4735 (assembly GCF_003865135.1). NCBI lineage: Bacteria > Bacillati > Actinomycetota > Actinomycetes > Kitasatosporales > Streptomycetaceae > Streptomyces > Streptomyces chrestomyceticus. The sequence goes on along the minus strand of NZ_BHZC01000001.1, from coordinate 412,061 downwards.
TGCAGATGATCAGCGTGCTGCGCGAGCTGGAGCAGGACCACCAGGTCAAGGTCGCGATGCGGGAACTGTTCGAGGAGGCGAGCACCCCGGGGCAGCTCGCCGAGCTGATCGTGGGGCGGATGGCGGGCGGTACGGCGGAGCCCGTACGGTCCGAGCCGGTGGCCGCCGAGCCCGTACGGTCCGAGGCGGCTGCCGCGGCGTCCGCCGAGCCGGTGCGCGCGGCGGAGCCGATCGGCCTGCCCGAGCCCATCGGCGCGCCGGAGCCCATCGCCATGCCTGAGCCGGTCCGCGCGCCCGCGCCCGAGCCGATTCGTGCGCCGGAGCCCACGCCCGCGCCCGTCCCCGCGCCCACCGGGCCGTCCGGCTCCGCGCAGCCCGTGACGCGCGAGGAACTGACCGACCTCGTCCGCCAGGTGCAGCAGCTCTCTCAGATCCAGCTACAGATGATGTCCCAGATAAGCCAGCTCTCCCAGTTGCTGACCGCGCAGGCGACGAGCGCCCTGACCGGCGGCGGCGTGGTGGCCAACGGGAAGGCGGGCGGCAAATGACCGGGCTGAGCGCCGCCGCCGCTGCGGTGGACCAGAACCTGGCCGCGATGTCCGACCTCTCCCGCAGCATCGCGGAGCGGATCGAGGCCGCGGGCGGGAGCGGGAGCACGGCCGGGGCCGGGAGTACGGCCGGGGCCGAGACCGGGGCCGGGGATCGGGCTCCGGCTGAGGCCGCGGCTCAGCCGGCGAACGGCACCGCGCAGGAGCCCTCCGCCGAGCGCCGGCAACGCGTGCACGGCCCCCGGGTGACCGTCTCCCGCGCCTCCGGCATGGTCGGCGGCTTCGCCTCCGCGGCCCAGCAGGCCCACCTCGACGACCTGGTACGCCGTTACACGGCCAAGACCGCCACGTCCAAGGAGATCGCCCAGCGCTACCGCCGGGTGCTGGCCGACAGCCGGGCCGTCGTCGGGTTCCGCAGCAAGACGAAGGAGATGCTGTACCCGATCGCCGGACGCCGGGCCCACGGCTCCCGGCTGGAAGACATCGACGGCAATCGCTATGTCGACATCACCATGGGCTTCGGCGTGCTCCTCTTCGGCCACGAGCCGGACTTCGTGCGCGAGGCCGTCCGCGAACACCTCTCCCGGGGCATCCAGCTCGGCCCGCGCAACGTCGAGACCGGCGAGGCCGCCGAGCTGCTGGCGGAACTGACCGGCATGGAACGCGTGGCGTTCGCCAACTCCGGTACCGAGGCGAACTCCGCCGCGATCCGGCTCGCCCGTGCCGCCACCGGCCGCCGCCGCATCGTCACCTTCCACGGCGCCTACCACGGCCACGCCGACAACGTCCTGGGCCGCTCCGCCGGCACCGGCGCCGACCGGATCACCGTCCCGGTCTCCACCGGCATCCCGTCCGCCAGCGTCGCCGACCTGCTGGTCCTCGACTACGGCAGTGACGCGAGCCTGGAGGTCATCGCCGAGCACGCGGACGACATCGCCGCCGTCATCATCGAACCCGTACAGAGCCGCCACCCGTCGCTGCGGCCCGTCGAGTTCGTACGGAAGCTGCGCGAGCTGACCCGCCGCCACGGCATCGTGCTGATGTTCGACGAGATGCTGACGGGCTTCCGCCCGGCGCCGCGCGGCGCCCAGGAGCTCTACGGCGTCACCCCCGACCTCGCGACGTACGGCAAGCTGCTCGGCGGCGGCTTCCCGATCGGCGCCATCGCGGGCCGCACGGACATCATGGACGGGGTGGACGGCGGCTTCTGGCAGTACGGGGACGCCAGCTACCCGCCCGCCGACACCACCTTCTTCGGCGGTACGTACATCCAGCACCCGGTCTCGATGGTCGCCGCGCGGGCCGTGCTGACGCACCTGAAGGAGCACAGCCCACGGCTCCAGGAGCGGCTGAACGCCCGCACCGCCGGGCTCGCGGACTCGCTGAATCGTTTCTTCGAGGGCGAGGAATTCCCGCTGAGCGTGAGCCACTTCGGCTCCCAGTTCCGCTTCGAGCACCGCGCCGACATGGAGCTGCTGTACCACCACCTCATGCTGCGCGGGGTGCACGTGTGGGAATGGCGCAACTTCTTCCTGTCGACCGCCCACTCGGACGGCGACATCGAGTTCATCACCGACGCGGTCCGCGGGTCGATGCGGGAACTGCGTGCGGCGGGCTTCTTCCCCGGCGGGCCGAAGACGCTGCCGACGGGGGGTGCGCAGGCTCCGGCGACCGCGCAGGCTCCGGCAGCGTCGCGGACACCGGCGGCGAAGGCGCAGGCACAGGTTCCGGGTCCGGCTCCGACGGGGGCGCGGATCTCCGTAGCGGCGCAGGGGTCGGCAGCCACGCAGGGGCCGGGGATCGTACGGCTTCCCGAGGTGGCACAGCCTCCGGCAGGCGGGCAGGCACCGGCAGGCGGGCAGGCACCGGCAGGCGGGCAGGCACCGGCAGGCGGGCAGGCACCGGCAGGTGCGCAGGCTCCGGCAGGTGCCCAGGCTTCGGCGGTCGCGCAGGCCGCGGAGCCGAGGACCGAGCCCGGCAGCCGCACGGCCGTGGCCGCACGCCGCGCCCCCGACTTCAGCATCTACTTCTTCGGCGACTACCCCCAGGAGGAAGCCGAGGCCGGAGCCGAAGACGGTGCCGCAGCCGGTACCGGTGCAGGTACCGCGGCGGCCGCTCCGGGCAAGTACGACCACATCCTGGAGACCGCCCGCTTCGCCGACCAGCACGGATTCCACGCGCTCTGGATGCCCGAACGGCACTTCCACTCCTTCGGCGGCCTGTTCCCCAACCCCGTCGTGCTCGCCGCCGCCCTCGCCCGCGAGACCCGGCACGTCCGCCTCAACGCGGGCTCGGTCGTGCTGCCCCTGCACGACCCGGTCCGGGTCGCGGAGGAGTGGTCGATGGCCGACAACCTCTCCGGCGGCCGGGTCGGCATCGGCTGCGCCAGCGGCTGGCACGCCAACGACTTCGTCTTCTTCCCCGAGCACTTCGGCCGCCACAAGGAGATGATGTACGAGCAGGTGGAGCAGGTCCGCCGGCTCTGGCGCGGCGAAGCCGTGCGGCGCGCCGGCGGTGACGGCGAGACCGAGGTACGCCTGTTCCCGCGCCCCGTCCAGGACGCGCCCCCCATGTACACGGCGGTGGTCGGCAACCCCGCCTCGTACGTGGCCGCCGCCCGGAACGACGTGGGTGTGGTCACCAACCTGATGACCCAGAGCGTCGAACAGCTCGCCGAGAACATCGCGCTGTACCGCCGCACCCGTGCCGAGCACGGCCTGGACCCGGACGCCGGGCGGGTGGCCGTCCTGCTGCACACCTACCTCGCGGCCGACCACCGGACCGCGCGCACCGAGGCGTACGAGCCCCTGGCGCGCTACATGCGCGCCTCGCTCTCCCTGTTCGGCAACGTCGCCAACAGCCTCGGCCACAACGTCGACCTGTCCGCGCTCACCGAGGACGACCTCGACGTTCTCTTCCGCCGCGCCTACGACCGCTACTGCGACCAGCGGGCGCTCATCGGCACCCCCGAAACCGTCGCGTCCGTGGTCGACGCGGTGAGCGCGGCGGGCGCCGACGAGATCGTCTCGCTCGTCGACTTCGGCGTCCAGCCGTCCGCGCTGCGCAACGGCCTCACCCACATCGACGCGCTGCGCCGCCGCTACCACGCGCCGGGCGCGGAGGCGGGTGCGGGCACGGACGAGGGCGCGGGCAAGGCTGTGCAAGCGGGCTCGGACGCGGGCGTGAATACGGATGCGAGCGCGGGAGCGAGCGCGGGCGCACGCACGTCCACGTCGTACGAGAGCGCCGCCCCGCTGTCGCCCGGACAGCAGCGCATCTGGTTCCTCGAACGGATGCTGCCGGGCCGTACCGCCTACAACGAGACCAAGGCCATCCGCCTCGACGGCCCGCTCGACGTCCCGGCGCTGCGGACGGCGTTGCGTGAGCTGGTGGCGCGGCACGAGGGCCTGCGGACCGTCTTCCGGGAGATCGACGACGAGCCCCGCCAGCTCGTCCTGCCGCCCTCCGCACCGGACTTCGCGGTGCTCGACCGTACGGGCGCGGGCGCCGACGGCGAGGAGGCGGCGGACGCCGCGCTCCGTACCGTCCTGGCGGACGAGAGCGCGCGGCGCTTCGACCTCGTCGACGGGCCGCTGTTCGTCACCCGGCTGGTCAAGCTGGGGGAGGAGCGCCACGTCCTGGTCTTCTCCCTGCACCACATCGTCGTGGACGCCGCCTCCGCCACCGTCCTGGCCCGCGACCTGTCCGCCCTCTACCGGGCCGCGCACCACGGCACGGACGCGGGGCTCCCGGCGCTGACCGGCACCTACGCCGATCACGCCCGCGCCCAGCTCCGTACGCTGGACGACCCGGCGAGCGCCGCGGACCTGACGTACTGGCTCGACACGCTCGGCGGCGAACTCCCCGTACTGGAACTGCCCTGCGACCGCCCCCGCCCCGCGGCCATGACCTCCAACGGACGGGCCGTCTTCCACCGGCTCGCCCCGGAACTGTCCGACCGGCTGCGCGACCTGAGCAGGCAGCGCCGCGGCACCCTCTTCATGACGCTGCTCGCCGGCTTCACCGCGATGCTCCACCGGGTCACGGGCCAGCGGGACATCGTCGTCGGCACCCCGATCTCGGACCGCCCCCAGGGCACCGAGGACCTGCTCGGCTTCTTCGTCAACACCCTCGCGCTCCGCTTCGACCTGTCCGGCGACCCGGAGTTCGGCACGTTCCTCGACCGTGTACGGGGTGTCGCCCTGGACGCGTACGACCACGCGAACGTGCCCTTCGAGGCGGTGGTGCGGGAGCTGGCTCCGGCGCGCACCACGGACCGTACGCCGGTCTTCCAGGTGCTCGCGGAGTTCGAGAGCAGTGACCCGTTCCGCTTCGATCTGCCCGGCGTCCGGGCCACCGTGATCGACGCGGGGCCCGACAAGGCCCTCACGGACCTCGCCGTGTACTTCACCGACCAGCCCGAAGGCATCCGCTGCCACCTGGAGTACAACACCGACCTGTTCGACGCGGGCACCGTGGACGGCTTCTTCCGTACCTTCCGTGACCTGCTCGAAGCGGCCGTACGGGAGCCGGCGACACCGCTGTCCCGCCTCGGCGTCACGCCGGCGCGCAAGGAGACCGCGCAGGCCGTGACGTCCGCGCCCGAGCGGCCGGCGACGGCAACCGCGGCACGGCAGCGGGGCATGGTCACCGTCCCGCCGGTCGAACCGGCGGCCCAGCCGGTGCCCGCCGCGTGGCAGCAGGGTCCATCCCGTCCGGTGGCGCGCGCCACCGTCCACGAGCTCGTCGCCCGGCGCGCGGCGGACGCCCCGTACCGGACCGCCGCCCACCACGGTGACGACCGCCTCAGCTACCGCGAACTGGACGCCCGGGCCGAACGGCTGGCCGCCGTCGTCCGCGAGCGCTCCGGCCTCGCGGCGGCAGCGACCGCGGACGGTACGGACGCCGTGGTGGCCCTGTGGCTGCCCCGCTCCGCCGACCTCGTCGTCGCCATGCTCGCGGTCCTCAAGTCCGGCCTGGCGTACGTCCCCCTGGACCCGTCGCTGGGACGGGCCCGGGCCGCCGCGGTGATCGCGGAAAGCGGCGCCCGGCTCCTGCTGAGCACCGGCTCCCGGGCCGACGAACTCGACCTGCCCGACGGCCTGGTCGTCATCGACGTCGCCGCCGCCGAGAACCGCGCCACCGACCGTACGAAGAAGGTGCCGTCGGACGCCGCCGGACCCGAGTCCCTGTGCTACGTCATCTACACCTCCGGCAGCACGGGCAAGCCCAAGGGCGTCGCGGTGCCCCACAGTGCGGTTGTCGACCTCTGCCAGTGGCACCACAAGCGCTTCGCCTTCACCTCGGCCGACCGCAGCGCGCTGGTGTGCAGCCAGAGCTTCGACGCGTCCGTCCTGGAAATCTGGCCCGCGCTGACCGCCGGAGCCTCACTCGTCATCGCCGACGACACGGTCCGTGCGGACACTGCCGAGCTGGCCCGCTGGTACGCGCAGCAGCACGTGACCTTCTCGATCCTGCCCACCGCTCTGGGCGAGGCACTGCTCACCCTGCCACCTGCCGAACAGCCGCCGCTGCGTCACCTGCTGCTGGGCGGTGACGTGATGCGCACCCGGCCGCACGCGGACGTGCCGTACGAGACGGTCAACGTCTACGGGCCGACCGAGACGACCGTGCTGTGCACCACCCAGACCGTCGGCCCGCGCACACCCGACACCGGCTCGGGGCCGATCCCCATCGGCCGCCCCGCCGACAACGTCATCGTTCGGGTCCTCGACGCCTCCGGCGCGCCGGTGCCGGTCGGCACGGTGGGCGAGCTGTACGTCGGAGGGCCTGGCATCGCCCGAGGCTACCTGGGCGTACCCGTGTCGGCCGACGACCGCTTTGGTCCGGATCCGGTCGCCGCGGCGTCCGGTGAGGGCGTGCGGTCGGCCGGGACCCGCTTCTACCGCACCGGTGACCTGGTGCGCTGGACCGCGGACGGGGCGCTGGAGTTCCGCGGCCGTGCCGACGACCAGGTGAAGATCCGCGGCTACCGCGTCGAACCCGAGGAGGCGGCCCGCGCGCTCAACGGTCTGGACGGCGTGCGCGAGGGCACCGTGGTGGCCCGCCGCGACAGCCGGGGCGAGGCCTACCTCGCCGCCTACGCCGTACCGGCGGACCAGGACGCGGACGGCACCGCCACCGCGGCCGGCCGCCGGACGTACGCCGACCGGCTGGCCCGTGAACTCGCGGACCGGCTGCCGGAGTACCTCGTACCGCGGTCGTGGGCGGTCCTCACCGCCCTGCCGCTCGGGGGCAACGGAAAGCTGGACCGCGCCGCGCTGCCGGACCCGGAGATCGTCACGGCCACGCGGCCCGCGCCCGCGCTCACGCCCGCTTCCGAGGCCGCTCCCGCGCCCGCTTCCGGGAAGCCGGGGCAGGAAGCCCGGCAGACGGCGCCCGCCCCCGCCTCGTTCGCCGACGGCCTCGAACCCGGTCTGCGGGACCGCATCGAGCACCGTCTCCGGGCCCTCTGGGCCGACGCCTTCGACCTCACGGTCGACGCCATCGGACCCGACGCCTCCTTCTTCGACCTCGGCGGTCACTCGATCGCCGCGATCCGGCTGGTGAACCGGGCCCGGGAGGTCTTCGGCCAGGAGTACCCGATGGTGCGCTTCTACCAGGAGCCGACGGTACGGGCCATGGCGGCATACCTGGCCGGCGACACCGGAACGGACGCGCCCTCCGGGGGCGCCGACGCCGGGCGTTCCGAGGGCAGCCGGGCGGGCACTGAGTCCCGTGCTGATGCTGGTGTCCGTGCCGACGCCGATACGGGTGCCGGTGCGGACGCGGGGCCGGACGGCGCCACGGACGTGGTGGACCGGGCGCCCGCCACCTTTCAGCAGCAGGGATTCATCGCCCAGGACGATCACCCCACGCCGCACGTCTTCAACGTCGCCCTGCGCATCACGCTCACCGGCGGCCTGGACCTTCCGGCGCTGCGTACCGCGCTCAGCCAGCTCATCGCCCGCCACGAGTCGCTGCGTACCCGGTTCGTGCAGGAGGACGGGCAGTGGTGGCAGGAGATCCTGCGGCCGCGGCCGGTCGACCTCCGGGTCGAGGACCTGACCACCGGTACCGGAACGGCCGGTGCCGCCGGGACCATGGACGCCGAGATCGAGCAGATCAGCGCACAGGTCGCCGCCACCCGGTTCGACCTCGGCGAGGGAGTGGCGCCCAAGCTCCGGCTGGTGCGCAGCGGCCCGTCGACCTGGGTGCTCTTCTTCGTGCTGCACCACTCCACCTGCGACGGCTGGGCGGTCAGCGTCCTGCTGAGCGACTTCGCCGCCCTCTACGGCGCCGCGGCGAGCGGGACGCCGCACACGCTGGCCAGTACGGTGCCGCAGCCGACCGAGTACGCCCGTTGGCAGCGGGAGACCGCACCGGACGGGCCCGACCAGCGCATCCTGAAGTACTGGGCCAGGGAACTGGACGGGGCGCCCTTCGAGCTGGGGCTGCCGCTGGACCGGCCGCGCCCGGAAACCCTGAGCGGACAGGGCCGTGTCGTGCTCTTCTCCGTGGACGCCGGCCTGCTGACCGACGTGGAACGGCTGGCCAGGAAGTGCGGCACGACACCGTACGCGGTCACGACCGCCGCCCTGGGCCGGCTGATCGGCAAGCTCTCCGGGCGGACGGACGTCGTCGCGAACGTCGCCTACGCCAACCGTGAGCGCCGTGCCTTCGAGTCGCTGATGGCCTGCACGGCCGTGGGGCTCCCGCTGCGTATCCGGCTCGACGGGGACGGGACCTTCACCGACCTCGTCCGGCAGGTCGCGCACACCTCGATCGAGGGCATCGACCACATCATGTCGCTGCGCCGGCTCGTCGAGCCGCTGCGCGAGGAGATGGGGGTCGAGGTGCCGGACCACGTGCCGTTCGGGTTCGCGTACCAGAGCTCGCTGCAGACGGACATCGAGCTGCCCGGCGTGACCGCCCTGGTCGAGGACCTGGCCGTCCCGGCCGCCCGTACGGACCTCAGTGTCGGGCTGATCCCGGCGGGCGACACGCTGACCGGGTACATGGAGTACTCGACCGACCTGTGGGAGCACAGCACGGTCGAGGGCTGGGCCGACGCCTACGTGGACCTGCTCGCCGAGGAGGTGCGGGCCGCGCTGGCGGACTGACGCGTTGCGTCGGTACGGCACCGTTCCGTCGGGGCGGTGCCGTACCGACGGGCCGGTACCGTACCGGCCCGTCCGGTGCCGCCCCCGGTGGCCGCCCGCGTACGCCGGGGCCGCGCGGGGGCGGGCACCGGGCTGGACGTTCCGCCGTCGCTCGGCAATAGTATGGGCGGGACATCCACCGAATCGTCTCCGCCTTCGGCGATAACCTCTGCCGGCCCAGTCGGCGGGAACGGGGCGCCGCCGGGCCGACGGCGACGGGGTGCTGAATTTGCGGGCAGTTGTGGAATTGGGGTCTGGGGCACAGTGATGGTTTCGGGCAAGGTCATTCGTTTCGACGAGGTACGCGGCTACGGATTCGTGGTGCCGGACGACGGCGGAGAAGACGTCTTCGTCCATGTGAACGACCTGGAATTCGACAAGGGGCTGATGGCCCCCGGCGTCAAGGTCGAATTCCTGGTGGACGAGGGTGACCGGGGCCCCAAGGCGTCAGAGGTGCGTTTCCTGGAAGGCGCCCCCGGCCGCTCCGGCGGCGCGCACCGCGCGCAGAGCGCCGCGCACGACGGGAATTTCGAGGACGGTGTCCTGTGCGACACCCTCTCCGCCCAGGAGTTCCTCGACGAGGTGACCGAACTGCTGGTGACCGGCGTGCCGAGCATGACCGGCGAGCAGATCCTCCAGGCCCGCCAGCGTCTTCTGAAGCAGGCACAGTCCCACGAATGGGTCGACGCGTAGGACGCTCCCGGCGTAGCGCTGGGCTGTCGGACCGCCGGACCACCGGACCGCCGGACTGACGACCCACGTCCGCCGCGAGCCGTCGGTTTCGTTCCGTCCGTACGGCAGACACCGGACCGCAGACAACGGACGGCGGAGAGCCGGTGAGGTGAACGTCGCCGGTATATGCGCACCGTTATGCCGTGTCGCCGGCGGTCCGGTGATCAGCATCACGGACGGCCGATGAGACATCGTGTCCTACGTCCTGCCGCTTCCGCCGCCGCGAAAAATCGTCGGCACCTCGTTGCAGGTCCACTCGCCCTAACCCCTGGCCACCGCCGCTTTTCCCCATTGCGGCAGCCGGGGAGTTCTCCCGGAACGCGGCTCCGGAATGCCGGTCGGCCTTTCGGCAGTGACCGTAGGACCGTGAATCCGCGGCGCCGCGGGCATCACGACGCCACGCGCAACACCAGCTTCCCGCGCGTGCGGCCCTCCTCACCCCGGCGGTGCGCCTCCGCGGCCTCGGCCAGCGGCAGGACGTCCTCGACCTCCACCGACACCGCCCCCTCGTCGACGAGGCCACCGATACGGGCGAGCGCCGCCCCGTCCGGCTCCACCAGGAAGCCGCTCGCTTGCACCCCCTGGGCACGGGCGGCCTCCATCAGCTCGGGCGAGGCCCCGGAGGGAACGGCGATCAGCGTGCCGCCGGACCGCAGCGTACGCAGTGAACGGGTGCTGGTCGCGTCGTGCTCGTCCCCCACGAGGTCGATGACGACGTCCACGTCACGCACCTCCTCCTCGAAACGCTCCCGGGTGTAATCGACCAGTTCGTCCGCCCCGAGCGAGCGCAACCAGTTGTGCTTGGCCGCCCTGGCCGTACCGATGACCTGCGCGCCCAGGTGCTTGGCGAACTGCACCGCGAAGTGCCCGACGCCACCTGCCGCCGCGTGGATCAGCACCCGCTGGCCCGCCTCGACGTGCGCCGCGTCCACCAGGCACTGCCAGGCGGTCAGCGCGGCCAGCGGCACGGCGGCCGCGTGGTCGTGGTCGAGCGCGGCCGGCTTGCGCGCGAAGTGCCGCGAGGGCGCGGTCACGTACTCGCCGTAGGCCCCGGCCTGCCGCGGGAACCACGGCATCCCGTACACCTCGTCGCCCGCCTTGAGCGTGTGCACGCCGAAGCCGACCTCCTCCACGACCCCGCTGACGTCCCAGCCCACCGAGAACGGCGGATCGCCGAGGACCGAGGCCATCCCGCCGCCCTGGCGGGTCTTCCAGTCGACCGGGTTCACTCCGGCGGAGCGCACCCGGACGAGTACCTCGGTGGGCAGTGGCGCCGGCCGGGGCGCCTGGGTCAGGTACAGCACCTCGGGGCCGCCGACGGTGTCCTGGGTGATGATGCGCATGGTCGGTTCGCTGCTCATGGCGTGTCTCCTGGAGGCGGGGCGGAACGTACCGCACGGCCGGACCGGTTGATCATCGCGTACGGAAATACCGGAGTAGCCGCGAACGGGCGCTCGCACACCTCTGTGATCCTCATGCCCGGTCCTCGCCCGCGCTCCGATAGGCGAACCGGGGGACGAAGAACTGCGTGACCGGGCCGACCGCGAGGGCGTACAGCACGGTGCCGGCCCCCACGCCGCCGCCCAGCAGCCAGCCCACCGCCAGTACGGCGACCTCGATCAGCGTACGGACGGAGCGGAGGGAGCGCCCGCTCACGGCCGACATACCGGTCATCAGGCCGTCCCGGGGGCCGGGGCCGTACCGCGCGCCCACATAGAGGGCGACGGACAGACCGTTCAGGAGGATGCCGCTCGCGAGCAGTCCGATCCGTGCGGGAAGCCCCAGGTGCTGGGGGAGGACGTGCAGTCCGAGGTCGGACGCGCAGGCCAGGACGACGATGTTGGCCCCGGTGCCGAATGTCGGCCGCTGCCTCAACGGGATCCACAGCAGCAGTACGAGCACGCCCACGACGGCGCTGATCGTGCCGAAGCTCAGCGAGGTGTGGCGCGCCAGCCCCTCGTACAGGACGCTCCACGGGTTGACGCCCAGCTCAGCCCTGATCAAGACCGAGAGGCTGAACCCGTACAGGGCCAGGCCGGTGAACAACTGAGGCAGGCGCCTGAGGGGACGTTCGCCGAACGGCACGTACGTGAGGGGGCGCGGGGGACTGCCCGCCCTCGCCCGGGGTCCGGTGGGGGAGCGCTTCGGCCGCCCCTTCCCAGGCAGGCGACGCTCAGCCCGTCCGTCGTCCGCCGAGCTTGCTGGCTCCACTGACTCCGCCGAGCCCACCGATTCCGTCCGTTCGAGCCGCATGCCCGGCTGCCTCCACCTTCTCGTCGTGTGCTGGCCCGAGTGCTTTCCGGGCCACCGAGGCGACTCTGTACAGTGATCGGCTGGCAGAACATGGCCATTGCCGGGGAAGTGGTCTGGCTGGGCGGAGCGGTCGGATGGTGCCGCAACGTGCCGGGGGAGGCGAGGGGGAGGGACATGGCGGGTACCGGGCCGCCCCAGCCCCTGAACGGGGCAGGGCACGTGGGCCGCACTCTGGGCAGCGGGCAGTTGGCCGCGCTGCTGCCCGTCCCCACGCGAGCCCGGCCCGTCTACCGCCACCTGGCGCAGGCGATCAGCGAACTGATCCTGGACGGGCGCATCGCGCTGCGCGTCAGGCTCCCCGCCGAACGCGAACTCGCCCCGGCCCTCGGCGTCAGCAGGGCCACTGTCACGGCCGTCTACGACCTGTTGCGCGAAAGCGGATTCGCGCACAGCCGCCAAGGCTCCGGCACCTGGACGGCCCTGCCCGCAGGCCGCACGCCGCGCGGCGTGACACGGCTCCTCGGCTCCCGGGACACCGCGATCGACCTGGCCAGGGCCGCGCCCGCCCTGCCGCACCAGACCCTTGCCGACGCCTTCGCCAGGGTGTCACCGCAACTGGCCGAGCACGTCGGCACTCCTGGCTACCACCCGTACGGCCTGCCGGAACTGCGCGCCGCCATCGCCGAACGCTTCACCCGACGGGGCCTGGCCACCGTGCCCGACCAGATCCTGGTCACCTCCGGCGCGCAGCACGCGCTCACGCTCGTCCTCGGCCTGCTGTGCCGCCCCGGCGACCGGGTCCTGGTCGAGAACCCGTCCTACCCGAACGCCCTGGAGGCCCTGCGGCGGGCCCGGCTGCGTACCGTGCCGCTCCCCGTGACCGACGCCGGCTGGGACACCGGGACCGTCACCTCGTCCCTCCGCCGCTCCGTGCACCGGCTGGCCTATCTGATCCCCGACTTCCACAACCCGACCGGCTGCCTCATGCCCGCGGAACAGCGCGCCCGCATCCTGCACGCCGCGCGGCACTCCGCGACATGGCTGGTCGTCGACGAGACCCTGACCGATCTCGCCCTCGACGTCCCCGCCCCGCAGCCCTTCGCCTCCTTCGCCGCCCCGGGAGGGAGCGGCCAGGTCATCACCACCGGCTCGATGAGCAAGACCTACTGGGCGGGCCTGCGCATCGGCTGGCTGCGCGCCCCCGCCCAGCTCGTCACCGAATTCGCCGGCCAGCGGATCGCCACCGACATGGGCGGCTCGGTCCTGGACCAACTCGTGGCCCTGGACCTGCTGGAACAGTCCGCCGAGCTGCTGCCGACGCGTTTGGACCAGCTACGCACCCAGCGCGCCGCCCTCACCGCCGCCCTGGCCGAGCACCTTCCGCACTGGACCTGGCAACAGCCGCCCGGTGGCCTGTCCCTGTGGGCCGACCTGGGAGAGCCCATAGCCGCTGAGCTGGCCGAACGAGCACTGGACTACGGCGTACGGATCGAGGGCGGCGCCTACTTCGCCACCGACCCGGGCCTCTTCGCGCAGCGCCTCCGCATCCCTTACACCGCGCCGCCCGACACCCTTCGTGAGGCCGTGCACCGCATGGCCGCGACGCTCGCGGACGGCCTCCCGCCCTCGGGGGCCACCCGTCGGCCGCACTGGATCGCCTGAGCCGCATCGCCGGTAGGTGGGGGTCGGGAAGTGGTGGTCGGGAAGTGGTGGTCGGGGGCGACAGGTAACCGGGATACCCGGTCAGGAGGCCCGGCGGGCCAGAAGGTACGCCCGGCGCGTCGCTGCTTCGTGGGCGTGGTGCGCCCGTTCCATCTGCATCTCCACGACGAATCCCGCCGCTTCGAGAAGCGCCGTCACCTGCGCCGGATCGAGAAACCGGAAGTCGATGTCCACGGTGTGCCCCCACCATTCGTCCAGGTGCCGGACCTCCTCGCCGACGTGGAAGGAGAGAAGGAGCAGGCCGGAAGGGCCCAGGACCCGCCGTGCCTCGTCGAAAGCGCGGCGCAGGTCGTCAGGGGCGAGGTGGATCACCGAGTAGAAGGCGACGGCAGAGCTGAACTCGCCGTCCCGTGCGGGGAGATCCAGCAGGTCGCCCTCCCGGAACTCCACCTGCGCGAACCGTCGGCGGCCCACTGCGACCATGCCCGCGGACAGGTCGATACCGACCGTGCGCGCACCGTGCCCGGCGAGCCAGGCCGCCACGTGCCCGGGGCCGCAGCCCAGGTCGGCAACCGTTCCGCCGGGTTCCGTCCGCTCCAGGAGAGCGGCGAGAAGCGCGCGGTCGAGGGGCTTTCCGGCGAGTTCGTCGTGCAGCCGGGCCGCGTACTCCTCGGCCACGGTGTCGTAGCTGCGGCGCACGGATGCGTGATGGATGTGATCCCCCATACGCGCCAGTCTGGCACGGGCGGCCGTTCGGCCAGGTTCTTGCGCGGACGGCGAGTGACGAGTGGCGGGCGCATGCTCGAAGAGCAGCCTGCGTGAACTCCTTCGCCACCGGCGGACCTTGCCGCGACAGCCCTCGCCGCACAGCTCATCCGCAGACATCGCCGTTTTGACTTGCCTGCTGGGAAAGTCTGCACTAACTTTCCTAGTGGGAAAGTCGGCGGCCGGGGATCGGTCGCCGGAGATTCGGCACGTCAAGGTTTCAGGGGGGCGATGTGCATGGGCGCACCGGTGGACGCCGAGCAGGCATGGGCGGACCTGCAGAGAATCCGTGTCCCGCAGGAGCGGGTCTACGACGAATTGGAACGCTGCACCGTGACGGGGCGTCGTGGATACCTGCCGATCGCGGCGGTGATGTGGGTCTACCTGGCCGTCAGCGGGCTCGACCTGCCCCCATGGTCGCTCTGGGTGGCCCTGGCGGCGTACGTGGGCGTCCTGGCCGCCATGGGGGTGCGGTCGAGCCGCAAGTCGCGGGTGCGGCTGCACCGTTCGCGCTACACCTGGCGCGTGTACGCCGTGTTCGGCGTGGCCGGCGGCCTGGGCGGGGCGAGCATAGTGCTCACCTCCTGGCTGGTCGAGTGGGCGGAGGTGCCGTACGGCAGCCTGGTGCAGGCCACGATATGCGCCGGCCTCTTCCTGCTCTTCACCGCGCCCGCCAACCGGTGGGCCTTCGCGCCGATGCGCCACTACGGGAGCCGTCCATGAGCACCCCCACCGGATTCGACGAACTGATCCACCCGTCCACCCGGCTGTCGGTGGTCGCGCTGCTCGCCGCCACCGAATGGGCGGACTTCCCCTTCATCCGGGACAGCCTCTCGCTCAGCGACTCGGCGCTCTCCAAACAGCTCCACACGCTGGAGGAGGCCCAGTACCTGGAGATCCAGAAGGAGGGCGGCGGGCGCAAGCGCCGGACGAAGGTCCGGCTCACCGACCGGGGCCGGACCGCTTTCGAAGGGCACGTGGCAGCGCTGCGGGCCATCGTCGACGGGGCCGCCAAGGGCCCGCCTCCCGGGGGTGCGACACCCTCGCCCGAAGACGCCACGTCGCGTACCCGCTCGTCCGGTACGGGACCGGAGAGCAACCAGCCGATGCGAACGGAGGTCCACCGGTGACCACGCCCGAGCCCGTGGTGCAGGCCCGCGACCTGCGCATGACCTACGGCTCCAGGGAAGTGCTGCAAGGCGTCGACCTGGACATCCACCGCGGCGAGATCTTCGCCCTGCTCGGGCCGAACGGCGCCGGGAAGACCACCACCGTCGAGATACTCGAAGGCTTCCGCCGGCGCTCGTCGGGTGACGTACGCGTACTCGGTACGGACCCGGTGCGCGGCGACGACGCCTGGCGCGGACGGCTCGGCCTCGTCCTGCAGTCCTGGCGCGACCACGGCCGATGGCGGGTGGGCGAGCTGGTCGGCCACTTCGCCGAGTACTACCCCGACCCGCGCGACCCGAAGGAACTGCTCGACGTCGTCGGCCTGACCGCGCAGACGGACCAACTGGTGAGCAGACTCTCCGGCGGCCAGCGCCGCCGCCTCGACGTCGCCCTCGGCATCGTCGGCCGCCCCGAGCTTCTCTTCCTCGACGAGCCCACCACCGGCTTCGACCCGGAGGCGCGCTACGACTTCCACGTCCTGGTCGAGAAGCTCTCCGCCGACGAAGGCGTCACGGTCCTGCTCACCACCCACGACCTCATCGAGGCCGAACGCCTTGCCGACCGTATCGCCGTGCTGGTCGACGGACGGATCCGCGTCTGCGGCACCCCGGCCGAACTGGCCCGGCAGGCCGCAGCACGTGCCGAGGTCCGCTGGACGGCCCAGGACGGCACGCCGCGCAGGGAACGTACCGAAGACCCCTCCCAGCTCGTGTGGGAACTGCACCGCGACACCGGCGGACCGATAGCAGACCTGGAGGTGCGCCGCCCGACGCTGGAGGACACCTACCTGCACATGGTGAACACCGAGAACCGACACCCGGGGGACCCCGGGGACCGAGAGGACAGTGCCGCATGAGGGGGACAGGACCGCAGCGCATCCTGCGGGCGGGGGTCCGGCGCGGAGGCATCGAGCTGCGCCAGCTCCTGCGCAGCAAGAAGGAGCTGAGCGGCCATCTGGCGAACGTCGTGGTGGCGCTCGTGCTCGCCACGACCATCAGCGGCACCGTACCCGGCACGGACCTGTCGATGGGCCATCTGATGCTGGTCGGGTTCTGCGCCTATCTGCTCTTCCAGCTCGGCACGCTGACCGTCCCGCAGATGCTCGTCACGGAACGCGAAGAAGGCGCGCTGCTGCGGCTGCGGGCCACACCGGGCGGCATACCGGCCTACCTGGTGGCCAAGGCGCTGCTGATCCTGGGCACGGCCGTCGGCAGTCTCGTCGTGCTGCTCGGGGCCGGCGCGGTGCTGGCCGACGGCCCGCTGCCGGCCAGTCCCGCGCAGTGGATCACTCTGCTCTGGGTCACCGGCCTCGGGCTGCTCGCGGTCGTGCCGCTCGGCGCCGCCATCGGTGCCGTCCTGCCCAACCCGCGTGAGGCGCTGGCCCTGATCGTGCTGCCCTCCATGGCGCTGCTCATGATCTCCGGGACGATGTTCCCGTTGTTCCGGATGCCGCAGATCGTGCAGCAGATAGCCTCGGTGTTCCCGCTCAAGTGGTTGGCTCAGGGGCTACGGTCGGCATTGCTGCCGGACAGCGCCGTCGCCGCCGAGGTGTCGGGCTCCTGGCAACTGCCCACGGTCGCCCTGGTCCTCACCGCCTGGGCCGTCCTCGGCTTCCTCCTCGCCGTACCGCTGCTGCGCAGGACCACCCGACGCGAATCCGGTTCCCGTCTGGCGGGACGCCAGCACAAGGCCGCCATGAACGGCGCGGGCGCACCGGCGGCGCGGTAGCTCCGGGCCCGCCACCGGCCACGACACCACCCCGCGGGAAGATTGCGTACGCCCCCTGTGTTGAGGAAGGGTCAGGTCGGTTCCGCCGTGGGCGGGACCGTAGGACACCACGCCCGCTCGGGCGGACGACGATGCGACGATGGGACGGATGCCATGCCACTTGAGGGCGAGTACGAGCCGAGCCCGGAGAAGTGGGTACGGGACCAGGTCGAGCTCTACGAGAGCAGCGGCGGCACCCAGGGAACGACGATGCGGGGCCGGCCGGTCATCATCCTGACGACCCGGGGCGCCAAGTCGGGCAAGATCCGCAAGTCCCCGCTGATGCGGGTGGAGCACGAGGGCCGCTACGCCGTCGTCGCCTCGCTGGGCGGTGCTCCCAAGCATCCGGTCTGGTACCACAACATCGTGGCGGACCCCCGGGTGGAGTTGCAGGACGGCCCCGTCCGTATGGACCTGGTGGCCCGTGAGGTGACGGGCGAGGAGAAGGCGTTGTGGTGGGGGCGTGCGGTCGAGGCGTTCCCCGACTACGCCGACTACCAGCAGAAGACCGACCGTGACATCCCCGTCCTGGTCCTGGAGCCCCCGGAGCAGCCCCACAGCTAACGGCGCCGGAACGGCTGACCGGCGCCGGCGTCGGTGCCCGGTCAGCGGAGCGGCCCCCGCCGAAAGCTTCCGGCAGGGGCCGCTCTGTCTGCGTTCCGTCATCCGCCACGGAGTGCTGGAACCGTGCGGCAGGCTTGGTGCGTGGCAGCGGCCGCCGTCGGGATGCCCGGTGAAGGGCGTCCGGACACGTGCGTGAAGGGGAGGTGACAGCCGGTGCCACGGCGCCGTCGGCGTGCGACCGGACGGTGCCTGCCCGCCCCCGCGCCGTGGAAGGACGCGGGGCACGGCCGTCGGCGTGCCGACGCGTATCCGGGTCAGTGCCAGACGGCCTTGAAGTAGCGGCCGTAGTCGAACTCGCCGCTCGCCTTGCTGTGGGCGTAGGCGGCGCCGGTGGCGGTGACACCCGAGGGGCCGCCGACGTTGTAGTGGCGGTACCCGCCGAGCGTGTTCTCCGACGAGTAGCCGCCGGAGCCGTACGCGCCTGCCGCGGCGGCGCCACCGCCCGAGTCGGCGGCGGCGGGCCCGGCGGCCAGGAAACCGGCCGCCGTGACACCGGCGAGGGTGATCGCGACGTTACGAAGCATGTGACTCTCCTGAGACTGAGGTGGGTGGACCTGACGAGATGACCTTGTCCCAGCCTCCGCCGGTCCGCACGCCGGGACGGGCGAACGGGGTGACGGCGCCCCCGCGACCCCTCTCCACGTCCCCTTCTTCTCGGCCCTGCCTCACCACCCGTCAGCGCCTCACCACCCGTCAGTTTCAGATGTCGTCCCAGGGCGCGGTCGCGTACAGGCCCCTGACCGTACGGACCAGCTCGGCGTCCGCGGGAAAGGCGACATCGTCGACCAGCGCGACAGCGGCGACACCACGCGAGTTGCTGACGAAGGCGCCGCCGAAGGACGCCAGGTCGTCGAGGTGTACGGCCTGCTCGCGCCAGGGCACGCCGGCGCGTTCCAGCTCCTGACGGAGCACCAGCATCGTGATGCCTTCCAGGGCGGGCGCGTCCGGCCAGACGACCGTGCCGCCCGCGACGAAACCGACGTTGGTGATGGTGCCCTCGGCGACCGTGCCGTCCGGCGCCACCAGCAGGCCCTCGTCGAACCCGGCCGCCGTGACCTGCCGCAGGTGGAGGCCCTGCCCGAACTCGCCCAGGTGCTTGATGTGGGCCGCGGGCCGCTGGTAAGGGATGCTGCGGAGCCGTTGCGCGGCCGCGGGCTCCGGCGCGGGCGGCTTTACGGTCACCAGCGTGGCCGGGCCGTCGCCTGGCTGCGGGCGGTATGCGTACACCCGTACGGAAGCGTCGCGCAAGGCTTTCCGGCCCAGCGCGTGCCGGATCCGCTCGCGCACCAGGTCACCGTCCAGCCGCTCACCGAAGAGTTCACGGGTGGCCGCGTCCAACCGGGCGAGGTGGAACCCCAGCCCGCGCACCCGGCCGTCCCTGACCTGCATGGCGGTGAAATGCCCGTACCCGCTAATCAGCGCGAACAGCAGCGGTGTCCCGGCCTCGGCCCCTTGGCCGTCGATGTCTATGTAGGGGTCGGGAAAGGCGTTCATGGTCGTCACCCTAGGCGCCGTCGCCGTGGCCTGAACAGCGAAGGGCGGCGCCGGACGAGGACGGGTTGCCCCTCCGCCCCGTGTCCAAGTGTTCGCCGAGCCGGAGCCGGGCCCCGACGCCCTAGGGTGTACGCCATGTCCGCCCCTGAACTGATCCGCATCGTCTCGCGTTCCTCTCCCATGGCACTCGCCCAAGTGGAGCGCGTCCGCGGCGAGCTGGCCGCCCGGCACCCCGGAATCCGTACGGAGGTCGTGCCCGTCACGACGTCCGGTGACCGCTGGATGGGTGACCTGTCCGCACTCGGGGGCAAGGGCGCCTTCACCAAGGAGGTGGACGCCGCCCTGCTGGCCGGGGAGGCGGACCTCGCCGTGCACTGCGTCAAGGACATCCCGGCCGACCGCCCCCTGCCCGCCGGGACCACCTTCGCGGCCTTCCTCCAACGGGACGACATCCGCGACGCCCTCATCCACCCCGGCGGACTCACCCTCGACCAGTTGCCCGACGGCACGCGCGTCGGCACCTCCTCCGTACGCCGTGTCGCGCAGCTCGCCGCCTCGTACCCGCACCTCCAGTGCGTGCCGATGCGCGGCAACGCCAACCGCCGCCTGGAGAAGCTGCACGCGGGGGACGCCGACGCCCTCCTGCTGGCCGTCTCCGGTCTGGAGCGCATCGGCCGCCGCGACGTCGTCACCGAGATCCTGTCGGCCGAGACGATGTGCCCGCCCATCGGCGCCGGCATCCTGGCCCTCCAGTGCCGCGAGGACGACACCGGCACCATTGACGCGGTCAGCGCGCTCGGCGACCGCGACGCCTTCCGGGAAGCCACCGCCGAACGGATGTTTCTGCACGTGCTGCAGGGCCACTGCAACTCGCCGATCGCCGGGTACGCGAAGACCGAGCGCAGCGGCGAACTGTCCCTGCGGGCCTGCGTGTTCACCCCCGACGGCAAGACCGTACTCAACGCGCACGAGTGGGCCGGACCGCTCGACCCGGCCACTCTGGGCACGTCCGTCGCCGTCGCGCTGCTGCGCCAGGGAGCGCGCGACCTCATCGACTCCATCGCGCACTGACGGGCCGCCGGCGTACCGGCGGCAGGTCCGTCCGTAACTCCAATGGGTCTGCTTTTGGCGGATCGGGTCATGTATGGGACCAGCCGTCCCTACGGTGCCGTTGTACGCACACGGCACGGGAGGACCGCCATGACCCACTCCATCGACCTGGAAGAGCTGGCCTTCGTCGCGACCGTCATGGAACGGGCGCACCGGCTGCTCGACGCCGAGGAGAAAAAGCTGCCGCCCCGCACGGCGGACGGACTCGAAGGGCCGGGCAGCCCGCACCAGACGCTGCTGGGCGCCGGCGAGCTGGCCCGAGGGGTGGACGACGCGGTGCGGCGGATCGCCCTGGCGGTCGGTTACGCGTGCGCCGGCCTGCACAGCCACGCGCTGCGGGCGGCGCACCACGCGCACGTCGCCCCGCGCAGTGTGCCGGGCGGCACCGACCGGATGGCCAGGCCGCTCAGCTCGGGCACCATCGAGGCGCTGAAGCTGGTACGGCAGGTGTCCGACTTCTTCGGCGAGGGGCTGCGGGAGCACATCGACCGGTCGCTCGCGGCCCCCGAGGCGACCTGGCCGCCCGCCGACTGGAAGCAGTACGACGAGGAACGCATGAAATCCGCGGCCTCCGTCGCCTCCGGCCGGTCCGTCTCCTCCCACCTCGGCCGGCACGAATCCGTGACAGCGGCCCCCGACCAGTGACAGCAGCTCCCGCCCGGTTGTAGTTGCCCCGACCGATGGCGGCCGCCGCGACTCGTGATTGCTGGCCTCGCCCCGGTCCGGGGCGAGTGGCAGGTCTTCCACGCACGGAGCTCGCTCACCGGGCCACGGCGGCCCCGGCACCCGGGTACGGGCGGGACGCTGACGGGTGCCGACGGTCGCCCGGGGCGTACGTGGACGGCCGGAGCCGCCCGGTCAGCGCGAGGAAGACGACGAACGCGGCCGTGACGATCCAGCCGGGCCAGCCGGTCAGCCCCATGTGCAGGGGGTCCAGGGGAGCGTCCGGCGTGGCGCACACCTTGACCATGCCCACGCCCGCCGTGCTCACGAAGGTGTGGCCGAGTACCGCGGGCACCACCGAACCGGAACGCAGCCGCAGCCAGGTGAAGACCGGCAGGATGAGTACGCAGCTCATCACCATGGCGGGTACGGACACGTACCAGGGCCGGCCGGGGTACTGCCCGCCCATCAGCAGGGTGGGCAGGTGCCACAGCGCGAAGGCGGCGCCGGTGCCCACGTACGCCCACACCAGGCGCGCGCCCCCGCCGTCCCGTGCCAGACGGGGGAAGAGATAGCCCTGCCAGCCCAGTTCCTCGCCGAAGAACAGCGGCAGGGAGACCAGCATCTGAAGGAGCATGGCGGCGGCCCAGGGAGCGACGGCCTCCCACCGCACACCGAAGGGATAGTGCCCGGCCGCGGCTCCGACACCGAGCGCGAGGGTGGTCAGCGCCGCCGGGACCGCGAGGGCCAGCAGGCAGGAGCGTACGGTGCGGCCGTGGGGCCGGGGCCACCGCAGGGCGAGGACGTCCCGTATCCGGCCGGCGCGGTCCACGTACCGGACGACGAGGAGCGCGGCGAGCGCCGGGGCGAACATCGCGGCCGAGATGCACACCTCCTCCAGTGCGCCGGTCACCGACCGGGCGCTCTCCCGCCGGAAATCCGTGAGCAGGAGGGGTGCCATGGCTGCCCACATGCCCAGGTTGGCCACGACAAGAAACACCAGGAGTCCACGGCGGCGCGGAGCCGGGGGAGAGGGCCGGGCCTGGGACGCATGTGGGTCCGGCGGCGAGGGAGGAGGCATCCGTACGGAGTTGGTCATGAGCAAGGACGCTAGAAGCGCGCCCCGGCGCGGAGAATACGGCCGGCCCCCGTCCCCGGCCTGGGGCCACCCCCACCACCGGAGGGCACCCACCGGTCCTGCCGTCCCGGAAGGCGGCAAGGGAAAGGGCCTGCCCGCGGCCGGATGCCGCGGGCAGGCCCTTTCCGTGGCTCACACCTTGAAGCCGTAGTCCAGCAGCTTCTTGGCGTCGGCGGTGCGGTTGGCCACCGAGGAGGAGGCGAGGACCGTACCGATGACCGTCTTGCCGTTCCGGGTGGCGGCGAAGACCAGGCAGTACTTGGCCTCCGGACCCGAACCCGTCTTGACGCCGATGGTGCCGGCGTAGCTGCCGAGCAGGTCGTTGGTGTTGGTCCACGACATGTAGCGGTAGCCGCCGCTCTTCGTCGTGACCTTCTGCTTGGTGGACTTGGTGCCCACGACACTGCGGAACGTGGCGTTCTTCATCGCGGCGGAGGCCAGCTTCGTCAGATCACGCGGCGTCGAGTAGTTCGCACCGTTGCCGATGCCGTCGAACGAGTCGAAGTGCGTGTTCTTCAGACCGAGGTTCTTCGCCGCGGTGTTCATCTGGCCGATGAACGACTTCACCCGCGCCGCCCGGGTGGACCCGGTGCCGAACTTGTCGGCCAGCGCGTACGCCGCGTCGCACCCGGACGGGAGCATCAGCCCGTACAGGAGCTGGCGGACGGTGACCTTGTCACCGACGATGAGCCGGGCCGACGAGGCGGTCTTGGCGACGATGTAGTCGCTGTACGCCTTGTCGACCGTGACCTTGGTGTCCAGGTTGAGCTTCTTCTGGGACAGCACCACCTGAGCCGTCATGATCTTGGTGGTGGAACCCATGGAACGGCGGCTGTCCGCCGCCTTGGCGAAGGCCGCTTTGCCGTTGCCGTTGTTCATCACGAAACCGCCCGCCGCGGTGATCGCGGGGGCCTTGGGTGCCGCGGCCTTGACCGCGGCCTTCGCCGGGGCGG
Organism: Streptomyces chrestomyceticus JCM 4735; assembly: GCF_003865135.1. Lineage (NCBI taxonomy): Bacteria > Bacillati > Actinomycetota > Actinomycetes > Kitasatosporales > Streptomycetaceae > Streptomyces > Streptomyces chrestomyceticus. The sequence continues at coordinate 389,020 of NZ_BHZC01000001.1, read as the reverse complement.
TCTTGGGCGCCGCGGCCTGGGCCGGGGCGGCGAACGTCCCGGTCAGCAGAACGGCTCCCGCGGCGGTGACGGCCGTCGCGGACAGGCGACGTACGCCCTTGATGCCAGTTTTCAACGTGTTTTCTCCAAATGCCGCTTCAGTACGGCCACATGAGAGGGTGGCTTCCTCGTGAGACGCACGAGTCACGCCGAAGGATGCACCCGGCGGCCCGTTTCCCCCAACCTTTGCCCTGACATTTCGGGATCAGATGGGGCAAGTCCGCCCCGGAGGCCGTTTTCCCAGCGCATCCCGTCGCCCCTCCCGGTGGGCATCGCGCCCGCCCTCCGCCAGCCCGTACGAATCTGACGGACGATTGCTCGATTTCTGTTATCGGCGCCGCCCCCGCAGCATCTCCTGTGTGTGGGACGGAACAAGCCCGAGCCGAAAGAGAGTGGACAGAGCGTGAGCAGCGAACTCGATCCTGCGGTGATTGCGGCCGCGCAGGCGGGGGACGGGCAGGCCAGGGACCAGCTCGTCACCGCGTCCATGCCCCTGGTGTACAACATCGTGGGACGCGCGTTGCACGGCCACGCGGACGTGGACGACGTGGCGCAGGAGACGATGCTCCGGGCCCTCGGCAGCCTCGGCGACCTCCGTGACCCGGGCAGCTTCCGGTCCTGGCTGGTGGCCATCACGATGAACCAGATACGGGCGCACTGGCGGCAGGACCAGGCAGCCCCCGTCGCCGGCGGTCTGGACGACGCCTACGACGTCCCCGACCCTCGCGCCGACTTCGTCGGACTGACCATCGTCCGCCTCGGCCTGTCCGGACAGCGTCGGGAGGTCGCCGAAGCCACCCGCTGGCTCGACGAAGGCGACCGCGCGCTGCTGTCCCTGTGGTGGCTGGAGGCGGCCGGCGAACTGACCCGCGCGGAGGTCGCCGCCGCGATGGAGCTGACGCCCCAGCATACGGCCGTACGGGTCCAGCGGATGAAGTCCCAGCTCGAAGCGTCCCGCGTGGTCGTCCGCGCGCTGTCCTCGACGCCGCGGTGCGTGCTGCTGGACACGGTGACCGAACAGTGGGACGGAGTGCCCTCCGCACTGTGGCGCAAGCGCATCGCGCGGCACGCCCGCGAATGCACCGTCTGCTCCTCCCTCTCGTCCGGGCTGGTACCCGCCGACCGGCTGCTGGTCGGCCTCGCCCTGGTGCCCCTGGCCGCCACCCTCGCGCCGGACACCATGGACACCCCGGTCCTCGCGGCCGCCGCTTCCCAGCAGTCCGCCTCCGCCGTGTCCGCGGCCGCGGGCGGCGCGGTGCCGGTCACCGGCCCGGCCACGGGAGGTGGCCGCGCCCAGCTCCGTGACGCACTGCGGGAGAGCCGCCGGGTCCGCCGCCGTCGCGCCGTCACCGCGGCCGCCGTGGCGGCGGCCGCCCTCGCCACGGTGGGCGGCGCGCTGCCGCTGTTCATCGGCGGCCCGGACGACGAGCCCGGTACCTCACGGGCCGCGACGGAACCCGAATCGGCCCCCCTGGCCACGCCCTCGGCGGCGACCCCCACCCCGTCCCCCTCCAAGGCGAGCCACAGCCCGAGCCCCACCCCGTCGCCGTCCGTGTCGTCCTCCAAGGAGCCGCACACCCCGAGGAAGAAGCGGGCTCCCTCCGAACCGGCCGCCCCGGCACCGCGCCCGTCCTCCGCCGCCCCCGCCCCCGTCCCGGCCGCCGGTTCCGGAAGCGGCGGGTCGGCCTTCGCCCAGCAGGTCACCGCTCTGGTCAATTCCGAGCGAGCGAAACAGGGCTGCTCACCCGTCCGCGCCAATGACCAGCTCGTCACCGCGGCCCGGCGTCATTCCCAGGACATGGACGCCAGGAATTATTTCGACCACACCAGCCCGGACGGTACGGACCCGGGTGACCGCATCACGGCCGCCGGATACCGGTGGAGCACTTACGGCGAGAACATCGCCAGGGGACAGCGTTCGGCCGACGAGGTGATGAAGAGCTGGATGAACAGCCCCGGCCACCGGGCGAACATCCTCAACTGCGACTTCAAGGAAATCGGCATAGGCACCCACGACACGTCCGGCGGGCTGACGTGGACGCAGGTGTTCGGCGCGCGGAGCTAGCCACGGACCGAGACGAAGACGTGTCCGTATCCGTACGGGCGCGGGGTCGGCCGACGCCCCTCCCCGAGCCCGTACGGACCCGGACGCATCTGTGCTGCCCCGAAAGAATTCAAGGCAATTCTCATCGGACAAGTCTCCCCGGAATTGTCCGGATACAGGGCCGGCCACCGCCCTGAGCAGGCCGGACAAGTGCTGGACAAGTCCTGGACAAGAGCCCCCTTCCCTGCCCCGGCGCGCCAGCTCAGCATCAGCAGCACAACGGCATCTTCGAGCCACGAACGCCCGGTACGGAAAGCCCGGCGGTTCCGGCCGAAGATGCCGTGAGACCACGGCCGCCTGGAACACCCCGGTCGTGGCGGCGCGGCGGCGGGCCGTGGGTTTGGGGACGGGCCACCGGTTTCCGGCCCGCCGCGCCGAGCGGGGCCGGAGCGGGGGAGCGCATACGAGCGGATGCGCTCCGCCGCTCCGGAACCGTTCCCGCTCTCCGCCTTCTCGCAGCTCCTGTCCGAAGGCCGAAAGCCAAGGCCGAAAAGCCGAAAAGCGCAGCGACGAAAAGCCGCAAGGGCCGAGAGCGTAAAGGCCCGAAAGGCGCGGGAGCCCGAAAGGCAGAAACGGTACGGCACCCACCGGTCGCACTCCCGGCAGCACGGGGCGGGACCGGCCCACCCGTAAACCGTCCGCCGCTCCGCAACCGGAGAGCGAACGGGACCTACGGACCGAGGAGGGGCAAGTGGAACCTGGGCAGTCGCAGGTCGACCTGCACACGGTCGTCGATGTCGAGATCAGTGCCTTGTCGGTGAGCGATTCGCCGAGGATCTCGGGGGAGAACCAGGAGCACATCGAACTGCTGGCGGTCGCCGACGCACCGCTGCCACCCATCATCGTCCACCGCGGCACGCTGCGCGTCATCGACGGCGCACACCGGCTGCGGGCGGCCCAGCGACGCGGCTGGTCCACCATCCCCGTACGGTTCTTCGACGGCGGCGACGCGGACGCCTTCGTCCTCGCCGTCGAGTCCAACACCGGCCACGGCCTGCCGCTGACCAAGGCCGACCGCAAGCGCGCGGCCGAGCGCATCATCGCCTCGCACCCGATCTGGTCGAACCGGATGATCGCCTCGATCACGGGAGTGGCACCGGCGACGGTGGCCAAGGTCCGCCGCCGGATGCCGGGCGGCGCGGCCGAACGCGGCCGCGTCGGCCAGGACGGCCGCTTCCGTCCGCTCGACGGTGCGGAGGGCCGCAGGCAGGCCGCCGAACTCATCGCCGCCGACCCGGACCTGTCACTCCGGCAGATCGCGCAGCGGACCGGCATCTCCCCGGAGACGGCGCGCGACGTACGCAACCGGATCCGCCGCGGGGAAGAGCCCCTGCTCGCCGCGCGCGGCAAGCGCGCCGCGCAACAGGGACGCGGCCCCGGCAGGCCCCCGGGGCAAAGGCCCCGCCCGGCATCCGGCGGACCGGTGGCTCACATCAGGATGCCCTTGGCGGACCGGCGCCGCGTCGTGAACCGGCTCAAGGGCGACCCCGCCCTGCGCTACAGCGACACCGGCCGCACCCTGCTGCGGCTGCTCGGCATCCACACCGTCAGCCCGGAGGAGTGGGAGAAGATCACGGAGGGCCTTCCGCAGGGCCACCGCCGGACCGTCGCCCAACTGGCCCGCGCGTACGCCGACAACTGGTCGGAACTGGCCCACCGCGCCGCCGAACGCGATGCCGCCGAGCCGGCCGGAGTGCGCGGGACATAAGGCCGGCCGGCGGCCGGGCGGGATGTGATAGGCAAGGTCCGGTGATCAGCAGACTCCCTCTCGACCGGCAACTCGACTCCCTGCGTGCGACGCTCTCCCGCAACGAGGTGTTGACGGAAGTGCTGTCGCGCACCGCGACGCTGGACCTGCCCGGGTGGTACGTGACGGCGGGATGCCTCTTCCAGACCGTGTGGAACGTGGCCACGGGCAGGCCGCCGACCGCCGGCATCAAGGACTACGACGTCTTCTACTTCGACGGCACGGACCTCTCCTGGGAGGCGGAGGACGCCGCCATCGAGGCCGGACGGAAGGTCTTCACCGGACTGCCCGCCGAGGTCGAGATCCGCAACGAGGCGCGCGTCCACCTCTGGTACACAGAGAAGTTCGGCGTGGCCTGCCCGCCGTACGACTCCACCGAGGCCGCCATCGACCGCTTCGCCGCGACGACCTGCTGTCTGGGCGTGCGCACGGAGCGGGACGGCCGATGGCGGGTGTACGCGCCGCACGGGCTGTCGGACGTCTTCAACCTCGTCGTCCGCCCCAACCCCGTCCTCGCGCCACGGTCGGTCTACGAGGCGAAGGCCGCCCGGTGGCAGCAGCAGTGGCCCGAGCTGACCATTCTCGAATGGCCCGCGCCGAGCGGCACGGACGGTACGACCGGCAGCCCTCCGCAGCGGCAGAATGCCTGAAACACCACTGCCGGGCGGCTTCGTCCAGCACGTCGTACGGGTCGGCGCCACGGTGCGCCGTCCTGCCTCGGCCGCCACCGCTTTCGTCGGTGAGCTGTTGAAACTCTTCGAGGCCCGCGGCTGGCCCGGCGCACCGCGGTACCTGGGCATCGACGAGGACGGGCGCGAGACGCTCACCTACCTGGACGGGCATGTGGCCTGGGAACGCGAACAGCCGCCTGCTGTGCACGCGGCGGAAACCCTGGAGCGGGTCGCCCGGCTCGTACGCGAATTCCACGACCTGACGGCCGGCACCGACCTGGCCGGAGCGCACGAGGTCGTCTGCCACAACGACCTCGCGCCCAGGAACACGGTCTACCGGCCGGTCGGCGGCACCCTGCGCCCGGTGGCCTTCATCGACTGGGACCTGGCGGCGCCGGGCGAACGTGTCCACGACATCGCCCACGTGTGCTGGCAGTACATCGGCCTCGGGCCGCGCGTCGAGGATGTCGCCGACAGCGCGCGGCGACTGCGGCTGGTCGCCGACGCATACGGCCTGACCGACCGGGACTGGCTGATCCCCACGATCCTGTGGTGGCAGGACCGGTGTTGGCGGGGCATCGAGGCTGGCGCCCGGGCGGGCGACCCGGCGATGGTCCGCCTCCGCGACGCCGGAGCGGTCACCGAGGTGCGGGACGCCTTCGCGTGGGTCGGTGCTCACCGCGACGTACTGGCCCGCGCGCTCCGCTGACGGAGCCGCGGCGCGACGGAGGCGCGCTTGCCACCCACGCGCCCTCTTGTTAGCGTCGCCGCGACATCTCACCGTAGGGTTCAGCCTTCGCCGTCCCTCGCCGTTCAGCCTCCTCGTGTCCAGTGACACCAGGAAGGTGGGAGTCGCACCGAATCTGACAAAGGTGTGCGGCGATGGCTGCGGTACAGCAGGCTGCAACGGCACTGGAAGCCGTTGAACTCGTGAAGACCTACCGGACAGGCAGGAACAAACCCCCCGTCTCCGCTGTGCGCGGACTGAGCTTCGCCGTGGCGCGGGGGACCGTCTTCGGGCTGCTCGGTCCGAACGGGGCGGGCAAGTCCACCACGGTGAAGATCCTCTCCACATTGGCGGCCGCCGACTCGGGAGCGGCCCGCGTCGCCGGCATCGACGTGGCGGCCCACCCGGAGCGGGTACGCCGGGCGATCGGGCTCGTGGCCCAGAAACCCGGCACCGACCCGATGGCCACCGCGACCGAGAACCTGCTGCTCGCGGGCCGCCTCCACGGGATGCCCCGCCGGGACGCCAGGGCACGGGCCCGTGAACTCGTACGGCGCTTCGGCCTGGCCGACGCCGCGGACCGGCTGGTGCGCACGTACTCCGGCGGCATGGCGCGCAAACTGGACATCGCGCTCGGGCTGATGCACCGTCCGCAGGTGCTGTTCCTCGACGAGCCGACGACGGGTCTCGACCCCCAGTCCCGTACGGAGCTGTGGCACGAGATCACCAGGCTGGCCGCCGAGGAGCGGATGACGGTGCTGCTCACCACGCACTATCTGGACGAGGCCGATCACCTGGCCGACCGGCTCGCGATCGTCGACCACGGTACGGTCGTTGCCACCGGCACTTCGGAGGAGCTGAAGAGCGAACTGCGCGGCGACGCGGTGCAGATCGAGCTCGCCGAAGCCGACAACAGGGCACGGACAGTGCTGCAACGGGTGCCGGAACTGCGGGAGATCACCGTGGACGGTCGCACGGTCCGTGGCCGTACCGACGACGGAGCCCGTGCGCTGCCGCCCGCGTTGGCCGCACTGGAGGAAGCGGGCGTCGCCGTGACCTCCGCGACGCTCGCCCGCCCTTCCCTCGACGACGTCTACCTCCGGCACACCGGCCACAGCATCGGAGCCACCGGCAGCGCGGGAGCCGATGTCTCGAAGGGGCTCGACGCCTCGCAGGGGCTGGAGGCGGCGAAGTGACGAGCACACACATGAGCCCCGCCGGCCCGCGCGCGCTGACCGCAATGGCCCACTGCGCGTACCTCACCGGCCGTCTGCTGCGTACCCTGCGGCGGTCGCCCGCCTTTCTCGTCATCGGACTCGTGCAGCCGGTCATCTGGCTGCTGCTGTTCGGACAGCTCTTCCGTTCCGTAGTGAACCTGCCCGGCTTCACGACCGGCAGCGGCGGCTTCCTGCAATTCCTCACGCCGGGGGTGGTCATGATGACCGCGCTGTTCGCGAGCGCGTGGGCGGGGACAACCTACCTCCAGGACATCGACCGCGGCGTGATGGACCGGCTGCTCACCTCACCGGCCGGGAGGGGCGCCATGATGGGCGCGGGCCTGGCCTACCAGGCAGTCCAGACCGTCGTGCAGAGCTTGGCCGTCGTGGCCGTCGCCCTGGCCGCCGGGGCTCGTTTTCCCGGAGGCGTGACCGGCGTAGGCGTCACCGTTCTCGCCGCGGTGCTGCTGGCGCTGATCTTCTCGGCGCTGTCCAGCGCCGTCGCTCTGCTGACCCGCCAGCAAGCCACGCTGATTGCCATCTCCCAGTTCACCACCCTGCCGCTGATGTTCCTGAGCTCCGCCGTGATGGACCTCCGCCTCGCCCCGGGCTGGGTCGGGAACATCGCCGCCTGCAACCCCGTGGAATGGGCGGTCGCCGCCGCCCGGCAGGCGCTGCTGGCGCGTGCCGACCGGGAAGCGGTCTGGGCGCACCTGGCTCTGCTCGCCGCTGTGGCTCTCGCGATGAGCTTCCTGGCCACGCGGGCGTTCCGGGTCTACCGCAGGTCGGCGTAAGGAGGAGGGGCACCGGCCGACGCTCTGCGCCGGCCCGCCGCCTGGCCACGCCGTCGCGGTACGGGAGCGACGCCGCCGACGCGATCCGCGGCTCACCGGTGATCAAGGGGACGGCCGGGCCCGGATCGCGGCCACCGTGTGAGCACCGTATGACGGGCATTCCCGCGGTATGTGAGCGGCAGATGACGAGCGCCGGTATCGCCTGTGCACCGTGATTGCCTCGAAGCATGCACAGCAAGCACATGGACCAGACCCCGTCCCCCTCGCAGCAGCCCGCCACCTCCGACCCGTCCGCCACGCCCGTCGCTCCGGCGCGGCGCTCCGGAGGACTGAAGACCCCGGGCATGGCCGCCGGGGCCCTGCTCGTGGGCGCCTCCCTTCTCGCCCTCACCGGCTGCGGAAACTCGGAGCCCGGCAAGAACGACGGGGCCTCGGCGTCCGCCGCCGCGTCGCCCGCGGAGAACAAGGGCGGTAAGCACCTCTCCAAGCTGCTCTGGATGGGCGACTCGATAGCCGAGGCGGAGGCCCCCGCCCTGGGGGCCGCCATGAAGGCCGGCGGCGTGGAGTTCAAGTCCATCGCCTCCGCGGGCGGCGGCACGGTCGTCAAGGGTGAGGGGCCCACCGCCGAATTCGCCGACGGCACCTTCAAGGACCTGTCCAAGGCGGTCGGCTCCTTCCACCCGGACGTCATCGCCTACCAGGTCACCACCTATGACTGGGGCACTCCCGCTCAGCAGAGCAGCTCGTACGAGCGCCTCGCGAAGGTCGCGAAGGACGCGGGCGCCGAACTCGTCCTCGTCTCCGCCCCACCGTTCAAGATCGACGAGTTCTACAAGGGGCACGAGGCCGCCATCGCGTCGGCGCCCAAGGCGGCCAAGGAGGCGGCCGAGAAGAATCCGGACCAGATCCGCTTCCTCGACGCCTCCGCGCTGTGGGGCACCGACAGCGCCGCGGGCAAGGCCCAGCGCAGCAAGGACGGTATCCACTCCTGCCAGCAGGGCTCCGCGGCGTTCGCCAACTGGTTCGGGCAGGAGCTGAGCAAGCAGTACTCCTTCACGCCCGCCGCCGTGGACCGGTGGGCGAAGGGCTCGTGGACCGGCGACAAGGTCTACGGCCAGCTCAAGTGCGGCTGAGCCCGTAGGGCTTCCTGCATGCGGCGGCCACCGTGTCGCCGCGGCTGCCGCTGCAGTCCCCGACGTCGTTGCTGCCGCCTGCCCCCAGCGGCAGCAACCCCCTCCCGCCTCCCCCGAAGGACCCGTTCATGCCGACATCCGTGGCCGCGCCGCCCTCCCCGCCGTCCTCCCCCCTGCCCTCCCGCCGCCACGGCCGCCCCGGACCGCGCGCGACCGGACGGCACATCGCACCCCTGGGCGGTCTGCGCGGCCTCGCCGTCCTGGGGGTGCTGTTCTTCCACGCCGGGCACTTCGGCGGCGGCTTCCTCGGCGTGGACCTCTTCTTCGTCCTGTCCGGTTTCCTCATCACCGGCCTGCTGCTCAAGGAGGCCGCGGACCGGAACGGTACGGTCGGCCTCGCGGCCTTCTGGGAACGCCGGGTACGCCGTCTGCTGCCCGCGCTGACCGTGATGATCGTCGCGGTACTGCTTCTCGTCGGGGCGGCCGGGCCGTCCTACCTGCTGGGCTTCGCCCTCGAGGACGGCCCGTGGGCCGCGCTCCAAGCGACGAACTGGCACTTCATCAGCGACCAGGTCGGCTACTGGAACGACGGCGACACCCGCGTCTTCAGCCACCTGTGGAGCATCGGGGTCGAGTGGCAGTTCTACGTCGTCTGGCCGGTGGTGGTCGCGGTCCTCGCCCGGAGGCGCGCCACACGCCGTCTCGTGCCCGTGGTCGCCGCCGCCGGTGCCGTCGTCTCCCTGGTGGTCATGATCGTCCTCGCGCACGGCCCGGACACCACGCGCGTGTACGAGGGCACCGACACCCGCGCCTTCTCGCTGCTGCTGGGCGCCCTGATGGCGACCGATCCGGTACGCGGTCTGTTGTCGAGGACGCCCGGTCGCCTGGCCAACTGCCTCTGTGCTGCTCTGGTGTGCGGTCTCGGCGTCTACTGGTGTCTGACCGGCGGCCCGAGCGACCCCTTCCTCTTCCGCGGCGGCCTCTTCCTCCACGCCCTGGCCGCAGCGCTGCTGATCGCCCTGCTGGCGCACACCCCGGCCGGTCCGGTCGGCCGTCTCCTGGGGAGCAGGCCCTTGCGCGAACTGGGCGCCGTCTCCTACAGCCTCTACCTCTGGCACTGGCCGATCTATCTGCTCCTCTCAAAGGACGTCCTCGGTTTCGGCGGCTGGGCCCGGACGGCGGTCCTCCTCGCGGTGTCCCTCGCCGCCGGGTGGCTGTCCAAGGTGTTGGTGGAGGACCCCGTACGGTTCAAGGCCCGCTGGGCCAGGGGGCGTACGGGCGCGGCCTGCCTGGCCGCGGCACTCGCAGCCGTAGCCGGTGTCTGCCTCCTCGTCCCGGCCCCGGCCCCGGGTGCCGACACGGTGGACCTCACGCAACTCACCGCCGCTTCCGGCTGACCCCCACACCCGCGCCTCCCCGGAAAGCGGCTCAAGTCAGCCCTTTCACCTCCCCGGGCACTGTTTGACGCCCCGCGTACCGATCGGTACTGTCGTCCGCGTGCCGATCGGTACGCCTGCGTTGTCAACCGTGAACCGGAGTTCCGATGGCAGACGAACAGCAGTGGCGCTCGCCGGCGGGCCGGCGCGTGTGGGAGACCGCGTGCGAGCTCTTCTACCGGGAAGGCATCCGTTCCGCGGGGGTGGCCGAGATCGCGGAGCGGTCCGGGGTCGGAAAGCCGAGCATCTACCGTAACTTCGAGTCCAAGGACGGCCTCGCGCTGGCTTATGTGAAATCGAAGGCGGTGCCCTCCCGCGTGTGGCTGGAGGCGGCACGCGCCGCCTGTCCGGACGACCCCGCGGCGCAGCTCCGGCACGTCATCGCCACCATCGCCGACCAGATCAGTGAGCCCGGATACCGGGGCTGTCCGCTGGTGAACGCCTCCGTCGAATTCCCCGACCGCACCCACCCGGTACGCGTCGCCGTCGACGAGCTGAAGGCCGATTACCTGGAACTGATGACGGAACTCGTCGCGCAGTTGCCGGTACGCGATCACCGCACTCTGGGCTACATGCTCCAGATGCTGGTGGAAGGCGCCAGCGTCACCACCCAGGTCTACGCGGCCGAGAAGTCCGCCACCGCGCTGAAGGAAGCGGCCGACCGCCTCATCGACTCTTTCCTGGAGCAGTGACCACCGCATCGGTCCCGAGTATCCGCACTTCTGCGAAACGAGAAGCCCATGAGTATGTCCACCTTTGCGCCCGCCTACGCCGAACACCTGATACGCGCCCGGCGCGCGACCCGTGCCTTCACTCCGGAAGCGGTGCCCGAAGACACCGTGCGCGCTGTCTTCTCCCTGGCCGGCGCGGCTCCTTCCAATTCCAACACACAGCCCTGGCACGTCGAAGTGGTCAGTGGCGCGGCTAGAGACCGGCTGAGCGCGGACCTGACCGCCGCATACGCCGACCAGCGCATGTCACTGGACTTCCCTTACCGGGACGACCTGTACACCGGCGCGTACGCGCAGCGTCGCCACGAGGCGGGCGCGACGATGTACGGCGCACTGGGCATCGGCCGCGACGACCATGAAGAGCGCGCGGCATTCAACGTCGAGAGCCTGAATTTCTACGGGGCTCCGCATGTCGCGCTGCTGTTCCTGCCTCCCAATGCCGAAGAACGCATGGCCGCCGATCTCGGCATGTACGGACAGACGCTCCTGCTGGCCATGACGGCGTACGGCATCGCCAGTTGCCCGCAAGGTCTCCTGAGCTTTTACGCCGACACCGTCCGCGAGTCATTGGGCCTCAACGGCGACAACAACGGCACGGGCCACAACAAGCTGCTGTTCGGCATCTCCTTCGGCTACGCGGACACCTCTGCCCCCATCAACAACATCTCCGTCCCCCGCGCCGAACTGCACGAGACCACCCGCTTCCACGTCTGATCACGCGAGAGTGGCCACCACGTATGCCGTGGCCACCACGCATTCCGCAGCCCGAACAAGGAGCCGCTCCTCGTACGCGGCGTCCTTGGCGGGCTTGCTCGACATGGGCGAGACGACGAGCGGCGGTACGGATCCGGGCGAACGCCGTCAACCTCCCCGGCCCGCCGACATCCCGTAGCAGCAGGTTCCCGGCCATTCCTTCGCTGTAGCGAACCGCCGCATTGCACAGGTCGACAAATCGACGCGTGCCCTACTCCCCTTCCAACTCGCGCAGGTACCGCCGTTGTTGAATTCGGCAGGCACGGAAGGAGACGTGGGGCCGACCCCGCCGCTCGTGCATCCGGCCAGCGGCGGGGCCGCCGCCGCTTCCAGAAGAGCACAGCGCGAGAGGGATGATCGCGATGACAGTGACGGATCAGTTGCTGACGGCCCTCCCCGTGCGACGCTGCCGTTGATCCAAATTTCGGCCCGCGCCAGTGAATTCGGGCATTCGCTTCGCAATCGCCACGCCTCCCCGCGATTCCGCTGAACGGCTAGCGCCAAACGATTCTTCTGATGTTCGTACATGAGTGCATTCATGTGTTGTGTGCACTTGCCCCTCGGAGTCAATCGGGCCCCGCTATGCTCACTGCCGCGCAGCGAGTTGTGACAGTTGCGGCATGGCGCCGGTGACTGTCGTGAGGTCGCCGCCGCGTGTGGCGTCCGGGGTTTTGGACCCCTGGAAACCGCGCGCGGCAGGTCGGCTCGGCGTGCACTGCGGTGCTGGTTCGGTGGGTGCGGACCAACGGTCGCCCGTCGCATTTTTCGCCGCCTTTCCTGCGTACGTGCATTTCCGTGCACGACGTCCTGTCCCTTCCCTTAGTGCTCTGAGGCTGCCGATGGTTCGTGCTGATGCGTCACCCGGAAGGCCGGGGCCGGCCTCCACCGCAAGGTGGCCGCTGCCACCCGTGCTCCTGGCCATATGTGTGGCCGTGGCTGTTCCGTTGCTGCCTTCGGAGGTCCGTGCCCACGCCGTCTGGATCGGTGTCCTCGCGACCGCGGCCGTGGCCGCCGCGGACTTCAAGGCCGCGCGCCGGGGCCGCGCGATCGACGCGCTGCGCAGGCAGTACGCCGAGAGAGAGGCCGCCCTGCAACGGCAGTTGGCCGAGCAGGAGGTCGAGACGGTACGAATGGCCAAGGAGACCCTGCCGGCGGCCATGGCGCGGCTCCAGCAGGGCAACTCGGTCGAGGACGTCCTGCGCAGCACCGGTCAGGCGTCCCGGGTGAGCCCCCGGTTCGAAGCCGCGCACCACGGGGTGCTGCGCTACGTCCTCCAGGCCGTGGAGGCCGAGGAGGACCTGCGTGACGCCGCCCAGCGGGCCTTCGTCAACATCGCCCGGCGCGTCCAGGCCATCGTGCACCAACAGGCGCTGGAACTGCGCGAGATGGAGGACCGGCACGGCCAGGACCCGCACGTCTTCAGTGACCTGCTGCACCTCGACCACCGGACCGCGCTGATCGGCCGGCTGGCGGACAGCATCGCCGTCCTCGGCGGTGCCCGGCCGGGGCGGCAGTGGCAGAAGGACATCCCGCTGTTCAACGTGTTGCGCGGCGCCATGTCCCGGATCACCGACTACCAGCGCGTCGACCTGCACTCGGTGGCCGACGTCGGAGTTCTCGGCCGCGCCGCCGAGCCGCTGATCCACGCCGTGGCCGAGCTGCTGGACAACGCCACCCGCTATTCACCGCCGCAGACCCGTGTCCACCTGACCGCGACCGAGGTCCAGTCCGGTGTGGCCGTCGAGATCGAGGACGCCGGACTCGGTCTGACCGACGAGGCCCGCATCCGCGCCGAGCGGGCCCTGGCGCAGCACCCCGGTGGCGGACTGGACCTGGACGACCTGGGGGAGTCCCCGCGACTCGGCCTGGCCGTGGTCGGCCGGCTGTCCCACGCGAATCACTTCAAGGTCTCGCTGCGCGTCTCCGCGTACGGCGGCGTACGGGTGGTCCTGGTCGTACCGCCGGAACTGATCACCGTGACCCCGGTGCCCGGCGGCGCCTTGGCCAAGGCGCCCAGCCTCCCGCCGCCCCGCCACCCCAGCGGCCCCAAGCACCGGGCCGAAGCGGCCGCCGAGGAACCGGTGTCCGCCGACGGCCCCCGCACCACCAACGGGCTTCCGCAGCGCAGGCGGCGTACCCGGTCCGTCATCCCGTCCGTACGGCCGCAGCAGGCGACGCCCTCGGGCGCTGCCCCCCGCCCTCCGTCGGACGGCAACTCCGCACCGGCCGGGCTGTGGATGTCCGCATTCCTCGGCGGTGCGTCGGACGGCGAATCCGGTGGCGGCAACACCGGCGCGTCTCCGGCGGAGGCCCCGGCGCGGCGCCCCCGAAGTCCGGGCGACGACGAGCCCGAGCAGTGACCGAGCCGGCCGATGAGCCAGCAGACAAGGATGAGTGAGCAAGTGGCGACAAAGCAGCGGCTCAACATGGACTGGATGCTGGAGGAGTTGGCGTCCAGCGTCCCGCAGACCCGGAATGTCGTGGTGCTGTCCTCGGACGGCTTGTGCATGGCGCAGTTCGGTACGGAGAACGACACCGCCGACCGCCTCGCCGCCGCCTGTGCCGGACTGCAGAGCCTGTCGGCGGCGATCGCCTCGGAATTCCCCCGGGGCGACGGCCGGATGAAACTCGTCGTCGTCGAGGTCGACGGCGGGTTCTTCTACCTGATGGCGGCCGGCGCGGGAGCCTATCTGGCGGTGCTCGCCGACGACGACGTGGACGCCGGCTTCATAGGGCAGCGGATGCGTGATCTGGTCGCCCGGATCGGGCAGCATCTCAGCAGCCCGCCGCGGGCGGACCGGCAGGTCCCATGAGCGATCCGGAGCAGGAACAGCACCGGGCCTGGGAAGAGGGCGGCCCCGAGCGGCTCTACGTCATCACGTCCGGCCGGCAGGCGCCCGAGCGGAACTCCTCCCTCGACATGGTCACGCTGATCGTGAGCCGCAACGAACCCGGCCCGGGGACGCAGCCCGAACTCGCCGCCATCGTCCGCATATGCGACTACCCGCTGTCCGTCGCCGAACTCTCCGCGTACCTCCGGCTGCCGGTCTCCGTGATCACCGTACTGCTCACGGACCTCCTGGCGAGCGGTCACGTCGAGGCCCGGGCGTCGGCGCTGACCCAGTCGCTGCCCGACGTCGAACTCTTGGAGGCGGTGATGCATGGACTACAGAATCTCTGAACCCGTCGTCGGCCCCCGGCACGAGGACACCCTGCCGGCCTCGGTCACCACCGCGGTGAAAGTGGTGATCGTCGGCGGCTTCGGGGTCGGCAAGACCACCCTGGTCGGATCGGTCAGTGAGATCAGGCCGCTCACCACCGAGGAGATCATGACGCAGGCCGGCGCCGGGGTGGACGACCTCGCCGGTGTCGAGCGCAAGAACGAGACGACCGTGGCGATGGACTTCGGCCGGATCACCCTCAGCGACGAGCTGGTGCTCTACGTCTTCGGCACCCCGGGCCAGCAGCGGTTCTGGTTCCTGTGGAACGGGCTCTTCGAAGGGGCGCTGGGCGCCGTGGTCCTCATCGACACCCGGCGGCTGGAGGACAGCTTCGACGTGATGGGCCGCCTGGAGGAACGCGGGGTGCCGTTCATCGTCGCCATCAACGCCTTCCCGGACGCCCCCTCGTACCCGGCGTCCGAACTCCGGGAGGCCCTGGACATCCCCGACGGGGTGCCGGTGATCGATTGCGACGCCCGCGAACGCCTCTCCAGCCGCGACGGCCTGCTGACCCTCATGCGCTATCTGCACGCCCTCACCACGACGAACCCGGAGCGACGGTGACTTCCTCCTTCCCCGAACAGTCCCGCACCGCGTGGGCCCCCGCCCCGCCGCCGCAGTGC
The DNA here is from genome assembly GCF_003865135.1 of Streptomyces chrestomyceticus JCM 4735. Lineage (NCBI taxonomy): Bacteria > Bacillati > Actinomycetota > Actinomycetes > Kitasatosporales > Streptomycetaceae > Streptomyces > Streptomyces chrestomyceticus. The sequence continues at coordinate 373,824 of NZ_BHZC01000001.1, read as the reverse complement.
CCGGCCCACGCCCGGCCCGGCGCCACGGACGGGCTGGCGCGGCTCTTCGGCCCCGAGGCGGCCGAGGACCCCATGGGCCTGTACGAGCGGCTGCGCGCCCGGCACGGATCCGTCGCGCCCGTCCTGCTCGACGGCGACCTCCCGGCCTGGCTCGTCCTCGGGTACCGCGAGATCCTGGAGGTCGCCGGTACCCCCGCCCGGTTCAGCCGGGACTCCCGCAACTGGCGCTGGTTCAGGGAAGGGCGGGTCCCGCCGGACTCCCCGCTGCTCCCGATGATCGCCTGGCAGCCGGTCTGCCTGTTCCTGGACGGCGAGGAGCGCAACCGGCTGCGCCTGGCGGTCACCGACAGCCTGGAGCGCTTCAACCGCCGCGGCATCCGGCGGCACATCACCCGCTTCACGCACCAGTTGATCGACGGCTTCGCCGAGCGGGGCGAGGCGGACCTGGCCGAGGAGTTCTGCGAACACCTGCCGATGCTCGTCCTGACGCAGTTGCTGGGCATGCCCGACGAGTACGGGCCGCGGCTGGTCGCGGCCAGCAGGGACATGGTGGCGGGCACCGAGACCTCGGTGGCCAGCAACGCGTTCATCGTGGAGACCCTCACCGAACTCGTGCGGCGCAAGCGCGGCAGCCATGGCCACGACGTCACGTCCTGGCTGATCGAGCACTCCTCGGGGCTGACCGACGAGGAGGTGTGGAACCACCTGCGGGTCATCCTCATCGCCGCCAACGAGACCACGGTCAACCTCCTCAAGAGCACCCTGCGGATGGTGCTGACCGACCCCCGGTGCCACGCGTCGCTGGCCGGCGGGCAGATGACCTTGCCCGACGTGGTGGAGCAGGTGCTGTGGAGCGAACCGCCGCTGATGACCATCCCCGGCCGCTGGGCCGCCGTGGCCACGGAGGTCGGCGGTCAGAAGATCGAGGCGGGGGACATGCTGCTGCTCGCGCTGGCCGCCGGGAACCACGACCCGGCCGTCCGGCCGGACCCCTCGGTCCCGCTGCTCGGGAACCGCTCGCACCTCGCCTTCAGCAGCGGCCCTCAGGAGTGCCCCGGCCAGAACATCGGCCGCGCCATCGCCGACACCGGCATCGACACGCTGCTGGCGAGGCTCCCCGACGTACGGCTGAGCATCCCCGAGGAGCAACTGCGCTGGAAGTCGGGCTGGATGACACGGCACCTGACCAGCCTTCCGGTGGCGTTCACCGCGCCCCGGTCGGCGGGGTCCGCCGCGCCCGCCGGTCCGGCCCCTGCCCTCGCGGAGACCGAGGAGCGGCATCAGGGGAGCCGGCCGGACGGTGGCGCAGCGCCCGCGGCCGAGCCCGCTGTGCCGCTGTCGTCGGTGGTGCCCTTGCCGGTTCCCGCCCGAAGGAGGCGTACGGGGTGGTGGAACTCCTTGAAGGCATGGCTGCGGGGCTGACTTCCCCGGGGTAGGGGAGGGGCGCTCTTCCGCTGCGTTCCGGTGGCCTGGAGCGGGACCGGGCCACCGGTGACGTGTTCTTCGACGGCTCTCGCGATGCGCTGCAACGCCTCTTCCATGACCGCCCGGGACGTGGCGTAGCTGATACGGACATTGCCTTCGGCGGCCGGGCCGAACCACTCCGGTGTGCCGGGCACCACCGCCACCCGGGCTCGGGCCAGGAGGAATTCGCCCATCGCCCGGCTGGTCATTCCGGTGGCGGACACGTCGGGGAACAGGACGTACGTGCCCTCCGGGCGGCCGCACGAAATTCCCGGGACGGCGTTCAACCGGTCCACGCTGTAGTCCCGTATCTGGTGCAGGTGTTCCAGGAAGGCGTCTCTCCAGGGCCAGCCGTGACGCAGGGCGGCCAGGGCGCCGGCCTGGGCGAGCGGGGTCATGCTGTACGTGGCGCCGAGACGCTGGAACGTGCGCCGCAGCGCGTCCGCCGCCCGCCGGGTCGGGGCGATCACGAATCCCGCCCGGAGCCCCGGTAACGCGAAGGTCTTGGACAGGCCGGTCACCGTGTAGACGCGTCGGCTGTTCGCCGTGTCCAGGCTCGCCAGGCTGATGTGCTTTCCGGGCGGATACACGATCTCGCTCCACACCTCGTCGCAGAGGATCGGAATGCGATGCGCACCCGCCGTCTCCGCCACCGCCCGGAGGGTCGATTCGGTGAAAACGGTGCCCAGCGGGTTGTGCGGATTGCACAGGCAGATCAATGCGGTGCGCGGAGTGATGAGAGAGGCGAGCCGGTCGGGGTCCAGGGAGCCCGTGATCTTGTCCATCGGGCAGTAGACCCGCCGGGCCCCCGCGGCATCGACCGCTTGTCCGAACAACAGGTCTACCGGGTCCAGCACAATGCACTCGTCGCCCTTTCCGCACAAGAGGTGCACCACGCCCCAGAGCGCGGCCGCGGTGCCCGGGGCCGGCACCACACGGTCGGGATGGCTGCCAATTCCATAACGGGTCTCGGCCACGTCGGAGAAGGCTTCTTGCAACTCCCCGCATTCCGTGGCCGACGCGTAAGGGAAGTAACCGTCGGCGACCGCCGCAATGATGGCGTCCGTGACCACCGGGGGGCCGGGAAAGTCCGGCTCGGCCGCCGTCAGCGGGATGACTCCGGGCGGATGAGCGCCCCAGCGCAACGGTGACCGCCGGCGCAGCAGACCGGGCCGGACCTGCGCGTCGTCGAACGTCGGCCGGGGCGCGTCGGGCAGCGCCATGGTCTTCACCCCCGCTGGTATCGGGCAGGCGGATACCGGTCGTAGAGTTCCGGCGACCAGTACGTGGTCAGTCGGGACCGGCCGCGCTGCACACGCGCTGACGCGTACGTGTGAATGCCACGGCCGGACGAGAGCGGGCGCCGGGCCATCTGGTTCAGCAGCGTCCGATAGCCGCCGACGGGAAGACCCATTTCCCTCATGACCGCGCTGACGCGGTCGCGAACGGTCCGGTCGCTCGCCGAATGCAGCCACAACGGTACGTACAGCGTCGCGGACACCGGCTGGTCTCCGCCGGCAGCCGTGAACGTCAGATTGCTGACCAGCGGCTGCGCACGTACCTCACTGTCGCTGCCGGTCAGTTGACGGCAGAAGGCCCCCAGGAATCCGGCCTCGTGCTGCAGCGAGATCTCCATACGGGCGTCGAGTTCCGCCGGAGAGGCGTCGTAGTGACGGAAGTACACCTTGACGCGGGATTCGGGGCCGTCGGTCAGGTCGAGACCGAAGTAGACGATTCTGTCGAGGTCGAACCCCCGGCCCGCGTATTCCCTGACCGCCGCCCATGCCTTGGTGAAACCCAGCCGGTCCAGTGCCGCGCGCGTCCGCTCGATGCCGGTCAGGCCGGCATTGGCATGCGGATTGAGGTAGACCTTGAACTCGGGGTCGCCGGTCGGCGCGAGGGCGGCGGCGTGCATCATGGCGAAGCCGGTGGGGTCCTCGTCCGGCAGGAACAGGTCCGACACCTCCGCCAGCCGGTCACCGGCGGCCCCGAAATCCCGGGTCAGCCCTTGGGTGAGAGCAAGCGCCGCTTTCTGTGCGGACGACGGGTCCGACCGTTCGGGCAAGGCCTCCACGAGCGCCCGGATCTGCAGGCCCTCCCGCGAGAAGGCCGCGGAGAATTCGATCGGCGAACCGTCGGCGCAGACGTCCGAGTGCCAGCCGGGACGCGTCCCTATCCGCCGCGCGCCCCACGGTGACAGCATCCTCCGTAGTGCCCTGGTGCCCTGTTCGGCCTCCATGCCCGCGCTGCCGAGAAGACGTGTGGCGGTGGTGACCGCATAGTCCGCGAACGTCGTGCTCGCAGAGATTCGTGGCGCCGACCGCAGAGACGACATGGAATTCCTTCCCTAGCACTCGCCGGATCCCGCCGTACCGCACGCTTGCTCCACCGGCCGATAGGCCAGTACCAATAGGGAAGGAAGCTCCTGACTTCCGATGCCTTATGCCTGGGGTACTTTCACCATTGACCAACTTTCCGTCGGCCGCCACCGGCGCACAAGGGGCGTGCGCGGCGTCCGTCCTGCGATGGCGCACGCCTCCGATGGACGGATGCGCACGCCGGCGCTCGGCAGGCCGGGTGGCCGGGTGCGGGGCGGCAGTCCCGGCCACCGGGGCTGCCGCCGCCGGGTTCAGCCGGGACCGGGGAGCGAAGAGCGCGCAGCCGCCCGCGGTGTCGTTTTCCCGGCGGGCTGCCACAGGGCGGAGGCGAGCCAGATCAAGGTGGTGCCGACCGCCAAGTGCAGGGCACTGGTGAGTGCGGAGTCGGGCAGGCCGGTCAGGAATGCGAAGAGGGGCAACAGGGTCGCGTACGCCCAGGACGGCACCCGCGGAAACACCCGGGCCCGGATCAGGGCCGCTCCGAACAGCGCGCAGCTCACGGCGAAGACGGCCGCGGAGCCGAGGAACGCGGGGACCGTCGGGCCCGTCAGGGCCTTCTCGACGACCGCATCGTCGAAGTAGAACAGCACGAGGTTCGAGGCGAACGCGGCGCCGCCGAACAGGCCGAGCCCGATGAGGCTGATGACGTAGGCCGTCTCCCCGAAGCGACCGCCGGCCGCGCTCTGGCGCTGGTGCAGCGCGGCCAGCAACGGCAGCGAGAGCGCGGGGGCCAGGGCGAGGAAGAAGCTGGTCGTCGCGGTCTCCCCGGTGAAGACCTCGACGAGCGCGGGCAGGGCGACAAAGAGCCCGGACAGGGTGCCGGACAGCACACCGACGCAGGTGAGCCGGTCGGACAAGGGTGTGGGCACGGTGCACTCCAAGGTGTCGAAGGGCCGCCCCGGCCCAGCACTCCGCGGGCCGGGACCGAGAACGGTAAAGAGCCGCCGCCCGTTCTCGGCAGGTGAAGAACGGCGAGAACCACCGCTGGAAGTCACTGACGCACCGCCGCCGTACAACTGGCCGGCACGTGCCGCTCGGCCACGTCCGCCGGCGGCCGCTCCGCGCCCTCGCCCCCCGGCCGCCGCCCGCTTAGCCTGGGCAGCAGGCAGGAAGGGGTGGGCGCATGGCAGCGTACGTACCGGTGCCGTGGGTGTCGCCCCTGCTGTACGCCGCGGTGCTGGTCGGCGGTCTCTACTACACGCTGGCCGGTCTCGCCCCCGGCACCGCCCCGCCGCTCTGGCGCACGGCAGGTTTCGCCGCGGGGCTCGCGGTGCTGGTCGCCCTGGAGACCGTGGAGCGGCGCGGAATCAGGCGCGGAATTCCCGTCCGGGCGTACCTGCCGATGGCCGCGCGGACCGGACTGATCACGGGAGTGGTCGCCCTCGACACGTCAGGGCTGGCCCAGGCCCTCTTCGTACTCCTGCCGTTCACCGCCTACTTCGTCTACGGACGCGGCGTCGCACTCGCGCTGGCGGCGCTGTGCGTGGCCGGGCTCCTCACCGGCTACGCGCTGACCGAGCCCGGCTGGCACCGCGAGGTGGAGCGCGTGTCCGACCTGCTGATGCTCTGTGTCGGCCTCATCCTCGCGCTTTCCATGGCGGCCGTCGCCATCGGTGAACAGCGCGGACGGCGCGCCTTGGAGCGGTACGCCGCGCAAGTCGCCGAACTGTCCGCCGCGGCCGAGCGCAACCGCCTCGCGCGGGACATCCACGACAGCCTCGCGCACCACCTCACCGCCGTCTCCGTACAGTTGCAGATCGCCTCCGAGTTCCGGGTCCTGCAGCCCGACTCGGCCCAGCGCGCGGTCGACGAGGCCCGACTGTCGGTGAAGCGCGCGCTGGGCGACGTACGGCAGTCCGTACGGGCCCTGCGGGACGAGGAGTCGCACAGGTCGCTGACGGCGATGCTCGCGGGCCTGGCGCGCGACGGCGAGGAGCGGCCCCGCGTCACGGTGCAGGTGGACGGCACCGAGGACGGCTACGGTCCGGCGGAGCTGACCGCGCTCTACCGGGCCGCACAGGAGGGCCTGACCAACGCGCGCCGCCACGCGCAGGCGTCGCGGGTCACGGTGGCGGTGGTCCTGGCTGCGGACGCGGCACGCCTTGTGGTGACCGACGACGGCCGCGGCTTCACCCCGAACGGGGCCGCCACCGGGTTCGGGCTGGTCGGGATGCGCGAACGGGTGCACCTGGTGGGCGGAAGCGTGCACATCGACAGCGGCCCCGGCAGGGGAACCCGGCTGACGGTGACGGTGCCGCGCGGCCACCGCGAGGAAGGCGTGACATGAACGAGGTGGCGGCGTCGGTACGCGTACTGGTCGTGGACGACCAGCGGCTCATCCGGGACGGCATCGCCTCACTGCTCTCCATCCGGCCGGGCATCACGGTCGTCGGCACGGCGGTGGACGGCCGCGAAGCCGTCGCCAAGGCGCTCGAACTGTGCCCGGACGTCGTGCTGATGGACGTCCGGATGCCGGGGATGGACGGTGTCGAGGCGGTCGCCGTCCTGCGTGGCACGGTGCCGGAGTGCCGGGTGGTGATGCTGACGACGTTCGACGACAAGGAGTACGTCGTCCAGGCGCTCCGCGCGGGCGCCTGTGGCTATCTGCTCAAGGACCTGCCGGCCGGCGAACTGGCCCACGCGGTCCGGCTCGCGCACGCGGGCGTCACCCAGCTCGACGCCTCCGTGACCCACCACCTCGCCGCCTGCCTGCCCTGCCCGGGCCCCGGAGCGGAGCCGGGCGCCGTCCTCAGCCCCCGCGAGATCGACATCCTGCGCCTGGTGGCGCAAGGACGGACCAACCGGGAGATCGCCGCGCAGTTGTACCTCAGCGAGGGCACCGTGAAGAACCACATCTCCCGCATCCTCGGCCGCCTCGCCCTGCGGGACCGCACCCAGGCCGCACTGCGCGCCCGGGACCTGGGTCTGCTGTGACCGTATGTCCGAGGAGGCCCGGTCGGGGGGCAGCCAGCCACCTGGCGGCCAGCCCGGAGCGCAGCAGCAGGGACGCGTGCTGCTGCGAACAGGTGACGCGATGTCTCCCGAGGGCGGTGCGCCGGACACCCGGCTGCCTACGGAATGGCCGCTGCCTACGGAATGGTCGTGCTGAGCGGCCAGCGGCGGATCCGGTACGGCGTCCACCACAGGAAGCGTCCCACCCGGTGGATCAGACCGGATGGCAGATACCTCGCGACCACCGAAGAGGGCACGTCGGTCCCTGGCACGCCGCGCAGCAGGGCCTGGATGAGCTGGTCGTGCTGGTGTGTGCGGATGACGAGGCGCTTGAACGAGCCGCTGCGGCGGTCGCGGATTTCGATGAAGCCGGGGCCGCGGCGGAAGCCGCACTTGGCGGCGTGGAAGGAGTCGCGCCACTGGACGGCGATGTCGCGGCCGGAGCCGAAGGAGCCGCTGGAGTCGCCACGGAACACGGTGGTGGGCGGGTGGAGATGACTGAGTGGCTGCCAGTCGGCCGGTGCGCCGGTGCTGATGCCGGCGACGACACCGGCCCCGGGCAGGCGTAACGTCCACTCGACGGCGATGCCGAAGGCGGTGAGTTCGCGTACGGCGACGAGGGCCGTCACCGCGGCGGCGCCGTCCCGGTCCGTCAGATCGACGGTCCGGGGCAGCCGGGCGCACTGGACGTGGTGGGCGGCGAAGTCCGCCACGGCGCCCTCGACCTGATCGCCGAGCAGGTCGAGCGTGCCGGCGTACACCCCCGGGATGTCCCTGGCCGCAGGGTCGCGTTCCCTCCAGAGGGCCAGGGCCACCGGCGCGGCGAGCGGGCTCATCGGACACCTCCGGCGGCGGCGGCGAGGGCCGGGGCCAGGGGCTCGGCGCTGTGCAGACGGCTGCCGTCCAGGCGCATCAGGTCCTGGTTGGCGACCGCCGGTACGACATGGATGTACTGGCCCCCGTCGGTGAAGACCAGGCCGAGGCGGCGCCAGCGGGTGAGGAGCGCACCGATCCGGTCCCCGGTCGCGTCCTCGTGGCGGGCCGCGGCCTTGTGCAGCAGGGATGCGGGGGAGTGTGGCATGTCGAGGAGGCGGAAGACGGTCAGCTCCAGCGGGTCCGTCAGGTCGAGCAGGTGCCAGTCGAATCCGGGACGGGTGTCGACGAGGACGATGTGGTCGCCGAGGTCGCAGTGGGTGAGACGGCACTCCACGTAAGCGCCCTTCCAGCCGCTCACGGCCTGCTGCAGACGGACCAGGCAGGCCGGGGAGATGCCGCGTTTGGGGGAGTCGAAGAGGTAGACCAGGTCGGCGAGTTCGGAGTCGGGCAGGTCGTAGATGTGGTGGTAGTGGGCGGCGGGGCGCAGGTCGTCGAAGCCGAGTTCGGGCCGGTCGAAGTAGGGGCTGAAACGTTCGACCTTGATGCGGGTGGCGTTGAAGGGCGGGGTGAGGTGGTGCAGGGCGGGCACCTGGTCGCAGATCGCGTCGTAGTCCTCCTCCGCCTCGCCGGGGAAGCCGTAGAGGTAGTTCCAGTTCAGGTTCATGCCGACGGTTTCCGCGTCGCGCAGCAGCCGGACGTTCTGGCAGCCGGTCACGCCCTTGTCCATGAGTTTCAGCACCCGGCTGCTGAGGTTTTCCACACCGGCCTGGACGTAACCGATGCCCGCCGCGCTGAGGACGCGGAGCTGTTCGCGCCGCAGGTTCGACTTGATCTCGTAGCACAGCCGCAGGTCGTAACCGGACTCCTGGAGCCGGGGCGCCATCGAGCCGAGATAGGCCATGTCGAGGATGTTGTCGGTGACCCACACGTCGAGGATGCGGTACCGCTCGACCAGACCGAGGATCTCCTCGACGAACCGCTGCGGGTTCTTGCTGCGGAACTCCATGAACGATCCGTTGAGCCCGCAGAACGTGCAGTGGTGCTTTGCTCCCCACCAGCACCCGCGCGAGCCCTCCACGACGATACGGGGCTCCACCCAGCCGCCCGCGGTGGAGCGTGCGTGCCGGTCGAAGTAGTCACCGTACTCGGGAGTGACCAGCGCCGCCGGAGGCAGGGCCTTGGCCTCCATCGGGTTGGCGACGGGGCGGCCCTCCGTGTCCCGCCAGCACAGGCCGGAGATCCCCGAGAGGTCGCCGCCGTCCCCGAGCGCGGCCAGCAGTTGGGGGAACGCCGCCTCGCCCTCACCCCGTACGACGAAGTCGACGAACGGAAAGTTCCGGTGCAGCGCCGCGCCCTGCGGCCCGTCGCAGTTCGCGCCGCCGAAGACGGTCACCGCGTGCGGAGCGCCGGCCTTGACCGCGCGGGCGGTGGCGAGGGCGGCGGCGTTCTGCGCGAACGTCGTGGTGAAGCCGACGACGTCGGGCGCTTCGGCGGCGATCCTGGCGGCGGTCTCCCGCACGAACAGCGGTGCGAGTTCGTGCAGTTCCCTCGCCTTGGCGAGCAGCGGCTCGGGAGCCCGTTCGCCCAGGGACTCGCTGAACGCCGCGACGTGCCGGCGGGGCAGCTCGTTGAGGGCGGCCGCGAAGATCCACTCGCTGTGTCCGGAGAAGTACGAGCCGGCACAGAAGTCGTACTCCTCGAACGTGAAGTCGGTACGCGCCGTCAGCCAGTCCACGTAGTCGAGATTGGCGTGCACGACGTCGACCCGGACGTCCGGGAAGACGTCGTGGACCCGGCGCTTGAGGATGCCCAGGGCCAGCGACGGAGCGTCGATCGCCGACCACGGCATGTCCACCAACACGATGTGCATGTCAGCCCGTTCCCTTCCTGGCCTAGCCGGGCCGAGCCGTCCGGCGGGCCCGTCGGCGTGGGCGGCGGCCTCACCACAGCCCGCGCCGGGACAGCGCGCGGCGGGCGGCGTCGCCCTCGGCCGACGGGGTGGTCTCGAACGCCGCGGCGACCTGCGCGGAGACGGCTCCGCGCCGGACCCCGGCGGGTGTGGCGAAGTACGCGTAGGCCACCGGCTCCCCGCTGTCCTGCCGGGCGGCGGCCGGGCGGTCCGCCCAGGAGGCGACGGACCGGGGCGTGTACCGGCGCAGGGCCGCATGGCCCCGCCCGGTCCGTACGATCCCCTCGACGGCGATGTCGAACGACAGCGGCTGCTCGCAGACCAGCGCCGTGAACAGGGCCGTCATCAATTCGTGCGTCACGGTTTCGCGCAGTACGACGGGCGCGTCCACGCCTGCGCCCGTGAGCCGGTCCGGGTGCGCGGCGACGAAGCCGATCAGGTACGCGGCGAACGCCTCCTCCTCGGACAGGCCGCGCCCGGCGTAGGGAAGGAACCGGAACCTGCCGAACTCTTCGGAGCGGAGGAACCCGGTGAGGAGTTCCGCGTCCCGGACGCCCGCCGACGCGAGGAGGCGCAGGCTGCGTGGAAACGCGGAGGCGAGGCCGCCGTTCCTGCCTTGCTTCCAGACGGTGGTGCGGAACTGGCGCGCCGCACTGTCGAGTTCGCAGAGATCGACCGTTGCCAGACACTCCAGCTCACCAGTCCCCGAGGCGACTGCTGCGGCTCCCTCGTCGGCCAGGCGCTGTCTGGGGCGTTCGTCCAGCAGCAGCCGCATCAGCAGGTCAGCGAGCTGCTGACCGTCCAGCGGCCGGCCGGGAGGCGCTTTCACAACGGCCCCCGGTCCTGGCCCTGCCACTCGGCGACCAGCGCCCTGAGCCGTTCGTAGTTGCGCCGCGACTTCTCCACCAGCCGTCCGTCCTCACGGAACACCGGGTCTTCGTACGTGACGCCGAGGAGCTGCGGGCAGCGGGGCAGCAGATGGGCGGTGAGGTCGAGCTGCTCGTCCAGGAGCACACCGTGGTGCAGGTCGCGGAACTTTCCGCTGACGATCTGGCAGCCCGACAGGTGCAGTTCGCGGCAGCGGAGCAGCGGCAGTGCCTCCAGCCCGTCGAGCATGTGCGGGCCGGTGCGGCCGCGCAGCCACTGGTAGCTGAGCAGATGGCCGACGTCGAGCGTCACCCACACATCGGCGTCGTCGGCCAGCCGGGCGAAGTACTCGAACGCGTCGAGGCCGCCCAGCGCGAACGAGCCGCCCTCGGTGAAACCGGGGAACTCGACATGCAACGGCGGCACCAGGAGCCGCGCCGCCTGCGCCGCGTTGCGGGTGGCGATCTCCAGGCCGGGGCCGGTCAGCGGCGGCGGCAGCGGATACGGCAGCGGACAGCCGCGCAGGCTCCAGATCCCCAGGTCCTCCACGACCCAGGCGAAGCCGTACCGGGCGTGGAGCTGGTTGGCGAACTCGGCGGCCGGCCCGCGGTCGTAGCGTTCGGGCGTGCCCATGTTGAGTTCGGTGTGGTGGAAGGCCCGGGGAAGGCCGGCCGGCAGTGCCTGGCCGAAGCGGTCGTAGGCGCGTACGTAGTCGGCCGGCCGGGGGAGGGCGCGCGAGCGGGGCTGGAACGAGTGGGCCGCGTAGGCGAAGTCACCGCCGTGGCGCCGGAAGAAGGCCCTCAGCCGGGGGTGGATGTCGCCGCCGTCGTCCGTGTCCACGAACCCGGCGCCCCGCCCGCCGATGCCTTTTCCGTACCAGGGCATGTCCACGAGGACGCCGAGACCCAGCCGGTGCGTCGCTCCGCTGTCGGTGGGGTGTGCGGTGGTGGGGGAGGTGGCGGTCACGTCGGCCTCCTGGTGCGCCGGGCGGCTGCGAGCTCTGCCGCGTACGGAGGCGATGCCGGGGCTGAGGGCGCTGCCGGGTGCGGGGGCACGGCTGGGCCTGAGGGCGCTGCCGTGCTCGGTGGCGCTGCCGGACACGGCTCGGCGGCCGATACGTCGACCAGCCGCGCCAGCAGCCGCTGCCCCCGGGCGGTGCGGGCCGTGAGCAGGCCGTCGGGGTGCTGTTCGACGTCACGGTGCGGCAGCGCGTAGAACTGCTCCCACACCAGGTCGGCGACGACGGTCCGGCCGGGCACGGTGTCGAGTCGGGCGGGCATGGTACGTACCCACGGATACGGCCGCGCGGCGTCGGACGGGCCGGTCGGACGGGAGTCGCCCCGGGCCGCCGCGCGGTGCGACGGCGGGTGGACGGCGCTGGCCCGGCCGGGCCGCACCACCTGGAAGATCCGCTCCAGCCGGGAGAGGGCTTCGGTGCGCGTCGGACCGCCGTGGACCGTCAGCGGGTAGCCGACCCGGCCGGCGAGGTAGCTCAGTTCGGGGTTCCCGGCCAGCGGGCCCGAGGTGTCCAGTGAGACCCCGAAACGCTCCGGGGCCTGTGCGAGCCTGCTGCCCGGTTCGGGCACCATGAGTTCGAGCGCGTCGATGCCGATGCGCCGCTCGTTGACGGCCAGGAACCGCAGGGACTCCTCGAATTCCTCCGGCCGCTCGTCCAGGACGTGGCCCATCACCGAGAGCCGCAGGGTGATGCCCGCCCCGGTGACGGTGTCCACGATCCGCTGGTAGTCGGCCGCGCGCACGCCCCGGTCCATCAGGTCGAGCAGGCGTTGCGAGGTCCCCTCGTACCCGACGGCGATCATCGCGCAGCCCACTTCGGCCAGCGCCCGGCAGAACGCCGGGTCGGCCAGACCCGGCTCCAGCCGACTGCGGACCCCGAACCGCACCCGCACCCCGCGCTCCCGTACGGCGCGCATCGCCTTGGAGATCAGGCGCAGGTTGGTGTTCTCGTCCGCGATCGCCACGAACCGAGTCCCGGTGTCCCGGACCACCGTCTCGACCGCGTCGGCGACCTGCCGCACGGTGGCCTGCTGGTACCGGCCGGGCGGCAGCGACCGGTTGCCGTACGCGCAGAAGGCGCACCGTCCCCAGTAGCAGCCGACGCAGGAGACGATCGCCACCTCCAAGCCCTCGTTGAGGTACGAGCGGACCGGCAGGCCGGTGTGGTCGGGCGGCCCGAGGTCGTGGAAGCGCAGGCTCGGTGGCTGACGGGAGCGGCTGACGGCCCCCGAGCGTGGCAACCAGGTCATGCCGGGCACCGCGGCCGGGGGAATCGTTCCGTCGAGGGCGTCCAGCCAGCGTTCCAGTGGTTCCTCCCCGGCGGTCCAGCACAGAGCGTCGAGGGTACGGCGGAGGCCGGGCAGGACCGCGAGGTCCGCGTCACGGAGCATGATCTGCTGACCGCCCAGGCAGATCTTGACGCGTGGGGCGAGCTCCCTGATCCAGGCGGCGATCAGGAGGGCGGGGCCGAGCTGGCTGAAGAACGCCACCGACAGCCCGGCCACCCGCGGCGGATGCCGGGCCAGCAGGTCCGTCACCAGCCGGTGGAGCACCTCCACCGCGGCTCCGGAGGCGGCGGGAGGCCGGTCCGCCGCCCGCCGTGCCGCGCGGTCGAGTGCGTCGAGGTCACGCCAGACCGATGTCAGGAAGGTGTCCCGCACGAACAGTTCGAGTGCCTGCCGGGCGAGCCGTACCGAGCGGGCGGCACCGAGATCACCCGGTGACGCTTTCCGCATGACATGCGCGCGGATTTCGGTGAGATAGCTGTCGACGACCTTGGCCATTTCCCTGCGGTACCAGTCGCGCATACCGTCGCCGCCCTGGGCACGCGCCGCGGCGTCCAACAGGTGCGGCCTGCGCAGCAGTTCGTGGAGCAGGGCGATGTTGAGGTCGGCCTGGTGGACGCGCCGGCCCCGGCGCCGCAGATGACCGGTGAGACAGGGCAGGCTCAGATACGGAAAGAACCTGGCCTCGGTCTGCGGCGGAAAGAGGAGGAGTACGTCGACGGGCTCGGCGTCCACCGCCGGTACGCGCGGCACGGCTCACCGGACCTCAGTCAGCGGTCCCGTAAATGTCCTCCGCGGCGATATAGACATAAGCGTGGTAGGAGCCGCCGAGCTTCAGCTCCTTGGCGTCAATCACTTCCAGTTCGTCGAGTTCCGAGAATTCGTCCTCGACGGTCACTTCGGGCTGCAGAGCGGTCATGGTCCCTCCTTGCGGGAACATGGTGAGGTGCCGAATGGAAGATCGGTTCCGTGCTGAATTCGCGCCGCACCGCGTGCGCGTCGACCAGGGCGGTTCCCGTCCACGGTAGTTCCGGGCCACCGGAGTCCACAACTCCGAAGGAGTCGCGTAATTTCGCCACGTCCTTATATGGTCTTCGGCGTACGGCGCCCGGAGTTCGTCGTGTCACTTCCATGAACAGTCATGGCGCGGTGCCGGTGGCCGACCCGTTACACATTCCCGTAGCAAGCATTCCGTTTCCGCGCGGAGCAGTGCCGCCCCGCCGGTCTTGACCGTCAGGAAGAACAAGAAGAACATCCCGCAATGGAAAAGTCACGGGACCCGAAGCCCATGACGGCACAGGAATGGGACCTGACCTATCGATGCGGCGACCCGGTCTGGGACGAGCCGCCCACCGCGCCCCTGGCCCGCCTGCTCACCCGGCACGCGCCGCCACCCGAGGACGTGATCGATGTCGGCTGCGGGCTGGGCTCCACCGCACGCTGGCTCGCCGAGCACGGCTACCGGGTCACCGGCTGCGATTTCTCGCCACGGGCGATCGCCCTGGCACGCGCCCGTACGCCCGCGGCGCTGACCGTCCGGTTCACGACGGCCGACGTCACGCACCTACCACCGCGGCTCGGCCCGTTTCCGGTGGCACTGGAACGGGGCGTGCTGCACGCCCTACCGCAGATGACGGACCGACGGCACTTCGTCGCGGCGATGGCGCGGGTCTGCCTGCCGGGTGGCCTCTGGATCCACGTAGGCGCGAGCGCCCCCACCGTGAAGACGGAACTCTCTCAGGTGCGAGGCCCCTCCCGGATGGCCGAGCCGACGTTTCTCGCCCTGGTCGCACCCCATTTCACCGTCCTGGAGATCGACTACGCCCCGTTCGGCAGCCGCTCGGCCACCTGGCAGGCGCGGCACGCCGTACTCCGCCGCCACGCGTCTCCGGGGCCGCCCTCGCGCGCACGGAGGGGGTGAACCGCAGATGGGTCTCTTCGTCCGGGCGGTCCGGGCCGCTCACACCACGCCTTGCCACGCGTCCGGCCCGAAGGAGCCCTTGATCTCGGAGGCGAGCGTGGCCGGATTCACCATGGTGTGGAGCTGGTACACGATCGTCTTCTGCACTCCGCGTACCGCGAGGTGGACGGGGTTGTCCCCGGGGTGCGCACCCATGATGCGCTTCAGTTCCTTGAGGGTGGGCTCGTTGATGCGGTGGTAGGGGAGGCTGAGCTGCACGGGGGCCGCACCGGTGCGCTCCGCCGAGGTGATGTCGAGTACGTTCAGCTCCTGCCCGAAGATGCTGACCGTGCCGTCCCGGTCGTTGATGCGGCCCTGGACCGACACCACGCTGTCCTCGACCAGGGCGCCCACGACGAGCTGGTAGGTGGCGGGGAAGAACAGCACCTCGATGGTGCCGTCCCGGTCGGCCAGGTTGACGATCGCCCAGGCGTTGCCCTGCTTGGTCATCTTCGGCTGGATGCTGGTGATCAGCCCGGACAGGCGCACCACGCCTTCGGTGCGGCCGGAGGCCACCAGCTCGGGGATGGTGGTGTCCCGGTTGGCGGAGAGGATGTGCTCGGTGCCGTCCAGCGGGTGCGCCGAGACGTACATGCCGAGCATCTCCCGCTCGGTGGAGAGCAGTTGCTTACGCGGCCATTCACTCTCGTCGATCTTCACATCGAGGCCGAATCCCGATTCCGCGCCGCCTTCGTCGCCCCCGAGCCCGGCGAACAGGTCGTCCTGTCCGTACGCGGCGGCCTTCTTCAGCGGCACGACCGCGTCGATGGCCGGTTCGTGTGCGGCGGTCAACCCTTTACGGGTGTGGCCGAGGGAGTCGAACGCGCCGGCCTTGATGAGGGATTCGACCGCCCGCTTGTTGAGCGCGGGCAGCTCGGCCTTGTCGAGGAAGTCGGCGAAGGAGGCGAACTTCCCCTTGGTCTTACGGGCCGCGATGATGGTCTCGATGACGTTGTCGCCGACATTGCGTACCGAACGGAGGCCGAAGCGTACGTCGTCGCCGATGGCCGCGAACTCCGCGACGGACTCGTTGACGTCCGGCGGCATGACGGTGACGCCCAGCTTGCGCGCGTCGGCCAGGTAGATGCCCGCCTTGTCCTTGTCATCTCCGACGGATGTCAGCAGCGCGGCCATGTATTCGGCCGGATAGTTCGCCTTCAGATAGGCGGTCCAGTAGGAGACCAGGCCGTATCCGGCGGTGTGGGACTTGTTGAACGCGTATCCGGAGAACGGGAGCATGACGTCCCAGATGGCCTTCACGGCCTCCTCGGAGTAGCCGTTCGTCCGCATGCCGGCGTGGAACTTCTCCCATTCGGCGGCCAGCACTTCGGGCTTCTTCTTGCCCATCGCGCGGCGCAGCATGTCGGCGCCGCCGAGGGTGTAGCCGGCGAGGGTCCGGGCGATGGCCATGATCTGCTCCTGGAAGATGAGCAGATGGTGGGTGGAGCCCAGGATCGGGTCGAGGACTTCCTTCAGCTCGGGGTGGATCGGGTCCGGCTCCTGCTTGCCGTTCTGCCGCAGCGCGTAGTTGGTGTGCGCGTTGGCGGCCATCGGGCCGGGCCGGTACAGGGCGAGGGCCGCCGCGATGTCCTCGAATCGTGACGGTTCCATCAGTTTCAGCAGGGCGCGCATGCCGCCGCCGTCGAGCTGGAAGACGCCGAAGGTGTCGCCGCGGCCGAGGAGTTCGAAGGTCTTCTCGTCGTCGAGGGGGATGACGACTTTCCCGGGGTCGCCGTCCATCGGGTCGACGGTGGCCAGCTTGATGCCGCGGTTCTCGCGGATGTTCTGCAGCGCGTGGTCGATGACGCCCAGGTTGCGCAGCCCCAGGAAGTCCATCTTGACCAGGCCCATGGCCTCGCAGGACGGATAGTCGAAACCGGTGATCTTCACGCCGTCGGCGGCCCGCATGTGCAGCGGGATACGGTCCGTCAGCTTGGTCTTGGAAAGAATCACCGCGGCCGCGTGCACACCGGTGCCGCGGGTCAGCCCCTCGACGCCCTTGGCCGTGTCGATGACCTTCTTGACGTCCGGCTCGTTCTCGTACATCTGCCGGATCTCGCCGGCCTCGCCGTACCGCGGGTGCTCGGGGTCGAAGATGCCGTCCAGGGGGATGGACTTGCCCATGATGTCCGGCGGCAGCGCTTTGGTGATCCGCTCGCCGTGGCTGAACGGATAGCCGAGGATGCGCGAGGAGTCCTTGATCGCGTTCTTGGCCTTGATCTTGCCGAACGTGTTCACCATGGCGGTGTACGCGTCGCCGTACTTCTCGGTGACGTAGCGCACCATCTTGTCGCGCTGGCGGTCGTCGAAGTCGAGGTCGACATCCGGCGGGTTGATGCGCTCGGGATTCAGAAAGCGTTCGAACAGCAGGCCGTGCTCCAGGGGGCACAGCTCGGTGATACGGGTGGCGTAGGCGACGATGGAGCCGGTGGCCGAACCGCGGCCCGGACCGACCGGCACGCCGTTGTCGCGCGCGTATTTGCAGATGTCCGCGACCACGAGGAAGTAGCTGGAGAATCCCATGGGCCCGATGACCGTCATCTCGGTCTCGAAGCGTTCCATGACCTCGGCGGGGACAGGATCGCCGTAGCGCGTGGCGAGGCCCTTCAGGACCTCCTTGCGCAGCCACGACTCCTGGGTTTCCCCCTCGGGCACGTCCGGGTACTGCGGCATCTCGTCGACGTAGTCGAACACTTCGTTGTACGACTCGATGCGTTCCGCGATGAGCAGGGTGTTGTCGCACGCTCCGGGGAGTTCGGAGAACAGGGCGCGCATCTCCTGCGCGGTCTTCAGGTAATAGCCGCCGCCCTGGAACCGGAAGCGCTTCTCGTCGGCCTTGTTCTTTCCGACGCCGATGCACAGCAGGTTGTCGTGCGCGTCCGCCTGGTCCTCGTGGATGTAGTGCGCGTCGTTGGTGGCCAGCAGGGGAATGTCCAGGTCCTTGGCCAGGCGCAGCAGCCCGTCCCGGACGTCCCGTTCGATGGACAGGCCGTGGTCCATCAGCTCCAGGAAGTAGTTCTCACGGCCGAAGATGTCCTGGTAGGCAGCGGCGACCTCGCGGGCCTCGGCGTATTGGTTCAGCCGCAGCCGCGTCTGGATGGCGCCGGAGGGGCAGCCGGTCGTCGCGATGATGCCCTCGGCGTGCTCGCCGATCAGCTCCATGTCCATGCGGGGCTTGCCGGCCGGGAATTGTCCGCTGTAACTGGCTTCGGTGGACAGGTAGAAAAGATTGCGCAGCCCCTGGACGTTCCGGGCCCACATCGTCATGTGGGTGAACCGGCCGCCGCCGGACACGTCTTTCGACCCCTCGCCGTCGTCCGACATGGCGCGCTGCCCGCCCGGCCCCCAGAATTCCTGCTTACGGTGGCGGCGCGAGGACGGGGCGACGTAGGCCTCGATGCCGATGATCGGTTTGACGTCGTCGAAGCCTTTGGACACCTGGTGGAACTCATAGGCACCGAACATGTTGCCGTGATCGCTCATCGCGACGGCGGGCATCGACTGGCGTGCGACTTCGGCGAACATCGGTTTAAGCTTCTGCGCGCCGTCGAGCATGGAATATTCGGTGTGATTGTGCAGGTGAACAAAGCTGTCGGCCACCGTCCGGGCACCTCCACGAGACGAAGAGAGCCCCAACCCTAGCCGCGCCCACCGTTCGACAAATCGTTCCTGCGCGCCGTGGTGGAGATCCTTTACCGCGGTGAATTGGTGACCTGCGAGATCGCCGGACAAAGATCTTCAAGGACGGCGTGGCGCCGTGCCGTCCGTACCGTACGCATCGGAACGTCACCCGATACACCGCCATGGCACGCACCTTTCCGGCCCCGTGACACGGCCGTGGACACACCGGTTTCGGTCATCGTTCCCGCCGGTCCCGGTGCGGATCGACGCTGTCACCCGGCCCGATGGGCAGCGCGTCGTACTGTCATGCGTACGGAAGATGGCTGGGCCCGCGTGTCGCTGTAGTGGCCATGGGCAGCCTGCCCCTCATGCCCCAGTCGCCTCCCTAAGCCGCTCCCGGCACCCCTGATGTCCGCAGCCCGCTCCGTTACCTGGGATGGCTGCTGCGTCAGCAGCCCCGCCGCGCGCTGTACACCGTGGTGCTGGGCGTGGTGTGGATGGTCGGCCTGGCGGTGCCCCCTATCTGATCTCCTGCGCCGTCGACCAGGGCCTGTAACAACACGACCTGGTGGCCTTGGCCGCCGGGGCTGGCGCGGTGACAGCGGTGAGCCAGCAACCGTCGCTGGCACGCATCCTGTTGGCCGCGCCGCACACGGTCATCCTGGACGAGGCGACCTCGCTGCTCGACCCGGCCGCCGCGCGCCACGCCGAGCAGGCCTTGGCGGCCGTCTTCGAAGGCCGCACCGTCATCTCCATCGCCCACCGGCTGCACACCGCCCAGGACGCCGACCGGATCGCCCCCGTCGAGCACGGACAGGTCGTCGAACTGGGAGCGCACGGCGAACTGTTGGCCCAGGACGGAATCTACGCCGCGCTGTGGCGTTCCTGGCAGCGCGCCGAAGCCGTCCCGGCGCAAAACGTCGATCCCCCGCGAGGGCGACCACCAGGCCGGACTTGGGCCGCGGCCCTGTGCGCGCCGTACCGACAAAACGTTCTTCCGGAGGCAGCTGTCTCGATTCTTGCTGTCCCTCGCCGTCCGAACCCGTTGACAATTGCAGCACAGCCCTCAAAGGCTCATCGGCTCATCACGGCCGACAGCCGGTCACGGCACCGTTCGGCCGGCGCAATTACCCCGGTGCACAGGTGCTGTGACGGATCGGACACTTCAGCAAAAACCGAGGAGGACACCGGCATGGCCGCACCACCGGACCTGTTCTCTCCCGCTCGCTACGATGCGGTCAGGCGCAACAGGGAAAAGGCCGAGACGCTTCCCGCATGGTGTTACACGGATGACGAGTGGTTCCAGCGGGAGACGGCCAAGATCTTCCGCCCGGCCTGGCATTTCGTGGACCTGGACACCTCGCTCCCCGAGCCCGGCACCTTCCTCACGACCACACTGCTCGGTGAGTCCGTCATCGTCATCCGGGACCGCGAGGGCGGGGTGCGGGGATTCCGCAACTCGTGCCGCCACCGAGGGGCCGAACTGCTCGGAGAAAGCCAGGGATCGTGCCGGGCGATCCGCTGCCCGTACCACAGCTGGACCTACGATCTGGACGGGACGCTGCTCATGGCGCCCGGCACCGAAACGGAGTACGCCCGCTCCGCGCTGGGAAATCTGGGGCTTAATCTGACCCCCGTGCCGTGCGCGTCACGGCACGGGATGATTTACGTGAACGTCTCCCCAAAACCGCCCGTCCCACTGGATGTCTACCTCGGGGACTATCCCGAGCGGGTCGCGGCGCCCTACCAGGTGTCACGCATGGTGTGCGTCCGCCGGCTGAGCTACGACCTCGCAACGAACTGGAAACTGTACTGCGAGGTCGAGATGGAGACCCTGCACACCAAGCACATCCATCGCCGGTCCATCGGAGAGCAGCCGGTGACGGCCGCGACGACACAGGGGGAGTGGATCGCGGTCGTCAACACCGACCAGCCCACCCCCGCGCTCTATCCCGGCTCCCGCAGCAAGGGATTTCCCCGGACCCCCGGCATTTACGGGCCGGCCGAAGAGGGCACCTATTTCTCCACCGTCCTCCCGGGCTCGTTCATCGTCACAGCTCCCGACTGCATGTGGTGGATCCGCAAAATCCCGACCGCACCCGGCCGGCTCCACACCGAAGTCGGTTACTGCTTCCCCCGCGAGACCGTCGCCCGCCCCGACTTCGCCGAGCTGGCCGAGGCGTACAACGCCCGCTGGGACCAGGTCATGGACGAGGACAACCAGATCGTCGAGGTGCAGTACCGCGGGCTGCGCAGCAGCGTTCCGGGCTGTTACACGGCCGAGGAACCGGTCGTGCACCGCTTCGACAACTGGGTGCTGGACCGGGTCCTCGACGAGGAGAGCCCGTGACCCCGCCCGGCCACCCGTGAGCCTGCGCCCCCGCCTCTCCGGCCCGCCGCGGACGGAGCGGCACGCGAGGGGGCACGGCGGCATACCGCTCGCCGTCGCCGCGAACCTCTCCTGGGGCCTGGCGGACGTGGCGCCGGTGGTCCTGCACGCCTTCCACCCCGCCGTCATCACGCTGGGACGGTACCTGTGGTACGGCGTCCTGTCGCTTGTCCTCGTACTGCTCGCACGCGACCGGAACACCGGGCACGGCATGCGGGTATGGACGTATGCGGGCCTTTTCGCGGTCACCGGCAACGTCGGGTACTACTTCTTCATGGCGCAGGGCATAGCGCTGGCCGGCGGACCGGTCGTCACCACGGTCATCGGCACCCTTCCGGTGACGGTGTCCCTCTACGGAAACCGGCTGCGGCGTGAATACCCTTTCCGGCAGATCGCCCTGCCGCTGGGCGTCATTCTGACCGGTCTCCTCATCGTCAACGCCACCGAGTGGGACTGGTCGCAGACAAAGGGCCGTTCCCTGGCCGATCAGCTTCTCGGAGCCGGCTGCGCGGTCGCCGCCGTGGCCCTGTGGACGTGGTACAGCGTGGCCAACGCCCGGTTCATGAAAGACCACCCGGACGTCTCGCCGGTGCAGTGGTCGAACATGATCGGAGTGGCCACGCTCGCGCTGTGCCTTCTCGTGCTTCCCGTCTGGTGGGCGACAGGTCAGCCGACAGTGCCGCCCCAGGCGCCCTGGCCGATGCTGCTCGGCGGCACCCTGATCCTGGGAATCCTCGTCACCTGGTTCGGAACGGCGCTGTGGAACCGGGCATCGGCCCTCCTGCCGGTGTCGCTCGCGGGACAGCTCATCGTGGTCCAGACCGTATCCGGCCTCACCTATGTCTTCCTCGTCACGGAGCGCGTTCCGTCCGCGCTGGAAATCGCGGGAATATTCCTGGTGATCGCTGGTGTGCTCGTCGGTATTCGGCGCGCACACCACGCCGACCGGAAATGAGAAGGGGGGCGGGAGCTCGGGATCGCGGATGGTCAATCTTCCCGTGCGTGGGCGAAGGAGATCCATGTCGCCGGTGGCGATGCCGCGAACACGCGCCGGCCTCCAGCAGTTGCCGAACGGTTCTTGCTCCTTCGGGACGCCTCGTCATGCGCAACACCGATGTGAATTCAGCCGCGATCACGCTGCGGGCGCATCGGGGCGAGGGGCGGGTGCTTCGGCTTCTGTCTGTCTGCGTCGCCGAGATGTTCCATGACGGCCTTTTGGGGCTCAGGCGAGAGGCCATGGGACAGCGCCTCGCGCGCGGCAGTACCGGGCGAAGGCGCTGAGAGAGGGTGAGGCTCGGGATCAACCCCGCTTGTACGGGGACGACTGCTGCTCGACGGTCGAGTGATCGCTGCTGCCAGGACCACCCCCGCTCGCGCGGGAACCACTCGATGTTCTTCAGCGCGGCCAAGTACGCCTTGGGACCACCCCCGCTCGCGCGGGAACCACAGGCCATGGCCAGCGGTGTTGTCAGGCGGCGTGGCGGATTCTCCTGAATTTCGCTGATTCCGGCTGACCTCGCAAATGGGTGCATATCGACTAGCTGTTCCGCCCCGCAAAGAACCATGCTGGTGTGGTGATCGGCGGCCGAAGTCGCGTTGTTGTGGACCTTGGTTGACCTTGGTTGGTCCGAAATGAACGTAGCAGAGCTGGCGGCAGAGGCAGGAACCTGCTGGGGGCTGATTGGCCCCGCACTCGCGGCCTGGCGGGGTGTGCGCCGCGGCCACGCCTGCGTGATGAGTGTCAGCGGGACCTGCGTGACGTCTGACCTCCAGTGTGACGGTAGATGCGGCCGGTGCCGGCGGGCCTCGGCCCGTGTTGTCGCGTGGTCGGCGACCGCCGCCGGGACTTCGGTGCCGGTCGGTGGGAGGTTCTGTGCGGTCTTGTCGGGTCGGTCGGGTCGCGAGATGGATTGTTGTCCGGTGGTTGTCGCTTTCCGGGGCCTGGATGCATGGTAAGTAGTCGTTGATGGTGCAATATTTTCTGGTCACTTGGCCGTTTGGTGGCCGGCGTGGCTCGAACTATTCGGTTATGGGTTCCTGGTGGCGGCGGATGCCGGAACATCAGATTCCCGTCAACAAGGAAACTTCATGGCCCCCGCCAGAAGTTCCTATTTGCCCTTCGTTGCGGTCGCTGCTTCAGTTGAGGCGCTGAGATTGCCGTGCTGCCCGCAAGTGGGGCTTTCGGTAATTGGCGACAGGTAAACGGGGGAAAGACAGCTATGGCGATCACGCCTGCTACAACTATCGTTCAGAACACGTCCGGCGACGGTCAGGACCGGATCGTCCGCCTGGACGCGGGGCCCGCGGACATCGCCGAACTCAAGCGGCTGCTGCGGAGCGGAGCCCGCTTCGGGAACGAGCAGTTCGACGAGGATTCGCACCTGGACGAGGTGATTCCGAAGCCCTGGGGCTACGAGTACCGGGCCTACGTGGACGAGCTCTTCGACTGCTGGGCGCTGCACATCGACGCCCCGCACGGTACGTCCGTCCATCTGCACCCGCGCAAGCTCACGTACCTGCTCTGCCTGGGCGGCCAGGGTGTGACCACGGGCCTGGACGGCACGTCCATTCCGCTCCGGCAGGGCAGCATCGTGCGGATCGCGCCCGGGGCGTTCCACGGAACGCGGAACGCGGGGGACGAACCGCTGGAACTGATCGAGGTCGAGTCGCCGCGGAACAAGTTCGACCTGATGCGGCTGAAGGACGACTACAACCGGGCCGGGACGGCGTACGAGTCGAACTCTCTCGACGCGTCGAAGCACCCGATGCGCAAGGTGCTGTCCTTTCCGCACACGCGGATGCGGGCGCGCACCCCGGACGGGCGGTTCCGGTTCGAACTGCGTACCGGGATGGACGTGTTCTACCGGCGGCGGGCGGAGGACCTGTTCCACATTCCGCTCTGCGTGTCCGGTGCCGTCTATGCGGACCTGGAAATCCTGACCGGCCGTCCGGAGGATGCCCGGCGGGTGCACACCGACATGCAGTATCTGTGCGTCAGCGTCGCAACCACACGGGCCAAGACCGCCTGACGGAAGCGAGCGGCGAAGTAGTCGAGTAAGCGGAAAGCGGTAAGCAGAAAGACAAGCAGAGTCACGGGGGAGTAGTAATGTCGCAGAGTGCTGTCATCGTCACCGGTCAGGGTTTCCAGGACCATGATGTCGTCTTCACCTATTACCGCCTTCTAGAAGAGGGCTGGCACGTCGACATCGCCACCAAGAACGGCGACGCGACCACCGGCAAGTACGGTGTCCCGCTGCCGATGGACAAGACGGCGCGGCCGCTCATCGCCTACGAGGACCTGTCGGTGGACCTGTACGACGCCGTGATCCTCACCGGCGGTCACGAGGCGCCGGACCGGGTGCGTCAGGTCCGCGGCGTGCTGGACTTCGTGGCGGGCATGGCCGAGGCGGGCAAGGTGGTCGCGGGGCTCTGTCACGGGCCCTGGATCATGGTGAGCGCCGGCGTGCTGCGGAACCGGAAGGCCTGCGCGTACATCGGGCTGCGCGACGACGTGGTCAACGCGGGCGCCGAGGTGGTCGAGAGCGACGTCATCGTGGACGGCAACATCATCACGTGCTCGTACTACGGGTACATGGGGGCGTTCATGCGTGCCGTGTTCGAGACCGCGCAGAAGATCGCGGAGAAGGATAGCGCCTGATGGACCGCCACGCCGTCGTCGGGACGGACCCGTACCGTCCCGGCCGGCCCGGCACCCGCACGGGCCTGCTCGCGCTCGACTTCGACGGGGTCATCTGTGACGCCCTCGACGAATGCGCCCTGGTCACCTGGCTCGGAGAACGTCCGCACGACCGGAGCGTGGCCGGCCCCGGGCAACTGGAGCGGCTGCCCGGGGCGTTCACCGAGCGGTTCCGCGCGGTGCGGGACTACTCGCGGCTGCTGGACCACTTCCTGGTGGCGCATCTGCCCGAGGCGGACGGCATCACCTCACAGGCGGACTTCGACCAGCTCTTCGGCTCGCTTCCGAGGGAGCGCGTCGAGCGGTTCACGACGGTGGCGTCGGAGGCGCGGGAGTGGTTCCGGGCGGCGGAGCCGGACTTCTGGCTCGGGCTGCACACGCTGTATCCCGGCGTGCCGGAGCTGCTGCGGCACGCCGGGGCGGTGGTCATCGTGACGGCGAAGGACGAGCCCTCGGTCCGTTCCATCCTCAGGCGGCACGGACTGGAACAGACCGTGGCCGAGGTCTTCGGAGAGTGTCGCCACAAGGCAGCAGCCATTCAGGAGGCGTGCGCGCGGCGGGGCGTTCCGCTGGACGCCGTGACGTTCGTGGACGACAACTTGTCCAACGTACGGAAGGTGGCGGCGGTGGGCGTCCGGGCCCGATGGGCGCAGTGGGGGTACCAGACGCCCGAGCATCGGGCGGAAGCGGCCCGGCACGGGATCGAAGGGCTGGAACTGGGCGAGCTGAGCGCCCTGGTGGCCGACTTGTGAGGAGGACTGCGCCGACGGGGCGCTGGTGCTGGCCCCAGGGGCGCCTCCGGCCCGGTACGGGGCCGGCCAACATTCGCACGCCCGAGCACCCGAACGCCCGAGCCCCGTCTCACCCAACCGCTCGGCTCTTTCCAGAGGACCCGCATGCTCACCGCCACTCGCCCCACCCGTCCCACTCCCCGGCACCGCCGACGGCCCGCCTTCTCCGTTCAGCTCGCGTTGCTGGTGGCGATGGCCTTCGCCATCCCCGCGCAGCTCTACCTCGCGATCCCGATCGCCGGCCGTATCCAGACCGCCTACGGGGTCGACGCCGCGTCCGCCGCCTGGACCGGCGCCGCGTTCTCCTTCGCCTACGCCCTCGGCTTCCTGGTCTTCGGTCCCTTGTCCGACCGGGTCGGACGGCGGCCCGTCCTCGCGATCGGTGCCCTGGCCACGGCAGTGATCACCGCGCTGACCGCCGCCGCGCCGGACTACGGCTGGTTCCTGACCGGCCGCGTCCTGCAGGGTTTCACGGCCGCGACCTTCGCTCCCGCCGCGCTCGCCCACGTGACCGAGCGGTCGCCCGCCGCCCGGCGCCCGCTCGCGCTCTCCCTGCTCACGACCGGCTTACTGGGGGCAGGCATCGTCGGGCAGGTGTTCGGCCAGGTGATGGCGGAGCACGCTGACTGGCGGGCGGCGTTCTGGCCCGCGGCGATCGGGTACGCGATGGCTGCCGCGCTCTTGTGGCGGCTGCTGCCGCCGGGCTCAGTCGGCTCGGCGGCTTCGGTCCGCGAGGTCGCCAAGGCGGCGTCGGGCCTCATACGCACCAAGGGGCCGGCGGCGGTATTCGGATCCGCCCTGACCGTGTTCGGGAGCTTCGTCGCCTTCTGCGCGGTACTGGAGCGGGAGCTGCGGGAGACGTCCGGGTACGACGCGGACCAGATGCTGCTGGTGCAGGCGGTCGGCGCGGTTGGGCTGCTGGCGGGGCCGCTGGTGAACCGGCGGTTCGGTGCCAAGGGGCCGCGTACACTCGCCGTCGCCGGATACCTGACCGCGGCGGCCGGACTGCTGCTGGCCTTGCTGGCGCAGGCCGCCGCCATGACCGGGGTACTGATCGGCGTCAGCGTGCTCTTCGTGGCCGGCACGAGTCTGATCGCGCCGGGGCTCGTCGGGCTGCTGCACGAGCTCGCGCCGCACGCGCGCGGGACGGCGGGCGCGGTCAACACCTTCGTCCTGTTCGTCGGCGCGTCGGCCGGGCAGCTCGCCGCCGCGCAACTCGGCTACCGGCCCATGCTGACGGTACTCGTCCTCGCCACACTCGCCGCCGGCCTCACCGTGGCCGTCTTCACCCGGAGTGCGCCATGCCCGTAATGCCGACCATTAACGCCGCGAAGAAAGTGCTGTTCGTCCTGACCAGCCACGATGTCCTCGGCCGTACCGGCACTCCCACCGGCTTCCATCTGGGAGAGACCGCCGTGCCCTGGCACCGGCTGCGTGCCGACGGCCACACCGTGGACTTCGTCTCCGTACGGGGCGGTCGGCCGCCGGTCGTCGGCCACGATCCCGCCGACCCCGCGCAGCGGGCCTTCATGGCGGACCCGGACGGCGGCGGCCGGCTCTCCCGGACGCTGCGCCCGGAGGAGGCGGAACCGGGCGATTACGCGGGTGTCCTCTACGTCGGCGGGCACGGCACGATGTGGGACTTCCGGGGGCACCCGGCACTGCACGCCATCGGCCGGCAGGTGTACGAGTCCGGCGGGGTCCTCGCGGCGATCTGTCACGGTCCCGCGGTGCTCGTCGACCTGACGCTCTCGGACGGCGGTCACCTGGTGGACGGCCGCGAACTGACCGCGTTCTCGAACGCGTCGGAGAGCATGCGCGGACTGGCCGACGTCGTACCGTTCCCGCTGCAGACCGCGCTGGAGGAGGCCGGCGCGAGCTTCTCCGCCGCTCCCGACCGGTCGCCGCACGTGGTGGTCGACGGGCGACTGGTCACCGGTCAGAATCCGCAGTCGTCCGCCGGGCTCGGGGACCGCCTGGCCGAATTGCTCCTGAAACACCCTGAGCGATGACCTTAATCAGCCACCTGTATCCGCCGGTGTTCTCGCCGACACCCGAAGTCCAAAGCCCCAAGGGCTGGACATCCCGGAGAATTCCCACCTCATTCACATCTCTATGGGGGGCATGAGTCGCGCTATTGGCGACCAGCTCACCCCGATGCCTACATTCGAACGGTTGGGGGCCGGACGCGTCCGACGGCTCATCCTTAACCTCTCGATCAACCGGAGAAAATGTCATGACCAAGAAGGTCCTGTTCGCACTCACCAGCCATGGCGTCCTCGGCGACACCGGCCGGAAGACCGGTTTCTACCTCCCCGAAGTGGCCCACCCCGCCGCCGTTTTCCGCAAGGCGGGGTACGACCTCGACTTCGTGTCCGTACAGGGCGGTGCGCCGCCGCAGGACGGTTTCGACCCCGGGGACCAGGTGCAGGCCGACTTCCTCGCCGACCCGCACATCGAGACCGCCCTGTCCACCACCGCCGCTCCCGGTGACCTGACGGCCGCCGATTACGACGTCATCTTCTACGCGGGCGGGCACGGCGCCATGTGGGACCTGGCCGAGTCGGAGGCGCTGGCCGAGCTGGCCGCGGGGATCTACGAGCAGGGCGGTGTCGTCGCCGCGGTCTGCCACGGCCCGGCCGGGCTGGTCAATGTCCGGCTCGGTGACGGTGCGTACCTGGTGGACGGCAAGCAGGTCTCGGCCTTCACCAACGAGGAGGAGGCCGCCGCCGGGCTGACCGAAGTGGTGCCCTACCTGCTGGAGAGCAAGCTCGCCGAACGCGGCGCGAAGATCACCAAAGCCGCGAACTTCGCCGCACACGCCGTCGCCGACCAGCGGCTCGTCACCGGCCAGAACCCGGCCTCGGCCGTACGGGTCGCCGAGCTGGTACTGGAGCAGTTGGCGGCCGGCTCCGCCTGACCTCGGTGTCCGCCCGCACCGTCGTCACAGGGGCCCGTACGGGGATGACCGCTTCTCGTGCTTCCGGGCACGCGGAGGTAGTCCCGTAGGCGTATATTCGTCGCCCGGTGCACCGACTTCCCGTCCGCCGCCGACGCGGCCGCCCCTGTGTGCCGCACCATAGCTGCGAGGCTCCCGGCCAGCCCCCCAACGCCCAGCCCGGCGTCCTCGCGCACCATGTATCACCACGCAGCAAGGCCGTACCAGTCATCCGCCGAGTCCGCTCCGGGGGACGAAGGCATCAGCAGGGCAAGCGCGGGGGGCGCCGAGCATGGTCGTGCAACTGAGCTGGCTCAGGACGTTCGTGACCGTCTACCGTCTGGGTTCCTTCACCAAGGCGGCACAGAGCCTGGAGCTTTCGCAGCCGACCGTCACGCACCAGGTCCGCAATCTTGAGCGTACGTTCGGCAAGGTGCTCTTCGAACGCGTTCCCCAGGGTGTCGTCCCGACCTGCGCCGCCGATCTGCTCATCCGCGACGTGCAGGGTCCGGTCGACGCCCTCGGGGGCGTGGTCGAGCGGCACTTCGGCGGCAGCTCCGACAGCCGTCCGCTGTGCGTCGGCGGGCCGGCGGAGCTGATCACCTCCCGGGTCGTGGCGGCGGTCAGCGATCTCATCGCCGACGGCCTGCGGATCAACTTCCGCTTCGGTCTCGCCGACGACCTCCTGGACCGTCTGACGAGCGGTGACTACGACCTCGTCCTGTCGACCGTGCGGCCCCGGCTGCGCGGGATCAGCGCCGTGACGCTGGTCGACGAGGAGTTCGCGATGCTCGCCTCACCCGAACTGGCCGACGGTGTCCCGGCCGGGCAGATCATGAAGGAAGGGCCGGCAGCCGTCCTCGACAAGTATCCGCTGATCGCTTACGCCGAGTCGCTCCCGATCATCCGCCGTTACTGGCTCACCGTCTTCGGGATACGCCCCACCTCGGCCCCCTCCGTCGTCATCCCGGACCTGCGAGGCGTGCTGGCCGCCGTCAAGTCCTCCGCCGGGATCTCCGTGCTGCCCACCTACCTGGCGGCCGACGCCCTCCGGCAGGGCGAGGTCGTCAAACTGCTGGAGCCCGAGATCCCGCCCATCAACACCTTCTACCTCGCCACCCGGGACGGCAGCCTGTGCCACCCCGACCTGTCCCTGCTCCACGGCCATCTTCTGATGAAGGCCCGGACGTGGGGGTAGCCGCCGTCGGCCCGACGCAGCTCTTGTGAGGCCAGCCGTTTGACGCGGCCGGGTGCTGTCGGAGCCGGCCGTCCGGGACGGCCAAGTGCGGTGCGCGTCCCGGACGGCCGGCCTTCACGGGGCGTCGTTCTCCTGTTCGTGATGGATGTTGCCGTCCTCATCGATACGGGGGTGCATCCGCTCCGGAGGATGACTGTTGGCGTCCGACGGGCGTGCCGCTTCCGGCCCGTCCGGGCCCCAGCGCAGCAGCCGGCG
This sequence comes from Streptomyces chrestomyceticus JCM 4735, assembly GCF_003865135.1. Lineage (NCBI taxonomy): Bacteria > Bacillati > Actinomycetota > Actinomycetes > Kitasatosporales > Streptomycetaceae > Streptomyces > Streptomyces chrestomyceticus. The sequence continues at coordinate 344,226 of NZ_BHZC01000001.1, read as the reverse complement.
GGCACGGCAGATCCGGTGGACGGTGCCCCGGGCCTCGACCTGGTTGACCCGTTCGGACCGGAGCCGGTCGGCGGCCCGGACGTACTCGGCCAGCTCTGCGGCGGCAGGGTCGGTGCCCTCGGCGGTCACCGTCCGGGCGTCGGTGGTCATGTTGTCGGCCTCCCAGGGGATGAGCCCCTTCAGGCGCGGCTGCAACCACGTCAGGGCGAAGTCCAGCGACCTGCGGGCCGCGTGCGCACTGGCGTGCAGGCCGCTGCTCGATTCCCACCCGGGGTCGTTGCGCTCCACGACCCTGAAGGCCGTGGGCAGCAGCATCACGTCGGGATGGGTCTCCAGCGCCTTACGGGAGTCGGCGCGCACGTCCTCGGGGAACCGGACGCCGCTGTACGCCAGGCCGCGCAGCATCAGGCGTTCCGCGGCCTGGGTGGGCGTGACCGGCGCCTCGGGGTCGAGCAGCAGGCCGTTGTCGATCGGATCCCTGGCGCTGCGGCTCCAGTCGGGCACGGTGGGTTCGGGGTCGGTCGGGCGGGGCTGTTCGATGCCGTCCGGCCCCGTCCCCGCGTACTCCTCCGCACGGACGATCCGGTAGCGGGTCGTGAGCACGGTGAGTTCGTCGACGCGTTCGCTCTCCAGCCGGGCGACCGCCGCCAGCAGGGCGCATCGCTCCTCCCGGTCCTGGGCCTCGTCCTTCGCGCGGCGCCACAGCAACGAGTTGAGGCTGTCCCGGGCCTGCTGCGGGCAGCCGGCGTCCACCGCGACCACCACCCGCCACCGCGGTGCCTGCCCGGCGTCCTGCGCGGCCACCCCGAACAGCGGGCCCCGCACCAGTATCGCCGCGGTCTGCAGCTTGGCGTCGAGCGCGTCGGCCTCCATGACCGCTTCCACCGGATCCTCCGGATGCCGCACCACGATCGGCCACATCCGGCTCCGACCCACGTTCTCATGACCCATGCCCTCATCCTGTCGATCGCGGCGGGGGCACGGCACGGTTTTCCTGATTCCCGCCCGTCGTCCCGCGGAGCGTGCTCCGGCAGTACGCGATGACGCCACCGGCTCCTACGCCAAGGTGATCTCGACCGGCAGGGTCTTGAGGCCGTTGACGAAGTTGGAGCGGACGTACCGGGGCTGGGCGGTGAGACGGACGTCGGACAGGCGGGGGAGCAGCTCTTCGAACATGACGCGCAGCTCCAGCCGGGCCAGCGAACTGCCCAGACAGAAGTGCGGTCCGCCCTTGCCGAAGGTGAGGTGATCGTTGGCGGTGCGGGTGACGTCGAAGCGGTACGGGTCGTCGAAGACCGTCTCGTCGCGGTTGCCCGAGGCGAACCAGAGGACGACCTTGTCCCCCTCCGCGATCCGCCGGCCGCCCAGCTCGGTGTCGCGGGTGGCGGTGCGCCGGAAGTGGTGGACGGGGGAGGACCAGCGCAGGAACTCTTCGACGGCGCCCGGCATCAAGGACGGGTCGCGGCGCAGTTTCTCGCGCTGTTCCGGGTGGTTGATCAGGGCGAGCATGGTGTGCGAGATGGCGTGCCGGGTGGTCTCGTTGCCCGCGACGACCAGCAGCAGGAAGTAGTTGTCGAAGTCCCGCGCCGACAGCGGCACCCCGTCGGACGGCGTCCCGTTGACGAGCCGGCTCACCAGGTCGTCGCCGTCGGCGCCCCGGCGCCGCGCCGCCAGCTCCCGCCCGTACGCGAAGACCTCCAGCGCCGCGGGGCTGCGGAAGGGCAGGTCGCGGTAGCGCTCGCTCTCCGCGGTGCCGAGCAGGACGTCCGCGTAGTCCGGGTCGGTGTTGCCGATGATGCGGTTGCCCCAGTCGATCAGCCGCCGGGTGTCGTGCCCGGGGACGCCGAGCATGCGGGCGAGGACGTTGATCGGGAAGTCGGCCGCGACCTCCTGGACGAAGTCGAAGCGGCCCTTGGCGAGCGCCGCGTCGAGGGTGCGCGCGGTCAGCCCGCGGAGGAAGACCTCGTACGTGGCGACGGCACGCGGAGTGAACTGCCGCTGCAACAGTCTGCGCATGGCCCGGTGGCGTGGTCCGTCGGTCTCCAGGAGGGAGCGGCGGGTCTCGCGGTGCCGCTCGTCGACCTCTTCGAGGTTGGTGAACCGGGTGGAGGTGAAGGTGTCGGGGTCGCGGCCGGCGCGCACGATGTCGGCGTGCCGGGTGACGGCCCAGAAGCCGCTTCCGGGCGCGGCCTCCGGCTGCCAGTGGACGGGGTCCTCGCGGCGCAGCGTGTCGAGCATCCGCCAGCACAGCTCGCCGTCGGTGAAATTGTCGTGGTCGGTGAGGTCGACCGCGTCGAGGGGCAGGGGTTCGGGTGCGCGGGAAGTGGTGGAAGCGGTGGTCATGGGGCCGTCCTTGCGAAGAAGGCGAGGAGGGTGGCACAGGGAATCCGGTGCAGGCGGAATCCGTCACGCGATCCGTCACAGGAGAAAGGCGTACTCCTTGAACTCCCAGTCCGTGACGTACTGCTGGAACCGCTCGATTTCATTGCGTTTGTACGTGAGGAAGGAATGGGTGAAATCGGCTCCCAGCATGTCCGTCAATTCCGTGTCGCCCTCCAGCGCGTCCAGCGCCTCGGTGAGCGTGCGCGGCAGCCGCGCCGCGGTGTTCTCCCGGTAGCCGTAGCCTTCCAGCGGCTCGGGCGGCTCGCGTTTTTCCCGCAGGCCGAGTCCTACGGCGGCGATCGCGCCCGCGACGGCGAGATAGGGATTGGCCGTGGCGTCACCGAGGCGCAGTTCCAGGCGGGTGCCGTCGCCGCGCTCGGGCGGTATGCGCACCATGGCGCTGCGGTTGTCCAGTCCCCAGTCGATCAGCCACGGGGCGAGGCTGTCCGGGCCGAACCGCTTGTAGGAGTTGACGGTCGGGTTGAGCAGCGCGGTGAGCGCGGGCGCGTGGGCGAGGACACCGGCGGTCGCGTGCCGCGCGGCGGCGGACAGGCCGTGCGGGTCACCCTCGTCACGGCCTTCGAAGACATTGCGTCCGTCCGGGTCGACCATCGACAGGTGCAGGTGGAAGCCGGAGCCGCCCTCTTCGTTGAAGGGCCTGGCCATGAAGGTGGCGAGTCGTCCCTCGGTGCGGGCGATCTCTTTGACGGCCGCCTTGAAACGGAACGCGCGGTCGGCGGCGTCGAGTGCCGCCGAATGATCGAGGTTGATCTCGAACTGACCGCTGCCGAACTCGCGGTTCCCGGCCGTCGCGCCGATCTCCAGGTCCTTCAAGTGCCGCAGCGTGCGCAGGAGATGGCCGTCGGGGTCGCCACGCAGCCCCGCGCTGTAGACGTTGCCCGGCGCCCGCCCGTACGGCGACCAGCCGGTGACGGCGCTTTCGTCCCGTTCGCACAGGTAGTACTCCAACTCGGGGCCGACCACCGGGTGCAGTTCCGCGCCGATCCGGTCGAGGACGCGGCGCAGCAGGTCGCGCGGGGATTCGGTGGCCGGGCGCCCGGTCGCCGGGTCCAGCGCCTCACCCAGACACCAGGCGACGCCGGGCTCCCAGGGGAGCCGGTGCAGGGTGTCCAGGTCCGGCCGGACCGAGATGTCCGGCATCCCGGCCGACAGGCCCCCCGGCATGGGAACGGTGTCGCTCTGGGGGCTGGTGTGGTAGACCGCGCGGCAGAACGCCAGGCCGTGGCGCGTGGCGGCCGGCAGGTGGCTGACGAGGATGTCGCGGGCGCGGTCGGCGCCGAGCAGATCGGGGTAGACGACGCGCACCACGTCGATGTCCTGTGCGCGCAGTGCCGCGACGGCCTGCCGGGCCTGGTCGCTGTGTGCCGGGCTCTGTTCGCTCACCCTGTCCAGCCTTCCTGCGGGGACTGTGCGCGGGCCCACTCGGGATGTCGTTTGGGGTCGAACAATATGGAGAGGGTGGGGGGCGCGCAAGAGGGTGTGGCGGATCGGCGGCGCGGCCGGCCCGCCCGTGACAATCCGGCGGTGACGGCATATCGTACGGGCCCAAACGACTAGCCGGTACGCCGAGCGGGAAACCCGAGGAGTCCGCTGTGCCCACCGAGCCCACCGAGTCCGCTGTGCCCACCGAGTCCGACGTGCCCGCCGCCCCGGCCGTCCGAGGTTTCTTCCCGCCCAGGACCGCCACGGGCCGGGCCTCGCTGATCCCGCCCCCACCCTGGTACTACTCCGGCGACCTGCTCACCGTCGAGTACCGCACCGACCCCGCCCGGGTACGCGAACTCCTCCCCGAGCCACTCGCCCCCGCCGCCGAGGACCCGGGTGCCGTCGCGCTGATCTGGGCGGACTGGCAGTCCTGCGGCGCCGGGAAGGAGGAGCTGCTCGACCCGGTGCGCAGCCAGTACAAGGAGTGCTTCGCGGTCGTCCGCTGCGGCTACCGCGGCCGTACGTACTCGCGCTGCGTCTACATCTGGGTCGACAAGGACTTCGCCGTCGCCCGAGGGATCCACCAGGGCTACCCGAAGAAGCTCGGCTCCATCCACCTGACCAGGCCCCATCCGTACGGGCCCGCACCCCGCATCGAGCCCGGCGCCGTCTTCGGCGCGACGCTCGCCGCGGGGGACCGGCGGCTGGCACAGGTGGTCGCCACGCTGCGCGAACCGTCGGCGACGGGCGGCTTCGTGAACGGCCACCCGATGGCCCACCACCGTGTACTGCCCTCGGTCGACGGGACGGGACTCGCGCTGGACGAGCTGGTCGAGAGCGGAGCCGCTTCCTTCGAGGCGGGCCAGGCGTGGGCGGCGGACGCGGAGCTGGACCTGTTCGAGTCGCCCACGGAGGAACTGGCGGCCCTCGCCGTCGCGGAGCCGATCGGGGCGTACTACCGGCAGGTGGGGGTGTGCTGGAACGGGGGGACGGTGCTGGAGCGGAGCGCGGGCGCGTCGGCCGGTGCCTGTCAGCGGTACGGGGTCACCGCGGAAGCACGGTGAAGTCGAACGGCACCCGCCCCGCGTCGACCGAGGTCAGGCCGCCGTCCACGGTCAGCGTCGCCCCGTTGACGTACGACGACCGCGGCCCGAGAAGCCACAGCACGGCGTCCGCGACCTCCTCGGCCGCCGCCGCGCGCCGCTGCGGCACCAGCGCCGTGGCCCGCGCGTACGCCGCGTCCAAGGAAAGCCCGCCGCCGAACTCCCGCATCTCCTCGTCGGCCATCTCCGTGCGCGTCCAGCCGGGGCAGACCGTGTTGGCACGTACTCCGTACGGCCCGAACTCCGCGGCGATGACGCTCGTCAGCATGCCGGCTCCCGCCTTGGACGCGGCATACGCACTCGCGCCCGCGGCGGCGCGCAGTCCGGCGACGGAGCCCACGGTGACGAACGCGCCCCGCGTGGCCGCCAGGTGCGGAAGGGCCGCGCGGGCGAGCAGGAAGACGGAGGTGAGGTTGGTGCGCAGCGTGGCGTCCCAGTCCTCGTCGCTGAGTTCGAGCAGGCCGCCGGGGCGGATGGTTCCGGCATTGGCGACCACGCCGTCCAGCCGGCCGTGGTCCCGCACCACGGCCGCGACCAGGTCGTCGACCTCACCGCGTACGGTCACGTCGGCCACGTAGGGCATCGCGCCGCACGCCTCCGCGACCTCGCGCAGCGCACCGGCGCGCCGGGCGCACACGGCGACGCGCGCCCCTCCGTCCGCCCCGCGCGCGGCGACGGCGGCACCGATCCCGCTGCTCGCTCCGGCCACGAGCAGGACGGGGCGGGCGCCGGGGGAGGGCCGGTCGGGCTGACCGGACTGATCGGCCTTGCCGGGCTTATCGCGCTGATCGTTCTGGTCTGGCTCATCGGGCCGGGTCATGCGGAACTCCCTTTCGCTGAGGGCGGTGCGACGGTGTGCTGGGCACGGCGGAGAAAGCCGGCCCAGGGACCCCGGCGGGCCGCCGTGAAAGTGCTTCCGGCTGCCGTGGCGGGCGGTGCTTCCGGAAAAATGCTTCCGGAGGAGAGCGGATGGGCCGGTACGGCGCGGGTTATCGTTTGAGTCCGTAAGGATCGCGAACGGCAACGGTCTTACGGGGGCGCACGGAACCCGGCAGGGGATTGCCGGCGAGGGCGAGAGACACGGGAGAACACGACGTGACGGAGCACCGTTCCATCCGGGAGACCGAGAAGGCCGTACAGGCCAAGCTGGGCGACACACCGATCCGGCACGTACAGATGGTCGCAGTGGCGAACATCTACCGTGCCGCCGCGGCCGTGCGACAGCACTTCGAGAACTCCGTGCTGCGGGGCGCCGAACTGTCCTGGACCTCGTTCGTCGTGCTGTGGGTCGTGTGGATCTGGGGCGAGACGGAGACCCGCCACGTGGCGGCGGAGGCCGGCATCTCCAAGGGCACCTTGACGGGGGTGTGCCGCACCCTCCAGAGCCGGGGCCTCCTCGAACGCAACAGTCACCCCTCCGACGGGCGCCTGGTGCTGCTGCGGCTGACGGACCAGGGCGAGCGGCTGATGGCCGAGGTGTTTCCCGCCTTCAACGCGGAGGAGGTCTTCGTCTCCGAGCGGCTGACCGACGAGGAGTGCAAGACGCTGGCCGACCTGCTGCGGAAGATCGTGGTGCAGACGGAGGAGAACGGGGAGGAGCGGCGGCTCGCCCTCCTCGACGGGGCCGACCCCCGCCCGCGACGCAGCGGACGCCGCCCCTCCCGGAGCTGAGCCGCCCCTCAGGAGAACCGCCTCCCGCACGCCTCGGTCAACGCGTCGAACAGGCCCTGCTGGGCAGGATCGATGGCCGCCGTGTCCTCGGGGTGCCACTGCACTGCCGCGAACCACTCGCGGCGGCCCGGGAGTTCGAGGGCTTCCACGGTGCCGTCCGCGGCCCGCCCGATGACGGCGAGCCCTTCGCCCAGCCGGTCCGTGCACTGGTGGTGATAGCACGACACCTCCACGTTGACGGCTTCCCTCGCCGCTTCCCCAGCCTTGGACACAGTCACGGGTACGGGTACGGCCACAGACACCGAAGTCGCCCTCGCCATCGCCCTCGCGACCGTCGAACCCGCCGCGAGCGCGACACGGTGAACCCGGTGCCGGTGGTCGTACCCCCGGCCGCCCATGTCCTGGCGCAACGTTCCGCCGAGGGCGACGTTGACGACCTGGAGTCCGCGGCAGACAGCCAGCAGCGGCAGCTCGCTCGCCAGCGCGTACCGCGCCACCGCGAGATCGAACGCGTCCTGCTCCGCGTCGACGTCGTAGACCCTGTCGTGGACCTCGGCGCCGTAGAGGTACGGTGCCACGTCGCCGCAGCGGGCCAGCCGCTCGCCCGCCTCCTCCGGCGGGCCCGGGTGCAGCATGAACGGCTCGCCGCCCGAACGCAGTACGGCTTCCGACAGCGCCCGCGCCGTCACCACGGCGCCGTACCGCAGCGCCGAGGCCGAGGCGGAGAAACGCTGGGGGAGGGCGATGAGGGGACGGGCGCCGTTGCGCGGGGTGCTCACCACGTTCACCACTGGATCCAGGTCGTCTTGAGTTCGGTGTACTTCTCCAGCGCGTGTACGGACTTGTCGCGCCCGTTGCCCGACTGCTTGTAGCCGCCGAAGGGGGCCCGAACCGTCCTCGTCCGTGCCCGCGATGCGGAGGCGGGCGGGCGGCTCCCACCGGTCCGCCCGGCGCAGCCAGGTGCGGTGGCTGGTGGCGCTGTCCGGCATGAGTGTCACGCGCGTCTCTCCCGTCTCTTCCGGTACCACTCTCCGGCATGACGTTTGGGATCAAATGATAGCCGCGAGGGGCCGCCGGGGAAGGGGTTGACCGCCTGGAGCGAGGCCGCCTATTTTGTTTGGCCTCAAACGAATTGGAGGCTGTGATGGCTCTCCCCGCGCCCGCACCGGGCTCCCTGACCGCCGGTTTCACCGCCACGGTCGCCGGAGTCCCCGTCGACACCCGCCACTGGATCGGTGGCGAACGCCGCGCCTCCACCGTCACCTTCACCGACCGCTCACCCATCGACGGGACACCGCTCGCCGAGATCGCGCGGGGCGGCGCCGAAGAGGCCCGGGCCGCCGTCGCCGCCGCCCGCGCCGCCTTCCCCGGCTGGGCCGCGACGCCGCGCCGGGAGCGCGCCCGGCTGCTGCACGCCGTCGCGGACGGCATCGAGGCGCGCCTCGAAGACCTCGCCGCCGTCGAGACGGCGGACAACGGCGCGCTGCTGCGCTCCCACCGGCGTGGCGTGGTGCCCCGCGCGGCGCACAACCTCCGCTTCTTCGCCGACCGCCTGCTCGCCCTCGGCCACGACGACTTCGCCACCCGTGGCCACACCAACCACGTGACCTGGGACCCGGCCGGCCCCGCCGCACTCGTCACACCGTGGAACGCGCCGCTGATGCTGGCCACCTGGAAGATCGGCCCCGCGCTGGCCGCCGGCGACCCGGTGATCCTCAAACCCGCCGAATGGACCCCGCTCACCGCCTCGCTCCTCGCGGACATCGCCGCCGAGGCCGGGCTGCCCCCGGGAGTCCTCAACGTCCTCCAGGGGTACGGCGACGAGGCCGGCGCGCCCCTCGTGTCCGACGCGGGCGTGCGCCGCATCAGCTTCACGGGCTCCGTGCCCACGGCGCGGCGGATCGCCCGTGCCGCCGCCGCGAACCTGGTGCCCACCAGCTTCGAACTCGGCGGCAAGTCTCCCCTGTTGGTCTTCGCGGACGCCGACCTCGACCTGGCCACCGACCTGGCCGTCGAGCAGTACGACAACGCGGGCCAGGTCTGCCTGGCCGCGACCCGGCTGCTCGTCGAGAACTCCGTACGGGACGCCTTCCTGGAGCGCCTCCTGAACCACGCCAGCGCCCTCGTCCAGGGCGACCCGCGTGAGGATTCCACCGGCATCGGCCCCACCATCCACCCCCAGCACCTGGAGCGGGTCGACGGCTTCGTACGGCGCGCGCTGGCGGACGGCGCCACCGCGCTCCTAGGCGGCGGCCCGCACACCGAACTGAACGAGCGGACCGGCGGCACGTACTACCGGCCCACGCTGCTGACCGACGTCGCGCAGGACTCGGAGATCGTCCAGGAGGAGGTCTTCGGCCCCGTGCTCACCCTCCAGAGCTTCAGCACCGAGGACGAGGCCGTGGCCCTGGCCAACGACACCCGCTACGGGCTGGCCGCCACCCTCGCCACCGGGGACCGCGAGCGCGCCGCCCGTGTCGGCGCGCGGCTCGTCGCCGGAACGGTCTGGATCAACTGCTTCTTCGTCCGCGACCTCGCCGCGCCCTTCGGCGGCTCCCGCGCGTCCGGCATGGGGCGGGAGGGCGGCGACTGGAGCTTCGACTTCTACTGCGACCTCAAGAACACCGTCACGGCACCGAAGGGGTGGCAGCGGCATGGGTGAGATTGTCGGCGCCGGTCTGCTCGCCCACGTCCCCACCATCGTCCTGCCCGAAGCGGGCCGGCGGGAGCTGAACGGGGGACGGGAGGTCAGCCTCGTACCGGGGCTGCGCAGGCTGCGCCGGGACGTCTTCGAGACGCTCGACTACGACACGGTCGTCGTCCTGGACTCGCACTGGGCGACCACCGTCGAATTCGTCGTCGCCGCGCAGGACCGGAGGGCCGGGCTTTACACCTCCGACGAACTGCCGCGCGGTATGTGCCGGATGCCCTACGACTTCCCCGGCGACCCCGAACTCGCCCGCTCCGCCGCCGCGTTCGCCGGCAAGCACGGCACCTGGATCACCCCGATCGACGACCTGTGCCTGCCCATTCACTACGCCACCGTCAACCTCTGGACCTACCTGGGCCAGGGGCTGCCCGACAAGCGGTGGCTCTCCGTCGGGGTGTGCCAGACCGGAGACGACGAGGACCACCTCCGGTTCGGCCGCGCGCTCGCCGACGGCATCGCCGCACTGCCGGACCGCAAGGTGCTGCTGATCGCCTCCGGCGCGCTGTCCCACACGTTCTGGCCGCTGCGCGAACTGCGCGACCACGAGGCGAGCGACCCGGCCCACCTCCGTACCCCCGAGGCGCGGGCCGCCGACGAGCAGCGGATCGCCTGGCTCCTGCGCGGCGACCACGCGCGCGTGCTGCGCACCATGCCCGAGTTCGCCGCCCACCGCCCCGAAGCGGGCTTCGGGCACTACCTGATGCTGGCGGGCGCCCTGGGCGAGGACCGCCTGACCGCGCCCGCGCGCGCCTACAGCGCGTACGAGAACTCGATCGGAACGGGACAGATCCACCTGTGGTTCGACCGCCCGGCAGACGGCTGGACGGCGTAAGGACGCTTCGCCGTGCCCTGCATGGGCGTGGGGGACGGCGCGACAGGCCACCACACCCCCGCACCCCGCGACGCACCAACAGGGGCACCCCGTGCCCGGAAACGGAGGCCCCATGAACACAACACGCACCCCCAGTCAGGACGGAACCCGCGAATACCGCCGCATCCTGCTCGACGGCGCCGTCGTCCACGTCGTACGGGAGGGCGAAGCCCTCATCGCAGGCGACGGCCGCCGCGTGCCGGCGGCCACCGCCCGGCACCTGCCGCCCGTACAGCCCTCGAAGGTGATCGCCGTGCACCTCAACCACCGCAGCAGGGTCGAGGAATTCCAGACATCACTGCCGCCCGCGCCCACGTACTTCCACAAGCCCGTCTCCGCACTCAACGCGCACGGGGGAGCGGTGGTGCGCCCCGAGGGCTGCCAGTACCTCAACTACGAGGGCGAGATCGCGCTCGTCATCGGCCGCGTGTGCCGCAACGTCGCACCGGACGACGCCGGCCACTACATCGCCGGATACACCGTCGCCAACGACTACGGCCTGCACGACTTCCGCGACACCGACGCCGGCTCGATGCTCCGCGTCAAGGGCTCCGACACGCTCTGCCCACTGGGCCCCGGGCTGGTGACCGGGTGGGACTTCCGCGGCAAGTACCTGCGGACGTACGTCAACGGCGAGCCGGCGCAGGACGGTTCCACCGACGAGATGACGTGGGACATGCACTACCTCGTCGCCGACATCGCCCGGACCATCACCCTCGCCCCCGGCGACGTCCTCCTCACGGGCACGCCCGCGCATTCACGCCCCGTCCGGCCGGGCGACGTGGTGGAGGTCGAGGCGGAGGGCCTGGGGCGGCTGACCAACCACATCGTGGCGGGCCCGACACCCGTCCGGGACGACTGCGGAGCGCAGCCGACAGCCTCCGAGGAGGTCTTGTCCACGGCCTTCGGCGGTGACTGGGAGTACCGCGGCATCCGGCCCCCTCGCCGGTCCTAGACCCGGTGGCCCGGCCGTCACCGGCGTGCGACCTGAGGACGACGGCGTGGCGTCGGGCGGGGGAAACGGGTGCACGGCAGTGGCGACTCCAGGTGGATGGGGAGACGGCCGCCGATCGGCGACGATGATGCGGCCCGCGCGGCCCACGTCCCCTTCGACACCGGAGCATCACATGCGTTCTGTCATCCGCCGTAAGGTGGCCGTCTCTCTGACGGTCCTCGCCACGATGAGCACACTGAGTACGGCGTGTGCCACGTCGGCCGGTGCCAACATCGGCAGTCGGCAGGCGAGACCCGTGTACGCGAGTGTGACCGGCAGCGCGGAGTTCACGCTGCCGTACGTCAAGGACGACGACATCCGCTCGTTCAGCTTCGACGCGCATGCCGCGCCCTACAGCAAGCCGCTCCCCGGAATTCCGACCGGCCTGCCCACCGATGCCCGCGGCACGGTGAAGATCTCCCACTACTCGGCCGAGCGGGACACCACCTACACCTCGGAAGGCCGGGTGGACTGCCTGGTCACCGGCCCGCACACCGCCACGCTGACCGCCGTCATCACCAAGGTCGGCGCCGGAGGGCCGCCCTGGGCGGGCAAGCGGCTGGGGTTCAGCGTCCAGGACGGCGGCGCGGGCCAGGGCCGCTCCGACGACCGGGTGGGATTCTCCTGGGAGATGGTGAACCTGCTGCCGGGCGGCACCGCCGCACCGCCGGAGGCCGAGGTGGGCACCTGTATGGCACCGGCCCCGTACGCCCCCGTCACCAAGGGCGGATACACCGTCCGGCACGCTGATCTGCTGCCGCCGCCCCGGAACTGACCCCGGTCACGCCTGCGCCGGCCCGGGCGGCGGGGCCGCGGTCCTGCTGGGTGCGGCCCGCGTGCCGGGCACGGCCGTGGCGGTGAACAGCTCCCCGACCCGCCGCCTCTCCGCCGTACTCTGCGGGAGCAGGTACGCACACGCGACGTACACCGCGAGGTTGACGGCCAGGCCCACGATCCCCGAGGTCAGGCCGTTCAGCCAGGGGATGAAGGTGGGGTAGACCGCGGAGAGCCCGGCGGCGGTGACGAAGCCGGCCACGGTTCCGGCGACCGTGCCCGTCCGGTTGCCGCGCTTCCAGAAGAGGCCGAGGAACTGCGGGACGGCGAGCTGCACCACGCCCTGGTACGCCATGATCGACAGCGTGATGAGGTTGCTGAGCCCGAGATTGGCGACCAGCGCGGAGGCCACCGTGTAGACGGCGATGGAGATCTTCGCCGCCAGCAGCCGACCCTTGTCGTTCATCGGCCGGTACACGGCCACCAGGTCGTTGGAGATGAGGGTGCCCACGGACTGGAGCACCCCGTCGGCCATGCCGATCTGCGCGGCCAGGACGCACAGCGCGATCGCGATGATGACCCATGGGCCGCCGATGTGCCGGGCCAGGGTGAACAGGGCGCGGTCGGGGTTGTCGGAGACACCGGGCAGCGTCCCGGACAGCAGGGCGGCGGTCAGCAGCAGCCCGGCGAAGACGAGCGAGGCCGGCATCACGAACACGGCGGAGCGTTTGACGCTCCGTACCCCGTCCGCGGTGAAGAGCCGGACGAACATCCCCGACAGACACCAGCCTCCCACCGACCCGGTGAAGGTCAGCGCGAAGAGATACAGGCCGCCGCTGTCGCCGCCGGCCGGCAGCGTCAGCCGCTCCAGGGGCAGCCGCGCGAACCCGTGACCGTTCACGGCCAGGTAGACGATCAGCCCCACCAGCAGGACCGACCCGAAGACGTACGCGATCATGCCCTGGTAGAAGTCCGTGACGACCACACCGCGCATGCCCATGCGCACCGTCCAGAACTGGCGGGCCACCAGGACCAGCACGCCCGCGAGCACCGACTGGGAGTAGCTGAGGTGGCCGAACGAGATGTAGTAGAAGATCAGCCCCATGGCCTGCATCCCGAGCACGGTCATCGGGAAGTTGACCAGGACCTGGATCAGCGCGGGCACGGTGCGCGACGCCGTTCCGCCGTAGCGCAGGCCGAACAGGTCGGACTGGGTGCGCAGCCCGTGCCGCTCGCCCCACATCCACACCCGCCGGGACATCAGATACATCAGCAGGTAGGCGAACAGGCCGTAGACCAGCAGGTGGAAGCCGATCACCCCGCTGCCCGCCGCCATGCCCGCGTCGGCGATGAAGACCGAGCCGGGGAACCAGGTGTTGAGGACCGACATGGTCTGGTAGCCGCTGCCGAAGCTGCGGCCGCCGACGGCGTAGTCGGTGAAGTCGGCGTCGCGCCTGTGGTGGATGTACAGCGTGCAGAGCACCCCGCAGAAGAAGAGCACCACCATGCCGTAGCCGAGGAACACATTCACTGGGGCGAGCCCCTCTCCGTACCGAGGAGGTGTCAGTCGATCTCGCCGCGGGCCGACTCGACGCCGTACAGGGCGACGACGCCTGCCGAGATGTGCGCGCCGAGAGCGAGGAAGTAGCAGACGGACAGCGGAATACCGGGTCCGCCCTGGAACCGTGGATCGCCCGCGGCCCAGTACACCGGAGGTGCCAGCGCCAGTACGGCGTCGAGCGCGAACCAGCAGCCGAACAGCGCCCATTTCCGCCGTGGCGAGAGGGCGACGGCCCAGCGGGCGAAGCGCGCGGACAGTGTCCCGGTGAGCCGCCGGGCGAACCGTTGGGCGGACCGCCGGGTGGGCGGCAGGGCGGTCGGCTCAGAGGTTGGTTGAGAGGTCGGATGAGAGATCGGTTGAGTGGTTGACTGGGAGTACGGCTGCGAGGTCGACCGGCCGGCCGGTCGCACGGAATCACCGGATGTCATGGACGATCTCCCCGTCGAAAACCGTCATCGCCACCGGCATCGCCGCGATGTCGTGCGGATCCGCGTGCGCGAGATCACCGTCCACGACGCAGATGTCCGCCACCTTGCCGGGCTCCAGCGAGCCCTTCCAGTTTTCCGCGAAGTCCTGCCACGCGGCGTTCGAGGTGTACGCGCGGACCGCGGTCTCCAGGTCCACGCACTGCTCGGGGCCGCTCTGCCGCCCGCTCGCCGTCGCCTCCCGCAGCATCATCGAGGCCACGCCCCGACGCCAGTCGGGGTAGGTGATGGGCGCGTCCGAGCTGGCGGTGACCGGGATGCCGGCCGCCACGGCGCTGCGTACGGGCCACTGGTAGGCGGACCGTTCGGGCCCCACGATCGCGTCCATCGCGTCCGCGGTGGCGTCCTTGACGCCGGGGTTCATGTTGATGCCCCAGCCGTGCCGCGCGAGCGTGGCGAGCGAGCGGGCCGAGGCGAAGTCGCCGTGGATGACGTAGTGGCGGGCGTCCGGGCGAGGGGTCTCGGCCTGCGCCGCCTCGAATGCCTCGACGACCGCGTCGATGCCGTGGTCCCCGGTGATGTGCACGCCGAGCTGGTGGCCCGCGGCGTGCGCGTACCGCACGATCGTGTTCAGCTCCTCGACCCGCTGGGCGTCGCTGTGGCCGTGCAGACAGAGACTGCCGTATCCGCCGCCCTCGTACTCCTCGTGCATCCAGGCCGTACGGCTCGGCGGAATACCGTCCGCGAACAGCTTGACGCCGAGTACGCGCAGCCGCCGCGGGTCGGCTGCCGCGCACACCCCTTCCAACTGGACCAGCCGGTCGGGCAGGTGCCGGGCCGCGCCGCCCATCTCCAGGGGGAGCAGCAGCACACTGACCCGCGCCCGCAGCTCACCGGCCGACTCCAGACGTGCGTACACGTTGAGCGTCTCGGTGTCCGCGACGCCCAGGAAGAGTGAGGTGCCGCCGCCGCGGAGTCGATGTACGCGTTCACCTCGACGATGGTCTCGCCCTCGAAGCGGCACACCCAGACGTAGAACGGGTCGTACGGGACTCCGTCCTTCGCCGTGGCGACCCCGTCCATCTCGGCCACGGTCACCGCCCCGCCGCCGTACAGCCCCCGGATACGGAAGCGCAGCCCGCCGTCGAGCAGCGGCCGCACCTTGCCGATCGTGGCGGGGACGAACTCCTCCCGCCCCCGGTAGGACCCGGCCAGCGGGTGCTTGCCGAACAGTGTCCACCGCACGTCGTCGGCGAGCCGCCCGAAGAACTCGTCGACCGTGTCCACGCGCTCCAGCAGCGCGAACACCTCACGCCGGGCCGTACCGGGTTCGTCCGCACCGGCCATGATCACTCCTCACCGTGCACGGAGGCGGCGGGCGTTCATCCGCCCCTCGGCGCCGATTGGTCTAGTCCTAGTTTGGTCCAGACCATTGACATGTTCGTGCTCTCGGGGGGACTTTCTTCCCCGTCCCGTGTACCGCACGGGGCGAGCTGGACACCCCCTTCGGCTGGACGGAACAGACATGAGACCCAAGCACCCCTTACGGGCGGCCCTCGCCGCCGCGGTCACCGCCGCCACCGCGCTCGGCCTCGCCGGAACCGGCACCGGCACCGCGGCGGCGGCCACCCCCCTCCCGGCCCAGGTCTTGGCCCCCTACTTCGAATCCTGGACCGGCCAGAGCCCCGCCGCGATGTCCGCCGAGTCGGGCGCCAAGCACCTGACGATGGCGTTCATCCAGACGGCCGCCAAGGGCTCCTGCACGCCCCTGTGGAACGGCAGCACCAGCATGCCGATCTCCCCGGCCACCTTCGGCGACGACATCAAGACCCTGCAGGCCAGGGGTGGTGACGCCATCCCCTCGTTCGGCGGCTACACCGCCGACACCACCGGCACCGAGATCGCCGACAGTTGCACCGACGTCCAGCAGATCGCCGCCGCGTACCAGAAGGTCGTCACGACCTACGACATCAGCCGGCTCGACATGGACATCGAAGTCGACGCGCTGGACAACACCGCGGGCATCGACCGGCGGAACAAGGCGATCAAACTCGTACAGGACTGGGCGGCGGCCAACGGCCGGAAGCTCGAAATCTCCTACACCCTGCCCACGACCACCCGCGGCCCCGCCGCCAACGGCGTCGCCCTGCTGAAGAACGCGGTGCAGAACGGCGCCCGGGTCGACGTGGTCAACCTGATGACGTTCGACTACTACGACAACGCCGCCCATGACATGGCACGCGACACCGAGACCGCCGCCCAGGGCCTGCGCGACCAGCTCGCGCGGCTCTACCCGGACAAGAGCGACGCCCAGCTCTGGAGCATGATCGGCGTCACCGAGATGCCCGGCGTCGACGACTTCGGCCCGGCCGAGACCTTCACCCTGGCCAACGCCCGGCAGGTCTACGACTGGGCCAAGGCCAAGAAGATCAACACCCTGTCGTTCTGGGCGCTGCAACGGGACAACGGCAGTTGCCCCGGAGGCCCGGCCCGGGACAACTGCTCCGGCATCGAGCAGCAGACCTGGGACTTCACCCGGATCTTCGCGCCCTTCACCAGCGGCTCCAGCACCCCGCAGAACGACTTCTCGGTCACCGCCGCACCCGCCGCCGGATCGGTGACGGCCGGTGGTACGGCCACCACCACGGTGCGCACCGCGGTGACCGCCGGCGCGGCCCAGAAGGTGGACCTGAAGGTCAGCGGCGCCCCCGCGGGCGTCACCGCCGCGCTCAGCCCCGACTCCGTCACGGCGGGCGGCTCGGCCACCCTGACCCTCACCACGACCGCCGCCACGCCGTCCGGCACCCACCGCATCACCGTCACCGGCACCGGCCCCTCCGGCAGCCACACGGCGACCTACGCCCTGACCGTCACCGGCGGCAGCGGCGGCCAGTGCACGGCCGCACCCTGGGCCGTCGGCACGGTGTACACCGCGGGCCAGCAGGTCGCGCACCGCGGGCACACCTGGAAGGCCAAGTGGTGGACGACGGGCGAAGAACCCGGCACCACAGGCGAGTGGGGTGTCTGGCAGGACCTCGGCTCCTGCTGACCGGCTTCCTGCCGACCGGCCCCTGTTGACCGACTTCGCGTGAAGCTCCGTCCCCGGATGCCAGTGCCTGGCACTCGGGGACGGAGCGGGCGGGAGCCGGCCAGGGGCCGTCGTCAAGGACCAGCGGGTGAGGGGGCATGCAGCGCCTCGGCGAGGAGGCCCGCCCCAGGGCCTGACAGCCAGCGGTCGAAGCGCAACAGGAAGGGAAACTCCGCACGCAACGCGTCGAGGTCCGCGTTTCCCGTCAGCCTGCCGTCGTCCACCAGTGCTTCCAGCTTGCGAAGGATCTCGTCCTGTGCGAGCGGTGTCGTCGGCAGGCGGCTGTAGTTGATCTTCCGGCCGGCGGCCCGGGTCAGATGCTCGGCCAGGGCGTTGCCGGTGAGGGCGTCTCCGGCGATCTCCATGGTGCGACCGGCGTAGCGATCGGGGGAGCCGAAGACCTTGGCGACGATACGGCCGATGTCGCGCACCGCGATGAACTGCATGGCTTGGTCCGGGCGCATCAGGAAGGACAATTGTCCCCGGTCGAGCCCCGTCGCGGGGGTCACCAGGAGCTCCATGAAGGTGGCCGGCCGGATGATGGTTCCGGCGATGCCCAGGTTCCGGACATGGGCCTCGATACGGTTCTTGGTGTCGAGGTGGTGCACGCCCGTTGTCGAACCCGCGGTGACCGCCGAACTGTAGACGAGGTGGGCGACGCCGCGGTGCTCGGCGATCTCGGCCACCGCCGCGCCGAAGCGGATCTCGTCCTCGTCGGTCACCTCGGCGCCGGACTGGCCGGAGTTCGGCTGGACGCTGAAGACGCCGTGGGCGCCGGTGAAGGCCGCGCGGAGCGAGTCCGGATCGCCGAGGTCGCCGCGGACGGTCTCGACGCCGAGGGCCGACAGCGCCCGGGCCCGGTGGCCGGACGGGTCCCTCACCACCGCGCGCACCGCCCAGCCGTCGTCCCGCAGCGCCGCGGCGACCGCTCCGCCCTGCTGCCCCGTGGCGCCCAGGACGACGACGGTTTTGTGCGGTCTGGTGGAGTGAGTCGAAGACGTGCTGGTCACAGGCGAGCTCCAGGGTTCGGACGGGGTGGTTGTCACCGGTGTCCGCTACGCTAAAACCTGACGCCAACGTCAGGTGCAAGCGCGACGTGGAGTCGCGTCAGGAGGTCGGGATGCGGATCGGAGAGGTCGCCGCCAAGGCGGGCGTCAGCGTCCGGGCGTTGCGCTATTACGAGCAGCAGGACCTGCTCCACTCCTCCCGGAATCCGGGTGGCCAGCGCCGGTACGCGGACGGTGCCGTCGAACGGGTCAGGTTGATCCAGCAGCTCTACTCCGTGGGCCTGACCAGCAGAACCATTCGCGAGGTGCTGCCGTTCGCCGACGCCGGTGCCACGCCACCGGAACTGCTCGCACTGCTCGCGGCCGAACGCGACCGCCTCGATCAGCAGATGACGGACCTGCGGGACAAGCGCAGGCGGCTGCACAACTGCATAACCGAGGCTCGCGATCATGACGGAACAGGAAGGTGACGGCGGCGTATCACCCCGCCATGCACCATCACCCCGCCATGCACCGTCACCCGACGGTCTTCGAAGACGGACTTCAGCTCTCCGCGGCCGGCGGTTCGACGCTCATCCGGTGCCGGAACACGTTGCGCGGGTCCCAGCGTCCCTTCACCCTGCGCAGACGCGGATAGTTGTCCTTGTAGTAGAGAGCCGGCCAGGGGATGCCGGACCGGTTGAACTCCGGGTCGGTCATGTCGGCGTCCGCGTAGTTGATGTAGCAGCCGTCGGTGGCGGAGTCCGGTACGGGCACGCCGCCGGTCTCCGCGAACAGGTCCTGGAAGATCTCCCGCGTCCAGCCGATGTTCGACGCGTCGTCCGCCGGGTTCACCCACCAGTTCTCGATCCGCATCTTGATGACCGAGTCGCGCTGCGCGGAGGCGGTGGCGTCCGGGGCCACCGCGTTGATCTGCCCGCCGAAGGGCATCAGCATCACGATCGCGCCGGGGCTGTGCACGTCGGGACGGTTCAGATGCCGGTACATCGTGGCGGCCTGGTCGGTGGAGTAGTTGGTGCGCAGGTACGCGGACTTGGTGGCGCCGCGGACCGAGGGGATCGGCTGGTTGCCGATGATGGTGACCAGGTGCCGGTTGGCCTGCAGCCAGGTCAGTTCCTGGACGGCTTCGGTGACGGTGGGATCGCCTTGGACGGAAGTGCCCTCGACCAGTGCGGTGAGGAAGCCGCGCAGCCGGTCCCGCGCACCGGGCCGCTCCGCGTCGATCTGGCTGACCAGTGCCACCGGGCCGCCGGCGCGGTGGTTGAGCACCAGGACACTGGAGACTTCCGCGCCCGGCGAGCCCGGCGCGCTGTTCTGCTCGCTCCAGGCACCGTAGTTCAGGAGCAGCCGGCGGAAGTCCGCCTCCGGCAGCCGGTCCCAGGGGACGGCCGTCTGGCCGAACAGGACCTTGGCGGGCGGGGCGACCAGCAGTTGCGACGGGTCGGTACCGGTACGGCCGGGCGTACGGAACCAGTAACGCGTCACCAGCCCGAAGTTGCCGCCCCCACCACCGGTGTGGGCCCACCACAGATCATGGTTCGGATCGTCCGGGTCCCGGCTCGCCACCACGCTGTACGCCTTGCCTTGGGCGTCGACGCACACCACCTCGACGGCCTCCAGGTGGTCCACCGTCAGCCCGAGGGTGCGCGACAGCATGCCGTACCCACCACCGCAGACATGCCCGCCGACGGCGACCGAATAGCAGATGCCGCCCGGAATGACGACGCCCCAGCGCCGGTAGAGCTGCTCGTAGACGTTGAACAGCAGCGCGCCGCTCTCCACGGCGAATGCCTGACGCGCGTGGTCGAACTCGATGCGCGACATCCGCGTCATGTCGAGCACGACTTCCACGTCCGGGTTGCACACGAAGTCCTCGACGCAGTGCCCTCCGCTGCGCACCGCGATGCGCTTGCCCTCGCGCACGGCCTCCTGGACGGCGTGCACCGCGTCGGCCGTGGAGGTGATCAGCCTGATGCGTTCCGGGCTGCCGATGAACCGCTGGTTGGTGCCGGAGATCAGGTCCACGTACCGGGGGTCGCCCGGCTTGACCACCGTGCTGTCGCCGGTGTGCCGCGGCCCGGCGCTCTCGTCCGTACGGCTTGCTGTGTCGCTCAACGCTCTGCTCCAGTTCGGTTCCGGTGTCCACGCGGCAGCGCGCACGGCAGGCGCGTGATGCCGTGGACGAAATTGCTGTGCAGGTAGGAGGCGTCTCCCACCTCGAAATCCGGCGCCCGGCGCAGCAGTTCACCGAAGAGTTCGGTCAGTTGCGTACGCGCCACGACGGCGCCGAGACAGTGGTGCGGCCCGCCGCCACCGAAACTCACGTGCGGGTTGGGTGAGCGCCGGACGTCGAAGGCGAGGGGGTCGGTGAACACCCGCTCGTCCCGGTTGCCCGACAGGTAGAACAGGACGACCTTGTCCCCTTCGGCGATGCGCGCGCCGCCCAGCTCCACGTCCCGCGTGGCGGTGCGCCGGAACGTCAGTACCGGGGTGGACCAGCGGACGAACTCCTCGACCGCAGTCTTCGCCAGCCCCGGGAAGTCCGCGCGGAGCAGCTCCCGTTGCCGGGGGTGGGCGGTGAGCGCCAGCGCCGTATGGCTGATGGTGTTGCGCGTCGTGTCGAAGCCCGCGGTGACCAGGAGGTTGAAGAAGGCGCCGATCTCCTGGTCGGTCAGCCTGGCACCGTCGATCTCCGTCTGCACCAGACTGGTCATCAGGTCGTCGGCCGGCCGGCGGCGGCGGGCCCGGGCCAGGTCGGTGCCGATGCCGGTGACGAACTCGACGGCCTCGGCGACCACACGCATCGGATCGCGGCCCCGGTGCACGGACTCCTCGTGGACGGACAGCGGGACGTCGGCCGCCGTGGCCAGCTCGTCGTGGAGCGACGCCGGTACCCCCATCATCTCGGCGATGGTCCACACCGGCAGGCGGCGGGACACCTGAGCCACGAAGTCGCAGTCACCGGCGGCGAGAAGGCCGTCCACGATCTGCCGGGCCTGGGCGGCGATCTGCTCCCTGATGGCCGCCAGGCGCCGGGGCGTGAAGGCGGCGACCACCAGCCGACGCAACTGAGCGTGACGCGGGTCGTCCATGGCGATGAAGGACTGGGTCGCCTGGAGGATCTCCGGCGGGAAGTCGTCGAGCAGCATGCCGCGACCGGAACAGAAGGCCGCGGGGGCGCGGCTCACTTCGAGGATGTCCGCGTGCCGGACGACCGCCCAGAACCCGTCCCCCTCCTTGGCCGACAGCACACCGGCCTCGGGGACGAGTGGGTGCCAGGAGGGCGGTCGTTGCCGCAGTTCGTGGAAGACCTCTTCCTGTTCGGCGGCCCGGGCGGCCCAGAAGGCGCCGGTGAACGGCGTGTCGGTCGTGGTGGACGGCGTGCCGGTCATGAGGCGCTCACCGGGCCGGGGGCCGCAGCGGCGGCGTGCTGGTTGTCGTGATGGTCGCGGTCGTCGTGGCCCTCGGGGGCGTCAGGGCCCTCGCGGTCGTCGCGGCCGAGCCAGTAGCTGCGGCGCTGGAAGGCGTACGTGGGCAGGGAGACCGCCCGGCCGCCGATGCCGTCGTACGCCGCCCGCCAGTCCGGGGACGCGCCGTACGCGAACGCCATCGCCAGCCCCGGCAGCAGCGGGTCGCCCGCGTCCCCGCAGCGGGCGCCGGGAATCACGACCGCTGCCCCCGGCCGGTCCGGAACCTCGGCCGACGCGCCTGCCTCCGTACCACCAGACAGCCCGATCTCCTTGCCACCAGGCACCCCGAACCCCGTACCACCAGGCGCCCCGAACCAGATCACGAGCGGGCCGTCCCACTGCGCGAACGCCTTCTCCAGCGCTTCGGAGCCCGCCGGGGCGGACCGCCAGTGCCCGGCCGGCACCGTACCGAGGACGAGTTCGGTGGCCTGCCCGGCGGAGTACCAGGAAGCGGCGTCCGTCTCCGCGACGGCCGGTGCCGCAGCGCCGGGATCGCCGCCGCTGCCGCGCAGCGCGGCCATCCGCGCGCCGTCCTCCGGCCGTACCGCCCCCACGGCACAGGCCGCGGCGATCTCGCCGAGCCCGTCACCGACGACGGCGGCCGGGCGCACGCCGCAGGACCGCCACAGGTTGGCGAGGGCCGCCATCGCGGCGTACGCCGTCACCTGGGCGTCGACCTCGGTGTCCGCCGCGTCGGCGAGCGACGCCTCCGCAGCCGTACGGCAGCGCTCGTACAGGGCGGAGAAGCCGGGCGACCGGTCGCGCAGGGTGGCCACCAGCTCTGCCCAGGCGTCCCGGTCGGCTGCTCCGCCGTACTCCGGGAAAGCGAAGACGATCTGCCGACGGCCGCTGGTGCCGCTCCGGACGACCTCCGCTGCGGCCCGTCCGTCCGCCACCGCGCGCAGCCCCGCCGTCAACGCGTCCCGGTCGCCGCCGAGCAGCGCGGCGCGGTGTGCGAAGGACGCCCTGGTCAGCGCCAGTGACCAGCCGATGTCCCGTACGGACCGGCCGGGCCGCGCCGCCAGATCGGCCAGCAGCCGCCGCGCCTGGTCACGCAGGGCATCGGGCGTACGGCCCGAGAGCACCCACGGCACCGCACGGTCGCCAGGCTCCGCAGCGGGCGTCGTACCGGTCGGTTCCGGTGCCTGTTCCAGGATCGTGTGGACGTTGGTGCCGCTGACGCCGAAGGCCGACACCGCCGCCCGGCGCGGCTGCCCGGTCTCCGGCCACGGCGCCGCCCGCGCCACCAGACGGAGGGCGCCGGGGGACCGTTCCACCGTCTCGGCCGGCCGGTCCGCGTACCGGGACGGCGGCAGCGTGCCGTGGCGCAGCGCCAGTACCACCTTCATCAGCCCGGCCATCCCCGCCGCTGCCTGGGGATGCCCGAGGTGGGACTTGACCGAGCCCAGCCACAGCGGCCGGTCGCGCTCCGCCCCGTACGCGGCGAGCAGCGCGTTGGCCTCGATGGCGTCGCCGAGCGGCGTACCCGTACCGTGCCCCTCGACCAGGTCGATCTGTGTCGGCGACAGCCGGGCGTCGGCCAGTGCCTTGCGGATCATCCGCTGCTGCGACGGGCCGTTGGGCGCGGTCAGACCATTGCTCGCACCGTCGTGGTTGACGGCGCTGCCGCGGACGACGGCCAGGATGCGGCGGCCGTTGCGTACCGCGTCCGAGAGCCGTTCCAGCAGGACGACCCCCACACCGTCCGCCCACCCGGCGCCGTCGGCCGCCGCGGAGAACGACTTGCAGCGGCCGTCCGGCGCCATCGCGTCCTGCCTGCTGTACTCCAGGAAGATCTCCGCGTCCGCCATGACCGTGGCGGCGCCGACGAGCGCCAGCGAACAGTCCCGGTTGCGCAGCGACTGCCGGGCCAGGTGCAGGGCGACGAGCCCCGAGGCGCAGGCCGCGTCCAGGGTCGTACTCGGCCCTTCGAAGCCGAAGGTGTAGGAGAGCCGGCCGGCGGCCACGCTCGTGATCGAGCCGGTCATCCGGTGGCCGATGCCGTCTTCGGGAAAGGCGTCGACCGTGTCCCCGTACGGCTGCCGCGCCATGCCGAGGAACACGCCGGTGTCGCTGCCGCGCAGGGTGCGCGGGTCGATCCGGGCGTCCTCCACCGCCTCCCAGCCGGTCTCCAGCAGCAGCCGCTGCTGCGGGTCCATCATGGTCGCCTCGGCGTCGTCGATGCCGAAGAACTCCGCGTCGAACAGGTCCGCGTCGTGCAGGAACCCGCCGGTACGGACATGGGTACGGCCCGGTGTGCCGGGCGTGGGGTCGTACAGCCCCGCCACGTCCCAGCCACGGTTGTCCGGGAACGCGGTGATGCCGTCGGCGTCGCCGGTCAGCAACCGCCACAGGTCGTCGGGGGAGGAGACGCCCCCGGGCCAGCGGCAGCCCATGCCGATGACGGCGACGGCGTCCCGGGTGTCCTCCTCCAGTTCCCGCACCCGGGCGCGGGCCGCCTGGAGGTCGCCCGTCACCCGCTTGAGATAGTCCCGGAGCCGTTCTTCGTTGCTGTGCACGGTGTCCACCCCGCGTTCCGTTCCGTCGTCAGATGGTCGAGTCGAGTCCGTCGATGAGGCTGAACAGCTCCTCGTCGGTTGCCGTCCGTACGCGGTCGCGGTCCGCCGCCGCGCCGTCCGCCGCCCGGCCCGTCAGCCGGTCCGCCATCTCCCGCAGGCGCGCCACGACACCGGCGCGCACGTCCTCGTCGTGCGTGGCCGCCTCGCCCACCAGCGCCTCGACGCGGTCGAGCTCGGCGAAGACGGCGGCCGAGGGCGCCTTCTCGGGCGGCGCCAGCAGCGTCCGCAGGTGCACGGCCAGCGCCGCGGCGTTCGGCTGGTCGAAGAGCAGCCCCGCGGGCAGCCGCAGGTCCGTCGCGGCGCCGATCCGGTTGCGCAGCTCGACGGCGAGCAGCGAGTCGAGCCCCAGATCGCGGAAGGCCCGGTCCGGATCGATGTCGGCAGCAGAGGCGTGACCGAGCGCGGCGGCCACCTGGCGCCGCACCAACTCGGTCAGCACCTCGTCCGCTTCGTCCGCCGGGAGCCCGGTCAGCCGCTCCCGCAGGCGCTCCGCGTCCGAAGCGCCGCCGCCGGGCCGTCCGTCCTGCGGGTCTGTACGGCCGCCGTCGCGGATACGGGTACGGGCCAGCGCGGCCAGCAGCGGCGGCAGGCCCCCGTACTGCTCCCGGTCCGCCAGTTCTCCGGCAACGAGGCCCAGCGGTACGAGTACCGACGGCCCGCCGTCCGCCGCACCGAGCAGGTCGGCGGCCCGGTCGTCGGACAGGGGCGACGTGCCGTGCCGTCCGCCGTCCGCGTCGCGCTCCCAGGCGATCACCTGGCCCGGCAGCCCCAGGGCGGCCCGGTGCTGGACGAGAGCGGTCACGAAGGCGGTGCCGCTCGCCTGGGCCACTTCGCCGATCCTGGGCAGCAGGCCCGCCGTTGGGGAGGTCACGAGGAAGAAGGCCGGCGCGAGGCCGAGAGTCGCTTCGTGCAGCCACCACACCGGTGCGGCCACCTGGAGCAGGGCGGCGTCGAGCCCGTCCGGCGCAAGGGAGCCGAGTACGCCGTCGTCCGTGGCCGGTACGCCGTGCAGGACACCGGCCAGCGGCCGCGACAGCTCGGCCAGGATGGCGGTGAGTTGCGGTGGGTCGGTGCTGTCCCAGGGGACGGCGTGGACCTCGCACGGGAAGGCGGAGTCGGTCATGGCCTCGGTGATCTTTGTGGCTTCGCCGTCCGGGCCGGTGAGCACCGTGAAATGACGTACGCCACGGGCCACCAGATGCCGCACGGCCGAGGGGTCGGGCCGGCCGGTCACCAGGACGGTGCCCGCCGGGTCCGGAGCCGGCCCCGCGGCGGACGCCGGGGCCACCGCCGACAGTTGGGGTACGAGCAACTGCCCATCGCGTACGGCGGCTTCGGGCTCGCCACTCGCGAGCACCGCAGCGACCGCATCGGTGAGCGCGTCACGGTCCTCGACGTCCACCAGCACGATACGGCCGGGATTCTCGGCCTGCGCCGCACGCACCGCTCCCCATACCGCCGCGTCCCCGAAGCCGTCCGTACGCTCATCCCGCACGGCGACCGCACCCGACGTGGCGACGACCAGCGGTCCGTCAGCCCAGCGCGCGTCACCCAGCCACTGCTGCATCACGGTCACCGCGTGTGTCACACCGGTACGGGCGCGGTCGAGGGCGGACCCGGCCTCGTCGGCGTCTTCGTCGGCGTCCGGGAGGAGCCAGAGGGGCAGCACGGCTGTGGCGGCGTCGGGGTGCGGTTCTCCGTCTTCGGTGGCGGCGTACGGTCCGCTCAGCACCACCAGGTCGCCCGGCGAGAGGTTGCGTCCGGGCCGGTCGACGGCCGGGGCATGGTCTCCCGCCGGTTCCCACCGGATGGTGAACAGCTCGTCCCGTACATCTGAGCTGCCGACGGGTGGTGCGGCGTCCAGCCAGTGGTGTTGGTGTTGGAAGGGGTAGGTGGGGAGGTTGGTGGTCGGTTGGTTGGTGTGGGTGGGCCAGGTGATGGTGTGGCCGTGGGTGTGGAGGTGGGCGGCTGTGGTGTGGAGGTGGTGGGTGTCGGGGTGGTTGCGGTGGAGGGTTCCGGTGGTGTGGATGCGGGTGTTTTCGTGGGTGGTGGCGGTTTCTTCGATGGCGGGGGTGAGGACGGGGTGGGGGCTGGTTTCGATGTAGGTGTGGTGGCCTGCTTGGAGGAGGTGGGTGATGGCGGTGTGGAACTGTACGGGTTCGCGGAGGTTGCGGAACCAGTAGTCGGGGGTGAGTTCCGCACCCTCGACGAAGCGGCCGAGGAGCGTGGAGAACATGGGAACGCCGGTGTCGCGGGGGGTGATGCCGTCGAGTTCGGAGCGCAGGCGGTCCCGGATCTGTTCGATCTGGGGGGAGTGGGAGGCGTAGTCGACCGGGAGGAGGCGGGTGCGGGCGTTGTGGGTTTCGGTGGCGCGGGTGAGGGCTTGCTGGATCTGGTCGGCGGGTCCGGAGATGACGGTTGTGGTGGGGCTGTTGACGGCGGCGATGGTGGTGTCGAGCGGCAGGAGTTCCTGCACGGTGTGCGGCGTAAGGTTGATGGAAGCCATGGCGCCGTGGCCGGTGAGGGGGAGGAGAGCTCGGGCGCGGAGAGCGCTGATGCGGGCGGCGTCGGGGAGAGTGAGGGCGCCGGCGATGTGGGCGGCGGCGATCTCGCCCTGGGAGTGGCCGGTGACGGCGGTGGGGTGGATGCCCAGGTGCTGCCAGGTACGGGCGAGCGCGACGAGGACCGCGAAGAGGGCGGGCTGGACCACGTCGACGCGGTCGAGTGCGGGGGCGTCCGGGGCACCCCGTAGGACATCGGTCAGCGACCAGTCGACCCAGGGAGCGAGGGCGTCCTCGCAGGCGGTGATGGCGTGCGCGTAGGTGGCGTTGGTCTCCAGCAGTTCGGCCGTCATACCGGGGTACTGGCTGCCTTGACCTGGGAAGACGAAGACCGGTCCGGCTCCGGTGGGCCGGGCGGTGCCCCGGATCACTGACGGGTCGTCCTGCCCGGTGGCCAGCGCGCTGAGAGCGTTGTGGAGCTGGTCCGGTGCGGTGGCGGCGGTCAGGACGGCGCGGTGGGGGAAGGTGGTGGTGCGGGTGGTCGTCAGGGCGTGGGAGATGGCCTGTGGGGAGTCTTCGGGGTGCTCGGTGACGTGGGTCAGCAGACGTCGGGCCTGAGCGGCCAGAGCCGGTTCCGACTTGGCCGACAGCACCCAGGCGACGTCCCAAGGGCTGCCCCAGGCAGCGTCCCGACCTTCGTCGCCGGCCGGTTCCGCCGCGTACGTCCCGCGGGGCGCTTCGAGGATGAGGTGGGCGTTCGTACCGCTGACGCCGAAGGAGGAGATGGCGGCCCGGCGCGGGCCCTCGGCCTCTTCCCAGTCCCTGGCTTCGGTCAGCAGACGTACGGGTCCGGCGGACCAGTCGACGTGCGGGGACGGCTCGTCGACGTGCAGGGTACGGGGCAGTTCTCCGTGCTGGAGTGCCATGACCATCTTCAGCACGCCGGCGGCTCCGGCGGCGGCCTGGGTGTGTCCGATGTTGGATTTCACCGAGCCCAGCCACAGCGGCCGTTCGCGTTCCCGTCCGTACGTCGCCAGCAGCGCGTTCGCCTCGATGGGGTCGCCCAGGTTCGTTCCCGTGCCGTGCGCCTCGACGACGTCGACGTCGGCGGGGGAGGACCCGGCGTCCCGCAACGCGTCCCAGATCACACGCTGTTGGGCGGGCCCGCTAGGGGCGGTGAGGCCGTTGGAGGCGCCGTCCTGGTTGACGGCGGAGCCACGGATGACGGCCAGGACGCGGTGCCCGTTGCGCTCGGCGTCCGACAGCCGTTCCACGACAAGGATGCCGACGCCCTCGCCCCAGCCCACGCCGTCCGCCGCAGCGCCGAATGCCTTGCAACGCCCGTCGGGGGCCAGTCCGCGTTGGCGGCTGAACTCGATGAAGGTCATGGGGGTCGACATGACGGTGGCGCCGCCGGCCAGCGCGAGGTCGCACTCACCCAGTCGCAGGGACCGTACAGCCAGGTGCAGGGCGACCAGCGACGACGAGCACGCCGTGTCGACCGTCAGCGCTGGCCCCTCCAGCCCCAGCGTGTACGCGATCCGCCCCGACGCCACACTCCCCGCGCCGCCCGCGCCGAGCAGCCCTTCGATCTCTTCCGGCGTGGGGAAGAGCCGGGTGACGTGGTCCTGGTACATCAGCCCGGTGAAGACGCCGGTGCGGCTGCCGCGCAGCGACTCCGGGTCCAGCCCGGCACGTTCCACGGCCTCCCACGACACTTCCAACAACAGGCGCTGCTGCGGGTCCATCGCCAGTGCCTCCCTCGGGCCGATGCCGAAGAAGTCCGCGTCGAACAGCCCAGCGTCGTGCAGGAACCCGCCCTCCCTGGCGTAGGACCTGCCGCGCCGGTCCGGGTCCGGGTCGAACAGCCCGGCGAGGTCCCAGCCGCGGTTCGTCGGGAACCCGGACACGGCGTCCCGCCCGTCCCGTACGAGCTGCCACAGTTCCTCCGGCGTGGTCACGCCGCCGGGATAGCGGCAGCCCATGCCGACGACGGCGACCGGCTCGTGCCGCGCGGTCTCCGCCTCGACCAGCCGCTGCCGGGTGCTGTGCAGTTCTGCCGTGACCTTCTTGAGGTACCGAAGGGTCTTGTCGTCGGTCATGGGACCAGTTCCTCCGCGGTTCTGCGCTCGGTCAGGGCGTGCCGAACTCGGCGTCGATGAAGGCGAACAGCTCCTGTTCGCCGGCGTCCTCGATGTCCTGGCGTACGTCGTCGGGCCGGGCCCCGCCCGCGCTACCGGCGTCCTGCCACTGCGAGAGCAGTGCCTGGAGGCGGACGGCGACCCGGGTGCGTGCGGCGGCGCCCGTGTCCATGGCCGCCAGCGCCCCGGCCAGGTCGTCGATGCCCGCCAGGACGGCGGCCTCCGCGGCGTCGTCGTCCGGCTCCAGTTCGGTGAGCAGGAAGTCGGTGAGCTTGGCGACGCTGGGGTGGTCGAAGGCGACGGTGGCGGGCAGGCGCACGCCGGTGGCGGCCATCAGACCGTTGCGCAGCTCCACCGCGGTGAGGGAGTCCAGGCCCAGGTCGCGCAGTTCCCGTTCGCCGGTACCGGCCAGTTCCTCGTACCCCAGGACGACGGCGACCTGCCGGCTGACCCGGTCGAACAGCAGACGGCGCCGGTCCGCCGGGGACGCGGCCGCGAGCGTACGGCGCAGCTCCTGCCCGTCCGTGAGCGAAGCCCCGGCGGCGGCAGTGCCGTTCGCCGTGGAGGGCCCTTCGAGCGCGAAACGGGGGCCACGAGGCGCGAGTTCGCGCAGCAGCGGAGGTACGGAGCCGGAGCGTGCCACCGCACCGGCGTCGAAGCGCATCGGTACGAGCGTGGGACGCCCGGACGCCACCGCGACGTCGAACAGCCGTAGCGCCTCCTCCGTAGGGAGGGTGAGCATCCCGGCCCGGGCCATACGGGCCAGGTCCTTGTCGGTCACATGGGCCGTGACGCCGGTGCGCTGTTCCCACATGCCCCAGGCCAGCGAGGCGGCGGGCAGGCCGAGGGCGGCACGGTGCTCGGCGACCGCGTCGAGGAAGGCGTTGGCGGCGGCGTAGTTGCCCTGCCCAGGAGCGCCGAAGGTGGCGGCGCTGGAGGAGAACAGGACGAACAGCGCCGGATTCGCCTCCCGGGTCAGTTCGTGCAGCCACCAGGCCGGGTCCGCCTTGGGGCGCAGCACACCGCGCAGCCGGTCGGGCGTCAGGGAGCCGATCACACCGTCGTCGGCGACACCGGCCGCGTGCACCACACCTGTCAGCGGACGGTCCAAGGAGGCTATGGCGTGGGCCAGTTGGGCCCGATCGCCCACATCGCACGTCACATGGCGGACCCGGCCGTCCGGCCCGTCGCCGGCCTCCGGGGAAGCGGCGGGCGCCGGGCGGCGGCTGAGCACGGTGACGTGCGGCGCGCCGAGGTCGAGGAGGTGCCGTACGGTCACCGAGCCCACGCCGCCCGTGCCGCCGGTCACCAGGACGGTTCCCTCGGGGGACAGGTCCGGGAGCACACCGTGGCCGGTCACCGGTGGGGCGGTGCCCGACTCGGTGGGCTCCCTCGGCACGGTCGTCAGCCGGGGTACGAACATCGTGCCCGCCCGCACCGCCGTCTGCGGTTCGCCACCGGCCAGCACCTTGCCCGCGAGGTCGGCGAGCGACCCGGGTTCGTCCAGGTCCAACAGGACGACACGGCCGGGGCGTTCGGTCTGCGCGGACCGGACCAGGCCCCACACGGCGGCTGCCGCCGGGTCCGTGACCTCCTCGTCGGCGACCCGGACCGCGCCGTGGGTGACGATCAGCAGGGGGCCGGCGTCCTCGTCCGCCTCCGCATCCGTGCTGGCTTGCAGTTCCGCCAGCACCCGATCGGTCCAGGTGTGCATCCGGTCGACGACGGACGTACGGTCGCCGGGAGCGGGCGGGGGGATCACGAAGTCCGCCACGGCCTCCGGCGCGGAGGCGGCGCCGTCGTCCTCGGAGGCGACGGCGTCCACGGGCGTCCAGCGCACCGCGAACAGCTCTCCGGCGAGCCGGTCACCCGCCGTCCGGTCACCCGGTGCGGGAAGCCGGTCCCTGGGCACCGCGCGCAGCGTCAGCGCGTCCACGCCGAGTACGGGGCGGCCGTGCTCATCCCAGACCAGCAGCTCGACGGTGTCCGGAGCCTCCGGCCGGGCCGCCATCCGGACCCGCGCCCGGGCCACCGCGCGGTCACCGCCGCGTACTCCCGACCAGGAGAACGGCACCCGGCCCGGCTCGTCGGACGTGTCGAGGAGCTGGGCGGCGTGCTGGGCCGCGTCCAGCAGCGCGGGGTGCACCGTGCCCGCGGTGAGCGGTCCGGCCGCCTCGGGCAGGGCCAGCTCGGCGAACACCTCGTCCGCCCGGCGCCAGGCCCGCACCAGCCCACGGAACGCGGGCCCGTAGTCGAAGCCGTGCTCCGCCATCCGCGCGTACAGGTCGCCGGCGTCGAGCGCGGTCGCACCCGCGGGCGGCCATACGCCCGGGCCCTCGGGCAGCGGGCCGTCGGCGGCGCCGAGCACACCGGTGGCGTGCCGCGTCCACGAAGGCTCCCGGCCCTCGCCCCCGTCCCCGGGCTGTCGGGCGTACATCTCGACGGACCGCTGCCCGGTCCCCGGCTCCGGCCCGCTCACGACGACGCGCAGCGGCACCGCCGCGTCGCGCGGCACGACCAGCGGCACCTCGACCGTCAGTTCCTCGACGCGCGGGCTGTCCACCTCCCGGCCCGCCCGCAGCGCCATGTCGAGCAGCGCGGCACCCGGCAGCAGGACGGTGCCCAGCACGGCGTGATCGCCCAGCCAGCCGGTGGCGCCCGCTGCCGACACCTGGCCGGTGCAGACCATGCCCTGGCCACCGGGCAGTTCGACGCCGGCGCCGAGCAGCGGGTGGTCCAGCGTCCGCTGCCCCGGCGCCGCGGCGGACCTGCCCCGGCCCGGCTCCAGCCAGAGCCTGCGGTGTTCGAACGGGTACGTCGGCAGGTCGACCGACAGTCCGCCCGCCACCATGCGGGCCCATTCCACGTCGCGCCCCCGGACGTGCAGTTCGGCGAGGGCGGTCAGCAGGGTACGTACCGCCGGGCGGCCCCTGCGGGCCACGCTCACCGTCAGCGTCCCGGCCTCCTGCTCCGCACCGCCGGCCGCCAGGCATTCGGCGGCCGAGGTGGCGAGGACCGTGTCCGGCCCCAGCTCGCAGAAGTCGGTGACACCGGCGGCCCGCAAGGTGCTCACGGCGTCGTGGAACCGTACGGCGTCGCGCACCTGTCGTACCCAGTACCCGGCGGAGCAGAGGTCGGCCGGATCGGCGAGCCGCCCGGTGACGCCGGAGACGACCGGCAGGTGTGGCACCTGGTAGTCGATCTCTTCGGCCACGGCTCGGAACGCGTCCAGCACCGGGTCCACCAGCGGGGAGTGGAAGGCGTGACTGACCCGCAGCGGGCGCGTCCGGTGGCCGCGGTCCCGCAGGGCGGCGACGACCGGCGTGAGGGCGTCCGCGGCCCCGGACAGCACGACGGACGCCGGGCCGTTGACGGCCGCGACCGCCACCCGGTCCTCGTGCCCGGCCAGCAGCGGCAGCACCGTCTCCTCGGAAGCCTGTACGGAGACCATCGCACCGCCGCCGGGCAGCGCACCGAGCAGCCGCCCCCGGGCCGCGACCAGCCGGCAGGCGTCGCGCAGCGACAGTACGCCCGCGACGTGCCCGGCCGTCAGCTCGCCGATCGAGTGCCCCACCAGGTGAGTGGGACGGATGTCCCACGCCGCCAGCAGCCGGAACAGCGCCACCTCGACGGCGAAGAGGGCCGGCTGGGCGAAGGCGGTGTCGGTGACGGACACCGGGCCCGGCCCCGCCGCGTGCTTCTCGGGCTCGACGGCTACGGGCTCCACGGCTACGGGCTCCACGGGCTCTTCGGCCAGCAGCAGCTCCCGAACGGTCCGCCGGAGCGGCTCCTCGAAGTGGGCGCAGACCTCGTCCAGGGCACGGGCGAACTCCGGGAACGCCGCGTACCACTCCCGCGCCATGCCGATCCGCTGCGCCCCCTGGCCGGTGAAGAGGAAGGCATGACCTCCGCGCGCGGTCGCCGTGCCGCTGACGACATCGGGAGTCGGCCTGCCGTCCGCCAGCGCGGCCAGTGCTTCGCGGGTGCCGCTGACGACCACGGCGCGGTGTTCGAACGTCGAGCGGGTCGTGGCCAGGGAGCGGGCGATGTCCTGCGGGGCGCGGTCCGGCCACCGGTCGGCGAGCTGCCGGGCCCGCGCGGCGAGAGCCGTGGGCGTACGGGCGGAGAGGACGAGGGGGAGCGGAGCCGGCTCGGCCGGGCCCGGCCCCTGGTCGGCAGGGGACGGGTCCGCCGGGACCGGAGCGGCTTCGATCACGACATGCGCGTTGGTGCCGCTGACGCCGAAGGAGGAGACGGCGGCGCGGCGCGGGGTGCCGGTGGCTTCCCAGGGCGTTGCCGTCGTCAGTAGCTGTACGGGCCCGGCGGTCCAGTCGATGTGCGGGGAGGGTTCGTCCGCGTGCAGGGTGCGCGGCAACTGCTCGTGGCGCAGGGCCATGACCATCTTGATGACCCCGGCGGCCCCGGCGGCGGCCTGGGTGTGCCCGATGTTGGACTTGACCGTGCCCAGCCACAGGGGGCGTTCGCGGCCGGGGCCGTAGGCGGCGAGCAGGGCGTTGGCTTCGATGGGGTCGCCGAGGGTGGTGCCGGTGCCGTGGGCTTCGACGGCGTCGATGTCCGAGGGGCCGAGCCCGGCGTCGTGCAGGGCGTCCCGGATCACGCGTTGCTGGGCGGGTCCGCTGGGGGCGGTGAGGCCGTTGGAGGCGCCGTCCTGGTTGACGGCCGATCCGCGCACGACGGCCAGGACCTGGTGGCCGTTGCGTTCGGCGTCCGACAGCCTTTCCACGACCAGGACACCGACGCCCTCGCCCCACCCCACGCCGTCCGCCGTGGCACCGAAAGCCTTGCAACGCCCGTCGGGCGCCAGCCCACGCTGACGGCTGAACTCCACGAACGCCGTCGGACTGCACATGACCGTCGCACCACCGGCGAGCGCCAGATCGCACTCGCCCTGACGCAGCGCGCGCACCGCCAGGTGGAGGGCCACCAGGGAGGACGAGCAGGCCGTGTCCACGGTCAGGGCCGGGCCCTCCAGGCCGAAGGCGTACGCCACCCGGCCGGACGCCACACTGGCCGCCCCACCGGTGGTGGCGTACCCCTCCAGGTCACCCGGCACGTCCTGCGGGCGATTGGCGTAGTCCTGCAACGCGAGGCCGGTGAAGACGCCCGTACGGGTACCGCGCAGCCGGGTCGGATCGATACCGGCCCGTTCCACCGCTTCCCAGGAGACCTCCAGCAACAGCCGCTGCTGCGGGTCCATGGCGAGGGCTTCCCGGGGGCCGATGCCGAAGAACGCGGGGTCGAACCCGGCGGCGTCCGCGAGGAAACCGCCTTCCCTGGCGTACGTCGTGCCGGGGTGGTCCGGGTCGGGATGGTGCAGCCCGGCCAGGTCCCAGCCGCGGTCGGCGGGGAACGCGGAAACCGCGTCGCGTCCGTCGCGCACCAGCTCCCACAGGTCTTCGGGCGAGGCGACGGCGCCGGGGAAACGGCAGCCCATGCCGACGATCACCACCGGGTCGTCCCCCGGGCCGTCCACCGTGGCGGCGGTCCCGAGGGCCGGGCCGCCGAGGGTTCCGGGGCGGCCGGTCAGCCGGTCCACCAGATGTGCGGCCAGGGCCAGGGGCGTGGGGTGATCGAAGGCCAGGGACGCGGAGAGGGTGAGCCCGGTGGCGGTGGCGAGCCGGTTGCGCAGTTCGACCGCGCCCATCGAGGTCAGCCCGGCGTCGCGGAACGCCCGCCGAGGGTCGAAGGCCGCCGCCCGCGTACCGTCGTCGGCCGCGTCGCCACCGGCCGTACCGGCACCGGGGCCGCCCAGCACCTGGGCGCAGGCGTCCGTCACCAGGCGCAGCACCTCGTCGTCGGTGGTGACGGTGGGCGCGGGTGCCACGTCGGGCGTGTCCCCGGGCCCGGCCGGTACGGCATCCGCTCCGGCGTTCGTGGTCTCGGCGGACCGCTCCCGCACGTCGGCGAGCCAGTACCGCCGGCGCTGGAAGGCGTACGTCGGCAGGTCGACGTGCGGCGCTTTGGGCAGTACCGCCGGCCAGTCGACCCGACCGCCGCGTACATGCGTCCGTGCCACCGCCGCGAGCAGGGTGGCCACTTCGGGCCGGTCCCGGCGCATCAGCGGTACGGCGAGCGAGTCGCCGTCCGTCAGGCATTCCTGGGCCATCGCCGACAGCACACTGTCCGGGCCCAGCTCCAGGAACGTACGGGCCTCGTCGCGCTCCAGCTCCCGTACGGCGTCCAGGAAACGCACCGGTGAGACGATGTGCCGCACCCAGTACTCCGCCGATCCGAAGTACGCCGGATCGACCGGCCCGCCGGTCAGCGTGGACACCACCGGCACGGCGGGCGTCCCGAAGGAGGCCCGCGCCAGCGCGGACCGGAACGGTTCGAGCACCGGCCGCATCAGCGGCGAGTGGAAGGCATGGCTCACCCGGAGCCGGCGGGTCCGGTGCCCGGCTGCCGCGAAGCCGGCCGCGAGCTCCAGTACGTCGTGCTCGTCGCCGGAGAGCACCACGGCCTCCGGCCCGTTCACCGCGGCGAGCGCGACCCGTCCTTCGTACGCGGTCAGCCGCGCGCGGACCTCGGCCTCGGGCGCCTGCACCGCGACCATCGCCCCGCACTCCGGCAGCGCCTGCATCAGCGCCGCCCTGGCCGCGATCAGCCGCGCGGCGTCCGGCAGTGTCAGCACACCGGACACATGGGCCACCGCGAACTCGCCGATGGAATGCCCGGCGAGCACGTCGGGCACCACGCCCCAGGACTCCAGCAGCCGGAACAGGGCGACCTGTAGCGCGAAGATCGCCGGCTGGGCGTATTCCGTACGGCGCAGCAGGGCAGCCGACGGCGAACCGTCCTCCGCCCGTAGCACCTCGTACGGATCCTGGTCCAAGTGGGGCGCGAGCGCCGCGCAGACGTCGCGGAGCGCGACGTCGAACGCCGGGAAGACGGCGGCCAGTTCAGCCCCGGCGCCCGGCCGCTGCGACCCCTGGCCGGTGAAGAGGAAGCAGGTGTCACCCTGCACCGGGCGGCCGGTGACCACCTCGGCCTGGTCGGAGACACGGCCTTCGGCCAGAGCCCGGGTTCCGTCCAGAAGTCCCGCCATGGACGGGCCGAGCACCACCGCGCGGTCCCGGAGCGCCGCCCGGCTCACGGCCAGCGCCCGCGCCACACCCACGGCGGTCTCCTGCCGCCCGGGCAGCCATGCCGCCAACGATTCCGCCTGCGCGCGCAGGGCCGGTTCTCCTTGTGCGGACAGGAGCCAGGGGACGACGGCGGGCTCCTCGACCAATGGTGCTACGGGAGGTACGGGGCGGGCGGCTTCGAGGACGAGGTGGGCGTTGGTGCCGCTGACGCCGAAGGAGGAGACGGCGGCGCGGCGCGGGGTGCCGGTGGCTTCCCAGGGTGTCGCCGTTGTCAGCAGTTGTACGGGCCCGGCGGTCCAGTCGATGTGCGGGGAGGGTTCGTCCGCGTGCAGGGTGCGCGGCAATTCCTCGTGGCGCAGGGCCATGACCATCTTGATGACCCCGGCGGCCCCGGCGGCGGCCTGGGTGTGCCCGATGTTGGACTTGACCGTGCCCAGCCACAGGGGGCGTTCGCGGCCGGGGCCGTAGGCGGCGAGCAGGGCGTTGGCTTCGATGGGGTCGCCGAGGGTGGTGCCGGTGCCGTGGGCTTCGACGGCGTCGACGTCCGAAGCGGTCAGCCCGGCATCGCGCAGCGCTTCACGGATGACCTTCTGCTGGGCGGGTCCGCTGGGGGCGGTGAGGCCGTTGGAGGCGCCGTCCTGGTTGACGGCGGAGCCGCGGATGACGGCCAGGACGTGGTGGCCGTTGCGTTCGGCGTCGGAGAGCCGCTCGACCGCGAGGACCGCGGCGCCTTCGGCGAAGGCGGTTCCGTCGGCCGTGGCGCTGAAGGCTTTGCAGCGTCCGTCCGGCGCCAGTCCGCGTTGGCGGCTGAACTCGATGAAGGTCATGGGGGTGGACATGACGGTGGCGCCGCCGGCCAGGGCGAGGTCGCATTCGCCCAGTCGCAGGGACCGTACGGCCAGGTGCAGGGCGACCAGCGACGACGAGCACGCCGTGTCGACCGTCAGCGCCGGGCCCTCCAGTCCGAGCGTGTACGCGATCCGCCCCGACGCCACGCTCCCCGAAGCACCGATCCCCAGAAAGCCCTCCAACTCGCCAGGCGCGTCCAGCACCCCCTCGCCGTGGTCGTGCGTGATGCCGGTGAACACGCCGACCTTGCGGCCCGCCAGGGCATGCGGATCGATGCCCGTACGCTCCACCGCTTCCCAGGCCACCTCCAGCAACAGCCGCTGCTGCGGGTCCATCGCCAGCGCCTCGCGGTCCGAGATGCCGAAGAATCCGGCGTCGAAAGCGGTCGCGTCCGCCAGGAACCCACCGCGTTCGGTGAAGGGCGGACCGCCCGTTCCGGCGTCCGCGCGGCGCAGCCGGCCGAGGTCCCAGCCGCGGTCCGCCGGGAAGTCCCCGGTCGTCTCACCGCCGGACGCGACGACGTCCCACAGCGCCTCGGGGGAGTCGACGCCCCCGGGGAAGCGGCAGCCGATCCCCACGATCGCGACCGGCTCCCGGGTCCTGCTCAGCGCGTTCCGGGTGTGCCGCAGTTCCCCGGTGACCTGCTTGAGCAGGCGGCGCAACTGGTGGTCGTCGTTCATCGGGTGCCCCCGTCCGGTGTCCTCACGAGATGCCGAATTCACGGTGGATGAGACCGGCGACCTCGTCGTCGGTGGCCGTCTCCCAGTCGATGTCCGGGTCGATGTCCTGGTTGGTTTCCGGGTCGGTGCCCTGGCTGATGTCCGGGCGGGCGGTGTGCGAACCGTTGCCGGAGGAGCCGTCCGGTCGGCCGGGTTCCTGGTGGGCCAGCGTCCGTAGCCGGGCGCGCACTTCGTCG
The DNA here is from genome assembly GCF_003865135.1 of Streptomyces chrestomyceticus JCM 4735. Lineage (NCBI taxonomy): Bacteria > Bacillati > Actinomycetota > Actinomycetes > Kitasatosporales > Streptomycetaceae > Streptomyces > Streptomyces chrestomyceticus. Next base: position 306,632 of record NZ_BHZC01000001.1, on the reverse strand, counting down.
AACCCTTCCGCCGTGTCCCCGGCCTCCCGCAGCAGCGCTCCGATCGCTTCCAGGTGCGTCAGGGCACGCGCGGCGGCGGACTCCGCAGCCGCCGGTCCTGCTTCCACTTCCGTACCGGGCCCGAACAACTGCGTACGTACATGGGCCGCCAGCGACGCGGGGTCCCGCTGCTCGAAGACGACGGTGGTCGGCAGCCGCAGCCCGGTGGCGCGGTTGAGGCGATTGCGCAGCTCGACCGCGGCGAGCGAGTCGAAGCCCTGGTCCCGGAAACTGCGGCCGTCCTCGACCTCGGTGGCGGAAGCCCGGCCCTGCGCGGCCGCCGCGCTCTCGCGCACCAGCCTCCGTACCGCTTTCTCCTGCTCCTTGACCGTGGCGGTGGCCAGCCCTTGGAGCGGACCGCCCGACGGCTCGGCGGTCGCGGCCGGGCTCTCCGGGGGCAACAGGTCCCGGAGGAGCGGCGACGGGGCCATGGTGCTCCAGTCCGCGTTGACCACGGCGACACGGGTCTCGTCGCGGTCCAGCGCGGCCTGCAACGCGCGCAGGGCGGGCTCCGGCGCGAGCGAGGCCGTGCCCCGGCGGCGCAACTGCTCCTCCACCTCCGGCGCGGCGATCCCGCCGCCCTCCCAGTGGCCCCACGCGATCGCCGTCGCCGGAAGACCCAACGCACGGCGGTGCTCGGCGAGTGCGTCGAGAAAGGCATTGCCCGGCGCGTAGTTGGACTGGCCGGAGAGCGCGCAGACACCCGCGATGGACGAGAACATGACGAACGCCGACAGCTCCGCGTCCCGCGTCAGCTCGTGCAGATTGACCGCCCCGACCGCCTTGGCCCGCAGCGCCCGCGCGATCTGCTCCCGGGTGAGATCGCCGAGCAGCGCGTCGTCCAGCTCCGCGGCAGCGTGCACGACCGCGTCGATACGGTGCCCCGCCAGGACGACGGCCAGCTCGTCCCGGTCGCCGACGTCACAGGCGGCGACGGTCACCCGCGTACCGGCGGCGGTCAGCTCGGCGACCAGGTCGTCGGCGCCGGGCGCCGCCCGCCCACGCCGCCCGAGCAGCAGCAGATGCTCCGCGCCGCGCCCGGCGAGCCACCGCGCCACATGGGCGCCGAGCGACCCCGTGCCACCGGTCACCACGACGGTCCCCGTCTCCGGACGCCAGTCACGGAGTACGGGCGCGTGCGCCAGCGGTGCCCGCCGCAACCGCCGCGCGAGCACGCCGGCAGGCCGTACGGCCAGTTCGTTCTCCTCGCCCCGGGCCCCCACGAGGACGTCCACCAGACGCAGTACGTCCGCCTCCGTGGGCTCCGGCGGCAGATCCACGACGCCGCCCCACACCCCGCCGCACTCCTGGTCGGCGACCCGGCCTAGGCCCCAGACGAGTGCACCTGCCGGGTGGGTGACGTGGTCGGTTCGGTCGACGGTGACCGATCCGGTGGTGACGGACCATAGTTGGGGCACTGTGCCGGAGCGGTCGTCGTGACCGGCTTGTGCTGCCTGTACGGCCTGGAGGACTTCGACGGTGCAGGCGAAGCCCGCCGGGGCCTCCGACGCGGACGTGAGCAGCGGGTCGTCGGCGAGCGCCAGCAGGGACAACACGCCACGTACCGGGTGCGCCAATGCCTCGGTCAGCACACGGTAATCCGGGGCCTCCGGGTCGATCCGTACGACCGTGGCATGCCCGGCACGGCGGCTGAACGCGTCGATCAGCGACGCGACAAGGCCGTCGAGCACCGAGCGCCGGGAGCCCGTCGGCACCAGCACCAGCCAGTCACCCGCTCCGGTGCCGGGCGCCGGGACGGTGACGGGGGCCCACTCAACCTGGTAGCGCCATGCGTCCAGCGCGGCTTCGGTCCGCAGTTCGTCGCGCCAGGCGAGCAGCCTGGGCAGAACCAGCCCGAGCGCCTGCCGTTCGTCCTCCGCAAGGCCGTCGCCGCCGCTTTCCTTGGCATCGCGCGCCCGTTCCAGCCGCTCCCAGAACCGCTCGTCCTCGGCAGCCCCTTCTCCGCCCTCTTCCGTGATGTCCAGCCAGTGGTGTTGGTGTTGGAAGGGGTAGGTGGGGAGGTTGGTGGTCGGTTGGTTGGTGTGGGTGGGCCAGGTGATGGTGTGGCCGTGGGTGTGGAGGTGGGCGGCTGTGGTGTGGAGGTGGTGGGTGTCGGGGTGGTTGCGGTGGAGGGTTCCGGTGGTGTGGATGCGGGTGTTTTCGTGGGTGGTGGCGGTTTCTTCGATGGCGGGGGTGAGGACGGGGTGGGGGCTGGTTTCGATGTAGGTGTGGTGGCCTGCTTGGAGGAGGTGGGTGATGGCGGTGTGGAACTGTACGGGTTCGCGGAGGTTGCGGAACCAGTACTCCGCGTCCAGCTCCTTGGGCTCCGCCCAACGCCCGAGCAGCGTCGAGAAGAAGGGAATCCGTGCTTCCCGGGGCCGGACCGTGCCCAGGGCAGCGACCAGCTTCTCCCTGATGGTCTCGATCTGGGGGGAGTGGGACGCGTAGTCGACCGGGAGGAGTCGGGTGCGGGCGCCGTGGGATTCGGCGGCGCGGGCGAGGGCTTGCTGGACCTGGTCGGTGGGGCCGGAAATGACAGTGGTTGCAGGGCTGTTGACGGCCGCGATGGTGGTCTGCTCGGGGAGCAGGCCCTGGACAACTTCCGCCGGGAGGTTGATGGAGGCCATGGCGCCCTGGCCAGTCAGGGGAAGGAGGGCTTGGGCTCGGAGAGCGCTGATACGGGCCGCATCGGCGAGGGTGAGGGCGCCGGCGATGTGGGCGGCGGCGATCTCGCCCTGGGAGTGGCCGGTGACGGCGGTGGGGTGGATGCCGAGGTGCTGCCAGGTACGGGCGAGGGCGACGTACACGGCGAACAGGGCGGGCTGCACCACGTCGACGCGGTCGAGGGCGGGGGAACCGGGGGCACCTCGTAGGACATCCGTCAGCGACCAGCCGACCCAGGGAGCGAGGGCGTCCTCGCACTGGCCGATCCAGTGGGCGTATGTGAGGTTGCTGTCCAGGAGTTCGGCGGTCATGCCCGGGTACTGGCTGCCCTGACCTGGAAAGACGAAGACCGGCCCGGCCCCGGTGGGCCGTACGGTGCCCCGGACGAGGGCCGGATGCTGCTGGTGTGTCGCCAGCGCGGTGAGGGCGGCTTCCCGTTCGTCAGGACTGGTGGCGGTCAGGACGGCGCGGTGGGGGAAGGTGATGGTACGGGTGGTGGCCAGGGCGTGGGCCATGGCCTGCGGGGGAACGCCGGGGTGCGCGGCGATGTGGGTGAGCAGACGTTGGGCCTGAGCGGCCAGAGCCGGTTCCGACTTGGCCGACAGCACCCACGGCATGTCCGAAGGCATGTCCGAGGGGAGGCCCGAGGGAACGTCTGCGGAGGTGTCCCGGCCTTCGTCGTCGCCGCCCGGTTCCGCCACCTGATCCCGAGACGGCGCTTCGAGGATGAGATGCGCATTCGTCCCGCTGACCCCGAAGGAGGAGACGGCGGCGCGGCGCGGAGCGTCCTCCCCGGAACAGGACCAGGGGGTGTTCTCGCCGAGCAGGCGCACGGCCCCGGACGCCCAGTCGATGTGCGGGGACGGCTCCTCCGCGTACAGGGTGCGCGGCAGTTCCTCGTGCTGGAGCGCCAGCACCATCTTCAGCACGCCGGTGGCTCCGGCGGCGGCCTGAGTGTGTCCGATGTTGGATTTCACCGAGCCCAACCACAGTGGCCGCTCGCCTGCGCGGTCGCGCCCGTACGTGGCCAGCAGCGCGTTCGCCTCGATCGGGTCGCCGAGACCGGTCCCGGTGCCGTGGGTTTCGACGGCGTCGACGTCCGAAGCGGCCAGCCCGGCATCGCGCAGCGCCTCACGGATGACTTTCTGCTGGGCGGGTCCGCTGGGGGCGGTGAGGCCGTTGGAGGCGCCGTCCTGGTTGACGGCGGAGCCGCGGATGACGGCCAGGACGCGGTGGCCGTTGCGTTCGGCGTCGGTCAGGCGCTCGACCGCGAGGACGGCGACTCCTTCGGAGAACGCGGTCCCGTCGGCCTCCGCGCCGAATGCCTTGCAGCGTCCGTCAGGCGCCAGCCCGCGCTGGCGGCTGAACTCGACGAAGGTTGCCGGAGTTGCCATGACGGTGGCGCCGCCGGCCAGGGCGAGGTCGCACTCGCCCAGTCGTAGGGACCGTACGGCCAGATGCAGGGCGACCAGCGACGACGAGCACGCCGTATCGACGGTCAACGCCGGTCCCTCCAGGCCGAGCGTGTACGCGATCCGCCCGGACGCCACACTGCCCGAAGCACCGATGCCGAGCAGGCCCTCGAATTCACGCGCCTTCGTCTTGGATACACGTCCGTGCGGCGGCTGCCCGTAGTCGTGGTACATCAGGCCGGTGAAGACGCCGGTGCGGCTGCCGCGCAGCGACTCCGGGTCCAGCCCGGCACGTTCCACGGCTTCCCACGACACTTCCAACAACAGGCGCTGCTGCGGATCCATGGCGAGGGCTTCCCGGGGGCCGATGCCGAAGAAGTCCGCGTCGAACAGCCCGGCGTCGTGCAGGAACCCGCCCTCCCGGACGTACGACGTGCCGGGGTGGTCGGGGTCCGGGTCGTACAGTGCGGCCAGGTCCCAGCCACGGTCGGTCGGGAACCCGGAGATGGCGTCCCGCCCGTCCCGTACGAGCTGCCACAGGTCCTCGGGCGAGGTCACCCCGCCCGGGAGGCGGCAGCTCATCCCGACGATGGCGACCGGCTCCGTCGCCGAGGCATTCGCTCCGTGCGGCGAGTCCTCGGGGCGGCGCGGCCGGAGAGGCGCGCTTCGAGGTGTGCGGCCACGGCGTACGGGGTCGGGTGGTCGAAGGCCAGCGACGAGGCCAGGCTGAGTCCGGTGGCGGTGGCCAGGCGGTTGCGCAGTTCGACGGCGCCCCGCGACGTCAGTCCGGCGTCGCGGAAGGCCCGCTGCGGGTCGAATGCCGTGGCGCCGGGGCCGTCCAGCACCTCCGCGCACGTCTCCACCACGAGATTCAGCAGGCCGCTCGCATGGCGCGGCGCCGCCGCGTCCCCGCCCCCGCCCGACGGCTCTTCGGCGGGCGGACGGGCGGCCAGGACTGCTTCCGTACGGCCGAGGGCCAGGTCGAACGCCGCGGTGAGCCCGCGCTTCGACAGGCCGCCGGCCGGCAGGGCGAGGGCGAGTGCGGGCAGCCCGAGCGCCTGCCGGTGCCGGGCCAGGGCGGCGGCAGCCACCGGTACGGGGCCGGCGCCGTCTTCCGTCGGGTCGACGGTCACGAACGTCTGCACGTGCGCGTCGGCGGCGAAGCGGTCCAGCGCCAGCAACATACCGATTTCTGCGGCCAGTTCGTCGGCCTCGTCGCCGTCCGGGGCGCACGAAGCGTCGGCGGCGGTGGTGTCCGGAAGGATGTGGAGCACGCCGGTCACCTGTCGCTCCAGGCGCTTCAACGCGGCGTTGAGGGCCCCGCTCTCCGCGTCCGCCGACGCGTCGCGAAGGATCAGCGTCACGTGCGTCCCGAGGCGTTCCAGTTCCGTACGCAGCGCGGCGAGGTCCGTTCCTGCGGCTCCCGCCGGGCTCTTCGCACCCGCCGGGCCCTTCGTCCCCACCCGGTTCTTCGCCCCGACGAGTACGAGACGGCGGACCCGATGGGCCGTGACCAGGTGGCGGGCGAGCGTGGCTGTCAGCGGCGAGTCGGTGCCCGTCAGCAGCAGGGCGTCGTGCGGGCCGAAGGCCGCGCCGGGCCGGGCGGCGACGGGCGCCGCTACAGGGACCGTCAGCGCGCCGTCGTGCCACGTCACCTCCGGCTCGCCCGAATACAAGGCCGCCGCCAGCAGACCCGGGGAGCAGGCGGGCGCGCCCGGGGGCAGCGCGAGGACGGTGACCCGCTCGTCCCGGCACGCCTGCATCAGCCCGCGCACGGCAGCCCGTACGAGCGCCGCCCCGGCCACAACCGAGCCCTCCGCCGCTGCCGCTTCCGGCTCCCGGACCACCACCAACAACCGTGCCCTGTCGTCGCGTTGACCGGCCAGCCACTCCCGTACCTGTGCACCGAGCGCCGCGACCTCCCGTACGGCAGCAGCGAGGTGATCCGCGCCGCTCTCCGGCCTGCTGACGGGGACAGGCTCGGGGAAGAGCACGACGCCCTCCGGTACGTAGTCGCTGCAGCCCTCGGCCACCGCCGCCAGGTCCGGGTAGCAGCGCACCTCTCCACCGAACCGCTCCACCGCGGCCCGCGGGAAGTCCTCGTACGCGCCCGTCGCCGCCCCGCCCACCACGGCCCACCGCAGCCCGCCCGACCGCTCGCCCTCCGCCCCGCGCAGCGTCCGCCGCCCCACGCCGGACACCCGGCGGTGACTCACTGCGTTGACGGCCCACAGCCGGGCCGGGCAGTTCTGCAGCCGGTGCCGCATGACCTTGCCCGACGCGGCGGTACGCGGCACCTCGGGGACGAGGTACAGCTCCTCGGGCACCTTGGTCGCCGCGAGGCTCTGCCGGCACGCCGCGAAGACGTCCTCCGGGCGCGGCTCCGGACCGTCCGGCCCCGCGCCCGTCACCAGGAACGCCACCGGAACCTCGCCCAGCAGCTCGTGCGGCGCGGCGGCCACCGCGGCGTCGGCCACCCCCGGGACGGAGCGCAGCACGTTCTCCACCTCGGTCGGGTGGATGTTCTCGCCACCCCGGATGATCACTTCCTTGATCCGTCCGGTGATGCGGTGGAACCCGGCCTCGTCCCGGCGGGCGAGATCGCCCGTGTGGTACCAGCCGCCGCGCAGCGCCTCCTCGGTCGCCTCCGGATGCCCGTGGTACCCGGCGAACAGGCTCGGACCGCGCACCCACACCTCGCCCTCCGCGCCCACTGCCACGTCGGCGCCGGAGTCCGGATCGACCAGCCGCAGTTCCAGGCCGGGCACCGGCAGGCCGCACGAACCCTCCACACGGGCGCCGGTCGGCCGGTTCACGGTCATCAGGCCGCACGTCTCGGTGCTGCCGTAGCCGTCGAGCAGCCGCTGCCCGAACGTCTCCTCGAACGTGCGGTGCAGCGTCGGCGAACTGGCCGCGCCCGCCACGAAGCAGCGCCGCAGCCCCCAGTCGCGGGGCGGCAGATCCCGTGCCGCAGCCGTGAGCTGGTGGTACGTGGTGGGCACTCCGGCGAGGAAGGTGTAGCGGCGGCGCGTCAGCTCCTGGAGGACGTCTTCGCCGGTGAGGCCGTCCTGGACATGGGCCGTGGCGCCGACGGCGGTGACGCCGATGACGCACAGCACATGGGCCAGACTGTGGAACAGGGGAGTGGGCCACAGCACCTCGTCGTCCCGGGAGAGACCGAGGACCGGGGCATAGCAGGCCGCGACCGACCACAGACAGCTCCGCTGGGTCGACAGCACGCCCTTGGGGAGCCCGGTGGTCCCGGAGGTGTAGAGCATCCACGCGACGTCGTCCAGCCCGAGGTCGTCGCGTGCCGGGATACCGGGATCGGTGGCGCACAGGGCCTCGAACGACAGGGCGCCGTACCGGGCCGGCGGCTCCGGCCCGGTCACCACCACCCGCAGATGGGGGCGGGTGGCCTGGAGCGGACGCACCTGGTCGAGGTGGGCGGGGTCGGTGATGAGGACCCTGGCCCCGCAGTCGTCCAGGAAGTACGCCAGCTCGCTCTGCGCGGAGAGCGGGTTGAGCGGGACGCCCACCCCGGCCGCCCGCGTGATCGCCAGGTAACTCTCGATGTTCTCCACGCGGTTGCCCAGCAGGATCGCCGCCCGGTCGCCCGGCTGGAGGCGGGCCCGCGCCAGATGGCCGGCCAGCCGTGCGGTGCGCCGGTCCAGTTCCGCGTAGGTGACGGACCGCCGGGCGTCGCGGAAAGCCGTCTTGCCGCCCGCCCGTTCGGCGTGCGCGCGCAGCAATTGCGGCAACGGCGCGATCAATTCGGTCCGGAACACCTCGCCACGTCCTTCACTCGGCCGGGTACGGTGCGTCCCATCTTTGTCCGGGGGGCCGTCCGGCGGCCCCCTGTCATACCCCTACGCCACCCCTAACGTTCGGCTGCCGCCGGTGCCCGGCAATGTGCCGCGTAATGCCGGGGTAGCGTGCTGGCGGACATCGCGATGCGCCTTCCCCTTCGGTTCGTGCAAGCAATGCGAGGACGCACATGACAGACGTCGCTCTTTCTCCCGACACCCTTGATGTGGAATTCCGTAAACGTACCGAGGCACCCGCTCCGGATTTTCCCGGTGTGCACACGCTCGGTGTCGTCGAGTACGGGCCGCGGCCGGCCGGCCCGTCCCTGACCCACCGCGGAGTGGAACTCACCGTGCCCATGGCGGCCGCCGAGGCGGACGGATTCGCCGAGGTCTGGACGACCACCCGGCCCGTCCGGACCGGGTACCACCGGGGCATCCATTACGCGTACGACGGTGAACACCTGTTCTGTGCGGGTCACCTCCCGGCGGCCCGCAGCTACGCCCGGAAGACGGAGGAGGCGTACACCGCCCTGCTGGAGCTGGCCGGCGAGCTGGGCTACCACTCGCTGTTCCGCATGTGGAATTTCATCGGGCGCATCAACGAGGACAACGCGGAGCGGCTGGAGGTCTACCGGGACTTCTGCCTGGGCCGCGCCACGGCCTTCGAGAAATCCCGCTACCCGCTGCGCCGGCTGTCCGCCGCCACGGGAATCGGCGCGCTCGGCGAGGGCATATCCTTCTGCGCGCTCAGCGCGAAGTCGGGTATCTGCACCCCGCTGGAAAACCCCCGGCAGATCGCCGCCTACCATTACCCGCCGAAGTACGGTCCCAAATCGCCCAGCTTCGCCCGCGCGACGCACGTACGGCACACCGCTGCCGCTACCGGCACCGCCGAGGACGCCCCGCCGCCCCAGGACGCCCCGACCCACGACCGCCTGTACGTCTCCGGCACCGCCAGCATCGTCGGCCACGCCTCCGTGCACGCCGGACGGATCGAGGAGCAGGTCCGCACCACGCTCGACAACATCGCGGGCGTCATCGGCGACGCCAACGCGGCCGCCCACGGCCTGGCGCACGGCTACCGGCTGACCGACCTGTACCGGGCCAAGGTCTACGTACGGCACGCCGAACACCTCGACGCCGTACGCCGCCTGTGCGCCGAAGCCTTCGCGCCCGAGGCGGAGATCGCCTACCTCAACGTCGACATCTGCCGTTCGGATCTGCTGGTCGAGATCGAGGGCATCGCCCGGTGACCGCCGCAGCCCGCCCCGCCGCCGTCCCGCTCCACCGGAGGTGACCCATGCGTCCTGCTCTCTTCCCCGGCACACCGGACGAGGCTGCCACGCCGTCCGGCGCCCGGACCGACGCCGACGTCGTGATCGTCGGCTGCGGCCCGGTCGGTCTGACCGCCGCCGTCCTGCTCGCCCAGTACGGCTGGCGGGTCCTGGCGGTGGACCGCTACCGCGACCCGTACCCGTTCCCCCGCGTCGTCCACTTCGACGGGGAGACCTCCCGCGTGTTCGCCGCCGCCGGCCTCGGCGACGCGCTGCCCGAGATCGGCGACTCGGCGGAGGAGTACGAGTTCCGCAACGCCGAGGGCCGCACCCTGCTGCGATACGACGCGCCGGACATCCCCGCCGAGTCCGGCTGGCCCCGCTCCACGATGATCCACCAGCCGACCCTGGAGGCCACCCTCACGGCGCGGGCCGCCCAGTTGGAGAACCTGCGCATCGTCCGCGGCGATCCGGTGACAGCCCTGGCGGACCTCGGTGACCACGTACAGGTCACGGTGCCCGGGCCCGAACTGGGCGGGGCGCCGCTGACCGCCCGCTGGGTGATCGGCTGCGACGGCGCCAACAGCTTCGTCCGCGACCACCTCGGCGGCGGTATCACCGACCTCGGGTACGCGGGCGACTGGCTGCTGTGCGACGTGGTACCGAAGGAACCGCGCAAGTTCACGCCGAAGAACCTGCAGATCTGCGACCCGGCCCGGCCGACCACCGCGGTCGCGGGCGGCCACGGGCACCGCAGGTGGGAGTTCATGCGGATGCCCGGCGAGGACCCGCAGGCCCTCGCCGACGTCGACAACGCCTGGCGCCTGCTCGCCCCGTTCGACATCGACCCGGACAACGCCGACCTGGTCCGGCACATGATGTACACCTTCCGCGCGCGGTGGGCGGACACCTGGCGCCGCGGCCGCCTGCTGCTCGCCGGGGACGCGGCACACCTGATGCCGCCGTTCGCCGGGCAGGGCATGTGCTCCGGCATCCGGGACGCGGCCAACCTGGCCTGGAAGCTGGACCTGGTGCTCGCCGGCCGGGCCCCGGACACGGTGCTCGACACCTACCACAGCGAACGGCTGCCGCACGTCCAGCACATGATCGAACTGTCCGTCGCGATGGGCGACGTGATCGCCCAGACCGACCCGGAGAAGGCGGCCGAACGCGACGCGGTGATGCTCGCGAAGGACGCGGACCCCGACGCGCTGATGCCGCGGATGTTCTTCAACCCCATCGACGCCGGACTGGTCCGCACCGGCCCCGACGGGAGCGTGGCGGCACCGGCCGGCGCGCTCGTGCCGCAGGGCTGGGTCGCCCGGGGGCACGCGGTGGACCGCTTCGACGAGGTCGTCGGCCGTGGCTTCGTCCTGCTGACCTCCATCGACCCGTACACCGCCCTCGGCGCGGCGGAGGCCGCCTTCCTCAAGCGCCTCGGCGGCCGGGTCGTGCGGGTCCTGCCGTGCGGTACGTCGCCCGCGCTGGTCGGCCCGCACGCCGTGGTCGACACCGACGACGTCTACCTGCCGTTCCTCGCGGAGACCGGGCAGGCCGGCGTACTCGTCCGCCCGGACTTCTACGTGTACGGCGCCGCCGCCGACGGGCCCGGACTGAACGAGCTGGTACGGGATCTGCGCGACCGGCTCACCGGCTGAACCGCCGCACGTACGGGCCGGCCCCCTCAGGGACCGGCCCGTACGCGCGGGCGGCGCTCGCGGCTACTTCGTGCCCACCACCATCGATACCGAGCCCGCCAGGTGCTCGACGCGGGTGTCACGGAAGCCCGCCTCGGCCAGCCAGGCCCGGCCCTCCGCGCCGGTGTAGTCGGACCCGCCCGGCGTCTCCATCAGCATGTGCAGACTCACCAGCAGCGGCAGCGCGTTGCTGCGCCGGTCGTCGTCGATCAGCGCCTCGCGCACGATGACCGTCCCGCCCGGCGGCAGCGCCTCGTACGCCTTGCGCAGCAGCATCCGCCGGGTGTCCAGGTCCCAGTCGTGCAGGATGTGGCCGAAAGAGATCACATCGGCGTGCGGCAGCGGGTCCGTGAAGAAGTCTCCCTCCCGGAAGGCCAGCCGGTCCGCCAGGCCGGCCCTGCCGACCTCCTCGGCGAAGTGCGGGCCGACCCGCGGCAGGTCGAACCCGACACCCGTCAGGTGCGGATGCCGCTCCAGCACCCGGATCAGGAACGCGCCCTCCGAACATCCGATGTCGGCGACGGTCTTACGGCCGGACCAGTCGAACCGCTCGGCCAGCGCCAGACTCGCGCCGAGGGAGATGCCCGACTGCATCCGCTGGAAGCGGTGCAGCCGCTCCGGATCGGCGTAGAGCGCGTCGAACGGGTCCGTCTCCGCGTCCTTCGCGTTGTTCTGCGGGATGCCGGTGCGCAGCGCCTCGGTGAGCGACTGCCAGGCCGGATACCACTCGTCGTTGGCGAACTCGAAGAAGTGGCCCATGTAGCTCTCCGGCCGGGCCCGGTCCAAGTGGCGTTCGCTGACCGGGGTGTTGCGGTAGACACCGTCCGCCCGCTCCAGCAGCCCGAGGGCCACCAGCGCGTCGAAGAAGTCCGCGGCGCCCCGCCCGTGCAGCCCCAGCCGCGCGACGAGCCGGTCCCGGGACGCCGGACCGCCCGCCGCCAGCTCGGTGAACAGCCCCAGCTCGACCGCGGCGAAGAGCGCCTTCGACGCCCAGAAGCCCATACCGAGCCTGATCAGCCGCTCCAGATCGGCCTCGTCGGGGCGCGCTGCCCCGCTTCCGCGCCGCCGCGAGCAACACCGGCCACCGGGCCGTCACTGCCCGCCGAGCCGTCACCGTACCGCGTGAAATCCCGTACCGAACCCATCCCGCTTCCTCCTCCGGCGGTCCCCGGACCGGCCGGGCGGCCGGCCGTGTTCATGCGGTCGTGGCGGTGAACAGCGCCATGCAACCGCGTACGTCCAGGTCGAAGTCGGCGAAGGTGCTGCCGAGCACCTTCGCCAGGTCACTGAGGCTGTCGGCGGAGTTGTGGAAGATGCCCCGCTCGTTGAGTTTGCGCATCCGGCGCCGCGCGTACGGGGTGCGCGGCACACCGGCCGCGAGCACCGTGGAGCCCACCACCGTGCCGCCGGACCGCGCGGCCGCCGCCGCGTTCTCCAGCACCGCCCGCTTCGCGTGCAGGTCGCCGGGCACGCAGTGCAGCACCAGATTGACCGCCACCGAGTCGAACACGCCGGCCGGCACGCCCGCCCGCTCCAGCGGTTCGAGGGCGTCGGCCCGGACGGCCCGCGGTGCGTACCGGGCCAGTCGCTCCGACGCGAACTCCAGCGTGTACGGGTTGAGATCGAGCAGCGTGAGGTCCGGCTCGGCCACCGGGAACCGCGCCCGGTCCGGGCACTCGCCGGACCCCACCCCGATCTCCAGGTGTTTCGCGCCGACGGCGGCCTGGTAGCGGCGCAGGATCTCGTCGTGGTGGCAACGCCACACCCACCGCGTGTTGACGTGCAGGATCGCGTCGTACTTCCGGAGCGCCTTCCTGGTGTACATGGCCGCGCCGTCGGCGACGTCGGACGGTGTGCTGCCGGTGCCGGCCGCGGACGGCGCGGCGGTCTCGGGAACGGAACTGGACACGGAACCCCTCTCGGCTGGGCGAAGACGGTGGTGGACTAGCGGTCAATGGGGGAGGGGCCGGGAACCGCATGGATGACGGAGAAGCCCCCGGAGCCGGGCACCTCGTCGATCCCGGCCAGCGCGAAGCCGCTCGCTTCCAGGAGGGCGCCGTACTCCGCGCCGGTCCGCTCCCGGCCGCCCAGATTCACCAGCATCGTCAGGTCGTTGAGGTGGGACGGCACCCGCTGCCCCGGTGCCGCCACGTCGGGCAGCACCTGCGCCACGATCATCAGCCGGCCCTGCGGGGCGATCGCCTCCCGGCAGCGCGTCAGAATGCGCACGCAGTCCGGCGTCTCCCAGTCGTGCAGGATGTTCTTCAGCACATACAGGTCACCCGCCGCCGGTACGCCCGCGAAGAAGTCGCCGGTACGGATCTCGGCCCGCTCCGCGACCCCGGCCGCACCGAGTGTCGCCGCGGCGTCGGCCGCGCCCTCCGCCGTGTCGAACACCACGCCCCGCACGCCCGGATGGGCCCGCAGCACGCCGGCCAGCAGCGTGCCGTCGCCGCCCCCGACGTCCACCACCGTGCGGAACGGCGTGAAGTCGACGTGCCCGACGAGAGCGGGTACGACGGTCCGGCTGGCCTGCCCCATCGCGTCGTTGAACTCCGCGTACGCCCCGGCGTCGCGCCGCAGGTGGTCGAAGAGACCGGCGCCCAGGAAGTGCGGCAGCGCGGGCTCCCCGGTGCGCACGCTGTGCACCATGCCCCGGGACCCCTGCCACAGGGTCTCGTCACCGAACACCTTCGCCGCGGCCCGGTAGGAGCCCGGGACGTCCGAGCGGAGCAGCGCGCCGACCTCGGTCAGCGTGAAACGGTCCGTGCCCGCCTCGGTCACCAGGCCCAGCGCCGCCAGGGCGCGCAGCAGACGACGGGTGGCGTCCGGGTCCGTACCGGCCCGGTCCGCCACCTCCGCGCCGCTCTGCGGGGAGCCGGCCAGGTGGTCGGCGACACCGAGGGCGGCGGCCGCGGTCACCGCGGCGGACGCCGTGCTGCCCCACACCAGGCCCATCAAGACCTCGGCGGGCGTGCGGCCCGCGCCGTTCCGAGCCGGCTCCGCGGCTGTTTCCCCTGAGTTCAGCACTGTCGCTCCTGTCGACGTGACCACCGGTCCGAAGCTACTGACCGGGCCGCGCCCCCCAGTACCCCTACAGGGAGGCGGACCCCCTGTCTTGCCCCGCCGGGCCCCCTACGCCCGGCGGGGCCCAACCTCACAGATCGGTGGGCAGCTCGTCCCGCCGGCGGATCGACAGCTTGCGGTACACCTTGGTCAGATGCTGCTCGACCGTGCTGCCGGTGATGTACAGGCGCTGCGCGATCTCCCGGTTGGTGTAGCCGTCGGCGGCCAGGGACGCCACCCGCCGCTCGCCGGGCGTCAGGGCCGCGGCGTCCGGTGGGACGGCCATCGGCACCGCGTCCTTCGGCCGGGCGCCCGGCAGCAGCGACTCGGCCAGCGGCCCGGCCCCGCACGCCCGGGCCAGTTGCAGCGCCTTGCGCGCCAGCACCCACGCCCTGCGGTGCTCGCGCAGTTCGGACTCCACCCGGCTCAGGTCGGCCAGCGTGTACGCGGCCTCCAGCCGGTCACCGCACGCCTGGAGGATCTCCGCCGACTCCTGGAGCATCGTCCTGCGCTGCCGTACGGGACTGGCCGCGGCGAGCAGCCGCAGCGCCGCGCCCCGGGTGCGCGAGCCGTCCGTCCCCAGCCGTGTCATCTGGTCGTTGACCAGGCGCCTGGCCCGCTCCGTACGGCCCTTGTCGTGCCACGCCCGGGCGGCGCCCAGCCGCCACGGGAACAGGCCGGGGGAGTCGATGCCCCACTCGCACATCAGGTCGCCGCAGAACTGGAAGTCCGTCAGCGCGGCGTCCGGCCGCCCGGTGGCCAGGGCGTGCCCGCCCCGCGCGTACAGGTAGTGCAGCCCGTACCGGGAACGGAACATCGCGTCCGGCACCGGCTGCGCGAGCTGTTCCGCCGCTGCCGGGAAGTCGCCCATCCCGGTCTGCGCCGCCACCAGGCAGCTCAGCGGCAGACCGACCGCCACGCCCCAACTGGCCTGCGGAATCAGCTTCAGCGCCTCCCGGGCCCGTTCGGCGGCGGTCGGCAGATCGCCCTGCCGCAGCGCCGCCTCGGCCGCCGTCCAACTGAGCAGCGCCAGCCACGTACGGCCCTGACTGTCACCGCTGGAGTCCAGCAGCCGCTCGCTCCACCGCGCCGCGCGCTCGGCCCGGCCCGCGTACAGCAGCGTCTCCAGCGCCAGGACGGCGACCCGGAAGACCTCCCGCTCCCGCCCGGCCGGATACACGGTCTCCAGCAACTGGTCGGCGTCGGCCACCGCCGCGTCGTGACCGCCCGGCTTCAGTACGTCGAGCAGGGCCCCGGCCGCCCGCAGCGGCCGGTCCATCCGGCCGAGCAGCGGCCCGCTGTCCCGGCGCCGGCCCACCGGCGTCTGCGGCACCGTCCGGAGCAGGGACGGGTAGACGGAGGCGGCCCACAGGTGCGTGAACTGCCGCTCGGCGGCCTCACTCGGGCAGACCGCGCCCGTGCCGAGGCGCAGCCGGTCGAGCAGTTCCTCCGCGATGCCCGGAGCGCCGTGCCAGACCGCCTGCTTGACCAGCGGCGTCAGCGCCTCCTCGGCGACACCGCCCTGCCGGACCTGGCCGATCAGGTCCTTCAGGTGCCGCTGCGACAGCTCGGGATCACGGCACCACTCGGCCTGCACCATCTTGATCCGCGACGTCGTCCGCCGGACGGTGTCGACGGCCGACATATGGGCGTGCCGCAGGCAGTTCACCGCATGGTCGATGTCGTCGTCGGCCATGGCCGCCTCCGCGGCGGCCTCCAGCACCTGGCAGGCCCAGGGCGCGCCCACCTCACCGCAGCGCAGCAGATGCCGGGCGACTTCGGCCGGGCGGGCACCGCGCCGGTGCAGCAGTTCCGCCACACGCAACCGCAGCGCGCGGTGCCGTTCGTAGGGCACCGAGGCCAGTACCGCGGAACGGGCGCCCGGGTGACGGAAGCGGAAATTCTCGATGACGCCGCTCGTGCTCAGGGCCGTGACGGCCTGCCCGACGGACTCCGTGGTCATCCGGGTGACTTCGCCGATCAACTGTGCCGTGGCCGGTGTGTCGATCAGGGCCAGTGCGCGCGCGACGTCCGCCGCGCCCGGACCGCAACGGTCCAGGCAGGTCAGTACGGCATCGTGGAAACGGGTGCCGCCACATGCCTCTCCGGAGCCGACCACCTCCCCGGAGCCGGTCCCGCCCGCACCGTCGTCCCCGACCCCATCCGTTTGTCCGCACGCACACCCGTCGTCGCCGCTGTCATCGAGCAAGGCGTGCACCAGCAGCGGATTTCCCCCGGTGAGAAGCTTCAACCGAGGGGCCAGCCGCCGCGCCTGGACAGCACCGACACGGTGGGTGGCCAGCGTCCGGATGCCGTCCACGGACAGCGGACCAATGCGCAATCGGGTGCAGCTCCGGTGCGGAATCAACGCGGAACTGACCGAAGGAACGCCCGGCACCGGCTGCTCCGGCTCGGAGACGACGATCATGACCGGCGCCCGCTCCAGCCTCCGTACGGCGTACAGCAGGCAGTCGAGGGACTCCCGGTCGCTGTGATGGACATCGTCGACGACCAGGACGACCGGCGCCGTCCGGGCGAGCCGCGCCACCGTACGGTGCACCGCGCGTGCGGCGTCGGCACCGGAAGCGCCGGCCGACTGCGTGGACGGTGCGTGGTCCAGCGCGCCGTCCGCCAGGCGCAACCCCGGCAGCAACTGGTGGACCAGCTCGAACGGCAGCCTGCTTTCGGCGGGGGAGCCCGCCGAGGTGAGGACCGAAGCGCCGGTCGCCGCGGCCTCCTCGGCGAACGCCCGGAGCAGGGCGGACCGGCCCGACGCCGCGGGCCCCGTCACCAGGACGGTCTGGCCCCGTCTGCGGGACAGCGAGCCGAGGAGGTCGCGCAGGGTGGCGAGAGCGGGCTCCCGCTCCACCAGTTCCGGGCCCGTGCCCTGCATCTGAACAGCGTGTCCGATCAGCACTTTTCCCATCCTCCCCCGTCGTACGAGCAGGCGTCGCCGACACGGTTGCCGGGCCACAAGGTGGCGCTGCCCCGTGCGACCGTCCTTTCGAAGCGCCCGACTCTCCCGGACAGCAGCCGGACCGTCCGTGCCGTGTACGGACCGGTCCGGCACCGACCGCGTGGCCCGGCCGGACGAGCCCGGCCACCCACGGCCGGCGCGCTCGTCGGCCGGACTGGCGGCGGCTGCCGATGTGCCGCGGCAGAGCACATCTGCCGCCGCGCCCCCGTGAGCCGACTGGTGCCCTGCTGAGCACCGCACTGTGGAATACGTGATTCAGGACCGGCCGGTTCAGTCCGGTCGGGGACGAGTGCGAAGGGGCGGCCCTTTTTGGACATTCGCCGGAAGAGGGAAACCCGACTCCCGTTTCTCCCGTCCGGGCCACCCGGGATCGCTCGGCAACGGCACCGACGCCGCCCCCCCCACACCGAACAGCCCAACCACCCAACCTAGAACGCCCATTCTGCTACCGTAAGAATACCCGTTCTAAGAACGCTGGTTCTAGATCGTCCTGCCCGGCATGCCGGTGCGGGTCGCCGCACCATGAAGCCATGAAGTGAAGGAGACGCTGTGCGACTGCGACGTCTGGGATGGGCCGGCGCCGAGCTCGAACACGCCGGCCGGACGCTGGTCATCGACCTCATCGAGGACGCCTCGCCGCTGTACTCGGACGAGGAGTTCCCCGCGGCCTCCCGCCCGGGGGAGACGGTGGCGGCGTTGGTGACGCACCTGCACACCGACCACGCCGACCCGGTGGCGATCCGCAAGGCGCTCGCCCCCGGCGCTCCCGTGTACCGGCCGGAGCCGGTCACCGGACCGGGCGACGACCTCAAGTGGACCTGCGAGGCGGAGGCTTCGTTCCGTGAACACGGCGTCGCGACCGAGGTCCTGCGGCCGTGGGAGGAGCGCAGCGCCGGCCCGTTCCGCATCGGCGCCGGACCCTCCCTCGACGGGCTGGGTGATCCGCAGCTCTCCTGGGTCGTCGAATGCGATGGCCTGCGTGTCTTCCACGGCGGAGACACCATCTTCCACGGCCACTGGTGGTCGATCGCGCGCCGGTTCGGCCCGGTGGACGTCGCCTTCGTCCCCATCAACGGGCCGGTGGTGGAACTCCCGCACCTCCAGCCGCCGAGCCCCTTCCACGCCGCCATGCTGCCGGAGGAGGCGGCGGTCGCGGCTCATATCCTGGGTGCCCGCATCGCGGTTCCCATGCACTACGGCACGCTGAACAAGCCGCCGATCTACGTCGAGACCCCGCGGGCGGTCGAACGTTTCGAGCGGCGTGCGCGAGAACTCGGCATCACGCCCCTGGTCGTACCGTACGGCGAGTGGTTCGAACCGTCGGTCGCGCCAGTACACTAGAACCAACGTTCTAGCGTTCTGATGTAAGAGGAGACCCGGGGTTGACTGCGGTGGACGGTGACGAGGGGCGGACGCGCGTACTGGAAGCCGCCGAAGAGCTCTTCTACGAGTACGGCATCCACGCGGTGCGGATGACCCAGGTCCGGGACCAGGCCGGGGTGTCGCTCGCGCGGCTGTACAAGCTCTACCCCTCCAAGCACCACCTCGTGGCCGCCTACTTGCGGGCGCACGGCCGGCGACTGCGCGCGGCTCTCTCCGAGTCCGTCGAGCGGTCCGCCCCGGCCCCCGCCGACTCACGCACGCGCCTGCTCGCGGCGTTCGACCACATGCAGGAAACCATCACCGCACCGGGATTCCGCGGCTGCGCCTTCGTCAACGCCTGGGCCGAACTGGGCGGCCCCGGCCACGAGCGCCACCCGCTCGTTGCCGAAGCCGTCCAGGAGCACAAGGCCCTGCTCCGCGCCTACTTGACCGGACTCGCCGGAGACTTCGCCGACGCGCGCGGCGTCGGCGAGCAGATCCACATCCTGATCGAGGGCGCCATGGTGACATCCTCGATCCTGGGTGCGGACGCCGCCCGCCCGGCCCGCGACGGCGCCTGCGCCGCACTCACCGCGGCCGAGAGGTGAGGCGCAGCGCGCCGCCCCTACAGTCAGGTTGGCGCGACGGAACGCCTTTCGGGGGTGCCGCTCAGCGCACGAGGACGACGGAGTTGATCGGCGTCATGTTGTACGGCGCCGACTCGCCCACCCCGCGCATCACGACGGAGCAGCCACCGGTCCCGTTGTACCCGTAGCAGAACTGGAAACCGGCGCCGCCCGTCTGGTTGTTGACGATCACCCGGTCGCCGGTGACGTTCGACAGGTTGTGGGCGCCGTAGCTGTAGAAGATGTTCTTGCTCAGGATGCTTCCGTTCGTCTCGCGGATACAGACAGCTCCGGACGGACAGGGCGTCGCCGCATTGGCGCTGGGCGCCATGGTGAGCCCGAGGGCCCCCACGGCGAGAGTCAGGCTCGCGGCAGATACGGCAATCTTGCGCAATGTTCCCCCTTGGGTCGCGATGCCCCGGTGCGGGCCATCCCGCAATGAAAGTAGCCCCTGCAACAGGAGAGGCACCAGAGTGTCTGAACAAGTTGCCGGGGCGTTTTTCGCACTTTGGGGCCGGCGAGGTGCACTTCCAGTGAACGCCCCGCGCCGGATCGCGGTCGCTCAGCGCGGGCGCGCGGGCAGTGTGAGGCTCTCCGGCACGGCTGCGCAGGCATCCCGCAGTGCGTCGGCGAGCCCCTCGTGGCCGGATTCCGAAGGGTCTGCGACCCAGCGTTCCAGGGCCCGGCGGAAGGCTGCCGCCAGCAGGTCGACAGTCAATCGCGGCCGCAGGCCGTCCGGATCCGGCTGTACGGGCATGTCGAACCTGCGCTGCATGACGGTGGCGATGACCGCGCCGGTCCGGTCGCAGAAGGCCAGGTGGTGCGCCTCCATCGACGGTGTCCGCGCCGACAGCCTGCGACTGAGCCGCAGGCGGTCGGCCCAGCCGTCCGCGCCCATGCGGCCGAGCGCCGTGAGCAGTACGCCCGCCAGCAGCTCGAAGGCCGGGCCGCCCGTTGGCTCCGCGGTCTCCAGCTCTTCCATGAAAACGGCCCACAGGTCGTGGACGGGCGCCAGTGCCACGTCTTCCTTGCTGCTGAAGGTGCGGAAGAAGGTGCGCTTCGAGACGTCGACGGCGTCGCACAGTGTGTCCAGCGTGACGCCGTCGAAGCCGTGTTCCGTGAACAGTTCGAGCGCCGTGTCGACGAGCGCCTGACGCGTACGCAGCTTCTTGCGCTCACGCAGCGGCAGTTGGTCACCGGCCGGGCGCTCGCGGGTCACGGCAGCTCCGCTCTTCGGGTCCTCCATGGGGTGAAGTGTAGCCCGGAGGCCAATGCCTCTTGATGGCTTATGCCACTCAGTGGCACTATCGCTGCCCGAGCGACGGCGCGAGCGAGCGCGGTCGCCGTCCACAGAGAGGTACCACTGCCATGCGCGCGTCGGCCCAGCGCAGTTCGGGTGGCTCATCGGTCTGCTGTTGACGACTTTCGTCATCGGCACCGATGACTTCGTCATTGCCGGGATCCTCCCGGCGATCTCCGCCGACCTGGAGGTGAGCGAGGGCGCCGCGGGCCAACTGGTGACGGTGTTCTCGATCACCTACGCGATTGCCTGTCCCGTCCTCGCGGTGGCCTTCGGACGGGTGCCGCGCAAGGCACTGCTCGTGGGCGGACTCGCGGCGTTCGCGGTGGTCAACTTCGCCACGGCGTCGGCGCCTTCCTTCGGCATGCTGATGGCTCTTCGGTTACTGGCGGCGCTGGTGGCCGCCGCCCTCTCACCGGCGGCCTTCGCGATCGCGGGCCGGCTGGCCCCGCCCGGGCGTACCGGCAGGGCGATCGGCGCCGTGGCCGCGGGGCTGACCGTGTCGTTGGTGGTCGGCGTGCCCTTCGGCTCCTGGCTGAGTGGCGTGGCGGGATGGGGAGCCACCTTCGTCGCGGTGGGGACGCTCGCGTGTCTGGCGGTCGCGATGACGGCGCTGACACTGCCCCGGATCCCGCAGGCACCGGTGGTCGGGGTGACCGAGCGGCTGCGTCTGCTGCGGCGGCCCCCTGTGCTGCTGTGCGTGCTCGGCACGATGCTCGCGGCCTGCGGCGGGCTGATGCCCTACATCTACATGGCTCCCATCACCCATGATCTGACCGGCGTCGGTGGCCGGTACGTGGGCGTCTTCATCGCGATCGTGGGTGTCTCGGGTGCGGTGGGCACCGTCCTGGGCGGACGGCTGACGGACCGGTGGGGCGTGGACCGCACTCTGCTGACGGCGTTCGGCGGCGTGGCGGCGGCCGCCTTGGCACTGCTGGTAGTCGGCAGTATCGGGCAGGGGGCGGCACCGGTGTGGCTGGTCTGCCTCGCGTTGGTGCTGTGGGGGGTGCCCGGGTGGGCCAACAACCCCCCGATGAGCGCCCGCGCCCTGCACATGGGCGGCGACGCGGCCACCGAGGCGGTGGCGCTGAACACCAGCGGACTCTACGCAGGCATCGCACTCGCCGGCGCCCTCGGCGGTGGCGCGGTCAACACCTCCGGCGGCATCGGAGTCCTGGTGGCCGCTTGCGTCGCCGGCCTGATCACCATCGTGGTGATGGCGCTGTCCGTACGCCGTTATCCCTCTTCCCGACACGCGTCCGAGGCTGCCCCCGCCCCCGAAAAGGCAGCCACGCCCTGAATCCTGCGACCCGCTCATTTCTGCCCGCCACAGACACCGCTCACCCCGCCACGGCAGGCCCCGGCGGCAGATGCACCGTCATGACCAGATGACACGTCTCGTTGCCCGCCCCCCGGTAGCCATGGGGCTTGTCGCCGTCGAAGGTGGCGGTCCGACCGGCTTCTACGGTGTGCTCGGTGCCGTCGACGATAAGAATCATCCGGCCGGCGGTGACGCTGACGGTCTCCACGACTCCGGCCTGGTGGGGGTGGCTGGGGTACTCCTCGCCCGGCTCCAGCCGCCAGCGCCAGATCTCGGTGGGGGCCGGGCCCGAGGTCGTCAGCATGAGCCGGGCCTCGCTGCCCCGGGCTCCGGTCCACAGCGGTGCCACGGCCTCGGCGTCCACGATGCGTACGCGCCCCTCGGGCGATCCCTGCAGCAGGGCGGAGACGGAGACGCCCAGGGTGTCGGCCAGCCGGATCAGGGTCGAGAAATTGGGGTTGCCCTGGGCTCTCTCCAGTCCCACCAGCGCTCCCTTGCTGACCTGCGCGCGCCGGCTCAGTTCCTCCAGGGACAGGCCCGCACGGGCGCGGGCCGCCTTGACGTTCTGCGCGAGCGTCCGCAGGGCTGCGGCCGTCTCGGCCATCTGATCACCTTCCATGGCTGGTAGCTGGACAGCGGACCAATCGAATGCACCGTGCGGTCGTTCGGTTGACGCCACCCGGTCATTGTGTTGTACGGTCTGGTCGTTCCGTTGAATCGTAAGGGATTGTCGCTGTGATCGCTCTGCTGCTGGCTCTCGGGAGCTCCCTCGCCTATGGATGCGCCGACTTCCTCGGCGGCCTGGGCGCCCGCAAGGCGCACGTGCTGCGCACCGTGATGATCGCGGCGCCCGCCAGTCTCGCGGTCGAACTGCTGCTGTGGCCGGTGCTCGGTGCCTCGTTCAGCGCCGCGGCCCTGGGCTGGGGCGCCGCTTCCGGAGTCGCCTCGGCCGCCGCGTTCGCGCTGCTCTACAAGACCCTGGCGATCGGCCCGATGAACGTGCTCTCGCCCGTGACCGCACTCATGTCCGCCGTCCTGCCGGTCGGCGTGGGCCTGCTCCAGGGGGAGCGCCTGGCCACCGCCGGGCTGATCGGCCTGCCCCTCGCGCTGGTGGCGGTGGTGCTGGTCAGCGCCGGGCACGGTGCCGGGGCGGCGCGTCCCTCCCGTACGGCCTTGCTGCTGGCCTTCGGCGCCGGCGCCGTCATCGCCCTCCAGCTCGTCTTCCTGCACCAGGCGCCGTCCGACAGCGGGGTGGCCCCGCTGATCGTCGGCCGTACGGTCTCCTCGGCCGTCACCCTGACCGCCGCCGCGCTGATGCGCCGCAGGCTCGGCCCCGAGCGGCCCGCCTACGCGATGTCGGCCGCCGCGGGGGTGCTGGACTCCCTGGCGAACCTGATGTTCCTGCTCGCCGTACGGAGCGGCGACCTGACCGTCGTCGCCGTGATCACCGCTCTCTACCCGGCCGGTACGGTCCTGCTCGCCCGCGGCGTCCTCGCCGAACGCATCCACCGCGGCCAGCTCGTCGGCCTCGGCACCGCCGCCGTCGCCGTCAGCCTCCTCGCCCTGACCTGAACGGAACGACCTCGCCACCCGCACCACGCCATCTCCCGGAAGCGCCACCCACCCCACCCGCACAGGAACGGACCCATGCCCGACATCCACCTCACCCCCGCCGTCGCCGACGCCTTCCCCGACGCCCTCATCGCCCTGGTCACCGCCACCGGACTGCGGGGCCGCGAGCCCTGGCCCGACACCACGGCCGCTCTGGACGCCCTGGAGCGGCAGCTCGCCGACGGCACGTGGCAGCCCGCCGACGAGAGTGACCCCCGTATCGAGGCGTGGCACACCGCCTACCGGTCCTTCGGCACCAACCCCCGCCGTATCCGCCCCAGCGTCGACGCGCTCGGCCGCCGCTTCGCCAAGAAGGGCACCCTGCCGCGCATCAACCCGGCCGTCGACTCCTACAACTGCGTATCCGTACGGCACGGACTGCCGGCCGGAGCCTTCGACCTGGACCACGTCACCGGCGACATCGCCATCCGTCACGCGGACGGCACCGAGGAGTTCACCCCGCTCGGCGAACCCGACACCGTGGAGACCCCCAAGCCCGGCGAGATCATCTACGCGGACACCGCCGGCGTCCTGACCCGCCACTGGAACCACCGCGACGCCCACCGCACCCGCGTCACCGAGGACTCGACCCGCGTCACCTTCGTCCTCGAAACCCTCCAGGCCACCCGCGACGGCCACCTCCTCAAGGCCGCCGCGGACGAACTCCGGAACCTGCTCACCCCGCACGCCGAACAGACCGCCGTCCACTACCTCTCCCCGGCCCACCCCGGGACGACTGTCTGAGCTTTCTGGGTGCCTGCCGGTCAGAACTGGTTCTCGCCGCCGTCGACATACAGGTTGGCCCCCAGGACGAAGCTGCTCTGCTCGGAAGCGAGGAACGCCACCACGTTGGCGACCTCGTCCGCACGCCCGATCCGGCCGAGCGGGACAGCCGAGGCGAACTGTGCCTTGGCGCCGGGCATGTCTGCCGTGGCGGCCACGCCGTCGAGTCCGGGAGTGTCGATGGTGCCCGGCGAGATCGCGTTGACCCGGATGCCGCGGTCCTTGAGTTCGTTGGCCCAGGTGCGGGCATAGGACCGGACGGCCGCCTTGGAGGCCGCGTACGTACCGAAGGCCGCGACGCCGTCATCGGCCCGCACCGAGGCGTTCAGGATCACCGAGGCGCCGTCGTTGAGCAGCGGCAGTGCCTTCTGCACGGTGAACAGGGTGCCCCGCACGTTGACGTCGAAGGTCTGGTCGAAGTGCTCCTCGGTGGTCTGCTCCAGCGTGGCGAACGAGGCGCTCGCCGCGTTGGCGAAGAGCACGTCCAGGCCCCGGCCCCGGGCGCGGACCGCGTCGTACAGGCGGTCCAGGTCGGCCAGGTCCGCTATGTCGCCCGCCACGGCGGTGGCCCGCGCCGAGCCGATGGTCTCCACGGCCGCGTCCAGCTCGGTCTTGCGCCGGCCGGTGACGAACACGTACGCCCCCTCGGCCGCCAGCCGTACGGCGGTGGCCAGGCCGATCCCGGTGCTGCCGCCCGTGACGACGGCGGTCTTGCCTTCAAACGTCTTGCCTGCGAGCTGTCCCATTGGAATGACCTCCACGGAGTGACGAAAATCTGCACCGACAGTTCAGTATCGATCGGTACTGAATGAGAACGTAGCACATCTGTACCGCTCGATACGGAAGGGTGGAGGTGGTGACGCCAGGCGTGCCGGCGCCTCGGGCGGACGTTCGGTCTGGTCGCCGTGGGCGTCCTACGGGACACTGCGAGGGCTTCCTCGGTTCCGGTCGCTCCGGGACGGGGAGCGGCACGAGGGGGGAGAGCCGGTGGGTTCGAACGAGCACGACGGCCAACCAGCGGGTTCCCGCCGAGGTCTGGGCCGAGGACTCTTCGGCGCCGCCCGCCCGCTGAAGGCGGCGACCTCGGCCGCCGGGACCTTCCGGGCCGGAAAGGCGAAGCGGACCGCGCGGCGAGAACGGGAAGCGGCCCGACGTGAAGCGTTACGCGAGGCCCGCGCGGCCCAGGACCCGACCGCTCGCGCCGTCCACACCCGTAACGCCGTCCTGCGCTGGACGCATCAGCGGTACCAGGCCGGTGACCGCGCCCCGGTCTGCGGGGGCTTCATGAAAACCCCCGGCGCTTCTTTCGACGGCGTTCCCTTGGAACTCGGGGACCTGCAAGGCGCCTTGGAGTACTTGACCGAACGGGACCTGGTGGAACTGCATCACCCGATGCACTGGACGGACCCCGGCTACCGGGAGAGCTGCACCGCGCAACGGCTGTCGCTGACGCGCCTCGGGATCGACTGCGCAGAAAGCGGGATGACGGTGTCCGACTTCCTCCACCCAAGGCCCGCAGTGGGCGACACCTACAACACGACGGTCCACGCCGGAGCACAGGGCACACAGATCGGCCGCCAGAACACCATGCACAACGCATGGGGACTCGACGCGAACGCCCTGCTGCGCTTCGCCGGTGAGGTACTGGCGAAGCTGCCCGAACTCGGCCTCGACGCTCCTGCCGAGGCCGAGTTGGAGCACGAAGCCGGTGCGCTGCGCGACGTCGCATCAGCTCGGCGGCCCGACCCCACGGCACTGCGCCGGGCGTACGACGCGGTCATGAATGCGCTCGGCAGGGCCCCGGAGTCCACGGTCGGCCAGTGGCTGCACGAGGCCGGCACGGCGGCGATCAACAACGTACTCGGCGGAGGCGGGTGACGGCGGAGACCTTTCACGAGGAGACATCAGTCAGGAAGCCGCCAGTCCTTCCAGTGCCCGCAGCCTGACCGTGAAGGCCAGCGTCACTCCTCCCGGCGGCGAGCACTTCACCACGGCGTTCCCGTCCAACGGGACGATCTGGGGTGGGTTCCATCCGGCCGGTACCGAGCCATCGGCGGAACCGAAGGAGTCGAGCACACGGCTTTCAGGCGCCCAGGCGGTGACCGTACCGCCGATGGTGCTCAGGCCCTGTTCGACGACCCACGTCGCGGCCCGGCCGGCCGGATCGGTCGCCATGACCTCGGCCCGGTAGCGGCCGGCCCCGGCTGCCAGGGGCACCGCGGCCAAGGTGACGGGACGCGCGGCCGCGATGCCGCAGCCTTGCGCCTCCCGCTCGCGGGCCCCGATCCGTCCCGTCGCGGTGTCGAGGGCGAACACCCAGTCCCGCCCGCCTTGCCACTGTGTCTGGCCGAGGTCGGTCGTGGACACGCAGCCACCGAGGTGGGACACCCTGTTCCCGTCCTGGGGGAGGGCCCAGGGTTTCGCGGGATCGGTGGTGCTGCCGATGATCCGGACCGGCGACGGCCCCCGCCGGCCGGTGAAGACGATGTTCGCGCGGGTGCTCGGGCTCGGGCGGAACTCGCAGTTCACGAACGTCGACGCGGTGGGGAGCTCCAGCGGGGGCTTGGGCTGTTCCTGGGCGAGCAGGAGGAGGGAGTTGTCGATGCGTACGGGCGGGCAGTCGGTCTGCCGCAGGAAGCTGGTTTCCAGTACCGAACTCTCCAGGACGAGATGGTGCAGGTCGGAGGTGGCCACCGCGGACTGCCAGGTCTCCGGATGGCCCTGCGTCGCCTCCGAGCTGATGGCGATTCCGATGCCGTGGAAGGACCCGTACGGAGCCGCCGTGGTCAGCAGGAGCGGTACGACGGAGCGGTGACTGCCGATGTACCAGTCGCGCGCGGTGACGCCGACGAGGTCGGTCGCCACGAAGTCGTACTGCGTCCCGACGGTCTGCAACCGGTTGACCCTGGCCAGTCCGCTGCCGCCCAGGGTGAGGCCGAGCCGGGTGGCGCTGATGAAGAGATGCTCGATCTCGGAGAGGTACGAGTTGTTCCGCAGCCGCATCCCGTCGCGTGCGGCGGTGACGCGGAGGTGGCTGAACGCCGAGCTGTTCGAGAGCTGGCCGTGGATCCCCGCGCCCGAGGGGCACTGGAACTCCAGCCGCCGGACCGTGGTGACCGCGGCCGCGACCGGCGACCCGCCCCACTGGTACATCAGATAGACGGGATCGGGGTCCGGCGTCCGCCGGATCCAGGTCGACCCGACGGTGAAGGCGTCGACGTCCCGGTCGAAGTTGATCAGTATCCGGGTGACCAGCCGCTGGTCCGCGTGGGCGGGGTCGGGCCGGACGTTGGTGGCGAAGTCGGCGGGGAATTTCGCGGTCGGCGCGGTGAACGTCCGCGTACCGGCGTCCCGGTCGATCACGAAGTCGCTGATGCGGACGGAGTCGATACGTCCGGTGAACGGCCGCGTGAGATCCAGGTACTCCGGCCAGCGCTGCTGACTCCTGGCACCGAGGTAGACGCCCTCTTCGACGGGCTGGGTCAGCTTCGCCCCGGCCCGGGGACGCTGCCCCTCCCGCGGCTCCGCGGGGGTCAGTACCGTCCCGGGCGGCCCGGCGTAGAGATCGAGGTGGCTGCCGTCCCAGACCAGGCAGAGGTGGAGCGCCTGCCCGACCGGGAAGCTGCCGGGGTGGGAGATGATGTGGTCCACGCCGTCGAGCCGGGCGGTGGCGGTGACGGTGACCTGCCCTGTCGTGCCGCCGAGGAAGATCCCGAAAGCACAGGTGGCCGCTTCGCCGTTCAGCCGTCGGCCCGAACTGGAGATGACCGGCTCCCCGCCTCCGCCCGGAAGCACCTCGGGGCGCACCGTGCAGGAGACCGAGAACGATGCCGCGCCGTCCATGTCGAGCGCCGGGCTGTCGCGGAGGTTGACGGTGCTCCGGTTCTTCGCGCTGAGGGCGCCGGCCTTGCCCGCTCCGGTGAGCAGGGCGTCCGCCGTGGGCAGGTGGCCCAGCGACTTCGGCGAGATGCACAGCGCGGGACCGTGCCCGCCGAAGAACCTGATGGTGGTGGTGTGCTCGCTCTCGCCGAGCAGCTCGATCTTCCCCTGCTCGCGGCCGACGACCAGTGGCCGGCGGATGCGGTAGTAGCCCGCCGGGAAGTAGACCACGCCGGGTTGGAGCGGGTGCAGGGAGCGCATGGCGCGGGTGATGGCGTCCCAGTCGTCGCTCTGGTCGTCGCCCCTGGCGCCGAAGTCGAGGACGTTCGCGAAGTCGTGCTTCGGCGCCACGGTCACGTTGCCCTGCGCGTCACACTCGCCGACGACGAATGCGCCTTCGCCCAGGGGTAATTGGCGCACGCACCGGCCCTGCCCGTCGGCGACCACGGCGCACGGCTGCCCGGCTCCGAGCCCGGTGAGCCGCGCGGGCGCGACCTCCGGCTGTGCGTAGTAGCTCACCTTTGTGTCGGCCGCGGCCGCTGTGGCCGCGACCCCGGTGACCATCGTTCCCGCGGTGAGCGCGGCGGGCGTCGCCTTGGTCAGCCGCGTGGCATCGTCGGGGGCCAGTGCGGAGCAGAGCACATCGCCGGCCTGGACGTCGACTGCGACCGTTGCTGTTTCCATGGGCTCCTCCGGGTGCGGTGGCCGGTTGCCTCGGACCAGGAGACTGCGAACCGTCAACCGAGGACAGTCATCGGTCGAGCTTTCCACCCACATGAGTGATGTACCGCTGCCGGATGCGACAGAGGGGCACCCGGCCGCGGCGGCCGGGTGCCCCTCTCCTCGTGGTGTCGTCCTGGCGTCAGGACGCGCTGGGCCACATCGGGGAGCGCGTGCCGAGGGTGCCCTTGCCGTTGCCCGGGTAGAGGAACAGGTCGCCGGAGCTGTTGACGGCGGCGATGTCGGCCTTGCCGTCGCCGTTGAAGTCGCCGGCCATGACGGCCCGGAAGCCGCCCCAGCTCTCGTCGGGCCACATCGCCTTGTCGTAGTCGAAGGTGCCCTTGGCGTTGCCGGTGTACAGGCCCAGGCCGCCGGTCTGGGAGACGGCCGCGAGGTCGTCGCGGCCGTCACCGTTGAAGTCCGCGGTGGCCAGGTGCTTCTTGGACCAGGTCTTGTCGTGCCAGACCTGGCGCTTGAAGCCGGACAGGCGGCCGTCGGCGGCGGTGGTGTAGGCGTACAGCGAGCCGTCGTTCCAGATGGCCACCAGGCCGTCGCGGCCGGAGTCGTCGGCCTGGTAGCGGGCGAACTTCGCGACGGTCTTCCAGGAGCCGTCCTTGGCCATCGAGCGGGGCGAGCCCAGCTTGCCGCTCTTGGTGCCCGGGTACAGGTCGAGGGAGCCGTCGACGTTGAGGGCGGCGATGTCGGTCAGGCCGTCGCCGTCGAAGTCTCCGGCGGTCATCGCGCGCTTGCGGCCCCAGGACCCGTCGTGGTTCCACAGCTCGCGGCCGTAGGCGAGCCTGCCGTCCGGGCCGGTGTAGAAGACGTGCAGGTTCTTGTCGTCCAGGACGGCGGCGACGTCGGGGCGCCCGTCGCCGTTGAAGTCCGCGCCGGCGACGACATCGGTGACATGGCGGTACAGGGCCGTCAGGCGGATCTGCTGGACCCAGCGGTGCACGTCGTCGACGCGGGCCTCGAAGGCGCCCGTACGCGTCTCCTCGGAGCCCAGGCACCCGCCCTGCCACGCGGTGCTGCTGACCCCCACCAGCTCGTAGCCGCCGGCCTGCGTGGCCCGCAGGGCCGGGCCGCCGGTGTCGCCCATGCACACACTCGCGCCGTCCTGGCCGGTCAGGGCGAGCGTCGTCTGCTCCACCGCGTCGACGGAGAAGGCGCCGCTGTGCAGGCGGTCGGGAACCCATTCGTCCCGGGTACGGCCGTACCCGGCCACGCGCAGCGTCTCGCCCGCGGCGGGAGCGGTGGAGGCGACCGGGACCGGGGCGATGTCCTCGACCGGCGCCGACAGCTTCGCCATCACCAGATCCCGGTCCGTACGCGGCACGAGCTCGGTGACGGTGCGCACCTGCCCGCCCTTGCCGGACAGGTCACTGCGGCCGACGGTCACCGAGGCCGCCAGCTTCGGCTTGCCGGCGGCAGCCTTGTCCTGACCGGGCTTGTCGGCGAAGCAACTGGCGGCCGTGAGCACCCACTGGGAGTCCACCAGCGTGCCGGTGCAGGCGCGCCGGCCGCCGCTGATGTCGAGCTTCGCCGTGAACGGGTACGCCCCGTCCTTGGCGGCGTCACCCACGACAGCGTTGGCCGGGGTGCCGGTCAGCATGGTCACCGCGACGGCGGTCGCGGCCACTCCGGTGGCCCATATGGCGCGTGGACGTCTGCCAAGCACTTTTGTTCCTCAATTCTTGGGCAGGAGGGAAAAGGGGGGAAGGGATGAAGAAATATCCGGGGCCGGTCGACGGGGCTGCCTGTTCGCGGCGATGTCGAGCATCACGTGTTTCCGTTGTGCCGCGTGTTTCCGTCACACGGGGGCGACGGCGTATTCCGAGTGGATTCCCTTCGGGCGTCCGGCCGCGAGGGGCAGCAGGGCGAGGCGGCCGTCAACCCCGTCCTCGGTGAAGTGGAGGCAGCAGCCCCGCGCCGTCGAGCGGCCCGCAGGCACCCGTCGGCCGCTCCGAACAGCCAAAGGCATCAACGGTGAGGTCGCTGCCGGGCGAGCCGGCGGCGGTCGGCGGGCGCAGAGGCATCCGCATCGATGACTCACCCTTCGGTTGATGAGGCGCTGAAGGGAGCAAAGCGCGCCCCGCAGAAGAATTATCACTTGGCGCCATAGATCATCAAGTGCTACTGCTTTGCTAACAAAACGGCATCTATTCGGCCGCCGCACTCCGCATCGCCTGGCAAATCAGCTCGTGCCCCAGGAAGGACAGCTCCGCCCGCTCAGCCGTCAACCGACCCGGAGGGGATCTCCGGCGTGCCGTCGCGGCGCCGTTTCCACGCGGTGGATCAGGTGGGCGATGAGCAGGACGAGTTGGGGGCACAGCTCTTGGGGGATGCTGTGTCCCATTCCGTCGATGATGGCCAGCTCGGCGCCGGGGATGGCCGCGGCGGTGGCTCGTCCGCCGGCCATGTCGATCAGTACGTCGTCGGTGCCATGGATGACGAGCGCGGGAACCCGTACCGACCGCAGCCGTGCCGTACGGTCACCGGAGGCCATCGCCGCGGCGAACTGACGCACCATGCCCGCCGGGTCGTGCCCCCGGTCGTAAGCACGCTCGGCCCGCTCCCTGGCCGCGGCCTCGTCGAACGCGAATCCCGGCGACGCCACCGCCCGCAGGGCCCGGACCTGCCAGGCGATGAAGCCCCGGCGGTCCTGCGGAGGCGTGCCCAGACCGGCGAGCACGGTGGCGTCGGGGCGGCCCACGGTGCGGTCACCGGTGCTGGACATCATCGAAGTCAGCGAGCGGGTGCGCTCCGGGTGCTCGACGGCCATGGTCTGGGCGATCATCCCGCCCAGCGACGCGCCCACCAGATGGGCGCTCCGCACCTGCAGCACGTCGAGGAGGCCGACGATGTCGTCGGCCATGTCCGACAGCGTGTAGGGCGCCAGAGGGGAGTCGCCGTTCAGCGCCGTCGGAATATCTGGACCCGGCAGGTCGGGGCCGGGCCGGTCGGGGCCGGGCAGGTCGGGGAGGCGCGACGACCGCCCGGCGTCCCGATTGTCGAACCGGATCACTCGCAGACCGCGGCCGACCAGCTCGGCACAGAACTCCTCCGGCCAGGCGATCATCTGCGCACCGCCGCCCATCACCAACAACACGGGCGGCGCGTGATCGTCACCGAGGCATTCGTACGCCATCTCCATCCGTGACGGGCCGACATTCAGTGCTAGCTGTTCACCCATCACCGAACCACCCCGACACCCGATCGAAAGAAGCTGGACGAGCGTAAACATACTGGCAATTCCGACTCGCGGAATCGAACATGGCGCAATGGTTCGGCAGAATGAATAGGGGAGCGGGCGCGGAGCGCATTCAGTCGGGACGGTTGCGGCTGGAAGTGATCCTCATAGGCAGTCTCCGTCTCCGTCTGCCGACACCGGGCGTCGGCCCCAGGCGGACACCATCGGCGCGGTGGCCAGGTCGAGGCCACCGGCGGCGATGTTCGCCAGGTGCCGGTCGATCTCCTCGTCAGTGGCCGCCCCCGCCGCGACGAGCTTGTCACGGACCTGTTGGACGCTGGCCCGCTCCAGCTCGGAGGACGCGGGGGAAGCGATCGGGAAGTAGGCGTCGGCCTCGACCCCGGCCAGTCCGGCCTCCCGCAGCAGCCGCGGCAGCTTGCGCCCGTACGCCAGGTCCGCGCCGCGCTGCCGCAGCAGCTCGCGGAAGCCGCGCCGCAGCCTGTTGGCCAGCTCCTGCTCGGGCCCGTACTCGTCGGGACAGATCAGCGGCAGCAACGCCGGGTCACCGTCCTCCACCACCAGCCAACCGCCGGGGCGCAGCGCCTCGACCATGGACCGCAGGGCCTGGTCCCGGTCGGCCAAGTGCACCAGCACGAGCCGGGCATGGATCAAGTCGAACGGGCCTCCCTCCGGCGGCGCCTGGGCCGCCACGTCGTGGCGCAGCACCTCGTAGCCCGCTGCCTCGCGCATCCAGGAGGTGTCGATGTCGGTGGCCACCACGTACCCGGCCGGTCCGACACGCTCGGCCAGCCAGGCAGGAACCGTGGGCCCACCGGCACCGACCTCCCAGCACCGCCACCCCGCGCCGACCCCGACCGTCTCGAAGTGCCGGAACGTCGACGGATCGAAGAGCGCCGACAGCGCGGCGAACCGCTCGCCCGCTTCGGCCTGTTGGTTGTCCAGGAGGTACTCGTTGTCGGAGCCGTTCCGTGTCATGAGCGGATCATTGCACGCGGCCCGCGTGGGGGCCGGGGTTCCTGGTCCCGCACCACGAACCACCTCGCAAGCACACCCGAAACCGCCCCTTTCAAGAGCCCTCGTGCCCGTTCCGTAGCCGCCCGTGCGCAGCTCCGGCGGCCACGGCATTGATACGGACCATTCGGGTGTCGTCACCGCTGACCGGTTGAGCTACGCGTGGGAATCCCGAAGCGGAACGTGCGTCTGCGGAATGCGCCAACTCACGTACCGGAACTCGCTCCGGAGAACCCAGGTCCCATTGAGAACGCGGCTCCACTTGCGGACTTTGTCACAGCGCGGTCGCGTTCACCCGCTCACGCAATCCGTCGCTGCCGCCCCACCGAACAACGCAGGAGAACGCCGACGGAAGCCGGAAGCCAAAAGCCGAAGGCCGAAAGCCGGGACTCGCACCACTGCACACGCACCACGGAAGAGAGCAAACATGAAAGAGAGCCTGACGCACAGCGAGGTCGCCAAGATGGTCTCCGGACTCATCGAGGCGGGCGTGATCGACGGAGGCATGACCCTCGGGAAGCTGGTGGAGTCGCAGGCGGGAATGCTGGACGACGGGCCCGCGGACCCGGACCTCCACGTCCTGTGCTGCAACGAGTACTTCCTCGCGACCCAGGGGATTCCGCAGCCGACGGAGGACTCCGACTCGGTCGCGGAGAGCGTGCGGAGCGACCTTGCCTAGCCAGGACCAGGTGCCCGCCGGCTCGCCGGCGGGCACCGCCGCGGACGGGACGTACCTCCGCGGCCGGATGTGCGACATTCTCGACTTCGCCGTACGGCACATACCGCGGCTGCATTCCTACGAGAAGCACTGGACGGGAAAGCAGGACCCCGTCGTCTCGATGAACGACAAGATCGTGGTCGAGGCCGCGCTGCTCGCCCTCACCTGTCACCGGGTGAGCCACGCGGAGCCGCGTATCGCGGCCGCCGTCCGCGCACTCGCGGAAGTCCTTTTGCCGCACGCCAGGAGTGACCGGAACGCGGACATGCTGGCGCGCCTCCCGCAGTCCGCCGCCTCGATCGGCACCTCGCACCTGCTCCTCGACCGCATCGGATACCCCGACGCGCGCTACGACGCGCTCCACACGGCGGCGGTCGCCGCGACGCACCCCTGCCTGCCCGAACGGCTGCCCTACCGCTACATGGAACAGCAGTGGCTCGCCTCGCTCGCCCCGGGCGGCAGGGCCTCGCACGGGGTCGAGGCGCCGCCTGGGTCCGTCCTGTATGCGAACCAGACAGTGGTCGACATGCATCCCAATGACGTCTACTCGCTCACCCATGCGGTCATGTTCGGTACCGATTTCGGGCGGCGCACGGTCGATCCGCGGGTCAGCACCGAAGCCGTACTGGCCACCCTCGACTCCTGCCTGGCACTCCAGCTCGGCAACGAGAACCTCGACCTGATAGGCGAGCTGCTCTTCTCCGCCGCGATGCTGCGCCCCGGCACCACCTGCGCGTACACCCGCGCGGGCTGGGATCTGCTGACCGGCGTGTGGGAGCGGTTCGGCTATCTGCCGAGCCCGCAGTTCTCGACACCCGAGTACGGGGAACTGGCCCCCAGGGCTCGCGCCGCCTATTCCTTCCAGCACACGTACCACACGATGTTCGTCGCCGGAATCCTCTGCGCGGTGCTGTACGACGCGCTCGACACACCGCCACGGCCGCACGCGCACGCCGCTCCCGACGACGTGGCCTCGGACGCCGCGCTGGCGCTGGCCGCCAGGGAGTACCAGCTCGACGTGCTCACGCGGCAGCTCGGGCAGCTCACGGCAGCGGGCGGCCCGCTGACCCCGACGGCCGAGGCGGCGGCCCGCTACCTGCAGCTTCAACGGGCGGCGCCCCGAGGCGTCCCGTCCCGGCCCCACCCACAGACCCGGCAGCATCCGGGGTAACCTGCCACACCCTGAGACCTCTGGGAGATGATCACCCCGGGACCTGAAACCCAACATCAGCAAGGAAAAACGAAAGGATCAGTGCACGCTCGGACAGCGCGGAGGCACCCCATCGATGTCCGCCGCCTGCTCCGGCTCCCGCACAGGAAATACACCGGCGTTCCCTGCGCGCCGCAGCAGTTGCACGCATACGTCCACCGCCACGTCCTGGCGCCAGACCTCCCGGCGCATCGCGATCGCCTGGCCGCGCATCCGAACCGCCCGCTCCCGCATCTCCCGGGCCCTGACCACCGACTGCCGGGCACTCTCGCGCAGTCGCGCGGTCCGTTCGAAGGCGCGGAGAGGACCTTCCCCGGGGCCTGCCACACCTTGCATACGCGTCATCAACTTTCGCGGGGTCTCGGCGAGGAGTAACAGTCCATACAAGGATGCTCCTCCGCACGGCACCACGTGACGGTTTCGGCGTTCCGCGGAGCCACCCGGGCACGGCTTCTGGCCAGGTGGCGCGCCCGCAGGCGGCTGTGGCCAGAGATGCCCGGTGCCGAACTACGCCACTTGACGGTATCGATCACGCCCGTCCGCACCTGGCTTGCTTCGCGTGGCCGTAACGGCCCCACACACCAGAGGAGGCGCTGTGCATGCGAGCCCGCATCGGAGTCCGAGTCCGAGTCGTCCGCGACCGAGGAACATCGTTCTCGTCCACGGAGCTTTCGTGGACGGATCAGGCTGGCAGGGCGTCCACACCATCCTCAAGCGGGACGGGTACCACGTCAGCATCGTCCAGAATCCGACGGTGTCCCTGGAAGGGGACGTCGCCGCGGTACGGCTGGCACTCGACGCCCAGGACGGCCCGGTCGTGCTGGTGGGGCACTCCTACGGCGGTGTCGTGATCTCCGAGGCGGGCCACCATCCGCAGGTGGCGGCGCTGGTCTATATCGCCGCGTTCGCGCCGGACAAGGGCGAGTCGGTGAACACTCTCATCGCCGACCCGCCGCCGGGCGCCGTCGTACCGCCCATCCTGCCGCCCAGGGACGGCTTCCTGTTCCTGGACCGGGCGAAGTTCGCGGAGTCCTTCGCCGGTGATCTGCCGGCCGAACAGGCGGCGTTCATGGCCGACTCCCAGTCTCCCTGGGGCGTCGACGCCCTCGACGGCGCCGTGACGGACCCGGCCTGGCAGACAAAGCCGAGCTGGTACCTCGTCGCGACCGACGACCGTATGATCCCGCCGCCGGCGCAACGCGCGATGGCAGAACGGGCAGGCTCCGACACCGTCGAGGTCGCCGGCAGCCACACGGTCTACGTCTCCCGGCCGACCGAGGTCGCCGCCTTGATCAGGCAGGCCGCCGGCCACTGACCGCTGTCCACCTCTCCTGCCGGGGCGTCGGCCCCGCACTGTACGACCTCACAACGGTGACGGCTGCAAGGCGCCGTCAGTTTCAGCGTGCACGGACCTACTGGAAGCGTCCGGTCCGCCAGATCCGACGAGAACGGCGAAATGGCCATTTGCTGTTGAAAACAGGCCGATAACAAGTCACGGGAACGGTGCCGGGCGCGATACTTTCGCGGCGGAAAGACGGCTTGCAGCCGTCACGTTGCACAGAAGAGGAGCGCCGTGGGGACAGCGGCGGCGAAACCGACGCGCGAGGAGGCGGCACCCCGTCCGGCAAAAGGACGGAGATGGTGCCGCGGTGGCGCGGACACTCTGCACGGCACCGCCACGGCACCGGCCGGGCCCACGCCCGCCGGGACGAAGAGACACGGCGCCGCGCTGCGCCGTGACAGCGGCCGCGTATCGCACACCTGAAGCTCGGCCGAGCTCCCGATTCCCGGGCCACCCCTACCGGACGCGTCGACGCGCCGGACCGTCCCCTGCCCGCCGCGCTGCGCACAGCTCTCCGCTTCCGCACACTGACATGAGGAGCACCTTTCTTGACCACTCACCGTAGACACGGCGTCGGCCCGCGGATCGTACGGGCCCTGGTAGCGGCACTGTGCGGGATCCTCGGTGCCACCGCGCTCAGTACCACCCCGGCGGCGGCAGCCGACCAACGTCATGCGATCTACGCCATCGCGCACCGGGTCAACACCCTGGACGGCGTGGACGCCGCGATCAACCACGGTGCCAACGCCATCGAGATCGATGTCTGTGCCTGGTGGAACCCGAACGAATGGCGTGCCTGGCACGACTGTTCCTCGGCCGGCGACAACCGCCGGGGCACCAGCTTCGACAGCATGCTCGACCGCATCATCTCCAACGCCAACGCGGGGCGCCGGCTGTCGCTGGTCTGGCTGGACATCAAGGACCCCAACTACTGCGGTGAAGCGGAGAACCGTACGTGCAGCGTCGCCGGACTGCGCGACAAGGCACAGCGGCTGACGGCTGCCGGGATCCAGGTGCTCTACGGCTTCTTCGAGTACCACGGCGGCAACACGCCGGACGTCGGCGGCAGGGGCTGGAAGAGCCTGGAGGGCAAGCTCGGCAAGCTGGAGGGCATCACCACGACCGGCAGCCGCGACAAGGTCCGCAACGCCTTCAACCAGTCCGGTGCCGGATTCCCGAACGGCCGCCGGGTGATGGACTACGGCGACACCAACATCACCAACGGGTTCGGCAACTGCACGGAAGCCACGTGGAACACCTGCGCGGAACTGAAGAAGGGCGCCGCTGACCGCGCCGCCGGCCAGCTCGCGGCCACCCTCTCCTGGACGACCACCTACAACGACCCGTGGTACGTCGACAAGCTGCTGGGCGACGCGCAGGTGGACGGCATCATCGCGGGCTACGCCGCCTTCACCGGCGAGCGCGAGTACGACAACAGTTGGCAGTGCGCCAACGCCATCAACCTCATCCGTGACTGGGTGAACCGCCACAGCGGCTCCCACCGCATGGCCAACAGCGGGGACCGCCTGTTCAGGTGATGACCGGCCTAGGGCCAGGCCCGTACTGCCCTGCGCCCCATGCCCCTCGGACCGTCGGCCGGAACCCCGGTCGACGGTCCTTCGGCCTGTCCGGCAGGCAACAACTACCGGCCACTGACCACCGATCCGGCCGATCCGCTGCCTGTCACCAGCGCACGAAGCTCACCACGAGCACGGCCAGGGACAGCAGCAACATGCCGAGACAGTTGACCCAGAAGGCGGAGTTCAGGGCCCTCGCGCGAATATGGGCTGCGCCGGCCGCGAGGAAGTAGACCACGATCGCCGCGGTGGTCGTCATGGCGACACCCGGCACCCGGAGTCCCACGGCCAGCCCTACGACCGAGGCCGCCTTGGCAGTGGTCAGCACCCACCACCAGTCACGCGGGAACCGTACGCCTTCCAGACAGTCGACTATGAACTTCGGCGGGCGGACCATCATCACGGCGTCACCGGCCTGGATCACGAGGAGGACCAGGACCGGCCAGGCCGGGGACGGGAGTTCGGAGAGAGTCATCGCTCAGTTCCTGCCTTGCGTGGTGATGAATGCAGCGGTGTTCCGAATCCTGGAAGCCGTTTGCCGGCGATCGGTGGTCCCCGCGGCGAGCAGCATCAGCTCACCCAGGTAGCTGGTGAACATGACTTGCGCACCGAGCCTGGCGTGGGCGTCCTGCGTTCCCGCGTTGACCATCGCGGTGGTGAGGTTGCTCTCGGTCAGCGTGCGCAGTGCGCCGAGCGCCGCGTTCTCGGGCCCGCTTCGGGTCAGGGACCGGAAGTACGCGCGCGCAAGGTCCTCGTTCCCGGTGAACAGATCGAGGAAGGGGTCGAAGTAACGGGACAGGTAGTCGACCGCGGATGTGGTGGACTCCGCCGTCGGCGGTGCGGGGATGCGGGCGGCGATGGCCTGGTCGTAGACCAGGCTCAGCAGCGATTCCTTGTCCCCGACCGCCATGACCGCCCCTACGGAAACCCCTGCCGCGGCGGCGATCTGACGCACCGTCGTGCTGTGGAAGCCCTGCTCGGTGAAGAGTCGCGCGGCAGCGGCGGTGACGCGGGCGGCGGTACGTCGTTTCTGTTCAGCGCGGGTTGGATGAACACGTTCAGCGAACATGTTCAGAATATAGGAGGGGCGGCCACGACGACGCAACGGTATGGACCCGCACGGCCCGAGGCGGCCAGCGGCGACACGTACGCGGCAGCAGCGTCGGCCGCAGGGCCCGTAGAGCGCCACGACGGGGCCGCCGCCCGGCGTTTACGATGCCGGCACCGGGCTACTCGGCCGATACCTTGATCGCATGTCCTCACGCGGAGCGTTCAGGGCACGTTCACCGCGGTCGGCCGGCAGGCCGCGGTGAATGGTCGCCGCCGTCGGGCAAAGGCGGCGGCGATACGCGCCCCACCGGTGCGGTTTCTCCGGCCGACGGTGGGCTTCCGCCTGGTCACCTGCCCGCCTGCCGGGCGACTCGTGAGAAGTGGGTCCAGGCGCTGAGCGTGTCACGTTCGAAGTTCTCTTCGGATATCTCGGCCGCGATGCTCTCCCGCAGTTCTTTGCCGAGTTGCCGGGCGCCCGACGGGTCGGCGTACATGAACTCGATCGCGTCGGCCAGACCGTCGCTGCTGGGCAGGAACCGGTGCGCGACCGGAAAGAACCTCCGGGCTTCCACCTTGTCGGTGTCGGGCATCAGGGTGCAGACACCCGAGAGCGCGGCTTCGAGCGGCGTGATGCCCAACGTCTCGTACCGTGAGGAGCAGACGAAGATTCCGTTCGGCCGGGCCAGGCTGAACAGGGCGTAGAGCTGTGTCTTGGAAAGCTTTCCGACCGCCAGGAATTCCGCGCGGCGCTCCCTCGGTACCCGAGCACGCAGCGCCTCCCGCGCCACAGCGTCGTCGGGGCTGTCCCCGGCGACCAGAATCCGCAGCGGCACCCCTCGTTTGCGCGCCTGGACGCAGCCGCTGACGAGGAGTTCGACGTTCTTGAAGTAGTCCAGCCGTGCGACAGCGGTGAAGACGAGCAGCTCGGCCTCCTCGACGAACGATCTCAGCCTGTCGTCCCGGAGCGGCTCCGGTGCCGTGGACGGCGCTATCGGCGGCCGTACCGCGCGGATCCGTCGCTCGTCGACGCCCCGGCTGACCAGATACTCCCGCTGCAGGCGTGAGTGCTGGAGCACGAACATGCGCCCGTTCGACCGGACCCTGTTCACCCTGAGCTCCGAGCTCCTGGTGCTTGAACAGGTGCAGCGCCTTGGCCGCGTCACCGAATGCCCGGGCGGTCTCCCGCGCCGAGAACATGCCGACGAAGTCGTGGACGAACGGCCCGTGGTGGGTCACGCAGCATGCGAGTTCCCGCGGATGAAAACCGAGCAGGGCATCCGTCTGGTAGTAGAGCATGGCCTGGCCGCTGAAGCCGTGTTCGGAACAGAGCAGAGCCGCCGCTTCGGCGACAGCGCGGCTCACCGAGGCTGCGTCCATGTCGAAATGGAAGAGGAGCGTGGCGCAGCGGACGCCCGACCGGTGTGCGAGAGCGACCTGGGGCCCCGTCAGTTCTCCATCTCTCTTGTAGAGGATGACCCCGGCGGAGAGCCCGGCGTTCCGCAGACAGCGCAATGCGGAACGGGAGAACGAGGTGGCCCCGACCTGCGCCGGCTCCAGCTCGCTCTCCGGGAAATACCTCTCGTTGACTACGAGTATTCCGGCCATTCGCGAATCACATAAGTGTACGTTCATGGACTCCGGGCCTCTGGTTACTGTCGTGACATCCCGTGACCCGGAACGCCTACAGGTCGGCGGTCCGCCAGACACCGATCGACTTGTCGGCGAAGCGGTGCTCGACCCTCGCTCCATCTTCCTCCGACTCGTAGACCTCGGTGCAGTTCTCGTTGACGAGGTGCAGGGGAGCGGGGAGAGAGAACGGCGCACGGCACAGGTTGAGGGAGCGCCAGCCGCCGGTTTCGATGTCGTCGGCGTTACCGGCCCGGCCGGTGAAAGTGGTCGTGGCGAAGTAGGTGGAGCCGCTACGTTTGACGTTCCGCAGCGCCGCCCGTATGTCGGCGTCGCTGAAGTGCACCAGACAGTCCCGCGAAAAGATCATGTCGACCTGCGGAATCCGGCTCCGCGTGATGTCGAGCACGCGGAAATCGCGGCCCGGCCGCCCGAACTTCCGCTCATTCTGTTCGACGACTTCCGGGACGATGTCGGCGCCGAGATAGACATCCACCCCGAGCTCCACCTGGGACATCCAGTAGAAGTCCCCGCACGGCATGTCGAGGAAGCTGCGGATGCCGAGCCGCGAGATCAGCTCCGGAAGTTCCCGGCGGAGGGCCGCGGTCTGTACGAGATCGGATCCGCTGCCCGAACGTGACAGGTTCTCGTTCTTGCCGTCACCGCCGGGGAAAAGCTTCCAGGAGTCGCTGGCATAGAGTGCGCCGAAGATGCCCTGCATCGTCCGTTCCGATGGGGAACCGGCCGGTGAGATGACGGGAGAATGGCGAACGCCGGCCGTAGGGAACCCGCGGTTCATGTCGTTCATAACAACCCTTCACCTGGAAGCTGGTGGAGCGGAGCAGCCGGCCGGGAAGTATTGCCACCCCTGGGCCGTGTTTGCGCACAGGGTTTCGCGTATTCGCGCATGTCCACGTGAGGATCTGAGATGTGCGTCCACAATTCTTACACAGCGCTCGTGAATGTCCACCGGGCAATTGTAAATAGCGGCTAAACTGGCCGTCGCGCAGGCCCGATGATCTCCTTCGGCGGCCCGGAAATGTGGCACGGCAAAAAAGGTAGGTGCAGGTGAGGAGCCTGTGGCGAGCGTTGCCGCCGGGTGCGGTGCCCGCTTGCCGGGGCGGGACGCTCGAGTCGTACCGACTGCGGTCCATACCAATGGGCAACGTCGCGCCGGACGTTCCGCACCCGCACCACACCCGCCGGCCGTCGGAAGCATATCCCACGGCCGTCCGGCCGACACCTTGCGGGGCACCGCCGCTGTCCATGACCCCGTACGGCGCAGACGGCGTGCCCCGCAGTCCCTGTCAGGAGCGATCCGGCAGCGACGGCAGTGAAGGCAGCGAGGGCGGCGATTTCGCCGGGTTCTGGCGCAGCGCGGCAAGGGCGATCCTGATCGCCTCGTCGAGCTGGGGGTCGCGGCCGGCGGCATGGTCCTGCGGGGTGTGCAGAACCTCCACGTCCGGTTCGACACCGTAGTTCTCGACGCTCCACTCGTGGCCTTCGAACCACGAGGCGTACTTGGGCTGCGTGACCAGGGTGCCGTCCACGAGGTGGTAGCGCGAGTCGATGCCGATGACGCCGCCCCAGGTGCGGGTGCCGACGACCGGGCCGATGCCGAGTGCCTTGACGACGGCGTTGACGATGTCGCCGTCGGACCCGGAGAACTCGTTGGCGACGGCGACGATCGGGCCGCGCGGGGCGTCGCGCGGGTAGCTGTACGGCTGGGCTCCGCGCGGCAGCGTCCAGCCGATGACGTGGCGGGCCAGCTTCTCGACGACGAGTTGGGAGGTGTGGCCGCCGCTGTTCTCCCGCACGTCCAACACCAGCCCCTCGCGGGCGACTTCGACCCGCAGGTCGCGGTGGAGCTGGGCCCAGCCCGAGCCGACCATGTCGGGGACGTGGAGGTAGCCGAGCCGGCCGCCGGATGCCTCGTGGACGTACGCCCGCCGGTCGGCGACCCAGGCGTGGTAGCGCAGCGGGCCTTCGTCGGCGACCGGGACGACGACGGCGTGGCGCAGGCCCCCGCCGCCCGCCGGGCGGACCGTCAGTTCGACGGGCTGTCCCGCGGAGCCGACCAGGAGCGGGCCCGGTCCGGTGGTGGGGTCGACGGGCCTGCCGCCGACGGCGATGACCGCGTCGCCCGCGCGCACGGCGACACCGGGCGCGGCCAGCGGGGAGCGGGCGTCGGGATCGGAGGTCTCGGACGGCAGGACGCGGTCGATGCGCCAGGCACCGTCCTCGTGGCGGGAGAGGTCGGCGCCCAACAGCCCTTGCCGGGTGGCCTTGTTGTAGCCCCCGGTCGGGGAGACGTACGCGTGCGAGGTGCCGAGTTCGCCCTGGACCTCCCAGAGGAGATCGATGAGGTCGCTGTGGGTGGCGATGCGCTCCAGCAGCGGGCGGTAGCGGTCCAGGACGGCGTTCCAGTCGATGCCGCCGAGGTCGGCGCGCCAGAAGTTGTCGCGCATCAACCGGCCCGCCTCGTCGTACATCTGGCGCCATTCGGCGGCCGGGTCGAGGGTGTGCCGGATACGGGTGAGGTCGACGGTGATGTTGGAGTCGCTGTTCTCCTCCTTCGAGGGGCGGCGATCGGCCGGTACGAGGCGCAGCTTGCCGTCCGAGCGCAGCAGCAGTCGCTTGCCGTCTCCGGTGACCGCGAAGTAGTCGATGTCCGAACCGAGTTCCTCGCACTTCTGCTTCTCGAAGTCGTACCGCTCCAAGGAGCTCTTCGGGTCGGCGGCGTCGGGGGTGGCCCGGGCGGCGCCGAGCACCCCGCGCACCGGGTGGCGCAGCCAGAGAAGGCCGTCCTTGGCCGCGCTGAGCGCGGAGTACCGGGCGGCCTCCACGGGGAAGGGGATGATCCGGTCGCTCAGCCCTTCGAGGTCGACGGCGGTGACGGGCGGTGTGCCGTCCCCCTCCGCGGTGTCCTTCGTCTCGGCCTCGACGGCGCGGCCGGCGCGCTGCGGGCCGAAGGGGGACGGCGTGGTCGCGGCGAGGGCGATCAGATGTGGGCGGCACGCGCCGACGAAGGCGAGGTCGAAGACGTGCGCGTCGTAGACCGGGTCGAAGGAACGTTCGGAGAGGAAAGCGAGGTGCTTGCCGTCGAGCGTGAAGGCGGGGGAGAAGTCCCGGAATCGCAGCGGCGTCGCGTCACAGACCATCAGGTCGGAGGTGTTGGCGAGCTTGAGATGACGCAGCGGTACGGGGCCGGGGTGGGACCAGGCGAGCCAGGACGAGTCCGGCGAGAAGACCAGCCCGGTGACCGCGCCGTGCTCGCTGCGGTCGATCTCCCGTACGTGCCCGGAGGCCAGCTCCAGCAGCAGGACGCGCCCGTCGTGCGCACAGACGGCGGCATGGCTGCCGTCGGGGGCGACGGTGAGGCCGAGCACCCGGCCCAGCTCCCCGCTGCCCAGGCGGCGCGGCGTCACGCCGTCCGCCATGCCGCCGGCGGGCGCGAACTCCAGGGCGTCCTCGCCGTCGGCGTCCGACACCCACACCACATGCTCCTCCCCGTCCAGGCGGAAGGTCTGCGGCAGCCGGGCCCGCACGCCGGGCTGTGCGGCGAGCGCGCGGGCCGGGCCGTCGCGGTGGGTGATCCAGTGAATGGTCCCGCGGACGGTGACGGCGCTGCCGCGCCCGGTGTGGTCGGGGGACACCGAGGTGAGGTGGTGTTCGGCGGTGAGGGGACGAGGCGTGAGGTCGGTGCGCTGGCCGCCGAGCCGGATGTCCAGGAGCCTGGGCTCGGCCCCGTCGAGGTCGTCCAGCAGCCACAGGTCACCGGCGGACATGTAGACGACGCGGGTGCCGTCGGTCGCGGCGTGGCGGGCGTAGAACCCGCCGAGCGGGGTGTGCCGGCGCAGGTCCGTACCGTCCGGGCGTGAGGAGTACAGCGCGCCGGTCCCCTCGTGGTCGGACAGGAAGGCGATACGCTCCCCGGCCCAGAGCGGGAACTCAAGGTTCCCGGCCAGGTCTTGGTGGCAGCGTACGAATGCGCCGTCGCCCGTGTGATCGATCCACAGCTTGCCCGCCGTACCGCCCCGGTAGCGCTTCCACGACGAGGCGTCTACGCCGAACCCGGCGGAACGCAGCAGGACTTGACCGCCGGGACCATGGACTATGTCGCCGACCGGACCGTAGGGAAGCCTGCGGGACGGCCCCGCGTCGAGCGGCACGGCATGGCCCCATCTGCGGCACCAAGAGGCCTGCCCGTGGGCGCTGATGGCGACGACGTCGCCGTCCGGCGTCCAGCCGCACACCGTGACCCGGCTGCCCCAGTAGGTGAGTTGGACGGCCGGCCCGCCCTCGATCGACGCGGCGAGCACCTCCGGCGCGCCGTTACGGGCCGAGGCCCAGGCGACGTGCGTCCCCTCCGGAGATATCCGCGGGCGGGCCACCGGC
Source organism: Streptomyces chrestomyceticus JCM 4735 (assembly GCF_003865135.1). Classification (NCBI taxonomy): domain Bacteria; kingdom Bacillati; phylum Actinomycetota; class Actinomycetes; order Kitasatosporales; family Streptomycetaceae; genus Streptomyces; species Streptomyces chrestomyceticus. The sequence goes on along the minus strand of NZ_BHZC01000001.1, from coordinate 261,949 downwards.
CGGTTGTCGGCACTCAGCCGCCAGGCCCGGCCGCCACCGAGCGGGGCGAGCCAGACATCGTCCTCCGCCGCGAACGTGACCAGGTCACCGTGCAGGTGCGGGTATCGGAGATAGGCGGCGGTCATCGGGTACCTCCGGCCGGTGCCGTACGGGGTGACGGACGGGCGTACCGCCTCACAGGGGCCCGGGCGCTCCCCGGTCCGCTGTCGTCGTAGCCGTGGAACGTGAGCGGGACCACGAGGGCCCTCCTTCGACGAGAGATCCACTGCGTGCTGGCGCCTGACATGGCTCCCCGGTCATTCTGGCCCCGTCGGGGGGACCGGACCGGCGCATCGGCCTCTTTGCCCACGAGAAAACGACGGGGGATGCCGGTCGGGGGAGCGGTGGTCGCTCACCGGCTGCTGGGCAGCCCCGCTCTGACAAAGTGGTGGTCGCCAACTGTCAGTACGGCGGACGATCCAGTCGTCAGTCGGGCGTACGAGACGACTTCGACGGCCAGCCCGCGCCAGCCGGGTCGGTCTGGGGCTTCTTCGTGGAGCAGATCGGGTCCGTTCAGGCGGCCACTCAGAAAGTGGACCCAGCCCCACAGGAAGCCATCGGTCCCGGAGGTGGCCTGGGCCGGGCGGCGCCCACGGGCACGGTTCCGCTCGCGCATCGGCATGTCGGCGAGAAGTGACGCAGAGCTGATCTGCTTCGACCATGCCGGATCTGGGATCATGAGGCGAATTTGGCTTCATGCCGCTGTGCACGCCTCGTCCGGTACGGCCACTGAGGTTTTCGCAAGCTAAGGGTTGTCCCGTTACTGCTGATCACAGTGGGGTGCTCTTGATGTGGCTGGTGTGGTCACGGCGTCGGAGCCGTCCTGGACAGCCCGTTCACCGGGCTGAGCCCACGCTGCTTCGGCAAGTTGGTCACCCACGTGCGCCGCGGGACCGCGGGCGACTCGCAGCGTGGGCGGCCGTGGAGCCTTCCTCTGGAGGATCGAGTGTTGCTGGTTGCCGCGTACTGGCGCACGAGTTTGACGCTGCGCCAGCTCGGTCCGCTCTTCGGCGTCTCCAAATCGGCGGCCGACCGGATCATCGGCCACCTCGGCCCCAAACTCGCCTTCCAGTCGCGTAGGCGGTTCCGCCAGGCCACTGTGCTCATCGTGGACGGCACTCTCGGGCCCACCCGCGACCACACAGTGGCCGAGCAGTCGAAGAACTACCGTTACTCGACCAACCACCAGGTCGTCATCGATGCCGACACCCGCCTCGTCGTGGTGGTCGGCCGACCGCTGCCCGGCAACCGCAACGACTGCCGAGCGTGGGCGGAATCCGGAGCGAAGGACGCCGTCGGTGCCACGATGACCATCGCAGACGGAGGCTACCCGGGTACCGGCCTGGTGATTCCCCACTGCCGCGCGAAAGGCCAAGCCGAACTGCCGGGCTGGAAGCAAGAGCACAATCGCTCCCACAAACAGGTCAGGGCCCGTGTCGAGCACGCCTTCGCCCGCATGAAGGGGTGGAAGATCCTGCGCGACTGCCGCCTCAAGGGCGACGGCGTGCACCACGCGATGCTCGGCATCGCGCGCCTGCACAACCTGGCCCTTGTGGGCTGAGAGGGCGTTCTCGCTCCGATCCCCATGTGTGGTTTTCGCTGGTCAGACATGAGGTCGAAGCTGGAGGCCCATCGGAGCGATGCCCGGGCGTGAAGCGTTGCCGATGGACTACCAGGCGTTGGTGAGGAGCGGAGCGGTTGCCGCGACGGGTCAGGGGGTGAGGGCGTACTCGGTGAAGTGGCCGCAGGCGGTGAAACCGAGGCGGCGGTAGACGGGTTCTCCGTCGGCGGATGCCTGCAGCACCGCGGTCTCGTAGCCCGCGTTCCGGGCGGTGTGCAGGGTGGCCGCGGTGATGGCGCCGCCGTAACCTCGGCGACGGTCGGTGGCGAGTGTGGCGATGTTGTAGATGCTGGCGACGCCTGCGTGCAGGAAGACCTCGGCCGAGCAGACGGGACGGCCGTCGACGTAGCCGACCAGGTAACGGGTGGGGCAGTCGTCGGCGAGCGCCGAATCGGCGGTGTCGGCGAAGAACTGGCGCACCGTGGCGGCGGGCGGGTTCCAGTTCGCGGCGAGGATCGTGGCGTAGTCGGCGAGCTGTTCGGGGGTGGTGGCCGGGCGGATCTCCAGGCCGTCGACGTGTGCGTCGGGGAGGGGGTCGCGCAGGTCCTTCCACATGCCCGCCTCCGTTTCCGACGCCTCCAGGCCGGCGGCCTGAAGATGCTCGGCGAGATTGTCCGGCGTGGAGGCGGGGCCCACCCACCAGGAGAAGGGGCGGCCGGTGGCGGCCAGGGTCCGGGCCGTCTCCGCGGCGCGGGCCGGGGCGGTGCCCGGGGTGAAGCGGGCCGTCGCGACGATGTTGAAGGTGTCATCGTCGAGACCGCTGTCGGCGATCAGCAGGTCCCCGGTCTCGGTGACGGACGCGCCCTTCAGGGTTCGGTGCAGGTGGCAGGCGTGCTCGGCGAGATTCTGCTCCATCGCGAGCGGAAGGTCGGATTCATTGACGGACGGGATGTGCATGGGGCTCATGATGACCCATCCCAGCATGCCGTCTGGGGTGCTCGCAGGTCCTTTTTCCGTACCTGTGAACGGGCCGTCCAGGAGCTGTCCGCTGGATCAGGGGATTCTGGCAGCGAAGGCACGGTGTGACGGGTCGCGCGGTCAGTGTGCGAGCCTCGTGGCTCACGCCTCGGACGCAGCCCTCGCCCAGGACGCCACCGTCACCACACAACCCGTTCCGGGAGCAGGGACGGCAGACAGCGACATCCCGTACTTTCCGGTCACCCAGCCAGTTCCCTGCTGCCCGTCGGTGACTGCCCGTAGGGAAGTTGAAGAGCTGGTCAACGAAGGTATGCCGTCGGAGGAAGCCCCGCTGGAGGACATTGAAAAGGCGGAGCGTCTCCTTGAAAGCATCATCCCTCCGGTCACCGACGAAGAGGCGCAGATGCTGGCAACGGCGTTCGGGCCTGATGGGTGCTACGGACTGGCGTGGAGTTTGATGCATGTGATCGAAACAGACCGCAGGGGCGGGGACGGCAAGCTACCTGCAGGATGCTGACAACTGGTGGGTGCAGGGCCTGAACGCCCGGGTGGTGGCCGGCCGGGAAATCGCGGAGACGGGCCATGATGCGATGTGCCCGGATCACATGGGCGGTCAGGGTGGTCGGTAGAAGTGCTGCCGTCGGATCGGGGGCAGTGGCATCCGGGCGCTGTGCGAGCCTTTCGTGGTGTGGGGCCCGGGGCCGTGGAGGGCAAGGTGTAGGGGGCGTGCCGCCTTGTCGGGGGTAGGTGACCAAGGCCACGTGACGCGCCTCACGTCCCCGTCCGTACGCGTCAGACAGCCCAAGAGTGATCTTCGTCAACCACGGCACCCCACCGGACGCGAAAACCCCCGTCACCAGGGCATCGGCACGTTTGGGGCGGCTGTCCCGAATTTGACCGCATCACCTCATGGATAGCAGCCTTCCCTGTTGACCCGCGCACCGAGCGGTCCTGCGTCTCGTGAGCGCGTGCGTCCTTGCGGTGCGTCATGCCCCCGTGTGCGAATGACCCCGCCAGCAAGGAACCTCATGCCGACTCCCCACGCCCCGACCGCCACCAGCGCGGCCGTCCCCACCGGGACGGAATCGACCACGGACGGTGACGACGCGTGCCATACGACGGCCGCGCCGCCGTCCAGAGAGCCCAGGCGCACCGACATACCCGTCCTCGCTGTCAGTGGCGGGCTGCTCACCGCATTCGTCCTGGCCGCGCTGATCGCGCCCACGGCCACGGGTGACGCCGTCAACGCGGTCTTCACCTTCGTCGCGCGCTGGTTCGGTCCGCTGTGGCAGGTGCTGCTGCTGGCGACGTTCGGTGTCGCGCTGTGGCTGGGATTCTCCCGGTACGGGAAGGTGCGGCTGGGCGGCGCCGGGGCGCGCCCGGAGTACGGCAGGTTCCAGTGGGTCGCGATGATCATGTCGACGCTGCTCGCGGGCGGCGGAGTCTTCTTCGCGGCGGGCGAGCCCGTACAGCACTACGTCGAGACGCCTCCGTACTACGAGGGAGTCAAGAGCGGAACGCAGCAGGCGGCCGACGCGGCGCTCTCCCAGAGCTTCGCGCACTGGGGCTTCCTCGCCTGGGCCGTCCTGGGGACCCTCGCCTCGATCGTGATGATCCGGGGCCAGGAGCGCGGCATGCCGCTGCGTCCGAGGACGCTGTTGTACCCGTTGCTCGGTGAGCGCATCAGGCACTCCCGGTTGGGCGCCGCCGTCGACATCGTCTGCGTCATCGCCGTGGTGGCCGGCACCGTCGGGCCGATCGGTTTCCTCGGCCTTCAGGTCTCCTACGGCCTCTCCCAGGTGTTCGGCATCTCCGGCGGATACCCCGTACAACTCGGCGTGATCGTCCTGCTGACCGTCGTCGCCGTGCTGTCCGTCGCCAGTGGCATCGACCGCGGCATCCAGTTCTTCAGCAGGGCCAACATCTGGCTGGCCGTCGCCCTGATGGCCGTCTTCCTCGTACTCGGCTCCCTCGGTTTCGTGCTCGACTCCTTCCTCGGCGGGCTCGGCCAGTACGCGAAGGACTTCGTGCCGCTGGCCCTCAACCGGGGCGATCACGCGTGGCTGGGTTCCTGGACGGTCTTCTTCTTCGGCTGGTTCCTGGGCTACGGGCCCCTGATGTCGATCTTCGTGGCACGCATCTCCAAGGGCCGTACGGTACGTGACCTCGTCGTCTCCACCGCGATCATTCCGCCGCTGGCGACCATGTTCTGGTTCACCGTCTTCGGCGGCACCGGCATCTTCCTCGAACAGCAGAACCCCGGGACCATCTCCGGCCCGCTCAAGGCCGTCGGGATGGACGCCGCGGTCATCTCCATGGCCGAACGGCTCCCGATGGGTGCCGTGGTCGCGGTGGCGCTGCTCCTGCTGACCATCACCTTCGTGGTGACCACCACCGACTCGATGTCGTACAGCATCGCTGCCGCCGGCACGAAGACCGGCGAGCCCACCCGTGCGGTACGTGCCTTCTGGGCCCTGCTCATGGGGGCCGCGGCGGCCGTACTGATCCTCGTCGGGGACGGCGGCATCACCGCGCTGCAGTCATTCATCGTCGTGACGGCGGTGCCTGTCGGTTTCATCATGCTGCCGACTCTTTGGACCGCTCCGCGGGTCGCCAAGGAGATGGCTCTGGAGCAGGGGATCGTGCTGAGGGAGCCGCCGGTCACCGGTCCGGAACCCCAGTCATCGGCGGTCCCGGAGCCCTCGTCAGCGGTGGTTCCGGAACCCCAGTCATCGGCGGCCCCGGAGCCCTCGTCAGCGGTGGTTCCGGAGCCCCAGTCATCGGCGGTGGCGGGGCCGCAGGAGTCGCAGGGCTGAGCTTGCGGGCAAGTTTCCCGCCGGCCGTTGCGGGGCCGCTTGCCGATCAGGGCCCGCCGGCCGCGTGATCTCGGTTTTCCGGGAAAGCGCGGCCGGCGGGCCTTCTTGCGCATCAGCTGCGTACCCGGCGCTCCCTATACTGGCCGGTGCGGGACGCCGGCGAGAAGGCGGACACGGGGGGGGGACGAGTGATCGACCACTATGTCGCAGAACTCGACAAGGCCCTGGCCGGGCCACGTGCGGCCAAGGCAGATCTGCTGACCGAGGTACGGGACGGGCTGACCGACGCCGCAGAGGCGTACGAGGCGGCGGGCCTGGACCGGACGAGCGCGGAGCGCCAAGCCGTCCGGGACTTCGGACCGGTGCCGGTCATCGCTCCCGGATACCAGGCTGAACTGGGTCTGTCCCAGGGGCGGCGCACCGCGCTGCTGATCTGCGTCGTCATGCTCGTCCAGCCGGTCGCCTGGTGGGCGCTGGGGCATCTCGCGACCGGTCTCTCCATCGGCCGGGCGGACCCCGGATACCTCGCGGTGGACGTGGTGGTCCGCTGGGCCGGCGGAGGTGCGATCGTGCTCGGGCTGGCTGCCGTGCTCGCCACCGGGAGCGGGGTGCGGTTCCTCGGCGTACGGCGTCAAGTCGCGCGGCTGACCGGGCTGTTCGCCTTTGCGGTCTGTGCCGTCTTCAGCGTTCTGGGCGTGCTCCTGACGTGGTTGAGCACGTCTCCTGGCATGCTGCTGAGCCCCGTCGGGCTGCCGGGCACGCTGGTGTTGCTGGGTCTGCCGCTGGCCGGTATAGGTGCTTCAGGACGGCGCTGCCTGCGCGCGGCCTGACGTGGCTGCGTACAGGGGACGCGGCCGACCCGCCCTGGCATCAACCACCCTCCAGCTAAGGGGTGTTCAGGCTCTCTTCGGTCCGGGGCGCAGGACGCCTTCGACAGCGGCGGCGAAGTCACGCCACTCGGCGCGCTCGGCCGTGAGCGCGCGTTTGCCCGCGGTCGTCAACTCGTAGGTCCGGCGCTTGCGCCCGGCGACCGTGCTCCACTCGCTCCGCAGGTGTCCGGCGCGTTCCAGTCGGCGCAGTGCGGGATACAGCGAGCCCGTCGGCAGTTCCAGAGCGCCGCCACTGCTGCTCTGAAGCGCTTCCATGATCGCGTACCCGTGCAGGGGTTCCCGCTCCAGCACCGCCAGGATCAGGGCGTCGAGATGGCCCCTCAGCGCGTCCGACTTCATGTAGGCAGGCTACAGCACGTGCTACTATCGGCAATCTACATGTAGGCGAGCTACCTATCCTTCGCACGGCCACATCGGATCGGATTCAGGCGGCGGACCGCCCCAGCCAGAGCCGAAGAGAGCCTCCGTTCAGCACGTTGGCTGCCGCGCTCCCCGCCTTCCGGAACAGGAGTGTCGGGATGTCCGTGACACATGCACGAGGTGGCGCACTGCGCGCCATGCCCTGGGCCCTGATCGTCACGCTGGGAGCCGGGGCGCTGATCCGTCCCGTACTGAGCGTCCTCGGCGTCTACGAGTCCGGCCCGCTGGAGAAGCCCGTGGGGCCCGTACTGTTCACCGCGCTGATCGCGGTGGTGTGGCTCGCCGCGGCCGTACTTCTGCGCGTCGACAAGCCGGTGGAGGTGCTGACGCTGGCCGGCGTGGCCTACGGCGTCTTCGCGCTGGTACTGAACCTGACCCTGAACCTCTTCATGGACAGCGCCGAGGTGCCTCCGATGCCCGGCATGATCGGCATCCTGGTCTTCAACGCCCTTGAGGGTGCGGTCCTCGGCCTCATCGCTTTGGGAATTCTGCGCCTGCGTGAGCGCTCCGGGGGGTGAACTCCGGGGCGAGCGCCCGGTGCTGTGCGCCGGTGCACCGTGGTGAGTTGGGCTCGTGCGGGGGCGGAATGCGTAAGGATGCATAAGCGCCCTCGCCCTTGGGGAAAATGCTGGTGACGTCAGCGCATTCTCAGGTACGGGGAGCGCGTCCGAACCGTGGTCCGGTGCGCGGCGACGCGACCGTGACCGACCGGATTGCCGCGCATTTCTCCCCGTAATCGACGCTTCTCTCTCGGCGGCGCCCGCTGAATCGGCGGGAGGCTTTGCCGATGTCTCACCAGTCGTCACTCAATGGGCGACGTAGTTGACCGCCAGGGCAGTCCTCCGCGTCCGCAGCAGGGCCGAGCATCGCCAGGTGAAAAGAACAGGAACCAGTATGACCAGGAAGAAGACCGGGCCCAAGGACAAGCCGCTCACGGAACAGGCCGACGGAAGCGCCGGCATCGGCGCAGGCGTCGGCCGTCCGCCCGAGACGGCCGGAGCAGGCCGCGTAGTGACCGCGGCTCCCCGGACGCCCGCGACCTCCGCCCGCAAGAAACTCCTCGAAGCCATCGCCGGCGAGGCCACTGCCATCAGGAAGGCCAAACGCAGGGGGCGATCCTGCAAGGCGCTCAAAGACCTCGCCCGTGCGTACGCTCTTGTCGCCGCCGAGGAGACTCGCAGAGGTTCCGCCACGCCTGCCCATACGGGGAACGCAGGCACCCGTACAGGAGACGGAGGCAGGGGAATCCTCCCGTCGATGCGCACCATTTTCCTGACCAAGCGGACGGATGGCAGGAAAGGTAAGCGCGACGGAGACTGAGGCTGGCTGGCTTTGGTGGGTGCCCGCGGGTGTATCGCATTCGGGAGCCGGGCTACGGACATCGGGGAAAGTCTTCGCGGCTTCGGGCCGCTGCCGATGCCGTCACTGCCCGTCCTGGCCGGGCGAGGAGGGCTATGCCGAGCACGCGTGCGGTGGGAAAGTAGCCCACCTGCTGGGAATCGAGGCTGCAACGGTGGTTGTCACCGAGGAGCACGAGGTTGCCGGGAGGTACGCGGCCCGGTTGCAGCAGTGGGAATGCTGCTGCGTCCTGGGGTGTGAGGACGTCACCGGGCGCCGCGCGCACACGTTTGATCATCCAGTGCCGGCCGGACACCGCGGCGGCTCCTGCCCACGGCGGCAGCAGCGGCTGCGACCACAGGCGTCCGGGGCCGGGCCGTTCCAGGACGACCACGTGCCCTGCGGCCGGGGTGCGGCCGCGCAGCGCCAGGACCCGGTCGCCGTCGTGGTAGGCGGGCTCCATGCTCGTACCGCGTACCGTCACCGACACCAGTGCGCGGCGCAGTAGCACGGCCGTGGAGGCCGTGCCGAGCACGAGGAGGGGGAGTCCGGCGGCGGTCATCGGTCTCCTGTTGTTGGGGTGGGTAGGGGAGCGGTGTCGGCGTCGGCGTCGATGTTGGTGGGTATCGGGTGCAGCGGGACGGGCGGGGGCTGGAGCTCGTCGCGGTAGCCGGATGCCTGGAGGGCGAACAAGCGGGCGTACTCGCCACCGGAAGCCAGCAGAGCGGCGTGGTCGCCTTGTTCAACGATCCGCCCTTCGGACAGGACGACGATGAGATCGGCGTCTCGTACCGCGCCCAGGCGGTGGGAGATGAGCAGACTGGTCCGGCCCTGGCGGTGGCGCCTCAGGGAGACGTGGATCTCGTGCTCCGCCGCGGCGTCGAGGCCCGCCGAGGGCTCGTCGAGGATCATCAGTTCGCAGCGGTCGCGGAGAAAGGCGCGGGCCAGAGCGAGCCGCTGTCGCTGACCGCCGGAGAATTCGACGCCGGTACCGGTACTGGTACCCGTGTCTGGGATCGGTTCCGAGCGCGGAGCTGTACCCGTGCCTGGGCCCGGCTCCGGTGCCGAGTCCGACGTCATGAAGAACGTCCGCGACAACAACGTGTCGTACCCCGAGGCAGCTTGCTGATCGCGGCGTGAATCCCCGCCCGTACGGCGGCCGCTCGCAGGCGCGGTGTGTCGTCGAGTGCCGTGAGGTCGCCGAGGGCGATGTTCTCGGCGGCCGTCATGTCGTAGTGCATGTAGTCCTGGAAGACCGCACCGATCCGTCGCCGCAGTTCCGCCGCGTCGGCCTCGCGGATGTCCACCCCGTCCCACAGGATCGCGCCGCGCGTCGGATCGTAGAACCGGCACAGCAGCTTCACCAGCGTGGACTTCCCGGCGCCGTTGAGGCCCACCAGTGCCAGCGCCTTTCCGTGCGGAATGTGCAGGGTGACGCCTTGGAGCACCCAGGGGTGGCCGGGGGAGTAGCGGAACCATACGTCCTGCAGGGTGATGCCGCGGCGCAGTGCCGGCAGAGGGCGCGGTTCGGCGGCGACGGGCAGGTCGGGGCGGGCGGTGGTGACGGCGAGGTAGTGGTCGAAGAGTTCCAGTGCCTGATGGGAGCGGGCCAGTTCGCCCGCGATCGTCGCCAGCGCGCCCTGTGTACCGCCGACTGCTGCCACGAAAACGGTGACGTCACCGATCGACAGCGCCCCGCGCTGGGCCGCGACGACCGCCCACACCAGCCCCGCACCGGACACGGCCGCGGCCAGCGTCGCCAGTCCGGCCTGGACGGTGATGTCGCGGCGGTCCATCGCCCGCTTGGCCGCGTTGGCGGTACGCCGCTCGGTCAGCATCCGTGCGCGCAGGAACCCGCCGCTGCCGAAGAGCCGTATCTCCTTCGCCGCTTCCACACTGGACAGCAGGTCGTTGTAGAAGAACTCGCGCCGTTCGACCGGCCCGACCTCCCAGATCATGCGCGCCCGCCGCCGCGACAGCGAGATCTCGGCGGCCAGCACCAAAAGGCCGGAGAGCAGGAGCAGTACGGCCATGACCGGGCCCAGCAGGAAGAGCGATCCCAGGAAGCCGGTCAAGGTGAGGGCGGCGCGCACCACGCTCAGTACCCCGCCCACGACATCGTTCGGGTTCATGCCGACGGATGGCTGGGCGAGCCGCAGGCGGTCGAGGAAACGCGGGTCCTCGAAGCGGCCCAGCCCGATGAAGGATCCGGTCGCGGTGAACAGCCTGTCCTGCGTCAACAAGCCGACTCTGCGGTCCAGTTCACCTCGTAGGTACTGGACGAACTGGGGGAGCATCGCCGTAGCGACGCCGACTGCGGCCAGCCCTGACGCGAGGCCGAGCAGGGTGCTCAGCGGGCCGCGCTGGACGAGGTTGTCGACGACGAGTTTCATCAGCCATGCCGTGCCCACCGGCGCCGCGCCTGTGACGAGCGTCAGCAGCGCGTGGGCCGCGAAGGCGCCGGGGGCGGCCCGCGCGGCGAGCGAGGCGGCGGCGGTGATCCGGCGCGGCAGGCTGGTGGTCCGCAGCCGCTCGCCGGGCTCCCGCGACTCCGGCGGCGCCGACGGTGCCGGGGGTGCGGACGGTGCCGGGGGTGCGGACGGTGCCGGGGGTGCCGTGTCGGCCGGTTCTTCCGTACTCATACGGCAGGGGAGGGCCGCCGGTCCAGATCGACCCTGGCCGCCGTGACCACCGGCCGGCCGCTGTCGTTCGCCGCGACCTTCAGTACGGACGGGAAGGCGGCGACCTGGAACGCTCCGCCCACGGCGCCGCCCTGAGCCGGCTCGGCCACCACATGCGCCACCGGATTCAACATGGCGACCATGTCGGTGGTGCGCTGGACGTCACCGACGACCGCGGCCAGTACGCGGTCGCGTCCGCCCGGCATGGACCTGGCGAACTCGACGAACTTGGGAAGCTGCTCCTTGCAGGCCGGGCAGCCGGGGGAGAAGAAGCCCACCAGCGTCTCGTCCGTCAGCAGGTCGCGGCTGACCGGGAGGCCGTCCACGGTGACGGCGGTGAACGTGCCGACTTCCTCCCCGGCGCCGATGGAGGCCCGGCCGTTGAGGTTGTTGAGCATCTCGGTGTGTTCCCGCAGCCGTTTGACCACTCCCAGGCTGAGGATCAGGTCCAGGACGCACAGCAGACCCACGAGCACGACGGCGGCGATCAGGAACGGCATGGATCCTCCAGGGCTGGCACGTCTTGTGGGTGGGGACTGTCGGGGCTCACCGCACGGGTAGCCGGGCGGCGCGACGCGGTTCGCGGGGGCGGCCGGTTCGGAGCGGCCGGAAGAGTTCGAGGAGGTCGTCGAGCAGGACGAGGACACCGGCCGCGCACATCCCCACGAGTACCGCTGCCGCCACCCCGGCCGGCTGGGGAGAGCCAGCGGCGGCGGGCAGCAGCTCGGCCGTCGCGCCCACCGCCGCTCCGAGTGCCAGCAGCGCGTTCCGCAGTACGTGCCCACGCCCGAGCGGTCGGGCAGACGTACCGAAGCACTGGCAGGGCGCGTACACACCACGGCGCAGCGCCCCGGCGATGGCCGCGGTGAACGCGACGAGCAGTCCGCCCGCCAGCGCGAATCCGGGAGCAGGGGCCGGCACGAGGAGCATCCAGGCGGCGTACTCGGCCGCGACCACGGCTGCGGCCACCGTACGTACGTGGCCCGCGGGGACGACGTCCATGGCGCGTACGGAAGCGGCGAAGGCGGAGAAGCGGCCCCGTCCCGCGGTCTTGCTCAGGGACGAGACCAGGAACACGATGCCGAGCAGGCAGCGCATGCCTATGGCCACGTACAGCACGAAGACTCCCTTTCGGGCTGTCGAAAGGTTCGAGGGACGGTGCCGGGCCGGACGGGGCCGGGGCATCGCGTACCCCGGCCCCGCCCGATCACCGGTGCTGCTCTTTCCCGCAGTTCAGCCGGTTCCCTAACCGCTCAACCGGCCACTCCGACGCGTGACCTGCCACGGCCTGCCGTGATCTGTCACGACCGGCCATGACCTGCCACGCCTTACCCTGACCCGGTGAATGGGGGTCACGGACACTGGTCGCAGGAGCACCTGTAGCGGTTGCCGCCCGCGGCACAGCAGGGCGCGTTGCAACTGCACCGGCCGTCCGGGTGACCGTAGAGCTTGTTGCACTGCCAGCAGGCGCCCCAGCATGCCTGCATGCCGCCGGCTGCCGCCGCGGCGTCCACCTTGGGCACGAACAGGCCGAGCAGTCTGCTTCCCATCGACTCGATCGATGCGAGCATCGCCACCTCCTTCGTTGCGAACGTTGGGGACATTGCGGATGGTGCGAACTGTCCAAACGGTTGCGGAGGCCACACTGCTGCCTGGGCGATCCCCCGGTCTTGAAGAAATTCGCACCTTCCCCGGGCCCGCGACGGCAGCCAGGGGCTGGAGCCGCGACGGTCAGCTTCTGAGGACGAGGGAGGTGACCTCCCCGGAAATCCGGTCACCGGACATCGGGCGGGCGGCCGAGGCACACCGCGCGGCGAGGAATTCGCGCGGTGTGCGGCCGGTCATCGTCTTGATCTCCCGGCTCAGGTGGGCCTGGTCGCTGAAACCGCACATCGCGGCGGTGCGGGCCGGCCGCCGGCCCTGGGCGAGGAGCCCCAGGGCCCGCCGCAGCCGCAGGACGCGGGCCGCCTGCTTCGGCGTCAGGCCGATCTGTTGCCGGAAACGGCTGTCCAACTGGCGCCAGCACCAGCCGCTCTGCTCGGCCAGCGCGTGGATGGGCACCATGCCGCCGGTACGCCGCAGCTCGCGCCAGGCCCACACCAGCCGGGGCGAACTCGCCGGCCCGAGGGCGGCTCGGCAGGCCAGGACCGAGTCGAGCAGGGCGAAACGCTCGGGCCAGTCCGGCGAGGCGACGAGGGCCGCGATCAGGTCGTCGACCTGCGGGCCGAGTACCGCGTCCGGCGGGAGAAGGGTGTCGACCAGTTCGTGCATGGCGACGCCGAAGAGGGAGTACGCGGCCCAGGGTTCGAGCAGCACCTCCACCCCGGACAGCTCGCCGTCGTGCATACCGACGCGCGCCCGGGTCGACAGCCCGGCGAGCAGCGAGGTGAACATTTCCGGCCTGCCCGTACCGGTGCACCTCGGCCTGCGGGTGGCGTCCCGAATGTGCAGGGTGCTGCCGAAGCCGAGTACGAGAGTGACCACACCGGCCGGGATCTCCAGTCGCTCGCGGGGCCGGTCCAGTGAGATGGCGAACCCCCGATAGCCCAGTACTCCCGGGCGTAATCGGGGGTCCGGACAGCCCTCGACCACGTCGCAGGACCGCGTCGGACGACTTACCTGCTGCATTCCGGTTCCCTTTCTGCTCCACGCTGCGGAGGACCGGCAGCGCACACGAGGCGTCGCGGCCAGGCGGCCGGGCGGCCGGATAGTCAAGGCAGCCAGGCAGCCAGGCAGCCGGTCGGCTGTCGCGCGGCGGCTCCGGAGAGTGGCTCGGATCACGACTGGCTCGGACGGCTCGGATCTCGAACGGTTCGCATGGCTCGGATCGGAAGAAGCGCGCGAATGAGGAGGAGTGTGCGCCCGGTGGCGGCCGAGTGAGGCATGCTGCCCGTGGGCTTCCAGGGGACGCTTGGGGCAGTACCGTAGGTCATGCGACGGTTGTCGTGCGGAGGTACGTACGGGTATGGCCGAGAGTTGCCACCCTCCCCACGCACCCGCCCCCGCGCCCACGCGCAGAGCCGGCGGCGAGGCGCGCCGATCCCGTCAGGCACGCAATCGCTGATCACATGGGAATGGCTTGTCTAGCGTGCGGCGAGCCGCTCCAGCAGCGCGGCGCTGCGTGCCAGCAACGCCCGCTCCTCATCCGTGAGTTCGGCCTCGATGGCCTGCGCGAGCCAGCCTGCCCTGCGGCCGCGTTCCGCTTCGAGTGCGGCCCGGCCCTCGTCCGACAGTTCGACCAGTGACTTGCGGCCGTCCGTGGGGTGCGCCCGGCGCGTGATCAGGTTCTGTTCCATGAGCAGCCCGACCGCCCGGGCCATCGACTGAGGGCGGACGCGCTGATCGGCGGCGAGATCGCTGGTGGTCATGGCGCCCTCGCGGTCGAGGGTGCCGAGCACGGCGATCTGCCCGAGGGGGATGCGGTCCTCGTGTTTGACGCGTCGGGTGAGCTTGCTCATCGCGGTACGCAGTTCGGCGGCGACGGCGGCGGCTTCCGGGGTGGGCATAGGGCACTTTACCCCGCTGGTCAGCAGAGATGCGCACCTGACCTGCGCAGGAGCGCTGTGCGGCAGCACTGTACAGCAATACTGCACAGCAAAACTGAGCAGTTAAACTGGTCAGCCAAACTGAGCAGCATTGCTGTATGGTTTTGCCTCGTCGGGCTCAGCGCCAACGCTGTCGCAGCCGGGGCCACGGCACACGACAACGGGAAGGACCTCCCATGTCCGCGAAAGCAGCCGGACGCGTCAACGCCGCCATCGAGACGGTCGCCGCGCGCCGGATCATCGACAGCCGGGGCAACCCCACGGTCGAGGTCGACGTCGTGCTGACGGACGGGTCTCTGGGGCGCGCGGCCGTCCCCTCCGGCGCCTCCACCGGTGCCCGGGAGGCCGTGGAACTGCGCGACGGGGACTCCGCGCGCTGGCACGGCAAGGGCGTCGACCGCGCGGTGGCCCACGTCAACGGGGAGATCGCGGCATCCGTACGCGGCCGGGACGCGGCGGACCAGGCGGGTCTCGACGCCGCGCTGGTCGCCCTCGACGGCACGGCCACGAAGTCCCGGCTCGGCGCCAACGCGATACTCGGCGTCTCCCTGGCCACCGCCAAGGCCGCGGCGGCGGCCCACCGCCAGCCCCTCTACCGGTACCTCGGCGGCGCCGACGCCCGCCTCCTGCCGCTGCCGATGATGAACATCGTCAACGGCGGTGCCCACGCCGACAACCCGCTGGACTTCCAGGAGTTCATGATCGCTCCGATGGGCGCGGACACCTTCGCCGAAGCCGTCCGCATGGGCAGCGAGATCTTCCACACCCTGCGCCGCGATCTGCTGGCCGCCGGGCACTCCACGGGCGTCGGCGACGAGGGCGGCTTCGCGCCCGCGCTGCGTACCGCCGAGGAGGCGCTCGACTTCGTAATGGCCGCCGTCGAGCGCACCGGCTACCGGCCCGGCACGGACATCGGCCTGATCATGGACCCGGCGTCGTCGGAGTTCTTCCGCGACGGGGTGTACGACTACGCGGGTGAAGGGGTGCGCCGTACCCCCTCCGAGCAGGTCGACTACCTGGCCAAGCTCATCGACGCCTACCCGGTCGTCTCCATCGAGGACCCGATGGCGGAGAACGACCTGGACGGCTGGCGAGAGCTGACCGCCCGCGTCGGCGACCGCTGTCAGCTCACCGGCGACGACGTGTTCTGCACCAACGAGACGCTGCTGCGCGAGGGCATCCGCACCGGTGCCGGCAACTCGATCCTGGTCAAGGTCAACCAGATCGGCACCCTGACCGAGGCGCTGTCCGCGGTGACCACGGCCCACCAGGCGGGCTGGACGGCTGTCATGTCGCACCGCTCGGGCGAGACGGAGGACACCACCATCGCGGACCTGGCGGTGGCGACCGGCTGCGGTCAGATCAAGACCGGCTCGCTCTCGCGCTCCGACCGTACGGCGAAGTACAACCAACTGGTCCGCATCGAGGAGGCGTTGGGCGACTCGGCGCGCTTCGCGGGCCGCTCCGCGCTGCGTCGGGCGTGAGCGGCGGGCAGAGGTAGAGCAGAGGTCTGGTCCAGGTGCTGTTGCCGCGGCGGGAGGCGGCCCCGCCTCCCGCCGCGCCTTCAAAGACACGCCGGTCCTCGTCAGCGCCGTCGATCCGGAGGCCACTCTGACCCGTCAACAATCCTCCGATTGCCGCAGATGACGTCCGGGGCTGCCCGTAGACCAGCTCATAGACTCGCCCGAAGACCTGCCCTCGGGGCTGCCCTTCCGTCCCTTCCCGCCAGGCACGGGGCATGGCATCGTGCCCGGCGGAGGCGGCGAGTCGTACGGAATGAGGAACGCCATGCACGCACACGAGCCGGAGCGGTCGTCGGCGGAGAGGCGTCGGCCGTCCCCGGTCCGGCGCCCACAGAGCGCCGGACCGCTGCCCGGCACGCCGGCCGCCGCCGGTTCCGGGGCCGCGGCGCTGCTGGCGTTGCAGCGTGCCGTGGGCAACGCCGCCGTGCTCCGGGCGATGGAGCAGGAGCGTCACACGCACGGGCCCGGGTGCGGTCACCATGAGGAACGTCAGGACACGGTGCAGCGGTCGGCCGTCCACGAGGTGCTGCGGGGGCGGGCAGTCCGCTGGAGGGCTCGCTGCGGCAGGGGATGGAAGCCCGGCTCGGCGTCGACTTCTCCGGTGTACGGGTGCACCGGGACGCGGCGGCGCGGCGTTCGGCCGGGGAGATCGGGGCGCGTGCGTACACCTCGGGCAACCATGTCGTCCTCGGTGAGGGGGGCGGCGACAAGCACACCCTGGCGCACGAGCTGACGCATGTGATCCAGCAGCGGCAGGGCCCGGTGGCAGGCACCGACAATGGCACAGGGCTCCGGATGTCGGACCCCGGCGACCGTTTCGAGCGCGACGCCGAGGAGAACGCGACCCGGGTCATGGCGCAGGCCCCGCCGGTGGTCGAGACGGCGCCCGGGCCACAGGCGCCGACCGGGGTCGAGACGCCACAGGTGCAGCGGGCGGCGGACGAGAGGGACCGTAAGGACCACGAGGAGTACGACGGGCCGCGCTACCAGCAGGTGAAGCCGAGCAAGGAGGGCACCAGGTCGGCGAACCTGCGGATGCAGGACCGACTGGCGCGGGAGGCCCACGCACCGAACGCCTGGAAGACGCCGCACGTGGCGGTCACGCATGTCCCGGACGAAGGGCTGCGGTACTCCTCCAACTCGGGACAGAAGAAGCTGTCCGAGACGAAACAGACGACGGGCTCGCTTCGGTGGACGCCGCGATGAACCCGGCCGCGCCGCTGTCGGACGACCCGCGCCGCCGCAAGGATCAGATCAAGTTGCGGGCGGCGCGCTCCGGGGACTACGAGGCGGCGCACCGGGACGATACGGACCTCGGGGTCACCACGAAGGCGCTGCGGTCGTCGCGGGGCACCTGGAACGGCGGCCCCGTGCACGACAAGAAGGAAGCTTCCGTACACGGTGAGATGACGCTGCTCGGCGAGCAGATCGCGTACTGGCGGAAGAACCCGTGGCCGCTGGGCGAGGGCAAGGTCAAGGGTGTGTCGATGGGCGGCGTCAAGAAGGCGTGCGGCGCCTGTGCGATGGCGTTCGGCGCGGCCAATGCCACGTTCGGTGCGGAGTACGGGTACCGCGTGGTGGCGTCCGGTTCGCACCACGAGATGTTCCGCCGGCGGGCGCCCGACTGGCTGACCGGCCCCGCACTCCAGCAGGTGGCGGCCGCCGCGGCGCCTCGCGGCTACGAGTTCCGCGGCCGGATCCTGGAGCAGACGGAGGCGGCCGCGGAGCAGGAGCGGGCGTCCGGGGCGCCCCGTCTGTCGAGCGCCGAGCACCGTCCGGAGGATTCGGAGTCGGAGTGGGAGGAGGCGTGGTGGGGGAGTAGGGGGTGGGCCGGCCGTAGCTAGATCGCGTACAGGAATCAGAGAATCTTCTGGCCCGCTTCCAGACGCTGGAGAGCGGCGCGGGCGGCGCCGACGAAGTTCCGGAAGGTGTCCGTCTGCTGCTCCTGGCGTCCGGTGGCGGAGTTGTCCTGGAACATCGACGCGCGCAAGGACGTGGTGATCTCCAGTTGGGCGCCCTCGCCGAGCATCGTACGGTTGGCGATGTTGTCCGGGTCGGTGCCTGCGAGGGCGGGGATGCCGGTGGCGTCCTGGGCGCGGATACCCACCGCCTTGAACTCGGCGATCAGGTACGACCGCAGCGTGGCGTTGCGGCCCCCGACGAGGACGGCCGGGGTGCCGGCCGGCAGTCCGGCCTGTTCGGGCTTGCAGCCGTGCAGGCTCAGGGCGTTCAGGCTCCCGGCGCACAGCGAGCGGGCGATGTGGTCGTCGCAGTTGGTGGCGGTGACGTGGAGCTCGCCGTTGTCCTTCTTGCGGATGCCTTCGAACATCCAGTAGTCGTACACCGGGCCCTGGGCCGGGGTGGGCGCGAGGTCCTTGGGGCGGTACCCGGCGATGGCGAGGCACAGCTCGGTGGTGCCGGTCTCGATGCCGCCGCCGTGCGGGGCGAGGATCACCGACCGGGCGAAGTCGTGGCGCCGGCCGCGGTCGTCGTCGAACATCGCGTGCCGACGGTAGCGGCGGGCGTAGTCCGTGCCCTCGACGACCGTGGGGTCCGCGTACAGGGCGGTGTTGGTCAGCCAGTTGTCCTTGCTCGCGGCGGCCGGCGCGGCGAAGGCGTTCTGCGTGGCCAGCCCGGTGAGGAAGGGCGCCGCGGCGGTGGCTGTCGCGGCGGCCAGCAGGGTGCGTCTGCTGGGGGTGGGTATGGCGGGCATGGCGGGCATCGTGGGTCCTTCCCCGTTGAACTACGTTAGGTAGGGATAAGTCATACAGGGCTCTCGGGGTGTGCTGTGGCCCGGGGTGCCGATGGGCCACGAATGACACGGGCGCTGAATCCGGCTTCGTGCTGAACGTGACTCCGTACTGAGCGCGACGCCCCCGAGGGGCAGTCAGCGGTGGCCCAGCACATTCACCACCCGGCCGTTGGGATCGCGTACGAAGAACCGCCGCACCCCCCACTCCTCGTCCTGCAAGGGATGCACGATCTCCGCTCCGCGCTCCCGCATCAGCGCATAGGCCGCGTCCACGTCATCGACCTCCACGCTCATGTCCGGGGTGACAGGCGCGGTCTTGTCCTCGGCCATGAAGCTGACCTGCGCGGCAGGGGCGGCAGGGGAAGCGAGTGTCATGATCCAGCCGTGGTTCATGACCTCCTCGAATCCGAGCAGGCCGTAGAAGTCCCGGCTCTCCTGCACAGCCACTGACTGGACGTTGGGTACGACACGGCGAACGGCCATCGAAAGACTCCCGGTGATAGCAACTGGCTTCCTGTAACTCCCAAGGAGTACTACGACCGACCCGCCGTCGCGCACATTTCGCGGTAGGTCGCTCTGGTGACCGGCAGTCAGTTGTTGTTCACGTACGTCAGCGCCCCTGAGTGCCGCTCACACGGAGACGGTACGCGCAGCAGCCCGCCGTACTCTCGATCCGACAACGGGCTGACACCGGCCCGTACGACGCCCGGGTCCATCAAGCTTGTCAGCGGAGTGCGGCTCCTCTGAAGGGAGCCGGAAGCGAGGCCGTCAGGATCACGGGCTTCGGCATGACCGAAGACCTGTCCGACGACATGCTCCGCACCGTGACGGACCGAACCGCACACCACTTGCCCCGGGCGATGGGGCCCGGGGCAAGGTGTTACGAACGCTGGGCAGCCAGTGGCCGGTGGCGGCGGCCCACACGGGCCTCGACCGGCACGAGCCGGCCGTGGTCAGCCTGTTGTGGCCGACTCGGCGCTTTCCTCCCGACCGCCGGGTGTGACCTTGCACTCCAGTTGGCCGTCCCGCACGTCGCAGGTGACGGTGTCGCCGGGGCCCACTTGGCCGTCCAGCAACATGTTGGAAAGCCGGTTGTCGAGCTCCGTCTGAATGGTGCGGCGCAACGGCCTGGCACCGAACTCCGGCTGGTAGCCCTGCTCCGCGAGCCACTCCTTGGCGGCCTCGGTCACTTCGAGACCGACCTGCTGCGCATGCAGCCTGCGGCGACTGCGCTCCAACAGCAGGTCGACGATCCGCACGAGGTTTTCCCGGGTGAGAGCGTGGAAGACGACCACCTCGTCGATGCGGTTGAGGAATTCGGGGCGGAAATGGCTGCGCAGCTCGGCCATCAGGTCGTCGCGGATCTCGTCCACGGCGCCGTGGTGGTTCAGGATGAGCTGCGAGGCGAGGTTGCTGGTCATGATCACGACCGTGTGGCGGAAGTCGACCGTACGGCCCTGCGCGTCGGTCAGCCGGCCGTCGTCGAGGACCTGGAGCAGCAGGTTGAAGACGTCCGGGTGCGCCTTCTCCACCTCGTCGAACAGCAGCACGCTGTACGGCTTGCGCCGGACCGCCTCGGTGAGCTGCCCGGCTTCGTCGTAGCCCACGTACCCGGGAGGGGAGCCGACGAGGCGGGAGACGGTGTGGCGCTCCTGGAACTCGCTCATGTCGAAGCGGATCAGCCGGTCCTCCTGGCCGAAGAGGATCTCGGCGATGGCCTTGGCGAGTTCGGTCTTGCCGACGCCGGTGGGCCCGAGGAAGAGGAAGCTGCCGGTGGGCCGGTCGGGGTCGCCCATCCCCGCGCGGCCCCGCCGTACGGCCTGTGCCACCGCGGTGACCGCCTCGTCCTGGCCGACCACCCGCGCGTGCAGGGTCTCCTCCAGCCGGATCAGACGTTCGCGCTCGGTGGCCGTCAGTTGGGCGACCGGGATGCCGGTGCGCCGGGAGACGACCTCGGCGATGTCCTCCTCGGTGACCTCCGCCACGGGCGCCCGCTCACCGTCCAGGCCCGAAAGCCTCTCCTGCGTCTCGTCGATCTGTCTCTTGAGCCCGGCGGCCCGGTCGTAGTCCTCGTTGTGGACGGCCTCGTCCTTCTCCCGGTTCAGCCGGGTCAGTTCCTCCTGGGCCTCGTCCGCCTCGGGGCTGTCGTTGCCGCCGCGCAACGCCACCCGGGCCCCCGCCTGGTCCAGCAGGTCGATGGCCTTGTCGGGCAGGAACCGGTCGGTGATGTAGCGGTCGGAGAGGACCGCCGCGCTCTCCAGCGCCGCATCGGTGAAGCGCACGCCGTGATGGGCCTCGTAGGAGTCGCGCAGGCCATGAAGAATCTCCACGGTCTCGTCGACCGTGGGCTCCGGCACGATCACCGGCTGGAAACGGCGTTCGAGCGCGGCGTCCTTCTCGATGTTCTTGCGGTACTCCTCCAGCGTCGTGGCGCCGACCAGACTGAGATCGCCGCGCGCCAGGGCGGGTTTGAGGATGTTCCCCGCGTCCATGGACCCCTCGCCGCCGCCACCCGCGCCGACGACCGTGTGGAGCTCGTCGATGAACAGGATGATGCTCTCCTGCGCCTCGGTGACCTCGTCGATGACCTTCTTCAGGCGCTCCTCGAACTCTCCCCGGTACTTCGAACCGGCCACCAGCCCCGGCAGGTCCAAGGCGACCACCCGTCGGCCCCGCAGGGTCTTGGGCACATCGCCGGACACCACCCGCTGCGCGAGGCCCTCCACGATGGCGGTCTTGCCGACCCCCGGGTCGCCCAGCAGTACCGGGTTGTTCTTCGAACGCCGGGAGAGGATCTCCACCGTCTGCTCGATCTCCTGGGCCCGCCCTACCACCGGATCCAACCGCCCGCGCGGGCCTCTTCCGTGAGGTCGCGGCCGTACTCGTCCAGCGTGGGCGTCGCACTGGACCCACCTCCGGCCGAACCACCGCCGGCCCCGCCCGTGCCCTTGCGGCCGCGGCGGGCTCCGGTGCCCTCCGAGCCCAGCATCCCGGCAGCACCGGACGAGGGGTCCTCCACGACCGCGGCCACGATGTGCTCGGGCCCGATGTACGACGCACCCGCCTCCTGGGACTTGGCGTGGGCCCTGAGCAGGGCCCGCTTCGCCGCCGGAGTCAGCCGTGGTTCCCCCACCCCGTCACCGGAAGGCAGCGACTGCTCCACCTGATCCGCCAGTGCGTCGGGATCGGCACCTGCCTGCGCCAGCAACTGGCGGCCGGGGTCGACCTGGGTGGCGGCCCACAGGAGGTGCACGGTGTCCAGATCGGCCCCGTCCTCGGCGGCGCGCCCGCCGGCCGTAGCCAGCAGCTCCTGCGAAGCGTCGCTGAGCAGGCGCCCGATGGGCACCCGCTGGACCGCCGGTGGTGAGGCCGCCGGGCTGGTGCCGAAGAAGCGGTTGAACAGGTCCGAGAACGGGTCACCGGACCCGAAGGGCGAAGTCGTCACAGCGGTCATCCGATCCGGCGGGCACCCGGCCCGCGTCCGTCGTCGATGGAGCAAGGACCCGCGGTCAAGGAACACGGCTGCCCGGCGGCATCAGGGGCCGCCGGTGTACGGGCCATAATTCACCTTGGACGCCGACCGGTGTACCCGCATGTCAGCCGTCCTTCCGTACGTCCATTCGAGTGACCTTGTGCGCGAGTGCCGCCGGGCGCCGGGAAGCCGGCTCGGGTCTCACTCGGCGGGAGTCGGCGGTCTGTGCTTGCGGTGAAGTTACCGGCCAACTGCCGCACCGCGAACTGAAAGGGTCGGCTGCTGTTGCGGCAGTTGCTTCAGGGGCGCCCTCTTGCTGCCCGAGCACCGGCACTCGTGCTCGCTTGCCCTCACCGGCAAAGCGCCCTTCGCGCGCTACCACCGTGCCCTCGCGGTGGGATGGCCCATCGCGACCGGAGTGATCGAGGGAGCCTCCCGCCACCTCGTCGGCGACCGGCTCGACATCACCGGAGCCCGCTGGGGCATCGCCGGAGCCGAAGCCATCCTCGAATTCCGCACACTGACCAGGCCCGGTAGACCCTAGCCGCCTGATCAATACCGCCCCTCCATTGGTGCTCCCGATCACGGCTGGCCGATATCGAGGCCGCTCCGGTCGACCTGGCCGAGACAGCGCGTCGGCCGTGCGGCTGCTCAGGCATCAGGCATGCCGGGACCAGAAGGCGACGAAGCCGATGTAGGAGACGGCGGCGATGGCCACGAACCAGAAGTACGGATCGCCGCTTCGTCCGGATGCCAGCCCACCGATGAAAGCGCAGAGATTTCCCATGGTGAGCACGACGCCTGTGCCGGCCCAGGCCCGCCCTCCGATCCGCGCGAAGCGCTCGTCGGGAGCCTTGTCGGTGAGGCCCTGATAGGTCTCGCTCCGGCGTCCCAGCAGCACCAAGGCAAGACTGCAGGCCGCCAGGATCCCGAAGGCCACCAGACCGAGAGCGAGGCGGCCGCCGAAAGTCGCGGCCACAAGGCAGGCGCCTCCGAGGGCGAGGAAGAAGCCGGGGACGGCCCGGGCGGATGCTCGCACCTGTGGGCCGGCCGGTGCGCGTTGTCTGCCGCAGAATGGGTCCTGTGACGCGCCAGTTCGCCGCCGACGTCAGCCCCAGAGACCCCCCCGACCTCGTCGCCAGCATCCGAACGGCTACTTCGGGGAAGGCCTCGTGCGGTTTGCCTGGCCGGACATCGCTGAGCGCCTTGATTTCGACAGTGAGGCCGGCATGTTCTGCGAGGCCGGGAGCCCGGGCGACCTTGCGCGACTCAAGGCGGCCGTTGAAACCGTCATCACGAGGCCCGAGGCAGTCCGCGACATCATTGTCCGTGCGGAGATTTCGGGCTTCGAGTTCGATGACTAGTGGGGCGACCTCCCAGGGTTGAGCAGCGGCCTGCCGCCCCAGCGGAGGCTTCGTTCGCTGCGGACGCGTGCGCGCTCGCGTCGTTGAGCAGCCAGGACGTCAGGAGGGCGTCGAAGGCGGATGCATGGGCCGCCCTTTCTCACTGCCCGAGCATTAGCTGTGAAGAAGACCGGAAGGGGCTGCCGTGCCGCTCACTGAGATGGCGAACGGCTGCTGGAGAGAAGCGACTTGACCGCTGCTGTGGCGCGACGCCGCGCGGGAGCGCTTCCCCGAGCCGGACGCGAAGCAGGAAGGCTGCCCAACTGCGGTAGGGCTTCCACCGATCGGCAATCTTGGACAGTTGGGTGACGTCGGTGGCTGCCGCTGCGGAGAGCCCGTATGCCGCGGCGATGGCTTGGTGGACCCGTGGTTCGTGGCGGGGGAAGACGTCGGGGTGTCCGGCTCCCCGGATGAGGACGAGCTCGGCGGAGAAGGGGCCGATGCCTGGCAGGGCGCGCAGTTCGGCGAGGGCGTAGTCGGCAGGCAAGCTGCGCAGACGGGTGGCGTCGAGTTGCCCGTCGAGGGCTGCTTCGGCCAGCGCGTGCAGCCGTTGGACCTTGAGGTTGGTCAGGCCAGACAGGCGGGGGAGGGAGCGCAGGACGGTGGGTGTGGGGAAGGCGTGCAGGACTTGGCCCGAGACGTGGATGCGCTGTCCGTATTCGCGGGCGATACGGGCCTTGATGGCGGCTGCCTGGGTCTTGCGGATCCGGTTTCCGATGATGGCCCAGACGGCAGCTTCGTAGGGCGAGTGGAAGCACACCGGGCGCAGTCCCGGGTAGCGCGCCATGAGCCCGGCCATCACGGGGTCCGCGCCAAGAGCCGGGAATCCGGAGCCGTCGACATCGAGGGAGAGGATCCGGGCGAGTTGGGTGCGCCCGACCTTGTCGATCGTGGGCTCAGCGGTGGCCGGCTTCTCCGGGGTCGGAGTGCCGGGGTGGGCGGTGAGTTCGGCCTGCACCGTGCCCGGGACGCCGTCTGCCCCCATTTCCTGCCGGACCGTGGCCGCGAGCACGGATGTCGCGTTGTCAGCGGGGAAGGCCAGGCGGAGGATGTCGTCTGGCGCGTGGTTGTAGCTCGCGGGCGTGAAGCTCATCAGGAATCGCACGCTGGAGGCGAGCGAGAAGGGGCCGGTGGGGGTGAGGGAGGCGGTCGGCACGGTCAGCCTCCCTGCGCGGTGAGTGTGGAGCCTTCGGGACCCTCGAAGGGAAGCTTCGGCATGGCGTTACCCGCTCCTTTCATGTCAGGCATCTGACATGGGTCACGCTAGGCGTGCGCAACCGTAATGTCAAAGCCCTGACATGGGAGCTTGGGTATCGAGATTCATGGTCAGGCGCGGTCTCCGGGTGGGGCAGGCGGTACAGAAGCCCTTGCAGGCTGCTTGCGCCGCGCGGCCGGAGGCGGGACCGGGGGATGCAACGGTCCCCCTCTTCGTCCTGGCCTGTGCGACTGCCGACGAGGCGGACCGCTGCCGCTTCGTCGGTAGTCGTGTAGTGACGGTGTCTGTCAATGGTTGAAAGCGGGCTCGTGGCGCACAGGGGGAGGCCGGACGATCTCCTACGTATTCTCCTTACGGCGCACCATCTCGGTGATCCAGACGGGCGCAAACGGCGACGTGCAGCCTGGCGAAGTCGGGTAATCCTTGAGCACCTGAAGGCGCTCGCCGATGTCGATGGCGCGGGTGCGGTACTCCGCGTGCTCGATCCCGATCTGGGCCAGGCATTGGTTCATCGCCCACTGCAGACGATCGGGAGCGTCCTTCATCTCCGCCTCGATGGTGTCGAGCAGCCCCGCGAGGTCGAGGTCCTCCGGCTTCTTCGCCACGCGTTCGGTGGTCAGCGCCCAGCCGGCGCTCGCGACCACGGGATCGGGGTCGGCGGACCAGGCCAGGCGCAGCTCTTCTGCGTACGGATTCTTCTTCACCACGTAATTCACGAGCCAGTCGTGCACCTTGGGCGTGCGCGCTGAGCGCAACATGACGTCCAACTCGTCACGGCCGAACGCCTTCGGCCGACAGATCAGGGTAGCCAACAGCCTTGCCGCGGTGTCACCCGTCTCCCAGAGCTGGCGCGCCAGTTCCTGCTGCGTCTTGAGCCGTTTGGCGAGTGCGCGCAGTTTGCTGAGGTTCACACCGTGATCGTCACCGTGCCTTTCGTTCACGGCGCGCGTCTTGGGGTCGTCAAGCTCGGCCAGCTCGGCCATCACCTCAGCCAGCACCGTCTCGGCCACTTCAGCCTCCTGTCCTTTACGCACGGAATTTCAGCCGTGGGATCTCAGCGCGTGGGATCTCAGCCTACGGTGGCTGGAGGGCTTTGCTGGTGTGCCGGTCCGTTGTCGTGGCCGATGGCGACAGCCGAGCTTCTTGATTAACCCCTGGGTGCGCGAGTGCCGAGTGTCTCCTGATCGCTGGCGCTGGCGGTTCCGTCAGATTCTGTGAACAGTCAGGCGGCGGGGCGCATGTGTTCCTGTGCCCATTCCTCGAAGCTGGTGAGGGGGATGCCGAGGTCCCTCGCGTACTGCGGGCGGGCCGGCTGGCCGGCCACGTTCAGCCACTCGTGGCCGGCGCCCATCGCGGGCATCCCGGCGGCGACGGCTTCCTCCTCGGTCATTTCCGGCGCGGACAGGTGCGTTCCCGTAGCGCGGGAGAGAACCTCGGCGATCTCCGTCATCGACAGGTAGTCGCTCGCCAACTCCAATTCGACGGAGTCGAATCGCTCTGGCGCGGTGATGGCCGCGGTGGCCGCCCTGCCTATGTCGTCCACTGCGGCCAGGGACAGCCGGGTCTCGGGATTCAGCACGCTCACCAGGCCGCCCGCTATGCCGCGCGGGAACAGAAATGCCATGGACGGGAGGAAGTTCTCCATGAAAAATCCCGGCTTGAGGAGCGTCCAGTGGGGGAATCCGGCCGCGCGGAGCCGATCCTGGATCGCGCTCTTGGCGCTCAGGGTGGGTTCCATCGAAGCCCAGCGGCCTTCGGCCCAGCCGGGAGTTTCGGTGTGCTGGCCGGCGCCACTGACGGAGGTGTGCACGAATTGCGGCACTCCGGCGGCTTTCGCGCCCTCGATGAGATTGACGCCCTGGGTCACCTCCCCTTCGAAATCGAAGCCTGCCGCGCTGATGCCGGGCATCTGCACGGAGAAGACGGCGCGGGCGCCCTCTGCGGCCCGGATCACGGAGTCACGGTCGTGCAGGTCGCCGGTGACCAGTTCGACGCCCCATGCTTCGACGGCCTTGGCCCGGTCGGTGGCCGGGTCGCGCACCAGGGCGCGGACGGGAATGCCTGCCGCGAGCAGTGCGCGGGCGGTGGCTCCGCCCTGCCTGCCGGTGGCGCCGGTGACCAGGACGGGTGCGAAATGTGTGGACATGACACTTCCTCGTGCTGCGCGTCGAGTAAACGGCGGGGCCCGCCGTTTATGCTCCGCTACGATACGACGGGGCCCGCCACTTATCAATCCTGGAGGAGATGCCATGCCGGAGCACCAGCGTGCGGACGCCCGACGCAACTACGCGCGCATCCTCGCCGTGGCCGAGGAGGAGGTCGCTGCTCACGGAGCGGACGCCTCCTTGGAACAGATCGCGCGGACCGCGGGGGTCGGCTCGGCAACCGTGCGCCGACACTTCCCCACGCGCCGCGCGCTGTTGGAGGCAGTCTCCCGGCAACGGATCGAGGCTCTGTGCGTGCGCGCCCGTGAGCTGACCGGCAAGGAAGACGGTCGAAAGGCGCTCCTGGAATGGCTGGATGACCTCGTCACCTACTCCGTCTCCGCCCGAGGGCTGGCGGCAGCGCTGGCCTATGACGGCTCGGTGTACGAGAACAGTTGCTCGGCGGCGCTGGAAGAGGCGGCAGGCCCGCTGGTGCGCCGCGCCGCGCAGGACGGCGCACTGGCGGCAGACGTCACCTTCGCCGACCTGGTCACGCTGGTCGTGGGCATCGTCTTCGCCACGGAGCACTACTCCGATCCCACCGCTCAGGCGCACCGGCTGTTCCGGCTGGCCGTGGCGGGACTGAGTCCGCAGAGCTGAGCAGGGCACACAACCGGCGGAGCGGGGCGCGGGTTACAGGGCGCATTCACCGTACTGATCGTTCGGTTCGGGCTGGGGCGCGACGGTTCCCAGCTTCAGCCGAGGCAAAGTTTGACCGCAAGTAGGCAGAGCACCAGGCGGAGAGGTTACGGCGTCGACCACATGTGTTGACGTGAACTCACGCCTCCAGGAGGAGGAGCAGGCACAGGAAGGGCACTGGGCACTCCCGCACGACTCGCCCGTAGGGAAGACCTCACGAACTGGTGCCGTCATCCGCCGCAGAACGCCGGGAGCAGGCTGGTGTGACACGCTGGGCCGGCAGGTTCAACGGAGGTCCGGCGAGGGGTGGTTGCACGGGACCCAGCAGGACTCTGGCGGCCACGTCCGGCCGTAACAGGCGTTGCAGCGGTGCGGACAGGGTCATCACGTCGAGCAGGGCCCGGGTGACGGCCGGGTCGCCGGTGGCGGTCTTCAGGAGCCGGTCGGTGTAGCCGCGCAGGAGTCGGGCGGCCGCGGGGGGCTGGGGGCCGATGGCGCCGGGGTAGAGGATGTCCTGGCCGGTGGCCATGGCCCAGGGTGCCTGGGTCAGGCGTCCCACGGTGCGCTGCAGGCGCCGGGCCAGGTCCGGGGCGGCCAGGCCGTAGCGGTTCAGCGCGTCGCGCAGGGCGGCGGCTTCCTGGGCGGCGACCGACATGCCCTGGCCGTACAGGGGGTTGTAGGTGGCGACGGCGTCACCGAGCACGATGAGGCCGCGGGGCCAGGTCCGCAGCAGGTCGAAGCGGCGGCGCCGGTTGACGGTGCTGCGGGAGAGGCGGACGTCGGTCAGCGGTTCGGCGTCGGCGATGAGGTCGGCGACGATGGGGTGCCGGACGTTGCGGGCGAACGGCAGGAAGGCGCTGGCTTCTCTGGTCGGCTGCCCGCCGCGGGTGCCGGACAGGGTCACCAGCCAGCGTGCGCTTTCGATCGGCACGAGGGTCGCTGTCTGGCCGGGGACGGGGACGCGTGCGTCGGACTGGACGTTGACGACGGGCCAGTGCGCTGTCCCGGCAGGAGCCTGGAAGATGCGGGTGGCGTAGGCCAGTCCGGAGTCCACGTGCTCCTCCGGTACGGGCGGCAGGCCGAGCGCGGCCAGCCAGGCGGTCGCCGCGGAGCCGCGGCCGGTGGCATCGATCACCAGCTCGGCGTGGAGTTGTTGTACGTTCCCGGTGGCGTTGTCGCGTACGTGGACCCCCGTGATGTGCCCGGCGGTGCCGCACAGTCCGACGGGCTCGGTACGGGTATGAACGCGGATCCTGGGGTGGGCCAGGACCTGCTGGCGTACACCCCAGTCGAGCAGATCGCGTGAACAGGCGATCAGGTACTGCATTTCGGGCCACCGGCGCAGCCAGCCCGCCGAGGTGAGAGACACCAGCCCGGTGGGCAGCGGGATACGGCGCGCGCCCGCCGTCAGCCATCGCTGTGTGATGCCGGGCAGCAGGCTTTCGATGATGCGGGCGCCGCCGGACCACAGCAGGTGGGCGTGCTGGGCCTGGGGCAGGCCCTTGCGCGGGGCGGGGGTGCCGGGCAGCAGGTCGCGTTCGACGATATGGACCTCGGCGTGAGGGGACAGGACGGTGGCGGCCAGCATGCCGGTGAGGCCGCCGCCGAGTACCACGGCGGTGGGGGAGTGGGCGCCGGAGGCGCGCGGGACTCGACGGTTCATCACAGGCGGCACTCCCCGAGCGGTAGGCGGACAGGCGTGACCATCGTTGCACGAAGATGGTCACGGGCAGAGGCTCGGTCAGCGCGCATCAGCCACCGGGACTGCTCGTCCCTCGGCAGACCGCATACGGTCAACCAGCGGCAGGGCCGAGACCACCGCGTTCTCGGCGCACGGCGGCGTTGGCGGCCAGGACTGAGCCGCTTGCGGACGCAGAGCGTCCGGGGGAGAAGCCGGGCGGGTAGAATGCAAAGAATGCGTCAAGAGCGCAGGGTGTGCCGGGAATCTGGTCGGCGTTTGCAGGGGCAGTGTGCCCGTTCGTCGATGGTGCCCGGAGGTGCCGCTCCCGTGTCTTCCGTTCCGCGTTCCCGGCCTTTGCTTCTTGGGCTGTTGCCTCCGCCGGAACGGCAGGTGGTCTCGGCCACCTCGCGGCACAGCCCTCGCAGAGGTGACTGATGCTTTCTCGATGGTGGTATGCCCTGATCAGCGCCGTCTGCCTGTTGGGATTCCTTTTCGCTGCCGGCACAGGGGACTGGGCCGATGAGAACAAGATCGGCTGGCTGTCCACCGGTTGCGTAGCCTTCGGAGGTTGCCTGTTGGGTGTCGGTCTTATCTTCGCCGGGCGAGCCCTTCTGCCCGGACGACTCCGGCGAGCGATGTTCCGCGTCCCACCTCCGGAAGGACGCCACCGCCGACCAGGGCCACGGCAATGAACTTGCCGAGACACCGAATGGCCCACACGACAGGCAGCACGCTGACGTCTTCGGTCACCTGCGCTTCCTGAGTCCTCACCCTCGCCTGCGCACTGCCGCCACCCTCACAGGCCACGGTGAGCACAGCCGAAAGCGACCGAGAGGCTCCCCCGAAACGGCTTTACCGTTCCCCTTCCACTCCTCCACCCACAGCAGCTCGTCCGGGCCGGGGAAGAAGGTCCCCAACGAGGTGAACGCGCAACCGCGCCAGACGGCTGCCTGTGCGTCTGAGCCTGCCCCCGCCTACGGTGATTCACCGTTTCCGGTCCTTCACGGCCGCAGTGATCGTCACCGCTGTACCGACAAGGAACGGCAGGAGCATCGCCGGGACAAGCCATGCCGGCAGGTTCGGGTCCGGTGCGGAACGCCAAAGCACTCCGCAGCCTGTGAGAAGAGAGATGCCTATGCAGGTGTTGAGCAGTAGCAAGGCGCGTGCGAGCCGGCGTGCCGAAGCCCGGCTGCCCGGCCTGTTCATCAGGGATGACGTCGCCTGGGCGGCAGCGAACGGTGTGACATCGGCGTTCGTCAGTTCATCGCGTGGTGTCTGCCGCAACGTCAGCTCCGCGGAGCCGACCATCAGCACCGTCACCCCTACGTACACGAAGACCAGCAAGAACGCGCTGCCGACCGACTTGTCCGTCCAGGCATCCACTCCACCGCCCGCGATGTGCTTCGGTATCCGCCCCGGTAGGTGTGGATAGCGCAGCGCGCCCCAAATCGTCATCACGACGAGCAGGACGGTATTGGGGAGCAACCACAGCCGGACGGAGGAGGAGAAAAGCGCCATGGGGCCAATTATCCGATGAGCGCTTGCGCTGGAAAAGAGCTCGGTCCGGCCACGCTCAGTCAGATGGAACCACAGTTGAGTTCGCGTGCTGCTGATTGCCGCATTCGTCATGGCGGCTCTCGCGGGGGTTTTTCGTGCCCGCTGGACGGCGAGTGCGCACCTGTTGGTCGATCTCCTGGCCGGCGGGGTGTTGGTGGTAGTGCAGCATCAGTGGGAGAGCAGCCATACCCCGCCCTGGTGCATCCGCTATGCCGCGCACTGCTGAGATACCCGGAGTGGCGTGCCTTTGAAGCCTGCTGGGGCCTGAACCCTTCGCCGCCGGTACGGCTATCACTGTGTGGCGGGCTCCCCCCAAGCTCATGCCTGCCTCTGCGCTCGCTCTTCCGACCAGTTACCGATCGCCACTCGCTCCTGGATCCGTTCCGACGGCGTCGAGGTCGTGGGAGTCGTGGAAGTCGTGTACGAGTTCCACGAGGCGGTGCCTCAGGTGAGGCGGCGTCCGTTGCGTTCCCACCACTGCGGATCGGTGGCCTGCTCGTAACGCCTGCGCAGCTCGGTCGGGACCAGACGCAGGCGTTCGTTCGGGAGGGGCCTGTCATTGGCTGCGGCCCACGCGGAGATTTCTTCGAAGTCAGGGGCCGGTGAGCCCATGATGGCGTACACGGGAAGAGAGTCTTCGGCGAGCGCGGCGCGGGGGAGGGAGAGGCCGAAGCGGTCTTCGAAGACGGCCAGGCTTCGGCATTGGCGATGGACGTAGTCATCGATGTAGCGATGGCAGTGGGTCTTGCCGTCGGGCTCCAGGATGCCGGCGGCCACGAGGTCGGGTAGGAGCAAGTCGGGGTCCTGCCCGTAGCGGTGGTCCTCCTCGTGCAGGCCAAAACCGCACACGGTGCGACCGTCACGCGCATACATGATGGTGGTGGGCGGATGTCCGGAGTTGTAGTGGTAATGGACGGCTTCCGTGTCGTTCTGTGATACCTCCTCCAGTCGTTCGAGGTAGGGACCGTAGGTGATGGCGAATGCCCAGCCGGCGTCCTCGCCGACACGCACCACGGCGCTGCCCGGCCCGTGGTCGGGACAGGCGTCGACATCAAGGGCGCCTGCCCCGCTATCGGTCATCGGTCCGGCCCCCGCTCCTCGCTGTGCCCCCATGCGAAGTGCCAGTTCCTCGGCGTCGATGCCGCGGGCGAAGTGCACATCCAACATCCATCCGGAACTCGTCGTCACGCCCGCCAACCACTGGATACCGTCGCTCATGTGCCCTCTCCATCGGCCATGGAACAGGCGCGCTGCCTGGTCGGGACGACCATAGGACGACCCTCTGACATCTCGGCCGTCCGACCGGATCCGATCTGATCTGTGTCCGGGGGTGCACTCGGAGGTAGGCAGTGGGGGCGAAGGCGTCGGGCAGGTCGAGTAGCGCTGGGCCACAAGAGACCGGCCCTGTCCGCTGAAGAGATCTGGCACGAGGCCGGTGGTGACTACACACTGGAACACCGTGACGGCGGCGCCGACCGACATTTCCGAGCAACGGCCGACAGGCCGGAGGCCGTGGCTTCGTCTACTTCCACACTCAACGCACGGCCTCCGCCGTCGCAGGCCACGGGCTGACGCTCCTCTACGGTGGCTTCGACGGCTCCTCCGAAACCACTGCGGCCATCGGCACGAGGTCGGGTGCCGGCGCTGCAAGGCAGCCTCAGGGTCGCCGAAGAGCATTGAGGAGCACCGAGGTGCTGGCCCAGGCCGGGTACGTACGACGACGGGGCCATGCCCGGGGCCACACGCGTAGGTGTGCCAGTCCCCTGGCCACGCACCGCTGCCAGTGGGAGTCTGCCGGGCGGAGAGACTTCCTCTCTGCTGTCGGAACGGACCAGGCGACTCCGGCAGGGACACGTTCGTACAGGCACTGATGTGGTGGGTGTGGCGCAGTGTCTGGACGTGGCCCGCGGGGGCGCGGCGTCCATCTGTTGGTACGAGCTCTGGAAGGAAGCCGTCATGGGTGTGCTGTCCACCAGGCTGACCGAGAAGTTCGCCGTCCCGTACCCCTTCGTTTGCGCAGGCATGGGCTTCGCGGGTGGAACATCCGAGCTGGCGGTGGCTGTCACCGGCGCGGGTGGTATCGGCGCGGTGGGGGCCGCGCTCATGCCCGCAGGCCGCCTCCGGGAGATCATCCACGAGATCCGGGCGGGCGTCGGGGAGGCACCGTTCCACATCAACTTGATCACGTACTTCGACAACACCGAACATCTTCAGGTCTGCGTCGAGGAACGGGTTCCGGCCGTTTCCTTCCACTGGGGGCACCCGCCGGCCCGTCAGATCGAGCAGCTACGGACGGCGGGGGTGTCGGTGTGGGAGCAGGTGGGCTCCGCCGAGGCGGCCGAGCGCGCCGTCGAAGACGGGGTGGAGGTCGTCGTGGCGCAGGGCTGGGAGGCCGGCGGGCACAACTATGGGGGGCTGCCCACCATGGTCGGTGTCCCTGCCGTCGTGGATGCCGTGGGAGGGCGGGCGTTGGTGCTCGCCGCGGGTGGGATCACCGACGGGCGCCAGGTGGCGGCGGCTCTGTGCCTGGGCGCCGACGGCGTCTGGGTGGGCACTCGGCTCGTCGCCTCGACGGAGGCTCATGTGCATCCCGAGCACCATTGCCGCCTGGTTGCTTGCCGGGGAGAGGATACGGTCCGTACGGCGGTGTTCGGGCCAGAGTGGCCGGATTTCAATCCGATGCGGGTGCAGCGCGACCGTGTGGTGTCCGAGTGGCATGACCGGCTGAATGAAGTGCCGACCGACCGTGCTGCGCTGGAGCAGGTCGGCACCACGGTGTTCCAGGGAGAGCCGACTGTGCTGCGCAAGTTCAACGTGCTGCCGCCGGTGCCTGGGACAGAGGGGGACTGGGAGGAGATGCCCTGGTTGATGGGGCAGGGAGTGGGGCTGGTCCGTGATGTCAAGCCTGCGGGGGACATCGTTCGGGAGATGGTGGGAGAGGCGGAGCGGACCCTGGCACGGTTCCGGGACGGAGGAACGTCGGGAACGCTCAAGGGCTGAAGCCCCGGCCAAGTAGCCTCCGTCACTCGGCCGGGGTGCTGATGCCATCGTCGAGGCGGTCCGGACGGGATCGGGCGCGCGTGGCCACGAGGCCGCTGTGCCGGGCTTGGCCGGTTGGTCTGAACGGCGGTAAGAAGGGGTATCGAGCACCGTGCGGGCGTGACGAAGGGCGGTCGCTGAACGGCGGTGGGTCAGCCGGTGTGAACGATGTCCGCCGTGTTGCCGGCGTCCGGATCGGGGGTGGGTGCGCAGTGGAGGCCGAGGAGCGTCGGCGGCGCATCGTGGAGGCCGCTCGCCAGGGGGGATCGGTGGATGTCGGCAATCTCGCCGCAGAGCTGGGGGCGGCCAAGGAGACCGTACGGCGTGATCTGCGAGTGCTGGAGGAGCACGGTCTGGTGCGGCGTACGCACGGGGGCGCGTACCCGGTGGAAAGCGCGGGCTACGAGTCCACCCTGGCGTTCCGCACCACCATGCACCTGCCCGAGAAGATGCGGATCGCGGAGGCCGCGGCGGCGCTGTGCGGCGATGCGGAGAGCGTCTTCATCGACGAGGGGTACACGCCACAGCTCATCGCCGCGGCGCTGCCCGCCGACCGGCCGTTCACCGCGATCACGGCCTCGTTGGCCACCGCGGCGTTGCTGGCCGCCAGGGATCACGTCACGGTGGTGCTCCTGGGCGGCCGGGTGCGGGGTGGCACCGTCGCCACGGCTGACCACTGGACGGCGGGCATGCTGTCCGAATTCGTCGTCGACCTGGCGTACATCGGCGCCAACGGCATCTCCCGGGAGTACGGTCTCACCACCCCCGACCCGGCGGTCAGTCAGGTCAAGCAGCAGGCGGTACGGGCGTCCCGACGCCGGATCTTCTCGGGCGTGTACACCAAGTTCGGCGCGGTGAGCCTGTGCCGCTTCGCCGAGGCCGCGGACTTCGAGGCCATCGTCACCGACACCCGGCTGCCGCAGAGCGAGGCACACCGGTATTCGCTGCTGGGCCCGCATGTGCTGCGCGTCTGATGAGGGCAGCCGGGGTGGCATCGGCGGCGGTGCACGGTAGTGGAGTTGTGATGCGGTCTGGCCGGGCGAGGCAGGAGTGGTAGATGGGGGCGTGTGGTCAAGCCGCAGTCAGACCGCGACTGTTGAGCCCCTCGCGTAGCGCACGCGTCGCGTGGTACATACGTGACTTGACCGTGCCTGGCGGCACCCCCAGCAGCTTCGCTGTCTGGGGGAGACTGCGGCCCATGTAGTACACGTGAACCAGGACCTCGCGGTGGTACGGCGCCAGCTCCCGCATGGCTGCGACCACCACCTGCCGGGTCAGGGTGCGATCGACTCCGTCGGGCACGGACGAGAGAGGAATGTCCGCGGCTTCGGCTTCCAGGGGCCGGGCCTTGCGCGAGCGGTGGACGTCGATGACCAGGTTGCGGACGACGGTGAACAGCCATGGACGCAGCGCATTCGTGGTGGGATCGAGATCGTCGGCACGCTGCCAAGCACGGAACGCCACCTCCTGCACGATGTCCTCCGCACGGTGCCAGTCGCCGTCCAGCAGCCGGGCCGCGAAGCCCAACAAGACCGACCCGTGACGCTCGTACAGGGCTCCGAGGAACCCGTCTGCCTGCTGTGCCGAACGGCCCGGTGCGGTACGGGAATGCATGGCGCGCCCGGCCGGCGTCGGCGATGTCTCCACGTTGCTTCTCCTCATGAGCGGTTCTGAGCTGAGGCGTTTGCCCTGGGCGCGAGGCGAACGCGCCACTCATGACGTTGTATCGCCGGGAGAGGCAGACGGTGGAGCCCGTGTGGGCCGGCAGCGCGCCCGAGTCCGAGAGACTTTCCGCGCCCGTGCAGTGCGCTGACCTGCCGAGCTGCGGCTCGGCTGCGCGCGTAGGTGCCCGGAGTGCCCGACCGGGTGTCCGCGGTGCCCGTTCCTGTGCCCGCATGCTGCCCGGACGGGTATCAGACACCCGGGTTACAGGGCCGTCGGGCCGGACAGTGTACGTGCCTGTGACGGGCCTGTGCCGAGGTCACCTTGGCGCTGAAGGCGTTCATCGGGCGCGCCGCCACTGCCTCTGCGACGAGAGGCGCCGACCAGGCCCGGGCCCTGCTGTGGCGGTACGAATGGGCTACCGGAGCTGCGTCAGTCAGCGCTCCGCGTTCCAGTTCATGCTGATCACGGCGTAGGTCTCCCCGTTTTCCGGCGGCCGTGTCCAGGAATGGGTGGTGAACGTGTGCAGCCGTCCATTCGTGATCGCGTGGCGTGGCAGGCGGGCATCGAACACGTCGGTCAGGGCCTCCAGCAGCGGCCGTTCCGCCTCGGTGGCCTCCTGCCGGGAGGTGAAGAACCGGTCCGGGTCCAGTACCCGGGGTATCCGTCCGGTGCGATGCGTCTCGCCGTCCGCGTACGTGAAGGCGTACTGCTCCGTGCCGTCCTGCGCTACGGAAAGGTGGAAGAACGGCTGTCCGTGGCGGGTTCTCAGGCCGCTCCACACGACCACCGCGCGGGTGCCCGCGCTGGCGCCCGCTGCCGGGGAGATGAACCGCTGCGGGTCGAAGGAGGCGGGAGCGCCGTCGAAGGCGAAGCTCCAACGACTGCCGGCCCGGCCGACCGCCATGAGGGCTCTGTCGTCGTAGGACGAGAACTCCCGCTGCCCGTGGAGCAGTCGCTGGCGCGCCTCGTGGGCAGTCATGGGGGCGACCAGCGTTGCCTCGTTCGCGTCCGCGAGGCGTCCGGGCAGACCCTCCGGTTCCACGGCTTCGACCAGGACGAACCGGTAGGACGTGCGGTCGCCGTGGGCGTCCGGGTCCGCGAGCCATGCCAGGTTGTCCGGGTCGAGGCCGGCCGCCCGGACCGGTGCCTCACCTGCCTGTCCGCCCCTGGGGGTGGACAGCAGCTCGCGGCCCCGCTCCGGGGTCAGCAGAGGGCCGAGCAGGGGGTCGGCCACCCAGCCCAGCGGCGCCAGGTGGTCGGGGCCCAGCGGCTGCCAGACCGGCAGAGCGTCCATCAGCGTCCGCCATGCCGCGTCGGTGTCGCCCCACCGCGCCAGCTCCCGTGCCCGCTCCACCGCTTCGCCGAACGGTCCGGTCGCCGTGTACCGGTACGTGCCGTTGCGCACCTGTTCCAGCGTCGCGTAGGCCAGCGACACCACGTCGTCACCGGCTCCCCGCAGGTCGAACCGCAACGTGGAGTCGTCCCCGTACGAGCGCGCCGCGTGCTCGGTGACCAGCGAGGGCAGGAGCTCGGGCGCGTACTGCGGGTCGGTCGCCAGGTCCTCGAAGGACACCATGTAGGTCCGTCCGAGCAAGCGGCGTATCTGATCGCCCAGGCCGGCGGCCCGCGGCCTGCCGTACTTCCTCGCCTCGTCCAGCGCCTGCTCCGCCCGTTCCCAGTCGCCGCGCAGCGCCTCCAGCCGGGCCTGCTCCACCAGGGCGTCCAGCTCTCGCGTCGTGTCGTTGACGAACTCCGGTTCCCCGGCGGCCGGGCGTGCCCGCAGGCCGTGGAACTCCTGGTGCATGGACCGCATGAACTCGGCGAAGTTCGCGTACCGTTCGGGTGGTGCGGCCCGCCAGCTCGCCCACGTGTACACGGCCCACTCGCCGTCCTCGTCCACATCCTCGGGGTCCAGGAGGACGTGGGTGATGTCGGACACGACGTCGAGCTGGAGCCCGCGCCGCCAGATGTCGGCCGACCGCCGTTCGGCGGGACCGGCGTCGTCGTCCAGGTACTCCTCGAACATGTCCGCGAGCCCGGACTCGTTGTTGTGCCAGCGTGCGTCCGTGGTCCCCGCCAAGAGCCTGACGAACCCGCCGGCGTGCTGCCACCCGTCGCTGACCTTGAGGAACTCCCGGTACGACGGGGGCATCCGTCGACCGAGGCGCTCCTCCATGGCGAAGATCCGCTCCTTGGACGCGGGCGGAAATCCCAGCCATCGGGCCTGCCGGGCGGCTTCGTCCTCCTCGCTTCGTGTCGCGTCGTCGGGCAGGGAGTCCGCCCACTCCTCGCTCCATCTGAGCAGGAACGGACGCCAGTTGAACGCTGTCGGATGTGTCATGTGTTCGATGCTGCCACCTACCACTGACAGTGCCCTGTGGCCTGCTGGCGGTGTCCGGTGCCTTACGGGTGGGTCACGGCGGCAGCACAGGTCACGGTGGGCGCCGGACGGCCGTCGGGGCTGCGGCGTGAGCGTAGCGCGCGGCGCGATGAGGAGATAGAAGAAGGGGGTGAGGAGTGGGAGAAGACGATGGCGGAGAAGGAACCGCTCCCATGGGGGAGCAAGGTTTTGATCGGAGTTCTTGTGGTCTTCCTCGTGCCGGTGGCTCTTGCGATCGCGGCTCTGGTGATGTTCGCCGTTTCGTACCACACTGCGCCACGCGATCCCGGACCGTCGTTACCTGCGCCGTCGGCGACGGCCGGAGGGTAGGTAGGGGCCGTCGGCGACGGCTGGTGGATGGGTGCGCGCCGGGCCCGGCTGACCGGGCCCGGCGCGCGTGGTCAGGAGCGCAGGGCCGTGACGCCGTCATAGGCGGCCATCACGACCTCCAGTCCACGGTTGTCGTGGCCTGGCTCGCGCATCTGGTTCGTCACGTACGCCACCACCATGCGGGCGTCGGGCTCGATCATGACCATCGAGCCGCCCCAACCTCCCCAGCCGTAGGTACTGCCGAACAGGCCGTACCCCAGGCCGTAGCGCATCGGCATGCCCAGGACGCGGTCCTCGCCGCGGAACTGCTCCTCCCATGCACGGTCGCAGCCTGCCTGTGACAGCAGCCGCACACCGCGCACCGTCCCCCCGCAGGCCATCACCGACTGGACGAGAGCGACCGAGCGGGCATTGCCGAAGCCGCCCGCCGCGGGAATCTGCGCGCGGCGCCAGGCGACACTGTTGCCGTCCCGGACGCGGATCCCGGTCCCGGCGGCGGGAGCCGCGGTGGCTCCGGGCGCGCTGGCGAGGTAGTCCTCGTCGTGTGACGGCGGCGGGACCGCGAGCGCGACCCGGTGGTCGTGCTCGGCGGACAGCCCGATACGGAAGTCCGCGCCGAGCGGGCCGGCCACCTCGGCGGCGAAGAACTCGCCCATGCTGCGGCCCGTGATCCGGCGCACCACCTCGCCCACGAGGTAACCCTGGGTCAACGAGTGGTATCCGGCCGCGGTGCCCGGCTCCCACAGCGGAGCCTGGGCGGCGAGGCGCGCCGTGGCGGACGGCCAGTCGTACAGCTCTTCGACCGGGCCGTCCCAGTGGGGCAGGCCCGCGGTGTGCGCGAGCAGGTGCCGTACCAGCACCCGGTCCTTGCCCGCCGTGGCGAACTCCGGCCAGTACCGGGCCACCGGCGCGTCCATGTCGAGCTGACTGCGGTCAGCCAGGACGAGGGCACACAGTGCCGTCATCGTCTTGGTGACGGACCACACGCCGGTGATCGTGTCGCGCTGCCACGGGATGGTGCGGTCCGCGTCGGCGTATCCGCCCCAGACATCCACCACCGGCTCGCCGTCCACGAAGACCGCCACCGAGCCGCCCGTGTCTCCGGAGTCCAGCAATGCGGCGAGTACGCCAGGCACCGCGGTGAAGAGATCGTCGTAGGAACCCTGAATCTCGGCCATACGTGAAGCTAGCCCCCGCCGCGCCGTGCCGGTCAACCTAATTTCTGATGCTGCGCCGCGTCGGGCACTGGAATGACCAATTCCGTACCGGAAGATCCATTAGGCGCGCGGGAAAGTCATGGAAGCTGTTCAAAACTGGGGGAGTTCATGTCGTGCCCAGGGGCATTGAGTTATCCCTGCCCCGCTGCGGGTGTCGCAGCCCGGCGCACCGTCCGTAGAGGCCGGTGTACGTGACCGTCTCCAATTTGCACGCTACCGAGGTCAGGTGGGGCTGCGTCGCGGTGGACCTGCCCGCCGACGACCCAGCGAATGCCTTGACGGATTCCGTCGAAGCGGGAGAGGGCGCCGCAGAGTTCGGTTTCGTCAAGGCCAGGAACAACCTTCTGGCGGCCTCGCCCTCGTTCCGGCGAAACACCCTACCGGCAAGCGGGTCCTTCACGCTTATGCTAGAGGACATTTCGATTTCCAGCTTGCAGGGGGGCTGGCTCGCTTGAAGATCCGGGAGAAGGCCCGGTGTGACGAAGGCAATTCGTACATGCATCAGCGCAGCGTCGCGTTCAGGCTGCCCAAGAGCACTCCGAAGATTCCACGGAACTTCCGCCCGGACAGTTCCTTGGTGGCCAGCCCCACCCCGGAACGCGGCACCACCTACACCCTCGTGGGCCGGGCGGCCGACAGCTCGGGCACCTGTCGGTCCGTAACGGGTCTGCGTGGCTTACGCATGCGAACGACGAACAGGTGTCCACCCAGGGCAAATGGAGGATACGCGGGGCATTCCGCTCGGACGGCTGGCCATCCTGGTGAGACGGCCGGGTACGTCGGCGAGGCGCCCGACGGTAAGCGAGGCCGACACGACATCTGTACGGCCCTTCACCCGTTCGTGAACCGGTGCGCGCCCCGTACCAGTGACTTCACATGACATTCACACTGTGGGCCCGAAGTACGCCACGGCCAGGGCCGCGAAGCCGATCGGCGGCCGTTTAGCTGTGTCACGAGGGGAACCCGTGAGACACAGTGTGAAAAGCCCCCCGTGGACCGGCAGCCGCACCGACGCGGCCGTATCAGCGGTACGGCACCACCGACGCCGGGTCCGGGCAGTGCAGGGAAAGGCAGCGTCCGCCATGCCAGAGATCACCAGCGCCGTGCACCACAGTGCGGTCCAACGGCGTACCGCGGATGCCCCGGCCCCCGCGCCCCACGCGCTGTCGATCCCCGTCCCCTCCCCAGCCCCGGAGCCCTCCGCGCCCGCGGCCATCCGTCCCGGGGCAGCCCCGGGACCGGAGCGCGGCGGGCCGGTCACCGTCCTGCTGGTCGACGACCGGGTGGAGAACCTGCTGGCCCTGGAGGCCGTCCTTGCGCCCCTGGGCTACGACCTGGTGCGCGCGACCTCCGGCGAGCAGGCCCTCAAGGCCCTGCTCGTCAGGGAGTTCGCGTTGATACTGCTGGACGTGCAGATGCCGCACATGGACGGGTTCGAGACCGCGGCCCACATCAAGCGCCGCGCCCGTACCCGCCATGTACCCATCATCTTCCTGACGGCCGCGAGCCACGGCCCGCACCATGCCTTCCGCGGCTACGCGGCCGGCGCCTCCGACTACATGGTCAAGCCGTTCGACCCGTGGGCGCTGCGGGCCAAGGTCAACGTCTTCGTCGACCTGTACCGCGTCAACCGGCGCCTGCACGACCAGCGGGCCCTGCTGCAGGCGGAAGGACTGCTCAAGACCGGAGAGCTGAAGGCCGGAGACCTGAGCCGCAGCGGCGGGCAGACGGCGGCGAGCCCGGTGCTGGCCGAGCTGGACGCCCGGCTGCAGACCGTCGAGGACAGCGCCCGCGACCTGTTCGCCCAACTGCCCTCGCCGCGCGCCCCGGCCGGTGCGCAGGCCACAGCCGCAGCCCTGGCCGAACAGCTCATGCGGCTGCGCCAGCACATCGACCTCCTGCTGGACGGCCATGCCCTTCCCGGGGAGCGATGCCCGGGCGGTCCGCGAACGCACACGTGATGCCCGGTCCATCGCTCTGCCGCGTCAGGGGTGACTGCCCGACCGGTCGAAGGGAATGACTGTGCGGTACTTGCCGCCGGGTGCCTGCTGCGGGGGTTCTTCGGCGCGCTGGACCGTGACGTGGTCGAGTGCGTTGTCGGCGAGGAGGCGGGTCAGCTCCAGGTGCGCGGTCTGCCATACGCGCTCCGGGTCGGCGTCGGCGGCCGGCAGCAGGCGTACGCGCAGGGACGACGGGGCGGTCTGCTCGACCTGGAACAACTCGACCCCAGGCGTGCGGTCGAAGAGGGTGCCGAAGGCCAGGGGAGCGAGCTGCACGGGGTCGCCACCGTGGGTGGGGAAGGTGAGGATGTCGCCGGAGCGGCCTTGCACGCGCAGCGCGGGCAGCGGGTTGCCGCACGGGCACGGGTCGGGCCGGAGCATGACGCTGTCGCCGAGGTCGTAGCGCAGGAACGGCTGCACGCGGTTGGCGAGGTTGCTGATCAGTACGGTGTGCGAGTACTCGCCGGGCGGGGTGGGCCGGTGCTCGGCGTCGACCGGTTCGAGCACGGCCCAGTCGCTGTTGACGTGGTACCAGCCGTGGGCGCAGCTATGGCTGAGGTAGGTGCACTCGGTCGCGCTGTACATCGCGCGGACCGTGGTGCGGAAGGCGCGGGCGATCCTGTCGGTGTCGTCCGTGCTCATCGTCTCGCCGGCCGGCTGGACCAGCACCGGGTCGATGCGCAGACGGCCGGCTTCCTGCTCGGCGGTGAGCAGCATGATCGTACTGGCGTAGCCGATGACGAAGGCGGGGCGGTACTCGTTGAGTTCGGCCACCAACTGCGCCATCGGTGTGTGCACCGGGAACGCCCGTATCAGTTTGCTGCGCCATCCGCCCGCCCGGAGCGTGCGGGAGTACGCGGCGAAGCCGACGTAGTGCCCACCGGTGGCGACGAGTTGGGCGAAGCGGCCGCCCCGGGTGGCCGCCCGGAGGAGCCCGGCGGGGCCCAGCCACGAGGCGAGCGCCCGGGAGGTGAGTGCGGCGCCCACGTCCATGTACCGGTCGTCGAGGACGAAGAGGCCGCGCCGGCCGCTGGTGCCCGAGGTCGTGGCGACCATGTACTTCCCGTGGAACCGCTGCCCGATCCGGTCGGGGTCGTCGCTGAAGGCGCGCACCTTCTCGTACGTGACGGCACGGTCGGCCACCCAGTCGTCGAAGTGCCCCATCAGCTTCTTCTTGTCGGTGACCGGCAGCAGCGCCGGGTCCTCGATCCGCTCGGGCAGGCCGTCGTAGAGACTGCGGTAGTACGGGGAGGCGGCCCGGGCGTGGGCGACCATGTCGGCCAGCCGGTCGCGCTGCCGCCGGGTGACGGCGGGCATGCCCTCCTTGCGGGCCCTGCGGGCGTCCCGTCCGAGCCACGCCATGCTCTCGGTCATCGTGCGGTGCTCCTTCGAGGTGCGG
The DNA here is from genome assembly GCF_003865135.1 of Streptomyces chrestomyceticus JCM 4735. Classification (NCBI taxonomy): domain Bacteria; kingdom Bacillati; phylum Actinomycetota; class Actinomycetes; order Kitasatosporales; family Streptomycetaceae; genus Streptomyces; species Streptomyces chrestomyceticus. The sequence continues at coordinate 219,204 of NZ_BHZC01000001.1, read as the reverse complement.
GGGAGGTCTGCAGGCCGACCTGTCCCAGGATGGCGAGGAAGTAGGACTTGACCTCTTCCGGGCCGGTGGTGTCGGGGTGCGCGGCAAGGTGGTGCAGGGCCGCGCCGCTGAGCATCTGCTGAAGGATCTCCGGGTCGCTGTCCGGAGGGAGCTGTCCGGCCGCGCGAGCCCGCTCCAGAGTGGTGCGCACCGCGAGGCCGCGGTGGCTGCCGTGTGCCTTGTGGTAGGCGTGCAGCAGTTCGGGGAGGTCGTCGACCGTGCTGTAGAGGCGGCGGATCAGTCTGCGTGCGCGGGGTCTGCCGAGGTGGCCGGCCCAGGCTGTGACCATGCTGTCGATGTCCGGCCAGTCCATCGAGCCGGGGTCCACGTCCCGGTACTCCCACTCGACCGCACACACCAGCAGGTCGGTCAGAGTGGGGAAGCGGCGGTACACGGCGGCGCGGGTGACTCCGGCGCGCCGCGCCACCTGTTCGATGCTGGCCCAGCCGGCGCCGCGCTCGATGAGCAGATCGAGCGCGGCCGAGAGGATCGCCTCGTCCGCCTCCCGGCTGCGCGGCCGGCCGGGGGCCCGCGTGGGCGGGGGAGACGTGGTGAGGGTGTGCTCTTCGGAATCGTCGTCAAGCTTCACGTTCAATACGATACAGCACAGCTCTGTATTGTATTTGTTTCTGGAGGGGGCTGAGTGGGGGGCTTCGTGCCGCACCTGATGTTTGGTCAGCCCCGCCGCTGGGGGAGGGGCTGACGGGCGCCCGGGTGCCGGTGCATCGGTTCAGGCGTCGAGCCGGGCCGCCAGGCCGTCGAGGACCCGGTCGAGTCCGTAGGAGAAGGCGTCGTCGCGGAGCTGCTGCGGATGTACGTCCTGCTGGGCGGAGTCGCCGTCCCGCAGACGCGGATGGTCCTGCGATGCCTTGTCGAAGGCCGGTCGCAGGTCCGCCACCCACTCCTGCTCCGTCTTGCCGCTGCGGGCGATCGCGGAGAGGTAGGCGGCCTCGGAGGTCGCGATCCCGATGACGTAGGCCGTGAGGGTCCCCGCGGCCTGGTCCTTCTCGGCCGTGGGGAAGCCGGCCGCCTCGAACTGGGCGAGCAGCCCCGACGACATCCGCATGGCGTTCGGACCGATGTGGACGAGGCCGACCTGGCCCAGCTCGGGGGCGATCCAGGGGTGGCGCAGGGTCATCGCCCGCAGATCGGTGGCGATACGGGTGACGGCCGCGCGCCACTGGGACGGGTCGGCGGTGGCCGGCGGTTCCAGCTCGCCGTAGACGTCGTCCACGACCAGTTGGATCAACTCGTCCCGGTTGGCCACGTGCCGGTAGAGGGAGGTGGCCGCGGCGTTCAGGCGGCTGCCGAGTTTGCGCATGCTGAGCGCCTCGGTGCCCTCCTGGTCGAGCAGTTCGACCGCCGCGGCCACGATCTGCTCGCGGGTCAGTTGCTCCCGCTGCGGGCGGCGTGGCCGGGTCCACACCGATGCGGTCGGCTTCTCTTCGGCTGCCATACGGCCCTCATTCCTGCTGGTTGTCGTCCTGCGGCTTCCCTCGCCGATCGTAGCGGACGGTGTACGCACCTTGCATACACCGTTCCGCCGTGCGTACAGTGTGCGCATCGAGAGAACGCTGTGCACATCGGGTGGGGAGCAGACGTGTCGAAGAGCGTGAGCTGGGACGAGCAGGGCAACTGGGGCGCCACGGGCACCTGGGGAGCCCGGGATTCCGCGGGCCGGAAGCTGGACCTCGCCCACTGGCAGGCCCGCCTCGACGCACTGCGCGCCCAGCACCATGTCCCGGGCGCCTCGCTCGCGCTCCTCGTGGACGGGACCGTCCATGAACTGGCCAGCGGCGTGCTGCACCGGGGAACGGGCGTGGAGGCGACGACCGACTCGGTCTTCCAGGTGGGCTCGATCGCCAAGGTCTACACCGCCACCCTGATCATGCGGCTCGTCGAAGCGGGCCGGCTGGACCTGGACGCGCCGGTCGTGGACGTCCTGCCGGAGTTCTCGGTCGCCGACCCCGAGGCGACCAGAACGATCACCACCCGACAACTGCTCAGTCACACCAGCGGCCTCACCTGCGACTTCACCCACGACAGCGGGCGCGGGGACGACTGCCTCGGCAAGTACGTCGAGGCCGCGAAGGACGTGGCGCTCGACTGCCCGCCCGGCACCGCGATCTCCTACAGCAGCGTCGGCTACAACGTGCTCGGCCGGATCATCGAAGTACTGACCGGAAAGGTCTGGGACCAGGCCCTTGACGACCTGCTCCTGACCCCGCTCGGTCTGACCCGCACCATGACGCTGCCGGAACAGGCACTCCGGTTCCGCGCGGCGATGGGACACCTGGGCGAGCCGGGCCAGGCGCCGGAACCGGCACCGGAATGGGACATGATGCCGCGCTCGGCGGGCCCCTACGGAAGGGTTCTCGCCACTGCCGGAGATCTCGTCCGGCTCGCGCGGATGCACCTGGCCGGCGGCGTGGCCGAGGACGGCACGCGCGTGCTCGCCGAGGAGACGGTCGCGCTGATGCAGCGCCGGGTGGCCGACTGCCCCGACAAGTGGACGGTCAGCTCGGACGGCTGGGGCCTGGGCTGGACCCTGTACGACTGGAACGGCGTCGCGGGCTACGGCCACGACGGCGCCTCCATCGGACAGTACGGCTATCTGCGCGTCGTGCCGTCGGCGGGCGTCGCGGTCGCGCTGCTCACCAACGGCGGCGGCGCACGCGAGGTGTACGCGGCCCTCTACCGCGAACTCCTCGCCGAACTCGCCGGGGTGACCATGCCGGCCCCCTTCGCCCCGCCCGCCCAGCCGCCCACGGTCGACTTCGCACCGCTGGTCGGCACGTACCGGCGCGAGGGCGTGGTCATCACCGTGACCGAGCGGGACGGCGCCGGCCACGCACGGTATGAATTCGTCGACGGCATGGCGGACTTCTCCGAGCCCCTGGAGATCGATCTGCTGCCGGTGACCGACACGGTCTTCGCCGGTACGGGGGTGGGCGCGGCCTTCAGCGAGGACTACATGCCCGTCGTCTTCTCCACGCTGCCCGACGGTACGGGGTGCGTCTACATCGGTATGCGCTGCGGACCCAAGGTCGCGTGACAGCGGCTGCTGCAACTGGAGTTGAGGGCTTCCTCAGGGGCCCGTGGGGAGCCGTATCTCTCGTACGGCTCCTCTCCGGGCTCAGGGAGGACGAGCACTGCCGCCCCGGCACATCGGAACGTACACTGACCCGATGTTGGTCAAGAACCGACCGTACGGGGTGGGCGTGTGACGGGACGGCCGGTGTCTGCGGTGCTGCCCCCGGTGCTGCGCGCGTGGCTCGGGGCGGTCGCGGCCCTCGCCACGCTGACGGTTGTCGTGCTCGGCGTGCTGTACGCCGGTCACACCCGGCCCGGCACGGTGGACGGGTGGATCTTTCCGCCGACGGCTGACAGTGTGCGGCCGCCGTGGCGGGGCGTGGCCCTGGCCGCGGACTTCCTCGGGGAGCCCGGGGGAGCGGTGGTCCTGATGGTGGCCGTCGTGGCGGGCTGTCTGCTGCTCCGGTGTCCTCGTGCGGCGGTGTCGGCCGTTGCCGGAGCCGGCGTCGCGGTGGGGGTGGCGACGCTGCTCAAGTTCCTGGTGGGACGCACCATCCACGGTGACAACCTGTCCTACCCGAGCGGGCACACCGCCTTCGTCACCGCGCTCGCCCTGGTGATGGCGCTGCTCGCGGCCGGCCGGCTCGGCCTCGGCAGGGCGGCCGGCATGCTGCTCGTGCTGGCGGCGGCGGTGGTCGCCGGCGCCGCCATGGGCTGGGCGCAGGTCGCGCTGGGCGCGCACTATCCGACCGATGTCCTCGGCGGCTGGTGCACGGCGCTGGCGCTGACACCGGCGACCGCGTGGCTGGTCGACCGGACGGCCGACCGGCTGGACGCTCGTACGTACGGTTGGCCGGGCGATCGTGCGGCGGACGGACCGGGTGAGCGGACGGCCGACTCGGGTCGGCAAAAGGGCCGCTGACGTCACGTCACCTCACGCCGAGCGGCGGAAGACGGGTTTCACCGGCCGGCCGCCCAGCCAGGGAGTGGGGTCCCCGGCGTCCAGTGCCTTCCGGTACACCGCACATGCCTGGGCCACCACCTCCACGGTGTGGTCGATGTCGGCGTCGTCGAGCGCGCTGCTCACCACGAACGACGGGGCCAGGACCCCGCCCGTGAGGAGCCGGCGCAGGAACAGGGTGCGGTACGGCTGCGACGGCTGCCGGTTCTCGTCGAGGGTGGCGAAGACCAGGTTGCTGGACCGGCCCCGGACGACGAGGTGGTCGCCGACGCCCATGGCGGCCGCGGCGTCGCGGACACCGGCGGCCAGCCGTTCGCCGAGGGCGTGCAGCCGCGCGGTGATGCCCTCTTCGACGTACGTGGTGAGTACGGCCATCGCTGCCGCCAGGGAGTGCGTTTCCGCGCCGTGCGTGGTGGACAGCAGGAACACCCGGTCACCGGAGTGGCGCAGCCCGCCCCGCTCCATCAGGTCGCGGCGCCCGGCCAGCGCGGAGACGGCGAACCCGTTGCCCAGCGCCTTGCCGAACGTGGAGAGGTCCGGCACGACGCCGTACAGGCCCTGGGCGCCCGCCTCGGACCAGCGCAGACCGGTGATCATCTCGTCGAAGACCAGGACGCAGCCGTGCCGGTCGGCCAGCTCACGGAGGCCCTGGAGGTAGCCGGGCGGGGGCTCGGTGTGGGTGGCGGGTTCGAGGATCAGACAGGCGACCTCGCCCCGGTGGCGGGTGAGCAGGTCCTCCGTGGCGGCCAGGTCCCCGTACGGGAACGTCACGGTGAGCTCGGTGGTCGCCGCCGGAATGCCCGCGGCCATCGGCGTGGTGCCGATGAACCAGTCGTCGACGGAGAAGAACGGATGGTCGCCGCAGACGGCCACCCGAGGGCGCCCGGTGACGGCGCGGGCGAGGCGTACCGCGGCGGTGGTGGCGTCGGAGCCGTTCTTCGCGAACTTCACCATCTCGGCGGTCGGCACGGTGGCCAGGAAGCGTTCCGCCGCCTCCACCTCCACGACGGACGGCCGGACGAAGTTGCTGCCCCGGTCCAGTTCCCGCCGTACCGCCTCGATCACGCGGGGGTGGGCGTGGCCGAGACTGACCGACCGCAGGCCGGAGCCGTACTCGATGTAACGGTTGCCGTCGATGTCCCACACGTGGGCGCCCTGGCCGTGGCTGATGACCGGAGCCAGGTCCTCGGGGTACTGGTCGTCGCCCTTGGCGTAGGTGTGCGCGCCTCCGGGGACCATGGCGTGCAGGCGCTCGTTGGCCAGCCGCGACAGGGGGAGGGAGAACTCTTCGCTGTCCACGCCGGCCTCAGCTTTCCTGGTGGAGCAGGGCCTTGGCGAGGCTCGGCGCCTCCCGGTCCCGCTGTGACATCGAGGTGACCGGCAGCGGCCACGGAATAGCCAGCTCCGGGTCGTCGAACGCGATCGTCACGTCCTCGTCCGGATCGTGCGGACGGTCGATCCGGTACGCGGTGTCGGCGGTCTCCGTCAACGCCTGGAAGCCGTGCGCGCACCCCGCCGGGACGTACAGGGTCACCTGCGTCTCGCCGGACAGCTCGAAGGACGCCACGTTGCGGTACGTCGGCGAGTCCTTCCGCAGGTCCACGACGACGTCGAAGATCTTCCCGTACGAGCACCGCACCAGCTTCGCCTCGCCGTCGCCGGAGCGCAGGTGCAGCCCGCGGAGCACGCCCCGGGCCGAGCGGGACAGGCTGTCCTGGACGAAGGCGTGCGGGTCGAGGCCCACCGAGCGGACCACGTCGGAGTCGAAGGTGCGGCAGAAGAAGCCGCGCTCGTCGGCGTACGGCGTCGGCTCGAAGAGGTACGCGCCGTCGATCGCCGGGACTTCGGTCGCTTTCACGGTGTCTCCTGCTGCAAGTGGGCGTGAGCATGGGAACGGGTGCGGGCGGCCGCCGGGAACAGGGCCGCGGTCAGGGCGGTGAACTGGTGTTCCAGGCGCTGGTTGGCGGCCAGGTTCCGCTCGGTGAGGGTCCGCCGTAGCTCCGCCGAACGCCGCTCCAGCTCCCGGAATTGGGCGAGCAGCCGGTCGGCGTCGACCTCGCGGGCCGGATGGCAGTACGTGCCGAGGCCCATCTGCGCCATGAGCGCGTCGCTCTTCGCCGCATAGCTGAGCGCCAGCGTCGGCGTACCGGCCTTCAGCGCGCAGATCAGGTTGTGGTAGCGGGTCGCCACCACGGTGCCGGCGGCCGCCGTCTCTTTCATCAGGTCGGAAAGGGAGGCCGCTTCGGCGGCGGTGACCAGCGGTGAGTCCACCGCTTCGAGGATCGCGGCGACCACCGGCGCGTCGCACGCGTCGCCGGTGAGCAGCCGGACCGGCCGCTTCTCCTCGGCCAGCGTACGGACGAAGCGGGTCGTCCCTTCGAGGTAGCGCCGGTGGATCTCGTCGGCACGGGCGCGGTCGTCGTCGCCGCCGTGGAAGGCCATGACGCCGACACAGACCGTCCCCGGCGGGTCCGGGGGTGTGTCCGCCCGCGGTGTCGGCAGGGCGAAGGCGAGGTCCGGGTAGACCTCGTCGCGCGCGGTGTCCACGCCCATCGCCCGCATCGCGTCGCGGGACAGGGTGTCCCGGTACGAGCGGTACGTGGCCAGCCGGGCCGACCAGCGCACCAGGGCGCGGGTCGCCCGGTTGCCGATCGGAGCGGCGCCGACGCCGACCAGCGCGACCCGGGTGCCGGTCAGCCGGCCGCTCGCGCAGAGCAGGAACAGCGCGTACGGGAAGCCCCACGGCCGCAGCGGCAGCGTGGCCTCCAGGACGCCCATGCCCGGCACGATCACCACGTCGTGGCGGCGCACCCAGGCAGCGGTACGGAAGGCGTCGACGACTTTGCCCAGCCCCTTCGCCGCGACCGCGCCCGCACGTGACGCGGTCCGGTATTCCCCGCGGTACCAGTGCAGCCGCGTCGCGGGGATGCCGTACCGGGCCGTGACGACCTCCGGTCCGCCGCACAGTGCGTCCACCACCGCCTCCGGATGCTCCGCGCGGAGGTAGCCGAGCACGGCTTCCAGCGATCCGTCGTTGCCGAGGTTGCCGGAGCCGAGCAGGCCGAACACCCCTACGCGTACGGGGGTGTTGTCCGTGGATGTCATGTCTGTCGCCCCTCACGTCCGGCGACGAGGTCGTCCACGGAGATGCTGAGCAGTTCCGGGTCGACCGGTGCGCGGTCCTCGACCCGCTCTCCCGCGCCCGGCCGGGCCCGGCTCGTCAACCACGAGACCAGGTGCCCGTAGCACGCCCGCCGGTCCGCCGGGGACAACGGCGCCCGCCGGATCGCCGCCACGAAGCCCCATACGTATTCGGCCAGCAGCCGGGGCGTCGGGTGCAGCGGGCCTGCCCGGCGCGGGTCCAGGTTGACGCACCGGGAGCGCTTGGACGGGTTCGCCCGCTCGGCGCGGGTGGGATGGTCCCGGCGGAAGTACAGCAGCTCCGGTACCTGGTGGAACGGCCCGTGCAGGGTGATCTCGGCGACGAACGTGCGGTCCGCGTGGTGGTAGCTGTCGTGCGGCTTCACCCGGCGCAGCACCTCGGCGCGCATCACCCCGTAGAAGTCGTCACCGCCGGGCTCGAACAGCAGGCTGCGGAACCGCTCCGGCGCGCGCGGTGAGCCGGTGGCGAGCCGGTACTCGTACGGGACCTTGACCTTGCCGTCACCGTCGATGACCGCCTGGTCGGAGTGGGCGAGGATCACGTCGGGCCGCTCGTCCAGGGCCTCGACGCAGCGGCGCAGCAGGTCTCTGGCGTACAGGTCGTCGTGCGAGGCCCACTTGAACAGCTCGCCGTGGCACTGGGTGAACACGTAGTTGTGGTTCGGCGCGGCGCCGACGTTCCGCAGCAGCCGGATGTACCGGATGCGCGAGTCCTTCGCCGCGTACGCGCGGCAGATGTCCTGGGTGCCGTCGGTCGAGGCGTTGTCGGAGATGACCAGTTCAAAATCCTCGTACGTCTGGCCGAGCAGGGCGTCGAGCGACTCGGCGAGGTACTCCTCGCCGTTGTACACGGGCAGGCCGATGCTCAGCCGGGGAACGCTGCGAAACGCGGTCATGGCGTCCTCACTTCGGGGAGGGGGTGGGTGCGGCGCTCGCGCAGGGCGGACCGCAGGTGCAGCCACCACACGGCCGAGCCGCCGAGGGTCGCGGCGGCGACGCCCCAGGCCGAGCCCGCCGTGCCGGCCACGGCCGCTCCGCCGAGCCCGCCGGTGACGTAGCAGGCGGAGGCGAACAGTTGGCTGCGCAGGCTGCGCCGGGCCGCGGCGAGGGCGCGCAGCCCGGCCGCCGCGCCGGTGCCGAGGCCGGCGCCCGCGACGCCGAGCGTGACCGGCACGATCAGCTCCGAGGAGGCGTGCCAGACACCGCCGAGCACGAGTTCGCCGAACTGGTCCGGCATCAGCAGCAGCGCCGCGCCCCAGAGCAGTGCGGCGACGGCCTGTGTGCCGCCCAGCAGGAGGCAGAACCTGCCCAGCCGGTGCGGGGCCCGCCGCAGCACCCGTGCCGCCTCCGCGACGGTGACCAGCGACAGCCCCATCAGCAGGGCGAGGAAAGGGCCGAGCAGGAGCTCGGCGCCCCGCACCACACCCACCGCGCCGACCCCGACGATCGCGCCGAGCCCGTACGCCCGGAGCTGGCTCGCGCCGCTGTTGCTGACGTTCTCGACCAGGTACCGGGAGCCGAGATCGCGGTGCTCGCGAAGCCACTCGCGCACTCCGGTCAGCCGGGGCCGGATGCGGGACTGGAGGCAGCCGTACACCGCGGGCACGGCGGCGGACGCGCCCCAGGCGAGCACGAAGGCGGGGACACTGTCCACGCGGGCCGCCACCACCATGGCCGGAACGAGCGCGACGGCCCACACGAGGTCGTTGACGAACGCCTTCCGCCCGGTGCCCGCGGCGAAGAACGCGAACCGCCAGGCATCCTGCAACAGCAGCGCCGGAAGGACGACACCGAGGCAGGCGAACGCGGGCCCCACGCGGCCACCGAGACCCACCCCGACCGTCAGGCACGCCGCGCCGAGCGCCGCGCCGACGCCGAGCGCGGTACCCGAGGAGCGGGCCACCGCCGCGCGCCAGGACGCGGTCGGCACGCCGCTGAAGCGCACCATGAGCGGGTCGGTGGCCAGCCCGCGGGAGACGTTGAGCACCACGCCGTAGGTGACCCAGGCCAGGCTGAACACGCCGAAAGCGGTCACCCCCAGCGAGCGGGCCACGTAGATCCCCACCGCGAAGTTGTTCATGCTGCAGACCGCCTGGTCGGCCAGTCCCCAGGACAGCCGCCCCGCGACGGCCCGCTTCGCCGACGGCCGGGGGCCCTCGGCCCGGTCCGTCGTCGTCCTCTTCCCCTCGGCGGTCATCGGCCTCACGCCTTGATCAGTCCGGCGTCGCGCAGGGCATCGGCCGCGGTGGCGACGGTGTCGAAGGGCAGCCCGGACCGCTCGGCGACGTCCAGCAGACCGGTCCCGCCGTCGGACATGCTGAGCACCCAGAGCATGGCCAACTGGGCCTGTCGGGTGTCGCTGCGGCCGCCGAGCGCGTCGTACAGCCCACGCCTGCCCAACTGCGGTTCGCCGTAGGGGCTGAGGTTGACGTAGCGGCGGTTGCGGTCCAGTACGGAGAACGCCTCGCGGCAGACGGCGAGCGTGTCCGCCATCGCGTCCGGGGAGACGAAGCCCGGGTTGTCCGCCGAGGTGTGGTATTCGGGGTACCCGGCGTACGGGGTCCGGCTGAGCGAGCCCACTCCCAGATCGAAACCGGGGGAGCAGTACTGCCGCTCGTCGTAGCCGTACGGAGTGAACTCGGTGACGCGGTGCGGGCGTTCGGAGGCGGACAGGACGTGCCGCAGCACCCGGTCGATCTCGGCGTCGCCGCGCCTGCTCTGTTTGTACGTCAGGTGGCCCCGGTCACCGGCGCAGGCCAGTACCAGCCCGTGCTTGACCCGGTCGATCCGCTCGGCGTTGCGGGCCAGCCAGGTGATCGCCCCGATGGTGCCGGGCGCGTAGATGAACCGGTAGGTGTGGTGCGGCGTCTCCCGCGCCAGCGCGCGGGCCAGGAACGTCGCCACCGCGATGCCGGCCAGGTTGTCGTTGGCCAGCGACGGGTGGCAGACATGGCAGGAGACGATCACCTCGTCGGGCACCTGCCCGGGGACCACGTGCTCGGCGTAGGTGAGGTGGCCGTCCGCGAGAGTGGAGTCGATACGTACCTCGTAGTCGCCGTCCGGCAGCGCGTCCAAGGTCTCCTGGGCCAGGCAGAACCCCCACTCCGGCTTGTAGTAGCTGGTGCGGTACGGCACCCAGGCCGGGTGCTCCGGCAGGGTGTGCAGGTGTTCCCGCAGCTCGGTGAGCGGCATGGTCGCCGACACCGGCACGCTGTAGCCCAGCACGTGCAGGCTGGACGCCGCGAAGTCGACGACCCGGCGGCCGGTACTGTCGGCGATGTACGCGTCCCGGATGTTCCACTCCTGCGGCACCGTCCAGTCGAGCACCTGCGTCCCGGTCGGCACTTCGTGCACCTGCAGCGGAACGTACTCGCCGACGATCTCCAGGGTGGCCCGCACCCCGTCGCCGGTGATGCTCCGGCAGAGCGGGTGCAGCCGCTCCACCAGAGCGTGCATCTCCTCGCCGACCGCGGTCATCGACGCCACCGCAGGGTGTCGTCGACGGCGCCGGCGTCGGACGCCGCGCGCAGCACGGCCAGCCGGGTGAAGCGCTGCTCGAAGTCCTCCCGGGTCAGCCCGTGTTTCCGGTAGGCGTCGGCGAGTTCGAGCGCGCCCTGCTTCACCGTCCACTCGCAGTCGAAGCCGGGCACCGCGGCGCGGAATCGGGAGAAGTCCACCCGGTACGACCGAGGATCGGCGCCGGTCTCCCCGGTGATCACCACCTTCGAGCCGGACACCGCCTCGGCGACCTGCCCGGCGATCTCGGCGACCGTGACGTTGTTGGTCTCGCTGCCGATGTTGAACGCCCGGTCGTGCACCGCCTCCCGGGGCGCGGTCAGCGCGGCCGTGAAGGCCCGTGCGATGTCGGCGGCGTGTACCAGCGGGCGCCAGGGGGTGCCGTCGGAGAGCACCAGCACCTCGCCGGACAGCAGCGCGTGGCCCACCAGGTTGTTCAGCACGATGTCGGCGCGCAGCCGGGGTGAGTGGCCGAAGGCGGTGGCGTTGCGCATGAACACCGGGCTGAAGTCGCCGTCGGACAGTGCGTGCAGGTCGTCCTCCACCCGCACCTTGGACTCCGCGTACGGGGTCACCGGGCGCAGCGGGGCGTCCTCGGTCACCAGGTCGCTGCTGCCGGCGGCACCGTAGACCGAGCAGGTGGAGGCGTACAGGAAGCGGCGTACCCCGGCGTCGCGGGCCAGCCGGGCCAGCCGTACGGACGCATGGTGGTTGATGTAGTAGGTGAGTTCCGGCGCCAGCGATCCCAGGGGGTCGTTGGACAGCGCGGCCAGGTGGATCACGGCGTCCACCCCGGCCACGTGCTCGGCCGTCACGTCGCGCAGATCCACCCGGTGTCCCGGAGGGTCCACGGGCGACGGGCCCAGTACACAGTCGGCGAACAGGCCGGCGTCGAGACCGACGACCTCGTGTCCGGCGGCCGCGAGGACCGGGGCCATCACGGTGCCCAGGTAGCCCTGGTGTCCGGTCAGCAGCACGCGCAAATTTCAGTCCCCCAGATTGAGAGTGAGCTTGGTGACGGTGAACGCCTCGGCGTAGCGCGCGTGGCATTCGATGCCGCGGATGCGCGCCAGCCCGAGGAATGCCTCCCGGTCGTACCAGGGCCGGTGACGCTGCGAGGGGTAGTGCTCCTGCAACAGCCGCACCTTTTCTTCGGCGGCCTCCGGCGACAGGGGCTGGTACGCCGACGGGCGGCCCAGATCGCCGTCCCACTTGACGATCTCGTAGCCGAGGACGAGGTGGTCGCGGAACGCGGTGGTCATCAGCTTCGCCAGGCCGCGGTGGTCCTGGTGGGCGTCCTCGGTACGCGGCGCCAGCACCAGGTCCGGCTCGGTCTGCCCGCGCAGCTCCTCGACCGCGGCCTTGGCCTCGTCCCAGTGCGCGGGCAGCCGGCCGTCCGGCAGCTTGAGCACGGTCAGCCGCAGGTCGGCGCCCGGGCAGAAGGCGGCGAGCGCGGCCTGCTCCTCCTGCTCCCGCTCACTGCCGCCGCCGGAGAGCACCAACGCGTCGACGCGCAGGCCCGGGTGCGCCAGGCACATCGTCAGCAGGGTGCCGCCGGCGCCGATGGCGATGTCGTCGCAGTGCGCGCCCACCGCGGCGATCCGCTCCAGGCGCCCGGCCCCGAGCCGGATCACGCCCGGACTCCGGCGCTGTCCCGCTCCCACACGGCCCACGGGCGGTCCCCCCGGGCATAGGCGGCGTCCAGCGCGGCCCGCTCCTTCACGGTGTCGGTCGGCTTCCAGAAGCCGCGGTGCTGGTGCGCCACCAGCCGCCCCCGCTTGGCCAGTTGGGTGCAGCCGTCGGCCACCAGGTCCCCGTTCTCCGGGATGTGGTCGAAGACCTCCTGGCGGAGCACGAAGTAGCCGCCGTTCTCCCACAGCGGCAGTTCGCTCACCTCGGTGATGCCGCCCACCAGGCCGTCCTCGCCCAGGTCCACGCAGTGGAACGAGGACTGCGGCGGCACCACCATCATCGACGCGCCGGCGTCACGCCGGGCGAACCGGTCGATCATCTCGGGCAGCGGAGCGTCGGTGAGCACGTCGGCGTAGTTGGCGAGGAACATCTCGTCGCCGTCCAAGTGGTGCCGCACCCGGCGCAGCCGTTCCCCGATCGGCGACTCGATGCCGGTCTGCACGAACGTGATGTTCCAGTCCGCGATGTCGGTGGACAGCAGCTCGACCCGCCCGTTGCGCAGCACGAAGTCGTTGGACGTCGTCTCTTCGTAGGTGAGGAAGAAATTCTTGATGTGGTCGGCCCCGTAGCCGAGGCACAGGATGAAGTCCGTGTGCCCGAAGTACGCGTAGTAGCGCATCACATGCCAGATGAGCGGCCTTGGGCCGACCATCGCCATCGGCTTGGGCACGTCGTCGGACGCGCCGGCGCGCATCCGCAGTCCGTAACCGCCGCAGAACAGTACGACCTTCATGCTGCGACCTCTTTCACGACGTGGCCTCGACGATGCTCAGTTCCGGGATGGGGAAGACCAGGCGGCCGCCCCAGGCGTGCACGAAGGACAACTGCTCGGCCAGTTCGGCCCGCAGGTTCCAGGGCAGCACGAGGACGTAGTCCGGCCGGTCGGCGGCGATCTGCTCGGGCGGCAGGATCGGGATACGGGTGCCGGGGGTGAACCGGCCGTGCTTGTAGGGGTTGCGGTCGACGGTGTACGGGAGCAGGTCGGGCCGGATGCCGCAGTGGTTGAGCAGGGTGTTGCCCTTGCCCGGGGCGCCGTAGCCGACGACCGTCTCGCCGCGCTCGGCCGCCTCGACGAGGAACCGCAGCAGGTCCCGGCGCACCTTGGCCACCCGGGCGGAGAACTCGGTGTACCCGGACAGCTCCTGGAGTCCGGCGGCCTTCTCCCGTGCCAGTACGTCGGCCACCCGGCGGGACGGCTCGCCGGCCACTCCGTCCGGCCGGGCCCACAGCCGGACGGAACCGCCGTGCGTGGGCAGCAGCTCGACGTCCACGAGGGAGAGGCCGCCGCTCGCCAGCGCCCGGATCGCGGATGCGACCGTGTAGTACTGGAAGTGCTCGTGGTAGATCGTGTCGTACTGGTTCTGCTCGATCAGCGTCAGCAGGTGCTGTACCTCGATGGAGACCCAGCCGTCGTCGGCGACCAGGGCGCGCAGCCCCCGGGTGAACCCGATCACGTCGGGAATGTGCGCGTACACGTTGTTGGCCACGACCAGGTCCGCCGGGCCGTGCTCGGCGCGGACCGCCGAGCCGGTGGCCGGGTCCAGGAACTCCGTGACGGTGGGCACGCCCGCCTCCCGCGCCGCGGCGCCGACGTTCACCGACGGCTCGATGCCGAGGCAGCGGATCCCACGGTCCACCACGTGCTTCAGCAGGTACCCGTCGTTGCTGGCGACCTCGACCACGAAGGCGTCCGGGCCGAGGCCCGCCCGCTGGACGGCGTCGGCGACGAACGCGCGCGCGTGCTCCACCCAGGACGTCGAGTAGGAGGAGAAGTACGCGTACTGCGTGAACGTCTCCTCCGGGGTGATCAGCGGCGGGATCTGCGCGAGCCAGCAGTCGGTGCAGACCCGCAGGTGCAGCGGGTACGTCGGCTCCGGCTCGGCCAGTTGGTCCGCCGCGAGAAAGCTTTCGCACGGCGGGGTCGCTCCGAGATCGACGACGCTGGCCAGCGCCGCCGAGCCGCAGAGTCGGCATCGTGTCATTTACTGCCCCCATTTCCGCTCGCACGGTGCCCCCGCCGCGAGCCGGTGCTCTCGTTCTCCGGCGGCGGACCGTCCCCGCCGCCCGGCCGCCCCGCGATCGCGGTGCGGTACCCCTCCACCAGGCGCTCCAGGCCGACGGCCGGGCTGAAGCCCCGCTCGTAACGGCGCCTGGCTGCCTGGCCCAGCTCCCGGTTGCGGGCCCGGTCCGCCGTGATCCGGCGCAGGCGGTCCGCGAGCGAGGCGGACTCGCCGGGCCGGTGCAGCAGCCCGGTCACCCCGTCCTCGACCAGTTCGACGAAGGCGCCGTGACCGGCGGCGACGGCCGGGACCCCGGCCGCCATCGCCTCCACGACCACCAGGCCGAACGCCTCCAGCCACGTCGAGGGAGCCACCACGGCGACCGACCGCGCGACGGCCTCCCGGCACTGCGCCGGGTCGTACAGGCCGACGTACCGTACGTCGTCCCGGCCCGCCGCCCAGGCCCGCACCTCCTGCTCCAGCGGCCCCGCCCCGGCGATCACGAGCGGCACGCCCACCCCGCCGTCCGCGGCGATCCGGTCCCACGCGGCCATCAGCAGCCGTACGCCCTTGGCCTCCGCGAGCCGGCCGAGATACAGCACCTGCTCGCCGCCGCCCGACCGGCGGATGCCCGGCTCCGGCACGAAGTTGTGCTTCACCGCCAGCCGCTCGGCCGGCATCCCGGCCCGCACCAGGACGTCGCGCTGCGCCGCGGAGATGCAGAAGAACCGGTCCACGCCGGTCCACCACCGCCGCCGGTTGACGGACAGGCTGACCGCGAGCGGCACCGTCGCCAGCCGGGAACCTCGGTAGCAGCCGTGCCGTACGGCGGGCAGCGGCGCCGACCCGACGCACTCGGCGCACGGCCGGCCGTCCCGTTGCAGGGTGCCGGGCGGGCAGACCTGGGTGTAGTTGTGCAGCGTGGCGACGACGGGCACACCGGCGTCGGCGCAGGCGGCCAGCACCGCGGGGGACAGGAGCGGGAAGACGTTGTGGACGTGCACCACGTCCGGCCGTTCGGCGCGGAGCCGGGCGGCCAGCTCCGTGCGCACCGCCGGGTTCCACGGCACCAGCAGCGGCACCGCGGCCTTGCCCCGCAGGGACCGGCCGGCGATGTCGTCGCTGCGCCGCTCGAACACGCCGACCCGGTGGCCGGCTGCGCGCAGCAGCTCCACCTCCTGGTCGACCACGTTGTTCTCCCCGCTCGGCTGCGCCGAGGAGTAGCGGTTGTGCACCACGAGAACGTGCATGTGCGAGGTCACCTCCGGTCCCGGGCCCACCGCGGGACATGTCGTCTGGGGGGTTCGGGCGCCGGGAGCGGCGTAGCCGTGGCGGGCACCGTCAGCAGTGCGGCGGCCACGGTCAGGTGCAGCAGGTACGGCGAGGCGTCGCCCAGTCCGGCCTCGGTGTACGACGCGATGGCGCAGTAGCTGATCAGGAAGATCGCGCAGGCCCTCGGCAGCGACGGCGGCCGCAGCAACGCCACGCCGCCCAGCACCAGGAGCATCGCCGCCACCAGGGCGATACCGGTCAGCCCCTGCTCGTGGTAGACGGCCAGCCAACTGTTGTCGATCGGCAGCCCGCCGAACGACTTGTCGCCCAGGCCCACGCCGAACAGCGTCTCCACGGTCGTCCGGGGCGCCGCCAGCAGGGCGTCCCAGACCGTGGCCCGGCCGGTGAGGCTGGTGAGGTTCTCCTGGCTCTGGCCGCGCAGGAACCACGCCCGCAGCGCACCGGCGAACACCGTCGCAGCCACCGCGGCGCACAGCACCGCCCAGGTGAAGAACCGGCGGGCGGCGGCGCTGGTCAGGACGAGCGAGCCGATCGCCAGCGTCAGCCCGACGAGCAGGCCGAGCGTGGCGGTCCGGGTATGGGTCAGCGCGAGCAGGACCGCCGAGGGCACGATGACGACCGCCGCGCTCGCCCGGTCGGTACGGCGGCCCAGGACGAGCAGCACGGCCAGCCCGATGATCACGGCGGCGTACTGCCCGATCTGTGGCGGGGTGAGCGGCCACAACGCGCCGACCAGCCGCCCGCCGTAGAGCTCCGGCAGGGCCGCACCCGGCGAGACGACCAGGCCGGCGGCGACCGACCCGAGCACCGCGAAGTACATGCGGATGTGGTGCCGTACGAACGTCAGACCGTCCCACCAGCGGCTCAGCAGCCACAGCGTGCCGACGAACAGCGCCAGCCGGGCGCAGCGGAACAGCGCGCCGAGCCCGGACTCCAGTTGCAGGCTGGAGAGCACGCTCGGTACGAGGAGCAGGGTGAGCAGGAACAGGAAGGTGCTGGCCCGGACGCGCAGCCGCAGGTTGAGCGCGAGCGCCAGCGTGAACGCGGCGACCAGCGCGCCCATGGTGACGAGCTGGATGAGGGAGCGGGGCAGCGGGATGATGGTCTTCGCCCCGGCGGAGCCGAGCGTGTTGAGGATCAGCAGCCCCCAGACGACTCCCACGGTCCTCGGTGTGCCGGCCGCGCGCGCTTCGGTGCCTGGCCGGGTGCGCTCCGTGTCCGCCCCGCCCGGCAGCCCGCTGTGCCGCAGGTCTCCGTCCATCTCAGTCACCGGCCCCTGGGGCGTGGGTGCTGCCCGCGTCCTGCTCGTAGGGCGCGCCCTGCCACTGTCCGAAGTCGAGCACCCGGCTCGGGTCGTGGGCGACGAAGGTCCAGGGGCCGACGTAGGTGTTGTCGTGCCAGCGGTTGTGCTGCTTGAGGGTGATCGCCTCGGCCACCCGCTCGCCCTGGTACGGCGACCAGTCCGGGTAGGTGCCGTAGTTGGCGAGCAGCGCCATCCGGTCGCACTTCTCCGTACAGCCGACGACGGACTTGTCCAGCACGAAGCGGTTGGCGTGGATGTCCACCCGCTGGGTCTTCCACCGGCAGTCGGCGTAGAGCGGTGCGGTGGCGATCGCCGGCCGCGCGCAGCGGCCGGGCGGCCGCACCAGCAACGTGCAGTCACCGGAGGAGGTGTTGGCCGGGCTGTTGCAGAACCGGTCGGCGTTCTCCCACAGGGTGATGCCGGACCAGTTGTTCTCCAGTACGTTCCGGTAGATCTCGATCTTGTCGGTGCGGGCTTTGACGCGCGGTTCGCCGCCGGACTCGGACAGGTAGACGGTCGCGAACGGGAAGTTGTCGCCGCGCTCGGCGTACCGGCGGCCCTCGACCCAGTTGTTCCGCCGGATCGTGTTCCTCCGGATGACCGCGTTGTAGCTGGTCTCGTAGATCAGCGCGGCACCGTCGTTGGCCTCCAGCACGTTGTCCTCGATGCGGAAGTCGTTGTTGTTGGTGTCCGCCCACAGCCCGGTTCCACGGTTGTCGTGCACCCAGTTGCCGCGTACGTCGGCGCCGTTAACGGACCAGAACTTCGCGCCACCGGTGCAGCCGCAGCCCTCCTTCCGCCGCTCCCAGTCACCGGTGTTGTTGCCAACGATCTCGTTGCCCTCGACCACCAGGCCGCTGAGCGGGCCGTCGTCCTTGTACGCGTTCAGGCCGTACTGCCCGTTGTCCCGGAGGCAGTTGGCGCGGACCCGCTGGCGGGCACCGGCCATCAGCCCGGCGCCGGAGTTGCGCTGGACCGTGGTGTGCTCGATCACCCATCCGTCGGCCGAGTCGTGGTTGACCACGCCCTCGTCGTGCGGCGCGACGAAATTCTGCACGGTCAGGTGGCGGACGGTGATGTCGCGGGCCGTACCGCTGAACGCGTACTGGTTCTTCTTCCGGCCGTCGAGCACCGCCCCCGGCGCGCCGAGGTAGCGGTCGCCCTGCTTGGGGACGACCTGGGCGTAGCGGTCCGGATCGAGCCGGTGGGTGCCCGGCCGGAGCCAGAACGTGGTGCCCGGCGGGCTGCTCTTGGTCTTGGCGGCCAGGTCACCGACCACCGAGGGATCGACCGTCACCGCGCCCGCCGGTGCCTGCGCCGGCCCGGGAGCGGGCCTGGCACACACCTTGGCCACGGCCGACCGGGCCCCGGACGTGGAGGGCGCGGCGGACGGCTGCGACCCGGCGCCCGGCGTGCCGACACAGCCGGACGCCAGCAGTGCCAGTGCCGCCACCGGCAACGCCCGATTCCGCCACGTGATCCCCACCCGTCCCCCTAGCCGTGGAACCTGAGTACGGTGGTGAACTCCGCGGCGCCGTCGGCACGGCCGGAGCCGACCAGCGTCGTGGCGGGCTCCTTGCGGCCGAAACCGGGGGAGTACCAGCCCAGCGGCTTGTCGGTCTCGCCGCGGTGCGCCCGCCAGCTCAGCCGCCCGGGCAGATCGAGCACCGCGGACCGGTCCTCGCCGTCCCGGGTCCAGGTGAGTGCCGCCCGGTTCCCCGTCAGCTCCGCGGTGATCTCCGGGCCGAGATGGAACGCCAGCCGCACGGCCCCGCGATCGCCGCGCACCTCGTCCACCACGCTCAGCTCCCGGCTCGCGGCGGTCAGCTCCACTTGGCGGCGGTGCACGCAGGGCTGGTAACCGTCGTGCTCGGCGCACCAGCGGGTCACCTTCTCGTGGGAGGTGTCCGCGACCAGGACGCGGCTGCGGGCGTGCCGGGTCCACAGGAACGGGCCGCCGGAGACGGACTGGTCACGGCCGTCCCATTGCAGGGTGTTGTGGGCGAGGGTGGACCGGAAGTACTGCCGCCACTCGGGCTGCCCGTGGTAGCAGAACGTCCCCGGGTCGGCCAGCACGTCGACCCCGTCGTGCCGCACCTCCACGGACAGCGCGTCCGCGTGGGCGTGCGCGGCGATCGACAGGAAACCGTGCGGACCGCCGTCGCAACGGCACCAGATTTCCTCCGGACCGCGCAGGATCGTCAGGCCCGCGTCGGCGAAATGACCTGGCCGGCTCGCCGGGCGGGTCACGGCCGGCGCGGTGCCCGGTTTCCCGTACGGCCGGACGAGCGCGGCCAGCAGCGGGGTGCGCACATCGGTACCGGTCACGGTCGGCCACCAGGCGAGCCGGCCGAACACGGCGTCCCCGGTGGCCAGCAGTGAGGCCCAGCGGTCGGTGCCCGCGCCGTCCAGGACCAGTCCGTGCCCGTCGTCCGCGTCCCCCTGGCGCGGCGGCCGCAGCCGGTTGTCCACGATGGCCGCGAGCGCGTCGGTCATCCGGAGCAGCACCAGCCGTACGGTCGGCGGGACCGGCACACCGGCGGCATCCGCCTCGGCCACCGCGGCCAGGCCGAGCTCCAGCACCAGTCCGTGATACTCGGTGGCCAGCTCACGATTGAGACCGGAGGCGAAGGTGTTGCCGCGCAGGTGCCGCTCCAACGACCGCAGCGCGCCCGCGCGCCACCGTGCCGAGGCGGGGAACCACCCGAACGCGCAGGCCGCCGCGAACTGCCCGGCTGCCTCGGCGACGACGTGATTGTTCGCCGAGGAACCCCGGCTGGGGAAGGCGGCCAGCCAGCGCTGGTGGTGCCAGATCTGCTTCAGCGCCACCGGGTTGTCCTCGAACAGCCCGGCCGCGCCGGGCCAGCCGTGGAGCAGCCGGCGGACCCACACCCAGGAGATCAGCCGGATGCCCAGCTCGATGCCGCTGATCCAGTGCACGCCCCGCAGCGGCGGGTTGGCCGCCCACCACGACCGCAGGTGCGCGGCCACCCGCTCGGCGTACCGCTCGTCCCCGGTGACCGCGTAGGCGGCGGCGAGCACGGTGAGGTACTGGTGCCGGGACGGCTCCCAGATCTGCTTGATGTCCCCGACCGTCTCCTCGTCCCGGTACGGCACGTCGAAGGCGTAGCCCCACGGGGCCCGCCGCCCGGTCTTCGGGTCGTACCACCAGTCCGGGTCGGTCAGGTCGTCGCGGACCACTCCGAAGTACTCGACGTGCCCGGCCATCAGCCGGTCCGCCTCGGCGAGGAGACGTTTGACGGCGTCCGCAGGGAGTGCGGCGAGCGTCCCGGCGGGCAGGATCGCCGTGAACCGGGCGCCGGTCACGCTCGGGTCGCCGGGCCGTACCGACCGCCACCGCCGTCTGCGCACCGCGTCGCCCACCCGGCCGCCGACCTCCCGCGGTCCCATCCGGGAGAGGCGGCGCAGGTACCAGCCCGCGTTCATGGTCATGGCGTCCTCGCCAAGGTCACCGGCGTACCGGCGGCCAGGCCGGCCTGTACGGCGAGGGTGGCCGCCGTGGTGGCGACCAGCGACTCCAGCGGCACCGGCATCGGCCCACCGGTCCGTACGGCCTTGACGAACGCCGCCAGTTCGGCGTTCTGCCCCTTGTCGCGGGCCTTGGGCAGCCGGGAGCTGACCCACCGCTTGCGTCCGTACACGGAGGCGCGGACGAAGTCGTCGAGCCGCAGCGCCTTGCCGTCCGCGACCAGGTCCAGCGTCTCCTTGGGGAGACTGGCCGGGCCGGAGGTGACGTAGCTGATGGTGGCGGTGGACCCGTCCGGGTAGCGCAGTACGGCCTGCAGATCCTGGTTGCCGGACGTGGCGACCGCGTACACCGAGACCGGGTCGGCCCCGAGCAGCCAGCTCGCCGTGTCGATGAAGTGCCCGCCCTCCCCGGCGAACCGCGAGCCCTCGGTGCCCTGCCGGAGGTACCAACTGCCGTGTTCCAGCCGGCCCGCGTTGACCAGGTAGCGGAGGCTCGCCGGACCGCTGCGGGCGCCGAATCGCTGCCGGGCCTCCCGCAGCAGCGGCGCGAACCGGCGGTTGAAGCCCACCTGAATCCGGTCGTTGCCCGATTCCTCCACCGCGGCGAGCACACCGGCCAGGTCGTCCTCGGTGAGGGCGAGGGGCTTCTCCACGAACACCGCCTTGCCCGCGAGGAGTGCCTTCCGGGTCAGTTCGGCGTGCGAGCTGTGCCGGGTGACCACGAACACCGCGTCGATCGTCTTGTCGCCGAGTACGGCGTCGAGATCGGTGGTCGCCTCGGCGAAGCCGAACTTCCGCTTGGCGTTGGCCGCGGACAGTGCCGTCGTGGTGACCACGGACGACAGGGCGATACCGTCGCGCTGGGCCAGGTGCGGCAGCAGCATCGACGTCGCGTAGTTGCCCGCGCCGACGAACGCCAGTCGCACCGGGGACTGGGCGGGCCGGCCCGGAGCGGACGCCCGCACGGGCACCGCGGGCACGGCCACCGCCGGAGCCTCCGCTTCCCCCGCGTGTCCGGGGTACCGGAACAGCACCGCCACGGCCTTCAGATCGCCGTCCTTCAGGCGCTGATACGTCTCGACGGCGTCGTCGAAGTCCGCCGTGTGGGAGACCAGGGGCTCCACGTCGACGCGGCCTCGGGCGACCAGGTCGAGGAAGCACGCCAGGTTGCGGCGCTCGGTCCAGCGCACATAGCCGATCGGGTAGTCCCGCCCCTGGAGTTCGTACTCCGGGTCGTAGCGCCCGGGGCCGTACGACCGGGAGAACCGGACGTCCAGCTCCTTCTCGTAGTACGCGTTCCACGGCAGGTTCAGGCTGCACTTGCCGATGTCGACGACCCGGCCGCGGTCCCGGCTCAATTTGGCCGCCAGCTCGACGGGCTGGTTGCTGCCGCCGCCGGCGGCCAGGTACACCTGATCCGCGCCGTGCCCGCCGGTGAGTTCGGCGACGGCGGTCTCCACGGCGGCGGACGCGGGATCGCCGCAGGCCGCGGCGCCCAGGCGCTCGGCCAGCGCGCAGCGCACCGGGTCCGGATCGGCTCCGACGACGCGGACCCCCGAGGCGGCCAGCAACTGGACCACCAGTTGCCCGATCAGCCCGAGGCCGATGACCAGCGCCACGTCGCCGAGCTGCGACTCGCCTTGGCGGACGCCCTGCAACGCGATCGACCCGACGGTGCCGAAGGCCGCGTGGCGCGGCGCGAGGCCGTCCGGCACCGGGGCGTAGAGGTTCTTCGGCACCCAGTTCAGCTCGGCGTGCAACGCGTGCTCGTTGCCGGCGCAGGCCACCAGGTCGCCGACCGCCACATCCTCGATCCCGGCGCCGACCTGCTCGACCACCCCGCACAGCGAGTAGCCCAGCGGCGTGTACGAGTCCAGCTTGCCCATCACCTTGCGGTAGGTGGCGGGCACCCCGTTGGCGGCCACGCTCTGGACGACCTTGGCCACCTGGTCGGGACGGGAGCGGGCCTTGCCCACCATCGACATGCCGGCCTCGGACACCTTCATGAGTTCGGTCCCGGTGGAGATCAGCGAGTAGGCGCTGCGGACCAGCACACCGCCCGGCTTGCACCCCGGAACCGGCACGTCGAGCACCGCCAGCTCGCCGCTCTTGTAGTTCTGCACGACCTGTTTCACCCGAGCTCCTCTTGTGTCCACACCGTTCAAGCCGCCCGGCTCCGGCCGGAGCCGGAGGTCGCGCCGCGATACCAGTACTCCAGGGTCAGCACATGCCACAGATGCTTGGAGAAGTCCCGCTGCCCGGCGGCGTCCTCGGCGACCATCCGCTGCAGCGCGTCGCGGCGCAGGAGCCCGGAACCGACGAGCACCCCGTCGTGCACCACCTCGCGCACCAGTGGTGCCAGGTCCCGGCTCATCCAGGCCCGCAGCGGGGCACTGAACAGGCCCTTGGGCCGGTACACGATCTCCCGGGGCAGCACCGAGGCGGCCGCCTCCTTGAGGACGGCCTTGCCCTGCCGCCCGACGATCTTGCGGTCGCCGGGCACCGCGAACGCCGCCTCGACCACTTCGACGTCCACGTACGGCACCCGCACCTCGGTCGACGCGGCCATGCTCGACCGGTCCGTGTAGGCGAGGTTCAGGCCCGGCAGGAACATCCGGGCGTCGCCTAGGCACATGCGGTTGACGAAGTCGTCGAGGTCGTTGTCCTGGTAGATGTCCGCGTGCTCGGTCAGGACGTCCTCGACGCTCCCGGCCAGGTCCGGGTCGACCAGGGCGAGCAGTTCGTCCTGGTCGTACATGGTGTAGCTGCGCCGGAACGCGGTCTCCTCCGGCAGCTCGGCGAAGGACAGGAACCGCTTCGCGAAGCGCACCGAGCGGTACCCGCGGCGGGCCGTGGCGACCGGCAGCCGGTCCACGGTCGCGGACAGACCGCTGCGCAGCGGCCGCGGGATGCGCTGGTAGCGCAGCGCGAGCAGGTTGGCCAGGTGCTTGCGGTACCCGGCGAACAGCTCGTCGGCGCCCATGCCCGAGAGCAGCACCTTGACGCCGGCCTCCCGGGCGGCCGAGCAGATCAGGAACGTGTTGATCGCGGCCGGGTCGCCGATCGGCTCGTCCAGGTGGTAGGTCATCTCCGGCAGCAGGTCGAGCACGTTCGGCGCGATCTCGATCTCCCGCAGGTCGACGCCGAACCGCTCGGCCACCTGCCGGGCGTAGCGCAGATCGTCCGGCATCGCCTCGAACCTGGCGTCCTCGGCGCGGAACCCGATCGTGTAAGCGGCGATCCCGGGCCGGTCGCGGGCCGCCAGCGCGGTCAGGTAGCTGGAGTCGAGGCCGCCGGAGAGGAAGGTCGCCACCGGTACGTCGGAGAGCAGGTGCCGGCGGGTCGACTCCTCGACGACGGCGGCCAGGTCCGGCTGCTCGCCGCTGCGGGCCCGCTCCCGGGCCTCGGCGGCGACGTCCTTGAGGTTCCAGTACCGGCCGGTCTCGACCAGGCCGTCGGGCCGGCACCGCAGCCAGCTCCCCGGCGGCAGCTTCTCCGCCTCGCGGAACGCACAGCGCGAGTCCGGCACCCAGTAGTACAGCAGGGAGGCCACCAGCGCCGCGTGGTCCACCTGCAGCGTCCCGCCGGTCACGGCGGCGAGCGCCTTCAGCTCGGAGGCGAACAGCAGGCCCCCGCCGCGCCGGAGCAGGAACAGCGGCTTGATGCCCAACTGGTCGCGGGCGAGCACCAGCTCACCGGTCCGCTCGTCGAAGACCGCGAACGCGAACATGCCGCGCAGCCGCGGCAGGCAGTCGGTGCCCCAGCGCCGCCACGCCTCCAGCAGCACCTCGGTGTCGGACGTGCCGCGGAAGCGCACCCCGGCGGCCGACAGCTCGGCGCGCAGCGCGGGCGCGTTGTACAGCTCGCCGTTGTACGAGAGGGCGAGGCCGTCCGAGACCATCGGCTGGGCGCCGGTCCCGGACAGGTCGATGATGGCCAGCCGGCGGTGTCCCAGGTGGACTTCGCCGTCACCGGCGGGGTGGCTGTAGCGGCCCGCCCCGTCCGGGCCGCGGTGGGCGAGGATGTCGGTGAGCCGGTCGGTCACGGCCTTCCCGTCCGGCCACCGGTACGTACCTGCGATGCCACACATGTGCTACCGAGCCTCCTGGTCGCTGCCCGGGGCGCGGGCGGCCGACATCGGCGGCCGCTCCGTCCACAACGGGCCTGTCGCGTGCTGCCGGGCCAGCCGTTCCGTCCGCGGCAGGCCCGTCCCGTGCTGCTGGGCCGGCCGCTCATAAGGGCCGCGCAGCGCCGTGTGCGGTCCGTCCCACAGCGTGCCGTCGGTCCGGTCCCGCGGATCGGGGTCGATCAGCACCACACCGATCACCGGAATGCGCTGCTCCGCGAGCTGCCGCGCCACGGTGTGCAGCCAGGCGGCCCTGCCGTGCCCGGCCCGTACGACGAGCACGGTCCGGCCGCCGAGGTACCGGAGGTCGGTCCACGCCGTGCCGGGCGCGACCGAGCCGACGCCGAGCCGGCGCACCTCTCTCGGCACGGTCGCGGCGCGCTCGCCCCTGACCACGGTCGTGTTGACCGGCTCCTGGCCGCTGTCGGCGAGCTCCGGACCGGGCAGGCCGTCGACGACGACCACCGGGCCCTCCGCCCCCAGGGCTCCGGCGACGTTCAGGGCGATCACGCTCGTCGTACGCGCACAGCCCAGTTCCAGCAGCGACACCGGCTCCGCGGAGTGGCGCACGGCGCGGACCAACGCCGTGGTGAGCCGTTCGTGCGCCTCCCGGGTCCGGCGGCGCTGCCACAGCCCGGCGGGCCGCCGGAGCGCGCGGGGCAGCTCCGCGACGACCGAGGCACCCAGATTCGCCGCGATCTCCCGGCGCAGTACGGGGCGGTCCGCCACCACCGTGCCGACCGCGGCCAGCGCGAGCCCGATCGCGAGCCCGAGGACGAGCCCGATGGCGGCGTTGGTGGCAGCGGCCTTGGGCAGGGAGTGCCGCACCGCACGCGGGGCGTCCACGACCTGCGTACCGGCGACGAGCTGGGGCGTGCCCATGCGCGCCTCCTCCGCGCGCTGGTCGAAGTCCGCTATTCGTGAGGTGAGTTCGGCCCGGCGGGCGAAGAGCGACTCGATGCTCGCCGACGCCTTCGGGTCGCTGCCC
Source organism: Streptomyces chrestomyceticus JCM 4735 (assembly GCF_003865135.1). Lineage (NCBI taxonomy): Bacteria > Bacillati > Actinomycetota > Actinomycetes > Kitasatosporales > Streptomycetaceae > Streptomyces > Streptomyces chrestomyceticus. The sequence goes on along the minus strand of NZ_BHZC01000001.1, from coordinate 193,602 downwards.
GGCGACCGGTTGCCGATCGCCTTGTTGACCTGGGCCAGCTCGTCCCGCATACGGTCCCGCTGATCGCGCAGGGCCTTGGCCTCGGCCTGCGCGGCTTCCCGCATCCGCCGCACATGGTCCGCGATGAACGCGTCGGCCAGCGCCTTGGCACGGGCCACCGCCTCCGTGTCGTCGGCGCCGGTCACATCGATCTGCAACAGGTTGTTGGTCAGGCCGGTGCCCCGGTAGTCGTGCAGGAAATCCTCCGGCTTCTCCGTGGACTTGAGGGACCGCAGGGCCTGCGCGGCGATCCGCGTGGTCCCCAGCAGCGCGACATCGGTACGGATCAGCGTGCCGGTGTCGTTCGGCTGGTCCGCCTGATGGGTGACCAGCACCGTGGTCACCGCGGACGGCGGGGGCGGCATCAGGACCGCCGCCGCCGCGCCGATCAGCAGCCCCAGCAGCGCCATGGCGCTCCAGAGGCGGCGGCGCCTGCGGACCGCCACCACCAGCGCCTGCAGGTCCAGCAGGGGAGTGGTCGCCGACGACTCCGCAGCCGTGCTCGTCGTCACCCGGAACCTCCCGTCGCGGGGCCGCGGACCGCGAGCGACAGGGCGGCGTGCTCCGGAGGACGGCCGGCGGTCCGCGCCGGACGGGACGTGACCGTACCCGCGACGACGGTGCCCACGACCTCGTGCCGGGCGTCCGTGCACGCCGCGGCGACGCCGGCCAGCTCTTCCGCGGTCCAGCAGCCCGCGCTGACCACGATCAGGGCGCCGGACTCGGTGTCGCGGTCCGGCACCATCGGCCGGGACACCGATACCTCCACCACCCGCAGCACGGGGTTTCCCCTGCCCGCAGAGGCCGGGGAGGGATCGTTCGCGGCCTCGGCGACGAGCTGCCCGGCGGCCCGGCGGGCGATCTCGTCACCGTCCGGTACGACGAGCAGCACCTGTCGCGGGGCCGGCAGCCGGTCCCGGAGGCGAGCGCACACCCGCCGGTAGTGGACGCGTCGGCCGGCCTCGTCGGCGAACCGTTGCGAGGCCGGTACGTCCCACCGGGTGTCGACGCCCAGCAGCCGGCGGATCCGGGCCCGCCGGCCCTCGCCTTCCGGCCGGTGCGTACGCCCTTCATCCGGTACGTCGACCGACCCCAGCAGCGTGGAGCCCAGTGCCGCGGCGATCTCCGGCTCGGTGCGCAGCCGGCGGTTCATCCGCGCGGCGGCGAGATGGCCGACGACCGCGACCAGGAAGAACAGCAGGCCCCCGGCGACGATGAGCTGCGTCCTCGTCGGCGGCACCGCACCGGTCGGCCGGGCCGCCGGCCCCATGACGACCATGCCGGCCTTGCCGGTCGCCGGGTCCGCCTCGTCCAGCTTCTTCATGGCCTCCTGCAGCGCGGTGCGCAGCTTCTCCAGCGAGGTGCGGACCTGCACGCTCTCCACGGTCCGCCCGGGATCGGCGGCATTGGCCAGGTCGGTGATGCGGCGGTTGGTCTCGGCGACCTTCTTCCGCAGGTCCTCGGGCCGCGCGGCCGCTCCGGGGTCGGCGGTGCCGCCGGCGATCCGGGCGGCGAAGGCGACGAACTGCTGCGCCACCCGGTCGGACAACTGCTGCGCGCGCTCCGGTGTGTCGGCCGTGCCCGAGATCTCGATGATGTTCCCGTCGGCGGCCTTGGCACTCACCCGGTCCCGCAGCTCGGTGCCGCTGACGCCGTCCCAGCCGAGCTTGGCGGCCGCGCGGTCGACCACCGCCGAACTGGCGGCGATCTCCACCTGCGTCAGCAGCTCGCGCTGCTCCCACTGTCCCGGCAGCAGTACCGATGCCGACGCCGTGTAACGCGGCGGGTACAGCACCGAGGCGCCGTAGCCGACGAGCGCGCCCACCACGGCGAGGACGGCGAGGAACCGCCGGCGCCGGCGGAGCATCCGCCCGATCGTGACCAGGCGTATCGTGTCGTCGCTCAACGGCGCCGCCTCCTCCCCACCCGGCGCCGGACCGGGCCGCCTTGGGCACCGCAGGCAGCGGCGTAGGCGGCGAGCAGCGATCTCTGGGAGTTCCGCCAGGACAGCTCTCCGCCGACCCGCTCCTGGCCGATCTTGCCCATCCGGGCGCGCTTCTCCGGATCGTCCAGCAGTTGCGCGATCAGCCCGGCGAAGGCGGCCTCGTCGTTGGCGGGCGCGTACACAGCGGCCTCACCGGCGGAGACGCGTGCTTCCCGGAGGTCGAAGGAGACGATCGGCCGCCCCATCGCCATGTACTCCAGGACCTTGTTCATGGTCGACACGTCGTTGAGCGGATTGCGCGGGTCGGGGGAGAGGCACACGTCCGCGGTGGACAGGTAGCGCACCAGGTCGGCGTCCGGAATGCGTCCGGTGAACTCCACCTGCCCGGCGAGCCCGAGCTGCCGGGACAGCTCCACCATCGCGTCGAACGCGTCGCCGGCGCCGACGAACACCGCGTGCCAGTCGGTCCGCCCGTGCTCGTCGCGCAGCTTCGCCAGCGCCCGCAAGGCGTAGTCGACGCCGTCCTGCGGACCCATGACGCCCAGATAGCACAGCAGATGGGGCTTGCCGCGCTTCAGCTCCGGCTCGGACGGGACCGGTTGGAACCGGTCGGTCTGCGGCGCGCTGCGCACCACGAAGACATCCTCCGGCCACTGGCCGCCGCGGCGTATCGCGACCTCCCGGTAGCTCTCGTTCGTGGCCAGGACGACATCGGCGGCCCGGTAGGTCAGCCGTTCCAGCGCGCACACCGCGCGGTAGAGCAGGTCCTCGCCGCGGTCGAACCGGGAGAGATACAGCTCGGGTACCAGGTCGTGCTGGTCGAAGACGAACCGCGCGCCGCGCCGCTTCAGCCACAGGGCGGGCAGGAACAGCAGGTCGGGCGGGTTGCAGGCGTGCACCACGTGGACCGGGCCGACCTTGCGGGCCAGCCGCGCCGTGTGCCACAACGCCGATCCGTACTCCCGGAGATAGCCGGCCGGCCCTCCGGTGGCCGCGCGCAACGGGTAGCGGTGGATCCGCACCCCGTCGATCACCGCCTCCGGCTCCGTGTCGCGCTTCTCCCCCGGGGACAGATGACGTGCACCGTCCAGCCCGCGTCGCGCAGCGTGGTGCACTCCTGCCACACCCGCCGGTCGAACGGCACCGACAGGTTCTCCACCAGGATCAGCGCGCGCCGACCCGGCCGGCCGCCGTCGGCGGTGCCGCCGGACGACGTGCCGTTGAACGTTGTGTCACCAGGCAAGGCCTATGTACCCCGGTTCGGCCCGGCGCGCCTCGGCGTCGGGAAGGCGGACGAGATCGATGAGCACCGGGCCGTCGCCGCCGTGGGGCAGCGCCGACAGCACGGCCGGGTCCTTGGTACCGACCAGGCACACCTCGGCGTGTTCCAGTACCTCGCCGACGGAGTCCGCGAGCAACTGCGCCAGATGCGGCAGCCGGGTCTCGATGTACTCACGGTTCGCACCGAGCAGCCGGGACAGGCTCACGTTGGCGTCGTAGATCTTCAGGTCGTACCCCTTGCCGAACAGCCGCTCCGCCAGCTCGACCAGCGGGCTCTCGCGGAGGTCGTCGGTGCCGGGCTTGAAGGACAGGCCGAACAGGCCCGCCCGGCGCTTGCCGGTGCGCTCGACCAGCTCCACCGCCCGTTGCAGATGCGCGGAGTTGGACGGCAGCACATGGGAGAGGATGGGCACCGAGACGTCGGCCCGCTGCGCCGCGTGGACCAGGCTGCGCAGGTCCTTGGGCAGGCAGGAGCCGCCGAAGGCGAAGCCGGGCCGCAGGTAGGCGGGGCTGATGTTCAGCTTGCGGTCGGCCAGGAAGACGTCCATCACCTGGTGCGAGTCCACCCCGAGTGCCTGGCAGACCGCGCCCAGCTCGTTCGCGAAGCCGATCTTGAGGCCGTGGAACGCGTTGTCCGCGTACTTGATCGCCTCGGCCGTCGGGACCGGCACCCGGAACACCTCGCCGGGCAGGCCCTCGTACAGCGCCGCCACCACGTCACCGCTGGCCGGGTCGAACTCCCCGATCACGGTCTTGGGCGGGTCGAAGAAGTCCCGCACGCTGGTGCCCTCGCGCAGGAACTCCGGGTTGACCGCGACCCCGAAGTCCACCCCGGCCGTGCCGCCGACGTGCTTCTCCAGGATCGGCACCAGCAGGTTCAGGCAGGTGCCCGGCAGCATGGTGCTGCGGAACACGACCGTGTGCCGCCCGCCGCGCTCCGCCAGTACGGCGCCGATCTGCTCGGCGACCCGCTCCAGATACGTGGTGCACAGACTGCCGTTGGGCTCCGACGGCGTGCCCACGCAGACCAGCGACACCTCGCTGCCCAGGACCGCTTCGCGCACGTCACCGGTGGCGCGTAACGCCCCGGTCCCCACCACCTCGGCGATCAGCTCGCCGATCCGCTCCTCGACCACCGGTGCCTTGCCGTCGTTGACCAGGTCGACCTTCACCTGGTTGACGTCCACCCCGATGACCTCGTGGCCGAGGCCGGCCAGGCACGCGGCCGACACACAGCCCACGTAGCCGAGCCCGAAAACACTGATCTTCATGATGCGTCCTTCCCCCGGGCAGGCCCTCCCGGCCTGCGGTCCGCGCGCCGGCCGGACCGTTGCGTAGCAGCCCCCCGCGCATCAGTAGGCCCCCTGCCCGTACAGCACCGCCCGCAGCGTCTTCCACAAGATCACCGCGTCCAGGGCGAGCGACCAGTCCTCCACGTACCGCAGGTCGAGACGGACCGCCTCCTCCCACGGCAGGTCGCTGCGCCCGCTGATCTGCCACAGACCGGTGAGTCCGGGCTTGACCAGCAGCCGCCGCCGGATGTCCGGGCCGTACGCGGCGGACTCCTCCGGCAGCGGGGGCCGCGGACCGACGAGCGACATCGATCCGGTGAGCACGTTGAAGAGCTGCGGGAGCTCGTCGATCGAGTACCGGCGCAGCGCCGCCCCCACCCGGGTCACCCGGGGGTCCCGGCGGAGCTTGAACAGCAGCCCGGCGCCCTCGTTGCGGTGGATCAGCTCGGCACGTGCCGCGTCGGCCCCGGTGACCATGGTGCGGAACTTGAAGATGGTGAACTCGCGGCCGTCCTTGCCGACCCGGCGCTGGCGGTAGAACGCGCCGCCCCGGCTGTCCGCCAGCACGAGCAGCGCGACGCACAGCATCAGCGGCGCGAACAGCACCAGCAGGACCGCCGCGCCCAGCCGGTCGACGATCCCTTTGACGGCCCGCCGCCCTCCGCTGAAGGTCGGCATGCTGACCCGCAGCAGCGGAATCCCGAGCACGGCGTCGACGTGCAGCCGCGGGCCGGCCACCTCCATCAGCACGGGCGCCACGACCATCTCGGCGTCGCTGCCTTCGAGGTTCCACGCCAGCCGTTGCAGCCGGTCCGGTGACCAGTGCGGGTCCGCGGTGACCGCGACGACCCGGTAGCCGTCGCGGCGTACATGGTTGGCGACCTCCGACAGCGCTCCGACGACCGGCACTCCGTCCACGTGGTCACCGTCGAGCCCGAGACCGTCCGTCGTGCACACCGCGTCCACCCGCCACCCGAGGTGCGGGAACTTACGGGACCGGGTGATCAGGTCGCGTACGGTCTCCGGGCTCCCGGCGGCCAGCACCGGTCTCAGGCACCGCCCTTCCTTCCGCTGCCCGTGCAGCCACAGGCGCAGCAGGTACCGCACGGTCATGGTGATGAGCGCGAGCGCCGGGATCGCGACGAAGATCCAGAGCTTGATGTTGCGCGAGGTCAGGGCGATTCCGCCGAGCGCCAGCACGACGGCGGCGGTGAACAGTGAACGGCCGAGCCGGCGGAATTCCTCCGCCCCCTGGCCGAGCACGGCCGGGGCCCACGCCCGGCTCACCGCCAGCGCGCCCAGCACCAGCAGTTCGGTGCCGAAGGCGAGAATGCCCCACTTCTCGTGCCAGTTGGCCGCGTCCCGGGCCCCGAAGAAGATACCGATGGCCGCCACCACGAAGGCGGTGGCGACGGTGTCGCTGGTGATCACGGTACGCCGGTACCGCTGCTCCCAGTCGATCGCGGGCTGGCTGCTCGCCCCGTCCGCCAGACGCCCGCGCGCCGACGGAAACGGGTTGACTAATCCCCCCTGTTGCACAGATTCCCCCCGGTCGCCAGTGGCCCGGCGTGTTCGCCCAGCCCTGTTCCTCACCCCCGGGAGGCCCCCCGGCCCCCCGCGCCGCACTGTTCCTCCCCCACGGGGGACCCCCGTCCCCCGCGCACCGTCCCGGCCGCGTGAGCGCTGTGTGGACAACCCGCCCCGGGAGCTGCGGACGCGCAGGTCCGGGCAGACTTCCGGGGCACGTGGAAACCCGCCGGAACCCCGGGCGCTCCCCGCACCCGAGGCCCTTTCGGGCACCAAGAATTGATCACCACACGTCTGGCGCCGGGGACGTAAAGCTGGCTTTTTTGCAGCGCCGAAACAGAGATCACTCAGCGGTCGCTCCGGGCCTGAACGCCTGAAGCACGGTCAATCTAGAGCATCGGCGCCGATATGAAGAAGGGGATGTGTGTAATTTGTGCGCAAGCTGCGGAACTGGATCTACCAGATGGTGATCGCCGACGGTTTATCGATCATGAAGATATGCTGTGTGACCTGTGGGAAGGGCGAATTTCGGGGACGGCCGGCACCGGCGCTGAGAGGCGTCCCGGCGTTGGTACCTGAGCAGGGCCCAAGGCTTGCCGACGCCCCCGTCGGGGCTGCCGTGGCTGGAGGTCCGACGTCGGCCGGCCCCGGACGCTGCCGTGTGATCGTTGAAGTCCGGCCCTGTCGGAGCTCGGTGGCCTGGCGACAACGCCATCGGCGGGATGAGGACGATCACCGACGCGCATGAGGTGTTGGTGCACCGGACGTCCGCACGAGGGGACGCGGTCGCCTGGAACAGTGGCCCGTTCGTTCCGGGTTTCCGTCCGGAAATCGGCCCCCGGACCGATTCTCGTCTCCCTGATGGTTTCACGCGAAAGCGCCGGTCCGGTGTCGGCCTTCTTCGGCCCGGCCGCTCGGAAGAGATACGAATTCAGCCACACCTCAAGGGCAGATCCGCTGATACACCACTCCCTCGGGAACGTAGCGCCGCCATTCCTTTTCGGTCAGGGACCGGACTGCGATCGTGCAGGTTTCGGCTGTAAGGGTGGCGAAGTCGTGGAAGGCGCCGGTGTCCCACAGGCGTACGGTTCCGTCTTCGCCGCTGGTGGCGAGGGTGTTGCCGTCCGGGGCGAAGACGGCCGAGCACAGGGCACCGGTGTGGCCGGTGAACAGGGCCAGTTGCCGGTGGGTGCGGAGATCCCACAGGCGGGCTGTCCGGTCGTCGCCGGTGGTTGCCAGCGTCTTGCCGTCCGGGCTGACGAGGACGGACGAGACGATGCCCGTGTGGCCGCTGAGGGTGGTGAGTTGGCGGTGGGTCCGTACGTCCCACAGCCTGGCCGCGGCGTCCCGGCCGCTGCTGGCGAGGGTGTTGCCGTCCGGGGTGAACGCCACCGACTGCGCGATGCCGGTGTGGCCCGCCAACGTTGCCGTGAGGCGGCGTTGCCGTACGTCCCACAGCCGCAGCTTGCCGTCCCAGCCGGCCGTCGCCAGGGTGCTGCCGTCCGGACTGAAGGCCACGGAGCTGACTGTGCCGGTGGGCCCGTCGAGGGTGCCGAGGTGCTGATGGGTCCGCGCGTCCCACAGGTGTACGGACGAGGACTTGCGGCCACCGGTCACGAAAATCTTCCCGTCCGGGCTGAAAGCCATCCAGGTGACCATGATGGTGATGGGGAAGGACGCCAGTTGCCGATGGGCCCGCACACTCCACAGGCGGGTGGTGCTGTCGATGTAACTGGTGGTGGCGAGGGTGAGCCCGTCGGGACTGAAGAGGACGGACTGTACGGGCTTGCGGTGGCCGGCGAGGGTGGCGAGGAGCCGGTGGGTGCGTACGTCCCACAGCAGGACCGCCGGATCGTCGTTGCTGCTCGCGGCCACGTACCGGCCGTCCGGACTGAACCGCACCGCCTTCACCTCGCCGGTGTGCCCGGTCAGGCGGCCCACTCTGCGCCGCGTACGGGCGTCGTACAGGTGCACGGTCCCGTTGCGGTCACCGGTCGCGAACACCCTCCCGTCAGGGCTGTAGGCCGGGCTTCCCGAACCGCCCGGCCCGGCGAAGGTGGCGCGCGGCAGCCCGGCCCGCATGTCCCACAGCCGGACCGTGGCGTCCTCGGACCCGCTGGCCAGCGTCGCGCCGTCCGGGCTGAACGCGAGTGCGTTCACGTACCCGGTATGACTGTTCAGCACGGTCACGCCGGTGCGCGTGCGCATGTCCCACAGCCGTACGGAGCGGTCCTGGCCCCCGCTCGCCAGGAGTCGGCCGTCGGGGCTGAAGGCCAGGGCGAACACGGTGCCGCTGTGTCCGGTCAGTGTGGTCGGCGCGCGCTGCCCGCGCACGTCCCACAGGCGCGTCGTGGAGTCGCTCGCGCCCGTGGCCAGTGTGGTGCCGTCCGGGCTGAACGCCAGTGACACGACCATCCCCGTGTGGCCCTTCAACGTGGCGGTACGCCGCTTCTCCCGTACGTCCCAGAGCTGTACCTGGGCCTCGGCGCTCTCGTCGGCGCCGTGGCCCGTGACGGTGACGGCAAGGGTCCTGCCGTCAGGGCTGAACGCGAGGAGGGCGGGCTGGACGCCATCGTCGTCGCGGTACACCTGGAGTTCGTCGGTCTTCCGACGGGTACGGGCGTCCCAGAGCGACACCTTGCCCCGCTGCCCACCGATGGCGATCGTGTCTCCGTCCGGGCTGAAGACCGCCGGACTCCCCGAGGCCAGGACAGCGGTCTGCTGCCGCGTGCGGACGTCCCACAGGCGCACTTTCCAGCCACTGTGGCTCGTGAGGAGAGTCCTGCCGTCGGGGCTGAACGCCACCGTGTGCACCTGGCTGTTGCGATCACCGAGGACAGCCGGACGGCGGCGCCCCGCCGTGTCCCACAGACGGGCCGTGCCGTCGTTCCCGCTGCTCGCGAGCGTCTTGCCGTCCGGGCTGAAGGCGACCGACCGTACCTCTCCCGTGTGCCCGGAGAGCGTGGCGCGCAGGGGTGAGGAGACCAAGGCAAGGAGCTGGGCGCGGGTTTCCGCGGTGGGGGAGACGCGCTGAGCGGCCAGTGCCAGTCGAGCCGCCAGGGCCGGGTCGGTGTTGGCCTGCTGCCGGCTCTGCTCCGTCAGGCTCCGGGAGGCGGCCAGGGCCCGCTGCTCGCTGCTGCTGCGGGCGTTGAGGGCGGCCAGTCCGGCGGCGACTAGGACGAGCGCGGTGAGCACGGCGAAGCCCGTACGGACCAGACGTCGCCGATGGGCGAGATGCTGCTGGACCTGGGCACTGACCTCGAAGAACTCCCTCTCCTCGGCGGGAATCTCGGTGCCCCGCGCGCCGATCCACCGCCGCGCCTCCACGACCTGCTCCCGGCCCAGCACCAGTCCGCGCGGGCGGCCCTGCTCCTGCCAGGCACGCAGGGACCGGCGCAGCCCCTCCTGCCAACTGCGGAACTCCCGGTTCTGCTCGACCCAGCGGCGCAGCCGCGGCCACTGCTCCACCAGTGTCTGGTGCGCCAGTTCGGCGGTGTCCCGCCCGGTCGGGCGGCGCGTCACCACGACCAGCCGGGTACTGGCCAGCCGGTGGATCAACGCCCAGTCACCCGCGGAGAACTGGGTGCGGGCGGCGACCCGGCGGGTGTCCGGGCCGCGCTCCCCGGCGTCCAGCAGCTCGCCGGGACGTACGAGCTGGATGAAGATCCGCTCCAGTGCCTGCTGCTCGGCCGCGTCCGCCCAGTCCCACAGCCGGTGTTCCGCCTCTCCCGCCAGCGCCCCCTCCACACCGCCGAGTGCCTGGTACGCGGTGGTGGTCAGCCACCCGCGCTCCTGCCGCTCCCACAGGCGGCTCAAGGCGTACTCCAGCATCGGCAGCGCGGCCGGACCGGGCGGGGCGTCCCGCAGCAACTGCTCGACCAGACCGTCGGCGAACCGGACCCCCGCGTGCCCCTCCAGCGGACAGGTGATCACCTCCCGTAGCTGCGTCCGCATCATCGGCTGCACCACCATGGAGGTGGCGTCCCAGGCCGTACGCAGGTGGGGGAGCTGCTCGATCTGCCGGAGGAAGTCGATCCGGACGACGACCACGGCGTGGGCGGGTCGGCTGCCGTCCGCGCGGCGAGCCGTCAGGACCCCGAGCATGGCGTCCAGCCGGCGGGCGGTGCCGGGCGCGTCCGCGAGCAGTGTCTCGAACTGGTCGGCCACCAGCACCAGCCGACGCCGCCCGCCGTGGCCGGAAAGAGTCTGTTCCACGGCGGTACGGATGCCCTGCTCGTCGGTGAGCTGCCGGGCCAGCGCCGTCCAGCGGTCGTGCCAGCCCGCGTGCAGGGTGTCCGCGTCCCCCGCCGAGGCCAGGGCCCAGGCCAGCAGTTCCTCGGCGGTCAGGCGCAGCCCGTGAGGCAGGCGGGCGATCAGGTACCGGTCGCCGTCGAGGTACCCGAGCAGACCGGCGCCCACCAGCGAGGACTTGCCGACGCCGGAGGGGCCGAGCACCGGCAGGACGGGTACCTGGTGCTGTTCGAGGAGTTCGACCAACTGCTGCGTCTCGTTCGTACGGCCGTGGAAGACGGCGCGGTCGTGCTCGGTGAACGGCAGGAGCTCCCGGTACGGGCTGTCCGCCAGCAGCCTCCTGCGCAGTTGCGGCCACTCCCGCGTCAAGGACTCCACGGTCAGGGCGTAGCCGGTCCGGCGCCGCTGGTCCCCCTCGACGGCGACGACGACACCGATGACACCGCCGTACTCCTCGTCCCACACCGGAGCCCCGCTGAAGCCGCCCGCCAGCGGAAACGGCGCTTCATCGGCGCAGGTGAGCTGCCACCAGCCGGTGCCTTCGCGGCCCTCGACGGTGCCACGGGTCCAGATCCCGGCGTCCTTGCCGCCCCCTCGCCCCGGGTACTTCGGGAAGCCGAAAGCCCGCCAGCGGTGCCCGGCCAGGTCCTCCGCCTCCACGATCCGCAGGGGCGCCGCACCCGCCGGGGGCTCGCCGCTCAGTTGGAGGACGGCCACGTCGCCGGTGTTGTCACCGGCCACCGGAACGCTGAAGTGGACGGCGGCCGTGACCTCGGGGCGCCCGGGCAGCAGCGGGAAGTCGAGGGTGACCGGAAGCCGGTCCGGCAGCGGTTCGTCGTCCGGGAGGTCCGCGGTGGAGGCGACGACGTGCGCGCACGTGAGCAGCAGGCGGTCGGGGATCAGGAACGCCACCCCGACCGGGCGACCGTCCTGAAGCACCCGGGCGGTCCCGCGCTCCCACCCGGCCCCCGACTCGCCCGCCGGCCTCACCTGCCGCCCTCGGGGCGGCTCCACTCCAGTTCCAGCTTGATGTGCGCGTCCCCGGTCCCCTTCGCCACGACCAGACCCGCCTGCGCCGTCACCCGCAGCCCGAACTCCGCACGGACGTGATCGGGGCTGCGCGGCAGATCCGCCAGCCGCTCCAGCATCGCCGCGGCCACCCGCTGCACCCGGGCCATGCCCGACTCGAACGTATCGGCGGACATCTCGAAGAGCTCGTCGCCGCGCCGCGCCCGGACCACGCCGGAACCCTGCTCCTCGGACAACTCGACGACGAAGACTTCACCGTCCTCGAAGGGGACACTCAGGTACACTCGGCAACCTCTCCGCTGCTCGTCAAGTCACGCGTGGATCATGGATGTTGAGCCGATCTTCCCGGCCTGCCATGGTAGCTGCGATCTCCGGCCGCGGACCTTTTCCGTAGGGCCTGAGTCGGGTGACTCGCGTACGGGTGGACGATGTTGACGGCGGCTGCGGTCGGTACGGGCGGAGCGCTTGCGGGTCAGGTGGTGGCCCCCCGCTCCGGCGCCCTGACCCCCTGCACCATCTCCGCCGGAATGCCCATCGGCCCGGATGATGTTGGACGCAGTGGCGCCGGCGACGTGAGCGACCGGGGCGCCACGGAGAGGGCCCAGCGACCGCTGAGCGCCTCCGGTGCAGACCGTCGCCCCACGCCCGACCCCGGGGTCTTGCCGCCCCATTCCGATGGAGGAGTCACCCGTGAACAAGATCGAGCAGACCGTCGAGATCCCCCACCTCGGCGGATCCCGAGTCGGTTACACCTTCGCCAGGCCGTACGACCCCGCGCTCCCGACACTGGTCCTGATCAACTCGTACACCACCTCGGCCGAGCTGTACCGGCCGCAGTTCGCCGATCCGGCGCTAGGCTCCGCCGTCAACCTGCTGGCCCTGGAGCCGTACGGGCACGGCCGCACGAGGGCCTCGTACCGGCACTTCACCTACTGGGACAGCGCGGTCGCGAACCTGCAGGCCCTCGCGGCCCTCGGAATCCGCGAGGCCTTCGTGCTGGGAACCTCGCAGGGCGGCTGGGTGGCCGTCCGCATGGCGCTGCTCGCCCCGGACACCGTGAAGGGGTTGATCACACTCGGCACGTCGATGGACTCCGAGAGCGAGCGCAGCCGCGAGCTGGGGTGCTGGGACGGGATCGGGTTCAACACACCGCTCATCGATGACCTCGCCGAGCCGGTCGGCGACGACTGGGTGGTGCCGGACGATGTCGTGGACGGCGTGTTCACCACGGCCATGGGCGGCCTGCCGGCCGAGGAACGCGCCTTCTGGCTCGCCGCCTACCGCGCCAACTACGCCGGTGACGCCGGGCGCCGCCGCCTGCGGCTGAGCACGGTCAACCTGCGGGACCGCGACGGACTCCACGGCAGGCTGGACGACGTCCACTGCCCCGTCCTGTGGCTGCACGGCACCGCGGACCAGGTGTACTCCGTGGCGAACGCCCAGGAGGAGATCCGGATGTTCACCCGCTCCCCGGAGGCGCGCCTGGAGATCATCGAGGGCGGTCAGCACTTCCTGAGCGCCTCGCACCCCGCCGAGGTCGACTCCGCAGCCGTCGACTTCGTGAAGCGCTGGGCCTGAGCGCCCTGACGCCCACGCGTTCCGCCATCCGGAGCCGGGTGCCGCGATGCCACGGCACACCCGTCATCAGGAGCCGGATGGCGGAGGGGCTGAACGAGTGTTCGGTGCAGTCCCTCGGCGTTCCGCGAAGCCGCGCCCGTGTCTGGGGAGCCGCTGAGGCCGCAGCGGGAGACGGCAATCGACGTAGGACTGCACCACCTGCTCCAGGGCTTCACCCTGCGCGCGTGAGTGGCTCGTGCGGGAAGGCCGAGGTGATTGACGCGACCGGCGAACTTCCACCGGCCTGCGACCCGGACGTAGCGATCGTTGTACGTGACGTGGGCGCGGGCGCAACTGCCGTCGGTCTTCATGATCTCGACCAGGCAGTTGACCCTGCCCTCACCGTGGTCGCCCTCGATGCTGGTGATCAGGTGGTTGAACATCATGTGGACGACGTGCGTGGAGTTGGCCATGAGGCTGTCGCGGAAGAAGGCGCGGATCGCCTCGCGGCCTTCGAACAAGCCGAAGCCGCCTTCGGTCTCGTCCAGGATGCCGTCCCCCGCCCAACAGTTGACGGACTCGTCGAGCTGTCAGCCCGCCGTCCTGCCGTTGCGGAAGTCAGTAGTGTGTGGCCGTGGCACCGTGCCAGAATCCGGCGCATGTCGGTTCGATACCCACGACCCCTGCGTCCCGGTGACCGCGTCGGCGTCACGTCCCCTTCGAGCGGAGTCGGGAAAGAGCTGCGTGCGCGCCTCGACGTGGCCGTCCGCGACGTGGAGGCCCGGGGATACGAGGTCGTGGTCGGCCGTTGCATGGACGGAGCCGGTCATCTCAGCGCCCCGGCGGCCGACCGCGCCGGTGAGTTGATGGCGATGCTGACGGATCCCGGCATCGGAGCGGTGGTGCCGCCCTGGGGCGGGGAGACGGCGATCGACCTGCTGCCCCTGCTCGACTGGGGCCGGCTGCGGGACGCCGAGCCGACCTGGCTCGTCGGGTTCTCCGACATGTCGACCATCATGACGCCGCTCACCCTCCTCACGGGAACAGCGACCGTGCACGGCAACAACCTGATGGACACGCCGTACCGGGTTCCCGAGGGACTCCTGTCCTGGCTCGACATCGTCGCCGCTCCGCAGGGGCACCGGTTCACGCAGATCCCGCCCGGCCGCTACCGCTCCACCGGCTGGGACAACTTCCACGCCCATCCTGAGGTACGCGAGTACACGCTCGACACACCCGGCAGGTGGACCAGGCTGGACGCCGACGGAGACGTGGAGGCCGAAGGACGCCTGATCGGGGGGTGCATCGAAACGCTCTGCAACCTCACGGGAACCGCCTACCTCGACGTGTCCGCCTTCGCACGGGCCGAGTCCCCGCAGGGGCTCCTCGTCTATGTCGAAGCGGCCGGCGACGACGCCTTCACCATCTGCCGGAACCTGCACGGGATGCGGCTGGCCGGCTTCTTCGACGCGGCGAACGCGATCCTCGTCGGCCGCACCTCGGCATCTGACAGCAACTCACTCACACAGCACGAAGCCGTTCTCGACGCACTCGGCCCCCTGAACGTACCGGTCATCGCCGATGTCGAGTGCGGACATGTACCGCCGTACCTGCCCATCGTCAACGGAGCACGCGGCCGGGTCGTCCACACCGCGACACGCAGCGAACTGACCCAGACACTGGACTGACCGGCCTCCGAGCCGGCTGTGCGGACTCACCCCTGCCAGGTGTGCGCCGGGAGCGCATCGGCCAGCGTGGCGAAGAAACGCTGGTCGCGCCAGGCGTCGCGGTCACCGATGACGAACAGGCGACGCTTGGCGCGGCTGACGGCGACGTTGAGGAGGTTGGGGCGTGCGGCTGCCCAGCTTCGCGCACCGGGCCGGCGCGGATCACTGCCCAGCACCACGATCACCACATCGGCCTCCTTGCCCTGAGTGGTGTGAATGGTGCCGACGCGCCCTTCCGGCAGCAGCCCGCGGCAGGCCCGCTGAGCGCCGTCGACCACGGCCCGGAAGGGACTGATGACGTACACGTCCTCCGCGAGATCGACACCCTCGTCGCGAAGCTTCTCCACGACGGCGCGCAGCGCACGGCCCTCTTCGGCGATCCAGTGCCCGTCCGCCTCGCTCGCACTCACATGCACCCAGCAACTGCGGGGCCGGTAGCGGTAGTCGCCGCGCTCCGGAGTGCCGTAGACCATGAGGTTGTCGTAGGCGATGGCGTTGCTGACGGTGAACATCGGGTCGTCGCAGCGCCGGTGGACGCGCAGCGGGCTGCCCACCCACACCTCCTGCTGCCCGTCGGGGAGTTCGGCAGGCAGCCAGGTGCCGTAGCGGTTGGTACGGTCGGCGAGCTGCTGGACCGAGGTACGGCTGGGCGCCCACTGTTCGTCCACGCCGAACTCCCGGCCCAGAGTCCGCTGCGCGGTCCACGGCAGGACCACCACAGGTTCGAGCTGGAGCGGGTCGCCGACAACCACGGTGCGTGCGGCGCGCCACATGCCGCCGACAGCCATCTGCCCCGTCGCCTGACCGGCTTCGTCGATGAACAGCCAGCCCAGGGACTCCTGGCCCAGACGCCCGAAGACACGGTCCAACGACGCGAAGGTGGTCGACACGACGGGAACGAGCAGGAACAGGCTCTGCCAGGCAGCCCGCAGCGCCTCTTGCGCCACGGTCTTGGGTACGGCGCCGGCCACCGCGTCCATGGCGGCCATCAAATTCGCGTACATGGTGCGTGCCGTACACCGCAGGAACGCCTCGTGCAGGCCGAGCGCGGCCAGGAGCACTTCGCTCCGGGCCCGGCTGATCTCTTCGTCGCCCCACGGGGCAGCCAGTTCCCGCGTCGTGTCTTCCGACAGCCACGCCTGCTCCGGCACATGAGGGCCCCACGCTTCCCGGGCCCGGTCGACCACGTTCTGTTGCGCGGCCAACTCGGTGTTCGCGATCTCTCGTGCCTGCCGACGCGCCCTGTGCTCGGCAGCAGTCCGGGCAACGGCTTCGTGCGCCTCGTCGCACGCGGTCTGCGCGGAGACACAGGCACCCTGCGCTTCTTCCACGCGAGCCGCCAGTTCCTGGTCCCTTCGGTGCCAGTCCCGCCCGGCCCGCCCCAGCGTGCACAGACTCACCAGGAAGCCCGGCCGTCGCTCGAAGTGCCTGTCCCGGGCCTTCTCCGCCTGCTCCAACTGCGCCTGCACCCGCACCAGGGCTCCGACCGCCGCGGGGAGCGCCTGCCGACAGCGATCCTCCTGCTCGGCTGCTTCCCTGATCGCCTGCCGCGCCTGCGCCACACCGGATCGAAGTTCAGGAAGCCGCGCCAGGGCGTCCGCAGCCGCCGCCCGGTCGGCCCGCAGCCGCTCCACCTCGCCGAGCGACGCTTGGAAGCGCTCCTTGGCCTGCCGCCACACCCCGCTCTGCGGCGTGCTCATCCACTCCCGGAACAGTTGGGACAGGCCCTGCTCACTGTCGATCCAGGCATCACGCCGACGCGGCGCCTTGCCTGCCGGGGGCGGTGGCGCACCCAAGTCTGTGATCTTGTACTTGCCGTGCCAGAGCCGGTTGATGAACTCCATACGGTTCTTCTTGTTGCCCAGCCGGGCCGCGACCGCACCCCACGCAGGCGTCCCCTTCAGCAGCCGGGTCGCCTGCTCGGCGAAGTAGTCCGCCTCCTCGCGCCACGGTGCGCCGAGCGCGGTACGGGCGGGAATCTCCGTGGAAATGTTCTCCACCGCCCCGTTGTTGGCGGAGGCGACCACCATCTCGAAGCCGGTGAACTCCGCCCGCAGCGGCGTGACGGTGCGGGTGTAGTCGCCGCTCTTCCAGGTGTACGGCTTGTGGTCGGCGAAAGCCTGGGACGGCAGGCGGAGCTGTGCCAGCCTGCGGGCGCGGTCCACGATCACCGCGCTGAAACAGTCCCGCAGCATCGTGGTCTTGCCGGTACCGGGCGGCCCGTTCACGGCGAACAGCCCGCTGGACGTGCCGAGTTGCGACCAGAGACTGTTCACGGCGAACTGCTGGCTCAGCGCGAGCGGATGCGCCGGCTCCGTCGGCCACCGGCCCTCCGGGGTGGAGAAGGGCGCCACGGCGTCGAGCGCCGCCTGCGGCTGGCGACGCAGATCGACTCTCCAAGCGGTGTTCACATCCTGCGACGGGGTGAGGTAGGAGGCCAGCGCCGTGCCGGGCGCGTTCGTGCGCAGGGCTCCCGCGACCAGCCCCAGATCGGCGGCGATGAAACTGTTCAGGAAATCCTGCTGGTCGGCTTCGGCCGTCTGCCGGACGCGCACCGCTGTACTGCGTACGCGCACCTCGCCGGGTGCCAAGGTCTGCTCAAGCCCCCAGGCCGCGGTCAGGTCGTGGACGAAGCCGAGCAGGTCCTTCGCCGTGAGACGGTGCGATCCCATCTTGGCATCGGCGTCGGCATCGCCATCAGCACCGGGATCGGCATCACTGTCCGGCCCGTCCGCAAGGTTCTCGTCTTCAAGGTTCCCGTCCGCGAGGTTCCCGTTCTCAAGGCCCTCACCCACGAGGCTCTCGCCCACGGGCACGCCGCCCAGGTCAGCGGCCCGGGCGAGCCAGTCGGCCGCCTCGTCGTCGAAACCGTCCAACCAGCCCTTCCGCCCCGGCCCTGGGTTCAGCGCCCGTCCGGTGGCCCAGGCGCACGTGGACAGGACGGGGGAGTCCAGCACCAGACGTCCCTCATCGGTGACGGTCAAGGCGAACAGGGCACTCTCGCCGTCCATCCGCCCGTCGTGGTCCTCCTCGCTCTCACCGAACACGGCGAGCAGCGTGTCGCGCACGGCCCGCAGCCGGTACGCACCGCCGTACACCACGTGCTGCCACGCGTAACCAGGATTCAGCGGCACCGACCGCAGCGGATGCCCCTCCTCCCAGGGCAGCGGGCCGTCCGCGGTCACCGAGTGGACCCGGTCCCGTACGGAGACGGCCGGCACCTTCTGCGGACTGAACAGCTCCACCGCCCGCCAGTACTCGATGATCCCGGTATGCCGTTGCCGCGGCTCCGTCACGCTGCCCCCACCCCACCCGTTGCGCCGTTTCGCCTCGTACCTTACGCACGGTGGCGAGTGCTTGGCACGGCGTACGGCCGACCGGCCGGACCGTGCGGGCGATACCGCACGTGTCCGGCCTGCCGGGAAGTGGTTCAGCCCTTTTCGAGGATCGTCTTGAGCTCCGACAGCATCATGATCCAGCCGCCGCTGACGCCCTCCAGCATCTTGGAGTCGGCCGAGTCGAAGCCGTCGTGGGTGATGGTCAGCTTCACACCCAGCTCCGGCTCCTCGGCCGGCTCGATGTCGAAGGCGACCTTCGAGCGCTCCTTGACGGCCTCGGCGAACTCCGCGTCGCTCATGCCGAACATCTCCTGGTGCATCGGCTGCAGCGTGTGCCAGGTGTAGGCGAGCCGCTTGCCGGGCTCCGACTCGGTGACGACCTGGCCGAGGTCCTGCGGCTCGCCGCCGCCCTCGACCGGCCACAGCACCTTCGAGCCGACCTTCCAGTCGGAGGAGGGTGCCCAGTCACCGTGGTACTGCTTCAGGAATTCCGGGCTGGTCAGCCCCTCCCAGAGCTTCTCGGCCGTGGTGTGGATGTAGATCGTGTAGACGAACTCGGGCTTGCTCATCGCCGTTCCTTCCAGGGCGTGCTTCAGGTTGCTGAGCGCGGTCATCCGGCCTCGCTCGTACTGGCCGATCCAGCGGTCGGCGAGATCATGGATGGGGACGGGGTTGAGGTAGTGCAGCCTCTCCCGGCCGTGCCGGACCGCCGTGACCAGGCCCGCGCCCTCCAGCACCGCCAGGTGCTTGGACACCGCCTGCCTGGTCATGTCCAGCCCCGCGCACAGCTCGCGCAGGCTCTGCCCGGACCGCTCGTTCAGCCGGTCCAGCAGCCGCCTGCGGCTCACGTCCGCGAGCGCCTTGAACACCTCGTCCATGCCATCCAACCCCCTCACTCTCAGATTGGCAACCACCTGGTTGCATGTCAAGCCGAGAGAGTGCGAAGAAGTGCCGACCGGACCGGTTCACCTGGCCCGACGGGGTGTGGCCGGCCTCAGCCGGCCATGGTGGTGACCTTGAACAGGTGGGTGAGGTAGCCGGCGCCGTCGAAGGGAATGAGGTGCGGCGGCGCCCCTGGACCGTAGGGCCAGGCTTTGGGGGCGATGGCCACACCGGGCGTGATCGCCGGGTGCAGGCTGAAGCTGCCCAGGAGGCCGGAGGGCCGCAGGACCGACCTCCACTGCACGTCCTTGGCGTCCGACGCCGCCACCGTCACCGACGCGTAACGCGGGGCCGCCGAGGCGACGACCAGGTAGTCGGGGAGCGCGGGGCCGCAAGCTGAAGAGGGAGAAGGGCGAGTGGGGGTGGCTTCCTCGGCCGCAGGCTCCAGGGAAGACGAGCCGCGTCACGTCGCCTGCATGAGGCAGGCCAGGCAGGCCGGGAACATCAGGCAGGTTCAAACGTCAGCGGCTTGCTCAACGTGGAGCGCACCGGCGAGCGCGCTATGCGCTCCTCGATCGCGGGCCGGTGTGCCTCCAACTCCGGTGCGAGCAGCAGCTCGTAGCGGAACCGCGTCGCGGCCTCCTCGCGCTCCAGGTGCACCCGCACCCGCACATCGGCGTCGGTGATGCTCAGGTCTGCCAGCGCCATCCGCGCGGAGATGGTCATGCACGTGGCCAGGGAAGCCTCCAGCAGCTCGTGCGGCCGCATCCCCGCCGAACCGCCGGTACCGGCCTTGAGGGTGTCGGCGACAGCCACGTTGTCGCCTGCCTGGAACCTGACCTGCCAGGGCGCCGGAAGCGCCACAGCCTCGACCATCGCTTGCCTCCCTGCGGATACCCGGCTCGCCGGGATCGTAGCGAGCAACTCGCAGGGCGAGAAGCCGATGACCGGATAGTGGAAGGGGCGGGCAGTCCTCCACTTGCCGGGCGGCACCGCCGGAATGGAGTTGTCCAGACCTGTGCCTTGATGGTTGCTCGCGCGTATGGGGTGCCGCGGCCGGCAACTGCATGACCGGGACGGTCAGTGGGGTGGGCTTCTTCATAAAGGACGGCGCGCTGCACACATCTGGACCAGGTCTTCGCGGCCGCAAGCTGCACTGCGAGGACCCGCAGGTGGCCGTCCACTCCGTCGTCCGGCCACCCGGAGACCGGCGAGCGGGCCTCTTCGCCAGCCCCGGTTCGACCATCCGCACATGGGCTTCTCCGAACCCTCACGGACTTCGCCCACCTCGACGTCGAGCGGGTGCTGCACCGCGTCACCGTCCTCGGCGGGTCGGCGAGTCGGCGAAGGGACCGAACGGATTCGTCTCCGCGTGTGTCGCGGGGGCCCGGTCGGCGCAGGGCGCCTGCCAGGCGTTTTTCGCCGACGAGGCGAGTCCCGCCGTACAGCATCGGATGCATCCCGACGAGACGCCAGCAGATCACGACCGGCAGTCCCCGGTCCTTCCGCGTGGCGCCGGACGATCTGCTGCCTGGGGGTATCGACGATGTTTGTGGAGCGACTCGAAACTTCTGTTACCCGATGACTGAAATGTCCCCCTAGTGTCGTCCATGGAAGGTGATCAAGTCGGTCACCGGCAAGAACGTGAGGAGTGCGGAACATGGCCGAGAACACTCTGCGGGACAAGGTCGCGGTCGTCGGCGGGGGCGAGAAGAACCTGGGCGGACTGGTCAGCAGGAACTTCGCGGAATCCGGGGCCAAGGTGGTCGTGCACTACCACAGCTCCCAGAACGAGGCCGAGCAGACGGTGGCGGCGATCAAGGAGGCCGGGGGACAGGCCGTCGCCGCCCAGGGCGACCTGACCAAGGTCGCGGACGTACGACGGCTCTTCGACACGGCGGTGGACACCTTCGGCGGCGTCGACATCGCGGTGAACACCACCGGGATGGTGCTGCGCAAGCCGATCCTGGAGACCACCGAGGAAGAGTACGACCGCATGTTCGGCATCAACGCCAAGGCGGCGTACTTCTTCATCCAGGAGGCCGGGCGACGGCTGAACGACCACGGCAAGATCATCAGCCTGGGTACGTCGCTGCTGGCCGCCTTCACGGACGGCTACTCCACCTACGCCGGCGGCAAGGCGCCACTGGAGCACTTCACCCGGGCGGCGGCCAAGGAGTTCGCCGACCGCTACATCTCGGTGAACACCGTGGCGCCCGGCCCGATGGACACGCCGTTCTTCTACCCGCAAGAAACCCCCGAGCGGGTGGAATTCCACAAGTCGCAGGCGATGGGCAACCAGCTCACCCATATCGAGGACATCGTCCCGATCATCAGGTTCCTGGCCACCGAAGGCTGGTGGTTCACCGGCCAGACCCTGTTCCCCAACGGCGGCTACACCACCCGCTGACCCCGCGCCGCCCGGCGGGCCGCACCGGCCGCACTCCGGCACGGCCGGCCCGCCGGCGTCCCGATCACACCGTCTGGAAGTACTGAATGCCTGCTCACCCAGCCGATCCCGCGGTGGCCGCCTTCGTCACCGCCGTCAATACGGGCGACAAGAACGCCTTCTTCGCCGCGCTGACGGACGACGCCACCATGTCCGACGACGGCACCGACCGCGACCTTGCCGCATGGGCCGACAGCGAAATCTTCTCCTCGAACGGACGCATGGACATCGAGGGCACCTCGCCCGACGGCCGGACCCTGACCGCCACCTACACCAACTCCACCTGGGGCAGCATGCGCACCCGGTGGACCTTCACCGTCACCGACGGCCGCATCAGCCGCTTCGAGACCGGCCAAGCCTGAAGTTGGCTGCCACTTACGACAACAGGGGCCGGCTGCCGACATAATCACCCACATGGCGGCCTGCCCGTACCTCTGCCCGCTCCTCCCGGCGGGCGGGGTTACGGTCAGTGATCGACCTCGTGTCTGACAACGCCAAGAGCCCCGGCACCGCCCACCGACAGTCACCCTTTGAACCTCCACACCACTGCCCACCACTACCGAACCCAGGGATGCCCACGTGCGACTGGACCTGAACAAGCTCGAACACCTGGTCGCCGTTGCCGAGGAAGGCAGCCTCACTCGCGCCGCCGCCCGGCTGCACCTGTCCCAGCAGGCCCTGTCCGCTTCCATCCGGGTCCTCGAACGCGAAGTCGGCGTGCCCCTGCTGGAGCGCGGCAGCGCCGGCGTGACCGTACTGCCCGCCGGAGCGGCCCTCCTTGAGGACGCCCACGTTCTGAACGGCATGGCGCGCTCCGCCCTGCGCCGCGCCCGGCGCATCGGACGAGGTGAGAGCGAGACGCTGCGCATCGGCTACACCCCTGCCGTCACCGGCGACGAACTCGTCACTCTGCTCGCACCCGTGACCGACGCACACCCCGGCATCGCCCCCGAGCCCCACCAGCGCTACCCCTCCGAGCTGACTGCCGCGCTCCTCGCGAACGACCTCGACATCGGACTGTGCCGCGCCATCACACCGGCCCACGGCCTGACCCGCACCACCCTCGGCCACCAGCGCCTGCACATCGCCGTCGCCTCCGACCACCCCCTCGCCGGCCGGAGCACCGTCACCCTCCCCGAACTCGCCGACGAGTCCTTCATGGTCTGGGGCACCCCCGGCCACTCCGGCTACACCGACCTCCTCGTCGACCACTGCCGCCATGCGGGCTTCGAGCCCCGCATCGAACGCACCGACCGCCAAGGCACACCCCCGGTCACCGCCGTCATCGGCACCCACCGCATCGCCTTCGTCACTACGGCACCGGGCCCCGCCGCAGGCGGCAAAGCGCACATCCTCGCCCTCGAACCCCCGGTCTACGCACCTCTCCACGCGCTCTACGTCCCCCACACCACATGCCCCAGCCGCGACACCTTCCTCAGCCACGTGACGCTGTGAGGATGAGCCGGGCCGGGAGACACGTGACGGGCCGTCCTCGCGCGTTCCCGCCGGCCGCAGGGCTGTCCGCAGCCTGTTCCCGGAGGCGTCGCAGCGGCTCCAGTGTCTGCGGAACGGTGCCGTCAACGAGGAGCGAGCTGGTCAACTTCCGTACAGGGCCGACTGGTTGACGCGCGACGTAGACGATCAGCGCTCGGGTCGTCAGCAATCTCGCCGCCAGGCAGTGGGAAATGGACCGCGAGGTGGGCACCGGCCATGCAGGAGTCCAGACCGGCACGCCGCGCCGGTTCCGGCAGCGAGCAAAAGCAAAGGCAAGGAGAACCCTCTCCTTGCCACTCCTAACATATAGCGCACCAGGGGCCTTGCCGCAAGGCCCGGGGGATGGCGCAGAATCATCCGCCGTAGCCACAACCTGCGGAAATGAGGGGCACGACGTGCGTGTGTTGTCGACGTATGGGGGACGCGGTGACGTCGGACCAGGGGTGCGGCCGGTGAGTGGATCGGCCGGCGCAGCGCAACGGAACACGACTGCCCCGGAGGCATCGCGATGACCGAGCGGTACGTGTGGGACCTGAAAGAGATCGACGAGACGCAGGTCGCGGTCGTGGGCGGCAAGGCCGCGCACCTGGGCGTGCTGTCGCGCATCGACGGCATCCGCGTCCCGGCGGGCTTCTGTGTGACGACGGACGCCTTCCGGCGGGTCATGGCGGCAGCGCCGGCGCTCGATGAGCGGCTCGATCTGCTGTCGCGCGTGGCCCCGGACGACCGGGAGGCGATCCGTACGCTCAGTGCGCAGATCCGCCGGACCATCGAAGAGATCGCCGTCCCGGACGATCTCGTGGCGGCGATCACCCGCGCGCTCGCCCGGCTCGGCGAGCAGGCCGCCTGCGCCGTCCGGTCCAGCGCGACGGCGGAGGACCTGCCGACGGCCTCTTTTGCCGGCCAGCAGGACACGTACCTGAACGTGGTGGGCCCGACGGCGGTCCTCCAGCACGTCAGCCGGTGCTGGGCCTCACTGTTCACCGAGCGGGCCGTGACCTACCGCCGTCGGAACGGCATCGACCACCGTACGGTCCACATGGCTGTGGTCGTGCAGCAGATGGTCTTCCCGCAGGCGTCCGGCATCCTGTTCACGGCCGATCCCGTCACCGGCAACCGGAAGGTCGCCACCGTGGACGCCGGCTTCGGCCTCGGCGAGGCGCTGGTCTCCGGCCTGGTGAACCCGGACGTCTTCAAGGTGCGGGACGGCGAGGTCGTCGCCAAGGAGATCGCCGCCAAGGAGCGTGCCGTTCAGGCCCTGGCGGACGGCGGCACGCGGGAAGTGGCGGTCGAGGCGCAGCGGCAGGAAGAGCCCGCGCTGACGGATGCGCAGGTCGTACGGCTCGTCCAGCTCGGGCGGCGGATCGAGGCGCACTTCGGCCGCCCGCAGGACATCGAATGGTGTCTGGCCGACGACGGCTTCCAGATCGTGCAGAGTCGGCCGGTCACGACGCTGTTTCCCGTTCCGGAGGCGGACGACGCGGAAAATCACGTCTACGTCTCCGTCGGGCATCAGCAGATGATGACGGACGCCATGAAGCCCCTGGGACTCTCCACGTGGCAGTTGACGGCCATGGCGCCGATGCACACGGCCGGCGGGAGGCTGTTCGTCGACGTCACCCGGCGCCTGGCCTCGCCCGGGAGCCGCGCCGGGCTCCTGGACCTCATCGGCAAGGGCGACCCGCTGACCAGGGATGCCTTGGAGACCGTGCTCGACCGCGACGGTTTCGTCCCGTCGCTCCCGGACCCGGCCCCCGGCAAGCCGCCGGTCGGCGGTGCGCCCGCCCCGATCGCCACCGATCCGGCCGTCGTCACCGAGCTGATCGAGCGCAGCCAGGCATCCGTCGCCGCCCTGGAACGCGACATCCGGTCGAAGACCGGGCCGGCGCTCTTCGACTTCCTGCTGGAGGCGTTCGAGGAGCACAAGCGAGTTCTCGGCGACCCCGTGAGCATGCAGGTGATCATGGCGGGGATGGAGGCCACGTGGTGGCTCAACGACAAGCTGTACGAGTGGCTGGGCGAGAAGAACGTGGCTGACACGCTGACGCTGTCCGCCCCCGACAACATCACGTCGGAGATGGGACTGGCGCTGCTCGACGTCGCGGACGCGATCCGCCCGTATCCGGAGGTGGTGACGTTCCTGCAGGGAGTACAGGAGGGCGGGACCAGGGACGAGGCTGTCCGGAGCGGGGATACCCGGGGCGGGGGCGCCCGGCATGACGGCGTCCGGCATGAAGGTGCCCGGCATGAGGATGTCTGTCACGAGGGCTTCCTGGACGAGCTGGCGAAGCTCACGGGCGGACCCGAAGCGCGCGACGCCATCGAGGACTACCTCGACCGGTACGGCATGCGCTGCGTCGGCGAGATCGACATCACCAGGCCGCGCTGGCGCGAGCGCCCCACCACACTCGTCCCCGTGATCCTCGACAACGTCAGGAACTTCGAACCGGGCGCCGCCGAGCGCCGTTTCGAGGAAGGACGGCAGAAGGCGCTGAAGAAGGAACAGGACGTACTGTCACGCCTGCGGGCCCTGCCGGACGGGGACCGGAAGGCCGACGAGACCAAGCGGATGATCGACCGGGTCCGCACCTTCATCGGGTACCGCGAGTACCCGAAGTACGGCATCATCAGCCGCTACTTCGTCTACAAGCAGGCCCTGGTGGGGGAGGCGGAGCGCCTGGTGCGGGCCGGGGTGCTGGCCGAGCGGGAGGACGTCTTCTACCTCACGTTCCAGGAGTTCCACGAGGCCGTGCGCTCGCACCAGGTGGACGACCAGCTCATCCGGGAGCGCAAGGAAGCGTTCCGGTCGTACCAGGCACTCACACCGCCCAGGGTGCTCACCTCGGACGGTGAGGCCGTCAACGGGTCGTACCGGCGTGACGACGTGCCGGCCGGCGCCCTGACCGGCCTCCCGGTCTCCGCCGGGACCGTCGAGGGGCGGGCCCGCGTCGTCCTCGACATGGCGGACGCCGACCTCGAAGCAGGCGACATCCTGGTCACGGCCTTCACCGACCCCAGTTGGTCGCCGCTGTTCGTCGGTATCGCGGGCCTGGTGACGGAGGTCGGCGGCCTCATGACCCACGGCGCGGTGATCGCCAGGGAGTACGGCTTGCCGGCCGTCGTGGGGGTGGCGCAGGCCACCCGGCTGATCAGGGACGGGCAGCGGATCCGCGTGCACGGAACCGACGGGTACGTCGAGATCCTGTCCTGACGACCGAGCACACGGAGAAGCCTAGTGCGCAGCCTCCGCCCGAATGCCTGAACAGCGCCAAGCCTGTGCGGCTCGCGGAGCCGACACGGTGAGTCCCCTCGGTTCCCTGGTTCCGCTCCCATGCTGTACGCCCTGCTGTACGGTCGGGGTATGTCGAAGCCAGTGACCATCCGGGTCCCCGAAGAACTGCACGCCCAGTTGCAGGAGCGGGCGGAGGCCGAGGGCACCACGGTGACCGCGCTGATCACCGAGGCCGCGCGCAACGCGGTCCGCGACCCCCGCCTCGAAAGTGCCGCGGATCTCTTCCGGCGGTTCGTCGCCCAGAACGCCGACGCCTTCGACGCGGCCTTCCCGGACGACGCCCCCGCCGGCCTGGACGCCGGTGATTCTCCGGGCCGGGCGGCCTGAGGTGGAGCTGCACATCGACCTCCGCTGGCTGCTCGAACGCCAGGCGGAGGTGTTGCCCAAGCACCCCTCGGTCCACGACTTCTCCAGCCTCGTGGCGGCGGTCGCGCGTCATCGCGTCAACACCCCGCAGGTCGGCGTCGCCGTCGACAATGCCTGGCGCGCGGCCGCCCTCATGCACACCATCATCCGGCTGCGTCCCCTCCCGGCCCGCAACGCCCTGTACGGTGCCGCGGTCGCCGTGTCGTACATGGACGCCGCGGGGGAGGGGATCGACCCGCCGTACGGCGCGCTGATCGACCTCGCCCGTGACCTCCACGCCGGTCACGTCGACGGCTACGACGCGGCCGACCGCATCCGCTCCTGGCGGATCTGACCGCCGGGCCTGCCGCTACGGCGCCCGCAGTGCCCGCAAACCCGCAGCGCCGTCCGGCGCATTCAGTGCCCGAAGCGCTGCCGGGCGCATTCGGTGCCCCGAAGCGCCGCCCGGCACCGTCGGCCGCCGTGTTGCCGCAACACCGCCCACCGCACCAGGCATGACCTGCGCTTCCGAGTGTTGCGGACGCTCCGGCGCAGGCGGCAACAGCACTGGAATGTTGCCGGTTCTTCGATTACCTGGCGCAACGGATCCGCCTGACGCCATGGTGTGGCTCATCGCACAGCGGGCCCAACCGGGGCGCGCTGTCCCAGCCGGTGTCCGGCAGGGGAGAGGGAGGGCAGGTTCGATGGATCGTTCGCTTGTGTCGGTGAGGGCGGCGCTGGTGTTGTTGCTGTCGGCGCTGGCCGGTGTGTGCGTCGGCCTGCTGTCTGTGTCGGCGGGCAACGGGACGGTGGGCGGGGTGCTCGCCGGTCTCGCCGCTGCTGGTGGGGCGGTGCCGGTGGTCAACCAGGTGATCGCCCCGGACACCGTCCGCGGCAGGCCGGCCGTGCGCGAGGCACGTGCGAAGGGCGGGAGTGCCCGTGGGTGAGCTGCGTCCCCTCGCCGAGGGACTGACACCGGAGTCGCGTGCGCTGGCCATGGCGCTGCGGGAGCTGTTCGAGAGCATGGGTGTCTCGGTCCGCCGCTACGCGGCCCGCCGCGTACGTGATGCCGGCACGTTCTCCCGTTACCTCAACGGCACCCGCGTCCCGCCGTGGGAGGTGGTGATGGACCTGTTCACCGACGTCGCCGAACACCGCGGCATGGCCGCCACCCCGGAGGCCATCGACCTGGTGCGCCGTCTGCACCGGGCAGCCGTCGAGACCAGCGCTTCGCCCCGCCACGCCGTGGAAGTGCTTGAGCAGCAGCTCGCCGAGGCCGACCGCGTCTCCCGCCGTTCCACCGCCCGCGGCGACGCGCTGGACGACGCGTTGCTGGACCGTAAACACCGGATCGCCGACCTGGAGGTGCGCCTGCACCAGTTGGAGGCGGAGTGGAACGCGGAACGAGAACGGGCCGAACGCCTGGCCGCGGCCAGCCCGGACGTCACCGACCTGCTGCGTGAACGTGATCAGTTGCAGGACGAGGTCACCCGCCTGTCAGCCCAGCTCGGCGAGGCGCAGCAGCGCCGGGACGACGCCGAACAGCGCTGCACCCTGCTGGAACGGCAACTGGAGGCGGTCGAACAGGTCCAGGCCGTCGCCGCGATGACCCCCGCGGCCCCGCAGGCCATGCCCAAGGTCCTCGTCGTCGACGACCAGCCGGACAATCTGCTGGCCATGACGGCGGTCCTGTCCACCCTCGACCAGGAACTGGTCGTCGCCTCCTCCGGCCGCGAAGCGCTCAAAGCCCTCCTCGACCAGGACGACTTCGCCGTGATCATCATGGATGTCCAGATGCCGGACATGGACGGTTACGAGACCGCCGCCCACATCAAACGACGTCCCCGCACCCGCGACGTGCCCATCATCTTCCTCACCGCCATGGGCACCGACCCCGAACACTCCGCACGGGGCTACGCCGTCGACTACATCGGCAAGCCCTTCGACCCCTGGGTCCTGCGGGCCAAGGTCGCGGTCTTCACCGGCATCTATCTCGAACAGCGCCGCCTCGCCGGAGCTCAGTGACCGCCTGGCAGAGGTGTGGTGAAAGCCCCTCGGACAGGCATCAATTCTCCCTCTCCAGCGGCAGCCACGCGCTTGGGGCCTGACCGGTCACACGGGCGAACGCATCGCTGAATGCGCCGGGTTTGCGGTACCCGACTGCACGGGCGGTAGCTCCGACGGAGACGCCTCGGGCGAGGTGGGTCAGGGCTGCGCGCATGCGGGCGTGGGTGCGCCAGCGGGCGAACGTCATTCCGGTTTCGTTCGAGAACAGCCGGGTGAGGGTCCGCACGCCCGCGCCGACTTCGTGGCCCCAGGCGGCGAGGTCGCGCCGGTCGGCCGGGTTCGCGATCAGCGCATCGGCGATGGTCCGTATGCGGGGGTCGGTGGGCAGCGGCACATGAAGGCGGGTGCCGGCGGTGGGTTCGAGCAGGTCGAGCAGGAGTGCTTCGACGCTGGTCCGCGTGGGGCCGGGATGTGGGTTGCGGTCCAGGTGGACGATCAGTTCACGCACCAGGGGAGTGACGACGATGCCGACGGGCTCCGACCAGGTGATCGGACAGCGGACGGTGTCGACGGCGACGGTGCAGGAGTTGCCGGGCTGGAGCACGTCCAAGGCGTGCGGTGTGCCGGCGGGCAGCCAGAGCGCATGGGCCGGCGGCACGAGCCGGTCCCGGGCGTCGGTGCGCACCGTGACGGTCGCGCTCGTCGCCCACACGATCAGGTGATGCGGATGGCGGTGGTAGGCCAACCGGGTGCCCTGATCGACCTGCGCGCGGGTCACGACCGGCAGCGGGAGACTGCCGGCCGTAGCGTCCGATGAGCGGTCAGCGTGCACAAGTCCCCTCCCGCAGTGGGAAACGTGGCCGTTTCACGGTCATGATTGGCCACCTGCCGCCAGCCAGCCAGATTAGCCTGACCTTACTGACCACCCGGCCCAGACGTCCGGAAAGCACCCGGATTCCTAGGGACATCCCTGCGGCTCCTTGGCACCCGCCGTGCAGAGAGGACATCCGCTCATGCCGAGAACGCCGTGGACATCCGCGAAGGTGATGCACGCACCACCCTGTGCGATCTCGGCGGTCCGGTCGACTTCGCCCTGATCGACGGTCGGCTCGGGACCGAGCCCTCGTTCGCCCGCCAAGTCATCGAACTCGTCGCGCCGCAACTACGCATCGGCGGCTATGTCATGAACGACAATGCCGAGCCCGACTCCCTGGGTCACATCCGCGATACGACCAAGGGGTTCCTGATCACCACGATCGATCGAGGAGCGCATGTGACACATCTCAGCGGAAAGGTCGCACTGGTCACCGGCAGCAGCCGGGGCATCGGACGAGGCATCGCCGAACGCCTGGCCCGGGACGGCGCTTTGGTCGCCGTGCACTACGGCAGCAACCGGACGACGGCCGAGGAAACCGCCGCGTCCATCGCCGAGGCCGGCGGCCGGGCCTTCACCGTAGGCGCCGAGCTGGGCGTTCCCGGCGACGTGGACACACTCGTGACCGGGCTGGAGAGCGGACTGCGCGCACACGGGGAATCGATGCTCGACATCCTGGTGCACAACGCGGGACTCAACTTCATGGGGCGGCCGATCGAGGTGCTCACTCCCGAGGAGTTCGACCAGATGGTCGCCGTCAACGTCAAGGCACCGTTCTTCCTCACTCAGCGCCTGCTGCCACGATTGCGCGACGGCGGCCGGATCGTCAACATCTCCTCCGTCTCCACCCGTCTCGCCTCGGATCACGGCATCGGCTACCCGCTCACCAAGGGCGCACTCGACGTGTTCAGCCACACCCTGGCCAAGCATCTCGGCCCCCGAGGCATCACCGTCAACTCCGTCGTGGTCGGATTCACCCGCACTGACATGACTGCCGATGCGCTGTCCGACCCGGCGACCCTGGAGCGCAATATCAGCCGTACTGCCCTCGGCCGGATCGGCCAGGTCCCGGACATCGCCGACGCGGTCGCCTTTCTGGCGTCCGACGATGCCCGCTGGATCACCGGCGCAAAGGTCGACGTCACCGGCGGCGTCAACCTGTAGCAAACGCTCAACGGGGCTTTTCACGTACCCGGCAGACACGTACGTTCCGGCACCACGAGCCGGGGACAACCCTCCTTCCCGAGCTCAAGAACAGAGGCCGTCGAGATCCGACATTGCGCACGGTGGGATCCCAACGGTGCGGAAGACGCGTACGGTGACTGGATCACTGTCAGGCACCGACCGAAGGACACCAGGTGACTTCTAGCGTCGAAACATCCGCCCTCCAGCAGGCCATCAACGACCTCGAACGCCAGTTGCCGGAACTGTCCGCACGTGAGGAGTCGCTGCGCAAGGAACTCCAGGAGGCCGAGCAGCGCCTGTCAGCGGCGCGGCAGGCCCTCCAGCACCTGCGGGTACTGACTGGCACCATCCCGCCCGGTCCCGCCACGACATTGGTGGGCGGCAAGCAGCCGGAACCGGAACCGGCCGGCGACACGCCCGAGAAGGACTCGCAGGCACAGTCCGAGGCGCCTGCTCCGGCCGACGAAGCCGCCGCCACGGTGCCTCAGCCCCGCACCCCCGCCAAGAAGGCTGCCGGAAAGGCTCCCCGGGCCACCGCTGCCGGCAAGAAGCCGGCCGCTGACAAGGCTGGGGGAGCTGAGAAGAAGCCGGCCACGGCCAAGGCCGGGGAAGCCGCGAAGAAGTCGGCCACGGACAAGGCCGAGGAAGCTGCGAAGAAGCCGAGGACGTCCAAGCCGGCGGCCAAGAAGAAGGCCCCGGCCGGTTCGCGAGCGGCTGCCCCGGCAACCGAGGAGTCCGCGAAGGTGGCTTCGCCGCTTCTGACCGCGGCTCTCAACGTCCTGCAGAAGCACGGAGCCGCGATGCGCCCCGCCGAGATCAACACCGCGCTGGGCCGGGAAGACACCCCCGGCCAGCGCGAATCGCTGCGCAACACCCTGGAACGCGCCGTCAAGGCAGGACAGCTGAAGCGCCCGGGGCGCGGCCAGTACTCGGTCTGAGCGATCAGGATGGCCTCTGAGCCCTCCTGACCACCCATCGACCACGGTGGGGGCCTTCACCCGGTGACCCGGTAACTCGGTGGATTCGGCGTGAAGGCCCCAGGCCCGGCACCCCCACGGGACTGGCGGGCCGCGCCACCACGCCTGGAGGTGAGCGGGTCATGCACGGACGATGTCGACGACCGCGGTCTCGCCCGGCGGCACCCAGACGTTCACGCAGGTATGCACCTTCCCGTGAATGGTCCTCCGCTCGATCTCGTACGGCCTGCCGTCGGTCCTGACGGCGTGATGGTCACCAGGGAAGCGCGCTTGCCATGCATACACCCTTGACGTGCCGTTGGTGAGCGTGGACCGATGGGTGCCGTCGTGCCGCACGTCGAAGTAGGCATCGCCGACGGGGACCCGGTCGATCCGTACCCAGTCGACGCCACGGGGCAGGTGCGAGCGGGTGGTCACCCTGCTGCGCGGGGCGTCCGGGCGGAAACCCATCAGCCCCTCGACGGTCTGTGAGACGAGGGTGAACGCGACCTCCGGGTAGTCACCGTTGATTCCCTGCGCGGCAACGGGGTGCCGGTCGTTGCGGTGATCGTAGACATAACGCATCCACTTCCACGCCTGCCGGTCGCGGTCGTTGGCGAAGAAGGTGTCGGGCAGGTACGTGATGGCCTCGATGTTCACCGGCTTACCCACACCTTCGGCCATCTCGTCGATGTAGTCGAGGTAGGCGTCGTTACGCGGTCCGGGCAGCAGCAGGCGCTTCATGGGCATGAACCAGCTGTTCTCCCTGCCCCATCCGGACAATGGGTCACCGGAGAGGGAGTAGGCACGTGTCATCGCGGCTCCCTGGTTCGCGACCCAGCCATGATGGAAGTACCTGCGCAGTTCCGCGGCCAGGCCGGCGTACCGGGCCGCCTGCTCCTCCTCACCGCGGGCCGAAGCGAGGGCAGAGGCGGCCAGGTAGGCCCGATACTGCGAGGCGAACGCGTCGCCGGCCTCCACCAGTTGCTCGCCGCCGCTCTCGTTGTAGCTGGCCGACCCTTCGAAAATGCCTTGCCCCGTACCCTCGGCGACGCCGTTGGGTTTGAGCCGGTCGTGCTCCTCGACGAATTCCGTGGTGGCATGACGGCAGAAGTCCCACATGGCATCGTCGACATAGAAGGCGTCGCCGCTCCACCGGTAGGCCTGTTCCGCCTTTTCCACCAGTTCGAAGGGCGCCGGTACCTCGCGTACGAACGAGTCGACGCCGCGGTAGTCGATGCTCAGATACGTCCGGGCGTCGAAGTTGAACGACCACACGGGGTAGTACGCGTGTGCGGCGACCGCCGAGGCAGCGAAAGACCCCAGCATGGTCTTGTTCTCTTCGCTCAGCCCCAGGATCTGGGCTCCGACAACCTGGTGCGCGGTGTCGCGCGCGTAGTAGCCGCTCCGGTGCGCGTAGCCGGCCCAGTACGACGGCGCATAGGCTGCGGACCCGGTCCCGCCGGGGTGCCTCTCGTCCACGTTGAGAGGCCCGACGGTACCGGCCACATGAACCCAACTGTTGGCCTTGCGCTTGGCCCACTCGAACATCTCCACCAGCACGGGATCCGAGGAAGTGACCCGAGGATCGGCCGGAGCCGCGGGGGACAGCATGACGTCGTCGACGTCGACCCAGGCGTCACCGTCACCGGAAGTGAACACGATCTCCATCCGGTCCCCCTCCCTCAGGGCGACCCGTGAAACGGTGTGGCGTGAGTAGAAGGAGCGCTCCGCGACGTCGACTTGACCGGCCGGCGCGCCGTTGACCCGCACGAGAAACGCGCTACGCGGCCCGCCCGCGGCGATCCACGCGGACACGTCGTACATGCCCTTCCCGGCCGCGGTCACCACCTGCCTCACCTGCCGCCCCCGTCCGGCGTCCAGGTGGGCGTGGGAGCGCCCGGTATGCGGGTGGCCGGTGGCGACACCGGTGCCGTCACCCCACTCCCACCCCTCCCTGCCCTGCTCGAACCCGGGGTTGGCCACCGCCAAGAACGAGGGGCCGACATAGGGACTGTTTGGTAATGACACGAGCGAACCGTCCTCTCGTTCGGCGGGCACGGCCCGGCCGCGCTTCTGGCACCGTGTGAGGCATGCGAAGGCGGGCCACCGCACCAGGGTCGTGGTGACACGGGGTGCGCACAAGACGCTGGGACCGCTGGAGCGCGCGTCGGGACTGGACTCGCTGACATGGATCGTGAGAGGTAGTCAGCGGCGATTTCACATCCCGAGTGGGCCGCGCCGCCCACCCTCGCCCCGCCTACCCTTCCAACCACGGTGGGCGACACCCGTATCACCAGACGCCGTCCGATCGGCGGTTCACTCGTCGTCGGCGCCACTGCCGCGGGCCCGCTCGGCGCCCTCGCCACCTTGGCGCAGGCCGCACCCCGGGTCCACGCGGCGCCGCCCACGCACTTCGACCACGTGCTGCTCGATGTCACGAACAAGGTCATCGACAACTACAACCCATGGGTCGCCCATGCCTTGAACTCGCGGCAAGGTCGACGAAGAAGCAACATCTGCGCGGAATGCCTACAAAACCCATAGCGCGCTGCCTGGGTTTGGAACCGGTGGAGCCGTCTCGACACAATGGCAGTGGCAGGCGAGCGGCCAGAATCATGCTGGCTCATGACGGCGGGTACGGGCATGGATTCGCGCTTCCCCGTCCCGGGGTGCTCCACTGTTCAACTAAAGTGAAGTATTCGCTAGGACGGGGGACATCGTGCAGGACCGGGCAGTCACCACACGGCACACCATCCTGACCACAGCCGCCGAGGTCATCATCGAGCGCGGCTACGGCGGAGCGTCCATTTCGCAGATCACCGCGCGGGCGGGCGTCGCCGCGGGAGCGGTGTACTTCCACTTCCGCAGCAAAGAAGGCATCGCCCACGCGCTGCTCGGCCTCGACCTCCTGGAAGGTCTGCCCCCGCGCCGCGGCCCGGCCCTGCAGTACTGGAGCGACCTCACGCTACTGATGGCCCAGCGCCTCGACACCGACCCGAAAGTCCGGGCCGCACCGTACCTGGCCGCACTCGCCGACAACCACGACGGCTGGCCTTCACCCTGGCCCGCCTGGCGAGCTACGGTCGCCCGACCGCTGCACGCCGCCGAGAGGGAAGGCGAGCTCCAGGCACACGTACAACCCGAGGCCGTCGCCGAGCTGCTGATCAGCGCATGGGCCGGAATGGCCGGCCACCGCACCCCCGGTACGGCCCAGGCGCAGATGCGCACGTTCCTCGACTGCTGCCTGCCCGGAATCGCCATGCCTGCGGTCGTGACCCGGACGGAACAGAACCTTTGATGCAGAACGGCGCATTCTGGTGGCTGAACGGGACGAAGGTGGGACGGCCCGGTCAAGGCCGACCAGACGCGCGACAGACCATGGTGAGGGCGGAGCGGTGCAGCACCTGGTCGAGCTCGGGGGCGACCGCTGCCGAGCGGAAGGCGCGGATGCAGGTTACGGACCCCTGGAGGCCGATGACTGTCGAACGGCCGGAGGAGAGGGCAATGTGGCTCAGCGACCTGACAACACCCCATGCTCGCGACTGGCTTCGACACGCGCCCTATCGGAGGGTGAACGACTGCCCCCTGGCTTGGTCACCGTCAGCTCCACCAGGCGGCGACGGTGGACAACGGGCGGGTACCTCACGAGCCTGGTCCGCCGGTGGGGGGCGCAAATACTCTGGCTAAGCTAAGACGTTGATCGCCCATGCGTCTCATCCCGAGGAGTGCCGAACGTGCTGAGCTGGGTCAAGGAGGGTCTCGGTGAACTGGCTGCGGCACTCTTCGGAATACTCGTGTTTTTGTGGTGGGTCGGTGGTCCGGGCGTGACCGCCATTGTCTGGAGTGAGGGGGAGAGGCGTCTCGCGCTCCAGTTTCTGGCGGCCTGGGCGGTTGTCACCGCACTGTATTTCGTCGTGTCCTGGCTGATCCGCCGCGCTCGACGCGCTTGAACTCAAGCTTGGCCTGCGTCCGGCTCCACAACCCCAACGCCGTCAGGCGTCGCGTGCGGGGTGAGAAGGAGGGGGGACGCGTCGGCTGAACGATCCGTATGTCGTTTCGTGGCGGGCCGATCTTGATCCCTGGGCAGGGGCCCACAGGAACTGGCTGTAAGCGGCAATGCACTCATCGAGGTACTCAGCCGGATGCCGGCGGCCGCCTGGTTCCGCTCGGTGATCCCCGCGCAGGCAGGACCATGCTGCTGGTACGCCTCATGCTCAGCCTCGTCGAGCAGCGAGCGCCGGGCCCCTCACCAGCGACCTGCCGTCCCGGATGTGATCAATCGGGCCCTGCCCTCCGGGGAAGGCACTCGTTCTCTCCAGCAGCCCCGCCGAATACGCCGCAGGGCTCACTCCAGCTACCCGTACGCACTCCGTACGCCATCCGTACGGTAAATGAACGCGACCCGTACGCTTCGTCGGATAGGGTGTCGATCAGGAGGTGTCCCATGTCCGAGTTGTTCGATGCGGTCGACGCGCTGGTGGCGTCCCGCGCTCCGCTGCCGTCGGCGGAGGAGCGCAAGCGGTTGCGCCAAGCCCACGGCCTGACGTTGGACGACGTGGCCGGCGCGCTGAAGGTGCGGCGGGCGACGGTGTCGGCCTGGGAGTCGGCCAAGAAGCCGACCGAGCCGCGCGGCCCGGAACGCGAGGCGTACGCCCGACTGCTCGACAGGCTCGCGGAGCTCTACCCGGCCCCGGCCGACACGGCTGACACGGTCGCCCCGGCTGACGCGACCGCCCCGCTCCAGGACGCTGCGGTGCCGGACACCGGCACCGGTCCATCCGCCTCGACGGAAGCGCGGACCTCGGACACGGGACCGGCGCCCGAGACTGCGGACGTCGCGGCATCCAAGGCCCCCCGGAACAGCCCCACTCCCGCCGCCGCCCCTCTGGCGGCCGCGCCGCGCCTGGCCCGTACTGCCAAGTCGTCCTCGACCTCACGCCGACCGGTCGCGAAGAAAGCGGCTGCGGCCAACCCCCCGGCAGATGGCGCCGACCCACGTTTCGAGAACGGGCCGCTCGCGGTCGTCGACGTCGAGGACGGGAAGGTGCTGGCGTACTGCACCGGTGGCCTGGTCCTGGACGTGCCTGCCAAGTCTCTCCCGGCCCTGGTGGACTGGACCCTCAAGGAAGCCAGGCTCGGGCAGCCGAAGCTGTCCGGCCCGGGCAAGCCGGCTGATCCGCTGCTCGTGCTCACCGAGGCCGCACTGGAGCGTTACGGCCTGCCCGTAACCCTTTCCGAGGAGGGGCGGGTGGCCGGTCGGATCCCGGAGAGCCACAAGGTCATCAAGCAACTGGCTCGCGCGCAGTGGCAGTTGACCAAGCGCGGGTTCGGGCCGTGGGCGCGCATCTACCGCCCGGCGCAAGGCTCGGAGCGTGCCTGCGTGCAGGTGTGCATCCCGTCCTGGAACGCCCTCGACACCCGCCACTGGGGCCCTGCCGGGCAGCTTGCGCCGGCGGAACTCGCGCGCCTGCTGGGCACGTACGCCTCCCGGGTGATGACCCCGCGCGGCTCCACCGCAGTCACGGGTCTGGAGCTGATGACCGCGTTGCACCCGCCGACCCGCGCCTCCGAGCCGGATGCCGACGGCAAGCGGCATTCCGAGTACAACCCCGGCTCGCTGGGCACGGAACCGGTGGACTGCGCGCCATGCGAAGCGCCGGACGGTCACCCCCTGCTCAAGGACCTGCCGCGCTTCCACGTCCGCGGCCCGGCGGAGAAGCTGTTCGAGGAGGCGTACGACTGGGCGCGGCCGATGACTGACGCCGAGTGCCTGCGTCGCAGCCTCGTGGGCCTGGACGTCAACATGGCGTTCGCTGCCGGAGCCAACGGCCTGATCGTCGGCCTCGGCGCTCCGACCCACGTCAAGAACCCCGTGTTCGATGCGAAGCTGCCTGGTTCGTGGCTGGTCGACCTGTCGCACATCGACCTGTCCCGGGTGAAGGTCGCCAAGGACACGTGGGCGCAGCTTGACGGTGACCTGCTGCCCAGCCCGTTCACGCCGAAGGGCGAGCGCCCCGAGGGCCCGGCCTGGTACGCGACGCCGACCGTCGCCTACGCGGTGGAACTCGGCTACGACGTGCGCCCCATCGAGGCGTACGTACGGTACGAGAGCGGCCGCTACCTGGACAGATGGTACACCCGGCTGCGCGATGCCTACCTCGCCACCATGGCCGACCTCGGCGTCGACCAGAACCTGGCGCCGGCCGACTTCCTGGCGGCGATGGACGGCTACCGCAGCCGCGACCCGCAGATGGCGATCGTGGCGTCCGCGATCAAGGCGACGGTCAAGGGCGGCCTCGGCAAGCTGCGCGAGCGCCCGCGCGGCGAGGGCTGGCGCCCCGGCGAGCCGTGGCGCGCCCTCGCCCGGCCGACCTGGCGTCCCGACATCCGCGCGGCCGTCATCTCCCGTACACGGATCAACCTGCACCGCAAACTCGTCAAGCACGCGGCGTTCACGGGCCAGTACCCGGTCGCGATCCTCTCCGACTGTGTCGTGTACGCGGTCGACGGCACCGGCCCGCTGGACTTCCTGCCGTACCGGGAGGGCAAGCCGCTGCCTGGCGGCTTCAAGCTCGGAGTCAACCCTGGCCTGGTCAAGCATGAGGGCACCCAGAGCACGCTGTGGGGCGAGGGCGTACGGGAACAGTTCGACGCCCCGGCGCTCAACCTCGCCCGGTACATCAAGGACGGCACCGTCACCGACGTCGACCATGGGGAGTAGGGGAGGGCGATGAGCCTGTTCGGAGACGGCCTGGACGCCGCGGTGCAGAAAGCCTTCACCCGCCCGGCGCCGAAGTCGGCCGGCGCGCAAATGCGGTACCTGGTCAGGCAGTTGGGGGGTACCAAGGCGGTCGCCCGAATGCTGCGGATCTCCCAGCGCACCGTGGAGCGGTACGTCAAGGACCAGATCAGAAAACCCCGCCCTAACCTCGCCGCGCGCCTGGAGCGTGAGGTGAAGTCCCGATGGCAGCCACAGATCCGGGCCAAGGCACGACAGAAGGCGGCGACGACGGACGGCATCGTCGTCGACGTCCACGCCCGCCTCGGCTACACCGCGCCGATCGGAACGACGGACCAGGACCGCATCCGCCACCTCACCGTCGCACTGCCGCCCCAACACGCCGCCCGCCTCTTCGACGCCCAGCAGCAGGGCGCCGGCGACGACCGACTGCGCGAGCTGACTGCCGAAGCCCTCAAGGAGGTGTACTTCCAGGATGACGGCCGCCGCGCCGGCTCCCTGCAGGAAGTACAGATCAACGACGTGATCCACTTGGACTTCGAGTTGTAGAGGCCGCGCATCGAATGGCGGGGGAGCCCTGAGCTGACAGGGGAGGCTCGCCCGTTGGAATCGTCACCCTGCACCCTTCCGCGCCAGGGGTCGGGGCCTGCAGTGGTGCAGGACTTGCATCCCCGCAACGAGGCGGAACCGGGCCATACCGGCTATGGGAGCGCGGGTGCGGGAATCGGCGTGCGAGGTACTCGCGGACTGGCGCCTGAGGACAGCGGAGCAAGACGAGGAAACCCCTGTCCGGCCCCGCTACCTGTTCCCGGCTGCTCACCGGCTTCTGGCCCACGACCAAGTACCGGCCGTGCGAGGCTTGCGCGCTGCCCGGACCGTACACACGCTGTATCTCCTCCAGGCGCTCGCGGCGCTCTGCGCCGAAAGCTTCGCGCAGCCACCCCGCTCGTCGTACGGTGCTGAGGACCACCGTCAGGGCCTCCTCAGATGCATCGGCAACGAGGAAGTCGCCCAGGCCGGCCGGGGCCACATGCACCGCCGCGCCGCAGCCAGTACCCCCTTCACCTCCAGCACCACCACCGAACCGACCTGAGTGGCACCTCACTCACGCGAGGCCCCACGACGAGATCAGACGGTGAGCACGAGCTTGCCTTGGAGGTGACCACCGTCGAGCAGCCGGTGCGCGTCGGCGACGCGCTCGAAAGGGAACGTCTCCTGTACCTGGACCCGGAGCCGACCTTGCTCGACGAGTCCGACGAGACCTCGCAGGGCGACCGGATCAGGATCGACCGCGATGCCGCTGAAGCGCATGCCGGCCGCCTCGTACTCGGCGGCGAGCTTCGCGTCCTCCTCGACAACCGCCGTCACCAGGTGTCCGCCTGGGCGGAGCACGTCGAGCGACCGCTCGGCGGTGTCACCGCCGATCGTGTCGAGCACGACATCGATGTCGTGGACCGCCTCGGTGAAGTCCACCGCCGTGTAGTCGATCACCTCGTCGGCGCCACACCCCTCGACGAACTCCCGTTTGCTCCCGCTGGCAGTCGCCACCACATGCGCGCCGCGCGCTTTTGCTGTCTGGATCGCAACGTGGCCGACCCCGCCGCCACCGCCGTGGACCAAGACGCGGTCGCCCTCGGTCACGCCGGCGAGGTCGACGAGGCCTTGCCACGCCGTCAGCCCGACGATCGGCAGCGCCGCCGCCTCGACGTGCGAAAGTGACGTCGGCTTGCGTACGAGGTGCAACGCCGGAGCCGACACGACCTCGGCGTACGCGCCTGCCGCTCGCGGGAACAGCGGCATCCCGAACACTTCGTCGCCGGGCCTGAACCGCCACGTCTGCGGCGCCTCGCCGACCACGCCGCTGATGTCCCAGCCGAGTACGAATGGCGGCCGGCCGATGAGTGGGAACTCACCGGCGCGCAGGCGCGCCTCCAGCGGGTTCAACCCGATCGCCTTGACGCGGACGAGAACCTCGGTGGGCAGGGGCTGGGGCTCGGGCGCGTCCACGATGGTGAGCACCTCGGGACCGCCGAGGGTCTGCTGGGTAATGACTCGCATGACTCTCCTGGCTTCGAAAAGGGAGGAGAAACCAGGCTATGTATCCGACAGGAACCGCCAGGTACCTTTGGCGCCATGAGCGGTTTCGGTCCCGGTGATCCCTTTCTGGCCGACTGTCCAGCGCGTCTGGCGGTTGAGTTGATCGCCGACAAGTGGACGGTGGTCGTGCTCTACGGCCTCAGCAAGGGCCCGGTGCGCCATGGCCGGCTGATCGAGCTGATCGGCGGCATCTCACGCAAGGTGCTCACCCAGACGCTCCGACGGCTTGAGGCGCATGGGCTCATCCGCCGTCACGTTTACGCCGAGGCGCCGCCCCGCGTCGAGTACGAGCTGACTGCGCTCGGGGCGACGCTGATCGATCCGATCCACGTGCTGACCGAGTGGGCGAGGGCGCACGGCGACGCAGTGCTCGATGCGCTCGACGCCGCTCCCGAGCCGGTGGCCCCTGGCGACTGAGACCCTAGCCACGACCACGAGCGTCTCACCCATCTCACCCCAGGTGCGGTGCATGAGGTCAAGCGAGCGGTCCTCGAAGGACGCGGCATTTTCGCCGGCTCCCGAACGCGGCCAGGTGCGCAGTCCGCAGTTGTGCGCGGCGAGGAAACTCGCGGCGATGGCGTACGCAGGCAGCTCGCCGTCCGGCGTTGCGTACCCGAGCGCCTGACCTTCGCCGCATCGCACTGAACATCGACAGTACGGTCGTGGATCGGCGGATCGCGTGCGAAGACGAACGACTGCCGTCACCGGTGTCCGGCGGCTGTCGTCGGCCCAGCCCCCTGCTTATGCGATCATGCGTCCATTGTGGTGGATGGTTCGGCGCGCAGCCGAGCCGCTGATCAGGCGATCTGCGGCTCGCGCCATCAGATGCCGAGCGATCGAGCGAAAACGGGAGTGCGTTGTGAGCGGGGCTGGGGGACAGGGCGGTTCGTCCGTGTCCGACGAGGAGTGGGAACGGTTCCTCCGCGAGTCGGTGGCAGGGGCGCCCGGGGCTCCCGTGGAGCCGTCGGCGCGCGCCCGTGAGGTGGGGCGACGGCTGCGGGAGCGTCCCGGGCAGCCGGAGGGGTGGCGTTCGTACTCGCCGGGACGGCCCCGGCGTAAGACAGGTTGGTACGTGGCGGGACTGGCGGCCGTGGCTCTCCTGGCCGTGGCGCTCTTCCCGCAGCAGCTCGTCGGCTGGCTCGGCGACGAGGGCGGGCAGGACGGGAAACCGTTGGCCGCGGAGTCCCAAAGCCCGCGGCAGGCGCCCGGCGCGGAGCCCGCTCTCCGCCCCACCCTGGCCGAACCTTTCCGAGGTTCGCCCGCCGCTCGCTGGGCCGACGGAGCAGCCGGGATCGCGGTACCGGAGGCCAAGGCGACCGGCTGGATGGACGCCGCCCAGGTCGAGCAGGCCCTCCAGCAGAGCCGGGAATTCATGGTGGCCGCGGGGCTCGACTCCCGCGTGCTGCGCGGCGAACGGCCCACAAAGGCGATCGCGCTGCTGAACCCGCACCAGAAGGACGTCCAGGAGTATCTCCGCAGCGCCCTGTCGTCGGCGGCGACTCCCGAGGCCGACCCGCTGCGGTTGTTCAGCCGCTTCCGGCCGGAGCGGGCCCGGCTGGTCGGTGATGTCGTCAAGACACGCGGTCGGCTCACGTACCGCGAGGGCAAACGGGGGGCGGTCGAGGTGACAGCGGACGTCACCTTCGTGTACCCGGTCACCCAGGCAGCGGGCAACGCCGGGCCGGACGCCGAGGTCATCCGTACGATCGTGCGGCGCAAGGTAGTGATGAGCTGGGACAACCCGGCCAAGGTCATCACCGAACCCGGCACGCTGTCCCTCGTCTCGTACGCGCTCGACATGACCAACGGAGGCTGCGCCGGCCCCACGGGCTACTTCGAACCGCCCTTCGGCACGGCCGAAAAGCAGTCCGCCGACACAGCCCACCAGGTCGATCCGTACGACCGCAGCAAGCCGATCGACACGAGCGACGGAACGACGACGGCGGGCAACAACGACTGTGCGACCGCAACCCGTTCCTGATGCGTGTGGCGGAAGGCGTCCGGCAGGCCCGGCCGGAAGGCATCACGTATCTGCACCTCTTTCTCCGAGCTCGACAAGCAGGTGAAGGAGAGTGTGAATGGTGGCGTTCAGCATCGGCCGGTTACTCGCTGGCCGGGGGTTGGACGGCACCCGCTGTTCCGGTGCGACGTTCTTCTGCACGGGCCGCAGCTTCTGCTGGAGGCAGGAGAGGTAGGAGGGCGGGCCCGCCATTTGCCGCGTCGGGCGGCAGTTCCTGGTCGTACGGTGACAACGACGGCGTCTGTGGCAGGTGCTGAAAAGCATGGGGTTGTGCATGTTCCCGGCAGCGCTGTGGACGGAGACGGGCCTGGTCGCGCTTGCCTGCCTGATCGTGGTGACGCTCTCAAGTGTCGTACCGGCCCCTTGTCACTGCGTCACTCGGGCCGGGGCGTATCGGCGAGTGAGGGCTGGCGCTCCACCAGGCGGCGGGTGGATGAGGGCACGGGCCTCTCGCCACAGGCCGGACGAGCCATCCGTTGTGCCGAGAACCTGCTGTGCCAAGAACCTGCGAAC
The DNA here is from genome assembly GCF_003865135.1 of Streptomyces chrestomyceticus JCM 4735. Lineage (NCBI taxonomy): Bacteria > Bacillati > Actinomycetota > Actinomycetes > Kitasatosporales > Streptomycetaceae > Streptomyces > Streptomyces chrestomyceticus. The sequence continues at coordinate 150,760 of NZ_BHZC01000001.1, read as the reverse complement.
GGCAGTGGGGTCACGTACGTGACCTGTGCCTGTTCGGTACCTGGCTGGTACGGTCCGCGTTGACGGAATGCTGAGCAGGCTGGCATCGCTGCCCGGAGCACCGTTGACTTGAACCGCCGGGAGACGGACGAGCAGCGGCTGCCTGCTGCCAGGAAGCAAGCGCGCGACCTTCAGCCGTACGCCAGTGAGCGCGAAGACGGCAGCGAGGGCCGGGTTCCGCTGTGCGTTCCACCGCCAGAAGGCATGACCGGCGTTGCGTCTTGGGACGCCGAATGGCTGCGTGCCGAATGCTGCCGGGATCACCGCAGCGCGCACCGGAACCGGACGTCTATGGACGTACGGCAGCCAACGCGGCCACACTTCTCCCCACGGCCGAATCAGCCCTGGTGTCAGCCAGGCCAGACCTTCCTGGAACCGCAGAATCACATCGTAGGCTGACTACCCGTCATGCCGGAACCGGGCCTGCGCGAAGGGCGCAGATTCGCGCCAACCGGAGCAGGGCTGGGGCTGCTGAAGGGCCAGTGGCTATGGGCTCGCCGTAGCGGCAGGCGCATCCGGGACAGGCATTGCCATGGGCCGGGCAGTTCAGGACGGGCGGTCGGCGTCCCGTCAGCGTCAGGACGGCTGTTACTGCCCGGAGGGCCGCCAGGACGAGGGCGTCCTGGCGGCCGTGCGCCTGGGTGGGTGCGTGCTGGGCAGGTCTGAGTGGCGTCAGTCGCGGCCGGTGATGAAGCCGGCTAGAGCGGCAGCGACGGCTTCGGGCTGCTCATCGGGGATGAAGTGTCCGGCGTCAGGCACGACGGCTCCGGTGGTGTTGTCGGCCCATGGGCTGATGGAGGCAGCCATGTCCGGGATGGAGCCGTGGCTGCTGGAGAATCCGAGGATGGGCACGGCCAGGCGGTGCCGGTTGAGCGCCTGGTGGTTCTTGCGTGCCGACTCGGCGGCGTCTCGGTAGTAGGCGAGGGAGGCTTGGAGGCCGCCGTCGGCGGCGAGGGCCGCTGCGTAGTGGTCGAGGTCGGTGTCGTCGAACGCGTCGGGAGAGAGGGCCTTCGTTTTCAGGAACCAGCCGACGTAGTCCCGTTCGCGGTCGGCGAGGAGGGTCTCAGGCAGGTCGGGCACGAGGTGGAACGCGAAATGCCAGGTCTTCCACGCCCGGGCCGGGTCGGTGGGAATCGTTTCCGGAAGGGTGATGCCGGGGATTCCAGCGTCGAGCAGGGCGACCCCGTGCAGTTGGTTCTCGTAGTTGAGGGCGAGGGAGAAGGCGACCCAGGCACCGATGTCGTGGGCGGCCAGCCAGTATGCCGACACTCCGAGTGCTTGCACGGCGGCGTGGACGTGGGCGGCGACCGTGTGGGTGTCGTAGCTGCGCTCCGGGCGCTCGGAGTGGCCTTGGCCGGGCAGGTCGATCGCGATGACGCGGAACTGGTCAGCGAGACGAGGCATGACCTTTCGCCAGGCCTGCCAGGTCTGCGGGAACCCGGCGAGCAGGACAACAGTCGGGCCTGCCGGTTGGCCGCCTTCAACGGCGTGAAGGCGGATTCCGTCTGCGTCGACCCAGCGGTGGGTGAACCCGTCCAGGTCGTGCAGGGGCAGGTCGCGGGCAGGGTTGGCTTCGGAGACATGCTGAGTAGTGGTTGCAGGGTCAGTCACGGGGATTCTCCATTTTGGTGCGGGGTTTGCTGGTTCAGTGCTACGTCTCCGGGCCGGGCAGGCCCGCGAGTGCGGTGATCCGGGTACCGGTTGTCTGGTCGAGGACGCTCAGCAGGGGGAGGGGGCCGACGAGGCCGGATTAGGCGAACAGGAAGTACGTCGCGCTGAGCTCGGCGCGGTTGCCGGATTCGCTCAGCATTCGCTCAGTGTGTTCGTGACGCCAAGGCCGTGGCCCGTGACGATTCCGACAACTGGCCCGGCGAAGACGGTGCCGATGCCCGCGCCGATGACGGCCAGGTTGGGTACAACACAGGTCGCACCCGGAGAAACGTCGAGGGCAGCGACAGCGACGGGGAGCATCTGTCCACGCTCAAGGGTCGGGCCACAAGCATGCCGCTGGCGGCGAACAAGTGGGGCTGGCCCGGGCCGCGGGAGCGTGCCTGGCGGCGGACGGGGGTCGCCAATGCGGCCTCGGCCCTGCGGTCTCGGCGAGTCGGCCAGCCAGGCAAAGCCCGCTGCCGCTGCGGACTTGCGGCCGGCCACGAACTCCATGATCGACGACGTCGTCGGCGCGGTGATGAGACCGTTTGCCGTGCCGCTGAGGTCCCGCGGTACGCGCCAGGACGGGGTGGCGTCCGATCGCGTCGGACAGTGAACCAGCCACGAGCATGCCAAGCCCCCAGGTCGCAGAGTGGAAGGGTCGGAATCCCGCCAGTCATGACGATGGCGTAGGTGAGGACATCGGCGGTGGCGGCAGGGATCAGGCGGCGTGCGTGTGGCACTTCCCCGGATTGAGGCGGGGTCCGCGGTCGTGATCATGTCTGCAACATAGCAGATCTTGAACTATTCAGTTCAAGATAGAATGGCGTGAGCACGGCCCATGGACATCGACACACCGGCAAGGAAGTGCCACGTGGCAGGCAAGAAGCAGTTCGACATGGACGCGGCACTGGACGCCGCGATGATTCAGTTCTGGCGCGCCGGCTACGCCGACACTTCAGTGGACGACCTGTCACGGGCGACCGGCCTGAACCGCAGCTCCATCTACTCCTCGCTCGGCGCCAAGGACACGCTCTTCCTGCGCTGCCTGGATCGCTACGCCGCGCGCTACGGCGACAAGTACGACGCCGCCCTGTCGTGTGCAGCATCGGAACCCCTGGCGGCTGTTCGTGCGTTCTTCGACGTGACCCTTAAGCGCATCGCCGACCCTGAACTGCCCGATGGATGCCTGATTGCCCAGTCCGCCATGGCGATTCCGGTGCTGAGCCCGGCCGTCGCGGCGCACGCCAAGAAGGCACTCGGCTGCCAGCGTTCGCGCCTGCGCGCCGCGCTGAAGGCCGGGCGATTGACCGACCGGGACGCCGATGCCTTCGCTGAACACGCGGCGGCCGTGAACCAGTCTCTCGCCGTCATGAGCAGAGCCGGGGCGAGCCCGGCGCAGCTCCTGGCCGTAGTGAGCGTGACTGTTGACGCGCTCTCGCAAGCGTTGCGCGCAACCAGGCGTGTTTGAGGTGGCCGAGGGGCGGGGATGAACTGTGGGCACGTTCCCGTAGATCTGACGGGCGTGGACTGGCGATGTCACGTTGCCGCACGGTGCTGGTTGTGGGTAGTGGTGTCGGCTGCGGGTTCGGAGGGCTTTTCGGTGGGCGGGGTCGCCTCCAGGGCCTGGTGCGGGCGCCGCGATCGTTGGAGCGTGTGGTGCGGCCGTCGTCCGGCCTGCGGGCCGGTGTCCCGGTGGTGCCAGACTGCGTGCCGTGAGTGAGGAGCACAGCGCAGCAGGTACGGGGTCGGGTGGGGGAGCGGTGCGCCGTGGGCGGCCGGCCCGGCTGTCCCGGGAGCGTGTCATCGAGGCGGCCTTGGACATCGTCACCAGGCAGGGCAGCCAGGCGTTGACGATGCGCCGGGTCGCCGAGGCGCTGGGCAGCGCCCCTATGAGCATCTACCGGCATGTGCGGGACAAGGATGAACTCCTGGTACTGCTTCTGGACCGTATCGTGGCCGACCTGCCCCGGCCTGAGCTGCCCGAGGAGCCCCGCGCCCGTCTTATGGCCCTGCTGACCTGGCAGCACGGCGAACTGGCGGCCCGGCCCTGGATCGTGGACGTGCTCAGACGCGGCGATGTGATGGCTCCCTCGGTGCTGTGGCTCCTGGAGGAGCTCTACACCGCCTGGCAGGCCTGCGGCCTGTCGCTGCAGGAGGCGGCCACCGCCAACCGGATCGTCTGGAACTTCCTGCTGGGCGACCTGACCCAGCACGTCGAGGGCCCCGCGGACCGCGCTCCGTACCAGGTGAGTGTGCCTGCCGGGGCGGACCCCGCCCAGTACCCCACGGTGGCCGCGCTGCGCCCGTACTGGCAGTCCGCGGGCCGCCGGGACCGCTTCGGCGACGACCTCGCCGTGCTGGTGGGCGTCCTGACGACGACCGCGGGCCGAGGTGGGTGATTGACCCGTTGCGTACACGTACGCAAAATGGGGGCATGGATACCGTCGCTGCGCTCTACCGCCGTTGGCTCTGCGATCTGTGGCACGGAGATTTCTCCGCCGCCGAGGAGATCTTTGCTCCCGGCATCGTCGGCCACTGGCCCGCCTTCGACGTGCACGGTCCGCAGGGGATGGTCGGCCAGGTCCGCCAGTCGTACGACTACTTCGAGGACATCAAGGTCACCCTGGACGTCGGTCCGGTCGTCGGCGATGCGCTGGTGGCGGCGCACTGGACCTTCCATGGCACGTACCGCGGTGGGATTCCCGGTGCCACTGCCCCGGCCGGCACCCGGGTCTCCTTCGCCGGACAGGACATCTTCCGCGTCGCGGACGGCCGTTTCACGGAGTACTGGGTTGTCTCGGACGGCCTCGGCATGATGACCGCGCTCGGAGCCGTCTGACACCGCGTCTGCGGCGTTGCCGGGAACGATGCGGGGTATGCGCCCGGCCTGGTTCCGCGCCGCCTGGTTGGGCCGAGGGCCTGTACGGGCTGTCCGGGCAGTCGCGGTTCCGGCCTGGCCGGGCCGATCCCGCCGTACGGGGCTCCCGGCTGTACCGGGCTTCGCGGGGCACCCGCCCCTCACTCCTGATGCCTCCGCCCCCGACGCGTCTCAATTCGGTCCTGGTGCACCAGTCCCGTTGCCCTCAGTCCTGCTACCCCCGCAACCTCAGTTCTGGTGCACTTCGTTACGGCCGGGCCCGCCGGAGAGCTTGTCTGTGCCCGGGCCGCCCCACAGGACGTCGTCGCCGCTGTTGCCCCACAGGGTGTCGTTGCCCGCCTCGCCGTAGAGCTTGTCGTTGCCCTTGCCGCCGTAGAGGACATCAGCGCTGCCCTTGCCGTGCAGGATGTCGTCGCCGTCGTCACCGTGCAGGGTGTTGTCCTCGTCGGTGCCGGTCAGGGTGTCGTTGCCCGCTTCGCCGTAGCAGTCCTGCCCGCAGTTGGTGAGGGTGTCGTTGCCCGGGCCGCCGTAGGAGCCGAAGCCGAACGGTCCGCCGCCGCCGTCGAGGTGGTCGTCGCCGTCGTCGCCGTGGAGCATGGCGCCCGCGGAGGCGGTGAGCACGTCGTTGCCCTTGCCGCCGTGGACCCGGGCCCAGGCCTGGCTGTCGGGTCCGAGGGTGGCGGTGTCGTCCTGGTCGCCGAGGTCGATGGCGTAGGTGTCGGAGTCGTCGGAGTTCTCCGGGATCTTGACGGCACAGCGTACGGCGGTGTGATTCCCGGGCGTGGGGTAGGCGCACTCGTCCGCGTCGGCCGCGTTCGGGTCGATGGCGATCTCGTAGCGGTCGTGGAAGCCTCGATCTTTTCGTCCACGGACAGTTTGTTGTGCTGGCCGGGGGCAGCCCGGTACAGCAGTTTTTTGGCGTTCTCATGGACGACGACAGCGGTGGCGGTGGACGCTGCCCGGGCGGCCGGCGCCGACGTGGCGAGGGCGGCGGCGCTGAGAACGAGCGCGAAAGAGGTGGCAGCAGCGGCGGCGGGACGGCTGGTACGCATACGGAAGTGACCCTTCGGGACGTCGGTGTGCCGTGATGCTCGTGGTCACCTGGGTAGACCGGGGCGCCGGGGAGTGCGTTGTGCGGTCGGGGATGAACAGCGACGGGCGGGGCAGTGACCGGGATGTGGATCGTCCGGGCCATCGGGTCGGCCCCGGATGCGGTCGCTCCTCCGTATCGGCCGTGGCTGCCCCTGGCGCCGGGGCCGGCCGTGGCTGCGCGGGGCGGGTGCCGGTGCTCGTCGGGGGCAGTGCTCGATGGTCATGGCCGTACCGGCCGTGACCGGTTCGGCGTTGCGGTGGGTCCTGGCCCAGCCGGTGCGGCCCCACAGGAGCCGTACGAAGGCGCGGGCGGAGACCGGGAAGAGGCGGTACGCGTACAGCCACAGCGCCAGCCCCTACAGCAGGCCGGTCAGCCGGGACCAGCCGGCGGCACGCATACGCCGGTAGACCGGCCCCCAGAGGACGAATGGGCCGATCGACAGGATGGCGAGCCCCGCCGGCAGAGATATGACGGCTGTCTGTTCCAGCACCGCGCCGCGGTCCTCGTCCGCCAGGAGCAGACCGAGCAGAACACCTGTGACGACCAGTGACACCAGGTGCGCGACCGACTGGAGGAACGTGTAGAGGGTCTCCAGGACGCCGCGCCCCCGGTAGTGGCGGGGGCGATGACGCGGGGGGCGTAGCGCACGCACTGGAGGTTGCCCTGCGCCCACCGGGTGCGCTGGCTCAGCAGGCGGCGAAGGCGCGGCAGGCCCTCCTGGGAGACCCAGGTGTCGGCGATGTGGCGCACCTGGTAATCGCTGAGGATCATGTGGAGGCCCAGTTCGTATTCCTCCAGGAGGGCGCCGCGCTGCCAGGGGTGGCGTTCGGCGGCGGCGATGCGGTCCAGGGCGGCAGACGGATGAACTGGCCGTTGCCGCCCAGCCCCGCCGAGCCGGTGCGGTTGGGCCCGGGTGTTGGACACGGTGAACTCCATGTCCTGCACCCGTACGAGCAGCCGCGCGAGGGCGTTGCGCAGCCGGCCGTGGCCGGGCAGCGGGGTCCGGTCGTCGGCGTTGCGCATGCGCACGGTCACCTGCACGCCACCGGTGTGCGGGTTGCCGAATCCGGACGGGCCGCAGCAGCAGGACGGGCCGCCGGGCGAACAGCAGGCGCAGGCCTTCGCGTCCGTTGGGGCCCGTACGACGTCGTGGCCGTCTTGTGCGAGCAGCGTGCGCAGCGCCGCCGCGAGGGCGTCGTCTTCCTCAACCACCAGCAGCCCGCTCACGGCCCGCTTTTCCTCGGGCCGCGCCGTTCCGCCGGGCCGTCCTGATCCGCCGCGCGGCCGCGAGCGTACGCGCGGGGGTGATGGGTGGTGCGGGCGCGACCGGAGGGCCGGTGGTGTCGCATGGTCATACCGGTACGTACGTCTCACGGAGGCGGCGGGCAGGGCTGAGGCCTGTGTGCGGCCACCGTACGCCCGAGATCCCAAGCCCGCGAGCCGCTCGCGTCCGGCCGGGCGGACGCGCGGGCTGGCAGCGCCCGTGCCCTTCCCAGTCCTGGACCGGACCGCGCCGCCGCTGCATGGCCGCGCTGCTGCCGGAGCCGAGGTGTCCGGGCCTGCCGTCCGTCGGGTCCCGTGGCCGCAGCCCCTACGGCCTGCCTCGTGGGCCGTATCGATTCCCGTACCTTCGCGGGGAGGGCAGGGAAGCCGCGGGTGGGGGAGCAGGACGTTGTACCGGCTGACCTACCGCGCCGCCGCCGCGCCGCGCGGGTCCGGCACTACTTGAGCATGCGGGCCGCCTCCACCCGGTGGAGGTGGATCAGGACGTCGTGCGAGTCCGCGAGTCGGATCTGGGGGGCGTCCGCGATCCCGGGGTAGGTGGCGCCGATGTTTTTGACGGTGTGCGGCGCGGCGAGCCAGGCGCGGGCCGCCGCCGGGGCGTTGCGCAGGTCCAGCACGTAGTCGCGGTGCCGTACCCGGTCGAGGGTGTGCTCGGCGGTGCCGGGCGCGGCCGGGCCGACGGTGAAGCGGCGGGCGCCGCCGTCCTGGCCGGAGGCGTTGAACGAACCCCGGTCGAAGGTGAGGCCGACACTGAGGTAGCCGACGCCCAACCGCTCGCGGAGGAAGCCGCCCTGGACCTTCGGGTAGTGGCCGGGGACGTACGTCTTGAGGGCGAGGTGGCTGTTGTGGGCGGAGAGCAGGATCTTGTCGCCGGTCCGCTGCTGCCACCAGGCGATGTTCTCCGCCATGATCCGGTCGCGGTGGAGCATGGCGTCGCTGATGTCCTTCGGGTCGTCCCAGTCGAAGGCGTACAGCGTGGTCATCTGGTGGATCGCGGTGGCGTGCTGGAGGGCCCAGGCGTGCGCGTCGGCGTCGGCGCCCGTGCCGGGTCGCTGCTTGAGCAGGTCCACCGCCCGGCCCGTCCGCTCGGCGAGCTTCTTGCGTTCGGCCAACGGCTTCGCCAGGTAGTCGCTGACGTACGTCTCGGCGTCGGTGGCGAGCCGCAGGCCCCGGTACAGCTCGGTGAGCTCCGGGGCGAGTTCGGGGCGGGCCGCGGCCGCGTAGGCGCTCACCTTGTCGTACAGCGCGGCACCGGCGAACCCGCCGTCGTCGCCGACGAAGCGGACCGGGTCCTTCGGGTGCTTGACGTTGTACGCGCGTATCCACTGGAGCAGATCGCGGTACTCGGAGTTGTTCCACCACCGGTAGTCGCCCCGGAACTCCTCGTCCATGATCTGCTTCAAGTCGCCCTCTCCGCGCAGGAGGTAGGCGTCGAACCGCAGTCCGGTGCTCCACGGGGCTTCGAGGGCGAAGGCCCGAAAGCCCTTCTCCTCGACCAGATACCGCAGAACCCGGTGCTTGACGGTGAAGAACTCGTGCGAGCTGTGGGTGGCCTCGCCCAGGCCCACCACCCGGGCGTCGCCGACCATCCGGCCGAACGGGCGGAGGTCGGCCAGGCCGCCGCGGGGCTCGGTGGTGCGCAGCGGGTGGGCCACCCGGTCCAGTGCCGCCTCGGGAGAGCGGAACGTGGCGGCCGCGGCCTCCTCCGGGCCAGCGGGCGCGGCGGCATCGGCGGAGACCGATGCGGCGGCCGGGGCGGCGGAGGCGGCCGGGGCGACGGCCAGGGTGGCACCGAGCGGGACGAGCAGGGCCGTGAGCAGGGACTTGTGCATGTTCATAGGCGCAACCCTGCCGCGCCGGAGCGCCCCGGACCATCCACTCCGCCCCCCTCTCGGCCGGGGGGCTAGCTACACCCGCGACGGGTGGCGGGGGACCGGGACCCGGACCCGGCTTCAGGACGGGCGGCCCGAACGGGGCCCGGTGCCGGCGAGGCTGCTCCGGTGCAGCGGCCGGACGCGTTCGGTGAGCCGCCCGCGCAGGCAGCCCGCGGTGGTGTCCGCCTCGGTGAGCCAGTCGGCGGACCGGTCCAGGTCCAGGCCATCGTCCCTGGCGGGTCCAAGGCGGCCGTCGGGGTGGGTGTGGGCGGCGGTGCACGCGGCCAGGAGGCGGGTGGTGGCGCCGGTCGTCGGTGGGTGAGCCGGAGGAGAAGCGGCTGCTGGCGGTGGGGAGGGCGCAGGCGGCGCGGCGGGGCGCGACGGCCCAGGCGGGTGTGCCGGGGGCACGGCGTCGTGAGGTACCGCGTCCGGTACGGCCGGACCGAGCGTGGACTTCGGCGGCGACGGGTGGGTGGAGGCGGCTGCCGCAGAGGGAGCGGTTGGTGGCGGTCCGGCGGACTTCGGCGGCCCGCCAGGATGTGGCTTGGGGGCGGGGCGAGTCGTCCGTCCGGGGCTGGGCTTGCGGATGGCGGTCGCCGCCCGGAACTCGTTGACCATGCGTTGTACGAGGGAAAGCGGTGGCGGGCAGGCGGGCGAGCTGCTTTGGCCGGTGACGGCGTCGTAGGCCCGGTGGACGAGCTCCCGGTGCTCTTCGGCGAACATTCGCAGTTGGGGCCGGAGCGGCGCCGGTCAGCGCCGCAGGGTGCAGATCAGCGCCAGCGGTTGTTGCTGGTGTGGTCTCCGGCGAGCCAACGGGCGAGGTCGGTGTGTGCGGTGGTGCGCTGCTCGGCCTCGATCTTCTCCACGTCGGGGTGGTCGACGGCGAACTCCAGGATCAGCCCGTTGGGGTCCGTGACGTACAGCGAGACGCAGAAGCCGTGGTCGATCACATGGGGGTTCGCGTCCGCCGAGCCGACTGCGTCGACGCGCTCGCGGATGGCTTCTTGTGCACCGGCCTCGACCTTGAAGGCTATGTGACGCATGGGAGTTGAGTTGATACTGGTCCTGAATTCCTCCTGGTCCTTGGGGTCGGCGAACTGGAAGAAGGCGAGCGCGCTGCCGTCGGCCAGGCCGTAGAGAGTGTGGCTGTAGGCGCGCTCGACGCCGGCCATCGCCTCGCGCTCGGTCCACGTGGCCACCAAAGGCAGGCCGACCACGTCCTCGTAGAAGCGGCGGTTGGCTTCCTGGTCGTCGGTGATCCAGGCGTGGTGATGGAGACGGAGGGGCAGGGACCGGGCCTGCGCATGAGGTCGGGGCTGCGTCTGTGTCTGTGTGTGCGGCATGGCGGGTCATCTCCTGTACGTGGGTGGGACGTTAGGCCTGGCGTCGGCGCTGGTTGGCGCCGCCTTGAGCAGCATGCCACCAGAGCAGGTTGAACGTTAAATCAATTTTGGCCATGTTCGCGGGTGAGGTATGAACGCCGACGAACTGCATGACGGGCCGGACAGGTCCCAGGCCCTGTTGCGGGGCTGGACAAGGGCGCACATACGCTCCTGAGCGGTGGACAGTGAGGGCCTGCTTGGGTTTGCCGTCGGCGACGCCCACGTGTCCCGTTCGTCCGTCCGTTGCTCACGCGTGACGCGTACCGGACTACTGGATCCGTCGTAGCTCACGCCACGGTCGAGGCGGCGCTGTCCGACGACCCGACGCAGGCAGGGGAGGCGCTGCTGCGACACGCGCGCCACGTGATCGCGCGTGTGGAGGCGGCGGGGGAGATCGCCGGACTCCGTGACCGTATCGCGGGCCGACTGGCCGTCGGCGCGTACCCGACCGCGGCGGCCACGCTGGTGCCCCGGGCGATCGCTCGCCTGCGAAAGGCTCACCTGGCGCTCAGCGTGCGCCTGTGGGAGCAGGGAGGGCGCCCTCCCCGGTTCGCGCCTGGCCGACCCTTGAGGCTTCGCGTGTGGCCCACGAGGCGAGCGGTCGGCAGACGCGCCTGAGGCTCGTCGCCGCGGGACTGGGCGTCTCCGTCCTGCCCGGAGTGGCCGCCGACAGCGTCCCGCACGGCGCCAAGGGGCTGCGCGTCGAGGACCCCGCACTCGTTCTCGAACGAGAAACCTTGATGGTCACGGACGCCGACGCCTCGGCCGGCGTGAGAACCATGCTCCAGGCCCTGCGCGACGAGAGCACCGCACGTGCCACGGAACCCTCGACATCACCCCACACTGATCGGGCCCAGCCGTCATCCGCCGTCAATCAGGCGCTTCCGGCACCGTGTCGAACATGTACGTCGTGGCCTTCGGCGCTGTCACCGCTCGGTGGAGGCTGCTGCCCGTTCCTTGTGAAATACGTTCCACAAGCGGTTCCGAACCGCTGAACCGCCCGAAACCACTTGTGAAACGCGGTGCGCACATCCGCTGAGTGACAGCGTTTCACAGGCACTGCTCAGGAATCAGTGACCTGAGCTCGGCCTGAGTTCGGCCCGCTTTCGTCCTCAGCAGTGCACGTCCACCTTGATGACCGTGTTGTTGCCGTCCAGTGGCCGTTCGGTCCACGCCTCGACCCGGTCCCACGTGCCGTTCACGTAGGTGACGGTGAAGGCATTGCCATGGGCCTTGGCCCAGGAGTAGCGGTCGTTGATGGGGTTGTAGCCGCAGCTGTTCAGGTTCCACCAGCGCCCCGCGTCCGACGCGAGGCGAATGCACGCTTTCCCCCAGTCGCACTGAGGAGACCAGCCCTTCATGCTGGTCGAGGCCGAGGCCGGACCGCTGGCGAGGGCGACAGCGGCCCCGAACGCGGTCGCCAGGACAGTGGCGCGGGACGCTAACCGAGTGATCGACGGCATCTCAGATCCCTTTCTGTACAGGCCCTACCTTGCGTTATGAGAGTGACAGATGCGGTATGCATCGGTCACCGTTCCGGGCGTGAATTGGCCTGCATGTGACGCCGGACGCCGATTGCTGTTTCCGGGGACTCAGTGACACGTGTCGTGAAATGGCAGGTCAAGGGGCGGGCGTGCGCGGTGATTCAGGATGTTCGAGCCGGTCGTACCCGTTTGTCTCCGGTCAAGATCGCCGGGTGGCGGGACCCGGTGCCCGTGCCGATGACAGCGGCGCACATGGACAGCGGAGCTTAAGGACGGCCGAGCGTGAGGCAGTCGAGCACAGCAGACCTGGTCCGTGACCTGCTGCGGGAGCAGCATCCGGACCTCGCGGGGGCGGCCGTCCGCGAAGTGGCGGGCGGTGGGGACGACCAGCAGCGGCGCCTTGGGGACGAGCCGGCCGTGCGCATGCCGCGTACGGAGCGCGCTCCGGATCGCCGGCGCGAGCTGTGCCGGTGGCTGCCTGCCCTGTCCCCACGTCTGCCGATCCCGGTCCCCAACCCTGTACGGATCGGTGAACCGTCCGCGTGCCCGAAGCCCTGGACCGTCATGACCTGGGTTCCCGGCGAGCCGATGGACCACGCCTCCATCAGCCGCGGCGACCCTGCGGCCGACACCCTGGCGGCCTTCCACGCTCCACGTGGAGGCGCCCGAAGACGCGCTCATCAGTGAGAACCGCGGCGAACACCCGAAGAAATGCACAGACGGCTTCGACCACTTCTTCCACGCCGTTGCCCCCGGCGATGTCGCAGGCGAGGCCCGGGGCGTCCGGGATGACGCCGTCGCGGCTGCAGAGCGGCAGGGCCCGCCGGTGTGGGTGCACGGCGACCTCCACCCCGCGAATGTCGTCGTCTCGGACGGAACGCTCTCGGGTGTGATCGACTTCGGTGCCATGTTCGCGGGCGATCCGGCGTGGGATCTCCCGGCCGCATGAGTGGTCCTTCCCAGAGGCGCCGCCGCACGCGTCTTCGACGCATACGCGGACACGGACGAGGCGACGATCCGGCGCGCCCGCGGGCCGGCCGCTCTCTCACGATGTCCTCACCACGGTGAGAACGGACCGCTGCCCGGTTTTGGCCGGCGGTGGAGAGCGCAGCGGAGTTCCTCCGGCCAACCGGCCGGGGCGTGCATCAGCGTCCTTGCCCCGCCCAGGCCGACCGGCTCCGTGACCTGGGCACGGCGGCCCGAGCGCAGGTCCGGACCCGGACCCGGCAGCTCCCAGCAGCCCGGACCGCGACCCGCCACGATCATCTGCCGGCTCAGCGGCATGTTGATCACGCCGACAGCGGGCCCGTAGGTGGAGCCAGATCACCTTCGTACGCCGTGGGCCCGCTTCCGCGCCGTGCCGTGGAGCTCCCTGCGAGACGGAGCACGCTGTCGGCCCGGCACGGCCTGTGCGGCCGTGGCGCCTGAGGCCAGGCGCTACGGCCGCGAGTGGGCGGGGCGGGGTATGTCCGCAGGGGTGTCGCGGCCGGTTGTCAGTTGGGCGGGGCGACGAGCATGACCTCGGATCCCAGCTCGCTGAGGCGGGTGTCCTTGTACATCGTGGTCTCGCCGTCGGACCAGCGGACGACCAGGTCGTCCGAGCGGCCGTTGCCGGTGAAGTTCCCGGCCGTCAGGACGGTGTCGTGCGGCCACAGGTCGTTGCCGTTGTGGATACGCGTCTCGGCGCCGAGGGCCTGGGGGGTGGTACCCGTGTAGGTGTCGAGCTCACCGTCGGACCAGCGGACCATCAGGTCCCATTTGCTACTGCCGGAGAATTCGCCGGCGGCCAGCAGTGTGGCGTGTTCCCACGTCTCGTTCCTGGCCTTGAGCTGGTGCTCCTGGCCGAAGGTGCCGGAGCTGACGCCGGTGTAGAGGGTGAGTTCTCCGTCGGCCCAGCGCACCATGAGGTCGGTGACGTACTCGGCGGCGTTGAACCGGCCCGCCGTGATCTGCGCGGCGTACTTCCAGGTGGAGTCCTTCGCGGCCATCTGCGTGCCGTCGTTGGCGAGGCCCCGCGAGCCGACATCGCCGTAGAGCGTCACCTCGCCGTCGGACCAGCCGGTCATGAGGTCGAACTGGCGGGACCCGGTGAAGTCGCCCGCGGTGACGGTGGTGGCGTGCGTCCAGGTGTCGTTGCTCCCCAGCAGCCGGCGCTCGTTGCCGTAACCGCCGTTGCCGTTGCCGGGGTAGAGGGTCACCTCGCCGTCGGTCCACACCACGATCAGGTCGCTGTGCCCGGTGCCTGAGAAGTCGCCGGAGGCCATCAGCTTGGCGTGCTGCCAGGTATCGGCGGCGCCCGGCAGCACGGCGCTGTCCGGCGCGGGTACGTAGGGCGGCCTGGCCGCCGGCTTGCGGTGGGCGTTGGCGTCGTCGTACAGAGCCACGGCGTCCTTGCCGTAGAGCGGTGAATAGGTCACCCAGTGGTCATTGTCGTCGTTGCCACCGCCGTAGTAGCCGCCGGTGCTTCCCACCAGCTTGCCGGTGCGCTTGGCGGCGTCGTACCCCTCGATCCACGGACCGCCGGACACCCCTCCGTAGAAGCCGGCGCAGGTCATCTGCATCTGTCGGAAGTGGGGCAGCCGGGACGTCGCGACATCGCAGAAGACGGCCTGGTGGTTCTTGTTGACCGAGTCGTCGGAGGGATAGCCGACCACCCTGACGCTGTGCTTGAAGCTCGTGCTGGGGGCAAAGGTGAGTGCCCCCGTCACATCCTCGATGTTTCCCTTGCGGGCGGGAGCGACCCGTGCGAACGCGAAGTCGAGGTCGGAGACCGGTGCCTTGGTGTTCCTCACGTAGCGCGGATCGATGTAGAGCTCGGTCAGCGGGAAGATGCCGTGGGGCTGCTGGGCAGCCGGCGTCCCGTGGCGGTACTGCGGGACGAAGATGCGGTGTTGGCCCACCATGTACGTGGCGCAGTGCCCGGCGGTCAGAACGAGGTCCCGGCCGTTGGAATGGACGACGCTGCCCGTGCAGGAAGTGACCTTCCCGCCCAATTCCGACTCGCTGGAGAAGAAGGTCCCCACCATCGGGTAGCCCTCGAAGTGCTGAGCCTGCTTGGTGCCGGCCGGCGGCTTGCCCGAGGACAGCAGCGCACGCCGGGCTCCCGCGGGCGACGCCGCGTCAGGTCCCGGCCCGCGCGCGGCGTCGACGGGGACGGCCTGGTCCATGCGCTCCGCCGTCCAGAACTTCTCTTCTTCACCGAGGCTCGGCGCCGGCGAGGAAGACGCGGAAGGCGTCGGCGCTGTCGTGGTGGGAGAGTCGGCGAGGGCCCGGGAGGGGGTGGAGTGATCAGCGGCCGTGTGCGGGACGGCCGGTACCGCGGGTTTCGCCGTGGCGGTGGCCGACTGAGCGGTCACTGCTCTCTCCGGCACGGCGGGCGGGGAGGTATCGGTCAGAGCAGCGGCCGGGCTCACGCCGGCTATGCCCGCGCACAGCCCGAGTGCGAGAGCCGGGATCCATCTGGTACGGAACACGTTACTTTCTTCTCTTGTCAGTGAGCCGGACGGCTCGAAGCAACGAGAATCACACATCTGTACGACTCGTGGGGCGATAGCGTAAACGCGCAGCAGCGCTCGACGCGCGCGGAAAAGCCGGAAGTAAGGACAGGCCAGGCGATGAAGCGACACCACACGGCAGCCAGCGCCGCGCTCACCCTGCTGTGCGCCCTGGGAACCGCTCCGGCCTCAGCGGCCTCCGAGCCCGCGACGCGGTCCCTGCCGTACGGCAGTACGCAGACCGTGCGCCCGGGGGACAGGCTGACGGTGAGCGCGGCATACGGACAGGCTGTGCCCGGCGACCGCGTCACATCCAAGGCGCTCGTGGGACTTGAGGCCCTGCGGATGCGTACGCCCGTAGCCACTGCCACCGTGACCGTCGCCTGCCGGACGAAGCCCGGCGTGTATCCCGTCGGCATCGTCGGACCGGGGGAAGGTCCGACGGACCAGAAGCCCGCGCCGTGGGCGAAGGTCCGCGTGGAGCGGGTCGACGACGCCGCGGTACACACCTGCCGTGACAACGCCGGGCACCGGCCGCCGGAGTCCTCCGAGGAGCGGTGGGGCGCTGATACGACATGGCCTCAGTCGCCGTGGGACGTACGTACTTTCCGGCCCGGGAGCCGGATCACCGTCACCGACAACGGCCACGAGGGAGCGGACGACCGCATCACCCTGCACTCCGCCGCCTTCACCGGCAAGCCGGTACTGCGGGGAGCCCGCGCCGTGCTGACGGCGCCCGCGACGATCAAGTGCGGTCTTGAGCCGGGTGTGTATCCGGTCTACCAGCACAAGGCAACCACCGGGAAGGTGGAAGTCGAGCTGTGGGCCCGGTTGCGTATCACCGCCGACAGCCGCAAGGAGGCGGACGGCTGCCGTACAGAGGGCGGAAAGGGCGGCAAGGAGGCCGGAAAGAGCGGCAAGGAGGAAGGTACGAAGGCGGCGCTCGCCTCTGCCGATACCCGCGCCGACACCGACACCGGCCCCGCTATCAGCACCAGCACCGTGGCCTGGAGCGCGGGCGGGGCCGGCCTCGTCGCGGCCGGAGGTGCCTTCTACGCCTTCCGCAAGCGCGGGGCGCGGCGTACCGGCGATTCCTGACGTGCCCCGCGTGTCCCTGGCCGTCCGGTCGGCAACTCGGTGTTGACCGGTCAGCGACTCGGTTCGGCCGCCGATTCGCGGGAGGCTGGCACGCCGGACAGTACCGGACAGCACCGGACAACCTCTTGAAGCGTGATCACCTCATGCGGTGACCGGCACATTGCGGAGGCCGACCCGAAAACGGGCGGGCGATTGTCGGACGCTCGTGATAATCGCCATTGCGACGCCGGTGTGGTCACTGGCCCCCGTTCACCGGTGGCAAGAATTCCCGGCGATGCCGGGCTACGGAGTATCGGTTCGCGTGTTGCCGATGGCCGCCTTACCACGTTCTTCCCCCATCGCGCGGCTTCCGGCCCCGCCGCGGACGACCGGGACGCGCGGCAGTCACCAGCCAGGAGCTGACGCATCGCGGGCGCCGAGAAGACGTCCGGTTCATGGCCTTCTGCCGTGCGGGCCACGCGTACCAGGCAGCATTCATCACCGGCCTTCCGCCCCGCCCTTGGATCAAGGCCTGTACTCTCCTGTGCACCCGCAGGGAGTGCAGGCCTTTTGCGTTTCCACTGGGAACGGGCGTCCTCCGTCGATTACAGCCCCTGTCCCGGCGCGTTCGTTGCGCTCGGACATCTGCGCGTCTTTCTCAAGGGAGCTCCAGAGATCCCCTGTGCCCGTCAGGCTGTTTCAGGACTGAGATGAAGTGCGGCCAGCCGCGGCAGACGTCGGCGCATCTGGTCGGCGCCGTCGAAGTCAAACGACTCGTCTCGGCACGAAATTCAAGTCCTCATCGAAAATGACGTCCTGGTCCCGGTGGCTGCCGCTCTAAGCACGGCGGGATGCTGGGCGAGGGAGTCTGGACATATGGCTGCCCGTTAGTACGATTCACATCGGAGGGCCACCGAGCCCGCGGGGAAATCGCTGAACCGGTCATCGGAGCATCCTCCGCCGGTGAGGTAGGCGACGGTCCACACGTTCCAGCGGCGGACAGCGTCACGCAGGCGGGAGCAGCAGTGCTCGAACGCGAGGATCTCTTCCGCCGACATGGCCCGCCAGGTGATCGGTGACGGAGTTGGCGAGTGGTGTGTCATCGTCTTCCGCAGCGTCGAGAGTGCGCCAGAACGCTTCGGTGTCCATGGCGGCAGTCTGCCAGGACCCTACGGCAGCGATTTCCGTCCGGGACCCAAAGCTGAACCTCATGCTGAAGAGCGCCTCACCGCGCAGGACCCGAGTGGCCGCATCTGCTGGCCCGACTGAAAGTGAAAGGGTGCCGAGACGCTGACGATACGCATAGTGCCTGGCATCGTGGGCGCCATCTGTGGAGGGCTCTGTGCGGTTCTCATGCAACGCAGGCGGCGCTGAGGCGCAGCGAAGCGGTAATGGGCGGGCGGCGATTCCGCTGTCCGCCCGTTCCGTTACCCGGGCCCCGCCGATGCCCCAACCGCCTCGGACGCACCTACGGTCCGGTGTCGACTGCATTGCCCTCCCCGGCGGCCAAGAAGATCCCTATCTCGACACTGGTGGCTGTCCCGTCAACGGCATCGACAAGAGCGGCCTGTTCGACCTTGCTGGCGTTTTGGCCGCTACAGGGGCTGTTACCGCTGTAGCGGTGTCAGGCACCCTGGCGGGAGGCCCGGTCCGGGCGTGGCGGCCGCGTCGGCGGAGCTGTCGGCGAGAGTGTCACCGGAGGTTCGGATGCCTGGTGTTGCGCGCGGTGCCACGCGTGTCAGATGGGCTTTCCTGGCCCTTGCGATATGCGTGGTCACAGCGATGGTGAGCCTCCTCTGGGCCCGCTCTGCACTGACTCTTTGGGTACTGCTCGGCATCTCACTCGTCTCGCTGCAGCAGATCGTTCTGGGGACGCGGGAGATCAGAAGAGGGAAACGGTCCAGCTGACCCGTCTCTCCTCGCGTCCGGACTCGGGATCGTCAACTCCGTGCGGTCAGGTATGCAGCTGTTCGCCGACCGCACGCTGGGCGGCGTCCTCTGGAGGACGGCCTTCCGTGGCCTCCTTCCGGCCGTCGTTGCAGAGCAGGCTGCCGCCTGTGCGCTGCGTTGCCCATGTCCGCTTCACGTAGGCGCTGGACGAGACGGTGTGACGGTCGGCTGGAACTGGGCCGCCTGAGAGCCGAGTTCGGGGGAACAGAGCGAAAATTGTGAGTGCCATATGACAGTTTGCGCGGTCCCGGTGGCCAGTGGGACCAACGCGGCATTTCTTCCGTGGGGGGAAGATGATGCACTTATGTGCCACGGGCACGTCGCTCCCGGCTTCGGGGAACATCGGTACAGCGATTGCCGCTGAGATTGATCATGGTCGGCCAGCACACCAGCCGGGGGCTCCGCCGGGGCTCCCGGAAGGGCCGCCGCGTGGGTGCCGGGGCTGGCTATGGTCCGCTCGTGCCGGTGGAGTTTCTGACTGACCGCCGAGGCCAAGGGCGCAAAGGGCGGGCGCCGCCCCGCCGTTGCGGCCGCGAAGACCGACGCCGTACGCACCGCGTACCTGGAAGGCCGCTCCATTGCCGCATATCACCCGTGACCACAGCGTCAGCCGTAGCGCGGTCCGTAGCGCGATCCGTGCCGCCGTCACCGGCCTCCTGCCGACCACACCGTCAGTGAGGAGGACGCACCCACCCCGAAGCAGCCGGCCACCCTCGATATGCCAGGCAAGATCGCCGACCACCTCCGCACCACCGAGCTGGAGCGCGCCGCACTCGACCAGGGGGTGGCCGTACGGCGTGGCCAGGGCCACACCCTGCGCGTCAGCGCCGTCCCCGCCGTACACCGCCAACTCCTCGCCCGCTGCCAGCCGCTCGTTGGCGGCCAGGGCGTCCCCGCGGTCCCGGCCCGGCCCAAGGTCCGCCGCGAGTACGGGAATTGGGTGAGCGCCCTCACGCCCTGACCGTGATCGTCTTCACCACCGACCGCTGTACCGATGTTCCCCGAGCCCGCTGTCCGCCGACCGGCCGTACTCGCGGCGGGCCTTGCCCTGTACCAGGGTGCCGTCGGGGGGCCGGCATCGCGCACGGAGAGCGCGTTGCACACCGGGTGTGGTGCTGACGCGCGAGGCGCAGCCCTGACCGCGCCGTACTGTCTGTGCTCTGACCGAGCGCGGCCCGCCCGCCCGGCGTCGTCCAGTCCAGCAGTCCGCAGGACGCCCCCGGAGGGGACCGCCGATCTCGTCGGGGCGCTGTGGCGGCAGACCAGGTACGGGCCATGATCGCTTGTGTATGCGGGCGGAGCCGCCGCTGATCATGTCGTGTGTATCGGTCCGGTCCGGTGGGGTCCGGTGAGCAGAGCTTCGGCAAGGCTGCGGAAAGCGGTGACCAGACGGCTGCGGTCGCCGGTGCGCGTGGCGAGTACGACCTGGCTCGGTTCGACCCCGTGCAACGGGACGGTGGTGAGACTGGGGTGCAGGCCGGTGGCGTGGTCGAGGGGCGGTCCGACGGCCACGGCCTGTCCGGCGGCGATGAGTTCGTGTTTGTCCTCAAGGGCTTCGGCCAGGGGGCCGTCGGGCGCGGGCCGCCCGTCGGGGCGGGGATCGAGCCGCCAGTAGGCGTTCAGCAACGGGTCGGACTGGCGTACGTGGGGGATCGGCTCGTCGGCGATGTCGCCCAGGGTGACCGACTCCTTGCCGGCCAGACGGTGGTCCCGGGACACGACCAGCACGCGCGGCTCGTCATGGAGGACGGTGACGCGCAGCCGGTCGGTGGGGAACGGCAGGCGCGTCACCACCGCGTCGACGCGGTGCTCCAGCAGCGCGCCGCGGGAGTCGTTCCAGGCGAGCAGGCGGGTGTGGACCTCGGCATCGGGATTGCGGTCCCGTAGGGCCCGTACGGCCGCAGTGATGACCAGCCCCTTGCTGTAGCCGATGGTGATGCTGCTGGGCCGGGCCGCCGCACGGGTGCGGGCCATCGCCTCGACGGCGGTGCGCAGCAGCCCCTGGGCCTGTGGCAGGAAAACCTCGCCGGCCTCGCTGAGCCGGGTGCCGTGCGTGGTGCGGTCGAGCAGGCGGACGCCCACTTGCTGTTCGAGGCGGCGGATCTGCCGGCTCAGCGACGGCTGGGTGGTGTGCAACGCCTCGGCGGCACGGCCGAAGTGCCGGTGCTCGGCGACCACCGTGAAGCACTGCACCAGCCGGAGGTCGAGGTCCACGGGTGTGGGGAAGCGTTCGGACACCACCCCACTCTAGCTGGCCTTATACGCAGTCCGTATTACCTGTAACGGAACAATCATTGGACTGCGCGCTCGTCGCGGCCGCACCGTGGTGACCATGACTTCGGACAGCGTGACACCGTTTCGTATCGGCATTCCGGACAGTGCCCTGGAGGAGCTGAAGGACCGGCTCCACCGGGTACGCCTTGCCGGCCGGGAGACAGTGCCGGACGGCAGCCAGGGGGTGCAGCGGGAGCGCCTTGAGGAGCTGCTGGAGTACTGGGCCACCGGGTACGCCTGGCGCGTTCTGGAGCGGCGGCTCAACGAACTGGGCCAGTTCCGCACGACCATCGACGGTCTCGGCCTCCACTTCATGCACGTACGCTCACCCCGCCCCGACGCCACCCCCCTGTTGCTGCTGCACGGATGGCCGGGCTCGTTCCTGGAGTTCCTCAAGACCGTCGGGCCGCTCACCGAGCGCGGCTTCCACCTCGTCGTCCCCTCGATGCCCGGCTACGGCTTCTCCGGCCAACCCGCCTCGGCCGGCTGGGATCCGGACCGGATCGCCCGTGCGTACGGCGTGCTCATGCGGCGCCTCGGCTACGGCTCCTACCTGGCCCAGGGAGGCGACTGGGGCGGTGTCGTCGCGACCCGCATGGGGGCGCAGCGCCTGGCGGGCCTGCGTGCGATCCACGTCAACTTCCCCGAATTCCTCGCCGCACCACCGGTCGGTGACGACCCGGCCCCAGAGGAGAAGGCCGCACTCGAACAGGGCAGCCGCTTCTTCGCCGTCCATGCCGGATACCACGTCATGCAGCGCACCCGGCCGCAGACCATCGGCTACGCCCTGACCGACTCCCCGGCCGGGCAGGCCGCCTGGATCTACGAGAAGTTCCTCGACTGGGCTCGGCCCGACGCCCTCACCCCCGACGAGATCCTCGACCACGTCTCCCTGTACTGGTTCACCGGCACCGCTGCTTCCTCCGCCCGCCTGTACTGGGAGTACGCCCGGCAGCCGCTCGTTCTGACCGAGCTGGGCCTTCCCGTCGGGGTCAGCGTCTTCCCGGACGAACTGACGCGTACTCCGCGCATCTGGGCCGAGCGCGCCTATGCCGACCTGCGCTACTTCAACGACGACATCCCCGCAGGCGGCCACTTCGCCGCCCTGGAGCAGCCTGAGCTGTTCGTCGAGGAGATCGTCAAGTTCGCGCGGACGGTGGCCGCATGAAGACGGTCGTGCTCAACTTCGGCGGCGCCGGGCGTTCCGGGCCCCCACGTCGGGACGACCTTCAGCAGCGAACACGCTGTCACCGCCTCACCGCAATGCCCTTCGACGCTGCGCTGGCGGTGGACTTCGTCGGCCGCCACCCCGCCGTCCGGTACGAGAACAACTTCCCCGGCACCGTCACCACGATCTTCGCCGGTGACTACGACGAAGCCGAGACCGCGCAGGTCAGCCGCCCTCGCGCGACCGGCGAACCCGTGGAGACCGCCGCCAAGGAGGCCCTGCCGCTCCTGGACTCCGGCACCGCGGGCCGCCCCGTCGCCGTGCGCGAGGGGAGTGCCGTCCCCCTGGCCCCTCAGACATCCTCCCTCGCCGACGCACGAGGGCTCCACGACTACACCCGGGAGGTGCTGGCCCGATGAAGTGGGTGAACTACCGCTCCGCCGGCGGTTCCACGCGCTGCGGCGTGGTGCACGAAAACAAGATCCACGCCGTGGGCACGGGCCTGTTGGAGCTGTTGCGCGCCGAAGGCGGGCTGGAGGCCGCCGCGACCAGGGAACCGGCTGAGACCGTCGAGCTGGCCGCGGCCGACCTGCTGGCGCCGGTACCGGTGCCCCCGGCGGTCCGGGGCTTCGCCGCGTTCGAACGTCACGTCAGCAACGCGGGTAAGGCAGCCGTCGGCGACGGCACGGTCAGCCCGGTCTGGTACGAGTATCCGCTCTTCCACTTCTCCAACCCGGCGGCGATCAAGGGACCGCACGACGAGGTTCCCATCGCTCCAGGGGCTCAGTTGTGGGACTACGAGGTCGAGGTCGCCGCGGTGATCGCCGGGGACTGCTCGAACCTCGACGCCGCCACGGCGGAGAATCACATCGCCGGCTACCTGGTCTACTGCGACTGGAGCGCACGCGACATATCCGCGAGCGAGATGGGGTTCGTGTACGGCCCGTCCAAGAGCAAGGACGCCTCGACCAGCCTCGGCCCGTTCCTCGTCACCCCCGACGAACTGGAGCCCTATCGCTCGGGCAAGGGCTATGCGCTGCGCATGGACGGGTACGTCAACGACGAGCATTACGGCGGCGGTAGCTGGGACGAGATTCACTGGTCGTTCGGCGAGATGCTGGCGCACGCGTCGCGCGGCACCACGCTGCGAGCCGGTGACATCATCGCCAGCGGCCCCGTGGGCACCGGCTGCATCCAGGAGTTGTCCGGTCGCCGCCCCTACCTGGCACCGGGAGACACGGTCCGGATCGACGTGCAGGAACTCGGCGCGATCTCCGCGCGGATCACCGCGCCAGAGCGGTCCTGACCTACCGGATACACCAAGACGATCTTGATCCTTCCACTTGCCAGGAGACCACCGCGGTGCATCTCGCCAACACCTTCGCTCGCGCCGGTATGGACCCGAACGCCGTCCGCGAGGTCAGCCTCACCATCAACGCGACCCACCTGTTCGTCTACTTCATCCCCGAGACACCGGAAGAGGCCGCCAGGCTGGGCGTGACCGAGGACGGACCGGCGTACTTCGCGTTCCGGTCAGCCCCGATGGGCGCAGTCCCGTGGCAGGTCACACTCGCGGCCTTCTACAACTTCAGCCCGCGGTCGGTGCAGGCCATGGCAGGCGTGTGGGACACAGCGACGCCGGAGCAGTGGCAGGCCGCTCGCTTCGCAGCCGTCGACCGTGCGTTGCGGCGCGTCGGCGTAAGCCTTACCGCCGGTCAGATCGCCGAGGCACGATCGCTGATCGACCCGGTCGTCGCGAGCGCCGACTACGCCGGGAAGACCATGGCTGCCGCCAACGCCTCGGTTCCCCTCCCGGCCGATCCGCTCGTCGCGCTGTGGCAGCAGATCACGGTGCTGCGCGAGTGGCGCGGCGACGCGCACTTCACCGTGCTCGCCGCCAACGGCCTCGGGCCGTGTGACTGCAACGTTCTGCAAACCGCGACAGGTCACTTCCCGGAAGCGATCGCACGTGCCACCCGGCTGTGGAACGACGAGGAGGTGGCTGCGGCAACGTCACGCCTCGTCGCACGCGGCTGGCTCAACGCCGACGGCACCGCTACCGCGGCCTGCGTCGCGGCGCGCGAGCAGATCGAGGCCGAGACCGACGAGCACTGCGCTGCCCTGTGGACGCCGATCGGCGACACCGACGTCCGTCGCCTCACCTCACTCATCATGCCGATCCACGACGCGTTCACCGCAGCCAGGACGTACCCCTTCCGCGTGGAGATGGGAGACACGCAGTCCGCCGCCTGACCTGGATGACCTCGCCCTGTCCAACCGCCGGATCACCATCGTCGGACAGGGCCAACGGCTCGGCGAACTGCCCCACCAGACCCTGCTGGCCTGGCTCACCCAGCGTCGCGTCACTTGGCCGAAGACCCCCAACCGGCACGTATTGATCAACGCGACCATCGCCCAGAACGGCTCGACGACCAGTCTGATGACACTCTTTGATCTTGGCTCTGGCCCCTTCTCGGATCAGTCGGATGCCTATAGCTCTGTGCGTTCCAGCATGTCGGGGAGGGGAGTCCCCGTTCGCGCTGCTGCGATTCGGCGGGCGCGTAGCTGAGCTCGGGTGCGGGGACGGAACGTGGGTTCCTTGCCGCAGCCGCACGGCTCCCGGCCCTCATAACGCAGTCCGACGTTGAGAACCGCGGCCACGACGGTCCATGCCTTGATGTCCCGGCGCCGCGGCGCCGCGAAGTCATGGCCGGCACAGACCATCGGTTCCGAGCATCGAGGGCATCGGTGCTCGCCGGGGCCGGAATGCCGCTTGAACGCGACGCGGCAGGGCACGCAGGCGTAATGCAGCTTGTAGGGCTTCTCGGCGTAGTAGCACACGAGGTGAAGGTAACCCGGCAGCGCGGCGGCCGGCGAGATGATTCTCATGGCCCAGATCATGGCTGAGCGATCCGGTGAGTCGACAGGGTCCCCATGTCTGCCTCCTAGGCTGCCGCCATGGACAACTGGCTAGCTCACGAGAAGAGCGCCTTCATCAACTTTCGACGCTACCTCCCGGATCCGAAGGAGCACGGGTTCCGGTGGGTCGACATCAAGCAGCTCCGCTTCTCTGTGGAGTCCGTGGACGACAGAGGGCTGCTTACCGCGCTGATCGGGCATGAGCAGTTCCGGGACGACTATGCCGGCGGTGGAGTGCTGCCGGAGGGACTCCGGCACGGTCCGTATTGGCTGCGGTTGATCACGCCTGACCTGTACGAGCCCATCAGCCAGGAGAAGGCCGCGCAAATCCTGCGGGAGTGGGTGGACCCGCTCTGGGAAGTGTCCACTGAACTGGAGGCAGATCTGCAGCGGGAGTTCTTCGCCCGCCTGGCCGCAGCCGATGGCATCTTCTACCTCAGCGAGCTCGGTGATGAGGCGGTTCATGACTGGGGACGTGTGCACGACTGCTTCCACGAGTTCGTGCTCATCGACCGCTCGGCCGGGCGGATCACGCTCATCGTCGCCGCCGACGACTGAGACTCCCCGGGGCGTCCACTACGGTGGCTGAAATCAGGCGCGGAGCCACAAAGCCCCCAACGGGTGCAGGCCGGTTCCGTTTGTTGGTCCGACGGCGGCCGGACTCCCACGCGCTCACCAGACTCGCGTCCGATGCACCCCCAGTGACCGCGTTCAGGGCGTCAGCTGTCTCCTCCAGCGTCATGTTCCGTGCCACCCTGGCCCGCTGGAGTGCCGAGCCCCAACTGCCGGCCACGGACAGTGTTCCCTCCCCGCTGTCGGCATGTACTCCAAGTCTTCCCCGTGCGAGAGACCTTCAGGTTCTCATCGCTCGCCGCATCCGCTTCATTCCGCTTCTGACCGCTGGGTGAGTGAGCCGTCGGCTGCCGGTGCGCACCGGGTGCGGAGTGCATGGCGTGGGCCAGCACCAGGTGCTCGTCGCGTATCGCCTCCAGGGTGTCGGCGGTGTCTGGGTGGTCGGGGTCGGGGATGGCGTTCGCCGTGAAGCGGAAGATGCTGCGGGCGATGTCCTGCGCCGCGTGGTGGGGGAGTCCCGTGCTCAGTCCCGCAGCGCGGACAGCGGCACGCCCCCGGCCTCGTCCAGCACGAAGAGGTCCGCGCACGCGTCGGCCTCCCGGTCTGCGGCCGTGGCGGGCCGGATGATGTCCTCGGCCAGCCGCAGCAGGACGAAGGCCGACTCCGGTGCTGTGTCCGCCCGGTTGGCGACCGCGGCGCCGCCCCCCTGCCTACAGCCCCAGGAGGCAGTCGAAGTCCCATTCCGCATGAGCACGGTATGAATGCCGTGGCGCCCCGGGCCGGGAGGCCCGGGGCGCCGTTGTCTGCCTGCCGGGTCAGGCCAGGAGGAACGCGGCGGCGGTGATCGCGCCGCAGGACGCGCCGGCTATGGTCTGCGCGATGGTGTGGTAGGCCAGCGTGACCCGGGACCAGCACACTGCGAGGGTGAGCAGGTAGGCCAGCAGCCACCAGGGGGAGTGCACGACGGCGAGTAGGGCGGGGACCGCGGAGGCGACGGCGGAATCCACGGAGATCTTCCAGACCGTGTTCACGGCCAGGAGGACCACGGTCATGGCCCACAGGGCAAGCATGGCGACGAGGATGCCGGTCGGGGCGTGGCCGAGGACCATGACGAGCGCCCCGAACCCGACGGACGTCAGGATCACCAGGAAGATGGGGCCGCGCTTCGTACGGTCGACGACGTGCCGGTCACCCCAGGTACCGCGCTTGCGCTGCCACTCGATGTATCCGGCCGGGACGAGACCGGCGCACAGCGCGCCGAGCAGGCCCCACGGCAGGCCGGTCCAGTCACCCGCGGCCGCCCAGCCGATGCCCGACATGCCTGCCACGAGGACGTTGCGGGGCTGAAGCGTGTCGGTCACGGCGCGCGCGGCCGTCGTGGTCGAGGTGGTGGTCGTCATACAGCTGTCTCCACGGTGTTGAGCAGGTCCTGCGCCTGTGTCCGGCCATAGTGGCGGGGTGGTGCTCCCGGCGCGGCCACCGGGGCCATTGTCGTATCCGGGAGGGCTGCCGGCGCTGCGGCGCAGACGCCTGATGCTGCTCGTTGTGCTGGATACCGGATGCGCCGCAGCGACCAGCAGCCTCCAGTCCGCGTCCATGATGACCTGCACGTTCGCCGGGAGGATTCGGGTGTTGCGGCTGGATGCGTCGACCGGGCGGGCGCAGTGTTTGGTGCTCCGCCCGCCCCGGCGGCAGCACTCACGTTGGGACGCCTGCCTTGTCTTTGGCCAAGGCGGCGAGCGGAGAGCGCTGGCCTTTGCCGACGGTGCGCAATTGCTCCCAAGTGCCGATTCGCAGTTCGGTGTCTGTGGCTCTTTCGTCTCGGTGTCCTGGTGCCGGGGCCTTGAGCGTGAGCGTTGCCGGACCGTGTGGCGCAGCGAGTGTGGGGTGCCCGGGAGGTGAACTGCGAAGCCGCAGGACACTTCGGTGCGAGTCCGCAGCGGCCTCGGCACGCAGCCGGTGCCGTACGGTGCCGTCGCGGCACGTGTCGGCCTGGGCGACCGGCGCGGAGTACGCCGCGTACGCCGTGTCCAGGACGGTGGAACCGGCCGCGCCGGCAAGCTGGTGAACCGGAGTCACACGATCAAGGCCAGCCTCCGTGAGCGCTTTGTCCGTGTTCAGGCGGCCGGGGCGTGCCGGGCGTGCGGCGGGCCTGCTCCGGCCGGCCGGGCCGGAGCAGGCCGGAGCGGGTCAGAACAGGAGGTCGTAGATGTTCCAGCCGCCGCCGACCGGGATGGCCTTGTTGGGAACGACCTCACCGTGGTAGCGCAGTCCCTGGTAGACCGACAGGTTGCCGTCGAGGTCGCGGGCGGCCAGGTCGGGCAACTGATCGCCGTCCAGGTCCCGGATGCCGACGAAGTCGGCGTAGACGTTCCAGCCGCCGCCCACGCGGACCCGGCTCTCGAAGGGCCGGGAAGGGTCACTGGAGCCGGTGGCCTGGTACTTCCAGAGCACGCCGTCCGTGTCGCGGGCCAGGAGGCCGTCTCCGAAGGTGGTCAGGCGGTCGTAGACCTGCCAGCCGCCGCCCACTCGCACCGGCGGCGCGAACGGGGCGGAGGGCTTGCCCGTACCGGCGTAGAAGTAGAGGCCGCCGTCGGCGTCGCGGGCCACGAGGTCGTTCTTGCCGTCGTTGTTGGCGTCGCCCGCACCCGTGATGCTGGTGTACCGGTCCCAGCCGTACCCGATGGCCTGCGACGCCTTGAACGGCGCGGACGGGTTGCCGCTGCCCTCGTAGAAGTACAGCTTGCCGCTCTTGTCGACGGCCGCGACGTCCCCCGTGCCGTCGGCCGACGTCCCCCCGAGCGAGGTGATCTTCACGTACTGGTCCCAGCCGCCGCCGATTCTCGTCCGCGGCTGGAACGGCGGAAGGGTCCATCCCGTGCCCCCGTACTGCCACAGCACGCCGTCGTGGTCGCGGGCGTACATCGCCGTACGCTCCGAGGCGGGCCGGGGCTGCGCCGGCGCGGTGTCCGTGGCCGGCGCCGCGACGGCCGCGCCGGAGGCGGTGAGCGGCAGGGCGAGCGAGGCCGCGACGGTGGCGGCGGCCAGGGCCGGGCGGATACGACGGCGGGTGCGCTGCATACGTAACATCAAGTCCCCTGTGTACAGGTGCCGTTACATCCTCCGATGTCCGGAAGACGGGCGGCATCAACGGTTTTCCGGGACAGTACCGTCAGGTGACCGTTTTCTGAGCGGGAGATGGAGATCGGTGACCGAATGGTCATATTGCGGGGCGTAGGGCGGGCCGCGAGGGGCACACGCACAGGTGTCCGAGGGTGCACCTCCAGCGGAAGGAGTCGTCGTGTCGTTCCTGTGGGCCGTCATCGCGGGGCTCGTCGTCGGGCTGCTGGCCAAGCTGGTCCTGCCCGGCCGGCAGCCCGTCCCCCTGTGGCTGACGATCATCCTGGGCATGGTCGGCGCCGTCGCCGGCAATGCGCTCGCCACCGCCTTCGGCGTGCGCGACACCGGCGGTATCGACTGGATCCGCCACACCTTCCAGGTCGGCATCGCGGCCGTCCTGCTCGCCGCCATCACCCCGCTGTGGGCCAAGCGGCACACCTGACACACCGTACGGACCGGCTCCGCCGGGCACCGTCTCGGCGGAGCCGGTCCGTATCAGCACCCCGCCCACCCCGCCCACCTCGATCGCCTCGTGGCCGGTGTCCGGGCGGGCCAGGAGGGCCAGCCGTGGACCGGCGGGAGGGTGCCGACTCGCAGTTCGGTGTCCGTGGTTCTTTCATCTCGGTTCATCTCGGTGTCCTGGCGTCGAGGTCTCTGGCGTGAGCACTGCCGGACCGTGTGGCGCAGCGAATGCGCGGTGCCCGGGACATGAACTGCGAAGACGCAGAACCTTTGCGTGCGAGTCCGCGCCCGGCCCAGGAGGCCCGGGACTACGAGCGCTACGCCGGCCGCCGCGTCTGGGAAGGCGCCCGTGGCACCGTCGGCCGCTCGTACGACTTTCGGGCTCGTCACGGCTACACCCGCAGCGGCCTCTTCCCGACCCTGCACGTCGTCCTGACCGGCCTGCCCGAACACCGCCTCCAGCGCCGCCTGAAAGCTCTCGCCCGCGACGTCGAAGGCATCACCCTCGCGGTGCCGGCCACCACGCTCCCGCGCCTGAAGCGCGGCGAGCCGTGGTACGAGCTCGCCGACGACGACCACTACCGCCGGCACATCCGCTACCCGCAGGTGTTCAGCCGTTGACCGCCGCCCCGGGGTCGACGGACCGGTCCACCCTTCTCTGACCGGGTGAAGGGTGCCCGCGTTGTCGGTGGGTGCTGGGAGCCTGGCCAGTATGGACAGGGGCAGGGATGAGGAACTGCTGCGCGGCCGGGTCTACGCCGCAGGAGATCGCCACGGGCGCCGCGCTGATGACGGAGATCGGGCAGTTCGGTGCCGGCGGGCGGGCGCTGTACGGGCCCCGGCCGGGAGACGCGGGGCGGGGGACTGGGACGGCGATGTCCCCTGAACCCCGGCAGCGGGGACCGACGCGCATCCGTCCGTCGCCCCATGGCGCTGAGCGGTGCGCAGCGGTACATGGTCCGGCCTGCGGCGCCGGTAACACCACCGCCTGGACGCTGACCGCGGAACCGGCTCGTCCGGCCCACACTCATTGCTGTTGCCGGGGCGGGTCGCAGTCCTCGTTCGCGCTGTACGGCAGGGCGAACGCCCGCCCCCCCCGGCTCGCCGCTCGCTTGGTGGGCGGTCATGGGTGGGATCACGTCGTGCGGCTTGATCGCCTGCAGGGCCCGGTCCCCGGACAACAACATGCGGCTCACCCGAGCAGGGCCGCCTTGACCACTGCCTCGACGCGGGCCCGCTGCTGTGCGGAGGTGGCCGCAGCGCCGGGCCGCAACAGGTGGACCGACCGGCGGTGCTGGCCCGCGCTCGCGAAGACGCCGCTGGTCCAGCCGCCGCTGGAGCCGGTTTTGCCCCACACCTCGACTCCGTTCAGGTCGATCCTCATCAGCCCGCCGGCGCTGAAGCAGGCCGCGGACGTGGGGCAGCTGGTGTTCTCGGGCGCGCTGGGCACCGCGGGCACTTCGAAGAGGTGCCGCTGCCGGCCTGGTGGCAGGAGCCTGCCCTCCAGCAGCGCTCTGAGGAACGTGTCGAGGTCGGCCGGGGTGGAGACCAGCCCGCCCTCCGACCAGGCCCATGCGATTACTGGATCTTCGGAGAGCCCAGTGTGGCGCAGGCCCAGCGGGCGCAGGATCCGCCGGTCGAGCTCGCGGACGAAGGGGCGGCCGGTGACCTGCTCCACCAGCAGGCCGGCTACGAAGCTGTTCAGCCCGTTGTACTGCTGGACGGTTCCGGGAGCCGGGATCCGGCCGGGATGCGCCGTCGCGTCCGCGGCGAAGGAGGCGGCCACCACCGCGTACGGGTCCAGTGGCACCCGGGCCGGGCGGGGCAGGTCGCTGGTGTGGTCCAAAAGCTGACGCGCCGTCACGCCCGCGTAGGCGGCCGGAATCACCTCGGGCAGACGGGGACGGACGGGCTCGTCGATGCCGATCCGGCCTTCGGCGACCAACTGGAGCACCACGGCGTCGGTGAA
The DNA here is from genome assembly GCF_003865135.1 of Streptomyces chrestomyceticus JCM 4735. Classification (NCBI taxonomy): domain Bacteria; kingdom Bacillati; phylum Actinomycetota; class Actinomycetes; order Kitasatosporales; family Streptomycetaceae; genus Streptomyces; species Streptomyces chrestomyceticus. The sequence goes on along the minus strand of NZ_BHZC01000001.1, from coordinate 120,067 downwards.
GACTTTGGTCACGCTGCCCACCGGGAAACGCCCGCCCGCCGCCACCCGCCCGGCTCTCCCGGTATACGGAGGCTGCAGGCCCCGGCCGGCCACCCGCACCAAGGCCGCGTCCGTCACCCGGTCGGGCAAGGTGGCCAGCAGCGCCCTCACGGCGGCCGGGCCACGGGTGCTGGGAGAGGCACGCGGGGCAGACGGGCCGGGCACGGCCGTGGCCGCGGGGGCGGTGACCAGTGCAGCCAGTGCTACGCCGGTGGTGGCCAGACGGCGGATGGTGCGAGAACACGGGGTCATCGGTGGCTCCCTGGAACGCATCGGAACGGGTCGGTGCGGCTTGCGCGCTGGGGCAACCTTCACCGCCGCACCGCGCGCTGCTCATCGGTGATGCCCCCGGCTCGTCCCGGATTCCACCCCGATGCGTCGTCGGGGAGCGGACAGGCACCGGGGCGCGGCCTGGCATCATCTGCTGGCGGCGGCGCACCAGCGGGTCTCGTCCTGCTGCTGGACATCACCCGCGCCACGCCGCAAGAGGTCGCCGTGGGGGCCGGTCTGATGACGGGACTCGGGCAGTTCGGCGCCGACGGTCGGGCGTTGTACGAACCCCGGCCGGGTAGCGCTGAGCGGTGCGCAGCGGTACATGTACCGCATGGCGGGCAGCGGGTGCGGTGGCCGGCCGTCGTGGACCGGGGAGCAGGGAAGCACCGGGATGCTCCTGGTGAAAGGTCCTGGTCATACCGCAGATGTCCAAGGTCGAGCTGTACGCGGCGATCCGACATGACTACCGTGCCGGCACGAAAATGCGCGAGCTTGAGTGCAAGTACAACATCTCGTGGAGGACAGTCAAGAAGGCCGTGGACTCCGTCTGGCCGGAGCCCCGGAAGAAACTGCCGCAGCGGCCAACTGCGCTGGATCCGTACAAGCCGGTGGTCGACGAGATGCTGCGGACGGACCTCGACGCGCCGCGCAAACAGCGGCATACGATCACACGGATCACCGGCTCATCGAGGAACACGGTGCCGATGTGTCCTACCAGATGGTCCGGCGTTACGTCTCCGACCGGAAGCCGGAGATCCTCGCAGCCGCGGGCAAAGCCCCCGTTGAAGCCTTCGTGCCGCAGACCCACCTGCCCGGTCACAAGGCGGAGGTCGGCTTCGGCGACGTGACCGTGCGCTTGGCCGGCGGGCGGGTGACCTGCTACCTGTTCTCGCTCCGCCTGCCTTACTCAGGCAAGGCCGTCCACCGCATCTTCGCCTCCTGCGGCCAGGAAGCCTTCTCCGAAGGACACGTGCTCGCGCATCGCACGCTGGGCGGTGCCCCTCGAAGCAAGATCCGTTACGACAACCTGAAGTCGACCGTCGCCAAGGTGGTGGGGCTGAACAGGGCCCGGGTGGAGAGTGACCGGTGGATCGCCTTCCGCTCGCACTTCAACATCGAGAGTTTCTACTGCCGCCCTGGCATCGAAGGCGCCCATGAGAAGGGCGGCGTGGAAGGAATGATCGGCTATTTCCGCCGCAACCACTTCACGCCCGTCCCGCAAGTCGACTCCCTCGCTGAGCTGAACGAGATGGTCGACCAGTGGAACCTGCACGACGGGCATCGCCGGATCGGCTCACGGCCGCGGACCGTCGACGAATACTTCGCCGTCGAGCAGCGGCTGCTGATGCCGCTGCGGAAGAGCCGTTCGAGACCGGCCGCCTGTTCACGCCACGGGCCGACCGCTACAGCCAGATCGCCGCCCGCACCAACCGCTACTCGGTCCCGACCCGTCTGATCGGCAAGCGGGTGCGCGTCGTCCTGCACGCTTCTCACCTGGTGGTTTATGACAGGAACGTTGAGGTAGCCCGCCACGAGAGGCTGATCGCGAAGGGCAGCCGCCGCCTGGACTTGGACCACTACCTCGAAGCCCTCATCCGCAAGCCCGGCACCTTCCCTGGTGCTACGGCTCTGAAACAGGCCCGCTCCGCAGGCAAGTTCACCCCGACCCACGGCGCCTGGTGGGTCCCGGCCCGCAAGGCTCATGGCGAGCGGGACGGCACCCGGGCATTGATCGAGGTCCTGCTGCTGAACCGGCACCTCGCCCACGAGCACGTGGTCGCGGGCCTGGCCACCGCACTGCGGGCCGGAGCCCTGACCGCCGACCCCGTTGCCCTGGAGGCCCGCAAGGCCGCCCAGGCAGAAAACGAGCCGGTCACCGGCGCATCCGTCCCGGCGCTTCCTGGGCAGACGCCAGCCACCGTCACCTCGCTGCACGAGTGGCGCCTCGCGCACCTCCCGCCGGACACCAGGCCGCTCCCGTCGGTGACCCCTTATGGCCAACTGCTCCGCCGCCGCACCAGCGGCAGCGAACACCGTGAGGGAGAAGCCCAGTGAATCTGCCCCGCCGGCGGGGCTTGACCGAGCAGGCCGCCGACGCAGCGATCGACACCGCCTGCCGCCCGCTGCGGCTGCCCTCGATCCGCAACGAGTTCAACGAGATCGCCGACAGGGCGGTCAAGGACCAGGTGACCTACCGCGGCTTCCTCGCCGAACTGCTGATGACCGAGTGCGACGACCGGGCCCGCCGCCGTTCAGAACGGCGCATCAAGGCAGCCGGCTTCCCACGGGAGAAGTCCCTGCGGGCCTTCGACTTCGACGCCAACCCGAACATCGGCGCGGCCACCGTCCATGCGCTCGCCAGCGGCGAATGGATCAAGAAGAGCCAGCCCCTCTGCCTGATCGGAAGCTCCGGCACCGGCACGTCCCACGTGCTCATCGCCCTGGGCACCGAGGCTGCGATGAAGGGCTACCGCGTCCGCTGCACGTTGGCCACGAAGCTGGTCGAGGCCGCGGACGAGAAGAAGCTCAACAAGACCATCGCCCGCTACGGCCGCGTCGATCTCCTCTGCATCGACGAGCTTGGCTACATGGAACTCGACCGTCACGGCGCCGAACTCCTCATCCAGGTGCTGACCGAGCGCGAGGAGAAGAACAGCGTTGCGATCGCCTCCAACGAAGCGTTCGGAGGGGGACGAAGACCTACACCGATCCCCGTCTCTGCGCCGCGATCGTCGACCGTCTCATCCTCAACGGCACGATCATCGGGACCGGCGCCGATTCCTACCGTCTGGCCACCGCCCGCGCGCGAGCCGAACAACCGGCCGTCGCAGGCTGAGCCTCACAGTCAGCTCAGCGGCCCGTCGTCCGCAGGGACGACGGGCCCGGTCTGCCGTCGAGGACTCAGGCTCTGGGACCAGACGCGCTGAATCGTTCGGTAGTCGATCACGGCTATGTCCTCCTGCTGGAGAACCTCACGGGCCTGCGGCGATGTCAGGAACTCGTAGTCCGTCCGGCGCACGGGCCAGCCACCGTCGACGGCCTGCGACTCCTTGTCGCCCAGACTGGGATGCACCGCCCATTCATTGAGCCCGGCAGGCAGGTCACGCAGCATCTGAGCGTATCGGGCCGCCTTGCCTTCAATGCCGAGGGAGAAGCTGTCCACGAAGTCGTTGTCGGTGACCGGCAGCCCGCGTCTCCGCATCGCCTGGCGCCCAGGTTCGAGCCAGACCCGGACTGCCAGGCCGTACTCCGCTGCCAGCACTACGGCCAGGTCGAGGATGTCGTCGCGGCCGCCATCAGCCAGGCAATGAAAGTCCAGGTGGGTCGGCGTGAGCCCAGCGTCGGCGACGGCATCGATCTGGGCACGGAACTCAAGTTCGATCTCATCGAGCCGAGCCCGGCCGAGCAAGGTCGCCCGGCCGGCAGGCGTCGGCGAGAACAGTGCGCCTGCAGCGTCCAGCAGTGAGGGAACTCGTTCTTTGGCGACCACCGGCCCCCACGGGATGCCGGGCATCTCGCACACCAAGGTGAGGTGAATCCCGAACGGGATCTGCGGCCGTCGACTGAGCAATTTCATAGCCTCCGGCGCCCCAGGACACGGGACCATCAGGCTGCACGAACTGGCGATGCCCTCTTCGACCGACTCGATCACCGCGGCGTTGATCGCTGGATACATCCCGAAGTCATCGCAGTTGATGATCAGCAGCCGAGCATCAGGCGGATAGCCCAGCAACTCACTCGACTGCTCCGAAGACACGACGGCCGCGGGAACGCTGACTTCATCCATGCCCGCAGTGTGAGACCTGGCCCAAAGCTCCGCACGGCAATTTTGACGCCGCGGAGCGACAGCGCCGTCATCTCTCGTGAACATCTACGTGCCTGTTGGTCAGCAACTGCTGCCACAACCAGTGGACAAACGCTGCTGCTGAACGTGAACGAAGCCAAGCGTCTGGGCATCGCGCCGATCGAGACGGATCTCGATGCCGGGCAGTTGCTCGCGTATCTTCGCCAGTCGCCGGTGACGGTGGCGACGTCGTCCGGCGCGGTCTTCTGTGCGCCGACGTCGCGGAACTGTCCGGCGAATTGGCTCGTGCGGATGGTCTCCCACGTCTCCACCCGCGCGGTGTTCGCCACGCTGCGGGCCTCGCTCTCCACCTTGCGTCAGGCCGCCCGCTCAACGCGGGCTGCGCCGGCTCCGGTAGGCCGCGACGCTGGCCCGGTGTGAGCAGGTTCGGGTGCAGTACTGCTTCGAGCCGTTGCGCGAGAGGTCCACGAAGGTGGCCCGGCAGGTCGGCCCGGCACATACGCCGAGACGAGCGGGACCGAGCGTGGCGATCACAGAGGCCAGTGCGCTGAGCGTAGTCGCGGCAAGGTGAGTCGAGCAGCGGTCGGTGTCGGAAGCCACCTCGGTCCACCAGCGGTCGTCCTCGTGGCGCAGTACGGGGGTGGCGCGGCTGCGACGCAGACCGTCGTTGATCAGAGCCGCAGCTTCGTCCGCGTCCGCGTTCGCCCGTTCGAGCACCTCACGCACCGTCGCGCGCAACGCGCGGACTTCCGCCAGGTCGGCGCGGGTGAGATGCCGCGGACCGGTTCTTTGGTCCGCGGCCGAACCCGGAGGCACCGCTACGGGATGATCGTCAAGGAAGTCCCGGAGCTGCTCCACGGTTTCGAGCGCGTCCTCTCCCTTGATCGGCCTCAAGGTGTTGGCGAGGTCGACGGCCGTCTGGACCTCCTCTGGGCTGTAATGCGCATTCTTCATTTGACGTGCCTCCTCGCTGCTCCATAACGTTACACGCAAAGGAGCTTTAGCGTGTCACAACGTACTCGGCAGGGGACGACGCCGCAGGCCATCCCGTCCGGAGGGGCCCCGGCACCGGAGCGAACGGACGCCCCGGACGGGCGTCGGCTGGGGCTGACTTGGGGGATGCTGGTGCTGCCGATGTATGTGGCACTGGGAGCGCCGTCGGTGGCCCTGCCGGCCATCGGCCGCGCACTCGCGGTGCCGTTCGGGGCCACCGCATGGATTCTCGCCGCGTGGTCGCTGACCTCCGCGCTCGCGATGCCGGTCGCGGGCCGGCTGCTGGCCCGCTGGAGCCCCTTCCAGGTCCTCGTCGCCGGGGTCGTGGCGCTCGCCGCGGGCTCCGCTCTCGCCGGGGGAGGGCCGACGCTGCCCGTCGTGGTCGTCGGCCGACTGATCGGCGGCGCCGGGGCGGGCACGACCGTGATCGCCGTCTTTGCCGCGGCCACCGCCCTTCCCGGGCGGCAACGAATCCGCGCCCTGGGAATCATCGCGGCCGCCAGCGCGACGGCGTCGGGGTGCGGGACGCTGTTGGGCGGGGCGGTGACCGCATGGCTCGGGTGGCGTGCCGTACTCGCGATCCCGGCCCTCGCGCTGCCCCTCCTGCTGGTTGCATGGCCGAGTAGGCTCGCACTGACGCGGGACGGTAGCGGCGAGCGAAACGGCTCGACCGGGCCCCTCGATATCGTCGGCGCGGCCGTGCTGTCGGTACTCGCCGGCTCCTTGATCACGTTGCTGCAGGCACACTCGGTCGGCCTGCCCACTCCGGTCACGCTCGTCGTGGCTGCTGCCGGGGCGCTCGCCGCCGTGGGACTGTGGTGGCGCGTGCGAAGCACGCCCGACGGGTTCGTGCCGCGGCGGGTGATCGCATCCCGTGGCTTCCTGGCGGCCGGGCTCATCGGCGCGACCGTCTTCGCCGGCTACTACGGGGTGCTGTTCCGCGCCCCGTCCCTGATCGAGCAGGCCACAGGCGGTGGCCCCCCTGGAAGCCGGCGTGCTCCTGGTCCCGGCCGGCGCCTGCTCGGTGCCAGCCGGGGCGGTTGGTCGGCACCTTGACCGGCCGGTTCACCGGCTGGCAGGTGTCGACCGGGCTTGCGGCACTCACCGTCATCGGCGTGCTCGTGGTCGCGGTCTCCACCGGGCCGATCCCGTTCATCGTCGGCACGGCGTTGACCGTGTGGGGGTTTGCCGGCGCCCAAGCCGTACTGGTGAGCCTCGCGCCGGACCTGGTCGCCGCGGACGACCGCCACACCGCCCAGGGCCTGCTCAACTTCATGAACGCCCTGGGCGGCGGGATCGGTCCGGCCGCTGTCGCAGGTCTGCCCGGCCTCGTGCCGCCGCCGGTGGCCCTCACCGTGCTCGCGGCACTTCCCCTGGCCGGACTCGTCCTCAGCCTGACCCGGCGCCCTACCGCCGACCGCCGTCCCGAACCCGACGCCACGCGTGGGAGCCCGCGCCGGCAGTCCACCCGCATCTGATCCGATAACGCCTTGACCAGCAAGGAGCCTTGCCATGCCCGCCGAGCCGTTCGAGGTCGGCATCACCGAAGCCGAGATCGCGGACCTGCGTGAACGATTGCGACGGACACGGTGGCCCGAGCGCGAGCCGGTGGACGACTGGTCACAGGGGCTGCCGCTGGCGTATACGCAGGAGCTGTGCCGCAGCTGGGCCGAGGACTACGACTTCGGGTTCGCCGAGCGGCTGAACGTGTTCCCGCAGTACCGCGACACCATCGACGGGCTGGGCATCCACTTCCTGCACGTCCGCTCGCCGGAGCCGGACGCGTTCCCGCTCGTGCTCACGCACGGTTGGCCGGGTTCGGTGCTCGAATTCCTGCAGGTTCTCGGCCCGCTGACCGACCCGCGCGCGCACGGCGGTGACCCGGCGGACGCGTTCCACGTGGTCGCGCCGTCATTGCCCGGGTACGGCTGGAGCGAAAAACCGTCGACGACCGGGTGGGGCATCATCCGCACCGCGCGCGCCTGGGACACATTGATGGTCTCGCTGGGTTACGAACGGTACGGCGCGCAGGGCGGTGACTGGGGCTCGGCGGTGTCCGCGCTGCTGGGCGAGGTGGCGCCCGAGCGGGTCGCCGGCGTCCACCTGAACCTGGGATCCGTGGCGGCAGGCACGTTCGACGACCCGACGCCCGCGGAGCTGGCGAATCTCGAGGCCGAGAAGGAGATGCAGCGCACCGGCCGGGGGTACTCGGCGATCCAGGCGACCCGACCGCAGACGCTCGGCTACGGCCTCACCGACTCCCCGGCGGGGCAGGCCGCCTGGATCGCCGAGAAGTTCTGGGCGTGGACGGACAACGACGGCCATCCCGAGGACGCGTTGTCGCGGCAGACGATCCTCGACGAGATCTCGGTCTATTGGTTCACCGCGTCGGCCACGTCGTCGGCGCGCCTGTACTGGGAGAGCTTCGCCAACTTCCGGGACAAGGTGACCGCGCCGTCCGGGCTGTCGGTCTACCCGCACGACATCACCCGCCCGTCGAGGCGGGAGGCCGAGCTGCGGTTCACCGACCTGCGCTGGTTCGAGGAGCTGCCGCACGGCGGCCACTTCGCCGCGTTGGAGCAGCCGGAGTCGCTGGCCAAGCAGGTGCGCGGCTTCTTCCGCCTGTTTCGCTGACTCCACCTGGTACCGACCCGGCCAGACCTGGGACCCGGCCGAGGAACGCATGGAGCACCGCCCGGCCAAAGCCGCGCTCATGGTGAGCGCAGCCGGTCTCCTGGACGGCGCCGGCGATCCCTCCCGCGCCCGCCTGGCCACGGTGGCCACCTTCGACCCCGAGGCCGCCGCTCCGGACAACTGGGCCGACCACCTGGCCCAGTGGGCCGAACACCACGGCCGGCAGGACCAGGCCCTGCCCCTTCACTGGTGCGTGGCCGATGTGACCAGCCCTGAGCTCTCCGGCGGCCGGCTCATCGGCGTACGGAGATGGCCGCGCTTGCCGGCATCACCGCCTCCACCCTGCGCGGCTACATCACCCGCCGGGAGAACAGCGTCCCGCAACCGCAGGCGAACGTCTCGGGCCGCTCCATGTGGTCGAAGTCGGTGGCCGCCGACTGGACCGAGGCTCGCCGCCGCTCCGCCGAGGGGGTGCGCGAGATGTTCGCCGGCCAGGACGACGCGCACCTCTCGCTGGCCGCGGCCGCGGCGCGTAAAAGGTACGCCAAGTCCTTCCACGCCATGCTGTGGGAACGGCCGGACATCAGGAAGAGGTGGGTGCTGCGTCACCGTAACGAGCAGGCGGTCACGGGCATTGCCGACGATCTGGCCTGGTATGCCGCAAACGATCTGGACCGCTTCCTGCCGCCAGAACTGCTCATCGACACCGTCCGCCACGCGGTCCTGGACCAGTTCGGGCAGGGGCTGGGGGACCAGGAGACGGACCGCGCGCGGGAATGGGGGCTCACCCTGACCCACCAGGTGGCCCGGATGCTCGACTGGCTCATCCAGCACCAACCCGACGCCGCTCAGCGCGCGATCGGCTGCGTTCTGCGCGACATGAAGACCGGCACGGCGTCCCGACCGCAGCGACAGCCAGGGCCCTGCACCGGCCCTGGGCCGGGAGAACACCCTGGACAAACCCGCCCTGGAGAACTACCTCGAACGCGTCCTGCCAGGCGGGTACCAGCACATCTGGTGACGTGAACACCGCCGCAAGCCAGGGGCCGGTGCCCACGAGGCTGCTCGACTTGTGCTGGTGCGGAGCTCGCCGGCCGACGGTGTGGTCCGGACTACAGCGCTCCGGCCAGTGGCCAGACACGTTCGGCGAGCCGGCCGCGCAGCCGGTCTGCGGTGGTGTCGGCCTCGCTGAGAGCCTCGGGAGGCGGGCAAGGGGTACGGATGACATGCCACCTCGCCGTGGTTGTACGAGAATCGGCCGGCCACGTGCCCGGTGCGTGGTGAACCGGAGCTGTCGGACCCCAGCAGGCGGTCGGCGCTGCTAGGGATCCGGCCTGGAGCGGAAACAGCCACCACATGATCATCGGTCAGCGTCCGTCGCTGTATCCCGGCGGTACGCGTCAAGAAGCCGGAAGAACTCCTCGACCGGAGTGGAGCCCGGGGGAGTGGTGCGCTCGATGTCAGAGGCCCAGCCGAGCGGACTGGTGCCGCCGAGGCGCTGCCCAAGCCAACGGCTGAAGGCCCCGCCATGCCAGAAGTCGCAGGGATCGTCCACGCTGTGCACGGTGACGGCGACCTGGTAGCCGGTAAGGACGGCCTGGAGGTGGTGCAGCGATCCCCCCGGCAGCCACATGCCGGGCCGTAGGCGGATCTGCTCAAGGAAGTCGTCCACGTCCGTGCAGTCCCGCCAGTGTTTGGCGGTCTGGGGTTTGTCCTCGGTCGGCATGCGCCCGAGCCTAAGGGAGGGGGCAGGAACGAGCGGTACGGCTGTCCGCATCTGGGCGGCCGAGTAGGGCCTCAGATCTCATGGAGGCTGGGCAATGAGGTTCACCTGCCACAGCTTCGGACTGTCGGACCTGCCGCGACGTGGTCTCTCAGGGGCGGGCAGCAACCGCCGCCATTTCCTGCCCATGAGCCGCCGCCTGGGCGTCGACGCCCCCGGTCGGCTACGGGAAGCGGCACGTTGCATCGAATCCTGGCTCCGGAAGGCGCTGCGTCGCCTGGCCGCGGACTGCGGCCTCACCTCCGTGGAGTACACCGTCGCGTAGCTGACACCAGCCGTCCGCGTGACCGACCGGTGGATCAGCCGCTATGGCCAGATGCCGCAGCGGGGGTTGGCTCATTGCAGCGCGCGCACTGGCACACGACAGGGAACGCGGGTTCGATGTCCAGGGCGGTGGCGACGGTATGGCCGCCGGATGGTTGGATGCCGGTGTCCGGTGGTGCGCAGGTTCGTTGGGGAGAAGGCGGGCCGCAGCCGCACCGTCGGGGACGAGGCTCGGTTCGAGGGGATGGAGGGCCGGCCGGTGAGCGACCGCAGTGCGATCGAGTGGACCGAGGCGACGTGGAACCCGACCACGGGATGCGACCGCGTTTCGGCGGGATGTGACAACTGCTACGCGCTGGCGCTGGCGAAACGGCTGAAGGCGATGGGCTCGCCGAAGTACCAGACGGACGGTGATCCGCGGACCTCCGGGCCCGGGTTCGGGCTGGCTCTGCACCCGGACGCTCTGCATGTGCCGTACGGGTGGAAGAGCCCGCGCACCGTGTTCGTGAATTCCATGAGCGACTTGTTCCACGCGCGGGTGCCGCTCGACCATGTGCGCCGCGTCTTCGACGTGATCGCCGACACGCCGCAGCACACCTACCAGGTGCTCACCAAGCGGGCGCGGCGCCTGCGGCAGGTCGCCGGCCGGCTGGAGTGGCCGGCGAACCTGTGGATGGGCGTCTCGGTGGAGAGCGCGAAGGAACTGCCGCGCGTCGACGACCTGCGGCAGGTGCCTGCTGCGGTGAGGTTCCTGTCGTGCGAGCCGCTGCTGGGGCCCCTGGACGGGCTGGAGCTGACGGCGATCGACTGGGTCATTGCCGGCGGGGAGTCGGGGCCGATGCACCGGCTGCTGGAGGAGGCGTGGGTGACACAGATCCGGGACACCTGTCAGGAGGCCGGTGTGGCCTTCTTCTTCAAGCAGTGGGGTGGCCGCACGCCGAAGGCCGGCGGCCGCGAGCTGGAAGGCCGCACCTGGGATCAGATGCCGCTGCCCGCGGCGGTCTGACCGGCCGGGCCCGCGGGCGGGCCGGGCCGGCGTCCGCCCGGCCAACCCGTGAGGCCCGGGGGGTAGATCGTGATCTCGCGGATCTTCGGCACGCCTACTCCGTCGCTGGGTGTTTTGCCCGCAGCGGCCAGCAGCCGTACCGCCTTGCGCACCGCCGGTTCGGTCACCCGCCCGTAGTGATCGCCGAAGACCTCCAGGGTGCGGTCGACCAGCTTGAAAGGGCGACGAGTGCGCAGCAGCAGTTCCTCCAGGTTTTTTGCGATCTCCGGAGCTGCCCTTTCGGCGACCTCTTCGGGGTCGGGACGCAGGGAGAACAGCGTCAGTTTCCCGCTCTCCTCTTCCCGCGCATCCAGCGTTTTCCACCACTGATCCCGGGCCCGGGCGACGGTGTCACCGAACACCCAGAGCCCGTACGGGCTGCGGGTGGCGAACACCAGCCGGTACACGGCGCGTTTACGTTCATCGTGCGAGACGGGCACCGACTGCACGAGCATGCCGGTACGCCGGGCCAGACGGCGGGAGTACTCGGCGGCCACGGCCTCGATGGCATCTTCGGCTGCGCCCGCCCGGGCGGAGGCGGCTGACGCGTCGGCGAAGTACTCGCGCCACCAGGTGCCGCCGCATACGTCGTCGAAGCGCTGCAGCGACCGTTCGTTTCCCTTGGGGAGCGGACGTGCCCGCCCAAACGCCAGACGGCCATCATGCTGAAGTTCATCAGCAACTCGGTCGCCGGGTACTTCTGCGGACGCTGCCGCTTCAGCACGTCCACGAGCCGGTCTTGAGGCAGGACCAGTCCGCACGGGTCCAGGAAGAGGAACAAGGGCTGGCGCGAGGCCTGCTGGATCACACTGTCGAGGACGCCGTCGACTTCGCCCCGGTGGGCGTACGCGCGTACGCCGCCTGCCCGGTAGTGCTCGACCACCTGGGCCAGCCGCTCGAACGACTTCTGCTGAGCCTCCGTGAAGAAGCACTCCACCGTGACCCCGTACCGGGCACGGAAATGCGAGGCGACCCGCAGCGCGATCTCCGCCGACGCCGGCGCACCGTTCTCGTAGCGGCCTTCCCCGGCATACCCGTCCAGATAGACCACTCGTTTGTCATGCGACTGGCGCCCCGTCATGCCGCCGAACTGCGGCAAGTAGCGCTTGAGCAGCTCGTGCTTGAAAACACTGGGCAGTGCTTTGTCCGCCCAGTACTTCCCACCCGTTCCCCTGGACATGGCCCCCACCTCCGCCGCGGTTCAGCGAACCGCCTGCAACGCATGGTCGGCCACGGGCCAGGGTCCGACAAGAGACCCCTTGCGCCACCGCCCTGGTTCGTGACTGCGCCGCTCCATTGAAGACATCAGCCGAGAACAGGCTCGTACGGTAAATGTACGGTTAAAGTGCGCACGCCTTACGGTTAGGAGGTGGGGTGTGGCTCAGGGGGTGTTCCATGTCCGAGTTGTTCGACGCGCTGGTCGCTTCTCGCTCTCCGCTGCCGTCGGCGGAGGGGCGCAAGCGGCTGCGATGTCGAGGGCATCACTATCGCGGTGCTGGCCACCTGTGGAACGTCACGTAATTCCCCACCGGCAGCGTCAGCTTCCCCATCCGAACGTTCGGCTCGATCCGCTGGGCAGTGCGTCGGCCTCCGTACGCGTTGCAGTAGGGCAGCCCTAGGCATCCGCGCCGGGCCCTTGTGGCGGCCAGTCGGGGGCGGGGTCCTTGGCGAGCAGCGGCCGGAGGGCGCCGATGACCGCGCCGATGCAGGCGTCACGCAGTTGGGTGCGAGTACAGGTCTCATGGGTGAGCCAGTCGACGCTGAGGACCTGGACGAAGACCAGCCAGCTCTTCAGGACACCGGACACGGCTTCACGGGTCCTCTCGTCCGCGAGGGGGAGCACGGTCAACAGCCGCGCACGGAGCGTGTCCAGCTCGTTCGTCATGATCGTCTGGATCACCGGGTCGCCCGCGAGGACCCGGTTCGCGGCGAGGACGGTGTTGCGGTTCGCCACGAAGTAGTCGAGGTGGGCGTCCATGCCCTGGATGAGCTGCTCCACCAGCGAGTCGGTGGGGTCGAGCCGCGTCTCGGCGAGTAGCTGGTCTGCCCCCTGCTGGTAGACGGCTGCGAAGAGGGCGTGCTTGCTGGGGAAGTGGCGGTAGAGCAGGGCCCGGGACACACCTGCCTCTTCGGCGACCTCCTCCATGAGCACGTCGGCGTAGGGGTGTGCGGCGAAGAGCCGTGCGCCGACGGCGAGGAGCTGGGCGCGGCGGTCGGCGGGGGTGAGGCGCTGGCGGGGAGGCATGAACGAAGTTTAGTTGACATGGGTCTACTAGTGCGCCCACTGTAGTAGACCCATGTCAACTAAACTTCGCCAAGACGGCTTGGAGGAACTGTGGCCAGGGTTCTGCGCGTACTCACGCAGTTGATGGGTTGGGCCTGCGCGACGATCGGCCTGTTCCACGTGGCACTCGGCAACGCGGCCATCCCCGGCGCCGGTTCAGCCGGCGCGACGGTCGACAGTTGGGGCCGGTTCATGGGGGCCGTCTTCGTCGGCTACGGGCTGGCCTGGCTCTGGGCCGCACGGCAGCGTCCGATCCCGGCTCGGGCGGTGCGGTGGCTGGCCGGCATATTCCTGCTGGGCGGCGTGGGCCGGCTGCTCTCGCTCGCCGTGCACGGCTGGCCGCAGTGGTTCCAGATCGTGCTGGCGGTGATCGAGATCGGTCTGCCGCCGGTCCTCGTCTGGCTGGCCGACGCAGAGGAGCGGGCCCTGCGCGGTGATGTTGAGGCCGTGCCCGCCAGGCGATGAACGCGCCTGAGTGCGTCCAGATCGAACGCTTGGGTGGGGGAGCTGACGCTGCCGGTGAGGAATTACGTGATCGTCGACACCACCACGCTGCCGCGTCTGAAGCGCGGCGAGCCGTGGTACGAGCTCGCCGTCGACGGGCTGGTCCACCCTTTGCTGACCGGGATGAAGGACGCCCGCGTTGTCGGTGGGTGCTGGGAGCCTGGCGGTTATGGACAGGGACAGGGATGAGGAGCTGCTGCGCGGCCGGGCCTACGGCACGAACTTCGACGATCCGCATCCGAGTCCGCGGCCGGGCCGTACGTACGCGGAACTGGTGGGCGGCCCGCTGGACAGCCTGCTGCTCGACACCACCGGCTGGACGCCGCAGGACATCGCCACGGGCGCCGCGCTGATGACGGAGATCGGGCAGTTCGGCGCCGGCGGGCGGGCCCTGCACGGGCCCCGGCCGGGAGATGCGGGTCGGTGTGACTGGGGCGGCGACGTCCCCGGAGACGGGGGCCCGCCGAGGCGGACGCAGCGGCTGCGCCATGGCACCATCCCCTGTCACTACTCTCATCAACGCCGGAAAGGTCAGTGATAGCCGACAAGCTGTGGCTGCTGCGGGGCTCGTCTGCCGGACCTGTGCTCGGGGCGGTGGCGGATCGCGCGCGTCTCGCCGCCTTCACTGCGACAGCGCGTACGCCACAAAGCACATGACGATGGTGGTGAAGAGGGCGAACGTGGTTTAGCGCTTGGGGACGTCGTAGTTTTCCCGCTTCACGCCTCGGTTGATCTCCTCGGCGTACTGGTGCATGAGTTTGCGTGACGGGAAGAGGCCGATCGTGAGCCCGACCGTGCCGAAGGAGTACAGCACCAGCATGTGCTGCGGTGACCAGTGCTGGTACTGGAGTTGTCCGGTCAGGATCATGCCCAGGCAGCAGGCGACGGAGACGGCGGGAAAGACGATCTTTCCCTTGCGGCTCGGTATCCACTTGGCCATGGCGAAACTGAAGACGAACGTGGCCGCGGCCGCCATGAGTATCAGGTAGGCCAGGGGCAGGGATGCGAGCACGGGGTAATCCTTTCGGCACGCGAGGCGCGGGGGCCGGCGACCCGTACGAGTCGCCGGCTCCCGCGGCCTGCCGTGCGTGGACCGGGTCAGAATCCCAGCGATCCCAGCAGGCCGGTGACCGGCGATACGAGGTCGTGTCCGAACTGCGTAATCTTCGTCACGACCCTACTGGCGCCGGCGGCGCCGATCCACTTCGACTGCCCGAAGGTGATCAGGCCCAGGGCCGCGCTCCCGGCGGAGGCCCAGAACTCGCTGCTGGTGAAGCCGTGCTCGATGCGCGGCGCGCCGCGCCCAGCGCGCGGTTGGCGGAGAAGTTCGCCGACCGGGCCGCCGACCGGGCGGTGGCGGCCGCCTTCTTCGCCTCGTTCGCCGAGGCCTGCGCGGCCGCGGCGGACTTGTCGGCGGCGTCCGCGTTGTCCTTCGCCTCCTTGGCGTACGAGGCCGCGCGGTCGGACGACTTCTTGGCCTTGTCCGCCCACTCCAGCGCGTCCTTGGCCGCGTTGCGGGCCTTGGCCGCCGCCTCCTGAGCGCGCGCCGCGACCTCCTGCGCCTTGTGGGCGATCTTCGCGGCCGCGGCGATCGCGCCCCGGATGGCGGCGATGTGGGTGGCGGAGTCGTGGTCGAGCTGGGCGGTCTTGTACTGCACCGAGGCGACGAAGTTGCGGCGTATCCACGCGGGCCCTTCCATCGCGGCCTCCGCGTGGGCCTTGGTGTACGGGCCCGCCTTGGCCAGGATGGACGCGGTCGCCACCGCGTCGTCCTCCTTCAGCGCTTCCTGGTAGGCGGAGTTGAAGAAGGTGTGCAGCGCCTTGGGCGAGCCGTCGTCGAGGGCGGCGGTGACCGCCCGCCGTACGGCGGTGCCGGGCCCGGTGGCCAGGATCCGGGAGATCTGGACGCGGTTGTCGTCCGCGGCCGCCTGGACGGCACCGGATTCCAGGAACGCGGTGGGGGCGTCCGGGGCGTCGCTCTCCAGTGCCTTCTGCGCCGCTTCGGCGATGGTCGGGCTGGAGATCTGGGCCAGGTAGAGAACGGTCTCGCGGTCGTCCTGCCCCTGCGCGACGACCCGGTGGCCTTCGAAGGATGAGTGTCATCGGCTCAGGGGCTGGGGACGAGGGTGCGCTCGCGGGCGATGGATGAGGTGGTGGTGTCGCTGTTCATGGTGAGGCGGCCGCCGGGCCAGAGGACGACCACGTCGTCGCTACGAGCGGTCCCGCCGCCGAAGGCGCCGACCGCGGCTGACGCGGCGGAACGGAAGCTCGACCTCGCGGGGCGCAACTGGTGCTCGGCGGCGAAGCCGCGGGCGCCGACGTTGTCGTAGACGGTGACTTCGCCGTCGGACCAGCGGACGAACAGGTCCTGGTCGCCGATGGCGGGATTGAAGTCGCCGGCGGCGATGTCGCGGGCGTGCGGCCAGGTGCCGTTGGGCGGCATGAGGCGGCTTTCGGTGTGGAAGCCGGCCGCGTTGACGTTGGTGAAGAAGGTGACGCGGCCGTTGGCCCACTGCACCACCACGTCGTCGCTGCGGGTGTTGCCGCCGCCGAAGCGCCCGGCGGCCATCCTCACCGCCTGGGTCCAGGTGCTGTTGGGCGCCTTGAGCTGGATGGCGTTCTTGAGCTTGTTGGTCTCGTTGACGTCCTTGTACATGGTGACCTTGCCGTTGGCCCAGCGCACCAGCAGGTCGCTGGTGCTATCGCCGGTGAAGTCACCGGCGGTCATCACCTGGGCTTTGTTCCACTCAGCGTCCTTGGCGAGCTGCACGTCCTTGGCGAACCCGTATTTCCCGTTGCTGGGGTAGAGGGATACCTCCCCGTCCGACCAGCGCACGATCAGGTCGCTGGTGCCCTTGCGCGCCGTGGGGGAGTGGAAGCTGCCCGCCGTCATGGCGCGGGCGTGCTTCCAGGTCCCGGCACTGCCCATCGTGTACTTGCCGTCGAGCGGCAGGTTCGCGACGGCCTGCTGGTAGAGCCAGGTGGCGTCCTCGTCGAACTGCGAGGTGTAGGAAGTGTGGTCGTACAGGCCGCCGGTCTTGTAGCCGCCGATGACGCCGACGAGGTTGCCGCGCCGGCCGTCGAAGTCCTCCAGGAACGGCCCGCCGCTGACGCCGGAACGGTAGCCGTCGCACTGGATCTCCATGAACCGCCCCTGGAAGGCGCGGGTGTCATTGGCGCACGCCAGCGGGGTCTTCTGGCCGCTGGGGTAGCCAACGACCGTCACGCTCTCGCGGGCCAGTTGGCCGGAGTCGACGAAGGCAAGAGTGTTGCCCTGGCCTGCCGCGTCCTCCAGAAGCTGCCCCTTGGTGTTGGGACCGACCCGCAGGAAGGCGAAGTCCACGTCGTCGTCGGTGTTTTCCTGGTAACGGTGGTCGATCCAGACCTTGCCGTCTTGCAGCGGGAAGATCCCGTACGGCGTCTCACCGGTCCGCCCCGCCTTCGACGTCCCCGCCCGGTAACCGGGTACGAAAGCGGCGTTACGCAGCTTGGCGTTGCCCTTCATACAGTGCGCCGCGGTGACGACCAGGCTCTTGGTCGGGGAGGTGACGATACTGGCGGTGCAGAACTGATCGGGTGTGGCGCTGCCGCCCTCGCCACGCAGCAGAAACACTCCCACCGTAGGGATGCCCTCCGCCACCTGATGGGTGGGCTCCGCCGACCGCTTGCTCCGTCCGCCCGAGGTCGGCCGGTCGCCCTCACTCTTCGCTCCGGCCTCGGCCGGCCCCACCGGCACCGCACTGCGGATACGTTCCGGTGTCCAGTAACGCTGCGCCTCCTGCGCCTTGCGCACCTGCTCGGGCGGCACATTGCCCGACGGCCGGGAGACGGTGGGCGGATCACTCGGGGGTGCGGCGAAAGCGGTAGTCGTCGGGGCGACAAGGGCAACCGAAGCGCAGGCGCCGATGGCAGCGGCCCGCAGGCGAAGTATGTGTCGCATGTGGTGCTCTCGGAGAAGGGTCGGCTCGGTCGGCAGGCCGGCCGAGCGGCAGGGGGTTGATGGGGACAGCGGTGGTGAGGTTGGGGCCGGAGTGCACACGCACAGGCCCTGCCGCACCCGGCGTGCGACGAGGATGGGCAGAGCACGCGTCGGGGGGAGTGTTTTCACGGGGATACGGGGCCTTGGCGTACGAGGTGAGGAGGGGCTGGTGTGCGGTGCCGCCGGTCCGGGTGCCGCGAGTGGCGGGGCGGGACGCCGGCCCGGTGCCGTACCGGGCGGGCATCCCGCCGAAAGGCCTCCGAAGGGGCGCTGCCGCGCAGCGGCCTCCGGGGCCCGGTCAAGGGCTCGGCTCAGCCGACGATCTTGACCTCGTCGTGCAGGCCCTGGGCGTCGACGCCCGGGTACATGCTCAGCGTGCCGTTGGCCCAGCGCACGAGGACGTCGTTGGGCCGGTCGTTGGCGACGAAGGCACCGGCGCCGACCACCGTGGCGTCGAGCCAGTTGGACTTCTGCGGGCGGATCTGCGTCTCGCCGTGGAAGCCGGCGGTGTCCACGCCCGGGTAGATGGTGGCCTCACCGTCGGACCAGCGCACCAGCAGGTCCGCGGTCTTCTTGCCGGTGAACTCGCCCGAGGTGATCTGCGTGGCGTGCGGCCAGGTGGTGTTCGCCTTGGTCAGAACCTTCTGCGCCGCCGGCTTCACACCGTTGGTGTCCAGGTCGGGGTGGAGCGTGACATGCCCGTCGTTCCACACGACCAGCAGGTCGTCGCGCTGCGCGTTCGCGGTGTAGCGACCCGCGGTGATCTGCGCGGCCTTCGTCCAGTCCGCGCTCTTGGCCAGCATCTTCTCCCCGTGGAAACCGTTCTTGTCCACGTGGGTGTACTGGGTCAGCTCACCGTCGCTCCAGCGCACCACCAGACCGTCCGAGCCGTCACCGAAGCTGGCGCCGGTGATCTGCCGCGCGAAGTCCCAGGTGCTCTTCTTCGTCGGGGTGTTGGGCGCCGCGAGCTGGTACTCGGCGACGAAGGGCACCTTGGCGTCCTTGTCCTCCGCACCCTGGTAGAGGGTCACCTCGGCGTCGTTCCAGCGCACGATCATGTCCATGTGACGGGTGCCGCCCGCCGAACCACCGGTGAAGTAACCGGTCGCGACGTGGGTGGCCTTGCCCCACGGCGCGGAGGCGAAGACCGGCCGGTAGCGGACCTTCTGCACCCAGGTGCTGATGTCGTCCACACGGGCGCCGACCGCGTCCGTACGCGTCTCGGCTGTGTCCGTGCCCAGGCACCCGCCCTGCCACGACGCGCTGTTGACGCCGACCAGCTCGACCCGGCCATCCTGCTCACGCAGCGCCGGACCACCGGTGTCGCCCTTGCACACCGCCGCGTCCTTGCCGGTGACGTTCAGCTTCCCGCCCTTGACGGAGCCCACCGTGAACGTGCCCGAGTGCAACTTGTCCGGCACCCACTCGGTCTTCGTCCGGCCGAAGCCGAGGACCTTCAGCTCCTCACCCTGCCGGGGCGAATCCGAACCGATCTCCACTGGAGTGATCCCGCTGGCCGGCTTGGCCAGCTTCGCCATCACAAGGTCCCGCCCGGTGTACGGCACCAGCTCGCTGACCTCGGTGACTGTTCCACCCGAGGTCGTGAGGTCCGTACGGCCGACGGTCACCGTCGTCTTGAGCTTCGGTGCGCCCTCGGCGACTTGCGGGACGCTCGTGTTGTCGGCGAAGCATCTGGCGGCTGTGAGCACCCACTCGCGGTCCACCAGCGCACCCGAGCAACTGCGCTGGCCACCCCCGATGTCCAGCTTGGCGGCGAACGTGTAGGCACCGGCGGCAGGAGTGCCGGAGACGGCTTGGGCGGGGGCGGTCACCGTCAGCGCGCCCGCCGCGACAGTGGTGGTGAGGAATCCCGCGAGCCATCCGGTGCGGGTACCTATGCTGGACATCTTTCTCTCCATTCCGCGTAGTGCGATGAGGCGTGAGGCGGCGGGTGGTGGCGCCGGCGGTGGTGTTACCTGGTGGCGAAGATCTCGACCAAGGTGTGCTGCCGGCCCGCGGGGTCAGCGTTCTCGCCGACCCCCCGCATCTCGTTTCGCGGAATGTCGTAGGTCTTCGTGTCCGTTCCGACCGTCATGTTGACCTTGGCCTGGTAGCCGTAGCTCTGTACTCCGCCAACTTTGGGGACTTCCAGTTCGAGGTAGCCGCTGTCCCCGAGCACCCTGAAACAGAAGTCCTCGCGGTCACGGGCGATGAACCTGAGCAGGTTCGGGCTGTTGTGGCAGTCGGCGAGGAGGATGTGCCCGTCACCGCGCTTCAGCTTGAGGCCCTTCTCCTTGAGGATCTTCTCGGCTCCGGGATAGGAGAAGTCCTCGACGGCTGACGGCTGCTCGGCGGAGGGGGCGGAGGTCCGGGTCGGGCGGGAGCCTGTGTTCTGGTCATGGTCGGCGGCATCGGCCACCCCGCTCAGCAGGAGGGCGCCGGCAGCGAGTGCGCCGGCAGCAAGGCCGATGACCGACAGGCGCTGGGATATTCGCATCGATGACTCGCATCCAGGTCGGTGAAGCACTTAAGAGGGCCGGAAGGCCCTACCTGAGTATGTTTATCACTGAACATCATATATGGCAGCTAGTCAGGTGATTTGCTACTGATGCGTGTTCTAGTGGTATAAGCACCCTACGCCGCTCTGCATACCATTTGCCCCGACTGAGGGGCGCAACTTGCCGTAGAGGCCCGGCAGATGGCACAGGGGACGCCGCCACTTAAGGCTGCCTTGGCGTGAAACATCCGACTTGCCCAACCTGGATCGGCCGCGATCATGCATGAGGCATACGAGCTTTCATGCGCCCTGCGGGGTCGAGTGCAAGCAAGGAGTGGTTGGCATGAAAGCCTCAAATACACCATGGCGGATGCGGCGGCCAAGAGCGCGGGGCATCGCTCTGGCCGCCCTGTCCACGGCTGCGGTGATGCTCGGAACGTCCGTGGCCGCGGCGCTCCCGGCGCAGCCCGGGGAAGCGGCACCTGCTACCGATGGCCGCGCTCAGGCAGTGACAGCGTGGAAGGTGGGCGGCGCGGCGACCAAGCGTGCGGCCGCCAAGGCGCTGACCGGCTCGGACGCCGACATGAGCGAGTTCCTGGGCGGAGCGCTGCGCCGGGCCGAGGTGGAGGACGCCCGGTTCGCCATTCTCAAGACGATGGCGGACGCCGGCAAGGGAGTCGCCGAAGCTGCCAATAAGGTCATATCCGGCTCCGACGAGGAGATACTCGCCTTCGTCAAGGACGGCTACCAGAAGCCGCTCCAGGACGACCGGCGGTTCGCGGTTCTGCGCGCCATGAACGCAGGTGGCAAGGCCGTCAACCGTGAGGGCCAGCGGGCCCTGGAGGACGGCAGACCCGAGGTTCTGGACAAGTTCCTGCAGGAGGGCCTGGGCAAGGCCGTCCATGAGGACAACCGGTTCGAGATCCTCAGGCTCGTCAACTCCGCCGGCCCCGCTGTGAAGCAGGCCGCCACGCGCGCGATGAACGGGGATGCGGAAGACGTCGCCGAGTTCCTGGAACACGGCTTGGAAGTGGCCCAGGCACGCGACCAGGAGTCGATGACGGTCTCGCAACTTGCCCAAGTGGCCACCGAGGCCGGCAAGAAGGCCAAGGTACAGACCGACGCGGCGCTGGAGGCTGCCAAGGTAGCGGACAAGGCTGCGGAGAACGCCAAGAAGGCCGCCGAGGTAGCGGCGCGGGAGACCGAGAAGGCCAAGACGAACGCGGACCAGGCCGGCCGGTTCGCCACCCAGGCTGCCCAGGCCGCGGAGGGTGCAGCAGCAGCGGCCCGCACCGCCATCCGCGCCTCCAACAACGCGGTCGTCGCAGCCCGTACGGCGGCCCGTGCCGCGTCCAACGCGGCCTCCGCCGCCGCGGCCGCGAGCCAGGCCGCATCCCGCGCCTACCGCGCGGCGAACGCCGCCGTATCGGACGCGGGACAGGCCAAGGCGGCCCGCCAGGCCGCCCAGCAGGCCCGGGACGCGGCAGCAGGCGCCCGTAGCGCCGCGGCCGCGGCCGACCAGGCCGCGAACGCCTCCGCGGCCGCCGGCCAGTCCGGCGCCGCAGCGGCCAGCGCCGCCCGCAACGCGGCCGCAGCGGCCGAAGCCGCCGCGCAGTCGAGTGCCAGCGCCGGCATCGCCCAGACCGAAGCGGCCCACGCCAGACGGGCGGCAGCCACAGCCCGCGCCGAGGCCAACCGCGCCACCAACGCCGCCAACAGTGCGGTCTCCCTGGCCAACCAGGCAGCCAAGGCGGCCCGCCAGACCCGCGCCGCAGCCAATGCCGCGGCGGAGCACGCGGAGGCGGCGGCCAAGGCCGCCGACAAAGCCGCAGACGAGGCAGGCAAGGCACAGAACGCGGCCGACAAATCCAAGGCCCACGCCGCCGCCGCGCTGGATGCCGCCAAGACGGCGGCCGATGCGACCGAGCGGGCCACCGAGATCTACAACGTCGCCCGCGAAGCCGAGAAGAAGATGCTGGAGGCCGACCTCGCCGCATCGCTCGAGCAGGCACGCAGCGCCAAAGCCTTCGAAGACGAACTCAAACCGGAGCTGGCCAAGCAGCAGACGCAGGCCGCCCAGACAGATGAGCAGACCAAGAAGCTGCTCTCCGAGGCCGGCGAGAAGCTCGGCAACGACGACCAGGGCGCCCTGAAGGTAGCGCGCCAGGCGGCCGTCAACCTGCTGGCGAGCCACGGCACCTGGACCCGCACCGCGGCCGAGGACGCCCTGTCAGGCACCGACGAGGACATCAAAGCCTGGATCAAGCAGGACCGGGCCGACGCCGAGCACCAGGACGACCGGGAGAAGGCCGTCTACTACAGCCGGATCGGCACACCTAAGACGGCGGCAGCGGCTGAGGCCGCACTCGCCAAGGGCCCCGAAGCGGTACAGGAATTCCTCACCAAGGGGGCTTTCGAGGGGCAGAAGGAGGAATACCGCTTCCAGATCCTTAAGATCATCAACGAGGCGGGCAAGGGCGTCAAGGACGCCGCGACCAAGGCGATGAACGACGGCTCCACCGAGGCGCTGCGCTCCTTCCTCACCGAGGGCTACGCCAAGGCGCGGGCCGAGGACGACCGTTTCCAGGCGCTGCGGCAGTTGGAGCAGGGCGGCCCGATGATGAAGGCCGCCGCGAAGGTCGCCCTCGAGGGCACCGACTCCATGCGCCGGGTCTTCGTCGAGCGTGCCCAGTACCGCGCCGCCCAGGCGGACCAGGACGCGGCGGCCCACACCGCGGCGATCCAGGCCCAGATCAGCGTCGCGGCCAAGGCCACGTCCCTGGCGTACGAGAACGCCCAGACCGCCTTCGAGGCCGCGGCCCGCGCCCAGGGCAAGGCCGACGAGGCCAAGAAGTACGCCGCTCAGGCCCAGGCCAAGGCGAAGGAGGCCCAGGGCCACGCCAGCCGGGCGCAGGAATTCGCCAGCCAGGCAGACAAGTCGGCCGCCTCCGCGGCCGCCTCCGCCAAGACGGCCAAGGCCGCGGCCGCCAAGGCGCAGGTCGCCTCCCGCCAGGCCAACTACTCGGCCACCCAGGCCACCGCTTCCGCACAGCAGGCAGTGGCCTCCGCAGCCGGCGCTCAGGCCTCGGCCGGCCGTGCCAAGGCAGCCGCCCTCGAGGCCGGCAAGGACGCCGCGGCCGCGCGTGCGGCCGCCAGCGAGGCCAAGCAGATCGCCCAGAACAAGCGCGAGGCCGAGCAGCGCGCGGCCGCAGAAGCCGCACGCAAGAAGGCCGAGGAAGCCGCGAAGCAGAACCAGCGGCCCGAGAACGACGCCAAGAACGACAAAGCCGAACTGCCCGTCGACAAGGACGGCAGCGGCGACTGCCCGCCTGGTAAACAGGACTGGTGCGACGGCGCCGAGTTCCTGAGCAACGTCAGCACCTGGACCGGCTGGCTCGCGGCGGGAGCAAACCTGATCCCGGCCCCGGGCCTCGCACAGAGCGCCAGCTTCGTCTTGGGCGGCGTGTCCCTCGCGACAAGTATCGCCAGCACGATCTACACCGGCGTTGCTTATGATGTCGATAGCAAGCAATTTTGGAACGCCGTGGCCGGTACCACCGTCGGCTATGTCGGTGGCAAGTTCAAGGACGCCGTTTCGGCAGGAGCCGGTCTAGTGCCGTCGGTGGGCACGAGGGCCAAGCAGGCCCTCGGAGACGCCGTCGGCTCGATCTATTCGGGCATCACCGAATTGTTCGGCTGACTGCCCCTCTGCATATCTGAGCTGTGGGGCCCGCTCGCGAGCCCCACAGCGGTAAGGGAGAAAATCTTGTATGCCCCGCACTTCTCCGAAAACGTCTGGTGGGTCATCGCTATCGTTCTGACGGTCCTCTTTCTCGCCGTCTGGCTGCCCATGTTGCCAACACCCGGCTCGAGGTATCAGGTTGCTGCAATTCCCCTCGTCGGGGTCGTTTTTCTGATGTCAATGGGGAAGTTGCGGGGGCATGACATCGAACAGCTCCTCTCCATGTATTCTACCGGGCTGTTGGCATTTACCATCGGCGTCATAGGGCGCCGTGCGGACCTGCGGATAGCGGTCAAGCAAGGTGAGGACCCGATGGGCACACCGGGCAGCAAAGCGGGGCCGGCAAACAAAAGATTGACAGTGCAGATGTCGGTCGGAATTATTGTGGCGTTTACCCTGTGGGCGTGGCTCAATTGGGGTTAGGTTCGTGCTGCATCGCGAGGCTCTCTGCGAACTCCAGTCGCGTCGCCTTCCGCGAGAAGGTGTCACGAAGGGTGCTCTGGCCAGCGTGAGATCAGACCGGGCGTCTCCGAAAAAGCATTTCGAACTCCTGGAGGAAAAAGTGTTTAACTCCCGTATATGGCTGACCCCTTCACGACGCTGGGGCGTGGGGGTGCTATTCGCAGGAGCAGCGTTGATGGTGGTGACGGGTTGCGGCTCGGACTCCTCCGGCGCCACGGGTAGCAAGGGCGCTTCACCCGAGGACACGGCCAAGGCCGTCAAGGCGGTGGCCGACACCAGCGCGAAGATCACGACGATGTCGTACACGATGAGCGGTCGAATGCCCGGTGTCGAACATCTGGCGCTGGACGGCACTCAGGATCTCAAGGCCCAGACCATGGAAATGACCATGAAGTCGGCAAAGGCACCGGGCCGGCAGATGGTGTTGCGCATGGTCGACGGGGCCGTCTATGTCGACGCCGGCCAAGCGCGGGCCGCGGGGGGTAAGCGGTGGCTGAAGATGGACATGAAACAACTGGCCAAGACCACCGGACAGAGCGCCAACCCCTTCACCGCGGCTGGACCGTCCTCCCAGCAGCAAAACCCGGCCGCTCAGGCCGCCTTGCTGTCCCGCACCAAGAGCGTGAAGAAACTGGGAACCGAAACCGTCAACGGAACAAGGACGACCCACTACCAGGGCACCTTCGACATCAACGCCCTCGAGGCCGCGCGGTTGAACGAACAGCAGACCAAGGCCCTGGAGAAGTTCAAAGCCATGAAGGTCAGCAAGATCACCATGGACCTGTGGGCCACCTCCGACCACCAGCTCGTCAAGTTCCGTCAGCAGGCCACCACCGCCCAGGGGCCACTGGACCTCACCACCACGGTCAAGAACATCAACGCCCCCGTGCACATCCAGGCCCCGCCCGCCGATCAGACCCAATACCTCGCCCAGGCTTCACGCTCATAGTCCATGCACGTGGTGAGGGGCCCTGGGGTGGCCACGCGGCCACCCCAGGGCCCCTCACCGCGCTATGCGAAACAACACCTGCGACTGCACCGCACGTTGGTCTCAGCCCTCGGTGAAGGCTCACATCACAACATCCAAGGTGGGCTGCGGTGGCGTCCTTTGACGGGAAGCAACACCTTGTCTCTCTGTGATCCCTTACTGATCTTTTTCGTGTATTCGGTGGGTGTGGTGGATGGCTGGTCAGGCCGGTGTGGGTGAGGAAGGACCACAGATCCCGTGATGATGGGGCTCGCCGAGTGCCACCTCTCGGTTGCGATGACCCACCACGGCCAGGCCCCAGCCGCTACTGCCTTCGCTGTCGCTGCTGCGGGCCGCCTTGCGTCCGGTCTGGCGGCAGCCGGTCCGGACGGCCTGGCGGTCCTCGGGACGCTTTACCTCAAGGCCGCCATGGCCCAGGCCGGCGCCGCTCGGTGCGCGCCTGATATTCGCGCCGCAACGGCCGTACCCGTCCATCTGGACCAGGCCGACGACTACGCTGCCGAGCTCGGCGACGACGACGGGGCGCCGGCCCCGTTCGGCGCGCGGAGGTGGACCTCCTTCGGCGCCACAAACGTTGGCCTGTATCGCGTGGCGGCATCCGTGCAGCTCTCGGAAGGCGAGGACGCCGTCACGGTGGCCGCGGAGATTCGCGCCGCCGCTCGTACGGCCCTGCCGCGCGAACGGCGTGCTCACCACCTCGTCGACCTTGCCCGCGCCTATCAGCAGGTAGGCCGCCGTGAGACGGCCGTCGACACTCTCCTCGAAGCTGAGCGGGAGGCCAAGGAGGAAGTTCTCTGCCGGCCGCGGGCCAAACAACTAGTCGATGATCTGCGCATCTTGGGGGTGGATGGCGCCGAGAGGCGCTTGCAGGCTCTTGCGACCCGATGTGGACTGGCCGAGTGAACCGCCGAACTCTGTATCTGGTCGCCTGCG
The DNA here is from genome assembly GCF_003865135.1 of Streptomyces chrestomyceticus JCM 4735. NCBI lineage: Bacteria > Bacillati > Actinomycetota > Actinomycetes > Kitasatosporales > Streptomycetaceae > Streptomyces > Streptomyces chrestomyceticus. Next base: position 93,842 of record NZ_BHZC01000001.1, on the reverse strand, counting down.
CGGCGCCGCCCGTTCGCCATGTCTCCGTTGGCATCTGCGCGGCCCAGGCAGCGGGCTGGGACGTCTGCCTCATCCTGACCCCGGCCGCGTACCGGTGGGCCGTCGAGGACGCTGAGGGGGAGATCGAAAAGTTGCGCGAGCTCACAGGCCACCCGGTGCGTCACTCCTTCGAACTTCCCTCGCAGCCGGACGAACTGCCCGCGCCGGACGCCATCCTCGTCGCGCCCGCCACCTTCAACACGTTGAACAAGTGGGCGGCGGGTACTGCGGACACTCTCGCCCTGGGCCTGATCACCGAGGCCATCGGACTGGGAAAGCCGATCGTCGCTCTCCCCGGCTTCAACACCGCACAGGCCCGCCACCCCGCATTCGAGCGGAACATCGAAACCCTGCGCGAGGCAGGCGTGAACGTGTTGCTCGGCGAGGGCAAGTACGTACCGCGCCCGCCGAGGCAGGGCTGGCCCCACGAGTTTCCATGGCAGATCGCCCTCGACGCCCTGCCGACAGGCGAGTAGACCGGCCTCGGTACTCGGTACAGCGGTTGTCGGCGAGAACGACCATGATCGTCTAGCACAGTATTCCACTTGGCCGCTGGAGCTCGGTGAAACGCCTCCGGGCCTGCTCCGGAACCGGCTGCGGTCCGGCTCGTGCGGGTGGAATCCTGAGTGATGAGCAGGCTGAGGCGTACGGGACGTCCGCCGAGGAGCCGACGAGGCCCGAGCTGAAGTGGTTCTTCTTCCCGGACGATGTGGACCGGCGCCTGATCGCCCTGCGGCGGACGGAGCATCACCAGCTCGGGTCCGCGTTCCAGATGTGCCCGGTGCGGTGCGTCGGCCTGTTCTTGGAGGACACGCACATGGCGCCGTGACCGGTGGTCGACACCTGGCCGCGCGGCTCGGCACCGAGGACGCGTAGGTGGGCAAGCGGTACACCGAGCGGCAGCAGGAGGCAGGATGCTGGACCTGCCGGCGCCCGAGGAGGGCCAGGTGGTGATGACCGCGATGCGCCCCTGGCCGGCTCGGACGTCCAGGCCCGCCAGGCGCCGACGAGGGTTGCGTGGCGCTACGGGACCGGACGTCAGTGGGCTGTGGCCAGCCTGCGATGTCGGACGAACCACTGTCTGCGGGGTGCGGATCGTCGCCGTGGGCGGGTCAAGGCTCAGCCGGCCGTTGCGGCCCGCTTCGGGGCACGGTGGGCAAAAACCTTCTCCGGGGGCCGCCGGGGAGCCTGGGCTGGGCGTTACCGCTGCTCGGCGCGGCGGCGCAGGATCGCGTCGAAGATGTCTTGGTCGACATAGCCCTGGACCAGCGCGTTGTGCACCTCCTCGAAGGTACCCGGCGCCGCCGGCATGGCCCGGTCGTCGGGCAGTGTTTCGGTGAACGCGCCGGTCGGGGTGTAGGGCCAGGTGGCCAGGGCCTCGATCAGAGTGTCCCGGTCGAGCTCGCCGGCGGCGTAGCGCATGGCGATGTGCAGCGGGCTGCGGCCGGCGCGCCCTTCCACGGGGGGCGAAAGCGCCCGGGCCTTGGCGACCAGGGCGCCGACGGCGACATGGGAGATGCCCAGCTTCGCGCCGATGGCGCGATGGGAGGCGCCGGCGTCGGCCGCGGCCATGGCCGCCCAGGCGGTGCGCTCGTGGGCGAGTGTTGCCCGGGCTTTGTTGCTGATGCGCACCGCCAGTTCGGCGTTGCGGGCCCGGCCGACCGCTTCGAGGGCCTGCTCTGGGACCGGAGTCATGGCACTACCTCCTTGGTAACCTTTACTTACCATGGCCGGTAAGTAAAGGTTACCGCGCCGGGTCCGGGAGGCGAAGGCGCCGCTTCCCTTCTTCTGCTGCATGACCGCGCAATGGTCAGCTTGGAGCGACACACCTGGTGGACTCGGTGCGGCCGTCGGCGCCCTGTCCGCGACCGAAGGCGCGTCGGTCCTGTCGGCCCGGTGCGGCAACTAGCGCGCCGTCGTTGACACCGCGGGCGTTCACACGTCTGCGGACCCCTTCCGAAACGTCCGGGGCGGGGTGTAGAACACGCAGGATCCGTCCGGCGCTGTCGAGCAGGTCGGGCGCCGGGTCCTACGACGGGAGAGGCGATCACCCATGTTGCATCTGTTACGGCGCAGAGGGCGGACGGCCGCGCTCGCGCTCTCGGCCATCGCGGCCCTCGCCTTCGGCGTGACCGCCCCGGCCGGCGCGGTGGCGGCCCCCGCTTCCGCTCCCGAGAAGCGGGGGCCGGTCTCGGTGGCCTACGTCGAGGTGAACGACCACAGCATGCTCAACGTAGGCAAGTACACCCTCGCCAACGGCGGCGGCAACGCCTTCGACGTCGCCGTGATCTTCGCAGCGAACATCAACTACAACACGGACACGAAGACGGCATATCTGCACTTCAATCCGAACGTGCAGCGCGTGCTTGACAACGTTGCCACCGAGGTGCGGCCGTTGCAGCGCAAAGGCATCAAGGTCGTCCTCTCGGTGCTCGGCAACCACCAGGGCGCCGGCTTCGCCAACTTCCCGTCACAGCAGGCAGCGTCGGCGTTCGCGAAACAACTGTCGGACACCGTGACCGAGTACGGCCTGGACGGCATCGACTTCGACGACGAGTACGCCAAGTACGGCACCAACGGCACCGGCGGGCCCAACAGCAGCTCGTTCGTGCACTTGGTCACGGCGCTCCGCACGAACCTGCCAGACAAGATCATCAGCCTCTACAACATCGGTCCGTCCGCCTCCCGCCTCTCCTACGGTGGCGTCGACGTCTCCTCCAAGTTCGACTACGCCTGGAACCCGTACTACGGCACCTGGCAGGCCCCCCGCATCGCCCTGCCCAAGTCGAAGCTCTCACCGGCGGCTGTCGAGATCGGCCGGACCTCGCAGAGCACGTCCGCCGGCCTCGCTCGCCGCACCGTCCGCGAAGGGTACGGCGTATACCTCACGTACAACCTCGACGGCACCGACCGCAGCGCCGAGGTCTCGGCCTTCACCAGGGAGTTGTACGGCAGTGACGCCGTATACACGCCGTAAGGCGACCGCACGCCTCGGCGTACGGTGCCCTCTCGGGGCCCACCGCACCCAATAGAGGTACGCTCGCGCAGGCCGCGTCTTGACAACGATGTCGGGGCGCGGTCGTACCGAGGTGAGCGCACGGCTGTTCGTGATGCCAACGCCCCGGAACCGGTCGGCGCAGTCCCGTCATTTCGCCCGGCACCGCGCCAGCACCGGGCTTCGCCGACGCTGTCCCGGACGACTCGGCTCCGGTGGCCGCGTCCACCGGCCCGGCGAAGAGTGGGAGACGGCAGGCGACGACTACCGTCGCGCACCGGCAGGTGCTGTTTCTCGGATCGTGTGCGGAGCCAGATGATGAGGGCACCGGTTGTACCGCGACGTGTAAACCTTGTCGGCCAGGACATGGTCAGGCCGGGAGCGCGGCCGCCCGGCTCCGATGGCCGCAGAACAGCAAGCACCGGAAGAGACGTACGCGCGCCCCGCTGTGAAGTCGCTGATCTCTGGGCTGCTGGTCTCCGGGCGCACCACGCCGGAACTACGTGGTCTCGCCGCACGCGCAGGGGTCCTGGCCTGACCGACAAGAAGCTGGGACACCCACCGGCACTTGGTCGACCCACTCAACGCCTGCAACAAGCCCACACATGGAATTAAACGATCGGCGGGCGCCCCAGGCGGGGCATGCGCCACACGGTCCGCCAGTGCATCAGTTTGTGGGGCCTGCACGGAGTGTGCACACCTTCGGTGGCCTACCGAACCACGCCCGCAGCCCGCCCACCGACCGGTTCCGCGCCAGGTTCAGGCTGTCCACACGCCCAGATACGCGGGGACAAGAGGGGTACGCACCGGTCAGGCCACTTTGGGGTGGCGGGCGCCGCTAGGGAGGAGGCGGGGCGTTTGGTGTCGTACTGGTCCGTGGTGCCGGTCAGCGACTGTGCGATCTGGCGCAGCTATGAGAAGAGGCGCTGGATCTCCTCTTGGTCGTGTTCGGGCGACTGGGCGGTCTGTACCCACCTCTGCTGAAGGATCGCCTCGGCCTGTGCCCTGGCGGCTTGCAACATGTTGCGGGCCTGTTCCCGGGCCGCGGTGATGGTCTGCTCGGCCGACTGCTGAGCGCGAGCTTGCTGCAGCACGGCGTCCACGGGCGGCACCCCGGTGAGGCTGCTGCCGTCACCGATGTTGTTCGCCCGGATCCAGTCCCGGTGACGCTGCATGTCCGCCCGCAGCCGGTCGTTCTCCTTCGTGAGCGCGGTCAGTGCCTGGGCGCAGCGCCGAAGCGCGTCGTGCACCGCCTCTTCACCGTAGCCACGACGGATCAGGGGCGCGCGGGGGAAGGTCATCGATCGCAGAGCCTCAGGCGTCACCCAGCGCTCCCGGGACACCTGTGGCTGGTCAGCTCCTGTCTCGTTCACTTGTCTCCGATCACCGAGCGTCTTCGAAGTGCAGCAGGTTGTCGGGGATTCCTGCGTCCGCCAGATCACGCACGGTGGCGGAGACCATGGCCGACGAACCGCAGATGTAGAAGGAGCGTTCATCCCCCGCGCCGGAGTGCAGGACCGGGCCGGCGAGGCTTCGGTTGTCGAAGGCGCCGGCATGGGCGCCGACCAACGGAGTGACACGAAGCCACGGATGAACCTGGGCCAGTTGCCTGAGCGCGGACAGGTCGTACAGACCGTGTTTGTCGCGTGCTGCGACGAACAGGTCCACACGGCGGTACGGTCCATGCTGCGCGATCTCCTCGACCAGCGCCCGCAGAGGGGCCAGGCCGGTGCCGCCGGCGATCAGCACCAGGTCCCGGCCCTGGGACGCCCGCAGTGTGAGCCGGTTTCCGACCGGAGCGCCCAGGCGCAGCACCTCACCCTTGCGCAGCCCGTACACCAGGGCGGGGCTGAGCAGGCCACCGTCGACGGCACGCACATGGAACTCGATGGTCCCCTCGGCGCGCTGCGCGTTGGCCGGGGTGTAGGGCCGCCAGGTGCTGGGCAGCATCGGGGCTTCCACCATCACGGACTGCCCGGCCTGGTATGCCATCGGCTTGTCCGGACGCAGCGTCAGTACCGCCAGATCGGGCCCGCGTTGCTCGTGCCGCACCACCTGCGCGTTCCACCAGGCCGGATTCACCGCGCTGTCCTCTTCGGCGGCCTGGGTCATGGTGCGGGCCACCAGGGCGTACGCCTCGGTCCAGCCACGCTGGAGTTCCGGGGTCCAGGCGTCGCCCAGGAAGTAGGCCAGCGTGGCCAGCAGCGCCTGTCCCGCCGCCTCGTAGTGCTGGGCGACCACCTGGAACTTGCGGTGGTCGCGGCCCAGTTGCTGCAGGAAGGGAATGAGCTGGTCCGGGTCGTCCGCCTCCGCGACGATCCGCCCGAGTGCGGTGACGAACCGGTCGCGCTGGGCCCCCATGGCCACCGGAAACATCGGTCGGACCTCCGGCGCGATGAGAAACAGGTAGGAGTAGAAGTACTGCGAAACCTCGTCCCCCGCCTCGCAGACGATGGCGAAGGAATCTTTCAGCGCCTGGGGATCGCTCACGTCCGCCCTCCAGTGACTGACAAAGGGTGACCTCCCCGAATCGGGTGCCGTCCGACGGCTCGCGGTGAGGAGTCGTCAGCAACGATGGATATGGCGTCACCAGTCGTGGTGCCGGCCTTGGCGCCCCCGGCGGAACGCTGGGGAACCGTGGTGCCTGGGGCCGAGGCGCTGTCGGTGGTGCCGATGGCCTTCTCGATCACGGCCGCGGTCCGCTCCGCCGGGGAGAAGATGTCGCTGGCGAAGGCGGCGGTGCGGCCCTGAGCGTGAGTGCGGTTGCGCAGATGGTGGCGGCGATGGTGCTGGCCATGCGCTGGCGATGGTTCATGGCGACTCTTCGTAGGCAGCTTCACAGGCCCCTGGGGCATATGCCAGGGATTTGAAGCATGACGATGGCATACGAGCAGCGGGGCGCAAAGGTTGAACAGGCAAAACTTCGAGAATCAGGGCTTTGGTCCCAGAGCCTGTGAGCCGGATGGCTGGGCCAGTTGTCGATGAGGCCCGTATTTCTGGCGTGACAACCGGGACTTTGGTCCCCAGCCTGGTGAACTCGACCGGCCGGGCCCGGGACTGTCGAGGCCACGGAGACGGCGGGAGGGGGCCGTTCAGGCGGCGGTCCGCAGTACCGAAGGCGGACTCGAGTCCGTTACTGATCTCGGCGTGTCAGGGTGATGTTGGTGTGTCCAGTGGCAGGCCGGTTCCGGCTATGAACCCCTCGAGGATGCAGGGCCGGTACTGGAGGCGTTTGAGCCGGTCGCGGACGAGCGTCTCGAGACGGTGGAGGCGACGACGGCGAGGTTGGCGAGGCTGCGTTTGATGTGTGCTGCGTTTGATGTGTGCCCATGCGCCTTCGACCTGGTTGAGCTGTGGTGAGCAGGCCGGCAACAGGAACATCGCCAGCCAGTCGCGTCCGGCGATCAGTTCCCGCATCGTCTTGGAGACATGGGTGTTGAGCCGGCCCCACACCAGCACGACGGGTGCCTTGACGAGCTGATGGACGCTGTTCAGGAGGGCGATGTAGTCACGCTCGCTCATGCTGCGTCGTGTGCCCTTGCCCGCGGGGTGGGTGAGCAGGCGGTGGCACAGCCGGGTGCGGGAACCCGGCCGCCAGGCGATCAGCCCGGCCACCGACAGGCGTCCCGAGCGCCGCCCGCTGACGGCCACGACCGGGGTGTGGCCACGTCGGCCCCAGGTACGTCCGCTGGGCGGCCGGAGGGTGGAGCCTGCCTCGTCCTCGAAGCAGAGGTAGCCCCCGCAGGCTGCCCGGGACCTTTTACCTCGGCCCAGGTCGCCTCCTTCCCCACGGTCACGGCCTGCTCGTCGCGCTCGGCCACCCGCCGTGCGGGCATCTGCGGGGTGAACCCGAGCCGGCGCATCAGCCGCGTCGCGCCCGAGACGCTGTAGGAGACGTGGAACTTCCTGCCGACCAGCGTGGCCACCCGCGCGGCCGCCCACACCTGGTCCTCCGTCCAGCCGTACGCGGCTGGGCCCTGATCGAGATACCCGGCAAGCTTCTCCAGACAGCGTGGTGACAGACGGCACCGGCCCCCGCGAAAGCAGCCGCCGGCACCGCCCGGCCGCCACAGATGCTGCCACTGGTAGGCCGACTTCCGGCTCACGCAGCCGCCGGGCGACCTCGGGCGGTTTGACCTCCTGCTCGAACAGCTCAGCAGTCTGCATCCGTACCGTCTCCCGGTGCCGACGTCCCGAAGCTTCCTCAATTGAATCTCAGCCGCCGGTCACTGGCCGGCAGCTCAGTACGAGAGTCCGTGTCCGACCGGATGGAGGACGTTCCCCGGCGCGTCGGCCCGCATGACCGGTACCGGTAGCTTCCCTTCCGGGTCGCGGCGCCCGGCGATCACCCGGGCCGCGGCCCGCAGTTCCACGTCCGTCCAGGAGTAGGTGGCCAGCGCCGCCCGTACGCCCGGCAGTTGCGCGATGTCGTACGGATTGCGTACGGCCACCTGGACCACCGGTTTGCCGGTTTCCAGCAGTGCCTCGACCAGGGCGCGCTGCGACGACGCTGCCGTGACGTTGTACGTCGTCACGATCGCCGCGTCCTGTGTACGGAGCGCCGCAACCGCCCGGTCGATCAGTTCCTGGGTGGGTGCGGTGCCGGTGGGGAGCGCGGTGGCCGTGAAACCCAGTTGACTGAAGGTTTCTGCGAGCACTGTGGTGGGCGGGCCCCCGGTCCCGGACGGCGGCGCCGCGTCGGCGCCGGCCACCAGCAGACGCCGCTGCGCGCGCCGGGACAACGGCAGCAGCCCGCCGTCGTTGACGAGCAGCGTGGTGGTGCGGTCCGCGATCCGGTCCGCCGTGGCGAGATGCCGCCGCGTGCCGACGCAACGTTCCACCGCGCGGTGCGTCGTGTACGGATCGTCGAACAGCCCGCGCCGCTGCTTGAGCAGGAAAATACGGATCAGCTTCTCGTCGAGGGCGCGCTCGGTCAGCTCGCCCGTCCGTACCGCCTTGAGCACGCTCGCGAAAGCGACGGCGATGTTTGGCGGATTGAGCAACTGGTCGGCCCCCGCCTTGAGCGCGAGCACCGGCACCCGGGCGTCACCGTACTTCGTCCGTACGCCCTGCATCCCGAGCGAGTCGGTCACCACCACACCCTCGAAACCGAGCCGCTCGCGCAGGACGCCGGTGAGGATCGGCCGGGACAGCGTGGCCGGGTCCTCGCTCGCGTCGAAGGCGGGCACGACGATGTGCGCCGTCATGACCGAATCGATGCCGGCCTCGATCGCGGCCCGCAACGGCGGGGCGTCCAGCCGCTCCCACTCCTCGGCGGTGTGCCGGATGTACGGCAGCCCGACGTGGCTGTCGGTGTCGGTGTCGCCGTGCCCCGGGAAGTGCTTGGCCGTCGCGGCCACCCCGGCGCGCTGGTACCCCTGTACCTGCGCGGTGACCAGCCGCGCCACCGCCTTCGGCTCGCAACCGAAGGAGCGTACGCCGATCACGGGGTTGGCGGGATTGACGTTCACGTCGGCGACCGGCGCGTAGTCCTGCCGGATGCCCATCGCGTACAGCTCCTCGCCCGCGATCCGGCCGGCCGTACGGGCGTCCTCGCGCGAGCGCCCGGCGCCCAGCGCCATCGCGCCGGGGAAGAGCGTGGCGGGCGCGCCGATCCGTGCCACTATCCCGTGCTCCTGGTCGGTGGAGATCAACAGCGGTACGGGGACGCGCTGGGCGGCGGCGGCCCGCTGGATGCCGTTGGAGAGGTCGGCGATCTGGTGGGGTTCGCGGGTGTTGTGCGCCCAGCCGAAGTAGATGATGCCGCCGAGGTGGTACTTGGCGACCAGTTCGGCGGCGTTGGAGACGCCCGTCTCCTTGCGGTTGGCCTCGGCGTCGGCGGGGTCCGGATCGGTCGCGGAGTGCCCGTAGACCCGCATCACGAACAACTGGCCGACCTTTTCCTCCAGATTCATCCGGGAAACGAGCCGGGCCGCGCGGGCGCGGGCATCGGCGGCCCCTGCGGCACGCGGGCCGGAAGCGACGGCGTGAACGGCGCCGCCGCCCGTACCCATGGCACAGGCGGCGGCCGCGGCGGTGGTCAGGACGGTACGTCTGGAGTGCATCGGCGCTCCTTCCGGAGGGCTTTGTTGTCGAGTGCTGCCCGGTGGCCTGAAGGAAATCTCCAAGAAGTCACGAGTAGCCGGAAAAGTGTTGCCGGTCGATGCTCGACGGCTCCGCCGGTCGAAGGGGCGTCGCGACGCGGTGCGAGCGAAGCGCCCAGGGAGGCGCGAGCGTTCTTCCCGAGAGCAGCGTTCGTCTGGGCGCATCTTCGTCCTCCTGGTGTTCGTTGTCACCGCCGTACGGTCCGAACGGCCCGCGCTCGCCCGGGTGCGCGCCGATGGCGCGGGCTCCCTTGACTCTGTACTCGTGCGCGATCACTGGTGCCTCCGAAGGGCTGCGGCTTCCAGGCCGGCGACATTACGTCCCCGCTCCGGAGCCACGCACGACCGGGCGAGGAGGGTGGGGACGCCGCGGATGTCAGGCTGTTGCAGGCCCGCGATGCACAGGTACGCGCCGCGGGACGTACGTCGGGCACAGGTGGTGGTCATGTCTCCTCCACGGTCACAGGTTCGTACGCAGGGCGGACCCGGACGGCTCGGGAGAACCGGCTGGCGGCCTGGCCTGCAAGGTTGGGTGGTCCGGGGCGCAGCGGGCTCGGTCCGTCCGCGAGAGGGGCGGACGACGTGCAGACGGACGGAGCGGTCAGAAGGGCGGCGGCGTGCGCTGGCCGTCGCAGTGGTTCACGTAGGTGCACAGCCACCGTTCGTCATCAGCCGGTGGGGCGGGCTCCTCCCCGAACCTGATCTTCCGCTGACGCCACCGGGCCCATGTGGCGGGCATGGCGCCAGCTCCCACAGCGTTCACAAGGGGGCGGGGTCGGGGCATCGTTTGGCCTTTCTTTGGGTCGATGGGCCTGCGGTGGGTGGGACGCGGTGAGTGCAGTGCGGGAAGTCAGCGATCCTTGTCGTATCCCGGCCCGGCCTGCCAGGTCGGCTTCTCACCCACCTCACTGTCGTACCGCCCAGGTTGGACGTCCGCGCAGTCCGGGTGGTCATGGGTGGACCCCTGGTACGGGAGCGAACGGAAGAGCAGGCGTCTCAACAAGGTGAAAGGATCTTGGGGTTGCCGAATTACACCGGCGTCTGGATCCGCCGTCGGTCGTCGGTCATCTTGTGTGAGCCGCATCGTCTTCCCGCTGTCACCCGTCGTGCCCGCAGCGGCTGTCTTCAGCCCGTCCATGGAGCCACCCGAGAGTATGAGACGTCCCTGCAAGAGCAGTGCCGCTCCGACAGGGGCGGGGACCGAAGGTCTTCCGGTCCCGCGCGACAGGTACACCGGCCGGGGCCCGGGTCTCTGCGAGGGCTGTCGCGGGCCGGAGTCAGGCGGCCCTGTTTGTGTTCTTATCGCCGGCGGTGGCCGGTGCGGTCCCCGCCGCGCCGGGCTTGCGGGTTGTCGCGCGCCGGGAGACGTTCTTCAGGAGTTTGGCGAGGTCGACTCCGGTGGTGGAGCTGAGGAGTTCGACGCCCTGGGCGACGTTGTCGGTGACCGTACGAGAGAGCCGGCTCGCGCCGTCCGTGGAGATCACCGTCATCTTGTCGACGGCGCTCAGCGGCTCGGACGCCTTGGCGACGACCTGCGGCAAGGCATCGGTCAGCATCTGGATGACCGCCGCGTCGCCGTACTGGGCGAACGCGTCGGCCTTCTTCCACATCGCCTCCGCTTCGGCCGCGCCCCTGGCGGCGATGGCGGCGGCCTCGGCCTCGCCTTCGATGCGCACGGCGTCGGCGAGCGAGGCGCGGTGGGCCTTTTCGCCCTCACCGGTCAGGCGGGCGCGTTCGGCGTCCGCCTCGGCCTGCTTGACCAGCGCGACCCGGCGGGCCTCGGCCTCCTGCTCGGCCTGATAACGCGCGGCGTCGGCGGGCTTGCGGACCTGGGTGTCGAGCTCGCGGTCGGTCAGGGCGGCCTGGCGCTGGGCGACCTTCTCCTGCTCGCTGAGGACTTCCTGACGGCGTGCGGCCTCGGCCAGCGGGCCGGCTGCGTCGGCCTTGGCGGCGGCGGACTCGGTCTCCACACGGATCTCGGCCTGCTTGAGGGCGAAGGTCCGCTCGGCGACCGCGATTTCCTCGGCCGCCTTGAGCCGGGCCTGCTCGGAGGCACGGCGCGCGTTGGCCTCGGCGATGTCGGCTTCCTGCTTCGCGCGGGCGGCCTCGGGGCGTCCCAGGTCCTCCAGGTAGGAGCCTTCGGTGGTGATGTCCTGGATCTGGAAGGCGTCCAGGACCAGGCCCTGGCCGGACAGGCTGGTCTCGGCCTCTTCGGCGACCTGGCCGGCGAAGGCGGCGCGGTCGCGGATGACGTCCTCCACCGACATGCGTCCGACGATGGCCCGCAGCGCCCCGGAGAGCACTTCCTGGGTGAAGCCGACGATGCCGTCCTGCTGCTGCAGGAAGCGCTGGGCGGCCGCCCGGATGGCGTCTTCGGTGCCGCCGACCTTGACGATCGCGACGCCTTCGAGGTTGGCCTTGACGCCGCGCAGGGTGACGGCGCCGCGCACGGCGACGGGGATGTGCCGGCTGGACAGGTCGAGGGTGAACCGCTGCTGGACGAAGGGGACGACGAAGACGCCGCCGCCGACCACGACCTTCTGGCCGCTGTTGTCGATGGAGATGCGGCCGGTCTCGGGGTCGGTGGACTTCCTTCCGCGCCGGCCGGTGATGATGAACGCCTCATTGGGGCCGGCGACCTTGTACCGCGTGATCACGACGAGGGCCAGCAGGACCAGGAGTACGACGACTCCCGCCGCGGCAATGAGAACTGGGCTCATGGGAAATCCCCTCTGCCGCCCGGGGGCGGCAGGTCGAATCGGGTTGTCAGGAAAGGACTGCAGCGGATCAGCGTTCGACGGGGCGGACGGCGACCGACGTGCTCGACAGGGCGGCTTCCACCCAGATCTCGGTGCCGCGCATCACGGGCTCCGCGCTCTTGGCCGCCAGCTTCATCGGCTGGCCGGCCACCCGCACCAGCACCTCGCCGTAACCTTGGGCGGGGATCGCGGTGACGACCGAACCCGCGGCACCGACCAGGTCGTCGTCGCGCGGGGTGGCAGCGGTCTGGTCGCGCATCAGCGCGCGGCTGAGCTTCCACGTCAGCCAGCCCGCGGCAGCGCCGGTGGCGACACCGATCGCGGTGGCCGCGCCGGCGCCCAGGCCGCTGGTGCCCAGCACGATGGCGCCGGTGAAACCGAGCATCGAGACGAAGCCCGCCACGACCGGCAGCGACAGCCACCCGTCGAGCAGGCCGTCCAGGCCGAAAAGCCCTTCGAGGAGGTTGCCGAAGAGGAGCGAGAGCGCCAGCAGAGCGATGCCCACGATGCCGAGTCCGAGGAAAATCGTCATTCACCCACCTCGTACCCTGGATGCCCATGGCTTCGCCGGTGGCCCACCGGCCGCTCCGCCGGAACCCGTCACCGCGGGGGCGTCGCCTCGGTACGGCTCGCCCAGGAGTACCCGGCCTTGCCCCGGCCCGCCGGCGCGGGGCCAGTGCAGAAGGTCCCCCGTACGGCAGTACCCGCTCCGACCGGCAAGGCTGGAAGGACGTGAGCGCTGAAAGGTGGCCACCGGCTGGAATCCGTCCTGGCTGATCGATGGCATTGTTCTCACCGTTGACCGGGCCTCGCCTCGACGACCGGCTTGGATGCCGCCGTCGGTAGTGGGCTGGGTGGCGAGGCCGGTGCACTCGACCGCGCTGCGAAGCGCGATGGATGCGGCGTCGCCCGTAGTGGTGTCGGCTTTGGCGTCCTGGTGGAACGCTGGCAGATCGTGGTGCCCGGGGCCGGCGCGACGTCGGTGGCCTTCTCGATCACGGCCGCGGACCGTTCGGCCTGGGAGGGGGTGTCGCTGGCGAAGACGGCAGGGGCGCCCCGAGTGCGGGTGCGGCCGTGTCGGTGGTGCTGGTGATGTGTTGGCGGTAGTTCATGCAGGCCCTTCGTAGGCAGATTCGCAAGTCCCGGCGACAAAGAGGGCATATGCCAGAACGTTACGGTTTTGACCCTGGCATATGCGGAGCATTGGGCGGAAGCTTCAATAGTTGATTACATCGGAAATCAGGGCTTTGGTCCCAAGGCTTGTGGGTCGGCTGGCTGGGTCTGCCGCCGAAGAGGCCCAAGTGGCCCGGGGCTTTGGCCCCAAGATTGCGAAACTGATCTGGCCGGGCCTGCTGTCGACGAGGCCACAGAGGCGCTGGGGCAGATGCCATTCAAGCGGCGGTCTGCGGTACTGGGGTGGGCTCGTGTCCGTTTGGGGCCGGGCAGGCTTCGGTTCGTGCAGATAGCGTGGATAGTCAGGTAGCGGCGAAGCCGGTCGAGTAATTGGGTGAAACGGTCGCGTGGCCAGCGGCATGCCGGCCACCGGTCGTCACGGAGTTTCCGGTAGTGGCACATCGCTCCGTCACTGCTGTGCTCAGCATGGTCGGAGCGGCGGCGGGGCCACGAACCGTGCCCGTGCAGAACGGTTCGCAGTCGAGGCCGCTCCCTTCGACGCGCTGCAACAGCAGATGCAACAGGCCTGAGTCGTCCCTCCGACCCGGGCCAGGCCATTTCGTGACGTCCCGTAACGGTAGTTAGTGAAGGAGTACATGGGTTCGGCGCACCATCCTCGCCCTGTGGCCGATCCGGCGCAGCCGCCACGGCCAGGAGTGGCCACCTCTGATGCGGTTGCCGCACTCGGTGCCTGGTACGAGGAGACCCTGTTCGGAGCCGCCCTCCCCAGTGCCTCGGAGGCCGGATACAGACGCCGATCCAGGACGCCGAGCCGGCTGGCCGCCTTGGGACGGCCAGCGCCACGATCTCTATGCGGCGGCCGCCGGCGCCTTCGCTGCGGGGGCTTCTGGCGGCGTGGAGGCTGCCCTCCGGGGCAGCCATCGGGTCCGGCACTTGTGCACGAGGCCGGGGGCCTCAACTTGGTGGTCCTCCAGCAGCCGGAGGCCGGACCGCAGCGCCATCGCGCACGCGTCAGCGTGCTGTACGGCCGGTGGCTCGCCGCACCAGGCGCGGGCGGCCGGCGCGCCGGCCGCCGCTCCACGTCCGTGGGAGGACCTGGCCGGCCGTGTCGCCGAGACGGTGGAGGGTGCCTCCATGTCCTTCCGCCCCGACCCGCACGCGCTGTGATGGGGGAGCGGAGGCAGGGTGGGAACCCCGCGCTTCTGCGCTGTTTCGGGCGCCACCGACGTGGGCTCGCCTGCCTCCCCGAGGGGCGTTTGGGCCGATCAACACGGGGAGCCGGAGGCAGGGCAGTGATCGGGGACCTCGCCCTGTGCCCCCGGTTCGCATCCCCAGCGCATTCGTAACTCTGTGTTGCTCAGTGAGCGGCTACGCCGCACGATCCTTGGCAGCCTCGCTGCGCTCCGGCCGGGCCCGGCACTGCTGGGTCGTGGAACGCACGGTGCCCCAGGTATCAGGGTGCCGGCCTCTCCGCCGCTGCTAGCTTGATCTTTAACGTGTGCTGTCGAACGGTGCGTCGCACTTGATCACTCGGTTCGGTAACTGCCGTACGTGGAAACGGCCTTCGTCCGAACATGTGCTCCGACCAAGGAACACACACGTCCAGCGCGAAGGCCGTGAGGGTGAGTCTGCAGTATCACGGCGCCCGGCGGGAATCGCTGGCGGAACTGTCACGCTTCCGGGGCGAGTGAACCAGCGGCGCGACCGGCTGTGGGCCGGCATGGACGCGGGCAAGGGCCATCACTGGGCCGCGGTCGTTGACCAGACCGGCGCGACGGTGTGGTCGAAGAAGGTCGACAACGACGAGTCCGCGATCCTGGCCGCAATCGGTGAGATCATGGACCTTGCCGACATCGTCAGCTGGGCCGTCGACATCTGCGGCACCGCCTCCGCGCTGCTGCTGGCCCTGCTCGCCGCCCACGGTCAAGAGGCCGTCTACGTGCCGGGCAGAACGGTAGACCGCATGCCCGGTGCCTACCGGGGCGAAGCCGAGACCGACGCCCGCGACGCCTACGTCACCGCCGAAACCGCCCGCCACCGACGGGATTTCACCGCCATCGCGGTGCCCGCCCAGCTCGCCGCCGACCTGGCCCTGCCGACCGCCCACCGACCCGATCCGGTCGCCGATCGGGTGCGAATGATCAACCGGCTGCGGGACGTGCTGACCGGCATCTTCCCCGCGTTGGAGCGGGCCTTCGACTACTCGTCGCACAAGGGCGCGCTGGTACTGCTGACCGGCTGCCAGACCCCGGCCGCGATCCGCCGCCGTGGTCGGGCGCGGTTCACCGCCTGGCTGGGCCACCGCAGGGTGCGCGGCGCGGACGCCGTGGCCGCCACCGCGCTGGAGGCCGCCGAGGCCCAGCACACCTCGCTGCCTGGCGAAGACACAGCCGCCCGGATTGTCGCGGACCTGGCAGCTCGGATCCTGGCGTCGGACGACCGGATCAAGCGCCTCGACAAGCAGATCCGCGAAGCCTTCCAGGCATCTCCAAGCCGAGATCATTGAGCCGCTGCCCGGCATGGGGCCGATCCTGGGAGCCGCACTCGTCGCCGCCGGCGACATCGCGTCGTTCGCCGGCGCCGGGAACCTCGCCTCCACAGCCGGCCTGGTACCCGTCCCACGGGACTCCGGGCGCCGGACCGGCAACCTGCACCGGCCCAAGCGGCACCGTCGCCGCCTGCGCCGGGTGTTCTGCCTGTCGGCGCAGACCAGCATCATCCGCGAGGGACCCAACCGGGACTTCTGCCTCAAGAAACGCGGTGAGGGGCTCAAGCACGTCCAAGCGATCATCGCCCTGGCTCGCCGACGAGTCGACGTGATGTGTGCACTTCTGCGCGACAACGTAGTCTTCACCTCCGCCCCGCCGGTCGCGCAGGCGGCTTGACTCAGTCATTGAAACTCCCTGGGACGCATCGAAACGGATCGGCGCGGCTTGCGCGCTGGGGCAACCTTCACCGCCGCACCGCGCGCTGCTCATCGGTGATGCCCCCGGCTCGTCCCGGATTCCATCCGGATGCGTCGTCGGGGAGCGGGCAGGCACCGGGGCGCGTGTCCGGCATCATCTGCTGGCGGCGGCGCATCAGCGGGTCTCGTCTGGCTGCTGGACATCGCCGGCGCCACGCCGCGGGAGGTCGCCGTGGGGGCCGAGCTGATGACGGGACTCGGGCAGTTCGGCGCCGGCGGGCGGGCGTTGTACGAACTCCGGCCGGGTAGTGCTGAGCGGTGCGCAGCGGTACATGTACCGCATGGCGGGGCAGCGGGTACGGTGGCCGACCGTCGTGGGCCGGGGATCGTGGACGGGTACGCCCCCTTGAAGGTGACGTTGCGGCAGGTGGCTTTATTCGTGAGTAGTGGGCTCTGGCGCAGAACTTGGGCTCTGTCGCTGATTTGGGGGTTCGGCTGGTCGTAACCGGCTGGGCATCACCTAAGCGTGATGGATGCGGTTCGTGTCGCGGACTTTCTTCTTCCGGGTATCGGGGTGGAGGTCCAAGAGGTGATGGTGGAGGACGACGAGGTCCGTCTTGCTGTGCGGTCCCCGGCGAGGTCGGTCGGCTGCCCGGGGTGCCGGTGGAGATCGTCGCGGATCCACTGCTACTACCAGCGGTGTCTGGCGGATCGTCCCGTCGCCGGGCGGCGGGTGCGACTTGCTCTGCGGGCGCGTCGCATGGTGTGCGGCAACGCCCGCTGCTCACGTCGGACCTTCGCCGAGCAGATCCCGCCTCTGACCCGTCGATACGCACGGCGCACGGACACCTTCACCGCCGGGCTCACCACCATTGCCCTGTTCCTGGGCGGACGCGCCGGAGCACGGCTGTCCGAACGCATAACCCTTACCACCTGCAAGGACACTCTGCTCCGTCTCATACGCGCGCTCCCCCTATCGCCGTCGTCTCCGGTTCTGCATCTGGGGTCGACGAGTTCGCCGTACGCCGTGGCCGTACCTACGGGACCATTCTCGTGAACATGGATACCCGCCGCCCCGTCGATGTTCTCGTGGACCGCACGGCGGCGACCTTCGCTGCCTGGCTGCGCGAACACCCCGAGGTGCGGGTCGTCTGCCGTGACCGCGCCGGCTCCTTCCGCGACGGTGCCAGCGCGGGCGCGCCTCAAGCCCGGCAGGTGGCCGATGCCTGGCACCTGCTGCACAGCCTGGCCGAGGCTGTTGAACGCATCGTCGGCCGACACCGCGCCGACTGCGCGAACCCCTCACCGTCTGGAAAACCCAGCACGACGGGCACGCCTTCGGGGACGCCGCCCTGGCCGAGCTGGACATCCACGGCAGGCCGCGTCCCCTTGTCGCCCGCACGCGGGAGCGCCACCAGCAGATCCACGAACGCATCGAACGCGGCGACAGCCTGCGAGCCATCGTCCGGGAACTCCGTCTCAGCCGCGGCACCGTTCTGCGCTTCGCCCGGGCCGCCGGGGTCGAAGAGCTTCTGGCCGGGGCGGTCCACCGCCCGAGCAAGATCGACGACTACCGGCTCTACCTGCACCACCGGTGGATGGAAGGCTGCACCGACGCCGCCGCCCTCACCCGGGAGATCCAGCTACTGGGCTACCGCGGCAACGTCAACACCGTCCGCCGCCACGCCGCCGCCGACGCTCTCGGCGATCAGGACTCCTGACGCCGGCGTGGATGCCGGCGTCAGGGTCCTCGGGGGCGCCTCGGGCACCGGCATCGGGACGCCGCTTAGCCCCACCCCAGTGCACCCCGGCAGGCTGCCTCGCGCGGAGCGGGTAGGCCGTACGGCGGCGGGCCGGACGTATGGTCCCTGCCCGACAGCCCGGCATGACTGGCGGCCTGGTGGCGAGCCGCCCGCGCGGGTGATCTGCCGTCGTGGAGCGAACCGCCGCACCGGTAGCACCGTCTGGTGGTCCATGAAGCCGATTGACGAGGCGCATCTCGCCGGGCCGGGCCTGGCCGCGGTGGAGTAGTGGCCGACGACGAGGAGACCGCGTCCGCGGCCGCGCGGGCGGTGTGCGCCCTGTGGTGGTCCAGCGGCCCGTCGCAGCCGTGGTGTGTTCCCGGCCAAGCGGGTGTCCGGGTGCGAGCCTACGTGGACATCCGGCGCGCCCCGGACGGGACATCCACCGCCTGATCCGGCCGGGGCCCTTCAGGAGGCGAGGATGGGGGCGAGCAGACCTTCCCGCGTCTGGGACAGCACATCCATGGCACCCTGGGCATCCCACCAGGCCCCGCGCTCCTCTTCCGGCGGATGCCGCTCTTGCTCGTACTGCGCAGGTCCTCCCAACTGTCCCGGCTGAAGAAGGCGCTGCGGCGCCGGAGGTGGGCCTCCGGGGCCTCGCGCAGATGCTGTTCCATCTCATCGCCGGTGTCTGGATCGGCGAGGGCCCGTACGAGCTGCCCGCCTCAGCCAGCAGATTCAGCCGGTGGGCGAGCGGCGGCAGCCGGCCCCGGGTGTCCCATGCGGCCCAGGGAAGCAATGCCGCGGTAGAGCTCCTGCGCGACTCTGGTCTCGGCCGCAGTCGCAGGACGGACCAGCATGTCCCTGGCCAGCCTCGCTTCGTCCACAGCCTGCTTTCGGATCACCGCCCCCTCCGTTGGCTTCCATAGCTCCCTTGAGTCAACCCGCTCTCAGGGAGTGAATAGCTGGCGCGAGGTGCTCTGCAATATTGCCGAGGATGAGCAGGTTCTCCTGCACGCCGAGCGTGTTGGGGATCGTGACAAGCAGGGTGTCCGCCTCCTTCACTGCGTGATCTTGCTGAATCTCCCTGATGATGGCCTCCGGCTCTCCGATGAAGCTCTTCCCGAAACGGGAGGTGGCACCTCCAAGGACGCCGACGTTTTCTTGTGCTCGGAGCGCCGCGGGGCCGAACAAGGATCGGTCACGGTCGGAGACGATCGGCAGGATGCTGCGCACGACGGCGACGCGGGGCGCACCTCGATGGCCCGCGCGATCCCAGGCGGCGCGGAAGACCCTGACCTGTTCGGCCTGGAGTTCCGAGAACGGAACACCCGTGTCCTCGGAGAGCAAGGTGCTACTGAGCAGGTGCATACCCTGTTCGCTGGCCCACTGTGCGCTCTGTCGCGTGGCCGATCCCCACCAGATGCGCTGCGGAAGGGTCTCTGACTGCGGTTGGATCGGCAACGGCACCTGCACGCCGGCCTCGGCGGGGTCGCTGATCGCCATCGGGTTCCCGGCGATGGCGGCGCGGAAGCGGTCGGTGTGCTCGCGTGCCATGTCTGCGGCGTTGCTGCCGGCGGACGGATGGAAGCCGAAGCTCTCCCATCCGCGCAGTGCGGGGTCCTGTGATCCTCGGCTGATGCCGAGCTGGAGACGTCCGCCGCTGATGAGGTCGGCTGCGGCGGAGAGCTCGGCCATGAGGAGTGGGTTCTCGTACCGCATGTCGATCACGGCGGTGCCGAGCTCGAATCGCTGAGTTCTCGCGGCCATGGCTCCCTGGAAGGACCAGGGGCTGGCGAACTGGTGCTGATAGTGGTGCACGCGCACCCAGGCGCCGTCGAAGCCGAGTTCTTCCGCGCCGACCGCGATCTCGATCCCCTGTGTCAGCGAGTCGGCTGCGGACAGGTGGTGGCGGGGCTGGTAGTGGCCGAAGGAGAGGAACCCCAGATTCTTCGTCATCGTGGCTCCTTTCATAGGACCGGGGTGGAATCGGTGGGCGACTCCGCCGCAGTGGGCAGCTCGTCCTCGGCGGAGTTGGGGGTGGGCGTGCCGCTGGCTCGGCGCAGGAGGATGACGGCGGCGCCGATGACCGTGGTGACGACGGCGCAGGCGATCATCATCATGCGGAACACGGAGGCGTAGACGGCTGCATGGCCGGTGGCCCCGGCTGCGACCTCGGCGCCGAGAGTCGGGTTGCTGAGCTGGGCGCCGATGATCGCGGCGAGGGCAGCGCCGAAGACGGCGACGGCGAGCGCTTCGCTGCCGAGTCGGAGGAAGTTGAGTATGCCGGCTGCGGCGGCGCTGCTGTGCGCGGGGACGGAGGCGAGTGCTTCGCCGTCGACGAGCCCGAGGGGGAGCCCCCATCCGAATCCCAGCAGGATCATCGGGATGACGAGCAGCACCGGGGACAGGCTCGGGTCCAACAACAGGAACAGCACGTCGCCGGTGACGAGCAGGATGATGGCGGTGTTGATGATCGTGTGCGGCGAGACGCGGGTGCGGGTGATCAGCGCGCCGGTGAGCAGCGGGCCGACGAGGACGGGGAGCGTGAGCGGGAGCCTGAACAGCCCCGCGGTCGCCGCGTCCTGACCGTGGACGGCGCTCAGCGCGATGGGTGCGTAGGTGAGGACTGAGACGTAGGCGAACGACGCGGCGACGGGGACTAGTGCGACTGCAAGGAAGCGAGGGCTGCGCAGCGGCGACAGATCGAGGAAGCCTCGGCGGGGCGCATCGCCCGTCGACGTGGCGGACGGTGCTGGCAGGACTCTGAACGCTGCAGCCGCCAGCACGAGCGCGGCGACCCCGGCGACCACGCCGAAGACACCACGCCATCCGAGCGCCGTGACAAGCAGGCCGCTGAGCGTGGGGCCGGCCGCCAGGCCGATGCCCACGATCGTGCCCAGGAGAGCGAAGGCATGTGCGCGTCGCTTGCCGTCGTAGGCGTGGGAGATGATCGAGGTGCCGCCGGTCGCGATGGCGGCCGCGCCGACGCCGGTGATGATCCGTGCGAGGTCGAGGAGGACCAAGTTTCCGGCGAGGGCGCTTCCGACTGCTCCGAGCAGGACCGTGGCGAGGCCGATGACGAACGTCCGTTGCGGTGATGGTCGAGCTCGCCGCAGACGAGGAGGATCGCGAGCGCACATGTAACTCGTTCGATCTGCCGATCTCGAAGCAGACCCAGACGCACCACTTCCGTGCGCTTCGGGAGGCCGGACTGATCTGGGAGATTGACTACGGGAACCGGAAGGGTATCCGGCTGCGCCGGTCGGACATCGACGTACGCTTCCCTGGTCTGCTCGGGATCCTCGCAGCGGAGGCGCGCAAGCCGGAACACGCAAATGGCTAGCAGCGCCGCCACGGCACGCTTTGCCGGCAAGACTCGCAGGTCGAACTCGTCCCCGCCCGCGGGTGCGGAAGGCGACGCCTGCGGCGACGGTGGCCTCGGTGCGCGAAACCCCGCAGGCGAGCGTGTGGACCGAGGTCGACGTGACACAGGCGATGGACTATCTCCGTCGCCTTCGCTCCGCGATCACCTTCGAGGGCGTGAAGGTGTCTCCACTGCTCGTCGTCTCGTCGTCTCGCTGGCAGTCCTGCGCGCGATCCGCCGGACTCCGACCACGAAAGCCGCATGGGGATGAACCGAACGGCGCGTTCATCCGCATCCATCGTGACGTGAACCTCGAAACCGCCGTCGCGACGCCGCGAGGTCTCATCGCGCCCGACATCAAGAAGGCGCAGGACCTTTCTGCCCGCGAACTCGCCCCCGCGATCACACAGCGGGCGATGACGGCTCGCGAGGGAAAGACGTCGGTGTCCGACCAGCGGGGCGGCACGATCACCTACCAGCAGGTCATGGCGGTGTTCACCGAGGCCGGCCGTCCGCTGCGTGCGCGGCAGGTGTGTGAGGCGATGGACGTGGCGGTCGCGCCCAACAACATCAACAACGTCCGCCTCAAGCTCAAGCGGCTGGCCGGCCGCGGGATCCTGGCCGAGGCCGAGCCAGGCTTGTTCACCCGGCCTCGGCCGTAGTCGACCGACATCGCCACGACCTGCCCGCCTGTCCCACACGGAACGAAGAACCGGACATCAGGTCATATACCACCCTCTGAGGGGCGTGCCCTCGGCGGCAGCGGTCCGCACGCCTTCCAGTTCTTCCGGGGTGAAGGTGACATTCAGAGATGGCCGGGTGCCGGTTGGTGACTGCTGCGGGTCAGGATACGGATGTGGTGGACCGCCTCACGCAGCAGCGGTACGACGTGACTGCCGAGCGTGCCCGTGCCTCCGGTGACGAGGAGGGGGCGGAGGTGTTCATCGTTGTCTCCCGGGCGACCGGCCATGTGCCTTACTGCCATGGCGCGCGGCGTGCCGGGAATGTGACGGCTCAGTCGCAGATCGGCCAGGATGCGCCTCGGATGGATTTTCGTCCGCCTGTCACATCGTTGCGTCGGGCTCCGTCAGAGAGGGGGCAGGACGACCTGTCCCTGGGCTTGAGGAGTTGTCGACTATGGAAACGCGTGCGATCACGGCGGAGGTTTTGATGGTTCCGCGGATGTCGGAGGACCCGGCGGAGCTTGTTCCGGAGCTGGCGGAGGTGTCGGCGGCGTTGTTCAAGCTCGTCGGGAACGGTTCGGTGCCGCGTGCCACGATCAGTCTGGTCCAGCTGCGGGCCGGTCAGCTGGTGGGAAGTACGTACCTGACCGTTCTG
Organism: Streptomyces chrestomyceticus JCM 4735; assembly: GCF_003865135.1. Taxonomy (NCBI): domain Bacteria; kingdom Bacillati; phylum Actinomycetota; class Actinomycetes; order Kitasatosporales; family Streptomycetaceae; genus Streptomyces; species Streptomyces chrestomyceticus. Next base: position 71,459 of record NZ_BHZC01000001.1, on the reverse strand, counting down.
CACACCGGTTTCCTGCGCGCCGGCGGGGAGTCGGAGGAGCGGATCACGTCGGTGGTGTCCTGGTGGGACTCGCCGTACTTCACCGCTGCCGAGCGGGCCGCGCTGGCGCTCGTGGAGGCGGTGCTGCAGCCGCGCGCGGGCGGTGAGCGGGTCTCGGATGAACTGTATGCCCAGGTGGCCGAGTGCTACGACGCCAAGGCGCTGGCCACCTTGATGTTCGCGATCGGTCAGGTCAACTTCTTCAGCGCCGTGGCCCTCATCGCCAAGCCGGTGCCCGGCCGTTCCTTCACCGACCCCTGGAAGTAGTACAGACCCTGTAGCGAACTGACCACGTTGCAGGCGCCCCGCACGGCCTCCCTCCGGATCCGCGCGGGGCGCCTCTTACTTGTGGCGCGGACTCGAAAGACGAACCGCACGAAGTCGGGCTCAGGAAACGCGCGGCGGGACAGCTCCCGCATCGCGGCGGCCCGCCTCTCCACCGCCTCCGCGACGGCCGGGGCTCCCCGAGGCAGCCCGCAGGTGTGATCGCACGGCGGTACCCCTCGGGGGCGTCCGGTGCTCGTCCACAACAGCACTGAGTGCCCGCCTTCCTCAAAGTACGAGGACATCACCCGTCCTGGCGCTCGCATGCTGAACAAGTCGACGGACGTAGGACTGAATGGCTTTGTTGGTGAGTCGGGGGATCAGGCACACATTCCGTGAGGACGGTCACCGGGTTTCACGGGCAGTGACGTAGCGTTATCTGGGACCGTGGTGCGGTGTGACGAGCTCGTCCGTGTGCTGTTCCCGTACCTCGACACCGTGCTGGTGGACGTCGTCTTCCCGGCGGACGGCGCGGTCCACGTGGTGGCCAGAACCCGGGACGCCGTCGTGAGTTGTCCCGACTGCGCGGCGCCGTCCGAGCGGGTGCACAGCGCCTACGAGCGGCATCCTGCCGATGGCCCGGTGGGTGATCAGGCGGTACGGATCGATCTCTGCGTCCGGCGGTTGTACTGCGAGAACGCCGCTTGTCCGCGCCGTACGTTCGCCGAGCAGGTCGACGGACTCACCGTGAGGTACGGCAGGCGGACTCCGGCTTTCCGTAGGGTGCTGGAGGCTGTGGCCGTCGCTCTCGCCGGCCGCTCCGGAGCCCGCTTCACGAAGGCCCTGCACAGTGTCGTGAGCCGTATGACACTGCTGAGACTGGCGATGGCGATGCCCGATCCCGCCTGGGCCGTGCCGAAGGTGCTGGGTGTGGACGACTTCGCCATCCGCCGCGGGCAGCACTACGGCACCGTCATCATCGACTGCGAGACCGGCCAGCCCCTGGACCTGCTCCCCGGCCGGGACGCCACGACGCTGGCCGCCTGGCTACTGGCCCACCCCGGCTCTGAGGCCATCTGCCGGGACCGGGCCGGGTCCTACGCCGACGGCGCCCGCACCGGAGCGCCCCACGCGGTCCAGATCGCCGACCCCTTCCAGCTGCTGCAGAACCTCGGCACCGCGGTGGAACGCTGTGTGCGTCGGCACAACGCCTGCCTCAAACCGCCGGACGCCGATGCGAACGGCATCGGGAACATCTCCTTCGCCGAGCCGGAGAACACGACGAAGGAGATGTCACCCATCGAGGCCCGACAGCGCGAGCGCCACGCGATCGTCCACTCCCTCCTCGCCCAGGGCCACGGCATCCGGCAGATCGCCCGGGAACTGCACATGGGCGGCAACACCGTCCGCCGGGCCGCCCGCGCCGAAACACCCGAGCAGATGCCCAACGGCCGTCACCAGCCCCGGCCCAGCCAGCTCGACTCCTTCAAGGCACACCTGGACCGGCGCCGGGCCGAGGGCCACACCAACGCAATCCACCTGCACGCCGAGCTCAAAGCGCTGGGTTACCAGGGCAGTTACCAGATCATCAGCGACTAGCTGCGGCCCCGCCGCCGACGGCGCATCCGCGTCGCCGGACCGGTACCGCCGGGCGTTTGCCAGGTCACCGGCTGGATGATGCGGCACCCCGACCGGCTGCGGCACGAGGAGCGGGAGCAATTCGCCGGCATCCTCGCCCGCTGCCCCGAACTGGCCGCCGCCGAACAGCTCGTCCGGTCCGTCGCCGAAATTCTCACCAACCGCTCCGGTCAGCACCTCAAGGACTGGATCCTCGCCGCCCAGGCCGAGGAACTCCCTGGACTCCACACCTTCACGCACGGCCTGGAGAAGGACTGGGACGCCGTGCTCCAGGGCCTGACCACGCACTGGAACTCCGGACCCGTCGAAGGCCGGGTCAACCACATCAAGATGATCAAGCGGCAGATGTTCGGCCGCGCCAAGCTCCCCCTGCTCCGAAAGCGGGTCCTCCTCACTGCCATCCGTCACGAACAGTCACCGAACCCGGCACCCGGTGATCGTCCTCACGGAATGTGTGCCTGATCCCCGCAGACCCCTACATAGCCACCATGGTGCTATGTCGTGCGCCCCGATGCCTCCTTAAGCTGCTTGCCGGTCAGAAGCAGGAAGTCGACGGCGTAGCCGATGCGTTTTGCGAGCTCGCAGAAGAACCCGCACGGCCACCGTCATGTCACGGCCCGGCCGCCAGCCTCGTCAACTTTGCACTCCGACTGAAGGGCGGGGCCCCAGGATTTCCGGTTGCGGGTCGCTCAGGCCGCCGCGCGGCGCCTGCGCAGGGCTGCCACGCCCATCATCGCCGCGCCGAGCGAGATCAGCACCGCTGCCGCGAACGGGAGCCATGGTGTGCCCTCGCCTCGGGACCAGCCGACGATCAGGCCCGCCCACAGAACGACGCCGGCGGGGAGCACCAGCCAGTTCGAGACGGCGTCAGCCCGGGCCGCCGCGCGGTCTCTCCCATACGCCCGCAGCACCTCGCCCACCACGTGAGGTCCCACCATCAGCAGGAAAGCCACCACGGCCCAGTCCAGACCCTCACCCCGGCCCCAGTCAACGACGACGCTCACCGCCATGACGCCCACCGCGACGGCGAAGCCCCAGGACAGCCCCTTCTTCGCGGCCATAGAGCTCACCCCGCCCGCAGCACGGCGCGCAGCGCGCCCTCGAGACCGGTACTGCGGGTCCCGGCGGAGCAGGCCCGCATGGCGACCTTGCGGTCTTTCCATTCCAGCATGTCCGTCATGCCGGAAGCATATGCAGGGCCGGGTGACCAGACTGGATGACGGTGGCCCTCTCTCGGCCCCACCCATTGTTTCCCAGGTCGTCAGGGCATCCCGTATGACGCTCGAAGCCGACGTCATCAGCTTCCGGGCCTCCATCCGTGTCCGTTCCGCACACCCGCAGGCGCCCCACCTGACCCAACGGGCCTGGCGCCGGTGACCGCCCGGCTCCAAGAACCGGCACACCGCCGCCCACTATGACGTCGGCAGCCATCGAACTGCCTACCGGCATCACAGAGAGTGATGAACGGCAAGCAGAGGGCCGAGAAGGTTACGTTCACCGAAGTAGTTCAATACGGGACCTCGGTCCCTTTGCGTCGTTCACGCAGGTTGACAGGAGGCGAAGGTCAGGGAGCGGTGGAAGATTTCCTCCACTTCGGTGTCGGGCAGGCCGTACCAGCCGTGATCGGCGCCCGGCACCGTCCACAACTCAACCGGCGCGCCGGCCTGCTCCAGTGCTGCGGCCAGGGACCGGCTGTGCGAGCAGTCGATCAGGGTGTCCTGGTCTCCATGGACCAGGAGGAACGGTGGGGCGTCGGGCCGGACGTGGGCGAGGGGACTGGCCGTGCGGGCGCGTTCCGGGACGGTGGCCGGGGCCGCTCCGAGCATGCGTGCCTCGGGGGTGGCGGGGTCTTCGGGAGTGAAACGGCCGCGGGCGGTGGTCAGGTCGCTCGGCGCGTACCAGACCACGGCAGCGGCCGGCTGCGCGTACTCCCCGCTCGCGGGGCCGGCCTCGGTCAGGGCGAGGAGTGAGGCGAGAAGTCCGCCGGCGGACTCGCCCCATACCACCGTCCGCCCGGTGTCGATGCCGAGTTCCGTCGAGCGCAGGGTGAGCCAGCGCAAGGCGGAGCGCAGATCGTCCAGCGGGGCGGGGAAAGTGGCTTCGCCGCTGAGCCGGTAGTCGGCGCAGGCGACGGCGAGACCGGCGGCCGCGATGCGCGCGAAGGGGCGGGGGGACCAGTGGCGGGTGCGCAGTCCCATGTCGTCGCGCCGTCCCCGGCACCACGCGCCGCCGTGCACGAACAGCATCAGCGGAGCGGGGTGCGCCGCCGTGTCGGTCTCGGGCAGCCACAGGTCGAGTTCCAGCGGGCGGCTTCCGTCGATCTCTTGGTAGGGCACGCCGCGCAGTTCCCGTACCCCGGGCGCGCTCATCGCTGCGGGCGGCAGGGCGGCGCGGTCGGGGTGGGGCGCGGCGATGAGTTCGTGCAGCGAGGGCCTGGGCGCCGTCACCGGGTACGCCACTGGTGGTCGGGCAGGAAGCGTACGTCGTACTGCTGCGGGACGGTCTCGAACTTCGCGGGCTCCGGGACGACGGGCTGGTGCGGCAGGCCGAGCTGTTCGGCGGGCACGCCGAGGTTCTCGAAGAACCGCTCGAAGGTGGCGCCGGGGCCGGCGGCGACACCGACGATCTGGCTGTGGTGGCGCTCCATGCGGTAGGCGTGCGTGCAGTTCTTCGGGACGAAGCCGAAGTCACCGGGGGTGAGCAGCTTTTCCTGCTGTTCGCCGTCGGTGCCCTCGACGAACAGCCGGACGGCGCCCTGGGTGACGTAGAAGACCTCGTAGGTGTCGGTGTGCAGGTGGGCCGGTATGAGATCGGCCTTGGGGCCTTCAACGGTGAAGAAGTTGAAGGTGTTCTCGGTCTGCTCCCCGCCGGCGTAGATGGTGATCAGGTCGCCGAACAGGTGGGCGCGGTCTCCTTCGCCCTTCTCGATGAAGTAGGGCTTGCCCGGCTCCGCGGGTATGCGGGAGGTCCGGCGGTAGCGTGTGGCGTACTCGATGGTCATGCGGTCTCCTTAGGATCACCCTCTGACAGGAACGTCAGGTAGCCTGACATGACTCTGTGTCGGTGGGCAAGCCGTGCGGGGTGTCCGGTCCCGCCTTTCGCCGCCGTGAGGAACACATGCAAGACACTCGCCGCAACCTTCCCCAGCTGCTCGGTGACGCCCGCCGCTGGTTCGAAGAAGGGCTGCTGGCCGCCGTGGAAGCGGGCAGCGCCACGCCGGTGTCCCCGACGCAGACACAGCTCTTCGCCGTACTGGACGGCGAAGGCACCACGGTGTCGGAGCTGGCCCGGCGCATGGGTGTCACCCGGCAGACCGCGCACCAGGCCGTGCACAGTCTGATCGCCGCCGGACTGCTCGAGCAGGTCCCCGACCCCGCCTCTGCTCGGCAGCGGCTGATCCGGCGCACCGAGGAAGGCGAACGCGCGCACCGCCGGGCCGTCCGCACCATCGAACAACTGGAAGACCAGCTCGCCGAGCGGATCGGCCGGGAGGCGGCCGACGCCCTGCGGGCGGCGCTGGAGGCGCCCTGGGGGCCGCCCCCCTCGGCTCATCGGCACGACGCTGCCGCCGCGGCGGCAGGACAACGTCATGAACAGCGATGACCAGCCCAATGCGCGTCTGTCGCGGATGTCTGTTCCCCGGCTACGGCGCAGGACACCGTCCGGTGACCAGCGCACGCGCGACGCGATGTGGAACTACGAAGTCACACTGGAGTATTAGGGCGTTTCTAATGGCTTTTGCTGGCGGGTTCCTCGGAGCGGGCAGGCGTCCGGCATGGTGCGACGACATGAGCTGGCCGGTGCGTGGCGGTTGAAGATCGAGCCGTTGTTGCCGGCCACCGGCTCGCCCGGCGGGCCGTGGGCGGATCACCGCGCGGTGGTCAGCGGCGTGCTGTTCCGGGCCCGCACTGGGGCGCCCCGGCAGGGGCTGCCGGGGCGGTACGGCCCATGGCAGACCGGCTATGAGCGGCATCGGCGCTGGTCGGCGGCGCATCCTGACCGAGCCGCAGACCGAGGCGAATGCCGCCGACCCTGAGGCACCCTGGCCTGCCCCCTGGAACGCGAGTGGGCGGTGGACATCGACTCCAGCTCCTGCCGGGCCCACCAGCACGCGGCCGGGCCGGCACCTGGCCACATCCGGCGGGCCCGGCATGAGGGCACGGGGAAAATATTGGCCAGAACCCTCTGACCTTTAAGATCCAGCCATGAAGAAGACCCACGTGGTGGCTGTGCTGGCCTTCGATGCCATGGCGCCCTTCGAACTGGGTGTGGTGGTGGAGGTCTTCGGCCTGTCCCGGCCCGAGCTGGGCGACCTGCCCTGGTACGAACTGCGGGTGTGCGCCGAGGAACCCGGCCGGGACCTGCGGGCGGTCGGCGGGTTCACGGTGCGCGCCGAGTACGGGCTCGACGCGCTGGCCGCGGCGGACACGGTCATCGTGCCGGGGGTGGCCGAGGCCGGGGCGGAGGTCTCGCCCGCCCTGGTGGAAGCGCTGCTGCGGGCCCACGCGCGGGGAGCGCGACTGGTGTCGATCTGCTCGGGGGCCTTCGCACTGGCGGCGGCCGGCCTGTTGGACGGCCGGCGCGCCACCACCCACTGGCGCTACGCCCGCGCGCTCGCCGAACGGCACCCCGGCGTCGCGGTGGACCCCGACGTGCTGTACGTCGACAACGGCGACGTCCTCACCAGCGCGGGCAGCGCGGCCGGAATCGACCTGTGCCTCTACCTGGTCCGGGCCGATCACGGCGCGGCCGTCGCCAACGCGGTGGCGCGCCGCTTCGTGGTCCCGCCGCACCGCGAGGGCGGGCAGGCCCAGTTCATCGAGGCGGCGGTGGGACAGGCCAGCCCCGAGGACGACGGCGTCACGCGGAGCATGAACTGGGCGCTGCGCCATCTGCGCACACCACTGTCCGTGCCCGCCCTGGCCCGGGCCGCGCGCATGTCGGAACGCTCGTACCTGCGGCACTTCACCCGCCGCAACGGCGTGAGCCCCATGCGCTGGGTCATCGCCCAGCGGGTGGCCGCCAGCCTGCCGCTGCTCGAATCCGGCGAGGGGACCGTGGACGAGGTCGCCGCCGCGGTCGGCTTCGACAGCACCGCGACGTACCGGCACCACTTCACCCGCCGGATGCGCACGACGCCGACGGCCTACCGCAAGACGTTCACCCGCGCCCCCGAGCACGCGTGAAGGCCACTCCGTACGGCCGGCGGGATGCGACTGGCGGAACGGCCGACGGAAGTTGCTGGCGGAATCTTGGCGACCTCAGGCGTTCACGACACTCGTGGGGCGGGTCAGGGAACCGGAGGATGGATCCGCAGCCGGCCGGGCACACCCGGCACGGCCCGCAGAAACCCGCCCTGACCAGCAAGAACAAGAGGTACTCCGATGTCTGCCACCGCTGCCGCCGAGACCACCGGCGCCGTCCTGAACGTGCCCGCCGCCGCTCCGGCCGAGGCCGCCGCCCACTACGCCGCCCGGCTCGCCTTCGAGGCGGACGTCTCCGACGTCCACGCCGATCTGGCATCCGGCGCACCCGGCATCGTGGTGGTCGACACCCGCGGCGACGCCGCCTGGGACCAGGGCCGCATCCCCGGTGCCCTTCACCTTCCCACCGCGCGGATCGCCGACCTGGCACCGCAGTTGATCGACCCGGACCGGACCGTGGTCACCTACTGCTGGGGCCCCGGCTGCAACGGCGCGACCCGCGCCGCGCTGGCCTTCGCCCGCCTCGGCTACCAGGTCAAGGAAATGCTCGGCGGCTTCGAGTACTGGGTACGCGAGGGCTTCGCCTACACCTCCGCCACCGGTACCGAGCAGCGCCCCGTCGACGACCTGACCGCCCCGCGCTCGGGCGTCTCCTGCGCGTGCTGAAGGACACCGCACCGCCGGACGGTGTGATCCGTCCGGCCACCGCGGCCGGCCTTCCGGCGCTCGGTCGTTTCTGACGGCTCTTGGACGGTGTCGCGGAGCCAGATGACGATCGCGGTGACGGTGAGGGTGTCGTTGAAAATGTAGTCGCGTTTGTCGGAGCGGCCGACCACCGCCCGGAACTGTTTCCACTTGCTGACGCAGCACTCGACCGCGTCGCGATGTCGGAACTGGGCCGCCGCTGGCCGTCGCCCTGATCGTCATTGCCGTCGGCGGCGGCGCGAACCACGCAGGCGAAAAGATCAACGACGGCGGTGGCCAGCACCGTGCAACCGGTACGGCGTCGGCAACGCAGCCAACACCGAACTGGGCAGCTCTGACTGATCGTGTTCGAGGTCCGCAAAAGCATCAAGTGCTTCCGGGACGACCCCGCCTGGACATACCGCAAGCGTGCCCGGGACTACCTCGATACGTTTGACCACGGCGGCTATCCGTTCAGCCTCGGCCCCTAGGGCCTTGCCCTTCGCGATCTGCTCCAGGGAAGCTTCCGCGGCCAGGAGGTGAGCCTGTTCCACCTCCTGGCATGGCAGCGTGGCGCCAAGGCCGATGTCGCGTGGACCTGCTCTGTAGCCGTACTGCCCTTGCCCCGCGCACTCCCGGCCACCGCGCTGACGAGCAGTCGGCTGGCGTCATCCCAGCGAGTGGAAAAGCGTCCCGCGCTCAACCGTGCCACGGGCCGCGCCAAGGACCTGCCCCACCTCGGCACCCACCTGGTCCGATACTGCGCCGACGATGCCGACTTCGCGGCGCTCATCAGCACGTACGCCATGGAACGGTTCATGCGCAACGCCCGGTTGGCCTGGCGCATCGAGGGAAACCGCGTGAACGGGTGGACGCATGGGCGGAAGACATAGCCGGACTCCCACGCCGACGGCACGCTGCGGGGCCAGGACACCGGCCCCGCAGCTGCGCGGACACCAGAGGGCCACGCGGTCAAAGCAGGTACCGGAACTTCACGCTCGCGGGGGCTTCCCGTACCGCTGTGGCCTGCCAGTCTGGTCATGTCCCCGCCCTCCAGGAGGCCGTGTTGTCCCTGCCTTCGTCTGCGCTGCGGCCGGCGGTGGCCGTGCTGCTGGGCACTGCGCTGCTCACCGGCTGCACCGGCGGCAACGGTGGTGGTTCCGCCAACGGCAAGCACCGGGAGAGCGCAGGGGCGTCCGGTGCGGCGCCGGCCCGCTCGGCGGCTTCCGCAAGCGGCCGTGCCGCCTCGTCGCTGATTGTGAACGGGCCGGGTCCGCAGGCGCACTACACGGTGCAGGCCCAGCCCGCCCCGGGTACGTGCCACTACCGCACCGTCCGCGGTCAGCCGCTGCAGGATGCCTCCTGCACCCCGGGCGCACTGAACCCGGACGTCACCCAGAAGACGCTGGCCTCCATCGTGTGCCGTACCGGCGGCTACACCTCGGCGATCCGGCCGCCGGTGTCCGTCACCAGCGTCGAGAAGACGGCCGACGCCCGCTCCTACGGCTACACCCCGAGCCTGCACGACGCCGAGTACGACCACCTCATCAGCCTCGAACCCGGCGGCGATCCCAATGACGCCAGGAACCTGTGGGTCGAACCCCCTTCACCCGGGCACCAGCCCGGCAGCGGCCCCACCAACCCCAAGGACGCCGTGCAGAACAAGTTGCACCAGGCGCTGTGCGCGGGGCAGGTCACCCTCGCCCGGGCCCAGCAGGCCATCGCCACCGACTGGACCACCGCCCTGGCCGCCCTCCACCTCACATGAACGGCATCCCCGGCTCAGAGGCGCCGGGCGGTCCAGGCGGTGCGGGTGGTGCGCACGCTCAGGTCGTCTCGGTGCGCGATGCTGTGCGGCTGCGTCTCATCCAGCAGGGCGTCCAAGGCGTCCAGATCGTCCGCGGCCAGGACGCCGGTGGCATGGGACCGCAGCCTGGCCAGACAGATCTGCGCATAGGCGTTCAGAGCTGGCTCCGCCTGGGTGCCGTCAAGACGGATCCCGAAGGGGCGGTGCTGTGTGCCTGAACCCGAAACCCGTCAACGCAACCACCGGCCCCTCCTGATGGGTGGCCTCCGTGTGCAGCCGAGCTGCACACATGGTGGCGGGTGAGGCGCAGGCGATTTTGGGAGAGTTCTCGCGCCGCCGTCGTATTTCGGTCGCTCTCCACCAGGCGTTCCGGGTTCGGGAGCCTTGTGAAAGCCCCCGGTCAGCCGTTGGGTGCCGACCCGGCCGCAAGGGCACGGGCCGGAATGCCACCGTACGGCGTCCCCGTACGGACCGGCGGCATGGACGGGCTCGACGGCCGGCGAAAGCATGGAAGGGCTCAGTCGGACGGGGGCGTATCCGCGAAGCACATCGCGGCAGGGAAAGGGGGCCGCAATGGCGGTCGACATCACCCCTGAGATCCAGTACTACATGGTGATCACCAACGGCAGTGGCCGGGGGATCAGCCGAGAGCCCTACATGAACTGGGACTTCTGCCTGCTGGCGAATAACGCGGGCGACAAGGGCTATCCGGTCGTCTTCCACACCAGGGGAACGGGCTACGCCATCGAGATGACGTCGAGCAACTGGGGCGGATACCGCTATCTGCAGCGTGTCGCGACCGGCGTGAAGCTGGTGCAGGAAGGTGACGCGCACATCTGGGTGGCGCAATCCCACACGAAGGGAGCATCGTTCACGACCTCCGGCGCTTCCATGGTGTACAATACGAGCGGCAAGGCGTGGCTCTACGCCGAGGAGAGCATTCTCCCCAACCTGGGCAGGGACTTCGCGTTCTGGACGCTGGACAAGGTGTGACCCGTACGCGTGAGGGAAGGGGCCGGCGCACTCGCGCCGGGCCCCTCTTCACGTCACCGCCGCACCGGTCAGTCAGCTCTTCCGCGGCGAAGTGCGGGCGGGGCCAGTGGGCCGGGCGGCGGTCGCGTCCGTGATGTGGATCATGTTCTGGCCCGTCTCGCCTGCCCTGCAGGAGATCACCCTGCCGTCGGGGAAGCGGTAGCGGTCCACGAAGGAGGCGTTCACGCTGACGTCGCCCCAGGTCATGTGCGCCGGCAGGTCGGCCGTGGCGCGCAGCCGGAGGTCGTAGGTCACCGATTTCCCGGACTTCACGACGCCGTCGGTCACGAAGCGGGAGGACGCGCGGTCCACGGGAGTCCACTTGCCGGTCTTCTTGGACTTGTACTCGAACGCTATGAACCCGCCGATCACCGGGTCCTCGTCCTCCACCTGCCGCCAGGCGTAGACGGACATGTCGAGCGTCTTCAGGGTCGTGCTGCTGATGTTGGTCACCGTCGCCCGGAACGACCGCCAGGCGCCGCCCCGGACGACTGGGCCGTCGGCGTCGGTCTGGAGGAGCTTGATGGTCTTCTGCTCGTAGTCACCGTTCGCGGTGGAGACGTCGTAACAGCTGGGCACTTCCTCTCCGGCCTGCCCGGCCGCATACGCGCCGGGGGCCGCCACCAGGGCAGCCGCCGGAAGAACGGCCGCGGCGAGGGCCGTGGTCAGGGCGCGGCGAAGAAACATCGGATACCTCTTCCGGTCGGGACTTGTGACGACACTGATCAACACTGATCAGCAGGGTTGACCTCCGAGCCGGGTGGAGGGTTGTGCTCACATGGCGACGAGGAAGGGCCGCCCGTGCGCGTGCGCGAGGACCTGGCCGTCGACGAGCTCCCTGTCACCTCGTAGACAGCCGATCGTCGGCGCGGGGAATATCGGAGCGGAAAAACGGTTCCTTTAGCGTTGAACGAGAGAGGACCCGACCGTCATGACCACGCCCACCCCTCGTCCGAGCGCTGCGCTGTCCTGCCCATCTGACCAGGTCGGTAGGTGTGCCCGGTGTCATCAGCCGTGCCATCGCTTCGGCTACGGCGGGCATCCTTTCTGCCGGCGGTGTCTGGAGTCGGTCTGTGCCGTGCAGGGCAGGTCCATGCCGCAGGTGGCTGTCTGACCGGTCAGGTGTCGGGGTGCAGGGCTTGGCGCAGCAGGGTGACGGTGGCGGCCGCGGCTGCGACGGTGGTGTCGTCCGCGTCGTGTGCCGGGTCCTGGAGGTTTTCCAGGAGGGCGGCGGCGGCTTCGAGGGCGCCGGCGTGGACGGGGAGGGTGCGCAGGGCGGCCAGGGAGGTGGCGCGGCCGGCTGCGGAGGTGTCGCCGGGCTGGGGGAGGAGCTGGGTGACGCCCCGGCCGAGGGCCCGGGGTGCGGGGTGGTGGTCACCGCGCCGGTGTCCCGTACCGGCCCGGGTCCCTGGGCCGACGCTGAGAACGCCGAGAAGAAGACAGGGGCCGGGGCGGGGCGGGCCGGTTCGTCACCGGCGTCTGGCCGCCGCCGGCCCGGGCCCGCCGTACCTCGTTCGTCTTCCCCGGGAACAAGGCGGACCGACCCCGCCCCGCGGCCCGGCCCGCCATGCACGGCCAGTGCTTCGTTGCTCGGCTGCCGGCAGGTCAGCCGGGCGTGGTCGTCGGGATGGGCTCGCGGTCGATGGGCTCGCAGGTGCCGCCGTGAGCTTGGCGCAGGCCGGGCTGAGGCCACCAGTACGCCCGGTGCACGGTGCACGGTGCACGGTGCCGCGGTCCGGGCTGGTCTGGAGGGTGACCTGGCATTCGGTGCGGCCGTCGGCGTGGTCCAGGCTCGCCATGACGGGCGCGTACTTCCAGGTGCCGCCGTCGTAGACGTACAGGGCCGGCCGGTCACCAGCCGGCCAGCGCCACACCTGCGGCTGGGGCCCGTTCTCGGGCCGCCACGGCGGGACCTGCTCGGGTTCCTCGATCTGCTCACTCACGCCGTCCATGATGCGAGTGAGCACTGACAGCCCGGACGGCGGCCGCGGTGAAGGGGCTCCTGGCCGAAGTGCTCCAGCGACTCAGCGGCCACCTTGCTGGCGGCCGTCGCCCTTGGCCGCGGCCGACTGCGCACGGGAGGCGAAGCCGCTCTCGGCCGTACGGCTGCCCGGGTTCTTCGCGCCGGCGGACTGCACCCGCGAGGCCGCGGCCGGACTCATGCGCTGGCCACCGCCGCTCTTCGACCCGCCGCCCTTTCCGCTGCTGTGCTTGCCCATGATCCCTACCTCCTCTCCTTCCAGCTCCTCGGCTCCCGGCCGCGCGCAACGCGGCGACCGACCTCGGGGGCCGGTGCGCGCGTTCGGCAAGGGAGCGCGCGGCTGCGGCGCGGGTTGGCAAGGGTGTCGGCAAGGTGTGCTGTGATACGGCGCGGTGCGGCGCGCTCGAGGTGATCAGACTCGGCTGGTGCGCGCGGCGCGTGAGAGCGGACAGCGCAAGATCCTTGTGGGCGGACAGGACAGCTGGGTCTCGCAAGATTTTCGCGAAGTAGTAACCGAGCGTGCTGGATCACGGGGTGTGCGAGGGAGGCGCGGAGAGTTCCAGGGCTCGGTTGTCCCGTCCGGCTGCCATGTCGTCGAGCCAGAGTTCGTACCAGGCGATGAAGTCCGCGGCCGGTGAGAGGTCTGGGCCCCAGAATCCGTCGGAGTTGCCAGTGAGGATCCGTCCGCGGAGCGGGCCCGTGATGCCGAGCAGGACCAGGTCGCTGCAGCCTGCCTCGATGATGTGGAGGAAGAGGTCGCCGTGGTGCTGGCGCTGTTCCAGAGGGGTGAAGCCGCGTGGAGTGTGCGTCGCTGTTTCCGGGTCCATGGTGAACAGTTCGTGCTGCTCCAGCGGTAGCAGACCGTAGAACGGGGCCGCGCCGGTGGCGCCCAGTTCAGTCAGGAATGCCCGGAAGGTGCTGGGAAGCGCGATTCCGAGATCAGTTTCGAAGGACTGCATCCGTTCCTGCGCAAGCGGCGGCCCGAGGCGGAACTGGTGCTTGTCCTCGCCGAAGGAATGGCTGCGATGCGGGTTGGCGGTGATCTTCAACAGCTTGTCGTGGAGACGTGGGAGCCGCGGGTCCATGGGCCTCTCCCTTCGTAGCCTTCGGCAATCTACCTGGTTCGCCGCGTTTTCAGTGGGCCAGCAGGATGCGGTGGGGGAGGAGGCGCTGTCCAGCCCGGCCGAACATCTGGCGTTTGAGCACGATCCGGTTGAAGTGCCCTTCGACGACACCCGAACTCCAGGGCAGGGGCAGTCCGGCGCGGACCGCGTCGAGGTCGCGGGCCGGGCTGTCGGCGAAGCCGTGCAGCTCCGGGACGCCGCTGGTCTTGGCGGAGTTGATCCAGCCGTCGAGGCTCTGGTCGCCCCTGCGGTTGACGAGCATCTCGGCGAACTCCTCGACCAGCGTGAGGATGGTTGCGAGGTCGAGGCAGCGGGCGCTGAACTCCTTGAGCAAGGCACGGTCCGGCTCGGCCAAGGCGTCGGGGGGGGTGAGGATCAGTGCGCTGACCTCGCGCGCCTTCGGCGCCAGCGACCGGGGCGTGGGCGCGCCGTGCTCGCGCATCCGGTGAACGAAGCGGCGGACGGTGCGCTTGCTGACGTGAATGCCCTGGGAGGTGAGTTCGGCGTGCAGGACGTGGGCGCCGGTGCAGCCCTCGTCCCAGCGCCAGGCAAGGTAGTCGGCGTGCGCGTCGAGCATTCCGGTGCGGCCCGACGGCCCGTGGGTGAGGCTCTCCTCGACCGTGGCCGCCCGCATGAACCTTCGAACGGTCTTGGGGTCCAGCCGCAGCTCCCGCATGCTCCCCTTCAGGCCCACGCCCCGTTCCATCAGGGCGTGCACGGCGGCATGGCGTTGCCGGTTGCGCTGGGTGAGCGGGCCCTCGTCCTTGTCTGGCAGCACCTCCGGGTTTCATGTCCGCTCACCCGGACGCCCCACTGTCCGTGGACAGCGCGCCGGCGAGCACGCCGCAGCCTTCGAAGCCGCGCATCAGACGCGCCAGCCCTTGCGCGCGTCTGCTGGGGCGGGGCGCGGTCAGGACACGGGATGCGCGCCTGCTGCCGGTCCGTGCGCGCGAAAGGAATCGGCGGGCTTCCGGCGGACCTCCGCTGAGGGAAGTGTGGTGGCCGGTCACGCGGGGGCGCTGGGCCGGACCTCTATCGGTCACAAGCGCGGGTTCTGTCCGGAGCCCGCCCGATCGCTGGAGGTCACCCGCGATGACGTACCACCACCACGCCCGGACGACGGCGACGGCCGACGCACACCCCCCTGTCGGCGGCCGGCAGGTCAGTGCCGTGACCAGTGCCGCGACCGTGGCGGCGGCCACACATAAAACCACAGGCCACACCCCCTGCCCGGCCGCTTTCCGGCGGGCCGACACCTCTCTCCTTGTCCCTGAAGCGTCAGCGACCGGGACAAGGTCTACTCCTACTGCTGGCCGGGTTCGTGCGGATGCTCTGCGGATGCTGGGGTGTGTGCGGATGGCGACGGTCCGGCAGATGGCTCAGGTCATCACGGCGGAGGGTCCGGACGGCCGGTCGTACGTACGCAGGGCGATGCAGCAGTTGAAGACCCAGGGTCTGGCGGAGACGAACGGCAAGCACGGCCGGGATCCGATCTGGAACCTGACCCTGGCAGGGCTGAAGGCTCTGGCCGAGGGCAACGAGCTGCCGTCGCGCCCGAGGGCCGGTACCGGAGCCCGGGGCATCCGGGCCGGGTTCGGCCCGCATGGCATCGCGGTGATCGAGACGATCCTCGCCTACGGCGGCCGCCACCACCTGACTGGCTGGCAGGTGGAGGTCAACCACGCCATCAAAGCGATCGGCCTGAACTTCAGCACCGACGCCGTCCTCACCCTGCCCACCGCCACCAGCGAGGTGCGGCTGTTCGAGGTCGACAACGGCACCATGCCCCGCGCCCGCCTGGCCCAGGAGGTCTGGGACTACGAGCGCTAGGCCGGCCACCGCGTCTGGGAAGGCGCCCGAGGCACCGTCGGCCGCTCGTACGTCTTCTGGGCCCGCCACCGCTACACCCGCAGCCGCCTGTTCCCGACCCTGCACGTCGTCCTGACCGGCCTGCCCGAACACCGCCTCCATCGCCGCCTTCAGGCCCTCGCCCGCGACGTCCAAGGCATCACCATTGCGCTGCCGGCCACCACGCTGCCGCCCCTGCAGCGCGGCGAGGCGTGGTACGAGCTCGCCGTGGACGACTGCCCCCGCCGGCGCGCCCGCTACCCGTTCGTCGAGAACCGGTAGTTGCGCGACGAGGCGCCCACCGTCCGGTAGCGGGGCGGGACCAACGTGCCGTCCACGATCCACAGCCGCTCGGCCGCGTCCTGCCCGGGCGGGACCGGCTCAAGTGCGAGCGGCGGCCCCAGGTGCTGGATCACCCGGCATACGGTGGCCGACGAGATCCCGAACAACGGCGGGAGCTGCCGCATGGTCAGGTTCGTGCGGTAGTACACGGCCATCAGCAGCACCCGCTCGGTCAGCGGCAGCCGCCACGGACGGCCCCGTCCGCAGCCCTCACCACCGCGCTCACGGACCGCTTTGAGCAGTCGGCCGAACTGATCCACCCGCAGTCCGGTAAACGTCTCCATCCACACCCGCCAAGAAAATGCCCTGATCACAGCCTTCTGCGACACGCTTTAGCAGCGCTGGCCCTCGCTGTGGTGCGCCCAGCCCTGGTCGAGGAACCGGAAACCGGCGGCCACGGACGATTCCGGGTCCGCCGCACGCGTAGCTATGAGCTGGATCTGCAGCGCGAAGCGTACGTAGAAACGGATCTCGTCACTCGGCTCGTCGAGCCCGAACTCCTCGGTGAGCGTGGCGATCAGCGCGTCCTCGTGACGCAGCCACATCTTCTCCGCGTAGTCGATCAGGGACGGCGTGCCGTTCATCAGCGCAAGGATCTGGCTCTGCGGCTCGGTCGTCAGCGCGGCGATCTCGGCGAGGTAATGCGCCTTCAGTGCATCAGAGACCGAGGTCCCCGGCGCGCGGTCCCGCACCGCGGCGATGAGCCGCTCGTGCCGTTCACCCTCGTCACTGAAGACGAGCGCTTCCTTGTGCGGGAAGTGCGTGAAGACCGTCTTGGGTGTCACATCCGCCTTGTCGGCGATCTCGCGCACCGTCACGGCATCGAAGCCGCGGTCGAGGAAGAGTGCCGTCGCCGCGTCCAGGATCGCCGTCCGCGTAGCGGCCTTCTTGCGCTCACGACGCCCCACGGGCACTGAATCCACCATGCCCTCACTCTACCCTCGGTCGCTATCTCCACCGGTTGTAAAACTAAACTCGATGTAGTTAGAGTCCGAGTGAAGCGAAAGTGCTCAGTGGCGGACGTCTCGACGGCAAACCGCCATGCCACCACCCGTCATCCCCGAGGCCGGAGCGTCCGCCTGCCGTCAGCCGGCACGAACGCCGCGCCTCAGCGCCCGGCCCTGCACCAGAAAGACGACGCCGATGACCGAAGACACGACCGTGCGCTCCACCGTGCGGCGCGCGAAGCCACCGACGAACGCGCGGGAGCACAGCAACGCGGACGGACCCCAGCCTCAACGCCGCGGGGCGGGAGCGCTGCTGATCGCCGGTCCAGTGATCTTCCTGCTGGGGGAGTTCATCTCCGCCGCCGCGTGGACCGATCCCGCCTACAGCTACACCTACGACTTCATCAGCAACCTGGGCGTCCACGGGCCGTCGACCCTGTTCGGCCAGTACATGTACTCGCCGCTGGCCTGGGTGATGAACGCCGGATTCTTCCTCTTCGGGATCACCATCCTGGCCGGAGTGGCCACTTTGCGGAACCTGGCACACGGGCGCCGGTGGGCCATGCTCGTCCCCGCTGCGCTGCTGGCTGTCGGCGGCGTGCTGCTCGCGCTGTATCCCGGATCGGGCGAGGCTCTCAAGGACGGCACCGGTGAGTACCACAGCATGGGCGCCTTCGCCGGATTCACCGGCGGCAACGTGCTGGCCATCGTCCTCGGACGCCGCCGGCAGCGCATCGGCGTCTCCGCCCGCATGGGCCGAGCGTTGATCACCGTCGGCGTGATCGGTCTGATCTCGATGCTGCTCTACCTCGCCGTGATCATCACTTCTGGCGACAAGGCCATCGGGATCATCGGCCTCATCGAACGCGGCGCCGTCCACCCGTTCCTCATCGGCCTCGCGTGCGCCGGAGCAGCGATCTGGAAGCGCGAGAACACCTCCGCCGAACCGCCGTCCATCACGGCAGGCACGGCGGCCTGACCTCGCCCCCGGCGAACACCACCGGCGTAACGCATCATCCGTGAACTCCACACCCCAAGGACCATGGTCGTGAACAGCGGCCTCACCACCCCCGGGCGCCTGGACGATCCTGCCCCCGCCGCAGCTGCGTGGGTGCGCACCTGGGGCGCAGCCCCGCAGGCCCCGGCGGCCGCAGGCCGTAGCAGGCGGTGCGGCGCCGGGGCCTCCGACCGCCCGGGTCCACGGGGATGTACCGCCGGGCGGCGGCTTCGGGGGCGGAGCCTATGGCTGGAGACCGTCCTCAGGACGCCGCTGAGGCGGTTGGCGCGGGGGGCAACGCGTCCTTGAGGTGGTCCAGCCATGCGTACAGGGCGCGGATCAGCCGGGCGCGGTGCTGGACGCCGTGAAGGGTGTCACGGCCGGGAGCCGCCAGACGCCCGGCGGCTTCGTCCAGCACGATGCGGGTCACTACGAGGCGGCGATCGACCCGGGGCAGCAGCGCCGTGCGCCCCCGCACCTCGGCGGCGACCGCGTGCGCAGCTCCGGTGAGCACAAGCGCCACCTGCTCCAAGTCGTCGGACGGCAGCGCGGCCGGGCACGTCCACGACAGCACCGCCCGCACCAGCTGCTCGTGCGTGTCACGGTCGAGCGGCAGCTCCGCCCCGGCCAGGCCCTGCGGGTCGTGAACAGCCGCGTACGGCATGAGGTGACTTTCCAGGTGGCGGCTGTCCTGCGGTCGACCGCGGCGAGCGCGTCGCGCAGGGCGTCGACGTCCACGGCGACCTGGACCTCCCCGAGACAGCGCTCGTGGCCCGGGCCGCCCCACCGGGGCGCGGGCCCGTGGGGCTGACTCAGCCAGGCCGAGGCGAGGGAGCCGTCCCGGCCCGGTGCGGGGGCCCGGAGCCAGCAGCCGCGCGAGAGCACCCGTACGCCGGCCACGCCCTCCCAGGTGCCCGCCCGGCCGCCGGCCACGAGCACGATGAGCTCCTGGCGCAGGTGGTCGGCGAGCACGGCGTACCCGTCCGCGACCGGCAGGTCCATCGCGTCGAGGGCGGCCAGCCCGCGCCGCAGCGGCACGATGACCACCGCCTCCCGGCCGCCGCCGCACCGCACGAGCTGGGTCGCCCCCGGGCCGGCGGTACGCAGCCGCTGGTACGTCTCGGCGTCAGGGGCGAGCCGGGCGCTCCACGTTGGGGTGGTCTGCTTCGGGGAGTGCGTCATATCCGGACGCTAAATGCGGTAGACCCGAAACAGGCCACACGAAGCGTGTGGGTCCTCGCCTCCGCTGCGGAGCGCCCATGAACAGCATCCATTCCGGCCGCCGCGTCCACTACTGGCGCACCCGCCGCCGCATCGCGCGCGCCGAGTTCGCCCGCCTGATGGGCAAGAGCCTGCGCTGGGTCGAGGAACTGGAGGGCGGCCGCCGCCAGGCCGACCCGCAGTGGTCGGTGATCCAGCTGGCCGCACTGCGCCTGAGCATCACCCCGGAGCGTCTGATGGCCGAGGCCATCGACGCCGAATGCGTCCGCGCGAGCCAGATCGACGCCGTACGCGCCGCGCTGCAGCGCCACGACGTCATCACCGGCTCCTGTGACGACTGCTTTGCCCACCCGGCCCCCGTCCCGGCGCTGTACCGCCAGCTCACCTACGCCCGCACCGGCTTCCAGGCCGGCCACTTCGCGCAGCTGGGCAGCGAGATCCCGGCACTCCTGGTGGACGCCACCCGGGCCGCTCAGCACCACCGCGGTGACGACCGGCTCGCCGCGTACGAGGTGCTCTCCCTCGCGCTGGAACTCACCGAGGCCGCGGCCATCAAGTGGGGGGACACCGAGCTGGGCGTCATCGCCGGGCACCGGGCGGTCACCGCCGCGGAGCAGTCGCAGAACCCGGTCATCATGGCGAGCGCCGCGCGCCACCTCGGCGATGCGATGACCAACCACGGCCAGGCGGCGGCCGCTGCCGAGTTCGTGCTCACCGCCGCACGGCGCCTGGAGCCGGACCTGCTGCGCAGCGGTCCCGACGGCTACAGCGTGCTCGGGATGCTCTACCTCAAGGCGGCCATGGCGGCCGCCGCCGCGAGCGAGGCCGACAACCGCCACCCGGCCCGCTATGCCCGCCGGGTGCCCGACTACCTCGACGAGGCCGGCGAGCACGCCGCCCGGCTCGGCGGCGACGACAACCGGCTGTGGACGTCCTTCGGCCCGACGAACGTCTCGCTCTACCGCGTCGCCGCGCACGTCCATCTCTCCGAGGGCGCGGAGGCGGTGGCGGTCGCCGCGGACATCCCCGGCGACGCCGTCGAGAACCTGCCGCGCGAGCGCCGTGCCCACCTGCTGACCGACCGCGCCATCGGCGAGACACAGGCCGGGCTGCGCGCCAGGGCCGTCGAAACCCTCCTCGAAGCCGACGACCTGGCGCCCGAGGAGGTACGGTGCCGGCCCCGCACCAAGGCCCACATCGAGGACCTGCGCCTGCTCGGAGCGGGCAGTGCCGAGGGCCGCTTGCGCCTGCTCGCTGACCGCTGTGGACTGCCCCGGTGACCACACGCACCCTGTACCTGATCGCCTGCGCCGCCCCGCCCGCCCGACGCCTGCACATCCCCGTCCGCGCCGCCCAGGAGGCCGGCTGGGAGGTCTGCGTGGTCCTCACGCCGTCCGCGTACCGGTGGGCCACCGAGGACGCCGAAGGCGAGATCGAGGCCCTCGAAGCCCTCACCGGACACCCGGTCCGCCACCAGTACAAGCTGCCCAGCCAGGATGACCTGCTGCCGCCGCCGGACGCGCTGCTCGTCGCCCCGCTGACCTCCAACACCCTCGCCAAGTGGGCCACCGCCATCAGCGACACCCTCGCCCTCGGACTGATCACCGAAGGCATCGGACTGGGCCTGCCGACCGTCGCCCTGCCCCACTTCAACGACGCCCAGGCCGCGCACCCCGCCATCGCCCGGCACGTCGCATTCCTGCGCGAGGCGGGCGTCACCGTGCTCCTCGGGGACACCGGGTTCACCCCGCACAAACCCCGCCACGGCGACCTCGACGCCTACCCCTGGCAGGCCGCCATCGACGCGCTGCCTGCCTGACCGGGCCCGCGCCGGCCTGGCTCGCCGCGGGTGCACACCGGCCGGGGCCACGACAACCTCCAGCACGTCTTCCAGAATCGCCGCGATCACATGTGGGACAACAAGCGCGACACCGCCACCCTGCGCGACCAGCACCGCCACATCATCGACACTGAACGCTGGGGACGCCGCTGACCTGATCACCGGCACCAGCCGGACACGGCCGACTCAGCATGGGTGCGCCACAACCCGACTGGGGAGTGGCGCATCTTCACATGGTGAAAATCGGTCGCATCTCAGCCGACGCGCCGCTGACCAGGAGGACGACGATGGCCAACTGGTCCGAAGGCGTCCGTCGCCGGTAGGGCCGGCGCCTGATGGCCCGGACGTATCAGCCGGGCCTGATGCGCGCCGGCACACCGCGCGGGCGGCCCGTCGCGCCGGGCATCTGGATCCTCAGCTGTCCCGGACGGCGCTGCGCAGGACCGGTGCGCGGTGAGAGCTGATCAAGGCCGTACCTGGCCTCGGGACTCTCGGCAGCATGCGGAGCCCAAGCCCTGGCAACATCAGCGCCTGACCCGCAAAGAGACGATAGGGGGTACCTCGACGCATTGCTCGACTACGACCATGCCCATGCCCATGCCCATGCCCCCGACGGTGGCGCGGCCGACGGCGAAGCCCCCCTCGTGTTCGGGAGCCCTCGTGCGAGAAGGAGAGGGAACAGCCGAGCTTCGCAGGCACACCTCAACGGTGGGTTGCCGGGCGGTTGCAGCTCGTGGTGTGCCGGCTGCCCGGCAACCGTGCGCGTTGCGAGGGGCAGCGCGCGGTCAGTACCTCTTCTTCATGTAGTAGAGGTAGGAGTATGCCGTTACCGGGCGCGGGGGCCGCGTGGTGCTGGCGGCGGCACTGGCCACAGCCAGCAGCGCTGCCGCGATGTCTCCCTGGGTAGCGGTCCAAGTGGCTCCTGCGATCGAGAATATGAGCGCTGCACCGGTGTGACCGAAGGCCGTCTTGAGAGACCTTCGCAGCTCGGCAGCCGCGTGGTCGATCTGCTCACTGCGATCACGCAGAGCTGCCGCGAACTGAGTGTCGGACATCTCTTCGGATGCCCTCACAAAGTTCCGCAGGCCCTGCGCGTAGGCGCGATAGTCCGCTCCATGATGGTCACGGAAGCCCAGGATCTCGTCGAGCGGAACCCTCGACAGATCAACGCCGACCTCACGCCAGTCGGCTTTGATCACACGATGCATCGCTCGATTCCGACGCCACCTTTTCTGAGCGGGGCGTTCCAAGTCCCGGAATGCCGGCCCCACGGATTCCGGGAAGCTGTGCATATCCCTCATCACGGGTTGCAGCGTGATATCTGCTGCCTTCATCTCACGATGAAGGGTCCGGCAGTAAGCCATGAGAATCATCAGGCGAACGTCCTGGTCAATGCGCCAAAGGCCGTCGGCCGCCTGGAACGGAGCAATGCTCAAGACCTGTGGATCAGCCCCGGGAGGACGTACCTTCCCGGGTGATTGATCGATAGGTCACCGAGCAAGGCCGACGTTGCAGCGTCGGCCGGGAAGACACGTCCGTGCTCAGCGTAGTGAACGACGACGGCACCACCGCCAACGGCTCCTCCTTGATCGACGAGATCGTCCGGGAGGGCGCGAAGCGGATGCCGGCCGCGGCGCTGGAAGACGAAGCCGACGCCTATATAGCCGAGTTGGCGCACGAGAAGGACGAGCGGGGGCGCCGTCTCGTGGTTCGCAACGATCACCACCAGCCGAGGAAGGCCACCACCGTCGCGGGAGCCGTCGAGGTGCGGGCCCCGCGCGTCAACGACAAGCGCATCGATGAGGCAACGGGTGAGCGCAAGCGGTTCTCCTCGGCGATTCTTCCGCCCTGGTGCCGCAAGTCGCCGAAGATCAGCAAGGTGCTGCCGCTGCTCTACCTGCACGGTCTGTCCTCGGGCGACTTCGTGCCCGCGCTGGAGCAGTTCCTCGGCAGCTCGGCAGGCCTGTCACCGGCGACGGTCACCCGGCTCACCCAGCAGTGGGAGGCCGAGTACCGGGCGTTCGGCGAGCGCGATCTGTCCGGCAGCGACTACGTCTACGTGTGGGCCGACGGCATCCACCTGCGCATACGCCTGCGGGAGACGAAATCGTGCGTGCTCGTACTGATGGGCGTGCGCACGGACGGCACCAAGGAGCTGATCGCCATGAGCGACGGCTACCGCGAATCGGCCGACTCATGGGCCGACCTGCTGCGCGACTGCCAGCGGCGCGGGATGCGCGCCCCCGTGCTGGCGGTCGGCGACGGCGCACTCGGCTTCTGGAAGGCTCTGACCGAGGTCTTCCCCGAGGCCCGCCATCAGAGGTGCTGGGTTCACAAGATCGCCAACGTTGCGAACGCCCTGCCGAAGTCCGCTCAGCCCGGGGCGAAGAAGGCCCTGCGGGAGATCTACGACGCCGAGGACCGCGACCGTGCGATCAAAGCTGTCGCCGCGTCTGAGAGGACCTACGAGGCGAAGTTCCCCAAAGCCGTCAGGAAGGTCACCGACGACACGGACGAACTGCTCGCGTTCTACGACTTCCCCGCCGAGCACTGGGTCCACCTGCGCACCACGAACCCCATCGAGTCCACCTTCGCAACGGTTCGACTCCGCACGAAGGTCACGAAGGGCGCCGGCAGCGCGACCGCCGCCTTGGCCATGGTCTTCAAGCTGGTGGAGTCCGCCCAGCAGCGATGGCGGGCCGTGAACGCGCCCCACCTCGTGGCACTGGTCCGGGCCGGGGCCCGCTTCGAGCGGGGCATCCTCATCGAGCGATCCGCCGACCGCGCGGCATGATCACCACCGACATCCATCAGCCGGAAAACCGGTGGCAGACCCGGCCAGCCCGTGGTGAAGATCGCGACATGTCCAACTTCCTGGAGACCGACCGGCTCGTCCTGCGCGCGTTCACGACGGCCGACACCGACCACCTGCTCGCCCTGGACAACGACCCCGAGGTCATGCGCTTTATCAACGGAGGCCGTCCCACCAGCAGCGAGGCGATCGCAACGAGGGTCCTGCCGCGGCTGATGCACGACTACCCGTGCTGGAGGACCCGCGGCTACTGGGCCGCGCAGGAGAAGGCCACCGACACCTTCCTAGGGTGGTTCGAGTTCCGGCCGCTGGAGGAGCACAGCCCCGCCGTGGTCGAACTCGGCTACCGGTTGAAGCAGGCCGCATGGGGGCGCGGCTATGCCACCGAGGGGGCCCAGACCCTGATCCGCAAGGGGTTCACAGACCTGGAGGTCGAGCGGGTCACGGCGAACACGATGGCCGTCAACACCCGTTCCCGCCGCGTCATGGAGAAGTCCGGCCTGTCCTTCGTCCGGAACTTCACCGGGGACTGGCCGGAGGCCACCGAGGGCTCCGAACATGGTGAAGTCGAGTACGAACTCACCCGGACCGAGTGGGAACAGCGGTAGACGTCAACGACCCAATCCACAGCTCTTGACAATTTCTCCCTGGAACGTGCAGCCCTGACGCCGCAGCACCTGTATGAATCTCTCCGAGCCGACCAGTGCCGGGCCCACTGCAGTGAAGCGATCGCCGCTGCGACATCGGGGTCAGGCGGTCGGCGGGGCTGGCTCTCCAGCCAGTCGGTCAGCCCGCGCGCCAGCGTGGAGGACGCCTCGTGACTCAGGCAGGTGTGGGGGTCGAGATTGACCAGGAGGCCCTTGTCGTGCAGCGGCTGGGCCAGGTTCGGGCTTCGGTCGAGCGTCTCGGCTGCGAGATCCGTCGGCAGGGAGAGAGCCACTCCGTCAAAGAACAGCAGGAACGACTTGATATAGCCCTCATGGCTGGCTGGCCAGATCCAGTCAGGCGCATAGTAGAGATAGTCCCTGGAACCCTCGCGTTCGACCCCCATAGCGACGATGGTCCTCCGCGAGCAGGCCCTGTGCCCCTGCGTTTCAACTGTCTCCGCAGGACTCTCACCCACAACGCCAGTAGCTCCTGATGTTCTGCGCGTATGCGATCTCGCCTCGACCGTTGGTGCGATCTTGCGGGGACACCCCGGTGCTGCCCGGCCATCCGGGCCGAAGCACGCGGTTAGTCCTGCTGTCGTTCGCGAGCAGACTGGGCCGCACACGCCGAGACGCGAACGCAGCCGTAACGCCCACACCGCGCTGCGCAACGCCGCGACCGTTACATCCAGCAACTTTCCCGTAGGGCTGGGCGTGACTGACCGCAGGCGTCTGCCGCACTCCGCGAGAGGCCGGGGTGGACGTGCTGCAGTCGAGGTGGTGCCGGTGAAGGATCCGCTGCCGTGGAGGAAGGTCGGAACCGGGCCCGGTGTGCGCCGCCGGGCCGCTGCGGAGCCGGAAGTGCGGGACACCGAGCACAAGGCAAGGCGGGCGGTGCTGGGAGCGCCGCGTTCGGGACCGGCTCCTCTCCGGCCCCGAACCAGCGCCTCACCGCCCGTCGCAGGGGCGCAGGAGTGCCCCGAGGCGACGGGCTGCAGGCAAGACGGATCCGTGCGTCCGCTGCGGAAATGCGGATCCGGCGGCCTGTTGAGCTCCCGCCCTTCGGGCCGGACGGACGCGAGGGACAGATGTACCGGCCGGGGGCCGGGGGAGGTACGGTCCAGGGTAGAACCGCTGGTGTCCGCACTTAAGGAGCTGTCAATCGCCCCGGCAACACGCTGCGGCCCGTTCACTTCCGGGCGGCCGGCCCGGTATGACGGAAGACCTTCGTATCGCGAGGGGCTCCGAGCCGGGCCCCGCGCGTGTGTGCGTAGTTTCCGTCTTCTCGTAGTGCGTGGTCGCGGACGACGGGGAGACCTCCGCCGACGTACGTAAGGATCGTCTGACCGCCTGGGTAGACGAAGCCGACGCCCGCAGCCGGGCGGTGGGGCGGGCGGCTGCCAATCTGCGTGAGCGCGCCCTGGAGCAGATCGGCTGCTCCCGCGACCGGCGGGCGGTAACCGCCGCCCGCCTGGAACGCAGGGAAACGGCCCTGCGCCGCGGCCAGGCACAAGAGACACGGGAGCAGGGCGCCATCACACGCGAAACGGCCGCCACCACCGCTGGGCAGATCGCCGAGGACCACTCAACCCAGCAGGCCCTGGAATGGCCGGAGCGTTCGGCGCCCACCCAGGCAGCCGCCACCGTCAGCGCCCTGGCCGACATCCACGACGCCCTGGCCCGCGAGCACGAACAGTATGACCGCCCACAACAGGCACTGGCGTACCGCCAGCACGCCGAACAGGCCCGGCACACGGCCCGCGCGCTGCGCGCCGGTGCCGGGCCGGCACCAGCCGGTGCGCGCCTCTGGCCGAAAACGCGCACCGGCTCCAGAGGCTGCGCGCATCGTCTCTCACCGTGCGCGCCGCGCTCCGTGGTGGATGCGCGTTTCCGGCAGGCTGGACCGCTGCGGCCGGGCCGACGACACCCGCCGGTCAGCGCCACATGTGGCCGCAGGCGGCCATGGCAGGTTCCCGGAGCGAGGCGCGTTCGTCCAGCCGTCCCTGGCCGTACTGCAGCGGCTGGGCGGTGCGCGGATGGCGCCAGACGATGCCGTCGGCGGTGTCGGCCCAGAAGATGCCGTACTCGCCGTCCGGCGTCACGGCCCAGGCGGCGTAGGCGTCCGCGGTGTCCCAGGCGGCGAAGGCGATGCCGCGCAGGGTACGGGCGGGTACGGGGGCCGGCTGTGACCAGCGGCGGGCCGCGTCGTGGGAGAGCGCGCACCGGACGGCGCCGTCGTGGTCGGGCCAGGCCAGCAGCAGGCGGTCGGTGCGGCCCGGGCCGGTCCGGCCGGTGACCGAGGGCCAGGAACTGGCCGCTGCCGCCGGTCCCGGCAGGACGTTGCGGAAATTCCACCGGGTGCCGTCGGGGGAGTGGCACAGGCGGATCGTCCGGTCGCGGCCGGCGCCGGTGAAGGCCAGCCAAGTGCGGGTGGTGTGGGTGGTGGTGGTGCTGGGTCGGGAAGAGGTCATGGGCCAGCCGTTGAACAGCACCTGACCGGGGGCCCAGAACCGGCCGTCGAAGGCGGCGTGGAAGAGCCGTTCGTCCGAGTCCGGCCCTTTCCAGTACAAATGCAGTCCGTGGTGGCCGGCCACCACGGCGGGGGCGTGGCTGGAGCAGGCGCCGGGGACCGCGCGCGGCCCGCTCCAGCCGGATCCGTCGCTCACCGCCCACCACAGCACCTGATCATGTTCTTCGCGCCGGGCCAGATACAGCATCTCCCGCCATGCCGCCAGGGCCGGGCGTTCCATGGACATGGCGCCGAAGATCCGCTGCTGCGGAGTCCAGGTGATTCCGTTGCGGCTCTGGGACCACCACAGCCCGGTATCGCCCAGCGAACCCCGCCAGGCCATGTACAACGGCACGCCGCCTCCTGTCCCGAGGTTCGGTACGGGCACGGTCACCCGCATC
Organism: Streptomyces chrestomyceticus JCM 4735; assembly: GCF_003865135.1. Classification (NCBI taxonomy): domain Bacteria; kingdom Bacillati; phylum Actinomycetota; class Actinomycetes; order Kitasatosporales; family Streptomycetaceae; genus Streptomyces; species Streptomyces chrestomyceticus. Next base: position 44,122 of record NZ_BHZC01000001.1, on the reverse strand, counting down.
ACTGAAGATGCCCCGGCGGCCACCGGCGTTGCTCGGACAGGCAGATGTGCACTGTGTGGCGTACAGGGCTGGAGATCTTGCCGGGGATTGGCCGGGGCGGTGCGAGGCGGTGCGCGTGCGCCTAGGCGTGCGCGCTTGGGGGCAGAGCGCGGTGGACATGCGCAGGTCCGTGTTGCGTAATGGGCCGTCAAACCGTCAACTACGTCCGCCGACGCGGCCCCACAGTGCTGCTGCGTCCGGCGATCGGGTACTACCCGCCCCGTGCGTCGGGGCGGCTTCCAGAAGGATCACGTGATTCGTCTGCACCGCGTCTGGCCGCCGCTGCGGCGGTATCAGCGGCTCTGGCCACCGCCCTGGCGGGTCCGGCATCGGCCGCTGGCCACCGGCTGCCGGTTTCCCACCGTTCCCCGGTCGTGCTGGGCGCGGTCCAGGCCGACAGCCCCGGCCGCGACGACGGCTCCAACCGGTCCCTGAACGGTGAGTGGGTCACGGTGAAGAACACCGGACGCCGCGCGGTCAACCTCACCGGCTGGACGCTGACCAGCCGGCGCACCCACGCCACCTACCGCTTCCGCCTGGGCGGTTACCAGCAGGTCCGCGTGCACACCGGCCGCGGCCACGACAGCGCGACGTCTACCAGAACCGCCGCACCTACGTCTGGGACAACCGCCGCGACACCGCCGTCCTGCGCCTGGTCGGCTTCCTGCGTGCCCGGCAGCACGATCTGCTCTACCTCCCAGCTGCCCCGTAGCGTCTGGCGAGGGCGTGGAAGGCCTCCTTCGGTTCCCAGGGCATGTCCGGGTAGGCGCGCTGGCTGACGGGGTAATCACTGTGTTCATCCAGTATTTTGACGATGCCGTAAGAGGCGAGATCCTCGTCCGGCCCGGTCGTCCGGTGGGGTGTGCTGAAGCCGGCGAAGCTGAACCAGAAGGCCGAGTCGACGCCTACCTCCTCGAAGACGGCCATGAGGTCTTCGAGGTACCTGACCTGCTCGCCCTCGTCGCGCACGAGGCCGGGTCTGAGGGTGATGCCGTCGCTTTCCTTGGCCATGTACCAGCCGGCGCCGCCGTGCTCGCTCGCTCCCCGGTAGGTGCAGCAGCCGGCCTCCATGACGGCGACGGGCTTGCCGCGGGCGCATTCCGCGCGCAGGTCGGCCCGGTAGGTGGCAGCGTTGCGCTGGCCCCGGAAGGCGTCCAGGCCCACGATGTCGAACGGGGTCCAGTCCACGCCGTCCAGGGGGCAGGAGGCGTAGCTGACGCGGCCGCCGAAGAGCGGCCGCACGGTGCCGGCGACCTCTGCCAGGAAGGTGTTGACCTTGTCGGGGATGCCCCGGAGTGCGGCTTCGCGGCCGGGGCCCGCCAGCACCGGAACGCGCTCGTTGAAGATGTCGCCGGGCAGGTAGCCGCGGGCGAAGATGCTGAGTTCGCAGCCGGTGACGAGGACGACCTCGGCGCCGTCGCGCCGCAGCCGCTCCGCCCGCTCGGCGCAGTCGGCGAACAGGGGCAGCATCTCGGCGTCCGTCAGCTCGCAGGGGAACGGGGAGAACCAGACCTCCAGCCCGGCCTGCGCCGCGTACCGCGCCGTGGTCTCGATCCGGTCGGGGTCGCCGCCGGTGATGCGGACCGCGGTGCAGTGCAGGTCTTCGGCGACGACCCGCATGTCCCGTTCGGCGTCCCGAGGGGCGAAGACGGGGCGCGAGGTGTCGCCGTTGGGGAAGGTGCCGGTGTCGTAGTGAACGCCTTTGCCGCGCAGCATGACAGGTGCCTCCGGATGGGATCGCTGGGAAAGCGGTGCGTACCGTACGGAGCGATCGTGCAGGTTCCCGCTGCGTCAGCTTCAAGTCCGGCAGGGTGCAGCGTTTGTGCTGCGGCGCATTCGGCTTGGGACACGGGTCCTGAAGCGTCGGCGACCAGGGCAAGGCCAACTCCTACTGCTCGCCTGCTGCGTGCGGGTGCGCTGCGAGTGTTGAGGTGCGGGTGGATCGCCCCGGCCCGGCAGACGGCTCAGGTCGGCCGGGCCGGCGTACGTACGCCGGGCGGAGCAGCAGATGGTGGACCAGCACTCGGCGGAGCCGGACGGCAAGGCTGGTCGGGAGCCGACCTGGAACTTGACCACAGCGGGGTTGAAGACTCCGGCCGAAGGCAATGAACTGCCGCCGCGCCCGCCGACCGGCACCGGGCCCAGGGGCATCACGGCCGGGTTCAGGCCGCACTGCCTCGCGGTGACGGCGATGTGCTGGAATCCTGGGGCGCGGCTTGAAGCTGCCGCAGGGGAAGCTTCTACCGTTGTGGACAGGGCTGGAAAGTCCGGCCCGGTCAAGAAGTACGCGGGGGTGGCGATGGCCTGGCCGACTGCGGAAGTCGCCCGGATGTCGGGGGTGACGGCTCGGGCGCTGCGGCACTACGACGAGATCGGTCTGCTGCCGCCGGCCTGGGTCGGGTCCAACGGCCACCGCTACTACGAGGAAGGCGAGCTGCTGCGACTGCAGCAGATCCTCGTTTTGCGGGCACTGGGCCTGGGACTGTCCGAGATCGGCAAGGTTTTGGCCGCGCAGGTCGACGAGGTGGAAGCCCTGCGGGGTCATCACCGCCGCCTGCTCGCCGAGCGCGACCGGCTCGACGCTCTGGCCGCAACGGTCGCCCGCACGATCGCCGCATCGGAGCGGTCCAGGAGGGACGGCACACCTTTGGTCATCAACCGGCCGGAGAATCTGTTCAAAGGGATCGAGCCCACGCAGTACCGCGAGAGCCTGCACGACTTCCCGGAGCTGGCCGGGGCGATCGACCGGCACACCGCGACACTGAGCGAGGCCCAGGTCGAGGCCGGACAGCGCGAGCGTACCGTCCGGATGATCCGGCTGGCCGAGCTGATGGACGCGGGCACCCCCGCCCACGCCGAACCGGTGCAGGCTGAAATCGACGCCCAGTACCAGGCGCTCACGGAGCTCCGCGCCGTATCCGCCGAGGAGTACCGCGCGATCGGGCGTTCCTGCGTGGACAACGAACCATGGCGCGCGGCCTACGAGACGATCGCACCGGGCCTGGCCGCCTACCAGCGTGATGCCATCGAGGCATACGCCATGACCCGGCTGAGCTGAGGGAGCCGGGCCGCCACCACGGAAACGGCCCACGGCGGCGGCTTTGTGGTGCGAGCAGGCCGGAGCGCCCGCGGAGCCGGGGCGCTCTCCTCGCTGGCCGACGGGCCGCCGGGCGGGCCGTACGGCGGGAGGCGCGCGCAGCACCGTACGGTCCGAGGTGGTGGTGGAGAGATCAGGCCGACCACCAGGCCGCGCCCACCGAGTGGCACCGCTTCCGGCATCGGCCGCGTGCGGTGCGGGTAAGCGAGGACCTGGACGTCGACGAGCTTCCCGTCGCCTCGTAAGGTGGTCGATTCTCGGCGGGGGATACCGGAGCGGCAAAACGGTTCCTTCAGCGTTGAACGAGAGAGGATCGACCGCCATGACCTCGTCCGCCTCATGCCCGGGTGCCCCGCTGTCCTGCCCGTCCGATCAGGTCGGCAGGTGCGCCTGGTGCCATCAGCCGTGCCATCGCTACGGCTACGGTGAGAATTCTCTCTGCCTGGAGCCGGTCCGTGCCGCGCAGGGCCGGCCCCTGCCGCAGGTGGCTGTCTGACCGGTCAGGTGTCGGGGTGCAGGGCTTGGCGCAGCAGGGTGACGGGGGCGGCTGCCACGGTGGCGTCCAGCTTGCCGTTGTCGTCGGGCGCACTGCCGCTCGGGGAGCCTGCCGCCGGGAAGAGCGCGCCGGTGCGTCAGCCGGCGGTGGCTGACGGCCAGGGGGAGTCGGGGTCCGGTTCGTACACCGAGACATGCCGCAGGCTGGAGGCGGTGTACGGGGTGCCCCACCAGTCCTCCGAGCGGTCGACCAGGCGCAGGCCGGACAGCTCGGCCAGCAGGTCGATCTCGAAGGGGAAGGCGTAGCGCAGTACGTGTTTCCGGGTCGCCGGGGCGTCGCCGTCGACGATGGTGTGGGTCGAGAGCATGAGTTGCTGCGAGCGGTCCACGGTCAGGGTGTCCAGCATGACGGCCCGCTCGTCCAGGTGCCGCATGGAGAAGTCGGGTTTCTGCAGGTAGTGGTACGGCGCCGGGTCGAACGCTTCCAGAATGAAACGGCCGCCGGGGGCGAGCTGTTCGTGGGCCAGGCGGAGGCAGCCGAGCTGCTGCTCCTTCGTGATGGCCACGAAGAAGGTGTTCAGGACGAGGGTCACGGTGTCGAAGACCTGGCCGGTGCCCTCTTCGGTGAAGTCGCCGAGCTGCGCGGTCACCGTCTCCTGCGGATCACGTCTGCGCAGCTCGGCAAGCATGGCCTCGGAGCCGTCGAGGCCGTGTACAGCCAGGCCCCGCCCGGCGAGCGGGACGGCGATCCGTCCCGTACCGACGCCGAGTTCGAGGACGCGGCCGCCCGGCGGGGTGTGGGCGGCGATGAACTCGACCGCCTGGTCCGTGTCCTCGCCGATCGGGTACATCCGGTCGTAGATGCTCGCCAGCTTCTGGTCGTAGATCGCGTTGCCGAGGGTCATGGTGCTGGTCTCCGAGGGGTGGGGTGGTGGAGGTGAGGGGGGTGTGCTGTCTGCCCGGATCCGCCCCGTGCCGCCCCCGGCTCCCCCGATCGCTCAGCGGGTCTCGGCGGGGTGGCCAGGGGGCGTCTCCGGGCGGCCGCGGCGCGGTGGGCGACCACGGCGGCCTGCACCCGGTTGGTCAGACCCAGCTTCGTCAGGATCGTGCTGACGTGCTCCTTGGCGGTGGACGCGCTGAGCAGCAGGTGGCGTCCGATCTCCGCGTTGGTCAGTCCTTCGGCGAGCAGTTCGAGGACCTGGTGCTCGCGCTCGGTGAGCGTGCCCAGGCGCGGGTCCGGTTCGTCGTGACGCATGCCGGTGTCGAGGTAACCGTCGATGACGATCCGGGCCGCCGCGGCGGACAGTACGGTGTCGCCGGCGGCCAGCACCCGGACCACGTGGGCCAGTTCCTGCGGTGTGGCGTCCTTCATCAGGAAGCCGGCCGCGCCGGAGCGCAGCGCCGCGGCGATGTCCTCGTCGGTCAGGAACATCGTGAGGATGGCGACCGTGGGTGGCGCCGGGCGGGAGCGGATCCATTGGAGAGCGGTGAGCCCGTCGACGTCCGGCATCCTGAGGTCCAGCAGGACTACGTCGGGCCGGTGGGTGTCCACGGCTTCGAGTACGTCCCGTCCGTCGCAGACCACCGGCACTTCGATGTCCGGCTCGCACTCCAGAATGCGCTGCATACACGTCCGCAGCAGAATTTCGTCATCGACGATCATCACGCGAATCATCACGCCCTCGTGTGCATGACCCCTCGGCCAATATCACGTTTAAGGTACCAATGCGGTCGGCGGTCCGGGCAATGGGGGCGGGGGGAAGGCGTGACGGCGTGCGTCGCGGGCGTGAATTCGGAACGGGGTCAGGCCTGGGCGGGCATGGTTTCCGTGATGAGTTTCAGCAGTTCCTTGTCCCAGGTCGTCAGGAGCAGTTCGAGCTGCTTGGTCACGCCGTCCTTCGTGGTCACGGTGCAGTCCACGGTCGTGCCGCCCCGGCCGCCGCCGGTTGCCGACGTGGCCGGGGCCGAGAGTCGCAGGCCTTTCGCGCCGGGGCCGTCCAGGAAGACACCGGAACGGTTCAGGGTGATGCTGCCCCGGTGCATCGCGGGGCCCTGTGCCCGAATACGGAACCGGCAGCGCAGGGTGACGGTTTCGCCGCGCCGGAAAGCGGCGGTCTTTCGCGCTGAACGGGACCTGTCAAGGCCCTTGCCGCCTATCCACAGCACCAAATCCATCAGGGAATGCAGTGCGAATTCCAGAAGCATGGGTTCTTCCCCTCAGCCGGGACGACTCGAATGGGCAAACTGGGCCTTCACCGGGCGGGGGCCATCCGGCCCGTCCGGTCGCGCATCGCCTCGGCGATGGCCCGTACATCGTTCAGCGCCGCCTCGGCTCCTTCGGTCAGCAGGACTCCGGCACAGCTCAGCGAAATCTCCGTCGCCCCGGCCATACCGTAGCCGGTGAGCTGGCTGGCGACCTCTTCAGGTGTGCCGTAGGCGAAGACACCGCCGTCGACCAGGCAGCCCGCTCCGGCCCACGGGTCGGCGACGTCCACGGCCAGGCCGGCCGAGCGCAGCATCGAGGCGTAGTGCTCGCCGGTCAGGTGCAGTTCGTGCGCGGCGAAGGCGAGTTTGCGCGGGTCTCGGCCGGGTCTGCGTACGGCACACGGCACGATCGTCGTCACCCTGGGAGCCGGGCGGTTCCGGGAGGCGGCGCCCTGTGCCAGCGCGGGCACGAGGGTGTCCTTCAGGTGAGCCTTCGGGGTGAGCAGGGTGACCGCCACGTCGGCCACCTGGCCCGCGGTATACGCCATGCGCGGGCGCAGTGTGCCGGCGCCGAGCGACACCGGCGGGTGCGGCACCTGGATCAGCCCCTCGTCCACCCGCACATACCGCCCCTCGTACTCGACCACCTCGCCGTCCAGGAGCCGCCGCACCACCGTCAGATACTCGGAGACGGCCGTACGCGGGCTCTCGTACGGCGCTCCGCGCAGCGCCGCCACGAACTCCGGTTCGCCGGCGCCGAACCCGGCTACCACCTCGGCGCCGGTCAGCAGCGCCAGGGACCTGGTCTGCACCGCCGCGTCCAGCGGGTGGCGCAGTGCGGTGAGGGCGACGCTCGTGCCGACGGGTACGCGGATGCCGCGCCCAGCGAGGTACGCGAAGGCCTGGTGGGTGTCGACCAGCACGGACTGCCCCAGGTAGAGGCGTTCCAGGGGCAGGTCCCGGACGGCCGCGCCGAACGCGGCGAGGTGGTCCAGGTCGTACGCCATGAGCGGGTACATGAGGGACAGGGCGGGAGCGCGGTTCACGGGAGCTTCCTGGGGGGTTTCCATGGCAGGTGGGACGGACGGCACGTCTGCGGCGGTCATGCGGTGGCCTCCGGCAGGTAGGCGTCGGCCTGGAGACGGAAGAGGTAGGCGTAGGTGCCTCCGAGGCTGAGCAGTTCCTCATGGCTGCCCTCCTCGATGAGCCTGCCGCCTTCCACGACCAGGATCTTGTCGGCGATGCGAACGGTGGAGAACCGGTGGGACACCACCAGGGACGTCGCCTGCGAGCAGATGGTGCGCAGCTGACCGAAGATGTCGGCCTCGGCCTCAGGGTCGATCGCGGCGGTCGGCTCGTCGAGGACTGCGACCGGCGCGTCGCGCAGGAAGGCGCGGGCCAGGGCGATCTTCTGCCACTGGCCGCCGGACAGCTGGTGGCCGCCCTCGAAGCGGCGCCCCAGCGTGGTGTCGTAGCGCCCCGGCAACTGGTCGACGAACTCGTCGGCGCCGCTGGCCTGGGCGGCCACCCGGATCCGGTCGTCGTCGCCGAGGTCGTCGAGGTGGCCGAAGCCGATGTTGTGCCGTACGGGCATCTCGTAGCGGATGAAGTCCTGGAAGACGACGCCGATGTTGCGCTGGAGGTCGTCGGTGTCGTACTCCTCGATCGGCACGCCGTCGATGAGGATGCGGCCGCTGTTCGGCTCGTAAAGACGGGCGAGCAGTTTGACGACGGTGCTCTTGCCCGCACCGTTCGACCCGACAAGAGCGCAGCAGGTGTCGGCGGGGATGAAGCAGCTCAAGCGGTCCAGGGCGGTGGTTTCGGTGCCCGGGTAGCGGAAGGTGACGTCCTGGAACTCGATGCCGTGCGTGAGCCGCCGCGGGAACGGCCGCGAGCCACCGGTGATGCCGCCCTCGGGCAGTGACAGGTAGTCGAAGAGGTTCCCGGTGAAGAGCGTGTTCTGGTAGAGCGTCGCCACGCCGAGCAGCAGGCCGGTGGCCGCCGCGTGTACGGCGCCCAGCGCCTGGAGGTAGCCGGCCAGCTCACCGAGCTTGCCGTTGCCCGCTGTCGACCTCAGGGCGAAGACCAGGGCGCCTGCTGAGCAGGCCACGCTGACCAGGCCGAGCGCCGCCGACCAGCCGTGCCGACGCCTGGCCAGCGACCGGTCGACGCGGAAGAAGCCCTGGACGAGGGCGCGGTAGCGGTCCACGAAGTAAGGGCCGAGTTGGTAGAGCTTGACCTCCTTGTAGGAGGTGTCCGTGGTTGTCAGGTCCTGGTAGTAGAACGCGCGGCGCCGGTCCTGGGCGCGGTGGTACTCGATGGCGTAGCCCTGTTTGCTGAACACCACGTGCGCGGCGAGCGCGGGCAGCGGCGCCAGCAGGATGGCCAGGGCGATCCAGGTGTTCCAGGTGAACAGCACCCAGCTGACCGTCACCAGCGAGGCCAGTGAGGTCAGCGTCCGCATCATCTCCTCGAAGACCTCGAACGCCGTACCGCTGCCGCTCTCCCGCAGGGCGCGCTGCAGCCGGTCGTACGCCTCGGGATTCTCGTACGCGCTGAGGTCCATCCGGGTCCCCTTGACCATCACCTGCTCGCCGATCTTGGCGGAGAACTCCAGCTGGAGCAGCGAGTTGAGGTACTGCGACATCGAGGAGACGACGTGTTCGGCCACGGCGAGGGCCACCAGGCCGGCGGTCGCGGGGGTGAGCCGGTCCAGCGCGCCCGGTACGTGCAGGACCGCGTCGACCACGGCCTGTACGGCCTGGGCGGTCAGCCAGATGCCGGTCGCGGGCACGGCCGCGGTCAGGGCCGTGGCCACCACGAGCGCGGAGACACGCAGGGGGCTCAGGCCCCAGAAGGAGCGCAGGACCAGGGCCCAGTAGCGCAGGTCGCGGGAGAGGCGGCGGTGCTCCTCGGGGACGGCTGGCTGGTCCGGCAGCTCGTGGTCGGTCGTCGGGCCGTCAGTCACGGGGCCTCCCTCGAAGGCAGTTCAGGACGTGCCCCCACACCACGTAGCAGCGGTTCTCGGCGGCCCGGTCCATCGGCAGCAGGCGGTTGACCTGCATGTGCGCGAGACTGGCCAGGATCGCGTCCCGGGTGCCCCACAGCGTCCCGGCCGCCTCCGCTGCCGCGACGGCCCGGGCTGCGGCCCGTACGGCTCCGGCCTGGCCGTCGAGTACGGCGGCGAGGCGCTCGTGGTGAATACGCCCCAGGGGGTGCGGGCGGCGGTCCCAGGGGGCGAGCAGCTCGCACAGGTAGTCGCGGTCCTTCTTGTACTGCTCGCGGGCCTCCGGGTCCTCGGCGGGCCTCGGCATGGCGGCGAGCCGTTCGCGGACATCGAGGCCCCACTGCACGTACAGCGCGTCGACGGCGGCGAGGGTGACCGCCTCGGGCCGCAGGCCGGGCTCGCCGTCCCACAGGAGGCGCAGGAGAGCTGTGGAGACGGAGCTGTTGGCCGCGAAGACCTGCTCGGCCTGGTCGTACACGGCAGGCCCGCCGTACCGGCTGACTTCCGGGTGGTACGTGGCGACCTCGATCCGCTCGGCGAGGCCCCGGCCGACCAGCGGGCGGCACCCGTCCAGGAGCGGGCCCAGGGCGGGCGGCGAACCGGGTGCGGTACGGACCCGCAGGCGCAGGTGCGGGTCGGGGTCGGCGTAGCGGATGTAGAGCCACCGGTCGACGACGGCGCCCGCGTCAGCTAGGCCCTCAATGACGCCGGGCAGTTCGACCGCGGCGATCTCGTCGTGCAGCTCACGGGCGGCGTACAGCTTCAGGTACGACCACTCGGAGCCGGGGAGGTGGACGGGGTGGGCGGCGGGGTGGACCTTGTGGCGTATCCGGTCCTGCGCGGACGCATGGGATCCGTGTGCCTCTTGGACCTCACGGGGTTCACCGAGCGCACGGGCTTCACAGGACTCACGGCCTTCGCGTCCCCTGGCCAGCAGCGGGACGACGACCTCTGAGAAGTGGCCGCGTCCGGCGCTGTCGCGCAGCCACGCCTGGTCCGGCCCCGGCAGCGCCTCTTGGAGCGTGATCTGCTCGGCGGCGGTGCACAGCGCGGCCAGCAGCTCGTCCACGCAGGCCGGGTGGTCGAGGTCCAGGAGCAGCCGGTTGTCGTCGTCGGCCAGGTAGACGAGGCGGGGGACGTTCCAGGTGCGGCGCCACTGGGTCACGTCCGCGGCCGTACGGAGCACGGGCCCGGGCACCGGGGCAACGCTCATAGCCGTACCCGTACCGCTCTGCGCGCCCGGATAAAGGTTCCACTCCGCCGCCCGCACGACCACCCGCCCCCGCGCCACGCGCGGCAGGTACGGAGCGCCCTCGACAGGCCCCCAGGTGAAGCCGGTGGGGATGGTATACCGGGCCCGGGAGACCTCCAGGAGGAAGCGGCACACGTTGGGGGCGCCGAGCGGGCTGAGCATGTGGTTCTGGACGACGACCAGTTCGCGGCCGAGGCGTGCCGAGTACAACCGGAAGCCGTCGTCGGTGGCGCCGACGTGGATGTCATCGAGGCCGATGGTCCGGTCCGCTGCCCCGGCGGGGGCGACGTTGACGGGAATCTCGTACGTGTGGACGGCGGGCCGGATCGCCACGTTGGCGCCGCGCCCGTTGCCCGGCAGGTACGCCAGCTCGGCCACCACGGCGTCGGGCTCCAGGGCCTCGCGTTCCCGGGCGTACGCGCGAAGCCGTTCGGTGGCGGCCTCCGGAAGGAGGTGGCAGAACCGTCCGAAGGTGCGTCCGCCCTCGCCGAGACCGTCGCTGTTGAGCACGGCGTGCCAGTCACCGGCGTCGATGGCGTCCGGTCCGGCGGCGGCAATCTGGACATACGCATCGATACCCGGGCAGACGAGACGGTGATCACCGTCGGCGTCGGCGGGCAGCAGCCTGGCCAGTACCTCGTCGCTCAGCTCCACCACCTCGGCCCCGTTGCGCCACGCCTCGGACGCCAGGGCGACGAGGGCCCGCGCGGTGTGCGGGTCGCCTTCGCTGCCGGGCTGCTGCATGACCATGGCGCGGGGCGGGTTGAGGTAGCCGTTGGGGGCGTCCAGGCCGCGTTCGGCGCTGAGGAGTTCGAGTACGGGTACGAGGGCGTCGGTTCCGTAGCGTTCCATGAACGCCTGGTGGTAGGGGACGAGATGGTCGTATCCGGTGGGTGCCGCCTGGGCCAGCCGGGCCAGGCAGCCGACGGCTTCGGCGATCTCGTCGGCCACCTGGCGGTTGAGGACCGTCTCGGCGGGGCCGGGGGTGGCGAGGGTGGAGTCGGCCTGGAAAGGCTGGTACCGGTATCCGGGTACGAGGGTGCGCTGGGTGAGGCGCAGCTTCTCCAGGGCGCCCGTGTCGCCGTAGACGGCGTCGGCGGTCAGGCTGACGATCTCGCGCAGTGCGGCGACAGCGGGGTGGGCGACGCCGATGGCGGTGAGCCGGCCGAGGACGTACGCCGCGGGGCGGGGCTCGGTGACGGGCGGCCGCAGGTCGGTCACGAGCAGGCCGAGTCCCGCCAGTTCGGTGACGAACACGGTGATCCGTTCTCGCCCGGCCGCCGGGAACCGTTCGGTCAGCGCGGCGATCAGGTCGGCACAGGGCACGGGTGCGGCGGGCGGCGCCAGCCGCCGGATGTGGTCGAGCGGCGCGGTATGGCGCACCCGTACGGAGCGCCGGTCGGCGTTGCCGTGCACGTCGGAGAAGGGCAGTACCAGGCGGTCGCCCACTTGGTACGCCATGGCGTTCACGGACACGCTGAGCTGCCCGAGCACCTCCGGGTCGCCTTCCAGGTCCCGGACGAGGGCCAGCAGCCAGCCCATGTCGGCGCGCAGGCGGGAGGAGGCGAGGGCGGTGTCACCGAGGCGGGCGGTGGTGGCCGCGCCGAACGTTCCGAGGGCGACGCCGGAGAAGGCGCCGAAGGGGGTGGGGCGGGTGCTCATGCGGGTGAGGTAGCGCAGGGCGCGGGAGTGCACGCGCCGTATCGCCTTGCCGCTCGCGCACCCCTGCGTAGCACTGTCCGCGCCCCTGGTCCTGGCGAGCCCGTCGAGCAGCCCGCTGCCCGCCGCGACGAGCCCGTGGCGTACGCGGGGGTCGTCGGCCATGGCGCGCAGCCGGGCCCGGGTCCGGCCGGGGTCGTGGTCGGCGAGCGCCCGGCGCCAGACGTCGACCGGCAGAGCGGGGGCGCGCAGGAGGTGGAAGTCGAGAGCTTCGTACTGCGGCATGAGGCGGGTGGGGTCCTTGTCCGTCGTCGTCATGGTCACTGGGAGGCGGCCACGGCCGCTCGCCTTCATCGCGGGAAGAGCACCCGCCACCAGGCCGGCCGGTGGCCGGCGCCGGTCGCGGTGGCGCGGAGAGTGAGGGCGATTCCGGCGGCGCCGGTGAGGAGGCCGGGGTTGTCGACGAGGTGTCCGGTTGTCTCGTGGTCGCGGTAGACCAGGGGCTGTCCGGGGTCAGCGGCCGCGACCAGGTCCGTCACGAGCCGGGGCATCGCGCGGGCGGCCCCGGCGCTGCCGTGCGTGGCGAACTCGTGGGCTAGCGCGACGAGTCCGGCGCGGCCGTGGCACACGGTCGGCGAACGCGGTACGTCCCCCGCCGCCACCCGGCCGAGCAGCCCGTCGAGCGCGGCGCACGCCCGTGTCTCCAGGGCCTGGTCACCGGTCGCACCGGCGACGGCGAGCAGCCCAGCGGCCACTCCGCCGGTCCCGTGGCACCAGGCCGGGGCGGTTTCGGCCGCACCGGCGCGATCCGGGTCCGCGTCCGGCCCCAGGGCCACGTATCGCGGCCACTGGAGCTGTCGCCCGTCGCCGGTGCCGGCCGCCAGCAGCCACCTGACGAGCTGGTCCGTCACCTGGCGCTGTCTGGGCAGCCGGTGGCCGTACCGCCAGGCCTTGGCGAGGGCGGCTGCGATGCCCGCCGCTCCGTGGGAACTGCCGGTGTCGAGCCGCCCCTGGACGGCCCACCGGCGGTCGGCGCCGACCCACAGGAGGTGACGCAGGCACCGCAGCAGTGCCTGTTCGGCCGACGGGGTCGGAGGGCGGACGGCGCACAGGTGGGTGAGGAGGCCAGCGCTTCCGTAGATCAGGTCGTAGTGGTGGTCGGCGACGGCTTCCGGGCCGTGGGGCAGGTCCATAGCGAGCACCTGTTGGCACAGTTGCTCGTCCAGTGCGGCGAGGCTGGGCAGGAAGCGGGGCTCGTCGGCCGAGGCCTCGCGCAGGACGAAGGCGAGTCCGGCGGTTCCATCGAACAGTCCCGGGTGCGTGAGCGCGCGCTTCCGGGTAGCGGCGAACGCGGCGCGTACGAAGGAGAACGCGCGGTCGAGCGACTGCTCGCATTCCTCGTCGCTGCGGGCGGTACGGGCGGCGTGCAGGTGCAGGAGCGCCAGCCCGGCGTGGCCCTCGCTGAGGGAAGCACCGTGCCAGAAGGACACGTCGCTCTGCCCGGCGGCGCGCGCGGCGTACGCGTCGGCGCTCGCGGGACTGTCGAGGCGTTCCCGGATCAGGTCCGCGACGGTGTGGGCGCGCGCGGCAAGTCTGTACGGCAGCAGGGGCTTCGGGTGCATGGGGTGGGCTCTGGGAGTTCTCGGGTTCTCGGCTTCTGGATTCCCGGGTTATCCGGAGAGGCCCTCCGGTTCTGCTGGAGGGCCCCGTGTGATCGGACGCGATCGGCAGTAGGGTCAGCACTTGCCGTTCGTGCGGACGGCGGCACAGGCGGCCGTCAGCTTGATCGTCTGGCGGATGGTCTGCTTGGCGACCCACTTGCTGGCGACGCGGGAGGCGACGCTGGCCACCGGGGACAGCTGCGTCTGGACCGGGTCGGCAGAAACAATCACGCGGGCGTCAAGGTTGAACTCGTCCATGAAAAAAGCACCTTTCATTCCGTGCAAAAGGACCGCCAGGAAAGGAACTCCGGCGAAGTTCCGGAGGCGGGCCACAAGAAACGTAATGACGCCCGGGGGCCTGCCGAAACCCGCCGTTCTGACAATTCCGGCCCCTCCGAACGGCCGGTCCGTGCCACCCGCCCGGCGGGGTATTGGGCGTCAGCGCCCTTGTAGGGCATCCAGTCCCACGGCCATGCACAGCGCGAGGGACCGGGTATCCAGCTCCGGGTCCTGGACGCGGATGACGTACCGGCCCCGTATCCCCCCACTTCCACCCGACCGCCAGCACCGGCTCTCCGTCGCGTACGAAGTCGAAGTGGTAGACGAACGGCGCGGGTGGCACGGCAATGACCGGAACGACCGCGTCGGCCAGCTCCCACGCCCGTCGCGCCAGCGCGACACCGACGCTGCGCTCCTTGCCGACGGCGGCCCGGCCGCCCCGCGTCAGGCGCCAGGTGGACCGCAGCAGCGAGCCTTGACGCCCTTGCGGAACGTTCCGACGGGCTCTCCGTCGGCGCCCCGGACGTCGTACGTGGCCCCCGAGGTCGATCACCTTGCGGGCCTTGAAGCCGCCCAGTTCCCCGGTGCGGTCCTCGTCGGATCACAGAGTCAGCTCCTCCTTCAGCGCGAACCGCTTCTGCTCCGCGAACGACGACCGCACCACTTTCCGGCGCCGTGACCACGTACCAGTTCACCAGCGGCGTGACCTTCTGCGGCATGAGGAATTCCGTGGGCTGCTCCATACGGGAACCGTAAGCAGCGGCAGCGGCCCTCTCCGTACACCTCAAGGCGGAACACCGGCCACCCGGTCGGCGGGTGCCAGGCAGCCGATCGGCCGGTGGCACTGAGGTACGTCCCGCCACCTGCCGCACGTCGGCAAGTCAGTCGCTGCGTATGACGCCACGGGGGTGAGGGCGTGTTTCCCCGAAAGGCAGTTGGCCGGCGGGGCTAAGAGTTTCCTCGGCCAGCGGCAGTCCGCTGAGGCGCTCGATGTTGACGGCGATAGCCGTCAGGACGGAACCGCACCACGACGGCATCGTCGTAATCGCCGCCAATGTGTCCTGGCTTCGCGGCCGTGAGGAACCGTCGGCAGACACCGGACAATCTGCCCGTGCCGGAACGACTGGTGGCAACCTGCTGCTACGACCTCGTTGAGGTAGCCAGCGGCGGCCAGCGGCTGGTGCGAGTTTCCCCGGAATGTGTGGGGACGGGCCCGTGCTCGGAGGAGAGAGGTTCTGCTGGCTCTGACACTGCACACCCTGCCGCCTTGTCGTCAACCACCCCCAGGTCCGCCATTCATCTGAATCGGGGTGGGCACCACACCTGTTGCAGTCACTAGCCTTCGACTCACTGGCGCTGAGCTGCACGAAGTCACCTCTAAGACCTCACACCACAGTCGCTCCCCCTGAGAATCGTGGACCGCTGCCCTGCAACCGGCAGGCCAGGGAGCGCAGCACATCACTGACGGCTCCGTCGTCGCCTCGGCGCTTCCTCCTGTCGGCCCGTGCCTGCACGCGGCGAAGCAGGCCGACGGTCAACATCGCGGTCCCGCAATGAAGCCGAAGTCGCATGTACAGGTGCGCACACCCACACAACGGCCTGCCCACACCACCGATGCCCCGGCGAGAGAAGCCCTACCCGGACGGAGGTGGCCCCCGACCGCCAACGGGGCGTACCACCGAAGCGGTCAACACCAGCCTCTTGCGAACTTCCCACTTGTAACGTCGCCACTCGCGCACCCCGCCGCCAGACGGCAGACTCGACGCTGTCGGAAGGATGAGTTCATGAGCGCACAGCCGGTACACCACGGCGACGGCGGTCCGCCGCCGCTGCCCCGCACCCAGAACGCGGTGGCCGCGGCCCTGCCGCCGGCCGACCGCATGGAGTTCTACCGGGAGATGGGCGAGGCCGACGAGACCGAGCTGCTGGGCGTGCTGCGCCGCTGGTGGCTGGGGGCCGCCACAAGATGAGGATGGCCGGCCCCCTCGGCCTGCTGCGGTCGGTAAAACCCTGACTGCTCGGCGAACCTTTCGAATGCTGATACCGGACGCCGTATTTGTATGAGGTATCGGCCGCATTCTCGCTGAGCCGGATCCGGTTTCCGGTCACGACCCCGGCGATTCGCGTTCAACTCTCAACGGTCGTACGAAGCAGTGCTGACGGTGCGATATATTCCTTTACACCACAAAGGTTATGATCGTGCGTCAGGTCGACAGTGACCGACCCGATGGGCCGGCGCACCGCGCTTGACGCGACGCCCGGCAGGCAGGCGGCGAGCACCGACCCTCGTCATGCCGCCCAACCCTGCGTACCCCGCGTTGTCACCCACAAGGCAAAGGCTGCATGTACGTCCACCAGCTATCGGACCTCATACGTTTCGCCCGTCATAACTCTCCTTTCTACGCCGAGCTCTACGCCGGACTTCCCGACCGGGTCGAGTGCCTCACGCAACTCCCCTTGGTGGACCAGAACGCGTTCTGGCAGGCGAACGCCCTCCACGTCAATCGTGTTCTGACCGGGCCCCTCTCCGAAGCCGTCGTCTACAAGACCGGCGGCACCACCGGCGCACCGAAGTTCTCCTGCTACACACGCGAGGAATGGCGGGAATTCACCGCCGCTTTCGGACAGGGACTCCTCGACGCGGGACTGCGCCCCGGACACCGCGTCGCCGACCTCTTCTACGCCGGCGAGCTCTACGCCAGCTTCCTCTTCGTCCTCGACTCGCTCGCCCAGGCCCCCGTCGACAATGTGCGCCTGCCCATCGGCGGCGCCGCCCCGCTGGAGTCGACGGTGTCCACCCTGGCGGACTTCGCCGCCCAGGTGGCGGCCGGTACACCGACCACCCTGTGCCGGCTCGCCGAACACCTGGTCGCGACGGGTCGTCAGCTTCACTCCGTCGAGTTGCTGTTCTTCGGTGGCGAGGCGCTCTTCGACGACCAGCGGCGCCTGCTCGCCGCCGGCTTCCCGCACGCCGAGCCCCGCTCCCTCGGCTACGCCAGCGTCGACGCCGGCCTCCTCGGCCGTCCCGTGCCCGGCCCCGATCCGCGCGTGCACCGGGCGTTCAGCCCGCACACCCTCGTCGAGATCGTCGACGAGACGACCGGCGAACCCGTCACCGAGGCCGGCCGCCCCGGCCGTGTCCTGGTGACCAGCCTCTTCCGCCGCCTCATGCCCGTCATCCGCTACCCCGCCGGCGACCGGGCGGAGTGGACCGACCCCGCGGCCGGCCACTTCCGCATCCTCGGCCGGGCCGAGGAAGGCGTCCGCGTCGGACCCGTCTCCCTTTACACCCAGGACGCCCACGCCGCCGTCGCCGAAGCGGACACCGAGGGCCGCGTCACCGGCACCCAGCTCGTCGTCCGCCGCTGGAACGGCCGCGACGGCCTTGTCCTGCGCCTGGCCACCGCGCCCGGCGACGACGACCCGGCCGGACTCGACGTCCTCGCCAGGGAGATCGTCACCGCGCTCAACACCGCCCGGCCGCTCTACCCCGACAGCGAACGCGCCGGCATGGTGCACCCGCTGACCGTGGAATGGGTCCGGAACGGCGACCTTGCGGTCAACCCCCGCTCCGGCAAGCTCGTCCGCGTCCTCGACGAGAGGCCGACCGCGTGAGCACCCCCGACCCCTCCGGCGCGCCCACCAGCCGCCGGCTGCCGCTCGTCCTGCGCAACCGCACCTTCGGCGCCGTCTGGCTGGCCCAGGTCCTGACCCAAGCCGCGGTGCGCATGTTCCAGGTGGGCGTGGCCTGGTGGCTGGTCGCCTACGCCGTCGGCGGCGGCCGCGGCCTCGCCTCCGGGCTGTTCATGGCGGTCAGTACCCTGCCCGCCGTCGCCCTCGCCCCCGTCGTCGCCCGGGCCGTGGCCCGCTGCTCCCACCGCTTGCTGCTGCGCGCGGCGGCCGGCACCGCCGGGCTGGCCGCGGCCGCGCTGGCCGGCTGGGCGTACGCGACCGAACTCCCGCTCGCGGCGGCCTACGCCGCGACCCTGGCCCTGGCCGCCTGCCAGGCCTTCTTCGACCCCTGTCTGACCACCTCCGTGCCGGAACTCGTCGACGGCGAGGACATCGAGGCCGCCACCGGCTTCGAACTCTCCACCCAGTCCCTGGCGAGCCTCGGCGGCGCCCTGCTCGGCGCCCTGATCGCCGACGGGGCCGGCGTCGCGGGCCTCGCGGTGGGCTGCGCGGCGGCCTATCTGACGGCCGCGCTGCTGCTGACGGCGGTGCGTTTCCGCCCGGCCGCCACACCCGGGGCTGCCACGGCGGACGACGCCGCCGGGACCGGAGGGCGGACACTGCGCCGGATCCTGTCCGGTCTGCCCTTCGTCCGCAAGATCCTGCTCTGCTTCACGGCCGCGAACCTCTTCACCACCGCCGTCTTCGTCGTCATCCCGCTCTACACCCGGTCCGTGCTCCACGACGACGGCTCGACCGTCGCCCTGCTGGAGGCGTCCCTGGGCACCGGCACACTGATCGGCTCCTTCACCGGAGCGCGCGTACCCGGACGACCGACCGTCCTCGGCTCGTACTGCCTGGCACTGATGTCGCTCGCCCTGGCCCTGCCTGGTCTGCTGACCGGACGGCTGGTCTTCGCCGGCTCCCTCGTCGTGGCCGGCTGGTGCGTGGGCGTCATCGGCGTCCGCTTCGTGGCCCTCTTCCAGCGGCTGGTCCCCGCGGCCGACAAGCCCGGCTTCTTCGCCGTCATGCAGGCCGGGCTCGGCGCGACCTTCCCACTGGCCTCCCTGCTCTTCGGACTGCTCGGCGACCAGCTGCCCGTCCGGGCGCTGTGCCTGATCCAGGCGGCCGGCCTGCTGCCCGCGGCCTGCGTCCTCACCCTGCTGCGCGAGCGCACGCCCGGACCCGCCGACCCCGCACCCCTTCCCGAAACCGTCCCCGTCGGAAGCGAGCGATGACCCCCGAGCTCCAGGCGGCCACCCCCGCCGACATCGCTGATCTGCGCCAGCTGTACTACGCGGTCTACGGACCGCACTACCCCGCCGGACTCGGCACCGACCCCGCCGAGATGGCCCGGCTCATCCAGGACCCGCACACCCACTGGCTGGTCGCCCGTCGGCCGGGCACCGGCGCCCTCGTCGGATCTGCCGCCGTCCACGGCGAGCTCGTCAGCCGCATCGGCCGGCTCGAAGGCCTGGCCGTGCACCCGGAACACCGCACCGGCGGACTCGCCGGAGCGCTGACCGAGGCACTGTGCGAACGCACCATCGGCACGGGCCTCCTCGACTCCGTCTACGCCACCGTCCGCACCGTCAGCGCCGGTCCCCAGCGCGTCGTCGCCCGCAACGGCTTCCGCGCCCTGGGCATCCTGCCCAACGCCGTCGACCTCAGCCGCCGCGAGAGCCTTGCGCTCTACGCGCGTCACTCCTCAGGGGTGCTGGACCGCCGCGTCCCCGTGCCCGAGGTCCCCGCACCGCTGACGCCGCTGCTGCGCGCCGTCGAACAGAGCCTGGGCGTCAGCTACGCCGACACCCGGGCCACCGCCCCGCTTCCCGCCCCCGAACGGCCCGCCGCGGGACGGTTGGAGACGATCGAGGCACCGGCGTTCGTCCGCCGCCGCTTCCGCGAGCGCTTCCCCGACGCCGACGGCTGGTTCTGCCCCCTGCACACGCCCAATGTGCTGCTGATGCCCGACGACGGCCACTTCGAGGTCTACGCCTACGTCAACCGCACCGGCAGCTACTGCGCGCTGATCGCCGCCCACCCCGGGCCCGCCGCGGCAGCGGCCTGGCTGGAGCCCATTACGCGCACCCTCACCCGGGCCGGCGCCGGCTACGTCGAGGCCCTGGTGCCCCTGGACCGGCACGACCTGCTCTCCGCCTTCCTCGCCCAGGGCTTCATCCCCAGCGCCCTCTACCCGGCCATGCGGGCCGAGGGCTACGGCTTCCACGACTACGCCGTGATGACCCACACCAACGAACAGATCGACTTCCGCGGCGTCGTCGTCGACGGGCCGCTACAGCCCTATCTGGACTCCTACGCGTCGGCCTGGGCGTCGACCTATCTGCCCACCCTCGAGGTTGCCTCATGAACAGCCACCTGGCCCCGATCGCCGTGCCGGACCCCGGGCTGCTGCCCCGGGTGCAGGAGCTGTGCGATCTGACCGCCCCCTACGCTACCGGCCCCGCCGAGGACGAGCTGTTCGCCGCCGCCATGGCCGAGATCAACGCCTGGCACGCCGACCGTTCCCCGTTCTTCCGCTCGCTGTACGAGAGCACCGGCACCGACGCCGGCGCCCCCTACCGCGCCCCGCTCGTGCACGCGAGCCTCTTCAAGCGGCACGAGCTGCTCTCCATCCCGCGCGACGCCGTCGACCTGCACCTGACCTCCTCCGGCACGACCGGCCAGAAGTCGCAGATGTTCTTCGACACCTGGACCATCCGCTCCGCCCAGCGCATGGTCGCCCGCATCTTCGACCACAACGGCTGGATCACCCCCGGCCAGGAGGTCAACTATCTCCTCTACAGCTACGAGCCGGTCCGCGACCTCAAGCTGGGCACCTCCTTCACCGACAACTACCTGTGCGACTTCGCCCCCGCCCGGCAGGTCGCGTACGCCCTGCGGAACACCGGCGGTGGCCACGAGTTCGACCCCTTCGGCTGCGTCGAGGCGCTGCGCCGCTACGAGCGGGACGACGCGCCCGTGCGCATCCTGGGCTTCCCCGCCTTCCTCTGGTTCACCCTGGAGCGGATGCGCGCCATGGGCCTGCCGCCCCTGCGCCTGTCCGAGGACTCCCTGGTGATCCTCGGCGGCGGCTGGAAGGGCAACGCCGACCGGCAGATCGGCAAGGACGAGCTGTACGCCCGGATCACCGAGCAGCTGGGCATCCCCCCGGAGCGGATCCGCGACACCTTCGGCTCCGTTGAGCACTGCATCCCGTACATCGAGTGCGACCACCACCGGCTGCACGCCCCCGTCTGGTCGCGCGTCGCCATCCGCTCCACGCGCACCCTGGAGCCGCTGCCGTACGGCGAGCGGGGCTATCTGCACCTCGTCTCGCCGTACATCACCTCCGTACCGGCGCAGAGCGTCCTCATGGGCGACCTGGCCTCCCTCCACCCGGGCGAGGAGTGCGGCTGCGAGCTGAACACCCCCTGGTTCACCGTGCACGGCCGCGCCGGCGTGAGCCGCAACCGCAGCTGTGCCGTGGCCGCCTCCGAACTGATGAAGGGAATGTCGTGACCGAGACGAACCACCAGCACTACTGGCAGGGCGCCTTCGTCGACGACGACGAGGCGGCCCGCCGACTGGCCGGCCTGCCCGCCGCCGTCGAGGCCGCGCTGGCCGCCCCCCTGGATACCGAGACCGTGCTGGCCGCCTGCGACCGGCTGGCCACCGCCCTGCGCGACCCCGCGCACCCGGTGACCGCCCGCCTGGCCGCCCATCTGCCCGACGACGAGGACGCCTCGCTCCTCACCGAACTCGCCGCCTTCCTCAGCCGCCCCGAACTGACCCGCAAGCTCCGCCGCGAGCTCGGCGGAGCCACCCCCGAGCGGCTGGGCCGGCCCGACGCCAAGGAGACCGTCTACGAGGCGTGGGCGCCCGTCGGCATGGTCGCCCACATCGCCCCCGGCAACGCCGCCACCGTCGCACCGCTCAGCATTGTCGAGGGACTGCTCGCCGGGAACATCAACGTCCTCAAGACCAGCAGCGCCGACACCCTCCTCGCCCAGCACCTGCTCGCCGAACTCGCCGCGTTCGACCTCACCGGGGCCGTCGCCGAGCGCGTCGTCGTACTGCGTTTCCCCTCCTCCCGCCAGGAGTGGCTGCGTCTGATGTGCGCGCCCGCCGACGCGGTCGCGGTGTGGGGCGGCGAGGCCGCCGTCGAGGGTGTCGCCGCCCACGTCCCGCCCGGCTGCCGCCTGGTGGAGTGGGGCCACCGGATCTCCTTCGCCTACCTCGCCTCGGACGCCTGGCACGACGGGGCCACGCTGCGCGCCCTCGCGGCGGACGTGTGCCTGCGCGAGCAGCAGGCGTGTTCCAGCCCGCAGGTCGTCTACCTCGACACCGAGGACGTCGACGAGGTCTTCGCCTTCGCCGAGCGCCTGGCCGGCGCCCTGGCCGCCGTGCCGCCCGCGCCCCGGGGCGAGGAGCTCGGCCCGGCCGAGGAGGCCGAGATCACCACCACCGAGCTGTTCGCCCGCCTGGAGGAGCACCTCGGTCTGACCCGCGTCCACGCCGCCCCCGACGGCTCCTGGCGCGTCATGGCCGACACCCGGCCCGCGCTCACCGCCTCCCCGCTGCACCGCAGCATCTGGGTCAAGCCGCTGCCCCGCAAGCACCTGATCGCCACCCTGCGGCCCATGCGCCGCTACCTGCAGACGGCCGGTATCGCAGGCAGCCGCGCGGACGTCGCGGAACTCGCCCGCACCGTCCTGGCAGCCGGTGTCACCCGGGTCACCCCGGTCGGCGACATGCTGGGCAGCTACCCCGGCGAGCCCCACGACGGCGTCTACGCCCTCCAGCGCTACAGCCGCCGCGTGGCCGTCCGGGCCGACGAGCGTTTCGCCACCACCGCCTGCCTCGACGACCTGATCCGCCCGGTCGACGTCCCGCCGCCCGCCGGGCCGCTGTTGGACAAGGCCGCCGTCCAGGAACGCAACCGCGAGGTCGGCCGGGCCGACGCCGAGCTGTACTTCCGCAGCGGCGGTAGCACCGGCAGCCCCGCCCTCTCCCTCTTCACCTATGACGACTACGACACCCAGATGCACGCCGCCGCCCGCGGCCTGCTCGCCGCCGGCTACGACCCGGCCCGCGACCGCACCGCCAACCTCTTCTACTGCGGCGACATGTACGGCGGGTTCATCAGCTTCTTCTCCATCCTGGAGCGGCTCGGCGGCGTCCAGCTGCCGATGACCGCCGGCCCCGACCACCGGGCCACCGCCGAGACACTGATCGCCCACGAGGCCGACACCCTCTTCGGCATGCCCTCCTACCTGTGGCAGCTCCTGCACGACCAGGCCAACCTGCTGCGCTCGTACGGTGGCATCCGCAAGATCTTCTACGGGGGCGAGCACTTCACCGCCGAACAGCGCCGCGTCCTGGCCGAGACCTTCAGCATCGAGACCGTCCGCTCCATCACCTACGGCAGCACCGACCTCGGCCCGCTCGGCTACCAGTGCGTGGAGAGCGAGGGCAGTGTCCA
The DNA here is from genome assembly GCF_003865135.1 of Streptomyces chrestomyceticus JCM 4735. Classification (NCBI taxonomy): domain Bacteria; kingdom Bacillati; phylum Actinomycetota; class Actinomycetes; order Kitasatosporales; family Streptomycetaceae; genus Streptomyces; species Streptomyces chrestomyceticus. Next base: position 21,271 of record NZ_BHZC01000001.1, on the reverse strand, counting down.
CCACCTCCACGCCGACCTGCACACCCTGGAGATCGTCGGCGTCGACGCCGACCGCCCGGTGCCCCCGGGCGAGACCGGCCGCCTCGTCTTCACCACCCGCGCCCGCCGCGGTCAGAAGCTCGACCGCTACGTCATCGGTGACCTCGGCCGCGCCGTCCCCGGCCCCTGCCCCTGCGGCAGCCGGGCCCCGCGCTTCGAACTCCTGGGCCGCACCGGCGACGTGATGCGCGTGGCGACCTACTTCCTCAACTACCGCCGCTTCGTCACCCTCGCGGAGGAGACCGGCTACAGCGGGGAGCTCCAGCTCCTGCTGTCCGCCGACGGCCCGCGCGAACGCCTCACCGTCCGCGTGGAGCACACCGGCACCGGCATCGACCACCTGCGGGACGCGCTCCTGGCCGGCTACCCGGAGCTGCGCACCGCGGCGGACGAGCGGCTGCTCGACGTCGCGGTGGAAGCGGTGGACAGCGCCGGCTTCGCGCGCACGCCGACCACCGGCAAGCTGCGGACGGTGGTGGACGCCCGCGGCTGACGCCCGCCAACGGAGTGGCCTTATGATCATCCCGATTCGAACACAGGAACAGGGAGTGGGCTGTGCGGAATGCGACGGTGACGCCCGAGGGCGACCGGACCCGATGGGTGGAACTGCCGGCCAGCAGAGCATGCCCACCCGCTATCACGCACCAACTCGTAAGACAGTGTCCTACATGGTGAGGCGTTGGAGACACTTGTAGCAGGACCGAGCTGTGGCGAGTCCCCGCCGCTCGGCGAGCGCGGACTCACGGGCCGCCTCCCAGCGCGGCGAAAGTTCTTCGAGCAACTTGCCGAAGCGTTGGCGGGAGATGCCGGTGAAGGCAGGATGGGACAAAGTCGTGCGGAGTAGCTCGTAGTTCACACCTCGAGAACCCGCACGGCCACCGTCATGTCACGGCCCGGCCGCCAGCCTCGTCAACTTTGCACTCCGACTGAAGGGCGGGGCCCAGGATTTCCGGTTGCGGGCGGCTCAGGCCGCCGCGCGGCGCCTGCGCAGGGCTGCCACGCCCATCATCGCCGCGCCGAGCGAGATCAGCACCGCTGCCGTGAACGGGAGCCATGGTGTGCCCTTGCCTCGGGTCCAGCCGATGATCAGGCCCATACACAGAACGGCGCAGGCGGGGAGCACCAGCCAGTTCGAGACGGCGTCAGCCCGGGCCGCCGCGCGGTCTCTCCCATACGCCCGCAGCACCTCGCCCACCACGTGAGGTCCCACCATCAGCAGGAAAGCCACCACGGCCCAGTCCAGACCCTCACCCCGGCCCCAGTCAACGACGACGCTCACCGCCATGACGCCCACCGCGACGGCGAAGCACCAGGACAGCCCCTTCTTCGCGGCCATAGAGCTCACCTCGCCCGCAGCAGGGCGCGCAGCGCGCCCTCGAGACCGGTACTGCGGGCCCCGGCAGAGCAGGCCCGCATGGCGACCTTGCGGTCTTTCCATTCCTGAATGTCCGTCATGCCGGAAGCATAAGCAGGGCCGGGTGACCAGACTGGATGACGGTGGCCCTCTCTCGGCCCCACCCATTGTTTCCCAGGTCGTAAGGACCGGGCTACGGACAAACGCTGCGCACCGCATGAAGGGGTCGAAAGTACTGGACTTTGGTCCCATGACGCTGGACTGTACGGCCCTGGAGCGGACGACCCACCCAATGATCACCTGGGCCTTGGGATTAACGAGGATTCCAGCAGCAGACGGAAAGCCCATGCCGCTGCGGGCTTCGCGTCTGATGCCTCCCCGCACAAGAGGAAAATGGTCCATGAAACAGAAAAGCCTGCGCCTCTCCGTCATATCCGCTGTCTGTGTCGCAGCCGTCGGGCTCACCGGCATCGGCAGTGCCTACGCTGCTGCTGCCGGGGACGCTCGCCCCGTAGAGGCCGGAGCCTCCGCCCACGGTGCCGGCATGTCCGAGGCGGGCGACGCCACTCCTGAGCAGATCGACGAGCTGGCGCGGTACCTCCAGGCGATCGTCGAGGGTGAGATCCTCGGCTCAGACGGCAAGTTTGATTACGCGAAGACGCGTGCCCAGTTCGGTGCCGAGTTTGCCGACGCGCTTACCGCGGAGTTCAACAAGGAAAACTCCGGTCGGCAGAAGCGTAGTTACACCTCATGTCTCCTGAACGCTGTAGGCGCGGGCGGCCTCGGTAGCGCTACGAACGCCATCGTGGACAAGCTCAAGAACAAGAAATGGGCAGATGCGGCGAGGCTGATCACCAAGGAAGCGGCCAAGCGGGGCATCAAGATCGCCGTCAAGGGGGGCGTCGCCGGTATGGCGGCGACTCTTGCCGCCTCGGCCATCATATGTATCTGGCAGGGGTGATCGTACATCCGCGCCGATGCGGGCCCCCTGCCCATGGGCAGGGGGCCCGCATCGGCGTCATCAAAGGTTGGCCTGGACGACTTGGCGTAGCTGGTTGAGGTAGTCGTCGAACCGTTGGCGTCCTGATTCTGAGAACCAGATTCGGGTCACCGGGTGCCGTCGCTCGCGGAACTTGCCGATCTCGATCAGACTTTCCTTCTCCAGGATAGCCAATTGCCGTGATAGTTCGGCGGTTGACAGGTCGAGGGCCTGCTGCAGGTCGGCAAAGTTGATCTGCTCGACGTGCCGCAGCGTCCCCAGGATCGCCAGGCGGGTGGGAGAGTGGATCACTGTCAGCAGGCGGGTGCGGGGGTGCTCGCCGGTCATCTTGCTAGCGCCTCCACCGCAGGGCAAGGTAGACCATCAACGACGCGGCCGGCAGAGCCGCTGCCGCCAGTGAAAAGCCAAGCGGTTCCGGACCGTCACCAAAGAGCCCTGCTGCCGAGACACCCAACATCGGTGCCGTCAAGAACCGTGCAGCATTCTCCACTTTAGTGTGGGGCCTGCGACAGGTGATGCGACCATGAAACCAGTTCCATCGCAACAGCAAAAAAAGCGACGCCACCAGGATCAAGACACCGAGCAGGGTGGGCACGCCATGAGCGAGGGCAATAGCAAGGCCCGTGTAGAGCGCGGCTACTGACGCTACGCCGAGGATCCGTTCGCGCATGCTGGCGGGTCGGGTGAGCGTCGGGGCATCCATGATGACTTGCAGCTGCTCTGCCGGGTTCATGTCGCGTTCCAACAGAATCACCCCTTGTTCACTGTTTACCAGTGATTCAATAGTGGCAGCTAGTTTCCATATGTGCAACTACTCGCGTTATTACGATCCTGTCCTTGAGCTGATGCAGTTCTCCGTCCCGAGCGTCCGGCGACTAACGCTTGGAGGGGGCTTGTTGATGTACCGGAAGCTGGCTGATCTGGTGTTTTGCTGATTGGTTGAGAGGCGGAGTTGGCGGTTCGACGGGGGGGTGGCCGGGTGTGTGGGCTGGGGTTGTGCGGTTTGTGCTGAGCGGGGCTGGGTCTGTTGCAGGTAGTTCTAGCGTGTAAAGGCCCGGCTGGTGTTTGTGCTGGTCAGGGCTGTTCTGCCTGTTCGGCGGGGTGGTCTTATCGGCCTCGGCGGGGGCGGTGGTGGGTTTCGGCGAGGTGGTCGAGGCGGATAGCGTCGAGTGATCGTTTGGTGATGCGTTCGGTGCCGTCGTGGATGGCGGTGATGGCGGCTTGGCGGATGAGGCGGGTGAGGGATCCGATGCGGCCGGCGGTGCGCTGGTGGAGGTAGGGGGCATGGCGGGGGAGGGTGCCGGGTGTGTGATGGTGGAGGTCGAGGGCGTCGGCGAGGCTGGCTTCGTACTGCTCGGCGTCACCGTGGTTGCCGTCAGCGGCCTGGGTGCGGATGCGCTGCCAGGTGCGTTCATCGAAGGGCCGGTGGACGTGGCGCACGTCGTGGGGGTTGTAGTGGATCTCCCATTTCCCGCCCCGGCCGGGGACGGGGGAGGCCTGGCCGCGGTGCGGGGCGAGGAGATCCGTGTTGTAGGTGCGGTGGTGGATGGTGATGCCGGCGGGGGTGATGGCCTGCCAGCGCACGGGCAACAGGTCGAGGTAGTCGCGCCCGGTCAATGGGACGGGGACGTGTCCGGCGACGAGCGCGGCCCACATCTCATTCGGGGTAAGGGCCTTCCTGGGCATCATCGGGTGGCGCAGCCCTTCGTGGGGCCGGTGGTGGTAGTGCACCAGCCACTCATCGAGGAGGTCCTGCAGTTGGGCGACGCTGTAGCAGGTGTCTTGCTCGGTGTCGGGGCCGCGACGGGTGACGTCGGAGCCGGTGTAGCCGGGCAGGTGCTGGCAGAACAGGGCGTTGATGGTGCCGAAGGTCCGCTCGACGATGCCTTTGGCGGTGGGCGCGGGGCGGGGCGGGCTGGACGCTGATGCCGAGGGTCTCGCAGGCGGCGGTGAACGCGGCGGAGACGAAGACCTTGCCCCGGTCGACGACGATCGTCTCGGGCAACACGACCGGCCGGGCCGCCGCACCGGCCAGGCGCATCCAGCGTGGCCAGCCGCTGATGGGGGAGCGCGCGGGCGTGGTCCATGCGCAGGATGCCTGGCTAGGTCGGCCTGGCCGGGTGCGGGACGGCCATCTCCGCCAGCAGCAGGGCCGCGTCCACGGCCTTGGTCGCGCTCGGGCACAGCACGGCGGCCAGGATGGAGCGGGTGGCGACGTCGACGGCGATAGTCAGCTCGGGCCGGGCCAGACGCCCGTCGTCGAAGAGGACCAGAACATCTAGTGACCTGAGTCAGAGATCCGGTGGCAGTAGGCGGCGACTTTGTCGAGGATCTCGTCGGCGGATTTGGTCCAGAGGAAGGGGCGTGGGTGCTCGTTCCAGTCGGCCAGCCAGGCCCGGATGTCGCGTTCGAGGGCCTGGACGGAGCGGTGGACGCCGCGCTTGAGCTTCTTCTGTGTCAGTTCGGCGAACCAGCGCTCGACCAGGTTGAGCCAGGACGCGCTGGTGGGGGTGAAGTGCAGGTGGAAGCGCGGGTGCGCCAGCAGCCACGTCTTGACCGCGGGCGTCTTGTGCGTCGCGTAGTTGTCGAGGATCAGATGCACGCCGAGGCCGGCCGGGACCTCCTTGTCCAGCCTGGCCAGGAACTTCTTGAACTCCACGGCCCGGTGCCGGCGGTGCAGCGAGCCGAAGACCTTCCCGCTCGCCACCTCCAGGGCGGCGAACAACGTCGTGGTGCCGGCCCGGACATAGTCGTGACTGCGCCGCTCGGGCACCCCGGGCATCATCGGCAGGACCGGCTGGGACCGGTCCAGCGCCTGGATCTGCGACTTCTCGTCCACACACAGCACCAGGGCCTTCTCCGGCGGATCGAGGTAGAGCCCCACTACATCGCGGACCTTGTCGATGAACAACGGATCGGTGGACAGCTTGAACGTCTGCGTGCGGTGCGGGGCCAGGGCGAACGCCCGCCAGATCCGCGAAACGGCCGACTGCGACATGCCCGTGGCCGCCGCCATCGACCTCGTCGACCAGTGGGTGGCGTTCTTCGGCCTCTCCTCCAGCGTCTTGACGATCACCCGCTCGACATCCGCGTCGGTGATTTTGCGCGGGACACCCGGCCGCGGCTCGTCGCACAAGCCGTCCAGCCCGCGCTCCAGAAAACGGCGCCGCCAGGTGCGGACCGTGTCCGGGGCGATCCGCAGCCGGCGCGACACTTCCAGGATCGAGCGCCCCTCGGCACACTCCAGCACGATCCGCGACCGCTGAGCCAGCGCCTGAGCCGTCGTACGCCGACGCACCCAGCCTTCCAGCACAGCCCGCTGGGCATCAGTGACCGACAACGGCGCAATCTTCGGACCCGGACGACTCATACCCAACCAACGACGAATCTCCGACTCAGGTCACTAGGCGGGTGGTGTCGATCTGGACCTGCTCGCCCGGCCGCAGCGCGGTGGTGGGGGTGAAAGCCCGCCCCTCGATGCCGTGCCGGCCCTGAAGGATCTGGTTGATCAGCGGGAACAGGCCGTTGATGGTGCCCCTGGAACGTCCGCGCCGGCGGCGCAGCGCCTCGCGGACGGCGACGACCCGTCCGTCGGAGCGCCCGGTAGGGCTGGAGGCGCGGGTGGTGCGGTGGTCGAGCAGCCCCCACAGTCCCTGCTTGCGGTAGGCCAGGCGCATGCGCTGCACCGTGGTACGCGATACCCGCCCGAACCCCAGCGCGGTCAGCTCCTCAGCCTTGGCCTGCTCCCGCTCGGCCAGCGTGTGCCGTGCGGGATCGTACTGCTCGCGCACCACTCCACCGCTGCCGGGCCCGTCGGCAAGGCCGCATTCGACCTCCCTCACGTGCAGCTGCCAGGCCAGGGCCTTCTCCCGCGCCGCGGCGGGCGCGGTCTCGAACAGCCCCCACTGCGGGGCCGCCTGCGGCACGTCGGCCCCGATGACACTGAAGCCGGGATCGGCGAACAGGTACCCGGCAAGCACCGCCTCACCGCCGCCGTCCGGGCCGACGAGGTGAACCATCTGCCCGGACAAAGCGATCACCTGCCACTTCACATCGCGGAAACGGACATGCGCCCCGACCGCCACGGCCGGCCGCGCATCGCGCCGCGCGCTCACCCGGCACCTCCCGTCTCACCCAGACCGTTCCAGTGCCTGGGGCCGACGAGAACGCACTCGTGCAGCGGCGCCTCCAGGCCCGTCGTGAGCTGTCCGTGCCACAGGGCGTGGAAGACGACGGGAAGGACCTCGATCGGGTCACCGACACCTTCGGCTCCCGCGAGCAGCGGCCGCGGCCGCGCGAACGCCTCCAGAACAGTGGGCGTCAGGCCCGGGCGGCCGGCGTTGCGGGGATGGCGGTAGCCGGCCAGCCACAGCGGGGCATCATCGGGTGCCGCAACCCGTCGTGCTCGCGCTCCTGCCACCCGCAGATAATCCACTCCTGCAGCAGGTCGTCCAGCTGGGCCAGCGTCCACACTGCCTCCCCTTCGGTGTCCTGGCCGCGCTCGCCGGTGTGCGAGCTCGTGTAGCCGGCCACATGCTGCACGAACAGGGTGTTGATCGAGGAGAAGGTGCGCTCCACGTGCCCCTTGGCCGGGCCGTTGCCCGGCGGCGCGGGCTGCACAGAGATGCCCAGCGACTCGCAGGCGGCGATGAACGAGGACGACACGAACACCTTGCCCTGATCGACCACGATGGTCTGCGGGGTGATCACCGGCCGCGCCGCGGCGCCTTCGAGCCGGGCATCAACGCTCAGCAGCCGCTCGTAGGGTACCACCGAGTGTTCCATCGCCAGCGCCTCGGCCCAACCGGGCCGCATCGGCGCCGGGACCATCATCTGCGCCAGCAGCAGCGCCGCGTCGACGCTGCGGGTCCCTTTCGCACGCAACACGGCGGCGCAGATGGTCCGGGTGGCGACATCGAGCGCGATGGTCAGCTCGGGCCGTTCCACCACTCCGTCGTCGAGGACCACGAAGGCGTCCAGCACGGTGCTGTCCATCATCACCAGCTCACCCGGCGCCAACACCGTCGCCGGCACGAACGGAGGAGCCGGCCTCGCTGAGCGCCATTGACGCTGCCGCGCACTGCCCAGTGTCGGCGTACGTGCTTAGCTGGCTCTGGCTTGATTTTCGTAGGCGGAGATCATCCCGGGGCGGGGATCGGCCGGACCGCGTCGCGGCGGCGGAGGTGGGCGATCAGTACGACGCGGTGGCGGAGAAGGGGGACGCCGGCGCGTCCGGCCATGAGGCGTTTCTGGAGCTTGACGTCGGTGATACGGCCTTCGTTGACGCCGGAGTTGTAGCGGGTTGTGATGCCCTGGACGACGGCGTGCTGGTCTTCGCGGAGAGCTTTCGCCATGCCCGCCAGGGGCGGGCAGACCGCTGGTGGTGAGCTCGTCGAGCCACTGGGGCAGTGGGGCGGCGTCGCAGGTGTCGAGCATGGCGGCGAACAGGCGGACCAGATGGTGAGCGCGCCGGAGTTCGGGGCAGTGGTCGAGGAGCCGTTGCAGGCACTGTGCGCTGTGTGGGGTGCGGTGGTCGGGGGCGGTGATGATCCAACGTGCGGCTTCGCGTGGGGAGGGCGGCCGTTCGCGAGGCTCGTCCAGGGGCAGCCCGCGTCGTAGGGGTGCGACGGCCATCTTCACGCGCTGGTAGTGGCCGGGATAGCCCTTGGCCAAGAGCTCCTCGTGGAGGACCTTCGCGCTGTGTTCGCCCTCGTCCCAGCGTTGTTGCAGGTAGTTGAGGTAGGGGTCCAGGGCAGTGGTGCGGCGGGGAAGCCGGCGCACGACCTCCTGCCAGGTGCGGGCGCGGGCATACTTGCGCACCGTTTTGCGGTCCAGGCCGAGTTCGCGGGACATGCTGCTGATGGAGCGGTCTGTGTCGGCGAGGGCGTGTACGGCTTCGAACAGGCGCCGTGCGTGCCGGTCGGCGGGAGTCTCCGGGGCTGCGGGTGCCGTTGGCATCCCGGCGGTCGCCGGTTCCGGCTCCGGGAGTGCGGCGGGCAGGCAGCCGTGGTGCGCGGAGGCAATCTTCTGGATCTGCCGGGACAGTCCCTGCCAGAGGTGGAAGCGGTCTCCGACCTGCAAGGCGTCAGGCGCACCGGAGGTGATGCCCTGCCGGTAGGCGAGGGATCCGTCGCGGCAGACGACCTCGACGCCAGGATGCTCGCGCAGCCAGCGGCCGAGCTGGTCGGCGTCCCGACCTTCCCACAGAGTGAGCGGGAGACGGCTGGTGGCGTCGACCAGGAGCGTGCCGTAGGTATCGCCGTAGAGCGCGAAATCGTCTACCCCCAGCACCCGGGGCGTGACCAGCGGCGGCAGCGGTACCCGCATCAGCTGGGAGAGCACCATGCACCGCGAGAGCCCAACGCCGACGATCTGCAGCATCCGCGCACCGCCACGGCCAGCCAACAGGATGCCGACCGCCTCGACCACCTGCTGGAGCAACGGCGTGCGCCGCTGGTAGCGGACTGTCAGCCCCGGAACCTGCTCGGCGAATGTTCGCTTCGGGCAGGCCGGATTCTCGCAGTACAGACGCCGCACGCTCAGATCGATCCGGACCGGGCGGCCACCCACGGCAGCGTCCGCGAGATGCCGCTCGTAACGGCTGTGAACCCACGCACTCGGCATCTTGCACCCCGTACAGGCTGCGGGAGCACGCGCCCTTGTCCGGGCACGGACCACTACCGCGGCCCCGGAAACATCGACCGAAGTCACCAGAACCTTCGTCAAGTGCGGTAACAGCAAAGGAAGTTCAACAGGGCACAGTCAGATCTTGCCCGCGACGCGGTCCGGCCGATCCCCGCCCCGGGATGATCTCCGCCTACGAAAATCAAGCCAGAGCCAGCTAAGCACGTACGCCGACACCAGCAGCCCACGCCCGTCAGCCAGGGCGTGCACCAGCCGATTGAACGTCGCACCCGAGGGCAGCCGCACCACCCCCTCCCCGTACTGCTCGGCCAGCAGCCGCTCGGTGTACACCCGCAACCGCCCCAGCGTCCCGCTGGAGCGCTCCCGCCCTGTCTCCAGCACCTCCCGCAGAGCGGTCACCACCCGCTCGTCCGCACGCCCCAGCGCCGTCCGCGGCCGGGTGGCACGGTGGTCCACCAGCCCCCACACCCCGTCCTGCCGGTAGCGGGCCCGCATCCGCCGCACCGTCACCGCGCTGGTAGGCATGCCGGCCGCCGACAGCTCCGCCGCCTTCGCCTCCTCCCGCTGCGCCAGCGTCCGCGTCTGCGGGTCGTACTCCGCCCGCCGCGTACCCTCGTCACCGGGCTCGCCCGGCTGCCCCGTCTCCACCTCCCGCACATGCCGCTCCCACGACATGGCCCGCTCGCGCACCGCCTCGGGCAACGACTGCAGCAAGCCCAGCGGCGGCACCCTGGACACCCCCGGAGCGTCCAGGACTTCGAACCCCGCATCGGCGAACAGCAGCGACAGCAAAACCGCCGCTACCGCACCATCCTCGGCGACCAGCCCGACCTGCCCGTCAGCAAGGGCCGCCACCGTCCAGGTACGCTCCGCGAACCGCACCTGGCATCCCAGCCCCGCCACCGGCCTGCCCGGCATCCCACCCGACCTCACTCTGCCGCCTGGGCCCACACCGGCATCCGCTCATGCATCGCTGCCCCCAGGTCCGCCGCCAACCGTCCCGCCCACAGGGCATGGAACAGCGCAGGAAGCACCAACAGCGGATCCCCGACCCTGCGTACGCCCTCCCACAGCGGCGCCGGCCCGGCGAACGCCTCCTGCAGCGCGTCAGCCATCAACCCACCACCGTGGTGCCGGGGGTGCCGGTATCCGGCCAGCCAGGTCACATTGCGCCGGTAGACCGGATCGACAGGACCGAGCACCCAGTACCGCCAGCCCGCCGCCGTACAGATCTCTCCGACAGCCGCAGCAACAGACCGCTGGCGCCGAGACAGCTCTCCCCTTGCTGTGCAGTCGGCGAGCACTCCCTGGCCGTCGGCCAGCCGGAGCATCAGCTGAGGAGCATGCGCCCGCACCCCACTGGGCACATGCCACCGCAGTTCAAGCGGCCGGGCGGCCAGACCGCTGACACGCGGGTCGCGGTCGAGAATCATCACATGCAGTCGCATCGCTGCGGACCCGTAGTACACCAGCCGTCCGGTTGTGGCCGACCACCACCATCCTGGTGCCAGCCGCTTGCCCGCGCGGCCCGGGAACGGCTTCAGCGGCGAACAGTTCTCGAAGAGCACCTCGGCGGCAGCCGAAGACCACCTCGAGCACTCCGGGACCCGCCCGCGGCCCGGAACAGCACATCCACCGACTCGACTTCCGGTCGCCGTGCCCCCGCCCCGTTCCACCCAGCATCCTGCATACAGAACCAAACGGCTTATCGGCCCATCCGGTATGGGCACGCACGCCCCATCGCTGAAGTCAGTCAGCTGCGCCCGGACTGTTCTGCAGCCCAGGTGTAGCCCAGCTCGGCGAGGGCCGCGAGCTGGGCGGCGTCCAGGCGGTCACGCCTGACTTTCTGGTTACTCAGGAACACACCCAGCCTGATCGCCGAACCATCCGCCATCTCCTCAATATGCCCCCTTCCAACGACGGTTCTGCCTTCCCGCTGGATGTATTGCGTGAGAGCTGCCAGGCCGCGTTGGAACGCTTGCTGTGCCTTGCTCGGCCCCTTCGTCGTATGAGCTGCCCCTGGAGCCGGATGCGGTACCTCGAGCGGCTGCACGCCCAGCTTCGACAGTCGCTGCTGCTGCTCGGGGAGAAGCTGCGCCCAGGTGCCTGAGTTCTTCTGCCGCTGAAGCCAGCGTCCGATGTCATCGCCCTCGAACTGCACCCCCGGTTCGATGGCCGGCAGAACGCCGTCGGCGTCGACCAGGTCCGCCAGGACGCGGTAGTGCCGCTGCCAGTCCAGCGGCCACGGGCAGTTCCAGTCCTCGTCGACTGCGGCCAGCTGCTGCGCGCGTACGGCGGCCCGCTCCGCGTCCTTCCCGAGTCCGCCCTTCCGGCGCAGGTTCGCCATGTGCTGCCCGATGGGCACCATCTCGGTGCCCTCGCCCCACACCGCGTCCTGACGCGGTGCGAGGTGCCCCATGGCCCGCCGGTAGGACCGCAGCGCGGCGAGCTTGTTCTCCCACGCCTCCTCGCCCGGCTCCCACACCATCCCGGCCTCCGGCGCGTCCAGGAGCGTCTTGCGCCGCTCCTCCAGCTCACCCGCCCGCAGGGCCTTCCGCTGCTGATGCACCCAGCGGCCAAGCGGAAACGACTTCGTGACCCCTACCTCGACCTCGACGTCGTAGGGCACGGCGCGGACGCCGGTGATCTCGTTCTCCGCCCGCCAGCGGATCAGGGCCTGGTAGCCCTCCAGCCACACCAACGACTCCGGCCGGTACACCCGGGTGCGCAGGAACGCCGCGATCGTCGCCGCGTCGCGCGGGCTGGAGAAGTGCAGCAGAGCGGCTTCGGTCGCGGCCTGGGTGTCGTCGCCCTCCTCCTGGTCCTCACCGTCGCTCTCGCCGCTGGCCCCGACGATCCGCCCCTCTTCCTCACGCCGGACGTGCACCTTGCGCTTCCCGCTCGTGAGCGCACGGGAAGCGAGCTGCTCGACCAGACGTTCGTCATGCGAACGCAGGCCCTGGAGCACGGCCACGAGCGGCTTGAAGCTGGCGCTGGCGACCATGTCGGTGGGGTCCTCGTTCGGCTCCAGGAAGACCGGCACGATGATTCTGGCGACCTTGGTGCTGCCGTCGCGGTTGAGCCGGAGGGCCCGGCCGATGTTCTGCACGATCTCCACCTGTGAGCCGCGGGTGTCGGCGAAGCAGATCGAGTCGACTCCCCGCTCGCCGGTGATGTCCACGCCCTCTCCGAGAACGCGAACGCTGGCGAGGAACGCCCGGTGTACCCGGCGCCCGGCCGCGTCGATGCCGTTGGCGAACTGGCGCAGGACCTCGCGCCGCTCGGCTACGAGGTGGTCGCCGCACAGCCACGCCGACCACACGCGGTCTGGGGGTACGTGGCGGCCGGCCTCCAGCTCGTAGAACTCCGCGTCGATCGACGACGCGGGCAGCTTGCCGGCGGCGGCCAGGTCCTCGTCCGTGGCGTCGTTCATGTAGAGCTCGGCGGCGGTCTCGGGCAGCTTCTCCGCGAACGCCGCGGCTTCCTCGACCTTCTGGTGGAACGTCATGACCGTGCGCAGGTTGTACGCCGCCGCGTGCTCCAGGAGCGCGGTCTGCAGCAGCGCCAGACGCCGGCCCCGCCGCGCCTCCTCCGACTCCCCGAGAACGGGGGAGGGGTCGCGTGTCGTGGCTCGTTCCATCTGATCAGTGTTCGGGGTGTTGAGCTGGGCTGATCAGTTGGCTGGTTGGGGCTGGCGGTGTGCTCTGCGTTGGCGAGGGGCTTGACGTTGCTTGCGGGCTGGGGCTGGGCGGGGTCTGTGAGCTGTGGGTTTCCTGCTTCAGGGTGGCCGTAGGTCCGTTGGTCAGTTCTATTGGTTGGCCGGTCAGTTTCGTTGGGCGGCTGTTGTAGCTGATCAGGGGTGTGGGTCCGTGGATGCCGAGGGTGGTCAGGAGGTGTTGTTGGTGGGGGTGGAGCTGATTCCAGGTGCGTTGCTGGGTGCGGATCCACTTGGTCGTGGTGCCAGGGAATGGGCGGCCGGCGGTGTGGTGGGTGTGGGCTTGGTGGTAGCTGTGGTTCCAGGAGGCCCGCCAGGGTGGGTTCCACCACGGGTCGAGTGCGGTGAGCTGTGTGTCGTGGGGCCAGGGCCGGCCGGTGCGGCGTAGGTGGGCGACGGCGCGTTTGCGCTGCTCGTATAGCCACCAGCCCAGGGGGAATCCGTTGTGTTCGGTGGTGTAGTGGGCGGTGCCGAGTCCGCCGTGAGTGTGTGCGTATGAGCGGGCGTAGGGCAGGCCGCCGTCGATGGATGACGAGACGGTTGTGGGGCGCGGCCCGTTGGTGCCGGTTCGGCGGCGCATGCGTGTTTCTCGCTGGGGGCGGGCGGCGTGTGCGTCCTGGGGCGTTATGCCGAGTCCGGTCAGGAGTTCCTGCTGGCCCGGGTGGAGGTCGCCATAGTTGGTGCACTGGGTGAGCAGCCATCTGGTGGCGGCTGGAGGGAGTCCGGGGAAACCTGCGGCCGCGTTCAGAATGTGGCCGTGGATCTCGTTTCTGACGGCATGGTAGGCGATTTGCCATGGTAGGCCCCAGGACGGGTTCCACCATGAGTCAAGGACGTCGAGGGCCTCGGCGCGACGGTGGGGTAGTCGGCCGTTGGCGGCCCGTTTGCGTTGGTGGGCGAGCCATGTCCCCAGCCGGTAGCCGTGGTGGTTCGCGCTTCTGGGTACGGCGAGGTGTCCGTGTTGGGCGGCGTAGGAGCGGGCGTGTGCAAGACCGGTGTCGAATGATGCTTGCTGGGTGACGCGACGGGGCTGTGCGGTGCAGGAGTTCGCGGTGGTGATGCCGAGTTGCGTGAGCCTTTGTTGCTGCCCCGGGTGGAGGTTCTGGTAGGTGACGCACTGGGTGTAGAGCCACTGCCCAGTCCAGTCGGGGGTGCCGGGGAAGCCTTGTGCAGGGAGGAGTTTGATCCCGTTCTCGACGAGTCTGCGGGCGGCGCGGTGGTTGATCTGCCAGTCCCCGTTCCACGGTGGGTTCCACCATGGGTCGATGGCGGCCAGCAGTGGGCCGGCCGGGTAGGGCGCGGCGAACTTGGCGGTGTGAAGGCCGGCCTGGTGCTTTTGGCGGGCCAGCCACTTTCCGATGGGGAAGCCCTCGTGCCGGTCGGAGGGTGATGCGTTGAGGTCGCCGTGCAGTGCCGCGTAGGAGCGGGCGTAGTAGAGACCGGTCTCCAGGGACGGCCTGTGGGTGGCGGGGTTGGGGCGAGCGGTTTGGGCGGTCTGCTCAGTCAGTCCGACGGCCGCGAGCTGTCGGCGCTGTTCCACTGCCAAGCCGGGGTAGGACACACATTGGGTGTATAGCCATTGACCGAGTTCGTCGTCGAAGGCTGCAAAGACGCTTTCGGGGTCGAGGGGGTGGCCGGAGCGGACGAGTTCGGTCACCGTGTAGCAGGCTCGCTGCCAGTCGGAGGGCCAGGGCGGTGCCCACCACGGATCCATTGCGTCCAGCTGCTGTGTGAGGGCGGGATCGAGAATGCCGCGTCGGGCGCGTACGCGGAGGTTGGTCAGCCATTGGCCGATGGGGAAGCCGGCGTACGTATCAGCAGAGCTTGCACAAAGGTGCCCGTGCTCCTGCCAGTAGGCGCGTGCGTTGGTCAGGCTCTGGTCACGGGCCTCGGCGAGGTTGCGACGCCGCGGCAGTGCGTGGCGGGCGGCTTCGGCACTGATGCCGATCTGTGCCAGTAGTCTGCGCTGCTGGGGGTGGAGGCTGCTGTAGACCTGGCACTGCCGGTACAGCCAGGTGCCGAGGTTCTCGCTGGTGCCCGGGAAGCCCTGCTCGGGTCTGATGTCGGTGCCTAGGTCCAGCAGCCGTCGTGCGCGCAGATAGATGCGCTGCCACAGTGTGCTCCACGCAGGATTCCACCACGGGTCAAGAGCGGCCAGGGCCTGGCTGCGCTCGGGGGAGAGCTGGGGGCCTGCGGCGCGCTGGTTGGCCAGCCACAGGCCGAGTTGGAACCCGTCCTTTTCATGCCGGTAAGGAATGCAGAGGTGGCCGTGTTCGGTGGCGTAGGTGCGGGCATGGCGCAGGCCGCGCGCGAACCCCTTGGCGGTCTCGGCCACGTCTGGGGCCGGCGCCCTCGCCGACTCCGTTTTTCCGGGCGTTTCGTCGACGGGCCGGGTTTCGGCCAGGAGCCGGGTGATCGGTGCGGGCCGGTGGGGCGGGGAGACGTGCCACATGCTGCGTGTTTTCGGCTTGTGCCCGGCCTGGGTGCGTACGCAGGCGCGTACCCAGGCGTTCAGTGGGCCTGTCGTGATGGCGCTGAGGCGACCGGCGAGCCATGGCCGCTCAAGGCGCCGAGCCAGTTCGTCCACGAGGCTGGGGACATCGGCGAGCGCGTGCGGCTGGTGCCGCCCCGCGTCATTGAGTAGCCGCTGCTGCAGGCCTGGGTCGGCGAGAGCCGCGGCCAGCGTGACGGCCTCGGGATAGGTCACCGCATCCCGCGCTGCGGCACGCCAAGCGAGGTCGTTGCCGGGTGCCATCAGCCGCAGCCGATCGGGCCAGAGGATCTCTTCCAGCCAGGGCTCGTCCCACCACGAAGCCATGATTGCCTGCGCCATGGTGAACGCTTCGCCGGCGTGCGCAGAGCGCCGCAGCAGCCGTATATGACGGCGCTGGGCCGCCCCGTTCTGCGGCACATACCGCAGGTCCAACTGCCCGGGGACGGCCGCTGCCCCGTCGACGACGGGTGTTTCCATCATCCAGCACTGGTGCTTGACGCATACCCGGCCGTGCGGCAGCAGGTAGCGGCGTGCTTCTTCCTGGCCTCGTGTGGCGGTCGCGGTGCACGCCCGGCATCCGGGGCCGGTCGGCGGGATCGTGGCTGCGGTGCGGACCCAGGCGGCCGGCCTGTTCCCGAGCCTGCTCGAAGGGACGTCTCTGCCCCAGGCCGGCAGAGCACGGTGCAGGTGTTCTTCGGGCATGCGGCAGAAAGCGGCGACCACCGCCCGGGCCTCGGCGTTGAAGACCACTTCGCCGTCGGGCCGCACCGTGAACAGGTTGGGCCGCCGCCCCACGTCCACGAGCGCGCCGATGAGTTCTTTGGCCGTGAGCTTGTACCGGGAGGCGACTCTGCTCATGAACGACAGCGTCGTCTCGCCGTTCAGTGGAGCGACACGCACCGCGCCCAAAGGCGGACTGTGCAGGGATAGTTCGTTCTGCTCGCGCTGTGGTGGCTGCGAATAATCCCTGACGGCAGGTTCCATTAGAGGGCTGGTGGTCTTCTTCACCGCTGGTCCGCCTCGTCAGGATCCAGTGCCGTTGTTGCGGGGGCGCGGGAGGCGTTTTCGGGGCGGGCGGGCTTGCTGCTCCGCGCGGATGTCGAGCTGGATGCCGGCCAGGAGCCGTTTGGTGATCTTTTCGCTGCCGTCGAGGAGGGCGGTGAGGGCGGCTTCACGGATGAGGTGGGAGAGGCTTCCCATGACTCCGCCGGTGCGCTGGTGGAGGTAGTCGGCGTGCCGGGCCAGAGTGCCTTGGGTGTGGTGGCGCAGGTGCAGGGCGTTTTCCATGTCGGTGACCAGGTCCAGCCAGATGGCGCGCTGTTCGGCGGTGCCGCGGGACAGGGCGGTGTTGCGGACCAGGGTGAAGCGGCCTGCCAACTGTGCGCCGCGCGGCCCGTTGAGCAGGGGGGATGCCTCGACGTCGACGCCTGCGTAGACGAAGGTCGCCGGAATCCTCTCGCCTAGGTGCTTCATCTGGTCGGAGGTCTCCGAGCCGGCCCGGGTGCGGGTGTCGAGCAGGTGGACGTCGTCGACGAGGACCAGCGCGGTGCCCAGCTGGCACAAAAGGTGGCAGACGGCGTCGGTGATCTGCGCCTGGTTCATCCGGACCGCGATGGGGATACCGAGGAACCGGGCGAACTCCGATACCAGCATCTTGGGAGTGGAGGCGGGCGGCACCGCCAGGAACACCACGGGCAGCCGGTCGGCGCGGCCGGGGTGGCGGCGCTGCTCGGCGAGCTCGAAGGTGCGGCCCATCTCCAGCAGGGTGGTGGTCTTGCCGGTGGTGGGTGGCCCGGACACGATCAGTCCGCGGCGCGCGGTGCCCTGCTGGCGGCGGTTGAGGAGCATCAGTCGCCGAACCGACAGTGAGATGCGTTCCATGGCCGGGGTGGTCAGGACGACAAACCGGGAGTGGTAGTCCAGGCGTTCCTCAAGCGACCAGTCCTCGCCGGCGTCTGGCGGGGGCTGCAGCGGGGGAGTGCCGACGAACTGCTGCCAGCCCTCCCGCGTGGTCGGTGGCGCATAGGCCGCCATCTGCTGCTCCTCGTCCGGGACGGGACCGGCTTCGGGGACTGCTACCACTGGGTTGCCTCCTGGCGGGCATCGTAGATCCGTGACGGGCGGGGGACTGCGGCCCGCCCGGATGGCTGTTCGTCTCCGGCGGGGCCGCCGCCGGCATCGTCTGATGTGCCGAGCGGGTCTTCGTCCTCGTCCCAGCCGTCCTCGAACTCTTCGTCGTCGGGCTCATCCGGGCTTGCTGGGGTGAAGGCGCCGACCAGGCCGTAGGAGAGGGTCGGGGCGGTGAGGGGGTCGGGCGGCTCTTGCTGGTTTGGGGCGGGCCCGGCGAGGGAGGCTGCGGCGCTGGCGCGTGCCGCGACGGTCCGCTCGCGGCGGGTGCCTTCCCCGTTGCCGGCCCGCCGCAGGAGGCGGTCCAAGGCCTGGGCGAGCTGTTGCTCGTGCTCGTCGCGGTCGCCGCGGCGCTCGACGGTCGCGCGGATGTGCCGCCAGGTGAAGTCGGTGAAGGGCAGGCTTACCCGCTCCTTGTGGATCCAGGGCACCTCCTCCCAGCCGCCAGGCAGCCGCACCCAGATCTGCTGGGGGTCATAAGGGTTGTGGTGCACCTCCCACATCCCGTCCGGGGCCGTCGACCTGCGCCCGCGGTGCGGGTTGAGGACCTCGTGGTCGTAGGTGCGGTAGTCGAAGCGGATGCCGTAGTCGTTGATGCCCAGCCGCTTGACCGGCATGAGCTCGACGTAGTCTTCTTCGCTGAGCAGCACCGGGACATAGCCGGTCACGCCGACCAGCGCGGCCCACATCTCGTTCGGCGACACCGCGAGCTTGGGGGCCAGCGGATGGCGCAGAGATGCGTGCGGGCGGTGCTGCCAGTCCGCGATCAGCCACTCGTCCAGCAGGTCCTGGATCTGGGGAAGCGTCCAGCACGCCTCGTCCTCGACGTGAGAGCCGCGCTGAGTGACGTCGGATCCGGTGTAACCGGCCACGTACTGGGAGAACCGGTCGCCGATGGTGAGGAACATTCTCTCGACATGTCCCTTGGCCGGGCCGTTGGCCGGCGGCGCCGGCTGCACCGACACCCCCAGGCTGTCGCACGCCGCGACGAACGAGGCGGAGACGAACACCCGGCCCTGGTCGACGACCACCGTCTCCGGGCTGATTACTGGACGGGCTGCCGCCCCCTCCAGCCGCGCGTCCAGGGACACCAGCCGCTCGTAGGGGATGGCCGACCGGGACATCGCCAGCGCCTCTTCCCATCCCGGGCGCATCCGCATGGGCGTCACCATCTGCGCCAGCAGAATCGCCGCGTCCACCGACCCTGTGCCCATCGGCCGCAGAACGGTCGCACAGATACTGCGCGTCGCCACGTCCAGCGCGATCGTCAGCTCGGCCTTACCCACCACCCCGTCGGCCAGGACCACCATCACGTCCAAAGGGGTGCTGTCCAGCATCACCAGCTCACCGGGCCGCAACGCCACCGTCGGGGTGAACGGCGGAGCCGGCCGTGAGGAATGACGGCGCCGCTGCGCCGCGGTTCCCAGCAGCCCCTGACGGTCTGCGAGGGCGTGGACCAGCCGGTTGAACGTCGAGGCAGGCGGCACCTTCACCGCCCCCGCGCCATGCGTATCCTCCAGAATCCAGCCGACCGCACGCCGCAGCCGGCTCAGCGTCCCGGTCGACCGCTCCCGCTGCGCATCAAGTGCCTGCTCGATCGCGGCGACCACCCGCTCGTCCGCGCGCCCCACCGGCGAGCGCCGCCGGGCAGCCCGGCCGTCCACCAGCCCCCACAGGCCCTGCTCCCGGTAGCGGGCCCGCATCCGCCGCACCGTCACCGCACTGGCCGGCTGCCCGGCCGCCGTCAGCTCGGCGGCCTTGGCCTCCTCCCGCTCCGCCATGGTGCGCATGGCCGGATCGAACTCGGCCCGCGGCACCTGGTCCTGTCCCGGGACGGGGTATCCGGTCTCGACCTCACGCACATGCCGCTCCCAGGCGTACGCACGCTCGCGCACCTGCTCCGGCAGTTCCTCCAGGAGCCCGAACGGCGGCACGCCGCGCTGCGGGGCGCCCACCACTTCAAAGTCGGGGTCGGCGAACAGGAAGTTCGCAAGCACCATAGCCACGGAGTTGTCCGCGTCGACCAGCCGTACGCATGCCCCTTCCAGCATGACCACCGTCCAGGTCCGCTTCGCGAAACGCACCTGTGTTCCGGGCTCCAGCACCGTGCCGCTCACCTCTGCCTCCGCCCCTGGGGGGCCGCCGTCACGTTCACCCGCTCGTGCAGCGGCTTCTCCAGCCGGGCCGACAAGTCGCCGCGCCACAGCGCGTGGAAGACCACCGGGAAGACCTGAACCGGGTCGCCGAGTTCTCGTACCCCCTCGATCAGCGGGCGTGGCCGCCGGAAGACCTCAGCTGCGCGTACGGCAAGTTCGCCGCCCCTATAGCGGGGGTGCCGGTACCCGGCCAGCCAGCGCAGATTGGCTGCCAGAACCGGATCCGGGGGCCGCAGGACCTGGTAGCGCCATCCGACCGCCGCGGCCGCGGCCTCCGTAACCGCCGCCCGACAGGCCAGGCGCGGCGAGATATCGCCGTGCCCGGCGCAGTCCGCCAGCAGACCCCTGCCGTCCGCGAGCCGGGCCATCAGGTGCGGTGCGTGCCGCACCCAGGTTCCGTCACGCTCACGCCAGGTGAGTTCCACCGGGCGGCACGCAATGGCCACGATCGAAGGATCCCAGTCCAGCAGCATCACCTGGGTCCGCATGACGCCGGACGCGTAGTGCACCAGCCGGCCATTGGTCGCCGACCACCACCACCCCGGCGCCATCCGCTTGCCGTGCCGCACCGGGAACCGGCGCACCGGACCGCACTCCTCCAAGCAGACACCGCGCGCGGCGTCCGGCCACAACGTCCGCTGCTCGGTTCCCGCCTGGTCGACGAACCGAGCTTCCAGCCGGTCGCCGATCCCGACCGGTAAATCCGCGGTCGTCTCAGCATCTTCCGGCAGCTCGCCCGGCAGCCCGGCGGAGTCCCCGGATGCGCCAGCCGGCTTTCGGACCGCCATGAGCGGCGATTGGTCGCATCCTCCGTCTGCCGGACCGGATACCTGTGCGGCCTGTGCACCACCTTGCGCTCCCGCGCTCTGCCATGGCGATGCGGGCAAGGCAGTGCTGCCGGCGGCCGGCGGGTGATGCTCGTCGATCATGCGCTCCAGTCAAGCGCGCCCACACGCGCGAACCGCCGAAATCAGCCAACCTCCACCGCGCGAAGCGCCTCGCCTTGCCCCGCCGATGATGTCGCCGACCGGGCGCGCATCCGGCCGCGTGATCTTCACCCCGGTTACCCGGGGGAAGGGCGCTGTACCGGCGGCACGGCGACGACGCGCCCGAAGAGGTCAAAGTTGCTGGGCCACCATGCTCGGCCTGCCGATCCTCCTGGGCGACGAGGAGTATGAACGCGTGGTCCATGCCGCGGGCCGTGCCGTCGCTGTGCCGGCTGCGGCTCCGCCGAAGGGGCAGTGAGAGCCCGCTCCGCCAGCCGCGCCGGGACCAGTACGGTCACCGGGCGCGGTAGTACGCAGTGGTGGCGCGTCCGTACCGGTCGCGGAACAGCCGACGGGCCGCAAACGTACCGCCACCGGGCCGGGCAGCGCGGTCCTCACCGGCGCGGCGTGCGGCCGCAACTCGTTCGGCCAGGGCGCGCAGTTGAACCCGGGCCGAGGCGGGGCGGTGCTCCGCGCGCAGCCACCACGGATCCAGCCCGTACCCGTTGGGGTGCTGCTGTCCGCGCCGGACACGGGTGAACGCGCCCATGCAGTCCAGCAGCGGCCCGGCATGCAGTGGGCCTTCCAGCACCAGCCCACGCCGCGCAGCCTGTTCACAGTCGGCCAGCCAGGGCCGCTCCAGCAGTACTGCGAGTTCGCGGAAGAACGCCCCGTCCGGCCGGAAGGGGCGTACCGGTCCGCCGCGCCCGTGATCGTCCCAGATCCGTTCCTGCATCCCGGGGTCGAGCAGCACG